>NZ_JBXAKK010000001.1:0-5460000 GCF_058798255.1 Pseudomonas sp. GW823-FHT01D03
ATGTCCCGACTCAATCCCCGGCAGCAAGAAGCCGTGAACTACGTCGGCGGCCCTCTATTGGTGCTCGCCGGCGCTGGCTCCGGCAAGACCAGCGTGATCACCCGCAAAATCGCGCACCTGATCCAGAACTGTGGCATCCGCGCCCAGTACATCGTCGCCATGACCTTTACCAACAAGGCTGCGCGCGAGATGAAGGAGCGGGTCGGCACTCTGCTGCGTGCCGGCGAAGGTCGCGGCCTGACGGTCTGCACCTTCCACAACCTGGGCCTGAACATCATCCGCAAGGAGCATGCGCGGCTGGGCTACAAACCCGGTTTCTCGATCTTCGACGAGACCGACGTCAAAGCCCTGATGACCGACATCATGCAGAAGGAATACGCAGGCGACGACGGCGTCGACGAGATCAAGAACATGATCGGCGCCTGGAAAAACGACCTGATCCTGCCGGCCCAGGCGCTGGAAAACGCGCGCAATCCGAAAGAACAGACCGCTGCCATTGTCTACACCCACTACCAGCGCACGCTCAAGGCGTTCAACGCGGTGGATTTCGACGACCTGATCCTGCTGCCGGTAAAGCTCTTCGAAGAGCACGCCGACATTCTCGAAAAGTGGCAGAACAAGGTGCGCTACCTGCTGGTCGACGAGTACCAGGACACCAACGCCAGCCAGTACCTGCTGGTGAAGATGCTGATCGGCAAGCGTAACCAGTTCACCGTGGTGGGCGACGACGACCAGTCGATCTATGCCTGGCGCGGTGCACGGCCGGAAAACCTGATGCTGCTCAAGGATGACTACCCGTCGCTGAAAGTGGTGATGCTCGAGCAGAACTACCGCTCCACCAGCCGCATCCTGCGCTGCGCCAACGTGCTGATCTCGAACAATCCGCACGAATTCGAAAAACAGCTGTGGAGTGAGATGGGCCACGGGGACGAGATCCGCGTGATCCGCTGCCGCAACGAAGACGCCGAAGCCGAGCGCGTGGCCATGGAAATCCTCAGCCTGCACTTGCGCACCGACCGCCCGTACAGCGATTTCGCGATCCTCTATCGCGGCAACTATCAGGCCAAGCTGATCGAACTGAAGTTGCAGCACCACCAGGTGCCGTACCGCCTGAGCGGCGGCAACAGCTTCTTCGGGCGTCAGGAAGTGAAGGACCTGATGGCCTACTTCCGCCTGATCGTCAATCCGGACGACGACAACGCCTTCCTGCGAGTGATCAACGTGCCGCGCCGGGAAATCGGCTCGACCACCCTGGAAAAACTCGGCAACTACGCCACTGAACGCAAGATCTCGATGTACGCCGCCACTGACGAAATCGGTCTGGGCGAGCATCTCGACAGCCGCTTCACCGATCGTCTGTCGCGCTTCAAGCGCTTCATGGACAAGGTGCGCGAGCAGTGTGCCGGCGAAGATCCGATCTCGGCGCTGCGCAGCATGGTCATGGACATCGACTACGAGAACTGGCTGCGCACCAACAGTTCCAGCGACAAGGCTGCGGACTACCGGATGAGCAACGTCTGGTTCCTGATCGAGGCCTTGAAGAACACCCTGGAAAAAGACGAAGACGGCGAGATGACCGTCGAGGACGCCATCGGCAAACTGGTCCTGCGCGACATGCTCGAGCGTCAGCAGGAAGAAGAGGACGGCGCCGAAGGCGTGCAGATGATGACCCTGCATGCGTCCAAGGGTCTGGAATTCCCTTACGTGTTCATCATGGGCATGGAAGAGGAAATCCTCCCGCACCGCTCCAGCATCGAAGCCGACACCATCGAAGAGGAACGCCGCCTGGCCTACGTGGGCATCACCCGCGCGCGTCAGACCCTGGCGTTCACCTTCGCCGCCAAGCGTAAACAGTACGGCGAGATCATCGATTGCGCGCCCAGCCGCTTCCTTGATGAGCTGCCGCCGGACGACCTGGCGTGGGAAGGCAACGACGACACACCGACCGAAGTCAAAGCCGTGCGCGGCAATAGCGCATTGGCTGATATACGCGCGATGTTAAAGCGCTAGAATTGACCACTTTTTTAAAGCTTAGGGCGCACAAGCGCTGAACGAGGACAGCTTCATGGAAGCATTGCAGCAGAAAATCCGCGAACAAGGCATCGTGCTTTCCGACCAGGTCCTGAAAGTCGACGCCTTCCTGAACCACCAGATCGACCCGGCCCTGATGAAGCTGATCGGCGACGAATTCGCCACGCTGTTCAAGGACTCAGGCATTACCAAGATCGTCACCATCGAAGCCTCGGGCATTGCCCCGGCGATCATGACCGGTCTGAACCTCGGCGTGCCGGTGATCTTCGCCCGCAAGCAGCAGTCCCTGACCCTGACCGAAAACCTGCTGTCGGCAACCGTTTACTCGTTCACCAAGAAGACCGAAAGCACCGTGGCCATCTCGCCACGGCACCTGACCAGCAGCGACCGCGTGCTGATCATCGACGACTTCCTGGCCAACGGTAAGGCTTCGCAGGCGCTGATCTCGATCATCAAACAGGCTGGCGCCACCGTCGCCGGTCTGGGCATCGTGATCGAGAAGTCGTTCCAGGGCGGCCGTGCCGAGCTGGATTCGCAGGGCTACCGCGTTGAATCGCTGGCGCGCGTGAAATCGCTGAAGGATGGCGTCGTTACCTTCATCGAATAAAGCCACACCGCAGCTCCCCTGTGGGAGCGGGCTTGCTCGCGAAGGCGTCGTGTCAGTCGACCTATTCTTCGACTGACACACCGCCTTCGCGAGCAAGCCCGCTCCCACCGTTGGTTTTGGGGTGAGCCGTTACTGCGCGGTGGCTTTGAGGCCGGTGAGCAGCAGGCGTTGGAGCAGGTCTTCTTTCAGGCCTTCCGGGTGGGTCAGTTGCATACGTTCAAGG
Source organism: Pseudomonas sp. GW823-FHT01D03 (assembly GCF_058798255.1). Lineage (NCBI taxonomy): Bacteria > Pseudomonadati > Pseudomonadota > Gammaproteobacteria > Pseudomonadales > Pseudomonadaceae > Pseudomonas > Pseudomonas sp. GW823-FHT01D03. The sequence continues at coordinate 2,862 of NZ_JBXAKK010000001.1, forward strand.
TGTTCGGGGAACGTCGAAGCCTCCGGCGCATCCAGCGCTGCCTTGCCCAGCTCCAGTATCTCGCTCAGTTTGAACTTGCTCTTCAGCCAGTTCAGCGCCCGCAGCAGATCGCGCTCGATCGCGGTGAAATCACAGCCCAGCGGATACTCCGGGAACAGATTCGGATGCTTCGCGGCAATCGCCTGCAAGCGTTGCGGAGTGTTGTCGACGAATCGCGGATCAAGGCGGAAATCCTTCGGCAGTTTGCCGACCTTCTGTGCCTGCTCGATCAGCCCCGGCTGAAAGCGTGAATCGCTGATATTCAACAATGCCTCGATTACCGCCGCATCCGACTTGCCACGCAGATCGGCGATGCCGTACTCGGTGACCACGATGTCGCGCAGGTGCCGTGGAATCGTGCAATGGCCGTATTCCCAGACGATGTTCGAACTGACCTCGCCGCCGGACTCGCGCCAGCTGCGCAGGATCAGAATCGAGCGCGCATCGTGCAGCGCGTGGCCTTGGGCGACGAAGTTGTACTGCCCGCCGACACCGCTGAGCACCCGCCCGTCTTCCAGTTGATCCGCCACACCCGCGCCCAACAGCGTCATGGTGAACACGGTGTTGATGAACCGGGCATCAAGGCGCTGCAAGCGCTTGAGCTCTTCCTGCCCGTACAGCTCGTTGATGTAGCTGATCCGGGTCATGTTGAATTCGAGGCGCTTGCTCTGCGGCCACTCACGCAGGCGCTCGTAGAAACTGCGCGGACCGAGGAAGAAGCCGCCGTGCACCGAGATGCCATCGGTTTGCGCCGACTCGTCGAGAGTGCCCGCGTTGGCCTGCTCCTGAGTGTGCACGTCGGGGTAGACCTTGCGCCGGATGATCCCGGCATCCGCCAGTACCAGCAGACCGTTGACGAACATTTCACTGCAGCCATACAGGCCTTTGGCGAACGGCGCAGTGCCGCCCTCGCGCTCGATCAACTGCGCCCACTGGCTGAGATTGATGTCATTAAGCAGGGCTTGGTAACCGGCGTTGTCTGCCTGCCGCGCAAGCAGTGCGGCGGTCAGTGCATCGCCCATCGAGCCGATGCCGATCTGCAACGTACCGCCGTCGCGCACCAGCGTACTGGCGTGCAAGCCGATGAAGTGATCCTGAAAGCCCACCGGCATGTTCGGCGTGGAAAACAGCGTACTGCTGTCCTTCGCGTCGATCAGCAGGTCGAAGGTGTCGATATCGACTTCGGCATCGCCGGGCATGTACGGCAGATCGGTGTGCACCTGACCGACCAGCAGAATGGTCTCCCCGGCGTCGCGACGTTTGGAGATCATCGGCAACAGGTCGAGGGTGATGTCCGGGTTGCAACTCAGGCTCAGGCGATCAGGATGTTCGCTGCTGCTGGCAAGCAATTGCGCCACCAGATTCAGGCCGGCCGCGTTGATGTCACGGGCGGCATGGCTGTAGTTGCTGCTGACGTAATCCTGCTGGGCCGGCGCGCTGTTGAGCAGGCTGCCGGGCTGCATGAAGAACTGCTGGATGCGGATGTTGGCGGGCAGGCTGTCATGCTGCAGGTCGGCGAGGAAATCGAATTCGGGGTAATCACCGAAGACGCGCTCGACGAAGGGTTCAATGAAGCGCTTCTGCAGACCGTCGCCCAGCGTCGGTCGCCCCAGGCACAGCGCGGTGTACATCGTCAGTTGTCGTTCGGGCAAGTCCTTGATCCGCCGGTACAGCGCGTTGACGAAGTGATTGGGTTTGCCCAGACCCAGCGGCATGCCCATGTGGATATGCGCCGGCAAGCGTGCGAGCACGTCGTCCACCGCCTGTTCGATCGAACACAACTGCACCATCTGAAGCCTCCCGCCCGTTCCGTGAATAGAGGTAGACCGAGCTTGCCTCGACTTTGCTGCAAAGGACAGCGAAAGCCGTGAATCGCAGGCACAAAAAAACCGTCCGGAGACGGTTTTTTTCGTCAGAAGCGCGGCTTATTTCAGGCCGGACATCTTCTGGATCGCACCTTTCAACTCGTCGTCCGAGCAATCGGCACAGGTGCCTTTTGGCGGCATGGCGTTGATGCCGGTGATGGCTTTGGCCAGGATGCCGTCGAGGCCGCCCTGGTGATCGGCGCGTTCTTTCCAGGCCGCGGCGTCACCGATTTTTGGTGCGCCCAGCAGACCCGTGCCGTGGCAAGCATTGCAATGTTTTGCAATCACTTCATCCGGCGTCTTCGCCCCACCACCGCCGCCAGCGGAGGCAGCAACTTCCATTCCTTTGCATTCCTGCCCCTGAACGCACACCTGGCCGACCGGCTCGAGGCGTTTGGCAATGTCGTCATTCGTCGCAGCTTGAGCGCTGACAGCCCAGAGGGCCAGTACGGTTGCTGGTGCGGCCAGCATTTTCATAATTAGGTTCACGCGTTCACCCTCAATGGTGGCTATTCACGCCTGCGGCCACGGTTCGCAGGCGGGCGCAAGTATAGCGGGTAGCCCGCCACACTGAAACAACCCCATAGTCGAAGGGGTTATACCGCGCTGTGGAAAAACTCTGTGGATGCCTTCGCCGTCATGGCTTGGCGCCTCTGTGTTTAAAAATTCGCCGGCGTGGCTGCGCTGATTAGTCGCGCAGGCGCGTCGAACGGATTACGGAAACGATGCGGCTTGGTACTTTCAAAATAGTAGCTGTCGCCGGCTTCGAGAATAAAAGTTTCCAGCCCCACCACCAGTTCCAGACGACCTTCCACCAGAATCCCGGTTTCCTCGCCTTCATGGGTGAGCATTTCTTCGCCAGTATCGGCGCCCGGCGGGTAGATTTCATTGAGGAACGCGATGGCCCGGCTCGGGTGCGCGCGGCCGACCAGTTTCATGGTCACGGCGCCGTCGGAGATGTCGATCAGCTCGTTGGCCTTGTAGACGATCTGGGTCGGGACTTCCTGCAGGATTTCTTCGGAAAAGAACTCGACCATGGACATGGGAATCCCGCCCAGAACCTTTCTCAGCGAACTGATCGAAGGGCTGACGCTGTTCTTTTCGATCATCGAAATGGTGCTGTTGGTGACGCCCGCACGTTTGGCGAGTTCACGCTGGGAAAGCCCTTTGAGCTTGCGGATCGATTGCAGTCGTTCACCGACGTCCAAGGCGGGAGCCTCCTGATGTTGTAAGAATATTGAGCGTTATCATGGCGACAGCGTTCAGTATTTACAACACTTGGCCCCCGCGCTGGCCTCAACCCTCGGAATAGAGCCTTGGCACGCGACGCAGGTTGCAGAAGATCTGATACGGAATGGTGTCCGCCCACTGCGCCACTTCGCTGGCGAGAATGTTTTTGCCCCACAGCTCGACGGTCGAACCGAGGTCCGCTTCCGGCACATCGGTGAGGTCGATGCAGAGCATGTCCATCGACACGCGGCCAAGCAGGCGACTGCGTTTGCCGGCAACCAGTACCGGCGTGCCGGTCGGGGCATGACGCGGGTAGCCATCGGCATAGCCCATGGCAACCACGCCGATGCGCATCGGCTTGTCGGTGATGAATTTGGCGCCATAGCCGATCGGCTCGCCGACGGGCAGCTCACGTACGCAGATGACTTTCGATTCGAGGGTCATCACCGGTTGCAGGCGCTCGGCCACGGCGTTGGCTTCTTCGAACGGCGTGGCGCCGAAGAGCATGATGCCCGGGCGCACCCAGTCGCTGTGAATCTGCGGCCAACCAAGTACAGCCGGCGAGTTGCGCAGGCTGACTTCGGCGGCGAGGCCCTGACGCGCCGCTTCGAACACCGCGACCTGATCGGCACTGCTCTGCTCGTGCAGCTCATCGGCACGGGCGAAGTGGCTCATCAGCACGATCTTCGCCACTTTGCCGCTGGCCAGCAGGCGCTGGTAGGCCGCCGCGTAGTCCTTCGGATGCAGGCCCACACGGTGCATGCCCGAATCGAGCTTGAGCCATACGGTAATCGGTTTGCTCAGTGCCGCCTGCTCGATGGCTTCGAGCTGCCACAGTGAATGCACCACGGTCCAGAAATCATGCTCGACGATCAGCGCCAGTTCATCGGCTTCGAAGATCCCTTCGAGCAACAACACCGGGGCCTTGATGCCGGCCGCGCGCAGCTCCAGCGCTTCTTCGATGCAGGCAACGGCAAACCCGTCGGCTTCAGCTTCCAGCGCCTGGGCGCAACGCACCGCGCCGTGACCGTAGGCATCGGCCTTGATCACCGCCAGCGCCTTGGCGCCGGTGACTTCGCGGGCAATTCGGTAGTTGTGGCGCAGGGCTTCTAGGTCGATCAGGGCACGGGCAGGACGCATGGCGGCAGACTTCTAGGCGGTCATGGAAATAAAAACCGGCGCCGACTGACGACGTGAACCGCCAACAGCGCCGGGAGAGGGATCTTTGAAACGGTTACGGCAACGCGGCGACGATGGAGATCTCGACCAGGATGCTCGGCTTGGCCATCTTCGCTTCGACGGTGGCGCGGGCCGGTGCGGCGCTTTTGGGCAGCCACTGATCCCACACCGAGTTCATTCCGGCAAAGTGCGCCTCGATGTCATTCAGGTAGATCGTCGCCGACAGCAGATGCTGCTTGTCAGTCCCGGCCAGATCGAGCAGGCGCTCGATATTGGCGAGCACCTCGCGGGTCTGCTGCTCAACCCCGGCGTTGAAGTCGTCGCCGACCTGCCCGGCCAGATACACGGTGCCGTTGTGGGTGACGATCTGACTCATGCGCTCATTGGTGAGCTGGCGCTGGATTGCCATGTTTTGCGGACTCCTGAGGCTTATTGCCGTAACGGGAAATATCGAGACCTTCGGCGCTGATCTGCGGCTTTTTCTTCGCCATCAGATCGGCCAGTAAACGACCGGAACCACATGCCATGGTCCAACCCAGGGTGCCGTGACCGGTGTTGAGGAACAAGTTCTTGAACGGCGTGGCGCCAACGATCGGCGTGCCGTCCGGGGTGGTCGGACGCAGACCGGTCCAGAAGCTCGCCTCGGCCAGATTGCCGCCCTGAGGATAAAGGTCGTTGACGATCATCTCCAGGGTTTCGCGCCGACGCGGGTTCAGCGACAGGTCAAAACCGGCGATTTCCGCCATGCCGCCGACGCGGATGCGGTTATCGAAACGGGTGATCGCGACCTTGTAGGTCTCGTCGAGAATGGTCGAGGTCGGAGCCATGCCCGGGTTGGTGATCGGCACGGTCAGCGAGTAACCCTTGAGCGGGTACACCGGGGCCTTGATGCCCAGTGGCTTGAGCAGTTGCGGCGAGTAGCTGCCGAGGGCCAGCACGTAGCGGTCGGCGGTTTCCAGCTTGCCGTCGATCCATACACCGTTGATGCGGTCACCGGCGTAGTCGAGGCGCTGAATGTCCTGGCCGAAGCGGAATTCCACCCCGAGTTTCACGGCCATTTCCGCCAGACGCGTAGTGAACATCTGGCAGTCGCCCGTCTGGTCGTTCGGCAGACGCAGAGCACCGGCGAGGATGTCGGTAACATTGGCCAGGGCCGGCTCGACGCGGGCAATACCGGCGCGGTCGAGGACTTCAAACGGCACGCCGGATTCTTTCAGCACGGCGATGTCTTTGGCGGCACCATCAAGCTGTGCCTGAGTGCGGAACAGTTGCGTGGTGCCGAGGCTGCGGCCTTCGTAGGCGATGCCGGTTTCGGCGCGCAGTTCGTCGAGGCAGTCGCGGCTGTACTCGGACAGACGCACCATGCGCTCCTTGTTCACCGCGTAACGGCTGGCGGTGCAGTTGCGCAGCATCTGCGCCATCCACAGGTACTGGTCGATGTCGGCGGTGGCCTTGATCGCCAGCGGCGCGTGGCGCTGCAGCAACCACTTGATGGCCTTGAGCGGCACACCCGGCGCGGCCCACGGCGAGGCATAACCCGGCGACACCTGGCCGGCGTTGGCGAAACTGGTCTCCATGGCCACGGCTGGCTGCCGGTCGACCACCACCACTTCAAACCCGGCACGAGCCAGATAGTAAGCACTGGCGGTACCGATGACGCCGCTACCCAAGACCATTACGCGCATTTTTGTATCCCTCATCGCGGCGGGGCCGCGTACGTCTGTTATTAGAGCAATGATGCGCGCAGTGTAAAAAAGAATGGCCAGTGCATTTCACTATATAAGCGCCTATATTTGGCGACAATTCTCGGCAAAAACCCTTTTCACGGAGGCGCATCCCCTATGCGTACCAACACTCAGACCAAACGTGAGCTGGACAAGATCGACCGCAACATCTTGCGGATCCTGCAGGCGGACGGGCGCATATCGTTTACCGAACTCGGGGAGAAGGTTGGTCTGTCCACCACACCGTGCACGGAGCGGGTGCGCCGGCTGGAGCGCGAAGGGATCATCATGGGCTACAACGCCCGGCTCAACCCGCAGCATCTGAAGGGTAGCCTGCTGGTGTTCGTCGAGATCAGCCTCGACTACAAATCCGGCGACACGTTCGAAGAGTTCCGCCGCGCAGTGCTGAAACTGCCGCACGTGCTGGAATGCCATTTGGTGTCAGGGGATTTCGACTATCTGGTGAAGGCGCGGATTTCCGAGATGGCCTCGTACCGCAAACTGCTGGGCGACATTCTGTTGAAGCTGCCGCATGTGCGTGAGTCCAAAAGCTATATCGTGATGGAAGAGGTGAAGGAGAGTCTGAGCCTGCCGATTCCAGACTGAGATTTGGAAGATCAAAAGATCGCAGCCTTCGGCAGCTCCTACAGGAGAACGCATTTCCATGTAGGAGCTGCCGAAGGCTGCGATCTTTTCAGACCAGCACCTGCCGATTCGAAGCCATGTACTCGAAGATCTGCTTTTCCACCCGCGGATGAATCAGCTCCACTGGCCCCCGTCCGTTAGGGCACGGCAGGGTTTTGGTGGTACCGAACAAGCGGCAGATCAGCGGCCGCTCGCCATACACCGTGCAGCCATCCGGCCCCAGGTGCACACAGTTCAGCTCATCCATCGCCGCATCCTGCTCGGCACGGGTCTTGCGCGGCAGGCGCGACATCTCTTCCGGCGAAGTGGTCACCGGCCCACAGCAATCGTGGCAACCGGGCACGCAGTCGAACGAGGGAATCTGCTGACGCAGGTCGCGAATGGTCTGGCGGTTGCAACTCATCGAAACGGTAACCCACATGAAATAGGCGGCAATTGTGCCGCAAAAGCCGTGATCCAGACAGCAACGGCCGACCAGTGTTGCCGGTCTTCGGCCGTGCGGCTTATGCTCCGTCAAATTTTCTCGACACCCAGCCGTTGGATGATGCCCATGAATGCCCGCGCCCGAACCTTCGCGAGCCAACCCCACGTTGCCTCTTATTACGCCGCCAGCAGTCTGCCGCAGCCCGACTATCCGGTGCTGCAGGGCGAGCTGAGCGCAGACGTGTGTGTGGTCGGCGGCGGCTTTTCCGGGTTGAACACCGCGCTGGAACTGGCCGAGCGCGGCCTCAGCGTGGTGTTGCTGGAAGCGCACCGGATCGGCTGGGGCGCCAGCGGCCGTAACGGCGGACAGTTGATTCGCGGGCTCGGTCATGGCCTCGATCAGTTCGCCAACGTCATCGGCACCGACGGCGTTCGCCAGATGAAACTGATGGGCCTGGAAGCGGTGGAAATCGTCCGCCAGCGCGTCGAACGGTTCCAGATCCCGTGCGATCTGACCTGGGGCTACTGCGACCTCGCCAACAAACCGGCCGATCTTGAGGGCTTTGCCGAAGACGCCGAAGAGCTGCGCAGCCTCGGCTATCGCTACGAAACCCGTCTGCTGCAAGCTGATGAAATGCACACCGTGGTTGGCTCCAAACGCTACGTCGGCGGTTTGATCGACATGGGTTCCGGGCATCTGCATCCGCTGAATCTGGCGCTGGGCGAAGCCGCTGCCGCACAGCAACTGGGCGTGCAACTGTTCGAGCAATCGACGGTGACGCGTATCGATTACGGCCCCGAAGTTCGCGTCCACACAGCTCAAGGCTCGGTACGGGCGAAGACTCTGGTGCTGGGCTGCAACGCTTACCTCAACGACCTCAATCCGCAACTCAGCGGCAAAGTGCTCCCGGCCGGCAGCTACATCATCGCGACCGAACCGCTTTCCACAGAACTGGCGCACAGCCTGCTGCCGCAAAACATGGCGGTCTGCGACCAGCGCGTGGCGCTGGACTACTATCGGCTCTCGGCGGATCGGCGCCTGTTGTTCGGCGGTGCCTGCCATTATTCCGGGCGCGACCCGAAGGACATCGGCGCCTACATGCAGCCGAAGATGCTCGAAGTGTTTCCGCAACTGGCAGGCGTGAAGATCGACTATCAATGGGGCGGGATGATCGGCATCGGCGCCAACCGTTTGCCACAGATCGGCAGGCTCAAGGATCAGCCGAATGTGTATTACGCCCAGGCCTATTCCGGGCACGGGGTGAATGCCACGCACTTGGCCGGCAAGCTGCTCGCGGAGGCGATCAGCGGGCAGCACAGCTGTGGCTTTGATCTGTTCGCCAAGGTGCCGCACATCACCTTCCCCGGCGGCAAGCATTTGCGTTCGCCGCTGCTGGCGTTGGGGATGTTGTGGCACCGCCTTAAAGAGTTGGTCTGATGTTTTTTTGAGGCCCTGAATACGCCTTCGCGAGCAAGCCCGCTCCCACAAGTGACCGCGCTCCACCTTGAGAACACGGTCGAATGTGGGAGCGGGCTTGCTCGCGAAGGGGCCGAAACAGGCGCTAAAACGTTCAGATCCGCCAAAAAGGTTTCAACCCCTCCTCCTGCGCCTGCTCCCGGGTCAGCCCAATATCTTTGAGCTGCTCCGGCGTCAGGTTGAGCAACGCCTTGCGCGTGTGCAGACGATGCCAGAACAGGCCCCAGCGACTCAGGCCGGATGGCGCGTTGCGCATGGCGCTGTTCCATGCACTGTCCTCCTGCCCTGCCGCCAGTTCCTGACTGTGTAACGTCAGCCGCACATCGCTCAAGCCGTTCATTTTTGTCGCTCCTGTTTACTTGGGTAGCCAGAGATTCCATGATGCGCGGGTCGGCAAAAGCATTACAGATTCAACACATCTGTATTAATTCCATACAGATTTGCCATTTCTGCGTCTGAATCACCGATTTTTGCTGCATCTGTACTGGTTTAACGAATCACCTGCATCGAGGCAGTGCCATGACCCTGTATGTGAACCTCGCCGAGCTGCTCGGTACCCGCATCGAACAAGGCTTCTACCGTCCTGGCGATCGCCTGCCTTCGGTGCGCGCCTTGAGCGTAGAACACGGGGTCAGCCTGAGCACGGTGCAGCAGGCCTATCGCATGCTCGAAGACAGCGGTCTGGCCACGCCGAAACCCAAGTCGGGCTACTTCGTGCCGGTGGGCCGCGAGCTGCCGGAGCTGCCCGCAGTCGGGCGCCCGGCGCAGCGGCCGGTGGAGATTTCGCAGTGGGATCAGGTGCTGGAGCTGATTCGCGCGGTGCCGCGCAAGGACGTGGTGCAACTGGGTCGCGGCATGCCCGACGTGACCACGCCCACCATGAAACCGCTGCTGCGCGGACTGGCGCGGATCAGCCGCCGCCAGGACATGCCCGGTCTGTATTACGACAACATCCACGGCACCCTTGAACTTCGCGAGCAAATCGCCCGGCTGATGCTCGATTCCGGCTGTCAGTTGAGCGCCAGCGACCTGGTGATCACCACCGGTTGCCACGAAGCACTGTCCACCAGCATCCACGCCATTTGCGAGCCGGGCGATATCGTCGCGGTGGATTCGCCAAGCTTTCACGGCGCCATGCAAACCCTCAAAGGGCTGGGCATGAAAGCTCTGGAGATCCCCACCGATCCGCTGACCGGCATCAGCCTCGAAGCGCTGGAACTGGCGCTGGAGCAATGGCCGATCAAGGTCATCCAGATCACCCCCAACTGCAACAACCCGCTCGGCTACATCATGCCGGAGTCGCGCAAACGCGCGTTGTTGACGCTGGCGCAGCGTTTCGACGTGGCGATCATCGAGGACGATGTATATGGCGAACTGGCCTACACCTACCCGCGTCCTCGCACGATCAAGTCCTTCGACGAGGACGGTCGCGTGCTGCTGTGCAGTTCGTTTTCCAAGACCCTGGCGCCGGGGCTGCGCATCGGCTGGGTTGCGCCGGGACGGTATCTGGAACGCGTGCTGCACATGAAATACATCAGCACCGGTTCCACCGCGCCGCAGCCGCAGATTGCCATTGCCGAATTCCTCAAAGGTGGCTACTTCGAACCGCATTTGCGGAGAATGCGCACGCAATACCAGCGCAATCGCGACGTAATGATCGATTGGGTGACGCGCTATTTCCCGGCCGGCACTCGCGCCAGTCGTCCGCAAGGCAGCTTTATGCTGTGGGTCGAATTACCGGAGGGTTTCGATACGCTGAAGCTGAATCGCGCGCTGCATGACCAAGGCGTACAGATTGCCGTCGGCAGCATCTTTTCCGCCTCGGGCAAGTACCGCAATTGTCTGCGGATGAACTACGCGGCGAAACCGACACCGCAGATCGAAGAAGCGGTGCGCAAGGTCGGCGCGGCGGCGATCAAATTGCTGACTGAAACCTGATTATTCCAGCTGAAAGGTGCCGAGCCCCTCAAATCGCTGAAGGTCGGCGACACGGCTTGAGGCATCGCTGACACGGGCTTCGATTTCCAGCTCCACCTCCAGATGGCGCCCGGCGACGAGGCTGCCAGAGCGCCAGGCGGTGATGCGATCACCAGGCTGCAAAAGACCTGCCGCGCCCGCCTCGCTATCATTGCGCATCCATTGCACCGGCGCGCCATCCAGACGCGCCGCCACAATACGTAACTGCAACCGTCCCGGTGCCCAGCGGAAATGCAGCGCGTCGCTGCTCGGCGCAGCAAAGGACCACCTGATCGCGCGCGCAGCCGGACATTGAATCCGTAGATGAACAGTGCGCACACCAAAACTGCCGTCATTGCCCGATGGCCGGGCGAGGAGCTCCGCCCGCGTCGAAACGCCGTAGTCCACAGCGCTCGGCGTAAGCGTCATCTGGCAGGCCACGTCGGCCTTGACCGAGGTCGATGCCAACGATGCCAGCGTGATCAGGACAATCCATCGATGCATGCGCAATAACTCGGTCATGTGAGGTTCAAAGGCTGACAGAGCGCGTCGACGGGCTCGATCAGTGCGTGCTCGTCCGGCGATTCAGCCAGATTGAATTGCAGGTCGCAGTGCGCGCTATCCGACAGCTGCACCCGCAGCGGCTGCCCGGGCTTGATATCCGGCAGAAAGATCGCCCCGGCCTCAAGCACCGTGGTCACGTATTCGCCTTGCCCGTTCCGTACGGCGAGGCCACTGGGCAGCCATTGCCGGTCAAGTGTCCTGGCCTTCAACAGCACACGCCGCACGCGGGTGATGGAAAAATCCATATGCTGAACCGAGCCACGCCCGGCCTCGACCTCCTGATAACCGTCGAGCACCTCGACGTTGCGCGGCAAACTCAACGGATCGACTTCCAGCCGGGCTGTGGAATAGGCCGGCAAACTCGCCGCCACCGCCCGGCCCAATCCATCCGTCCACACCGGGCCTTGCGGCGTGTACAGCTTCAGACCCGCACGGTCGCCAGCCTTGAGCACGGCAAAGGTCTCGCGCAGTGGATACGGCGACAGCGTCACACCATCGCGATGCAACGCCATGCCGCCGCGCAGCCCCAGGTCGAATTCGCTTGCCCCGGCGCGCTGGTTCAGGCCCAGATCCAGACTGGTGTAATGCGCCAGTGCGTTGACCCGCAAACCCAGCGATGGCGCCGCGGCTTCACGCTGTTCGGCACTGGCGCTATAGGCCAGGGTTTCACTGAGCACTTCACTCATCGACACGCCACGGCGCATCCCGGATCGCGGATCGCTGCGCAGGTAGCTACGAACCCTGCGCTGATCGCCCAATGGCATCCCGGCCGTCAGATAGACCGAGGTGCCCCGGTGCCTCGCGTCGGCATCGCCGATCCCCCGCTCCAGACTCAACGACAGGCTGATCCGAGAGGGCAGCGTCTGCGACCAGGACAATCCCAGGCGCATGTTGGGTGGCTCGTCCACGCTGGTGTAGCGCGACCAGGTCATGCCGAATGCCCCCCAGCGCTCGACAGTACCGTTGAGCGAAAATGTCCAGTGATCGCGCCCGGGGGCTTCGGCCCGTCCCTGCTGCTGGCTCCAGCCGGTGTCTGACAGGGTGCGAAAGCCCTGGCCACGGCGCACCGCAACCACACTGGTGGACAGATTCGGCGACAACACGGCACTGACGGTCATTTGCACCTCATGACCTGCAATGCCTGTGTCTCGATCGCTGGACAGCACCTGGCGCACACCGGTGGTCAGATTGCCCGGCCATTGACGCTGCAGCCCCCAGCCTGCCGACAGATAGTCCGCCCCACCGAGGAGCCCGCCGCTCATGCGCAGCGCGCGCGACAGACTCCACTCCCGCCCAAGGGTGGCAAACGAAGGCGCCTGACGATCATCCGAGCCCTGGCGGCGCACCGTGCCAAGCGCCAGGTTGAAGCCGTCGGCGCGATCGAATTGTGGATCCTGCAGGCTGGCTGCCGGGACGCGAAAGCGCCGCACTTGTCCTTCCTGCTCGTGCACGCTGACCTCGAGGTCGAGCTGGTTGCTCAACAACGGCAGCGCGCGCAAGGTGAAGGGGCCGCCAGGCACCAGCGTGGTGTAGATCAGCACGCCGTTCTGCCGGACTTCGATTCGCGATGGCGACCAGGCAATGCCCTCGACCTCGCCGCGTGCGCCCTCCTGTGCTGCGCGCATTTGCGCGAACGCACCTTCCGGCAGAACCTGTACACCGTTGAACGATTCGCCGGCAAACAATGGCGACTGCAGGTTCAATTGGCCGATCTGCACGTTGGCTTCGTAGGCTTCCAGGGTGCGCGTGCCGTAGGCATACAGATGCTCGAAACGCGTGCTGTCGGGCAATTGCGTATAGGACTGGCGACTGCGCAAAATCCAGTTGCCGGCATTCAGGCCGAACTCCGAACCCAGTCTGCGAAAATCGCTGCGCTGCCCCTCGTGCTGGCTGCCCATGACCAAAACATCGTAGTTGAACACGCCGCCCACTCCGCCATTGGCGAAGCTGCGTGGCTGGAATTCCGGCAACGCCAACAGGTCCGTCGGCAGCAGCAGGTCGATCTGTTCCTTGCCGGGATGCAATGCAACGGTTGCCGCTGGCAGACCTTCACCCAGCGTCAGGCACTGCTGCGGTTGCGCGCGGGTCAAAGCCGCTTGCGAGCGCACGCCAGCAGCCTTGAGCAAGGCCGGTTGCAGGCACGGCTCACCTTCTTCATTGAATGGCACGAACACCCGCCCCCGTGGCTGTCCATTGACCTCAAGCGCGACCAGCCATGTGCCTTGGGGGAAACGCGGCGCCTGGCGAAAATACGCAGCCAGTGCGGGGTCGAGTCCACGCTCGCGAAGCATCTGCGCATCGAACTCCACCCCTTCACTGGCCATCGTCATGCCGATCGCATTCGCCATCAGCAGTGCCAGTCCCCGCCGGGCCCTACAGGACATCATCGCGTTACCGGGGCATCGAAATGGCCGACCGCAAAGCCATACGTGGTCGCCGGAAAGATCCGTACCTCCATTGCCCGCACTGTCACGCTCATCGGCAGCCCGACAGACAGGCGCTCTCCCGGCAGGATCCAGGTCCGCGGCAGATCCACCGCCTGTGTGCCCGGCAGCGGAACAATCGCTTTAGCCAGGCGCACCACGTAAGGACTGGGATTACTGACCAGCAAGCCTTCAGCCGTGGCTGACCAGCTCAGGCGTTTCCATGGCTCGCGCTCCACCGGCAGGCCGGCGGGGCGCAGGATCACCGGCAGGTTTTGCCGAACCCCCAGATTGACCCGGGCGCCGTCGACACCTGCGACAGGATTGATCCCCTCAAAAATCACCCGTTTCAGATGCTCGGTCTGCAACGGTTCGGCGCTCTGCAACATGAACCGTACCTGCTGCACCGCCCCGGCTTCGACACGGGCAATCGGCGGACTGAACAGCAACAGCAGTTGATCATGCGGCTCGATATTTTCGACCGTGGTGTGCAGCAGCGCCGGACGCGTTTCGGTGTTTCGCACATTCATCGTCGCTTCACCGATACCCTCACCCACCACCAGCACAGGGGTTTGCGGCACCATTCCGGCAGCGTGGGCCCCGGGCATCAAAATCAAGGCGAGCAGGCACAGTGGCAACGCCCGCCAGCCTGGGCGGCACATGGAAATCGGCATCGGTATTGCTCCGCAGGGCGTAGCGCACCCGTCGAAGGGCGCGCTGAATGAACCTGAAAGAACCCGGTAATGACCGGGCTCTGACGATCAGAGGTAGTACATGTCGAAGGTCACCGAGCCATCGAGCGGAATCTCGCTGGTGATCGGCAGCGCGTTGCTCGGGCCGATGATCGGCAACAGGCTCATCGGAAACCCGTGGTGACGCGCCGCGACCGGGCCAGCTGCTACGCCGGAACCCCATGAGTAGAGCGCCGGCGCATTGCTCACCAGCGGCGAAGCAGGCAGTTGCCACGCCGGTGCTGCCAGAGTGCGTGTCATCAGAGTCTGCGGGGCACCGTCGGCTTCCGGAAGACCGTGACGCAGCGCAAATCCGCCGATACGGATGCCGTTGATTTCACCCAGGCCGTAGAACAAAGCCGGATCGCTGTTACCGGCGCCATCGTTGATGCCCGGCAATTTGGTGGCTGTGCGATTGTCTCTGACCGACACCTCGACCGATGCCTCTGCATCGCAATTGATGTGCAGCGAAATATCGTGGGTCGGCAGCACCGTCTGCGTGGTCTTGTTCAGGGTGGCTGCGGATATCTTGCGCAAATCTACCGTGCCACCACCGGCAAATGCAGGGATGCACGAGGTCGGAATAATGGTTCCGATCACGCTCAGATCCACGCTCTCGGCGACCACCAGGGTGGGTAATACTGCAGCCGCGACGGCTGCCATCCATGTTGTTTTTTTCATCAGTCCCTACTTCATCGGTTATTGATCAATGGCAGTTGTTCAGCGCATTGCCTTCACAAGACGCTGAACACCGGGGCGATGATTTCGTTTTTTGCAGGATCCGTATGTAGGAATCGGCGCCGACCAGGAGCTGAAAAAACAACAAAACAAATAGTCCAAAACCACAGGCGAACTCATTCCTACTTTTGAACGACTAATTGTTTACACAGTGTGGCGAGGAGCCGCCGTTAGCGGTCTTTGAAATCCTCTGCGTGCCATACTCCGTCACCCCCTGCCTCCAGCCGAGAAACCAACGTGCGACCCGGAAAAAAATTGCTCGCTGTCTGTGTGTTGTGCTCGTTGGCCAGTGGTTGCGCCACCCTCGATGCGCCGCGCGAACCCAGCCAGGCGTTGCCGGCCGCGGGCTCCGCATTCGGTCGCTCGATTCAGACCCAGGCCGCGCCCTATCAGGGCCGCTCCGGCTTCCGCTTGCTGTCCAACAGCACCGAGGCGTTCACCGCCCGCGCCGAGCTGATTCGCAACGCACAAACCAGCCTCGACTTGCAGTACTACATCGTCCATGACGGCGTCAGCACGCGGATGCTGGTGGAGGAACTGCTCAAGGCCGCCGACCGCGGCGTGCGCGTGCGCGTCCTGCTCGACGACACCACCAGTGATGGCCTCGACACGATCATCGCCACACTGGCGGCGCATCCGCAGATCCACATCCGCCTGTTCAACCCGCTGCACCTGGGTCGCAGCACCGGCGTGACCCGCGCCGCCGGACGCCTGTTCAACCTGTCGCTGCAACACCGGCGCATGCACAACAAGTTGTGGCTGGCGGACAACAGCGTGGCCATCGTCGGCGGGCGCAATCTGGGCGACGAGTATTTCGATGCCGAGCCGAATCTGAATTTCACCGACATCGACATGCTCAGCGTCGGCCCGGTGGCCGAGCAACTCGGGCACAGTTTCGACCAGTACTGGAACAGCGCGCTGAGCAAGCCGATCGACGAATTCCTCTCCAGCAAACCAAACGCCAAAGACCTGCAGAACACCCGCACGCGCCTGGAAGAGTCGCTGGATGAAACCCGCAAACAGAATCACGCGCTGTATCAACAGTTGATGACGTTCAAGACCGCGCCACGCATGGACATCTGGCGCAAGGAACTGATCTGGGCCTGGAACCAGGCGCTGTGGGATGCGCCGAGCAAAGTGCTGGCCAAGGACGAACCGGACCCGCAACTGTTGCTGACCACGCAACTGGCGCCGGAACTGCGCGGCGTCAGCAAAGAGCTGATCATGATCTCGGCGTACTTCGTGCCCGGCCAGCCGGGGCTGGTGTACCTGACCGGGCGCGCCGACGCCGGGGTCTCGGTGAGCCTGCTGACCAACTCGCTGGAAGCTACCGATGTGCCGGCGGTGCACGGCGGTTACGCACCGTATCGCAAGGCGCTGCTGGAGCACGGGGTGAAACTGTATGAACTGCGCCGTCAGCCCGGGGATAACTATGGCAGCGGCCCGCATCTTTTCTACAGCAAGTCTTTCCGTGGTTCGGATTCCAGCCTGCATAGCAAGGCAATGATTTTCGATCGGCAGAAAGCATTCATCGGCTCGTTCAACTTCGATCCGCGCTCAGTGCTGTGGAACACCGAAGTCGGGGTTCTGGTGGACAGCCCGGAACTGGCCGAACACGTGCGCGAACTGGCGCTGCAAGGCATGGCGCCGGCCCTGAGTTATGAAGCGAAACTGCAGGATGGCGAGATCGTCTGGGTAACCGAGGATAATGGTCAGATGCACACCCTGACCAAGGAACCGGGGAGCTGGTGGCGGCGCGTCAATGCGTGGTTCAGCACCACTGTCGGCTTGGAGCGGATGCTTTAAAAAGCAAAAGATCGCAGCCTGCGGCAGCTCCTACACTGGAATGCGGTTTCCCTGTAGGAACTGCCGCAGGCTGCGATCTTTTGACCTTAAGCCGTCTGCACCGTCCCGAATGCCCCCTGACGCATCAGCAGAATCACCAATCCAAACGCCCCCGCCGCCATCAACAACGGCAACGCATGCCCGCTGATCCACTGACTGCCCGCCCCCGCCAGCAAAGGCCCGATCAGACAGCCGACACCCCACAGCTGCGCAATGTGCGCATTGGCGCGCACCAGAGCATCGTCGCGATAACGCTCGCCAATCAGAATCAGTGACAAGGTGAACAGGCCACCGGCACTGGCGCCGAACAACACCCACAACGGCCAGATCAGCAGCGTGTCGATCAACAGCGGAATCGCCAGACTCGACAGCATCAGGATCACTGCGCAACCGGCGAACAAGGTGCGCCGCGACAGGTAATCCGCCAGCGCGCCGATCGGCAGTTGCAACAGTGCGTCGCCGACCACCACCGTGCTGACCATCGCCAACGCAATCTCGGCGGTGAAGCCCTGCTGCAGGCAATACACCGGCAGCAGCGTGAGGATCATCGCCTCGAACGCGGCGAACAGTGACACTGCCCAAGCAATCGCCGGCAACTCACGGGCAAACCCCCACAGGTCGCCAAAGGTCACGCTGCTGGCTTCACTGCTCGGAGCACCGCTGCGGCCCATCAACAGCAAAGGCGAAACCGTCAGCAACCCGACGCCGACCCAGAATCCATAATCATGCTCAGTACCCAGCGCCCCCAACAGCAGCGGACCAGACAGTTGGCTCAGCGCGTAGCTGCTGCCATACAGAGCGACCAGACGGCCGCGCCAGTTCTCCACCACCAGTTGATTGATCCAGCTTTCGCCAAGGATGAACACGATGGTCAGGATCACCCCGATCATCAGGCGCAATACCAGCCAGACCGGATAACTCGGCAGCAGCGCCAGCAAGCCGATCGACAATGCGCCGGCCCACAGGCACAGGCGCATCAGGTTCGCGGTGCCGAGACGTGCCGCCAGATGACTGGAAATCTTCGCGCCCAGCAATACGCCAAGCGCCGGCATCGCCGCCATCACGCCGATGGCGAAGGACCCATAGCCCCAACTCTCCAGACGCAACGACACCAGCGGCATGCTGACCCCCAGGGCCAGACCGACACTCAAGACAGACGCCAACACGGCGAAATACGTCGCCCAACGCATGGTCCACGCTCCTGTGGATATTTTTATGTGCACTACAAAACCACTGTGGGAGCGGGCTTGCTCGCGAAAACGGTTTCACATTCAGCAGATGTGCTGACTGATACACCGCTTTCGCGAGCAAGCCCGCTCCCACAGGGGATCTCCGTAAGTTCGGGAGCCTGGACGAATCAGACTCCCGCTAACGGCTTACAGCTTGATCCACGTCGCCTTCAGCTCGGTGTACTTGTCGAACGCGTGCAGCGACTTGTCGCGACCGTTGCCCGACTGCTTGAAGCCACCGAACGGCGCGGTCATGTCGCCGCCATCGTACTGATTGACCCACACGCTGCCGGCCCGCAACGCTTTGGCCGTCAGATGCGCCTTGGAAATGTCTTGCGTCCAGACTGCAGCGGCCAGGCCATACGGCGTGTCGTTGGCGATCTGGATCGCTTCTTCGGCGGTATCGAAGGCGATGACCGACAGCACCGGGCCGAAGATCTCTTCCTGAGCGATCTTCATCGCATTGCTCACGCCGTCGAAAATCGTCGGTTCGACGTAAGTGCCACCGGTTTCCTGAAGAATGCGCTTGCCGCCCGCCACCAGTTTGGCGCCGTCGGTGTGACCGGATTCGATGTACGACAGCACGGTGTTCATCTGCTGGGTATCGACCAGCGCACCGACATTGGTTGCCGGGTCCAGCGGATTGCCCGGCTTCCAGGCTTTCAACGCCTCGATCACCATCGGCAGGAATTTGTCCTTGATCGAACGCTCGACCAGCAGACGCGAACCGGCGGTGCAGACTTCGCCCTGGTTGAAGGCGATGGCGCTGGCGGCGGATTCGGCAGCGGCTTGCAGGTCCGGCGCATCGGCGAAGACGATGTTCGGGCTCTTGCCGCCGGCTTCCAGCCACACGCGCTTCATGTTCGATTCGCCGGAGTAGATCATCAGTTGCTTGGCGATCTTGGTCGAACCGGTGAACACCAGGGTGTCGACGTCATTGTGCAGCGCCAGCGCCTTGCCGACGGTGTGGCCATAGCCCGGCAGCACGTTGAGCACGCCTTTCGGAATGCCGGCCTCAACCGCAAGCGCAGCGATGCGGATGGCGGTCAGCGGGGATTTTTCCGACGGTTTGAGGATCACAGAGTTACCGGTCGACAGCGCCGGGCCGAGCTTCCAGCAAGCCATCATCAGCGGGAAGTTCCACGGCACGATGGCGCCGACTACACCGACCGGCTCGCGGGTCACCAGACCCAGTTGATCGTGCGGCGTGGCGGCAACTTCGTCGTAGATCTTGTCGATCGCCTCACCGCTCCAGCTCAGCGCTTGCGCCGCGCCCGGTACGTCGATGTACAGCGAGTCGCTGATCGGTTTGCCCATGTCGAGGGTTTCGAGCAGTGCCAGTTCTTCAGCGTGCTGCTTGAGCAGGCTGGCGAAACGAATCATGGTGGCTTTGCGTTTGGTCGGCGCCAGGCGTGACCAGACGCCGGAATTGAAGGTGGCGCGGGCGTTTTCCACGGCGCGCTGGGCGTCGGCGGCGTCACAGCTGGCGATTTTGCCCAGCAGACGGCCATCGACCGGGCTGATGCACTCGAAAGTCTCGCCGGAGACGGCGTCGGTGTATTCACCGTTGAGGTAGGCGCGGCCTTCGATCTTCAGGTCGCGAGCACGTTGTTCCCAATCGGCACGAGTCAGGGTGGTCATTCGAGTGTCCTCCTCTTGTTGAATAGAGCGCCGCGTCTTCGCGGACGTCTTCAGGAATGCTGCCCGGCCAGCCTGCTTTTCGGCCCAAGGCACCCGCCACCCTAAACCAGCGGCCGGGGTTGTTTCAATATATTTGACATAAGCGCGCCATACGCCCTTGCGGTGTTCATTTTAATAAACATAGACTTTGGCCCATTCAAGCCACCGCGCCGTCATCACGGGAGAAAACAACAATGAACATCCAGAACGTCGTCGATATCAGCCTGACCAGCAGCGAAGCCGAACGCTATCGCCCGGACCCGGCCAAAGTGCTCAAGGGCGACCCAGAGCAAGCGGTGTTCAACCAGTACGACAGCCCTTGCGGGCAAATGGGTGTTGGCGTGTGGGAAGGCGCGGTTGGGCAGTGGATGGTGAACTACACCGAGCATGAATACTGCGAAATCCTGCAGGGGGTTTCGGTGCTGCGTGACAGCGATGGCAATGCAAAGACCTTGCGTGTTGGCGACCGCTTTGTGATTCCGGCCGGTTTCCGTGGTACTTGGGAAGTGTTGGAGGCTTGCCGCAAGATCTATGTGATCTTTGAACAGAAGGCCTGAGTCTTTCGCCGATATTACCGGCCCCTTCGCGAGCAGGCTCGCTCCCACATTCGACCGCATTCCATTGTGGGAGCGAGCCTGCTCGCGAAAGCGTCGCAACAGTCAGCACAAAACTCAAGGCAACAAAAAAGGCCCGTATCGTGAGATACGGGCCTTTTTTGTAAGTCGGGAAAAATCAATTACTTGATTTTGCCTTCCTTGTAGATCACGTGCTTGCGAACAACCGGATCATATTTCTTGATCTCGATTTTGTCCGGGGTAGTACGCTTGTTCTTGTCGGTAGTGTAGAAGTGACCAGTACCGGCGCTCGAGATCAAACGAATCAATTCACGCATGATTAGCTCCCTTAAATCTTGCCATCGCGGCGAAGTTCGGCGAGCACGACACTGATGCCACGCTTGTCGATGATGCGCATGCCTTTGGCAGATACGCGCAGACGCACAAAACGTTTCTCTTCTTCAACCCAGAAGCGGTGATGCTGCAGGTTCGGCAGGAAACGACGACGGGTTTTGTTGTTTGCGTGGGAAATGTTATTCCCGGTTACCGGACCCTTACCGGTAACTTGACATACTCTCGACATGCCTCAGCCCTCTAAAACCACATGCCCAACCCGGCATGGGTTGGCCGCTTAATCTCTCAGTCATTTGGCGCCAGGCGCCGCGTTTCTTTAGAGGTCTTACCGGCTACACCTACAGTGAAGGAACCGGGCCCCTAGAAAAGAGCGCTGCTTTATACCAGAAAGACCGGGGTGCAACAACAATGGATGTGCAATCAAGCGGTAAAAAGGCGCTTTTTCCGGCTGCGGACGCTTTGGATAAAGGCTGAGGCGAGTTTCGACCACTCGTCGCAGAAAACCGCTCTAACAAAGGTTTTCGACTTTTCCTCGTGCACCGTGGTCTGAAAAACGCCACTGCCCCGGCCCGAAAAATGCAAAAAGGGGATAGTCATTTGCAATCCAGCCCTCTAGGGTAACCCTTTTCCAGACTGCACCTGCAGATGGCCTTCGATCTGTAAAGGAAGCCGACCATGCGCCTCGCTGCCCTACCCCTGTTACTCGCCCCGCTTCTGCTGAGTCCCCTGGCCCAGGCTGCCGCCCTGAGCGTGTGCACCGAGGCCAGCCCCGAGGGGTTCGACGTGGTGCAATACAACTCGTTGACCACCACCAACGCTTCGGCCGATGTGCTGATGAACCGTCTGGTCGACTTCGATACCACCAGCGGCAAAGTCGTGCCGAGCCTGGCCGACAGCTGGGAAATCAGCACCGACGGCCTGACTTATGTGTTCAAGCTGCACCCGCAGGTGAAGTTTCACAGCACTGACTATTTCAAGCCGACCCGTACCCTGAGCGCCGAAGACGTCAAATTCAGCTTCGATCGCATGCTCGATCCGGCCAACCCATGGCACAAAGTGACGCAAAGCGGCTTCCCGCACGCCCAGTCCATGCAGTTGCCGGCACTGATCAAGAAAATCGACGCGCTTGACCCGTTGACCGTGCGCTTTACTCTCGACCACCCGGACTCGACGTTCCTCGCGACCCTGAGCATGGGCTTCGCCTCCATCTATTCCGCCGAATATGCCGACAAGCTGCTCAAGGCCGACGCCACCGACAAGCTCAACAGCCAGCCGATCGGCACCGGTCCGTTCATCTTCACGCGCTTCCAGAAAGACGCCTCGGTGCGCTACAAGGCCAACCCGGACTACTTCGGCGGCAAGCCTGCGGTCGACCCGCTGATCTTCGCCATCACCCCGGACGCCAACGTGCGCCTGCAAAAGCTGCGGCGCAACGAGTGCCAGATCGCCCTTTCGCCAAAACCGCTGGACGTGAAGGCCGCGCAGGAAGAGCCGACGCTGAAAGTGGAAAAGACTGACGCGTTCATGACCGCTTTCGTCGGCATCAACAGCCAGCATCCACCGCTCGACAAACCGGAAGTGCGCCAGGCGATCAATCTCGCTTTCGACAAAGCCAACTACGTCAAAGCCGTGTTCGAAGACACCGCCGAACCCGCCAATGGCCCTTACCCGCCGAACACCTGGAGCTACGCGAAGAACCTGCCGGGCTATCCGCACGATGTGGCCAAGGCCAAGGCACTGCTGGCCAAGGCCGGACTCAAGGACGGCTTCCAGACCACCATCTGGACGCGTCCATCCGGCAGCCTGCTCAACCCGAACCCGAGTCTGGGCGCGCAATTGCTGCAGTCGGATCTGGCGGAAATCGGCATTCAGGCGGAAATCCGCGTGATCGAGTGGGGCGAACTGATTCGCCGCGCCAAGGCTGGGGAGCATGACCTGCTGTTCATGGGCTGGGCCGGCGACAACGGCGATCCGGACAACTTCCTCACGCCGCAGTTTTCCTGCGCGGCGGTGAAGTCCGGCACCAACTTCGCCCGCTACTGCAATGCCGACCTGGACAAGCTGATCAGCGCCGGCAAGACCACCAGCGAGCAAGGCGTGCGCACCAAGCTGTACGAACAGGCGCAGGCGCAGATTCAGCAGCAGGCACTCTGGTTGCCGCTGGCACACCCGACCGCTTATGCGCTGACGCGCAAGGATGTGCAGGGTTACGCAGTGAGCCCGTTCGGCCGCCAGGACTACTCCAAGGTCAACCTGAAATAACCTTCCACAACACAGCCCCCCTGTGGGAGCGGGCTTGCTCGCGAAGGCGTCGGATCAGCCAACATTTTTAGTGACTGACTCACCGCATTCGCGACCAAGCCCGCTCCCACAGGGGTTGGCGTTTGTTGTAGAAAGCTACATCCAGCCACACTCCGCCATCGACAGCGGCTCGCCGTCGCCGATGATGAAGTGATCCAGCACCCGCACATCAATCAGGTCCAGAGCCTTCTGCAAACGCTTGGTCAGTTGCCGATCCGCCTGACTCGGATCGCTGTTCCCCGACGGGTGGTTATGGCAGAGAATCACCGCCGCCGCGTTGTTGGCCAATGAGCGTTTCACCACTTCCCGGGGATGCACGCTGGTATTGTCGATCGAGCCGCGAAACAGTGCCTCGAACGTCAGTACTTGATGCTTGGAGTCGAGAAACAGGCAGCCGAACACCTCGTGGGGCTCATGGCGCAGCATGGATTTCAGATAGTCCCGAACTGCCTGCGGATTTTCCAGCGCCGGCTTTTTACGCATGCACTCGGCCAGATGTCGCCGCCCCATTTCCAGCACCGCCTGCAACTGCGCGAATTTCGCAGGCCCCAATCCCAACTGCCCGCTGAACGCCGCGAGATCGGCCTCCAGTAATGCGCGCAGGCTGCCGAATTGCGTCAGCAGGTGTCGCGCCAGATCCACCGCGCTCTTTCCCGTGACCCCGGTACGAAGAAAAATCGCCAGCAACTCGGCATCTGAAAGACTTCCCGAGCCCTGTTCAAGCAGCTTCTCCCGCGGCCGTTCCGCCGCCGGCCAATCGCGAATACTCATACACCTTCCTTGTCTGTGGGCACCGCTGTTCCATAGCGGTCGCTGTGATATCGTAGCCCATCTTTTTTGCGGGCGAATTCACCCTGGGGAGGGGGTTTCGCCACGTATGTCACCCACGAAATGTAAAGGCAGACCTATGCAGCGGCTGTATCGGAAACGCATCGTTCTGGGCGTCGGCGGCGGCATTGCGGCCTACAAGAGCGCCGATCTGGTTCGTCGCCTGATCGACCAGGGCGCCGAAGTGCGCGTGGTCATGACCCATGGCGGCGCCGAGTTCATCACCCCGCTGACCATGCAAGCGCTGTCCGGGCACCCGGTTCACCTGGATCTGCTCGACCCGGCCGCCGAAGCGGCGATGGGCCACATCGAACTGGCCAAATGGGCCGATCTGGTGCTGATCGCCCCGGCCACCGCTGACCTGATCGCCCGTCTGGCCCAAGGCATCGCCAACGATCTGCTGACCACCCTGGTGCTGGCCACCGACGCCGTGGTGGCCGTCGCGCCAGCAATGAATCAGGCGATGTGGCGCGATCCGGCAACCCAAGCCAACCTGCAACTCCTTGAAAGTCGCGGCCTGAAGACTTTCGGCCCGGCCTCTGGCAGCCAGGCCTGCGGCGACGTCGGCATGGGCCGGATGATGGAAGCCACCGATCTGGCGCAGTGCGCGGCGGATTGCTTCCAGCGCCAAGCGCTGACCGGCAAGCATGTGGTGATCACCGCCGGCCCGACCCAGGAAAACATCGACCCGGTGCGCTACATCACCAACCACAGCTCCGGGAAAATGGGCTTCGCTCTGGCCGAAGCTGCGGTGGAAGCCGGCGCCCGCGTGACCCTGATCAGCGGCCCGGTGCACCTGCCGACGCCGGATCGCGTCACGCGCATCGACGTGGTCAGTGCCCGCGACATGCTCGCAGCGTGCGAATCGGCCATTCCATGTGACGTGTTCATCTCGTCGGCGGCGGTGGCGGACTACCGTCCGGAAGTCGTTGCCCCGCAAAAACTCAAGAAAGACCCTACAAGCGGCGACGGCTTCGTCCTGCAAATGGTGCGCAATCCGGACATCTTGGCCACCATCGCGACCCGTCCCGACCGTCCGTTCAGTGTCGGCTTTGCCGCCGAGACCGAACACCTGCTCGACTACGCTGCACGCAAGCTGAAAGACAAGAATCTCGATCTGATCGTCGCCAACGACGTCGCCAACCCGAGCATCGGTTTCAACAGCGAAGAAAACGCCTGCAGCGTGATCGACCGTGGGCTTCACGCCACCGTTTTCGCCCAGACCAGCAAGAGCAAGATCGCTCGCCAACTGGTCACTTTTATCGCCGAACGTCTGAACCAGGTTTAATTTACATGCACGCTTTGCAAGCCAAGATCCTCGACCCCCGCATCGGTACTGAATTTCCGCTGCCGCAATATGCCACCCCGGGCTCCGCCGGCCTCGACCTGCGCGCCATGCTGGAGCAGGACATCGTGATCAAGCCGGGTGAAACCGTGCTGATCCCTACCGGTCTGTCGGTTTACATCGGCGACCCGAACCTCGCCGCACTGATCCTGCCGCGCTCGGGCATGGGCCATAAGCACGGCATCGTGCTGGGCAACCTCGTTGGCCTGATCGATTCGGATTATCAGGGCCCGTTGATGGTTTCCTGCTGGAACCGTGGCCAGAGCGACTTCACCATGACCGTCGGCGAGCGTCTGGCGCAGCTGGTGCTGGTACCGGTGGTGCAGGCGCATTTCGAAATGGTTGAAGAGTTCGTCGAAACCGAGCGCGGCGCGGGCGGATTTGGCCATACCGGCACCAAATAACCGGATATACATCATTGTGGCGAGGGAGCTTGCTCCCGCTGGGCTGCGCAGCAGACCCAAAATCTTGTGGGCGCTGCGCATCCAAGCGGGAGCAAGCTCCCTCGCCACAAAAAATGCGCTACATCGGAAGCAGGCTTTAACACCGTAAATCAAGGTTTTGCCGGCCACAAGCCACGCCCGCCGAGGCGTCATGGCCCTTTCACACCACGAACTCTCTGTGGAAAACGCCGTCATACCCTTCAGTTTGAGCCTGCCGCCGAGTGAATCGTCGGTGTGTCCCGCCACTTTCGAGATGGAGCATTTGTGCAGATGAGCACCCCCGCCAAGATCGCCCCGAAGCTTCCCGACAGCATCTTCCGCGCCTATGACATTCGCGGCACCGTGCCGGAATTCCTCAATGCCGAAACCGCCTACTGGATCGGCCGCGCCATCGGCTCGCAGAGCCTGGCCCAGGGCGAGCCGAACGTTTCCGTCGGTCGCGACGGCCGTCTGTCCGGCCCGGAGCTGGTTGCAGAACTGATCCGCGGTATCGCCGAGAGCGGCTGCCACGTCAGCGACGTCGGCCTTGTGCCGACACCGGCGCTGTATTACGCGGCCAACGTACTGGCTGGCAAGTCTGGGGTAATGCTCACCGGCAGCCACAACCCATCGAACTACAACGGCTTCAAGATCGTGATCGCCGGCGACACCCTGGCCAACGAGCAGATCCAGGTGCTGCACGAGCGCATCAAGACCAATGACCTGACCAGCGGTCAGGGCAGCGTGACCCAGGTCGAAATCCTTGACCGCTACACCACCGAAATCGTCAAGGACGTCAAACTGGCCCGACGCCTGAAAGTCGTGGTCGACTGCGGCAACGGCGCGGCTGGCGTGATCGCCCCGCAACTGATCGAAGCGCTGAACTGCGAGGTCATCCCGCTGTTCTGCGAAGTCGACGGCAACTTCCCCAACCATCACCCGGATCCGGGCAAGCCCGAAAACCTCGTCGACCTGATCGCCAAGGTCAAGGAAACCAACGCCGATCTCGGCCTGGCCTTCGATGGCGACGGCGACCGTGTCGGCGTGGTGACCAACACTGGCAGCATCGTCTACCCGGATCGTCTGCTGATGCTGTTCGCCCGCGATGTGGTGGCGCGCAACCCCGACGCGGAGATCATTTTCGACGTCAAATGCACCCGTCGTCTGGTGCCGCTGATCAAGGAATACGGTGGTCGCCCGCTAATGTGGAAGACTGGTCACTCGTTGATCAAAAAGAAAATGAAACAATCCGGTGCTCTATTGGCCGGCGAAATGAGCGGGCACATCTTCTTCAAGGAACGCTGGTTCGGTTTCGACGACGGGATCTACAGCGCCGCTCGGCTGCTGGAGATCCTCAGCAAGGAAAAATCCACCGCGGAAGAGCTGTTTGCGACCTTCCCGAACGATATTTCTACGCCGGAAATCAATATCCATGTGACCGAAGAGAGCAAATTCAGCATCATTGATGCACTGCACGACGCACAGTGGGGCCCAGGCGCTGACCTGACCACCATCGACGGCGTGCGAGTCGATTACGCCAAAGGCTGGGGCCTGGTGCGCGCGTCCAACACCACACCGGTGCTGGTGCTGCGTTTCGAGGCCGATGACGAGGCAGAACTTGCGCGTATCAAGGCGGTGTTCCACGCCCAACTGAAACGCGTTGCACCTGATCTCCAACTACCGTTCTGATTCACCCGGAGCCCTGAATGACCCTCGAACGCGAAGCCGCCGCCCACACCGCCCAGGTCCTGTCCGAAGCGTTGCCTTACATCCGACGTTATGTCGGCAAGACCCTGGTGATCAAATACGGCGGCAACGCGATGGAAAGCGAGGAGCTGAAAACCGGCTTCGCCCGCGACATCGTTTTGATGAAAGCCGTGGGCATCAACCCGGTGGTGGTTCACGGTGGCGGCCCGCAGATCGGTGATCTGCTCAAGCGCCTGTCGATCGAAAGCCACTTCGTCGATGGCATGCGCGTCACCGACGCCGCGACCATGGACGTGGTGGAAATGGTTCTCGGCGGTCAGGTCAACAAAAGCATCGTCAACCTGATCAACCGTCACGGCGGCAGCGCCATCGGCCTGACCGGTAAAGACGCCGGGCTGATTCGTGCGAAGAAGCTCACCGTCACCCGCCAGACCCCGGAGATGACCCAGCCGGAAATCATCGACATCGGTCAGGTCGGTGAAGTGGTCGGGATCAACACCGAACTGCTGAATCTGCTGGTCAAAGGCAACTTCATTCCGGTGATCGCGCCAATCGGCGTGGGTGAAAACGGCGAGTCGTACAACATCAACGCCGACCTGGTGGCCGGTAAAGTCGCCGAAGCGCTGAAAGCCGAGAAGCTGATGCTGCTGACCAACATCGCCGGCCTGATGGACAAGTCTGGCACCGTGTTGACCGGCCTGAGCACTCAGCAGGTCGACGACCTGATAGCCGATGGCACCATCTACGGCGGCATGCTGCCGAAGATCCGCTGTGCGCTGGAAGCGGTTCAGGGCGGTGTCGGCAGCTCGCTGATCATCGATGGCCGCGTACCGAACGCGATCCTGCTGGAAATCTTCACCGACACCGGTGTGGGCACGCTGATCAGCAATCGCAAGCGTCACTGATCGCTGAAACGCAAAAGATCGCAGCCTGCGGCAGCTCCTACAAAAGCAAATTTCGTGCGTACGAAATTTCTGTAGGAGCTGACGAAGTCTGCGATCTTTTTTATGCCTGCAAGAAGCGTCTGACTCCATTCAGCGAAACGTCCGACATCTCCTCAGAATAAATCGCCCTAGGATCTTCCCTGAACCCACAGGAGATCTTCCCCATGCAAAAAGACCACGTACCGTACGGCAGCGATGTTTCCGCAGGCACCTACGAATGTGCAGATTGCGGACGCGAGTATTCCAACCAGTCGAAAACCTCACTGCCGCCCTGCCCTGACTACCAACCCGGCACTCATGTGCTCAATGGCTGGAACATCCTGACGGGCCAGGGCGACGCTGCTGCCGATCCGTATCCGGGTCAGTCTTCCAAATAACCAAGGGAGACGAGCCATGCAAATATCTTTCAATATCGACGCCGACGCTTTCGAGCAGGAACAAAAGGAACCGGTCAAAAAAACCCTGCGTATCGGCGACGCGGAAATT
The DNA here is from genome assembly GCF_058798255.1 of Pseudomonas sp. GW823-FHT01D03. Taxonomy (NCBI): domain Bacteria; kingdom Pseudomonadati; phylum Pseudomonadota; class Gammaproteobacteria; order Pseudomonadales; family Pseudomonadaceae; genus Pseudomonas; species Pseudomonas sp. GW823-FHT01D03. Next base: position 31,551 of record NZ_JBXAKK010000001.1, read on the forward strand.
GCCAACGCCCTTCAGCGCATTGCCAAGGCCAGCCTGACCGAATATCTGAAAATGCTGGTTGAGGGCGGCATGCCCAGCCGGGCCGATGAGGCCAAACAAGATCGCCTGCTGTACCTGATTCAGAGTTACTTTGGGCAGACCTTGCCGACCGAGTCACAGATCTCGACGATCTTCCAGCTGACCCAGAGCCAGAGCAAAACCCTGCTGAAAAACACTGTGTCGCGCTTTCGCAATCAGCTCGACGATATCTTGCAACACAGCATGCGGGCAGTCGTGGCGTCTGCAGAGTATGCGCAAACCGTGTATCTGGTGGTCATCAACTCGGACGTGATTCGTGATGAGCTGAACATGCTGATCACCCAGAATGAGCCGACGTTCAAACCCATCACCAAACGCAAAGGCAGCGCCGGGCAGTTCGAGATCAGTGAGGACTCTCACGATTTGCTGTGCGCGACGCTGGGCCTCAATGCCGTTCAGTGACATCGTCGCGGTCAGCGGCTTGCTGCTGACCTTGACCACCTTCATGTTCAATCTGGCTTGGCCGACGCTCCATGAGGCGTTGGCGCTGGATGAATACCAAACAGGTCCGCAGATCAAAAAACGCAGCCGCGAGAAGATCAAGAATGCTGTTTATTGGCGTGCGCTGCCGCTGACCGGCGCCTTTGCAGCGCTGTTTTACGTCAACCTGCCAGCCGCCGTGGGCATTATCGGCAGCAGCACACTGGATCTATGGGATTTTGAGGTTGATCGCACGCTATACGTGATGGTGGTTGTGGCGTTGCTGGCATTCGCGCTGATCAACGCGGGATTGACCCTGAAACTGCTGAAGAAATGGCGAAACTTACGTTAACCGTAAACAAAAAGACCCCGTTCATCCTGAATGAACGGGGTCTTATTATCACCGAACATCCCCTGTGGGAGCGGGCTTGCTCGCGAATGCGTCGTATCAGTCGACATCAATGCTGAATGAACAACTGCATTCGCGAGCAAGCCCGCTCCCACAAAAGCTGACCGCCGTCAGACGCCGAACTGGGCGCGGTACGCTTCCACGGCTGGCAGATGCTGTTTGAGCTGCGGATCATCGGCGAGGAATTCCAGCACCTGATTCAGCGAAACAATGCTGATCACCGGGATACCGAAGTCACGCTCGACTTCCTGGATCGCCGACAACTCGCCGTTGCCACGCTCCTGACGGTTCAGGGCGATCAGCACGCCGGCGGCCTTGGCGCCGTCCTGGGACGCGATGATCTGCATCACTTCGCGGATCGCGGTGCCGGCGGTGATCACGTCGTCGATGATCAGCACTTCGCCGGTCAGCGGTGCGCCGACCAGGCTGCCGCCTTCGCCGTGGGCCTTGGCTTCCTTGCGGTTGAAGCACCACGGCAGGTCACGGTCGTGATGCTCGGCCAGCGCGACAGCGGTGGTCGCTGCCAGCGGGATACCTTTGTAGGCCGGGCCAAACAGCACGTCGAACGGAATGCCGCTTTCGGCAATGGCTGCCGCGTAGAAACGCCCCAGCTGCGCCAAGGCCGAACCGGAGTTGAACAGGCCGGCATTGAAGAAGTAAGGACTGGTGCGTCCGGACTTCAGGGTGAACTCACCGAAGCGCAAAACGCCGCGATCGATGGCAAAACGAATGAAATCGCGCTGATACGCTTGCATGAAAAAACCCCAAATACCACGGATTTAGCTAATTAGCTTGACGCCGTGTATCATACACGCACGCGATTTTTGGGGCCATTTATGCGGATCATCAGTGTGAACGTCAATGGTATTCAGGCTGCAGTCGAGCGTGGTTTGCTCAGTTGGCTGCAAGCACAGAATGCCGACGTCATCTGCCTGCAGGACACCCGTGCCTCCGCCTTTGAACTGGATGACCCAGCCTTCCAACTGGATGGCTACTTCCTTTATGCCTGCGATGCTGAAGTCCCTGCCCAAGGTGGCGTGGCTTTGTATTCGCGGTTGCAACCGAAGGCTGTCATCAGCGGTCTCGGTTTCGAGACGGCCGACCGCTACGGGCGCTACCTGCAAGCAGATTTCGACAAAGTCAGTATTGCCACCTTGCTGCTTCCTTCGGGGATGAACGGCGATGAGGACTTGAACCAGAAGTTCAAGCTCATGGACGACTTCGGCAAGTACCTGGACAAGCAGCGGCGTAAACGTCGCGAGTACATTTATTGTGGCTCGCTGTACGTGGCGCAGCAGAAGCTCGACATCAAGAACTGGCGCGACAGCCAGCAATCCCCGGGCTTCCTGGCGCCAGAACGCGCCTGGATGGACGAGATTGTCGGCAACATGGGCTACGTCGATGCCCTGCGCGAAGTCAGCCGCGAAGGCGACCAGTACAGCTGGTGGCCGGACAACGAGCAGGCCGAGATGCTCAATCTGGGCTGGCGCTTCGACTACCAGCTGCTGACCCCGGGCCTGCGGCGCTTTGTGCGCAGCGCACGCCTGCCGCGTCAGCCACGGTTCTCGCAGCACGCGCCGCTGATCGTCGACTACGACTGGACGCTGACCATTTAAGCGTCGACTCGTCGTTAAAAAATGCCCGTATCGCGAGATACGGGCATTTTTTATGCCGCAGTCTGAACCTCAGACAGCGACGAAAAACGGCAAGGCCAGGTAAAGCTTGATGACGATGACGTTAATGATGTCGATGAAGAATGCACCAACCATCGGCACCACCAGAAACGCAATCTGCGAAGGCCCGAAACGCTGGGTAACCGCCTGCATGTTGGCGATCGCCGTTGGTGTCGCACCCAACCCAAAGCCGCAATGGCCTGCCGCCAGAACCGCTGCGTCGTAATTACTGCCCATCACTCTGAATGTCACGAAAATCGCAAACAGCGCCATGACCAACGTTTGCGCAGCCAGGATGATAAATATCGGCAGTGCCAACGCTGCCAGATCCCAGAGTTTGAGAGACATCAAGGCAATTGCCAGGAACAGCGACAGGCTGACATTACCCAGCACCGACACTTCGCGCTCGAATACCTGGTACAGGCCCAGCGCCGATAGCCCGTTACGTAGCACCACCCCCACGAACAAAACGCAGACAAACGTCGGCAACTCGAGCGCAGTTCCGTGCAGAAAGCCATTCAGAAGATTGCCAGCCAATAAACTGACCGCAATCAAAGCCAGTGTCTCGATAAACGAAAAGGGCGTAATCGAACGCTCTTTGTTCGGCTGCTCGAAACCCTTTGGCATCCGTAGCGCTTGTTGAGGCTGGCAATCGGGCACCGCAACGCGCTTGATGAGCAGGCGAGCCACCGGCCCACCAATCAAACCACCCAGGACCAGGCCGAAAGTCGCCGACGCAATTGCAAGCTCGGAGGCCGAGGCGAGGCCGTACTTTTCACTGAATACCGTGCCCCACGCCGCACCCGTACCGTGACCGCCCGCAAGCGTGATCGAACCCGTCAGTAGCCCCATCAACGGATCAAGACCCAGCGTTTTGGCAAGGCCAATGCCCAATGCGTTCTGAACCACCAGAAGCCCGGTAACCGCCAGTAGAAATATGCCGACTATACGACCACCTTTCTTCAGGCTGGCAAAGTCTGCACTCAAACCGATTGTGGCAAAGAATGCCAACATCAAAGGCGTTTGCAATGAAGTATCAAATCTGATTTCTATATCAAAAGTTCGCAACATCAATAAACCCAGCGCAACCACCAGTCCACCGGCGACGGGCTCAGGGATATTGTAATTACGCAGAAAACCGACTCGTGCAATAAGTCCGCGCCCCAGTAAAAGCACCAGAGAGGCGGCCACGAGCGTTCCATAAAAATCGAGCTGAATCATTGGGATTATTCTTGGTTATGTATTCATCAGGCGCACTTTTCCGCGCACGCCTATTGAATCGGCTGATTGTCTCAACACTGATTGATTTGGAATTCAAAGACCTTCGATGGCTTGAATATATCGATATATTTCTGAAGCGACGTTACGCGGAGTAACCTTAACAATCGCCAAGTCCTGTTGCCAAGGATTGGAATCGCGCTAAAGCATTGCAGTTGTGACTAAAAGTGTAGGAGTTAAATATATGAAAAATTTCAGCTACCGCTTGTCGCAGATAGAACTATTCCTACACGAAAGAGTAATTATTCAAGTTGCAAAAACGCAAATGCCCTGACAAGTCAGGGCATTTATATTAAAACGTTGCGCGTCATGGAGGCCTTGCATTGATCGCTATTTGATCAGTCGCCAGGTGAACGGATAACGGTAGGGAAAACCTTCGTTCGCCTTCACCCCGGCAATGATCGTCAACACCAGCGCCCCGATGGCCAGCAGGCCCAGCAAGAAGAAGCCAATGATCAACACCATCAGCAGCAGACAGATCGCGGCAGCAATCGCCACGGTGATCTGAAAGTTCAGCGCTTCCTTGCCCTGGGCATCGATGAACGGATCGGTCTCACGCTTCATCTGCCACAGGATCAGCGGTCCGATCAGATTGCCGAACGGAATCCAGATCCCCAGCAAGGCGGACAAGTGACAAAACATCGCCCATTGGCGAACCTCCTGGCTCGGCTTGGGCAGCAACTCTTGCTCATCACTCATCGTGTCCTCCTTGCGGGTTACGAACCTGCTCAGTCGGCCAGTGCAGCCTTTTGCAGTTCGAAGATTTCGTTCATGCCTTTCTTGGCCAGTTCAAGCATGGCGTTCAGATCTTCAGGCTGGAACGGCGCGCCTTCGGCGGTGCCCTGGACCTCAATGAAGCCACCGGTGCTGGTCATCACCACGTTGAGGTCGGTCTCGGCGGCGGAATCTTCAAGATAGTCCAGATCCAGCACCGGCTCGCCCTGATACATACCGACCGACACTGCGCCGATCATTTGCTTGAGCGGGTCGCCGCCTTTCAGGCCGCCGCGCTTCTTGATCACTTTCAGTGCATCGACCAGTGCCACCATGGCGCCGGTGATGGACGCGGTGCGGGTGCCGCCGTCAGCCTGGATCACGTCGCAGTCGACGTACAGGGTCACGTCGCCCAGCTTGGACATGTCCAGCGCAGCACGCAGGGAGCGGCCGATCAGGCGCTGGATTTCCAGGGTGCGACCGCCCTGCTTGCCACGGCTCGCTTCACGCTGGTTACGCTCGCCAGTGGCGCGCGGCAGCATGCCGTACTCGGCAGTCAACCAGCCCTGGCCCTGGCCTTTGAGGAAACGCGGCACGCCGTTTTCGACGCTGACGGTGCAGATGACCTTGGTATCACCGAATTCGACCAGTACGGATCCCTCGGCGTGTTTGGTGTAGTTGCGGGTAATGCGGATCGAGCGAAGCTGATCGGCAGCGCGACCACTTGGACGTTTCATAGGGAATACCTGTACTGGGGACGGAAAACTGCCGAGCATTATAGAGCGCTGCACCGCGCCTGGGCACGGGTTAAAAATTCCGGCCGTCGACCCAGAGCCCTGAAACATGCATAACCGACGGCCTGCAGCCCTTTGTCACACCGTGTGTTTGGGCGCATCCGCCGCACTGCGCTACAATCCTGCGCCTTTGCTGCCAGTCGGCTTAAATTCATTGATATCGAGCCTGCGGAACATCCCTTCTGCGCCGATCTGCATTGCGAGGTCACCGCCATGGTGCACAGCATGACCGCCTTCGCCCGCGTCGAGAAAGCCGGCGTCCAGGGCACCCTGAGCTGGGAGCTGCGCTCGGTCAACAGCCGCTATCTGGAACCGCATCTGCGTCTGCCGGAGTCGTTCCGCGACCTCGAAGGCGCCGTGCGTGAGGCCCTGCGTCAGGGGCTGTCGCGGGGCAAACTGGAATGCACCCTGCGTTTCACTGAAGAAAGCACCGGTAAGCCGTTGCAGGTCGACCGCGAGCGCGCCGCGCAACTGGTTGCCGCCGCTGAAACCGTTGCCGGCCTGATCAAGAACCCGGCAGCACTGAACCCGCTGGAAGTGCTGGCCTGGCCCGGCGTGCTGGTGGCCGACGCCACTGATCCACAAGCGCTGAACGCTGATGCGCTGGCGCTGTTCAATCAAGGCCTCAAGGAACTCAAGGCCGGCCGCGAGCGCGAAGGCGCGGAGCTGGCACGCCTGATCAACGAGCGCCTGACTTCCATTGAAGAGGACGTCGTGACCTTGCGTGAACTGGTGCCGCAGATGCTCGCGACCCAGCGTCAGAAAGTCCTCGACCGCTTCGCCGACATGAAGGCCGAGCTGGATCCGCAGCGCCTGGAACAGGAAATGGTCATGCTCGCGCAAAAGAGCGATGTGGCCGAAGAGCTGGATCGCCTGAGCACCCACATCATCGAAGTGCGCCGGGTACTCAAGTCCGGCGGTGCCGCCGGCCGGCGTCTGGACTTCCTGATGCAGGAGCTCAACCGCGAAGCCAACACACTGGGCTCCAAGGCCTTCGACCCGCGCAGCACCCAGGCCGCCGTCAACCTCAAGGTGTTGATCGAGCAGATGCGCGAACAAGTGCAGAATATTGAGTAAGGCAACAGACATGACCCACAGCACCGGCACCCTGTACATCATTTCCGCGCCATCAGGCGCAGGCAAGAGCAGCCTGGTCAAGGCTTTGACCGATGCCAATCCGGAGATCCGCGTCTCGATCTCCCACACCACCCGCGCCATGCGTCCGGGTGAAGTGGACGGCGTGAACTATCACTTCGTGACCCGCGAAGAGTTCGTGAAGATGGGCGAGCACGGCGATTTCCTCGAGCGCGCCGAAGTCTTCGGCAACTTCTATGGCACCTCGCAAAGCCGCCTGCAGCAGACGCTGGACGAAGGTCACGACCTGATTCTGGAAATCGACTGGCAAGGCGCCGAGCAAGTGCGCAAGCTGATGCCGCAGGCACGCTCGATCTTCATTTTGCCGCCGTCGCTGCAGGCCTTGCACCAGCGTCTGACCAACCGCGGCCAGGATAGCGACGAGATCATTGACGGGCGGATGCGTGAAGCCGTCAGCGAGATGAGCCACTATGTCGAGTACGACTATCTGATCATCAACGACGATTTCGCCCATGCACTGGACGATCTGAAGGCGATTTTCCGCGCCAATCAGCTGCAACAGAAACGCCAGCAGGTACGTTTCGGCAAATTACTGGCCGAACTGCTCGGTTAATCAGCACTTCCCAAAACCGCTGCAAGCGCTTTACATTGGTGCTTGCAGCGCGTTGAAGGGTCTGGTCAAAAAATCAGCGCTTCCCTAATCGCTGGTGATTTTTTAAACTGCTCAGTCCGCTCGCCCAACCGGGCAGCGCGCATATTGCATTCGCTCCGAGGAATACCATGGCCCGCGTAACCGTTGAAGACTGCCTAGAACACGTGGAAAACCGCTTTGAGCTGGTCATGCTCTCTACCAAGCGTGCCCGTCAACTGGCCACCGGCGGCAAAGAGCCACTGGTCCAGTGGGAAAACGACAAGCCGACCGTTGTCGCCCTGCGTGAAATCGCAGAAGGCCTGATGAGCTACGAGTTCATCGCCGAGCAGGAAATCGTCCACGAAGATCCGGTCTTCGCTGCGTTCGAGGACGAGTCCAACGAGGCCGTCTAAGCCTATGCCTGGTCGACGTAGCACGGCGCGGGAACAAAGCTTACGGCAGGAGTCATCATGCCGAGCATAGACGCCCTCGCCGATCGCTTATCGACCTACCTCGGCAACGACCAGGTCAACCTGGTCCGCCGAGCGTATTTCTACGCCGAACAAGCCCATGACGGTCAGCGCCGTCGCAGCGGCGAGGCGTACGTCACGCATCCTCTTGCGGTGGCGAATATTCTTGCCGACATGCACATGGACCATCAAAGCCTGATGGCCGCGATGCTGCATGACGTGATCGAAGACACCGGTATCGCCAAAGAAGCGCTGCAAGCGCAGTTTGGTGAAACCGTGGCCGAACTGGTCGACGGGGTCAGCAAACTGACCCAGATGAACTTCGAGACCAAGGCCGAAGCCCAGGCCGAAAACTTCCAGAAAATGGCCATGGCCATGGCGCGCGACATTCGCGTGATCCTGGTCAAACTCGCCGACCGCCTGCACAACATGCGCACGCTGGAAGTGCTGTCCGGGGAAAAACGCCGCCGGATCGCCAAGGAAACCCTCGAAATCTACGCGCCCATCGCCAACCGGCTGGGCATGCACGCCATTCGTATCGAATTCGAAGACCTCGGCTTCAAGGCGATGCACCCGATGCGTTCGGCGCGGATCTACCAGGCGGTCAAGCGCGCCCGGGGCAACCGCAAGGAAATCGTCAACAAGATCGAAGAGTCCCTCGGCCATTGCCTCGCGATCGACGGCATCCAGGGCGAAGTCAGCGGTCGCCAGAAACACCTCTACGGCATCTACAAGAAAATGCGCGGCAAGCGTCGGGCCTTCAACGAGATCATGGACGTCTATGCGTTCCGGATCATCGTCGACAAGGTCGATACCTGCTACCGCGTGCTGGGTGCTGTGCACAATTTGTACAAACCGTTGCCGGGGCGCTTCAAGGATTACATCGCGATCCCCAAGGCCAACGGCTATCAGTCGTTGCACACCACGCTGTTCGGCATGCACGGCGTACCGATCGAGATCCAGATCCGCACCCGCGAAATGGAAGAGATGGCCAACAACGGCATTGCCGCACACTGGCTGTACAAATCCAGCGGTGACGAGCAGCCGAAAGGCACCCATGCCCGCGCCCGCCAGTGGGTCAAAGGCGTGCTGGAAATGCAGCAACGTGCCGGCAACTCGCTGGAATTCATCGAGAGCGTGAAGATCGACCTGTTCCCGGACGAGGTCTACGTGTTCACGCCCAAAGGCCGGATCATGGAGCTGCCCAAAGGCTCCACGGCGGTCGACTTTGCCTACGCGGTGCACACCGACGTCGGCAACAGCTGCATCGCCTGCCGGATCAACCGCCGACTCGCACCGCTGTCCGAACCGCTGCAAAGCGGCTCCACGGTCGAGATCGTCAGCGCCCCTGGCGCGCGGCCGAACCCGGCGTGGCTCAACTTCGTGGTCACCGGCAAGGCACGTACGCACATCCGCCATGCGCTGAAACTGCAGCGCCGCTCCGAATCCATCAGCCTCGGCGAACGCTTGCTGAACAAAGTGCTCAACGGTTTCGACAGCTCGCTGGAGAAGATCCCGGCCGAGCGCGTCAAGGCGATGCTCAGCGAGTATCGCCTCGAACTGATTGAAGATTTGCTCGAAGACATTGGCCTGGGCAACCGCATGGCCTATGTCGTGGCGCGCCGTCTGCTCGGCGAAGGCGAACAGCTGCCGAGCCCGGAGGGGCCGCTGGCGATTCGCGGTACCGAAGGCCTGGTGCTCAGTTACGCCAAGTGCTGCACGCCGATCCCGGGCGACCCGATTGTCGGGCACCTGTCGGCGGGCAAAGGCATGGTCGTGCACCTGGACAACTGCCGCAACATCAGCGAAATCCGGCACAACCCGGAAAAATGCATCCAGCTTTCGTGGGCCAAGGATGTCACTGGCGAATTCAACGTCGAGCTGCGCGTCGAGCTGGAACACCAGCGCGGCCTGATCGCCCTGCTGGCCAGCAGCGTCAACGCGGCCGACGGCAATATCGAGAAAATCAGCATGGACGAGCGCGATGGTCGCATCAGCGTCGTCCAACTGGTGGTCAGCGTCCACGACCGTGTGCACCTGGCCCGCGTGATCAAGAAACTGCGCGCCCTGACCGGGGTCATCCGCATCACCCGCATGCGTGCCTAATTCACACCTAACAAGGAGTCATACATGACCAAGACTGTTATCACCAGCGACAAGGCCCCAGCCGCCATCGGTACCTACTCCCAGGCGATCAAGGCCGGCAACACTGTCTACATGTCGGGCCAGATTCCTCTGGACCCAAAGACCATGGAACTGGTTGAAGGCTTCGAAGCCCAGACCGTCCAGGTGTTCGAGAACCTCAAAGCCGTGGCTGAAGCCGCTGGCGGTTCGTTCAAGGACATCGTCAAGCTGAACATCTTCCTCACCGACCTGAGCCACTTCGCCAAGGTCAACGAGATCATGGGCAAGTACTTCGATCAGCCGTACCCAGCGCGCGCCGCCATCGGCGTTGCTGCTCTGCCGAAGGGTTCGCAGGTCGAAATGGATGCCATCCTGGTCATCGAGTAATGCACACGGCGCAGCTTTCAAACGCTGCGCCGACTGCTCTGCGGTAAAGAAAAGGTTTTGAAAGGATTCCACCATGCGCAAAGCGCTTGCTCTCTCGCTGCTCGCCATTTTCCTCGGCGGCTGTGCCAGCGACCCCGCCGACCGTGACATCAGCGGCACCTGGATCAACCAGGTGGCGATCGACGCTGCTGCCAAGGGCGGCCCCCTGCGCGAAGCGCTTCAGGCCTATGGCCCGAACCTGGAGTGGGACGTCAACACCAAGGCCGGTCAGGCCCGCTACACCAACGGTTTCGAGAACGTCGAAGGACGGCTGCAGGGCGAACAGTCCGGCGCCTGGAAAGTCGACTTCTATGGCAGCTCCGGCAGCGAGCTGAAACGCGACGGCGGCCGGATGAAACAAGCCGCCACCGAGAACGAGCCGGATCAGTTGTTCGACCGCGCACAAATCCCCGTACCGGAAGGCGCGCCAATTGGCGCCAGCTTCGAACGCGCACTGTATTCGGCCTATCTGGGCGGCAGCTGGAAGATCGCCAGCGGCGACGGCGAAGGCAACACCGTGCAGTTCCAGGCCGATGGCCAGGTGTCCGGCCTGCCCGGCGCCGACCGCTATGCCCTGTGCCTGGCAGGCGACTGCGCCTCGATGAACAGCGACCACGACAGCATGTGGCTGCAACTCAACGGCCAGGGCAACAACTGGATCTTTGCCCGCAAAGGCAAGGCGCTGGAGATCTTCCAGGCGGTGAACAGCGCACTGGCGGATGAAATGCCGCAGTTCACCCCGGGTGAGCGCAAGTGGTTGCTTGAGAAGCAGTAACTGCGCCTGAAAGCAACCCGTAACCCTGTAGGAGTGAGCCTGCTCGCGATGACGGTTTAACAGCCAACATAAGTGTTGAATGTTATGGCCACATCGCGAGCAGGCTCACTCCTACAGTTGTTTTTGGGTGTCTGGAAGTCAGCATTTGCCTTCAAGAATCGCCGCATAACCTTCGCGGTAACTCGGATACGTCGGCGTCCACCCCAACGCCTTCGCCCGGGCATTGCTGCAGCGCTTGCTGCCGGTGCGGCGTACGCTGGCGTCTTCCGCCCAATCGGTGACACCCAGATACTCGCGCAGCCAGGCGACCACTTCGGCAAGAGGTGCCGGTGCATCGTCCACACCGATATAAACATCTTGCAACGTCTCGCCCCGATCAGCCGCCTGTAGCAGAAACGCCATCAGCCCCGCCGCGTCATCAGCATGAATGCGATTGCCGTACAGCGGCGGCTCGACCGCCACCCGATAACCGCGACGCACCTGGGTCAACAGCCATTCACGACCTGGGCCGTAAATACCGGTCAGGCGCACGATGCTCGCCGGGATACCGCTTTTCAGCGCCACTTGCTCAGCCTCAAGCATCACTCGTCCGGAATAGCCGCTGGCGACGGTCGCTGAATGCTCGTCGACCCACTCCCCTTCCTGCTGGCCGTACACGCTGCTGCTGGAAACGAACAGCAGCCGATCAGGCGTCTGCCCGTAGTCGTCCAGCCAGCTAAGCACGTTCTGCAAACCCTGCACGTAAGCCGCACGATAACCGGCTTCATCGTGATCGGTCGCCGCCGCGCAATACACCAGGTAATCCACCGCTCCGACCGGCCAGGTCTCCGGGCAATCTTCCTTGAACAGGTCACCGGCCACGCCGATGACGCCGTCCGGCAAACGCGAAACATCACGGCGCAGACCATGCACCTCCCAGCCGGCAGCCAGCAATTGCTTAGCCAGACGACTGCCGACATCACCACAACCGGCAATCAAAACAGAAGGTGCGGACATCAAAAAACTCCCAAACGAAAGGAACAGACTAGCCCTCACAAAGGACGAACGGCTAGCAATCGAGGAAAAAAAGATACTCTATTACTTCTGTTAACAAGAATTACTTGCAATAATGCACCCCACTTTTGTTCTCGGCCTCACGAGGCCTGGAAGAGCATCAACCGTTTTCTACTTCAGGTCCGGCCAGCATGACACGTAATCAAAACCCCGCTTCGCCAACCAAACGACCTCGCGCCTTCAGCGCGGTGGCGGCCCTGCTGCTCAGCCTGATGCTGGCGCCGACCGCCGCCTTCGCCGATGCCCAGGCACCAGCCGCCCCGGCTGCCACCGAACAACACGCACCTGCCGCCGCCGCGCCAGCCCCCACCGATCCGGTGCAGGCGGTCGACGCCACCCCGGCCGACGCGCCTGAAGTGCTCGAACCCGACAACAGTCTGGGCATGGCCCACGACCTGTCGCCATGGGGCATGTACCAGAACGCCGACATCATCGTGAAAATCGTGATGATCGGTCTGGCCATCGCTTCCATCATCACCTGGACCATCTGGATCGCCAAAGGCTTCGAGCTGATGGGCGCCAAGCGTCGTCTGCGCGGTGAAATCGCTGCGCTGAAAAAAGCCGCGACCCTCAAGGAAGCCAGCGCCACTGCGGCGAAGGAAGGCACCCTCGCCAACCTGCTGGTGCACGACGCGCTCGAAGAGATGCGCCTGTCGGTCAACAGCCGCGAGAAAGAAGGCATCAAGGAGCGCGTCAGCTTCCGTCTTGAGCGTCTGGTCGCTGCCTGTGGCCGCAACATGAGCAGCGGCACCGGCGTCCTCGCCACTATCGGCTCCACCGCTCCGTTCGTCGGCCTATTCGGTACCGTGTGGGGCATCATGAACAGCTTCATCGGCATCGCCAAGACTCAGACCACCAACCTCGCCGTCGTGGCGCCGGGCATCGCCGAAGCGCTGCTGGCCACCGCCCTGGGCCTGGTTGCTGCGATTCCTGCGGTGGTGATCTACAACGTGTTCGCCCGCTCCATCGCCGGCTACAAGGCGCAGGTGTCCGACGCTTCGGCGCAGGTCCTGTTGCTGGTCAGCCGTGACCTCGATCACCAGCCTGAGCGCAGCAGCTCGCAACCACACATGGTGAAAGTGGGGTAATCGGCCATGGGCCTGCATTTGAAAGAAGGCGCAGACGACGATCTGGCCGAGAACCACGAAATCAACGTCACGCCGTTCATCGACGTGATGCTGGTGCTGCTGATCATCTTCATGGTGGCCGCGCCGCTGGCCACTGTGGACATCAAAGTCGACCTGCCGGCCTCGACCGCCAAACCGGCGCCGCGGCCAGAGAAACCGGTGTTCCTCAGCGTCAAGGCTGACCAGCGCCTGTACATCGGCGACGATGAAGTGAAAGCCGAAACCCTTGGCGCCGTGCTCGACGCCAAGACCCAGGGCAAGAAAGACACCACCATCTTCTTCCAGGCCGACAAGGGCGTGGACTACGGCGACCTGATGAGCGTGATGGATAAATTGCGCTCGGCCGGTTATCTGAAGGTCGGTCTGGTCGGACTTGAGACGGCAGCCAAGAAATGATCACGACGCGCCATAAGCTGACGCGTTACAGCGGTAGCCTGGCCGTGGTGCTGGGCGTTCACGCGCTGGCCATCGCGCTGGCGCTGAACTGGACCGCCCGCCCGCCCATCGAACTGCCGCCGCAGGCAATGATGGTCGAGCTGGCACCGGTTCCGACCCCGCCACCGCCTGCTCCGCCGAAAGTCGTCGCACCGCCGCAGCCACCGGCTCCGGTCGAAGAGTTGCCGATTCCGAAACTGGCTGAAGCACCCAAGGCCGAGATTGCCGTACCGAAGCCCAAACCCAAGCCAAAGCCGAAACCGCAGCCGCCCAAACCGGTGGAGAAAAAACCGGAGCCGGTGAAGGAAAAACCTTCCGAGGAAAAACCGGCGGAGACACAGCCGACCCAGGCACCGACGGAGAAATCCGCCCAGCCGGCACCGGGACCGTCGCCCGCACAAATGGCCGCCAAGGCCAGCTGGCAAAACACCCTGCTCGCGCACTTGGGCAAGTACAAGAAGTACCCGGCCAGTGCGCAGGCTCGCGGCAAGGAAGGCTTGAACCGTCTGCGTTTCGTCGTCGACGCTGAAGGCAATGTGTTGTCGTTCGAACTGGTGGGCCGCTCAGGCAACGCCGATCTGGACCGGGCCACCCTGGAAATGATCCGCCGCGCACAACCGCTGCCCAAGCCACCGGCCGACATGCTCAACAACGGCTCGATCGAAATTGTCGCGCCGTTTGTGTACTCGCTGGATAAACGCCGCTGATCCAATGTGGGAGCGGGCTTGCTCGCGAAAGCGTCGTGTCAGTCGACATCCATGTATCTGACACACCGCATTCGCGAGCAAGCCCGCTTGTGTCTGAGTAAGGGGATAAACTCTGGGGTGAGAGGGGTGGATGGCAAGCTGTGAGTCCGCGGTGCTTAAAGCACGAGTGGGAGCAAAGCTGCCATCCACCTTTCTACTCTGGCCCCTAAGCCCGGACAGTTGGACGAGCGCCACTCGAATCACAAGCGTGGGCAAAGCCAGAGCACTCTCACTTCTGAGTGTAAGAGGGTTTTGCCATGATTTCCTGGGTCGGCATCGATATCTCCAAATCCAATCTCGTCGTCTGGGTTCAACCACAGAAAGACGGCTTTGAAGTTCCCAATACGGTTGAAGGCTTTGATGTGCTGATCGCACGTTTAGCTCAGTACACGGTTGGCCGTGTATTGCTGGAAGCCACAGGCGGCTATGAACGCAAGGTCATGGCGGCATTGCAGCAGGCAAGTTTCAGCGTGTTGAGGATCAATCCTCGCCGGGCCAGAGCCTTTGCCGTAGCAATGGGCAAGAACGCCAAAACCGATCCCATCGACGCGGCGGTTCTCGCCGACTTTGCCGAAGCGTTGCATGCGTCTCGCGAAAAGCCCATCTCGCCTGAGCGTGAAGCCCTGCGCGAGTTGATTCAATTACGCGAGCACTTCGTCCAGCAGCGTGATGACAACAAGCGCCGGCTGCAACAGGCCCAGTTGCCCGCGGCCATAGAGGCGATCAAGGATCATATTCGCTACCTGCAGACTCAGATCAAACAGTTTGGCAAAGCCATTGATCGAAGCATGCGTGAGCTGGATGCGGAAAAAGCCGATCGGCTTATCTCCGTCAAAGGCATCGGCACTGTGGCGACCGCCAGCTTGATGGTTTATCTACCCGAACTCGGCGAGCTGGATCGCAGGGAGATCGCCGCCTTGGCGGGAATCGCCCCCTATAACGACGACAGCGGTAATCACAGCGGGAAACGTCAGATTTACGGAGGGAGAGCACGCGTCAGACGTGCGCTTTACATGTCGTGCTGGGTCGTTATCCGCCATCAAGCCGATTTCAAGGCCCGCTATGAATCACTAAGAGAACGAGGCAAGAGCGCGAAAGTCGCGCTCATCGCCTGCATGCGAATACTGCTGATCAGATTGAATGCCATGCTGCGAGACGGCACAGAGTGGCGGTGACGAACGGTCGCAGTAAGACAGTTGCTCCCACAGGGTCGACAGTGGGATCGAAAAGGCACCGAAAGGTGCCTTTTGCCTATCTGGCAACGGCAAACTCACATTGCCCGGTGTCGCATTCCTCACTCAGTCTGATAACGTGCGTCTATCGATTGCAGCCGTTATGCTTGGCCCGCAACTTCATGGACGCTCGCTATGACTCTCACAGAATTACGCTACATCGTTACCCTCGCCCAAGAGCAGCACTTCGGCCACGCCGCCGAGCGTTGCCACGTCAGTCAGCCGACCCTGTCGGTGGGCGTGAAAAAACTTGAAGACGAACTCGGTGTGCTGATTTTCGAGCGCAGCAAAAGCGCCGTGCGCCTGACTCCGGTCGGCGAAGGCATCGTCGCCCAGGCGCAGAAAGTCCTCGAGCAGGCGCAAGGCATCCGTGAACTGGCCCAGGCCGGCAAGAACCAGCTGACCGCGCCGCTGAAAGTCGGCGCGATCTACACCGTCGGGCCGTACCTGTTCCCGCACCTGATTCCGCAACTGCACCGGGTCGCCCCGCAGATGCCGTTGTACATCGAAGAAAACTTCACCCACGTGCTGCGCGACAAACTGCGCAACGGCGAGCTCGACGCAATCATCATCGCCCTGCCGTTCAACGAAGCCGACGTGCTGACCCTGCCGCTGTACGACGAGCCCTTCTACGTCCTGATGCCGGCCCAGCACCCGTGGACGCAAAAAGAATCCATCGACCCGGGCCTGCTCAACGACAAGAGCCTGCTGCTGCTCGGCGAAGGCCACTGCTTCCGCGATCAGGTGCTCGAGGCCTGCCCGACCCTGACCAAGGGCAACGACGGCGCCAAGCACACCACGGTGGAATCCAGCTCGCTGGAGACCATCCGCCACATGGTCGCGTCCGGTCTGGGCATTTCTATCCTGCCGCTGTCGGCGGTGGACAGCCACCACTACGCCCCGGGCGTGATCGAAGTGCGCCCACTGTCGGCGCCGGTGCCGTTCCGCACCGTGGCGATTGCCTGGCGTGCGAGCTTCCCGCGGCCGAAAGCCATCGAGATCCTCGCCGACTCCGTTCGCCTGTGCTCGGTGGCCAAGCCCGCCGCACCGGTCACGGCCGGTTAAGCCAGGGTCATGACCGAGCTGTCGCAAGTGTCGGTGACGGCACTCAAGGGTGTCGGCGAAGCCATGGCCGAGAAGCTGGCCAAGGTCGGCCTGGAAAATCTCCAGGACGTGCTGTTTCACCTGCCGCTGCGTTATCAGGATCGCACCCGCGTGGTGCCGATCGGCCACCTGCGCCCGGGCCAGGACGCCGTGGTCGAAGGCACCGTCAGCGGTGCCGACGTGGTCATGGGCCGGCGTCGCAGCCTGGTGGTGCGCATGCAGGACGGCACCGGCGGGCTGAGCCTACGCTTCTACCATTTCAGCAATGCGCAGAAAGAAGGCCTCAAGCGCGGCACGCGGATTCGCTGCTACGGCGAAGTACGGCCCGGCGCCTCGGGGCTGGAAATCTACCACCCGGAATACCGCGCCATCACCGGTGACGAACCGCCGCCGGTGGACGAAACCCTGACCCCGGTCTACCCGCTCACCGAAGGCCTGACCCAACAGCGCCTGCGCCAGTTGTGCATGCAGACCCTGACCCTGCTCAAGCCGAACACCCTGCCCGACTGGCTGCCGACCGAACTGGCCCGCGACTACCAACTGGCGCCGCTGGCCGACGCGATACGCTACCTGCACAACCCGCCCGCCGATGCCGACGTCGATGAGCTGGCCCTCGGTCATCATTGGGCCCAGCATCGCCTGGCCTTCGAAGAACTGCTGACCCATCAACTGTCGCAACAGCGTCTGCGCGAGAGCATGCGTTCACTGCGCGCGCCAGCGATGCCGAAGGCGAAAAAGCTGCCACCGAAATACCTCGCCAACCTCGGCTTCAACCCGACCGGTGCGCAACAGCGGGTCGGCAACGAAATCGCCTACGACCTCAGCCAGCACGAACCGATGCTGCGGCTGATTCAGGGCGACGTCGGCGCGGGTAAAACCGTGGTCGCCGCCCTCGCAGCACTGCAAGCGCTGGAGGCCGGTTATCAGGTTGCGCTGATGGCGCCGACCGAGATTCTGGCCGAACAACACTTCATCACCTTCAAGCGCTGGCTCGAACCGCTGGGCATCGACGTCGCGTGGCTGGCCGGCAAGCTCAAGGGCAAGAATCGCGTCGCCGCACTGGAACAGATCGCCAGCGGCACGCCGATGGTGGTCGGCACCCACGCGCTGTTCCAGGACGAAGTGCAATTCAAGAATCTGGCGCTGGTGATCATCGACGAGCAACACCGCTTCGGCGTGCAGCAGCGTCTGGCGCTGCGGCAGAAAGGCGTCGGCGGGCGCATGTGTCCGCATCAACTGATCATGACCGCCACGCCGATTCCCCGGACGCTGGCGATGAGCGCCTACGCCGACCTCGACACCTCGATCCTCGACGAACTGCCGCCCGGTCGCACCCCGGTCAACACCGTGCTGGTCACCGACACCCGCCGTGTCGAAGTCATCGAACGGGTGCGCAGCGCCTGCGCCGAAGGGCGTCAGGCCTATTGGGTGTGCACCCTGATCGAAGAGTCGGAAGAGCTGACCTGTCAGGCCGCCGAAACCACCTTCGAAGACCTCACCGCCGCCCTCGGCGAGCTGAAAGTCGGGCTGATCCACGGGCGCATGAAGCCTGCCGAAAAAGCCGCGGTCATGGCTGAATTCAAGGCCGGCAACCTGCAACTGCTGGTCGCCACCACGGTGATCGAAGTCGGCGTCGACGTGCCCAACGCCAGCCTGATGATCATTGAAAACCCCGAGCGCCTCGGCCTTGCACAATTGCACCAGTTGCGCGGTCGCGTTGGCCGGGGCAGCGCGGTCAGCCATTGCGTGCTGCTCTACCATCCGCCGCTGTCGCAGATCGGCCGCCAGCGCCTGGGCATCATGCGCGAGACCAACGACGGCTTCGTCATTGCCGAAAAAGACCTCGAACTGCGCGGCCCCGGCGAAATGCTCGGCACGCGTCAGACCGGTCTGCTGCAATTCAAGGTCGCCGACCTGATGCGCGACGCCGACCTGCTGCCCGCCGTGCGCGATGCCGCGCAAGCGCTGCTGGAACGCTGGCCGACGCACGTCAGCCCATTGCTCGACCGCTGGTTGCGCCACGGGCAGCAATACGGCCAAGTGTGAGCACCGTCGCAGTTTGTGCAGGATCGTTCCTACAGAGCTGGTTATACTCCTGCCATTGTTTCAAAAACGGATACAGACCATGACTGACGCAGCTCTCGCCCCCGAACTCCCGCACGCGCCGTCTGTAATTCGGCTGCTGCTCGGCAAGCTGGGGATCGCCTACGAAGAAGTGCTCGACCACCACGGCCTCAATGCTTCGCGCAAGGTACAAGCCGTGTTGCTGGACGATGCCGTCGGCGCGCTGATGGTGCTGTTTCCGCAGAGCCAGTTGCTGGACCTCAATCGCCTCGCCGAACTCACTGGCCGACGCCTGACCGCCGTGTCCACCGAGCGCCTGGAAAAGATGCTCGGCAAACACAGCCTGAGCCTGCTGCCGGGCCTGCCGGCGCTGACCAGTTCGCCGTGCCTCTACGAAGAAAGCCTGCTGCGCGAGCCGAAGCTGCTGATCAACTCCGGCGAGCCGGGCCTGCTGCTGGAAATCACCAGCGAAGCCTTCAAGAGCATGCTGACCAAGGCCAGCGCCGCCAACTTCGGCGAAGCCCTGAGCAGCATCCGCCCGAACCTCGACCGCCCGGACGATGACCGCGAGGAAATCACCCAGGCCGTACAGGCGTTCACCGCACGCCGGATTCAGCAACGTCTGGAAGCGACCATCGAGATTCCGCCGCTGGCCGAAACCGCGCAAAAAATCATCAAGCTGCGCGTCGACCCCAACGCCACCATCGACGACATCACCGGCGTGGTCGAAACCGACCCGGCGCTGGCTGCACAAGTTGTCAGTTGGGCGGCGTCGCCGTATTACGCTTCGCCGGGCAAGATCCGTTCGGTAGAAGATGCGATCGTTCGCGTGCTCGGTTTCGATCTGGTGATCAACCTCGCCCTGGGCCTGGCCCTCGGCAAGACCCTGAGCCTGCCGAAAGACCACCCGCAACACACCACGCCGTACTGGCAGCAATCGATCTACACCGCCGCCGTCATCGAAGGCCTGACCCGCGCCATGCCGCGCGCCCAGCGCCCGGAAGCCGGCCTGACCTATCTGGCCGGTCTGCTGCACAACTTTGGCTACCTGCTGCTGGCCCACGTGTTCCCGCCGCACTTCTCGCTGATCTGCCGCCACCTGGAGGTCAACCCGCACCTGTGCCACAGCTACATCGAGCAGCACCTGCTGGGCATCAGCCGCGAACAGATCGGCTCGTGGCTGATGCGCTACTGGGACATGCCCGATGAACTGGCCACCGCCCTGCGCTTCCAGCACGACCCAAGCTACGACGGCGCCTACGCCGAATACCCGAACCTCGTCTGCCTGGCCGTACGCCTGCTGCGCAGCCGCGGCATCGGCTCCGGCCCCGACGAAGACATCCCCGACGCCCTGCTCGACCGCGTCGGCCTGACCCGCGACAAGGCCAACGACGTGGTCAGCAAAGTGCTTGAGGCTGAAGTCCTGCTGCGTGAGCTGGCTTCGCAATTCAGCCAGGCTTGAAAACTTCGCGAGCAAGCTCGCTCCCACAAGGTTTCGGTGACCTCCTGTGGGAGCGAGCTTGCTCGCGAAGAATCCACCCCAATCTACCTGACTCAACACAACCTTTGTGGCGAGGGAGCTTGCTCCCGCTCGACTGCGCAGCAGTCGCAAATCCAGCCAACAAGGCATGCCTGACACAACAACGCCTCAGGGTTCAGGGCCGCTCCGCAGCCCAGCGGGAGCAAGCTCCCTCGCCACAACAGCCCTTCCACTCAAGCCTTCGGCTTCGCCTTCCTCGGCTTCAAATACTTCATCAATCCCTGAAACCACATCACCAGCGCCGGATTCCCCTTCAGCTGAATCGACTTGTCCTGAATCCCCTGCATAAACGCCAGCTGCTTGTTCTTCGCCTGCATCGTGGCAAAGGCATAACCCGCATCCTTGAACGCAATCGCAAACGCCGGCTCCGCCACCACGCCAGACTTGCTGGTGATGCGCTGATTCTTCACCACGAAATGCCGCGCCACTTTCCCGTCCAGCGTCTGCAGCTGAAACACCAGATCCTTGTCCCCCAACTGCTGCTGGAACGCAGGATTGGTCCGGCTGGCCTTACCCATCAACAAACCCATCATCCACAGAAGAAAACGAAATTTCATGCGCACAGCCTCAAAAGGAAAATGAACGGCCGGGGCAGTGTAAGGGATTCAGACGATAACGCCACTATCGGCCGCTATTGGAAGATGATGCAGACCATTTCCCGCACGATGACCGCCAAGTCACACTTCTGCACCCACCGTCCTACACCTGTTGAAACACATCCCTGTAGGAGCTGCCGAAGGCTGCGATCTTTTGATCTTCCGGCCTGCAAACCTATGGGAAATTTCCTGCAAAGCGTGGTGTTGTGCGTGAACTAGGCAGAATGAGGGTTCATCGATAGCCTCAATAGGTCACCACGAATTGGTGATACGGACGTGCAAGTCCGGCGGGAGTCCACATTGGTTATGGCAATTCGCCGAGCGTTTTCCTATGCTCGCGGATCGTTATGGCTGCTGTGTATGGGAGGCCTTAGGGTCTGCCGGGTGACTCCACCGGTCTTGCACACCTATGCACAGCTGCCACCACTTTCGAAGTGCGAGCGAAACGGTGTCGGCTCCTGAAACTGGAGTAAGACCGAATGATCAAACCAACACCCAATCCCCCCGAAACCCCAGACATATCGCCCTACGAATCGCTGGAATCCAAGAAATTCCACGAAGCCGCCGAACGCGCCCTCGACCACCATTTCAAACCGCGCACCGAATCCCAACCCAAACGCGAAACCGGCCTCTTCAGCCTCACCCCCGGCACCGACGCCGAAGCCCTGATGGCCAACGCCTCCGAAGACCTCCTGTCCATCAGCGCCATCGCCTGCGACCTCGCCGACGACCTCCACGGCTCCCGCCGCTCGGTAGCACTGGCCCTGAGCAGAATGGCGGATGGGGTGCGATTGATGGTGGAAGGGACGCTCGACCACATTGAAGTGCGGAATCTTGCGACCAAGTCGTAGCGGAATTTGCGGATGAAAAAAAGGGGACGTTAAGTCCCCTTTCTCAATGATCCCCGGCTCACCACTGACAGCCTGTTTCTGGCGAAGCGTTCTTTAGCGGTTCATGGGTAATTGAAAACGCATCCTCACCGCGCAGTAGGCGATGTCTTCACGCAACAGACGGCCAGCCATCTCACAATGCCCTTCTGCGTACTTCTTCCAAAGCGGATCATCGAACTCATCCCCTCCCAGTCGCTCAATGGCGGCCGCTAAATTTCTCTCACGATCCTTCCCCGCAATCGCAGATGCGGATTTGTAAAAGCCATCTAGCGATAAGCCCGTCTGCAGGGCAATCAACTCTCCCAACCGGGCATTGGTCGTTTGTACCAGACACCCAAGCCTTTCGATTGGCGCCTCAGCGCCCGGCAAAGCGGATTGATAAAGCTCCTCGCAAAACGACTCTTTGAAACGCACCCAGTTCTTTTGCACATCTCTCAGATGGCTCTGCTCCGCAGGAGCCAAACTCGTCAGCGCTTTTTTATATTGCTCGTTCAACACAGCATCGACCTTCTCGAAGGTTTGCTGCCCGCAAATGATCAAGTCTGGGTTGGAAAAGCTGTCTGGGTTACACGTCTCTACCGCAAGCGCCGTCGAGGAGGCTGCCAATACCAAGCAGCCGAGCAGAATCGAAAATCCTTTCACGCTATAACTCCTTCATTACCAATATGCCCAATGCCCAGTTATTGAGTGATTTTTTGGCGATCGTGGACATACAGCCAGCTCAACGGCGGCAATAGCACGAGCAACGCAAAACCATCGAGCCACAGGTGCGACCAGACCTGCCGTTGCACTGAAAGCCACATGTCCTGCGGCGCCCATAACAGGATGCCGGCGATCAACCAGCCCCACACCATCGGGGCTTTCGAGCGATTGCCGATGTGCACCAGCGCGAGCATGTACAACGAATAGCTTTGCAGCGTCGCGCCGAACAGCGCGAGCCACCAGACCTGCTGCTCATGGCCGGCGGCGGGTACCGCATCGGCGCCCCAGAATGCGAGTTCGAGATTGTGCAGGTAGTGGTCGAGTAAACCGGAGTGACCGGCCCACGTCAGGTTGATGCCGGCGAGTATGTGCACGATTGCGGCGGCGTATAGCCAGAGCACTAACGCGGGGCGAAGCGAGTTCGAGGGAGCTGGCATTCCGTGTCCTGAGCGCATTCCTTGGGGATGAGGAGTTTAAAGGAAAATGGAGGGACGCCAGCCGCTCAAGTACTAAACATTTTGCGGTAACGGATTCAGGCTCAGGGCGCCCGAAAATGCATCAAATATCACCCCGAACTTCAAATGCAGTGACTGGCCTTGACCGGCTCAGTGCCCTGCGACCCCAATCGCTTCACACTGTCGATGCCCAACTGATCACCTTTGTCAGCCGCCATCTGATAACAGGCTAGCGCTCGGGACACATCCTTCGCTCCCAACTCGCCCCCCTCAAAGCTGGAAGCCAGATAAGTCATCGCATCTGTGGAACCCATGGTAATAGCTCGAATGACCTGTTCTTCTGCCTGCTTGGGATGAAGGCAAGGGCCGTTATAGTCAGTGGAGTTTCCCGAACAAAGAAACGTGGCATAGCCCAGCGCACCACTTGGTATTTTCGAGGCCGTTTTGAACAACGCCTCTACCTTAGGGGTTTCCAACTGAGACGCCATCTGCGAAAGACTCAAGCGTGCCGCCGACAAGCTCGCCTTCGCATCACCCGACTCCGCAGCACATACATAATTTTCCAGCGACGCCTCAATCAACTCCGCAGTCAGCGGATATTGCTCAAGAAATCCCAGCCCTCCTAAAGCTTCAGCACGTTGTTCACAGAAATTCTCTGCGCGGCTCATTCCAGGATTACGTGTTGCGACAAGATCCTTCTCACTGATCGACCAATCCTCAATCCCCTCAAGCACCCAGCACGCCTGACGAGAGAAGTTGAAAATCTTGATATTGCTGTTGCCCGTCCGTTTATCCACCACGTTGACGTGACTGTCATCGACCTCTTCGATCTCGACCCCTGGTGTCTTTCCGGGTGTGATTGCTGCCATCAGCGGGTAGGTGAAATTGGCTCCACCGACACCCGAGGTTGAAGGCTCAAAGGTACTTCGATCCTTTCCCACCACCGGTTTCAGCACCAGCGACTTGACCGTCATCGCAGTGAGGCGGCGTTGTGATTCGCTGTTGGCGGAAAATGCTGTCAGGAAAGCAGGGAACTCCTCCGAAGGACAGGCGCCGTTGGCCGGCGCTGTCGACGCGTTCTTGTCGGATGCAAGCGCAGGGACGATCTTGTCCAGATACGCCGAGCGCTCACGACTCATTCTGGCGATGCACGAGTTAACCGCGTAAACATGCGCTGGCATGCCTGTCTCGATCTCGAACGCCTCCAACGGACAGTTCGCATCGCGTAATTTCAGCCACGCACGTTGCGACTCCTTGACCTTCGCCGCGTACTCCGCGCCCAACGCCGGATCTGCTTGATAGTCAGACTTAAGCCGCGACATCAACTGCTTGTAGCTGACATTCAACTGCGCATCGGCAGCCTTCTTCGCCGCCTCCGAACAGGGCACCATTTCCAGGCTTGAGGTGACATGGCTGCAGTCGTCCTGCGCATAGGCCGCTGAAACGGACAGTAGTAGTGCGGCCAACAGCGTAAAAACAAAGCGGTTCACTGTGTTCATCCTTGAGTCATTCAGGCTTTGCGTTCGGCGAGCCGGGGCCAAACCACGTTCACGCATAATAAAGAGTAGCCTGCCCTATTAAACGCAAAACATTGGCAGCCATCGCTATTTAGCGCCATTTATTTTCTTGATATAAGATTTTATCAACGCTGCATTGACATAAAGAAAATTTTGCTCCTCACCTTCTTGATATCCTTCCATCCCACTCAGATTCTTATCAAATCGGACAAGCTTATTCACAGCCAATTTATTGTCCGCACTTTTTTCATACCCATAAACTTGATAAAGGGTCCCGTACGTTCCAATTCCTCTGCTCGTAATTTCCCAAGAAACCAAAACAAGCACATTTTTCTTACCCTTAACTGGATAAAAGAAAATCGACTCAATTTTTGGATCTGACCCAGCCACATCGTATTTATCGACAAGACTTCTATTCTTTTTATTGTCGACCCCAACAACATCCAGAACCAGAGAAACAGGAAATTCCTCGCTCGTCGTCTGCAGGAATGATAATTCACCGCCATTTACGACGTCAGTTCTAAACGGTCCTTGGATTACCGTTCCCTGAAGATAGTCTACATCTTGCGCACTGCTGGAGTTTGCCAGAAGGAAAACAAAAGCAAACATAAATACACGGAGCATAGCAGAACGACCTCTTAGTTAATGTTCATAAGTGCAGCGAGTGCTTGAAACCTACTGTTCCTGTCCGCATATCCATTTTGGCCGCTATTCATTATTTGGGGAAATTGGGAAATTGGGGACAGACCACGTTTTTCGGATACTACTAAAAGGTGGTCTGGCCCTATTTCACTCCAATGGAAATGGGCTCACTTGATTTGGCGTACTTCACAAAACCACCGGACCATTTGCTGGCTTCGTCATAGTAGGTACGGAGTTCGAACTTTACCGGGCTCGATTGGGATAGTTCGAAGCAAAGTGATTCGGTGGTGACTGCGCTTTGAGCGCCTAAAGGAAATAGCGCAAAAACGAGAAAGAAAAGTTTATGCATGCACATCCAAGTCGTCGCTTTCGCGCGAATGCTCTGGCTTGTCCGTTTCAACGTCTGCTCTTGTCCGGTGCCAAAGCCAATTGGCGAGCACGCTCTATCGTCGCGCGAATTAGGCAGGCATCGGACCACTCACCGAAAACAGATTTATGCGATTTCGGGTCGGCCTGGCACTCCGCATCTCGAAATTTCATCCAGGCTCTTTGAGTTTCCCTCAGTGCTTTCTGACCGCTTTCGTCCAGCCGACTCATACGATCCCGATATACAGAGTTCAACAATGCATCCGCGTCAGGAACCATCAGATCAAGAACACCATTTCCCGAGGGAAACCACTCAACGTCCGCCAATGCCTGTTCGCTTTCATTGTTCCAATTATAGAGGCCGTTTTCTTCGATCTTCAGTGTGGCGGATCGCTGATGGTGATTCGTCGGATCACTCTCGCTGACCTCCGAGCGATAAACAATTTCCAAATAGATAGGGTCGGTTGTTCGCTGAGGATCATTCAATAGCGTTTGCCGAACAATGGCCCGTTGCTTTTTGCTCTCAGTGATCTCTATCGAAAAGCACGGATCCGGCCCAGGACGTTCTGCGGACGCCTTCCTCTCCAGGCATTGATTACGAACCGCCATGGAAGGGCTATCCGAACCGCCACCTACATCAACGACTCTGACAAGCAACCGGACTTCCGGATCCTTGGAAAAGTCGGCCTGAAGGATGGTGGCAATCATCGTGCCCTCAGCCATGACCACAGGCGACAGTATTGAAAGTAAAATAATGAGACTGAATCTGAAAATCTGCATTCCTTGGCGTCCGTAAAAAAGTCAGTGACCCGTTCAATTCTGAACGGGTTTGCGACAGAAAATAGAGTCAGAGCCGACAAACGGGCCAGATCTATTTAAGTTCTCAACCAAATTCAAAGCGGTCGAGCACAAAAAATAAATCCGGCTCCTTTACCAGAACAGATCCATTAAAGCCCCGTAGCAAACGTCCCATCAAACAATATAGTTTCCAAGGCCTAGTCATGACCCGTGAGCCTTAACAGAAGGAGAGTAGTCTGCAACTTCTTCTATTACTGCGTTGTAGCACGCTGCCTAACCCGATCAGGAACCTTGGCTTGCTTGCCATTCTCGCTCATGAGATCGGTGTATACCTTATAGTTCTTTCCTGCGGATGCTTTATCACCCGCCTCCCAATAAGCATCTGCGAGATTAAGATAGGCAACTGTCCGCTTCGGATTTTCTGAAATAACTTTTTTCAAGAGCCAAATTGCGTCGGTATTGAAGCCTGCTTGCTGCCAAAAAAATGCTACGTCATTGAAAACTTGTTGGCTGGCAGAAGAGTAACCATACTCACCAATGTAGCGTTCAATAAAATCACGTTTCGGAAAGCCAGAAAATCTTGCTTTATCCTTATAAAGGCGCGACGTGGCGTTTTTGAACTCGACCAAAAGTTCTTCTTTTATATTTTTCTCAACACCAGAGACCATTTCTATCTTACTCAGACATTCACCGCTTTCACATTTCTGCGCTTCATCATGTTCAAGCACTGAATAGCAATATGGTTGTGGTTGCCCCGCAGAGCCAGGACCTTTCTGTAGATACACCAGACTTTCACCACTTGCATTAATTGGTTGGCAATAAGGAACCACACCGAAAGCGTCAGGTACTCCGGATTTATTCTTGATAATATCCACGCCACTTACGATCTTGCTCGCATCAAGTATTTGCACTTTTCCGTCAGCACTCAAAATCCAGAAGGTGTTTTCCTGAGAGCTACAGTCACATTCACAGCTCAATATATAACTCTGGCTCCTGATATCAAACTTCGCCTTTGGAACGCCATCAGAACCACAGAAGTTCTCAGAAATAGCCACTGAGCAAATATTGGTATCAGGATCGCATGCCAGCTTTTTCCCTTCGCTCCACGCTGGAGACGAAAAAAAAATCAAAATAATAAACCAGCGAAATTTAAAGCTCACAGATGTCGCCCTCTACGATTATTCCGTAATTGCCATTTTCTCGCGTGGCAGTATTGCCACTCATTGTAGCGGTATACTTTTGCCCCTGAATGATTCCCATCCGGCGACTGAAGGCATCGGCCCTATACGCCTCTGAGGCTTTTTCCGCTCGTTTTTTACAGACAAAAATCAGTAGCTCTTTTTGGGTAGTAATATTAGCACTAGGGAACTCGGTTCTAATAAGCTGCTCCGCCTTCGCGAGATGATTTTGCTGAACACACAAGTCGTATAGCGCACAGTAAGTACGCAGTTGAATTTTCACCATCAGATTCGGTGCCAATTCGCGCATCAACTTGATACAAGACATCACATTCTCATTATATTTCGCCGCATGATTCAGCTGAATTTTTTGAAACGCTTCGACCTCGCCAAGCTTCTTGAAAGCCGATTTCCATCCTGCATTGTTGCTGGCGATTACTCCCGTCGCCCAACTCATTTGGGCGGCGGTATTCGCAGAGTTCAACGAATTTATCAGTGTCTGGAAATTCATGTTGGCACCAAAACATCCGTCAAACGTGGCTTGATCTGCTCCACGCATCTCCAGCAGAACTGGCCCTAACGTGCCCTGCCCGAAGTTCCACTGAATAACACCGAAAGACATACCTTGACCATCGAAATTACCGGCCAGTGCCTCATAATCCAACTTGCTCTTTCCTTCGTATCCGGAGGAAACCAATAGTGCGATTTCTTTGGCCTTGTTGAGTGGAATGCAAACGGCCGACAGCGCATTCGCTACAAAGGCAATCGAATGGAAATGCCATATCAAGTCGGTACTGATAGCAGCCTTTTCTTTCAGTTCATCCCAAAACACATAGCTGCTGATCCTTTCTTTCTCATGCTTCAGTGTCTTCGGGGCGTGCTCAAGCTCAGTATCAAGCCGGCTCCATTTTGGAGCATCTGCTTTCGCTTTCCACTCCGTCGGATGATGTGCAACCAGCTTGGACCATTGCGACCGCGTATCAGGGTTTTTCAACGCCTCGGCCAACTCGGCCGGATCCACGTCGCCGCTCTGGTCTTTATCGACCTTCGTGAACAGATCCTGAAAGAACGCAGGCATGTCCTTCGGATCGAGAAACCCGTCCGCTGTCGCATTGGTTTCTTCGACGATCTGAAACCCCAGCTTTTCCCAATCATGCTGAGTGATAATTTGTGCGCCCACTTTCTTGACTAAACCATTGACGGCCTGAGCATTGTCAGTAACGGTCACATCGTAGTAATCGTCGGTACCCACCTTGATGACCGGCGTCTTGTTCAAATCAACTGCATGTTCCTTTTTCAGCACCGTACTGTCTGTCGCAGGTGCTTTTTTCTTCAGATCGCTTCCGGCTGGCAAGTACAGGTATTGCTTGCCGATCTTCAGACCAGCCGTATTCTTGAGGAAGTCTTTTACGTCTGCTTCAGCAGTGAATATCTCGACGTGCACTTGATACTTACTCGCTACACCGCCATCTTCGCCGGTCAGGTTTTCAGTCAATCCCAGGTAGCCAATCGGATCTCCAGCCTTGATTCCAATGCTTGCGGACTCCACAGAGTCAAAGCTGCTCGGGATTACATCCCAAGCAACAAAGTCGTTTTCCACAATTGCCCAGAAGCTGGGAGGAAGGTTTCCACCCCCAGCCAAGCTACCGCTGCTCGTACATTTCGCCATTCGACGAATTGTCCCTGCAACATTGAGGTTCAGTACCTCTTTGCTTTCAAATTCCACCGAACTTTGAGGGTTAAGTTGCAGCGAGCCAATCTTATCACCGGCATTCTGCCCATTTTGGGCAGAGATAGGACCCTGATAAAGATCCAATCTTGTCAACGCGGTTCCTTTCACCTTACCTTGCCAATATTTTGGCTTTAAACGCTCCGGGATCGGGTCTGCCAGCCATATACGTGCGGGTTTGGAGTTTTTGTAGGGTTCTCCGTCTTTCAAGTATGCGAACCAAACCTCTTTGCCAGTCTCGCGAACTTTGTGGCCGCTTTTTTTCACGCTACCTGACAGGATTTTCCCTTTCGCATAGGTAACGATGCCTAGGGCCTTTTGATCCAGTATTTCAAGTTTGGTCCCCGCAACGAGCTTGCCAACGTTCTGAACGCTACTGGATTCAGGGAAATCGTCGTAAGCGTTGAAGTCACTTACCTTCATGGTCACTTGAGGCTTCGGAGTTTCTTCCTCAGTCAGCGGATAACGCTTGAAGGGCAGAAGGTGCATGTACAAGCTGTAGAAATTCAGCTTGTTTTGCTTGCCTTTATTCGGTCCTTCTTCTGGGTTTGGCGCAGATTTGTACTCATGTCGCACCAAACAAAACGAGTTGGAATACTGCAGTTTTTTCTCATTTTCGCCGAACGTAGATTCTAGATAGTCTTCGTTAAGCCGATAGGCCACAACCTCGCCGTCAGCCATGCAGCGGATCGGTTCGTTCAAGATGCATTGAGGGGCACTGGCATTGCTAATGTGAATACCACCATGCCAGAACTTATTACTGCCCAAGAGATAGTGGCCCGATGTTTCTTTTTCTAGTGCTTTATATATTTCGTCGGCGCTCTCGAATTGCTTCCCGTCCGCCTTTCTGAACGGGTATTGAAAACTCATGAGCGGTGATCCTGCCGGAGCCGGGGTCGCTGCAGGCGCCGGAGCAGGAGCAGGCGTCGGTTGCGCACCGGTCCTGTACTCCGCCTTCGGCCGGAGGTACTTGTTCGGCATCGGCCAGTAGCCGCTACCCGCACCGTACTTTGCGGACTTTGGCCCGGTCGAACTCTGCGAGCCGAAAAAATTCCCCTTGACCCGGTTAGCGTCCATGTCCTCAATCACGCCGGTATGGTGCATTCCTGTCCATAGCGCGATATCACCCGGCTGAACGCTGTCGAGGGCAATGAACTCGAAATGCGTGGTGTCTGTCGCAAGTTGACTTGTAGTGCGGTAAGGGATGTCATACCCCGCATCACGGAGCATTAGATTTAGTAAGTGGGAACAATCAATTTCCTTCCGACCATTACCGTCTTCGTCCGCAGATCCGCCCTTACCATAGCCGTATTCGTATCCGCTGTAAGGGTATTTGGCGCGCTGTTCAAGTAGACCCGTGCTCATTGATAGCATCCTGCTTTAAAGGCAATGAATTGAATTATTTGCGGTAATGCCTTGGGTGCTTAGTCGTTCGACGCCTCTAGCACCTGCCTCATTGCCTTTCTTGTCGGCCTCCCGATAACACGCCATCGCCCGAGCCAAATCACTAGGGATGATTGCGCCGGCTTCATAGGCGCCGCCTAGTTGAATCAATGCACTCGGGGAACCGAGCCGGGCAGAGCTTACAAGAGCCCCCAATGACTTTTCTGGATTTACACAGGCTCGCTTCTCTTCGTAATTGCCTTCATCGCAATAGAAGTCAGCAAGGGCAATCCCTGCTTCAGGTACGCTCTTGGCAGCTGACTCCAGTAGTTGAAGGATCTTTACGTTTTCCAACCGTGGAGCTTGACCTGAAAGGCTGATCCCCGCCGCTGCAAAGGCAGCCTCTGCGGAGCCTTGGTCTGCCCCATGTAAATAACTATTCAGAGCAGAAATGTACAATTGACTGGAAGAAGAGGACTCGGTATCGATACCCAGCTGGTTATACATCGCCCCTCTTTTTAGTGCGCGCTCACCCGGTGAAGCCTTTAAGTTCGGGTATTGAGCATCAAGTACAGCCTCAAGCGACCAGTCTTCAGCACGGGTCAATACCCAACAGTCGTTATGTTTGAAAGTGAAGATATTCAGCACTTCACCATTGTGATCGCGAACAACTAAATGGTTCGGCAGTTGGACTTGTATGCTTAACCCGGACTTCGCGATGTTATCGGGAGCAAGCATCACCAACGATTGAAGGTCCAACAACCTCGAATTTCGCCCCACCACTCGCGGCTTTGACTCGGTGGAGACTACCTTTTGCTCGATCACGGGCGAGGCGATAAACGCTTGCTGGACCTCAGGCTTGGACGAGAACTCTTTTACGAAATCTGCGAAGTTGTCACTCGGGCATTGCACGGTGCTCGATTGCGCCGCAAAGGCTCCTGAACACAACCCGAACGCTAGCAGCGCCAGACATTGCAGCTTGAATTGACGCACTCGATTGTTCTTTGTCATCACGAACTCATCACTCAGAAAACACAAAAAAAGCCTTCGGCTTAACCTTCTCAGGCGGCGCATTCAACAACGCCTGATCCATCAAACTCCCCGCCTTATCCTTATCCGCAGCCCCCGGCAGCACCGGCGGTTTAATCCCGATCCCGGTGCCATTCCCCGGCGAGCCCCCGGCGTTGATCTTCACCACCGGCCCAACCACGGTCACACCACCGCCATCGAGCTTGATGAAACTGCCGCCGCCGAGAATCGTCAGCTCCGTCCCCGCCTCGATAACAATCTTGTCCCCAGCCTTAAGGTGAATCTCTTTCCCCACGCTGGTCAGCTGCGCCGTGCCCAGCTTCACATGCTGGTTCTGCCCAACCGTGAGGTGATCATCCAGCTTCGCTTCAACCTTGCGGTCGGAAATAGTCGTGCGGTGTTCTTCAGCCTTGAGTTCGGTGTAAGTGTTCTTCACCACCGTGTCATGACGTTCATTACCGACGCGAATCTTCTGGTCGTGCTCGATGTTTTCGTCCCAATCACGCTGGGCGTGGATGTAGATCTGCTCCGCACCTTTCTTGTCTTCAATGCGCAGTTCGTTATAACCGCCGCCCGGGGAGCTGAGGGTTTTGAAGACGCTGCGGGTTTTGTTGGCCGGCAGTGCGTAAGGCACCGGGTTTTCCTTGTGGTACAGGCAGCCGGTGACGAGGGGTTGGTCGGGGTCGCCTTCGAGGAAGGTGACGAGGACTTCCATGCCGATGCGCGGAATGCTGATCGCACCGTAGCGGTCGCCGGCCCAGGAGCTGGAGACGCGCAGCCAGCAGCTGGTTTTGTCATCGGCCAGGCCTTCGCGGTCCCAGTGGAACTGGACTTTGATGCGGCCGTATTGGTCGCAGTGGATTTCTTCGCCTTTGGGGCCGGTGACCATGGCGGTCTGGCTGCCGAGCACGCGCGGTTTCGGGTGTTCGAGGGCCGGGCGGTAGAACACGTCCCACGGGGTGGCGAGGAAGGTGTTGCGGTAGCCCTGGTGGAAGTCGTCCTTGTTGTCGGTGGTGTCGCTGGTCACGCCTTCTTCGAGGACTTGCGGCTGTTTGCCTTCGTGGAAGATTTCGGTGAGCAGCCACAGGTCGTTCCATTCGCTGCGCGGGTGGTCGGACATGGCCATGAAGTGGCCGCTGACCAGTTTGGTCTGGTCGCCGCGACCTTCGGCCTGGCGGTAGTCGGCGCGATGGCGTTCGAGGGCGCGCTGGCTGAGGAACTTGCCGCGCGCACGGTCGATGAAGCGGCCCGGGTAGTCGTAGTCTTCCAGATCCGGTTCAGTGCTCTCGCCATCCGGTTTGTACGCCGCTTCCATTTGCAGGCGCGGTTTTTCGAAGTCGTAATCGCGGCGCGTGGTGCGGCTGGTGCGGGTTTCCAGGCGCAGTTTGAAACCTTTGATCACCGGTTCTTCGGCGACCATGCCGCTGCCCTGTATGTAGGCGGTCGGCTGGCCGAGGTCGGGGAACACGGTCTGGTCGTCGCCGAACACCAACAGGTGGCCCTTGTCGCTGTGCTGGAAGTGGTAGTGAATACCCTCCTCTTCGCACAGGCGCTGGACGAAGTGCAGATCGGTTTCGTCGTACTGCACGCAGTAGTCGCGATCCGGGCACGGCTGGCTCAGTTGGAAGCTGTAAGCGTTGCCCTTGATCCCGTGTTCGTCGAGGATCAGCGCGATGATTTTCGGCGCCGACATCTGCTGGTAGATGCGTTGGTTGGTGCGGTGATGCAGGTATTGCAGTTGCGGCACCAGCGAGACCTTGTAGCGGGTCAGGCGCTTGCCGGCATCACCCTGGGCGACGCGGTAGATCTGCCCGTGAATGCCTGAGCCCTGTGGATCGAATGCGAGAAACGCCTGCTTGTGCAGGAGTTTTTCCAGGTCCAGATCGGGGTTTTCGCTGACCAGTTCGAGGTCGAAGCGATACGGCTGGCTGATGCCTTCGGTACCGGTGAACGACAGCACTTGCAGGTCGCCCACGTAGTCTTCGACCTTGAGGCTGAAGTGGGTTTCGTTAGCTGGGTTGAACATAAAGCGCTCCCTGTTCGAATGTCGTCCGTTACGCCCGAAGTCGCAACCGTTGCAGCCAGGACGAAGTGGCGCCCAAGGCGTCACGCAATTGGTCGGCAGTGATGGTGCGTTCTGCCGCGTTGAAGCTCAGCGCGGTTCGCAGCGCTGGCCAGCCGTGTTTCGGTAAGTTCGCCGGGGCTCGCAGCTCGCGCTCCAGGTGCTCGTCGCGGGCCTGGGTCGAGGGCAAGCGGCGGAACGGGTGTTTGCCGCTCGCCAGTTCATAGATCACGCAGGCCACGCCGTACACGTCCGCGCTGGCCGACAACGGTTGGCCCTCAAGCAGTTCGGGGGCGGCGTAGCCCGGGGTCCAGGCGTTGAAACGCTCGCGACTCAGGTGCGGCAGGCCGGGCAACACGCCCTCGTCTGCCTGACCGAGACCGAAGTCGAACAGGCGCAGGCCGTCTTCGCTGAGCATGACATTGCTCGGTTTCATGTCACCGTGCAGCACGCCGCGACGGTGGGCGTAGGCCAGCGTATCGAGCAGCGGCAGCGCGATGTCACGCGTTTCTTTCCACGGCAGGCCGAGGGGCCGCTCGCAGAGCAATTTGTCCAGGGTCAGGCCACGCATGTATTCCATGGTGATGAAGGCCCGCTGGCAATCGGTGTCGACTTCAAAGGTGTGTGCACGCACGACGTTGTCGTGGCGCAGGCGTCGGGTCAGGGCGAACTCGCTGTAGAGCAAGGCACTGGCGTCCGGCGATTCGGCAAATTCTTCGCTGAGGATTTTCAGCGCAATGTAAGGGTCGGGATCGCCGAACTGCTCGTGCAGCAGATCTCGCGCCCGGTAGACCGCACCCATGCCGCCCGCCCCGAGCAGACGCTCGAGGTGGTAGCGGCCGGCGAGTACGTCCGGGAGTGCACCGATGCTGGCCTTGGTCGGCGCCAGCAACGGCTCGGCGTTGTTTGCCTTGGCGAAGGCGAAGTAGGTCAGGTTGCTGGCCTGCTCTTCGCTCATCAGCAAGTCATCGACTGAGGATGCGATTTCAGTCATTGGCGGATCACCACGGCAGTCAGGTTGTCCCGGGCGGCGCCACGCAGGGCGCCGTCGAACAGACGTTCCAGCGCCACATGTGGCGCGCTGAGGCTGAGGGCGTTGCCGAGGGCATCGCTGCTCAGTCCTTGGTACAAACCATCGCTGCACAGCAAAAACGCATCGCCCGGATAGACCTCGAGTTCGAGGACATCCAGGGTCAGTGTTTCGGCGGCGCCGACGGCTCGGGTCAACGCCTGAGCCGCCGGGTGCGCTGCCGCCTGTTCGACGCTCATCTGTTGCTCATCGATCAGTTGCTGTTGCAGCGAATGATCCTTGGACAGCTGATACAGCCGCTGCCCGCGCCACATGTAACAACGGCTGTCGCCGGCCCAGATGCAGGCCGCGCGATTGCCCTCCACCAGCAGCGCCACGACGGTGCTGCCCATGATGCTGTCGTGACGCCCGGCGGTGACCGTCAACTCCTGCCCCAAACGCCGATTCAGCCAGTGCAGGCACTGGCGGATGGCTTTGAGGCGCTCGTCGAAGTCCTCGTGTTGCGGCAGTTCAGCCAGGCTGGCGACGATCAACTGGCTGGCGATGTCGCCACCCTGATGACCGCCCATGCCGTCCGCGACCACCCACAGCCCCTGCTGTGGCGAGTCGAGGAAGGCATCTTCGTTGCGCGCCCGCACCTTGCCCGGGTCGGTACGCGCCGCGCTGCGCCAGGGACTGGCCACCAGCATCAGAGCTGCACCGGCATACGGAAGGTGCGCAGCACGCCCATGTCGAACGGGTTCGGCGTGCGCTGGCTGGTCAGCAGGTAGTTGGCGCGCAGGCCACCCACGTCGGCTTTCAGCACCAGCACGTCGCGACCGGTGAGGTACTCGGTCTGCATCAGGTCGAACAGACGGAACAGCGACCATGGGCCGGAGTTCTTCTCGATACCGATCGGGCGCCCGGCCATCTTGTCCATCACCAGGCTGGTGCGACCGTCTTCAGCATCGGTCGGCCACTTGAACGTCATCGGCAGGATCGGACCGTGGCGATATTCCATGGTCTTGTCGCCGAACTTGAACTCGGAACGGCTGACGGCCGGATCGAGGGTGTACGGCTCCAGTTTGAACTGCACGGTCGGCTCGGCCGGGTTGATCGAGAAGAAGCTCTGGCGAATGGTCAGGGCTGCTGCCATCTGGTCGAGATACATCTTCGATACCGGCAGGCTGTGACCGTCGACGCTGCGCATCCGGTAGTTGCCCGGATCACCGCTGACGAACGGACGCATGTAGCTGTCGAAGAAGCGGTCGACGGTACCTTGAGCCCGGAAGAACTCGCGGAAATCGCTGATCGCCACGTCGCTGGTGCTGCTGGCGCTGAACGGATAACGCTTGCTGATGGTCTTGCCATACACGCTGTACAGCTCGTTCTGATAACGGCCGTTCAGGTATTGGTAAGCGTCGTTGAGCACCAGGCGCCACGAGTCTTCGGCCAGCACGTTGAACCACACGCTCAGCGGACGCGGTAGGCGACCCGAGGCCGCACGCAGATTGGTCAGCGCATCACGCTGGCCGCTCATGCGGGTTTTCGCCATTTCGAACGCGGCTTGTTCCGGCGTACTGGAACGGGCCAGACCGGACAGTTGCAGTTGCAGGTCGTTGAGCGCGCTGATGGCCGGGGTCAGGTCAGCGGCCGGGCCGTTGTTGTCATCCAGCAAACGGTGCAGCGGCTCGAAGCGGCGTTGCAGCGACTTCTTCGCGGTGTCCGGCAGGCTTTTCGCCACGGCCATCGCCGAAGCCTTGTCCGCCACGGCAGACGCCAGTTTGCCGACCTTGCCCAGTTTGCCCTTCTGCCCAGCCAGTGCATCGGCGGCGTCACCGGCTTCATCCACCGGATCGGCAGCAGCCGGGAAGCGTGTGTTCTCGCGCACTTCAGTGAGCAATGCCAGCACTGGCGAGTTGGCCGAAGTCAGGCCCGCCAGTTGCTCGGCGCCTTCACCGGCGTCGCTGATCGGCGGCAAGGCCACCTGGCCAACAGCCTCGCTCCAGTAGTTGGCGTAGTCGCGGAAGTACAGTTGCTCCAGCTCGACCATCAGGCGACGCAAGTCCATGTCGCTGATGCCCGCACCTTCGCCCAGCACCCAGTTGTCACGCAGGATGTCAGTGACCAGCGCCGAACCCTGCACCGAGAAATACTGCTGATAACCCTGCTGGGTATAGAACCCCGGGAT
Organism: Pseudomonas sp. GW823-FHT01D03; assembly: GCF_058798255.1. Lineage (NCBI taxonomy): Bacteria > Pseudomonadati > Pseudomonadota > Gammaproteobacteria > Pseudomonadales > Pseudomonadaceae > Pseudomonas > Pseudomonas sp. GW823-FHT01D03. The sequence goes on from NZ_JBXAKK010000001.1 coordinate 68,286, forward strand.
CACGTATTCGGTGCCGATGAACAGCGAGCCTTGCGGGCCGAGGTGTTGGCTGAAACGGTATTCCGGCAGGTTGCGCGCCTGCTCGCGGAGCATGCGGTAGACCACGGTGGCCAGCGATTCGGCGCGCAGCACCTGACGTGCCTGAGTCACCAGTTGATCGTTCAGCGGGTAGATGAACGGCTGCTTCAGCAGGCGCTCAAGGTGCGTGTTCAGACCGTTCTGCACTGCGGTGTTGCCGGTGTAGCGCTGCGACCAGTCAGTGGCGACCCAGTCCTTGAGCCACGCCGCGTCACGACGGTCTTTCATGTTCAGCATCAGGTACGCACGCAGGCTGTTGAGCAGCTTGTCGCGGTCCTTCATGTTGGCGCGAATCTGCCCTTCGAGCATCGTCGCGACCCGTGGCAGCAACTGCGCTTCGAGCTCATGCTCGTAGGCTTGCTTGACCACCGGGTTGACGTCTTCGCCCTGATACAGACCGCCACGCTCGTGGTACGAGACGTCGCCCTTCTTCGGGAACACCTGAGTCGCGGCGTGGCTTGTATCGAGGGTTTTCAGCACGCCCATCGCATCATCGCGCGGGGTCAGCGCCGAACGCTGCTGAGTCCAGTTCTGCGCCAGTGTGCGCAGGTTTTCCAGACGCTCATAGTTGGCCGAGAAACCACCGGCCCAGAGCATGCCGAACAGCGCCAGTGCCGCCAGTGCGCCAACGTACAGCGCACGCTGGCCCCAATGGATGCGGCTGCGCTCGCGTTTGTCGAGGCCGGCCAGATCCGACTCGGGGAAAATCACCCGACTGAACAGATGATGGATGAAGCGCGAACGGCCACTGCGCAGGGTCGGCAGCACACCGGCATTCATGCCGAGGTTGGCGCCGATTCCGGCGGTGGTTGCGTCCATTTCCTGCGTCAGGTGCGGAGCACTGGTCAGGTAGAAACCACGCAGCAGCGACGCGCGCTGGTAGCGGTTGCCGGTGAACGCCATGTCGACGAACAGACACAGACGCTCGCCGATCTGCCCCAGTTGATGTGGGAAGTCGAGGATGCGGCCACGGCGCTGGGTATCGCGCTCGGAGTGCATGCGCATGATCACCTGATTGTTCAGGCGCCGCAGCAGCTCTTCGAATTCGCCGCGCAGGACTGCGACGTCGGTGCCGACCTGATCCTTGCGGAAACTGGTACCCAGCACCTGATCGCTTTCTTCGCGGGTCAGTTGATCGAAGAACTCGTCGAAACCGAGCAGCTTGTCCGCCTTGCTCAGCACCAGATACACCGGCACGTCGACGTGCAGTTTCTGATAGACGTCTTGCAGGCGACCGCGCACCTGGCGCGCCAGGGTGTCGATGTCCTGCTCGCTGCCACCGATCAGGGATTCCACCGGAATGGTCACCAGCACACCGTTCAACGGACGCCCGCGACGACGCTTGCGCAGCAGTTCGAGCAAGGTGGTCCAGGCACTGCCGTCGACTTCTGCGTCCGGCTGGGTGGTGTAGCGCCCGGCGGTGTCGATCAGCACACCGTGATCGGCGAAGTACCAGTCGCAATGACGGGTGCCGAGGGTGTCACGGGTCAGCTTGCGGTCGATCTTGTTGATCGGGAATTCCAGCCCGGAGAAGTCCAGCAGACTGGTCTTGCCGGAAGCCTGCGGACCGATCAGCAGGTACCACGGCAAGTCGTTGCGCCAGCGTTCGCTGCGGCCGCGATACAGGCTCGAAGTCTTCAGGGTTTTCAGCGCGTCCTTGAAGCGCGCCTTCAACTCTTTCTGCTCTTCTTCGATCAGTTCGTCGCGACGGATGCGATCCTGACCGTCCTCGGTTTCTTCGATGGCTTTCTTGCGGATGCCCGCGCGCCAGCTGACGAAGACCATGGTCAGGCCCCAGATCAGGAACAGCACGCTGATGGTCAGCAGACGCGAGGTCGCGCTTTCCCAGAACTTGTAGTCATCCACCGCCAACAACGGGCCGACGAACCACACCAGCAATGCCACGAACAGCACCAGCAGCAGGGTCCAGACCCAGGTCTGGCGCAGGAAGGCGCCGACTTTCTTGAAAAAATTTTTCATCACACGTCCCTGTTACGGCTGCGACTGCGGTTGAACCGCGGCCGGATCAAGCGGCTGATAAGGTTGCAGAACGGTGTCGCGCTGTTCGCCCAGGACCCAGGCGAAGCCCGAATACATCACCACCAGGCAGACCAACGTGAACAGCACCACCATCCACGCCGGCACGATGCGCACCAGGTTGCGGCGCTGATCGTTGAGGCCTTCCCAGTGCGGCGACAACTCGCGCGGCACGTCGCCACGCAACTGACGGATCTGCCGGTACAGGGCGTCGCGGATGCCTTCGAGTTCGAGCATGCCGCGTGCTTGTACGCGGTACTTGCCCTCGAAGCCGAGGGACAGGCACAGGTACATCAGCTCAAGCATCGGCAGGTGCTTGACCGGGTTCTTCGACAACCGATCAAGCAGCTGGAAGAACTTCTCGCCACCGAAGGTTTCGTTGTGGAAGCTGCTGAGCAGGCTCATCTGCGACCACTCGCTTTCGTTGCCCCACGGCGTGGTCACCACAGCTTCGTCGACCACGGTGCAGAGCACGTAACGGGCAGCCATCACCTGGCTGCTTTCGGCGCCGTTGTGCAACGCGCGCACTTCAAACAGCTTGAGCCCGGCGGTCAGGCGCTCGTTGAGCGCGTAGAGGTCTTCGCGGGTTTCGCTGTGCTTGAGGCGCACCACTTCCGAGAGCAGTTCGGACGACGCCGCCACCAGCGAATTCAGGCTGATGTTGAACGCTTCCGCAGGACGCAGGCGCGCGGCGTAGATCATCCGCTCTTCCAGTTGCTCGAAACGCGGCGGCGCGGCGAAGTCGGTCAGCGGACTGGCTGCCGGTCCGTGGCCCTGACGATCGAGCAGGACGGTTTTGTCGTCCTGGTTGTAATCCGTTTCCTTGATCATGGCGGTCAGTTCCTGATGGCCCAGAATTTCAGTTCAAGCTCGGCGAATTCGCCGGACACGTGGAACGCGAAGCCGCCGGAGCGCTCGAGTTGCGCCAGGTCTTCGGAACTGAGTTCGAGGATGAAGTAGGTTTTGTTCGAGTGGAACGCGATCTGCCGCGGGGCCACCGGCAACGGTTTGACCTTGATCCCCGGCAGGTGCAGGTTGACCAGTTGGCGGATGCGTTCCACCGGGCCGACCTTGAGGTGCGCCGGCAAGCGGTGGCGCAGTTCTTCGGAGTCGCAGTTGGCACTTGCCGCCAGCACGAACGACGCCGAGCCGAGCAGTTTGTGGTCGTGCAACGGCGACACGATGATGCCGTACTGACGCGCTTGCAGGATCAGCTCGATGGCGTGCTGTTCGAGCACCATCGACAGCACCTGACGAATCGCTTCCATCAGTTTGCGGAAGCTCGCGCCCTGATCGGCGTGGGAATAGCGGCTGTCCAGACGCGGGCGCTTGCTGTCGCTGGAGAAGGTCGCCAGATCGCCGAGCATGGTCAGCAGCGTGCGGTACAACTCTTCCGGGTGCACCTGCTCCAGACCGAGGTAGTGGCGCAGCAGCAGTTCGGTACGGTTGATCAGTTGCAGCATCATGAAGTCGCCGACTTCCGCACCGCCGACCTTGCCGTTGGAGCGAATCCGCTCGGCAATCGTGTCGCCACGGTGGTTGAGCATGCTGATGACTTCTTTGAGGCACGACAGCAGATAGCTGGACGCATGGGCCTGGATGTAGGTCGGCACGAAATCCGGGTCGAGGCTGATCACGCCGTCCGGCGTGGTGTCGAGCACGTCGCAGATCTTCAACTTCACGTAGGCCTGATCGCTCTGCTGCTCGCCGAGCAACAGTTTGAAATCCGGGCGACCACAGCTGACCTGACTGGCGGAATCGTCGCCGGCGTTGGAGTCGGCCACTTCGGCGTCGTACGCGGTGTAACGCGCGAGCACGTCGGACTGCTCCGGGCGGCGCGCTTCGATGTGGTTACCGGTGACCAACGGCAGCGCCAGGTAAATCGGCGTGTTACCGGTGTTCGGCGGCACGTCCAGCGCCAGCGGCTCGGTGTTGCCACCGAGTTCGAACAGGCTGCCGTCCGGCAGGATCCCCGAGGCGGCACTGATCACCAGTTTGCCCATGTTGAGGAACTGCAGGTCGATCTCCAGATTGAGGAAACCCCAGGTGTAGCCACCCAGCAACTGGGTGCGGGTTTTCATCTGGTGATCGTAGTAGCGATCGTTGTGCTGGAAGTGCTGCGGCCGCAGCAACATGCCTTCCTGCCAAATGACTTTATGGGTATTCATGTTCAGTCATCCGCCTTGGCGAGCGCTTCATGGGTGTTGCGGATCCCGGCCTGATCGAGGGTCAGATCGGCCTCGGTCAGCTCCAGCGGGGTGACCTGAACGGTGTAGCGCCACTTGGTTTCCGGCAGATCGCGGTACGCAGCGAGGACGCCGACGTAGCGGCTGCCCTCCTCCACGCTGAGTTTCATTTCCACGGTTTCACCCGGGCGCAGTTCGAGTTCTTCGCTGGCCACCAGATCCGGGTTGAGGGATTCCTTGGCGCGCTCGTAGAGGCTGAAGAAATCAGCGTTCTCGAAGGTCACCGGGTGCTTGAGTTCGAACAGGCGCACCACGATCGGCGAAGGACGGCCGTTGAGGTCCGGGTTGAGCTGATCGCTGCCGGTCAGCTTCAGGTTGATCTTGGTCACTTTCGAGTACGGCGACAGCGACGAGCAACCGGCGAGCAGCACCAGCACGGTGAGCGCAGTCAGCGTCTTGAAAAAAGCGGTCGAGCGGCGAGACATGCGCATCATCCTTGGTGGTCGGTGTGGAGGGTGGAGATCAGGCGGATCTGTTCTTCGTAGGCCTGGGCGAAATCGCGGGCCAGCAGACGCTCGCTCCAGTCATCGTCCTGACGCAGGGCCTGGTGGTAGCGGCCGAACGCTCTCCAGCGCCCGCCCGAGGTGGCGATCAACGGCTTGTTGTCGCGCTCGAAACGCAGGGTCAGTTGTTCCGGCGAGAAGTGCTCCAGGGTGCCGCGAACGGCGGCGCGGCTGGCGGTCAGCAAAGCCACCTGATGCGCCTGCAGATCGCGGAACGCTCGGGAAATCGCCTGCTCGGCCGGGAGATGACCGGGCTTGTGCGGCTGCAACAGAATCTCCAGCGCTTCGCTCGGATCGACGGCGAATTTCAGCGGGTTCTTGTTGGTGCCTTGCACGGTGGTCTGGGCCAGACGCAGTTCGTTCTTCAGCTCCGAACGGGTGCGCAGGCTCTGCTGCAAACCGCCGATGCTCTGCCGCAACAGGCGTGCGGCATTCAGCGCCAAGGCTTCGCGGGCGTCGTGATCCAGACCTTTGACATCCACGCCCAGCGCCGCGCCGAAATGCTCCCAGAAACCCTCGCTCTGACGCTCGACGACCTTCGGGGCCGGAGCAGGCTCGGGCTCAACCGGGGCAATCAGCTCCGGCACCATCAGGCTTTCCATGTCGATACGCGCATAGTCGGCGCGCTGACGGGAATCCTCGGGCTTGGCGGTCGGGGCCAACAGTTCGTCGATTTCCGAATAGACGCGCTCTTGCTGTTCGATCGCATTCAACGGATCGAGGTCGAGGAAGGCGTCGTCCGGAATGATGCTGCCGGCGGCACGCGGACGGCCGACTTCACCGTCGAAGGTCGCCGGGTCACGCACCAGCCGCGCACGAATCTCGAAGTCACCGAGCACGTAGGTGCTGCCGTGCTCGATACGCACCGGTTCGCCCTTGTGCAGGCGTGCGCCGCTGTCGCCGTCCTGGACCCCGTTGCTGCTGGTGTCGGTGAGGAAAAACGTGCCTTCGCGGTAGCTGACAATCGCGTGGTGATTGGACAGATGCCGCTTGCGGTCAGGAATGATCCAGTCGCAGTCCTCGCCCCGCCCGATTACGCCGCCGGCCTGTTTGAAGGTCTTCTGGCACAACTCGGTGGGCACGAACTGCTTGGTGTTCAGCATTTCGAAAACCAGTTCCATGTTTGATGCTCCTTGCGGTCACTTGCCGCGATTGACCGCTTGCGGGTCACCCAACGGGCGATAGTCGTTGTCGTTGAATTTGTAATTGCCGCTACAGCCGCCAAGGCCGCATAGAACGACGAGGGTCAGCAGGACAGCGTTCCAGTGACGAACAGACATCAGAGGGTCTCCAGGGGTAGACAAAGCACAAAGCGCCGACCCTTGCGGGCGGCGCTGAAATTAATTCTTTGGGTAGTCTCGAAGGCTCTACATCGGGGCCTTCGAGCCATCACAAGGGATATACCGATCCTCTGTGGCGAGGGAGCTTGCTCCCGCCGGGCTGCGAAGCGGCCCCGAAACCAGACGCTGCGCTGCATCAGGGAAACCGGGCTCTGCGGGTTGCGACTGCTGCGCAGCCGAGCGGGAGCAAGCTCCCTCGCCACTGGTAATCTGCAAGCCCCAAGCAAATCATTGGCCACAGGAATACGGCTCGACGCAGCGATCAATTTCAGGTCAGCCATCGAAGTCACCCAAATTGATATTCAACCGCCCGAGGCGGTACAGCAGCGTGCGGCGCGGCAGACCCAGTTCGCGGGCGGCTAGGGTCTGGTTGCCGTCGTTCTTGCGCAGGCAGTCGAGCAACAACGTGCGTTCGACTTTTTCCAGGCGTTCGCGCAGATTCAGGCCGGTGTGGTCTTCGGGCATCGGTTCCATGCGCAGGGAGAAATGCTCGGCCAGCAATTCGCCGCCCTCGCACAACAGCACCGCGCGTTCGACCAGTGCCTTGAGTTCGCGCACGTTGCCGGGGAAGGTGTAACCGGACAGGTGTTCCAGCGCCGCGCTCGACCAGCGCACCGGATCACGCTGCAAATACGCGCAGGTCTTCTCGGCAAAGTGCTGAGCCAGTTCGAGGATGTCGCCTTCGCGCTGACGCAGGGCCGGCAGCTCGATCGGGAACTGCGCGAGGCGGTAATACAAGTCCTCGCGGAATTTGCCTTCGCTGACCAGCGTCGACAGATCGCGGTGCGTCGCGGCGATGATGCGCACATCGATCTTGTGCGTGTCGTTGGAGCCCAGCGGACGAATCTCGCCCTCCTGCAACACCCGCAGAATCTTCGCTTGCAGCGACAGCGGCATGTCGCCGATCTCGTCGAGCAACAGCGTGCCGCCGTTGGCCGCATCGAACAGTCCCGCGCGGTCACGGTCAGCGCCGGTGAACGCGCCTTTGCGATAGCCGAACAGCTCGCTTTCCAGCAGGTTTTCCGGGACGGCCGCGCAGTTCTGCACGATGAACGCCTGAGAGCGGCGCGGGCCGCAATCGTGAATCGCCCGGGCCACAACTTCCTTGCCGGTGCCGGTCTCGCCGCGAAGCAGCACGGTGTACGGGCTGTGCAGGACTTTACTGATCAACGAGTGGGTCTGGCGCATGGCGGCGCTTTTGCCGATCAGGCCATAGCCGTTAATGCTCGGCACACTGCGCGCCACCGTAGCCGATTCGGCCGGCGGCTGGCGCAGACGCTGCAGCAAGTGCAACTGACCGAGCACGAACGAGCCGAGCTGGCCGAGCGAATCGGCAAAACCCTGCAGATCGACGTGACGGCGACTGGCGCACAGCAGCAGGCCTTCAACCGCTTTCTGCTGATTGACCAGTGGCACGCACAGCAGCGATTGCCAGGCACCGGTGGTGGCCGGCAGAAAGCTGGTTTCGTGCAGGCTGGCACCCAGATCGTCGAGGCACACCACGCGGTTCTGGCACAGGGCAAACTGCAGCAGCTGCTCACCGTTGTAGTCCGCCGGCAGGCTGGTGGCGGCGCGCGGTTGCAGCGCGCCGTCGAGGCATTCGGCGTTCATCCCCAGGCAAGTGTGGGTGGCGTCGAGCAGGTACAGCTGCGTCAGTTCGCAACCGCTCAGTTCGGCCAGTCCACGCACGAAGTCACCCAGCAGCGCAGCACCGTCCGCCGCGCGCGACAGGCTGGCGAACTGCGCCAGCAAGGCTTCGGCATAGACCAGTGGCTGCGGCACTTGAGTGAACATCACACCCACCTCAGGCGAACTCGCACGTCACGCTGGCGTTGCCGTCGAGCGTGGCATGCACACGTTTGAGGCTTTCACCGGTGGCCATCGCATCGAGCAAGCGGTCGGCCACCAGCGGCAGCACGTGCTGATCGAGCAAATGGTCGATCAGGCGCGCGCCGCTTTCGCTTTGCGTGCAGCGCTCGGACAGATGATCGACGAGGTTCTGGCACCAGCTGAAATCCAGCTGACGACGGTTGAGACGCTCGCCCAGACGACCAAGTTTGATCTCGATCAGCTCGCGCAGCACCGGGCCGCCCACCGGGTAGTACGGCACCACTTTCATCCGCGCCAGCAGCGCCGGTTTGAAGTGTTTGCTCAGCACCGGGCGAATGGTCTCTTCGAGCAGCTCGGCGGTCGGGCGGGCGCCGTCTTCGCAGAGGTCGCTGATCTTGTCGCTACCGAGGTTCGAGGTCATCAGGATCAAGGTGTTGCGGAAGTCGATCTCGCGACCTTCGCCGTCGTTGGCCACGCCCTTGTCGAAGATCTGGTAGAACAGGTTAAGCACGTCCGGATCAGCCTTTTCGACTTCATCGAGCAGCACCACCGAGTACGGCTTCTGGCGCACCGCTTCGGTGAGCATGCCGCCCTCGCCATAACCGACGTAGCCCGGTGGCGCACCGATCAGACGCGAGACGGTGTGCTTCTCCTGGAATTCGGACATGTTGATGGTGGTGATGAAACGGTCGCCGCCGTACAGCAGGTCAGCCAGAGCCAGTGCGGTTTCGGTCTTGCCGACGCCGCTCGGGCCGACCAGCAGGAACACGCCGACCGGTGCGTCAGGCTTGTTCAGGCCGGCGGCAGTGGCGCGCATCGAGCGATCCAGTGCGTGCACGGCTTGTTCCTGACCACGGATGCGCGTGCGCAGATCGGTGGCGAAACTGGCGACCTTGGCGTTGTGCTCGCGGGCCAGTTGCGCCAGCGGCACGCCGGTCCAGGCGCTGATCACTTCGGCCACCAGACGCGGGCAGACTTCGAAGCTGACCAGACGCTCTTTGACTTGAGCAGCGGTCAGAGCGCTGTGGGTCTGGTGCAGTTCGGCTTCCAGCGCTTCAACGCTCTGGCCTTCCTCGACCTCGGCGGCGATGGTTTCGATCACCGTGCCTTCGGCGTCTTCTTCAACGCTGACGGTCGGCTCTACGGCAGCAGCTTCACGGGCCTTGGCCAGTTGCTGACGCAGTTCCAGCAGGCGCTCGGCCAACTGCTTCTGTTCGGTCCACAGACTTTCCAGCGCGACCATTTCGCTTTCGGCTTCGTCGAGCCGCGCTTCCAGCGCATCCAGCGCTTCGTGGTCGATCAGCAGACCGGCTTCGGCATCGCGGCGCAGAGCCTGACGTTGACGGCCACCTTCGGCCAGTTCGCCACGCAGGCGTTCGAGGCTTTCCGGGGCAGCGGCGAGGCTGATGCGCACGCGGGCACATGCAGTGTCGAGGACGTCGACGGCTTTGTCCGGCAACTGGCGACCGGCCAGATAGCGCGCGGACAATTCCGCCGCCGAGACCACCGCGTCATCCCGCAGGTAGATGCCGTGGCTCTTCTCGTAGACCTGCGCCAGACCACGGAGAATTGTCACCGCTTCGCTGACCGTCGGTTCGTGCAACTGTACCGGTTGGAAACGACGGGCCAGCGCCGGGTCTTTCTCGAAGTATTTCTTGTACTCAGCCCAAGTGGTCGCAGCGATGGTGCGCAGTTCACCGCGAGCCAGCGCCGGTTTCAGCAGGTTGGCCGCGTCGGAACCGCCGGCGTTGCCGCCCGCGCCGATCAGGGTGTGGGCTTCGTCGATGAACAGGATGATCGGTTTCGGCGAGGCTTTGACTTCGTCGATCACACCTTTGAGGCGACGCTCGAATTCACCTTTGACGCTGGCGCCAGCCTGCAGCAGGCCCATGTCCAGCGACAGCAGCTCGACGCCCTTGAGCACCTGCGGCACTTCACCGGCAGCGATGCGCGAGGCCAGACCTTCAACGATGGCGGTCTTACCCACGCCAGCCTCGCCGACCACGATCGGGTTGTTCTTGCGGCGACGGGCGAGGATGTCGACCATCTGCCGAATCGCGCCATCGCGGCACAGCACCGGGTCGAGTTTGCCGTCGCGGGCCTGCTGGGTCAGGTTGTGAGTGAAGCGCTGCAGCAGCGATTCGCCTTGAGCGGCCGGCTTGCCGTTAGCGGCCGGTTGCTCCTGTTGCGACAGGGCAAATTCTTTCAGGCGATCGATGTTCAATTTGGCGAGCAGCGGCTGGTAACGGCTGCCGGCATAGCGCATCGGGTTGCGCAGCAGCGCAAGGATCAGCGCGGCATCTTCGACCTGGGTCTGGCCCAGTTCGAGGTTGGCCACCAGCAGCGCGTCTTGCAGCCACTGCACCAGTTCCGGGGCGAACACCGGGTTGCGCGAGGCGCTGTGTTCAACGCGAGATTGCAGTGCGGCGCTCAGTTCACCGGCGTCGACATCCGCATCCTGCAGCGCGCGCGACAGCAAGCCGTTCGGACGCTCCAGCAGACCCAGCAGCAGGTCTTCAACAAGGATCTTGCTGCCGCCACGGGCCACGCAACGTTCGGCCGAACGTTCCAGGTCACGACGGGTTTCGGCGTCCAGCGCCTGGATGAGTTGTTGCAGGTCTACGTTGATCATGGCTCACGTCCTTAATGAATTTTGCTGCCCAGGGTGACCACGCCGTCTGCTTTTTCGCAGCCCAGCCAACTGGTCCACCCCAGGCGACAGTCGTTCTTCTCACCAATGCGCAGTTCGCGGATTTCTTCCGGGCGCAGCACCAGGCGAATGTCGTAATCGAGCGGGTCACGCAAGGTGAACCGCACCAGCGCGCACAGCGGCTGGTAACCGAAACCGATCGGCAGGAATTCGTGGAATCGCTCCCAGTCGAGTTCGGTGATGTGAATGCGGAATTTGCCGCTGCGGTCGCGCACCCGCTCGCCCAGCACCAGGTCTTCACCGAGCAGGCTGTTGGCGCGACCGAGGCGGTTGCGCTGCTCGTCGAGAATCTCCACGCGACGCTCGATGCACTGCTCGATGACCAGGTCTTCGTGCTTGAAGTAGTAACGCAGCACGGCTTCGATCAGCGCCGCCGAGTGCGCGCGCAAGCTGAGCAAACCGAGGTATGGCAGCAGGCGTTTCCAGTTCAGTTCCTTGGCCTTGCGGATCTCGTCGCCACCCAGACCGATCAGCGCGAACAGCTGCGAGGAGAACGGGTCGATCGCGCCGCTCTGGAAACTGGCGCGATAACGGTACTTGCGCCAGATCGGCAGCATCAGCCGTTGCAAGCGATGGTGGAACAGGTCGAGGAAGTTGCGCGTCGGGTTGCCGTCCTCGCTGTCGCCCAGCGCTTGTTCGCCATAGAACGCCGGCAGCGGCGAACCGGAGCCGACCAGCCCGATCAGGTTGAAACGCATGCGCGCGCGCATCTGCCCGTGCTCTTCGAAAAACTCCACGCGATCAACGTCGCTGCGCGGAAAGCCCAGGCTCGGGTTGGCCTGAAACTCCACCTGATCGTACAGATCGTCTTCGCTCAGGTACGGGTGCGCCTCGCGCAGCCGGTCGATCACCAGCAGCACGGCCTGAAACAGCGAGTACTCGCGTATTACCTTGGTCAGCCCGCTTAAAGCAGGGGCTGCAGGCCCATACGTGGTGTCCATTGGTACACCTCTCCCTGTGTGCTTTTTACCCGCAGCTCGTGGTACGAATTGAGACTGGCGTAAAGCGCGAAAAACTCGTTAAGAACCGAGGCGAAAACGAACAGGTCGCCTTCGCCGATATACCCTTCCGGGTCGATGGTCAGTTCGGTGCGCAGACCGCGCACCGGCAAGCCACGGTGCAGCCGGTCGACGTGGTGGTGCTTGATGTGCTTGAGGCCGCCGAGCAGGCGTTTGCTGACCTTCTCCGCGTGCTGGTCGTAGTAGCGCGGCAGGTCGTAGGTTTCGAGAATCACCTTCAACGCGTTGACGTCGGCCAGCGACAGATAGTTGAGCGACATGTTGCTGATCAGCTTCCACAGGAAGTCACGGTTCAGCGGCGGCGCAAAGCTCGACGTGGCCGGGGTGATGTTGCGGAAACTGAGGAACTCCGGGGTCTCTTCACAGGCCATGCAGATGTCGCCGAGCTTGAGCTTGCGCGGCAGGTTCTGGTTGGTGCAGATCAGCTCGATCGACAGGGTTTCGTGGGCTTCGGTGTGGCGGATGCCGAAGCTCAGGTAGGTGTCGAGGCCGTCATGCAGCAACGACGAACGCTGGCGGATGCTGTAATGCGGACGGCTGTTGGGCACGTCGAAACTCGGGTCGTGCTCGAACGATTCGAACGGCACGTACTCCTGATAACCGAGGCCGCCGGGCTTCCAGCCGGTGACGGTTTCCACCGAGAACACGCCGCAGTTTTCCAGATCGTATTCCGCCGGCAGCAGCAGGTATTCGTCCTGTTTGCCGTCGAGGCGGATCGGCAGGGCGTCGTGCGCGAACAGGTTGGCAATCGGCGTGCAGAACAGCTTCACGTTATCCAGGGTCGGACGCATGCGCATGATCCCGCTCTTGCGGATATCGAAACGCAACTCCAGACCGCGCATCTGCTTGAGGGTGTCTTCCGGCAGCGCCTTGAGGATGTCCAGACCGTTGACGTCGACGAACAGGAACTTGTCCTGAAAGGCGAAGTACTCCTGCAGGTAGCGATAGCCGCGGAAGGTGTTCAGCGGATATGGGATCAACGCTTCTTCTTCGGCAAAGCCCACTGGCTTGACCCGGTCACCCGGAATCTTGAACGCCATCGGCTTGCCCGCCACGCCATCGATCGGCTTGCCGGCACCGTCGAGCGGGATCAGTTCGATGCCTTCCAGGTTGCGCAGCAGGCTCAGATACAGCATCTGGCTGATGTAGCGCTCGCCGGCAAAGTGCAGGCGCAGCTTGCTCAGTTCCAGCTCACCGAGGTGACCGTCGGCGCTCATCTCCAAACGCAGACTGAGCAGCGAACCGTCGCCCTTCACCGAGTAGTTCAGCGCCGCCAGATCCAGCGGCAAGACTTCAGTCGGATAGCAGGTGCGGAAGCGGCAACGCACGTCTTCGATCGGTTTGCTTTCGATCGGCGTATCGCGCTCGACCACCAGCGCCGGCCCGGAACGCTTCAGTGGATCAAACTGCAAAATGCTGAACGCCGGCAACGGACGCATGTAGTTCGGCCACAGCAGTTGCATCAGCGAATGGCTGAGCTCCGGCAGCTCGTCATCGAGCTTCTGCCGCAGCCGCCCGGTGAGGAACGCAAAACCTTCCAGCAACCGCTCCACATCCGGATCCCGCCCAGCCTGGCCCAGAAACGGCGCCAACGCCGGACTACGCTCGGCGAAACGGCGACCGAGTTGGCGCAGTGCGGTGAGTTCGCTTTGGTAGTAGTGGTTAAAGGACACGGGTTACCTGCCTGGTAGTGGAACTCATGGAATAACTGTCCTGCGGATTACGCTTGATGTCCGACCTGATCATTGGATTGCACCTGCAGGCTGGCTTGGCTGAATGCGACCTGCGATGTTTCGCAAAGCCCAACGCAACTCGATGACTTGAGTGGTGAGGATCGCCAGCAACGTGACGCTGCCTTGAGCTACGCCGTAAAACAGGGCTCTTAACGGGTTGTCGGGTAGCATCCAAAGCAGGATGAAGCCCACCATCAGAAAAAGGATGGCCAGCTTGGCGACCAGACCTGGAATCAGCGCAACGATCAGGTTGACGCCCAGAAAAATGTAAAACAGTGCGTAAGTCGCAATGCCGATGGCGACACCACGGCTGGTGAATCCGCCGTTAAAAAGCCTGTAAGCATGCACAACCGCGTCATTCAAAAATGCATAAGCCACGCATCCAAGGGCGTGGATTAATAAGCATAGGGCGAGACGAACGTAGCTGTTCATACTGCTATCAATTTTCCAGAATTTCGTAGGGTGTATTACTGATGAAAATATTCAGCCAATTTTCTTCCCATTGCGGCATGGAGATTATAAAAGCCTTATCTTTCTTTTCGAAGGCAATCCAAGTAATTCCAACCTCAGCATCATCTTCGAATGTGCGCATATCCAATGACTGTGTATCATACAACGGAGTTCGATATACCTTTCCTGGCTCTTTTGAGTCGATAACTCTTAAATACGCCATACCGCCAAGCATAAAGATCCTGCCAACACGCACATTCTCAATTGTGTAGCGGCCCGAGGGGCTAGCTGTAGTTGTACTTGCAGGATACCCGAGCATTGCATTTACGCAATAAACGAGCAATGCAATCAATACCAAGAGCAAACTGATAGGCACCAGCCATTTCTTTTTAAGCGTAGTCATTTTTTCGCCACACCCACTTCGACAGCGATTGTATATGAGCAAAAAATGCGCATCATTTATTCCAAACATTAATAACTGTCACGGGGACATTCTGATATTGGATATCGGACAAAACCTGGAAATCACCGCCTTTTTTAAATTCCGTTCGATATTTTACAAAATGAGAATTCGTAATATAGAAATAACGCGAGTTTTCTATTTCCCGAAACATCGCCTGAGAATCTTCTGCACTGATATAGGGGTTTGAAGCGATGTCTGACTTCATCTGCGCCGCACCGGCATTTGCAGTGGCCGCATAGGCCGGGTTGGCTATACCATCGAAGTTCCAGAACCCCAATGGCTGACTGAAATTGTCATCCGGTGCGTCATTGAAGTCATAGGCGTCCTCAGCGTAAAACCCAATTCGCTCTACAAACAGTTGAATGCTGTCTACGGAAATAACCAGCCTCCCTTCTGGAAATACGCGGACGTTAAAGTTTGCCAGTGCAGCTCGCAATTCATCAGTCTTCTCTATCAGACCAAATTTAACTGCTCGATTATTACTGTATCCAAACTCCTCAACCTTCCTGGCGCTCGCAAACTTAAAGGGATAGACACCCGGCGCCGAGCCAAGATACTTATCTTTAATCTTCTTTCTTATATTATTGCGGCCTGCAGGATTATCCCAAGCGGACTTAAGCTCCTCAATGACAGCTTTCGCAGGCTCAAACTTTTCCAACCAGGCCATTTTTACGATGGTGTCATTAACGTAGGCGATGTCAGCAAGAGCAATATGGTCTTTGACCTCTTTACTCATCGCACCATCGGCAGTTGGCCATGGCTTGCCATCAAACCAATGGCGCATCAGCTTCGCAGCAACTGGCCACTTCATCTTATCCATCGCATCAGGTATATCTGTGATTTTGAATTGACGGACAGCTGCAGACTTACCAGTTTGGTTACTGGCCGGCGTCAGACTTGATGCTATTTTCGTATCCGCCATAACAAAATCCTTTTATCCAATTACGACTTCAGATTGCTGTTCAATAATCAACTCATAGGACTCCGCTACAGAGGACGAAATTTTTTGCGTCTTCCCGTCGGCTCCCGTGACGCCACTGATAACTTTCCCCGAGGCTGTTTTGAAACTGTATGCCACTCCCGCCAGTGGCTTCCCGGAGTCCTGACAATTGATGACGTAGTGCTCATTAAACGGCCATTTGATCTCCACCGGTAACGGCGGCACAAACGGCGCCGGGGAATGCGAGTTGCCGATAATCACCGTGCCAGAACCGGCGGTGACCTTATTGCCATGAGAACCAACCGAATCAACCGTGGCGGCAGGTTTGCCATTGATCAAAACCGTGGTCGCCAGATCGCCAACCAACGCACCACCACACGCCGAGGCATCGCCTTGGCGGGCGGCCGCGAGGCCGTCGAAGAACACGTCGCCGGAACCGGCGGCGATCGGGTTGGTACCGTGGCCAGGAAGTGGGCAAGCGGTGGGGTCGGATACGCGTGCTGCGGGTTTGCCAGACATCGGGAATCTCCTTAGGTGACCTTCACTTGACCGCTGCCATCCAGGCGCGCGGAAAAACTGACCTGACGCTTGAAACCCTCGACTTCCAGCAGGCCTTCGATGCTGAAGGCCAGCCGTAGCTGGTCGTGGTCACGCGGCAGGGAAATGACACGCACGTTGCTCAGGCGCGGCTCGTAGGCTTCGATGAAGTTTTCGATGGCCAGACGGGCCTGACTCAGGGAGTCGTGCAGGCTCAGACGCATGTCATTGAGATCGGGCAACCCGTAGTCGGCCAGCGTTTGCACGCTGCCGGCCCGGGTGCTTAGCATTTTGGCCAGATGGGCAGCCACTGACGCCATGGCACAAGCCTCGAGGCTGTTGCCCTTGCGTAGTTGCGCGTCGCCGTTGAGGCGCTCGAACAGGCTGCCGTATCCGTCCATGAGTCGCTCTTACTCTTTGTCCAGCTTGCCAACCAGCGACAGGGTGAAATCGGCACCCATGTACTTGAAGTGTGGACGCACGTTCAAGCTCACGCGGTACCAGCCCGGCTCGCCTTCAACGTCGCTGACGATCACTTGCGCAGCGCGCAGCGGACGACGGCCACGCACTTCGGCGCTCGGGTTTTCCTGGTCGGCCACGTACTGGCGGATCCACTTGTTCAGTTCCAGCTCGAGGTCGGTACGCTCTTTCCACGAACCGAGTTGCTCGCGCTGCAGCACTTTCAGGTAGTGAGCCAGGCGGTTGACGATCATCATGTACGGCAGTTGGGTGCCGAGCTTGTAGTTCAGCTCTGCAGCCTTGCCTTCTGCGCTGATGCCGAAGAACTTCGGCTTCTGCACCGAGCTGGCGGAGAAGAACGCCGCGTTGTCGGAGCCTTTGCGCATGGTCAGGGAGATGAAGCCTTCCTCTGCCAGTTCGTATTCACGACGGTCGGAAACCAGAACCTCGGTCGGGATCTTGGTTTCGATTTCGCCCATGCTTTCGAAGTGGTGCAGCGGCAGATCTTCAACCGCGCCACCGCTCTGTGGGCCGATGATGTTCGGGCACCAGCGGAATTTGGCGAAGCTGTCGGTCAGCTTGGTGCCGAACGCGAACGCGGTGTTGCCCCACAGGTAGTGCTCGTGGCTGTTGGCAACGGTTTCCTTGTACACGAACGATTTGACCGGGTTTTCTTCCGGATCGTACGGGTTACGCAGCAGGAAACGCGGCACGGTCAGGCCGACGTAGCGGGAGTCTTCCGAAGTACGGAAGCTCTGCCATTTGGCGAATTGCGGGCCTTCGAAGTGGTCTTTCAGATCCTTCAGATCCGGCAGGCCGGTGAAGCTTTCCAGACCGAAGAATTTCGGGCCGGCGGCGGCGATGAACGGCGCGTGGGACATGCAGGAAACGCTGGCCACGTACTGCATCAGTTTCACGTCCGGCGAGCTCGGGGACATGAAGTAGTTGGCGATGATCGCGCCCACCGGCTGACCACCGAACTGGCCGTATTCAGCGGTGTAGATGTGCTTGTACAGGCCCGACTGCATGACTTCCGGCGAATCTTCGAAATCGTCCAGCAGGTCTTCTTTGGAGACGTTGAGGATTTCGATCTTGATGTTTTCGCGGAAGTTGGTGCGGTCGACCAGCAACTGCAGGCCACGCCACGACGATTCCAGAGCCTGGAAGTCCGGGTGGTGCAGGATCTCGTCCATCTGACGGCTGAGCTTGGCATCGATCTCGGCGATCATGCGGTCAACCATGGCTTTCTTGACCGGTTCACCGTTGTTCTGCGGCTTGAGCAGTTCTTCGATGAACGCCGACACGCCACGCTTGGCGATGTCATAGGCTTCGTCGTCCGGAGTCAGACGGGTTTCGGCGATGATGCTGTCGAGAATGCTGTACTCGCCGCTTTCGGCGCTCTTCTCTTGTGCTGCGCTAGTGCTCATTGTGTTGGCTTCCTTGGCTGGAGTCTCAGGCGTCCGGGGCTGCGGCGTTCAGGCCCAGCTCACCGAGTACGCGACCGCGGGATTCGTCGTCGGCGAGCACGCCTTCGATCGCTTTACGGAACGCAGGTGCGTTACCCAGCGGGCCTTTGAGGGCCACCAGCGCATCGCGCAGTTCCATCAGTTTTTTCAGCTCAGGCACTTGCTCGACCAGGCTGGCCGGGTTGAAGTCCTTCATCGAATTGACGCGCAGTTGCACAGCCAGCTCGTCGGCCTCGCCATCTTCCTGCAGACGGTTCGGCACGCTCAGCGTCAGACCCAGCTCTTGCTTGGCCAACACTTCGTCGAAGGTCATCTTGTCGATGCTGATCGGCTTGCGATCTTCGATTTTGCGATCGTCCTTGCGGTGGGTGTAGTCACCGATTGCCAGCAGCTTCAGCGGCAGTTCAATCTCTTCCTGAGCACCGCCGGTGGCGGGTTTGAAGGTGACGTTGATGCGTTCCTTGGGGGCTACCGAGCCTTCTTTGGCCATGGCTTTTCTCCTTGCGGTTGTGGCCCTGGGGCCTATTCGAGTACCACTTCGAGGTCGAGGTGGCACAGCCTGCGATAAATCTCTTCCTTGCGTTCACGTACGGCATGGTTCTGCGGCAACAGCTCGCAGCAGCTATGCAGTAAATGCAGCACTTCCAATGCAAGATCGGGCTCCCAGGCGTGCAGGCCTGAGTCCTGTAATGTCTGATCGAGGGTTTCGAGCTGGTTCTTGGCCAGTTCGTACTTCTTGGCCATGAAGCACAGCCGGGCAAGAGCGAACTGCCAGAAGAACCGCTCGCGTCCACCGTGAGCCGATTGCAGCCCTTGCTTGAGCGTCTGCACGGCAGGCTTCAGGCCTTCCTTGCGCAGCAGCGGCAACACTTCCTGCAGGGCCTTTTCCCAGGCGGGCTGGGTTTCGACGTCGTCGGTTTCGACCTTGCGCGGCGCACTGGCGCTCTGCAGGTGCGGCATGACATTGCCGGCGATCCACGCCCGGGTGGACGGATCGGCAAACGGCGCGCCGTCATGGAAACGACATTCGATGATGCCGGGCAGGCGCTGAACCAAAAGCGCGAAGTGGATTTCCACTTCGCGCATTGCCATCTCGGCGTTGAGGTTCTGGAGACATTCCCAGACCATCCTCTGGCCATCGAACCAGAACGGCGCCTTCGCCAGGCTCGCCTCCAGTTCCACCAGCAGGTCGGCGTATTTGCCCTGATCGAAGCGATCCTGATACTGCTTGAGTTTGTCCACCGGCAGGCCGCGCAGCACGGTGATCTGCTCGGCGTTGCGCTCGGGCACCGCGTCGATCGGCAGCCACAGCAAAGTGCGATTCAGACGCAAAGCGCGCAGGTCGGTGGCTTTCTGTTTGAGCCACCAGGCACATAACGGACGCGCGCTTTCCTGCTGGGCGCGCAGGGCCTTGTAAGCGTCTTTTTCGTTATCGATCGGCGCGCCGGGGGCCATTAGCTGGCTAGCGGCCTGTTTGACCTGCGCCACCGCTGCGCCCACCACACCGGGGGCCGGCTGATTGTCGGCGGCACGCTGGATCATGGTTTTCAGGCGACGCGAGAGCGGCAGCAGCAGCGGTGCGTCATCGCCCAGGTGCTCGGTGCATGCGGCATCGAGGCCGGCCAGATGCTCGGACAGTTGCCGGAACATCGGCAGCTGTTCCTTGATCGCGATGTTTTCAGTGAGCACCTGCTCCAGGCGCGGCACCAGCCAGCCGATGGCGGCAGCGCGGGTGCGCGGTTTGAGCGGGTGAACGTCGGCCCAGTGATTTTCCGACAGATGGTGCAGCAGACCGAGGCCGGCCAGCAGCCCGGGGAAGGATTCACGCTGGTACAGCGACCAGGTCAGCCAGGCGCCGACACGCAAATCCTTGGATTGGGTACGCAGCAGATTTTCGCTGTTTTCACGGATTTTCAGCCAGTCGATCTGCCCGCTTTCGTGCATCGACGAGGCTTTGGCCAGCTCGCTTTCCAGCGCCTCGAATTCGCTCGAAAAACGAACGTCTTCGCCCGCGAAATTCTCTTTGGAAACAGAGACTTTTGCGAGTTCGAGGTAATGGGCGGAAAGTTTGCTTGAGTAGGACATCCATGGCCTTTAATTAGGATTACAGTCATGCGCCTATTGGAGTTGCCGCGGCGCGGGACAGTATCGAAGAGCAGTGAAGCGACTCATCCAATTGAGATGTGCTCTTTCAAGTGGGCGCATCGTAATCACTATGATGGCCACTAGCAAGCATCTGGTTAAACAACAAGACGAAGTGTTCATTGGGCTGTGTAGGAGATCGCCCTATATGTGGCAGGGGAATCCCTGATGGCGAATTATATTGCCCGCATTTGCTCTGCCCCCACAGAACCCTTGATCCAGAGCGGCCCGATCCAGCCTTTGCGAATCGCTTCGAACATCCGTCCCAGTACACGGCGGCCAGCATGACAACTCTGGAAAAAAATAGAAGTAGGATTCTTCCGAAAACCCGCTGGATTTTACAAACAATTCACTGGCGACAACGCTCAACAACAAAAGTGCCATCAATTTGATGGCAATTCATTTTTCTGAAACTTTATTCATCTCGTGAATGCTGTACTTCGGTGCCAACTCAATAATTATCGAAGTGCGATCCAACAGTCATTTCCACCACTTCCGCAACACTTCCACGCCGAAAATACTCTGACAAATGTCAGGGATAATTCTTACATCGTTTTATTTCCCACGTTACCCGCTTGCCTTGGTAAATTCTTTTCGCCCGGCAATGTCAACCAGGCCGACTGACTGTTGAGCCACGGTCCGAAGCCTGCATCTAATTCGGCTCCTGAACCCGGAGCCGCCAAGGAGCTTTACCTCATGGAATTGAAACCCCTGTTGTTCGCAGCACTCATGTGGCTACCCGTCACTCAGGCCTCTGCAGATACCCCGTCACTGGACGGTCATTACTATCTGACCGGTGCAATGGAAATGGGCGCCGAATTGCTGCTGCGCAAGGACGGCACGTTTGACGCAGACGTGGCATATGGCAGCGCTGACGGGTTTGCCAAGGGCACCTGGCGGGTGGAAAACAACACCGTGACGCTGAAGAGCGAAACCAAACCGGCGTCGAACAGCGATTTGTCCGGCCTGTTCCAGGATCTGCAACTGGCGATCGAACCGAACTGCCTGGCCGTGGATTTCGGCAACGGCAAGGCCTGCTTCCGGCGTTAACAAGCCGATTTTCAACCACAAAAAATGGGCACCCGACCGCAATCGGTGTGCCCATTTTTTATTGCAGTTCTCCCCGCTACTCAGGGAGTTCGCCGCAATTTAAGGATTGACGCTGTCTTTCAACGACTTGCCTGGCTTGAATGCCACGGTGTTGCTGGCCTTGATTTTCACCGGCTCACCGGTTTGCGGGTTCTTGCCGGTGCGGGCGCCGCGGTGGCGTTGCAGGAAGGTGCCGAAGCCCACCAGCGTGACGCTGTCCTTGCGGTGCAGAGCGCCGGTGATTTCTTCGAGGACGGCGTTGAGAACGCGGTTGGCCTGTTCTTTGGTCAGATCCGCTTTTTCAGCGATTGCAGCGGCGAGTTCTGGTTTACGCATTAGTGAAGCCCCTTTGACGGTTTTTTGTTGTTATGTCCGTGCTGTTCTCGTTGGAACAGCGCCCAAGGCGCCGCAGGCTCTACTCTGCGGCAGACGGGAGTGAGAATGGCACGCGGATACCGGCGGCGCCAGTCTCCCCGCGACCTTTGTAGGGGCAAAAGCGGGGTGATTCCGACAGAACGACCGGTATTTACGCCAGCAGGGGCGGAAGCTGTTTGTTCAGAGCGAGTTTTTCCATCACTGCCGCGCCAGTCAGGGCATATCCGAGCAACTGACCATCGGCGCTGTGACACAGGGCTTTGATGTCGGCGCCCTGCCCTTCGACGGTCCAGACGCCTTCGCTACCCCGTGGTGGTGGCGAAACGACCAACGGGCACACCGGGGTTTTCACCGTGATCGGCATCGCGCCGTAGCTCACGGCCGTCGGATTGCCGGCCAGGGTTTGTGCCAGTGCACGCGCACAGCTCATGAGGGGCATCACGTACAACAGATTCAGCCCATCGACCTCGGCGCAGTCGCCCAGGGCGTAGATATTAGCGTGGGACGTTTTCAAATAACGGTCGACGACAACGCCGCGATTGACCTGCACCCCGGCCGCCGCCGCCAGATCGATGCGTGGGCGCAGGCCGATGGCCGAGACCACCACATCGCAGGCAATCACCTGACCGTCGGACAGATGCGCTTCCAGACCGTCCGCGACTTTTTGCAGGCGGGTCAGCACCGGACCGAGATGGAAACGCGCGCCCAGGCTTTCCAGCCCGGCCTGCACGGCCGCCGCCGCAGCCGGGTGCAGCAGCATCGGCATCACTTGCTCGCACGGCGCCACCAGTTGCACCTCGTAGCCGCCGAGGATCAGGTCGTTGGCGAATTCACAGCCGATCAGCCCGGCGCCTAGCAGCAATACGCGGCGCTTGCCCGCAGCGGCTGCACGAAAGCGCGCGTAATCTTCGAGATCGTTGATCGGGAACACCAGATCAGCACCGTCACCTTCGATCGGCACTCGCACGGTTTCCGCACCCCAGGCGAGGATCAGATCGCGGTAGTACACCGCTTCTTCGCCGATCCACAGGCGCTTGTGGCCGGCGTCGATGCCGCTGATGCGCGTGTGGGTGCGCACTTCGGCCTTCAACTGCTCGGCCATGGCGCCGGGTTCGGCCATGCTCAGGCCATCGGCGTCCTTGTTCTTGCCGAAACCGGTGGAGAGCATCGGCTTGGAGTAAGAGCGCCCGTCATCGGCGGTAATCAGCAGCAGCGGGGTTTCGCCATCGAGTTTGCGAAACTCGCGGGCCAGGTTGTAACCCGCAAGCCCGGTGCCGACGATTACGACAGGTGCGTTCATGCCTTACTCCTTGGTTTTTCTCAGTTGATTTCGATCATTTCGAAGTCCATCTTGCCGACGCCGCAGTCCGGGCACAGCCAGTCTTCCGGCACGTCCTGCCACAGGGTGCCCGGCGCGATGCCGTCATCCGGCCAACCGTCAGCTTCGTTGTAGATCAGGCCGCAGACGATGCATTGCCACTTTTTCATTCAGGTACTTCCTCAATTCAGGCTTTTGTCGGCGCGGACGGTCGATGGTGGTTGCGCTGCCGTCCGGCTCAGGGCGTTTTGTACTGAGGGTGCCGGGCAGATGCAAGCCTGTTCGGCGCAACGGCGACCCCGATCAATCAAATTCGCAGCACGGCATGTTAAGCTCGCCGCCTCATTTGCGGCCAATAATGACTCATTGTGCAACATTCAAATGCCTGCCCGACCCCGCTCTGGCTGACTCAAAGCCGACTGACGTCCCTTCCCGATTCGTTGACCCTGAACTGGTTGTTCGACGAAGGCTCGCTGACCCGCCGCCTGACCCGGCTGTCGAATGACGGCTTCAGCGTCACACCGTTGTTCGAAGGCTGGGACACTCTGCGCAGTGACGAATGCGCGGCGCTGGATCTGGCCGAAGGCAGCGAAGGCTGGGTGCGCGAGGTGTATCTGCGCGGTCACGGCGAGGCCTGGGTGTTCGCCCGTAGCGTGGCCTCCCGCGCTGCCCTGCAAGGCGACGGTCTGCACATGGACGAACTGGGCAGCCGCTCGCTGGGCGAACTGCTGTTTTGCGACCAGGCCTTCCAGCGTCGCGCCCTCGAAGTTTGTCACTACCCTGAACAATGGTTGCCGCCAGACGTGAAAGCGCCCGAGCTGTGGGGCCGACGTTCGCGTTTCGACCGTGGCGCACTGAGCGTATTGGTCGCGGAAATCTTCCTGCCAAGCCTGTGGATTGCCGCCCGCGCCCATCCGGAGATCTGCTGATGTATCAGAGCCTGCTCAAGTCCCTGAACCGCTTGAATCCACGCGCCTGGGATTTCATTCAGCTGACGCGCATGGACAAGCCGATCGGTATTTACCTGCTGCTGTGGCCGACGCTGTGGGCTTTGTGGATTGCCGGCAAGGGCTCGCCGTCGCTGGCCAATATCGTGATTTTCGTGCTCGGCGTAGTGCTGACCCGCGCCGGTGGTTGCGTGATCAACGACTGGGCGGATCGCAAGGTCGACGGCCACGTCAAACGCACCGCGCAACGACCGCTGGCCAGCGGCAAGATCAGTTCGAAAGAGGCGCTGGTGTTCTTCGCGCTGCTGATGGGCGTGAGTTTCCTGCTGGTGCTGTGCACCAATGCGCCGACCATCTGGCTGTCGCTGGGCGGTCTGGCGCTGGCCTTCACCTACCCGTTCATGAAGCGCTACACCTATTACCCGCAAGTGGTGCTGGGCGCGGCGTTTTCGTGGGGCATGCCGATGGCGTTCACCGCCGAGACCGGCGAGTTGCCGGCGGCGGCGTGGCTGCTGTGGATCGCCAATCTGCTGTGGACGGTGGGTTACGACACCTATTACGCGATGACCGATCGTGACGACGACTTGAAGATCGGCGTGAAATCCACGGCGATTCTGTTTGGCGAGGCGGATCGGGTGATCATCCTGACGTTGCAGGCGCTGTCATTGGGCTGCCTGTTGCTGGCCGGGTCGAAGTTCGAGCTGGGCGTGTGGTTCCATCTCGGTCTGCTGGCGGCCGCTGGATGCTACGCGTGGGAATTCTGGTACACCCGTGATCGCGACCGAATGCGTTGCTTCAAGGCGTTTCTGCACAACCACTGGGCGGGGTTGGCGATTTTTGTCGGGATAGTGCTGGATTATGCAATGCGCTGAAGATTAGAACCTGTGGGAGCGGGCTTGCTCGCGAAGGCATCGTGTCAGTCACCATCATTGTCTACTGACACACCGCTTTCGCGAGCAAGCCCGCTCCCACAGGTGACTTGCGTTTACTTGGCCTTGGCGACTTTCCAGGCACCGTCCATTTTGCCGTCACCGGTCATTTCACCGGCCTTCTTGTCCATCACGAAGGTGTACAGCGGCATGCCTTGGTAGGCCCATTGCATCGTGCCGTCGTCGCGTTTGATGACAGTCCAGTCACCCATCGACTTGTCACCCGCGGTCGCCATCAACGGCGGCCAGTTCGTTGCGCATTTGTCGTTGCACATCGACTTGCCGCCCGAGTCCTTGGCGAAGGTATACAGGGTCATGCCCTTGTGGTCGGTGTACATGCCGTCCTTCTCCATCGCAGGATCAGCAGCCAGCGCAAATCCAGGCAGAGTCAGGGCCGCAGCCATCAGCAGTGCTTTCAAAGAAGCAGTCATTTGAGTCATGGAAACCTTCTTTTGTGGTTGTCAGGATTCGGACTTAGAGCTTAGTCCAGGATCACGCCAACCGCCGGGCGACTAAAATACTGTCACACGACTGCAATAATTCCGTTATCTAATGCGGCGCAAGACAGTTAAATGACAAGAGGATTAAGGCATGGTTGGCAGGAGCATTCTGATCGTCGACGACGAAGCGCCCATTCGCGAAATGATCGCCGTTGCGTTGGAAATGGCCGGCTATGACTGCCTCGAGGCGGAGAACTCGCAGCAGGCACACGCCATCATTGTTGACCGCAAACCGGACCTGATCCTGCTCGACTGGATGCTGCCTGGCACCTCCGGCATCGAACTGGCCCGCCGTCTCAAGCGCGACGAGCTGACCGGGGACATCCCGATCATCATGCTCACCGCCAAGGGCGAAGAGGACAACAAGATCCAGGGTCTTGAAGTCGGCGCCGACGACTACATCACCAAACCGTTTTCCCCACGCGAACTGGTCGCACGCCTCAAGGCTGTGCTGCGCCGCGCCGGCCCGACCGATGGCGAAGCGCCGATCGAAGTCGGCGGCCTGCTGCTCGACCCGATCAGCCACCGCGTAACCATCGACGGCCGTCCGGCCGAGATGGGCCCGACCGAATACCGTCTGCTGCAATTCTTCATGACCCACCAGGAACGCGCCTACACTCGCGGGCAGTTGCTGGATCAGGTCTGGGGCGGCAACGTCTATGTTGAAGAGCGCACCGTCGACGTGCACATCCGACGCCTGCGCAAGGCCCTCGGCGATGCCTACGAAAATCTGGTACAAACCGTGCGCGGCACCGGCTACCGGTTTTCCACCAAGGCCTGATCCGACCGCCAGACTCGCTGACAAGGACCGTAATTTCCGTGAATCAAAACTGGCATGGCACCCTGATTCGCCACATGCTGTTGCTGGTCACAGCGTGTCTGGTGATTGGCCTGATCACCGGCTACTACGGCTGGAGCCTCGCTGCCGGCCTGGGTATTTACCTGGCCTGGACGCTCAAGCAACTGCTGCGTCTGCACGAATGGCTGCGCCTGCACCAACCCGATGAAGCACCGCCCGACGGTTATGGCCTGTGGGGCGAGGTGTTCGACAGCATCTACCACCTGCAACGTCGCGACCAACGGGTACGCGGGCGCCTGCAAGCGGTGATCGACCGGGTGCAGGAGTCCACCGCTGCGCTGAAAGACGCGGTGATCATGCTCGACAGCGACGGCAACCTGGAATGGTGGAACCGCGCCGCCGAAACCCTGCTCGGCCTCAAGACCCCGCAGGACAGCGGCCAACCGGTGACCAACCTGGTACGCCATCCGCGCTTCAAGGAGTACTTCGAGCAGGACAGCTACGCCGAACCGCTGGAAATCCCCTCGCCGACCAATGATCGGGTGCGCATTCAGCTGTATCTGACCCGCTACGGCAACAACGAGCACTTGATGCTGGTGCGCGACGTCACGCGCATCCATCAACTGGAACAGATGCGCAAAGACTTCATCGCCAACGTCTCCCACGAACTGCGCACGCCGCTGACGGTGATCTGCGGCTACCTGGAAACCCTGCTCGACAACGTCGAGGAGGTGAACCCGCGCTGGAGCCGCGCGCTGCAGCAGATGCAGCAACAGGGCGGGCGCATGCAGACGCTGCTCAATGACCTGCTGCTGCTGGCGAAGCTGGAAGCCACCGACTACCCGTCAGATAACCAGCCGGTGCAGATCGATACCCTGCTGCAATCGATCAAGAGCGACGCCCAGCAGTTGTCCGGGCAGAAAAACCAGAAAATCACCCTCGAAGCCGACGGCAAAATCCTGCTCAAGGGCAGCGAGGCCGAACTGCGCAGCGCGTTCTCCAACCTGGTGTTCAACGCGGTGAAATACACCCCGGCCGAAGGCAACATCCGCATTCGCTGGTGGGGCGACGAGCAAGGCGCGCACCTGAGCGTGCAGGATTCCGGGATCGGCATCGACAGCAAGCACCTGCCGCGCCTGACCGAACGCTTCTACCGCGTAGACTCCAGCCGCAACTCCAACACCGGCGGCACTGGCCTGGGTCTGGCAATCGTCAAGCATGTGTTGCTGCGCCATCGCGCGCGCATGGAGATCAGCAGCGTGCCCGGTCACGGCAGCACATTCACCTGTCATTTCGCTCCGGCGCAAGTGGCCAGCGCACGGGCGATCAGCACCGCTGAGTAATGTCGCACTAGGCAATCGCCAGGTCAGCCGCTACATTGGCTGACTTGTGCCTGCCCTTCAGGCGCGACTTTTCTCTCTTTTGAATCACACGGAACCCGCAAAACTCCATCATGGACCCTTCCCCTGGCTTGTCCCTCGCTACGATTTTCGCCGATTTCGGCATGATTCTTTTCGCTCTGATCCTGGTTTTGCTCAACGGCTTCTTCGTTGCGGCAGAATTCGCCATGGTCAAACTGCGCTCGACCCGGGTCGAGGCCATCGCCGACAAGAACGGCTGGCGCGGGCATATTCTGCGCACCGTACACAGTCAGCTCGATGCGTACCTCTCGGCGTGTCAGCTCGGTATCACCCTCGCCTCCCTCGGTCTGGGCTGGGTCGGTGAGCCGGCGTTCGCGCACCTTCTCGAGCCGCTGCTGAGCGCGGTCGGCGTGCAGTCGCCGGAAGTGGTCAAAGGCATTTCGTTCTTTACCGCGTTCTTCATCATTTCCTACCTGCACATTGTGGTTGGCGAGCTGGCGCCCAAGTCGTGGGCGATCCGCAAACCGGAGCTGCTGTCGCTGTGGACGGCGGTGCCGCTGTACCTGTTCTACTGGGCGATGTACCCGGCGATCTACCTGCTCAACGCCAGCGCCAACGCGATTCTGCGGATCGCCGGCCAAGGCGAGCCCGGCCCGCACCACGAACACCATTACAGCCGCGAAGAACTGAAACTGATCCTGCACTCCAGCCGTGGTCAGGACCCGAGCGACCAAGGCATGCGCGTGCTGGCCTCGGCAGTGGAGATGGGCGAGCTGGAAGTGGTCGACTGGGCCAACTCCCGCGAAGACCTGATCACCCTCGAATTCAACGCACCGCTGAAAGAAATCCTGGCGATGTTCCGTCGCCACAAGTTCAGCCGTTATCCGGTGTACGACAGCGAGCGCCAGGAGTTCGTCGGCCTGCTGCACATCAAGGACCTGCTGCTGGAACTGGCGGCGCTGGATCACATTCCCGAGTCGTTCAACCTGGCTGAGCTGACCCGCCCGCTGGAGCGCGTATCGCGGCACATGCCGCTGTCGCAGCTGCTGGAGCAGTTCCGCAAGGGCGGCTCGCACTTCGCCGTGGTTGAAGAGGCCGACGGCAATATCATCGGCTACCTGACCATGGAAGACGTGCTGGAAGTGCTGGTCGGCGACATCCAGGACGAACACCGCAAGGCCGAACGCGGAATCCTCGCGTATCAGCCGGGCAAGCTGCTGGTGCGTGGTGATACACCGCTGTTCAAGGTTGAACGCCTGCTCGGCATCGACCTGGATCACATCGAAGCCGAAACCCTCGCCGGCCTGGTCTACGAGACCCTGAAACGGGTACCGGAGGAGGAAGAGGTGCTGGAAGTCGAAGGCCTGCGGATCATCATCAAGAAGATGAAAGGGCCGAAGATTGTGCTGGCGAAGGTGTTGATGCTGGATTGATCGCGATTGCAGGACAGCTTTTGTGGCGAGGGAGCTTGCTCCCGCTCGGCTGCGCAGCAGTCGCAGAGCCGTGTGCAGGTTGTATCTGATCGAACGCGGTTTCAGGGTTTTGGGGCCGCTTCGCAGCCCAGCGGGAGCAAGCTCCCTCGCCACAGTTGAGTTCCACTGGATCTATTGTTTGCCCAACGCAAAGTTGGGCAACGCCCCCAGCGGCTGGTTGAACTGATACGGAATCGACACCAGCCCCTGCCCCGTATTGCGCTGCACCACAAAGTGCAGGTGCGGGCCGCTGCTGTTGCCGGTATTGCCCGACAGTGCCAGCGGGCTGCCGACCTTCACCCGCTGCCCCTCGCGCACGCTCACCGAACCTTGCTTGAGGTGCAGATACACGCCCATCGTGCCGTCGTCATGCAGCACCCGGACGAAGTTGCCGGACGCATCATTGCCGCGCCCGCTCTGTGAGTTTTCGGTTTTCACCACGACCCCGGCCCGTGCGGCAATGATCGGCGTGCCGACCGGCATGGCGATGTCCATCGCATACCGGTTCTTCGGCCCATAGTGGCTGTACTGCCCGTTTGCGCCCTGACTCAGACGGAACGGCCCGCCCCGCCAGGGCAGTGGATAGCGATAGCTCTGCGCAGCGCCTGCGGGATCGCCGAGCGAATACTGGAATTGCGGTGAATACACCAGCGGCTGACCACGGCTGATTGCCGTCAGCAGCGCCAACCGCGTATTGCTGCGCGCCGGCAGCACCCGGCGAATCGTCTGCGCCGGCGCACCACGCACATTGCTCAGGCCGGTAAACGCCAGCGCAATTTCGACCGGCGCATACAGATCGTTGCGTACGAACACCACGTCGGTGCCCTTCTGCTTCTTGATATCGAGATACACCTGGCGCTCAAGGTGTTCGACCATGCGGTCCTGAAATACGAACACCTGTGAGCCTTTGCTCGGCCGGTCGCTGTACGACACCACGCCGTTGGCATCGGTGGATTTGTAGATGGTCATGGCCACAGTCGAGGTGGAGGCCAGGAAAAGACCACAGAAAAACAGCAGGCGCGCGAGCATGGGCAAAAGTCTGTCGAAAGAAGGCCTGGAAATGAGCCTAGCAGGTGAAGCAGACCAGGCTAGTCGACAGATGTTTCAAATTGGGCGGTCTGGGAAATCGATGTCGTAAGTGATGGCCCCTTCGCGAGCAAGCCCGCTCCCACCTTTGAAATGCATTCCAAGGTGGGAGCGGGCTTGCTCGCGAAAGCGGTGTATCAGGCGACGAGGATCAAGCGCCCGGAACGAAGTGCTTCTGCGCCGTGCCGCGGGCGATCAGGCGGGAGATGTAGTCGAGCTTCTGCGCATCCTGGTCGACGAAACGGAAAGTCAGTTGCAGCCAGTCGCTGTCGGCTTTCTGCTCGTGAGCAACGATGGCGTGCAGGTAGCCGTTGAGGCGGGCGATTTCGGCGTTGTCGCCCTGCTCCAGGTCGAGCACGGCGCTGTCGAGGATCTGCGGCAGGGTGTCGGTGCGTTTCACCACCAACAGCGCTTCCTTGATGCTCAGGGCCTTGATCACGCATTGCTGGGTGCCGCTCGGCAGTCGCAACTGACCCTGACCACGGCCACCGGCCGGTGCTTTCGAGGCAGCCGGGGCCTGGACCGGCGGGCTGTTGAGCAAACCACGCGACGGCGCAGCAGCAGGCGCCGGAGCAGCAGCGGCTGGCTTGGCGAACGGATTGACCGCAGCGGCGGCCGGCGCGCCACCGACCACGGCAGGCTTGCCGCCGGTCAGCGCACTCAGGGAGTCATTGCCGAACGCCGAATTCATCTTGGTCGGTGCGCTGTTCATCAAGGTGTCGAGCTTGCCAACCTTGTTCAGCGCCTGTTTGACCTTGGTGAGCAGTTGCTCGTTGGTGAACGGCTTGCTGACGTAGCCGGAAACGCCGGCCTGGATCGCCTGCACCACGTTTTCCTTGTCGCCACGGCTGGTGACCATGAC
The DNA here is from genome assembly GCF_058798255.1 of Pseudomonas sp. GW823-FHT01D03. Taxonomy (NCBI): domain Bacteria; kingdom Pseudomonadati; phylum Pseudomonadota; class Gammaproteobacteria; order Pseudomonadales; family Pseudomonadaceae; genus Pseudomonas; species Pseudomonas sp. GW823-FHT01D03. The sequence continues at coordinate 98,977 of NZ_JBXAKK010000001.1, forward strand.
GAATGGCATGGTCTTGAGATTGTCCTGCTCGCGGCACCAGGTCAGCAGTTCGAGGCCGGACATTTCCGGCATTTCCCAGTCGCACAGCACCAGGTCGAACGCTTCCCTGGCCAGCATGGCCTGAGCCTTTTTACCGTTGACGGCGTCCTCGGTGCGGATCCCCGGGAAGTAATTACGCAGGCACTTTTTCACCAGGTCGCGAATGAACGAAGCGTCGTCCACGACCAACACACTGATCTTGCTCATCCAACACCCCTATAAAAATCCCGGCAAGCATACCGCTTTTACTGATGGCACATTGCCAACAATCTTCAGTCACGCCGGGACTTTTCGTTCGCGGGTGCTGCTTTTTAATTCGATTTCCTGATACAGGCGCCCTAAACAAAAACGCCCGGCCAAAGGGCCGGGCGCTTTTCTCAGGCAATCTTACTTATCGTCAGCATTGCCCGGAACATTAGCGGTTTCGCCGCTTGTGCCTTCAACTTCTTCTTTCATGCGTTTGAGGCCCAGGTGACGCACGTCGGTTCCGCGCACCAGGTAGATCACCAGTTCCGAGATGTTACGTGCGTGGTCGCCGATCCGCTCCAGCGAACGCAGCACCCAGATGATGCTCAGAACCCGCGAGATAGAGCGCGGGTCTTCCATCATGTAGGTCGCCAGCTCACGCAGGGCGGTCTTGTATTCGCGGTCGATGACCTTGTCATACTGCGCCACCGACAGCGCCAGATCGGCATCGAAGCGGGCAAACGCGTCCAGCGCATCGCGAACCATGTTGCGCACTTGGTCGCCGATGTGTCGCACTTCGACGTAACCGCGCGGCGCTTCACCTTCTTCGCACAGCTGGATAGCACGACGAGCGATCTTGGTCGCTTCGTCGCCAATGCGCTCCAGGTCGATCACCGACTTGGAGATGCTGATGATCAGCCGCAGGTCAGACGCCGCCGGCTGACGACGGGCGAGAATGCGCAGGCATTCTTCGTCGATGTTGCGTTCCATCTGGTTGATCTGGTCATCGATCTCGCGCACCTGCTGGGCCAGACCGGAATCGGCCTCGATCAGCGCGGTGACCGCGTCGTTGACCTGCTTCTCGACCAGCCCGCCCATGGCCAGGAGGTGGCTGCGCACTTCCTCAAGCTCGGCGTTGAACTGCGCGGAGATGTGGTGGGTAAGGCCTTCTTTACTAATCATGGTGGCGTCCTTGGAGCGTCCGGTAAGGTGCGGTGGGCCGCAGCGTCAATTCTGTGAATAACCCGCAACTGTCAGCCATAACGACCGGTGATGTAGTCTTCGGTCTGCTTCTTCGCCGGATTGGTGAACAGGGTGTCGGTGTCGCCGAATTCCACCAGTTTGCCCATGTACATGAACGCCGTGTAGTCGGAAACCCGCGCGGCCTGCTGCATGTTGTGGGTCACGATGACGATGGTGAACTTGGATTTCAGCTCGTAGATCAGCTCTTCGACTTTCAGGGTCGAGATCGGGTCGAGGGCCGAGCACGGTTCGTCGAGCAGCAACACTTCCGGTTCAACGGCGATGGTGCGGGCAATCACCAGACGCTGCTGCTGACCACCGGACAGACCGAGTGCCGAGTCGTGCAGACGGTCTTTGACTTCGTCCCACAGTGCCGCGCCTTTCAACGCCCACTCGACGGCTTCGTCGAGAATGCGCTTCTTGTTGATGCCCTGGATGCGCAGGCCGTAGACCACGTTTTCGTAAATGGTCTTGGGGAACGGGTTGGGCTTCTGGAACACCATGCCGACGCGACGACGCAGTTCGGCAACGTCTTCGCCTTTGCGATAGATGTTGTTGCCATACAGGTTGATCGCGCCTTCGACGCGGCAGCCGTCAACCAGATCGTTCATGCGGTTGAAGGTACGCAGCAGCGTGGACTTGCCGCAGCCGGACGGGCCGATGAAGGCCGTCACGCGCTGTTTCGGGATGTTCAGGCTGACGTCGTACAGCGCTTGTTTATCGCCGTAGAACAGGTTCAGGCCCGGGACTTCAATGGCCACGGTTTCCTGCTCGAGGCTCAGGCTCTGCTTGTCGCGACCCAGGGCGGACATATTGATGCCGTGGGTATGGGTTTCGTGCTGCATGGGAGGCTCCCTGTGCTGACAAATTCGGTTCGGTTAGCCGCTTGGTGCGGCTGTACTCAATCTAGGGTGGGAGCGGGCTTGCTCGCGAAGAGGTCGGCACATTCAACATCAATGTCGCCTGACCCACCGCCTTCGCGAGCAAGCCCGCTCCCACAGGAATATCAACTGTCCAAAGCTTTGTATTTTTCGCGCAGGTGGTTACGAATCCACACGGCCGACAGGTTCAATGTGGCGATCACCAGCACCAGCAACAGCGCCGTGGCGTACACCAGCGGACGTGCCGCTTCGACGTTCGGGCTCTGGAAGCCGACGTCATAGATGTGGAAGCCCAGGTGCATGATTTTCTGATCCAGGTGCAGGTACGGATAGTTGCCATCCACCGGCAGCGACGGCGCCAGTTTCACCACACCTACCAGCATCAGCGGCGCCACTTCACCGGCGGCGCGGGCCACGGCGAGGATCATGCCGGTCATCATGGCCGGGCTGGCCATCGGGATCACGATCTTCCACAAGGTTTCAGCCTTGGTCGCGCCAAGGGCCAACGAGCCTTCGCGTATGGTGCGCGGGATACGCGCCAGACCTTCTTCAGTGGCCACGATCACCACCGGCACCGCCAGCAGCGCCAGGGTCAGCGATGCCCAGAGCAGACCCGGTGTACCGAAGGTTGGCGCCGGCAGTGCTTCGGGGAAGAACAAGCGGTCGACCGAACCACCCAACACGTACACAAAGAAGCCCAGACCAAACACGCCGTAAACGATCGCCGGAACGCCCGCCAGGTTGTTCACCGCGATACGGATGATCCGCGTCAGGGTGTTCTGCTTGGCGTATTCACGCAGGTACACCGCCGCCAGTACGCCGAACGGGGTGACGATCATCGCCATGATCAGGGTCATCATCACGGTGCCGAAAATCGCCGGGAAGATCCCGCCTTCGGTGTTGGCTTCACGCGGATCGTCGGAGAGGAATTCCCAGATCTTGCTGAAGTAGAAACCGATCTTGGTGAAGGTGCTCATGGCGTTCGGCTGGTAGGCGTGAACCACTTTGCCCAGACCGATTTCGATCTCTTTGCCGTTGGCATCACGAGCGGTCAGCGCATCGCGGTTGAACTGCGCATGCAGGTCGGCCAGACGTGCTTCGATGTCCTGATAACGGGCGTTCAGTTCGGCACGCTCGGATTCCATGTCCGCTTGTGCGGTGGCGTCGAGTTTGCCTTCCAGTTCCAGCTTGCGACCGTGCAGACGGATGCGTTCCAGCCCCGCGTTGATCGCGCCGATATCGACTTTTTCCAGCGACTTGAGCTGCGCGGCGAGGCCGTTCACGCGGTCGATCCGCGCTTGCAGCTCAGGCCATGCGGCTTCGCCTTCGGCGATGACCTTGCCGTCCTGTTTGACGTTGACCAGGTAGCCGTAGAAGTTGCCCCACTCGCGACGCTCGATCGCCATCAGTTCCGGCGGCGTGGTCTGGTTGGTCAGCCACTCGCCAACCACCCAGGTGAAGTCGTTGCCGTTCAGGTCACGGTTGCCGACCTTGATCAGCTCGCGGGTCATGAATTCCGGACCTTGGTCCGGCACTGGCAAACCAGCGCTTTTCAGGCGGGCACGGGGCACTTCTTCTTTCTGTACCACTTCGCCGACCACAAGGTGCTGGGCCTGGCCCGGCACGTCGTAGCTGGCGTGGATCAGGTCCGCCGGCCAGAAATGACCCAGACCGCGCACGGCAATCACCGCCAGCAGGCCAATGGTCATGATGACCGCGATGGACACCGCGCCACCGCTGATCCAGACGCCCGGGGCGCCGCTCTTGAACCATCCTTTCAGGGAGTTCTGTTTCACAGACTTCTACCTTTGCTTAAAGCGACGAGTATTTCTTGCGCAGACGCTGACGAATCAGTTCTGCCAGGGTGTTCATGACGAAGGTGAACATCAGCAGCACCAGCGCCGAGAGGAACAGCACGCGGTAGTGGCTGCCGCCGACTTCCGACTCCGGCATTTCCACCGCGACGTTGGCAGCCAGGGTGCGCAGGCCTTCGAACAGGTTCATTTCCATGACCGGGGTGTTACCGGTGGCCATCAGCACGATCATGGTTTCGCCGACCGCACGGCCCATGCCGATCATCAGCGCCGAGAAAATGCCCGGGCTGGCGGTGAGGATCACCACACGAGTCATGGTCTGCCACGGCGTGGCACCGAGCGCCAGCGAACCGAGGGTCAGGCCACGCGGCACGCTGAACACGGCATCTTCGGCAATCGAGTAGATGTTCGGGATCACCGCAAAACCCATGGCCAGACCGACTACCAGAGCGTTGCGCTGGTCGTAGGTGATGCCCAGGTCGTGGGAGATCCACATGCGCATGTCACCGCCGAAGAACCAGTTCTCCATGAACGGACTCATGTACAGCGACAACCAGCCTACAAACAGAATCACCGGAATCAGCAGCGCACTTTCCCAGCCGTCCGGGACTTTCAGGCGGATCGACTCAGGCAGACGGCTGAAGGTGAAACCGGCAACCAGAATGCCGATCGGCAGCAGCATCAGCAGGCTGAAGATGCCCGGCAGATGCCCTTCCACATAGGGGGCGAGGAACAGACCGGCGAAGAAACCGAGGATCACCGTCGGCATCGCTTCCATCAGTTCGATCACCGGCTTGACCTTGCGGCGCATGCCCGGGGCCATGAAGTACGCGGTGTAGATCGCCGCAGCGACGGCCAGTGGCGCGGCCAGCAGCATGGCGTAGAACGCCGCTTTCAGGGTGCCGAAGGTCAGTGGCGAGAGGCTCAGTTTCGGTTCGAAATCGGTATTGGCGGCGGTCGATTGCCAGACGTATTTAGGCTCGTCGTAGTTCTCGTACCAGACCTTGCTCCACAACGCGCTCCACGACACTTCCGGGTGCGGGTTGTCGAGCAGCAGCGGTTGCAGCTTGCCGCCGGCCTCGACGATCACCCGGTTGGCACGCGGCGACAGACCGAACAGGCCCTGGCCTTCGGCTACCGGCTCGACCAGCAGGGTGCGGTGCGCGGTGCTGTGGAACACGCCGAGCTTGCCGCTGGCATCGAGGGCCACGAAGCCCTTGCGACGCTCTTCGGCGGTAATTTCAACAATCGGCGTGGTGCCCATCTGGAAGGTACGGATCTGCTTCAGGCGCAGCTCGCCATCGGTATCGCGAGCCATGAACCACTGGGCCAGACCACCCTTGGAATCACCGATGATCAGCGAGATGCCGCCCACCAGTTGCGTGCTCGCGGTGACTTCGGCGTCGGCGTTTTCCAGCAGTTTGTAGCGACCGTTGAGGCTCTTGTCGCGCAAGCTGAACACATCGGCCTGGGCACGCCCGTTGACCACATACAGCCATTGCTGGCGCGGGTCGACGAAGATGTTTTTCACCGGCTCAGTCATCTGCGGCAGCTCGATACGCTTCTGCTCGTTGGTGACTTCACCGGTCATCATGTTTTCTTCGCTGGTCAGCGCCAGCACATTGAGCTGCGAACCGGTCGAACCCACCAGCATCAGCGTCGAATCGGTCGCGTTGAGGCTGACGTGCTCCAGTGCCCCGCCGCTCTCGTTCACCGCGATCGGCGCTTCGCCATACGGGTATTCGATGGCCGGGGTGATGGTTTTCTTGCCATCGGGGTAGCTGACTTTATAGGTGTGACGGAACACCAGCGCCTGGCCGTTGGACAGGCCCACCGCCACCAGCGGATGACCTGGCTGATCTTCACCAATGGAAGTTACGGTAGCGCCGGCAGGCACCGGCAGATCGACGCGCTTCAGTTCAGCGCCACTGTCGATGTCAAAGAACAACGCCTGGCCCTTGTCGGAAACGCGCATCGCCACCTGATTCTGCTCTTCGAGCGAAATCATCAGCGGCTTGCCGGCGTCCTGCATCCAGGCTGGGGTAATGGCATCTTTCGCGGTCAGGCTGGCACCCTGGAACAACGGTGCAACGACGTAGGCGAGGAAGAAGAAGATCAGGGTGATGGCTGCCAGCACCGCCAGACCGCCAACGAGGACGTACCAACGGGTGAAGCGATCCTTGAGCGCGCGAATGCGGCGCTTGCGTTGCAGCTCAGGCGTATTGAAATCAATGCGCTTGGGAGGATTAGTAGTCATTTGGGAATTGGCCAGATCATTCATGCGCTCACCCTAGCGATCCTGTATGACAGAAAGATGACAGTGCAGTGACGCAGCAAATCCACCGCCAGCGGGATACTGGAGGAGGATCGAAAAATTCGAGGGTTGTGTGGGAGCGGGCTTGCTCGCGAAAGCGGTGATTCAGTCAATGAAGATGCTGAATCTGAAGGCCTCTTCGCGAGCAAGCCCGCTCCCACACCGGAGTCCGAAGGTGTTTATTTCGGACTCAATTTGTTACTTCTTTACGACTGCAGCGCCTTCTTGCAAGCCCAGATCAGCCAGTGCTTTGGCAGCGACTTTGGCTGGCAACGGGATGTAACCGTCCTTGACTACGACTTCCTGGCCCTGTTTGGACAGAACCAGTTTCACGAACTCGGCTTCCAGCGGGGCCAGAGGCTTGTTCGGGGCTTTGTTGACGTAAACGTAGAGGAAGCGCGACAGCGGGTACTTGCCGTTCAGGGCGTTTTCTTCGGTGTCTTCGATGAAGTCCGTACTGCCTTTCTTGGCCAGAGGTACGGTCTTCACGCTAGCGGTTTTGTAGCCGATGCCCGAGTAACCGATGCCGTTCAGCGAGGAGCTGATCGACTGCACGACCGAAGCCGAGCCTGGTTGTTCGTTGACGTTTGGCTTGTAGTCACCTTTGCACAGGGCTTCTTCTTTGAAGTAGCCGTAGGTGCCGGATACCGAGTTACGACCGAACAGCTGAACCGGCTTGTTGGCCAGGTCGCCGGTTACGCCCAGCTCACCCCAGGTTTTCACGTCGGCTTTGGCGCCGCACAGACGGGTCGACGAGAAGATCGCGTCAACCTGTTCCATGGTCAGGTGCTGAATCGGGTTGTCCTTGTGCACGAACACCGCCAGGGCGTCCACGGCAACCGGGATAGCGGTTGGCTTGTAGCCGTACTTCTGCTCGAAGGCCGCCAGTTCGGTGTCCTTCATCTTGCGGCTCATCGGGCCCAGGTTGGAGGTACCTTCAGTCAGCGCAGGTGGCGCGGTGGCGGAGCCAGCGGCCTGAATCTGGATGTTTACGTTCGGGTATTCTTTCTTGTAGTTCTCAGCCCACAGGGTCATGAGGTTAGCCAGGGTATCGGAGCCGACGCTGGACAGGTTGCCCGACACACCAGTGGTTTTGGTGTAGCTCGGGATAGCAGGGTCAACAGCGGCAACCGCGTTGGCAGTCGCAACGCCAGCAGCGACAAAAGTCATTGCCGCCATCAAACGCTTCAGTTTCATGCCTTACTCCTAGCAGATAGGGTGTGTTAAGTCGGGGCCAAGTATCAGCAGGCCGTGTGAACACTCTATGGCTGAAATATGACAATTGGATGAAAGGCCAGCATCGAGGTTTTACTGGATGATTCGTGGTGCGCCCCTTCGCGAGCAAGCCCGCTCCCACAGTTTGAAATGCATTCCAAATGTGGGAGCGGGCTTGCTCGCGAAGGGGCCGGTACTACTGGAGGAAATTCCGGATCAGCGCCCCTTGTTCCAGAGCCACGCGCCAACAAGAATCCCCATCGTGCACAGCACCGCCACATAGTAAGCCGGGCCCATCGCGCTTTCTTTCAGCAGAAGGCTGACCACCATCGGCGTCAGGCCACCGAAGATCGCGTACGCCACGTTGTACGAGAACGACAGCCCGCTGAAGCGCACCACCGGCGGGAACGCCTTGACCATCACGTATGGGACCGCACCGATGGTGCCGACCAGCAAGCCGGTCAGCGCATACAGCGGGAACAACCAGTTCGGATGATCGGCGAGGCTGTGATAGAAGGTCCAGGAGCTGATCAGCAAGCCCAGGCAACCGAAGACAAACACCCGGCCGGCGCCGAGCCGGTCGGCCAGGGCGCCGGAGATGATGCAGCCAAAGCTCAGAAACACGATGGCCAGGCTGTTCGATTGCAGCGCCACCGTTGGCGAGAAGTGATAGACCGTCTGCAGCACGGTCGGGGTCATCAGAATCAACACGACGATCCCGGCGGACAGCAGCCAGGTCAGCAGCATCGAGATCGCAATCGCCCCGCGATGGTCACGCAGTACCGCGCGCAGCGGCACTTCTTCGGCCAAGGCCTTGCGCAGTTGCAGCTCGGCGAACACCGGGGTTTCGTGCAGCCAGCGGCGCAGATACACCGAGAACAGACCGAACACGCCGCCGAGCAGGAATGGAATGCGCCAGGCGTAATCCGCGACTTCCCCCGGCGTATAAATGCTGTTGATTGCCGTGGCGACCAGCGAGCCGAGCAGGATGCCGGCGGTCAACCCGCTGGTCAGCGTCCCGCAGGCGTAGCCGATGTGCTTTTGCGGTACGTGTTCGGAAACGAAGACCCACGCCCCCGGCACTTCCCCGCCAATCGCCGCGCCTTGGATCACTCGCATCAGCAACAGCAGGATCGGCGCCCACATACCGATCTGCGCGTAGGTCGGCAGCAGCCCCATGATCAGGGTCGGCACGGCCATCATGAAAATGCTCAGGGTGAACATCTTCTTGCGTCCCAGCAGGTCGCCGAAGTGCGCCATGACGATGCCGCCCAGCGGCCGCGCGAGGTAACCGGCGGCGAAAATGCCGAAAGTCTGCATCAGGCGCAGCCACTCGGGCATGTCGGCCGGGAAGAACAGCTTGCCGACCACGGTGGCGAAGAACACGAAGATGATGAAATCGTAAAACTCCAGCGCACCGCCCAAGGCCGATAGCGACAGAGTCTTGTAGTCATTGCGGGTCAGGGGGCGTGCAGGTTGCTCGGGCTGCGCGAGGCTCGAAGGCGCTGTGGTCATGGCAAGGGCTTCTCTTATAGGCGGATCTACCGCCACAACAACGCTGGCTGTGGCTTGGGCAGGTTCGGCACCATAGCAAATTGTTCGAAAAAGCACATAGAGGCGCGTATTTGCCGGTCAAAATCAGAACCCGATGGTCGTCGCGGAGTCTACCGACCGATATACTCGCAACCTTGCTCCGGTTTGTAGGGGGTTGCTGTGCGAAAACGTCGTTGGTCCGGCCTTTGAACGGGATCAGCCGGTTTCGCAGAGTTTCCCCTTTAGACGCCTATGGAAAACGTGACGAACGCAGTATGTTCGGTGCTGAATCGTTTTTCCTGAAGACGGCTACCACCAGCAATACCAACGAAGAGTCACGGGTCAGAGGCACCCCCGGCATGATAGAGCTCGAACAAGAAGATCCGATCCCGCAAGGCGACCTGGCCCTGCAAATTACCGCACTCCCCCGCGAAACCAACGGCTTTGGCGATATTTTCGGCGGCTGGCTGGTGGCGCAGATGGACCTGGCGGGTACCGCAATGGCCAGCCGCGTGGCCGGTGGCCGTGTGGCAACCGTGGCCATCGACCGCATGGCCTTCCTGGTGCCGGTCGCGGTGGGCGCGCAATTGTCCTTTTATACCCAGACCCTGGAAATCGGCCGCAGCTCGATCCAGATGATGGTCGAGGTGTGGAGCGACGATCCGCTGTCCAGCGAGTGGCGTAAAGTGACCGAAGCGGTATTCGTCTTCGTCGCCATCGACGGCAGCGGTCGTACTCGCTCGGTGCCACCGCGCGCGCGTTAAACATCGCCGCGGTTTTGCGGTCGATAGTCGTCCCAAGTGTCTGATCGAGAGTTGCCCCATGAACACGCCCAACGTTGAAGCCGTGAAACTGGATGAACTGAACTGCTGGCGCATCCGCCACGGTCAGGCCGAAGTGCTGGTGGCCCAGCAAGGCGCGCACATCCTCAGTTACCAGATCGACGGCCAGCCGCCGATCATCTGGCTCAACGACAAGGCCGAGTTCAAGACCGGCAAGAGCATCCGCGCCGGTGTGCCGGTGTGCTGGCCGTGGTTCGGCAAGTTCGAACGCAATCCGCAGAGCGTGCAGGCCATGTACACCGGTGAGCAACCGGCACCCGCGCACGGTCTGGTGCGGGCGATGGATTGGGAGCTGGGCGGCATCGAATCAGAGGCCGATGGCGTCAAGGTGGAATTCAGGCTGCCCTACCCCGAAGGTGGCCTGCCGGGCTGGCCGCATCAGGTCGACCTGACCCTGACCCTGCATTTGTCCGAACAACTGAGCTTCAGCCTGACCAGCCATAACCGTGGCAGTGACACCGTCAGCCTGAGTCAGGCGCTACACACTTATTTCGCCGTCAGTGATGTGCGCAATGTGCACGTTGATGGCGTGGCCGGCTTGAAGTACATCGAAACGCTGGATGAGTGGAAAACCCACAGCCAGCAAGGTGAGTTGCATTTCGCCGGGGAAACTGACCGCATCTATCTCGATGCGCCGCCACAACTGAGTATCGTCGACCCGACCTGGGAACGACGCATCGTGCTGACCGCTACCGGTTCGCGCACGGCAGTGATCTGGAACCCGTGGATCGACCGCGCGGCAGTGCTGGCCGACATGGACAACGATGGCTGGCAGCGCATGCTGTGCATCGAGACGGCGAATGTGATGGATGATGTGGTGACTTTGGCGCCGGGCGCTAGCCACACCATGGGCGTTAGTGTCGCCAGCAAGCCGCTCTAACAAACACCGCAAAACAAACTGTGGGAGGGGGCTCGCTCCCGAAAGCGGTGTGTCAGATACATTAATTTGACTGACACACCGCTTTCGGGAGCAAGCCCCCTCCCACATTTGTTATGTGCAGGTCTTAGAGATCCGATTCCTGCACCACCCGCACTTTGTCCGCCTGCAGCGCATACGCCGCGTCAGCCAGATCATTGCTGACCTTCTCGATCTTCAGCGTGCCGGTCACCCACAGCGGCGTGTAGATATCGTCAAGTTTCAAACCTTTGGGATAACGCACCAGCACCAGTTGATTCGGTGGCGGTGGCGGCACGTGGATGCAGGCGCCCGGATACGGCACGAGGAAGAACAGCGTGCTGCGGCCCTTGGCGTCGGATTCCAGCGGCACCGGGTAGCCACCGATGCGGATGTGCTTGTCGTTCATCGACGCCACGGTCTTGGTCGAATACATCACCGCCGGCAGGCCCTTGGCCTGTTTCATCCCGCCCTTCTCGGTGAAGGTGCCAGTAGCTTCCGGGGAGTTGTGGTCGATTTCGGGCATCGCCTCGAGGGCTTTCTGGTCCGATTTGGGCATCAGTTCCAGCCAGTCGGTTTCCGGCAGTTCGCCGGCGTGGGCCAGACCGCTGCCCAGCAAAAGAAGAGTCAACAGAAGACGGCGCATGAAGGAGCTCGGTATAGAAAGGAAGGAACAATAAATCGCCGAGCATTCTAGCCCTCCCGGCCACTTTGGCAGAGAGGGCTTTGTCGCTTTGGATCAGTTCTTTTTGATCAGGCCGTAGATCACCAGCAGTACGATCGCGCCGACCAGTGCGCCGATGAAGCCTGCGCCCTGACCTGCCTGATAGATGCCCAGGGCTTGGCCGCCGTAGGTGGCTGCCAGCGAACCGCCGATACCGAGCAGGATGGTCATGATCCAGCCCATGCTGTCATCGCCCGGTTTCAGGAAGCGTGCCAGCAGGCCGACGATCAAGCCGATAAAGATGGTTCCGATAATTCCCATGGCATTTCCCTCTGACGCTGAATAGTAGATATGCCAAAGCCTAGCCAGACTTTGGCATCCTGCCATCAGAGAACGGCGAGCCCTGAATGGTTCCGCCGCTGCCAGATGAAACTGTCGTTACTCGGCGATCAACGCTTCGACCTTGACGATCTGCGCCTGCAGCGTGGCCATGTCGGCGCAGCGCAGGTTGGCGTGACCGACCTTGCGCCCGGCCTTGAAGGCTTTGCCGTAGTGATGCAGATGGCAGTCTTCGATGGCGATGACTTTCTCGACCGGCGGAACCACGCCGATGAAGTTGAGCATGGCGCTCTCGCCGACTTTGGCGGTCGAACCCAGCGGCAGTCCGGCAACGGCGCGCAGGTGGTTTTCGAACTGACTGCACTCGGCGCCTTCGGTGGTCCAGTGCCCGGAGTTGTGCACACGCGGGGCGATTTCGTTGGCCTTGAGGCCACCGTCGACTTCAAAGAACTCGAACGCCATCACACCGACGTAGTCCAGTTGCTTGAGCACACGGCTGGAGTAATCTTCAGCCAACGCTTGCAGCGGGTGATCGGTGCTCGCCACCGACAGCTTGAGGATGCCGCTGTCGTGGGTGTTGTGCACCAACGGGTAGAACTTCGTTTCGCCATCACGGGCACGCACGGCAATCAGCGAAACTTCGCCGGTGAACGGCACGAAGCCCTCCAGCAGGCAGGCAACGCTGCCCAGCTCGGCGAACGTACCGACCACGTCTTCCGGCTTGCGCAGGACTTTCTGGCCCTTGCCGTCGTAACCCAGGGTGCGGGTTTTCAGCACTGCCGGCAGACCGATGGACGCCACGGCGGCATCCAGGTCGGCTTGCGATTGAATGTCGGCGAAGGCCGGGGTCGGGATGCCCAGGTCCTTGAACATGCTCTTCTCGAACCAGCGGTCGCGAGCGATGCGCAGGGCTTCAGCGCTCGGATAGACCGGAACGAATTGCGAGAGGAACGCCACGGTTTCCGCCGGAACGCTTTCGAACTCGAAGGTCACCAGATCGACCTCATCGGCCAGTTGGCGCAGGTGATCCTGATCGCCGTAATCGGCCCGCAGGTGTTCGCCCAGCGCGGCGGCGCAAGCGTCCGGCGCAGGGTCGAGAAAAGCGAAGTTCATGCCCAGCGGAGTACCCGCCAGGGCCAACATGCGACCCAACTGGCCGCCACCGATTACACCGATCTTCATCTCAACAACCTCAGGCAATACGTGGGTCTGGATTGTCCAGGACGCTGTCTGTCTGCTCGGCACGGAAGGTTTTCAGTACCGCGTGGAACTGTGGATGCTTGGCGCCGAGAATGCTCGCCGAGAGCAGCGCGGCGTTGATCGCGCCGGCCTTGCCGATGGCCAGGGTGGCGACCGGAATGCCCGCTGGCATCTGCACGATCGACAACAGCGAATCGACGCCCGAGAGCATCGACGACTGCACCGGAACGCCCAGTACCGGCAGGTGGGTCTTGGCCGCACACATGCCTGGCAGGTGGGCTGCGCCACCGGCACCGGCGATGATCACCTCGATGCCACGGCCCTCAGCCTCTTCGGCGTACTGGAACAGCAGATCCGGGGTGCGGTGGGCAGAAACCACCTTGACCTCGTACGGGATGCCGAGCTTTTCCAGCATATCGGCGGTGTGGCTAAGGGTGGACCAATCGGACTTGGAGCCCATGATCACGCCAACCAGTGCACTCATCGTCGCGCCTCTTCTCTCTGGGCGCCCGCAGGCGCGTCAAAAACAACAAGCCACGCAGGATTGCGTGGCTTGATTGTACGAAAAATGGCCGGACGTACCGGCCGAAGGCCGCGCAGTATACCGCAAAGAAAGCAATAAACAGCCCCCGAAACGACCATCCGTCAAATCAGCGAAAGGCCCGGTTTTATTGACTTGAAGGTCAGCCGACAAACACCACAAATCCCCCCTGTGGGAGCGGGCTTGCTCGCGAAGGCGTCAGGTCAGATACATGGATCTCGACTGACACACCGTATTCGCGAGCAAGCCCGCTCCCACAATTGGATCCGCGATGGGTCAGGAATTTTGTGCGGCGCCGCCTTCAAGCTTGCGCCACAACAGCCGCACGTTGGCTTTACGCACCAATGCGCAGCGATACAGACGAATCTCCAGCGGCACGTGCCATTGCGGGCCACCGCAGACGACGAGCTCGCCACGAGCCAGCTCGGCACGTACGCTCAGTTGCGGTACCCAGGCAATCCCCAGGCCTTCCAGCGCCATGCTCTTCAAGCTGTCAGCCATCGCGGTTTCGTAAATAGTGGTAAAGCGCAGCTGACGCTGGCGCAATAATCCATTCACCGAACGCCCGAGAAACGCCCCGGCGCTGTACGCCAGCAGCGGTACGCTGGCGTCGCCCTCCAGATCGAACAGCGGCTTGCCCTCGGCATCCGCCGCGCACACCGGCAGCATTTCGGTCTGGCCCAGGTGCAGCGACGGGAAGATTTCCGGGTCCATCTGCATCGCCGCGTCCGGATCGTAGAACGCCAGCATCAGGTCGCAGCCGCCTTCGCGCAACGCATGCACCGCGTCGCCGACGTTGGTTGCCACCAATCGCGTGGCGATGTTCAGCCCTTCGTTGCGCAGTTGCGCAATCCAGCGCGGGAAGAAGCCCAGCGCCAAAGAGTGGGCGGCGGCGACTTGCATCACTTCGCCCTGCCCGCCTTCCAGGTGATGCAGGTGGCGCAGCACTTCGCCGAGCTGTTCGACCACGGTGCGCGCGGTCACCAGAAACAGCTGCCCCGCTGCCGTCAGTTCGATCGGCGTGCGCGAGCGGTTGACCAGCGTCAGCCCAAGCGCCGCTTCCAGGCTGCGGATCCGTCGACTGAACGCCGGCTGGGTCACGAAGCGCCGTTCGGCTGCCTGCGAGAAGCTGCGGGTGGCGGCCAGAGCACTGAAGTCCTCAAGCCATTTGCTTTCCAGATTCATCACGCCCTCCCGGGAACGCACCAAAACAGGTCACACGTCTGCCGCGCACGCGGCGTCACACGGGCATTATGCCGAATGTGCATAGGCCAGTGTTTAACAGCATTGGCCCAAAAAATCCCACAAGCCTAGCATTCGCAGCGTTCCGGCACAGACCGGGTCCATATCGAGATGATTTCTATCATGTCCTCCGCTGCATCTTTCCGCACAGAAAACGACCTGCTTGGCGCCCTCGAAGTACCGGCTCAAGCGTATTACGGCATCCAGACCCTGCGAGCGGTGAACAACTTCCGTCTCTCCGGCGTTCCGATTTCGCATTACCCGAAACTGGTTGTCGGTCTGGCGATGGTCAAACAGGCCGCCGCTGACGCCAACCGTGAGTTGGGTCATCTGAGCGAAGCCAAGCACGCTGCCATCAGCGAAGCCTGTGCCCGATTGATCCGCGGTGATTTCCACGAAGAGTTCGTGGTCGACATGATTCAAGGTGGCGCCGGTACTTCCACCAACATGAACGCCAACGAAGTGATCGCCAACATTGCGCTCGAAGCAATGGGTCACCAGAAAGGCGAGTACCAGTACCTGCACCCGAACGACGACGTCAACATGGCGCAGTCGACCAACGACGCCTACCCGACCGCGATCCGTCTGGGTCTGCTGCTGGGTCACGACGCGCTGCTGGCCAGCCTTGACAGCCTGATTCAGGCATTCGCGGCCAAAGGTGAAGAATTCAACCACGTGCTGAAGATGGGTCGTACCCAGCTGCAAGACGCCGTACCGATGACCCTGGGTCAAGAATTCCGTGCGTTCGCCACCACCATGGGCGAAGACCTGGCCCGTCTGAAGACGCTGGCCCCGGAACTGCTGACTGAAGTGAACCTGGGCGGCACCGCGATCGGTACCGGCATCAACGCCGACCCGCGTTATCAAGCGCTGGCAGTACAGCGTCTGGCGCTGATCAGCGGTCAACCGCTGGTGCCGGCCGCCGACCTGATCGAAGCCACCTCCGACATGGGCGCCTTCGTGCTGTTCTCCGGCATGCTCAAGCGCACCGCGGTCAAGCTGTCGAAGATCTGCAACGACCTGCGCCTGCTGTCCAGCGGCCCACGCACCGGCATCAACGAGATCAACCTGCCAGCGCGTCAGCCAGGCAGTTCGATCATGCCAGGCAAGGTCAACCCGGTAATTCCGGAAGCCGTTAATCAGGTGGCCTTCCAGGTCATCGGTAACGATCTGGCGCTGACCATGGCAGCCGAAGGCGGCCAACTGCAGTTGAACGTGATGGAGCCGCTGATCGCGTTCAAGATCCTCGACTCGATCCGTCTGCTGCAACGCGCCATGGACATGCTGCGCGAGCACTGCATCGTCGGCATCACCGCCAACGAAGCCCGCTGCCGCGAACTGGTCGAACACTCGATCGGTCTGGTCACCGCGCTGAACCCGTACATCGGCTACAAAAACGCCACCCGCATCGCCCGTATTGCTCTTGAAAGCGGCCGCGGCGTGCTGGAACTGGTGCGCGAAGAAGGTCTGCTCGACGAAGCCATGCTCGCCGACATCCTGCGCCCGGAAAACATGATTGCCCCGCGTCTGGTTCCGCTCAAAGCCTGAGCCGACGCGTAATTTGTAGCACCGCTCACCAGGTCGAGGGACTAGACACCTCTCACCTTTTGAGGGCTTGGGGATCAGTCCCCAAGCCCTTTTTTTTAACTTTCTGATCCTGAGACCCGTATGTCTGGGGACTGCTTCATGTGGGAGCGGGCTTGCTCGCGAAGGCGTCGTGTCAGTCGACCAGAATGAACCTGACACACCGCATTCGCGAGCAAGCCCGCTCCCACAAAAGAGCAGTTCCCGCACAAGCCCGGCGCCGGTAACGCCGGGTGTTTCAACGCTTCGTTTCGTCGCTTGCACCACGAGCGTGCAGACGGGCGCCGCACTGATCGGTATAGTGCCGCCCCTCTTCGCGTGAGCGGTCGTCGGTAACGAGGCCATAACCCATGCGAAACCCGAACTAATAACAAACCCGCGAAATGGATCCGGGACGAAACCTTCGCCTCACCTGTCGTGCCGCGCGCAAACCGGTGTAACGCGATGTTTCTGAACATCCAGCATTTGCTTACACAAAAAACAGCGAGGAAAAATCCATGCTCGAAGTCATCAACGACTTCCTCTCAGGGAAAGTACTGATCGTGCTCATTGTCGGGCTCGGTAGCTACTTCACGATTCGCTCGCGTTTCGTTCAATTGCGGCACTTCTTCCACATGTTCGCGGTATTCCGCGACAGCCTGAAAAGCAGCGGCGGCCAACTCAGCTCGTTCCAGGCCCTGATGCTCAGCCTCGCCGGCCGCGTCGGTGCAGGCAACATCGCCGGTGTCGGCATCGCCGTGACCCTCGGTGGTCCGGGTGCGGTGTTCTGGATGTGGGTGACCGCACTGGTCGGCATGTCCAGCAGCTTCTTCGAATGCACCCTGGCTCAGGTCTACAAGCGCGCCGATGGCGACGGCCTGTACCGTGGCGGCCCGGCCTACTACATCCAGCACGGCCTGAAGTTGAAAGGCATGGCAGTGGTCTTCTCGGTCCTGCTGCTGGTCACCTACGGCTTCGCCTTCATCGGCCTGCAGTCCTACACCGTGACCCACTCGCTACAGAACGCCTTCGCCTTCGACCCAAGCCACACCGGGATCGTCCTGGCGGTGCTGCTGGCCATCACCTTCATCGGCGGCATCAAGCGCATCGCTGCAGTGTCCGACCTGCTGGTACCGGTCAAGACCCTGGCCTACATCGGCGTGACCCTGTACGTGATCGGCACCCAGATCGAACACGTGCCAGCCATGCTGGAAACCATCTTCAAGAGCGCCTTCGGCCTCGACCCGGCCTTCGGCGGCCTGCTCGGCAGCGCCATCGTCATGGGCGTGAAGCGTGGCGTGTTCGCCAACGAAGCGGGCCTGGGCAGTGCGCCGAACGTCGCCGCCGTGGCCTCGGTGAAACACCCGGGCGCTCAGGGTGTGGTTCAGGCCTTCAGCGTGTTCCTCGACACTTTCGTGATCTGCACCTGCACCGCGCTGCTGATCCTGTTGTCGGGCTTCTACACCCCGGGCTTCGAAGGTGACGGCATCGTCCTGACCCAGAACTCGCTGGCCGCCGTGGTCGGTGACTGGGGTCGCATCTTCGTCAGCGTTGCGCTGTCGCTGTTCGTCTTCACCTGCATCCTCTACAACTACTACTTGGGCGAAAACAGCCTGCAGTTCCTCAGCCGCAACCGCGCCTTGCTGATGGTGTTCCGCGGTCTGGTCCTGGCGCTGGTGGTATGGGGTTCGATGCAGGATCTGTCGACCGTGTTCGCCTTCGCCGACATCACCATGACCTGCCTGGCCTTCGTCAACCTGATGGCCCTGGCCATGCTGTTCAAGGTCGGCATGCGCGTGATGCGCGACTACGACGAGCAGCGCCGCGCCGGCATCAAGCAGCCGGTATTCGACTCCAGCAAATTTGCCGATCTGGATCTGGACCTGAAGGCCTGGCCGACCGAGGCGCCAGCCGCCGACAAGACCGCAGTCGAGCCGCAAGGCGTTCCTGCAGCGCAACGCTGACAGGTGAATGACGGGCGCATCCCCTGCGCCCGTCAGTTATTGTGATGCAATAACTTGTAGGAGCGAGCCTGCTCGCGATAGCTGTCTTTCAGCCAACATCAATGTTGAATGATGAACCGCTATCGCGAGCAGGCTCACTCCTACAATGTCATCTCTTGTGGAGACCCTCAGATGATTGCCAATTCCTTTCCCGCCGCCCAACACGTCATGGTGCTCTACACCGGTGGCACCATCGGCATGCAGGCCAGTGCCAATGGCCTTGCCCCGGCCTCCGGTTTCGAAGCGCGGATGCGCGAGTACCTGCACAGCCAGCCCGAACTGGTGGTGCCACAGTGGCGCTTTCGGGAAATGTCGCCGCTGATCGACAGCGCCAACATGACCCCGGCCTACTGGCAGCAACTGCGTGAAGCGGTAGTCGATGCCGTGGACGTGCAAGGCTGCGACAGCGTGCTGATCCTGCACGGCACCGACACCCTCGCCTACAGCGCCGCGGCGATGAGCTTTCAGTTGCTCGGCCTGCATGCCCGTGTGTGTTTCACCGGCTCGATGCTGCCGGCCGGCGTCACCGACAGCGATGCCTGGGAAAACCTCGGCGGCGCACTGGTTGCCTTGGGCCAGGGTCTGGCGCCGGGCGTGCACCTGTACTTCCACGGCGAGCTGCTGGCGCCGACGCGCTGCGCGAAAGTGCGCAGCTTCGGCCGGCATCCGTTCAAGCGCCTCGAACGTCAGGGCGGCGGAGTGAAAGCACCGTCGATTCCAGCCGCGTTGAACTACAGCCAGGCAAAACAACTGGTCAACGTCGCGGTACTGCCGCTGTTCCCCGGCATCGGCGCCGGGATTGTCGACGGTCTGCTGGCCAGCGGCATTCAGGGGCTGGTACTGGAATGCTACGGCAGCGGCACCGGGCCGAGCGACGATAGCGAATTTCTCGCCAGCCTTGGCCGCGCGCGGGACAACGGTGTGGTGGTGGTTGCGGTCACGCAGTGCCATGAAGGCGGGGTCGAGCTGGACGTTTACGAGGCCGGCAGCCGGTTGCGTGGTGTTGGCGTGTTGTCCGGCGGCGGCATGACCCGCGAAGCAGCGTTCGGCAAGCTGCACGGCTTGCTCGGTGCGGGTCTGGACAACGCCGAAGTACGACGCCTGATCGAACTCGACCTGTGTGGCGAGCTGCGCTGAGCCGTGTCCGGCGCCGGAATAATCCGGCGCCCCCTACATATCTACCACCAACGCTGCAACGTGCCCCCTAGCATGGAGCGACCCCGAGGCTTGTCCTCGGGAACGCCTCCATACCAGAACGCAGGGACGCACCATGAGTTCAGCAATCACACGCTCCACCCGGCCGCCTGCCGCCGGCCACCATCCTACCGAAGCCCTGATCACTCAACTGAGTGTCGGCCCCGACTTACGCGACGTGGCCGCCGTGCTGCTGCGCGAGCACTTGCGTAAGCTGTATCCCGCACTTGATCTGGAGCCGAGCATTACCATGATCGGCACGCCGCAATGGTCCATCGTCGACGAGCAGATCGTTGCCGGAAATCCGACCTACCAGGCCTTGACCGAAATTCTCGCCGCCCAGGTCGTGCAGGGCACGCCGACGCTGTATATCGAAGGTGAACACTTTCTGACGCAACAACCGATCAGCGAGCCGGCCGTCCACTTACCGGTACGGGTCGACGAAATCGCCAGCCTGCTCAACCTGCTGGCACCGGTCATGCTCACCGCGTTTCAGGAGCAACAGCTGGCGTACTGGAACAGCGCCGACGACAGCACCGGCCCGCGCTGGCATGCGCTGTCGGACACCCTGCGCGAGATCTGGAACGTCGATCAGGTACAAGGCTGGAGCGAGAGCGATTGCGCCATGGCCCGCACGCTGTATCGCAATGCGGATCTGCCCAGCAGGAAAATCGATGATCCCTACCAAAGCAGCGCCTGCCTGATCGCCATTGACCTGGTCGATGACGATACCGTGAAGCACTTGAACGAAGTATCGATGGCGGTGCTGATCGGCACACAGCAGGGAAAAACGGTGATCCTCGCCCACTCGCTGCTCAAGGGTTATCAGAAGTTCGACTCTCTTGATGAACTGGGCAAATCCTTGCCTGAGCATGTCAGCAACCTCCAGCCATACCAGCAACTGAAATGGCGCTTACTGGAACCCTCGGGCAGCATCTTCGATTATCAGGCGTGCGCACTGGTCTCGATTCAGATCGATGTGATCGGCGCGCTGGATTTTTCTCCTGCCACACCTGCGCCACTCGACAAGCCATTGTCCACGGCCACCCCGCAAGTCGACGCAACGGTGAAAAAGCCCGGCCCGCCATTGAGCTGGTTCCAGGATGCCCTGCCTGACTGGCTCAGTGCTGCGTCACTGCCGGATCTGAACAACTATTCCCGGCACTTGAAGGATCTGGCTGCGCTGCACAGCCAGAACAACGGCAAATCCTATCTGGATGGCATCCTGCCAATCAGCGAATACGCGCTGAGTGAAATGAACGCCTTGCATGCCGAGACCCTTCGCGAGCACGCCGATGCGCAGCGTACCGATCTGGAAACAGCCCTTGAGTCGATCCAGTTGCGGGTCAAAAGTCCGGTGATCTGGGGCACCTTTACTGTTCCGGGAAAAATCGAGACCTACAATTTCAGCGTCACCGATCTGGCCTTGCAGAATCTGATTGCAGTACCGGTAGGCAACAAGACCCTGCACTCCACCCGTGGCAAGCCATTTCCCACATGGCTGACCGTAAGCTATCTGGAAGACCTGGTAACCCGCGCGAATATCGGTACGACCTATCCGGCGCTGATCAAGAGCCAGTTGGTCGACACCACGCCTGCATCCGCCGGGCGCCAGGCACTGTTCACTCAGCACCTGCGCATCCAGTTGCCGCTGCTGGCCCTGCAATTGAAAATTCGCGGCAAGGCCGGTGTCGACGCGCGCGGTTACCGCTATGTCGTCGCAGTGCTGGACCCCGACAGCACCCATCGCAGGGTCGAGGACCAGACCATCGTCATGCGGCCTCTGGCTTTCGTTCCTCGACGCAGAGCAGACGGCAGCCATGACGAAGTCGCCAACATGTTCGTGATCGGACCTGAAGACCCGAGCGCCGGGCCGTGCCTGCTGTATCGGCCGATGCTCGACCAGCCGTTGACCCAATACCCTTCCCCCAGCAACTTGCTGTACGCCATTCAGCAATCCGCCAGCCTGCGTGACTCGGTGCTCGCCTGGCTCCCGGACAGCGTGCGCAGCGACTACGCCAATTATGTGTTTCCAAGCACGTTGCCCTCGCCCTGGGCCGTCACCGAGTTTCTGGTGGATGCGGAAAAAATGACCATCATGAGCGGGCCGATCAGCCTCGGTAGAAAGACCGTGGAGGGCGATCTGCCAGACGCTCTGTACAAAGCCAACGCGTCGGCGCTGGTCGAGCTGGCCGACCGCCAGTCGGTGTCAAATGCGGAAAGTCGCTGGGCCAGTTTCAAACGGGCCGGATGGACCCTGTTCAATGCCGTCTTGCCGTTCCTCGGACGCACGGTGGGTGTCGCGACGTGGATCTGGCAGGTGATGGAGCAACTGCAAGCCCTGAAGGAAGCCCGGGAGCAGGATGACTCCTCAGCGCAATGGTCAGCGTTCACCGAGGTTCTGCTCAATCTGGGGATGGCGATCACGTTGCACATCGCAGGACGCTCCCGACCACGACTGGCCCATGAGACAGCGGCAAGCGAAACACCGAAAAGCCCTGACCCCACGACCACTGAAATTACCGTGCAGCAACTGGAAAAAAGTGCTCCCCATGAAACCGCTGACCTGCAGCAGACCCTGAATATCAGCGGCGCCGCGAACCGCACGCCTGCAAGTCTGGGCACCGTGCTGTCGCACTTCAAAACCCTTCGCCCGCAACGTCTGGGTAGCGCCAACACCACGCCAGGGCTCTATCGCAATCTCTACAGCTACAACAGCAAATGGTACGCCCCGGTGGGCCATGACTGGTTCGAGGTCGCGGTGGACGAAAACGGCACCGTCATGATCATCGATCCGCAGGATCCAACCCATACCGGCCCAGCCCTGATCGGCAATCTGCGTGGCGAATGGTTCGTTGATACCCGACTGCGCCTGCGCGGTGGCGGCTCAACCGGCCTGACACAACTGGCTGAAGCACAGCGCCGCATCGAAGCGGAAAAACTGCGCACCCGCCTGACCGCCTTCGAAAGCCGTAAAGCGGCAGCGCAAGGCGAGCTGGAACAGGTCCGCCAGGCAATGAACGCTGCCACCGCTCAGACCGCTGCGGCCCACCGCCAGCTCTTTCTACAGTCTCTGGACAGGCAACGCGTCGCTTATGCCCAGGCGTTGAGCGATCTCAAGGCGTTGCATGTATTCTCGCCAACGGCTGACTACCAACAGAGATCCCTGAGCTACCTGAAGGCGCAGCTCGAACTCATCCATGCAGGGATTCGCGAAGCGCTGACCCTGTTCACGCCGACATTGCGCAGCGTACTCAATCATCTCGAAGAACAGGCTGAACAGCCCCAGAACCGGCATATTGCCGAAACGCGGCAGATGCTTGAGCTCAATCTGGACATGATCACGCGTCTGGAGCAGATCCAGGCACAACTGGTGCAACTCAAAGAGTTCGAGAGAGACGGCTTGCGCTTGATTCAACTGACCCGCAAGGCACTCCCGGCGTACTCGATCGAGGATCTCAAGGCACTGCAGGTGACACTGGCGCGCAATGTCTGCCTGCCCGAACACTCGGTAGCGACCGCCGCGGATGCCTGGCTCAGTCTCGACCAGATTGTCGATACCGCCGATATCGCCGTTCAGGCACTGCGCGACACCCTCGAGGAGCGCAGCGTTTCCCGGCTCGACGAACGCATCGACTGCCTCAACGATCTGATCGAACAATTCAACGTACTCGACGAGCGCCTGGCAGACTTCAAGTCCGCGTTCGCTGACAGTGTGCAAGAGGCACCGCTGACAAACCTTCGCCAACAGCTCGAGCAATTCAACCGCAGCGCCCGCCACAACCTGGTGCTGTTGCTCGAAGAGCGCGACACCCTGCGCAGCCGCCCGGCGCTCCCCGTGCAACCGCCAAGGCCGAAAAAGAAGTTCATCCGCACCCGCTACAACGGCGTGCTGATCGGCGAGCCGCGCCTGACGGCACAGGGCCTGGAAACCGACCTGGTCGACATCAAGTCACCGCTCACGGACAAGGTCATCTCGACCTTTCATCAAAAAACTCCCGGGGTGTGGGTCGAACGTATCAGCACTGCCTTGCCGACGCCGACGCCAGCGCTCGAAACCAGCCTGAACAAGGGGCAGGACCTGCTCGACGGCCTGCCGGCGTTCACCCTGCGCATGAACGAACTCATGAAGCAGGCCGGACGCTCGGCGGTCGGTATCGAGTACCTGTTTCACCAGCACGCCCTGCAACTGGAACACGTCAGCGCGGCCATTGAACAGGCTCTGACCGACAGTAACGCCACCGAAAGCGGTCAACGTTCGGCTGCGGTGCTGAACAAGGCACTGAGCGATGCAGTCGACAGCCTTTATCAGCAGGCCAAAAGCGCCATGTCGGGGATGACCAGGGCACAGTCACCCACACCATCGGGTGTCGCCTGGCTCCAGGCCAACGACACCATCCGTATTGCAAAAACTGTCAGTCGACGCCGCCTCAAGGGCGGCAAGGCGCTCTACCTGGACGAATACAGCATCACTGATCAGACCACGCGCAAGGTGCTGTGGTACGCGCACTTTCTGTACTCCACCTCATGGGTGCCGGACAAAGCCTTTCTCTCTGCACGTCTGAAAACCCCGCAGGAGCGGCAACTGGGATCCGATGCCGACAGCACTCGCGGGTTGAGCCGGAACGAACGGCTGGCGTACTACCGCAGCATGATCGGCGTGGAGCAGGCCCGACAGCTGTTTTTCAGCGCGAGCTAAGGCATACACCGAGGACCGTGCACGACGTCACTCCTGCCTGTGGGCGTCGTGCACGGCACGCTACTTGCTGCCTCTTTTGCCAAAAACCAGCGGATGCCGCCTCATGCTCCACTCCCACCTCACGACGCTCAATGCCGTCTCTCTGGTGCTCAACACCTTCAAGACCGAAGGCCTGTCGAGCGAAGCGCTGCTGGCCGGCAGCGGCATCAGTGCGGCGGATCTCGCCCGTGCCGACACACGCATCACCACCAATCAGGAAATGCAGGTCTGCGCCAATGCGGTCGCGCTCAAGCATGACATCGGCCTGGAACTGGGCCGGCGGATGCACGTTTCCTGCTACGGCATCCTCGGTTACGCCCTGCTCACCAGTGCCACCTTAGGTGACGCTTTGCGCCTGGCGATACGCTATCCGGCGCTGCTGGGAACACTTTTCGAACTGAGTCTGGAAGACGATGACGAGCGAGTCTGGTTTGTCGCTGCCGATTACCGCGAGAGCCCGGAAATGGCGGTGTTCAACGCGGAATTCTGCCTGGTGTCATTGAAGGTCATCTGCGATGACCTGCTCGGGCATCCGCTGCCATTGCTGGCGACACGCTTTGAACATGCCGCGCCGGATTACCGCGACAGCTACGCCGAACACTTCGCCAGCCCGCTGCAATTCGCCGCCAAAGACAACGCCTTCGCCTTCGACCGGCGCTGGCTCGATCAGCCGTTGCCATTGGCCGACAGCATCACCCACCAGGCCATGGCCGAACGCTGCCGCAAACAGAACATCGAGTTCACCGGACGCCAGGCGTGGCTGGGGCGAATTCGCCAGTTGCTCAGTGCCCAGCTCAATGCAGCACCGGGGCTGGAGGGACTGGCCCAGCAGATGAAGTGCTCGCCGCGCACCTTGCGCCGCCATCTCAAGGACATGGGCAGCAGCTATCAGGAACTGCTCGACGAACTGCGCTTCGAGCGCGCCAAGCAGATGCTGTGTGAGGATCAGTTGCCGATCTACCGCATCGCCGAAACCCTGGGCTTCAGCGAGACCGCGAGTTTCCGCCATGCGTTCGTGCGCTGGAGCGGTGTTGCGCCGAGCCAGTTTCGCCCTCATTGATGTTCCAATGTGGGAGCGGGCTTGCTCGCGAATGCGCAGTGTCAATCGCGATCAATTTATCTGACATACCGTATTCGCGAGCAAGCCCGCTCCCACCGGGACGCATTGCATGCCTGAATCGAAGCTAGGCTGTACTGAAAAGAGGGGCGAATTGCGGTCAGAGTTTTTGGCCATATCGATCCCCTTTTGGCCTTTCCTGCCGTTCTCCGATTCGTCGCGCGCCGCAACACTGGGAGCAACCGAATCAGCCCTCTGTGGAGAACAACAAATGCTGACGATCTACTCGGACGATCACCACCTGCACCACGGCCGCTGCGAACTCATCGACGGCCAGCTCAAGCCGTGTTTCGAAATGCCGTCGCGTGCCGACCACGTGCTGCAACGGGTACAGCACCAGAACCTCGGCCCGGTAGAAGCGCCAAAGGATTTTGGCCTCGAACCGATCGCGCGCATCCACAGCCGCGATTACCTCGACTTCTTCAAAGGTGCGTGGGCACGCTGGACCGAATTCAACACCGACGGCGACCTGCTGCCCTACACCTGGCCCGCCCGCACTCTGCGGCAAATCAAACCGGCCAGCCTGCACGGCCAGCTCGGTTACTACAGCTTCGACGGCGGCGCCCCCATCACCGCCGGCACCTGGCAAGCAGCCTACAGCGCAGCGCAAGTGGCGCTGACTGCGCAGGCGGAAATCCAGCGCGGCGCGCACAGTGCCTTCGCCCTGTGCCGTCCACCGGGACACCACGCCGCCAGCGACTTGATGGGCGGTTATTGCTACCTCAACAACGCCGCCATCGCCGCTCAGGCATTCCTCGATGCCGGCCACAGGAAAGTCGCGATCCTCGACGTCGACTATCACCACGGCAACGGCACCCAGTCGATTTTCTACGAGCGCAGCGACGTGCTGTTCACCTCGATCCACGGCCACCCGGAAGCCGAGTTTCCATTCTTCCTCGGCTACGAGGATGAACGCGGTGAAGGCACGGGTGAAGGCTTCAATTTCAACTATCCGCTGCCGGCCGGTTCCGGCTGGGATGTGTGGAGTGCGGCGCTGGAACAGGCCTGCAAAGAGATCGACAGCTACGGCGCCGACGTCATCGTCGTGTCGCTGGGCGTCGACACCTTCAAGGACGATCCGATCTCGCAGTTCAAGCTCGACAGTCCGGATTACCTGGCTATGGGCAAACGCATCGCCGCCCTCGGCAAACCGACGCTGTTCGTCATGGAGGGTGGTTACGCGGTGGAGGAAATCGGCATCAACGCGGTAAACGTGCTCGAAGGGTTCGAACAATGAACCGACTCAAGCACTGCATTGCGCCAGCCCTGTGCGCCGCGCTGCTCAGCGTCGGCGTCCACGCTGAAGAACGCACCCTGCGCGTCTACAACTGGTTCGACTACATCACGCCCAAGGCGCTGGAAGACTTCAAGGCGCAGAACACCCAGACCAGACTGGTCTACGACATCTTCGACACCAACGAAGCGCTGGAAGCCAAGCTGCTGACCGGCAACTCCGGCTATGACGTGGTGGTGCCGTCCAACGTGTTCCTCGCCAAGCAAATCGAGGCCGGGGTGTTCCAGCCGCTGGATCGCAGCAAGCTGCCGAACTGGAATCACCTCGATCCGAAACTGATGAAGCTGATCGAAGCCAACGACCCGGGCAACAAATTTGCCGTACCGTACATGTACGGCACGATCCTGATCGGCTTCAATCCGGCCAAGGTCAAGGCAGCGTTGGGGGATAACGCGCCGGTGGACAGCTGGGACCTGATCTTCAAGGAGGAGAACATCAGCAAGCTCAAGCAGTGCGGCGTCGCCCTGCTCGACTCGCCGTCGGAGATTCTGCCGCTGGCCCTGCAGCACCTGGGCCTGGACCCCAACAGCAAAAATCCGGCGGACTATGCCAAGGCCGAAGCGCTGCTGATGAAGATCCGGCCGTACGTGACCTACTTCCATTCGTCCAAGTACATGGCCGACATCGCCAACGGTGACATCTGCGTCGCGGTCGGTTATTCCGGCAGCTTCTCGCAAGCGGCCAATCGCGCCAAAGAGGCGAAGAACGGCGTGGTGGTCGACATGCGCCTGCCCAAGGAAGGCGCACCGATCTGGTTCGACATGCTCGCCATTCCCAAGGGCGCGAAGAACACCGAGGACGCCTACACCTTCATCAACTACCTGCTGCAACCGGCGGTGATCGCGCCGGTCAGCGACTTCGTCGGGTATCCGAACCCGAACAAGGACGCCACCCAACTGGTCGATCCGGCGATCCGCAACAACCCCAACCTGTACCCGACCGATGCGGCAATGGGCACGCTCTACACCCTGCAACCACTGCCGCGGGATGCCGAGCGGGCACGCACCCGGGCCTGGACCAAGATCAAGTCCGGAACCTGAGCCGACGCTGACGACAAGACCCGCCGCCGTGCGGGTCTTTTTTTGTCTGCGATATCTATCTACCACCCTCGGCGCTCAGCCCGTCACTACCTTGCAACGCATCGCCCACCGCCTCTTTCGCGGTGCCTGCTGTTCTGACCAAGGATGTGACCATGCCAGAAACCCTCAACTCTCCCGCCGACCACAAGCTGCCGGACGATCAAGACGCCCTGCTTACCCAACTGGTCGCCGGCCCCTCAATCAGGGAAGTCGCCACCCGCGCCCTGCAACCGGCACTGAAGACGCTATACCCCAAGTTACAGATCGACCCGCGACTGGCAATGGTGGTGACACCTGGCTGGACCTTGCGTGACCAGCGTGTCGTCCCCGGGCCGCGACACTTCGAATCGCTGACCGATGCGCTGGTGCGTCATGGCGTCGCCAACAAGCCAGTGATCTACCTGGATGGCGAGCACTACCTCACTTTGCATCCTGCGCACGAGACGCCGGTACAACTGCCCGTCAACATCGAGGCCATCGCCAGACTCCTCAATGAACTGGCGCCGCTGCTGTTTGTTGCCTTCGAGGAACAACAGGTCGATTACTGGAACCAGTTCACCCGCGCCTCCGCCCCGCGCTGGCAGGGATTGTCCAGGTCCCTGCGCGAACTGTGGAACGTCGGGACGAACCCGGCGTGGGACGACGACCAGCGCGCCATGGCTCAGAGTCTTTTCGACCATCCGCAAAAAACTAGCCGCAGTACCGATGATCGCTATCAGTCCCGCGCCTGCCTGATCGATCTGGACACCACGCGCGATGGCACTTCCACTCACCTGCACGTCCTCGATATGGCCGTACTGATCGGCACGCTCGGCAGCCGCACGCTGATTCTCACCCACACCATCACTCGTGGTTTCCAGGCCTTCGATACCCTGCAGGAACTGGGTGCCTCACTGCAGACCCAGACGGAGGGACCGCCGCCTGCAACCTTGCAATGGCGGCTGATCGAACCTGACGGCAACTACTTCGATCATCTGGCGTGCAATCTGATCGCCCTGCAGGCCGACGCGATTGGCGAGCTGGCAAACGAACCGGCGACAACCAATCTGACGCCCCACGTCAGCCGCACGACCAACGAACTCGACCCCACGGACAAGCAGTCGTCTTCACGCTTCAACCTGGTCGAGCAAGCGTTGCCAGAGTGGATGGTCGACGCCTCGCCCAGCGACCTGACCGCCTACAGCCGTCATCTGATGGATCTGGCGCAGGTGCAAAGTCAGAACGCCGAGCAGTCCTTTGACGACGGCATCAAACCGATTCGCGAGTTCGCGCTGGAGCAACTGGAGGCGGCCCTGCTCAAGGAGCATCCCGAGGCCACTGAACTGAATCTGGCCGAGATTCGCATCGTGGTCGACAGCGTGGTGGTGTGGGGCAGTTTCACACCGTTGCTGGAGCCCGAACGCAGCACCTTCAGCCTGGTCGATCTGGCGCTGCAGAATCTGATTGCCTTGCCGCTCGGCAACAAGACCGTGAGCAGTATCGGCAGCACTGCGGTGCCGGCATGGATGACGGCTGATTATCTGGAAAGATTGATCGTCAGTGTCGACATCGGCCAGACCTATCCCGCGCTGATCAGGCAAAAACTGCGCGATGACCCGCTGGAAAGCCTGCGACGGCAGAACCTGTTCACCAGCCGGCTGCGTGTCGAATTGCCGTTACTGGCGTTGCAGCAGAAGATTCGCGCACAGGGCGGTGTCGACGAGGCGGGCTATCGCTATGTCGCGGCCGTGGTTCAATTGCTGGACGACAATCGCCGGGTGGACGGTCAGGAGATCGTCATTCGACCGCTGGCCTTCAATCCCGCGTG
Organism: Pseudomonas sp. GW823-FHT01D03; assembly: GCF_058798255.1. Taxonomy (NCBI): domain Bacteria; kingdom Pseudomonadati; phylum Pseudomonadota; class Gammaproteobacteria; order Pseudomonadales; family Pseudomonadaceae; genus Pseudomonas; species Pseudomonas sp. GW823-FHT01D03. The sequence continues at coordinate 128,500 of NZ_JBXAKK010000001.1, forward strand.
GCGCCCGGGGGCGACCACCGATGAAGTGGCCAACATGTTCGTGATCGGCCCCCGACAGATGGACAAGGGACCCTGCCTGCTGTACCGGCCCCTGTCCGATCATGCCTTGCTCCAGTACCCGTCGCCGGCCAACCTGGTGTACGCCATCAAGCATTCACCGACATTGCGTCAGTCGGTCCTCGCCTGGTTGCCGGACAGTGCGCGCGCCAACTATGCCAATTACGTATTCAGCGATGATCGACCCTCGGTATGGTCGCTCTCACAACTGCTCGCCGATCCCCTGACTTCCTTGCAGATGAGCGGCACGCTGACCTTGGGAACAGCAGTCATCGCTACCAATTACCTGGCTTTTCTGTTCAAGGCCAACGTCAGTGCAATGGTCGAACTGGCGAATCGGCAATCGGTGTCCAATAGCGAAAGTCGCTGGGAGAGCTTCAAGCATGCGAGCTGGATGATCCTCAGCGCCGCACTGCCGTTTTTCGGTCGAACCGTCGGTACCGCCGCCTGGATCTGGCAGGTGCTGGACGATCTGCAACAAACCTTCGATGCCGCTGCCACAGGCGACACCGGGCAGCAGAAAACCGCGATGACCGATCTGTTGCTGACCCTGGCCATAGTGCTCGCCCATCACGCCAGCACCCGTAACGCGACGCCTCGGGACATCACTGAAAAGACGCCGGTGACCGTCGAGACCGAGCCCAAGGAGCCGGTGCCACCAACGCCGGTGAACATCGTGCAACGCCCTGATGTGATCGGTGAATATCCGGCGCAACACCAGACTTCGCTGATGACCGACACCGCCCTGAGCCTGACCCAAACCCTGGATCGCTTTGCCGTTACGCGCCCCGATGCACTCACCCCGCTCGCCAGCGACGCCGGCCGTTATCGTCACCTCTATCGACATGCCAGCGGATACTACGCACCGGTGGGTGAGCGCTGGTTCGAAGTGGCGGTCGCCGACACCGGTGAGGTATCGATCATCAATTCGCAGCGACAGCCCGGACGTGAGGGGCCGGGGTTGATCCGCAATCGGCGGGGCGAGTGGTTCGTCGACACTCGCCTGCGTCTGCGCGGCGGTGGTCTGTCGAGTCGGCGCAAGGCCAAACGACGGGAAAACAATGAACGCATCGCCGAACTCAAGAAACAACTGACCGAGTTCGATAACACGCGCGAGCAGGCCCGCACAGAGCTGACAGCCGCTCACACCGCCATGACTGCGGCCGGCGACGACACTCTGGTGGCGCAGCAGACCACGTTTCTTGCAGCACTCGAACGCCGCACCGAGGAATACGCGGCGCCCATCGACCAGCTGAAATCGTTGAACCTGCTCGAGACCGTGCCCCATTTCCGCACCGCCATGACCGAGATGCTCGGTACCCAGTTGTTCTTCAACCAGACATGGCTCGCTCAACGTGATCCTCTCTTCGCCAGAACCCTCAAGGAAACCCTGGTGCTGCTTGAGGCCGAAGAAACGGCGGCAGGCACCGGTGACCCTGTCACCTACCGCAGAATGTACGATTTGACCGAGGGCATGATCAGCAAGATCGAGTTTGCCCAGTCACGTTTCCAGGAGTTGAGCCGACTGGGCAAACGTGCCGCTGAAGTCGCCAATACCTATCGCGCAAAGCTGCCTGTGTTCAGTCTCAATGATCTCAAGGCACTTCAGGTGTCGCTGGCTCGCGACATCTGCCTGAAAGAGCAGGCTTCGCCAGCGCTGACTCAGGCGCAAGGCGATCTGGTACGCCTGCTCGACACAACCAACCTGGTGATTCAGACCTCACAGGAACTGCTGCTCGACCACACCAGCCTGGGGGCCAACGAGCGGATCGAAGGCCTCAACGGCATGCTCGAACAGTATGCCGCCATCGATCAGTCGTTCGAGGATTTCGCCCTCAACCACAAGGATGTGCTGCTCGACGAGCCCTTCAGCCGTACGCGTAAACGAATCAACGAGTTCCAGCGCCAGACCGAAGAGCACTTGGCGCAGTTGCTCCTCGAACACCGGCCGGTGGAGCCTCGGCCCGGTCCTTCAAGGCCAGCGCCAGCCTCACGTAAACGGATTATCAAAACCCGCTTCAAGGGCACAGTGGTCGGCGAGTTGCGTTCCTCGGCGCCAGGGCAACCAGTCCTGCTGGACGTGAAAGCGCCCATGACCGGGAACGTCATCGCCACCTTTCACGAGAAAACGCCCGGCGTCTGGGTCGAACGTATTCAGCCCGGACGGCGCCGCCCGCCAGCTGCGGCGCCGGACCTCGCCACCCAGATCAGCCAGGGCCAGACGCTGCTCGATGGCGTGGAAAGCTTCATCCGGCAAACCGAAGCCCATGCCAAAAAACCTGGTCGGATTCCGGTCGAGATCGAAGAGCAGTTCCAGCGCAAGGCCGAACAGCTCGACGAAAGCGCGAAAAGCCTTGAACAGGCCCGGCTGCGGGCGAACAGCACCGAGGAGCCGCCAGCTCTGATCGCCCAATTGAACCAGGCGGGTGAACGCCTGTACGCCGAGGGCTACCGGATACGGGTCGAGATGACCAAGCAACAACCGCCAACCGCTGCCCGGGTCGAATGGTTATTGCACAAGGATGAGATCGACATTGTGTCTGGCGGTGCCCGGCGTCGCCTCAAAGGCCCGCGCAGGGATTATCTGCAGGAGTACGAAATTCGCGAGCGGCGCACCGGCAAGGCGTTGTGGTACGCGCACTTCCATTACAACAGCCTCGATGCGCCGGCCGACGCCTTCACCGCCGCCCATTTGAAACTGCAGGAGCAACGACGGATGGCCGGCGCCTTCGACCTGGACTCGGCCACCAGCAGTCCGCAAATCATCGCTATCTATCGCAGCGCGATCGGCCCGCAGCTGGCGCGTTCGCTGTTTTTCTCATAAGCCCCAAACGTCAAAAAGGACAATGACAATGACTGAGCATTCAGCGAACACCGAAACCCATGCATTGCTGCAAAAGAGCCAGATCGTCCATCAGACCAGTCGCGGTCCCACGGTCGATGAAGTCGCCAGCGCAGTGCTGCGCCAGGCGCTCGAAGCGCTGTATCCACAACAAGATATCGATCCCGAGCAGGCCATGATCGGCACGCCACAATGGCAATGGCTGAACGCTGAGCGGGTGGCCTTGCCGACCCGATTTGAATCACTGACAGAGGCACTCATCCGGCAATTTTTCAACGGCTCCAGCGCCAACTATCTCGAGGGTGAACACTTTCTGACCTTGAACCACCGAGCCACGCCAGTGGTGCATATGGATGTCGATATCGAGGCCATTGCCGATCTGCTCAACGATTATTCGCCTCTGTTGTTTGTCGCCTTCGCCGAGCGACAGCTGGATTACTGGAACAGCACCCGACGCCAATTGCCGCGCTGGCAAGAACTCTCCGATGCCCTGCGCGACGCCCTGAACGTCCATAACGCCGAGGGCTGGGACGATGAGCAGTGTCTGGTCGCCCGGGCGGTGTCGCGACGCCCGGACAAACAGGAGCGCCAGCGTCACGACAAAACACTGTCGGACATTCGCGTGTGCCTGATCGACATCGACTCCGTCAATACTCAAGGCAATACCGGTCACCTGATTCTGGGCGGCGCCGCGGTGATTTTCGGCCGCTATGGCCTGCGCGATCTGGTCATGATGTACACCGTGGAAGACGGTTACGAGACATTCGACTCTTTGCAGCAACTGGGTGAATCACTGCCGCAGCGTATCGAACTGTTACCGGCCGGAGAGAGTCTGCAGTGGCAGTTGTTCGAGCCCGAAGGCAATTTTTTCGACCACATGGCCTGGGTCCTGATTGCCAACCAGCTCGATGCCATCCGGGCAATCACCCGACAAAGTCTCGACGAGGAGACCGAGGACGGCACCTCCCTTCTGCCCCTGATCGAGCAAGCCAGCGAACCGCAGAAAAACACCCTCATCGACCTCGATGATTCGATACCCGACTGGCTGCTCGAAGCTTCGGCTGCCGAGCTCGATCAATACAGCCAATCGATCAATGCGCTGGGCCAGTTGTACCGGCAGGCAGACAAGGCGCTGTTGCCAATCCCGCCGATCGATACGTATGCGCACAATTGCATGCGTGAGGCGATCATTGCCGATCAGCCATCGGCGGCCGGGCTGCCTTTGGACAAATTGCAAATCCGCATCACCAACAGCTTCGAATCGGGAGGCGTGACACTGCCCGATCCGCATGACACCCATATCGAAACCCTGGGCGAGTACGCCTTGCAAAACCGCACGCCGTATCTGGCGACGCTGCAATTCGACCCGCCACAAGCGCTGCCGCAGTGGCTGACTGTCGCCTACCTGACGAAGATGGCAAACAAGATCGACATGGGTGAGGTCTACCCCGGATTGATCAGGGACAGACTGATCAACGATCCGCTGCAGGCCCCCCTGCAGCAGCGCTTTTACATCCGCCAGTTGCACGCAGTGTTGCCGCTGATTGCACTGGAATCCAAGCTGCGACGCCTCGGCGGCGTAGATGAGCAAGGTTATCGCTGCGTTCAGGAGTGGCTCAAACCGACACCGGGTCATCCACACACTGTGGTCATTCGCCCGCTGACGTTTATCCATGCCGGGGAGACTGCTGGCGATGTTGTCACCAACATGTTCATCATTGCCCCGCGCCTGCCTGGAGCCGGGCCATGCCTGCTGTATCGTCCGTTGCTTGAGCAGCCATTGCTGCAATTCCCTTCAACGCAAAACCTGCTGTACGCCATCCATCAGCCAGGCGAATTGAGGGATTCGGTGCTGGCGTGGCTGGCGGATTCGCAAACCAGTTTCAAATATGCCCAATACACCTTCCCCATCGGTCTGCCCAGTCCGTGGCTGGGCGCGCAATTGCTCGCCGAACCCTGGACCAGCGTCAAGTGGGCCGGGCCGGTCGGGCTTGCCTCCACGGCACTGACTGGCGAGGTGTTCCCGGTGCTGTTCAAAACCCATGCACTGGCGATGGCCGAACTCGCTGACCGACAGTCGTTGTCCAATGCGCAACGCCGCTGGGCCTTGCTGCGAGACAGTGGGTGGGCGTTGTTCAACGTTGCCGCGAACTTTCTCTGCGGCCCGGCAGGCGCGGCGATCTGGGTCTGGCAAAGCATCAGCGAAATCGATCAGGTCGTGGACGCCCACAATCGTGGCGATACCCACGCGCAGTGGAGCGCCGTCGCCGATATGTTGCTGAACTTGGGCATGATCCTGGCCCATCATGCGGCCACACAACGCACAACCGGCCCCCGCACAGCGTTGCGCAGCGAAGGCGTAAGCGAAATCGAAAGCGAAGGACTGCCCCGGATCCAGGCCCCCCCTGTACAAACGCCTGTCCCACCCACGGTTACACACGTCACCGCGCTGTTGAGTGACCAGCTCCCGGCCAGCCATTACTCCTCGCTTGAAGCCTACGGCTCGGTGCCCCGGCGCTCGCCCGGTGCCTTGGCAACGTTTCTGAATACTCTGGCCGTGCCGGCTCCCGACCTCACGACAGCCGCCGTGGAAACCCTGCTGCGCGGCAAGGCGACCCTGTATCGCCTTGCTACCAGCACCTATGCGCAGGCGGGCGATCGCTGGTTCCGCGTGATTGAAAACGATGACCAGCAGGTGCAAATCGTTGATCCGCAGACACCGTCAAAAACCGGTCCGCTGCTGATTCACAACCAGCAAGGCCAATGGTTCGTGGATACCCGACTGCGTCTGCGCGGTGGCGCCGGCGGCACCAGCCTGCAAAGTCAGCTCAAGGCCCAGCGCAAGGAAAAGGAAATCCAGCGGAACCAGCTCGGGGCGGCTCTGGAAGCATTCAGAAATCAGGAAGCCGTCGGCAACGCAGCTCTGGAGCAAGCCCAGTCAGCCATGCTTGGCGCCTCCGGAGAAGCCCACCAAGAGGCGACCCGGCGTTACCTTGAGCAGGTCGAAAAGCTGATCGGGGATTACGACGAGGCCTTGAAAATACTTGGCCAATGGCGCCTCAAAGGGGGGAGCGACGGCTATTTCGTCGAATTGCAGCGCATGACCACTTTGCTGCAAAAAAACCTCAGCCTCTGGTTCGTTCTCAAACGCAACGCATACGCGGTATTGACCCGTAAATTGGCTCGGCACACGGTCATCGATACACCGGCGGCGCTGCAAAGTTACAACGAGGAACTGCACCAGGCTCTGGCGTTGAGCCAGGACATGATCGCCCGCCTGCAGCTGTCCCGTACCTCCTTGGAAATTCTCGACACCATCGGCAGCGCAGGCATGACCACCGCACAACGCTTGCGCCAACTGCTCCCGGCGTTTAACCAGTGGGATTTGAAGTCCAATGCCATCGGCATGTCTCACGAGTTGTGCATGCAGGAAACTGCCACCGAAGCGGCGCGGGAAGCCACCGGTTGGCTGATAATCGAAGCCGCCACCGCCACACATCGCCACGCCGCCCTGATCAGGAAACCCGACAACGGCGACAGCACTGCGCTGCGCATTGATCGTCTGAGCCGACTGATTGATGTCTATGTCGATGCCGATCAGCGTCTGGGGGACTTGCCAGGCGAATACCCGGGCATGGTGGTCGCGGCAGAACTGGCGCGGCTAAGGAGCCTGCTCGGCGAATTCAGACAACTGGCGCAGGAGCAACTGAGCGAACTGCTGCCGGAAACCGGAGCAAGCAGCACGCCGGTCACACCAGGCCCCTCTGTCGCAGGACCGTCCCGGCCGGTTGCCAAGGTCACCAAGAGCCGGCCTCGTGACCCTGCACCCACCAAACCTGCAGCCGCCAGCGAATCGCCTCTGGAGGAAATGCTTCCCGTCAGACCTACCGCCTCCCCGACGACGCACGTGGGCGACATCGAGTTCATTGCCGATGCCCTGACCCAGAATGAGCGAGTGCAGGCGTTCATTGACCGAACCCGTCGTGACGCTCTGAGGCCCAACCGTATACCGGCAGACATGCAGGATCTGTTCGATCAGCAGGCGCGGCGACTGGAACAGATTGCGGTCAGCGTCGAACAGGCGCAGGCACGCATTGTCGCCTCCGGCGGCACGCGGTTGCCGGTGGGCAATTTGAGTGCGGAACTCAACAGTGCGGCGATCCGGTTACGCGCTCAAGGCATCGCCGTGCGCGCCAGTCTGCTCAAGGACCGACAACCTCGACAAGCCTATTTGCAATGGTTGCTGGACAATCATCAGGTCCGGATCGTCAGGAACACCAAAGGCCGGATCAAGACCAAAAAGCGCCAGGATTACTTTCAGGAGTATCAGATACTCGACAGCACCCAGCATGATCAGCCGTTATGGCTCGCGCATTTTCACTACGACTCGCCCGAAGCCGCGCCGGAACAATTCACCGCGGCGCACCTGAAAATCGCCGATGCGCATTTGAAGACCCTCAGCGCAGAACGTCGACAGGCCCTGACTGCTCTGACACCCATCGACTATGTGCTGCGCCGGATTGGCGATCCGAGCCTGTTCCTGCAGCTCGAAACATAACCGTGATACCACCGTCGGGCGCATCGATCTGCGCCCGCTTCAGAGGGTGTGCCACACGGTTCGCAAACGCTCGAGCGCCGCTTCGATTGCGCGCTCAGGCACCGCGGCAAAGCCCAGCACCAGTCCGGCGCGCTGGTCGACCGGGGTCGTGGAGTCAGGCAGCCAATAACTGCTCAGACCATTGATCTCGACGTCTGCGCTGCGCGCCAGTTCGATCAGTTGGCTTTCACGCGCCACACTGGCAACCGGCACGGTCAGGTGCAGCCCGGCGGCAACGCCGGGCAACTGGCCGACGCCCGGAATATTCTGCGGCCAGCCGCCGAGCAAGACATTGCGTCGGCTCAGCGCCGCGCGGCGCATGCGTCGGATGTGCCGCTGGAAATGCCCGGCGGCCATGAACTCGGCCATCACCGCCTGGGTACTGACTTCGGAATGACGCACATCCACCGCACGCCTTCGGGCAAAAGCCTCCACCAGCCCCGGCGGCAGCACCAGATACCCCAGGCGCAACGCCGGGAACGCGACCTTGCCGAACGTGCCGACATACAGCACTCGCCCCTGTCGATCGAGGGCGGCCAAAGGCGCCAGCGGAGCGCCGCTGTAGCGATACTCGCCATCGTAATCATCCTCGACGATCCAGCCCTGCGTGCGCTCGGCCCAGGCCAGCAATTCGAGGCGACGGGCCAGACTCATCACCACCCCCGTGGGGTACTGGTGGGAGGGCGTGACATAGGTGAGGCGGCAATCGGTCAGTCCCGCCAGTTGCTGGCAGTCGATACCCTCACTGTCCACCGCCACCCCGTGCAACCGGGCACCGGCCACAGCGAAGGCATGACCGGCCGCTCGATACCCGGGATTTTCAATCGCTACGCCGTCGCCTGGCTCTACCAGCAACTGTGCACAAAGGCTTATGCCCTGCTGTGCGCCACTGGTGATCACAATTTGCTCAGCCGTGCACTGCATGCCCCGGGAGCTGCGCAAATAGGCCGCGATCATCCCGCGCAACCGTGCATCGCCCGCCGGGTCGCCGTAACACAGCTGCTGCAAATCCGGCTTGCGCCAGAAAGCCGCATTCAGCTTGGCCCAGACGTCAAACGGGAACAGATCGAAGGCTGGAACGCCGACCCGAAAAGCACGCGGCGGACCACTAGGCGGCAGGGACAGATGATTGTTTTCAACCCGCTTCAACGCGTCGCTGTGGATAACTTTACTGGATGGAACCACAGGTAAATCCAGCCAATTTGTGGATAAGGTTGTGGGTAAGCCTGTTGAAAACCCTGTGGATACTTTTGTGGATAGTTTTTTCTTGGGCAATGCGCTTTGCGGCAATTGCGCCACATACGTGCCGTCCCCGACGCGGCCTTCGATGAAGCCTTCGGCGTACAACTGATCGTAGGCGCGCACCACGCTGTTGCGGGAAATCGCCAATGCCGCCGCCAGATCACGGCTGGCCGGCAGCCGCGTGCCACTGGCCAGCCGCCCGTCCAGCACCCGCAGACGTATCGCCTGATAGAGCTGGCGGCTCAAACCCTGGCGGCGGTCGAGCTCGATACCGGCCGGATTGAACGGCATGGACAGCATGGGCGATTCGGGCATGACAATGGACCTATGAAATTGGTCTTCAATGGCTCTTACAACAGACCAATAGCCTGCCTAGGATGCAGGCATTCGCCAAGGAAAATCTCTCCATGTACACGCCCCGCGCCTTTGCCATCGACGAACTGTCGCAACTGCACGAACTGATCCTCGCCACCCGTCTCGCGATTCTGGTGAGTCATGGTGAAAACGGTCTGCAGGCCAGCCATGTGCCAGTGCTGCTGCACCGCGAACAGGGCGAGAACGGCACGCTGTACGGGCACTTGGCCAAAGCCAATCCGCAGTGGAAAGACCTGCGTGACGGCGCTGAAGCGATGCTGATTTTTGCCGGCCCCGACGCCTACGTCAGCCCGGGGTTTTACCCGAGCAAGGCCGAGCACGGCAAAGTCGTGCCGACCTGGAACTACGTCGCCGTGCACGCCTATGGCCACGCCGAAACCTTCAGCGACGGCGGGCGCCTGCTCGACATCGTCAGTACCCTGACCGATCGCCATGAAGCCGGTCGCGCGCAACCGTGGAAGGTCGACGACGCACCGGCCGACTATATCGACGGCATGCTCAAGGCCATCGTCGGTTTCGCCATTCCCATCGACCGCCTCGAAGGCAAGCGCAAGCTCAGCCAGAACCGCAGCGCCGAAGACATTGCCGGCGTGCGCGAAGGCCTGGCTGCCAGCCCCGACATTGCGGACCGAACCCTCGCCCACTTGATGCGTTAAGGAAATCAGCATGAGTCAGATCCAGATCCGCCCGGTGACTGCCGGTGATCACGCCGCCTGGTTGCCGTTGTGGCAGGCTTACCTGCGCTTCTACAACAGCGAGTTGCCGGACGCCGTCACGCACAGCACCTGGCAGCGTTTCCTCGACCCGAGCGAACCGACCCACGCCGCTCTCGCCTGGGCCGACGGTAAAGCAGTGGGCATGGTGCATTTCATCTATCACCGCTCCAATTGGAGCATCGAAAACTCCTGCTACCTGCAGGATCTGCTGGTGGCGCCGGAGACCCGTGGCACCGGCGTCGGTCGCTTGCTGATCGAACACGTCTACGCCACCGCCAGGGCCGACGGTTGCTGCAAAGTGCATTGGTTGACCCACGAAACCAATGCCACCGCGATCCAGCTCTACGAGCGCATCGCCGAGCGCCCGGGATTCATCCAGTTTCGCAAAGCCATTTAAGGAGCCGCGTACATGACCACTTCACTTGCCGACTGGAAAGGCGTCCCCGCCCCCACCGCGACCTTGCTCGAAGGCCGCTTCATCCGTCTGGAACGCCTCGACCCGGCGCGCCACGCCGATGATCTGTTCAACGCCCTCGAAGGCCCCGGCGCCGACCCGAAGCTGTGGGATTACTTACCGTATGGGCCGTTCCCGCAACGCAGCGTTTTCAATGACTGGCTGAACAACCATGCGGCCAGCAGCGATCCGTATTTCTTCAGCGTGATCGACCGCGTCACGGGCCAGGTGCAAGGCATTCTGAGCCTGATGTCGATCGTCCCGGCGCAGGGGCGCATCGAGATCGGCCACGTCACCTTCGGTGCGCCAATGCAACGTTCACCGAAGAGTACCGAAGCGGTTTACCTGTTGGCCAAATACGCCTTCGAACAGGGCTATCGTCGCCTGGAATGGAAGTGCAACAACGGCAACGCCCGCTCCAAATACGCCGCCGAACGTCTGGGTTTCAGCTTCGAAGGCGTGTTTCGCCAGCACATGGTGGTCAAGGGCCAGAACCGCGATACCGCGTGGTATTCGATTGTGGATTCGGAGTGGCCGGCGATTGCGGCAGGTTTCGAGCGGTGGCTGTCCGATGAAAATCAGATGCCCGACGGGCAGGTGAAAGGCTTGATTGAATGCCGTAGTTAAATCTTCAAAGCAAAGATCGCAGCCTTCGGCAGCTCCTATGGGTGAACGTCAATCCCATGTAGGAGCTGCCGAAGGCTGCGATCTTTTGATCTGTTGTTTACCCCAGTTTCTGCGCCAGCACGGCAATGTGTTCCGGCCCGATCCCGCAGCAACCGCCCAAATGGCTGGCACCACGCTGCTGCCAGTCCTGCGCCCAATGCAGATACCCCGGCGGATCCAGATCGTCGCGCAGCGGATCGAGGCCGTCGTTGGCCGTCGCCTCTTTCGGTTGCGGTGGAAACGCATTGGCATACGCGCCGATGTGAATCTGCACACCCAAACGCTCAAAGGTATCGCGCGCCGCATCAATCGCCGCGCCGATCACTTCCGGCTGGCTGCAATTGAACAGCAGCGTCTCCACGCCCAACTCCGCCGCCACCGCCGCAGCTTCGGCCACTGGCTCACCGGAACGCAGACGCGGCACCTCGTCGGTGTCTTCATCCTTCAAAGTAAACGACAGCCAGAACGGTTTGCCGTCCTGCGGCAGACTGGCGCGAATGGAGCGCGCCTCGATGATCGAGCTCTGGGTTTCCGCCAGCCACAGGTCGACATGTGGTGCCAGGCCGGTCACCAGTGGCGTCAGCAATTCGTTCACCCGCGTCGCTTCGAACAGGTCCGGGCGATAGGAGCCGAACAGCGGCGGCAACGAACCAGCCACTCGCACCGCTTTGCCCGAGGCCTGCACCGCACGCTGCGCCAGCTCTCCAGCCAACGCCGCCAGTGCCTGACCTTCAGCGGCAAACCGCGCCTCGCCAATATGAAACGGCACGACCGCATAACTGTTGCTGGTGATCACATTGGCGCCGCTGGCGATGTAGGCAGCGTGCACCGCTTCGACCGCCTGCGGCGCCTCGATCAGGGCCAGCGCCGACCACTCGGGCTGCCGAAACGGCGCCCCGGCGCGTTGCAACTCACGGCCCATGCCGCCATCGAGAATTACCGTGCTTGCTGTGCCCATATGCTTTTCGCTCATATGCTTATGAAAATTACTCACTACCAGAGTAGTTCTTATAACTATTTAATACGCACCATCCGGTTAATAACAACCCCTTTTTTTCAGGTGTCGACTGTGAAACTTCAACCGCTACTGGCCTTGGGCCTGACGATTCTGGCCGCGTCCACTCAAGCCTTCGGCGGCGCCACACTTGATCGCGTCGAACAGAAAAAACAACTGGTCGGCGTGCTGATGGAAAGCTACCCACCCTTCTCGTTCCTCAATGAGCAGAATCAGCTCGACGGCTTCGACGTCGAAGTCGCCAAAGCCGTCGCGGACAAGCTGGGGGTCAAGCTGCGCCTCGAAACGCCATCCTGGGACGTGATCGCTGCCGGCCGCTGGAGCGGACGCTATGACATCTGCATCTGCTCCATGACCCCGAGCAAGGCCCGCGCCGAAGTGTTCGATTTCCCGGTCGAGTACTACGCCTCGCCCGCCGTAATCGTGGTCAACGCCAAGGACGATCGCATCCACGGTGCCAAAGACTTGAGCGGCAAGAAAGTCGGCCTGACCAGCGCCAGCAGCTACGAAAGCTATCTGAACAAGAATCTGGTCATCGAAGGCGCCGAAGACACGCACCTTGAGTACCCGTTCGAGGATGTGCAGATCGCCCCGTACGATACCGACAACGTCGCCTTCCAGGATCTGGGTCTGGGCGCCGGTGTGCGCCTGGACGCCATCCTCACCAACCTGGTGACCGCGCAGCCGCGCCTGAATCAGGACCAGCGTTTCAAACTGGCGGGCGCGCCGCTGTACTCGGAACCGAACTCAGTGGCCATCGAAAAGGGTGATGCCGAGTGGGACGCTAAAGTGCGCGAGGTGTTTGCGCAACTCAAACAGGACGGCACGCTGAGCAAGCTGTCGCAGAAATGGATCGGCGCCGACATCAGCCAATGACTGCCTTCCCGACACCTCCACAGCCGCCGCAACCGGTGGCTGAATCGCGCCTGCAACGGCTGCTCGGTTTCCGCACGCGCCTGTACCTGACCTGGGCGGCGATGTTCAGCCTGTTTGCCGGTTTTTTCCTCAGCTTCGATCTGAAGCTCTCGATCATCCTCGACAAGCTGCCGAATCTGCTCGGCGTGCACCTGGCGCCAAACGGCTTTCTGCAGGGTGCGGCACTGACCCTGTTTCTCTGCGCCTGCGCGATCGTGGCTTCGTCCTTGCTGGGCTTCGTCACCGCTCTGGCGCGCCTGTCGAAAAGCGCCGTGGCGTTCGGGATCGCCAGTTTCTACACCTCGTTCTTTCGCGGCACGCCGCTGCTGATCCAGATCCTGCTGATCTACCTCGGCCTGCCGCAACTGGGCGTGGTGCCCGGTGCAGTGGTGGCCGGGATCATTGCCCTGTCCCTCAACTACGGCGCGTACCTCAGCGAGATTTTCCGCGCCGGCATCCTCGGCGTGCCCTATGGCCAGCGTGAAGCTTCGCTGGCGCTGGGCATGCGCGAGAGCGTGATCTTCTGGCGCATCACCCTGCCCCAGGCGATGCGCACGATCATCCCGCCGACCACCAACCAGTTCATCTCGATGCTCAAGGATTCGTCACTGATCTCGGTGATGGGCGTCTGGGAAGTGATGTTTCTGGCGCAGTCCTACGGACGCTCGAGCTACCGCTACATCGAGATGCTGACCACAGCGGCGATCATTTACTGGCTGATGTCGATTGGGCTGGAGTTGATTCAGGCGCGCATGGAGCGGCATTACGGCAAGGCTTATGTGCGGCGTAGCTAGGTTAATCAGCACCTTGCGCCAGCGTCGGGTTTTAATTGAGCTCTCGTCGGATCCGCACCACGCCCATTTTCAGTCCAAATGGGCGAAACACCGCATTCAACGATTTCAACGTCTGATTGCCCTCGCCATGCTCGATATGCACCAGCGTGCGAACCGATATTTTGCACATCCTGGCAAACTGGGTTTGATGCAGACCGGTCACTTCCACGCGTAGACGACGAACCGCTTCACCGATTTCCAGTGTCCCTTGGGCCAGCGCCTCTTGAATGTTTTCGATGAGCACCGTGCGCTCGGCTACCGTCATGCTCATTTCAGATCCCACTCTTTCAAACGTTGCTCCAGATTTTTCAGATGGATTCCCGGGTGGTTCATCGTTCTGTCGGGCAAACCGCTCGCCGTCAATATGTCGGGGAGCGCCGCCAGACGCTGGGCATCTTCACGCAAGCGTTCGAAAGGATCTGATGCGTCGGTCAAGCCTGCCAAAGGGTCTTTGGGATCGGTGATATCAGCCAATGCGCGGCACACTCCCCGCCAATCGACCTCTCCCGCCCTCTCCAGACCTTTTGGCCATTTGGTTGTCCGGGTCACACCCTCGTCATCCATGACCATCGGGGCCAAGTCATAAATCGGCGCCAGACGAAACGAGCTTTCCTGGCGAATTATCGCGGTGTTACGACCATGGTTATCCGAGTTACCGAGGATCTTGTTGATCAGATCCCGACGTAAGTAATCCGTCACAAGTTCGGGGATCTGACTGGCCTGTCCTGCTTTTCGCCAGAGCCCGGCGAGCATGCGGATGACATCCATATGGTTCATTGCACTTCCCGGCGCCGTTACTTCAGCCAGCGAGTAAATCGACTCGACAGCAAAACGACTGACTTCACCGTTCGTTACCTCTCGATCAAAGCGCTGCATCCACAAGCTCGGCTTACTCGCCTCTTCTAATGCCAAATCTTCTACCGCGATCGTTTCAATGCCGAGTTTCTGAAGCGCCTTGTAGTAATGGAACTCGCTGCGCAGGATATCTTGATCGACCAGACTTCCTTTGTTTCTGGCAAATTTTATAAACCAATGCTGCCTGACCTCTTGATCGCCCAATACCGCATCGGGGTACAAAAGGCCGGCCTTGTTTTCAGCCAACAATAGCTTCGGTGCTTCACCGCCTGCCCCTGTAGCCCCACCAATTGCCGCGCCTTGCTCATAGGCATATTCCAGAAAGCGACTGTCGCGGTGAACAACATCCTCACGCTTGAATCCGATGGGCTCACGCTCATCGACAGCCTCGGCCGACTCTTTTATGCGCATATTGCCAATGGGGGCTGGAGTGCTCTGGCCGAGCAGATACAGATCGGCACCGATATGCGCCGGTTTCTCCTGCCCCAGACGCGCAAGTAGAAATCTTTTGGCCGCCCCTGCGGGGGCAATGTCATAGACAAATGCGGGCGTACTGGAGCGTCGCCCTTCCCAATCCAATGGATACAACGCACTGACGGCCTTGGAAAACGGAGAGCCTATGGCTTCAACATTTTCGACAAGGTATGGCGTCTCGTAGCCGAAACTGCAGCGACTTTCGAACCCCTTTTCAGGATTGTCGAACCTTAGAATCATTGCGTCGTGCCATTTTCCAGCACTGAATATCTGTAATGTCAGGTCGTACATGTCTCAACACCTGCATTTAATTGCATTTAAACAGGGGATTCATTGCCCGTAGATGCAATATAGTGCATTTCGACGGATGATGGAGCGTTGCAATACGCAACAAAATGCAGATACGACTGAGCTTAAGGTCATCTGAGCGCAAAATAATGCAGGTCATCCTCCGACTTCATTCTGTATGAACCCCTCGATATACGGACGGCCCGCTAATAGCAAAAGGCCCCCCATCCATGCCTTTCTCGCCCTGCAGCGGCGAGATTGGCAGCAACAGTCGCTACCACGGGTTGATCGGCAGTGGCAGATGAGTTTCTGATCATTACAAGCGGCTAATGGCAATTCAATTTGTAGGAAAAGACAACGCGACGGCACGACGTAATCCGCCAATTTTTGTCGAGCCGCTCTTTTCCGCAGATCAAACAGACGCAGCCCGCAGCACCGAGCGATCCGGCTGACATCGGTGCCTGCCGGCTCCGACTTAGAGTTTTGCCTCCTTCCACGAGAGGCTGAACTCGATGCCCGTTCAATTCCACTTTCGACCAAAACACCTGACACTAGCCATTGCTTTAGCCATGGGATGTGTCGATCTGTCCATGGCTCAGGACGCACCGCCCGACACTCAAGGCATCTCTCCCGCCTCCCCTGAAGCATTCAAATCAGCGATCAACGCTTTCGCTAATCATCCGGAAACCGTCCAGCTGAAGGTCAGCAAAGCCTATCCGGCACAGGAAGGTGTGGCGCTCGCGCTCGATGCGCGCAATGACCTTGTCACCGTGCAATCTCGAGGCAGTTTTGCCGGCCTGGTCGACGCTGGCGGGGGCGACAACCTGTTGCAACTCGACGCGAACAGGAAAGGAGTGCTGGGTGAAACCCGTAACTTCAGTGGGCTGGAGGTCAGACGCGGGAGCTGGACCCGTAGCGGACCGGGTGATTTCAGCCTCGGTGTACTGGTTCATCCAAAGGCATTGCTGGTCAATGAAGGGCAAATTCTGGGTACGGCAGTGACCGAGGGCATCTTGATCAACAAAGGGGCGATCAATGGCGGCGCCACTGTCGTGTCTGGCGGCGACCTGACCAACCAGGGCCTGATTGACGGCATGCTGGAGGTTCAGGAAAACGCCCATATAGCCGGGAATGGTGCGGTTAATCATTTGAACGTGCACGGACGCATGACCGTCGACGATGTCTACGGCGCACCCAAGATCGCGGGAGATCTGCGCCTGGCACGTTCTGCCGTACTGGCCTATGCCGTGGATGCTTCCGGCAACAGTCAGACGGTGGTCGTGAAAGGAACCGCTCATTTGGGTGACGCCACCCTGAAACTCGTCACCACTGGCGACTATCCGCAAAGCAGTCAGCACACCATTCTGCAAGCGGGAAAGATTGAGGGGCAGTTTGGCACCGTTGAAAACGATCTGGCCTTCATGATCCCGACGCTGCACTACGAAGCACAACGAGTGGGCTTGCTCTATGCCCGTAACGATGTGCCGCTCGAAAACCTTGCGACCACGCAAAATAGTCAGGCGCTCGCCCAGAGCATTGACGAGACACCCTCCCCATCTCAGCAACCTCAGCAACCTCAGCAACCTCAGCAACCTCAGCAACCTCAGCAACCTCAGCAACCTCAGCAACCTGAAGAGCCTGAGCCCTCCGGCGAGTCTGCGATAGCCCTTGGCTCATCCGCTGCTACCAACCAGGCGGTCACATCCCTGCTGGGTGCCAGCAACGCAACGGCCAGCGTGGCCCTTGAACAACTTGCCGCTGGCAGCAACGCCAACCTTGCCAAAGCCACCCTGAACAGCGTCAACCCGATCAGCGCCAGCATGCTCTCGGCGATGCATCAACTGGGGGGCAACGCAGGTGCAAAAAGCCTGGGTAGTGAGCCGCGCCCGGCTGCTGATGGTGCCGGTTCCGGGCGTGTCTGGCTGCAAGCTCTGGGACATGGCGGCAAGGTCGATCGTGATTACGACAGTGCCCTCAAACACTCCACCCACGGCTTGGTCCTGGGGGCCGACTGGCAATTCGACGAACAGTGGCATGTCGGCCTGATGGGGGCGAAAGCGCAAACCCGGCTCGATGCCCAACAGTTTGACGGCGATCTCGACAGCTGGCACCTCGGCGCCTACGCGCTGCGTCAGGACGGCCCGTTCGCCCTGCGTCTGGGGGCCTCGTACGGCAATCATGACGGCAGTGGCAAACGTCACGTTGCCTTCAATGGTTTCAGTGATCGCCTAAAGAGCAGCTATGACGCCAGCACCCAGCAGGTGTTTGCCGAAGTCGGCTACGACCTGGGGCGTGGCAACGTCAGCTTCGAACCGTTCGCCAGCGTCGGCTATCAACGCTACCAGCGTGATGGTTACACCGAGAAAGGTGGCGATGCGGCGCTCAAGGTTCAGGGGCAAACCCGGGCGAACCCGAGCAGCACCGTCGGCCTGCGCCTGGCCAAAACCAGTCACCTGGCCAACGGCATGCAGTTGACACCGCGTCTCAGCGCCAGCGTGAAACACACCTATGGCGAGCTCGATAACGAAACGCGCCAGCAACTGGTCAAGGGTGGCAAAAGCTTTGAAGTCGCCGGGGCCGAGATGGATCGCAACAGCTTCACGCTGGACGCCGGTCTTGATCTGACCCTGTCCGCCAGTAACACTCTGGGCATCGGCCTCACCGGCGAGACCGGAAGCGACAGCCGCAGTTACGGCGTGACGGGCCAGTGGCGTATGGCGTTCTGACACAACTCTACGTGTAAAAGCTGCCGCAGGCTCGGGCCTGCGGCAGCTCCTACAGAGAACGGCATATTGCAGGCGAAAAAAAAGGGGAGCACATGCCCCCCCGAGGTTTAAAGCGTTGAATCGCGGCAGTTATCTCAGCCTTCGATCTCGATCAGGATTTCACCCGGATTCACCCGGTCACCCTTGGCCACATGAATGGCGGTGACCTTGCCGGCAATCGCTGCCTGGACTTCGGTTTCCATCTTCATCGCTTCGGTGATCAGCACCGACTGGCCAGCCTTGACGGTGTCGCCCTCCTTGACCAGCACATCGACAATGTTGCCCGGCATGGTGGTACTGACGTGGCCAGGTGCCGACGCTTGTTTGCGTTTGCTGCTGCCACCACCGACGAATTCGTTGAGCGGTTCGAACACCACTTCTTCCGGCATGCCGTCGATGGACAGGTAGAAGTGACGCTTGCCTTCGGCCTTCACGCCGACACCGGTGATGTCGACGCGGTAGGTTTCGCCGTGGACGTCGATGACAAACTCGGTCGGTACGCCTTCGCCACCGGCCTTCGCCACACCGCCGGCCTCAGGGATCGGCAACAGCACTTCCGGAACCAGGGTGCCGGCGGCACGCTCTTCAAGGAACTTGCGGCCGATGTCCGGGAACATGGCGAAGGTCAGCACGTCTTCTTCGGACTTGGCCAGCGCACCGATGTCGGCACGCAGCTTGGTCATTTCCGGCTTGAGCAGATCGGCCGGGCGTACGTCGATCACCTCTTCACTGCCGATGGCCTGACGACGCAGTTTTTCATTAACCACGCCCGGCGCCTTGCCGTAGCCGCCTTGCAGATACAGCTTCACTTCATTGGTGATGGTCTTGTAACGCTCGCCGGCCAGCACGTTGAAGAACGCCTGGGTGCCTACGATCTGCGAAGTCGGAGTCACCAGCGGCGGGAAACCGAGGTCTTCCCGTACACGCGGGATTTCCGCCAATACTTCGCCCATGCGGTTCAACGCGCCCTGCTCTTTCAACTGGTTGGCGAGGTTGGAGATCATCCCGCCGGGTACCTGGTTGACTTGCACACGGGTGTCGACGGCGGTGAACTCGCTTTCGAACTGATGGTACTTCTTACGCACGGCATAGAAGTACAGACCGATTTCCTGCAGCAGTTCCAGGTTCAGACCGGTGTCGTACTCGGTGCCCTTGAGCGCAGCGACCATTGACTCGGTGCCCGGATGGCTAGTGCCCGAGGCGAAACTGGAGATCGCGGTGTCGATGTGGTCGGCGCCGTTTTCGATGGCTTTCAATTGGCACATCGCCGCCAGACCGGCCGTGTCATGCGAATGGATGAACACCGGCAGCGACTGCTCGGCTTTCAACGCACGAACCAGTTCACCGGTGGCGTACGGGGTGAGCAGACCGGCCATGTCCTTGATCGCTACCGAGTCGCAACCCATGGCTTCCATCTGCTTGGCCTGCGCCACGAACGCGTCGATGGTGTGCACCGGGCTGGTGGTGTAAGCGATGGTGCCTTGTGCGTGCTTACCCGCAGCCTTCACTGCTTCGATGGCCACGCGCAGGTTACGCACGTCGTTCATCGCGTCGAAGATGCGGAACACGTCGATGCCGTTGACCGCTGCCTTGGCGACGAAGGCTTTGACCACGTCGTCGCTGTAGTGGCGATAGCCGAGCAGGTTCTGCCCGCGCAGGAGCATTTGCAGGCGGGTGTTAGGCAGCGCGGCACGCAGTTGGCGCAGACGCTCCCACGGGTCTTCTTTCAGAAAGCGCACGCAGGCGTCGAACGTCGCACCGCCCCAGCACTCCAGCGACCAGTAGCCGACTTTGTCGAGCTTGTCGCAGATCGGCAGCATGTCTTCGGTGCGCATGCGGGTGGCGAGCAGCGATTGGTGAGCGTCGCGCAGGATGGTATCGGTGACAAAAATCTTCTTGGACATTGTTGTATTCCTCACAGGCCTGCGTGGGCGGCGATGGCGGCGGCGATGGCCAGGGCCAGCTCTTCGGGTTTGCGCTTGATCGAGTAGTTGGTCAGTTCCGGGTGGCTTTCCACGAAGCTGGTATTGAACTGGCCGCTACGGAATTCCGGGTTGCGCAGGATTTCCTGGTAGTACGCGGCGGTGGTTTTCACGCCTTGCAGACGCATGTCGTCGAGGGCGCGCAGGCCACGGTCCATCGCCTCTTCCCAGGTCAACGCCCAGACCACCAGTTTCAGGCACATCGAGTCGTAGAACGGCGGAATGGTGTAGCCGGTGTAGATCGCCGTGTCGGTGCGCACGCCCGGGCCGCCAGGGGCGTAGTAACGAGTGATCTTGCCGAAGCTCGGCAGGAAGTTGTTTTTCGGGTCTTCGGCGTTGATGCGGAACTGCAACGCAAAACCACGGTGCTGAATGTCTTCCTGCTTCACCGACAGCGGCAGGCCGGAGGCGATGCGGATCTGTTCGCGGACGATATCGATCCCGGTGATTTCTTCGGTGATGGTGTGCTCCACCTGCACCCGGGTGTTCATCTCCATGAAGTACACCTCGCCCTCGGCGAGCAGGAACTCCACGGTGCCGGCGTTCTCGTAGCCCACAGCCTTGGCCGCACGCACCGACAGGTCGCCGATGTAGGCGCGCTGTTCCGGGGTCAGTTGCGGGCTCGGGGCGATTTCGATCAGCTTCTGGTTGCGGCGCTGAATCGAGCAGTCACGCTCGAACAGGTGCACCACGTTGCCGAAGCTGTCGCCGAGGATCTGCGCTTCGATGTGCTTGGGATTGACGATGCATTTTTCCAGGAAAACTTCCGCCGAACCGAACGCCTTGGTCGCTTCGGAAATCACCCGAGGGAAATTCTGTTCGAGTTCTTCGCGGCTGTTGCAGCGACGGATGCCGCGACCGCCACCACCGGAGGTGGCCTTGAGCATCACCGGATAACCGATGCGGTCGCCCTCGGTCAGGGCTTCTTCGATACCCGACACGTTGCCTTCGGTGCCCGGGGTGACCGGCACGCCGGCCTTGATCATGCTGCGCCGGGCTTCGGTCTTGTCGCCCATGCGGCGAATGACTTCTGCCGACGGGCCGATGAATTTGATTCCGCGTTCGGCGCAGATGTCTGCCAGCTCAGCGTTTTCCGAAAGGAAGCCGTAACCGGGATGCAAGGCATCGCAACCGGTTTCCACCGCCAGGTTCACCAGCTTGCGCGGGTTGAGGTAGCCGGCCAGTGGCTCGGCACCGATGCTGTGGGCTTCGTCCGCGCGCTTCACATGCAAGGCATGCCGGTCGGCGTCGGAAAAAATCGCAACCGAGCGAATGCCCATCTCGGCGCAGGCCCGCACGATTCGTACGGCAATCTCACCACGGTTGGCGATCAGGATCTTTTTTATCACTTGGAAATTCCCTTGAGCCGGTGGCACCACGACCTGCTAGACCCAGGTCGACGCGTGACCAAATGTTTCAATCTGGTCGCGCCCCCACACTAGCCCTCGCAAGGGATTAACAAAAATGAATAAAAATTGGGTCAGGCATAAGTAAAGACTTATAGTTAAACCATCAGCCTGCCGTCAGAGCCTATAAGAAATGCGTAAGTCCTTGATGCGTATGACATTACGCCAATTGCAGATCTTCAACGAAGTGTGTGATTTACGCTCCTACAGCCGCGCCGCCGATGAAATGTCTCTGACACAACCGGCCGTCAGCCTACAGATTCGTCAGCTTGAAGAGCTGATCGGCCAGCCATTATTCGATTACGTCGGCAAAAAACTCTACATGACCGAGGCTGCCGAAGCCCTGCAGCGCGCCAGCCGGGATATTTTCGGCCGACTGGAAAACCTCGATATGCAGTTGTCGGACATGCAGGGTTCGCTGCAGGGCCAGTTGAAACTGGCCGTGGAATCCAGCGCCAAATACTTCGTGCCGCACCTGTTCGCCGCGTTCAAGCGCCAGCATCCGGAAGTGAACCTGCAATTGACCGTGGTCAACCGCGGTCAGGTGATCCGCCGCCTCTCGGACAACCGCGATGATCTGGTGATCATGTCGATGGTGCCGCAGGACATGGGCCTGGAATTTCTACCGTTCCTGAACAATCCGATTGTCGCCGTGGCGCGCCCGGATCATCCGCTGGCGCACATGGGGCCGCTACGCTTGCAGGATCTCGAGCCTTACACGCTGCTGATCCGCGAACCGGGTTCGGGCACACGACTGGCCTGCGAAGAGTATTTCAAAGAGAAGCGCGTGCACTTCACCCAGACGCAGGAAGTGGCCTCGGCCGAAGCCCAACGTGAATGCGTGGTGGCGGGTCTGGGCCTGGCGCTGTTGACGCGCCACGCCCTGAACCTGGAGCTGGCGACCGGCGGCCTGGTCGAGCTGCCGGTCGAAGAGTTGCCGCTGTTTCGCAGCTGGTGTCTGGTGCAAGCCAAAGCCAAACGGCTGTCACCGGTAGCGCACGCCTTCTTGGCGTTTATCCGCAGCGAGCGGGTGCAGATCAGCGCGCTGGTTGAACGCTTCGACGGGAAGCTGCGGGCGCTGCCTGCCAGTGATTAAGTTCGAGTTCCTCGGGAAAACCACCGATTTCAGCCTGAAGCTGACGGAGTTCGAAGCGATCTTCGATCGCGCGACGGAATTCCATGCGACGCTGGTCTTCCTGCTGACGACGGGTTTTCGCGGCGCTGTTGCGTTCTTCGTAAGGCTGAGCCATTTCGAGTCTCCCAAGGCGTTTACGGGAGTTTCACGATAGGCGGGAGGGATGACGGTTTGGCTGCGCGGGGATGACAGTGCGATGAAAGTTTTGAAAAGTGCGGTGCTATTGAGGACGCTTTCGCGAGCAAGCCCGCTCCCACATTTGATCTCGGTATGACGCAAAATCTGTGGTTACCAGAGATCCCCTGTGGGAGCGGGCTTGCTCGCGAATAAGGTCTGAACGACCTTGCTTTAATCGTCCAGCGCTTTCACGGCCTTGGGGGATAGCCGCAAGCTGCGCAGACTGCGCTTCACGCTCTTGAGGTGGTTGACCAGGCTCGGCCCGCGCGCCATCGCCACGCCCATCGCCAGCACGTCGATCACCACCAGATGGGCGATACGCGAGGTCAGTGGCGTATAAATCTCGGTGTCTTCGTGCACATCGATCGCCAGGTTGACGGTCGACAGCTCAGCCAGCGGCGTCTGGCTCGGGCACAAGGTAATCAGTGAAGCGCCGCTCTCGCGAACGAGGTTGGCGGTGATCAGCAGATCCTTGGAGCGCCCGGACTGGGAAATGCAGATCGCCACATCGGTCGGCTTCAACGTCACCGCCGACATCGCCTGCATGTGCGGGTCGGAATATGCTGCCGCCGTCAGCAGCAAACGGAAGAACTTGTGCTGCGCATCCGCCGCCACCGCGCCCGACGCGCCAAAGCCGTAGAACTCGACACGCTGCGCCTGAGACATCAGCGTCACCGCGCGCTGCAATTCCACCGGATCAAGCTTCTCGCGAACCTCCATCAGGGTGTGCAACGTGGTGTCGAAAATTTTCAGGCTGTAGTCGGCGACCGAGTCGTCTTCATGGATCGCGAACTGACCGAAACTGGCACCGGCGGCCAGGCTTTGCGCCAGTTTCAGCTTGAGATCCTGAAACCCGGAGCAGCCGATGGCCCGGCAGAAACGCACAATGGTCGGCTCGCTGATGCCAACGCTGTGGGCCAGGTCGGCCATGGAACTGTGCATCACGGCCGCAGGGTCAAGCAGCACGTGGTCGGCGACCTTGAGCTCCGACTTGCGTAACAGGTGACGTGACTGGGCGATGTGTTGCAGCAGATTCAAGGGGCTGGACTCTTCTTATGGGCAAGGATGTAGCACGCTTGTAGTTATACTACATGAATTGGCTTTTTGCCTGCTCAATGCGTAACTCCATGTCCCTATATCAGGCACGATGGAGTGCATGTAGCCCTTAAAGCGGATTTCCCTGTTCGCGCAAAAGCCCGGCCAGACGCTCAGCCTCTACAGGGCGACTGATCAGATACCCCTGAACTTCGTCGCAGCGCTCAGCACGTAAAAATTCCAGCTGCTCTTGCCGCTCGACTCCTTCGGCCACCACTTTCAACGACAGCCCGTGAGCCATGGCGATGATCGCCCGGGTAATCGCCGCATCCTCACTGCCCTGCCCCAGCCCGCGAATGAACGCCTGATCGATCTTCACGTAATCCACCGGAATCCGTTTGAGATAGCTCAGCGACGAATAGCCGGTGCCGAAGTCATCGATCGCCAGCTTCACTCCCAAATCGCGCAACTGCTGGAAGGTCGCGATGATGTGTTCGACGCTGTCGAGCAGTTGACTCTCGGTGAGTTCGAGTTCGAGGTAGTGCGGGGCCAGACCGGTTTCTTCCAGCACCTGGCGCACCAGACTGACCAGTTTGCCCTGACGCAGTTGATGCACCGACAGGTTCACCGATACCCGAATCGGCTCCAGCCCCTGACGCTGCCACTCGCACGCCTGCCAGCAGGCCTGGCGCAGTACAAATTCGCCGATCGGGCCGATCAGTCCGGTTTCCTCGGCCAGACCGATAAAGTCCCCCGGCGGTACCCGACCCATGCCTGGGTGATCCCAGCGCACCAGCGCTTCCGCCGCATTCAGGCGCCCGGTCTGCAGGCACAGCTTCGGTTGGTAAAACACCTTGAGCTGCTTGTCTTCGATGGCTTTGCGCAGCTGGTTTTCCAGTTGCAGGCGCTCAAGGGTACTGGCCTGCAGGCTGTCGGTGTAGAACTGGAAATTGTTGCCGCCCAGATGCTTGGCGTGTTGCATGGCCATGTTCGACTGACTGACCAGCGCCGAGATTTCCCGGGCGTTGTCCGGCAGCATGCTGATGCCCATCGAGGCGCTGACCACCAGTTCATGCCCTTCGACCGTCAACGGCAGGCGCAGCTTGCTCGACAGCCGCGTCGCGACCCGCGCCAGGCTCGACAGGTTGCCGTAGGCATCGAACAGTACGGCAAACTCGTCACCGGACAGTCGGGCGATGGTGTCGGCCTCTGGCAACGCATTGACTAAGCGACGGGCCATTTTCTGCAGCAACTGATCCGCCACCTCATGGCCGAGGCTGTCGTTGAGCAATTTGAAGCGATCCAGATTGATGTGCAGCAGCGCCAAACTGCGGCGCCCGCCCTGACGCACGCGCTGATGGGCTTCGTGCAGGCGTTCGCGGAACAGCGAGCGGTTGGCCAGCCCGGTCAGTTCATCGTAGTGCGTCAGAAAGCGCATGCGCTCCTCGGATTCGCGCCGCGCCGACAGATCAGCGAAGAAGCCGACGATATGGCTGACATTTCCCCGACTGTCGCGCACCGCGTTGAGTTGCAGCCACTGCGGGTACAGCTCGCCGTTCTTGCGGGTTTCCACCAATTCACCCTGCCAACTGCCGTGCTGCTCCAGCGCGTGGCGGATTGCAACGTAATGCCGCCGCGCATCACGACTGCACGGCAGCTCGACGACGTTGCGCCCGAGCATGTCTTCAATGTCATAACCGGTGACGCGGCTGAACGCCTGATTGATCGCGATCAAGGCGTAGTTCGGATCAAGAATGACGATGCCTTCGCTGGCCGCTTCGAACACCGTGGCCGCCAGTCGCTGCTGTTCTTCGAGGCTTTTACTCACGCTGATGTCGCGCCGGGTACCGACCATGCGGATCACCCGCCCACTGTCACTGCGCTCCACGGCGCGCCCGCGATCCTCGATCCACACCCAATGGCCGTCGCCGTGACGCACGCGGTATTCGATCTGATAGTCCTCGGTGCGCCCTTTCAGGTGCTCGATCAGCGCCTGCTTGAGCCCGGGCACATCTTCAGGGTGCAAACGTGGCTTGAGGTCACGCAGGATCGCCGTGACATATTCAGGCGCGAGGCCGAACAGCTCCTGAATCTGCGTGTGGTGGACCTCGTCGGTCTGCAGGTTCCAGTCCCACAGCCCCAGCTCACTGGCCTTCAACGCCAGGGCCAGCCGGGCTTCGCTTTTGCTCAGCGCCTGATTGGCCACGTCCAGCTCGCGGCTACGCTGGGCCACACGATCTTCCAGCTCGATCTGCGCCTCACGCAATTGGCCCTCGGCACAGCGCCGCTGTTCGATCTCCTTGGCCAGTGCCTGATTGAGCTGCTCGCTGCGGTTCTGCGCTTGCTGCAGGTGTTCGATCAGGTGCTGATTTTGAAAGCGTCGCAGCAAGCCGCGATCAATCAGCCGATTGACCTGCCAGGCGACCACGCTTAGCGAACCGAGCAGAATCAGCCCGAGCCAGCCCCAACCGCGCGCCTGCTCATCACCGCCCCAGAACAGGTAGCCGATCGCCGGCAGCAGGCACGGCAAGGTAAAGGACAGAAACGCCGGCAGGCTGACGGCATAGGCAACGCTGGCCGATAACGTCGCGGCACCGATCAGGCCGAACACCCAGGCTTGCTGCATGAAGTTGTCGGCGGGCACCAGGGCGATGCCGGCACCGGCCAGGGTCAGACCGGTCATGGTCGAGCCGAGCAGGAACATGCGGAACCAGATCGGCTGGGCCTGGCGGTCAGGGATCGCCGAATCGAACGCCGCGACCTGAATCACCCGCAGCGCCACCAGCGACAACAACCAGACCAGCCAGATGCTGACCACGAAATAGCGCTGCGGGCTCCAGAGCAAAGCGGCGCAGACCAGACCATTGAGCAACATGAACATCGTCGGCAGCAGCGAGCCCTGATACAGCAGGCGCGTGCGTTCGACCGCCATTTCGGTGGCGTAATGCTTGCGGATGACCCGGGGTTCCACAGAGGGGCCCGACAGGTCTGAGCTGAGGGTCTTGTGCAATGTTGTTGTTCTTATAAGAGCGAGCATGGGCCCGAAACGTGGACGGAGCATACACAAGCCAACCCCGTTGCCAAACTGCCCCAGATCATAATTTGCCGGAAACTTTCCGCCGTCCGATCACCGGCAAAACCCGCAGAGTGAGGCGGGCCGAAGCCTGCAGGCAGTGACCGACCGGTCGTCATCGGCGGCACTTTCATCGGCTAATGCAAAGCTCGGTTTGCCCGGGCCTGCGGCGCACCCTAGAATGCCCCGATGCGCGATGATCTCTCCCTTCTGCTGAACTCCCTCAACGATGCCCAACGCCAGGCCGTAGCAGCCCCCGTTGGCCGTCAGTTGGTCCTGGCCGGTGCCGGTTCCGGTAAAACCCGAGTGCTGGTGCACCGTATCGCCTGGTTGATCCAGGTCGAAAATGCCTCGCCTCACTCAATCCTTTCGGTGACCTTCACCAATAAGGCCGCTGCCGAGATGCGTCATCGCATCGAGCAGTTGCTGGGTATCAACCCGGCCGGCATGTGGGTCGGCACCTTCCACGGCCTGGCGCACCGCCTGTTGCGGGCGCACTGGCAGGAAGCCGGGTTGAGCCAGACGTTCCAGATTCTCGACAGCGACGACCAGCAGCGACTGGTCAAGCGGGTGATCCGCGAGCTCGGGCTCGACGAGCAACGCTGGCCGGCCCGTCAGGCCCAGTGGTTCATCAACGGGCAGAAAGACGAAGGTCTGCGTCCGCAACACATTCAGGCCAGCGGCGACTTGTACCTGGCGACCATGCGCGGCATTTACGAAGCTTACGAGGCTGCCTGCCAGCGCGCCGGCGTCATCGACTTCTCCGAACTGCTGCTGCGCGCCCTCGACCTGTGGCGC
Organism: Pseudomonas sp. GW823-FHT01D03; assembly: GCF_058798255.1. Lineage (NCBI taxonomy): Bacteria > Pseudomonadati > Pseudomonadota > Gammaproteobacteria > Pseudomonadales > Pseudomonadaceae > Pseudomonas > Pseudomonas sp. GW823-FHT01D03. The sequence continues at coordinate 156,200 of NZ_JBXAKK010000001.1, forward strand.
GATCACCCGGGTCTGCTGGCGCACTATCAGAAGCGCTTCCGCCACATCCTCGTCGACGAGTTCCAGGACACCAACGCCGTGCAGTACGCCTGGTTGCGCCTGCTCGGCAAGGGCGGCGACAGCCTGATGGTGGTCGGCGACGACGACCAGTCGATCTACGGCTGGCGCGGGGCGAAAATCGAGAACATTCATCAGTACTCCTCCGACTTCCCGGATTCGGTGACCATTCGTCTGGAGCAGAACTACCGCTCCACCGCCGGCATCCTCAAGGCGGCCAACGCCCTGATCGCCAACAATACCGGACGTCTCGGCAAAGAGCTGTGGACCGACGGCGGCGACGGCGAAGCGATCAATCTGTACGCCGCGTTCAACGAACATGACGAAGCACGCTACGTTGTCGAAACCATCGAAAGCGCGCTGAAAACCGGCCTGGCCCGGAGCGATATCGCGATTCTCTACCGCTCCAACGCCCAATCGCGCGTTCTCGAAGAAGCCTTGCTCCGTGAGCGCATTCCGTACCGCATCTATGGCGGCCAGCGCTTCTTCGAGCGCGCGGAAATCAAGAACGCCATGGCTTACCTGCGCTTGCTCGAAGGCCGTGGCAACGACGCCGCGCTGGAGCGGGTGATCAACGTCCCGGCCCGTGGCATTGGCGAGAAAACCGTCGAAGCGATCCGCGACCATGCTCGCCACAGCGATGTGTCGATGTGGGAAGCGATGCGCCAACTGGTCGCCAATAAAGGTCTGACCGGTCGTGCAGCGGGTGCCTTGGGTGCGTTTATCGAGCTGATCGAAAACCTTGCCGCCAAGTGCATGGAGATGCCACTGCACTTGATGACGCAGACCGTCATCGAGCAATCGGGGCTGATTGCCTATCACGAAGCGGAAAAAGGCGAGAAAGGCCAGGCCCGGGTGGAAAACCTTGAGGAACTGGTCAGCGCCGCGCGCAACTTCGAAACCACCGAAGAAGACGAAGAGCTGACGCCACTGGCGGCATTCCTCGGCCACGCGTCGCTGGAAGCCGGCGACACTCAAGCCGACGAGCACGAAGACAGCATTCAGCTGATGACCTTGCACAGCGCCAAAGGCCTGGAATTCCCTTACGTGTTCCTGGTGGGCATGGAAGAAGGCCTGTTCCCGCACAAGATGAGCCTGGAAGAACCGGGTCGTCTGGAAGAAGAACGCCGCCTCGCCTACGTCGGCATCACCCGAGCCATGCAGAATCTGGTGATGACCTATGCTGAAACCCGGCGCCTGTACGGCAGCGAAACCTACAACAAGGTCTCGCGTTTCGTCCGTGAAGTGCCGAAAGGTCTGATTCAGGAAGTGCGCCTGTCGAACAGCGTCAGCCGACCGTTCGGCGGCAACCAGTCGATGAGCGGCAGCAACCTGTTCAGCGGCAGTGAGATTCCGGAGACCGGCTTCAGCCTCGGTCAGGCCGTGCGCCACTCGATCTTCGGTGACGGTGTAATCCTCAACTTCGAGGGTTCAGGCGCGCAGGCGCGGGTGCAGGTGAACTTCAGCGAAGGCAGCAAGTGGCTGATGCTGGGGTACGCCAAGCTGGAAGCAATTTAACGCAGGACCAATGTGGGAGCGGGCTTGCTCGCGAAGGCGTGTTGTCAGTCGGCATAAATGTCACTGAAGTACCGCATTCGCGAGCAAGCCCGCTCCCACAGGATTTGTGTCGGCTTGTTTCCCGCTGAACCTATCGCATTTTCCTACAGACAAAAGTACATGGCCTTATTGCTTCGACGGAGCTGAACGTAACCTGTCAGGCAAAAGCCCGAAACACTCTCTCGCTAGCCAGTAACACTTCAGCTGTGCAACATGGCGCGCGTGTCTCCACAAACGGGAATTCCCTTTATGAAACGTTTTCTTAGCATCGCCATGGCGTTGTGCATCGGCCTGACGATGAGCCTCGACGCCAACGCCAAGCGCTTTGGTGGTGGCAAAAGTGCCGGCGCTGCGCCGACGCACCAGACCAGCCAGATGGCTCCTTCTTCCCCAGGCATGGGCGGCGCCGCAGCGACCGCTGGTGCAGCCGGCGCTGCCGGTGCCGCGGCCAAGGCCGGTGGCGCTTCGAAATGGCTCGGCCCTCTGGCCGGTATCGCCGCCGGTGGCCTGCTCGCTTCCATGTTCATGGGCGGCGGCTTCCAGGGCATGCAGATCTTCGACATCCTGATCATGGCCGTGATCGCGTTCGTGATCTTCCGCTTCATCGCCGCCCGTCGACGCAAGCAGCAGGAGCATCTGGCTCCGGCCGGCGCGCCGATGCAGCGTGAAGCATTCGAACAGAAGCCTGCTGCCATGGGTTCGATCTTCGGTGGTTCGGCCGCGCCAGTTGCCGCTCGTCCGGTGATCAACGCACCGGCCTGGTTCAACGAGCAGAACTTCCTTGCTGCCGCTCGTAGCCACTTCCAGTCGCTGCAGCAGCACTGGGACGCCAACGAAATGGACAAGATCGCCGAGTTCGTAACCCCGCAGATGCTCGACTTCCTCAAGCGTGAGCGTGCGGATCTGGGCGAAGGCTTCCAGTCGACCTACATCGACAATCTGCAGGTACAACTGGACGGCGTGGATGATCGTGCCGACAAGACCATCGCCACCCTGACCTTCAGCGGTGTGTCGAAGACCTCGCGTTTCGACCAGGGCGAAGTGTTCAGCGAAAGCTGGAACATGGAACGTCCACAGGGCGAGAACCAGCCTTGGCTGGTGGCCGGTATCCGCCAGAACGGCTGATCCCTCTGCGCTACGCATGCAGTAATAAAAACCCCAGCCTCGGCTGGGGTTTTCTATTTCGCGGTTGCATCTATAGCGAGCTACTGTATAAACCGGCCCATATAAACCGCGCCATTCAAGTAAGAGGATCCCGGACGTGGAAGAAATCATCGAACAACTGCGCGAAGCCAACGAACCCGTACCGGTTCCACTGGAGTTGCCTGACGAAGACTTGCTGGTCGAAATCGAAGAACAACTGTTCATCGACATTCCGTTTGTCTTCAAAGAGTTTTTGCTGACCGTCAGCGATGTGGTCTACGGCAGCCTCGAACCGGTAACCGTTACCGATCCACAATCCCACACCTACTTGCCGGATGTTGCCGCCAATGCCTGGGACGTCGGTGTGGATCGCAGTCTGATCCCGATCTGTCAGGACGGCGACGATTACTACTGTGTCGAAGAAGATGGCACCGTGGTGCTGTGGCAGGCGGAAGAAGAGCTGCTGGCCGAAGAAACCTGGGAATCCGTGTGGCACTGGGCGCGGGACGTCTGGCTGGAAAGCTGATTCGCCAGACGCCCCGGCCGGTCAGTGCCCCGACGATTCCTTGTGATTGTCGAGGGTTTCCAGCAGGGCCACCTGCATCCGCGTGTGCACGCGGATGAACCAGCGCCAGAGCAGCGCCGCCACGGCGGCCGCGACTACAGCGACCAGCACCAGCAACTTGTTGGTCGGCAGAATACTGGCCGACAAGGCTGCCAGCAGCAGGAAAATCACCAGCAGCGAAAGAATCGGGATCACTTCGGAGATCACCCGCCGTACTCGCTGCGTGTGCCGCCCGGCCATCTCCGGCTTCACGCCCATCTCCGCCAGCAGCATCGACAGCGCCTTGAGCTTGCGATACGCGGCGATCAGGAACGGCAGCGACAGCAGCAGTGCCCCGCCCCAGATCAATGCCTTCTGCCAGCTCGGATCAGCGATCCAGTCCTGCATCCACACTGACAGCCGCCCGGCAAAGAACGCACCACTGAAGAAGATCGCGATCACCAGCGCCAGATTGACCCCGACCTGCAACAGAATCCGTCGGATCATCGCCGCCAGCATCGCGCCCTCGCCTTGCGGCTGAATGCTGCGCAGCCATTCGCCATACATGCCGAACACCCGACCCAGACGCTTGGGCACCGCCGCCGAGAGCTTGATCGACAGCGGATCGGCCGCGCGGATCAGGTACGGCGTCAGCAGCGTGGTGATCACCGACACCGCCACCGCAACGGGATAAAGGAAGTTGCTGGTGACCTGCAGCGTCATCCCGAGCGCAGCGATGATGAAGGAAAATTCGCCAATCTGTGACAGCCCCATCCCGACACGCAGTGAGGTGCGTCCGTCATTGCCAGCGATAAAGGCGCCGAGGCCACAAGACAACATCTTGCCGAGCACCACAGCCACGGTGATTACCGCGATCGGCCAGGCATATTGCAGCAGGATCATCGGATCCAGCATCAGGCCGATGGCGACGAAGAAGATTGCACTGAACAGGTCACGAACCGGCTCGATCAGGCGTTCGATCTTCAGCAACTGCCGCGACTCGGCCATGATCGCGCCGATCAGGAAGGCGCCGAGCACCATGCTGTATTCGAGCTTGACCACCAGCAGGCAGAAACCGAAGCACAGACCGAGCACGGTAATCAGCAGCATCTCGTTGCTTTCGAATTTGGCGACATACGCCAATAGACGCGGCACAAGGAGAATGCCCACCACCAGGGCGACGATCATGAACAGCGAGAGCTTGCCGACCGTGGAAAACACTTCGCCCGAGCTGACCGTGCCGCTGACCGCGATGCTCGACAGCAGGGCAATAATGCCAATGCCGAGGATGTCCTCGACGATCAGTACGCCGAAGATCAGCTGCGCGAAGCGCTCGTTCTTCATCTTCAGGTCGTTGAGCGCCTTGACGATGATGGTGGTTGAGGAGATGGCGAGGATCGCACCGAGGAACAGCGAGTCCATGGTGTTCCAGTCGAACCAGCGGCCGATTTCATAGCCGATCCAGATCATCAGGACGATTTCGAGGAACGCCGCGATAAACGCCGTGGCCCCGACCTTGAACAACTTGCGCAGACTGAATTCCAGGCCGAGACAGAACATCAGGAAGATCACCCCCAGTTCGGCGAGGGTCTTGATGGTTTCTTCGTCGTGGATCAGGCCGAACGGCGGTGTGTGCGGGCCAATGATGAAACCGGCGACGATGTAGCCGAGCACCACCGGCTGCTTGAAACGGTGAAACAGCACGGTGACCACACCTGCGACCAACATGATCACTGCCAGGTCCTGAATAAAGCTGATGGCATGCATGGTGTGGGCTCCTTGTATGACGTGACCCGCCGTCAGACTTCAGATAGGTCTGAGCGAGTTGAGTAAAAATCCGCTTTTCGTGTAGGAATTGCCCTTGGGCAGGGCCTTTTGCAGGTTAACACCGCGACTTCCGGCTGGAAGGCGGTGCAATATAAGGAAACAGATCGGCGCCGGCGTGACGGCAGCCAGTCGTCTGGCGTCCCGATAACGGTGCTTTTGAAAAAGCCACCAGGCACCCGCAGAGGTGCGTCCAGCCATCCAGCCTTGATCCGTGAGAACGTTATGGAACCCGGAAACGCCCAACTGTCGATGACGGTATTGATGACCCCCGACATGGCCAACTTCTCTGGCAATGTCCACGGCGGTACCCTGCTCAAATACCTCGACGAAGTGGCCTACGCCTGCGCGAGCCGCTATGCCGGCCGCTACGTGGTAACGCTGTCGGTGGATCAGGTGATTTTCCGCGAGCCGATCCATGTCGGCGAACTGGTGACCTTCCTCGCGTCGGTCAACTACACCGGCAACACCTCGATGGAAGTCGGTATCAAAGTGGTGACCGAGAACATCCGCGAGCGCTCGGTGCGCCACACCAACAGCTGCTTCTTCACCATGGTCGCGGTGGATGATCAGCGCAAACCGGCCCCCGTGCCGCCGCTGCAACCGCAGAACAGTGAAGACAAGCGTCGTTATATGCAGGCCCAGCAGCGTCGGCAGATTCGTCAGGAGTTGGAAAAGCGTTATCAGGAGATCAAGGGCGACGCCTGACCTTTGAAATGATGTTGCTTTACAGATCGCCTTCGCGAGCAAGCCCGCTCCCACATTGAATCGCAGTCCTCCCATGGGAATGCAGTCGAACGTGGGAGCGGGCTTGCTCGCGAATGGAGGTAATGCGGTCTTACAGGCTGATCGCCGTTGCCTCGAACTTCACCCGCGGATGCGCGATCCGGTCCTGCGCCCGCACCAGTTGTAGCTCATAACTGGCGCAGGCCTGGGTTTCCAGCAGCACTTCATGCACCGCCGCGGCGGTGAATTCAAACGCCGCTACCAGACTGTCGCCGAGCAGCACCCGCGCCAGGAACAAACCGGACGTCAGATCGCCCACGCCCACCGGCTGACGCGGAAACGCCAGCAGCGGACGGCGCAGGTGCCAGCTTTCATCAGCGGTCACCAACAACATCTCGAAACCATCCGCCGGCTTGCCCGGATAATCCAGATGCTTGACCAACACCGCTTTCGGCCCGCGCGCGAGCAACGCCCGAGCCATAGCCAGGCAGTCGAACAGCGACTGCGGCTTGCGCCCGGAGAAGCTGTCCAGCTCCAGTTGGTTCGGGCACATGATGTCCGCCACGGCTGCTGCTTCTTCCAGCAGGAAATCGCTGACCTCGGCCGGTACACTGCAGCCCTTCTCCGGATGGCCCATCACCGGGTCGCACAGGTACAACGCCTTTGGATTGACCGATTTGATGCGTTCGACGCCACTGAGAATCGCCCGGCCCTGCGCCGCGCTGCCCAGATAACCGGAAAGCACGGCGTCGCAGTTACCCAGTTCGCCGATGGCGGCGATGCCTTCGACCAGTTCAGGAATCTGGTGCGGCGCCAGCACTTCACCGGCCCATTTCCCGTACTGGGTGTGATTGGAAAACTGCACGGTGTTGAGCGGCCAGACATTCACCCCGACTCGCTGCATCGGAAACACGGCGGCGCTGTTGCCGGCGTGGCCGAAGACCACATGGGACTGGATGGCGAGCAGATGAGGCGTACGTTTCATTCGGGTCATTCCGTAAAACGATTGAAATTCAAGCCGCGCAGTATGCGACGAAACACAGCCTGTACGACAGACCGGCGACGCAGTTAAGCTGAGCTTATCTTTTGGAGTTTCCTGTTGATGCTGACCCTCGAAAACATCTTCGTGCTGATGCTGTTCGCCGCTGCCGGCGCATGGTTATGGCACAACCACGGCTTGCGCGAGCGGGCGCTGGAGCGGGTCAAGCAGCATTGCCTCAACGTCGGCGTCGAACTGCTGGACGGTAACGTCGCGTTGAAAAAAATCGGTCTGATCAAGGATGCGAGCGGACGGCGGCGCCTGGCCCGGGTCTATAACTTCGAGTTCACCGTGACCGGCGAAACCCGGCACAACGGCACCATCACCCAGTTTGGTGCGCACAGTGCGCAGATCGAGCTGGCGCCCTACCCGGCGCCGTTCGACGACACGCCGCCGGTGGTCGAGGTCACTCGTCCGCGGGCCGAAGTGATCGAACTGAGCCAGTGGCGTCAGGAACACACCAAGTGGAAGCCTTGAGCTAACCCGCCGGCACCCGGCATTGCGCCATGCCTGACTGCAACTCATCGATACGTTGCGCATCGGCAAAGATCAGTTCTATACGTGAATCCCGCCGCCACTCGCTGGGTTGCCAATCCAGTTCAGTGTTATCCACGGCATTGGCCGACACCCAACCCTGTGCGCTGTGGATAACCAGTTTGGCCCGCCGCCAATCCAGGCTCCTCAGCCATTGGTTCAGACGTTGCGTATCGAACGTCTGTCCCGGGTGCCAACGCCAGCCGATGCTCCAACCACCCTCCTGTGCCTGACTCAGGCAGATCGGCACGGCCGGATCGTTCCAGATCGCTGGAATCGGTCCCGCCCCCTGCGGTACGACGAGGTTATCCACACACGCCATTGCTTGCGCCGCCACACCCGGCAACTCGCGTAAAGGTAGTTGCGCCTGCTGCGTCCAGATCAGTTTGACTGCCGGCAAACGCTCGGCGATGGTCTGCCGCGCGGCCTCTTCCAGACTTTCTGCCTTGTTCAGCAACAGCAGACCAGCGCTGGCCAAAGCGTCCTGCTGAGCGGGCGGCAACGCTTTCCCGGCGGCCAGCGCCTGGGCATCCAGCACTAACACACAGGGCTGCAGCGCCAGCACACCCAACCACGGCGCTTCGCTTAACTGCTTGAGCAACTGCGCCGGATGGCCCAGCCCGGACGGCTCAATGAACAGCCGATCCGGCCTGGCCTTGCGCAGCAAACGGCCGAGGCCGATTTGAAACGGCAAACCATTCACGCAACACAGACACCCTCCGGCGACTTCCCCCAGTGCGATACCATCGGCGTCGCGGGTCAGCAACGCAGCATCGAGGCCGATCTGACCGAACTCGTTGATCAGCACCGCCCAGCGCTCGCCGTCCGGCCGTTGGGCCATGAGCTGGCGAATCAGGCTGGTCTTGCCAGCGCCCAAAGGGCCGGCGATGACATGGGTAGGAATGTTCTGCAACATGACTGGGAGTTTTCTGAGGGGATTGGACATGCGTTGGATGGGATGGTCGTTGCTGTTGATGCTGCTGTCGAGCGAAGCATGGGCCCAGGCTTGCGTGGTGCACAGCCAGGGTGAGCGGCTCGACGTTAAAGTCTGCCAGCAGAACCGCAATATTCCCGAGAAGCTGTTCAGCGACGGCTTCTGCCAACCGACCCTGGCCGGTCAGAAAGTCGAGGTGCAGTACGTCGATCAATGCCCGAGCGGCGCGTTCGGCGTGTGCAGCAACGCGCAAGTCGCCAATATGCCCTATCGCCAGGATATCCACTATTACGGCGTCGCCTCCGACGCGGCGTATTTGCAGCCGTACTGCGAAGGCCAGAGCCAGGGCAAGTGGCTCAAGCCTTGAGCCGTCAGCCGAGCCAGTCGAGGGTCAACAGCAGTCGTCGCTCACCCGGCGCCGGTTGCGGGGAGCGATGAATCAGGCCGAAGCCTTCGTTGCCGTGCCACTTCTCGCCTTTCAATAGCGCCACATCACCACGCTTGAGTTGCTGGATTTGGCTCATGCCGTGTGGCTCGGCGTTGGCCTGGCCCAACTGCTCGCGATCCATCACGCCCTCTTTGAGCCATTGACTGCCAATCCCGGCATAGGTGGTGATCAAGCGCACCGGCACATGATCGACATGGAAGCGCGGGCACATGGCCTTGTCCAACATCCGAAGGCGCAGGCCGATACGCCGTGCCCCCAATAGACAGGCGAAGGCACTCACCAGCCATTGCAGGTCAGCGATGAAGCCATCGTAGCCTTGCAGATCACGGAACCCGGCGGCCAATCCTTGCAGATCAGGGTCGGCGTCCTCATTCGGCAATTCGATGCACAGCGCTTCCGCCAAAGGCTCGTTGAGCGACAGCAGCAACTCTGCGAAATCGGCGATGTGCAGCGGCAGTTGACGCTGCCAGACCGCGAGATTGACGTCGTCTTCGAGGATCCGCGCCAGCGTTTTCGGCGTCGCCCCCTGATGCTGATGGCACGCCCGGTTCTGCTGCAGTTTGAGCGCAAGCATCAGGCGGCCTCTTCGTGCCAAGGGCCGAACGGGTCCGGCAGTCTGCGCCAACCGTCTACGCCATCGGCCATTTCTTCGTCAGTCAGCAGGCAGGCATCGAGCTCCGACTTGAGCTGTACGAAGTCGATGTTCTGGCCAATGAATACCAGCTCCTGACGACAATCTCCGACGCTCGGCGTCCAGTTTTCCATGATTGCTGCAGTACTTTCCTGATCCTGCGGCCATTGATTTTTCGGCACGAAACGCCACCAGCGACCCGCGAAACCATGGCGCATCAAACCGCCGGCCTGCGACCAACTGCCTGCGTCGCAGGGTTTGCTCGCGAGCCAGAAGAAGCCTTTGGAGCGCAGCAGTTTGCCGTTCGGCCATGGGCGATCGATGAAGTCGAAAAAGCGCTGCGGATGGAACGGGCGGCGTGCGCGGTAGGCCGTCGAGTCGATGCCGTATTCCATGGTTTCGGGCACGTGCTCACCGCGCAATTCCTGCAACCAGCCCGGGGCCTGAGCGGCTTTCTCGAAATCGAAACGCCCGGTGTTGAGGATTTTCTCCAGCGGCACCTCGCCCATCACCATCGGGATGATCTCCGCCTCGGCGTTGAGGCGCTTGAGGATTGCCATCAGCTCCTCGCGCTCTTGGCGACTGATGAGGTCGATCTTGCTGATCAGCAGTACGTCGGCGAACTCGATTTGTTCGATCAGCAGATCGGTGATCGAGCGTTCATCTTCATCGCCCAGGGTTTCGCCGCGGGACGCGAGGCTCTCGGCAGCCTGATAGTCGAGAAGGAAATTCACGCCGTCGACTACCGTGACCATGGTGTCGAGCCGCGCGACGTCGGCGAGGCTCCGACCGTGTTCATCGCGGAAGGTAAACGTTTCGGCGACCGGTAGCGGCTCGGAAATGCCGGTGGATTCGATGAGCAGGTAATCGAATCTTCCTTCGCGGGCGAGTTTGCTGACTTCTTCGAGCAGGTCCTCGCGTAACGTACAGCAAATACAACCGTTGCTCATCTCCACCAGTTTTTCTTCCGCACGGTTAAGGCTGACATCGCGTTGGACTTCGCTGCCATCAATGTTGATCTCGCTCATATCGTTAACGATGACAGCAACGCGCAAGCCTTCTCGATTACGTAGTACGTAATTCAAAAGTGTACTTTTTCCGGCGCCGAGAAAGCCCGAAAGAACGGTCACTGGAAGCTGGCGTGACATTGGATAATCCTCATCAGATGGTGGCCGATGTGCGCTTTTGCCTGTTTTGGCGTAGCGCACCGCGTTCTAGAGCTTCAAAACAGCGATATGGCAGAAGCAGACGCTTGAAATCGGCGAGCTCAGGCTCAATTCAATTTTATGTTATAGTATAACAATATAAATAAGCCAGTCCTGCTCTTGTCCGAAACGCTAAAGAGCAAGAAGCTGTACGCAATCCGCCCATCGGGAACCGCAATGAAAGATGCCCTGAAATGCTCGCTGCTGAGTCTCGCGTTGCTGTCGGGCGCCAACGCCTGGGGGCAAATTCCCGCGCTCGCCAACTGCACACGCAGCGCGAATCTGCTGGCCTGCATTGATGCAGATGGCAATGCCTACAGCGTGAACACCGTGGGCAACACGATTTACCTGCGTGGCTTTGAAAAAGACGGCAAGCGCTATTGGGCACAGACCAACAGTCGCTTCGGCCAACTGACGTTTTTCACCGGGATCGCCTCTGACGGGGAAGCCTGGGTTGGTTACACCCGTCGCGTCGGCTGGACGACGATCAACCGCTTTTCCAGCTCTGGCGGCATTAGTGCCAAATTCACCTGCAGTCGGATCACCGGCTGCTAAACCCGCGCTTTTTGCTCCCCCTGCTGCCAGGCGATGTAGCTGTCGACCGGTGGATTCTTCTGAAAGTAACGCTGCAGCCCTTCGAACAAACCATCCGCCACGGCTTGCTGATGTCGAGGCGTGACCAGTCGCTGGCTGTCGCGGGCGTTGGAAATGAAGCCGGTTTCCACCAGAATCGACGGCACGTCCGGCGACTTCAGCACGGCAAACCCTGCCTGTTCCACGCGCTTTTGATGCAGTGTGGTAATGCCTGCCAGACTGCCGAGAACGGTACTGCCGAGTTGCAAACTGGCAGCGATGGTAGCGTTCATCGACATGTCGAGGATCACACCGGCGAGCATCGGATCCTTGTCCTTGAGATTGAGCAGACTGGTCGCACCCAGCAGATCCGCGCCGTTCTCCCGCTGTGCCATGAAGCGTGCAGTCGCTGACGTCGCACCACCTTCGGACAAGCAATACACAGAGGCTCCCGACGCCGTCAGACGCGGTGCCGCGTCGGCGTGCACCGAGATAAACATGTCGGCCTTGTGCTGGCGAGCTATGTCCACACGCTTGCGAAGCGGCACGAAGAAGTCGTCATTGCGCACCAGTTTGACGTCGAAGCCTTTCTCCTTTTTCAGGCGTTTGGCGAGCAATTGCGCGATGGAGAGCACAACATCCTTTTCCCGCTCACCCTTGGCGCCGACTGCACCTGGGTCTTTTCCGCCGTGCCCGGGATCAACGACAACGACGATGTCGCGCTTGGGGTGAGCCTGATTCGAAGGTGTTTCACGTGGAACCATTGCCGGTTTAGATGCCGGTTTGGCGTTTACCAGATCCAGCACCAAACGGTGTCCCTGGCCATCTTGAGGCGCCAAAAGAAAGCTGTTCAATAACACTGGATGGTTCAGATCAAGAACGATCCGTGTGTCACCCTGACCAAAGTGCCCTGATCGAATGGCACGAATCGCGGTATCAGCCAGCGCCAATTGACTGAAATCGCCACTCAAACTTGCCCCGGAAAGGTCGATGATCAAACGCTCTGGAGCGCTCAGCGAAAAGGTTTTGTAGCGTACCGGACCGCTGAGGTCGAACACCAATCTCAGTTTGTCATCCGAACGCCAGAGGCGCGCATTGCGAATTTGCGTAGCCGAAACAGTGAAGGGAAAAGCCAAAGACGTGCTGGCCAGAAGTAGGTTGAGCAGATGACGTCGGTGCATATGAAAACCCGTTCATGAAAAAGGCATCGTGATTTGAATTGTTATAATGTAACATTCAATTCAATCAACACGATGGTTCCGAACATGAATTCGCTGACACTTCCGGATATCGCCACGCAAGCCGCTCGGCAAGCACTGCCACTCGAGTGGGTGGGAATGCGCGGCATTGCGTTACCCGTTTTGCTGGAGGGCCAACGCCTGAATGCGAAGGCTGATGCGGGCGTCAGTCTCGACGATGGCGAAGCGCGTGGCATCCACATGTCACGTCTGTATTTGGCACTGGCAGCACTGGAGCGGCGCAACCTCTCACCTGCCAGGTTGCGCGACATGCTCGAGGAATTTCTGGTCAGCCATGACGGCTTATCCAACAGCGCCTATCTGAATATTCACTGCGAAGTGTTGCTGAAAAGGCCCGCGTTAGTCAGCCCTCTGGCTGGTTGGAAGAGCTACCCAGTGAGCATTTCTGCGAGCCTGAAAAACCACGTGTTCCACGTGGAACTGAAAATAGAAGTGCCCTACTCCTCAACTTGCCCCTGCTCAGCAGCGTTGGCGCGGCAGTTGATTCAGCAGCAATTCATCGATGATTTCGCCAATAAGCCACTGCAACATGCCGAAGTTTTGGCCTGGCTAGGATCAAGCCAAGGCATTGTCGCCACCCCGCACAGCCAACGCAGCACCGCGCAATTGCATATGCATCTCGACGGGTTCCTCGATGAGCTACCGCTGAGCGCAATCATCAATGACGCCGAAGCGGCGCTCGGCACCGCCGTACAAACCGCTGTGAAACGCGCCGACGAACAAGCCTTCGCTCTGGCCAATGGACAGAACCTGATGTTCTGCGAAGACGCCGCGCGACGACTTAATCTGGCCCTGCGTCGCTCTCCCGGCGTCAGTGGCTTCCACCTGCGAGTGATCCACGCCGAAAGCCTGCACGCCCACGACGCTGTCGCTGAAAGCCAGTGGCACCGAGAACTCGCATGATCCGTTGCCACACCCTGAATTGGGGCGCACCCGGCCAACCACTGACTTCGCCACTGACCCTCTCGCTGGAACACGGCAGCCTCAGCGCCATCATCGGCGCCAACGGCTGCGGTAAAAGCAGCCTGCTGAAAGTCATCGCCGGATTGCAGAAGCCGTTATCGGGAACAATCGCACTGGGTGTTCCACGCCAGGGCGGTCTGGCGTTCCTGCCGCAACAGCAGCACCTTGATCGACAGTTCCCCATCAGCCTCGAAGAACTGGTGGCTGCGGGTTTCTGGGGCCGGCGATTGTCGACACAATTGCGCGCACAACGACTCGCCAACGCACTGGAAAACTGGCATTTGAGCGGACTGGAAAAACGCTCGCTGATGGCACTCTCCGGTGGCGAGTTGCAACGCGCCCTGCTCGCCCGCTTGAGTCTGACCGACGCCCCATTGCTGCTGCTCGATGAACCCCACGCCGCACTCGATGAACTGGGCCAGCAGTTACTCTGGCAACACATTCATGCTTGGCATGCCCAAGGGCGAACAATGCTGATGGTCTGCCATGACCTCGTCGCCGTCCGCCAACACATCCCGCAGACACTGCTGATCAAAAACCGCGAATGCGTGTTCGGCCCCAGTGCCGATCTGATCCAGCAAACACCCAATATGCAGGTGGCCTGATGCTCACTGTCGCCCACCTCTGGCACCCGTTCAGCGAGTTCGTGTTCATGCGCCGAGCGCTGCTCGGCGGATTGGTATTGGCCTGTAGCACAGCGCCGCTCGGGGTGTTTCTGATCCTGCGGCGCATGAGCCTCATCGGTGACGCCGTCGCCCACGGCATCCTCCCCGGTGCAGCGCTGGGCTTCTGGTTCGCTGGTCTGAGCCTTCCCGCATTGACCTTCGGTGGTCTGGGTGCCGGTTTGGGCATGGCCGGACTAGCCGCCTGGATTACCCGTCGCACTGGCCTGCGCGAAGACGCCAGTCTCGCAGCGATCTACCCGATCTCACTCGCCAGTGGCGTGCTGATTCTCGGCATCGCCGGCAAGCGTCTCGACTTGCTGCACTTGTTGTTCGGCTCGGCGCTAGCCGTCGACGGCCCGACCCTCAACGGCATGTTATGGGTCTCGGCCCTCAGCCTGATCGCCTTGGCAGTCATCTACAAACCGCTGCTGCTCGACACCCTCGACCCGTTATTCCTGCAAACCGTCAGCCGCCTCGGCCCTCTCGCCCACGGCGTGTTCCTGACCTTGGTGGTGCTCAATCTGGTGATCGGTTTCCAGGCCATCGGCGCCTTGATGGTCGTCGGCCTGATGATGCTGCCCGCCGCCGCATCACGATTTTGGAGTCGTCGTCTGCCGAGCCTGATTGCCATCTCGGCGCTGATCGGCTGCCTCTCGGTGTGGTGCGGATTGTTGATCTCGTTCTACTACTCACTGCCCAGCGGCCCGGCGATCGTGCTGGTCGCCGGCATTGGTTATCTGCTGTCCGTGGTGTTCGGACCGGTACACGGTTTGCTACGCCGCCCGCCTTTGCTCACATCCCAATGAGGTGTTTCCCGATGCGCGCTCTACTCGTGTTGTTCAGCCTGATGCTGTCGATGTCGTTGTCGGCGGCGGAAAAATTGCCGGTGGTCACCAGCTTCAGCATCCTCGCCGACATGGTTCACCAGGTGGGTGGCGAGCATGTCCAGATCACCAACATGGTCGGCCCGGACGCCGACGCGCACACCTATGAACCGACACCGGACGACGCGAAAGCGCTGCTCAAAGCCAAACTGATCATCAAGAACGGCCTCGGTTTCGAGCCTTGGCTCGATCGCCTGGTGACCAGCACCGAGACCAAATCCCCCGTCATCAGCGCCAGTCATGGCGTGATACCACGCTCGCTGGAGGAAGACGGCGAGACCATTCCCGACCCGCACGCCTGGCACAACCTGGCAAACACCGAGCTGTACATCGCCAACATCACCAAGGCGCTGATCGCCGCCGATCCGGCGAACAAGGCCGATTACCAACGCAACAGCCAGACCTACCTGAAACAGATCTACACCCTGCTCGCCGAAGCCAAGACCAAGCTCGGCTCGCTGCCACCGGGCAATCGCAAGATCGTCACCAGCCACGATGCTTTCGGTTATCTCGGCCAGGCCTACGGCATCGACTTCATGGCACCGCAAGGTCTGTCCACCGAGCGTGAACCTTCGGCTGCCGAAGTCGCCGCACTGATTACCCAGATCCGTCAGGCCAAGGTCAAAGCGGTGTTCATGGAAAACATCAAGGACGCACGCCTGCTCAAGCAGATCGCCGAGGAAAGCGGCGCACACATCGGCGGCACCTTGTACTCCGATGCCCTCGCCGCCAGTGGCCCGGCCAGCACCTTTACCGGACTGTTCGAATACAACCTCAACACCCTTTATGACGCACTGAGCCAGCCATGATCCGCAAAAATCCTTCCGGCGATCTGCCGCACATTGCCGAGTCGGCCTACGTCGATAAAACCGCGATCATCTGTGGCAAGGTGGTCATTGGCGAGAACGTCTTCGTCGGTCCCTACGCGGTGATACGCGCCGATGAAGTAGACGCTTCGGGCACGATGGAGCCGATCACCATCGGCGCCAATTCGAACATCCAGGACGGGGTGGTGATCCATTCCAAATCCGGCGCTGCGGTCACCATCGGTGAGTTCACCTCGATCGCTCACCGCTCGATCGTGCATGGCCCGTGCGTGGTTGGCGACCGGGTGTTCATCGGCTTCAACAGCGTGCTGTTCAATTGCGTGGTCGGTGATGGCTGCGTGGTGCGGCACAACTCGGTGGTCGATGGCCGCGATTTGCCGGACGCGTTCTACGTGCCGTCCACCACCCGCATCGGCCCCCACACCGACCTTTCGCAGTTCCCGCCGGTGAGTGTCAGCGCCTCGGAATTTTCCGAAGACGTGGCCCGCACCAACGTCGATCTGGTGCGCGGCTACAAAGCCTTGCAGAACGAGTTCTGAACCATGAGCAGCGTGCTGATTCGCAACGCCAGACTGGTCAACGAAGGTCGCGAGTTCGACGGTGATCTGCTGGTCAGCCATGGCCGCATCGTCAAGATCGCGCGCAGCATCGACGGTGAAAATGCCCGCGTGGAGATCGACGCCAATGGCCAATGGCTGTTGCCGGGGATGATTGATGATCAGGTGCATTTTCGCGAACCGGGAGCGCCGGCCAAGGGCTGCATCCACACCGAGTCGCGTGCGGCGGTGGCAGGCGGCATCACCAGTTTCATGGACATGCCCAACACCCAGCCGGCCACCCTCACCCTCGAAGCGCTGGCGGATAAAAAGCGTCGGGCGGCGATTAACTCCGTGGCCAACTACGGCTTTCACTTTGGCGTGAGTCAGGACAACCTCAACATCGTCGCCGCGCTCAACCCCTGCGAAGTGGCCGGGGTCAAAGTATTCATGGGCGCGTCCACCGGTAACATGCTGGTGGATGACCCGAAGACTCTCGAGCGTCTGTTCGCCGAAGTGCCGACGATTCTGCTGGCGCATTGCGAACACACGCCGAGCATCGAGGCCAATGCAGCACGTCTGCGCGAACGCCTCGGCGAACACTTGCCGGCGAATATCCATGCACTGATTCGCGATGCCGAGGCTTGCTACCGCTCCTCTTCGCTGGCAGTGGAACTGGCGAAACGTCACGATACCCGCCTGCATGTCTTGCACCTGACCACCGCTCGCGAACTCGAGTTGTTCGAGGACAAGCCGCTCGCCCAGAAACACATCAGCGCTGAAGTCTGTCTGCATCATCTGCTGTTTGATGACCGCGACTATCCAGCCCTCGGCAACCTGATCAAGTGCAATCCGGCGATCAAGACCCAAACCGACCGTGACGCCTTGCGCGCAGCTTTACTGAGCAATCGACTGGATTTGATCGGCAGCGATCACGCACCGCATACCTGGGTGGAAAAACAGCGCCCGTACGCCGAGGCGCCGTCCGGTTTGCCGCTGGTGCAACACGCCTTGCCGGCCCTGCTGGAGCTGGTTGCCGATGGCGTGCTGCCGATCACCACGTTGGTGGCAAAGACCAGCCATCGGGTGGCGGATCTGTTTGCGATTCCGGATCGGGGTTATTTGCGCGAGGGGTATTGGGCGGATCTGGTGCTGGTTGAGCCAGCGGCGTTAGAAGTGTCGCGGCAACCGATCCTGTCGCAATGCGGGTGGACGCCATTTACTGACAGGACTTTTCGCTATCGGGTGAATACCACGTTGGTGTCGGGACAGATTGCCTGGCGGGAGCAGCGTATCAACGAAGGATGTCAGGGGCTGGCGCTGCGATTCATGCGGTGACAACCAAGACGCCTTCGCGAGCAAGCCCGCTCCCACAAGGATTGTGCTGTCCCCTGTGGGAGCGGGCTTGCTCGCGAAGCTTTTAAGCTCTTGGCTTTACGGTACCGCAATCCTGACCCAACCACACCGCACGGGTTTCCAGACTGCCCTTCTGGTTGATGCCGATGGCGTTGAACGTGCCGTTGGCGACAGTGGTGAACTCACGATCACTGAGGAACGTCGCGACACCTGTGCCTTGCGCTTTCGGGCAACTGAAGCGGAATTTCCACTGATTGCCGGTGCGCTCGGTGATCTGCTGTTTGCAGCCCGACTGCGGATCGGCCAGCGGAATATCATTGGTCGCCACCTGCTGCGGCGTCAGGCAGGCACGAATGCCTTTACCGCCGATGTTGATCCCGTTTTTCTCCAGCGCCGCACGCTGTTGCGGGGTCATCTGGCCTTGCAACTGGCCGAGGATCGATTGCACATCCATGGGCTGGTCATCGACCTTGACGTTGCTCGAGGTCATTTCCCACAGCCCCGGCTGCAGCATTTGCGCCTGCGCAAACACCGGCATTGCCAAACCCAGGCCCAGCGCCAAACCCAGCAGACGAACGTTCATCGAAAAACTCCTGATCAGTAGTGGCCGTTAGACGTCGGCCGATTGCTTCGGTTCATGCACCAATTAAATAGCGACATTCACCTCGGAACATGGTCTGTTACGCATTGAGTCTTCAGGAGCAAGGCTGCCCCATGGATTATTTTGGACCGCATATTTTCGGTTATCTGATCGCCCTGATACATAGCCTCGGCTTGATCGCCGCGATCCACGCGGTGCTCACCGTACGCACCGCCCAAGGCTCGATCGCCTGGGCATTGTCGCTTATTTTCATTCCCTACCTGACGCTCATCCCTTATCTGGTTTTCGGTCGCAGCACCTTCGACGGCTATATCAAGGCGCGCCGTCAAGCCAACGAACAGATGCGCCAGGCGATCTCCGAGTTGAACTGGCGCCCGTGGGTCGAAGAAGCCCTCACCGCCCGCGCCTCGAAGGCCTACGCCTCGCTGCGCGCCATGCCCAAACTGGGGCGGATGCCGTGCCTGGCAAACAACCAGGTGCAACTGCTGGTGAATGGCCACGCGACTTTCGAGGCAATCTTCCACGCCATCGATCAAGCGCGCGAAGCAGTACTGGTGCAGTTTTTCATCATCCATGACGACCGCCTCGGTCAGCGCCTGCGCGACCTGTTGCTGAAGAAAGCCGCCGAAGGCGTGGCGATTCATCTGCTCTACGACCGCATCGGCAGCCACGCACTGCCCCACAGTTACGTGCAGGCGTTGCGCGATGGCGGTGTCGAGGTCAAAGCCTTCGCCACACGCAGTGGCTGGCTCAATCGCTTCCAGGTGAATTTCCGCAACCACCGCAAAATCGTCGTGGTCGATGGCGTGCTCGGCTTTGTCGGCGGGCACAACGTCGGTGATGAATACCTGGGCGAGAAACCGCCGCTGGCGCCCTGGCGCGATACCCACGTGCAGGTGCGCGGGCCGGTAGTGGCCTGCATGCAGGAGTCGTTTGCCGAGGATTGGTTCTGGGCCGCACGGACGTTGCCGCCACTGATCCTGCCGGATGTTTACCCGGAGGACGGCGTGCTCTGCCAGTTGCTGGCGAGCGGCCCGGCCGATGCCTACGAAACCTGTTCGCTGTTCTTTGTCGAAGCGATCCATGCCGCAACCGAGCGGGTGTGGATCACCAGCCCGTACTTCATTCCCGATGAAGCCGTGTTCGCCGCGTTGCGTCTGGCGGTGCTGCGCGGCGTCGACGTACGCCTGCTGCTGCCATCGCGTCCGGATCACCGAATCGTCTACGCCGCTTCCAGCCTGTATGCGTTTGAAGCGGTGCGCGCCGGCGTGCGGGTGTTCCGCTACGAGCCGGGGTTCCTGCATCAGAAAGTGGTGCTGATCGACAGCGAAATCAGTGCCATCGGCAGCGCCAATCTGGACAACCGCTCGTTCCGGCTGAATTTCGAAGTGATGCTGCTGACCGTCGACAGCGAGTTCGCCGCGCACGTGGAACACATGCTCAACGATGATTTCGAGCAGGCTTATGAAGTCGCCAAAGAAGAAAGCCGGGAGATCCACCGCCTGCAACAGCTCGGCATGCGGATCGCCCGGCTTATTTCACCGATTCTTTGACCGGCCGCTCGCTCGAATGAGCGAACGGTCGTCAGGCCTCAGGGGTGATAAATGTCGTCGCGGGTCCAGGGCAGTTCATGGCTGCCATCCGGATGCGCTTTCACCGCCAGAATCTGGTGCAGATTGATCCAGCCTCGGGCGAACGCATAGGCACACCCGGCCAGATACAGGCGCCAGATGCGCAGCGCCTGATCCGGCACCAGTTTTCCGGCCGCTTCGAGATTGTCCTCAAGACGCTCGCTCCAGTGATCCAGCGTGCGCGCGTAATGCAGGCGCAGGCTTTCGACGTCGACGATCTCCAGCCCGGCTTCGCTGATCTCGGCTGAGATCATCGCTAAGTGCGGCAGCTCACCGTTGGGGAACACGTATTTCTCGATGAAGTCGCCGGCACCGCGGCCTACCGGACGGCCGTCGGTGTGTTTGGCGGTGATGCCGTGGTTCATCACCAGACCGCCCTCCTTCACCGCGCCGAACAAGACCTTGCAGTACTCGGCGAGGTTGGCGTGGCCGACGTGTTCGAACATGCCGACGCTGACCACCTTGTCGAAACGCCCGTCCTGCGGCAGATCGCGGTAGTCGAGCAATTGCAGTTCAACCTGGTCCTCCAGCCCCTCGGCTTTGACCCGCTCGCGGGCCAATTCCAGCTGTTCCTTGCTCAGGGTGATGCCGAACACTTTGGCGCCGAATTCACGCGCCGCGTAACGCGCCAGACCACCCCAGCCGCAACCGACATCCAACAGGTAATCGCCCGGCTGCAAACGCAGCTTGCGACACAGATGGCGGAACTTGGCTTGCTGCGCCTGTTCCAGGGTTTCGCTGCCGGTTTCGAAATACGCGCAGGAATACGCCATGTCGCTGTCCAGCCACAGCTGGTAGAACGCATTGGACAGGTCGTAGTGATAGGAAATGGCTTTGGCGTCGGTTTCCTTGTCGTGCACCGAACGCACCGGCTGGGCGTCCTCATCGTCATCGAGCAAGGCGCTGCTCAATTCGTCGCAGACCCGAATGACCTCGCTGATCGAGCCCTCCAGTTCCAGCCTGCCTTCGACAAATGCCGCCCCCAGCGCGTCGAGACTTGGATGGGTGAACTGGGTGACCATCGTCGGGTCCTTGACCACGATGGTGACGCTGGGCGTCGGCCCCAGATTGAACTCATGGCCATCCCAGAGTCGCAAGCGAAGCGGAAGCTGCAGATTCTGTAAGGCCGGTGGAAGTTGCGCGAGCATGGAAAATCCCCCCTTGTTTCAGACGTCAGATCTGAGGGTAGACCATCCTTGAAAAATAGCAGGCTATCGATTTAATTAGCCGAGACTATCGTTCCAGACGCTCCATCATGCCGTCATGCACCCACTGTTTAAGCCCAGGTAACGGCAATGAAGTGTGCGCCCTCTATATAGATGACTGCCTATTCGGCGCACAGTTCGCTGAACCACACTTCAGCGATCATCCTTGAGCTTGAGCAATGGCTCCTGAAACCGCAGCAGTCGCCCGGCATTGCCCAACACCAGCAACGTACTGAGGTTGTGCAGCAGCGCGGCGATCATTGCCCCGGCCGCGCCGAGCCAGCCGAATGCCGCAAACACCACGATCGCCAGGGTCCAGCCCAGACCGATGATCACGTTGACCTGCAAGGTTCTACGGCACTGGCGACTGAGTCGCACACAGGTGCCGAGGCGCCGCAAATCACTGCCGATCAGCACGATGTCCGCCGAGGCCAGCGCAATGTCGGCACCGCCGGCGCCCATCGCCACACCGACCACCCCGGCCTTGAGCGCCAGCGAATCATTGATGCCGTCGCCCACCACCATCGGCCGGAAGCCGTTGTCGATTTCCTTGAGCACGCGGTTGAGCTTGTCCTCAGGCAGCGCCTGCGCTTGCAGCTCTTGTAGGCCGACCTCACGGGCCAGGGTCTGCGCGACACTCTGGCGGTCGCCGGTCAGCAGCAATTGGCGACCCAGGCCGAGTTCGCGCAATTCAGCGAGGGCAAAGCGTGCTTCCGGTTTGACGCTATCGGCCAGCAGCAACCAGGCGACAAATTCGCCGTTTAGTGCCAATCCGGCAATCGGCCCGTCGTGCTCGGGAACGGTGGTGGTGACAATGCCCAGTTGCGCGAACAGTTCGGGACGGCCCAGTGCCGCCTCGCCCTGTCCGGTCATGGCGACCACCCCGAGCCCCTGACGCTCGTGGATATCAGTCAGCGGCAGGCTCTGCTCCTGATTGACCAACCCCGCCAACGCCCGGCTGACCGGGTGACTGCTGGCCGCACCGAGACTGGCCGCCAATGCCATCACCGAAGCCTGATCCAGACGCGGGCTGCTGATCGATTGCAAACGCAAGGTGCCGTAAGTCAGGGTGCCGGTCTTGTCGACCACCAGTGATGTGAGATCTGCCAGCTCCTCAAGAAACGCCGAGCTGCGAATCAGAATGCCGTGACGCGCCGCCACCGCCACTCCGGCAATCGCCGTGGCCGGTGCCGACAGCACCAAGGCGCAGGGACAGGCCGCAACCAGCACCGCGAGCATCGCTTGCGCGTCATTGGTGACAAACCACGTCACCGCCGCCAACAGCAACACCAGCACCATGTAGCCGCCGGCATAGCGTTCTAGCAGACGAGTGATCGGCGGTTTCGAGCGTTCGGCGTTTTGCATCAGCGCGATGACTTTGCCCAGCGTCGACTGATCGCCGGTGCGGGTCACCTCAACGCGCAGCAAGCCGTCGAGGTTGATCGCGCCACCGAACACCGTCATGCCCACCGCCGTTTCCACTGGCACCGACTCGCCGGTGATCGACGCGGTGTCGAGGCTGGCCTGACCGAACAACACCCGGCCATCTGCCGGCACCCGATCGCCCGCGCGTACCTCTACAGTGTCACCGGGTTTCAGCGTGCCGTTATCGATTTCGATGATCGAGCCGTCCGCCTGAATCTTGCGGGCGTGACTGCGAGTCAATTGGCCGAGAGCGTGAATCGCTTCCTGCGAGCCGATCACACTGCGCTCTTCCAGCACGTGGCCGAAGATCATGATGATCGGCAGCAACGCAGCCGTCAGCAGATCGCCGGTCGCCCATGCGCCGAGCATCGCCAGGGCAATCAGTTGATCAGTAATGCCGTGCAGACTCGGATAACGCAGGCTGTACCACGCCGAACGCATCACCGGCACCGCCACTAATAAGGAAGCGAAGCCCAACAGCAACTGACTGACCCCGGTTTGCTCCGGCACCAGCCAGCGCCAGATCAGACCGAGGCCGAGCAAGCCAAGGGCGAGCATCGCCAGGGTCAATTGCCGTGCGGCGCGGCGCTGTTCGGCCGAGGACAACAGGCTCGGTGCAGCAGTGGTCGCAGTCATTTACTGGCTCCCTGAATGATCAGGCGTGAATCGTCTTTCGGATCGACCGTGGTCACTGAACCAGCCTGACCAAGAATCTTAGGCATGCGTTCGCGGTACAGCCGCAGGAGCATCTGCGGATCGGTACCCTGTTGTTGCGCCTTGGCCAGGCTCATTACCGTGGCAGTGTCGGCAGAGGCTTTCGCCAACCGCTCACCGGCCTGGGCATGGGCCACTTGCAGGGAACGGTCGGCTTGCTCATTCGCGGTCTGGGTGAGTTTTTCCGCCTCGGTGCGTGCATTGGCGACGGCTTTGTCGGCCTGCTGACTGGCGGTCAATACCGCATTGAAAGCGCTGACCGCCGGATCCGGCAGACTCGACTGCACGTCGACCCGCGCCACTTCGATGCCGATGCCCTGCCCGCTCGTCTTCAATTCAGCCAAGCGCTTGTTGATGCCTTGCACCAGATCACCGCGCAGACGCTCGCGGCGCTCGGCGGCCTGATTATCCGCACCGATCAACTCCGGGCGGGCAACCAGAATCGTGTCCAGATCCCGGGCGGCGGTCAGGGCCACGGCGCTGCGGGTGACCAGCCGATCCAGTGCTGGCAGCACATGATCACCCTGCTGCACGAAGTCATAGGGATCGCTGACTTTGTAGAACACCCGCACATCCAGTTGCACCACGCCGGCGTCGCCGGTGAGCAAATAGCCGGAACCGGCCAGCGCATCACTCAGCGGTGTGGCGAAGGTCGCCACACGATCAGCCTTGATCGCCTCACTGCTGCGCAGCAGGTTTTCCACTCGGCGCTCGATGACACGATCCGCTGCCGGCAGCAAAACCACCTGCTCGAACGGCTGCGGCCAGGCCAGTAACAGCCCGGCATTCTGGATGCGCTGCGGTGCGCCAAAGTGCAGAACCACCGCGCGATTCTGCGGATCAATCTGCCGCACATTGGAGAACGCCCACGCCAACGCAGCCAAAACCGTCACTGCGTACAAGGCGAAAAAAGCCAAGCGTCCGGCCTGAATCCACGGACTGCTCAACGAATGTGTTCCACGTGGAACTTCATCACTCATGGCTGTGATCCGGGTTTATTTGCAACAGTCGGCGGGCCGTCCACCAGCACGCGGAATGGCGCGGCGTCGGTGCGCAGGATCAGCTTGGTGTCCGGCGTCACGATGGTGCCAAGGGTATCCAGTGAGCGCAGCAGATTGTACAGCTGCGGTGAGCCAGCGTACGCACGACCATAGATTTGCGCGGCTTCGACCCGCGACTGTGCTTCGATTTCTGCGGCCTTCACCGTGGCATCGGCCTGGACAATTCGTGCATCGCGCTCGGCGGCCGAGCGAATCTGCGCAGCCTCACGCTTGCCAATGGCGGTGCGTTCGGTGGCGATTGTTTCACGCTCGGCGCGCATCCGGTCGACCGTGGCAGTGAGCGTCACCGAAGGCAAGGTCAGCCGTTCGATCCCCACTTGCACCACGCGCACGCCGTAAGTGGCGAGCAGTTGCTGGTCGATCTGCTGACGCAGTTGCGCTTCGAAATCGGCGATACGCACTTTGCTGGCATCAGTATTCACCAGATCCGCCAGGTCGAAACTGCTGGCGGTGGTTTCCAGCGCCGAGCCGACAAAGGTGCGAATCTGTCGCGCCGCTTCGTCCGGCTGGTTCTGCACCGCGCGCATGAAACGCTGCACATTGTCCGGGTCACCCTGCACCTGCCACGCCACATAAGCCTGAACGATGATGCGCAAACCGTCGCGGGTGCCGACATCCTGCAATCCGCTGGAGGTGGTACGCAGGCGCAGATCCACCGGGATCGCCGCTTCGAACGGAGCCGGCCAGCGCCAGCTCAAACCCGGTTCAAGCAGTACCCGCGACGGATTGCCAAAACGGGTAATGACCGTGGCCTCGCCCGAGCGCACTTGCACTAGGCTCGCCGCCGCGATGGCGAACCCCACCAGCAATAACGCCCAACCCATGCGCCGCCACGGGAACGGCCCCGCCTGCTCCGGCGCACCGTGGTGGTGATGCCCATGATGATGGTGATGCCCGGCGTGGCCGTGATCGTGGCCGCTGTGGTCATGCGAATCGTGAGTGTGCGACTGGCTCAATGGGCAACTCCTGGTTGAGCGGTGGTGCGCGCAGGCGTCGGATCAGCCGGCAGTGTGAATGTACGCAAATCGATGGTCGGCGCATTGCTGCTGCCGCCTAGACGGTGGTCGAGTACCAACAGTTTGGCCTTGCTCAAGCCGAGGCTGAGCTGACTCAGATATTGCTCGAGCACGAATGCCTGGCCGGCGCTGGCATAGGCTTTCTGCTCAGCGCTGAACTTTAGATCTGCCGCCTGCGCCGTCGCATTGATTTCACGGGCGCTGGCACTGGCCTGATCGCGAGCGAGGCTGGCCTGCAATTGCGCCTGATTACTGGCTTCTGCCGCAGCGCCGCGCTCACGGGAGATCAACGCCTGCGCGCCGATCTGCGCCGCCTGTACGCCGTGATAAGCATTGGCTGCACCGGCGGGTGGATGAATCGCTTCGACCACGGTGGCGAGAATTTCCACGCCACTGTCGAGCTTCTGCAGATCGCCTTGCACCGCTCGACCGATTTCTTCGCCCAGCCCTACCCGATCGGCACCGAGCAAACCGTCGAGGGTGCGCGAGGCAAAATCGTGCACCAGAATCCGGCTCGCGGTACTGCGGATCAGCGTCGGCACATCGGCATTGTTGTAGGTCGCCGCCAAGGCGTCCTGATCCCGCAGGCCGATGCGATAGACGAAGCGCACGTCCATGTTGACGATCTGAAAGCTCTGCTGATCGCCACGGCTGCTGGCGATCACTTGGGATTTGTCGTTGACGTGGCTGGCATCCCACAAGCGGTTGGCGGTCATCGGTGCCGGGCCTTCGGCAGGCTCAGCCTGGGTTGGCGCCGGAGCATCGCCGACGCTGGTCGCCAATTCATGCACCACGCCATTCTCGACGCTCAACACACGGCCCAATGGCCACGGCAGACCGGCATGCAATCCGGGGCCGAACACTTGCACCGGTTTGCCGAAGCGCTCGTAGATACCGCGCCCCTGCAGCGGGATTTCGTGTACTCCGGTCAGCAGCCAACCGACCGCAGCAACCAGCGCCAAAACTGGCAGAAAGGCCCGGCGCATGTAGCTGAACGCCCAAATCTGGCGCAGATCGATGCCGAAACGGTTGTGCAATTCGTGCTGCAAGGCGAGCAACGGCTGCGGTGGCCAACGCAGCATATCGGCAACAAAACTGCGCGCCAGCAGGGTCGGTTCGAGCTGCTCGAGTCGAGGGCTGAACACCGACAGAAATCCGCGCAATAGCAACTCGATCGCGACCAATCCCGGCAATATCCCGATCAACACCGCAAGCCGTACTGGCCACACCGAAGCCTCGCTGGCGAACAGCAGGCACAACGCGCCCAGCACCAGACTGATGATCGCCACCCGCGCCAGTTGCGCGAGGGATCCGGCTTCCGGCCATTGCGCCGGATTTTCCTGCGCCAGTTGCCGCTCCAGCACCAGCAAGCCGAAACCCAGCAGCAACATCAGCGCCGCGCCCACCGTGGCCGACAACCCGACCGCAGCGGCCGGCAACGTCAGACTCCACACCTGCCCGATGGCGAGCACCACCAGCACTGACCAGCCGCCCAGCCACAACGTGGCCGCACCAATCTGACCGAGCAGGTGCAAACCGCGCTGACTCAAACGCTCCAGCAACCGTTCGTACCAGCCATCAGGTGCGGTTTGCTCGACCTCGTTCAGCGGTTCCTGCGCCATTGGGTACATGACCCGTGCGCGCCATTGCGTCACCCACCACGCCGACTGCAAACCGGCGACCAGCACCAGCAACGCCGCGCCCAGATTCACCAGCAATGCCGACCATATCGATTGCGCGGCAAACAGCTCGACAAACAACGCCAGCACCCACCCTGCCCCGGCCAATCCGCCGAGGCCGATGGCCAAACGACGCAAGCGCCGTCCCTGTGTGGCCGCTTGTTGAAAGCGCGGCAACCCGGTCACTTGCGTGCCATCGATATCCAGATCGACTTGCATATCACCTCAAAGCCATTGATTCAGCGGTCTTATCGTTACGATATAACGAAAAACGTGAAATATTTGTACACAAATACGCTTATCTAAAGATGTGCGACCTGTCGCTTGCCTGAAGCCTTGACCGAAATGTCTGGAAGCGCACATATTACGCTCGTAATTTTATCGACCGACTACTTTTAGCGATCCGCATCCCCAACGAGGAGCAACAGCATGAGCAACTACGACGTGGTCATTCTGGGCGGCGGCCCCGGCGGTTATAACGCGGCGATTCGCGCCGGCCAGTTGGGCCTGAAGGCAGCCTGCGTGGAAGGCCGCGCCACCCTCGGCGGCACCTGCCTGAACGTCGGTTGCATGCCGTCCAAGGCCTTGTTGCACGCCTCGGAGCTGTACGAGGCGGCCATGGGTGCGGAATTCGCCAACCTCGGCATCGAGGTCAAACCCACGCTCAACCTCGCGCAAATGATGAAACAGAAAGACGAAAGCGTGAGCGGCCTGACCAAAGGCATCGAGTTTCTGTTTCGCAAGAACAAGGTCGACTGGATCAAGGGCTGGGGCCACATCGATGGCCCGGGCAAAGTCAGCGTGACCGACGAGCAGGGCAACAAGACCGAACTGAGCGCCAAGGACATCATCATCGCCACCGGCTCCGAACCCGCGCCCCTGCCCGGCGTCGAGATCGACAATCAACGCATCCTCGACTCCACCGGCGCGCTGTCGCTGAGTGAAGTGCCCAAGCATCTGGTGGTGATCGGCGCCGGGGTGATCGGCCTGGAGCTGGGTTCGGTCTGGCGCCGCCTCGGCGCCCAGGTGACGGTGGTCGAATACCTCGACCGCATCTGCCCGGGTGTTGATGGCGAGGCCGGCAAAACCTTGCAGCGTTCGCTGAGCAAACAAGGCATCAGCTTCAAATTGAGCTCGAAGGTCACCAGCGCCACCACCTCGGTCAACGGTGTGCAACTGAGCGTTGAACCCGCCGCCGGTGGCACCGCTGAATTGCTCGAAGCCGACTACGTGCTGGTCGCGATCGGCCGGCGCCCGTACACCAAAGGCCTGGGCCTGGAGAACGTCGGCCTGACCACCGACAAGCGCGGCATGCTCGCCAACCGCCAGCACCGCACCGAGGCCCCCGGCGTTTGGGTAATCGGTGACGTAACGTCCGGGCCGATGCTCGCTCACAAGGCGGAAGACGAAGCGATGGCCTGCGTGGAACAGATCGTCGGCAAGGCCGGCGAGGTCAACTACGACTTGATTCCCAACGTCATCTACACCCGGCCGGAGCTGGCCAGCGTCGGCAAGACCGAGGAGCAACTGAAGGCCGAAGGTCGCACCTACAAGGTCGGCAAGTTTCCGTTCACCGCCAACAGCCGGGCGAAGATCAACCATGAGACCGAAGGCTTCGCCAAGGTTCTCGCCGACGAACGCACGGACGAGATCCTCGGCGTGCACCTGGTCGGCCCGAGCGTCAGTGAAATGATCGGTGAATACTGCGTGGCCATGGAGTTCAGCGCCTCGGCCGAAGACATCGCGCTGACCTGCCATCCGCACCCGACCCGCTCCGAGGCGCTGCGTCAGGCGGCGATGAATGTCGAGGGGATGGCGACGCAGATGTAGTCAGCAAAGGTTTGGGTGACCGGACGACCGCTATCGCGAGCAGGCTCACTCCTACAGGGGGGATGCGCCCAAATGTAGGAGTGAGCCTGCTCGCGATCAAGACGACTCGATCTACAGCGGCAGATGCCCCAACGGCAACGCCCCCGGGGTCTTCACCGTGTGAATTGCAAAGTTGCTGCGAATGTCGCTCACCCCCGGCAGCTTCAGCAGGCAGCCGCTGAGAAAACGGTCATATGCGCGCAGGTCCGGCACCACCACCTGCAACAGAAAGTCCGACTCCCCCGACACCAGAAACGCCGAGATCACTTCCGGCAGCGCCGTGACCGCCGCGTAAAAGGCTTGGGCCTGCTCATCGTTGTGGCGCTCGACCTTGACTCCGACAAACACCGTCAGCCCCAGCCCCACTTCATCGCGATCAAGGTTGGCCTGATAGCCACGAATCACCCCGGCTTCCTCCAGCATCCGCACCCGGCGCAGGCAAGGAGACGCCGACAGGCCGATCTCGTCTGCC
Organism: Pseudomonas sp. GW823-FHT01D03; assembly: GCF_058798255.1. Classification (NCBI taxonomy): domain Bacteria; kingdom Pseudomonadati; phylum Pseudomonadota; class Gammaproteobacteria; order Pseudomonadales; family Pseudomonadaceae; genus Pseudomonas; species Pseudomonas sp. GW823-FHT01D03. The sequence goes on from NZ_JBXAKK010000001.1 coordinate 185,578, forward strand.
AGCTCGACATTGCTCAGCCGGCCGTTGCGCTGCAGCGCGGCGAGAATCTTGCGATCGAAAGCGTCGAGTTTCATGTTTGGCAGATCCCGATGGTGAAGGCGCAAAAAGAAAGCAGGTTATGCCAATACCGAAGCTTTTTGAAGCTGACTTCGCACGCACCTGCCTCGCCCTTCGGCCATAGACTTTGCTCACCGAATCGACAACGAAAGGGCTGCGACATGGCGAGTATCTGGATGTTTTTTCTGGCATTGGCGGTGGTCTTCCTGCTGCCCGGCCCGGACATGATCCTGCTCCTGCAAACCGGCGCCCGCCAAGGTCGTGGCGCGGCACTGGCGACCGCCGTTGGCCTGGCGATCGCCCGAGGCTGTCACGTGGCATTGGCGGCATTGGGTCTGGCGGCGCTGTTCAAGGCAGCACCGTGGACGTTTGATCTGGTGCGCCTGGCCGGTGCGGCGTACCTGCTGTGGATTGGCATTCAATGCCTGCGCAGCAGCTTGCTGCCGAACCTGGATACGGCTGCCGTGACTGACACCCAAGGACAATGGCGCGAAGCGATTCGCCGTGGCCTGCTGACCAATCTGCTCAACCCCAAGGCCTTGCTGTTCTGCTCGGTGCTGTTGCCGCAATTCATCGTCAATGACGGCGCAGCGGTACTGACCCAATTTGCCACCCTCGGCGTGTTGCTGGTAGCAGTCGGGCTGCTGTTCGACAGCGCCTACGCCCTGACCGGCGCGGCGCTGGGCCGTTGGCTGCAACACAGTCCAACCGCCCAACGCGTTCAGCAATGGCTGTTCGGCAGCCTGCTGATCGGCTTCGCCGTACGCCTGACGTTTATCCAGCAGGCCTAGGGTTTGCGGGACTTGCGTTGGCGCCGGCTGATCAGCGCCAATGCAACGCCGACCCCCAGCACGATCGCGCCGATCTGTACCGGCCATTTGTAAGGCCGCAGGGCCGTGCGCGCGGCATCGGTCACCTGGGTGACGTAACGCTTGTCGGCGTTTTCGAAATCCGGGTACGGGCACTGATTGCCAAAGTCCACCGCCCAAGGCACGTACGGCCCTTCGTTGACGTAACGCCGATAGAGCGCGCTCTGCTCTTCGAGGCTGCTGTTGAAACCGGCGGCATTGCACAACACCGCAGCAAACGCCTGACTGGTGTGCGGCAAATTATCGGCGGCCCGGCTGGCCAGCGCGGTGGCGACAAAACGGTAGTGATAACGCTCGTCCGGCTGGGCCTGGCTGGCCTTCTGACGCTGTACTTCAGCCTCGGCCACCAGCGGCCCGACTTTCAGCTCAGTGTTTTCCAGACTGTAGTTGCCGCCAAACGTGGCGTAGTCCGGCGCCATCTCATAGCCGAGAATGTCCATGCCCCATTCGCGCGCGGTCCACGCCGCGTTGTACAAGGCGCTGGCGCGTTTGCTCGGCCACCACGCAGCGTCGGCCTTCATCCGTTGCTCGCCGTACAGACGGGCCTTGTGCTGCAGATCGGGATTGTCGAAATAGCCGACCGCTTCCTCGTAATGCCCTTCACGCAGCAAGCGCCGCCCCAGCAGATTGCGCAGGCTGGCGGCGACCGGCAGCGGCACGTAGTTGTCGCGCTGCTGCTGGGTCAGCGCCGGCGGCGCCGGCACGTTGTCATCGACATAGCGCTTGAGCTCATCGACCGTCAGCACGCGCTCGGCCACCGTCGCCGCATCGAACCAGTAGATGCTGTTGCTGCGATACAACTGCACGAACGCTTGCAGGTACTCGCCGCGCTGCAGCGCGAGAATCGCGCTTTCGCCCTCGACCCGACATTTCGGCTGGACGGTTTCGAAGTCCCAGTCCGGAGTACGCCGGTAGCCCCAATCCTCGCTCTGCGGGAAAGCCTGCGCGGCTTTGGCATAGGCGGCAGCCGCGGCATTTTTATCGCCGTCACGCACTGCCAGCTTGGCCCGCAGCCACCACGCCAGTCCGCCGTCATCGGCGTTTTCAAGGAAGGCCTTGGCGCTGGCGTAATCACCCTGTTGGTAATTCATCGCCGCCAGTCGATCAGCGTTTTCCAGGCTGCCACGGGTGCTGTTCTGCAGCAGCTTGATGAGTTTCTTCTCGTTCGGCGGTTGCTCGTCGAATGACCAACCCATGCGGCTGATCAACGAAGCGGTAACCAGTTGCTGCACGGCTTTGCGCTCCAGCAGCTTGGCCAGTTGCGGTTCGGGTAGTTCGACCAGCTCATTCATCAGTTGTTTCAGCGAGGTGTAACCCACGGCCGAGCCGTGCAGGTTCTGCGCTTCGTACAGTTCGATGGCGCCGTTCCAGTCACCAGCGTTGCGCAGTACCCGCGCCTCTTCACCGAGGCTGGCCACCCCTAGCTCCAGCGGGTCGCTGAAGCCATCGATGCTCAGTTGTCGAGCCTGACGGAAGGCCGCGCGCGCATCCTCCAGCACTTCAATGACATCGCCCGCCTCGGCACTCGTGGCAAACCAGGCACGGCCCAGGGAATACGCCGCCCAAGTGCTGCGCAGCGGGCGCTGATCGGCCGGCAGCGCCAGCACTTTGTTGAAATATTCGATCGCCAGCGGATGATCGCCAGTGGCAAACGCCACCGCACCGGCCACGTACAAACGGATTTCCGCCGGCAGACTGGCGCCCTGCGCCTCGACCTGACGCGCATCGCTCAGGCCACGCAGTTGCTTGACCAGCGCCTGTTGCTCGGCGCTCAGACCGACCTGCTCGGCTTTTTCACGAAGCGCAGCAGGCTCGCTTGCGTCGCCGTAGATATCGTCGGGATTGTGCATCGCCGCTGTGACATTCTTCAGCCCGGCAATGGTCTTGCCGAGGCGGCTGATCTCGAAGTTGAAGTTGCCCTCCGGCAATTCGGCCAGGCTTTGCCCGCGATTGTCGAGCAGGCGCATCGGGAAGTCCGGGCCGCAGGCCAACGCCGAACCCAGCGGCAGGCTGAGGCTCAGGCAGAGCAGATGGCGGGGCCAGTTACGGGTCAACATGCGAACCTCCTTGATCAATAAATGCACAGCGCGCCCAACCGATGGCGCGTTGTCCGCCCGCCGGCAGACGACCGTCGCGCAGGCGGGTGAAGGTAAGCAGATCGGCGCTCTGTTGCAACGAGTAACCGGCGAGTGCATCGGCGCCTTCGCAAGCGCTGGCCTTGACGGTGATACGCGTGGGCCAGGCACTGTCGAGGTTACCGGCATTGCGCAGGGTGATGTCCTGCAGGCCATCGTGGTCGTTGAACGTCAGGCCGAGTTGGCTGCTCAAGGCATCGCCGCGGGCCACGGCGCGCAACGTGGTCAGGCTCCAGGCCCGACGATCATTGGCCAGCGGCAGGCGAAACCAGATCAGCCCGGCCAGGTGCGCTGGCGGGTCTTCGCGCAGGTCTTTAGCCAGTCCGCTCAGTTGCTGCGGATCGGCGAGCAGTTCACGGCGTTGCCCGTCGCGCTCGAGTGGCACTTCACTTTCCACCACCGGGGCGCCATCGGCATCCGGCAGCAGCGCCACGCCATAGGCCGGCAGCGCCAGATAAAACGGTTTGTCGGTCAACCGGCCCCAGGCCTTGGCCCAGCGTCGTGCCTTCTCGGGGTCGAACAGACCACGACGCGGATCGCTGACCGCATGCACCTGCAGCACACTGCTGTCGACGCTGGCCAGCAGCGCCGGCAGTTGCGGACTGTCGAGCCAGGCCGGCAACGCAGTGATGCTCAGCGGCAGGTTGGCCGGCAATGCGCCACGCAGATTCACAAGGAAATCGGTATAGGCCGGCAGACGCGCATTACCGGCGTCATGATCGATCTCGACCCCGCTCACCATCAGCCCCTGCGCTTGCCAGTCAGCCAGCATCTGAAGGATCTGTGCGCTCACCTGCTGCTGATCGAGCGCCTTGAGCTGACCGTCGAGGCGAATCACCGCGATCAGAGGCCGGCCATCGTGCTGGAGCAACGCCGCGTCGATACGCGCCCGATGCCAGCCGTCATTGGGGAATGCCTGCAAGGCCAGCACACGCAGTGTCGAGAAGCTCTCGCGGCTATCGCGCAGGGCAGCATCATGGGCCGGGGTCCATTGGCGTTGCCAGATATACAGTTGTTGATCGAGGGCGGGGGCGTCATGCCGCTCACAAGCAGCGAGCAGCATTGCCGCGATCAAAATCGAAAAGCTGAACCGCATGAAATGCCTATTCCCTGCCGATGCAAAAATGCAGGGTACACAAATCCCTGTAGGAGTGAGCCTGCTCGCGATGACGGAGTAGCAGGCAACATCGATATCGACTGTTAGTGCGCCATCGCGAGCAGGCTCACTCCTACAGGGAGAGCGACTCAAGGCTTGCGGGCAATGATCACCTGACTCTTCGCCACCACCGCATCCAGCGCCTGCTTGATCTGCGCACCACGCGGCGAATCGAGCACCGCTTGCCAGGTGTTGGCCCAATGCTCGAGCAACGGGTGATCCGGGTTGCTGAAATCGACCTTGGCTTCCCAGAACAGCAGCATCCACATCGACCAGTAAAAACCGTACTGGCTGTGGCTGATAATCTCCAGCCCGGCGTCGCTGACCATGGTCTTGAACTGCTCTTCGCTGATGATGCGAATGTGGTTGGGCTTCTGGAAATACTCCGGCGCCGCAATGTCCTTCTGCAAATCTTCTGAGCTTGGGTGCGGCACGCTCAGCAGGTACAGCGCACCGGACTGGCCGACCCGCACCAGCTCGGCAAGAAACTGCGCCGGGTCGTCGACGTGCTCGACGACTTCGGTGGACACCACGCGGGTGGCGGTGCCGTCGGCAATCGGCAACGGATTGCAGTCGGTGACGTAGCACTCGACGCTGCGCGCCGGGGTATCGCTCAGGCGCTGGCGAGTAGCTTCGACCTTGGCCCCGTCGATGTCGGCAATGATGATCTTCGCCCCGCGCATGCCGCAGAAATGCACGTTGCCGCCGTCACCACAGCCGACATCGAGCAAGGTGTCATCGGCGGTCACCGCAAAGCCCTTGAACAGCTCGCCGGTCTCCTGGTTGAACCAGCCGCTGAGCTTGGCATCGTAGAGGCCGAGCATGTACGGATCGACCTTGTCCGCCACCGGGGCGACGGGCTGCGCGGGGGCCGGTGCAGGCGTCGCCGCCGTGAGTTTTTTCAAGAGGCTCAGCATGAGGTGGCTCCGGGGGTTGAAACGGCGGTTCGGGATGTATCGAGGCGCCGCACCAGGGCAGCGCCGCGATTGCGCATCGGCATTTCGATAAAGCGGTAGTTCAGCTCGCTGAGCAGCACGATCAGGCCGCAGGCGATCAGCACGGTGAGAATCGGGTGCCCGGCCGGACTCGGCAAACCGGCAGCCTGCAAACGGAAGATCAGCTCACGCACCAGCAGATAGGCCGGGATGTGAATCAGGTAAATGCCGTAGGAACGACTGCCGATCCACGCCATCAACCGTTGCAGGTGGCCTGCCGGCAGCAGGTAATCGCGGTTGTACGAGGCGATCCACACCAGCAGCGCGCCGAGCACGGCAATCGAGCCGATGCGGTAAGGCGCGAAGGTAAAACGGTCGGTGGCGATAAAACTCATCAGCAGCGCCACGCCGATCAGCACTGATATCCCGGCCCACGGGCGCCGCAGAAACGTCGGCTGCCAGCGCTGCCAAGACGGTTGCGCACTCCACAGCGCCAGCAGCACGCCGAGCGCCAGCGCATCGGTGCGCACCACCATCAGCAACGGCGTGCGCAGGGTGAACAGTTGCACCGCGACCAGCGCCAGCAAGGCCCAGACCAGATGCTTGCGGCACAGCACAATCAGCAGCGGAAACAGCAGGTAAAACTGCTCCTCCAGCGCCAGGCTCCAGTAGACGAAACTGCTGCCGTATTCGTAATGAAAGAAGCTGTCGGCAAAACGGAAATTGGCGTACTGCAACAGCCCCGCCAGCGTCGCCTGCAGGTTGGCGTGCAAGCTGCCAAAGGCACCGGAGCGGTTAAGAAACACGCACGCGAGGAGGATCAGCGCCAGCCACAGCCAGGCCGACGGCAACAGGCGAAACACCCGCCGCAGCCAGAAATTGCGCGTCTGCTGCCAATACTCTTGACGCGTCGTGCAGCCTTGCAGCGCGGGGATCAGGCTGCGCGCGATGACGAAGCCGGAGATCGCGAAAAACAGATCGACGCCCCACCACGGTTGCGCCCAGGCGTGGATTTTTTCCAGCAGCGGCACCGTATCGGTGAACAGGCTGCCCTGGAGGTGATGGAACAGTACGCCGAGGACGGCGATGGCGCGCAGCACCTCGATGTCCATGATCCGCCTGGCGCTCATGGCTGACTCCGGGATTCGCCAGCCAGCGGTTTGCGGGCGATGATCACCTGGCTCTTGGGCATGAAGCGGTCGAGCATCTGCTTGATCGCCAAACCGTCGGGCTGCGCCAGCAGGTCTTGCCAGGTGCGCGCCCAGCTCTCCATCAGCGGCGGATACGGCGCCTGAATCCGGTCGCGCACCGCGCCACCGAGGTCACGGCCCGCAGCGCGTTCGCTGGCCCAGAAGAAAATCATGCCCATCACCCAGAAGAACCCGCTGGCCTGTCGATGCTCGATCACCAGCCCGGCGTTCTCCACCAGTTCGGCAAAGCGCTGCTCGGTGAAAATCTGCACATGATTGGGCGTCTGGTAATAACTGGCCGGGGCGATGCCCTGTTGCAGGTGCTCGCCTACCGGTGCCGGAACACTCAGCAGGTACTGTGCGCCCGGGCGGCCCATGCGCACCAGTTCAGCCATGAACGGTTCGGGCTGGTCGATGTGCTCCAGCACTTCCATGCACACCACTTTGCTCGCGCAACCAGCGGCCAGCGGCAATGGCAGGCTGTTGCTGACCAGTCCCAGATTCAGCTTGTTACTCTGCGCCTCAACCTGCCGGGCCAGATCGCGAACCTTGTCATGTTCGCTGTCGGTGAAAATTACCGAGGCGCCCTGCCGCACCGCGAACAGCGTCGCCACGCCTTCGCCGCAACCGACGTCGAGCAAGGTGTCGTCAGCCGTGATCGCGAAGCCCTTGAGCAACTCGCCGCTGCCCTGCAAAAACCAGCCGTCGAGAATCGCATCATGCAAACCCACGTCCCGTGGCGAAACCTGGCCGGGCGGCTCAGGTGCAACAGGCAAGGGTGCCGGGCGCAAGCGTGCTAGCAGGCGCCGGATCATGCGCTCGCGGCTTCCACGGACGATGCTTTGATGGCTTGCGCACGCTGGTCAAAAAATGTCCGCAGACGCTCTTCGGCACTGGCCTGACTGCAGAATTTCTGCAGGTTGTGCACGGCATGCCCGGACATCCGCGCATAGCGTTCGACATCGTTTTTCGCCACCGCGTAACTGTCGCGATACGCCGCGCACAGCGAGTCCCAATCGGTCATATAGCGCAGGGTGCGGTAGGCCGCCCGTGGGTCGTGGGGCCAGGCCGTGAGTTCATCGGTGGAGTCGACGATGAACGCGTTGTCGCTGTCGACATAGTCAGCCATCGCCGTGTTCAGCGGCGCAATCGCCGGTTTGCCGCAGGACATGAACTCCATCAGCGGCAGGCACTGCCCTTCGCCATAGGAACTGTTGACCACGTAGCTGGTGGCCTGCACCAGCGCTTCATAATCGGCGTCCGCCAGATACCCGTGAATGAGCACGATCCGGCACTGGTAGGACTGGTTCTTGTACAGGTGATGCAGCATGTCATTCAGGGCATTGGCGATGTCATGGTGCGTGAGCTTCAGCACCAGGGTCGCATCGGCGACATCACGAAACGTGGTGCAGAAGGCACTGATCATGTCCTGCCAATTCTTGCGCCCGTCGTACGGGTTGAATACCGAGGTGTAGACCACGCCGTCCAGTTGCAACTGGCAGTCCTGCGGCGGCCCGGCAAACGACAGCGGCGTGCCTTCGCACAACCCCGGCGGACCGTACGCGCGCAGATCCACCGTGCGACTGTCGAGCAACAGGCCGCGCAACGTCAACTGCACCGCTTCGACCACTGGCTGCTTGCGCAACTGCGCACCGCGTGCGGCGAAGCGATCCCACACTGGCGCAGGAATCGCGCAGATCGGGTAGTCCGCGCCCATCACGTCGCAGACCGCGTTCACCGTGAAACTCGAATGGGTAATCGCCATCCCGCAGGCGTTCAACACCACGCGCCAGTCGTGACGCGGCTCGCCGTGCCAGCTCTCGGTGGGGATGGTGCTGAACTCCCAGGCAAATACCGGGATGGTCGGGCAGGCGTAATGAATCGGCGTGCGATGCGGCGGCGAGAACGACAGAAACACGCACGCCTCGCCGCGACTCAGGCAATCGAAGTACAGGCGATCGACCAACTCGTCCGGGTTGCTCACTTCAATCACTTGCCCGATGCGCTCCAGCACCGGGCGGAATTCCTTGAGGACAAAGTAGTAGCTGTATTCAGGCCGGCCGAGGTTCTGCTGGATATTGCTCTTGTTGGTTTCGGAATGAATGATGATCAGCATGATGCAGTCCCCGCCTCGGCGATCAGCTGCGGCGTTGCACTCGGCGTCAATTGAAGAAACTGCGCCAGACGCTGCTGCACTGGAGCAAAACTGCAGTACTCGCGCATGCGCTCATTGGCAGCATGAGCCATGGCCTGATAGGCCTTTGGATCGTTCCTGGCCATGGCGTAGCTGTCCTCGTAGGCCTTTTTCAACGAGCCCCAGTCCGGACGATGACGCAGGGTGCGGTAGAGGATCCGCACATCATCCGGCCAGATGGTCGGCTCACGGCTGGACTTGACGATGAAACCGACGCGCTCGTCGATGTAGTCCTGCATCGCCGTATGGTCCGGCGCAATCACCGGACGCGCGCAGGACATGAACTCCATCAGCGGCAGGCACAGACCTTCGCAGCGCGACGCATTGACGTAGAAACTGGCCGCACCATAAAGCCTGGCGAACTCTTCGTCCTCCAGATAGCCGTGCATGACCACCACCCGGCAGGCGAACGGTGACAGCTGCGACAACAAGGTGATCAGGTGCACGTAGTAGGTCGCCAGATCGTTCTGCGTCATCTTCAGCACCAGCGTGGCATCTTCGACGTCGCGCATGGCCCAGCAGAAGGCCGTGATCAGGTGATGCCAGTTCTTGCGCCCGTCTTCGGGGTTGAACACGCTCACATACACCACGCCGCTGACCTCGGTCTGCAGCGTGGCGCTGGTGTCCGGCAGGCAGGCCTGTGGATGCTCGGCCACCGTCGGTGCTTCGACACTGACCGTTGGCGGCAATGGTTCGGGGGCTGGCGTACGCAACCGGAAGAGCTGGCGGCGCAGAGCGACCGGCAGCAAATCGCGCACAGCTTCGCGGTACCACAGCAGCAAGTTGTGCTTGAGCAGAAACAGCCGTGGGTGTTCGTTGGAGGCCGCTGTCGCTCGCCAGCCTTCGCGCAGGTAATGCTTGGTGATGAACGCGCGCCGGCGCAGGGTCAGTTCCGGTGGTGGTGGGACAGGTTCGGACGGCGCAGCGATGTCGACCGGCTCGCAGGCCTCCACTGCCTGCTCGTTGGGCGTAGGTGCAATCAATCCGTCGGCGGACAAGCCGAGGGCTCGGCTGTCGATGATGCAGCCCTTGATCTGCAACACCGCACCCGGGTTCACCGGCGCAGCAGGGTATTGCTGGCGCACTGCGGCGAAGCCTTCCCACAACGGGGTCGGCAATACCAGCACAGGGAAGTCTTCACCCATGGTCCGGCGAATGGCTTGCGCCGTGTGACTGGACAAGGTGATCGCCCGACTGTGGCGCGCGAGAATCCGGCTCCAGTCATGGTGAGCGTCTTCTTCGCGAGGGGCGACCGGGATCGAGTCGTACTCCCACGCGATCACGCAGACCACGGGGCATTGCAGGTCGGTCGGGGTTTTATGCGGCGGAGCGAACGAAAGGAAGAGACAATCCTGACCGGCCAGTTGCAACTGGCGGTACAACGGGTCGACTTCGGCCGCCGACGCCACCACGTGCACTTGCCCAAGGCTTTCCAGCACAGGACGGTAGGCCTTGAGCACGAAGTAATAGCTGTATTCCGGACGTCCCAGACTCTGGCTGATGGAGCGATCGTTGACGTCCGAGTAAAGAATGAAATTCATGGCATCCCACGGTGAAACCACCATCCCGGAAGTTTCACGCTATGACGGCCAAGCGCCGGATCGAGTCGGGATCACCGCTGCTCGTCCTTCGTCCTGGAACTCGTCTTCGTTCTTGTTTTAGTGGCTGTTTTCACCCTGTTGCGCAACAACCCCGGCGAACCTGGGGAGATGGCGACGAGGGCCATTCTAAACACATCCGTCGCGAGTCCGGGAACCGCCCGACGAGAATAAATCGGGCTACGCTGATGAGAACTGACCGGTCACGGTTTGCGCTGTTGAAATTGCCGAGCAATTGGCACAGATTGGTAACAAACAACTACAACAACGACTTCGCCCGCTGTCATGTCGGTCTTTTTCATCCGGCCTGACAGACTTCTCCTCAAAGCCTGTGGGAAAGTGGCGAAAGTTAAAGACCAAGGGGTCGCTGTTTGAAAAAGCGTCTGTTCATCACGGGCCTCAGTGGATTCGTGGGACAACATCTCCAGTCGCGTCTGGCTCAGCCTGACTCGACATGGGAACTGCTGCCTGCCGCTGCACCTTACGATCTCACGGCACCTGCCAGCCTCGTCGACCTGTGGCCACAATTGCCCGACGCGGTGATTCATCTGGCCGGCCAGACCTTCGTTCCCGAAGCCTTCCGCGATCCGGCCCGCACGCTCGAAATCAATCTGCTCGGTACCCTCAATCTGTTGCAGGCGCTCAAGGCCCGCGGATTTCAGGGGACCTTCCTGTATGTCAGTTCCGGCGACGTCTATGGTCAGGTTGCCGAAAGCGCCCTGCCCATCACCGAACTGCAACCGCCCTGCCCGCGCAATCCGTACGCGGTGAGCAAACTGTCGGCGGAGTTTCTCAGCCTGCAATGGGGCCTGAGCGAAGGCTGGCCGGTGCTTGTAGCGCGGCCGTTCAACCATATCGGCAGCGGGCAGAAAGACAACTTTGTCATTGCCAGTGCTGCACGCCAGATCAATCGCATCAAACAGGGCCTGCAAGCCGCGCAACTGGAAGTTGGCGACATCGACGTCACGCGCGATTTCCTCGATGTCGGCGATGTGATCTCGGCGTATTTCGCTCTGCTGGAAAAAGGCACGCCGGGGCAGGTGTACAACATTTGCTCGGGCCGCGAGCAAAGCATCCGCAGCCTGATCGAACAGCTGGGCGACCTGGCCGAGGTCGACCTGCAACTGGTGCAGGATTCGGCGCGTATGCGCCGTGCGGATCAGCGTCGCGTTTGCGGCAGTCACGCAAGGCTGGCCCAGACCACGGGTTGGACGCCGGAAATTACAACACAACAATCCCTGCGGGCGATCCTGTCCGACTGGGAGCAGCGAGTACGACAAGAATGAAAAGTGCACTGATCACAGGGATCACCGGCCAGGACGGCGCTTATCTGGCCAGACTGCTGCTCGACAAGGGCTACAAGGTTCACGGTCTGGTCGCACGGCGCAGCAGCGATTCACGCTGGCGCCTGCGCGAGATGGGCGTCGAAGGTGACATTGTCTACCTGGACGGTGACATGGCCGATGCCTGTTCGGTGCAGCGTGCGGTGATCAAGTCGGCGCCGGACGAAGTCTACAACCTGGCTGCGCAAAGCTTTGTCGCCGCTTCCTGGAATCAGCCGGTGACCACCGGTATCGTCGATGGCCTGGGCGTGACCCACCTGCTCGAAGCGATCCGCCAGTTCAGCCCGCACACGCGTTTCTATCAGGCCTCGACCAGCGAAATGTTCGGCCTGATCCAGGCTGAGCAGCAAGATGAGAACACCCCGTTCTACCCGCGCAGCCCCTACGGCGTGGCCAAACTCTACGGCCACTGGATCACCGTCAACTACCGCGAAAGTTTCGACCTGCACGCCAGCAGCGGCATTCTGTTCAACCATGAATCGCCGCTGCGTGGCATCGAATTCGTCACCCGCAAGGTCACCGACGCCGCCGCCCGCATCAAACAGGGCAAGCAGCAGGAACTGGCCCTGGGCAACATCGACGCCAAACGCGACTGGGGCTTTGCCGGTGACTACGTGGAAGCCATGTGGCTGATGCTGCAGCAGGACAAGCCTGACGATTTCGTGGTCGCCACCGGTGTCACCACCACCGTGCGCGAAATGTGCCGCATCGCCTTCGATCACGTCGGTTTGAACTACCGCGATTACGTAAAGATCGACCCGGCGTTCTTCCGCCCGGCCGAAGTCGAAGTGCTGCTCGGCAACCCGGCCAAGGCGCAGCGTGTACTGGGCTGGAAGCCGAAAACCGACCTCGACACCCTGATCCGCATGATGATGGATGCGGACATGAAACGCGTCGCCAAGGAGTAGGTCATGCTGATCCCCGTGATTCTGTCCGGCGGTGCCGGTACTCGTCTGTGGCCGGTGTCCCGCGAGGGCCATCCCAAGCCGTTCATGACCCTGCCCGACGGCCAGTCGCTGCTGGGCAAGACCTATCAGCGTGCCGCCGCATTGCTCGACGGCTGGGGCGACATCGTCACGGTGACCAACCGCGAGTACTACTTCCAGAGCAAGGATCACTATTTCGCCGCTCATGTGTCGCGCCATCGCGGGCATTTCCTGCTGGAGCCGACCGGGCGCAACACCGCCCCGGCGATTGCTGCGGCAGCCCTGTCGCTGCAGGCGCTGCACGGCGACGATGCGATCATGGTGGTGATGCCCGCCGATCATCTGATCGTTAATCAGCAAGCCCTCAAGAGCGCCGTCGAACACGCGGTCAACCTGGCGAAGGACGGTTACCTGGTGACCTTCGGCGTGTTGCCGACCGCCCCGGAAACCGGCTTCGGCTACATCGAAACCGGCGCGCCCCTCGACGCCAAAGGCGCGGCGAAAGTGCAGCGCTTCGTGGAAAAGCCCGACCTGCAAACGGCCACGCATTACCTGGAAAGCGGCAACTTCCTGTGGAACTCAGGCATGTTCTGCTTCACCACCGCGACCCTGATCAACGAACTGCAACTGCACGCCCCGGAGCTGCTGGAACAGACCCGCGCCTGCATGGAGGCCAGCGCCGCGGTGGAAACCGTCGGCTGTCTGCAACAGGAACTGTCGCCGACACTGTTCGCTGAAATCACCGACATCTCCATCGATTACGCGTTGATGGAGCGCTCCGACAAAGTCGTGGTGGTGCCCGCCGGTTTCGACTGGAGCGACATCGGTTCGTGGGGCGCCGTGGCAGCGCTGGTACCGGCCGATGCCGACAATAATCGCGCCAGCGGCGAAGCGGTCTTCATCGACAGCCACAACAACTTCGTGCAGAGCGAAGGCCGACTGGTGGCCGCCGTCGGTGTGGATAACCTGATCATCGTCGACACCGCCGACGCGGTGCTGGTGGCCCATGCCGACCGTGCCCAGGATGTGCGACGCGTTGCCAAACAGCTCAAGGACAAATCCCACGAAGCCTACCGCCTGCATCGCACGGTCAGCCGTCCGTGGGGCACCTACACCGTGCTCGAGGAAGGCCCGCGCTTCAAGATCAAGCGCATCGTGGTCAAGCCCGGCGGCAAGCTGTCGCTGCAGATGCACCATCACCGCAACGAACACTGGGTGGTGGTCGAAGGCATGGCCAAGGTCACCAACAACGGCAGCGGCACGCATCTGGTGGCCAAGAACGAATCGACGTTCATTGCCGCTGGACACCGACATCGTCTGGAAAACCCCGGGGTGATCGACCTGGTGATCATCGAGGTGCAAAGCGGCGAATACCTGGGTGAAGACGACATCGTGCGCTTCGAAGACCAATACGGCAGGACGGTTTGATGCTGCTTTCGCTGTATCGCTCGCTGCGCAGCTACCGCGGATTCATCCTCGGCAGCGTCAAGCGGGAGTTTCAGGCGCGTTATCGCAATTCGCTGTTCGGCGCGCTGTGGACCGTGCTCAATCCGTTGTCGATGATCGTCGTGTACACGGTGATCTTTTCCCAGATCATGCGCGCGCGCCTGCCGGGCGTAGACGACGGCCTGGCCTACAGCGTGTACCTGTGCGCCGGCCTGCTGACCTGGGGGCTGTTCGCGGAAATCACCTCGCGCAGCCAGAGCATGTTTCTGGAAAACGCCAACCTGCTGAAGAAAATCAGCTTCCCGCGCATCTGCCTGCCGGTGATTGCGCTGCTCAACGCCGGGATCAACTTCGCGATCATCCTAGCGCTGTTCTTCGGTTTTCTGCTGATCAGCGGACGCCTGCCGGGCATGGCCTTGCTGGCGCTGATCCCACTGTTGCTGGTGCAGGTGATCTTTGCGGCCGGGCTGGGGATGATCCTCGGCATCCTCAACGTATTCTTTCGCGATGTCGGGCAGATGTTCGGCATCTGCCTGCAGTTCTGGTTCTGGCTGACACCTATCGTTTACCCGCTGTCGATCCTGCCGCCGGGCATCCAGCACCTGATCAGCCTCAACCCGATGACGGCGCTGATGACCAGCTACCAGAACCTGTTCCTCTACAACCAGTGGCCGAACTGGCCGTCGCTGCTGCCGTTGCTGATCCTCGGCCTGCTGTTCTGCGCCCTGGCCCTGCGCCTGTTCCGGCAGCGTGTCGGCGAAATGGTGGATGAACTCTGATGGGGCATATACGCGTCAGTGGCCTGGGCAAGGCCTACAAGCAATACCCCAATCGCTGGAGCCGGCTGTTCGAGTGGCTGGTGCCGTTTTCCGGCATCCGGCACCACTTGCACTGGGTCCTGCAGGACATCGATTTCGAGATTCAACCCGGTGAAGCGGTCGGCATCGTCGGGGTCAACGGCGCAGGCAAAAGCACGCTGCTGAAGATGATCACCGGCACCACGCAACCCAGCTGCGGGCAGATTCAATTGCAAGGCCGCGTCGCCGCGCTGCTGGAACTGGGGATGGGCTTTCACCCGGACTTCACCGGCCGCCAGAACGCGTTCATGGCCGGCCAGTTGCTGGGTATGCAGGTCGAAGAGATCGAAGCGCTGATGCCGCAAATCGAGAGCTTTGCCGAAATCGGTGAAGCCATCGATCACCCGGTGCGCACCTATTCCAGCGGCATGCAGATGCGCCTGGCCTTCAGTGTTGCCACCGCCCGGCGTCCGGACATCCTGATCGTCGATGAAGCACTGTCGGTGGGCGACGCCTACTTCCAGCACAAAAGCTTCGAGCGCATCCGCAACTTCCGCAAGGCCGGCACCACGCTGCTGATCGTGTCCCACGACCGCTCGGCGATTCAGTCGATCTGCGACACCGCGATCCTGCTGGAAAACGGCCGCCTGGCCATGCGCGGCAAGCCCGAAGAAGTCATGGACTACTACAACGCCATGCTGGCCCAGCGCGAAGGCCAGATCGTGCGCCAGGAAATGCTCGCCAACGGCCAGGTGCAGACCATTTCCGGCACCGGTGAAGCGGGGATTGTCAGCGTGCGCCTGCTCGACGCTCAAGGGCGCAATCTGGAAGTGGCGGAAGTCGGCCAACCCGTGGTGCTGGAAGTGCAGACCGCCGTGCGGAAGGACATCGAACGGCTGGTGCTGGGTTTTCTGATCAAGGACCGCCTCGGCCAGGCGATCTACGGCATCAATACCCACCGGCAGGATCAGGCGATCAACGACCTGAGCGCGGGGGAACAGGTGACGTTCCGCTTCGCCTTCGACATGCGCCTGGGCAAGGGCAGCTATTCGGTGGCGCTGAGCCTGTCGCGCCTGGATTCGCACCTGGACCGCAACTTCGAATGGCGCGATTACGGTCTGGTCTTCCACGTCATCAACAACCGCCAGGAAGACTTCGTCGGCTGCTCGTGGCTACAGGCCCGAACCGAGATCAGCCGTTCCATTGAAACTACCGCGCAGCAGCCGGACAGGGAGATCTCGCGATGACACGACTGTTGATGGAGTGCACCTACGTTTTCGAACACCCGTCCGCCAATTCGGGGATTCAACGGGTGGTGCGCAACGTTATTCAACAGTTGCCCGAGACCAACGCCGAGCGCGAATGCATCCCGGTGGTAATGCTCGACGGTGCCTTGTATCAGGTGAAAAGCCTGGCGCCGATCAAAACCCCGACAATCAATCTGACCAGCCTGCGGGTGAAGCTGGAACAGTGGGCCAACGGCTTCTGGCTGCGCCATCGCGCGCTCGAACGACGCCGGCCTTTCAGCCAGTCGCATTTCGCCCGGCGGGTGTTGTACGTGCTCTGCCGGCTCACCGCGTTCGCCTGTTTAAGCCTGCCGATGCGCGTGCTCGGGCGCCTGCTCAAGGGTAAAGCGATTCCGAAGCGTTGCGTGCCGTTGCAACATCGGGCCGGCGATCAACTGGTGTTGCTCGACTCCTCCTGGCACGCCAACTTTTTCCCTTTGGCCGAACAACTCAAACGCGATGGCGTCGGTATCGTTTCAGTGATCTACGACCTGATCCCGCTGACCCATCCGCAGTTTTGCGACGAGGGTCTGGTCAAGGTGTTCAACGACTGGTTCGACTGGATCGCGCGCACCGCTGACGGCTATGTCGCGATCTCGACCACTATCCGCGATCAGGTGCGCCAGGAGATGCTGCGCCGGGTCGGCACGCAACAGGTGCAGCAGCGCTGGTTCGATTATTTCCACCTCGGTTCCGAACTGGACCTTAGCGACGCCGCAGCGGAGGTCGATCGCCACCTGCTGAACTTGTTCAAGACCCCGGAGCCAGTATTCCTGATGGTCAGCACCATCGAGCCGCGCAAGAACCACGCCTACCTGCTCGATGCATTCGAACAGGCCTGGGCTGCCGGCTCCACGGCGCGCTTGTGCATTGCCGGGAAAATCGGCTGGAAGTGCGAGGCGCTGATCGAGCGGATTCGCCAGCATCCTCAACTGAACCGTCGCCTGTTCATG
The DNA here is from genome assembly GCF_058798255.1 of Pseudomonas sp. GW823-FHT01D03. Classification (NCBI taxonomy): domain Bacteria; kingdom Pseudomonadati; phylum Pseudomonadota; class Gammaproteobacteria; order Pseudomonadales; family Pseudomonadaceae; genus Pseudomonas; species Pseudomonas sp. GW823-FHT01D03. Next base: position 202,463 of record NZ_JBXAKK010000001.1, read on the forward strand.
TTCAACTCACTGTCGGACAAGAGCCTCGAGCACGCCTACTCCCACGCCACTGCGCTGGTGTTCCCGTCGCACGTCGAGGGTTTCGGCCTGCCTTTGGTGGAAGCCATGCAACGCGGGCTGCCGGCGATGGCCAGCGACATCCCGGTGTTCCGCGAAATCGGCGGCGATTACATGGCGTATTTCGATCTGCACAACCCGCAGAGCCTTACCGACCTGGTGCTCGGGATGGAGCGCTCGGGGGAATTTCCGGCGCCCATGAGCCTGGATCAATGGCGCTGGCTGAGCTGGCGCGAAGCAAGCGCGCAACTGGTGCAGCGCATCGAGCGCAACCTGAACCATCCACTGCCCGCATCCGAAGGCCAGCATGCGCATTGCTCTTAACGCGCGGATTCTTCAGGCGCCACGCACCGGCATCGGCCATTACGTCGCCGAACTGGTCCGCGCCTTGCGCGACACAACCGATATCGAAGTGGCGTTGTTCCACGGCTGGGGCTGGAGTTCGGCCTTACCGGAGGCGACCATGCCCGGCTACTCGCGCCTGACGCCATTGCTGCGGCAGATCCCCGGGGCCTATCAGGCGCGGCGCTGGCTGGAGCAGAAACGCTTCGATCAGGGCCGGGCGCAAGGCATTGATCTGTATCACGAGCCGAGCCTGTGGCCGCTGGCCTTCGACGGCCCGACCGTGATCACCCTGCATGACCTGACCCATCTGCATTTTCCTGACACCCAACCGGCGGCGCGCCTCAAGGAAATCGAACGGCGCCTGACCGTTGGCGTGCAACAGGCGCAACGGATCATCACCGACTCGCAGGCGATTGCCAACGAGGCCCAAGCCTGGTTCGGTCTGCCGGCCGAGCGCTTTGTGGTGGCACCACTGGGTGTGGCCGAACGCTTCCACCCACGAGAACCGGACACCATCGACGCGGTGCTCAAGGCGCATGCCGTTGCCCCGCGTGAGTATTTCCTGTGTGTCGGCACCCTGGAACCGCGCAAGAATCTGAGCCTGGCGCTGCGTGCCCACGCTCTGCTACCGGAGGCCGTGCGCCAGCGTTTTCCTCTTCTGATCGTCGGCATGGCCGGTTGGCAACAGACGCAGTTCAGCGATGAACTGCGCCAGGCCCTGGCCTCAGGGCACGTTTGCCTGCTTGGTTATCTGCCGGATGAACAGCTCGCACAACTGCTGGCAGGCGCCCGTGCGCTGGTGTTTCCGTCGTTGTATGAAGGCTTCGGTTTGCCGGTACTGGAAGCCATGGCCAGTGGCACCCCGGTGATCCTCACCCGTTCTTCAGCCATGCCGGAGGTCGCCGGGGCGGCAGGCAAATACATTGAACCTGACGATGCACACGGCTTGCGCGATGCGCTCAACCGTCTGATCGATGATCAAGCGCATTGGCAGGCCTGCCGAGAAGCCGGATTGCACCGGACGCGGCTTTTTTCCTGGGAACGTTGTGCACAGGCCACCGCCAGTGCCTACCGCCAGGCCATGGGAGGCTGAATGCGAGTTCTTCATTTCTACAAGACGTACCTGCCAGATTCGGTCGGCGGCATCGAACAAGTGATCTTCCAGTTCTGCGAAAGCGGCGCGCGTCACGGCATCGACGGCCAGGTGCTGACCCTCAGCGCCGACCCGACCCCGCCCGTAGTGCAACTGGGCCGACACGAAGTGCATCGCGCCAGACTCGACATCCAGTTCGCCTCCACCGGGTTTTCCCGGAGCGTGTTCAAACAGTTTCGCGAGCTTGCCGCCGAAGCCGACGTGGTCAACTACCACTTCCCGTGGCCGTTCATGGATCTGGTGCATTTCGTCAGCGGCATGAACAAACCGAGCGTGGTGACCTATCACTCGGACATCATTCGCCAGAAACATCTGCTCAAACTCTACAGGCCGCTGATGAACCGTTTTCTCGCCAGCGCCGACCGGATTGTCGCGGCCTCGCCCAACTATCTGTACACCAGTGACGTGTTGCAGCAGTTCCAGGACAAGACCCGGGTGATTACATACGGTTTGAACAAGGCCGGTTATCCACAGACTGACAGCGAACGGATGAATCGCTGGCGCCAGCAGCTTGGGGATAAGTTTTTCCTGTTCGTCGGAGTCATGCGTTATTACAAGGGCTTGCACATCCTCCTCGATGCCTTGAAGGACGTGGACTATCCAGTGGTCATCGTCGGTGCCGGACCACTGGAACTGGAGTTGCACGCCCAGGCTGCGGCGCTGGGCCTGCGCAATATCCACTTCCTCGGGCGCCTGGGCGATGAAGACAAGGTCGCCCTGTTGCAACTGAGCTACGCCATCGTCTTCCCGTCGCACCTGCGTTCTGAAGCGTTCGGCATTTCGCTGCTCGAAGGCGCGATGTACGGCAAACCGATGATCTCCAGCGAAATCGGCACCGGCACCAGCTACATCAATATCCACAACGAAACCGGGCTGGTGGTGCCTCCGAGCAATCCACAGGCATTTCGCGAGGCGATGCGTAGCCTCTGGGAAAACCCTGAACGCGCAGCAGCCATGGGCATAAAGGCCGAGGCGCGTTACCGGCAGTTGTTTACCGCCGACGAGATGGGCCGCAAGTGGACCGAGTTGTATCAGGAGCTGCTGGAAGAGAAAGACCTGTCTTACGCCTGATCCCGTTGCTGAAACACATCACCCTGTGGGAGCGGGCTTGCTCGCGAAAGCGGTCTTTCAGTAAACAATGATGTCGACTGATCTGACGCCTTCGCGAGCAAGCCCGCTCCCACAGGGGGGGTGGTAGTGATTTCAGATGATCCGTCAGAGATCCAGCACCAGCAATTGCTCACTCTGCGCCGGCACCGCGCAACAAATCAGCACGTGCCCCGCTTCTGGCATGTCTGCCGGTGCCTGTGGATAATTCACCGCGCCACTGACCAGACGTGTCTTGCAGGTGCCGCACGAACCTCCCCGGCAACTGAACTCAGGGCGCAGTCCCCGGCTTTCTGCGAGCTCCAGCAAACTGCCGCCATCCGGCTGCCAGCGCGCCTCTTTGGCAGAACGCTCGAACATCACCGGCACTGAGGTGATGGCGGCCGGTGGTTGCTCAATGACCAGCGCATCCGGGTCCGGCTGGCGCTTGAGCGTCGAGGGGCCGAAGGTTTCGGCGTGAATCTGCGCATCGCGCACATCCAGCTCGCGCAGGCTGTCGTAGACACTTTGGGTAAAAGCGCCGGGGCCACAGACAGCAAAATCGATCTGGTCGTAATCCTCGACCTCCAGCAGATCGCGCAGCAGTGCCCCATCAATGCGCCCATGGCGGTCGAAATCTTCGCCCTCGTGCACATCGGCTTCCGGCTGGCTGAGCAGGCGAATCACCCGTACCGCGTCGCCAGCACTTTCCAGCAAGCGATCGATTTCTTCGCGAAACGGCTGATCGGCCAGGCTGCGTGAACTCTGCAGCAACCACGTCGGCCGAATCCGCCGCGTGCGCAGGCCTTGGTACATCACCTCACGCAGCATCGACAGCAACGGCGTGATGCCAACCCCCGCCGCCAGCAGCACCAACGGCCGGTGTTCCAGCGGTGCCACAGTAAAGTGCCCCTGTGGTGCCCGAGCCTCAAGAACATCGCCGACCCGGATCTGCTGGTGCAAGTGGCCTGAAATCAGGCCCTCGCGTTTCACACTGATGCGCAGGAAATCATCCGATGGCGCACTCGACAGGCTGTAAGTGCGGATATGCGTTTCACCGTACAGAGTGAAACGCAGCGGCAGATGCTGGCCGGCCTGAAACACCGGCATTCCTGCGCCATCGTCCGGTTGCAGATAGATCGAACGAATGTGCTGGCTCTCCCTTTCGATGCGGGTCACCCGCAGCGGCCGCCAGCGGTCACCCAGCGCTTTGGCCTGCAAGCGTGCATCGGCCTGGGCCCAGGTGCCGGTCAGCAGGCTGGTGGGTGACATGCCGTCGAAGCGCCAGCGCAAGGCCAGTGCCGCCGGACGCCGCACCAGTTTCTCCACCTCGAATGTCCACAGGCGCTCGGCGCCCTGGAACGCTTCGATCTGCGGCCCGTCGAGGATGATCTCGGTTCGCCCGCTCAGTTGCAGCACATCGCCTGTGGAAAAATCGATGAACAGCAGGCCAGCCTTGGGATTGAGCAGCAGGTTGCCGAGCGTGTTGAAGTGCAGGTTGCCGGCAAAATCCGGGATGGTCAGGCGATTACCTTCAACCCGGACAAACCCGGCCTGCCCACCGCGATGCGAAACATCCACCGCACGTTGTCCCTCCGCATCGACGTAACTGGCGACAAAGAAGGTATCGGCGCCTTCGATCATGACTCTGGCCGCATCATCAAGACCATCGCGGTGCTGCGCTGGCCGCGTCTGCGGATCGGTCAGCGGTACGCGCTGAAACTGGCGTAGCTGGATGTATTGCGGACAGTTGCCGAAAGCCTGATCCACGCTCACCTCGAAACCCTGCACGGTCAGATTGTCGACATGACCGTTGAGGCGATTGCGGCGGCGGGTATGCAATTCAATGCCGAGCAACCCGATCGGCTCGCCATTGCGCAATTGCGCCGGATCATCGGCAGCGGGTTGGCTGGCGAAATGCAGATGCTCGGGATCAGGCGAATGCGCAAATCCCGGCGCGCCTTCGAGCACACTGGCCCAAGGACGCCCGTCGGTATCGACCGCGCCGTACAGCATGAACGGTAACTGCTCATAAAAGGCGCGGTGCTGATCCGGCATCCAGTCACGAATCACTTTTCGGCCGAAGGCCTCCATGCGCTCGGCAACGCCGACATGGGCCTGCAGTTGTTGCTCGCCAGCGTGCCACGGTGAACGTTCCATCACGCATCTCCCCGCGCCACCGGCGCATTGTGGATAACTCGATCAGATCGGGCCGACCTCTCAGGCAGTCTTTTGCAGACCGGCGACCGTGCGCGGCATTCCGACAAAACCGGGCAAGGCTTCGATACGCGCCAGCCAGGCACGCACGTTGGCGTAGTCGTCCAGCGACACGTTGCCTTCCGGCGCGTGGGCGATGTAGCTGTAGGCGGACACGTCGGCGATGGTCGGCTCGCTGCCGGCCAGATACGGGGTTTTGCCCAGCTCCACCTCCATCACCTTGAGCAGGTTGTGCGCACGGGTAATCGCTTCTTCAGCATTCAACTGTGCGCCAAATACCGTCACCAATCGTGCAGCAGCAGGTCCGAAAGCAATCGGCCCTGCTGCGGCCGACAACCAGCGCTGCACCCGTGCCGCACCGACCGGATCGCTTGGCAGCCAACGACCGTGGCCGTACTTCTGCGCCAGATACACCAGAATCGCATTGGAATCGGCCAGCACCACGCCGCCGTCGTCGATCGCCGGTACCTGGCCAAAACTATTGATCGCCAGATATGCCGGCTGCTTGTGCTCACCCTTGGCCAGATCAACGAAGATCAGCTCGGTCGGCAGTTGCAGCAGGGACAACATCAGCTCGACACGGTGGGCGTGGCCGGAACGTGGAAAGTTGTAGAGTTTGATCGCTTGCATGGTCGACTCCGCTGAACAGGGGCGCCGCTGCGGGAATGAGAGCGCCGATGGAGGCCATCTTCCCCCTATCGCGAAAAGAACAGAATCACCAGAAACTGCAATCGATTATTTCATTGGGCGCAATAACGCGGCGCCTTTCAAAGCAGGGTGTTCGCGTAAAGCCTCGGCAGTGAAATCGACAAAACTGCAAATCCGCGCTGGCGCTTTGCGCCCGCCCTGATACACCACATGGATCGGCAGCGGCGGCAGTTCAAATTCGGCGAGGACGATTTCCAGCTCACCGGTCGCGATTTTGCTGGCGACCTGATAAGACAGCACCCGGGTCAAGCCCAGCCCCATGCAGGCTGCGGTAATCGCTGCCTGATTGGCGGTCACGATCAGACGCGGCTCAGGACGCACGCTGAGCGGTTCGCCAGCGTCGAGAAACGGCCAACTGCGTTGCTGGCCAATGGCCGAAGTCGCCACCACAGGCGCACCCGACAACGCGTGAGGATGAACCGGGCGGCCATACTCGGCAAAATATTCGGGAGAGCCGCAAATGACCCGACGCACCTCACCCACGCGAATCGCATGCTGGTTGCTGTCCGGCAGATCACCAATGCGCACCGCAACATCGATGCCCTCCTCGACCATGTTGACGATCCGATCGACCAGTACCGCGTTGATCGTGACGTCTGGATACTGCGCGAGATAACGCGCCATCAACGGCGTCACAAACAAGTCACCGAACAGCACTGGCGCCGTCACCGTCAATTGCCCACGAGGCTGGGCATGACTGCCCGCCGCCGAATCCTCGGCTTCCTGCACCTCGGCAAGAATTCTCCGACAGTCTTCCAGATAACGCTGACCGGCCTCGCTCAGATGCACAGTGCGCGTGGTACGAATCAACAACTGCGTACCGATACGCTGCTCCAGCGCCGCCACCGCTCGGGTGACACTCGCTGCGGACAAGCCAAGACGTCGCGCCGCTGCCGAGAAGCCTTGCTCCTGAGCCACGGTGGCGAAGATCTGCATTTCCTGGAAACGGTCCATGGACGGCCTCGATTCAGATACAAAAATCGCAGCCGAGGCTGCGATTTTTGCGGGTCAATGTCAGCTGTGGATAACTTATTCCACCGTCACCGACTTCGCCAGGTTGCGTGGCTGGTCGACGTCAGTGCCTTTGAGTACGGCGACGTAGTACGACAGCAACTGCAGCGGGATGGTGTAGAGGATCGGCGAGAGGATGTCGTGGATATGCGGCATCTGCACCACGTGGGTGCCTTCGCCGTTGGACATCCCGGCCTTCTCGTCGGCGAACACGATCAGTTCACCGCCACGGGCGCGGACTTCCTGCAGGTTGGACTTGAGCTTCTCCAACAGTTCGTTGTTCGGCGCCACGGTGACCACTGGCATGTCGTTATCCACAAGCGCCAGAGGGCCGTGCTTCAACTCACCGGCCGGATAGGCTTCGGCGTGGATGTAGGAGATTTCCTTGAGCTTCAAGGCCCCCTCCATTGCGACCGGGAACTGCGCGCCACGGCCGAGGAACAGGGTGTGGTTCTTCTCGGCGAACAGTTCGGCGATTTTTTCCACGGTGCTGTCCATCGCCAGTGCTTCGCCCAGACGGGTCGGCAGACGACGCAATTCTTCCACCAGCGTGGCTTCAACGTCTTTGCCGAGCGTGCCGCGTACCTGACCCAGCGACAGGGTCAGCAGCAACAGGCCAACCAACTGCGTGGTGAACGCCTTGGTCGAGGCCACACCGATTTCGCGACCAGCCTGGGTCAGCAAAGTCAGGTCGGATTCACGCACCAGCGAACTGATGCCGACGTTGCAGATCGCCAGGCTGGCGAGGAAGCCCAGTTCCTTGGCATTACGCAGCGCGGCCAGGGTGTCGGCGGTTTCGCCGGACTGGGAAATGGTGACGAACAGGGTGTCCGGCTGCACCACCACTTTGCGGTAGCGGAACTCACTGGCGACTTCGACCTGACACGGAATACCGGCCAGTTCTTCGAGCCAGTAACGCGCGACCATACCGGCGTGATAACTAGTACCGCAGGCGACGATCTGCACGTTGCGCACTTTGGCGAACAGTTCGGCAGCCTGTGGACCGAAGGCCTGCACCAATACCTGATTCGGACTCAGACGGCCCTCCAGGGTGCGTTGCACAACGGAGGGTTGCTCATGGATTTCCTTGAGCATGTAGTGGCGGAACTCACCCTTGTCGGCGGCTTCGGCACCATCGCTGTACTGCACGGTCTGGCGCTCGACGGTTTGACCATTTACATCCCAGATCTGCACGCTGTCGCGGCGAATTTCGGCGATATCGCCCTCTTCCAGGTACATGAAGCGGTCAGTGACCTGGCGCAGGGCCAACTGGTCGGACGCGAGGAAGTTCTCGCCCAGGCCCAGACCGATCACCAGCGGGCTGCCACTGCGCGCGGCTACCAGACGATCCGGTTGTTGTGCATTGATCACCGCCAGACCGTAGGCACCGTGCAGTTCCTTGACGGTGGCTTTCAACGCTACGGTCAGGTCAGGTTGATCCTTGAGTTTGTGGCTCAGCAGGTGCGCGATGACTTCGGTATCGGTGTCCGAGGTAAACACGTAACCCAGCGCCTTCAGTTGCTCACGCAGGGCTTCGTGGTTCTCGATGATGCCGTTGTGCACCACGGCAATATCACCGGAGAAATGCGGGTGCGCGTTACGCTCGCAAGGTGCACCATGCGTCGCCCAACGGGTGTGGGCGATACCGAGACGGCCAACCAGCGGCTGTGCAGCCAATGCTGCTTCCAGTTCGCTGACCTTGCCCGGACGACGCATGCGCTCAAGCGTCTGCTCGTTGGTGTAGACCGCCACACCGGCGCTGTCATAGCCGCGGTATTCAAGGCGCTTGAGGCCTTCGAGCAAGATAGCGGTGATATTACGTTCAGCTACTGCGCCGACAATTCCACACATGCTTATTTCTCCTGACTGACAGCCGCGCAAATCAAGGTGATACCGCGGGCCTGAATCTGATCGCGGGCCTCTTGTGGCAGGCGATCATCGGTAATGAGGGTATGGACACTGCTCCACGGCAGCTCCAGGTTGGGAATCTTGCGACCGATCTTGTCGGCCTCGACCATCACAATCACTTCCCGCGCCACGTCGGCCATCACCCGGCTCAGACCGAGCAACTCGTTGAACGTGGTGGTGCCGCGCACCAGATCGATACCATCGGCGCCGATAAACAACTGGTCAAAGTCGTAAGAGCGTAGTACCTGCTCAGCCACCTGGCCCTGGAAGGACTCCGAATGCGGATCCCAGGTGCCGCCGGTCATCAGCAGCACCGGCTCGTGTTCGAGTTCGCTCAGGGCGTTGGCAACATGCAGGGAATTGGTCATGACGACCAGACCCGGCTGCTGGCCAAGCTCGGGGATCATGGCGGCGGTGGTGCTGCCGCTGTCAATAATGATGCGGGCATGCTCGCGGATGCGTTTGACGGCAGCACGGGCAATCGCCTGTTTGTACTTTGAAACGCTTTGGCCCGGTTCCGCGACCAACTCCTGCGGCATGGTGATCGCCCCGCCATAACGACGCAGCAACAGACCATGGCTTTCCAGCGCAGCCAGATCCTTGCGGATCGTAACTTCCGAGGTTTCGAAGCGCTTGGCCAGTTCATCCACACTGACTTCGCCCTGCTCATTCAGCAAAGCGAGGATATTGTGTCGGCGTTGGGGCGTGTTGCGTTTCGACATGACGGTCTAAGTTTCGATTCGAAAGATAACGGAAGCAATCAAAACCTATCGGCCATAAATCGTCAAGCGACAGATCGAAAATTTTAGAAACGACACAGACGAATGTGGGAGCGGGCTTGCTCGCGAATGCGGAGGGTCAGTCACTGAAATGTGAAACTGAAACACCGCATTCGCGAGCAAGCCCGCTCCCACATTTGGATTCAAGCATTAAGTGCAGCTGTGGATAACTCAGCTCCTCTTGATCTTCTCCGGCCGCTTCCAGCCATCGATATTCTTTTGCCGCGCCCGACCAACGGCCAACTGGGCGTTATCCACATTCTGGGTGATGGTCGAACCAGCCGCGGTGGTTGCCCCGGACGAGATATCCACAGGAGCGACCAACGAATTGTTGGAGCCGATGAACACATCTTCGCCCAACACGGTTTTCCACTTGTTGGCGCCATCGTAGTTGCAGGTAATGGTGCCCGCGCCAATGTTGGTGCGGGCGCCGATTTCCGCATCGCCCAGATAGGTCAGATGCCCGGCCTTGGCGCCCTCACCCATGCGCGCGTTTTTCAGTTCGACAAAGTTACCCACATGCGCGCGCGCTTCTAGCACAGTGCCCGGACGCAGACGGGCAAATGGACCGGCATCACTGCCTTCACCAAGAATCGCCCCTTCGATGTGGCTGTTGGCCTTGATCACCACGCCTTTGCGCAGGGTGCTGTCCTTGATCACGCAGTTCGGACCGATCACCACGTCGTCTTCGATGACAACATTGCCTTCGAGGATCACGTTGACGTCGATCAGCACATCGCGACCGACGGTGACTTCGCCACGCACATCGAAACGCGCCGGATCACGCAGGGTCACGCCTTGCGCCATCAGCTGGCGACCAGCGCGCAACTGGTAATGCCGCTCCAGCTCGGAGAGTTGCTTACGATCATTGGCCCCCTGCACTTCCATCGGGTCGTGCGGTTGCTCGGTAGCCACGACCAAGCCGTCATTAACCGCCATTTCGATTACGTCGGTCAGGTAGTACTCGCCTTGCGCGTTGTTGTTCGACAGGCGGCTCATCCAGTCGGCGAGACGATTGGCCGGGACGGCAAGGATGCCGGTGTTGCCTTCGGTGATTGCGCGCTGGGCTTCGCTGGCATCTTTATGCTCAACGATGGCAGCGACCTTACCGTCAGCGTTGCGCACGATGCGACCGTAACCGGTCGGGTCTTCCAGCTCGACGGTCAACAGGCCCATCTGGCCCGGTACGACGTGCTTGAGCAGGCGTTGCAGGGTTTCGACTTCAATCAACGGCACATCGCCGTAAAGAATCAGCACGGTGTCGGCGCTGATAAACGGCACAGCCTGAGCGGTGGCATGACCGGTGCCAAGCTGTTTGTCCTGCAATACGAAATTCAGATCATCAGCCGCCAGGCGCTCACGCACCACATCGGCGCCATGGCCAATGACCACATGGATGCGCTGCGGATCAAGTTGCCGCGCGCTGTGGATAACATGACCAAGCATGGAATTGCCGGCGACCGGGTGCAACACCTTCGGCAATGCCGAGCGCATACGGGTGCCTTGACCGGCCGCGAGGATAACGATTTCGAGAGACATGACTGGCTACCAATCCTGGGTGGTCAGCAATTGCGACCGGGTTGTAAAAATCGGAAAAGAAAAAAGGGTAGCCGAGGCTACCCTTTTTTATCAATCGCACAACAAGTGGCTGACGGATTAACCGCCAAACTTCTTGCGGATCTGCTGGACGGTGCGCAGCTGAGCTGCAGCCTCGGCCAGACGTGCGGACGCAGCTCCGTAATCGAAATCTGCGCTCTTCTCGTGCAGAGCAGCCTCGGCAGCCTTGAGAGCTGCTTGAGCCTGAGCTTCATCCAGGTCGGCGGCACGTTGCACAGTGTCGGCAAGAACCTTGACCATGTTCGGCTGAACCTCGAGGAAACCACCGGAGATGTAGAACACCTCGGCTTCCCCGCCTTGCTTGATCAGGCGGATCGGACCTGGCTTCAGATTAGTGATCAGCGGCGCGTGACCCAGAGCGATACCAAGATCACCCAGTGCACCGTGCGCAATCACCATCTCGACCAGGCCGGAAAAGATTTCCCCTTCCGCACTGACGATATCGCAATGGACTGTCATAGCCATCTGATTGCCTCAACCTAAATTAGCGCCCGTTGCCGGGCGCCGGGATTACAGTTTCTTGGCTTTCTCGATCGCTTCTTCGATGCCGCCAACCATGTAGAACGCTTGTTCTGGCAGGTGGTCGTAGTCACCGTTGAGGATGCCTTTGAAGCCAGCAATGGTGTCTTTCAGGGAAACGTATTTACCCGAAGCACCGGTGAAGACTTCAGCCACGAAGAACGGCTGCGACAAGAAGCGCTGGATCTTACGAGCACGGTTAACCAACTGTTTGTCGGCTTCCGACAGCTCGTCCATACCCAGAATCGCGATGATGTCTTTCAGCTCTTTGTAACGTTGCAGAACGTACTGAACGCCGCGAGCGGTGTCGTAGTGGTCCTGGCCGATTACGTTCGGATCCAGCTGGCGCGAGGTCGAATCCAGTGGATCTACCGCTGGGTAGATACCCAGGGAGGCGATGTCACGGGACAGAACGACGGTGGCGTCCAAGTGGGCGAAGGTGGTCGCTGGCGACGGGTCGGTCAAGTCGTCCGCAGGTACGTATACCGCCTGGATCGAGGTGATCGAACCTTCCTTGGTCGAAGTGATACGTTCCTGCAGAACGCCCATCTCTTCAGCCAGGGTCGGCTGGTAACCTACTGCCGAAGGCATACGGCCCAGCAGTGCGGATACTTCAGTACCGGCCAGGGTGTAACGGTAGATGTTGTCGACGAACAGCAGAACGTCGTTACCTTCGTCACGGAACTTCTCGGCCATGGTCAGGCCGGTCAGGGCTACGCGCAGACGGTTTCCCGGCGGCTCGTTCATCTGACCGTAAACCAGTGCCACTTTGTCCAGAACGTTGGAGTCCTTCATCTCGTGGTAGAAGTCGTTACCCTCACGAGTACGCTCACCCACACCGGCGAACACGGAATAACCGCTGTGCTCGATGGCGATGTTACGGATCAGTTCCATCATGTTTACGGTTTTGCCTACACCGGCACCACCGAACAGACCGACTTTACCGCCTTTGGCGAACGGGCAAACCAGGTCGATAACCTTGATGCCGGTTTCCAGCAGGTCGTTGCCGCCTGCCTGTTCAGCGAACGAAGGTGCTGCGCGGTGAATGCCCCAGCGCTCTTCGGTGGCGATCGGACCGGCTTCGTCGATCGGGTTACCCAGAACGTCCATGATCCGGCCCAGAGTCGCTTTACCGACCGGTACGGAGATGGCTGCGCCAGAATCGGTAACTTCCAGACCGCGCTTCAAGCCCTCGGTGGAACCCATCGCAATGGTACGAACCACGCCGTCGCCCAGCTGTTGCTGAACTTCCAGAGTGGTTTCGGCCGCGCTGACTACTTTCAGCGCGTTGTAGATGCTCGGTACGCTGTCGCGTGGAAATTCCACGTCGATAACGGCGCCGATGATTTGAACGATACGTCCGCTACTCATAGCTGGATCCTCTGAATATTTGAACCGTTAAACCGCGGCAGCGCCGCCGACGATTTCCGAGATCTCTTGGGTGATCGCAGCCTGACGCGCCTTGTTGTAGATCAGCTGCAAATCGCTGATCAAATCACCTGCGTTGTCGGTAGCGTTCTTCATCGCGATCATCCGCGCAGCTTGTTCAGCCGCGTTGTTCTCGACCACCGCCTGGTACACCTGCGACTCCACGTAGCGCACCATCAAGCCGTCAAGCAGCTCTTTGGCGTCTGGTTCGTAGAGGTAGTCCCAGTGGTGCTTGAGTTCTTGATCCGGGGTTGCCACCAGTGGAATCAACTGCTCCACGGTAGGCTGTTGTGTCATGGTGTTGATGAACTTGTTGGATACCACGGACAGGCGATCGATACGGCCCTCCAGGTAGGCATCCAGCATCACCTTGACGCTGCCGATCAAGTCATTGATCGACGGCTCTTCACCCAGGTGGCTGATAGCTGCAACGACGTTACCGCCGAAGTTGCGGAAAAAGGCCGCACCCTTGCTACCGACTACACACAGATCAATCTCGACGCCGTTTTCGCGGTTTACCGCCATGTCCTTGACCAGGGCCTTGAACAGGTTGGTGTTCAAGCCGCCGCACAAACCACGGTCACTGCTCACGACGACATAACCAACGCGCTTTACTTCACGGTCGATCATGAACGGGTGGCGGTATTCCGGGTTGGCGTTGGCCAGATGCCCAATTACCTGGCGGATACGCTCCGCATAAGGACGGCTGGCTGCCATGCGCATTTGTGCCTTGCGCATTTTGCTCACCGCCACTTTTTCCATGGCGCTGGTAATTTTTTGCGTGCTTTTGATGCTCGCAATCTTACTGCGAATCTCTTTTGCGCCTGCCATGTAACACCTATCAGGTTAGCAAGCGGGAGCCTTGCGGCTCCCGCTGCGGCTTACCAGGTTTGGGTGGCCTTGAACTTCTCGATACCGGCTTTCATGCCAGCGTCGATTTCGTCATTGAAGTCACCTTTAACGTTGATCTTGGCCATCAAATCGGCGTGATCGCGGTTGAAGAAAGCAATCAGCGCTTGTTCGAAGCTGCCGATCTTGGCGATTTCAATGTCAGTCAGGAACCCACGCTCAGCGGCATACAGCGACAGCGCCATGTCAGCGATCGACATTGGTGCGTATTGCTTCTGCTTCATCAGCTCGGTAACGCGCTGACCATGCTCAAGTTGCTTGCGGGTCGCTTCGTCCAGGTCAGAAGCGAACTGGGCGAATGCCGCCAGTTCGCGGTACTGAGCCAGGGCGGTACGGATACCACCGGACAGCTTCTTGATGATCTTGGTCTGAGCGGCACCACCCACACGGGATACCGAAACACCGGCGTTCACTGCAGGGCGGATGCCCGAGTTGAACATGGCCGATTCCAGGAAGATCTGACCGTCGGTGATGGAAATCACGTTGGTCGGAACGAACGCGGAAACGTCGCCAGCCTGGGTTTCGATGATCGGCAGTGCGGTCAGGGAACCGGTTTTGCCGGTCACTGCGCCGTTGGTGAACTTCTCTACGTACTCTTCCGAAACGCGGGATGCACGCTCCAGCAGACGGGAGTGGAGATAGAACACGTCGCCTGGGTAAGCTTCACGGCCTGGTGGACGGCGCAGCAGCAGGGAAATCTGGCGGTAAGCCACTGCTTGCTTGGACAGATCGTCATAAACGATCAGCGCGTCTTCACCGCGGTCGCGGAAGAATTCACCCATGGTGCAACCGGAGTACGGTGCCAGGAACTGCAGCGCAGGAGATTCCGAAGCACTGGCAGCCACGATGATCGTGTTGGCCAGGGCGCCGTTTTCTTCCAGCTTGCGAACCACGTTGGCGATGGTCGATTGCTTCTGACCGATGGCTACGTAGACGCAGAAAATGCCGCTGTCTTTCTGGTTGATGATCGCGTCGATCGCCAGAGCGGTTTTACCGATCTGACGGTCACCGATGATCAGCTCACGCTGGCCACGGCCGACAGGGATCATGGCATCGACAGCCTTGTAGCCAGTCTGTACAGGCTGGTCTACCGACTTACGCCAGATCACGCCCGGTGCAACTTTCTCGACCGCGTCGGTCAAGGTGTTGCCCAGTGGACCTTTGCCATCAACAGGGTTACCCAGTGCGTCGACTACGCGACCCAGCAGTTCCTTACCAACCGGAACTTCGAGGATGCGGCCGGTGCACTTGGCGCTCATGCCTTCAGCCAGACTGGTGTATGCGCCCAGTACAACGGCACCTACGGAGTCTTGCTCCAGGTTGAGGGCCATACCGTAGACGCCGCCCGGAAACTCGATCATCTCGCCGTACATGACGTCGGCCAGACCGTGAATCCGCACGATGCCGTCAGATACGCTGACGACAGTGCCTTCGTTACGGGCTTGGGAGGTCACATCGAGCTTGTCGATGCGGCCCTTGATAATTTCACTTATTTCGGAAGGATTGAGTTGCTGCATTGCTCTGCTGCCCCTTCAAACTCAAGATTTCAATGCTTCGGCAAGTTTCGCGATTTTGCCGCGAATCGAGCCATCGATAACCAGGTCGCCGGCGCGGATAACGACACCCCCTATAAGGGCAGCATCCTCCGCAACTTGCAGGCGCACTTCCCGGTTGAGTCGTGCACTGAGAACCTTGGCGAGTTTGTCTTGCTGTTCTTGGTTCAATGCGAAAGCACTGGTCACTTCAACGTCTACCGACTTCTCTTGTTCGGCCTTGTACAGGTCGAACAGAGCGGCGATCTCCGGCAGAAGCGGGAGACGGTCGTTTTCGGCAACGACATTGATGAAGTTCTGTGCCTTGGCATCAAACTTGTCGCCGCACACGTCAATGAACGTGGCGGCCTTTTCTGCGCTCGTCAGTCGCGGGGCCTTGAGCACGCGCTGCATGGTGTCGTCTTGCGACACCGCTGCAGCCAGGCCGAGCATGGCTGACCAATTGGCCAGTTGCTGGTGGGCCTGAGCGTGCTCGAAGGCCGCCTTAGCGTAAGGTCGGGCCAACGTGGTCAGTTCTGCCATGATCGCCCTCGCTTAGATTTCAGCAGCCAGTTGGTTAACCAGCTCTGCGTGCGCGTTTTGATCGATTGTGGCACCCAGGATCTTCTCGGCGCCGCCGACAGCCAGCAAGCCCACTTGGGCACGCAGCTTGTCTTTGACACTGTTCAGTTCCTGTTCGATCTCGGCTTGAGCCTGAACCTTCACACGGTCAGCGTCGATACGGGCTTTTTCAACAGCCTCTTCAACGATCTGGTTACCGCGTTTCTTGGCTTGCTCGATGATTTCAGCTGCCTGAGCTTTCGCTTCGCGCAGTTGCTGACCCGCTTTCTCTTGGGCCAACTCCAGGTCGCGAGCTGCACGGCTGGCAGCGTCCAGACCATCAGCGATCTTCTTTTGACGTTCGTGCAGTGCCGCGATGACCGGAGGCCATACGAACTTCATGCAGAACAGTACAAAAATCAGGAACGCAACGGACTGGCCAATCAGGGTCGCATTAATGTTCACGCCAACACCTCGCAGTTACGTTGTCCATCACACCAAATTACTCGGAAGAATCCGGGTAATTAGCCAGCGATCTGACCAACGAACGGGTTCGCAAAGGTGAAGAACAGAGCGATACCAACACCGATCATGGTTACGGCGTCGAGCAGACCGGCAACGATGAACATTTTAACTTGCAGCATTGGAACCATTTCTGGCTGACGCGCTGCGCCTTCCAGGAACTTGCCGCCCAGCAGGCCGAAACCAATTGCGGTACCCAGTGCGCCCAGGCCGATCAACAGTGCAACAGCGATAGCGGTTAGACCAACTACAGTTTCCATCTTTCCTCCCGACTTTTACGTCGTATGGTTTAGGTTTTTTAGATTAAAGCGGTAAAACAAATCGTTTCAGGTGCCCTGTGAAGAGCCCCTTCCCGTTTGACCGGGAAGGACATCAGACTAGTCGAGACTGGTCTTAATGGTTTTCTTCGTGCGCCATCGACAGGTAGACGATGGTCAGCATCATGAAGATGAACGCCTGCAGTGTGATGATCAGGATGTGGAACACAGCCCACGCCCACTGCAGAACAACGCCCAGGCCGCTCAGCCAGAGCAGGCCGCTGCCGAACATCACAGCGATCAGAATGAACACCAGCTCACCGGCATACATGTTGCCGAACAGACGCAGAGCCAGAGAGATCGGCTTGGCGATCAGGGTCACGAATTCCAGCAGGAAGTTCACCGGGATCAGCAGGGCCTGAACGAAGATGTTCTTGCTGCCGAACGGGTGCAGGGTCAGTTCGCCGATGAAGCCGCCGATGCCCTTGACCTTGATGCTATAGAAAATGATCAGTGCGAAAACCGAGAACGCCATGCCCAGAGTCGCGTTCGGGTCGGTAGTCGACACGGCACGGAACGGGATGTGGTGGTCGCCGGTGATCAGGATGGCCAGCTGAGGAATCCAGTCGACCGGTACCAGGTCGACGGCGTTCATCAGGAACACCCAGACGAAGATGGTCAGTGCCAGCGGTGCAATCACCGGGCTACGGCCATGGAAGCTGTCTTTCACGCTGCCATCGACGAATTCGACCAATACTTCAACGAAGTTCTGCAAAGCACCTGGCTGACCCGAAGTCGCTTTCTTTGCCGCCATGCGGAAAAGGAAAACGAAGATCAGACCCAGCGCGACCGACCAGCCGAGGGTATCGACGTGGAAAGCCCAGAAGCCCATTTCCTTGGCTTCTGCTGCGGTATGGGCAAAGCCCCAGCCGCCGTTAGGTAGCTGACCGAAGGTCAGGTTCTGCAAGTGGTGCTGGATATAGCCCGAAGCGGTTGTTTCTGCCATGGTTGCCTCAAACGCCCTAAG
The DNA here is from genome assembly GCF_058798255.1 of Pseudomonas sp. GW823-FHT01D03. Lineage (NCBI taxonomy): Bacteria > Pseudomonadati > Pseudomonadota > Gammaproteobacteria > Pseudomonadales > Pseudomonadaceae > Pseudomonas > Pseudomonas sp. GW823-FHT01D03. The sequence goes on from NZ_JBXAKK010000001.1 coordinate 220,099, forward strand.
GTCTCGAAAGTCTTGTTCTCATCAGCAGGGGAGCGAACCAGCTGACCGACTGAGTCAGCACGAAAGCGCCGAATACTGCGATCGGCGCCAATGGCTTCACACCTGCAAACACCAGTGCAAACAGCACTGCCGTCAAAATCAGTTTGCCTGCCTCGCCGGCATAAAATGACCGGACGATGGACTGGGCTGCTCGGGCGCCGGAAAACCGAAATGCCTTGTGAGCGAAATAAACATTGGGCAGCAAGGCTATCAGGCCTCCGCAAAGTCCCGAGTATCCGGCAACGACTCCATGCCATTGCCAGAGCGCCAAAGCGGCAATGAGCAAAATGACAAATTGAGCCATCAACACCGGAAAAACCGCCAGGCGATGGAACGGCAGGCGGTTTGGCTTGCGGGTTTCCATCACGTTCGCTCTCCAATGGTCGGCTGCCAGAATTCAATAACTTGGCATAATTTGTGCCGACAAAATGCGCGCAGAGTATAGGGGCGGTTCTGCCCCTATTCAACTGTCAGGTAGTGATTTCCGACTGCGCGCTACATGAGGAAATGTTTCAGCGGATGTGTGCGAGCACACCTTGAAGCTCATCGAGTGAGTTATAACCAATCACCAGTTGGCCTTTTCCCTTCTTCCCGTGGCGAATCTGCACCGCAGAGCCTAGGCGCTCGGCCAGACGCTGTTCGAGCCGCGCGATATCCGGGTCGGGTTTGGCCGCTTCCACAGGCTCCGGTTTGCCACTCAACCACTGGCGAACCAGTGCCTCGGTTTGGCGCACTGTAAGGCCGCGTGCGACAACATGTCGCGCCCCTTCCACCTGTTGATTGTCCGGCAGACCGAGCAAAGCACGGGCATGACCCATTTCCAGGTCACCGTGGGACAGCATGGTTTTGATGACTTCGGGCAGTGCAATAAGTCGCAACAGGTTAGCCACAGTCACGCGGGACTTACCCACAGCCTCGGCAACCTGTTGCTGAGTGAGCTGGAATTCCTGCTGCAGACGCTGCAAGGCGACGGCTTCTTCAATCGGGTTCAGGTCTTCACGCTGGATGTTCTCGATCAGCGCAATGGCGATCGCGGTTTCATCCGGCACATCACGGACCATCGCCGGGATAGTCTCCTGGCCAGCCTGCTGGCTGGCGCGCCAGCGGCGTTCACCGGCGATGATTTCGAAGCGGCCACCGCCAATCGGGCGCACGACGATCGGCTGCATCACGCCTTGCGCCTTGATCGACTGCGCCAGCTCTTCCAGCGCCTGCGGATCCATGTCGCGGCGTGGCTGGTATTTGCCACGCTGCAGCAGATCCAGCGGCAGGTGTTGCAGTTCACGGGTATCGGCCTGCGCCGCCTGCTCTTCCAGCGCGCTGACGGTCGGACCACTCAGCAGTGCATCCAGTCCACGTCCGAGACCTCGTTTCTTGACGGCCATGGGGATTCCTTAAGTTGGCTGGGCAGCGGCGATGCGTGAATTTTTGCGCTGACGGCGAACCATCTCGCCCGCCAGGGCCAGGTAGGCCAGCGCGCCGCGCGATTGCTTGTCGTAGGCCAATGCCGGCATCCCGTAACTCGGCGCTTCGGCCAGACGGATGTTGCGCGGGATCACCGTGTCGTACAGCTGTTCGCCAAAGTGTTCCTTGAGCTGCGCCGAAACATCGTTCATCAGGCTTAGACGCGGGTCGTACATGGTGCGCAGCAAACCTTCGACCTTGAGGTTGGGGTTCAGCAGTTCGGCGATGCGCTTGATGTTATCCACAAGGTCGCTCAAGCCTTCGAGCGCAAAGTATTCGCACTGCATGGGGATAATCACCCCGTCAGCGGCGACCAGTGCGTTCAATGTGAGCATCGACAGCGACGGCGGGCAGTCGATCAAAATGTAATCGTAGTTTTCACGGATGGGCGCCAGCGCGCTTCGCAGACGGCTTTCCTTCATCTGCATTTCCAGCAGAACCACTTCTGCCGCGGTCAGGTCGCGGTTGGCCGGCAGCAGTTGATAACCGCCGTGCTCGGAGTAGTGCATGGCCTGGGCCAGATCGCATTCGCCGATCAGCAGGTCGTAGACCGAGTTTTCCAGGCCATGTTTATCCACACCGCTACCCATGGTGGCGTTGCCCTGTGGATCGAGATCGATCAACAGCACCCGGCGCTTGGTCGCGACCAGGGATGCTGCGAGGTTGATGCAGGTGGTGGTCTTGCCCACACCACCCTTCTGGTTCGCTATCGCGAATACCTTAGCCATTCTTGCTTGTGTTCCCAATCATGCCGTGCGGCGCAGTATCAGCAGATGGCGTTGGCCTTGGCAACCGGGTACGGCCAGGGCGTGTTCGCTATCGAGTTTGAAGTCTGCCGGCAATGCTACCAGCTCATCGGCCGGATGAACGCCCTTCATTGCCAGCCAGCGCGTGTCGGCATCGCCGAGGTGGCGAGTCCAGTTGGTGAAGTTCTCCATGCTGCTGAATGCCCGGGAAATGATCCCGTTAAATGGCTGGGCAGGCTGGAACGCTTCAACGCGACTGTGGATAACTTGCAGGTTATCCAGTTTGAGTTCGAGTTTGACCTGAGTCAGGAAGCGGGTTTTCTTGCCGTTGCTGTCCAGACAGGTCACTTGCGAATCCGGATACAGGATCGCCAACGGGATCCCCGGCATGCCGCCGCCGCTGCCGACGTCGAGCCAGCGGCCGTTTTCGATGAACGACATCACGCTCAAGCTATCGAGCAGATGCCGCGAAACCATTTCGTCAGGATCGCGAACTGCAGTCAGGTTGTAGGCCTGGTTCCATTTGATCAACAGGGCCAGGTAGCCCAGCAACAATTCGTGCTGGGCTGCGCTGAGATTGACACCGAGCTCGCGGGCTCCTGTGGATAACTCTTCGGAGTGTTGCGAAGTGACCTTAGAACTCAAGCGCTTTGCTCCAACTGACGGCCCGCGCCGCGTTTTTTCAAATGAATCATCAACAGCGAAATCGCTGCCGGGGTCACGCCCGGGATCCGCGAAGCCTGACCGAGCGTCTCCGGACGCGTCGCACCGAGCTTGCTCTGGATCTCCTTGGAGAGACCGGAAATGTTGGTGTAATCGATATCCACAGGCAGTTTCGTGTCTTCACTGGCGCGCAGACGGGCGATTTCGTCCTGTTGACGGTCGATGTAACCGGCGTATTTGGTCTTGATCTCAACCTGTTCGGCGACCTGTGGGTCTTCTGCACCGTTGCCGGTCACTTCGACCAGACCAGCGTAGTCGATTTCCGGACGGCTCAAGAGGTTGAGCAAGTTGTATTCGTGAGTCAGCGGCGTGCCGAATTTTTCGGCAATCGCATCGCCTTGCTGAGTGCCCGGGCGAACCCAGGTGCTCTTCAGGCGCTGCTCTTCGAGTTCGATGCTTTCGCGTTTCTTGCAGAAGGCCGCCCAACGCGCGTCATCGACCAGACCCAGTTCGCGACCTTTTTCGGTCAGACGCAAGTCGGCGTTGTCTTCACGCAGGATCAGGCGGTACTCGGCACGGGAAGTGAACATGCGGTACGGCTCTTGGGTACCGAGAGTGATCAGGTCGTCAACCAGCACGCCGATGTACGCCTCGTCGCGACGCGGGCACCAGGCTTCTTTGCCCTTCGCGCGCAGCGCAGCGTTGGCCCCGGCGAGCAAACCTTGCGCACCGGCTTCTTCGTAACCGGTGGTGCCGTTGATCTGACCAGCGAAGAACAGCCCGCCGATAACTTTGGTTTCCAAGCTGTATTTCAGGTCACGAGGGTCGAAGTAGTCGTACTCGATCGCATAACCCGGACGCACGATGTGCGCGTTTTCCATGCCGCGGATCGATTGCACGATCTGCAATTGCACGTCGAACGGCAAGCTTGTGGATATCCCGTTCGGGTACAGCTCATGGGTGGTCAGGCCTTCCGGCTCGATGAACACCTGATGGCTTTCCTTGTCGGCAAAGCGATGGATCTTGTCTTCGATCGACGGGCAGTAGCGCGGACCAACACCCTCGATTTCGCCGGCGGCGGAATACATCGGCGAACGGTCGAGGTTCGCCGCGATGATTTCGTGGGTGCGGGCGTTGGTGTGGGTGATCCAGCAACTGACCTGGCGTGGATGCTGTTCCTTGTTGCCCATGAACGACATCACCGGAATCGGCGTATCGCCCGGTTGCTCGGTCATCACCGAGAAATCCACAGACTTGCCGTCAATGCGCGGTGGCGTACCGGTTTTCAGGCGACCAACACGCAGCGGCAGTTCACGCAGACGATGTGCCAGGGCAATCGACGGCGGATCACCGGCGCGACCGCCGGAGAAATTCTGCAAACCGATGTGGATAAGTCCACCGAGGAAGGTACCAGTGGTCAACACCACGGAATCAGCGAAGAACCGCAGACCCATTTGTGTGACGACACCACGTACCTGGTCCTGCTCAACGATAAGGTCGTCAGCGGCCTGTTGAAATATCCACAGGTTCGGCTGGTTTTCCAGAATTTCGCGGACAGCGGCCTTGTACAGAATGCGGTCGGCTTGCGCACGGGTCGCCCGTACGGCCGGACCTTTGCGGCTGTTCAATACGCGAAACTGGATGCCGCCCAGATCGGTAGCCATGGCCATCGCGCCGCCGAGGGCGTCGATTTCCTTGACCAGATGGCTTTTGCCAATACCACCGATGGCCGGGTTGCAGCTCATGGCACCGAGGGTTTCCACGTTATGCGTCAGCAACAGGGTTTTTGCCCCCATACGTGCTGAGGCCAGTGCTGCCTCGGTACCGGCATGACCGCCGCCGATGACGATCACTTCAAAACGGGAAGGGAAATCCACCACGCACCTCGTGCCTGCTTAAGTAGGTCATTCAGGAATAGTTTGAGATCAGGTTTCTGAACCTGGTCGACAAGTATAGGGACTTCGCCCTTCCTAAAGAACCCTTTGCACAAAAATTAACCAGCTGTGGAGAACTCGAGGTTAAAAGAATAAAAAAGAGAGAAATTTATAAAACCTTTGTTTTAATGCTTATTCTTACTGAGCGACCTTTCTGTGGATAGATTGCTACAGGCCTTATTATTCAAAGTGTACAGAGTTTAAAAACCCTGTTATCAGGTGACAATGAGGCCCTTGGATAACCGCTTTAAGCCTGTGGATGAATGGGATGGTTATCCACAGAGGCAGTTATATCCAGTTTTCAGGCCCTGTTATCAACTGACCTCAGAGGCAGTTATTCACAGGGCTTAATCCACAGAAATTCAACCAAACGGTTTTTTCAGGATGCAGTAAAACGCCACCGAGAGATCGGAGACGAGCATGAAGCCGATAATGGGATGTGTCAGGGCTATTGTGAGAGAACGTAACAGAGGCTAATAATAGCCATTATCATTAACTCGCCAGTTTCTCCCATGTCCCTACCCTCCCATCATGCTGCGATCGAGCAAATCTACGAGCAACACCATTCGTGGCTGTATGGATGGCTCAAGGGCAAACTGCATGACGCCTGCGATGCTGCCGATGTCGCGCATGACACGTTCGTGCGGATCCTCGCGGCCCGTAATGCCTCACAGATTCGCGAACCTCGGGATTATCTGGCGACCATTGCACGCGGCCTCGTCATCGATCGTTATCGAAGACAGGCCATCGAAGTCGCCTACTTGCAGACCTTGGCTGCTCGACCAGAGGCCACCGCCATCAGCGAAGAGGATAAGGCGCTGATCATCGAAACCCTGGTCGCTGTGGATAAAGCCTTGGCTGGTCTGGGCGCGCGAACGCAGAAAATCTTCATGCTTTCGCAGGTCGACGGTCTGACTTATCAACAGATTGCTGTGCAGTTGAATGTCTCACTGACCACAATAAAGAAGCACATGATCCGCGCCCTGACGGAATGTGCCCTGATCATGGCGCAGCCTTGATGGCCATTGCACCGAACCGTAAGGTTTTCGAAGCGGCTGCCAGTTGGTACGTGCAGTTTCAGGCCGATCCGCCGACGCTCGCCGAACAAAAAGCCTGGCAGCTGTGGATAGATAGCGATCCAGCGCATCTGGCGGCCTGGAACCAGATGGAGCAACTGCAGCGTCAGCTCGGCACTTTGCCGCAGGATTTGAAACGTCGCGCATTGAATACTGGCCAACAACGGCGCCAGGTAATTAAATTGTTGCTGCTCGCGACCGGGACGGGGATTCTGGGTTGGAACGCCCAACAACATACCTCCCTTGGAAATGCCTGGGCTGATTACAAAACCGGCGTTGGCCAGCGTCGCAACATCTCATTGGCGGATGGCAGCCAAATCCAGCTCAATACCGATACGGCCATCAATGTGTCTTTCGACGCAACGCAACGGCTGATTCGCTTGCGCTCGGGTGAAATCCTCATTCAGACCGGCAAGCTCGGCGATCAGCGGCCGTTTTTGGTCGAAACCGGGGATGGCCAGATTCAAGCATTGGGTACCCGTTTTTCTGTGCATAAGTTGTCGGGCTCAACGCGGGTCGGCGTGCTGGAAGATCGGGTCAGCGTGCAACCCGCTGATCGTTCAACGAGCGCGTTGATCTTGAAAGCAGGTGAAGGTGCGGATTTCGATCGTCGGCATATCGGGCTCCTGCACCCCTTCAAATCTTCGGCAGTGGCGTGGACCAATGGCCAGCTGATTGTGCTCGATGCGCGGCTGGGCGAGGTGATCGAAGAGCTGGGGCGTTATCGCAGCGGTGTTCTGCACTGCGATAGCCGTGCCCGGGATCTACGGGTATCCGGCACCTTTCGGCTCGATTCCACCGATGCCGTGCTGGCCAATCTTCAGGCCTCGTTACCGATCAATGTCCGCTACTTCACCCGTTATTGGGTCTCGATCAGCCATAGCGTCTGATTGAAAATCACCTGGGGAAAAATAAATCGAAAACAGGGTTATCTTTTTTTGCCCTGGCCCGGCCCTACAGGTAATCGCGATAAACGCGGCTCTTCGCCACCTTCAGGGCTTATCCACACATGCGTCTTCCCACGTTCCGTCAGCGTTTTTCCCACCGCTGCATTGCCTACAGCCTATTGATGACCAGTGCCACGTCCTGCCTGGTAATGACCCATAACGCCTTCGCGGCGACGGCCGCCCAGCGCTACACCATTGCTGCCGGCCCGCTGGACAATGCTTTGAGTCAATTCGCCTCCGCCGCAAGCGTGATTCTGTCGTTCTCGCCGCAGCAGACCAGCCGTTTAACCAGTACCGGACTGAACGGCAACTTCACCGTTGAACAGGGATTCGCCCAACTGCTGCAAGGCTCAGGTTTGCAAGCCGTACCGCAAGCGCCGGGTAGCTACATTCTGCAGGCGCTACCCAGTGGTGATTCGCTGGAACTGGCCCCGACCAACATCAACGGGCAATTGGCCAATCCGATGGACCTGGATTACGCCGCCGACGTCGGCTACAAGGCGCAGAACAGCCGGATCGGTACGAAAACCAGCACGCCGTTGTCGGAAACACCGCGCTCGGTGTCGGTGGTGACCGCACAGCGCATGAAAGATCAGAAATCTCAGACGCTTACCGAAGTACTCGGCTACGTGCCGGGGATCTTTGCTCCACCGTTTGCCGCCGGCGACAGTCTGGCCGGCGATCTGTTTTTCATTCGCGGTTTCAATGCCACCGATTATGGCTACGGCCTGCTACGTGATGGCTTGCGTGTACAAGGTAATCGGTATGACACCAGCACCGAACCTTATGGCCTGGAGCGGGTGGAAGTTTTCCGTGGCCCGTCCTCGCTGCTCTATGGGGAAAACGCACCGGGCGGCCTGGTGAATCTGGTGAGCAAGCGGCCGACCGCAGCTCCTCGCGGCGAAGTGCAACTGGGTTATGGCTCGAACGATCGCCGGCAGATTGGCGTCGATGTGTCCGGGCCACTCAACGACAGCGGCAATGTGTTGGGGCGAGTGGTGATGCTCGGGCGCAAGTCCGACACCCAGACCGATCACGTACCGGATGACCGCATTTACATCGCCCCGTCGCTGACTCTGAATTTCGACGACTTCAACACCTTGACCTTGCTGGCCAACTACCAGAAAGATCACACCAACATGGAACTGGGTCTGCCGGCGGCTGGCACATTGTTGAGCAATCCCAACGGCAAGCTATCCAAAGGCACCATGCTTGGCGACCCGGACTGGAACACCTTCGAACGGGAAACCTGGAGCACCGGTTATGAGTTCAGCCATTCCTTCAACGATGACTGGCAGTTCCGCCAGAACTCGCGCTACATGCAGTCGCGGATCACTCGCCATGAAACCTGGCCGGGCAACCTCAATAACGCAGGCTTCGGCACGCGCCTGAACATGACCGCGTACGATCGCTTCAACAAATCGATGGTGTACTCGCTGGATAACCAACTGGAAGGCAAATTCCAGGTCGGCGAGCTGGAAAACACCGTGCTGTTCGGCGCCAGCTACGACCGGACTTCGTTCAATCAGGACTGGAATGCCGGCATCGTCGGGCCGATCGATATCTACAACCCGGTGTACTTGCGCGATCCGACTACACCGATTGCGGTGCAGAACACCTTGCTCGAACAACAGATGAAAGGTGTTTATGCACAGATCCAGAGTAAGTATGACCACTGGCTGTTTCTGCTTGGCGGTCGTCAGGACTGGGTCGACAGTGACTTCCGCGACAAGGTGGCCAAGAGCAGCAACATCAGTTCCGAGGACAAGAAGTTCACCTATCAGGGCGGTGTGATGTATCAGTTCGACAACGGTATGACGCCGTATGTCAGCTACTCCACGTCGTTCGTGCCGGTACAGCAGATTTCCAATGCCGGTGCGCCGCTCGATCCGATCACCAGCAGCCAATACGAAGTGGGATTGAAATACGAGCCGATCGGCTGGGATACCGCGTTCACTGCGTCGGTGTATGACCTGCGGAAAAAGGACGACACCTACTTCGACTCGACCACGTCGACCTATCGCCAGGTCGGCGAAAGTCGTTCCAAAGGTGTGGAGCTGGAACTCAACAGCAATCTGACCCAGAACCTCAATGTGACAGCGGCATATACCTACACCGACGCGCGGATTACCAAGGACGCGGCGACCTCGTTGGTCAAAGGCCACCAGATGACCGGCGTTCCACGTAATCAGGCGTCGGTCTGGACCAAGTACCGTTTCCTCGATGGCGATTTGAAAGGTTTGTACGTGGGTGGTGGCGTGCGTTACTTCGACAGTGCCTTTGCCTACACCTCGCCTTCGCTCTACGGGAAGCTTGATGCCGGCGATGTCACATTGGTGGATGCGGCCATCGGTTATCAGATCGACACGCACTGGAGCGTCGACCTGAACGCCAAGAACCTGTTCGACAAGGAATATGTGTCGGGATGCAACGACGCTGGACGTTGCTACTGGGGCGAAGATCGCACCTTACTCGGTACCGTTTCTTACAACTGGTGAAACGAAAAGGGCTGTGGATAAATTGTCCACAGCCCTTTTGGTCATTTACCGATGCAGAAGCTGGAGAAGATCCGGCCAAGCAGGTCATCGGAGCTGAATGCCCCAGTGATTTCACCCAAGGACTGCTGCGCCTGACGCAAATCTTCGGCGAGCAACTCTCCTGCGCCGGCCAGCGTCAACTGCGCACGTCCGTGTTCCAGCGCCGCACTGGCATGTCGCAACGCCTCGAGATGCCGCCGACGGGCACTGAAGCTGCTTTCCGAGGTTTGCTCATAGCCCATGCAGGCCTTGAGATGTTCGCGCAGCAATTCCAGACCTTCGCCGGCGGCTTTGGCGCTGAGGCTGATGGTTACGTGGCCATCGTCGCTGACTTCCAGGGCAATCGCCTCACCTGTCAGGTCAGCCTTGTTGCGGATCAAGGTAACTTTGGCCGGATCTGGCCGGGTTTCGAGGAATTCCGGCCATAGGGCGAACGGGTCTGCAGCTTCCGGAGCGGTGGCATCGACTACCAGCAGCACCCGATCCGCTTCAGTGATCGCTTTCAACGCACGCTCGACGCCGATCTTCTCCACCTGATCATCGGTGTCGCGCAGACCTGCAGTGTCCACCACGTGCAATGGCATGCCGTCGATGTGGATATGTTCGCGCAAGATATCCCGGGTCGTGCCGGCAATTTCAGTCACGATCGCCGCTTCGCGGCCGGCCAGGGCATTCAACAGGCTGGACTTGCCAGCATTCGGACGACCGGCGATCACCACCGTCATGCCATCACGTAACAAGGCACCCTGCCCGGCTTCACGCAGTACGGTGGATAACTCTTCACGTACCTTGTCGAGCATGCTCAGCACGCGACCGTCGGCCAGGAAGTCGATTTCCTCTTCCGGGAAATCGATGGCGGCTTCGACGTAGATGCGCAGGCCAATCAGTTGTTCGGTGAGGTTATGCACACGCTGGGAAAACGCCCCCTGCAGGGAGCGCAGTGCATTGCGCGCAGCCTGTGCCGAACTGGCTTCGATCAGGTCGGCGATCGCCTCGGCCTGAGCCAGGTCGAGTTTGTCGTTGAGGAACGCGCGCTCGCTGAATTCACCCGGGCGGGCCAGACGGCAACCCAGTTCCAGGCAACGTTTGAGCAGCATGTCGAGAACGATCGGACCACCGTGTCCCTGCAGTTCCAGCACGTCTTCGCCGGTGAATGAGTTTGGTCCCGGGAAATAAAGGGCCAGGCCTTCGTCCAGCACCTGCTGATCATCACTGAAAAACGCACCGTAATGCGCGTAACGCGGTTTCAGTTCGCGGCCGCTGATAGCTTTGGCCGCAACACTGGCCAACGGCCCGGAAATACGGACGATGCCGACACCACCACGACCTTGAGCGGTGGCGACGGCGGCGATGGTTTCACGAGGTGCGCTCATAAACCGGAATCCAGACAAAAGTGGCAGATAGCAAAACGCCCCACTAGGGGGCGTTTTGAGTGGTGTTATCCACAGTGCAAGTTACGCCTCGGCTTTTTTCGTCGCCGCTTCGATCTTACGCGTGATGTACCACTGTTGTGCAATCGACAGGCAGTTGTTCACAACCCAGTACAGCACCAGACCTGCCGGGAACCACAGGAAGAAGAAGGTGAAGATGATTGGCATCATTTTCATGACCTTCGCCTGCATCGGATCCGGCGGAGTCGGGTTCAACTGCTGCTGGATGAACATGGTTGCGCCCATGATGATCGGCAGAATGAAGAACGGATCCTTGATCGACAGGTCAGTAATCCACAGCATGAACGGCGCCTGGCGCATTTCCACGCTTTCCAGCAGAACCCAGTACAGCGAAAGGAAAACCGGCATCTGCACGAGGATCGGCAAGCAGCCGCCCAGCGGGTTGATCTTCTCTTTCTTGTACAGCTCCATCATGGCTTGCGACATTTTCTGCCGGTCATCGCCATGTTGCTCTTTCAGTGCAGCCAGTTTCGGCGCAACGGCACGCATGCGCGCCATCGATTTGTAGCTGGCAGCCGACAGCGGGAAGAAAATACCCTTGATCAGCATGGTCAGGAAGATGATCGACCAGCCCCAGTTACCGACAATGGCGTGGATATGTTGCAGCAGCCAGAAGATTGGCTGGGCAATGAACCACAGAATGCCGTAGTCGACAGTCAGTTCCAGACCTGGGGACAACTCTTTCAGCACCGCCTGGCTTTTCGGACCGGCGTACAGCACAGCGCTGGTTTCAACTTTGGCACCCGGTGCAGCGGTCAGCGTAGGACCGGTGTAACCGATGATGTAGTTGCCTTTGCTGTCTTTACGGGTCTGGACGATATTGTTTTCGCCCTTGGCCGGAATCCACGCGGTCACGAAGTAGTGTTGCAGCCAGGCTACCCAGCCACCGGTGACGGTTTCTTTCAACTGCGCCTTGTCCATGTCCTTCATGGACACTTTCTTGTACGGCTCCGAACTTGTCCACAGGGCGGCGCCCAAGTAAGTGGCGGTACCCGTAGCGGTTGTGGACGAAGGATCTGCGCTGCTATCACGCTTCAACTGGGCGAACATCGCGCCGTTCCAGGGCTGAGCGCTCTGGTTATCCACAATGTAGGAAACGGCAACGTCATACAGGCCGCGTTTCAGGGTGAAACGCTTGATGTAATTGACGCCGTCCTTGCTGAACTTCAGGTCCACGACCAGTTGATCCTGACCGTCAGCCAGTTGATAAGTCTTCTTCTCCGAGGAGTAGACCGGGCGACCAGCCGGATTTGCGTCCGGGCCGTTGGTGCCGATCAGACCGCTTTGCGCCAGATAAACACGCTCGCCGCCGTTATCGAACAGCTGGAACGGAACGTCCGGACGATCCTGACGACGTGGATACAGAGGCAAGGTCAGTTGAGCAACGTCGCCACCTTGTGGATCGATCGCGAGATCGAGCACGTCGGTTTTGACCTGGATCAGATCCTTGCTGGCAGCGACTGGAGTTTCCACAGGTGCGCTGGTATCGCTCGCGGCACGCGGAATATCGTCACTGGCGGAAGCGTTATTGCCAGGAACGGTGTCCGGCAAACCGGATGCAGTCGTACTGGAAGCAACATTCTGAGTCGGCAGGGCAGCCTGGCCATAGTCCTGGTTCCATTTAAGAACCATAACGTAGGACACGATTGCCAGGGCGACGATCAGGATCGTGCGTTTGATATCCATGATTACTCGGCCATCGAAGAAGAACGGGAGGTAGGGATAGGTGGAACCGGGTCATAACCACCGGGATTCCACGGATGACAGCGACCTAAACGACGAAAGGTCAGCCAGCCACCGCGCAGAAGGCCATGATTTTCGATGGCTTCATACGCGTAGCAAGAACAACTGGGGTAGAAACGACAGTGACTGGCCATCAAAGGACTAATGGCGTAGCGATAAAACTGGATCGGAACGAGTGCCAGTTTACGCATCTGGACTGTCTACCCCTACAGTTTCGGTTTTGACTGCTGGAACTGGCTTGTTACGGGCCAGGCGCTTCCAGAGTTTGCCGAAATGCTGAATCAATTCGGGGTTTTCTACGTCGCCCAAACCTTTGCGCGCAACGATAACGATGTCCCAGCCGACCAGAGAATCCTGGTGCAGACGGAACGATTCGCGCATCAGACGTTTGAGGCGATTGCGCTCAACGGAGAGCTTTACGCTCTTTTTCCCGATAACCAGCCCGAGACGGGGGTGATCAAGGTCGTTGTTGCGCGCAAGGAGCAGGAGATTTTTCCCCGGAACCTTGCCGGTAGGGGAGTCAAAGACTGCCTTGAAATGCCGGGGGGTAAGCAGACGCTTTTCCCGACTGAAGTCCTGACTCACCTCCAGTGCCGGATTATCAAACTGCCAGACGCGCACGACCTTTGGCGCGGCGACGCGACAGGACGGCACGACCGTTCTTGGTAGCCATGCGAGCACGGAAACCGTGGGTACGAGCGCGTTTGATAGTGCTTGGTTGGAAAGTACGTTTCATGTCGTGTTACCTGGTTCGTCCACAACGGGCCGGAATGGCCCCCGTTTTAAGAGACCGGGGATTCTAGAGAAAGCAAGCCTTCAGGTCAATTTCCAACCAGCGTTTCCTTATAAATAGATCTCTGGAGCTCACGGAACCGGAATCCTGTTTGCCAGACATAAAAATAAAGAAGGGAATTATTTAAAGCTTTTCTGTAAAGCTTGTAAAAGCTAGGGCAGCCATCTTCTGTGGATAACCATCTTCAGCCCTTGTACAGCTTGATGTACAGAGAATGACAACTACAGTGGAAAACCGTGTTCAGCCTGTGCTGCGCTGTCGGATAACCTGTGTGTGGAATGGCCAGTTATCCACAGGCTGGTTATCCACCGAGTTCCACCCCCAGTTGTCCAGTGCCCTCAGAGGTGGTTATCCACAGAGCTTATGCACACACCGTTGGTCGCCTTTTTACCGGTTAACGCATTGATTAATCATGGTCACCACACAACCTGCATGTGGATAAGTGGACGGCTCGCCGCTACAATGGCCGCTTGTTTTTGCCTCACCGGCTTTCAACTTAGGGGATATCCGTGTCAGTGGAACTTTGGCAGCAGTGCGTGGAGCTTTTGCGCGAGGAGCTGCCTGCCCAACAATTCAACACCTGGATCCGTCCACTACAGGTCGAAGCCGAAGGCGACGAGTTGCGCGTCTACGCACCGAACCGTTTTGTGCTGGACTGGGTCAACGAAAAGTACCTCGGTCGCGTCCTTGAACTGCTGGATGAGCACGGCAACGGCATGGCGCCAGCGCTTTCCTTATTAATAGGCAGCAAACGCAGCTCGGCACCGCGTGCCGCGCCGAACGCGCCGTTGGCTGCTGCGCAGGTGTCCCAGGCTCAGGCCAATACCGTGCCGGCCAGTGCACCAGCACCTGCTCCAAGTGCAGCCCCGGCCAAGCGCTCGACGCAGAAAACCGAGGAAGTCAGTGAAGAGCCGTCCCGCGACAGCTTCGACCCGATGGCCGGTGCGGCCTCGCAACAGGCCCCGGTTCGCGCCGAACAGCGCACGGTGCAGGTCGAAGGCGCGCTCAAGCACACCAGTTACCTGAACCGCACCTTCACCTTCGAGAATTTCGTCGAAGGCAAGTCCAACCAGCTCGCCCGCGCAGCGGCCTGGCAGGTGGCGGACAATCCCAAGCATGGTTACAACCCGCTGTTCCTTTATGGCGGCGTCGGCCTGGGTAAAACGCACTTGATGCACGCTGTGGGTAACCATCTATTAAAGAAGAACCCGAATGCCAAGGTCGTGTACCTGCATTCCGAGCGCTTCGTGGCCGACATGGTCAAGGCGCTGCAACTGAACGCGATCAACGAGTTCAAGCGTTTCTACCGTTCGGTGGACGCTCTGCTGATCGACGACATTCAGTTCTTCGCCCGCAAAGAGCGTTCCCAGGAAGAGTTTTTCCACACCTTCAACGCCCTGCTTGAAGGTGGCCAGCAGGTCATTCTGACCAGTGACCGCTACCCGAAAGAAATCGAAGGCCTTGAAGAGCGCCTCAAATCCCGCTTTGGCTGGGGCCTGACGGTTGCCGTCGAGCCGCCGGAGCTGGAAACCCGCGTGGCGATCTTGATGAAGAAGGCCGACCAGGCCAAAGTCGAGTTGCCTCACGATGCGGCGTTCTTCATCGCCCAACGAATTCGTTCCAACGTCCGTGAGCTGGAAGGCGCGCTGAAACGCGTGATCGCCCACTCACACTTCATGGGCCGTGACATCACCATCGAGTTGATTCGCGAATCCCTGAAAGACTTGTTGGCATTGCAGGACAAACTGGTCTCTGTGGATAACATTCAGCGCACCGTCGCCGAGTACTACAAGATCAAGATCTCCGACCTGCTGTCCAAGCGCCGTTCGCGCTCGGTGGCACGTCCGCGTCAGGTGGCCATGGCGCTGTCTAAGGAACTGACCAACCACAGCCTGCCGGAAATCGGCGATGTGTTTGGTGGTCGCGACCACACGACGGTGCTGCACGCCTGCCGCAAGATCAACGAACTTAAGGAATCCGACGCGGACATCCGCGAGGACTACAAGAACCTGCTGCGTACACTGACTACTTGATGAACACCAGCGCAGCTTATTAAGGCAAGGGACTAGACCATGCATTTCACCATTCAACGCGAAGCCCTGTTGAAACCCCTGCAACTGGTCGCAGGCGTCGTCGAGCGCCGACAGACCTTGCCGGTACTGTCCAACGTGCTGTTGGTCGTCGATGGCCAGCAACTGTCGCTGACCGGTACTGACCTGGAAGTCGAGCTGGTCGGTCGCGTGCAACTCGAAGAGCCGGCCGAAACCGGTTCCATTACTGTGCCTGCGCGCAAGCTGATGGATATCTGCAAGAGCCTGCCCAACGACGCGCTGATCGACATCAAGGTCGACGAGCAGAAGCTGGTCGTGAAGGCCGGCCGCAGCCGTTTCACCCTGTCGACCCTGCCGGCCAACGATTTCCCGACGGTTGAAGAAGGCCCGGGTTCGCTGACCTGCAGCCTGGAGCAGAGCAAACTGCGTCGCCTGATCGAACGCACCAGCTTTGCCATGGCCCAGCAGGACGTGCGCTACTACCTCAACGGTATGCTGCTGGAAGTCTCGGCCGGTGTGATCCGTGCTGTGGCCACCGACGGCCACCGTCTGGCCATGTGCTCGATGCAGGCCGATATCGGTCAGCCGGATCGCCATCAGGTGATCGTGCCGCGCAAAGGCATTCTGGAACTGGCGCGTCTGCTCACCGAGCCGGATGGCAACGTCAGCATCGTTCTGGGCCAGCACCACATCCGTGCCACCACCGGCGAATTTACCTTCACCTCGAAGCTGGTCGACGGCAAGTTCCCGGACTACGAGCGCGTTCTGCCGAAGGGTGGCGACAAGCTGGTACTGGGCGATCGTCAGGCTCTGCGTGAAGCGTTCAGCCGTACCGCGATTCTGTCCAACGAGAAGTACCGCGGCATCCGTCTGCAACTGGCCAACGGTCAGTTGAAGATCCAGGCCAACAACCCGGAGCAGGAAGAAGCGGAAGAAGAAGTGGGCGTTGAATACAACGGCGGTTCGCTGGAAATCGGCTTCAACGTGAGCTACCTGCTCGACGTGCTGGGCGTGATGACCACCGAACAGGTTCGCCTGATCCTGTCCGACTCCAACAGCAGTGCGCTGGTGCAAGAGTCCGACAATGACGACTCGGCTTATGTTGTCATGCCGATGCGTCTGTAATCAGCTGATCCTGGATGTCCTTAAGTCGTGTTTCGGTCACCGCGGTGCGTAATCTGCACCCGGTGACCTTCTCCCCCTCCCCCCGCATCAACATTCTTTACGGCGCCAACGGCAGCGGCAAAACCAGTGTTCTGGAAGCCATTCATCTGCTGGGGCTTGCCCGTTCGTTTCGTAGCACTCGGCTGTTACCGGTCATCCAGTACGAGCAACTCGCCTGCACCGTGTTCGGTCAGGTCGAATTGGCCGAGGGTGGCCACAGTGCGTTGGGGATATCTCGCGACCGTCAGGGCGAGTTCCAGATCCGTATCGACGGGCAGAACGCCCGCAGCGCCGCGCAACTGGCGGAGATCCTGCCGCTGCAGTTGATCAACCCCGACAGCTTCCGCTTGCTCGAAGGCGCGCCGAAGATTCGCCGGCAGTTTCTCGACTGGGGTGTGTTCCACGTCGAACCGCGTTTCATGGCGACCTGGCAGCGTTTGCAGAAGGCCTTGCGCCAGAGAAACTCCTGGCTGCGGCATGGTACACTTGACGCCGTTTCGCAAGCGGTTTGGGACAGGGAACTGTGCCAGGCCAGCGCTGAAATCGATGAATACCGCCGCGCTTACATCAAAGCCTTGAAACCAGTCTTTGAACAAACCTTGAGCGAACTGGTTGAACTTGAGGGTTTGACGCTCAGCTATTACCGGGGCTGGGACAAGGACCGGGAATTGAGTGCCGTACTGGCTGGTTCCGTGCAAAGGGATCAGCAGATGGGTC
Organism: Pseudomonas sp. GW823-FHT01D03; assembly: GCF_058798255.1. NCBI lineage: Bacteria > Pseudomonadati > Pseudomonadota > Gammaproteobacteria > Pseudomonadales > Pseudomonadaceae > Pseudomonas > Pseudomonas sp. GW823-FHT01D03. The sequence goes on from NZ_JBXAKK010000001.1 coordinate 237,424, forward strand.
ATACCCAGGCCGGACCACAACGTGCTGATTTGCGTCTTAGATTGGGCGCGCACAATGCCGCGGACATCTTGTCCCGGGGTCAGCAGAAGCTGGTGGTCTGTGCCTTGCGAATTGCCCAGGGGCATCTGGTGAGCCAGGCCCGACGCGGTCAGTGTATTTATCTGGTGGATGACTTGCCGTCCGAGCTGGACGAAAGCCACCGCCGCGCGCTGTGCCGCTTGCTGGAAGACTTACGCTGCCAGGTTTTCATCACCTGTGTAGATCACGAATTATTGAGGGAAGGCTGGCAGACGGAAACGCCAGTCGCTCTGTTCCACGTGGAACAGGGCCGTATCACCCAGACCCACGACCATCGGGAGTGAAGGCATTGAGCGAAGAAAATACGTACGACTCAACGAGCATTAAAGTGCTGAAAGGCCTGGATGCCGTACGCAAACGTCCCGGTATGTACATTGGTGACACCGACGATGGCAGCGGTCTGCACCACATGGTGTTCGAGGTGGTCGACAACTCGATCGACGAAGCCCTCGCCGGCCACTGCGACGACATCAGCATCATCATCCACCCGGATGAGTCCATCACCGTCAAAGACAACGGCCGTGGCATCCCGGTAGACGTGCACAAGGAGGAAGGCGTTTCCGCCGCCGAGGTCATCATGACCGTCCTCCACGCTGGCGGTAAGTTCGACGATAACTCCTACAAGGTATCCGGCGGTCTGCACGGTGTAGGTGTGTCGGTAGTGAACGCACTGTCCGAAGAGCTGGTACTGACCGTACGCCGCAGCGGCAAGATCTGGGAACAGACCTACGTCCACGGCGTGCCTCAGGCACCGATGGCGATCGTTGGCGACAGCGAAACCACCGGTACCCAGATCCACTTCAAGGCCTCCAGCGAAACCTTCAAGAACATTCACTTCAGCTGGGACATCCTGGCCAAGCGCATTCGTGAACTGTCCTTCCTCAACTCCGGTGTCGGCATCGTTCTCAAGGACGAGCGCAGCGGCAAGGAAGAGCTGTTCAAGTACGAAGGCGGCCTGCGTGCATTCGTTGAATACCTGAACACCAACAAGACTGCGGTCAACCAGGTGTTCCACTTCAACATCCAGCGTGAAGACGGCATAGGCGTGGAAATCGCCCTGCAGTGGAACGACAGCTTCAACGAGAACCTGTTGTGCTTCACCAACAACATTCCACAGCGCGACGGCGGTACTCACCTGGTGGGTTTCCGTTCCGCACTGACGCGTAACCTGAACAACTACATCGAGCAGGAAGGTCTGGCGAAGAAGCACAAAGTCGCGACCACCGGTGACGATGCCCGTGAAGGCCTGACCGCGATCATCTCGGTAAAAGTGCCGGATCCGAAGTTCAGCTCGCAGACCAAAGACAAGCTGGTATCTTCCGAAGTGAAGACCGCGGTCGAGCAGGAGATGGGCAAGTACTTCTCCGACTTCCTGCTGGAAAACCCGAACGAAGCCAAGCTGGTCGTCGGCAAGATGATCGACGCGGCCCGTGCCCGTGAAGCGGCGCGCAAGGCCCGTGAGATGACCCGCCGTAAAGGCGCGCTGGACATCGCCGGTCTGCCGGGCAAGCTCGCTGACTGCCAGGAAAAAGACCCGGCGCTGTCCGAACTGTATCTCGTGGAAGGTGACTCCGCGGGCGGCTCTGCCAAGCAGGGACGTAACCGCAAGACCCAGGCAATCCTGCCGCTGAAGGGCAAGATCCTCAACGTCGAGAAAGCACGCTTCGACAAGATGATCTCGTCCCAGGAAGTGGGCACGCTGATCACTGCACTCGGCTGTGGTATCGGTCGCGAAGAGTACAACATCGACAAGCTGCGCTATCACAACATCATCATCATGACCGATGCTGACGTCGACGGTTCGCACATCCGTACCCTGCTGCTGACCTTCTTCTTCCGTCAGTTGCCGGAGCTGATCGAGCGCGGCTACATCTACATCGCTCAGCCGCCGCTGTACAAGGTCAAGAAAGGCAAGCAAGAGCAATACATCAAAGACGACGACGCCATGGAAGAGTACATGACGCAGTCGGCCCTGGAAGATGCGAGCCTGCACCTGAACGAAGAGGCCCCGGGCATTTCCGGTGAAGCGCTCGAGCGTCTGGTGAACGACTTCCGCATGGTGATGAAGACCCTCAAGCGTCTGTCGCGCCTGTACCCGCAGGAGCTGACCGAGCACTTCATCTACCTGCCGGCCGTGAGCCTGGAAATGCTCGGCGACCACGCCAAGATGCAGGACTGGCTGGCCCAGTACGAAGTGCGTCTGCGCACCGTCGAGAAGTCAGGCCTGGTGTACAAGGCCAGCCTGCGTGAAGACCGTGAACGTGGCGTTTGGCTGCCAGAGGTCGAGCTGATCTCCCACGGCCTGTCGAACTACGTCACCTTCAACCGCGACTTCTTCGGCAGCAACGACTACAAGACCGTCGTCACCCTCGGCGCTCAACTGAGCACCCTGCTCGATGAAGGCGCGTACATCCAGCGTGGCGAGCGCAAGAAAGCCGTTACCGAGTTCAAGGAAGCCCTCGACTGGCTGATGGCCGAAAGCACCAAGCGCCACACCATCCAGCGCTACAAAGGTCTGGGCGAAATGAACCCGGATCAGCTGTGGGAAACCACCATGGACCCAAGCGTGCGCCGCATGTTGAAAGTCACCATCGAAGACGCCATTGGCGCGGATCAGATCTTCAACACCCTGATGGGTGATGCGGTCGAACCTCGCCGTGACTTCATCGAGAGCAATGCGCTGGCGGTTTCGAACCTGGATTTCTGATCCATCTCCCCATCGCTAATGCACGAATAAAAAACCAGCGCTATGCGCTGGTTTTTTTTCCGGTTCTTTTTTTGGATTAAATCCTGCAAATTTTAAGACTATCCCTTCGTTGAGGAGAGACTCTTCCTACATATATCTCGATCGGTTCTATTTATCTTACAGCCGCTTCGCTAACTGCCCTACGGCATAAGTGGAGCGTTGTCAGTGTCTAGAATCGAACAGGGAACTTAGTTATGCCTACACCTGCATATTTAACGATTAATGGTAATCGACAAGGTTTGATCAGTGCCGGGGCTTTTACAGCAGACTCAGTGGGTAATACCTACCAGGAAGGGCACGAAGATCAGATTTTGGTACAGGCTTTCAGCCATCAAATTATCATTCCACGTGACCCTCAATCCGGCCAACCCACCGGTCAGCGGGTGCATAAGCCTCTCATGGTTACCAAGGTTTTCGACAAGGCATCCCCGTTGATATACAGCGCTTTGACCAGTGGCGAAGTCTTGGACAATTGTCATATTGCCTGGTATCGAACTTCCGCTGCAGGTACACAAGAACATTTTTTCAGTATTGAATTGGTAGACGCCGTTATTGTGGAAGTGAACTCCAGAATGCCGAATTGCCAAGATATGAATATGGCGCATTTCACGCAGTTGGAAGACGTACATTTCACGTATCGTAAAATCATCTGGACGCATGAAATTTGCGGCACGACGGGGTCAGATGACTGGCGTGCACCTTTGGTCAACTGACACTCGCTGGCTTCCAGGTATCGACCAGCTTGACTGGTCGATTCACGTTACGACTGCATCGTGGTATCACCAGCTGTTGCAGGCACACTCTCCAACCGATACCCATACCCATAAATCGTCAGCAACTGCCAGCCGCGATCCGCCGTCAGCCCCAGCTTGTTGCGCAGGCGATAGATGTGCGTATCCAGCGGCCGTGACGACGCCACTTCTTCGTGGGGCCAGAAGCGTTCGTACAGGTACTCCCGCGACAACGGCCGACCCAGGTTACTGAACAGGCAGCGCGCCAGGCGATATTCACGCTCGGTCATGACCACGGCCTTACCCTCGCGGGTGACGGTCAGTTCAGCATCGTCGAAGGTCAGGTCATTGAAGCTCAGGACTTCGGCAGCGCTACTGCGTTGCTGGCTGTGCCGACGCAGCACGGCGGCGACTCGGGCTTTCAGCTCGTTGGGGCGGAACGGTTTGCTGACGTAATCGTCGGCCCCGGCGTTCAGCGCCTGGACGATATCGCTCTCGCCGTCGCGGCTGGTCAGCATGATTGCGGCGGGGGGCGACTCCATGTGCTCACGGGTCCAGCGCAGCAGCGCCAGGCCGGTCAGGTCGGGCAATTGCCAGTCGAGGATCAGCAGGTCGAAAGTGTCCCGGCGCAATTGGCGCAACAGGTCCTCGCCCCGTTCAAAGCTGTGCAGTGACCACGGCTGGTCGCCTACGGCCGCCATCTGCTGCAGGGTTTGCTCGACCCGACGCAGTTCGGCGGGTTCATCGTCCAGTATCGCAACGCGCATACGCGTGGGCTCCTTGTTGCTTGGGCAGTGGCTAGCCACCATAACGGCTTGGCCTGTACGGTGAAAGTAAGCCGTCCGCCGTTGTCGACGTCCGCTATGATTCTTCGGATCTACATCCTCAGACCTGTGGCCCATGAAACCATTCACTGCCCCTTTCCCCGTTTGCCATGAATAACCCGCGCCGGCGTGAAAGCCGCGAGCCGAGTCAGGTCCAGCGTCTGTTTCGGCGGCTGGTGCGCGAGTGGTTGTGGATAAGTCTAGTGCTGTTGCCGCTGACTGCCTTGTTGTCGTATCGCGCGCAGATCAACCTGCACGACGTGGTACCGATGTGGAGCACGCTGCTTTCGGTAGGGCTGGTAGCCTGCGTACTCGGATTGCTGCTGTGGCGCCCGCGCTGGGCGATCTGGGTGACATTGGGCGGTGTGGCTTGTGTGCTGCTGACCAGCGCCGGGCTGGCGGAAACCCGGCACTGGTGGTCACCGACTCCGGCGGCGCTCGGCATGTTGTTCGGCTACCTGATCTGGAACTGGCGGCGCTTGAGTGTGGTGTTGACGTACTTTGGCTGGGAGCTGGCGCGGCTGGACCGCGAGCCAAAAGTGTTCCCCGAACGGCGCCGTGCAAAATTTACCAGCGCAGACCAGTTACAGGGGCAGATCATGGCGCTGGAACAAGCCATGAGCCGCACGCGCGATACCCGGCGCTTCATTGCCGACGGTCTGGAATACCTGCCGGTGGCAACACTGATCAGCGATCCCAAAGGGCAGATCCTGTTGGGTAACCGCAAGGCCCGGGTATTGTTCGATCACCCGCTGGTGGGCGACGACGTTCTTGAGCAATTGGCCCGCCTCGGTTATCCGGAATTATCCACAGCACCACGTCCGGCCTTATCAGTCCTGCCCTTGCTGGAGTTTCGCGATCACAAGGAACGCAGCCTGCGTCTGGAGCGTGCGGCACTGTTGCCGGTGGATGGCGATACGCCGATCGGCTGGCTACTGAGCCTCACCGACCTGAGCGCCGAACGCGCTGCCGAAGAACAGCGCGGGGTCTTGCTGCGGTTTCTTTCCCACGATCTGCGCGCCCCGCACTCGGCGATCCTTGCCCTGCTGGATGTGCACCGTCATCAGGCCGGAGCGGATTCTCCGCTGTTCGAGCAGATCGAGCGTCAGGTACGCCGTGCGCTGGATTTGACCGATGGTTTCGTGTTGCTGGCGCGAGCGGAATCCGAGGCTTATCAGTTCCAGCCCAGTCTGTTCGCGATGCTGGTACTGGACGTGCTGGATCAGGCCTTGCCCATCGCCCAACAGAAATGCATCCAGTTGCTGCATGACATGGATGAGCCATCCCAGGAGCGCCTGATCAACGCCGACCAGGGCCTGCTGACCCGAGCTTTGTTCAACCTGCTGGAAAACGCGATCAAGTACAGTCCTGCGGGCACCACGATTCAGTTGCGCGCCAGTTGTCATGGCGAGTGGCTGTGCTGTGAATTGACCGATCAGGGCAAAGGCATCGCCGCCGAGGAACTGCCGGATCTGTTCACTCAATATCGCCGGTTTTCATCGGCGCAGGGCATCGATGGTGTCGGCCTGGGGTTGTCGATGGTCAAGGCCGTGGTCGATCATCATGGCGGCAGTATCGAATGTCACAGCGTCGTTGATCAGGGCACGACGTTCAGACTCCAGTTGCCGTTGATTGCCGAGTGAACAGGCACAAAAAAACCGGCTATATCAGCCGGTTTTTTTACTTCCGAAAAAAACTTATGCACCTTTTACAGTGTTTTATGAGCTTGAGAAATATATAGGTAAATCAATCGGTTACCTTCTATATTCAGGATTTTTCAACAAAACCGTACACAGGTTATCCACAAAAATCAGACAGCCACCTGATCACTCGCCGCAGGTGCCTGCGGTGCCGGTGGCAGAGAACCCATTTCGCGCTGAGTCCGTTCGTTCCAGGCCTGTACCCGGTCATTCAGCTCGGCGATGGCGCGCGGGCCAGTGCCTTCGGCATACATCGGCTCGCCGATGATTACGGTGATCACGCCCGGCTGCTTGCCCCAGCCGATTTTCGGCCAGAATTTGCCGGCATTGTGTGCAATCGGCAGCACCGGAAGTGCCGCATTCACCGCCAACGCGCTGCCACTGCGCGAAAACTTGCCGACGGTGCCATAAGGAACGCGGGTGCCTTCAGGGAAGATCAACACCCAGACGTTATCCTTGAGCAGTTCATCGCCCTTGGCCGCGACTTGTTTGAGCGCCGCTTTCGGGTTGTCGCGGTCGATCGCGATCGGCCGCAGCATGGCCATGGCCCAACCGAAGAACGGCACGTAGAGCAATTCACGCTTGAGCACCTGGCTCAAGGGCGAGAAATAAGCAGAGAGAAAGAACGTCTCCCAAGTGCTCTGGTGGTTCGACTGAATCACGCAGGGCCGGTCTGGCACGTTTTCCGCGCCTTTGATCTCGTAACGAATGCCGAGAAACACCTTGGTCAACCACAAGGCGCAACGGCACCAGTACACGTTGATGAAACGATAACGCGCCTTGAACGGCAGAAAGGGCGCGATAAAAAAGCTCAGGCTGCACCACAGCAAGGCAGTGGTGCCCAGCAGCAGGTAAAAGAGAAAAATTCTGATGGCCTGCAGTATCGACATGGCGACGTTTACCGTTACGGGCGATGCCCGACTGTTCAAGCGCACTCCCGATCAATCCCTGGTCAGGAACTTCAGAAGCACTCTAGTTGTGGATAAGTTCTGCGGCAATCGCCGCCAGATCGTCAAAAATCAGGGTGCCGACCGGAAGGGTCTTGCCCAGAGTTTTTTCGCCTTTCCCGGTCTTTACCAAAACGGGCTGTGAATCGACGGCTTTGGCGGCCTCCAGGTCACCAAGGCTGTCGCCGACGAACCAGACATTCGTCAGCGCCACGTTGTAGTGCGCCGCGATAGTTTTCAACATGCCCGGTTTCGGCTTGCGGCAATCGCAACCCTCGTCCGGCCCGTGCGGGCAGTACACGATCAGCCCGACTTCACCGCCCTGCTCCGCCACGAGCGTGCGCAAGCGCGCGTGCATGGCGTCGAGGGTGGCGAGGTCGTAATAGCCGCGAGCAATGCCCGACTGGTTGGTAGCGACCGCCACCGTCCAGCCGGCCTTGCTCAACTGCGCAATCGCCTCGATCGAGCCGGGCAGTGGAATCCACTCCTCCACCGACTTGATGTAAGCGTCGGAGTCGTAATTGATCACTCCATCCCGATCGAGAATCAGCAGTTTCAACAGCAATCCCTCAACCCAGCAGCGAAATGTCGGCAACGCCCAGGAACAGGCCACGCAGACGCGCCAGCAGCGCATAGCGGTTGGCCCGCACGTTGGCGTCTTCGGCATTGACCATCACGGCGTCGAAGAACGCATCCACCGGCTCACGCAATGCAGCCAGACGCGCCAGCGATTCGTTGTACTGACGCGCTGCGGCCATTGGCTGCACCGCCTGATCCGCCTGCTGGATCGCCGAGTACAGCGAGAACTCGTTGGCGTTGTCGAAGTACTTCGCCTCGACCACGGTCGGCACCGAGCCTTCTACCTTGCTCAACAGGTTCGATACACGCTTGTTCACCGCCGCCAGCGCTGCCGCTTCCGGCAGTTTGCGGAAGGCCTGAACCGCTTGCACACGCTGGTCGAAGTCCAGCGCCGAACCCGGCTTCAGGGCACGAACCGACAGGTAGGTGGCGACATCGACGCCTTCGTCTTCGTAACGCGCACGCAGTCGGTCGAAGATGAATTCCAGCACCGCGTCGTTCAGACCGGCAGCCTTGACCTTGGTCCCGAACGCCGCCACGGCGAAAGCCACGGCATCGTTCAGATCGAGGTCGAGTTTTTTCTCGATCAGGATACGCAGCACGCCGAGGGCCGCACGGCGCAGGGCATACGGGTCTTTGCTGCCGGTTGGCAGCATGCCGATACCGAAGATACCGACCAGGGTGTCGAGCTTGTCGGCGATCGCGACAGCGGCACCGGTCAGGGTCGCCGGCAGTTCAGCACCGGCACCGCGTGGCATGTACTGCTCGTTCAGCGCCAGCGCGACGTCTTCCGGCTCGCCGTCATTAAGCGCGTAGTAGTAACCGGCGACACCTTGCATCTCCGGGAACTCGCCGACCATTTCGGTGGCCAGGTCGCACTTCGACAGCAGGCCGGCACGGGCCGCCCAGGAAGCGTTGCCGCCAATGCGTGCCGCGATGTATGCGGCAAGTTTCGATACGCGCTCGGCCTTGTCGTAGACGCTGCCGAGTTTTTCCTGGAACACCACGTTCTTCAGGCGATCATTGAAGGCTTCGAGCTTTTGCTTCTTGTCTTGCTTGAAGAAGAACTCGGCGTCGGTCAGACGTGGACGAACCACTTTCTCGTTACCGGCGATGATCTGCTGCGGGTCCTTGCTTTCGATGTTGGCGACGGTGATGAACCGTGGCAGCAACTTGCCGTCGGCATCCAGCAGGCAGAAGTACTTCTGGTTGTCCTGCATGGTGGTGATCAGTGCTTCCTGCGGCACGTCGAGGAAGCGTTCCTCGAACGAGCACACCAGCGGCACCGGCCACTCGACCAGCGCGGTCACTTCATCAAGCAGCGCCGGCGGCACGATCGCAGTGCCTTCCTGACGGGTCGCCAGTTCTTCGGTGCGCTTGCTGATGATCTCGCGACGCTCGTTGGCATCGGCCAGAACATAAGCGGCACGCAGGTCGGCCAGGTAGCTCGACGGCGAACCGATGCGCACGCTTTGCGGGTGGTGGAAGCGGTGACCACGGGAGTCGCGGCCAGCCTTCTGCGCAAGGATGGTGCAGTCGATGACCTGATCACCGAGCAGCATCACCAGCCACTGGGTCGGACGCACGAACTCTTCCTTGCGCGCACCCCAACGCATGCGTTTCGGGATCGGCAGGTCGTTCAGCGAATCTTCGACGATGGTCGGCAGCAGGCTCGCGGTCGGCTTGCCGGCGATGTTCTGGCTGTAACGCAGTTTCGGGCCGCTCTGGTCGATTTCGCTCAGCTCGACGCCGCACTTCTTGGCAAAGCCCAGGGCTGCCTGAGTCGGGTTGCCTTCAGCGTCAAACGCCGCCTGACGGGGCGGGCCGTCGAGGTTGATGCTGCGATCCGGTTGCTGGGTGGCCAGCGCGGTGATCAGCACGGCCAGACGCCGCGGTGCGGCGTAGACGGTTTTGCTTTCGTAGCTCAGGCCGGCAGCTTGCAGGCCCTTGTCGATACCGGCGAGGAACGCTTCAGCCAGGGTGTTCAGGGCTTTGGGAGGCAGTTCTTCGGTGCCCAGTTCAACCAGAAAATCTTGAGCACTCATTGTGCAGCCTCCAGCTTGGCCAGTACTTCGTCACGCAGGTCCGGGGTCGCCATCGGGAAGCCCAGCTTGGCGCGAGCCAGCAGGTAGGCTTGCGCAACGGAACGCGCCAGAGTGCGTACGCGCAGGATGTATTGCTGACGCGCGGTCACCGAGATCGCCCGGCGCGCATCCAGCAGGTTGAAGGTGTGCGAGGCCTTCAGGACCATTTCGTAGCTCGGCAACGGCAGCGGCTGGTCGAGTTCGATCAGGCGCTTGGCTTCGCTTTCATAGAAGTCGAACAGTTCGAACAGTTTGTCGACGTTGGCGTGTTCGAAGTTGTAGGTGGACTGCTCCACTTCGTTCTGGTGGAACACGTCGCCGTAGGTCACCTTGCCGAACGGACCGTCAGCCCAGACCAGGTCGTAGACCGAATCCACGCCCTGCAGGTACATGGCCAGACGCTCCAGACCGTAAGTGATCTCGCCGGTCACCGGGTAGCACTCGATGCCGCCGGCCTGCTGGAAGTAGGTGAACTGAGTCACTTCCATGCCGTTGAGCCAGACTTCCCAGCCCAGACCCCAGGCGCCGAGGGTCGGCGATTCCCAGTTGTCTTCGACGAAGCGGATGTCGTGGACCAGCGGGTCCAGGCCGACATGCTTGAGCGAGCCCAGGTACAGTTCCTGGAAGTTGTCCGGGTTCGGCTTCAGGACGACCTGGAACTGATAGTAGTGCTGCAGACGATTCGGGTTTTCCCCGTAGCGGCCGTCAGTCGGACGGCGGCTTGGCTGCACGTACGCGGCGTTCCAGGTTTCCGGGCCGATGGCGCGCAGGAAGGTCGCGGTGTGGAAAGTGCCGGCGCCTACTTCCATATCGTAGGGCTGAAGTACCACACAACCTTGCTCGGCCCAGTATTGCTGGAGCGCGAGGATCAAGTCTTGGAAGGTACGCACGGCTGGCGTAGGCTGGCTCACGAAATTCACCTGTTTCTTGGGCTGCGATTTAAAGAGCGGGAGTATACCCGATTCGTTGCTGCGCACGCCCCCTGGAGCCTTATGCCACGCTGCTTTTGGTGTACCGAAGATCCGCTGTACATGGCTTATCACGATCAGGAGTGGGGCACGTCGCTACGCGATGCGCAGGGTTTGTTCGAGTTGCTTTTGCTCGAAGGGTTCCAGGCCGGGCTGTCGTGGATCACCGTGCTGCGTAAACGCGAGCGCTACCGCGAGGTGTTGTACGGCTTCGACGTGCAGCGCGTGGCGCAGATGAGCGACGCCGAGATCGATGAACTGATGCTCGATCCGGGGATCATCCGCAATCGCCTCAAACTCAATGCCGCCCGGCGCAACGCCCAGGCCTGGCTGGCGCTGGAAGACCCGGTGGCGTTTCTCTGGTCGTTCGTCGGTGGCCAACCGATCATCAATCATTTCAAGGATCGTAGCGAAGTCCCGGCGATCACCCCCGAAGCGCTGGCGATGAGCAAAGCCCTGAAAAAGGCCGGCTTCACCTTCGTCGGCCCGACCATTTGCTACGCACTGATGCAGGCTTCGGGCATGGTCATGGATCACACTCAGGACTGTGACCGCTACGCGCAGCTGGTCAACGGCGGTTAGAATGGCCGCCTCGCGCACAGCACAAAATCAGGAGTGACCTGTGGAAAAGTTTAAAGGCGCCTTGCTGGTAGGCGCTCTGCGGCTGTTTGCCCTGCTGCCATGGTGGGCCGTGCAGGCCGTGGGTTCGGCGATCGGCTGGATCATGTGGAAAACCCCCAACCGTTCCCGCGACGTGGTGCGGATCAACCTTTCCAAATGTTTTCCACAGATGGACCCGGCCGAGCGCGAGCGTCTGGTTGGCCAGAGCCTGAAAGACATCGGCAAGTCCCTGACCGAAAGCGCCTGCGCCTGGATCTGGCCGGCCCAGCGTTCGATCGATCTGGTGCGCGAAGTCGAAGGCCTCGACATCCTCAAGGATGCGCTGGCCTCGGGCAAAGGCGTGGTCGGCATCACCAGCCACCTGGGCAACTGGGAAGTGCTCAATCACTTCTATTGCAGCCAGTGCAAACCGATCATTTTCTACCGCCCGCCAAAGCTCAAGGCTGTGGATGAATTACTGCGCAAGCAACGCGTGCAGCTGGGCAACAAGGTCGCTGCCTCCACCAAGGAAGGCATCCTCAGCGTCATCAAGGAAGTGCGCAAAGGTGGTGCAGTGGGCATTCCGGCTGACCCGGAACCGGCCGAATCCGCAGGGATCTTCGTGCCGTTCTTCGCCACCCAGGCATTGACCAGCAAATTCGTGCCGAACATGCTCGCCGGCGGCAAAGCGGTCGGGGTGTTCCTGCATGCCCTGCGCCTGCCGGACGGCTCTGGCTACAAAGTGATCCTCGAAGCGGCGCCAGAAGCCATGTACAGCACCGATACCGAGGAATCCTGCGCGGCCATGAGCAAGGTGGTTGAACGCTACGTTGCCGCATATCCAAGCCAATACATGTGGAGCATGAAGCGCTTCAAGAAACGCCCAGCGGGCGAAGCGCGCTGGTACTGAGCAAGTTGGCACACTCTGTGGATAACCTGTAAGAGCTGCCGCAGGCTGCGATCTTTTGATCTTGCTCCTTCAGTTATCCACAACCGTTCATCAAAGGGCGCAACAAGATGTCCGAACAGCGCAAATCCTTCCGCATCAAAATCACCCACGACAGCTTCGGCGAATGCCTCGGGCAGACGCGCAACCTGTCGGCCACCGGCGTGTATGTGCAGCATCCGCGCCTGGCTTCATTGCCCAAAGGCGCGGTGGTTTATGGCCAGGTGCAGGATTTACCCACCGGCGCGCCACGGGTGCGTATGGAAGTGGTGACGGTGGATGCCGAGGGCATCGGCCTGCGCTATCTCTAGCCTATTGCGCCTGTCGGTCGAGTTTCTTCAGAAACACCGTCATTTCCTTTTCGGCCTGCTTGTCGCCATGGGCGCGGGCGGCTTCCAGACCCTGTTCCCACGCCTGACGTGCGGCGGCGTGATCGCCGAGTGCGAGTTGCGCCTTGCCCAATAGCTTCCACGCCGCCGAATACTTCGGATCGAAACCGACACAGCGCTGGAAATGCTCGGCTGCCTTGGCGTTCTCCCCCAGATCCAGATAACCCTTACCCAAGCCGAAGCGCAGCAGTGAGTTATCCACACCCTTGGCGAGCATTTTTTCCAGGGATTCGAGCATCGATGCAGTCCTTTTCTGTGGAGTGTCAGGCTTAGATCGGTGTCAGTTACACCGCTTTCGCGAGCAAGCCCGCTCCCACATTTGGAATGCATTCCCCCTGTGGGAGTGGGCTTGCTCGCGAAGAGGCCATTACAGCCAACGATATTTCTGGATCAGAAGAAGCTCAGACCCACATGAAACAGCTTCTCCACATCGCGGATATGCTTTTTATCCACAAGGAACAGAATCACATGGTCGCCGGTTTCGATCACCGTATCGTCGTGGGCGATGATCACTTCTTCGTTGCGGATGATCGCGCCAATCGTGCTGCCCGGTGGCAGGCCGATTTTCTCGATCGGCCGGCCGATGACCTTGCTCGACTTCGCATCCCCGTGGGCAATCGCCTCGATGGCTTCCGCCGCGCCCCGGCGCAATGAGTGCACGCTGACGATATCGCCACGGCGTACGTGAGCCAGCAAGGTGCCGATGGTCGCCAGTTGCGGGCTAATGGCGATGTCGATGTCGCCGCCCTGGATCAGATCGACGTAAGCCGGGTTGTTGATGATCGTCATCACCTTCTTCGCCCCCAGCCGTTTGGCCAGCAGCGACGACATGATGTTGGCTTCGTCGTCGTTGGTCAGGGCGAGGAAGATGTCGGCATCGGCAATGTTTTCTTCCAGCAGAAGATCACGGTCCGACGCGCTGCCCTGCAGCACCACGGTGCTGTCGAGGGTGTCGGAGAGATAGCGGCAGCGCGCCGGGCTCATCTCGATGATCTTCACCTGGTAGCGGCTCTCGATGGCCTCGGCCAGGCGCTCGCCGATCTGCCCGCCACCGGCAATCACGATGCGCTTGTAGGTTTCGTCGAGACGGCGCATTTCGCTCATCACCGCGCGAATATTCTCACGGGCGGCGATGAAGAAGACTTCGTCATCGGCCTCGATCACCGTATCGCCTTGCGGCAGGATCGGTCGGTCGCGGCGGAAAATCGCCGCGACCCGGGTTTCGACGTTCGGCATGTGCTCGCGCAACTGGCGCAATTGCTGACCCACCAGCGGCCCGCCGTAATAGGCGCGCACCGCCACCAGTTGTGCCTGACCTTCGGCGAAGTCGATCACTTGCAGCGCGCCCGGATGCTGAATCAGACGCTTGATGTAGTTGGTCACCACCTGCTCGGGGCTGATCAGCACGTCGACCGGAATCGCTTCGTTCTGGAACAGCTGTTCTTCGCGATTGAGGTAGGACGCTTCGCGCACCCGGGCGATTTTGGTCGGGGTGTGGAACAGCGTGTGCGCGACCTGACAGGCGACCATGTTGGTCTCGTCACTGTTGGTCACCGCCACCAGCATGTCGGCATCGTCGGCGCCGGCCTGACGCAGCACCGACGGCAGCGAGCCGCGGCCCTGAATGGTGCGGATGTCGAGACGGTCGCCGAGGTCGCGCAGGCGTTCGCCGTCGGTGTCGACCACGGTGATGTCGTTGGCTTCGCTCGCCAGGTGTTCAGCCAGCGAACCGCCGACCTGCCCCGCACCGAGGATGATGATTTTCATCCAGTCACTCCATTCAATCCATTTAGCCGCGCGCGGCAGCGATCTTGATCAGCTTGGCGTAGTAGAACCCATCATGCCCGCCCTGCTGGGCCAGCAATTGGCGACCATGGGGCTGTTTGATCCCGGCCGTGGTGGCCAGGTCGAGTTCGCGGGCACCGGGCGTGCGCTCAAGGAACGCGGCGATGACTTCGGTGTTTTCGGTCGGCAAGGTCGAGCACGTGGCGTAGAGCAGGATGCCGCCGACGTCGAGAGTTTTCCACAGGGCGTCGAGCAGCTCGCCTTGCAGTTGCGCGAGGGCAGCGATGTCGTCCGGCTGACGGGTCAGCTTGATGTCCGGATGGCGGCGGATCACCCCGGTGGCCGAGCACGGCGCGTCGAGCAGGATGCGCTGGAACGGCTTGCCGTCCCACCATGCGGCGGTGTCGCGGCCGTCGGCAGCGATCAGGTCGGCGCTCAGGCCCAGCCGCTCAAGGTTTTCCTTCACCCGAACCAGACGCTTGGCTTCCAGATCCACCGCCACCACGCCGGCCAGCGCCGGTTCGGCTTCGAGGATGTGGCAGGTCTTGCCGCCGGGGGCGCAGCAGGCGTCGAGCACCCGTTGGCCCGGGGCCAGATCGAGCAGATCGGCAGCCAGTTGCGCGGCTTCGTCCTGCACGCTGATCCAGCCTTCGGCAAAACCCGGCAGGCTGCGCACGTCGGCGGCGGCCTCAAGGACGATGCCGTCGCGACTATAGACGCAGGGCATGGCAGCGATGCCGGCCTCGCTGAGCAAGCCGAGGTAGGCGTCGCGGCTGTGATGCCGGCGGTTGACCCGCAGGATCATCGGCGGATGCGCGTTATTCGCGGCGCAGATCGCTTCCCATTGCTCCGGCCAGAAGGCTTTCAGGGATTTTTGCAGCCAGCGCGGGTGGGCGGTGCGTACCACTGGGTCGCGTTCCAGCTCGGCGAAAATCGTCTCGCTTTCGCGCTGGGCATTGCGCAGCACGGCGTTGAGCAAACCCTTGGCCCACGGCTTTTTCAGCTTGTCCGCGCAACCGACGGTTTCGCCGATGGCCGCGTGCGGCGGCACGCGGGTGTAGAGCAGTTGATAGAGACCGACCAGCAGCAACGCCTCGACATCGGCGTCGGCAGCCTTGAACGGTTTCTGCAAAAGCTTTTCCGCCAGCGCCGACAGCCGTGGCTGCCAGCGCGCGGTGCCGAACGCCAGATCCTGAGTGAAACCGCGATCACGGTCTTCGACCTTGTCCAGTTGCGTCGGCAGGGAGCTGTTCAGCGAAGCCTTGCCGCTGAGCACGGCGGCGAGAGCCTTGGCGGCAGCCAGACGCGGGTTCATTGCGCGGCCACCACGGCGCCGAGCACGGTGCCGACGGCGAATTTCTCGCGGCGGCTGTTGAACAGGTCGCTGAAGTTCAGCGCCTTGCCGCCGGGCAGTTGCAGGCGGGTCAGGCACAGCGCCTGTTCACCGCAGGCGACGATCAGGCCGTCCTTGCTGGCGCTGAGGATTTCTCCCGGTGCGCCTTTGCCGTCAGCCAGCGTCGCGGCCAATACCTTCAGCGCTTCACCATTGAGGGTGCTGTGGGTAATCGGCCATGGATTGAAGGCGCGTACCAGACGCTCCAGTTCAACCGCCGGACGGCTCCAGTCGAGACGCGCTTCGTCCTTGTTGAGTTTGTGGGCGTAGGTGGCGAGCTCGTCGTTCTGCACTTCGCCTTCGAGGGTTCCGGCGGCCAGACCGGCAATTGCCTGGACCACGGCGGGTGGGCCCATTTCGGCGAGACGGTCGTGCAGCGTGCCGCCCGTGTCGTCGGCGCTGATCGGGGTCACCACCTTGAGCAGCATCGGCCCGGTGTCGAGGCCCGCTTCCATGCGCATCACGGTCACGCCGCTTTCGGCATCACCGTGTTCCACGGCGCGCTGGATCGGCGCCGCACCGCGCCAGCGCGGCAGCAGCGAGGCGTGGCTGTTGATGCAGCCCAGACGCGGAATATCCAGCACCGCTTGCGGCAGGATCAGGCCGTAGGCGACCACCACCATCAAGTCCGGTTTCAGCGCGGCCAGCTCGGCTTGAGCATCGGCGTTGCGCAGGGTCGGCGGCTGCAACACCTGGATATTATTTTCCAGAGCCAACTGTTTGACCGGGCTCGGCATCAGTTTTTGCCCGCGACCGGCCGGACGATCCGGCTGGGTGTAGACCGCAACGATCTCGTAAGGGCTGTTCAGCAGGGCCTTGAGGTGCTCGGCGGCGAATTCCGGGGTGCCGGCAAAAACGATGCGCAGTGGCTCAGTCATGAAGGGAGTCTCATAAAAAGAAAAAGGCTTGCCGCAGCAAGCCTTTGAAGGAGGGCATCAAGCGTTCTGGCGATGCAGCTTTTCCAGTTTCTTCTTGATCCGGTCGCGTTTGAGCGTGGACAGGTAATCGACGAACAACTTGCCGTTGAGGTGGTCGCATTCGTGCTGGATGCACACCGCGAGCAGGCCTTCGGCGATCAGTTCGTAAGGCTGGCCGTCGCGGTCCAGCGCCTTGATTTTGACCTTCTGCGGGCGGTCGACGTTTTCGTAGAAACCCGGCACCGAGAGGCAGCCTTCCTGGTACTGATCCATCTCGTCGGTCAGCGATTCGAACTCGGGGTTGATGAACACCCGGGGTTCGGTGCGGTCTTCGGAAAGGTCCATCACGACGATACGTTTGTGCACGTTGACCTGGGTCGCGGCGAGGCCGATGCCCGGCGCTTCATACATTGTTTCAAACATGTCATCGACCAACTGACGCACTTCGTCGTCCACTACAGCCACAGGCTTGGCGATAGTACGCAGACGCGGGTCCGGAAATTCGAGGATGTTTAAAATGGCCATAGGCTGATTGCTGCACGTATTGAGTAAAGTCGGGTCGATGGCCTGGCAGGTCCGAAGATGCAGGCTACCGTTGTGAAGCGTAGCTAATGCAATTTGCAGTAGCGAGCCACGGGGGCTCTGACGGTTCACGCGAACGCACATGATAAAGGGATTCGCTGCATGAGGAAAACACTACTCGCCCTGCTGCTTCTGGCTTCGGCCGCGGCAGCACAAGGGCAAGTGCAACTCAGGGATGGTTTTCCACAGCAATACACGGTGGTTTCGGGAGACACCCTCTGGGACATTTCCGGCAAATACCTGCGCGAGCCCTGGCAATGGCCACAGCTGTGGCGGGCCAATCCGCAAATCGAAAACCCCAACCTGATCTACCCCGGCGACACGCTGACGCTCAGTTACGTCAACGGCCAGCCGCAGCTGACCCTCAATCGCGGCGAGTCACGGGGCACGATCAAGCTGTCGCCACGCATCCGCACCAGCCCGGTGGCCGAGGCGATTCCGAGCATTCCGCTGAAATCGATCAACAGTTTCCTGCTGAGCAACCGCATCGTCGACAAGGTCGAGGACTTCGACAAGGCGCCGTACATCGTCGCCGGCGATGCCGAGCGCGTGCTCAGCGGCACCGGCGACCGGATCTTCGCCCGTGGCCACTTCGATCCGCATCAACCGGTGTACGGCATTTTCCGCCAGGGCAAGGTCTACACCGACCCGCAGACCAAGGAGTTTCTCGGGATCAACGCCGACGATATCGGTGGCGGTGAAATCGTCGCCACCGAAGGCGACGTCGCCACCCTCGCCCTGCAACGCACCACCCAGGAAGTACGTCTGGGCGATCGCCTGTTCAGCGGCGAAGAACGCTCGATCAATTCGACCTTCATGCCCAGCGCCCCGAGCACCGACATCAACGGCCTGATCATCGACGTGCCGCGCGGCGTCACGCAGATCGGCGTGATGGATGTGGTCACTCTGAACAAGGGCAAGCGCGACGGTCTGGCCGAAGGCAATGTGCTGGTGGTGATGAAAACCGGGGAAACCGTGCGCGATCGGGTCACCGGCCAGCCGCTGAAAATCCCCGATGAACGAGCCGGTTTGCTGATGGTGTTCCGCACCTACGACAAGCTCAGTTACGGCCTGGTACTCAACGCATCGCGCTCGCTGGCGGTGCTCGACAAGGTGCGAAATCCTTAGCACGCTTAACAAGTTACCAACAGAGTTATCCACAGCTTGTTCCGAATGGTTCGGGACTTATAACGATCAAGGATGATCCACCATGCTGTCTGCCCATACGCCGGTTTCCCCTGCGGAACTGGAAGCGCGTTTGCGCCTGCACCGCTTGCCGGAAATCGGCCCGAAACGTTTTGCCAAACTGCTTGAAGCCTTCGGCTCGGCGTCAAAAGCCATCAGCGCACCGGCCAGTGCCTGGCGTGCGCTGGGTTTGCCGGCGGCGTCGGCCGAGGCTCGGCGCAGCCCCGAAGTACGCGATGGCGCCAGCCATGCATTACGCTGGCTAGAGCGGCCCGGCCAGCATTTATTGATGTTGGACCAGGCGGATTATCCGGCACTGCTGGCGCAAATCCCTGACCCGCCACCGCTGTTGTTCGTCGCTGGCGATCCGCTGATTCTGGAAAAACCGCAACTGGCGATGGTCGGCAGCCGCAGTGCTTCACGTCCGGGAATGGACACCGCCGCCGCGTTTTCCCGCAGCCTCGCCGGGGCCGGTTTCGTCATCACCAGTGGTCTGGCGTTGGGTATCGATGCGGCTGCCCATCAAGCGGCGCTGGACGTCGGCGGGCAAACCGTCGGCGTACTCGGCACTGGTCTGGAAAAGTTTTATCCACAGCGCAATCGCCGACTCGCCGACGCGATGATTGCCTCGGGCAGCGCCGTGCTTTCGGAGTTTCCACTGGACGCCGGGCCAACGGCGAGCAACTTTCCCAGGCGCAACCGGATCATCAGCGGTTTGTCCCTTGGTGTGCTGGTGGTCGAGGCGAGTGTCGCCAGCGGTTCGCTGATCACTGCCCGGCTGGCGGCGGAACAGGGCCGCGAGGTGTATGCGATTCCCGGCTCGATCCATCACCCCGGCGCACGCGGCTGCCATCAGTTGATCCGCGACGGCGCGGTGCTGGTGGAAACCATCGAGCACATCCTCGAAGCCCTGCGCGGCTGGCAGCATTTGCCGTTATCCACAGACACGCCGCGCAGCGATCATCCGCTGTTGAACCTGCTGCATGCCGCGCCGCACACCAGTGAAGCGTTGGCCGACAGCAGCGGCTGGGCGCTGCCCAAAGTCCTCGCGGCGCTCACCGAGCTGGAAATGGATGGCTCGGCCGTGTGCGAAAACGGTCGCTGGCTGGCGAGGACACGCTAGGTTTTACAGGGAAGATCGGTAAACTGCGCAAAACCTGTTTTCGGAGAGTTTTTTCATGGTCAACAGTTGGCGTGTGCAACAAGCCGCACGAGAGATTCGCGCCGGGGCGGTGATTGCCTATCCAACCGAAGCCGTCTGGGGGCTGGGTTGCGACCCGTGGAACGAAGAGGCAGTGGATCGTCTGTTGGCGATCAAGAACCGTTCGGTGGACAAGGGCCTGATCCTGGTCGCCGACAACATCCGCCAGTTCGATTTTCTGTTCGAAGACTTCCCCCAAGAGTGGATCGACCGCATGGCCAGCACCTGGCCGGGGCCGAACACCTGGCTGGTGCCGCATCAGAACCTGTTGCCGGAATGGGTGACGGGCGTGCATGACACGGTGGCGCTGCGGGTCAGCGATCACCCGCAGGTGCGGGATCTGTGCTCGATGGTCGGGCCGCTGATTTCCACCTCGGCCAACCCGCAGGGGCGGCCGGCGGCGCGTACGCGGTTGCGCGTCGAGCAGTATTTCCGTGGGCAGATCGACCTGATCCTTGGCGGGCAACTGGGTGGGCGCAAGAACCCCAGCGTGATCCGCGATCTGGCAACCGGCAAGGTCATTCGCCCCGACTGATCCGCTTTCGAAAACCTTTAACGTGGGTCTTCCTCGCCTTGATGGGGAGGAGGACTACGTCTGCCTGCGATTTATCCTGCAATGACGCCAGTCTCAGTGTCGGAAAAGTCGCCAAGTACCCGGATTCATTGACTTTTCCCACCTGATTATCAGACTTTCTGGCGTGGCGGAATCGGCAAAAGCAACCATCCTTTCCCTGCACTCGAAACACTTCGATAAGTTAAGGTCTGCGGAGAAAGAATGGACACTACCAATTTGCAACTCACGGATTACCTGCAGGCGCTTCAGGTGACGTTGAAGAGTCACCATGAGGGTTGTCGCATCGTGATGCTTGAGGCAGGGGCGGATACTCAGGAGTTCGACCGGTTTATCGATCGGCAATTTCGGCTTCGGTTGCAGCATTACATGCTGACTTCACGGGCGCGGATGCTCGAAACCAGACTGGCGATAAAGTCGCGCAGTACCCATTTTCTGCTGTATCGGCACGATCAACTGTTGGCGGTATTGAGGGCGACTCCGGCGCCGTTCGAGTGGGTATCGCTGGCGCAGCAACACGTTTCTCCCACAGTAGCGCTGTCGCGCCATGTTGAATTCAGTCGCTTGATCTCGTACACGCCCAATCAGTTGCCCATCGCGGTCAACGGTCTGCTGGCGGCCGCTACCGAGTGGGCCATTAAACGCGGTTATAACGGGGTAACCGCGTTGTGCAGATCGCAACAGCTGCGCTTCTACCAGCGTTTCGGCCTGATGCCGATCGCCTCCAATGCCCTGCATATCGACCAGCGCGCACGCGGCGATTACTGGGTGTTGTCAGCCGAGTGGCGGCAAATTCTCGCGGCGGTTCAACCGCCTGATCCGGCGGTTGGCCACGTGGTGCAGAAACCGTTGGAGTGTCATCTGCCGAGGTGCTGAACGCGTTCGAACTGCTTGCCAGCCGTGGGTTTGCAACCCTGACTGGCAAGACGTCGAAGGTTGGTCAGGGCAACAGGATGGTCGAGCCGGTGGTGCGTCGTGCCGACAGTTCGGTCTGCGCTTTCGCCGCATCAGCCAGTGGATAGCGCTGGCTGATGTCGACCTTGAGCTTGCCACTGATGATCATCTCGAACAGCTCGTCGGCCATGCGCTGCAGGTTCTCGGCGTTGTTGGCGTAGGTGGCCAGGGTCGGGCGGGTCACGTACAGCGAGCCCTTGGCCGAAAGAATTCCCAGATTGACTCCGTCCACTGCACCGGAGGCATTGCCGAAGCTCACCACCAGCCCGCGTGGCGCCACGCTGTCGAGCGAAGTCAGCCAGGTGTCCTTGCCGACGCCGTCGTACACCACCGGGACTTTCTTGCCGCCGGTCAGCTCCAGCACCCGCTGTGCCACGTTTTCGTGGCTGTAATCGATGGTTGCCCAGGCACCGTTGGCTTTGGCCAGTTCGGCTTTTTCCTTCGAGCTGACCGTGCCGATCAGCTTCACGCCCAGTGCCTTGGCCCATTGGCAGGCCAGCGAGCCGACACCCCCGGCAGCGGCGTGGAACAGAATGGTTTCGCCGCCCTTGAGTTCATAGGTCTGGCGCAGCAGGTACTGCACGGTGAGGCCCTTGAGCATGACCCCGGCAGCGGTCTCGAAGCTGATTTCGTCCGGCAGCTTCACCAGATTGGCTTCGGGCAGGGTGTGCAACTGGCTGTAGGCGCCCAACGGGCCGCTGCCATATGCCACGCGATCACCGACCTTGAACCGGGTGACGTCGCTGCCCACCGCATCGACGATGCCGGCGCCTTCAGCGCCGAGGCCGGACGGCAAGGCTGGCGGGGCATACAGACCGCTGCGGTAATAGGTATCGATGAAGTTCAGGCCGATCGCCTTGTTCGCCACCCGCACCTGATTCGGGCCGGGCGCGGCGGGTTCGTAGTCAACAAACTCGAGCACTTCGGGACCGCCGTGGGCGCGGAACTGGATACGCTTTGCCATCTGCCTGCTCTCCTTGGGTCGTTTGTAAGCCCCCTATCCAACTCCCCTGCTTGATCTTCGTCAACTGCGGCGCGCAGGTTTGCGGTGTTATGCTACGCGCCCATTTGCGCCGCCCCCTGCCTGCGGGGCGCCCGCGTAGTTATGCCCGATTCAAGGTGAAGCCATGACGACCCGCACCGACGCCGTAAAGGCCTATCTGCTCGACCTGCAAGACCGCATCTGCGCCGCGCTGGAAACCGAGGACGGCGGCACGCGCTTCGTCGAAGACGCCTGGACCCGGCCTGCCGGTGGTGGCGGTCGTACCCGCGTGATCGAAAACGGTACGGTGATCGAAAAGGGCGGCGTCAATTTCTCCCACGTGTTCGGCAGTGGTCTGCCGCCGTCGGCCAGCGCCCATCGCCCGGAACTGGCCGGGCGCGGTTTCGAAGCCCTCGGCGTGTCGCTGGTGATCCATCCGCACAACCCACATGTGCCGACGTCCCACGCCAACGTGCGCTTTTTCATTGCCGAGAAGGAAGGTGAAGAGCCGGTCTGGTGGTTCGGCGGCGGCTTCGACCTGACCCCGTATTACGGCAACGAAGAAGACTGCATCCACTGGCACCGCGTCGCCGAACAGGCCTGCGCGCCGTTCGGGCCGGACGTCTATCCGCGTTACAAGGCCTGGTGCGACACCTACTTCCACATCAAGCATCGCCACGAACCGCGTGGCATCGGTGGCCTGTTTTTCGATGACCTGAACGAGTGGGACTTCGACACCAGTTTCGCCTTTATGCGCGCCATCGGTGATGCCTACATCGACGCTTACCTGCCGATCGTGCAGCGCCGCAAACACGAGGCGTTCACCGCCAAACAGCGTGAATTTCAGGAATTTCGCCGTGGCCGCTACGTCGAGTTCAACCTGGTCTACGACCGTGGCACCTTGTTCGGCCTGCAATCGGGCGGGCGTACCGAGTCGATCCTCATGTCGTTGCCGCCGCAAGTGCGCTGGGCCTATGACTTCAAGGCCGAGCCCGGCAGCGAAGAAGCGCGCCTGACCGACTACTTCCTGCAAGACCGCGACTGGCTGGCCCAGGCCTGAGGACTGCTGATGGATCGTTACGTCGTTTTCGGTAACCCGATCGGCCACAGCAAGTCGCCGATGATTCATAAACTGTTCGCCGAGCAGACCGGTCAGCGCCTCGACTACAGCACCCTGCTGGCGCCGCTTGACGACTTCAGCGCCTGCGCCATGGCGTTCTTCCAGGACGGTCGCGGCGCCAACGTCACTGTGCCGTTCAAGGAAGAAGCCTTTCGCCTGGCCAACAGCCTGACCGCTCGCGCGCAACGGGCTGGTGCGGTGAACACCTTGAGCAAACTGGCTGACGGTTCGCTGCTGGGTGACAACACCGACGGCGCCGGACTGGTGCGCGACCTGACGGCGAATGCCGGGTTCAGCCTGACCGGTAAACGCATCCTGTTGCTCGGTGCTGGCGGTGCGGTGCGTGGCGCGCTGGAGCCGTTGCTGGCGGAGAAGCCGGCATCGGTGATCATCGCCAATCGTACGGTGGACAAGGCCGAGCTGCTGGCCGAGCTGTTCTGTGATCTGGGGCCGGTGTCGGCCAGTGGTTTCGACTGGTTGCAGGAGCCGGTGGACGTGATCATCAACGCCACCTCCGCCAGCCTCACCGGCGACGTGCCGCCGATTGCAACGAGCCTGATCGAGCCGGACCAGACCCTGTGCTACGACATGATGTACGGCAAGGAACCGACCGCGTTCTGCCGCTGGGCCAGCGAGCATGGCGCGGCAGTCTCGATGGATGGTCTGGGGATGCTGGCTGAACAGGCGGCCGAGGCGTTTTACCTGTGGCGCGGGGTGCGTCCGGATACGGCGCCGGTGCTCGCCGAACTACGCCGCCAGTTGGCGCAGTAACCCTTGTAGGAGTGAGCCTGCTCGCGATAGCGGAGTGTCAGACACAAATGTTTCAACTGATACTCCGCTATCGCGAGCAGGCTCACTCCTACAGAGGTATGCGGTGTTTGTTGGATCAATCCTCAAACCGGATCGGGCATTTCTCTGGCCCTTCCAGCCTCCGCAACTCCTCCACCACCTGTGGCCGCGCTCGGCGCAGGGTCAGGCTGCGATTCTGACGCAGCAGGCGCCGCGCCTCCTGATGCAGCATCTCCACCCCCGAATAATCGATGAAGTTGATCTGCTGCGCCTCGATCACCACCCGCGTACCGTGCAGCCGTTGCAGGCGCACTTGCAGGTAATGGCTGGCGCCGAAGAAGATCGAGCCGCCGACCCGCAGCACGTCCTCCTCACCTTCGCGCGAATGTTGCACCCGCGGTCGCGAAGTGCGTTTGAGGTAGAAGAACAGCGACGCCAGCACCCCGGCATAAATCGCCGTCTGCAACTCCAGCAGCAGCGTGGCGAGGCAGGTCAGCGCCATGACCACGAACTCGGCACGGCTGACCCGCAGCAGCGAACGAATCCCGCGATGATCCACCAGCCCCCAGGCGATCAGCAGAATGCTCCCGGCCATCGCCGGAATCGGAATGTGTGAAATCAGCCCGGCGCCGAAAATCGCGAACAGCGCGACCCAGATCGCCGAAAACACCCCGGCCAGCGGCGAACAGGCACCCGCCTCGTAACTCAGACCTGAGCGAGTAAACGAACCGGCAGAAAGCGAGCCGGAAAAGAACGCCCCGACGATGTTCGACAAACCCTGTGCGCGGACTTCCTGATTGGCGTCGAGCAACTGCTGCGAACGTGCAGCAATCGAACGGGCAATCGACAGACTCGTCACCAGCCCGAGCATGCCCACCGCCACGGCGCTCGGCAGCAAACGCAGAATCAGATCCAGATCCAGCGGCAGCGCACTGAACGGCGGCAAACGCCCGACAAAGGCGCTGACCAGATGCACATGGCCGAACATCGACGGCCATAACCACACCAGCAGACTACCGAGCACCAGGGTTATCAACAGGGTCGGCCAGCGCGGCAGCAGTTGTCTGAGCACGAAACCGACCAGCACCGTGGCCACACCCAATACCAGTGAAGGTTTATCCACAGCCCGCAGGTGTTGCAGAAGCTCCATCAGGCTGGCCAGCGCCGTGGCTTTCGCCGGCAGATCCAGCCCCAGCAGATTCGGCAACTGGCCGATGGCGATCACCACGGCCGCACCGAGGGTGAAGCCAAGCACCACCGAATGCGAGACGAAATTCACCAGTGCGCCGAAGCGCAGCAGGCCGAGCAGCCACTGGAAGATCCCGGCCAGAAAGCTCAGCAGCAGAATCAGCGTGATGTAGTCCTGCGATGCTGGTACTGCCAAAGGGCTGACGCTGGCGTACAGCACGATCGAAATCGCCGCAGTCGGGCCACAGATCAAATGCCATGACGAGCCCCACAGGCAGGCGATCAGCACCGGGATGATTGCGGCATAGAGGCCGTATTCAGGTGGGAGGCCGGCGATCAGCGCGTAGGCAATCGACTGGGGTAACGCGAGAATCGCACCGCTGAGGCCGACGATCAGATCCCGGCCGACGCTGGCGCGGGTTTGCCGGGGCAGCCAGGTCAGGAAGGGAAAGAGTGAGTGGCGACTGGGCAGGGCCATGGGTCCTCGCGGTGTGTGGGTTTATGCAAGGTTATCAGGACGCGCCAATCACTGTGGCGAGGGAGCTTGCTCCCGCTCGACTGCGCAGCAGTCGCAAACCAGACCACTCGGTTTGTCTGCGAAAACCCAGTCAGTCCGATTGGGAGCGCTGCGCACTCCAGCGGGAGCGAGCTCCCTCGCCACAAGAATGCGTTAGAGCTTGGCCTTCACCGCAGGCAACGCATCCTTGCCATCCACGGTCTTCACCCCCTCCAGCCACTTGTCCAGCACCGCCGGATTGGCTTTGATCCACGCCTTCACCGCCTCGGCATTGCTGACTTTCTTGTTCACCACTTCAGCCATGATGCTGTTCTCCATGTCCTGGGTGAACGTCAGGTTGGTCAGCAACTTGCCCACGTTCGGGCAGGCCTCGGCGTAGCCTTTGCGCGTCAGGGTGTAGACGCTGCCGGTGTCGCCGAAATACTTCTCGCCGCCCTTGAGGTAATGCATCTTCAGCTGCACGTTCATCGGGTGTGGGGTCCAGCCGAGGAAGGTGACGAATTTCTGTTTCTTCACTGCCCGCGAGACTTCGGCGAGCATCGCCTGTTCGCTGGATTCGATCAGCTTCCACTGGCCGAGGTCGAAGTCGTTTTTCTTGATGATTTCCTGCAGCGAGATGTTCGCGGGTGCGCCGGAACCGATGCCGTAGATTTTCTTCTCGAATTTGTCGGCGTATTTGTTCAGGTCGGCAAAGTTATGCACACCGGCGTCCCACACATAATCCGGCACCGCCAGGGTGAACTCGGTGCCTTCGAGGTTCTTCGCCAATTGCGTGACGTCACCGGTGGCGACGAACTTGTCGTAGAAGCCCTGCTGCGCCGGCATCCAGTTGCCGAGAAAGACATCCACCTGACCGTCCTTCAAACCGCCGAAGGTGATCGGCACCGCGAGGGTGTCGACCTTGGCCTTGTAGCCCATGCCGTCCAGCAGAAACCCGGTGATGGCGTTAGTCGCGGCGATGTCGCTCCAGCCCGGGTCGGCCATTTTCACCGTTTCGCAGCTTTGCTCGGCGAATGCCGAGGCGCTGCCCAGAGCCAGCAGGCCAATCGTCAGTGCTGTGGATAACTTGCGCATGGACTTCCCCTTACATTATTGGTTTTGGCAGGGTTGTGGATAACGGGCCTTGCGCTCCAGATCGTCGAGGTCGATGTGGTTGCGCATGTACTGCTGACTGGCGTCCACCAGCGGCTGGTGATCCCAGCTCTTCAGCTTGCCGATGGTCAGAGCATCGGCGACAAAACGCCGGCGGCGCTGGCTGGCGAGTACCTCGCGGTGAATCGCCGGGATGTCCCATTTGGCGCGCGCTTCGGCGAGAAAATCGTCGAACAGCTGGCGATGTTGCGGCGACTGGCTGAGTTCTTCGAGTTCACGCGGATCGTTGTGCACATCGAAGAGTAGGCACAGGTCGCTTTCACTGTAGATAAATTTGTACGCGCTGCGCCGGATCATCATCAACGGGCTGACCGTGCCTTCGGCCATGTATTCGCCGAACACTTCGTCATGCCCGCCCTGCCCTTGCAGATGCGTCAGCAGCGAGCGGCCATCCAGCGGCAGACCCGGTTCCAGGGTGCCGCCGGCCAGTTCGACGAAGGTCGGCAACAGGTCGGCGGTGGACACCGCGGCGCTGACCCGGCTGGCAGTGAATTGTCCCGGCGCACTGATCAGCAGGGGCACCCGCGCAGCCATCTCGAACCAGTGCATTTTGTACCAGAGACCCTTCTCGCCAAGCATGTCGCCGTGGTCGCCGGAGAAGACAATGATGGTGTCATCGATCAACCCGGTTTCTTCGAGGGTTTGCAGAAGTTTGCCGACGTTGGCGTCGATATAGCTGCAAGCACCGAAGTACGCCCGGCGTGCATCGCGGATCTTATCCACAGGCAGCGGCTTGTCCCACAGGTCGTAGACCTTGAGCAGGCGTTGTGAGTGCGGATCGAGGGAGTGTTGATCGGGGGTTGTCGGCAACGGGATGTCGCTATCGTCGTACAAGTCCCAAAATGCCTTGGGAATTGTGTACGGGTCGTGTGGGTGCGTCATCGACACGGTCAGGCAGAACGGCTGGTCGCCGTCCTCGCGAATATGGTCGAACAGGTATTGCTGGGCCTTGAACACCACCTCTTCATCGAAGTCGAGCTGGTTGGTGCGCACGCATGGCCCGGCCTGCAGCACCGACGACATGTTGTGATACCAGCTCGGGCGCACGTCCGGTTCGTCCCAATTCACCGCCCAGCCGTAGTCGGCCGGGTAGATGTCGCTGGTCAGGCGCTCTTCATAACCGTGCAACTGATCCGGGCCGCAGAAATGCATCTTGCCCGACAGCGCGGTGCGGTAGCCGAGGCGGCGCAGGTAGTGGGCGTAGGTCGGAATGTCGGCGGGGAAATCGGCGGCGTTGTCGTAGGCGCCGATCTTGCTCGGCAGTTGGCCACTGACCAGGGTGAAGCGCGACGGCGCGCACAGCGGACTGTTGCAGTAAGCGGCATCGAAAACCACGCCCTGAGCGGCGAGGCGCGAAAGATTCGGCAGTTTGATCGGCGACGGCCCGTAGATCGGCAACATTGGCGCGGCCATTTGATCGGCCATGATGAAAAGAATGTTCTTGCGCTTCATGTGATCGCGGCATTCCATAGTGAATATTTATGCGACATTGCTGCGATCGAGCATGGAGTCCATGCTCTGTCCGGTAAAGCCCGCGCCGGACAATGACTAGGATAAGCACTGCTTATGTATGAAGCCCTCGGTAATCTGTCCCTCGACCTGTTGCGCGCCTTCGAAGCAGCGGCCCGTCATCGCAGCTTTACCGCTGCGGCGGTTGAGCTGGGCACCACGCAGCCGGCGATCAGCCAGCAGATCAAGCGTCTGGAAGAACAGCTGGGCTCGCGATTGTTTGATCGGATCTACCGCGGGATCGAACTGACCGAGGGCGCAGCAATCCTGTTCGAGCAGGTTCAGCTCGGTTTGCAACATATCGACGCAGGATTGAGTGCGATCAGTACGCAGCAACAACACGAGGTGTTGCAGGTCGCTACCGATTTCGCCTTCGCTGCGTACTGGTTGATGCCACGCCTTCATCGCTTCCACGAAGCCAACCCGAACGTCGATGTCAGCCTGGTCACCAGCGAGCGCAGCCACAACATGCTGCGCACCGATATCGATGTAGCGATCCTGTTCGGCGACGGGCGCTTTAAACAGGGCGAAAGCCATTGGTTGTTCAGCGAGGAAGTGTTTCCGGTGTGCAGTCCGCAATTGCTCAAGGATCGACCCCTGCCTTTGCCCGCCCAGGCGTTACTTGAGCTGCCACTGCTGCACCTGCGCGGGGAAAACAGCAGCAACTGGTTTGACTGGAGCGGGCTGTTCCGCGAATTGGGCATCAGCACCCCGCCGGCGCCGGGACAATTGCGTTTCGACAATTACACCCTGTTGATTCAAGCGGCGATTGGCGGTCAGGGTGTTGCCATCGGCTGGCGCCACCTTGTGGATAACTTGCTGACCCAAGGCTTGCTGTGTCGGCCGATCGCCGAGACCACGTTGTCACGCTTGGGTTATTACGTGGTGCTGCCGCAACGCAAACGCCGAGGCGCATTGATTCAGCAGTTTGTCGACTGGTTGATGGCCGAACAGGCCAGCAGCGCCGAATCTCTCGCCGGGGTAGCGTTACCGTCGATTGCGGTTTGAAGGCTCAGCCAGTTGCGGCGACAAAATTCACATGCTGCCCCACATGCAGATTCAACCGCAGCTCATCGGCAATCCCCACCGCGACCCGGTTCAGCCGTTCCAGCGGTTCAGCCAGCCCCGGCTCAAGATTGCCGCCCACCTGACTGAAATGCTCAATCGTCAGCCCCGCCACCCCGCGGGGCGCGTTGACCAGCGTCCAGTGCAGCGGGCTGCTTTGCAGGGCTTCGCGGATTTCTTCGGCGGCGTGGCGTTGCAGTGGATCGCCCAGATCCGGCTCGTCGAGCACGGCAAAATCCCCCACCAGAAACAGCCGCGAGACATTGGCCATTTGCAGGCCGTCGATCAATGCATCGACCGCCAAAACCTGTTCCACCGGCCCGAGTACCACGGACCTTTCCACATGGTCGCTGTTGAACGGCAAGCCCGGCGCATCAAGCAGGCAAATCACCTCGGAACTGCCGGCTACGCTCTGGTTGACCCGTTCAGCGTCGAACAGATCTCCACTTTTAGTGCGCAAACCCGGTCGCGGCGCGAGTGCCGTCAAATCGTCGAGAATGGCGATGACTTCATGCTGGCGACGCAGCAATTCAGCCATCAACGCACCGCCCAGGCTGGCCATGGCACCATAGAGCACCACTTTCACCGTTGGGGTTTCGGCATTTTTCATGGCTGATCCTTTTTGTTATCCCTTGTATGGCGTGTGACATACGGGCAACGCCGAGGGTTCGAACCGATTTCCGAGGGTTTCAGATGCAAGCGATCAAGGGTTACCACGCCCACGTCTATTTCGACGCCGACACCATCGACCAGGCGCGCGCGTTGTGTGAGCAGGCCGCGCAGTTGTTTCCATTGAAGATGGGCCGCGTCCATGAACGTCCGGTCGGCCCGCATCCGGACTGGAGTTGCCAGTTGGCCTTCGGCCCGGAGCTGATCGGTGAGGTGTTGCCGTGGCTGGCGCTCAATCGCAAAGGTCTGGTGGTGTTCCTCCACCCGGACACTGGCGATGACATGCTCGATCACACCGAGCACGCCATCTGGATGGGCGCGATGCGGCCGCTGGACCTGTCTATTTTCTGATCAAAGAGTTTCTTCGGGCTCGCCCGGAAGATGCTCGTCGAGGTGCAGCCAGGGCAATTGGCTGTCGGTCCAGATATGCCGCTCGGCTGGTGCCAACTCCGGGTGATCCAGCGTGGCGATCGTCACATCGATACTCTCGGGACTGAGCTGGGTCACCAATGCCAACTGCGCGCCGCACTGCGCACAGAAGTACCGCGCGCAACTGCTCGACGAGTCGTAGCGCGATGGCGTGCCACTCAGCCATCGGAAGCCGGCCGCCGGAACCGTGATCCACGTAGTGACGATCCCGCCGCTGACCTTGCGGCAGATCGAGCAGTGGCAGTGGGCAATGTCGTGCAATGGCCCGCTGAACTGATAGCGGATATGTCCGCAATGGCAGCCACCACTGTGCACTTCTTCCATGTCCCTGCCCTCCCGTCCCAGAATTTGTTGACTCTAGCCGCATCCGACAACCGGTTGGCGATTCGCCCGAAGCTTTCGTCAGCGAAAGGTAGCTGAAAGGTTGCCCGATTAGGATCGCGGCCACTACCGGCAACAGACCGGTTGGCCAACGCGTGTGATCGCTCGCACGTCAGGCCCAATTAACAACAACAATGGTGATTCTGATGTCCTCTGTAACCCGCCCTCTAGCTGTCACTCCGTCCGTACGTCTCGTGCTTCCCGTTCTGCGCTGATCCCTCCGATCCGCTCACTCAATTAGCCGCGCTACGCCTGGAGTAATCTCATGCTGACTTTCCTTGGCTTCGCCATGGTCATCACGTTCATGTTCCTGATCATGACCAAGCGCCTGTCTGCGCTGATCGCCCTGATCATCATCCCGATCCTGTTCGCCCTGTTCGGTGGTTTCGCGCCGAAGATCGGCCCGATGATGCTCGAAGGCATTACCAAGCTTGCGCCGACCGGCGTGATGCTGATGTTCGCCATTCTGTACTTCGCCCTGATGATCGACTCCGGCCTGTTCGACCCGGCCGTGCGCAAGATCCTCAAACTGGTCAAGGGCGACCCGTTGAAAGTTTCGGTCGGTACCGCCGTGCTGGCGCTCGTTGTTTCCCTTGACGGTGACGGCGCGACCACTTACATGATCTGCGTGGCCGCCATGCTGCCGCTGTACAGCCGCATCGGCATGAGCCCGCGGATCATGGCCGGTCTGATCATCCTCGCCGGTGGCGTGATGAACATGACCCCGTGGGGCGGCCCGACCGCCCGTGCCGCCAGTGCGCTGCACGTCGACCCGTCGGACATCTTCGTGCCGATGATCCCGGCAATGGCCGCCGGTGTCGTGGCGATCCTGATCATTGCCTACTTCTACGGCAAGCGTGAGCGTGCGCGTCTGGGCGAGCTGCACCTGATCGGCGACGAGATCGACCACAGCGAAATCAGCGTCTCGCAGTTCCCAGATGCCCGCCGTCCGAAGCTGATCTGGTTCAACGGCCTGCTGACCCTGGCCCTGATGTGCACCCTGATCGCCGGCCTGCTGCCGCTGCCGGTGCTGTTCATGGTGGCGTTCAGTATCGCGATGATCGTCAACTACCCGTGCCTGCAAATGCAGAAGGACCGCGTTGCGGCCCACGCCGGCAGCGTGCTGTCGGTGGTCAGTCTGATTTTCGCTGCGGGTATCTTCACCGGTATCCTGTCCGGAACCGGCATGGTCGACGCCATGTCGAAAAGTCTGCTGGCAGTGATTCCGGACTTCCTCGGCCCGTACCTGGCGGTGATCACGGCGCTGGTGAGCATGCCGTTCACATTCTTCATGTCGAACGACGCGTTCTACTACGGCGTGTTGCCGGTGCTCTCCGAAGCGGCCAGCCATTACGGCATCACCGCAGTGGAAATGGCCCGTGCCTCGATCGTCGGTCAGCCCGTCCACTTGCTCAGCCCGCTGGTGCCGTCGACGTACCTGCTGGTGGCGCTGGCCGGTATCGAGTTCGGTGATCACCAGCGTTTCACTCTGAAGTGGGCAGTGCTGGTCTGCCTGTGCATACTGGTGGCCGCCTTGCTGCTGGGGACGTTCCCGCTGTTCAGCACGTTGTAACGGCATTCACTCACCATGACGCCAGCTGCTTGCTGGCGTCATGGTTTAACACTCGCTCAAAGGAATACACATGGATTGGCTGACCAACCCCGAAATCTGGGTTGCCTTCTTTACCCTGACCGCCCTGGAAATCGTTCTGGGCATCGATAACATCATCATGATTTCGATCCTGGTCAGCCGCATGCCCAAGCACATGCAGCAGCGTACGCGGATCTTCGGCCTGGGCCTGGCGATGATCACGCGGATCCTGTTGCTGCTGTCGATCACCTGGGTCATGCGCCTCACCGCCGACCTGTTCGTGGTGTTCGGCCAGGGTATTTCCGGGCGCGACCTGATCCTGTTCTTCGGTGGCCTGTTCCTGCTGTGGAAGAGCTCGCAGGAGATGTAC
The DNA here is from genome assembly GCF_058798255.1 of Pseudomonas sp. GW823-FHT01D03. Classification (NCBI taxonomy): domain Bacteria; kingdom Pseudomonadati; phylum Pseudomonadota; class Gammaproteobacteria; order Pseudomonadales; family Pseudomonadaceae; genus Pseudomonas; species Pseudomonas sp. GW823-FHT01D03. The sequence continues at coordinate 270,366 of NZ_JBXAKK010000001.1, forward strand.
CACGCGCTGGAAGGCGAAGACGAAACAGGCGACGAGCCCTCGGGCAAGGGCGGCAACTTCCTCTACACCATCATCCAGATCGCGATCATCGACATCGTGTTCTCGCTGGACTCGGTGATCACCGCCGTCGGCATGGTCTCCCATGTGCCGGTGATGGTCGCGGCAATCATCGTCGCCGTGCTGGTGATGATGGCGGCCTCGGGCAAAATCAGCGAGTTCATCGACAAGCACCCGTCGCTGAAGATGCTGGCGCTGTCGTTCCTGCTAGTGGTCGGTACCGTACTGATCGCCGAATCCTTCGACGTGCACGTACCGAAAGGCTACGTCTACTTCGCCATGGCGTTCTCGCTGGCGGTGGAAGCGATCAACATCAAGCTGCGCGGCGCGATGGCCAAGAAGAAACAGCAGCAGGATCCGGTGAAACTGCGCAAGGACGTGCCGGGGCAGTAACCCGCTAGTCCAGCAACACGCAACACCCCTTGTGGGAGCGGGCTTGCTCGCGAAGGCGGCGTGTCAGTCAACGATGATGTTGGCTGACCCAGCGCTTTCGCGAGCAAGCCCGCTCCCACAGTTGTTTAGGGCTACTGAAGAATCCGGGGCAGCCGTAATACCTGTAGGAGTGAGCCTGCTCGCGATAGCGGTCCGTCAGTCAGCAACGATGTTGAAGCTGGTCGCCCTATCGCGAGCAGGCTCACTCCTACAGGGGACCGCGTTGATTTCAGATGAGGTGGATGAACCCGTTTTCATGACACTTTTGTTTCAATCCGCACTTTAGCTGTGCAATGCTGGCGCCCAGTCCGTTAGCCAACTACAGCTTAAGTATCAAAAACGTAGAAACCGCGCGGTACCGTCAACTTGCCCCTTTGGGGCGCTGCTACTACAGGGGGTCTGCATGCTCACCCTGCTCAATTTGCTGTCTGCCGTGGCCCTGCTGATCTGGGGCACGCACATCGTCCGAACCGGCATTCTGCGGGTGTACGGCACCAATCTGCGCCATGTGATCGGCCAGAACATGTCCAAACGCTGGCTCGCGTTCGTTGCCGGCATCGTAGTGACTGCGATGGTGCAGAGCAGCAACGCCACAGCCATGCTCGTCACCTCCTTCGTCGGTCAGGGCTTGATGGCGCTGACCCCGGCGCTGGCGACCATGCTCGGCGCCGACGTCGGTACCGCGCTGATGGCGCGGGTGCTGACGTTCGACCTGTCGTGGCTGTCGCCGCTGCTGATTTTTCTCGGGGTGATTTTCTTTCTGTCGCGCAAACAGACGCGGCTCGGGCAGATGGGCCGGGTCAGCATCGGTCTGGGGCTGATCATTCTCGCGCTGCAACTGATCGTCGAAGCCGCCGCGCCGATCACCCACGCCCAAGGGGTGAAGGTGATCTTTGCTTCGCTGACCGGCGACATCCTCCTCGACGCCTTGGTCGGCGCGCTGTTCGCGATGATTTCCTACTCCAGCCTCGCCGCCGTGCTGCTCACGGCAACGCTGGCCGGCGCGGCGGTGATCAGCCTGCCAGTGGCGATCGGTCTGGTGATCGGCGCCAACATCGGCAGCGGCGTGCTGGCGTTCATGAGCACCAGCATGCAGAACGCCGCCGGGCGGCAAGTGGCGTTGGGCAGCCTGCTGTACAAACTGATCGGCCTGCTGCTGATCATCCCGGTGCTCGACCCGCTGGTGCACTGGATGGACGGCCTGGATTTCAGCCCGCAGGAAATGGTCATCGGCTTCCACTTGCTCTACAACACCGCGCGCTGCCTGATCCTGCTGCCCAGTGTTTCGCCGATGGCACGCCTGTGCGCCTGGCTGCTGCCGGAGCGCCCGGAGGTCAACGGCACCGCCAAGCCGCGGCATCTCGATGCGACAGCGCTGGTCACCCCGAGCCTGGCGCTGGCCAACGCGGCCCGCGAGACCCTGCGCATGGGCGACCTGATCGACAACATGCTCGACGCGATGCTCGACGTGCTGCGCGGCAAGCAGACCGCCATCACCCAGGAAATGCGCCGACTGACCGATGACGTCGAAGCGCTCTACAGCGCCATCAAGCTGTATCTGGCGCAAATGCCCCGCGAGGATCTCGGCGAGCAGGACAGTCGGCGCTGGGCAGAGACCATCGAACTGGCGATCAACCTGAAACTGGCCAGCGACCTGATCGAACGCATGCTGCGCAAGGTGCAGCAGCAGAAAACTTCGCAGCGTCGGTCGTTTTCCGAAGAAGGCCTGGAGGATCTGGCCGGGCTGCATCAGCAACTGATCGCCAACCTGCGCCTGGGCCTGTCCGTGTTTCTCAGTGGCGACAAGGAAAGCGCCCGTCAGCTGTTGCGCGAGAAACGTCGCTTTCGCGCGCAGGAACGGCGTCTGGCCCATGCCCATGTCAGCCGCTTGCAACGTAAGATCGTGCAGAGTCTGGAAACCAGTTCGCTGCACCTGGAGCTGATTGCCGATATGAAGCGCTTGAACTCGCTGTTTTGCAGCAGTGCTTATGTAGTGCTGGAAACGGCCGACACCGGGGCGCTGGAAGCGGATGATATTGCCGACATTACGCATTCGCCTTGAACGTCTGGGGCTGGGGTCAGTCAGTAACATTGATTCAGCCTTAAGACCTTCGCGAGCAAGCTCGCTCCCACATTTGAAATGCATTCCCCTGTGGGAGCGAGCGTGCTCGCGAATGCCGGCCTGAATAGCGACACGGATCTCCAAATCAGCCGTATGGAAGCCTGTTATGCGTTGCCTGTTGTTCGCCTGTCTGTTGCTCGGTTCTCTGCCCGCCTTCGCCGTTGATCGCTTTCAGGTCGAAGGCTATGCGTTGCCCAACGGTTTGCAGCTGTTGCTCAAGCCCGGCACCGAGCGCGGGCATGTGGCGATTCGTCTGGTGGTGGGCGTCGGTCTCGACGATTTCGACTGCGATGAAAAAGAGCTGCCGCACCTGCTCGAGCATCTGCTGTTCAGCGGTGTCGACGCCACTGGCGAAGGTGGTCTCGAGGAGCGCATGCAGGCGCTGGGCGGTGAGTGGAACGCGTTCACCAGCAATGCCGACACCACATTCGTCATCGAAGCCCCGGCGAAGAACCAGCGCAAGGTCCTCGACCTGCTGCTCGACCTTTTGACCCAGACCCGCATCGACGACAACGCGATCAACGCCGCCAAGCGTGTGGTCGAGCGCGAGGACGGCGGCCACTACACGCGCCTGCAGCGCTTTCTCGACCGCCAGGATCTGGGTCACACCGCGAGCAATCAACTGGCAGTGGAATTGGGCCTGAAATGCCCGCAACGCGCCGAGGTCGGTCATCTGACCCAGACGCAACTGGAGAAGGTGCGCAAGACCTGGTACGCGCCGAACAACATGACCCTGATCGTCGTCGGTGAACTCGACAAACTGCTGCCGGCCTATCTGGAACGCACCTGGGGCGCGCTCGAAGCGGTGGAGCCGGCCGAACACCGTGAGCTGCCGGACATCCGCACCAGCGCCGCCCATGAACGCACCCTCACCCGCAGCTTCATCGGCGACAGCGCCAAGTTGCACTGGCTGGTGCCGGAGCCGATGCTCGACGATCAGTACGACGAGACCTTCGACATCCTCAAGGACTACCTCGACTGGGCGCTGTACCGGCAGATTCGCCTGAATCACGGCTTGTCCTACGGGCCATGGGCCGAGCGCGAAGTGTTTGGCGGGGTCGGCTTCATGAGTCTCAATGCCGACGTCGATCGCGATGATGTCGACGAAGCCCGGCAAGTGCTGGAAGACCTCAAGGCCGACCTGCTGAAAAATGGCCTCGACCCGGACACCTTCGCCCGGATCAAACAGGCGGCCATCGCCCATCAGGCCTGGGCGGTACAAGGCAACAGCGCGATGGCCGACTACTACTGGAGCGCGCTGGGCGATTACGAGGACGGGCGCTTTGCCAACCCTGCCCGCGAGTTGCAAGGCGTGACCCTGGACACGGCGAACAAGGCCATGCGCGAGTTGCTGTTGCAGCCGGGGTATCTGCGGATCGAGAAGCCGTTGCTCAGTGATGATCAGGTGTTGTGGCTGATTGCCGGTGGTCTGGGTGTTTTGCTACTCATCCTGACGGGTTGGCGCTTGCACCGCCGTAAGCCAGCCGAACACTGAACCTGTGGGAGCGGGCTTGCTCGCGAAGGCGGTGTGTCATTCAGCAATGATGTCGACTGACACGGCCCCTTCGCGAGCAAGCCCGCTCCCACAGGGGTCCGTGCTGATTTTACTGACCGGGAGCCTCGCCACGTCGCCCGGCGGACGGTACTCTGTCGAGGTTTTTCCCTATCCAGTCGTGAACCGCCACCATGCAGAAAATCCCCCTCCTGATCCAGCGCATTCTCGAGCTGATGAAGCGCTACCCCGGGGTGATTGCGCTCGGCGGTTTCATCTCCGGGGTCGGCAGTTTCATTCTGGTCGATCGCCAGCAGGGGCTGGCGAGCTGGATCACCGTCATCATGCTGCTGAGCTGGATCTGGCTGATGCTGGAAAACACCCTGACCGGCCTGTTCACGCGCATCTTCAAGCGGGAAATCCCCCAACCGCTGCTGCGTTACGCGACGCAGATGATTCACCAGGAAAGCCTGTTTTTCGTCCTGCCGTTCTTTTTTATCACCACCACTTGGAACAGCGGCCAACTGATCTTCACCGGCCTGCTGTGCATCGCTGCGTTGATCTCGATTGTCGATCCGCTCTATTACAAATGGCTGGCGCCACGGCGTTGGGCGTTTCTCGCGTTGCACACTCTGACCCTGTTCGCCGCCCTGCTCACCGCGCTGCCGGTGATCATGCACCTGACCACCGCGCAGAGTTTCAAATGGGCGCTGGGCACGGCGGTGGTGTTGTCGTTCCCGAGTCTGGCGTCGATCTTCCCGATCCGCACGGTGCGCAACGCGCTGGCGATTCTGTGCATCACCTTCGGCATCGGCGCGGTCGGCTGGACGCTGCGCTCGTGGGTGCCACCGGCGACGCTGTGGATGACCGACGTGGCGATCAGCACCCAGTTGCAGGATCGCACCCCCGGCGCCAGCCTCGACCAGGTCAGCGCCGAGCAGATCCGCAACGGCGGCCTCTACGCCTACACCGCAATCAACGCGCCGCGCGGGCTGGATGAGCGGATCTACCACGTGTGGCAGTTCGACGGCAAAGAGGTCGACCGCATCGCTCTCGACATCCACGGCGGGCGTAAGGAAGGCTACCGGGCGTGGACGCACAAGCAGAACTTCCCCGGCAACCCGGTGGGCAAGTGGCAAGTGCGGGTGCTGACTGAAGACGGTCAGGTGATCGGCGTGCTGCGTTTCGAAGTGACAGACAGCACAGCGATCAAAGAAAAGTAATCCGGTTCGTGCTATTACGTTAGTTCGCTTAATAGCCGGACAAGCACGGAGCTTATGATCAGCAGCTCAATGAGCGGTAATGCCCAACTGGACACGTCAATCAGCCCTGCCCGCCTGCGGGTTTCCGGGGACTGGACGCTTGCCCATTACGCCGACCTCAAGCACCTGACCGAAAAACTGACCGGCCAGTACGACGCCGATACCGTGGTCGACCTCAACAGCCTCGGTGCGCTCGACACCGCGGGCGCTTCGTTGCTGGCGGAGCTGCTCGGTTCCGAGCGTCTGGGCAAATCCGCCGAACACCCCGACTGCACGATTTCCCAGGCTGACCGCGCGCTGCTGCAAACGGTGTATCGCTCGTTGACCGACTTCTGCGTGCCGGTCAAGGAGCCGGAAGTCAGCGTCAGCGTGCAACTGCTGACCCGCATCGGGCGCGCCGTGGAAACGGTCTGGCAGGACACCCTGCAAGTGCTGGGTTTCATCGGCCTGATCCTCGAAACCATCGCCCGCAATCTGCTGCGGCCCAAGCGCTGGCGCATCACCCCCGTCGTCGCCCACATCGAACAGACTGGCCTCGACGCCGCGCCGATCGTGGCACTGCTGACTTTTCTGGTCGGCGCGGTGGTGGCGTTTCTCGGCGCCACAGTGCTGGCCAGTTTCGGCGCGACGATCTTTACCGTGGATCTGGTGGGCTTTTCCTTTTTGCGTGAGTTCGGTGTGTTGCTCACGGCGATCCTGATGGCCGGGCGCACCGCCAGTGCGTTCACCGCGCAGATCGGCTCGATGAAGGCCAACGAGGAGATCGACGCGATCCGCACCCTCGGCCTCGACCCGATGGAGCTGCTGGTGGTGCCGCGCGTGTTGGCGATGCTGGTGGCGCTGCCGATGCTGACCTTTCTGGCGATGCTCTGCGGGATCATCGGCGGTGGCGTGGTGTGTGCAGTGTCGCTGGGTATTTCGCCGGCGATGTTCCTCTCGCTGCTGCAAAGCGACATCGGCATTCAGCACTTTCTGGTCGGCCTGGTGAAAGCCCCGGTCTTTGCCTTCCTGATCGCCACGATCGGTTGTCTGGAAGGCTTCAAGGTCAGCGGCAGCGCCGAATCGGTCGGCGCCCACACTACGTCTGCCGTGGTGCAGTCGATTTTCGTGGTGATCGTGCTCGATGCGGTGGCTGCGCTGTTTTTCATGGAGATGGGCTGGTGAGTCGTCTACCCCGCGCGCCCTCGGAGGCGGTGATCGAAGTCCGTGGCCTGTGCAATCGCTTTGGCAGCCAGAGCGTGCACGAGAATCTCGATCTGGATTTGTACAAAGGCGAAATCCTCGCCGTGGTCGGCGGCTCCGGCAGCGGTAAATCGGTGCTGTTGCGTAGCATTGTCGGCCTGCGCCGGCCCAGCGAAGGCAACGTGAAGGTGTTCGGGCAGAACCTGCCGAGCCTGTCCGAGCATGAGCGTTCGCTGGTCGAGCGGCGCTTTGGTGTGTTGTTCCAGAAAGGTGCGCTGTTCTCCTCGCTGACGGTGACCGAGAACGTCGCCCTGCCGCTGATCGAACACGCCGGCCTGAGCCGCCACGACGCCGAGCATCTGGCGGCGGTGAAGCTGGCGCTGGCCGGGCTGCCGCTGTCGGCGGCGGACAAATACCCGGCCTCGCTGTCCGGCGGGATGATCAAGCGCGCCGCGCTGGCGCGGGCCCTGGCGCTGGATCCGGACATCCTGTTTCTTGACGAACCCACCGCCGGCCTCGATCCGATTGGCGCGGCGCAGTTCGATCAACTGATCCTGACCCTGCGCGATGCGCTGGGCCTGAGTGTGTTTCTGGTGACCCACGACCTCGACACGCTCTACACCATAACCGACCGGGTGGCGGTGCTGGCGCAGAAGAAGGTGCTGGTGGCCGGCCCGATCGATGTGGTGTCGGAAACCGATGACGCGTGGATTCATGAATACTTCCACGGCCCGCGTGGCCGCTCGGCGCTGGACGCCGCCAAATTGCTCAACGAGGTATGACATGGAAACCCGAGCCCATCATGTGTTGATCGGCCTGTTCTCGGTGATAGTGGTTGCAGGCGCCCTGCTCTTCGGCCTGTGGCTGGCCAAGTCCAGCGTCGACAGCGAGTTCAAGGATTATGAAGTGGTCTTCAACGAGGCGGTCAGCGGCCTGTCCAAGGGCAGCCCGGTGCAGTACAGCGGGATCAAGGTCGGTGATGTGGTCAACTTGCGTCTCGACCCGAAAGACCCACGCCGGGTGTTGGCGCGGATTCGTCTGGGCGGTGACACCCCGGTCAAGGAAGACACCGAGGCCAAACTGGCACTGGCCGGGATCACCGGGACCTCGATCATTCAGCTCAGCGGCGGCACCCCGCAGAGCCCGAAGCTGCGTGGGCATGACGGCGATCTGCCGACCATCGTCGCCTCGCCCTCGCCCATTTCCCGGCTGCTCAACGACAGCAACGACCTGATGACCGGCATCACCGCGCTGCTGAGCAATGCCAACCAGATGTTCTCCCCGCAGAACGTCGAGCGCGTCAGCAACACCCTTGCGCATCTGGAGCAGACCACCGGTTCGATCAACGATCAGCGCGGCGACCTGCGCCAGGCCATGCAGCAACTGGCGAGCGTCGGCAAACAGGCCGGCAGCATGCTTGAGCAAACCTCGGCGTTGATGCGCAACGCCAATGGCCTGCTCAACGATCAGGGCAAGCAGGCGCTGGGCAGTGCCGAGCAGGCGATGAAGTCGCTGGAGCAAAGCAGCGCCACCATCAACGGCCTGTTGAGCAAGAACCAGAACTCCCTCGACAACGGCCTGCAGGGCCTCAATGGTCTGGCGCCGGCGATTCGCGAACTGCGCGAAACCCTGACCTCGCTGCGCGGCATTTCCCAACGCCTGGAGGCCAACCCCAGCGGCTACCTGCTGGGCAGCGACAAGAACAAGGAATTCACCCCATGAAGCTGACTCACTTCGCCCTCCTCGCCAGTTTCACTCTGCTCTCGGCGTGCTCGATCCTGCCCAAGGCCGAGCCGTCGGATGTCTATCGCCTGCCCGCCACGCAAGCGCCCGCCTCGTCCAGTTCAGCGGCGACCCAGCACTGGTCGCTGCGCCTGAACAAGTTGCAAGCCAGCGAAGCGCTGAACCGGCCGAACATCGCGGTGATTCCACAGGGTGATGTGATCAGCAGCTACAAGGCCTCGCGCTGGAGTGATCCGGCGCCGGTGCTGGTGCGTAATCGGCTGCTCGATGGCTTTGCCCGCGATGGTCGGGTGACGCTGCTCAGTACCGATGACAGCAACTTCGCTGCGGATCTGGAACTGGGCGGCAGTTTGCAGGCGTTTCAGACCGAGTATCAGGGCAATCAGGCCAGCGTCGTGGTGCGCGTCGATGCGCTGCTGGTGCGCGGATATGACCAGAAGATCCTCGCCAGCCGCCGCTTTGAAGAGCGCCAGCCTTTGAATGACGTGCAGGTGCCGGCGGTGGTTGCGGGGTTTGGACAGGCCAGTGATCGTCTCACTGCAAAGGTCGTCGCGTGGGCTGTTCAGCAAGGGCAGCAATTCGCCCAACAACCCAGACCTTGAACCCCACGCAAAACCAATGTAGGAGTGAGCCTGCTCGCGATAGCGGTTTACCAATCACATCAGTGGTGACTGAATTACCGCTATCGCGAGCAGGCTCACTCCTACAGTTTTGATTTGTGGTTACCCGAAGAACCAGTAGCAGACGCCGATGGCGCCGAGTACGCCGGCCAATTCAGCCAGCAGCGCGCATCCAACGGCGTGCCTTGCGCGCTGAATCCCCACCGCACCGAAATACACCGCCAGCACATAGAACGTGGTTTCGGTACTGCCCTGAATCGTCGCCGCCACCAGCGCCGGGAAGCTGTCGACACCGGAGGTCTTCATGGTCTCGATCAGCATCGCCCGTGCGGCGCTGCCGGAAAACGGTTTGACCATCGCCGTCGGCAATGCATCGACAAACCTTGTGTCCCAACCGGCCCATTCGATCAGATGACGAATGCCATCCAGACCAAAGTCCAGCGCTCCCGAGGCACGCAGCACGCCAATCGCGCAGAGCATCGCCACCAGATACGGCAGCAGGTTCTTGGCGACGTCGAAGCCCTCCTTCGCGCCCTCGACGAACGCCTCGTAGACCTTCACCTTGCGTAACGCGCCGATCACCAGGAACAGCATGATCAGGCCGAACAGCGTCAGGTTGCCAAGGATCGACGACAGCCCGGCCAGCGCCGTAGCCGACATTGTCGCCAGCAGCGCCATGAACCCGCCGAGGATCAGTGCGCCAGGAATCAGATAGGCCAGCACCACCGGGTCCCAGATACGCAGGCGCTGCATGAACGCTACCGAAAGGAAGCCGACGATGGTCGAGCAACTGGTCGCCAGCAGAATCGGCAGGAATACCAGGGTCGGGTCCGGTGCGCCTTGCTGGGCGCGGTACATGAAGATCGTCACCGGCAGCAGAGTCAGCGACGAGGCGTTGAGCACCAGGAACAGGATCTGCGCGTTGCTGGCGATGGTCGCGCTGGGGTTGAGCTCCTGCAGCGCCTTCATCGCCTTGAGGCCGATTGGCGTGGCGGCGTTGTCCAGGCCCAGGCCGTTGGCGGCGAAGTTCAGGGTGATCAGACCGAGCGCCGGGTGCCCCGCCGGGACTTCCGGCATCAGCCGCAGGAACAGCGGGCCCAGCACTTTCGCCAGCCATTCGACGATCCCGGCCTTCTCGGCGATGCGCAGGAAGCCCAGCCACAGGGTCAGCGTGCCAAACAGCAACACCATGACCTCGACCGAGAGCTTGGCCATGGCGAAAATGCTTTCCACCATCGCCGCGAAAATCCCGGCGTTGCCACCGACCAGCCACTGCACCAGCGCAGATATTGCTGCCACGACGAAGAAGCCAAGCCACAGGCCATTAAGCATCAGTCAAATCCCCCGGAAGATGCGGCGAATGATAGCGGGGTCGCCAGAAACGACAAACCCCGGATTGCTCCGGGGTTTGTCTGTTCGGCATGCGCCGATCCAATGTGGGAGCGGGCTTGCTCGCGAAAGCGGTGTGTCAATCAACGGAGATGTTGAATGTACCGGCCTCTTCGCGAGCAAGCCCGCTCCCACCAGGGTGTTTGCATTATGGCTTCGAGATCTCGCCAGCCGGCAGTTTTTCCTTGCTGCGCCAGTGCGGCAGGGAGTTCCAGTAGCGCTCGCCCTTGGCGTCGTCGTACATGCCTTCCCAACGCGCGATAACCAGGACTGCCAGAGCGTTGCCGATCACGTTCAGTGCGGTACGGGCCATGTCCATGATGCGGTCGACACCGGCGATGAACGCCAGGCCTTCCAGCGGGATACCGACGCTGCCCAGCGTCGCCAGCAGCACCACGAAGGACACGCCCGGTACGCCGGCGATGCCTTTGGAGGTGACCATCAGGGTCAGCACCAGCAGCAATTGCTGGCTGATCGACAGGTCGATGCCGTACAGCTGGGCAATGAAGATCGCGGCGATCGACTGGTACAGGGTCGAACCGTCGAGGTTGAACGAGTAACCGGTCGGTACCACGAAGCTGCAGATGGCTTTCGGTGCACCGTAGGCTTCCATCTTCTCGATGACGCGTGGCAGCACGGTTTCCGAGGAGGCGGTGGAGTAAGCCAGCACCAGCTCATCCTTGAAGATGCGCATCAGCTTGATCACCGAGAAGCCGAACAGCTTGGCGATCAGGCCCAGCACCACGAAGGCGAAGAAGGCGATGGCGACGTAAACCAGGATCACCAGTTTGGCCAGCGGCAGCAGCGAGGCGAAGCCGAAGTTGGCGACGGTCACCGCGATCAGGGCGAACACGCCGATCGGCGCGTAGTTCATGATCATGTGGGTGACTTTGAACATGCTTTCCGAGACGCCCTGGAACATCTTCACCAGCGGCTCGCGCAGGTCCGACTGCAGGCTCGACAGACCGAGACCAAACAGCACGGAGAAGAAGATGATCGGCAGCATTTCGCCGCGGGCCATGGCCGCGAAGATGTTCGACGGGATCAGGTTGAGGATGGTCTCGATGAACGCGTGTTCATGCTGCACTTCGGCGGCGGTCGCCTGGTACTTGGAGATATCCACCGTGCCCAGGGTGCTCATGTCGATGCCGGCGCCCGGGTGGAACACGTTCGCCAGCACCAGACCGACAAGGATCGCGATGGTGGTGACGATTTCGAAATAGATGATGGTCTTCAGGCCGATACGCCCGAGTTTCTTGGCGTCGCCCACGCCGGCAATGCCGACGATCAGGGAGGAGATGACGATCGGGATCACGATCATCTTGATCAGACGGATAAAGATATCGCCTGCCGGTTGCAGGACGTTGCTGATCCACCAGGCTTTTTCGGCACTGAAGTGGTTGAGCAACGCACCAATTGCAATCCCTAAAACCAGACCGATGAGGATCTGCCAGGCGAGGCTGAGTTTTGCCTTCTTCATTATCTTTACCCTTACTTGCGTTTGACTCAGGCACATGCAGGAACTGGAACGCTCTGTCAGCGGAAAAGTCTGTGCATCTGCCTCCGTATAAGGTGCCCCGAAGCGCGTATTTACGGCTCTTCGGCAGGCGAAAAAAGGCGCAACTATTCCGATGCAAGGTTGCGCCGTCTAATGCCGTAAACGCCTACCCTATGCCGAATCGGCATGAGCTTTTTTAATTGAAACTGGCGTCCCAACCGGTTCGATTACGACATTTCAGCCGGCATAAGTGCCGTGAACCGGCCATTACAGCCGAGATTGGTTGTTTTTTGAACGAGTGAATTCGACGGAAAATTCAAGAAAAAGCCTACATTCGCAGACTAGATGTCCCACTGTTTAAAGGGATTCTTTCTCGATATACGGTCGCCAGGAAACACCGCGTAATGTTTTCGCACGCAGTGTGAGGCATTCAAAGACGAGCAGGACGCTCTGGATCAATGTTTTTTGCATCGGATAAAGCTCAGCGCAAGTCCGTCGAGCCACTGAGGGTCGGCGAACCTGCGTCGCAGCTTTTACCCTGACCCGGCCCTCGCGCAGGCACTCCCTGTACCCGTAGGTCACTCCGACCCTGTAACAGTCAGAACGTCCCGGCCCCCTGGTCATGCGCCGACCTTCCTCGGGTGGGCGCAATGGAAGGCAGCGAGGCCGCTGCCTTCATGTTCAAACTCAGTACCACTTCGGATCTTTCTTCAGGGTTTCCATCAGCAGATCCTGCATGCCCTGATCGGGCTTGCCGAAGAACCTGTACGTGGCATGTCGCGTTGGCGACTTGTCGGACGGCAGGCCTTCGGGCACATCAACCAGCATGCCGTAGGCATCGTCCTTGTCGAAGCTGAACGCGACGATCAAGCGATGGTTGAGGCACTTGTCTGCATTTTCGCAGAGCGGGCCAACCAGATACTTGTCGCCATCTTCTACCACCGCGTTCATCTGCTGTTCGGAAGTGCCGGACAGGTTCATCACCCATTCCGGCAGGCGTTCTTCGTTCTTTACAACGCCTTGCCAGGTTTCGCGGTATTGCGGGTCGGAGCTGAGCAGCTCATTGACCCGCGCCTGGCCATCATTGGCCGCCATCGCCATGGCACTACCGCCCAGAAGCAGGGCGGCTGCCAGTGTCTTTAAAGCACTCATCGTTAACCTCGGCCGCGACGGCCAAAGAAGAAGGAAGCGATGAACATCACCAGGAACACGACAAAGAGAATCTTGGCGATACCCGTGGCGGTGCCCGCGATACCACCGAAGCCCAGTACGGCGGCGATGATGGCAATGATCAAGAATGTAATTGCCCAGCTCAACATGGTGATTCTCCTTACTTCTCTATTTAGGGATATTGCGTGTTCCGGCGCCAAGCGCCCGAATTCTTCGGTTTGTCAGAAAACCCAACGCTCTTCACGTGGCAGTTGATCCAGCGGCTGTGGCTGATCGACATCCATCATGCGCATCGAGGCGCTTTCGGCCTGACTGCTGCTGACAGCGCTGAAGTGCGTTTGCGTGCTGTGTTGAATCGAGATCAGTGGCTCAGGCTTCTGGCTGTTTTCCCAGCTCAGGTATTGCTGGCAGGCGATCAGGGTGATCAACAGTGCAAGTACGCCAAACAGGCCTTGCTGAATATGCAGTGGCGAGATACGCACTTGGGCGGCACGTTGGCGAGTCATCCTGGGTTCCTCACTCTTATTCGGTTGGGGCAGTGGAATCTGCCCGGGCTGAATGAGGTATTGCAGGCTGCATGCCAGTTTTTTATTTGAAAAATATTCAATAAAATCAATGAGTTATAAGTGTAGAAAATTCAGCGATGGACGCATCCTGCACGATGGGTCATCTGCGGTCGTGCGAAATGCATGATTATTTCGTAGGAGATTTCATTCTTATGGAATTGAGAGCACGTCCCGGATGTCAGAAAAGTACGCAGGGAACCCCCTGCAACTCGGTGATTGTTTAAAAACTCAACAAAATCAACAGATTGGCCGTGAAGGCAGGAGAGAGCTACCCTCCTATGGCTCGCATCGTTCAGAATCAACCATGCAACTTGCCCGATTTTTCCGGGACTAACCCAAGATCAATCACTATGGAGCGTAGGAAAAATGGAATCTGCCACTGAGCATCAAGGCCGCATTCTGCTGGTGGACGACGAGTCCGCCATCCTGCGAACCTTTCGTTACTGCCTCGAAGACGAAGGTTATACGGTGGCCACCGCCAACAGCGCGGCTCAGGCTGAGGCATTGTTGCAACGTCAGGTATTCGACCTGTGCTTCCTTGATTTGCGTCTGGGTGAAGACAACGGTCTCGATGTACTGGCGCAGATGCGCGTTCAGGCGCCATGGATGCGCGTGGTGATCGTCACCGCGCACTCGGCGGTCGATACCGCGGTGGACGCGATTCAGGCGGGCGCCGCCGACTATCTGGTCAAACCGTGCAGCCCCGACCAGTTGCGTCTGGCCACCGCCAAGCAACTGGAAGTGCGCCAGCTCTCGGCGCGTCTGGAAGCTCTTGAAGGCGAGATCCGCAAACCCAAGGACGGCCTCGACTCACACAGCCCGGCGATGAAAGTCGTGCTGGAAACCGCGCGGCAGGTCGCCGGTACCGACGCCAACATCCTTATCCTCGGCGAATCCGGCACGGGTAAAGGGGAACTGGCCCGAGCCATTCATGGCTGGAGCAAGCGCGAGAAAAAATCCTGCGTGACCATCAACTGCCCGTCGTTGACCGCCGAGCTGATGGAAAGCGAGCTGTTCGGTCACAGTCGTGGTGCGTTTACCGGAGCCAGTGAGAGCACCTTGGGACGAGTCAACCAAGCGGACGGTGGCACGCTGTTTCTCGACGAGATCGGCGATTTTCCACTGACATTGCAACCCAAGTTGCTGCGGTTCATTCAAGACAAGGAATACGAGCGGGTAGGGGATCCAGTGACTCGCCGTGCCGATGTGCGGATTCTCGCCGCGACCAACCTCAATCTGGAGGACATGGTGCGCGACGGGCGCTTCCGTGAAGACCTGTTGTATCGCCTCAACGTCATCACCCTGCATTTGCCGCCGCTGCGCGAGCGTGCCGAAGATATCCTGACCCTGGCCGACCGCTTCCTCGCGCGCTTCGTCAAGGAATATGCGCGTCCGGCGCGGGGCTTCAGTGACGAGGCGCGCGAAGCACTGCTGGGTTATCGCTGGCCGGGCAATATTCGTGAGCTGCGTAACGTGGTGGAGCGGGCGAGCATCATCTGCCCGCAGGAGCGCGTGGAAATCAGTCACCTCGGCATGGCCGAGCAACCGGCGAACAACGCGCCACGGGTCGGCGCGGCGCTGAGTCTCGATGAGCTGGAAAAAGCTCACATTGGCGCGGTGCTGGCGACGGCAGGCACTCTGGATCAGGCAGCGAAAACCCTCGGCATCGACGCGTCGACCCTGTATCGCAAGCGCAAGCAGTACAACCTGTGAGCGCGCGACGATGAAACTGGCGATGAAGTTGCGCACTCGCTTGTTCCTGAGTATTTCTGCGCTGATCACCGTCGCGTTGCTCGGGCTGTTGCTCGGGCTGGTCAGCGTGATGCAGATGGCCGGTACACAGGAAGCAACGATCCGCAGCAACTTCGTGACCCTCGACCTGGGGCTTAAATTGCGCCAGACCCTCGGCGATCAACTGGTGCTGATGCTGGCCGAAAAGCCCGATCCCGCCGCGTTCGAAGCGTCGAAGCAGCATTACCTGCAATTGCTGGATGAAGGCATTTCGCAGCAGGTGGAGGACGATGGCCGGCAGTACGGGTTTACCCAGGCCAAGGCCGATTACCTGCGTTTCCTGCAGGCGTTCGAGATGTCGCGTGACCCGGGCAATGTGCTCAGTGGCAACAGCGACCTCAGAGAACGCTTCAACATCTTGCGCAACGGTTTGATTACCGAGCACAAGCATGCGCTGGACAACATCAACGCGGTGCAGCATGACGCCCGGGAAAGAGCACTGCTGGTCTCCGGTCTGCTCGGGCTGGTGGGACTGGCGGTGTTGATCATCGGTTTTGTCACGGCCCATGCGATTGCCCGGCGTTTTGGCGCGCCAATCGAGGCGCTGGCGCAAGCGGCGGACAACATCGGCCAAGGCAATTTCGAGGTGACGCTGCCGATTTCCTCGGCGATGGAAATGAACCAACTGACCAAGCGCTTCGGGCTGATGGCCGAGGCGCTGCGCGAGCATCAGGCGACCAACGTCGACGAGCTGCTGGCTGGTCAGCAGCGTCTGCAGGCGGTGCTAGACAGTATCGACGACGGCTTGCTGATGATCGACCGCGAAGGGCATCTGGAGCACCTCAATCCAGTGGCCCAGCGCCAGTTGGGCTGGGACAGTGATCGTCTCGGTCAAGGTCTCGGCAGTGCGCTGGAGCGCCCCGAGCTCGACGCACAACTGCAACTGGTGCTGCGCGGTGGCACCCTTGAGCGCGCCCCGGAAGATTTGAGCATCGAGGTCGATGGCGAATCACGCTTGCTGACTTACAGCCTGACACCGGTCAGCCACACTCAGGGGCATATTCTTGGCGCGGTGATGGTGCTGCACGACGTCACCGAGCAGCGGGCTTTCGAGCGGGTGCGCAGCGAGTTTGTGCTGCGCGCCTCCCACGAGCTGCGCACGCCTGTCACAGGCATGCACATGGCGTTCGGCCTGTTTCGCGAACGGGCGAAGTTTCCCCCGGAGTCACGCGAGGCGGACCTGCTCGATACGGTCAACGAAGAAATGCAGCGCCTGATGCAGTTGATCAACGACTTGCTCAATTTCTCGCGCTATCAGAACGGTTTGCAGAAGCTCACCCTGGCGCCGTGCTCCATCGAAGACTTGCTGGAGCAGGCGCAATCGCGCTTTGCGGATGCGGCGGCGGCCAAAGGCATTGCCTTGAACGTCGAAGTGCAGGGGCCGTTGCCGCGCCTGCAGGCCGATCAGGCGCAACTCGACCGGGTACTGGATAACCTGATCGATAATGCTCTGCGCCACACTGCCCGCGACGGGCAGATCCGCCTGCAAGCGCGTCGACATGGCGAGCGGGTGATCATCAGCGTCGAAGACAACGGCGAAGGCATTGCCTACGGGCAGCAAGGGCGGATTTTCGAACCGTTCGTGCAGGTCGGGCGCAAGAAGGGCGGCGCCGGGCTCGGTTTGGCTTTGTGCAAGGAAATTGTGCAGTTGCATGGCGGGCGCATGGGCGTCTATTCGCGGCCGGGGCAGGGTACGCAGTTCTACATGGCGCTGGCGGTCTAGGCTTCGTCATCCAGTCGGCGCCCGGCGAGGCGTCGTCCACGGGTGATCAGTTCGATGAACTGCACCGCACTCAAGGCCTGGGCGAACAGCCAGCCCTGACCGAACTTGACTCCCTCACTGCTGAGAAACACGGCTTGCGCTTCATGCTCGATGCCCTCGGCAATCACTTTCAGATCCAGTGCCTGCGCCATGTGAATGATGTGCGGAGCAACGCCGCTGCTGGCCGCGTCATGACCGAGTGCGTCGATGAAGGCCTTGTCGATTTTCAGGCAATCCACCGGCAACGTTTGCAGGTAGGCGAGACTGCAATAACCGGTGCCGAAATCGTCGATCAGCACCTGATGGCCGACATCGCGCAAGGCTTGCAGGTTCTCCCGCGCCACCACCACGTCGATCAGCCCGCGCTCGGTGACTTCGAAGGCAATCTGCCGCGCCGCGACCCGGTGCAGGGTCAACAGTCTGGCCATGACCTGACCGATGCGCGGCACCATCACGTCGCACGCCGCGAGGTTGACCGAGATGTACAGCTGCGGATTCGCGCGTAGTACCGGCCCCAATTGCTCCAGCAGCCGCTGCAGGACGAAATCGGTCATCTGCCGAATCTGCCCGGTGTTTTCTGCCAATGGAATGAACAGGTCGGGGCTGGTCAGGGTGCCGTCCGGACGACGCCAGCGCAGCAGGGCTTCGGCGCCCACGCAATTGCGACTGTCGAGGTCGAAGATCGGTTGATACAGCACTTGCAGCTCGCCACGCCGAATCGCACCCTGCAGCTCGGCGTCCAGTGACTGGCGCTGGCGCACCAGCAGAAACACGAAGAAGCCGGCAAACGCCCCCAGCAGCAGGCAGGCCGGCACCATCCACCACCAGACCGCGGGAATGTGCATGCCAGTGCGCGGGGTGATCAGCACTAACTGGTATTCCGGATTGTTGGTAGGCATGCGGTAGATCAGGCGTGACTGGGTGACTTGCAGGGCCTCGCGGCTCTTCGGTGGCCAGGTTTCGCTCGGTGGCCAGGTCTGCGCGGTGCCTAGTACCGGAATCGCTCGCCTGCCGTGGTCGAGTACCACCAGCAGGCTGCTGTCTGGTGGCAGGTCGACCATGTCGGTCAAATGCCCGCGCGATGTCGCCACACGGAAGTTGCCGCGCCCGAGCATCAGCGCTGCGCGGTTTTCATCGGGTTCGGTGGTGGTGTTGAGCCAGTAGCTATAGGTCGGCCCTTTGATGTCCGGCGCGCGGACCACCGACAGTCCTTCCTGGCGGGGGCGGTTGGAGCAGATCCGCGAACCGTCCATGTAGGCCGCTTCATAGACGAAGCGATAGTTGAAAGTGACTTGTTGCAGGGTTGCGATCATTTCGTCATCGCAACTGCGCAACGGCTGCGCCTCCAGGTCATCGAGACTTTCGCGCAATTGCCCGAACAATTGCTCGAGCCGGGCCAGAAAGCGCTCGCCCTGGGTGTTCATCTCCTGGCTTTCGTTCTGTTCGATCTGGCGCATGGCGACGAACATTCCGCCAGCGATCAGCAGGCTTGCACTAAGGACAGCCGCGATCATCGCCAAAAACCACGGGCGATAAAACCAGCTACGCAGCGTCGCTCGGGTAGCAACCATCATGGAATATCCGAAGAATTACCAATGAGTTATAGCTGCTGATTTCGATTTCGCCCTGACCGTCGGGCGGGCGTCATTATTTTGTCTGATTGAGTACCAGCAACAACGCCGCCGTTTGTGCGTCCGGCGTACCGTCGAAACGGGAAGGGCGGAAGTGCATCTGGAAGGCTGCCAGTACATGGCGGGTCGCTACGTCCAGCTCGCCGGTCTGCGGGGTGTCATAACCCACGCGTGCCAGTTGCGCCTGGAACCAGCTGATGCTCGGCAGTTCGGCGTTGAACTGCAGCTGCTGCCGCGCCACCGCTTGTTCGTTGGGCCATACGCCCAGGCCTTCGGCGGCCAGACGTTTCCATGGGAACAGCGGGCCGGGGTCCAGTTTGCGCAGCGGCGCGATGTCGCTATGGCCGATGATATGACGCGGGCTGATGCCCTGGCGCCGGCTGATGTCCTTGAGCAGGACGATCAGCGATTGAATCTGCGCTTCGCTGTACGGGTACCAGAGGCGCCCGGTCGGCGTGTCCTTGAAACCCGGATTGACGATTTCGATGCCGATCGAGCTTGAGTTGAGCCAGGTGCGGCCCTGCCATTGGCTTTCGCCGGCATGCCAGGCGCGTTGGTTTTCATCCATCAGCTTGTAGATGGTGGCGCTCTTGTCGTCGCCGATCAGGTAGTGGCTGCTGACTTCGCCGTGGGTCAGCAGTTGCAGCGAACGCGCGAGCGACGCCGAGGTGTAATGCACGATCACGAACTGCACGCGGCTGTCGTGATTGGCCGAAGGATGGCTGGTGTCGTAACGCGGGCCGCTGGCACAACCGGCCAGAACGAGCAGCGACGCGAGGAGGGTAAAAAATTTCATGGCAGGGGGGCAGTACACGCAAGACAGTAATGCAACAGTGTAACGTACTGCTTTGCGTATCGACGGCCAATGGGCTGATTTAAACAAAATGGAACAATTACTCAGCCCAGTTCGACCCGGTTGCGTCCGCCGTTTTTAGCACGGTACAACGCCTGATCGGCTCTTTTAAGCACCAGATCGCTGTGTTCTCCCGGGCGGAACGACGCCAGGCCCATGGAAATGGTGATCGTCACCCGTTCGCCCTTGAAGTGAAACGGGCAGGCTTCGATGGCCGCGCGCAGTGTCTCCAGCAGTTTGGCGCCCACGGCAGGCGTGGTGGCCGGCAGCAGCAGAACGAATTCCTCACCGCCAAAACGGGCAATGAAATCCGCAGCACGCAGGCGTTTGCGCAGCACTGTGGCGATGATCTTCAGCACCTTGTCGCCGGCCAGATGGCCGTAGTTGTCGTTGATGCGCTTGAAATGATCGAGGTCGAGCATCGCCAGACTCAAGGTGTTGCCGTGTTGCTGCCACTGCTTGATCTCGTGCTCCAGCCGCTCGCTCCAGGCAGCGCGGTTGGGCAGGCCGGTCAGCGGATCGATCAGGGCTTTCTGCCGTTGTTCTTCCAGGTGTTCGCGAAAGCCCAGAGCTTCCTGCTCCATGTGCGCCACACGCTCCGCCAGGCCCTTGAGACGTGCCGCCACTTCCTGCTCGCGGGCATCGCGTTGTTTCTGGTGCTGGTCCATGGTGCCAAGCAGGCCTTCGAGATGGTTCTCCAGCACCTGCTTGAGATCATCCAGATCGGCCGCTTCCTGCACGCTGGTCTGCAAGCCGTCGACTTGCTCGCGAATCTGCGTGTCCATCGCCCGCGCCGCCGAGCTGTTGTCAGCGTGGCCCTCGCTGGCGGCCTGCAGATTGCTCTGGAACGCTTCGAGGCGCTCGTTGAGTTGCTGCAGATAGGCTTCGAATTCGTGCTGGCCGCTGTCGGTGATCGCCAGCATCAACGTCGCCAGATCGTCGAGAATCGGTAGCAGTTCGTACCAGTTCAAACCATTTTTCAACCGATCACGCATCGCCTCGGCCTGCGGGCGATGGCGCTCGGGCAAGGTCAGGTCATCGAGCAGCCCGATCAGCGTGTCTTCGATGTGTTTGGCCACCGAGCTGTAAGACGGCTCCGGCGAGTCGGGCAGGGCATACAGAATGTCCTGCTCGGGTTGCTCCGGATCGATGGCGGCCAAGGCCTGGGCGATCGGTTCGGGCAGGGGCAGGCTGTCGAGGAGCAACGGTGCCGGGATGTCACCCGGGTGGATCAACTCGTCGGGGTTGAACGTGGCAGCAGGTGGTGGCGCTGTAATAGGGGTGTTCGGCTGTTTCGCTTCACGTTCGGCTGCTGGTAGTGCAGGTGCAGCAACCGGTGCGCTGATCGGCTCTGCAGCAATGACCGGTGGCGCGAACGCGACGACAGGTGATTCGGCCTCGGGCTGTACTGCTGGCGTTTGCTTATGCTCGGCCTCTGGTGGTTGTGCGGCGGCCTCTGCAATGACTGGTGCTGCCGGAGTCGGCTCGACCGCTGCGGCTGGCGCTGGTACCACCGGCTCTGGCGCAGCTTCAGCTTGCGCCGGCGTTGGCGCCTGAGCCTGTTCCGGTGCCTCTGGCACCCCTTCACTGTCACGGCTGCCAAACAAGCGCTGCAAAAAGCTTGGGCGGTCGGGCTCGGGCGGTGTTTCCAGCTGGCTCAACGCCTTGCCCTGTAAGCCACTGAGTTCGCTCAGCAGCAGCGGCATTTCCCGCGCCTGGCCGACCCGGCTATCGAGTTGCTTGGCGAATTTCTTCAGCGGTTGCGCCACTTCCCGAGGCAGCGGCAATGCTTGCAACTGGGTGACCAACGCGGTCAGCGCGGTGCTGACCTGATCGATCCGGGTCTCGCGACGCTGCTCCGAGTCCAGTACGGCTTTTTCCAGGCGCGGCAGCAGGGCGGCGAGGCCGGCGTCCATGTCGTCGGTACGCACCACGTCGCGCATCTCTTTCATGCACTGATCAACGACCTTGTCGGTGCCTTCAGCGGCCAGCGTGCTGCGCACCAGACCGCGGCGCAGCAAGTCGAGCCGGGCGGCCCACCGACGTTCGAGCTTGTCCTGCTGTTCGATGCTTTTGAGGTACTTCTCTTTCCAGCGCTGGGCGTCGTCGCTCATTCAGGGGTTCCGCGAGGGGCAGGACTCAACGCGGGCAATGCATCGGCCGTGAGCGAACCCGGCAGACGAATCTCTACCGCGACCGGCAGGTGATCGGAAATGGGTTGGGCCAGCACTTCGACCTTTTCCAGGGTCAGGGTCGGGCTGAGCAAAATATGATCAAGGCATCGCTGCGGCCGCCAGCTGGGAAACGTGGCTTGCATCTGCGGGGCCAGCAGGCCGAGATCGCGTAACGGTGACTGTTGTAGCAGATCACTGGCATGGGTGTTCATGTCGCCCATCAATATCTGGTGCTTGTAGCCACTGATCAGGTCGCGAATATAGGCCAGTTGCAGGCTGCGGACCCGGGCGCCGAGGGCCAGGTGCATCATCACCACCACCAACGCTTCCGGGCCTTCGCCGAAACGCAGGAGGATTGCGCCGCGACCTTTCGGGCCGGGCAGCGGATGATCTTCGATCGCCCACGGCTTCAGGCGACTGAGCACGCCATTGCTGTGCTGGGCCAGTCGGCCAAGGTTGCGATTGAGCTGTTGATACCAGTAGGGGAAGGCGCCGAGATGGGCCAGATGTTCGACTTGATTGACGTAGCCCGAACGCAGGCTGCCGCCATCGGCCTCCTGCAGGGCGACCAGATCGAAATCGCCGAGCAGGTCGCCGATCTTTTGCAGATTGCCTGAGCGCCCGGTGTGCGGCAGCAGGTGCTGCCAGCTGCGGGTCAGGTAATGCCGATAGCGCTCGGTGCTGATGCCGACCTGGATATTGAAACTGAGCAAGCGCAGACGCTGGTCCGCTGGCAGGCCCGTGGATGCCAGGTGGTGCTCGTTGACCTGTGGATCATGCAGGCCAACGGTGCGTTCGGTCTTCCAGCGGCGCATGGCGGTTGCCGCGCTTAGTTGGCAGCAGCCTTGTTAGCCGCTCGCTCTTTGGCGACCAGTTGATCGGCCAGTTGCAGAGCCTGTTCGGCACCACCGGCAGAGCCGATGTCGAAGCGGTATTTACCGTTGACGATCATGGTTGGAACGCCAGTGATTTCATACTTCTTGGCCAGCTCACGTGCCTTGATGATCTGACCTTTGATCGCGAACGAGTCGAAGGTGGCAAGGAACTTGTCCTTGTCCACGCCTTGAGTGGCGAGGAAATCGGCCATGTCGTTCTTGTCGGTCAGCTTCTTGTGTTCTTTCTGAATAGCGTTGAACACGGCGTTGTGAACCTTGTGCTCCACACCCATCGCTTCCAGGGTCAGGAACATCTGACCGTGAGCGTCCCATGGGCCGCCGAACATCGCAGGAATGCGCACGAAGTTGACGTCCTTGGGCAACTTCTCGACCCAAGGGTTGATCACCGGCTCGAATGCGTAGCAGTGCGGGCAGCCGTACCAGAACAGCTCCACTACCTCGATCTTGCCTGGTTCTGCCACTGGCACCGGGTTAGCCAGTTCGACATAAGGTGCGGCAGGGGCTTCAGCGGCCTGGGCGGTCACGCCGAACAGGCTGGCAGCGACGAGGGCGGCGCTGATGATCAGATTACGCATGCTTTACTCCTGGACAATTTTGGTCGCCTCGCGCGACCTGTTTTCAGACAGGTCCTGGCGGGCATGAGTTCTGTAGTGTAACGGCAGCGGCCACAAAAAAGGGCGGCCAAAGCCACCCTTTTTATACTTGCTGCGACGGATTAATCGAGCGTTAACGTTGCAGGAGATGTCCATCACCGTTAACGCTCGATTCAGGGCGGTTAGTGCAGGCCCTGGATGTAGCTGGAGACTGCGGCAATGTCTTCGTCGCTCAGTTTGCGCGCGATGGTGCGCATGGTCATCGCGTCGCCGTCGTTGGCGCGACCACCTTCTTCCTTGCGGAAGTCGGTCAGTTGTTTGGCGATGTATTGAGCGTGTTGGCCACCCAGGTGCGGGAAACCTGCAGCAGCGTTACCGGCACCATTCGGCGAATGGCAGCCGGTGCAGGCTGGCAGGCCTTTTTCCAGGTTGCCGCCACGGAACAGCGCCTCACCACGGGCGACGATCTTTGGATCGGCGGCACCGACGCTGCCTTTCTGGCTGGCGAAGTAAGCAGCAATGTCAGCCAGATCCTGATCGCTCAGGTTGGTCAGCAGGCCGGTCATTTCCAGAACCTGGCGCTTGCCCGACTTGATATCGTGCAACTGCTTGTCGAGGTAGCGTTCACCCTGACCGGCCAGTTTCGGGAAGTTTGGCGCCATGCTGTTCCCGTCCGGGCCATGGCAGGCTCCGCAGACGGCAGCCTTCGCCTGGCCGGCGGCGGCATCACCGGCAGCATGGGTGAAGCCTGAAATTCCCACGGTCAACAGCAGACTCACGATCAATTTGTTCATCAGCTAATCCAACTACGGCTAAGGGTTAAGAGTTATGGACCGGGTTTACTCTCGCTCATCCAAAGGATGATGGCCTGGTAATCCTCGGCACTGCAGTCCATGCACAAACCACGCGGCGGCATCGCCTTGAAACCCTGGGTCACGTGTTGCACCAGCGTCTCCATACCTTTCGCCAACCTCGGCGTCCAAGCTGCCTGATCGCCTCTTTCGGGCGCCATGGGTAGTTGGCCGGAATGACAGGCACCACAAACACGGTTGTACACGGCTTCCGGTTCCTGTGTAGCCTGTGCGCCGCAAAGCGGTATCAGGACTCCGGCAGCCAGCAGCCATTTCGTCATAAAACGACCTTTTCAGGGTTGAGAGCGTTCTGCGTTCTGATGCGCAATCAAGGTCTTTGGCTCTCGTGAACTTCATCCTTCGCTGGGACAAAGCACACACAAAATCTGCGGCATTATATACTGGCGTCACTGAAACGGAAGCGACACCGCGTTCCGCGCCCAATCCCGGCGCCGCCCACATCGGAAATCCCATGCAACTCAAGAATCCCATCCTCGGCCTGTGCCAACAGTCCACGTTCATGCTCAGTGCCGCCAAAGTCGATCAATGTCCTGACGACGAAGGCTTCGAAGTGGCGTTCGCCGGTCGTTCCAACGCCGGTAAATCCAGCGCACTGAATACCCTGACTCACGCCAGCCTGGCGCGCACCTCGAAAACCCCGGGTCGCACACAGCTGTTGAACTTCTTCAAGCTAGACGATGAACGGCGTCTGGTCGACCTGCCGGGCTACGGTTATGCAAAAGTCCCGATCCCGCTCAAGCAACACTGGCAGCGTCACCTCGAGGCTTACCTCGGTGGCCGCGAGAGTTTGAAGGGTTTGATTCTGATGATGGACATCCGTCATCCAATGACCGACTTCGACCTGCTGATGCTCGACTGGGCCGTTGCGGCCGGCATGCCGATGCACATCCTGTTGACCAAGGCCGACAAGCTGACCTACGGCGCCGCCAAGAACACGCTGCTGAAAGTGCAGTCGGAAATCCGCAAGGGCTGGGGTGATCTGGTGACGATCCAGCTGTTCTCGGCGCCAAAACGCATGGGCCTGGAAGAGGCCTACACTGTGTTGGCAGGCTGGATGGAGCTGGCAGACAAAGGCGCCGAAGCGGCGGCCGAGGCAGAATAGGGGAATTTCAAAACTGTCTGTGGTGCTGCCAGGCAAGGCAAAAGTGCTGGTAAAAAGCGCAGTTTAGGGAACCTGAATGAGCATTTTGATTAGCGCTTTTAACGCAGCATGACTGCGCCACAGCCGATTTTGAGGCAAAAAAAGCCCCGGACTTCATATGGGGAGGGAGAAGTTCCGGGGTTCAAGTTCCGAACCGCTAGGGCGGGGTTCAGATATCTGCCAACACTTAACACAACATAGGAGCATCGAAGGGCTTCACCAGCCATTCAGTATCTCTGAGTAGTGAGTCGTCAGATTAGTTCAGATTTTTTTCAAAAAGCTTTGGAATAACCCCAAGCGCGTTTCGAAATAAGCGCGTTTCGGGCGTTTGCCGCGACAGTATGTCACGGCAAACCCCCAAGCTAGACGCCTCAGTGCGCCTCATCCCAGTTGTTGCCGACGCCGACTTCCACCAGCAACGGCACGTCCAGTTTCGCCGCTTCGCTCATGTGCAGGCGGATTTCCTGACTCACCTGATCGACCAGATCCTCGCGAACCTCCAGCACCAGTTCGTCGTGCACTTGCAGGATGACTTTGGCGTCCAGCCCCGAAGACGCCAGCCAGTTATCCACCGCCACCATGGCTTTCTTGATGATGTCCGCTGCGGTGCCCTGCATTGGCGCGTTGATCGCCGTGCGTTCGGCGGCAGCGCGTTCCTGCGGCTTGTTGGAGTTGATTTCCGGCAGGTACAGGCGACGACCGAAGAAGGTCTCGACGTAACCCTGATCCGCCGCCTGGGCGCGGGTGCGCTCCATGTATTCGCGCACACCCGGATAACGGGCGAAGTAGGTGTCGATGTAGGCCTTCGCGGTCTTGGTGTCGACGCCGATATCCTTGCCGAGTTTCTGCGCGCCCATGCCGTAGATCAGGCCGAAGTTGATCGCCTTGGCACCACGGCGCTGGTCGGACGTCACTTCGTTCAGCTCGACCTTGAACACTTCAGCGGCGGTCGCGGTGTGCACGTCCAGATTGTTGCGGAAGGCATTCATCAGGCCTTCGTCCCTGGACAAGTGGGCCATGATCCGCAGTTCGATCTGCGAATAGTCCGCCGCCAGCAGTTTGTAGCCTTTGGGCGCGACGAATGCCTGACGGATACGGCGGCCTTCGGCGGTACGCACCGGAATGTTCTGCAGGTTCGGATCACTGGAAGACAAGCGCCCGGTCGATGCCACAGCCTGATGGTACGACGTGTGGATACGCCCGGTGCGCGGGTTGATCTGCTCCGGCAGGCGATCGGTGTAGGTGCTTTTCAGCTTGCTCATAGAGCGGTGTTCCATCAGCACTTTCGGCAAACGGTGATCATCCTCGGCCAGTTTCGCCAGCACTTCCTCGGCGGTCGAAGGCTGGCCCTTGGCGGTTTTCTTCAGCACCGGCAGGCCGAGTTTTTCGTAGAGGATCACGCCCAGCTGCTTCGGCGAGCCGAGGTTGAATTCTTCGCCGGCGATCTCGAACGCTTCGCGCTCCAGCGCGACCATCTTGTTGCCCAGTTCGATGCTCTGGATGCCGAGCAGCTCGGCATCGACGAACGCGCCCTGACGCTCGATGCGCGCCAGCACCGGCACCAGCGGAATCTCGATGTCGGTCAGCACGCCGGCCAGGCTCGGGATCGCGCTGAGTTTTTCGAACAGGGTCTGGTGCAGGCGCAGGGTAATGTCGGCGTCTTCGGCGGCGTAAGGGCCGGCCTGCTCCAGAGCGATCTGGTCGAAGGTCAGCTGCTTGGCGCCTTTGCCGGCGATGTCCTGGAAGCTCACGGTGGTGTGATCCAGGTACTTCTGCGCGAGGCTGTCCATGTCGTGGCGGGTGGCGGTGGAATTGAGCACGTAGGACTCAAGCATGGTGTCGAAAGCGATGCCGCGCACGGTGATGCCTTCGTTCTGATCACCGCCGATGGCGCAGTTGGCCAGAATGTTCATGTCGAACTTGGCGTGCTGGCCGACCTTGAGCTTGTTCGGGTCTTCCAGAATCGGCTTCAGCGCGCGCAGCACTGTGTCGCGATCCAGTTGCTCGGGCACGCCGATGTAGGAGTGGGTCAGCGGGATGTACGCCGCTTCGTTGGCCTGCACCGCGAACGACAGGCCGACCAGTTGCGCCTGTTGCGCGTCGATGCCGGTGGTTTCGGTGTCGAAAGCGAACAGCTTGGCGTTGTTCAGTTTCTCTAGCCAGACATCGAAGCGCGCCTGATCGAGGATGGTTTCGTAAGCGGCTTCGGCAGGGGCGGCGGGCACTTCGGCTGGCGGCGCGCTGAACAGATCGCCAGCCGGCGCAGGCTCGGTAGCGGCACTCAGTTCCTGGCGCTTGGCATTGCGATCCAGATCATTGATCCAGCTTTTGAATTCCAGCAGGGTGTACAACTCGTAGAGCTTGGCCGGATCTTCCGCGCCCATTTGCAGGTCATCGAGGCCGATGTCCAGCGGCACGTCGACCTTGATGGTCGCCAGTTGATAGGAGAGAAAGGCCATCTCCTTGTGCTCTTCGAGCTTGGCCGGCAGGGTCTTGGCCCCACGAATCGGCAGGGTCGGCACGATGTCGAGATTCGCGTACAGCTCGGTCAGGCCGCCGTTGACGCCGACCAGCAGGCCGGAGGCGGTCTTCGGACCGATGCCGGGAACACCCGGAATGTTGTCGGAAGAATCGCCCATCAGCGCCAGATAATCGATGATCTGCTCGGGAGCGACGCCGAATTTCTCCTTCACGCCCTCCACATCCATCGAGCTACCGGACATGGTGTTGACCAAGGTAATGTGGCCGTCGACCAGTTGCGCCATGTCCTTGTCGCCGGTGGAGATGATCACCGGACGATCCGCCGCCGCGCTGCTGCGCGCCAGGGTGCCGATCACGTCGTCAGCCTCGACGCCTTCCACGCACAGCAGCGGGAAACCGAGGGCGATCACGCTCTGGTGCAGCGGTTCGATCTGCACGCGCATGTCGTCGGGCATGCTCGGACGATTGGCCTTGTATTCGGCGTACATCTCGTCGCGAAACGTCCCGCCCTTGGCGTCGAAGACCACGGCGAACGGACTGTCCGGGTACTGCTTGCGCAGACTCTTGAGCATGTTCAGCACACCTTTGACCGCGCCGGTCGGCAGGCCTTTGGAGGTGGTCAGCGGTGGCAGGGCATGGAAAGCGCGGTACAGGTAAGACGAACCGTCCACCAGGACGAGGGGGGCTTGGCTCATGAGCAGAATCAACCTTTTCGGCGGGCCCGGCGCTAGAATAGCGGGACCGTTGACGACAAAGGGACAAGGTTATCATGCGTACGTTAAATCGCTTGCTGCTGGTCGGTTTGATTGCTGCCTCACCATTGGCCGCGATCGCGGCGGATGATGCGCCGTCGGGAGATCCTGAAGTCACCATTCGCACGGAAGGCGACAAGACGATTCAGGAATATCGTCAAAACGGGTTCCTGTACGCGATCAAAGTCACGCCGAAGGGCGCGCCACCTTACTTTCTGGTGCGCGCAGACGGGACCGATGCAAACTTCATCCGCTCGGATCAGCCGGATATGCTGATTCCGTCGTGGAAAATTTTCGAATGGAAGTAGATTTTTAATTCACCCGGTGCCGCGATTGGCGGTGCCCGTACTGGCAGTTAAAACATGTCTGTGTTCACCCCCCTGGCTCGGCCCGAGCTGGAAACCTTTCTCGCCCCTTACGGGCTCGGCCGTCTGCTCGATTTCCAGGGGATCGCCGCCGGCAGCGAAAACACCAATTTCTTTATCAGCCTTGAGCAGGGCGAATTCGTCCTGACCCTGGTCGAGCGTGGCCCGGTGCAGGAGATGCCGTTCTTCATCGACCTGCTCGACGTGCTGCACGAGGCCGATCTGCCGGTGCCTTACGCACTGCGCACCACCGACGGCGTGGCGTTGCGTGAGCTCAAGGGCAAACCGGCGCTGCTGCAACCGCGGCTGTCCGGCAAACACATCAAAGTCGCCAACGCTCAGCATTGCGCGCAGGTCGGCGAGTTGCAGGCGCATCTGCACCTGGCGACCCAGGGCGAGCGCATGATCAAGCGCAAGACCGATCGTGGCCTGGACTGGATGCTGGAAGAGGGCAGCGAGTTTCTCTCGCACCTGAGCGACGAGCCGCGTGCGCTGCTGCACAAGGCGCTGGAGGAAATCACGGCGCAGAAAGACAGAATCCTCGCGCTGCCACGGGCCAACATTCACGCCGACCTGTTCCGCGATAACGCGATGTTCGAAGGTACGCACCTGACCGGGTTGATCGACTTCTACAACGCCTGTTCGGGGCCGATGCTCTATGACGTGGCGATTGCCTTGAATGACTGGTGTTCGGACGAGGAAGGCTTGATTGACGGGCCGCGCGCCCGCGCATTCCTTGGCGCATATGCGGCGCTGCGTCCGTTCACTGCCGCCGAAGCGGAGCTATGGCCGACCATGTTACGCGTGGCGTGTGTGCGGTTCTGGCTGTCGCGGTTGATCGCCGCCGAGCAGTTTGCCGGGCAGGACGTGCTGATTCACGATCCGCGGGAGTTCGAGCAGCGCTTGGCGCAGCGGCAGCAGGTCAGCACCCCTCTGCCGTTCGCGCTTTAAATTGTGGCGAGCGAGCTTGCTCGCGCTGGGTTGCGAAGCGGCCCCAAAATTCTGGCAGTCAGCCCGATTTTTGTGAGTGCTGCGCACTCAAGCGGGAGCAAGCTCCCTCGCCACAGGTTTTGCGTTGTTACAACGATTCCAGGCACCCGGCCAGATCGTTGCCCAGCTTCTCCAGCACCTGCTCATACCCCTGAGCCGTCGCCGGCGTATAGCCACCCAGCGCATCCAGCTCCGCCAGTTTCACCGGCAGACCCGCTACCAGCGTCTCCGCCAGGCGTGGACGCAACGGTGGTTCGCTGAACACACAGGTCTTGCCGACTTCCTGCAGGCGTTTGCGCATTGCCGCCACATGCTGCGCGCCGGGCTGCACTTCCGCCGCCACACTGAACACGCCAGCGTGTTTCAGGC
Organism: Pseudomonas sp. GW823-FHT01D03; assembly: GCF_058798255.1. NCBI lineage: Bacteria > Pseudomonadati > Pseudomonadota > Gammaproteobacteria > Pseudomonadales > Pseudomonadaceae > Pseudomonas > Pseudomonas sp. GW823-FHT01D03. The sequence continues at coordinate 300,569 of NZ_JBXAKK010000001.1, forward strand.
CATAAGCCTCTTCAAAGTAATCAAACGCCTCGTGGAACACGAAGTAGGGCTTGCCCTCAATGCCGGCCAGACGTTGCTTCAAACGTGCATCCAGCGCATCGAGGCGCTCATCGAAGGCCTTGGCATTGCTCTGATAACGCTCGGCATTCGCCGGGTCCGCAGCGCTCAAATCAGCCGCCATCCTGTCGGCAATCACCCGCGCGTTGACCGGCGATAACCACAAATGCGCGTCCAGGGTGCCCGGGCGATGATCGTGATCATGCTCGTCGGCGTCTTCGGCGTGGGAGTGGCTGTCTTCGGCAAAGCGGCGCAGTTTCATGCCCGGCAGATCCTGCACGGCCACGCTCGGCAGCGTACGACCGTTCAGCACGCGGGGCAGGAAACCTTCCATGTCCGGGCCGATCCAGTACAGCAGGTCCACCGATTGCACCTTCCGTACGTCGGACGGGCGCAGGGCGTAATTGTGCGGCGAGGCACCCGGTGGCAGCAGCACTTCCGGAATGGCGATCCCGTCCTGCACCGCCGCGGCAATCAACTGCAGCGGTTTGATGCTGGTGAGAACCCTGACCTCGGCCTGAGCCGAACCGATCAGCAGAAAACTGGCGATAAAAGCCACAAAAACAGAAAAAAGTCGGGACACGATGACCACTCAATGAGGCGAGAACGGGTAACATAATAACGTCTCTATCAAAACTCGTCGCCGCCCATGCCTATTACACCGATTGCCAGCCGTCCCCACGACCACTCTCATTGCGTGCACAGCGCACTGACCGAGGCCGATACTTTGTGCGCCCAGAAAGGCCTGCGCCTGACTGCGCTGCGCCGGCGCGTGCTGGAACTGGTGTGGCAGAGCCACAAGCCACTGGGCGCCTACGACATTCTCGCGGTACTGAGCGAGCAGGACGGTCGCCGCGCCGCGCCGCCGACCGTGTACCGCGCGCTGGATTTCCTGCTGGAAAACGGCCTGGTGCACCGCATCTCCTCGCTCAACGCCTTCGTCGGTTGCGTGCATCCCGAGCATGCGCATCAGGGCCAGTTCCTGATCTGCCGCGAGTGCCACGCTGCCATCGAGCTGGAACAGAAAGCCATCAGCGACGCGATCATCCACAGCGCCAAGGATGTCGGTTTCATCGTCGAAGCGCAGACCGTCGAAGTGGTCGGCCTGTGCTCCGGTTGCCAGGGGGCTTGATGAGCAACCCGTTGATCCGTCTTGAGCAGGTCGCCGTCACTTTTGCCGGGCAGACCGTGCTGGACAACATCGAGCTGAGCGTCGAGCCGGGACAGATCGTCACCCTGATCGGCCCCAACGGCGCCGGCAAGACCACTCTGGTGCGGGCCGTGCTCGGGCTGCTGAAACCGGACAGCGGCAGCGTCTGGCGCAAGCCGAAACTGCGCGTCGGCTACATGCCGCAGAAACTGCACGTCGATCCGACCCTGCCGCTGTCGGTACTGCGCTTCCTGCGCCTGGTGCCCGGCGTAGACCGTCCGCGTGCGCTGGCAGCGCTCAAGGAAGTCGGCGCCGAACATGTCATCGACAGCCCGGTGCAAAGTGTTTCCGGTGGTGAAATGCAGCGCGTGCTGCTGGCCCGGGCGCTGCTGCGCGAGCCGGAGCTGTTGGTGTTGGATGAGCCGGTGCAGGGCGTCGATGTCGCCGGGCAAGCCGAGCTGTACAGCCTGATCACCCGCCTGCGTGACCGTCACGGCTGCGGCGTGCTGATGGTGTCCCACGATTTGCATCTGGTGATGAGCACCACCGATCAGGTGGTTTGTCTGAATCGCCACGTCTGCTGCTCCGGGCACCCCGAGCAGGTCAGCGGCGATCCGGCGTTCGTCGAGCTGTTCGGCAAGAATGCGCCGAGCCTGGCGATCTATCACCACCATCACGACCACGCCCATGACCTGCACGGTTCGGTGGTCAAGGCGCCCGATGCGGGCCACACCCATGTTCACGGAGACCACTGCAAGCATGGCTGATTTTCTGTTGTATGCCCTGCTTGCAGGTCTGGCACTGGCGCTGGTCGCCGGGCCACTCGGTTCGTTTGTGGTCTGGCGGCGCATGGCCTACTTTGGCGACACCCTGTCCCACGCCGCGCTGCTGGGCGTGGCCTTGGGCTTTCTGCTGGATGTCAGCCCGACGGTCGCGGTGACCGTCGGCTGCCTGTTGCTGGCGGTGCTGCTGGTGACCTTGCAACAGCGCCAGCCGCTGGCCTCCGACACGTTGTTGGGAATTCTCGCACCGAGCACGCTCTCTCTCGGGCTGGTGGTACTAAGCTTCATGCATGAAGTGCGGATCGACCTGATGGCCTATCTGTTCGGCGACCTGCTGGCGATCAGTCCGACCGATCTGGCGTGGATCCTCGGCGGCAGCGCGGCAGTGCTGATATTGCTCGTCACGCTGTGGCGGCCGCTGCTGGCGATCACTGTGCATGAGGAATTGGCCAAGGTCGAAGGCCTGCCGGTGGCGGGCCTGCGCATGGCGCTGATGTTGTTGATTGCAGTGGTGATCGCGGTGGCGATGAAAATCGTCGGGGTGTTGCTGATTACTTCGCTGTTGATCATTCCGGCGGCTGCGGCACAGCGTCACGCTCGTTCGCCGGAGCAGATGGCGCTGGGCGCGAGCCTGCTGGGCATGCTCGCGGTGTGTGGCGGGCTGGCGCTGTCATGGTTCAAGGACACCCCGGCGGGGCCGTCGATCGTTGTGACGGCGGCCGCACTGTTTCTGCTGAGTTTTGTTCTGCCCCGTCGAGGGGTGTAGACTTGCTCGCTTTTTGCGCAATTAGAGAGTCGCAGGAATGAAGCCGTTCGCCTCCCGTTATCTGCTCCTTGTCGCATTTTCCGTGCTGCTGGGCGCCTGCCAAAGCACGCCGCCGGTGGCCGAAGCCCCCGACGCGCGGGCCACGGCCATCGCACAGCTGGAGCAAAGCCTGGCCAGCAGCGAACTGGCCACCGCCGAAGACCAGTTGGCCGCGTTGCAGGCACAAAACCCCAACGATCAGTCCCTAGAGCAATATCAGCGCCAGTTGGCTGAGGCCTACCTGCGCCGCAGCCAGATCGTGTTGCAGAAAGGTGATGTGAACGCCGCAGCGACCGCGCTGAGCCGTGCCCGCGCTCTGATGCCCAAAGCTCCGGCGCTGACCGGTGGCGTCAACGGCGCCATCACCGAAGCCCGTAAGGCCGAGCTGGAGAAAGCCGAAGCGGCGCTGCTGGCGGCCGAAGCCAAACCGAAAGCCAAGGTCATCGATCCGACTGCCGAAAGCACCACGGTGGCGCTGAACATCAACGATAGCCGCAAACTTCGCCGGCAACTCGACGCGATCGCCGCCGATGTGGTGAGTTACGAGTGTGCCGTGAGCATCCAGGCGCCGCGCACCCAGGACTACCCTTGGCTGGCGACGTTGCTGAAAAAGCGTGTGAAGAAACTGAATCCGGATTTCGAGCTGCAGATCGAGAAACAGATCCTGCGCACGGTGCCGGCGCAGATGGTTCTGATTCCCGCTAAACCCTAAAAGCTTCGCGAGCAAGCCCGCTCCCACAGGTACAGCGTGAACCCTGTGGGAGCGAGCCTGCTCGCGAAAGCGTCCTCTCAGCCAGCCAAGAACTTAAGCTGGAATGGCCTTGGCCTTAGGCTCCCGCGCCCAGACCCGATGCTGCCCGATCGCCGCGAAGAACGGCTTGGTCAACCCCGGCACATCCTTGCCCTGCAGCAGTCCTGCATCCGCTTCCAGCTTCAGCAGATCCTGCAACTGCTTGGCCTCGCCGTGCAGCGCAATCGCCTTGAGGTGCTTGTAGGCTTCCAGCAGGTAATGCAGCGCCACGCCGTCGCCACTCAACGCCTTGATCGACGCCGCACCACCCGGCACGAACACCGCATCGAAGATCACTGAAGGCATACCTTCCATGGATGCGTCCACCGGCAGGGCTTTGCCGTCGGCAGTCTTCACCGATGCCGAAGTCGGGCCGAGCAGCTTGGCGTGCGCACCTTCTGCTTCCAAGGCCTTTTTCATCGCATCAATCGCTGCACCATCGACGCCGTTAGCGGCAAGAATCGCCACTTTGCGGGTTTTGATGTCCTCTGGTAGCAGATTCGCCTGACTCAGCGCTGGTGAATGATCGAACGAAGTCTTGCGCACCTCGACCGTGCCTTTGCTCGGCGCCGGCAATCCGAGGTTGGCCGCCACACGTTTGGCCAATTCCAGGTCAATGTTGGCGAGAATCTCGTTCACCTGCCGTGCACGGATGAACTCGCGTTCGACCTTACCCAGCTCGAAGCTGTAGGCGGCGATGATGTGCTCCTTCTCGTGCTTACTCATGCTGTTGAAGAACAGCCGCGCCTGCGAGAAGTGATCGCTGAACGACTCGCTGCGCTGGCGGATCTTGTTCGCATCGATGCGTTCCGGGTAGCTCTCGAAGCCGCCGTCCTGCGCGGCTGGCGGAGTCTCTTTCGGCCAGCCGCCATCAATCGAGTTCGGCTCGTAGGACGCGCGACCCTTGTCGATCACTGTGCGGTGCTGCGCGTCGCGCTGGCCGTTGTGGAATGGCGCCACCGGGCGGTTAATCGGCAGCTCATGAAAGTTCGGCCCACCCAGTCGGCTGATTTGCGTGTCGGTGTAGGAAAACAGCCGACCTTGCAGCAGCGGGTCATTGGAGAAGTCGATGCCGGGCACGATGTGGCCGGGGCAGAACGCGACCTGCTCGGTCTCGGCGAAGAAGTTGTCCGGGTTGCGGTTGAGGGTCATCTTGCCCAGCGGGGTGATCGGCACGATTTCTTCGGGTATCAGCTTGGTCGGGTCGAGGATGTCGAAATCGAAGTCATGTTCGTTTTCCTCCTCGATGATCTGCACACCCAGCTCCCATTCCGGGTAGTCGCCCATCTCGATGGCTTCCCAGAGGTCGCGACGGTGGTAGTCGGTGTCTTTACCGGCGAGCTTCTGCGCTTCGTCCCACACCAGCGAGCAGGTGCCGGCGGTCGGGCGCCAGTGGAATTTGACGAAGCGCGATTTGCCCTCGGCGTTGACCAGGCGGAAGGTGTGCACGCCAAAGCCCTGCATGCTGCGCAGGCTTTTCGGGATTGCCCGGTCGGACATCGCCCAGATCACCATGTGCGCCGATTCCGGCACCAGCGAGACGAAGTCCCAGAACGTGTCGTGGGCCGAGCCGCCGGTGGGGATTTCGTTGTGCGGCTCGGGCTTCACCGCGTGGACGAAGTCGGGGAACTTGATCGCGTCCTGAATGAAGAACACCGGCATGTTGTTGCCGACCAGATCGAAGTTGCCCTCGTCGGTGAAGAACTTCACCGCGAAACCGCGCACGTCACGCACGGTGTCACCGGAACCGCGTGGCCCCTGCACCGTGGAAAAACGCACGAATACCGGGGTCTTTTTCCCCGGATCCTGCAGGAAGCCGGCCTTGGTCAGTGTCGAATGGTTCTCGTAGGCCTGGAAGAAACCATGGGCGCCGGTGCCGCGCGCGTGAACGATGCGCTCCGGAATGCGTTCGTGGTCAAAGTGCGTGATTTTCTCACGCATGATGAAGTCTTCCAGCAACGACGGCCCGCGCGGGCCGGCCTTGAGCGTGTTCTGGTTATCGGCGACCTTTACCCCTTGGTTGGTGCGCAGGGCCTGGCCGGTAGCGTCGGAGCGAAATTTCTCCAGGCTGTCGAGTTTGGCGTTGGTGTTGGCGCGATCCTTGGTATCGGTTCCGGCCAGCTGGCTTTTGTCGGTCGTAGGTTTCTTGCTGCTCATCAGACGTAAACTCCTCGGTTGACCCCGTTTCGACGGGGACTCTTGAGCGTTTCCGGGCACGGTTACCCAGGGTTTCAAGTCGCTTAACTAGTGACCAATGAGCGGGAATGGGCGTTCCTTTTTTATGACCTTTGATCTTGTTATTGCCAAATCGAAGGTTAATTGCGAAATAAATGCTAAGAACCTCTATACGGACAGGCTAAAATGCGCGCCCGGCTAACCGCTGATCCTTTTCTAACGCGCCCCACAAGGTTCGCTACGTGATCGAGTTTCAAAACGTCCACAAAACTTACCGCGTCGCCGGTAAGGACATCCCCGCCCTGCACCCGACCAGTTTTTCGATTGAAAACGGTCAGGTCTTCGGCCTGATCGGCCATTCCGGTGCGGGAAAAAGTACCCTGCTGCGTCTGATCAATCGCCTGGAAGATTCCAGCGGCGGCAAGATCATCGTCGACGGCGAAGAAGTCACCGCGCTGGACGCCAACGGCCTGCGCCGTTTCCGCCAGCAAGTCGGGATGATCTTCCAGCACTTCAACCTGCTCGCCTCCAAGACCGTGGCCGACAACGTTGCGCTGCCGCTGACCCTGGCCGGCGAACTGTCGACCAGCGAGATCAATCAGCGCGTCGCCGAATTGCTGGCGCGGGTCGGTCTGTCCGATCACGCCAAGAAGTATCCGGCGCAGCTGTCCGGCGGCCAGAAGCAGCGCGTCGGCATCGCCCGCGCCCTGGCGACCAAGCCGAAAATTCTGCTGTGCGACGAGGCCACCAGCGCCCTCGATCCGCAGACCACTGCTTCGGTTCTGCAACTGCTGGCCGAGATCAATCGTGAACTGAAGCTGACCATCGTCCTGATCACCCACGAGATGGACGTGATCCGTCGCGTCTGCGATCAGGTCGCGGTGATGGACGCCGGGGTGATCGTCGAGCAAGGTTCGGTAGCCGATGTGTTCCTGCATCCGCAGCACCCGACCACCAAGCGTTTCGTCCAGGAAAGCGAGCAGATCGACGAAAGCGAACAGCGCGATGACTTCGCTCACGTGCCGGGCCGCATCGTGCGTCTGACCTTCCAGGGCGAAGCGACCTACGCGCCGTTGCTCGGTACCGTTGCCCGGGAAACCGGGGTCGACTACAGCATCCTCGCCGGTCGCATCGACCGCATCAAAGACATTCCTTACGGGCAATTGACCCTCGCCGTCACCGGTGGCGACATGGAAGCGGCCTTCGCCCGCTTCACCGCCGCTGACGTTCATATGGAGGTGCTGCGTTAATGGAAATGCTCAAGGCTTTCTTCGAAAACATCGATTGGCTGGAAATCTGGCTGGCCACTGGCGACACCCTGCTGATGCTCGGTGGTTCGCTGCTGTTCACCGTATTGCTCGGCCTGCCGCTGGGCGTGCTGCTATTCCTCTGCAGCCCGCGTCAGTTGCTGGAAAATCGTGGCCTCTACGCCTTCATGTCGTTGGCGGTGAACATCCTGCGTTCGTTGCCGTTCATCATTCTGCTGATCGTGATGATTCCGTTCACCGTGCTGATCACCGGCACTTCGCTGGGCGTGGCCGGTGCGATTCCGCCGTTGGTGGTGGGTGCGACGCCGTTCTTCGCGCGTCTGGTGGAAACCGCGCTGCGTGAAGTCGATCGCGGCATCATCGAAGCCACCCAGTCGATGGGCGCGACCACCCGGCAGATCATCATGAACGCCTTGCTGCCGGAGGCCCGTCCGGGCATCTTCGCAGCGATTACGGTGACCGCGATTACTCTGGTGTCCTACACGGCAATGGCCGGTGTGGTCGGCGCCGGTGGTCTGGGTGACCTGGCGATCCGTTTCGGCTATCAGCGTTTCCAGACTGACGTGATGATCGTCACAGTGGTGTTGCTGCTGATTCTGGTGCAAGTGCTGCAAATGGTAGGTGATCGACTGGTCGTGCATTTCTCGCGCAAATAACCGGTTTTTGTAATCAAGAGATGAGCCGGCCATTCGCTGGCAGGCGCCAGACGGGCGCCTCATAAGGAGTTAGCTGAATGAAAAAACTGATCGCTGCTTTCGCGGCCGTAGCCGCTTTTTCGGCCCACGCCGAAACCCTGACTGTCGCCGCCACCCCGGTGCCACACGCGGAAATCCTCGAATTCGTGAAGCCTGCTCTGGCCAAAGAAGGCGTGGATCTGAAGGTCAAGGTCTTCACCGACTACATTCAGCCGAACGTGCAGGTGGCTGAAAAGCGCCTGGACGCCAACTTCTTCCAGCACCAGCCATACCTCGATGAGTTCAACAAGGCCAAGGGCACTAGCCTGGTGGCGGTGACCGGCGTGCATCTGGAACCACTGGGCGCCTACTCGAACAAGATCAAGGATCTGAAGGATCTGCCAAGCGGCGCCAACGTGGTGATCCCGAACGACGCCACCAACGGCGGCCGTGCGCTGTTGCTGCTGGCCAAGGCTGGCCTGATCACCCTGAAGGATCCGACCAACATTCTGTCGACCCCGAAAGACATCGCGCAGAACCCGAAAGACCTGAAAATCCGTGAACTGGAGGCCGCGACCATCCCGCGCGTGCTGACCCAGGTCGATCTGGCGCTGATCAACACCAACTACGCGCTCGAAGCCAAACTCGATCCGTCCAAGGACGCGCTGGTGATCGAAGGCAACGACTCGCCGTACGTGAACATCCTGGTGTCCCGTGCGGACAACAAGGACAGCGCCGCGATGCAGAAACTGGCGGCTGCGCTGCACAGCCCGGAAGTGAAGAAATTCATTACCGAGAAGTACAAAGGCGCGGTATTGCCGGCGTTCTGATTTAGATTGCTGCAACGAAAAGGGGGCGCCATGAGCGCCCCCTTTTTTGTGCCCGGAACACCGTCCCTGTGGGAGCGGGCTTGCTCGCGAATGCGGTGTGTCAGCCAGCATTTCTTTATCTGACCCACCGCATTCGCGAACAAGCCCGCTCCCACAATGGTTCAGTGGTGTTGCTACTTGCGGTTAAGCATCACCGGCAGCTGCGCAACCAGTTTGGCGTTGTTCAGCGGCGCACGGATGAACCCGCGTTGCGTCCCGTCCGGGCCGATCACCGCCAGGTTGCCGCTATGATCCACCGTGTAGTTCGGCTTGCTGGTATCGGCTGGAATGAACGGAATGCTCACGGCATTCGCCACCTTCTGCAGCTCTTCGATCGACTTCGGTGTCAGGCCCACGAACTGTGGATCAAAGTAGCCCAGATACTGCTTCAACTGCTGCGGGTTATCGCGATTCGGGTCGACGCTGACCAGTACGATCTGCAACTTATCCACAGCGTCTTTGGGCAATTCACTCTTGATCTGGCGCAGTTGGGCGAGGGTGGTCGGGCAGATGTCCGGGCAGAAGGTGTAACCGAAGAACAGCAGACTCCACTTGCCTTTCAACTCGTCGATGGCGACCGGTTGGCCATCCTGATTAGTCATTGTCACGTCCGGCAGGGTGCGGCTCTGCGGCAGCAGGATGATGCCGGCGTCGATCAGTGCGGTGGGGTCGCCCTGGCCTTTGCCACTCAGGACTTTGTTGACGGTAAGTCCCAGGATCAGCGCGATCACGGCGACGAGGATGAAGACGGTTTTCTGGGTTCGAGTCATAGGTTCAACAGTAAGTAGTGGTCTACGAGCAGGGCGATGAACAACAGGAACAAGTACCAAATAGAGTACTTGAAGGTGTTGATCGCCGCGTGCGGCCGAGTGCCACGGTACAGCACCACGGCCCATTGCAGAAACCTTGCGCCCAGCGCCAGCGCGCAAACCAGATACAGCAGGCCGCTCATATGGATCACGTACGGCAACAGGCTCACCGCCAGCAGGGCGAAGGAGTACAGCAGAATGTGCACTTTGGTGTAGTGCTCGCCGTGGGTCACCGGCAGCATCGGGATGTCGGCCTTGGCGTATTCCTCCTTGCGATGAATCGCCAGCGCCCAGAAGTGCGGCGGGGTCCAGGCGAAGATGATCAGCACCAGCAGCAACGGTTCGGCGCTGACATGGCCGGTGGCGGCGGTCCAGCCGAGCAACGGTGGGGCGGCACCGGCGAGACCGCCAATGACGATATTCTGTGGCGTCGCGCGTTTGAGGAAGCCGGTGTAGATCACTGCGTAACCGAGCAGCGAAGCCAGCGTCAGCCAGGCGGTCAGCGCATTGGTGAAAGTCAGCAGCATCGCCTGCCCGAGCAGCGCCAGCACCAGCGCAAAGGTCAGCGCCGCTGCGGGTGAAACCCGGCCCTCGGCCAATGGCCGTTTGTGGGTCCGCGCCATGACCGCATCGATGCGCCGGTCGACCACATGATTGACCGCCGCCGCGCCGCCGGCACACAACGCAATCCCCAGATTGCCGAACACCAGCACCGTCCACGGCACCCCGGCGCGGGTCGCGAGGAACATGCCGACCAGCGAGGTGATGAGCATCAGCACCACCACTTTAGGCTTGGTCAGCTCCAGATAATCACGCCAGATCGCCTGATGCGGGCGTTCGCCAATCAGAATCGCCACGGCGTTTCTCCTTTAATAGTGATGGGCGCCGCCACGTGTTTACGCGGGCTGAGGCGCCAGCGCGCGAGCACCGGCTGTTTGACCCGGACCAGACTGGTGCGCGCGTGGTAATTGACCAGCACCATGCTCAGCAGCAGCGCGGCGCCACCGGCGTTGTGCGCCACGGCCACTGGCAGCGGCAGATGGAACAGCACGTTGCTGATGCCGAGCGTGATCTGTGCGCCGAGGGCGACCAGCACCAGCCCGGCGAGCCGGGTCATGCCGACGGCCCTGAGTTGCCAGGCCAGTCCGAGCAGTACCAGCGTCACCAACAATGCGCCGATGCGGTGGGTCAGGTGAATCGCTGTGCGTGCATCGCTGTCGAGTTGGCCGCCGAGATAATTGGGGCCGATGTGCTGGGTCAGGTGAAAGCCGTTGGCAAAGTCCGCCGGTGGCAGCCATTGACCGTGGCAGGTCGGGAAGTCGATGCAGGCCACCGCCGCGTAGTTGGAACTGACCCAACCACCCAGTGCGATCTGGCCGATCACCAGCAACAGCCCCGCCGTCGCCCAATACTGCAAGCGCTTGGGCACGGTAAGCGCCGGCAGCACCCCGGACAATCGCAACGTCAGCAAAAACAACAGACTCAAGGTCGCAAAACCGCCGAGCAAATGCCCGGTGACCACCTGCGGCCAGAGCTTGAGCGTCACCGTCCACATGCCGAACGCTGCCTGGGCGAACACCACCGCCAGCAGAAACAGCGGCAGTTTCAGCGGCTGCCCCGGATGACCACGATTGACCCAGGCGCGCCCGGCCAGAATCGCAATCAGCAGGCCGAGGGTGCCCGCGAAGTAACGGTGAATCATCTCGTTCCAGCCCTTGTGCGCCACTACTGGCGAGTCGGGGTAGTGCAATTCGGCATGGGCCAGTTGGGCTTCGCTTTTCGGCACGCTGATAAACCCGTAGCAGCCCGGCCAGTCCGGACAGCCGAGACCTGCGTGGGTCAGGCGGGTGTAGGCGCCGAGCAGCACGACGACCAGTGCCAGCAGGGTGGCAAACAGCGCGAGGCGAAATCCAGGTTTGGCCATGACGATGCCCTTATCCGATGTTCGACAGTTTCAGCAGATGACGCAGGTCGTTGAGCAGATCCTTACCCTTCACGCTCGGGTCGTAGCGCAGTACGAGGTTGCCGTGGGGGTCGATGATCCACAGCTGCGGCGTGGCCTTGTCGCCGTTGGCCTTGCTCAACGCTGCGCTGTCCAGTGGATAGCGTTGCAGCTGCGGGTATTCGCGGCTCAGCTTGGCTTCGTACTCGGAGCCCAGCGGTTGGGCAGCGGCAAGGGCGTGGCTGGCGCGCCCGGCATCGCGGCCGAGACCGATCTGGATCTGCCGGGCGAGGTACACCAGTTGCTGACAGTCCACCGCGCAATCCTTCGGCGCGGTCACCAGCATCTGCCAGCGCTGTTCATCGGCTTGCACGCCGAGGTCGGCGCGGGTCTGGCCGTTGCCGAGCAGTTCGCCGTGATAGCTGCGACCTTCCGGCACCCAGAACTGCAATTTGTACATGCCGGTGGCGAGCAGCATCGGGCCGACCACGCCGAGCACAATCAGCAACAGCTGGATCCGTCCACGGCGGCGGGTGGCCGGGGTTTTCGCCTCAGACATGCTGGGTGGATTCATGGCCGTTCCCATGGTGGTTCTCCTTTGCGTTGTGCAATCCAAGGTAGAGGTAGAGACCGAGCAGGGCGGTGGCCATCGCGAACCACTGCACGGCGTAACCGAGGTGTTTTTCCGGGCCCATGGCGACGACCGGCCAGTCGGCCTCATAGCTGGCGGGACCGGGTTCGGCGCGCAGTTCGTAGGCGAAGCCGTCGCGATCGAGGGTTTTCCACAGCCTGGCCGGCTCGACGGCGGTGATGGTTTGCGGCCAGGTGCTGCTGGCCGGGTCGGCGTGCAACTGGAAGGTCGCACCGGGGGCGACGTAGACCCAGGCGTCGACAGTCAATGCGTCGGAAGGTGTGGTGAATTGCGGCGGCACGCGGCGATCCGGCCACGGCAACCAGCCGCGATTGACCAGCAGCCACTGGCCGCTGCGTTGATCCTGAAACGGTTGCAGCAACTCGACGCCGACCTTGCCGTCGCGTTGGCGGTTGTCGAGCAACAGACTGTGCGCGGCATCGAACTGGCCGTGCAGATGCACCCGGCGATAGGCCGGGTCGGCGCTATGCAGCAATTCGCTGCTGGCCATCGGATCAGCCGCGCGGCGCTCGGCGTAACTGGCGAGCAGGGCGGTTTTCTCCGCGCCGCGGCCCAGTTGCCAGAAACCCAGCGACACCAGCAGCGGCAGCAACAGCGCCACCACCACGGTCGGTAGTACGCCCGGGCGGAAGCGCTTCATGGCCGCGCCACAAAGTCAGTCGTCGCGCTCGCTATACTCAACTGCATCGCCTGTCCCCCGGAGTCTTCCCATGCTCAAAGCAGCCATCGTCCTGCTGCTGATTGCCACGGTGATCAGCCTGTTCAGCGGCCTGTTTTTCCTGGTCAAGGACGACAGCAGTTCGAATCGCCTGGTGATCGCCTTGAGTGTTCGGGTGGCGCTGGCCGCTGCCACCGTCGGCTTGATCGCCTGGGGCTTTTACAGCGGCCAACTGGTGTCGCATGCGCCTTGGTAATGCAGATCCTCAGAGTACGTAAACGAAGATAAAGAGGCCGATCCACACCACGTCGACGAAGTGCCAATACCAGCTCGCCGCTTCGAAACCGAACTGGTGCTCGTTGTCGAAGTGGCCCTTCATGATGCGCATCAGCATCACGAACAGAATGATCGTGCCGATGGTCACGTGGGCGCCGTGGAAACCGGTGAGCATGAAGAACGTTGCGCCGTAGATGCCCGAACCCAGGGTCAGGCCCAGTTCGTGATAAGCGTGAATGTATTCCTCCGCCTGGAAACCGAGGAACGCACAGCCCAACAGCACGGTGATCGCCAGCCAGATTTTCAGCGCGCCGCGATGGCCCTTCTTCAAGGCATGGTGGGCGATGGTGATGGTGACGCTGGAGCTGACCAGCAGAATCGTGTTGATCAGCGGCAGGCCCCACGGGCTGATGACTTCCTTGGGCGGCGGGAACAGTTTCGGGTCCGGGGTGTGCAGCAACGGCCAGGTGAACTGGAAGTTCGGCCAGAGCATGTGGGCGATGCCTTTCGGGCCTTCGCCACCCAGCGCCGGGCCGGAAATGTGCCGCACGTAGAACAGCGCACCGAAGAAGGCGACGAAGAACATCACCTCGGAGAAGATGAACCAGCTCATGCCCCAGCGGAACGAGCGATCCAGCTGTGCGCTGTAAAGCCCCGCGCGGCTTTCCTTGATCACCGTGCCGAACCAGCCGAACAGCATGTACGCCACCAGCAGGCCGCCAACGAAAAAGATCAGCGGGCCGTGAGATTCCGGGCGCGCGGCCTTCAGATCGTTGAACCAGACGGCCAGGCCGTACACGGTGACGAGCATGCCGATCGTGGCAATGATCGGCCACTTGCTCTGGGCCGGAACGAAATAATGCTCATGAGTTGCCATTTATTGTTCTCCTTATCGGGCACGCTTAACCGCCAGTGTTTACAGCCACCGGAGGATGTCGGGCGGTGATATCGAACAGCGTGTAGGACAGCGTCAGGTGCTTCACGTCCTTGGGCATGTCGCGGTCAACGATGAAACGCACCGGCATCTCGATCTGCTGACCCGGCTGCAGCACCTGCTGGGTAAAGCAAAAGCATTCGGTCTTGTGGAAATACGCCGCAGCGTTGCTCGGCGCGATGCTCGGCACAGCTTGCGCACTCATCGGTTTGTCGGTGGGATTGCGCGCAATGAAAATCATCTCGTTGACCGCGCCGGGGTTGGCAGTCAACTCATCGTGTTTGGGATAGAAGTCCCACGGCATGTCGGCGGTGTTGGTCGAGAGAAACTGCACGCGTACCTGGCGAGAGGTATCCACCACCTGCTCACCCTCGTACTGCCCTCCAGTCTTGCCATTGATGCCGAAGGCCTTGCACATCACGTCGTAGATCGGCACCAGGGCAAAGCCGAAGACAAACATCGCCACCACCACGCCGAGCAGGCGGGTGACCAGTTTTTTCAGCGAGATCGAGTCAGCCATGGTGCAAGCCCCCAACACGACGAATCTCTGTAGGAGTGAGGTTCTGTGGCGAGGGAGCTTGCTCCCGCTCGGCTGCGAAGCAGACGCAAAGCTCTTGGGGCCGCTTCGCGACCCAGCGGGAGCAAGCTCCCTCGCCACAATGGCTCGCTCCCACAGGGAGATCTGTGTTCATTTCACTTCCGGCGGCGTGGTAAAGGTGTGATACGGCGCCGGCGACGGCACGCTCCACTCCAGGCCTTCGGCGCCATCCCACGGTTTGGCCGGGGCCGGCGCGCCGCCGCGAATGGTCTTGATCACGATGAACAGGAAGAAGATCTGCGTGGCGCCGAACATGAACGCGCCGATCGAGGAGACCATGTTGAAGTCGGCGAACTGCAGGTTGTAGTCCGGAATCCGCCGTGGCATCCCCGCCAGCCCCACAAAGTGCATCGGGAAGAAGGTCAGGTTCATGCCGACGAACGACAGCCAGAAGTGCAACTTGCCGAGGGTTTCGTCGTACATGTGCCCGGTCCACTTCGGCAGCCAGTAATAGGCCGAGGCGAAGATCCCGAAGATCGCCCCCGGCACCAGCACGTAGTGAAAGTGCGCGACCACGAAGTAGGTGTCCTGGTACTGGAAGTCCGCCGGGGCGATGGCCAGCATCAGCCCGGAGAAACCGCCGATGGAAAACAGGATCACAAACGCCACGGCAAACAGCATCGGCGTCTCGAAAGTCAGCGAGCCCTGCCACATGGTGCTGGCCCAGTTGAACACCTTCACCCCGGTGGGCACGGCGATGAGCATGGTCGCGTACATGAAGAACAACTCGCCCACCAGCGGGATGCCGACCACGAACATGTGGTGCGCCCAGACGATGAACGACAGGAACGCGATGCTCGCCGTCGCATAGACCATCGAGGTGTAGCCGAACAGCGGCTTGCGCGAGAAGGTCGGGATGATCTGGCTGACGGCGCCGAAGGCCGGCAGGATCATGATGTACACCTCGGGGTGGCCGAAGAACCAGAACACATGCTGGAACAACACCGGGTCACCGCCACCGGCGGCGCTGAAGAAACTGGTGCCGAAGTGGATGTCCATCAGCATCATCGTCACGCACCCGGCCAGTACCGGCATCACCGCGATCAGCAGAAACGCGGTGATCAGCCAGGTCCAGACGAACAGCGGCATCTTCATCAGGGTCATGCCGGGGGCGCGCAGGTTGAGGATGGTCGCGACCACGTTGATCGCGCCCATGATCGAACTGATCCCCATCAAGTGGATGGCGAAGATAAAAAACGTCACGCTTTCCGGCGCGTAAGTCGTCGACAGCGGCGCATAGAACGTCCAGCCGAAGTTCGGCCCGCCACCGGCGGTGAACAGGGTTGAGACCAGCAGCAGGAATGCCGCCGGCAGCAGCCAGAAACTGAAGTTGTTCATCCGTGGCAGGGCCATGTCCGGCGCGCCGATCATCAACGGGATCATCCAGTTGGCGAGGCCGACGAACGCCGGCATCACCGCCCCGAAGACCATCACCAGGCCGTGCATGGTGGTCATCTGGTTGAAGAACGCCGGTTCGACGATCTGCAGCCCGGGCTGGAACAGCTCGGCGCGGATCACCATGGCGAACGTGCCGCCGAGCAGGAACATGCAGAACGCGAACCACAGGTACAGCGTGCCGATGTCCTTGTGGTTGGTGGTCAGCACCCAGCGCATCAGGCCTTTGGCGGGGCCGTGGGCGTGGTCGGCATGACCGTGGTCATCGATTACAGCGCTCATGGCCGGTCTCCTTTACGTGAGTGGACGGGGCGGGCCGGGGCGCGTTGCCCCGGCCGGTTCACGAAGTACGCGATAGACCGGCTCATTTGCTTTCCGCCTGTTTGAGCTCCAGCACTTCTTTTGGCGTGACCATGTCGCCTTTGTTGTTGCCCCAGGCGTTACGTTCGTAGGTCACGACCGCGGCGATATCGACCTCCGACAGCTGCTTGCCGAACGCCGCCATGGCGGTGCCGGGCTTGCCGTGGAAGACAATGCTCAAGTGATCCTTGATCGGGCCGGTGGCTATTTTCGAACCCTTGAGTGCCGGGAACATTGGCGGCAGGCCCTGACCTTCGGCCTGGTGACAGGCCACGCAGGTGGTGTGATAGACCTTGTCGCCGCGCTCCTTGAGTTCGTCGAGGGTCCATTCCTTGCTGGTCAGCTCTTTAAGCTGCGCGGCCTCGGCTTTGCGCTCGGCGAGCCATTTCTCGTAGTCGGCCTTGTCCTTGACCTCGACCACGATCGGCATGAAACCGTGATCCTTGCCGCACAATTCAGCGCACTGGCCACGGTAGAGGCCGGGCTTGTCGACGCGCGTCCAGGCTTCATTGACGAACCCCGGGATCGCATCGCGTTTGACCGCGAAGGCCGGCACCCACCAGGAGTGGATAACGTCGGCGGAGGTCACGAGGAAGCGCACCTTGGCGCCGACCGGCAGCACCAGCGGCTTGTCGACTTCGAGCAGGTAGTGCTCGCCCTTGGCTTCCTGGTTGTGGATCTGTTCGGCGGGGGTGGCCAGGTTGCTGAAGAACTCGACGTCCTGTCCCAGGTATTTGTAGTGCCACTTCCACTGGTAACCGGTGATCTGGATATCGATATCCGGCTCACTGGTGTCGTACATGCGGATCAGGGTGGCGGTCGCCGGGACCGCCATCGCCACCAGGATCAGCAGCGGCACGACAGTCCAGAGAATCTCGACGGTGGTACTTTCGTGGAATTTTGCGGCGACCTGCCCGGTCGAGCGACGATGCACGATCATCGACCAGAACATGGCGCCGAAGACGATGATCCCGATCACCACACAGATCCAGAAAATGGTCATGTGCAGGTCGAATACTGCGTGACTGATTTCAGTCGCTCCAGGCGCCATATTCACAGTCCAGGCCGCATGCGCCGGGCTGAAAATCGACCACAACAGGAGGCCCATCCAGACGTGTGGATGTCGCATCATTGCGGGTTCCCCTTATCGTTCTTGTTATCCCGGAGGCGTAACGCCTGCGGCAAGGGAGCGGCTGCATCAGACTACGAACTTGAATCGCCGGGCCTTGCTGCGGGTGCAGTCGGGCGTCATCAGCTAACTCCATTCAATGGCGAGTATAGACAGCCATCGGGAATTGCAATGTTGAGGAGTAAATGATCTGAAACAGCCGGGGCTTGCGCTCAAGGGTACGAATGGAGAAGGATGCAGACGAGTGGTGGCGAACCGATATAACGCTGCTGCATCAAGGATGAAATAATTATGACAAATGCGTCTTAGCATTTTTCGTAAGCCAGCTAACTTATGTCTTCCCTATTTCATTGCCTTGTTCCCTGGAGTTTTCATGAACACCGCCGCATTGCGCGAGCAGATCCAAAAAGCCCAAAAACACGAGAAGGAAACCGGCCTGCTGACCCGTCAGCTGGAAAGCAAACTGCCTCATTTACACCCGGCGATCCAGTTGCCGGAAGCCGACGCCAACGGCGTGCTGACGCGTTTTGTCGCCGCCTATATCGATGAAGTGCCAGACCTGCTGGATGCAGCCAACGAAGTCGCCAGGGAAGCGGGGATCGAATCGCAGATCAAACCGGTGCTGAAAATCGCCGAGCAGTATTTCCTCCAGCCGCCGGCCATCATGTCCGGGCATGTCGGTCTGGACAGCCTGCTGGACGAAGCCTATCTGGCGCACCGCTTTGTAGAAGAGGTCAACGACCTGTACATCAAGCATTTAGGCCAGCCACTGATCCCCTTGGACATGACGGTCGCCAATCTGATTGCTCACCAACTGATCGGTGAGGAATTTGCCAATCAACTGGACGAAGCCGTGCATCACGCCATCGACGAGATGCTCAACGACGAGAGTTTTGCGCTGGAATCGGTAGAAGCCTACCGCGATAAACTGAGCAGCCCGGACACCGGCGCGGCCTGGAAGCGCTGGCCATGCATGGGCCGCCGCCTGGGCGTGGGCCTGGAGCTGGATCAGCCTGCCGCCTGATTCAAAGCCCATTACAAATGCCGATTGTGGGAGGGGGCTTGCTCCCGAAGGCGGTGGATCAGTCACTATCAATGTCGACTGACCCACCGCCTTCGGGAGCAAGCCCCCTCCCACAGGGGTATTTCAAAATCAGGTTTAGCCAGCCGCACCGATCCCGGTATTGGTCCGAATCCGTCCCTCAAGCCGTCGCTTCAACCCGCGCGACTCGATCACCAGTTTCGACCCCTTGGCCGCATTCGCCCGGCCCCACTCTTCCAGCAATTCCAGACATGAATGGTCGATGTAGCTCAGGTTATTGAGCGGCACATGCACTGTCGTGCCCTGCGGAATACTGCCCAGCACCTGGGTCAGCGCCGGCACCTTGAGGAACGTCGCCGCGCCCACCAGACGCAATTCCATTTCGCCGTCCTGCGGCAGATCGATCAGGCTGATCTTCAGCCGCGAAGCCTTGAACGCCAATTTCAACATCGTCAGACCGAAACCGATCAGCACACCGGTCAGCAGGTCGGTGAAGATGATCGCCAGCGCCGTGGCGGCGTAGGTGAACATCGGCATCCGTCCATAACGACCCAGGCCTCGAAACGCTTTGAGATCCACCAGTTTGAACCCGGTGTACACCAACACGCCTGCCAGACTCGCCACCGGAATGCTTTGCAGCACGCTCGACAGCAACAGCACGAACGCCAGCAGCCACAGACCATGGAAGATCGTCGAATATCGGGTGGTCGCACCGGCCTGGACGTTGGCCGAGCTGCGCACGATCACCCCGGTCATCGGCAACGCACCGACCAGACCGCAGAGCATGTTGCCGACACCTTGCGCCGACAGCTCACGGTCGAAGTCCGAGCGCACACCGCTGTGCATGCGGTCTACAGCCGCTGCAGACAACAGGGTTTCGGCGCTGGCAATGAACGCTACGGCAAAAGCCGCAATCAGCAGGGTTGGATCAGCGAGGCTGAGCAAGTCCGCCGGTTTCAGCCAGTCGATGGCTTCGGCCAGGTTCTCCGGCACTTCGACCCGTTTCACCTGCAACGCCAGCAGCAGACTGGCGCCCGTGGCCAGACCGACGCCGAGCAGCGCACCGGGAATGAAACGCAGCGAATGCGGGCGAAACTTCTCCCACAGCCACATCACCGCAATGGTCGCCAGGCCGAGCAATCCGGCCTGCCAGCCGAACGACGGCAAGGCTTGCGCCACTGCGCCGGGGAACGCCGTGAGGTTATCCAGCCCGGACGGTTGCGGTTTGGCATCGAGCATCACATGGATTTGTGAGAGCACGATCAGCACACCAATCCCGGCGAGCATGCCGTAGACCACCGCTGGGGCCGTTACCCGAAACCAGCACCCGAGCTTCAGGCGCCCGGCCACCAGTTGCAGGAAACCGGCGAGCAACAGAATCGGCCCGAGCATCTCGATCCCGTGCTGGCGCACCAGCTCGAACACCAACACCGCCAGACCGGCCGCCGGCCCGCTGACCTGCAACGGCGAGCCCGCCAGCCAACCCACCACCAGACCGCCGATGATCCCGGTGATCAGACCTTTGGCCGGCGGCAACCCGGAAGCGATCGCAATGCCCATGCACAGCGGCAACGCGACCAGAAACACAACCACCGAAGCCAGCAGCTCCCGTGGCAACACCGCTTTCAATTGAGCAGCACGCATGATGACTCTCCCGAAGCTTTCTTCAGGCGTGGCGAAGCCGGGCCGCTGAACAGCGGCCGGCGTCATGCCACACAGATTTTTAGGAGGATTTAGAAGCGCGCTTTGGGCGTCGCCACCGGAATCGGATGGCTGCCGTCGAGCGGCAGGAAGCGTCCCTGATCCGCGTCGTAAGCTTTGATTTCACTGGTTTCGATGTTGTAGACCCAGCCATGGATGAACAGCTGACCGTTCGCCATGCGTGAGGCTACTGAAGGATGGGTACGCAAGTGCTGCAGTTGGGCGATGACGTTCTCCTCGGTGAGGATCGGCATGCTTTCTTTTTCGTCGGCGCAGTTACAGTTTTCGTGGACCATGGTTTTTGCCACTTCGGCGTGGCGCAGCCAGGCTTTGACCGTCGGCATTTTTTCCAGGCTGTCCGGATTGAGCACCGCGCGCATGGCGCCGCAATCGGAGTGGCCGCAGATGATGATGTGCTGCACGCCCAGCGCCAGCACCGCGTATTCGATGGCGGTGGAAACGCCACCGTTCATCTGGCCGTAAGGCGGTACGACGTTGCCGACGTTACGGGTCACGAACAGATCGCCCGGCGAACTCTGGGTGATCAGCTCGGGCACGATGCGCGAGTCGGCACAGGTGATGAACATCGCCCGCGGCGATTGCGCCGTGGCGAGTTTCTTGAAGAGTTCTTCCTGCTGGGGGAAGACCTCATGATGAAAATGCAAAAAGCCGTCAACGATGGTTCGCAGCGCTGCATCGGCGGATTCCGCCCCAGGGACGGCTTGCGCCGACGCAGCCAACGGCTGTTTATCCTTGTCACTCATGATTCATCCTCTTTGGCGGATTCGGGGAGTCGTTCCCGTGTATTCCGATATGAAGCCAGTGGCTGTTTAAAACATCCGGGCCATCCCGACCCGTCAGTCACTCGATGAACAAGGTAGCCGCCGAAACTTAACTCAAACTGAATCAAGCGCTCTAGAACGTGTGTTCCAGGTCACAAAAAATGTGACTGGCGTGTTTCGACGCAAGGATTCCAACCCTCAACCATAAGCTGATTGTCGCTAAATCAACGACATGTGGCGACCCGGCGGACAGAAGGCCGCGCGACCAAGCTGAAGAATTTTTAATTTGATAATGGGGAGGAAGTTAGTATTAGTTGGCTTGAGTCTCATGTTAGTTGATATGTTTGTAGTCGAGTTTATTATTTTGAAATGACTAAGTTGTTGTGGGTCAATCGTTTTATTTCTATAGTTTTTTGGCGGGCATGATTAGTGTGTCCGTCTAATTAATTATTCAGGGATTGAAAAAATGACAACTCAAACTACTTTTGTTACTACCATGAATGCATTGCGCGAATTTCATAAGGCAAGTTGCGATCATACGCCTGGGGCGCGCCGCCAAGCTCTGGTCAAACCGGTTTATCCAACGGTTTCTGCGCTCACTTCGCTGACACCGGAAGAAACCGCGGCAGTTGAAGGCTTGAAAGAAGATTCGCAAAGAAACGGTGCCGTTAACACCAATGAAATTCAGAATCAGATCACCACGGACACCGAGCGGTTCAAGGAAAGCGGTGGTGGTGACGCTGCCAGCGAGGAGTTCAGGAAGCGTATGGAGGAGAAGCGTGCAGCGCAGAAAGAATCTTCCAACAAGATGATCGATGATATGTTCGATAAGGCTATTGATATTGGTGAAAAGTATCCGGCGACTCAGGGGGTAATCCTTTCTGTATCGGATCAGATCATGGCGTTTTTCAGCAAGTTATACAACGAGATCTATTTCTGGGTCAGCAATATTGTTGAGCAGTTTGTCGAGTGGGTGAAAAACGCTTGGGAAAACATCAAGAATACCGCCCGCCGCATCGTCGACTGGATCAGTAACTGGTTCAAGTAACAGCTTCTCCGAAGCCAGTAGTTCTAAATAATCGCCTGATGGAGCCAGACTCCATCAAGCGATTTTTATTGTTTTGCGCTCTGCCTACAGCAGAGCCATTTGTGCCCCTGGCGGACAGAAGGCCGTGCAGTCGAGGTTATAGCCCTCACGATGGTTTAAACCGAGACGTTTAATGGCTTTGGCGAAACGTTGCGCCAGCAGGTCGGCGAACGGTCCCTCGCCGCGCATTCTCGCGCCGAAACGGCTGTCGTAGAGCTCGCCGCCTCGGCTCTGGCGGATCAGGCTCAGGACATGGGCCGCGCGCTGCGGATAGTGCGCCTGCAACCATTCCTCGAACAACGGCGCCACTTCCAGCGGCAGGCGCAGCATCATGTACGCGGCGCTTTGCGCACCAGCCGCATGGGCTTCGGTCAGCAGGCTCTCGATTTCGCTGTCGTTGATCATCGGAATCATCGGCGAACACAGCACCCCCACCGGAATGCCCGCTTCGCGCATCACCCGGATCGCCCGCAGCCGTGCTTTCGGTGCAGCGGCTCGCGGTTCGAGGATGCGTTTGAGTTCGTCGTCGAGGGTGGTCAGGCTGATCATCACCGCCACCAGCCGTTGCTGCGCCAATTCGGTGAGCAGGTCGAGGTCGCGCAAAATCAGCGAGCCCTTGGTAACGATGGTCACCGGGTGCCGGTAGCGCAGCAGCACTTCAAGGGTCTGCCGGGTGATCTTGTGCTCGCGTTCGATGGGCTGATACGGATCGGTGTTGGAGCCAAGGTTGATTGGCGCGCATTGGTAACCGCGTTTGTTCAACTGTTGTTCCAGCACCTGGGCGGCGTTGGTCTTGGCGATCAGCCGGGTTTCGAAATCCAGCCCCGGCGACATGTCCCAATAGGCATGGCTCGGTCGCGCATAACAATAGATGCAACCGTGCTCGCAGCCGCGATAGGGATTGATCGACCGGTCGAAGGGCAGGTCTGGCGAGGTGTTGCGGGTAATGATGGTTTTCGCGGTTTCGATCATCACCTCGGTGTTCTGCGTTTCGGGCACTTCCTGATACCAGCCGTCGTCCTCGGCCACCGAACGGTTCGGCGCAAAGCGGTTGTGCGGGTTGGTCGCGGTGCCGCGACCCCGTGGTGGCAATGGAGTAGACATGAAAACGCCCCGATACTGTGTGCATATACAGTATCGGGGCGTTGCTCATCTGGCTAGTGCCGTCGGGCGACTGGTCAGTTGTGTTGCGTGACCTGACCGAGGTCATCGCCGGAGGTGTGCTTCATATCCTCCTTACGCAACTCGGCGACGTCAGCGGCTTTCACCGGCGCCCCTTTGTTGCCCCAGCTGCCACGGATAAAGCTCACCACATCTGCCACTTCCTGATCCGACAACCGCCAGGCGAAACCCGGCATGGTGAAGGTTGATGGCGCCGTGTGGGTGGCCGGCAGGGTGCCGCCCTTGAGCACGATGTGGATCAGCGAGGTCGGATCCTCCGATTGCAGCACCGGGTTACCGGCCAGCGCCGGGAACACCCGGGTGTAGCCATGGCCGTCGGTACGGTGGCAGGCCGCGCAGTTGTCGATGTACACCGCTGCGCCGCGCTGACTGTCGTCGCCGTTCCACAGGGCTTTGGCCGCTTTCTCATCGTACTGATGCGGCTGATCGTTCGGATCAGTTGCGGGCAGCGACTTGAGGTAGCGGGCGATCGCAGTGAGGTCGGCGTCGGTCATGTACTGCATGCTGTGGGTGACCACATCGCTCATGCCACCGAACACTGCACTGCGGTCGCTGCGGCCGGTCTTGAGGAACTGCACCAGTTGCGCTTCGCTCCAACTGCCAAGGCCATCCTTGTGATCACCGCGCAGGCTCTTGGCGATCCAGCCTTCCAGCGGTGCACTGCCGGCGAGGAAGTCCTTGCCGTCCGCTGCGCTCAGGGATTTTTCCTGCATGGTCAGGGCCCGTGGCGTATGGCAGGCGCCGCAATGGCCGAGGCCTTCGACCAGATAGGCACCGCGATCGATCACCGGATCATCCGAGGTGGTCTTGTAGTCCTCGACCTTCGGCGCAAACAGCCAGCGCCAGCCCATCAACGGCCAGCGCATGCTCAGCGGCCATGGAATGTCGCTGGCCTTGTTCTCCTGCGCCACCGGCTCGACGCCGTGCATGAAGTAGGCGTACAGCGCCTGCATGTCGGTTTCGCTGACCCGGGCGTAGGACGGATACGGCATCGCCGGGTACAACGTACTACCGTTTTTGGCGACGCCGTGGCGCACCGCTTTGTCGAAGTCCTCGAAGCTGTAATCACCGACGCCGGTTTTGTCCGGGGTGATGTTGGTCGAGTAGATCGTGCCGATCGGGGTTTCCATCGGCAGGCCGCCGGCGAACGGTTTGCCGCCCTTGGCGGTGTGGCAGGCCACGCAGTCACCCGCTCGGGCGAGGTATTCGCCTTGCTTGATCAACGCCTGATCGACGTCGGCGGCGTGTACAGCCGCGCTGCCGAGCAGGGCCAGGGTCGCGATAACGATATTCTTCATAGTCATCGCTCCTTATGCCTGAACCAGCGGGCCGGGGTTTTTCAGGTACTGCTCGCGGATCGCCTTGGCCGACCAGTAGGTCAACGCCGCCACCAGCCCGGTCGGGTTGTAACCCAAGCCTTGCGGGAACGCCGACGCGCCCGGTACGAAAACGTTGTGCACGTCCCAGCTCTGCAGGTAACGGTTCAGGGCGCTCTTCTTCGGATCGGTGCCCATGATTGCGCCGCCGTTGAGGTGGGTGGTCTGGTAGGCCGCGGTGTTGAAGTGATCACCGACCTGCTTGCCGATCACCGCGATGGCTTTCGGGCCCATGGCTTGAGCGACCTTGCCCATTTTCTCGACCATGAAGCGGTTCATCTTGATGTCGTTTTCCTGCCAGTCGAAGGTCATGCGCAGCAGCGGCAAGCCGTATGCATCGCGGTACACCGGATCCAGATCGAGGTAGTTGCCACGGTAGGACTGGTGCGCGCCGTGGGCGTCCATCGACACCTGGTGGGTGTAGTAATCGGCGGTCGCGCGCTTCCACTGGCTGCCCCAGGCCGGGGTGCCGGGCGGGTTCGAGGTGCCGGCAATCGGTCGGCTGCCCGCCTGGTTGACCCACATAGGCGAGCCGCCGACGAAGCCGTGCGGGCCGTGGTCAAAGTTGTCGGCGTTGAAATCGTCCAGCGCCACGCCGTTGCCGCCGGCACCGATGAAGTTGTTGGTGTGGGTGTCCTTGTCGAAGAACGCCTTGATGGTCGCCATGTTCTGGTAGGCGAAGTTACGCCCGACCACGCCTTCGCCGCTGATCGGGTCGTACGGTTTGCCGATGCCCGACAACAGCATCAGCCGCACGTTGTGCAGCTGGAAGGCGCCGAGGATCACCAGATCCGCCGGTTGCTCGATCTCGCGGCCCTGGCCGTCGATGTAAGTCACGCCGGTGGCTTTGGTTTTCGTGCTGTCGAGGTTGACCCGCAGCACATGGGAATTGGGCCGCAGCTCGAAATTCGGCAAAGGCTTGAGTGCCGGCAGAATGTTCACGTTCGGCGAGGCCTTGGAATACATGTAGCAAACGTAACCGCTGCAGAATCCGCAGAAGTTGCACGGCCCCATTTGTGCGCCGTATGGATTGGTGTACGGCCCTGAAGTGTTCGCCGAAGGCAGGTTGTAGGGATTGTAGCCAACTTCTGTGGCCGCTTTACCGAACAGCTGTGCGGAAACGGTGTTTTTCTGCGCTTCCAACGGGAACGGATTAGAGCGATCCGGTGCGTAAGGATTACCGCCCTTGCCCTGACCGACCAGTTGGCCCTTCACGGTCCAGGCCTGGCCGGAGGTGCCGAAGACCTTTTCGGCGAAATCGAAGAACGGCTCCAGCTCTTCATAGCTGACGCCGAAGTCCTGGATGGTCATGTCCTTGGGGATGAAGCTTTTGCCGTAGCGCTCTTCGTAGTGGCTGCGCATACGCAGTTCGATTGGATCGACGCGAAAGTGCACGCCCGACCAGTGCAGACCGGCGCCGCCGACGCCATTGCCCGGCAGGAACGCACCCAACTGGCGGTTCGGCAGGGCGATGTCGTTGACGCTGTGGCGGATGGTGACGGTTTCTTTCGAGATATCCTGAAAGAGTTTCTTGCGCACGCTGTAGGTGAGTTCGTCGATCACCTGTGGATAGTTGCCGTCGGGGTAGGTGTCCTGCATCGGCCCGCGCTCCAGCGCCAGCACGTTGAGCCCGGCCTCGGTCAGCTCCTTGGCCATGATCGCGCCAGTCCAGCCAAAACCGACGATCACGGCGTCGACCTTCTTCATTACGGTTGCCATGCTCAAGCCCTCTCGCCGCGAATCGACACTGCCGGGAAGGGGTATTGCTCGTTGCGTTCTACCCAATCCATGAAATCGGCGCGGGCGCCGGGAAAGCCGATCATGGTCCAGCCGACCATGCCTTTATTGCCACCGTGGATCGGGTCGCAGAAGAACCCTTCCTTGGTGTTTTGCAGCAGCAGATTGAAGAAAATCTTCGCTGGAACCGCATCGAACTGCGGTTTTCCGGCTTCGAGCTGCTTGAGCAAATCTTCTCGGGTAGCGCTGTCTTGCTCGGCAAATGTTTTACCGTTGAGGGATTTTGCCCACTGATCCGTGGCAGCGATGCCCAGGCGATAGATCTCTTTTGGCACCAGTTTGCTCTGCCAGCCCATCTCCGGCGCGGCGTCGGCGTTGAACGGGCCTTGCATGTACCAGAGGGCACCGGCGGCATACGGGGTGTTCATCTGGCGGTCGATATATTCCGGCACGCCGGCTTCCAGGGCACCCGGGCCTTGCTCGTCGTTGGGGATCAAGTGCGCTACGGCAGCGTTGATGAAAGCCCATTCCTCGGCGGTGAAATAGCTTGGCTGGTAAGCGCTGGCATCCGCCTTGGCAGGGGATACTGCGGGCGTCGCCGGGGCCGCCTCGGGCGCCGCTTGCAATACGCTGCTGCCCAAGCCGGTACCGGCGAGGGTGACCACGGGAATCAGGGTCAGGGATTTGCGCAAGAACTCACGCCGCGGGTTGTCTCGATCTGCATCAGACATGGGGTGCACCTCATCAGGCATTGATGGTTGTCCGTTTCTGCGAACGGCTTGAGCATTTTTTCGTCGCGGCGTGGGGCCCGTTTGACCGGGAAAAGGGGGACGCCTGCAACATCGTGTGACAAATGGTAGCAGGCTATGCATCGGGATAAACCGATTCAGCGGAAAAAAGCCGCCGGTTTTTATGCGTGTCTCAATGAAATCGCACGGATTCACAATTCTTTGACAAGTGCCTCACAGGGCTTTGACCGTGAGACGCACAAGCTGCGAGGCCTTTCGTTATGAATTCCGATACGGTCAGCCCAGCATGCCTCGAGTGCGCCTTTTCCCTGCTTTGTGTTTGTCGATTGTTGCGCTGCTGCACCTGATTCCGGCCCAGGCTGACGCTGCTGCACCCTCGCGTCCTCCGGAGTGGGCGCAACCGGTGCAAGTGCAATACAACCTGTTCCAGATGTCGCCAACGCTGTACCGCAGCGCCTTGCCCGATGGCGGTGTGGTGCCGTTGCTGAAGAACCTGAAAGTGGCGACGGTGATCAACTTCCTGCCGGAAGCCGATGGCCGTTGGCTGTCTGAGCCCGGCATCAATCAAGTGCAATTGCCTTATCACACCAACCATGTCGATGACGCCGATGTGCTCAAGACGCTGCGCGCGATTCAGGCTGCCGAAGCCAATGGCCCGGTGCTGATGCATTGCAAACATGGCTCCGACCGCACCGGCCTGATGGCGGCGATGTACCGGATCGTGGTGCAGGGCTGGAGCAAGGAAGACGCGCTGAATGAAATGACGCAGGGCGGTTTTGGTGAAAGCGGCCATTTCAAGGATGGCGTGCGTTATGTGATGCAGGCTGATGTCGACAAACTGCGCATCGCCCTGGCCAACGGCGACTGCAGCACCAGTGCCTTTGCCACCTGCTCGATGAAGAGCTGGTTCCAGTCGGTCAACCTCAAGTAAGCCGCACCCCCACGGCATTGCACCGTGGAGGGTCATTCGCCGGCTCAGTCTTCGGACTTTTTCTTCAGCTTCGGATTCGGAAAGAACTGCACGGCCTGGACGGTTTTGTCCGGCGCCGGCTTGAGCGCGCTGGTATTGACCCGCGTGCCCAGTTCCTTGGGAACCGACAGCCCTTGCTCGTTCAGCGTATCCGAGTATCCGCAGGCCACGCACTCACGGTGCGGCACGCTGTCCTCGTTCCACATCATCAACTTGTCCGGCTCGCTGCACGCCGGGCAGACGGCCCCGGCGATAAAGCGCTTCTTGGTAATCACAGGTGCCTCACTCATGCTGCCGCGTCCTCACTCAGGCCGCTATGGCGCAAGAGTGCGTCAATCGATGGCTCACGGCCACGGAAGTCGACGAACAGCACCATCGGTGCTTGCGAGCCGCCACGCGCGAGAATTGCTTCGCGGAAGGCGCGGCCGGTCTCGGCGTTGAGCACGCCGTCTTCTTCGAACCTGGAGAAGGCATCCGCCGACAGCACTTCTGCCCACTTGTAGCTGTAATAGCCCGCCGCGTAGCCGCCGGCGAAGATGTGCGCGAAGCTGTTGGGGAAGCGGTTGTACGCCGGTGGACGCATCACCGACACCTCATCGCGCACGCCTTCCAGTACTTGCGCCACGCTGCGGCCGTCACCATGGGTGGCGTGCAGTTCGAAGTCGAACAGCGAGAATTCCAGCTGCCGCACCATCATCAGGCCGGACTGGAAGTTCTTCGCCGCGAGCATTTTCTCCAGCAGGTCTTGCGGCAGCGGCTCGCCGGTTTCGTAGTGACCGGAGATCAGCGCGAGGCCTTCCGGCTCCCAGCACCAGTTTTCCATGAACTGGCTTGGCAGCTCGACCGCATCCCACGCCACGCCGTTGATCCCCGAGACACCGGCGTGATCAACGCGGGTCAGCAGGTGATGCAGGCCGTGACCGAATTCGTGGAACAGGGTGGTCACTTCATCGTGGGTCAGCAGCGCAGGCTTGCCGCTGTCGGCCGGGGTGAAGTTGCACACCAGGTTGGCCACCGGGCTTTGCAGTACGCCGTCAACGGTGCGGCGACGGTCGCGGGCGCCGTCCATCCACGCACCGCCGCGCTTGTTGGCGCGGGCGTAGAGGTCAAAGAAGAAGCGGCCGACGTGCTGGCCGTTCTCCTTGATTTCGAACAGGCGCACGTCCGGGTGCCAGGTGTCGAAGCCTTTCAGTTCGGCGATTTCGATGCCGTACAGACGCTGAACGATAGCGAACAGACCACCGAGGACTTTATCGATCGGGAAATAGGCGCGCAGGGTTTCCTGAGCGACGCTGTAGCGTTGCTCGCGGAGTTTTTCCCCGTAGAAACCACTGTCCCAGCTTTGCAGATCGGCGCAGCCCTGTTCGGCGGCATAGGCGCGCAGCTGCTGCAGATCCTGCGCGGCGAACGGCTTGCTGCGCTTGGCCAAGTCGCGCAGGAAGCTCAGCACCTGATCGCTGGACTCGGCCATTTTCGTGGCCAGGCTCAGCTCGGAGAAACTGGCGAAGCCCAAGAGTTTTGCCAGTTCCTGACGCAGGTCGAGGATCTCTTCCATGACCGGGCCGTTGTCGTTCTGCCCGGCGTTCGGGCCTTGATCCGACGCACGGGTGCAGTAGGCGGCATAGACTTCTTCACGCAGCGCGCGGTCCTGGGCGTAGGTCATCACCGCGTAGTAGCTCGGGAATTCCAGGGTGATCAGCCAGCCATCGAGGCCTTTGGCCTGCGCGGCGGCAGCCATTTGCGCCTTGGCCGAATCAGTCAGGCCGGCGAGGGCAGCCTCCTCAGTGACGTGCTTGGTCCAGGCTTGTGTGGCATCGAGCAACTGGTTGGAGAAGCGGCTGCCCAGCTCGGACAGTTTGCTCTGCACTTCGGCGTAACGCTTCTGTTTGGCTTCCGGCAGGTCGATACCCGACAGACGGAAATCACGCAGGGCGTGTTCCAGAATGGTTTTTTGCGCCACATCGAAACCGGCGGCTTCCGGGCTGCTGGCCAGCGCTTCATAGGCCTGGAACAGTTCGCGGTTCTGGCCCATCTCGGTGGAGTAGGCGCTCAGGGCCGGCAGGCACGACTCGTAGGCTTCGCGCAGTTCAGCGCTGTTGCACACGGCGTTGAGGTGGCTGACCGGGCTCCAGGCTGCGCCAAGGCGATCGTTGAGTTCGTCCATCGCCAATACCAGGCCTGCCCAGGTCGGGTTTTGAACCTGGGTCTTGAGAATTTCGGCGATGGCGGCGCGGTTGTCCGCCAGGATCGTTTCGATGGCTGGCAGCACGTGTTCGGCACGGATCGTGGAGAACGGCGGCAGGTCGTAGGACTGCAGAAGAGGGTTGTTCACGCTCACGGTTGGCACCTTGGCTGGAAGAAACATGCGCCCATCTTAATTACAATCGACACTCACCGCAGCTATCGGCGACAGAGAGAGAACTTATCGTGCCCGTTCGCAAGTACCAGAATCACACCCCGCAACTCGGCAAAGGCGCGTTTGTCGACGCCTCGGCGGTGGTAATCGGCGACGTCGAAATCGGTGAAGACAGCTCCGTCTGGCCGCTGACCGTGATCCGTGGCGACATGCACCGCATCCGCATCGGTGCGCGCACCAGCGTGCAGGACGGTTGCGTGCTGCACATCACTCACGCCGGGCCGTTCAACCCAGACGGGTTTCCGTTGCTGATCGGCGATGACGTGACCATTGCCCACAAGGTCATGCTGCATGGCTGCAGCGTTGGCAGCCGCGTGTTGATCGGCATGGGCAGCATCGTCATGGACGGCGCTGTAGTCGAGGACGATGTGATCATCGGCGCCGGCAGCCTGGTGCCGCCGGGCAAGCGGCTGGAAAGCGGTTTCCTGTACGTGGGCAGCCCGGTGAAACAAGTCCGCTCGTTGACCGACAAGGAGCGCGCCTTCTTCACCTACAGCGCGGCGAACTACGTGAAGCTCAAGGACCTGCATCTGGCCGAAGGCTACGACCAGCTCTGAATCGACCTACACCTGCTCGGGATTTCTCATGCATTACCAGACCGTACTGTTCGACCTTGATGGCACCCTGACCGACCCGCGTGAGGGCATCACCCGTTCCATCCAGTTCGCTTTGAGCAAACTCGGCATCGACGAGCCGGATCTGAGCAAACTCGAACACTTCATCGGCCCGCCGCTGTTGCAGGCGTTCATGCAGTTTTACGATTTTGATGAAGCCAAGGCGTGGCAGGCGGTGAATTTTTATCGCGAACGATTCAAGGTCACCGGCCTGTATGAAAACCGCGTGTTTGATGGTGTTACGCCTTTATTGGAAACCCTGAGCGGGCAGGGACGGCAGCTGTATATCGCCACTTCGAAGCCGTGGGAATTTGCTCGCGAGATTGCCCGGCACTTTGATTTTGCCCGGCACTTCAAGGTGATCTACGGCAGTGAGCTGGATGGCACGCGGACCAACAAGGTCGAGCTGATCGCGCACCTGATTGCTGAAGAAGGGCTGGATCCGGCCACTACGCTGATGATCGGCGACCGCAAACATGACCTGATCGGCGCGCGCAGCAACGGGCTGGATGCGGCGGCGGTGGGTTATGGGTTTGGCAGTTTTGAAGAGTTGAGTGCCGAGGCGCCGGCTTATCATTTTGAGACTTTGGCCGAGTTGCATCAGGCGTTTTTGCGGCGCTGATTGGATTGCTATCGCGAGCAGGCTCACTCCTACATTTGGAATGCGTTCCTCCTGTAGGAGTGAGCCTGCTCGCGATGACGTCTTCTCAATCAACTCAACTGTTTGTATCTGCCAATACTTTCAAAGCCGCCTTGCGCTTCTCGTCAGGTAACTCGCCTAGCTTCTCAACCTCGGCATAAAACCGCACCCAATCCCCCCCAACTTGCCTGAACAGTGTCGCAA
Source organism: Pseudomonas sp. GW823-FHT01D03 (assembly GCF_058798255.1). NCBI lineage: Bacteria > Pseudomonadati > Pseudomonadota > Gammaproteobacteria > Pseudomonadales > Pseudomonadaceae > Pseudomonas > Pseudomonas sp. GW823-FHT01D03. Next base: position 332,392 of record NZ_JBXAKK010000001.1, read on the forward strand.
ACGCCGGCACCCACTGGTCATACAGCCCGAACGGCAACAATCGCGCATTGTTCAGCGGCATGTTCACCCACGCGTCGTAACGCTTGTCTCCGGCCCACTGGCGGTCGCGCATCAATCGATATTCGCGACGAAACTGCTCGAACGTCGCCGCTTTGCGTTCGCGCATCTGCTCGGCCGGCAGCGGCTGGGCGTAGAGCTTTTCCAGGCGCGCGCGCGTTTCCAGCACCAGCTCAATGAACTGATCGCGCTGCTTGAGCCTGGCATCGGTGTCCGGCGGCAATCCGCGAAACGCCCGCCACTGGCGGGTGCCTTCCTGTTCGACAAACGTGGCAAAGGACTCGTTGAACTCGGTGTCGTCCTTCACATAGAAGCGCTGATGCGCCAGTTCATGAAAGATCAGCGTGGCCAGACGCTCATCGCCCCAGCCCATCATCGAATTGAGGATCGGGTCATTGAACCAGCCGAGGGTCGAATAGGCCTCGACGCCGCCAATCGCCACGTCCATGCCTTGCAGGCGCTGAATCGCCGCTTCGCCGCGCGCGGCGCTCTGGCTGTAGTAGCCGCGATAGGCCACGCAACCGGCGATCGGGAAGCAGTGATTCTGCGGGGTCAGGGAAAACTCCGGGGTGGCGAACACGTTCCACACCACGTACGGCCGACCAATGTCGGCGTACAGCCGATAGCTCTGGTTATCCGGCAGGTGCAGCCGTTCACTGGCGAAGGTCCGGGCCTTTTGCGACTGGATCAGGTGCGTGCGCAGCTTAGCGTCGCGGCTCGGGTCGGCAATCACCTTGGCCACCGGCTCGCGCGCGCGCAACAACTGCAACTGACCGCTGGCCAACTGGCTGTAATAGCTGACGCTGGAACAACCGTTGAGCAACAAAAGCATCACACCCGGAAACAAAATCCGAAAAACACGATCAAGTAACCCATGGCTTGGAAGCGGCCTGCTCAAAATAAAAATCCTTTGGAAAGTCTGCCCGCAAGACTATCCCGCCATTTGGAGCTTCGCTATGCGCATGTTGTTGCTGACAGGAGGCCTGCTGACGCTGGCCGGTTGTGCCGGATTCGGAATGCCCGCCCCTGACCCCTCGCAAGCCTGGATCGATCTCGATGCCCGGCAACAGGACACGGCGCTGCAAGCGCTGCAGGTCGATAGCCGGGCCACGGTCGACAAACGTTATTTCGAAGTCCAGCCCGGCAGCCATGAGCTGAAGGTGCGTTATCAGTTTCCGGTCGAAGCCACCAACATCGGCCCCGACGCCGAACCGCTGTGGCGCGACTGCCAGTTGAAGCTGACATTCAAGGAATTCAACGCCGGACAGCGTTATCAATTGCAAGCCGGCAGCATCGGGTTCCGGCCATGGGCGAAGCTCTATGACGAGCAGCGCAATGTGGTCGGCCAAGGAACTCCGGCAGGCTGCCAGCGCACGTGATCGGCGCTATGCTGGAGGTCTGAACCCTTGGACATCCCTCATGCGCAAGTTGATGTTGTTGCTCGCGGTCGGCGTTGTCGCCGGCTGCCAGACCCCGTTGCCGCCGGTCGATCCGCAAATGGCCTGGGTCGACTTCTCGACCCCGACCCCTGGCGGCAAACTGCTTATGGCCGAGCGCCTGGACAATCAACGGCTGACCGATGGGCGCTTCTTTCAGGTCGCGCCTGGCAGCCATGAGCTGCGGGTGCGGTTTGACTTCGAGGTGTTTGGTGGCGGCGGTGCGCTGATGACCGGCCCTGTCGAGCGGCTGTGCTACCTGTACATCCGCTACGACCATTTCGAAGCCGGCCAGCATTATCTGCTGGAAGGTCGTTCGCTAGGGTTCACCCCGAGTGCCCGGCTGTACAACGCCAAACGTGAAATCGTCGCCGAGGATCGCGACTACAACTGCATTAACTGAGACGACTCAGCTGTCGTTCTTCTGATAGATGATCGCTTTGCTGCCGTTTTCACATGAACCGACCACCATGGCGATGTCATGTTTTGCGGCTTCTTCCTTGCTGACGATTTCCAGTGTGTAGGACGGCACTGCTTTAGCCTGAATCTTGATTTCGATCTCTTTCCTGAGTTCTTCGCAGTCTTTCGGTGCCGCAAAAACCGAGGTGGCCAGTGCACTGCAGAGGATCGCCAAGCCAATACGTTTCATTTTGAAGCTCCATAGGGCAGCGCGCACGGGCGTGCGCTGAAGCTGCTGTCAGGTATTCGACCATATTTTTGCAGCGTGGGTTCTGACTTCGCTCACATCTTCCGGGATTGCGGTAATTATTAGATTGCCATCGCGAGCAGGCTCACTCCTACAGGGGATCCCGATTGTTCACAATTGATGTGTCCGCTGGAGATCGAATGTAGGAGTGAGCCTGCTCGCGATGGCGCCAGTACAGTTAACGCCTGATCAGCTGACCAGCGAAGCCTCAAGGGTAATCTTCGCATTCAACACCTTGGACACCGGGCACCCTTCCTTGGCCTTGTTGCTCAGTTCTTCAAACTGCGCCTGAGTCGCTCCCGGGATTTTCGCCTTGAGGATCAGCTTCACCGCCGTGATTGCGAAGCCGCCATCCACCTGATCCAGCGTGACTTCAGCCTGAGTATCAATGCTGTCGGCCTTCAGGCCCGCATCGCCCAGAATCATCGAAAACGCCATGGAAAAACAGCCGGCATGCGCGGCGCCGATCAGTTCTTCCGGGTTAGTGCCCTTACCGCCCTCGAAGCGAGCCTTGAAGCCGTAGGGGGCTTCTCTGAGGACACCGGTTTCAGTGGAGATCGAGCCGATGCCGGTTTTCAGATCGCCTGCCCAGTGCGCGGATGCTTTCTTCACGATAGCCATGTCTGCCTCCTCAAGATCTGGCGCGGAAACGCCGCGCCGTCGTGGTTTTTACTTGCAAGGCTTCTGAGGATAGACGCCCGGACAAAGTTCAGCCCGGCTGAATCGTTGACTTTTTTAGTAGGAAATTTCATCGCGGCTATTGAAACTCGGGTATATGCCCTCATTGCATAAAACACGCTTATGGATTGGGCAGGTTTTCGTTCGCAAGAAAAACCTGCCTCCTCATTCGGAGACGCAGGTTTATGAAGCAACTGTCCGACGTAAAGTTTTCCACCCTCGACCTGGTGCCCGTGCGCGAGAACGGCAGCCCGGCGCAATCGCTGCGCAACTCGCTGGATCTGGCACAGCATGTCGAGAAGCTTGGCTACACCCGTTTCTGGGTCGCCGAACACCACAACATGGACGGCATCGCCAGCTCCGCCACGTCGGTGCTGCTGGGGTATCTGGCCGGTGGCACCTCGACGATTCGCGTCGGCTCCGGCGGGGTGATGCTGCCCAATCATGCGCCGCTGGTGATCGCCGAGCAGTTCGGTACCCTCGAAAGCCTCTATCCGGGACGCATCGATCTGGGTCTGGGCCGTGCGCCCGGCTCCGACCAGATGACCGCCCGCGCCCTGCGCCGCGAACGCTCCGGCAGTGCCGATGATTTCCCGGAAGATGTCGCCGAGCTGGCGCGCTTCCTCGGCCCGCGCACCCCTGATCAGCGGGTGATCGCCATGCCCGGCACCGGCACCAGTGTGCCGATCTGGTTGCTCGGTTCCAGCCTGTTCAGTGCGCAACTGGCCGGTGAGCGCGGGTTGCCCTACGCCTTCGCCTCGCACTTCGCTCCGCGCTTCATGCATGAGGCGATTCGCGTCTACCGCAACCACTTCAAGCCGTCGGCAGTGCTCGACAAACCGTACGTGATGCTTGGGGTGCCGCTGGTGGCGGCCGATACCGACGAGCAGGCCGACTACCTGGCGACCTCGGTGTACCAGAGAATTCTCGCGCTGATGCGTGGGCAGAGTCTGGTGCAGCGTCCGCCGGTGAAAACCATGGACGGCCTGTGGCTGCCCCATGAGCGCGAGGCGGTGGGGGATTTCCTCGGTCTGGCGATGGTCGGCAGCCCGCAGAAGATCCGCGCGAAGCTGGAGGTGCTGGTCGAGCAGACCCAGGCCGATGAGCTGATCTTCACCTGCGATCTGTATGAGCATGCCGATCGCCTGCATTCCTATGAGTTGCTGGCTCAAGTCATGAAGGGTTGACTCTGGAATACGGCTTCTGTGGGAGCGGGCTTGCTCGCGAAGACGGAGTGTCAGACACCCTGGATGTCGGCTGACATAACGCTTTCGCGAGCAAGCCCGCTCCCACATTGGGAACCAGTGGCCCACAAAAAAGCCGACGCCTTCGCGTCGGCTTTTGCATTTCAGGTGCGATCAACCGCGTTTGTAGACGATTTCCTTGGCGCCGCCTTCGCAAGTTCCGACGACTTTGCCGTCAGCCGCTGCACCCTTATCGACAACCTCCAGCGAATACCCGGAAACGCCCTTGGCATCCAGCTTCGCCGCAATCTCGCTTTTCAACTCTTCACAAGGCTTGCCAGCAGCCAACGCGCCACCCGCAAGGCTCAACAAACCTACTGCCAATATGAACTTCTTCATCGGTCGCACTCCCTGGTCGGATTAAAAGAGGCGGGCACCGGCTGTGCCGATGCGCTCACCTTGTAGCGCTTTGCCATTCCTATGGCACTCGGCCAGCGCGCAAGTTCAGAAGCGTAGCCCAAACTCAGCTGCTGGCAATGCGGAAGCCGACTTTGAGGGTTACCTGGAAATGCGCAGCCTTGCCGTCCTTGATGTGGCCACGGGTCTCGACCACTTCAAACCACTCCAGATGCTTGATGCTTTTGTTCGCTTCAGCCAGCGCGTTGTTGATGGCGTCCTCGATGCTGCTGGTGGACGAGCCGACCAGCTCGACTTTCTTGTACGTGTGATGGTCACTCATGGCGATCTCCTTGGCGTTTGCAATTGACGTGTGGAATTGAGACTAGCAGTCAATCTGCTCTGTGGATTTCGGTGCCGCGGCGCAAGCTAAGTTCAGATTTTCTGCACTTTCTCAAACCGCTGAAGTCCCAACCAACACACGCCACTCATCACCAATGCAGGAGAGCCACCATGGCCAACACCTCTTTACGTAAAGCCTCGTTGCAAAGCATGGAAGCCGAGATCGAGAGTCTGCTCAAATCGTTGGAAAGCCTGAAGGACGACGCATCCGACGAGTCGCGCAAGACCCTCAAGGCGCTCAAAAGCAACGCCGAAAGCGCGCTCAAACATTCGCGCAGCCTGCTCAGCGATGCCTATGAAGAAGTCAAAGTGAAAACCCGCGAGACCGGCATCGCCACCCGCGATTACGCTCAGGAACACCCTTGGACCACCGCTGGTGTGGCGGTCGGTGCAATCGGTCTGCTCGCCGCTTATTTGCTGTTCAAGCGCGGCGAGTGATCCGTTTGGCGCAGCTCGTTCTTGAGCCACTGCGCCAGTTGCCGGGCGCGTCCATCTGCGGCGCGCTTGGGTAGCCACAATGCCAGTTGCGCCGGGGTTTCGCAGAAGCCCCACGGCGCAACCAGGCGACCGGCTTTCAAATCTTCCGCGACCAATGGCTCCGGGGCGATCGCCACGCCGAGTCCGGCCACTGCGGCCTCCAGCAAGTAATACAAATGCTCGAAACCTTGCCCGAGCTTCAACGCATTGGCGTCGAGGTGGTTTTGCCGTGCCCAGCTCGGCCAGGCTTGTGGGCGGGAGGTTGTGTGCAGCAGCGGTTCACTGAGCAAGGCTGACGCGGGCGCTGCTTGCAGGCGTTGATTACCGCTGAACAGCGGGCTCAGTACCGGGCCGATGCGTTCTGCGGCCAGTTCGTAGACCTGCATGTCTGCCGGCCATGGCGGCTCGGCGAACAGCAGCAAGGCGTCAAGTCCGGGGCGCCGTGGATCGAGGTCACCTTCACCCGCTGACAGGTGCAGACGCAAGTCCGGCAGATCGGCGTTGAGTCGCCCCAGGCGTGGGATGAACCAGCGTGCCAACAGGCTTCCCGAGCAGCCGAGCACGAACGGCGCGTCAGCGGTGCTCTGCGTCAGCTCGGCACACACACTGCGCAATCGATCGAATGCCTCACCGCTGGCGTCTCGTAGTCGAACACCGGCATCTGTGAGTTTCAAGCCGCGACCGTCCTTGACGAACAGGCTTACGCCCAGATGCTCTTCGAGCACTTTGAGCTGGCGGCTGACTGCCCCGTGGGTGACGTGCAACTGTTCGGCCGCCTGACTGACGCTGTTCAGTCGGGCAGTGGCTTCAAACGCGCGCAAGGCGTTCAGCGGGGGAAGGTCGTGGCTCATGATATCTGTGAGTTTTCCTGACAGGTTGTGGCGATCTTATCGGTTTTCAGTCTGGAAGGTCAGGGGTAGAGTGGACGCCATTGTCTTCTTACCCGAATTCACCTGGAGCAAATCATGACCCAGACTTCGAACACCTCCAACCTGCGCAGCGGCCCTGACGATAACGGCCTGTTCGGCGCGTTCGGCGGCCGCTACGTGGCGGAAACCCTGATGCCGTTGATCCTCGATCTGGCCCGCGAATACGAGGCGGCCAAGGAAGATCCGGCGTTCAAGGAAGAGCTGGCCTACTTCCAGCGTGACTATGTCGGACGTCCTAGCCCGCTGTATTTCGCCGAGCGTCTGACCGAGTTCTGCGGTGGCGCGAAGATCTACCTCAAGCGCGAAGAGCTGAACCACACCGGCGCGCACAAGATCAACAACTGCATCGGCCAGATTCTGCTGGCGCGGCGCATGGGCAAGAAACGCATCATCGCCGAGACCGGTGCCGGCATGCACGGCGTGGCGACCGCTACTGTGGCCGCGCGTTTCGGTCTGGACTGCGTGATCTACATGGGCACCACGGACATCGAACGTCAGCAGGCCAACGTGTTCCGCATGAAGCTGCTGGGCGCCGAAGTGATCCCGGTGGTGGCCGGTACCGGCACTCTGAAAGACGCGATGAACGAAGCGCTGCGTGACTGGGTAACCAATGTCGACAGCACCTTCTACCTGATCGGCACCGTGGCCGGCCCGCACCCGTATCCAGCCATGGTGCGCGACTTCCAGGCGGTGATCGGCAAGGAGACCCGCGAGCAGTTGCAAGCTCAGGAAGGTCGTCTGCCGGACAGCCTGGTGGCGTGCATCGGTGGCGGTTCCAACGCCATGGGCCTGTTCCACCCATTCCTTGACGACCAGAGCGTCGAGATCATCGGCGTCGAAGCGGCCGGTTACGGCATCGAAACCGGCAAGCACGCGGCGAGCCTCAATGGCGGCGTACCGGGTGTGCTGCACGGCAACCGCACGTTTCTGCTGCAGGACGACGATGGCCAGATCATCGACGCCCACTCGATTTCCGCCGGCCTCGACTATCCGGGCATCGGCCCTGAGCATGCCTGGTTGCATGACATCGGCCGCGTTCAATACACCTCGGTCACCGACGACGAAGCCCTCGCTGCGTTCCACCAGTGCTGCCGCCTCGAAGGCATCATCCCGGCGCTGGAAAGCGCCCATGCGTTGGCTGAAGTGTTCAAACGCGCACCGAAACTGCCGAAGGATCACCTGATGGTGGTCAACCTCTCCGGCCGTGGCGACAAAGACATGCAGACCGTCATGCATCACATGGAACAGTCGAAGCAGGAGAAACACTGATGAGCCGCCTGCAAACCCGTTTTGCCGACCTCAAGCAACAGAACCGCGCCGCGCTGGTGACCTTCGTCACCGCCGGTGATCCGGACTACGACACCTCGCTGGCGATCCTCAAAGGGTTGCCGGGCGCTGGCGCCGACGTGATCGAGCTGGGCATGCCGTTCACCGATCCGATGGCCGATGGTCCGGCGATTCAACTGGCGAACATCCGTGCCTTGGGCGCCAAGCAGAATCTGGCGAAAACCCTGCAGATGGTGCGTGAGTTCCGCGAAGGCAACAGCGACACGCCGCTGGTGCTGATGGGCTACTTCAATCCGATCCACATGTATGGCGTTGAGCGTTTTATCGCTGATGCCAAGGAAGCGGGCGTCGATGGTCTGATCGTGGTCGACATGCCGCCAGAGCACAACAATGAACTGTGCGACCCGGCACAGGCTGCCGGTCTGGACTTCATCCGTCTGACTACCCCGACCACCGACGATGCGCGTCTGCCGAAAGTGCTCAATGGCAGTTCGGGCTTCGTTTACTACGTGTCGGTGGCCGGTGTGACCGGTGCCGGTGCCGCGACTCTGGAGCATGTCGAAGAAGCGGTGACTCGTCTGCGTCGACACACTGACCTGCCGATCAGCATCGGTTTCGGTATCCGTACTCCGGAGCAGGCGGCTTCCATCGCCCGCTTGGCGGACGGTGTGGTGGTGGGTTCGGCACTGATCGATCACATCGCCAATGCGACCACGCCGGCCCAGGCTGTCGATGGTGTGCTGGGCCTGTGCAAGGCGCTGTCCGAAGGCGTGCGTAAGGCCCGCGTCAGCTAAAGGTAAAGTTCCTGATACAGAGGAATTAGCGCCTCACAACGCAACCTAATCGAGCAAGACCGAGGGATTCAGAACCACGTTCTGAATCCCTTTTTGCTGTTGGTGCAGTGAGGAAAGATCTGATGAAAATGCCGAAACGTCTGATTGCCGGACTGGGCGTGCTGATGCTCAGCGCGACGCCGCTGCTGGCCAGCGCCGACCCGCGCGATGATCACGACCACGGCGGCCCGCAGCAGGGCCATTACGACAACCGTGGCGACAATCACGGTGACGACCACCGTGGCCCGCAGAACGATCACCGTGGCGGCCCGCCGCCGCGTGACTTCGGGCCGGTGCGCCAGACCATACGTGACAATCATGGCTACTTCGTGCGCGGTGCACCGCCACCGCCGGGCATTCGTCTGGAACGTGGCCGGCCGTTGCCGCACGGTTATTACGGCGAGCGGCTGGACGGTCGGGCACTGAGTCGTTTGCCGGTGTATCCGGGTTATGAATGGCGCCGGGCCGGTGGTGACATTGTGCTGATCGCGGTGGGTACCGGGATCGTTTACGAAATTCTGGATGGTGTTTTGTACTGATTTGGCACGATCATCTGTGGCGAGGGAGCTTGCTCCCGCTGGGGCGCGGAGCGGCCGTGAAAATTCGGCATTCAACCGATTTACGACTGCTGCGCCGCCGAGCGGGAGCAAGCTCTCTCGCCACAAGACTCAGTTCCAGTCTTCTGTCTCAGGGCAGCTCCAGTCCGCCGGACGCCTTGTGCAGTTTGCGCAGATGCTCGCCTATCTGCTTCACGTTGGCTTCGCTGGCGGCAATTTCGGCCGCTCGTTGGGGCTCCAGCAACTTGCGCACCTCCTTGTCCAGATCGCCGCTCAGCGCCAGCAGTTGTTTCTGGCGTTGGGCGCTTTCGTCCTGCAGGCGCTTGAACTCGCTCGGTTGCGGCAGACCGTAGCCGCGGCTGTCGAGCAGTTCCGCCGGGCGACTGAGGAAGCCACTGTTGGCGAGAATTTCCTGCAGGGTCGCGTTGGCCTTGTCCATGCCACCGTTTTCCAGCTCCCGGGCGCCGAGGTAACGCTGCTTGACCTCGTCCTGGGCCAGCAGCAACTGGCGGCGATAACTGGCCTGTTCCAGCAGCAGCAATGCGGCGCTGGTACGCAAGTCGGCGCGTTCGAACCACTCACGGCGTTCTTCGGCTGTCAGCGAAAGCCATTCCTCAACAGTGTTCTGCTTGATTGGCAACTGCTTCTTCAGCACATCGAACATCGCCTGATAGCGATCGCGGAACGAGTCGAAGCGATAACCCAGGCGCAGGGCTTCCTTGGGATTGTCGAGTACGCTGGTGTCGGCCAGCCCCCGGCCTTTGAGCACTTCGAGCAAGCCGTTGGGCATGATGCTGTCCAGACCAACAAGTTGCTTGTTGTTGCTGCCGCTGCGTAGCAGTTTCAGGCCTTCCACCGCGCAGTTGTTCGACAGGAAGAAGTAGTTGCCGTCATAGCTCCAGTGCATTTCGGCAGCGTGTTCGATCACGCCTTCGATCTCGTCGCGTGACAGGTTCAATGGCACCGAGGCGAGGCTGCGCAATTCAGTCTTGGTGTATTCGTCGATGACCTGCGCAAGCGGCAGCACGAACAGGCGTGACGGATATTTGCCGACCAGTCCGTCCCAGCTCGACAGCTGCACGTCGCCGACAAAGGCGCGGTAGGACAGCACCAGATGTTGATCAAGGTCGAGCCGGCAATCCGGCCCACGCGGGCGGCCCGGTGCGCAGATCACCAGGCGCAACATGCTGTGACCCCAGCGGCTGACCCAGTTCTGGTTGGCTTCGGCCAGCAAATAGTCGACGGCATACACCCGCTCCGGATCGACTTGCCCCAGCGGCTGTTTGGCGAAGTCATTGCCGGCGTTGAGAAAGGCGAAGGTGTTGCTGCAGGTGTCCTTGACCGGTGGTGCCCAGCCGAAATGCTCCTTGTAGTAGCGATAGAGCGCTGGCCGCCGACAGGCATAGCTCGGGTCGAGGAGGAAATACTCCATGTTGACCGCGACAAACTCTTTCGGGCTGGAGATCTCGTACAGGTCCGGGCTGCGCGCGATCTGTCGGTTGTGCTGTTCGCGTTCACCACGGCGGCCGACATATTGCTGCCAGCCGGCGAGGTCGAGCAGGCGCGGGTCATCGCTCAGGGTGAAGCGCCGCTCTGTCTGGCCGCGACACTCATCGGGAATACCGATCAGCCCGGCGCTGTTGAAGCGTCGGCTGCAACGCTGGATCAGCGTGCGTTCGGCAGCGGGCCACAGGCGCGCGCGGTCATAAATGTGGGTGAGTTCGTGCAGCACCGTTGCCAGCAGTTCCTGGCGTACCGTGCCGTGGGGGCGATTGGTTTTCTCTTTTGCTGCGCTACCGTCGGTGAGGCCTGCGAGCAGTTTGCGATTCAGGTCGAGTTCCGCGATCAGGGTCGCCTGGCCGTAGGCGTTACCGGGCATGTCGTCGGTCCAGCCGACGTCGATGCGCCGATCCAGCTGTTCGACGAAACTGGGCGGCAGTTTTTGCATCGCTTCATCAAGCAGCGCCTGGCTGGCCTGCTGCTGGGCGGGGCTCAGGCCGTCGGTCTTGAGCCGCAATTGCAGGCTGGCGTGGGCGCTGTTGCCAAGCAGCAACAACGCCCCGGCCAGTAGCCAGGCGCCAAGTGACTTCACAGGGCGAGGATGGCTTCGGCGAGCACCTGATCACTGGCGTCGCGGGCTTCCGGCACGCGCGTGCGCAAGGTGTTGAGGGCGGCTTCCAGGTGCGCACCGCGGATATCGCCGTTGGTGGCAACGAAGCTGGCCGCATCGTCGTGGGCTTCGCGGATGATTTTCGAATCGCGAATCGACGTCGTGGTATCGGAGGTGAAATCGATGGTGCGCTGGGAGGCACGAACGATGATGTTACTGGTGGCTACCAGGGTGTGTGCCTGGGCCACATCGGCCAACAAAAACAGGCCAAGGGCGGCAGCAATCAGCGGGCTACGCATGGAACGACTCCGGAGGGCAATGTTAACGAGGGATCATGATAACTATTGGACGAGAATTGCCTGTGCCAGTTCAAGGTCGCTGACATGAAGTTTTGGTCGGGATTTGCGCAAGTAATGCAGGGCGGATTCGAGCTGCGCGCCGCGCAATTGACCGTCACTGGCAACAAACGCCGCCGCGTCATCGTGAGCGGCGACGATCAGTTTACGGTCGAATGGTGCGGAAGACACCATCCCAGTTGCCCAAACGCTGACCACGGTGTTTTGCGTGGAGATATCAAAGGCATCGACCGAGGTCGCCCAGAAGGCGCTGATCAGCACAGAAGGGAAAAGCAGTCTGAATAAACGCATGAGACTCGGTAACGGTTAACGAACCTCAAGGCTAGCGCAAATGCCCGGGCCAGAGCCAGCGGCGAAACATCGGGACACGACTGGCGTGCCCCGTCCGGCAACGGCGGATCAGATCGCCAGGATGGCTTGCGCCAGTTGGAAGTCAGTCGCGTTCAGTTGCGGTGCCTGATGGCGGATCAGGTCCAGAGCGCTTTCCAGTTTCACGCCACGAATCTGGCCTTCGCTGGCGACGAAGCTGGCAGCGTCGTCACGGGCAGCAATCACGACTTTGTTGTCACGCAGCGAAGAGCTGACGTCGGAGGTGGCATCCGAAGAGGACTTCAGCGCGCCAACCACAGCGTCGGTGGTCACGATGAAGCTGGAGGCGCTGGCGTTGGCAGCCACGGCGAGCAAGGCGGCAGCGCTGAGCAGGCGAAGACGGGACATGGGGTATCTCCTGAAAGTAAACCGTTTTGAGAGGTGGCTTGTGTCTGATGTATCAGACGCGGGTTACAGAAGATTCGCCACGTTCTGGTGTGGATATTAGGCCTGTATGCGGCGTTCGGACAGTGGGCAGAATGCTAACGCCAGCAGGGTCTCTCCGGTTCATTCGGTCGCTCGGCATGGCTGAGGCCCTGATCCGCGGGATCGTGGTGATTCAGCTGAGCCAGCAGGCGTCACGTTCCAGCGTGCTCCATCCCTTGTCAAAGCCACGCAGCAAGCGCGGACGAACGAGCGGCTGGATCGGAATTGCGGAAACATCCTGTAAGTTTTTCATGGTGTTTTCTTTAAGCCGGGATGGATTGAAGCCTGGCGATGCCCGATGCAGATAGCCAGGCAGATACACCGATGCAAAATTGTACTGGTGCAAATCTTTGTTTTTTAAACTGTACTTGTTACCCCTGTAACTCGCATCTCGGGACGGTTTCGAAATCCGAAACGACAAAACCCGTCGCGGTTTCCCGCGACGGGTCTTGTTTTTTCAATTCGGGTTGCTGGCGGTGGGTCTAACGACCAGAGCCAGCGACGCTACTTAGCGCCAGAACGGCTTGCTCAGCTCTTCGTAGCGTTGTGCTTCGCTGATACCGGCGTCAGCCAGCAGACGCGAATCCAGACGAGCCAGTTGGTGGCGGCTGGAGATGCGGCGCTGCCACAACATCAGGTTGGCGATAACGCGCAGAGGCAGGGAAGCCTGGGTTTTTGCAGCTTTGTCTTCGAAGAACAGTTCGGAACTGAGTGTACGTTCCATGGTTGACATCCTTCCGCTTGTGGCGGGATCAGGTAGTGGTTTGACTGGTGCCCATGATCCTCTCGTTTGCCTAGTCTCTCTAGATACAGTTCGACTGTATTGTGAGTGACCAGTTAACTGTTTATCGGGGGTGTACGGGTCAAAATTGAGCAAACTGTACCTGTCTGCACTTAACTGGTGCATTTTAAGTCTGTTCGAGGGAAATAGTAGGAAAAAGGTGTAGGAAAGCACCGGTACAGTAGTACAGTTTTTTCCAGAAGAGGCTGGTGAATAAAACCGCTGATACAAACTGTGTTTGCATCAGCGGTTTGACTGTGTGAATTACACTGCGAGCATGCGGCCGGTTTCTTCCAGGTTCATGTGCCAGCTCAACGCGTCACGCAGAATGTGCGGGGTATGACCACCGATGGCGCAGGCAGCGGTGAAGTAGTCATTCAGCGCCTGGCGGTAATCGGGATGCACACAATTGTCGATGATCACCCGGGCGCGTTCGCGCGGGGCCAGGCCACGCAAGTCCGCCAGACCCACCTCAGTCACCAGAATGTCGACGTCATGCTCGGTGTGGTCAACGTGGCTGACCATCGGCACCACGCTGGAAATCGCCCCGCCCTTGGCGATCGACTTGGTCACGAACACTGCCAGGTGCGCGTTGCGCGCGAAGTCGCCCGAGCCACCAATGCCATTCATCATCCGCGTGCCGCAGACGTGGGTGGAGTTGACGTTGCCGTAGATGTCGAACTCCAGCGCAGTGTTGATACCGATGATACCCAGACGACGCACCACTTCCGGGTGGTTGGAGATTTCCTGCGGGCGCAGCACCAGTTTGTCCTTGTACTTCTCCAGGTTGCCGAACACGTCGCTGTTGCGCCGCTCCGACAAAGTGATCGAGCTGCCCGACGCAAAGCTCAGCTTGCCGGCGTCGATCAGGTCGAAGGTCGAGTCCTGCAGCACTTCGGAGTACATGGTCAGGTCTTCGAACGGCGAATCGATCAGGCCGCACATCACCGCGTTGGCGATGTTGCCGATCCCGGCCTGCAACGGGCCGAGCTTGTTGGTCATGCGCCCGGCATCGACTTCCTGCTTGAAGAAGGTGATCAGGTGTTCGGCGATAGCGTTGGTGTCGACATCCGGGGTCGACACCGTGGACGGCGAATCCGCCTGCTGGGTGATGACGATGGCGACAATCTTCTCCGGCGGGATCGGGATCGCGGTGCTGCCGATGCGGTCGTCGACTTTCACCAGCGGGATTGGCGTGCGCGTCGGGCGATAGGTCGGGATATAGATGTCATGCAGGCCTTCGAGGTTGGCGTTGTGCGCCAGGTTGATCTCGACGATCACCTGCTTGGCGAAAATCGCGAAGCTGGCCGAGTTGCCCACCGAGGTGGTCGGCACGATGTGGCCTTGCTCGGTGATGGCCACGGCTTCGATCACCGCGATATCCGGCAGCTTCAGTTGCTGGTTGCGCAGTTGCTCGACGGTTTCCGACAAGTGCTGGTCGATGAACATCACTTCGCCGGCGTTGATTGCCTTGCGCAAGGTGCTGTCGACCTGGAACGGCATGCGCCGCGACAACACGCCGGCTTCGGTCAGTTGCTTGTCGAGGTCGTTGCCCAGGCTGGCACCGGTCATCAGGCTGATCTTCAGCGGCGTGACCTTGGCTCGCTCGGCCAGTGCGTGAGGGACGGCTTTGGCTTCGCCTGCGCGGGTGAAGCCGCTCATGCCGACGGTCATGCCGTCTTCAATCAGCGCGGCGGCGTCGGCGGCGCTCATCACTTTATCCAACAACGAAGGCAGGCGAATACGGTCACGGTACATGGATTATTTTCTCGGGAAGCGAGTAGCAGGATGCGCAGTCTAGTTAATTTCGCGGGCGCCTGTCCCGCTACCAAGGTCGCAAACGAGGCGTCTATTTAGCGGGTTTCAAGTAAAACACCGTTACTGGATCTGCAACAACGTGGCAAATTGTCCGACGTTTTGCGCAAACAAAAACGCCCCGACAAGTCGGGGCGTCCGGTGCAACTGCGGAGGATTACTCGACCGCTTTGACCATGTCTTCGATGACTTTTTTCGCGTCGCCGAACACCATCATGGTCTTGTCCAGGTAGAACAGTTCGTTGTCCAGACCGGCATAACCGCTGGCCATCGAGCGCTTGTTGACGATGATGGTCTTGGCCTTGAACGCTTCGAGAATCGGCATGCCGGCAATCGGCGATTTCGGATCGTTCTTGGCGGCCGGGTTGACCACGTCGTTGGCGCCGAGTACCAGCACCACGTCGGCCTGGCCGAACTCGGAGTTGATGTCTTCCATCTCGAACACCTGGTCGTAAGGCACTTCGGCCTCGGCGAGCAGGACGTTCATGTGCCCCGGCATGCGACCGGCCACCGGGTGAATCGCGTACTTCACGGTCACGCCGCGATGGGTCAGTTTCTCGGTCAGCTCTTTCAATGCATGCTGCGCACGGGCCACCGCCAGGCCGTAACCCGGGACGATGATCACGGTGTCGGCGTTGGTCAGCAGGAACGTTGCGTCGTCGGCCGAACCGGATTTCACCGGACGGGCTTCTTTCGCACCGGCAGGTCCTGCGTCGGCCGTGTTGCCGAAACCACCGAGCAGGACATTAAAGAAGGAACGGTTCATCGCCTTGCACATGATGTACGAGAGAATCGCACCGCTCGAACCCACCAGCGAACCGGCGATGATCAGCATTGAGTTGTTCAGCGAGAAGCCGATACCCGCTGCAGCCCAGCCCGAGTAACTGTTGAGCATCGACACCACCACCGGCATGTCGGCGCCGCCGATCGGGATGATGATCAGCACGCCCATCACGAACGCCAGGGCTAACATCAGCGCGAAAGCGGCGAGGTTGCCGGTGAGCATGAAGGTCACGCCCAGCACCAGTGTCGCCAGACCCAGAACCGCGTTGAGCTTGTGCTGACCGGCAAACTGTACTGGCGCGCCCTGGAACAGGCGGAACTTGTACTTGCCCGACAGCTTGCCGAACGCGATCACCGAGCCGGAGAAGGTGATTGCACCAATCGCCGCGCCGAGGAACAGCTCCAGACGGTTGCCCGCCGGGATCGAGTCGCCCAGTTGCTTGACGATGCCCAGCGATTGCGGCTCGACCACCGCGGCAATGGCGATGAACACCGCCGCCAGACCGATCATGCTGTGCATGAACGCGACCAGTTCCGGCATCTTGGTCATTTCAACGCGCTTGGCCATGATCGAACCGGCGGTGCCGCCGATCAGCAGGCCGACGATCACGTAACCGATACCCGCAGTCGCCAGCTCAGCCCCAAGCTTATAGATGAGGCCGACGGTGGTGAGGATGGCCAGCGCCATGCCGAGCATGCCGAACAGGTTGCCGCGCCGCGAGGTGGTCGGGTGCGACAGGCCTTTGAGGGCCTGGATAAAACAGATCGACGCGATCAGGTAGAGCGTCGTGACGAGATTCATGCTCATTACTTCGGCGCCTCTTCTTTTGCTTTCGGGGCTTTCTTCTTGAACATCTCAAGCATGCGGCGGGTGACCAGGAAGCCACCAAACACGTTGACCGCAGCCAGCGCCACGGCGAGGGTGCCCATGGTCTTGCCCAGCGGCGTGACGGTCAGCGCAGCGGCAAGCATGGCGCCGACGATCACGATCGCCGAAATGGCGTTGGTCACCGCCATCAACGGCGTGTGCAGCGCAGGTGTAACGTTCCAGACCACGTGATAACCGACATAAATCGCCAGCACGAAGATGATCAGGTTGTAGATACCGGGGGAGATAAGCTCTTCCATCGTCTGAATCCCTGCTTAGGCGTTTTTGCGGATGACTTGGCCGTCGCGGCACATCAGGCACGCGGCGACGATGTCGTCTTCGAGGTTGACGTCGAACTGGCCTTCTTTGGTGAACACCAGCTTGAGGAAGTCCAGCAGGTTGCGGGCGTACAGCGCCGAGGCGTCTGCAGCGACTTCACCGGCCAGGTTGGTCGGGCCGACGATGGTCACGCCGTTCTCGACCACGACCTGATCGGCGACGGTCAGCGGGCAGTTGCCGCCCTGAGCTGCCGCGAGGTCGATGACCACCGAGCCCGGCTTCATCTGCGCCACGGTGTCTGCGCTCAACAGTGTCGGCGCCTTGCGGCCCGGGATCAGTGCGGTGGTGATGACGATGTCGGCCTGCTTGGCGCGTTCGTGCACAGCCTGGGCCTGACGTTGCATCCAGCTCGCCGGCATCGGGCGAGCGTAACCGCCGACACCGACCGCGCATTCACGCTCTTCGTCAGTCTCGTAAGGCACATCGACGAACTTCGCGCCGAGGGATTCGATCTGTTCCTTCACCGCCGGACGCACGTCAGACGCTTCGATCACCGCACCCAGACGTTTCGCCGTGGCAATCGCCTGCAACCCGGCCACGCCGGCACCCAGAATCAGCACGCGCGCCGCTTTCACGGTGCCCGCAGCGGTCATCAGCATCGGCATGAAGCGCGGATAGTAGTGCGCGGCCAGCAACACAGCCTTGTAGCCGGCAATGTTTGCCTGCGACGACAGCACATCGAGACTCTGCGCCCGAGAGGTGCGCGGCGCCGCTTCGAGGGCGAACGCGGTGATCCCGCACTCGGCCATTTTGGCGATGGTGTCGTTATTGAAGGGGTTGAGCATGCCCACCAGCACCGTGCCGCGCTTGATCAGCGCCAGTTCGGCGTCGCTGGGGGCGACCACTTTGAGAATCAGCTCGGCGCCGAACGCATCGTTGGCACTGCCAATGGTTGCGCCCGCCGCTTCATAGGCACTGTCGACAACGCTGGCTTTAACGCCGGCGCCGGTTTGCACAGTGACCTTATGACCTTGGCTGATCAGCTTTTTAATGGTTTCCGGGGTTGCAGCAACCCGTGTTTCACCGGTCTGGGTTTCGAGAGGAACACCAATGTGCACGTCAAATCTCCTGCGTGATCTTATTGAGTAAACCCAGGCACTGCGGATGGTGCGACTGGGGCGGCCGATCAGCACGATCCCGCCAAATCAGGGCGGGGCGCGGCATTTTGCAGGCGAACTTTATGCCCTTCAAGGGATTATGACGGGTGACGGAAAATTAACTACAAGTCATCCCGTGACCGAATGTCGCAGATGGCCAGTTGAATCCCTTGCAGGCCGTGCCTTGCAAGGATTCTGGCTGAATTTGAAAAAATTTCTCATCGGTGGCGTGAATAGGCCGTAATGAGTCGTGGATGAAGGCTCAAAGCCACGTCTTCAGGCGCTTGTGGGACGTCTGTACGACTTTCGGATACAGTCTGTGATTTTGCGACAAATACTTATATCTGTAGGGCTTTGATTTTCCTGACTACCGGGTTAGTAATCGCTGTAAGCCTTTATCCTTCTAGGCTGTAGCTGTTTGCCTGATTGACCAGCCAATCGCGAAAAGCCTTGAGTGATGCCGATTCGACCTTTCGCTCCGGAATCATCAGGTAATACGCCTTGATGCTGGAAAGCGCATTCGGGTTGGCGACCACCAGGCGTTTCTCGGCCAGTTCGCGCTGAATCAGAAACGGTGGAATCAGCGCGATGCCCATGTCGTGCATGGCCGCTTGGGCCAGCATGGAGAATAGCTCGTAGCGCGGGCCTGTCATGTCGCGTGGGATGTTCAGGTGCTGTGAATTGAACCATTGGCGCCAGGCGTAGGGGCGAGTGGTTTGCTGCAACAGAGGCAGCTCGGCAATCTCGTTGGGTGTCAGATGTTTCTTGCTGCCGAGGAGAGCGGGGCTGCATACCGGCATCGGATTTTCGCCCATCAGCCTGTGGGATTCGGTACCCGACCAATCGGCGTCGCCAAAGTAGATTGCCGCATCGAAATCAGTGTCGGCAAACAGGAATGGGCGGGTGCGGTTGGTGAGATTGACCGTTACTTCCGGGTGTTTGAGTTGGAAGTCCTTGAGCCGTGGCAGCAGCCATTGCGTGCCGAAGGTCGGCACCACCGCCAGTTCGATCACGTTGGTGCCTTGCTGGCCCATCACCGAGAGCGTGTCGCGCTCGACGGCGTCCAGTTGCGTGGCCACCCGACGGCTGTAGGAAAGTCCCGCTTCCGTCAGCTTCACTCCACGTCGCGAGCGCCGGAAAAGCTCCACACTGAGGAACTCCTCAAGGCTGGCGATCTGTCGGCAAATGGCGCCTTGGGTGAGGGAAAGTTCTTCGGCAGCCTTGGTAAAGCTTTCGTGGCGAGCGGCGGCTTCGAAGCTGATCAGGGCGGTGGTGCTGGGGATCTTTCTGCGCATGTACGTCAACCTCACTAATGCGCCGCATAAAAGGCATTCAGCGACGTTTCGGAGTGAGAAATTAGCACAACAGGATGCGAAATCCTCGTTTGCCGCGCTGGCGAACCGGGCCTAGGATCAATGCCACGTTAATTCACCGATTTGCGAGGACACACTCATGGGCGGTAAAGCTAGCTTCAACTGGATCGATCCCCTGCTGCTGGATCAACAGCTCACCGAAGAAGAGCGCATGATCCGCGACACCGCCGCCCAATTCGCTCAGCAGAGCCTGGCGCCCCGCGTGCTTGAAGCTTTCCGCCATGAGAAAACCGACCCGGCGATCTTTCGCGAAATGGGCGAAGTCGGCCTGCTCGGCGCGACCATCCCTGAGCAGTACGGCGGCAGCGGCCTGAACTACGTCAGCTACGGCCTGATTGCTCGCGAAGTGGAGCGTGTCGACTCCGGCTACCGCTCGATGATGAGTGTGCAATCGTCGCTGGTAATGGTGCCAATCAACGAATTCGGCACAGAAGCCCAGAAACAGAAATACCTGCCGAAACTGGCCTCCGGTGAATGGATCGGCTGCTTCGGTCTGACCGAGCCAAACCACGGTTCCGACCCGGGTGCGATGACCACCCGTGCGCGCAAAGTCGACGGCGGCTACAGCCTGACCGGCGCCAAGATGTGGATCACCAACAGCCCCATCGCCGACGTATTTGTAGTCTGGGCCAAAGACGATGCCGGCGACATCCGTGGCTTCGTACTGGAAAAAGGCTGGAAGGGCCTGAGTGCACCGGCGATTCACGGCAAGGTCGGTCTGCGTGCTTCGATCACTGGCGAAATCGTCATGGACAACGTGTTTGTGCCGGAAGAGAACATCTTCCCGGACGTGCGGGGTCTGAAAGGCCCGTTCACCTGCCTCAACTCCGCACGTTACGGCATCTCCTGGGGCGCGTTGGGCGCTGCCGAGTTCTGCTGGCACACCGCTCGCCAGTACACCCTCGATCGTCAGCAGTTCGGGCGTCCATTGGCCGCTACCCAATTGATCCAGAAGAAGCTGGCCGACATGCAGACCGAGATCACTCTGGCGCTGCAAGGTTGCCTGCGTCTGGGTCGTATGAAGGATGAGGGCACTGCGGCGGTCGAAATCACCTCGATCATGAAGCGCAACTCCTGTGGCAAGTCGCTGGATATCGCGCGCATGGCCCGTGACATGCTGGGTGGCAACGGCATTTCCGACGAGTTCGGAGTGGCCCGTCACCTGGTCAACCTGGAAGTGGTGAATACCTATGAAGGTACCCACGACGTTCATGCGCTGATCCTCGGTCGCGCGCAAACCGGTCTGCAGGCGTTCTATTAACAGGAGAGCGACCATGGGCGCGCTGTCGCATCTGCGGGTACTGGATTTATCGCGCGTGCTGGCCGGGCCTTGGGCCGGGCAGATTCTCGCCGACCTTGGCGCCGAGGTGATCAAGGTCGAGCGCCCGGGCAATGGCGATGACACGCGCGCCTGGGGGCCGCCCTTCCTTAAGGACGCTTATGGTGAGAACACCAGCGAGGCGGCTTATTACCTGTCGGCCAACCGCAACAAGCAATCGGTAACGATCGACTTCACCCGACCTGAGGGGCAGCAGCTTGTACGGGACCTCGCGGCGAAGTCGGACATCCTGATCGAGAACTTCAAGGTTGGAGGGCTGGCCGCTTATGGGCTGGACTATGAGTCGCTCAAAGCGATCAATCCGGACCTGATCTATTGTTCGATCACCGGGTTTGGTCAAACCGGACCGTATGCCAAGCGGGCCGGTTATGATTTCATGATCCAGGGGCTGGGCGGGCTGATGAGCCTGACCGGTCGCCCTGAAGGTGATGAAGGCGCCGGGCCGGTGAAGGTGGGGGTGGCGCTGACGGATATCCTCACGGGACTGTATTCGACCGTGGCGATTCTGGCAGCGCTGGCTCATCGTGATCACGATGGCGGCGGCCAGCACATCGATATGGCTCTGCTGGATGTGCAGGTCGCATGTCTGGCGAACCAGGCAATGAACTACCTGACTACCGGCAATGCGCCGAAACGACTGGGTAATGCACATCCGAACATCGTGCCCTATCAGGACTTCCCGACGGCTGATGGCGATTTCATTCTTACCGTTGGCAATGACGGACAGTTCCGCAAGTTTGCCGAGGTGGCGGGGCAGCCGCAGTGGGCGGACGATCCGCGTTTCGCGACTAACAAGCTGCGGGTGGCTAATCGCGCGGTGTTGATTCCGCTTATTCGTCAGGCGACGGTCTTCAAGACCACTGCCGAATGGGTGGCGCAGTTGGAGCAGGCGGGCGTGCCTTGTGGGCCGATCAATGATTTGTCCCAAGTGTTTGACGATCCACAGGTGAAAGCGCGTGGGTTGGCGATAGAGCTCCCGCATGCACTGGCCGGGATGGTTCCGCAGGTAGCGAGTCCGATCCGGCTGTCGCAGACGCCGGTCGAGTACCGTCGTGCGCCTCCTTTATTGGGCGAGCATACGCTGGAGGTTCTGCAGCGGGTGCTGGGTCTGGGCGCTGGCGCGGTGGAGGCACTCAAGGCTGATGGGGTGCTTTGAGTATCCCTCTATATAGAGGAGTCGTTTCCCAGCCTATATATATGTGTCGCTGTGTGTTTTTTGACCGATCTGTAAGTCGTTGAAAGAAAAGTGAAATTAACGGTTGACGGCAGATTCAGGAGGTCTATAATTCGCCCCACTTCCGGCGCAGTCGAAACGGAAAGCTCCTTGAGATTCAATGAGTTATGCGATTTTCGACAGCGAGTTGCTTCAGTTCATCGAAGCCTGGAAGGAGTTGAAAGGGCGGTGATGTTTGGCTCTTTTGACGGTTCGATCTTCTCGGTCGAAAGCGGTGAAAAAGAGGTGTTGACAGCAGCGTGTAACGCTGTAGAATTCGCCTCCCGCTGACGAGAGATCGGAAGCGCAAGTGGTTGAAGTTGTTGAAGAATTCTTCGAAAACTTCTGAAAATAATCACTTGACAGCAAATGAGGCTGCTGTAGAATGCGCGCCTCGGTTGAGACGAAAGATCTTAACCAACCGCTCTTTAACAACTGAATCAAGCAATTCGTGTGGGTGCTTGTGGAGTCAGACTGATAGTCAACAAGATTATCAGCATCACAAGTTACTCCGCGAGAAATCAAAGATGTAACCAACGATTGCTGAGCCAAGTTTAGGGTTTCTTAAAAACCCAAAGATGTTTGAACTGAAGAGTTTGATCATGGCTCAGATTGAACGCTGGCGGCAGGCCTAACACATGCAAGTCGAGCGGATGAAGGGAGCTTGCTCCTGGATTCAGCGGCGGACGGGTGAGTAATGCCTAGGAATCTGCCTGGTAGTGGGGGACAACGTTTCGAAAGGAACGCTAATACCGCATACGTCCTACGGGAGAAAGCAGGGGACCTTCGGGCCTTGCGCTATCAGATGAGCCTAGGTCGGATTAGCTAGTTGGTGAGGTAATGGCTCACCAAGGCGACGATCCGTAACTGGTCTGAGAGGATGATCAGTCACACTGGAACTGAGACACGGTCCAGACTCCTACGGGAGGCAGCAGTGGGGAATATTGGACAATGGGCGAAAGCCTGATCCAGCCATGCCGCGTGTGTGAAGAAGGTCTTCGGATTGTAAAGCACTTTAAGTTGGGAGGAAGGGTTGTAGATTAATACTCTGCAATTTTGACGTTACCGACAGAATAAGCACCGGCTAACTCTGTGCCAGCAGCCGCGGTAATACAGAGGGTGCAAGCGTTAATCGGAATTACTGGGCGTAAAGCGCGCGTAGGTGGTTTGTTAAGTTGGATGTGAAATCCCCGGGCTCAACCTGGGAACTGCATCCAAAACTGGCAAGCTAGAGTATGGTAGAGGGTGGTGGAATTTCCTGTGTAGCGGTGAAATGCGTAGATATAGGAAGGAACACCAGTGGCGAAGGCGACCACCTGGACTGATACTGACACTGAGGTGCGAAAGCGTGGGGAGCAAACAGGATTAGATACCCTGGTAGTCCACGCCGTAAACGATGTCAACTAGCCGTTGGGAGCCTTGAGCTCTTAGTGGCGCAGCTAACGCATTAAGTTGACCGCCTGGGGAGTACGGCCGCAAGGTTAAAACTCAAATGAATTGACGGGGGCCCGCACAAGCGGTGGAGCATGTGGTTTAATTCGAAGCAACGCGAAGAACCTTACCAGGCCTTGACATCCAATGAACTTTCCAGAGATGGATTGGTGCCTTCGGGAGCATTGAGACAGGTGCTGCATGGCTGTCGTCAGCTCGTGTCGTGAGATGTTGGGTTAAGTCCCGTAACGAGCGCAACCCTTGTCCTTAGTTACCAGCACGTAATGGTGGGCACTCTAAGGAGACTGCCGGTGACAAACCGGAGGAAGGTGGGGATGACGTCAAGTCATCATGGCCCTTACGGCCTGGGCTACACACGTGCTACAATGGTCGGTACAGAGGGTTGCCAAGCCGCGAGGTGGAGCTAATCCCACAAAACCGATCGTAGTCCGGATCGCAGTCTGCAACTCGACTGCGTGAAGTCGGAATCGCTAGTAATCGCGAATCAGAATGTCGCGGTGAATACGTTCCCGGGCCTTGTACACACCGCCCGTCACACCATGGGAGTGGGTTGCACCAGAAGTAGCTAGTCTAACCTTCGGGAGGACGGTTACCACGGTGTGATTCATGACTGGGGTGAAGTCGTAACAAGGTAGCCGTAGGGGAACCTGCGGCTGGATCACCTCCTTAATCGACGACATCAGCTGCTCCATAAGTTCCCACACGAATTGCTTGATTCATTGAAGAAGACGATAGAAGCAGCCCGAAATTGGGTCTGTAGCTCAGTTGGTTAGAGCGCACCCCTGATAAGGGTGAGGTCGGCAGTTCGAATCTGCCCAGACCCACCAATTTTTGTGTGGGAAACCTGTAGAAATACGGGGCCATAGCTCAGCTGGGAGAGCGCCTGCCTTGCACGCAGGAGGTCAGCGGTTCGATCCCGCTTGGCTCCACCACCACTGCTTCTGAAGTTTGAAAGCTTAGAAATGAGCATTCCATCGCTGTGATGGTGAATGCTGATTTCTAGTCTTTTGATTAGATCGTTCTTTAAAAATTTGGGTATGTGATAGAAAGATAGACTGAACGTTACTTTCACTGGTAACGGATCAGGCTAAGGTAAAATTTGTGAGTGACTCTTAAGAGTTTTGCGAATTTTCGGCGAATGTCGTCTTCACAGTATAACCAGATTGCTTGGGGTTATATGGTCAAGTGAAGAAGCGCATACGGTGGATGCCTTGGCAGTCAGAGGCGATGAAAGACGTGGTAGCCTGCGAAAAGCTTCGGGGAGTCGGCAAACAGACTTTGATCCGGAGATGTCTGAATGGGGGAACCCAGCCATCATAAGATGGTTATCTTGTACTGAATACATAGGTGCAAGAGGCGAACCAGGGGAACTGAAACATCTAAGTACCCTGAGGAAAAGAAATCAACCGAGATTCCCTTAGTAGTGGCGAGCGAACGGGGACTAGCCCTTAAGTGGCTTTGAGATTAGCGGAACGCTCTGGAAAGTGCGGCCATAGTGGGTGATAGCCCTGTACGCGAAAATCTCTTAGTCATGAAATCGAGTAGGACGGAGCACGAGAAACTTTGTCTGAATATGGGGGGACCATCCTCCAAGGCTAAATACTACTGACTGACCGATAGTGAACTAGTACCGTGAGGGAAAGGCGAAAAGAACCCCGGAGAGGGGAGTGAAATAGATCCTGAAACCGTATGCGTACAAGCAGTGGGAGCCCACTTTGTTGGGTGACTGCGTACCTTTTGTATAATGGGTCAGCGACTTATTTTCAGTGGCGAGCTTAACCGAATAGGGGAGGCGTAGCGAAAGCGAGTCTTAATAGGGCGTCTAGTCGCTGGGAATAGACCCGAAACCGGGCGATCTATCCATGGGCAGGTTGAAGGTTAGGTAACACTGACTGGAGGACCGAACCGACTACCGTTGAAAAGTTAGCGGATGACCTGTGGATCGGAGTGAAAGGCTAATCAAGCTCGGAGATAGCTGGTTCTCCTCGAAAGCTATTTAGGTAGCGCCTCATGTATCACTGTAGGGGGTAGAGCACTGTTTCGGCTAGGGGGTCATCCCGACTTACCAAACCGATGCAAACTCCGAATACCTACAAGTGCCGAGCATGGGAGACACACGGCGGGTGCTAACGTCCGTCGTGAAAAGGGAAACAACCCAGACCGTCAGCTAAGGTCCCAAAGTTATGGTTAAGTGGGAAACGATGTGGGAAGGCTTAGACAGCTAGGAGGTTGGCTTAGAAGCAGCCACCCTTTAAAGAAAGCGTAATAGCTCACTAGTCGAGTCGGCCTGCGCGGAAGATGTAACGGGGCTCAAACCATACACCGAAGCTACGGGTATCACGCAAGTGATGCGGTAGAGGAGCGTTCTGTAAGCCTGTGAAGGTGAGTTGAGAAGCTTGCTGGAGGTATCAGAAGTGCGAATGCTGACATGAGTAACGACAATGGGTGTGAAAAACACCCACGCCGAAAGACCAAGGTTTCCTGCGCAACGTTAATCGACGCAGGGTTAGTCGGTCCCTAAGGCGAGGCTGAAAAGCGTAGTCGATGGAAAACAGGTTAATATTCCTGTACTTCTGGTTATTGCGATGGAGGGACGGAGAAGGCTAGGCCAGCTTGGCGTTGGTTGTCCAAGTTTAAGGTGGTAGGCTGAGATCTTAGGTAAATCCGGGATCTTAAGGCCGAGAGCTGATGACGAGTTACCCTTTGGGTGACGAAGTGGTTGATGCCATGCTTCCAAGAAAAGCTTCTAAGCTTCAGATAACCAGGAACCGTACCCCAAACCGACACAGGTGGTTGGGTAGAGAATACCAAGGCGCTTGAGAGAACTCGGGTGAAGGAACTAGGCAAAATGGCACCGTAACTTCGGGAGAAGGTGCGCCGGTGAGGGTGAAGGACTTGCTCCGTAAGCTCATGCCGGTCGAAGATACCAGGCCGCTGCGACTGTTTATTAAAAACACAGCACTCTGCAAACACGAAAGTGGACGTATAGGGTGTGACGCCTGCCCGGTGCCGGAAGGTTAATTGATGGGGTTAGCTAACGCGAAGCTCTTGATCGAAGCCCCGGTAAACGGCGGCCGTAACTATAACGGTCCTAAGGTAGCGAAATTCCTTGTCGGGTAAGTTCCGACCTGCACGAATGGCGTAACGATGGCGGCGCTGTCTCCACCCGAGACTCAGTGAAATTGAAATCGCTGTGAAGATGCAGTGTATCCGCGGCTAGACGGAAAGACCCCGTGAACCTTTACTATAGCTTTGCACTGGACTTTGAATTTGCTTGTGTAGGATAGGTGGGAGGCTTTGAAGCGTGGACGCCAGTTCGCGTGGAGCCATCCTTGAAATACCACCCTGGCAACTTTGAGGTTCTAACTCAGGTCCGTTATCCGGATCGAGGACAGTGTATGGTGGGTAGTTTGACTGGGGCGGTCTCCTCCTAAAGAGTAACGGAGGAGTACGAAGGTGCGCTCAGACCGGTCGGAAATCGGTCGTAGAGTATAAAGGCAAAAGCGCGCTTGACTGCGAGACAGACACGTCGAGCAGGTACGAAAGTAGGTCTTAGTGATCCGGTGGTTCTGTATGGAAGGGCCATCGCTCAACGGATAAAAGGTACTCCGGGGATAACAGGCTGATACCGCCCAAGAGTTCATATCGACGGCGGTGTTTGGCACCTCGATGTCGGCTCATCACATCCTGGGGCTGAAGCCGGTCCCAAGGGTATGGCTGTTCGCCATTTAAAGTGGTACGCGAGCTGGGTTTAGAACGTCGTGAGACAGTTCGGTCCCTATCTGCCGTGGACGTTTGAGATTTGAGAGGGGCTGCTCCTAGTACGAGAGGACCGGAGTGGACGAACCTCTGGTGTTCCGGTTGTCACGCCAGTGGCATTGCCGGGTAGCTATGTTCGGGAAAGATAACCGCTGAAAGCATCTAAGCGGGAAACTTGCCTCAAGATGAGATCTCACTGGAACCTTGAGTTCCCTGAAGGGCCGTCGAAGACTACGACGTTGATAGGTTGGGTGTGTAAGCGCTGTGAGGCGTTGAGCTAACCAATACTAATTGCCCGTGAGGCTTGACCATATAACACCCAAGCAATCTGAATGCTCGAAAGAGACCAGATTGCGGTGTGTGAAGACGCAATGAACCGAAAGTTCGCGATGCTCACAAACACCTGTATCACATACCCGATTTGCTGAAGCGAGGCCAACCGGTCACGAGTCAGTACCCGAATTTCTTGACGACCATAGAGCGTTGGAACCACCTGATCCCATCCCGAACTCAGAAGTGAAACGATGCATCGCCGATGGTAGTGTGGGGTTTCCCCATGTGAGAGTAGGTCATCGTCAAGATTAAATTCCAGAACCCCTGTCTGCTAACGCAGACAGGGGTTTTGTCGTTTCAGGACTCCCAAACATCAGACCGTTTTACGAGCCTTGCTGATGCGCCGAGCTTGCCACTTACGCCACCAGATATAGACGCCAGTCCCTGACAGTCCCGCAATCACAACACCCAATACCGCGATCAGCACCTGACCGGTAAAGCCTATGATCCGTCCGCCATGTATCGGTAGCTGCAATCGATAAAACCGCTCCCCCAATGTCCCTTCTCCAGCGATTTCCTGCCCTAATAATCGTCCGTCCGTGCCGTGAAAGAACAACCAGGATTTTCCATGCGCTTGAGTGTCATGTTGTCCAAATCCTGCACCGTAGAAGTTGTACTCAAAGCTGTAATACAACTCCCCGATCGCCGCTGTCAGTCCTAACCTTTTTCCCTCCTGCACTGCCCTTTCATACGCCTGTTGATAACTCAACTGTGTCACCCCCAACTCCGAGGGAGGCATTCGCCCTCGAGCCTCATAAACGCTCGGTTCAATCGGCGAAAACCACGACACTGCCGGTTTGAACACCTGACTCGGCAAATTCATCGCGACACTGCTGACCGCAATCGGCAGCAACAACAACCACAGCCACAATCCCCCCGCACGATGCAGGTCGAAGTTGAGCCGGTAAGCGTGCCTGCCCTTGATCTTCCAGGCCGTCGACCACTTTCTCCAGAACGGCTTGCCACGAGGAAATGTCAGCGAAAAGGCGATAAAGCAATCGATCACCCAGGCGCACGCAACCAGACCCATCAACCACAAGCCCCAGTTTCCGGGCAGCGTCAGGTTGTAATGAAACTCGAGAATGAACGGAATGAAGTTCTCCCGGGAAAAGCAGCACTCGCCCCAGTAACGTTGCCCTTTCTGCTCGGCACTCACCGGGTCCAGGTAGAACACCTGATTGCGCTCATCAAACGGTTTGCCCGTCGCCGGATCGTTACGTGGAACAGCTGCCAATAGCGCGGTATGCCCCAACTCGTCCGGATACTCCATGTACCAGACCTGCAGCTTCGGATGGGTGGTTTGCACAGCCTCGACCAACGCCCCTGGAGGCAATCGCTGACCCTCGGCGGACGCCGCATAGAATTGCGGATTCAGCCACTCATCCAGCTCATGATTAAACGCCAGAATGCTTCCGGTAATCCCGGCCAACAGCAAAAACACCGCCGTCGCCAGGCCGATATAGCGATGCAACAACACCAACAATGCGCGCATGAAGATTTCCCCACAAAGACGACAAAGCCAGCCCCTGAGAAATCAGCGGCTGGCTTTTTTATGCACAAGGCAAAGGCTTAGAACTGGTAGCTGACCGTGGCGGCGACGTTGCGCTCTTCGCCCATGTAGCAGAAGTTCAGGCTGGCGCAGGAGGCCACGTAGGACTCGTTGGTCAGGTTGTTCGCATTCAAGCGCACGTCGACGCCCTTCAAGCCGACCTTGCCCAAGTCATAACCGATGGAGGCGTCGAACAAGGTGTAGGAAGGTACCTTCAGCGTGTTTTCCGCATCCGCCCAGCTGTAACCGACATAACGCACACCACCGCCCAGGCGCAGGCCGTCGAGTGCCGCACTGTCGAATTTGTAGTCCGCCCACAACGACGCCATGTGCCGCGGTGCCTGAGTCGGCGAGTTGCCTTTGTTCTCGATCACATCGGTCGGCGTGCTCAAGGTGCTGACCATCGACTTCGAGTACTCGATATCGGTGAAGGTGTAGCTGCCGAGGACTTTCAGGTTGTCGGTCAACTGCATGTGCGCTTCCAGCTCCAGACCTTGCGAGCGCACAGCGCCGACTGCTCGGTAGAAGTTTTCCTGTGGCAACTTGGTCGCGAGGTTCTCCTGATCAATGCGGAACAGCGAGGCTGTGAACAGGTTGTCGGTGCCCGGCGGTTGATACTTCAGGCCGACTTCCCACTGTGTGCCATCGGTCGGAGGCAGAGGATTACCGGCGCTGTCGGCATACGAGTTCGGGTTAAACGACTCGGAGTAGCTGATGTACGGCGCCAGGCCGTTATCGAACAGATACAACGCACCAGCGCGGCCGGTCAGTTTGGTGCGGCGGTCGTTGATTTCCGTGCCCACCGAACGGCCCGCTTCGGCGATACGGTTCTCATCCGACGTCTCGACCCAGTCCTGACGCAGGCCCAGCGAGAACCGCCACTGGTTCATCTCGATCAGGTCTTGCAGGTAGACCCCGGTCTGCTCCAGGCGCCGCAGGTAACTGGTGTCGCCGTACATATCGATCGCTGAGTTGCCATAGACCGGGTTGAACGCATTGATCGGCGCCAGACCGCCACTGGTCCAGTCGACCACCGTTTTGCGCCGCTGATAGTCCGCACCCATCAACACGGTGTGCTTGGTAGCTCCGGTGAAGAATTCGGCCTGCAGCATGTTGTCGACGATGAACGCATGCAGACGTTCATCGCCGCCGGTGTAATAACGGTTCAGTTCGTTGCTGGTTGGCGTCGTCCAGCCATAGGCGTAAACCTGATCCATGTTCACTTTGGAGTCGAGGTAACGGAAGTTCTGCCGCGCTGTGAAGACATCGTTGAAGCGATGTTCGAACTGATAGCCGAACGATTGCTGATCCCGCGAGTAGCCATCAATCCCCGGCTCACCCTCGAAGAAGTGCGGCGAGATGCGATTGCCGTTGCGCTGATGAATCGTCCCGTCCGCCGGCACGCCGCCGTGGTAGCCGCCATCCGGATCGTGCTGCAGATACGCCTGCAGCGTCAGCGAGGTGTCTTCAGTGAAATCGATGCTCAGCGTCGGAGCGAGGGCGAAGCGTTTTTCCTTGTTGTGATCGAATTGTGTGTCGGACTGATCCGTCAAACCGGTCAGACGATAGGCAATGCGCTTGTCGTCATCGCCCGGACCGCTGAAGTCAAAACCGACCCCGCGCTGACCTTGGGTACCGACCGTGGCCTGAACCTGATGATAGGCCTCGTACAACGGCTTTTTGCTGGTCAGCGCCACCAGGCCACCGGGCGAACTGCGGCCATACAAGACCGACGACGGGCCTTTGAGAATATCCACGCGCTCGAGGAAATACGGATCGACCTGCATGGTGCTGTAGGTCCCGCTGTCGCCCATCGACTTGAGGCCGTCGAGGTAGATGTTATCCACCGAGCCATCGTTGAAGCCGCGCATCGCCACATAGTCGTAGCGATGGGTCGCCCCGTAAGGGTTGGTCAGCACGCCGGGGGTATAACGCATCGCCTGGGAGACGGTCTGCGAGCCTTGATCGTCCATTTGCTCGCGGGTGACCACGGACACGCTTTGCGAAGTTTCCAGCAACGCGGTACTGGTCTTGGTGGCGATCTGGCTGTGGGTGGCGTTATAGCCTTCCATGCTGCCGAGTGCGTTGCCGAGGGCGAAACCTTTGATATCGGTGGTTGGCAGTGCCAGCGCATCGGTTTCACTGACAGGACGCAGGACGTAGCTGCTGCCGTCCTGGCTGACTGCTTCCAGGCCCGAACCGCTGAGCAAATGGCTCAACGCCTGATCAGTTGAATATTCGCCCTGTACGCCCGGAGACTGTTGTCCCTGCGTTTGCTGCGGAGTCATCGCCAGGGTAATGCCTGCCTGACGGGCAAACTGGTTCAGCGCTTCGCCCAGCGGGCCGGCGCCGATGCTGTAGCGATGACTGCTCGCTTCACTGGCAGGGGCGGCGACGCTCAGGCCGGGCAGCGCACCGGCACCCAGAACGGTGGACAGCAGGGCGGCGCGAACGGCGTGGCGCAGCAGGCCCGATTCGGCAGTGAAATTCAGCGGTTTCTTACAGGTGAGGCGGACAGTCATTGTCGGTTTCCGTGGCAAGTCGCAAAGGCTGAGTTGAAGTGCTTACTGACCAAGCCGGACTTGTCGCGAAAACCCGCCAAAGTAATTTCAGGTCACCGCCTCGAGTGTGACCCACCATCGGGTGCGATAACGCAATTGCACCGGCAGGGTCTGCGGCAGGATGGCCAGCAGCTTGTCGGTGTCCTCCAGGCGGAACACTCCGGACAGGCGCAAGTCCGCCACCTGCGGCGCGCACGTCACAAAGCCCTGCCGATAACGCCCGACTTCATTGAGGAAATCGCCCAGGCGCATGTTGCGGGTCACAATCAAACCATCGGCCCACGCGCCCACGTCCATATCCAGTGGCGGGGCCGGGCGCACCTGATGGTGATCGATCAGATAGGTCTGCCCGGCGAGCGCCTCGACGGAGGTTGCGCCGCTGCGAATGGCGACGCTCCCTGAGCTGACGGTGAGCCGCGTGCAATCGCTGTCCTGACGCAGAATGAAGCGGGCTTTTATCGGCTCATAAATGCCATGACGACTTTGCACGCGAAGTGGCCGGTTGAACGTCGCGCCTTCATCGTTACCGCCGCAGGTAACGATGATTTCCCCGCGAGTGAGTTTGATCAGCCGTTGTTGCGCGGTGTAATCCAGATCCACAGCACTTGCAGTGTTCAGCTCGATCCGCGTGCCGTCGGGCAACTGGAAGCCGCGGCGTTCGCCGGTCGCCGTTGCATAATCGGCGCGCCACTGCTGCCAGACGGAGATGTCCTTGGCCAGCCACGCCGCGGAGGCCATCAGTACCGTGCCGGACAGCAACTTCAAGGCCTGTCGCCGTCCGAGTCCTTGCGCACTGTTTTCCAGCGTATTCAGCGCCACGTGCGCACCGGGCACGGCGCGCAGGTTATGGCTCAATTCCGCCTGCAACGACTGCACACGTTGCCAGGCCAGTTCATGTTCATGATGTTCGGCGCGCCACGCGTCGCACTGATGACTCAGGCGCGCATTGCCATGGTTGTTGCGCAGCCGCAGCAACCAGTGAATGGCTTGCTTGACCACCTGTTGTTGCGGCTCGGCGCGGCGCCCGACTGAGTTGTTGTCCACAGGCATCAGGCTTCGTACCGCAACATGTAACAGTGATACAGCGCATCGGCGACGTAACGTTCGACTGAGCGCAGTGACAAACCCATCTGCGCGGCGATTTGCCTGTGGGTCAAACCTTCGCACTGCGCCAGCAGAAACGCCTGACGCACTTTCGGCCGCAAGCCTTCGAGCATGCGCGCCACGCTCTCGAGCAACTCGATCACCAACGCGCGAGCTTCGGCGCTTGGGGTTTCGGCTTCGGGCAAATGGGCGATGGCTTCGAGATAGGCGCGTTCGATTTCTGCACGGCGCCAGTGGTCGATTACCAGGCCACGGGCGATGGTGCGTAAAAATGCGCGAGGTGCCTTGAGTTCCAGACGTTCGCTGCGCTGCAACAGACGGACGAAGGTGTCCTGGGCCAGATCCGCGGCATCTGCGGCATTGCCCAGCCGCGCTCGCAGCCAGGCGTTGAGCCAGCCGTGATGACTCCTGTAAAGCGCCTGCATTGCAAACTCAGGTGAGGACATGAACGCGACAGCCCGAACGTCACAAATGATAATTAGTCGCATTTTTATCAAGGGCTGAGAATTTTGCAACCTCCGCACGAATAACCGTCTTAAAAAACTGAAGGCAAACGCTCTGGCACGCCGTTCGGCGGGAATCTGACAGAAATGCCGCACATTTCCCACAACGCCCTAAGTTTTCCGCGAACGGTGCCGACAGACTGGTGAGACATGCGTGCACCAAAGTAGAGCGGTCGTCAGAACGCCGCCTGCGCTGTACATGGAATGTTGCATCCCGGAACGCATCCCCACTTTTGCATAAGAAGTCCCATGAAATGAATCTCAAGTTCAGCCATAAAATCCTGTTGGCCGCCTCGGGCGTCGTGGTCCTGGCTTTCGCTTTGTTCACCCTCTACAACGACTATCTGCAACGCAACACCATTCGCCAGAACCTTCAGTCGTCCGTGCAGCAGGCCGGCGATCTGACCGCCAGCAGCGTGCAGAACTGGATGAGCGGGCGAATTCTGGTGCTGGAAAACCTCGCGCAAAACGTTGCCCATCAGGGCAAGGACGCCGACTTCCCGGGGCTGGTCGATCAACCGGCCTTCACCTCGAACTTCCAGTTCACCTACGTCGGCCAGGCCAACGGGGTGTTCACTCAGCGCCCTGACGCGAAAATGCCCGACGGCTACGACCCGCGTCAGCGCCCTTGGTACAAGCAGGCCGTGGTCGCCGACAAAACCATGCTGACCCCGCCGTACATGGCGGCGGTCGGTGGTCTGGTGGTGACCATCGCCATGCCGGTGAAAAAGAATGGCGAACTGCTGGGTGTAGTCGGTGGCGACCTGAGCCTGGAAACACTGGTGAAGATCATCAACTCGGTGGACTTCGGTGGCCTTGGCCACGCGTTCCTGGTCAGCGGTGACGGCCAAGTGATCGTCAGCCCGGACAAAGATCAGGTGATGAAGAACCTCAAGGACATCTACCCGAATTCCGGCGTGCGCATCGAGAAAGGCAACCAGAACGTGGTGCTCAACGGCCAGGAACGTATCCTGTCGTTCACCCCGGTCAGCGGTTTGCCGAATGCCGACTGGTACATCGGTCTGTCGATCGATCGTGACAAGGCCTACGCCGCCCTCAGCCAGTTCCGTACTTCGGCGCTGATCGCGATGTTCGTCGCGGTCGCTGCGATTGCGTTGCTGTTGAGCCTGCTGATCAACGTCCTGATGCGTCCGCTGACCACCATGGGCCGCGCGATGCAGGACATCGCCCAGGGTGAAGGCGACCTGACCCGGCGTCTGGTCGTGGAAGGCAAGGATGAGTTCGCCGAACTGGGCAGCTCGTTCAACCAGTTCGTCGAGCGCATTCACGCGTCGATTTCCGAAGTGTCGTCGGCCACCCGTCATGTACATGACCTGTCGCAACGGGTGATGGCGTCGTCCAACGCCTCGATCATCGGTTCCGACGAACAAAGTGCCCGCACCAACAGCGTGGCTGCCGCGATCAACCAGTTGGGCGCCGCCACTCAGGAAATCGCCCGAAATGCCGCCGATGCTTCGCAGCACGCCAGCGGCGCGAGCGAGCAGGCCGATGACGGTCGTCAGGTGGTCGAGCAGACCATTCAGGCGATGACCGAGCTGTCGCAGAAGATCAGCCTGTCGTGCACCCAGATTGAAACTCTGAACGCCAGCACCGACAACATCGGCCACATCCTCGATGTGATCAAAGGCATCTCGCAGCAGACCAACCTGCTGGCGCTCAACGCGGCCATCGAAGCGGCACGTGCTGGTGAAGCCGGACGTGGTTTTGCGGTGGTGGCGGACGAGGTGCGCAACCTCGCCCATCGCACCCAGGAATCGGCGGAGGAGATCCACAAGATGATCACCTCCTTGCAGGTCGGTTCCCGTGAAGCGGTGACCACCATGAACGCCAGTCAGGCGTCCAGCGAAGAGAGCGTTGAAGTGGCGAATCAGGCTGGCCTGCGCCTCGTCAGCGTGACCCAGCGCATCGGCGAAATCGACGGCATGAACCAGTCGGTGGCTGCCGCGACCGAAGAGCAGACGGCGGTGGTGGAAACCCTCAACGTCGATGTCAACCAGATCAACCTACTGAACCAGCAGAGCGTCGCCAACCTCAATGAAACATTGAAGGATTGCGATGCGTTGTCGCAGCAGGCGAACCGGTTGAAGCAGTTGGTCGACAGCTTCAAGATCTGATCGCCAGACGGAAGACCGCGTTATCGTTCTTCGCGAGCAAGCCCGCTCCCACAAATTGACCGCGTTCCTACAGAAGGAATGCAATCAAAATGTGGGAGCGGGCTTGCTCGCGAAGGCGGTAGTTCAGTCACCGCCAAACTGAAGCCTTACACAAACAGCTTCAGCACATTCCCCATCGCATCATCGGCAAACCCCTGCACGAAATCCTTGAACCCCGGCAGCGCTTCCTCCCCACCTGAAGCCGGCTCGGCAATGATCGTCCAGGTCGCCCGCGACTTCCCCGCCCCCAGTGATTCCACATTCATCGCCGCCCACAAATTCGCCACACCCAAGGTGTTGTAAATCGTGGTCCAGGTCATGGCGCGCGCCTGCTCATCGCGGGAGTTGAGTTGTTCGACCACCACATTGCCATCCTTGAAGAATTTCTTGCGCAGCGACGACACGCCGTCGCCGGTCATTTCGATGTGCGACAGCGCCGGAATGAAACGGTCGAAGCCAGCGAAATTGCCGACCACCGCCCAGACCTGCGCCGCGTCCGCCGGCACCTCCACCGAAGACACAACGTGGCAGCCGTGCGGGTTTTTGATCAGGGTGTCGGGTTGCAGATTGCTCATGGTGTTGCTCCTTTTTGATGAACTAGATGAAGTTGATCTGTTTCAAGTAATCGCAGCCGCGACGTAGCAGCGCCGGGGATTTTTCCGGGTACTGCGCGCCCATCTGCCGCACGCCGGCCTTGGCGTTGGCATGGCCGATCAGGGAGATGTCGCCGATGTCTTCCTCGAAGCCGTTGAGGTAGAAACCGAGCACGCCGAACAGCGCGTTGTCGGCATCGACCCGGCCCAGTTGCTGCTGCCAGTCGGCGACGCTGACCAGCGAGAACTCGCTGC
The DNA here is from genome assembly GCF_058798255.1 of Pseudomonas sp. GW823-FHT01D03. NCBI lineage: Bacteria > Pseudomonadati > Pseudomonadota > Gammaproteobacteria > Pseudomonadales > Pseudomonadaceae > Pseudomonas > Pseudomonas sp. GW823-FHT01D03. Next base: position 368,486 of record NZ_JBXAKK010000001.1, read on the forward strand.
CGGTTTCGCGGAACGAGGCGACGTAGGCATCCCAACTCAGCGGCTCGGGGTTGTGCAGGTTGAACACCGCACGCTTGGTCGAATAACGGCTGGCGTGGAAGGCGATGAAGCGGGCGAGAAAGTCCACCGGCATCAGGTCGAAATTCAGCGCGAAGGCCGGCACCTGACCGAGCTGGATCGAGCCCTTGAGCATCAGCATCAAACGGTTTTTGTGCGGCTGGCAGACGCCGCTCAGGCTGTTGAAGCTGATGTTGCCGGGGCGATACAGGTTGACCCACACCCCGCGCTCGCGGGCCCGTTCGAGGATGCGTTCGCCGACCCATTTCGACAGGTTGTAGCCGTTGCGAATGTAGATCGGCGGGGTCGCTGCGGCGGGCAATTCGAGCACGTGGCCTTCGCTATCGACGGTGCTGGAAGCGGACAGCGTCGAGACAAAATTGAAGACCTTTTTGCTGCGCCCTTCACACAGGCGCAGCAGCTCGAAAATCGGCTCGACGTTATCTGCGGCAAGCGACTCGTAATCAAGCACGTGATTGACGTTGGCGGCGTTGTGCACCAGCGCGCCGAACTCGCGATCCAGGCGCTGATAATCGTCAGCGGCCAGACCCAGTTGCGGGCGGGTGAGGTCCGCGGAGTAGATTCGCACCCGGCTCAAATCGAGATGTTCGAGGCGGTTCTCGCGCAACGCCTGAGCAAAACGCTGCGCCGCCGTTTGCCCGCCCCCGTCGCGCACCAGACACGCCACTTCGCTGGCGCCCCAACCAAGCAGCGCTTCGACGATGTGCACGCCGACAAAGCTGTTGGCGCCGGTGACGATCACCTTGTGCACATCGCCCAAGCGACTGATGGGCAGCGGCTCAATGTTCAGCGCACGCTCGGCGTCGGCCATGGCCTGGGCGCTGAGCACCGCGCTGTCATCGGTACCGCGCACCAGCGTTGCGAGTTTGATGATGGTCGGCAATTCGATGAAGCGGTTGATCGAGATGCTGCGCCCGAACTCCTCACGCAAGCGCAGCAACATCCGCGACAGCAGAATCGAATGCCCACCGAGATTGAAGAAGCTTTCGTCGGTGGAAATATCGCTGCTCGGCAGCTCCAGCAGTTCCGCCCAGATCTCCAGCAGCAACGCTTCGTCAGCGTTTGCCGGCAGGCATTTCGGACTGCTGTCCTGCACGCTCACCGGCAGCTCCAGCAACGCTTTGCGGTCGACCTTGCCGTTGCTGGCGAACGGCATCTGCGCCAGTTCAGTCCACGCCACCGGTTGCATGTAGTCCGGCAGAAACTGCTGGGCATGCGCCTTCAACAGATCGCGGGCAGCGTCCGACTGCGGCTGCGCAAGGAACGCCAGAATCCGCCGCTGATGGTCGATCACCACCGCCACCTGGCGGTACAACTGGCTCTCGCGCAGGCAGCGCTCGATCTCTTCCGGTTCGACCCGGAAACCACGGATCTTTACCTGATTGTCGCGCCGTCCACACAGCTCGATGCCGTGTTCGCCCCACTTGGCCATGTCGCCGCTGCGGTAGGCGCGCAAGCTCTCACCGTGCGGCAGTTGCAGGGTCAGATAACGCTCCGCAGTCTGCTGCGGATTGTTCAGATAACCGAGGCAAACGCCGGGGCCGACGATGAACAATTCGCCGACGGTGTTCTCCGGCACCGGTTGCAGATCGTCATCGAGAATCAGCACCTGACTGTTGGCAATCGGTGCGCCAAGAGTACGGTTGCTGTCACCCGGTTTGAGCTGGCGAGCGGTAATCAGCACCGTCGCTTCGGTGGGGCCGTAGAGGTTGTGCAGCTTGCCCTGACGGGTCAGTTGCTCGATGACGAAGGGCTCGCAGATGTCGCCGCCGGTCATCACCTCGACGCCTTGCAATTGCTCCAGCGGTAGGATGCTCAGCAGCGCCGGCGGCAGGAACGCGTGGGTCAGTTGCCGGCGGCGGATAAGCGCCACCAGTTGCAGCGGATCGCGGCGCTGGGTGTCATCCGGTACTACCAGTTCAGCGCCTTGCAGCAGCGTCGGAAAGATATCGATCAGAGAAGAATCGAAACTCAGCGAAGAGAACTGCAACACCCGACTTTCGGCGTGCAACTGCGCGTAATCGGCGTACCACGCGGTGAAGTGCGCAAGGTTCGCCTGGCTCAGCAGCACGCCCTTCGGATGGCCGGTGGTGCCGGAGGTGTAGAGCGCCATGCACGGTGCTTCAAGCGTCGGCCGCTGACGCATCAACGGCAGGTCGAGATCGGCGTCGGCACTGTCGATACGACTGACATCCAGCCCGGGCATCGACTCACCCAGCGGATGCTCGCCGTCGTGCAGCAACAACACTGCGCCGGCGTTTTGCAGGATGTATTGCTGACGCTGCACCGGATGGCTCGGCTCCAGCGGCAGATACACCGCGCCACTGCCGAGCACCGCCAGAATCGAGGCGAACAGCGCCGGGCTTTTCGGCTGGCAGATACCCACGACCCACGGCTGCGGATGCTGCTCGAGCAACGGTTGCAGACGTTGCTGGATCGCACGGCTGTGCGTGTGCAACTGGCGATAGCTGAGTGACTGCTCGGCCAAGTGCAACGCCGGTCGCTCGGCGTGCGCGATCAGGCTCTGCTGCAGGCGTTCGATCAGCGGCGTCTGCGCCTGTCGCAATAATTCCGGATGCGTCGTGGCGTTGAGGCGATGGACGTAAGCCAGACTGTCGAGAAACGACAGATTTTCCACCTGTTCAAAGTCCGGCGCCGTGGCTGGCACTGCCTGCTGCAAATACTCGGCATCGCGGGAGAAACGGCTGACCAGCAACGCGACTTCGTCGACCACATGCGTCAGCACTCGCTGGCGCAGTGCCTGACCATTGCCGGACGGCTCATCGCCAATCGGCACACGGCTGATCAGTGACGAGCCGAGGAAGCACAGCAGGTCGAGCGTCGGTAAACCGCCAAGGCTCGGCGACCCGATACCCAGGCGCAGATGCAGGTGCGGGATGGCGCAGAAATCGCCGGCGCCGATGAAGCCGTCGTCGATGATCAGATCCACCGGCGATTGCGCCGCGCCGCTGCGCCGTAAAGTGTGACCGTGTTGTTCGAGTTCCTGCGCCAGGTCGGTCATGGCCTGGCTGGCGCCAATCAGCAAAATGTCGAGACGTCTCATGTCGGCCTCCTCATCAAACCAGATAGTCACGCAGGGCGTGCTGCACGCACGGCGTGTCGAGCAGCGAGCTGCTGTGGAAAAAGCGCACGATGTTGCCCACCAGCGGATGGTGGCGATTGATCGGAAACGCCAGCCCGGCCATTTCGTCCTTGAGCGAGCGGTGCACTGCCTCGCTGACCGGCAGGGCGTCGATCAGGCGCAAATCGAAGGACTTCTGGATGTCGTTGGTCAGGTAATGGCCGATGAACACCGGCAGGATCTGCGCGATGGTTGCCCGATCCGCGTCATTGGCGGTGTGCCAATAGATACGCACCATGCGCGCCCAGAAGCTGGAGTGGCGGCCCTCGTCGAGCAAGTGATCGGCCATCAGCCCTTTGATCGACGGCTTGACCGTGTCGTCCCGGGCGAACGCGGCGACGTCGCCGGTCACGGTGTTTTCGGCGATGGCCACGCAGATCAGTTCCACCGCGCTGCGCAGGTGCTCGGGCGCCAGTGCCACAGCGGCAGGAATCGCCCGGCTCAGTTCGATTTCAGTGGGCAGTTCGATCGGCTCGATACCGGTCATGGCCACGGTCTGCTGCATAAAATCCATCGCTACCAGCGCGTGGTAATCCTCGTCCACCACCACGGTCATGGCGTCGTAGCGACAGGCGAACGGGAAGGCCACGGCGAAGCGATTCTTGGCGATGCTGCGCGCGGTCTTGTCGACGATCTCGGTCTCGAAAATCACCACGTCGTTGATGAATTTGTACAGCGTCTGCACCAGGGCGAAATCCCGCTGCTGCGGGCATTCGCGCAGGAAGGTTTCGCTGAGCACCAGGGGTTGGCGGCTCAGCGGGTAGATCAGGCGTTCATCGTCTTCGAGCACGCGCCGTGGTCGGGTACGGATGGTGGCGCGGGTTTCCCAGGCGTCGGCGAAGGATTGGTAGTCGGCGGCGTTCATTGGGCCACCTCCACCAAAGTCTCGCGCATGCTCAGACGCAGGCCGTCCCACAGGGCGATGCGGCTTTCCACCGCCGCGATGGCGCTGGCATAGACCTCGGCTTCGCGTTGCGGATCGCCATCGACCAGGCGATCGAGCAGGTGCTCCGCCGCCGGGCCGTGATCTTCCGAATCGACCTCGATGTGGCGCTCCAGGTAATAGCGAAAGGTCGGCGCCTGTTCGATGCCGATCCCCCAGTCATCGAGGATGCGCTGGAACATCGGCGGGATTACGCTCTCGCGGCCATGCAGGAACGCCGCGGCGACGCTGTGGCCCGGTGCGTGCAGCGCGGTGTTCAGCGTCTCGCGCACAAATTTTGCTGCTGCCGGATCCACTTCGACGCTTTGCAGAGCGACGTCGTAACTCACGCCTTCCTGCTGCAGCGCGACAAACCGCTCGACCGCCGTGGTGCTCGCACCGACTTCGCGCATGGCGTCCAGGTACAGCTCGAAATGGCTGTAATGGCCGTGAGCGGGACGATCATCCGACTCCTCACCGAGCACGATTTCATTGATCAGGCGTGCGGCATGCGGGTCTCGTGGCGGCAACCAGGGCAGCCGCGTGCAGGTCAGTTCCTGCTGCAGGCGCTTGGTCAGCGACATGAAATCCCACACGGCGAAGACGTGGGACTCCATGAACCGGCGCAGTACCGATAACGAATCGATCTCGGTGAAGATCGGGTGAACGCTCAATTGCGCTTTTTTCAGGGCGAGTTGTTCTTTAGTTGGCATCATGGCGAACCTCGGTGTTATTGGAATAGAGGAAGTTGCTCGTTCTGTGCTTTAACGCGGACTCAATAAATCTGAAACGTTTTCTATTGGCGAACGCTGGCCTCATTCGGATCGGTGAAAGTTTGCGAAGTGCATGGAAGGCTCTGAGCAGAAGCCTGGCGCTTATCTGCCAAGACTGCAGCCTGACTATGGAGCTGCGCCGTGTTTGCGGGGTGAACCCTGCTCGGCAATAAAAAGCTAATACATCGTTAAATAACTTAACAAGTTTATTTTTAATTATTTTTAGTTGTCTGTTTTTTGAATATGAGTTGGCCTGATAAAACTATTTATTTGAGTTTTATTTGGGCGTAGTTGCTCCTTTCGGCAAATAAAGGCCAAAATTGAAAACAAGAGTGAATGCCTCACTCAAAGCAACTTTAAAAAGCGGGGATTTATGTGATGTATAGGAATGAAAGTGGGCCGGAAACGGCGCCGTAACTTCCCTTTTTCCCGTGGCAAGGCTCCTTCCGTAGGTTCCTGGTGCGGGGACTGCGCCGGCAGTGCGGCGCGTCGCCCGTTCTTCATGGGGTGGCCGTTAAAGAGTGCGGGTAAATTGGCGGGACGGCTATGACCGATTCGTCCGCGCCGAGCCGCAATGACGGGCTTGCGAGCGCTGGGAGGGTAGAGCGAACAGGCGGATCCGCCACCAGGTTTGCGGGGGATCGGGGGAGAGGATTTGTAAGCGGGTTATTCGCCGGTCAGGCGCGAAGGCCAGAGACCGGCGTGGAGGGTGTCAGCGTGCAGCCTTGCGGTTTTGTCCGGCGGGGCTGGCGAGATAGCGGGTGATGACCTCGACGCCACGGTTGAGGTGATGTGTGAGCAACTTCACCGACAGCTCGACATCGCGCGCGATCACGGCCTGGAGCATGGCGCGGTGATCTTCCTGGGAGAGTTTGCCCAGGCCCATGGCTTCGAGGTTGAACCGCAGGAAGCGCTCTTCCTCATTGAGGCCGTCTTCGACCAATCGCAGCAAACGCCGATTCGGTGCCTTACTGTACAAAGCCATGTGGAACAGACGATTGAGCCGACCGATTTCGCTGTAGTCGTGCTGGATTTCGAGTTCTTCGATATATCTGGCGGCAAGCGCGTGATCGGCGCTGGTCAGCAACGGGATCGACTGGCGCATGGCCTCGGATTCGAGCAGGATCCGCAACTCGTAGGTTTCGGTGGCGTCGCCCTGGATCAGCGGCGCTACAACGGCGCCCTTGTGGGTGGTGACGCTTAGCAGTTCCTGCGCTTCGAGCTGGCGCAGAGCCTCGCGCACCGGCATCCGGCTGACCCCGAACAGGTCGGCCAGATCCTGCTGGCGCAGGGCGGTGCCGCACGGTAAGCGACCGTCAAGGATCGCCGAGCGCAGGGTCTCTTCGATGATCGAGCGGGCAAGGTGTGCGGGAATCGGCCCATCGACTTTGATGCTGTGCAGCGGTTTGGGCTTCTGTGTCACAACTACTCACCCTGAATGACGACGGAATTTGGATCCAAAGACACTAGTGATTGCTCTACAGGTTGTCAAACCATGTAAAGGCTTGCTGTCCTGCGTGAAGTTTAGCGCGATGGTGATGATCTCATGGTGCCATTGTTTTTTGCCGGGCTAAGCTTCACCATCAAACGCTTTCCTTCCTGCCCCTTGGAAACCTGCTGTGGCGGTACGTTTCGCGATCCCCCGGACTCTGCGCTGGCTAGGCTGCGCACTGTTGCTGGCCGGCGTTATGCTGGGCGGCCTGCATGCCGATTGGGATTTTTCCGCGATCAGCCGCAAAGCCACGGCGCTGTACGGCCCGCTGGGTGCCGGGCAGCAGCGGATCGATGCCTGGCAGAACCTGCTGGCCACGCAGAAACAGGTCAGCGAGATGGAAAAGCTCAAAGTGGTGAACCTGTTTTTCAACAAACAGGTGCGTTATGTAGAAGATATCGATCTGTGGCGACAGGTCGATTATTGGGAGACGCCCATCGAAGCCCTGTGGAAAGGTGCCGGCGATTGCGAAGACTACGCGATCGCCAAGTATTTCAGCCTGCGCCATCTCGGGGTCTCCAGTGACAAGCTGCGCATCACCTACGTCAAGGCACTGCGCCAGAATCGCGCGCACATGGTACTGACTTACTATGCCACCCCCGATGCCATGCCGTTGGTGCTCGACAGCCTGATCGATCCGATTCAGCCGGCGTCCCAGCGAACCGATTTGCTGCCGGTCTACTCTTTCAATGCAGAAGGTCTGTACCTGCCGGGAGCCAAGGGCAACAAGAAGGTCGGTGACACCAAACGCCTGTCGCGCTGGCAGGATGTGCTGAAGAAAATGCAGGCCGAAGGTTTCCCGGTCGAAACGACTAACTAGGAGCACGCGCTCAGATGTCTTTGTTCAAACAGCTGTTGATCGCTATCTGTCTGTTCCTGGTGGTCGCCTTCACCGGCAGCTTCATGGTCAGTCTGGAGAGCTCGCGCACGCAGTACGTCAACCAGCTGCGCTCCCACGCTCAGGACGCCGCCACGGCGCTGGCGTTGTCGCTGACGCCGAATATCGACGACCCGGCGATGGTCGAGCTGCTGGTCAGCTCGATTTTCGACAGCGGCTATTACGCGAGCATCCGCGTCGTTGATCTGAAAACCGACCAGACCATCGTCGAGCGCAGCGGAATTCCGACAGTCAGCAATGTGCCTGACTGGTTCGTCAACCTGATCGGCCTCGAACCTGCTGGTGGCGACGCGCTGGTCAGCCGTGGCTGGGAGCAGGCGGCGCGGGTCGAGGTGGTCAGCCACCCGATGTTTGCCGTGGCCAAGTTGTGGCAGAGCGCGTTGGGCAGCCTCGGCTGGTTGCTGCTGTGCGGTGCGGTCAGTGCGGTGCTCGGCGCGCTGCTGTTGCGCCGGCAATTGCGCCCGCTCGATTACATGGTCAAACAATCGCACGCCATTGCCCGCCGCGAATTCCTCAGCCTGCCGGATCTGCCGCGCACCCCGGAACTACGGCGCGTGGTACAGGCGATGAACCAGATGGTCGAGAAGCTCAAGGCGCTGTTTCAGGAGCAGGCCGAGCGCAGTGAAAAACTGCGTGCCGAGTCCTATCAGGACAACCTCACGGGGCTGGCCAACCGGCGCTATTTTGAGATGCAATTGCACAACCGCGTGAGCAACCCGGAGCAGGCCAGTTCCGGTTATCTGCTGCTGTTGCGGGTCAAGGATCTGGCCGGGCTCAACCAGCGCCTGGGCGGGCAGCGCACCGACGAACTGTTGAAAGCGGTGGGCCAGCAGCTATCGCGCGAATGCGCCAAATACCCGGAAACCCAGAACCTCGTCACCCGCATACGCGGTGGTGAGTTCGCCGTGCTGGCGCCAGGGCTGGTGCGCGAAGAAGCGCTGCAACTGGCGCAGAACCTCGACAGCGCATTGAGCAGCCTGCATGCCACCGGCGCCACCGATGTACCGGCCGTGGCCTCCATCGGCCTCGCGCCGTTTGCCCACGGTGATTCACCGCAAGCAGTACTGACCCTGGGCGACCAGGCGCTGGCGCAGGCCGAGGGGCAGGGCGAGCAGAATTGGGCGTGCATCGATCAGAGCCTGGTGGCGGACGTCGGTGACGATCACCACGCCTGGCATCGCTTGCTCGATCAGGCGCTGAATCAGCAGCGTTTCGAGCTGTACTTCCAACCGGTGGTGGCCGCTCAGGACACGCAATTGGTGCTGCATTACAAAGTGCTCTCGCGGTTGCTGGATGAGCAGGGTCAGACCATTCCGGCCGGACGTTTCCTGCCGTGGCTCGAGCGTTTCGGCTGGACCGCACGGCTTGACCGCTTGATGCTCGAACGCGTTCTGGAGCAGATGAAAGGGCATGAGGATTCGCTGGCGCTGAACCTGTCCTCGGCGACCCTGGCCGATTCGCAGGCCTTGAACAAAGTGTTCGAGATTCTGCGGGCGCACTCTGATCTGGGCGAGCGCCTGACGCTGGAGATCGGTGAGGAACAGTTGCCGGAGCAAGCGGTGCTGGAGCAGTTGACCCGGCGCCTGCGTGAACTCGGTTTCTCCCTGAGCCTGCAGCGCTTTGGTGGACGCTTCAGCATGATCGGCAACTTGGCGCGGCTGGGGCTGGCGTACCTGAAGATCGATGGCAGCTACATTCGCGCCATTGATCAGGAGAGCGACAAGCGCCTGTTCATCGAAGCGATCCAGCGGGCGGCGCACAGCATCGATCTGCCATTGATTGCCGAGCGGGTGGAGACCGAAGGCGAGTTGTCGGTGATTCGCGAGATGGGCTTGTATGGGGTGCAGGGGCAGTTGTTGGGTGAGCCCAGGCCCTGGAAGTAAATCTTGTTAAGGCGGTGACAGTGATGCCGCCTTCGCGAGCAAGCCCGCTCCCACATTGGAATGCATTTCAAGTGTGGGAGCGGGCTTGCTCGCGAAGGGGCCAGTCCAGTCGCCGAAGATCGCGGATCAGATCAGCCCGCCTTCATCTTCATCGATCAGGTGGCTCAACCCGCCCAGCGCCTCACGCGCCTGGGTCCGGTCCATCAGCTTGGCCTGTGCTGCCGGCGGCAGGTCGGTGACCCGGATCACGCCTTTCTGGGTCAGCACCTGAATCAGGTCGTCGAGTACCCGAATCATTTCCAGGTCGCTCTGCTTGAGCTGTTTCAGGCTGGTTTCCACCACTTCATTGGCGAACCAGGCCTGGATTTCATGGCTGTCGGCCGGCAGCGTTTCCGTGGCCTCGGCGTAGGCCGCGGCTTCCACGCGAATCAACAGACCTTGCGCATCGCGTTGCACGTAAAACATTGAGCATCCCTCAGAAAAGATCCAGCGTCATGCTGTCAGCAGCATAGGCCAACTGCGCGCGAGTATGCGGTGCGGCGACGAAATCGTCACCGCCGAGTTAGCCGCAAACGTGACGGCCGCCCCAAGGGGCGGCCGTTTTGTTCACGCATCAGCTGTTGTTGTGGTCGACCTTGATGGTCGGATCGCTGCCGGCAATCAGGTTGTGAATGTTGGCACTCGACCAGTTGTTGCCTTCCAGTTTGATCGTCACGTCCGGCGTGGCGGCTGCCGCATCGCCGGAGTTGAACTTGCCCGCCGAGCTGACTTGCAGCGACGACGTGCCATCAACCGTGGTGATCTTCAGGAAGTTGTCGATGGTGCTGCCGGTTTCACCCTGCAGCAGATCGCGCAGGTCGATGCGGTCGCCTTCACTGGCCTTGAAGTCCTTGATCACATCGTTGCCGGTGTCGCCCGCCTTCCAGACGAAGGTGTCGGCACCGGAACCACCGATCAGGATGTCGTTGCCCTTACCGCCGATCAGCGTGTCGTTGCCGGTGCCGCCGAGCAGGATGTCATTGCCCTTGCCGCCGTCGAGCAGGTCGTTGCCGCCCGAGCCAAACAGGATGTCGTTACCTGCGCCGCCCAACAGCGTGTCGTTACCGTCATGTGCACCGGACACATCGAACGCCTGATAGTGCTCGGTGATGTACTGGTGCACGTTGCTGGTGGTGACTTTGCTGACGTCGACCCCGGTTTCCTTGGCCACGAACGCCTGCATCGCCTGATAACCCTCACCGGCAATGCCGTTGAAGCTCACCAGGTCGCCGAACAGGATGTCGTTACCGTCGCCACCGCTGACGGTGTCGTTGCCCGGCATCGTCGCTTCGGTGTGGCCGATGATCGAGTTGGCCAGATCCTTCGGATCGATGTTGGTCTGTGGCGTCTTGTCCGAGTCGTAAGGTTTCAGGTCGTTGAGGCTGACATCGTTGTTCAGTCCGATAGCCTCGACGTTCGACAGACCGCTGAGCAGGGCAAAGCCACTGGTCGAGTTACTGGTCGTTGACGAGTTGGTGCTGTTACCGGTACCCGCCAGATTGGACAGCTCATAAGTGCCGTCGCCCTGCGCGTGGATGGTGCCCAGATTAGAGCTGCTCCAGCCCCACCACGAATTGTAGGTTTGCAGGGTCACGGTGCCGGCGCTGTTGATCGTCAACGCGTGGGTATTGTCGATGTAGGTGCTGAAGGTGTCGCCCGGCTTGTAGTTGCTGGTTTTCACCACGTCGTCGAGCTTCACGTTGCCGTACAGCGTCGGGTTGGTCTGTTCGCCGCTCTGGTAGTAGGTCGGCTGGCCGTCGGTGATGAAGTACGTGAGGTTCTTCGCGCCGGTGTTGGCCACCGCGTCAGCGCTCTGGAACCAGTTGGCCGTGGTCTTGAAGACGTCCTCGTAGTTGGTGCCGCCGCCGGAGGCCATCGAGTCCAATACGGCTTTAAGTTGCGTCAGCGCGTTCGGGTCGTTGAGGTTCACCGACACCGACTTGTTGACCTGGGTATCGAAGTCCACCAGGAAGATGTTTACCGTCCCCGAATTGCTGCCGCCCAGGCTCTGCTTGAGACTGTTGAACACCGAGGTCAGCGAGTCTTTGGCTGCGTTGAGCGACGAGGCGCTCATGCTGCCCGAGCTGTCGACCATGAACGCGATGTTGTAGTTGGTGCCCGGCACTACGGTCAGACCGCCGATGTCGGCGACCATGATGTCGTTGCCATCGGTGCCGTTGAAGGTGTCATCGCCAGAAGTACCGACCACCGCGTTGTACACCGCCGGCACCACGGTGACCGGGATGGTCGCGGTGCTGCTTGCCGAGCCGCCGACCATCTCGGTGGAGGTCGAGGTCACGGTCAGGTTGAACTGGCCGTTGTAGTAGGTCGGCGGGGTCACGGTCAGACTGCCGAGGTTCCAGCCGGTGACGTTGGCTTCGCCATTGCTTGCGGTGACGGTGAAGCTGTGGCCATTACCGTCGGAAAGGACCGAGCCGACCGGCGCGCCGCTGATTTTCACGCTCAGGGTTTCCGAGCCGTCGGTGTCGGTCAGCGCGGTGTTGATCGCCGACAGTTTCACCGTGGTGCCCTCGGCGCCGGTGTTGAGCTTGTAGCCGTCGTAATAACCTTCGCCGTTGCTGCCATGCAGGTCGGAGACGGTTACGCCGGCATTCACCAGATCCTGCACGCCGGTGTAGATCGGCACGCCGGCGCTGCTCAGGTCGATCGGCGTGCTGCCATTGACCGACAGGTTCACGTCATAGCTGCCCGGGCCGCTCTGGTTGTGGTGGTAGATGTCCAGGGTGTAGTAGCCGCTGGTGGTCGGGGTGAACGAACCACTGATCGCGCCACCCGCGCCCCAGGTACCTGACGCCACGCTCTTGCCGCCAATGGTGATCAGCAGGCTGTCGTCAGCCACGCCGCTGAAGCTGTAGGTCTTGCCGGCTTCCAGATAGATCAGGCCGGAGGTTTTCGACGCGGTGCCGGCGGTCACACTGCCGTCGGACTGCACGTTGGTCACGTTGGTGCTGGAGTTCGGGGTACCGGCGCCGTCGATCACGTTTTTCAACGTGGTCGAGTCAGCGCCGTTGCCGTTGGTGCCCAGGCCCGGCAGGCCGGTCCAGACTTCCTTGACCAGTCCGGTGGACTTCACGCTGTTGTCGGCCACGCTCACGGTCGGTGCATCCGCCACCGGCGTGATGTCGATCTTCACGGTGCCGGTGTTGCCCAGCAGCTGGCCGTCGGTTGGCTGGAACTTGATCTGTGCGTAGTCGGCCTGGTTGTTGCCCATGCCGGTGCCGCCGTAACCGTTGACCCCCGATTCGTTGGCATCCGGCATGAAGCGCAGCTTGCCGGCGTCGATGTCAGCCTTGCTGAAGGTCTGGTTGTTGGCGACGTCTTTCCAGGTCGAACCGTCCAGGTATTGCAGTTTGCCTTCGCCCGGCAGCTGGGTGATTTTGATGCCCAGGCTGCTGGCCGGGCTGTCGACGTCGGTCACACCGAAGGTCGACCAGCCGAGGAGCAGCGGCGTGTCTTCGGTGCCGGTGACGTTGCTTGGCGCGGCCACCGGAGCGTCGTTGACCGCCACTACATTGACCGTGGTGGTCGCGGTGTTGGAGTAGTTGCCGCCATCGGTCACAGTCACGGTGATGATCCGTGGCACGGTGCTCGGGTTTTCACTGCTGTTGGTGAAACTAATGTTCTTGATCGCCTGCATGTAGTCGGCGAGCGTTGCGTTACCCGACAGGGTCAAGGTCACGGTGCCGTTGGTGCTGTTGGCATTGATGGTGATGCCGTTGACGCTGTTGCCCAAGTTCAGTGCGTCACCGTCCTGACGGTTGGTCAACACGATGGTCGCACCGGTCAGCATGGTGCTGTCCGGATCGGTGATCGTCAGGTCAGTGTCGGCAATCGACACGCCGGCGCCCGGGGTGTTTTCGGTGAACGTGACCTTGTAATCGGCACCGGTGGCGCCGCTGGAGTTGTTGGCATCGAGGTCGATGACCGGTGGCGCATCGTTGTCGATGATCGAGGTGCTGACGCTGCCGTTGGTGCTGCTGACGGCCAGGTTCTCGAAGTTGCCGCCGGTGGCCGAGTCGATCTTGACCACGAAGTTCTCGGTGCCTTCGGTGATCTTGTCATCGATGGTCGCGACGTTGAACTGCGCGCTGCTGGCGCCTGCCGGGATCTTCACGGTGTACACGCCAGTGAAGTCCGAACCGTCGGCGGCGGTGCCGCTGTAGACGATTTTCAGGGTCACGTCGGTTTGCGCCGGGTGGGTCAGGCTGACGGTGTAGCTGGCGGTCTGGCCTTCGGTCACCGAGGTGCTGCCGGTGATGCTGACGGTGGTGGTGTCGATGGTATCGGCGACGTTGGTCACGGCCGGTGTCGTGCTCGGTACCAGGTTCTCGAAGTTGCCACCGCTGGCGTTGGTGATGGTCGCCTGCACGCTGCCGGCGTCTTTGTAGACGTCGTCAGCCGGAGCGGGAACGGTCACGGTGCCCGTGGTTTTACCGGCGTCGATGGTGATCACCGAACCGTTGCTCAGGGTCACGGTCACCGGCGAGCCGGCGGCGTTGCTCAGGGTCGCGGTGTAGGTGATCTGGCCGCCCTCGTTCACCGCCGGGGTCGCGCTCAACGACAGGTTGGTGGTGTCGACGGTGTCGGTCACGGTGGTGCTGACCGGGGTCTTGTCGGCTACCAGATTTTCGTAATTGCCGCCGCTGACGTTGGTGATCGCATTGGTCAACGGTGCGTGGCCGGTCAACACGTCGTTCGGCGCAGTGGTGGTCACGGTGCCGGTGGTTTTGCCGATGTCGATGGTGATCGTCTGGCCGTTGGACAGGCTTACGGTCACTGGCGAACCGGTGACCGGAGCGCCGACAGTGGCGGTGTAGGTGACGGTGCCACCCTCGGCCACAGTACCCGTGGCGGTGAGTTTCACGCCCGTGGTGTCGATGGTATCGGTAACGCTGGTCACGGCTGGCGCGGTGCTTGGTACCAGGTTTTCGAAGTTGCCACCTGTCGCCGACTTGATGGTCGCCTGCACGGTGCCGGCGTCTTTGTAGACGTCATCGGCTGGTGCAGGAACAGTCACGGTGCCGGTGGTTTTGCCTGCATCGATGGTGATCACTGCGCCGTTGCTCAGGGTCACGGTGACTGGCGAGCCAGCAGCGTTGGTCAGGGTCGCGGTGTAAACGATCGAGCCACCTTCGGCCACGGTGCCGGTCGCACTGAGCGACAGGTTGGTGGTGTCGACAGTGTCGGTCACGGTGGTGCTGACCGGGGTCTTGTCGGCAACGAGGTTTTCGTAGTTGCCGCCGCTGACATTGGTGATCGCGTTGGTCAGCGGCGCATGGCCGGTCAACGCATCGTTCGGTGCGGTGGTGGTCACGGTGCCGGTGGTCTTGCCGATGTCGATGGTGATGGACTGGCCGTTGGCCAGAGTCACCACGACTGGCGAACCTGTGACTGGCGCACCGACGGTGGCGGTGTAGACGACGTTGCCGCCTTCAGCCGCTGTACTGGTGGCAGACAACTTCACGGTAGTGGTGTCGATGGTGTCGGTGACGCTGGTCACGGCCGGTACGGTGCTTGGTACCAGGTTTTCGAAGCTGCCGCCGCTGGCGTTGGTGATGGTTGCCTGCACGGTGCCGGCGTCTTTGTAGACGTCATCAGCCGGGGCAGGAACGGTCACGGTGCCAGTGGTTTTGCCGGCGTCGATGGTGATCACCGCGCCGTTGGACAGAGTCACAGTGACCGGCGAGCCAGCCGCGTTGGTCAGTGTCGCGGTGTAGATGATCGAACCGCCTTCGGCGACCGTGTTGGTGGCGCTCAGGGACAGGTTGGTCGTATCGACAGTGTCGGTCACAGTGGTGCTGACCGGTGTCTTGTCGGCCACCAGATTTTCGAAGTTGCCGCCGCTGACGTTGGTGATCGCATTGGCCAACGGTGCGTGGCCGGTCAACACGTCGTTCGGCGCTGTGGTGGTCACGGTGCCGGTGGTTTTGCCGATGTCGATGGTGATCGTTTGGCCGTTGGACAGGCTTACGGTCACTGGCGAACCAGTCACAGGCGCACCGACGGTGGCGGTGTAGGTGACGGTACCACCTTCGGCCACGGTGCCAGTGGCGGTGAGTTTCACGCCCGTGGTGTCGATGGTGTCGGTGACGCTGGTCACGGCTGGCGTGGTGCTCGGCACCAGGTTTTCGAAGTTGCCACCGCTGGCATTGGTGATGGTTGCCTGCACGGTGCCGGCGTCTTTGTAGACGTCATCAGCCGGGGCAGGAACGGTCACGGTGCCAGTGGTTTTACCGGCGTCGATGGTGATCACGGCGCCGTTGCTCAGGGTCACGGTGACTGGCGAGCCAGCAGCGTTGGTCAGGGTCGCGGTGTAAACGATCGAGCCACCTTCGGCCACGGTACCTGTAGCGCTGAGCGACAGGTTGGTCGTATCGACAGTGTCGGTCACGGTGGTGCTCACCGGGGTCTTGTCGGCTACGAGGTTTTCGAAGTTGCCGCCGCTGACGTTGGTGATTGCGTTGGTCAACGGTGCATGACCGGCCAACACGTCATTCGGCGCAGTAGTGGTGACAGTACCGGTGGTTTTACCCACTTCGATGGTGATGTTCTGACCATTGGCCAGAGTGACGGTCACTGGCGAACCGGTTACCGGTGCACCAACGGTCGCGGTGTAGGTGACGGTACCGCCTTCAGCAGCAGACTCGGTCGCGGTCAGTTTGACCGTGGTGGTGTCGATGGTGTCAGTAACATTGGTGACTGCAGGAACAGTGCTCGGCACCAGGTTCTCGAAGTTGCCACCGGTAGCAGTCGAAATGGTCGCTTCGACTTTGCCAGCGTCCTTGTACACGTCATCGGCAGGCGCCGGAACGGTCACGGTGCCGGTGGTTTTACCGGCGTCGATGGTGATCACGGCGCCGTTGCTCAACGTCACGGTAACCGGCGAGCCGGCAGCGTTGGTCAGCGTCGCGGTGTAAACGATCGAGCCACCCTCGGCCACGGTGCCGGTCGCGGACAGCGACAGGTTGGTGGTGTCGACGGTGTCAGTAACCGTGGTGTTGACCGGGGTCTTGTCGGCAACGAGGTTCTCGTAGTTGCCGCCGCTGACGTTGGTGATCGCGTTGGTCAGCGGCGCATGACCGGCCAGCGCATCGTTCGGTGCGGTGGTAGTGACGGTGCCGGTAGTTTTACCCACTTCGATGGTGATGTTCTGACCGTTGGCCAAGGTCACCACAACCGGCGAACCGGTGACTGGTGCACCGACGGTTGCGGTGTAGGTGACGGTACCGCCTTCAGCAGCAGACTCGGTCGCGGTCAGTTTGACCGTGGTGGTATCAATGGTGTCGGTGACGTTGGTGACGGCCGGAACGGAGCTCGGCACCAGGTTTTCGAAGTTGCCACCGGTGGCATTGGTGATCGTTGCCTGAACGGTGCCGGCGTCTTTGTAAACGTCGTCCGCTGGTGCCGGAACGGTCACGTTGCCAGTGGTTTTGCCCGCTTCGATGGTGATCACGGCGCCGTTGGACAGGGTCACGGTCACTGGCGAGCCAGCCGGGTTGGTCAGGGTCGCTGTGTAGATGATCGAACCACCCTCGGCAACCGAGTTGGTAGCGCTCAGGGACAGGTTGGTCGTATCGACAGTGTCGGTCACAGTGGTGCTGACTGGCGTTTTGTCAGCCACCAGACTCTCGTAATTACCGCCGGTCACGCCAGTGATCGCGTTGGTCAGAGGAGCATGACCAGTCAACGCATCGTTCGGTGCGGTGGTAGATACAGTGCCGGTGGTCTTGCCGACTTCGATGGTGATGTTCTGACCGTTGGCCAACGTCACTACGACCGGCGAACCGGTCACTGGGGCACCGACAGTCGCGGTGTAGGTGACGGTACCGCCTTCAGCGGCAGACTCGGTCGCGGTCAGTTTCACCGTGGTGGTGTCGATGGTATCGGTAACGTTGGTGACGGCCGGAACAGTGCTAGGCACCAGATTCTCGAAGTTGCCACCGGTAGCAGTGGAAATGGTTGCTTCGACTTTACCGGCGTCTTTGTAAACGTCGTCCGCCGGCGCAGGAACAGTTACGGTGCCAGTGGTTTTACCGGCTTCGATGGTGATCACTGCGCCGTTCGAAAGAGTCACGGTGACTGGCGAGCCAGCGGCATTGGTCAAGGTCGCGGTGTAAACGATCGAGCCACCCTCGGCCACGGTGCCGGTCGCACTGAGCGACAGGTTGGTGGTGTCGACGGTGTCAGTAACGGTGGTCGAAACCGGCGTTTTGTCGGCGACCAGATTCTCGTAATTGCCACCGGTCACGCCGGTAATCGAGTTGGTCAGTGGTGCATGCCCGGTCAGCGCATCGTTCGGTGCTGTGGCGGTCACCGAACCAGTGGTCTTGCCGACTTCGATGGTGATGTTCTGCCCGTTGGCCAAGGTCACGACAACCGGCGAACCGGTGACCGGCGCACCGACGGTCGCGGTGTAAGTCACGGTGCCGCCTTCAGCCACCGAAGTATCGGCGCTGAGCTTCACGGTGGAGGTGTCGATGGTGTCGGTGACTTCGGTCACTGCAGGAACAGTGCTTGGGACGAGGTTCTCGAAGTTGCCACCGGTGGCGCTGGAAATGGTTGCTTCGACTTTGCCAGCGTCCTTGTACACGTCATCGGCAGGCGCCGGAACGGTCACGGTGCCAGTGGTTTTGCCCGCTTCGATGGTGATCACGGCGCCGTTGGACAGGGTCACGGTCACTGGCGAGCCAGCCGGGTTGGTCAGGGTCGCTGTGTAGATGATCGAACCACCCTCGGCAACCGAGTTGGTAGCGCTCAGGGACAGGTTGGTCGTATCGACAGTGTCGGTCACAGTGGTGCTGACTGGCGTTTTGTCAGCCACCAGACTCTCGTAATTACCGCCGGTCACGCCAGTGATCGCGTTGGTCAGAGGAGCATGACCAGTCAACGCATCGTTCGGTGCGGTGGTAGATACAGTGCCGGTGGTCTTGCCGACTTCGATGGTGATGTTCTGACCGTTGGCCAGGGTCACGACCACAGGCGAGCCGGTCACTGGCGCGCCGACGGTCGCGGTGTAGGTGACGGTACCGCCTTCAGCAGCAGACTCGGTCGCGGTCAGTTTCACCGTCGTGGTGTCGATGGTATCGGTGACGTTAGTGACCGCAGGAACGGTGCTCGGCACCAGGTTTTCGAAGTTGCCACCGGTAGCAGTGGAAATGGTTGCTTCGACTTTACCGGCGTCTTTGTAAACGTCGTCCGCTGGCGCAGGTACGGTTACGGTGCCAGTGGTTTTACCGGCTTCGATGGTGATCACTGCGCCGTTCGACAGGGTCACGGTGACTGGCGAGCCAGCGGCATTGGTCAAGGTCGCGGTGTAGACGATCGAGCCACCCTCGGCCACGGTGCCGGTCGCACTGAGTGACAGGTTGGTGGTGTCGACGGTGTCAGTAACGGTGGTCGAAACCGGCGTCTTGTCGGCGACCAGATTCTCGAAATTACCGCCAGTCACGCCGGTGATCGCGTTGGTCAGAGGAGCATGACCGGTCAACGCATCGTTCGGCGCGGTGGTGGTGACGGTACCAGTGGTTTTACCCACTTCGATGGTGATGTTCTGGCCGTTGGCGAGAGTGACGGTCACTGGCGAACCAGTTACCGGTGCACCAACGGTCGCGGTGTAGGTGACGGTACCGCCTTCAGCGGCGGACTCAGTCGCGGTCAGTTTCACCGTGGTGGTATCGATGGTGTCGGTCACGTTGGTGACCGCCGGAACGGTGCTAGGCACCAGGTTCTCGAAGTTGCCACCGGTAGCGCTGGAAATGGTCGCTTCGACTTTACCGGCGTCTTTGTAAACGTCATCGGCAGGTGCCGGAACGGTCACGGTGCCCGTGGTTTTACCGGCTTCGATGGTGATCACCGCGCCGTTGGACAGCGTCACGGTCACCGGAGTACCGGCCGGATTGGTCAGGGTCGCGGTGTAAACAATCGAACCACCTTCCGCCACCGAGTCGCTGGCGGTCAGGTTCAGGTTGGTGGTGTCGACGGTGTCCGACACCGAGGTGTTCGCCGGTGTCTTGTCGGCCACCAGGTTTTCATAGTTGCCGCCGGCAACCTTGTCGATGGCCACGCTCAGCGAGCTGCCGCCCGCCAATGGGCTGTTCGGCGCAACGAAATTCACGCTGCCGGTGGTCTCACCGACGGCGATGGTGATGGTCTGGCCGTTGGACAGGGTCACGACGACTGGCGAGCCGGTTACCGGTGCGGTCACGCTCGCGGTGTAGGCCACGGTTTCGCCTTCGGCGACGTTGGCGGTAGCGGTCAGCGACACGGTGGAGGTGTCGATGGTGTCGTTGACGGTGGTCACCGCCGGAGTGTTGCTGGTGACCAGGTTTTCGAAGTCGCCACCGGTCGCGCCCTTGATGGTCGCTTCAACGGTGCCGGCGTCCTTGTAGACGTCATCCTTCGGTGCATCGACGGTCACGGTGCCGATAGTTTTACCGGCGTCGATGGTGATCACCGCGCCATTGCTCAAGGTCACTGTCACCGGGGTGCCGGCGGCGTTGGTCAGGGTGGCGGTGTAGGTGATCTGGCCGCCTTCGTTCACCGCCGGAGTCGCGCTCAGCGACAGGTTGGTGGTGTCGACAGTGTCAGTCACGGTAGTGCTGACCGGTGTCTTGTCGGCGACGAGGTTTTCGTAGTTGCCGCCGCTGACATCGGTGATCGAGTTGTTCAGCGGTTCGTGACCGGTCAGCGCATCGTTCGGTGCTGTGGTGGTGACGGTGCCGGTGGTCTTGCCGATGTCGATGGTGATGGTCTGACCGTTGGCCAGGGTCACAACAACAGGTGCGCCAGTCACTGGAGCGCCAACAGTCGCGGTGTAAGTGACGGAGCCGCCTTCAGCCACCGAAGTATCGGCGCTCAGCTTCACGGTCGAGGTATCGATGGTGTCGGTGACTTCGGTAACGGCTGGAACGGTGCTTGGCACCAGGTTCTCGAAGTTGCCGCCTGCAGCATCCTTGATCGTGACTTCGACCTTGCCGGCGTCTTTGTAGACGTCATCGGCTGGCGCTGGAACAGTCACGGTACCGGTGGTTTTACCGGCTTCGATGGTGATCACCGAGCCGTTCGACAGGGTCACGGTGACTGGCGAGCCAGCGGCATTGGTCAGCGTGGCGGTGTAGACGATCGAGCCACCCTCGGCCACGGTGCCGGTCGCACTCAGCGACAGGTTGGTGGTGTCGACAGTGTCGGTCACGGTGGTGCTGACCGGAGTTTTGTCGGCCACCAGATTCTCGTAATTGCCGCCGCTGACGCCAGTGATCGCGTTGGTCAGTGGTGCATGACCATTCAACGCATCGTTCGGTGCGGTGGTGGTCACGGTGCCGGTGGTCTTGCCGACTTCGATGGTGATGTTCTGACCATTGGCCAGGGTCACCACGACTGGCGAACCAGTAACGGGTGCGCCAACGGTCGCGGTGTAGGTAACCGTGCCACCTTCAGCAGCAGACTCGGTCGCGGTCAGTTTGACCGTGGTTGTGTCAATGGTGTCAGTGACTTCAGTCACTGCCGGAACAGTGCTCGGAACGAGGTTCTCGAAGTTGCCGCCGGTTGCACCGTTGATGGTGACTTCGACTTTGCCGGCATCTTTGTAGACGTCATCGGCAGGGGCCGGAACGGTCACGGTGCCAGTGGTTTTGCCCGCTTCGATGGTGATCACCGAACCGTTGGACAGGGTCACGGTGACTGGCGAGCCAGCAGCGTTGGTCAGGGTCGCGGTGTACGTGATCGAACCGCCCTCGGCGACCGAGTTGGTGGCGCTGAGCGACAGATTCGTCGTGTCCACGGTGTCAGTGACGGTGGTGCTGACCGGGGTATTGTCAGCGACCAGATTTTCGAAGTTGCCACCGGTGACGCCGGTGATCGAGTTCGTCAACGGTTCGTGACCCGTCAGCGCGTCGTTTGGCGCGGTGGTCGTGACGGTGCCGGTGGTCTTGCCGACTTCGATGGTGATGTTCTGACCATTGGCCAGGGTCACCACGACTGGCGAACCAGTAACGGGTGCGCCGACGGTGGCGGTGTAAGTGACAGTGCCGCCTTCAGCTACCGAAGTGTCGGCGGTGAGTTTGACCGTCGACGTATCGATGGTATCGGTAACTTCGGTAACAGCCGGAACGGTGCTCGGCACCAGGTTCTCGAAATTGCCGCCTGCTGCGTCTTTGATCGTGACTTCAACCTTGCCAGCGTCTTTGTAAACGTCATCGGCTGGTGCTGGAACGGTCACGGTGCCGGTAGTTTTACCGGCTTCGATAGTGATCACCGAGCCGTTGGACAAGGTCACGGTCACCGGAGTACCGGCCGGATTGGTCAGGGTAGCGGTGTAGACGATCAAACCGCCTTCCGCCACGGTGCCGGTGGCGCTCAGGGTCAAGTTGGTGGTGTCGACGGTGTCGGTGACGTTGGTCGAAACCGGGGTTTTGTCAGCGACCAGGTTTTCGTAGTTGCCACCGCTCACTTCAGTGATCGCGTTGGTCAGTGGCTCGTGACCGGTCAACGCATCGTTCGGTGCGGTGGTGGTCACGGTGCCAGTGGTTTTGCCCACTTCGATGGTGATGGTCTGACCGTTGGCCAGGGTCACAACAACCGGCGAGCCAGTCACCGGCGCACCGACAGTGGCGGTGTAAGTGACGGTGCCACCTTCAGCCACCGAAGTATCGGCGGTCAGTTTGACGGTCGAGGTGTCGATGGTGTCAGTCACTTCAGTGACCGCAGGGACGGTGCTCGGCACCAGATTCTCGAAGTTGCCGCCGGTTGTTCCGGTAATGCTGACTTCCACTTTGCCGGCGTCTTTGTAGACGTCATCGGCAGGTGCTGGAACCGTTACGGTGCCAATGGTTTTGCCGGCCTCGATGGTGATGACCGAGCCATTGCTCAAGGTCACGGTCACCGGAGTACCGGCCGGATTGGTCAGGGTTGCGGTGTAGACAATCGAACCGCCTTCCGCCACGGTGCCGGTCGCAGTCAGCGACAGGTTGGTGGTGTCGACGGTGTCGGTCACGGTGGTGCTGACCGGGGTTTTATCCGCGACCAGATTTTCGTAGTTGCCACCGCTCACGTCAGTGATCGCGTTGGTCAGTGGCTCATGACCGTTCAACGCATCGTTCGGCGCAGTGGTGGTGACGGTGCCGGTGGTTTTACCCACTTCGATGGTGATGGTCTGGCCGTTGGCCAGGGTCACAACAACCGGCGAGCCAGTCACCGGCGCACCGACAGTCGCGGTGTAGGTGACGGTGCCGCCCTCGGCCACCGAGGCATCGGCGGTCAGTTTGACGGTCGAAGTATCGATGGTGTCAGTGACTTCGGTGACAGCCGGAACGGTGCTCGGAACAAGGTTCTCGAAATTGCCACCGCTGGTTCCGGTAATGCTGACTTCGACTTTGCCGGCATCTTTGTAGACGTCATCGGCTGGCGCCGGAACGGTCACGGTTCCGGTGGTTTTGCCGGCTTCGATGGTGATGACGGAGCCATTGCTCAGGGTCACGGTCACCGGGGTGCCGGCCGGATTGGTCAGGGTCGCGGTGTAGACGATCGAACCGCCTTCAGCGACGGTGCCGGTGGCACTCAGCGACAGGTTGGTGGTGTCGACGGAGTCGGTCACGGTGGTGCTGACCGGCGTCTTGTCGGCGACCAGATTTTCGTAGTTGCCACCGCTCACGCCAGTGATCGAATTGCTCAGCGGCGCCTGGCCGTTCAGCACGTCGTTCGGTGCGGTGGTGGTCACGGTGCCGGTGGTTTTGCCCACTTCGATGGTGATGGACTGACCGTTGGCCAGGGTCACGACAACTGGCGAACCGGTCACGGGCGCACCGACGGTGGCGGTGTAAGTAACGGTGCCGCCCTCGGCGACCGAGGTGTCAGCGGACAGTTTGACCGTCGAAGTGTCGATGGTATCGGTCACTTCGGTGACCGCAGGGACAGTGCTTGGCACCAGGTTTTCGAAGTTGCCGCCGGTTGCACCGTTGATGGTGACTTCGACTTTGCCGGCGTCTTTGTAAACGTCATCGGCAGGCGCCGGAACCGTCACGGTGCCGGTGGTTTTACCCGCTTCGATGGTGATCACCGCGCCGTTGCTCAGGGTCACGGTGACGGGCGAGCCGGCAGCGTTGGTCAGGGTCGCGGTGTAGACGATCGAGCCACCCTCGGCCACGGTGCCGGTCGCACTCAGTGACAGATTGGTGGTGTCGACGGTGTCGGTAACGGTGGTCGAAACCGGAGTTTGGTCGGCGACGAGGTTTTCGTAGTTACCGCCACTGACGTTGGTGATGGCGTTGGTCAGCGGTGGGTTGCCAGTCAGCGCATCGTTCGGCGCGGTGGTGGTCACGGTGCCGGTGGTTTTGCCGACTTCGATGGTAATGATCTGACCGTTGGCCAGGGTCACGGTCACTGGTGAACCGGTCACAGGTGCACCGACGGTGGCGGTGTAAGTGACGGTGCCGCCCTCAGCGACCGAAGGATCGGCGGTCAGTTTGACGGTCGAGGTATCGATGGTGTCGGTGACTTCGGTGACCGCCGGAACGGTGCTCGGCACCAGGTTCTCGAAATTGCCGCCGGTAGTGCCGGTGATGCTGACTTCGACTTGGCCGGCATCTTTATAGACGTCATCGGCAGGCGCGGGAACGGTCACGGTGCCAGTGGTTTTGCCGGCGTCGATGGTGATGACGGAGCCGTTGCTCAACGTCACGGTCACCGGGGTGCCCGCCGGATTGGTCAGGGTCGCGGTGTAAACGATCGAGCCGCCTTCAGCGACGGTGCCGGTGGCGCTCAGCGACAGGTTGGTGGTGTCGATGGAATCGGTGACGGTGGTGGTGGCCGGCGTCGTGTTTGGCACCAGATTCTCGAAGTTGCCGCCGGTCGCACCGGTGATCGTGGTGCTGACGGTGCCGCCGTTGTTGTAGACGTCGTTCGGCGCGGTCGGCACGTTGACCGTGCCAGTGGTCTGGCCGGCTTCGATGGTGATGATCGAACCGTTGGACAGGGTGACGGTGACCGGCGTCTGTGCCGGATTGGTCAGGGTCGCCGTGTAGGTGATCTGGCCACCTTCGACCACGCTGCCGGTGGCGGTCAGGGTCAAGCCGGTGGTGTCGCGCGAATCGACGATGTTCGTCACGACTGGCGTCGTGTTCGGCACCAGGTTCTCGAAGTTGCCGCCGGTGGCACCAGTGATGGTGGTGCTGACGGTACTGCCGTTGTTGTAAACGTCATTCGGCGCGGTCGGCACGTTGACGGTGCCGGTGGTCTGGCCGGCTTCGATGGTGATGGTCGAACCGTTGGACAGGGTGACGGTCACCGGCGTCTGCGCCGGGTTGGTCAGTGTCGCGGTGTAAGTGATCTGACCGCCTTCGGTGACGCTGTTGCCAGCGGTCAGGGTGACGGTGGTGGTGTCGATGGTGTCGGTGACCTGGGTCGTGGCCGGGGTGGTCGGCGGGGTCACGGTGATGCCGTTGCCGCCGGTGGTGCCGGTGACGGTCACATCGATCTGGGTCGGGTCGTTATATACGGTGTCGTTCGGTGCCAGCGGCACGTTGACGGTGCCGGTGGTGGAGCCGGCCGGAATCACGATCACCGAGCCGTTGGACAGAGTGATGGTCAGGTCGGTCAGCGGCGCCTGGGTCAGGGTCGCGGTGTACACCAGCACGCCGCCGGCTTCGGTGATGGTCGGCGTGGCGCTGAGGCTCAGGGTCGACTCACGCAGGGCGTTGGTGGTGGTGTCGGTGGTCTGGCCGCCGGTGGTGTTCTGTGCCACTTGTGCGCCGGAGTTGATGCCCGCAGTCGGGAAGCCGATGGTCGGATCGACGCGGCCCGCGGTGGCATCGAGCATCACGAAGCTGTGACCGCCGCCTGCCGCGCCGCCAGTGCCTGCGGCGGTAGCGCCGGCAGCGGTGGCTTCAAGGGCGGTGGTCGGGTCGGCGCCGGCGGCGATGGCCTGCTGCAGCTCGGCTACAGACGGCGCGGCCTGCGCGGTGGCTTCGGCCAGGTCAGTGCTGGAGTCGGGCGCGTTGGCGCTCCACTGGGTTTCACGGCCCAGGTCCAGGGTGCGGCCATCCGCCAGTTCCAGCGACACGGCGCCGGAGAGGCCGGTATCGATCTGGTCGCCGACGAACAGGCGATCGCCTTCAACGAGCACGCGGCGTACACCCTCGGGGGAGACCACGAATACTTGACCGACAATGCTTTTGACGATGGCAACAACACTGCTCATTGAAGACTCTCCGGGTGTCACGTTCAGTTGACTTCCATAGCCTGATGGCTTCGGCGCCGATTCAGTCTGGACGTACTTTTAAAATTTGCGAATCAAGTTTGACGCTGTTTTTCGTCAATATTTTGGCTAGATTCTTTCGCTATTAACTTTATGCCAAACTATTGACCTTCTGGGTGCCATCCTAAACAATCGCCCCACTAATGTCACATTGATATTTCCGCGGCGACCTGTCCCTTAGCGTGTGATCCAGTTCCTATTTTGAACTTTCCGACATACGGTCATTCCGGTTGCCAATCATCCGACGCAGCAGCACGTTTTGCTGTGATTCAAGACAAGAAGTCCTGGGAAATCTTTACCATGCGTTTGCACCTGTTCAAGGCTCTACCGTTCGCCCTCGCCGCCTCATTTGTACAAGCACAATCCTTACCAGAAGCCATGCAGCAGGCACTGGATGTCCATCCGGAAATCCAGGCAGGGGTCAACAGTCGTTTGGCCGCGGATTATCAGTTAAAGGCAGCGAAAGGGGGATACCTGCCCAAGGTCGATCTGCTGGGCGGTTATGGTCGTGAGGGCACCGACAGCGTGACCACCCGCGCCAACGGTGGCGGCAACCACTGGGAAACCTTGAACCGCAGCGAGTCAAGTTTACGTCTCTCGCAAATGGTTTTTGACGGTTTTGCGACGTCGAGTGAAGTCGGGCGTCAACAAGCCACCGTCAACTCCCGCGCCTACTCGCTGCTCGGCACTTCCGAGCGCACCGCGCTGACCGTCGCCCAGGTGTACCTGGACGTACTGACCCGTCGCGAATTCGTGCGTCTGGCCGAAGAAAACCTCAAGAGCCACCAGCGCATTTACGACCAGATCCAGTTGCGCACTCAGCGTGGCGTTGGTAGCGGCGCTGACCTTGATCAGGCTGAAGCGCGGATGGCTCAGGCCCGCAACAACCTGATCACCGAACAGACCAACCTCGCCGACTCCGAGACCAACTTCCTCAGTGCCGTCGGCCAGATGCCAGACCAGCTGGAGCGTCCGGCGCCGTTCATGGCGATGATGCCGGCCAACCTCAATGAAGCGCGTCAGCAGATGCTGGAAAACAGTCCGATTCTGCGCTCGGCCGAGTCCGATATCGCTGCGGCCGAGAAGCAGTACGAAACCGCCAAGTCGACGTTCTACCCACGTTTCGACGCCGAGCTGGGGCGCACCGCCGACAACGATCTCGACGGTCAGAACGGCCACAACAACGAGTGGCAGGCGATGCTGCGCATGCGCTTCAACCTGTACTCCGGCGGCAGCAACAAGGCCGATCTGGAATCCAAGTCGTACCTGTCGAACCAGGCTCTGGACATCCGCAACAACGCCCTGCGTCAATTGAACGAAGAGCTGGGCCTGGCCTGGAACGCCCTGAACAACGCCAATGCGCAGGTGCCGATTGCTCAGCAGTACGTTGATCACAGCACCTCCGTGCGCACCGCCTACCAGCGTCAGTTCAGCCTCGGCGAGCGCACCCTGCTCGATTTGCTCGACAGCGAAAACGAGTTGTTCACCGCTTCGCGCCGTTTGGCCGAAATCAAGAACATTCAGTTATTTACTCAGTATCGAATCAAGGCGACCATGGGCGAGTTGCTCAAGAGCCAGGGAGTGGTCGCACCATTGGCATCCGTCGTGCAGAACGATGTGAAGCCGAAGGTTCAACTGCCCGGTATGAATTGAGCAGAACCTTCATTGTTCAATTGTTAGCCAAGAGTGCCGAGCGTGGAATCAGAAGTCAGTCGAGTTCAACTCATTCATGATCCGCGCGCGATGCACGACGATCCGTTACTGGATGGCCTGCTCGCTCTGTGCATGCTGCACCAGAAACCCGCCAGTGCGGCGATGCTCACCACTGGCCTGCCGCTGCCCAAGCAGCGTCTGAGTGTCGAGTTGCTGCCCCGCGCAGCGGCTCGCGCCGGGCTGCAGGGCCGGGTGCTGCAACGCAAGCTGGAAGAGATTCCGGCGATTGCCATGCCGGCGCTGTTGCTGCTCAAGGATGGCCGCAGTGCTGTTCTGCTCGGCTGGCAAGGTGACAACGAAGCCCGGGTGCTGCTCAGCGAAAGCGATGGCGGTGAATCGGTGGTCAGCCGCGAACTGTTGGCCGACGACTACACCGGCAAAGTGTTCTTCGCTCAGCCGCAGCACAAATTCGACGTCAACCACGGCACGTTGATCCCGCGTGCACGCTCGTGGTTTCGCGACACCCTCAAGCGTTCGCGCTGGCTGTATGCCGATGCGATCGCCGCGAGTTTCCTGATCAACATCATCGCCATGGCCGCGCCGCTGTTCGTGATGAACGTCTACGACCGCGTGGTGCCGAACCAGGCCGAAGCGACCCTGTGGGTGCTGGCGCTGGGCATCACCGGTGCCTACATCTTCGACCTGATCCTCAAGAGCCTGCGCAGTCTGTGCCTGGATCTGGCCGGCAAGAAAACCGACCTGATCATCTCCGCGACGCTGTTCGAGCGCATCGTCGGCATGGCCATGAAGTACCGCCCGGCGCGGGTCGGCAGCTTCGCGCAGAACATCCATGAGTTTCAGAGCCTGCGCGACTTCCTCGCCTCGCTGACCCTGACCAGCCTGATCGACCTGCCGTTCACCATTCTGATCTTCATCGTCATCGCGATTCTCGGCGGGCATCTGGTGTGGATTCCGGTGCTGGCGTTCCCGATTGCGCTGTTGATCGGCTACGCGTTGCAGAAGCCGCTGGTAGCGACCATGGAACGCACCATGGCGCTCGGCGCCGAGCGTCAGTCGAGCCTGATCGAAACCCTCGCCGGCCTCGATGCGGTCAAGGTCAACAACGCCGAAAGCGAACGTCAGTACCAGTGGGAACAGACTATCGGCACTCTCAGCCGCCTCGAGCTGCGAGTGAAAATGCTCTCCGGTCTGGCGATGAACATCACCCTGCTGATCCAGCAACTGGCCGGGGTGATCATGATCGTCTTCGGCGTGTACCAGATCATCGCCGGCAACCTGAGCATGGGCGGTCTGATTGCCTGCTACATGCTCAGTGGCCGTGCGCTCAGCCCGCTGGCCTCGCTGTCCGGTCTGCTCACCCGCTACCAGCAGGCGCGGGTGACCATGACTTCGGTCGACCAGATGATGGAGCTGCCGCAGGAACGCAATTTCGAAGAGCGTCCGCTGAGCCGCAAGGTGCTGCAGGGCGCGATCGAGTGCCGTCAGTTGAACTTCACCTACCCGGAACAGCAGAACCCGGCGCTGAAAAACATCAACCTGGTGATCCGTCCCGGCGAGAAGATCGGCATCATCGGTCGCAGCGGTTCGGGCAAAAGCTCACTGGCGAAACTGCTGGTGGGCTTGTATCAGCCGGACGACGGCGCGTTGCTGGTGGATGGCGTGGACATCCGCCAGATCGACGTCAGCGAGCTGCGCTACAACATCGGCTACGTGCCGCAGGACATCCAGCTGCTGGCCGGTACCTTGCGTGACAATCTGGTCTCCGGCGCACGTTATGTCGAAGACGAGTTGGTGCTGCAAGCCGCAGAACTCGCGGGCGTGCACGAATTCGCCCGTCTGCACCCGCAAGGCTATGAACTGCAAGTCGGCGAGCGCGGGCAGAACCTGTCCGGCGGCCAGCGGCAGAACGTTGCACTGGCGCGGGCGCTGTTGCTCAACCCGCCGATCCTGCTCCTCGACGAACCGACCAGCGCCATGGACAACACCGGCGAAGAACGCCTCAAGCAACGCCTGGCTGCCGTCGTTGAAAACAAGACCGTGGTGCTGGTGACGCACCGGGCCTCGCTGCTGTCGCTGGTCGACCGCCTGCTGGTGGTCGACCGTGGACAAATTCTCGCCGATGGCCCGAAAGCCGCCGTGATGGAAGCGTTGAAGAAGGGGCAGATCAGTGTTGCTTAAGTCGGGTGTCAAAGAGTCGATCCGTCGCTACTTCAAGGGTTCTGCCTCGCTGCAGGGCCAGCCGCTGCCGGAGGTCAACAAGGCGCTGATCGAGGACGCCCCGCGCGTCGTGCGCCTGACTATCTGGGCAATCATCGGCTTCTTCCTGTTCTTGCTGCTGTGGGCCAACTTCGCCGTTATCGACGAGGTGACCAAGGGCGACGGCAAGGCGATTCCGTCGTCGAAGATCCAGAAAATCCAGAACCTTGAGGGCGGGATTGTCTCGGAAATGTTCGTCAAGGAAGGCCAGATCGTCGAGGCCGGCGCACCGTTGATTCGCCTGGACGACACGCGGTTTGCTTCCAACGTCGGCGAAACCGAGGCCGACCGGCTGTCGATGCTGTTGCGCGTCGAACGCCTGAGCGCCGAGGTCGATGACCGTCCGCTGAATTTCCCCGAAGACGTGCTCAAAGCCGTGCCGGGTCAGGCGAAAAGCGAAGAATCGTTGTACATCAGCCGGCGTCAGCAACTGCACGACGAGATCGGTGGTTTGCAGGAGCAGTTGATCCAGCGTCAGCAAGAGCTGCGCGAGTTCAGCTCCAAGCAGGCGCAGTATCGCCAGCAACTGGGATTGCAGCGCCAGGAAATCAACATGTCCGAGCCGCTGGTGGCGCAGGGCGCCGTATCGCCGGTGGAAGTGCTGCGGCTCAAGCGTGCCGAAGTCGAAACCCGTGGTCAGCTCGACGCCACCACCCTGGCGATCCCGCGTGCCGAATCGGCCATCAAGGAAGTCCAGCGCAAGATCGACGAGACTCGCGGCAAATTCCGCAGCGAAGCGCTGACTCAGCTCAACGAAGCCCGCACTGACCTGAACAAGGCCCAGGCCACCGGCAAGGCCTTGGAAGATCGGGTCAGCCGGACACTGGTCACCTCGCCGGTACGCGGCATCGTCAACAAGTTGCTGGTCAACACCATCGGTGGCGTGATCCAGCCGGGCAGCGACATGGTGGAAATCGTGCCGCTGGATGACACCTTGCTGGTCGAAGCCAAGATCCGTCCGCAGGACATTGCCTTCCTGCACCCGGGGCAGGAAGCGATCGTCAAATTCACCGCGTACGACTACACCATTTATGGCGGACTGAAAGCCAAACTGGAGCAGATCGGTGCCGACACCATCACCGACGAAGACAAGAAAACCACCTACTACATCATCAAGGTGCGCACCGAGCGCAGCCACCTGGGCACTGATGAAAAGCCGTTGCTGATCATTCCGGGGATGGTCGCCTCGGTGGATATCATCACCGGCAAGAAATCGGTGTTGAGCTATCTGCTCAAGCCGATCATTCGGGCGCGGGCCGAGGCGTTGCACGAGCGCTAGATCTTCAGCGCGGCGGCTGGCCTCTTCGCGAGCAAGCCCGCTCCCACATTTGATCTTCAGTGGACGCAGGTTCTCTGTTCGACCGGGATCCACTGTGGGAGCGGGCTTGCTCGCGAAGGGGCCAGCCAATCACCACACTCCTGTCAGTAAGTGACACAAATCGTCACTCACTAAACAGTCCATTCCTCACCAACCGCCATATCGTTATTCATTAACGGTATTTAATTTCCAGTTCTTATAGCTTTAAAGTCATCCATCTGCGTACCTGCCGACCAATCGGCGCGCCGCACGACCTGAACCAACACGCAATCCAGCGTGAGTTTCTGATCGACGTGCGCGCCTGTGAGCGCGCCGTGCGTGGGAGATTGAAAGATGTCCGCAGCTACTGCCACCCCAAGCGCCGCGACCGCCGCGCCGCAAACCTTTGAAATTCGTCCGTTCAGCGGTGCCGTCGGTGCCGAGATCATTGGCCTGGATCTGACCCGGCCGGTGAACGACCAGGACTTCGCGCGCATTCATCGCGCGCATCTGGATCACCACGTCGTGGTCTTCCGCGACCAGCGCATCACCCCGCAACAGCAGATCGATTTCAGCCGTCGTTTCGGCGTGTTGCAGATTCACGTGCTCAAGCAGTTCCTGCTGGCCAATCACCCGGAAATCCTCATCGTTTCCAACATTGTCGAGAACGGCCAGAACATCGGTCTCGGCGATGCCGGCAAGTTCTGGCATTCCGACCTTTCCTATAAAGAGCTGCCGAGTCTCGGCTCGATGCTGCATGCCCAGGAGTTGCCGTCCGAGGGCGGCGACACGCTGTTCGCCGACATGCACAACGCCTGGGACAACCTGCCCGAAGCGCTGCGTAAAGCCGTGGAAGGCCGTTCCGCTGCGCACTCCTACACCGCGCGTTACAGCGAAACCAAATTCGAAGGCAACTGGCGCCCGACCCTGACTCCGGAGCAATTGGCCCAGGTCGCCGAAGTGGTGCACCCGATCGTCCGTACCCATCCGGAAAACGGCCGCAAGGCGTTGTTCGTCAGCGAAGGCTTCACCACCCGCATCGTCGGCCTGCCGGAAGACGAGAGCAAGCAACTGCTCGCCGAGCTCTACGCCCATAGCGTGCTGCCGCAAAACATCTACCGCCATCAGTGGCAGCCCCACGACATGGTGTTCTGGGACAACCGTTCGCTGATCCACCTCGCCGTCGGCTGCCCCGCGCACCTGCGCCGCAAGCTGTATCGCACGACCATCCAGGGCGACGCGCCTTTCTGATTTGCCGGAGATTCGATCATGTCCAAACGTCTTCCATTTGCACCGCTAGCGGCGGCCATCGGCCTGGGTTTCAGTCTGATTGCCGGCAGCCTGGTGGCGCCGACCGTGGCCCACGCCGAAGGTGAAATCCGCATCGCCGAACAGTTCGGGATTGTCTATTTATTGCTCAACGTGGTGCGCGATCAGGGCCTGATCGAGAAGTACGGCAAGCAGCAAGGCCTCGACATCAAGGTCGACTGGACGCAGCTCTCGGGCGGCGCGGCGGTCAACGATGCGCTGTTGTCCGGCTCTATCGACATTGCCGGCGCCGGCGTCGGCCCGTTGCTGACCATCTGGGATCGCACCCACGGCAAGCAGAACGTCAAGGCAGTCGCCTCGCTCGGCAACTTCCCGTACTACCTGGTCAGCAACAATCCCAAGGTCAAAACCATTGCCGATTTCACCGAGAAGGACCGCATTGCGGTGCCGGCGGTGGGCGTGTCGGTGCAGTCGCGCTTCCTGCAATACGCGGCGGCCAAGCAGTGGGGTGACAAGGAATTCAACCGCCTCGACAAGTACACCATCGCCGTTCCGCACCCGGATGCGACCTCTGCGTTGATCGCCGGCGGCACCGAACTGACCGGGCATTTCTCCAACCCGCCGTTCCAGGATCAGGCGCTGCAGAACCCGAACGTGCACGTGGTGCTCAACTCCTACGACATCCTCGGGCCGAACACGCCAACCGTGCTGTTCGCCACCGAGAAATTCCGCAACGACAACCCGAAAACCTACAAAGCCTTCGTCGAAGCGCTGACCGAAGCCGCGCAATTTGCGCAGAACAATAAGGGCGCAGCGGCGGACACCTACATCCGCGTGACCAAGGCCAAGATCGACCGCGCCGAGCTGCTGAAAATCATCGACAACCCGCAGTTCGAATTCAGTGTCACGCCGAAAAATACTTATCCACTGGCCGAATTCCTCTACCGCGTCGGTGCGATCAAAAACAAACCGGAGTCGTGGAAGGACTACTTCTTCCAGGACGCCAAACCGCTGCAGGGGAGCTGATCGAGATGAATGCCCCTTTGCAAGGCCACGCGGCCAGCAACCCGATCGCCAGTACGCAAGCGCTGCTGGCGGTGGATAATGTCAGCCTCGAATACCGCACCCCGCAACGGGTGGTGCGCGCCACGCATCAGGTCAGTTTCGAAATCGATCCGGCGGATCGCTTCGTGCTGCTTGGACCGTCCGGCTGCGGCAAGTCGACGTTGCTCAAGGCAGCCGCCGGGTTCATTGCCCCGAGTGAAGGCGAGATTCGCCTGCAAGGTCAGCGGGTCGATGGACCGGGTCCGGACCGGATCGTGGTGTTCCAGGAATTCGATCAACTGCCGCCGTGGAAAACCGTGAAACAGAACGTGATGTTTCCGCTGCTGGCCTCGCGAACCTTGAACAAAAAAGACGCCGAAGAACGTGCACTGCACTACCTGGAAAAAGTCGGTCTGGCGGCATTCGCCGACGCCTATCCCCACACTTTGTCCGGCGGCATGAAGGCGCGGGTGGCGATTGCCCGCGCGCTGGCGATGCAGCCGAAAATCCTTCTGATGGACGAGCCGTTCGCCGCGCTGGACGCCCTGACCCGGCGCAAGATGCAGGAAGAATTGCTGCTGCTCTGGGAAGAGGTGCGCTTCACCTTGCTGTTCGTTACGCACTCGATCGAAGAAGCGCTGGTGGTCGGCAATCGCATCCTGCTGCTGTCGCCACATCCGGGGCGAGTACGCGCCGAAGTGCACAGCCATCAATACGATCTGCAAAGCCTTGGCGGTGTAGCGTTTCAGGAATCGGCGCGGCGCATTCACCGTTTGCTGTTCGATGAAGGCCAGTCGCCGGAAACCGAGCGTGACCACCACTTCAACGACATTCGTATCGCTTATTGAGCGTTCTGGAGGATTGCCCGATGAGCCAACCATCGTCTGTACGACAAGAGTTTGAAACCGTCCTTGAACCATTGACCAGCGTGCCGCTCGAGCGCGAACTGCCGCTGGGCCAACGCCTGTGGCAACAGGGCTGGCTGCGCAAAAGCCTGATCCTGATTCTGCTGGCGATCCTTTGGGAGGTGATCGCCCGGGTGCAGAACAACGACCTGCTGCTGCCAAGTTTTCTGCAGACCAGTCATGCGCTGTACGACGGCCTGCTCAGCGGTGAGTTGCTGGGCAAGGTGTGGATATCGCTGGTGGTGCTGATCAAGGGCTATCTGATCGGCATCGTGCTGGCGTTCGCCCTGACCACGCTGGCGGTGTCGACCCAGTTTGGCCGGGATCTGCTGAGTACCCTGACCTCGATGTTCAACCCGTTGCCGGCGATCGCCTTGCTGCCACTGGCCTTGCTCTGGTTCGGGCTGGGGCAGAACAGCCTGATCTTCGTGCTGGTGCATTCGGTGCTGTGGGCGCTGGCGTTGAACACCTACGCCGGTTTTCTCGGTGTCTCGGAAACCCTGCGCATGGCCGGGCGTAACTATGGGCTGAAGGGCATGCGTTTTGTGCTGTTCATCCTGATTCCGGCAGCGCTGCCGTCGATTCTTGCCGGGTTGAAAATCGGCTGGGCGTTTGCCTGGCGCACGCTGATTGCCGCCGAGCTGGTATTCGGTGCCACCAGTGGCAAGGGCGGGTTGGGCTGGTACATCTTCCAGAATCGCAACGAGCTGTACACCGACAAGGTGTTTGCCGGGTTGGCGGTGGTGATCCTGATCGGGTTGCTGGTGGAGAATCTGGTGTTCGATACGCTGGAGCGGGTGACGGTGAAGCGTTGGGGCATGCAGCGGTAATTTGTGGTGCTCCCACTGGCCCCTTCGCGAGCAAGCCCGCTCCCACATTTTGAAATGCGTTTCCCCTGTGGGAGCGGGCTTGCTCGCGAAGGCGTCGGTTCATGCATCACCGGTTTCAAGGATGTTTGCTAGCATTGCGCCTGAATCAATCCAGATCAGCCAAGAGTGCTCAGCATGCAACTCCCGGACATGAACCTTCTGGTCGCCCTCGACGCTTTGCTTGACGAGGGCAGTGTGGTCGGCGCCGCTCGGCGGATGAACCTCAGCCCTGCCGCCATGAGTCGTACGCTGACGCGCATTCGCGAGGCGATCGGCGATCCGATCCTGGTGCGCGCCGGTCGTGGCCTGGTGCCAACTCCCAAAGCCCTGGAATTGCGCGAGCAGGTGCGCGATGTGGTGGAGCAGGCGGCGCTGCTGTTTCGCTCCGCCGACAGCGTGGAACTGGGCACTTTGCGGCGGCGCTTCAGCATCCGCGCCAACGACTTTTTCATCGGCGTGTACGGCGGCAAGCTGTTCGACACCCTTGACCAGCAGGCGCCGCACTGCGAATTGCGCTTCGTCCCCGAGGGTGATGGCGACGATGAAGCGCTGCGTGAAGGACGGATTGATCTGAGTGTCAGCAACACCCGTCCGGTAACCCCGGAAGTCAAAGTGCAGAACCTGTTCTCCACGCATTTCGTCGGCCTGGTGCGAGAGGATCATCCACTGCTCGACGGCGAAATCACTGCTGAGCGCTATGCCGGTTACTCGCATATCAGCATGTCGCGCCGTGGCATTGCTCGCGGCCCCATCGACACCGCGTTGAACGCCTTGGGTCTGGAGCGGCGGGTGGCGGTGATCGCTCCGAGTTTCCATGCGGCGATGTTTGCCTTGCCCGATTCCGACCTGATCCTGCCGGTGCCCAAGGAAGCGTTGCTCAGCGTGCGCCGACTCGGCTTGAAACTGCGCTCGTTCAACCTGCCGATCCCGTTGCCGACGCTGATGCTGACCCAGGCCTGGCACCCGCGTTTCGACAAGGATCCGGCGCACCGCTGGCTGCGTGAAACGCTCAAGGCGTGTTGCGACGAGACGTGGCTGGCCGCGCAACCCTGATCCCACAAACAACGCAATCTCTGTAGGAGTGAGCCTGCTCGCGATAGCGGTGTATCAGTCGCCAAAAGTATCGACTGAAATGGCGCCATCGCGAGCAGGCTCACTCCTACAGGGAAATCGTTGTGTCTGACGCACTTATAACCTGCCAATAAGTCAATTTTCGTCAGCAGTAAGCCTTACTAAAATTCTCCGGTATTTTTCCTTCCGGAGTGTGTATCCATGACATCCCTGACGGTCCCGGCGCCCATCGCTGCGGCCAGTCCGGCGACGGCGGCTGCGCCACCGGTGTTCGGCGCGCGGATCATCACCGGCCTGGTCGGAGTGCTGCTCGCCGTGTTGGTCTCGGGCCTCAACGAGATGGTGACCAAAGTCGCGCTGGCCGACATCCGTGGCGCGCTGAACATCGGTTATGACGAAGGCACCTGGCTGGTGTCCTGCTACGCCGCGACCTCGGTGGCGGCGATGGCGTTCGCGCCCTGGTGCTCGGTGACCTTTTCGCTGCGCCGTTTCACCCTCTGCGCGATCAGCCTGTTCACGCTGCTCGGCGTGCTGTGCCCGTTCGCCCCCAACTACGAAAGCCTGCTGCTGATGCGCACCCTGCAAGGGCTGGCCGGCGGCGCGTTGCCGCCGATGCTGATGACCGTCGCCCTGCGTTTTCTACCGGCCAATTTCAAACTCTACGGCCTGGCCGGTTATGCCCTGACCGCAACTTTCGGCCCAGGACTCGGCACGCCGCTGGCCGGGTTGTGGAGCGAGTACGTCGGCTGGCAATGGACGTTCTGGCAAATCATCGTGCCGTGCCTGATTGCCATGGCAATGGTCGCTTGGGGCATTCCGCAGGATCCGCTGCGCCTGGAGCGCCTCAAGACCTTCAACTGGAAGGGCCTGCTGCTGGGCTTCCCGGCGATCTGCATGCTGGTGATCGGCTTGCTCCAGGGCAATCGGCTGGACTGGTTCGAGTCGAGCCTGATCTGCGCTTTGCTCGGCGCCGGCTCGCTGTTGCTGGTGGCGTTTCTGATCAATGAGTGGTCGCAGCCGATTCCGTTTTTCAAGTTGCAGATGCTCGGCATCCGCAACCTGGCGTTCGCACTGATGACCCTGGCCGGGGTGCTGGTGGTGTTGCAGGCGGTGGTGCTGATTCCGTCGAGCTATCTGGCGCAGGTCCAGGGTTATCGCCCGGTGCAGACCGCGCCGATCATGCTGATCGCCGCGTTGCCACAGTTGATCGCGCTGCCGCTGGTGGCGGCGCTGTGCAACCTGCGCTGGGTCGATTGCCGCTGGGTGCTCGGCATCGGTTTGAGCATGTTGACGTTGTCTTGCCTGGGTGGCTCGCTGCTGACCTCGGAGTGGATCCGCGACAATTTCTACGTCCTGCAATGGCTGCAGATTTTCGGTCAGCCAATGTCGGTGTTGCCGCTGTTGATGCTCTCGACCGGCAGCATCCAGCCGCAGGACGGGCCGTTCGCCTCGGCGTGGTTCAACACGGTGAAAGGCCTGGCGGCGGTGATCGCCACCGGAGTCATCGAGGCGCTGACCACCGCGCGCCTGCATTTCCATTCCACCATGTTGATCGACAACCTCGGCAACTCACCGCTGGCCGATCGCAGCGATCCGGGGCTCGCCCACCGCCTGCATGAACAGGCCGTGGTGCTGACTTCGTCCGATCTCTATGTGTGCATGGCCGGCGTCGCGGTGGCGCTGATTCTGCTGATTTTCTGGCTGCCGACGCGGATCTTTCCACCGCGCGCGCCGACCTGATGGCTGTACTGAAACAGAAGGTTTTTATGACGACTCAAGCAAAGCAAAAACTCGCGGTGGCCGTGGCGGCCGCACTGGCCGTTGGCGTGTTGCTGTACCTGGCGGTGCCGGGACTGTTCGGCAAGCGTACCCAGCAAAATACCAACGACGCGTTCGTTTCCGCCGACTTCACCTTGGTGGTGCCGCGCGTGGCGGGGTTCATCAAGGAAGTGCTGGTGGAAGACAACCAGCGGGTCAAGGCCGGGCAACTGCTGGCGTTGATCGATGATCGTGATTTGCGCGCCGCCGCTGAAGCGGCCGATGCGCAAACCCTGGTCGCCCGCGCTCAGTTGCAAAATGCCAAGGCCACGCTGGAGCGGCAGACCTCGGTGATTGCTCAGGCGCAAGCTTCGGTGGTCTCGGCCAAGGCAGAAATGGCGTTCGCCCAGCAGGAGCTCAATCGCTACAACCACCTCGCCGGCGTGGGTGCCGGCACGGTGCAGAATGCGCAACAGGCCCGTACGCGCATCGATCAGGCGAGCGCTCGGCTCGACACCGCCAGCGCGAAACTCGCGGCCGAGCGCAAGCAGGTGGAAATTCTCACGGCGCAGCGCGATGCCGCCGAAGGCAATCTGAAGCATGCGCAAGCGGCGCTGGAAATCGCCAGTTTCGAGCTGTCGTATACGCGCATCACCGCGCCGCAGGACGGCATGGTCGGCGAGCGCGCGGTGCGCGTCGGCGCCTATGTGACGCCGGGCAGCAAGCTGCTGGCGGTGGTGCCGTTGCAGCAGGCGTATGTGGTTGCCAACTTCCAGGAAACCCAGCTCACCGACGTGCAGCCGGGGCAGCAGGTGCAGGTGCGCGTCGACAGCCTCGGCGGCGAGGCCTTGAGCGGTCGCGTCGAAAGCATCGCCCCGGCCACCGGCGTGACCTTCGCCGCGGTGAAACCGGATAACGCCACGGGCAACTTCACCAAGGTCGTGCAGCGGATTCCGGTGAAAATCGTGCTTGAGCCGGGTCAGCCATTGGCCGAGCGTTTGCGTGTGGGCATGTCGGTGGAGGCGAGTATCGATACTGGCAGCTCGGCGGCGGAGCGCGAGGTGACTCAGCGATGATTCTGGGTAAAAACCTGTGGCGAGGGAGCTTGCTCCCGCTGGGTTGCGAAGCGACCCCAAGAATCGCGAGTGCTACGCACTCGAGCGGGAGCAAGCTCCCTCGCCACAAAAGTCTGTTTCAGTCACTTGTCATGGTGAGCTTGTTTGGCCTCAGCGCCTGCACCGTCGGCCCCGACTTCCACAAGCCCGAAGCCACACAGATCGCCGACTGGGCCAAGCCCGCCAAATCCGCTCCCAGCCAAGCCGTCAGCGAACCGCTTAACGAACGCTGGTGGGAGGTTTTCCACGACCCGCAACTCTCGGCCCTGACCCAGCGGGCGATGAACAGCAACCTCGATCTGCAACGGGTCAGCAGCCGCTTGCAACAAAGCCGTGCCGCGCGCCAGGTGATCACCGCGGATCGCTACCCGAACACCGCCGCTACCGGCAGCTACGCGCGTAAACGCAACAGTGGCGAAGGCCTGAATGACCCGTCCGGACACAACGGCGATTCCGCTTTCAACCTGTGGGACGCCGGTTTCTCCGCCTCCTGGGAACTGGATTTCTGGGGCCGCGTGCGCCGCGAAACCGAAGCCGCCGATGCCAACCTCGAAGTCGCCGAAAACGACCGACGCGGTGTGCTGCTGGCAGTGCTGGCCGACACCGCGCAGAACTACATCCAGCTGCGCGGCGTGCAGAACACCCGCGCGGTCACCGAGCAGAACCTCGACGTCGCCCGGCACAGCCTCAAGCTGTCGCAACTACGCCTCAACGACGGTGTAGCGACCGATCTGGATGTCGCCGAAGCTGCCGCGCAGGTTTCCGCCATCGAATCGCGCCTGCCGGCCCTTGAGCAGCGTCAGTCGCAACTGATCAACGCGATCAGTCTGTTGATGGGCGAGCCACCGCAAGCCTTGGCCAAGGAGTTATCCACAGACGCAGCGGTGCCGCAGTCACCGCTGCAAGTCGCTATCGGCCTGCCGTCGCAACTGGCCGAACGCCGTCCGGACATCCGGCAGGCCGAGGCGCGCCTGCATGCCGCCACCGCCAACATCGGCGTGGCCAAAGGGGATTTCTATCCGCGCATCACCCTGTCCGGCAACCTCGGATCGCAAGCGATGCAACTGAGCGATTTCGGCTCCTGGGGCTCGCGCGCGTTCGGCATCGGCCCGCAATTCAGCCTGCCGCTGTTCGACGGCGGACGCCTGCGCGGCATGCTGCAACTGCGCGAAGCCCAGCAACAGGAAGCGGCCATCGCCTACCAGCAGACCGTGCTGCGCGCTTGGCACGAAATCGACGACCAGTTGACCGCCTATAACGCCAGTCAACGCCGCCGCGACAGCCTCGCCGAAGCCGTACGCCAGAACCAGATAGCCCTGCGCACCGCGCAACAGCAATACGTCGAAGGCGTGGTCGATTTCGTCAACGTTCTCACCGTGCAGAGCGCGTTGCTCACTACGCAGGAGCAGTGGGTGGAAAGTTCGACCGGCGTTTCGCTGGCGATGGTCGGGTTGTACCGGGCGTTGGGCGGGGGCTGGGAGTCGGTGTATCCGGCGGAGGGGATGGCGCAACGCTGATGGCGTGAACTGAAAATGCCGATGGCAGTTTTTGCATGGGCCGGGGTGCCGGATGTCGTGAAAGCGCACACCGCCATCGACGACCCTCCCGTGGCTGACCTAAAGTGACGGAAAGCTTCGGCTCCATCCGTTCGCGTTATTCCGGCACAGCAAGAGGACGCAATGGCGGCACACAGAGAAACGCCGGTCGGCGACACGCAGGATCCACGTGCTGTCCCCGGAGCATGGTTGGTTGCCTTGCGCCTGATTCGTTGGGCCCGGGAACACTGGCTGTTGCCGATCATGCTGCTGGCGGCGGCGGTGCGTTTCTATGACCTGACGGCCGCGTCGATCTGGTTCGATGAAGGCTCCAGTGTTCTGCTCAGCCGGTTTTCCCTGCCTGAGATCTGGGGGCATGCGGCCCATGACGTGCACCCGCCGCTGTATTTCATGTTGCTGCACGGCTGGATCGGGCTGTTCGGTGACGGCATCCTGTCGATTCGCCTGATGAGCGCTGTCCCGGGGATCATTACCGTCGGCCTCGGTGTGTGGCTGGTGGATCTGCTTGCCACCCGTCGTGCCGCGCTGTTGGCCGGTTTGCTGCTGGCGCTGTTGCCCACGGCCGTGCGCTACAGCCAGGAAGTGCGCATGTATGCGCTGCTCGGCATGTGGCTGATCGCGGCGACCATTGCGCTGGTCTACTGGGTCCGGCAGCCGCGGCGGCATCGTTTTCTGGTGGCTTATGCGCTGCTGATGACGGCAGCGTTGTACACCCACTATTTCACTGTTCTGTGCGTGATCAGCCACTGGCTGTATCTGACGGCGGTGCGCGTGCAGCCGGGGTATCGGCTGCGGCATATTCAGCGTCCGGCCTGGTGGCTGGCCAACTTGAGCATCGCGTTGCTGTACATGCCGTGGGTGCCCAACCTGCTTGATCTGCTGCAGCACAT
Organism: Pseudomonas sp. GW823-FHT01D03; assembly: GCF_058798255.1. Classification (NCBI taxonomy): domain Bacteria; kingdom Pseudomonadati; phylum Pseudomonadota; class Gammaproteobacteria; order Pseudomonadales; family Pseudomonadaceae; genus Pseudomonas; species Pseudomonas sp. GW823-FHT01D03. The sequence continues at coordinate 409,687 of NZ_JBXAKK010000001.1, forward strand.
CCCGGAACTCAAGGCCAGTAATGACATAGGCTGGGAAGATCCGGTGACCCTCGTTTCGTTGCCGTCGATGGTCTGGTCGTTGCTGATTCAGGACGACGGTTTGTCCTTGCCCGCGTGGCTGTTCTGGCTGCTGCCACTGGCATTGGTGGGGGTGATCGGCGTCGCGTTGCGACGTGATCGCAGTGTGTTTCGCGGCAGCCTGTTGCTGCTGTCTTACAGCGTGGTGCCGATTCTGCTGGTGTTTGGCGTGTCGTTCATCTCGCCGGTGTTCATCGAGCGTTACGTGACGGCCTATGCGTTGGGGTTGCCGATGCTGGTGGCGCTGGCGGTCGATCGGCTGTACACAGGCTCTCGCGTTCTGGCGCTGGCGATTCTGGTGCTGTTCGTCGGGGTCGAACTGGTGGGTGTGAAGAACAACGCCACGGTCGACAGCAATGATCAGTTCAGCGTGCTGGTCGACTACGTCAATCGACACTTCACCGAGGGTGACCGGATCGTTACCAGCGACATGATGTGGTACCTCAGCTACATCTATTACAACCGCACCGATGCGCAGATCCGCCTGTATACGCCACCTGCGGCGGACGGGCGTTCCACGCGCCCCAATGCCTACGGATTTGGCACATTGGTCGGCGAAGAGGTTTTCCTCGATCAGCTTGGCGACGTGTCCAAGGGCAGCACGCGGATGTGGCTGATCGGCACGCTGGATGAACCCGATGAGTTTGCGGCGTTGCCTGAAGGCTGGCAACGGCAGAGCGATGTCCATGCAGGCGGTGCTTTTGCACGCTTGTATGTGAGGGTACCGAGCGCCGATAAGACGGGCGGGTGATCGCAGGCTCAGGATTTGCCCGACAAATCCGCCATCCCCTTGAGCAACTCGATCGGCAACGGAAAGACGATCGTCGAGCTCTTGTCGCCGGCAATCGAACTCAAGGTCTGCATGTAGCGCAACTGCATGGCGCCGGGCTGGCGGCCGAGCATTTCGGCGGCCTGCATGAGTTTTTCCGAGGCTTGCAGTTCGCCTTCGGCGTGGATCACCTTGGCCCGGCGTTCACGTTCGGCTTCGGCCTGTTTGGCAATCGCGCGCACCATCGATTCATTGAGGTCGACGTGCTTGATCTCGACGTTGGCCACCTTGATACCCCAGGCATCGGTCTGAGCGTCGAGCACCTGCTGAATATCGATGTTCAACTGCTCGCGTTCGGCCAGCAGTTCATCCAGCTCATGTTTGCCGAGCACCGCGCGCAGGGTGGTCTGCGCCAGTTGGCTGGTAGCCGAAAGAAAGTCTTCGACCTGAATGATCGCCTTCTGCGGGTCGAGCACGCGGAAGTACAGCACCGCGTTGACCTTCACCGAGACGTTGTCGCGGGTGATCACATCCTGTGGCGGTACGTCGAGCACCACGGTGCGCAGGTCGACCCGGACCATTTGCTGCACCACCGGAATCAGCAGGATCAGCCCGGGGCCCTTGACCTGCCAGAAGCGCCCGAGCTGGAACACCACGCCGCGCTCGTACTCACGCAGGATGCGGAAGGTCGACCCGGCGAGCACAATGACCAACAGCAGCAGTGCAACGAAACCGATTTGCAGACCCATGATCACTCTCCGTGTCGCACCGCGTCAGTCGCGGCGACTTTCAGCAATAAGCCCTTACGCCCGACCACACGCACCGATTGCCCGGCGTGCAGCGGTGTCGTGCTGTGCACTTGCCAGTGTTCACCCTGCAATTGCACCCAGCCGTTATAGGCGTTTTGCGCTTGCACGGTGGTCACCGCCGTCACGCTGCCGACCAGCCCGGCATCGCCGCTGACGGCGTGGCGCGGGCGGGTTTTCAAGGCGCGGACGATCAATGCGATCAGCAGCAGGGCGCTGAGCAGGCCGAGGCCGATGATCATCGGCACCGGCAACTCGGCGTTGCCCAGAATCAGCGCGCCGATGACGAACATGATGATCCCGCCGAGGCCGATCACCCCGTAGTTGGGCAGCGCGGCTTCGGCGATCAGAAAGGCAATCCCGAGGGTGATCAGCCACAGGCCGAGCGGATTGAATGCGGTCAGCGGGCCGTCAGCCGCGAGGGCCGAGCCGCTGGCCAGCAGTATCAGGAAAAACGTGCAACATCGACTGTTCACGTGACCCTCCGGGAGAGTCATGGGGGTGTTTCCTTAAGTCTAGTTGAGCCTGGCGCTGGATGAATTCTGCTCAATGAGCAGATGTGTCCAGTGAGCGGATTTCCCTTCGCCAATGCCTTGCCGGACTAGACTCAGCAGAACAGGCACAACGTTCAGCGTGACACCGAGGTGCAACATGCGTATGGCAAAAAAAGTGCAGAGCAGCCTGAATCGGGCGCACTGCGAATATGACGTCGTGGCCCACCGCCACTCGGCCAGCAGCCTGGAAACCGCGCGGGTTTCCGGGGTGCCCGCCGAACGTGTGGCCAAGTCGGTGATCCTCGACCACCACCACGGGCATTACCTGATGGCCGTGCTGCCGGCCAGTCGGCATCTGGACTTGAGCAAAGTGCGCAACCGCGGTGAATGGCAGATCACCCGGGAGAGCAACCTGGCGCATATCTTCGATGACTGCGAACGCGGTGCGGTGCCGCCGCTCGGTGATTCCTATGGCCTGGACATGGTCATCGACCCGCTGCTGACCCGGCAGAAAGACATCTACCTGGAAGCTGGCAACCACAACTACCTGCTGCACATGAGCATGCCCGAGTTTCTGAAAATGGTGCCGCATGCCGAGGTGCGGGAGTTGAGTCATTAAGTTTTGTAGCGCTTTCGCCGACGCCTTCGCGAGCAAGCCCGCTCCCACAGGTTGATCGCGTTCCCCTGTGGGAGCGGGCTTGCTCGCGAATGATCTCCCATCCGACGCATTTGAAGGATTCCTCCATGGAACAGCCCACCCACAGCCTGCCGTCCCTGTTCAAACAACTGGGACTGCGCGACGACCCGACCAGCATTGATCAATTCATCGCCACCCATTCACCCCTCAAACCCGAGCTGCACCTGGCGGACGCGTTTTTCTGGAGCAAGAGCCAGGCGGATTTTTTGCGTGATGAGATTCTTGATGATGCGGATTGGGCGGAGGTGGTGGATCAGTTGAATGTGTTGTTGCGCAAGGGGCGGGAGGGATGACTATTTGGCAACCATTTAGCGGCTGATCGTTTTTGCGGTTGTCTGAAAATTCTAAATAGACCAATATCACGACCTCAATTGAGGTCTTTTATTATGCAAAGTGTTCTTGCCGATATGGCGGTCAGCGTTTCCGAATTGAAGAAAAATCCGTCAGCAGTGTTGAGTGGCGCACAGGGTGGTGCTGTGGCTGTGCTGAACCATAATCGCGTCATGGGTTACATGGTGCCAGCCGATGTTTACGAAGCCATGATGGAGCGGCTTGATGATTTGGAACTGGCCGAGATCGTCCGTTCCCGCAGTCATGAAACACCCATTTCGGTAAGCCTGGATGACCTATAAGCTCGAATTTCTGCCGTCTGCTCATAAGGAGTGGAACAAGCTGGGTCATACGTTGCGAGATCAATTCAAGAAAAAGCTCGCTGAAAGGTTATCGCTACCAAGGGTATCGGCTGATGCGCTTCATGGAATGCCTGACTGCTACAAAATCAAACTGAAGGCTTCTGGTTACCGTCTGGTCTACCAAGTGATAGATGAGCGAATCGTCGTTTCGGTAGTCGCTGTGGGAAAACGCGAGCGCAGCAGTGTCTATGAGAAAGCCAAAAAACGCTGAGTCGTCCAGACCTCGGCGTTTTTTTCTTCCCTGACAACCTATTTGTTTCAAAACTTGACTGAAATTCCCCGCCAATGCGATATTGATAGTTAGCAAACTAACAGTGTGCATTTTCCCGTGCCGAATTCCCTCGACGCTCTCCAGATGAACATCAGCAGTGCCATGGTGGTGGCCGCCAGGCATTGGCGGAAGATCTGCCAGACCACGCTGGTCAACTATGGAATCTCCGAAGCCTGCGCCGTGCCGTTGTTGATGATCGGGCGGTTGGGCGAGGGTGTGCGTCAGGTGCAAGTGGCGCAGGCAGCCGGGATGGAGAGTCCGTCGCTGGTGCGCCTGCTCGATCAGTTGTGCCACGCCGGCTATGTCTGCCGCACAGAAGATGCGCAGGATCGCCGGGCCAAGTGCCTGAGCCTGACCGACACCGGCCGTGAGCTGGTGCAAGCGGTGGAAAGCGAGCTGGTACGTCTGCGTCATGAAGTGCTTGAAGGCATCGACCAGAGTGATCTGGAGGCTACGCTTCGGGTACTGCGAGCTTTTGAGGCGGCCAATCCGCCTGTGGTGATCAATTCTTGAACGGTTTTTTCTCTGGCATCCCGCCTGCCCGTGACTGGTTCTACGGGGTTCGTACCTTTGCAGCGTCGATGATTGCGCTGTACATCGCCTTGCTCATGCAAATGCCGCGTCCGTATTGGGCGATGGCCACGGTGTACATCGTCTCCAGCCCGTTTCTCGGGCCGACCAGCTCCAAGGCGCTGTACCGCGCCATCGGTACCTTTCTCGGGGCAGCGGCGGCGGTGCTGTTCGTGCCGATGTTCGTACAGAGTCCCTATGTGCTGGTGGTGGTGATTGCCTTGTGGACGGGGATTTTGCTGTTCCTGTCGCTGCACCTGCGTACCGCCAATAGCTACGCACTGATGCTGGCCGGCTACACCTTGCCGCTGATTGCCTTGCCGACGGTGGATAATCCGCTGGCGGTGTGGGACGTGGCGGAGGCGCGCACCGAAGAGATTTTTCTCGGCATCGCCGTGGCGGCGGTGGTCGGCGCGATGTTCTGGCCGCGGCGTCTGGCGCCGGTGTTCAACGACGCGGTGGGCAAGTGGTTCGCCGACGCCACCACCTACAGCCTGAAGTTTCTCAGCCGCGACGTGCAGCCGGAACAGATCGCCGCGCTGCGCATGGCCATGGTAGCCAATTTCAACAGTCTCGAATTGATGATCGGCCAGTTGCCCCATGAAGGCGCGCGACCGCAAACCGTGCGCAACACCAAGGAACTGCGCGGGCGGATGATTCACCTGTTGCCGGTGATCGACGCTTTGGAAGACTCGCTCTACGCCCTCGAACGGCGCACGCCGGAACTGGTGGAAAAGTTTGCCCCGCTGCTGACCGCGACCCAGCAATGGCTCGGCCATAACGACGCCGATCTTGATCGGTGGCAGGCGCTCAAGGATCAACTTCAGGCCCTGCAGCCAAGCTGCGAGGCGCTGGAAGATCGCAAGCAATTGCTGTTCTCCAACGCGATTTATCGCCTCGGCGAATTCATCGATCTGTGGCAGGACTGCCGCAGTCTGCAGGACGCGATTCTCTGCGAGCGCCAGGACAGCTGGCGCGCGGTTTACCGACACTGGCGCCTCGGGCGGCTGACGCCGTTTCTCGACCGCGGGATGATGCTGTATTCGGTGGCCTCGACCGTTCTGGCGATCATCGTCGCTTCGGTGCTGTGGATTCTGCTCGGCTGGCCGGACGGTGGCAGCGCGGTGATTCTGGCGGCGGTAGCGTGCAGTTTCTTCGCCTCGATGGACGACCCGGCGCCACAGATCTACCGGTTCTTTTTCTGGACCGGAATGTCGGTGCTGTTCGCCAGTCTCTATCTGTTTCTGATTCTGCCGAACCTGCACGATTTCCCCATGCTGGTACTGGCGTTTGCGGTTCCGTTCATTTGTGTCGGTACCCTGACGGTGCAGCCACGCTTCTTCCTCGGCATGCTCCTGACGCTGGTCAACACCTCGTCGTTCATCAGCATTCAGGGCGCGTACGACGCGGACTTCTTCGCCTTTGTGAACTCCAACCTGGCCGGCCCTCTGGGCCTGTTGTTCGCGTTTATCTGGACCCTGATCGCCCGCCCGTTCGGCGTCGAGCTGGCCGCCAAACGTCTGACCCGCTTCAGCTGGAAAGACATCGTGCGCATGACCGAGCCGGCCAATCTGGCCGAACATCGGCATCTGGGCGTGCAGTTGCTCGATCGTCTGATGCAGCACTTGCCGCGTCTGGCCATGACCGGCCAGGACACCGGGATTGCCATGCGTGAAGTGCGCGTCGGCCTGAACCTGCTCGATCTGCTGGCTTACACGCCACGGGTCAGCGGCGCGCCGAAGGCCCTGCTGCAGCAAGTGGTGGCTGAGGTCGGCGAGTATTTCCGCGCGTGTCTGAAGGCCGGCGAACGCTTGCCTGCGCCGAGTCCGTTGCTGATGACGATGGACCGCGCGCGCCGCGCGCTCAAAGGCCACGGCGACGAAGAAACCCGGCTAAACCTGTTGCATGCCCTGAGCGGTTTGCGCCTGGCGCTGCTGCCCGGCGTGGAATTCGTCAGCACCGGCGATGCCGAAGAACCGCTGCCCGATGGAGCGCCACTATGATCGGTGATCTGGATATCAGCGGGATTTTCCTGCCGACCCTGCTGGTGCTGATGGGCATCACCTATGTGTTGTTTTTGCTGGTGCACGGCGTGCTCACGCGTGTGCACTTTTACCGTCTGGTCTGGCACCGGGCATTGTTCAACGTGGCGCTCTACGCCGTGCTGCTGTACGGCGTGGACTCACTCAGTCGATACCTGATGACATGAAAAAACCGTTTCTGACTATCGGTCGCGTGGTCCTGACCCTGCTGATCGTGACTTTTGCCGTCGTCCTCGTCTGGCGCATGGTGATGTATTACATGTTTGCGCCGTGGACCCGCGACGGCCACATCCGTGCCGACATCATCCAGATCGCCCCGGACGTGTCCGGGTTGATCCAGCAGGTCGAGGTCAAGGACAACCAGTTGATCAAACGCGGCCAGGTGCTGTTCAGCATCGACCAGGACCGTTTCAAACTGGCTCTGCGTCAGGCTAAAGCCGCGGTCGCCGATCGCGAAGAAACCCTCGCCCAGGCGCAGCGTGAAGCCAAGCGCAACCGTGGCCTGGGCAACCTGGTGCCGGCCGAACAACTGGAAGAAAGCCAGTCGAAAGTCGCCCGGGCGCAATCGGCGCTGGCCGAAGCGCTGGTGGCGGTGGACAGCGCCCAGCTCAACCTGGATCGTTCGGTGATCCGCAGCCCGGTGGACGGCTACGTCAACGACCGCGCGCCGCGAGTGCAGGAGTTCGTTACCGCAGGGCGACCGGTGTTGTCGGTGGTCGACAGCAACTCGTTCCACATCGACGGCTATTTCGAAGAAACCAAACTCGACGGCATTCATGTCGGGCAGTCGGTGGATATCCGCGTGATCGGCGACAAGGCCAGGCTGCGCGGGCATGTCGAAAGCATCGTCGCCGGTATCGAAGACCGCGACCGCACCAGCGGCAACAACCTGCTGCCGAACGTCAACCCGGCGTTCAGCTGGGTGCGGCTGGCGCAGCGGATTCCGGTGCGTATCGCCTTTGACGAGGTGCCGGAAGACTTCCGCATGATCGCCGGGCGTACCGCGACCGTGTCGATCATCGACGACAGAACGCAGGAGCCCGTGCAATGAACAAGGCCCTGATGATCGCCGGGTTGGGCGTGATGCTCTCGGCCTGTCAGATGGTCGGGCCGGACTATCAGCTGCCCGCTGACGCAGCGGTGCAGCGCAAGGACTTTCAGGGCGAACTGGCGGTGGAAGGCAAACCGGTGGTGTCAGCGCCGGTACCGGCTGACTGGTGGCGGCTGTATAAGGATCCACGTCTGGATCAACTGGTGCAGCAAGCCATGGCGTCCAACACTGATTTGCGTGTAGCGGCGGCGAACCTTCAACGGGCTCGCGCGCAAGTCGATGAGGCCGAAGCGGCGGGTGGCTGGAGCGCAGGCGTGAAGATGGGCGCGCAGCGTCTGCAGGAATCCGGTCAGGCGTTCTTGCTGCCGGAGAAAGTCCCGGTCGACAACGTCGGCGATATTGGCATCAGCGCGTCCTATCAGTTCGATCTGTGGGGCACCCTGCAACGCGGTATCGAAGGCGCGAAAGCTAACGCCGATGCGACGCAAGCGGCGGCTGACACCGCACGCATCACTTTGGTGGCCGACGTGGTTCGCGCCTACACCCAAGTGTGCGCGGCCAACGAAGAGCGGGAAATTGCCCAGCATTCACTCGATCTGCAATCGCAGAGCACCACGCTGATCCAGCGTCTGCGCGATGCCGGGCGTGGCGATGAGACCCAGGTCACCCGTTCGCAAACCCAATTCAAGTCGTTGCGCGCCGACCTGCCGCGCTATGAGGCAGCGCGTCAGGCCGGGTTGTTCCGCCTGTCGATGCTGCTGGCCAAACCGGTCGAGCAATTGCCGGCCGGCACCGCAACCTGTGCCGAGTTGCCGAAAATCGCCCAATTGGTGCCGGTGGGTGATGGCGCTGCGCTGCTCAAGCGTCGTCCCGATATCCGTCAGGCGGAACGTCGCTTGGCGGCCTCGACAGCGGGCATCGGCGTCGCCACGGGCGAGCTGTACCCGGACATCAGTATCGGCGCGACCATCGGCACCGTCGGTCTTATTGACGACTTGGGTGATCCATCGACCAACCGCTGGGGCTTCGGCCCGTCGCTGAGCTGGAAAGTGCCGACCAACGGCGCCCGCGCGCGCATCCGTGAAGCCGAAGCATCGGCCCAGGGCGCACTGGCGCATTTCGACGGCGTGGTGCTCAACGCCATCCGCGAAACCCAGACCGGTCTGGCCCAGTACAGCTCGCTGCTGCAACGCCGCGACGCCCTGGCCGATGCCGAGCAATCGGCAAAACTGGCGGCGGACCAGACCCACCGCTTCTTCCAGGCCGGGCGCGAGTCGTTCCTCGCCGATCTGCAGGCGACCCGCACCTACACCGACGTCACCGCGCAACTGGCCGCCGCCAACACCCAGGTCGCCATGAGCCAGATCGATTTGTTCCTCGCCCTGGGCGGCGGTTGGGAAAGCGGACGAACGCAAGCCTCAAGCGCCAGCAAACCCTGAAGCCGTTGCTATGCTTTGAAGTGTTGAAAGGGCGCCCCGTGCAACGCACCCTTTCAGCGCACATTGCTAGCGCTGGTCTAGGGGAAACCAATAATGAAAAACCCTTACGCTCTCGGCTTCTGGTGCGCCCTGGTAGCGCTGGTGCTGCTATCGGCCACCTATTTCTACGGCATCATGCTGGCCCACCAGATCGACAAGGCCATGGTTTTCCTCGACAGCGCCGTCGCGCTGATTGCAGTGATGGCCATCGTTGTCGTGGCCTGGGCCTCGGTCCAGGTGCAGCGGGTCAAGAAACGCCAACTCGAACAAGGCAAGACCCTGGTGCTGATCTGGGACACCAAAGTCGCCCTGCGCAAGGTCGAAACCGTATTTGACCGCTACTTCTGGGGCAGCTATTGGCAACCGGGACGCACCTTCGCCGAAGTCATGGGCGAACTCACCGGCACCCCGCTGGAAAAAAGCCTCGAAGCGCTGAAGAAGCAGTGTCTGGAACTCGACAAGCAAATCGACAGCGAGGGCTGGCATTGGCTGAACAATGCCCGTGAACTGTCGGATGTCGCCACGGCCATGGCCCGTGAGCGCTATCAACTGGATTTCTGCGACCCTCGGGCGGATGGGCCGGGCGGGGCGGTGATCGATCGGGATTTTGAAGTGCTGGTGTATACCTGGACGGCGCGGTTGAAGAGCTTCGATCATCAACTCGATGAGATCGAGGTGCAGTATTCCTGATCTTCTGGGAATCCAGTGGCCCTATCGCGAGCAGGCTCACTCCTACAGGGGAACGCATTTCAATTGTAGGAGTGAGCCTGCTCGCGATAGCGTCCTCAAAAACACTGCAACTCTCCCCGCCTGTCAGCTGTCCACACTCCCCATAGACACTCTTTAACCTTTAAACATTGGGCCGCCTTGCGCTGCCAGTGCTAATCTCCACCGCTAATTTCAGCGGAGTCGAGCCGCAACCCGGTCACGGGTTCAGGGAAGACGACCACACTTTCAGCCACGGACATTGATCAGGTCATTCATGAATAAATCTGCAGGCGTGCTTCTCGGGATTGTTGTTGCCATCGGTGCGATCAGCGCCGGCGGGGCCTGGTACACCGGAACCAAGATTGAAGGCGTGCTGAACAACGCCGTCAGCAACGCCAACAAAGAGCTGCAGACCGCGATGGCCGGCTCCAATGGCACCGCGTCGCTGGAGCTGGTGTCGCTGGAGCGTCACACTTTCACCAGCACCGCGCACTACCGCCTCAAGGGCGAGGGCGAGATGTTCGGTGACCAGCCGGTCGAGCTGCTGTTTGTCGACCACATCGAGCACGGCCCACTGCCGTTCTCGCGCCTGGTGTCGCTGAAGTGGCTGCCGGTCATGGCCACCAGCAATTACGAGCTGGAAAAGAGCCCGGCCACCGAAAAATGGTTTGCCGCCACCAAGGGCGCCGCGCCGCTCAAGGGCGTGACCAACATCGGCTACGACGAATCCACCACCAGCAGCCTCGAGTTGCTGCCGCTGGAAACCGCGCTGGACGAGCAGTCGAGCCTGAAGTTTTCCGGCCTGACCATGAACATCTCCGCCAGTGCCCAGGCGCAGAAGGTCAAGGCTGACGGCTACATGGACAACCTGAAACTGGTCACCGTGTCGCAGGATCAGGCGCCGGTGCAGGTCGAACTCAACGGTCTGACCCTGGCCAGCAACCTCGCCAAGAGCAGCTACGGCTACTACACCGGGGAAAACACCCTGGAGCTGACCAACAGCAAAACCACCTTCGGTGCCAAGCAGTCGGTGCTCGGCGTGAAGAACTTCGAAATGAAGAACCTCACCGAAGAGAGCGGCAGCAATGCCTCGGGCCGCGCTGACTACAAGGTGGGTGAAGTCACCCTCAACGACAAGAAAATCGGTTCGGCCAACATGGCCATGAGCCTGAAGAACCTCGACATTCCGTCGACGATGTCGCTGATGCAGATCTACCAGAGCAAATTGCAGCCGTACGAGAAGGAAGCGGCGGCCGCTGCCGAAGCCGGCCTGCCGGCACCGGAACTGAACCTGACCGAAGCCGAGTCGGCACAGGTCAAGGCTGACCTGCAGAAACTGCTGGCCGCCAGTCCACAGATCGCGCTGGAAAACCTGTCGCTGAAAACCGCCAACGGTGAAAGCCGCGCCAGTCTGGTGATTGACCTGACCAAGCCGCAGTCGATGGACCTGCCGCCGGATCAACTGGGCAAACAGTTGATCGCGCTGCTGGACCTGAACATTCAGGTGTCCAAGCCGATGCTGATCGATCTGCTCAGCGTGCAGGCGCAGCTCGACGGTCAGACTGACGCCAAAGCCATCGTCGACCAGGCCAGCGCCGGTGCCGACATGTTCTCCGGCATGGCGGTGGGTTCGCAGTTGGCGACCGTCGACGGCGCCAATGTCGTGACCAAGCTGCATTACGCCGCCAATCAGGTGGAGTTCAACGGCCAGAAAATGACCGTTGAGCAGTTCGTCGGCTTCCTGATGAGCAAGTTCGCTGGCGTCACGCAAGTGCAGTAATACTGCGTTCTAAATAGCAACGCCCGGTCTCTGTATCCCGCAGACACCGGGCGTTTTGCTGTCTGGTGTTCCGGTTTTCGTCTGAGCCGGCGCCACGATTCTGAACAATTATTGCGTTCTGGATATTCGACTACGCTTGCATGCAAGACTGCCTGACTAAGCTTGGCTGGGTCTGTTTTGACTCGGTCTCCGTTACGAATGGGCAAGGGGGGCATTGCGACCCGGCTGGCCATGTAAGGATGCTGACGAATGCCGCGTATTGATGTTCCTGTTTTACATCGTGGTTTACGCCCGTTGTTTCGCGTTGCGCTGTGCAGCCAGTTGCTCTGGCCGGCACTGGCGTTTGCCGATACGCCCTACGATCAGATGGTGCGTGATGCCCGTGCCGGGCAGACCACGCCCGCGCTGAATGTGCTGCGCCAGGTGCCGCCGGGGCAATCGACCACCGGCCAGATCAGCGATCATCTGCAGATCGCCAGTTGGGCCGGCCTCGATGCCGAAGTGGTGCAGGTCTATGAAACCCAGGGCCGTGACCGGGTGCTGCCGGTGCAGGCACTGACCGCCACCGCACGCGCCTATCGCAACCTCAAGCGTTGGGAGCAGGCGACCCAGGTCTATAACAAGGCGCTGGCGCTGGAGCCGGACAACGCTGATTTGCAACTGGGGCTGGCCCTGACCCAGGCTGACGCGGGCAAACCCGACGAAGCCGTGACCCGCGCCAAGGCTCTGGTCGCCGCCAAACCCGACGATCCCTCGCGCCGCCTCGCACTGGGCTACGCCCTGACTCGCGCCGGCAAGCAGTACGACGCGCTGTTCGAATACGATCAGGCGTTCATCCGTGCTGGCAGCAAGCCGGACGTTGCCCGTGAGTATGTGGTCGCCCTGCAAAAGGCGCGGCTGCCGGAACCGGCGCTGCGTCTGGCCAATCAACGTCCGGGGCTGATCGACCCGGTGACCTTGCGCCGTCTCGAAGGCGATCTGGCTGCCGAACGGGTGCGTCTGGCCGAACTCGCCACCCGCAGCGAAAAAGAACGCTACGTGATCGCCGACCGCGCGTTGGCCGATTACGACAAATTGCTCGCCACCTGGACCCCGGACGCCAGCGCCCACGATGACGTGATTCGCTGGCGCATCGACCGCATGGGCGCACTCAAGGCCCGGGCGCGCACCGCCGACGTGATCAACGAATACCAGAAGCTGCAAGCCGAAGGCGTGAAGATGCCGACCTACGCCTTGCGCTGGGTGGCGGCGTCGTACCTGGATCAGCGTCAGCCGGAAATCGCCACCGACCTGTATCGCCAGGTGCTGTCGGCACCGGATGCCGATGTCGGTGATCGCCTCGAAGACACCACCGCGTTGTACTACTCGCTGCTGGAGAGTGATCGCGCCGAAGAGGCCCGCAAGGTCGCTGACGATCTGGCCAAGTCGCAGAAACCGCGCGTCGAACTCAAGGGCCTGCCGATCGGCAACCCCAACGATGAATGGATGGACGCGCAGCAACTGGCGGCGCAGGCCGGTACCTACGGTTCCGATCTGCCGCACGGCGAGGAACGCCTGCAGACACTGGTCGATCAGGCCCCGGGCAACCTCGGATTGCGTCTGGCCCAGGCCGATCTGTATCTGGCCCGGCAGTGGCCACGCCGCGCCGAAAACCAGCTCAAGGAAACCGAGAGCATGGCCCCCCGCGACATGGGCCTGGAAATCGCCCAGGCGCGCACCGCCATGCAATTGCAGGAATGGCGGCAGATGGATGCGCTGACCGATGACGTGGTGGCGCGCTTCCCGGACAACCGGCAGGTGCAGCGTCTGGCCCGCGAGCGTGAAGTCCATGACATGTCCGAATTGCGCGTCGAAGCTTACGGCGGCAAAGCCAATGGCGGTGGCAGCGGTGATGCCGGCGCGGTCAGTGGCAGTCGCGACTTCGGCATTCAGACTACGTTGTACAGCCCTCCGATCGATGAAGACTGGCGCGTATTTGCCGGCGCGGGTTATGCCACTGGCGACTTCGCCGAAGGTACCGGCCATCACCGTTTTCAACGTGTCGGTCTGGAACGTCGAACTCGCGACATGACGCTTGAAGCCGAAGTTTCCAATCATGATTATGGCTTTGGCGACAAACAGGGCGCACGTCTGGCGATCGCCCGTGACATCAACGACCACTGGCAGTACGGCGGCAGCCTCGAATACCTGTCGGCCGAGACGCCGTTGCGTGCGCTCAACAGCGACATCAAGGCCAACGGCGGCAATGCGTTTATCCGCTGGCGCGCCAACGAGAGCCGCGAGTGGCGGCTGTCGGTCAGCCCGTCGCACTTCAGTGATGGCAACAACCGCCTCGAGGCCTTGCTCACCGGGCGCGAGGGTGTCTACAGCGCGCCGAACGTGCAGGTCGATGCCGGTCTGGAAGTCGGCACCAGCCACAACTCGAAATCCGATGACGTGCCGTACTTCAACCCGAAGTCGGACTTCAGCGTGATGCCGACGGTCAACGTCAACCATGTGCTCTACCACCGTTACGAAACCTCGTGGAGCCAGCAGTTCCAGGCGGGTGCGGGCACCTACAGCCAGCGTGACCACGGCACCGGCGGCATGGCGATGCTCGGTTATGGCCAGCGTTATGCCTGGAACGACGTGTTCGAGGTGGGCGGCTTGTTCAGTGTGATCAACCGTCCCTACGACGGTGATCGGGAGACCGATCTGCGTCTGCTCGTCGACCTCACTTTCCGCTTCTAGAAGAGTTTGAAGATGCCTTTGATGACGCGTTTCATCCTTCTGCTGGGAGTGCTGCTGATCAGCGCCTGCGCCCAGCAAGCCCCGGCTTTCGCGCCGCCGTCGCAACGTCCGGTGGCGGCCAGTGAAAAACCGTGGCCGAAAAACCACGTGCTGGGCATCGCCTATCACGACGTCGAAGACCGTGACCCCGATCAGGCCGTGGTGGCGGTGCGCACTGAGCGCATGATCGAACAGTTGGCCTGGCTGCGCGAGAACGGCTACAAGCCGGTCACCGTCGACCAGATCATGGCCGCGCGCAAGGGCGGCCCGGAACTGCCAGCCAAAGCGATCCTGCTCAGCTTCGACGACGGTTACTCAAGCTTTTATACCCGCGTGTTGCCGGTGCTGCGTGCCTACAACTGGCACGCCTTGCTGGCGCCGGTCGGCACCTGGATCGACACCCCGCTCAATCAGCCAGTGGATTTTGCCGGTGCACCCCGCGCACGCTCCGACTTCCTGACCTGGGATCAGGTGCGCGAGATTTCGCGATCGGGGCTGGTGGAAATCGCCGCGCACACCGACGCCAACCACAAAGGCGTTCTTGCCAACCCGCAGGGCAACCTGCAGCCGGCGGCGGCGACGCGTCGCTACGATCCGCTCACCAAACGCTACGAATCCGAAGAGGAGTTCCGTGCCCGGATACGCAATGACGTCGCGGCCATCTCGGAAAAAATCCGCAAGGTCACCGGCAAAAAACCGCGCGTCTGGGTCTGGCCGTACGGCACGGCGGACGGCACTTCGCTGACCGTGGTCGGCGAGCAGGGCTACGAAATGGCCCTGACCCTGGACGACGGTCTCGACGCCCTCGACAACCTGATGAGCAGCCCGCGTTTCCTGGTGGCCTCCGATCCTGACGGCGAGCATTTCGCCAACAGCATCGTTGGCGTGCAATCGGATTTCGCCATGCGTGTGGTGCACGTCGATCTCGACAACGTTTATGACCCGGATCCGGCGCAGCAGGAAATCAACCTCGGCAAGCTGATCCAGCGCATGGCCGACATGGGTGCCAACACTGTGTTCCTGCAGGCCTTCGCCGATCCGAAGGGCGACGGACTGGTGCACTCGCTGTACTTCCCTAACCGTCACCTGCCGGTGCGCGCCGACATCTTTGACCGTGTCGCCTGGCAACTGCGCACTCGGGCGCACGTGAAAGTGTTCGCCTGGATGCCGGTCCTGAGTTTCGGCCTCGATTCGAAGTTGCCGCGTGTCACGCGCTGGGATCCGCAGACCGGCACCACCTCCGTCGATCCGGATCAGTATCGGCGCCTGTCGCCGTTCGATCCGCAAGTAAGGCAGATCATCGGTGAAATCTACGAAGACGTGGCGCGCCTGACCTCGGTCGACGGCATCCTTTACCACGACGACGCGGTGCTCTCGGACTTCGAAGACGCCAGTCCGGAGGCCCTGAAAGCCTATACGGCGCAGGGTTTGCCGGGTTCGATCGCCGCCCTGCGCGATGATCCGGCGGCGATGCAGCGCTGGACGCGCTTCAAGAGTAAATACCTGATCGATTTCACCAACGAACTGACTGCCAAGGTGCGTGCGATCCGTGGCCCGCAGGTGCTGACCGCACGCAACCTCTTCGCCGAACCGGTGCTCAATCCTGAAAGCGAAGCCTGGTTTGCGCAGAACCTCGACGACTTCCTCGTGACCTACGACTGGACGGCGCCGATGGCCATGCCGCTGATGGAAAAACAGACCCAGGCGCAATCTGGCCCGTGGCTCGAACAACTGGTGGCGAAGATCAAACAGCGCCCCGGCGCGCTGGATCGCACGGTGTTCGAACTGCAGGCCCGCGACTGGACGAAAAAGGATCAGGCCGACATCGATGGCGCCCAACTGGCGGACTGGATGGGCCGTCTCAAGCGTCAGGGTGCGACCAGTTTCGGTTACTACCCGGACAACTTCCTCGACAACCTGCCGGACCTGAAAACCGTAAGGCCTGCGCTCTCCAACAAATGGAACCCATGACATGCTGGATAGACTGTTAGCCCTGCTTGTTCTGGCGCTCGTCCTCGGCGTGCCGCTGGGGTTGATCTTCCTGGTCACCGGGCAGTTCCTGATGGACTTCGTGTTCTTCTACCCGTTGTTCATGTCCGGTCTGTGGATCGCCGGCGGCCTGTATTTCTGGCTGCACTGGGAACGCCACTGGCCGTGGAAGGACGACACCCTGCCGCCGCCACTGGAAGGCGAGCCGCTGATCTCGATCCTGATCCCTTGCTACAACGAAGGCGAAAACGCTGCCGACACGATTCACGCGGCGCTGGCCCAGCACTACCCGAACATCGAAGTCATTGCGATCAACGACGGCTCCAAGGACAACACCGCCGAAGTGCTCGACCGGCTCGCTCAGGAAGACCCACGCCTGCGCGTGCTGCATCTGGCGGAAAACCAGGGCAAGGCCGTGGCCCTGCGCATGGGCGCGATTGCTGCGCGCAGCGAGTATCTGGTGTGCATCGACGGCGACGCGCTGCTGGCGCCGAACACGGCGGCCTATCTGGTGGCGCCGATGCTCGATAATGCGCGGCTTGGCGCGGTGACCGGCAACCCACGGATTCGCACACGTTCGACCCTGGTCGGGCGGGTACAGGTCGGTGAGTTCTCGTCGATCATCGGCTTGATCAAGCGCACGCAGCGGGTGTTCGGGCGGATCTTTACCGTGTCCGGCGTCATCGTCGCGTTCCGCCGTACCGCGTTGAACCGGGTCGGCTACTGGAGCCCGGACATGATCACCGAAGACATCGACATCAGCTGGAAGCTGCAACTCGATCACTGGAGCATCTTCTACGAGCCGCGCGCGCTGTGCTGGATCCTGATGCCGGAAACCCTGCGCGGTCTGTGGAAGCAGCGCCTGCGTTGGGCCCAGGGCGGTGCCGAGGTGCTGTTCAAAAACATTCGCGGGATCTGGCAGTACCGCCATCGTTATCTGTGGCCGCTGCTGTTCGAATACTGCCTGTCGACCGGGTGGGCCTTCACCTTCCTGCTGTCGGTGATCTTCTGGGGCGTCGGCAAGTTCGTGGTCATGCCGGAGTCGATTGCCGTGCATCACCTGATGCCGCCGGCGTTCACCGGATTGCTGCTGGCGATCGTCTGTCTGGTGCAGTTCGCCGTCAGCATCATCATCGACCGGCGCTACGAACCGGGTCTGGGCAGAACCATGTTCTGGGTGGTCTGGTATCCGATCGCCTTCTGGCTGGTAAGCCTGCTCACCACCTTGGTCAGTTTCCCCAAGGTTCTGTTTGGCCAACACCAGAAGCGTGCGCGTTGGGTCAGCCCTGACCGCGGCATCAAGCCGGTCGGCGACGACGAAGAGGAGGTCATCAAATGAAAATCATCCGGACCCGCCAGCGGCCGTTTCTGGTCGTGATCGACGTGATCCTCACGGTGGTGGCCTGGGTCGGCCTGCTGTTTCTGCTGATTCGCGGGTTGTGGCCGCTGATCGAGACTCACGCCGGTGGACCACGCATCGACAGCTCGGCGTTCGACGCCCTCGGCACCTTGCAAATCTACCTGTGGGTAGCGCTGGTCAACGCAGTGATCCTGATTGGTTGGGCGCGTTATCAGCAGCGCAAAAGCAGAAGCTTCGCCCAGCGTCGCTTGCCGGCGCCGGTGGTCGATGACGAAGGGCTGACCAAGAGTTTCCGCCTGTGCGATGACCGTTTGCAGAAGCTGCGCACGCCTGGGGTGATGACCATCCACAACGATCAGGAAGGAGATATCAGCCATGTGGTGCTGAACTTCCGGCCGCTGCAACCAGCGGAGTTGCCACCACCGCTGGCGCCGCTGGAGCACCCGCGAGTGATCTTTCTGCACGCCGAGGATGATGACAATCGCAACCCGGTAAATCGCCCCAGCTGAGCGACAACTCTCCTGTAGGAGCTGCCGAAGGCTGCGATCTTTTGACTTTGTTTTTGAAGATCAAAAGATCGCAGCCTGCGGCAGCTCCTACATTGTTCAGCATTCAGCTGCGAATCAGCTTCCACGCCTCTTCCATCGCCAACGGTTGTTTCAGCCGTTCGGCCAACATCGCCATGGCCCGCTCTTCCTCGCAAGCCACGGCGGCAACCACTACGCCGTTGTGGCCGAACAGGCCGATGAAGGGCGGATGCTCGGGTTCGCCCTTGAACTCGATTTCATCCCACTGACTGGCATGGCCAAGGTAGTCGTAGTTCCTGCCGAAGTGCCAGGTCCAGAAAAACGGCACATCCAGATAATGCTCGTCAGCGCCCAACATGTTGGCAGCAGCGATACGCGCATGTTGCTGGGCCAGGCGCCAATGCTCAATGCGCTGCGGCTGGCCGCTCAGGGTGAACGTGGCGATATCGCCAATCGCCCAGAGGCCTTCGCAGACCCGCAGACCGGCATCGACGCGCAGTGACTGGTCTTTCTCTCTTGGCAGCGAAGCGAACGCCTCTGTGGCCGGATGAACGCCAACCCCGGCCAGCACCAGATCCGCCGAGACGCGCAAACCGTTGTCCAGCAGCACCGCCTCGACCTTGCCGTCACCGGTGATTTCCCGGGCTTCGTGATCAGTGATGAATTTCACCCCATGCTGTTCATGCAGCGCACGGATCGCATTGCCCACCGCTTCGCCAAATTGCGCGGCAAACGGAATCGCATGGCGGGCGATGACCGTGACGTCGAGGCCGAACTGGCGCAGGGCCGAGGCGCATTCGAGGGCGATAAAGCTGTCGCCGATGATCAGCGCCCGCTGCTCGGGTTTGGCCGCGCGCATGATCTGTTCGGCCTGGGCTTTCGAGCGCAGAACAAACACCTGCGGCAGATCGGCGCCGGGCAGTTGCAGCGGATTGGGCTCGCCGCCGGTGGCGAGCACCGCGGCGTCGTAACCAAGGGTCTGGCCATCCTTCAAATGCAGGGTTTTCGTTGGTGCGTCGAGGGCCGCAATTTCGCCTTGCCGGCGTTCGATGCGCTGCTGCTTATAAAAGCTTTCATCGCGCAGCGACGGGGTTTCCTGCGCCGACATCTCGCCGGCGAGGACGAATTTGCTCAGCACCGTGCGGTCGTAACCGGCATCCGCTTCGCGGTCGAGCATAATGATCCGGCCACCGAAACCTTTCTCCCGCAGAGCCGCCGCACATGCCGTGCCCGCTGCACCTGCACCGACAATCACAAAGGTGCGCGAATCATCGGCCGGCGGCGTGTGTGCGTCCGGCAGCGGTTGATCATCGACCCAGACCTCATCGCCCCTTACCTCCAGCGGATAACGCTTGAGACTGTCGAGGGCCGGCGGTTCGCACAACGCGCCATCCTCGGTGCGAAAAGCGGCTTTGTGCCACGGGCAGATCAGGCGTCCGTTGCACAGCGCGCCGTCAGCCAGCGGCGCGCCAGCGTGTGGGCATTCGCCTTGAAATGCGCGCAGTTGGCCATTGGCGTGGAGCAGGACAATCTTGAGCTCGCCGATTTCCACTTGCAGGCCACGGTCTTCGGGGACATCGGCGACACATGCAACACGGTGCAGGCTCATGTTCGAGCTCCTCGCAGGCATTTCTCATACGAGTTTGCGCCGCAGTGCGAGGTTCAGCCAATTGCCACTGCCAAGGTACGAACGGTACAGCTATAGTTTGCAGGCCGACGAAGGCCCAACCGCACAAGGTGCTCCCGGAATGACCCGATTGACCTCTCTCAACCCTTGGCTGGCGGCCGTCGCCGTCGCCCTTTGCGTGCAGTTTCCGGCGCAGGCGGCCGAGCGCTTTACCCTCGACATCCCCGGTGTCTCGGACAATCGCCTGTTCACCTCGGCCGCCGCGAGCGATGCGGCCGGTTGCGGTGGCAAGAACCAGTCCCCGGCACTGGCCTGGAACGCGGGGCCTGCCGGCACTCTGAGCTACGCGATCGTCATGCACGACCCGGACGGCCAGAAAGGTGCTGGCGTCGATCACTGGATTCACTACGGCATCAAGGCCACTACCCGGCAGATCCCTGCTGGCGTCGGCGCCAAATCCAGTCTCGAAGGCATGGGCGGTACCAACAGCAAAGGCACCACCCATTACATCGGGCCGTGCCCACCGGTTGGCGACAGCGCGCACCACTACATCATTCAGATCTACGCTCTGGATCTGGCCCCGGACGCCTTGCCCGCCGGCCTGACCCGCGCCGAACTGATGGACAAAATCAAAGGCCACGTACTGCGTAACAGCAGCGTGGTGCGGCGTTATCACCGCTGAAAATATTTTCAGCGGCGTTTAACCCGATCTGAAAGGGCTGCCCGTCTCAGTGGATGAATGGATCACTTTCATCCAGAGGTCAGCCCCCATGTCCCGCTCCCTGCCTTTTCTGCGACCCGTTGCCGTCGGTGTGTTGTTGACCGTCGCCGGTTGCGGCGTGTCTTCCAATCCTGAATCGGCTGCCGTTCCGGCTCCGGCCCAGCCTCAGCCATCGATTCAGCATGAAGCGATCGTTGCCGACAGTGCGCTGGCCAAACGCAGCGCGCGTCCAGCGCCGGTTGCCAGTTTCGCGGCGATGCCGGCTTCGGAAAGTTATCCACAAGGCTATCGTGACGAGCAGCGCGAGCAATATCAGGCGCTGGCCGACAACCCGATCCACAGCGTGGACGAGGCTCCGGTCTCGACCTTCAGCGCTGACGTCGATACGGGCGCCTACGCCAATGTCCGGCGTTTGCTCAATCAGGGACGCCTGCCACCGGAAGGTGCGGTGCGACTGGAGGAAATGGTCAATTACTTTCCCTATAACTACGCGCTGCCCAGCGACGGCTCGCCGTTCGGCGTGACCACCGAACTGGCCGTCACCCCGTGGAACCCGCACACCCGCCTGCTGCGGATCGGCATCAAGGCGTCCGATCGGGCTGTGGCGGAACTGGCCCCGGCGAATCTGGTGTTCCTGGTGGATGTGTCCGGTTCGATGGATCGCCGCGAAGGGCTGCCGCTGGTCAAAAGCACACTAAAGTTGCTGGTTGATCAGTTGCGCGAGCAGGACCGGGTTTCGCTGGTGGTGTATGCCGGCGAATCCCGCGTGGTGCTGGAGCCGACTTCCGGACGCGAGAAAGCGAAAATTCGCACAGCTATCGAGCAATTGACCGCAGGCGGTTCAACTGCTGGCGCGTCGGGTATCGAACTGGCCTATCAAATGGCCCAGCAAGCGTTCATCCCCAAAGGCATCAACCGCATCCTGTTGGCCACTGACGGTGACTTCAACGTCGGCATCAGCGACTTCGATAGCCTCAAGCAAATGGCTGTGGATAAACGCAAAACCGGGATTTCCCTGACCACCCTGGGCTTTGGTGTGGATAACTACAATGAACACTTGATGGAGCAACTGGCCGACGCCGGCGACGGCAACTACGCCTACATCGACAACCTGCGCGAGGCGCGCAAAGTGCTGGTGGATCAACTCGGTTCGACCCTGGCGGTGGTGGCGAAAAACGTCAAATTGCAGGTGGAATTCAACCCGGCGCAGGTCAGTGAATACCGCCTGCTCGGCTACGAAAACCGCGCTCTTAAGCGTGAGGATTTCAGCAACGACAAGGTTGATGCCGGGGAAGTCGGCGCAGGACACACGGTGACCGCGCTGTATGAAATTGTTCCGGCAGGTGAGCAGGGCTGGCTGGAACCGCTGCGCTACGGTAAATCGGAGAAGGTGGTTGCTGCGAAGGATGGAGAATTAGCGATGCTGCGTGTGCGTTATCAACAGCCTGAAGGTGGGAAAAGTCTGCTGATCGAACGGCCGATTGCCAATAAGGTCGCACTGGCCAGCGAGGATCTGCGTTTCGCGGCGGCGGTGGCGGCGTTTTCCCAGCAGCTCAAGGACGCCCGCTACACCGGCGACTTCGGCCTGAAAGACACCGAAGCACTGGCCCGGGGCGCTCGTGGCGATGACCGTTTCGGTCTGCGCAATGAGTTCGTGCAACTGGTCGAACTGGCGCAGAGCCTGCTCAGCTCAACCGCATCGAATACGCTGCCCACTGAGCTACGGATTGAATAGTGAGTCGTCTGAAAGGCTTCATCAGTCAGCTGTTTGCTTCACCAGACAGCCCGGCCGCCGGCAGCGATGAAACGCTGCTGGCGCGTTATCGCGAGGGCGACGGCGCGGCGTTCGAGATCTTGTACGCCCGCCATCGTCAGGGTTTGTATCGGTTTTTGCTCGGCTTGAGCGGCAAACCGGAACTGGCCGATGAAGTGTTTCAGGACACCTGGCTGAGCCTGATCCGCAGCGCCAGTCAGCCACAGGGCCGGGCGACGTTTCGTACATGGTTGTTCCAGATTGCCCGCAATCGGCTGATCGATCACTGGCGCAAACACGGCGTGCATCAGCCGCTGCACGACAGTTACAACGAAGAGCTGCATGCGATTGGCGACGAGACCCACGATCCCGAACAAATGCTGAACCTCAGTCGCGACAGCCAGCGCCTGGAAAGCGCCCTGCGAACCCTGCCCGCCGACCAGCGCGAAGTGTTCCTGCTGCGTGCCCATGGCGACCTCGACCTGGCGCAAATCGCCAGCCTCACCGAAACACCGCTGGAAACCGTCAAGAGCCGATTGCGCTACGCCCAGCAAAAACTGCGTCGGCTGCTGGCCGAGGAGGTACTGACATGACTGACGCCCGCGAGAGACCCGAAGAGCAACTGCTCAAGCATTATCGCGAGCAACACACCGGCGAACCTTCAGAACAGCTCGATGCACTGATTCTCGCCGCTGCCCGCCGCGCCGCCCCGGCGCCCAAGCCAAGCCTGTGGCAACGCTGGCTGCAGGCCTGCCAGAAGCCGCGTTGGCAGGTCGCATTCGCCAGCCTGGTCGGTGTGGCAGTGATGCTCTCGCTGGTACAACGCGCCCCCGAACCGCAGCCGCAATTCGACTTCGCCCCGGCCGCCAAACCTGCCGCACCAATGGCTCGCAAACAAGCCCCCGAAGCATTGTCCGCCCCCGCGCCGATGGCAGAAATGGCCGCGCCAATGCACAGCGAGGCGTTCAGCGCCGACGAAGCCAAAACCAGCAAACGCGCTGCCGCCCCGGCCAACGGCCTCGACGCACAATTGCGCGAAGTCTTGCGCCTGCGCGAATCCGGCCAATCAAAAGCGGCCGACACCCTGTTCAACAACCTGCACAAACGCTACCCGAACGCCGACCTCGACGCCCGACTGGAAAAAATCCAGAAGAACTGACCGCCCTGTTCGCCCAGCCATTTGGCATTGCCCCGCAAAAACGCGCACTATCGGGCCATGGCTGAAGTGCTGGAGAACAAAGTGGCAGCAAAAATCGACCGCATCGCCCAACTCCTCAACTGCCCGCAGAAGGGCGAGGAGATGCGGCGCGCGATTACCGAGGCGCGCAAGGAGTTTCTGCTGAACCAGTCGGAAGAAGACGTCGTGGAAGAAGACGAGGTTTTTGAGGAGGTTGGGGAAGAAGAGGAAGACGACGATTACGACGAGTTTGACTGGACGACGGAGTGACCACCGTCGCATGAAACACCGCGCCCACAAAAAAGCCCCGGACCATCACAGTCCGGGGCTTTCTCGTTTAAATCAGTGGTGCACCAGGCGGGATTCGAACCCACGACCCCTGCCTTCGGAGGGCAGTACTCTATCCAGCTGAGCTACTGGTGCAGCGGGCGACATCATACCTAGGTCGGCTCGGGGCGTCCATGCCGGGTTTTGGCGGGTTTTGTCAGTGCGCGTGTCGGTGTGAAACGCTGCATTCCTTAAAGCTGTAACGTCCTGCAAAACCCTCGCTTGGCGCTTTTTACCGGCTGATCTATGGTTTGGCTGCGGCCGGGGCTTTTTGCGCGTTGATCTGAAAAAACCAGCAAACGCTGGGTTTTTGTTCTTTTTTTCGAACGACCTATTGTCCTTTACCCCCTTTGATCCTACGATCCGTTTGAGATTTCAAACGCTCTTTGACGGGGTGTTGGAGCGCTGGTGCTGTGAATAACGCACGATCACTGCGCCTCACCCGGTAGATGATTTCCCTGACGGCAGCCTTGCGAGGCGCCTTTCTACAATCATAATTTTGCTCCGCGCAGGCCGCGGTGCTGTTAAGGAAAGCCGACATGCAGCTTAAAGATACCCAGTTGTTCCGCCAGCAAGCCTTCATTGATGGCGCTTGGGTCGATGCGGACAACGGTCAGACGATCAAGGTCAACAACCCGGCCACCGGCGAAATCCTCGGCACCGTGCCGAAGATGGGCGCTGCCGAAACCCGCCGCGCCATCGAAGCCGCTGACAAAGCGCTGCCGGCCTGGCGTGCACTGACCGCCAAGGAGCGTGCAGGCAAGCTGCGTCGCTGGTTCGAACTGATGATCGAGAACCAGGACGACCTCGCGCGCCTGATGACTCTCGAGCAGGGCAAGCCGCTGGCCGAGGCCAAGGGCGAAATCGTTTACGCCGCTTCGTTCATCGAGTGGTTCGCCGAAGAAGCCAAGCGCATCTACGGCGACGTGATCCCGGGCCACCAGCCGGACAAGCGCCTGATCGTGATCAAGCAGCCGATCGGTGTGACCGCAGCGATCACCCCGTGGAACTTCCCGGCGGCGATGATCACCCGTAAAGCCGGCCCTGCGCTGGCCGCCGGTTGCACCATGGTGCTCAAGCCGGCTTCGCAAACCCCATTCTCCGCCTTCGCTCTGGCTGAACTGGCGCAGCGCGCCGGCATCCCTAAAGGTGTGTTCAGCGTGGTCTCCGGCAGCGCCGGCGACATCGGCAGCGAACTGACCAGCAACCCGATCGTGCGCAAGCTGTCCTTCACCGGCTCGACCGAAATCGGCCGTCAGCTGATGTCGGAATGCGCCAAGGACATCAAGAAAGTCTCGCTGGAACTGGGCGGCAACGCGCCGTTCATCGTGTTCGACGACGCGGACCTGGATAAGGCCGTCGAAGGCGCGATCATTTCAAAATACCGCAACAATGGCCAGACCTGCGTCTGCGCCAACCGTCTGTACATTCAGGATTCGGTCTACGACGCGTTCGCCGAGAAGCTGAAAGTGGCGGTGGCCAAACTGAAGATCGGCAACGGTCTGGAAGAAGGCACCACCACTGGCCCGCTGATCGACGAAAAAGCCGTGGCCAAGGTGCAAGAGCACATCGCTGACGCCGTGGCCAAAGGCGCCACCGTGCTGGCCGGTGGCAAACCGATGGAGGGCAATTTCTTCGAGCCGACCATCCTGACCAACGTGCCGAAAGACGCGGCTGTGGCTAAGGAAGAAACCTTCGGCCCGCTGGCGCCGCTGTTCCGCTTCAAAGACGAAGCCGAAGTGATCGCCATGTCCAACGACACCGAGTTCGGTCTGGCGTCGTACTTCTACGCTCGTGACCTGGGCCGGGTGTTCCGTGTGGCGGAAGCCCTGGAATACGGCATGGTCGGCGTCAACACCGGGCTGATCTCCAACGAAGTCGCGCCGTTCGGCGGCATCAAGGCTTCGGGCCTGGGCCGTGAAGGCTCCAAGTACGGCATCGAGGATTACCTGGAAATCAAATACCTCTGTCTGGGCATCTAAGCCGGGAAAGGGATCGCTGCAAACGCAAAGGGCACGAGAGCGCTGTCCCTTTGCGTCGTTTCAAACCGGAATTTTCTCTGCGGCCGGGAACGCCGTGGCAGTCGATCATCGCATGCTGCCACCGCCGATTCCTCCCGCTTAATCCTTGAACCACGCCGCCCGATGAGCGGTGAATGAGGACTGTAATGAGCAAGACTAACGCTGAACTGATGGCCCGTCGTACCGCAGCTGTTCCACGTGGTGTTGGCCAGATTCACCCGATCTTCGCTGAATCGGCGAAGAACGCTACCGTGACCGACGTTGAAGGTCGTGAATTCATCGACTTCGCCGGCGGTATCGCTGTGCTGAACACCGGCCACGTGCACCCGAAAATCATCGCCGCCGTGACCGAACAGCTGAACAAGCTGACCCACACCTGCTTCCAGGTACTGGCCTACGAGCCGTACGTTGAGCTGTGCGAAAAGATCAACGCCAAGGTGCCAGGTGATTTCGCCAAGAAAACCCTGTTGGTCACCACCGGTTCCGAAGCCGTGGAAAACGCCGTGAAAATCGCCCGCGCCGCCACTGGCCGTGCCGGCGTGATCGCCTTCACCGGCGCTTACCACGGTCGCACCATGATGACTCTGGGCCTGACCGGTAAGGTCGTGCCTTACTCGGCCGGCATGGGCCTGATGCCAGGCGGCATCTTCCGCGCGCTGTACCCGAACGAACTGCACGGTGTGAGCATCGACGATTCGATCGCGTCCATCGAGCGCATCTTCAAGAACGACGCCGAGCCGAAAGACATCGCCGCGATCATCATCGAGCCTGTGCAGGGTGAAGGTGGTTTCTACGTCGCGCCGAAAGAATTCATGAAGCGTCTGCGTGCCCTGTGCGACCAGCACGGCATCCTGCTGATCGCTGACGAAGTGCAGACCGGCGCTGGCCGTACCGGCACCTTCTTCGCCATGGAACAGATGGGCGTTGCTGCCGACCTGACCACTTTCGCCAAATCCATCGCTGGCGGCTTCCCGCTGGCCGGTGTCTGCGGCAAGGCCGAATACATGGACGCCATCGCTCCAGGCGGCCTGGGCGGCACCTACGCCGGTAGCCCGATCGCTTGCGCTGCGGCGCTGGCCGTGATGGAAGTGTTCGAAGAAGAGCAACTGCTGGACCGCTGCAAGGCTGTCGGCGAGCGTCTGGTGACCGGTTTGAAGGCCATCCAGGCCAAGTACCCGGTGATCGGTGAAGTGCGTGCGCTGGGCGCGATGATCGCGGTCGAGCTGTTCGAAAACGGCGACAGCCACAAGCCAAACCCGACCGCCGTTGCGGCTGTGGTGGCCAAGGCTCGCGACAAGGGTCTGATCCTGCTGTCCTGCGGCACCTACGGCAACGTGCTGCGCGTCCTCGTACCGCTGACCTCGCCGGACGAGCAACTGGACAAAGGTCTGGCGATCATCGAAGAGTGCTTCTCGGAGCTGTAATTCCGGGCACTGTGTGATCTGATCGAGAAAAACCCGCTTCGGCGGGTTTTTTTATGCCTCGGAAACCCTTTTGCGCTGTATCGAAAGGCCAGCATTGGCTAAGGTTCAGGCATTGCAAGGGAGAGCGCGCATGACCGCCGTTGATTTACCCGCCGTACCCCGAGTGCTGATTGCCGAGGCCGATCCATGGTCTCGTGACCTGCTCAAACAAGTGCTGCTCAATGTGCGCTGTGACGCGCGGCTGGATCTGTGTGCCGATGGCCAGCAAGCCCTGTCACTGCTCAGCGAAGTGCCCTATGACCTGGCCATTGTCGATTGGGAGTTGCCGGGCATCGATGGTTTGAGCGTGCTGCGCAGCGTGCGTCAGCGCAAACGTAATCCGCCGCTGCCGTTCATTCTGATGAGCAGTCGCGCTGACAGTGCCAGCGTACGCGAAGCTCTGCCGCTGGCGCCGACGGCGTATCTGACCAAGCCCCTGAACATGGAAACCCTGACCGAGCGCCTTCAAGGATTGCTGCTGGATGCCGGCGAAGAGGTGTTCTGCGAAGTGCCGACGCTGGCGCCGGGCATGACCTTGTCGGTGTTCCTTGAGCGGCGCCGCGAACAAGCCGATGGCGCGCCGTTGATGACCGATGTGCAAGTGGCGGTCAAACGCAGCCTCAACCCCAATGGCCTTGATCTGAAGCTGCTGGAAGAAGAGATCCGCACCGATCCGCAGATCACCGCCGTGCTGATCGCTGCCGCCAACAGCGCGGCGCAGCATCATGGTGCGGCGGTGCAGACCCTGGGGCAGGCGCTGCATCGCCTTGGCACCGGACAGAGCATGAACCTGATCCTCGGCCTGGCGCTCAAACGCAGCGCCAGACTCAGTGACCCGTGCCTGGCGGACTACGCCGAGCGCTATTGGGGGCTGTCGCTGCACACCGCCGAATACGCCCGCACCCTGGCGCGCCTGCTCGATCTGGATCAGGAGCGCTGCTACTGCGCGGGCATGCTGCATCGTCTCGGTGACCTGGCGTTGCTGCGCTGTTTGCAGGAGTGGAAGCAGGCCGGTGGCGAGCTGGATGAGTGGGAGGAGATCGGTGACGCGTTGGCGGAGTTTGGTGCGGCCTACGGTTCGGCGTTGCGTACACGCTGGCGCTTGCCGCTGGAGCTGCGAGAGTTGATTGCGTCGGTCTATCAACTTGGTGGCGGGGTTTACTCCCGTGAAGCGTTGGTGATGAACATGGCGGCGCAAATGGCCCGCCTGACCGAGCATGAGGGTGTTGAGGAGCTGGCCAGGAGTCGTACGGCGCGGCTGCTGAAGATCGGGCTGCCGGAATTGATGCGGATGCGTAAATAACCTGACTTTTCACAAAACCCTGTGGGAGCGGGCTTGCTCGCGAAGGCGGTGTGTCAGGCAACACAGATGCTGAATGACCTACCGCCTTCGCGAGCAAGCCCGCTCCCACATTGGATTTCTGGGTGGCTGAAATGTGCAGTCAGGCAGAGATGATCCGGTTCTTGCCCTGACGCTTGGCCTCATACATTGCCGCATCCGCCCGGGCGAACAGGCTCTCGAGACTGTCGTCGCCATCCCTGAGGCTGGTCAGGCCCTGGCTGACGGTGATGCCGAACGTCTGACCCTCATGGTTGAAACTCAGGCGCTGAATCTCCTGCTGCAGTCGCTCGGCCACTTGCAGCGCCATGTCCGGTGCGCAACCGGGAAACACCGCAGCGAACTCCTCACCGCCAATGCGTCCGAACAGATCGCCCCGGCGTAACGACCCACGTCCGCACTCGGCGATCCGTTGCAGCACGTTGTCACCTTCCGGGTGGCCGTAGCTGTCGTTGATCAGCTTGAAGTCATCGATGTCCAGCAGCAGAAAGGCCAGTGGGGCACCTTGCAGGCGTGCCTCCTCGAATTCGCGATGGGCGCATTCGAAGAAGTGTCGGCGGTTGCTGCTCTGGGTCAGCACGTCGGTGGTCGCCAGGCGATGCAGTTCGGTTTCCATGCGCTTCTTGTCGGTGATGTCCTCGGCGATGCCGACAATGATCACCGGTTGCCCTGGCTCGTCCTGACGGTTGATGAAGCATTTGTCGCTGAGCCAGCGCACCTGACCGTCGGCGGCGATGATCCGGTACTCGCGGTCTTCCACCGCCCCCTTGTGCAGCACTTCGGCAAGGCTGCGTTCGGCGTAATCCAGGTCGTCGGGGTAGATGCTGTCGCGCCACTGGTTGTAGTCGGCCAGCAACAGGCCTGCGGAGCGGCCGAAAATCCGTTCGTAGGCAGGGCTGACATACAGCACCTGACGAGTTTCCCAATTGAACGCCCAGAGCACCGCGTTGACGCTCACCAGCAATGAACTGAACAGCTGTTCGCGCTCACTCAGCCGGGCGACTTCGCCTTGGGCGTGCATCAGCGCCATCAGGGTTTGCGCGGCCTCGGGCCACTGCGCAAGGGACGAGTCTTTTTGATTGTTGTTGACCATCGGCACATATCTCAAAGGGCGTGCCGCGATTTCGACAACGGCCACAGTACAGCCCGCCGGGGTGGCGAAGTGTCTTTGAGATAGGGCTTTCGATGCTAAGTTCCGCGCTTTTGTGGCGAGGGAGCTTGCTCCCGCCGGGCGGTAGGGGTGACGCGTTTCAGCAATGAGAACGCGTCGTCAGATTTGCGGTAGCTGCGCTACCGATCGGGGATGAATCCCCTCGCAACAGGGGATTCGTTCATGGCGGTCAGGCTGCGGCGGGGCGCAGCGAGTAGGTTTTCAACTGGTCGGCAAATTCACGCAGGGACTGGATGCCGCTGGCCTCGGCTTCGTGCACCCATTCCTTGATGGCGGCGAGCATGTCGTGGCCATTGGCGCTGGTCTTGACCCAGATCTGCTGCAGGGCCAGACGTTTTTCGTAAATGACCTTCAGCGCCTGGCTGTGCTCGAGCATGTTCTGGATGCGCAAGTGATGACGGTCTTCCAGCAGGCTGGTTTCCCGCGACAACAGGCGTTTGGCCCGATGGAATTGATGGCGTACCGAATGATCGACCTTGTCCAGCTCCTGCTTGACCAGCGGGCCGATCACCAACTTGCGGTACTGGGCCATGATCTGGAAGCGGTTGTTGAGGATCGCCATGGCGGTGTCCATGTCCAGATGGCCCTTGCCTTCGACGCGGTGGGCGATCGGTGCTACACGCTGCACCTTGGCCAGCCTGAAGAAACTGAAGACTTTGATCCACGCCCAGCCGAGGTCGAATTCCCACTTCTTCACCGACAGCTTGGCCGAGTTGGGGTAGGTGTGATGGTTGTTGTGCAGTTCTTCGCCGCCGATCAGGATGCCCCACGGCACCAGATTGGTCGCCGCGTCGCGGCATTCGAAGTTGCGGTAGCCGATGGCGTGACCCAGACCGTTGACCACGCCGGCAGCCCAGACCGGAATCCACATCATCTGGATCGCCCAGATGGTGATGCCGATGGTGCCGAACAGCAGCAGGTCGATGACGCCCATGATCGCCACGCCCAGCAGTGGGTAGCGGCTGTAGAGATTGCGCTCGATCCAGTCTTCCGGGCAGTTCTTGCCGTAGATGCGCAGGGTCTCCGGGTTCTCGGCTTCGGCGCGATACAGCTCGGCACCTTTGCGCAGCACGGTGGACAGACCCTTGATGACCGGGCTGTGCGGGTCATCTTCGGTTTCGCATTTGGCGTGGTGTTTGCGGTGGATAGCGGTCCACTCGCGGGTGTTCTGCGCCGTGGTCAGCCACAGCCAGAAGCGGAAAAAGTGTTTCAGGCCAGCATTCAGCTCAAGCGAGCGATGGGCCGAGTAACGGTGCAGATAGACCGTGACGGCGACAATTGTCACGTGGGTCATCAGCAGGGTGACCGCGACCAGAGACCAGGCCGACAAGCCAAGAAAACCTTCGTACCACATAGGCTATAGGGCCCTCGATAAAGATAAAAACAGCCGTTGCATTATCACCAAGCACACAGATAAAACCAGTCGCCCTTTCAGATAAGAGTCGCTGGATGTTTCTTCACCTATAATTCCAACCTTTTTGTAGGGACATGGACGGCCGAATGTCTGCCACTTATCGCGATGCCTTGCGTGCAGCGCTGCTTTACCTGTTGCTTGCTGTGGTCTGGCTGCAGGGCACTGGTTACTTATTGAACAGTTTCTTTGATGAGTCTGTCGATCTGCAGCGATGGCAACTGATCAACGGTTACGCCTGGGCTGCCGTCAGCGCTGGCCTGATTTTCCTGGCACGGGCCAGATTGTGCGAATTTCTCGGCATTGGAGCGCGGTTACGCGAGCGTCAGTCCGATCGTGAGCGCCTGCGTCAGGCGGCAGCCGTGTTCGATTGCACCCGCGAAGGGGTGCTGGTCACCAACCGTCAGGGCCTGATCGTGCACGTCAACCGTGCGTTCATGGAAATCACCGGCTACCAGTACGACGAAGTTCTCGGCCATCAGCCGAGCCTGTTCAAGTCCGGTCACCATCCGCCAGGTTTTTACCAGGCGATGTTCGCCACGCTGGAGAGCGAGGGCGAGTGGAGCGGTGAGATCTGGAACCGGCGCAAGAGCGGCGAGATTTATCCACAGTGGCAGACCATCCGCGTGATTCACGATGATCAGGGTCGGCTCAGTCACTACGTGGCGGTTTTTTCCGACATCAGTGCGATCAAGGACTCCGAACACGAGCTCAAGCACCTTGCCCACCACGACCCGCTGACCGACTTGCCCAATCGCCTGTTGTTCAGCGACCGCGCCGAGCAGGCGCTGGCCTCGGCGCAGATTCACAAGCGCGGCTGCGCCCTGCTGATGATCGATCTGGATCACTTCAAGATGATCAACGACAGCCTCGGGCACAACGTTGGCGATCGCCTGCTCAAAGCGGTGGCGGCGCGCCTGCAGGAACTGTTCGGCCCCGGGATCACCCTGGCGCGGCTCGGTGGTGACGAATTCGCGGTGCTGGCAGAGAGTTGTCCACAACTGGTTCAGGCGGCGGCGCTCGCGCAACGCATTCTTGATGCGCTCAAGGAGCCGTTCGGCATCGAACAACATCAGCTGTTCATCAACGCCAGTATCGGTATCAGCCTGTTCCCCAGCGATGCGTTGAGTGCCGATCAATTGCTGCGCAACGCCGACGCCGCGCTGTTCAAGGCCAAAAGCAGCGGGCGCAACGGCTACGCGTTGTACACCGAAGAGCTGACCGCGCATGCGCAGCAACGGGTCGAGATCGCCTTCGAACTGCGTCGCGCGCTGGAGCAACAGGAGCTGCGGGTCTATTACCAACCGGTTCACGATTTGCGCAGCAGTCGCCTGATCGGCGTCGAAGCGCTGGTGCGCTGGCAGCATCCGCAGCGCGGGCTGGTGTCGCCGGCGGAATTCATTCCGATTGCCGAACGCACCGGGCTGATCGCCGAAATCGACGCCTGGGTGATGCGCCAGGCGTGTTTGCAGATGTGCCAGTGGCAGCAGGCCGGGATTGAGCTGTCGTTTGTCGCGGTGAACGTGTCCTCGCGCTTGTTTGCCCGGCGTGAGCTGTATCAGCAGGTGGCGCAGGTGCTGCACGAGACCGGGCTGGATCCTGCGTATCTGGAACTGGAAGTCACCGAAAGCGCGGTGATGGATGATCCGGAAGTGGCGCTGGAGCAAATGCATCGCTTGCGGGAGTTGGGTATTCGCCTGGCCATCGATGACTTTGGCACCGGGTACTCGTCGTTGCTGCGGCTCAAGCGCCTGCCGGTACAGAAGTTGAAGATCGATCAGGGTTTTGTCGCCGGATTGCCGTGGGACGAAGATGATGCAGCCATCGTTCGGGTGATCGTCGCCCTGGCCCGCAGCATGGGCATGCAGGTGCATGCCGAGGGGATCGAACAGGCCGAGCAGGCGGCATTTCTGCTGGAACAGGAATGTGATCTGGGCCAGGGCTACTGGTTTGGGCGGCCGGTGCCGGCGGGGGAGATTGACTGGGGCAATGCGCCTTTTTATTGATTGAGCCCGATTCTGTGGCGAGGGAGCTTGCTCCCGCTGGGCTGCGTAGCAGGCCCAAAAAAACGGCGAGCGCTTCGCACTCGAGCGGGAGCAAGCTCCCTCGCCACAGGGGTTGCGGTGTTCTTTTGTACCGTGAACACCGCGCAAACCCTTGCCCCGTCAGATAATGTTTTCTAGTTATATAAACATTCTTAAATAGTCTTTTTAAGAATATCTGCGCCTCTCTTATATTGCTCCCACGCCGAACGCAGTGCCGCCCACTGCCAGGCACATCCCATTCAAAGGAGCAGCACCATGAGCGCATCCCTTCGCAGCGTTGACGGTCAGGACGAAACCACCATCTTGCGTGAAATCCAGAGCGCCCTGCGCGATCTGCGTTTCGGCGCGGTGGAGATCACTGTGCACAACGCCCAGGTCGTGCAGATCGAACGCAAAGAGAAGTTCCGTTTGCAGCAGCCGGGCAAACAACCGAACTAAAAGATCGCAGCCTGCGGCAGCTCCTACAGGGGGCTGTGCGTAGGAGCTGCCGAAGGCTGCGATCTTTGAACCGGCAACACGATTCCCGAAATACATAAGAAAAAGCCACCACCAAGAATTCCAGGAGCTTTCACCATGTCGTCGATTCGCCGTTACGCTTTGGCCGCGCTGGCCAGCGCTGTGTTTGCCGGTTCCGCGGTTGCCAAGGATTACGAACTGCTCAACGTGTCGTATGACCCGACGCGCGAGCTGTATCAGGACTACAACGCCGAATTCATCAAGTTCTGGCAGAAAGATCATGCCGGCGACACGGTGAAAATCCAGCAATCCCACGGCGGTTCGGGCAAGCAGGGCCGCGCGGTGATCGACGGTCTGCGCGCCGACGTCGTAACCCTGGCGCTGGCCGGCGACATCGATGAAATCGCCAAGCTCGGCAAGACCCTGCCGGCCGACTGGCAGAAGCGTCTGCCGGACGCGAGCACCCCGTACACCTCGACCATCGTGTTCCTGGTGCGCAAGGGCAACCCGAAAGGCATCAAGGACTGGGGCGATCTGATCAAGAACGACGTCTCGGTAATCACCCCGAACCCGAAAACCTCCGGCGGTGCGCGCTGGAACTTCCTTGCCGCGTGGGCCTACGGCCTGAAAGCCAACGGCGGCAGCGAAGAAAAAGCCAAAGAGTACGTGCAGACCCTGTTCAAGCACGTTCCGGTACTGGACACCGGCGCTCGCGGTTCGACCATCACCTTCGTCAACAACGGTCAGGGTGACGTGTTGCTGGCCTGGGAAAACGAAGCGTTCCTGGCGTTGAAAGAAGACGGCGGCGCCGACAAGTTCGACATCGTCGTGCCGTCGCTGTCGATTCTGGCCGAGCCACCGGTAGCAGTGGTCGACAAGAATGCCGAGAAGAAGGGTAACGAGCAGATCGCCGAAGCCTACCTGAAGCACCTGTACAGCCCGGCCGGTCAGGAGATCGCCGCGAAGAACTTCTACCGCCCGCGTGACAAGGACGTGGCGGCGAAGTACGCCCAGCAGTTCCCGAAACTGGAACTGGTGACCATCGACAAGGACTTTGGCGGCTGGAAATCCGCGCAGCCGAAATTCTTCAACGACGGTGGCGTGTTCGACCAGATCTATCAGGCGCAGTAATCTGACCCACAATGAGCCTGATGCTCGGGCACTAAACCATGTGGGAGCGGGCTTGCTCGCGAAGACGGTGTGTCAGACGACTTGAATGTTGAATGATAGGGCCTCTTCGCGAGCAAGCCCGCTCCCACATTGATGCGTTTTCAACCAAGGACTTTTATGTCGCGTCGTATCTCCCCCGTCATACCCGGCTTCGGGCTGACGCTGGGTTACACCTTGGTGTACCTCAGCCTGATTGTGCTTATCCCGCTGGCGGCGATGTTCGTCCACGCCGCCCAACTCACCTGGGATCAGTTCTGGACGATCATCACCGCGCCACGCGTGCTGGCAGCCTTGAAGCTGAGCTTCGGCACCGCGCTGTGTGCGGCGATCATCAACGGCATCATCGGTACGCTATTGGCCTGGGTGCTGGTGCGCTACACCTTCCCCGGGCGCAAGGTGATCGACGCGATGATCGACCTGCCGTTCGCCCTGCCGACGGCGGTGGCCGGTATCGCCCTGACCGCGCTGTACACCCCGACCGGTCTGGTCGGACAGTTCGCCGCCGACCTCGGTTTCAAGATCGCCTACACCCCCTTGGGTATCACCCTGGCGCTGACTTTCGTCACGCTGCCGTTCGTGGTGCGCACGGTGCAACCGGTGCTGGCTGACATTCCCCGTGAAGTCGAAGAAGCCGCCGCCTGCCTCGGCGCGAAACCGTTGCAGGTGTTCCGCCATATCCTGCTGCCAGCGCTGTTGCCCGCCTGGCTGACCGGTTTTGCCCTGGCGTTCGCCCGCGGGGTCGGCGAGTACGGTTCGGTGATTTTCATTGCCGGTAACATGCCGATGAAAACCGAGATCCTGCCGCTGCTGATCATGGTCAAGCTCGACCAGTACGATTACACCGGCGCCACTTCCATCGGCGTGCTGATGCTGGTGGTTTCCTTCGTCCTGTTGCTGCTGATCAACCTGTTGCAGCGGCGCATCGAAACCCCATAAGGAGGCGCGAACATGTCCCAATCGTCTATTGCGGCCGCGTCCTCGGCCAACGCTGCGCGTCGTGGCAGCGCTACGTCACGGCGCGTGCTGATCGGCCTCGGCTGGCTGATCTTTTTCCTGTTTCTGGTACTGCCGCTGTTCATCGTGGTCTCGCAGGGTCTGAAGAACGGCCTCGGCGCATTCTTCACGGCGATCTTTGAACCGGACGCCTTGTCGGCACTGAAACTCACGGTGATCGCCGTGCTGATTTCGGTGCCGCTGAACCTGGTGTTCGGGGTCAGCGCCGCATGGTGCGTGAGCAAATATTCGTTCCGCGGCAAGAGCATGCTGGTGACGCTGATCGACCTGCCGTTTTCGGTGTCGCCGGTGATCGCCGGTCTGGTCTACGTGCTGATGTTCGGCGCCCAAGGCCTGTTCGGGCCGTGGCTGCAGGATCACGACATTCAGATCGTGTTCGCCCTGCCGGGCATCGTGCTGGCGACGATCTTCGTCACCGTGCCGTTCGTGGCCCGCGAGCTGATCCCGCTGATGCAGGAACAAGGCACGCAGGAAGAAGAAGCCGCGCGGCTGCTCGGCGCCAATGGCTGGCAGATGTTCTGGCATGTCACCGTCCCCAACATCAAATGGGGCCTGATCTATGGCGTGGTGCTGTGTACCGCGCGGGCCATGGGTGAGTTCGGTGCGGTGTCGGTGGTTTCCGGGCACATTCGCGGGGTGACCAACACCTTGCCGCTGCACGTCGAGATCCTCTACAACGAATACAACCATGTGGCCGCGTTCGCCGTGGCGAGCCTGTTGCTGATCCTGGCGCTCTTCATCCTGCTGCTCAAGCAGTGGAGCGAAAACCGTATCAACCGCCTGCGCGCCAGCGCCGCGGAGGAATAATTCATGTCGATCGAAGTGCGTAACGTCAGCAAGAATTTCAACGCGTTCAAGGCGCTGGACAACATCAGCCTGGACATCCAGAGCGGTGAACTGGTGGCGCTGCTCGGCCCGTCCGGTTGCGGCAAGACCACGCTGCTGCGGATCATCGCCGGCCTGGAAACCCCGGATCAGGGCAACATCGTGTTTCACGGCGAAGACGTATCCGGCCATGACGTGCGTGATCGCAACGTCGGTTTCGTGTTCCAGCACTACGCCTTGTTCCGGCACATGACGGTGTTCGACAACGTCGCGTTCGGCCTGCGCATGAAACCGAAAAACCAGCGTCCGAGCGAAAGCCAGATCGCGACCAAGGTCCACGAACTGCTGAACATGGTGCAGCTGGACTGGCTGTCGGATCGCTACCCGGAGCAACTCTCCGGCGGCCAGCGTCAGCGCATCGCCCTGGCCCGTGCCTTGGCGGTGGAACCGAAAGTGCTGCTGCTCGACGAGCCGTTCGGCGCCCTCGACGCCAAGGTGCGTAAAGAGCTGCGTCGCTGGCTCGCACGCCTGCACGAAGACATCAACCTGACCTCGGTGTTCGTGACCCACGACCAGGAAGAAGCGATGGAAGTCGCCGATCGCATCGTGGTGATGAACAAGGGCGTGATCGAACAGATCGGCTCACCGGGCGACGTCTACGAAAACCCGGCCAGCGATTTCGTCTATCACTTCCTCGGCGACTCCAACCGCTTGCTGCTCAGCGACGACAACCACGTGCTGTTCCGTCCGCACGAAGTGTCGTTGTCCAAGCATGAGCTGGAAGATCACCACGCCGCGGAAGTGCGTGATATCCGCCCATTGGGCGCGACCACGCGGGTGACGTTGAAGGTGGAAGGGCAGACCGATCTGATCGAGGCCGAAGTGGTGAAGGATCACGACAGCCTGATCGGACTGGCCAAGGGTGAAACCCTGTTCTTCAAGCCGAAGGTCTGGCAGAAAGTCGCCAGTCTTTAAGATCAAAAGCTTCGTCGGATCGCCGCCCGGAGCAAGCCCGCTCCCACATTTGGAACGCATTCCATTGTGGGAGCGGGCTTGCTCGCGAAAGCGCTCTACACAGCTGCGCGATTCGGATTGACCCGCACCACCCCCGCTCGCGCCTCGATCTGCTCTTTCAACTCATGGCGCATACCGAGCAGGAACGCCACTTCCGCCACCACAAACAGCGGCCCGACAATCAACCCGCTCACGTCATCGACAAACGCCGGTTTGCGCCCCTCGTAGTGGTGCCCGACAAACTGGATCACCCAGCCAATCACAAACATCGCCAGCCCGCTGCTCAGCCAGACCATGGTGCTCTGCTGCGCCAGCGTGTGCCCGGCCCAGACCGACAGCCCCATCAACAGCGTCATCAGCACGCCCAGCTTCAGTTCCAGGCGCAGGTAAAACCACGCCGACGCCAGTGCCAGCAGCACCGCCGGAGATATCCACAAGCCGCCCAGCACCCATTCCGGTCGCGACAACAGCACCGCCACCGCCACCACGATCAGCGGAATGCCGATAAAGTGGCTGGCGATGTTGCGCGGGTCGCGATGGTAGGCGGCGTATTGACTGAGATGGTCGACGAGGCTTTTCATTGTTGTTCCTCCTGTAGGGTGAGAGCAGCATGCCCCGGGTTCGGCGTTCGCTCTGTCAGGCAGGCGACAATTGGGAGTGATCATGGATAAGCGTTCACGGCTGATGACCGGGCAATGGTTCAGTCATCTGCCGGTATCCTTTCAGGATAGTCTGCTGGCGGCGGCCCGGGAGCGGCGGCTGACGGCGGGGCAGCGTTTATTCCAGCGCGGCGATGCGCCGTGCGGGTTGTACGCGGTGCTCGACGGGGCGATCCGGATCGGGGCGGTGAGCGAGCAGGGCAAGGAGGCGTTGCTGAGCCTGGTCGAGGCGCCGCACTGGTTCGGCGAAATCTGCCTGTTCGACGGCCAGCCACGCACTCACGATGCGTATGCGGTCGGGCCGTGCACCCTGCTGAATATCCCGCAGGCCACGCTGCTGAAAATCCTCGACGAACAGCCGGTGTACTGGCGCCATCTGGCGTTGCTGATGAGCCACAAACTGCGCCTGACCTTTATCAATCTCGAACAGTTGAGCCTGCTGCCGGCCCCGGCACGCCTGGCGCATCGCTTGCTGATGATCGCCGAGGGTTACGGCGAAATCGATGCGCCACGTCGGATCCTGCAATTGCCGCAAGAGCAGTTGGCGTCGATGCTGTCGCTGTCACGGCAGACCACCAACCAGATCCTCAAGGATTTGCAGGGGCAGGGGATTATCGGGTTGGGATATGGCGAGATCGAGATTCTCGATGCCGAGCGATTGCGGGCCCTTGCCACGCTCTAAAACTTCACACCGATCCATTGTAGGAGTGAGCCTGCTCGCGATAGCGGTGTGTCAGCCGACACATCATGAACTGATACGCCGCTATCGCGAGCAGGCTCACTCCTACAGGGTATTTGTGCGGTAGTCAGGAGCCACGATAGGTCGAGAAACCATAAGGGCTGAGCAGCAGCGGGATGTGGTAGTGCTGGTCAGTCTGCTTCACTTGAAAGATCACCGGGATTTCCGGGAAAAACGTCTCGCGCTGGTTCTTCTCGAAATACTCGCCGGTCTTGAACACCACCCGGTATTCGCCCGCTTCGAAAGGCTGTTTGGCCGGGAACAGTTCAGCGATGCGCCCCTGTTCGTTGGTGGTGCCCTGGGCCAGTGGCTGCCAGTTCTGGCCGACGTGTTTTTCCAGGGTCACGTTGACGCCCGGCGAGGGCAGGCCGTTTTCCAGGTTGAGCACGTGCACGCTCAGCGGGTTGCCGGCGGCCAGCGCCAGGCTGGAGAAGGCACTCAGGCCGAGTGCGGCGAAGGTCATGCGCAGGGTGGTCATGGTCAGTCTCCTTAGTGGGAACGGGTAATGGTGAGGCCGGCCTTTTCGGCGGCCTTGATGGCACAGTTTTCGTCCTGCTCGCCGCCGCCGGATCCGGCCACGCCCATGGCGCCGACCAGTTCATCAGCGGCGAACAACGGAATCCCGCCGCCGAGCAACAGCAGCTCATCGAGGGTGTTGAGGTTGGCGGTCTCCGGATTACTGCGGGCGCGCTCGGCGAACAGCCGGGTCGGGGTTTTCGTCGACAGCGCGGTGTAGGCCTTGCGCTGGCTGGCAGCGGTGTTGTGCGGGCCGATGCCGTCGCCGCGCAGGGTCACCAGCGTGTTGCCGCCCCGGTCGAGCACCGATACCGTGGCGGTGCAATTGCTCAGTGCGGTGTCGGCCAGCAGGCGTGCGGTTTTCAGGTCGAGGTCAGCGTGGCGCGGCAATTCAGGGGCTGCGAAAACGCTGGCGCTGAGACCCAGGGCGAGGCTGGCTGCAAGGTATTTGACGGTCATGAACAGGCTCCGAAAGCGAAGGACATCACCTTAGCCGCCGCTCTTCGTCAGAACCCCGTCAGTCGGATTACAAGTTTGTAATGGGCAACGCCGCCGAAGGCGCCTAGCCTGTGTGCTTGATCAATTGAGGTGTGCCATGCGTTTGCTGGTCGTAGAAGATGAAGCCAAAACCGCGAATTTCCTGGCCAAGGGCCTGGGCGAATCGGGATTTGCCGTGGACGTGGCGCTCAATGGCCTCGACGGGCGCTATTTCGTCGAGCAGCAGGAATACGACCTGATCATCCTCGACGTG
Organism: Pseudomonas sp. GW823-FHT01D03; assembly: GCF_058798255.1. Taxonomy (NCBI): domain Bacteria; kingdom Pseudomonadati; phylum Pseudomonadota; class Gammaproteobacteria; order Pseudomonadales; family Pseudomonadaceae; genus Pseudomonas; species Pseudomonas sp. GW823-FHT01D03. The sequence goes on from NZ_JBXAKK010000001.1 coordinate 449,967, forward strand.
ATGCTGCCGGGCCTCAATGGCTGGCAACTGCTGCAACTGATCCGCCAGCGCGGCGCCACCCCGGTGCTGTTCCTGACCGCCAAGGACGCCATCGAAGACCGCGTGCGCGGCCTCGAACTGGGCGCCGATGATTACCTGCTCAAACCCTTCGCCTTCGCCGAATTGCTCGCGCGAGTGCGCACCCTGCTGCGCCGCGGGCCGCTGCGCGAGGCCGAGTCCTACAGCATCGCCGATCTGGAAATCGACGTGCTGCGGCGTCGGGTCAGTCGCGGCGGCCAGCGCATTGCCCTGACCAACAAGGAATTTGCCCTGCTGCAATTGCTCGCCAGTCGTCAGGGTGAAGTGTTGTCACGCACGCTGATCGCCTCGCAGGTGTGGAACCTGAATTTCGACAGCGACACCAACATGGTCGAAGTCGCGGTGCGCCGCCTGCGGGCGAAAGTCGATGACCCGTACATGCCGAAACTGATCCACACCGTGCGCGGGGTCGGCTATCAGCTGGAGGCGCCCGACGATGCGGTCTAGGTCGATCGCCTGGCGTCTGGCGCTGGCGTTCGCCTTGGTCTGCGCGTTGGTGCTCAGTGCGATTGGCGTGTTTCTCTACCGTTCGCTCGCCTCTGAGATCGCCTATCGGGATGATCTGGCGTTGCTTGGCCGCCTGGAGCAGGTGCGCGCCTTACTTGCCGACAGCGACAGCCTCGGCGCCTTGCAGGCGCGGCCACGGCTGTACCAGAACATGCTCGGTAACCTCGACAGCCTGTTGCTGGTGCGGCGTGCCGATGGCTCGAACGTGATCGCGATCAACCCTCGTCAGCGCGAGCTGCCGCCATTGAACGCGATCCCCCGCGAGCAGACGCCGCAGCGTCGCGACGTGCTGACCTGGCAGGCGCCGGACGGTGCCGAGCTGGCGCTGTTGTCCGGTGACGCCCAAGGGCCGAACGGCGAACCGCTGACGGTGGTTGCCGGCAAGGTACTCACTGAGCGTGAGCAGATGCTCGGCAGTTATCGCTTGCGTCTCTATCTGGCGGTCGGGCTCGGCGCGTTGCTCGCGTTCGCGCTGGGACTGGTCCTGCTGCGCCGTGGTCTGCAACCGTTGCGCCAGTTAAGCGCGGCGGTGCGCGGCATTGATCTGCGCAGCCTCGACCAGCGTCTGCCCGCCGGCGGCACCCCCGCCGAACTGCTCGAACCGGTGCAGGCGCTCAACGGCATGCTCGCGCGGCTGGACGACAGCGTGCAGCGGCTGTCGCAGTTTTCTGCCGATCTGGCCCACGAGATCCGCACCCCGCTGCACACGTTGCTCGCCAGCAACGGCCAGGCGCTGAACCACCCGCGCAGCACGGCGGAGTATCAAGAGTTGTTGGCGTCGAACATGGAAGAATTCGAACGCCTCAAACGCATGGCCGAGAACCTGATGTTCCTCGCCCGCGCCGAACAGGCGGAACGCGCGCTCGACTTGCAAACGCTGGATCTGCACAGCGTCGGCAGCGAGTTATGCGATTACTTCGAAGCCTTGGCCGATGACCGCCAGTTGCGCCTGGAAAACCAGTTGCACGGCGAACTGCTGGCCGACCAGCAACTGCTGCAACGCGCCCTCGGTAATCTTCTGGCCAACGCGGTGCGCCACGCCGATGAAGGATCGCTGATCAGCCTGCGTCGCCACGATGAGCCGGGCGTGTGCTGGTTACAGGTACACAACCACGGCCCGGTGATCGCGCCAGAACATCTGGGCAAACTGTTCGACCGCTTCTATCGCGTCGACCCTTCACGGGCGCAACCTGGGGATTCCGGTGGGCTGGGGCTGGCGATTGTGCAGTCGATCATGCAATTGCATGGTGGGCGGGTGGCGGTGAGCAGTGATGCCAGTGGCACAGTGTTCGAGTTGGGGTTTGTCCTGAGCCAATGATGCGCCGTGCAAGTACTCTGAAACTCAGCTAGAGTGTGGCGATTAGTGCATCGCATGTGATGCATTTTGTTTATTTATCTATAAATGCATCGTAAATAGTGCAGGTTTGCGCAATGGAACAGATCGGCGAACTGATCAGAAGCTTGCGCAAGGCGCGCAAACTCTCCCAGCAGGCACTGGCTCAACAATATGGCATGAGCCGCGCCACTATCTCGGGGATCGAAAACAATACGGTTTCCGAAATCGGACTGCGCAAGGTTGAGGCAATTCTTAATGGCTTCGGTTACGAGCTGGTTGCCGTTCCCCGCCAGTCCAATCGCCCAACTCTCGACACTCTGCAAAAAGTGAATTTCCATGACTGAAACGCCGGACAGGTTGCAAATCCGTGTGGGTGAACAGGTGGTCGGGACGCTGGGGCGCGGGCAAGTTCGCGACGACAGCGTGTTCAGTTACCGCGAAGACGCCAGCGCGGACAATGCGGTATCGCTGACGATGCCCACTCGCCTGGACAGCTATGGCTGGGAACATGGCATTCACCCCGTCTTCGAGATGAACTTGCCCGAAGGCGCGCTGCGTGAGGAATTGATGCGGCGCTTCAGTAAAACAGTGCGTGGCTTCGATGATTTTGCTTTGTTGGCTATCGTCGGCCCCCATCAGCTCGGCCGTCTGGCAATTGCCAGCGCACCGGCGACTGATCAGCCTCCGGCAACATCCCTCAGCGATCTGCTGGTACACGATGGTGCTCAGGGGCTGTTCGAAGATCTGTTACAGACCTACGGTCAGTATTCCGGAGTGTCAGGCGTGCAGCCCAAAGTGCTGGTGCGTGACAGCGCTGCCGCGATTGATCGCCTGACTCATCGGGGGGCGACTCATCTGGTCAAGGCCTTTCGCGCCGAAGAGTATCCGCAGCTGGCAACCAATGAATATTTCTGTATGCGAGCGGCGCAGCACTGCGGTCTCGAAGTGCCAAAATTCGAGCTCAGCGAGCACGGCAAATTTCTGGTGATCGAGCGTTTTGACCTGAGCGATTCGGGGTACCTCGGGTTCGAAGATTTCTGTGTACTGAACGGGTGGCCGTCGAAGGCCAAATATGACGGTTCCTATGAGGGTGCCGCACGGCAGATCAAGGCATTCGTTTCGCCGCAGTTGCTGGGCTCTGCGCTGGAAGCGTTTTTCAAGATTGTCGCGTTGTCTGCGGGGCTGAAAAACGGTAATGCGCATCTGAAGAATTTCGGCGTGCTTTATGAAAATTGTGCAGAGCACTCATCCGTCAGGCTCGCGCCGGCTTACGACATCATCACGACTTCGGTTTATATCCGGAGCGACAGCATGGCGCTGCTGCTGGGCGGCTCGAAAGCCTGGCCCAAGTACAAGATGCTGGTGCGATTCGGTCGTACGGCATGCAACCTGACAGAGGCGCGTTGCAGCGAATTACTGCAACAAGTGGCTCATGGCATGCAGATGGCGATGAAGGAAATGGCCGAATACAGTCGCAAGCATCCCGGGTTTGCCGAAGTGGGCGAGGCGATGATCGAACAGTGGACATCCGGCCTGCAACGCAGCTTGGTCAAGGGCTGATGTTCAGCGCAACTGATCGCGAAACTGCCCCGGCGTCATCCCGGTCCAGCGCTTGAACGCGCGGCTGAAGCTGCTGGTGTCGGCAAACCCCAGCAGATAACTGACTTCACTCAACGAACACTGCGGGTCGCGCAGGTGCAGCAGCGCGAGGTTTTCGCGGCTTTCGTTGAGCAGCGTGTCGAAGCGACAGCCCTCATCCGCCAGATGCCGTTGCAGGCTGCGCAGGCTCAGGTGCAAGGCCTGGGCGATGCGTTCGGCGCTGGGTTCGCCTTCGGGCAGTTGTTCTTCGATGGCGTCGCGCACCTTGCGCTCCCAGGTCAGCGGTTGGAGCTGGGCCAGGGTGCGCTTGAGCACGGTTTCGTTGTGTTCGGCCAGTTCCGGGTTGGCGTCGTCGAGGTGGCTGTCGAAGTCGGCGAGGGCGAATTCCAGGCGATCTTCGGCGCAGGAAAAATGCACCGGAGCGCGGAACACTTTGTGCCACTGATGCGCATCGGACGGTTCCGGGCGGCGCAGGTACACCGCCAGCGGCGCGTAGTCGCGACCGAGGCGATTACGGCAGGTGCGTACGTAGATCGCGGCAAACGCGTCGATGGCTTCGAAGGCCGGCGCCGGATTGCCTGACGGAATTTTCAGGCGAAACAGATAGCGGTCATCGCTGCGGCTCAGCTCCAGTTCCAGCGCATCGCTGACCACCGGGTGATAACGCACGATGCGCTCGAACACCTCACGCAGGCTGCCGCTGGCCACCAGCGCGTAACCGAGCGCATGGAACGTGGTCGGGCTGACGAAGCGCGACACTCGCAGACCGATCGCCGGATCCCCGCTGAACTGCACCGCCAGTTGCCACAGGCGCGTGGTGCCGGACAACGGATAGCGCGCATTCGGGTCGTCCATCAACTGCGGATCGAGCCCGGCCTGTTGACACAGGCCGATACTGTCCAGCCCCAGCGCATCGAGTTGCTTGCGCAAGGCACGGGTCCAGCTGGCGAGCGAGGTCGGTTCCTTCATGCTGATTGGCGCTTCCGGTCAACAGGTTGGCGTTCTCGGCTACCGCGATACAGGGCCTGACGAGGCACGATGCGAACATCCATAAACAGAGGATGGAAGCATGGACGGTACTTCTGCAAGTCCCCAACGACACAATGCGGCTCAGCGATCAGCGCATATTCGTGAAGTGGTGCTGGCCAAGGGCGTCGAGTTGCGTCAGCGCTACCCGATTTTGCGGCATCAGGATGCCCTCGGCGCGGGCATTCTGGCCTTCGCCCTGGCCGGGATGATCGGCTCGGCGGCGCTGTACATCACTGGCCATATGGCGTGGTGGGTGTGCCTGCTGCTGAATGCGTTTTTCGCCTCCTTGACCCATGAGCTGGAACACGACCTGATCCACAGCATGTATTTCCGCAAACAACGGCTGCCGCACAACCTGATGATGGGCCTGGTGTGGCTGGCGCGGCCGAGCACGATCAATCCGTGGATCCGCCGCCACCTGCACCTCAATCACCACAAGGTCTCCGGTACCGAAACCGACATGGAGGAGCGGGCGATCACCAATGGCGAGCCATGGGGATTTGCGCGGCTGCTGATGGTCGGCGACAACGTGATGTCGGCGTTCATCCGCATGTTGCGGGCCAAGACCTGGGCGCACAAAATCAACCTCATCAAACGCACGCTGAAGGTCTATGCGCCACTGGCTCTGGTGCATTGGGGGGCGTGGTACGTGTTTCTCGGCTTCCATGCGGCGAATGGCATTGCCTACCTCATGGGTTCGCCGATTGAATGGTCGGCGACCACGCTGTCGGTGATGCAGGTGATCGACATCGCGGCAGTGGTGATCATCGGCCCGAACGTGCTGCGCACCTTTTGCCTGCACTTCATCAGCTCGAACATGCATTACTACGGCGACATCGAGGCGGGCAATGTGCTGCAGCAATGCCAGGTGTTGAACCCTTGGTGGTTGTGGCCGTTGCAGGCGTTCTGCTTCAACTTCGGCAGCAGCCACGGGATTCACCATTTTGTGGTGAAGGAGCCGTTTTACATCCGGCAGATGACCGTGCCGGTGGCACATAAGGTGATGCGCGAGATGGGCGTGCGGTTCAATGATTTCGGCACGTTTGGGCGGGCTAACCGGTTTGTTCGTCAGGATGAGCTGGTAGCGGAGGAGGCGCGTACGGCTCGGGCTTGACAGGTGAGTTCCCGGGCCTCTTCGCGAGCAAGCCCGCTCCCACAGGGGAACGCATTTCAACTGTGGGAGCGGGCTTGCTCGCGAATCGATTTTGAACAAGACGAGGACTTGGGATGAAAACCCTCTGGCAACACTGCCACGTCGCAACCATGGCGCAGGGCGTCTACTCGATCATCGAGGATGCGGCCATTGTGACGTCCGGTGCGCACATCGAGTGGATCGGTCCGCGCAATCTGCTGCCGTCCGGTGAATACCCGGCGGTCAATGATCTGCAAGGCGCGTGGGTGACCCCGGGCCTGATCGACTGCCACACCCACACGGTGTTCGGCGGCAACCGCAGCGGCGAATTCGAGAAGCGTCTGCAAGGTGTCAGCTACGCCGAGATCGCGGCGCAGGGCGGCGGCATTGCCAGCACTGTGCGCGCCACCCGTGAAGCGAGCGAAGATGAGCTGTTCGCCAGCGCCGCCAAGCGTCTGAAAAGCCTGATGCGCGACGGCGTGACCACGGTCGAGATGAAGTCCGGCTACGGTCTGGACCTGGCCAGCGAACGCAAGATCCTGCGGGTCATCCGTCGCCTGGCCAAGGCGCTGCCGATCAGCGTGCGCAGCACCTGCCTCGCCGCCCACGCGCTGCCGCCGGAGTACAAGGATCGCGCTGACGACTACATCGAGCACATCTGCGCCGAGATGCTCCCGGCATTGGCGGCCGAAGGGCTGGTGGATGCGGTGGATGCGTTCTGCGAGTACCTGGCGTTCTCGCCGGAGCAGGTCGAGCGGGTGTTCATCACCGCACAGAAACTCGGTCTGCCGGTGAAGCTGCACGCCGAGCAATTGTCGTCGCTGCACGGCTCCAGTCTGGCCGCGCGGTATCACGCGTTGTCCGCCGATCATCTGGAGTTCATGGACGAAGACGACGCCATCGCCATGGCCAAATCCGACACCGTCGCCGTGCTGCTGCCGGGGGCATTCTACTTCCTGCGCGAAACCCAGCTGCCGCCGATGGACGCCCTGCGCAAACACAAGGTCAAGATCGCCATCGCCAGCGACCTCAACCCCGGCACCTCGCCGGCGCTGTCGCTGCGCCTGATGCTGAACATGGCCTGCACCTGTTTCCGCATGACCCCGGAAGAAGCCCTGGCCGGCGCGACCATTCATGCCGCGCAAGCGTTGGGGATGGCTGACACCCACGGTTCGCTGGAAATCGGCAAGGTCGCGGATTTCGTCGCCTGGCACATCGATCGTCCGGCGGATCTGGCCTATTGGCTCGGTGGTGATCTGGACAAACGCGTCGTGCGTCACGGCGTCGAATCAAGTCTGTAGGAGAGCGGTTGTGGATAAGGTTCTGAGTTTCAAACAAGGTCGCGTACCGCTGCTGATCAGCATGCCGCATGCCGGCGTGCGCCTGACGCCTGCGGTCGAAGCCGGGCTGATCGCCGACGCGCAAAGCCTGCCGGACACCGACTGGCACATTCCGCAGCTCTATGATTTCGCCGAGGAGTTGGGCGCCAGCACGTTGGCCGCCGAATACTCGCGGTTCGTCATCGACCTCAACCGTCCGTCCGATGACAAGCCGTTGTATGCCGGCGCCACAACCGGGCTGTACCCGGCGACGCTGTTCGATGGCATTCCGTTGTTCCGCGAAGGGCTGGAGCCCTCCAAAGCGGAGCGCGCGACCTATCTGGAACAGATCTGGACGCCGTACCACCGCACCCTCCAACAAGAACTGGCGCGGCTGAAGGCCGAGTTCGGCTATGCGCTGCTGTTCGACGCGCACTCGATCCGCTCGATCATCCCGCACCTGTTCGACGGCAAACTGCCGGATTTCAACCTCGGCACCTTCAACGGCGCCAGTTGCGATCCACAACTGGCGACGCAACTGGATGCCATTTGCGCCCGTCACGGCAACTTCAGCCACGTGCTCAACGGACGCTTCAAGGGCGGCCATATCACCCGCCATTACGGCAACCCGGCCGAGAACATCCACGCCGTGCAACTGGAGCTGTGCCAGAGCACCTACATGGAAGAGTTCGTACCGTTCCGCTACCGCGCCGACCTGGCGGAGCCGACGCGGGTGGTGCTCAAGGAGCTGCTGCAGGGCTATCTGGCCTGGGCAGAGTCTCACTACTCCGCATAACCCACTGTGGGAGCGGGCTTGCTCGCGAAGGCGGCGCGTCAGGCAACATATGCGTTGAATGACATAGCGCTTTCGCGAGCAAGCCCGCTCCCACAGGTTTTGTATGCAGCAGAAAAATTGTGACTGCGTACGGGCATGCTCATTGACGTAAATCGGGTTTATGATGCCGGACGGCAGAATAATAGAAAGTCCCCCCAGGGATGACCTCGACCCCTTACGGAGCACGCAATGCAGACATTGTTTCCGCAGATCAAACCCCATGCCCGGCACGATCTGGCTGTCGATGACACCCACACGCTGTACGTCGACGAAAGCGGTTCGCCGGAAGGCTTGCCAGTGGTGTTCATCCACGGCGGCCCGGGTGCCGGTTGTGACGCGCAGAGCCGTCGCTATTTCGACCCGAACCTGTATCGCATTGTCACCTTCGACCAGCGCGGCTGCGGACGCTCCACCCCGCACGCCAGCCTGGAAAACAACACCACCTGGGATCTGGTCGCCGACCTCGAGCGTATCCGCAAGCACTTGGGCATCGACAAATGGGTGCTGTTTGGCGGTTCGTGGGGCTCGACCCTGGCGCTGGCCTACGCGCAAACCCACCCGGAGCGCGTACATGGTCTGATCCTGCGTGGGATCTTTCTCTGCCGTCCGCAGGAAATCGAGTGGTTCTATCAGGCTGGTGCCAGCCGTCTGTTTCCTGATTACTGGCAGGACTACATCGCGCCGATTCCGCTGGACGAGCGCGACGATCTGCTCAGCGCCTTCCACAAGCGTCTGGTCGGTAACGATCAGATCGCGCAGATGCACGCGGCCAAAGCCTGGTCGACGTGGGAAGGGCGCACCGCGACCCTGCGGCCGAACCCGCTGGTGGTCGACCGTTTCTCCGAGCCGCAGCGTGCCCTGTCGATCGCGCGGATCGAGTGTCACTACTTCACCAACAACGCGTTCCTTGAGCCGAATCAGTTGATACGCGACATGGGCAAGATTGCCCATCTGCCAGGGGTGATCATTCACGGTCGCTACGACGTGATCTGCCCGCTGGACAACGCCTGGGAACTGCATCAGGCCTGGCCGAACAGCGAGCTGCAGGTGATTCGCGACGCCGGTCACGCGGCCTCCGAGCCGGGCATCACCGATGCGCTGGTGCGGGCCGCAAGCAATATGGCCCGTCGCCTGCTCGACCTGCCGCCCGAAGAAGCATGAAGGGGCTGTTACAGCGCGTGCGCGGTGCACGGGTCGAAGTCGCGGGAGAGATAGTCGGCGCGGTGGATCAGGGTTTGCTGGTGCTGGTGGCGGTCGAACCCGACGACACCCGTACCAGCGCCGACAAACTTCTGCATAAGCTGCTTAACTATCGGGTATTCAGTGACGCTGAGGGCAAGATGAATCTGTCCTTGGCGGATGTGGGCGGCGGGTTGCTGCTGGTCTCTCAGTTCACCCTCGCTGCCGACACCAAGAGCGGGCTGCGCCCGAGTTTCTCGACCGCGGCCCCTCCGGCATTGGGCGAGGAATTGTTCGACTATCTATTAAGCAAAGCGAAACAGATGCATGGCACTGTGGCATCAGGTAGATTCGGCGCGGATATGCAGGTGCACCTGGTCAACGATGGCCCGGTAACCTTCCTGTTACAGACATGAAAGCGCTTGAAACATCTTTTCAAGGGCTTTTCGACTGAAAACAGGCGTTTTTCGCGATAAATACTTTGTTACCCCTGATGCGTTGTCACGCGGGCTACTAGATAATCGCGCGCTATGGGGATCAGCGTTCGCTGTTCCATTTTTGACTTAGGTAGAGACTTGTCTGGATCCGATTGGGGAATCATTTTGCCCCAGCGGAGTCGGAACAATGCTCGCCAACCTGGCATATAGATAGCTGGCCGTTGGTTTTTTGATCTGTTTTCGGCGAGGGTTGCTCGTGATTGTTAGTCCCTGTAATGCAGCAAAAATGTCTGCCAAACGCATGCGAAGTGCCCTGGTAGCGGGTTCGGCGCTCCTGTGCCTGCTCAGCGCCGGCCAGCTTTGGGCGTTCAATCTTGACGATGTATCAGCCAAGGCTAAAGAGCTGGCCGGGCAGAAGTTCGAAGCCCCGCGCAGCAACCTGCCGAACGAATTCCGCGACATGAAGTTCGCGGATTATCAGAAAATCCGCTTCCTCACCGAAAAGGCTGAGTGGGCTGATCAGAAGACGCCGTTCAAGCTGTCCTTCTATCACCAGGGCATGCACTTCGACACGCCGGTGAAAATCAACGAAATCACGGCGAACACCGTCGAAGAGATCAAATACGATCCGACCCGCTTCGATTTCGGCGACCTCAAGTTCGATCCGAAGGCCACTGAACAACTGGGCTACGCCGGTTTCCGTGTGCTGTACCCGATCAACAAGGCCGACAAGCAAGACGAAATCATGACCATGCTCGGCGCGAGCTACTTCCGCGTCGTCGGCAAGGGGCACACTTACGGTCTGTCGGCCCGTGGTCTGGCGATCGACACCGCACTGCCGTCGGGCGAAGAATTCCCGCGTTTCCGCGAGTTCTGGATTCAGCAGCCGAAGCCGGGCGACAAGCATCTGGTGATCTTCGCCCTGCTTGATTCGCCGCGCGCCACTGGTGCCTACCGCCTGATCCTGCGTCCGGGCAGCGACACCATTGTCGACGTCAAGGCGCAGATGTTCCTGCGTGACAAAGTCGGCAAACTGGGCATCGCGCCGTTGACCAGCATGTTCCTGTTCGGCGCCAACCAGCCGTCGAAAGTCCTCAACTACCGTCGTGAACTGCACGACTCCAGCGGTCTGTCGATCCATGCCGGCAACGGCGAGTGGATCTGGCGTCCGCTGAACAATCCGAAACACCTGGCCGTGAGCAACTTCAGCGTCGAGAACCCGCGTGGTTTCGGTCTGCTGCAGCGTGGTCGCGACTTCAGCCACTACGAAGACCTCGACGACCGTTACGACAAGCGCCCAAGCGCCTGGATCGAGCCGAAGGGCGAGTGGGGCAAGGGTACCGTTGATCTGGTAGAGATTCCGACCGCTGACGAAACCAACGACAACATCGTTGCGTTCTGGAGCCCGGAAACCATGCCGGAGCCAGGCAAGCCGCTGGACTTCGCCTACCGCCTGCACTGGACCATGGACGAAGCAGCGCTTCACGCCCCCGACAGCGCCTGGGTCAAGCAGACCCTGCGTTCGACCGGTGACGTCAAGCAGTCGAACCTGATCCGTCAGCCGGATGGCAGCGTCGCCTACCTGGTCGACTTCGAAGGCCCGTCGTTGGCGGCTCTGGCCCCGGATGCCGACGTGCGCAGTCAGGTCAGCGTTGGCGACAACGCCGAACTGGTCGAGAACAGCGTGCGTTACAACCCGGAAACCAAGGGCTGGCGCCTGACCCTGCGGATGAAGATCAAGGACGCGAGCAAGTCCACCGAGATGCGTGCCGCCCTGGTTCAGCCAGTGGTCACCGCTGATCTGGCCAAGTCTTCGGTACCGGCGTCGAATTCGTCGGTGGCCAAGGCGGACAAGGTCGCGGCCAAGCAGCAAGAGAAGATCGAGAAGGAAGCCAAGGCAGCCGAGGCCAAACAGGCCGACGCCAAGCCAGCCGCAGATGCCAAGGACAAGGCCAACAAAGACGCCAAGCAGCCAACCGCTGCCAACGCGGCCCCAGCCACACCGGAATCGGCACCGACTGAAGAAGTCCTGACCGAGACCTGGAGCTATCAGTTGCCTGCCGATGAGTAACTCTCAAGTACAGCCAGAGACTCTGTCCGAGTATCTGGCGCATCTGCCGATGACCGACGAGCAGCGCGCGGAACTCGCGGGCTGCCAGTCCTTCAGCGAACTGCACCAGCGCCTGTCGTCGCCGACGTTCGACGCGCCTGCCGAAGCCGCCCAGGCTTCGGTGGGCAAGCGCCTGACCCTGAGCACCGCCGAGGAGCTGGAAGAGGCGGAAATGCTGGTGCTCGACGCCAGCGGTCGGGTCAGCATGAAGGCGACGCCGCCCATCCGTCGGACCAAAGTCGTGCCGGAGCCATGGCGCACCAATATTCTGGTGCGTGGCTGGCGCCGCCTGACCGGGCGCACCAACCCGCCACAGCCGCCGAAAGATGCGAACGTGTTGCCGGCCGCGCGCTGGCGCACTGTCGGTTCGATCCGCCGCTACATTCTGTTGCTGCTGATGCTCGGCCAGACCATCGTCGCCGGCTGGTACATGAAAGGCATCATGCCGTACCAGGGCTGGTCGTTCGTCGATCTGGAAGAAGTCCTGCATCAACCGCTGCTGCAAACCGCCACGCAAGTGCTGCCGTATGCGCTGCAAACCAGCATTCTGATCATGTTCGGGATTCTGTTCTGCTGGGTGTCGGCCGGTTTCTGGACCGCGCTGATGGGCTTCCTCGAATTGCTCACCGGCCACGATAAATACCGGATCTCCGGTAAAAGTGCCGGCAACGAGCCGATTCCGAAAGACGCCCGCACCGCACTGGTGATGCCGATCTGCAACGAAGACGTGTCTCGGGTGTTCGCCGGTCTGCGCGCGACCTTCGAGTCGGTCGCCGCTACCGGTGACCTGGACCGTTTCGACTTCTTCGTCCTCAGCGACAGTAACGACACCGACATCTGCGTTGCCGAGCAGCAGGCCTGGCTGGACGTCTGCCGCGAAGCCAAGGGTTTCGGCAAGATCTTCTATCGCCGCCGTCGCCGTCGCGTCAAACGCAAGAGCGGCAACCTCGACGACTTCTGCCGTCGCTGGGGCGGTGACTACAAGTACATGGTCGTGCTCGACGCCGACTCGGTGATGAGCGGCGAGTGCCTGACCAGTCTGGTGCGCCTGATGGAGGCCACGCCGGACGCCGGTATCATCCAGACTGCGCCGCGCGCTTCGGGCATGGACACGCTGTATGCACGCATGCAGCAGTTCGCCACTCGCGTGTACGGTCCGCTGTTCACCGCCGGCCTGCACTTCTGGCAGCTGGGTGAATCCCACTACTGGGGTCACAACGCGATCATCCGCATGAAGCCGTTCATCGACCACTGCGCCCTGGCGCCGTTGCCGGGCAAGGGTGCGTTCTCCGGTGCGATTCTCTCTCACGACTTCGTTGAAGCTGCGCTGATGCGCCGTGCCGGCTGGGGCGTGTGGATTGCCTACGATCTGCCGGGCAGCTACGAAGAACTGCCGCCGAACCTGCTCGACGAGCTCAAGCGTGACCGTCGCTGGTGCCACGGCAACCTGATGAACTTCCGTCTGTTTCTGGTCAAAGGTATGCACCCGGTGCACCGCGCGGTGTTCCTCACCGGCGTGATGTCGTATCTGTCGGCGCCGTTGTGGTTCTTCTTCCTGGTGCTGTCGACCGCGCTGCTGGCGGTGAACACACTGATGGAGCCGCAGTACTTCCTGGAACCGCGTCAGCTCTATCCGCTGTGGCCACAATGGCACCCGGACAAGGCGATCGCGCTGTTCTCGACCACCATCGTGCTGCTGTTCCTGCCGAAGCTTTTGAGCATCATCCTGATCTGGGCCAAGGGCGCGAAAGAGTTCGGCGGCAAGTTCAAGGTGACCCTGTCGATGCTGCTGGAGATGCTGTTCTCCATGCTGCTGGCGCCGGTGCGGATGATTTTCCACACCCGTTTCGTCCTCGCCGCGTTCCTCGGCTGGGCCGCGACCTGGAACTCGCCGCAGCGTGACGACGACTCCACGCCATGGAGCGAGGCGGTCAAGCGCCACGGTCCGCAGACCCTGCTGGGCTTCTGCTGGGCACTGCTGGTGATCTGGCTGAACCCGAGCTTCCTGTGGTGGTTGGTGCCGATCGTCGGTTCGCTGATGCTGTCGATTCCGGTATCGGTGATTTCCAGCCGTGTCGGTCTGGGCCTCAAATCCCGTGACGAGAGCCTGTTCCTCATCCCCGAGGAATACAATCCGCCACAGGCGCTGCTGGCGACCGACCAGTACACCCACGAAAACCGCTGGCATGCACTGAACGACGGCTTCATCCGCGCCGTGGTCGATCCGCAGCAAAACGCCCTGGCGTGCTCGCTGGCGACCTCGCGTCACGGTCAGGCCGAGCCGATCGAATGGCTGCGCCAGGAACGTGTGCGTCACGCGATCAAGGTCGGCCCGGCCGGGCTGAACAACCATGATCGCCTGCAACTGCTGAGCGATCCGGTGGCTCTTGCCCGTCTGCACGAGCAGGTGTGGGCTGAAGGCCACGCCGAGTGGCTGGACGCATGGCGGGCTTCGGTGAAAGCCGATCCCCACGCGCCGCTGCTGCCGCTCAAGCCGGTGAGCTTGCAGGCGCAACCGGCCTGATGAAGAAACCCCGCGAAAGCGGGGTTTTTTTTGCCTGCCGAAAAGCCCCTCACCCTAGCCCTCTCCCGGAGGGAGAGGGGACTGAATGAGTTGTTCTCTCGAAATACATCGACCTGACAGATCTCGGTCGAACTCAGATTTGAAATTTACAGAGATCGGCTCCCTTTCCCCCTCGCCCCCCTTGGGGGAGAGGGTTGGGGTGAGGGGGTAAATCTTGAATGTTAAACAAATCGCCTATTAAACCTTGTGCAAAAAATCGAGTGCGTTAGCATCCGTCCCCGAATTGGCGCACCCGGACAATCTTGTCCATTTCTGTCGGTTTTCGCGCCGCAAACGCAATGTTTTGGGGACTTGAAGATGAAGAAGTATCTGTCGATGCTGCTGGTCGGCGTCACGGCACTGGTTGCAGTCAATGCGGCGCAGGCCGGCGCAATCGACGACGCGGTCAAGCGTGGCTCGTTGAAGGTCGGCATGGATCCGACCTACATGCCGTTCGAAATGACCAACAAGCGCGGCGAAATCATCGGTTTCGAAGTCGACATCCTCAAAGCCATGACCAAGGCCATGGGCGTCAAACTGGAGCTGGTCTCCACCGGCTATGACGGGATCATCCCGGCGCTGATGACCGACAAGTTCGACATGATCGGCAGCGGCATGACCCTGACCCAGGAACGCAACCTGCGCCTGAACTTCAGCGAACCGTTCATCGTGGTCGGCCAGACCCTGCTGATCCGCAAGGAGCTGGAAGGCACCGTCAAGTCCTACAAAGACCTGAATACCGCTGACTACCGCATCACCTCCAAGCTCGGCACCACCGGCGAGATGGTCGCCAAGAAGCTGATCTCCAAAGCCAAGTACCACGGCTACGACAACGAGCAGGAAGCCGTGCTCGATGTGGTCAACGGCAAGGCTGACGCTTTCATCTACGACGCGCCGTACAACGTCGTTGCAGTGAACAAGGTCGGCGCCGGCAAACTGGTGTTTCTCGACAAGCCGTTTACCTACGAGCCACTGGCCTTCGGTCTGAAGAAGGGTGACTACGACAGCATCAACTTCATCAACAACTTCCTGCACCAAATCCACGAAGACGGCACCTACGATCGCATCCATGACAAGTGGTTCAAGAGCACCGAGTGGCTCAAGGACATGGAATAAGCCCGGTCAGATAGACCGAGTCGCCCCATTCGCGAGCAAGCCCGCTCCCACATTGGAATGCGTTCCCTGTGGGAGCGGCGGTGCGACGATTCGACTTGCCCGCGAAGGCGGCCTCCCCGGCGACATAACTTTCGGATTTCGCTAAACCCATGAAACAGAAAAAAGCCCAATGGCCCTGGCACGTCCTGACCGTGCTGGTGCTGGTCGGCCTGGCCGGCGCGTTGTATTACGCCACGTCGCTGATGTCTTACGAATGGCGCTGGAACCGCGTGCCGCAGTACTTCGCCTATCAGGCTGAGGAAACCCAGCGCGCGACCGACATTTCCACCGTCAGCGAACTGGTGCGCAAGGGCGGCAGCGCGCAGGTCACCCTGCGCAACGATGCCGGTGACGAGCAGCACCTGACCGTCGACGAAAACAGCCTGCAATTCGCTCAGGGCGACGATGTGGCCGAAGGCGACGTCGTGGGCGTGACGCGGCATTGGGCGGCGGGTCCGCTGCTGTGGGGCCTGTGGACCACGCTTTGGCTGTCGGTGGTGTCCGGCGTGCTGGGTCTGCTGATCGGTCTGGCCACCGGGCTGTGCCGGCTGTCGAGCAACCCGACCCTGCGCGACCTGTCGACGATCTATGTCGAACTGGTGCGCGGTACGCCGCTGCTGGTGCAGATCTTCATTTTCTATTTCTTCATCGGCACGGTGATGAATCTGTCCCGGGAGTTCGCCGGGATCGCCGCGCTGTCGCTGTTCACCGGCGCCTACGTGGCGGAAATCATCCGTTCCGGCGTGCAGTCGATTGCCCGCGGCCAGAACGAAGCGGCGCGTTCGCTGGGTCTGAGTGCCGGCCAGTCGATGCGTCATGTGGTGCTGCCGCAGGCATTCAAGCGCGTGCTGCCGCCGCTGGCCGGGCAGTTCATCAGTCTGGTCAAAGACACTTCGCTGGTGTCGGTGATCGCCATCACCGAGCTGCTGAAAAGCGGCCGTGAAGTCATCACCACCTCGTTCTCGCCGTTCGAGATTCTATTCTGCGTTGCCGGCCTGTATCTGTTGATTAACCTGCCGCTGTCGAAAATCGCCAGCCGTCTTGAGCGGAGGCTCGCGCAAAGTGATTGAAGTCCGCGATCTGGTAAAAGTCTTCGACACCCGTGGTCAGGTAGTCCGGGCTGTGGATAACGTCACTACTACGGTGGCCAAGGGCGAAGTGCTGGTGGTGATCGGCCCGTCCGGCTCGGGTAAATCGACCTTTCTGCGTTGCCTCAATGGCCTGGAAGAATTCGACTCGGGCTCGGTGAGCATCGACGGCCTGCAACTGGCCGACCCGAAAACCGACGTCAACGCCTACCGCCGCGAAGTCGGCATGGTCTTCCAGCATTTCAACCTGTTCCCGCACATGACCGTGCTGGAAAACCTCTGTCTGGCGCAGAAAGTCGTGCGCAAGCGTGGGCAGAAGGAAAGTGAGGCCAAGGCCTTGGCGTTGCTGGAGAAGGTCGGTATTGCGCAGAAGGCTCGGGAATATCCATCACGCCTGTCCGGCGGCCAGCAACAGCGCGTGGCGATTGCCCGGGCGCTGGCGATGGACCCGAAAGTGATGCTGTTCGACGAACCGACTTCGGCCCTCGACCCGGAAATGGTCGGTGAAGTGCTGGATGTGATGAAGAACCTGGCCGTGGAAGGCATGACCATGGTCTGCGTCACCCACGAAATGGGCTTCGCCCGGGAAGTGGCGGATCGGGTGCTGTTCTTCGATCACGGCAAACTGCTGGAAGATGCCTCCCCGGCGGAGTTTTTTGATGCGCCGAAGGATCCGCGGGCGCAGGCCTTTCTGCGTCAGGTCCTTTAATTTCAGCGTCTGACCTACCGCTTTCGCGAGCAAGCCCGCTCCCACATTTGACCGCGTCCGCATGGACAACCAGGTCAACTGTGGGAGCGGGCTTGCTCGCGAATGCACCACCTCGGTTCAGAGCGAACCGAGGTTTTCGGATCACCTCAAACCTTGAACCGCCCCACCAGTGTCTGCAGATGCGTCCCCAACCGCGCCAGCTCAACACTCGACGCCGCCGTCTCTTCACTCGCTGCCGAGGTCTGATCCGACACATCCCGCACATTCAGCACGCTACGGTTGATCTCTTCAGCCACGGCGCTCTGCTGCTCGGCCGCTGCGGCAATCTGCTGGTTCATCGCCTGAATCGCCGACACGGTGCGGGTGATGCTTTCCAGCGAGCCACCGGCACGGCGGGTCAGTTCGACGCTGCTGTCGGTCAGGCTGCGGCTGTTGTCCATGATCGTTGCCACTTGCTGGGTGCCGGTTTGCAGGCCGACGATCAGCTCTTCGATCTCCTCGGTGGACTTCTGCGTGCGCTGGGCGAGGCTGCGCACTTCATCGGCAACCACCGCGAAACCACGCCCGGCTTCACCGGCACGCGCCGCTTCGATCGCGGCGTTGAGCGCCAGCAGGTTGGTTTGCTGGGCCACCGACTTGATCACGTCGAGCACGCTGCCGATCTTGTCGCTTTCGCGCTTGAGTTCGCCCATGGCTTCGGTCGAATGACCGACCTCAACTGCCAGACGCTCAATCTGCGCGATGGCTTCACCAACCACCTTGTCACCTTCGCGGGCCTGCTGGTCGGCGGCCACGGCGGCTTCGGAAGCCTCCTCGGCGTTGCGCGCGACTTCCTGCACGGTGGCGGCCATTTCGTTCATGGCGGTGGCGACCTGATCGGTCTCGATTTTCTGATTGTTGACCCCGGCGCTGGTCTGCTCGGTGACCGCCGACAGCTCTTCGGCGGCGCTGGCGATCTGCGTGACGCCGTCGCTGATGCCGCCGATCAACTCGCGCAAGCCTTGGGTCATGCTCTGCATCGAACGTTGCAACTGACCGAGTTCGTCGCGGCGCAGCGAGACCAGATTGTGGGTCAGGTCGCCAGCGGCCACTTGTTCGGCGACTTTCAGGGTCTGGTTCAGCGGAATGATGATCTGCCGGGTAATCGCCCAGGCGGCGAGCAAGCCGAACGCCAAGGCCAGCGCGGTGGCGATCAGTAGCAGGTTCTTGGCGCGTGCCGCGTCAGTGTCCCGAACCACTGTCTGCGATTCGGTGAGCTTCTTGCTGACCGCGATCAGAATGTCGCCCTGCGCCGCCATACTGGCGAGCGCTGCGGCGTTCTTCACCTGTGAATCACGGAATTGGCTGACTGCGGCGCGGTAGGCCTTGAGCGAGTCAGTGGCTTGTTGCAGGTTGGCAATGTGCTGTTCCGGCACTCGAGTCGGCAGGCTTTCGAGGTTTTTCAGGGCATTATCGATAGCCGTCAGCGCCGGTTGTTCGGCCTCGGCCTTACCGCTGTAGGTGTAACCGCGTACCTGATAGCGCGCTTGCTGCAGCAGTTTGCTCAGCTCAATCACGGCATTGAACTGCGCGACGCTGTCCCCTTGCAGCAGTGCATTTTCGACTTCGCTGACCTTGGCCACGGCATTGTCTGCGTTTGCACCCAGCTTGTTGCGCGCGTCCTCACGTTGCACGGTGGCCTGGGTCATTTCCCCAAACGCGCGCTTGTACGCGGCTACGGCCGCCAGTTGCTGGTCGACCATCGCTGCATCGGCGGGTTGTTCGATCATGCTGCGCGCCGATTGCAGGCCGCTTTCGAGTTTGGCCAGCAATTCATTGACGGCGCCCGGTCCCTGCTCGCCGCGACGCATGTCGTAGTCCATGCGCGCCAGGCGCAAGTCCTTGGTCAGCTCATTGAGACTGGAGATGAAGCCCAGTTTATCGCCACGGCTGATGATGCCGCTCATGCCGGTCCAGCCGGTAAAGGTAATCAGCAGGGTGAGCAACAGCACCAGGCCGAAACCGATGCCCAGCTTGCGTTTGACGCTGACGTTTCCAAGATTCTCGGCTAACCAACGGTACATGCGACGACTCCCCTCGGACCACTTGCTAATTGGACTTATGGGGACTGTATCGGCTGGATGATGGCAATCTGTAACCTGATTTGCCCGGGGCGCAGCGACATTGTGGCGAGGGAGCTTGCTCCCGCCCGGCGGCGCAGCCGTCGCAAAACTGGCAAACACATTTAATCTGAAGAAAGAGCAATGGCGACTTCGCGCCCAAGCGGGAGCAAGCTCCCTCGCCACAGTAGTTTTAGAACAGGCGGGCGAGCAGGGCGGTGACGGCGGTTTCGACGCGCAGGATGCGTTCGCCCAGTTGCACCGGTTGCAGACCGGACTTGCCCAGCAGCTCGATTTCGTAGGGAATCCAGCCACCTTCGGGGCCGATCGCCAGCGTCACCGGTTCGCTCAACGCGCGCGGGCACGGCGGGTAGTTGCCGGGATGGCCGACCAGACCGAGGGTGCCTTCGCTGATCGCTGGCAGACGATCTTCGACGAACGGTTTGAAGCGCTTCTCGATGATGACTTCCGGCAGCACGGTATCGCGGGCCTGTTCGAGGCCGAGAATCAGGTTCTCGCGAATCGCTTCCGGCTCGAGAAACGGCGTCTGCCAGAAACTCTTCTCGACCCGGTAGCTGTTGACCAGAATCACCTTCGACACGCCCATGGTCGCCACGGTCTGGAATACCCGTCGCAGCATCTTCGGACGCGGCAGGGCTAATACCAGCGTCAAGGGCAGCTTGGCCGGCGGTGACTGATCGAGGGTGACACGCAACTCGGCTTCACCGGCCTCAAGGCGCAGCAGCTCAGCCGAGCCCATCAAGCCATTGATCCGCCCCACGCGCAGGCTGTCACCGACTTCGGAACGATGAACTTCCTGCATGTGGGTCAGGCGCCGGTCACGCAGCACGACGCGGTCGGCCGCGATGAAGTCGGCCTCTTCGAGCAACAGCAGGTTCATGCCTGGGTCGCTGGTGGCTGGTCGTTGTGATCGTCGGCCGGCGTTTCGTCCGGACTTTCGCGTTTGCTGATCAGGCCGCCGAACAGAATGCCGATTTCAAACAGCATCCACATCGGTACCGCCAGCAGGGTCTGCGAGAAGATGTCCGGCGGGGTGAGGATCATGCCGACCACGAAGCAGCCGATGATCACGTACGGGCGGATTTTCTTCAGGTAGGCGACGTCGACCACGCCGATCCACACCAGCAGCACCACGGCCACCGGGATTTCGAACGCGACGCCAAAGGCGAAGAACAGCGTCATGACGAAATCGAGGTAGCTGGCGATGTCGGTCATCATTTCCACGCCGGCCGGGGTGGCGGCGGCGAAGAATTTGAAGATCAGCGGGAACACGAAGTAATAGGCGAACGCCATGCCGATGTAGAACAGGAGGATGCTCGACACCAGCAGCGGCACGGCGATGCGCTTCTCATGCTTGTACAGGCCCGGCGCGATGAAGCCCCAGATCTGATGCAGGATCACCGGGATCGCGAGGAACAGCGAGACCATCATCGTCAGCTTCAGCGGCGTCAGGAACGGCGACGACACATCAGTGGCGATCATCGTCGCGCCGACCGGCAGGTACTGGCGCAGCGGCGTCGAGACGAAGGTGTAGATCTGCTGGGTGAAGGCGAACAACCCGGCGAAGATGATGAAGATCGCCGCCACACAACGCAGCAGGCGGGTGCGCAACTCGGTGAGGTGCGAAACCAGCGGCATGTGCTGGTCGTTTTCGGGGAGATCGCTCATGGGGCTCGCGGCGGCAAAGTGGTGTCGTGAGGCGCAGGTGTGATCGGCGCGGCGTTTGGCGCAACGTGTTCAACCGAGGTTTCTACGGCTGTCGGTTCTGTCGGCGCTACAACGGCAGCAGGTGCAGGTGTCGGAGCAGGCGCGACGGGTGCAGGTGCTGTCGGCGCATGAATCGTCTGCTGACCCACATGTTCAACCGGCGTCGGCTCCTGCTGAACCGGGTTGAAAATCTTCCGCGCCTCCTGCTCCAGCGACAAGATGTGCTCGTTGTGCAGTTGCCGACGAATCTCGTCGGCACCGATTTCACGTTCAACTTCCTGTTTGATCGCGTTGAAGCTGCGCTTCAGCCGGCCGACCCACAGGCCGGCGGTGCGCGCAGCGCCCGGCAGACGCTCGGGGCCCAGCACCAGCAGGGCGACGAGGCCGACGAGCAGCAGTTCAGAGAAGCTGATACCAAACATTAGTCAGTGCTCACACGTCTTTGCGGATCGGCTCTTCGACTTTCTGCGCCTGCACGTCGATGGTGTGCGGCGGGTTGGCCTGAGCGGTGGCTTGCGGCTGCACCGGTGGTACCGGCTGCGCAGGCGTCACGGTCGGATCGGCGGCCGGCTTTTCGTCGTCGTTCATGGCTTTGCGGAAGCCCTTGATCGACTCGCCGACGTCGGTGCCGAGGTTTTTCAGTTTCTTGGTGCCGAACACCAGCACCACGACTACCAGAATGACGATCCAGTGTTTCCAGTCAAAAATGCCCATGTTGCTGTTCCTCTCTAAAAATTGTTCAGGCGGACGGACGCGAGGCTTTCTCGACGTGTCCGGACAGACCGAAGCGACGATCCAGTTCATCCAGCACGGCCTGCGGATGCTGCCCCAGTTGGGCAAGCATGACCATGCTGTGGAACCACAGGTCGGCGGTCTCGTAGATCACATCGCTGCAGTCACCGCTGATGGCGGCGTCCTTGGCGGCAATAATGGTTTCGACCGACTCTTCGCCGACTTTCTCCAGAATCTTGTTCAAACCCTTGTGATACAGACTGGCCACATAGGAGCTGTCGGCAGCGGCGCCCTTGCGCTCTTCAAGCACCTGAGCGAGGCGGGTCAGGGTGTCACTCATGTTTATGTCCTGCGGAATAAATGGCGTGCGGGTCTTTCAGAACCGGGTCGACCGTTTTCCAGTCGCCGTTTTCGTAGACGCGGTAAAAGCAGCTTTGACGGCCGGTATGGCAAGCGATGTCGCCGATCTGTTCGACCATCAGGATGATCACGTCGGCGTCACAGTCCAGGCGCATTTCATGCAGGGTCTGTACGTGGCCGGACTCTTCGCCCTTGCGCCACAGCTTGCCACGGGAACGTGACCAGTAGATTGCACGGTTTTCCGCGGCGGTCAGCTCGAGCGCTTCGCGGTTCATCCAGGCCATCATCAGCACGCGTCCGGTCTTGTGATCCTGGGCAATCGCCGGCACCAGGCCGTCAGCGTCCCACTTGATCTCGTCCAGCCAGTTTTTCATCTTCGACTCCGACAGCGAACCCGCACTTCAATAGTCAGGTTCAGGCGTTGAAACAGTGTGCCAGCCGATCAGCGAACTGGCTATCGGCGAACGACCAGATACAAGCCGACGGCCACCATGATGCCCGCCGGCCAATGCCCCAGTTCGTGCAGCGGGCCACCGGCGGCGAGGATCGTGCCGCCGGCCAGATGTGCGCTGCCAAGCAGGCGCAGAAACCAGTCGTCCTTGCGTTTGTGCCACGGTGGCGGCGGGTCGTAGGCGTGCGGTTGCGACATGCGTTCGAGCAGGTCGCGGGCCATGTTGGCCAGGTGCGGCAGCTGCTCGAACTGGCTCTGCACGTTGCCGAGCAAGGCTTTCGGGCTGACGCGTTCGCGCATCCAGCGCTCGAGGAACGGCTGCGCGGTGTTCCACAGATCCAGATCCGGGTACAGCTGACGGCCAAGGCCTTCGATGTTCAGCAGGGTCTTTTGCAGCAATACCAACTGCGGCTGGACTTCCATGTTGAAGCGCCGCGCAGTCTGGAACAGGCGCATCAGCACCTGGCCAAATGAAATATCTTTTAACGGTTTTTCGAAGATCGGTTCGCATACGGTGCGGATCGCCGCTTCGAATTCGTTGAGTTTGGTTTCCGCCGGCACCCAGCCCGAATCGATATGCAACTGCGCCACACGGCGGTAATCGCGCTTGAAGAAAGCGAACAGGTTGCGCGCCAGGTAGTCCTGGTCTTCCGGGGTCAGGCTGCCGACGATACCGCAGTCGATCGCGATGTACTGCGGGCTCCACGGGTTGACGGTGCTGACGAAGATGTTGCCCGGGTGCATGTCGGCGTGGAAGAAACTGTCGCGGAACACCTGGGTGAAGAAGATCTCCACACCGCGTTCGGCGAGCATTTTCATGTCGGTGCGCTGGTCGGCGAGGGTCGCCAGGTCCGTCACCTGAATCCCGTAGATACGCTCCATCACAAGCACTTTCGGCCGGCACCAGTCCCAATAGACTTGCGGCACGTAGAGCAGCGGCGAGCCTTCGAAGTTGCGCTTGAGCTGGCTGGCGTTGGCCGCCTCGCGCAGCAGGTCGAGCTCGTCGTAGATGGTTTTTTCGTAGTCCTGCACCACGTCGACCGGGTGCAGCAAACGCGCGTCGGCTGAGACCTTTTCGGCGGCGCGGGCGAGAACGAACAGCCACGCCAGATCCTGAGCGATCACCGGTTTCAGGCCCGGGCGGATCACCTTGACCACCACTTCTTCGCCGGTCTTCAGTTGTGCGGCGTGCACCTGTGCCACCGAGGCCGAGGCCAGCGGTTCGACGTCGAAACGGCTGAACACTTCGCTGATTTTCTTGCCCAGCTGTTCTTCGATCAGCTTGATCGACAGCTGCGAATCGAACGGCGGCACGCGGTCCTGCAGGAGCATCAGCTCATCGGCGATGTCTTCCGGCAGCAGGTCGCGGCGGGTCGAGAGAATCTGCCCGAACTTGATGAAGATCGGCCCCAGATCCTGCAACGCCAGACGCAGACGCGCACCACGGCTCAGCTCCAGCGGCTTGCGCGGCAACCAGCGCCACGGCAGCACGTAGCGCAGCGCCAGGAGGAACCAGGGCAGCGGCAGCTCGAACAGCAGATCATCGAGGCGGTAGCGGATCACGACGCGCTGGATGCGCAACAGACGGCGGACGGCAAGCAGCTTCATGCGTTATCGCTTGGGTCGAGGGATCGGGAAAGGCGCTCGAAACGCGCCTCGAGACGTTCCAGATCAAGTTTGATCCGGTCCAGTTCGCTGAATCGCGCTTCGGCTTCGCGCTGGCCGACGAGGGTGCGCAATTCTTCGGCGAGGTATTCGGCGAGATTCTGGTTGAGGCTGGCAAATCCTTGTTGATACCAGCGTGCACGACTGCGCATATGGCCACCGATCAGTTGCGTGGCGACCGGGCCGAGCCAGCGCGAGAGTTCGTACTCCCAGTCCAGCTCCAGGTCCTGCAGCACCCCGGCCAGTTCCAGCAGTACGCCGCTGTCACCGTCGAGCTCGACTTCCGGGGCATGCAGCACCGCGGTCTTGTCTTTGCTCACGGCCAGTTTCACCAGGCTCGACGCCGGGGCGCGCAGAGTGCAGTCGACGCCGGTTTCCCAGTGCGAGGCGAGCATCAGGCCCTCATCGCTGGGCAGGATGAACAGTTGCAGCGCCGGGCTGCGGCAATCGACGGCAATCACTTTGCCGGTCAGATGCGCCAGCCGCGGCAGCGCCGTGCTGTCGAGACGCAGCACCCGGTTGAGGCCGAGTTCGACGCTGGCGAGCAGCCCGGTAAGTAACATCAGGGCTTGATGCCGCGGTGCAGGGCGACGATGCCTGCGGTCATGTTGTGATAGGTCACGCGGTCGAAACCGGCGTCGACCATCATCGACTTCAGGGTTTCCTGATTCGGGTGCATGCGGATCGATTCGGCCAGGTAGCGATAGCTTTCCGAATCGTTGGTGATCAGCTTGCCCATCAGCGGCATGAAGGCGAACGAGTAAGCGTCGTAGGCTTTCGACATCAGTGCGTTGGTCGGCTTGGAGAATTCCAGCACCAGCAGACGGCCGCCGGGCTTGAGCACGCGCAGCATCGAGCGCAGGGCGTCTTCTTTGTGCGTCACGTTGCGCAGGCCGAAGGCGATGGTCACGCAGTCAAAGTGGTTGTCCGGGAACGGCAGTTTTTCCGCGTCCGCCTGAACGAATTCGACGTTGCCCGACACACCCAGATCCAGCAGGCGGTCACGGCCGACCTTGAGCATCGATTCGTTAATGTCGGCCAGTACCACTTGGCCGGTCGGGCCAACCAGGTGCGAGAATTTCTTGGTCAGGTCACCGGTGCCGCCGGCGATGTCGAGCACGCGGTTGCCTGCACGCACACCGGACAGTTCGATCGCGAAACGCTTCCACAGACGGTGCATGCCGCCCGACAGAAGGTCGTTCATCAGGTCGTACTTCGCGGCTACGGAGTGGAACACCTCAGCGACTTTTTCCGCTTTCTGGCTTTCCGGAACGTTTTTGAAGCCGAAGTGAGTGGTGGGTTCGGCATCGCTGCCTTTGCGCTGATCAGTCATATCGCTGTCACCAAAAGAGAATGCGCGACATTCTAATCCCCAAGCCATGCTTTGTCTTGGAATGGCTAAAGGTAAGATGGGCGACCTTCGGGACGATTTGCCGCAGACGCGGTCAAGATTTACCGTCACCTATTCATCAAGCAGGAGTCATTCGATGGCCAAAATCAGTGTTGAGCGTGCCCACAGCCTGGGCAAGGAAGCCGCCCGCGAGAAGGCCGACAAGCTGGCGCAGAAACTCTCCGATCAATATGGCCTGGAGCCGCAGTGGTCGGGCGACACCCTGAACCTCAAGCGCTCGGGCGTCAAAGGCGCGGTGCATGTGGCAGACGATTCGATCCGCGTTGACGTGGAACTGGGCATCATGATGTCGGCCATGAGCGGCATGATCAAAGCCGAGATCGAGAAGGCGCTGGACAAAGCGCTGGTCTGAAACACGATCCCCTGTAGGAGTGAGCCTGCTCGCGATAGCGGTCTGTCAGTCACTGGAATGTTGATTGACAGACCGCTATCGCGAGCAGGCTCACTCCTACATTTGTTCTGTGGCGCTCCCGCTGTTTATGTCAGTTGTTAGGGTGCCGTTTCTAATTTTTCTCCCTACTTTGTGCCTGAGCCCGACACATCTGCGGGCAGTTCCTCAAACCTTCTGCGCGTGAGGTGCACCATGGCCAAAGTCATTCTGAAGAAAAAAATCGACGCTTCGACTTCTGCTCTGAGCGACGTCAAATCCTATGCCCGCAAGATCTGGCTGGCAGGCCTGGGTGCCTACACCAAGGTCGGCCAAGAGGGTAGCGAGTACTTTCAAGAGTTGATCAAGGCTGGTCAAACTGTTGAAAAGAAAGGCAAAAAAGTCGTCACCGAAAAACTCGAAGCGGCCAACGCCGAGATCGATGAAGCCAGGGATGAAGTCAGCTCGTTCAAAGGTCGCGTCGAAGTTCAGCTCGACAAGGTCGAGAAGGCGTTCGACTCCCGTGTAGCAAGCGCCTTGAATCGTATCGGCATTCCGTCTAAACATGACGTTGAGACACTCTCTGCTAAGCTCGATGAGCTGACGGCATTGCTCGAACGCGTCGCGCGTAAATCTTAAGGAGAACGGGATGGCTGGTAAAAAGAACACCGATAAAGAAGGCAGCTCGTGGATTGGGAAAGTCGAAGACTACTCCCGCAAAATCTGGCTGGCTGGTTTAGGCGTGTACTCGAAGATCGACACTGACGGCAGCAAGCTCTTCGATACATTGGTCAAAGACGGCGAGAAAGCCGAGAAGCTCACCAAGTCTGCAGTCGGCAAGAAGGTCGATGCCGCCAAGGACTCTGCTTCTTCGGCCAAATCGCGCATCAGCGGCGTGAAAGATCGCGCACTGGGCAAGTGGGACGAGCTGGAAGGGGCTTTCGACAAGCGCCTGAACAGTGCGATTTCGCGCCTGGGTGTGCCTAGCCGCAATGAAGTCAAAGCGCTGCACAGCAAAGTCGAGACGCTGACCAAGCAGATCGAGAAACTCACTGGCGAGAAGGCGCGTCCGGTAGCGGCGAAAACCGCTGCGGCCAAACCAGCCGCTAAAACTGCAGCGGCAAAACCGGCGGCCAAAACTGCTGCCAAGCCATTGGTCAAAGCGGCTGCCAAACCGGTGGCGAAGGCTAAAACAGCCGTTAAATCCGTAGCGAAATCGGCTGCCGCCAAACCTGCTGCGAAAGCAGCGGCCAAGCCGGTTGCAGCCGCCAAGGCAGCTGCGAAGCCTGCCGCTAAAACCGCGGCGAAGCCAGCAGCCAAGCCAGCAGCGAAAACCGCTGCCGCCAAACCGGCTGCCAAGCCAGCGGCCAAACCGGCTGCGGCGAAAAAACCGGCAGTGAAAAAACCGGCCGCGCCGAAAGCCGCTGCGCCGAAGCCAGCTGCGCCCGCAGCAGCCAAGCCAGCCACCCCGGCAACCCCGGCCAGCGCGTCGAACTCGGCCGCTGCACCGACTCCGGTAGCTACCCCGACTGCTGCATCGACCCCGTCGACGCCAACCAGTCAGTCCTGATTTTTCAGGGCAAAACAAAACGCCCGGCCTGTGAAGGTCGGGCGTTTTTGTTTGTGCAGAGAATCGCTGGAACAACGCCATTCTCGTGTGGGAGCGGGCTTGCTCGCGAAGGCGGTGTGTCATTCAGCATTGATGTTGGCTGAGCCACCGCTTTCGCGAGCAAGCCCGCTCCCACAGGGGGGGGCAATGTGTAGCCCATTCAGTCGTGATCTTCGAGGTACTGCAATGCCATCCGTTCAGTAGCGACTTTCACCGGCGGCAGCAGATGCGGCGCCACCAGCATCATGATCTGGTACACCACCAGCTTGACCTCGCCTTCGCGATCGAGAATCCGTTGATAGTCCAGCGAGAACAGCAGGGTCATGGTGATCTGTTCCACCAGTTGCCCCAACGCCTGGGTGTCGCTGACCAGTTGCCCCGATGCCTTCAACCGCGCCAGCAAGGATGCCAGCGTGCGCTTGAGCGCGTTGAGCAGGTTGCGAATGCCCTTGGCCAGTTTCGGCAGGCGCCCGGCGAGGTTCGACAGGTCCTGGAACAGAAACCGGTACTGCGCCAGACGCTCGACGATCAGGTGCAGAAACAGCCAGTAATCCTCCGGCGCCAGTTCGGCATCCGATGGCGGATCAAGCAGCGGCGCCAGTTCGTTCTGGAAGCGCTCGAACAGGCCGAGAATCATCGGCTCCTTGCCGTGGAAGTGGTAGTAGAGGTTGCCGGGGCTGATCCCCATTTCGTTGGCAACTTCCATGGTGGAGACGTTGGGCTCACCCTTTTCGTTGAACAGTTGCAGGGCACATTCGAGAATCCGGTCGCGGGTTTTCATCCAGTCTTCTTAGAAAAGTTCGGTTAAGCGTCAGCGCACATGCACGTAGGTGCCGGGTGCTGCTTCCATCGGTGGATAGTTCGGATTGCCGAGGGTCATCAGGGTTTCGCGCTGGGCGCCGGAGCGCTGCTGAATCCACTCCAGCCACTGCGGCCACCAACTGCCGTCGACGCGCTTGGCGTCGTAATACCAGGCGCGCGGATCGCTGCTGAGCTTGCCGTTCTCCACGTAATTGGCTTTGGGGTTGCTCGGCGGGTTGAGGATGCTTTGCACGTGGCCGCTGTTGGACAGTACGAAGCGCCGCTCGCCGCCGAGCAGCAGGGTCGAGCGATACACTGCGTCCCACGGCGTGATGTGGTCGTTCATGCCGGCCACGCTGAAGCTGTCGACGGTGACTTTCTGCAGGTCGATTGGCGTACCGCAGACTTCCAGCCCGCCCGGGTGGGTCAGCGGATTGTGTTTGAAGAAGTCCAGCAGGTCGCCGTGGAACGCGGCGGGCAGGCGGGTGTTGTCGTTGTTCCAGTACAGAATGTCGAAGGCCGGCGGCTCTTTGCCGAGCAGGTAGTTATTGACGAAGTAGCTCCAGATCAAATCGTTGGGCCGCATCCAGGCAAACACCTTGGCCATGTCGCGACCGTCGAGCACGCCTCGCTGATAGGAGCGGCGTTTGGCCGCTTCGATGGTCTGTTCGTCGGCGAACAGGGTGGTCGGGGTTTCGATCTCGCTGTCGAGCAGGCTGACCAGATAGGTCGCACTGGAGATCCGTCGCAGTTGCCGTTTGGCCTGCAGATGACCCTGCAGCGCGGCGATGGTCAGGCCACCGGCGCAGGCACCCATCAGGTTGACCTCGCGCGCGCCGGTGATCGCCCGGCAGATATTCATCGCTTCTTCCACCGCCTCGACGTAGGTCGACAGGCCCCATTCGCGATGGCGTACGTCCGGGTTGCGCCAACTGATCATGAAGGTCTGCAGGCCGTTTTTCAGCGCGTACTGGACGAAGCTGTTCTGCGGGCTGAGGTCGAAAATGTAGTACTTGTTGATTTGCGGTGGCACCACCAGCAGCGGCTTGGCGTACTGTTTTTCGCTCATTGGCTTGTACTGGATCAGCTCCAGCATCTCGTTGCGAAACACCACCGCGCCGGTGGTGGTGGCAACGGTCTTGCCGACCTCGAACGCCTGCTTGGTAACCTGTCGCGGCAGGCCATCGTTGTGCAGCAGATCATCGAACAGATGGCTCAGGCCGCGTACCAGGCTCTGACCGCCGGAATTGAACAGTTCCTTCACCGCCAGCGGATTGAGCAAGGTGTTGGAGGGCGCGACGGCATCGTTGAGCAAGGTGAACGCGAAGTGCGCGCGGGCGCGGTCGTCCTCGCTCATGCTGCTTTCATCGATCCAGCTCTTGACCTGTTTCTGCCAGGCCAGATACGCCTGCAGGCTGCGCCGGTAGAACGGATTGAGGCTCCACGCCGGATCGGCGAACCGCGCGTCCTGCGGGTTGGTCGGGTGCAGGGTTTCACCGAGCAGCACGCGACCGAGCTGGCCACCGAGTTTCAAGGCGTGCTTCGCGCTGTGAATCGGGTTGCGCAGACCGTGGGCGGCGACGCTGCGCAAGGTCGAGAGCAGGTCCCGCCCACGCAGGCCGGTCATTGCACTTTGTGCATTGATGAACACGGCGGGACTGGGCACTACGCCCGTCGCAGGTTTGTCGCGCATGACTCAACACTCCTTCGTCTTCAGGTCAAAAACAAACTCACCGAACCAGAACACCATAGTCGCTGTTATGGGTTGCTGCCTGCGCGGCGTCCTGCCGCGCACGTTGTTCAAAACCCTGCATAAAGCCTGCCGCCGTGATTTATCCGCCCAGCGGGGTCGGATGCGGGTGCATCACGGCGCGCTGCCGCTCCTCCTCAAGGAATTTCATGATGATCGGCGCCACGGCTTCGGCGCGGGTGATCAGGAACAGATGACCGTCGTCGATGATGTGCAGTTGGGCGTTGGGAATCCGCCAGGCGAGCATGCGCATGTTGATCAGCGGGATCAGTGGATCGTCGTCGCCGGCCAGCACCAGGGTCGGCTGATGGATCTTGTGCAGCCAGTGAATGCTGGTCCAGCCGAGGCCGGCGAACAGCTGCCAGTAGTAACCGAGCTTGCCCGCCGAACGCACTTTCGCCGCATGGCTGGCAGCCAGGGTCGGGTCGCGGCGGAACGAGCCGCCGTAGATCAACGGCGCAATGCGGATCACGTGAGACGGCTGGATGTAGCGCCGGGGGCTGGCCATCATCCACAGCACTTTCGGCTTGCCCGGCACCATGAAGGCGCCGGCCGCAGTCGCCGCCAGCACCAGTTTCTTGCAGCGTTCGGGGTAGTCGTGGGCGAATTGCTGCGCCAGCGCACCGCCCCAGGACACGCCGATCACATTGACCTGACCGTAGTCGAGGTAATCGAGCATCCGCGCTGTCAGCTTCGCCAACCCGGGAAAGCGATACGGCCGGTTGGGCGTCGACGAGCCGCCGACACCGGGCACGTCGAAGGCGATCACTTCCAGATCCGGGTCCAGCGCCGCGACAAACGGAAACACCAGCTCCAGGTTGGCGCCGATGCCGTTGAAAATCAGCAAGGGCGTCAAATGAGGCTTGCCGGGGCGTACCGCGGTGCGGAGGGTCTGCCCATCCAGATCGACGGTACGGAAAATGAACGGTTGCGGCATGCTTCAGGCCCTATGGGTCAATCTCAATATCACCTCCAATCCCTTGTGGGAGCGGGCACTGTGGCGAGGGGATTTATCCCCGATCGACTGCGAAGCAGTCGCACACCCTCGAACGCGGAGAATCATAGTTGCCGCGATTGCAGGTTTTGGGGCCGCTGCGCGACCCATCGGGGATGAATCCCCTCACCACAAGCCCGCTCCCACAGGGGCATAAGGTGTGTCAGTTACCGCTCGTGAACGTAGGTGCCCGGCGAGGCCTCGCCTGCCGGATACGCCTTGTTGCCCAGTTTCAGTGGCGCCTTTTTCAGATTGCCCGAGCGTTCGGCCTGCCACGCCTGCCAGTACAGCCACCAGGAATCAGTGTGCTTGGTCGAGTTCTCTTGCCATTCGTCGGCATTGGCGGCCATGCCTTCGCTGGTCATGTAGCGCGATTTCGGGTTGCCCGGCGGGTTCAGGATGCTCTGGATGTGCCCGCTGCTCGACAGCACGAACTCGACCTTGCCACCAAACAGCTGCGCCGACTTGTAGCAGGACTTCCACGGGGTGATGTGGTCGTTGGTGCCGGCCAGCGAGAAGATATCGGCGGTGACCTGCTTGAGGTCGATCGGCGTGCCGCACACTTCCAGTGCATTGGGGCGGATCAGTGGGTTGTTTTTGAACATCTCGATCAGGTCGCCGTGGAACGCGGCCGGCAACCGGGTGGTGTCGTTGTTCCAGAACAGGATGTCGAACACCGGCGGCTCGTTACCGAGCAGGTAGTTGTTGACCCAGTAGTTCCAGATCAGGTCGTTGGGGCGCATCCACGCGAAGACCTTGGCCATGTCTTTTCCTTCGAGCACGCCGGCCTGATACGAATGGCGCTTGGCGGTCTCCAGCGTCTGTTCGTCGACGAACAGAGCGACGTCGCTGTCCAGGGTGGTGTCGAGCACGCTGACCAGCAGGGTCAGGGCGTTGACCTTGTTCTGTCCGAGGGCGGCGTAGTGGCCGAGCAGCGCAGTGCAGGTGATACCGCCGGAGCAGGCGCCGAGCATGTTCACGTCTTTGCTGCCGGTGATGGCTGTGACCACGTCGACCGCTTCCTTGAGCGCATCGATGTAGGTCGACAGGCCCCACTCGCGCTGGGCCTTGGTCGGGTTGCGCCAGCTGACGATGAAGGTCTGTACGTTATTGCGCAGGCAGAAGCGCGCCAGACTCTTGTCCGGGCTCAGGTCGAATACGTAGAACTTGTTGATCTGTGGCGGCACCACGAGCAATGGGCGTTCGTGTACCTGCTCGGTGATCGGCCTGTACTGGATCAGCTCCAGCACGTCGTTGCGAAACACCACTGCGCCTTCGGTCACGCCCAGGCTCTTGCCGACCTCGAACGCGCCCATGTTGACCTGGCTCGGCATGCCGCCGTTGTGCACCAGATCCTTGGCCAGATGCGAAAGGCCGTCTAGCAGGCTTTTGCCGCCGGTTTCGAAGAAGCGTTTGACCGCTGCCGGGTTGGCGGCGGTGTTGGTCGGGGCCATGGCTTCGGTCATCAGGTTGATCACGAAGTGGCCGCGCGCGATGTCTTTGGGTGACAGGCTGCTGTCGTCGATCCAGGAATGGAGCTCCTTGCGCCACGCCAGATAGGTTTGCAGATAACGTTTGTAGAGAGGGTTCTGGCTCCAGGCCGGATCCGCGAAGCGACGGTCATCGCTGGCCGGTTGCAGTTCGGATTTGCCGAACAGCACGTTCTTCAGTTCGAGACCGAAATGGGTCACGTGCTTGACGCTATGGATCGGTTGTCTGATGGCCTGGGTCAGCACCATTCGAGCAGAGGCCAGCAGATCCTTTCCGCGCAGCCCAACGACGGGATTAAGCCCCAGGGTGTTTTCCGAGGCTTGGTACTTCAGGTCATCGTTATTTTTGTTACTCATCTACGACGCTCCATTGTCCTGAGACGAGTACCCGGTTTCTGCTGTGCAGTTCCACAGCGAATGCCAGGTACTACTGCTCGGGTGACCGTTAATTCTGCATAGCTGCTTTACAGTCGTAGAGCACTGCAGGGAACTTGCCAGCTCCATTGGTTACCCGAGTTTAATTTTTTTCGCAAGCAGGCCGATCCTCGGCCACACAGCAGAGCATTCAAACAGATGAATTTAGAAAATGCCCTCTAAAGAGCAAGAGTCTCGGACTAGAGCATCAGCTTGACGATTGACTCGTCCGGATCGCGGGTTTTCCCGGCCGCTTTGAGCTCGGCCAGATAATCGGCCCAGAGTGCGTCATGACGTCGCCCCAGCTCGTAGAGATAATCCCAGGTGAACAAGCCGCTGTCGTGACCGTCGTCGAAGGTCAATTTCAGTGCGTACTGACCGGCCGGTTCCAGGCCGCTGAGGCCGACATTGAGCTTGCCGAATTGCAGGATCGGTTTGCCGTGGCCCTGGACCTCGGCGGAAGGGGAATGCACGCGCAGAAATTCGGCGGGCAGGGTGTACTCCTCGCCGGACGCGTATTTGAGCGTCAGGGTTTTCGAGGCTTTGTGCAGTTTGATGTCGGTGGGGATTGAGGTCATGGTCTGGCGTCCGTTGTGTGGGCGACCCTGATTCAAATGTGGGAGCGGGCTTGCTCGCGAATGCGGTGTGTCAGCCAACATGGGTGTCGACTGGCACGGCCTCTTCGCGAGCAAGCCCGCTCCCACAGGGTCCGCTACCGCTGTAAGTATGGCTTACAGGATATAACGGGACAGGTCTTCGTTCTGCGCCAATTCGCCCAGGTGGCTGTTGACGTATGCAGCGTCGATCAGGATCGGCTTGTCGTCATGCGCGCTGGCCAGGTCGCCGGCACTGAACGACACTTCTTCCAGCAGACGCTCAAGCAGCGTGTGCAGACGACGGGCACCGATGTTCTCGGTCTTCTCGTTGACCTGCCAGGCGATCTCCGCCAGACGCTTGATGCCTTCCGGCTGGAACTGGATGTTCAGGCCTTCGGTTTTCAGCAGCGCGCAATATTGCTCGGTGAGCGAAGCGTGCGGCTCGCTGAGGATGCGCTCGAAGTCTTCCGGGCTCAGCGCCTTGAGCTCGACACGGATCGGCAGACGGCCTTGCAGCTCAGGCACCAGATCGCTCGGCTTGCTCAGGTGGAACGCACCGGAGGCGATGAACAGGATGTGGTCGGTCTTGACCATGCCCAGCTTGGTGTTGACGGTGCAGCCCTCGATCAGCGGCAGCAGGTCGCGCTGTACGCCTTCACGGGAGACATCGGCGCCGCCGACATTACCGCGCTTGGCGACCTTGTCGATTTCGTCGATGAACACGATGCCGTGCTGCTCGACCGCTTCCAGGGCCTTGGCTTTCAGCTCTTCTTCGTTGACCAAGCGCCCGGCCTCTTCGTCGCGCACCAGTTTCAGCGCTTCTTTGACCTTGAGCTTGCGCGCTTTCTTCTTGCCCTTGCCCATGTTGGCGAACAGGTTCTGCAACTGGCTGGTCATCTCTTCCATGCCAGGTGGTGTAGCGATCTCGATGCCGGCCACTTCGGCGACTTCGATCTCGATTTCCTTGTCGTCCAGCTGACCTTCGCGCAGGCGTTTGCGGAACAACTGACGGGTGTTGGAATCGCTGCTCGGTGCCTCTTCATTGCTGAAGCCCATACGTGCCGGTGGCAGCAGTGCGTCGAGGATACGGTCCTCGGCAGCGTCTTCGGCACGGTGGCGCACGCGGGTCATTTCCTGCTCGCGGAGCATCTTGATCGCGGCGTCGGCCAGATCACGGATGATCGATTCGACGTCACGGCCAACGTAGCCGACTTCGGTGAATTTGGTCGCTTCGACCTTGATGAACGGCGCGTTGGCCAGTTTCGCCAGACGACGGGCGATCTCGGTTTTACCGACACCGGTCGGGCCGATCATCAGGATGTTTTTCGGGGTCACTTCAACACGCAGCTCTTCAGGCAGCTGCATGCGGCGCCAGCGGTTGCGCAGGGCAATCGCGACGGCGCGCTTGGCATCGTCCTGGCCGATGATATGGCGGTTGAGTTCGTGGACGATTTCGCGGGGAGTCATGGACATAGTAATTGACGGTCCTCAAGCAGAAACAAGCCGTGGCACTTAGGCCGCGTCAGGCTTATTCAGCGAGATCCTGCTCCTCAATGGTCTGGGTGTGGTTGGTGAATACACAGATGTCGCCGGCAATACCGAGGGCGGTTTCGACGATCTCACGGGCCGACAGGTCGGTCTTTTTCAACAGCGCGCTGGCCGCAGCTTGCGCGTAGGCGCCGCCGGAACCCATGGCGATCAGGCCGTCTTCGGGTTCGACCACGTCACCGTTGCCGGTGATGATCAGCGAGGCGTCCTTGTTGGCGACCGCGAGCATGGCTTCGAGGCGGCTCAGGGAGCGGTCGGTGCGCCATTCTTTGGCGAGTTCGACAGCGGCGCGGATCAGGTGGCCCTGATGTTTCTCAAGCTGGCCTTCGAAACGTTCGAACAGAGTGAAGGCGTCGGCGGTGGCACCGGCGAAACCGGCGATGACCTGGCCGTGGTACAGGCGACGCACCTTTTTGGCGTTGCCTTTCATCACGGTGTTGCCGAGAGAAACCTGGCCGTCGCCGCCCATGACGACTTTGCCGTGGCGGCGAACTGAAACGATGGTGGTCAAGGGAAGAGTCTCCACGCAGCGGGGCGAAAATGCCTTATGCCCATTCATATGGGGGTGCTGGAAAGGATTTCAACCGGGGGCGGAGAGAGGGGACGAGCGGTGATGAAGGGGTGGTGCAAACCTCTGTGGCGAGGGAGCTCGCTCCCGCTCGGCTGCGCAGCAGTCGTAAAACCTGCAGTCCCGGGCTGTCTGACGCACTGGATTCACAGGGTTTGGGGGCGCTTCGCACCCCAGCGGGAGCAAGCTCCCTCGCCACAAAGTCCGCCGAACGATTTACGTTCGGCGAGAGGTCAGCGGCTCTGGCGTTGTTGTAACAACAGGTTGCTGAAGCCGCTGCCGGCCAGTTGTTTCTGTGCGGTGGTCAGTTGCTCGCGATTACTGAACGGGCCGACCAATACGCGATACCAGGTTTCGTCCTTCACCGTGCCCGACTCAACCGAAACGGCCTGGCCCAGCAGGATGATCTGCGCCCGCACCTTATCCGCATCCGCCTCTTTGCGGAACGAACCGGCCTGGAGGAAGAACTTGGTCACCGGCGCCGCTTTCGCCACCGGTGGCGCGGGTGGCGGGGTAATGCCCGACAGCGCAGCCTGCGCCCGCGCGGTGTCGATTTTCGCCGCTTCCGCCGGTGTGACCGGCGTGGTCGGCACTTGTGGCGTCGGCAGGGTTTTCTCCGGCACGGCGTCCGGCGGCACGATCACTTCCGATTCCGGCAGTAGCGTGTAGAAGTCGTACTTCGGCTTCACCGGTTGCGTCGGGCTCGGCGGAGTCTTGTTGGCCTCGGCGATCTTCGACGCTTTCTGCTGTTGCGCCTGCTCGATTTTCTCGCGCTTGACCGTGTCGCTGCCCTTGCCCGGCTCCAGTTTCATCAAGAACACGATGAACGCACCGACCGTCAGGCCGATGGCCATCCACAGCCAGCCCGGGATCGGTTGCTTTGCAGGAGCTTGGTAACGGCTGGCGCCACGCTTGGGTGCAGGTTTTTTCTTGGCAGCCAACTTACATGCGCTCCAGAGTTTCCAGGCCCAGCAGCTCCAGGCCTTGCTTGAGAGTACGACCGGTCAGCGCGGCCAGACGCAGACGGCTCTGCATCTGGGCCGGCGTTTCGGCGGCGAGGATCGGGCAGTTCTCGTAGAAGCTGGAGAACAGACCGGCGACGTCATACAAATAGGTGCAGAGGATGTGCGGTGTGCCTTTTTCCGCGACGTTGTTCAGCACTTCGCCGAACTGCGCCAGCTTCGCCGCCAGCTCTTGCTCGTGCGCCGCTTCGAGGACGATCTGGCCGTCGACTTCGCTGAAGTCCTTGCCCAGTTTGCGGAACACACCGGCGACACGGGTGTAGGCGTACAGCAGGTATGGCGCGGTGTTGCCTTCGAAATTCAGCATCAGGTCGAAGTTGAAGCTGTAGTCGCTGGTGCGGTGCTTGGACAGGTCGGCGTATTTCACCGCACCGATGCCGACAACCTTGGCGATGTTGCGCAGTTCGTCTTCGGCCAGTGTCGGGTTCTTCTCTTTGACCAGGTTATAGGCACGTTCCTGCGCTTCGGTCAGCAGGTCGATCAGCTTCACGGTGCCGCCGTCACGGGTCTTGAATGGGCGGCCATCGGCGCCGTTCATGGTACCGAAGCCCATGTGCTCCATTTCCATCGGATGGGTCACGAAACCGGCCTTGCGCGCCACGGCGAACACTTGCTGGAAGTGCAGGGCCTGACGTTGGTCGACGAAGTACAGTGCGCGGTCAGCCTTCAGCTTGCCGCTGCGGTAGCGCACGGCCGCCAGGTCAGTGGTGGCGTACAGGTAACCGCCATCAGCCTTGACGATGATCACTGGCAGCGGATCGCCGTCGGCGTTCTTGAACTCGTCGAGGAACACGCACTGGGCGCCGTTGCTCTCGACCAGCATGCCGGCGGCCTTCAAGTCGTTGACCACGTTGATCAGGTCGTCGTTGTAGGCGCTTTCGCCCATCACGTCGGCCATGGTCAGTTTGACGTTGAGCAGTTCGTAGATCTTCTGGCAGTGCGACAGCGAGATGTCCTTGAACTTGGTCCACAGCGCCAGGCACTCGGCATCGCCGGCTTGCAGCTTGACCACCAGACCACGGGCGCGGTCGGCGAATTCTTCGGATTCGTCGAAACGCTGCTTGGCGGCGCGGTAGAAGTTTTCCAGGTCGGACAGCTCATCGCTGGTGATCGGGTTTTCCTGCAGATACGCCATCAACATGCCGAACTGGGTGCCCCAGTCGCCCACGTGGTTCTGGCGGATCACTTCGTCGCCGAGGAATTCGAGAACGCGGGCCACGCCGTCGCCGATGATGGTCGAGCGCAAGTGGCCGACGTGCATCTCTTTGGCCAGGTTCGGTGCCGACAGGTCGACCACGGTGCGCTGCGCCGGGCCGGCCTTGCGCACGCCAACGTGAGCGTCAGCCAAAGCGGCGTCGAGGCGCGAGGCGAGGGCCTGGGTGTTCTGGAAGAAATTGATGAAGCCTGGACCGGCGATTTCGGCCTTGGTGACGTTCTCGTCGGCCGGCAGTGCGGCGATGATTTTCTCTGCCAGATCGCGCGGCTTCATGCCCGCAGGCTTGGCCAGCATCATGGCGATGTTGCTGGCGAAGTCGCCGTGGGTCTTGTCACGGGCGTTCTCCACCTGAATCGCCGGCGACAGGCCTTCAGGCAACACACCTTCGTTGACGAGTTGGGTGAGGGCTTGTTGGATCAGCTGGCGAATGGTGTCTTTCATGGTCTTCTCTTTCGACCGCAAGCGCGGCGGCGCATCGATGCGCGGGTGGAAAAACTGGGCATTATCCGTTGCGAAGACGGGCTTGCCAACCTTAGCAGGCAGCTTATGGATATGTGGTGACAAATTACCCTGTGGCGAGGGAGCTTGCTCCCGCTCGGCTGCGCAGCAGTCGTAAATCGGCGGGCTCGGTTTGGCTGGTACTGCGGTTTTGGGGCCGCTTCGCGCCCCAGCGGGAGCAAGCTCCCTCGCCACAGGTCAGCGTCAATACAGATCCACGGGATCGACATCCAGCGACCAGCGCACCGCCCGCCCGCTCGGCATCTGCTCCAGCTCCAGCAACCAGTTGGCGAGCAACCGATGCAGCGGCGCCCGCGCTGCCGCCTGCACCAACAACTGTGCGCGATAGCGCCCGGCACGGCGCTCCATCGGCGCCGGCACCGGCCCGAGCAATTCGATGCCGCTCAGATTCTGCTCGACCAGCAAGCGCTCAGCCGCGCTGCATGCCTCATCGAGAAAACCTTCAGCCTGCCCCGGTTTGTGCGCTTCGGCACGCAACAGCGCCAAGTGTGAAAACGGCGGCAGTCCGGCGGCACGGCGCTCGCTCAAGGCCTGCTCGGCAAAGGCGAAGTAGCCCTGCTCGGTCAATTGCACCAACAAAGGATGGTCTGCCAGGTGGGTCTGGATGATCACTTTGCCCGGCTCTTCCGCCCGCCCGGCACGGCCGGCGACTTGTACGATCAATTGCGCCATCCGTTCGCTGGCGCGGAAGTCGCCGGAGAACAGGCCGCCGTCAGCATCCAGAATCGACACCAGTGTCACGCGCGGAAAATGGTGACCCTTGGCCAACATCTGGGTGCCGACCAGAATGCACGGCTGACCCTTCTGAATCGTTGCGAACAGTTGATTCATCGCGTCCTTGCGCGAGGTGCTGTCGCGGTCGACGCGCAGTACCGGGTAGTCCGGGAACAGAATCGCCAGGCGTTCTTCGGCGCGTTCGGTGCCGGCGCCCACCGGCCGCAGATCGACTTTGTTGCACTTGGGGCACTGGCGCGGCGTGCGCTCGACGTTGCTACAGTGGTGGCAGCGCAGTTCGCCGTAGCGCTGGTGCACGGTCATTCGCGCATCGCAGCGCGAGCACTCGGACATCCAGCCGCAATCGTGGCACAGCAACGTCGGCGCAAAGCCACGCCGGTTGAGGAATACCAGCACCTGCTGGCCCGCCGCGAGGGTCTGGCCGATGGCTTGTTGCATCGGCCCGGAAATGCCGCTGTCCAGCGGACGGCTTTTTACGTCCAGGCGCAGGAAGCGTGGCTGCTTGGCGCCACCGGCCCGCTCGTTGAGGCGCAGCAGGCCATAGCGACCGGTGTAAGCGTTGTGCAGGCTTTCCAGCGACGGCGTGGCGGAGCCGAGGACGATCGGGATGTTTTCCTGTCGCGCGCGCACCAGCGCCAGATCCCGGGCGTGGTAGCGCAGGCCTTCCTGCTGTTTATAGGAGCCGTCGTGCTCTTCGTCGATGATGATCAGCCCCGGGTTCTTCATCGGGGTGAACAGTGCCGAGCGGGTGCCGATAATAATGTCGGCCTCGCCGTCGCGGGCAGCGAGCCAGGCGTCGAGGCGCTCACGGTCGTTGACCGCCGAATGCAGCAGGGCGATGCGTGCGTTGAAGCGCTGCTCGAAACGCGCCAGGGTCTGCGGACCGAGGTTGATTTCGGGAATCAGCACCAGGGCCTGTTTGCCCGCCTCGAGGGTTTCGCGGATCAGTTGCAAATAGACTTCGGTCTTGCCGCTGCCCGTGACCCCGGCCAGCAGAAACGCGTGATAACTGTCGAACCCGGCGCGGATCGCTTCGTAAGCGGCGCGTTGTTCGGTGTTCAGCGGCAACTCCGGTTGCGCCAACCAGTGTTCATGGCGCACGCCGGGGGCGTGCCGGCGGATTTCCACTTGTACCAGGCCCTTGGCCAGCAGCAGGTCGAGGCTGTCCTTGCTCAGCATCAGCTTGCTCAACAACTGATGGGCCACGCCGTGCGGGTGCTGCGCCAGTGTTGCCAGTGCTTCACGCTGGCGCGGGGCGCGGGCGACGCGCGGATCATCGAGGCTGGCGCCGGGGGCGACTGACCAGAAGCGCTCCTGGCGCGCCTCGGCCAGTTCGCCCTGACGCAGCAGCACCGGCAGCGCCCAGCTCAAGGTGTCGCCGAGGCTGTGCTGGTAATACTGCGACGTCCACAGGCACAGCTTGAACAGTGCGGGCGGCAACGGCGG
The DNA here is from genome assembly GCF_058798255.1 of Pseudomonas sp. GW823-FHT01D03. NCBI lineage: Bacteria > Pseudomonadati > Pseudomonadota > Gammaproteobacteria > Pseudomonadales > Pseudomonadaceae > Pseudomonas > Pseudomonas sp. GW823-FHT01D03. The sequence goes on from NZ_JBXAKK010000001.1 coordinate 490,564, forward strand.
TTCGACATCGAGCAGGGCCAGCGCCGGTTTGAGTTTTTCCAGCGGCACGTCGCTGGTGTCGGTGATCTCGACCAGAATCCCGATCATTTCCCGTCGCCCGAACGGCACCCGCAGGCGCATGCCCGGCTGCAACTGGGCACGCAACACCCCGGCCGGCGCCCGATAGTCGAACAGGCGGCGCAGGGGCGAAGGCAGGGCGAGGCGCAGAATGGCGTCGGGCACGCGGGGAGTCTCTATCAACACGAAAGAAGGGCGAACGCAGATCAATTGTGGGAGCGGGCTTGCTCGCGAATGCGGTGTGTCAGGCACCGTAATATTGGCTGACACAGCGCATTCGCGAGCAAGCCCGCTCCCACAGGGAATCGCGCAATGGGCCGGGAGCCTAGCAGACGGTCGGTCTCAGGGACAGCTTGCGCGATTGACATTGTCTGGTAGAATCCGCGGCCTAATTACGTGCGGTATTCAACAATAGTGTTGGGTGGCGGCACGCTAGCTGAGGAAGACATCATGAAAGCTGATATCCACCCGAATTACCCAGAAGTTGCAGTAACCTGCAGCTGCGGCAACAAGTTCGAAACCCGTTCGACCTTCGGCAAAGCCCTGGCGATCGACGTTTGCAACGAGTGCCACCCGTTCTACACCGGTAAGCAGAAGACTCTGGACACCGGTGGCCGCGTTCAGAAGTTCGCCGACCGTTTCGGTGCCTTCGGCGCCAAGAAGTAAGATTGGTCATTCTGGAAAACTTCGACGGTTTCTCCAGGCTGATGAAAAAGGCGTCCCTTGTGGGCGCCTTTTTTGTGTCCGCGATTTGGCTGTCCGCTGCCCAGGCGTTTTGCCCCACGCCTGCCGGCCTGAGCAGCGTCAGCGTCCAGCGCGTGGTCGATGGCGACACGCTACGCCTGAGCGATGGGCGCAGTGTGCGGATGATCGGTCTCAACACGCCGGAGCTGGGCAAGCAGGGTCGCAGTGACGAACCCTTCGCCGTGGCGGCACGTAAACGCCTTGAAGCCTTGGTGGCGGACAGCGGTGGGCGGGTCGGTTTGCAACCCGGCCAGCAGGCCAAAGACCATTACGGTCGCACCCTCGCGCATGTCTACAGCACCAACGGCACCAATCTTGAAGCGCAAATGCTCGCCGACGGCCTTGGGTTTCAGGTAGCGGTGGCGCCGAATGTCGATCTTGTTGCCTGTCAGCAGGCGGCCGAACGCAGCGCCCGGCAGGCCGGTCGAGGCCTGTGGCGCCAGTCGCCTGTACTGAAAGCGGAGCAGATCCGCACTTCGGGTTTCGCCGTGGTCAGTGGGCGTGTGAGCAGGGTTCAGCGCAATCGCGGCGGAATCTGGATTGAGTTGGAGGACGCGGTTGTACTGCGCGTTGCACCCAATCTGGTCGGACAATTCGACAGCGCTCGGTTGCAGAAGCTGCAGGGCAGGCAGATCGAGGCTCGCGGCTGGGTCGTCGACCGTTCGCGGCGTGGCGGGCTGAAACCGGGGCAGCCGCGTTGGTTGCTGCCATTGACCGATCCGTCGATGCTGCAAAACACTCCCTGAAGAAAAATTGTAGACATTTTTTCTGTCGATTGTGAACAGTCAAGCCCTTGTGCGCCGTGGCTCTTGGCCCAAAGTCGTAGGACAGGGCGCTTGACAGGGGTGACCGCTCAGTCTTGTGGGGACTTTGCGAGGCGCGTATCCTCGCTGACCAGTCTGTCCAACAGTAAAAAGCGGAATGCCAAAATGTCTGATCTGAAAACTGCCGCTCTCGAATATCATGCCAATCCTCGTCCAGGGAAGCTGAGTGTCGAGCTCACCAAGGCCACTGCTACCGCCCGCGACCTGTCGCTGGCCTACAGCCCCGGCGTAGCTGAACCAGTGCGTGAGATCGCCCGCGATCCTGAACTGGCCTACAAATACACCGGCAAGGGCAACCTGGTTGCAGTCATTTCCGATGGCACCGCGATTCTGGGCCTGGGTAACCTCGGCCCACTGGCCTCCAAGCCAGTGATGGAAGGTAAAGGCGTACTGTTCAAGCGCTTCGCCGGCATCGACGTGTTCGACATCGAAGTCGATTCCGAAAGCCCGCAAGCCTTCATCGACACCGTAAAACGCATCTCCATCACCTTCGGTGGCATCAATCTGGAAGACATCAAGGCGCCTGAGTGCTTTGAGATCGAGCGTGCTCTGATCGAGCAGTGCGATATTCCGGTATTCCACGATGACCAGCACGGCACCGCGATCGTGACCGCTGCGGGCATGATCAACGCCCTGGAAATCGCCGGCAAAACCCTGCCGGAAGCCAAAATCGTCTGCCTCGGCGCCGGCGCTGCGGCCATCTCCTGCATGAAGTTGCTGGTGAGCATGGGCGCAAAAATCGAAAACATCTTCATGGTTGACCGTACCGGCGTGATCCACTCCGGCCGTGATGACCTGAACCAGTACAAAGCCGTGTTCGCTCACGCCACCGACAAGCGCAGCCTGGCTGACGCTCTGAAAGGCGCTGACGTGTTCGTCGGTCTGTCCGGCCCGAACCTGCTGAGCGCTGAAGGCCTGCTGTCGATGGCGGCCAACCCGATCGTCTTCGCCTGCTCGAACCCGGATCCGGAAATCTCCCCGGAACTGGCGCACGCCACCCGCAGCGACGTGATCATGGCCACCGGTCGTTCTGACTACCCGAACCAGGTCAACAACGTACTGGGCTTCCCGTTCATCTTCCGTGGTGCCCTGGACGTTCGCGCCAAGCGCATCAACGAGGAAATGAAAGTGGCTGCGGCCAACGCCCTGCGCGAACTGGCCAAACTGCCAGTGCCACAGGACGTGTGCGACGCCTACGGTGGTGCGCCGCTGGAATTCGGTCGTGAGTACATCATTCCGAAGCCAATGGACAAGCGCCTGATCACCCTGATCTCCGACGCTGTGGCCAAGGCCGCGATCGAGACCGGTGTGGCGACCCTGCCGTATCCGAAGAACTATCCGCTGAAAAGCGTGGATGACGTGTTCAACGGCTAAGCCTTTGTAGCGCCTCAACCGAAAGCCCCGGCTCGTAATGAGTCGGGGCTTTTTTATGTCTGACATTTTTATCGCGACAGGAATGGCGCCATCGCGAGCAGGCTCACTCCTACAGGGTTTGAGTTGTTCGCTCTATGTATGCCGCACCTTGGCCCCTGTAGGAGTGAGCCTGCTCGCGATGAGGCCAGTGGTCTCACCACAAAACCAACAGGCAATAAAAAGCCCCGCACTTCAATCGAAGGGGGGCTTTTTGCGGCGCATTGATCAGAACAGATCGATCGGCGCCTGCTCATCTGCCGGCAGCGGGCTGCCGGGTACGGCGCCGTTGCCCAGTTCGTTCACCGAGGGCGGCGTGTCTTCGGACTTGAACAGTTCGAAGTACGCGCCCGGCGTGCTCGGGGTGGCAGCACGACCGCTGATCGGATCCACCCGCAGGCTGAGAATACCTTCCGGCTCAGGCTGCACGTGCGGCGGCTTGTCCTTCAGTGCAGCCGACATGTAGTTCATCCAGATCGGCAGCGCCACGGTGCCACCAAACTCGCGGCGACCGAGGCTTTCCGGCTGGTCGAAGCCGGTCCACACGGTGGTCACGTAATCGGCGTTGTAACCGGAGAACCACGCATCCTTCGATTCGTTGGTGGTGCCGGTCTTGCCGGCGATGTCGCTGCGACCCATGGCCAGAGCGCGGCGACCGGTGCCGAGCTTGATCACGTCCTGCAGCATGCTGTTGAGGATGTACGTGGTGCGGCCATCGACGATCCGCTCGGCCACGGCCGGCGCTTGTGGCGCGGCGGCAGCGCCCGGTGCTTCACCCGGAACCGGAGCGGCGTTGACGGTGATCGGCTGAGACTCCGGCGCGGCAAGGCCATCGGTTGCCGAGCCACCCTGTGGCACGGTCGGCGGGTTGGCGACGAACAGCGTGTCACCGTTGCGGCTTTCGATCTTGTCGATGATGTACGGGGTGATCTTGTAGCCGCCGTTGGCGAAGGTGCTCCAGCCGGTAGCGATCTCCATCGGGGTCAGGGTCGCGGTGCCCAGCGCCAGCGACAGGTTCGGCGGCAGGTCCTGCTTGTTGAAGCCGAAACGGGTGATGTAGTCGATGGTCTTGCCCACACCCATCGCCTGCAGCAGGCGGATCGACACCAGGTTACGCGACTTGTACAGCGCCTCGCGCAGACGGATCGGGCCGAGGAAGGTGTTGGTGTCGTTCTTCGGCCGCCAGACTTTGTCCAGGTACTCGTCGACGAACACGATCGGCGCGTCGTTGACCAGGGTCGCGGCGGTGTAACCGCTGTCCAGCGCAGCGCTGTAGACGAACGGTTTGAAGCTCGAACCCGGCTGACGCTTGGCCTGCAGGGCGCGGTTGTAATTGCTCTGCTCGAAGGCGAAACCACCGACCAGCGAGCGAATCGCGCCGTTCTGCGGATCCAGCGATACCAGCGCGCCTTGCGCCTGCGGAATCTGACTGAATTTCAGCGAATTGTTCGGCTGACGCTGCACGCGAATCAGATCGCCGACCTGCGCCACATCCGACGGCTGGCGCGGTGCGGCGCCCATGCTATTGGTGTTGAGGAACGGCCGCGCCCATTTCATGGTGTCCCAGGCGACGTGTTCTTCGCCGGTACGGGTCAGCACCTGCAGGCCATTCTTGTCGACCTGGGTGACGATCGCCGGTTCCAGGCTGCTGATGGTGCGCTGTTTGGTCAGCTCGGTCGCCCATGCCTCGTGGGTCTTGCCCGGCAGGCGCGACTCGGGGCCACGGTAGCCGTGACGCTGGTCGTAAGTCATCAAGCCTTCGTGCAGCGCGGTGTTGGCCATTTCCTGCAGGTTGCTCGGCACCGTGGTGGTGACGCGGAAACCTTCGGTGTAAGCGTCGCTGCCATAGCGGCCGACCATTTCGGCACGGGCCATTTCGGCGATGTACGGCGCGTTCACTTCCGGGGTCGGCACGTGATAGCTGGCGTTCAGCGGCTCGTTGATCGCGGCGGTGTAGTCTGCCTCGGAAATCTTCCCGAGCTTGTACATGCGGCCGAGAATCCAGTCACGGCGTTCCTTGCTGCGCGCCGGATTGGCCAGCGGGTTGAAGCGCGACGGGGCTTTCGGCAGGCCGGCGATCATCGCCATCTGCGCCAGGCTGACGTCGCGGATCGACTTGCCGTAATACACCTGCGCCGCCGCCTCGATGCCGTAGGCGCGGTTACCCAGATAAATCTTGTTCACGTACAACTCGAGGATCTCGTCCTTGGTCAGCTGCCGTTCGATCTGCAGGGCCAGAAGAATCTCGGTGGTTTTGCGCGAGAAGCTGCGTTCGCTGGTCAGGAAGAAGTTCTTCGCCACCTGCATGGTGATGGTGCTGCCGCCGGACTGAATGTGCCCGCTTTTCACCAGTTGGGTAGCGGCACGCATCAGGCTGCTCGGATCAACGCCATAGTGGTTGGCGAAATTGTCGTCTTCAGCACTTAGTAACGCATTAATGAAATTGGGGGGAATGTCGGCGAAACGGATCGGAGTACGGCGCATTTCGCCAAATTCTGCGATCAACTTGTTGTCGCTGCTGTAGACCCGCAGGGGAATCTGCAACTGAATACTTCTCAGCGCCTCCACAGACGGCAAACCCGGACTAAGGTAAAGAAACGCGCCGCTGAGACCTAAAAGCAGTCCGCAGAAAACGGCGACGATGGACCAACCGAAAAATTTCAGCAGACGAATCAAGGCTTTTGGGCACCCAGGGCAAAGAATGAATGTGGCGACAGGGTTCCGGTTACACACAGAACGGCCCGCGCCGGCAGTAAAAAGCGGAAAAAAACGCTGGGCATTATAAGCACTTTTCTGCTGGGGGCGTCATTTGCGCTTCTGTCAAGACGGGGTGAAGGAACGCAATGCGTATTACAGAGTCCGTAACTCACGGAAAGTCATAGGGAATTGGTAGTGCTGGGACTCTTCAAGAAAAAGACCAATGCGTTGCTGGGGATCGACATCAGCTCCACTTCGGTGAAGCTGCTGGAACTGAGCCGTCAGGGCGACCGCTACCGGGTCGAGGCGTACGCGGTCGAACCGCTGCCGCCCAATGCCGTGGTCGAAAAGAACATCGCCGAACTCGAAGGCGTTGGCCAGGCCCTGAGTCGGGTGCTGGTCAAGGCGCGCACCGGGCTCAAGGGCGTGGCAGTTGCAGTGGCCGGCTCGGCGGTGATTACCAAAATCATCGAGATGGACGCCGGGCTTTCCGAAGACGAACTGGAAAACCAGCTCAGGCTCGAAGCCGACCAATACATTCCCTATCCACTGGACGAAGTCGCCATCGATTTCGAAGTCCAGGGTGTGTCGCCGCGCAACCCGGAGCGGGTCAACGTGCTGCTGGCCGCCTGTCGCAAGGAAAACGTTGAAGTGCGCGAAGCAGCGCTGGCGCTGGCCGGGCTGACCGCGCGGGTGGTCGATGTCGAAGCCTATGCGCTGGAGCGCTCGTTCGGCCTGCTTGCCACTCAGTTGGCGGCCTCGCAGGAACACCTGACCGTCGCCGTGGTGGACATCGGCGCGACCATGACCACCCTCAGCGTCCTGCACAACGGCCGCATCATCTATACCCGCGAGCAACTGTTCGGTGGCCGGCAACTGACCGAGGAGATCCAGCGCCGCTACGGCCTGACCGTCGAGCAGGCCGGGCTGGCGAAAAAGCAGGGTGGTCTGCCGGATGATTATGTCAGCGAGGTGTTGCAGCCGTTCCGTGACGCACTGGTGCAGCAGGTCTCGCGCTCGTTGCAGTTCTTCTTTGCCTCCGGGCAGTACAACGCCGTCGATCACATCCTGCTGGCCGGCGGCACGGCCTCGGTGCCGGGGCTGGATCGGCTGATCGAGCAGCGTCTGGGCACTCCGACCCAGGTCGCCAACCCGTTTTCCGACATGGCCTTGAGCAGCAAGGTCAACGCCGGGGCTCTGGCCAGTGACGCGCCGGCCCTGATGATTGCCTGCGGGCTCGCGCTCAGGAGTTTCGACTGATGGCGCGGATCAACCTTCTCCCCTGGCGTGAGGAGCGCCGTGAAGAGCGGCGCAAACGCTTTCTGCTGATCCTGATCGGGGTCTTCGTCGGCTCGGTGGGCGCGGTGTTCATCGCCGATCAGATCGTCAGCACCGCCATCGAGCGGCAGGCGGCGCGTAATGACTACATCGGTAAACAGATTGCCGTGGTCGATGAACGTATCAAGCAGATCAGCGAGCTCAAGGCGCGGCGCCAGCAACTGGTCGAGCGGATGCGCATCATCCAGGACTTGCAGGGCAACCGGCAGATCAGCGGACGGATCTTCGATCAACTGGCGCGCACGCTGCCGGACGGGGTGTATTTCACCAGCGTGAAACTGCTCGGCAAAACACTGTCGATCAGTGGCGCGGCGGAGTCGAACAATCGGGTCTCGGAGCTGATGCGCAATCTGGATGCCTCCGACTGGTTCGATGCGCCGAGCCTTAATGAAGTGAAAGCGACGACCGCCGGTCAGGTGGATCAGGCCAACGTCTTTCAGTTGACCGTGCGTCAGACCCAGCCTGCAGCTACGGAGGGCGACAAATGAAGCCGTCCGAATGGCTGCAAAGTCTGCGCAACATCGACTTCAATGATCTGGATACCAGCAATATCGGTTCCTGGCCGGCTGCGGTGAAAGCCATGGCGGGGGCGCTGCTGATGGTGCTGGTGTTGGCGTTTGGCTATAACTTTTTCATCAGTGACATGGAAAATCAGCTTGATGCCAAGCGTCAGGAAGAAGACACCTTGAAGGAGCAATTCGCCAGCAAGGCACGCATGGCTGCCAACCTGGAGCTGTACACCCAGCAGATGAAGGAGATGGAAAACACCTTCGGCGTGCTCCTGCGCCAATTGCCCAGCGACACCGAAGTCCCCGGGTTGCTGGAGGACATCACCCGCACCGGGTTGGGCAGTGGCCTCGAGTTCGAAGAAATCAAGCTGCTGTCGGAAGTCACCCAGCCGTTCTACATCGAGTTGCCGATCCAGATCACCGTCACCGGGGCTTACCACGACCTTGCGACCTTCGTCAGCGGCGTCGCCGGACTGCCACGGATCGTCACGTTGCACGATTTCGAACTGGCACCGGCCAACCCCGACGGCGGAACGAAATTGCGCATGAGCATCCTCGCCAAGACTTACCGCTATAACGACAAGGGGCTGGATAAATGACCCCGATCCGTTATATCGCCCTGTCGATGCTGTTGCTCGGCCTCAATGGTTGCGGCAGCAGTGACGGGTTCAGCGACCTCGATGCCTACATGAACGAAGTGCGTCTGCGGCCGGCCGGCCGGATCGAACCGACGCCGACGTTCCGTTCCTATCCCGCCTTTACCTACAGCGCGGCCAACCTGCGCAGCCCGTTCTCGCGCCAGGTTCGGGTCGATCTGGCCGGGCAGCAGCGCGGTTCGCGCAATGTCAAACCCGACCCCAACCGGGTCAAGCAATACCTCGAAGGTTTCAACATCGAGCAGTTTGAAATGGTCGGCACTATCTCCAATGCTTCCGGCTCGTTTGCTTTGCTGCGCGGGGCGGGTGCGGTGCATCGGTTGAAAGTCGGCGACTACCTGGGGCGTAACGACGGGCGCATTGTCGCCATCAGCGCCACTCAGGTCGATGTGGTCGAGATCGTGCCCGACGGCGAAGGCGCCTGGCTGGAACGTCCGCGCACCATTCCTTTGAAAGAGCACTCATAGTGGAAGTCGAACAATGAACAGGATTTTCTCCACCCTCGGTTTTTCGCTATGGATAGCGTTGCTTTCACCGATGGTTCAGGCGGCCAGCCTCAAGACGCTGGATGTCGCGGCGTTACCGGGTGACCGCATCGAGTTGAAGCTGTCGTTCGACAGCCCGCCACCGCAACCCAAGGGCTACACCACCGAATCGCCGGCGCGTATCGCCCTGGATCTGCCGGGTGTCGCCAGCCAACTGACGAGCAAGACTCGCGATCTGGGCAGTGGCAACGCGCGAACCGCAACGGTGGTCGAGGCCAACGACCGGACGCGCCTGATCATCAACCTGACGCAACTGACGCCCTATACCTCGCGGATCGAGGGCAACAATCTGTTCGTGGTGGTCGGGCAGGGCACCAAGCCTGCTGCGCCACGGCCCGCCGCTGTTGCGCCGCGACCGGTCGCAGCACCGGCGAAGGCTTACACCCCCGTCGCCAAAACCATTCGCGGCGTGGACTTCCAGCGCGGCACCGCGGGAGAGGGCAACGTCGTCATCGATCTGTCGGACCCGACCATCGCTCCGGACATCCAGGAGCATGACGGCAAGATCATCCTCAGTTTTGCCCGCACGCAGTTGCCCGACAGACTGCGAGTACGCCTCGACGTCAAGGACTTCGCCACCCCGGTGCAGTTCGTCAATGCCGCCGCCACGGGCGATCGTGCGGTGATCACCGTCGAACCCAGCGGCACGTTCGACTATTCCACCTATCAGACCGACAACAAACTGACCGTCAGCATTCGCCCGATGACCGTCGATGACCTGCAAAAGCGTAACGCCGACCGCAACAGCTACAGCGGCGAAAAGCTTTCGCTGAATTTCCAGGACATCGACGTGCGCTCGGTGCTGCAACTGATCGCCGATTTCACCAACCTCAATCTGGTGGCCAGCGATACGGTGCAGGGCGGGATCACCTTGCGCCTGCAGAATGTGCCATGGGACCAGGCGCTGGATCTGGTGCTGAAAACCAAAGGCCTGGACAAGCGCAAGATCGGCAATGTGTTGCTGGTGGCGCCGGCCGATGAAATTGCCGCTCGCGAGCGCCAGGAACTGGAGTCGCAGAAACAGATCGCCGAACTGGCGCCGCTGCGTCGCGAGCTGCTGCAAGTGAACTACGCCAAAGCCGCCGACATTGCCAAGCTGTTCCAGTCAGTGACCAGTGCCGAGGCGAAAATCGACGAGCGTGGCTCGATCACGGTCGATGAACGCACCAACAACATCATTGCCTACCAGACCCAGGATCGTCTCGATGAACTGCGGCGGATCGTGGCGCAACTGGATATTCCGGTGCGTCAGGTGATGATCGAGGCGCGGATCGTCGAAGCCAACGTCGATTACGACAAGAGTCTGGGTGTGCGCTGGGGTGGTTCGATCCAGAACAAAGGCAACTGGAACACCTCCGGGGTCAGTAACGGCACCTCGACCACCATTGGCACTCCGGGCAGCACCAGCACCAACTCGCCGTTCGTCGACATGGGTACGGTTGGTAACACCTCGGGGATCGGCATCGCCTTCATTACCGATAACGTGCTGCTCGATCTTGAGCTGACGGCGATGGAAAAAACCGGCAATGGCGAAATCGTTTCCCAGCCGAAGGTAGTCACCTCCGACAAGGAGACGGCGAAGATCCTCAAGGGCACGGAGATTCCGTATCAGGAAGCCAGTTCCAGCGGTGCGACGTCGGTGTCGTTCAAGGAGGCTTCGCTGTCGCTGGAAGTGACGCCGCAGATCACCCCCGACAACCGCATCATCATGGAGGTCAAGGTCACCAAGGACGAACCGGACTACCTGAACAAGGTGCAGGATGTACCGCCGATCAAGAAGAACGAAGTCAACGCCAAGGTGTTGGTGAACGACGGCGAGACCATCGTGATTGGGGGCGTTTTCTCAAATACTCAAAGCAAGGTCGTAGATAAGGTGCCATTTCTTGGCGATGTGCCGTATCTTGGCCGCCTTTTCCGGCGTGATGTGGTTTCGGAGAAAAAATCCGAGCTGCTGGTATTTCTCACTCCGCGTATCATGAATAACCAGGCGATTGCTGTGAGTCGTTGATTCTGTGCGAAATTTGATTCTTGTAGGACCGATGGGCGCTGGAAAAAGCACCATCGGCCGGTTGCTGGCCAAAGAGCTGCGCCTGCCGTTCAAAGATTCCGACAAGGAAATTGAACTGCGCACGGGCGCCAATATCCCGTGGATCTTCGACAAGGAAGGCGAGCCCGGCTTTCGTGACCGTGAGCAGGCAATGATCGCCGAGCTGTGCGCGTTCGACGGCGTGGTGCTGGCGACTGGCGGCGGCGCGGTGATGCGCGATGCCAACCGCAAGGCCCTGCACGCGGGCGGGCGGGTGGTGTATCTGCACGCCTCCGTCGAGCAGCAGGTCGGGCGTACGTCGCGCGATCGCAATCGTCCCTTGTTGCGCACCGCCGATCCGGCGAAAACCCTGCGTGATCTGCTCGAGATCCGCGATCCGCTCTATCGGGAGATCGCCGATCTGGTGGTGGAAACCGACGAGCGGCCACCGCGCATGGTGGTGCTCGACATTCTCGACCGTCTGGCACAGCTGCCACCCCGTTAAAGCGCCGCCGGAAATGCGCTATCCTCGGCGTCCTGTCACAGCCGCCGAGGTTGTGGCGGATGGCGTGCGAGCGGCGTCAGATTCGCTATAGGCCGCAGACAACCAATAATTCAGGGCAGGACGCCTGCTTCCATCTTCACTGTGGGGACACATGCAGACACTCAAGGTCGATCTGGGCGAGCGCAGCTACCCGATTCATATTGGCGAAGGTTTGTTGGATCAGCCTGAGTTGCTGGCGCCGCATATTCACGGGCGGCAAGTGGCAATCATCTCCAACGAGACCGTGGCGCCGCTCTATCTCGAACGTCTGACCCGCAGTCTTGCACAGTTCTCGGTGATCTCGGTGGTGCTGCCGGACGGCGAAGCCTTCAAAAACTGGGAAACCCTGCAACTGATCTTCGACGGTCTGCTGACCGCCCGTCATGATCGTCGCACCACCGTGATCGCCCTCGGCGGCGGAGTGATCGGTGACATGGCCGGTTTTGCTGCCGCTTGCTACCAACGCGGCGTCGACTTCATCCAGATTCCTACCACGCTGCTGTCCCAGGTCGATTCGTCGGTGGGCGGCAAGACCGGCATCAACCATCCGCTGGGCAAGAACATGGTCGGCGCGTTCTATCAGCCGAACGTGGTGCTGATCGATACCGCATCGCTGAAATCCCTGCCGGAGCGTGAACTGTCCGCCGGTCTGGCGGAGGTCATCAAGTACGGGCTGATCTGCGACGAACCGTTCCTGACCTGGCTCGAAGACAATGTCGACGCCCTGCGTGCGCTGGACCAGAAGGCCCTGACCTACGCCATCGAGCGTTCCTGCGCGGCCAAGGCTGCGGTGGTCGGTGCCGATGAGAAGGAAACCGGCGTGCGCGCCACGCTCAACCTCGGCCACACCTTCGGCCACGCCATCGAGACCCACATGGGCTATGGTGTCTGGTTGCATGGTGAGGCGGTCGCCGCTGGCACCGTGATGGCGCTGGAGATGTCCGCGCGTCTGGGCTGGATCAGCGAGCAGGAGCGTGATCGCGGCATTCGTCTGTTCCAGCGTGCCGGTCTGCCGGTGATTCCGCCGGAAGAAATGACCGAAGCGAATTTTCTCGAACATATGGCAATTGATAAAAAAGTGATCGACGGTCGTCTGCGCCTGGTGCTGCTGCGCCGGATGGGCGAAGCGGTGGTGACCGCCGATTATCCGAAAGAGGTTCTACAGGCCACGCTGGGAGCGGATTACCGCGCTCTGGCTCAGCTTAAAGGTTAATAAGATTCCGATGACTAGTTTGCATGCCGACGAGGCGTTCCTCGGCCATTTCCAGTTAAGTCACGACCCTTTCGCGCCACGGGTGCCGGGCTTCAAATTCTTCCCGGCCCAGCGCAAACCGGTGCTGGGTCAACTGCACCATCTGGCGCGTTACAGCCAGTTGCTGCTGGTGGTCACCGGCCCGCAAGGCAGTGGCAAGACCCTGCTGCGTCAGGCGCTGGTGGCCAGCACCAACAAGCAATCGGTGCAAAGCGTTGTCGTGTCGGCCCGTGGGGCTGGCGATGCCGCCGGTGTGCTGCGTCAGGTGGCTCAGGCACTGAACGTGGCTCAGGCCGAAGTTGGCGCGATTCTGGATCAGGTAGTGCAACTCGCGCTTACCGGCCAGGAAGTCTATCTGCTGGTGGATGATGCCGAGCAGCTCGACGAATCCGCCCTCGAGGCGCTGATGGCGCTGGGTGCCGGTGCGCCGGAAGGTCGTCCGCACGTGTTCCTGTTCGGTGAGTCGTCGCTGATCGCGCAACTGGAGGCCTTGCACCTCGAGGAAGAACGCTTCCACGTCATCGAACTGCAGCCTTACACCGAAGAAGAGACCCGCGAATATCTCGACCAACGGCTGGAAGGTGCGGGCCGGGGTGTCGAACTTTTCACCGCGGATCAGATCTCTGAGATTCACGAAAGCGCCGAGGGTTGGCCTGGCAACATCAACCAGGTCGCTCGCGATGCACTGATCGAAGTCATGATTGCCAGCCGCTCTGCGGTCAAGCGTCCAAGTATGGGGTTCAACATGCCGAAGAAACACGTATTGGCGATTTCCGCCGTCGTTGTGGTCGCGGTCGCCGCCGCCTGGCTGATGCCGGGTCGCAACAAGGCGCCAACCACCGGCGCACCTGCCAACGAACAGGCACAACTGCCATTGGGCCAAGGCGCCAATGGCGGCGCACCGAACGTCGAGTTCGCCGGCAATACCCAGCCGATGCCGCTGCCGCTGGTCGGCAACTCGCAGCCGGTGATGCGCGGCCCGTTGGCTGAAGCTGCGGGTGGCATCACTGAAGGTGACGACGGCGTGCCTGTCGAAGGCTCCAGTGCAACACCTCCGACCGTAACGACTTCCGCACCACCGGCAGGTGTTCCGGCCGGCCCGGCGCCAACCCCGGTTCCGGCACCCGCGGCCAAACCGACCCTGGCACCGACTCAGGTCGCCACCGCCAAGCCTGCTCCGGCAGCGCCAGCGGCCAAACCGGCTCCTGCCCCGGCCAAGCCTGTTGCCGCCGCCAAACCGGCCGAGAAGCCGGTTACCGTGGCCAAGGCTTCCGGTGGCAGCTGGTACGCCGGTCAGCCGACCAGCAACTACGTGGTGCAGATCCTCGGCACCAGCTCCGAAGCGACCGCGCAGAACTTCGTCAAAGAGCAGGGCGGCGAGTACCGTTATTTCAAGAAAGTCCTCAACGGCAAGCCTCTCTACGTGATCACCTATGGCAACTTCGCCAATCGTGATGCAGCCGTTTCTGCCATCAAGGCCTTGCCAGCGAAGGTTCAGGCTGGTAAACCTTGGCCTCGCACTGTCGCCAGCGTCCAACAGGAACTGGCAACAACTCGCTGAAGATTCGGCGGCCTTACCCAGGCCGCCTCTCCAAGCACCTCAAAATTTCTACAAGTGCGCGCTTCCTTCCAGGTCGCGTGCCTTGTGGTGTCTGCGTCACAGTAGTCTTTGAGTCGTTGCGGTCAAAATTAAAAAAGTTTTGACTAGCACAGCAGATCGCTTTAAACCTTTCACAAATGCGACATGAATTTGCGACATTTCGTCGTCAAATTTGTGAGCCTCTGTGTCGCTGTGTACAATGACCACCCTTTTGCCCCCGCAAAGCCGGCGTACGTTCGGCGCGGCAAGCAAGTGGTTGAATTGAAAAGAAATTTGCCTCGTAAAGAGGCAGCCTGGTGAGAAAGTGTCTATGAAAGCAGGTCTGTACCAACCAGATGAATTCAAGGATAACTGCGGTTTCGGCCTGATAGCCCATATGCAGGGCGAGCCCAGTCATACCCTTTTGCAAACGGCCATCGAGGCCCTGACCTGCATGACCCACCGCGGTGGGATTAATGCCGACGGCAAGACCGGTGACGGTTGCGGTCTGCTGATTCAAAAGCCTGACGCGTTCCTGCGGGCGATTGCCCAGGAAAACTTCAGCGTCGAACTGCCCAAGCAATATGCTGTGGGCATGGTCTTCTTCAACCAGGATCCGGCCAAGGCCGAAGCCGCTCGCGAGAACATGAACCGCGAGATCCTCGCTGAAGGCCTGCAACTGATCGGCTGGCGCAAAGTGCCGATCGACACCAGCGTCCTCGGCCGCCTGGCCCTTGAGCGCCTGCCGCAGATCGAGCAGGTGTACATCGGCGGTGAAGGCCTGAGCGATCAGGACATGGCGGTCAAGCTGTTCAGCGCCCGTCGTCGCTCGTCGGTGGCCAACGCCGCCGACACCGACCACTACATCTGCAGCTTTTCGCACAAGACCATCATCTATAAAGGCCTGATGATGCCGGCCGACCTGGCCGCGTTCTATCCGGACCTGGGTGACCAGCGCCTGCAAACCGCGATCTGCGTGTTCCACCAGCGCTTCTCCACCAACACCTTGCCGAAATGGCCGCTGGCCCAGCCATTCCGCTTCCTCGCCCACAACGGCGAGATCAACACCATTACCGGTAACCGTAACTGGGCGCAGGCCCGTCGGACCAAGTTCACCAACGATCTGATGGATCTGGAAGAGCTCGGCCCGCTGGTCAACCGTGTCGGTTCCGACTCCTCGAGCATGGACAACATGCTCGAACTGATGGTCACCGGTGGCATCGACCTGTTCCGTGGCGTGCGGATGATCATTCCGCCAGCGTGGCAGAACGTTGAAACCATGGACCCGGATCTGCGTGCGTTCTACGAGTACAACTCGATGCACATGGAGCCGTGGGACGGCCCGGCCGGCGTGGTAATGACCGATGGTCGTTACGCGGTGTGCCTGCTCGACCGTAACGGTCTGCGTCCGGCACGCTGGGTTACTACCACCAACGGTTTCATCACCGTTGCCTCGGAAATCGGCGTCTGGAACTACCAGCCAGAGGACGTGATTGCCAAGGGCCGTGTCGGCCCGGGCCAGATCCTCGCCGTGGACACCGAAACCGGGCAGATCCTCGACACCGACGCAATCGACAACCGTCTGAAGTCCCGTCATCCGTACAAGCAATGGCTGCGCAAGAACGCTCTGCGTATCCAGGCGACCATGGAAGACAACGACCACGGTTCGGCGTTCTACGACGTCGATCAGCTCAAGCAATACATGAAGATGTATCAGGTCACGTTCGAAGAGCGCGATCAGGTGCTGCGCCCGCTCGGTGAGCAGGGCTATGAAGCCGTGGGTTCGATGGGTGACGACACGCCGATGGCCGTGCTGTCGCAGCGTGTGCGCACGCCGTACGACTATTTCCGCCAGCAGTTTGCGCAGGTCACCAACCCGCCGATCGACCCGCTGCGTGAAGCGATCGTGATGTCGCTGGAAATCTGCCTCGGTGCCGAGCGCAACATCTTTCAGGAATCGCCGGAACACGCCTCGCGCGTGATCCTCAGCTCGCCAGTGATTTCGCCGGCCAAGTGGCGCTCGCTGATGAATCTCGACCGCCCGGGTTTCGAGCGGCAGATCATCGACCTCAACTACGACGAAAGCGTCGGCCTCGAAGCGGCGATCCGCAACGTTGCCGATCAGGCTGAAGAAGCCGTGCGTGCCGGTCGTACCCAGATCGTCCTCAGCGACCGCCATATCGCTCCGGGCAAACTGCCGATCCACGCTTCGCTGGCCACCGGTGCGGTGCACCACCGCCTGACCGAAAAAGGCCTGCGTTGCGATTCCAACATCCTCGTTGAAACCGCGACCGCACGCGATCCGCACCACTTTGCGGTGCTGATCGGTTTCGGCGCCTCGGCGGTCTATCCGTTCCTGGCTTACGAAGTGCTGGGTGACCTGATCCGTACCGGTGAAGTGCTGGGCGACCTCTACGAGGTGTTCAAGAACTACCGTAAGGGCATCACCAAAGGTCTGCTGAAAATCCTGTCGAAGATGGGCATCTCGACCATCGCTTCGTATCGCGGTGCGCAGCTGTTCGAAGCCATCGGCCTGTCCGAAGAGGTTTGCGAGCTGAGCTTCCGTGGCGTGCCGAGCCGCATCAAGGGTGCGCGTTTCGTCGACATCGAAGCCGAGCAGAAAGCGCTGGCCACCGAAGCCTGGAGTCCGCGCAAGCCGATCCAGCAGGGCGGTCTGCTGAAGTTCGTTCACGGTGGCGAATATCACGCCTACAACCCTGACGTGGTCAACACCCTGCAAGCCGCCGTACAGCAGGGCGACTACGCCAAGTTCAAGGAATACACCTCGCTAGTGGACAACCGTCCGGTGTCGATGATTCGCGACCTGTTCAAGGTCAAGACCCTCGACAAGCCGCTGGACATCAGTGAAATCGAGCCGCTGGAATCGGTGCTCAAGCGCTTCGACTCCGCCGGCATCTCGCTGGGCGCCTTGTCGCCGGAAGCGCACGAAGCCCTGGCCGAAGCCATGAACCGCCTCGGTGCGCGTTCCAACTCCGGCGAAGGTGGTGAAGACCCGGCGCGCTACGGCACCATCAAGAGTTCGAAAATCAAGCAGGTCGCCACTGGCCGTTTCGGCGTAACCCCGGAATACCTGGTCAACGCCGAAGTGCTGCAGATCAAGGTCGCCCAAGGCGCCAAGCCGGGCGAGGGCGGGCAACTGCCGGGCGGTAAGGTCAACGGGCTGATCGCCAAACTGCGTTATGCAGTGCCGGGCGTAACGCTGATTTCGCCACCGCCGCACCACGACATCTACTCGATCGAAGACTTGTCGCAACTGATCTTTGACCTGAAACAGGTCAACCCGAAGGCGCTGGTCTCGGTGAAACTCGTGGCTGAAGCGGGCGTCGGCACCATCGCTGCCGGTGTGGCCAAGGCCTATGCGGACTTGATCACCATCTCCGGCTACGACGGTGGCACCGGTGCTTCGCCGCTGACCTCGATCAAATACGCTGGTGCACCGTGGGAACTCGGCCTCGCTGAAACTCACCAGACCCTGCGCGGCAACGACCTGCGCGGCAAAGTCCGGGTGCAGACCGACGGCGGCCTGAAAACCGGCCTCGACGTGATCAAAGCGGCCATCCTCGGCGCCGAAAGCTTCGGCTTCGGTACCGCGCCGATGATCGCGCTGGGCTGCAAATACCTGCGCATCTGCCACCTGAACAACTGCGCCACCGGCGTTGCGACGCAGAACGAGAAGCTGCGCAAGGATCACTACATCGGTACCGTCGACATGGTGGTGAATTTCTTCACCTACGTCGCCGAAGAAACCCGTGAGTGGCTGGCCAAGCTCGGCGTGCGTTCCCTCGAAGAGCTGATCGGTCGTACCGATCTGCTGGAAATCCTCGAGGGCCAGACCGCCAAGCAACACCATCTGGATCTGACCCCGCTGCTGGGCAGCGATCACATCCCGGCGAACAAACCGCAATTCTGCGGCGTTGAGCGCAACCCGCCGTTCGACCAGGGCCTGCTGGCCGAGAAAATGGTCGACATGGCGACCTCGGCGATCAATGACCTCAGCGGCGCCGAGTTCGAACTGGACATCTGCAACTGCGACCGTTCGATCGGTGCGCGGATCTCCGGCGAAATCGCGCGCAAGCACGGCAATCAGGGCATGGCCAACGCGCCGATCACCTTCCGCTTCAAGGGGACGGCCGGTCAGAGCTTCGGCGTGTGGAACGCCGGCGGTCTGAACATGTACCTGGAAGGCGACGCCAACGACTACGTCGGCAAAGGCATGACCGGCGGCAAACTGGTCATCGTGCCGCCGAAAGGCAGCGTCTATCAGACTCAGAACAGCGCCATCATCGGCAACACCTGCCTGTACGGCGCCACCGGCGGCAAGCTGTTCGCCGCCGGCACCGCGGGCGAGCGCTTTGCCGTGCGTAACTCCGGTGCCCACACGGTTGTGGAAGGCACTGGCGATCACTGCTGCGAGTACATGACCGGTGGTTTCGTCTGCGTCTTGGGCAAGACCGGTTACAACTTCGGCTCTGGCATGACCGGTGGTTTCGCCTACGTGCTCGATCAGGACAACACCTTCGTTGACCGGGTCAACCACGAACTGGTGGAAATCCAGCGGATCAGCGGCGAGGCGATGGAGGCCTACCGCAGCCACCTGCAGAACGTGCTGAACGAGTACGTCAAGGAAACCGAGAGCGAGTGGGGTCGTGAGCTCGCCGAAAACCTTGATGACTACCTGCGTCGTTTCTGGCTGGTCAAGCCTAAGGCTGCCAACCTGAAATCGTTGCTTTCCAGCACTCGTGCCAACCCGCAGTGATATGCGCCTGAAGAGTTTGATGAGGTTTTAACAATGGCTGAACGTCTGAATAACGACTTCCAGTTCATCGATGTCGGGCGCAAGGATCCGAAGAAGAAACTGTTGCGTCAACGCAAGAAAGAGTTCGTCGAGATCTACGAACCGTTCAAACCCCAGCAGTCGGCCGATCAGGCCCACCGCTGCCTGGGTTGCGGCAACCCGTATTGCGAATGGAAGTGCCCGGTGCACAACTTCATTCCCAACTGGCTGAAGCTGGTGGCCGAGGGCAACATCCTCCAGGCCGCCGAGCTGTCGCACCAGACCAACACCCTGCCGGAAGTCTGCGGCCGGGTGTGCCCGCAGGATCGGCTGTGCGAGGGTGCCTGCACCCTCAACGACGGCTTCGGCGCGGTGACCATCGGTTCGGTCGAGAAGTACATCACCGATACCGCGTTCGCCATGGGCTGGCGCCCGGACATGTCCAAGGTCAAGCCGACCGGCAAGCGTGTCGCGATCATCGGTGCCGGCCCGGCGGGTCTGGGCTGTGCCGACGTGCTGGTGCGTGGCGGCGTGACCCCGGTGGTTTTCGACAAGAACCCGGAAATCGGCGGTCTGCTGACCTTCGGCATCCCCGAGTTCAAGCTTGAGAAGACCGTGCTGAGCAATCGTCGCGAAGTCTTCACCGGCATGGGTATCGAGTTCCGCCTCAATACCGAGGTCGGCAAGGACGTGACCATGGAGCACCTGCTCGCCGAATACGATGCGGTATTCATGGGTATGGGCACCTACACCTACATGAAGGGCGGTTTTGCCGGTGAGGATCTGCCGGGCGTTTATGACGCGCTGGACTTCCTGATTGCCAACGTCAACCGCAACCTGGGCTTTGAAAAGTCGCCGGAAGATTTCGTCGACATGAAAGGCAAGAAGGTCGTGGTGCTCGGCGGTGGCGACACGGCGATGGACTGCAACCGCACCTCGATCCGTCAGGGCGCCAAGTCAGTGACCTGCGCCTATCGTCGTGACGAAGCGAACATGCCCGGCTCGCGCAAAGAGGTGAAGAACGCCAAGGAAGAAGGCGTGAAATTCCTCTACAACCGCCAGCCGATCGCGATCGTCGGTGAAGACAAGGTCGAAGGCGTGAAGGTGGTCGAGACCCGTCTCGGCGAACCGGATGCCCGTGGCCGTCGCAGCCCCGAGCCGATCCCGGGTTCCGAAGAGATCATCCCGGCCGATGCCGTGGTCATCGCGTTCGGTTTCCGCCCGAGCCCGGCGCCGTGGTTCGAACAGTTCGAAATCCAGACCGACAGCCAGGGCCGCGTCGTCGCGCCTGAGCAAGGTCAGTACAAGCACCAGACCAGCAACCCGAAAATCTTCGCCGGTGGCGACATGGTGCGCGGTTCCGACCTGGTGGTGACGGCAATCTTCGAAGGCCGCAATGCCGCCGAAGGGATCCTCGATTACCTGGGCGTCTGATTACATTTCAGCCTGAAATGCGATCAGAAATGTGGGAGCGGGCTTGCTCGCGAAGGCTTTGTATCAGTCACCCGATGTATTGACTGACACACCGCTTTCGCGAGCAAGCCCGCTCCCACATTGGTTTCTGTGCGCTCAATACAACGCAACAAATTGACCCGATAGACAAAAGGCTGACCTGCATCCGTGCCTTTTGCGTCGCGCTCTGAGAAAATGCCCGCACTTTTTTTCCGGATGCCGACATGACTGCCCTGAAGAACGACCGTTTCCTCCGCGCCCTGCTCAAGCAACCCGTTGACGTCACCCCGGTGTGGATGATGCGCCAGGCCGGCCGCTACCTGCCGGAATACCGCGCCAGCCGTGCCCAGGCCGGTGATTTCATGAGCCTGTGCATGAATCCGGAATTCGCCTGCGAAGTCACCCTGCAGCCGCTCGACCGCTATCCGCAACTGGACGCGGCGATCCTGTTTTCCGACATCCTCACCATCCCCGATGCCATGGGCCAGGGCCTGTACTTCGAGACCGGTGAAGGTCCGCGCTTCAAGAAAGTCGTCAGCACCCTGGCCGACATCGAAGCGTTGCCGATCCCGGATCCACACAAAGACCTCGGCTACGTGATGGACGCGGTCAGCACCATCCGCCGCGAGCTGAACGGCCGTGTGCCGCTGATCGGCTTCTCCGGCAGCCCGTGGACTCTCGCCACTTACATGGTTGAAGGCGGCTCGTCGAAAGACTTCCGCAAGACCAAGGCGATGCTCTACGACAACCCGCAAGCCATGCACCTGCTGCTGGACAAGCTGGCGCAGTCGGTGACCTCGTACCTCAATGGCCAGATCCAGGCCGGCGCGCAAGCGGTGCAGATCTTCGATACCTGGGGCGGCAACCTGTCGGCGGCGGCGTATCAGGAGTTCTCCCTGGCCTACATGAAGAAAATCGTCAGCGGCCTGATCCGCGAGCACGACGGGCGCAAGGTGCCGGTGATCCTGTTCACCAAGAACGGCGGCCTGTGGCTGGAAAGCATCGCCGAGGCCGGTGCCGACGCACTGGGCCTGGACTGGACCTGCGACATCGGCAACGCTCGCGCCCGTGTCGGCGACAAGGTCGCGCTGCAAGGCAACATGGACCCGACCGTGCTCTACGCCAAACCTGAAGCGATCCGCACAGAAGTGGGCCGCATTCTGGCCAGCTACGGCAAGGGCAGTGGTCACGTGTTCAACCTGGGTCACGGCATCACCCCTGAGGTCGACCCGGAGCATGCCGGCGCGTTCCTGCGTGCGGTGCATGAGTTGTCGGCGCAGTACCACGAATAACTTCGCAACATTTGCATAAATAAGCCTGTTCCGTGTTATGCGGGACAGGCTTTTTTTATGCTGCTTCAAATTTTAATTAATCATTTCCTGTTGTAAGAATTCTTTCCTTAGTTGTCGGATTAATTATTGCGGAGACTATTCCTGCTGCACCCGACGATTACTCCTACATAGAACTTTTCTCTATCCACGTAAGGTTTCAGGCATGTGCTCGGCATGGCGCTGAGTGCTGTAATAGAGCCTGGCGTCGGGCCGGGCTCGCTTATTAAGATTTGCCTGGAATAACAATGAAAAAACCTACTTTTAAAAGAAGTGCGTCGACAACATATGCTTCTTCGTTGATGTTGTTATCGGCCCTGTTGGGTTCTTCGGGCGCAGCGGCCCACGGTTATGTGGAGTTTCCGCCATCGCGCGCTTTTCTCTGTCAGAAGGGGGTGAACACCGCTTGTGGTCAAGCTCAGTATGAGCCGCAAAGTGTCGGTGAAACCTTCAAGGGCTTTCCGGCAGGCGTCGGCGGCGCACCCGGGCAAGGCCCGATTGACGGCAAAATCGCCAGCGGCGGCCACGAGCTGTTTTCTCCCATGGACGTGCAGTCCGCCACCCGTTGGCAGCTCACCGAGCTCAAAGAGCGCACTCTGGATTTCCAGTGGCATTACAAAGCTCCGCACCCTGTAGAAAAACACCAATATTTCATCACCCGTAATGGCTGGAACCCGAATGAATCGCTCAAACGCGCTTCGTTCGAGAGCACGCCTTTTTGCCAGGTCGAGGGTGATTTCCAGCTCCCGGTTCCCGGCACCAAGCACCACTGCAGCATCCCCGAGGACAAAAACGGTCACCATGTAATCCTCGCAATCTGGAGCGTCGGCGATACCGCGGCGGCGTTCCACAGCGTCGCTGACGTGAACATCCTCGCAGAAGCCGTGCTGCCGGGTGGTTGGTCTGCCGTTGGCACCATTGCTGCTGCCACGCCGCTGCTGACCGGTGACAAGGTCAAGGCGCGCGCCTTCACCGCAGCGGGTGAAAGCGCGGCTTACAGCGTCGAAATCTCGATCGACAACGCTGAAGACGCCGAGCCGCAAAACTGGTCGTTCAAGCTCGCCCAGCAGATCAACCAGTCGCAGACCCTGATCCGCGCGGGTGTTCGCGATGAAAACGGCGACGTCGAAGCGATTCGTGGCACCAACACGCTGTACGCGCAAAAAGACAGCGGCGTCGTACGCTACGAAGTGCAACTGCTGATGAAAGAGGACACCGACGCGCGCATGGCGGTGACTTCGCAACAACCGGAATACGTGCTCGACAAAGGCCGAACCAAAGTCGATTTCAGCATGATGTCCAACCGCAAAATGAACGTTGAAGCCAACCTGTTCAACGACCAGAACAAGCTGGTTGGCACCACCACTGCTCAAGCCGACAGCGGTGTGACCTCGCTGGCCATGGACATTCGCAGCAACCCCGGCCCGCACACTCTGACCCTGGTGGGTACCACGCTGGATGGCCGCACCACCCGTCAGGACACCCAGCCGGTAAACGTCACGGGTGAAGGCGCGGGTGCCGATTACGACTTCCTGTTCCCTGAAGGACTGAGCGAATACACCGCCGGCACCAAGGTACTGCAAGCGAAAACCGATGAGGTGTTCGAGTGCAAACCGTTCCCGGCATCCGGCTATTGCAAGCAGTACACGCCTGAGGCGAATGCCTTTGAACCGGGCGTTGGCGAGCACTCGGATGTGGCGTGGAACAAGCTTTAAGGCCCGTTCTGCGTAATGGCGTCAGGCGGCCTGAAGGGGGCGTCTGACCGCTGGTGTTTTTCAGGGGCGATTCGAATGATGCTTCCAGTTTATTCCAAGCAACAAATGCTGCTGCATTGGGTGTCGGCAGCGGTGATCCTGTGGACGTTGGTCACCGGGTTCTATGTGGCCAACATTAACGTCGCCAATGACACCAAACAGTGGGTGGCCGGGGTCAATGTTTCGCTGACTACGCTGTTCATTCCAGTGTTTTGCTGGCGTCTGGTGTTGTTTGTCCGCCATCTGCGACATGAGCGCATGGCGCAGGTATCCCCGGGCAAAATGCTCGCCATGTTTGTCCATCGGCTGATCTATGTGCTGGTGGTGGTGGTGCTTTTGAGTGGCGTGTTGATGATGGATCGGCCGATCCCTGTATTCGGCCTGCTCGAGTTCCCTCAACCGCTGAACGATGTAGCGCTGACGGATGGCTTTTTCGTGCTGCACATCTGGGCCTGCGCCGGCCTGGCCGTACTGGTCGCCATGCATATCGGCGCGGTGATCCTGCACGAGCTGCGGGGTTATCGCGTGTTGCGGCGCATGTCGTGGCGTTCGCGCATTCGTCAGGCGTGCGGACGTTCGGGATGAGCAACCGGTGAGGATCTTTTCATCATTGAGCCTGTGGGCGCTGCCGGTCGCATGTGCCGTGTTTCTTGCGTGGCAGGAGTGGGCATTTCGCCACGCGCAACGTCTGCCGCCGCCGGTCGCTGTACCGCTGCCGGCTGCGCCCGTGCCCGGGCCGTTGAACACCACGGCGGTGGCGACGGTATTCGGCCTCGCAACGCTCACCGCACTTCAGCCAAGTGCCGAGTCGCTGACCCTGCAAGCGACGTTTGTCGCCGACAGTGGCCTGTCGAAAGCGTTGATCAGCACCGCTCAAGGGGCGCAGTTGTATCGGGTTGGCGACGACTTGCCGAGCGGCAGCGTGTTGCGTCGGGTTGAAGCGCAGCACGTGGTGTTATGGAACAAGGGCCGGGAGGAATTATTACCTTTCGCGCGCCCTGCCAGCGCATTCCTCACGCACTTGTCAGCGCCCGCCGAGGCAAAACCCGCTGAGATTTCCGCACGTTTTCTACGCCCGCTCGTCGGGCAGTCAGAGTGACCACATTGATGAACAGTTTGATTGGCGCGCAGGCCCTGCGCGTCTTGTTGGCTTGCGCCGTGCTGGCGACGCCGCTTCTCGGATACCCGGTGCACGCCGTGGAACAGCGCTGGCAGTTGGCGATGAATCAGGCCGAGTTGCGCGACATCGTCGAAGAAATCTCGGCGATCCTCGGCACCACCGTGGTGCTCGACCCGCGCGTGTCGGGCCGCGTCACCGTCATGTCCCGTCAGGCGCTGGATCGCGAAGGCGTACGGCGCTTGTTCTACTCGGTGCTGGACGCGCACAACTTCACCGTGATCGATGAGGGCGACCGCATCCTGATCACCCCGGTGGCTGACGTGAAAACCCGCGCCAGCCAATCTGCCGATACGCAAGCGACTCCGGCGCAATTCATTACCAGGGTCATTGAACTGAACACCAGCAGCGCTGCCGATCTGGCCGCGCTGCTCCGGCCATTGGTATCTGCCAACGGCTACTTCGGTCCGTCAGTGTCGGCCAACGCCCTGGTGATCACCGACACTCAGGCCAACGTTGAGCGCATCGCCCGCGTGGTGCGCCAACTCGACGCCGGGCAGCAAGATCAGCACGCCGTGGTGCCGCTGCGCTTCGCCCAGGCCAGTGATGTTGCCACCGTCATCGAGTCTTCTCTGGGCAAGCACAATGCCGACTCGCCGATTCAGGTGCTGGCCGATGTCAGAACCAATCGACTGATTGTCATTGGCCCCGTTGTCGTACGTCAGCGTCTGACCGAGCTGATTCGCCAGCTCGATGTTCCGGCCACCGCCAGTCTCGACACTGCGCGGGTGATTCGTTTGCGCCACAGCGATGCCAGGCAATTGGCAGAAGTGCTGGAGAGCATGGGCCAGAATCGCAAGCAGCCAGTGGCCCTCGGCAGCGGCAAGGACGCGGCCGTGGCGACGCCGTTCATGCTCAAGGCCGACGAGAGCCAGAATGCGTTGGTGCTGATTGCCGATCCGGCTCAGGTCAGAACCATTGAAAATATCGTTCGCGAGCTGGATCAGCCTCGCGCGCAAGTGCTGATCCACGCCGCCATCGTGGAAATTTCCGGCGATATCGCTGACGCCGTGGGCGTGCAGTGGGGCTTGAGCACCGGTGACGCCAAGGGCTTTATCAACTTTCCCGGTACCGACATTCCCATCGTCGGCGGGCTGACGTTCGACGAGAAAATATCGGCGCCCGACGGCGCGATTCTGCAATTGGGCAGCGACCGTTTCGGCGCGTTGATTTCGGCCCTGGCGAGCAATACGCGGAGCAATCTGCTGTCCACGCCGAGCCTGCTGACCCTGGACAATCAGCAAGCGGAAATCATCGTCGGGCAGAACGTGCCGTTCAAGACCGGTTCGTACTCCACCAACAGCAGCGGTGCAGAGAATCCTTTCACCACGGTCGAGCGCAAGGATGTCGGCATCAGCCTGAAGATCAAACCCTACATCAACGAAGGCTCGACCCTGCGCCTGGAAGTCGAGCAGGAAGTCTCGGACATCGCGCCCTCGGTGTCGGGGATTGATTCCTCGGATCTGATCACCAACAAACGTGCCCTGAAAAGCACGATTCTTGCGGACGACGGCGAGATCATTGTGATCGGTGGGCTGATCCGCGACAGCGTGCGCACGCAGAAAAGCGGTGTGCCGTTGCTGCGCGACATTCCCTATCTCGGCGCGTTGTTTCGCTGGAGCCGCGACACCCAGACCAAAAGCAATCTGATGGTGTTTCTGCGTCCGACCATCGTGCGCAGTCGCGAGGATCTCTCCGGCATCAGCCAGCAGCGTTACGACACCTTGCGTGATCTGAGCCAGCCCAAAGCCGGGGAGAGCAACTCGCTGTTGCTACCGGCCGAGGCGCGACATTTGTTTGAGCCGGCAACGGTGGCGCCATGAGTGCCGCGCTGGAAGTCCTGCCGTTCGGCTTCGCCCGGCGGTTTGGCGTGATGCTGCACGGCACGGGCACGCAAGCCCGTCTGCTCATTCGCGGCGACACGTCGCTGACGGCGCTCGCCGAAGTGCGCCGGTTGTGCGCCCGCGAGTTGTCGATCGAGGTGCTTGCGCCGGAGCTGTTCGCTGAGCGACTGGCCGCGACCTATCGTGAAGGCCAGAGCGCCGCGCAACAGGTCGCGCAAGGGCTGGACGATGAACTTGATCTGCTCAGCCTCGCCGAGCAAGTGCCGCAGACCGCAGACCTGCTGGAGCAACAAGGCGATGCACCGGTGATTCGCCTGATCAATGCGCTGCTCAGCGAAGCGGTGCGCGCGCAGGCCTCGGACGTGCATCTGGAAACCTTCGAGCAATACCTTTCGGTGCGTATGCGCGTCGACGGCCAGTTGCGCGAAATGCTCAGGCCAAGGCGCGAACTGGCAACGTTGCTGGTGTCGCGGATCAAGGTCATGGCGCGGCTGGATATCGCGGAAAAACGTGTGCCGCAGGATGGCCGGATTGCCCTGCGTCTGGCCGGCCACGAAGTCGATGTGCGGGTCTCGACGCTGCCGTCGGCGCACGGTGAACGCGTGGTGCTGCGCCTGCTCGACAAACAGGCCGGACGCCTGGAACTGCAAAGTCTGGGCATGCCGGATGACACCCTCGCCACGCTGCAACGACTGCTCGCCAGACCTCATGGCATTTTGTTGGTCACCGGGCCGACCGGCTCCGGCAAAACCACCAGCCTGTATGCCGCGTTGAGCAGCCTGAATGATCCGTCGCGCAACATTCTCACGGTCGAGGACCCGATTGAATATCACCTGCCGGGGATCGGCCAGATGCCGGTCAATCCGAAAGTCGAGATGACCTTTGCACGCGGTTTGCGCGCCATTCTGCGTCAGGATCCGGACGTGGTGATGGTCGGTGAAATCCGTGATCGCGAGACGGCGCAGATCGCCGTCCAGGCTTCGTTGACCGGACATCTGGTGTTGTCGACATTGCACACCAATCACGCCGTCGGCGCGGTGACGCGCCTGGTCGACATGGGCGTGGATGCGTATTTGCTGGCCTCGTCGCTGGTCGGTGTTCTCGCGCAACGCTTGTTGCGCACGCTGTGTGTGCACTGCAAGACAGCGTATGTCGCCGATGCGGCGACCTGCCAGCGGTTGGGGCTTGAGCCCTTGGCGGCGCCGCCACTGTTTCGTGCGCAGGGCTGTGAGCATTGTCAGCATGGCTATCGGGGACGCATTGGCATCTACGAATTGATCAGCATCACCGATGCGGTTGCCGCGCTGATTCATCAGGGAGCCAGTGAGCGCGAACTGACCGACGCCACGCGTAAGGAGTCGCGAAGTCTGTTTCAGGCTGCTCGACAACGGGTGCTCGATGGCGTCACCAGCGTCGATGAGTGGCTGCGCGTGACGCAGGAGGACTAGCCGATGCCGACCTTCGATTACCGCGCCGACAACGCTCAGGGTCATCGCTGCCGTGGCCAACTCGAAGCGGAGAATTCCCGGCATGCGCGACAGCAGTTGCGTGAGCGTGGGCTGTGGCCATTACAGCTCAAGGAACTGCGCGGCCATGGCGACGGCCACGGAGCATGGCGCGCCGGCCGCCTGAGCGCTGGCGATCTGGCACTGCTGACGCTGCAATTGTCGACGCTGGTGCAGGCCGGTCTGCCGCTGGAGGAAGCGCTGGAAGTGGTCGCCCGTCAAACCGCCAGGCGACGCGTGGCCGGACTGCTGTGGGCAGTGCGCGGACGAGTCATGGAAGGGCATGCGCTGGCCGTCGCGTTAGGCCGCTTTCCGGCGGCTTTTCCCGAGTTGTACCGGGCCACTGTGGCGGCGGGTGAACGCTCCGGTCATCTCGGGCATGTGCTTGAACAACTGGCCGCTTACACCCAGGCGCGGCAGGCATCGCGGCAAAGGATCCAGATGGCACTGATCTATCCGGCGATTCTGATGTTCGCGAGCGTGGTCATCGTCGCTTTTCTGCTGGGCTATGTGGTGCCGGACGTCGTGAAAATTTTCATCGACAGCGGCCAGCCGCTGCCATGGCTGACCCGCGCTCTGATCAGTCTCAGCGACGGTGTACGCCAGACTGGTCTGCTGTTTGTGGGCGGTGGTCTGGCGCTGCTTGGCAGCTGGCGCTGGAGTTTGCGTCAGCCCATCTGGCGGCTGCGCTGGCATGCGCTGGTGTTGAACATTCCGCTGATCGGCGCGTTGCTGCGTGCCATGGAAGCGGCGCGGTTTGCCAGCACGTTGGCGATTCTGGGCAAGAGCGCGGTGCCCTTGGTCGATGCGCTGGAAATCGCCGCTGCCGTCATCGGTAACCGGACCATTCGTGCACGCATGAGCGCGGTCGCGCGCGCGGTGCGCGAAGGCTCGACCCTGACCCGCAGCCTGGAACGTAGCGGCGATATCCCGCCGATGATGCTGCACATGATTGCCAGCGGTGAGCGCGCCGGTGAACTCGACGCGATGCTCGGCCGTGCCGCCGAACAACAGGAAGCCAGCCTCGCCGCACGCATCGCGTTGATGGTGAGTCTGTTCGAGCCGGCGATGCTGCTGGTGATGGGCACTGTGGTGTTGCTGATCGTCCTGGCCATCCTTCTTCCGATCCTCAGTCTCAACCAATTGGTGAATTGATCCATGGCTCTTCTGCACAGAAACACAGCGGCCGCGCAGCGCGGTTTCACCCTGATCGAAATCATGGTCGTGGTGGTCATCATCGGCATTCTCGGCGCGATCGTCGTGCCGCAATTCATGAGCCGGCCGGATCAGGCGAAGACCACCGCGGCGAAGATCGACATTCAGGCAATTGCCACGGCGCTGGAGATGTATCGGCTGGACAACGCGCGTTACCCCACCACGCAGCAGGGCCTGGAAGCGCTGGTTAAACGCCCGACCGGCACACCGGTGGCGCGCAACTGGAACCCTGCTGGTTACCTGAAAAGTCTGGCGCGTGATCCGTGGGGCACGCCGTATCAATACCTCAACCCTGGCACGCGCTCAGTGGGCGGCGGTTACGACTTGTATTCGCTGGGCTCCGATGGCGCCAGTGGCGGGGAAGGTCACGCCGCCGACATCGGCAACTGGACCGTCGACTGATGCGCCAGCGTTGCCGGGGTTTCACCTTGCTGGAATTGATGGTGGTCATGGTGCTGATCGGCATGCTGCTGGGCATGGTCAGCCTGGTCGGCGGGAATAATTCGGCGCAAGTGGCGCGACAGGAGGCGAGCCGGATTGCGCGGATGATCGAGCAGTTTCGCGAACGCGCGGTGCTTGAGGGACGGGAATTTGGCGTGGGTTTCAGCCTTGAGGGCTATCGCGTTCTGCAGCTCGACGCGCAAGGCTGGCAGCCGTTGACGGCCCTGCAGCAATGGCCGGCGGATCTGCATGCGCAGCTTGTGCTGGATGGTCTGCCGGTGCGTTTGCTGAACAGCGCACCGGCCCCGCAATTATTGATGCTCAGCAGTGATGAAATCAGCGCATTCAGCTTGTTGCTGGCAAGTCGCGAGCGGGTCTGGGCCGGTCTGGCGTCGGATGGCTTGAGTGAGGTAACGCTGGATGAATAAGCGAGCGATCGTCAGGCGGATGCAAGGTTTCACGTTGCTGGAAGTCATGGTGGCGCTGGCAATTTTTGCGGTGCTGGCGGCGTCCCTGTTATCGGCAAGCCGTTACGTGGTGCAGCAGAGCGGTGCGGCTGAGCAGCGGCTGTTTGCAGCATGGCTGGCGGATAACCGGCTCAGCGAACTGCGCCTGCAGAGCGCCTGGGTCAGCGGCCAACAGCAGCAGATCGTGCGCATGGATCGTCGTGACTGGCGCCTGCGCCAGCACTTGCGCGAAGTCGATACAGCGGGGCAGTTTTCGGTGGAGCTGGAAGTCAGTCTGGCCGACAGCGATCAGCCGCTCTATCGAACAATGTCTCGGTTGCACAGTCGTCATGACTGACCAACGCGGTTTCACCTTGCTGGAACTGATCATCGCGCTGGCGATTTTCGCCGTGCTTGGTCTTGCCAGTTGGGGCTTGTTTGACAGCGTGCTGCGCGTGCAGCAAGCGACGGCCGACCACGAGCGCGGGTTCAGAAGTCTGCAACGGGCGGTGGCGGCGATCGAGCGTGACCTGTTGCAGGTCACCGGGCAGCCCCTGGTCTTGAATGCCGGGCAGCTGCATGTGCAACGCAGCAACTGGCGCAATCCGCTGGATCAACCGCGTAGCGAACGCCAGGAACTGACCTATCGCCTGCACGACGGCGTGCTGTGGCGTGAAAGCCGCGCTGAGGGGGCGCTGACTGTCCAGCGGCAGAAACTGCTGGATGAGGTGATTGATCTGCGATGGCGAATGATCGAGGCCTCTGCGGGTACACCTTTGGCGCTGGAGCTGCAGGTGTCGACTCGGCGCTATGAGGCGATTCGCCGGGTGTGGTTGTTGCCGGGAGCCTTGTCATGAAGCGCCGGCAGCAAGGGCTGGCGCTGATCAGCGTGATGTTGGTATTGAGCCTGGCCTTGCTGATCACCACTGGCCTGTTGCGCAGCCACCGACTGTCTTTGCAGAGCAGCGCGCAGCAGCTGCAGACCCTGCACCTGCGCCAATTGGCAGAGGCCGGAGAAGCCTGGGCGCTGCGGCGTTTGCATCGGGCTGTGGTGAGTCAGCAAAGCCACGCCGAGATGCTTCGCGACTGGCCCCGAATCATTCCCGGACTCGATAGCGATCAGGCGCAGGTCGAGGTGCAAATCGAGGACCTGTCGGCGCGGTTCAATCTCAACGCATTGCTGCGCCAGGGCCAGATCGAGGTGGTGACGCTGGAGCGCTGGGCGAGGCTGCTCGAATTGCTGGAGCTGCCCGCGCTGCAACCGAGTCAGGTCGGCGCATTGTCCGAAGTGAGCCAGTTGCGTCTACTGCCGGGTTTTGATGCGACCACGCTGCGCCGCCTGGAACCGTGGGTAGCGCTGCTGCCCACGGATGCGACGCTGAATATCAACACCGCACCGGCGCTGTTGCTGCGCGTGCTGGAAATCGAGTCCGCCACCGCCGATGCGCTGGTTCGCCAGCGCTCGGCGCAGCCTTGGCTCGCTGTTCAAGCATTCGGCACCGATCCACTGATTGCCGATGCCGGGGTCAACACGCATGGCCTCGGTGTCGACAGCCGCTGGCACCGCCTGACTGTGCGCGTCGTGCAAGACCAGCAGGTGCTGACGCTGAGCACCGACGTCGAGTACATCGCTAAAACAGCCCGACTGACAGCCCTGCAACGCCGTTTACTTCCCTCCCGCGGCAACGAGATAACGCAATGAAAAACTGGCTTTACCCGACCGCCGAAGGGCTTGCGGACATGTCGTCCGACTGGCCTTGTTGTCTCTGGTCGCACACCGGCGAGCGGTTAACAATGCCGCTGCATCAAGCGGCCCAAGTGCTGCACGGGCAAAAAATCGACTTGTTACTGCCCATCGAATCCTGCAGTTGGTTGCGCAGTGAACCCTGGCCCGGCCGCCGTGCGCCCGCCGCGCAGGCCCTCGCGTTTGCAGTGGAAGAGCAGCTTGGCGAAGCGCTGGACAAGGTGCACTTGAGCGTCGGTCAAGCGGATGCCGAGCGACGTTATCCGCTGATCGTCATCGCTCGTGAGCGCTTGGCGGCGGTGTTGTCGCTGCTCACCGAAAATGGCCTGCAGGTGCGCTCGGTGTTCGTTGATGCCGATTTGCTGCCCACGGATCAGCCGATCGCTACCCGATGGTTCGGGCGATGGCTATTGGGTGGAGCGTTGCCGGCCCGGCTCGCGTTGACGGAGGAAGGTTTGCTGGCGCTGAAGAGTGTGTTGCCCGAGGACATGCTCTGGCGTGATGAGCCGGATGAACAGGCATGGCTGACGGAGGGTTTTCGTCAGGCGATCAACCTGCGACATGGCGAATTTGCTCCCCGAAACTCACCGCTGCCGTGGCGTGCCTTATCGGCGGTGGTGCTGATCCTGTTGTTGCTGGGCGCGGGCGCCAGTGAAACGCGGATACGTTTCCTCGATGGCGAAACACGGCGCCTGGCGCAGATCAATGACCAGCGCTTCAAAACGCTGTATCCACAACACGCGCAAATCGTTGGCCTGACCGCGCAGATCGAGGCGATTCAGAGTGTGCCTGCGCAGTCGCGCGATACCCGCATTGCAGCGCTGGTCAGGTTGGTCGAACAAGTGATTGGCGCCAGTCAGGTTGAGGTCAGGCGCATTGAATATGAGCAAGCCAATGGCTGGAAAGTGCAACTGACGGCAAACAGCTTTGCCGAGCTTGAGCGCCTGCGTGAGCGCGGTCGCCAGCAAGGTTTGACGATCAGGATCGATGGCGCCAGCAAGATGGTCGACCGGGTGACGGCAACGCTGACCTGGGAGGATGACGTATGAACACCGACGTTCACATCAAGCGATGGCGACGCCTCTCGCAGCGTGAGCGTGGCCTGCTTGTGCTGCTGATCGCCGGGCTGCTCGGCGGCGCGCTATTTTTTTGCTTCTGGCAACCGGCGATGCAACGGCTGGACGCGGCCGAGCATCGGTATCGCCAGCAACAGCATTTCGCCGTGCAGCTGGAGCGCGCTCAACCGCAGAGCCGATCGTTGTCCGATGCCAGGCAGCCGTTGTCCTTGCGGATCAGCGAGAGCCTCGTTACGGCAGGGCTTGAGGTGCAGCAGATGGACAGCGATAACGAGCAGATTCGCCTGACCCTCAGCGGCCAGCCCGAGCCACTGCTGCGCTGGCTGGACAGGCTTGAGCGGGACGACGTCTTGTTGCAGTCACTGACGCTGGAGCCGCGCGACACGCTGATCGAGGCGCGGCTGCAGCTCAGATAGTCGAGCCGGTCAGAGGTGGCAACTTCGCCAGTTTCAACGCCACCAGCAGTGCCACCAGCAACAGCGCACCAATGAACAGGCCAATCCCGTTCCAGCCTCCCAAGTGCCAGAACACCCCGCCCGCCGTCCCGGCGATGCTGGAGCCTGCGTAGTAGCTGAACAGGTACAGCGAAGACGCCTGGCCCTTGGCCTTGATAGCGCGCCGGCCGATCCAGCTGCTTGCCACCGAGTGCGCACCGAAGAAGCCGAAGGTGAAGATCAACATGCCGACGATCACCAGCAACAGCGGCGTGAACATAGTCAGTGCAAGGCCGGCGAACATCAGTGCGATGGTTGCCCACAGCACTTTGCGCCGCCCCAGTTTGTCCGCCAGCGAACCAATCTTCGCCGAGCTGTAGATGCCCGACAGGTACACCACCGACAGCAAACCGACGAACACCTGATCGAGGTTGTACGGCGCGGCGAGCAGACGATAGCCGATATAGTTGAACAGAGTGACGAAGGCGCCCATCAGCACGAACGCTTCAATAAACAGCAGCGGCAGGCCGGCGTCGCGAAAGTGCATGGTGAAGCCATCGAGCAGGCTGCGAGGGTGCAGCGAGCGTGAGCGGAAGTTGCGCGATTCGGGGAGGATTTTCCAGAACACCGCCGCCGCGACCAGTGCCAGGCCGCCGATCACCAGCATCGCCGTGTGCCAGCTGACAAAATCGATCAACACCCCGGTGATCAACCGCCCGCTCATCCCGCCAATCGCGTTGCCACCGATGTACAGGCCCATCGCCAGACCGATGTGCTGCGGATGGATTTCCTCGCTCAGGTAAGTCATCGCCACGGCCGCCAGGCCGCTCAGCGACAGCCCGATCAGCGCGCGCATGATCAGCACGCCCTGCCAGCTCGGCATCATCGAGCTGGCGATGGTGCACAGCGCGGCGGCGAACAACGCTGCGACCATCACCGGCTTGCGTCCGACCCGGTCGGAAATCGGCCCGGTGATCAGTAGTCCGATGGCGAGCATGCCGGTCGCCACCGACAGAATCAGGCTGCTCTGCGCCGCGTTGATTCCATACTCGTTGGACAGCAGCGGCATCATCGGTTGCACGCAATACAGCAGGGCAAAGGTCGCAAAGCCGCCGCTGAACAGCGCGAGCACCGTGCGCATGAACATCGGCGTGCCTTTTTCGATGTAGATCTCCTGCAGCTCGGCGATGACATCGTCCGCCGCGGCAGGCGGAACTTCATGGGCAAGAGGGGCGGCGGCGGTTTTCACATCAGACCTCGGAGAGCACGGCCAGGCAGGCAATGAAAAAATCATATAGCTGGCTAATGTTTCTATCCAATATATTGTTCGACCTGTTTGATAGCTTTAACGACCTAATGGGGTTTCCATGGAATTGCGTCATCTGCGCTACTTCATCGCCGTCGCCGAAGAACTGCATTTCGGCCGCGCCGCACAGGTGCTGGGTATTTCCCAGCCACCGCTGAGTCAGCAGATTCAGGCGCTGGAGCAAGAGGTCGGCGCGCGGTTGTTCGAACGCACCAATCGTCGGGTCGAGCTGAGTGAGGCTGGCCGATTGTTTCTGGAGGAGGCGCGACTGGTGCTGGCGCAGGTCGACAAAGCGGCGGACGTCGCCCGGCGTGCGCAACTCGGCGAACTGGGCGAATTGAAGATAGGCTTCACCTCGTCGGCGCCGTTCAACTCGACCATTCCCCAAGCGATTTTTTCTTTTCGCCAGCGCTTCCCGGCAGTGCACCTGAACCTGCGGGAGATGAGCAGCACCATGGTCGCGGATGCGCTGGTGGATCAGTCGATCGAAGTCGGGATCATGCGCCCGCTGGGCCTGCCGGATTCGCTGAGTGTGGTCGAGCTGATGCGTGAGCCGCTGGTGGCGGTGCTCGGCTCCAAACATCCGTTGGCGCAAGGCAGCGAGGAAGGCCTGTTCCTCTCGGCGCTGGCGCTGGAGCCGTTTGTGTTCTTTCCACGCAGCTACGGCAGCGGGCTGTATGCGCAACTACTCAGTCTGGCCCGCGATGCCGGGTTCAGCCCGCACTTCGCCCAAGAGGCCGGGGAAGCGATGACCATCATCGGACTGGTCGCAGCGGGGCTGGGGGTTTCGGTGTTGCCGGCGTCTTATCAGCGGATGCGCATTGACGGTGTGGTCTATCGACCACTGCTTGATCCGGAGGCGGTGTCGGCGGTGTGGCTGGTGCAGCGCAAGGATCAGAAATCGCCGATGGCCAAGGCATTTGTCGAACTGCTTACACGCAAGGTCGAACCTTCATCAGTGTGATGCCTGCCGGCCTCTTCGCGAGCAAGCCCGCTCCCACCCTGGAATACGTTCCCCTGTGGGAGCGGGCTTGCTCGCGAAGGCGCCCGCCCAAACACCACACCTCTCAGGGCAACCGCACCAGATCCCCCTTCAACGCCACCCGCGTCACAAACACTCCCGCACGGCACTCATAGGTATTCAAATCCTTGCGCACATGCTGGTCGTAATAACTGACGATGTTGACCACCGCATTCGCCCCGACCCGTTTGGCATCGGCCTGCAACTTGATCAGGTTCGACTGCAGCACCCACTCGCAGGAGTCGTGATCGCTCTTGTTGAAACCGTTGGTGCGCAAATCACTGACCACATCCCGGCGTAACAACTGCTGCGTGCCCTGCGGCCCGTTGCCGATCAGATAGAACTTCACACTGCCATCCAGCCGCCCGGCGCGAATCGCATCCGAGAGCACGGTTTCGAACGGCATGTACATCAGGTTGGTGGCGTGGCTGGCGCCGGGCAATAGCCCGAGGAGTGCGGCGGCGATCAGGGCTTTCACTTGCATGGTCATCTCCTTGACGGTGAAAGAGAACCGCGAGTGCTCGAACAACGGGCTCGCCGTTCTGGCTGGCGATGGTTGAGACCCGCAGGATGAGTGTAGTTGTCGTTCAGGTGATGAGAGGAGTCAGCCCTTTACATTTCTGGTAACGGAACTGCTTTAGGGAAAGTTGCGGTAAATGCGCAAAATCAGTTCTTTTTAGTGAGTGCCATGGATGCCACTTCTCTATCAGCCCAAGGAGGGCAGTGTTCTGATCTGTGATTTCAGAGGTTTTGAAGTACCGGAGATGGTCAAAATCAGGCCCGTGGTGGTGATACGCAAGCACCGATCCAACAGTTTGTTGGTGACTGTGGTGCCATTGAGTACAACTGCGCCGGATTGTGTGCTGGAGCATCATCTGGAGCTCGCCAGCCATCTTCAAGGTGCCAGTTCAACCTGCTGGGCAAAATGCGACATGGTAGCGACGGTCAGTCTTGCGCGACTGGACAGGATCAGAAGTAAAGACCGTCACGGAAAGCGTGTTTACCTGATTTCACATCTTGCAACAGACGAGTTTTACGCCATCAAGACTGCGGTTAGAAAGGCCTTGGGCGTGTAGTAGCCGTTGAGAGGGTGCATCGAAGCCAATTGCCATCCATTGCTGGTAATGACATTTCGGGCAATACTGCCGGCGTTCCCGAAAGGGGCTTGTGAGACTCTGAGGATCCTGGGCAACCAGCCATCACAGAGCCAGACAGGTGGAAGGGCGATGACAAGCCAACCTGTTTGTGAAAGGGCGCCGTAAGGCGCCCTTTGTCGTTTCTACTGTCAATCAATCGACGTGGGCCAAATCCCCACGCAACGCCACGCTCGACACCACCAGGCCCGCACGGCACTGGAATTTCTCGGTGTCTTTGTAGAGGTCGCGCTGGTCGACGCTGGCGATGTTGATCACGGCGTTGGCGTCGGCTTTTTTCGCGGCGTTCTGCAGGGTCGCGAGGGCCGATTGCAGGGCCCAGAAGCAGGCGTCGGTGTCGGATTTGTTCGAGCCGTTGGTTTTGCGGCTGCTGCTCACGGTGTCGAGTTTGCGCACCTGTTTTGGCAGGGTTTCGCCGGCCAGGTAGAACTTCACGCTGCCGTCCAGCAGGCCGGCGTCGGTGGCGCGTTTGACGCCCTCGCGAAAGCTCAGGTAGGTCGGTTCGTCGGCGCCTTGCTTGACGATGCCCAGGTCGTTGACGAACTCGATGTCCGGGTTGATCGACAGTTCCTTGAGCACGTTGTCGCGCAGGCGGTTGACCCAGCGGTTGTAGTTGCCGTGGATCTTGCCGTCCTTGGCGTCGAGGCCGTAGCTGCTGCGGTAGTCGATTTCAAACGAGGTCGGGCTGAACGGGATGTCGACTTCGGCGTGATGACGGCCGCGTACGGTAATCGCCGCTTTGATCATGCCCGGGCGCACCGACTGCACCACCCACTGGCGATCGTTGAGCGCGGTGACGATGGCGCGGCTCATCTGCGCCTGGGTGAAGCCGAGGTTGGGCGAGAACTCTTCCTTGGCGTTGTAAACCGGTTTGCTGGTGCAACCGCCGAGCACAAAGGCCAGGGCCAGCAGGGCGGCGATGCGGTGAAACTGAGTCATTCCCTTCACTCCAAACGTGTTGCGGTCAGTGCCAGCGGCGGAAAATCAACGAGGTGTTGACGCCACCAAAAGCGAAATTGTTGTTCATCACGTATTCGTGATGCATCTGGCGGAATTCGCCGCGCAGGTAATCGAGCTTGCCGCAGTGCGGATCGACCTCGTCGAGGTTGAGCGTGTGCACGTACAGGTCGCGATTGAGCATTTCAATGCTGAACCACGACTCCAGCGCGCCGCAGGCCCCCAGCGTGTGGCCGAGGAAACTCTTCTGCGAGCTGATCGGCATGTGTTCGCCGAACAGACTGCTGGTCGCCAGTGTTTCGGCAATGTCGCCCTGTTCTGTAGCGGTACCGTGACCATTGACGTAACCGATGGCATCCGGCGTCAGGCCGGCGTCTTCCAGCGCCAGTTCCATGGCGCGGCGCATGGTGACCTGCTCGGGGCGGGTAGTGTGCTGGCCGTCGGCGTTGCTGCCGAAACCGACGATCTCGGCGTGGATCCGCGCACCGCGAGCCAGCGCATGCTCCAGCTCTTCGAGCACCAGCATGCCGCCGCCTTCACCGATCACCAGACCGTCGCGGCCCTTGTCGTACGGGCGTGGGCTGGTCTGTGGCGCATCGTTTTTCAGGCTGGTGGCGTACAGCGCGTCGAAGACCATGGCTTCGGTCGGGCACAGCTCTTCGGCACCGCCGGCGAGCATCAGCGGCAGCCGTCCGAACTTGATCGCTTCATACGCGTAGCCGATACCCTGACTGCCGCTGGTGCAGGCGCTGGATGTCGGGATCAGCCTCCCGGTGAGGCCGAAGAAGATGCTGATGTTGGCCGCGGTGGTGTGCGGCATCATCCGCACGTAGGAGTTGGCGTTGAGACCCTCGGCCACCGAGTTGAGCAGCATGTTGCCGAACGCCTTGATCTCGTCGGTGCTGCCGGTGGACGAACCGCAGGCCACACCCATGCGTCCGTCCTTGATCGATTCGTCACCGAGCAGGCCGGCGTCCGCCAGTGCCTGTTCCGCCGCGCCCACCGCCAGCCGTGACACCCGGCCCATGCTGCGCAGTTGTTTGCGGGTCCAGTGCGCCGGCACGACAAAATCATCGATCGGCCCGGCCAGGCGGGTGTTGAGTTCGCTGAAGCGGTCCCACTCGTCCATCCGGCGGATGCCGCTGCGGTTGGCTGCGAAGTTGCTGGCGATGGTCTGCCAGTCGCTGCCCAGCGAGGTGATGCCGGCCATGCCGGTGACGACGACGCGCTTCATCAGCACAAGCCTCCGTTGACCGCCAGAACCTGGCGGGTGATGTACGAGGCTTCCGCCGACATCAGGAAATTCACCGCAGCGGCGACCTCTTCCGGGGTGCCCATGCGTTGTGCGGGGATCATTTTCATCAGCTCTTCCACCGGCACGTTTTCGTCGAGCATCGCCGTGTCGATCAGGCCCGGCGCGACGCAGTTAACCGTGATTTTGCGCTTGCCCAGTTCAATCGCCAACGCTTTCGCCGCACCGATCACCCCGGCCTTGGAGGCGCTGTAGTTGACCTGGCCACGGTTGCCGATCAGTCCCGACACCGAGGTGATGCAGACGATCCGCCCGGCGGCGCGACGACGGATCATCGGCATCATCACCGGGTGCAGGACGTTGTAGAAACCGTCGAGATTGGTGCGCAACACCACGTCCCAATCGTCATCGCTCAGCGCCGGAAAAGCGCCATCGCGGGTCAGGCCGGCGTTGAGTACCACGCCGTAATAGGCGCCGTGGTTTTCGACGTCGGCTTCGAGAATGGTTTTGCAGGCTTCGCGGTCGGCGACGTCGAATTGCAGGATGCGCGCGCTGCGGCCCAACGCTTCGACTTCGGCTTTCACAGCCTGGGCTTCAGCCACGCCGCTGCGGCAGTGCAGGACGATGTCATGCCCGGCCTGCGCCAGACGCAAGGCAATGGCGCGGCCGATGCCACGGCTGGAGCCGGTGACCAGTACGGATTCAGTCATCGTTCGACCCTCTGTTTTGTTCAAGGTATTGGCTGGGCTGCGGCGGGCGGAACACGTTCAAGCGTGCGCTGGCTTGTATGTCAGGCCCGTGGATGTGGCATTCGAAAACACCCATGCCGTTGTCGTCTTCCAGCGAACGGATGCCGTGGATGGTCAGTTCGCTGCCGGCCGGGAAGGCCTCGACGTTGCACTCGAATTTGCGCGTGCCGAGCAGGAACCCCAACTCCACCGGGTTGCCCTTCCGCCGTGCATGGCAACCGGCAAACGCGGCGACGCTTTGCGCCATCAGCTCAACGCCAACCCACGCTGGCAGGCTGCCGTCGGGCAGGCTGAACAAACCGTCGGGCTTGACCGTGAGGCGGGTGTGGATCTGCTCTTCGTCGAAACTGAGAATGCGGTCGAGCAGAATCATGTCGCCAGCGTGGGGCAGCAGTTCGGCGAGCGGCCAGTCGTTCATGGGGCGTCTCCGATAATCAGGCTGACGTTGTTGCCGCCGAAAGCAAACGAGTTGCTCATCAGGTAGCGGGGTGCAATGGACGACAGGCGTTCGCTCGCAGTCACCCACTTCAGCGCCGGCAAGTCGGGGTCGGGCCGGGCGTCCCAGACGTGTGGCGGCAAGGCGTGCTGCGGGTTGTCGGCGCTCAGGCTCAGCCAGCAGAACGCCGCTTCGAGGGCGCCGGCAGCGCCGAGGGTGTGGCCGGTCATCGGCTTGGTCGACGAGCAGGCCACGCCTTCAGGAAACAGCGTGGCAACCGCCAGACTTTCCATCGCATCGTTGTGCTGGGTCGCGGTGCCGTGCAGGTTCAGGTAGTTGATTTGACCGGCTTGCAGCTGCGCGCGGTGCAAGGCTTTCTGCATCGCTTGCAGGGCGCCGCGGCCGCTCGGTTCCGGCGCGGAAATGTGGTGCGCGTCGGAGCTGGCGCCGCTGCCGAGCAGGGCAATGGCCGGGCCGTCGCTGCGCTGCTTGCTCATTAGGAACAGCACCGCCGCTTCGCCGATGTTGATGCCGTTGCGGTTGGCCGAGAACGGATTGCAGCGCTCGTCGGACACCGCTTCCAGCGCGCTGAAACCGTTGAGCGTCAGTTTGCACAGGCTGTCGACCCCGCCGCACAGCACCGCGTCGCACAGGCCCAGATCAAGCAGACGCTGCGCGCTCATCAACGCCCGCGCACTGGACGTGCAGGCGGTGGAAATCACATAGGCCGGGCCGCTGAGTTGCAGCCAGTCGGCGAGAAAATTCGCCGGGGCGCCGAGTTCCTGTTGCCGATAGTCGTACTCGCCAGGGAACCGCTGCTCGCGAAGATAGTGCGCCAGCCCTCGGCTGGCCTCGTCGATCCCCGA
Organism: Pseudomonas sp. GW823-FHT01D03; assembly: GCF_058798255.1. Lineage (NCBI taxonomy): Bacteria > Pseudomonadati > Pseudomonadota > Gammaproteobacteria > Pseudomonadales > Pseudomonadaceae > Pseudomonas > Pseudomonas sp. GW823-FHT01D03. Next base: position 531,697 of record NZ_JBXAKK010000001.1, read on the forward strand.
GGTGCTGGTGCCGAGCACCACGCCGATGCGCGCGCGACCATAGGTCTGGATCGCCCGATCGATGTCCTCGCGAATCTGCAGCGCGGCTTCCAGCAACAGTTGATTGTTGCGGCTGCTCTGGTCGGCCAGTTCGGCCGGAATCGCCGCCAGCTCACCGTGCACCGCCGCCACCGGCAATTCATGCCCGGCCACCCAGCCGGACTCGCGGCGCATGCCCGAGCAGTCACCGGCAAACAGGTTGTGCGCGACCTGTTGCTTGTCGCGGCCCAGTGCGCAGATCACGCCGAGGGCATTGAGGTAGGCAGTCATGGCGTCGGTTCACCGAGGGGGGAAACCCGATAGTGCGGGCCTTGGGGCAGATTCAATTGGAAACTCAAAGGTTGTGCATAACGGACCGTCCAGCGCGGCGCCAGCGTGCGTTGCTCGCCCTGCTGCTGCGCGGCGGGATAATTGCGCGCCAGTTCGCTGGAGGGGGTCAGGGCGAACAGCAACGCGGCAAACAGCTCCCGGGCTTCCGGGTTGGGCGGCAGCAGCCCGTCGGCCTGCCAGCGACCGTCGATCAGTTGCTGACGCGCCTGGGGGATGCCCAGCGGATCCATCATCGACCAGCGAATGCCGGGGCCTTCGCGCTGGATCACCAACAGCCAGTCCTGACGCTGATCGGCTTGTTGGCGTTCGATGTGCAATTGCATCGGCAGCGGCAATGTCGGGTTGCCCGCTGGCAACGGCGCCTGGCTCGCGCAACCACTCAACAGGGCCGTTAGCAACAATACCAGCCACACCACAACCCCTGTGGGAGCGGGCTTGCTCGCGAAGGCGTCGGCACATCCGACATCAATGCAAGCTGATCCAGCGCTTTCGCGAGCAAGCCCGCTCCCACAGGTTAAGTGTTGCATCAGCAAGCCCCCGCCAATGGTTTTCGCGCAACGACATTCACCAAGGTTTCCTCACGCTCGCCAAACGGCTTCGGCCGGCGCAACCCGAACCGCTCCAGCAAGCCGAAATCCTTCGAACGACTCCACCACAAATACGGGTACGAGACATTGCGTTCTCCAAACTCGAAACCCTGCTGGCGAATCATCTCCAGGTATTGCGCCGCGCTCTTTTGCACATGCATCGGATGGCGGAACAGCCAACGGATCACCCAAGTATCAATGTAGGCCTCGGTGGACTCGGCGAACAGCAGATAACCGCCCGGCTTGAGCACGCGGTAGAACTCGGCGAGGGCTTTTTCCTGTTCGACCAGATGATGAAAGGTCTGGTGGCAGAACAGCAGGTCGACACTGGCATCGGCGACATTGAGCGTCGCGCAATCGCTACCGATCAGCTCCACATCGAAACCCTGGCGCGCCGCTTCTGCGGCGCTCAATTGCAGGCTGTGCGGATCGGCATCGACGCCGATCAGACGCTGTGGGGCGAAGGTCTGGCGCAGATGCCGAAACGATTTGCCCTGACCACAGCCGGCATCCAGCAGCACCGGATTGGCCGGCAGCGACTCGCTGAACAACCCGCGCAGGTCGTTGATCGCCACGCGCAACACATGGTGCTGCCAGGTGTGGCTGCGCAGGAACCAGAAACCGAAGCGGGTTTCCTCGACGTAGCTGTCGCTCAAGTAATTCATGGGGCGTCCTTTGCACAGAGTTCGGAAATCATCTTCAGCCGGCGGCGCGCTTCGCTGACGAACGGGTTGCGTTCATCCCAGGCGTAGCCGGCGAGGATCGAGCAGATCATTCGGCGTATGTCGGCCTGACTGTCTTGATAAAAAATCACGTCCTGGAAGGTGCCGGCGTACCAGCCTTCGACGTAGCAGCGGAAGGTATCGACCCCACGTTTGAGCGGCTCGGCGAACTCGCGCTGCCAGTCGACAGTTTCGCCCTGCAACTGCCGGTGCAGGACCGCGGCGGCCATGCTCGCCGAACGCATGGCGATGGTCACGCCCGAGGAGAACACCGGGTCGAGAAATTCCGCGGCGTTGCCGAGCAGGGCGAAGCCCGGGCCATGCAGGGTTTTTACATTGGCCGCATAACCACCGAGGGTGCGCGCCGGGGTGTCCCACACGGCGTTGTTCAACACACCGGAGAGGCTCGGGGTTTCGGCGATGAAACCACGCAGGCAGGCATCCAGATCGCTATCGCGACCCTTGAAGTGTTCGGCGGCAGCCACCACGCCCACCGAGCAGCGACCGTTGCTGAACGGGATCGTCCAGAACCAGATGTCGCGGTGCTCGGGGTGGGTGGTGACGAGGATCTTCTCGCGGTCGAAGGCCGGATTGTCGATGTGATCTTCAACGTGGGTGAACACCGCCTGGCGCACCGGGAAATTCGACGGCGCTTCCAGATCGAGCAAACGCGACAGCACGCGCCCGTAGCCGCTGGCGTCGAGCACGAAATCCGCTTCGACGCGGTACTCGCTGCCGTCTTCGCGCAGCACGTCGAGCTGCGGTTTGGCCCGGTCGAAATCGACGCGGACGATGGCGTCGCCGTAGCGGATTTCGGCACCCTGCAATTCGGCCTGATCGGCCAGCAGCTTGTCGAAATCGGCGCGCTGCACCTGGAACGTGGTGGGTTTACCTGCGGTGAAGGTGTCGCCGAAATCGAAGGCGCTGTAGCGTTCGCCCCAGGCGAACGCAGCACCGGTCTTGCGCTGGAAGCCGGCGGCGTTGACGGCATCGAGCATGCCGGCTTCTTCGACGAAGTCCAGGCAGTGACTCAGCAGGCTTTCACCAATGGAAAACCTCGGGAAGTGCTGGCGCTCGAGCACCAGCACATCGTGGCCCTTGCGCTTGAGCAGGGCGGCGGCGATGGCGCCGGACGGGCCGGCTCCGATGATCACTACCTGACGACGTTGCATTTCAACGGTTGGCACGTGAACTCCCGGGCGCAGTGGCGGTGGTTTTCAGGGGCACGCGGTACAGGCCGATCAGGGCCGGCAGCAGCGTCGCGATCAGGCCCATCAGCATCAGCGCGAAGTACAGCGCCGGGCTGATCAGCTGTTGTTGCAGCAACAGATTGAGAAAGACGATTTCGCTCAGGCCGCGAATGTTCAGCAGCACGCTTTCACGCCAGCGGCTGGCGCCTTCGAACGATGCACCGGCCCAGCCCAGACCCAGCCAGTTGCCGAGCAGTTTACTGGCAATCGGCAACAGCAGCAGCGCCGCCCATTGCACTGCGCCGAGGCTGGCGAGGGCACTGTGCACGTCGATCTGGACGATGCCGAAGGTGAGGATCAGCGGGATCGCGATCCACGTCTGCAAACGGCTCATCCACCGCGCGGGCAATGGCAGCACCAACGGCACTTTCAGCAAGGCCATGCACAGCAGATAGCCGATGCCGAAAATCAGCGCGTTGAGTTTGTAGTGCTCGGCCAGGACCAGCAGCGCAAAGAAGCCGAGGCTGTAGGTCAGTGGTCGGCGCACGCGCAGCAGATGCAACAGCACTGGCACGCAGGCCAGGCCGAGTGGTAGCAACAGGCTGCTCAGATGCAGACTGCCCTGAGCGAGGCCGAACAGCGTCCAGCAGGTCAGGTCGATGAGGATGGCGGTCTGCACCAGACGCCGGGTGGCGGCGGGCGGATAGTCTATGTGGCGCAGGTACAGGTACAGCACCGGGATCGCGGTGATCGCGAACACCAGCCCAATGGCCAGCGAGTTCAGCCACGGTTGCGCCGGTAGCAGCCAGTAGGCGGCGGCCAGACCGGAGGCAAATGGCACGGCAAAACTCGGCACGGCGATTTTCACGCTCTGGCGGTCCAGCCGCAGGTCGATCACATCACTGAGAATGTGCCCGAGCAACAGCGCGAAACTCAGGCTGTAGAGGTCTTTCAGCCACCCCGGTGCAATCAGTTGAGCACCGCTGAGCTGCCAGCCCGGTTCGATCCAGAAGTACATCAACAACGGCAAACCGAAGCTGGCCAGCAGCAACTGGCTGACGATCGGGATCAGGCCGAAATGCCGGCCGATACGGGTGGCCACCGCGAACAGCGCCAGGGCCATCAGCCAGAAACCGACGACCATCATGCTGCCGGCTCTGCGACGGCGGCGCGGTGGACGTGACGTCCGGCCCACGGCGCCAGAATGAAACTGAAAGCCAGCCCCAGGCTCACTGACAGGCCGAAATTGCTCACCGCCGGCGTGCTCGACACCGCCAGCAAACCGAACGACAGCCAGGTCGTCAGCGCCGCCAGCAAGGTGCCCAGCAGACTCACTGCCGCACCGCCGACCTGCTCACGCATGAGGATCGCGTAATCGACGCTGATCGCCGTTACCAGCAGCAGGCCGAACAGGCTGAACAGGGTCAGCGGCTGACCGAGCCAACCGAGGCTGGCCAGGCTGCACAGCGCCGCCAGCAGCGGCAGGGCGACGATGCGCAAGGCGCCGCCGAAGCCGAACGGCACGGTCAGCACCAGCACAATCAAAACGCAGGAGGCGAGTTTCAGTTCGGCGGCGCTGATCTGGGTCGCGGCGAATACATTGTTCAATTCACCGAGACGATCCACCAGCGTCACCCCCGGCAAATCCAGCGCCTGCACCCGCAGCAGTGACGGATTGTTCAGGCCTTGCAGGCTGGTCATCGCCGCCACGCCGTCAGCGGTCGGGCCGAGCCACAGCGTACGGTAAGGCTCGCCTAACGGCCCGGCCAGTGCGGCGTCGATGTCTTCGGCAGGCAGGTTCTGCAGCTGCTGCAACTCGGTTTGCAACGACGCGAGCGGTACGCCGAGGTCGAGCAATGGCTGCCAGTATTGCGGCAGTTTGCTCAGCGCTTCGCGAACCTGCTGTTGCTGGCTCGGCGGACTGAGCAGTTGGTCGAGGGCCAGATAGCCTTGCAGTTTGTCGAGGTTGACCAGTTGCTGCAGACGTTCGCTCAGTGCGGCCTGACGCTCCAGCAGTTGCTGCTGATTGGCGCCGCGCACGAGGAAGAACTGGCTGGTCGGCTGATAGCCGGTGATGCGTGCGATGGTCTGCGCTTCATCGGTCAGGCGTTGTGGTGCACCGACCCACTGGCGGATGTCGTTCTTGCTTTGCAGCTGCACCAGACCGCCGGCGCAGAAGGCGATCAGCAGCGCCAGCAGCACCGGGGTGCGCACGTGTTCGAGCAGCGTTTCGCGCAGTTGCACCAGACGCTCGGCCAGACGCAGCGGCCATTGCGCCGGTTGCAGTTCAACGTTTTTCAGCAGGGCCGGCAGCAGGCACACCGCCGACAGGTAAGCACCGAGCAGGCCGGCAGCGGAGAACACCGCGATTTGCGTCAGCGCCGGGAAGGGCGTCCAGGCCAGCGCCAGATAACCGATGGCGCTGGTGATCAGGCTCAGCGTCAGTCCGGAGAGGGTCAGGCGCAGCGCCGGCCAGCTGCGCCACGGCTTGAGGCTCCAGCTTTTCGACAGATAGTGCAGCGGATAATCCACCGCCACGCCGATCAGGCTGGAACCGAGCACCAGGGTCATCACGTGCATGTGGCCGAACAGCGCCACGCAGGCCACCGCGCCGAACAGCATGCCCACCAGCACCGGCACGAACGCCAGCAGCACCCGCCATCGGCGAAACGCCAGCAGCAGCAACAGCAGAATGCCGACCGTCGCGCCGCCGCCAACCCAGGTCATTTCGCGGGTGGCTTGCTGCTGACCGTTGGCGGCGTAGAGCAGACCGCTGGCGGCCAGCAGTTGTACGTCGGCTTTCGCCGCCTGCTCGCGACTGTGCTGCAGCAGATCAGCGACTTGCAGCGGCAGATTCATGTCGAAGGCATTGCCGGTGGTGCGCGCGCGCAGCAGCACCCAGCTTTTGCCGTCGGCATCGGCGACCAGTGCGCCGCTGCCGATGTCCAGTTGCACCGCGCCGTGTTTCGGCTGGCTGTTCTGGATCCGTCCGGTCAGGCCCAGCCAGTCGTCCTGGCTCGGCACCAGGGTGAACCCGTTGAACGGGTCGAACAGCGCCTGCACCCGTTGCTGAATGAACGCATCGGGATGCTCGGTCAGCAGTTGCCGGTCATCTGCCGAGAGCATCGCCAGTCGACCTTGCAGCAGTTGCGTACGCAGCGCCGGCAGATCCGCCTGCAGGTTCCACTGGACCTTTTCGAACAGACCGCTGGCCTGCCATTGCTCGCCCAGGGTCTGCGCCATGGCCACCGCTTGCTGGCGATCGGCGTGGCCGACCAGCACCAGCATTTCCCGATTAAGCGGCTCCTGCATGCGTTGTTCGGCGCGCAGTTCGAGGGCGTCAGGATTGGTTCCGGGCACCAGCTCCATGAGGTTGGCCGACAGCGGCGCACCGTCGCGCCACTGCCACCCGGCCAGCGCGACGACCGCCAGCAGCAGGATCAGGAACAGCCACGGCAGCCTGCGTTCACTCGGCAAAGTCATGTTGCTCCGCTTCGCTCAACGGTTGTCCGGCGCTGCTGTCTTTCATCCGCAGCACGGTGCTGTCGCCCTGGGTTTCCAGCAGTTCGATGGTCTGTACCAGCTCACCACCGTCGATATTGATCTGATTGAATACTTGCTTGAGCAGCACCGAGCGCGGGGTCAGGGTGAGTTTCCACTGCTGTGCATCGCCGCTCAGGGCCAGTTCGAAATCCCGTTGCAGACCGCTGCTGTCACCTTGCAGCACAGCGAGGAACAAGCGGTTCTGTTCGGCACCGGCGCTCTTGTTCGGCAGCAACTGCCAAGCGTTGCCGTCACGACGGGCGATGCCGTTGGCGGTGATGCGGTAATCCTGTTGCAGCGGGCTCTTGAGCAGCCAGAGCAAGCCGTGATTTTTCGCCAGCACGAAGCTGCCCTTGCTGATCAACGGCTGGGGCAGGGCGCGCAGGTGTTTTTCCTGGACGAACTGGCCGTGGATAACGTCCGGTTTCGCCAGTTGTTCGCTGAGCTGTTGCAGGTCGAAGGCGCTGGCCAGTGTCGACACGGCGAGCAGTGCCATCGCGCCAAGGCATTTGCAGAACAGGTTCATCGCAGCATCCTTTCCACCGCTTCGGTAAACACTTTGGGTGAGGCCAGTTGCATCTCGCGGCTGCTGATCTCGACCGCCACCTGCACCGAACTGGCGCGGGTCAGGCGTTCGCCGGTCTGCAGGTCGGTGATCAGATAATTGATCTTCAAGCGGTTCTCCCACTCCACCAGACTGGCGCGCACGTTCAAGCGCTGGCCGAACACCGCGCCCCGCACATAACGCAGTTGCAGGTCGATGATCGGCCACGCGTAACCCGACTCGGACATCTGCGTGTAGTTATGACCGATCTGATCGAGCAGCGCGCAGCGCGCCACTTCCAGGTATTTGACGTAGTGCCCGTGCCAGACCACGTGCATGGTATCGACGTCAAAAAACGGCACGAGGATTTCCGTGTCGGCGTGCAGGACTCCGGCGCTACGCATGCAGCCTCCAGTGTTGCTCGGCGATGCGTTGCAGACACAGGCGCAGTTCGCCTTCCAGTGCACGGTCTTCGATGACCGGCGGGAAGTCCTTGGCCAGCTCTTCGTGCATGGCGGCCAGCGAAGGTGGCAGCGCGCGTGCGTCTTCATCGCGACCGCGCAACCAGACGCCCTGATTGGCCGCGAGCAACGTGGCGGCGGCGACCTGTTCGGTCAGCTCCAGCACGCGGATCGCGTCACGGGCGGCGATGGTGCCCATGCTCACCTTGTCCTGGTTGTGGCACTCGGTGGAGCGCGAGAACACGCTGGCCGGCATGGTGTTTTTCAGCGCTTCGGCGGTCCAGGCACTGGTGCCGATCTGCACGGCCTTGAAGCCGTGGTTGATCATGGCGCGATCCGCCGGGGCGCCGGACAGGTTGCTCGGCAAGCCATGGTTGTAGCGCTCGTCGACCAGCAGCGCGAGCTGCCGGTCGAGCAGGTCGGCGACGTTGGCCACCAGATTTTTCAGGCTGTCCATGGCGAACGCAATGTGCCCGCCGTAGAAGTGCCCGCCGTGCAGCACGCGCTCGGCTTCGGCGTCGATGATCGGGTTGTCGTTGGCGCTGTTGAGTTCGGTCTCGATGAACGCACGCAGCCAGTTCAGGCTGTCCGCCAGCACCCCGAGCACGTGCGGGGCGCAGCGCAGCGAGTAGCGATCCTGCAGGCGATGCAGCGGCGCGGTCGGCGCGTCGATCGCCAGATCCTTGCGCAGCCATGCGGCGACTTGCATCTGCCCCGGATGCGGCTTGGCGGCGAACAGACGCTCGTCGAAGTGTTCCGGATTGCCTTGCAGCGCGACCACGTTGAGCGCGGTGATGCGCGTGGCCAGTTGCAACAGGTAATCGGCGCGGGCGTAAGCGAGGCACGCCAGGCCTGTCATCACCGCGGTGCCGTTCATCAAGGCCAGCGCTTCTTTCGGGCGCAGCACCAATGGCGTCCAGCCGAGTTCGCGATGCACGTCGGCAGCCTGGCGACGCTCGCCACGGAACAGCACTTCGCGCTCGCCGGACAGGGTCGCGGCGACGTAGGACAGCGGCGTCAGGTCGCCGCTGGCGCCCACCGAACCCTCTTCAGGGATCAGCGGCAAAATGTCGTGTTCAAGGAAGGCGTGCAGGCGCTCCAGCAGTTCGATTCGCACCCCGGACACGCCGTGGCACAGCGACTGCAAGCGCGCCGCCAGCACCGCGCGGGTGGCTTGGGCGTCGAGCAGTTTGCCGAGGCCGCAACCGTGGAAGGTGTAGAGATGACGCGGCAGTGCCTCGACGTGATGCAGCGGCACCGCGACCACGCAGGAATCGCCGTAACCGGTGGTCACGCCGTAGATCACGCCTTCCTTGTCCAGCAGCGAATCGAGGAACCGTGCGCCTTTGGCGATGCGCTCGCGGTAAGCGGCGTCGCTCTGCAACTGCACGGGCGCCTGACGGTTGGCCAGGGCCAGCACGTCTTCGATGCGCAAAGGGCGTTCGCCGAAGGTTACCGGCTCATGGGTTGGCGTCGTCATCGGTCTTCCAGAAAGGGTAAAAGTTGAACCATTGGTGCGGGGCTTCGAGGCAATAGTGACTCAGGCGCTGCGCGTAGCGGGTGGCCCACTGATGAATGACCTGCTCGCGCTCGCGGCGCGTCCACGTCACGCTGTCGGCGAACGGCTCGAGGGTCAGGCGATAGTGGCCGTCCGGTTGTTTCAGGCACATCAGCAGATTGACCGGGCATTTGAGCAAACCGGCCAGCAACCACGGGCCTTGCGGAAATGCTGCCGGGTGGCCGAGAAAATCCACGGTGACGCTGCGCCCGCCATGCAACGGCACGCGGTCGCCGGCAATCGCCAGCCATTCGCCGCGCTCCAGGCGTTCGTGCAGTTGCAGCATGATCACCGGATCCAGTTCGCTGACCTGAATCAGGCGCAGATTGGTCGCCCCGGCCTCGCCCAGCAAACGGTTGAACTGCTCGGCGTGCTTGGTGTGCACCAGCACATTCATGGTGACCTTTTCGCCGATCTCGGCCAGCGCCCGGCATACCTCAAGGTTGCCCAGGTGCGCGCCGACCAGCAGTTGCCCGCGACTGCCGCGCAACTGATTGCGCAGCAGTGCCGGGTCGATGATTTCGATCTGCTCGATGCGCAGCTTGCCGTTCCACACGTCGAGCTTGTCGAGTAGCGAATCGGCGAACGCCATGAACTGGCGGAACACCCGCCAGTAACTCGGTCGCAATTCGGCACGCTGGCTCCAGTCGGCCAACCGTTGCTGGTATTGCCAGGCACTGTTGCGCGCGGTACGGCCGAACAGGAAGAAGTACAGGACAATGCCGTACAGCAGCGGACTGAGCAGACGCCGGCCAAGCACCTTGGCGGCGAACGCGGTGAATTTCATCAGCAGGAAGCTGCCGCGTTCTTCGCGGTCGGCCCAGTGCTTCTTGTCGGTCTCGACACTCATGTGCGCCACCGGCGCCAGAGGATCAGCGGCAGGCGCAGCAGCATGCCGAAGAATAACCGGGTATGCATGCTGGAAATCAGCGCGTTGTCGTGCAGCAGACGGAAGTGCGAGACGCCGTCCAGCGGGTAATGCACGCTGGTCTGCAGCCAACGCATCGGCTGGTTGCGCCACGACAGGCGCACGAGGATGTCGGAGTCGAAATCCATGCGCTTGCCGACCCGCGCCGAGTCGATCACCGCCAGCGTCGGAGCCAGCGGATAGACGCGAAAGCCGCACATCGAATCGCGGATCTGCAGCGACAGTGTGTTGATCCAGACCATCACGTGGGTCAGATAACGCGCGTACAAGCGGCCCTTGGGCACGCTCTCGTCGAACAGCGGATAACCGCAGATCATGGCGTCCGGGTGGACGCGGGATTCCTCGACGAAACGCGCGACGTCGTGCAGGTCGTGCTGGCCGTCGGCGTCAACCTGCAAGGCATGGGTGAAACCCAGACGTGCCGCTTCGCGCAGGCCGGTCATCACCGCGCCGCCCTTGCCCTGATTGAGGGTCAGGCGCACCAGATGCACGTTATCGCGCCCGGCCAGCGCATCCAGCACCCTCGCGCAGGATGGCGTGCTGGCGTCGTCCACCAGAATGCACGGCAGGCCTTGGGCGAGCAGCGCGTCGACCACGGTGCCGATCGCGGTTTCATGGTTGTAGACCGGAATCACGGCGCAGGGGTTATGCATTGAACACATCCCCACTGTGGCGAGGGAGCTTGCTCCCGCTCGAGTGCGCAGCACTCGCTCGCAGTTTTGCGTAGACCGAGTTTGGGGCCGCTTCGCAGCCCAGCGGGAGCAAGCTCCCTCGCCACAGGTTAAGCATTGGCAGGCTCCAGGATGATTCGCCCGCTGGAGCAAGTCGCGGTGTCGTTACGGTAGGCGAAATACAATTTGCCGCGCTCGGGATCGAAACGCAGGTGCAGCTGGACTTCATCGCCCGGGCGCACCAGTTGCTGGAATTTCAGCACTTCCATGCCGGCGAATTTGCCAGACAGGTTCAGCAGATGTCGGCCAAGGTTCAGCGCCCATTCGACTTGCACCACGCCGGGCAGCACCGGGGCCTTGGGGAAGTGACCGCTGAAGTAGGCCAGGTCCGGTGGAACACTCAATTGCAGGCTCCACTCGCCGTCGGTTTCGACCTGCTCCAGCACTTCTGGAGCTTTCGGCCGTGGCGCCAGCAACAGCGCTTCGATGTCGGCCTGCGGCAGCTTGCCCTGGCTGTTCAGCGGCAGTTGCCGCACCAGACGCCAGCGCCGGGGCAAGGCCAGGGCTTCGCAATGCTGGCTCAGGTGCTTGCGCAGGGCTTCGGTCAGGCTGCGACGGCCCTGTTCACGCAAGGCAAACAGGCCGGCGTCGCTGAGCACCAGCAAGGCGCCAAGCACCGCACGGTTTTCTTGAACCACGCCCAGCCGCGCTTCGGCGACCCAGTCATGGGCGACCAGTGCCTGTTCGAGCATCGGCAGGGAGATGCGCTTCTCTTCGAGTTTGACGATCCGGTCCAGCCGCCCGAGCAGTTCGAAACGCCCGTCGGCGGCAATGCGCGCGGCATCGGCGGTGTGCTCGACATGCCCGGCTGGCAGGTAGGGCGAGGCGATCAGCAAGGCGCCGTCGCTGTCCTGACTCAGCTCAACCCCGGCGAAGGGCTGCCACAGACTGGCGCCCTGACGCCAGGCGATGCCGCCGGTTTCCGAGCTGCCGAGGATTTCGGTCGGCCACTGCTGCAAACGTTGCTGCAGGCTCTGCGCCGCGTCTGCCGGTAATGCACCGCCGGAGGAAAACACCCGGCGTACGGCGCTCAGGGCCGGCCAGTCGAGGTTGTCGCCCATGCGCTTGAGCAGCGCCGGGCTGCCGACCCAGGCGAAGGCCGGGTGTTCGCGGCTGGCGCGCTGCAGATCTTCCGGAAACGCCAGTTGCTTGCGCACGAACGGCCGGCCGGCACACAGCGGCCACAGTACCCGGAACAGCAAACCGTAGATGTGCTGAGTGGCGACGCTGCCGATGATCCAGGCTTCACCGAGATCTGCGCCCCACAGTTGCTCCAGCGCTTCGACCTCGTTGGCCAGTTGGTGCAGGGTCTTGTCGATACGCTTGGGCTCGCCGCTGGAGCCGGAGGTACACAGGCTCAGGCGGCACTGGTCGAGATCCAGTTCAGCGCCGGGCAGGGCCGGCTGCAGCAGATCGTTCAAGTGAACATCCGCGCTGTGATCGGTCAGCCATAGATCGACTTCATTCGACCAGCGCTGGCGGGTCTGCGCTTGCAGGTCAGCGGGCAGCAGGACGGCGACGCCAGCACGCCAGGCCCCGAGCAGGGCGATGGCGAGGTCGGCAGCATCTTCCAGATGCATCGCCATACGCTGCACGCCGCGTGCCTGCAGGCCGGCGGCAACGCTCAGCGCCTGTTCGCGCAGTTGCGTGTGGTCGAGGGCCGGGGCGGCGCTGATCGTGCGTTCCGGCAGGGCCTTGAGCAACAGTTGCTCAAGTTTTATCCAGTTCATTTACGGCCTCTTACCCGTTGTCGTATCAGCCATTCAATGGCAAACATCAGGCCGATCAATCCGTAGGAGATCAGGCCGGTGTACAACATCCACCAATGCAGCGGCGCCCACAGGGTCAGGAGCGCGGCGCACAAACCGTTGCAGAAGAAAAACACGCTCCAGGCCACCGTGACCTGGCGGGTGTAGCGGATCGCCTCGGGCGGCAATTGCGGCTCGCGCAATCGCGCCAGACGCTCGACCATCGGCGGCCCGTATTTCAGGCTCAGGCTGAACAGCACCAGCATGAAACCGCTGATCAGCACCGGATACCAGCGCAGTAACAGCGGACTGTCGAACAGCGCCAGCAGCAGGCAGAACCCGATCGCCACGCAGGCCATCCAGCGGCTGCCGGGCTTGCGTTCGCCGGTCAGTGCGCGCGCCAGCCACAGGCTGCCCAGCAGCAGTCCGAACTGCCACGGGGCGAAGTGCTCCATGCCGAAATACACCGCAAAGGGGTACAGCAGCCCCGCCAGCAGCAGGCCGAGGCCGATCAATCGGCTCATGCGGCCGGTTGAACCAGACGGTAGACCGCCTCGACCACGTCACCGACGGTGCGCACCGATTTGAATTCTTCGGCGGCGATTTTCTTGCCGGTCTGGCGTTTGATGTGATCGATCAGGTCGACCGCGTCGATGCTGTCGATCTCCAGATCCTGATACAGGTTGGATTCCAGGCTGATTCGCGCCGGATCCAGTTCGAACAGCTCGACCAAGGCATCGCGCAGGGTGTTGAAAATGTCGTCACGAGTTTGCATGGTCCGGTCTCAAGCTGCCTGTTTTGCCGTGACGAACGCCGCAAGGCTCGCCACGTTGGTGAAGTGGTTACGGGTGTCTTTGGCGTCGGCGTCGATCTTGATGCCGTACTTTTTCTGGATCGCCAGACCCAGTTCCAGTGCGTCGACGGAGTCCAGGCCGAGGCCTTCGCCGAACAGCGTCTGGTCGTCGCCGATGTCGTCGGCGCTGATGTCTTCGAGGCCCAGGGCGTCGATGATCAACAGTTTTATGTCACGGTGCAGATCGCTCATCTTCGGCGAGCTCCTTGATGAAGTAGGTGTGCAAATAGTCGTTGAGCTTGCGCGAGGCTTGCGGGGCGGGGCCTTGCGTGGCGAAAGTCTGTGGATCTATATCGGCCCCGACACGGAAACTGAAGTGCACGCGACGGCGGGGGATGCGATACCAGGGTTCGGCCTTGGTCAGGGTAGTCGGACTGACCTTGATGACCACTGGCGTAAGGATTTTCGCACCGCGCAGGGCAATCGCCGCGGCCCCCCGATGAAAGGCCGGTGCCTGCCCCGGCTGGGTGCGGGTGCCTTCGGGAAAGATGATCAGGGTCTGGCCGTTTTGCAGGGACTCGGCGGCGGCGTCGAGCATGTCCATGCTGCCGTCATTGCTGATGTATTCGGTGCGGCGCAGCGGGCCGCGGGTGAACGGGTTTTCCCACAGGCTTTTCTTCACCACGCAATTGGCCTGGCGCACCAGTCCGATCAGGAACACCACGTCGATCAGCGACGGGTGGTTGGCGATGATCATCTGCCCCGGGCGGCCGAGGCGTTCCGCGCCTTGAATGTCGTAAGTCAGCACGCCGGTGCGGGCCATGAACCGCACGAAAAACCAGAACAGCCGACTGACGGTCTGCCGCGCGCGCTGACGACGTTTCAGTGCATCCCCGGGCAGGCAGCCAAGCAGCGGAAAGACCAGCAGCCGCAGGCACAGCCCGCCGAGCCCGAACAGGGCGAAACTGGCGGCGGTGGCCAGCAGGCGCCAGTAATAGGCGTCGCGGTTCTTCTCGGTCACGGGTTGCGTTGCCAGGTCCATACACGATTTTTCCAGGCATGTTGGCAATGGGGTTGCTGGCCGAGCAGGGCGCGCAACAGATTCAGCGCGTGGGGCCAGTGCGCTTTGGACAGTGCTTGCGGGCCGCTGTTCAGGGTCAGCCGCCAGTCGGTACCGGGGGTGAGCAACAGACCCAGCGCATAAGGGAACGGCACGTCGTCGATCCACTGCGAATAGGCCTGTGGCGGCTGTTCTTCGGTGATGATCAGCAGCACCGCCGGCGCGCCCTCATCGAGCAGGGCGGCGGCTTCGAGGATGCCGTGTTCCAGGCCATCGCCTGCAGCCGCCAGGGCCGTCATTTCGCTGGTTTCGCCGCGCATGATCGACCACAGGCCGATGATCGCGTTGTGCACCGACAGGCTGAACTGGGTCGGCGACAACGGCTCGTCCTTGGCCAGGTCACTGAGGATCTCGAAGGTGCGCGGGGTTTCGCCGTGTCGTGAAACAAACACCAGCGGCAGGTTCTCCCGTCCGTCGGCCAGCGGCCAGCCGACACTGAACGCCATCCGCGCCAGACGGCTGAGACGTCGACGCTGCATGGCTGGCAGAAACGACACATCGGGCGCGACATCGCTGCTCGGGAGCACGACCGGTTGTCGGCTCCAGGCCTGCCACGCGTCCACGCTGTCGAGCCCCGGGGCCCACGCGCGCCATTGGGCGATGTTGAAGTTGATCACGGATGCTCATCCCGCCCCTGCGGGCTTTTATGACGCTTTGAGTCGCCAAGGCCGCGGCTGACTTGACGTGGCGCTTGGCGCCGGGTGGCGCGCATTATCCCGGTGCGACGAGTGTGTAGCAAATGTTGGTTACGTTTTGCGCAACGAAATGTACCGAGTGGTTCGTGGAAAAAATGTCACTTGGCCATTATCCGGATCGTGCGGGATTTGTCTGTCGGGCATATCAGCGCAATCGCGAGGTTTTTGCCCGCTGTGCCCGCTGATTTTTGCGCCTGACTCTGTAGTCCGCGTCGTTGAGGTAGCGAAGCGTGCGCACAGGCAACTACACTCGGTCATTCTTTGATACACGGAGGTTTTGTCATGCGGCGCGTGGTGTTCAATCAGAAAGGTGGCGTGGGCAAATCCAGCATTGCCTGCAATCTGGCGGCGGTGAGTGCCAGCGAGGGCTATCGCACGCTGTTGGTCGACCTCGACGCTCAGGCCAACTCCACTCAGTACCTGACGGGGCTCACCGGCGATGACATACCGATGGGCATTGCCGACTTCTTCAAGCAAACCTTGTCATCAGGACCGTTCTCGAAGAAAAACCAGGCCGACATCTACGAAACCCCGTTCGACAACCTGCATATCATCACCGCCACCGCTGAACTGGCCGATCTGCAGCCCAAGCTTGAGGCCAAGCACAAGATCAACAAGCTGCGAAAACTGCTCGATGAGCTGGATGGCGAATACGACCGGATTTATCTCGATACCCCGCCCGCACTGAACTTCTATGCGGTGTCGGCGTTGATCGCCGCCGATCGGGTGTTGATTCCCTTCGATTGCGACAGCTTCTCGCGACAGGCGCTGTACGGGCTGCTGGCGGAGATCGAAGAGTTGAAGGAAGACCACAACGAAGGTCTGGAAGTCGAAGGCATCGTGGTCAACCAGTTCCAGGCCCGGGCCAGCCTGCCGCAACAGATTCTCGATGAGTTGATTGCCGAGGGCTTGCCGGTGCTGCCGGTGTACCTGAACAGCTCGGTGCGCATGCGCGAGTCGCACCAGGCCAGCACCCCGCTGATCCACCTCGACCCACGGCACAAACTGACGCAGCAATTTGTCGAACTGCACAACCTGCTCGAAGATCACTGACCCCTGAGCTACTCAGATCCCCTGTAGGCCTTCGCCTGCTCGCGATGGCGTCCTCTCTGCGAGCATCTGAGTTGCCTGAAAAGAAGCCATCGCGAGCAGGCGAAGGCCTACAATTGAATTTGTGTTGGGTCAGATACCCTGGGTGCGCAGCCACGCCATCAACTGCGGCAACGGAAACGCCCCGCTCTGGCGCGCCACTTCCCGACCGTTCTTGAACAGAATCAGGCTCGGAATCGAACGAATCCCCAACTGCGCCGACAACTGCTGATTGGCCTCGCTGTCGAGCTTGGCCAACCGGCACTTGCCCGCCAACTGCGCCGCCGCCTGCTCGAACACCGGCGCAAACGACTTGCATGGCCCACACCAGTCCGCCCACACATCCACCAACAACGGCAGATCACCCTTGATCTGGCTGGCGTAATCGCCTTTCTTGAGTTCGAACGGCTTGCTCAACAGCACCTCGGATTTGCAGCGCCCGCACTTCGGCTGATCGCCCAAGCGTTCGGCGGGGATGCGGTTGAGGCCGTTGCAGGCGGGGCACGGGATAAGGAGTGGTTCAGACATGATGGGCTCTCGGGCAGGAAGTCTATAAGACTGATCTGGAGGCAAAGTCGCGATTATCAAGGAATCGGTCTGTAGGTCATTACCATCGTCACTTAAGCAAAGGACCTACGCGCGTCGGTGCTGAATCTGATTATCTGTATTTGATCCAATTGGTAATCTTGAGCAGACCTGAACCAAATAACGCTTGGACTCCCATCCCTATGGCCTTCACAACGGGTAAACGTCTTTCGCTCTCACAGCTTTTAGAAGGATCTGAGTCTGTTAAAGACTTAAATGTCCGCGCGATTTACTCGTTTGCCGGGGACTTTGTTGGTTTCGAGAATGTTTGGCTAGATTCCGGTGCTGACCAAAATCCGGATTTCTTTCCTCGTCCTCTGCGTCGGCCAGAAAATGAAGATGACTACGACGCCTTGGTTCAGGCCGTCGACGAGATCCTTGAGATAACCGGTGATGATGGCTCGCATCCGCTCGCGAGCCTGCTGGACATCATCAGTGACTGGATTGAGGAGTGGGATCGCACGCATCATCCGGTGCCTAAACCACCAGGTCATGAAGTGTTGGGATATTTAATGCGTGAACATGGTTTGACCCAGAGCGATTTGCCCGGGCTCGGTACTCAGTCAGTTGTCTCGGAAATCCTGAGCGGCAAGCGGCAGTTAAACTTGCGGCAGGTTCGCTGGCTGGCCGAGTTTTTCAAGCTTCCTGTAGACGTATTTGTCTAAGACGTCTCAGGAAGAACAACTGATCTCCAGATGCTTGCCCCACTCCGGCGGCCGTTCGGCATAACCTTCCATCCCCGGCTGCTCGTCGAACGGTTGGCTCAGCACCGCATGCAGCCGGCGCACCTCGGAGTAGTCGCCTTGTTCGGCGGCGTCGATGGCTTTTTGCGCGAGATAGTTGCGCAGGATGTACAGCGGATTGACCGCATGCATCCGCGCCCGGCGCTGTTCCTGATCGCTGTCGCCTTCACGGGCAACGCGCGCCACGTAGCGCTCGCCCCAGGCGTCGAAGCCTTTGATATCGATGAAGTCATCGCGCAATCGGGCGACAGCCTGTTCTGCTGACTCTTCGCCGAGATGGCGGAAGAACAGCGTGTAGTCGACGCCGCTGTTCTGCATCAGTTGCAGCAGATCCTCCAGCAGTTTCTGGTCGTCATCCTCGGCGGTGGTGAAGCCGAGGCGGCGGCGCATCAGGTCGAGGTAGTGCGCCTGGAACAGCGGCAGGTACAGGCCGAGGGTTTCGCGCAGGGCTTCGACGCTGATGAACGGCGTCAGGGCCTGGGCCAGAGCGCTGAGGTTCCACTGGCCGATCGGCACCTGGTTGCTGAACGAGTAGCGGCCCTGATCATCCGAGTGGTTGCAGATGAAGTTGGCGTCGAAATCGTCGAGGAAGGCGAACGGGCCGAAGTCGAAGGTGATGCCGAGGATCGACATGTTGTCGGTGTTCATCACCCCGTGACAGAAGCCATAGGCCTGCCACTTGGCGATCAGTTCGGCGTTGCGCTCGACGATCTCGCGGAACATCGCCAGATACGGCTCCGGCTGCTCCAGGCATTCGGGATAATGCATCGCCAGCACGTGCTCGCCGAGTTGCTTCTGCTGCTCGGGACGCTTGGTGTAGTAGAAATATTCGAAATGGCCGAAACGGATATGGCTTGGCGCCAGACGCAGCACCATCGCCGCGCGTTCCTGCTTTTCGCGCCACACCGGAGTGTCGGAGCCGATCACGCAGGCTGCCCGTGAAGACGGGATGTTCAGCGCGTGCAGTGCTTCGGAAGCGAGAAACTCACGGATCGACGAACGCAGCACCGCGCGGCCATCGCCCATGCGCGAAAACGGCGTCTGTCCGGCGCCCTTCAGATGCAGATCCCAGTGTTCGCCAGCGTTGTTGTAGACCTCGCCCAGCAACAGTCCGCGACCATCACCCAGTTGTGGCGTGTAGCCGCCGAACTGATGCCCGGAATAGACCATCGCTCGTGGTTCGGCATCGGCCCACAACTTGTGGCCGCCGAACAGTTCAGCAAATTCCTGAGTCTCAGCAGTTGCCGGATCAAGATCGAGCAAGGCCAGGGCCGCCGGGCTGGCGACGACCAGACGCGGGTTGTCGATCGGCTCGGGCAGCACATGGGCGGAGAACGCGTCGCCCAGGCGGGCGAAGCGATTGTCGAAGGTCAGTTCGTCGAGGGCTTTCAAGGGCCGGCTCCAGCAGAATGTCCGAGCATTCTGCTGGGATCAGACCGGTTAGTCGAGTTTGGCCGGCGGCGGCTCTTGCAGCGGTTTCTGATCGTCGGGGATCGGTACGATGGTTTTGGTCTCCGGCTCGATCGGCACCATCTTGTATTCCTGACCGTGGAGGTTCTTCAGGTACACCTCCATCTGGCGGAACGAAATGTTGATGTGCTGCTTCTTGAACTCGCGGTTGATGAAGCGGTTGACCTCATCGAGTACCGGGTTGCGGTCACCGAGGTCACGTACGTGCATGCGCAATTCGTGGTCGAGGGTGCTTTCGCCGAAGTTGAGGAAGTACACGTGCGGCTCGGGCTCCTTGAGCACGCGCGGGTTTTCCCGGGCGGCCTTGAGCAGCAGTTCCTTGACCAGATCCAGATCGGAGCCGTAATCCACGCCGAGTTTCAGCGTGACGCGGGTGATGGTGTCGGTCAGCGACCAGTTGATCAGTTGCCCGGTGATGAACGTCTTGTTCGGGACAATGATGTCCTTGCGGTCGAAATCGGTGATGGTCGTGGCGCGGATGCGGATCTTGCTGACCGTGCCCGACAGGTTGCCGATGGTGATGGTGTCGCCGATCCGCACCGGACGTTCGAACAGGATCATGATGCCGGAGATGAAGTTGGCGAAGATCTCCTGCATACCGAAACCGAGGCCGACCGACAGCGCCGCCACCAGCCACTGCAACTTGTCCCAGCTGACGCCGAGGGTCGACAGGGTCGAGACAAAACCGACGCCGGCGATCACATACGACAACAACGTCGTGGTCGCATAGGCACTGCCCTGCGCCAGGTTGAGTTTCGACAGCACGAACACTTCGAGCAGACCCGGCAGGTTGCGCGCCAGGGCGAAGGTGATGCCGATGATGATCAGCGCGCCGAGCATGTCGCCGATGCTGATCGGCACCATGCTCATGTTGGCGCCGGTGCCGCTGGTGTATTCGTAGAGGGTGATGTTGTCGAGGTACGAGAACACCGAAATCAAGTCGGCCCAGACCCAGTACAGCGCGGCGATGAAGCCGCCGAGCAGCGCCAGACGGATCAGGCGCAGCGACTGTTCGTTGACCTTTTCGATGTCCAGGGTTGGCTCCTCGATCACCGCTTCGCCGTCGCCGGCCTCTTTCGCGGCCTGACGTTTGGCCAGGGCGCGCTGGTAGGCCAGACGGCGTGCGGCGACCGCCAGACCACGGACGAACGTGGCTTCGATCACCAGCCAGAACATCAGCAGGTACAGGGTGTTGATCAATCGGTCGCTGAGTTTCAGTGCGGTGTAGTAGTAGCCGAAGCACACCGCGACGAACAGGGCGATCGGCAGCAGGGTGAACATCACACCGACGGCCTTGCGGAACAGCGAGGTGTTTTCGTGGGCCGGGCTGCTGATCAGCAGGCGGCTGAGCAGCCACGCCATCAGCGCGTAGCAGGTCAGCACCACCGGCATGCCGAGCACGTCGTCGGCCAGCGCTGCCGGTTGCAGCTCGGCGACGGCCACCACGGTCACCAGGGCCATCACCACCAGTCCGAGGCGACGGATCCAGCCCTGAAGGAACTCGACCTGCGGCTTGTCCCAACGGAAGTGCAACTCGGCCACACCGCCCGGCGAGAGAATCCGGTAAGCGGTGTAGAACACCAGCCACGCCTGGCCCATCTGCAGCAGCGCCGCGCCCATGTTGGCGTTCTGCCCGCGGGCGTCGATCTGCAAGGCCAGGCCGCACAGGCCCAGACCCAGCGCCACCGGCATTGCCAGCAAAATATTGATCAGAATCGCCTGCGGCGTATGCCACTGGCTGTCACGCTTGAAGTGCCCGATGTCCTGGTGAACCTTGTTCAGTCGCGCGTACAGTGCTTTGCGTCGCCACAGTAGAGCGCCGATCAACAGGGCCAGCGGCAGGAACAGCAACGGGCGCTGGGTCAGGCCGTCAGTCAGCTCGCTCAGGCTTGAGGCCAGCGGCAGGGTGTCGATCTGACGCTTGAGCCGCTCCGGCACGCCGCGAATCCATTCAGCGTCCAGCGGTTTGTTGCTGGGGATCCAGAACATCTGCTCGTCAAGGGTCGCACGCAGGCTCTGCGCGGTGCTCAGCAATTGTTTCTGGTTGAGTTGCAGGGTGATCGATTCGTTGAGCACCGCGCTCAGTTCGCGGTTCAGGCGCTCCAGCAGGTCGGCGCGGGTGTTGGCCAGTTCCATCAGGCTCTTGCGCAGTTGCGGGGTGACTTGTTCCGGCGGCTGGGTGGAGAGCAGGTTGTCGACGTAGGTCGCCGGATTGCTCAGGAGTTCGCGCTGCTGGCTGACTTCGAACTGATACAGGCGAATATCGGCGATCTGGTCCGCCAGATCGCGGTCGACCTTGAGTCGCGGCAGCGCCTGTTTCTGCTTATAGAGAATCTTCGACAGCAGCAGGCTGCCCTTGAGCACGTTGATCTGCTCGTCGAGGGCCGAATCGCTTTGGGTCAGGCTGTCGAGCTGCTGTTTGGTCTGCAGGTTCTGCTGAGTGACTTCGTTGAGGCGGTCGGTGCTTTTGAGCAGGTAGTCGGAGAGCTTGAGGTTGGCTGCACTTTCGGTGGCGAGCAGGCTGCTGCCGCCGGCCTTCTGCGCCTCGATCGACTGCTGAGTGACAGTTTCCTGAGATTGCGCCAGACGCTTCTGGTTGATCAGGGTCTGCAGTTCCTGGATCTCACGGTCGAGACGGTCGGACTTCTCCGAGAGCAGGTCGTGCTGACTGTTGCCCAGATCCTGCAACTGGCTGTTGCCCGCCAGTTCCTGACGGCGCAGCGGAATCAGTGAGTTCAACGCAGCGAGCTCGGCGTTCAACTGGTCGCGCTGCTCGGCGCTGACGGTCTTGCCCGCGTCCTTGCCGGATTTGAGGATGTTGTTGATCTGCTGGATGCGCGTCTGGCTGGCAGAGATTTCTGCCTGCGCACGCTCGGGGCGAGTCTGGGCGGTGATGATCAGGCTATTGGCATCGGCCAGGGCTTTTTGCAGGTCACTTTGCTGAGTCGAGCGATCAGTGAGGATCTGCTCCAGCTGCTGGATCGACTCTTTGCTGAAACGCTGCGCCACCGGCACCACTGCCGTGGCCTTGAGGCGTGACAGTTCGCGGGTATTCTCGATGGTCTGCCGAGGGGCGGAGGCCAGTTGCTGCTTGAGGTCGATCAGCTTCTGGTCGTAATCACGCCGGCTGTTGAGTTGATTGAGCGTGGTTTGCAGGACTGACTGCAGGGACTTCTTGTCGGCATCCGGCAGTTTGCTGTCGGCCAGCTTGTCCAGGCTGGCCTGCACGGCTTCGCTGGACGGCGGTTCGGCGGCGTAGAGCGGGCCGACGGAAAGACTCAGGCCCAGCAGGGCCGCGAAAAAGAAGGAGCGCAGGGTAGGCATAGAGACCGGTCAAGCAAGTGAGAGTGGACGCAGTTTAGAGGAAGAGACCGGGGCCCGGGCGACTTCCTTCGGGGAATCTGACGCCCACTTTGCCGATCTTGTTCCCGTCCATGACCGCGACCGTCCAGTGGGTGTTGTTCCACTCCACCTGGTCGCCAACGATCGGTGCACCCCCGACCTTTTGGGCAATGAACGCACCCAGGGTCATGTCCGGATCGATGCCTTCGGCCGGTAGGCCATACAGCGCGGCAACCGCTTTAAGCTGGGCGTCTCCTTCGAGCACGAAGTCGCCGAAGAAGCGCAGATCCAGACCGCGTTGCGGTGCCTGGCTGAACAGTTTTCCGAGGGCTGGCAAGTTGTGTTCATGGCCGATAACACACAGCAAATCATCGACTTCCAGCACCGTACTACCCGACGGATGGAGCAGTTGCTGGCCACGAAACAGGGCGGCGATGCGGGTGCCTTCGGGCATTTTCAGCTCGCGCAGGGGCGAACCGATGCACCATTTCTCGGCGCCGAGCTTGTAAACGAACAGCTCCCACTCGCTGGTGATGTGCACTTCCAGTGCCGAACGGGAAATCGGCGCCGGCTCGGGCGGTACCGTCACCTTCAACAGTTTGGCCACCCACGGCAGGCTCGTGCCCTGCACCAGCAGCGACACCAGCACAATGAAGAACGCGAGGTTGAAATACAGCTGCGCATTCGGCAGCCCGGCCATCAACGGGAACACCGCGAGAATGATCGGTACCGCGCCGCGCAGGCCGACCCAGGAAATAAATGCTTTCTCGCGACCGTGGAATGCCTTGAACGGCAGCAGGCCGACCAGCACTGACAGCGGCCGGGCGAACAGAATCATCCACAGCGCCAGACCCAGAGCGGGCAGGGCGATCGGCAGCAAATCGTGCGGGGTAACCAGCAACCCCAGCACGAGGAACATGCCGATCTGTGCCAGCCACGCCATGCCGTCGAGCATGTGCAGAATGCCGTGACGGCTGCGCACCGGGCGGTTGCCGATCACCAGACCGCACAGGTACACCGCGAGGAAGCCGCTGCCGTGCAGGGCGTTGGTCAGGGCGAACACCACCAGACCGCCGGCGATCACCAGAATCGGATACAGGCCGGTGGCGAGGTTGATCCGGTTGACCAGTTGCAGCATCAGCCAGCCACCGCCCAGACCGATCACGCCACCGATGCCGAATTCGCGGATCAGGTGGGTCAGCAGGCTCCAGTGCAGGCCGGTCTGGCCGCTGGCGAGCATGTCGATCAGGGTCACGGTGAGGAACACCGCCATCGGGTCGTTGCTGCCGGATTCGATTTCCAGGCTGGCGGTCACCCGTTCGTTGAGACCCTTGCCGCCGAGCAGCGAAAACACCGCAGCGGCGTCAGTGGAGCCGACGATGGCGCCGATCAGCAGGCCCTGAATCAGGTTCAGGTCGAACAACCATGCCGCGGCCATACCGGTCAGCCCGGTGGTGATCAACACCCCGACCGTGGCCAGCGACAACGCCGGCCACAGGGCCACGCGGAAACTCGAAACGCGAGTGCGCAAGCCACCGTCGAGGAGGATCACCGCCAGTGCAAGGTTGCCGACCAGATAGGCCGTCGGGTAGTTATCGAAAATGATCCCGCCGCCATCGACCCCGGCGGCCATGCCGACCGCAAGAATAATCACCAGAATCGGGATGCCGAGACGGGAAGAAAGTGAGCTGACAAGAATGCTTGCACCTACCAGCAACGCGCCGATCAAGAACAGGCTGTTGATGGTCGTCGCATTCAAAGGCAGTACTCCAGAAGCGTAAAGACGGGCACAAACTGACCATGCAGTCTGCGTGCCAGCGATTCTAACCTGTTGAAATGTGATGCTGTCAAAAAGCTTTTTACAGCGTGCTCACGCAGGAGGTGCGGCATGTGATGACTGTGGCGAGGGAGCTTGCTCCCGCTGGGGCGCGCAGCGCCCCCAAAAATCAGACGCAAAGGTTTTTTCAGAGCAGACGCAGTGGCTGGATTGCGCCTGCTGCGCAGCCGAGCGGGAGCAAGCTCCCTCGCCACAGAGATTTCATTTACTTCAAGGTAAATGTTGTTACAGGCTGAACCGCCCAACCATATTGTTCAGATCCAGCGCCAGGCGCGACAGCTCGTTGCTCGCCGCACTGGTCTGATTCGCGCCGGTAGCCGATTGCACCGACAGGTCGCGGATGTTCACCAGGTTGCGATCCACTTCGCGGGCCACTTGTGCCTGTTCTTCAGCGGCGCTGGCGATCACCAGATTGCGCTCGTTGATCTCGACGATCGCGGTATTGATGGTGTCCAGCGACATCCCGGCACCCCGGGCGATGTTCAGGGTCGATTCGGCGCGCTCGGTGCTGTTGCGCATCGAATCCACGGCGTGTTCGGTGCCGCTCTGGATGCTGCCGATCATGCGTTCGATTTCGCTGGTCGACTGCTGGGTGCGATGCGCCAGGGCACGCACTTCATCGGCGACCACGGCAAAACCACGCCCGGCTTCACCGGCACGCGCCGCTTCGATCGCTGCGTTCAGGGCCAGCAGGTTGGTCTGGTCCGCCAGACCACGAATCACGTCCAGCACCTTGCCGATGTCGCGGGATTCATTCGCCAGATCGCCGATCAGGGTCGCGGTGCTCTGCACGTCGGCGCTCATGCGTTCGATGGCGCTGACGGTTTCCTGCACCAGGTCGCGGCCGTCTCCGGCCGAGGTGGTGGCGTTCTTCGAGGCTTCCGAAGTGCTCACCGCATTGCGGGCGACTTCTTCCACGGCGCTGGTCATCTCGTTGACCGCGGTGGCGGCCTGTTCGATTTCGTTGTTCTGCTGGGTCAGGCCACGGGCGCTTTCGTCGGTGACGCTGTTCAGCTCTTCAGCCGCAGATGCAAGCTGGGTGGCCGAGCCGGAGATGCGCTGCAAGGTGTCGCGCAGCTTCGATTGCATCTTGGCCATTGCCGCGAGCAGGCGCCCGGCTTCGTCGCTACCGTCGACGTGGATCGGCTGGGTCAGGTTGCCCTCGGCAATGGTTTCCGCCGCGTCCAGTGCTTTGGAAATCGGCTTGGTGATGCTGACGGTCAGCAGCCAGGCGAACAGGAAGGTCAGGCCGGTGGCGATCACCAACAGGGTGACCACCAGATTGAACGCCGAGGAATACTGGTCGGCCGCTTCCTGATTGGTCTGGCTGATCTGCTCGCCGTTGATCTGCATCAGGCGGTTGAGCACGGTGTTCATCGCTTCGGAGTTGTTCAGCAACTCGGTGTTGAGCAGGTTGCGCAACTCGTCCACCTGATTGTTGCGCGACAAGCTCTTCATCCGGTCTTCGATCTGCCGGTACTGGCCGAGCAATTGCACGTATTGATCGTAGGCGGCGCGTTCTTCCGGGCTACCGATCAACGGCTCGTAGGCGGTCTGGGCGGCACGAATCTGCTGATTGCGCATGTCCAGCAACTCGACGGTCTTCTGCTGCACGTCCGGCTCGCGGTTGACCAGCAAGCGATACGACAGGACCCGCAGGCGCAAGGTCAGCTGGGTGAACTCGTCGAGGTTCTTGATGCTCGGCACGCTGCTGGACGTGATGTCCTCGGCAGCACCACGGATTTTGCTCATCTGGTTCAGGGCAAACACGCCGAGAATCAGCATCAGGCCGCCGATCAGGGCGAAGCCGGTGAACGCCCGGGGGGCGATATTCATATTGCGAAGGGACATGGCGCGGATACCAAAAAGGGCCGCATCCATGCGGGCTGAGACTGCTGTATGGATGACTTATCGGTCATACGACTAAAGTCTTGAGGCACTGTGCGTATTTGTCGCATATGGGCCTGGGCGACGAAGTGCAGGAACCAGATCGGCAGATCACAGTCTTTTAAACTCGCGAGAACGGTCGGCCGCCAGGAAAATCAAGGCCTTGCGCCGGTATAACCCTGGCATCCGCAGTGACTTTTCTTTATCGTACGCGCCCTTTGAAAAACGCTTGGAAGATCAAAATGTTGGAAGCATCCCTCAGCCAATTGGAACAGCTCGTCAGCGACCTGGTGCAACAGAACCAGACCCTTGCGCAAACCAACCAGACCCTGTCCACGGAACTGGCCCAGGCCAAGGATGAAAACGAAAGCCTGCAACTGAGCCTGATGGAACAGGAAGAGAAGCACGGCGCCACCGCAGCGCGGATCCAGGCTCTGGTTGATCGCGTCAACGCAGGCCCTGTCAGCGCATGAACCACGGCACCGCAGGGGTAAAAGTCATCTCCATTCTCGGGGAGGACTATTCGATCAAGGCACCGGCCGGGGAAGAACAGACCCTGCTGGATGCCGCACTGATGCTCAAGGCCGCACTGGCCGACACCAAACGCAAATACCCGACGCTGATCGGTGACCGCTTGCTGGTGCTGGCAGCGATGAACCTGTGCTCGCAGCAGATCGAAATGAAGAAGCAACATCAGGAAGAACTCGACCGTTACCAAGAGCAAGTCAGCGCCACGGTCGACACCATCGCCAAGACCATCAATCAGGGCTGATGGGGTTGCGCACAACCAAAGAATAGATTGTCGATCGGGTTGTATACAATCGGCACGGCTGTTGCATTGTTTCGGCCACTTATTCTTTGGGGGTGCTCCATGCAGTTGTGGCGACGCAGTATTCAATGGCAGCTGATTCTCAGCATGGGCACCGCTCTGCTGGTCAGCATCCTGATCGTGGTTGGCATTTATACCCTGGTGGTCAACCGCCTCGCCCAGAGCTATCTGGTCGAACAAGCGCTGCCGTCGAGCATTGAAGCGACGCGCAACGATATCGAACGCATCCTCGTCCAACCCCTCACCGCGGCCAAAGACATCGCCAGCAACAGCATGGTGCGCGACTGGCTGGCAGCGGGTGAAGACAGCAGCAAAACAGCGGTCTTCGCGCAGTATCTGGAAGGCATCCGCGCCGAACATAAAGCGTTCACCGCGTTGATCATCGGCACCGACTCCAATCACTACATTACCGAAAAGGGCCTGGATCGCACCCTCAGTCGGGCCAAACCGGCCGATGCCTGGTTCTACTCCTTTCTCGATAGCAATCAGCCGCGCACCCTGAACATCGACAACGATGGCGCCACCGGAGAATTGGCGCTGTTCATCGACTTGAAGGTCGAGCAGGCCGGCAAGGTGGTCGGCGTGGCCGGGTTGGGCCTGAGCATGAGAGAGCTGTCGGAGCTGATCCATAACTTCAGCTTTGGCGAGCGCGGCAAGGTCTATCTCGTGCGTTCCGACGGTTTGATCCAGGTTCATCCCGAGGCGCAGTTCAGCGGCAAGCGCACCCTCACGGAGCAGATCGGTGCGTCGGCGGCGCAAGCGGTCATGGGTCAGAAAGTCGCCAGCAACAGTTCCTTCCAGCGCGATGGCGAAGACTTCCTCGCCTTCAGCCTGCCGTTGCGTGATCTGGGCTGGACGCTGGTGGCCGAAGTGCCGCAATCGCAGATCTACGCCGAAGCCCGCAAGGCGATGTGGATGAGCGGCGGCATCGGTCTGGCGGTGGCACTGGTGTGCCTGGCGCTGGTGGTGTGGCTGGCCCAAGGGCTGGTGCGACCGATTCGTCAGGTAACAGCCGCGCTGGTAGCGATCGGTAGCGGCGGTGGAGATTTGACCCATCGGTTAGATTCCAGTCGCGCCGATGAGCTGGGCGATCTCGCGCGCGGCTTCAACCGTTTTCTCGACAGCCAGCGCGGGCTGATCGGCGAAGTCCTGACCACCAGCGAGCGTTTGCGCACGGCGGTCGGCCAAGTGGCGAAAGTGGTGGAAAACACCGCTGAACGCTCCGGGCGCCAGCAGGAAATGACCGACATGGTCGCCACGGCGGTGCATGAGATGGGCCTGACTGTGCAGGAAATCGCGCAGAACGCCGGCAACGCCGCGCTGGCTTCACAAACTGCTCGCGATGAAGCGCTGCAGGCGCGGGAAGTGGTCGGCGGCTCGATCCGCCATATTGAAAGCATGTCCGACGAGATTGGCGTGGCGGCGGGTGCGGTGGGTGAGCTGGCACAACAGGTGGCGTCGATCGACTCGGTGCTGGCGGTAATTCGCGGGGTGTCCGAGCAGACCAATCTGCTTGCGCTCAACGCGGCGATTGAAGCGGCGCGCGCCGGAGATATGGGGCGCGGGTTTGCGGTAGTGGCGGATGAAGTGCGCACCTTGGCGCGCAGAACCCAGGCCTCCACCGACGAGATTCAGCAAATGATCGGCAGCCTCAAGCAAGGCGCCGAGAATGCCGTGTCATCGATGCGTACCGGGCAGGCGGCGACCGGCACCGGGGTTGAGTCGAGCCAGCGTACGGGCGCGTCGCTGACCGCGATTACCGGGCAGGTCGAGCGCATCAGCGACATGAACCATCAGGTGGCGACCGCGACGGAAGAACAATCGGCGGTGACTGAAGAGATCAATCGCAACGTGCAGGGGATTTCCGATCTGGCCCGGGCGACGGCGGGGGAGGTGCGGGCGTGTCGCGAAGATTGTCAGATGTTGCAGCGGTTGGCGGATGATCTGGCGC
The DNA here is from genome assembly GCF_058798255.1 of Pseudomonas sp. GW823-FHT01D03. Lineage (NCBI taxonomy): Bacteria > Pseudomonadati > Pseudomonadota > Gammaproteobacteria > Pseudomonadales > Pseudomonadaceae > Pseudomonas > Pseudomonas sp. GW823-FHT01D03. Next base: position 560,419 of record NZ_JBXAKK010000001.1, read on the forward strand.
GGCAGATGGGTGGATTCAAGCTGTCCTGAGAGATGTGTTGTTTGAACTGACGCTATCGCGAGCAGGCTCACTCCTACAGGGGAACGCATTCCAACTGTAGGAGTGAGCCTGCTCGCGATTGGATTTCAGCCGCGGCACACAAACCGGATCAGAACCACCCATCCTGCATCGCCAGGCACGTATCATCCCGCGCCTCCAGCAACGCCAGCTCATGGTGACAGCCTGGCACTTCCCACGTCAGGAAGTACCGCGCCGCCTGCAGCTTGCCCTTATAGAAGTCAGCATCCGCCGCATTGCCTTTGGCCAAACCTTCCTCAGCCCGAATCGCCTGCTCCAGCCAGCGCCAGCCAATCACCGTGTGCCCGAACACTTTCAGGTACAGCGCCGAATTCGCCAGGCTGCTGTTGATCTTGCCCTGCGCCAGATCGGTGAGCAGGCCGATGGTCACCGCTTGCAGGCGCGCCACCAGTTTCTCCAATGGCTCACGCAGTGCGGTCAACGATTCATACGCAGTCGCGCGCTCGGCGGTGTCGGCGATCAGACGGATCAGTTGCTTCAATCCGGCGCCGCCGTTCTGCGCCAGTTTGCGACCGAGCAAGTCCAGCGACTGAATACCGTGGGTGCCTTCATGGATCGGGTTCAGGCGGTTGTCGCGGTAATACTGCTCCACCGGGTATTCACGGGTGTAACCGTGGCCGCCGAGAATCTGGATCGCCAGTTCGTTGGCCTTCAGACAGAACTCCGACGGCCAGGATTTGACGATCGGCGTCAGCAAATCCAGCAACTCATGGGCCTGTTTGCGCTCGGCTTCGGTTTCCAGTGTTGTGGTGTCATCGAACAGCCGTGCCGCGTACAGACCGAGGTCAAAGGCCCCTTCGACGTAGGACTTTTGCGTCAGCAGCATGCGTCTGACATCGGCGTGCTGAATGATCGCCACTGGCGCCGTGCTCGGATCCTTGCTGTCCGGCACTCGGCCTTGCGGGCGTTCGCGGGCGTATTCCAGCGAGTACAGGTAGCCGGCGTAACCGAGCATCACCGCGCCCATACCGACGCCGATCCGCGCCTCGTTCATCATCTGGAACATGTAGCTCAAGCCATGGTGCGGCTTGCCCACCAAATAGCCGACACACTCGCCGTTATCGCCGAAGTTCAGTGCCGTGGAGGTGGTGCCGCGCCAGCCCATCTTGTGGAATAGCCCGGCCAGCAGCACATCGTTGCGCTGGCCGAGGCTGCCGTCGTCGTTGACCAGAAACTTCGGCACGATGAACAGCGAAATCCCTTTCACCCCTGGCGGCGCGTCCGGCAGTTTGGCCAAGACCATGTGCACGATGTTTTCCGACAGCGGGTGATCGCCGCCGGAAATGAAGATCTTGTTGCCCTTGAGCCGATAAGTGCCGTCGGACGCCGGCTCGGCGCGGGTACGGATATCCGACAGCGAGGAGCCGGCGTGGGGTTCGGTGAGGGCCATGGTGCCGAAGAAGCGCCCGTCGATCATTGGTTGCAGAAAGCGCTGTTTTTGCTCGTCGGTGCCAAAGCTTTCGATCAGGTTCGCCGCGCCCATGGTCAGGAACGGGTACGAGGTGGTCGCCGCGTTCGCCGCTTGAAAGTGCGCAAAGCACGCTTGCGACAGCAGCGTCGGCAGTTGCATGCCGCCCGCTTCGAAGCTGCGCGCGGCATTGAGGAAACCCGCCTCGAGGAACGCATCCACCGCCGGTTTCACTTCGGGAATCAGCATCGCCTGAGCGTTCTCGTAGCGCGGTTCATTCTCGTCGCCCTTGCGGTTGTGCGGTGCGAAGTATTTCTCGGCGATGCTGCGCGCAGTGCCGATGGCGGCGTCGAAGGTCTCGCGATTGTGCTCGGCAAAGCGCTCACGCCGGGTCAGGCCCTCGGCATCGAGGACTTCGTACAGCTCGAAAGCCAGATTGCGGGAACTGAGCAGCGTCTCGGACATGGCGGCCTACCTGAAAATTGGGGTTGGGCCGAGTCTAGGCTTGCTGATAAGGGCTGAATACGATGATTGATGGCGGTGATGTCATGGCCGAGCACCGACTTAACAAACACCCCAAAACAACTGTGGGAGCGGGCTTGCTCGCGAAAGCGGTGCATCAGTCACTGCAGATGTCGACTGACACTACGCCTTCGCGAGCAAGCCCGCTCCCACATTGGGATTTGATTGTCAGGCAACCATTGCGGTTGCCTGGCTCATCGGGTCTTAACCGATGGTCATCAAACTCGCGTTACCACCCGCCGCAGCAGTGTTAACGCTCAACGCCCGCTCGATCACCAGACGCTCCAGCGCAATGTTGGTCTCGCCCTGGGACAGGCCCTGAACGCCAACGATCGCACCGGCCCGCTTGGCAATCTGCTGGCAGACACCACGCAACTGGTCGGAATGGCCGTGATGCAGCACGGCATCAAACACCACTTCATCCTTGTGCCAGTCGGCAACCCGTTTGATCCGCGCCTGAACTTCCTTCGGCAGGCGTGCGAACAAGGCCTTGCTGATGTCGGACTCCGGCCATACCGCCGAACCGCCGACAGCCAGGACCGCCGCCAGTTGGGCCAACAGATCGCCTTCGACGTCCGCCAGGCACAGCACGTGTTCACGCGGCAGGATCGCGTAGCTGTTCTTTTCGCCGGTCGGGCCGGCCAGCACGCGGGTGATGCCACTTTGCGACTGCGCGGCGTACTGCACGCACAGGGTGCTCAGATCGGCGTATTTGTTGCTCTCGGCCCAGGCCTTGAAAGCGTTCAGCGGTTTGCTCATGGCATCACGCAGACGCACGTCCGGGGCGACGACCGCATCACCGCGAGCGAAGGATTGTTCGATCGCGTCAGTAGGACGGGTCGACAGCAAGCGGTACAGGTACAGCGGGCCACCGGCCTTCGGACCCGTACCGGACAGGCCTTCGCCACCGAATGGCTGCACGCCGACCACGGCACCGACGATGTTGCGGTTGACGTAGACGTTACCGGCGTTGACGTTGTCGATCACCTTGGCGATGGTCTCGTCGATGCGCGTATGCACGCCGAGGGTCAGGCCATAACCGGAGGCATTGATCTGGCCGATCAACTGATCGATCTCTTTGCGCTTGTAGCGCACCACGTGCAGCACCGGGCCGAAGATCTCGCGTTGCAGTTCGTCAAAGCTTTCCAGTTCAATCAGGGTCGGCATGACGAAGGTGCCGCGTTTGACTTCTTCGCTGTCAGCGATAGCCACCTGATAGACGCTGCGACCTTTATCGCGCATGGCCTGGATGTGCTTGTCGATACCGGCCTTGGCTTCGGCGTCGATCACCGGGCCGATGTCCACGGACAGGCGCTCAGGATTGCCGAGGCGGCTTTCAGCCATCGCGCCTTTGAGCATTTCGATGACACGGTCGGCGGAATCTTCCTGCAGGCACAGTACGCGCAGAGCCGAGCAACGCTGGCCGGCGCTGTCGAAGGCCGAGGACACTACGTCGATCACCACTTGTTCGGTCAGTGCCGAGGAGTCGACGATCATCGCGTTCTGCCCGCCGGTTTCGGCGATCAGTGGAATCGGACGGCCCTGGCTGTCGAGACGGCCAGCGATGTTGCGTTGCAGCAGGCGCGCGACTTCGGTGGAACCGGTGAACATCACGCCTTTGACGCGCTCATCACCGACCAGACCGGCACCGACGGTTTCACCGCGACCCGGCAGCAGTTGCAGCACACCTTCCGGAATCCCGGCTTCGAGCAGCAAACGTACGGCTTGCGCGGCAACCAGTGGGGTCTGCTCAGCCGGTTTGGCCAGCACCGGGTTACCGGCGGCCAGTGCGGCAGCGACCTGACCACTGAAGATTGCCAGCGGGAAGTTCCATGGGCTGATGCACACCACCGGGCCCAGTGGGCGGTGGGCGTCATTGCTGAAATCGTTGCGCGCCTGCACCGCGTAGTAACGCAGGAAGTCGACCGCTTCGCGCACTTCGGCAATGGCGTTGGCGAAGGTCTTGCCGGCTTCACGGGCCAGCAGGCCCATCAATGGCTGGATCTCGCCTTCCATCAGGTCGGCGGCACGCTCCAGAATCGCCGCGCGCTCGGCTGGCGGAGTGGCCTGCCAGATTGGCGCAGCATTCAGCGCGCACTGGATCGCGTTGTCGACGTCTTCGACGTTAGCTTCCTGCACGTGGCCGACCACATCGCGGTGATCCGCCGGGTTCAGCACCGGTGCTGGCGCTTCGTTGCTGGAAGCGCAACCGAGCATCGGCGCGGCTTTCCAGTGGTTGTGCGCGGTGGCGAGCAGCGCGCAGGACAACGAGGCCAGACGATGTTCGTTGGCCATGTCGATGCCGGCGGAGTTGGCGCGCTCGGCACCGTACAGATCACGCGGCAGCGGAATGCGTGGGTGCGGCAGGCCGAAACCACCTTCCACGGTTGCCATCTGCTCGATCTGCGCCACCGGATCGGCCACCAGCTCCTGAATCGAAATCGACTGGTCGGCGATGCGGTTGACGAACGAGGTGTTTGCGCCGTTTTCCAGCAGACGACGCACGAGGTACGCCAGCAGGGTTTCGTGGGTGCCGACCGGTGCGTACACGCGGCACGGACGGTTCAGCTTGCCTTCGGAAACTTTGCCGACAACCTGCTCGTAGAGCGGTTCACCCATGCCGTGCAGGCACTGGAATTCGTATTGGCCCGGGTAATAGTTCTGACCGGCAATGTGGTAAATCGCCGACAGGGTGTGGGCGTTGTGCGTGGCGAACTGCGGGTAGATGACTTCCGGCACCGACAGCAGTTTGCGCGCGCAGGCAATGTAGGAAACGTCGGTGTACACCTTGCGGGTGTAGACCGGATAGCCCTCCAGGCCTTCGACCTGGGCGCGCTTGATCTCGCTGTCCCAGTACGCGCCTTTCACCAGACGGATCATCAGGCGATGGCGGCTGCGGCGAGCCAGATCGATCACGTAGTCGATCACGTATGGGCAACGCTTCTGATAAGCCTGAATCACGAAACCGATGCCGTTCCAGCCGGTCAGTTGCGGTTCGAAGCACAGGCGCTCGAGCAGATCCAGCGACAGCTCCAGACGGTCGGCTTCTTCGGCGTCGATGTTCAGGCCGATGTCATATTGCTTGGCCAACAGGGTCAGCGACAGCAGGCGCGGGTACAGCTCGTCCATCACGCGCTCGTACTGCGCACGGCTATAACGCGGGTGCAGCGCCGAGAGCTTGATGGAAATGCCCGGGCCTTCATAAATCCCACGGCCGTGGGAGGCTTTGCCGATCGAGTGGATGGCTTGTTCGTACGACGCCAGGTACTTCTGCGCGTCGTGTTCGGTGAGTGCCGCTTCACCGAGCATGTCGTAGGAGTAGCGGAAGCCCTTGGCTTCGAACTTGCTCGCGTTGGCCAGTGCTTCGGCGATGGTTTCGCCGGTGACGAACTGCTCGCCCATCAGGCGCATGGCCATGTCGACGCCCTTGCGGATCATCGGCTCGCCGCTCTTGCCGATGATGCGGCTCAGCGACGAAGTCAGGCCGGCTTCGTTGTGCGTGGAAACGAGCTTGCCGGTCAGCAGCAGACCCCAGGTCGCGGCGTTGACGAACAGCGACGGGCTGTTGCCCAGGTGCGGCTGCCAGTTGCCGGTGCTGATCTTGTCGCGGATCAGCGCATCGCGAGTGCCTTTGTCCGGGATACGCAGCAGCGCTTCGGCCAGGCACATCAGTGCCACGCCTTCCTGGGACGACAGGGAAAATTCCTGCAGCAGGCCCTGAACAATGCCTGCACGACCGCCGGCACTTTTCTGGTTACGCAGTTTCTCCGCGATCGTCGCGGCGAGTTTATTGGTGGCTTCGGCCATCGGTGCCGGCAGGCGCGCCTGCTCGATCAGCATCGGCACCACTTCCGGCTCAGGGCGACGGTAAGCAGCGGTGATCGATGCGCGCAGTACCGATTGCGGCAGGATGCTTTCAGCGAATTCGAGGAAGCACTGGTGGGCGTGATCGGTATGGACTTCACCGGCATCGTCGGTGTCTTTGGCGGTCAAACCGTTCAGCTCGGTCAGGGTTGCACCACCCTCGAGTTTTTCCAGGTAATTGAAAATTGCCTGCTTGATCAGCCAGTGCGGTGTGCGATCAATCGAGGTCGCGGCAGCCTTCAGGCGCTCGCGGGTCGGGTCATCGAGTTTGACCCCAAGGGTGGTGGTAGCCATATTTTTATCCTCATGGTTGCCACAGTTGCGTGGCATCAGCTGGCGGCAAGATTAGCCGTGCGCTGAAAGAGGTGCAACCGGGTGCAACCCTTTTTTTGTCGGAAAAATAAACGCTTCGTCAGGAATTATTTTCTGGTACTGAAGTGCCGCTCCTGCCTGGTGCTTTTACTTCTAGCGGAGCGAGTTGACTGCGCTAAAAAGGAGCAAAAACGGCCTGTTTATCGGTATATCCGACTAGGTGCAACTTAATCGCCAGAAACTGGTTGCACCTTTTTTGGTTTGTTGCATAGCATTCGCGCCCAAGGTGCAACCGGGAATACCCGGTGCATCGGCTGGTGGCTTTCCTGGGGAAACATCAGTCCTAAATGCGCGGGATCCCGATTCGTCTGCCAAACGTCGTCGTTTGTGTGCGATAGATCACCGCTGCTACATAAAAACAAAGCCAGGGCGTACTTAATGAGCGTAAGCAATCCAACACTGATCACGTTCGTGATCTACATCGCAGCAATGGTGCTGATCGGCTTCATGGCCTATCGCTCCACCAACAACCTTTCTGACTACATTCTTGGCGGCCGCAGTCTTGGCAGCGTCGTCACGGCTCTGTCTGCCGGTGCTTCCGACATGAGCGGCTGGTTGTTGATGGGCCTGCCGGGTGCCATCTACATGTCCGGTCTGTCCGAAAGCTGGATCGCCATCGGCCTGATCGTCGGTGCCTACCTGAACTGGCTGTTCGTCGCCGGCCGTCTGCGCGTGCAGACCGAGCACAACGGTGATGCCCTGACCCTGCCGGACTACTTCTCCAGCCGTTTCGAAGACAAAAGCGGCCTGCTGCGTATCATCTCGGCGGTGGTGATTCTGGTGTTCTTCACCATCTACTGCGCTTCCGGCATCGTGGCTGGCGCCCGTCTGTTCGAAAGCACTTTCGGCATGTCCTACGAGACGGCGCTGTGGGCCGGTGCTGCGGCGACGATTGCCTACACCTTCGTCGGCGGTTTCCTCGCGGTGAGCTGGACTGACACCGTGCAAGCCACGCTGATGATCTTCGCCCTGCTGCTGACGCCGATCATCGTGCTGCTGGCCACCGGCGGCGTCGATACCACGTTCCTGGCCATCGAGGCGCAGGATCCGAGCAACTTCGACATGCTCAAGGGCACCACTTTCATCGGCATCATCTCGCTGATGGGCTGGGGTCTGGGTTACTTCGGTCAACCGCACATCCTCGCGCGTTTCATGGCCGCTGATTCGGTGAAGTCGATTGCCAACGCCCGTCGCATCTCCATGACCTGGATGATTCTGTGCCTGGGCGGCACCGTCGCTGTGGGCTTCTTCGGTATCGCCTACTTCTCGGCGCACCCGGAAGTCGCCGGTCCCGTGACCGAGAACCACGAGCGGGTGTTCATCGAGCTGGCGAAAATCCTCTTCAACCCATGGATTGCTGGCGTGCTGTTGTCGGCCATTCTGGCTGCTGTGATGAGCACCCTGAGCTGCCAGTTGCTGGTGTGCTCGAGCGCCCTGACCGAAGACTTCTACAAAACCTTCCTGCGCAAATCCGCCTCCCAGGTAGAACTGGTGTGGGTTGGCCGCGCGATGGTGTTGCTGGTGGCGCTGATCGCTATCGCCATGGCCGCCAATCCGGAAAACCGCGTACTGGGCCTGGTGTCCTACGCCTGGGCCGGTTTCGGTGCCGCGTTCGGCCCAGTGGTGCTGATCTCGGTGATCTGGAAAGACATGACCCGCAACGGCGCACTGGCCGGCATCCTGGTCGGCGCGATCACCGTAGTGGTCTGGAAGCATTTCGAACTGCTGGGTCTGTACGAAATCATCCCGGGCTTCATCTTCGCCAGTCTGGCCATCTACATCGTCAGCAAAATGGGCGAGCCAACCAAAGGTATGGTGCAGCGCTTCGAAGCGGCGGAAAAAGATTTCCACCTGAACAAGTGATGCATTGAGCTTCGGCTCACAAGAGAGCGGCCCGTTTCCTACTGGAGGCGGGCCGTTTTTTATGCCTGCAATACCCCTGACTCAGCATAGATCCCCTGTGGGAGCGGGCTTGCTCGCGAATGCGGTGGGTCAAATGAAATCAATGTCGACTGACACGGCCCTTTCGCGAGCAAGCCCGCTCCCACAGTTGTTCGGTGGTGAGTTTGAGAGGTTGTCTGTAGTCGCATGCTCCGATTTTCGAAGGCTTTTTCGCCAGAAAAAGTAGGGCAAATCTGATTTTCCCGTCACCCACCCAACACCCCTTGCCCCTCATGCAGAATCGCCCGCCCTCAATCTGCAGAGAGACATCGGATGTTCGCGCCTGCCAATCAACCGCGTTTCACGTTGACCCTAGAAGGCGCCCAAATTGATCTCAAAGTCCTTGAGTTCACGGGCAAGGAAGCCATCAGCCAACCCTTTCGTTTCGAGCTGGAACTGGTCAGTGAGCGACCGGATCTGGACCTCGAAAGCCTGCTGCACCGTCAGGCGTTTCTGAGATTCGATGCGGAAGGTTCCGGTGTTCATGGTCAGATTTATCAGGTCGGGCAGGGTGATTCCGGGAAGCGTCTGACGCGATATCACCTCAGTCTTGTCCCGCGTCTGACCTACCTCGCGCACCGAATCAATCAGCGGATCTTTCAGCATCAGACGGTTCCGCAGATTGTTGCAAGGATCCTCAAGGATCACGCGATCCTGCGCGATGCTTTCGAATTTCGCCTAAGCAGCGAGTACCCGGAGCGCGAGTACTGCGTGCAATACGCCGAAAGTGACCTCGCGTTTATCCAGCGCCTGTGCGCCGAAGTCGGCATTCATTACCACTTTCAGCACAGCCCGGAAGGTCACCTGTTGGTGTTCGGTGATGATCAGACGGTGTTCCCGAAACTGGCTCGACCGACGCTGTATCTGCCCGGCAGCGGCATGGCCGGTGGCGCGCCGGCGATCAATCGTTTCAATGTTCGCGTGGAGACCCGTACCAGCGTAGTGACCCGGCGCGATTACAACTTCATCAAGCCGCGTCTGCAGTTGCAAAGTCGAGTCGACGGTGAGCTGCGCCCGGTGCTCGAGGATTATCAATTCCCCGGCCAATTCAACGATCGTGAAACCGGCAAGCACCTCGCCCAAAGAGCGCTGGAGCGACATGTCGCCGATTACCGTCAGGCCGAGGGCGTCAGCGACGAATCCGCATTGGTTTGTGGACATTTCCTGCAACTGATCGACCATCCGCGTAGCGACTGGAACGACCTGTGGCTGCTGACCTCGGTCGAACACCACGGCCGACAGCCGCAAGTGCTGGAGGAGTCGGTGACCAGCGATGGGGAAGCATTCCAGGGTTACCGTAATACCTTTCTTGCCACGCCGTGGGATGTGTTCTTTCGCCCGGCGTTGGGACCGGAAAAACCGCGCATGCTCGGCTATCAACCTGCCGTGGTCACCGGGCCGCAAGACACGGAAATCCATTGCGACGAGTACGGTCGGGTCAAGGTGCAACTGGCCTGGGATCGCGATGGCGAGTTGAACGAGCATTCCAGTTGCTGGCTGCGCGTGGCCAGCGGTTGGGCCCATGACCGTTACGGCAGCGTGCTGATTCCACGGGTCGGCATGGAAGTGCTGGTCGGTTTCATCGACGCCGATGCCGACAAACCGCTGGTCATGGGTTGTCTGCCCAACGCCGCGACGCCGGTGCCGCTGGATCTGCCAGCGGACAAGACCCGCAGCATCTTCCGCAGCCAGAGCAGTCCCGGCGGTGGCGGCTACAACGAACTGCGCATCGAGGATAAAAAAGGAGCGGAGGAAATTTATCTGCGTGCCCAGCGAAATTGGACTCAGCATGTGTTGAACGACCAACAGGTGCAGGTCGACAACCAGCGCAGCATCGTTGTCACCGGCACCGCGCGACATGAGTTGAAGGCCGATGAGCAACGCACCACCCACGGTCAGCGGCAGACCGAAGTGAAGCAGGACGATCACTTGACCGTGGTCGGCGATCGGCATATCAGGGTGAGCAATCAGGCAACCAGCGCCAGCGCGCAAATCCACGTCAGTGCCGGGCAACAAGTGGTAATCGACGGCGGCGCGAGCGCGACGATTCAGGCCGGCGGGCAGTGGATCAACATTGGGCCGGGTGGAATTTTCAGCAGCGTGCCGATTGTCGTGGGCGGCGCGCCGATGGCAGCGATGAGTGCCGCGCCGGTGGTGCCGGGGTTGCCGGAGAAACTTGCCGCAGCGCCGGCGGCCATGCTCACCGCCGCACAAATCATGAGTTTCAAAGGCGATGCGCCGTTCTGCGAAGAGTGTGAGCGTTGCAAGGATGGTGTTTGTGCAGCCTGATTGCCTCATGCCGGCAGAGTGGCTGGCGCGTGAACCGCTGAAACCTTCGGAACAACTGTTCGCGATCTTCAGTAACGCCAGCGACGCCAGGCCTCCATTGGTCGCACCTAAGCCGATATGGGCGGAGACGATCTACGCCGAGTGGGACGCGGTGATGCCCTTCGTGGGAATTGTCGCTACCGACAGTGAGTTTCTCGATTGGGTGGCCTCTACCGAGTCTTGCGACTGGGGTTGGCTGGCGGTGTCTTCGGCGAGTCTGGAAGTGCTGGTCGAGCACTTTCGCAGCCTGACTCAGGTGCTGATGCCGGACGGCAAAGAGGTGTTTTTCCGCTTCTGGGATGGGCGGTTTGTGTTGCCGATCCTGCAGTCCGACGAAGTGCAATCGGCGCAGTTGATCCCGGTGATTTCGCGCGGTTTGATCAACGGACAGGCCGTGGAGATCGGGGGCAGGGCGCAGGTTTCGGGGCGGGTTTTTCCTTGGTGGAGGGTGCCTGAGTCGGTACTGGCTTCAGCAGGGGATGGAGTCCGGATCGGCAATGCGCTGCAGTGGCTGAGCGAGGAGCATCCGGCACTCTACGAGACGTTCCCGCAGACTGTGTTGCGCTGCAAGGTTCAGCAGTTTTTTCAGGTTTCAGCGTCGGAAGAATCGTCGCCATCGGTGCTGTTGGCGTATTTGCAGGACGAAGCAGAATGAAATTTCCGGGCGAAGGCTTCGGAAATTTCCCGCGAGTTGCGGCGGATTTCATGAACTGGTGGGCGGTGGGTTGCGGGGATAGTCTTTTCGTTGTCACTGCGAGAGTGGTGGCAGGGTGTAGGAACCCGAACTTCAAATGTGCATCAGTACCGTCGATTGGTTGCGACACTTAACCAGTGTCCACAACGCCTTTTATGGCGGCTGTGTGCGGGACACGTTTCGACGTGGCTGATTTGAAGTTCCTCAGTTCCTACTCCCGCGCATGGCTGCCACCCAAACCCGTAGGAAGGTCGATGTCAGTCTCTATTTAGAACTTCGAGAATGCTCAAATATGACGATGCTTAAACCCGATCCACCCTACGAAAAAGTTATCCCCCATCCCGATAATCGCTTCATGGCCCTGACCGGCAATTGCAGCGAAATGCCCACCCTGTTCATCGATACCCAAGTTCCCCTCGACATCCTCAGGGACGCCGCCAACCACCGCATCCGCGCCGTTATTCAAGTGCTGGAAAACATGTGCATGCGCGGCTCGGTCGAATGCGACTCGATCATCCTCAGCGACTTCGCCATGCTCTGCGCCATTCCGCTGCGTGACGGCTGCGATGTGCTGGATGTCATCGGCAAACGCTTGAGCGCGATGCCTTAACGTCACAATTATGAATAGATCCTTCCAGCCTCTATCGATGGAAGGATCACTAGCCTGCTGAGAAGAATTAGTTCTGCAGATACTGATCTTGTGACTTGATAAAGGCGTCGAATGCAGGGGAGTTGTAAATTTCAAGGCAAGAATAGAACACGATATTTTTTCCAGACTGCTTGCTGGTTGAAGAAGTCTTGGCGTAAGCATCCGCCACGTACTTCTCTGTTTCCACATAGGGATCATGGATGACTTCAAGTGTGTCTTCGTTCTGCAAAATCGCGTGTTGTCCCTTGCCCATTACGGAGTAAGCGCCAATAGCGAGGCCGAGATCCGATTTGATATCTGATTCACTCTTGAATTGATTTGATATGCAGTTGGCGAGGCCGTAATTCTTCAATGAAACTCTTGCGGTGGTTAGATCTGCTTCACTTGAGAAGGCATTTACAGATGCGCCAAGAATACCTACCGCAATGAATAGCTGGAATTTCATCCCTTTAGCTCCCAGAAATTGATTTTTTCGAGTTTTACGTCTGGCCGATCATAAGTGTGGCTATTCGGGCGATGGTAGTCGCTGTTGTCTCCGGTGGAGCTACCGTTCCACAAGGTCGCATGACCGGTCGCGTCGGTCCACCCGGTGATTTCCATAATAATCACGCCTTTCTTGCCATTGATGAAGTCAGCCTCACTGAGTTTCAATTCATGATCCGGAGCCCCCCAATTGTGTTTCAGGAAGGCAAGGAAATCTGCGACCTTCATGATGTACGGGAGTTGGTCTGCGCCGGCAAGGCGATAGATGGATTTGCTGGGAATGATCGTTCCTTTCGGGATTTTGTAGCCGCCATAGTTAAATCCTCTACTTATTCTAAGGGCGCAAGCGTTCGCGTAAGCATCAGGCTTTTCTGCTCTGGCCGCTTCGACATTACCTCCAACCAGTGCATAAACATCAATCGAGTTTTTGAGGCCGACCTCTGCGTAGGCGGTCCATAGGGTGCTGAACTTTGGTCTTTTGACAACTATGTTTGAGGTTACGCCACCGGCACTGATATTGAGCTGAGCCACTAGACTTCTCCTTCCATGTCGAAGAATTCACCTTGAAAAGCGTTTGGAATGATCGCTATGCCTTTTGCCCCCACCGTCCCGGTCAGTTTTTTTTCTGTCGTACCGCTGATCGTTACAGCCACGGTCTCTCCCGGTAAATAGCCGGAAGTTTTCACATGAATATTCAAGTCGCAATAGAAGCGCGATATCGAATCGACGGGTGTCTGGTTTTCTCCATACGAGAACGTTATGCGCTGGATGCTCTTCGGTTCAGGGATCAAAGGGACGATGGGAGAAAAGCTCGCAGCGCTATGTTCCCCGCCACCAAAGACAGAGGATTGAGCAAAGAGAACAGTGTTGGATTTTGGGGGGCAGCCACACGCGACATAGTCGCCCTCAAGTGCAACCAGGCCAGCCGGTAAAGTGATTGTTCGTGGGCCGACAGCTACGATGGGACCTTTGCCCGGAGGGCATACAGGACAACTTGCCATGTGGCCGATGGATGAAGTGCTCACCGCGTAATCAATGTTGATTCCAACGTTTCCTTCCAGAACCACACCACCAGTTGATGTAGGCGCGCCGATTCCGACCACTTTCCTTCCCATGTAAATTTCCCTCTTTACAGGTTTTCAGTGGAGCGGATATTCGCACTCCCTTCGCTCGTGAGACGACGGTTATCCTGAGGAAGATGTTTCTTTATGTTGCTCATAGAGTTGCGGGAGACCGCCCAAAACTACCGCAGGTGCTGGAAAACATGTGCATGCGCGGCTCGGTCGAATGCGACTCGATCATCCTCAGCGACTTCGCCATGCTCTGCGCCATTCCGCTGCGTGACGGCTGCGATGTGCTGGATGTCATCGGCAAACGCCTCGGCAACCCATCCCTGTAAGCCTGAGACAGTTTTTGTGGCGAGGGAGCTTGCTCCCGCTTGGCTGCGCAGCAGCCGTAACCAGATTGTCGCGGTGTCAGACGGAATCGGGATTTAGGTCTTGTAACGCTTCGCAACCCGGCGGGAGCAAGCTCCCTCGTCACAAAGGCAAGAGCAGAAGATCGCAGCCTTCGGCAGCTCCTACAGGGGGTACGCCAATTCTGTGTAGGAGCTGCCGCAGGCTGCGATCTTTGCTGTTGGAGGCCGCTCGGCCGCCAACCCCTGACTTGCCGGCCGGTAAAAGGTAAACTTCACGGCCCTCGCAGGAGCAGCCATGAATTATCGTCACGCCTTCCATGCCGGCAATCACGCCGATGTGTTCAAACACCTGACCTTGACCCGCCTCATCGCCCTGATTTCGCGCAAGGAGCAGCCGTTTGCCTATCTCGACACCCACGCCGGTATCGGTCTGTATGACCTGCAGGGCGATCAGGCCAACCGCACCGGCGAGTATCTGGAAGGCATCGCGCGCTTGTGGGATCAGCCGGATCTGCCGGCGCTGACTGCCGACTACATGAAGGTGCTGCACGAGATGAACCCGGATGGCCAGTTGCGCTACTACCCGGGTTCGCCGGAGTTGGCGCGGCGTCTGACCCGGCCGCAGGACCGGGTGATGCTCAACGAGAAACACCCGGAAGACGGCGTGCAGCTCAAAGAGAACATGGCCGGTGACCGTCGGGTCAAGGTGCATCTGGGCGAGGGCTGGCATGTGGCACGGGCGATGCTGCCGGTGCAGGAGAAACGCGCGGTGATGCTGATCGATCCGCCGTTCGAGCAGCTCGACGAGATGCAAAAGTGTGCGGCGTCGCTGAAAGAGGCGATTGGCCGGATGCGTCAAACCGTGGCGGCGATCTGGTACCCGGTGAAGGATCAGCGTGCGTTGCGGCGGTTTTATCAGGATCTGGCCGGTACCGGCGCGCCGAAGTTGCTGCGCGTAGAGTTGCTGGTGCATCCGCTGGATACGCCGAACAGCCTGAACGGCTCCGGGATGGCGATTGCCAATCCGCCGTGGGGGCTGGAGGAAGAATTGCGTGAGCTGTTGCCGTGGTTGGCCAAAAAGCTTGGGCAGACCCAGGGTGGGTGGCAGATGGATTGGTTGATCGCCGAGAGCTGATCAATTGGTTTAACGGTGTCTGATCGGACGCCTTCGCGGGCAAGCCCGCTCCCACAGGGTTCGCGCAGATTCTGGAATCGCGCACGACCTCGTGAGAGCGGGCTTGCCCGCGATGCTTTTAGGACTTAGTTACCCGCCAGGCTCGGAGGCATGCACACACCGGTGCCGCCAATCCCGCAATAACCTTCAGGATTTTTCGCCAGGTATTGCTGGTGGTACGCCTCAGCGAAGTACACGGTCGGCGCCTGTTCGATCTCGGTGCTGATTTCGCCCAGACCCGCCTTCGACAGTTCAGCCTGATACAGCGCTTTGCTCTTCAGCGCCGCGTCCAGTTGCTCTGGCGAGGTGGCGTAGATCACCGAACGGTACTGGGTGCCGATGTCGTTGCCTTGGCGCATGCCCTGAGTCGGGTTATGCAGTTCCCAGAACATCGCCAGCAGCTCTTCGTAGCTGACTTTGGCCTTGTCGTACACCACCAAAACCACTTCAGCGTGGCCGGTCAGGCCCGAGCAGACTTCTTCGTAGGTCGGGTTCGGCGTGTAGCCGCCGGCGTAGCCGACCACCGTGCTGACCACGCCTTCGCGCTGCCAGAAACGGCGTTCCGCACCCCAGAAGCAACCCAAGCCGAAGATCGCAAAGTCGACGTCCTGGAAAAACGGGCCGAGCAGCGGAGTTTCTTCGAAGACGAAATGCTTTTCAGGCAGGGTCATCGCAGTTTCGCGGCCGGGCAGAGCTTGATCTTTGGTCGGTAGCACGTTTTTGTTCACCAGAATTTCCGAGCGTAGAACCATGATCGTTCCTCTCAGTCAGGATGGGATGTAAAAAGTCAGACCGCCAGTGTGCCCAATGATGCCGGATTTCGCACTATTCAAATGTGGGAGCGGGCTTGCTCGCGAATGCGGTGTATCAGTCGATATCAACATTGCCTGACAAACCGCATTCGCGAGCAAGCCCGCTCCCACAAGGGGAATTCATCGACAGGGATATCTGTGGGGGCTAGAGGCAGAGCGGGCCACGCGGGTAGCGCTTGAGCGCCTGGATCAGCTCGGCGCCGGGGATCGGCCGGTCGAACAGGTAGCCTTGGCCGACGTCGCAGCGGTGGCGACGCAGGAACGCCAGTTGCTCGGCGGTCTCGATGCCTTCGGCCACGACTTTGAGTTTCAGGTTGTGGGCCATGGCGATCACCGCGGAGGTGATTTCCATGTCGTCCTGGTTGTCGGGGATTTCGTGGATGAAGCTGCGATCGATCTTGATGATGTCGATCGGGAATTTCTTCAGGTAGCTGAGTGACGAGTAACCGGTACCGAAGTCGTCCATGGCCAGGGTCAGGCCCAGGCGCTTGAGCTGGTCGAGCTGCAAGTGGGTGTCTTCGGTGGCTTCCAGCAGCAGGCCTTCGGTCAGCTCCAGTTCGAGCAGATTGGCCGGCAGCGCTTCTTCCTTGAGGATATTGGCGATCGAGGCGACCAGATCCGGGTCTGAGAACTGCTTCGGCGAGAGGTTGATCGCCACTTGCAGGTTGCCCATGCCCGCGGCGGTCAGCGCCTTGCTCATGCGGCAGGCCTGACGCGCGATCCACTTGCCGATCGGAATGATCAGGCCGGTCTCTTCGGCAACGCTGATGAACTGGTCCGGGCGAATCATCCCGCGCTCCGGGTGGTTCCAGCGCAGCAGCGCTTCCATGCCCAGCAGGCGACCGCTGCGCAGGCACAGCTTGGGCTGGTAGAACACGTCCAGCTCGTTCTGGGTCAGGGCGCGGCGCAGGTTGTTCTCGACGAACAACTTGTAACTGGCCTCGGCATTCAGTGCCTCGGTGAACACCTGGACCTGGTGTTTACCGTTGGCCTTGGCCTTGTGCAGCGCGAGGCCGGCGTTGCGCATCAGGGTCTGCGGATCGCGGCCATGCAGCGGCGCACAGGCCAGGCCCACGGAGCCGGTGACGCTGATCAGTTGGTTGTCGACGAACATCGGTTTGTCGAGGGTCGCCAGCAACTGGTTGGCGATCTGCTGGCCGGTGGCGAGGTCGGTGTCGTCGAGCAGCACCGCAAACTCGTTACTGGCGAAGCGCGCGAGGCTGCCACTCGGGCTGAGGCTGTTACGCAGGCGACGGGCGAGGCTGATCAACAACTTGTCACCGGTCTGGTGACCGAGGCTGTCGTTGATCCGCTTGAAGTTGTCGATGTCCACCAGCAGCAGGCTGATCGGCGTATCGCTATCGCGGGCGAAGCGCTCGTCCAGATTGCGGATAAACGCCGGGCGGTTGCCGAGGTTGGTCAGGTTGTCGGTGTACGCCAGGCGTTCGATGCGCTGCTGCGCCAGTTTGGTCTGGGTGATGTCTTCGTAGATGCCGATGTAGTGCGTCAGCTCACGGTTGTCGCCGTACACCTTGGAGATCGACAACTGGCCCCAGTACGGTTCGAGGTTCTTGCGCCGGCTCTTGAATTCGCCCTGCCAGCTGTTGCTCTTGGCCAGCGCCGAAGGCGCGTCGAACAGCAGCTCGCTGAGGTTCTCCAGCGCCGGCAGTTCCGACAGGCGCTGGCCGTGGACTTCCTCGGTGGAGTACTGGGTAATCGCGGTGAAGCTCGGGTTGACGTACTCGACCACGCCGTCGCAATTGACCAGCAGAAAGGCGTTGGCGCTTTGCTCGACCGCGCGCTGGAACAGGTGCAGGGCGCTGGTGGCGGTGCGGCGATTGTGGTTATTGATGACCTGGGCGAACTGGTCCGCCAGCTCACCGGCAAAGGCGATTTCATCGGACTGCCAGGCGCGGGTGACCCCAGTCTGCTCCAGACAGAGCACGCCGACCACCTGGCCGTCGACCCGGATGCTGGCGTCGAGCATCGCGTTGACGTCACGCGGGCGCAGGGCTTCGGCCATCTCGCGGGTGCGCGGGTCGCGCATCGCATTGTGCGCGTCGATGGCGCGGCTGCCGTGCAGCGCTTCCATGTAGTCGGGGAAACCGCTGATGTCGATCACCTCCGGCAGGATGTATTCCTGCGTCGCGCGGTGATACGCGGAAATCGGCACCAGCAGATTGCCTTCGAGGTTCCACAGGCTGGCGCAGTCGATTTCATAGATGTCGCAGGCGCAGCGGGTGATCAGTTCGGCGGCTTCCTGCAGCGAGTTGTGGCTGCTGTAGCGCTGGCGCGCGAGCAGCAGAATCAGATCCTGCTGGGCGCGTACGCGATCGAGGTGCTGCAGCTGTTCCTGCTGGGCACGTTGGTTGAGTTCGAGGGCGATCTGCAGGCGCGAGTTCTGCGTTTCGAGGTCGACCGAGGGCAGCGTTGGTGCCTCGTCGAACACATTATCGACCACCAGCAGATAACCGCGCAGCAAGTGCCGATTGTGCTGCTTATAGGCTTCGCCGAGTTCGAGGATGCTCAAGTCGCCAGCGGCGGTGTGCAGGGTGTAGCGCACCAGATAATGCGGGCTGTTGCACAGTTGTTGCTGAATATTGTCGTGCAGTTGATAACGCGCTTCGGGCTCCATCAGGCTGGCGTAGGGCGAGCCGACCAGAGCACACAGTTCAACGGCCGGCTGGCCGAACTGGCGTTCGCAATTGGGATCGAGAAACAGCATCGCCCAACTGGCTTCATTCAAGCGCTCGAAACGCAGCATGCCGAGCCGCGAGGGCACAGGCAACTGCGTCACTACCTCGGCCGCCATACGGCTGGCGGCATCGGGTTGGCTCTTCATGAAGGAACTCGCTTGGAAATATGCTGAACGCGCCGGGCTCTCGCCCTCTTGACTGTTGCCTGCGGCAAGGTTGCATCATTGCGGCACCGACTGACAAGAGAGATGAAGGCCAAGTGCTATAAGAATGTGTCGGCCGCATAGCGCATTTCTCCAGCCCCTCTTGGAAAAGAGCAAAAGATCGCAGCCTGCGGCAGCTCCTGCAGGCGATGCATACCAATGTAGGAGCTGCCGAAGGCTGCGATCTTTCAGGATCTCAACGTAATTTAAGGCTGATCGATTGCAGCTTCTTGCCATCCCGATCATGGTAACTGATCAAAATCTGATCAGTCTCGACCACCATATGCGCGAAGTTGTCTTCGCTGACCACTGCGCAGGTCAACTCGTGTTGATAGTCGCCCGCTGCAGTGCGCACCAGTGGCTGATCAAGAATGAACGTCGACGCCTTGGCATAGGGCAACAGTTTGCTGTTACACAACGGCGAGGAGACGATGGTATGGACTTCGAAGTCCGGGTCTTCGCTGTGGGTCAGGCGCGAGGTCAGCGAGCCGTGCACGTCGCCCGAGACGAATACGACATTCCTGATCTGTCGGGTGCGAATGGTTTCCAGCAGACGCAGGCGCTGCCCCGGGAAGGCTTTCCACGCATCGTCGCCGTGCAGTTTGCGATCCGGGTAGAACATCACGCTGGTGACCACGAATTTGACCCGTGCCTTGCTGGTGCTCAGCCAGGCGACCAAGGCCTGTTCCTGCTCGCTGTCCAGGATGCGTCGATCATCAGCAGCCAGGTTGCGCCGAGTGCGGCTATCAGTGACAAACCATTCAATATCACCATCGCTGA
The DNA here is from genome assembly GCF_058798255.1 of Pseudomonas sp. GW823-FHT01D03. Lineage (NCBI taxonomy): Bacteria > Pseudomonadati > Pseudomonadota > Gammaproteobacteria > Pseudomonadales > Pseudomonadaceae > Pseudomonas > Pseudomonas sp. GW823-FHT01D03. The sequence continues at coordinate 579,840 of NZ_JBXAKK010000001.1, forward strand.
ACTGATACCAGTAATGCGCCAGTTTCGAATGATCAATCTCGCCATCAACTGTTAGTTCATGCGCCGGGCTATGACTGGCTTGATACAACTCATACGCCGCCATTGCATTGCGATATAACTCATGATCGGACTTGCTGGCGTTCGCCGGCCAGTTATCTTCAATTTCGTGATCGTCGAGGATCATGTAAGTCGAAGTGCCGGACATCAGCTGCTGAATATTCGGTTGTGAGAACGCCGTGCGATATTTTTCGAGGATGTCCTTGTATTCGCGATCCGGGGCAATCAGGTTGAGGTCGTCGACATAGATCTGGTCTCCGGTCATCAGGGTGGCGCTGATCGGGGGTTCGGCGCCTTCGATCAACTGATTGATCGAGGCGAATATACGGTCGCCAAATTGGGGCAGGGAAGCAATGCCGGCGGTCATGCGCAGGTAGCGACAGGAGCCGATGATATAAGCCCGTGGCTGTGCGGCGTCGCTGGCGCGGGTGCGGAAGCGGTAGATCTCGCGCGGCCATTGCAAAGGCAATTCGGCGATGCTCTCGACGGTATGCACAGGGCTCATGGGGCTGAACCAGCCCGCCTGATATTCGTACTCGCAATGGCTCTCCAGGTCATTCAATGAAAAGACCTGGCAAAAATCGCGCAATGCACTTAAACGGGAAAAAAGGCTATTTGACCATTGTTTGCTGTCGCGCTTTCGATAACGCAGGCCGGCAAATACGCCGGCATTGTTTTGCGAGTCGCCGCGCATAAAAATGCGTGCGTGATTAGTTGTTACATGGCCAATAATCGGGCCGACAGTTGGTTTTAACATGTTCGAATCCATTCGAATTGATACTTGAATAACGGTCAGTGTTTAGCAAGTTATTCGTTTAACTTGTGTCGCCAAGGTTAGTTGTCGGCGGATAAAAAATATCGGCGCGAAGTGGACTGGGCTCGTGGCTTAAGTAGACCGAAGTTGTAGGAATAAGACCCTTGTAACTTTTCTTCGGACAAAAAAAAGCCCCGTCAAACTGACGGGGTTGAGGTACGAGCGTGTGGCGCTCGAAAACGTGGAACGCAACCGGCCCTCCGTTGCCGGAGGGCCGAATGCTTTACAGCAGGATGGTGCGGATGTCGCCCAGCAGGCTGCCCAGACGCTGGGTAAAGCGTGCAGCGGCGGCGCCGTTGATCACACGGTGATCGTAGGACAGCGACAGTGGCAGCATCAGTTTCGGCTGGAAGGCTTTGCCGTCCCAGACTGGCTGGATGGTTGCCTTGGAAACACCGAGGATCGCCACTTCCGGCGCGTTGACGATCGGCGTGAAGCCGGTGCCGCCAATGTGGCCGAGGCTGGAAATGGTGAAGCAGGCGCCTTGCATCTCGTCCGAAGAGAGCTTCTTGGTGCGGGCTTTTTCAGCCAGCGAAGCAGCTTCTGCGGCCAGTTGCAGCAGGCTCTTCTGGTCGACGTTCTTGATGACCGGTACCAGCAGGCCATCTGGAGTGTCGACCGCGAAACCGATGTTGACGTACTTCTTGCGAATGATCGCCTTGCCGCTTGGCGCCAGCGAACTGTTGAAGTCCGGCAGTTCCTTGAGCAGGTGCGCGCAGGTCTTGAGCAGCAGCGGCAGGATGGTCAGCTTGACGCCGGCCTTCTCCGCGACGGCTTTCTGTGCAACACGGAAGGCTTCCAGCTCGGTGATGTCCGCCGAGTCGAATTGCGTCACGTGCGGCACGTTCAGCCAGCTGCGGTGCAGGTTGGCAGCGCCGACCTGCATCAGGCGGGTCATCGGCACTTCTTCGATTTCACCGAAGCGGCTGAAGTCCACGACCGGAATCGGCGGGATGCCCGCGCCACCGGTTGCGCCAGCGGCAGCGGCCGGTACTTCCTTGGCCTTCTGCATCATGGCTTTGACGTAAACCTGCACGTCTTCTTTCAGAATGCGACCGTGCGGACCGCTGGCGCCGACAGCGCTCAGCTCGACGCCGAACTCACGGGCCAGTTGACGCACGGCAGGGCCGGCGTGAACTTTCGCGCCTGGCTTGGCCGGAGCAGCAACCGGAGCGGCAGCAGCAGGTGCAGCGGCAGCCGGAGCAGCAGCGGCTGGCGCCGGAGCGCTAGGAGCAGCGGCGGCAGCTGGAGCCGGGGCAGCAGGGGCCGCGCCTTTGACTTTCAGCTTGAGGATCAGGTCGCCGGTACCGACTTCGTCGTCCAGCTTGATCGAGACGCTTTCCACCACGCCAGCGGCAGGCGATGGGATTTCCATGCTTGCCTTGTCGGATTCCAGAGTGATCAGCGACTGGTCGGCTTCAACGCTGTCACCAGCCTTGACCAGGACTTCGATGATCTTGGCCTTGCCGGCCGAACCGATGTCCGGAACGTGGATGTCCTGAACGCTGTCAGCCACTGGAGCAGCCGGGGCTGCCGCAGGAGCAGGCGCAGCGGCAGCGGCCGGCGCGGCAGCCTGAGCCGGAGCGGCCGCAGCCGGGGCCGCAGCACCCGCCACTTCCAGATCCAGAATCAGGTCGCCAGTGCCGACTTCGTCGTTGAGCTTGACGCTGATGGCCTTGACCACGCCCGCGGCAGGCGACGGGATTTCCATGCTCGCCTTGTCGGATTCCAGGGTGATCAACGATTGATCAGCCTCGACGGTGTCGCCGACCTTGACCTGGATCTCGATGATCTGCGCCTTGCCCGACGAGCCGATGTCCGGCACGTGCACTTGCTGCACCGAAGCGGCAGCAGGGGCAGCGGCTGGCGCGGCAGCAGCAGGTGCGGCAGCCGGTTTGGCTTCAGCTTTTGCAGCCGGTGCAGCAGCAGGTGCAGGGGCCGCTTCAGCGGCGCCCTCGACTTCCAGCTCAAGCAGTTCGTCGCCTTCTTTCAGGCGGTCGCCCAGCTTCACTTTCAGGCTCTTGATGACGCCGGCTTTCGGGGCCGGCACTTCCATGCTGGCCTTGTCCGATTCCAGGGTCAGGATGCTCTGGTCGGCTTCGATACGGTCACCGACCTTCACAAACAGTTCAATTACTTCACCTTCACCGCTGCCGATGTCAGGTACGCGAATGAGTTCGCTCACAAAATGTCTCCTCAGCAGTCCAGTGGGTTGCGTTTTTCCGGGTCGATGCCGAACTTGACGATGGCCTCGGCCACGACTTTAGGTTCGATATCACCACGGTCAGCCAGTGCTTCCAGGGCTGCCAACACCACGAAATGACGGTCGACTTCGAAGAAATGACGCAGTTTCTTGCGGCTGTCGCTGCGGCCGAAACCGTCGGTGCCCAGGACTTTGAATTCCTTGGACGGTACCCACTGACGGATCTGCTCGGCGAACAGCTTCATGTAGTCGGTAGAGGCAATCACCGGACCTTTACGACCGCTCAGGCACTCTTCAACGTAGCTCTGCTTAGGCTTCTGGCCAGGCTTCAGACGGTTGCTGCGCTCTACGGCCAGGCCGTCGCGACGCAGTTCGTTGAAGCTGGTGACGCTCCATACGTCGGCGCCGATGTTGAACTCTTCACGCAGAATCTTCGCCGCTTCACGCACTTCACGCAGGATGGTGCCGGAGCCCATCAGCTGTACGTGATGCGCCGCATCGCGGGTGTCTTCTTCGAGCAGGTACATGCCTTTCTTGATGCCTTCTTCGGCACCGGCCGGCATGGCTGGCTGCTGGTACGACTCGTTCATCACGGTGATGTAGTAGAAGATGTCCTGTTGTTCTTCGGTCATCTTCTTCATGCCGTCCTGAATGATCACCGCCAGCTCGTAGCCGTAGGTCGGATCGTAGGTGCGGCAGTTCGGGATGGTCGCGGCCAGCAGGTGGCTGTGACCGTCTTCGTGCTGCAGGCCTTCACCGTTCAGGGTGGTACGGCCGGCGGTGCCGCCGATCAGGAAGCCACGGGTACGGCTGTCGCCAGCGGCCCAGGCCAGGTCACCGATACGCTGGAAGCCGAACATCGAGTAGAAGATGTAGAACGGCAGCATCGGCTGGTTGTGGCTGGAGTACGAAGTACCGGCAGCGATGAACGAACTCATGGCGCCTGCTTCGTTGATGCCTTCTTCAAGGATCTGACCTTTCTGGTCTTCCTTGTAGAACATCACCTGGTCTTTATCGACTGGCTCGTAGAGCTGGCCGACGGAGGAGTAGATGCCCAACTGACGGAACATGCCTTCCATACCGAAGGTACGGGCTTCGTCCGGGATGATCGGGACGATGCGCGGGCCGATTTCCTTGTCCTTGACCAGTTGCGCGAGGATTCGCACGAAAGCCATGGTGGTGGAAATTTCACGGTCGCCCGAACCATCGAGGATGGCTTTCAGGGTGTCCAGGTCCGGGGTCGGTACGCTGAAGCTCTGCGCGCGGCGCTGCGGTACGAAACCGCCCAGTGCGGCACGGCGCTCGCTCAGGTAGCGGGCTTCGGCGCTGTTTGGCTCTGGCTTGAAGAACGGCAGGTTCTCCAGCTCTTCGTCCTTGACCGGGATGTCGAAGCGGTCACGGAACAACTTCAGGCTGTCGACGTCGACTTTCTTGGTGTTGTGCGCAGTGTTTTTCGCTTCGCCGGCACCGGTGCCATAACCCTTGATGGTCTTGGCCAGGATGACGGTCGGTTGTTCTTTGTGGTTGACCGCTTCGTGGTACGCCGCATAGACCTTGTACGGGTCGTGGCCGCCACGGTTGAGTTTCCAGATCTCGTCGTCGGACAGATCGGCAACCATCGCCTTGAGTTCAGGCGTGTTGAAGAAGTGCTCGCGAACGAACGCGCCGTCTTTGGCTTTGTAGTTCTGGTACTCGCCGTCGATGACTTCGTCCATGCGACGTTGCAAGATGCCGTCGACGTCTTTGGCCAGCAGTGGGTCCCAGAAACGGCCCCAGATGACTTTGGTCACGTTCCACTGTGCACCGCGGAACACGCCTTCGAGTTCCTGGATGATCTTGCCGTTGCCGCGAACCGGGCCGTCGAGGCGCTGCAGGTTGCAGTTGATGACGAAGATCAGGTTGTCCAGCTTCTCGCGGCCGGCCAGGGAGATCGCGCCCAGGGATTCCGGCTCGTCGCACTCGCCGTCGCCCAGGAAGCACCAGACTTTCTGTTTGCCCGGCTGGATGAAACCGCGGTGTTCCAGGTACTTCATGAAGCGTGCCTGGTAGATCGCCTGGATCGGACCCAGACCCATGGATACGGTCGGGAACTGCCAGAAGTCAGGCATCAGCCAAGGGTGCGGGTAGGACGACAGGCCCTGACCGTCGACTTCCTGGCGGAAGTTGTTCATCTGGTCTTCGGTGATGCGGCCTTCCATGAATGCACGGGCGTAAACGCCTGGCGAGGTGTGGCCCTGGAAGTAGATCAGGTCGCCGCCGTGTTCGTCGGTCGGGGCCTGGAAGAAGTAGTTGAAGCCGATGTCATACAGGGTCGCGCTGGAAGCGAAGCTGGAGATGTGACCACCCAGGTCAGAATCTTTCAGGTTGGTACGCATTACCATGGCCATCGCGTTCCAGCGCACCAGCGAGCGAATGCGGCGTTCCATGAACAGGTCGCCAGGCATGCGTGCTTCGTGGGTTACCGGGATGGTGTTGCGGTAAGGCGTGGTGATGGCGTAAGGGAGCTGCGAACCGCTGCGGGTCGCCAGTTCACCCATACGGGTCATCAGATAGTGAGCACGGTCTTCGCCTTCTTTGTCGAGAACCGATTCCAGGGCGTCCAGCCATTCCTGGGTTTCGACGGGATCGAGGTCTTGCATGGCTTGCTCCAGGGCGGAAAGGCTTCCAGAATCGGTTGCCTGAGTTTGCGACTGGCCTTGTGGGCAGACGATTTAAAATTCTTGGATTGCCGACAGGTTGTTCCGGCGGCGTGTAGTTTTACTACAAATCTTTGAGCATTTCAGCCTTTCGCCTGTATAGACGAGTAGTAAAACTACAGAAGAAAGGCATGTGGCCTCCGACTGCGTTGTGAGAATAATCGTTAAGGTTGGTCGATTACCATCCGAAAAAGGTGAAAGTTTGATGCTGGATGCCAAAGAAGAAGAAATTTCAGCTATTTCTAACTTTTGTTCGACAGTCCTTCGCGTAGCGGGTTTTCATCAAACACTACAAGCGGCCATTTACACGCCGATCAAGGATAGACCATGACCCTGCCCGTGCTCGCTGAACTCCCCGCCATTCTCCTGCCGTTGGTCACTCGATCCGAGCAGTCGTTCCGTACGGCGGTCGCCGCGCTGGAAGACGATCAAGGCTTCTCTAACTGGAGCCCAGAGCGCTGGGCGCAATTCGCCCGCGTCAGTGCCGCCAGCGATTTCGTCATTGAACAGAGCGTTCGTGACCCTTTGATGTTGCTGTCGCTGGTGCAGTCCGGCGAACTCGACCGGCCGTTCGCACCGGGTGAATTGTGCGCGCAGATTGCCGCAGCCGTGAACACCGCGCAAAGCGAAGACGAACTCGGGCGCGTCCTGCGCCGCCAGCGCGCCCGGCATCAAGTGCGGATCATCTGGCGTGACCTCAACCGCCAGGCCGATCTGGTGCAGACCTGCCGCGACCTCTCCGACATGGCCGACGCCACCATCGATCAGGCTTACCGGTGGCTGTACAGCCGCCATTGCCAGCAGTTCGGCACACCGACCGGCCGGCGCAGTGGTCTGCCGCAGCAGATGGTCATCCTCGGCATGGGCAAGCTCGGCGCGGTCGAGTTGAACCTGTCGTCGGACATCGACCTGATCTTCGCCTACCCCGAGGGCGGCGAAACCGTCGGCGTGAAACGCGCGCTGGATAATCAGGAATTCTTCATTCGTCTCGGTCAGCGCCTGATCAAGGCCCTCGACCCGATGACGGTCGACGGCTTCGTGTTCCGCGTCGACATGCGCCTGCGTCCGTATGGTTCATCCGGCGCGCTGGTGCTGAGCTTCAATGCACTGGAGCAGTATTACCAGGATCAGGGCCGCGACTGGGAACGCTACGCGATGATCAAGGCGCGGGTGGTGGCCGGTGATCAAGCGGCGGGCGCACAGTTGCTCGACATGCTGCGGCCGTTCGTTTACCGCCGTTACCTGGACTTCTCGGCGATCGAAGCGCTGCGCACCATGAAGCAACTGATCCAGCAGGAAGTGCGGCGCAAGGGCATGGCCGACAACATCAAACTCGGCTCCGGCGGTATCCGCGAGGTCGAGTTCATCGCCCAGGCCTTCCAGTTGATCCACGGCGGGCGCGACCTCAGCCTGCAACAGCGTCCTTTATTAAAGGTGCTGAGCACGCTGGAAGGGCAGGGCTACCTGCCGCCGGCGGTGATCAGCGAGCTGCGCGAAGGTTACGAATTCCTGCGTTACACCGAACACGCGATCCAGGCGATTGCGGACCGCCAGACCCAGATGTTGCCGGACGGCGCTCAGGATCAGGCGCGCATCGCGTTCATGCTCGGCTTCGCCGATTGGCACGCCTTCCATGAAAAGCTGATGTTCTGGCGTGGCCGGGTGGCTTGGCACTTCGCGCAGGTGATCGCCGATCCCGATGAAGAAGAGGGCGCCGACTGCGAAGTGGTGGTGGGCGGTGAGTGGTTGCCGCTGTGGGAAGAAGAGCAGGACGAAGAGGCTGCTTGCCGGCAACTGGAAGAAGGCGGATTCAAGGACGCGACCAAAGCGCTGAAAGCGCTGGCCGGTTTGCGCGGCAGCCCGCAGTTGCGTGCGATGCAACGGCTGGGTCGCGAGCGTCTCGATGCGTTTATTCCGCGCCTGCTGGCTCAGGCGGTGGAGCATGACAACCCGGATCTGGTGCTGGAGCGGGTGCTGCCACTGGTCGAAGCGGTCGCCCGACGTTCGGCTTATTTGGTCCTGCTGACGGAAAACCCCGGCGCCCTGCGGCGCCTGCTGACGCTGTGTGCGGCCAGTCCGTGGATTGCCGAGCAGATCACCCGCTTCCCGTTGCTGCTCGACGAGTTGCTCAACGAAGGCCGGCTGTTCAAGCCGCCACTGGCCCCGGAGCTCGCCGCCGAATTGCGCGAGCGCCTGACGCGGATCCCCGAAGACGACCTCGAACAGCAGATGGAAGCCCTGCGCCACTTCAAACTGGCGCACCGCTTACGCGTCGCTGCCTCGGAAATCGCTGGCAGTCTGCCGTTGATGAAAGTCAGCGATTACCTGACCTGGCTCGCCGAAGCGATTCTCGAGCAAGTGCTGGCGCTGGCCTGGCGTCAGACGGTGGCCAAGTACGGCACGCCGCTGCGCACTGACGGCAGTTTGTGCGATCCCGGCTTCATCATTGTCGGTTATGGCAAAGTCGGCGGGCTGGAACTGGGGCATGGTTCGGACCTGGATCTGGTGTTCATCCATGACGGTGATCCGCAGGCGGAAACTGACGGGCCGAAGCCGATCGATGGCGCACAGTTCTTCACCCGGCTGGGGCAGCGGATCATTCACCTGCTGACGGCGCAGACCAACTCCGGTCAGCTGTACGAAGTGGATATGCGTTTGCGGCCGTCCGGCGCGTCGGGGCTGTTGGTCAGCTCGCTCGGGGCGTTTGAGCGCTATCAGGAAAACGAAGCTTGGACCTGGGAACATCAGGCCCTGGTGCGGGCGCGGGTGCTGGTCGGCAGTCAGGATGTCGGCCAGGCCTTCGAGAAAGTCCGCGCGCAGGTTTTGGGCAAGGCGCGGGATCTGGCCAAGCTGCAACAGGAAGTCAGCGAGATGCGCGCCAAGATGCGCGATAACCTCGGCAGCAAGAGCACGGCGGCCGGTACCGCGGCAAATGCCTTCGAGGCCACGGCGCCGTTCGACCTCAAGCAGGACGCCGGAGGTATCGTCGATATTGAATTTATGGTGCAATACGCGGCCCTGGCGTGGTCGCACAGCCACCCGCCATTGCTGCGCTGGACCGATAACATCCGCATTCTGGAAGAGCTGGAGCACGAACGGCTGATGCCTGCCGAAGATGCCAGCCTGCTGCGTGAGGCCTATAAAGCCTACCGCTCCGCCGCCCACCGGCAGGCCTTGCAGAAGGACGCCGGGGTGATTGCAGGCGACCAGTTTGTCGAGGAGCGCCGGCAGGTATTGCGGATCTGGCGTGAGTTGGGGCTAAGCTGAAACCGGATATTTGAAGCACCGAATACCTTGTGGGAGCGGGCTTGCTCGCGAAAGCGCAGTGTCAGTCACCATCGATGCAGGATGTGACGGCCCCTTCGCGAGCAAGCCCGCTCCCACATTGGATCTGCGTTGATTGCAGATTAAGGGCCGGATGCAAAACCCTGTGGGAGCGAGCCTGCTCGCGATAGCGGAGTATCAGACGACAATAATGTTGGATGTGAAGACCCTTTCGCGAGCAAGCGCGCTTCCACAGCAGATCTACAGTGTTTGTAGAATTCTCGAGGCGGGGAGGCGTAAATGCCTCCCCGGTTCGTTTATGGAAACCACATGAATATTCTGATCGTTGGGCCCAGTTGGGTCGGTGACATGGTGATGGCGCAGACACTGTTCCAGTGTCTCAAGCAGCGCCACCCGCAATGCGAAATCGACGTGCTGGCCCCCGAGTGGAGCCGGCCGATCCTTGAGCGCATGCCCGAAGTGCGCAAGGCCTTGAGCTTTCCGCTCGGCCATGGCGCGCTGGAACTGGCGACGCGCCGGCGAATCGGCAAGTCCCTGGCCGGTCAGTACGATCAGGCGATCTTGCTGCCGAACTCGTTGAAGTCGGCGCTGGTGCCGTTTTTCGCCGGCATCAAACAACGCACCGGCTGGCGTGGCGAATTCCGCTATGGCCTGCTCAATGACGTGCGCACGCTGGATAAAGAACGTTATCCGCTGATGATCGAGCGCTTCATGGCCCTGGCTTACGAGCCGAACGCCGAGCTGCCGAAACCTTATCCGCGTCCGAGCCTGCAAATCGATCCGGTGACCCGCGAAGCGGCGCTGGCCAAGTTCGGCCTGACCCTCGACCGCCCGGTGTTGGCCCTGTGCCCCGGCGCCGAGTTCGGCGAATCCAAGCGCTGGCCATCCGAGCACTACGCCAAGGTCGCCGAAGCGCGGATTCGCGAAGGCTGGCAGGTGTGGCTGTTCGGCTCGAAGAACGACCACGCGGTGGGCGAAGACATTCGCGCGCGGCTGATTCCCGGCCTGCGTGAAGAATCGGTCAACCTCAGCGGCGGCACCTCGCTGGCCGAGGCCATCGACCTGCTGTCCTGTGCCGACTCGGTGGTGTCCAACGACTCCGGCCTGATGCACGTCGCTGCTGCGCTGAACCGTCCGCTGGTGGCGGTCTACGGCTCGACATCGCCGGGCTTCACCCCGCCGCTGGCCGAGCACGTCGAAATCGTCCGGCTGGGGCTCGATTGCAGCCCTTGTTTCGATCGCACCTGCCGTTTCGGCCATTACAACTGCCTGCGCCAGCTGATGCCGGATGCGGTCAATGATGCCTTGCAGAAATTGCAGGGCTCCGTGGTCGAGGTTCATTAAGTTGCGGGTATTGCTGATCAAGACTTCATCGCTGGGCGACGTGATTCACGCGTTGCCGGCGCTGACCGACGCAGCCCGGGCCATCCCCGGGATCAAGTTCGATTGGGTGGTGGAAGAGGGCTTCGCCGAGATCCCGACCTGGCACCCGGCCGTCGGCAAGGTGATTCCGGTGGCGATCCGCCGTTGGCGCAAGAACCTCTGGCAGACGATCAAGAGCGGCGAGTGGAAGCGCTTCAAGCAAAGCGTGCGCGCCAGCCAATACGATCTGGTAATCGACGCTCAGGGCCTGCTGAAAAGCGCCTGGCTGACGCGCTACGTCAAAGCCCCGGTGGCCGGCCTCGACAAAGGCTCGGCGCGCGAGCCGATCGCTGCGCGATTCTATGACCGCAAACTGGCGGTGGCCCGTGGGCAACACGCCGTCGAACGGGTGCGTCAGCTGTTCGCCATCGCCCTCGGCTATGACCTGCCCAAAGGGTTGGGCGACTACGGCCTCAACGTCGAGCGTCTAGTCGAATTGCCGCGCAAGAGCGCCTTCGTGGTGTTCCTGCACGGCACCACGTGGGACACCAAACACTGGCCGGAAGCCTACTGGCGCGAGCTGACCGAGCGCGTCGGCTATCTGGGCGTCGGGGTAAAACTGCCGTGGGGCAACGCGCTGGAGAAGGCCCGTGCCGAACGCATTGCCGCCGGTTTCAAGCACGCCGAAGTGCTGCCGAAGCTGAATCTGGCCGGGGTCGGCAAAGTGCTGGCCGGCGCCCAGGCCTGCGTCGCGGTGGACACCGGTCTCGGTCACCTTGCGGCCGCGCTGGATGTGCCGACAATTTCGCTGTTCGGCCCGACCAACCCGGGCCTGACTGGCGCCTACGGCAAGGTGCAGATTCACATGGCCAGTGATTTCCCCTGCGCCCCTTGCCTGCAAAAGAAATGCACTTACCAACCGACCGCGCAGGATGCCCGTCAGTTTGACCTGAAACGCGAGCAGCCCCTGTGCTTCACGCGTGTGAATCCCGAGCGTGTCGCCAGCCGACTGAGCACGTTGTTAATGGCTGAGGAGCTGCGCTGATGCAATTGGCTTTTGTCCTGTACAAATATTTCCCGTTCGGTGGCTTGCAGCGCGACTTCATGCGCATCGCCCTCGAATGCCAGAAGCGCGGCCATCAGATCCGTGTCTATACGCTGATCTGGGAAGGCGACGTGCCGCCCGGTTTCGAAGTGCTGGTGGCGCCGGTCAAGGCGTTCTTCAATCATCGGCGCAACGAGAAACTCACGGCGTGGATGGAAGCGGATCTGGCCAAGCGTCCGGTGGACCGCTTGATCGGTTTCAACAAGATGCCGGGGCTGGACGTCTACTACGCCGCCGACGGCTGCTTCGAAGACAAGGCGCAGAACCTGCGCCATTCGCTGTACCGCCGCTGGGGCCGCTACCGCCACTTCGCCGAGTACGAGCGCGCGGTGTTCGCCAAAGACGCGAAAACCGAAGTGCTGATGATTTCCGAAGTGCAGCAGCCGCTGTTCATCAAGCACTACGACACGCCGCTGGAGCGCTTCCACCTGCTGCCACCGGGTATCGCCCAGGATCGTCGCCGGCCGGCGGATGCCGACCAGATTCGCGCCGGTTTCCGCGCCGAATTCAGCCTCAAGGACGACGAACTGCTGCTGGTGCAGATCGGTTCCGGGTTCAAGACCAAGGGCGTCGATCGCAGCCTCAAGGCGCTGGCTGCACTGCCCGCCGAGCTGAAGAAACGCACCCGGCTGTTTGTAATCGGCCAGGATGACCCCAAATTGTTCCAGATGCAGAGTACGACTTTGGGCCTGGGCGACAACGTGACGTTCCTCAAGGGTCGCAGCGATATCCCGCGCTTCCTGCTTGGCGCCGACCTGTTGATCCACCCGGCGTACAACGAAAACACCGGCACCGTATTGCTCGAAGCGCTGGTCGCCGGGTTGCCGGTGCTGGTCAGCGCGGTCTGCGGTTACGCCCATTACATTGCCGAGGCGGACGCCGGGCGAGTGCTGGACGAGCCGTTCGATCAGGCGCAACTGACGCAGTACCTGACTGACATGTTGAATGACGACGCTGCACGCGCGGCCTGGAGCCGCAATGGTCTGGCTTTCGCCGAGACGGCCGACCTCTACAGCATGCCGCAGCACGCGGCCGATGTGATTCTGGCGGAGCACGCTTAAATGAAGTTGATGCTGGCTGAACCGTTCAAGAGCCTTTGGGCCGGGCGCGACCCGTTCGCCGAAGTCGAAGGCTTGCAGGGCGAGGTCTACCGCGAGCTGGAAGCTCGACGCACGCTGCGCACGGAAGTCGACGGCAACGGCTTTTTCGTCAAGATCCACCGGGGCATCGGCTGGGGCGAGATCTTCAAGAATCTGCTGACCGCCAAGCTGCCGGTGCTTGGCGCAGGTCAGGAGTGGAAGGCGATCCAGCGTCTGCAGGAAGTCGGCGTGCCGACCATGACCGCCGTGGCTTACGGCGAGAAGGGCAGCAACCCGGCCGATCAGCATTCGTTCATCGTCACCGAAGAGCTGGCGCCGACCACCAGCCTCGAAGATTTCAGCATCGATTGGGTCAAGAATCCGCCGCAGCCAAAACTCAAGCGCGCGCTGATCGCTGAAGTGGCACGCATGACCGGCATGATGCACCGCGCCGGGGTCAACCACCGCGACTGCTACATCTGCCACTTTCTGTTGCACACCGACAAACCGATCACCCCGGAAGATTTCAAGCTCTCGGTGATCGACCTGCACCGCGCCCAGACCCGCCCCCGTATTACTCAACGCTGGCGCAACAAGGACCTGGCCGCGCTGTATTTTTCGGCGCTGGATATCGGCCTGACCCGTCGCGACAAGCTGCGTTTCCTCAAGGGCTATTTCCAGCAACCGCTGCGACAGATCCTGGCGGAAGAAGCGCCGCTGCTGAGCTGGCTCGAAGGCAAGGCCAACAAGCTTTATGCGCGCAAACAGCGTTACGGGGATGCGCTCTGATGGCGGGTTGGACGCTTGAACCGCAATACAGCGAACTGGCCGCAGATTTCGGCAGCCTCGAAGCGGTGTTTGCCCTGCAGGGCGAGCGCCTGACCCGTGATCCGCTGTCCGAAGTCATCCGCGTGCAGCGCAACGGCGTGAATTACTACGTCAAACGCTACGTCGGCGCCGGTAAAGGCTTGCGCCGTTACCTGGGCAAGCCCCGGGTAAAGATGGAGTGGCAGAACCTCAAACGCTTCGCCAAATGGGGTATTCCCACCGCCGAAGTGGTGGCCTGGGGCCTGGAGCGACGTGGCGCGGCCTATGCCCGTGGCGCGATGATCACCCGCGAGCTGCCGCGCACCGAAGACCTCTCGGCGCTGGCCGAACGCAACGATCCGAAACTCAAGGATCGCCTGTGGGTCGATGGCATCAGCCGCCAACTGGCCGGCTACACCCGAACCATGCACGATCACCGCTTTACCCATAACGATCTGAAGTGGCGCAATTTGCTGATCGACGATCAGGCGCAGCTGTTTCTGATCGACTGCCCGAACGGCGATTTCTGGCGCGGCTTCTGGCTCAAGTACCGGATCACCAAGGATCTGGCCTGTCTCGACAAGGTGGCCAAGTATCACCTGTCGAACACCCAGCGCCTGCGCTTCTACCTGCAATACCGCGGACGTGATCGGCTGAATGCCGCCGACAAGAAACGGATTCGCCACGTGGTGAGATTTTTCGAGGGACGCGAATGACTGATTTCCTGGCCGCTGAAGACCGGGCGTTGCTTGAGCGCCATGGCCTCGGCACTTTCGACGCGCTCTGGGCCAAACAGCTCGAAGCCGTGGACGAACCGAACACCGATGGCGGTGGCTGGAGCAGCGTGTTTCGCCTGGAGCTGGAAGGGCAGGCCTACTACCTCAAGCGCCAGAGCAACTACCTGACCCGCACCCTGCATGCGCCGTTCGGCGAGCCGAGTTTCGCCCGCGAGTTTCGCAATATCAGCCGCTACAACAAGTTGGGGATCCCGGCGCTGCAAGCGGCGTTCTTCGGTGAGCGCAAGGTCAAGGGCGAAGTCCGCGCGATCCTGCTGACCCGCGCGCTCGATGGCTGGGATGACCTCGATTCGCTGTTGCAACGCTGGGCGTCCCTGAGCGCGACGCAGCAATCGGCCATTCTCAAGGCCTGTGGCCAACTCGCGCGGCATCTGCACGGTGTGCGTCAGGTACACGGTTGTTTCTACCCCAAACACATCTTTTTGCAGGCCGACGGCGATGGCTATCGGGCGCAGTTGATTGATCTGGAAAAGACCCGTCCGCTGCTGTTTGGCATGCGTGATCGGGTCAAGGATCTGGAACCGCTGCTGCGTCGTGCCGTGCAGTGGGGGGCGGCGCAACAGCGTGAATTGCTCGCGGCGTATCTCGATCAAGGAGCGGACAGTTCGTTGGTGGACAGTTGGGTTTCGCGGCTGACCGCGCGCCGCAGCCACAAGGAGACCCGCTGATGCAGTTGTCCGACCTCAGGCACAGCGGACGTACGCCAAATCTGCCGCTGACGGTCACTCTCGCCGACGCGGCCGGTCCTGCGGATCTGCAGTTGCTCAGTCTACTGCGGGTGTTGCCGGGGCAGCGCTATGTCGGTGCAGGGGTGTGGCGCGGCCGGCCGGTGCTGGCCAAATTGCTGGTGGGCAGCAAGGCTGCACGGCATTTTCAGCGTGAGCTGACGGGCGTCAAACTGCTCGCCGAACAAGGCCTGACCACGCCACTGTTGCTGGCCGATGGCTTGCAGGACGGTGAGGGCGGCTGGCTGCTGTTCGAATTCCTCGAAGGTGCCGAAAGCCTCGGTGAGGCTTGGCAGAAAGTCGAATCGCTGCCAGTGCTGGCGGACGAGCAATCGGCGGTACTCGCCGAGGCGCTGGGCGCGATCGGTCAACTGCATGGCAAAGGCCTGTGGCAGGAAGATCTGCACCTGGACAACCTGCTGCGCCAGGGCGGTCAGCTGTACCTGATCGACGGTGCCGGGATTTGTGCCGAGACCGCTGGCCAGCCGTTGTCACGGCAGAAAGTGCTGGAAAACCTCGGGGTGTTTTTCGCCCAGTTGCCCAAGTCACTGGAACCGTTCACCGAAGAATTGCTGGTGTATTACCTGCTGAGCAACAGCGAGCACGCGTTGCCGCTGGAAGCGTTGCAGAAGCAGATCGCCAAGGTGCGCGCCTGGCGGCTGAAGGATTATCTGATCAAGGTGGGCCGCGAGTGCACATTGTTCAATGTGCAGCGCGGTGCGTTTGGTCTGCGGGCGATCCGTCGCGAGGAAGAAGCGGCGATGCTCCCGGTACTGGATCAGGCCGATGCGCTGCTCGATCAGGGCCATCTGTACAAGACTGGCGGCGCGGCGAGCGTCGGCAAGGTCGAGGTGGCCGGGCGTACGCTGGTGATCAAGCGCTACAACATCAAAGGCTTCGCGCATTGGCTCAAGCGTTTCTGGCGTCCGAGCCGCGCGTGGCACTCTTGGCGTGAAGGTAATCGTCTGGCATTCCTTGGCATCGCTACGCCGAAACCACTGGCAGTGCTGGAAAAGCGCTTTTTGTGGCTGCGCAGCCGCGCCTATCTGGTGACCGAGTTCCTGCCAGGGCCGGACATCATCGAGCGCTTTGCGCCATATGTGGAAAGCGGTGCGGCGCCGGAGTCCGAGTTGCAGGCGCTGGATCAACTGTTCGCACGGTTGATTGCCGAGCGCATCAGCCATGGCGACTTCAAGGGTCATAACCTGTTCTGGCAGGAAGATCGCTGGGCACTGATCGACCTGGATTCGATGTGTCAGCACAGCTCTGTCGGAAGTTTCGCACCGGCCTATGCGCGTGATCGGGCGCGGTTCATGCGCAACTGGCCCGAGAGCAGCGCGCTGCATCAGGTGATCGATCAGCGGTTGCCTAAGGACATCTCCAGCGCGGCCTGAGCGCCTTCGCCAGCAAGCTCACTCCCACATGGAAATGCATTCCCCTGTAGGAGTGAGCCTGCTCGCGATAGGGCTTTTTTGGCCCAAAAATCTCCCGTTGAGCAATAGCGGACAAACACCACTGACTTGTCCTACAGCTTCTCCAGAAGCCATGAACTGTGCCCGCTCCAGCCCCGATGCTAGCTTGCCCTGACCACTTCGGAGGGCAAGACTTGACCATCAAAAACGCCGTAACACTCAGCACCTGCGCATGGCTTTTATCCGGCTGCGGCACCGCCGCCTCGGTCCTGCAAATGGACGCTGACGTCGCCCGCGACATGCGCAAGCAAAAGACCTACTGCCAATCGATTCCACGGATCTACAGCGGGCTGGCATTCGACTTCTGCGTACTCAATGCCCCGCCTGACCCTACCGGAGTGCTGCTGCCATTCGTGCTGCTGGACCTGCCGTTGTCCGGGGTGCTGGATACGGTGGTGTTGCCGTATACGTTTTACCGCCAAGCCAGTGACGGCAATCTCGGTATCTATTGGCGCGCGGGCGGTTATTGAGTGTGAAAGCAAGGTTTCACCGGGCCGATTCACCAAGGGCAATTCGCACAGGGTCATTCCCGCCACGTTTACGCTATAATCCCGCCCTTTAGCTGTCTCTCGCCCGGTGCGAGGGCACATCAATTTTCAAGGCGCATCGCGCCTGAATGCAGACTAAAGAGGCTAGACCCTGTGGCATTGACGATTCTTGGCCTGTCCGGCGCCCTTAGCCATGACCCTTCAGCCGCCTTGTACATCGACGGCAAGCTGGTGGCGGCGGCTGAAGAAGAGCGCTTCGTCCGCGATAAGCATGCAAAGAACCGCATGCCCTACGAATCGGCGAAGTTCTGCCTGGAACAGGCGGGTATCAAGCCGTCCGACGTTGACGTGGTGGCGATTCCGTTCGCCCCGATCAGCCTGTTCGGCAAGGCCCGCTGGCACTATGCCAAGCGTTACTGGTACGCGCCGGACCGCGCCCTCGATGCGATCCTGATGGGCAACCGTCGCTACAAGCGCTATCGCAACAAGATCGTCTGGTGCCTGGAACAACTGGGTTTTGATCCGAAGAAGATCAAGATCGAGCCGGTCGAGCACCACCTGGCTCACGCCTCCAGCGCTTACCACTGCTCGGGTTTCAAAGAGAAAACCGCGATCCTCGGCATCGACGGCAAGGGCGAGTACGCCACGACCTTCTTCGGTTATGGCGAAAACGGCAAGATCCACAAGATCAAGGAATTCTTCGATCCGGACTCTCTCGGCGGCCTGTATGGCGCGATCACCGAGTTCCTCGGTTTCGAGATGCTCGACGGTGAGTTCAAGGTCATGGGCATGGCGCCGTACGGCGACGCCAGCAAATATGACTTCTCGCGTCTGGCCTCGTTCGAGAACGGCGAACTGGTGATCAACACCGACTACGCCAACGTGATCGGCCTGCGTCGCTATAAAGAGAAAGGCAAAGGCTTCTACTTCTCGCCGAAGCTGATCGAGTGGCTGGGGCCCAAGCGTGAAGGCGATATCGCCGACGAACCGTACATCCACTACGCCGCGAGCATGCAAGCGCTGTTCGAGAAACTGGCGTTGCAGATGATCGATTACTACCTGGGCGACGTGCTCAAGGAAACCGGCAAGCTGGCCTTCGCCGGTGGCTGCGCGTTGAACGTGAAGCTGAACCAGAAAATCATCGCCCGCGATGACATCAAGGAACTGTTCGTCCAGCCTGCGTCCGGCGATGCCGGCACCGCGGTCGGCGCAGCGGCCTATGTGTCCCACGCCCGTGGCGTGCCGGTCGAGAAGATGGAACACGTCTACCTCGGCCCGTCGTACAGCAACGAAGATGTGATCGCCGCGTGCGCCCGTCACGAGAACAAGCCGACCTGGCGCAAGCTCGACAACATGCCGGAGCAGATCGCCAAAATCATGGTCGATGGCAACCCGGTGGCCTGGTTCCAAGGCCGCATGGAGTTCGGTCCGCGTGCGTTGGGCGGTCGTTCGATCATCGGTTGCCCGAGCGTGGCCGGTGTGGCTGACCGCATCAACCACCAGATCAAGTTCCGCGAGCGCTGGAGGCCTTTCTGCCCGTCGATGCTCGACACCGTTGCGCCACAGATGATCAAGATCGATCACCCGGCGCCGTTCATGACCTTCACTTTCGAAGTGGCGGAAGAGTGGAAGACCCGCGTGCCGGAAGTCGTTCACGAAGACGGCACTTCCCGGGCTCAGGTGCTGAAGCGCGAATACAACCCGCGCTACTACGACATGATGAAGGCACTGGAAAACCTCACCGGCAACGGCGTGTCGCTGAACACCTCGCTGAACCGTCGTGGTGAACCGATGATCTGCTCGCCGGCCGACGCCCTGAACATGTTCTTCGGCTCTGATCTGCAGTACCTGATCATGGAAGACATTCTGGTGGTCAAAGAGGGCGCAAACGCTTATGACTCGCTCGGCTGAACGCCATGTGCTGCAGTTCTGTCACGGCTATGACGGGCCGTTCCTCGACTGCGCACGGCAGTACGCCAGCCTGTTCGCGGGCACCGGTTATCGAGTGACCACGGTCTTTCTGACCGGGGCCGCCGACAGCGAGGTGGCCGCAGCGTGTGCTTCCGATGAAGTGTTGTTCATGGAATACAGCTCCAAGGCCATTCGTGGCCTGAAGCTGGGCGCCATTGGCGATCTGCGCAAGATCGCCGCTTCACGCAATTTCAGTTTCTGCATCGCCCATCGCTTCAAGCCGATCTACATCGCCTTGCTCGGCACGTCGCTGCCGGTGATTGGCGTGCATCACGCGTTTGACGATTACAAACGCGGCACGCGCAAGCTGTTCGCGCACATTTTCCGCAAGCGTCTGAGCCTGCTCGGCGTCTCCGACGCGGTGCGCGACGACATGCGGCGCTGCCTGCCGAAATGGCCGTCGGCCCGCATTCAGACCTTGTACAACCGCATTGATGTGCCGGCCTTGCAGGCCAGTCAGGTGTCGGCCCGCGAAGCGCGCGAGACCCTCGGTCTGGCGGCGGATGCGTTCATTGTCGGCAACGTCGGACGGCTGCACCCGGACAAGGATCAGGCCACGTTGCTACACGGTTTCGCCGCGGCGTTGCCCGGTCTGCCGGGCAACAGTCAACTGGTGATTCTCGGCAAGGGCCGTCTGGAGCAGGATCTCAAGGAGTTGGCGCGCGAACTGGGTATCGGTGATCGCGTATTGTTTCTCGGTCAGGTGCCGGACGCGCGCAATTACTTCCGGGCTTTCGATGTGTTTGCCCTGAGCTCCGGTCACGAACCCTTCGGCATGGTGTTGCTCGAAGCCATGGCTGCTGGCGTGCCGTTGCTCGCCACGGCGAGTGCCGGGGCCAAGGAAGTGGTCGAGGGCGTGGGCATTCTGTTCCCGCTGGGTGATGCCGAACACCTTGCGCAAGGTCTGCAGCATTTGGCCGGTATGGATGATCAGCAGCGCCGGCAGTGCGTCGAGTTGATGCTCGACCGCCTGCGCGAGCGTTTCTCCGACCGTGCGGTGCGCGACACCTTCTGGCGTCTGCCGCAAGTTACCGATCTGGCACCGAGGGGCTGATGCTCAACCGATTTCAAGGCTGGCGCGAACGTGGCTGGTCGCCCGTTGACGCCTCCACCTATGCCACCGCCTGGCAGCGTTTTGGCGGCAGCGTCGCGACCCATCCTTTGGTCGTCGAGCGTCTGGCTGATCTGGCCGGCATCCCGGTGCGCTATCTGGCGTGGGAGCAGGACGGAGAAGTCAAAGCTGCGATCCCGACCTGGGGCCGCGACCTGGCCCTGTCCAAGGACGTGCTCAAGCGCAACGGCAAGAAAGGTCTGTTCGACCTCGGCAATGCCGAGCTGATCCTGCCGGCCGCCGTCGATGCCCAGGCACCGTTGCGCCATCGCGCACGCTATCTGTCGGCGCTCAATGAAAACCGCTTCAGCGGCCTCAAGTTGCAGACCGAACAACTGGCCATGGCCCGCACCCCCGAAGAGCTGTCGAAGAAGTTTCGCTACAACCAGCGCCGCGAACTGCGTCTGCTGGAAGAGGCGGGCGGTGTGGTGCGTGCGGTCAGCGAGTTCTCCAGCGCCGAACTGGCGGCGATCTACTGTGATCTGTTCCAGCGCCGCTGGGGCTTCCCGGCCACCGGTGCGGCGCGCATGGCCGAGGTCATCGAGCTGCTGCGCGAACTGCTGATTGGCTCGGTGATCTTCCTCAATGATGCGCCGATCGCCATTCAACTGGTGTACCGCGTCGAAGCGCCGGAGTGGATCAGCGTCGAATACATCAACGGTGGCGTCGATCCCGAGACCCGCGAATTCAGCCCCGGTAGCGTGTTGAGCTTTCTGAATACGCAAAGCGCCTGGGAACATGCGCGCGCCCTGAACAAGCCGCTGCGGTTTTCCTTCGGTCGTGCCGACCGTGAATACAAGGATCGCTGGTGCAATCCTGTGCCGGTGTTCACCGTATGAGTCAGCCCATGAGCCGCAAACAGCAACTGCTCAAGCGTCATCGGCGCAATAAACGCATTACCTTGCTGATCGCCCTGGTGGTGTTGATCGCGCTCGGTGTGCTGGTCGCGTGGTGGTTGCCACTGGTGCTCGCGGTGGTTGGCTGGATCGCCCACGAGGCGTGGTTTGCCGATCACCTGTTCTATTCGCCGAGAGACGATTACCAGTACAGCTTTCCGCCGTTCACACCGCAGCCGAAGGTGCATTTGAGCGGCGAGCAATTGCGTCTGGATGAAGGCGTGATGCTGGTCGACGAAGCGACGTTGATCCTCGCGATAAAGGTCAAAAGCACTTGGCTGGGACGTTTTCTCGATCCGCGCGTCGAGCTGGACGGCGGGGCGAATCCTGATGCGCAAACTTTCGAGCGCGGGGTCAATGGCCTGCGTTATCTGAATCTGAGCGGTCAGGCGCAAGCTTTGTCGCAAGGCCAGTTGCGCTTGCTCGGGCGCTTTTGCCGAGTCTTCGGCGAGCCGGTGCTGTGGGCATTGGAGCAACCGGACTACCGCCGTCAGCGGGTGATGGTGATTGCACCACACGCCGACGATGCCGAGTTGGCGGCGTATGGCTTTTACAGCCAGGCCGATGAAGCCTGGATCGTCACCCTGACCGCAGGTGAGATCGAAGCCGAACACTATCAACAGATGGGCATGAACAAGGTCGAGGCGGCGCGGCTCAAGGGCCGTCTGCGTGCCTGGGACAGCCTCGCCGTGCCGCGTTGGGCCGGTGTGCCGCAGGAACACTGCGTGCAACTCGGCTACTTCTGCCTGCAACTGGCGGCGATGCAGGCCGCACCGAATCAGGCAGTGGGGTCGCGCGAAGCGGACTTGAACGACACGCGACTGTTTCGTCAGCTGAATCCGTTCACTCTGCCGGGCGATGCCGACGGCGCGCCGACCTGGAACAACCTGCTGGCCGACCTGCGTGAAGTACTGCTGCGCGCGCGTCCGGAGGTGATCGTGCTGCCGCACCCGACCCTCGATCCGCACCCTGACCATATCTGCGCCCAGCAAGCGGTTTTGCAGGCGCTCCAGGGTCTCGACTGGCAGCCGACGTTGCTCGGTTATGCCAACCATTTGCATGACAACGACCGCTGGCCGATGGGCAACACCGGGCAGGGCATTGCCTTGCCGCCGGCCTTCGATTTGGCGGTGCCGATGCAGCCGCTGTGCCTGCCGCTGTCCATCGAGTTGCAGCGGGACAAGGCCATGGCGCTGGGCATGATGCATGACTTGCAGCCGCCGGCACCGTTCAAGCGTCGCCTGCGCCGGATTATCCAGCGCGTGCTCGCCGGGCGGGCCGCGTCGGTGTACGGCGAAAACGAATTTTTTCGAAAAGCGGTCAGGCGCCAGGAGTTGTTCTGGCTACTGAAGCAAGGTGAGACAGGCGTCCAGCGGGGAGAGTCATGAGTCAACGGTTCAAGGTGTTGCAGCTGCAACCCGACTACAACGTCAAAGCCCATGACTTTGCCGACCTCGCCGAGCAGATCGTCAAGGCGCTGCCGAGCGATCGCTATGAGATCACCGCGGCTTTCCTGCGCGGCAAACCGGGGCCGGGCGAGCCGGTGAGCCGGGCCGACCATTCGGTGTACTTCGAGTTTTCCGACAAGTCGCTCAAGGGCATGCGCCTGCGGGCGATGTGGCAGCTGTACAAGTTCTGCCGTCGGGAAAAGTTCGACGTGGTGATCTGCAACCGCTTCAAACCGGTGAACATGATGCTGGCGCTCAATCGCTGGCTGAAGGTGCCGCTGTGCATTGGCATCTCCCACGGTTTCGGCGAATACGACCGCTTTTACCGGCGTCGTCAGACCCAGCGTCTGATTGATCGGCACTGGCGCTTCGTCGGTGTGTCGCCGGCGGTCAAACAGTACCTGCTCGATTGCGATTGCGGCTTCACCGACCAGAACACCTACGCCATCACCAATGCCATCGACATCCAGCAGGCCGAAGGCTTGCAGCACAGCCGCGAAAAAGCTCGCGAGTTGTTGGGCCTCGATCCGAATGTGCGCTTGATCGGTGCGTTGGGGCGGCTGGTCTCGGTCAAGGGCCACACTTATCTGCTGCAAGCCTTTGCCGCGCTGAAAGACAAATATCCGAACAGTCAACTGGCAATCATCGGTGCCGGACGCCTGCAAGCGCCGTTGGCTGCCGAAATCGAGCAGTTGGGCCTGAGCGGCCGTGCGCACTTGCTGGGCTTCAAGGAAAACGCTCTGCAATACGTGCGTGCGTTCGACATCTGGACCATGCCATCGCTGGCCGAAGGCCTGGGCCTGGCGTTGCTCGAAGGCATGAGCGGACACCTGCCGGTGATCGCTTCGAACGTGCCGGCGATGTTGCCGCTGATCGAAGGTGCCGGTGGTCTGGCGATCACGCCCAAGGACGTGCCGAGTCTGGTCGCCGCGCTGGATAACTATCTCGCGCTGTCGGACGACGAACTCAAGGCCAAGGGTGAGCAGGCCTACCGCTATCTGCAGGAACAACACGACATCGAGGTGTTCCGTCAGGAATACCTGGAACTGATCGACTCTGGCCTGGAGCAGGCCCGCAAGGAGCAGCCGTGAGCGAAGAACAAGCCATGAGCGAAGCCAACGCTCTCGTCACCGTCATCATCGCCTCGTACAACCACGGCCCGTACATTGAGGAAAGCATCCTCAGCGTCCTCAATCAGAGCTACAAGAACATCGAGCTGCTGGTGGTCGATGACGGTTCGAAGGACGACAGCGTCGAGCGCATCAGCGCGTTGCAGGCGCAGTACGGTTTCGATTTTCGTGTGCAACAGAATCAGGGTCTGACCAATACCCTCAATGGCGCCATCGCCCGTGCAAAGGGCAGCCTGATTGTGCCGTTCGGCTCCGACGACATCATGTATCCGGAGCGGATCGCCATTCAGGTTGCACACATGGACGGCAAGCCCGAGGTCGGGATCTGTGCCGGCAATATCGAGCTGATGCACGCTGACGGTAGTCTTTATCCAGAGAAGCGTCAGCGTCGCGATGTGCCTTTTCGCCGCCTCGATTTCGATGACATGTTCCTGGAGCGCAAGCCGTATCCGCCGGCGCCGACGCTGATGATTCGACGCGAAGCGCTGGACAAGGTGGGGGGGTTCGATCCGACGATTCGTCTTGAAGACCTGTACATCGAGCTGAAGGTGACCCACGCCGGGTACTTCATCGACGGTTTGAATGTGGTGATGGCGCGCTACCGCAAGCACGCCACCAACTCGTACAAGAACAACCGCTTCATGACTGAAAACATCCTGCGCACCTACGCATTGTTCAGCGAGCATCCGCTGTACGACTTCGTGCGCTACCGGTTTCTCAGCTCGATGTTCCTCAAAGTCTCCAACCGCGATCGTCAATTCGCCAGAGAGCTGCTGGCGCAGATTCCGTTCAAGGCCTGGAACAAGAAAACCTGGCGTGGTCTGGCGCGGATGTACTTTTCCCCCCTGGAAAAAAGCTGAGCCCCGGCGCTCGCCATTGGCGAGCGGCTTAGATCGTGTTCGGCTGTTCGGAGTACGAACAGCCAGCGACTATTTCAGTGCAGGGGTCGCTGAGTCGCCGGCCAGTACTTGCCTGCGCAATTTATCCACAGCGGATGGCGATGCCGTCACGGCATAACCCGCCAGCAGCGCATCGAGGTGATCCTCGAACAACCAGCGTTTGTCCACGGTGTAGCGTTGCATGTGGCGTAAATTGCGCTGGCGTAGCGAGTCGCTCAAGGCGCTTGGGTAGACGTACAGGTCCGCCAGATCGATCAAGCCGAACTCTCCGTCCTCCAGAACCAGCACATTGCCCAGATGCAGGGAGCGGAAGTACACGCCCTTGTCATGCAGTTGTGCCATGAACCTGCCAAAACGTTCCACCAATGCCTGGCGAACGGCCGGAGCGGTGATGCTCTGCAGCACCTGGCGCAGGGTATGCCCCGGCAATGGTGCGTAGTGCACAGCGCTGCTGCGGTCCTCCAGTCGATACAGATTGAGTACCTGCGGGGTGGGAATCCCCCTCTGGCGCAACTGTTCGCTATTGACGGCGAAGCGTTCGGAGTACGGGTTGAAACTGCCTGAGGTGTACCAGCGCCGGCGTCGGAACAGCTTGAGAAAGGTACCGTCATTCAGGCGCAGGACCTTGGGCCCCAGGCCATCCTCTTCGATCACTTGGGCGTCCGCACCCAGTAGCTGAAGCTCGGTTGCCGAGAGTGTCTGCACGGGCAATGTCAGCAGGCGCCGCGCGCGCTGGTTGATGCTCAAGGCGGCGATCAGGGCCAGCGGGATCCACAGCAGGAACCAGTGTTCCTTGGGCCGCGAGATGATCCCGCCCCCTTCGGTCAGGCCGGCACCGATGCCGAACACCAGCCAGGTCGAAGCAAGGATCAACAGCGGCTGCACACGCTGACGCCAACTGCTCAGCAGCCCCCAGGCCAGAAAAAACAGCCAGGGCAGCAAGCCGAGGATGCCAACGTAATAAAGAACGCCCAGGACAAAACTGTGCGGTTCCTCAAAGTTCACCCCTATGCCTGGATCGACGCTCAGTTCGGCGCTGAAGCCATGACCTATCCACGGATGCTCGGCAATCATTTGCAGCACTTTTTGCCAGATTTCGAGCCGGAAGGAATCACCACGTTCCAGGATCATTTGTGAGAACGCGGTCACCACGCCAACACCGCTGACCAGCAGCGCCCCCAGCATGCACAGCGAGCGCTGATTCCAGCAGATGAAGCACAGCCACAACGTTGCCATGGTCAGGGCAACCAGCGGGGTTCGGGAGCCGGTGCCGATCACCGCCATGAGCATGATCGCCATCGCCGGGATGCTCAGCCACATTAACTGATGGCGCTTGCAGGTCATGGTCACCGCCAGCCAGTAAGTGCAGAAGAACCCGAACAAGTGCGAGCTGAGCAGCGGGTTATCGAACGCGCCGCCACCGATCAGGCGCATGCCCGGTGCATGCTCCCGGGCGAACGTGAACAGAAAAAAGATCGTGGCAATCAGTGCGACCAGTGCGGCGGCGAACATCAAGGGTTGCAGGATGTCGCTGCGATAGCGCACCAGCAGATAGCTCCCGGCAAACAGCATCAACGTGTGCAGCGGCGGTTTGATTTTGCCGCTGAAAGATTCGCCTTCGGGGCCCCAGACCACACTGAGCAGCGCCCAGGCGACGAATATGAGGACGGCAATAATAATGGGTTCGCGCAGCAGTTCCTTCAGCTCCCTTGGGCGCAGGCACAGCGCAAACAGCGCTGGAATGCTGAACAGGCCGTAATAGATTTTGTGCAGTGAGCTGCGTCCGGGCAAAAAGAACAATGCGCACAGGAGCAAAAGATAGCCAACTGGAAGAATCCAAAGGCAAATGAAATCGAAGATTCGATTGGAAGTACTGCTGAAGCTGCGAAGTTGCATGCTGTGAGATTCAATCCTGAAGTTGATCGACCATTCGAGTGATGGCTATTTGATGCTGAAAAAGATGCTTAACAATAACAGCCTTTCGCCGATTGCCAGAACCCAGAAGAAGCTGTGCTAAAGTCAGCGTCCTTTTTATTGACTTCCGCGTGATATGACCGACTCCAGTCCCGCCGCAAGCCCATCGAGCTTGAAAATCTACTTCCGCCTGCTCGGCTATGTCCGGCCGTACATCAGTCTGTTCCTGATCAGCATCGTCGGCTTTCTGATTTTCGCTTCGACTCAGCCAATGCTTGGCTACATCCTCAAGTACTTTGTCGATGGCCTGTCCAACCCTGAAGCGGTGCTGTTTCCCTCCGTGCCCTACCTGCGTGACCTGCAGCTGCTGCAGGCCGTACCGCTGTTGATCATCGTGATCGCCGCGTGGCAGGGGCTGGGCTCCTATCTGGGCAACTATTTCCTGGCCAAGGTTTCTCTCGGGCTGGTGCATGACTTGCGTGTGCAGTTGTTCAACAACCTGTTGGTGCTGCCTAACCGTTACTTCGACAAGCATAACTCCGGTCATCTGATTTCGCGTATCACCTTCAACGTGACGATGGTCACGGGGGCGGCAACAGATGCGATCAAGGTCGTAATCCGTGAAGGCATGACGGTGATCTTCCTGTTCGCCTCGCTGTTGTTCATGAACTGGAAGCTGACCCTGGTGATGGTGGCGATCCTGCCGCTCATCGCCTTGATGGTGCGCACCGCCAGCAAGAAATTCCGCAAACAGAGCAAGAAGATTCAACTGGCGATGGGTGACGTCACGCATGTGGCCTCGGAAACCATTCAGGGTTATCGCGTGGTTCGCAGCTTCGGCGGCGAGGCCTATGAAGAAAAGCGCTTCTTCGATGCCAGCCAGGGCAACACCGACAAGCAACTGCGCATGACTCGCACGGGTGCGATCTATACGCCGATGCTGCAACTGGTGATCTACACCGCCATGGCGGTGCTGATGTTCCTCGTGCTGTACCTGCGCGGTGACGCCTCGGCCGGTGACATGGTCGCCTACATTACCCTGGCGGGCCTGCTGCCCAAGCCGATCCGTCAATTGTCCGAAGTCAGCTCGACCATTCAGAAAGGCGTGGCCGGTGCCGAGAGCATTTTCGAGCAACTGGATGTCGAGCCGGAAGTCGATACCGGTACGGTCGAGCGCGATGCGGTGAGCGGTCGTCTGGACGTGCGCAACCTCAGCTTCACCTACCCTGGCACCGAACGCCAGGTGCTGGACGACATCAGCTTCTCGGTTCAGCCGGGGCAGATGGTTGCACTGGTCGGGCGTTCGGGCAGTGGCAAGTCGACGCTGGCCAACCTGATCCCGCGTTTCTATCACCACGACAAGGGCGAAATCCTCATCGACGATGTGGAAGTCGAACAGTACAAACTGCTCAACCTGCGTCGTCACATCGCTCAGGTGACCCAGCACGTGACCCTGTTCAGCGATACCGTGGCCAACAACATCGCTTATGGCGATCTGGCCGGTGCGCCGCGAGAGGACATCGAGAAAGCCGCACGTGATGCCTACGCGATGGACTTCATTTCGCAACTGCCGCAAGGTCTGGACACCCAGGTGGGCGAGAACGGCGTCCTGCTTTCCGGTGGTCAGCGTCAGCGTCTGGCGATTGCCCGTGCGTTGCTGAAGAACGCGCCACTGCTGATTCTCGACGAGGCCACCTCGGCACTCGACACCGAGTCCGAGCGGCACATTCAGGCCGCACTGGATCAGGTGATGAAGGGGCGTACCACGCTGGTGATCGCTCACCGTCTGTCGACCATCGAAAAGGCCGACCTGATTCTGGTCATGGATCAGGGGCGCATCGTCGAGCGCGGCACCCACGACGAGCTGCTGGCACAAAACGGTTATTACGCTCGCCTGAACGCCATGGGGCTCGACGCTCCGGCCGAAGATATCGCCTGAATCCACTGCAAATCCGGCGGGAGATCATAGTTCGGGGCTTTGCCCGGAATACTGGTCTCCCGTTTTATTTGGTATCGAGATCTTTATCTTCCTTGTCCAGGCCGGAATAAATTCCGCAGCCGCGCTGACTTGGGTTCCTCAAAGAACGTTGACGCTTGTCGAGGTGTGGCAGTGTTCAAAAGAGCCAGCAAGGTCTATTGCTGTTTCATACTATTGCAGCCTGCACACAAGCCTGCGCCAACCCTGTGTTAATATCGCGCCCCTGTTCATTTTGTATGTGGGTTGCTCCATGAAGTTGTCCATGCCGCGATTCGATCAAGCCCCAGTCTTGGTGGTCGGCGATGTCATGCTCGACCGTTACTGGCATGGTGGAACCTCACGGATTTCCCCTGAGGCACCGGTTCCGGTCGTAAAAGTCGAGCAAATCGAAGACCGCCCGGGCGGTGCTGCCAACGTTGCTTTGAACATTGCCGCGCTGGGTGCGCCGGCGTCGCTGGTCGGTGTGACCGGTGATGACGAAGCCGCCGACAGCCTGAGCAACAGTCTCAAGGGCGCGGGCGTGCGCGCACTGTTCCAGCGCATTGCGCATCAGCCGACCATCGTCAAACTGCGGGTCATGAGCCGGCACCAGCAGTTGCTGCGTATCGACTTCGAAGAACCGTTTGCCACCGATTCGCTGGCCCTGGCTTCGCAGGTCGACGATCTGCTCGAAGGCATCAAGGTGCTGGTGCTGTCGGACTACGGCAAAGGCGCGCTGAAGAACCATCAGGCTCTGATTCAGGCGGCCCGTGCCAAAGGCATTCCGGTGCTGGCCGATCCCAAGGGCAAGGATTTCTCGATCTACCGTGGCGCGAGTCTGATCACGCCGAACCTCAGCGAATTCGAAGCCATCGTTGGCGGTTGTGCCGATGAGCACGAGCTGGTGAGCAAGGGCGCAGCCCTGATGCACGACTTGGAGTTAGGTGCACTTCTGGTGACCCGTGGTGAGCACGGGATGACATTGTTGCGCCCTGATCATCCGGCGCTACACTTGCCGGCTCGCGCCCGTGAGGTGTTCGATGTGACCGGCGCTGGTGATACGGTGATTTCCACCCTGGCGGCGGCGATTGCTGCCGGTGAAGAGCTGCCGCACGCGGTGGCGCTGGCCAATCTGGCGGCGGGCATCGTGGTCGGCAAGCTCGGTACTGCGGCGATCAGCGCCCCGGAACTGCGCCGCGCAATCCAGCGTGAAGAAGGTTCGGAGCGTGGTGTTCTGGGTCTGGAGCAACTGGTGCTGGCAGTGGCCGATGCTCGTGCGCATAACGAGCGCATCGTCTTCACCAACGGCTGCTTCGACATTCTGCACGCCGGGCACGTGACCTACCTTGAGCAGGCGCGCGCCCAGGGTGACCGTCTGATCGTGGCGGTCAACGACGACGCCTCGGTCAGCCGCCTGAAAGGGCCGGGACGTCCGATCAACAGTGTCGACCGGCGCATGGCGGTACTCGCTGGTCTGGGCGCTGTGGACTGGGTTATCAGCTTCCCGGAAGGTACCCCGGAAAACCTGTTGCGCGAGGTCAAACCGGACGTACTGGTCAAGGGTGGGGATTACGGGATCGACCAAGTGGTCGGTGCCGACATCGTGAGCGCTTACGGCGGCACCGTAAAAGTACTCGGGCTGGTGGAAAACAGTTCGACCACGGCGATTGTCGAAAAGATTCGCAGTCGTTGATGTGAAGAGTCATGAGCGTTTTGAACCGTGCGGGAGCGCACGTTGTCATGGGGATTCATTCGTTCCATCAAAGCTGGGGCCAAATACCATTGCGCGCACCAGCTTTTGTCACCCGGTAATTTAATTTATGAAAGTCATGCTCCTGGTTATGGACGAGCAGCGAGTCATTCTGGATCGGTTGTACGAAATCGTGCGGCAGAACTGCGATGAATGCGTCGTCTACCGTCTGAGCAAGCAGCAGCAGATGAACCTGGGACCGTTCCTGGCATCTGTGGAGTATCAGACTTTCGATCGTGTTGTGATTTTCACGCGAGTCAAACGCGTCGTGCGTCAGTTGCGGGTGCTCAAATGCATTCCCGGCCTGATCTTCCTCGAACACGACGCGTATCAGAACTACATGCCCGAGAGTAAATACCGCGGCGTGTATTCACGGCTGTACAAGCGTCTTCCTGCGTGCCGGGCGTTGGTGTCCGGGGCGGTAGTCGCCCGCAAAATGCAGGCTGAAGGCATTGATACGGTGTTTGTATCCAAGGGCTATGACGAGCAGATGCTGCGTAACACCGGCACCGAGCGCGACATTCCACTGGGTTTTCTTGGCAGTCTGAAAAGCACCGAGTACGCACTGCGCAAAGCACTGCTGGAATCGCTTTCGCAGCGCACCGGGTTGCTGGTGACACGCACCAGTTCCGGCGCTGAATACCTGGAAACGCTCAATCGCATCAGGATCTTCGTCAGTGCCGACATCGGCATGAATGAGTTCATGATCAAGAACTTCGAGGCAATGGCGTGCGGTTGTGTGCTGCTGGCCTGGAGTCAGGGAGAAGAGGACCGTCTGCTGGGATTCGAGGACATGCACAACACGGTGTTCTATCGCAGCGAAGACGAGGCCGTGGAGAAGATCCGGCTTCTGCAAAGCAATCCGCAGCTCGCCGATCGCATTGCCCGCAATGGTCAGGCATTTGCCGAAGACCGCTACTCCTTTGCCCGTGTCGGGCGAACCCTCGCTGCCGAAATCCAGCGCGAAATGAGTCCGTGGCAACCACCCTCGGCATTTTCGCGGCTATGGGTCAAGTTACGCTATGGGATGAAGGTGCCGGGTTAAATGATGGAGCATCAAGCGCCACGAACCGTTGCGCCCATGGCGCTGGATGCGCTGCCAGGCGGCCATCAATCAGTGACTCAGGCATTGCCGCGCGCCTTGATCGACTGTCTGCGTCGAGCACCACGGGTGCTACTTATTGCCAACAACCCAGCCATCACCCAGGCCGACGTCGACCGATTGGCCATCAACGCCGATGATGTGGTGGTCAGTTTCAATACCTGCGTCAAAGCGTCTTTGCTCAACCCGCAGAGCGTCAACCTGTTTGTTCATGGTTTCAATGCGCCGGACGCCTACTTCTTCGGTCTCCCTCCCGGCCCGGAGGTGCAGCGGCTGATCGAGCAGGGTGGACGGTGTTTCACTCTGCTGGTGGGCGCCACCGGGGCGATGTGTCCGATCCCGGGCGTCGCCCTTTTCTGGGAGCGTATTCCGCTGCCGCCCTTGTGGAATTATCCGGTGGAGCGTCCAGGCGGCAAGCGCTTTGTAGGGCCGTCCACGGGATTCAATGCGCTGGTGCTGCTGGACTGGTTGCGCGGGCAGGGCGATTACAACTACCAGCTCATGACGCTCGGTTTCTCCAACGAAGCGGGCAAATTGTGGAGCGGCCATGCCTGGGACTATGAGCGGCAATGGCTGCTGCAATCAGACGTGATCACCGTGCCGCTGTTGCCGCGTCCCTGGTGGCAGCGGTGGTTCCGCCGTCGCTAAACAATGCGACATTCGCGGAGCGGGCTCGCGGTTGGTTTTACTTATAAAAGGTGTGGTCGAGTGTTGAACATTGCGGTGGCGTTTTTCGGGATTCCCAGGAACTCGGACATCTGTTTCCCTTCCATCGAGCAAAACGTTCTGGCGCAATTGCCAGTCGACTGCAATGTGCAGTGCTTCTACCATCTGTATCAGGTTGGCGAGGTCAGCAATGCAAGGTCCGGCGAGCAGGGTAAGCTTGCGGCTGACAACTATAGGCCTTTCGAGTCGATGAAGGGCGGCATCACCGCAACCGACGGCGTGCTGGAGCGCTGGGATTTCGAACGGGTAAAAGCCCTCGGCGACACTTGGAATGACGACTACGCCTCGCTGCGCAACCTGATTTATCAGCTCAATTCGTTGCACACCGTGACCACGATGATCGAATCGTTCAACCCGGATTTCGTGGTGTTCGTGCGCCCGGACAATTTCTTTCACACGCCGTTGCCGGCCTACGTGTTCAATCAGCCCGATGCCCGTCGACACAACGTCTACATACCGGACTGGCAGTGGTGGGGGGGGCTGAACGACCGCTTTGCCGTCTGTGGGCGCGACACTTACAGGGCATATGGCAAAAGAATCGAGCGCATCTTCGACTTCTGCAAGGAGACGGGCAGGAAGCTGCATTCCGAGCGCCTGCTCAAGTTTGCCATGCAGCGGGCAGATGCCAGGGTCTGCACGCTGCCGACCCAGGCTTCACGCGTGCGGATCAATGGTGCGTTTGCCGAGGAGTCGTTTTCGCCCAAGCGGGGCATGGGCAAACGCGAGAATCGCTACTTTCACTGGTTCGCCACGTTGCGCACGTTCATGGACCGTCGACGCTAATCGCTATTTGCTCTGGCGACGTTTAACCAGACCGACCAGCTTCAGTGCCTTGAGGCTCAATTGTCTGAGACTGGTGCGGGGGGCTTTCGGCGTCGCCAGCCCCTGCGCCACGAGCCAATCCTTCCAGCGAATCCGCTCGTCACGCACCAGCCAGCCATCCTGTCTGGCAAAACTTTCGGCCAGATACAGACCGCGCGTGCCCGCCGGAGACAGCTGACCTTTCTTCAAGGTATACAGCTCGGCCAGCGGTTCGCCGTCCTGCAGCGGCATCAGGTACAGATCGGGGCGCTTGCGGTCCAGTCGCGCCACCAGTTGATCACCCTCCAGCCGCTCATCGACATGAAACAGACTCAAGGATTTGGCTTCCTTGGGCACGTCCAGGCGCAAGTCGTAGATCAGTTGCAGCGATGCTGTCGGCAGATGCACGTAGGCCCGTGGTCGTTCGAGCAGTTGCAGATTGGCGCAGCGCACCGGTCGTGCCGAGCCGGACAGCGGCGTCAGGCGAAACGGCAGGGCCTCGCGATAGTGCAGCGCGGAGGAGTAGGGCGCCGGTAGCCAAGTGTCGTTGAAACGCCCGCCGAGCCAGCCTTCCGGGGTTTCCAGCAGACACTCTTCGGCGATTTCCTGAATCGCCGTGTGCAGCGGGATGTTCAGCTCATGAGCCGGCACATAACCGGAAATCAGCTTGAGCACCACATCGCCGCGATCCTGCCGGCGCTGGCGCACCAGCACCCAGTAATCGCGATTCTGCCAATGCAGCGTCAGGCGCACCGAGACCCCGAGGTTGGCCAACTCCACCGCGAAGCGCTCGGCATCCGCCACGCTCACCGGTTTACGCCGCTGCAAGGTCTGGGCGAAGTTCAGCGGCATGCCGACGCTCTGATAGGTCAGGCCTTCGGGCGTGGCCTCGACGAACAGCGGCAATGTCTTGAAGTTGCTCGGGTTCTTTCTGATGAGCGTGCGCGGCATGTCGGCTCCTGCTTAAGGCCGCGGGGCGGCGTCAGTGACCACGAAGGACCTGGGCAACGGTCGCAACGTTATGGACGAGGTGCAGCGGATTGATCGTCCCGACAATAGCACTGGCCACGCCGGGCTGCTGGAACAACAACTCGAAGCTGGCGCGCACCGGATCCACGCCCGGACTCAGGCATACGTGGCCGCTGGCCAGGGCTTTTTTCACCAGAATGGCTTTGCCGTGGGCAGCAGCATAGTCAATGACTGCCTTCTCGTTCTGTTCGTTCAGATTGTAGGTGACCATCGCGCAGTCCCCTTGCTCCAGCGCCTTGAGTCCACCTTCGACGGTTTTGCCGGAGAAGCCGAAACCGCGAATCTTGCCCTCGGCCTTGAGTGCAGCGAGGGTGGCGTAGACCTCCTCGTGTTCGAGGATCGCCAGGTCGTTGCCGTCGGAGTGCACCAGCACCAGGTCAATAAAATCGGTTTCAAGACGTTGCAGGCTGCGCTCCACCGACATCCGCGTGTGCGCCGCACTGAAGTCATGGCGCGACAGGCCGTCGGCAAACTCTTCACCGACCTTGCTGACGATCACCCAGTCTTGCCGCTGGCCGCGCAGCAGCGGGCCGAGGCGTTCTTCGCTGCGACCGTAGGCCGGGGCGGTGTCGATCAGGTTGATGCCCAATTCGCGTGCCTGCCTGAGCAGCATGCGCGCGGCATCGTCATCGGGAATCTGAAAACCGTTGGGGTATTTCACCCCTTGGTCGCGGCCCAGTTTGACCGTGCCCAGGCCCAGCGGCGAGACCGTCAGGCCGGTGCTGCCCAGTGGGCGGTGGAGGTCGTGCAGGTTCGCGATAGTCATGGCAGCAGTTGCTCCCAGGCTGGAACGCCCATCGGTGGTTTTGGCAACGCCGGCAAAGGTTCGGCGGCTTGTGGCTGAATGCCGTCGCGCTCCAGCGAGGTGATGACCCGGTCAGCAAAGTCTGGCGCCAGTGCGAGTTTGGTCGGCCAGCCCACCAACAAGCGCCCCTCTTCGGCGAGGAAGGCGTTGTCCGGGCGAGTCAGGCCGGTTTGCAGGGGTTCGGCGCGGTCGACGCGCAAGGTCGCCCATTGCGTGGTACTGAGGTCGATCCACGGCAACAGCTGTGCGATCTCCTTTTGCGCCGTGGCGATCTGTTCGGCAGGTTCGCGGGCCACGCCTTCGCTTTCGGCGATGTCACCGCCCATGTACCAGACCCACTGACCGTCGGCGGCCGGGTGCGTGGTCACGGTGATGCGCGGTTTGGTGCCGCCACCCAGGCAATGGGCGTACAACGGTTTGAGGCCCGGGCCTTTGGCGATGATCATGTGCAGCGGCCGGCGTTGCATCTGCGGATGGGTCAGGCCCAGGTCTTCCAGCAATCGGGCAGTGCCGGCGCCGGCACTGAGGACGATGCGCTGGGCGTGGATTTCACGACCGTCGACCTTCAGACCGACCAGCACACCGGCTTCCAGCAGCGGCTCGATGGTTTGCCCGGCGAGCAGACCGTCACCGGCCAGATCGGCCAAGCGCTGGATCAGGCTCGGCACGTCGACCACCAGTTCAGCCAAGCGGTAGACCTTGCCCTTGAAACGCTTGTCTTGCAGGGCCGGCGGCAGTTGATCGCCCTTGACCTGATCGACCCGGCCGCGCACGGCTTTGCTGGCGAAGAAACTGGTGAGGTTGCCGGCGAGGGTGCCGGGCGACCACAGGTAATGCGCTTCGGACAACAGGCGCACGCCGGACAGGTCCAGCTCACCGTTGCCGGCAAGCGCTTCACGCCAGCGGCGCGGCATGTCGGCGATGGCTTCCGAGGCGCCGGTCAGCGCGCCGTGCAACGCGTACTTGGCGCCGCCGTGGATGATGCCCTGGGACTTCACGCTCTGCCCGCCACCAAGGCTGGCACTTTCCACCAGCACGGTCGAAAAACCCTGGCGGCGCAGGCGCGCGTTCAGCCAGAGGCCGGCGACACCAGCGCCGACAATCAGAACGTCGGTGGAAATAACGGATGACATGCAACGACCTCAGTGTTCAAGACGAGGGCGCAGTATACAGACTCGGGAAAGAGCGGGATTTGTCGATGATCAACAGGGCAGATGCAAAACCAAATGTGGGAGCGGGCTTGCTCGCGAATGCGGTGTGTCAACAACATTTCTGTTAACTGACACACCGCATTCGCGAGCAAGCCCGCTCCCACAGGGGGAGTTGCGTTACTGCAAATCAGTGCCCGGCAGTCTTGGAGAACAGCTGGATGACCACCACACCGAGCACGATCAACGCCATCCCGAGCATCGCCGGCACATCCAGCTTCTGCCCATAAATGAACAGCGCCGCGACGCTGACCATGACGATGCCCATGCCCGCCCACACGGCGTAGGCGACTCCCACCGGCACAGTGCGCACCACCAGCGTCAGCATCCAGAACGCGATGCCGTAGCCGACGATGACCAGAATCAACGGCAGCGGGGTGCTCAGGCCTTTGACCGCTTTCATCGAAACGGTGGCAATCACTTCGGCGCAGATGGCGATAGCCAGAAAGGCGTAGGCGTTCATGTGTAGATCCTCATGTAAAACGTTGCTTGCTGAGGCGGCATTCTAGTCGCTCGCCAGATGGGGTAAAGTCATTACCTATCTGTTTTGAAGATGGGTTGCTGCATGAATACCCTGTGGAATCTGGAACAACTGCGCGCCTTCGTCAGCGTCGCCGAACAACGCTCGTTTTCTGCGGTGGCGCGTCAGCAGCGCAAGGCACAATCGGCGATCAGCAGTGCGATTGCCATGCTGGAAGACGATTTGGGCGTCAGCCTGTTCGAGCGTAGCAGTGGTCGTTCGCCCAGGCTCACCGAAGCGGGCGAAGCCCTGCTCGAAGAAGCCCGGGAAGTGCTGCGTCAGTGCGAGCGCCTCAATGGTCGGGCGATGGCGATGATGCGCGGTCAGGAAGCGCAGTTGCGCGTGGCTCAGGATGAAGCCATGCCGTATCAGGCACTGGTGGAAAGCTTCGATGCGCTGGCCGAGCAATTTCCCAGCCTCGAAGTGCAACTGACCAGCGCCGCTCAAGGTGAAGTCGCACGCAAACTGGTCGAGCGTCGCGCTGATCTGGGCCTGCTGTTCTATCACGACGAAATTCCCGAAGCGCTGGAGCGTCGGGTTCTGGGTCGGGTGGAAATGGTCACGGTCTGCGGCATCAATCATCCGCTGGCGACGCAGTCCTACGTCACCTGCCAGCAACTGGCGCAGCATCGGCAATTGTTGATGTCGACGCAGACCAGCGTCTACCCCGGCAACGAACCGGCCAGCCCGCAAGTCTGGCGCGCCGACAGTTTCTACGTGATGGCCGAATGGCTGGTGCGGGATCTCGGCTGGGCCTGGCTGCCCCGGCATGTGGTGCAGTACTCGGCCTATCAGGGGTTGATGGTCGAACTGGACAGCGAATGGACCCCGCCGGCGTTGGTGGTGGAACTGGTCTGGCGCCGGGATGAACCCCTCGGCCCGGCTGCACGCTGGCTGGCTGAACGTTTTGCCGTGCACTTGCGGGCGATTGGCGACAAAAGTCGATAAACTCCGCCGCCATGAATAGAACTCTCTACACCGCGCTGTTTTACCTGGGGCTGCCATTGGTGGCGATTCGGCTGTGGCTGCGCTCGCGCAAGGCCCCGGCGTATGCCAAGCGGATTGGCGAGCGCTTCTCCTACGGGATGCCACCACTGCAGCCCGGCGGGATCTGGGTGCACGCGGTGTCGGTGGGCGAAAGCATCGCCGCTGCGCCGATGATTCGCGCCTTGATGCAACGTTATCCACAGCTGCCGATCACCGTGACCTGCATGACCCCGACCGGATCAGAACGGATTCAGGCGCTGTTCGCCAACGAGCCGCGCATCCAGCATTGCTATCTGCCATACGACTTGCCGTGCGCAGCGGCGCGTTTTCTTGATCACGCCAAACCAAAACTGGCGGTGATCATGGAAACCGAGCTGTGGCCTAACCACATCCATCAGTGCGCCAAGCGCGGGATTCCGGTGGCGCTGGCCAACGGCCGGTTGTCCGAACGATCGGCCCGGGGCTATGGCCGCTTCAGCAAGCTGACCGCGCCGATGCTGGCGGAAATGAGTTTTTTCGCGGTGCAGACCGAGGCCGAAGCCCAACGCTTCCGCGATCTCGGTGCGCGCCCGCAGACGGTCGAGGTCACTGGCTCGATCAAGTTCGACCTGACCATCGATCCGCAACTGCTGCAACGCGCCCATGAGTTGCGCGGCCAATGGCAGGCGCTGGAGCGCCCGGTGTGGATCGCTGCCAGTACCCACGAAGGCGAAGACGAAGTGGTGCTCGACGCCCATCGTCGCCTGCTGGCGAACTACCCGAATGCGTTGCTGATCCTGGTGCCGCGCCATCCCGAACGCTTCAACTCGGTGTTCGAACTGTGCCAGCGTGAAGGCTTGGCCACTGTGCGCCGTTCCACCGGTGCCAACGTCGAGGCGGACACTTCAGTGCTGCTCGGCGACACCATGGGCGAGTTGCTGTTTCTCTATGCGCTGGCTGATAGCGCCTTTGTCGGTGGCAGCCTGGTGCCGAACGGCGGGCATAACCTGCTGGAGCCGGCGGCCCTGGCCAAACCGGTAATCAGCGGCCCGCACTTGTTCAACTTCCTCGACATTGCCGCGCAGTTGCGCGAGGCCGGGGCGCTGGCCGAAGTGGATGATGCCGAAGGGCTGGCGGTGGAAGTGCAGCGCCTGTTCGAATTGCCGCGCGATGCCCAGCGCATGGCCGAGGCCGGGCTGGCGGTGATGCGGCGTAATCAGGGTGCGCTGCAGCGGTTGCTGGATGGCTTGGGCCGGTTGATCAAATAGTCGCCTGGAACATTTATTGTGGCGAGGGGATTTATCCCCGATGGGGTGCGCAGCAGCCCCCAACCATTCACCTCGGTGATTCAGTCAGATCGGGCAAGCAGGGTTTACGACTGCTGCGCAGTCGAATCGGGGATAAATCCCCTCGCCACAGGGGATTTATTCAGATTGTTTACGGGCGCGCCTTGAGCTGCGCTTCGGCTGCTTTGGCCAGATCCGGCGGGAGGAAATCCTTGTCCGGGTTGTAATCGGCTTTCAAATAACGCCGCAGATCCTCCAGATCGCCCGGGTTCAACGTCCCCGCCGCCTGCTTCAGACGCAGGTTGTCGAGGATGTAATCGTAACGGGTGTTGTTGTAGTTGCGCACCGAGGTGTACAGCTGGCGCTGGGCGTCGAGCACGTCGACGATGTTGCGCGTCCCCACCTGATAACCGATTTCCGTGGCTTCCACTGCGCTCTGGTTGGAGATGATCGACTGGCGGCGCGCCTGTACCTGCTCGACATCGGTGTTCACCGCGCGGTGTAGGTTGCGGGTGTTTTCCACCACTTGCCGGCGCAGGGATTCGCGTTGTTGCTCGCTCTGATCCAGTTGCGCATAGGATTGGCGCACTTGCGAACTGGTCAGCCCGCCACTGTAGATCGGGATGTTCAGTTGCAGGCCCAGGGTGCTTTGCTCGACGTTGCCACTGTACGGCGTACCGAAGGCGTTCGGGTTGGCGAAACCGAGGGCGTCGTTGTCACCCTTTTCATATTTGGCCACGGCATCGAGGGTCGGCAGGTGACCGGCCTTGCGCTGTTTGAGGGTCTGTTCGGCGGAGCTGACCGCAAAGTTGCTCGCCAGCAGATTGAGGTTTTGCTTGCCCGCGGTTTCGACCCAGGCCTTGGCGTCGTTTGGCGCCGGCGGCAGGATTGGCAGCGTGTGGACGATACCCTGAATCGAGTTGTACTGACGGTTGGTCAGGGTGATCAGCGCTTCGAACGCATCGTCGACCTGACGCTGGGCGACGATGCGGTTGGCGCGCGCGGTGTCGTAACTGGCCTGCGATTGCAGGACGTCGGTCTTGTCCGACAGGCCGACATCGAAGCGTTCGTTGGACTGGTCGAGCTGACGCTTGAACGCGGCTTCTTCAGCCTTGGTCGAGGCCAGATTATCCTGGCTGCGCAGCACGTTGAAGTAGCTTTCGGCCGATTGCAGGATCAGGTTCTGCTCGGTGGCCGACAGTTGCAGCGCGGCTTGTTCGTTGACGTCCTTGGCGGCCTGATACTGGAACCAGCGGTCGGCGCGGAACAAGGGCTGGGCCAGGGTCGCCTGATAGGAATGCGCGCTGCGATTGGCAATGGCTGAAGGCTGGTCGATCGAGGTGCGCACATCCGCCACTTCGGCGCCGCCGGACAGGTTAGGCAGCAACCCCGCGCGGGCCTGCGGCACCACTTCTTTCTGGGCCCCGTACTGGGCGCGGGCGGCGGCCAGATCGGCGTTGTTGTCGACGGCTTCCTGATAGACGCTGACCAGATCGGTCTTGGTCGACAAGGGCGCTTCTGCTGCCCAGGCCATTGCGTTGGACGCACAAGACACGGCAAGAGCCAGTGAAAGTTTGCGCAGCATGAGGCGATCCCTAGCAAAAATATTACGGAAATAATGTGCGCGCCAAGGCTACGGCGCGGCCCCGGCAGCGTCAAGGCGCGCAGAGCACAGCGAGTGTAGTTGCGCAATCGTGCGGCAACAATCCTGCAAGTCCCGGTAATTGCGCCATTCATCATGGTGTTTGCCGCGGTGTTGGCGTTCTTTGCCGGTTGTGTCTAGACTGGCCGGGTTCTTGTCGGGGTGCCTTGCTATGAGGCTGAGATCGAATAATTTCGGATCCCGTTGAACCTGATCAGGTTAGCGCCTGCGTAGGGAACAAGATTTCTCGTCACCCGGCGAGTCCTCTTGTGCTTCGTCCGGGAAATTGTTCGACAATCGAACGCTCGACGACGATGCACAGCACCAGTCCTGGTGCGTCCGTGCCTTTCAGGTTCTGCTCCGACAATCCATTGCCTGGATGCTGTCTGGAGAGCCCGTGATGACTACAAAAGCAAAAAACGCGATCAACCTGAGTGACTCGGCCAAGGTCGATGAGCAGTCGGTTCAGCCGTTCACCCGTTCGCAAAAAGTCTACGTTCAGGGCTCGCGCCCGGACATCCGCGTGCCGATGCGCGAAATCACCCTCGATGTGACGCCGACCGATTTCGGCGGCGAAATCAACGCGCCGGTCACCGTCTATGACACCTCGGGCCCGTACACCGATCCGAACGTGGTGATCGACGTGCGCAAAGGTCTGGGCGACGTGCGTTCGGCGTGGATCGATGACCGTGGCGACACCGAGCGTTTGCCAGGCCTGAGTTCCAACTTCGGTCAGGAGCGCCTCGCCGACCCTGAACTGACCAAACTGCGTTTCGCTCACGTCAACAACCCGCGCCGGGCCAAGGCCGGGGCCAACGTCAGCCAGATGCACTACGCGCGCAAAGGCATCATCACCGCCGAGATGGAATACGTCGCCATCCGCGAAAACA
Organism: Pseudomonas sp. GW823-FHT01D03; assembly: GCF_058798255.1. Taxonomy (NCBI): domain Bacteria; kingdom Pseudomonadati; phylum Pseudomonadota; class Gammaproteobacteria; order Pseudomonadales; family Pseudomonadaceae; genus Pseudomonas; species Pseudomonas sp. GW823-FHT01D03. The sequence continues at coordinate 620,781 of NZ_JBXAKK010000001.1, forward strand.
TGAAGCTGCAAGAGGCCCGCGCCGCTGGCCTGTTGACCCAGCAACACGCCGGCCACAGCTTCGGCGCGAGCATCCCGAAAGAAATCACCGCTGAATTCGTCCGCGAAGAAATCGCCCGTGGCCGCGCGATCATTCCGGCCAACATCAACCACGTCGAACTGGAACCGATGATCATCGGCCGTAACTTCCTGGTGAAGATCAACGGCAACATCGGCAACAGTGCTCTGGGTTCGTCCATCGAAGAAGAAGTGGCGAAACTGACCTGGGGCATTCGCTGGGGTTCGGACACCGTGATGGACCTGTCCACCGGCAAACACATTCACGAAACCCGCGAATGGATCATCCGCAACTCGCCGGTGCCGATCGGTACCGTGCCGATCTATCAGGCGCTGGAGAAGGTCAACGGCGTTGCTGAAGATCTGACCTGGGAGCTGTTCCGCGACACGTTGATCGAACAGGCCGAGCAGGGCGTCGATTACTTCACCATCCACGCCGGCGTGCTGTTGCGCTACGTGCCGCTGACCGCCAAGCGAGTGACCGGCATCGTTTCCCGCGGCGGTTCGATCATGGCCAAGTGGTGCCTGGCGCACCACAAAGAGAACTTCCTTTACACCCACTTCGACGAAATCTGCGAAATCATGAAGGCCTACGACGTCAGCTTCTCGCTGGGCGACGGCCTGCGTCCGGGCTCGATTGCCGACGCCAACGACGAAGCGCAGTTCGGCGAACTGGAAACCCTCGGCGAGCTGACCAAGATCGCCTGGAAGCACGACGTGCAGTGCATGATCGAAGGCCCGGGCCACGTGCCGATGCAGTTGATCAAAGAGAACATGGACAAGCAGCTGGAGTGCTGCGACGAGGCGCCGTTCTACACCCTCGGCCCGCTGACCACCGACATCGCTCCGGGTTACGACCACATCACCTCGGGCATCGGCGCGGCGATGATCGGCTGGTTCGGTTGCGCCATGCTCTGCTACGTGACGCCGAAGGAACACCTCGGCTTGCCGAACAAGGATGACGTGAAGACCGGGATCATCACCTACAAGATCGCGGCGCATGCGGCGGACTTGGCCAAAGGGCATCCGGGCGCGCAGATTCGCGACAACGCCTTGAGCAAGGCGCGTTTCGAGTTCCGTTGGGAAGACCAGTTCAACCTCGGTCTGGACCCGGACACCGCGCGTTCGTATCACGATGAAACCCTGCCGAAGGACTCGGCCAAGGTCGCGCACTTCTGTTCGATGTGCGGGCCGAAATTCTGCTCGATGAAGATCACTCAGGAAGTCCGCGAGTACGCGGCCAACCAGCGGATTGACGCGGTCGACGTGGACGTCGCCCAGGGTCTTGCGGAGCAGGCCGAGCGGTTCAAGAAGGAAGGCAGTCAGCTGTACAAGAAGGTTTGATCTGACCTGAAGTCTGCGGTGTCTGTGCTGGCCCCTTCGCGAGCAAGCCCGCTCCCACATTTGAATCCAGTTGTTCACGAAACTTGTGTTCACTGGCGATCCAGTGTGGGAGCGGGCTTGCTCGCGAAGGCGTCAGAACAGGCACCAAGGATCTCAATGACAAAAATACTCCTCCGAGATAACACCCTTGAGCATTCAACCCGGCACTTATTCCCCCGACCTCGCCGTACCCGCCGACAAGCGGGTGTTCGGCGGTCGCGATCTGTTTTCCCTGTGGTTTTCCCTCGGCATCGGCCTGATGGTATTGCAGACCGGTGCCTTGCTCGCGCCCGGTCTGGGCCTTTCAGGTTCACTGCTGGCGATCTTCCTCGGCACGCTGGTTGGCGTGCTGCTGCTGGCAGCGGTCGGCGTGATCGGCAGCGACACCGGCCTGTCGTCGATGGCCGCGCTCAAACTCAGCCTCGGCCACAAAGGCGCAAGCCTGCCGGCGTTGCTCAACCTGCTGCAACTGATCGGTTGGGGCTCGTTCGAAATCATCGTCATGCGCGACGCCGCCAGTCTGCTCGGCAGCCGTGCGTTCAGCGAAGGTTCGCTGTGGGCCAGTCCGATGCTCTGGACCTTGTGCTTCGGTGCGCTGGCGACTTTGCTCGCGGTCAGCGGGCCGCTGACGTTCGTGCGCCAAATCTTGCGCAAGTGGGGCATCTGGCTAATTCTGGCCGCGTGCATCTGGCTGACCTGGAATCTGTTCGCCAAGGCTGATCTGGCGGCACTCTGGGCGCGGGCCGGGGACGGTTCGATGCCGTTCGCCGTGGGCTTCGACATTGCCATCGCGATGCCGCTGTCGTGGCTGCCGCTGATCGCCGATTACTCGCGTTTCGGCAAGCGTGCGAAGAACGTGTTCGGCGGCACTGCGATCGGCTTCTTTATCGGTAACTTCTGGTTGATGAGTCTCGGCGTGGCCTACACCCTGGCGTTTGCGCCGAGCGGTGAAGTCAATGCGTTGCTGCTGGCACTGGCCGGGGCCGGTCTGGGCATTCCGCTGTTGCTGATTCTGTTGGATGAGTCGGAAAACGCTTTCGCCGATATTCATTCGGCGGCGGTATCGAGCGGAATTCTGTTGCGCTTGAAAGTCGAACATCTGGCCTTGGCCATCGGCGTGATCTGCACCCTGATCGCACTGCTGGCACCCTTGGCGCAGTACCAGAACTTCCTGTTGCTGATCGGTTCGGTGTTCGCGCCGCTGTTCGGCGTGGTGCTGGTGGATCACTTCATCCTGCGCAAGCGCAGTGCTCAGGTGGCGTCAGCCGCGTTGCGCTGGCCGGCGCTGCTGGCGTGGCTGGGCGGGATCAGCACCTACCACTTGCTGGCGAATCTGTACCCGGACGTCGGTGCGACCCTGCCGGCACTGGTGCTGGCAGGGCTGTTGCAGCTGGTACTGGGGCGAGCCTTCAGTTACGGCCCGGAAACAGCTCGGGTTTGACGATGCCGTTCAGACGCGGATAAGGGATCTTCAGTTCGACGTGGCCCAGTGCGTAAGGCGCAATGGTGCTCACGTCGTACTTGAGGATCACGCCACCGTAGGTCAGCGCCACGTTCGGGGTTTTGACGAACGGCCAGCTCTTCACGAAATCCGCTTCCTGATCGAGCTTGGTGCTGATCAGCCAGCTGTTGTGCGCCACTTGCGCCGCTTTCCAGAACGCTTCTTCCTGACCCGGCAGCAACATGTCCGACAGGTTCAGCACTTTATGCTGCTGGCGCGAATAGTTGATGAAACCGCGACCCGGGGTGCCATGGGCGCCGCCGGTGTCGAGGTAGCTCGACAGTTCGATGATCACCAAGCCGTCATGCTGCTCGCGTACCTTGGCCTGCAAATAGCTGCTGTTGCGCGGGCCGGCGTTGCGCAGGAATTGATCTCGGTAGGCGGCCAGGGTTGGCGCTACCGGCGCGTTCTGCTCGGTGCGGGTCATTTGCAGCAGACGTTTTTCGATGATGCCGTCCAGTGCAGGTTCTGCCGGGAAGTGCAGGGTGTCGATGTTCACCAGCGGGCAGTCCGGGTTGGAGCAGCCTGGTTTCAAAGTTTCCGACGCGTCGCGGGTGGTTTCCAGCGGCGTGCGGTAGTTGGGCTGGAACAGGTTGGCGCAGGCACCCAGGGTCAGGGCGATGGCGGCCACGGAGGCAATTTTGAAAAGCGACATGGGCGTCCTTTCTGAAACAGGGGAAGGCAAAAAGTTATCCGCTTCGACCCTCGCCGAAGCAGTCAGTTCGCCACTAAGCTAATTAGAGTGGGTTTCGCCGCCACCGTCCATCCCGCTGACGGTAAAGGGGCTGCATCAAACCGTTCGGGCGCGTTAGGATGGCGCGAAGTCGAGGTTGCCACTCACGCAAGGCAGCCTCGTAATGGAATTGCAGTAAAGAGGATGCTCATGACTGATTTTGCCAACGCCATTCCGACCGCCGTGGATATCGTGCGGCGCGAAAAATGCTACGAGGGCTTTTACAAGCTCGACCGTGTTCACCTGCGCCATGAATTGTTCGCCGGTGGCATGAGCCGCGAAATCAACCGTGAAGTCTTCGTCCGCCACGATGCCGTGTGCATGCTGCCGTACGATCCACAGCGCGACGAAGTGGTGCTGATCGAGCAGTTTCGCATCGGCGCCATGGGCAAGACCGACAACCCGTGGCTGGTCGAACTGGTCGCCGGTCTGATCGACAAGGATGAGCAACCGGAAGAAGTTGCTCACCGTGAGGCGCAGGAGGAAGCTGGACTGGACATCAAGGCCCTGTGGCCGATGACCAAATACTTTCCGTCGCCGGGCGGCAGCAACGAATTCGTGCATTTGTACCTGGGGCGTTGCAGCACCGAAGGCGTAGGCGGCCTGCATGGGCTGGAGGAAGAAGCAGAAGATATCCGCGTCACGGTCTGGGCCTTTGAAGATGCCTTGCAGGCCGTGCGTGACGGACGCATTGCCAACGCGGCGAGCATCATCGCCTTGCAATGGCTGGCGCTGAACCGCGCCGAAGTGAGGGGGTTATGGTCGTAAACAAGCTGCGCGATCGCTATCGAGTCGACCTCGCCGGGCTGCAAGCCGCCTGCGAGGCCAACTACGCGCGCCTGATGCGACTGGTGCCGGACATGCGCAACGACCCCGAGGCGCGGCGCATCGCCGTGACCCAGGGCGAGCAGATGCTCGGCGTGCTGGCCCTCGAAGTGCTGCAGACCTGTCCGTACACCACCACTTTGCAGGTGCGTCAGGAACACAGTTTGCCGTGGCTGCCGGTGCCACAACTGGAAGTGCAGGTCTACCACGATGCGCGGATGGCCGAAGTGATCAGCGCCGAGCATGCACGACGCTTTCGCGGCATCTATCCTTACCCGAACGCCGCGATGCATCAGCCGGATGAAAAGGCCCAACTCAATCTGTTCCTGGGGGAATGGCTGAGCCATTGTCTGGCCCTGGGGCACGAGTACGAAGTCGTACGCTAGTTGTGAACTGCGTCCGGTTCGCCGGTTTCCCCTTTGCGTCATCCCCCAGCATAATTGCGGCACTCAACCGATTCCGTGCTTTTGCCCTGGGAGAACGCCTTGCCGAGCGTATCCACATTGACCACCGCCGATCCGGCGTTGCTGGTGCAGTTATCCGACAGTCATCTGTTCGCCGAGGCGCACGGCACACTGCTGGGCATGAACACCCGCGAGAGCCTGCAAAAGGTCATCGAGTTGGTGCTGGGGCAGCAGCCGCAGATCGATCTGATGCTGGCCACTGGCGATATCTCTCAGGACGGCACGCTGGAGTCATATCAGCTGTTTCGCCAGATGAGCGCGCAGATCGATGCACCGGCGCGCTGGATTCCCGGCAATCACGATGAACCGCTGATCATGGCGGAGGCCACGGTGCAAAGCGCTCTGCTGGAGTCGGTGGTCGATATCGGCAACTGGCGCGTGACCCTGCTCGATTCGGCGGTGCCGGGTTCCGTGCCGGGGTATCTGCAGGACGATCAGTTGCAGTTGCTGGCGCGCTCATTGAGCGAAGCCCCGGAGCGCCATCATCTGGTGTGCTTCCACCATCATCCGGTGTCGATCGGATGCCCGTGGATGGAGCCGATCGGTTTGCGCAATCCCGAGGCCTTTTTCGACGTGCTGGACCGTTTCCCGCAGGCCCGCGCGGTGCTGTGGGGGCATGTGCATCAGGAAATCGACCGCGAACGCAATGGCGTGCGGCTGATGGCCTCGCCATCGACCTGCATTCAGTTCGAACCGGGCAGTCACGACTTCAAGGTCGGTGAGCAGGCGCCGGGTTATCGCTGGTTGCGGCTGCTGCCGGACGGGCGGCTGGAAACTGGCGTCGAGCGCGTTACCGACTTCCAATTCACCGTCGATTACGGCTCCAACGGTTACTGAAAACCGAGTCGCGCCCTTCGCGAGCAAGCCCGCTCCCACAAAGGATCTGTGCCGTTCGCAAATCCCTTGTGGGAGCGGGCTTGCTCGCGAAGGCGTCCCTACAAACACCCACGATCCCCCTGACTCCCTGTAAACTCCGCTATCTTTCGCCGACACCCAGGGAGCTCCAATGTCCGGTTCGATCCTCTATATCCACGGTTTCAACAGCGCGCCGGCCTCGAAAAAGGCCTGTCAGTTGGTCGAGGTGATGGAACGGCTGGGTTTGAGCGACCAGTTGCGTGTCCCGGCGCTGCATCACCACCCGCGTGAAGCCATCGGTCAGTTGCAGCAGGCGATTGCCGAGCTGGGCCGGCCGTTGCTGGTGGGAAGCTCACTCGGCGGCTACTATGCGACTCACCTGGCTGAGCGCCACGGCTTGAAAGCCCTGCTGGTCAACCCGGCGGTCAGCCCGCACCGGATGTTCGACGGCTACCTGGGCACGCAGCAAAACCTGTATACCAATGAGACCTGGGAACTGACCCACGACCATGTAACCGCCCTGGCCGAGCTGGAAGTGCCGGCGCCCGTGGATGCACAGCGTTATCAGGTGTGGTTGCAGACCGGCGATGAAACACTGGATTATCGCCTCGCCCAGCAGTATTACCGGGCCTGTGCCCTGCGCATTCAGGCCGGCGGCGACCATGGTTACCAGGGTTTTGCCGGGCAATTGCCGGCGTTGCTGAGTTTTGCCGGCATTGGCGCCGATTTGTATCAGGCAATCGATTTCACCGCACTGTGAAGTCTTGCCCTTTTTTCATTGAATCACTGACGACGAGACCCTATGGCCACTCCCAGCGCTAGCTCTTATAACGCCGACGCCATCGAAGTCCTCTCGGGCCTCGACCCGGTGCGCAAACGCCCCGGCATGTACACCGACACCAGTCGGCCGAACCACCTCGCCCAGGAAGTCATCGACAACAGTGTCGACGAAGCCCTGGCCGGCCACGCCAAATCGGTGCAGGTCATTCTGCACGCCGATCACTCGCTGGAAGTCAGCGACGACGGTCGCGGCATGCCGGTCGACATTCACCCGGAAGAGGGCGTGTCGGGTGTCGAGCTGATCCTCACCAAGCTGCATGCGGGCGGCAAGTTTTCCAACAAGAATTACCAGTTCTCCGGCGGTCTGCACGGGGTGGGTATTTCCGTGGTCAACGCCCTGTCGACCGAGGTCCGGGTGCGCGTGAAGCGTGACGGCAACGAATACCAGATGACCTTCAAGGATGGCTTCAAGGCCACCGAGCTGGAAATCGTCGGCACCGTCGGCAAGCGCAACACCGGCACCAGCGTGTACTTCGCGCCGGATCCGAAATACTTCGATTCACCGAAATTCTCCATCAGCCGCCTCAAGCACGTGCTCAAGGCCAAGGCTGTGCTGTGCCCGGGGCTGCTGGTCAGCTTCGAAGACAAAGGCACCGGCGAGAAAGTCGAATGGCATTACGAAGACGGTCTGCGCTCCTATCTGGTGGACGCAGTCAGCGAATTCGAACGCCTGCCGGACGAGCCGTTCTGCGGCAGCCTCGCCGGTAATAAAGAAGCGGTGGACTGGGCACTGCTGTGGTTGCCGGAAGGTGGCGACGCGGTGCAGGAAAGTTACGTCAACCTGATCCCGACGGCGCAGGGCGGTACCCACGTCAACGGTCTGCGTCAGGGCTTGCTCGATGCGATGCGCGAGTTCTGCGAATTCCGCAGCCTGCTGCCACGCGGCGTGAAGCTGGCGCCGGAAGACGTCTGGGAGCGCATCGCTTTCGTACTGTCGATGAAAATGCAGGAACCGCAATTCTCCGGTCAGACCAAAGAGCGTCTGTCGTCCCGTGAAGCGGCGGCGTTTGTCTCCGGGGTGGTCAAGGACGCCTTCAGCCTGTGGCTCAACGCCAACCCGGAAACCGGTCTGGCGCTGGCCGAACTGGCGATCAACAACGCCGGTCGCCGCTTGAAAGCGAGTAAAAAGGTCGAGCGTAAACGCGTTACCCAAGGCCCTGCGCTGCCGGGCAAACTGGCCGACTGCGCGGGTCAGGATCCGATGCGTTCCGAGCTGTTCCTGGTCGAAGGTGATTCCGCCGGCGGTTCCGCCAAGCAAGCGCGGGACAAGGAATTCCAGGCGATCCTGCCGTTGCGCGGCAAGATCCTCAACACCTGGGAAGTCGACGGCAGCGAAGTGCTCGCCAGCCAGGAAGTGCACAACATCGCCGTGGCCATCGGGGTCGATCCGGGTGCGGCAGACATGAGTCAGCTGCGCTACGGCAAAATCTGCATCCTCGCCGACGCCGACTCCGACGGTCTGCACATTGCGACCTTGCTCTGCGCGTTGTTCGTCCAGCATTTCCGCCCGCTGGTGGATGCCGGTCACGTCTACGTGGCGATGCCGCCGCTGTACCGCATCGACCTCGGCAAAGAGATTTACTACGCCCTCGACGAAGCGGAGCGCGACGGGATTCTTGATCGTCTGGTGGCCGAGAAGAAACGCGGCAAACCGCAGGTCACTCGATTCAAAGGTCTGGGTGAAATGAACCCGCCGCAGTTGCGTGAAACCACCATGGACCCGAACACCCGGCGTCTGGTGCAACTGACCCTGGGCGAGGATTTTGCCGAGACCTCGGAAATGATGGACATGCTGCTGGCGAAGAAACGCGCCGGCGACCGCAAGACCTGGCTCGAATCCAAAGGCAACCTCGCCGAGGTGCTGGCCTGATGCGGTTTGGCTGGGCCTTGGCGGGTGTGTTGCTGCTGAGTGCGATGAGTGTGTCGGCGGAGCCGTTGCAGGAATTGCGCGTGCTCTCCGAACACCCGGTCGTCGGCATGCGCGGCGGCAACCTGTCGGGGCTGGCCATGTGTGGCAGCGAGTTGTGGACGGTGTCGGATCGCGATGACGACCAGATCTATCGGCTCAATACCGCCGATCAGGTCTGGCAGGCCGAGGCTTTGCACATCGACGTGCCTCTGGTGCCGGAGACCGGTTTGCCGTGGGGATTACGCTCGCGCAATTGGGCCGCGTCGTTCGTGCGCGGTGGCGATCTGGATTTCGAGGGCATCAGCTGCGACAGCGCCGGCAATCGCTACATTGTCAGCGAGGGCCACGCGGCGGTCTTGCAGGTGCCCGTCAGCGGCCCGGTCAACTGGCTGAAGATTTCGCCGATGATGGTTCGCGAAGCGCGGGCCAGTGGCATGCTCCTGCATTTCAATGCGATCTTCGAAGGTCTGGCGATCAACCCGGCGGGTGATCAGATGTGGCTGGCCGGCGAACGGCAAAACCGGGGCTTGCTATTGATCAAGCGTCAGCAGACGGTGTGGGATTGCGACGGTCGTTGCGTGCTGCTCAGCGAAGGTGGCAAGGAGATGCAGCCGCCGCAGTTCCCGAAGGCCAGAGCGGTCGATCGCGACTTTTCCGACCTTTCGTTGTTCAACGGCAAATTGTTTACCCTTGAGCGCAACGCCTTCCAGATTTGTCGGCGCGATGCGCAGACCGCCAAGGTCGAGCGTTGCTGGTCGTACGCCGCTGAATTGTTGCAGGCCAACCGCCGTTACTCGCAGAACTTCGGGCTGGAAGAAGCGCTGATCGTTGACGCTGATGGTGCATGGGTCGGCGTCGACAATAATTTCGGCCCGCGGGCCGACGGTGAGGTTCGCCCGGTCGTTTGGCGCTTCGCCGCGCCTGAAGGTGGCTGGAGCGCCAAACCGTGAGTCAGCAACCGCCGGGCAAGCGCGCCGGCCGGGTGTTGATGATTCTGGCCTGGTGCGCGGGGCTGTTTCTGGCCACGCGGTTTTTCGGCCAGTGGGAAGAGCGTCAGCAGAATCCGAACGTGGTGGTCACGTCCGAGCAGCATGGCGGCGTGATCGAAGTAAGGCTGGCCGGCAACGCCCAAGGGCATTTTGTCGCCAGTGGCCAGATCAACGGTGAGCCGGTGGAGTTCATGCTCGACACCGGCGCGACCGATGTGGCGATCCCGGCGGATCTGGCCAAGCGGTTGAAACTGGAAGAAGGTTTCGGTGTGACCCTGAGCACGGCCAACGGCCTGAGCCAGGGCTACCGGACAAAGATCGACCGCCTGCAACTGGGCGACATCGTGCTGCGGGATGTCCGCGCACTGGTGGCGCCGGGGCTGCATGGCGATCAGGTGCTGCTCGGCATGAGTGCCCTGAACAAACTTGAATTCACCCAGCGCGGTGGCACCATGCTGCTGCGCCAGACAACGAACCGATGAGGCCCGCATGAGCGACTCCCTTGATCTCAGCCTGGACGGTGTAGAACGCCGCTCGCTGGCTGACTTCACCGAAAATGCCTACCTCAACTACTCCATGTACGTGATCATGGACCGTGCCCTGCCGCATATCGGCGACGGCCTGAAACCGGTACAGCGGCGTATCGTCTACGCCATGAGCGAGCTGGGGCTGGACGCCGATTCCAAGCACAAGAAATCGGCGCGTACCGTCGGTGACGTGCTCGGCAAGTTCCACCCGCACGGCGACTCGGCGTGTTACGAAGCGATGGTGCTGATGGCCCAGCCGTTCAGTTATCGCTACACGCTGGTCGACGGCCAGGGCAACTGGGGTGCGCCGGACGATCCGAAGTCCTTCGCCGCCATGCGTTACACCGAAGCACGTCTGTCGCGCTATTCCGAAGTGCTGCTCAGCGAGCTGGGCCAGGGCACGGCCGACTGGGGCCCGAATTTCGACGGTACCCTGCAGGAACCGCTGGTGTTGCCGGCACGTTTGCCGAACATCCTGCTCAACGGTACCACTGGCATTGCCGTGGGCATGGCCACCGACGTGCCGCCGCACAACCTGCGCGAAGTCGCCACTGCTTGCGTGCGTCTGCTCGATGAGCCGAAAGCCACGGTCGAACAGCTCTGCGAACACATTCAAGGCCCGGACTATCCGACCGAAGCGGAAATCATCACGCCGCGTGCCGACCTGCTGAAAATGTACGAAACCGGCAAGGGCTCGGTACGCATGCGCGCCGTGTACCACGTCGAGGACGGCGACATCATCGTCACCGCGCTGCCGCACCAGGTCTCCGGGGCCAAAGTGCTGGAGCAGATCGCTGCGCTGATGCAGGCCAAGCCGTCGAAAGCACCGCAGATCGCTGACCTGCGTGATGAATCCGACCACGAAAACCCGTGCCGCATCGTGATCATTCCGGTCAACAGCCGCGTCGATCACCAAGCGCTGATGCAGCACCTGTTCGCCAGCACCGAGCTGGAGTCGACCTACCGGGTCAACGTCAACATCATCGGTCTGGACGGCAAGCCGCAGCTGAAGAACCTGCGGGCATTGCTGGTCGAATGGCTGGAATTCCGCGTGCTGACCGTGCGTCGCCGCCTGCAATTCCGCCTCGACAAGGTCGAGCGTCGCCTGCACCTGTTGGACGGTTTGCTGATCGCTTACCTCAACCTGGATGAAGTGATCCACATCATCCGCACCGAGGAGCACCCGAAAGCCAAGCTGATCGAGCGTTTCGCCCTCAGCGAGATCCAGGCCGACTACATCCTCGACACCCGCCTGCGGCAGTTGGCGCGTCTGGAAGAGATGAAGCTGCGCGACGAGCAGGATGAACTGCTCAAGGAACAAGCCAAGCTCCAAGCCCTGCTGGGCAGCGAAGCCAAGCTGAAGAAGCTGGTGCGCACCGAGCTGCTCAAAGACGCTGAAACCTACGGCGATGACCGTCGTTCGCCAATCGTCGAGCGCGCTGAAGCGAAAGCGCTGACCGAACACGATCTGCTGCCGAACGAGAAAGTCACCGTCGTGCTGTCGGAAAAAGGCTGGATCCGTTCGGCCAAAGGTCATGACATCGATGCCACCGGCCTGTCGTACAAGGCTGGGGACGGCTTCAAGACCTCGGCGGCGGGGCGTTCCAACCAGTCTGCCGTGGTGATTGACTCCACGGGCCGCAGCTATTCGGTCGCCGCGCATACGTTGCCGTCGGCCCGTGGCCAGGGCGAGCCGCTGACCGGCCGTCTGACCCCGCCACCGGGCGCGACCTTCGAATGCGTGCTGATGCCGGAAGACGATGCGTTGTACGTGATCGCCTCCGATGCCGGTTACGGCTTCGTGGTCAAAGGCGAAGACCTGCAAGCCAAGAACAAGGCCGGTAAAGCCCTGTTGAGCTTGCCGAACAACGCCAAGGTGATCGCGCCGCGTCCAGTGGCCGATCGTGAGCAGAACTGGCTGGCTTCGGTCACGACCGAAGGTCGCCTGCTGATCTTCAAAATCAGCGATCTGCCACAATTAGGGAAGGGCAAAGGCAACAAGATCATCGGGATCTCCGGTGAACGCGTGGCCAGTCGCGAAGAATATGTCACGGACATCGCCGTGCTTCCGGAAGGCGCCACTCTGGTGCTGCAGGCCGGAAAACGGACCCTGTCGCTGAAAGCCGACGACCTCGAACACTACAAAGGTGAACGTGGCCGTCGTGGCAATAAGCTGCCAAGGGGCTTCCAGCGGGTCGATGCGCTGCTCGTCGAAAACCTCAATCAGGCGTCCTAGAGAGCTCGATCTACGATTTAACGCGTAGATCGACGCTTTGGCGCTGGAGTCGGAACGCATATTCACGGATGATATGGCCTTTCCAAGCGCCGGCGTGGCCGAGCGTTCTTCATATTTATTGAGTATTTTCACTGTGGTCAGCCTTGTGGCGGCCACCTGGACGGGATGATGACTGCTCTGCGCCCCCTTATTTTCCTGCTCGCCGGCGTTTTGGGCCTGGCGGGTTGCAGCGTTCACCAGCCGGTGTCGCTGTATCAGCTGGACAGCGGAAGTCCGGCTCAGCCTGCGCAAAGCACAGGCATGGCGGTTTTGTTGGGTCCGGTAGTCATTGCTGATTACCTGCAACGTGAAACTTTGCTGCAACGTCAACCGGACGGCAGCCTGCAAGCCTCGACCGACGGTCGCTGGGCGGGCAGCCTTTCGTCGGATATCGATCAATTGCTGATGCGTCAGGTGGCCGGTCATCTGGACAGCCAGCGTGTGGTATTGGCACCCGCCACTCTGGGGTTTGCCCCGGATGTGCAGGTATTGCTGACCATCACGCGTCTGGACTCCGGTGAGAAACAACCGGCGATCCTCGATGCGCAATGGCGTCTGATCGACCGTCGTGGGCAGGTGCGCGACAACCGCATCGTTCATCTGCAGGAGCTGCATGCCGGCACCACGGCTTCGCAGGTGCAGGCTCAAGGCATTCTGCTGCAGCGTCTGGCCGAGCAGTTGTCGGTGGCGCTCAAGCCACTGGCCAACCAGCCTCCAGTGGCCGAGGCACCGCGTAAGGCGGCGCCAAAACCGGCAGCGCCGGCCACGGAAGCCGAGAAGCAGCCGAAGATTCCGATGGCATCGCCGATTCGTACCGATATGGAAGTGTTCCGCTTCTGAGTGTGGTTTGAGTCAAAACAAAGCCCGCCTTGTGCGGGCTTTGTTGTGTCTGGGGGCTGGAGGACAGTTGTCGTCAGTGCTGATGCCTTCGCGAGCAAGCCCGCTCCCACATTTGATCAGCGGCGGGCACACACCCTGTGGGAGCGGGCTTGCTCGCGAAGGGGCCGGAACAGGCGCCATAAAAGATCGCAGGCAACAAAAAAGCCCGCAGACGATCGCTCGTCTGCGGGCTTCTGTGTTTCAGGCCTAAGGCTTACGCCCGGCGCTCATGCATCCGCGCCAGTTGTCGCTCAAGCATCGACGGATACGGCTCCATCAAGCGCTCGACACAGCAAGCGCCTTCCGGGCTGGCGATCGGACGGATCCGCGCACGCTGGCGAATCAGCGCGTCGTCACCGATCTTGCGCTCGACCAGCAGCAGGTTGCGGCTGTGTTGCGACAGGGCCAGTGCATCCTGAGCCGAATCGGTCAGCAGCAGGTCGATCTGGCTCAGGCCGAACAATTCGTCGCCCAGGGTCAGGCCCAGTTGCAATTGCAGGGTGATGCCGCTGTCGGCGACTTCGATCTGCAACTGATGGCCCAGCGCCCGCAGCAACTCGCCGCAGCAGATGGCGTTGGTCAGGTAGTCGTCACCGCTGTCTTCGGTGTGGAACAGCATCAGTGTGCTGCCATCGTTCAGGGTTTCGATTTCGCCCTGATACAGCGAAGCGGCCTGATCGAGACAATCGCGATAGCGCTCCAGCAACTCTTCCAGACGGGCCCGCGGCAGGCGACGCAGTTGCTCTTGCGAACCCAGCTGGATCGCCAGCACCGCACTGTGTTGCGGCACGCTCGGGTTCGCTTTACGCGGCACCGGAACAGCTTCGGTCAGCGACTCGTCGCGCAGATCGGCAAACGGGTCTTCGTCGTCATCATCGTCTTCAACCGTGCTGACCACGTGGCGCGGTGCCGGTTTTTGCGCGGCCATCGGGCGGGTTTCGTCAAAGCTCGGGTCACGCAGGTTGCGCACTTCGAACTCTGGCTCATCTTCGTCTTCGAACTCGGGTTCCGGCTCGGGCTCGGGTTCCGGTGCAGGCTCCGGGGCAAAGTTGGCGTGCAGCTGACGCGCCAGATCGCCGATTTCGTCCTGACGATCTATGCCCGGCGTGTGTTCGTCGATGCGCCGCAGCCAGACGCGCAATTGCAGCAACGGCGTCGACAGGTAGCGACCCATGCGCAGGCTCAAGGCCAGCGACAGCGCCAACAGAATCGCACTGAGAATGCCCATGCTTTGCAGGCTGATGGTCATCGGCTGCTGGAACTGATCCATGTCCAGGCTGATGCGCAGCTGCCCGGCGGTCACGTCCTGGAAGGTGATCTTGCTCTCGTACATGCCTTCGGCTTCGCCCAGCAGGCTGTGCTTGGGGCGCTGACCGGACTCGGCGAGGATGCGGTTATCCACGCTATAGATAGCCGCGTGGGCCACCAGCTTGTTCTTGGTCAGGTTGTTGAGCAGCACGTTGAGGCTGAGGATGTCGTTGGACACCAACAGTTCCGTGGCGGAAGTGGCGGTCTGCGTGGTCAGGCTTTCACCCAGCGCATCGGCCTGCTCGTGCATGGCCTGCTTGAACTGCAAGCCCATCACTCCGGCATAGATCACCAGGGCCAGAGCGACCAGGATCACGTTATGGCTGGCAATGCGCAATGCAATCGGTACACGGCGATGGCGCAGTGCACGGAAGATCAGCAGGAAGAAGTTATCGGTTTTAACTGGCGTGGGCCGGTTCACTGAGCTCGGCTCTTTTGTCCGTGAAGTTGACGCGCAGTATAGCGACAGGCCCTAGACCGGCAAAGCGCTCGCGGTGCCCGATGGTCACTGAAAGTGGGTAGAATGCGGTTTTTTTCCAGTTGCGGGGGTGCGCGTTGCGCGAAATCGTCCTGATTAACATCACGGGAGTCGACCGTCCGGGTCTGACTGCGGCCATTACCGGCGTTCTGGCACAAGGTGGTGTGAATATTCTCGACATCGGTCAGGCGGTGATCCACGACACCCTGTCGTTCGGCATCCTGGTGGAAATTCCCGATTCCGAGCAGGGCAAAGCCGTGCTCAAGGACATCCTGTTCAAGGGCTACGAGCTCGACCAGCAGGTGCGCTTCACCCCGGTGTCCGAAGAGGATTACCAGCAGTGGGTGGGCAATCAGGGCAAGAAACGCCACATCGTCACCCTGTTGACCCGCAAAGTGACCGCCGGCCAATTGCAGGCGGTCAGCTCGATCACTGCCAAATATGGCTTGAACATCGACCATATCGACCGTCTGTCGGGTCGCATGCCGCTGGACACTCCAGCCGACAAGGGCAAGGGCTGCATCGAGTTCTCCGTGCGTGGCGAAGCGGCGGATCCGCAGGCTCTGCGCGCCGAATTCCTCAGCGTCGCGCAGGAGCTGAACGTCGACATCGCCTTCCAGGAAGATTCGCTGTTCCGGCGCAACCGGCGTCTGGCGGTGTTCGACATGGACTCGACCCTGATCGAAGCCGAAGTCATCGACGAACTGGCGAAGGCTGCTGGTGTTGGCGAGCAAGTGTCGGCGATCACCGAGCGCGCGATGGCCGGCGAACTGGATTTCCGCGCCAGCTTCAAAGAGCGTCTGGCGTTGCTCAAAGGCCTGGATGTCAGCGTGCTGGACTCGATCGGCGCTTCGCTGCGCCTGACCGAAGGCGCCGAAACCCTGTTCGCCGAACTCAAGCGCCTGGGCTACAAGACCGCGATCCTGTCCGGCGGCTTCACGTACTTCGCCAAGCAGTTGCAGGCCAAACTCGGCATCGACTACGTGTTCGCCAACGAACTGGAAGTGGTCGATGGCAAGTGCACCGGCGTGGCGATCGAGCCGATTGTCGATGCGCAGCGCAAGGCTGACCTGTTGAAGGAGCTGGCGCACAAGGAAGGCTTGCGTCTGGAGCAGACCATCGCCGTGGGCGACGGCGCGAATGACCTGCCAATGCTGGCGATTGCCGGGCTGGGTGTGGCGTTCCGCGCCAAGCCGCTGGTCAAGCAGTCGGCCAAGCAGGCGATTTCCACCCTTGGGCTGGATGGCGTGTTGTATCTGCTGGGCTTCCGCGATCGCGACGGGCAGCTCTGAGCCTGAGACGGCCTCTGTGGCGAGGGAGCTTGCTCCCGCTGGGGCGCGAAGCGGCCCCGCTCTTTGACTCAAGAGAGTGGGACTGCTGCGCAGTCCAGCGGGAGCAAGCTCCCTCGCCACAGTTTCTTTAAAGCTTTAAAGCGACTTCCACAACGAATCAAAATCCTCCTCGCCCCCGCCATTCTGCGCGGCCTCCAGCGAGCGATAGGCAAATTGATTGAAGCTGTGGGTGCTTGCCACCCGTCGATCCAGCCCGGCGCGGTGTTCTTCGCCGTGGGTGTTGATCAGCACTTTATTGCCTTCCTGAAATGGCAGACGCGGTGCGAGCAAGGTCGCGGGCAAGTCGATGGCGCTGATCTCCGGTAGCAATAAGCCGCGCAAATAATGGCTGTGATCATCCCGCGCACGCACCAGTTGCAAGCCGCAGGGCTCGGCATGCGGCGCCACCAGCTCGATGCCCATTTGCGGCCCGCTGCCGCGTACCTGACGGATCCAGCGCACCACCGCAATGCTCCAGCCCTGACTCGCACTGTCCTGAATCCCGACCATCTCCCCGGCCTGCAACTCGGCGGGCACCTCACCCGGCCAGCCCAGGCAATAACCACCGGGGCTGTGGTTGATCACCGGCAAGGCGTAGGTCGGGTAGTGCGGTGTGTGGTCGGCTGTGTTTTCGTCTTCACCGAGATGGTCGTACTGGATTTCCTCGTAGGGTAGAAATTCATCTGCATTGCTTTGCGGTGCGGCGTCGAAGGCCTGGCTCCAGCTGTCTTTTTCGCCCTGGACCACCACGCGACTGAAATTGGCCGCGCGAGCACCGGGATGTTTGAGCAGTTCGCTGAAGCTGCGTTCGCCGCCCAGGTAAAAGTGCAGGGCGCTCATGCCCACGCACACGGTCAGGCTGCCCTGACCTGCGGTGCGCTGAAAACTGCGCTCGGCGGCCTGGCCCCAACTGGCGTGCAAATGTTGCAGGGTGTCGAGGCTCAGTCCTGCCGGGACTGGCAGCGGCGTCGACGTTTCTTGCTGCAGTAAATGCGCTTCGATCACGTTCACCAGCGGTTGCGGATCGAAGCCCAGCAATGCGCCCTGTTGTTCTTTGCGAAACATGCTGCGGTAGCGCGGTCCGGCATCCAGTTCGGCACTGATGGCGAACAATCCATCCTGCGGACTGCCGGGATGCAATTTGAGCAAGGCACTCCACGGTTCCAGCACTTCGGCCAGCCGGGCGATCTGGTTCTGCCGCAGTTGATTGCAACGGGCGCTGCCCAGCAGCAGGGCGGCGATGTAGGTCTGTTCCAGGCTCAGCTCGCTGCTCAGGCTCGCCAGATCGTCATGCACCCGACGCTGTTGCAACTGCAAGGCGCAAGCGCAGCGATACAGCTGATGCAGCTCGAACCACAGATGTTCCGGCGGCGGACTGTATAGCTGCGTCGCCCGCAGCAGTTGCCCCTTGAGCGCATGCGCGGCGCGTTGCAGGGCCTGACTGACCAGTGCCGCACGATCCTTGTGATACTTGGGGACAATGCGCAGAACGATCTGCTTGTAGCCGATAGCCAGATGACTTTGCAGCGCCTGACACAGGTTGCTGATCTTGCGCGAGCGGTCATCGAGCATGATTGCCTGATGCAGGAAGTGCCGCTCCAGATGCTGGCAAACGAAGTAAACCTCGGGGCGCAGCAGCTCCAGGAGTTGCAGGCGATTGTCGCTGGGGGTGAGCAGTTGGTTGAGTTCGCCCAGGCCTTGATACAACTGGCGGGCGGTTTCGCCGATGTTGGCCTTGGGCAGGCCGGCGATCCAGCGCTTGAGGTCGCGCGGGGCGGCTTCACAGAACGACAGGCGCGTTTGCGTCGGGATCGGGGCGCGCAGGGAGGGTTGGGGGCGTGACTCACTCATGCCGTGATTGGCTCCAGCGGCGAAATTGGCAACACCAGGAACTCTAGCAGTTGTGGTCTGTTTCGCCGGATGGCGTCAGGCTTTTTGACCGCTGGTCTGCTGGCCGGATGCCATTCAACAAGCCCTACTAGTCTCTCAGACGTGCGATCGGAAACGCACGGTTGCACGGCCTGCCGTCAACCTCGGGCAGGTCTCCCGAAACTTCAAGGAGATGAGGTTCATGTCTAAATATGCAGTGGCAAATCAATGGGGCGGTAGTTCGGCACCGTGGCATCCGGGTGGGACCTGGGTGCTGGGCGGGCGGGACAACCAGCAAGTCGTCGCCATCGAGATCAAGTCAAGCGATGGCGGCAAAAGCTTCTCCGGCACCATGACTTACGCCGGCGAAGGCCCGATTGGCTTCAAGGCGCAGCGCACCGGTCAGAATCAATACAACGTCGAGAACCAGTGGGGTGGCAATGATGCCCCATGGCATCCGGGCGGCAAGTGGGTGATCGGTGGACGGGACAATCAGAACGTAGTCGCGTTGAGCGTCACTTCCAGCGATGGAGGGAAAAACCTCAGTGGCACCAATACCTACGCCAACGAAGGGCCGATCGGCTTCCGTGGACAGATAGAGTAACGGCGCCTCCCAGGTCGTGTCCGCCCCTTCACAGACGTGTGAAAGGGCGGATCAGCCGGCTCAGGCCGTCGGCAGGGCCAGGGCCTGGCCCATTTGCACTGGCGAACCCGCCACCAGTTCTTCGGCCCACTTCACCTGATCCGGGCCAAACAGCACGATCGCTGTCGAACCCAGCTTGAAGCGACCCAGCTCCGCGCCTTTTTCCAGATGAATCGGCGCACGGGCGGCTTCGTCGTAGCGGAAGGTTTTCAGTTCGCGCTTCGGTGGGGTGACCAGGCCGGCCCACACGGTTTCGATCGAAGCGACGATCATTGCGCCGACCAGCACCACGGCCATCGGCCCGCGCTCGGTGTCGAAAATGCACGCCACACGCTCGTTGCGGGCGAACAGCTCCGGAACGTTTTCCGCGGTGGTCTGGTTGACCGAGAAGATCCGGCCCGGGATGTAGACCATCTCGCGCAGAGTGCCGGCCAGCGGCATGTGCACGCGGTGGTAGTCCTTTGGCGACAGGTAAATGGTGGCGAAGTCGCCGCCCATGAACGGCGCCGCGTTGGACGCATCACCGCCGAGCAGTTCCAGCACGCTGAAGCTGTGGCCCTTGGCCTGGAACACGCGACCGTGTTCGATCGGGCCGAGCTGGCTGACCGCACCGTCGGCCGGGCTGAGAATCGCGCCCGGCGTCTGGTCCAGTGGCCGCGCGCCGTCTTTCAAGGCGCGGGTGAAAAAGGCGTTGAAATGCTCGTAGGCGGTCAGGTCTTCGACCAGCGCTTGCGACATGTCCACCTGATAACGCTTGGCGAACCACTGGGTGAAGGCATTCTTGAACCAGCGCACGCGGCACTCGGCAACGCAGCCGGCCAGGCGCGACAGCAGGTGATGAGGCAGCAGGTACTGGCTGAGGATAAACAGACGCTCTTTCATTAGTTGTCCTTAAAAAACCTTAAATCTCGACAGGCGTATCAGGGTGGTTGCCCCACTCGCCCCAGGAACCGGCGTAGCCCTTGACCCGCGGATAACCGAGGGACTTGGCCACCAGATAAGTGAAGCCCGACCGGTGATGGGTCTGGCAGTGGGTAATGATTTCTTTGTCCTTGGTGATCCCGAGGTCTTCGAGGATCTGCGGCATGTCCGTGCGAATCCGCAATTGACGCTCTTTGTCCATGCCCGCGGTCCACTCGAAGTTCACCGCACCGGGGATGTGTCCACCCTTGGCGGCCAGCACTTTCTCACCGGAATATTCCAGCGGCCCGCGGGCGTCCCAGATCGCTAGATCGGCGGCGCGGAGACGACTTTGCAGGTATTCGCGGGTTGCCGTCGGCTCGTCGTGCAGGGTCAGCGCCACCGGGCTGCCCACTGCAGGCGGTACCTGGATCGACATCGGCATGCCCGCTTCCAGCCATGCCGGCAAACCGCCGTCGACATAGTGGTATTTGTCATGACTGATCACGTCGAGCAGCCAGATGAAACGCCCGGCCCAGCCACCACCCTCATCGTCGTAGACCACGTAAACCGCGTCCGGACGATGCCCCAGCTCACCGAACAACGCCTCCAGATCGGCTTTGGCCGGCAGCAGCCCCGGCGCCGGCGGCTGGCCGAGCTGGGTGCGCTTGGGGTCGACAAAGCGTGCGCCGGGAAGGTGACCTTCGGCATAACGGGCAGGGCTGGTCAGATCCACCAGAATCAGTTCAGGGGAATCGAGACGCGGGAGCAGGTCGCTCGGCTCGATGACGAGCGGCAAGCCAGAGAAGTCAGACATGTGAGGTCTCCAGAGCACAAAGGGGGGGATTGTAGCGCAGCCTCATCGGCCACGGCTGCTAAAGCTGTGCAGGGCTTTTTCGATGCACTGCGCGGTTTTGCCAAAGGCTTGCACGGTGATGTCGGCGAACGGTCCGCCGCCCTGGTCGGCGACGACGATCATGATCACCCGGCCGTTATTGACCAGCGAGCGCAGGAACAGATGCTCGCCACGGAACAGCGCACGCAGGCCCGGCGGCAACAATGCGGAAAACTGTGCGTTGTTCTCGGGGTTGATCCGCACCTGTGCCTGCTGCGCGAGCAACCGTTGCAGGACTTTGCTCTGACTGACGACAAAATTCAGTGCGGTGGCTTCCTTCGGCAGGCCGAAGGTCTGGTGCACCCGCAGATTCGATTGCGTGCGGTCGGCCATCAGAAGCATCACCCGGCGCATGCCGCTGGCGACCAGCGCATCACGGGCGGCGACGGTCAGGCTCATGGCATTGGTGAAGCGGCTCGGCTCGGCCAGCAGTTCGGCGCATTGCCGGCGCCACTGCGTCAGATCCTCGGCATTCGGTGCCGCCGCCGGCAGCATCCCGGCCGGCAAGCGATGGGTGCCCCATGGCCACAATAACGACACCGCCGGGTGCCACAGATCGGGCATGGCATGCTGGCGCGCACTGTTGGCGGCTTGCTGGTGCAACTGCTGCTGCACTTCGTCCATCGAGATTTGCAGATAAAGGCTGGTCAGGTACTGCCAGCGTTCGCTGTGCGGACTGTCCCAGGCCTGTTGCGCCGACAGCGCCAGACCGTTGGCCAGCAACACGGTGTTGGCCGGCTGGTTGAGCCAGCGGCGCAGGGTCGGATCGTCGTCGAGGCGATTCTGCTGGCGCAACGGATGTTCGCTGTCGCGGGCGATGCGCAGTACTTTCACCAGTTCGCGCTGTTCGCTGAGCAGCAGTTTATAGCCCTGCTGCACCCAGATCGGCAGGTGCCAGACCTGCACCAGCGCCTCGGCGATCTTCAGCAGGCGTACGCCAAACAGTTGCTTCTCGACCGTGCGCGCCGATTCGCCCTTGTGGATAACCCGCAACTCCCACTCTTCGAGCAACTCTGGAAACGTCAGCGCCAGCGGCCATAACGGCGACAGAAACAACAGGCTGCCCCAGTGAATGTCCTGCCACAGGCGTGCGAGGCGGCTGGCGAAAAAACCGTTGGCCTGTTGTGTCGCGTGCTGGCTGATCATCTGCAGTTGGCGCAACGCCTTGGGGATCTGCATCTGCGGTTCGACCGGCAGACGCGCGAGCAATTCTTCGGTACGCGCCAGGCCCAGACGGTTGATCGCCACCTCGAGATTTTCCGCCGGAGCGGCCATGGTGCCGTGGGTGTGACGATTTGCCTCACGGATGATGCTCAAGGCCAGCGCCGGGCTGTCCTGCATCAGGTCGGCGATATCGCGCAACGAGCTGCGGTTGTCGCGGATCGCCCGGCAAACCTTGTCGTGAGCCTCTTGCGGCACGGGCAGGCGCACGCCATCGAGCAGTTTGACCCAGCCCTCGAGCGTGGTCGGTTTTGCGTGTGGGACGTTCGTTTCATTAGCCATGTCTGGACGAGATCTTCACTGACTGTAGACGCGCCCGGCATGGGCTAAATTGGCTTTTCGCCTGAACTGGCTATAGTCTGGCGCAGTTTTGCCGATAAGTAGAAGAAGAGATTTTTTAACTTCCGAATATGACCTTGAACCCGACTTAAATAAGTACTTTCTACCTATGGCTAAAATTATCGGCATCATCGTCGTATTCGCGAGCGTGCTCGGCGGATACGTGCTCTCCCACGGCAAAATTGCCGCCCTGATCCAGCCCTTCGAGGTGATGATCATCGGTGGTGCGGCCCTCGGTGCATTCCTGCAGGCCAACCCCGGTTACATGACGATGCACGTGCTCAAGAAATCCCTGAGCATGTTCAGTTCGCGCTTCAGCCACACGTTCTATCTGGAAGTGCTCGGCCTGATCTACGAGATCCTCAACAAGAGCCGCCGCGAAGGCATGATGGCCATCGAAGGCGATATCGAAGACGCTGCCGCGAGCCCGATCTTCGCCAAGTACCCGGCCGTGCTCAAAGACGAGCGCATGACCGCGTTCATCTGCGATTACCTGCGCATCATGTCCTCCGGCAACATGGCTCCGCATGAGCTGGAAGGCCTGTTCGACATGGAACTCTACAGCCTTAAGGAAGACCTCGAGCACCCGTCCCATGCGGTGAACGGCATTGCCGACGCCATGCCCGGTTTCGGTATCGTTGCGGCGGTATTGGGTATCGTGGTGACCATGGCGTCGCTGGGTGAAGGCGATCAGAAATCCATCGGCCTGCACGTGGGTGCGGCACTGGTCGGTACCTTCTTCGGTATTCTCGCGGCCTACGGCTTCTTCGGGCCGTTGGCGCATTCCCTGGCGCACGATGCCAAGGAAGAACTGAACGTCTACGAAGCCATCAAGGCCTCGCTGGTAGCGTCGGCTTCCGGCATGCCGCCATCGCTGGCCGTGGAGTTCGGGCGCAAGGTTCTGTACCCGGCGCACCGTCCAAGCTTTGCCGAGCTGGAACAAGCCGTTCGCGGTCGCTAAGCCATGGAAAATAATCAGCCGATAATCATCAAGCGCGTCAAGCGCATAGCCGGTGGGCACCACGGCGGGGCGTGGAAAATCGCCTTCGCCGACTTCGCCACGGCGATGATGGCGTTCTTCCTGGTGTTGTGGCTGCTGTCCACCGCAACGCCTGAGCAGAAGATCGCCATCGCCGGTTACTTCAAGGATCCGGTCGGCTTCTCCGAAAGCGGCACGCCGTACATCATTGATCTGGGCGGCACGCCGACCCTGGCACCGGAAAACACCCTCAACCCTGAGGTGAAATCCCAGCCGCAACCGGACAAGGTCACGGTCGACACCGAGCAGGTCGAAGGCATGGCCGAACAGGTCGAGAAAGAACGCCTGGAGCTGTTGCTGCAAGAACTGCAGAACAAGGTCGACGAGAACCCGCAGTTGCAGAAGTTCAAGGATCAGATCCTGTTCGAGATCACCCCGAACGGCTTGCGCATCCAGATCATGGACGCGGAAAACCGGCCGATGTTCGACTCAGGTTCGGCACGTCTGAAGCCGTACTTCGAAGACATCCTGCTGGCCATGGCCGACACCATCAAAGCGGTGCCGAACAAGATCAGCATCAGCGGCCACACCGACGCCAAGCCGTATATCGGCACCGGCGATTTCGGCAACTGGGAGCTCTCGGCCAACCGTGCCAACGCTGCACGGCGTGCGCTGGTTGCCGGGAGCTATCCGGATTCGCAGGTGGCGCGGGTTGTCGGTTATGCCTCGTCGGCGCTGTTCGACAAGGAAAACCCGTTCAACCCGGTCAACCGCCGCATCGACATCGTGGTTCTGACCAAAAAGGCCCAGGCCGCCATCGAAGGCTCGCAAGGTGCCGACGCGGCCAAGCCCGCCGCCGAAGGTCAGAACGGCGCCGCTCCGGCGACGCCGGTCGATCCGAACGCGCTGCCGGCGGATCAGCAGCCGGTGCCGGCACACGAGTTGCGCGAACGCCTGAACCTGTTCGACGACGCCGCACCGAAACCGGCCGCGCCGGGGACTGCGGCGCCAGCGCCAACAGCTCCACCAACTGCTGCGCCGGCCCCCGCGCCGAAGCAGTGACCGACAAAAAAGCCGACAGTGATGTCGGCTTTTTTGTGGCTGTCGTGCGGCTTCAGAACCCGCGCCGAATCCGGTTTTTCAGTTGTTCATGGAACAGATCGGCGTTGCGCTTATAGGTGCCGCTGAAGGATTCGTTGCTCGAATCCAGCGTCATCGAGCGCTTGCTCGATACTTCTTCACGATAGGCATCGATGAAGAAATTCAGATCACTGGCTGTGCTCAGCTTCGGCCACTTGTCCAGATACTCCGGCAGTTGCGTCTGCCCGGTGCGGAACGAGCAGATCCGGCGGTTGCTGATGGTCGCTTCGCCGATTTCGAACGGCACCCACCACGACAGTGCGGTTTTCTCCGAAACCACCGCCAGCAGGTGCGTGCATTCGGTGATGTTGCGGGTGATCACCCCGGTGATGTCATCGGTGGTCTGCGACTCCGGGTCGAGCACGTCGAGGTAAGTCTTGATGTTGGCCTGCATCAATTGCGCATTGATCGCCATGGCCTGCGGGCGATCAATGTGGCGGTAGCTGATGAATACGGGCATCAGAAGTGTCCTTTTATGGCGAGTTCACGGTAATAGGCGCCGAGCGCCGTGAGGCGGCAGCCCGTGGAGTGAATGGCGGCGTAGTACATGTGTTCGGCGTCGACCGGTTCGATGAGGCTATGGCGATTGCACTTTTGCAGCTGGGCGAAAACCTCGCCGTGCTCCGGGTCGAACGTTGCTTCGGTGGGTTCGTAGCTGGGGGCAAGGCGGAACGTCGATTCAGCTTCGGCGAACCATTCCGGCAGTTTGCGCAGAATCTCCTTGGGGATCAGCGGCGAGACCTCGCGCAGGGAAATGAACTGCGAGACGTTGGTCTTGAACACCGGACGCTGCTCCCAGGCGTCGAGCGCATTGTCGACGAAGGAATACAAGCTGCCCGGTGTGATCTTGCCGAGAATGTTCGCCGCACCGCCGTGCAGGGCCTGCAACAGCAAGCCGGTGAAGACACCGTGTTGCGCGCCTTCCATGGCTGGCTCTTCCTTTTTGCAGGCGGTCAAAATGGTCATGCCTTCGCCGACCACGCTGCTTTCGCTGCGCAAGGCGCGCACTTCGCCGGCCGCGCCGCTCTGGCAGCAGTCGAGGATGATCACTTTGTTTTTGATTTTCGTGGCTTTGGCGGCCCAGTTGAGGATGTCGCTGATGCGGATGCCGTCCTTGGCGCTGCGATAGTCCTGCGGCAGGAGCATGCCTTCATCATTGTTGCTGTCGAAGCCGCCGTGCCCGGCGAAGTACAGCAATGCGACGTTGCAGTCGCCGCAGAACAGCTCGCGAATCTGGTCTTCGAGCTTGCCTCGGCCAAGGTTGTCTTCAGCGGAGGTCAGCACCACATTCTTGAAGTTGGGATCACCGTTGGCGTCGGTCTTCAGCACGGACGCCATGGCCATGGCGTCGTTGCAGCAACCGCTCAAGGGCGAAACGTAGTCGTAGTGGTTGATGCCGATAAACAGTCCCTTGCGCATGGTTACACCGCCGTGTGCTGACGGATCGCGCCGATGATGCTGTTGGTGTTCCATGCGCACTCGGCGTGCGCCGCCTCACGCACGACAGTGGAAATTCGCTCGGCGCCGAACGGCTTGATCGCGATGATCACTTTGCCCATGCGCTTGGCGATCTCGATTTCCTTGTTGATCCACTTGCTGTAGGTCGAATACATGCCCGCCATGATCAGCACCGCCGAGCACGGACGGATCTTGTTTTCGATGGCTTCTTCGAGCTGCTTGTCGGTCTGCGCGCCCATGATCGGGTTGTGCGGCGGCACGGAAAAATTCTTGAAACTGAAATCCGGTTTGGCGCCGAGCAGGCGTACCAGATTGTCGTGGGCGTGGGCGTAGTTCCACGAATGGCTGATGAACAGGTGATAGGTCTGCATGGGGTTCCTCGAAGGTCGCGAAGGTGCGAAGGAGGACCCCAATCTAGGCATCTGACGCGAGCCTACAAGGGTTGGGCGGTGAAAGAGAAATGTCCTGCAAACAGGTGCGAACGAGTCTGTCAGAAGAGTCTGACGTTTAACGGAATCGAGGATTTGTCAGGCGCGGTCCGACATCCGGCAGCCCTCGGGCGAGAGGCTGCCGGTGCAGATGTTTAGTAGCCGTTTTCCGGCAGGCTGGCGATGATCGAACGGTAGCTGTTCATCCGCTGCTGCTGCACGCGGCCGTCTTCCAGGGCCTTGAGCAGTGCGCAACCGGGTTCGCGATCGTGCTTGCAGTCGCGGAAGCGGCAGGTGCCGAGCAGGTCGTTGAACTCGATGAAACCGGCTTCGACGTCGGCGCGGCTGACGTGGCCCAGGCCGAACTCACGGATACCCGGGGAGTCGATCAGCTCGCCACCGCCAGGGAAGTGGAACAGGCGCGCGGTGGTCGTTGTGTGCGTGCCCTGACCGGACAGCTCGGACAGCGGGCCGACGCGGGTCTCGACTTCCGGCAGCAGGCTGTTGACCAGCGACGACTTGCCGACGCCGGACTGGCCGACGAACACGCTGATGCGCCCGTCGAGCTGCTTCTGCAACTGCTCCATGCCGTTGCCGTGATGCGCCGAGACTTCCAGCACCGGATAACCCAGCGTGCGGTACACCGCCAGCAGGGCATTGAGCGCCGGGGCGTTCTGCTCGTCGATCAGGTCGAACTTGTTCAGCAACAGCAACGGGCGGATGCCGGCGTGTTCGGCGGCGACCAGGTAGCGGTCGATCAGGTTGGCATGTGGCTCGGGCAGCGGTGCGAAGACGATGACGATCATGTCGACGTTGGCGGCGACCGGCTTGAGCTGGCCACGGCTGTCCGGGCGGCAGAGCTCGGTGTTGCGCGGCAGTTGCGCAACGATCACCCCGATGCCCTGGTTGCCGGCGCGCCAGACCACCCGATCACCGGTCACCAGCGCCGGCAGGTTGGCGCGCAGGTGGCAACGGAAAACCTGGCCGGCCTGTTCGCCGTCCACGGCCTCGACCTCGACCTGCACACCGAAGTGGGCGATCACCAGGCCGTGTTGCTCAGGGCCGAGGTCGCCGCCCTCGAGGGCTTCGACCGCCGAGGACTCGCGTTTGGCGGCGCGGGCGGCGCGCTCGCCCTGAATCTTTTCGATGCGCCAGTTTTGACGACGATTGAGTTGGCGTTTGGCCATGGGTGTTCCGTCTGAAGAATGCAGCGATTAGGTAAAACGGCCGCGAGTTTAGCACGCCCGGGCACCGGCCTAGGCTAAACTGCGCAGCATTGCCTAGGAGCCCGAATATGCAAAACCCGCAGAACCTGATCTGGATCGACCTGGAAATGACCGGTCTGGATCCGGAAAACGACGTCATCATCGAAATGGCCACCATCGTCACCGACAGTGACCTCAACACTCTGGCCGAAGGCCCGGTGATCGCCATTCACCACAGTGACGAAGTGCTCGCCCGAATGGACGAGTGGAACACCCGCACTCACGGCAACTCGGGTCTGACCCAGCGCGTGCGTGACAGTCGTATCAGCATGGCCGAGGCCGAGGCTGAAACCATCGCTTTTCTGGAGAAATGGGTGCCGAAGGGCAAGTCGCCGATCTGCGGCAACAGCATCTGCCAGGATCGCCGCTTCCTTTATACCCACATGAAGGCGCTGGAAAGCTACTTCCACTACCGCAACCTCGACGTGTCGACGCTCAAAGAGCTGGCTGCACGCTGGGCACCGGATGTGCGCGACAGCTTCAAGAAGGGCAGTACCCACCTGGCGCTGGACGACATCCGCGAGTCGATCGCCGAGCTGCAGCACTACCGCAAGCACTTCATCAAGTTCTGATTGAGGGGTGTCTGCCCTGACGTCTTCGCGAGCAAGCCCACTCCCACAATTTGGAATGCGTTCCCCCTGTGGGAGCGGGCTTGCTCGCGAAGAGGGCGTCAGAGTCCCGTAAGATTCAAGTCAGAAATGCAACCCGGAGTGCGCCCCCTTCTGGTGCGGCGCTGAAATGGCTAGACTGCGCGCCTTCCTGCCAGGACCGCCGCCATGTTGCTGATGCTCTATCTGATCGCCATTACCGCTGAAGCCATGACCGGCGCGCTGTCTGCCGGGCGGCGCGGCATGGACTGGTTCGGGGTGGTGTTGATTGCCTGCGTCACGGCATTGGGCGGCGGTTCGGTGCGCGATGTGCTGCTCGGGCACTATCCGCTGACGTGGGTAAAACACCCGGAATATCTGGTGCTGACCTCAGCCGCCGCGATGCTCACCGTGTTCACCGCCCGCTGGATGCGTCACCTGCGCTCACTGTTTCTGGTGCTCGATGCGGTCGGTCTGGTGGCGTTCACCCTGATCGGCTGCATGACCGCTCTGGAAATGGGCCACGGCATGCTGGTGGCCTCGGTCAGCGGCGTGATCACCGGAGTCTTCGGCGGCATCCTGCGCGACATCTTCTGCAACGACATCCCGCTGATCTTCCGCCGCGAACTGTACGCCAGCGTCTCGTTCGCCGCCGCGTGGTGCTACATGCTCTGCCTGTACATGAATGTGCCGAGCGAACAGGCGATCCTGATCACCTTGTTCGGCGGTTTTCTGTTGCGGTTGCTGGCCATCCGTTTCCACTGGGAAATGCCCAAGTTCGTCTACAACGACGAGCATTAATGCATTCCCTTGTAGGAGCTGCCGCAGGCTGCGATCCTTTGATCTTGTCTTTTAAAAATCAAAGTCAAAAGATCGCAGCCTGCGGCAGCTCCTACTATCGATCGTGCTGTTTCAGCGCCCACTCGACGTGTTCTCGGACTAGATCGGACGGGTAATCACGGCGCGCCTTCAAGGCCTCCAGCACTGGAATGCTCGACGGCGCGTTGCCCAGCCCGACTGCCAGATTGCGCAGCCAGCGCTCGTAACCGGCGCGGCGCAACGGCGAGCCTTCGGTGCTGCTGAGAAATTTGTCCTCGTCCCACAGAAACAGCTCCGCCAGTTCGGCGTTGTCCAGGTTGTGCCGTGGCTTGAAATCGCTTTCCCCGGATGGCTTGGCGAAGCGGTTCCATGGGCAGACGATCTGACAGTCGTCGCAGCCAAATACGCGGTTGCCGATCAGCGGGCGCAGGTCTTCGGGGATGGCGTTTTTCAGTTCGATGGTCAGGTACGAGATGCAGCGTCGGGCGTCCAGCACATACGGGCCGACGAAGGCGTTGGTCGGGCAGATATCCAGACACGCCGTGCAGCGCCCGCAATGTTCGGTGCTGTGCGGTTCGTCCACCGGCAGCGGCAGATCGACGAACAGTTCACTCAAGAAGAAATAGCTGCCGGCCTTGCGGTTCAGCACCAGCGTATTTTTACCGATCCAGCCCAGTCCGGCCTGCTCGGCGATGGCTTTTTCCAGCACCGGGGCGCTGTCGACGAAGGCACGGAAACCGAACGGGCCGATCTCCGACTGAATCCTGTCGGCCAATTGCTGCACACGTTTACGGATCAATTTGTGGTAATCGCGGCCCAAGGCATAACGCGAGACGTAAGCCTTCTCCGGTTGCGCGAGCATTTGCGCCATTTGCGTGTCGCCGGGCAGGTAGTCCATGCGCAGCGAAACCACGCGTAGCGTACCCGGAACCAGTTGCTCCGGATGCGAGCGTTTGCTGCCGTGAGCGCCCATGTAATCCATTTCGCCGTGGTAACCGGCGGCGAGCCAGCGCTCCAGGTGCTGTTCATGCTCGGCCAGGTCCAGACCGCTGATGCCGACTTGCTGGAAGCCCAGCTCGCGGCCCCAATCCTTGATCGATTGGGCGAGGGTGGGCAGATCTGTGGTGATGGCGGACATGAGGCGAGAGAAACCGGAGCTGAGGTGCGTATAATTCTGCCAGACATCGGAGCCCGAAAACGCATGCCGCACACGATAGATGAATTACCCGACGCGCTGTATGGCGCCGCACAGGTGCGAGCACTCGATGCGCGGCTGATCGCTGCGGGTACGCCGGGCTTCGAATTGATGCAGCGCGCCGCGCACGCGACCTGGCGCGCATTGGTGCGGCAATGGCCTGCGGCAAACCAGATGACCGTGCTTGCCGGGCATGGCAACAACGCCGGCGATGGTTTTCTGATCGCCGCGCTGGCGCATCGGGCCGGTTGGGCGGTGCGGGTGCTGGCCGTAGCTGATCCGCAACGCTTGCAGGGTGATGCGGCGCAGGCTTATGCGCAGGCCATCAGCGATGGCGTCGCCGTGCAGAGCTGGACTGCGCAAAGCGAGCTGCGCGGGGTGATTGTCGATGCCTTGCTCGGCACCGGGCTGGCCGGCGATGTACGTGAGCCGTATGCCGCTGCGATCAAGGCGATCAATGCCAGTGGCCTGCCGGTGGTGGCGGTGGATATTCCTTCCGGATTGTCTGCCGACACCGGGCATGTCCTCGGCGTTGCGGTTCGCGCCGACCTTACCGTGACCTTTATCGGCTTGAAGCTCGGCCTGTTCACCGGGGATGCGGCGGATCAGGTCGGGGCGTTGGTGTTTAACGATCTGCAAGCCGCCGCCGACATCTATCGTGACATTCCTGTCAGCGCTCTGCGTCTCACCACGGCTAATCTTCCACGACTGGCTCCGCGTGCGCCCGCTGCACACAAAGGGCGCTTCGGGCATTTGCTGCTGATCGGTGGCGATCAGGGCTTTGGCGGGGCGATTCTGCTCAGCAGCGAAAGTGCGCTGCGTAGCGGCGCAGGCATGGTGTCGCTGGCAACCCGTGCGGAACATGTTCCGGCAGCGCTGACGCGGATGCCGGAAGTCATGGCGCTCGGCACGTCGTCGGCCAATCAGTTGATGGGGCTGCTGGAAAAGGTCTCGGTACTGGTGGTAGGCCCGGGACTCGGGCAGGCGAGTTGGGGGCGGGCGCTGTTGTCCGCTGCCGCCAATGCGCCGCTGCCACAGGTATGGGACGCCGACGCGTTGAATCTGCTGGCGAGCGGTTCTGTCAGCCTGCCCAAGGATTGCGTGATCACCCCGCATCCGGGCGAAGCCGCGCGGCTGTTGGGCGTCAGTAACGCTGAGGTGCAGGCCGATCGCCCGGCCGCCGCGCGGGCGTTGAGCAAAAAATACTCGGCCGTCGTCGTGCTCAAAGGCGCCGGCAGCCTGATCGCCCATCCCGATGGGCGTCTGGCGCTGTGCCATCAGGGGCATCCGGCGATGGCCACTGCTGGCTTGGGTGATGTGCTCGCCGGGTTGACCGGGGCGCTGCTGGCGCAGGGTATGGACGGCTTCGATGCCGCGTGCCTGGCAGTCTGGCTGCACGCCAATGCCGGCGCGCAACAAGGTAAATTCGGCCGTGGACTGGCGGCCAGTGATCTGATTCCAGTCATTCGTCAGTTGTTGGAGGAGCATGCACCGTGTCTGAAGTAACCCTGTACCTGGCCGATGAACAGGCCATGAGCGACTTTGGCGCACGGATCGCCCGCGTGACCCAGGGCCATGGCCTGATTTTCCTGGAAGGCAACCTGGGCATGGGCAAAACCACCCTGTCGCGGGGCATCATTCGTGGCCTGGGGCATGTTGGCGCGGTAAAAAGTCCGACCTTCACCCTGGTCGAGCCCTACGAGATCGGCGACGTGCGCGCCTTCCACTTTGACCTGTATCGTCTGGTCGATCCGGAAGAGCTGGAGTTTCTCGGCATTCGCGACTATTTCGAAGACGACGCCCTGTGCCTGATCGAGTGGCCCGATAAAGGTGCAGGCTTTTTGCCAAAGCCTGACCTGACCATTACCATTAGCCCGCAAGACAGCGGGCGTTCGCTGAAAATTTTATCCCAGGGCTCGCGTGGCGAGGCCTGGTGTGCCGCTTTGGCATTGGAATCCAATTAAATGATGGGGTTAGGTATGCGCTTTCGCGCGTTGGTGGCTGCCGTTGGACTGATGTTGATGGCAGTAACCGTCAACGCTGTGGCCGAGACAAAGGTCAACAGCGTGCGCCTGTGGCGGGCGCCGGATAACACGCGACTGGTCTTCGACCTGAGCGGCCCGGTGCAGCACAGCGTCTTCACCCTGACCGCACCGGATCGGCTGGTGATCGACATCAATGGCGCCACCCTGGGGGCGCCGCTGAAGGTCTCGACCGCTAACACGCCGATCACCGCGATGCGCTCGGCCCAGCGTACGCCGACCGACCTGCGGGTGGTCATCGACCTGAAAAAAGCCGTCACTCCGAAAAGTTTCTCGCTGGCGCCGAACGCGCAATATGGTAACCGTCTGGTGGTCGACCTGTTCGACAACCCGGCCGATGCCGCGCCGCCGCCAGCCCCGACGCCATCCGTCGCCACCGTGCCGGCAGTGCCAGTAACGCCGTCGGAACCGGCGATCAAACTGCCACCGGCCCCGGCCGGCAAGCGCGACATCATTGTGGTGATCGACGCCGGTCACGGCGGCGAAGACCCGGGTGCGTCCGGCTCGCGCGGCCAGCGTGAGAAAGACGTGGTGCTGCAGATTGCCCGCGAGCTGCAGCGTCAGGTCAACGGCATGAAAGGCTTCCGCGCCGAGCTGACCCGTACCGGTGACTACTTCATCCCGTTGCGCGGCCGTACCGAAATTGCCCGCAAGAAGGGCGCCGACCTGTTCGTTTCGATCCACGCCGACGCTGCGCCGTCTGCGGCAGCCTTCGGTGCCTCGGTGTTTGCCCTGTCTGATCGCGGCGCGACGTCGGAGACCGCCCGTTGGCTGGCCGACAGCGAAAACCGTTCCGACCTGATCGGTGGTGCCGGCAACGTCAGCCTCGACGACAAGGATCGCATGCTCGCCGGCGTGCTCCTCGATCTGTCGATGACCGCGTCGCTGACTTCCAGCCTCAACGTCGGCCAGAAAGTCCTGACCAACATCGGTCGCGTGACCCCGCTGCACAAGCAGCGTGTGGAGCAGGCCGGGTTCATGGTTCTGAAGTCGCCGGACATCCCGTCGATTCTCGTCGAAACCGGATTTATCTCCAACGCCAACGAAGCGAACAAACTCTCGGCATCGAGCCACCAGCAGGCGCTGGCGCGTTCGATCAGCAGCGGCGTGCGCCAGTTCTTCCAGCAGAACCCGCCACCGGGCACCTACATTGCCTGGCTGCGTGATTCCGGCAAGATCGCCCAAGGGCCGCGTGACCACCGTGTCGGTCCGGGTGAAACGCTGGCGATGATCGGCGTGCGCTATCAGGTGTCGCCGGCCACGCTGCGTGCTGCCAACAACCTGAAAAGCGATGAGCTGAAAGTCGGTCAGCACTTGACCATTCCAGGCACCGAACTGGCGTCCAAAGAATGAACCAGGTGTTGAACGCTGCCCGCATCGAACTGCTCAGCCCACGGCTGGCGAACCAGATCGCCGCCGGCGAGGTGGTCGAGCGCCCGGCTTCGGTGATCAAGGAGTTGCTGGAAAACAGTCTCGACTCCGGTGCCAGGCGCATCGATGTCGATGTCGAGCAGGGCGGCGTCAAGCTGCTGCGGGTGCGTGACGACGGCAGCGGCATTTCCGCCGATGACCTGCCGCTGGCGCTGGCCCGTCACGCCACCAGCAAGATTCGCAATCTCGAAGACCTCGAGCAGGTGATGAGCCTGGGCTTCCGTGGTGAAGCACTGGCGTCGATCAGCTCCGTGGCGCGCCTGACCCTGACCTCGCGCACCCGCGACGCCGATCAGGCCTGGCAGGTCGAAACCGAAGGTCGCGACATGGCGCCTCGGGTGCAGCCGGCGGCGCATCCGGTCGGTACGTCGGTGGAAGTGCGCGACCTGTTCTTCAACACCCCGGCGCGGCGCAAGTTTCTCAAGACTGAAAAAACCGAATTCGATCACCTGCAAGAAGTGATCAAGCGCCTGGCGCTGGCGCGTTTCGACGTGGCCTTCCATCTGCGCCACAACGGCAAGACCATCCTCAGCCTGCACGAGGCCCACGATGATGCGGCCCGCGCCCGGCGTGTGGCGGCGATCTGCGGTTCGGGCTTCCTCGAACAGGCGCTGCCGATCGAGATCGAGCGCAATGGCCTGCACCTGTGGGGCTGGGTCGGGTTACCAACCTTCAACCGTAGCCAGGCGGACTTGCAGTATTTCTTCGTGAACGGCCGTGCGGTACGCGACAAGCTGGTGGCGCACGCGGTGCGTCAGGCTTATCGCGATGTGCTGTTCAACGGTCGTCATCCGACCTTTGCGCTGTTTTTCGAGGTCGATCCGGCGGCGGTGGACGTCAACGTGCACCCGACCAAGCACGAAGTGCGCTTCCGTGACGGGCGCATGGTGCATGACTTCCTTTACGGCACGTTGCACCGCGCGTTGGGCGATGTGCGCCCGGAAGATCAACTGGCCGGCTCCGTCACCACTGCCGTGGTGCGTCCAACCGGTATCGAGGCCGGTGAATTCGGCCCGCAGGGCGAAATGCGTCTGGCGGCCAACGCGCTGCTGGAGCAGCCGCAGGCGCAACCGGCGTTCAATACTTCGTCGGGCGCCAGCGCTGGCGGCGCTTATCAGTATCAGTACACGCCGCGTCCGCAGTCGGCTGTGCCGGCCGCCGAGGCTCAAGCCGCTTACCGCGAGTTCTTCGCACCGTTGCCGGAAGCGAATGCCAACGCGCTGCCAGCCGGCCAGGAAGACATTCCGCCGCTCGGTTACGCGCTGGCGCAACTCAAGGGCATCTACATTCTCTCCGAGAACGCTCAGGGGCTGGTGCTGGTGGACATGCATGCCGCGCACGAGCGGATCATGTACGAACGCCTGAAGATCGCCATGGCCAGCGAAGGTCTCAGCGGCCAGCCGCTGCTGGTGCCGGAGTCGCTGGCGGTCAGTCAGCGTGAGGCCGATTGCGCTGAAGAACACGCTGCATGGTTCCAGAAACTGGGCTTCGAGCTGCAGCGTCTGGGCCCAGAAACATTGGCAATCCGCCAGATTCCGGCGCTGCTCAAGCAGGCCGAGGCCAATCGGCTGGTGGGTGACGTGTTGTCGGACCTGATGGAATACGGCACCAGCGACCGGATTCAGGCGCACCTGAACGAACTGCTCGGGACTATGGCCTGCCACGGCGCGATCCGCGCCAACCGGCGTCTGGCCCTGCCAGAAATGAACGGTCTGCTGCGCGACATGGAAAACACCGAGCGCAGCGGTCAATGCAACCATGGCCGACCGACTTGGACCCAACTGGGCCTGGACGATCTGGACAAACTGTTCCTGCGCGGTCGTTGATGAGCCAGCTTCCTCCAGCGATTTTCCTGATGGGCCCGACCGCTGCGGGCAAGACCGACCTGGCCATCGAGCTGACCAAGGTGCTGCCGTGCGAGCTGATCAGCGTCGATTCGGCGCTGGTCTATCGCGGCATGGACATCGGCACCGCCAAGCCCTCCAAAGAACTGCTGGCCGAGTTTCCGCACCGGTTGATCGACATTCTCGATCCGGCTGAAGCCTATTCGGCTGCGGATTTCCGCCGCGATGCCCTGCAAGCCATGGCCGAGATCACCGCACGCGGAAAAATTCCGCTGCTGGTTGGCGGCACCATGCTCTATTACAAGGCGTTGGTTGATGGCCTGGCGGACATGCCGGCGGCGTATCCCGAGGTCCGTGCGCAGATCGAAGAAGAGGCTGCACGCCTTGGCTGGCAAGCCCTGCACGATCAGCTGGCGATCATCGATCCGGTCTCGGCGGCACGCATTCATCCGAACGATCCGCAGCGCCTGAGTCGGGCGCTGGAGGTTTATCGGGTCAGCGGTCAGAGCATGACTGCCCTGCGTCAGCAACAATCTGCGCAAAGTACTGAAGCAGCCGCTTCGGGACGGCAACAATTGCCCTATACTGTCGCGAACTTGGCCATTGCTCCGGCAAATCGCCAGGTACTGCACGAGCGCATTAAACAAAGATTCACAAATATGCTGGAACAGGGGTTCATCGACGAGGTCGTAGCCCTGCGTAAAAGAAGTGACCTGCATTCCGGGTTGCCGTCTATACGTGCGGTAGGCTACCGCCAAGTCTGGGACTACCTGGATGGCAAGCTGTCGTTAGCTGAAATGCAGGAACGCGGCATCATTGCCACGCGTCAATTGGCCAAGCGCCAGTTCACCTGGCTGCGCAGCTGGGAAGAACTGCACTGGCTGGACAGTCTTGATTGCGACAATCTGCCACGCGCCTTGAAATACCTTGGGACCATCTCCATATTGAGCTGAGTCCTTGCAATTGCCGTCTATCCTTGGGGGTGTGGCGGCCAAAGCCATCTGAATTACCTATTTTTATTATTGAATCCTTAAAGGAGTGCGGCACATGTCAAAAGGGCATTCGCTACAAGACCCTTACCTGAATACTTTACGTAAAGAGAAAGTTGGGGTTTCCATCTACCTGGTCAACGGGATCAAACTGCAAGGCACGATCGAGTCGTTCGACCAGTTCGTTATCCTGCTGAAGAACACCGTCAGCCAGATGGTTTACAAACACGCTATCTCGACAGTCGTGCCAGTACGTCCAATTCGTCTGCCTAGCGCAACCGAATCCGATGCAGGTGACGCTGAGCCAGGTAACGCCTGATAGGAGTCTCCTTTGTTCTTTGAGCGCCACGGTGGTGGTGAGCGAGTCATCCTCGTTCACTTGGAAGGTCAGGACCCTGAGGCGCGCGAAGATCCGCAGGAGTTTCAGGAATTGGCTAATTCGGCGGGCGCCGAGACCGTTGCGTTTTTTAACGTACCGCGTCATCGGCCAACCGCCAAATTCCTGATTGGCAGCGGCAAGGTCGAGGAATTACGCGACCTGGTCCATGCCGAAAAGGCCGATCTGGTGATTTTCAATCACATTCTCACGCCCAGTCAGGAGCGTAACCTCGAACGTGTTTTCGAGTGTCGCGTGATCGACCGTACCGGCCTGATTCTCGATATCTTCGCCCAGCGCGCCCGTACCCATGAAGGCAAGCTCCAGGTAGAACTGGCGCAGCTTGATCACATGAGCACCCGCCTGGTCCGCGGCTGGACTCACCTTGAGCGTCAGGGTGGCGGTATCGGCATGCGCGGCCCGGGTGAAACCCAGCTCGAAACCGACCGGCGTCTGCTGCGGGTTCGTCTGCGTCAGATCAAGGGTCGTCTGGAAAAAGTGCGCAGCCAGCGCGAGCAATCGCGTCGCGGCCGCTCTCGTGCAGATATCCCTACCGTGTCTCTGGTGGGCTATACCAACGCCGGCAAATCCACGCTGTTCAATAACGTGACCAAGTCCGAGGTTTACGCCGCCGACCAGTTGTTCGCCACGCTGGACCCGACCCTGCGCCGTCTGGAACTGGACGACCTGGGGCCGATCGTTCTGGCTGACACGGTAGGGTTCATTCGGCACTTGCCGCACAAGCTGGTCGAGGCATTTCGGTCTACGCTCGAAGAGTCGAGCAATTCCGACCTGCTGCTGCACGTGATCGATGCGGCCGAGCCGGATCGCATGTTGCAGATCGAGCAGGTGATGGTGGTACTGGGCGAGATCGGAGCCCAGGACTTGCCGATCCTCGAGGTATACAACAAACTCGATTTGCTTGAAGGCGTTGAGCCACAGATCCAGCGCGATGCCGATGGCAAGCCGCAACGGGTCTGGCTGTCAGCGCGTGATGGCACGGGGCTGGAATTGCTTGAGCAAGCCATTGCCGAATTGCTGGGCAGTGATTTGTTCGTGGGTACATTGCGCTTGCCGCAACGGTTCGCTCGACTGCGTGCGCAGTTCTTCGAACTCGGTGCGGTACAGAAAGAAGAGCATGACGAAGAAGGCATCTGCCTGCTGGCCGTTCGTTTGCCCCGGGTCGAGTTGAATCGACTGGTAAGCCGCG
The DNA here is from genome assembly GCF_058798255.1 of Pseudomonas sp. GW823-FHT01D03. NCBI lineage: Bacteria > Pseudomonadati > Pseudomonadota > Gammaproteobacteria > Pseudomonadales > Pseudomonadaceae > Pseudomonas > Pseudomonas sp. GW823-FHT01D03. The sequence goes on from NZ_JBXAKK010000001.1 coordinate 658,764, forward strand.
AAGGATTGCAGCCGATGGAATTCATCGAGCAACACACTTTGCAATAAAAGCCTGGCAAAGCGGTTGTGCCGCAACGGCAGGCATTCTGTAGCATTGGTCGGCGCGCCGTGGGTGCGTCTTTGCTTTATCAGATGGAGAGCGCTATGGCTTGGAATGAGCCGGGTGGCAACTCGAATAATCAGGATCCTTGGGGTGGCAAGCGCCGCAATAACGGCGACCGCAAGGGGCCACCGGATCTCGACGAGGCCTTCCGAAAGCTGCAGGAAAGCCTGAACGGGTTGTTCGGTGGTGGTAAGAAACGCGGTGGTGATGACGGCGGTGGTTCGGGCAGGAGTGGTGGCGGCTTCGGCGGTCTGCTCGGCATCGGCCTCGTCGTGCTGGCGGCTGTCTGGCTGTACAGCGCGGTCTATGTGGTCGACGAGCAGGAGCAAGCCGTGGTGCTGCGCTTCGGCAAGTACTACGAGACGGTCGGTCCCGGCCTGAACATCTATTTCCCGCCGATCGACAAGAAGTACATGGAGAACGTCACGCGTGAGCGTGCCTACACCAAGCAGGGCCAGATGCTGACCGAAGACGAGAACATCGTCGAAGTGCCGCTGACCGTGCAGTACAAGATCAGCAACCTGCAGGACTTCGTGCTGAACGTTGATCAGCCGGAAATCAGCCTGCAGCATGCGACCGACAGCGCCCTGCGCCATGTGGTGGGTTCAACCGCCATGGACCAGGTGCTGACCGAAGGTCGTGAACTGATGGCCAGCGAAATCAAGGAGCGTCTGCAACGTTTCCTCGATACCTATCGCACTGGTATCACCGTCACTCAGGTCAACGTACAGAGCGCAGCGGCACCGCGTGAAGTGCAGGAAGCCTTTGACGACGTGATCCGCGCCCGTGAAGACGAGCAGCGTTCGCGCAACCAGGCGGAAACCTACGCAAACGGCGTCGTGCCGGAAGCCCGTGGTCAGGCCCAGCGTATCCTCGAGGATGCCAACGGTTACCGCGACGAAACGGTCTCCCGCGCCAAGGGTGAGGCTGATCGCTTTACCAAACTGGTCGCCGAGTATCGCAAGGCGCCTGAAGTCACCCGCCAGCGTCTGTATCTGGACACCATGCAGGAAGTCTTCAGTAATACCAGCAAGGTACTCGTAACCGGCAACAAGGACGGCCAGAGCAACCTGCTTTACCTGCCGTTGGACAAAATGATCCAGAACAGTTCGGGCGGCAATGCACCGGTTACCGGTTCGGCCGCCGCCAGCAACAACACGGACGTCACGCCGCATGTCTCTGACGTGCCGCAGACACGTACAAGGGAGACCCGCTGATGAGCAATAAATCGCTGATCGCCCTGATCGTAGGCGTCGTCGTGGTACTGGTGGGCTGGAACTGCTTCTATATCGTGGCTCAGACCGAGCGTGCGGTGCTGCTGCAATTCGGTCGTGTGGTTCAGGCCGATGTTCAGCCGGGCCTGCATGTGAAAGTGCCTTACGTTAACCAGGTGCGTAAATTCGACGCACGTCTGATGACGCTGGATGCACCGACACAGCGCTTCCTGACCCTGGAAAAGAAAGCCGTGATGGTCGATGCCTACGCCAAGTGGCGGGTGAAAGATGCCGAGCGTTTCTACACCGCGACGTCCGGCCTCAAGCAGATCGCCGACGAGCGTCTGTCCCGTCGTCTGGAGTCCGGTCTGCGTGACCAGTTCGGCAAGCGCACCCTGCACGAAGTCGTGTCGGGTGAGCGTGATGCGCTGATGGCTGACATCACCGCATCGCTGAACAAGATGGCGGAAAAAGAGCTGGGGATCGAAGTGGTCGATGTCCGGGTCAAAACCATCGATCTGCCGAAAGAAGTGAACCGCAGCGTGTTCGAGCGTATGAGCACCGAGCGTGAGCGTGAAGCTCGCGAGCATCGCGCCAAGGGTAACGAGCTGGCTGAAGGCATCCGTGCCGACGCCGATCGTCAACGCCGCGTGCTGCTGGCTGAAGCCTATCGTGAATCCGAAGAGATTCGCGGTGACGGCGATGCCCAGGCCGCTGCGATCTACTCCAAGGCCTACGGTCAGGATCAGGAGTTCTACGGTTTCTACCGTAGCCTGCGTGCCTACCGTGAAAGCTTCGCGAACAAATCCGACGTCATGGTTCTCGACCCAAGCAGCGACTTCTTCCGTTACCTGGAAAAGTCCAAGCCTTGATACGACGTTGACCTGAATCATTCCGCCCGGCGGCTAAAACCTCGGGCGGGGTGATCCTTTGGGAAAACGTGTGTATGATGCGGCAGCCGGGAAATTCCCGGCTTTTTTGCGTCTGCACGTTTGATTGCTGTTTTTTGTTGCAGGCATCGGGTTGAATGGCCCGAGAGATTTTCGAGGAAAGTGATGGGCGAAGCCGGTAACAGGCCTTTCGCCGCGTCGTTCATGCGCGTGCGTTTTGAACGGATCGGTCATTTTCTGCTTCACTCAAGGCTCGCCCGCAGGCTGGCCGCCCGGATCAAAGGGGAATGGCGTAATGGCAACGGTAGACCGCTGGCTGCTGCCAGATGGCATCGAAGAAGTACTGCCACCGGAAGCGGCGCGCATTGAAGTCGCGCGTCGTCAGGTGTTGGATCTGTTCCAGAGCTGGGGTTACGAGTTTGTCGTGACTCCCCATATCGAGTACCTGGAATCCCTGCTGACCGGTGCGGGCCAGGACCTGGATCTGCGTACCTTCAAGGTCATCGACCCGCAGTCGGGTCGGCAGATGGGGTTCCGGGCCGACATCACGCCGCAAGTGGCGCGCATCGATGCGCACACCCTGCGTCGCGAAGGCCCGAGCCGCCTGTGCTACGCCGGCAGCGTGCTGCATGCCCAGCCGCGCGCACTGTCGTCCTCGCGCAGCCCGATTCAACTGGGTGCCGAGCTGTACGGCGATGCCAGCCCGAGCAGCGACGTGGAAGTCATCAGCCTGATGCTGGCCATGCTGCAACTGGCTGATGTGCCGGATGTGCACATGGACCTTGGCCATGTCGGCATCTACCGTGGTCTGGCGCGCGCCGCCGGTCTGTCCGGTGAAGTCGAGCAGCAGTTGTTCGATGCGTTGCAACGCAAGGCCATCGACGAGGTCATTACCTTGACCGAAGGCCTGCCGGCCGATCTGTCCGGCATGCTGCGGGCGCTGGTCGACCTGTGTGGCGGCCGTGAGGTGCTGACTGCCGCCCGTGAGCGCCTGGCCAGTGCGCCGGCGCCGGTGCTGGCGGCGCTGGAAGATTTGCTGGAGATCGCCGATCGTCTGGCGGCGCGTTTCCCGCAGTTGCCGCTGTACTTCGATCTGGGCGAGCTGCGCGGCTACCACTACCACACCGGTGTGGTGTTCGCGGTGTTTGTCCCGGGCGTGGGCCAGTCCATCGCTCAGGGCGGTCGCTACGACGACATCGGCGCGGATTTTGGGCGCGCGCGTCCGGCGACTGGTTTTTCCACCGATTTGAAAACCCTGGTGACCCTGGGGCGTGCTGAGATCGAGCTACCGTCTGGCGGTATCTGGATGCCTGACAGTACGGATGCGGCACTCTGGCAGCAGGTCTGCCAGTTGCGCAGTGAGGGTCAGCGTGTCGTTCAGGCATTGCCTGGACAACCTTTGGCCGCCGCCCGTGATGCGGACTGCGACCGGCAATTGATTCAGCAGAACGGGCTTTGGCAAGTATCGCCACTGGCTTCTTGAGTTTTCCTGCCGGCCATCGCCGGCACCAAGTTTGCGCGAATGAGGACAAGTGTTATGGGTAAGAATGTCGTAGTCCTGGGCACCCAATGGGGTGATGAGGGCAAAGGCAAGATCGTTGATCTGCTGACCGAACATGCTGCCGCCGTAGTGCGCTACCAAGGTGGCCACAACGCTGGCCACACCCTGGTGATCGACGGCGAGAAAACCGTCTTGCACCTGATCCCGTCGGGCGTGCTGCGCGAAGGCGTGCAGTGCCTGATCGGCAACGGTGTGGTGGTTGCACCTGACGCCCTGCTGCGTGAGATCACCAAGCTGGAAGAGAAAGGCGTACCGGTGCGCGAGCGCCTGCGTATCAGCCCGTCCTGCCCGCTGATCCTGTCCTTCCACGTGGCGCTGGACCAGGCCCGTGAAAAAGCCCGTGGCGAGCTGAAGATCGGTACTACCGGTCGCGGCATCGGCCCGGCTTACGAAGACAAGGTTGCACGTCGTGGCCTGCGCGTGGGCGATCTGCTGAACATGCCGCGTTTCGAAGACAAGCTGCGTGAGCTGGTGGATTACCACAACTTCATGCTGGTCGGTTACTACAAAGAGCCGGCCATCGAGTTCGAAAAGACCCTGGCCGAGTGCAAGGAATACGCCGAGCTGCTCAAGCCGCTGATGCTCGACGTGACTGCCGAGCTGCACGACCTGCGTCGCGCCGGCAAAGACATCATGTTCGAAGGTGCCCAGGGTTCGTTGCTCGACATCGACCACGGTACCTACCCGTACGTGACCAGTTCCAACACCACCGCCGGTGGCGTGGCGACCGGTTCGGGCGTTGGCCCGATGTTCCTCGACTACATCCTGGGCATCACCAAGGCTTACACCACTCGCGTCGGTTCGGGTCCATTCCCGACTGAGCTGTTCGACGAAGTGGGTGCGCACCTGGCCAAGCAAGGTCACGAGTTCGGCGCAACCACCGGCCGTGCCCGTCGTTGCGGCTGGTTCGACGCCGTTATCCTGCGTCGCGCTATCGATGTGAACAGCATCTCGGGCATCTGCCTGACCAAGCTGGACGTACTCGATGGCCTGGAAACCATCAACATCTGCATCGGTTACAAAGACGCGCAAGGCAACGCCGTGGCGCCGACCGACGCTGACAGCTACGTAGGCCTGCAGCCTGTGTACGAAGAAGTGCCGGGGTGGACCGAATCGACCGTGGGCGCCAAGTCCCTGGAAGAGCTGCCAGCTAACGCTCGTGCCTACATCAAGCGCGTTGAAGAGTTGATCGGTGCGCCGATCGACATTATTTCGACGGGCCCGGATCGCAACGAAACCATCGTTCTGCGCCATCCGTTCGCTTGATAAGTCGTTGATGTAAAAAACAAAGGCCCCTTAATCGGGGCCTTTGTCGTTTATGCCTGTTGGACGGCATGACCTTTGCTGTAAATCTTCCTACAAGAGTGCCATCAAATTAATGGCGTCAGAAGTAGAGGGATTCACAGTGTCGGCCGTTCTCTCACTGTTACAAAGCCGTTTGTTGCGGCCCGTGTTCGTTACCCTTGGTATCGCCCTTTTGGTGCAAGTGCTGGTGGCAGTCGCCCTGACACGAAGCACGGTCACGGCGCTGGAAGCCGATCTCGGCACTCGTCTGGGCGCTGACAGCCAAAAGCTCTCCGGCGAACTGGAGCAGGCCGGGCGTGAAGTCACCTCAAGCCTCGATAACCTTTCCTCCAGTACCCGGCAGCGTCTGACCGCCGGCCTGTCCGCGCGTCTGAAGGACGAGCAGGCGCAACTGCGTACGACACTGGAAAAAGATCTCAAGGACTCGGCCAATGACATGGCTCAGTTGCTCGCCTCGGTGGCGCCGCGTGCCATGTGGGACAGCGACGTGCCGACCCTGTCCGAATTTGCTCGTCGCGCCCAGCGCAATCCCAACGTGTTGTTCGTGGTTTACGACGATGCCACCGGGCAGCATCTGACGCGCTATCTCAACCGAGAAAACCCGATCAACAAGGCCTTGCTGGAAAAAGGCCAGGGCGAACGCGCGCTGGACAAGGTGCTGGACGCGGCGAAAAACGATCCGTCGGTCTACTACCTTGAAGCTTCGATCAATCCCAACGGCGTGGAAATCGGCAAAGTGCTGATGGGCGTTTCGACGGCGTCGGTGGAAACCGATCTGGCCGCGCTCGACCAGCGCTTCTCGGCGCTGATCGCCAGCAGTGATCAACTGGTCGGCGATAGCCTCAAGGGCGCTGCCGCCGACAGCGCGGCAGCGATGCAGGCGCGCCTGCAGTCGGCGCAATCTACCGCCGCCGAGATGAAGGCCAACACCACCGGCACCGTGCAGGACGCCGCCGCGACCTTGCGCTGGCGTATCGGCATGGGTCTGGCGCTGGTCGGTTGCGGCGTGCTGTTGTTGCTGGCGGTGGTGCTTGGGCATCGGGTGGTCAATCGCTTGAAGATGCTCAATGCGGCGATGGACGATCTGGCGGCAGGCGAGGGCGATCTGACCAAGCGCGTGCAGATCAACAGCAAGGACGAAATCGGCGACATGGCCTCGGCGGTCAATCGTTTTGTGGATAAGTTGCAGCCGATCGTGCGCGAGGCGGGCGACGTGGCCCAGCGTACCGGTGTGGAAATCGGCGCCATGACCCTGCGCAATGCCGGTGCCGACGCGGCGGCCGGCATGCAGCGTGATGAGGTGGCGGAAAGCCTGCGCGCGCTGTCGCAGATGGCTGACGAGGCGCAATCGGAAAGCCATGCCATGCAGGCGGCGTTGAAGCAGGTGGTGGATATTCGCCAGGCCACCGATGAAAACACTCGTACCTCGGCGAAAGTCGGCAGCCTGATCGAGGCGCTGGCCGGGCAGGTCGACACCGGGGCGAAAGTCATCGAGCGGCTGGCGCAACAAAGTGAACAGATTGAAGTGGTGCTGACGGTGATTCACGGCATCGCCGAGCAAACTAACCTGCTGGCCTTGAATGCGGCGATCGAAGCGGCGCGGGCCGGTGAGACCGGGCGCGGTTTTGCCGTGGTCGCGGACGAGGTGCGCGCCTTGGCGAGCAAGACGCAAAGCTCGACCGGCGACATTCAGGCGCACATCGTCGCGTTGCAGCAGGGCGCGCGTGAGGCGGTAGAAGCGATCGGTCAGGCGGGGCGTCAGGCCAGCGAAGGTTTGCTGGTGTTGCGCGACAGCGCACGGTTGCAGCAGTCGGTGCAGGCCTCAGTCGAGCAGGTGCATGCGGCGATCGGTCTGGCGACCCAGGCAGCGGCGCATCAGGCGCAGGGCGCGCAGGCAGTGCGCGGACGGGTCGAAACGATTCATGCCCAGGCCGAGAAAGCGGCGCAGGCGGTGGTGGAAACTACGGCCAGTGGCAAGGTGCTGGATGGTTTGGCGGCGCAGTTGAAAGCCAGCCTGGGGCAGTTCAGGGCTTGAGGTCGTCTGGCGGGCCTCTTCGCGAGCAAGCTCGCTCCCACATTCGATCGCATTCCTCTGGTGGGGCTCGGTCAAACTGTGGGAGCGGGCTTGCTCGCGAAGGCGACTTCAGCGGCTCAGATACATCCGCGTCGTCAGCAGATATACCGGCAACCCCGACACCACAATCAACAACGCCGCATAAGGCGCTGCCGCCGCGAACTCGACATTCGCGGTATGCGCCCAGACCTCGGTCGCCAGCGTGTTCAGCCCGGTCGGACTGAGCAGCAGTGTCGCCGTCAGTTCCTTCATCGCATCCAGAAACACCAGCGCAAACGCCGCACCCAGTGCCGGGAAAATGATCGGCAGGGTCACCCGGCAAAACGCTGTGAATGACGAGGCCCCCAACGTGCGTGCCGCTTCTTCCAGCTGCGGCGCAGCCTTGTTCAATGCCGTGCGAATCGGCGCCTGTGCCAATGGTAGAAACAGCAGCGCATAAGCGATCAGCAGCAATGCCGAGGTCTGGTACAGCGCCGGCACGTAGTGCAGGGCGAAATACACCAGCGTCAGCGCGATCACCAGGCCTGGCAGCGCATGCAGCAGATATGGCAGGCGTTCGGCCCAGATCGCCAGTTGGCCCTTGTAACGCACCACCAGCAGCCCGACCGGCACCGCCAGCAGCAAGCACAGCGCTGCGCCACCGAGCGACAAGGCCAGTGAGGACAGCAGGGCTTCGGTGATCGCCGCGACCGGGAAGGCTGCCGATGAGCCGACCGCCAGCCAGTACGCGAGCATGCCCAACGGGATCCCGCTGCCGATAATCGCCAGCAACAGGCAATACAACTGACCGGCAACCGCCCACGGCCCCAACCGCACTTGCTCGGCTCGACGCGCTGCACCCTGGCCGGTGCGCACATGGCGCCCTTTACCGCGCACCCGCAGCTCCAGCCACAACAGCATCAGACACAGCGCGAGCAGCACCGCCGAGAGCATCGCCGCGTTGGCGTTGCTGAATTCCAGTTCGAATTGCTGGTAGATCGCGGTGGTGAAAGTTTGCAGGCCGATGATCGACAATGCGCCGAACTCAACCAGCATATGCAGGGCAATCAGCAGCGAGCCGGCCAGCAGCGACGGCCAGAGCAGCGGCAGAGTGACGCGGAAAAACACGCCCCAGCGATTTTGCCCCAAGGTGCGAGCCGACTCTTCGAGGGACGGATCGAGGTTGCGCAGGGTCGCCGCGACCGGTAGAAAGATCAACGGATACTTCGACAGGCTCATCACCAGAATCGCCCCGCCGAGGCCTTCGAACTGCGCGCTCAGCGACACCCAGGTGAAGCTGCTGACAAACGCCGGCACGGCGAACGGCAGGCACAGAATCACGCCCCACAGGCGTCGGCCCGGCAGATTGCTGCGCTCCAGCAACCAGGCCAGTGACAGGCCGATCACGCCGCACGTCAGCGTCACCCCAACCATCAGCGCCAAAGTGTTGCGCAGCAAGCCGAACACGTACGGGCGCCACAACAAGTGCAGCGCCTCCGTCCACCCGGCTTGCCAGGCTTTCAGGCCGACGTAAGCCAGTGGCAACAGGCTCATGACCACCAGCAATAAAACCGGCAGCACCAGCCAGATCGACGGGCGCTTGCGTCGTGGCACGTAACCCCCGCGCGCGGCGGGGGCTGATAACGATGCGGCCATCAGTTCAGGCCAACTTCACGTTCCAGCTCCAGCGCTTCCTCGGCGTTGCCCAGATCGGCCGGGGTCACGTTCGGCGCTTGCAGTTCGCTGAACGGCTTGAGCCCGCGATCCGATTCCATACCGTTGTGCAGCGGGTATTCGGCGGTGGTCTGAGTGATCACGCGCTGGCCTTCCTCACTGGCCATGTAGGCAAGGAATTGCTGGGCTTCTTTTGGGTGTTTGCTGGACTTCAGCACGGCAGCGCTGGAAACCGTGATCAGTCCGCCAACGTCGCCACCGGTGAAGTAATGCAGTTTCGAGTCGAGCTTGCCTTTCTCGCGCTGCAGGGCGAACCAGTAGTAGTTGTTCACCAGCACGGTGGCGACTTCGCCGTTTTCCACGGCTTTGAGCGCGACCATGTTGTTGCTGTAGGTCTTGCCGAAAGCGCGCAGGCCGGTCAGCCATTCTTCGGCGGCGTCGCGACCGTGCATCTTGATGATCGCCACGGCCTGTTCCTGGAAGGCGCCACTGGTCGGGACGAAACCGACTTTGCCTTGCCACTTCGGATCGGAGAATTCCATCACCGACTTCGGCAGGTCTTTCTCATCGACCAGTTTCGGGTTGTAGGCAACCACGCGAACCCGCGCGGTGACACCGATCCAGGTGCCGTTGCCGGCGACGTATTGCTTAGGCAGCACGGCCAGCGTGGCGTCGTCAGTCTTGGCCAGCAGGCCTTGCTCGCCGAGGTTGTTCAGCGGAGGAGATTCTTCGGTGTAGATCACGTCGGCGGGGGAACGGTCGCCTTCTTCGATGACCTGGCTGGCGAGCTGGTTGCTGCTGCCCTTGCGTACGTTGACGTGAATGCCGGTCTTGGCCTCGAAAGCCTTGGCGATCGCATCGCCGACTTCTTTGTGTTGACCGTTATAGAGCGTCAGGGAAACCGCATCGGCTGCCTGGGTGAGGGGAGTGGCGAGTGCCAGGCCGAGCAGGGTGAAGGTCAAGCCGCGGCGCAGGGTATTTCGAAACATCATTCGCAGGGTTCCTCACTGTCGCATTGCAAAAACTTGCAACAATGATAAACGATATTGTTTCTCAAGTGCGCCTTGCGAGGAGGGCGGAGGTTTGCTAGAGCATGATCTGGTGATCATTTGTGGCGAGGGAGCTTGCTCCCGCTCGGCTGCGTAGCAGTCGTTAATCCTGAGAGAGGGCATGACTGATGTAAAAGCGAGGAATGCTGCGCATCCCAGCGGGAGCAAGCTCCCTCGCCACAGAGGCTTGCAGGTTTTAAAGGCCAGAAACGCAAAAACCCGCTTTCGCGGGTTTTTGGGAAACTCAACGTCGTAACCTTGAGTTTGAATTGGTGCCCAGAAGAAGACTCGAACTTCCACGACCGTAAGGTCACCAGCACCTGAAGCTGGCGTGTCTACCAATTTCACCATCTGGGCATTCATCGCAAGCGTTGCCGCTGTTGATGTGGCGCACTATACGGAGCGCTTTTTGATCTGTAAACCCCTGATTTAATTTTAATTAATCGGGTTTAACAAAACCTTTCCCCGGAATGCAAAAAACCCGCTTTCGCGGGTTTTGTGTGAGTCTTGAAACTGATCTAGTCTCAAACTCGAAATTGGTGCCCAGGAGAAGACTCGAACTTCCACGACCGTAAGGTCACCAGCACCTGAAGCTGGCGTGTCTACCAATTTCACCACCTGGGCATCTCGTCAACGTATGTACGTCGTCGATGGCGCGCACTATACGGAGCGCCTTTTTAACTGTAAACCCCTGTCAGCAAAAAAAATGATTTTTTTTACCAGCGGTGTTCAAAAGGGCTTTCAGGCGTCGATACAAGGCTCCAGAAGGGCCTTATAGAGTCGGAAATTTCCCGTTTGATGGCGCCTATGCCAAACTAACCCGCATATAGACAAGGTGAAAACTCTCTAATGGCCGATTGGCAGTCCCTCGATCCCGAGGCCGCTCGTGAAGCGGAAAAATATGAAAACCCTATTCCCAGCCGCGAACTGATCCTGGCGCATCTCGCCGATCGGGGGTCGCCTGCTGCCCGCGAGCAACTGGTCGAAGAGTTTGGTCTGACCACAGAAGACCAGATCGAAGCCCTGCGCCGCCGCCTGCGCGCCATGGAGCGCGACGCTCAATTGATCTACACCCGCCGTGGCACCTATGCGCCGGTGGACAAGCTCGACCTGATCCTCGGCCGCATCAGCGGTCACCGTGACGGTTTCGGCTTCCTGGTGCCGGACGACGGTAGCGATGACCTGTTCATGAGCCCGGCGCAGATGCGTCTGGTGTTCGATGGCGACCGTGCGCTGGCACGGGTGTCCGGTCTTGACCGTCGTGGCCGCCGTGAAGGCGTGATCGTCGAAGTGGTGTCCCGTGCCCACGAAACCATCGTCGGTCGCTACTTCGAAGAGGGCGGTATCGGTTTCGTTGTTGCCGACAATCCGAAGATCCAGCAGGAAGTGCTGGTTACGCCAGGCCGTAATGCCAACGCGCAGATCGGTCAGTTCGTCGAGGTGAAAATCACCCACTGGCCGACGCCGCGCTTCCAGCCGCAAGGCGATGTGGTCGAAGTGGTCGGCAACTACATGGCGCCGGGCATGGAAATCGATGTCGCGCTGCGTACCTACGACATTCCGCACGTCTGGCCTGAAGCGGTGCTCAAAGAAGCCGCCAAGCTCAAGCCGGAAGTCGAAGAGAAAGACAAAGAGAAGCGCGTCGACCTGCGCCATCTGCCGTTCGTCACCATCGACGGCGAAGATGCCCGCGACTTCGACGACGCGGTCTACTGCGAAGCCAAACCGGGCAAGCTGCGCCTGTTCTCCGGCGGCTGGAAGTTGTACGTGGCGATTGCCGACGTTTCCAGCTACGTGAAGATCGGTTCGGCGCTGGACAACGAAGCCCAGGTGCGCGGCAACTCGGTGTACTTCCCCGAGCGCGTGGTGCCGATGCTGCCGGAGCAGCTGTCCAACGGCCTGTGCTCGCTGAACCCGCACGTCGATCGTCTGGCCATGGTTTGCGAGATGACCATCTCCAAGTCCGGCGAAATGACCGACTACTGCTTCTATGAAGCGGTGATCCATTCCCACGCCCGTCTGACCTACAACAAGGTCAGCGCGATGCTGGAAACCCCGAAAGCCACCGAAGCGCGCAAGCTTCGCGGCGAATACACCGACGTGGTGCCGCACCTCAAGCAGCTCTATGCGCTGTACAAAGTGTTGCTGGCTGCTCGTCACGTGCGTGGCGCGATCGATTTCGAAACGCAGGAAACCCGGATCATCTTCGGTTCCGAGCGCAAGATTGCCGAAATTCGTCCGACTACTCGTAACGATGCGCACAAGCTGATCGAGGAATGCATGCTGGCGGCCAACGTGGCCACTGCCGAATTCCTCAAGAAGCACGAAATTCCTGCGCTGTACCGTGTCCACGATGGCCCGCCACCGGAACGTCTGGAAAAACTGCGCGCCTTCCTCGGCGAGCTCGGCCTGTCCCTGCACAAAGGCAAGGACGGCCCGTCGCCAAAGGACTATCAGGCTCTGTTGGCAAGCATCAAGGATCGTCCGGATTTCCATCTGATCCAGACCGTGATGCTGCGCTCCCTGAGCCAGGCGGTGTACAGCGCCCAGAACGAAGGCCACTTCGGCCTGAATTACGAAGCCTACACCCACTTCACCTCGCCGATCCGTCGTTACCCGGACCTGCTCACGCACCGCGCCATCCGCAGCGTGATCCATTCGAAACAGGACACCCCGCACGTTCGTCGTGCCGGGGCGATGACCATTCCGAAGGCACGCATCTATCCGTACGACGAAGCGGCGCTGGAGCAACTCGGCGAGCAGTGCTCGATGAGCGAGCGCCGTGCCGACGAAGCCACCCGCGACGTGGTGAACTGGCTCAAGTGCGAGTTCATGAAAGATCGTGTGGGCGAATCGTTCCCGGGCGTGATCACCGCCGTGACCGGTTTTGGTCTGTTCGTCGAACTGACCGATATCTACGTCGAAGGCCTGGTGCACGTCACCGCGCTGCCGGGCGATTACTACCACTTCGACCCTGTGCATCACCGCCTGGCGGGCGAGCGCACCGGTCGCAGCTTCCGTCTTGGCGATACCGTTGAAGTGCGCGTGATGCGCGTCGACCTCGACGAGCGCAAGATCGACTTCGAGATGGCAGAAAAAACCATCAGCGCACCGATCGGTCGCAAGAAACGTGGCGCCGATACCGCAGCACCTGCGAGCAAGGCTGTGGAAGACAAGGCTCCGGCGAAAACCGCCAGCCGTCGTCCGGCCAAGGAAAAAGCTGTCGAAGCCTATCGCCCGAGCGATGCCGTGGCGAAAAACGCCGAGCTGCGCAAAAGCCGTGAATTGAAGAAGGCCTTGCTGGCCGAAGCCAAAAGCGGTGGTAAAGCGGCGTCTGGGGGAAAGACCGGACGGTCGGCGCCTGAGAAGGCCGTCGGCGGCAAGCCAGCCAAACCGAGCAAACACCGTAAAGGCCCGCCGAAAGCGGGTTCGGCTCCAGCCAAAAGTGGCGGGTCGCGTAAACCGAAGGCGAAGTCATGAGTCAGTTGGAAAAAATCTACGGCGTTCACGCGGTAGAAGCGTTGCTGCGTCACCACCCTAAACGCGTCAAGCAGATCTGGCTGGCCGAAAGCCGCAACGATCCGCGCGTGCAGACCCTGATCGAGCTGGCCAACGAAAATCGTGTGCAGATCGGTCAGGCCGAGCGCCGCGAAATGGACGCCTGGGTTGAAGGCGTACACCAGGGCGTGGTGGCGGACGTCAGTCCGAGCCAGGTCTGGGGCGAGGCGATGCTCGACGAGCTGCTCGACCGTACCGAAGGCGCACCGCTGTTGCTGGTGCTCGACGGCGTGACCGACCCGCACAACCTCGGCGCCTGCCTGCGGTCGGCGGATGCTGCCGGCGCGCTGGCGGTGATTGTGCCCAAGGACAAGTCGGCTACCCTGACGCCGGTGGTGCGTAAAGTGGCCTGCGGCGCGGCGGAAGTGATTCCACTGGTGGCGGTGACCAACCTGGCGCGCACTCTGGAAAAGCTCCAGCAGCGCGGTCTGTGGGTTGTCGGCACGGCGGGTGAGGCCGAGGTCAGCATTTATGACCAGGACCTGACCGGCCCGACCATCCTGATCATGGGCGCCGAAGGCAAAGGCATGCGTCGCCTGACTCGCGAGCACTGCGACTATCTGGTGAACCTGCCGATGGCCGGCAGCGTCAGCAGCCTCAACGTGTCCGTGGCAACCGGTGTGTGCCTGTTCGAAGCGCAGCGTCAACGCGGTGCCAAGGCCAAGGCTGCTGCCAAGAAAGCCTGACCTGTTGCAAATCCCCTGTAGGAGTGAGCCTGCTCGCGATAGCGGAGTTACATTCAGCATCAAAGTTGAATGTTGCGCCCTCATCGCGAGCAGGCTCACTCCTACATTGTTTTGTGGTGTGGCCTGTATCCGGTGATTGTTCAAATAATCACCAATTGCCTTGCACCTGCGCAGTCCCTTCTCTACAATTGCGCCCCTTGCTGTGACGGCAGGCACGCATGTGCCCCGCGCCAGCAAGTCCATAAGTGTCATTCACTCCTTGTCTGACCGTTTTTGAGCGGCAGGCTACAACCCGTAAGGAGCATTCATGCGTCATTACGAAATCATCTTTCTGGTCCACCCTGACCAGAGCGAGCAAGTCGGCGGCATGGTTGAGCGTTACACCAAGCTGATCGAAGAAGACGGCGGCAAAATCCACCGTCTGGAAGACTGGGGCCGTCGTCAACTGGCCTACGCAATCAACAATGTTCACAAGGCTCACTACGTGATGCTGAACGTTGAGTGCACTGGCAAGGCCCTGGCCGAGCTGGAAGACAACTTCCGCTACAACGATGCTGTGATCCGTAACCTGGTCATCCGTCGCGACGAAGCCGTTACCGGCCAGTCCGAGATGCTCAAGGCTGAAGAAAACCGCAGTGAGCGCCGTGAGCGTCGCGACCGTCCTGAGCACTCCGACGCTGATGGCGTTGAGGGTGATGACAGCGACAACAGCGATAACGCTGACGAGTAATCCACGGACCTTTTAAGGAGCCTATCAAATGGCACGTTTCTTCCGTCGTCGTAAATTCTGCCGCTTCACCGCTGAAGACGTGAAAGAGATCGATTACAAAGATCTCAACACTCTGAAAGCCTACGTATCCGAGACCGGCAAAATCGTTCCAAGCCGCATCACCGGTACCAAAGCTCGTTATCAGCGTCAGCTGGCCACCGCTATCAAGCGCGCCCGCTTCCTGGCCCTGCTGGCCTACACCGACAGCCACGGCCGCTGAGACCGGGCAGTCGACAAGTAGCAAAGGATTGAATGCATGCGTGCCTTAGCTGAGTTCATCATGCGAGGCCGTATGCAGGCCACTCTCGTGGTGGCCGGATGTGCAACATTGCCGTTGTTGTATTGGTTGGGTGCTGCCGCCGGGAGCCTTGTGCTTCTGCGGCGCGGACTGACGGACGCCCTGGGTGTTCTGTCTCTCGGGCTGCTGCCGGCTTTGGTCTGGTGGCTGTATGCCGATGATCCACGGGCACTTCTGGTGCTGCTGGGGTCTTCGGGGCTTGCGTTGGTGTTGCGCGCAAGCGAGTCCTGGGTTCGAACGCTGCTGGTCAGCGTAGTGATTGGAGTGGTGTTTTCAGTGGTGCTCGGGGCGGCGTTTGCGGCCCAGATCGAGATGCTCGCGCAGGCCTTGATAAAGGTCATGCCGGCGCTTCTTGGTGAAACCTACAAGCAATTGTCGGTCGATGAGCAAGCGCGGTTCGCGTCCCTGATTGCACCGGTCCTGACCGGACTGATTGCGGCGTTGTTGCAGATCGTCAGCGTGCTGAGCCTGATTGTCGGGCGGCATTGGCAGGCGTTGTTGTACAACCCGGGTGGTTTTGGTCGCGAGTTTCGCGCCATCCGGATCCCGCTGGGGCCGGCGATGTTGCTGCTGGCGTTGATGCTTCTGGGCCCGAATCTCGGTGCACAGATGGCCATGTTGACGCCGTTGTGCAGTGTACCGCTGGTGTTCGCCGGACTCGCCCTGATTCACGGGCTGGTCGGGCAGAAGCGACTGGCCGGTTTCTGGCTGGTGGGGTTGTACGTGACACTGCTGCTGTTCATGCAGCTGATCTATCCGTTGCTCGTGGTTCTGGCCATTGTCGACAGCCTGATTGATTTTCGCGGTCGTCACGTGTCGAAAGACACCGATAACGCGAACGGTGAAGGTTAAAAGTTAAGAGGATTTCCACATGCAACTGATCCTTCTGGAAAAAATCGCCAACCTGGGCAACCTGGGCGACAAAGTAAACGTTAAGGCCGGTTACGGCCGTAACTACCTGCTGCCTTTCGGCAAGGCTACCGCTGCGACCGCTGCCAACCTGGCTGCGTTCGAAGAGCGTCGTGCCGAGCTGGAAAAAGCCGCCGCAGACCGTAAAGCATCGGCTGAAAGCCGTGCTGCCCAACTGGCCGAGCTGGAAGTGACCATCACTGCCACCGCTGGCGACGAAGGCAAGCTGTTCGGTTCGATCGGTACTCACGACATCGCTGACGCACTGACCGCCTCCGGCGTTGAAGTGCAGAAGAGCGAAGTTCGTCTGCCGAACGGCACCATCCGCAACGTGGGTGAATTCGACGTGGCTGTGCACCTGCACGCCGAAGTTGAAGCCACCGTACGCGTTGTCGTGGTAGCAGCTTAAGCAATACTTGTCGGCTGGCACCCTCGGGTGCTTGCCGGTAACATCGGGCACGATCCTGTTTACAGGTCGTGCCCTTTGTCTTTCTGGTACTCCCGTTTTCAAACCTGACTCCAAGTGGCCATGAACGAAATCACCGCTCCCGAGCAATACGATCTGCAAACCGCTGCCCTGAAGGTGCCGCCGCATTCCATCGAGGCCGAACAGGCCGTACTCGGTGGTTTGATGCTGGACAACAACGCCTGGGAACGTGTGCTTGATCAAGTCTCCGACGGCGATTTCTACCGACATGACCACCGTTTGATCTTCCGGGCGATCGCCAAACTGGCCGATCAGAACATGCCGATCGACGTCGTGACCCTGGCCGAGCAATTGGACAAGGAAGGTCAGACATCTCAGGTCGGCGGCCTCGGTTACCTAGGCGAACTGGCGAAAAACACGCCGTCCGTCGCCAACATCAAGGCCTATGCGCAGATTGTTCGCCAGCGGGCGACGTTGCGTCAGTTGATCGGTATCAGCACCGAAATTGCCGACGCCGCGTTCAACCCGGAAGGCCGTACAGCCGAAGAGATCCTCGACGAGGCCGAACGGCAGATCTTCCAGATCGCCGAGGCGCGGCCGAAGACCGGCGGCCCGGTGGGGGTCAACGAACTGTTGACCAAGGCCATCGATCGCATCGACACCCTGTTCAACACCGCCGACGCAATCACCGGTCTGTCCACCGGTTATACCGACCTGGACGAGAAGACCAGTGGCCTGCAGCCGTCCGACCTGATCATCGTCGCTGGCCGTCCGTCGATGGGTAAGACCACCTTCGCCATGAACCTGGTGGAAAACGCCGTATTGCGCAGCGACAAAGCGGTGCTGGTGTATTCCCTCGAGATGCCAGGTGAATCGCTGATCATGCGTATGCTTTCGTCCCTCGGTCGTATCGACCAGACCAAGGTGCGTTCCGGCCAGCTCGAAGACGACGACTGGCCGCGCCTGACCTCGGCGGTCAACCTGCTCAATGATCGCAAACTGTTCATCGACGATACCGCCGGCATCAGCCCGTCGGAAATGCGCGCGCGGACCCGACGTCTGGTGCGCGAGCACGGCGACATCGGCCTGATCATGATCGACTACCTGCAGTTGATGCAGATCCCGGGTTCCAGCGGTGATAACCGGACCAACGAGATTTCCGAAATCTCCCGATCCCTCAAAGCCCTGGCCAAGGAATTCAACTGCCCGGTGGTGGCGCTGTCGCAGCTCAACCGCTCCCTGGAACAACGTCCCAACAAGCGTCCGGTGAACTCCGACTTGCGGGAATCCGGAGCGATCGAGCAGGACGCCGACGTCATCATGTTCGTATACCGGGACGAGGTGTATCACCCGGAAACCGAACACAAGGGCATTGCCGAAATCATCATCGGCAAGCAGCGGAACGGCCCGATCGGCTTTATCCGCCTGGCCTTTATCGGTAAGTACACCCGCTTCGAAAACCTCGCGCCGGGCAGTTACAACTTCGACGACGACGAGTAAATTCTTCATCGTTTGATCTGACGCCTTCGCGAGCAAGCCCGCTCCCACACTTGGAATGCATTCAAATGTGGGAGCGGGCTTGCTCGCGAATGGGCGTGGCGCAATTTCCGACCACAGCCGTCGGAATTGGTCAAAATTTGTGCTATATTCCGCGCCCGCGAAATTCAATGAAAGCCAACACCGGTTATCGACATGCAAGCAGCCAAGCCGTTATTTGACTATCCAAAGTACTGGGCCGAATGTTTCGGGCCAGCGCCATTCCTGCCGATGAGCAGGGAGGAGATGGATCAGCTCGGCTGGGATTCCTGCGACATCATCATCGTCACCGGTGATGCCTACGTCGATCACCCGTCGTTCGGCATGGCGATCATCGGCCGGCTGCTGGAGTCCCAGGGCTTCCGCGTCGGGATCATTGCCCAGCCGAACTGGCAATCCAAAGACGACTTCATGAAGCTCGGCGAGCCGAACCTGTTCTTCGGCGTCGCGGCCGGCAACATGGACTCGATGATCAACCGCTACACCGCGGACAAGAAAATCCGTTCCGACGACGCCTACACCCCGGGTGGCATGGCGGGCAAACGTCCGGATCGCGCGAGCCTGGTCTACAGCCAGCGCTGCAAGGAAGCGTACAAACATGTGCCGATCGTCCTCGGCGGCATCGAAGCTTCCCTGCGTCGCATCGCCCACTACGACTACTGGCAGGATCGCGTGCGCAACTCGATCCTGATCGACGCCAGCGCCGACATTCTGCTGTACGGCAACGCCGAGCGCGCCATCGTCGAAGTCGCCCAGCGTCTGTCCTACGGGCACAAGATCGAAGACATCACCGACGTGCGCGGCACCGCGTTCATCCGCCGTGACACGCCGCAGGGCTGGTACGAAGTCGATTCCACGCGCATCGACCGTCCGGGCAAGATCGACAAGATCATCAACCCGTACGTCAACACCCAGGACACCCAGGCTTGCGCCATCGAGCAAGAGAAGGGCCCGGTAGATGATCCCGAGGAAGCCAAGGTCGTACAGATCCTGGCCAGCCCGCGCATGACCCGCGACAAGACCGTGATCCGCCTGCCGTCGATGGAAAAGGTGCGTAACGACCCGGTTCTGTACGCCCACGCCAACCGCGTGCTGCACCTGGAAACCAACCCGGGCAATGCCCGCGCGCTGGTGCAGAAACATGGCGAGATCGACGTTTGGTTCAACCCGCCGCCGATTCCGATGACCACTGAAGAAATGGACTACGTGTTCGGCATGCCTTACGCACGGGTTCCGCACCCGGCGTATGGCAAGGAGAAGATCCCGGCCTACGACATGATCCGCTTCTCGGTAAACATCATGCGTGGCTGCTTCGGCGGCTGCACTTTCTGCTCGATCACCGAGCACGAAGGCCGGATCATCCAGAACCGTTCCGAAGAGTCGATCATTCGCGAAATCGAAGAGATCCGCGACAAGGTTCCAGGCTTCACCGGCGTCATTTCCGACCTCGGCGGCCCGACCGCGAACATGTACCGCATCGCCTGCAAGAGCCCGGAAATCGAATCCGCGTGCCGCAAGCCGTCCTGCGTGTTCCCGGGCATCTGCCCGAACCTGAACACCGACCACTCGTCGCTGATTCAGCTGTACCGCAGCGCCCGTGCCTTGCCGGGTGTGAAGAAGATCCTGATCGCCTCCGGCCTGCGTTACGACCTCGCGGTCGAGTCGCCGGAGTACGTCAAAGAGCTGGTGACCCACCACGTCGGCGGTTACCTGAAGATCGCCCCGGAACACACCGAGGAAGGTCCGCTCAACCAGATGATGAAGCCGGGGATCGGTACCTACGACCGCTTCAAGCGGATGTTCGAGAAGTACACCAAGGAAGCAGGCAAAGAGCAGTACCTGATCCCGTACTTCATCGCCGCGCACCCGGGCACCACTGACGAAGACATGATGAACCTGGCGCTGTGGCTCAAGGGCAACGGTTTCCGTGCCGACCAGGTGCAGGCGTTCTATCCGTCGCCGATGGCCACCGCGACCGCGATGTACCACTCGGGCAAGAACCCGCTGCGCAAGGTCACCTACAAGAGCGACGGTGTGACCATCGTCAAGAGCGAAGAGCAGCGGCGTCTGCACAAGGCGTTCTTGCGTTATCACGATCCGAAAGGCTGGCCGATGCTGCGTGAAGCGCTGACCCGCATGGGCCGCGCCGACCTGATCGGGCCGGGCAAGAATCAGCTGATCCCGCTGCACCAGCCGGCTACCGACAGCTACCAGAGCGCCCGTCGCAAGAATTCGACGCCGGCCGGCAGCCATAAGGTCGCGAAAGAGAAGACCACCAAGATTCTCACCCAGCACACCGGCCTGCCGCCGCGTGCCAGCGACGGTGGCAATCCTTGGGACAAGCGTGAACAAGCCAAGGCTGCGGCGTTCGCCCGCAACCAGCAGGCGGCCAAGGAGCGCAAGGAAGCGGCCAAGGGCAAGGGGCCGAAGCCGGCTCGCAAGCCGGTCGTACCGCGCTAAGTCGCTTTTTGTTTCAACAGAACGCCAACCTTCGGGTTGGCGTTTTGCATTTCAGGGTTCAAGAAGTGTGCTGTAACGACTGGCCCTTTCGCGAGCAAGTCCGCTCCCACATTGGAATACGTACTCCCGTGGGAGCGGGCTTGCTCGCGAAGGCGTCATCTCAGGCGCCGCATCTACCACTGCCGCCACATTTAGGCGCAACTTCCTCGAACCATTTCCCCGCATCGCCCGATTTTGGTGCTGTACTGCCCTGAGCATTCCGGGAAAGCGCCCAAGCCCCTGCATGGCATAAGTCTTGCGCGCTTTCGAATACGCTTAGGCTCGCAGGAGGCACGCCGTGTCGATTCATGTCGCATTGCATCACGTCACGCATTACCGCTACGACCGCGCTGTCGAACTCGGCCCGCAGATCGTACGCCTGCGCCCGGCCGCCCACAGCCGCACGCGGATCCTCTCGTATGCGCTGAAGGTCTCGCCCGAGCAGCATTTCATCAACTGGCAGCAAGACCCGCAGGGCAACTACCTCGCGCGGCTGGTGTTCCCCGAGAAAACCGATGAGTTGCGCATCGAGGTCGATCTGCTGGCCGAGATGGTGGTGTTCAACCCCTTCGACTTCTTCCTCGAACCCTATGCCGAGAAAATCCCCTTCACTTACGCCGCAGATGAACGCAAGGAATTGGCGCCGTACCTCGAAACGCTGCCGCTGACGCCTGCATTTAAAGCCTATCTGGACGGAATCGACCGTACGCCGCTGCCCGCCGTGGATTTCCTGGTGATGCTCAACCAGCGTCTCAGCGAAGACATTCGCTACCTGATTCGCATGGAGCCGGGCGTGCAAACCCCGGAACACACCCTCGAACATGCCTCCGGCTCCTGCCGCGACTCGGCGTGGCTGCTGGTGCAACTGCTGCGCAACCTCGGGCTGGCCGCGCGGTTCGTCTCCGGCTACCTGATTCAACTCACCGCCGACGTGAAGAGCCTCGACGGCCCGTCCGGCACCGAGGTGGATTTCACCGACCTGCACGCCTGGTGCGAGGTGTACTTGCCGGGGGCCGGCTGGATCGGTCTGGATGCTACGTCCGGATTGTTCGCCGGCGAAGGGCATATCCCGCTGGCCTGTAGTCCCGATCCATCCTCGGCGGCGCCGATCAGTGGTCTGGTCGAACCGTGCGAATGCCAGTTCAGCCACGAAATGTCGGTGGAGCGGATCTGGGAAGCGCCACGGGTGACCAAGCCCTACACCGATGAGCAGTGGCTGTCGATTCAGGCGCTGGGGCGACAGATCGACGCCGATCTGCTCAAAGACGATGTGCGCCTGACCATGGGCGGCGAGCCGACCTTCGTCTCCATCGACGACCCCGATGGCGCCGAATGGAACACTGCCGCGCTGGGCCCGGACAAGCGCCGCCTCTCCGCCGAACTGTTCCAGCGCATGCGCCAGCACTATGCGCCGAAAGGTCTGGTGCATTTCGGTCAGGGCAAGTGGTACCCCGGCGAGCAATTGCCGCGCTGGTCGCTCAACTGCTATTGGCGCCGCGACGGCGTGCCGATCTGGCACAACAGCGCGCTGATCGCCGACGAGCAACAGGATTACGGCGCCAATGGCGAACTGGCCGGGCGCTTTCTGGCGAGTGTTGCCGAGCGCCTGAAACTGCCGGCACGTTTCGTGTTCCCGGCTTACGAGGATAATTTCTATTACCTCTGGCGTGAGGGCGCATTGCCGAGCAACGTCAGCGCTGAAGACTCGCGTCTGGAAGAACCGCTGGAGCGTGCGCGTCTGCGCAAAGTCTTCGCTCAGGGCCTGGATAAGGTTATCGGCCAGGTGCTGCCGCTGGCGCGTACCGCCAAGGGTGATCAATGGCAGAGCGGGCGCTGGTATCTGCGCGACGAGCATTGCCGACTGGTGCCGGGGGATTCGCCGCTGGGTTATCGCCTGCCGCTCGGCTCGCAGCCGTGGGTGAAGGCCGCCGAGTATCCGTTCATTCATCCCAACGATCCGAATCAGGACTTCCCCGAGCTGCCGGGCACCACCCAGCTCAACAGCCATGCCGAACCTGCCGCGGCCGCCGAACGTGCGCCGAGAGTCGACGAGTCCGCCGACTGGCTGACCCGCACCGCCTTCTGCGCCGAGGCCCGCGAAGGGCGTCTGTATCTGTTCATGCCGCCGCTGGAGCGGGTCGAGGACTATCTGGAACTGGTGGCGGCCATCGAAGCCACCGCCGAAGAGCTGCATTGCCCGGTGCTGCTGGAAGGTTACGAGCCGCCGAGTGATCCGCGCCTGAGCAACTTCCGCATTACCCCGGATCCGGGCGTGATTGAGGTCAACGTGCAGCCATCGGCGACCTGGGACGAGCTGGTCGAGCGCACCGAGTTTCTCTATGAACAGGCGCGGCAAACCCGCCTGACCACCGAAAAATTCATGATCGACGGGCGCCACACCGGCACCGGCGGCGGCAACCATTTCGTCCTCGGTGGCGCGACCCCGGCG
Source organism: Pseudomonas sp. GW823-FHT01D03 (assembly GCF_058798255.1). Lineage (NCBI taxonomy): Bacteria > Pseudomonadati > Pseudomonadota > Gammaproteobacteria > Pseudomonadales > Pseudomonadaceae > Pseudomonas > Pseudomonas sp. GW823-FHT01D03. The sequence continues at coordinate 681,743 of NZ_JBXAKK010000001.1, forward strand.
GACTCACCGTTCCTGCGCCGCCCGGATCTGCTACGCAGCCTGATCAGCTACTGGCACAACCACCCGTCGCTGTCCTACCTGTTTTCCGGCCTGTTCATCGGCCCGACCTCGCAGGCGCCGCGGGTCGATGAAGCGCGCAACGACGCCTTGTACGAACTGGAAATCGCCTTCGCGCAAATGCCGGAACCGGGCGCAGAGTGCGCGCCGTGGCTGGTGGATCGCCTGCTGCGCAATCTGCTGATCGACGTTACCGGCAACACTCATCGCGCCGAGTTCTGTATCGACAAACTGTATTCGCCGGACGGTGCCACCGGGCGCCTCGGCCTGCTGGAGCTGCGCGCCTTCGAAATGCCGCCGCATGCGCGGATGAGCCTGGCTCAGCAGTTGTTGCTGCGCGCGCTGGTTGCGCGATTCTGGCGCGAGCCATATGCGCCGCCGAAACTGGCGCGCTGGGGCACCGAGCTGCACGATCGCTTTATGCTGCCGCACTTTATCGAGCAGGATTTCGCCGACGTCATCGTCGAACTGAACAACGCCGGTTATCCATTGCGCGCCGAGTGGTTCGCGGCGCATCTGGAGTTCCGTTTTCCCAAGGTCGGCGATTACGCGGTCAGCGGCATCGAGATGGAGCTGCGCCAGGCGCTGGAGCCTTGGCATGTGCTGGGCGAGGAGGGTACGGCTAGCGGCACGGTGCGATATGTCGATTCGTCGCTGGAGCGTTTGCAGATCAAGCTCAGCGGCCTGCCGCCGCAGCGTTATCTGCTGACTTGCAACGGCATTCCGCTGCCGCTGCAACCGACCGGGCGCATCGGTGAGTTCGTCGCGGGTGTGCGCTTTCGGGCCTGGCAACCAGCCAACTGCCTGCAACCGACCATTCCGGTGCATGCGCCGCTGGTGTTCGACCTGCTCGACACCTGGATGCAGCGTTCGCTGGGCGGTTGCCAGTACCACGTTGCACACCCGGGCGGACGCAATTACGAGACCTTGCCGGTCAATGCCAACGAAGCGGAGAGCCGGCGCATGGCGCGGTTTTTCCGCATCGGACATACGCCGGGGAAACTTCCGATACCGAACCTGACAATCTCCGACGAGTTGCCGATGACGCTCGATTTGCGACGTTTCTAAGTCCTGCACGACATGCGGATTTTTCGTATATCCGCATGTCATGTGCCTGCGTTAGTCTGACCGTTCCCTGCTGTCTGCCGAGCTTTCCATGCCTGACCTGCTAGACCGCTACCCGCGCACTGCGGGCACTTATCACGAACTGCTGAATGACAGCGGGGAAGTGCGCCCGCACTGGCGGCGGCTGTTCGATCAATTGCAGCGCAGCACCCCGGCGCAACTGGTGCAGCGGCAGGCGTTGCTGGCCCGGCAGATTCAGGAAAACGGCGTGACCTATAACGTCTATGCCGATCCCAAGGGCGCCGACCGCCCGTGGGAACTGGACCTGCTGCCGCACGTGATCGCTGCTGATGAGTGGCAGCAACTGTCGGCGGGGATTGCCCAGCGAGCACGCCTGCTCAACGCGGTACTGGCCGATCTGTATGGGCCGCAGCGGCTGATCAGTGAAGGGTTGTTACCGGCGGAGCTGGTGTTCGGCCACAACAATTTTCTCTGGCCCTGTCAGGGCATTGCTCCGCCTGAAGGGGCCTTTCTGCATCTGTACGCCATGGACCTGGCGCGCACGCCGGACGGCCGCTGGTGGGTCACGGCGGATCGTACCCAGGCACCCTCGGGCGCCGGTTATGCGCTGGAAAATCGCACCATCGTGTCGCGGGCGTTTCCCGAGTTGTACCGCGATCTGAAGGTGCAGCACCTGGCCGGCTTCTTCCGCACCCTGCAGGAAACCCTCGCGCGTCAGGCGCCGTGTGCTGACGACGCGCCGCTGGTGGTATTGCTGACGCCGGGGCGCTTCAACGAGAGCTACTTCGAACATCTTTATCTGGCACGCCAGCTCGGTTATCCGCTGGTCGAAGGCGGCGACCTCACCGTGCGCGATGCCACGGTGTACCTGAAAACCCTCAGTGGTCTGCGCCGGGTGCATGCAATCATGCGCCGCCTCGACGATGACTTCTGCGATCCGCTGGAGCTGCGAACCGATTCGGCACTCGGTGTGCCCGGCTTGCTGGAGGCGGTGCGTCAGGGCCGGGTGCTGGTGGCCAATGCCTTGGGCAGCGGCGTGCTGGAGTCGCCGGGATTGCTCGGATTTCTGCCGAAGATCAATCAGTACCTGTTCGGCGAAGAACTGCTGCTGCCGTCCATCGCTACATGGTGGTGCGGCGAGGCGCCGGTGCTGGCGCAGGCGCTGGAAAAGCTTCCGGAGCTGCTGATCAAACCGGCATTCCCCTCACAAAGCTTCGCGCCGGTATTCGGCCGCGATCTGAGCGAACAACAGCGCCAGGCGCTCGCCGAGCGCATGCAGGCGCGGCCATATGCCTATGTTGCGCAAGAACTGGCGCAGCTGTCCCAAGCGCCGATCTGGCAGGCCGAAGACGGCCAACTGCAACCGCGAGCGATCGGCATGCGCGTGTATGCGGTGGCCAGTGGTGACGGCTATCGCGTATTGCCCGGTGGACTGACCCGGGTTGCCGCCGAGGCCGATGCCGAAGTGGTGTCGATGCAGCGCGGTGGCGCGAGCAAGGACACCTGGGTGTTGGGCGAGCGTGCGCCGAGTGGCGAGCAATGGAAAACCCAGCGCAACGTCGGCGTACACGATCTGGTGCGCCGCGATCCTTATCTGCCCTCGCGGGTGGTGGAGAACCTGTTCTGGTTCGGCCGTTACTGCGAGCGTTGCGACGACAGTGCGCGACTGCTGCGGATCATGCTCGCGCGGTATGTCGATGGTGATGACCCGCAAGCCTTGCAGGCCGCCGTGGAGCTGGGCGAGCGGCTGATGTTGCTGCCGGAGGAGGGCGAGTTGCCGGAGCGACTGCTGGCGGCGCTGCTCGGCGAGGACTGGTCGTTCAGTCTGCGCTCCAACCTGCAGCGCTTGCAGTGGGCGGCCTCGCAGGTGCGCGGCAAGCTTTCACGGGAAAACTGGCAGGCGTTGGTCGAGTTGCAGCGCGAGGCAATGGAGCTGGACACCGAAGAGCCGGACTTCGGCGAGTTGCTGGATTTCCTCAACCGACTGGTGATGTCGCTGGCGGCGCTCTCGGGTTTCGCGCTTGACGACATGACCCGCGACGAAGGCTGGCGCTTCCTGATGATCGGCCGGCGCATCGAACGGTTGCAGTTTCTCAGCAGCAGTCTGGCGGCGTTTCTGCGCGGCGCCGGGGCGTTCGATCAGGCGGGGCTGGAATGGCTGCTGGAGCTGGGCAACAGCAGCATCACCTACCGTTCGCGGTATCTGGCGGTGGCGCAGTTGATTCCGGTGCTCGATCTGTTGCTGCTGGATGAGCAGAACCCGCATGCGGTGCTGTTTCAGTTGAAACTGGTGACCCGCACGCTCAAGCGATTGAATGATGATTTCGGCGTACCTCGCGAGGCCGGGTTGCCGCAGTTGGTCGAGCGTCTGGCGCGGTTCGATCTGGGTTGTCTGGAGAACCCGCTGTTCGGGGAGAACAGCGTGCGTGCCGCGCTTGATGGTCTGGCGGATCTGCTGCAGGAGATTGCCGAGGCCAGCGGTCAGGTGTCCGATCGGCTGGCGCTGCGCCACTTTGCCCATGTCGACGATGTCAGCCAGCGCACGGTGTCCGTCTGATGAGCGCGCACTACCAGATCTTCCACGACACCTGTTACCACTACGACAGCCCGGTTTCGCTGGCACAGCAATTGGCGCACCTGTGGCCGCGTGAGTGCACATGGCAGCGCTGCACCGAGCAGCAATTGCTGATCAGCCCGCAGCCGACCACGCGGCGGGATGAACTGGATGTGTTCGGCAATCCGCTGACCCGACTGGCCTTCGAGCGCCCGCATGACGAGTTGCAGGTCAACGCCCGGCTCACGGTTGAGGTGCTGGCGCGGCCGCTGGCGGACTTCAGTCTGTCCCCGGCGTGGGAGCAGACGCGCAACGCGCTGACCTACAGTAGTCTGCCGTTGTCCGCCGAAATGCTCGAGGCTTGTCGCTATCGGTTTCAGTCACCCTACGTGCATTTGAAGCGCAGCTTCGTCGAATTTTCCGAAAGCTGTTTTCCACCGGGCAAGCCTTTGCTGCTGGGCGTGCAGGCCTTGATGCAGAAAATTTTCAGCGAGTTCACTTTCGACGCCGAGGCCACGCAAGTGGCGACGCCGCTGGTGGAAGTGCTGGAGCGCCGACGCGGTGTGTGTCAGGACTTCGCGCATCTGATGCTCGCTTGCGTGCGCTCGCGAGGACTGGCAGCGCGCTACATCAGTGGCTATCTGCTGACCCAGCCGCCACCGGGACAGCCACGGCTGATCGGCGCCGATGCGTCGCATGCCTGGGTGTCGGTGTTCTGTCCGGTACTCGGGTGGGTGGATTTCGATCCAACCAACAATGTGCAGCCGGCGCTTGAGCACATCACCCTGGCGTGGGGCCGGGATTTTTCCGATGTGTCGCCGTTGCGCGGGGTGATTCTGGGGGGCGGGTCTCACGATCCGGAAGTGCGTGTCACGGTGATGCCATTGGAATAACACAACAACCCATGTGGGAGCGGGCTTGCTCGCGAAAGCGTCTTCACATTCAACGTTGATGTAACTGACACACCGCTTTCGCGAGCAAGCCCGCTCCCACAGGAAGTCGTATCGTGTTCGAAAAACGGGGAGGGCTGTGAGGGCCAGCGGCTGAGCCGCCAGCCCCGTCACAAATCCGCAGGGTCTGACTCGATCATCAAACCCGGTGGGGCTCAGGCGTCGGGCGCCTGGTCTTTCGGTGCATCAACATCAACATCGTCATCAGTCGCCACTTCCCCGTCAGGGTTCAGTGCCGCTTCTTCAGCCATTTGTTTCTTGCGCTGAAGCTTTTCCTCTTTCTTCTGCTCCTTTGCCAGGTCTCGTTGACGTTTGGCGAAGGAGTAATTGGGTTTGGCCATGGGCGATCCTCTGGGGTCGAAGGTGAGGTTGAGCGGCGCGTATTCTGCCCTGTATCGGTGTCCGGCGGTTAGCCGGGTTTTTGGTCGACCCACTTGGGCGTGACGGTCGGCTTCCACTGATCGAGGGCGTCGAGCAGGGTTTGTGGCGATTCGCTCACTTGCAGCATGTCACGATGCGGCGCGCGAACGAAGCCTTCGCCGACGATATGGTCGAGAAAAGCCGTGAGTTTGCTGTAGAAACCGTTCACTTCCAGCAGGCCCAGCGGCTTGCCGTGGTAGCCGAGCTGGCCCCAGGTCCAGACTTCGAACAGCTCTTCCAGCGTGCCGAGGCCGCCGGGCAATGCGATGAACGCATCGCTCAGCTCGGCCATGCGCGCCTTGCGCGCGTGCATGCCATCGACCACTTCGAGGCGCGTCAGGCTTTTGTGGCCGATTTCCTTGTCCATCAGACTTTGCGGAATGATCCCGATCACTTCGCCACCAGCAGCCAGTGCGGCGTCCGCCACCAGGCCCATCAGGCCCACGGCACCACCACCGTAAACCAGCGTCAGCTGGCGCTCGGCGAGGGCCCGGCCAAGGGCTTGGGCGGCTTCGGTGTAAGCCGGATCAGTGCCGGCGTTGGCACCGCAAAATACACAAACGGATTTGAGAGACATGCCTTCCTCCTGGTTCAATCCGTCACAGGGTAATGGCTGGCAGGCCTCGATCCAAGGGCTAGACTTCGCGTTCTGGCGATTCAAAGGTACCGCTGGCGCCACAGGCGTAGGCGGCGAGCAAACTGCACAACAGACCGTTAAAGAACATGATCGGCACTCCGTTTCAGTAGATGCGCCGATCATAGGCCCGGCCGGGGGATCTGGCCGGTAGATTGTTTCGATGAGTGTCATAGCCTGAAAGTTGTATACAATTTTTGACTCAAGTCATAGGAACTTGCGAAGATTTCAGGCAGTCTTTCCACCATTCGTGTTTTTGTTAACCCTGCCTTGGAGATTCACCATGTTTTCCAAAGTTGTTGCGGTATCCCTGCTGGCGCTGGCCAGCAGCCAATTGATGGCTGCCGAGTGCAAAACCACCGTTGATTCCACCGATCAGATGTCCTTCAACACCAAGGAAATCGTGATCGACAAGAGCTGCAAGACCTTCACTGTCGAACTGACCCACTCCGGCAACCTGCCGAAGAACGTCATGGGCCACAATCTGGTGATCAGCAAAGAAGCTGACATGCAGTCAATCGCCACCGCTGGCCTGGCCGCGGGCATCGACAAGAACTACCTGCCGGAAGGTGACGCGCGCATCATCGCTCACACCAAGATCATCGGCGCCAAAGAAACTGATTCGCTGACTTTTGACGTGGCCAAGATTGCAGATGGTGGCTACGGTTTCTTCTGCTCGTTCCCGGGCCACATCTCGATGATGAAAGGCACGATTACTGTTAAGTAATCAACGCACCGCATCATCGTTCTTCGCGGGCAAGCCTACTCCCACAGGGTTTGTGTCGGTCACACATTTTGTGAACAACCGGGACACTGTGGGAGCGGGCTTGCCCGCGAAGAGGCCATCAGCATCGACAGGTGAACTGGCCAAAGAAAAGCCCGCTGAGGATCACTCCTCAGCGGGCTTTTTCATTCAATCACCATGCAATCAAGGCGCAAACGGCATGACCCGTTTGTGATGAGTCTTGTTGTACGTATTGACGATGATGTCGAACGCTTCCTGACGCACCGGCTCGCCGTGCAGGAAGGCATCGATCTCGGCGTAGGTTACGCCGTGGGACGCTTCGTCCGGTTTGCCCGGCGACAGGTCTTCCAGATCCGCGGTCGGCACTTTTTCCACCAGCGATTCCGGCGCGCCGAAGCTGCGGGCGATCGCCCGGACCTGGTTTTTCACCAGACCGCTGAGCGGGGCCAGGTCGCAGGCGCCGTCCCCGAACTTGGTGAAGAAGCCCATCACCGCTTCCGCCGCGTGGTCGGTGCCGATCACCAGCCCGTGCGCCGCGCCGGCGATGGTGTACTGGGCGACCATGCGCATCCGCGCCTTGGTGTTGCCGAGCACGAAATCCACCGACACCGCGTGTTTGCCTTCGAACGCCGCCACTTCCCTGGCCAGTGATTTGACCGCCGGGCCGATGTTCACGGTGTGGCGTTCGTCCGGGGCGATGAAATCCACCGACGCTTGCGCATCGTGCTCATCGAACTGGGTTTCGTACGGCAGGCGCACGGCAATGAACTTGTAGGCGTCGTCGCCGGTGCGCTCGCGCAGTTCACGCATGGCGCGCTGGGCCAGGAGGCCGGCGGTCAGCGAGTCGACACCGCCGCTGATGCCCAGCACCAGGGTCTTGAGGCCGGAATTGACCAGGCAGTCCTGGATAAAGGTGATGCGCCGGGCGACTTCCGCTTCGAGGGCCTGATGCCCGGCGAATGGCGGTTGCACCTTGAGCTGTTCAGCAATCTCACGCTGTACGGCTTGCATGAATTCACTCCTTGCTAGATAGGCTGGAAACGGCAGGAACCTGGAACACATGTCGCAAATAGGCGACGAAATTCGGGTCTTTACAGTGAGTCTTGCCTGGCTCGTCGGAGATCTTCGCCACCGGCTGGCCGTTGCAGGCGGTCATTTTAAGCACGATGCTCATCGGTTCGACACCCGGAATGTCACAGGTCAGGTTGGTGCCGATGCCAAAGCTGACGTTGATCCGCCCGTGCAGCGCGCGGAAGATCTCCAGCGACTTGGGCAGGGTCAGACTGTCAGAGAACACCAGGGTCTTGCTCATCGGGTCGATGCCGAGCTTGTGGTAGTGGGCGATGCATTTTTCGCCCCACTGCACCGGATCCCCTGAATCGTGGCGCAGACCATCGAAGAGCTTGGCGAAGAACAGGTCGAAGTCGCCGAGAAACGCGTCGGTGGTGATGCAATCGGTGAGCGCAATCCCGAGCAGACCACGGTACTCGCGCACCCAGCAGTCGAGGGCGGCGATCTGGCTGTCGATCAGCCGTGGGCCGAGTTGCTGATGGGCCATGATCCATTCATGGGCCATGGTGCCAAGCGGCTTCATATCCAGCTCGCGGGACAGGTGCACGTTGCTGGTGCCGACGAAGCGCCCGGGGAAATCGTGCTTGAGCACGTTGACCACTTCTTCCTGCACGCGGTACGAAAAGCGCCGGCGGGTGCCGAAATCGGCGACCTGCAATTGCGCCAGTTCGTCGGCCGAGGCATTGGCGCTGAGCCAGTCGAACTTGCGATACAGCTGTTCCCGCGCCTGCACCAGCTCGATTTCCCGGTAGCGATAGCGGTTACGCACTTCGCTGACGATCGCCAGCAACGGTACTTCGTAGAGGATCACATGCAGCCACGGGCCGCGCAGCCGGATGAACAGTTCGCCGTTCTCGATACCGGTGTGCAGGTAGCGCAGATTGAAGCGGAACAGTCCGAGAAAGCGCAGGAAATCCGGTTTCAGGAAGGTGATGCGCTCGAGGAAACTCAACTGGTCGGCACTCAGGCTCAGCTCGGCCAGACGCTCGATCTGGTAGCGAATCTCGGCCAGATACGGCCGCAGATCTTCGCTGTTACGGCAACGAAACTCCCATTCGACTTCGACGTTGGGGTAGTTGTGCAGCACCGCCTGCATCATCGTCAGTTTGTAGAAGTCGGTGTCGAGCAGGTTCTGCACGATGCGATCGGCAAACACACTCTCGCTCATAAACGGGTTCTCCAGGTGCACCGCGCGGTTGCGCGGGATCAATCAATGACGCTAGTGGCGCATATCAGCGGTGAGGATTGCCAGCATTTTTTAAGAGCGTCGAGGTCACCTGTGGGAGCGGGCTTGCTCGCGAATGCGGCGTATCAGTCCCATTTGAATTGACTGACCCACCGCATTCGCGAGCAAGCCCGCTCCCACAGGGTTGTTGAAAACTCTATATCGGCGTCAGGTCCGGGCTGTCGATCTGCTCCAGCATCCACTTCACAAAATCCCGCACCTTCGGCACTTCCGCCGCATGTTCCGGGTAGGCCAGGTAATAGGCGTCGGAGCTGGGCATTGCATGCTGCCAGGGAATGACCAGTTTGCCGTCGGCCAATTCCTCTTCCACCAGAAACCGTGGCAGCAGCGCCACGCCGCAGCCGACCTGGGCAGCGCGGATGCACATATAAAAGGTTTCGAAACGCGGCCCGTGATAGCTGTGCTCGGTGTGGTAACCCTGACTGTCGAACCAGTCGTGCCAGGCCTGTGGGCGCGAGGCATTTTGCAGCAGCACCAGATCGGTCAGTTGCGTCGGGTCGGTGAAGGGCGTGTCCGGCAGGCTGCCGGGGGCACAGACCGGCACCAGCTCTTCGCCGAACAGCTTCAGGCATTCGGTGCCGGGCCTTGAACCCTGGCCAAAATAGAACGCCAGATCGCTGCGACCCTGCAGCAAGTCATCGGCCTCCTGCTCGTTGCACAAGTCGAGATGGATCGACGGATGGCGCAGACGCCAGCCCTTCAGACGCGGTACCAGCCAGCGCGCGCCGAAGGTCGAGGGTGTAGAAACGCGCAGGACTTCGGTCTCGCCGCCGTAGGAACGCAGGTAATGCGTGGACATTTCCACCTGAGTGAGGATTTTTCGGACTTCCGCCAGGTACAAATCCCCGGCCGGGGTCATCTGCAAACGCCGACGTACCCGGCGGAACAACAAGTGCTGCAACAATTCCTCAAGCTGCGCCACTTGCTTGCTGACAGCGCTCTGGGTCAGGTTCAGCTCCTCGGCGGCCCGGGTGAAGCTCAGGTGCCGGGTCACGGCCTCGAAGCACTGCAACGCGGTGATCGATGGCAAGTGGCGTTTATTCAGCATGGGTGGTCCCTTTTTCTTGTCTTTCTGTGCGCAGCATGAATAAACGGAATGATATCTCGCGTAAAGGTCGTTTGTTGCCTTGCCCTCGGGAAGCTACAACTAAAGGCCTGCCCGGTTGTGAACATTCGGCCGCACACATTCAGTTTTTCGCTTGAGGAGTGACTCATGGTTGCCGCATTGCTTGATCGTCTTGGTGTGAACCCGGCCCTGTACCAGAACGGCAAAGTGCCGGTGCATTCGCCCATCGACGGCAGCCGCATCGCCGCCGTGAACTGGGAAGGCCCGGCCGAAGTCGAGCAGCACATCAGTCGCGCAGATCATGCTTTCGAGCAGTGGCGCAAGGTGCCGGCCCCGCGTCGCGGCGAGCTGGTGCGTCAGTTCGGCGAAGTGCTGCGCCAGTACAAGGCTGACCTCGGCGAACTGGTGTCGTGGGAAGCGGGCAAGATCACTCAGGAAGGCCTCGGTGAAGTGCAGGAGATGATCGACATCTGCGACTTCGCCGTCGGCCTTTCGCGTCAGTTGTACGGCTTGACCATCGCCTCCGAGCGTCCGGGCCACCACATGCGGGAAACCTGGCATCCGCTGGGCGTGGTCGGCGTGATCAGTGCGTTCAACTTTCCGGTTGCGGTGTGGGCGTGGAACACCACGCTGGCGCTGGTCTGCGGCAACCCGGTGGTGTGGAAACCGTCGGAGAAAACCCCGCTGACCGCACTGGCCTGCCAGGCACTGTTCGACCGTGTGGTGAAGAATTTCACCGATGCGCCGGCGCACCTGTGCCAGGTGGTCATCGGTGGTCGCGATGCTGGCGAAGCGCTGGTGGATGACCCGCGTGTCGCGCTGATCAGCGCCACCGGCAGTACCCGCATGGGCCGCGAAGTGGCGCCGAAAGTCGCCGCACGTTTTGCCCGCAGCATTCTCGAACTGGGCGGCAACAACGCGATGATCCTCGGCCCGAGCGCCGATCTGGACATGGCCGTGCGCGCCATTCTGTTCAGCGCGGTCGGCACTGCCGGTCAGCGTTGCACCACCCTGCGGCGGCTGATTGCCCATGAGTCGGTGAAGGAGGAAATCGTCACTCGCCTCAAAGCCGCGTACGCCAAAGTGCGTATCGGCCATCCGCTGGAAGGCAATCTGGTCGGCCCGCTGATCGACAAACACAGCTTCGAAAACATGCAGGACGCGCTGGAGCAGGCGCTGAGCGAGGGCGGCCGGGTGTTCGGCGGCAAGCGTCAGCTCGAAGAGCAGTTCCCCAACGCCTACTACGTGTCGCCGGCCATCGTCGAAATGCCGGAACAGAGCGACGTGGTCTGCAGCGAAACCTTCGCCCCGATCCTCTACGTGGTCGGCTACAGCGACTTCCAGGAAGCGCTGCGCCTGAACAATGCGGTGCCGCAAGGCTTGTCGTCGTGCATCTTCACCACCGACGTGCGCGAGGCCGAGCAGTTCATGTCGGCGGTCGGCAGCGACTGCGGCATCGCCAACGTCAACATCGGCCCGAGCGGCGCGGAAATCGGCGGCGCGTTTGGTGGCGAGAAAGAAACCGGTGGCGGTCGTGAGTCGGGCTCCGACGCCTGGCGCGCGTACATGCGCCGCCAGACCAACACCGTGAACTACTCGCTGGAGTTGCCGCTGGCGCAGGGCATCACCTTCGACTGAGTTTGGAATGACGCAGATCCCCTGTGGGAGCGGGCTTGCTCGCGAAGTTGGTGGGTCAGTCGACACAGATGTTGGCTGAAACACCGCTTTCGCGAGCAAGCCCGCTCCCACAGGATCAGCAGTGTGTTTGGCAGGTTTCTGTTGGAGTCTGGCAATGCCGTTACGCGAAGAATGTCTGTGGGAAACACTCACGCCGCAGCGCCCGGATAACACCGCGCTGCGCGGCGAGGTCAAAGTCGATGTCTGCGTGATCGGCGCCGGGTTTACCGGGTTGTCGGCGGCGCTGCATCTGTTGGAAAAAGGCAAAAGCGTCTGCGTGCTCGAAGCGCACCGTGCCGGGCACGGCGGCTCCGGGCGCAACGTCGGGCTGGTCAACGCCGGCATGTGGATCCCGCCGGACGAGATCGAGGCCGGATTCGGCGAAGCGGTCGGCAGTCAGCTCAACCGCATGCTCGGGGCGGCGCCGGCGCTGGTGTTCAGCCTTGTGGATAAATACAACATCGATTGCCAGTTGCGCCGCGAAGGCACCCTGCACATGGCGCACAACGCCAAGGGTGAGGCGGACCTGCGCAGTCGCGAGCAACAGTGGAAGCGTCGCGGGGCGCCGGTCGAACTGCTCACCGGCAAGGCCTGCGAGCAAGCCACCGGCACCCAGAAGATCGCCGCCGCACTGCTCGACCGTCGCGCCGGTACGCTCAACCCGATGGCCTATGTCACCGGCCTGGCCAACGCGGTGAAGGGCCTGGGCGGGCAGATGTTCGATCACTCGCCAGTGTCCCGTCTTGAGCGCGTGGGCCAGCAATGGTCGGTGCAGACCGAGCACGGTTCGGTACTCGCCGAGCAAGTGGTGATCGCCTCCAACGCCTATACCGAAGGCGACTGGACCGAACTCAAGCGCAACTTCTTCCCCGGTTACTACTATCAGGTCGCGTCGGTGCCACTGACCGACGACGCCGCCCATGACATCCTCCCCGGCGGGCAGGGCTCGTGGGATACGCGCCAGGTGCTGAGCAGTATTCGCCGCGACAAGGACGGCCGGTTGTTGCTCGGCAGTCTGGGCAACGGCAATCAGAAACCGACGTGGTTCCTCAAGGCCTGGGCCGACCGCGTGCAGCAGCATTACTTCCCCCATCTGAAACCGGTGGAATGGGAATGCACCTGGACCGGGCGCATCGCCTTCACCCCCGATCACCTGATGCGCTTGTTCGAACCGGCGCCCGGCCTGGTGGCCGTCACCGGTTACAACGGTCGCGGCGTGACCACCGGCACTGTGGTCGGCAAAGCCTTCGCCGACTATCTGTGTAACGGCAATCCTCAAGCCCTGCCGATTCCCTTCGCACCGATGCAGCCCTTGGCCGGTGTCGGTTTGCGCAGCTGTCTGTACGAGGCCGGGTTCTCGCTGTATCACGCGGGCCAGTGCCTGCGCATCGTGATTTGAGTGTTGAAATATGTTGCGTAACGCGGCGCTTTTCGGAGTAACGACTAGCCTCTAATGGTGCGGGTTGTAGCAGTCCCGCACCAGCAGTGTGCAGTTCGGTGACGCGAGCTGTTACAGGCTGGTTGCACGTCGTTTGGTGCCGCGGTTGCAATGATGGCGCAAGCGGGTTGCGCCTCAGATTTAAAACGGTTTCACCTTCCGCGGTTTAGACGGTTGCACGCCCAATGAAAATGGGAACGAAACAGTCGAAATAACAAGAAAGCAGCGACTTTTTGAAGAATAAAAAACCGATGGCACGGCGCTTGCTCAGAGCATTCAGTGAAGTGAAGTCGCAGTGCCAACTAAAAAAAACCTTGGAGCACCACCTCATGTCCCAGACGTTTTACAAGAAAGGCTTTCTGGCCCTCGCAGTGGCTACTGCGTTGGGTGTTTCTGCGTTTGCTCAAGCTGATGTGAAAATCGGTGTAGCGGGTCCAATGACTGGCGCCAACGCGGCATTTGGCGAGCAGTACATGAAGGGTGCACAGGCAGCGGCGGACGCGGTCAACGCGGCAGGCGGCGTCAACGGCGAGAAGATCGTACTGGTCAAGGGCGATGATGCCTGCGAACCGAAGCAGGCGGTGACAGTCGCCAAGGACCTGACCAACCAGAAAGTCGCCGGCGTGGTCGGACACTTCTGCTCTTCCTCCACCATCCCCGCCTCGGAAATCTACGACGAAGCCGGGATCATCGCGATCACCCCGGGTTCCACCAACCCGCAGGTTACCGAGCGCGGCCTGAGCGCCATGTTCCGTATGTGCGGGCGTGACGACCAGCAAGGCATCGTGGCTGGCGACTACATCGTCGACGTGCTCAAGGGCAAGAAAGTCGTCGTACTGCATGACAAAGACACCTACGGCCAAGGGCTGGCGGATGCCACCAAGGCACAACTGGTCAAGCGCGGCGTAACGCCCGTGTTGTATGAAGGCCTGACCCGTGGCGAAAAAGACTTCAGCACCATCGTCACCAAGATCCGTGGCGCTGGCGCCGATGTCGTCTACTTCGGCGGCCTGCATCCGGAGGCCGGCCCGCTGGTTCGTCAATTGCGTGAACAAGGCCTGAAAGACGTCAAGTTCATGTCCGATGACGGCATCGTGACTGACGAACTGGTGACCACCGCCGGTGGCCCGCAATTCGTTGACGGCGTGCTGATGACTTTTGGCGCCGACCCACGCCTGCTGCCTGACAGCAAGACCGTGGTGGACGCGTTCCGCAAGGCCGGCACCGAGCCTGAAGGCTACACCCTGTACGCCTACGCTTCGGTACAAACCCTGGCTGCCGCGTTCAACGGTGCGAAGTCCAACAAGGGCGAAGAGGCTGCGGCCTGGCTGAAGAAAAATCCGGTGAAAACCGTGATGGGCGAAAAAACCTGGGACTCAAAGGGCGACCTGAAAGTCTCCGACTACGTGGTGTACCAGTGGGACAAGGACGGCAAATATCACCAGCTGGAAAAACAGAAGTAAGGGCTGACGCGATCATCCGAACGCCATGACCCCCTGTGGGAGCGGGCTTGCTCGCGAATGCGGGGTGTCAGTCGCCATCAACGGTAACTGATACACCGCATTCGCGAGCAAGCCCGCTCCCACAGGAGACGATGGTGTTCGGGGGGAACGTGTCTGCATTGCTCCGACGTAAATCTGTATTTTTCCTAGAAGAACCGCCCGCTTCGGTGGGCAGGTTCTCATTGCGTGAGATTGCGTTATGGATGGTATTTTCCTGCAGCAACTGGTCAACGGCCTGACCCTCGGGTCGGTCTATGGCCTGATCGCCATCGGCTACACAATGGTCTACGGCATCATCGGCATGATCAACTTCGCCCACGGCGAGGTTTACATGATTTCCGCGTACCTGGCGGCAATCAGTCTGGCTCTGCTGGCTTACTTCGGTATTGAATCCTTCCCGCTCCTGATGCTCGGCACACTGATTTTCACCATCGTGATCACAGCGGTGTATGGCTGGGTCATCGAGCGTGTCGCATACAAACCCCTGCGCAACTCCACCCGACTGGCACCGTTGATCAGCGCCATCGGCATTTCCCTGATCCTGCAAAACTACGCACAGATCGCCCAAGGCGCCAAACAACAGGGTGTGCCTACCCTGCTGACCGGGGCTTGGCGTGTTGAAGTCGGTACTGGCTTCGTGCAACTGACCTACACCAAAGTCTTCATTCTGGTGGCCGCATTCGTCGGTATGGGTCTGCTGACCTACGTGATCAAGTACACCAAGCTCGGCCGCATGTGCCGCGCCACCCAGCAAGACCGCAAGATGGCCTCGATCCTCGGGATCAACACCGACCGGGTGATTTCCTATGTGTTCATCATCGGTGCAGCCATGGCGGCTCTGGCCGGCGTGCTGATCACCATGAACTACGGCACGTTCGACTTCTATGCCGGCTTCATCATTGGCATCAAGGCATTCACCGCGGCGGTGCTCGGCGGCATCGGCTCTCTGCCTGGTGCGATGCTTGGCGGGATCATTCTCGGCATTTCCGAGTCGCTGTTCTCGGGCCTGGTCAACTCCGACTACAAAGACGTGTTCAGCTTCTCGCTGCTCGTACTTGTTCTGGTCTTCCGGCCTCAAGGCCTGTTGGGCCGTCCTCTTGTGTCGAAGGTGTAAGCGATGTCTTCAACCACTAAAACAACCATCGATATCAAAAAAAGTCTGGTTGAGGCGGTCCTGGCCGGCCTGATTGCCCTGATCGTATTCGGGCCGATTGTCGGCGTCGTCCTCGACGGTTACAGCTTCAACCTCGAATCGACCCGTGTGGCGTGGATCATCGGCATTGTCATGATTGGCCGGTTTGCCCTCAGCCTGTTCCTGCAAACCCCCAAAGGCCTGAAAATTCTCGACAGTTTCGAGAGCACCGGTTCCGGTGTGCATGTGCTGCCTGCCGATCACAAATCACGCCTGCGCTGGATCATTCCGCTGCTGATTGTGCTCGCCGTCATCGTGCCGTTTGTCTCCAACTCGTACCTGCTGGGCGTGGTCATCCTCGGGCTGATCTACGTGCTGCTGGGTCTGGGGTTGAACATCGTGGTCGGTCTGGCCGGTCTGCTCGATCTCGGTTATGTGGCGTTCTACGCCATCGGCGCCTACGGTCTGGCGCTGGGTTATCAATACCTCGGGCTGGGCTTCTGGACCGTGCTGCCACTGGCGGCGATCACTGCAGGGCTTGCCGGCTGCATCCTCGGTTTCCCGGTGCTGCGTCTGCACGGCGACTATCTGGCGATCGTGACCCTGGGCTTTGGTGAAATCATTCGCCTGGTCCTCAACAACTGGTTGTCGCTGACTGGCGGCCCGAATGGGATGCCGGCGCCGCTGCCGACCTTCTTCGGTCTGGAGTTCGGCAAGCGGGCCAAAGATGGCGGGGTGCCGTTTCACGAGTTCTTCGGCATCGCCTACAACCCGGACGTGAAGTATTACTTCATCTACGCGGTACTGTTCCTGGTGGTGTTGGCTGTGCTGTACATCAAGCATCGTCTGGTGAAGATGCCGGTGGGTCGCGCCTGGGAAGCGTTGCGCGAAGATGAAATCGCCTGCCGCTCGATGGGTCTGAACCACGTACTGGTCAAACTTTCGGCGTTCACCATCGGTGCATCGACCGCGGGCCTGGCCGGGGTGTTCTTCGCCACCTATCAAGGCTTCGTCAACCCGACCTCGTTCACCTTCTTCGAATCGGCACTGATCCTCGCCATCGTCGTACTCGGCGGCATGGGTTCAACCATCGGTGTGGTGATCGCTGCATTTGTGCTGACGGTTGCCCCGGAACTGCTGCGCGGCTTCGCTGAATACCGCGTCCTGCTGTTCGGCATCCTGATGGTGTTGATGATGATCTGGCGACCACGAGGGCTGATCCGCATCAGCCGTACCGGGGTCACTCCACGCAAAGGTGCCATTCACTATGAGAGGACTGCGCCATGAGTGAAGTCGTACTCTCTGTGGAAAAACTGATGATGCACTTCGGTGGCATCAAGGCCCTGAGCGATGTCAGCCTCAAGGTCAAACGCAACTCGATCTTCGCCCTGATCGGGCCGAACGGTGCCGGCAAGACCACGGTGTTCAACTGTCTGACCGGGTTCTACAAGGCCTCCGGCGGCAAGATCGAACTCAACGTGCGTGGCCAGCAGACCAACGTCATCCAGTTGCTGGGCGAGTCGTTCAAACCGACCGACTTCGTGTCGCCGAAAAGCTTTCTCAGTCGCCTGTACTACAAGATGTTCGGCGGCACCCACCTGGTGAACCGCGCCGGCCTGGCCCGGACGTTCCAGAACATTCGCCTGTTCAAGGAAATGTCGGTGCTGGAAAACCTGCTGGTGGCGCAGCACATGTGGGTCAACCGCAACATGCTCGCCGGCATCCTCAACACCAAGGGCTATCGCAAGGCCGAAAGCGATGCGCTGGACTGCGCGTTCTACTGGCTGGAAGTGGTCGATCTGGTGGACTGCGCCAACCGTCTGGCCGGTGAACTGTCCTACGGCCAGCAACGCCGTCTGGAGATCGCCCGGGCCATGTGCACGCGGCCGCAGATCATCTGTCTCGACGAACCGGCCGCCGGCCTCAACCCTCAGGAAACCGAAGCGCTCAGCGCGATGATCCGGCTGCTGCGCGACGAGCACGATCTGACCGTGGTGCTGATCGAACACGACATGGGCATGGTAATGAGTATTTCCGACCACATCGTGGTGCTGGATCACGGCGTGGTCATCGCCGAGGGCGGGCCCGACGCGATCCGCAACGATCCGAAAGTGATTGCCGCCTATCTGGGCGCCGATGAAGAGGAGCTGGTATGAGCCAACCGATCCTCGAACTCAAAGACCTGGACGTGTTCTACGGCCCGATCCAGGCCCTCAAAGGCGTGTCGCTGCAGATCAACGAAGGCGAGACCGTCAGCCTGATCGGCTCCAACGGCGCGGGTAAATCGACGCTGCTGATGTCGATCTTCGGCCAGCCACGGGCGGCGGGGGGGCAGATCCTCTATCAAGGCGTCGACATCACTCACAAGTCCTCGCACTACATTGCCTCCAACGGCATCGCGCAGTCGCCGGAAGGACGGCGGGTGTTCCCCGACATGACCGTCGAGGAAAACCTGCTGATGGGCACCATCCCGATTGGTGACAAGTACGCCAAGGAGGATATGCAGCGCATGTTCGAGCTGTTCCCGCGGCTCGAAGAGCGTCGTACTCAACGGGCGATGACCATGTCCGGCGGCGAGCAGCAAATGCTCGCTATCGCCCGCGCCCTGATGAGTCGGCCGAAGCTGTTGTTGCTCGATGAGCCGAGCCTGGGCCTGGCGCCAATCGTGGTGAAACAGATCTTCGCCACCCTGCGTGAACTGGCGAAAACCGGCATGACCATTTTCCTTGTCGAGCAGAACGCCAACCATGCGTTGAAGCTGTCGGATCGGGCGTACGTGATGGTCAACGGCGAGATTCGCCTGACCGGTACCGGTAAAGAGTTGTTGGTGAACGAGGAGGTGCGTAACGCCTATCTGGGCGGGCACTGATTCTGCTTGAGCTGTCCACAAAGCCCCGCGACGAAAGTCCCGGGGCTTTTTACATCCCAAGTCCAGCGCAAATCCCTTGTGGGAGCGGGCTTGCTCGCGAAGAGGGTGTGTCAGATAACGCCGTGTTTGATGACACATCCTCTTCGCGAGCAAGCCCGCTCCCACAGTTGATCTGTGCCAGATTTCAGAATTGTGGAAAACAAATTCCCATAGCTGTCAAAGCGCGACATATAGACGCTGCAAATGGCTGTTTTTCCACAGTTTTGACTTGTCCCCGTTTGCTGTGGAGCTGGCTGTGAATAACGTGGGAGTAGCTGGCTGAAGCCCTTGTGGAACGTGGCCTGCAGGCTGGTGATTGATTTTTGATCAGGTGTTTTTGCGGGAGCTGAAGACGCTGTTGTCAACCTTTTTCTATGCTGTGCTGTAGAGGCAATTTCATGTGAGCAAGCCTGTGGATAAGTCTGTGACTAAACTCTGGAAAGACTGCGCTGAGGGCCGTAATTACTGGCCTCGCGCAATCACTGCGCTGACCGACCGGTCGTGCAAAATGCCATCTCCGGCACAACAGCTGCTTCAGGGTCAAGCAAAAAACTTTCTATTTCCCGCGCAAAGCCTTGTGGGGCGCGGCTTTGCGCGTTTCCACTTGCCCCCGGAAACTGTGGAAGGGACTGTGGATAACGTGCGTGCACATGGCTACAGGCCACGCCACATAAGGTGTAGCGACGATTGATCGAATTTTGATCGGAAGATGTCCCGGTGCAGGTGTTGCTCGTGAATCCCGGGCCGGGCATGCTGGCTGCTGATTTTCTATTCCAATGGCTGCGCTGGCGGCCGACGCAAGGAGAACACGATGTCCAACACCCTGTTTATTACCGGCGCAACCTCCGGTTTTGGTGAAGCCTGTGCCCGTCGTTTTGCCGAGGCCGGCTGGAAACTGGTGTTGACCGGTCGTCGTGCAGAACGTCTCGACGCGCTGTGTGCCGAGCTGTCGAAACAGACCGAAGTGCATGGCCTGGTGCTCGACGTGCGTGACCGCAAGGCAATGGAAGAGGCGATTGCCAATCTGCCACCGTCGTTCGCCAAGCTGCGTGGCCTGATCAACAACGCCGGGCTGGCGCTGGGCGTCGATCCGGCACCCAAATGCGACCTCGACGACTGGGACACCATGGTCGATACCAACGTCAAAGGCCTGATGTACAGCACCCGTCTGCTGCTGCCGCGGTTGATCGCTCACGGCCGTGGCGCCAGCATCGTCAACCTCGGCTCCATCGCCGGCAACTACCCGTACCCGGGCAGCCACGTGTATGGCGCCACCAAGGCATTCGTTAAACAATTCTCGCTGAACCTGCGCTGCGACCTGCAGGGCACCGGCGTGCGCGTCAGCAACATCGAGCCAGGTCTGTGTGAAAGCGAGTTCTCGCTGGTGCGTTTTGCCGGTGACCAGGAACGCTACAACGCGACATACGCCGGTGCCGAGCCGATCCAGCCGCAGGACATCGCCGAGACCATCTTCTGGGTGCTCAACGCCCCGGCGCATATCAACATCAACAGCCTGGAGCTGATGCCGGTGAGCCAGACCTGGGCCGGGTTTGCGATCGAGCGTAACAAGGCGTAAGACCCTGTGGCGAGGGAGCTTGCTCCCGCTGGACTGCGCAGCAGGCCCGCTTTTTTTCAACTGAAGAGCGGGGGCGTTCCGCACCCCGGCGGGAGCAAGCTCCCTCGCCACAAAACCGGGCAAAACCGGCAATAAGGTAAACTCATCTCCGACAAACCCCACCGCACCCCGCGGTTCAAAGGTTTTTAGAGGAGGCTACGTGAGTAACCGAGGTGAGCAGTCACTGCTCAAACAATCGACCATCCTGATGTTCGCGGTGTCGATTGCCGGGATCGTTACCGGTTTTGTTTCAGGTTCGCAATCCATCCTTTTCGATGGTTTTTTCTCGCTGATCGCAACGTTCATCAAAGTACTGATGCTGATCACCGCCAGGCTGATCGCCAAAGAAAGTAATCACCGCTTCCAGTTCGGTTTCTGGCATCTGGAGCCGATGGTGCTGCTGATCGAAGGCAGCTTCCTGCTGTTGATCGCCATCTATGCGTTTCTCAACGGTGTATTCGGCATCATCAACGGTGGCCGCGAGATCGAGCTGGGACTGGTGATCATTTATGCGGCGGTGTTCACCGTCGTCGAATTCGCCTATTTCTTCTACGTGCGTCGGCGCAATCGCAAGCTCAAATCGAGCCTGATCCAGTTCGACAACATCAGCTGGCTGGTGGACGCGATGCTCTCGGTCGGCCTGTTGATCAGTTTTCTCGCCGCGTTGCTGCTCAAAGCCCAGGGCTTTGACGAGTGGGCGAAATTTGTCGACCCGCTGATCCTGATCGTGCTGGCGCTGACCATGCTGCCACCGGCGTTCAAGATCCTCGGCCCGGCGCTGCGTGATGTACTGGGTATTGCCCCGGACACCCTGGATGATCAGGTGCGTCAGGTAATGGAAGCGGCGAAGGTCGAGCATGGTTTCGATGATTATGTGACCTACGTGCAGAAGCACGGGCGGGCGCGGTTTATCGAGATTCATGTGGTGTTGCCGGCGGATTACCGGCTGCAGAGCGTGGGGCAGCTGGATGCCTTGCGTGAGGAAATTTCGGCGCAGCTCGGCGAGCCGGATGCGGCACGCTGGTTGACGATCAGCTTTACGGGCGACAAGAAGTGGATTGCCTGATCCAGAGCTGCTGAATCTCCTGTGGCGAGCGAGCTTGCTCGCGCTGGGCTGCGAAGCGGCCCCAGATTTTTGTGAGTGCTGCGCACTCAAGCGGGAGCAAGCTCCCTCGCCACAGGATAAGTTCAGTCCATCATTTCAGGTATTCAGCCAGCCCGCTGTAGCACGTCGCCAAGTGATAAGGCGTCGTCGAAGGCATGTCCTTGCGGCTGACCTCTCCCAGCTCATCCCGGCACTCATGCCACCCGCCCGCATGCAGAAACCGCTGCTGCAGCGCCTGCAATTGGCGTAGCACAGTGGCTTCGCTGTCCGGGCGCAAGGTCAGGGCGCGCAGGTATTCCGCCTGCGCCCAGATGCGCTGAGTCGAATCTTTCGGGCGACCGTCCAGCTCCAGAACGAGCATTGCCCGCACGGCGCCGGACGGCTGTTCAACGCCGAATTGCTCGGTGAAAGCAAAGGCTCGCTCCAGCGCCGCGTGCAGTTTCGAGCCGCGCAGCAGGGCTGAAGATTCAAGCAGGAAATACCATTCGAACTGATGCCCTGGCTCGTACCAGTTATCCACAGCCCCGAGCGGTTTCTCCATCAACACACCGTGCTGCGGATCGACGAACTGCTTGTGCATGGCTGTGCATAACTCGACCAGCGCTTGCTGCGTAGACGCGTCTTCACGCACCGCCAAGGTGGCGAGGAACGCTTCGGCCAGGTGCATCAGCGGGTTTTGCAGTGGCCCGGTTTGCAGGGTGATCCAGTCGCGGTCCAGGCACGCTTCGTACAAGCCATCGCCGGTGGCGAAGCGTCGGCCGATGACTTCCAGTGCGGCGTTGAGCGTGGATTCCACCAGCGGCTCGCGGGACTTGGCCCAGTAATGGGCGCAGGCGAACAGGATGAAGGCGTGGGTGTAGAGGTCCTTGCGCTGATCCAGCGGCTTGCCTTGCGCGTCGATGCTGTAGAACCAGCCACCGTGCTCGGCATCGTGGAAATGCCGTTGCAGCGAGCGGAACAGCGCGGCGGCGCGCAGCTCGGCGTTATCCACAACCCCGATCAGGCTGGAAAACAGGTACAGCTGCCGTGCGCAGGCCATCGCCCGATAGCGTTGCGGTGGCAACGGATGATGCGCCGCGTCGAGTGCCTCGTAGGGCAGCGCCATGTCGGCGTTCCAGCCCGGGCCTTGCCAGAGCGGCACGATCACGTTCAGAAAGTGCTGTTGCACGTTGCTGAACAGGGTGGTCAATTCGGGCAGGGAGGTGGAGCGGGAGGCATGGGGCATTGGCGGACGTCGTCACGGCTGGGGCGATTGCGCGACATGGTAGCAGAGCGGCGTCCTTTAGAGACGCGGTGTCTGTCAGACCGCTTTCGCGAGCAAGCCCGCTCCCACAGGTTTTGTGTACACCACAAATCCAGTGTGGGAGCGGGCTTGCTCGCGAAGAGGCCGGTTCAGGCGATAGAGATCAGCCTGCCAGCAACCATGCACCGGTCAGCGCCGAAGCAGCACCGGCCAGTCGAACCAGCGGCGCAGCAGCATGAGGCAACACGCGCACCAAGCCATAACCCGCCGCATGCAGCGCCGCCGTCGCCGCAACAAAACCGGCGGCATACGCCCAAGGGCTGCTCATGTCCGGCAGTTCCAGGCCATGCGCCACGCCATGGAACAACGCAAACAGTGCCGTTGCCGCCACCGCCATCACCAGCGGCGGACGCACGGCCAGTGCCACCGCCAGACCCAGCGCCAGCACCGAAGCGGCGATCCCGCTTTCCAGCGCCGGTAGCTCCAGCCCTTCAAAGCCGAGCATGCCGCCGATCAGCATGGTGCCGACGAATGTGCACGGTAGCGCCCAGCGCGCCGCGCCTTGTTGTTGCGCCGCCCACAGGCCGACCGCGACCATCGCCAGCAAGTGGTCGAGGCCACCGATCGGGTGGCTGATACCGGCGACCAGACCGCTGTCGCCGTGGCCCGGGTGGGCGAAGGCCAGGGCTGGGGTAAGCAGCAGCGCCACGGCGCCGAGAATACGTTTGAGTGTCATGGAGAAGCTTCCTTGTTGGTCAATAAGTCAGGCGGCGTTCAGCAGGCCCTGGCGTTCGATGAAGGCGATGATTTCTTCCAGGCCCAGGCCGGTTTTCTGGTTACTGAAGACGAATGGCTTGCCGTTGCGCATGCGTTTGGTATCGCTGTCCATCATCTCCAGCGAGGCGCCGACCAGCGGTGCCAGGTCGGTCTTGTTGATCACCAGCAGGTCGGACTTGCAGATCCCCGGCCCACCCTTGCGCGGCAACTTGTCACCGGCGGAGACGTCGATCACGTAGATGGTCAGGTCCGACAGCTCCGGGCTGAAAGTCGCCGACAGGTTGTCGCCGCCGGATTCCACCAGAATCAGGTCCAGCCCCGGAAAGCGCCGGTTCAATTGATCGACCGCTTCGAGGTTGATCGAGGCGTCCTCGCGGATTGCCGTGTGCGGGCAGCCACCGGTTTCCACGCCGATGATCCGCTCCGGGGCCAGCGCTTCGTTGCGCACCAGAAAGTCGGCGTCTTCGCGGGTGTAGATGTCGTTGGTGACGACGGCCAGGTTGTAGCGATCGCGCAATGCCAGGCACAGGGCCAGGGTCAATGCGGTCTTGCCGGAACCGACCGGGCCGCCGATACCGACGCGAAGGGGTTGTGTGTTCATGGTTTGTTCTCCTAAGAGCGAAACAGTCGGCTGTACTGGCGCTCATGCGCCATGCACGCCAGGGACAGGCCGAATGCGGCGCTGCCGATGTGTCCGGGATTGATGCGGGTGGCGTCCTGCTGCGCCTGTTGCAGCAGCGGCAGCAGTTCGCTGGTCAGACGCTGGGCGGCTTGCTGGCCCAGCGGCAGGGTTTTCATCAATACGGCGAGCTGGTTTTCCAGCCAGCTCCACAGCCACGCGGCGAGGGCGTCCTGCGGGTTGATGCCCCAGGCGCGCGCGGCGAGTGCCCAGCCGAGGGCCAGGTGCGGTTCAGCGCATTGCTCAAGAAAGCTGCGGGCCGGCGTGTCGAGTTCCGGAAGACCATTGAGCAATTGCTGCAGCGAGTAGCCCATCTGCCGGCTCTCCAGATGCAACTCACGGGTCTCGCGACTGGCGCGGTGGGTTTCGCAGAGGCGCAGCAACTCGGCCCAGTTTTCCTCGGCCGCGGCCTGACAATGGGCGAGCAGCAATGGCGCCTCGAAACGCGCGAGGTTGAGCAGCAACTGATCGCTGATCCAGCGGCGGGCGCTGTCCGGGCTGTTCACGCGGCCGTTATCCACCGCCATTTCCAGGCCTTGCGAATAGCTGTAGCCGCCAATCGGCAGTTGCGGACTGGCCAGGCGCAACAGCGCCCAGGCCGGATTCACAGGCGTACGCCGAACTGATGAAGTTTGGGCGCGTAATTGAAATCTTCGTCGCCATGCCGCGAATGATGATGGCCGCCGCCGTAGGCACCGTGTTCCGGCTGGAACGGCGCTTCAATCGCCTCGACCTGGGCGCCAAGCTGTTCGAGCATGGCTTTGAGCACGTAATCGTCGAGCAGACGCAGCCAGCCATCGCCGACTTGCAAGGCGACGTGGCGGTTACCGAGGTGATAGGCGGCGCGGGTCAGTTCGAAGGCATTGGCGCAGGTGACGTGCAGCAGTTGCTCGGGGCGGGCGCAAACGCGAACGATGCGCCCGTCCTCGGCCTGCAGGCATTCGCCGTCATATAACGGTGCCTGACCGCGCTCCAGAAACAACCCGACGTCTTCGCCATCGGCACTGAAACAGCGCAGGCGGCTCTTGCTCCGCGCTTCGAAGGTCAGGTGCAACTCGGCGGACCAGACAGGTTGAGGGTCGATTCTGCGATGAATCACCAGCATCGGAAAGCTTCCAGCAGTGGACTTGTAAGAGGGCTAGAGCAAGGGGCTTGCCAACCGGGCGAGATGTAGGAAATCCCTGTCGGAGCGTAGAGGATGTTTCAAGATGTTGCGGAATTTTGGAAGGTTTTGGTGCGTGAAGATTTTTACATGCACCAAATGTGAGCGACGGTGCATGACCAATGTGGGAGCGGGCTTGCTCGCGAAAGCGGTGCATCAGTCAACAATGAAGTGACTGACCCACCGCTTTCGTCGGATCGCCGCCCGGAGCAAGCCCGCTCCCACAGGGGATCAGTGTTGTGTCAGAGAAAGAGAGAGGGAATTACTCGGTACTGCCCAGCCCTTGCCAATGCTTGAGGCCGATAAAGATGAAGCGCAATTGCTGGGTGATCTTCGCCTGTGGCGTCAGATGCTCCGGCAGGGCTTCGGCAGGCGGGTCGATGATGTCCGGCAGGGTGGCGAATACCGATTTGACGATCAGGTCGGCAATCACGCTCAGACCGGCAGCGTCCAGATGCTGCAACTTGGGCATCAATGTCAGGTCGGCCGCGAGGTCGGCGCTGATGTTTTCGCGCAGACGGCCAATCGCCTGACGTACCGGTTGCGAACCGCCGTACTGCTCACGAGCGAG
The DNA here is from genome assembly GCF_058798255.1 of Pseudomonas sp. GW823-FHT01D03. Lineage (NCBI taxonomy): Bacteria > Pseudomonadati > Pseudomonadota > Gammaproteobacteria > Pseudomonadales > Pseudomonadaceae > Pseudomonas > Pseudomonas sp. GW823-FHT01D03. The sequence continues at coordinate 707,381 of NZ_JBXAKK010000001.1, forward strand.
AAACAGGAATTGCGAACGGTTGGCGCTGACCACGTCGAGGAAGATCCGCACCGACGCATCGATGATGCCGCCCATGACGAATTCGTTGTGGCGCACCAGGCGGATGGTTTCGCGGAAGGTCTGGCCGACTTCACTGACCAGCACCAGACCCAGCTCGTCCATGTCGGCAAAGTGCCGGTAGAAACCGGTGGGCACGATACCGGCGGTCTTGGTCACTTCGCGCAGGCTCAGGCTGCCGAAACCTCGGCCGCTTTCCATCAAATGGCGGGCAGCGTCCATCAGGGCGTTGCGGGTCTGTTGTTTCTGTTCGGCGCGGGGCAGCATCGCAAAGGCGTTTTCTTGAGCGGGACAAGCGCCGCACTCTAGCAAATCGGCTTTGCTGGCGTCGAACGGCAGGGGGGGAAAGTCAGCGGAAAAAGGGATTTTGCAGATTGTCAGTGCTGAAAAAGTCAAAAGCCCAATCCGGTGATTGGGCTTTTTTTCCAGGCCGCCATGGGCTTAGCTCAAAGCGCTGTTGCGTTCGATCACACGGTCACCACCGCCTTCGGCAACGGCTTGGCCCAATGGGGTTTTATCGAAACCGTCTTCAGCCAGGGTCTGGCCTTGTGGAGTGCGGTCGCTGCCGTCGGAAGCCAGGGTTTGACCCTGTGGAGTGCGGTCGCTGCCATCGGAAGCCAGGGTCTGACCCTGTGGAGTACGGTCGCTGCCATCGGAAGCCAGGGTCTGACCTTGTGGAGTCTTGTCATAGCCGTCTTGCACCAGACCTTTCTCTTCCAGGCGATCACGGCCGCCTTCTGCTACAGCTTGACCTTGTGGAGTCTTGTCGTAGCCATCTTGTACCAGGCCTTTTTCTTCCAGACGATTACGGCCGTTTTCAGCCAGGGTCTGGCCTTGTGGAGTGCGGTCGCTGCCATCAGCAGCAACAGTCTGGCTGAACACCGAGTGGCTGGATTTCACTTGTGGGGTAGCCTGTTCGGCAGCGGGCAGGGCGAAAGCAGTGCTGGCTAGCATCGACAGGGTAAGGCTGAGCAGTAATTGGCGTTTCATGATGGGTTGCTCCTTGGGAGGGCGATAAAGTGGGTACGAAGCCAATGCTACTCTCGATAAGTCGATATAAAAGTTCATAAACGCAATGGTAATAATCAACAGAATTGATTGTTCTGCCGAGGCGCTCTAGCTCGGGCGTTTGCGGGCGGTGGTTTTGCACCGCGGTGGGTATTTTCGACTCACTTGCGCCTCGCAAATGTGCGGGTGGCGGTAACGCTGTTCGACCAATCAGTCAGCATTCGGGCGATTTTTTGCCACGGAATCCATATTTCGATTAAACCTGCGTACTGTTTGCCAGTCGTAGATTTCATGAGGGCCGCTTTGGCCCGCCGTTTCAGCTGTGCGTCGCGAAATCGGCGTGCGGTCGTCATCAGGAGTTTTGTGCATGACGCGCACCGGAAAAATCTTCAGTTGGACCTTCGCCATCCTCGTACTGTTGCTGGCGGTACTGGTTCTGATCATCGTGTTCTTCGACTGGAACCGGATCAAACCGCCGCTCAACGCCAAAGTCTCGGAAGAATTGCATCGACCGTTCGCCATCAATGGCAACCTTGCGGTGATCTGGCAGCGCGAGCCGGAGGAGGGCGGCTGGCGGGCTTGGGTGCCGTGGCCGCACGTGGTCGCCGAAGACCTGACGCTGGGTAATCCGGACTGGTCGAAGCAGCCGCAGATGGTCACGCTCAAACGCGTGGAGCTGCGCATCTCGCCGCTGGCCCTGCTGGCGCAACGGGTGACCATCCCGCGCATCGACCTGACCGAACCCAATGCGCAACTGCAACGCCTGGCTGATGGTCGCGCCAACTGGACCTTCAAGTTCGACCCGAAAGACCCGAATGCCGAACCGTCGAACTGGGTGGTGGACATCGGTGCGATCGGCTTCGACAAGGGCCATGTCACCCTAGATGACCAGACGCTGAAGACTAATCTCGACGTATTGATCGATCCGCTGGGCAAGCCGATTCCGTTCAGCGATATCGTCGGCGCCAAAGCCGCGAAGACCGCGCAGGATAAGGGCGCCGCGCCGCAGGACTATGCATTCGCACTGAAGGTCAAAGGCCAATACCACGGCCAGAACCTCACTGGCCAGGGCAAGATCGGCGGATTGCTGGCGTTGCAGGACGCGAACAAACCATTCCCGCTGCAGGCCCAGGCGAAGATCGGCGCCACCAGCATCGAACTCGCCGGCACCTTGACCGACCCGCTGAACCTCGGCGCCCTCGATCTGCGTCTGAAACTGGCCGGTGCCAGCCTCGGCAACCTTTATCCACTGACTGGCGTGACCCTGCCGGACACGCCGCCGTACGCTACCGACGGCCATCTGATTGCCAAGCTGCATGATGCGGGCGGGGCGAAGTTCACCTATGAACAGTTCAACGGCAAGATCGGCGGTAGTGATATTCACGGCGACCTGACCTACGCCGCCAGCCAGCCTCGGCCCAAGCTCAGCGGCGCGTTGCTGTCCAATCAACTGCTGTTCGCCGACCTCGCGCCGCTGATCGGCGCCGACTCCAATGACAAGCAAAAGGCTCGCGGCGGCGAGAGCAAGCAGCCGACCGACAAAGTGCTGCCGGTGGAAGAATTCAAGACCGACCGCTGGCGCGCGATGGATGCCGATGTCGAGTTCACCGGCAAGCGCATCGTCCACAGCGAGAAACTGCCGTTCACCGACCTTTATACCCACCTGAAACTCAACGACGGTGAACTCAGCCTCGAACCACTGCGCTTCGGCGTGGCCGGCGGCAATCTGGACGCGCAGATCCGTCTCAACGGTCGCACCGAACCTATGGAAGGCCGGGCCAAACTGACCGCGCGCGGCTTCAAGCTCAAGCAGTTGTTCCCGACCTTCGAACCGATGAAAACCAGCTTCGGCGAGCTCAATGGCGACGCTGACATCAGCGGTCGCGGCAACTCGGTGGCCAAGCTGCTCGGCGGCGCCAATGGCCAGTTGAAGATGCTGATCAACGACGGTGCCATCAGCCGTGAGCTGATGGAACTGGCGGGGCTCAACGTCGGCAACTATGTAGTCGGCAAAATCTTTGGCGACAAGGAAGTGAAGATCAACTGCGCGGCGGCGGACTTCGACATCAAGACCGGCCTGGCGACCACGCGGTTGTTTGTGTTCGATACCGAGAACGCGATCATTTACATCGACGGCACCGCGAACATGGCCACCGAGCAACTGGATCTGACCGTGACGCCGGAATCCAAGGGCTGGCGTCTGATTTCGCTGCGTTCACCGTTGTACGTGCGCGGCAAGTTCATCAAGCCGGATGCGGGCGTGAAGGCAGTGCCATTGATGCTGCGCGGCGCGGGGATGGTGGCGCTGGGCGTGATTGCTGCACCGGCTGCGGGGTTGTTGGCGCTGGTGGCGCCGAGTGGCGGGGAGCCGAACCAGTGTGCGCCTCTGCTTGAGCAGATGAAGTCGGGCAAGGCGCCGGTCACCGTCAAGCCAACAAAATGATCGGTGACTGACAGGGCCCCTTCGCGAGCAAGCCCGCTCCCACAGGTTTAGTGAAAAACCTGTGGGAGCGGGCTTGCTCGCGAAGGCGTTTTTGGAAGGCTTACAGGTCTTTCAGGATGTCGGCCATGTCATCGGCATGCTCTTCTTCCTGCGCCAGGATGTCTTCGAAGATGCGCCGGGTGGTCGGGTCTTTTTCGCCGATGTACTGAATGATCTCGCGGTAGCTGTCGATGGCGATCCGCTCGGCCACCAGGTCTTCGTAGACCATTTCCTTCAAGGTGTTCCCGGCCACATATTGGGCGTGGGACATTTTCGACAGCAGGTCCGGGTTGAACTCCGGCTCGCCGCCCAGTTGCACGATGCGCTCAGCCAGACGGTCGGCGTGTTGTGCTTCCTGGGTTGCGTGTTCGAGGAATTCGTCGGCGGCCACGTTGGCTTTCAGACCGTTGGCCATGAAGTAGTGACGCTTGTAGCGCAGCACGCAGACCAGTTCAGTGGCCAGCGATTCGTTGAGCAAGCGCAGCACCTCTTCACGGTTGGCGCTGTAGCTCTCGGTTACCGCGCCGTTCTCGACGTGTTGCCGTGCGCGTTCGCGCAGGGTTTGAACATCAGACAAATGCAGGTCGCTCATTTCAGTCTCCTGGAGGCTAATCCGATTGGCGTCACGTTCTGCGGACGTGATCGCTTACCCAGGTTGTGAGTCCTGCGCGATGCAAAAAGTTTTATCGGTTTTACGCCGAGCCCCCTGCAGGTGCTGCCGAAGGCTGCGATCTTGGCGTCAGGCCGGACAACATGGCCTCCTCCTGCAACCAGGCAAAAAACGCCCGTACCGGCGGATGCCGCTCCCGTCCCGGCACACACAGCGCGCTGTACCCGGCACCATCGACCTGCACCTGACCCTTGTATGGCACCAGCAACCCGCTGGCGACGCTTTGCGAGACCAGAATATTGCTCGCTAGCACCAGACCTTGCCCGGCAATCGCTGCTTGCAGGGCGTAATGCTCTTCGTCGTATTCGCGGATCGCCGGTTGCTGGTTCAACCAGTTTTCGCCTGAGTCAGCACACCACGCTTCCCAGCCGTGGGCATACAGCTTCGAGTTGTGCCAACGCACGCTGATCAGCGCCGGCGTGCGTCGGGCGGCCAGCGCCACTTGCTCCGGCGAGCCGTACACGCCAAAAGACTCATCGAACAGGCACACGCCGTAAAGATTGGGGTAGTCGTCGAGGCTGTAGCGCAACACCAGATCGACGCTGGCGTCCTGATGCAGGTCGATGACTTCGCAATGGGTATCAAGGCGTACGTTGATGTTCGGGTGTTGCGCATAGAACCGCCCGAGGCGCGGCACCAGCCACAGCGCGGCAAACGCGGCGGTGGTCGACAGTGTCAGGCTGCTGCCACTGCGTTGCGGACGCAGGGTGTCGACGCTTTGCGCGACTTCCAGCAGCGCGCCGTGCAGGCTGCGAAACAGCCGCTCGCCACCTTCGGTCAGGCGTACCTGACGTGGCAAACGTTCGAACAGCGCCACGCCAAGCCAGTCTTCCAGCGCGCGAATCTGATGAGAAATCGCCGTGGGCGTGACCGACAACTCTTCGGCGGCAGCCTTGAAACTCAGCAGCCGCGACGCGGATTCGAAGGCGCGCAGGGCGGTCAGCGGCAACGAGGCGAACATTGAGTGCTCCATGGATGAAATGGATTCATCCCGACTGATTTTTGCTCAGTTGAGACAGCAGCGGGTCGGCGCCAATCTGGTGCCACACAGCCACACAAGTCTAGTCCCAAGGAGATTCAGATGAGCAAAATTCTTGCGATCCATGCCAGCCCACGTGGTGATCGTTCACACTCACGGCGTTTGGCAGAAAGTTTTCTCAGCGCCTGGCAGGTGCGCCATCCACAGGCTCAGGTCACCCGCCGGGAAGTCGGGCGCGCACTGATCCCGCCAGTCAACGAAGCCTTTGTTGCCGCTGCGTTTCACCCTGAACCCGAAGCACGGCCGTTGTCGATGCAGGCCGATCTGGCGCTCAGCGATCAACTGGTCGGCGAGTTGTTCGAACACGATCTGCTGCTGATTTCCACGCCGATGTACAACTTCAGCGTGCCCAGCGGCCTCAAGGCCTGGGTCGATCAGATCGTACGGTTGGGCCTCACGTTCGACCACACCCTGGACAACGGCGTGGCCCAGTACACGCCGCTGCTGCAAGGCAAGAAAGCGCTGATCGTCACCAGTCGCGGCGGTTTCGGCTTCGGCCCCGGCGGCGAACTGGAAGCGTTGAACCATGCCGATCCGTGGTTGCGCACCGCGCTGGGCTTTATCGGCATCAACGACGTCAGCGTGGTCGCGGCCGAGGGCGAGGAGTCGGCCGAGCGCACCTTCGCCGTGTCAGTAGCCGAGGCCGAGCAGCGTTTGCTCGACCTCGCCCGGACATTCTAAGTGGCCTGGCTGTTCCTGCTGATCGCCGCCGGTTTCGAAGTGACGTTCGCCATGGGCATGAAGTACGCCGAAGGCTTCACTCGCTTGTGGCCGTCGCTGATCACGGTGGCGGCGGCGATTGGCGGGATCTACTTCCTGACGTTGGCGATGCGCGAGTTGCCGGTGAGCATCGCCTATCCGATCTGGACGGCGATCGGCTCGCTGGGCACGGTGTTTCTCGGTTTTGCCCTGCTCGGCGAGAGCCTGACCCTGGTCAAACTCCTGTCGGTGGGGCTGATTGTGGCGGGGGTGGTGGGCCTGAAGTAGGCTGATGGTGCAGTTGTCATCATCAGGGGGGAGGCTTGGCGGGCGTTTTGCACGTCTGGCATCCACTCAGCGACCACAAGGATGTTTGCCCATGTCACAAGGTTCGGCGACACGTTATCCACTGGTACTGGTGCCGGGCATGCTCGGGTTTATCCGGCTGGTGCTGTATCCGTATTGGTACGGGATCATCAAGGCGTTGCGCCGTGGCGGGGCGACGGTGATTGCGGTGCAGGTGTCGCCGCTCAATTCCACCGAGGTGCGCGGCGAGCAGTTGCTGGCGCGGATCGACGAGATTCTGCGCGAGACCGGCGCCGCCAGAGTCAATCTGTTCGGCCACAGCCAGGGTTCGCTGACCGCCCGTTATGCCGCTGCCAAACGGCCGGATCTGGTCGCCTCGGTGACCTCCGTGGCCGGGCCCAATCACGGTTCGGAACTGGCCGACTATCTGCAGAAACACTACCCGGCGAACAGTGCCAAGGGCCGCGTGCTTGAGGTGCTGTTGCGTTTTGTCGGCTGGCTGATGGCATTGCTGGAAACCGGCTATCACGGGCCGAAACTGCCGGTGGACATCCACGCTTCGCATCAATCGCTGACCAGCGAAGGCGTGGCGCTGTTCAATCAGCGTTATCCACAGGGCCTGCCCGAGACCTGGGGCGGGCAGGGGCCGGAAGAGGTCAATGGCGTGCGGTATTACTCGTGGTCGGGAACCTTGCAACCGGGCAAGACCGATCGCGGCGGCAACCTGTTCGACGGCACCAACCGCAGCTGCCGCTTGTTCGCGAAAACCTTCGTGCGCGAGCCAGGGCAGTGTGACGGGATGGTCGGGCGCTACAGCTCACACCTCGGCACGGTGATTGGCGACGACTATCCGCTGGATCACTTCGACATCGTCAATCAGTCGCTGGGGCTGGTGGGCAAAGGGGCGGATCCGGTGCGGTTGTTTGTCGAGCATGCGGCGCGACTAAAGGCTGCTGGGGTTTAACCTATTTTTGTGGCGAGGGAGCTTGCTCCCGCTGGACTGCGCAGCAGGCCCCGGCTTTTAAAAGGGGCCGCTTCGCGCCCCAGCGGGAGCAAGCTCCCTCGCCACAGGAATTTGTCAGGCAACGCTGAGTTTGCGGCCCAGCACGGTGGTCCAGCGCTCCGACAGAAGCACCCCACCCAACGTCAACACCCCACCCACCAGGTGATACATCGCCAGCTCTTCCTTCAACACCACCGCCGCAATCAGCGCGGTAATCAGCGGCAGCAGGTTAAAGAACAAGGTCGTGCGACTCGGCCCCAGACGCTGCACCGCCTGCATCCACGCCAGCGGCGCGAGCATCGAGGCCAGCAGGCACGCATACAGCACCAGCGGAATGTTCTGCGCGGTGAAGCCGGTTTTCGGCGAGGCGGCGTACAGCGGAAACAGCACCACAATCGCCACCAGCACCTGCAAATACAACAACACCAGCGGCGGCAGGCGCAGCTGCCATTTTTTCAGCAAGGTGCTGTAGATCGCGTAGGCCAGGGTGGCGATCAGCATCATCGCGTCACCCAGGTTTACCCCGTGTTGCAGCAAGGCGCCGAGGCTGCCGGACGACACCACCACCAGCACGCCGGCGAACGACAGCACTGCGCCGAACAAGGCGCCGGCGGTCAGGCGCTGGCCGAGGCTGATGATGGCCATGGCCAGCGACATCAGCGGCATCAATGACAGGATGATGCCCATGTTGGTCGCCGTGGTCAGGGTCGCGGCGAAGTAGGCGAGGCTTTGATACACCGCCATCCCGAGCACGCCGAGGATGAAGATCTTGCCCAGGTTCGGGCGGATCTGCGGCCAGTGCGCGATCACCGCTTTGAGCATGAACGGGGTGAACAACAGACCGGCGAGCAGCCAGCGGTAGAAACCGATCTCGGCGGGGAAGATCGCCCCGACTGCCAGTTTGTTGATCACGGTATTGCCGGCCCAGATGAAAATCGCCAGCAGGGGAAACGCGTATTGCATGGGGTTAAAACCAGAACGTTGATGAACGCTGATTATCCCCTGTCTGGATGCAGCCCTATACTGCGAACCGGACAACCTGCCTCTGCAACCGGACAGCATGAACAGCAAACACATCGATCTGCTGGATTTCAGCGAACTGCCGTCGGCGGTGTACTTCCGCTATGCCGACTTCAACGCCCATGAATACGCTGCGCCGCACCGTCATCCGTGGGGCACGCTGGAGTACGCGGCCCACGGTGTGCTGCACATGGACGTCGACGGCAACCGCTTCATGTCGCCGCCGCACTACGCGGTGTGGGTTCCGCCGCAGGTCGAGCACAGTTTCTACAGCCACCAACCGGTCAACTATCGCGCGGTGTGCCTCGATCCGCAGGTCTGCGCGGATCTGCCGGCGCGCGCCTGCACCCTGGCGATCAGCGACATCCTCAAGGCGATTCTCAAGGACTTCGCCGCCCGCGACGTGAAGATCCCCGAACTGGAGGCCGATCAGCGTCTGGCCCAGGTGCTGGTCGATCAACTGCAACAGGCGCCGGTGCATGAGTGCTATCTGCCGTATGCGAGCAATCCCGGGCTGCTGGCGATCCTCGACGCGTTGCAGGCTGAACCGGGGAACAACCAGCCACTGGCGCACTGGGCGGCGCAGGTGCACGTCAGCGAGCGTACGTTGGCCCGGCAGTTCGTGCGCGAGCTGGGGATGAGTTTCGGCGAATGGCGTCAGCGTCTGCGCTATCTGGCTGCCATCGAGGCCCTGGAAAGCACGAAGAGCGTGCAGGAAATCGCCTTCGATCTGGGTTACAGCGGCGGCTCGGCCTTCATCGCCATGTTTGCCCGGCAGGCCGGCTGCACGCCGGAACAGTATCGGCGTAGCCACCTGGAAGGCAGGAAGGTGTAACAAGATTTGGCTACACTTCAGCGCAGGCCGCCTCCATCGATGCGGCGACAAGGAGAAAACTCCATGAAGATGCTGCGTGTCCCGTTGTTGATGATCGGTCTGCTCCTGTGTTCCCAGGGTTTCGCCGCCACGGCGCAACAGAACAAAATGACCACCTGCAATGCCGACGCTACCGCCAAGAGCCTCAAGGGCGACGAGCGCAAGACTTTCATGAGCACCTGCCTCAAGGCAGCACCGGCCGCCAATGACGGCAAAGTGCTGACCCCGCAGCAGGAAAAAATGAAGACCTGCAACGCCGATGCGAAAACCAAGGCGCTGACCGGCGATGCGCGCAAGACCTTCATGAGTGATTGCCTGAAGAAAAAATAAGATCAAAAGATCGCAGCCTGCGGCAGCTCCTACATGAGACCGCGATCCTGTAGGAGCTGCCGCAGGCTGCGATCTTTTCGGCGCGACCAGGATGCTGGGCATCTACTCGCTTCGGCGCCGGAACGCTGGCAGACTGCCAATCCTTTTACGCCGTTCGTTTTGAGGCTGTATGCCAACGTTTTCTGAGCGTCATGTTGTGTTCTGGGTCAGTTGCATCATTATCTTTGGCGGTCTGTTGCTGGTGTTGCCGCTGCGTTTGTTGCCCAGCCTGCTGGCGGGTCTGCTGGTGTTCGAACTGGTCAACATGCTCACGCCGCAACTGCAACGGCTGATCGAAGGCCGGCGTGCGCGCTGGCTGGCAGTGGCGCTGCTCGGCACATTGGTGGTCAGTGCGCTGGCGCTGATCTTTGCCGGTGCCATCAGTTTCCTGCTGCACGAAGCGGAAAACCCCGGTGCCTCGCTCGACAAATTCATGGGCGTGGTCGATCGCGCGCGCGGCCAACTGCCGCCGTTCCTTGATGCCTACCTGCCGGCCAGTGCCGCAGAATTTCGCGTGGCTATCGGTCAATGGGCCAGCAAGCACCTGTCCGAGTTGCAACTGGTGGGCAAGGACGCGGCGCACATGTTTGTCACCCTGCTGATTGGCATGGTGCTCGGCGCGATTATCGCCTTGCAGCGCATTCCCGACGTGACCAAGCGCAAACCGCTGGCCGCGGCACTGTTTGACCGTCTGCATCTGCTGGTGCAAGCCTTTCGCAACATCGTCTTCGCGCAGATCAAGATTTCCCTGCTCAACACGATCTTTACCGGGATCTTTCTGGCGGTGATCCTGCCGATGTTCGGCATCAAGCTGCCGCTGACCAAGACCCTGATCGTCCTGACCTTTCTGCTCGGCCTGCTGCCGGTGATCGGCAACCTGATGTCGAACACGCTGATCACCATCGTCGGCCTGTCGCTGTCGATCTGGGTGGCGGTGGCGGCCCTGGGCTATCTGATCTTTATCCACAAACTCGAATACTTCCTCAACGCGCGCATTGTCGGCGGGCAGATCAGTGCCAAGTCGTGGGAGTTGCTGCTGGCGATGCTGGTGTTCGAAGCCGCGTTCGGCCTGCCGGGAGTGGTGGCGGGGCCGATTTATTACGCGTATCTGAAGAGTGAGTTGAAGCTGGGCGGGATGGTGTAGGGCGATCCATTGTGGCGAGGGAGCTTGCTCCCGCTGGGGCGCGAAGCGCCCCCGCTCTTTGAATCAAGAGCTTGGGCCTGCTGCGCAGTCCAGCGGGAGCAAGCTCCCTCGCCACAGGTTGTGTGATCAGGCCATAGTGCCGTAGCGCTTCATCGCCTCGATCGCCAGACCGCTGCCGATGCTGCCAAAGATATTCCCTTCCACATGTCGCGCATTCGGCAGCATCGCCGAAACACTGTTGCGCAGCGCCGGAATGCCGCTCGAACCGCCGGTGAAGAACACCGTATCGACCTGAGCCACCGACACGTTGGCATCGTTCAACAGCTGCGTAACGCTGCCGCGCACGCGTTCAAGCAAGGCGTCGATCGACGACTCGAACAGCGCGCGGCTCAGTTCCACGCTCAGGCCCGGCTCGATGCGGTCCAGCGGTACGTGGCGGCTGTCGGCGTGGGTCAGCTGGATCTTGGTTTCTTCGACTTCCATCGCCAGCCAGTGCCCGGCGCGCTGTTCGATCAGCTTGAACAGACGGTCGATGCCACCGGTGTCCTCGATGTCGTAGCGCATGCTGCCCAGCGCCAGAGTCGACTTTTGCGAGTACACCGAGTTGATGGTGTGCCAGGTCGCCAGGTTCATGTGGTGACTGGTCGGCATGTAGGCGCCGCTCTTCATCCGGCTGCCGTAGCCGAACAACGGCATCAGGCCTTGCAGGCTCAGCTGTTTATCGAAATCGGTACCGCCGATGTGCACGCCGCCGGTGGCGAGAATGTCGTCGTGACGGTTGTCCATGCCGCGACGCTCGGGCGACAGGCGCACCAGCGAGAAGTCCGAAGTACCACCGCCGATGTCGACGATCAGCACCAGCTCTTCTTTCTCGATGGTGGACTCGTAGTCGAATGCGGCGGCAATCGGTTCGTACTGGAACGACACGTCCTTGAAACCGAGCTTGCGTGCTACTTCGACCAGGGTGTCTTCGGCTTCCTGGTCAGCCAGCGGGTCGTCATCGACGAAAAACACCGGACGCCCCAGCACCACTTGTTCGAACTCGCGACCGGCGGCTGTTTCGGCGCGGCTCTTGAGCTGGCCGATGAACAGCCCCAACAGATCCTTGAACGGCATCGCCGTGCCGAGCACGCTGGTGTCGTGCTTGATCAGCTTGGAGCCGAGCAGGCTCTTGAGCGAGCGCATCAGGCGGCCTTCGTAGCCTTCCAGATACTCGTGCAGGGCCAGACGACCGTAAACCGGACGGCGCTCTTCGATGTTGAAGAAGACCACCGACGGCAGGGTGATCTTGTCGTCTTCCAGCGCGATCATCGTTTCCATGCCGGGGCGCAGCCAGCCGACGGTGGAGTTGGAGGTGCCGAAGTCGATACCGCAGGCACGGGCTGGAGAGGCGTTGTTCATGTCTTTCGGGTTCCGGTCAAAAAACGGCCGCGCAGTGTATGTCAGTGCGCGACAGATTCGAAGGCCGGTCATCTGCTATTTCGCGACTAAGCTTCTTGAAAGTCGCAGCTTCGCCCCAAACTTGCTGGCATGGGCCGGCAGACATACCGGCGGTCGCAAGAACCGTCGTCCACTGCCGATAAACTTCTGCTGCGCCACCCGGTCACAAAGTTGAGATCGGTCAACCCGGCACGCGCGAATGAGCGCATGCTGGCCTCGGCGCGAAATCGATAACGGATGGTGATTCCTTCGATGGACTTCAAAGACTATTACAAGATACTCGGCGTGGAGCCGACAGCGGACGACAAGGCGATCAAGGCTGCCTATCGCAAGCTGGCGCGCAAATACCACCCCGATGTCAGCAAGGAAAAAGACGCCGAGGCCAAGTTCAAGGACGCCTCCGAAGCCTATGAAGCGCTGAAAAGCGCCGACAAGCGCGCCGAATATGACGAACTGCGCCGTTATGGCCAGCACGGTCAGCCGTTCCAGGGCCCGCCGGGCTGGCAAAGCCGTGGCGGTTTTGGCGGCGGCGGTGGCGACACCGGCGACTTCTCGGACTTCTTCAGTTCGATCTTCGGCAATCGCGGCGCCGGTTTCGGTGGCGACGGTCGGCAACAACGCAGTGCAGGGCGCCGAGGGCAAGACGTGGAAATGGAACTGCCGGTCTTCCTTGAGGAGACGCTGTCGGACGAGTCGAAGAAGGTCAGCTTCCAGGTCCCGCAATACAACGCCAACGGTCAGCACGTCAGCAACACCAGCAAGAGCCTGAACGTGAAGATCCCGGCGGGCGTCACCGACGGCGAGCGCATCCGCCTCAAAGGGCAGGGCGCACCGGGCATCGGTGGCGGGGCCAATGGCGACCTGTACCTGACCATTCGCTTTGCGCCGCATCCGAAATTCGATGTCGAAGGCGAAAACCTGATCATCACCCTGCCATTGGCACCGTGGGAGCTGGCGCTGGGCGCTGAAGTGGCCGTGCCGACTCTGACCGGCAAGATCAACCTCAAGGTTCCGGCCGGCAGCCAGAATGGCCAGCGCATGCGCGCCAAGGGTCATGGCTTGAAAAACAAGGCCGGTGAGCGTGGTTATCTGTTCGTGCAGCTCAAGGCCGTGATGCCGAAAACCTCCGACGACGAGGTCAAGGCGCTGTGGCAGGAACTGGCGAAAAAAGCCGCGTTCAACCCACGAGAGAACTTCTGAATCCGACGACGGAGTAGCCCATCATGAGCAGCCCCCTGATCGTTCAACTGGACATGGCAGAATTCTGTGAGGCGGCCGATCTGTCGGACGTCTACGTGATCGAAATCGTCGAACACGGCATCCTCGAACCTCAGGGCGCGCAGCCCCGGGAATGGCGGTTCACCGACTACGAACTGAGCCTGGCCAAGCGCGCCGCGAAGTTGCGGCGCGAGCTTGAGCTGGAGTGGGAGGGCGTCGCGCTGGCGCTTGATCTGCTGGATGAAGTGAAGGAACTGCGAGCGGAGAATCGCATGCTGCGCCAGCGGTTGGGGCGTTTGGTGGTCGAATAGTTTTACCGTTGGTTCTGGAGTGTCTTTGCCGGCTCCTTCGCGAGCAAGCCCGCTGCCACAGGAGATCGCGATCTAAATGTGGGAGCGGGCTTGCTCGCGAAGAACGATAACGCGGTAAGCCTGCTTAAACCTTTCTCGGCAACACCACACTGAACAGCGTCCCGTCAGCCTCGCTTGAGCTGACGTCGATCGTCCCGCCATGGGCGGTCACCACTTCTTTGACGATGAACAAGCCCAACCCGAGGCTGGTCGACGGCTGCCCGAGTTCTTCGTCGGCGCTGCGCACCAGCGGGTCGAAAATCGTGCCGATCGCCTCTTCGGAAATCGGTGTGCCGTAGTTGTGCACCGACAGGCACACGCTATCGCCCTCGCCACGCAGATCGAGGGTCACGTCGCGCTGGTTGGCACCGTGCTGCAAGGCGTTGCCGATCAGGTTTTGCAGTAACTGGTCGATCCGTCCGGCATCCCACACGCCGCGGGTGTCACCGTGCACCGTGAGCCGGGGATCGGATTGCGGATGACCGGCGCAGGCTTCGGCAATCGCCGCTCGCGCCGCAACGGCCAGATCCATCGGTGCCGGCTCGATCGGCAAGCTACGGCCCAGGCGACTGCGCACCAGTTCCAGCAGATCGCTGACCATCGCCGCCATGTGCCGCGCACCGCGTTTGATGTGCAAGGCACATTCCAGCGCATCACCTTCAAGGCTGGCTTTGCGCAGCAACAGTTCGGTGGACATGCTCACCGCCTGCAGCGGCGCGCGCAGGTCATGGCCGAGGATGGCGAGGAAGATGTCCCGCGAGCGGTTGACCTGCTCGGCGTAAGCCGCGGTGGACTCGGCCAGGGCTTCGTCGATGGCTTCGTTGAAGCGGATCATGTCCTGGAAATAGGTCACGTCCGGCGACTCAAGGCTGTTGACCCACAGGCGGATCACGCAGGCGCGCAAATGGCGGAATTCGCTGGTCATTTGCACCAGGTCAAAACCGACGGTGTGGCGCAATTCGCCGTGGCTGGCGCCGGCCTCGTCCAGGCTCGGGGTCATTTCCGGGCCTTCGCCCTTGGCTTTGGCAGCTTGTTCGGCGGGGCTTTGCGGCTTGTTCATGTCGCGGGCGGCGGCCCGCAGAATCTCGCTGGCGTGATCGCGCAGCGCAGTGGAATCCAGATAGTCGGCGGCCGGCGTGATGGTCGCGGCGAACTGTTCCCACTCATCGACGATAGGGTCGATATTGGCCACGATGAACTCGGAAAGACGCATGGGCAGTTCCTGAAAATAGGCGGAGCGAATCGAATATTAGCCCCTTTGGCGGGAAATACACGACCGTTTGCACAGTGCTTTCCCACCACCACGAAAAAGGCCCCGGGACCGTGCGCAAGATACGGACCCGGGGCCTTTTGCCGTGCGTCAGAACAGGAAGTAGCGCTGCGCCATCGGCAGGGTCTCGGCCGGTTCACACCAGAGCAGCACGCCGTCGGCCTTGACCTGATAGGTCTGCGGGTCGACGTCGATGTTCGGCAGGTAATCGTTGTGGATCAGGTCGGTTTTCTGCACCTCGCGGCAGCCTTTGACCACGCCGATTTTCTTCTTCAATCCCAGTGCCTCGGGCAGCCCGGCCTCCTGCGCGGCCTGACTGATGAAGGTCAGACTGGTGGCGTGCAGCGAGCCGCCGTAACTGGCGAACATCGGGCGGTAGTGCACCGGTTGCGGGGTTGGAATCGACGCGTTGGCGTCGCCCATCAAACTGGCGGCGATGGCGCCGCCCTTGAGGATCAGCGTCGGTTTGACGCCGAAAAACGCCGGACGCCACAGCACCAGATCAGCCCATTTGCCGACCTCCACCGAACCCACTTCATGGCTGATGCCATGGGTGATCGCCGGGTTGATCGTGTACTTGGCGATGTAGCGCTTGGCGCGGAAGTTGTCGTTGCCTTCGCCGTCCTGCGGCAGCGGGCCGCGCTGCTTTTTCATCTTGTCGGCAGTCTGCCAGGTGCGCGTGATGACTTCGCCGACGCGGCCCATGGCCTGGCTGTCGGAGCTGATCATTGAAAACGCGCCGAGGTCGTGGAGGATGTCTTCGGCGGCGATGGTTTCGCGGCGGATGCGGCTTTCGGCGAACGCCACGTCTTCGGCGATGCTCGGGTCGAGGTGGTGGCAGACCATCAGCATATCGAGGTGTTCGTCGATGGTGTTGCGGGTGAATGGCCGGGTCGGGTTGGTCGAGCTCGGCAGCACATTAGGGAAACCGCAGGCCTTGATGATGTCCGGCGCATGGCCGCCGCCAGCACCTTCGGTGTGATAGGTGTGGATGGTGCGGCCCTTGAACGCGCCGAGGGTGGTTTCGACGAAACCGGACTCGTTGAGGGTGTCGGTGTGGATCGCCACCTGTACGTCGTACTGGTCAGCGACGCTCAGGCAGTTGTCGATGCTCGCCGGGGTGGTACCCCAGTCCTCGTGCAGCTTGAGACCGATAGCGCCGGCCTTGACCTGCTCGATCAGCGGCTCCGGCAGGCTGGCGTTGCCCTTGCCGGTGAGGCCGATGTTCATCGGGAATGCGTCAGCGGCCTGCAGCATCCGCGCCAGGTGCCACGGGCCAGAGGTGCAGGTGGTGGCGTTGGTGCCGGTGGCAGGCCCGGTGCCGCCGCCGATCATGGTGGTGACGCCGCTCATCAGCGCTTCTTCGATCTGCTGCGGGCAGATGAAGTGAATGTGCGTGTCGATGCCACCGGCGGTGAGGATCATGCCTTCACCAGCGATCACTTCGGTGCTGGCGCCGATGGCGATGGTCACGTTCGGCTGCACGTCCGGGTTACCGGCCTTGCCAATTGCGGCGATACGTCCGTCCTTGAGGCCGACGTCGGCTTTGACGATGCCCCAGTGGTCGATGATCAGCGCATTGGTGATCAGCGTGTCGACCACTTCGGCGGCGAGCAACTGGCTCTGGCCCTGGCCGTCGCGGATGACTTTGCCGCCGCCGAATTTCACTTCTTCGCCGTAGGTGGTGAAGTCCTTTTCGACTTCGATCCACAACTCGGTGTCCGCCAGGCGCACCTTGTCGCCGACGGTGGGGCCGAACATGTCGGCGTAGGCTTGTCTGGAAATCTTCATGTGTTCGCCTTGCAATTCAATGGTCTTTGAGGCTGTTCGCTGCGCTCACAGATTCGCGAGCAAGCCCGCTCCCACAATTGACCGCATTTCAACTGAAGGAACGCGGTCGAATGTGGGAGCGGGCTTGCTCGCGAAGGGGCCAGAGCAGACACCGCATTACTTAGAGATCACCCATGACCCGCCCGGCAAAGCCGAACACCCGGCGATGCCCGGCGTACTCCACCAGTTCGACCTCGCGACTCTGCCCCGGCTCGAAGCGCACCGCGGTGCCGGCCGGGATGTTCAGGCGCATGCCACGGCTGGCGGCGCGGTCGAAGGTCAGCGCGTCGTTGGTTTCGAAAAAGTGATAGTGCGAACCGACCTGAATCGGCCGGTCGCCGCTGTTGGCGACCTTCAGGCTAAGGGTGCGGCGGCCGACATTCAGTTCGATGTCGCCGGGCTGGATCTGGTACTGGCCGGGAATCATGGCCGGGCTCCTTGCAGAATCTTGTAGTAGAGGGCGGTCGGGCGATACGTGCCGTGCGGGTCGCAGGCGTAATCGGGAATTTCGCCGGCGCGGGTGTAACCCAGGGCCTTGTAGAAATCTTCGGCGGGCGAACCGGCCTCGGTGTCGAGGTAGAGCATGCCGCGCTTGTGCTTGGCCGCTTCGAGTTCCAGCGCATTCATCAATTGCTGACCGAGGCCGCGTCGACGCGCCTGTTCGCGCACCAGCAGCTTCTGCACTTCGGCGCGATTGAGGCCGTTGGCCTTCTGGCACAGGCCCAACTGCACGCTGGCCTGCACCTCTTCATCCTTGACCACCACCCAGAGCAACACACTGCCCTTGTTCACTTGTTGCTGCACTTCATCGAAATAGGCGCGGGCCTGCGCGGCATCGAGGTCGGCCATGAAACCGACGCTGGCGCCATAACCCACGGCGTCGAGCAGCAGATCAATCAGGCCCTGACGATAGTGCGCAAAACTTTCCGCATTGACGCGTCGCAGTTGGGCGGGGTTCATCGCGTGTCACTCCTTGTTGGCGACCGGCGGCTGGGCGCCAGGATTGAGGGTCAGTTGCATGAAGGTCAGATCGAGCCAGCGACCGAACTTGGTGCCGACTTGTGGCATTTGTCCGGTGATGCTGAAACCGGCGCGCTCATGCAGACGAATGGAAGCGGAATTGCCACTTTCGATGGCGGCGACCATCACGTGCTTGTCGCAGGCTTTGGCCCGCTCGATCAGCACACTCATCAATTGCGGGCCAAGGCCATTGCCGCGCTGGTCGCTGCGCACGTAGACCGAGTGCTCGACGGTATGGCGGAAACCGTCGAACGGCCGCCAGTCGCCAAAGGAAGCGTAGCCGAGCACAACGTTGTCGGCGTCGACGATCACCAGAATCGGGTAGGCCTGGGCCTGACGGGCGCTGAACCACGCCTGGCGGTTGCCGAGGTCGACCGCCGATTCGTTCCAGATCGCGGTAGTGTTGAGCACCGCGTCGTTGTAGATGTCGCGGATCGCCGGCAGGTCGGCGTGCAGCGCATCGCGAATGGTGTAGGTCATGGCGCGGCCTCAGACGATCGGTTGGTGGACGGTGACCAGTTTGGTGCCGTCGGGGAACGTCGCTTCGACCTGGATCTCCGGGATCATTTCCGGGATGCCTTCCATCACCTGCTCGCGGCTCAGCAGCGTGGTGCCGAAGTGCATCAGCTCGGCCACGGTCTGGCCGTCACGGGCGCCTTCGAGCAGCGCGGCGGAGATGTAGGCCATGGCTTCCGGGTAGTTGAGCTTCACACCTCGGGCCAGTCGGCGCTCGGCGACGAGGCCGGCGGTGAAGATCAGCAGCTTGTCTTTTTCGCGTGGGGTCAGGTCCATTGCGGGTATCCATCAGGGCAGATTGAAAAATGTGCATAAATCTCCTGTGGGAGCGGGCTTGCTCGCGAAAGCGGCAGGTCAGCCAGCATCTGTGTGAATGACACACCGCCTTCGCGAGCAAGCCCGCTCCCACAGTTGGATTGCATGTCAGGTGTTCCAGATTCGTGGGGGCTGGGCTTCGCGGCCTAGCAGAGCCGGGCGTAACAAACGCCATAAATCGATCAGCCAGGCACGGGCCAGCAGTGCTTCTGACGCCAGACACCGAGCCACCAACAGGCCGGGCAACTGGGTCAGATCACCGCGCACTGCATGCCCCAGCGAGCGGCAGCGCTCCAGCAACTCGGCATCAATTTCACCGGTGACCAGCAGCGTCGCAAACACCGGATTGCCATCCAGACCGATCGGCGAATCCAGCAAACCGTCATTGCCGGTGATCCGTTGACGTTCGTGCCACAGCAACCGGCCATCACGGCGGATATCCAGATGCGCTTGAAAGTGTCCAAGGTCGAAGCGCTCGCCACTGGCCGGTCGGCCCAGCGCCACCACGTCCCAGTAGAACAGCCGCGCATCGCCCTCAAGTTCGATCGAGGTGGTGAGTTCAGCCTGAGCGGCGCTGTAGACGATGGTTTCCTGCGGCAGCCATTCCAGCGTCGCACCGGCAGCGATTTTCAGATCGAGCTGCTGATACGCCGGCCCCGCTGCGCGATACCACTTGGCGGCGCCGGGGCTGGTGATCTGCGCCCAGGCGTCTGCTTCGACGCGGGCGCTGATGTTCAGTCGATCACCCCCGGCGATCCCGCCCGGCGGGTGGACGATGATGTGCTGGCAGACCTCGGGGCCTTCGGCATACAGGTGCTTTTGCACGCGCAGCGGGCCGAGATGCCGGCGCTGAACCGGGCGTGTGCAGTCGCCGAAGCGGGCGTAGGCCAGCTCCAGCTCGGCGTGCCAGCTCGGGGTAAACAGGGCAGTGGGATGCGGTAAGTTCATGGTTTGTAATTATCGTTAGGAAGCTACAGATTAAATTGTTACCAGACCTCGTACACCCTCGGCCTCCATATTTTCGCCGCGACCCTGCTGCACGATCTCGCCCCGGGACATCACCAGGTACTGATCGGCCAGCTCCGCAGCGAAATCGTAGAACTGCTCGACCAGCAAAATCGCCATGTCACCCCGCGCCGCAAGTTTCTTGATCACCGCGCCGATCTCCTTGATCACCGAGGGCTGAATGCCTTCGGTGGGCTCGTCGAGGATCAGCAATCGCGGACGACTGGCCAATGCGCGCCCGATAGCCAGCTGCTGTTGCTGACCGCCGGACAGGTCGCCGCCGCGGCGCTGCTTCATTTGTAGCAGCACCGGGAACAATTCGTAGATGAAACCTGGTACTTCTTTCGCTTCGCTGCCGGGAAACCGTGACAGGCCCATCAGCAGATTCTCCTCCACCGTGAGCCGGCCGAAGATTTCCCGGCCCTGTGGCACGTAAGCGATCCCGGCGTGTACACGCTGGTGCGGCTTGAGCGTGGTGATCGCTTTGCCTTCCCAGTTCACCGCGCCTTCCTTGGCCGGTAACAGGCCCATAAGGCATTTGAGCAGGGTGGTCTTGCCCACGCCGTTGCGCCCGAGCAGGCAAGTGACTTCACCGACCTTCACCTCAAAGCTGAGGCCGCGCAGGATGTGGCTACCGCCGTAGTACTGATGCAGCTTGTCGACTTGCAGCATTCTCAAAATCTCCTCAAATCCCTTGTAGGAGTGAGCCTGCTCGCGATAGCGGCGTATCAGTCAACGCCGGCTTATCTGATACACAGCTATCGCGAGCAGGCTCACTCCTACAGTTTGGAAAGGTGTTTGCAGCTCAGCGGCCGAGGTAAACCTCGATCACCCGCTCGTTGTCCTGCACCTGCTCCAGCGACCCTTCCGCCAGCACGCTGCCCTGATGCAGCACCGTCACGTGGTCGGCAATCGAGCCGACGAAGCCCATGTCGTGCTCCACCACCATCAGCGAATGCTTGCCGGCCAGCGACTTGAACAGCTCGGCGGTGAATTCGGTTTCGGCATCGGTCATGCCCGCCACCGGTTCGTCGAGCAGCAGCAATTGCGGGTCTTGCATCAGCAACATGCCGATCTCCAGAAACTGCTTCTGACCGTGGGACAGCAAGCCCGCCGCGCGATTGACCGAGGTGGTCAGGCGGATGGTTTCCAGCACGTCACTGATGCGATCCTTCTGCTCACCGCTCAGACGCGCGCGCAAACTGGCCCACACCGACTTGTCGGTCTTCTGCGCCAGCTCCAGATTTTCGAACACGCTCAGCGCTTCGAACACCGTCGGTTTCTGGAACTTGCGGCCGATCCCGGCCTGGGCGATCTGCACTTCGCTCATCTGCGTCAGGTCCAGGGTTTCGCCGAACCAGGCCTTGCCGTGGCTGGGGCGGGTCTTGCCGGTGATCACGTCCATCAGCGTGGTCTTGCCCGCGCCGTTGGGGCCGATGATGCAGCGCAGTTCGCCGACACCGATGTACAGGTTCAGATTGTTCAGCGCACGGAAGCCGTCGAAGCTGACGCTGATGTCTTCCAGGGTCAGGATCGTGCCGTGGCGGGTGTCGAGGCCCGGGCCGACGCGTTGGCCGAGGCCGATCGAGTCACGGCTGGTGCCTTCGTCCTTGTTCGGTTCCACGGGGAAAAACGCCGGTTCGAGCATGAATTCAGCACTCGCAGTGACTCTCATTGTTCACCTCGTTTCTTCAGCAGGCCGATCACGCCTTTGGGCAAATACAACGTCACGACGATGAACAGCGCGCCGAGGAAGAACAGCCAGTATTCAGGGAAGGCCACGGTGAACCAGCTCTTCATGCCATTGACCACACCGGCACCGAGCAACGGCCCGATCAGCGTGCCGCGACCGCCGAGGGCGACCCACACCGCCGCTTCGATCGAGTTGGTCGGCGACATTTCGCTGGGGTTGATGATCCCCACTTGCGGCACATACAAGGCCCCGGCCAGACCGCACAGCACCGCGCTCAAGACCCAGACGAACAGTTTGAAACCGCGCGGGTCGTAGCCGCAGAACATCAGGCGGTTTTCCGCGTCGCGCAGCGCCGTCAGCACCCGGCCGAACTTGCTCTGCGCCAGACGCCAGCCGATGAACAGGCTCGCCACCAGCAACAACAAGGTGGCCAGAAACAGCACCGCGCGAGTGCCCGGCTCAGTGATGCCGAAACCGAGAATCGTGCGGAAATTGGTGAAGCCGTTGTTACCGCCGAAGCCGGTCTCGTTGCGGAAAAACAGGAGCATCCCGGCGAACGTCAGGGCCTGGGTCATGATCGAGAAATACACACCCTTGATCCGCGAGCGGAAGGCGAAGAAGCCGAACACCAACGCCAGCAGACCCGGCGCCAGCACCACCAGGCACATCGACCAGATAAAACTGCTGGTGCCGCTCCAGTACCACGGCAGTTCGGTCCACGACAGAAAGGTCATGAACGCCGGCAAACCATCACCGGCGGCCTGACGCATCAGGTACATGCCCATCGCATAACCGCCGAGGGCGAAGAACAGACCGTGGCCCAGCGACAACAGCCCGGCGTAACCCCAGACCAGATCCAGCGCCAGGGCGACGATGGCGTAGCAGAGGATTTTGCCGACCAGCGTCAGCGTATACGCCGACACATGCAGCGCGCTGTCCGGCGACAGCAGCGAGAGCAGCGGCAGGGCGATCAGCAGCGCGAGGATTACCGCGCCGATGGCAAGGGTGACTTTCGGCCCGGCTTTTTGCGTGGCCGTGACAAGTAGAGGCTGGTTCATCAGTCGATCACCCGTCCTTTCAGTGCGAAGAGGCCTTGCGGACGTTTCTGGATGAACAGAATGATCAGCGCGAGGATCAGGATCTTGCCGAGTACCGCACCGATCTGCGGTTCGAGAATCTTGTTGGCGATGCCCAGCCCGAACGCAGCGAGCACGCTGCCGGCGAGTTGGCCGACGCCACCGAGCACCACCACCAGAAACGAGTCGATGATGTAGCTCTGACCCAGATCCGGGCCGACGTTGCCGATCTGGCTCAGGGCCACGCCACCGAGGCCGGCGATGCCCGAGCCGAGGCCGAAGGCGAGCATGTCGACGCGCCCGGTGGGCACGCCGCAGCAGGCAGCCATGTTGCGGTTCTGCGTCACCGCACGGACGTTGAGGCCGAGGCGGGTCTTGTTCAGCAGCAGCCAGGTCAGCACCACCACGAACAGGGCGAAGGCGATGATCACGATGCGGTTGTACGGCAGCACCAGATTCGGCAGCACTTGAATCCCGCCGGACAGCCACGCCGGGTTCGCCACTTCAACGTTCTGTGCGCCGAACAGCAGGCGCACCAACTGAATCAGCATCAGGCTGATGCCCCAAGTGGCGAGCAGGGTTTCCAGCGGTCGGCCGTAGAGATGACGAATCACCGTGCGTTCCAGCGCCATGCCGATCGCCGCCGTGACGAAGAACGCCACCGGCAGCGCGATCAGCGGGTAGAACTCGATGGCTTGCGGGGCGTAGCGCTGGAACAGCAACTGCACTACGTAGGTCGAGTAGGCGCCAAGCATCAGCATCTCGCCGTGGGCCATGTTGATCACCCCGAGCAGGCCGAAGGTGATCGCCAGACCGAGGGCCGCGAGCAGCAGGATCGAGCCGAGGGACATGCCGCTGAACGCCTGACCCAACACTTCGCCGATCAGCAGTTTGCGCTTGACCTGAGCCAGACTGGTTTCGGCGGCGGTGCGCACCCCGGCATCGCTTTCCACGCCGGGTTCGAGCAGGCCTTCGAGGCGCGTGCGGGCCAGCGGGTCGCCGGTTTCACCGAGCAGGCGCACGGCGGCCAGACGCACCGCCGGGTCGCTGTCCACCAGTTGCAGATTGGCCAGCGCCAGGCTCAGGGCGGCGTGGACGTTCTCGTCTTTTTCGCCAGCCAGTTGCTGGTCGAGGAATTTCAGCTGCGCGGGTTTCGCGCTTTTCTGCAATTGCTGCGCGGCAATCAGACGGATTTTGGCGTCGGCGGCGAGCAATTGGTGGCTGGCCAGAGCGGTGTCGATCAGACCTCGCAGGCGGTTGTTCAGGCGCAGGGTTTTCGGCTGGCCGTCGATGATCAATTCGCCTTGCTGCAGGGCGTTGATCAGCTCGGCACGCGCCGGCTCGGGCTGCGCGGCCCAGGCTTCCAGCAGTTTGGCCTGTTGCACGGGATTGGCGGCGACGAAGTCTTCGGCGTCGCCGGCAAAGGCAGTCATCGGCAACAGCAGTGCGATGGCGAGGATGAAGCGGTAAAGGGTAGTCGGCATAAAGAGTCGCCTTGCGCGGACTAATGGTGGGAGCGGGCTTGCTCGCGAAAGCGGTGTGTCAGCTTGCATCTAAGTTGAATGACGAACTGCTTTCGCGAGCAAGCCCGCTCCCACAGGGGGAGTATGTCGGACTGAAAGTCTTACCAGCCCGACACCCAATGGCTCAGTTGCTCTTCACCGCATAATCCGGCTTCTTGTCGTTGCCATCGATAAACGGACTCCACGGCTGCGCGCGGATCGGGCCTTCGGTCTGCCACACCACGTTGAACTGACCGTCGCTCTGGATCTCGCCGATCATCACCGGTTTGTGCAGGTGGTGGTTGGTCTTGTCCATGGTCAGCGTATAACCGGACGGCGCGGTGAAAGTCTGGCCGGCCAGCGCTTCGCGGACTTTGTCGACGTCGGTGGACTTGGCTTTTTCCGCTGCCTGCGCCCACATGTGGATGCCGACGTAAGTGGCTTCCATCGGGTCGTTGGTCACCGCTTTGTCGGCGCCCGGCAGGTTGTGTTTCTTCGCGTAGGCTTTCCAGTCAGCGACGAACTTCTTGTTCACCGGGTTCTCCACGGACTCGAAGTAGTTCCACGCCGCAAGGTTGCCCACCAGCGGTTTGGTGTCGATGCCGCGCAGCTCTTCTTCACCTACCGAGAACGCCACCACCGGTACGTCGGTAGCCTTCAGGCCCTGGTTGGCCAGCTCTTTGTAGAACGGCACGTTGGAGTCGCCGTTGACCGTGGAGATCACAGCAGTCTTGCCGCCGGCGGAGAATTTCTTGATGTTGGCGACGATGGTTTGATAGTCGCTGTGACCGAACGGGGTATAGACCTCTTCGATGTCCTTGTCGGCCACGCCTTTGGAATGCAGGAACGAGCGCAGGATCTTGTTGGTGGTGCGCGGGTAGACGTAGTCGGTGCCGAGCAGGAAGAAGCGCTTGGCGCTGCCGCCTTCTTCGCTCATCAGGTATTCAACGGCGGGGATCGCTTGCTGGTTCGGCGCGGCGCCGGTGTAGAACACGTTCGGCGACATCTCTTCGCCTTCGTATTGCACCGGGTAGAACAGCAGGCCGTTGAGTTCTTCGAACACCGGCAGCACCGATTTACGCGACACCGAGGTCCAGCAACCGAACACCACGGCGACCTTGTCCTGGGTCAGCAACTGCCGGCCTTTTTCGGCGAACAGCGGCCAGTTCGATGCCGGGTCGACCACCACCGGTTCGAGCATCTTGCCGTTCACCCCGCCCTTGGCGTTGATCTCGTCGATGGTCATCAGCGCCATGTCTTTGAGCGACGTTTCGGAGATCGCCATGGTCCCGGACAACGAGTGCAGAATCCCGACCTTGATGGTCTCGGCGGCCTGGACAGTCCAGGTCATGCCCATCGCGGCAATGGATGCCGTGAGTGTGAAAGCCTTGATCAAACTGCGACGCTTCATTGTGCGATCTCCATGAACGTTAAAGTTTTTTATGGTTGGCAGATGCGGACGACTGAAGGTGTGTTTTGCAAGGGCTGTGCCCGGTCGGGATCGGGCAGGAAAATGTCGTGTCAGAGCGGTTGCGCGATAGCGGCGCGCACCAGGAGAGGACAAGCGAGTGGCGGTGGTGCGAGGGCGTGCTTCATTGTGGTGCTGCCGCAGGGCGACAGCACTTTTCAGGGAGTGGGCCGAATCAGCCCTTGACGCAGTTTTCCATACCGTGACCGCCGCCCTCATATTCCGGGCCGTAGTAGTACTTGATAAAGGACGTCTTGCCGTCTGGAGCTGATTTCATCTTTGCAATGCCAACGCCGTAGTCCTTCAAGGCGGGATCGGTGTGCGCAAAGTAAATGGCCAGCGAGTCTGCATCGGCTGCGGCAAAACCGTTGTACAGAGACTTGTCGGCGAGGGTCAGGGTGAAGCGGTAAGCACCGTACTCACCGGTACTTTGCCCGACATTCAGTGACATATCGACAGTGCCTCTGAATTCGCCGATATGGCTGTCCATTCCCTTGCATTCGTACGTACCGCTGTAATCCGTGCCGGTGAAGGGGGGCGGGCTTGCCCATGCAGGCGCCGAGATAAATGCGATTGAGGCAAGAATCGTCTTGAGCAACGTGATTTTCCTTTCGTGTTCGGACAGGCGCAGGACTCGCCGAGCCTTGCGCAGCGGATGGCTGAGTGTTCAGCGACCGCGGAAGACTAGGGCGCGTGCTTCCGACGGACAACCTGAAAAACCTGTAGGAAAAATCTTGGTTTCTTGCCGGGCGGAGTAAACGTCACGTTGGTGATCCCGCGCTGGCGAAACCAGCCTCATGCCTTACAGGAGGCTCAACGGCGGCGCATCAGGCCGATGAAGAACAGGCCGCCGATGGCCGCGGTGGCAACGCCGATGGGCAGGTCTTCCGGCGCGATCAGAGTCCGCGCGGCGACATCGACCCACACCAGAAACAGGCTGCCGAGCAGCACACAGGCGGGCAGCAATCGGCGGTGTTCGGCGCCGACCAGACGCCGGGCAATGTGCGGCACCATCAGCCCGACAAAACCGATCGAGCCACTGATCGACACCAGCACTCCGGTCATCAACGAGGCGATCACAAACACCCGCAAACGCACCGCGCGGGCATTCAGGCCAAGGGTGACGGCGGTCTGTTCGCCTGCCATCAGTGCGTTCAACGGCCGGGCCATGCCCAGCAACAGTCCGAGGCCGAGCAACACGCTCAGGGCCGGTACCGCCAGCAGCTCCCAGCGCGCCAGGCCGAGACCGCCGAGCATCCAGAACATCACTGCCGAGCTGGCGCGATGGTCGCCCATGAACAGCAGCAGATTGGCGATCGCCATCATCACGAACGACACCGCCACGCCGCACAGCAGCAGGCGATCGCTGTCGAGCCGACCCTGACGGTTGGCAATCCCCAGTACCAGAAACATGCTCAGCAATGCACCGATGAACGCGGCAATCGGCAGGGTCAGCAGACCGACGATCTCTCCGATGTGCAGCACCACGATCACGGCGCCAAGTGTCGCGCCGGAAGTGACGCCGAGCAGGTGCGGATCGGCCAGTGGGTTACGCGTCACTGCTTGCAGCACCGCGCCAATCAACGCCAGCCCGGCACCGACCAACGCCCCGAGCAACATGCGCGGCACACGGATCAGCCAGACAATGTGTTCCTGCCCGGCGCTCCAGCTCACCTCGCCGAAACCCAAGGCCTTGTGCAGGAGAATCCGCCACACCACGTCCACCGGCACCCGCGCCGGGCCAAAGCCCAGCGACACCACGCACGACATCAGCAACACGGCGCCGAGGGCGATCAGCAACAAGGCGTAGCGACGGTCGATCATTCGCCGTGGAATCCTTTGGCCAGGGTTTCCACCGCCAGCACGTTATCGATCCCCGGCGTGGCCTGCACGTAAGGGATGACGATGAAGCGCTGGTTCTTGATCGCATCGACCGATTGCAGCGCCGGGTTCTTCAGCAGAAATTCGATCTTCTGTTCAGCGGTGATTTCGCTGTAGTCGACGATCACGATCACCTGCGGATTGCGTTCGACCACGGTCTCCCAGTTGACCCTCGTCCAGCTCGCGTCGACGTCGTCGAGAATGTTGCGCCCGCCTGCAGCATCAATCAGCGCCTGCGGCATGCCGAGACGCCCGGAAGTCATGGCGCGGTCTTCGCCGCTGTCGTAGAGAAACACGCGCGGCTTGTTGGCGGGCAGGTCTTTGCGGATCTCGGCGACCTGATTTTGCATGTCGGCGATCAGTGCGTTGGCGCGATCCTGCACGTCGAAAATTTTCCCGAGATTGCGCAGGTCGTTGTAGGTGTCATCCAGTGTCGCCGCCGGGCGCTTCATCACGAAGGCGCAGGACTCGGTCAGCTCATACACGTTGATGCCCAGCGGTTGCAGGGTCTGCGGGGTGAGGTCGCCGCCTACGCGCATGCCGTAATCCCAACCGGCGAAAAAGAAATCGACGTTGGCGTTGAGCAGGGTTTCCACCGAAGGATATTTCGCAGCCAGCTCCGGCAAGCCGTCGAGCAGCGACTGCATCGCGGGCGTCACCGACTTCCAGCCGCTGACGCCGCTATAACCGGCCATGCGCGATTTGAGGCCGAGGGCGAGCATCATCTGGGTCATGTTGATGTCGTGGCTGACCGCGTGCTTCGGCGCCTCGTTGAAGGTCACTTCACGGTTGCAGCTGTGGATGGTCAACGGGTATTTCGTGGCTTCGGCGAAAGCCTGGGCACTGCACAACAAAAGAGCGACACAAAGCAGGGAACGCACAGTCATGGTCGGGTTATCCAGGTGATTCGCGGGTAGCCGTGGAGGGGATGGGAGTCGATCAACGCCTCGACGCCGAACACGTCACGCAACAGCTCGGTGGTGAGCACTTCTTGCGGCGTGCCGCTGGCGACGATGCGCCCGTGATTGATCACGTACAGTCGGTCACAGAACGCGGCGGCCAGGTTCAGGTCGTGAATGCTGGCGAGGGTGCCGATCTGCAGACGTTTGACCAGTTGCAGCAGTTCGAGCTGATAACGCGGGTCGAGGTGGTTGGTCGGCTCGTCGAGGATCAGCAATTGCGGTTGCTGGGTCAGGGCGCGAGCGAGGATTACCCGCTGTTTTTCACCGCCGGAGAGTGTGGCGAACGCATGGTCTTCGAAGCCGTCGAGTCCGACTGATCTGAGCGCTTGCGTCGCCAGATTGCGATCTTCCAGCGTGTCGCCATCGAACAGGCCTTTGTGCGGTGTGCGGCCCATGGCGACCACTTCTTCGACGGTCAGGCCAAAGGCGTCGGGAAATTCCTGCAGGACCACGGCGATGCGTTTTGCGCACCAGCGCGAGGACTGTTTCCACACGTTGTGATGATCGAGTCTGACCTCACCGCTTTCCGGCTGACTGAAGCGATAGGCGCAGCGCAGCAGGCTGGTCTTGCCGCTGCCGTTGGGACCGATCAAACCGACAAACTCACCGGCGGCCACCTGCAACGAGGCGTCACGCAGCTGGAACTGGTGATGGCAGTGGCCGTGGCCCAGGGGTGTCCAGGCGAGGTTGGCGAGGGTCAGTGAGGTCATCTTCTACTCTGAAATATCGGGTGTTGCTGATGACGCCTTCGCGAGCAAGCCCGCTCCCACAGTGGATCGCATTTCAATGTGGGAGCGGGCTTGCTCGCGAAGGGGCCGGTGAATCAAAAGGTGTAATCGGCCGTGACGAAGAACGATCTCGGCTCGCCGAGAATCCACTGCTGGCCCTCATTGTATTGGCTTTGTGCGTACTGGCGGTCAAACAGATTGTTCACCTGCAAGCCCAGCGTGGTGTTGCGCAGAGCTTGCCACGACAGCGTTGCATCGACCACGGTGTAACTTGGCAGCTCGTTGCGGTTGGCCATGTCGGCGTAACGCGCATCGACGTAACGCACACCGGCACCGGCCTTCAGATCATCGCTGAGGTTTTTGTTCAGCCACAGATTGGCGGTTCGACGCGGTACATCCACCGGGCGATTGCCGTTGTACGACAGGGTTTGCCCGTTGACTACCTCGGAGAAGTCATCGTACTTGGCCTTCACAATCGCCGCGTTGGCCTGCAGTTGCCAGGCATGCGGCAATTGCAGATCAAGGCTGGCCTCCAGGCCATTGGATGATTGCTGGCCGACCTGCTGCTTGAGCGTCGGGTTGCCCGGATCGTCGGTCAACAGCTTCTTCTTGACGATGCGATAGGCCGCCAGGGTGAACTCGCCACGCTGATCCCAGAACAACTGTTTCAGGCCGACCTCGGTCTGGCGCGCGGTCGAGAGGTCGTATTGCTGCTGGCTCGGACTGAGGGATATCAGGCCGCCGATGCCGTCGGTGCTGGTCGCGACCTGAGCGTAGAGCGAAGTCTCGGGCGTCAGGGCGAACACCAGTCCGGCCTTCCAGTTGTTGCCGGTCAGAGTCTTGTCGCTCTGGCTGTCGTCGATCAGGTTGTTGCGATCCACGTGTACGTAATCGCGGCGCACGCCGGTCACCAGCGACCAGCGTTCGCTCAGTTGCGTGCGGTTTTCAGCGAACGCTGACATCTGCTTTGTGGTGCTGTCGAACTGGTCGCGGTACGGGTTGGCACTTTCGAAGTAGCCCGGTTGCGGGTGATACAGATCCAGCGCCTGACCGTTCGGCAGCACGTCGTTGAACGGCGAGTTGCTGTTGAGCTGGAAGCGGATGCGGTTGTAATCGACGCCGGTCACGGTCTGGCTGTCGAGGCCGAACAGCGAGTGCTTGAAGGTGAAGGTCTGGCGGTCGCCGACCTGCTCTTGCCTGTGGCCAATGCCGAAGTAGCCGCTGCGGCTGAGTTGCTGGCTGTCGCGGTCGAAGTTGTAGTTCTCGGCGTTCTGCCAGCGGCGCTGGGCCTTGAGGTAGTACAGCTCGTTGCTGGCGCTGACCGCGTCGTTGATCTGCCAATCGGTGGTCAGGCGCGTCCACTGATCGTTGTAGTGCTGCTGGTCGTCGCGCACGTTGTAGTTCTTGTTACGCAGGCTGTCCTTCAACTGGCCGTTGATCAGTGGCGTGCCGAAGTAATTCTGCGGACGCTGGTCGCCGTAGTCGTGGGCGAGGGTGAAGGCCAGGTCGTCAGTGGCCTGCCAGCGCAGCGCGGCGCTGATGAAGTCGCTGGAGGAGTCACCGCGATCGATCCAGCCGTTGCTTCGCAGACGATTGAGATTGAGGCGATAGCTCAGGGTGTCGCTCAGCGAGCCGCCGCTGTCGAACGCCTGCTGCTGACTGTCGTAGGAACCGTAGCCGAGGCGCAGGTGATTTTCTATTTCGCCCTCGAACGGCTTCTTCGGAATCACGTTGACCACCGCGCCGGTCGCGCCTTCGCCGTACAGCACCGAGGCGGGGCCGCGCAGCACGTCGACGCGCTGCACCGCCCAGGTGTCGACCGGAAAGGTCACGGTGCCCATGCCGGTGTACATGCGGTTGCCGTCATACAACTGCATCACCGAACTCTGCCCGGTAAAACCGCGTGCCTGCAACGAGGTACCGCCATCGCCCGGGGTGCCGGTGCGGCTGATGCCGGTGCTGCGCGACACCGCGTCCTGCACGCTGCGATCGCCACGGGCGCGAACCTGCTCGCCGCTGAGGCTTTCGACGCTGGCCGGGGTTTCCATGGCCGTCAGGTTCAGGCGCGAGCCGGCGGTGGTCGGCGTGGTCAGGCTGACGCTTTCTTCGTCAATCGCAGGCGCGGAGATGGTGCCGGTGGGCAGCGTCAGCGGTTGGCCATCGGCGTTGGCGTTGTTCAGGGCGAACAGGCAGAGGCTGGACAAGAGGTACTTGTTCATCGGGGCGGTGAATCACTTCTTCAAAAGAAAGCCCGCAACTTGTGGCTGCGGGCAGAGCGGCATATTTGTGTTACACAGTAACACTAAAGAATGCCGGAGTTTAAGCCCCGGCAGTTTAAAGATCTGTCTGAAACGCGCATCTCGCCTGCTTCACGATCAAGTTGAGGCAGATTCAGCTTGGCGGCCCAGACGCGACAACAGCAGGCGATCCAGCAGCCAGACCAGTACCAGCGAAGCGCCCACCAGCGGAAAGATCACGGCCAGCGCGAGCATGATCGCCACACCGGTTTTCCATTTCGGCAGGTCATGGCGCAGCGGCGGCACGCCGAACTTGCCTTGCGGCCGCCGCTTCCACCAGATCACCACGCCGCTGAGGGCGCTGAGCAGAATCATCAGGCAGATCAGCAGCACGACGATCTGGTTGAAGGTGCCGAACATCTTGCCTTCATGCAGCATCACGCCGATTTCCGTGGCCCGCGCCACTGCGCCGTACTGCTCGAAACGCACATCGGCGAGGACCTTGCCGGTGTACTGATCGACATGCAGGGTCGCATCGTTACGCGGGTCGTCGGCGAACACGGCAATGGTGAACACGCCGGTCGCGGTGGTTGGCAGAGTGATGCTGTAGCCGGGTTCGACCTTGCGCTCAATTGCGATGTTCTGCACGTCTTGCAAACTGATCGCGGGAGCGGCGGGGCCGTGTTGCATGCCGCCGTGGGCCATGTGCTCGGCATGGTCACCGGACATCGGCATCGGCGTGTTTTCCATTGCCCACGGCACGGTCTGGCGCGCGGCGTTGTTGAGGCTGCCGGCCTCGACGTCGGAGGTCGGCACGTTGTTCCACATCGCCGCCGGGAACACGTTCCATACCTGGGCGTACTGCTTGCCCCAGAAGCCGGTCCAGGTCATGCCGCTGAGCAGCATCACCAGCAGCAATGCCGCGCCCCAGAACCCGGTGACCGCGTGCAGATCACGCCACAATACCCGACCGCGACTGTTCAGGCGTGGCCACAGAATTCCGGCGGCCTGACCGCGCGGCCACCACAGAAACACCCCCGACACCACCAGCACCACGCCCCAACCGGCGGCGAGTTCGATCAGGCGATCACCGAGCGTGCCGATCATCAGTTCGCCGTGAATCGCGCGGGCGACGGCTTGCAGATTTTTCTTCGCATCCTGCTCGCCGAGAATGTCGCCGTGGTACGGATCGATGAATACGTTGAGTTCATGACCCTCATTCTTCACGACAAACTGAGCGCTGCGCTCGGCGTTGGCCGGCGGCAGGTATTGGCTGATCTGACCCTGTGGATAAGCGCTCTTGACCCGTTGCAGCAGATCATCGGCCGGCACCGTGTGATGCCCGGCGGGGACGTTGAGCAGGCTGCTGTACATCAGTGAATCGAGTTGCGGTTTGAACAGGTAGATGATGCCGGTCAGGGCCAGCATTACCATGAAGGGCGCGACGAATAGGCCGGCATAGAAATGCCAGCGCCACGCCAGGTTGTAGAAATTCGGTTTGGGCTTTTGCATCACGTTTGCTCCGCTTGGCTTGGATCTTTTAGTTGTTCTGTATGGGTAGCGTCACCGCTGCACTCCTGTGGGAGCGGGCTTGCTCGCGAAAGCGTCGTGTCAGGCGCCACCCGTGCCGGATGTGCCGCCGTCTTCGCGAGCAAGCCCGCTCCCACAGGGGCAGGGCGTGCCGCTCGGTTAGAAACTCATATCGACCTTGGTCCAGAGCGTGCGCCCCGGTTCATTGATCGCTTGCGGGTCGTTGGCCGGGTAGCCGAAACCGGCGTTACCGGCCAGGTTCAGGTGCTCGGCGTAAGCCTTGCCGAACAGGTTGTCGACGCCGGTGCTGACCTTCCAGTTGTTGTTGATCCGGTAGGCGCCGTTGAGCGAGAACACGCCAAAGCCGCCGCTCTTGTCGTAGTCCTTGCCGACCACGTTGCCCTTGTTCTGGTCGATGCGCTTTTGCGCCGCGACCACGCGCCACAGCGCCCCGGCGCTCCAGTTGTCTTCGCTGTAGGTCAGGCCGAAACGCGCATCCAGCGGCGGCATTTGCGGCAGGGCCTTGCCGTCGCTGCTGTTCTTGCCCCAGGCGTAAGCCAGGGTCGCATCGGCTTTCCAGTTATCGGTGAGTTTGTAAGCGGCACCGAGTTCGCCACCCATGATCCGTGCGTCGATGTTTTCCGCGCGCGAAGTACTCATGCCCATCATCGTTGGCGTGTAGTCGAACAGGATGTAGTCGCGCACCACACCGACGTAACCCGAGGCCCAGGCTTCGAGTTCGGCGGTCTTGTAGTTCACGCCGAAGTCGAACTGGGTGGTCTTCTCCGGTTTGACCGAGTCGAACGCATTCAGCGAACCGGCCGGGCCGGACTTCGGTGAAAACAGCTCCCAGTAATCCGGGAAGCGCTGCGCGTGACCGAGGCCGGCGTACAGTGTGGCCGGGCTGTCAGCAAGGTCATGCTCGTAACGCACGAAGCCGCTCGGCAAGGTGTCGGCGCGGGTCTGGTCGGCGGTCGGGTTGGGGCGGCTCATCATTCCGGAGCTAATGCGCTGCCGGTAATCCTTGGCCGAAGCACGGTCGACCCGGGCGCCGGTGATCAGCCGATCACGGTCGGCGGCGTACCAAGTCATTTCGCTGAACACGCCGTAG
This sequence comes from Pseudomonas sp. GW823-FHT01D03, assembly GCF_058798255.1. Classification (NCBI taxonomy): domain Bacteria; kingdom Pseudomonadati; phylum Pseudomonadota; class Gammaproteobacteria; order Pseudomonadales; family Pseudomonadaceae; genus Pseudomonas; species Pseudomonas sp. GW823-FHT01D03. Next base: position 741,204 of record NZ_JBXAKK010000001.1, read on the forward strand.
TTATGGAAATCGGCGTCCTTGGTGTAGGGCTGATCCTTGTAGGTGTCGATGCCCATGCCACTGCGCTGACGGTGTTCGTTGGTCTGCGCATCAAGGCCGGTGATCAACTGGATGTCGGCCCAGCGCCAGGTCGCCTTGATCCGCGCGCCGAGGGTGCGACGGTCGACGTTGGACGCCATGGGCCCGGCCATCATCCCGGTGCCGGATGGCGTGCGCAGGGTGTAGTTGTCCATCACGTGGTCGGCGTAGTTGTAGTAGACCTGTGCTTCGAGTTTCTCCAGCACGTCGGTGATGTTGGATTTTTCGAAGCGCAGGCCGAGGCTTTCGCGCAGGAACTGCGAACCGTCCATGCCGCGTCCGGCGTAGCGCGCTTCGCCATCGCCCTTGCCTGCGGTGAGTTCGATCAGGGTGTCGGCGTCCGGGGTCCAGCCGAGCGCGATGTCACCGTTCCACTTGTCGTAGCGCGACGGCACGCTGTCGTTGTTGCCGTCGCGATAGTCGTCGGAGTGCGCGGTGTTGCCGATCACTCGCACGTAGCCCAATGGCCCGCCGGCAGCGGCGTCGACAACTTTGTCGAAGCGTCCGTTGGAGCCGGCCAGCGCGCTGGCATTCACCCGCGTGCCGAGTTCGCCGAAGCTCTCCGGCTCACGGTCGAAGAGGATCGTGCCGGCCGATGCGCCCGGCCCCCAGAGTACGGTTTGCGGGCCCTTGATCACCGTGAGTTTGTCGTAGGTTTCCGGCGAGATGTACGAGGTCGGCGCGTCCATCCGCCCGGGGCAGGCGCCGAGCAGCATGCTGCCGTTGGTGAGAATGTTCAGGCGCGAACCGAACATCCCGCGCAGCACCGGATCACCGTTGGTGCCGCCGTTGCGCACCAGAGCGAAGCCGGGAATGGTCTTCAGATAATCGCCGCCATCGCTGGCCGGCACCGGTTGGCGCGGGTCCTTGGGGTTGGTGACGATAGTCAGCGGCGAGCTTGGAGCGATCGCGGTGATCACCGTCGGACTCAATTCTTGGTTGTACCCGGCGTGGTCATCGGCGAGCACCAGCGGGGACAGCAGGACACCGCAAAGGACGGCAGTAGCATGTGAGAAACGAATGCGCGATTCGTTCAAGGCAAAGGAAGCCTGGGCAGAACCCGAGCGTGGAACAGCAGAAAACCTGGACATGACAATTTCCATCAAACAGTCGTAAACGACACGGCCGGCAGCATGAAACTGTCTTCTCAACCGTGTGCAATCAAAGGTGCGGTGTTTACGCGTTGACGGGCGGTGCGCGGGTGCGGGCGCCGGGGAAGAAGGTCTGCCGGGCGTGGCCCAGACGTGGAGATGATGGGGTGAAGGTGTTGACGTGGGCGATGCTGAACGTGGCGAAAGTGCCGCCCCCGGTCAGCGCCGGGCAGTTGAACAGCAGGCTGCAATAACCGCACTTTTCCCACAGAGCGTGGTGCGAGGATTGCGGCGGGCAGTGTTCGGCAGCCGGTTGTGCGCCGTGCGCGGCATGATCCATGCCCGGCATGTCCATCGCCATGTCCATGGGCATCGGCATGGACGTCGAGGCGTGTTGATCCATCGGCATCGACTGAGAAATCAGCGGGCCGATGAAGATCATCAACATGGCGAACAGGGCGATCCAGCTACCGCGGGTCAGAGTCTGGCTCTGGCGATGCAGGCGGGACGCCCCGGCGCGTTGCGGGCGCACGGGCGTGGTCAGCCGGATCGGTTACTGGGCGTGATCGTGTGCCTGGGTGTCTTGCGGAGGTTTCTTCTGCACCGCGACTTCGACGGTCACGTCACCGGCCTTCTCGAAATGCAGGGTCAGCGGGAAGCGTTTGCCGTCGTTGAGCAGGCTGCGGTCTTTCGGGTTGAGCAGCATCACGTGATAGGCCATCGGCGCGAACGTGACCTTGCCACCGGCAGGAATCACCACGTCGGGCACCTGCTGCATCTTCATCAGATCGCCCTGCATCACGTGCTCATGCAGTTGCGCTTCGGCGGTGATCGGCGAGTCGACGCCGAGCAGGCGGTCGTCGGTCTTGCCGGGATTGCTGATCACGAAATAAGCCGCGACGGTCGGCGCGTTGGGCGGCAGCTCCTGCGACCACGGGTGAGCGATTTCCAGCTCGCCGGCCTTGTATTCGTGGGCATGGGCGAAGCAAGCAGGCAGCAACAGCGCAGCGATGACGAAGAGTTTGTTCAACATGGCAGTTCTCCAGAACGATGTGAAACGCAGGTCAATTGCGAGACAGATCAGACCAGAGGCGAGGCGCGGGGATTGAGGCTCGGCCATTGCTGGCGCGGTGTCGGTGTTTGCAACGAGGGCGGCGCCACGCTGCGATTGCTTTCGTAGCGGGCGAAATACAGCTGCGGCGTATGGCCCGGCAACGCCACCAGCGGCGCAGAACCCGAGCAGCACCAGCAATGCTGCATGTTGGAATGGCTGTCGTTGGACGGGGCTTTCTGCTCCGTGGTGCCGATGTTGATCGCCACCATCTTCGTCCCGCTGCCGGTGCAGAAACTGCTCCACAGCAATTGCTCGGCCGGTGAACTGGCCGCCTGCGCCATCGCCCCGGTCATCGGCATGGCGAGCATGTTGAACAGCACTGCGAAGCAGGCGATCCAGGCAAGTGCAAGCCGGTGTCGGTTCATGGGACAGATCCGTTGGGTGGGCAATCAGGCGCGGGCTATTTAGCCTGATCAGGGCCGATAAGTAAAAAGGCGTCGTGCGGTTTGGTGTCGCAGATCAATCAAAAGGAGTGTAGCGGTTGAAGTTCGCAGCGCCATACTCATTCGCCGATCCTGTAGGAGCTGACGAGTGGAACGAGGCTGCGATCTTTTGATCTGTCTTTTCAACGTTCAGCATACGAGCTCTCAGGGACGGCGCCTTCGCGAGCAAGCCCGCTCCCACAGGGTTTCTGGCATACACAGACTATGCGGTTGCCGCCGACCACTGTGGGAGCGGGCTTGCCCGCGAAGGCTTATTCGAGAGCTGCACTGGGTTAAAGCCGGATGAAGGCGGCAAGGGCAGCAAGGACTTCATCCGTTGTCAGAAACTCCCGATCAACCCCCGGCAACACCGGCCGCTTCAACACCATCACCGGCACTCGCAACTCCCGCGCCACTTCCAGTTTCGGCTCGGTCGCGGTGCTGCCGCTGTTCTTGCTGATCAACACATCGATCTGCCGGCGTTCAAACAGCGCGCGTTCTTCCTCAAGCAGAAACGGCCCACGGGCGCCGATCACTTCGCAGCGTTCGTTGCCGGGGTAGACGTCGAGGGCGCGCAGGGTCCAGAACTGGTTGGCAGGGATTTCGTCGAGGTGTTGCAGCGGTTCGCGGCCGAGGGTGAACAGCGGGCGGCAGAACGGTTTGAGGGCTTCGATCAGTTCAGCCCAGTCGCCGACTTCTCGCCAGTCATCGCCCGGTTGCGGCTGCCACGCGGGGCGGCGCAGGGCCCAGCAGGGAATGCCGGACAGTTGCGCGGCACTGGCGGCGTTGCGGCTGATTTGCGCGGCGTAAGGGTGGGTCGCATCGAACAACAGGTCGATGCCTTCAGCGCGAATGAATTGCGCCAGACCTTCGGCGCCGCCGTAGCCGCCGACGCGCACCTGACAGGTCAGGTCGGTAGGCACTCGGCCCACGCCGGCCAGACTGTAAATGTGTTCTGGCCCCAGCGTACGGGCGATGGCCAACGCCTCGGTGACGCCGCCGAGCAACAAGATCCGTTTCATGCAAAACCTCCGGCATGGCCGACGATGCCGCCCTGGCGATCAATTGCAAACACCTCGACCTGTACCTGTGCCGGTACCACGCTGCGGGCGAAATTCAGCGCGTGGCGACAGACCTCATCGCCGAGGGCGACGCCTGCCGCGCTGGCCATCGCCAAGGCCTGCTGACTGGTGTTCGCTTCACGAATGCTCTGCTGCAATGCCTGATCGGCACCCATCGCCGCCGCCCATTCAGCCAGTTGCGGCAGATCGATACTCGAATGCCGCGAGTGCAGATCCATGTGCCCGGCCGCCAGTTTGCTGATCTTGCCGAAGCCGCCGCACAGGCTGAGTTTATCCACCGGCACTTTGCGCAAATGCTTGAGCACCGCGCCGACAAAGTCACCCATTTCGATCAAGGCGATTTCCGGCAGGTCGTAGACCCGGCGCATGGTGTCTTCGCTGGCGTTGCCGGTGCACGCGGCAATGTGCAGATAGCCGTTGGTTTTGGCGACATCGATGCCCTGATGGATCGAGGCGATGTACGCCGCGCAGGAAAACGGCCGGACGATACCGCTGGTGCCGAGGATCGACAAACCACCGAGAATGCCCAGACGCGGATTCATGGTTTTCAACGCCAGCGCTTCACCGCCCTCGACGTTGACCGTGACCTCGAAGCCGCCGGCATAAGCGCTTTCGGTGGCGAGCAGCGTCAGGTGGTCGCTGATCATCTTGCGCGGTACCGGGTTGATCGCCGGTTCACCGACGCCGAGCACCAGCCCCGGTCGGGTCACGGTGCCGACACCTGCGCCCGCGACAAAGCGAATCCCCGGCTCGGCCAGCAGCCGCACGTGTGAATAGAGCAGCGCACCGTGAGTTACGTCCGGGTCGTCGCCGGCATCCTTGATCGTTCCGGCCTCGGCGCCGCCTTCGGTCAGCCGGCAGAACTCCAGGCGCATCTGCACCTGTTTGCCTTTGGGCAGGACGATCTGCACCGCATCCGCCGACGTACCGCCGAGCAGCAGGCGGGCGGCGGCGAGGCTGGTGGCAGTGGCGCAGCTGCCGGTGGTCAGACCGCTGCGCAGGGGCGCGGGTTGTTCGGCGGTTTCGTCACGCATCGAGGGGTTTGACCAGATCCAGCAGGGTAATCGGCAACGCCTGACGCCAGGTGTCGAACTCGCCCAGCGGTTGCGCCTGGGCAACGTGGATTCGGGTCAGTTCGCCGCCGTGGCGTTCGCGCCAGTGCATCAGGCTGATTTCACTTTGCAGGGTCACGGCGTTGGCGACCAGCCTGCCACCGGGTTTGAGTTGTTCCCAGCAGGTTTCAAACACGCCATCGCGGGTCACGCCGCCGCCGATGAAGATCGCGTCCGGGCGCTCCAGTCCGGCGAGGGCTTGCGGCGCACGGCCACGCACCAAGTGCAGACCGGGCACGCCCAACGCGTCGCGGTTGTGTTCGATCAAGGCCTGTCGGCCTTCGTCCGCCTCGATGGCGATGGCGCGGCAGCTCGGGTGCGCGCGCATCCATTCGATGCCGATCGAGCCGCAACCACCGCCGACATCCCACAGCAGTTCACCGGGAATCGGCGCGAGGCGGGCGAGGGTGATCGCGCGTACATCGCGTTTGGTCAGTTGCCCGTCGTGCTGGAATGCCGAGTCGGGCAGGCCGGCAAGACGCGACAGGCGCGGCGCCTGCGGATCGGCCCGGCATTCGATGGCGATCACATTCAGATCGGCAATCGCCGGGTCATTCCATTCATGGGCAGTACTGTCGATGCGCCGTTCGGCATCGCCACCCAGGTGCTCAAGTACAGTCAGGCGACTGCCGCCAAAACCGCGCTCGCGCAGCAGCGCCGCGACGGCCGCCGGACTTTGCCGGTCATTACTCAGCAACAACAGACGCACCCCGCTGAACAGCTGCGCATTGAGTGCCGCCAGTGGTCGCGCCACCAGCGATAGGGTGACCACCTCTTGAAGCGGCCAGCCGAGTCGGGCGGCGGCCAGCGAACAGGAGGAGGGCGCGGGCAGGATCAGCATCTCGATACTCGGCACGTGTCGCGCAAGGCTCGCGCCTACGCCGTAGAACATCGGATCACCACTGGCCAACACGCACACCGCTTCGCCGCGCTGCTCCAATACCGGCGCGAGGGAAAACGGACTCGGCCACAAATCGCGTTCGCCGCGAATGCACACCGGCAGCAAGTCCAGTTGCCGCTGGCCGCCGATGATCCGCGAGGCGCCCATCAGGGCCCGCCGGGCATTTTTGCCCAGGCCCTTGAAGCCGTCTTCACCGATTCCCACAACCGTCAGCCAGGGTGTCATGCCGTTCCTTAATTCCGAGTAGATCTTCACGGGCGGCATGATAACGCGGCTGCCGGCATCTGACGCGGGTCTGTCGTCGCGGCATGTCGAGAGCAACGCGGAAACTTAATGTCGAGTAATAGTGATTTTTTAAACTTCTGTTTTTGTTAGTTTGATTCAAGTCAGTTCTTTTTAATAAGTCTGGCGCAATGAAGCTATAAATTTAATACGTGCCAAGTTGGCAGGGGGGCGATATGGATATCAATTCAGCTACACGTTTAAGTCAGAATAATGCAGTTGCCGTTAATAATATGTTGTTCGTCGGGCTGGAGGGGCGTGCAGAGGCCGATAACAGATTTGTGAGGAACTGCATTTATCTCGCGCAGATTGCGGCGGACAGCCGTTGTGACAGCAGCCTTCAGCCTGCAGAGTGGTTCGATTACTTTGTCGGAGGCCTGTGGTCATGTGGCTGGAAACAGGAGGAGAAACCGGTGGTGCTGGTCCAGGAGGCGTTTTCCGGAAGTGTGCAGGAGGCGTGGCGGCGGTCGACAGCACCCTTGCTCGCGAGCGTTCAACTAGCGCAGGTTGAAGCCGGGCTGGCAGCGCTTGAAAAAGATGTAGCGCTACTGCAAAAGTTTACCGCCCTGAGTGGCAAGGCCTTCACCTCGCACATTGTACCGGTCAGTCAGAACGCCAACGGCGAGTTGGTTGTGGTGTTCAGCCAAATCCGCTTTTTCAAGTTGGTATTGAGTACCAACTACCTGTTCTGGCAGGTCCATCAACCGATGTCGCAACTGGACATCCGCGCCAGAAGAATGGTGATCAATCGCCGGGACATCGACAAAAACCGGGACGTTGTAGATCAGGCGATTCGCGAGAGTGTGGCTGACCTTGAAGAGGTCGAACTCTGAAAAGCCGCAGTTTCCGACCGGCAGGCATTTTCATGCGCTCGGGCAAAGCAGGCATAATGGCGACCTTTCGCCCACCACAGCGCTGCCAGCCAGCCGGTCATCCCTTGAACGAACGCTCTATGTCCACCGCTCTGCGCCCCTCGGCTTGTCCGGGGTTGCTGCGTATTGTCCAGGCGCTGGATGGCGGTATCTGCCGGATCAAGCTCAATGGCGGCTCGATCACCGCTGATCAGGCCGCCGCGGTGGCCGATGCCGCCGAGCGTTTTGCCAGTGGCGCGATCGAGGCGACCAACCGCGCCAATCTGCAGATTCGCGGCATCGGCGAGCAGTCAGCGGCATTGATCGACAGTTTGCTGACCGCCGGCCTGGGGCCGCAAACCGCAGCGGGCGACGATGTGCGCAACCTGATGCTCAGCCCGAGTGCCGGGATCGATCAGCAGTTGCTGTTCGATACCCGCCCTTTGGCCGAACAGATTCTGGCGACATTGCAGACGCATCCGCGTTTTCACGAATTGAGCGCCAAGTTCGCCGTGCAACTGGACGGCGCTGAGGCGTTGGCGATGCTCAAGCATCCGCATGATCTGTGGCTGTCGGCGTTCGAGCATGACGGTGAAATATTGTTGGCGTTCGGCCTGTCCGGCTGCCCGACCGATCATGCGGCCGGTGTTGTGACACTGGATAGCGGCCATGCGCTGGTGGTCGCGGTGCTGGAGTTGTTCCTTGATCTGGCACGACCGGAGCAGACGCGCATGCGCCATTTGCTCGATGAACTGCCGCTGCAGGCGTTTCTCGAACAGTTGCGCGAACGCGTGGCGATCAAAGCTGCTGTTGCTCGACAGCGCACGCCGCTGGCGGATGCTCTGCACATCGGTGTCCACCGGCAAAATGCTGACGACCGGGTATATGTCGGTGCGGTGCCGGCGCTTGGCCGTCTCGATCCGGCCATGCTGCGCGGTGCGGCTCGACTGGCCCGCGAGTTCGGGGATGGCAGCCTGCGTTTCACACCTTGGCAAAGTCTGCTGCTGCCGAACGTGAAGCCCGCCGACGCGGCGCGAGTCCTGCAACACCTGACGCAATTGCACTGGCTGACCGACGCCGGCGAGCCGCTGTCCCGACTGATTGCCTGCACCGGCTCCAGCGGCTGCGGCAAAGGCCTGGCCGATACCAAACATGATGCGCGGCTGCTGGCGACGCTGCTGCCACAGGCGCAGCACGTGCACCTGTCCGGTTGCCCGCGCTCTTGCGCGGCGGCCCATCGCGCAGCGGCGACATTGCTGGCGGTCAACCCCGGTCATTACGATCTCTATTTTCGCGATGCAGCGCTGCCGGGTTTCGGCACGCTGCACGCACGCAACCTTACTATTGAAGCGGCCGCGATCCTGCTCGACGCCCGCTCACGGAGCCCCCTTGATGCTTGATTACATCCGCGACGGTCAGGAGATCTATCGCAACTCCTTCGCGATCATTCGCAGCGAGGCCAATCTGGCGCGCATCCCGGCCGATCTGGAAAAACTCGCGGTGCGGGTGATCCACGCCTGCGGCATGGTCGAGGCCGTCGATGGTCTGCTGTTCTCCGAAGGTGCCGGCAAGGCCGGGCGCGATGCGCTGGCGGCCGGTGCGCCGATCCTGTGCGATGCGCGGATGGTCTCCGAAGGCGTGACCCGCGCCCGTCTGCCGGCCAACAATCAGGTGATCTGCACCTTGCGCGACGACAGCGTGCCGGATCTGGCCCGCGAGTTGGGCAACACCCGCTCGGCGGCGGCGCTGGAACTGTGGCGTCCGCACCTGGAAGGCAGCGTGGTGGTGATCGGCAACGCGCCGACCGCACTGTTTTACCTGCTGGAAATGCTCGACGCCGGCGCACCGAAACCGGCGCTGATCCTCGGCTTCCCGGTGGGCTTCGTCGGCGCCGCCGAATCGAAAGCGGCGCTGGCGGCTGACAGTCGCGGCGTACCGTTCGTGATCATGCAAGGCCGGCTCGGCGGCAGCGCCATGGCCGCAGCCGCAGTCAATGCCCTCGCCACGGAGATCGAATGATGCAGGCCAAAGGACGTCTGATCGGCCTCGGTGTGGGCCCCGGTGATCCGGAACTGATTACCGTCAAAGCCCTGCGTCTGCTGCGCGAGTCGCCAGTGGTGGCGTACTTTGTCGCCAAGGGCAAGAAGGGCAACGCGTTCGGCATCATCGAAGCGCACCTGCAGGACGCGCAGAATCTGTTGCCGCTGGTGTACCCGGTGACCACCGAAGTGCTGCCGGCGCCACTGTCCTATGAACAGGTGATCAGCGACTTCTACGATGAAGCCTCCGAGACAGTGGCTGCGCATCTGGACGCCGGCCGCGATGTGGCGGTGATCTGTGAAGGCGATCCATTCTTCTACGGCTCCTACATGTATCTGCATGACCGGTTGTCCACGCGCTATGAAGCCGAAGTGGTGCCGGGCGTGTGCTCGATGCTCGGCGGCGCCTCGGTGCTCGGTGCGCCGTTGGTGTATCGCAACCAGAGTCTGTCGGTGCTCTCCGGCGTCTTGCCGCACGAGGATCTGAAGCGGCGCCTGGCCGACGCCGATGCGGCGGTGATCATGAAGCTGGGGCGCAACTTTCCCAAAGTCCGTGCAGTACTTGAAGAGCTCGGTCTGGCCGAGCGGGCGCTGTACGTCGAACGCGCGACCATGGCCAATCAGAAGATCGTGCCGCTGGATCAGGTCGAGCCGATGTCCTCGCCGTACTTCTCGCTGATCATCGTCCCGGGCGAACGGTGGCAAGGTTGATGACGCCATCCACACCGGCCATTGTCATCCTCGGACAAGGCGCGCTCGCCACCGCACGGCGGATCCAGCAGTTGTATCCGACGGCGCAGATCCATGGCCTCGCCGGGCGCGTCGAAGGCGCCGACTGCAGTTATCAGGAATTCGGCGCGACCCTACGTGAGCTGTACCAGCGAGACACGCCGATCATCGCCCTGTGTGCGGCCGGCATTGTCATCCGCACCCTGGCGCCGTTGCTGCTGGAGAAGGGCGCTGAACCGGCGGTACTCGCTGTTGCCGAAGACGGCAGCGCTGTGGTGCCGCTGCTCGGCGGCCTCGGCGGAGTGAATGTCATGGCCCGGGAAATCGGTGCCGCATTGCAGGTCGCCGCGGCGATCACCACCAGTGGCGAATTGCGCTTTGGCACTTGTCTGCTCAATCCACCCAGCGGTTATGCGCTGGCTGATCTGGAGCTGGGCAAGCGTTTCGTTTCCGATCTGCTGGCCGGGCACAGCGTGCGCATCGAAGGCGCCGCGCCGTGGCTGGAGCAGGCGCAGTTGCCGCAAGACCCGCAGGCGCAGCGCTCGATTCATGTTGGCAGTGCCGAGCGTGCAGCGAGCGCCAATGAGCTGCTGATCTATCCACGCAGTGTGGCGGTGGCGGTGAGTGCGCAGTTGGATGATCTGCCGCATGCCGTGCGCGCCGCATTGCAGCAGGCCGGGGTTGCGCGGCAGTCGCTGGCCTGTCTGCTGGCGGCTGACACTGAAGTGGCGTCGGCCAGACTGCGTGAAGCCGCCCTCGAACTGGGAGTGCCGCTGCGCTTTGTCGCGGCGCAGAAAGACCTCGGCGAGTTGGCTCGTCAGGCACTGCCGCAGGCCGCGATCAGCAATGCCAACGGTCTGGCGATTGCGCGCGCCGAACAGCCGCTCGACGTCGCGCAGATCGGTCGTCAACGTGGGCGCCTGGCGGTGATCGGCCTTGGCCCCGGCGCTGCCGAGTTGATGGTGCCTGCGGTCAAGGCGGAACTGGCGCGGGCCACCGATGTGCTCGGCTACGAAACCTATGTGCGCATGGCCGGTCCGTTCCGCGATGATCAGGTGCAGCACTGCACCGACAATCGCGAAGAAATGCAGCGCGCCCGCCACGCCTTCCGGCTGGCGGCCGAGGGCCGTTCGGTGATCGTGGTCTCGTCCGGCGATCCCGGCGTGTTCGCCATGGCCGCGGCGGTGCTCGAAGCGTTGCACGAGTCGACCGATCCGGCCTGGCACAGTGTCGAGCTGGAAATCCTGCCAGGTGTATCCGCCTCGCTCGCCACGGCTGCGCAAGCGGGGGCGCCGCTGGGTCATGATTTCTGCGTGATGTCGCTGTCGGACAACCTCAAGCCGTGGTCGATCATTGAAAAGCGTCTGGATCTGGCGGCGGAGGCCGATCTGGCCCTGGCCTTCTATAACCCGATCTCCCGGGCGCGCCCGTGGCAATTGGGGCGTGCGCTGGAAATCGTCGCGCAGCATCGCACTGCGGCTACGCCTGTGGTGCTGGGGCGCGACATCGGTCGCCCGGGGCAAACCCTGCGCGTGACGACACTGGGGCAACTGACCACGGATCAGGTGGACATGCGCACCATGGTCCTGATCGGTTCCTCGACCACTTGCACCTTTGCCAAAGCGGACGGGGGCGAGTGGGTCTACACGCCGCGCTGGTACGGCGAAAAGCCGCAGTCCTGAGCCGTTGGCGAGGGAGCTTGCTGCCTCGCCAACCGCGATCTCCCGCACAGATTGTTTCCGGATCTGACCGCGTCATATTGTTCAACGCGACCTGTACGATCTGCTCCGCTTCTGTGTGAGAGCTTTCTCTTTGCTTACATTCTGTTCGATTTATCTTGAACACTTATAGACAGGCCTGAAATTGCAGTCTTGGTAATTTCGGGCTCTGCTCAGACTTGTTTGATTCATATATTGATTGTGGAAATAGCTTGTTGCCGTTACATGCGTTATCAGTTGCTTTTCAGTTGTTTGTTTTGACATGTATTGAAAGTTTTGAAGTTTGAGCTCCGATTCGCCAGAAGTTAGTTTGGCCGCTATGCAAGTGCCAGCGGGCACTTTCGTTATTGGTCAGGGCCAAGGAGCAACTTTCATGCAGGACCGAAGAACTCAAGACGCCAGCGGGTTTGTCAAATTCATCAAACTGTTCAAACAGGCGGATCTGGAACAGGCCATGTCGGCGCACAGGGGCAGTGAATCCTATCAGTCAGTGTGGCGTTATTACTTTGCCTGTATCGGCTTGCTCGATTCTCCACGACTGATCGAGCCTTTGGCACTGCTCAAGCAGTCGATCGGCCAGTTGATCGGTTCGCCACATATATACTCGCAACCCGATAGCCAGCCTGCACAGTTATCGCGCATCTATAACAGCATCCAGGCTTTCGAGGTCCGGTTGCAAAACAGCCTGGCGTACGCGAAGAGCCCCCCGACTGCCGTACCGAAGAATCTGCACTTTGTCTGGCTCGGTGGAGGACTGGGCGCGATCCAGCGTGACTATCTCAACATCTGGAAACAGGTGCTGAACGGGCAAGGTTACAGCCTCCATCTCTGGTACGACAGCGACGCGTTGTTGGCCTGGCAAACCAACAGGCTGATCGTCGAGGCGGCCAAGGCAGACGCCCTGCAACAGGGTGGCAGCGACAGTGTTTCCAAAGATCAGCTGGGCACGCTGTACGAAGAACGGGCCATCGTCCTTAAACAACAGATGTCCATGCATATCGATGCCGCACTGGAGCGGGGACTTTCAGCTGATGACGCACGCGTCGATCTGTTGGCCCGCGCCTATGGGCAGGACGCCGCGCAACTGGAGGCGCTGATCGAGCAAAACCGCCGCAGTCTGCTGGAGCTCGCAGGAGACGACCTGCAGTTGCGCGACTTGAACGCCCTGGATACTCCGCTGCAATTGCAGGATATCTACGAGCGCGAAATCCGGTTGCGCGGCAATCTGGCCGCTGCTTCCGATGTGGTGCGCGCCGAGGCCCTTTACGAAGAGGGCGGCGGATATGCCGATGTTGATAATCTGCCGCCACTGGTCAAGACCCTGGGAGGCGTTGATATCAGCGGATTTGACCCTCGGTCACGCGTTGGCGTTCTGCAACTGCTGCTCGATCACAATCGGCACTGGATGCCTGCACGCGAGGCTCTGCGCCACCAGTACACTGATTATCTGGCAAGTATTCCCGAACAACACCGCGCCGCGCTTGAGGCGTTTGCCCGACAACGACCGGCGCTGAATGAGGTGTTCCAGGCGCCGGCCGAGCTGCTCGTCCGCCCACAGGACTTGCGGGCAGTTGCTGTGCAGAGCTCGCTGAGCAATTCCTTCCTGATGGCCCATGCCCGATCGCCGATGCTCAAAAGCGTGATCGACCGGTTTCGCTTCAATTATGACTTCATCGCACTGACGGCTCGGCTGGCGGCCAAGCGCGGTGTTGCGCTGAGCAATTTTTACGGCATGTCGACGCTTGCGCGTGAGGTATTCGAGCAAAACTGCGGCTCTATTGACGCGTTGTCCTCGATCGAGCATGCAGCGGCGAACGAACTGATTCTGGCGGTCGCTGGATATTTCGAAGACGGTATCCTCCCGCAGAGCGAATGGACAATTTTTCTGACTGGTCCGGCCGCGATGCGCGCTGGCATGCGCGATTACGAACGGCACAACTTCGTCCCGCGCGAAGATGAAACAGTGCGCGTCGAGACTGCCATCGATCCGCTCTGGATGATCAACGACAAGACCGAGGAGGAGCAGGATCACTCGTGGAAAGACAACGCCAGCGATGATGAACAATGGGTTGTCGACGAACAGCAGCGTTGGCGGCAAGGACAGTTCAGTGTCCGCTACAGCGGTAATGTTGCTGCCCTGCTCAAACAGCAGACTGTGGTGTTCGAAGAGGGTTGGCCGCTCATCGAGGGACGCCCAGTGTTATTGACGGAGGTCTTGCAAGGGATGATCGACCGACTCGGTGCACCGTTTGTGGCGGCGATGAGGCAAGGTCATAACGGTCCGCTGGTTTTTCCCGAAGGGCCGGGTCTGGGGTTCGACGATCGTCAGGCCATCAAGGCCCAACCCGTCACTCTGCAAGCTCCGGCGTCGCTCAGCGATGCGCGGATTCAGGGGCTGGCGCTGGATGAGTTGCTAAGCGGCATTGCCGAGGGTGCGCTGCAGTTCTTCCAGATCAGTCCCTTGCAACGGGTAGTGTTGGGACAGATGCTCGGCATACGCTCACTGGATAACTCAAGCTTCACGCAACTTGCCCCCGAGCTCGACAACCTCGCCAACAGCGTTGCCGAGGTCGGAGCATCGGTGCGTTATGCGGCCATTGAACGCCATCTGTATCAGCATCGGGCGCCGCAGTTCATGGCCGGTCTCGCCAGCCATGTCGACCAGCCGATGGTCTCGTCGGACAGCGCGTTGACGTTGAAACGAGCCGCGCTGTCGCAGGCGCACACGCTGTTTCAATGGGGGCGTCATGTTGCCCATATCCAGACCATCGCCACCCGCGAGCATCGTGAACAGGTGATCCTGCGGCTGGGTCAGGTACTGGGGCAAATCGAGGCCAGTGACGTCAAACTGGTGCCACAGGATCTGTTGCTCCAGGGGGCGGGTGATCCCGGTGGCCGCTGTTACCCGCTGGCGCTGATCATGAGTGCTGCTCTGGAGCACGGCGTGGCGGCGTCGCGACGCTTGCGTGAGCGATTCTTCCTGGCCACTGCCGAGCCGCAGCAGCACGATTCAATGGTGTTTCTGGAGGCACTCGAAGAGTTGCGTGGCGTGCAATTGCACGACATCGGCAAGCCGCTGGGGCGCGTCGATCTGCAGCAGCTCGGCACCACGCTGGAAGCGTTCGCCAGCTCGCGCACGCTGATGCTCAACTCGGACAACCACGCCATGCTGGTGGCGAAAATCTTCAATGGTGGGCACGCCACCTATCATTTCTATGACCCCAATTTCGGCGTGTTCGAGTTCAGCCAGCCTGACCAGTTCCAACTGGCACTGACCGACCTTTTCCAGAAACAGGGCATGGCGAAATACTATGCGGCCTATGGCGACGACGCGCGCCCGACGTTTGATCTGATCGAGCTGCAGGGACAAAAGATAGCGGCGCTGGATCTGTCCGGCGGTTTGCGCGTCGGGCAATTGCTGGAATCCGACAATGTGCTGCCGGAGCATACACCGCGACCGATCCGTCGGCGCCTGAACAGTGCTCGCGGACATTCGCTGGTCAGCAATCCGCACCTGGGGCGCAGCCTGCGCGATCTGGACAGCCAGTGGTGGGGACAGCAGATTGCCCAGGCGACTGACGCTATACAGCACTTGCATGCTGCGGCAAAACCGCTGGTGCCGTTGTTCGAAACCCTGGAGATGACGCCCGCCGGCGAGTACCGGATCAACCTGGTCGATCCCACGCAGGCCGAGCATGTGGTGCAGGTGGTGAGCACCGATCATCGTCTGCTGCGCATCAGAAATTATCTGTCGGAGCAGTTTTCGGCACTGGGCACCCGAGCCTCGCCACAGATGGCAGAGGCGGGTGCCGTACACACGCTCAATACCGGCTTCACCATCCAGGCACTGATGAACGTCTTGCGTGGACGAGAGGGAGAAGACCGCACCTTGACCACCGCCGTGAGGTTGCACGCTTACGTCAATTACGCGCAGTTGGTGCATGGCAATGTCACGGATGTCGCCGGCCTGATCAGTCTGATCAAAACCGCACTCAATGAAGAGAAGATCATCGCCCGCACCTGTGCGCCGGTGGTTGGCGAGGCGCTGGGACATGTGGCCAACGAAGGTGTGGGCGCGGTGCTGGGGCTGGCCAATGTCGGCTTCGACATCTATCAATTGGCGACGGCGGACAGCGAGGTCGAGCGCGCGCAGTTCGGCACCCAGCTGGCCTTCGACTCCGCCAGTCTGGCGTTGACCGCCGGTGGTCTGGGAGCCGCCACGGCGGGTGCGGCAACAGCGGCAGCCGTGCTCGGTGGAGCCGGGGTGATTCTGGGCGGACTGGCCGTGGGTGTGGCGGCCCTGGCCCAGGGGTTCGCCAGGATCGCTGAGCAGGCGCAGGAGGTCGGGCTGTTCTTCGATGATCTGGAGCGGGCCTGTCGGGGTGTCGGTTATCGCTATGACGACGGGCTCGGGGCGTGGGTCGCTCATCCCTCGCTGGTCGTCCAGAGCCTGGACTTCAATCGTGCAATGCTGGTGCTCGACAGTCCGAAGGTGTATCGGCTGCGCGACCATTTCGGGGTGCCGGATTTCAATCCGGATGATCAACAAGCGCTCGATCTGCGGCGTGAACTGGGGCTTCCCGGCTACATCCACTTCGATCCGCCGACTACGCAACTGGTCGTCCTGCCGTGTACGCCGACCACGTACTACGGTTACGAATACAAGGCGCTGCCATTCTCGACGCTGCGTCACGACACGGGCTTCGATACCGCCCGCAAGCTGGAGAAGAAGGATGCGGCTGGCCAATGGCGGTTTCTGTTTTCGTTCTACTCCTTTCCCGTGCACTACATCATCAACCGTCTCGCACCGTCGTATCGGCCCACCGTGATCGAGGTGCGGCTGGATGCCCACGAACGTGCACTGGCGGTGCCAATGACGCCACCGGTCTGGCACGACAAGGTGTCGTACCGCATCGAAGGTGCGGGCGGCGCCTGTTCACTGATCCTCAATCGCGGGGTCAATGTCCAGTTGCAGTCTCCCAGCCTGCAGCAGTGCCGCTGGAATCTGGTAGCTGCCTGGGCCACCGAGAGGGATGTGCGGATCGACGTCGGCGGGGTTCTTTCTGTGGGCGGCGTGAAGGTGACGTTCAGCGGCAGAGGACGGCATGAGGTCATTCTGCAACTGACCGGGCGGCAATCGTTCAAGGTCAACCGCAGTGACGGACGACTGGACATTATCGAGCAGAGCGCGCCAGCCGGGGAGAATGAACAGTCAATCCTCACGCATTACCAGACGCTGGCCCGGGAGCATCGACTGGTGCTGCCTTACACGCCGGTTCATCACTTTCCGATTCCTTTCGAACCCCAGGGACAACCGCGCCACACCACGGCCTGGTACGACGCTGCCGAGGATCGCTTCCTGTACATCCGCAGTGAAGAGGTACTGGCTGCCGATGAAATGCTGCTGGCGGCGGTGGTCGGCGATTCTGCATTCTTCTATGAGGTGCACAACTACGATATCTGGCAGATCGATGCTGTCAGCGGTTTGCTCAAATGCCGCTACCGTCTGCTTGTCATGGAGGGGCAGTGCAGCGTTCGGCGTATTGAGGTCGATGCGCAGGGCGTGATTCATATCGAACAGCAATGGTTGGGGGCCGATCGGCATGCCACGCAATTCAATTACCTGATCCATGAGGGCCAACTGCAGCTGGTTGCGGTTACCCGAGAAGTGGACCGTGAGCTGGGCCACCGAGTGTTCGCCAGTCCGACCTTGACGCATTGGTCGGTGGTGCTTGGTCACTATTTCACGTTACCGCCGGTGCCCGAACGCGCAGGCGTCAGCACCGTCGACTGGCAACCGGCCGCCTACGTGTCGGTCTGCTGGGCGTTCGATCCGGGCAAACGTGACCTGGTCTGGATTCGCAGCCGTGACCTGTTGTGCATTCATCCGTTTGCCTTCGGGCATGACCGCGGCTGGGTCGATTCGATCAAACAGCTTGGTGATCTGCTGCTTCTGCCGGTCAACGATGAGCAGGAGCTGTTTTTCATCTACGACCGGCTGGCGCAAAAACTGTGCAAGGTGCAAAAGAGCGCGCCTGCTGGCAGCGAGCGCTGGCCGGCGCAATGGACGCATCAATGGCTGCAACCCGACGGGCTCAATGATGTGGTGCCGCTGCAGGACGGGTATCTGGCACTGACCGATGACGGTCTGTTCTTCAACCTGACCGCAGAGGGTGAAGTGCACCTGGGTGGCTTGAGTGAGCGCTGGCTCAGGGGGCGCGCACAGTGGTGGCAGGCACTCGAAACGCTGGCGACGACGTACCCGGTCAACAGTTTCGCCATTCTGGGTCTGCGCAGTGCCACCGGTGATCGCAGCCTGTGTGCCTGGTATGTGGATAACCGCTTGCTGCTGTGCGATCCGGGGCACGAACGGGAAATGCGTTTACTCGGGGTCACACCGGACAACCAGGCGGCCTGGCTGTTTGACGTCGCCAGCGGTGAGATCTGGAGTCAGCTGTTCTTCGACAGTCGGCAGCTCGAACCAGCGTTCGGCAGCGGCGCACAGTTAATGGCAAGCGAGCTGCTGCCGGCACCGCAGGCCGAGTGGGACGACTGGCGGTTCAGTGCCGTGCGCAATGACGGTTCCGGTCTGTGCGGGACATCGGTCGACGGCGTGTCACTCAAGCTGCGATATCAGGAAGCTGAAAAGATCATTGGCGTTGATCGTCACTGGGCAAGCGAGCATGCGGAACATATGCCGGAGTCTCTGCAGGCATTGCTGGAAACCGCCGGGCATGAGCCCTACATCGCCGTGGAGTCTGGCGCGGGCAACCTGCAATGGTACGACGTGGCGAATGCACAACTGATCCGGGTAGCGGGCCGGGATCTGCCGCACGATTGCGAATTGCTCGGCACCCGCCATCGGCACGTGTTGTTGCACGAGCGTCGGGCACACCGCGTGCACGTCTATCCCGGTCAGCAGAGCATCGGCCCTTTCGAATACGTGCGGCGCGACGCCGAGGTGTTGGTGGTCGAGGGGCAGAACAAGGTCGAAGACCTGTTGCCACTGATCGCTGATGACGTGAGCTGTCTGGTGTTGCGCCTGGGGCAGGGCGGCGTCACGTACCACCTGTCGAGGGCCTGCTGGTTGCGGCTGGACTCGGTGATTGTCGATTGTCGGCACCCACTGGGCGAGGTTCCGGCGATTCCCGGCAAGCTGGTCTGGGCGCTGGACGCACCGCAAAAACTGCAACTGTCGTTTGTCGACGAGCACTTGCTGATCGTCGACCCGGATCGCCAGCACAGCCTGATCCTGCGGGATGTGTGCTCGGCGGATCCGGCGATGCGCGGCGACGTCTTCCTCGGGTTCGAGGGCGGGCGTTCCTATGCGGTATCGAGCCTGGTGCACAGGCTGCGGGAAATCGTCGAAGCCGAGGACGCCGACGGCAGTGCAACGCTGGCGCAGTTGCTGGGAGCGGTGCCGGCCTGACGAAAGTCTTCGTTGGTTTTTTTTGAAGTTTGTTTTTTCTCTGTGTCGCGACGGCTCATGTCGTCGCGATGGGTTCGTTTGGCCAAAAAAAAGGAAATTGCATTGAGCATTATGGATGAAGTCACGATGGGCAGAGTGTTCGCCGATCTTGTTGCGCGTACAGAATTTGAGTCCGTCAGCGGTAGCCTGGGGGAGGCTCCTTTGCGCTACTACGACGGAGCTACGGCGGCTACCAGTCTTGCAGAACAATTGATAGCGATCAGATTGCTCAAGGACGCGATTGAATCAACACAGCTGGACGCCGCGGATGCTCAGGTCAATAAACTGCGCCTGAAACTGGGCGACTACGACCGCCGCTTGAGTGCGACTGTGAAGATGCTCTCCGCTGGCAAACCGATACCGCGCATCATGCATTTTGTCTGGGTCGGTGGCAGTGAGGTCGGGCCGAATCAGCGCGATTACATGAACATCTGGCGCAAGGTACTGGCGTCGCAGGGATATGCATTCAATCTCTGGTATGACAGTGACGCACTGCTGGCCTTTGAAATGAATCGGGTGATTCTTGACAGTGCCCGTGCGCACACGATGGAGGCATTAAAGGACAAAGAGGTAAAACCAACGGTGCTGTCGAGCATGATTGAGGACCGCGCCCGGGTACTCAAACAGCAGATGTTCGACTACCTGAATCAGCCACGCTGGGCCGGACGCGCAGACGAGGCCCGGATCGACCTGATGGTGCGGGGTTATGGCAAGGATCGTGCGACGCTCGAAGCCTTCCGCCAGAAATGTCTGGATTCGCATCAGGCCATGGTGGGTGAGGACTTGCGCCTGCGCGATGTTCGCCAGGAGTTTGCCAGTCATTTTCTGGCTGACGTCTACCAGCGCGAAGTCGCCATGCGCGGCAACTTTGCTGCTGCCAGTGATGTGGTGCGACTGCAGGCCGAGTTTCTCGAGGGCGGGCGTTACAGCGACATGGATTATTTGCCACCGCTGATCGAGAGGCCGGGCGGCGTGGACATCAGTGGTTTCAGCACAGACGCGAAGATCGGTGTCCTGCAGTTACTGCTCAACCATGACGATGCCTTGATGCCGGGGCGGGATCGGCAACGTTATGTCGACAGAACCGGGCATATTCCCGCCGAACATCTCGAGGCACTGAGCGCATTCGCCCGCAGCAGGCCGGGTGCCAAGCAGATTTTTGCTTCGCCACTGTCGACGTCTTTGCCCCAGGATGCCATCGGGCGTGGCGCGGCCTGGGGCGATCCGTCGGCGAGTGAAATGAATGCCTATGTTCTGGCTCACCCTGGCAGCGGCATGGTCAATGCGAGCATGCACTTGATCCGGACGAACTATGACTGCCTGTATGAGGTTGAGCGCCGCATGGGGCTCGCAGGCGTGACGCCATCAGATGTGGCGGCAGTCCTGGATATTACAGTCAAGGTCGTACTTGAAGCCCAGGCTGACGGGCGCTTGCCAAGTTCGTCTGGCTATTCCCCCGACCGACTCGTAAGGGCCATCGCCGGTTATTACCAGGACGGAATTCGTCTCGACGCCTTGGGCACTATCGACATGACCGGACCAGGTGCGCTTCAAAGCGGTGTAGTCGGCTATGTCGAAAGAGACATGCAGCATGAGCAACTGCCCACGATTCGCAAACACCTGAAGCAGGTCGAGGGCTTCAACGTCTTCACCGAAGAGGAAATGATCTCCGGTTGGGCCGTGAAAGGTACCCCCGAAGACTGGCTGGCAAAAGAACATGAGAAGTGGAATTCGGGCAAGATCAAGTCGCGCTACGCCGGTAATCTGGCCGACTTGCTGAAAGAGCGGACCCTCACGTTCAAACTTGGCTGGCCGGTCATAGAAGGAAAATCAGTGTTGCTGACTTCGGTCCTGCAGCAACTGCTGGATGATCTGGGTGAGCCGTTTGTACGGGCCATGAATGACCGCTTGACCGGTGATGTGACGTTCAACGTCCCCATCCGCCTCGATTTTGATGCTCGACAGCAGGTGCTGAACCAGACAGTCGACAAAGCTCCAACGTCCATGGGGGCCGAGTCACTGGGTAATCTCAACGAGGCCTTGGCGCGCATCGCGGCGGGCAAGTTGCCGCTGGATCAGTTGAGCCCGTTGCATCGGGTGATGTTCGGCGGCCTGTTCGGTGCCGCAACACTGGATCAGGTCGGGTTCGCAGACGCCTGGGCAACCACCGTCGCCTTTGCCGAAGATACGCGCGACCGTGGCCTGGTCGCGCGCTACGAGGTGATCGAACAGACACTGCTCAGTCGCGATCCTGCACCGGTCGAGGCACGAGTCAATGCATCTGAGCGCGAATCGCTCGGGCAGAACTCCAGGGTGCTGAAGGCGCAGGCATTTGCCGAACCGATCAGCGTGCGGCAATGGCGCGAGTACGTGAATCGGGTCGAAGTCGCCGCCGTGAATGAGCGACGGGCGTCGATCCTTGCGCGGGGTGCGGCAGTGCGCGAGGCGTTCTTCGAGGCGGGTGCGCATACAGCCAGACAATTGCCGCAGGATTTGTTGTTGCGCGGTGCGGGGGATCCGGGCCGACGCTGCTATCCACTGGCGCTGGTGATGGCCGCCGCGCTGGAGAAAGGCGCTTCCGCCGAGCGCGCGCTGATCGGCAAACTGGCGATTGCCAATCTCACTCCCGACGCACCGCAAGCCCATGCCCTGCTCAAGGTGCTGGACGAGTTGCGTGGCGTACCCATGGCGCGATTCGGCGAGAAGAGGCCGGCGGCGAACCTGGCCACTGTGATGCCGACGCTGGAAGCGAAAACCGCTGCCGGCAGCCTGTTGCTCAACACAGACAATCATTCGATGCTGGTGAGCAAGGTTGTAGCGCAAGGCGAGACATCCTATCGCTTCTACGATCCCAACTTCGGGCTGTATGCGTTCGCCCGGATCGAGGATCTGCAACAAGGCGTCCAGCGCTTCATGCAGGAGGAAGTGATTGCCAGGCTTTATGGTCTGGAACAGGGGGCTGCCAGCGTTTTCGAGGTCATCGAGCTCGACGGCGCAAGCATTGCCGGTAAATCGTTGCCTTCGGAAATTAGCGTTGAGCATTTGCTCAGCAGTGATCCGCTGGGTGGCGGGCGTGCCGTCGAACCCTGGAGTCAGCATGCCGCCTTGCGCGCGCGTTCCTTGTCAGAGAACGCGCGTCTGGGACAGGCGCTGAGCAGTGTGGACAGCCACAAGTGGGCGCGGACGATCGAAAGCGCGACCCTGCGGTTACAGGACCAGCATCAACTGTCTCGTGACTTCGTTCCGGTGTTCGACTCCCTGAAGAGCACTGCGCAAGGGCGCAGCGAAATCACTATGGTCAGTGCCAGTGATCCGCAGCGCACACGCACAGTGCAGACCGATGACACGCGCCTGCCAGGGATCAAGTCTTACCTGAGCGATACGTTTGAAGCGTTGTCCGGCAGACGCGCGGGGGCGCCAGTGATCGATCCGACGGATGTCGGTGCGGTGCACACGCTCAACGCCGGATTTGCCATTCAAGCCCTGCTGCTCGGCTTGCAGAGCGCAGAGTCCGGGATGGGGTCGACCGCGTTGACGTCGGCCGTACGTATCCACGGTTACCTGGCCTACGCGCAGATGGCTCACGGGCTGGTGGTCGACGCAGTACAACTGCTGAATCTGGTGCGTCATGCCTTTACCGACGGTTTGCGGGTGGCCAAAACCACCTCGTCGATAGTCAGTAATGCGCTGGGCAGCGTCTTGAACGAAGGTGTCGGCACCGTTTTGCAGCTGGCCAGCATCGGCTTCGACATTTATCTGTTGGTCAATGCCCAAAACGATATCCAGCGTGCGGTCTATGCCACGCAGCTGGCCTTCGATTCAGCTGGGCTGGCGCTGGGTGTTGGCGCTTTGGGCGCCGGTGTTGCCGGTGCGGGCACGGCGGCGGCCTTCCTTGGCGGCGCCGGGGTGATTCTGGGCGGGCTGGCGGTGGGCATCGGCGCCCTGGTCGAGGGGTTCAGCGCCAGGGCTGAACGTGGAAGACGGATCGGCCGGTATCTGAATGATGTGCATTCGGCCTATCGACCGCAAAGCCATTCGGTGCAAGGCGATACCTACATTGCCAATCCTTGTGCGGTCTATACCGGGCTTGATTTGCGCAAAGGGCTCATTACCTTCGGCGGCCACAAAATTTTCGCCGCGGAAGATTACTCCTTTCTGCATAAGCCGAGGATCGTCGGGGATCGCAGCAAGGCATTCAGCATTCGAGAGGCCCTCGACCTTCGCGACTCGATTTCCTTCGATACGGCGCCGGGCGTTGAAAGCGTCGTGCTGCCGAGTGTGCCGGAGTGCTTCCTGGGCTTCGTCCATGAAGGTCTGCCTTTTGCGACAACGCTCACAGAAAACATGGAAACGGCTTTGGCACTGGAAAAATACAAGCTGGCAGGCAAGCGGCAATTCTGGTTCAGCTTTTACCAGGCACCGACCGAGTACATCATGGAAAAAATGGTGCCCAACTACGAGGAAACCCGCGTCAGCGTTGCGATTGGCCCTGATCAGCGTTTTCTGCACGTCCCCCCATTGCCGCAGGAGGTGCACGGTTACCTTTGCTATGACATCGATGCCACTGGCGGGCACTGCTCGATCACCTTGACCGAGGGCGTCAAGTCGTTGCGGCTGCAGGTTTCCTCCGATGATCCAATGACGTGGTCATTGCGTGCCCCATGGGTGAGTGCGGCGGCGGTGAAGCTGGAACAGGATACTTTTCAGTTGGGCTCGATGCGGGTGGAGGTGCCCGCCAGGAGTGTCGTGTACCTGCAACTTGCGGAGGGCTTCTACCAGGTTGGCTGGGCAACGGGCGCGCTGCTCTTTGCTGAACTCGACGCGCTCAACGATGCCGACGGCCCGGCCACACGCAAGCATTTGCGCGAACTCTCCCGCGCCCGTCGTCTGGCCGATGGCCCGACGGTCATCCGCAACTATCACGATGCCCTGACTGGTGTTCGTACCACGGCCTGGTACGACCACACCGAAGATGCCATGCACCTGGTGCGCGGACTGGACCCACAGTATGCGGCGCAGATCTGCATCGGCCCGAAGACCGGCGAGGAGATGTTTTATTACTGCCCGGCGCAGGGAATCATCTGGCGTACGGATCTGCTCACCGGGCAGATCAAGCGCACTTACCGGGTGATGAAAATACATTCATCAAAAAATCCCTGCATTGTTTCGATTCAGGCGACGCCAGAGGGTTTGCTGCAGGTGGTCCAGCGCTTTGAAGACATGTGGAAAAGCTTCTACAAGCTGACTTACCTGCTCGGTGAAGACTACATCGCCCTTACTGCGATCTCCGATATGAATTCAGACCATCCGTGGATCATTCGCGAAGGACGCGACAATGTTTCGGATTTCCTCCGACGGCACGACTACCCATACCATGAGGTACTTGATGACCAGAGAGTGGAATTCTCACTGGGCGCAATGATTACGATCGACACCTTCGACGAGAATTTGCGCAAAGCCACCCGAGCCTGGGTGCGCAGTGAAGATGAGCGCGTCATTCGGCCTGTGCTGCGCAATACGGAAGGTACACCTGACTTTCTCGATTGGGTGCTGCTTGATCCGCTTCAATCAAGCGGCGATACAGTGTTGTTTCATCATCTGGGCCATCGCCTTGTTTATCGACAGCAGATCGGCGCAGTGGATCAGATGCCCGAGATGTTTGCGCAAAGTGTCTTGCACCTTGAGGTGCAGCATGTGCACCGCCAGGGCGGACAATACGTCCTCCTCACTGACGAAGGCATGCTGTTCCAGATGAGTGACGACGGCCAGACTCGGCTGGTGGGACTCAATCACGCATGGCTGTCGGCCCGCCAGCAGCGCACTGGGCAAGGGTTCAAGTGGTGGGAAACGGTCGGGACCAACATTCAGAACGGGTCCGCCGATGGCGTGGAAGTCGGGGGTATCAGCGACGCAACGGGCAAGACATCGCTGTATGTCATCTATCTGGATCAGCAATTTCTGATTGCCGACACGGCGGGCAAAGCCATGCGCGTGTTGAGGCTGACGTCAGATAAAAAAGCGGCGTGGATGATGGACTGGGCAACCGGTCGAATCTATCGTCAGCCCTTCATGGCACCTGAAAGCCTGGCGGCGGCCTTCGGTTCGGGGACACGTCTGCTGCAGGCGCACCTGCTGGCCCCGATGCAGCGAGTCATGCCGCGGGACACTTTTGCCTGGGCCGTGCCACATGGAGCCGGCCTGCACGTCCGCCGGCATGACCATGTGCTGTTCGACCTGGCCGATGGCGAGCCACCGCGTATCGTCGGTGTGGAAGTCGAATTCTTCAATGGCCTGGAGTCTCGTCAGGCGCGGGAGCAAAAGCTGGCGCGACTGCTTGCCGGTCAGCGTAGCGGTCCTTACCTCTTTGCGGGCAGGAGCGATAATCTTTGCAGCTGGTATGACGTCGCAGCCGGCCGTCTGCTCAGTGTCTCGGTGTCAGGACGTGAATGGCCACAATATCTGGGCGTGGCAAACGATCAGACCCTGGTGCTGCATAACCCTGTGACGGGCCGACTGTTCAGCAATGTCAGTGAAGACATTACCCCCATCGATACATGGATGACTGTGGAAGCGGTCAGCCGGATTGCAGATACGCTGGTTATCGACGGTATTGGCTCATCGGGCAGAATCGTAGCGATTCCGGATGGCGTCGATACGCTGGTACTCAAGTTTGCGAAATCTGCAGATTACCTTTCACTGGTCCGACAGACTTGGGATCGGCTTGATTGCCTGATTGTCGACGCCGAGGAAGCAGGCATTCATCTGGCGTTGACACTGGAGCCGATGCAGCGGTGGCTGGTCTCGATGTCCGACGGCCACTTGCTGCTGACGGATCCCGATTCGGGAAGCAGCATCATCTTGCGCAATGCCACGAGCCTTGATGCGGCACGGCAACAGCAGGTGACATTCGGGATTGCGTTACCTGACGAAATCTCGGTGACCGTTAGCCTGGAGGAGCTGATGAGTGCCATGGCCACGGAAGCCGTGCTGGAACTCGGCGCGCTGATCGGGCTGTCCATCGACCAGTAAGCCATCGCGAGTTGGCAGATCAGACCGGGCTGCGGAGATTGTCCTCCGCAGCCTTTTTTCGTTCAGGACACCAGGTAGCCCTTGATCCCGGTAAAGATGATTTGCGCCGCCAGTGCGCAAACGAAAAGGCCCATCAGCCGGCTGACGATCTGCAGGCCCTGATCGCCGAGCACCCGTTCGATGTGATTGGACAGATACAGCACCACGCCGACGGTGAAACTGGCCAGGGTGATGCTCATGATCGCGGTCAGTTTGTCGTCCCAGTGCGGCTGACTGACGCCCATCACCAGCAGCGCACCGATGGTGCCTGGGCCGACGGTCAGCGGGATGGTCAGCGGGACGATCGTCACGTCCTGTTGCACGTTATCACTCTGCACCACCGGCTTGCCCTGAGCCATGCCCAATGCCGAGATGAACAGCACGCTGCCGGCACCGATGCGGAATGCGTCCGCAGTGATCCCGAAGACATCGAAAATCACCCTCCCGAACAGGTACAGCAAGACGCTGGAGATCAAAGTGGCGATTGCCACTTTCCAGGCCAGGCGCCGCTGTTCCTTGCGCGAGTAGCCACGGGTCAGGCTGATGAAGCAGGACAACACGAAGAACGGGCTGTAGAGCACCAGCATCTTCAGGTAAACGCTGAATAACACGTGGAGCATGAGGGCGACTCGCATCCGGAGAGTGATGACGGCAAGTCTATCAGTCGGTTAGTTGCTTGTGTGTGCAGAAGATGCTGCGGGAGGCCTTCGGTTTTTTTGTTTTTTATTTTGATAGTTGTTTTGTGTGATGTTGTTAGTTGTGTCGTGTTGGCTGGATAAGATGTTACAGATTTGGGTTTGTAGTGATGGGTTTGTTTGTTTATTGTTTTCTTGCAAGTTCAAGAGGGACTTGCCTGATAAATAATAAGGACTTTTATTGTGCATAGCCAAATCGTTAATGAGCTTTATATCTCTTCCTGTATTAACGCGATTGAAGCCTGTGATGTGGGTGGTAAGCCGGTTATTCGCTCTCGCGGCCTGTTGGCTGTAGGGGACGAAATCGAGGCACCGTCGACAGGTTCTGTTGTCGGCGAAGCCACAATGGGTTTTTCTGGCAAACTTTCGGATCAGAACAAGTCGGATGCCCAAAACGCTCTTCTGTTCGCCACACGTGCAGCGAACAAGCTATACCCCGAAGAGCATCAGGGCCGAGAGTGGTATAAGCGGTTCCGTGAGGTGATGACCCTCGCTGGCTGGACGCCCATCGATCAGTACTACAATGACCTCAATGTCGAAGGCACGAGTGTGCGGATGGACAAGCTGGTACTGGAGATTCTGGGTTCCGTGCTGGCTAATGTTGCACTGCCAGGCCCAACCAGCGTTCTGATGCTGAAGGTAGCGGGTGATGCAATCTCGGCCCTGCAAAAACGGGACACTGCTGCGTTGACCGCTTATGAGCGAAATTTGCTGGACCACGGCGTGGGTGGCATCTCGACCGGAGCGTGTGTCGAACTCGACGGTGAGGCAATCATGGCGCTGGGCACGGTGCGTTTTCTGCGCAAGAACACCTCTACCAAAGTGATGTTCGTGGATGTCGATGTTCGTAATGTAAGTTTGTATCGAGCTCAAACTTTCTTTGCCAAAAATACCGACGTCGCCAACGCAGTGCGTGAGACGATCAAGAAAAAGCTGGTGGGTATCGATCAGATTGAAGATATTGATATCTGATAAATCGAAAAAAGCAGTCGAAGTTCGACTGCTTTTTTTTGGGGGGCGATTATATGAATTGCAAATATTCCGTTTTGATCGTTGCGGGTGCCGTTGTACTGATTCCTTCGGCAGACAAACCGGAACGCTATCAGGATTTAATAAACTCTCTGTTGTTGGCGCAACTGGCGGCCAACAAGAAACTTGAGAAAAATCCGGGTATTGGCTGGTATGACGTCTACATGGAATTTCTGGACAAATATTGGCTGCGACATTTCAGAGCACGGTTGGATCTGTCCGTCGCACAGGGTAACAGCGTGTCTATCGTTGACTGGGTGGTCGCTCCTGAGTTCGAGGATGCTGTGGAGCAATGTGGCGTTGCGAACGCAGTCATGCGTCGACTGGCAGAACTTTCCGCAAGCGAACCGGCAATAGGGCTGCTGCGGGGTTATATGCAGAAAAGCGCCAGCGATGTTTCGACGGATCAGTCAGATGTCGCCATGACTGTCCGGCTGTTGGCGGTCGAGGCGCACTCGCCGATGTCGATGAGCAGCGTCTACATCGAGTTTGAGACTGGACGACTTCTCGCTGACAACCCTTTGGCCGAGCTATTCCAGGCTGAGGATATTCGCGGCAGTGTTTGCAGGCGCTCTGCCAGTGCCAAGTTGTCCGAAGCGCTTTATGGGCCGGTTCGCTCAGCCATCGCCCTGAAAGTCCAGGACAGGCTTGAAGCGAACGTGGCGTTGTTGAGGCTGACTGAAGATGTTTCAGCCGAAGAGAACGGCGCAGCCGATTGAGTCACGCTGGAACTGGCGTGGTACACCTGCTTAAAAGGTCGACGCCGTACGGTTCTGCTGATCGCGCTGGGCTACCCAGTGTTCGATCAGCTCGCGCAGTTGCGACAGCTCCACCGGTTTGGCCATGTGGCCATCCATCCCGGCCTGGCGTGCGCGCTCCTTGTGTTCGGCGAGGATGTGCGCGGTCAGCGCGACGATCGGCGTGCGTATGCGCTGATTGCTGACTTCCCACGCGCGCAGTTGCTGGGTCGCCGAGAAACCGTCGAGGATCGGCATTTCGCAGTCCATCAGCACCAGATCGTAACGCTGGGCCTTCATCGCCTGCAGGGCCTCTTCGCCGTTGCTGGCGGTGTCCGGTTGCAGGTTGAGTTTACCGAGCATGCCGCGAATCACTTTGGTCGAAATCGTGTTGTCCTCAGCGACGAGGATGCGGAAGTCGCTCGGCACCTTGGCTGCCGTGGCCGGTGTGAGCACTTGCGGCTGGAACACCACCTGACCTTTATTGCGCTGGTTCAACTCGTCGGCCAGCGTGGTCTTGAGCGTATAGCCGGCCACCGGTTTGGCGAGGATGCGTTTGATCCCGGAGTTGCGCGCGATGATCTTGCTCGGCGCGTTGCTGATGCCGGTGAGCATGATCAACAGGATGTCGTGGTTCAGGCTCGGGTCTTCCTTGATCTTGGCCGCCAGTTGCATGCCGGTCATGCCGGGCATGTTCTGATCCAGCAGCACCACATCGAAATAGTCGCGCAGGTGCGCCTTGGTGCGCAGCAGCGCCAATGCTTCCTTGCCCGATGGCACGGCGCTGACGTTCAGGCCCCAGGCGCTGCATTGTTGCACCAGCACCTTGCGACAAGTGTCGTTGTCGTCCACCACCAGCACGCGTGCGCCTTGCAGCGGGCCGTCGAGGTCGGAGGTCGGGTGTTCGAGGCGATCCGGGTCCAGCGGCAGGGTCAGCCACAAGGTGCTGCCCTGATTGGCGCCGCTCTTGATCCCGAATTCACCGTTCATCAGGCGAATCAGTTGCCGCGCAATCACCAGCCCGAGGTTGCCACCCAGACGGTTGGCCGAGAGGAAGTGTTTGCTGTGCAGTTCGGCGTGCAGCAGTGCATCGCGTTCTTCCGCCTCCATCGGCTGGCCGCTGTCCTGTACGGCGATGCGCAGCCGTGGTTTGACGCTGCGCTCGTCGAGGGCGACGACGATCAGCACTTCGCCTTCGTCGGTTTTCTTCAAGGCGTTTTCCAGCAGGCTCAGCAGGGTCTGACGCAAGCGGGTCGGGTCGCCGCTGATCACGCGTGGCACTTGCGGCTGGATGAAGCTGATCAGCTCGACGTTCTGCTGTTCGGCCTTGGCGCGGTAGATGCTCAGGCAATCGTCGATCAGCGCGTTGAGGTCGAACTGCACGTCGTCCAGTTCGATCTGCCCGGATTCGAGCTTGGAGATGTCGAGGATCTCGTTGATCAGCGTCAGCAGTTCGTTGCCGGCACTGTGGATGGTTTGCACGTAATCGCGTTGCTTGACTGACAGCGGCGTGCCTAGCAGCAGTTCGGTCATGCCCAGCACGCCGTTCATCGGGGTGCGGATTTCGTGGCTGATCTTGGCGAGGAATTCGGCCTTGGCGTTGATCTCGGCATTGCTCGCGGCGAGGTCGCGGCTGATGCTGAAACGGCTTTCGGTGATGCTGCGCTGGCGTTCACCCAAGGCGATGCTCATCAGCAGGCCGCTGATGCAGATGAAGCCCATCAGGGTCATTATCAGGCCTTGCGGCGACACCAGGGTCAGCCCCAGCAACGCCGGCAGGATGATCAGCGTGCCGATGTTGAACACCACCATCCCGGCCACGAACAGTCGCGCCGGGCGATAACCTTTTTGCCAGTGATAGAAGCCGACCAGCAACATGCTCAGACCGGCCAGCGCCACCAGCGCGTAGGTGATGATGTTCAGCGGCAGAGTGTTGACGAACAACAGCAGCAGGCTGCAGATCACGATGAACAGAATGTCGCCCAGCAACAGTTTGTTCAGCGGGTGCGGGCCGAGCGGGGCGAAGAAGCGCAGGGCGAACATCAGCCCGGCCGGGGCGGTCAGCAGTAACGCCAGATAAGCGCCCGGGGTCTGGATCGCGTGCCAGTTCGGCAACCAGGGCCCTGCGAGGTTGAGCAGCAACAACAGGCTCAGGCCCAGCAGGCCTTCGCAGACCGCCAGCCACAGGCTGCTGCGTGAGCGCGAGTAGGCGTAGCGCACGAGGTTGTGCAGCAGCAGCATGCCGAGGCAGCCGAACAGCAGACCGAAGATCAGCGTCTGGTTCTGGTCGGCGGCACTCATCACCGCCGATTGCAGAGTGATGTGCGGGCGCAGCTGATGGTCGGAAACCATCCGCAGATAAACATCGAGGGACTTGTCGCTCTGCGGCAAGGGCAGCAGAAAATCGCTGCTCGGCAGCGGCCGTTCGACTTGTGGCTGCTGGGTGCCGGAAGTGCGTTGTTCGATCAGCTTGTCGCCGTCGAGCACGTAGAGACTGAGGTTGGACAGGTCGGGGGCAAAGATCCGCAGCACTTGTTCGTGCTTGCCCGGCGCCAGTTTGAAACGCAGCCACAGTGCGCCATCGGGCTCGGCCGCCGTGAGGCGATCAAGTTCGATGGGGCTGAATTGATTGGTGTAGCGAGCCGAGCGGATGTCGCTCAGTTGCAGATTGCCCTGATCGTCAAGTAATACCGACCAGCCACTGCCTTGCGCGGCCTGGGCCGGGAGCATGCAGAGCAAGGTCAGCATCGTGACGGTGAAACTTATGGCAATCCTGAGCCAGCGCACGGCGAAATCCCTTCGTAGGTTGATGCCAGAATATAACGATGCGCGGCGCCGGAACAGCCCGGCGAGAGACTGCATCCCGCGCCGGACGTGAAGGACAGCTTATTCCTGAGTTTCGCCACGTTCACGGGCAATGGCGCGGTAGCCAATGTCCTTGCGGTAGAAGCAGCCTTCCCAGTCGATGGCGGCGGCCAGCTTGTAGGCTTGCTGCTGCGCTTCGCTCACGCTGGCGCCCATGGCGGTGGCGCAGAGTACGCGACCACCGGCCGTTACCACGTTGCCATCCTTCAGCGCCGTACCGGCGTGGAAGACTTTGCCTTCCAGGCCTGCGGCTGCGTCCAGACCGTTGATCGCCGCACCCTTGGCGTAGTCGCCCGGGTAGCCGCCAGCGGCCAATACGATGCCGACGCTCGGACGCGAATCCCACTGTGCTTCAACCTTGTCCAGCGCTTGCGCCAGAGCGGCTTCGACCAGCAGCACCAGGCTCGACTGCAGACGCAGCATCACCGGTTGGGTTTCCGGGTCGCCGAAGCGGCAGTTGAATTCGATGACTTTCGGGTTGCCGGCCTTGTCGATCATCAGACCGGCGTACAGGAAACCAGTGTAGACGTTGCCTTCTTCGGCCATGCCGCGCACGGTCGGCCAGATCACCTGATCCATCACGCGCTGGTGCACGTCGGCGGTGACCACCGGGGCAGGGGAGTAGGCACCCATGCCGCCGGTGTTCGGGCCGCTGTCGCCGTCGCCAACACGTTTGTGGTCCTGGCTGGTGGCCATCGGCAGGACGTTCTTGCCGTCGACCATGACGATGAACGAGGCTTCTTCGCCGTCGAGGAATTCCTCGATCACCACGCGCGAACCGGCATCGCCGAACGCGTTGCCGGCGAGCATGTCGCGCACGGCGTCTTCGGCTTCGGCCAGGGTCATGGCAACGATCACGCCTTTACCGGCGGCCAGGCCATCGGCCTTGATCACGATCGGTGCACCTTTTTCACGCAGGTAAGCCAGGGCCGGCTCGATCTCGGTGAAATTCTGGTAGTCGGCGGTCGGGATCTTGTGGCGTGCGAGGAAATCCTTGGTGAAGGCTTTCGAGCCTTCCAGCTGCGCAGCGCCGGCGGTCGGGCCGAAGCAGTCCAGGCCACGGGAGCGGAACAGATCGACCACGCCAGCCACCAGCGGCACTTCCGGGCCGACGATGGTCAGGGAAACGTTTTTCTCGGCGAAGTCGGCCAGTTGCTCAAGGGCCAGCACGTCGATGGCGACGTTCTCGCACTTGGCTTCAATCGCGGTACCGGCGTTGCCCGGCGCGACGAAAACCTTCTGCACGCGCGGATCCTGAGCCACTTTCCAGGCCAGGGCGTGTTCACGGCCACCGCTGCCAATGATCAAAACATTCATTTCAAAAACCTCAAAAATCTGTCAGGCGCTGCTGGAGCGCTTTATGTGGGAGCGGGCTTGCTCGCGAAAGCGGTGTGTCAGGCAAAACGGCTGTTGCTGACAGATTGCATTCGCGAGCAAGCCCGCCCCCACATTTGGATCGAGTTGTATCAGTGACGGAAGTGGCGCATGCCGGTGAATACCATGGCGATACCGGCTTCGTCAGCGGCAGCGATCACTTCAGCGTCACGCATCGAGCCGCCTGGCTGGATCACCGCAGTGATACCGACCTTGGCTGCGTTGTCCAGACCATCGCGGAACGGGAAAAACGCGTCCGAGGCCATCACCGAACCGGCCACTTGCAGACCGGCGTGCTCAGCCTTGATCGCAGCGATACGTGCGGAGTTTACGCGGCTCATCTGGCCGGCGCCGACACCGATGGTCTGACGGTTCTTGGCGTAGACGATGGCGTTGGATTTAACGTACTTGGCGACTTTCCAGGCGAAGATCAGGTCGTTGATTTCCTGTTCGGTCGGTGCACGCTTGGTCACCACTTTCAGGTCGTCGGCGCCGATCATGCCGATGTCGCGGCTCTGCACCAGCAGGCCACCGTTGACGCGCTTGTAGTCCCAGGCCGCAGCGCGATCCGCCGACCACTCGCCACAGGCCAGCAGGCGCACGTTGGCTTTGGCGGCGACGATGGCGCGCGCCTCTTCGCTGACGCTTGGGGCAATGATCACTTCCACGAACTGACGCTCGACGATCGCCTTGGCGGTCTCGGCATCCAGTTCACGGTTGAAGGCGATGATGCCGCCGAAGGCCGACTCGGTGTCGGTGGCGTAGGCCAGTTCGTAGGCCTGACGGATACCGCCCTCGGCGTCCGGGCTCACCGCCACGCCGCACGGGTTGGCGTGCTTGACGATGACGCAGGCTGGCTTGACGAAGCTCTTCACGCACTCCAGCGCGGCGTCGGTGTCGGCCACGTTGTTGTACGACAGTTCTTTGCCTTGCAGTTGGGTCGCGGTGGCGATGCCCACTTCGGCAGGCTTGGCTTCCACGTAGAACGCCGCGCTCTGATGCGGGTTCTCGCCGTAGCGCATTTCCTGAGCCTTGATGAACTGGCTGTTGAAGGTGCGCGGGAATTCGCTGCGACCTTCAGTGCTCAGCACGTCGGCAGCCTGATTCACGGTGCCCATGTAGTTGGCGATCATGCCGTCGTAGGCGGCGGTGTGTTCGAACGCCTTGAGCATCAGGTCGAAACGCTGAGCGTAGGTCAGGCCACCGGCCTTGAGGTTTTGCAGAACGCTGGCGTAATCGCTGGCATTCACCACGATCGCCACGTCTTTATGGTTTTTCGCTGCCGAACGAACCATGGTCGGACCGCCGATATCGATGTTCTCGATCGCGGTCGGCAGGTCGCAGCCGGGCTTGTTGATGGTGGCTTCGAACGGGTACAGGTTGACCGCAACCAGATCGATCGGCTTGATGCCGTGCTCGTTCATGATCGCATCGTCGATACCGCGACGACCGAGGATCCCGCCGTGGATTTTCGGGTGCAGGGTTTTCACCCGACCGTCCATCATTTCCGCGAAGCCGGTGTAATCCGCGACTTCCACTGCGGCAACACCGTTGTCGCGCAGCAGCTTGAACGTCCCGCCGGTGGAGAGGATCTCGACGCCCAGAGCTTCAAGCTCCTTGGCGAATTCGAGGATCCCGGTCTTGTCGGAAACGCTGATCAAGGCGCGGCGGATCGGCAGGCGGGTAGTCTGGTCGGTCATCTCAATTTCCATCAAAAGCAAAGGAAGTCAGCAAAAAAGGCGACCGGTTTTACGCGGGCGCCTTTCTGGTTTGATTGAATGCTTACAGCAGATCGTACTGCTTGAGTTTCTTGCGCAGCGTGCCGCGGTTGAGTCCCAGCAGCTCACTGGCCTTGGTCTGGTTGCCCTTGACGTAGTTCATCACGCTTTCGAGCAGGGGAGCCTCGACTTCGGAGAGCACCAGGTTGTACACATCCGTGACGGACGCGCCCTCAAGGTGGGCGAAATAATTGTGCAGCGCCTTCTCGACACTCCCGCGAAGGGTCTGACCTTCTTCGCTCGGGGTATTGAGGTGCTGTTTCAAATTCACGTTGTCGCTCACGGGTGCTGTTCCACTCACTAAAGTCTCGGTCATCATCGTCATGCGGCCACCCCTTCTTCGTCCCCTGTCAGGCTCTTGTAACGCTCGGCGAAGAACTCCCGAACGTTGGCGCATTGTGTTTCCGTACCATCCAAACGATTGAAGTGGGCGCGAAACTCCCTGGCGCCCGGCAAGGTTGCGAGATACCAGCCCACATGCTTGCGGGCAATGCGCACGCCCATCACATCCCCATAGAAGGCGTGAAGTGCGGCCAGATGCTCCAGCAGGATGCGTTCCACTTCGCTCAGTTCCGGCGCCGGCAATTTCTCGCCGGTACGCAGGAAGTGTTCGATCTCGCGAAAAATCCATGGCCGCCCCTGGGCAGCCCGGCCTATCAGCAGGCCATCGGCACCGGTCGCGTCAAGCACGTAGCGGGCCTTTTCCGGCGAATCGATATCGCCATTGGCAAACACCGGGATCGACACCGCCTGCTTGATCGCGGCAATCGTGTCGTACTCGGCTTCACCGGTGTACAGATCGGCGCGAGTGCGGCCATGCACTGCCAGCGCGGTGATCCCGGCCTGCTCGGCGATCTTCGCCACGGTCAGGCCGTTCTTGTTGTCGCGATCCCATCCGGTGCGGATCTTCAGGGTCACCGGCACATCCACTGCAGCGACGACGGCCTGCAGGATCTCGGTAACCAGTGCTTCGTCTTTCAATAACGCGGAGCCGGCGGCCTTGTTGCAGACCTTTTTTGCCGGGCAACCCATGTTGATATCAATAATCTGTGCGCCCAGTTCGACGTTGGCCCGTGCCGCGTCCGCCAGCATCTGCGCATCGCCACCGGCAATCTGCACCGAGCGTGGCTCGGGATCGCCTTCGTGGATCATGCGCATGCGCGACTTGCGGGTGTTCCACAGGCTCATGTCACTGGTGACCATTTCCGAGACTACAAGCCCTGCGCCCAAACGCTTGCACAGCTGACGAAAGGGCTGGTCGGTGACGCCCGCCATCGGGGCGAGAATCAAACCGTTCTGCAATGTATATGGGCCGATGCGTACCGCCGACATAGGACTTCCCTGAAGTGGGGCCGGATCATGAGAGTTCGAAAAAGGGTTGGCATGATACCCGCTCTCGATGACTGGATAAAGGCTGAATTGAACAAAATCTGAACAGTTATTCTGTTATTACCAGCGGTTTGGTTGCCGTGGACAAAGTCAGAAAACTGCCGTCAAACCTGAAGCGATGAAGCGGTTCACTCGGGCGAGTGGAAACTCAGGCTGTAATTCACCGCTTTGGGGCCTGGATCGAGGATATCCAGCGCGATGTGGATCGGCGTCTGCGGCGGCATTTCCGCCAGGCCTTCGAGATCGCCATTGAGGTATTCGCCGGGTTTGAAGCGACGACTGGCGATCAGATGACCGTTGAGGTCGGCGAAACGCAGCTCCAGCAGCGGGAATGGCTGGGAGAACGTCGCGCGGTTGTAGATGATCGCATCCACCACCAGCGCCCCGCTGAACTCCGGATGGCTGCGCACCACCAGGTTGCTGCTCTTGACCTTGGCGATGTCGACCTTGGACGGCACCGTGCAGCCGATCTGCGGACAGAACTGCTGAAACCATGGGCGGTACTGATCCTGGCGGGCCAGCTCATCGAAATGATAGGCGATGTACTGACCGGCCAGACCGGCGGCGGCCAACAGCACCAGCAAGCCCCAGAGCAGGCGCCGGCCCCAGGGCGAGCGGCGTTTCTGCCAATCCAGTTGCAGCGGGTCGTCGGTCAGATCCTGCAGCACTTCGGCGCGCACGCCGGGTTCGGCACGTTCACGTTTTTTGCGCAGCGGTTCGACCGAGGGCAACTCGTCATCGTCCGGTTCGACGTTGGCCGACAGGCGTTCGCGGCGGGCATTCGGATCGATCGGGTCGTGCAGGCGCAGTTGCGGGATCGGCGGCTCGTCATCCAGGTCCACCGGCTCCAGCGACAACGAAGGCTCGGTGCGCGCGGTTTTTACCGGTTCAGGTTCGACGATCTCGGGTTCGACTTGATCTTCGGGCTCGGGCAGGCGTTCATCGTCGCGGGCGCTGAACAGGCTATCGCGCCACACCGTTTCATCGGCTTCAGGGCTGTCGCGCCGAGCGCTCAGGGATTCTTCGCGCTGACGACCGAATTCGGTGGTTGGCTGAATTTCCCGTTGTTCGAGGCGGGCGAGTTCTTCGTCCAGATCGAGGCTATCCAGGTCCAGCTCACTGGCGCTCCATTGCTTTTGGCTGATGGCGCGCGGCGCGGGCGGTTCGTCGTTGACGGGCGCTTCGACCACCGGCGGCGGCTCGCTGACCAGCGGCTGGGCCTGGGCTGGCTGGACGATGGCCGGCGCCACCGGCGTGACCGCTTCCTTGCCGGCGTGTTGTTCCAGCAGCTGTTTGGCGGCGTTGAACACTTGCAGGCAGGAGCCACAGCGAACCACTCCGCGGGCCACGCTCAATTGCGCATGGCTGACGCGGAAGCTGGTTTGGCAATGCGGGCACTGGGTGACGAAACTGTCGGTCATGCGGCGATCCGGTTTATGCAGGCGGTCATTCTAGCGCCGACGGCCGGTGATACGCACCCAGCCGTCGCGATTGGCGATCGGGTCCAGATCGAAGTCCTGCGCATAGGCGGCGGCGACTTCTTCACCTTGTTCGGCGAGGATGCCCGACAGCGCCAGACGACCGCCGGTTTTCACCAGGCCGGACAATTGCGGCACCAGGGAAACCAGCGGGCCGGCCAGAATGTTGGCGACCAGCACGTCGGCTTTGACCTGCGGCAAATCTTCCGGCAGGTACAGCGGGAACAGCTCGTCGGCAATATTGTTGCGCCCGGCGTTGTCGCGCGAGGCTTCCAACGCCTGCACGTCAATGTCGGTGCCGACCGCTTCTTTGGCGCCGAGCAGCAGGGCGGCGATCGCCAGAATCCCCGAGCCGCAGCCGAAGTCCAGCACGTTGCAGTCTTTCAGATCCTGACCGTCGAGCCATTCCAGGCACAGGGCGGTGGTCGGATGGGTGCCGGTGCCGAACGCCAGACCCGGGTCCAGCAGCAAATTGACTGCATCGGGCTCGGGGGCGGCGTGCCAGCTCGGCACGATCCACAGGCGCTGACCGAAACGCATTGGCTGGAAACCGTCCATCCAGCTGCGCTCCCAGTCCTGGTCTTCGATGACTTCACTGTGATGCTCGGGCAGCGGGCTGCCGGTCAGCAGTTCCAGATGGGCCAGCACCGGTGCAGGCTCGGTGCCGCCCTCGAACAGGGCCAGCAGGTGCGTGTGCGCCCACAGTGGAGTGGTGTTGAGTTCCGGCTCGAAGATCGGCTGATCTTCGGCGTCCATGAAGGTCACCGACACGGCGCCGACTTCAAGGAAAGCGTCTTCGTAGGTTTCGGCTTGTTCCGGGCTGATGGCGAGACGTACTTGCAGCCAAGGCATGGCGGGCACCTTTGAAAAAAATATGATTGCAGCCTAGCGGCCAGCGAGAAGCGCGCAAGTTTACGCGAGCGCAGGCGGTTTGTGGGAGAGACTTGAAACGCCATCCCTTGTAGGAGTGAGCCTGCTCGCGATGGCGATGGTGCTGTCGACACATATGCTGGATGTGCCGGCCTCATCGCGAGCAGGCTCACTCCTACAGGGTTTTATGAAACCTGTAGAAACAACAAAGCCGCCCGAAGGCGGCCTTGTCTGGTGCGGACTTGAAGCTTAGTGCTTGTCGCCAGCCAGCTTGTGCTCGAGGTAGTGAATGTTCACGCCCCCTTTGCAGAAGCCTTCGTCACGAACCAGATCACGGTGCAGCGGGATGTTGGTCTTGATCCCGTCAACCACGATCTCGTCCAGGGCATTACGCATGCGCGCCATGGCTTCGTCGCGGGTGGCGCCGTAAGTGATCAGCTTGCCGATCAGCGAGTCGTAGTTCGGCGGAACCGCATAACCGCTGTACAGGTGCGAATCGACGCGAACGCCGTTGCCGCCTGGGGCGTGGAAATGCTTGACCGTGCCCGGGCTCGGCATGAAGGTTTTCGGGTCTTCAGCGTTGATCCGGCACTCCAGCGAGTGACCGCGGATGACCACGTCATCCTGCGTGAACGACAGCTTGTTGCCAGCGGCGATGCTGAGCATCTCCTTGACGATGTCGATACCGGTGACCATTTCCGAAACCGGGTGCTCCACCTGAACACGGGTGTTCATTTCGATGAAGTAGAAACGACCGTTCTCGTACAGGAACTCGAACGTGCCGGCGCCACGGTAGCCGATGTCGATGCACGCCTTGACGCAGCGAGCCAGAACTTCCTGGCGTGCCTGCTCGTCGATGCCCGGTGCCGGTGCTTCTTCAAGCACCTTCTGGTGACGACGTTGCAGCGAGCAATCGCGGTCGCCCAGATGGATGGCGTGACCCTGGCCGTCGGACAGCACTTGCACTTCGACGTGACGCGGGTTGGTCAGGAATTTTTCCAGATAGACCATCGGGTTGCCGAACGCCGCGCCAGCTTCGGAGCGGGTCAGTTTCGCCGAGGCGATCAGGTCTTCTTCCTTGTGCACCACGCGCATGCCGCGACCACCGCCGCCGCCAGCGGCCTTGATGATCACCGGGTAGCCGACTTCACGACCGATGCGCAGCGCCGTTTCTTCGTCTTCCGGCAGTGGGCCGTCGGAACCTGGAACGGTTGGCACACCCGCTTCGATCATCGCGTGCTTGGCCGATACCTTGTCGCCCATCAGGCGAATGGTCTCGGCTTTCGGGCCGATGAAGGCGAAGCCGGAGTTCTCGACCTGCTCGGCAAAATCAGCGTTTTCCGCGAGGAAACCGTAGCCTGGGTGAATGGCGGTAGCGCCAGTCACTTCAGCGGCAGCGATGATGGCCGGGATGTGCAGGTAGGACTGAGCGGCAGAAGCCGGGCCGATGCAGACGGATTCGTCTGCCAGACCCAGGTGCATCAGCTCTTTGTCGGCCTTGGAGTAAACGGCGACGGTCTTGATGCCCATCTCTTTGCAGGCACGCAGAATCCGCAGGGCGATCTCACCGCGGTTAGCGATCAGAACTTTTTCCAACTTCGCAGTCATCAAAGGCTCTCCGCAGTTCAAACGATGGTGAACAGCGGTTGGTCGTACTCAACCGGCTGGCCGTCTTCGACGAGGATGGATTCGATCACACCGCTGGTTTCAGCTTCGATGTGGTTCATCATCTTCATGGCTTCGACGATGCACAGGGTGTCGCCTTTCTTCACGGTCTGGCCGACTTCAACGAAGGCTGGCGAGGTTGGCGAAGATTTACGGTAGAAGGTGCCTACCATTGGCGAGCGGGCCACGGTGCCGTTCAGCGCAGGAGCAGCAGCGGCAGCCGGAGCGGCAGCAGCCACTGGAGCGGCAGCGGCGGCAGGTGCAGCGGCCGGAGCCTGCATCGGCGCCGGAGCGTAGTACTGCTGAGCCGGGGTCTTGCTGTGACGGCTGATGCGTACGGACTCTTCGCCTTCCTTGATCTCGAGCTCGTCGATGCCGGACTCTTCCAGCAATTCGATCAGTTTCTTAACTTTACGGATATCCATGAATCATCAACTCCCAAGGGTCGGTCAGGGGCGTTTAACGCTTGTGGTTCAAGTCGTTGCCTGTGTTTCAAGCTGTTCTAGTGCGGCCTCCAGGGCCAGTCGGTAACCGCTGGCGCCAAGGCCGCAGATCACTCCCACCGCTACATCGGAGAAGTAAGAGTGATGGCGGAAAGGTTCGCGCTTGTGCACGTTGGACAAATGCACTTCGATGAATGGGATGCTCACTCCCAGCAGCGCGTCACGTAATGCGACGCTTGTGTGCGTAAAAGCTGCTGGATTGATCAGAATGAAATCGACGCCTTCACCGCGAGCGGCGTGGATGCGGTCGATCAATTCGTACTCGGCGTTGCTTTGCAGATACAGCAGATGATGGCCGGCTTCACGGGCGCGGCGCTCCAGATCCTGATTGATCTGCGCCAGGGTCGTTGAACCGTAAGTGCCGGGTTCACGGGTGCCGAGCAGGTTCAGGTTGGGGCCGTGCAGCACCAGTAGCGTCGCCATCTGCGTGTTCCTTGTTATGAATGAGCAGTCGTCAGAACCCGGCGACTATGCCGCAAAGGCTTTGTGACTGTCCAGTTCTCTGCAATAGCCAGCACGATGACCGATGTTTGCGCGAAATTTATGACTGAGTGATTTGATCCGGTCATTCCGCAAGATTTGCGGTGATATGAATGACGCTATCGCGAGCAGGCTCACTCCTACAGTTGAAATGCGTTCCCTTGTAGGAGTGAGCCTGCTCGCGATAGCGGTTTATCAGACGCGGAAGGCTTGCACGGCGGTATGCAGTTGCCCACCCAATACCAGCAGGTTCTCGCCCTGTTCGCGACCTTCGCCGATGCGCAGCAGGTTATCCCCGCCCAATTGATGGATCCGCTCGCTGTGATCACGAATCTCGCTAACCGCGCCGCTCTGCTGGGCGGTAATATCGGCGATGCGGATCGCCGTGTCGGAAATGGTCTGGATCGCGCCAACGATCTTGTCCAGCGCGCCGTCCGCCGCTTGTGCCTGACTGGCCGTGGCTTCGGCGTGTTCGACTTGCGCGCGCATGCCTTCGACCGATTGTCGGGCAGCAGTTTGCAGGCCGGCAATCAGCGTCTGGATCTCCGCCGTGGCGCCCGCCGTGCGTTGCGCCAGCGAGCGCACTTCTTCGGCCACCACAGCAAAACCACGGCCCATTTCCCCGGCCCGCGCCGCTTCGATGGCCGCGTTCAGCGCCAGCAGGTTGGTCTGGTCGGCGATCGAGCGGATCACCGTCAACACGCCGCCAATGGTCGCCGACTCTTCGGCCAGATGCTCGATCATCTGCGCGTTGCCTTGCACCTCGCCGACCAGCGCATGCAGGCCGGTGAGGCTCTGGCCGATCACGGCTTGTCCGTGCTCGACGGCAAGACCCGCATGGCGACTGGCATCGGCGGCCTGTCGCGCATCGCCAGCGACTTGCTGAATCGTCGCTTCAAGCTCACCCAGCGAATCGCGGATCAGCGCGGTGTCGCCGGCCTGATGCTCGGCGCCGGTGTGCAGGTCATTGCTCAGCTCGGCCAGGGTGCGGCTGCTGCCTGCGACCTGTTCGGCGTTGCCGCGAATCGTCCCGACCAGGTCCACCAGATACGCGCGCAAGCGGTTGAGCGAAGCCTCGATGTCATGCAGTTCGCGGTTGGTTTTGCCCAACTGAATGTCGCGACTGAAATCGCCTTCGGCCCAAGTCGATAGCGCTGGAGCAAGGTTGGTCAAAGTGCGCGACAGGCGCCGTTGCAGGGTGTCGATCAACAGCGCGATCAGCAGAATCAGGCCGATCATCACGCCTTGCATCAGGCGCACTTCGCCCTGGATCTGCCCGTGCTGGGCACGTACCACCGGCTCGAGTCCGGCGATGGCATGTTGCACGGCTGCGATTTTCAGGTGGGTCGCGGTGCTCAGGTCGGTGCGTTTCTGGATCTGCTCGCGGGTGCGTGCCAGCTCCGCCGGGTAACGACCGAGCAGGCTGTTGAGTTCGCGCTTGAGGCCGACCCCGGCGTCTTCGGCGGCGGCTTTTTCGGTGCTTTCGATGCCCATCATTGCGGCGAAATCATCACTGCCGGATTCGTTCTTGGCGACCACGCCGAGCAGGGGCAGGGCGTCGATGGCCTGAGCCTGGATGCGGATATTGTCGACTTCGCGCTCGACGTCGGCGGCCAATTCACTGCGGCCGCTGCTGACCAGTTTGTCGCGGGCCAGCGACAGCTTGCCCAAGTGTTGCGAGGCGACGAGCAGCGGCGTCAGGTAAGACGCGTTGCCATTGGCGTAGGTGCTGAGTTGATCGAGGCTGGCGCTCAGTTCGCGTTCGGCCTGCAACAGCAACGCCTGCGGATCACCGGCCAGTTTGCCGGCCGCGAGTAGGTCGGTTTTGCTGAATTCTTCGAGGCTCGACAGACTTGGTCGCAGGGTGTCGGCCAGTGCCGGCGGCAGTTCGCCGAGTTCCTTCTGCAAGCCGTCGATGGCCTGACTGGCACTGCTCAGGCGCAGGGCGTCGCCGCTGGCGAGGTAGTCCTCGACATTGCGCGCCACGTCATTCTGAAACTGCTGCGACAGACCGAGGTAGCGCTCCATCAACAGATACGGACGCTCCAGGGCTTTTTGCGACCACCACAGCGTCGCGCCGAGGGCCACGCAGACGGCGACCAGCAGCAGAGTGTTGAGATTGGTGAGCAACTTCAGGCGCATGACGGCTACCAACGGCAGGAATGGTAAGCGCCTGAATTTATTGCGGTTCTGTTACAGGGTTATGACCGAATCGGTGGATTCCGATGAAAAAGTGGCACTTTGCTTTGAGTCGCGCGCGGTCTGCACCCGATTGCGTCCGGCGCCTTTGGCGCGGTACAGCGCTTCGTCGGCCTGACTGGCCATCATCAGGCTGTCGGAGTCCTCGTGCATTTCCACTACGCCGGCGCTGAAGGTGCACCACAAATCGTGCGGCTGCGCCGGGTAGTGGATTTCGGCGAAGCGCTGGCGGATCTCGTCGAGCACTTTGTGCGCCGCTTCTATATCAGTGTCGGGCATGACGATGGCGAATTCTTCGCCGCCGTAACGGCCGATGAAATCGGTCTTGCGCAGGCGTTGCTTGAGGAACAGTGCCAGGCTCTTGATCACTCGGTCGCCCATCGGGTGGCCGTGGCTGTCGTTGACCCGTTTGAAGTGGTCGATGTCGAGCATGGCAAAGCTCAGCGGCTTGTTCTCGCGACGGGCGCGGAACGAGCAGTCTTCGAGCAATTGCAGGATGTGCGTGTGGTTGTACAGGCCGGTGAGGCTGTCGCGGACCATCCGCGCCTTGAGGTTGCGCGCACGGGCGGCGCGGTTGCGCACGGTGGTGATCAAATGTCGCGGCTTGATCGGTTTGGTCAGGAAGTCGTCGCCGCCCTCGCTCATGGCGTCGAGCTGTTTATCCAGATCGTCCTCGGCCGAAAGATAAATGATCGGCACACTGACGTAGCGGTCGTTGTGGCGGATGACCTTGGCCAGTTCGGTGCCGGTGCAGGCCGGCATGTACATGTCGAGGATGATCAGGTCCGGCTGGAAATCCGCCAGTTCGGCCATCGCCTGGATCGGTTCGATCAGGGTGCGGGTGACGATTCCGGCGCTGTTGAGCAGGCGCTCGGTGTGCAAGGCCTGGGCGCGAGAGTCGTCAATGATCAGCACTTTATAAGGTTCGTACTGGGCGACGCAGGTCAGGACTTCGATCTTCTCCAGCAGGCTCGACGCTTCGAGGGTGCCGGTGAGAAATTCCTGGCCGCCGGCGCGCACGGCGGCGAGGCGGGTCGGGGTGTCGGTTTCGTGCAGGCTGAAAAACAGCAGCGGCAGCGGTTCTTCCAGGCCGACCTGGGCTTCGGCAGCCAGTTGCAGGCCGACGCCGGGCCCGCTGAAGTCCACGTCCATGACGATCGCGGCGGGCAAGCGCTCAACCATCGAGGAACGAAACGCCGAGACACTGTCCAGCGCCTGCGCGGTCAGGCCGAAAAATTCCAGCTGCTTGGCCAGCCGCTCGGCGCGGTCGTGATCCTGCAACATGACGTAGATCGGTTTGCGCAGTGGCGGCAGGAAGGTCTGATCGAGTTGATCGCCATGGCGCAGACCGGTGCGCGACAGGCGCTGCATCAAGCGATTGAGATCGGTGATAAGGCCGCTGCTCAGGCGCCCACGATTGGCGTCCACCGCTTCCAGCGACTGACCGATATGACGTGCGAGTTGCGTATGCTCGGGCTGTTCGAAGCGCTCGGCAAAACGCAGCAGACGCAAATTGGCCTCGCTCAGTTCGGCGAGGTCGGCGGTGGACCACTCACTGCGTTGCAGGCGCTGCCATATCTCAAGAATCTGACGTGCCTGATGAATTACCCGCTGGGCAAAGTGGTGCTTGAGGCGCTCACGGCTGGGGTCTTCTGGCTCGGTCATATCCTGACTACTAGTTAGGGCGCATGCTGAGATCGACTGGTGGCTCTATGCTAGCACCTCTTTTCCCTTATATGAGTGTCGTGCGTCAATAATCTGCGGTGCTGCACAATTCAGTTTCTGACCGGGTGGTATCAGATTGAACCTGTTCGTCGGTGAGCCTCCCGTAAACCGGGCGTATGGCGCTGAT
The DNA here is from genome assembly GCF_058798255.1 of Pseudomonas sp. GW823-FHT01D03. Taxonomy (NCBI): domain Bacteria; kingdom Pseudomonadati; phylum Pseudomonadota; class Gammaproteobacteria; order Pseudomonadales; family Pseudomonadaceae; genus Pseudomonas; species Pseudomonas sp. GW823-FHT01D03. The sequence continues at coordinate 786,073 of NZ_JBXAKK010000001.1, forward strand.
CGACGGGTCAAAACACCTGTGTGTGCAACGCTGCGCTGCAGACAGGCGTCGATCTGCAATTGCCTGTTCCGGGGCGTCTTTGGTGATAGTGCATCAGGGAAACCCCTAGAGAGTTCGCGGGGCGATGCCGCGCGTTCCGTGGATTTTCTGCTTCTCTTCAATGGCGGGTGCCGGCCTTGGCACGTTGTTGTATGGTTGTGGTCGAACCGTTGAACCCAAGTGATTGAAAGGATATCGCCATGCTGGACTGGAAGAACCGCGCGGGCAGCGCGCCTGAACGTGCCGCTGAGCCGAAGTCGGCCACCCGCAGCTATGTGGGCGGGCTGTTGTTCAGCCGCGCGCTGGCCACGCTGATCGGCATTTATCTGCTGGTGACCATCGGCCTGGGCTGGTACTGGAGCCAGGAGCCGGCGCTGTTTCCGGTGGCGCAAAATGCCCAGGCGGCTGCCGAGAAAGAAGGCAAGCAAATGGTCGTCGGCTACACCACGGTCGAAACCCTCAAGACCGTTGCCGGTACGTTGCTGACCAAGCCGGGCGGCTACATTTCCAACGACCGTTTCCCGCCTGGCCTGTGGATGGACAACACGCCAAGCTGGGAATACGGCGTGCTGGTGCAGGTACGTGACCTGACCCGTGCCCTGCGTAAGGACTTCGCCCGTTCGCAGTCGCAGTCGGCCGAAGATGCCGATCTGGCCAAGGCCGAACCGCGTTTCAACTTCGACAACAAGAGCTGGATCCTGCCGTCGAGCGAATCGGAATATCAGGAAGGCATCAATTCCCTGAGCCGCTATCAGGCGCGTTTGTCTGATCCAACGCAGAAAAACGCCTTGTTCTACGCCCGCGCCGACAACCTCAACAACTGGCTGGGCGATGTCGGCACCCGTCTGGGTTCGCTGTCGCAACGTCTGTCCGCCAGTGTCGGCCGGGTCAAGCTCAACACCGCGCTGAAAACCGAAGTGCCGGCGGTTGGCGAAGTACCGCAGGTTGACGAGGAAGTCGTCGAAACCCCGTGGATGCAGATCGACAACGTGTTCTACGAAGCGCGTGGCCAGGCTTGGGCGTTGTCGCACCTGTTGCGCGCCATCGAAGTGGACTTCGCCGATGTGCTGGCGAAAAAGAACGCTACGGTCAGCGTGCGCCAGATCATCCGTGAGCTGGAAGCGTCGCAGGAGCCGGTCTGGAGTCCGATGATTCTCAATGGCAGCGGCTTCGGCGTGCTGGCCAACCACTCGCTGGTCATGGCCAACTACATTTCCCGGGCCAACGCCGCAGTGATCGATCTGCGCCAACTGCTCAATCAGGGTTGAGTCATGGTCGATAGCGCCAAAGAGGCGGCGCACCGCGCCGCCTCCGATGCCGAACAGATCGCCTGGGTCGACGAGCAGGACAATCTGCTCGGCGCCTTGGTGCGAGCCGATCTGCGTGAGCGTGGCCTGATCGGTCGCGGTACCTACATCATGCTGTTCAACTCTGCCGGCGAACTCTGCGTGCATCGGCGCACCTTGAGCAAGGCCATTTACCCCGGTTACTGGGACGTGGCTGCCGGCGGCATGGTGCAGGCCGATGAGACCTACGCCGAATCGGCCGCCCGCGAGCTGGAAGAGGAGTTGGGCGTGAGCGGGGTGGAACTGACCGCCCACGATCATTTCTTCTTCGAGGACACCGGCAATCGCCTGTGGTGCTCGGCGTTTTCCGCGGTGTGGGATGGCCCGCTGAAACTGCAGCCGGAAGAGGTCCTGGAAGCACGCTTTATTCCGGTCGATCAGGTAATGCTGGAAATCCAGCAAAAGCCTTACTGCCCGGACTCTCTGGCCGCGTTGAAGCGCTATCTGAAGGCGCAGCAGAGCGGCGTCGCAAAGAACACATAAATTGGCGCCGATTGGCTCTTAGCAATTGCGCTTTTTGCCGTTACACTGCGCGACCTTTTCAAGCTGCACCGACCTGCTTTTGTTCAAGCACGCGGTGCAGTAGCGCTGCCCCTGCCTGAGTGGGGCTTCGCGGTCGATGACCTTGCCCAAGGTCGCGATCAGTCTTTGTCCTCCCAAGAGGATTGCCGGTGGCCAAAAAAGCCGCATCCTTCGCCGCCCTTGGTGGCCTGGTATTTTCCACCGACGCAGGTCGTCATTGCCCGGAATGCAGTAAACCGGTGGACGCCTGTATCTGCAAACAAACCGTGATCCCGGCCGGGGACGGCATTGCCCGCGTGCGTCGCGAGAGCAAGGGCCGTGGCGGCAAGACGGTGACCACCATCACCGGCGTGCCACTGGCCGAAGACGCCCTCAAAGAGTTGGCGACAACGTTGAAGAAACGTTGCGGCACCGGCGGGGCGTTCAAGGACGGGATCATCGAAATCCAGGGCGATCATGTCGAGCTACTCTTGGCAGAGCTGATCAAACACGGTTTCAAAGCGAAGAAGTCCGGCGGCTAGCAGCCTCTGTGAAAACCACCCGCGGCTTGATCCGGTTCTGCATGTTCAGCGCCGGCGTCGTCTCCATGGTTTTCACAGAGCCTGTTCATACCGGTTTCTAAACTCCACGCAGTCAGTGCGGTCTACCGCCGCACTGACGAACCGTCATTTTCATTCTTTAGACTGCGCCGGCCTGCAATCAGGCGACGCACTATGACTTCTTTATAGGGGACTTCGATGTCCGTACGACGCACACGTAAAGACGATGGCAGCCAATGGACAGTTGCGGACAGCCGCAGTGTTTACGGGATTCGCCATTGGGGGGCCGGGTATTTCGCGATCAATGACGCCGGTCGCGTCGAAGTTCGTCCGAACGGCCCGAGCAGCTCGCCTATCGACCTGTTCGAACAAGTCGACCAATTGCGCAAGAGCGGCTTGTCCTTGCCGTTGCTGGTGCGTTTCCCCGACATCCTGCAAGACCGTGTCCGTCAACTGACCGGTGCTTTCGACTCGAACATCGAGCGCCTGGAATACCAGAGCAAGTACACCGCGCTGTACCCGATCAAGGTCAACCAGCAAGAAGCGGTGATCGAGAACATCATCGCCACCCAGAACGTTTCCATCGGTCTGGAAGCCGGCTCCAAGCCTGAGCTGCTGGCGGTGCTGGCGCTGGCGCCGAAGGGCGGCACTATCGTCTGCAACGGTTACAAGGACCGCGAGTTCATCCGTCTGGCGCTGATGGGCCAGAAACTCGGCCACAACGTGTTCATCGTGATCGAGAAAGAATCCGAAGTCGGCTTGGTGATCGAAGAAGCTGCCTCGCTGAAGGTCAAGCCACAGGTCGGCCTGCGCGTGCGTCTGTCGTCGCTGGCGTCGTCGAAGTGGGCGGACACCGGTGGCGAGAAATCCAAGTTCGGTCTGTCGGCGGCGCAACTGCTGTCGGTGGTCGAGCGCTTCCGCGCCGCCGGCCTCGATCAGGGTATTCGTCTGCTGCACTTCCACATGGGTTCGCAGATCGCCAACCTGGCTGACTACCAGCACGGCTTCAAGGAGGCGATCCGTTACTACGGCGAGTTGCGCAACCTGGGCCTGCCGGTCGATCACATCGACGTCGGCGGCGGTCTGGGTGTCGACTACGACGGTACCCACTCGCGCAATGCCAGTTCGATCAACTACGACATGGACGATTACGCCGGTGTCGTGGTCGGCATGCTCAAGGAATTCTGCGACGCGCAGAGCCTGCCGCATCCGCACATCTTCTCCGAAAGCGGCCGCTCGCTGACCGCGCACCACGCGATGCTGGTGGTGCAGGTGACCGACGTCGAGAAGCATAACGACGAAATCCCGCTGATCGAAAACAAGGAAAACCTGCCGGAAACCGTGCAGTGGCTGGTCGACTTGCTTGGCCCGACCGACATCGAAATGGTCACCGAGACCTACTGGCGCGCCACCCACTACATGAGCGACGTGGCCGCCCAGTATGCCGACGGCAAACTGACCCTGGCGGAAAAAGCCCTGGCCGAGCAGTGCTACTTTGCCGTGTGCCGTCGCCTGCACAACTCGTTGAAGGCACGTCAGCGTTCGCATCGCCAGGTGCTCGACGAACTGAACGACAAGCTGGCCGACAAGTACATCTGCAACTTCTCGGTATTCCAGAGCCTGCCGGATACCTGGGCGATCGATCAGGTACTGCCGATCATCCCGCTGCATCGTCTGGATGAAGAGCCACTGCGTCGCGCCGTGCTGCAAGACCTGACCTGCGACTCCGACGGCAAGATCAACCAGTACGTCGACGAGCAGAGCATCGAGACCAGCCTGCCGGTGCACGGTCTGAACGAAGGTGAAGACTATCTGCTGGGCGTGTTCCTGGTCGGCGCCTATCAGGAAATTCTTGGCGACATGCACAACCTGTTCGGTGACACCGACTCGGTGAACATCTACCAGAACGCCGATGGCAGCGTGTACCACGCCGGTATCGAGACCCACGACACCATCGAAGACATGCTGCGTTACGTGCATTTGTCGCCGGAAGAACTGATGACTCACTACCGCGACAAGTGCGCCAGTGCCCGCATCAGTGCCAGCGAACGCACGCAGTTCCTCGATGCCTTGCGTCTGGGTCTGACCCGTTCCTCTTACCTGTCTTCCTGAGTCAGGTCTGTTGCACCGGGTTGTCTGAAATTTTCCCTCAAGCTGTGGAAAATTCGGATGACCCGGTGGGACATTTCCCAAATCCCCTGCGAAATAATTGCCTGCCACAGCCGGAGAAGTGATCCGGTCTGCTTTTCGCGTAGGTCATTTCCTAAGTTGTACTTCAGCTCTCTACTCGGCCATGGCTCTCGGCGAGAATCCCCGGCCGCCCCTCCTGTAGAGATCCGCCCATGTTCGAATCAGTCAACGAGCCGTCGTTTCGTCTCGATGTAACGGGGCTGCCCGAGCCCTTCGAGGTGCTGGCCTTTACCGGAAGTGAGGGCATCAGCGAACCCTTCGCCTTTGATATCGATCTGTTGATCGATGACCCGCAACTGGACCTTGCCGGTCTGCTTTACCGCTCGGCGTTCCTGCAGTTCGGTCCCGGGCACAATGGCCTGAGCGGGCAATTGCAGAGTGTCGTCCAGCATGAGCACGATCAGGACACCCGCTTGTGTCGAGTGACACTGGGACCGAAGCTGAGTTATCTGGCGCTGCGTTTCAGTCAGCGGATTTTCAGCAGCCATTGCGTACCCAAGATTCTCGCGCAGGTGCTCAAGGAGCACGGCATCGTGGGCGCGCAACGGCGTTTTGATTTGCAGTGCGAATACCCGGTGCACACTTTTTGCACCCAGTACCGTGAGTCGGACCTGCAGTTCGTGCAGCGGCTGTGCGCGCAGGCGCGAATACACTATTACTTCGAACACCGGCCGGACGGACATTGTCTGGTCTTTGTCGATGATCCTGCGCGGTTTCCCGTGGCCGGCGCGGCATCTGTGGACGATGGCGCGAGCACCCCGGCGGTAAGACGCTGGCAGATGCAGGTGGACGCCAGCGATGTGGACGCGGGTTCGGCGCAGCCCGGCAAAGCTTATGGCCACAGCGATCTTCCGACCTTGCGCGCCGCACAGTGGCTGGCGTTGACCGCGCATCCGTTTGCCGAATGCGACCGCCGCTGGTTGCTGAGCCGGATCGAGCATCGTGCTGATCCCGCCAGCGAGCCGTCTTACAGCAACCGGATCGTCGCCGCCGCTCAGGCGCCACTGCCCGCACTGATGAGCACGTGTGCCAGGCCGCGCATGCACAGTCTGCAACGTGCGTGGGTGGTGACGGTCGATGAACCGCAGCCCGACGATCGGCGGCCGGTGGCGGTGCAGTTCGACTGGCTTTATCAGGGTGAAGGCGCTGCCGCCAGCCATTGTTGGCTGCCGCTCGCAGCAGCGTTGAGCGACGCCTCACTGACATCGTTGCGCGAAGGTGTTGAGGTGGTGGTGAGTTTTCATGAAGGCGATCCGGATCAGCCGGTGATCAGTGGCGTGCTGCAGGAACCGGCGGTGATCGAAGATTGCGAAGCGCCATTGGTGCTGCCGGACGTGCTGCCGAGCGCGGGCCTGGCGCAATGGCTCAAGTCTGCCGAACCGCTGTTGCTGTTGTGCCTGATGCCCGGCGGCGGCAGTTACAACCACTGCACGGCGTCGATCTGCAGTTGCCGACTGCTCGCGTCGCTGGATCAGGGCGGCGCCACTTGAGCGGCGTGGGGTTTGCCCCGCAGGCACAGTGGCTGTTGCTCGATGGCGCCGATGCGCAGCAGGCGCTGGCGACTCTGCGTCAGGGGTTCGCCAGCGTACGTTGCACGCGGCTGTTCGAGGGCACCGAGTTTCAGGCGGTAAGCGAGCACGGGCCGCTCCTGGTCGACCTGCATGAGAGCCCGGCACTGGCTGCGCTGTGCCACCGCGATCCGCAGACCTGGCGGGGGCTGTTGCTCGCCAGCGATGCCTCGTCGCCGATACTTCTGCGTCACTTGCGGCGGATGCTCAGCGTCTCGTTCGACCTCAATCACCGTGCCTTGCTCGGTTATTACAATCGGCAGACGGCAAGTTATTTCTTCGACGCCTGTGACGCCGCCGACTTGAGCCGCTGGCTCGGGCCGATTCGTCTGCTGCGCTGGTTCGGCGGCACCTGGGCCGACCTCGCCATCGGCAGTCAGGGCTGGCAGCAACTGCGCAACCCGCAGTGGGCGGTCGAGCCGCTGGGGATTGACGAAAGCCTCACCCATCGTCAGCGCGAACGTTTGCAAAGCTGCTTGCTGGAGCAACACATCTGGCGCTGGTGCCAATCAATGGGAACCGACTACGCACGCATGGCCTCCCATGTGCAGGAGGGGCTGAACCTGGGTTTCAGCGACCGCAGGGTGCTGGATGACTGGTTGTGGCTACGCTTGCAGCATCCGCGGGCGCAACTGCCCGGCGTGCCGGACGGACTGAGCCAGCAGGAACGCCTCGAACATGTGCGACAACACTGGCAGACAGATCAACCCTGAGGTGCGGCATCCATGGCAAACCCTCTGTGGCAACGGTTCGGCGCAATGCTCGGCGGGTTCCTGCTGCTGGTGCTGACCGGCTGCTCTCCAGTCAAGGTGCTGAATGCGCTGACCCCCGATGACACGTTTCACAGCACCACCGGCATCGCCTACGGCGATGATCCGCGACAGAAGCTCGACGTCTACGTGCCTCGCCAGCCGCTGAAGGATGCGCCGGTGGTGGTGTTCTTCTACGGCGGCAGCTGGAACAGCGGCGCTCGCGGCGATTACGCGTTTGTCGGCGAGGCGCTGGCATCGCGGGGAATTGTCGCGGTGCTGGCGGACTACCGGCTCTACCCGCAAGTGCGCTATCCGTTGTTTCTTGAAGACTCGGCGCGGGCGGTGGCCTGGACCCGGACGCATATCCGCGAGTTCTCCGGCAATCCGCAACGCCTGTACCTGATGGGCCACAGTTCCGGCGCTTACAACGCAGCGATGCTGGCGCTGGATCCTGGTCTGCTCAATGCGGTGGGCATGTCGCCCGAAGACCTCAGCGGCTGGATCGGTTTGGCCGGGCCGTATGATTTTCTGCCGATCGAGAATCCGCAGGTGCGTCCGGTGTTCTTCTGGCCCGACTCACCGCCGCAATCGCAGCCGATCAACCATGTCCGCAGCGGTGAACCCCCGGCGCTGCTGATTGCCGCGACCAAGGACAATCTGGTCAACCCGACGCGCAACACCGCAGGCCTGGCGCGCAAACTGCGTGAGGCGGGTGTGCCGGTGCAGGATCTGTACTACTCGCGCCCCAATCATGTGACGCTGGTGGCGAGCCTGTCGCGGCCTCTGCGGCGCCTGGCGCCGGTGCTCGATCAGGTCGTCGCGTTCGTCAGACACACGCCGGCTCAGTGAGCGCTACCGCTGAACCAGCCGTTGTTACGCCGCAGCCACAGGGCCAGTGCGCCGAGGGTCAGGCTGCGCAACACCATGAACAGCAGGAACGTTATCCACAGCCCATGATTGCCCAGCCCTTGCAGCGCCCAGGCGAACGGCAGCAGCAGGGCGACGGTCAGCAGCATGCCGTTGCGCATCTCCCGGGCGCGGGTGGCGCCGATGAACAGGCCGTCGAGCAAGTAGCTCCAGACCGCAATCAGCGGCAATACCGCCAGATAGGGCAGGTAGATGAACGCGGTGTCGCGCACGCTGTGGATGTCGGTTTGCATCTCGATGAACAGGTGTCCGCCCAACAGAAACAGTGCGGCAAAACCGAGGCTGGCCAGCAACGACCAGCCGCCGGCCACCACCAGCGAGCGACGCAGGGCGAGCCGGTCACGGGCACCAATGGCATGGCCGCACAAGGCTTCGACCGCATGCGCCAGACCGTCCAGTGCATGCGCAGTCAACAGCAAGCCGTTGAGCAGCAGGGCGTTGGCTGCCACCGTGGCATCGCCCAGTCGCGCGCCTTGCACGGTGATCAGGAAAAACACCGATTGCAGCGCCAGGCTGCGGATGAAGATGTCGCGGTTGACCGCCAGCAACGGACGCCAGCTCTGCCACACCCTCAAGGCCGCCCAGGCGATGCGCCCGGGATAGGCGCGCAAAGCGCCACGGGTCAGCCACAAGCCGAGCAGGGCGCCGCTCCACTCGGCAATCACCGAGGCCCGGGCCGAGCCGACCACACCCCATTCCAGACCAATCACGAACCACAGGTTGAGAGCGATGTTGATCAGGTTGGTGCTCAGCAGAATCGCCAGCGGCGCCCGGGCGTTCTGGGTACCGAGGAACCAGCCGACCAGGGCGTAACTGGCCAGCGCTGCCGGCAAACCGAATAGCCGGGTGTGGAAGAACTCACGGGTCAGTTGATCGAGTTCGGCTGACGGCTGCATGAAATGCAGGGCCACGCCGCTCAATGGCACACCGAGAGTGCCGAGCACGATTGCCAGTCCCAGTGCCAGCAGCAAACCCTGCAGCAGGATCTGCCGCAACGCCGCGCCATCGCTGCGCCCGGCGGCCTGCGCGGCAAACCCGGTGGTGCCCATGCGCAGAAAACCCATGGCCCAGGCGAGAAATGTGTAAAGGCTGGCGCCGACCGCCACCGCGCCCAACTGATGGGCATGGGGCAGGTGGCCGATGACGGTGCTGTCGACCAGCGCCACCAGCGGCACGGAAATATTGGAAAGAATCATCGGCGCGGCGAGCGCCCAGACCTTGCGGTGAGTCGGGCGGTCGCGCCAGTCGGCAATCAGGTTGGACATGCGGGCTCCTTGGGGGAGCGGGGATTGTAGCGATTCATGCGATCTATTGTGGGAACGGGCTTGCTCGCGAAGGCAGTGTGTCAGTCAAAACAGCTTTTACTGATCTGACGCTTTCGCGAGCAAGCCCGCTCCCACAGGGGAAGAGGGGGTGTCAGTGAATAATCCAGCTCAGCAACCACAACCCCAACAGCAGCCAGATGATCCCGGCAATGATCGACGCATTCATGAACGCGCGAATGGCCGACCACAGCAGCATCAGGCCGACGATCAGCGCGAGGATGCTGATGATCGAGGTGTCCATGCCCAGCGTCTTGGCCAGGCCATCGACAAAGTTGCCGCCAGCGTTGCTCAGAATGTTGAACAGGCCGCTGAGCCCATCGACGATGAAACGGATGATCGAACCGAGTGCCTGGCCGAGCCATTCGAAAAAGCTTTCTACCTGCATGTGTGCATCCTGATGAAAGAGCTGAGCCTTGGGCCACAACGCGGGTGGCCGAGTTCCCTGCAACTATAGAGGGTTTGCCTCAATCCTGTGTGGGAGCGAGCCATGGCCGCTTGCGTTCAGCCGACATCCCCCCGAAGCTATACGCCTTCAGGAGAGCCCGATGAACCTTGTTGAACTGACCGAACGCCTGCACGCCATTCGCGACCGCAATGACTGGCGGCAATTTCACAGCCCGAAAAACCTCGCCATGGCCGCCAGCGTCGAGATGTCCGAGTTGGTGGAGATTTTCCAGTGGCTGACCGAAGACCAGTCGCGCCAGTTGCCGGCGGACAAGCTGGCGCATGCCGGGCAGGAAGTCGGCGACATCGTCCTGTATCTGTTGCTGCTGTGCAGCGAGTTGGGGCTGGACATGAATGAAGTGGTGCGCAGCAAGCTCGCCGACAGCGAACGGCGGTTCAGCTGATGAGCGACCGACATTTCGATCAGTTGGCGACCCGTTTCGCCGAAAAAATCTACGGCGGCGCCAAAGGTGCGATTCGCCTCGCGGTGTTGCAGGCCGATCTTGCCGAAGCGTTGCCGGATCGACCGTTGCGCGTGCTGGACATCGGTGGCGGTCTGGGCCATATGTCGCTGTGGCTGGCCGAGCGTGGCCATGACGTGACCTTCACCGAGCCGGCCGAACCGATGCTCGAAGGTGCCCGCCAGCGCTTCGCCGAAGCCGGGCAGAGCGCGACGTTCATTCAGGCGCCGTGGCAGGAGCTGCTCGGTCAGCTCACCGAGCCCTACGATCTGGTGATCTGCCACGCGGTGCTCGAATGGCTGGCCGAGCCACACGCAATCCTGCCGGTGCTGCATCAACTGACCAAACCCGGTGGCTGGCTGTCGCTGGCGTTCTACAACCGTGATGCGCTGATTTATCGCAATCTGCTCAAAGGCCATTTCAAGAAAATGCGCAAAAACACCATGGCCGGTGAAAAGCAGAGCCTGACCCCGCAGCAACCGCTCGATCCGCGGGAACTGGCAACGCAACTCGCAGGCTTGTGGCAGGTCGAAAGCCAGAGCGGGATCCGGGTTTTCCACGACTACACGCCGGTGGAATTTCAGGCCCGCGCCGAACTGGTGGATTTGCTGGAGATGGAGCTCGCGCACCGTCGTCACCCAAGCTTCGCCGGGCTTGGGCGTTACTTGCACTGGATCTGCCGGCCGATCTGATCGGAGCGCAAAATGAAAGCACAATCGGGGTTACTGCTGATCTGTCTGGGGTTGGCCGCCTGCCAGGGCAGCAACCCCTACGTGGCGCAGTCGCGGCCTTTGCCGCCAGCGCCGCCGCAAGCGGCCAACACCTTTGATCGCAGCGCCTATCCGGCGCCACCGCGTGATTACGGGCGCTACCGCAGTTGGGCCTGGCTCAATGGGCAATTGCCGCCGGGCACCGCCTGGGCGGATTCGGCGCAGGTGGCTGAAGCGGTGAGCAACGCGCTGGATCAGCGCGGCTTGCGTCCGCTGCACGACAATCGCCCGGCCGACCTGTTCGTTACCGCCAACCTGCGTCTGGAAACCCGCTTGCGTCAGGTACGGGACGATTACGGTTACGGCTACGGCTACGGCTACGGCTACGGCGGATACAGTGGCTACGATCGCTACGGGCACGGTTACGGCATGTACAACAGCGTGCCGATTGTTCGCACCTATCAGGAGCAGGTCGTGGTGGTGCAGGTCAATCTGTTCGACGCCGGCACCGGTCAACCGGTGTGGAGCGCCAGCGCCGAAACGGCCAATCAGGGTAGCCAGCTCGTGCGCACCGACGCCATTCGCGAGGCTCTGGAAAAAGCCCTGTCGGCCTATCCGCCGAGCTAAACTCCTTGTGACAACGCTTCGCAGGTTCAGGCCTTCAACCGGAGAACAACCATGTTCCGTCGTCTCGCTCTACTGGCCATGGCCGCGCTGCTCAGTGCCTGCGCCTCCAACCAGGTCAATCACGACTTTGACGCCAGCCGCGACTTTGCCGCCTATCGCAGCTGGAGCTGGAAAGAACCGGCGCTGCAATATCGCCCGGATGATCCACGGATCAAGAGCGACCTGACCGAGCAACGCATCCGCCAGGCCGTCAGCGATCAACTTGATCAGCGCGGTTTGCGCCCTGCCGCTGCGGGCGCCAAGGGTGATTTGAGCGTGCAGACCTACCTGATCGTCGAGGATCGTCAGCAGCAAGTGACCACCAACTACGGCGGCGGTTGGGGCGGCCCGTGGAACGGTTACTGGGGCGCGCCTATGTACAACGAAACCCGCAACATCACCTACAAGGTGGCGACCATCCAGATCGACCTGCTCGATGGCAAGGACGGCAAACTGGTGTGGCGTGGCAGCGACGAGCAAATGCTCAGCAGCACGCCCAATCCACAGGATCGCAGCAACGCGGTGCGTGAAACCGTCAGCCGGATATTGGCCAACTATCCACCGCGCTAGTCCGCTGTAAAAAAAAAACGGGAGCCCAAGAGGCTCCCATTTTTTGCCCCACCAAAAATCCCCCTGTGGGAGCGAGCTTGCTCGCGAAGACGGCGTGTCAGCCACATCCCTGTTGAATGACACAGCGCATTCGCGAGCAGGCGAGGTCTGCAGGGTTTTGTGCAGCACCAAATGGCGCGTTGCCACTGGCGCCGTCTACACTCAACTCCACCATCGGAGGTAGCGCTCGGCAACGCGCCGGCAAAGGAGTGCGCCATGTCGCCTCGTTCGCAGTTCAACGGCCCGGCCCGGCAACACGGGGCGATCAGCTTGATGGCGGCTGCCACCCTCAGTCTGGCGCTGGTGTTGATGCTGTTGGTGGTCGACACCGGTCGGCTGTACATGGAGCAGCGCAAGTTGCAGCGAGTGGTCGACAGTGCGGCGCTGGAGGCGGTCAGCCGTGGCGGCAATTGTCAGTCAGGCCTCAGCGCGGCCACGTATGCCGGGCAAAGCGCAGTGCGCAATGGCTACACCGTCGATACCAACAACACTCTGACGACCACCTGCGGCAGCGTGCAGACCGCAGCCAGTGGGTTGCGCGCGTTCACCGCCGATGCAACCCGGTCGAGCGCAATCAAAGTGGACGCCAGCCGCACAGTCACCACCAGTTTTGCCGGTGGCGTGCAGGCCTTGTTCAGCGGTTCGGCGGTCAGCCTGAACACCACGCTCAACGCCTCGGCCGTCGCCGCGCAACCGACCCCGACGGTTGCGCAACTGAACATCCGCAGTACGCTGGCGAGCATCAATACTGCGCAATCGAACATTCTCAATCCGCTGTTTTCCGGGCTGCTCGGTGGCAACGTCAATCTCACGGCACTGGGTTGGGACGGTCTGCTCAATACCGACATAAACCTGCTCAGCTACCTCAATCAACTGGCAATCAACCTCAACGTCGCCGCCGGCAACTACACGCAACTGCTCAACACTCAGGCCACGGTCACCCAACTGATTCAGGCGGCCGCGACGGTGGTGCAGCTCAATGGTGCGACCGCCACGGTGATCACTGCGCTGGGGCAGTTGCAGGTCGCGGCGATCAACGCCGCACCGGTCAAACTCGGCGACATCCTGCAGTTGCAGACCGGCACCACGGCGGCGGGACTGGATGCCAACCTGCAACTGCTGCAACTGATTCAGGGCGTGGTGCAACTGGCCAACAGCAAAAGCGCGGTGGCCGCGACTTTGCCGATCAGCGTGCTGGGGCTGGCGAATGTCACGGTGCGGGTCAAGGTGATCGAGCCGCCGCAGTTCTCGGCGATTGGTGATCCGGCGCGGGCCAAGGCCAATCCGTTGGGGGCGGACCGGATTTATGTGCGCACGGCGCAGATTCGCACGATGCTCTCGGTGAATCTGCCGGTGTTGTCCGGGGTGACCGGGCTGGCCAATGCGGTGTTGGGGCTGGTCGGCACACTGACCCCGACCCTCAATGCGCTGCTGAGTCTGAATCTGGTCGACACGCTCAACTCCGTGCTCTGTCTGCTGGGCGCCGGTTGCGAGCAACTCGATCCGAAACTGCTGCCGAGCCCGCAAATCGATATCGCGCTGGATGCCGGCGGCGCGAAAAGTTATGTCACGGACTACAGCTGTCCGACCGGCACTACCGGCACCAAAAGCCTGACAGCCCACACCGTCACGTCGATTGCAGACCTCAAACTTGGCAAGATTGATCCGGCCAACGCCTTTTCATCGGCGGCCGAGCCTGTGGTCGCGCCTTTACCGCTGGTGGATCTGGGCATCGTGACCTGCCACAAGATTCTCGGCCTCGGCAGTTGCGACGCCGCGACCCGTGTTCAATACGGTGCCGGCGGCATCGCGATCAAACTCGATACCTCTGTCGCGCAAAATTCACAGGACCTTGTGTTTTCCAGTGGCACGCCGTTCGCGACTCCGCCCAACCTCAAATTGCCCTCCAGCGTGCAATCGGCGATCCCCACCAACAATATCGTCGGCAGCCTGAGCAACACGTTGGCTGGGATCAATTTGATCGTATACAGGCCGCAAGGTAGTAATCCGCTGGGCGCAATTGTGACTGGCGTCGCCTCATTGATCAGTGATGTCACCAATCGTCTGCTGCCTGTGGTGACCAACCTGGTAAGCCCATTGCTCGACCCCTTGCTCAACAATCTGCTGAAAAGCCTGGGCATCAACCTGATGGACGTCGACGTCGGCGCCAACATGACCTGCGGCCAGACCGGCAAGGCCTATCTGGTGATCTAGGCGTCCGGGGCAATCGGCAACTCGATGCAGAAACGTGCGCCCTCCAGCGAGTTGCGCACGCTCAAATGACCACCCATGTTTTCGATGATGCCGTAGCTCACCGACAGCCCCAGCCCGGTGCCGACGCCGACCGGTTTGGTGGTGAAGAACGGTTCGAAAATCCGCTCCAGCAAGCGCGGGTCGATGCCGCCGCCGTTGTCCTCGACCCACAGCCGCACCTTGTGCTCGTCGCGCTCGGCATAAATCGAGATCCATGGCTTGAACGATGAGTCTTTCTCGCGTTTGCCGAGCAGCGCATCGCGGGCGTTGACCATCAGGTTGATCAGCACCTGTTCCAGCTGATCGACATAGCCGCGCACCTGCACGCTGAAAGCGGTTTCGCTGATCCGCAGGTCGACGCCCTTGCCGCGCATGCCTTCAGCCAGCAGCGACAGCGTGCCTTCGATAGCCGATGCCGGGTTGAACAGTTGCTGCTCGATCTCCGAGCGGCGGCCGAACACGCGCATGTGATCGACCACTTTTGCCGCGCGCTGCACCTGGGCATCGATGCGGTTAAGTTTGTCGGTCAGGTAGTCGATCTGCACATCACCGTTACCCAGACGCTTGAGCACGTTGACGATGGCCATGCGCATCACGTTCAGCGGCTGATTGATTTCGTGGGCGAGGCCGGTAGCCATTTCGCCGAGGGTGGCCATTTTTGCGCTTTGTGTGAGTTGCTGCTGCGAGCGCCGCACCTCGGTGTTGTCGCGGCCCACGGCCTGCACCTCAAGCAGGCGCCCGTGTTCATCGAACACCCCGCGATCGGACCACACCCACCAGGCGTGCTCGCGCCCGGGTAACTGCAAACTGATTTCGGCGGTGCTCACCGGCAGCTCCGGCGTCAGCAGTGCCAGACGCTGGACGAAGGCGGCGCGTTGTTCGTCGGACATCCAGCTGCCCAGATCGACCCCCGGCAATTGCTCCGGGGTGCATTCCAGGTAGGTCGCCAGCGGCCGGTTGCCGAAGGTCAGAGTCAGATCCGGGCGATAACGGCAGATCATCGCCGGAGAGTCTTCCACCAGAATCCGGTAACGCTCTTCGCTGTGTCTGACCTGTTCGGCGGCGAGGGTCGCTTCGGTGACGTCCAGCCACAGCCCGACAGCTTCGACCGGCAGACCAAGGTCATTGCGCAGCAGCTTGGCTTCGTCGAGCAGCCAGTGGTAGTCGCCGCGTGCGTCGCGCAAGCGAAAACGTGCGCGCGCCGAGCCTTCGCGCAACAGTTGTCGGGTGCGGGCGAAATACAGCTCACGGTCTTCGGGGTGAATCAGTTGCACCCAGTCGGCGGTGCAGCCCTCCGCCGGCGTCAAGCCCAGCAGCGGCTGCAGGCTGGCGCTGAAAAAGTCCGGAAGCAACGCGCCCTCGACGTAGCGCTGCACATAAATCACCGCCGGCGAACTGGCGATCAGGTTATCCAGCCGCGCATGGGCGGCTTCGGCGCGTTGCTGCTGGTTCTGGATGTCGCTGATGTCGAGCATGAATCCCACCAGCCGCCGCTGTTCACCGCTGCCGGCGACCTGGCCCTGAACGCGATACCACAGAGGCGTTTGTCCGGGGCCGCTGCGGTGCAGGCGAACGCACAGGGTCAGGGGCTCGCCGTGCAATTGCAGGGCATGCAGACGACTGCGCAGTTCTTCGCGGTCGGCCGGATGAATCAGTGCCAGCCAGTCTTGCAGCGAGATGCGAGCACGATCCGCCGGCAACACATCGAGCAGCGTAGGCGCCAGCAGCATGTCGTCGCCAAGCATTTCCCACCAACCGGTGGCGAGCAGGGTCTGCAGCGATTCCAGGCGTTCGGTGTAGTGATGATGTTGCTGTTCTCGCAGGCGGCTGAGCAGCGGGCCGGCGAGGGCGCTGGTGAGTGCCATCCAGTCGCGGTCGCTGAGGTGCGGGGCGGCAACGTCCACGGTATAGAAGCCGCAGAGCAGCCACGCCACCACCCCGCGATCATCGCTGTAGGGCACGGCGAACCCGTCGGCGTTGCCGAACGTGGCCTCTACCCGCGCGTGTTCGTACAAGCCGTGATGGGCGCCAAGGCGCTGCGGCGCGCTGCCGTTGAGGCTGTCGAGCGGCGTGCCCAGACGCTGGCCGTCCTGCCACAGCATGGGCGAGTCGTGGGCGCGATATTGCTCGTAGATTTGCCAGCCCTGTGCCTGTTCGTCGAGCAGGGCGATGGCCAGACACGGGATATGCCAGCGCTGGGCGATGGCCTGCAATTGCTCGCTGACCACCCTCGGCAAACGCGTCAGGCTACAGACGCGCAGGTGTTCGCTGATCTGCCCGGCAAGTGCCTGGCAGGCTTCGCGGTGGCGCGCTTGCTGGCGCTCCAGCAGCAGGTCGCCGATGTCCATCAGTTGCAGCACCCAGCCCTCGGCCGAAGGCTGCACCCAACCGCGCAGGTGCAGGGTCTGATCGCTGAGGCCGGGAAAATCCAGATCGAGCATTTGCCCCTGCCAGTCCTGCGGGCGGCCTTCGATGGCCAGTGTGCTGTGCGCCAGCAAATAAGCCGACAGCGGCAACGGCGAGTTGTGGGGCGGTTGTTGTGCCAGTTGGTGACGCAACGGCCCGGCGATTTGCAACACGCAGCCGTCGTGATCCAGTTGCAGGTGCAAGCCCAGCGGCGGTGCCCCGAGATGATCGGGCAGTTCGTTGGCCGGCGGTGGCGCACGCTTGAGCAGGCGTCCGAACAGATTGTCGCCGCCGGTCAAAATTTCAGGCTCGACGAGGCGGTGAGGTTGGCGGGCAGGCTGGGCACCGCGCCCACCCCCGGCAGCACCAGAAACGGCATGATCTGGTTGAGCTTGCTGGTGGGGTAATTGACGCTGACCGTCAACGTGCCCTGAGCGGCGTCATAGACCGCTGAGGTGTCGACGCCGACCACCAGATTCAGGGTTGATGTCCACTGCAACTGATCGGCCAATACGGCGTTGGCAGTGCTCACCACCACCGAGGCATAGCCGGGGGTATTCGGATCCACCGCGACGCTGCGGCGCACCGCTTCGGACGTCGCCTCGTTGAAGCTCTGCATCAATAGAAACGGCAGGCTGTAACTGACCAGCGCGTAGAACACGGCGAAAAAAATCACGAATACCAAGGCGAATTCGATCGCCACTGCGCCTGCCTGTGATTTTGCGAAGCCGGTTTTCATGAGTGCGTCTACCCTGACTTTCACTGCGTAGTATCAGCATAGAATCAATCAGCAAAATCGGATGGATTTAACCGGATGCACAGTTTAGTTCTCCTGATCTGGCTCGCCCTGTGCGCCGCCCAGGATGCCCGGCAACGGCGCATCTCTAATGTGCTGACGTTCGGTGCGGGAGCGCTGGCGCTGATTCATCTGTGGGTGACCGGCACCACTTGGTTCGGGGCTGATGCGCAGCAGGGATGGTGGGCCGCAGCGATCGCCCTGGGGTTAACTGTTCCAGGATATTTCATGGGCCGGATGGGAGCGGGCGATGTGAAATTAATGACAGCCATGGGCCTTGCGACGAACGGTTTATTCATTCTGTGTGCGTTTATCGGCGCGGGTATTGCCAGTTTGCTCTGGCTGCTGATTGCGCCAAGAGTCTGGCTTCATATGAGTCAACGACTTAGAGAACATCTTCGATATATGGAGCCTGGAACGTCAAAAAAGCTGCCATTTGCACCGTTCGTGCTGCTGGGGGTACTGGCTTCGATTCATTGGATCCATTAGTCGCCAGGCGCCACTAGTCCTATGTACATAGTCGGAAAGTGCGTCTACTTTCAAATGAAGTCGTTACACAGCCAAAGTGCAGAAAAAGTCAGCTTTGGCCTCGAGCAATGGAGTGGTTCGTGAACAAGCTTACGTCGGCGGTAAAAGTGCTCGTGGTCGATGATCAACCCTTGATCGTCGAAGAATTGTGCGAGTTTCTCGAAAGCAGCGGCTACCGCTGTGTGCCGTGTGAATCCAGCATGCAGGCGATCGAACGGTTCAGCGAAGACGCGGAAATCGGCCTGGTGCTCAGTGATCTGCACATGCCGGACATGGATGGCATTCAGCTGGTGCAGGAACTGCAACGTATCTGCGGCAAACACCGGGTGTTCGAAGCGATCATGCTCACCGGTCGCGCCGACAAACAGGACGTGATCAAGGCGTTGCGCGCCGGGATTGCCGACTATTACCAGAAGCCGATCCAGCTCGATGAACTGCTCGAAGGCGTGAAGCGTCAGGAAGCGGCGCTGCACGAGCGGCACAAGAATGTGCAGTTGGGGCACCTGAACCAGAAGCTGCAATTTCTCTCGGAGTCCATCGACGATCTCTACCAGGATCTGGACAAGGTCCGACGCAATCCGGCGGCGGTGGTCAAAGACATGCTCGGCGGCGACAGCGCCGAAGCCGAGCAGGAGATTCCGGAGATCTTCAGTCAATTGTCGCCACGACAGCTGGATGTGGCGCGGCTGGTGGGCAAGGGGCAGACCAACTATCAGATCGCCTGCGAGTTGGGCATCACCGAAAACACCGTGAAACTGTATGTCTCGCAGGTCTTGCGCCTGACTCACATGCACAACCGTACGCAGTTGGCATTGGCGCTGTCGCCCAGTGCTTCGGCCGCCCGTCAGCGTGTAACCGCACACTGATCGCGATTGCCTGTCCCACGCGGACAGGCAGTCAATTCTGCCAAAAACACCTCGCCCGTATTACCCGGCCTGCGTCTTCGGTTTGGGGAACAGATTGTCCAGGGTTTCCAGCAGGCGCACGTGGTAGATCGGCTTGCGAAACAGATCCAGCACCTGCAGGCGCAGCATGTCGCTGACGTCCTCCATGTCGGCATGTCCGGAGGTCACGATCACTGGAAGATGCTGGCGTGAAGTGTGCTCGCGCAGGCGTTTGATCAATGACATGCCGGACTCCTCCGGCATGCGCAGATCGGTAATCACCAGGGCAATATCCGGAAAGCAGGTGAGGTGATGCAGGGCGAGTTTCACCGAGGTGGCGGTGTGGCAGACGAAGCCTTCGCCCTCCAGCAACTCGGCCAGCTCAAGCAACGCGTCCTCTTCGTCGTCAACCAGAAGCAACTGTTGGCGGGGGAGCGAGGAGGCAGTCATGGGCAGTCCCTGAAAAGCTGGAAGTGAGATCGAGTGTAGCGCGACATTCGCCGGACGCGACTCACATCAGGGGGTTTGCACCGGAGCGGTTTGTGCAGTGCCGCCGATGGGTACCAGCACACTGTTGAAAATCGCCAGCACCTGAGCGCCAACCGGCGTCACGAACACCACCACCACTACCGCCACCATGGCCACCACAATCGCGTACTCGATGGCCGAAGCGCCTTCCGTATTTGCCAGAAACGCCCGCGCACGCAGCAACAGATATTCAAGCACCATGAGCATTCTCCTTTGCGTCAGCCCTCGGCCGCACGCTGGAAATTCAATGGCCTCGTCAACGCCCGGGCGCGCGATTGCTCACCCGCGCGCGGGCATTGAAAGGGGACGAGAGGGGGGTATCAAGGCGTAGGTCGGACCTGAGCCGTTCCGCCAAGACTGGTCAGAACTGAATTGAAAATCGCCAGTACCTTGTTGCCGACAGGTGTCACGAACACCACGACAACCACGGCCACCATGGCCACCACGATTGCGTACTCGATTGCCGACGCCCCTTCCTCGCTTTTGAGAAAAAGACGGGCCTTGGCCAGCAGATATTCGAGAATCATACGTCCACTCCTTTGCGCCTCTGGCGCCGATCCAACGCTACAGCGGCATGCTTTCACCGTGCTATCAGAGCATTGTCAACAAACCCCCGGTCAACAACTGTAAGAACGGATTAATCACAAAGGATTAACCAGAACGTTAGTCGAGCCAAACCCTACAGTTAATTGGCCAGGACTCATACTTTAGTGAGTTATTTTGCTGTCAGAAATGGCGTTTTGGCTCGGATCAGCTAGCTTGGAAATAGCGAAATCGTTGCATGTTCATAGCTGCCTGATCGCGAAAAATTCTCTCGGCAGGAAGTACAGGCTGTCGGTGCAGTGAGGAAAGGGAGAGCCGTCATGAACAGTCGCGTCACCATGGGGCTTGCGGCAGTGTTGTTGCTTGGGGCAATCATCGTCGGTTACTGGGGCCTGGTCCTCAGTCGACAGCCGGCTCCCGTTGCCCCGGCGCCTGCCGCTTCAGCAGTGGTGGTGGAAAAAACCGTGGCCGCCGCCGAGGATCAGACCCGTCAGCCCGTGGTCGTGCTGTTGCACGATGTGCCGCCGTTCACCCCGTTGACCGCTGCCGATGTGGCCGTGGAAAAATTGCGCAGTGCGCCGGCCGGCAGCCTGACCAGTGTTGATCAGGTCGTGGGGCGTAAACCGTGGCGCCATTTGAGCGCCGGCACCTGGCTCAACGATGAAAGCTTCGAAGCCGGCGGAGCGCTGGCGCGGATGATCCGCAGTGACGAGCGCGCGCTCACCGTGGCCGTGGACGAAGTGATCGGCGCCGCCGGGCAACTGGTGCCCGGCGACTACGTTGATGTGCTGCTCTACCTGCGTCAGGACGCGAGCAATCTGCAGCAGTCGGCGCAGATCGTCGTGCCGGCCATGCGCGTGCTCGGCGTCGGTGAGCAATACGGCCTGACCAACGATGGGCAGCCCGCCAGCCCGGCCCTGAGCGCCGACGAAAAACTCAAACAGGATCAGCGCCGGATCGCCGCGCGCACCGTGGTGTTGGCCGTGCCTGAACAATTGCTCAGCCGGATGATGCTCGCCACTCAGGTCGGTACCCTGCGCCTGGCCGTGCGCAGCAGCGAGGAACAGCGTCTGGCCAAATACTGGGCCGGTGAAAAGCAGGCGCCGGCGCATCTGGACAACGCCAACAGCCAACTCTTCCAGTTCACCCAACTGGCCCTCGGTGCCGCGCCGAAAGCGCCGGCCGCTGGCGGCCACGGCGGTGCGCGGCCGATGGAAGTGATCCGCGGCAATCAGCTTTCCCAACAAGCCCCATGACTGAGCAAGGATCCACGTGCATGCAGAGTCGATTCAGGCCGCTATTAACACCTGTCGTCCGGGCCTTGATACTGATGGGACTGTCGATCAACGCCGCCGTCGCGGCCACCGGCAATTGCTCGGCACTCGGCCGTATGCCGCCGGTGATCGAGATTGGCGAAGGGTTCCAGCAGGATATCCAGTCACCCGTGGCGATCACCCGTGTGGCCATCGGCGACCCGAAGATCGCCGACGTGCATGACACCGGCAGCGCCTCGTTTCTACTCACCGGGGTGGCTCCCGGCGCCACCAGCCTGATGGTCTGGACCTCGTGCTCCAGTGAACCGCGGCAGAGCATGGTGTTCGTCAAGGGCAGTGCCACCGCCGCACTGACCAGCGCCAGCAGACTGCCTTCCGATGATCCGACGCTGCCCTCGCAAGTGCAGACCGACATTCGTTTCGTCGAAGTCAGCCGCACCAAACTCAAGGAAGCGACCGCTTCGCTGATCGGCACTCGGGGCAATTTCCTCTTCGGATCGCCCGGTACTTTGCCACCCATCGACGGCGTGCCGACGCCGAGACTGCCGGTGGATAACGGCCTGTTCAATTTCTCGTGGGTCGGCGGCAAGACCATGGCGATCATCAACGCCCTGGAAACCAGCGGTTTCGCCTACACCCTCGCGCGCCCCAGCCTGGTGGCGCTGAGCGGGCAAAGCGCAAGCTTTCTGGCCGGCGGTGAAATCCCGATTCCGGTGCCCAGTGCCGGCAGCGACACGGTGACTATCGAGTACAAGGAGTTCGGCATCCGCCTGACCCTGACGCCGACCGTGATCGACCGCAATCGCGTGGCACTGAAGGTCGCGCCGGAAGTCAGTGAACTGGATTACGCCAACGCCATCAGTATCGCCGGCACCCCGGTGCCGGCCCTTACCGTACGCCGTACCGACACCAGCATCTCGCTGGCCGACGGCGAAAGCTTTGTCATCAGTGGCTTGATTAGCACCAGCAACACCTCGCAAGTGAACAAGTTTCCGGGGCTGGGCGACATTCCGGTGCTCGGCGCCTTTTTCAAAGGTTCTCAGATCAGACGCGAAGAGCGTGAACTGTTGATGATCGTCACCCCGCATCTGGTGCAGCCACTGGCGGCGGACGCGCAACTGCCGTCGCTGCCGGGGGAAAAACTGCGCAACTACGACCCGAATTTCTACCGCATGTTCTTCCTCGAAAACGGCAACTTCGACAAGCGCAGTGGACTGTCCCAATGAACCAGAACCTGAGCCAGACCTTTCTCGCGATCACCCGTAACAGCACCGATCTGGAGTGGCTGCAAGGCGCACTCGCGCCGCTGGGTCAGGTGGTGAGCGCCGGGGCCGGGAGCCTGGATGAGTTGCTGGCGCTGGTCGACGTCACCTTCGCCAGTCTGGTGTTCGTCGGCCTCGATCGCGACCATGTGGTCGCGCAGAGTGCGTTGATCGAAGGCGCGCTGGAAGCCAAACCGATGCTTGCTATCGTCGCGCTCGGCGACGGCATGGACAATCAATTGGTGCTCAACGCCATGCGTGCCGGCGCCCGGGATTTCGTCGCCTACGGTTCGCGCGCCAGTGAAGTCGCCGGGCTGGTGCGGCGCTTGAACAAGCGCCTGCCACCGGTGGCGGCCAACACCCAACTTGGTGGCCTCACGGTGTTGTACGGCACGCAGAGCTATTGCGATGGCGCGCTGCTGGCCAACCATATGGCGCAGGTGGTGCAAAAGAGCGGACAGCAGACCCTGCTGTTGGATCTGGGCCTGCCGCGCGGCGACAGCCTGGCGCTGCTCGGGCTCGAGAGTTCGTTCCATTTCGGCGATGCCTTGCGTCACTTGCGCAGGCTCGACGCGACCCTGATCGACAGTGCCTTCACCAGCGCTGAAGCGGGGCTGCGGATTCTGGCGTATGCCAGCAGCGACGAGCCGCTGGAAAACACCAGCGCCGCCGAGCTGTACATGTTGCTCAGCGCCTTGCGCCAACACTTCCAGCACATCGTCGTGAACCTCACCGGGCAGTCCGACAGTGAAGCCTTGCGCACCTTTGTCAGCCACTGCGACAAGCTGATCTGGTACACCGATCAGAACGTGCTCAACTGCCGCCGCAACCTGGCCGTGCTCAATCTGTGGCGCGAGAAAGGCATGAAGCTCGACCACGCGCGTTTGCTGGTGGACGGCTACCTGGGCAGCGTTGCCCCGGATGCTGAAACCCTGGGCAAAACCTTCAACCTCGAAGTGATCGCGGTATTGGCCGCCAATGCCGAAGTGCGCCTGAACGCCAAGAACCAGGGCGTCAGCCTGTTCGAACTGGCCCCGCGGGAAAAACTCACGCAAAGCCTGCGTGCTCTCGGTGAGCGTCTGGCCAAGCGCTCCGAAGGACTGGCCAAACCCAAGGTCACCTGGTTCGACCGTTTGCGAGGCACCTCATGAGCGCGGAAAAACTGTTTGGCGCGGTGCAGCGCGGCGCGACCGGCAATACCGATCACGAAGGCCTGAAACTGGTCCTGCACCGCTACATCATCGACGCCATCGAAGAGTCGGGGAAAAACCTGCTGGAGGGCTCGCGCCAATTGCTGGCGCAGTTTGTCACCGACAAGGTTGCCGAATACATTGCCCGCCTGCACCTGGCGATTTCCCGTTACGAGATGGAGCGGCTGGCCGAAGAAATCGTCGATGAACTCACCGGTTTCGGCCCGCTGGAAGTGCTGCTGCGCGATCAGTCGGTGACCGAGATACTGGTCAACGGCCCGCACCGGGTGTTCATCGAACGCGATGGCGTGCTGCATCAGAGTGACCTGCGTTTTATCGACGCGCACCACGTCGAACGGGTCATGCAACGGATTCTCGCGCCACTCGGACGACGCCTCGATGAATCCTCGCCGATGGTCGATGCGCGTCTGCCGGACGGCAGCCGGGTCAACGCGATCATCCCGCCGATCGCGCTCGACGGCCCCTGCCTGTCGATTCGCAAGTTTCGCAAGGACATGCTCAAGAGCAGCGACCTGATGGCGATGCAGACCATCGATCTGGCGATTTTCGAGTTCCTCCAGGAGGCGGTAGGCAAGCGTTGCAACGTGCTGATCAGCGGCGGTACCGGCACCGGCAAGACCACGCTGCTGAACATCCTCAGCCAATTGATCAACCCCCACGAGCGTCTGGTGACCATCGAAGACGTCGCCGAATTGCAGCTTGGCCACCCGCACGTCGTGCGCCTGGAAACCCGTCCGCCGAACGCCGAGGGCCACGGCGAAGTCAAGGCCAGCGACCTGATCCGCAACGCCCTGCGCATGCGCCCCGACCGGATCATCCTCGGCGAGATTCGTGGGGTCGAAGTGGTCGATGTGCTGACCGCGATGAACACCGGTCACGACGGCTCGATGAGCACCGTGCACGCCAACAATGCGCAGGATGCGCTGCTGAGGTTGGAGACGCTGGTGGGGCTGACCGGTCGCTCGATCGCCGAGCGCACCTTGCGCCAGATGATCTGCGCCGCCCTCGACGTGATCATCCAGCTGACCCGCATGCCCGACGGCCGTCGCTGTGTCAGCGAGGTGGTGGAAGTGGTCGGCATCCGCGAAGACGTCTACGTCACCAACACCTTGTTTCGCCTTGATCGGCGTACCGGTTTCGGCTTCCTGCGCGAAGCGGTCAATCCGGCCGGCGACAAGTTGCGCCACGAGACCCACCTGGGCTGACCGCATGGGACTTGCATCATGATCGGACCGGCCATTCTCATCCTGCTTTGTCTGATTCTGCTCGGGCTGTCGATCTGGCTGTTCGTGCACGGAATCCACAAAACCGCTAACGAACGGGTGCTCAATCGCCTGGCGGCGGGGCAGCCACAACTGGTCGCGCAGAAGCCGACCTGGGTCGGGCTTGAACGGATGTTTCTGCGCGCCGGGCTTGGTCGTCCGACCGAACGTTTCGGGCTGTGGCTGAGCCTGTGGGGCGTGGCGATTGTCCTCGGTTATCTGCTGGCGGACTGGATCGGCTTGCTGGCGATGCTGCTGGCGCCGCCGCTGATTTTGCGTCTGTACATTTCCTGGCTGTACCAACGCCGGATCAAACGCATGATCGAGCAGTTGCCGCAGTTGCTCGACTACACCGTACGCAGCCTGAAGTCTGGGCGCACCTTGAGCGACGCGGTCATGGGCGGCATCGAATCGAGCGACGATCCGCTGAAAAAAGCCATGGGCCGGGTGCAGCGCAACGTGCAACTGGGCGTCAACCTGCCGGATGCGGTCAGCGATTTCGCCGAACTCTACGAGCAGGACGAACTGCGCATGTTTGCCCTCGGCCTCAAGGTCAACCATCGCTACGGCGGCAATGCCAGTGAGCTGCTGGAGAACCTGATCAAGCTGATCCGCGAGCGTGACCAGGGCGCCCGGCAACTGCGCGCGCTCACTGGCGAAACACGCATGACCGCGTGGGTGCTGGGTTCGCTGCCGGTGATTCTGGTGAGCTACTTCATGCTGACCAACCCCGGCTACATGCTCGGCATGTGGCACGACTCCGGTGGTCAAACCATGTTGATCATCGCCGTGGTGTTGCAAGTGACCGGTTGCCTGGCGCTGTGGCGCATGTTGCGGAGTATTTGAAATGGTCTATCTCGCCGCTCTGATGCTGCTGCTCGGTGCGTTGTTGCTGGTGGTCAATCACCTGCTGACCGAGCGCCGCCGGGTGCGCCAGGTCAACCAGCGGTTGCAGGGGCATCTGGTGCGCGAGAACCGTTTTGGTAGCTGGCTGCGGGCTCTGGGCAACAGCAGGTTCGGTCAGCGCTCGGTGAGCATCGACAGCGAAACCCAGACCCTGCTCAGTCGCCTCGGCTGGCGCCGTGCCAACGAGCGAGCGCTATTCGCCGCCTGCCAGATCGGCACGCCGCTACTGGCGCTGGGGTTGGCGATCTTTCTGCAGGAGGTGTTCTTCCCTCAAGCGGCCAACCGCTGGATCGTCCCGATGCTCGCCACCGGTGCCGGTTACCTGCTGCCCAAGCGGCTGCTGGCCTACGCCGCCGGACGCCGGCAGAAAACCATTGCGGTGGAAATCTCCACGTTCATTCCGCTGCTGCGCATCCTGTTCGAGTCAGGCATGGCAGTCGAACAAGCCTTGCGCGTGCTCAGCACCGAAGGGCAGAAACTGCTGCCGGAATTGACCCGCGAACTGCGCCTGATTCTGGCCCGGGTCGACTCGGGACTGGAGCTGGGACAGGAACTGAACAAGGCCTCGGTGATGCTCGCGGTCGATGAGTTCACCGACACCTGCGTGATTTTGCAGCAACTGATCCAGCAGGGTGGCGGGGCGATGAAATCACTGCTGGCGCTCAAACAATTACTCGACGACCGCCGCCTGACCCGGCTGCAGGAATACATCTCGAAGATGTCCGCGAAGATGTCGGTGGTGATGATGCTGTTTCTGTTTCCTGCCTTGCTGATCGTATTGGCCGGCCCGGGGTTCACTGCGATTACCCGGGCATTTGCAAGCTAACGTGGCTCATGGAGAGCGTTTGATGAAAGCATTGATTGTCCTGGCAAGTGTGTTGTTGCTCGGCGGTTGCGCCACTGACGGCCAGGCGCCGTGGTCGGCGATGCTCGCACCGAGCAGTTGCAGCAAACTCGATTCCGAACAGGAACTGGCGTTGAACCTGGCGGACGATCTGGCCAATGACGGCAAGCTGCACGCCAGCCTCGCCAACCTGCAAAGTCTGCCCGACAAACTGGTCGAGGTACGCCTGCGCAAGGCCAGGGTCTACCGCTTGCTCGGGCGCAACGAAGCCGAGCCGCTGTATCGCGGGCTACTCGGTACTTGCCTCACGGCCGACGCCGAACATGGTCTGGGCCAGATCTATGCCGCCCGTGGCGACAACGGTCAGGCCCAGGCGCACCTGCAGCGCGCGGTGCGTCTGGCGCCGACCAATGAAAAGATCCGCAACGACCTGGGCGTGGTCTACCTCAACCAGTTGCGTCTTGAAGACGCGCGCTTCGAATTCCTTACCGCGATTGAACTCAAGCAGAACGACCAGCTGGCCACACTGAATCTGGTGAGCTTGCTGCTGTACCAGAACAACTGGCAGCAAGCCGCCGAAATCGTCAGCCGCGCGCACCTGACGCCGGAGCAGTTCGCCGACGCCCAGGCCCGCGCGGAAAAACTCAAAGTGCCGGCCAAGGCCCCGGCGGCGGCCGGTAATCAGGTGGCGGTGGTGGCTGACCCACAACCGTCGGCGCTCAAGTGACACTCCGGGAGATGACCATGAATACCTTGCACAGCGTGTGCTGCCTGGCCCTGCTCAGCCTGCCGTTCGCCGCCCAGGCAATCGATGCCGGCCCGGCCTCGGCGCAGCAACAGGAAACCGAAGGCTGGCTGTTGCTGCAAAGCCGCAACCACGCCGCTTCGCCCAAACCGCAAACCGCCACCGCGGCAGAGCGGGAGCTGGCGCTGCAACGCTGGTTGAAGAAATACAGCTACGAGATTCCGGACTTATACGATCCGGATGCGGGCGGCAAGATCGAGAGCAAAAACTAGGTTGATCGCAAAGCTCAAGCGCGCAGGAGAATGCGGCCTGAGCGGATACTCGATGTATTGCCCTGAAAATTGACGTCATCACTTTGACTTTTGTGTGGTGTCAAAATGATGGCTCGTGTACATTCCCCGCGCCCGAACCAGGACGACCTGGCGGGACGGTAGGGATGCCTGAATCATGTAATGAACCCTGCTGAAACTGTTTCTCATGTTTTGAAGGGAATCTAGCGTGACTATCGTTTGCCTGCGCCGCTCTGTCCTGGCGCTTTCCATCTCCGCCGCCACTGTTTTGCACACCTCTATGGCTGTCGCCGCTGGCGCGAGCCTGAACCACGACCTGAGTGGCGGCCCGCTGACCAGTAATCTGCAGAACTGGGGGCTGATCACTCTGAGCGGTAACGGCAACATCGCGCCCGTTTCCCAGGTGAGTATGAACTACGGCGCACAACTCACTGGCGTGACGGCGGATCAACTGCGTAACACCGGCAATATCCGGATTGATGGTGCCAAGTTCGGAACCGGTATCAGTCTGTGGACCGCTGGAGTGGTGCCGAACAACATCGCCGGCGCGCTGATCAACGAAGGCTCTATTTCGGTTCATGGCCTGAGCGATGCAGGTACCTCCAGCGGTATTTCCGATATCGGCAGCACGCTGGGCAACTCATTCGTCAATAGCGGCAGCATCGATGTCAGCGGCGAGACCGCCAGTGGCCTGTTGCTGGTGCATACCAGCATGACCGGGCTGAGCAACCGAGGCACCATCAGCGCAAGCGGTACCGACGCATTGGGCGTATTGCTTGACGGCGCAACGCTGAGCCTGTCGGTCAACAACACAGGGACCATCCGTGCGACCGGCGCCAATGCCGAGGCATTGGTGTTCGAGGGGGTCAAGTTCAGCGGTCCGATTGGTGCCAATTCCACCGCGCTGTGGAACGGCGGAACCATCTCCGGTGAGGACATCGGTGTGCATGTCAGTGGCCAGGCCAATGGCGCCCTGCCTTTCGGCATTTATCAAATGAACGGGTTGATCGAGGGTGGCAAGGCGGCGATCCAGGTGGATGACGGCGCGAGCTATTTCTACTTCTATGGCGGCGCGGTGAAGGGTGATCTGCTCGGCCTGTCCGGGGTCAAGGTCGACGGTGACGCGATTTTCGATGGCTCGACCATCCGCTCCGGCTACGTCACCATCGAGGAGGGCACGCTGACCCTGATGAAACCGCACACCACCTTCATCGGCGACTTCGACATGGAAGAAGCCAACTCGGTACTGGAAATCTACCTGGGCAATGACACCAACCCGGCGCTGCCTGTGCTGAAAGTCACCGGCACCACCGATATCGCCCCGGGCGCGCAACTGCGTCTGCTGGCGCGCTCCAGTGATTTTCGCGTGAGCCCCGGTGGCACGCGTTACACCCTGATCAGCTCGGGGAATCTGGTCGGTGGCAACAACCTGACCGTGACCTCGACCTCCGCGCTGCTGGATGTGAAGAGTTTCGGTGTGGTCGGTAACGACATCACCAGCGTGGTGACGACCAAGTCGAGCGAGGTGCTGGCCGAGAACACCCTGGCAGTCGGCGGTAGTGATAACGCGGCGACGGCGGTCGGGCATGTGCCAGGACTGCTGGCACGCCTCGATGAACAGGATCCGGTGTTCCAGGCATTCGCCAACGCCAGCACCGATGCCGAACTGGCGCGCCTGAGTGAAGCCCTCAGCCCGGATGTCAGCCGTGGTGTACTGCACGCGGCGACCAACAGTCAGACGCTGGTCTCGGGCGTGATCAATGATCGCTCCAGTCGTGCACGCTCAGCCACCGGCGCCCCGGAAAAAGGCGTATGGCTGCAAGCCTTGAGCAGCGATGCCAATCAGGACGAGCGTCGCGGTGTGGCCGGTTATGACGCCGACAGCCACGGGATCGCGGTCGGTGCCGATGGTCAGTTGAATGCCGATACCACACTGGGTCTGGCCTACAGCTACCTCGATACCGATGTGAAATCCGATCTCGGCAACAAGACCAAAGTCACCGGGCATGCGCTGACGTTGTACAGCAACTGGGTGCATGACAACTGGTTCGTCGACTCGTCGCTGATGTACGGCTGGAACGACAACGAATCCAAACGTTATATCGCCGGCACTCAAGCCAAGGCTGATTACGACAGTGACGTATTCGGCGTGAGCGCTCTGGCCGGTTACAGCCTGCGGCTGATGCCTGATGTGGTGCTGGAACCCCAAGTCGGCGCGCGCTATGCCAATGTGGGCATGGATGCGTATCGCGAGAAGGGCAGCTCGGCGTCGCTGAATGTCGGCAGTCAGCGTTATGAAGTCGGTGAGATGGGCGTCGGTGCACGTCTGGCGGCGGCATTCGATGTCGGCAGCGGCAGCCTGGAACCGGAAGCGAAGCTGATGGCCTGGCATGACTTCATCGGTGACAAGGTCAGCACCACATCGGCATTCGTGCTGGGGGGCGAGTCTTCCGTCAGCCGCGGTACCACTCCGGTACGTGACAGCTATGAACTGGGCCTGGGCGCCAACTACCGTATGGGCGCCTGGAGCGTCGGCGGCTCCTACAACTATCTGACCTCCAGCGGTTTCGACGCCGACAGCTTCACCGCGAAGGTGCGTTACGCGTTCTGATCCGCATCGCGTAAAAATTGTGGGAGCGAGCTTGCTCGCGAAGGCTTAGTGTCAGTCGATAAAAATGCTGACTGATCCACCGCTTTCGCGAGCAAGCCCGCTCCCACAAGGATATGCGCTGCAATGTGAGAGCAAGCCCGCTCCCACAGGGATGTGCATTCCAATGTGGGAGCGGGCTTGCTCGCGAAAGCGGTCTGCCTGCTCAGTTGATTGATCTGACACCCTACAGTTGATAGCTGAAACTGATGCTGTAACGCGCCCGACGATTGAACGTATCCAGTGCTTCATCGGACATCGGCTTGGCAGCCTCCAATGCAATGTTGTAGTACTTGGCGTCGCCAAAGCGCAGCCCCACTGCTGCCGATGACAGGTCGCTGCTCTGCACCTGCAGCTTGTTGAACCAGGTTTTCGAACGGTCCAGCACCACATACGGTTGCAGGATGCGCACCCAGTTGCCGTCGCGATTGAAACTGTAGTTGACCTCGTAAGCCGCGCCCCAGCCTTTGTCGCCCGATGCCTGATCGTCAGGGTAACCACGGCCGAAATTCTGCCCGCCGAACACCGTACGCTCGCTGTCAGGCAGGGTGTCATCACTCCAGTACAGCGCGGCCGACAGCACGCCTTGCCAGTTGTCGAAGAACTTGTCGCTCTGCACGCCGGAAAGGCGCAGGCGCAGGAAGTTCAGGTCCAGCGCCGGGTTGTTGGAATGCGCGCCCATGCTGTCCAGACCTTGATACACGCCGCCGCTGAGAATCCGCAGCTGCCGCGCATCGCTCTTGCGCCAGTCACCTTCGAATGCGAGGGCACGCACGTTGGTGCGCTCTTCGATGCTGATCGGATAGCCGACCACGTCGTAGCGGTTCTTGTTATCCACTGCATACAGCCGCGCTCCCGCGTTAAGCAGCTCATTGGAGGCGGCAATAAACGGGTGGCTGATGCCGATGGAGTAACGATCGTCCTCCTTGTGCGGCTTGAGTTCGAAGCCGTCGCTGGTGAGCACATTGGTGCCCGGATCCGCGCGATAGCGTGAGGCAAACAGGCTCAGTTGCGTGCCTTCACTGTTGAGAAACTGGTTGTAGTCCACACGGTAGTAGCGCTCGTGATCGTCGCCCGGTGGAAACAGACCGCTCAGGGTCAGTTGCTCGCCCATCGCCGTTTGCGAATTACTGCTGACCCCCAGCAACGCCTGCGTACCGTTGCGGTTGTCTTCGGTGGTGCTCATGGTGCTGGTGAACGGTTTGCGGCTGGCCTGGGCCACCAGTGTTGTTGCACCGTCGGTGGTACCGGGCGGCGGCACTTGCGCCTGGATGGTCACCCCGGGGATGCGGGTCATCAGGGTGGTGTAGCGTTCGAAGGTCTTGCGGGTCAGCGGGCGTTCGGCCTGGATCTTGGCTGCCAGTTCGTCGAGCAGGCCTTTGACCCGGCCGACATCGCCCTGCACCTGCACATCGCGCACATAGCCTTCCACCAACACCACCCGGGCCACGCCATCGTCGAAACGCTGTTGCGGCAGGAAGGCATAGGACAGTAGATAGCCGTCCTTCTGGTAGCGCCGGGTGATGTCGCGTGTGGCTTCGATCAGGTCGGCGAGGCTGCTCTGGTGGCCGATCAGGGGTTTGTAGACTTCGGCCAGTTCGTTGAGCGGGTAGATCGTGCCGCCTTCGATCTGCACGGTTTTCAGGTTGATTTTGGTCTCCATCAACAGCGGCTGCGCCGTGGCCGCGCCGGGGTCGGGCACTTGCAGGGGCGTGGCGGCGGGGCGATAGGCATCCGCCGGCAGGTTCGGCACGGGCAGGTTACGCGTGGTTTCGTTGCTGTTGAGAAAGCTGGGCAGGGTGTCGGCGAGGGCGGCGGAACTGAGACTGAGGAACAGCAGGGATGCCATTACGCGCATAGGACACTCCATGGTCAGATCACAGCGCTGGGCTGAATTTTTCCTAAGAAAAAAGCGGAAGACTCGTGGGAATCTTCCGCCCTCAACCAAGCGTAGGCGCTGTAGGTGAGGCCGTCGAATCGGCCAGGTGCAATTTAGCGATTGTTACCTCCCAGGGCGCCGGTCAGACCACCGAGCACGCCGCCCAGACCTCCGGTTGCGGTGCCGCCGGTGCTGGTGCCACCGTTGAGCAGGCCACCGACCGCACCGACGGTAGCGCCGACGTTGTTGACCACTCCACCGACGGCGGTAGTGACGGGGTTGTTGGTGGCGGCAATGGTGTTGCCGATGCTGCTGACGGCTCCGCCAACCTGGCCGGTGAGACCGGCGACCGGCGCGCCCAGACCCGTTGCGGCGCCGACTTGTTGGGTAACGCTGGTGACCGCACTGGTGACCGGGTTAAGCCCGGCACCGACGGTGGCGCCGACCGTGGCCAGTGGCGAGGTGGTGGCGGTGATCGGCGTGCCCGAGCCACCGAGTACGGTGTTGAGCGAGGCGATGGTGTTGCCCAGTCCGCCAGCCGTGACGCCGCCGGCACTGACCACGCCGTTGGTGCTGCCGGCGTTCAGGCCGGAACCGACATTGACCACGGCGCCACCAACGGTTTGCAGCAGACCGGTACCGCCCAGGCCGCCACCCAGACCACCGCCGGTGCTGGTACCGTTATCCACCAGCCCGCCGGCTTTGCCGACGGCGGTGCCGACATTGGTCAAGGCGCCGCCAACAGTGTTGGTCAAGGCGTTGCCACTACCGGCACCGGTTACTTGACCACCCAGGCCTTTGACGGCACCGCCGACCTGGCCGATCACGCCATTGAGGGGAGCACCGAGGCCGGTCGCATCGCCTACTTTGTCGGTGGTGCTTTCAACCATCGCAATCACTGGCACCAGACCGTTGCCGACACTCTTGGTCACTGAACCGAGTGGGCCGGTGGTGGTAGCCAGGCTCAGGGTGTCGCCGAGCATGGTGACTTTCTCGCCGACGCCGTCGAGTACCGGGGCGACTTTGGTCACCACGCCGCCGACGACCGGAACGCTGCCGGTGGCGGTCGCCAGTTTGCCGCTCAGGTCCGAGACGCCGGTGCCGACATCTGAAACCACGCCGCCGACCGAGGCTGCGGTGACGCCCAGGCCATTGTCGACCGTGCCCAGTTTGCCGATGCCGTTGGCCACGCCATCACCCAAAGTGCTGACCACATTGCCAGCGGTGTTGGCCGCGCTTTGCACGACGCCACCGACCACCGGAACGGTGCTCAGCGAATCACCGATCTGACCGACGCCATCGCCGACACCGGCGACGGTGTTACCGACATCCTGCACCAGGGTGGTGGTCACCAGTGGTGTCGTGGTCGGGTTGGTCGGATTGGTTGGATTGGTTGGATCCGTAGGGTCTGTCGGATTGGTAGGATTGGTTGGGTTCGTCGGATTGGTCGGGTTGGTACCGCCAGTGCCACCGGTACCACCTGTGCCAGCGGTATCGGTGCCACCAGTACCGCCACTGCCACTAGTGTCGCCAGTGCCCGCCGCTGCGCCGTCTGGCGAAGAACTGCCAGAGCTGCTGTGATGGCCGCCACCGCCGCTGCTGCAGCCAGCCAGACCAAGAGAAAGGATCAATGCCAGAGCTGTTGCCGATTTGCACCACACTTGAGTTTTCATGATTGAGATTCCTTGCACCTGTAACAACATTCGTCGTTTTCGATGGCTCACCGATCTGTCGCCGGTGATGCCTCGTCCGTGGTGCCAATCTCGATCGCGCGGTGCTTTTCCACCATTCTCAAGTTGGTATTAACGCCTTTATATATAAGGCGCCGCGCCGTGCCTAAGCACTAATACCCAAGATATAGACGCATAAAAAAAGGCCTTGAAAATCAAGGCCTGGAGTTTTTCAGAGTGCGGCGCCAAGGCCGGAATAACTTAAGTGATATATACACAATTTACAGGCTTGCCTCCGGGGTACGGGGTCAGGCAACCGGTTGCCACTGACCGACCATGTGTTCCAGATCGCCGTTGCCGATCAGGCGCAACTCGCCGCTGGACCCCGGCGCACTCGCCAGCAATGAAACCTCACTGGGCAAGCGCACCGGTTTGCGAAAGTGCACGGCGATTTCAAGGTTGGCCTTGGGTAGATGATCCGCCAGTGCGGCGAGGGTTCGCGCCTTGTTCCACAACCCGTGAGCAATCGCCGTGGGGAAACCGAACAGTTTGGCGCTGGCAGCGCTCAGGTGAATCGGGTTGTAGTCACCCGAGACTTTGGCGTATTGCCGACCGATGTCGGCCGGGGCTTTCCATTGCGCCACTTGCGTCAACACCTGGGACGGTTCCCAGTGTTGCTCGACAGTTTCGCCGTCGAGTTTCACTCCGCGACAGAGCATCTGGCTTTCGGCTTCCCATAGCGGCCCGAGTTGATCATCCAGAGTGGTCAACACCTCGAAAGTCGCCCCTTTGGGATGTGGCTGCAGGTTGTGCACACGGACGCTGATTTGTGCACGGTTGATCCCGCCCATCGGCCGCAACACGCGAATGCGGTTGCTCAGGTGAATCAGCCCCAGCAACGGGAACGGAAACTCCTTGGCCGTGAGCAATTGCATCTGCAGGGCGAACGCGAGGATGTGTGGATAAGTCGGCGGCAGCAGACCGTCATCGGCAAAGCCGCAGACCTTGCGATAGGCCGCCAGTTTCTGCGGGTCGACATCGACCCAGCAACGCAAACCCGTTTCGGGCAGTCGGGTGCCGGTGATCTTGCGCCGCGTCGCGGCCCGCGTGTACAACCCGGGCAGGCTCGGTTCTCGGTCGAGGGTGTGCCATTCAATGCTCATGTCTACGCCCCCAGAACACTTTGGCCACAGACCCGCAGCGCCTGGCCGGTAAAAGCGCCGGTGCCCGGTTGCGCCAGCCACGCGACGGCTTCGGCGACGTCTTGCGGCAAACCGCCTTGGCCTAGCGAACTCATGCGCCGTCCGGCCTCACGCAGGCCGAACGGGATGTGCGCGGTCATCTGGGTTTCGATGAAGCCCGGAGCTACGGCGTTGATGCTGATACCGCGTTCGTGCAGCGTCGGCGCCCAGGCCTGAGCCAGGCCGATCAGTCCGGCCTTGCTCGCGGCGTAGTTGGTCTGTCCGCGATTGCCGGCGATGCCACTGATCGAGGCCAGCAGAATCACCCGCGCATTGTCGTGCAGGGTGCCACTGTCGAGCAGGGCCTTGGTCAGCACCTGCGGGGCATTGAGGTTGACCGCCAGCACCGCATCCCAGAATTCCGGGGTCATGTTGGCCAGGGTCTTGTCGCGGGTGATCCCGGCGTTGTGCACTAGAATGTCGAGGCCGTCCGGCAGCTGTTCGACCAGTTGCGCTGCGGCGTCGTCGGCGCAGATGTCGAGGGTGATCGCCCGGCCACCGAGGCGCGCGGCGAGGGCTTCCAGATCGGTCTTGGCCGGCGGCACATCGAGCAGAATCACCTCGGCGCCGTCGCGGGCCAGGGTTTCGGCGATTGATGCGCCGATCCCGCGTGCCGCGCCGGTGACCAGCGCCTTGCGTCCGGCCAATGGCCGGGTCCAGTCGCTGACGGGTGTAGTGCACGCGGTCAGGCGAATCACCTGTCCGGAGACAAAGGCACTTTTTGGTGAGAGGAAAAACCGCAACGGCCCCTCAAGCTGATCTTCGGCGCCCTCACCAACATAGATCAGTTGCAGCGTGCCGCCGCTGCGCAGCTCCTTGGCCAGTGAACGCGAAAAGCCTTCGAGTGCCCGTTGCGCGCTGGACGCAAACGGATCGCGCAGGGCCTCCGGGGCTCGGCCGAGAATCACCAGATGTGCGCTATGGTCGAGGTTTTTCATCAGTGGCTGGAAGAATTCGCGCAGCTGTTTGAGCTGGTCGGTGTGTTGCAGGTCGCTGGCATCGAACACCACGGCCTTGAGTTTCGGCCCGTGCCCGGGAATCCACGCGGTGGCCATTGAAGGTTCGGTGCCGTAGCTGTAGATCGCATCGGTCAGGCGGTTGGCGAACGCATTGACCCGTTCAGCCAGCGGCCCGCCACCGATCAGCAGCGCACCGTCTACCGGCCGCAGGCGTCCGGCCTGCCAGCGTTCCAGCCGCACCGGCGACGGCAGGCCCAAAGCCCCGACCAGACGGTGGCCGATGGATGAGTTGGCGAAGTCGATATAGCGGTCAGACATGGAACGCTCTCCAAAAGTTGGGGTTCAAAGTGTGGACTACCAACGGCAATCAATCGTTCGATCCACGCAATAAGGCCTACGCTAGAACAGCAGAGTAGTCGGCCGCTGATGGTTGTGTGGCCAAACACAAATTCAGTAACAACGCTGAACCTTGTAGGAGTGAGCCTGCTCGCGATAGGGATTTGTCAGATACAGACGTTTCGACTGACACGATGCCATCGCGAGCAGGCTCACTCCTACCAGGGGATTCCGGTGAATTCGACCATTTGGAAAAGGAGCTTTTCATGAGTCAGCTGCGCCGCGTCGCCATCATCGGTGGTAACCGTATTCCTTTCGCCCGTTCCAACGGGCCGTACGCCACTGCCAGCAATCAGGTGATGCTCACCGCTGCCCTTGAAGGCCTGATCGAACGTTACAACCTGCACGGTCTGCGCATCGGTGAAGTGGTGGCCGGTGCGGTGCTGAAATTTTCACGGGATATGAGTCTGACCCGCGAATGCGTGCTCGGCTCACGGCTGTCACCGGCCACCCCGGCCTATGACATCCAGCAAGCCTGCGGTACCGGGCTGGAAGCGGCGCTGTTGGTGGCGAACAAAATTGCCCTCGGCCAGATTGACTGCGGCATTGCCGGTGGTGTCGACACCACTTCGGACGCGCCGATCAGCGTCAGCGAAGGCCTGCGCAAAATTCTTCTGCAGGCCAACCGCGCCAAGACCACTGGCGACAAGCTGAAAACCTTTCTGCAACTGCGACCACGGCACCTGATCCCGGAACTCCCGGGCATCGGCGAGCCGCGCACCGGCCTGTCGATGGGGCAGCACTGTGAGCTGATGGCCCAGACCTGGAATATCCCTCGCGAAGAGCAGGATCAACTGGCGCTCGAAAGCCATCACAAACTCGCCGCCTCCTACAGCGAAGGCTGGCACAACGACCTGATGACACCGTTCCTCGGCCTGACCCGTGACAACAACCTGCGCCCGGACCTGACTCTGGAAAAACTCGCCACGCTAAAACCCGCTTTCGAAAAAAGCGCCAAGGGCACGCTGACGGCGGGCAACTCCACGCCGCTCACCGACGGGGCCGCAGTGGTGTTGCTGGCGAGTGAGGAATGGGCTAAGGAGCGTGGTCTGCCGATCCTCGCCTATCTGCGCGATGGCGAAGCGGCAGCGGTGGATTTCGTCAACGGCGCCGAAGGGTTGTTGATGGCGCCGGTGTATGCCGTGCCGCGCCTGTTGGCGCGCAACGGGCTGACCTTGCAGGACTTCGACTACTACGAAATTCACGAAGCATTCGCCGCGCAGGTGCTGTGCACGCTCAAGGCCTGGGAAGACCCGGAATATTGCAAGACGCGCTTGGGCTTGGACGCACCGCTGGGTTCGATCGACCGCAGCCGGTTGAATGTCAAAGGCAGCTCGCTGGCCGCGGGGCATCCGTTTGCCGCGACCGGC
This sequence comes from Pseudomonas sp. GW823-FHT01D03, assembly GCF_058798255.1. Classification (NCBI taxonomy): domain Bacteria; kingdom Pseudomonadati; phylum Pseudomonadota; class Gammaproteobacteria; order Pseudomonadales; family Pseudomonadaceae; genus Pseudomonas; species Pseudomonas sp. GW823-FHT01D03. The sequence goes on from NZ_JBXAKK010000001.1 coordinate 824,065, forward strand.
GGGCGGATTGTCGCCAACCTGGCGAAATTGCTGGATGCGGCAGGCAAGGGCAGGGGGCTGATCTCGATCTGTGCCGCTGGTGGCCAGGGTGTCACCGCGATCATCGAACGTTGAGCGCAATCCCCCTGTGGGAGCGGGCTTGCTCGCGAAGGTGCCGTGTCAGTTACTGTAATTTTGGCTGACATACCGCCTTCGCGAGCAAGCCCGCTCCCACAGGAGGGAAATGCATGCGATGTCAGATTCTGTCGCAAATGCCCTCGACGGCCGATAACTACAAGCAAGGCCGGCTCGGCTATGATCGGCAAAGCTCGATTATTTCGGCATAGTGTGTGCATCCACAGGGTTCACAGGTCGGCAACCCCTCCCCGTAGCGCGAGGATTGCCGTATAACGAGTGACATTCGCGTGTTTGGTAATAAAGGATCCACAATAAAAGCTGATGAAGACTCCAAAACGCATTGAACCCCTGATCGAAGACGGTCTGGTCGACGAAGTGCTGCGCCCACTCATGAGTGGTAAAGAAGCAGCTGTTTATGTGGTGCGCTGCGGTAACCAGTTACGTTGCGCGAAGGTTTACAAGGAGGCGAACAAACGCAGTTTCCGCCAGGCGGCCGAGTATCAGGAAGGCCGCAAGGTGCGTAACAGCCGGCAGGCCCGGGCGATGGCCAAGGGTTCGAAATTCGGTCGCAAAGAGACCGAAGACGCTTGGCAGAACGCCGAAGTCGCGGCGCTGTTCCGTCTGGCCGGTGCCGGTGTGCGAGTGCCCAAGCCATACGATTTTCTCGATGGCGTGCTGCTGATGGAGCTGGTGGCCGATGAGTACGGCGATGCCGCGCCGCGTCTGAACGACGTGGTGCTGGAGCCGGATCAGGCCCGTGAATATCACGCGTTCCTGATCTCGCAGATCGTGCTGATGTTGTGTACCGGTCTGGTGCACGGTGACCTCTCGGAGTTCAACGTGCTGCTGACCCCGACCGGCCCGGTGATCATCGACCTGCCGCAGGCGGTGGATGCGGCGGGCAACAACCATGCGTTCAGCATGCTCGAGCGCGATGTGGGCAACATGGCTTCGTACTTCGGGCGCTTTGCCCCGGAGCTGAAACAGACCCGCTACGCGAAAGAAATGTGGGCGCTGTACGAAGCCGGCACCTTGCACCCCAACAGCGTGCTGACCGGCGAGTTCGACGATCCGGAAGATCTGGCCGACGTTGGCGGTGTATTGCGCGAGATTGAAGCGGCGCGGCTCGACGAAGAGCGCAAGCAGGCGATCCGTGCGGCGGATGACGAGCCCAAAGGCAAGTCCGACGAACCGCCTCCGCCACCGTGGATGCAGTAAGCGCTTGAACAGAAACCCGGCTTCGGCCGGGTTTTTTGTGCCTGCCGCATTTCCAGAACCACCGCAGATCCCCTGTGGGAGCGGGCTTGCTCGCGAAGGGGCCGTATCAGCCGCCATCCTTGTTGGCTGACACACTGCCTTCGCGGGCAAGCCCGCTCCCACAGGGATTTGTGGTGTTCTTGAAATGTGTGTGGGAATCTTGTCAGCCCTCGCACACTCAAGGATTGAATGTGAACGCCCGCCTCATCATCACCGCCCGGCTGATCTCCGATTTCGGCGCCTTCCTCAACATGGTCGCGCTGGCGACTTACGTTTACCTGCTGAGCAACAGCGCCATGAGCGTCGGGATCTTTCTCGCCAGCCGGGTTGGCGGGGGGATCTTTGCCAGTCTGATCGGTACGCGTTTCTACCGGCGCTGGTATGGCCGGATGCCGCTGATTGCCTTCGATCTGCTGCGCGCGGCGCTGCTCGGTCTGCTGTTGATCCTGCCGGTGAGCCAGCAGGCGTTGCTGTTGCCGGTGATTGCCTTCGGTTTGGGCTTTGGCAACTCGATGTTCGCCATCGGCCTCAACAGCCAATTGCCGAGACTGATCGACCCGGCGCGGCTACTCAAAACCAATGCCTGGATCACCTCGGCGTCCTCGGCGGCGATGGTTGGCGGCAGTCTGGTCTCCGGTTTGCTGGTGGCGGCCTTCGGTTTCGAAACGGTATTCGCGCTCAACGCATTGACCTACTTGCTGGCGGCGTTATTGATTACGCCGTTGCGCTTCGCCGCTGCAGACGTCAGCGAACAATCGGCCAGCGAGCGCGGCGAATGGTCCGCCCTGAAACAAGGCCTGCGCAGTGCTCCGGTGGTTGCCGCGATGCTCGCCGTGACCATGGCCGATACCTTGGGCAGCGCCGCGCACAACGTCGGCTTTCCGATCATTTCCAAATTGCTCACACCCGATTCGGCCAGTACCACGCTGGGCCTGATGCTGGCGGTGTGGGCCAGCGGCAAACTGCTCGGCGCACGGATTGCCAGTCGCCTCAAAGGCACGGATAACCGTGATCTGGAGCGACGGTATTTCTTCGGTGTGGCGTTGATGTCCTGCGGCTTTATCCTGATGTTTCAGCAGCACAGCCTTTTCGGGCTGCTGCTGTTTTCCCTGCCCGCGGGGTTGGGTGACGGCGTTTCCGAAGTCGGCCTGATGTCGCGCCTGCAACGTGAACCGGAGCATTTGCGTCTGCCGATTTTCAGTTTCCTGACCTTGCTGCAAATGACCGGGTTCGGCGTCGGCATGCTGATTGCCGCGCCGTTTTACGGCTGGTGGACACCGGGTGCCGTGGTCATGCTGTTCCACGGCATCCCGCTCTGCACCTTGTTGGCCGTGAAGTTGCTGGCGCTCAAGCGCGGGCGGGTTGCGCGCAGCAGCCCGACGCCAGTTCCTTGAGGATCGGACAGTCGGGGCGATGGTCGCCATTACAGTGCTCGACCAGATCCTGCAGGGTGTCGCGCAATTCGCCGAGTTCGCGGATCTTCTGATTCAGCTCGTCGATGTGCTGACGGGCCAGCGCTTTCACATCGGCACTGGCGCGCTGGCGATCCTGCCACAGGGTCAGCAGCTTGCCGACTTCCTCCAGGGAAAACCCCAGATCCCGCGAACGCTTGATGAACGCCAGGGTGTGCAGATCATCGTCGCTGTAGATCCGGTAGCCGCTGTCAGTACGATGGGCAGCCTTGAGCAGGCCGATCGACTCGTAATAGCGGATCATCTTCGCGCTCAGGCCACTGTGCCGGGCCGCTTGGCCGATGTTCATCGGTGCTCCTCCAGATCCTTCGGTTTCCAGGTTTTCAACAGTAGCGCATTGCTCACCACGCTGACGCTCGACAGCGCCATCGCCGCACCGGCCAGCACCGGATTGAGGAAGCCGAACGCCGCCAGCGGAATGCCGATCAGGTTGTAGACGAAGGCCCAGAACAGGTTCTGGCGGATCTTCGCGTAGGTCTTGCGGCTGATTTCCAGTGCTGCCGGCACCAGCCGTGGATCGCCGCGCATTAGAGTGATGCCAGCCGCGTGCATGGCCACATCGGTGCCGCCGCCCATGGCGATGCCGATATCGGCAGCGGCCAGTGCGGGGGCGTCGTTGATGCCGTCGCCGACCATCGCCACCACGCCGGTCTTCTTCAGTTCGGCGACGGTCGCGGCTTTGTCGGCGGGGAGCACTTCGGCGTGGACATTGCTGATACCCAGAGCCTCGGCGACCACTTTTGCGCTGCCACGGTTGTCGCCAGTCAGCAGATGGCTGTGGATACCTCGGGCGGCCAGTTGCTGCACGGCTTGCAGTGCGCCGGGCTTGAGCGTGTCGCCGAAGGCGAACAAGCCGAGTACACGCGGTTCCGGGCTTTGCTCGATCAGCCACGACAGGGTTCGGCCTTGGCTTTCCCAAGCCTTGGCGAACTCGGCGAGATTGCCCGCGCTCAGGCCACTTTCCTCCAGCAAGCGCCGATTGCCCAGCGCCAGGCGCCGACCATCAAGCGTGCCAGCGATACCGCGTCCGGTCAGGGACTGACTGTCGCTGACATCCGGCACCGGCAGACTGCGCTCGGCAGCAGCGTCCAGCACGGCTTTGGCCAGCGGATGCTCGCTGCCGCGTTGCAGGGCGCCGGCCAGTGTCAGCAGGGTATTTTCATCGCCATCCAGCGCACTGAAATGGGCGATACGCGGGGTGCCGGAAGTCAGCGTGCCGGTCTTGTCGAAGACCACGTTGTCGACTTCATGGGCACGTTCCAGCGCTTCGGCATCCTTGATCAGAATCCCGTGACGCGCAGCCACGCCGGTGCCGGCCATGATTGCCGTCGGGGTAGCGAGGCCCAGGGCACACGGACAGGCGATCACCAGCACGGCGACGGCGTTGATCAACGCGGTTTCCATGGGTGCGCCATACAGCCACCAACCGATCAGGGTGCCGAGGGCGATCAGCAACACGGTGGGCACGAACACTTGGCTGACTTTATCCACCAGTTTCTGGATCGGCGCTTTCGCTGCCTGAGCGTCCTCGACCAGACGGATGATCCGCGCCAGCACGCTTTCTGCACCGAGGGCGGTGGTGCGCACCAGCAGCCGACCTTCACCGTTGATCGCACCGCCGGTGACTTTGTCGCCCGGCTGTTTTGGTACTGGCAGGCTTTCGCCGCTGATCAGCGCTTCGTCGGCGTGGCTCTGGCCTTCAAGCACTTCGCCGTCTACCGGGAAACGTTCACCGGGTTTGACCAAGACCTGATCGTTCAGACGCAGGGCGCTGATCGCCACGTTCTGCTCGCGACCGTCGATGACCTGAATCGCCCGTTCCGGGCGCAAGGCTTCGAGGGCGCGGATGGCGCTGGCGGTCTGACGCTTGGCGCGGCTTTCCAGATATTTGCCGAGCAGCACCAGGGCGATCACCACGGCTGAAGCTTCGAAATACAGATGCGGCATGCGCCCGGCGGCGGTGGCCCATTCGTACAGGCTCAAGCCATAACCGGCGCTGGTGCCGAGGGCCACCAGCAAGTCCATGTTACCGGCGCCGGCGCGCACGGCTTTCCACGCGGCCACGTAGAAACGTGCTCCGAAAATGAATTGCACCGGGGTGGCGAGGGCGAATTGCGCCCAGGCCGGAAGCATCCAGTGAATGCCGAACGGTTGCAGCAGCATTGGCAACACCAGCGGCAAGGCCAGGGCGATGGCGCAGATCAGCGCCCGGCGCTCATGTTGCAGGCGCTGTTGCTGTTTATCGGTGGCGGGGTGTTCGGCTTGCCAGACGCTGGCCGAGTAGCCGGCCTTGCTCACAGCATCGAGCAGCGACTGAATATCGACCTGACCGAGCCATTCGAGGTGCGCGCGTTCGTTGGCGAGGTTGACGCTGACGCTCTTCACCCCGGGGACCTTGTTCAGGGCGCGCTCGACGCGACCGACGCACGAGGCGCACGTCATGCCGTCGATGCTCAGTTCCACAGTCTGCTGCGGCACGCTGTAACCGGCGCGTTCAACCGCCTCCATCAACGCCGGCAAGCTGTCGCCGGGCGCCTGGACGCGGGCCTGTTCAGTGGCGAGATTGACGCTGACGGCACTGGCGCCGCTGACTTTGCGCAACGCCCGCTCGACACGTCCGGCGCAACTGGCGCAGGTCATGCCGGCAATCGGCAGATCGAAGGTGATGGAATCGGACATCGGTCTTACTCCCTGTAGAAGATGTCTACAAGGATCAACCTTGCCACGCGGGCAAGGTCAAGCGCCAATATTTGCCTGATCACAGATCAAAATGTGGGAGCGGGCTTGCTCGCGAAAGCGGTGTATCAGTCGGTATAAACGCTGAATGACACCCCGCATTCGCGAGCAAGCCCGCTCCCACAATTGGAGGTTTGCTTAGTATTCGAGGGCGGCAGGTCGCAGGTACAAGCCTTTCGCATTTGCCGCGATCCGGTACTTGAGCACATCGCCGGCCTTGAGCGAGATCTCCTGCGCGGGCGGCGCGAGCATGCCTGCCTGGCAACCCGGCGCCTGGCCAGGCAATTGCTTCAGACGAATGGAAAGCGTGCCGTGGGGCAGGTTGAACGAAGTGGTCTGTTCCTGAAGCAGGCGCCCAGCGAGTTGATCATTGACGTACACGCCAATCTCGCAGGGAGTTGGCACTTCCAGACGCTCGCGCGAGATGATCAGAACCGCATAGTCTTCGCCAGTCGCATTGGCCTGTGGCAGGGCGGCAAAGAGGCTGAGCAAGCCAAACAGGCTGAAAGCTGACCAGCGCATGGCTGAATCTCCTGAATTTGAGTCATTGATGCACGCAGCTTGGCTGAGCGCGACGCCGATTGCCAGCCCGGCAGGTTTCTGCAGAACTTGACCTTGCCATGGTGGCAAGCTCGACACTGCCGGCAACCTCACTCAAAGGAGTCAAATCCATGCAAGTGTTCAACGTTCAAGGCATGTCCTGCGGCCACTGTGTCAAAGCCATCACCAGCGCGGTGCAAGCGAAGGATCCGGCGGCCAGCGTGCGGGTCGATCTGGCCGCGAAAGAAGTCGGCGTCGAGAGTTCGCTCAGCCCCGAGCAGGTGATCGAGGTGATCAGCGAAGAGGGCTACCCGGTAAAACTCGCCGGGTGATCAAAAGCCAAAAGATCGCAGCCTGCGGCAGCTCCTACAGGGTATTGGTGCGACTCCGGTAGGAGCTGCCGATGGCTGCGATCTTTTGATCTTTGCTGTGCAGTTCGTCTGACTTTCTAATAGTTAGCGAGCTATCGGAATGTTCAAGGTGTCCCAGCGGCTAGACTGTCGGGCTGCCGACTTCTATCCCACCTGGATGCCTGATGAACTTCCGTACCATTCTGATTCTCGGTGCCTTGAGCGCCTTCGGTCCGCTGGCGATCGACTTTTATTTGCCGGCGTTCCCGTCGATGGCGCTGGCCTTTGGCACCGATGAAAAGCACGTCCAGCTGACCCTGGCAGCCTATTTCGCCGGTCTGTCGATCGGGCAGTTGCTGTATGGCCCGGTGGCCGACCGGTTTGGGCGGCGCCTGCCGCTGCTGGTCGGTGTCGGGCTGTTTACTCTGGCCTCGCTGGCCTGCGCCTACGCGCCGAATCTGGAATGGCTGATCGGCGCGCGCTTCGTTCAGGCGCTGGGCGGCTGCGCGGGGATGGTGATTTCCCGGGCGGTGGTCAGCGACAAGTGTGATGCGGTCGGTTCGGCGAAAGTCTTTTCGCAACTGATGCTGGTGATGGGCCTGGCGCCGATTCTTGCGCCGTTGCTCGGCGGTCTGTTGGTCAACACCACGGGCTGGCAGTCGATCTTCCTCGCACTGACGGGCTTCAGCGCACTGGCCGGCCTGGCTGTGGCGTTGGGGCTGCCGGAAAGTCTGCCGGCCCATGTGCCGCGCCAGCCATTGTCCGGTGCGTTGCGCCAATACGGCCGGTTGTTCGGCGACCGGGTGTTTCTCGGCCACGCCCTGACCGGCGGTATCGCGGTTGCCGGGATGTTTTCCTATATCGCCGGATCACCGTTCGTCTTCATCAAACTCTACGGCGTGCCGGCCGAGCATTTTGGCTGGCTGTTCGGCGCCAATGCGGCGGGTTTCATTCTGGTGGCCCAGGTCAATGCGCGGCTGTTGGCCAAGCGCGGTCCGGCGTTCCTGCTGGCGCGGGCGGTGTGGGTGTATCTGTTGGCCGGGGTTTCTTTGCTCGCGGTCAGCTCGCTGCACACCCAGGCATTGTGGCCGCTGTTGATTCCGTTGTTCGTGTGTATCGCCAGCCTCGGCTGCATCCTGCCCAACGCAGCGGCGTGTGCAATGAACGGCCAGGGTGCGCGTGCCGGTAGTGCGTCGGCACTGATGGGCTGCCTGCAGTTCAGCGTGGCGTCCGGCGCGGCTTCGCTGGTGGGCGTTCTGCACGATGGCAGCGCCATGCCGATGGCCATGGTCATCAGCCTGTGCGGGTTGCTGGTGGTGAGCGTCGCGATGTACACCCGGCATTTGCAGAATGCCCGGGCACTGGCGCAAGCACAGGCCGAAGCCTGACTGCATCAGCCAACGGCGCGTTGCTGTCCGGGGTCGGGAATCCGATGGGGCGCGTGCAGGCGCGCTTCGAGGGTACGGGTGAAGGCGAGCGCCTCGGCTTCACTGCGAAAGGTCACGGCGTGCTGGTCCAGACGAACCTGCCATTGGGACTTTGCCACTTCTTTTATCAGGATCTTCATTACTGACCTCCCTTGTGTAAAAGATGCATCGCAGAGGCTTCGAGTGTAGACCTGAATACGATCGGATTTGTGACAACGAGCGAGCATCTGACTGACGGCAAACAACAGCGCCAGCCCTTGAAAGGACTGGCGCCGATGACGACGTTCGGATTTTCAGAAACTTTCTAAAACAATTTTGCCCTTGGCCTTGCCGCTTTCCAGCAGCTCATGCGCACGTCGCAGGTTCGCCGCGTTGATCGTGCCGAAATGCTCGCCGACGGTGGTCTTCAGCGTCCCCGCATCAATCAGCTCGGCCACGCGGTTGAGCAGTTTGTGTTGCTCGATCATGTCCGGGGTTTCGAACAGCGAGCGTGTGTACATGAACTCCCAGTGCAGCGACAGGCTCTTGCGCTTGAGCTTGCTCACGTCCAGCGACTTCGGATCGTCGATCAGCGCGAGTTTGCCTTGCGGCGCCAGCGCCTCGACCAGTTGCTCCAGGTGCAGATCGGTCTGGGTCAGGCTGGCGACGTGGGTCACCTGATCAATGCCGGCGCGTTTCAGTTCTTCGCTCAACGGCTGGCTGTGGTCGATCACCAGGTCGGCGCCCAGATCGGTCACCCAGTCGCGAGTCTGTGCACGGGACGCGGTGCCGATGACCTTGAGCCCGGTCAACTGCCTGGCCAGTTGGGTGAGAATCGAACCAACGCCGCCGGCGGCACCGACGATCAGCAGGCTTTGACCTTCATCGGTCTTGCCCTCACGGATCTGCAGGCGTTCGAACAGCAGTTCCCACGCGGTGATCGCGGTCAGCGGCAGCGCGGCGGCTTCGGCAAAACCGAGGGATTTGGGCATGTGGCCAACAATGCGCTCGTCGACCACGTGCAGCTCGCTGTTGCCACCGGCACGGGCGATGGAGCCGGCGTAAAACACTTTATCGCCGACCTTGAACAGCGTCACTTCACTGCCGACAGCCTTGACCACACCGGCCACGTCCCAGCCCAGCACTTTTGCCGCGCCGTTTTCCGGCGCCGCGTTCTGCCGCACCTTGGTGTCGACCGGGTTGACCGAGATGGCTTTGACTTCCACCAGCAGGTCGCGCGGGCCGGCGACCGGCTCCGGCAGTTCGATGTCTTGCAGGGATTTTTCGTCGCTGATCGGCAGGGAGGCGTAATAGGCGATGGCTTTCATGACTTGCTCCGTAACGGTAATAGAAGAAGGGCTCAGGCGATGACGCCCAGGCGTTTCAATTGGAAGTGTTCGATGCAGTGGCCGGCTGCGGCCTGGAAGTTCTGAAAATGCGCGCTGGCGTTGTGCGCCGAAAGGATTTCCTCGCTGGCCCAGTGTTCGATCACATAAAAGGTCAGCGGATCGGCCAGGTCGCGGTGCAGGTCGTACTGGCCGCAGCCTGCCTCGGCGCGACTCGGCTCAACCAGTGCGCGCAAGGCGTTTTCGAGGGCGTCTTGCTGGCCGGGTTTGGCGATCAGCGTGGCGATGGCGGTGAATGCTTGGGACATGTTTGGCTCCAGTCGCTGGGTAAATTTGCTTGAACCCATCATTGGCTATTTATCGGCGCGATAAAACCGGCTAAAAGAGCAGGCTCTTTCAATATTATTTTGATAATTGGGGCTGGAAATGCTGCGTTTCGACGATTTGCAGTTGTTCGTTCGCGCGGCGGATCTGGGCAGTCTGTCTGCAGCGGCGCGGGTGATGGACATGTCTGCCGCTGTCGCCAGCGCGGCGCTCAAACGCATCGAACAGCAACTGGGCGTGCGCTTGCTGGCGCGCTCGACCCGCAGCCTGCGTCTGACCGCCGAGGGCGAAGGTTTTCTCGAATACGCGCGGGCCGCGTTGAGTTCGCTGGACGAAGGCCGGCGATTTCTCTCCAGCGCGCAGGATCAGGTCAGCGGCATCCTGCAGTTGTCGGCGCCTTCGGATTTCGGGCGCAACCTGTTGTTGCCATGGCTCGACGATTTTCAGCGCGAGCATCCGAAGCTGACCGTGCGCCTGTTACTCGGTGATCGCATCGCCGACCTGTTCCGACAGCCGGTGGACATCGCCCTGCGCTATGGCGAGCCGGAAGATTCGAGCCTGGTGGCGCTGCCCATCGCCCCGGACAATCGCCGCGTGCTCTGCGCGTCGCCGGCGTACCTGGCGCGCCACGGCGAACCGCGTCAGCTCGAACAACTGGCGCAGCACAACTGCCTGCTCTACATGCTCGGCAGCCGCGTGCACGACCATTGGAGTTTTCATGACGGCAAACGTGAAGTCGGCCTGACGGTCAGTGGCGATCGCTTCAGTGATGACGCCGACGTCGTGCGGTTGTGGGCGGTGGCGGGGGCGGGGATCGCCTACAAATCGTGGCTCGATGTCGGCGCGGATGTCCTCGCCGGACGCCTCAAAGTGTTGCTGCCGGAGCTGCTCTGTGAGCGTGCTCCGCTGAATCTGTTGTGCGCCCATCGCGCACAATTGAGTAAGCCGGTGAACCTTTTGAGGGAAATGCTCGCCAGCCGATGCGCCGAATTGAGTAGTCAATTTCCCCATTTCCCGAAAGTTGATCATTAGTCGCAGGCAATTAGCGAAATTTCACTCAGGAACTATCACCATTCGTGTCAGCCACGGCGCAGGAAGCAGCGTGCATCCCGCTTATACTAGCGACCGCCTCAAACCTGCACCGATAACTGGTCAGGACTGAATCCGGCCGGTTTTCCAGGGCCGGGCGAGCGCCGCACAAACGCCGCGGACACTCCATCGACGGGTGCCGCAGCACCGGCCTGGCTTGCTCCGGTTCATGGCGTTTTACCCGTCTTGGCCGATGACCCATTACTGGTCAAGATGTCTTCGAGCAGTAGACGATACGATTCAACAGGGAGTGAATACATGGAACATGCACCTTGCATCAGCCAGATCGCCACGCTGCTGGCCGACCCCAAGCGCAGTGCGATGATGTGGGCGTTGATGGATGGCTCGGCCCGCCAGACCGAAGAGCTGGCGCTGCTGGCAGGGTTGTCGCCATCCTCGGCCAGTGCGCATCTGGGGCGTTTGTCCGCCGGGGGGCTGTTGAAAGTCGAGGTCCGTGGGCGCAAGCGCTTTTTCCGCCTGGCAGCCCCGGAGATCGCGGCGGCCATCGAGGCCCTGGCCAGTGCCACGATCGCCAGCGCACCACGAGAAATTCCTCACGTATTCAAACGCTCGACGCCGAGCGTCAACCCCCGGACTGCGCCGTCTTCACTGCTGCGTGCACGCTTTTGCGATGACCATTTGGGGGGCACGCTGGCTGCCGATCTGTATCAGCGCCTGCTCGATGCCGGATGGCTCGAACAGATCGAGCAGCGGGTCGTGGTGACCCTCAAAGGCTCGACGCAACTGGCCAGCCGTGGGGTATTCATCCAGGCCCTCGCTCATCGCAAGGCTCAGGTGGCGTGTGCCTGTCCGGACTGGAGCGAGCGTCGCCCGCACCTGGGCGGTTCACTGGGCGCGGCGGTGCTGCAACTCTTCATGCAGTCCGGCTGGCTGGCATTGCCCAAGGACTCCCGAGCCTTGCAAGTGACCCCGGCCGGGCAGCGGGAAATTCACCGGTTCGCCAAGGAAACCGAGCTGGAATTGGCGTAGTAGAGCGGTCGCCGGCCGACACTTCGACGCTGGCGTCGCCTGTGACTGCGAACAGGTCGTATCCAGAAAAAGCGCTGAGGCGTTATCGCGCACACTCGATCCGCACACATTGCGGAGGGGATGGGCATGGATACGCGAAACTTCAGCGCGGCAGAACGCCTGGAACGGCTGCCGCTCAGCGGTTATCACCGGGTCATTTTCATCATCATTGCCTTGGCGTTCTTTTTCGACTCCATGGACCTGGCCATGATGACGTTCTTGCTCGGCTCGATCAAAACCGAGTTCGGCTTGAGCAGTGCACAGGCTGGCCTGCTCGCCAGTTCGAGTTTTTTCGGCATGGTGCTGGGGGCATCGCTGTCGGGCATGCTCGCCGACCGCTTCGGGCGCAAACCGGTGTTTCAGTGGAGCATCGTGCTGTGGGGCGTGGCCAGTTATCTGTGTTCGACCGCGCAAACGGTCGAGAGCCTGACGCTGTTCCGAATCCTGCTGGGGATCGGCATGGGCATGGAGTTTCCGATTGCACAATCGATGCTTTCCGAATTGATCCCGGCGCAACGGCGCGGGCGTTACATTGCATTGATGGACGGTTTCTGGCCACTGGGTTTCGTCGCCGCCGGGGTGCTGTCGTACTTCCTGCTGCCATTGATTGGCTGGCGCGACATTTTCCTGGTGTTGGCGGTGCCGGCGGTGTTTGTGCTGGCGATCCGGTTCTTTATCCCCGAATCACCGCGCTGGCTGGAGCAAGCCGGACGCCATGAGGCGGCGGACAAGGTCCTGAGCGCGATCGAGGCGCGCGTGCGCACCTCGCTCGGGGTCGCGACGCTGCCTGAGCCGGTGCGCCTGCCAAGAACAGTGACGCCGCCCGGCAATTTTTTCTCGGCCCTCAAGCAGATCTGGTCGCCGCAATATCGCCAGCGCACGACGATGATCTGGAGCCTGTGGTTTTTCGCCTTGCTCGGTTTCTACGGGCTGACATCGTGGCTCAGTGCGTTGTTGCAACAGTCGGGTTTTGCCGTGACCCAGTCGGTGTATTACACCGTGCTGATTTCTCTGGGCGGGATTCCCGGATTCCTGATGGCGGCGTGGCTGGTGGAGCGCTGGGGGCGCAAGCCGGTGTGCATCGTGACGTTGCTTGGCGGCGGGGTGATGGCGTTTCTCTACGGGCAGAGCGCGGTGTTCGGCGGCAACGTCGCGTTGCTGATCAGCTCGGGGCTGCTGATGCAGTTTTTCCTGTTCGGCATGTGGGCGGTGCTCTACACCTATACGCCGGAGTTGTACCCGACTTCGGCGCGCGCCACAGGCTCGGGCTTTGCCTCGGCGATTGGCCGTGTCGGCTCGTTGCTCGGGCCGTTGGTGACCGGGCTGGTGTTCCCGATTACCGGGCAGGGCGGGGTGTTTGCGCTGGGCGCGCTGTGCTTTGCGATTGCGGCGGGGGTGGTGTGGCTGTTCGGGATGGAGACGCGCGGTAAAACCCTGGAAGAGCTGACTGAAGCAGAGATCGCTGGCTGAACATAGATCCAATTGTAGGAGTGAGCCTGCTCGCGATAGCGGTGTGTCAGTTAAAAGATGTGTATCTGACACTCCGCTATCGCGAGCAGGCTCACTCCTACAGAGGTTATGCGGTGTTGCTTATGGTTTTACCAGACGCGCATCCAGGCTGTTCTGCGCCAGACGCTTGGCCTGATCCTGGGTCATGCCCAGGTGTTCATGCAGCGCATGGAAGTTCTCGGTGACGTAACCACCGAAGTACGCCGGGTCGTCGGAGTTGACGGTGACCTTCACCCCACGCTCAAGCATGTCGAGAATGTTGTGCTGCGACATGTGATCGAACACGCAGAGCTTGGTGTTCGACAGCGGGCACACGGTCAACGGAATCTGCTCGTCGATGATTCGCTGCATCAGGCGCTCGTCTTCGATGGCGCGTACGCCATGGTCGATGCGCTGGATTTTCAGCAGGTCGATGGCTTCCCAGATGTACTCCGGCGGGCCTTCTTCACCGGCGTGGGCAACAGTCAGGAAGCCTTCGTGACGGGCACGGTCGAACACGCGCTGGAACTTGCTTGGCGGGTGACCCATCTCCGAGCTGTCGAGACCGACGGCGACAAACGCATCACGGAACGGCAGCGCCTGATCGAGGGTTTTCTGTGCTTCGTCTTCGCTCAGATGACGCAGGAAGCTCAGGATCAGGCCGCTGGTGATGCCCAGTTGCTGCTCGCCATCCTTGAGTGCCGCGGCGATGCCGTTGAGCACCACTTCGAACGGGATGCCCCGGTCGGTGTGGGTCTGCGGGTCGAAGAACGGTTCGGTATGAATCACGTTCTGCGCTTTGCAGCGCAGCAGGTAGGCCCAGGTCAGGTCGTAGAAGTCCTGCGAAGTGCGCAGCACGTCGGCGCCCTGGTAATACAGGTCGAGAAATTCCTGCAAGTTGTTGAAGGCGTAAGCCTTGCGCAGGGTTTCGACATCGCTCCACGGCAGGGCGATCTTGTTGCGTTCGGCCAGGGCGAACAGCAACTCAGGCTCCAGCGAGCCTTCCAGATGCAGGTGCAGTTCGGCCTTGGGCAGGGCGTTGAGCCAATCGTACATATTCTTTTCTCATCAGGTGCAGATGGCGGCCATTCTACAGATGCGCGCCGAAACAATTGGCAAAACCTGACCAAGCGATCCATCACACCGCTTGCGGCTCGCGCCGATAAGCGTAGGTATCGGCGAAGCGCGACAGCAGGAATTCGGCACAGGTGGTGGTCGGATATTTCGCCGGATGCTGTGCGTCCTGGCAACCGGGAAGGCATTCGATGCGGGTGTCCGGGTGCGGCTCGGCGAAGAACGGCATCGAATAGCGATCCAACCCCAGCGGGCTGATCACCCGGTGCGGGGTCGAGCGATAACGGTCATTGCTCCAGCGCGCCATCATGTCACCGAGGTTGACCACGAAGGTGCCGTCAATCGGCGGCGCGTCGATCCATTCACCTTTGACGTTCTTTACTTGCAGGCCGCCGGCGCTGTCCTGGTAGAGCAGGGTGATGCAGCCGTAGTCGGTGTGCGCGCCGGCGCCTTGTTGGTCGGCGGAACTGGCGGTGTGGCGCGGTGGGTAGTGGATCATTCGCAAGACGCTGACCGGCTCAGTGAAACGGCTGTCGAAGAAATCCCGTTCGATGCCAAGCGCAATGGTCATGGCGCGAAGCAGGGTTTGCGCAAGGGCCTGCATGTCGAGGTAGTGCTGCTCCATCAGCGCCTCCCAGCCTGCTTGCGCCGGATGGCGATTCGGCCCGCGCAGCGGTTTTTCCGCGAGCACGTCGGGATGATCCGCCGGCAAGTGCAGGCCCATGTCGAAGGTTTCTTTCAGATCGCTGGGCTTGCTCGGATCGAGTTGCTCGGTGGCGATGGCGCCGTAGCCGCGATGATGGCGGGTCTGGGTTATGTCGATCTTGAGCTTTTCCGCTGCGGGCAGAGCAAAAAAACGTTGAGTCTGATCGAGCACGGCGTCGATGCGCTGCGCTGAAATCGGATGACCTTTGATGTAGAAAAAGCCCCATTCGCGGCAGGCCTGGTCGATCTGCGCGGCGACGGCGGGCCAGGCGTTTTGGTCGGTGGAATAGAGCGGGCTGATGTCGATGATCGGGAGCTGATCCATACACAATCCTTGAGAACACTGAAGATCCAAATGTGGGAGCGGGCTTGCTCGCGAAGGGGCCGTGTCAGTCGATACATGCGTTGGCTGATACACCGCTTTCGCGAGCAAGCCCGCTCCCACAGGGGAATGGTGGTGGGGCCGGAATTACTTCGGCATCTCGGCCTTCATCCCTTCCACGTAATAGTTCATCGACGCCAGTTCCGCATTCGTCGCACTCACGCCCGCCGGGATTTTCTCCACGCCGGCCTGATCCTTGATCGGCCCGGTGAACGGTTGCAGCGCACCGCTCTTGATGTCGGCAATGATCTGCTCGGCCTCGGCTTTCACCGGTGCCGGCACCAGGTCGCTGATCGGCAGTTCAACCGTGCCTTCCTTCAGCCCGCCCCAGTAATCCTGGGACTTCCAGTTGTGGTCGATCACGCTCTGGGTCGCCTGAATGTAGTGTGGCGCCCAGTCGTTGACGATCGAAGTCAGCACCGCTTTCGGGCCGAAGTGCGCCATGTCCGAGGCGTAACCCACGGCGTACACGCCACGCCGTTCGGCGGCCTGGATCGGCGCCGGGCTGTCGGTGTGCTGGAACACCACGTCCACACCCTGATCGATCAGCGCGTTGGCGGCGTCGGCTTCCTTGCCCGGGTCGAACCACGAGTTGACCCACACCACTTTGATCTCGGTGCCGGGGTTGTACTTGTTCAGCGCCAGCTGGATGGCGTTGATGTCGCGGATCACTTCCGGAATCGGGAACGAGGCGACGTAACCGATCTTCTTGGTCTTGGTCATCTTCGCTGCAAGGAAACCGCCGACATAACGACCCTCGTAGGTGCGCGCGAGATAGGTGCCGAGGTTCTTGTCCTGCTTGTAGCCGGTGGCGTGTTCAAAGGTCACCTTGGGAAACTGTTTGGCGACTTTCAGCGTCGGGTTCATGTAGCCGAAGGAGGTGGTGAAGATCAGGTCGTAGTTGTCCTTGGCCATGTTGCGGATCACCCGCTCGGCGTCGGCGCCCTCGGCAACGTTCTCGACGTAATTGGTGGTGATCTGCGGGCCGAATTTCTCCGCCAGCGCCTTGCGCCCCTGTTCATGCTGATACGTCCAGCCGTGGTCGCCAATCGGGCCGATGTAGACAAAACCGACCTTCAGCGGATCGGCAGCGCTGGCGCTCAGGCTGATCCCCAGACCGATGGCGGCGCACAGCAGTTTGTGCAGCGGACGTATTTGCATGAATTCGAACTCCATTTTGTTGTGTGTGGTCAGGGGCAATGCAAATTGCTGACCAACAGGACAACAAACTGGTTTGAAACCGTGTGATGGCCTTCGCGAGCAGGCTCACTCCTACAAAGGATCGCATTCCTCTGTAGGAGTGAGCCTGCTCGCGATAGGGCCTTCAAGGACAATAAAAGTGCACCTGCCAAAGGACCGCTATCAGTTGGTGCGCTAAGGTGTAACGAAACGTTAGCGCCGCGCCGCAGTCAGTAGCTCATTCGAACCTCTCGGCAAAAAGGCCCGCCATGCTCACGATCCTCAAGCAAGAAAGCTTTCTGCTACTGGCGGTGATTGCCGCGTGCGTCGCCTATCCGCTGGAACACTGGATGCTCCACAGCGGCCAGATCGTCGCGCTGATCTGCGGGCTGACATTGATCGCCTTCATCGTCGCTGCCTCGATGCGCGTTGCCCATCATGCTGAACTGCTCGCCGAAAAAGTCGGCGACCCCTACGGCACGATGATCCTGACCTTGGCAGCAGTGCTGGTGGAAGTGGTGATCCTGGCGATCATGATGAGCAACGAAGCGTCGGCCACGCTGGTGCGGGACACGATCTATTCGGCGGTGATGCTCGACATCAACGGTATCCTCGGCCTCGCCGCGTTGATGGGCGGACTCAAGCATGGCGAGCAGTCGTACAACGATGACTCGGCACGCAGCTACAGCGTGATGATCCTCACCGCCATGGGCGTGTCGATGGTGGTGCCGGAGTTTATTCCGGCGGCCAACTGGAAAATTTATTCAGCGTTCACCATCGGCGCGATGGTGGTGCTTTATGCGTTGTTCCTGCGGATGCAGGTCGGGCCGCACAGTTACTTTTTCAGCTACAGCTACCCGGACAAGCGCCGCAAGAAAGAACCGGTGGAAGATGAACCGAAACCGCTGAGCCTGGCGTGGTCGATTGGCATTCTGGTGTTTGGCGTGGTGGTGATCGGCGCCCTGGCCGAAGTGATGTCCAAGACCCTCGATCTGGGCCTGGAAGGCACGGGCGCGCCGCCGGTGATCACGGCGATTCTGGTGGCGGCGATTTCCGCAGCACCGGAGATTCTGACGGCGTTGCGTGCCGCGTTGGCCAACCGCATGCAGTCGGTGGTGAACATCGCGATGGGCGCGTCACTGTCGACGGTGATTCTGACGGTGCCGGTGATGGAAGCGATGGCGCTGTACACCGGTCAGCCGTTTCAGATGGCGATGACCCCGGTGCAGACGGTGATGATCTTCATCACGCTGATCGTCAGTGCGATCAACCTGAATGACGGCGAGACCAATGCCATCGAAGGCATGACCCACTTTGTGCTGTTTGCGACGTTTATCATGCTGTCGCTGCTCGGTCTTTAAGGATCTACACAAATCCAAATGTGGGAGCGGGCTTGCTCGCGAAAGCGGTGTGTCAGGCAGCTTGAAACTGCATGACACGACGCCTTCGCGAGCAAGCCCGCTCCCACAGGGTTTAGTGTTGGGCTCAGGTACCGGCGATCAACTGGCGCGCCGCCTGGCTGTGATCGGCGATCAGGCCCTTCAGATCCAGCCCTTCAACCTGGCCGTCCACCACCCGCCACTTGCCGCCAATCATCACTCGATCCGCACGATCGGCCCCGCACAACAGCAGCGCCGAAATCGGATCATGGCTGCCCGAGAAGCGCAGCTCATCGAGCTTGAACAACGCCAGATCCGCCTGCTTGCCCACCGCCAGCTCGCCAATGTCGGTGCGTCCCAACAGGCTCGCCGACCCCTTGGTCGCCCAACCGAGCACGCGTTCCGGGGTGATCTTTTCGGCGCCGTAACGCAGACGCTGGATGTACAACGCCTGCCGCGCTTCGAGAATCATGTTCGACGCGTCGTTGGAGGCCGAACCATCGACGCCCAGACCAAACAGCGCACCGGCATCGGTCAGATCGATGCTCGGGCAGATGCCGGAGGCCAGACGCATGTTCGAACTCGGGCAGTGGCAGATACCGGTGCCGGCCTGGCCGAGGCGGGCGATTTCGTCCGGGTTGAAGTGGATGCCATGGGCCAGCCAGGTGCGCGGGCCGAGCCAGCCGACGCTGTCCAGATAATCCACGGTGCGCAGGCCGAAACGCTGCAGGCAGAAATCCTCTTCGTCGAGGGTTTCCGCCAAGTGCGTGTGCAGACGCACGTCGAGTTTGGTCGCCAGTTCGGCGCTGGCCGACATGATTTCCGGGGTCACCGAGAACGGCGAGCACGGTGCCAGAGCGATCTGGATTTGCGCATCGTCGCCGCGCTCGTGGTACTCGTGAATCAGGCGCTGGCTGTCGTCAAGAATCACCTGACCTTCCTGCACGGTCTGTTGCGGCGGCAGGCCGCCGTCTTTCTCGCCGAGGCTCATCGAACCGCGGGTGAGCATGGCGCGCATGCCCAGTTCACGCACGGTGTCGACTTGCACGTCGATGGCGTTTTCCAGACCGTCCGGGAACAGGTAGTGGTGGTCGGCGGCGGTGGTGCAACCCGACAGCAGCAGTTCAGCCAAAGCCACTTTTGTCGCGAGGGCGAGTTTTTCCGGGGTCAGCCGCGCCCATACCGGGTACAGGGTTTTCAGCCACGGGAACAACGGCTGATTGACCACCGGCGCCCAGGCGCGAGTCAGGGTTTGATAGAAATGGTGATGGGTGTTGATCAGGCCCGGCAGGATCACATGCTCGCGGGCATCGAACACTTCATTGCATGGCGCCGACGGTTGCTGACCGGCTGCCAGCACTTCGACGATCACGCCGTCTTGCAGGACCAGACCGCCACGGGCATCGAGCGCGTTGGCCGTGAAAATGGCGAGGGGATTTTTTAACCAGGTACGGGTCGCAGGCATTGTGGCCGGCTCCTCTGAAAGTGGGGTTCAGGGTTGCCAGCTCAGTGTTGCCCTGTCTGCTGATCCAGGGTCGTCGCGATGGACGAGGTGCGGAGTTTCAAACAAATCGCCGGATCGGGCAAGCCTAACCCGACAGGACACCACCATCCCCTTGTAGGAGTGAGCCTGCTCGCGATAGCGGTCTTTCATTCAATATCATCGGTGACGGACACACTGCGATCGCGAGCAGGCTCACTCCTACAGGGAAGATCTGTGGTGCTTACCAGGGAATGGTTTCCCCCTTGTAGTTGATGAAGTGATGCCCGCCCTTGCCGGTGTACGCATTCACCTGATCAATCAGCCCACGGGTGCTGGTCTCTACATCCAGGTCAGCACCTTCACCACCCATATCCGTCTTCACCCAGCCCGGGTGCAGCGACAGTACGGTGAGTTTCTGCTCACCCAACTGGGTGACAAAACTGTTGGTCATCGAGTTCAGCGCGGCCTTGCTCGCCTTGTACAGCGCCAGCTCCGGGGCGTCGGGTACGGTGACGCTGCCCAGCCCGGAACTCATGAACGCCAGCACGCCGCTGCCGTCGCGGATCTGCCCGACGAAGCGTTGCGCCAGGTTGATCGGCGCCACGGCGTTGGTGAAAAACAGTTGCCCGACTTCGGCCAGTGTCGCGCCGCCCGGGGTTTGCACTTCAGGGCCTTTGACCCCGGCGTTGACGAAGAGCAGGTCGAAGGTCTCGCCCTTGAGCTGTTGGCTCAGGGCGATCACCGCCTGCTGGTCGTCCATGTCGAGTTTCTCGATCCGCACCTTGCCCAGCGCTTGCAACGCTTCAGCCTTTTGCGGATTACGCACGGTGGCGGTCACTTGCCAGCCGTCGGCCAGCAGGGTTTTCACCAGCCCGAGGCCCAAGCCACGGGAGGCGCCGATGATCAGTGCGTTTTTTGCCTGGGACATGACGGGGTTCCTTGAAGATTACGGTTCACGGATTCAATGGACACGCCTGACCCAGCCGTAGTTGCAACACTCGTCGCAACACATCGAGCCGGGTCTCAAAAGAGCTGTTGACCCCGGAGCATACTCCAGGCTTTAGCGCGGTTGCTTGTCAAATTCGCAGGCCGCTCAGCGGTGTTCGCAAATCAGGTACACAACACGGACACTGTGGGAGCGGGCTTGCTCGCGAAGAGGCCGGCAGGCTCATCGCTTTAATGCCCCGCCTGCCACGGCTGCCCCAACGACACCGGCGCATACAACCGAGTCCGAACGGCATCGCGCGACAACAGCACCAACACCACAATCGTCGCCACATACGGCAGCATCGCCAGCAGACTCGACGGAATCGCCAGCCCCAAGCCCTGCGCCACCAGATGCAGGATGCTGGCGAGGCCAAACAGATACGCCCCGAGCAACAACCGCCATACCCGCCAACTGGCAAACACCACCAGCGCCAGCGCGATCCAGCCGCGTCCGGCGGTCATGTTCTCGGCCCACATCGGTGTGTACGCCAACGACAGATACGCCCCCGCCAACCCGGCCATCGCCCCGCCAAACAGCACCGCCAGCGTGCGCACGGTCAGCACCGGCAGGCCCATCGCACTGGCCGCGTCCGGGTTCTCGCCAACGGCCAGAATGATCAACCCGACACGGCTCTTGATGATCACCCACGCCACCAGCGCAAACAGCGCGAATGACAGGTACACCAGCAAGTCCTGAGCAAACAGCATGCGCCCGATCAGCGGAATCTCACTCAAGTATGGAATCGCCAACGGCTCGAATCCGGCCAGTGGCTTGCCGACCCACGCTGCACCGACAAAGGTCGACAGGCCCACGCCGAAGATCGTCAGCGCCAGCCCGGTCGCTACCTGATTGGCATTGAACACCAGCGCCACCAGGGCAAACAGCGATGACAACAGCATCCCCGCGAGCATCGCCAGCAACACACCGAGCCACAGGTTGCCGCTGTTCAGCGCAACGATAAAACCGATCACCGCGCCAAACAGCATCATCCCTTCCTGGCCGAGGTTGAGCACGCCGCTCTTCTCGCAGATCAACTCACCCAGAGCCACCAACAACAGTGGCGTGCCGCAACGCACCATGGCGTAGAAAATATTGCTCAACAGATCGATATCCATCACAGCGCTCCGGCGGTTACGGCGGTGGTCGATGCGCGCCGTACCCAGCGCAGTTTCAGGCGTGGCCGATAAAGAATCAGCACGTCGCAGGCCAGCAGGAAAAACAGCATCATCCCCTGGAACAGTTGGGTAATCGCTTGGGGCAGATTCAGGGTCATTTGCGCGCTTTCACCGCCGATGTACAGCAGCGCCATCAGCAGGCTTGAGAACAGAATGCCAATCGGGTTCAACCGCCCGAGAAACGCCACGGTTATTGCTGCATAGCCATAGCCCGGCGAGACTTGCGGCACCAATTGGCCGATCGGCCCGGTCACTTCGCAGACCCCGGCCAGCCCGGCCAGGCCGCCGCTGATCAACAGCGCGAGCCAGATCAGGCGCTTCTCGCGAAAGCCGACGAACCCTGCGGCACGTTTATCCAGACCGAGCACTTTGATCTGGAAACCGACAAAGCTTTTCTGCAACAACACCCACACCGCAACCAGTGCGAGCAGGGCGAAATACACCCCGGCATGCACCCGGCCATCCTCCATCAGCAGCGGCAGGCGACTGGCGTCGCCGAACATCGCCGACTCGGGAAAGTTGTAGCCGGCCGGATCCTTCAGCGGCCCGTGCACGCAGAACAGCAACAGGTTCAGCGCGATGTAATTGAGCATGATGCTGGTGAGGATCTCGTTGGCGTTGAAGCGCGTGCGCAGCCATGCCGTCAGCCCGGCCCAAGCGGCGCCGGCAATGGTGCCGGTAAGCAGAATCAGCACCAGTGCCCAACGGCTCTGCAGGTCGATGATGTTCACCGCCAAGGCACTTCCGGCGAGTGCACCGAGGAGCAACTGACCTTCGGCGCCGATGTTCCAGATTCGCGCCTGATACGCCACCGCCAGGCCCAATGCGCAGAGCAGAATCGGCAGGGCTTTGACCAGCAGTTCGGAGACGCCATACAGATCGCTGACCGGTGCGATCAACAGCGTGTGCAAGGTTTGCAGCGGATCATGGCCGAGGGCGATGAACAGCAGCGAGCCGCAACCAAGTGTCAGCAGCGCCGCCAGCAACGGCGAGCACCACAGCATCAGGCGCGATTGCTGGCCACGGGGTTCGAGGGAAAGCAGCATGTTGGGGAAACTCCGTCAGGCCGTGGCCGATGAATGCGTGGGGTTGATGTGTCCGGCCATCCAGCCGCCGACATCGCTCAGCAGGGTGTCGGTGGTGTTCTGCAGCGGCGACAGACGCCCCGCGCACAGGGCGCCGAGGCGGTCGCTGATCTGGAATAGTTCGTCGAGGTCTTCGGAAATCACCAGGATCGCCGCGCCGGCATCGCGCAGGGCAATCAGCGCGCGGTGAATGGTCGCCGCCGCGCCAACGTCGACGCCCCAGGTCGGGTGCGCGGCGATCAGCAGTTTCGGTTGCTGGAGGATTTCCCGGCCAAGAATGAATTTCTGCAGATTGCCGCCGGAAAGGCTGCGCGCGGCAGCGTGAGTGCCCGGGGTTTTCACCCCGAAGCGCTGAATGATGGTTTGTGCGAGGGTTTCGACTTTGCCGCGCTGGATCAAGCCGTTGCTCACCAGCCCCTGTTGAAAAGCCGTGAGCAAGGCATTGTCGGCAAGGCTCAGTTCCGGCACCGCGCCGTGGCCCAGGCGTTCTGCCGGGACAAACGCCAGACCCAGTTGGCGCCGCGCATCCGGGCGCAAATCGGCGACCGCTTGCCCGGCGAAACGAATCGTTGTCGCGCCGTTGCGGGGCAGGGTTTGTTCACCGCTGAGCAGGGCGAGCAACTCATCCTGGCCATTGCCCGCGACCCCGGCGATACCGACGATTTCGCCGCTGCGTACTTGCAGGTTGATGTCGCTCAACGAGCAGCCGAAGGGATCGGGGTTGTGCCAGCTCAAGCCGTTGACCTGTAGAAAGTCCGTACCGCCACTGACTTTCTGGTATTCGCCGATCAACGCCGCCGCTTCGCCGACCATCATCTGCGCCAATTGCTGATCCGAGCATTCGGCCGGCAGGCAATGCCCGGCGACCCGTCCGCCGCGCAAGACCGTGGCGCTATGGCACAGTGCGCGCACCTCCGCGAGCTTGTGGCTGATAAACAGAATGCTGCAGCCCTCGGCGGCGAGACGGCGCAGGGTGATGAACAGTTCGTCCGCCTCTTGCGGCGTCAGCACCGACGTCGGCTCGTCGAGGATCAGCAGGCGAATGTCCTGCATCAGGCAGCGAATGATCTCCACCCGTTGCCGCTCGCCGATCGACAGGCTGTGGACAAGTCGCTCCGGCTCCAGCGCCATGCCGTAGCGGCGCGACACTTGGCGAATCTTCGGCTCCAGTTGTTTCGGCGTGCCGGCCTTGGCCCCCATGGCCAGAGCAATGTTCTGCGCGACGCTGAGGGTTTCGAACAGCGAGAAATGCTGGAACACCATGCCGATCCCCAACTGCCGGGCCTGCGCCGGGTTGCGGATGTTCACCCGCTGGCCCTCCCAGAGCATCTCGCCGGAATCGGCCTGGGTAACGCCGTAGATGATCTTCATCAGTGTGCTTTTGCCTGCGCCGTTCTCACCGAGCAGGGCGTGGATTTCTCCCGGCGCGATGCTCAGGTCGATGGCGTCATTGGCCAGACAACCGGGGTAGCGTTTGCTGATCTGGCGCAGTTGCAGGCGCGGCGTTGAATCTGGGCTTGGCATGACAGGCTCGACTGACTTGGAGTTGTGCCTGTGGATAAAGCAATTTCCTGGCCATTGAGTCAGGAACCTTGTCGGGCCTTGCGCGCCCACGGTTGCCGTAGAGCGTCGAAGGGGAGATGCTCGAGAAGTACGGCACCAATTGAGAGCAAAGCCGTTGATCAGGCTCCAGTTTTGCCCGTGGGCAACTGATCAAAAAACGAGCAAATGCGTGGGACCTATGCAGAACCTGCGGCTGCGCCAGCCATAAACGGGTTATCCACAGGTTGCTCCACAGTATTTGTGCGCAATTGGAAATCCTTGGCATAAGCGCTGAGGTGCTATCTCCCAATAGTGATAAACAGCGCTAACTATCTGTTTTTACGTGGGATTTATCTTTTTTTACACGCAGTGGACGAAAAGTGAGCAAATCGCGCAAAGCCACGTGACAGAAGGGTTACAGCCATATGTGCTCAGGTTATCCACAGTCGGGTGCACAGCAGGTGTGGGCAAGTTGCTGGAATAAAGAAATCCGTCGACGCCCTAAAAGATCGCAGCCTTCGGCAGCTCCTACCGGGAGAGCACATTTTCAATGTAGGAGCTGCGGCACGCTGCGATCTTTTGCTCTTCTAACGCTGCAGCACAATCCGCCCCCGACTCAAATCCGCCAACTGCGTTTGCAGCAACTCGATCTGCGCCTCACCCACCGCCAACTGCAACTCAACACCATTGGCGGTGAAGTTTTCTTCCACCACCAGACCACCCAGATCCGCCACCCGCAGCTTCACCAGCGCCAACTCGGCAAAGCCGCAGGCGCAACTGAGCGGTACCCGGCTGATCAACTCGACTTTCGCCGCCGCTTGCAGGCACTTGTTCGCGCCGCCGCCATAGGCCCTGGCCAAACCGCCGGTACCCAATTGAATGCCGCCATACCAGCGGATCACCAGCACCGCGACCTGATCGCAATCCTGCGCTTCGATGGCCGCCAGAATCGGCCGTCCGGCGGTGCCGCCGGGTTCGCCATCATCGTTGCTGCGGTATTGCGCACCGAGTTTCCATGCCCAGCAGTTGTGCGAGGCATTCAAGTCGCTGTGTTGTTCGAAGAACGCCTGCGCGTCGGCGGGGCTGCCGATCGGCGCGGCGAAGGTGATGAAGCGGCTCTTGCGAATCTCTTCGCGGTACTCGCAAAAACCGCTGAGGGTGAAAGGCATAAACGTCTTAAATAGTCGGGGTGAGGCCGCAGCCTTTGAGAGTGATGCGGATCAGGTTGTTGCCGGCGTCTTCCATGTCCTGCTTGGTCAGCTTGCTGCGACCGCTGACGCGACAGATCTGCGTGGCAAAGTCGGCGTAATGCTGGGTGCTGCCCCACAGCAGGAAAATCAGGTGCACCGGATCCACCGGATCCATCTTGCCGGCATCGATCCACGCCTGGAACACTGCTGCGCGGCCCTGGAACCAGGCGCGGTAGTCCTGGTTGAAATACTCGGTCAGGCATTCGCCACCGCTGATCACTTCCATCGCAAAGATCCGCGAGGCTTGCGGTTGGCGGCGGGAGAATTCCATCTTGGCGCGAATGTAGCGGGTCAGCGCTTCGGCCGGATCGTCCTCGGCGGTCAGGGTGTTGAAGGTGCTGTCCCACAGCTCGATGATGTTGCTCAGCACCGCCACGTACAACCCCAACTTGTTGGTGAAGTAGTAATGCAGGTTCGCCTTGGGCAACCCGGCATTCTGCGCAATGGTGTTCATGCTGGTGCCTTTGTAACCGTGACGGGCGAACTCGTCTTCGGCGGCTTTGAGGATGGTCTCTTCGTTCTTCTGACGAATGCGGCTGGCGGGTTTGCCGCCATGAGCGGGGACTTCAAAGGTCATAGGCACTTCCGGTTTGTCTGTGGGTGCAACCAGTTGCGTTGATAACGCACCCACAGGCATCCGACAAGTGCTGATGCAATAAAACCGTTACGCCTGTTCGATCTTGTTCAGCGCTGCGGCGGATTCGACGCTGGCGGTTTTCGCCTCCGGCAGTAGCAAGCAGAGGATGATCGCAGTCAGGCCGCCGCTGGTGATCGCCGAGTCGAACAGGTTCTGCACCAGTTTCGGCAACAGGTGCAGCAGGTTCGGCTGCGCGGCAATGCCCAGGCCGACGCCGAGCGAGGTGGCGATGATCAGCATGCTGCGTCGATCCAGCGGCGACTGTGCGAGGATCCGCACCCCGGCCGCCGCCACGCTGCCGAACATCACTAGGGTGGCGCCGCCAAGCACCGGTTTCGGGATCTGTTGCAGCACCGCGCCGAACATGGGGAACAGGCCGAGACAAAACAGAATCGCGCCGATGTACAGCCCGACATAGCGGCTGGCCACGCCGGTCAACTGGATTACGCCGTTGTTCTGCGCAAACGTGGTGTTGGGGAAGGCGCTGAAGGTGGCGGCGATCATGCAGCTGACGCCGTCACCGAGTACGCCGCCACGCAAACGACTTATATAGGAAGGGCCGCTGATTGGCTGGCGGGCGAGCATGCAATTGGCCGTGAGGTCGCCGACGGTTTCGATGGTGCTGATCAGATAAATCAGCGCGACCGGCAGGAAAGCTGTCCAGTCGAAGCTGAAACCAAACTTGAACGGTGCAGGAAGACTCACCAGCGGCAGGTCAGGCAATGCCTGCGGAACCAGTTTCCCGCTAAACCACGCGGCCAGACTGCCGAGCAGCAGTCCGATAATGATTGCCGACAGCCGCACCCACGGCGTGTTCGAGCGGTTGAGCAGGATGATCGTCAGCAACACGAACACCCCCAGCGCCAGATTGCCCGGGGCGCCGAAGTCCGGCGCATTGAATCCACCACCCAGATCGGTGATGCCGACCTTGATCAGGCTGATGCCGATCAGAGTGATGACGATCCCGGTCACCAGCGGCGTAACAACCCGGCGTAATTGACCGATGAAGCGGCTGAGGACGATCTGCACCACGGCGCCGAAAAAGCACACGCCGAAGATCATCGCCAGAATTTCTTCCGGGCTGCCGCCACGCTGCTTGACCAGAAACCCGGCCGACAGCACCGCGCCGAGGAAGGCGAAACTGGTGCCCTGCAAACAGATCATCCCGGCGCCGATGCCGAACGGCCGTCGCGCCTGAATAAAGGTGCCGACCCCGGAAACCATCAGCGCCATGCTGATCAGGTACGGCAAGTGTGCGGTCAGGCCGAGGGCCGAGCCGATCACCAGCGGCGGGGTGATGATGCCAACGAAACTGGCGAGCACGTGTTGCAGGGCGGCGAGGATCGCGGCGGGTGGTTTTGGGCGGTCGTCGAGGCCGTAGATCAGGTCGCTGGACGGTTCAGAATCTGGCTGCATGGCTTAAGGCTTCTTGTTGAAGGATCGGGGTTGATCCTGCTTTGCAAAAAGCTGTCCACTTGCTCAGGTTATTCAGTGATTTTGTGGTTGAAAACCTGATCTGTCGGGCCTTGCAGGATTTTTCAACGCGTCGCCGCCAGACTCTCCAGAAAACTTTCCAGCACCAAATGAGGGCGCCGCCCCTTGCGCGTGACCGATGCCAGACTCAAATCATAAAAACGTGTCGTCGATTTCAGCGCACGCAAGCGACCTTGCTGCACCCACAGGCTGGCGTAATGATCCGGCAGATAACCGATGTAACGCCCGGTCAAAATCAAAAACGCCATGCCCTCACGGTCGGACGCACTGGCGGTGCAATTGAGCGCCTGGTAATGCGCCTGAATCTCCGCCGGCAAACGAAAGGTCGGGGCAATCGCATCCTGGCTATTAAGGCGCTCGTCATCCAGCTGCTTGTCATCCACATAAAACAGCGGATGACCCACCGCGCAATAAAGCAGTGAGCGTTCGCTGTACAACGGCTGATATTCCAGCCCCGACAGTGCGCTGGCCTGCGGCACCACGCCGACATGCAGGCGACCGTCGAGCACGCCTTGTTCGACTTCGTTGGGAGCGATCATGCGAATCTGGATCTGCACGTCCGGCCCGCGTTCCTTCAACTGTGCGAGGGCGTGGGTGATGCGCATGTGGGGCAGGGTGACGAGGTTGTCGGTCAGGCCGATGATCAACTCGCCACGCAGGTGCTGGTGCAGTCCGTTGACCTCAGTGCGGAAACTTTCCAGCGCACTTAACAGTTGCAGCGCTGACTGATAAACCTCGCGGCCTTCTTCGGTCAGCGAGAACCCGGCGCGGCCGCGTTGGCACAAACGCAGGCCGAGGCGCTGTTCGAGATCGCTCATTTGCTGGCTGATCGCCGAGCGACCGATGCCGAGCACGGTTTCCGCCGCCGAGAAGCCGCCGCACTCCACCACGCTGCGGAAAATCCGCAGCAGGCGAATATCAAAATCACTGACCTGGGCCAGCGGATCGGGGCGGCGACTGCTCATGCTGTTGTTCTCATTGTTTAGCAGGCTTCTAACTGAAGGTTAGAAAAGTTGGATTTCACCGACTTTATCCGCGTGGCAATTTAGCTGCAACAACGCTTTTTATCTCCCTGATGCTTATGCCCTGCGAGGTTTTGCCCGATGAACATGCCTGAAAACGCGCCGTCGCCACTGGCCAGCCAACTGAAGCTGGACGCGCACTGGATGCCGTACACCGCCAACCGCAACTTCCAGCGCGACCCGCGTCTGATCGTTGGTGCCGAAGGCAGCTGGCTGTTCGATGACAAGGGCCGCAAGATCTACGATTCGCTGTCCGGTCTGTGGACTTGCGGCGCCGGGCACACCCGCAAGGAAATCCAGGAAGCGGTATCCAGACAACTGGGCACCCTCGATTACTCGCCAGGCTTTCAGTACGGTCATCCGCTGTCGTTCCAGTTGGCCGAGAAAATCACTGAGCTGACTCCGGGTAATCTGAACCACGTGTTTTTCACCGACTCCGGCTCCGAATGCGCCGACACTGCGGTGAAGATGGTTCGTGCCTACTGGCGTCTGAAAGGTCAGTCGACCAAGACCAAAATGATCGGCCGTGCCCGTGGTTATCACGGCGTGAACATCGCCGGCACCAGCCTTGGCGGCGTCAACGGCAACCGCAAGCTGTTCGGTCAGGCGATGATGGACGTCGATCACCTGCCGCACACTCTGCTGGCCAGCAACGCATTCTCCCGTGGCATGCCGGAGCAGGGCGGTATCGCTCTGGCCGATGAACTGCTGAAGTTGATCGAACTGCACGACGCGTCGAACATCGCGGCGGTGTTCGTTGAACCAATGGCCGGTTCCGCTGGCGTACTGGTTCCGCCGCAGGGTTATCTGAAGCGTCTGCGTGAGATCTGCGATCAGCACAATATCCTGCTGGTATTCGACGAAGTGATTACCGGTTTCGGCCGCACCGGTTCGATGTTCGGCGCCGAGAGCTTTGGCGTGACCCCGGATCTGATGTGCATCGCCAAACAAGTCACCAACGGCGCGATCCCGATGGGTGCGGTGATTGCCAGCTCCGAGATTTATCAGACCTTCATGAATCAGCCGACTCCGGAATACGCAGTGGAATTCCCCCACGGCTACACCTACTCGGCGCACCCGGTGGCGTGCGCCGCTGGCCTGGCGGCACTCGACCTGCTGCAAAAGGAAAACCTGGTGCAGAGCGTGGCCGAGGTAGCCCCGCATTTCGAAAATGCGCTGCACGGCCTGAAAGGTTCGAAGAACGTCATCGACATCCGTAACTACGGCCTGGCCGGTGCGATCCAGATCGCGGCCCGTGACGGCGACGCCATCGTGCGTCCGTTCGAAGCCGGTATGGCCCTGTGGAAAGCCGGGTTCTACGTGCGCTTCGGCGGCGACACCCTGCAGTTCGGCCCAACCTTCAACAGCAAGCCGCAAGACCTCGATCGTCTGTTCGACGCGGTTGGCGAAGTGCTGAACAAGCTCGACTGATTTTTCCTTCTATATATACCTGCGAATAACAGGCGCCCCGTGCGGGCGTCTGTACACAAGAATTCAGGAGTTTTCGATGAGCGTTATCCCGCATTTGATCAATGGCGAACTGGTGACCGAGAACGGTCGCGCGGTTGATGTGTTCAACCCGTCCACCGGTCAGGCGATCCACAAGCTGCCGCTGGCCACCCGCGAAACCATTCAACACGCGATCGACGCCGCCAAGGCTGCGTTCCCGGCATGGCGCAATACCCCTCCGGCCAAACGTGCCCAGGTGATGTTTCGCTTCAAGCAACTGCTGGAGCAGAACGAAGCGCGCATCTCGCAATTGATCAGCGAAGAACACGGTAAGACCCTCGAAGACGCCGCCGGTGAACTCAAGCGCGGTATCGAGAACGTCGAGTTTGCCTGCGCCGCCCCGGAAATCCTCAAGGGCGAATACAGCCGCAACGTCGGCCCGAACATTGACGCCTGGTCGGACTTCCAGCCACTGGGCGTGGTTGCCGGCATCACGCCTTTCAACTTCCCGGCGATGGTGCCACTGTGGATGTACCCGCTGGCGATCGTCTGCGGTAACTGCTTCATCCTCAAACCGTCCGAGCGTGACCCAAGCTCGACGCTGCTGATTGCTCAATTGCTGATCGAAGCCGGTCTGCCGAAAGGTGTATTGAGCGTGGTGCATGGCGACAAGACCGCAGTGGACGCGCTGATCGAAGCGCCGGAAGTCAAAGCCCTGAGCTTCGTTGGCTCGACGCCGATTGCCGAGTACATCTACGCCGAAGGTACCAAGCGCGGTAAACGCGTTCAGGCACTGGGCGGCGCGAAGAACCATGCGGTGCTGATGCCGGACGCGGATCTGGACAACGCGGTCAGCGCGCTGATGGGCGCGGCCTACGGTTCTTGCGGTGAGCGCTGCATGGCGATTTCGGTCGCGGTGTGTGTCGGCGATCAGGTAGCGGATGCGCTGGTGGCGAAACTGGTTCCACAGATCAAAGCGCTGAAAATCGGTGCCGGCACTTCGTGTGGTCTGGACATGGGACCACTGGTGACCGGTCAGGCGCGGGACAAGGTCAGTGGTTATGTCGACGACGGTGTGGCAGCGGGCGCGACCTTGGTCGTCGACGGTCGCGGCTTGAGCATTCCGGGGAACGAAGACGGCTTCTTCCTCGGCGGCTGCCTGTTCGACAACGTCACCCCTGAAATGCGCATCTATAAGGAGGAGATCTTCGGGCCGGTGTTGTGCGTGGTTCGCGTCAATAGCCTGGAAGAGGCAATGAAGCTGATCAACGATCACGAATACGGCAACGGCACCTGCATCTTCACTCGTGATGGTGAAGCGGCGCGGCTGTTCTGCGACGAGATCGAAGTCGGCATGGTCGGCGTCAACGTACCGCTGCCGGTGCCGGTGGCTTACCACAGCTTCGGCGGCTGGAAGCGCTCGCTGTTCGGCGACCTGCATGCTTATGGCCCGGATGGTGTGCGCTTCTATACCCGTCGCAAGGCCATCACTCAGCGCTGGCCGCAGCGTGCAAGCCATGAGGCTTCGCAGTTCGCTTTCCCTAGCTTGTAAATAGAAGAGCGGTGCGACGAAGGCCGACCCCTGTGGGTCGGCCTTCGTGTTTTCGGGGGTTTTTGACCGATGTGACAGAATTATGAAAATAGGTGTTGACGGCAGATTTCAGATGTCTATAATTCGCCCCACTTCCGGCGCAGTCGAAACGGAAAACTCCTTGAGATTCAATGAGTTACGTAGGTTTCGACAGCGAGTTGCTTCAGTTCATCGAAGCCAAAAGGAAGTTGAAAAAGAGGTGTTGACAGCAGCGTGTAACGCTGTAGAATTCGCCTCCCGCTGACGAGAGATCGGAAGCGCAAGTGGTTGAAGTTGTTGAAGAATTCTTCGAAAACTTCTGAAAATAATCACTTGACAGTAAATGAGGCTGCTGTAGAATGCGCGCCTCGGTTGAGACGAAAGATCTTAACCAACCGCTCTTTAACAACTGAATCAAGCAATTCGTGTGGGTGCTTGTGGAGTCAGACTGATAGTCAACAAGATTATCAGCATCACAAGTTACTCCGCGAGAAATCAAAGATGTAACCAACGATTGCTGAGCCAAGTTTAGGGTTTCTTAAAAACCCAAAGATGTTTGAACTGAAGAGTTTGATCATGGCTCAGATTGAACGCTGGCGGCAGGCCTAACACATGCAAGTCGAGCGGATGAAGGGAGCTTGCTCCTGGATTCAGCGGCGGACGGGTGAGTAATGCCTAGGAATCTGCCTGGTAGTGGGGGACAACGTTTCGAAAGGAACGCTAATACCGCATACGTCCTACGGGAGAAAGCAGGGGACCTTCGGGCCTTGCGCTATCAGATGAGCCTAGGTCGGATTAGCTAGTTGGTGAGGTAATGGCTCACCAAGGCGACGATCCGTAACTGGTCTGAGAGGATGATCAGTCACACTGGAACTGAGACACGGTCCAGACTCCTACGGGAGGCAGCAGTGGGGAATATTGGACAATGGGCGAAAGCCTGATCCAGCCATGCCGCGTGTGTGAAGAAGGTCTTCGGATTGTAAAGCACTTTAAGTTGGGAGGAAGGGTTGTAGATTAATACTCTGCAATTTTGACGTTACCGACAGAATAAGCACCGGCTAACTCTGTGCCAGCAGCCGCGGTAATACAGAGGGTGCAAGCGTTAATCGGAATTACTGGGCGTAAAGCGCGCGTAGGTGGTTTGTTAAGTTGGATGTGAAATCCCCGGGCTCAACCTGGGAACTGCATCCAAAACTGGCAAGCTAGAGTATGGTAGAGGGTGGTGGAATTTCCTGTGTAGCGGTGAAATGCGTAGATATAGGAAGGAACACCAGTGGCGAAGGCGACCACCTGGACTGATACTGACACTGAGGTGCGAAAGCGTGGGGAGCAAACAGGATTAGATACCCTGGTAGTCCACGCCGTAAACGATGTCAACTAGCCGTTGGGAGCCTTGAGCTCTTAGTGGCGCAGCTAACGCATTAAGTTGACCGCCTGGGGAGTACGGCCGCAAGGTTAAAACTCAAATGAATTGACGGGGGCCCGCACAAGCGGTGGAGCATGTGGTTTAATTCGAAGCAACGCGAAGAACCTTACCAGGCCTTGACATCCAATGAACTTTCCAGAGATGGATTGGTGCCTTCGGGAGCATTGAGACAGGTGCTGCATGGCTGTCGTCAGCTCGTGTCGTGAGATGTTGGGTTAAGTCCCGTAACGAGCGCAACCCTTGTCCTTAGTTACCAGCACGTAATGGTGGGCACTCTAAGGAGACTGCCGGTGACAAACCGGAGGAAGGTGGGGATGACGTCAAGTCATCATGGCCCTTACGGCCTGGGCTACACACGTGCTACAATGGTCGGTACAGAGGGTTGCCAAGCCGCGAGGTGGAGCTAATCCCACAAAACCGATCGTAGTCCGGATCGCAGTCTGCAACTCGACTGCGTGAAGTCGGAATCGCTAGTAATCGCGAATCAGAATGTCGCGGTGAATACGTTCCCGGGCCTTGTACACACCGCCCGTCACACCATGGGAGTGGGTTGCACCAGAAGTAGCTAGTCTAACCTTCGGGAGGACGGTTACCACGGTGTGATTCATGACTGGGGTGAAGTCGTAACAAGGTAGCCGTAGGGGAACCTGCGGCTGGATCACCTCCTTAATCGACGACATCAGCTGCTCCATAAGTTCCCACACGAATTGCTTGATTCATTGAAGAAGACGATAGAAGCAGCCCGAAATTGGGTCTGTAGCTCAGTTGGTTAGAGCGCACCCCTGATAAGGGTGAGGTCGGCAGTTCGAATCTGCCCAGACCCACCAATTTTTGTGTGGGAAACCTGTAGAAATACGGGGCCATAGCTCAGCTGGGAGAGCGCCTGCCTTGCACGCAGGAGGTCAGCGGTTCGATCCCGCTTGGCTCCACCACCACTGCTTCTGAAGTTTGAAAGCTTAGAAATGAGCATTCCATCGCTGTGATGGTGAATGCTGATTTCTAGTCTTTTGATTAGATCGTTCTTTAAAAATTTGGGTATGTGATAGAAAGATAGACTGAACGTTACTTTCACTGGTAACGGATCAGGCTAAGGTAAAATTTGTGAGTGACTCTTAAGAGTTTTGCGAATTTTCGGCGAATGTCGTCTTCACAGTATAACCAGATTGCTTGGGGTTATATGGTCAAGTGAAGAAGCGCATACGGTGGATGCCTTGGCAGTCAGAGGCGATGAAAGACGTGGTAGCCTGCGAAAAGCTTCGGGGAGTCGGCAAACAGACTTTGATCCGGAGATGTCTGAATGGGGGAACCCAGCCATCATAAGATGGTTATCTTGTACTGAATACATAGGTGCAAGAGGCGAACCAGGGGAACTGAAACATCTAAGTACCCTGAGGAAAAGAAATCAACCGAGATTCCCTTAGTAGTGGCGAGCGAACGGGGACTAGCCCTTAAGTGGCTTTGAGATTAGCGGAACGCTCTGGAAAGTGCGGCCATAGTGGGTGATAGCCCTGTACGCGAAAATCTCTTAGTCATGAAATCGAGTAGGACGGAGCACGAGAAACTTTGTCTGAATATGGGGGGACCATCCTCCAAGGCTAAATACTACTGACTGACCGATAGTGAACTAGTACCGTGAGGGAAAGGCGAAAAGAACCCCGGAGAGGGGAGTGAAATAGATCCTGAAACCGTATGCGTACAAGCAGTGGGAGCCCACTTTGTTGGGTGACTGCGTACCTTTTGTATAATGGGTCAGCGACTTATTTTCAGTGGCGAGCTTAACCGAATAGGGGAGGCGTAGCGAAAGCGAGTCTTAATAGGGCGTCTAGTCGCTGGGAATAGACCCGAAACCGGGCGATCTATCCATGGGCAGGTTGAAGGTTAGGTAACACTGACTGGAGGACCGAACCGACTACCGTTGAAAAGTTAGCGGATGACCTGTGGATCGGAGTGAAAGGCTAATCAAGCTCGGAGATAGCTGGTTCTCCTCGAAAGCTATTTAGGTAGCGCCTCATGTATCACTGTAGGGGGTAGAGCACTGTTTCGGCTAGGGGGTCATCCCGACTTACCAAACCGATGCAAACTCCGAATACCTACAAGTGCCGAGCATGGGAGACACACGGCGGGTGCTAACGTCCGTCGTGAAAAGGGAAACAACCCAGACCGTCAGCTAAGGTCCCAAAGTTATGGTTAAGTGGGAAACGATGTGGGAAGGCTTAGACAGCTAGGAGGTTGGCTTAGAAGCAGCCACCCTTTAAAGAAAGCGTAATAGCTCACTAGTCGAGTCGGCCTGCGCGGAAGATGTAACGGGGCTCAAACCATACACCGAAGCTACGGGTATCACGCAAGTGATGCGGTAGAGGAGCGTTCTGTAAGCCTGTGAAGGTGAGTTGAGAAGCTTGCTGGAGGTATCAGAAGTGCGAATGCTGACATGAGTAACGACAATGGGTGTGAAAAACACCCACGCCGAAAGACCAAGGTTTCCTGCGCAACGTTAATCGACGCAGGGTTAGTCGGTCCCTAAGGCGAGGCTGAAAAGCGTAGTCGATGGAAAACAGGTTAATATTCCTGTACTTCTGGTTATTGCGATGGAGGGACGGAGAAGGCTAGGCCAGCTTGGCGTTGGTTGTCCAAGTTTAAGGTGGTAGGCTGAGATCTTAGGTAAATCCGGGATCTTAAGGCCGAGAGCTGATGACGAGTTACCCTTTGGGTGACGAAGTGGTTGATGCCATGCTTCCAAGAAAAGCTTCTAAGCTTCAGATAACCAGGAACCGTACCCCAAACCGACACAGGTGGTTGGGTAGAGAATACCAAGGCGCTTGAGAGAACTCGGGTGAAGGAACTAGGCAAAATGGCACCGTAACTTCGGGAGAAGGTGCGCCGGTGAGGGTGAAGGACTTGCTCCGTAAGCTCATGCCGGTCGAAGATACCAGGCCGCTGCGACTGTTTATTAAAAACACAGCACTCTGCAAACACGAAAGTGGACGTATAGGGTGTGACGCCTGCCCGGTGCCGGAAGGTTAATTGATGGGGTTAGCTAACGCGAAGCTCTTGATCGAAGCCCCGGTAAACGGCGGCCGTAACTATAACGGTCCTAAGGTAGCGAAATTCCTTGTCGGGTAAGTTCCGACCTGCACGAATGGCGTAACGATGGCGGCGCTGTCTCCACCCGAGACTCAGTGAAATTGAAATCGCTGTGAAGATGCAGTGTATCCGCGGCTAGACGGAAAGACCCCGTGAACCTTTACTATAGCTTTGCACTGGACTTTGAATTTGCTTGTGTAGGATAGGTGGGAGGCTTTGAAGCGTGGACGCCAGTTCGCGTGGAGCCATCCTTGAAATACCACCCTGGCAACTTTGAGGTTCTAACTCAGGTCCGTTATCCGGATCGAGGACAGTGTATGGTGGGTAGTTTGACTGGGGCGGTCTCCTCCTAAAGAGTAACGGAGGAGTACGAAGGTGCGCTCAGACCGGTCGGAAATCGGTCGTAGAGTATAAAGGCAAAAGCGCGCTTGACTGCGAGACAGACACGTCGAGCAGGTACGAAAGTAGGTCTTAGTGATCCGGTGGTTCTGTATGGAAGGGCCATCGCTCAACGGATAAAAGGTACTCCGGGGATAACAGGCTGATACCGCCCAAGAGTTCATATCGACGGCGGTGTTTGGCACCTCGATGTCGGCTCATCACATCCTGGGGCTGAAGCCGGTCCCAAGGGTATGGCTGTTCGCCATTTAAAGTGGTACGCGAGCTGGGTTTAGAACGTCGTGAGACAGTTCGGTCCCTATCTGCCGTGGACGTTTGAGATTTGAGAGGGGCTGCTCCTAGTACGAGAGGACCGGAGTGGACGAACCTCTGGTGTTCCGGTTGTCACGCCAGTGGCATTGCCGGGTAGCTATGTTCGGGAAAGATAACCGCTGAAAGCATCTAAGCGGGAAACTTGCCTCAAGATGAGATCTCACTGGAACCTTGAGTTCCCTGAAGGGCCGTCGAAGACTACGACGTTGATAGGTTGGGTGTGTAAGCGCTGTGAGGCGTTGAGCTAACCAATACTAATTGCCCGTGAGGCTTGACCATATAACACCCAAGCAATCTGAATGCTCGAAAGAGACCAGATTGCGGTGTGTGAAGACGCAATGAACCGAAAGTTCGCGATGCTCACAAACACCTGTATCACATACCCGATTTGCTGAAGCGAGGCCAACAGGTCACGAGTCAGTACCCGAATTTCTTGACGACCATAGAGCGTTGGAACCACCTGATCCCATCCCGAACTCAGAAGTGAAACGATGCATCGCCGATGGTAGTGTGGGGTTTCCCCATGTGAGAGTAGGTCATCGTCAAGATTAAATTCCGAAACCCCAATTGCGAAAGCAGTTGGGGTTTTGTTTTGCCTGCAGGAAAGTTCCTACAGCATGCGGTAGGCCCTTCCGGCTGTCACAGCCTGCCGACAGTGCTAAGGTTCTGCCTTGGCTTTTGTACTTTTCCAAGGAAGCTTTTATGCCGGACGCCTCGTCCCTCAACGCTGCATTCATGGTGGTTCAGAGCAATAGCCTGGACGAGCTGCGCAGCCTGGTGGTCAGCATAATGCGGCGCTACCCATTGGCTCCCTTGGAGAATGAGATCGCTCTGGTTCAAAGCAACGGTATCGCCCAATGGCTCAAACTGGCTTTGGCAGAAGATCCTGAAGAGGACGATCTCGGTGGTTGCGGAATAGCCGCCGCCATCGATGTGCAGCTTCCAGGCAGTTTCATGTGGCAGCTCTACCGTATGGTCTTGGGCCGAGACGAAATCCCCGCCACATCCCTGCTCGACAAGGCTCCGCTGACCTGGCGGCTGATGCGCCTGTTGCCGCAAGTGATTGATCGCCCCCATTTCGAACCGCTACAACGCTTCCTCACCCATGACACCGACTTGCGCAAGCGCTACCAGTTGTCCGAGCGCCTGGCAGACCTGTTTGACCAATATCAGGTGTATCGGGCCGACTGGCTCGAGGATTGGGCCGAGGGCCGGCATCAGTTACGCAATGTTCGAGGCGAGATAAAGCCACTGGCTCCAGTCAGTTGCTGGCAGGCTGAACTGTGGCGTGCTCTTTTGGAAGATGTCGGTGAGCAAGGCATGGCCCAGAGCCGGGCCGGCGTTCATCAACGATTTATCGAGTGCATAAACTCCCTCGAACATGCACCAGCAGGACTACCCTCGCGGGTGATCGTGTTCGGTATATCCTCGTTGCCCGCCCAAGTGCTTGAAGCGTTGGCCGGACTTGCACGTTTCAGTCAGGTGCTGTTGTGTGTACACAACCCTTGCCGACACCACTGGGCCGATATCGTCGCCGACAAAGATCTGCTACGTCATCAATACAAGCGTCAGAGCCGCAAGAACGGCATGCCGGTCGTACTCGATCCTGAAACGTTGCACCAACATGCTCATCCGCTGCTCGCCGCCTGGGGCAAGCAAGGCCGCGACTATATCAACCTGCTCGACAGTTACGATGACCCCAACAGCTATCGTGCGGCGTTTCGTGACGGTCGCATTGATCTGTTCAGCGAAAATCAGCCACATAACCTGCTCAACCAACTTCAGGACGACATCCTCGAGTTGCGGCCACTCAATGAAACGCGTGAGCGCTGGCCCGCCGTTGACTTGACGCAGGATGGGTCGATCCGCTTCCACATAGCCCACAGTGCCCAGCGCGAAGTGGAAATCCTTCACGACCAGTTACTCGCACGCTTCAGCGCCAATCCGGATCTGCGCCCACGAGATGTAATTGTGATGGTGCCGGACATCGACAGCTATGCGCCGCATATCCGGGCGGTGTTCGGGCAACTGGATCGACAGGATCCACGCTTCATTCCATTTACCTTGGCAGACCAGGGCCAGCGGGGCCGCGATCCGTTGCTGATTGCTGTCGAGCACCTGCTGAAGCTGCCAGATAGTCGTTTCCCGGTGAGCGAGATCCTCGATCTGCTCGACGTCCCTGCGTTGCGCGCCCGATTTGGCGTGCAAGAGCGTGATTTGCCTACTTTGCATCGCTGGATCGAAGGAGCAGGCGTGCGCTGGGGAATGAACGCCGAGCAACGTGCGGGACTGGGTTTGCCGGATGAGCTTGAACAGAACAGCTGGCATTTCGGTCTGCGGCGAATGTTGCTGGGGTACGCAGTTGGCAGCTCCAGCGCCTGTGCCGGTATCGAACCCTACGATGAAATCGGTGGTCTGGATGCTGCATTGATCGGCCCGTTGGTTGCCCTGCTCGATGCATTGGAACTGGCTCATCACGAACTCACTCAAGTCGCTCAGCCCAAGGTGTGGGGGCAGCGTCTGCAAATCCTGATGCAGCTGTTTTTCAAGGCCAGTAACGAGCACGACGATTATCTGCTCACGCAACTTGAGGAGTTGCGCGAAACCTGGCTGCAGACCTGTGAATCCGTTGGGTTGGTCGATGAGTTGCCGCTGACGGTAGTTCGCGAAGCCTGGCTCGCGGGGCTGGATCAGGGGCGTCTGTCCCAGCGTTTTCTCGCCGGCGCAGTAAATTTTTGCACGCTGATGCCCATGCGGGCGATCCCGTTCAAGCTTGTCTGTTTGCTGGGGATGAACGATGGCGATTATCCCCGGGCGCAACCGCCACTGGACTTCGACCTCATGGGCAGTGACTACCGGCCAGGGGACCGTTCCCGGCGTGAAGACGATCGCTATCTGTTGCTCGAGGCGCTCCTGTCTGCGCGCGATCAGCTGTACATCAGTTGGGTCGGACGCAGCATTCGCGACAACAGTGAACGGCCTGCTTCAGTGCTGATCGGCCAGTTGCGCGATCACCTCGCCAGTGGCTGGCGGTCGCTCGATGAGCAACAGGATCTGTTGACCTCCATGACCGAGGAGCACCCCCTGCAACCGTTCAGTTCGCGCTATTTCCATGAAGGCGATCAACTATTCAGTTATGCCCGTGAATGGCAGGTTTTGCACCAGGTGCATGCGCCACAAGATGAGGCGGATCTACTCGCGCCCCATGTTCAGGAGGAGCCGCTGAGTCTGGCTCTTCTGCAGGATTTCTTGCGTAACCCGGTCCGGCACTTTTTCACGCAGCGCCTCAAAGTGTACTTCGAGGCCGCCGAGGCGCCCCTGGCTGACGAAGAACCGTTCGTGCTGGACGCATTGCAACGCTACACACTGAGCGACAGCCTGCTCGAAGCCGCACTCCGGCAGCCGGACAATATCAATCGGGCACTCGAAGATCAGGCGCGGCGTTTGCAAAACAGCGGATTGCTGCCCATGGCCGGCTTCGGCGAATGCCTGCAACGAGAGTTGATCGAGCCGTTACCGGACTTGCTGCAACGTTACCAACAACTTCTGGTGTTATGGCCGACACCATTGACCAGCGCGCTCCCCGTCAGTCTTGAGTTGCAGGGCGTGCGTGTTGAAGGCTGGCTCGCCGGTTTGCATCAACGCGCTGACGGTGGCGTGTTGTCGGTCACGACCATTCCCAACAGCATCGGCTCGATCAAAAGTCGAAAATGGCATCGGTTGATCAAGCCGTGGGTCAATCACCTGGTGGCCTGCGCCAGCGGACTTACCCTGACCACGGCACTGGTGGCGAGTGACGATACGCTGCTGCTTGAGCCGCTGGAGAAGGATCGAGCGGTTCGTTTTCTGGGTGATCTGCTGCTCGCCTGGCAGGCCGGTATGCGCCAGCCGTTGCCGATCGCGGTCAAGACAGCCTTCGCCTGGCTTGCGCAGACTGATCCGCTCAAGGCTGAGGCGGCTGCCAGAAAAGCCTACGAAGGCGACGGCCAGACCAGTGACGGTGAGCGCCGTGAAAGCCCTGCGCTGTCACGCCAATTCGCCGAGTTTGACGCATTGATTGCCGACGAAACATTCTCCGGTTGGTGCGACGCGTTGTATCGCCCCCTGTTTGAAGCGCCATGGCGCTCGTTGGCCAGCGAAGGGGCACGCGCATGAGTACCAAAACACCGCTGGCTCTGGCCTTCCCACTGCACGGCAGTCAACTCATCGAAGCCAGTGCCGGTACCGGCAAGACCTTTACCATTTCTGCCCTCTATCTGCGGCTGATCCTTGGCCACGGCGGCGAATCGAGCGGCTTCGGTCGTGAGCTGCTGCCCCCGCAGATTCTTGTGGTGACCTTCACCGATGCCGCCACCAAGGAACTGCGGGAAAGAATCCGTACGCGTCTGGCCGAGGCCGCACGGTTTTTCCGTGAAGAAACCCCGGCGCCGGATGGCTTGATTGCCGAGCTGCGCGAGCAGTTTGACCCGGCACAATGGCCCGGTTGCGCCAATCGCCTGGACATCGCCGCGCAATGGATGGATGAAGCGGCCGTCTCCACCATCCACAGTTGGTGCCAGCGCATGCTGCGCGAACACGCGTTCGACAGCGGCAGCCTGTTTACCCAGTCCCTGGAAACCGATCACAGCGATCTGCTCGGTGAAGTGCTGCGCGATTACTGGCGACTGTTCTGTTATCCGATGCAGGGCGACGCGCTGAACTGGGTTCGCGCTAACTGGGGTGGGCCGGCAGCGTTGTTGCCACGAGTGCGCGGCCTGTTTGGCAGCGAGCGCGACAGTGATGACGGCAAGGCCCCTGCAGAATTGATCGACGAGTGCCTGCAAGAACGGCGTGCCGCGTTGCTCGAGCTGAAAATGCCATGGCGTCAGTGGGCGGATGAGCTGCTGGTGATCTGCCACGAAGGCGTTGCGAGCAAAGCCGTCGACGGACGCAAGATGCAGGCGCGCTACTTCGAGCCCTGGTTCGAGAAACTCAAGGCGTGGGCCGAAGACGAGGCCATGGAGCAACTGGATATCGGCACCGGTTTCACCCGATTGACCCCTGACGGAATGGCCGAAGCCTGGAAGGGCCAGGCACCGAGTCATCCGGGTCTCGACGCGATGCCGGGGCTCAAGTCGAGCCTCGACGCGCTTCCCACCCCCGACGCCGCCGTACTGCAACATGCGGCGCGATGGGTGGGCGCGCGTTTTGAGGAAGAAAAGCGTCGTCGTGCGGAAATGGGTTTCGACGACATGCTGTTGCGCCTCGATGCGGCTTTGCAATCCGACAGCGGCGAGCGTCTTGCTGCGGTGATCCGCGAGCAGTTTCCGGTTGCTCTGATCGATGAGTTTCAGGACACCGACCCGGTGCAATACCGGATCTTCGAGAGCATCTACCGCATCGAGGACAACAGTCCGGAGACCGGTCTGTTTCTGATCGGCGACCCCAAGCAGGCGATTTACGCGTTCCGTGGCGCCGATATCTACACCTACCTGCGTGCGCGTCAGGCCACTACCGGCCGCCTGCATACGCTGGGCACCAACTTCCGCTCCAGCCATGGCATGGTCAACGCGGTCAATCACGTATTCGAGCGCGCCGAGTCCCGCGAGCAGGGACGCGGCGCGTTTTTGTTTCGGGAAAAAAACGGGGAAAACCCGGTGCCGTTCCAGCCTGTTGAGTCTCAGGGGCGCAAAGAGTGGCTGCAGATCGCCGGCCACGATGTCGCGGCACTGAATGTCTGGCATCTGTCGACGGATCAGCCGTTGTCGGGCGCAGTCTATCGCCAGCAGTTGGCCGCGGCCTGTGCCAGCGAAATCACTGCATTGCTCAATGGCGGGCAAACCGGTGCGGCGGGATTTGTCCGCGACGGAGAAGACTTCAGAAGCTTGCGGCCCTCTGACATTGCGATTCTGGTGCGCGACGGCAAAGAGGCCCAAGCCGTACGCGCAGAACTCGCGGCCCGTGGCGTGCGCAGCGTTTACCTGTCGGACAAGGACTCGGTGTTCGCCGCCCAGGAAGCGCATGATCTGCTGTCCTGGCTCAAGGCCTGCGCGGAGCCGGATGTCGAGCGCTCTCTGAAGGCTGCGCTGGCCTGCATCACCCTCAATCTGCCGTTGGCTGAACTGGAACGATTGAATCAGGACGAGTTGGTCTGGGAAGCCCGGGTCATGCAGTTTCGTGGTTATCGCGAACTGTGGCGCAAGCAAGGTGTGTTGCCGATGTTACGGCGTCTGCTGCACGACTTTCACCTGCCGCAAACGCTGATCGCGCGCAGTGATGGCGAGCGGGTACTGACCAACCTTTTGCACTTGTCGGAACTGATGCAGCAGGCTGCCGCTGAGCTTGATGGCGAGCAAGCGCTGATTCGTCATCTGGCCGAGCTTCTGGCGTTGTCCGGTCAGGCCGGCGAAGAGCAGATATTGCGTCTGGAGAGTGACGAGCAATTGGTCAAGGTCGTGACCATTCACAAATCCAAAGGGCTTGAGTATCCATTGGTATTCCTGCCGTTCATCTGTTCGGCAAAGCCGGTGGATGGCAGTCGCTTGCCGCTGCATTACCACGATGCCTCCGGCAAAGCCCAAGTGACGCTTAAGCCGACTGTCGAATTGATCGCCCTGGCGGATGACGAGCGTCTGGCCGAGGACCTGCGTCTGCTCTACGTCGCCCTGACTCGCGCGCAACATGCCTGCTGGCTGGGTGTCACGGACCTCAAACGCGGTAATAACAACAGTTCGGTGCTTCATCTTTCGGCGCTTGGCTATCTGCTGGGTGGCGGCGCAAGGCTGGATGAGTCAACCGGCCTGAGCCGTTGGCTGCAGGATTTGCAACAGAACTGCACGGCCATCAGCTTGGGTGAGTTGCCTCAAGCCACTCAGGAGATTTACCGGCCCGAGCGCAACGAAGCGATCCTCAGCGCTACATTGGTGCCCAAGCGCAAGGCCAGCGAAAACTGGTGGATTGCCTCCTACAGTGCTTTACGCATCAGTGACGTGTTGAGCGTGGGCAGCGATGAGGCGCCGGACAGCCCACAAGCGCAAAAACTGTTTGATGATGAACGTCTCGACCCGGATGCACCGCGCGAGATCGTGGCCGGCGGCGCCGATATTCATCGTTTTCCTCGCGGCCCGAACCCGGGCACCTTTCTCCATGGGCTGCTGGAATGGGCTGGAGACGAAGGTTTTGCCGTTCCTTTTGAAACGCTCAAGGATGCGATTGGCCGGCGCTGCAACCTGCG
Organism: Pseudomonas sp. GW823-FHT01D03; assembly: GCF_058798255.1. Lineage (NCBI taxonomy): Bacteria > Pseudomonadati > Pseudomonadota > Gammaproteobacteria > Pseudomonadales > Pseudomonadaceae > Pseudomonas > Pseudomonas sp. GW823-FHT01D03. Next base: position 868,064 of record NZ_JBXAKK010000001.1, read on the forward strand.
CGGTTGGGAGGGGTGGATCACTACGCTGAGTGACTGGCTGCAACACTTGCTCAAGTCGCCGCTGCCAGCAGGTGGCGGACAGCCTCCGGTGGTTCTCGAGCAACTCAGACAGTACCGCGTCGAGATGGAGTTCTGGTTCGCCAGCCACAAGGTCGATGTTCTCAAACTCGATGAGTGGGTGCGCCAGTACACCCACAACGGTGTGGCACGAGTAGCCGCCGAGCCAGTACAGCTCAACGGCATGTTCAAAGGCTTCATCGACCTGACCTTCGAACACGAGGGGCGCTACTACGTGGCCGACTACAAATCCAACTGGCTGGGTGTCGACGATGCGGCCTATACCGAGCAAGCCATGGAGCGCTCGATCCTCGACAACCGTTATGACCTGCAATACGTGTTGTATCTGCTGGCCTTGCATCGACAACTGAAGGCGCGGTTGCCTGACTACGATTACGATCGACATGTCGGTGGTGCGTTGTATGTGTTCCTGCGGGGGACCCGGGCAGACAGTCGCGGGGTGTATTTTGCGCGGCCGCCGCGCGAGCTGATCGAGCGCCTGGATCGCCTTTTCCAGGGCAAGCCTGAACCCAAGGCCGAGCCCGCATGGGAACAGGGAGTCCTGTTATGAGCCGTACCTTCGCCGATCTGCCATCGGCTATCGACAACCCGTCGAGCCTGGCGCCACTGACCAGTGCCTCGGATCTGCTGATCTTGCTTGATCGCTGGGTCGAGCGAGGCTGGCTTCGTTCGCTGGACAAGGCCTTTGTCGGTTTTCTGTACGAACTCGCGCCCCAGTCCGACCCACTGGTGTTGCTCGCTGCCGCACTGACCAGCCATCAACTGGGGCACGGGCATGTCTGCCTCGACCTGTTCGAAACCCTCAAGGCCCCGGATTTCGCCCTGTCTTTACCTCCCGAAGGTGATGTGCAAAGTGGTGTCTTGCTGCTGCCGTCGCAGTTGCTTGAAACGCTGGATGGCGCCCATTGGTGCAAGTCATTGGCGAGCAGCGCTCTGGTTGCCCTGGCTGCGGACAATAGCGAAGCGGCGCATCAGCGACCGTTGGTGCTGTCCGGCAAGCGTCTGTACCTGCGGCGCTACTGGGCCTATGAGCGGCGTATCGATGCGGCGTTACGCACACGTCTGGCGCAAGGCGAAACGCCGCCCGATGACCTGCCCCAGCGTCTCGATGAATTGTTCGGCGCCGCCATGCCAGGAGCAGTGATCGACTGGCAGAAACTCGCCTGCGCGCTTGCCACTCGGGGAGCCTTCAGCATCATCACGGGCGGTCCGGGAACCGGCAAAACCACCACGGTGGTGCGTCTGCTCGCGCTGCTCCAGGCGCCGGCGGTCGAGGCCGGTCAGCCGTTGCGCATTCGTCTGGCGGCGCCTACCGGCAAGGCCGCGGCGCGGTTGACCGAGTCCATCAGCCAGCAAGTGCAGTCGCTGAAAGTCACCGAAGACGTGCGCGAGAAAATCCCCTGCGACGTGACCACTGTCCATCGCCTGCTGGGTAGCCGTCCTGGCACACGACATTTCCGCCACCATGCCGGTAACCGCTTGCCGCTGGACGTGCTGGTGGTCGACGAAGCGTCGATGATCGACCTGGAAATGATGGCTAACCTGCTCGATGCGTTGCCGGCGCATGCGCGTCTGGTATTGCTCGGCGACAAGGATCAGCTCGCTTCGGTGGAGGCCGGTGCAGTGCTCGGCGATCTGTGCCGCGATGCCGAGGCAGGCTGGTACAACCCGCAGACCCGGCAGTGGCTGGAGTCGGTCAGTGGAGAGTCCTTGCAGGACAGTGACCTGCACGAGGACCGCGACGGCTCGCATCCGCTGGCTCAGCAACTGGTGATGCTGCGCCATTCCCGACGCTTCGGTGAAGGCAGCGGCATCGGTCAACTGGCGCGGCGAGTCAATCAGCAGTTGCCGGAGGAGGCGCGCCAGTTGCTGACGGCCGGTCACTACGATGACGTGTTTTACCTGCCGCTCAAGGGCGAACACGATCACACGTTCGAGCGGCTGCTGCTCGACGGTCATGGGGAGGGTCCGCAGGGTTATCGTCACTATCTGAATGTCCTGCGCCAACAACGCCCGCCAGCGGAAAGACCGCTGGAGCATCCGGACTGGATCAGCTGGGCGCGGGAGGTGTTGCAGGCATTCGACACCTTCCAGTTGTTGTGTGCCGTGCGCAAGGGGCCTTGGGGCGTTGAAGGGCTGAATCTGCGGATCACCGAAACGCTGGTCAAGGCACGCCTGATCGAGCATGACCAGCAATGGTACGAAGGCCGGCCGGTGCTGATGACCCGCAACGATTACGGCCTGGGTCTGATGAACGGCGATATTGGCATTGCCCTCAGGTTGCCCGAGCGCGAAGGCCCGGACGCCGGTAAACCGGTGTTGCGCGTGGCCTTTCCGCGTAACGACGGGCAGGGCGGTGTGCGTTTCGTGCTGCCGAGCCGGCTCAACGATGTGGAAACGGTGTACGCGATGACGGTGCACAAATCCCAGGGCTCGGAGTTCGCCCACACCGCGCTGATCCTGCCGGATGCCTTGAATCCGGTGTTGACCAAGGAATTGATCTATACCGGTATTACCCGGGCCAAACACTGGTTCACTTTGATCGAGCCCCGGGCTGGCGTGTTTGAAGAGGCGGTGCAGCGCAAGGTCAAGCGCCTGAGCGGATTGATGCTGGAACTGGAGGAAGGTAGCGAGGCTCGGGAATGAAATAACCCGATGTTCGGTACCGATTACTGACCAACTGGTCAGCAGCTGCTGTCTCGCTGGTGTTACTGCGCTGTGCTATCGTTGCGGCATCATTTCGGTACGATCCAAGAGAATCCCTGCATGAAGGTGGCTGTCTGGGCGACAGAGCGCGTGGTTCGCTGCAAGCACGTATTGCTAGTCGGTCTGCTCTGTTTGCTGACAGGCGTTGCCATGGCGCAGCCACAAACGCCGGTGGGCATGGCCGAGCAGCGTGCCCAGTCGGTGACGCAGGTTGTGCTGGGCATCCTCAGTTACGCGCGCTGGCCGGTGGAACCCGCACAATTGCATCTGTGCATCGTCGGCCCCACCGAATACACCGATGACCTGGTCAAAGGCACTACGCAAGCCACTGGTCGTCCGGTCGCTGTGCGCCGACTGCTGGCCGACAACCCGGCGATCGTCAGCGAATGCGATGCGGTGTACATCGGCAAACTCACCGCAGATGAACGCAGTCGGCTGTTCACATCATTGATCGGCCATCCGGTGCTGAGCATCAGCGAAGGGGGCGATCAGTGCACGGTCGGTAGCCTGTTCTGCCTGCGGGTCGGCGATCAGCAAGTATCCTTCGAGGTCAATCTCGACTCCGTCGCCCGCAGCGGTGTACGCATCCACCCGAGCGTACTGCAGTTGTCGCGCCGCAAACCGGCGGCACCATGAAGCTGTTTCGTTCCAGGAGCCGCCCCACACTGGGCTCGGTCATCGGCCGTGGCCATTTGATCGTCGCGCTGGTGGCCGTGACGATGGCTAGCGTGTCGCTGACCCTGCTGGGCGTTCTCGCACTGCGGGTGTACGCCGATCACAACCTGCACCTGATTGCACGTTCGATCAGCTACACCGTGGAAGCGGCGGTGGTGTTCAACGACAAGGACGCCGCCACCGAAGCGCTGGCCTTGATCGCGTCCACCGAAGAGGTGGCGGATGCCCAGGTGTTCGACACACAGGGGCAGTTGCTGGCGCGTTGGCAGCGGCCCGAAAACGGTCTGTTTTCCCAACTGGAAATGCAGGTCGCCCGGACCATCCTGGAAAAGCCGATCAGCCTGCCGATCGTGCATCAGGACCGTGAAATCGGGCGTATTCTGCTGGTCGGTCACGGCGGCAGTCTGATGCGCTTTTTGCTCAGCGGTCTGGCGGGGATCATTCTTTGCACCGCGATCAGTGCCTGGGTCGCGCTGTATCTGGCGCGCCGGCAGTTGCGCAGCATTACCGGCCCGCTTCGCAGCCTCGCGGCGGTGGCCCACGCCGCCCGCAGCGAGCGTGCGCTGGATCGCCGGGTTCCACCGGCGCAGATCGCCGAGCTCGACAACCTCGGCAACGACTTCAATGCCTTGCTCGACGAGCTCGAATCCTGGCAAACCCATCTGCAAAGCGAGAACGAAACCCTCGCCCATCAGGCCAGCCACGATAGCCTCACCGGTTTGCCCAACCGGGCGTTTTTCGAGGGCCGATTGGTTCGTGCGTTGCGCAACGCCGGCAAGCTCAATGAGCGGGTCGCGGTGATGTTTCTCGACAGTGATCGTTTCAAAGGCATCAATGACAACTTCGGTCACGCCGCTGGCGACGCGGTGCTGGTAGCGGTCGCCAATCGGATCCGCGCGCAACTGCGTGAAGACGATCTGGTGGCGCGGCTTGGCGGCGACGAGTTCGCCGTACTGCTCGCGCCGCTGCACAAGGTCGAAGACGCCGAGCGCATTGCCGACCAGATTCTCGCCAGCATGGACATGCCCATCGAGCTGCCGGGCGACACCAGTGTGGTGACGTCGCTCAGTATCGGCATTGCGGTTTTCCCCGATCATGGCGCCACGCCAGGTGCCTTGCTCAACGCCGCCGACGCCGCGATGTACCAGGCCAAGCGCCTGTCGCGTGGCGCTCAATTCACTGCCGGGTCGGAGAGCCCGGTCGTCAATCTGCAAACCAGGAGCTGATTCCGTGTTCACATTTCCCGCTCGATTGTTTTCCGCCTTACTGATGATCGCCGTACTGGCGCTGACCGGGTGCCAGACCGCACCGCAAAAAGGCCTGACCCCGGCGCAGATCGCCGTCCTCAAACAACAGGGCTTCGAGGCGACCGACGAGGGCTGGGAGTTTGGCTTGTCCGGCAAAGTGCTGTTTGGCAGCGATATCGAAAGCCTGAACAACCAGAGCACCGAAATCGTCGAACGCATCGGCAAGGCGCTCCTCGGTGTCGGTATCGAGCGGGTGCGGGTCGACGGACATACCGATGCCTCGGGCAAAGAAACCTACAACCAGCAACTGTCGCTGCGTCGGGCCAAAAGTGTGGCCAAAGTGCTGACCACCGTCGGCATGAAGGAAGAGAACATTCAGTTGCGCGGACTGGGCAGCAGCGAGCCTGTGGCGTCCAACAATACCCCGGCAGGACGCACCGAAAATCGCCGGGTGTCGATTGTGGTCAGCGCCGATTAATCGGCGAACCGCATCTCGCGGGTCTGCCCCATCAGCAGACCCTGATTACGCTCGGTCACCTCACGGATGTAATCCCACAACAGGGTGATCCGCTTCAATTTCCTGAGATCCTCCCGGCAATACATCCAGAACTGCCGGGTGATGTCGATTTCTTCGGGCAGCACTGGCAGCAGGCGCGGATCCTGCGCCGCGAGGAAGCACGGCAGAATCGCCAGTGAACGCCCTTGCTGCGCTGCGACGAATTGCGCGATCACGCTGGTGCTGCGCAGGTTTGCGCTGGCGCCGGGCAGCACGTTCGCCAGGTACAGCAGCTCCGAGCTGAACGCCAGGTCATCCACGTAACTGATGAATTGATGCTTGCCCAAATCGGCCGGGCGGCGGATCGGTGGGTGCTGGTCGAGATAGTCCTGGGTCGCGTACAGCTGCAAGCGGTAGTCGCAGAGTTTGCAGCACACATACGGGCCGTGTTCCGGGCGTTCCAGGGCAATGACGATGTCGGCTTCGCGTTTGGACAGGCTGATGAAGTGCGGCAGCGGCAGGATGTCCACCGAGATCGCCGGGTAGGCGTCGACGAAGTGGCTCAACTGCGGGGTGATGAAAAAGCTGCCGAAACCTTCGGTGCAGCCCATGCGTACATGCCCGGAAAGCGCCACACCAGAGCCCGAGACCTGCTCGCAGGCCATGTGCAACGTGCTTTCGATCGACTCGGCATAACCCAGCAGGCGCTGGCCTTCGGTGGTCAGCACAAAACCGCTGGTGCGTGATTTCTCGAACAGCAGCGTACCCAATGCCGCTTCCAGTGAACTGATGCGTCGCGACACGGTGGTGTAGTCGACGGCGAGCCGTTTGGCCGCGGTGCTGGCCTTGCGGGTGCGGGCGACTTCGAGGAAAAACTTCAGGTCGTCCCAGTTCAGCGACCCCAGGGAGGTGATGTTTTTTTGCATGATGGACGGGCTTATATGTGCGTTCTTATTAGAAGTTTGCACATCTATACTCCAAAAACAGTCCGACAACCAATTCGTGACACACGCCTCATCTCAAGGCGAACCCTTTCGCCTTGGCTCCTACGATAAAAACAAGTTTCGGAGACCAGCATGAACGCATCGCTTACGCCCAACGAAACCACGGTCCAGAAGGTCAAGCTGCTGATCGACGGCGAGTGGGTCGAATCGCAGACCACCGAGTGGCACGACATCGTCAACCCGGCGACCCAGCAAGTGCTGGCCAAGGTGCCGTTCGCCACCGCCGCTGAAGTTGATGCTGCCATCAGCGCCGCGCACCGCGCGTTCCAGACCTGGAAACTCACCCCGATCGGCGCGCGCATGCGCATCATGCTCAAGCTGCAGGCGCTGATCCGTGAGCACTCCAAACGCATCGCCGTGGTGCTGAGCGCCGAGCAGGGCAAAACCATTGCCGACGCCGAGGGCGACATTTTCCGTGGCCTGGAAGTGGTCGAACACGCCTGTTCCATCGGCACCCTGCAAATGGGCGAGTTCGCCGAAAACGTGGCCGGCGGCGTCGATACCTACACCCTGCGCCAGCCGATCGGCGTGTGTGCCGGCATCACCCCGTTCAACTTCCCGGCGATGATTCCGCTGTGGATGTTCCCGATGGCCATTGCCTGCGGCAACACCTTTGTGCTCAAGCCTTCGGAGCAGGATCCGCTGTCGACCATGCTGCTGGTGGAACTGGCGATCGAGGCGGGCGTTCCGGCAGGCGTGCTCAACGTCGTGCACGGTGGCAAGGACGTCGTCGATGGTCTGTGCACCCACAAGGACATCAAAGCGGTGTCGTTCGTCGGTTCGACCGCGGTCGGTACGCATGTCTACGACCTGGCTGGCAAGCACGGCAAACGCGTGCAATCGATGATGGGTGCGAAGAACCATGCCGTGGTGCTGCCGGACGCCAATCGCGAGCAAGCGCTGAATGCCTTGGTCGGCGCCGGTTTCGGTGCGGCAGGGCAACGCTGCATGGCCACCTCGGTGGTGGTGCTGGTTGGTGCGGCGAAGCAATGGCTGCCGGATCTGAAAGCGCTGGCGCAGAAACTCAAGGTCAACGCCGGCAGCGAGGCGGGCACCGATGTCGGCCCGGTGATCTCGAAGAAAGCCAAGGCGCGGATTCTCGAGCTGATCGAAAGCGGCATCAAGGAAGGCGCCAAGCTTGAGCTCGATGGTCGCGACATCAAGGTGCCGGGCTACGAGCAAGGCAACTTCGTCGGCCCGACCCTGTTCTCGGGCGTGACCACTGACATGCAAATCTACACCCAGGAAATCTTCGGCCCGGTGCTGGTGGTGCTGGAAGTCGACACCCTCGATCAGGCCATCGCGCTGGTCAACGCCAACCCGTTCGGCAACGGCACGGGCCTGTTCACCCAGAGCGGTGCGGCGGCGCGCAAATTCCAGACGGAAATCGACGTCGGCCAGGTCGGCATCAACATCCCGATTCCGGTGCCGGTGCCGTTCTTCAGCTTCACCGGTTCGCGCGGTTCGAAACTCGGCGACCTCGGCCCGTACGGCAAGCAAGTGGTGCAGTTCTACACCCAGACCAAAACGGTCACGGCGCGCTGGTTCGATGACGACAGCGTCAACGACGGCGTGAACACCACCATCAACCTGCGCTGAGGACTGGCCATGAAAATCGCATTTATCGGTCTGGGCAACATGGGCGCGCCGATGGCGCGCAACCTGATCAAGGCCGGCCATTCGCTGAATCTGGTGGACCTGAACAAGACGGTGCTGGCGGAGCTTGAGCAACTGGGCGGCACTATCCGCGCCTCGGCCCGTGAGGCCGCCGAAGACGCCGAGCTGGTGATCACCATGCTCCCGGCGGCGGTGCATGTGCGCAGCGTCTGGCTCGGTGAGGACGGTGTGCTGGCCGGTATCGGCAAAGGCGTGCCGGCGGTGGATTGCAGCACCATAGATCCGCAAACCGCCCGCGATGTGGCCGCCGCTGCTGCCAAACAAGGCGTGGCCATGGCTGATGCACCGGTCTCCGGCGGCACTGGCGGCGCGACCGCCGGCACGCTGACCTTCATGGTCGGCGCCACTCCGGAACTGTTCGCCACCCTGCAACCGGTGCTGGCGCAGATGGGCCGCAACATCGTGCATTGCGGCGAAGTCGGCACCGGGCAAATCGCCAAGATCTGCAACAACCTGCTGCTGGCGATCTCGATGGTCGGTGTCAGCGAAGCCATGGCGCTGGGGGATGCACTGGGGATCGACACCTCGGTGCTGGCCGGGATCATCAACAGTTCGACCGGGCGTTGCTGGAGTTCGGAAATGTACAACCCGTGGCCGGGCATCGTCGAAACGGCTCCGGCCTCGCGCGGTTATACCGGCGGGTTTGGTGCCGAACTGATGCTCAAGGATCTGGGGCTGGCAACCGAAGCGGCGCGTCAGGCGCACCAACCGGTGGTGCTCGGCGCGGTGGCGCAGCAGTTGTATCAGGCGATGAGCCAGCGCGGGGAGGGCGGCAAGGACTTCTCGGCGATTATCAACAGCTATCGCAAGCCGCAGTAAACAGGCATCAAATTGCGGGGGTGAGCTTCTGTGGCGAGGAGCTTGCTCCCGCCGGTCTGCGCAGCAGACCCAAATCCGGTCAATGCGGTTCTTCAGAAAAACCGCATTGACTGAAGTTACGACTGCTGCGCAGCCGAGCGGGAGCAAGCTCCCTCGCCACAGGTTTTATAGAAGGCAAAAAAGATCGCAGCCTTCGGCAGCTCCTACATGGGGAAATGTACACCCTGTAGGAGCTGCCGAAGGCTGCGATCTTTTGCTTGTCAGGCGAAGACGAAATATTTGCGCACGGTCTCGACCACTTCCCAGGTGCCTTTCATCCCCGGTTCAACCACGAAGATGTCGCCGGCACGCAGGTGGATCGGCGCCATGCCGTCCGGGGTGATGATGCAGTAGCCTTCCTGGAAGTGGCAGTACTCCCACTTCACATAATCGACCCGCCACTTGCCCGGGGTGCAGATCCAGGTGCCCATGATCTTGCTGCCGTCTTCGCTGGTGTAGGCGTTGAGGTTGACGGTGTGCGGGTCACCTTCGAGTTTTTCCCATTTGCAGGCGTCGAGTACCGGCAGCGGGTGGGTGTCGCGCAGAACGGTGATGGGGGCGGTCGCGGTCATGGGAACTCCGGGCAGAAGGATTTGAAGTAGAACCCTATAGCGCCTGCTCGCCGTTCAGTTGTCTGTGCTCGACATCGAGCTGCTCAGAAACGCGCGGATCGGTGAGCGCGTGTAACAACGCGCGGGCGTAATTCGGCAACGCGGTAAAGTCCCTGGCGCACAACATGAGCGTGCGGCGCGCCCACGTTTCGTTGAGCGCAACCCATTTGAATGACCGCAAGGCAGACCGCTCGACCACAGCCAGCGGCACAATTGCTAGCCCGACACCTCGGGCGACCATACGCATCGCTCCATCGAAACCGTCGGCGCGAATGCGGATCTGCATGCGTGAGCCACTGTGCAGCGCCTGTTCTTCCAGATACACCGCCAATGCACTGTCGTTGCGCAGTCCGACAAAGTCATGCTGCAGGGCGTCGCTGAAACGGACTGGCGCAGCGTCAGACAATGGGTGCCCGAAGGGCAGAATCAGCACCAGCGGATCGGCACGAAATGGCTGGGTCTGCAGGTCGGTGGTATCTACTGCGTCGGACACAATCCCGAGGTCCGCCGCCCCTTGGCGCAAGGCGTGAGTGATGCGCGTGCTGGGCAGTTCCTGCAGATCGATATCAAGATTGGGATGGCTGCACAGAAATTCCGCCAGCACCTCCGGCAGGTATTCAGTGATCGCGGTGGTGTTGCACAGCAGTCGCACCTGACCCTTCACGCCTTGGGCGTAATCCGCCAGATCCTGCTGCAGGCGTTCGGACTGCTGCAGGAGGATCCGCGCATGTTGTGCCAGCGCCTTGCCGGCGGGCGTCGGGCTCACCCCTCGGCGGCCGCGTTGCAGGAACTCGGTGCCTAGCGAGGCTTCCATGGCACGGATGCGCGCGCTGGCGGCGGCGAGCGAAAGATGACTGCGGGCGGCACCGGCGGTGATGTTGCCGGCGTCGAGGATGTGCAGGTAGAGGCGCAGGTCGGTGAGGTCGAAGTGCATGGGGCAGCCTGTGGTTTTTGTGATGTCTGGGCGGGCCTCTTCGCGAGCAAGCCCGCTCCCACAGTTTTGGATTCACCACTAGTTCACTGTGGGAGCGGGCTTGCTCGCGAAAGGGCCGTCAGCCGCAAAGCAATTAACAGCCTCTTGTACTGGCAGAGGCAGCCTCAGTATATGGCAGATTTTCAGCGCACCCGCCAAAGCGCACAGTAGCGCCATGAACGCACTCGCAGACTTCTATCAAAACCTCGGCCTGGCCCTGTCCCTGTTGGTCATCGCCACCTTCATCATGGCCGGCCTGGTCAAAGGCGTGATCGGCCTCGGTCTGCCCACCGTCGCCATGGGCCTGCTTGGTCTGGCTATGGCGCCGTCGCAGGCAGCCGCGTTGCTGATCATTCCGGCGACGCTGACCAATGTCTGGCAATTGGCGTTCGGCGGGCATTTGAAAGGGCTGCTCAAACGCCTGTGGCCGCTGCTGTTGATGATCTTCCTCGGCACCGCCGTCGGCACGTTGTCGATCGGCATGGCAGGCGGGCATTGGGTGGTGCGTGGGCTGGGCGCGGCGTTGCTGCTGTATGCGCTGAGCGGTTTGTTGCTGCCGACGCTGCAGGTCAATCCTCGGCAGGAACCGTGGCTCGGCCCGCTGTGCGGGCTAATCACCGGGGTCATCACTTCGGCCACCGGTGTGTTCGTGATTCCGGCGGTGCCGTACCTGCAGGCGCTGGGTTTGCAGCGCAATGAGCTGGTGCAGGCGCTGGGCCTGTCATTCACCGTCTCGACCCTGGCGCTGGCCGGCGGCCTGTTCTGGCGCGGCGCACTGGGCAGTGGCGAATTGAGTGCGTCGCTGCTGGTGCTGATCCCGGCGCTGCTGGGCATGGGGTTCGGCCAATGGCTGCGTCAGCGCATCAGTGCCGTGCTGTTCAAGCGGGTGTTCTTTATCGGACTGGGCGCACTCGGCGCCCATTTGCTGATCAGCGGCTAGCCGACGACGCGCTGAGCATGTCGATCCGACGGATATCGAAATCACGCTCCAGATACGTCATGCGGTTGTCGAAAAACTCGCGCATGTGCGGCAGGTTCGAATGCACGTCGAGGTGCGCCTGGCTTTCCCAGATCTCGTAAAAGATGAACAGCGTCGGGTCTTCCTTGTCGCGCAGCATGTGGTACTCGATGCAGCCGGGCTCGGCGCGGCTCGGTTCGACATAGGCGCGAAACAGCGCTTCGAAAGCCTCGGCTTTCTCAGGGCGGGTCTTGGCGTGCAGGATGAAACCGTGGCGTTCACTCATCAAAACAACTCCTCAAATGCAGATGGCCGGGAATGCTATTGCAACAATCGGCATTCGATTCGTGCTTTTTGATCAAATGTATTTTGCGCCGACGCGGCTTATTCCGCGCGAGATGGATGGTTAACCTGCCGCCATTCGTTTTCCCATCTTTCTCCAGCCCAATGGCTGTGCGAGGCGTTCTGATGAAAAAAGTGTTGTTGCTCAATGGTGGCAAGAAATTCGCCCACTCCGACGGTCGTTACAACGCGACCTTGCACGAAACCGCGCTGAGCGTACTGGATCGCGGCGGTCTGGATGTCAAAACCACGTTCATCGACGAGGGCTATGACGTCGCTGAAGAAGTGGCGAAATTCCTCTGGGCCGACGTGATCATTTATCAGATGCCGGGCTGGTGGATGGGCGCGCCGTGGACAGTGAAAAAGTACATCGACGAAGTCTTCACCGAAGGCCACGGCAGCCTCTATGCCAGCGATGGTCGTACCCGTTCCGACGCGTCGCAGAAGTACGGCAGCGGCGGCCTGATTCAGGGCAAGCAATACATGCTGTCGCTGACCTGGAACGCACCGCAGCAGGCGTTTGATGACCCGAGCGATTTCTTTGAAGCCAAGGGTGTGGATGCGGTGTATTTCCCGTTCCACAAGGCCAATGAGTTTTTGGGCATGACCGGGTTGCCGACGTTCCTGTGTGTGGACGTGATGAAGCGCCCGAACATCGAAAATGATGTGGCGCGGTATGAGCAGCATCTGAAACAGGTGTTTGGCCTCAAGGCTTGATGGATTTCAGGCTACTATCGAATGGCTTGGCCTAATCCTGTGGCGAGGGAGCTTGCTCCCGCTGGGCTGCGCAGCGGCCCTCGCTTTTACCTGAACCGCAGGGGAGCGCTTCGCACTCCAGCGGGAGCAAGCTCCCTCGCCACAATGAGTACGCATTCGATTAGAGAGTTTCCGTGAAAGCCAGATCCGATGAGTTGCAGATTTTCGTCTGCGTGATCGAGTGCGGTTCGATTTCCGCTGCTGCCGAGCAGGTCGGCCAGACCCCCTCGGCGGTCAGCCGCACACTGTCGCGGTTGGAAGCAAAGCTCGACACCACGCTGATCAACCGCACCACGCGGCGCATGGACCTGACCGAGGAGGGCAAGTATTTCTTCGAGCAGGCCAAGCTGATTCTTGATCAGATGGATGCGCTCGAAGAGCGACTGTCCTCACGCCAGCAGACCCCGTCCGGACGCCTGCGAATCAACGCCGCGTCACCCTTCATGCTGCACGCCATCGTGCCGTACATCGACGAATTCCGTGGCCTGTACCCGGACATCCAGCTCGAACTCAACAGCAATGACCTGATCATTGACCTGCTGGAACAAAGCACCGACGTCGCCATCCGCATCGGCACTCTTGCCGACTCGACGTTGCATGCGCGCTCGCTGGGTTGCAGTCCGCTAATGATCGTCGCCAGTCCGGCCTATCTGGAAAAGCACGGCGCGCCGCAGCAGGTCGCCGACTTGAGCGAACACACCCTGCTTGGCTTCACCCACAACGAAGGCCTCAATCAGTGGCCGCTGCGCTACGTGCATGGCGACCGTTGGCCGATCACTCCGGCGATCAGCGCTTCCAGCGGCGAGACCGTGCGCCATCTGGCGCTGGAAGGCCAGGGCATTGCCTGCCTGTCGCACTTCATGACCATCGACGACATCCGCGCCGGGCGCCTCAAGGTGTTGCTGGCGGAATTCAACAGCGGTTATCGCCAGCCAATCAACGCGGTGTACTACCGTAACTCGCAACTGGCGCTGCGCATCCAGTGCTTCCTCGACTTCATCCAGAGCAAACTCGCGGCGTACGCCAGTGCGGATTTCAGGGGCTGATTCGTGATCCCTGCGCAACAGTGATTTGGGCGGGGGCGGGTTTTTCCATCGGGGTGACCGGTCGATACTCGCTGCATCACTTATTCACGCAGGGAGTTTCTCCATGAACGTATTCATCACCGGCGCTGCCGGATTCATCGGCGGTTCCATCGCCACCGGCCTGGTTCAGGCCGGGCACCGTGTCACGGGCCTGGTGCGCAGCGCCGAACAGGCCGATGAGCTGAAAGCTTTGGACATCACCCCGGTGATCGGCACCCTCGAAGACAGCACATTGCTGGCTGAACAGGCCCGCGCCGCCGATGCGGTGATCAACGCCGCCAGCAGTGACCACCGCGGCGCGGTCGAGGCCTTGCTCGATGCCCTGCGCGGTTCGAACAAAGTATTCCTGCACACCAGCGGTTCGAGCATCGTCGGCGATGCCTCGGGCGGCAAGTCCAGCGACGTCATCTACTACGAAGACAACCTGCCGGAACCCACCGTCGACAAGGCTGCCCGTGTGGCCATCGACAACCTGATCCTCGCCGCCGCGCAGGACGGTGTGAACTCGGCGGTGATCTGCAACACGCTGATCTACGGCCACAGCCTGGGCGTCAATCGCGACAGCGTGCAGCTGCCGCGTCTGCTCAAACAAGCGCGCAAAAGTGGTGTGGTGCGACATGTCGGCACTGGCCAGAACATCTGGTCCAACGTGCACATCGAAGATGTCGTCGCCCTGTACCTGCTGGCGCTGACCAAAAACGTACCGGGCACTTTCTACTTCGTCGAAAGCGGTGAAGCGTCGTTCATCGACATGACCACTGCCATGGCTCAGGCCCTCAATCTTGGCCAGCCACAAGACTGGCCACTGCAAGACGCCGAAGCTGAATGGGGCTACGAAATGGCCAACTACGGCCTCGGCTCCAACAGCCGCGTACGCGGCAAACACGCCCGCGAACTGCTGGGCTGGGCGCCGAAGCGTACGTCGGTGGTGGACTGGATTCGTAACGAAATGGTGTGAGCCCGCGCCACACCGTGTGAAGCCATTCGCGAGCAAGCTCGCTCCCACAGGTTGACCGCATTCTTGCTGAAGGAATGCAATCAAACTGTAGGAGTGAGCCTGCTCGCGATAATGGCGTGTCAGTCAAACAATCATGTTTTGACACACCACTATCGCGAGCAGGCTCACTCCTACAGGGCTTTGGGTTTGCGCGAGAGCCATGTAAATCCCGCCCCGCGATTTTCATTAATCGCGACAAGACATACCCAGCAGCGACACGCCTTACCTTTCCACGAAAATTACTTTCATGGTGTTTGAAAACTCGATCTCGAAATGATTTATGAGTTTCACAACCCATTCGAACGTGACCCTTTCGAGGAGTACCGCATGACGCCTTCCTTCGGCTATTGGCTGCTGATCTATGCCGCCGTCGCCATCATCGCCTTGATCGTGCTGATCGCGCGTTACCGGCTCAATCCGTTCATTGTCATCACCCTGATTTCCATTGGTCTGGCGTTGGTGGCGGGGATGCCGCCGTCGGGCGTGGTGGGGGCGTATGAGGCCGGGGTGGGTAAGACGCTGGGGCATATTGCGCTGGTGGTGGCGCTGGGGACGATGCTTGGCAAGATGATGGCCGAGTCCGGCGGCGCGGAGCAGATGGCCCGCACTTTGATCGAGAAGTTCGGCGAGAAGAACGCGCACTGGGCGATGGTTTGCATCGCATTTCTGGTCGGCCTGCCGCTGTTCTTCGAAGTCGGTTTTGTATTGCTGGTACCCATCGCCTTTACCGTGGCGCGGCGAGTGGGCGTGTCGATTCTGATGGTCGGCTTGCCGATGGTCGCCGGTCTGTCGGTGGTGCATGCGCTGGTGCCGCCGCACCCGGCGGCGATGCTCGCGGTGCAGGCGTATCAGGCCTCGGTCGGGCAGACCTTGCTGTATGCGATTGCCATCGGTATTCCGACGGCAATCATCGCCGGGCCGCTGTACGCCAAATTCATCGTGCCGCGTATTCAACTGCCGGCGGATAACCCGCTGGAAAAACAATTTCTCGACCGCGAACCGCGCGACAAGCTGCCGGGTTTCGGCATCACCATGGCGACCATTCTGTTGCCGGTGGTGCTGATGCTGATCGGTGGCTGGGCCAATCTGATTTCCACGCCGGGCAATGGGTTCAACCAGTTTCTGTTGTTCATTGGTAACTCGGTGATTGCGCTGTTGCTGGCGACCTTGCTGAGTTTCTGGACGCTGGGCATCGCTCAGGGTTTCAATCGTGAATCGATCCTCAAATTCACCAACGAGTGCCTGGCACCGACCGCCAGTATCACCTTGCTGGTTGGCGCCGGCGGTGGTCTGAACCGGATTCTGGTGGACGCTGGGGTCACCGATCAGATCGTCGGTCTGGCCCACGAATTTCACCTGTCGCCGCTGATCATGGGCTGGCTGTTCGCCGCGTTGATGCGGGTGGCCACCGGCTCGGCCACCGTCGCGATGACCACCGCGTCCGGCGTGGTTGCGCCGGTAGCCATCGGCCTGGGTTATCCACACCCGGAATTGCTGGTGCTGGCGACCGGCGCCGGCTCGGTGATCTTTTCCCACGTCAATGACGGCGGCTTCTGGTTGATCAAGGAATACTTCAACATGTCGGTCGCGCAGACGTTCAAGACCTGGACCGTGCTTGAGACCCTGATCTCGCTGGTCGCTTTCGGTCTGACCGTCGGCCTTTCTTATCTGCTGTAACCGGAGCCCGCCCATGGACATCCTTTATCAGATCCGCGCCCGTCAGGACTCCTTCAGCGCGGGCGAGGGCCGCATCGCCCGGCTGATGCTCGACGATGTCGGTTTTGCCGCCTCCGCCAGCCTCGAAGAGCTGGCGCAACGGGCCGAGGTCAGCACCGCCACGCTGTCGCGTTTCGCCCGTACGGTGGGCTGCCGCGACCTGCGTGATCTGCGCCTGCAACTGGCTCAGGCCAGCGGCGTTGGCAGCCGTTTTCTCGACCCGGCGGGCACGCCCGAGCAGTCGGCGTTCTACGGGCAGATTGTCGGCGATATCGAAACCACGCTGCGCCAGCATCTGGCCGGGTTTGACGAATCACGCTTCGCCGACGCGGTAAAAATGCTCGGCCAGGCACGGATGATTCACGCGTTCGGCATGGGCGGTTGCTCGACCCTGTGCAGCGACGAATTGCAGGTGCGCCTGGTGCGCCTCGGCTACCCGATTGCGGTGTGTCACGACGCGGTGATGATGCGCGTCACCGCCGCCAGCCTGAACGCCGAGCAAGTGCTGATCGTCTGCTCGCTGACCGGCATCACCCCGGAGCTTTTGGAAACCGTCGAACTGGCGCGCAACTACGGCGCACGCATTCTGGCCATCACCCGCGCCGACTCGCCGCTGGCCGAATTGGCCGACATCGTCCTGCCGCTGCAAGGCGCAGAAACCTCGTTCATCTACAAACCGACGGCGGCGCGCTACGGCATGCTGCTCGCCATCGATGTGCTTGCGACCGAGCTGGCGCTGGCCAACCCTGAAGACAATCAAGAACGTCTGCGGCGGATCAAACTCGCCCTCGACGAATACCGTGGCGGCGACGATCACCTGCCGCTGGGAGACTGAGATGCTGTACGACACGCTGATCCGCAACGCTACCGTCATCGATGGCAGCAACACGCCCGGTTACCGCGCCGATGTGGCGATTCTCAACGGGCGCATCGAGCGTATCGGCGACCTGCGCGATGCCCGCGCCGCTGAAGGCATCGACGCCGCCGGCCGCGTGCTCGCCCCGGGTTTTATCGACGTGCACACCCACGACGACACGGTGGTCATCCGCCAGCCGCAGATGCTGCCCAAACTCAGCCAGGGCGTGACCACGGTGATTGTCGGCAACTGTGGGATCAGCGCCTCACCCGTGACGCTGAAAGGCAATCCGCCGGACCCGATGAACCTGCTCGGCAGCGCAGCGGCGTTCGTCTATCCACGTTTCAGCGATTACCGCGCCGCCGTCGAAGCGGCGAACACCACGTTGAACGTGGCCGCGTTGGTTGGCCACACCGCACTGCGCAGCAACCACCTCGACGACCTGTTGCGCACCGCCACGCCTGACGAAATCGCCGCCATGCGCGAGCAATTGCGTGAAAGCCTGGAGGCCGGCGCGCTCGGGTTATCCACAGGCCTGGCCTACGCCAGCGCCTACAACGCCTCCACCGACGAAGTGAAGCAACTGACCGAAGAACTGACGGCATTCGGCGCGGTGTACACCACCCACCTGCGCAGTGAATTCGAACCGGTGCTGGAGGCGATGGAAGAAGCGTTCAGCATCGGCCGTCACTCACAGTCCCCGGTAATCATTTCCCACCTCAAATGCGCCGGTGTCGGCAACTGGGGGCGCAGTCCGCAGTTGCTCGCATCGCTGGAGGCAGCGGCGAAAACCCAGCATGTGGGCTGTGACTGCTATCCCTACGCGGCGAGCTCTTCGACGCTGGATCTGAAGCAAGTCACCGATGCTCACCGCATCACCATCACCTGGTCGACGCCGCATCCTGAAGTCAGCGGCCGCGACCTGATCGACATCGCCGCCGAATGGAACGTGCCACTGCACGACGCCGCCAAACGCCTGCAACCGGCGGGCGCGGTGTACTACGGCATGGACGAGGCGGACGTCCGAAAAATCCTCGCGCATCCGCTGTCGATGGTCGGTTCTGACGGACTGCCGGAAGACCCGTTCCCGCATCCACGCCTGTGGGGCGCTTTCCCACGAGTGCTCGGACATTTCAGTCGTGATGTCGGACTGTTTCCGCTGCACACCGCCGTACACAAGATGACCGGTCTGTCGGCGGCGCGGTTTGGCTTGAAAGGGCGTGGCGAGATTCGTGAGGGCTATTGGGCGGATCTGGTGCTGTTCGATCCGGCGACGGTGCGCGATGTGGCGGATTTCCGTGAACCGCAACGGGCAGCGCAGGGCATTGACGGAGTCTGGGTCAATGGCGTGTTGAGTTATCGCGACGGGCAGGCGAATGGTCGCCGGGAAGGGCGGTTTCTGGCACGCGAAGGTGATCTGCGCGCAGGTTTTCGTTGATTGTGATGACGCCAAAAGATCGCAGCCTTCGGCAGCTCCTACAGGAGATCGCATTCCAATGTAAGGGCTGCCGAAGGCTGCGATCTTTTGATCTGCGTCTCATAGTGGCACTCTGAGATTAAAGAATGTCGAATCCAAGCCGAATTGCTGACATCCAGCCCAGCTAAACTCTTGGGCCAACCAGTCAGGGAGCACCCCATGAGCTTCGGCAAAACCACCCCGATCCTGCGGATCTTCGATGAAGCCAAGGCGTTGGAATTTTACGTCGACTTCCTCGGCTTCAAGATCGACTGGCAGCATCGTTTCGAAGCGAACTTCCCGCTGTATCTGCAGGTGTCGCGTGGCGAGTGCGTGCTGCACCTGTCCGAGCATCATGGCGACGCGACGCCGGGCTCGGCGTTGCGTATCGAGACCGATGAGCTGGAGGCGTTTCAGCAGCAACTGATGGCCAAGGAATATAAATTCTCGCACCCACAGATTCAGGCGATGCCTTGGGGCAGTCAGGACATGACGATTGCCGATCCGTTTGGTAATCGACTGGTGTTCACCAACGCGATCAGTGTCTGATTCGAGACAGGCAAAAAAGCCCGCTGCCATACCATCAAGGTCTGGCCGCGGGCTTTTTCGTTTATTCGGTCGGCACTAATTTATCCAGCACGCGATTGACGGCGATCTCCGCCACCATCACTACTTGCGCGATGCCTTGCAGGGTCTTGCGGTGCGAGCCTTCCAGCAGGCCGGCGAAGTCGTTGAGCATCACGGTGGCCGAGCCGAGGGATTCGCAGGCGTCGGCCAGCAACGGTTCGGTGCCGCTGGCCGGGTTGGCCATGTAGAGACGATTGGGCTGGTATGGGGTGGCCATGATGGCGGGCCTCGGTGGGCCGAGGTAGTGGTCGAGGGCGCGCTCGGCGGCTTCGTGGAATTTCCTTGATTCGGGGGATTCGTAGGGGGAGGCCGCGTCGGTGGGCGGCGGGTTGGGTGTTACTTTGAACATATGCCAGATCCTCATTGAGGGCTGGCCGCCGTTTCCCTACTAAAAGAAATGGAGGCAGCCGTACGCAGGTTAGTAGACCGGGGATCTGGGAAACCGGCGCGCCCGAGGGCGCCCTGCGCACAGCCACCATAACGTTCAGGCAAGACCTGACTGTCTGATGAGCGATACGCCCCAAAAACCTCGGGCTACTAAACCCGATCACTGGAAATCAGTGACGGACTCAAGTTACCGACGGCCTCCAAGGCGCACAAGCCGGCGGATTCTGGCTTAGCCGTAGGCAGTGGCGCAAGGATTTGTAGGCCGGTGAGCCGTAACACTGAGTGTCTTTAAACAGGCGTGCTGAAAAGTGTTTATTGCACTACAGGAGCGGAGGATTTGTCTGTCGGATTGAGGTGAGGCGACTGGCGCCTTCGCGAGCAAGCCCGCTCCCACAGTGGATCTTCAGTGAATGCAGATTTTGTGTATGACACAAATCCCCTGTGGGAGCGGGCTTGCTCGCGAAGAGGCCAGTCCCGTCAACCCCGATGCATCTGCCGAAACTCCCCCGGCGGCATCCCGCGCCTGCTCTTGAACGTACGATGAAACGACCTCGGCTCGGTAAACCCCAGATACTGCGCAATGTCCTGAATCGGCAAGGTGCTGTTGAGCAAATAATGCTCGGCCAGCTCCTGACGCAAATCATCCAGAATCTGCTGATACGACGTCCCCGCCTGATGCAACTGGCGCTGCAACGTGCGCACCGACACCGCCATTTGCTCGGCCACCTGTTCCTTGCGCGGCAAGCCTTCCTTGAGCAGCTGACGCAGGATGCTTTTGACCCGTTGTTCCAGCGACGCATCCTCCAGCGTCGCCATCAAGCCCATCGCGTGTTCTTCCAGGGTACGCAGCAACTGCGCATCGGCCTGGCGCAGCGGTAATTGCAGATACGCCAGCGGCACGATCAGCGCCGAATACGCTTGCTCGAACAGCACCGGGCAATCGAAAAACGCTTCGTACTGCGCCTGGGTAGCGTCTGGCGGGCACGGATGTTCCAGCCACACGGCGGCGGGCGACATCTGTGTGTCGGCGATCCAGCGGGCATATTGCAGCCACGAGCCAAGAACGTTTTCCACCAGATGCCGGCGAATCCGCGGACGCTCGTAGCGGCAAGTCCAGATCAGGTGTACATGACCGTCCTGCACTTCGGCACGGCTGACGCCCATGTCGCCCACCAGTTTTTCGAACGGCATGATCCGGCTCATGGCATCGCCCAGGGTCGCGCAGTTCATGGTGATGTAACCGAGCACGCTCCAGGAATTGGGCAGGACGAAATTGGCCGCGTTGAGACCAAACAGCGGATCGCCCGAGTGCTCGCAGAAATAATCGAGCAGGCGTTCATGGGTTTCGCCCGGCAGGCGCAGGCTGTTGTCGCTCAGTTGCTGCGCCTGCAATCCGGCTGCCGCCAGCGCCGGCTCGATGGCCATGCCCAGTTGCTCGGCATGGCGCACGTATTTGAGCAGCGGCGGAACCGAGGTGAAGCCGAGCGATTGCATGATCCGAATCCCTTGATCAAGGCCTGCATGAGCGAATGAATGCCTGAAAGGTAATTTGAAACCCCGACTAAAGTAAATGGCTGGCACTTGCGCGACGTTTGACTCAATTGGCTACTCGAACTGGCCGGATGCGACCGTGACACTTTTGGGCCGCTGACTAGTATGGAGGCCTGCCACATCACTGATCAGACTGTATAAGAAGGACACACGCATGCGACGCTGGAACGGCTGGGGAGAGGCAACAACGGTGGTCGAACTGCCGGCGCAGGGCGCGAGTTTTCTCCATGAACGACTGGGGGCCGGGCAGGTGTTGCCCGATGCCACGCTGGACGCGGCATTGGCGCGGGTGCCGCTCTCGCGGCTGGCGGCGCACACCTTGTACAGCGTCGATGCCCATGACCGTCTGCTGCACGCCCGGGGCCAGAGCCTGCCGGATTGGCTGGCGTTGCGCGAAGGCGCGCTGGGCAACTATCCCGATGCGGTGGCGTTTCCCGAAACTGCCGAACAGATCCGCCAATTGCTGGCGCTCGCCCATGAACAGGACTTGTGCCTGATTCCCTACGGCGGTGGCACCTCGGTGGCCGGGCACATCAATCCGCCGGATTCGGCTCGGCCGGTGGTGACCGTGTCGCTGGCGCGGATGAATCGTCTGATCGACCTCGACGAGCAGAGCCAACTGGCGACGTTCGGCCCCGGTGCCAGTGGCCCGCAAGTGGAAAGTCAGCTGCGCGCTCGCGGCTACACGCTAGGGCATTTCCCGCAGTCGTGGGAGTTGTCGACGCTGGGCGGTTGGGTCGCCAGTCGCTCCAGTGGTCAGCAGTCGTTGCGCTACGGGCGCATCGAGCAATTGTTCGCCGGCGGCACCCTGGAAACCTTTGCCGGGCCGTTGGAAATTCCGACCTTCCCAGCCTCGGCGGCGGGGCCTGATCTGCGCGAAGTGGTGCTCGGATGCGAAGGCCGTTTCGGGATCATTTCCGAAGTCAAAGTGCGGGTCAGTCCGCTGCCCGCCGATGAGCGTTTTTACGGAGTGTTCCTGCCCAGTTGGAGGAAGGCGCTGCAAGCGATCCGCCAATTGGCGCAGGCACGAGTGCCGCTGTCGATGCTGCGCCTGTCGAACGCGGTGGAGACCGAAACCCAACTGGCGCTGGCCGGGCATCCGCAGCAAATCGCCTGGCTGGAAAAGTATCTGAACCTGCGCGGCGCCGGCGAAGGCAAGTGCCTGCTGACCTTCGGCGTGACCGGCAACCGCCGGCAAAATGCGCTATCGCTGAGCCAGGCACGGCAGCATCTGAAAGCCTTCGGCGGTGTGTTTACCGGCACCTTGCTCGGCAAGAAGTGGGCGCAGAACCGCTTTCGTTTCCCCTACCTGCGCGAGAACCTGTGGAACGCCGGTTACGTGGTTGACACCCTGGAAACCGCCACCGACTGGAGCAACGTCGACAATCTGCTCAACCTGATCGAAAACAGCCTGCGCGATGCCTTGGCAGCGCAGGGTGAACGGGTGCATGTGTTCACCCATCTGTCCCACGTTTACGGCGAAGGCTCGAGCATCTACACCACTTACGTGTTTCGCCCGGCGGCGGATTATCCGGCGACGCTGGCGCGCTGGCAGGCACTCAAGCACGCGGCCAGCCAGACCATCGTCGACAACCACGGCACGATCAGCCACCAGCACGGGGTCGGCAAGGATCACGCGCCGTACCTGCCGCGCGAAAAAGGCGCGCTGGCGATGGATACCTTGCAGGCGCTGAGTAAACACTTCGATCCGGCCGGGCGCCTCAACCCCGGCACGCTGTTGCAGGAGTGACGGCCATGCACCCGGACTGGAACGCCGCGTGGCGCCAGCAAACCTTGCCGACATTGGCCGACGAAACGTGGGACCTGATCGTCATCGGCGGCGGCATCAGCGGTGCCGGCATCCTGCGCGAAGCGGCGCGGCGCGGTTGGCGTTGTCTGCTGCTGGAGCAACGGGATTTCGCCTGGGGCACCTCCAGCCGATCGTCGAAAATGGTCCACGGCGGTTTGCGTTACATCGCCAAGGGCCAATGGCGCCTGACCCGTGATTCGGTGCGCGAGCGCCAGCGCCTGCTCGACGAAGCGCCGGGGCTGGTGGAGCCGATGAGTTTCATGATGCCGCACTATCGCGGCGGCTTTCCCGGGCCGCGTGTGCTCGGTGGCTTGTTGTCGGTGTATGACGCGTTGGCCGGACGGCGCAGCCATCGTTTTCATGACGCGCAGCAACTGCGTTTTCTCGCGCCGGGGGTGAAGGAAACCCAGCTGCTCGGCGGCACCTGTTTTATCGATGCGCTGACCGATGATGCACGGCTGGTGATGCGCGTGTTGAGTGAAGCGCGGGCCGATGGCGCGGTGGTGCTTAACGGGGTGCGTGTCGAACATTTGCTGCGCGAAGACGGCCGGGTGTGCGGGGTTCAGGTTGAGGATTGCGAGGCGGGCGGGGCGCGGCAATTACGTTGCGGCGTGCTGGCGGTGGCCACCGGGGCTTGGGCTGAGCGCCTGCGTTTGCCCGAGGCACCGCGACAACTACGGCCATTGCGCGGCAGTCATCTGCTGCTGCCGGGCTGGCGTTTGCCGGTGGCGCAGGCCTTTACTTTTCTGCATGAGCGTGACCGGCGGCCAGTGTTCGTTTTTCCGTGGGAAGGGGCGACGGTGGTTGGCACCACCGACCTCGATCATCGCGAGAATCTGGATCAGAGCGCGAGCATCAGCGCCGACGAACTCGACTATCTGCTGGCGGCTTGCACGCAACAATTTCCAGGTGCCGAAGTGACGGCGAGCGATGTGCTGTCGACCTGGTCCGGCGTGCGTCCGGTGGTGGGCAGCGCGGCGGGTGTACAGCAAGGCAAGCCGTCGAATGAAACCCGTGAACATGTGCTGTGGCAGGTGCCGGGTTGCGTCACGTTAGCCGGCGGCAAACTGACGACATTTCGCCCGCAAGCCATCGAAGTGCTTAAGGCCTGTGCCGACATGCTTGGCCGCAGTTTCGAAGATCACGGCGCCGCCGTTTTTGCCGCCGTAGCGCCACTGCCGATTCCCGGACTCAGCCCGCAACAGTGGCGACGGCTGGCCGGACGCCACGGTCGCGACCTGCCGCGACTGGCGCAGTTGATCGCCGAGTTGGGCCACGAAACGGTCGGCAACACCGACACCTTGTGGGCCGAACTGGCCTTCGCCTGTGAGGCGGAAATGGTTCTGCACCTCGATGATCTGTTGCTGCGCCGCACCCGACTGGGCCTGTTGCTGGCGCGCGGTGGTGAAGCGCATTTCGCGGCCATCCGCCAACTCTGCCAGCCCCGCCTGGGCTGGGACGATGCACACTGGCAGCAAGAGCTGCAGCGTTACCGGGCATTGTGGCAACGCCATCACGGTCTGCCGGATGCCACGCCTTGATGCCCCTTGAAGAGAGCGCCATGGATAACCACTCGAACAAGCGCTACCTGCTGGCGATCGACAACGGCACCCAGAGCGTGCGCGCATTGCTCTTCGATTTGCAGGGCAATCTGCTCGGCAAAGGCAAGGTCGAGTTGCAGGCGTACTACTCGACGCAACCGGGCTGGGCCGAGCAGGACCCGGAATATTACTGGGCGAAACTCGGCGAGGCCTGCCAGCAGGTATGGGCGCAAACCGGGATTGATCGCTCGCAGATTGCCGGCGTCTCACTGACCACTCAGCGCGGCACGGTGATCAACGTCGATGCTCAGGGCAAGCCGCTGCGCCCGGCCATTCTGTGGCTCGATCAGCGTCAGAGCGAAGTCGAGGGCGGGATCAAGGGACCGTGGGGCTGGTTGTTCAAACTGGTCGGCGCGCAGGCTACCGTGGATTATTTTCGCGCGCAGGCCGAGGCCAACTGGATCGCCAGACACCAGCCTGAAGTGTGGGCGGCGACCGATAAGTTTCTGCTGCTCTCGGGGTTTCTCACTCATCGTCTGTGTGGACGCTTTGTCGACTCTGTCGGATGTTGCGTCGGCTATCTGCCGTTCGACTTCAAACGCCTGAAATGGGCCGCGCCCAGCGACTGGAAATGGCAGGCGCTGGCGGTGCGTCCGGAGCAATTGCCGACCTTGCACAAACCCGGCGAAACCCTCGGCTACATCAGCGCTGAGGCCAGCCGCCACACCGGGATTCCCGAGGGCTTGCCGCTGATTGCGGCGGGCGCCGACAAGGCCTGCGAAGTGGTCGGTGCCGGCGTGGTCGATACCAGCACCGTGTGCTTGTCCTACGGCACTACCGCGACGATCACCAGCACCCGTTCGCGCTATCTGGAAATCGTCCCGCTGATCCCGCCGTACCCCTCGGCGGTGCCGGATCAGTACAACTGCGAGGTGATGATTTATCGCGGTTACTGGATGGTCAGCTGGTTCAAAAACGAGTTCGGCCTGCGCGAGATGCAGCAGGCGAAAGAGCAGGGCATTGAACCCGAGCAACTGTTCGATGCGCTGGTCAACGCGGTACCGCCGGGGTCGATGGGGCTGATGCTGCAACCGTATTGGTCGCCGGGGATTCGTGAGCCGGGTGTCGAAGCCAAAGGCGCGATGATCGGCTTCGGCGACGTGCACACCCGCGCGCATATTTACCGGGCGATTCTCGAAGGGCTGGCGTATGCCTTGCGCCAGGGCCTGGAGAACATCGAGAGGCGTTCGAAGGTGTCGGTCAAGCGTCTGCGGGTGGCCGGTGGCGGTTCGCAGAGCGATGCGGCGATGCAGCTGACGGCGAATATTTTTGGCCTGCCGGCGGAGCGTCCGCATGTGTACGAAGCGTCCGGGCTGGGCGCGGCGATCTGTTGTGCGGTGGGGTTGGGCTTGCATGCGGATTTCCCCACGGCGATTGCCGCGATGACCCGCGTCGGGACGGTATTCACCCCGCAACCCGAGGCACAGCAGGTCTATGAGCGTTTGTACAAAGAGGTGTACCTGCGCATGTATCGCCAGCTCAAGCCGTTGTACCAGAGCATCCGCAAAATCACCGGTTACCCCGCTTGAAAGTACAGTGGTGATCTCCTGTGGGAGCGGGCTTGCTCGCGAAGGCGGTGTATCAGTCACTGCATGTGCAAACTGACACACCGCCTTCGCGAGCAAGCCCGCTCCCACAGGGGAACAGTGATGCTCTCGCTATTGTGCACATGGCGCTATCGGAGACTTTTTCTGGTGAGATCGGACAGTGTCAGCGCCGGAGGTGGTTGTTAGGCTCAACCCCCACAGCACCTCCAATAAGAATTAAAAGCAATGAAGCTGACCTTTCTCCTGTTGCAGCTTTGTGCAACGGCCCCGACGGCGTGGGGCTGGTCGAACCACACGGTGGGCAGCTATCTGGTGTTGCAGGAACTGCCGGTGCTGCGCGATGCGCCGCCGGTCGAGGTCGAGCCGCTGGAGCGTTTTCTCGCCGAGCAATATCCGGCCGTGGTCGCATTGCTGGAGCAACAGGAAAGCCTCGCCCGTGAACACTTCACCCAGTACCCGCCGCGCCCCGACAACCTGAAGCTGCCCGCCGTACCGGGTGACAATCTGCGCCACGATTTTCTCACTGCGTTGCGGCTCAATCCGCGCATTCATCTGGCGATGGTCATTCAGCCGCTGCCGGGTCAAGACCTACCCGAGCGTGAACATCTCAGCGCCGATCAGGTGATGGTCGAGCAGACGCTTTCGCCGTGGAATCGCCAGCGTTTCATCCGCGTGGCCGACGGCGAAAAAGTCGCGGCGCTGGCGGTATTGGCAAGCGCCGCCGACGAGCCGGATTACGGTCACGACATCAACCTGTTCAGCGACAACCCCGGCGAGGTCGGTGCGTTGTATGGCTTCGGCCCGCAGCCGTTTGGCGATGCGCGTTTTCAGTACAGCTCGCAGGCGCCGTTCCACATGGGCTTCTTCCATGAAAGCGCGGTGGTGTATGCCGCTGCCGGATTTCTTCAGCGCAGTTGGCCGGACTGGCGCGCTTATCAGTACCTGGGGCTGGCGCGTCTGGCGTTCGCCTCTGGCCATCCTTACTGGGGTTACCGGTTCCTTGGTTGGGGCGTGCACCACGTGCAGGACCTGACCCAGCCGTATCACGCCAAGCCGCTGCCCGGGGTCGAACTGCCCAGTCTGTTGTTGCTGGAAGGCAAGGCGCTGGCCGGTTTTGCCGACGATAAAAAAGCCTCGATCGAACGGGTCGCCACCCGCCATATGGAAATCGAGAAGTATCAATCGACCTGGCTGCGCCGCGTGCTACGTGCCGGTCAGGCGCACCCGATGCTCGCGGCCTACGCCGATGTCGCTCAAGACCAACAGTATCCGCCGTACTCGGTGGACTACTTGCGCGACGTGGTCAGCGCCGAGTCGGTCGAGGACTCGGCAGCGTTCGATGACGCCATCGGCCAATGGCTGGAGACGGCTCCGGTGACCAGCGATTTCAGCAGCGGCAATCAGTTGCAGCGCGAGACGTTCGAGCATCCGGCACTCAATCAGCAGCTGTTCAAATTGCTCGGGCATTTCGGCGCGCACAGCCGGATTTATGTCCGTGCGGGACTGGCACCGTAGCCATCGCGGCCACGCAAAAAACAATAAGAACAAGGAAGGAGGAACCCATGATCAACACTCGATTGCGTCTCACCGGCGTGGCACTTCCCGGTGTCGGCCTGGCAGGGCTGCTGCAACTCTGTGCGGTGGATGCGGTGCAGGCTGCCGAGTTCAGCGTGCTGGACAATCAGGTCAGCGGCTCGATCGACACGACGCTGTCCTATGGCCGTTTGTGGCGGGTGCAGGGTCGCGACAAGAACAACGATGACGTCAACACCAACGACGGCAATCGCAACTTCGACACCGGGCTGGTTTCCGAGGTGTACAAGATCACTTCGGAGCTTGAGGCCAACTACCAGAACTACGGAATGTTCCTGCGCGGCACGGCGTTCTACGACACCCAGTTGATGGACAAGCGCAACGACTACTACCGCAACAACAACCCGTCGCAGCCGAGCCAGAGCTATCCGCAGGACGACCGTTTCACCAGTCAGACTCGCGACATCGCCGGCAGCCGGATCGAGATGCTCGACGCCTATGTCTACGGCAACTGGGACGTGGCGCAGATGCCGGTGACCGCGCGGGTCGGGCGTCAGGTGTTCAATTGGGGCGAGGGGCTTTTCTATCGCGGCGGGATCAACACCACCAACCCGGTGGACGCCGCCAAATACCGTTTACCCGGCGCGGAGGTCAAGGAAGTGCTGATGCCGGTGGAGGCCTTGAGTTTCAACATCGGCCTCAGCGATTCGCTGACCCTGGAAAGTTTCTACCAGACCAACTGGAAAGAAACCCGCATCGACCCGGTCGGCACTTTCTACTCACAAACCGACCTGTTCGCCGATGGCGGCAACACCGGTTATAACAACTTCAGCGGCACCGCGCTTGATACGCCGGTGCCGGGCTTCGGCAACGTCATCGGCTTGTACAGCGCATTGGGTAACAACCCGTTGCTCAGTCCGGTTTTGCAGACCACTGGCCTGTACGCCAACGGCGTGACGCCGGCCTACGGCAATACGCTGAAAGTGGCGTCGGTCGGCAAGGACTACAACGCGCGCAACGATGGTCAGTTTGGCTTTGCATTTCGCTACATCGCCGAACAGCTCAACAGCACCGAGTTTGGTTTGTACCTGGTCAATTACCACGCCAAGGAGCCGACCATTGCTGCGGATCTGGGTGGCTACAAAGGCATCGACATGAGCGCACTGACCAACCTGCTGGCCGGCGTCGCGGGCGATCAGGCGGGTGCGCTTGCCAATGGTCTGGCCACTGCGGATGTGATGGGCAACATCCAGGCGCATCGACGCTACGCCGAAGACATTCGCATGTACGGTTTCAGCTTCAACACCACGCTGGGCGAGGCCTCGGTGTTCGGTGAAATCGCTTATCGGCCGAACCTGCCGATCGGCGTCGCGGCCACCAACGATCTGATCGGCGACCTGGCCAACGGTGCGGCTGTCGCGGTGACGGGCCAGTCGATCAACGTCGGCGGGCAGATGGTCAACCTCAACAGCGAGATCAACAACGCCGAGCGCGTGGAAGCGTTCAACACCTCGTTGGGCACTATTTACAACTTCGGCCCTACGGCTTCGTTCGATTCGCTGTTCGGCATCTTCGAACTGGCCTCCGAACATCTGCGCGGCAGCAGTCTGCAATACACGGCTTATGACGGGACGAACCGTTATTACGCCGGCACCGGTAACTATTCCTATGTCTCGGGCGGTGATCGTGACGATCAGGTCAACCGCGATTCCTACAGCTATACGGCGATGCTCAACGGCACCTGGAACGACGTGTACGCCGGGGTCAACGTCTCGCCTTACGTCGTCTACAAGGATGACTTCAAGGGCAACAGCTATCAGGCCGGCAACACCATCGAAGGTCGCAAGGCTTACACCCTGGGGATCAAGGCCAATTATCAGAACAAGCTCGAAGCCGAACTGCAGTACACCGAGTTCTATGGCGGGGGGCAGAACAACGGCATCCGCGACCGCGACAACGTCGGGTTCAACCTCAAGTATTTCCTTTAGGACTACACGCAGATCCATTGTGGGAGCGGGCTTGCTCGCGAATGCGCTGTGTCAGTCACCGTTATTTCGAATGACACACCGCCTTCGCGAGCAAGCCCGCTCCCACAGGGGAACTGCGGTGTCCTGCAGACCTCACACGGAGATCGATCATGTTTTACCCATCACGATTCAGCAAAACCATGTTGGCGCTGGTTCTGGGCCTCACCGCCGGCAGCGCCCTCGCCGCCATCACCCCACAACAAGCCGAACAACTGAAAACCACCCTCACGCCCCTGGGCGCCGAGCGTGCCGGCAACGCCGCCGGCACCATTCCGGCCTGGACCGGTGGCATCACCCAGGCGCCGGCCGGCTACAAACCGGGCCAACATCACCCGGATCCGTATGCGGCGGACAAGCCTTTGTTCACCATCACCAAGGCCAATCTCGACCAGTACAAGGCCCACCTCAGCCCCGGTCAGATCGCGTTGTTCAACAGCTATCCCGACACGTTCCAGATGCCGGTCTATCCGTCGCGTCGTTCAGGTTCGGCGCCGCAGTGGCTGTATGACAACACCTTGAAGAACGCGACCTCGGCCAAGCTACTGGAGGGCGGCAGCGGATTCGCCGATGCCTACGGCGGTGTACCGTTCCCGGTGCCCAAGGACGGCATCGAAGTGCTGTGGAACCACATCACTCGTTATCGCGGAATCTACGTGGTGCGTCGTGCTTCCGAAGCCCCGGTGCAGCGCAACGGCAGCTTTGCGCTGGTGACTTCGCAGCAGGAAGCGCTGTTCAATTTCTATCGTCCGGGCGGGCAGTATGCTGACCTGAAAAACATCCTGTTCTACTACCTCGCTTTCGTGAAAAGTCCGGCGCGACTGGCCGGGGGGGCGGCGCTGGTGCACGAGATGCTTGATCAACTCAAGGACCCGCGTCAGGCCTGGGTTTACGACGCCGGCCAACGCCGCGTGCGCCGTGCGCCGAACCTCGCCTACGACACGCCGATCGCCTCATCCGATGGCCTGCGCACCGCCGACGACACCGACCTGTTCAACGGCTCGCCGGATCGTTACGACTGGAAGCTCAAGGGCAAGCAGGAAATCTACATTCCCTACAACAACTACAAGGTTGGCAGCCCGGACGTGAAGTACGCGCAACTGCTGACCCCGGGCCACCTCAACCCGCAATTCACCCGCTATGAGCTGCACCGCGTGTGGGTGGTCGAAGGCAATCTCAAACCGGGCGCGCGGCATGTCTATTCCAAACGCGTGCTGTTCCTCGACGAGGACAGCTGGGGGGCGGCGCTGGTCGATCAATACGACGGGCGAGGGGAGTTGTGGCGGGTGTCGATGGCCTACCTGAAAAACTTCTACGACCTGCCCACCACCTGGAGCGCACTGGACGTATTCCACGACTTGCAGGCCCGCCGTTACTACGTGCAGAACCTCGACAACGAAGAAGCCTCCACCGTTGACTTCTCGCAACCGGTACCGGAAGACGCGTATTTCATGCCGTCGGCTTTGCGCCAACGCGGGACACGCTAGAGGCGTATCACAACCTCTGTAGGAGCTGCCGAAGGCTGCGATCTTTTGACTTTGATTTTAAAAAACCAAGATCAAAAGATCGCAGCCTGCGGCAGCTCCTACACAAGGCGGGTTGTCTGGGACATCAGGGTGATTGGGCTGACGCCATCGCGAGCAGGCTCACTCCTACAAGGGATTGGCGTTGTTCACATGATCCGTGATCAACGCCGTACCTGTAGGAGCGAGCCTGCTCGCGAATCGATCTTTCGTTCATCGCAGAGGTGAAGATCAAACGCGGAAGTGGCTGACCATCTGTTGCAGTGGCCGTTCGGAAGATTGCCCGGTGTGAGCCAGAACGGATGTGCTAGCCTGCAATCAATGATTTCATTGATTGCGGGAGGCATCATGGCCAGTATCACCATTCGAAACCTTGATGAGAAGCTCAAGGAACAGTTGCGTATCACCGCAGCACACAACGGACACTCCATGGAGGAAGAGGCGCGCCTGATTCTCGGTCGAGCCTTGGCAACAGTTGATCGCGCCGGCGGACTTGGAAGCCGGATACGCAACAGGTTCAGTGCAAACGGCGGAGTTGAACTTGAATTGCCAGAGCGCTCAGAGAAAGCCGCCGGGGTGGATTTCTCCGAATGATAGTGCTCGATACCAACCTGCTTTCAGAGTTCATGCGTATCGAACCTGAGGCCAAAGTGCTGGTCTGGGTTGATGCGCAGCCCGCCATGGATCTGGCCATCAGTGCGATAACGGTGGCTGAGATACTCCACGGCATCGCCCGACTTCCCTCAGGCAAACGCAAACAGAATCTTCAAGCCGATGCGATGGCTATGTTCGAGGAGGACTTCGCGGGACGCATTTTGCCGTTCGATGCGCATGCCGCTGTCGAGTACGCGGCACTCGTTGCAGAGTGCGAAGCAAAGGGGCGGACGGTGTCGATGGCTGATGCTCAGATAGCCGCAATCTGCCGGGCTCATGGCGCGGCAGTCGCCACGCGTAACGTGAAGGACTTTCAGTTCTCGGGAGTGGAGGTGATTAATCCGTGGGAGGTGTGAGCGGTGGGGCAGTGAGTATGGGCTTGGGCTGACTGGACTGACGCCATCGCGAGCAGGCTCACTCCTACAAGGGATTGGCGTTGTTCACATGATCCGTGATCAACGCCGTACCTGTAGGAGCGAGCCTGCTCGCGAATCGATCTTTCGTTCAGCGCAGAGGTGAAGATCAGACGCGGAAGTGGCTGACCATCTGCTGCAACTGGCCACCCAGGCGCGCCAGTTCCACGCTGGACGCTGCGGTTTCATCACTGGCCGCGGCGGTCTGTTCCGACACGTCGCGCACGTTGATGATGCTGCGGCTGATTTCTTCGGCCACGGCGCTTTGCTGTTCGGCCGCGGCGGCGATCTGCTGGTTCATCGACTGGATGTTCGACACCGTGCGGGTGATGTTTTCCAGGGAGTCGCCAGCCTTGCGGGTCAGGGCCACGCTGCTGTCGGTCAGGGCGCGGCTGTTGTTCATCACGGCGGCCACTTGCTGGGTACCGTTCTGCAGACCGGCGACCAGACCTTCGATTTCTTCGGTGGATTTCTGTGTACGCTGCGCCAGACCACGGACTTCGTCGGCGACCACGGCAAACCCACGGCCTGCTTCACCGGCACGCGCCGCTTCGATTGCGGCGTTGAGCGCCAGCAGGTTGGTCTGTTCGGCCACGGCCTTGATCACGTCCATGACGCTGCCGATCTTGTCGCTTTCCTGTTGCAGCACGCTCATGGCTTCGGTGGAGCGCACCACTTCACTGGCCAGACGCTCGATCTGCGCGATGGCTTCGTTGACCACCTTGTCGCCTTCACGGGCTTCGCCGTCAGCGGCGGCAGCGGCTTGCGAGGCTTCTTCGGCGTTGCGCGCGACTTCCTGCACAGTGGCGGTCATCTCGTGCATGGCGGTGGCCACCTGGTCGGTCTCGACCTTCTGGCTGTTCACGCCGGCGCTGGTCTGCTCGGTCACGGCCGACAGTTCTTCGGCGGCGCTGGCGATCTGGGTGACGCCGTCGCGGATGCCGCTGATCAGGTCGCGCAGGGTCACGCCCATGCGTGCGATGCCTTGTTGCAGCACGCCGAGTTCGTCGCGACGGGTGACCGTGACGTTCTGGGTCAGGTCGCCGCTGGCAATGCGCTCGACCACGGCCAGGGTTTCCTGCAATGGACGGGTGATCTGACGGGTGATGATCACCGCGGCAATCACACCAACCAACAGCGCCAGCAGGGTGCTGATCAGCTGGAAGGTACGGGCCTGGGCGCTTTCGATGTCGCGACGGTCGAGCTGGATCTGGTACAACTGCTCGCTGGTGTTGACGATCGCGGTGCCCTGATCGGTCATCTCTTTACGCGCCTGCACCGCTTCGCTGTTGGCGTTCTTGTAGGCCTGCAAGGCGCTGCGGTAGTTGCTCAGGGCGGTTTCCAGCTGACGCAGGGCGTCTTGCTGGGTGGCGGCGAAATGCACGTTCAGTTGCTTGAGGCTGGCGATCGCCGCGTCCAGTTGGCCGACGGCTTTCTGCTCGGTTTCGGCGTTGGTAGTGGCGGTGTAGCCGCGCACTTCATAGCGCGCCAGGATGAACGCTTCCTTGGCCTGGCTGATGGCCTGGAACTGCTCGAAGCGCTGCTCGCTCATGTCCATTTGCTGCACGCGCTTGCTGATCGTTTCGATCAGGTTGTAAGCGGTGTCGGCGTTAGTGCCCATCACGTCGCGGGCGCTATTGCCGGTGCGGTAGGCGTTGCGCATCTTGTTCAGCGACGTCTGGTATTCGGCGATGGTCGCGGCCTGCTGCTTGAGCAGCTTGACGTTTTCCGGACTCTTGAACTTGTTGATCAGCGCCTGTTGTTGCGCGGCGAAGCTTTCGAGGGTGGTTTGTACATTCTGCGCGGCGGTTTCGTCGCCGTTGGTCAGCATGTACTGCAGGCGGACTACGCGCAGCTTGGTCAGGCCGGCGTTGAGCTGGGTGATGTCGCTCATCCAGTTGCTGCGGTCAATCAGGCCGCCGAGGCTGGTCCAGCCCGTCAGGGCCAGCACGCAGGTCAGGGCCAGGACCAGGCCGAAGCCCAGGCCCAATTTCATGTTCACGCTGATGTTGCCGAACCAGCTATTCATCACAATTCCTCCAGGAACGTAGAGCTACTTGATCGTCGGTCAGGCTGGAAGATTGTTGTTTTTTTGAGCCAGCAAGGGTGTTAGCAGGTCTGTATCGGCCGCAAACACGAGAGCTGAAAGGTTTTTGTCCGACGGAATTTGTAACAAGGGCGCTTAAAGACTTTTTTCACATGCGTTTCACTCGTCACTTACGCTCGTCTCTCTACCCTCGCCGCATCAAATTGACTGTGATGGATGCCGACGAGGCGGCCCGATGTGGAATTGAGACTGAGTCTGT
Source organism: Pseudomonas sp. GW823-FHT01D03 (assembly GCF_058798255.1). Classification (NCBI taxonomy): domain Bacteria; kingdom Pseudomonadati; phylum Pseudomonadota; class Gammaproteobacteria; order Pseudomonadales; family Pseudomonadaceae; genus Pseudomonas; species Pseudomonas sp. GW823-FHT01D03. Next base: position 902,531 of record NZ_JBXAKK010000001.1, read on the forward strand.
TCGGCGTCAAACGCACGATCTCCCTGAGCGGCCTGGCGCGCTATCGCGACAGCTGGGTGGTGCTCGGCGCGTCGCTGCTGGTGATTCCGCTGACCCTGTGGCTGCTCGCCCCGGCGGCGGTGCCGGACCTGGCCCATGGCAATGTGTCCGGCGACCGCGCGCTGGCGACCGGGTGGGCCAAGGGCGACATGATTGTGCTGGTGCGTCACGTCGAACGCTGCGATCACTCGCCGGCGCCGTGCCTGAGTGGCGACGACGGCATCACCGACCGCTCGCGCAGTGTTGCGGTCGGTGTCGGCGCACAGTTCGAGCATCTGGGCCTGAACAACGCCGATATCTATAACAGCCCGATGCTGCGCACCGTGCAGACCACCGGTTATATGTTCAACCGCGCGGCCAGCGAAGACTGGCTGATCAGTTGCAAGGGCCACATCCTGCAGGAAGCGCTGGCGCACAAGCTCCCGGGGCGCAACCTGATCCTGGTGACCCACAGCGAGTGCATGGCGGCGCTGGAAAAGGACTTGAATACACCGGTTTCTGACCCGGGCTACGGTTCCTCACTGTTTGTGTCTGTCGCAAACAAAGCGGATCCGCGGGTGCTTGGTTTCATCGAAGCCTCAGACTGGCATTCAGTGACCACCCGATGAACTGACGTTGCCTTCCCGTCAGCCCAAGTAAAAAACCCGCCAGTGACGGCGGGTTTTTTATTGTCTGGAGTGAGGGTCGTCAGTAGCCGACGAAGTAGTACGCCTGACGCCCGACCATCATGGTCTTGAGCACTTTGAGTGGTGCGGCGGGTTCGCTGTCTGCCGAGATCACCGCGACGTTCGAGGGCGAGGCGCTGAGGAAATCGTGCAGTTGTGCGTCGGTTTCCAGCCCCTTGAGCACGCTTTGGGTATAGAACACGCTGGCACCGCCGACCCGTTCATTGGCCTGAAACAGCGCGACCTGCTGACCGTTGGCCTGCAGGCTCTGAATATGTCGGGTCAATGGCAGGAACGACAACTTCTTGTCTGCGTTGGGCAGTGCCCACTGCGCGGCGCCGAGGTAGCTGGCGATCACCACCGTGAGCAGGCCAGCGGCAATCGCCTGACGATGACGGGCGACTTTTCCGATGAAACGGTCGGCGGTTTCACGCGCCTGTAAGCGCTCGAACAACACGCGCGCGTACTCAGCAGCGATCACCGCCGCGGCCGGGGTCATCGACATCAGGTACACCGTGCGTTTGCTTGAGGCCAGGGTCAGCATGATGAACTGCGCGACGATCCACAGGCTGAAAAACAGCAGATAGCGGTTGGCCTTCACTTCTTTACGGAAATGCCACAAGCCCAGGTACACCAGAATGTTCCACGGCAGGAACGCTTCCGGGAGTTTTGCGAGGTAATAATAGAACGGCTCGTAATGCCCGGCCTCGACGAACGAGCCGCTGAAGCGGCCGACGCTGTTGGTCAGCAGCACTTCAGCGACAGCGTGCGAGCCGCCGCGCTGGTAAAGCACGGCGAGCCAGATCAGCAACGGAATCAGGCCTACAACCGTTAGCAGGCCGGGACGCAGCCAGGCGCCGAGCTTCAGGCGTTTGTCGATCAGGTTGTCGGCCAGCAGGTAGGCGAAAATCACCACCCCGGGCATCGCCAGTCCAAGCACACCTTTGCTCAGGGTGGCGATGGCGATCCCGACGATAAACAGCAGCGAGTTACCCGCGCTCGGTGCGCGTTGCGCCTGAAAGAACGCCAGCAGCGCCGTGGTCACGCCGAGCGCCAGCAGCGCATCTTCGCCGACCCCGCGCACATTGCTCCAGTAACTGGCCATGGTCGCCAGCAGAATCCCCGCCGTCCACGCGACCGCTTTCGGCCGACCGAAACGGCGCAACATGCCGTACAGCAGCATCACGCTGAGCAACCCGGCCACCGCCGACGCCAGCCGCACCGCCCACGGCGAAACGCCGAACACGCGCATGGCGCCGGCGTCCAGCCACAGGCTCAGCGGGGGTTTTTCCAGAAACGCTTCGCCGAACAGACGTGGCGTCACCCAGTCATCGTCCAGATGCATCTCCATGGCGATCCCGGCAACGCGGGCCTCGGTGGAGCCTTGCAACTGGTGGTTACCCAAAGCGAAAAAAAACAGCAGGGCGGCGAGTAGAAACAGCGAAGTGGCAGCGCGCGGCATGGGTTTCTGGCAACCGGAAAGAGCAGGAGCCTTGAGCATACTTCGGCAATGCTTAACAAATTGTGAAACTCACGCCAGTTGTCGCGACCAGCGCTTCTCCGGCGTTTCGAACAACGGATTGACCAGCGCCGTCAGCACGTGATCCTGCCAGCGGCCGGCGATGTTCAGGTACGCCTTGGCGTAGCCCTCGCGCTCGAAACCCAGGCGCTCCAGCAAGCGCGCGCTGCGCTCGTTGCCGGGCATGTAATTGGCCATGATTCGGTGCAGGTTCTGCGTGTCGAACATGTAGTCGATGCCGGCCTCCAGGCCTTCCTGCATCAGGCCTTGGCCCTGATGCGCGTGGTCAATGTGATAACCCAGATAACAGGCCTGAAATGCGCCGCGAATGATCCCGCTGAAATTGCACGCGCCGATCATCTGTTGGCCGTCCGGCGTCAGCAGAGCGAAATGCATCGCCAGCCCGGCCTCGTAGGCACTGGCCTGAATTTCAAGGCGTCGACGAATCTGTTCGCTGGAAAAATATTCGGTGGTACGAATTGGTGACCAAGGGGCGAGGTGGCGCTGGTTGCGTGCATAGAAGTCACTTTCCAGCTCGGCCTGTTCCGGGGCGAGGATGGCGAGCGTCAGGCGTTGGCAGGGTAGGCTCAGCAGTGACATCGGGTGCTCCGGCGGGCAGGGTCGAGGGAGAGGATTGATCACGGGGCGGAAAAAAACAAACTGCGCTGGCGTCCTGTAAATTTCTTTGGTTGAGTGCACAGGGTGATATCGAGTGCGGCATTTCCGGGATTGGAGGAACAAGCAATGGAATTTGCATTGACGGTGAACGGGTTGGCACTGTGTGTTCGGGCACCGGATCCAGCGCTGGTCGCTCCGGTGCGCGAGGCGCTGAACGCCAGTTACCGCGAGCATGCGCCGTTTCTCGAGTGGGCGGTTGAACACACCAGTGAGGAGCGGGCGCTGTCGTCCATGCTGCAAGCGCGGGATGATTTCGCCAGCGAGACCGGTGAGCGGCGCTTATTCATCGTGACTGAAGACGGACAAGCCGTCGTTGGCTGCATCGGTCTGGTGCCGCGTCGACGCAAGCGCTATGTCGTCGGTTATTGGGCCAACAGCGCGTTTGCCGGCAAGGGCTACATGCGCGAAGTGCTGCTGCAACTTGTCAGGCGCCTGCCTGAGTTCTCCTTTTACCTGACCACATCGTCGGCCAACAGCCGCAGTCAGCGTCTGGCTGAAGCGGCGGGGTTTGCGCTGATCAGGGTTCACCCACAGGCGCGGCAATCGTCACAGCACGGCGTGCAGGACACTTGGGTGTATCGCTTCGGCAGCAAACTCCAGACAAAAAAAAGCCCGCGGGAGAGCGCGGGCGAACCGTAGTTTCTTGAATGAGCGAGCGGACTGTACCGCGTTGATCGAACGGGGGCAGTGAAGAAAAATTCATCTCGGTGGCGAGCGCTCTGCAACGGCTCAGGGCAAGTGATCCTTAGCGAAATCGGCTTCCGAGTCGGCCAGACGCGCCAGGTCATTTCAGAACTCCGTGACCTTGTCTTCGCGCAAAATCCACCCGGCTTCACCCGCCACCAACTTGTACTGAACCTGACGCATCTTCCCCGTACGCCCGGCGCCAGCGTCGGCACTGTCATACACCGGGAAACGTTGCACCAGTGAGTTTTCCACCACGGCAAACGAGTCCTCGCCTTGATAACCCTCGGCGGTTTTCGGGTTGTCGCTGACAGGAGGCAGGTAGATTGCGCTCAGGGATTTCTTGTTGTTGGCTGAATAGGCGATCAGCTCGCCCGACATGCCGCGCCCGGGCGAGCGGGTGAAAACGTAGAGTTCGGGGGAGCCGTCGTTATTGATGTCGGCGACTTCAGCGCGCACCACATCACCCGTGAGCGGCTGGCTGATGGCCGTGTTGTCGATCTCCAGCCCCTTGGGAGCGATGTGCAGCGTCGGTTTGCCATCGACCTGCTCGGTGCTGACATGAAAAGCGATGCCGTGTAATTCCAGCGTCTGATCGAATGGCTGTTGCCGGCTGATGGCATCGCCATTGACCAGCCTCAGCGACAGCTCGTAGTTGGCCACTTCATTACGCCGTGCGGCGTTGCGCATGAGGTAGACCTGAACCGTGTACTCGCCATCGCTGGGCAATGTGCCGAGGAAGTGATTGCCCATGATCGAGCCGTTGAACAGCGCGTAATCGGCACCCTTGGCGAGGATGTTGAAGTAAGCGGAGGTGTTGGACGGTTTGAAATCGACGGTCAGTATCTGGCCGGCCTTGGCGTTGAATGTGTACTGCGCGGTCTGGTCACCCTTGATCGACTGTTTACGCTGGACGCTGTCGGCGCTGGCAGTGAACGCGATCGGCTCGACGCGCACAATGGGGGCACCGGCCGCATGGACGGACAAGGAAATCAGCGCGGCCAGCGCGGCGGCAATCCAGCTCTTCATCTTCAACTCCATTGCATCTCGATGTTCGCAGCATAGAGCCTGCGTCGAGCGACCGCCCAGAGATTGCGCGGATTAAATGTTGCTGGATTTGAGCACGTGCCAGAGGAGGTGTTCCCTGACACGAATCAGCTGTTCACATAATTCTCACCTGAGTTTTGCGATGATCGTTGCCATGATAGGTGCCGGTATTCCATCGGCCCGAGCGAGTGTTTCCGGCATGAATATGAGCGTTCTCTACGCATTGATTGCGGCAGCGCTGTTTGGCGCCAGTACACCCCTCGCCAAACTGCTGGGGGTACAGATTTCGCCGATTCTGCTCGCCGGGTTGCTCTATCTCGGTAGCGGTCTGGGCTTGACCGTCCTGCGTTTTGCCCGCGATCGTGGCTGGAAACCCTCCGGGCTCGGAGCCGGTGAATGGCCATGGCTGCTCGGTGCCATCGGCTTTGGCGGAGTGCTGGCGCCAGTGGCGCTGATGTTCGGTCTGACCCGAACGTCCGGTGCGAGCGCGTCACTGATGCTCAACCTCGAATCAGTGCTCACGGCGCTGCTGGCGTGGGTGGTGTTCAAGGAAAATGCCGACCGACGAATCGTGATCGGCATGCTCGCCATCGTCGCCGGCGGTGTCGTGCTGTCCTGGCCGCAAGAGACCGTCTCGGCGCAAGACTGGAGCGGCCCGTTGGCCGTCGCTTTCGCCTGCTTTTGCTGGGCCATCGACAACAACCTCACCCGTAAAGTCTCGGCCTCAGACGCACTGTTCATCGCCGGCAGCAAAGGCCTCGTGGCCGGTCTAGTCAACTGCACACTGGCCCTGTTCATCGGCACCCAACTACCCGTCGCCACCTCGCTGGTGCCAATCATGCTGGTCGGCTTTCTCGGCTACGGCGTCAGCCTGGTAATGTTCGTCCTCGCCCTGCGCGGCCTCGGCAGCGCACGCACCGGCGCCTACTTCTCCACCGCACCGTTTCTCGGCGCAGGCGTCTCGATTCTGCTGCTAGGCGAGTCGATATCGCTGATGTTCCTGCTCGCAGCGGCGTTAATGGCCGTGGGGGTATGGATTCATCTGATGGAAAACCATGTTCATGAGCATCAGCACGAACTACTTGAGCATGATCATCGGCATACACACGATGAGCATCACCAGCATACGCATGGGTTTGAATGGGATGGGGTGGAGCCGCATAGCCATCTGCATGTGCATACGCCGATGCGGCATAGGCATGCGCATTTTCCGGATGTGCATCATCGGCATGGGCATGGGCATGGGCATTGGAAGCAGGAATGAAACGCCAGTTGCGACAAACCCCGCTTAAGGCGGGCTTGGTCGTCGAGAGTTGGAGCCGGGGTAAGTTAAATTGGCTCTGTAGGCCGTTGATTAGTAGAGTAAATATCAGATCGATTTTCTTGGTTGGAATACCAATTGAAATACCGTTTAGACCGTGGCGGGTTTTCTTGAGGCCTTGCAAGCTCGCTGAACTGACCCTATTCGGGGTAATCCCTGCCTTGCTAGGTGGTACGCGTTCTCTTGGTCGTTACAACTCAGACGAAAGGAGTGGTGACCCGTTATCATGCAGGCAATCTTCGCCTGAACCTCTGTGGTTGGGTTTTCAATTTTTACCACGCAATTCATCTGCGTCGAATGTAGGAAGTAGTCCATGACGGATCAAAAGGGTGCCGAACAGACCGCCAGCAGTCTTGCTGAAGAAGCGCTCAATCTGGCACGTGCTCGTTTTTCGTCCAGCGAAAGTCCTGTCACCCCCGAGCCTGAGTCGGTAAAGAAGAAGTCTGGGCGCAAGGCCACAGTCCCACAAACCAGCAATACTCTGCAGGATCTGCAAAAAACGCTGTGGGCCACTGCGGATAAGATGCGCGCCAACATGGATGCTGCTGAGTACAAGCACATCGTCCTCGGCTTGATCTTCCTCAAGTACATTTCTGACAGCTTTGCTGGGCGCCGCGCGGAGCTGGCTCGGCGCTTTGCCGATGCTGGCGACGACTACTATCTGGACAGTGACGATGCTGAACTACTGGCTCAAGAGCTGGAGGAACGCGACTACTACAAAGAAGTGAATGTGTTCTGGGTACCGGAAGAGGCGCGCTGGGAGTCAATACGTGCTGCCGCGAAACAGGTAGATATCGGCAAGCGTATTGATGAGGCCTTGTCTGCCATCGAGGCGGAAAACTCCAGCCTGAAAAACATCCTCGATAAGCGTTACGCTCGCGCCCAGCTACCTGACGGTAAACTCGGTGAGTTGGTCGACTTGATCTCTACTATTGGTTTCGATGGTGATGCCAACCAGGCTCGCGACCTGCTCGGCCAAGTCTATGAATACTTTCTCGGCCAATTCGCCAGTGCCGAAGGCAAGAAGGGCGGTCAGTTCTACACCCCAGCCAGCATCGTAAAAACCCTGGTGGCGGTACTCAACCCGCACCACGGCAAGGTCTACGACCCCTGCTGCGGTTCGGGCGGTATGTTCGTCCAGTCGGAAAAGTTTATCGAAGCCCACGGCGGTAAACTCGGCGACGTCTCCATCTACGGCCAAGAGTCCAACCCTACCACCTGGCGTCTGGCGGCGATGAACCTTGCTATTCGCGGTATCGACTTCAACCTTGGTCGTGAGCCGGCTGACACCTTCGTTCGCAACCAGCACACCGATCTTCGCGCTGACTTTGTCTTGGCTAACCCGCCGTTTAACATCAGCGACTGGTGGCACAAGACCCTCGAAGGAGATCCGCGCTGGGTTTATGGCACGCCGCCGCAAGGCAATGCCAACTATGCCTGGTTGCAACACATGCTGTTTCACCTCAAGTCCGGCGGCCGTGCCGGCATCGTTCTAGCTAATGGCTCGATGAGCTCTAGCCAGAACAGCGAAGGCGAGATTCGCAAGGCGATGGTTGAGGCCGATGTGGTGGAAGTGATGGTCGCGCTGCCTGGTCAGTTGTTCTTCAACACCCAAATCCCGGCTTGTCTGTGGTTTCTGACCAAACAAAAAGTTGCTCGTCCTGGCGAGGTGCTGTTTATCGACGCACGTCAACTCGGTACTAACGTCAGCCGGGTACAGATCGAACTGCTAGACAGTGATATTGAACTCATAGCTCAAACCGTGGCCAACTGGCGTGGCGAACCGTTGGATATTGGCGGAGACATTGCTGACTACGTCGACATTCCTGGCTTCTGCCGCAGCGTGGCTTTGGCAGAAATCGCCCAGAATAGTCATGTACTCACTCCCGGTCGCTATGTCGGTGCTGAAACGGTGGAGGACGATGACGAAGCTTTTACTGAAAAAATGCAGAACCTCACCACCTTGTTGGGCGAGCAGATGGCCAAGGGCGTGAAACTCGACCAGCTCATTCGGCAGAAACTGGGAGGTCTCGGTTATGACTTCTGAACGTAGAGCCAGCGATCTCGAAAGTCAGGTTTTTCGACAGGCTGCCGATCTAATATCGAAGCCTGTTCCCAAGGTATTCTCAGAGCTTATTGATCAAGGAGTACTCGAGATCGGTGATGGGTATCGAGCGAAGAACAATGAGCTGGGTGGCAATGGACTGATTTTTTTGCGAGCCGGGCACGTCAAAGATACTCATATTGATTTTGATGGTGTTGATCATTTTAAGGTGATTGATAAATCAAGATTCAAAGGTAAGGTGTCTCACCTTGGTGATGTTGTAGTCACGACAAAGGGAAATAGTACTGGACGTATTGCATTTGTTACTAGCGGGATGCCTGAGTTTGTTTATTCTCCACACCTGAGCTTCTGGCGATCTCGAGATGAGTCAGTGCTGTGTCAAGGTTTTTTACGCGCGTGGTCTCGTGGGGTAGAGTTCAACTTACAACTTCAGTCGATGTCCCGTTCGACTGATATGGCGCCATATTTAAGCCTTACCGATCAAAAGCGCCTCAAAATTACTCTTCCAGCAATTGAGCAACAGCGGTCAGTATCCGAGCTGCTTGATGCATTAGAAGATCGAATCACTCTGCTCCGCGAAGCCAACACCACCTTGGAAGCTATCGCCCAGGCGCTGTTCAAGTCCTGGTTTGTCGATTTCAATCCGGTGCGTGCCAACGCGGAAGGGATTGTGCCCGAAGGCATGGATGCAGGTACCGCGGCTCTGTTTCCCGACAATTTTGAAGAGTCCGAGCTGGGGTTGGTGCCGAGGGGATGGGAGGTTGTCAGTGTTGCTGATGTCGCAGAGGTGGTCAAAGGAAAATCATATTCAAGCAAAGACCTCGTGGGAACTCATCACACCGCACTTGTTACACTTAAGTCTTTTGCCCGTGGTGGGGGGTTTCGGCTAGACGGTTTTAAACCATACGTCGGGAATTACAAGTCTAGCCAAGTTGTTATGTCAGGAGATCTCATTGTTGCTTATACCGATGTTACTCAAGCTGCGGAGTTAATAGGTAAACCCGCAATCGTTGTTGGGGTTGAAGATTATCAGACTCTCGTTGCTTCACTTGATGTTGGAGTTGTTCGTCCAGATACAGCGAAAGTAAGTCGGCAGTATTTATATGGGCTGTTTCGTACAGAATCATTTCAGAACCATACCTTCGCCCACACGTCAGGTACGACAGTCTTGCATTTGGCAAAAGATGGTGTAGGTACTTATCAATTTGTTTGTCCGCCACATGCACTTGTGCACGAGTTTTCGTCGATAGCCGAAGCTCTTGCGGAGCGTGGTCAGAACAATATGGATCAAATGCGCGCCATCACCCAACTTCGCGACACCCTGCTGCCCCGTCTGATCTCCGGTCAGCCGCACCTGCCAGAAACCGAAGCTTCTATCAAAAATATGTTGTCGGAGGCTATCTGATTTGGCTCTGAACCTCCGGCAACGTGTCATCGAGCGCCTGCAAAGCCTGCCCGATACCCAGCAGACCGCCCGCGAACTGGCGCAATCGATATTCGAGCAGTTTCCTGAAGAATGCGCGATCAAGAAAGCTGGTAGTGCCAGCTACATTCAAACTGACAATGATCTGGTGCAGCAACTGGTGGCGGAGATTTCTGGTTCACGCCCGCGTTGGCAGCAGATGCACCCTCAACTGAAAACGACCGAAGGAAGGCCACGGCACTACTATTGGTCTGACATGGATGCCAACGCGGAGGTAGCGGCGGCTGAAGGGGTATCGCTTGTACCGTCAGACCTGCCTGAACCTTCGCCGTTGCGTGAACATGCACTCTATCCGTTTGTGGCGGAATACCTGCTGACTGACGAGCAGCGGGTGTACGCCATGCGGATTAACGAAAAACGCTCATCCAACCGTGCGGGCAGCGGTGGCAACGAATGGTTGCATCCGGATCTGGTAGGCCTAGAAGACCTGACTGCTGACTGGACACCAGATTTACGTGACTGCGTCCGCGTGTTGGGCGAGCGTCGTGCCCGTCTGTGGTCGTTCGAGGTCAAGCTGCTGCTCAATCGTTCCAATGCACGCAAGAGCTTCTTCCAAGCAGTATCCAACTCATCTTGGGCGCATTTAAGCTACTTGGTGGCAGCCACTGTGGAGGGGGACGGCACGCTCAAAGAGTTACGGATGCTCGCCTCGGCCCATGGTATAGGCGTGATACAGCTAGACGTAGAGAACCCTGCAGAAAGCCAAATTCTAATCCCTGCTCGCGAACGTCGCGAAATCGACTGGGATATGTGCAATCGACTGACTGAAGAGAATACGGACTTCGCCGAGTTCATCGGCCGTATACGTCGTTTTCACCAGACTGGTGAGGTGTCGGCCAAGGAGTGGGAGGCCAGTGAGTGACTAAAGAAACGATTTCCGCACTGCCCGAAGGCTACGCCGACTGGCTGACTCAGCTTAAAGCCGATATTGCTCAAGCGCGGCAACGTGCTGCACTGGCCGTCAACGCAGAGTTGGTGCAACTGTATCATCGGATCGGAACGGAAATCAGGCGACGTCAGCAGGTTAACGCTTGGGGCGCGAAAGTCATTGAGCGATTGGCGCGCGACCTTTCCGATGCCTTTCCCGATATCCGTGGTTTTTCCAGCCGTAACCTCAAGTACATGGCGTTTTTTGCTCAGCATTGTCCCAATGGTCTATTTGGGCAGCAGCCTGCTGCCCAATTGCCCTGGTTCCATGTGGTGACCCTGTTGACCAAGCTGGCCAGCCCTGCCGAGCGTGAGTGGTATGCGCAGCAAACCGTCTTGCTTGGTTGGTCACGCAGCACGCTGGAGCAAAATATCAAGAACCGCTTGCAGCAGCGTCAGGGCGCCGCAGTCACTAACTTTGTTGCACGTTTACCGGCTGCGGAGTCGGCGTTGGCTCACGAAACCCTGAAAGACCCCTACCTCTTCGACTTTCTTGGCTTGGGCGCCGATGCTCACGAGCGTGATATTGAAGATGGACTGATCCGCCATATCACTCGTTTCTTGCTGGAGCTAGGCGCAGGCTTTGCTTTCGTCGGCCGCCAGTTTCGCCTTGATGTGGGCGGTGATGAGTTCTTCATCGATTTGCTGTTCTATCACACCCGCCTCAAGTGTTATGTAGTGGTGGAGCTCAAGGCGACGGCTTTCAAGCCCGAACACGCTGGCCAGCTGAATTTTTATCTGGCAGCAGTGGATGCGCAGATCAAGGCCGAGGATGACAAACCCACCATCGGCCTGCTGCTGTGCAAACAGCAAAACCGCTTGGTGGCCGAATACGCTTTGTCGGGCATTGACAAACCCATCGGCGTTGCCGAATACCAATTGCTGCGTGACTTGCCCGAAACCCTAGGCCGAAATCTGCCGAGCATTGCCGAGATTGAGGCCGAATTGGCCGGTGATCTGAACACAGGAAGTGAGTTGGAATGACCGAAGACCAATTGGAGCAGGAGACCCTCGGCTGGCTGGCAGAGGTGGGGTATGCCCATTTGTATGGGCCGAATATCGCTCATGATGGCGAGCAACCTGAGCGTGAAAACTATCGCCAGGTGGTGCTTGCCGAGCGCCTGCGCAATGTCATGGCGAGGCTCAATCCAAAGGTCCCAGTAGCTGCGCGTGAAGATGCGCTAAAGCAGGTGCTAGAGTTGGGACTGCCGGTGCAGTTGTCGGCTAACCGCTTGTTCCATCGCCTGCTGGTCGGCGGTGTACCCGTGCAGTATCAAAAAGACGGTGAAACCCGAGGAGACTTCGTTCGCCTGATCGATTGGGCTGATGTGAAAGCCAATGACTGGGTGGCGGCTAATCAGTTCAGTATCCAGGGGCCGAAACACACTCGGCGTCCGGACATCATCTTGTTTGTTAACGGGCTGCCGTTGGTATAGCTCGAACTGAAAAACCCTGCAGATGTGAAGGCTGATCTGGGTAAAGCCTTTGATCAAATCCAGACCTATAAAGAGCAGATTCCGGACCTGTTCCAATACAACGAAGTCTTGGTGATTTCCGACGGTAGTGAAGCCCGCATGGGTTCATTGTCTGCGGATCTCGAGCGCTTCATGAACTGGCGGACCATCGACGGCCAGGATCTCGACCCATTGGGGCAATTCAACGAGCTGGAGACATTGGTACGCGGTGCTCTAGTACCAGAGATGTTGCTCGACTACTTGCGTTACTTCGTGTTGTTCGAAGACGACGGCCATCTGGTAAAAAAAACTGCCGGTTATCACCAATTCCACGCCGTTCGCGCCGCCATTCAACAGGTGGTAACGGCATCGCGTCCCGGCGGTAGTCATAAAGGCGGGGTGGTCTGGCATACGCAAGGTTCGGGCAAAAGCATCACCATGACGTGTTTTGCTGCGCGGGTGATGCAGGAAGCGGCAATGGAGAACCCAACCATTGTGGTGATCACTGATCGTAATGATCTGGATGGTCAGTTATTCGGGGTGTTCTCGTTGTCCCAGGAGTTGCTGCGTGAGCAACCAGTCCAGGTGGAATCGCGTGGTGACTTGCGTGCCAAGCTGGCCAACCGTCCTAGTGGCGGTATTGTGTTCGCGACCATCCAGAAATTTATGCCTGGAGTCGATGAAGACAGCTTCCCGGTATTGTCCTTGCGGCCAAACATTGTAGTTATCGCCGATGAAGCTCATCGCACTCAATATGGTTTTAACGCTGAGCTGAAAGTTCCTACTGGGCTTCAAGTTGCCGAGAGCAAAGCCCGTTATCAGGTTGGTTTTGCTCATCATTTGCGTAACGCGCTGCCGAACGCCACTTTTGTCGCTTTTACTGGTACCCCAGTATCCGGTGAGGACCGTGACACGCGCTCGGTTTTTGGTGAGTACATTCACGTCTATGACATGCAGCAGGCCACTGAAGATGGGGCGACCGTCGCCATCTATTATGAGTCGCGCTTGGCCAAACTGTCGCTGAAAGAGAGCGAGCTACCTACGATCGACGATCAGGTCGATGAGTTGGCAGAAGACGAAGAAGACGACCAGCAGTCGCGACTGAAAAGCCGATGGGCTGCGTTGGAAAAGGTCGTAGGGGCAGAGCCAAGGATTCGGAGCATTGCGTCGGATCTGATCACGCACTTTGAGGCGCGTAATCTGGGGTTGGTCAGTATGGAGCAGATGCCCGGCAAGGCCATGGTGGTCGCGATGAGTCGCGAGATCTGTGTGCACCTATACAACGAGATCATCGCTCGGCGTCCAGAGTGGCACGACGAGGATCCCGAGAAAGGTGCAATCAAGATCGTGATGACGGGCAGCGCATCGGATAAGGCTTTGCTGCGCCCGCATATCTATTCTGGGCAGGTCAAAAAGCGCTTGGAGAAGCGTTTCAAGGATCCGCTGGATCCCCTCAAGCTTGTGATTGTCCGCGACATGTGGCTGACCGGGTTTGATGCTCCTTGCGTTCATACCTTGTACGTGGATAAACCCATGAAGGGCCACAACCTGATGCAAGCTATTGCCCGGGTTAACCGGGTTTTCAACGACAAGCAGGGTGGCCTGGTGGTGGATTACATCGGCATTGCCAACGAACTGAAGGCCGCGCTCAAGGAGTACACCGGCAGCAAAGGCAAAGGCCGGCCGACGGTGGATGCATACGAAGCTTATTCGGTGTTAGAGGAGAAACTCGACGTTCTGCGCAGCCTGCTACATGGCTTCGATTACGGTGACTTCCTCACGGGCGGACACAAACTGCTGGCCGGCGCAGCTAACCATATCCTGGGAATGGAAGATGGAAAAAAGCGGTTTGCTGATAACGCGTTGGCCATGGGTAAGGCATTTACTTTGTGCTGCACGCTGGATGAGGCCAAAGCCGTTCGCGAAGAGGTGGCATTCTTTCAGGCTATTAAGGTCATTCTGATCAAGCGCGAAGTCAGTCAGCATAAAAAAACCGACGAAGAGCGCGAGTTAGCTATTCGACAAATCATCGGCAATGCAGTGGTCTCTGGTGATGTTGTAGATATTTTCGAGGCGGTGGGCCTAGAAAAACCTAACATCGGCTTGCTCGATGACGCGTTTCTCGCAGAGGTGCGCAACCTTCCAGAAAGAAACCTGGCAGTGGAGCTTCTGGAGCGATTGCTCGAAGGCGAAATCAAAAGCCGTTACAGCTCTAACCTGACTCAAGAGAAGAAATTCTCTGAGTTGTTGGGTAACGTCATCAAACGCTACCAGAACCGTTCCATTGAAACGGCGCAGGTCATTGAAGAACTGATTGAAATGGCCAAAAAATTCGCCCAGGCCAGCAAGCGCGGTGATGTACTTGGGCTGAACGATGATGAGTTAGCGTTTTACGATGCATTGGCGACTAATGAAGCTTCTGTGCGTGAGTTGGGTGATGAAATTCTGGCGAAAATTGCCCATGAGCTCACTGCCAGTCTGCGGGCCAATGTCAGTGTCGACTGGAGTAGCCGAGAAAGCGTTAGGGCTAAGCTGCGGATCCTGGTGCGGCGGATTTTGCGTAAATACAAGTATCCCCCGGATAAGGCTGAGGATGCGGCGCAGATGATTCTCGACCAAGCGTCGAAGCTGTGTGAAGGTTGGCTGTAATAGAAGCTAAGTCCTTAGCCGGTGGAAGTTAATGCAGCGTTGCTGTGTGTCGGTGTGTAGCTCTTGGCTTTGGGTTTATCGCTCTGATTTTCAGGTCTGAAAGGCATAAGGCTTGGGCGTCCATGGGTACTACAACGTTGTTCATTTATCCTGAATTTGCATCCACAGGCTTGGGATACGTGTTGGAACACATTTCAAAATGGATCTGCGTGAAGTGCCATCTATGAAGTTCGATGGCGCTGAAATCCTTGTATTTACTAGATTTCAGAAACAAAAAAAGACGTCCATGGACGTCTTTTTTGGTTGAGTTGGTGGAGCCGGGGGGATTTGAACCCCCGTCCGCCAGTGCTCCGCTGTCGGTACTACATGCGTAGCCGTGTCTATTAAGTTAACCCTCAGCGACCCGACGGGCAGGGTGCTTTGGGCGAGTTGTGTAAGTTTTAGCCGCTTCGTCCACAACGTACTGCACGGCGATTCTGTTCTATATGACAATCATTTCGGGTTTACAGACATCCCCTGATGATTGCTGGGCCCGAAGGCACCAGGAGTGCATGTCAGCTGCAATTAAGCAGCGAGAGCAGCACCGTATTGGTCGTCATTGGCAACTATAAGAAGTTGCAACAGTGGATTTACGACTTCTGTTACCAAGTCGGCATGCACCTAAAGTTTCGTCACCGGCGTCGAATCCTAATCGGCCCCGAACTCATTGCCTCGTACATCAGGTGAGGCAACAAGCCTGCGCAGTGTACGCCAATCAGACCCCAAGGCCAACCCGAAGGTTGGCTTTGGGGTTTTGATCAGTTGTTGGTACCGCTAGCTTTTTGCAGATCCAGTTTGGTTTTCGAGGTTTCTGCAACGCAGTCGTCGATTTTGCCTTGGGCTTTGAGCGCCTGGGCTTTGCTCAAACTGGTTTCAGCAATCTGGGTTTTTTCTGGCGACGCTGCCAGCTGAGCCTTGAGATTGTTGATCTCTTGGATATTGGCATCGCACAGGTCGGCAGGCTTGTCGGCGGCGAACGAGGTGGAGGCCATCATCGAGGCAGTAACGAACAGACCTAACAGTACAGAACGTTTCATGTGTATCTCCTTGAACTGAGGGATCCAGACTGCGCTGGCCGTCAGGACGGGCAACCGAGTGGAAGAAAAGCCCCGATTTTCGGGGTCTGTTCTGTGGACTACGGTCGCACGCAAGGGTTCTATTTTTCTTCAGCAGGCCTTGGCCCGGGTCACCCGATCCACCAGATAGACCAGTCCGTGATAGTCGATGCCGCCGTGTTGCGTCAGGCCGATCTCACAGGTGCGGCTGGTGGAAATACCTTCGCTGCAATGTTGCACCGCGTCCTTGAGCGTGCGCAGCGAATGGCTGTTCAGCTCCGGGGTGGTGAAGCCCTTGTCACCGGCAAACCCGCAACAATGAATGCCTTCCGGAATCACCACGGTTTTGCTGCATTTGCGCGCCAGATCGATCAGCGCCTGGCTCTCGCCCAGATGCTGCGTGCTGCAGGTCACGTGAACCGCAATCGGTGCCTCTTGCGGGGTGAACTCCAGTCGATCAAGAAGATGCGTACGGATGAAGCGCACCGGGTCGTACAGATCCAGGCGAACATTTCCCACGTCCTGCACCAGACGCAAGGTGCAGGGGCTGGTGTCGCAATAGATCGGATCGAGCCCGCCACGACTGGCATGGAGGAGGGCGCTGATCAACTCCTGACGCTTGTGTTCGGCCTGCTCGGCGTAGCCTTTGGAGGCAAACGGCTGACCGCAGCAGAGGTTGTCCTGATTGTCCGGGAACACCACTTGGTAACCGGCCTTTTCCAGCAAACCACGGGTTTTGTCGTACAGCGACATTTGCTCCTTGTCGCCGGCTGCCGGGCCCATTACCCGTGAGACGCAGGCCGCCAGATACACCACACGCGGGCGTTCGTCGGACACGCTCGGGCTGAAGCGCACGGCTTTCTCCGGTTGCGGCATCGCGCTGGTCCACAGCGGCACCTGGCCTTTGGACAAGCGCGTCAGGGTTGCCGACAGCTTCGCCAGACGCGGTGCGCCGAGCAGCATCCGTGCGCCGTTGGCCACGTGCAGGGTGAAGCGTGCGCCTTGCAGGGTCTTGGCGAAATTTCCTTCGATCCAGTCAGCGGTTTTCTGATGCGTGGCGTTACGGGCGCGGAGCTTTTTCACCAGATCGCCGGTATTGATGCCTACGGGGCAACGTTGAGCGCACAAGCCTGTCGCGGCACAGGTTTCGATGCCTTGGTATTCGTAGGCTTGTTCCAGCTCGGTGGTGTCAACGCCGGCACGCTTCTTCGCCTGAATGTCACGCCAGATGACGATGCGCTGGCGCGGGCTAAGGGTCAGGCCTTTCGACGGGCAGACCGGTTCGCAGAAGCCGCACTCGATGCATTTATCGACAATCTCGTCAGCCGCCGGCAGCGGCTTCAGGTGCTTAAGGTGGATCTGCGGATCTTCGCTGAGCACCACGTCCGGGTTGAGGATGCCGCTAGGGTCGAGCAGACGTTTAAGCTGCCACATCAACTGATAGGCATCGCTGCCCCATTCCAGCTCAACGAACGGCGCCATGTTGCGCCCGGTGCCGTGTTCAGCCTTGAGCGAACCGCCGAACTCCACCGCCACCAGTTGCGCCACGTCGACCATGAACGCCTGATAGCGTGCGACTTCTTCCGGACTGTTGAAGCCTTGGGTGAAGACGAAGTGCAGATTGCCTTCCAGTGCGTGTCCGAAAAGGATCGCTTCGTCGTAGGCATGTTTGTCGAACAGCTCGATCAGGCGATTGACGCCGATAGCCAGTTGTTCGACGGGGAAGGTCACGTCTTCGATGATCACCGTGGTGCCGGTTTTGCGCACCGCGCCGACGGCGGGGAAGGTGTCCTTGCGGATGGCCCAGAGCTTGGCGTTCTCGGCCGGATCTTCAGTGAAATCGACCTGTTTTTCCACCGGGAAACGGGTCAGCGAAGCCATGATCTGCGCCAGTTGTTCCTGCAGCAAAGTGGAAGAGGCGGCGCGGGATTCGATCAGCAGCGCGCAGGCATTATTCGACAGCTGCTGTACGAAATCCGGCATTCCTGGTTTGTCCTGCACCGAGCGCAGACTGCGCCGATCGAGCAACTCTACGGCAGACACCGGTTGGCTTTTCAGCACGGTGACCGCGTTGCAGCAGGTTTCCACATCCGGGAACACGATCAGCGCCGAGGCCTTGTTCGGGTGGTCGATCACCGTGTCGTAGGTCACCGCGCTGATGAAGCCGAGGGTACCTTCGGATCCGACGAGCAGGTGGCTCAGGATATCCACAGGATCGTCGAAATCCACCAGGGCGTTGAGTGACAGACCGGTGGTATTTTTCAGACGGTATTTGTGGCGAATTCTCGCAGCCAGTTCAGCGTTGGCGCGGGTCTCGCGGCCCAATGTCGCCAAGCGCTCCAGCAGATCGCCGTGGCTGACGCGGAAAGCGGCGACACTGGCGGCGTCTTCGGTGTCGAGACGGGTGCCGTCGGCGAGTACCAGGCGAATTCCGGCCAGTGTGTGATAGGTATTTTGCGCGGTGCCGCAGCACATCCCGCTGGCGTTGTTGGCGACGATGCCGCCGATCTTGCAGGCGTTGATCGACGCCGGGTCCGGGCCAATCTTGCGCCCGAACGGTGCCAGCCACGCGTTGGCTTGTGCGCCAATCACGCCCGGCTGCAGACGGATTTGCAGGCCTTGATCACGAATCTCGCGAGCGTTCCAGTTATCCCCCAGCACAATCAGCACCGAATCGCTGATCGCCTGCCCGGAAAGGCTGGTGCCGGCGGCGCGGAAGGTCACCGGGACTTGATCGCGCTGGGCCAGTTTCAGCAGCGCCACCACTTCGTCCTCGGACTCGACGCGGATCACCAGTTTGGGAATCAGCCGATAAAAACTGGCGTCGGTGCCGAAGGCTAAGGTCGACAGTGGATCGTCGAAACGGCGATCTGCTGGAATCAGTTGCTGCGCATCGCGCAGGAAATTCACCGGAAGCGTCATTGGTCCTCCAGGATCAGTACCACCAGATCTTTCGGGCCGTGAGCGCCGTAGGCCAGCACTTGCTCGATGTCGGCGGTTTTCGACGGGCCGGACACCAGCAGTGCGTTGGTCGGCATGCCTTGGGCCCACTCGAACTCCTGTTGCACCTGATAGAAGTTGTCGCGGATTTCACTGGCCTTGAGCAGGGCGAAATGCACCGGCGGCACCAGGCTCATCAGTCGCGGTTCTTCACGGGTGGGCCAGAGAATCAGGCTGCCGGTGGCGGCGATGGCACCGAGGGTGCCAGTAAGGCTGGCCGGGGTGTCGTTGAACAGCTCGGCTTTCCATTCTTCCATCGGCCGGTTGTAGGACTTCAGTGCCGGCAGATCAGGATTGGTCGCCCAGTGCTGTGTGATGCGCTGCCCGTGGGGTGTAGTCGGTGCGATCAGCAGGCTTGGCAGTTGGCGATCACCCAGCAATTGCGCGAGCAGCGCGGGCCAGTCTGCGCCGGTAGTCAGATGGATCTCGGTGTGCACCGCTTCCATCAGTTTGCGCAGTTGCGGGATACGTTGCTCGGCGCTGTAGGTGTAAGGCTGAGTCACCAGGTCGACATCGAAGTCGTCGGCAATCGGCGTGGTGCCGGTCAGACTTTTCCGTAGCTTGGCGAGGATATTTTGCTTGGCGCTCATCAGCGGTCTCCCTGTTTGCCCAGATGCTCGCGGGCCATGTCGTGCAGTGAGCGGGCGGCGGGTTTTGGTGCGCTGTGGTTTTGCGTCCACGGGCCGACGTTGCTCGGGGTCAGGGCGCGCAGGCGCGTGGCAAAGAAACCGAACAACCGATACAGCGTCGGCGAGCTGTTGAGTTTCGCCCAGGCGTTCCAGATGAGGCGCTCCTTGCGCGAATATTTGCTGCCCTGGCCGCGCATTACTTGATGCGGACTGTCCGGAGCTTTGACGTTTTCTTCGCGCAGGCGCCGCAGGATCGCAGGGATCGGAATTTTCACCGGGCACACTTCACCGCAGGCACCGCACAACGACGAAGCGCTCGGGTGATCCGGGACTTTCGTCAGACCGACCATGTGCGGCGTGATGATTTTGCCGATCGGTCCCGGGTACACCTCGCCATAGGTGTGACCACCGACGCGGGTGTAGACCGGGCAATGGTTCATGCAGGCACCGCAGCGGATGCAGTTGAGGGTCTGGCGCAGTTCGCTGTCGGCGAAGGCCTGGCTGCGACCGTTATCGAGCAGCACCAGATGTACTTCCTGCGGGCCGTCGAGTTCATGTTCCTTGCGCGGGCCGGAGATCATGTTGACGTAAGTGGTGATCGGAATGCCCAGCGCCGAGCGGGTCAGCAGCGACAACAGCGGCACCACGTCGCGCAGGTTTTCCACGACCTTTTCGATGCCGGTGACGGCGATGTGCACCGGCGGCACGGTGGTGGTCATGCGGCCGTTGCCTTCGTTTTCCACCAGCAGCAGGGTGCCGGTTTCGGCCACGGCGAAGTTGACGCCGGAAACGCCGATGTCCGCTTCGAAGAATTTCTGCCGCAGGACTCTGCGACCGATCTGAATGAGTTGGTCAACGTCCTTGGTGTACTCCACGCCAAGTTTGTCGTGGAACAAGGACGCGACCTGACCGGCATTCTTGTGGATCGCCGGCATAATGATGTGTGAAGGCTTCTCGTGGTCGAGCTGGACGATGTATTCCCCCATGTCGGACTCCAGGCATTCAACACCTTGAGCCTCGAGGAAATGGTTCATCTCCATCTCTTCGCTGACCATCGATTTGCCCTTGATCACTTGCCGCGCCTCGTGAGCGCGGATGATCGAAAGGACGATGCCATTGGCCTCGTCCACCGTTTCCGCCCAGTGCACTGTCACACCGTTGCGGGTCAGGTTCTGTTCCAGTTGCTCGAGCAGGTCGGGCAACTTGGAGAGCGCACGCGCCCTGATCGAGTTGCCCAGGGCGCGCAAGTGTTCTCTTTCGTGGGCATCGCTGAAAGCCGCTGCCCGTTTGGTCATCAATGAATCCATCGCAGTGCGGAAGTTGTTCCGTAGCTGCTGATCACCCAGGGCGTTGTGTGCCCGGGTGCGGAAATCTTCTTCTACGGCAACCGTAGGAATAATCGTCGAGGTGCTCATTGCGCACCTCCGGTTCGTTGCCACAGAAAGCTGGCGAGATGTTGCCCGCGCAGCGCTTCCTTTTGTTTCTCCAATGCGCCGTTGATGTTCATCAAACAGCCACAGTCGGCGCTCAACACCTTGTGCGCGCCGGAATCCTTCAACGCTTTGGTCTTGTCAGCCACCATCGCGCCGGAAATGTCTGGCATACGGACGCTGAATGTCCCGCCGAAGCCACAGCATTCGCTTTCATGGTCATGGTTGACCCGTTCCACGTTGCTCAACTGCGCCAACAACTCACGGCCGTGCAGGTGGGTGTTCATTTCGCGGCGTGCCGAACACGAGGTGTGCAGCGCGACTTTCACCGGCTCACCGCTGTCCTTGAGCTGCACCTTGCAGACGAACAGCAGAAACTCGGCCAGTTCATAGGTGCGGGCCGCGAGGGCCTGCACCTGTTTCAACGTTTGCGGCTCGTCCTTGAACAAGTCGGCGTAATGCTCGCGCAGCATGCCCGCGCAGGAACCCGACGGCACCACCACCGGATAATCCCCGGCAAACAGCGCCAGTTGCGAGCGCGCGACCGTCCGCGCCTGCTCGGTGTAACCCGAGGTGTAGGCCGGTTGTCCGCAGCAGCTCTGCCCTTGCGGGTACTCGACCTTGATCCCTTCGCGCTCCAGCAAGTGGATCGCGTCCATCCCCGCTTCGGGGTAGAACAGGTCGACTACGCAGGTGCCGAACAGATAGACCCGCGACGGCTTCTCGCTGGGGTACTGCCGAGGTTCGGGCAGTGGCGGTGCGACGCGAGTGGCGTTGGGCACAGCGTTGTAAAAAAGCTCGCTCATCAGGCGTGTCTCCGGGTGGGCCCGGTTATCCGTCTGTGGCGGCTGCTGAATATAAAGAGCCTTGCTTTCAGCAGCCTTACAGACCGGGTGGTGAATTGCTGACGCCGGAATCACCAGCCGGCGTCGGTTATTTCCGTTTTGTTTATAGGTTTAGTGCACCAGCATGCCGGTGAACCAGTAGGCCTGGGCCAGAGTGATCAGGCCGACAATCGTGGCAAAGAATAGGCTGTGCTTGAGGGTGAAGCGGAACAGATCCGATTCCTTGCCCACCAGCCCGGTCGCAGCACAGGCCACGGCAATCGATTGTGGCGAGATCATCTTGCCGGTCACGCCACCGCTGGTATTGGCGGCGACCAACAAGGTGTCATTGACGCCGATCTGGTGTGCGGTGGTCGCCTGCAGCGAACTGAACAGAGCGTTGGACGAGGTATCCGAGCCGGTGAGGAACACGCCCAGCCAGCCGAGGAACGGCGAGAAAAACGGGAACGCGGCGCCCGTACCGGCCAGCACCAGTGCCATGGTCGAAGACATGCCGGAATAGTTGGTGACGAAGGCGAAGGCCAGCACCATGCCGATCGACAGAATAGGCCAGCGCAGTTCGTAGAAGGTCTCTTTCAAAGTGGTCAGACCAGTTTTGAAGTTGATCTTCAATACCAGCATCGAGATCAGCGCGGAGAAGAAAATCGCGGTGCCGGTCGCGGAGATCGGGTCGAGTTTGAATACGGCCGGGATGGCGGTTGGGGTGGTGACGATCGGAGCAGTCTTGATCACCAATTGATCAAGGTGCGGGATCGCGAAGTTGAATACCCAGGCGTACATCGAACCGCC
This sequence comes from Pseudomonas sp. GW823-FHT01D03, assembly GCF_058798255.1. Classification (NCBI taxonomy): domain Bacteria; kingdom Pseudomonadati; phylum Pseudomonadota; class Gammaproteobacteria; order Pseudomonadales; family Pseudomonadaceae; genus Pseudomonas; species Pseudomonas sp. GW823-FHT01D03. The sequence goes on from NZ_JBXAKK010000001.1 coordinate 924,849, forward strand.
GGCGGCGAACATCGCTTTGAAGGGCTTAAGGGTCCAGATGGTCACCAGCACGGTGAGGATCAGGAATGGCGACCAGGCAATGAAAATTTCCCAGAGGCTGTAAGGCGACGCCACGGTGCTGCGTTTCTGGCCGAAACCTCCTGCGCTGGCGGTCACCACCGAGGCCGAAACGGCGCCGGCAATATGTTGACCGGCGGCGCGTTTTGGCTGCCAGACTTTGAGGAACAGGGTCAGGGAGATCAGGCTGGCCAGGGCCGAGGTGATGTCCGGCAGCTCCGGACCGATGAAGTTCGAGGTGAAGTACTGGGTCACGGCGAAGCTCAGGCCTGCAACCAGTGCTGCCGGCCAGGTTTCACGCACGCCGCGCAGGCCGTCCATCATGAACACCAGCCAGAACGGCACGAACAGCGACAGCAGTGGCAGTTGGCGACCGGTCATGGCGCCGATCTTGAACGCGTCGATACCGGTGACCTGGCCGGCCACGATGATCGGAATCCCCAAGGCGCCGAACGCCACCGGCGCGGTGTTGGCAATCAGGCACAGGCCGGCGGCATACAGCGGGTTGAAGCCGAGACCGACCAGCAGCGCGGCGGTAATCGCTACCGGCGCGCCGAAGCCGGCGGCACCTTCCAGAAACGCACCGAAGCAGAAACCGATCAGCAACACCTGCAGACGCTGGTCGTCGGTGATCGACAGCACCGAACTGCGAATGACCTCGAACTGACCACTCTTGACCGTCAGTTTGTAAAGGAACACCGCCGCGACAATGATCCAGGCAATCGGCCACAGACCGTAGGCAAAGCCGTATCCGGCCGCGGCGAAGGCCATGTCGACCGGCATGTGGAAGGCGAAAATCGCCACGGCAATCGACAGGGCCAGCGTGATGCTGCCGGCCACGTGACCCTTGAGGCGGAACACCGCCAGAGCCAGAAAGAAGAAAACGATGGGGATGACGGCCGCAAGAGCGGAGATGCCGAGACTGCCGAGCGGGGTATAGAGCTGTTGCCAGGTTTGCATATGGGGTGGCCCCTAATTGTTGTTGGTCAGGCACTGTCAGCGTTCTTGGTTAATTGGTAATACCAATTTACAATCGCTGTTGGCTAGGGTAAAAGCCTTGATGTCGGTGTGTCAATTTGTCGCCCTGAAACTTTTGTCGAATAAGCGGTGCAGAGGTCATCTGATCCGGTCGGGCGAATGTGCTCTGACAGGTGCCGGCGGGGCGCCGATAGGCCAGAATAGAGAGCCCGGCGAGCGGTCGGGATCGTGGAGAATTGAGTTATGGGGTTTGATCAGATTCGTCAGCGCCGTTTGTCTGACGATATTGTCGAGCGACTCGAGGGGATGATTCTCGAGGGCACGCTGAAGTCCGGCGAGCGGCTTCCGGCTGAGCGCGCCTTGGCCGAGCAGTTCGGCGTGTCGCGTCCGTCGTTGCGCGAAGCGATTCAGAAACTGGCGGCCAAGGGCTTGCTGGTCAGTCGCCAGGGCGGCGGCAACTATGTAGTGGAAACGCTCGGCTCGACCTTCAGTGATCCTCTGCTATTGCTGCTGGAGAGCAACCCCGAAGCGCAGCGCGACTTGCTGGAGTTTCGGCACACTCTGGAGGCATCGTGCGCCTATTACGCAGCATTGCGCGCTACGGACGTGGATCGTGAACGTCTGACCGCTGCGTTCAACGAGCTGCAGGATTGCTATACGCGGCATGACGAAGTGAGCCGGATGGAAGAGGGCGCGGCGGATGCGAAGTTTCATCTGGCGATCGCCGAAGCCAGCCACAACGCAGTGCTGCTGCACACCATTCGCGGGTTGTTCGATCTGCTCAAGCGCAACGTGGTGACCAACATCGGCGGCATGTACAAGCAGCGTACGGAAACCCGCGACATGCTGATCTCTCAGCACCGGGAGCTGTATCTGGCGATTATCGAGGGGCGTGCGGAGCAGGCTCGCGAGGTTTCCAGTCGGCACATTCTGTATGTGCAGGAGGTGCTGGAAGAGGTGCGGCAGGAAGTTCAGCGCATGGCTCGGGCGGAGCGGCGCAAGGGAATGTGACGGCAGTTTGATTGTGGCGAGGGAGCTTGCTCCCGCTCGCATGCGCAGCAGGCGCCCTCGGCTCTCGCCACTACCTGTAAAGCGAGGGCCGCTACGCGCCCCAGCGGGAGCAAGCTCCCTCGCCACAGCATCAGGCAGAAGAAATTACTCTTCCTTGCCCTTGTTGCGCACGGCGCGCTGCAATTCACGACCGGCGTCGCGTTCGCGCTCGGTGTCACGCTTGTCGTATTCCTTCTTGCCCTTGCCCAGAGCGATCTCGCACTTGACCATGTGCTTGCTCCAGTAGAAGGACAGGCACACGCAGGCGTAGCCTTTCTGTTGCACGGCAGCGGCGAGTTTTTCCAGCTCGCGCTTGTTCAACAGCAGTTTGCGGGTGCGGGTCGGATCGGCGATGACGTGGGTGCTGGCGGTCATCAACGGCGTGATGTGACTGCCGAGGAGCCAGGCTTCGCCATCCTTGAGCAGCACGTAACTGTCGACCAGTTGCAGCTTGCTTGCCCGCAGACTTTTTACTTCCCAGCCGGCCAGGACCAGACCAGCCTCGAAACGATGTTCGATGAAGTAATCGTGTCGCGCCTTTTTGTTCTGCGCGATGGTCCCTGTTGGGTGTTTCTTCTGTTTAGCCATAGGGGCGGCATTATATGGAGATAAACGGTCCTCGGCTACGGTGATGCTGCGTGCTTGAGCAGGTTGATTGAATCCCGGACAATGCGGCCTCTTTTTCTAACGCTTGGGCGTGATATTCAATGTCGACAGACAAGGTTTCTGTCCACGGCAGTTGGGCTAGCCGCTGGGTTTTCATATTCGCCGCGACCGGTTCGGCCGTGGGACTGGGCAGCATCTGGAAATTCCCCTACATGGTCGGGGTCTACGGTGGCGGCGCCTTCGTGCTGATGTTTTTGGCCTGTATCGCCCTGATCGGGATCCCGGTCATGCTGGCTGAAACCCTGATCGGCCGCCGCGCACGACAGAGTCCGGCGAACGCCCTGAAGGTGCTGGCGCTGGAAGCCGGGCATTCGGGCAAGTGGTCGTGGGGCGCATTTGCCGGGATGATCACGGCGTTGCTGATCCTGTCTTTCTATAGTGTGGTTGGCGGCTGGTCGCTGGATTACATCATCGACATGGGGCGTGGCGACTTCCAGGGCGCCACGGCGGAGCAGGTCGGCGCTTATTTCGGCAATGTGATCTCCGATCCCTGGCGCCTGACACTTTGGCACACAGTTTTCATGCTGTTGTCGGCCGTGGTGATCGCCAAAGGCGTGGTTGCCGGGCTTGAGCGCAGTCTGCGGATCATGATGCCGCTGCTGTTCGTGATGGTGCTGGTGTTGCTGGGTTACAGCATGACCACCGGGCATTTCATGGAGGGCGTGCATTTCATGTTCGATTTCCACCCGGAAAAAGTCCTCGATGGCTTGCTGCCCGCCATGGGCCATGCGTTTTTTTCCCTGAGCGTGGGCGTCGGCTCGATCATGATCTACGGCGCCTACATGACCAAGGAAGCCTCGTTGTCCGGCACCGTGGTCGGTGTGGCATTGCTCGACACCTTTGTTTCGCTGGTGGCCGGTCTGGCATTGTTTCCGATTGTGTTCGCCGGCGGTTTGAACCCTAGCGAAGGCCCCGGCCTGATGTTCGTCAGTCTGCCATTTGCCTTCGGTAACGTGGTTTTCGGCCAGTTGATGGGCGTGGTGTTCTTTGTCCTGGTGGCAATTGCCGCCTGGAGCTCGGCGATTTCCCTGCTCGAACCGATGGTTGCCTATCTGGTTGAGCGCACGAAAATCAGCCGTGGCTGGGTGACTTTCTGGCTGGCATTTATTTGCTGGTTCGTCGGTCTGGGTACGGTTTTCTCCTTCAATATCTGGAAGGAAGCCAAATTTTTCGTGAACGATGGCGGGCTGTTCCACCTCTACCAATGGGGTGCGGCGGGTGGTCTGGACTTCTTCGGCGTGATCGATTTCTTCACCTCGCGGATCATGTTGCCGCTCGGTGGCCTGTGCTTCGTGCTGTTTGCCGGTTGGGTGATGGGGCGTGAGGCGGTGCGTGACGAGTTGTCGATTCGTAACCCGGCGCTGTTTGCTCTGTCCTTGTTCTTGATGCGCTACGTGGCGCCTATCGGCATTCTTGTAGTGTTTGCCGCTCAGCTCTGGAAGTAACGCTTACATGACGACACATATTCAACGTTCGGCGTTGCTGCCATACCCGGCGCAATTCCTCTACGACCTGGTCAACGACGTCGCGCGTTACCCGGAATTCCTGCCGTGGTGCTCGTCCGCCGAGGTGCTGGAGAGCTCGCCCGAGCACATGCGCGCCAGCGTTGGTGTGGCCAAGGGCGGTCTGAGTCAGCACTTCGTCACGCGCAATACGCTGGTGCCGGGGCAGTCGATCGAGATGAACCTGGAAGAGGGGCCGTTCAACCAACTGCATGGCGTCTGGGTCTTCAAGGCCTTGAACGAGAAGGCCTGCAAGATCAGTCTTGATCTGTCTTTCGATTACGCCGGGCCGCTGGTGCGCGCGACACTCGGCCCGCTGTTCAATCAGGCGGCGAATACGCTGGTGGATGCGTTCTGCCAGCGTGCCAAGCAGATGCATGGTTGATCCGGTGATCGAGATTGAAGTGGTGTATGCCGCCGTGGATCGTCAAGTTCTGCGCACTTTGAGCGTTCCAGAAGGAACGACAGTGCGTGAGGCGGTGCTCAAGTCAGGTATCGGGGAAGAATTCCCTGAGCTGGATTTGAGCGAGTGTCCGTTGGGAATCTTCGGCAAGGTGGTGGCTGATCCACAGGTTCGCTTGATTCAGGCGGGGGATCGTATCGAGATTTACCGGCCTTTACTGGCGGATCCGAAAGAGGTTCGGCGCCTGCGGGCGGCCAAGGCTGCCGAAGCCAAGGCACGAAATCAGTAGGCTGAGCAAATCGCAGGCAATAAAAAACCCGGAAATTCCGGGTTTTTTATTGCCTCGCCCATTACTGCGGCGAGGTGTCCAGCGGCTCAGGCGTCGGAACCGGAACGGTTTCAACACCGTCCACGTCCTTCTGGATCTGATCCAGCAAGGAGCCTGGTTTGGCAGGTTCTTCCGGTTTCGGCTTCTCGGCGTTTTCAGCAGGGGCGGTCACGCTGGTGCCACTGTCCTTGCCGAGAATGGCTTCGTCACGGCTCACGCCCGGCATGAAGTCACCGGACAGGCTGACAAGCTGGTCGTTGGAGTTGAAGTTAACACTCACGCGTTCCTGTTGGCGTTCACCGCCACCAGGTTGCAGGCTGTACAGATAATCCCAGCGATCGGCATGGAACGTGTCGGTCAGCAGAGGGTTACCCATGATAAACCGTACTTGCCGACGGGTCATTCCCGGGCGTAACTGGTCTATCATGTCCTGCGTGACGACATTGCCCTGCTGGATGTCGATTTTGTAAACCCCGGGGAATGAACAACCGGCGAGTGCGAGCAGTCCCACAAAGGTGAAACTGGTTAGCAAGAGCTTGGTGTTTTGCATCGGTGGGCGACTTCCACTATCTTGGCTGGGACAACGTAAACGCCGATCATACCCGCATTAAGAGAAGCTGCGAAGCAGCATCGCGAGAAAGCTGACCATGGTTGAAAATAGCGAACTACGCAAAGCCGGCCTCAAAGTGACCCTGCCACGGGTCAAGATCCTGCAAATGCTCGACTCTACCGAGCAGCGTCACATGAGTGCCGAAGACGTCTACAAGGCGTTGATGGAAGCGGGCGAGGACGTCGGTCTGGCCACGGTTTACCGTGTTCTGACCCAGTTCGAAGCCGCTGGCCTCGTGGTCCGTCACAACTTCGACGGTGGCCACGCGGTATTCGAACTGGCCGACGGTGGCCACCACGACCATATGGTCAACGTGGAAACCGGTGAAGTCGTCGAATTCGTCAGTCCGGAAATCGAAAAGCTCCAGAAGGCAATCGCCGAAGAGCACGGTGTTGATCTGGTAGATCACAATCTGGTGCTGTACGTACGCAAGAAAAAGTAAGCATGTCGCGCGAATTTCAGGTTCGCGAAACGAACGAAGGCGCCCCAAGGGTCGCCTTCGTGCTTTCTGCTGTGTTTAAACTTTTGCGGTAACCACCATTTTTTTCGCGTGAGCCAAGGATTCTTTGGTCAGGTCGATGCCGCCCAGCATCCGCGCCACTTCTTCTATACGGTCGTTCTTGCTCAGTTTGGACACTGCAGTGTGAGTCGCCTGCTCGCCGCGCACCTTGTGCACGAACAAATGCTGATGCCCTTGCGCCGCCACTTGCGGCAAGTGCGTCACGGTCAACACCTGCCCGCGATCGCCAAGACGCCGCAACAACTGGCCGACGATTTCAGCAGTTGGCCCGCCGATGCCCACGTCCACTTCGTCGAACACCAGGGTTGGCACCCGTGAGGTCTGCGCGGTGATTACCTGAATCGCCAGGCTGATCCGCGACAGCTCGCCACCGGAGGCCACTTTGGTCAGCGCCTTCAGTGGTTGGCCGGGGTTGGCGCTGACCAGCAGTTCGACCTGTTCCAGGCCGTTGGGCAGCAGTTCGTCGCTGCTGTTGGCGCGCAATTCAATGGTGAAGCGCCCGCCCGGCATGCCCAGGCGCTGGATTTCCTGCTCTACGGCGCTGGCAAGGCTGCCGGCGGCCTGATGACGCAAATCGCTCAGCTCGCGGGCCTTCTCTTGATAATGGCGTGCGTAGGATGCCAGTTCTTCACCCAGGCGCTCGATGGATTCGTCGTTGGCATTGAGCGTTTCGATCTCATCCAGCAGTTTCTGCTGCATCTCGGCGACTTCGGTTGGCTGGATCCGGTGCTTGCGGGCCAGGGTGTAAATCGCGTCGAGGCGTTCTTCCAGATATTGCAGGCGCGCCGGATCGGCATCGAAGTTGTCGAGGAAGCGATTGAGTTCTCCCACGGCTTCTTCGACCTGGATCTGCGCGCTGGTCAGCAGGCTGCTGGCTTCGCCCAGTGCGCCAACCGAGTTGTTCACGCTCGACAGGCGATTGAGGCTGGCGGTCAGTGCGTTCAGTACGTTGCCGGAATCGCTTTCGCTGCACTGCTCGACCACCTGTCGGCAAATCCCGAGCAGGGTTTCGGCGTTGGTCAGGTTCTTGTGTTCCTGCTCCAGCTGTTCCAGCTCGTTTTCGCCGAGGCCGAGGTTTTCCAGTTCTTCGAGCTGGTAGCTGAGCAGTTGGTGGCGCGCGCGTTGTTCATCGCCAGAGTTGGAGAGGCGCTCCAGCTCCTGGCGGGTCTGACGCCAGCGCTGCGCGGCCAGTTGCACCTGACGGGCCAGATCGGTCGCGCCGGCGTATTCGTCGAGCAGGCGCCGGTGGGTATCGGTTTTCAGCAGCGACTGGTGTTCGTGCTGGCTGTGGATATCGATCAGCAGTTCGCCGAGAGCCTTGAGATCGCCGAGCGGGCAGGGCGTGCCATTGATGTAGCCGCGTGAACGGCCTTCAGCGGTGATCACCCGACGCAGGATGCATGGGCCGTCGTTTTCGAGATCGCGCTCGGCCAACCAGGCATGGGCTTCGGGAATGTCGACCAGGTCGAAGGTGGCCAGGATATCGGCCTTGTCGGCGCCCGGGCGGACCACGCCGCTGTCGGCGCGATCGCCGAGGGTCAGGCCCAAGGCGTCGAGCATGATCGACTTGCCGGCGCCGGTTTCCCCTGTGATCACGCTCATCCCGCGATCGAGTTCGAGATCGAGATGTTCGACGATGGCGTAGTTGTGTACGGACAGGTGCACCAGCATAAAGGCCGCTCCCAGGCTTTAGGTCTGGTTATTTATACAGTGTTTTGTTTCGGCCTGACAATGCCCTCGCTTAGCTCGATTCGCTTGATCCGATCAAATGCTTAGTCCGAGCGGGAATGACAATGCAGCACTTTTTTGTAGGGTTAATCATTGCAGGCCCTTGAAGCCTGATTTTGCGGCCCCATATATTGGGGCAGAAGCGCGAATACAGCTCGCGGACGTAATTGAAAGGAGAATTCTATGGCTGACGAACAGACAGTAGATACGCAAAATCCAGAAGCCAATCAGGCGCCCGAGACTTCGGGTGACGACCTGGCGACCCGTGTACAAGTGCTCGAAGAGCAGTTGGCCGCCGCGCAGGATCAGTCGCTGCGCGTAGCTGCCGATCTGCAGAACGTCCGCCGCCGTGCCGAGCAGGATGTCGAGAAGGCGCACAAATTTGCGCTGGAAAAATTCGCCGGTGACCTGCTGCCGATCGTCGACAGCCTGGAGCGCGGCCTCGAGCTGTCGAGCCCGGACGACGAAAGCATCCGTCCGATGCGCGAAGGTATCGAGCTGACCCTGAAAATGTTCCACGACACCCTCAAGCGTTATCAGCTTGAAGCGATCGATCCGCATGGCGAACCATTCAACGCCGTTCACCATCAGGCGATGGCCATGCAGGAAAGCGCCGACGTAGAACCGAACAGCGTTCTGAAGGTGTTCCAGAAAGGCTACCAGCTCAACGGTCGCCTGTTGCGTCCGGCCATGGTTGTGGTCAGCAAGGCGCCGGCGCCAATTTCGCCTTCGATTGACGAGAAGGCTTGAAATTAGCCGCAAGGCCCCCATTTAGAAGTCAAGCGTTTAAGTATTACCGCAGTTAGCCACCACTGCTGCGGCAACAAAATCCAAAGTTTCGGGAGAGTGAACATGGGCAAAATTATCGGTATCGACCTGGGGACTACCAACTCCTGCGTCTCCGTGCTGGAAAACGGCGTAGCCAAAGTTATCGAAAACGCCGAAGGCGCGCGTACCACGCCGTCGATCATCGCTTACGCCAACGATGGTGAAATCCTCGTTGGTCAGTCGGCCAAGCGTCAGGCAGTGACCAACCCGCACAACACCCTGTACGCGGTGAAGCGTCTGATCGGTCGCAAGTTCGACGAAGAAGTCGTACAGAAAGACATCAAGATGGTCCCGTACAAAATCGCCAAGGCTGACAACGGCGACGCCTGGGTTGAAGTGAACGGCCAGAAAATGGCGCCGCCACAAATCTCGGCTGAAATTCTGAAGAAGATGAAGAAGACCGCCGAAGACTACCTCGGCGAGCCTGTGACCGAAGCGGTGATCACCGTTCCGGCCTACTTCAACGACAGCCAGCGTCAGGCGACCAAAGACGCCGGCCGCATCGCCGGTCTGGACGTTAAACGTATCATCAACGAACCAACCGCAGCTGCTCTGGCTTACGGTATGGACAAGGCCAAGGGCGATCACACCGTGATCGTTTACGACCTGGGTGGCGGTACTTTCGACGTTTCCGTGATCGAGATCGCTGAAGTTGACGGCGAGCACCAGTTCGAAGTGCTGGCCACCAACGGTGACACCTTCCTCGGCGGTGAAGACTTCGACATTCGTCTGATCGACTACCTCGTCGACGAATTCAAGAAAGAAAGCGGCATGAACCTCAAAGGCGACCCGCTGGCCATGCAGCGCCTGAAAGAAGCCGCTGAGAAAGCCAAGATCGAGCTGTCGTCCGCTCAGTCGACCGACGTCAACCTGCCGTACATCACTGCAGACGCCACCGGTCCTAAGCACCTGAACGTGAAGATCTCGCGTGCCAAGCTCGAAGCACTGGTTGAAGACCTGGTTCAGCGCACCATCGAGCCTTGCCGCATCGCCATGAAAGACGCCGGTATCGACGTTGGCGCGATCAACGACGTGATTCTGGTCGGCGGTCAGACCCGTATGCCGCTGGTACAGAAGCTGGTGACCGATTTCTTCGGTAAAGAAGCACGTAAAGACGTGAACCCGGACGAAGCGGTTGCCATGGGTGCTGCGATTCAGGGCGCCGTTCTGGCCGGTGACGTGAAAGACGTTCTGCTGCTGGACGTCAGCCCGCTGACCCTGGGTATCGAAACCATGGGTGGCGTGATGACCGCGCTGATCGAGAAAAACACCACGATTCCTACCAAGAAATCGCAAGTGTTCTCGACTGCCGACGACAACCAGGGCGCCGTGACCATTCACGTTTTGCAAGGTGAGCGTAAGCAAGCTGCGCAGAACAAGTCGCTGGGCAAGTTCGACCTGGCCGACATTCCACCAGCTCCACGTGGCGTGCCGCAGATCGAAGTGACCTTCGACATCGACGCTAACGGCATCCTGCACGTTGGTGCGAAAGACAAGGCGACCGGTAAAGAGCAGAAGATCACCATCAAGGCCAACTCCGGTCTGTCGGATGAAGAAATCCAGAAGATGGTTCGCGATGCCGAGCTGAATGCCGAGGAAGACCGCAAGTTCGCTGAACTGGCTGAATCCCGTAACAAGGGTGACGCACTGGTTCACTCGACTCGCAAAATGGTTACCGAAGCGGGCGACAAGGTCAGCGCTGAAGAGAAGACCGCGATCGAAGCTGCCGTGGTTGCACTGGAAGCCGCTGTGAAAGGCGACGACAAGGCTGCCATCGAAGCGAAGATCGAAGAGCTGTCGAAAGTCTCGGCTCCGGTTGCTCAGAAGATGTACGCCGAACAGGCTCAGCCTGCTGAAGGCGCGGCGCCGCACGACGAGAAAGCTGAAAAGGCTGACGATGTTGTCGATGCCGAGTTCGAAGAAGTCAAAGACCACAAGTAAGTTGTTGGTCGGCCGGTTGACTGCCTTGCGGCGGTGACTGGTAGGATGTCGCCGCGCGGGAGCTTGCTCCCGCGTTGGCGTATCTGGAATACACGAATTTTTACAGCATGCGACAAGGTTCGCCTGCTGCTGGTATGGCCGGGAATGCTCCTGCTTTTCGTGCCGCAAGTACCAAATGAAACAAAGACCAGGATCGTTGAATTGACGTGAGTTGGGTCCGGGCCTGTATTGGGGCTCAACGAGTTTGGCCATCCTCAGGAGGGGTTTGCCGAACGTCCTCAAGAGTGCAAAAGACTTATGGCAAAGCGTGACTATTACGAAGTATTGGGTGTAGAGCGTGGTTCAAGCGATGCAGACCTGAAGAAGGCCTATCGTCGTCTGGCGATGAAGCATCACCCGGATCGTAATCCCGATGACAAAGCGTCGGAAGAACTGTTCAAAGAGGCCAACGAGGCCTACGAAGTATTGTCCGATTCGAGCAAGCGCGCGGCGTACGACCAGTACGGTCATGCTGGCGTCGACCCAAGCATGGGTGGCGGTGGCGCCGGTTTCGGCGGGCAGAATTTCTCGGACATCTTTGGCGATGTCTTCAGTGACTTCTTCGGTGGCGGTCGCGGCGGTTCCCGAGGCGGCGCCCAGCGTGGCAGCGATCTGCGCTACACCCTGGAGCTGAATCTGGAAGAAGCGGTGCGCGGCACTACCGTGAATATCCGCGTTCCGACACTGGTCAACTGCAAGCCATGCGACGGTTCCGGCGCGAAGAAGGGCTCGTCGCCATCGACCTGCCCGACCTGCGGCGGCATCGGTCAGGTGCGCATGCAGCAAGGCTTCTTCTCGGTTCAGCAGACCTGCCCGCGCTGCCATGGCCAAGGCAAGATCATTTCCGATCCGTGCGATTCCTGCCACGGCGACGGTCGTGTCGAAGAGTATAAAACGCTGTCGGTCAAAGTGCCGGCTGGCGTCGATACCGGCGACCGCATTCGTCTGTCTGGCGAGGGCGAGGCGGGCACCCAGGGCGGCCCGACTGGCGACCTGTACGTTGTGATCAACGTGCGCGAGCACGACATCTTCCAGCGCGATGGCAAACATCTGTTCTGCGAAGTGCCGATCAGCTTCGTTGATGCGGCGCTCGGCGGCGAGCTGGAAATCCCGACCCTCGACGGTCGCGTCAAACTGAAAATCCCTGAGGGCACCCAGACCGGCAAGCAGTTCCGTGTGCGCGGCAAAGGCGTGGCGCCGGTGCGTGGCGGTGGTGCGGGCGATCTGATGTGCCGTGTAGCGGTCGAGACCCCGGTCAATCTGAATCGTCGTCAGCGCGAATTGCTCGAAGAGTTCCGCAGCTCGCTGGCGGACGACAACAGCCACTCGCCGAAAACCACCGGTTGGTTCGACGGTGTGAAGCGCTTCTTCGGCGATCTGTAAGGAGTCGGCATGCGACGTATAGCTGTCATGGGCGCCGCCGGGCGCATGGGCAAGATTCTGGTCGAGGCCGTGCAACAGCGCGCGCCGCTGACCGGCCTGACCGCGGCGATCGTTCGTCCCGGCAGTACGCTGATCGGGGTGGACGCCGGTGAGCTGGCTTCGCTGGGTCGCATCGGTGTGCCGTTGTCCGGCAACCTCGAGTCGGTAGCTGAAGAGTTTGATGTGCTGATCGACTTCACCCTGCCGGAAGTCATGCTGAAAAACCTCGCGTTTTGCCGCAAGGCCGGCAAGGCCATGGTCATCGGCACCACCGGTCTCGACGCTGCGCAGAAGCAACTGCTGGCCGAGGCGGGCAAGGATATTCCGATCGTGTTCGCGGCGAACTTCAGCGTCGGGGTCAACCTGTCGCTGAAGCTGCTCGAAATGACTGCCCGGGTGCTGGGCGATGATGCCGACATCGAGATCATCGAAGCGCATCACCGGCACAAGATCGATGCGCCTTCGGGCACGGCGCTGCGCATGGGTGAAGTGATCGCTGATGCGTTGGATCGTGATCTGCAGAAGGTTGCGGTCTACGGCCGTGAAGGCCACACCGGTGCGCGCGAACGGGAAACCATCGGTTTCGCCACCGTTCGCGGTGGTGATGTGGTCGGCGATCACACCGTGCTGTTCGCCTGTGAGGGCGAGCGCCTGGAGATCACGCATAAGGCTTCCAGTCGCATGACATTCGCCAAGGGCGCAGTGCGTGCGGCGTTGTGGCTGGATGCTCGCGAGCCGGGTCTGTATGACATGCAGGATGTGCTCGAGCTGCATTGATTGACTGCTTTTACCCAGCGCAAACGCCCGGTTTGCGCTGGTTTTTCTACGCCGCGCGACGCCCTGTCGCATTCTCCGGCCTTTTAGGCTCTTTAGCGGTGGACCAAAAAAGCCTTTTTCTGTAAGCTACAGCTTTAGTGTGTCCACTAAAAGCGCGCAGAATAATTCAGTGAAGAAGCGGGGTGACGTGTCCATACGTCACTCCGCTTTTTTACAACCTGCGATTGCCCTTTCATGCGTTATTTACGGGAGGTCTTCTTGACTAAGCCAGCCATACTCGCCCTTGCTGATGGCAGCATTTTTCGCGGCGAAGCCATTGGAGCCGACGGTCAAACCGTTGGTGAGGTGGTGTTCAACACCGCAATGACCGGCTATCAGGAAATCCTTACCGATCCTTCCTACGCCCAACAGATCGTTACCCTGACTTACCCGCACATCGGCAACACCGGCACCACGCCGGAAGATGCCGAGTCCGACCGCGTATGGTCCGCTGGCCTGGTTATCCGTGACCTGCCGCTGGTAGCGAGCAACTGGCGTAACACGATGTCCCTGTCCGACTACCTGAAAGCCAACAACGTTGTGGCAATCGCTGGTATCGACACCCGTCGCCTGACCCGTATCCTGCGTGAAAAAGGCGCACAGAACGGCTGCATCATGGCCGGCGACAACATCTCCGAAGAAGCTGCAATCGCTGCCGCGCAAGGCTTCCCGGGCCTGAAGGGCATGGATCTGGCGAAAGTCGTCAGCACCAAGGAAAAGTACGAATGGCGCTCCACTGTCTGGGACTTGAAGACCGACGGTCACGCGACCATCGAAGCGTCCGAGCTGCCATATCACGTGGTTGCCTACGACTACGGCGTCAAACTGAACATTCTGCGCATGCTGGTCGAGCGCGGCTGCCGCGTCACCGTGGTGCCGGCGCAAACCCCGGCTGCCGACGTGCTGGCACTCAAGCCGGACGGCGTGTTCCTGTCCAACGGCCCTGGTGACCCGGAGCCATGCGACTATGCAATCAAGGCGATCAAGGAAGTGCTGGAAACCGAAATTCCGGTCTTCGGTATCTGCCTCGGTCACCAGCTGCTGGCTCTGGCCTCCGGCGCCAAGACCCTGAAAATGGGTCACGGCCACCACGGTGCCAACCACCCGGTACAGGATCTGGACACTGGCGTCGTAATGATCACCAGCCAGAACCACGGTTTCGCGGTTGACGAAGCGACCCTGCCGGCCAACGTGCGTGCGATCCACAAATCGCTGTTCGACGGCACCCTGCAAGGCATCGAGCGCACCGACAAGAGCGCGTTCAGCTTCCAGGGCCACCCTGAAGCGAGCCCGGGCCCGAACGATGTGGCGCCCCTGTTCGACCGCTTCATCAACGAGATGGCCAAGCGACGCTAAGCGTTCGCCTTGAGACTGTAGCGAGAAGCCCTCGAGGGCGGCCCCGACACCGGTGGCGCCCCTCAGGGCTTCAGAAATCGATCAAGACGGCTTGCCGACTGACCTGCGGATTTGAGTGACAAACCCATGCCAAAACGTACAGACATTAAAAGCATCCTGATTCTCGGCGCTGGCCCGATCGTTATCGGCCAGGCCTGCGAATTCGACTACTCCGGCGCCCAGGCCTGCAAAGCCCTGCGCGAAGAGGGTTACCGCGTCATCCTGGTGAACTCCAACCCGGCCACCATCATGACCGACCCGGACATGGCTGACGCCACGTACATCGAGCCGATCAAATGGCAGACTGTGGCCAAGATCATCGAAAAAGAGCGTCCGGATGCGGTGCTGCCAACCATGGGCGGCCAGACTGCACTGAACTGCGCCCTGGACCTGGAGCGCGAAGGCGTTCTGGAGAAATTCGGCGTGGAAATGATCGGCGCCAACGCCGACACCATCGACAAGGCTGAAGACCGCTCGCGTTTCGACAAGGCCATGAAATCCATCGGTCTGGAATGCCCGCGTTCCGGTATCGCCCACAGCATGGAAGAAGCCAACGCCGTCCTCGAGCGTCTGGGTTTCCCGTGCATCATCCGTCCGTCCTTCACCATGGGCGGCACCGGTGGCGGTATCGCGTACAATCGTGAAGAGTTCGAAGAAATCTGCGCCCGCGGTCTGGACCTGTCGCCGACCAAAGAGCTGCTGATCGACGAATCGCTGATCGGCTGGAAAGAATATGAGATGGAAGTTGTCCGCGACAAAAAGGACAACTGCATCATCGTCTGCTCGATCGAGAACTTCGACCCGATGGGCGTGCACACCGGTGACTCGATCACCGTGGCTCCGGCACAGACCCTGACCGACAAGGAATACCAGATCCTGCGGAACGCCTCGCTGGCGGTACTGCGCGAGATCGGCGTCGAGACCGGCGGTTCGAACGTGCAGTTCGGTATCTGCCCGGACACCGGCCGCATGGTCGTGATCGAGATGAACCCGCGTGTATCGCGTTCCTCGGCACTGGCTTCGAAAGCCACCGGTTTCCCGATCGCCAAAGTCGCGGCCAAGCTGGCTGTGGGCTACACCCTCGACGAACTGTCGAACGACATCACCGGCGGCAAGACCCCGGCGTCCTTCGAACCGTCGATCGACTACGTCGTGACCAAGCTGCCACGTTTCGCTTTCGAGAAATTCGCCAAGGCTGACGCACGCTTGACTACTCAGATGAAGTCGGTGGGTGAAGTCATGGCCATCGGCCGTACTTTCCAGGAATCCCTGCAGAAAGCCCTGCGCGGTCTGGAAGTCGGCGTTTGTGGTCTGGACGAGAAGCTCGATCTGAGCAACCCGGAAAGCATGAGCATCCTCAAGCGCGAACTGACCGTGCCGGGCGCCGAGCGTATCTGGTACGTGGCGGACGCGTTCCGTGCTGGTCTGACCGTCGAAGACATCTTCGGCATGAACATGATCGACCCGTGGTTCCTGGTGCAGATCGAAGATCTGATCAAGGAAGAAGAGAAGGTCAAGACCCTCGGTCTGTCCGCCATCGACCGCGACCTGATGTTCAAGCTCAAGCGCAAAGGCTTCTCCGATCAGCGTCTGGCCAAGCTGCTGGGTGTGACCGAGAAGAACCTGCGTACTCACCGTCAAAAACTGGAAGTGTTCCCGGTTTACAAGCGTGTTGACACCTGCGCTGCCGAGTTCGCCACCGACACCGCGTACCTCTACTCGACGTACGAGGAAGAGTGCGAAGCCGCGCCGTCCGGTCGCGACAAGATCATGATTCTGGGTGGCGGTCCGAACCGTATCGGCCAGGGCATCGAGTTCGACTACTGCTGCGTACACGCCGCCCTCGCACTGCGCGAAGACGGCTACGAAACCATCATGGTCAACTGCAACCCGGAAACCGTTTCCACCGACTACGACACTTCCGACCGTCTGTACTTCGAGCCGGTAACCCTGGAAGACGTACTGGAAATCTGCCGCGTCGAGAAGCCAAAAGGCGTGATCGTCCAGTACGGCGGCCAGACTCCGCTGAAACTGGCGCGTGCCCTGGAAGCCGCTGGCGTGCCGATCATCGGTACCAGCCCTGACGCCATCGACCGTGCCGAAGACCGTGAGCGCTTCCAGCAAATGGTTGAGCGCCTGAACCTGCGTCAGCCGCCAAACGCCACCGTGCGTAGCGAAGATGAAGCCGTTCGCGCTGCCGCGAAAATCGGTTATCCGCTGGTGGTGCGCCCGTCCTACGTACTGGGCGGCCGCGCGATGGAAATCGTGTACAAGGAAGACGAGCTCAAGCGTTACCTGCGTGACGCGGTGCAAGTGTCCAACGACAGCCCGGTGCTGCTCGACCACTTCCTCAACTGCGCCATCGAGATGGACGTGGATGCGGTCTGCGACGGCAAAGACGTGGTGATCGGCGCGATCATGCAGCACATCGAACAGGCGGGCGTTCACTCCGGTGACTCCGCATGCTCGCTGCCGCCGTACTCGCTGCCGGCGCACATCCAGGACGAGATGCGCGAACAGGTCAAGAAAATGGCTCTGGAGCTGGGCGTTGTCGGTCTGATGAACGTGCAACTGGCGCTGCAGGGCGAAGACATCTACGTCATCGAAGTCAACCCGCGCGCTTCCCGTACTGTACCGTTCGTGTCCAAGTGCATCGGTGTTTCCCTGGCAATGATCGCGGCTCGCGTGATGGCCGGTAAGACCCTGAAGGAAATCGGCTTCACCAAGGAAATCATCCCGAACTTCTACAGCGTGAAAGAGGCGGTGTTCCCGTTCGCCAAATTCCCTGGCGTTGACCCGATCCTCGGCCCAGAGATGAAGTCCACTGGTGAAGTGATGGGCGTCGGCGACACCTTCGGTGAAGCATTCGCCAAGGCCCAGATGGGCGCCAGCGAAGTGCTGCCGACCGGCGGTACCGCGTTCATCAGCGTGCGTGACGATGACAAGCCGCTGGTTGCAGGCGTGGCCCGTGATCTGATCAACTTGGGCTTCGAAGTGGTCGCCACTGCCGGTACTGCCAAGCTGATCGAAGCCGCAGGCCTGAAAGTGCGCCGTGTGAACAAGGTGACCGAGGGTCGTCCGCACGTGGTCGACATGATCAAGAATGACGAAGTCACCCTGATCATCAACACCACCGAAGGCCGTCAGTCGATCGCTGATTCCTACTCCATTCGTCGTAATGCCCTGCAGCACAAGATCTACTGCACCACCACCATCGCTGCGGGGGAAGCTATCTGTGAAGCGCTGAAGTTCGGTCCCGAGAAGACCGTGCGCCGCTTGCAGGATCTACACGCAGGATTGAAGGCATGATCAAATATCCAATGACCGTCCAGGGCGCGAAAGCCCTGGAAGAAGAACACGCTCATCTGACCAAGGTCGTTCGTCCGAAGCTCAGCCAGGACATTGGTACGGCCCGTGAGTTGGGTGACCTGAAGGAAAACGCTGAGTACCATGCCGCGCGCGAACAGCAAGGCATGGTCGAGGCGCGGATCCGTGACATCGAAGGCCGGATTCAGAATCAGGTCATCATCGACGTCACGACCATCCCGCACACCGGCAAAGTGATCTTCGGTACTACCGTCGAAATCGCCAACGTCGAGACTGATGAGAGCGTCACTTACCACATCGTGGGTGAGGATGAGGCTGACTTCAAACTCGGCAAGATTTCGGTCGGCTCGCCTTTGGCCCGTGCCTTGATCGGCAAGGAAGAGGGTGATGTGGTTGCCGTGAAAACGCCAAGCGGCGTTATCGAGTACGAGATTGTCGAAGTCCGTCACATCTGAAGGCAGGCGCCCGCTACGTGCGGGCGCCATGCTTTGGCAGCTGACCCAGATGTTGTGGGTCGGCGGCTTCTGGTTGATTCATCTTGGTTTGCGACCGGTGTTGGGCAAGATTGGCCTGGCACCGTTGCTGATCGATGAAGTTGCCGATGCATTCGAAGTGCCGGTGGCGGGTTTTGCCGCGGCATGCGTGATTTTTCAGGCTTTGGTGCTGGTACAGGCCGATGGCCTTGGCAGTTTATGGCGGGATTTTCGCGGGCAGGTGTTGCTGATGGCGTTGTATGCATGTGCGATGTTTGTCGCAGTGCGTGTCGGCTGGCCGCAAGCGCAGCGCTGGCAGGAATTCAGTTTTCTGGTGTTGGGCTTCTCCGGTGTGGTGCTGGTGTTGCAGCCGCTGCCGGGATGGAGTGGCAGGGTGCGCGAAGCACACCCCTGACCCCTTTCATCACTTGAAGCGATGAACGTTCGACAGCTGCTTGTTGACGCTGAAGTTCTTGCGATAAACCAGTGCCATCTTGCCGATGACCTGAACCAGGTCAGCCTTGCCGACCTTGCACAGCTCTGCAATGTGCGCCAGGCGCGACTCGCGATCGAGGATGTTGAGCTTGATTTTGATCAGCTCGTGATCCGCCAGGGCGCGTTCAAGTTCGGCTAATACACCTTCAGTCAGACCGTTGTCCGCCACCGTCAAAACCGGTTTCAGGTGGTGGCCAATGGATTTGTACTGTTTCTTCTGCTCTGGAGTGAGCGGCATAATCTGACCCTTTCGTCTGGATTCTGTAAAATGGCGGCCATTTTACCCGAGGGTTCGTGGATCCGCCCAATTAATCACGACCCTAATCATCGAGGTGCCCAATGGCGCGTTCCAAGACAAGCCTTGGTTGGCTGAAACGACATGTCAACGATCCTTATGTGAAGCAGGCGCAGAAGGATGGCTACCGCTCGCGTGCGAGTTACAAGCTTCTGGAGATCCAGGAGAAATACAAGCTGATCCGTTCCGGCATGAGCGTTGTCGACCTGGGCGCAGCGCCCGGCGGCTGGTCGCAGGTCACCAGTCGGTTGATTGGCGGTCAGGGGCGTCTGATCGCTTCGGACATTCTGGAAATGGACAGCATTCCGGACGTGACCTTCATCCAGGGTGACTTCACCGAGGATGAAGTGCTCGCGCGGATTCTTGAGGCTGTGGGTAATTCGCAGGTGGACCTTGTGATTTCCGATATGGCCCCCAATATGAGTGGTACGCCTGAAGTGGATATGCCGAAAGCCATGTTTCTTTGCGAACTGGCGCTTGATCTGGCGGAACGGATACTCAAGCCGGGTGGCAATTTCGTGATCAAGATCTTTCAGGGTGAAGGTTTCGATGTTTACCTGAAGGATGCTCGCAAGAAATTCGACAAGATCCAGATGATCAAGCCGGATTCTTCCCGTGGCAGCTCCCGCGAGCAATATATGCTGGCCTGGGGTTACCGCGGTGTTAACGAGTAAAACGAGGTTTTTTGGCGGGGCGATAGGTTTTTCGTATTTTGACCTGCGTGCATAAGCGAATATTGTGTAGAAAGTGTTTCACAAAGGGTTACAGACGGCGCCTGCCAGAGTTGTAGGTAATGTAGTAAGTTAGGCCGGTGAATATCATGCGAAGCGCGCGCCAGTAGCGGAGCTTGCTTCAGAGGGTAGTTAATTGAACGATATGGCAAAGAATCTGATCCTGTGGTTGATCATCGCGGCAGTCCTCGTGACGGTGATGAACAACTTCTCCAGCCCTAACGAGCCGCAGACCCTCAACTATTCCGACTTCATCCAGCAGGTCAAGGATGGCAAGGTCGAGCGCGTAGCTGTTGATGGCTATGTGATTACCGGCAAGCGCAACGATGGCGACAGCTTCAAGACCATTCGTCCGGCGATCCAGGACAACGGCCTGATCGGCGACCTGGTCGACAATCACGTTGTGGTTGAAGGCAAGCAGCCTGAACAGCAAAGCATCTGGACTCAGCTCCTGGTGGCCAGCTTCCCGATCCTGGTGATCATCGCGGTGTTCATGTTCTTCATGCGCCAGATGCAGGGCGGTGCCGGCGGCAAGGGCGGGCCAATGAGCTTCGGCAAGAGCAAGGCACGCCTGCTTTCCGAAGATCAGGTGAAAACCACCTTGGCTGACGTTGCCGGTTGCGACGAAGCCAAGGAAGAGGTCGGCGAACTGGTTGAGTTCCTGCGTGATCCGGGCAAGTTTCAGCGCCTGGGTGGTCGTATTCCTCGCGGCGTATTGATGGTCGGCCCTCCGGGTACCGGTAAAACCTTGCTGGCCAAGGCGATTGCTGGCGAAGCGAAGGTTCCGTTCTTCACTATTTCCGGTTCCGACTTCGTTGAAATGTTCGTGGGTGTTGGCGCAAGCCGCGTTCGCGACATGTTCGAGCAGGCCAAGAAGCATGCGCCGTGCATCATCTTCATCGACGAAATCGACGCCGTCGGTCGCCACCGTGGCGCCGGCATGGGCGGCGGTCACGACGAGCGTGAGCAGACTCTCAACCAGTTGCTGGTAGAGATGGATGGCTTTGAAATGAATGACGGCATCATCGTGATAGCCGCTACAAACCGTCCTGACGTACTCGACCCTGCGCTGCTGCGTCCGGGCCGTTTCGACCGCCAGGTTGTTGTAGGTTTGCCGGATATCCGTGGTCGCGAGCAGATCCTCAAGGTTCATATGCGCAAGGTGCCAATGGGTGACGATGTTGCTCCGGCCGTTATCGCACGTGGTACCCCGGGCTTCTCCGGTGCCGACTTGGCCAACCTGGTCAACGAAGCGTCGCTGTTCGCTGCACGTAGCGGCAAGCGCATCGTTGAAATGAAAGAGTTCGAACTGGCCAAGGACAAGATCATGATGGGCGCCGAGCGCAAATCCATGGTCATGTCCGAGAAAGAGAAGCAGAACACCGCTTATCACGAAGCGGGCCACGCCATCGTTGGTCGCGTCGTGCCTGAGCATGATCCGGTCTACAAGGTTTCGATCATTCCGCGTGGTCGTGCGCTGGGTGTGACCATGTTCCTGCCGGAAGAGGATCGCTACAGTCTTTCCAAGCGTGCGCTGATCAGTCAGATCTGCTCGCTGTACGGTGGCCGTATCGCCGAAGAAATGACCCTTGGTTTCGATGGTGTGACCACCGGTGCGTCCAACGACATCATGCGTGCCAGTCAGATTGCGCGGAACATGGTGACCAAGTGGGGCCTGTCGGAAAAACTCGGTCCGCTGATGTACGCGGAAGAAGAGGGCGAAGTGTTCCTCGGTCGCGGTGGTGGCGGTCAGGCCGCAAGCTTCTCCGGTGAGACAGCCAAGCTGATCGACTCCGAAGTGCGCAGCATCATTGATCAGTGCTACGGCACGGCCAAGCAGATCCTCACGGACAACCGTGACAAGCTCGATGCCATGGCTGATGCGCTGATGAAGTACGAAACCATCGATGCCGAGCAGATCGACGACATCATGGCGGGTCGTACGCCTCGTGAGCCGCGTGACTGGACTGGTGGCACGGGGACGCCTCCGCCGCCGGTGATTCAGGATGAGCGTCCGGAAACACCGATCGGCGGTCCGGCTGCTGACGTTTAAGGTTTGAAATGACTTCTGTACAGTCCCTGACCCGGTTGCCTTGCGGCAACCGGGTTCTTGATTTGGCCCGGACGCACGTCATGGGCATTCTCAATGTCACTCCCGATTCCTTTTCCGACGGCGGCCGGTACAACCAGCTCGACGTGGCCTTGCGTCACGCCGAAGCCATGGTGGCTGCTGGTGCGACGCTGATCGATGTCGGCGGTGAATCGACCCGGCCTGGCGCTCGAGCGGTTTCGCCGCTGGAGGAGCTGGAGCGCGTAGCTCCGATCGTGGAGCTGATCAATCGCGAGCTGGATGTGGTTATCTCGGTTGATACTTCGACACCTGCGGTGATGCGCGAAACGGCGCGCCTTGGTGCCGGGTTGATCAATGATGTGCGCTCGTTGCGCCGCGACGGCGCGCTGGATGCGGCTGCAGCGACCGGGTTGCCGGTCTGCCTGATGCACATGCTCGGCGAGCCGGGTGACATGCAGGACAATCCGCATTATCAGGACGTTACCCGGGAAGTGGGCGAGTTTCTGGCGGAGCGCATGGCTCAGTGTGCGGCGGCGGGTATTCCTGCCGAGCGAATCATTCTTGATCCCGGTTTCGGTTTCGCGAAAACTCTGCAGCACAACCTGAGTTTGTTCAAGCATATGCAAGCTCTGCATGTGCTGGGACGTCCGCTGTTGGTCGGCGTCTCGCGCAAAAGCATGATTGGCCAGGCTTTGAACCGCCCAGTCGGCGAGCGTCTGCATGGCGGTCTGGCTCTCGCGGCACTGGCGTCGATTAACGGAGCGCGTATATTGCGCGTCCATGATGTGGCGGAAACGGTAGATGTGGTGCGTATGCTCGCAGCCGTGGAATCAGCCGAATAAGAATGATGGAGCACTTATGAGCAAGAAATACTTTGGTACTGACGGTATTCGTGGTCGTGTCGGTGAATATCCGATCACTCCGGACTTCATGCTCAAGCTCGGCTGGGCGGCAGGTATGGCCTTTCGCAAGATGGGCGCCTGCAAGGTGCTGGTCGGCAAGGACACGCGCATCTCTGGCTACATGTTCGAATCGGCGCTTGAAGCAGGCCTGACCTCGGCTGGTGCGGACGTGATGCTGCTCGGTCCGATGCCGACGCCGGCGATTGCCTATCTGTCGCGCACGTTTCAGGCCGAGGCCGGGATCGTGATCAGTGCTTCACACAATCCGCATGACGATAACGGCATCAAATTCTTCTCCGGCAAGGGTACCAAGCTGCCTGATGAGCTGGAGCTGATGATCGAAGAATTGCTCGACGCCCCTATGACAGTGGTTGAGTCGAGCAAGATCGGCAAAGTTTCGCGCATTAACGACGCTTCCGGTCGTTACATCGAATTCTGCAAAAGCAGTGTGCCGACCGGTACCAGTTTTTCCGGTATGAAGATCGTGATCGACTGTGCACACGGTGCGACCTACAAGGTTGCTCCGAGTGTGTTCCGTGAGTTGGGTGCTGAAGTGGTTGTCCTGTCGGCCCAGCCTAATGGTCTGAATATCAATGACAACTGCGGTTCGACCCATATGGGGCAGCTGCAGGCCGCTGTTCTGGCGGAGCACGCTGATCTGGGTATCGCCTTTGACGGTGATGGTGATCGGGTGCTGATGGTCGATCACACGGGTGCCATCGTCGATGGCGACGAATTGCTGTTCATTATTGCCCGCGACCTGCACGAGCGTGGCAAGTTGCAGGGTGGTGTAGTCGGTACCCTGATGAGCAACCTCGGTCTGGAGCTCGCTCTGGCAGAGCTCTCGATTCCATTCATTCGTGCCAATGTCGGTGACCGTTATGTGATCGCCGAGCTGCTGGAGCGCAACTGGCTGGTAGGTGGTGAAAACTCGGGGCATATCGTCTGCTTCAATCATACCACCACCGGTGATGCGATCATTGCTGCGCTGCAGGTGCTGATGGCATTGAGAGCGCGCAATGAAGGTCTTGCGCAAACGCGTCAGGCTTTGCGTAAGTGTCCTCAGGTGTTGATCAACGTGCGTTTCGGCGGAGGCGAAAGCCCGCTGGAGCATCCTGCTGTCAAGGAAGCCAGTGCGCGTGTAACCCAGGCAATGGCCGGTCGTGGTCGGGTGCTTCTGCGCAAGTCCGGTACAGAGCCGTTGGTGCGTGTGATGGTCGAAGGCGAGGATGAAACTCAGGTTCGCAGCTACGCCGAAGAACTGGCAAAACTGGTAAGTGAAGTTTCTGCCTGATACGGCTTGCCAGCCATGATTGTGTTGGGTAACATCTGCGCCCACTTTGACCGACGAGGTACAGCATGCGTCGCCCTATGGTAGCTGGTAACTGGAAGATGCACGGTACCCGCGCCAGCGTCGCTGAGCTGATCAACGGCCTTCGTCATCTGGCCTTGCCAAGCGGTGTTGATGTCGCGGTATTCCCGCCTTGCTTGCATATCAATCAAGTGATTGATGGCTTGAAAGGTAAATCGATTTCGGTCGGTGCGCAGAATTCTGCGGTGGAATCCATGCAAGGTGCATTGACTGGTGAAATTGCACCGAGTCAGTTGGTGGATGCAGGTTGTTCCCTGGTACTTGTCGGGCACTCCGAACGCCGCCAGATAATGGGCGAGCGAGACGGGATGCTGAATCGCAAGTTCGCAGCGGCACAGGCATGTGGCTTGATTCCGGTGTTGTGTGTAGGGGAAACCCTCGAGCAGCGCGAAGCCGGAAAAACTCTTGAAGTTGTCGGGCGTCAGCTGGGCAGCATCATCGAGGAGCTGGGTGTAGGTGCCTTTGCCAAGGCAGTCATTGCTTACGAGCCTGTCTGGGCCATTGGTACCGGGCTGACTGCAACGCCGCAACAGGCTCAGGATGTGCACAAAGCCATTCGCGAGCAGTTGGCGGCAGAGAATTCTGAAGTCGCACGAGGTGTGCGGCTTCTATACGGCGGCAGCGTGAAGGCGGCCAATGCGGCCGAACTGTTCGGCATGCCGGATATCGATGGGGGGCTCATTGGTGGGGCTTCCCTGAATGCAGATGAGTTCGGTGCGATTTGTCGCGCCGCGGGAAACTGAAAAAATGCTGGAAACAGTCGTAGTCGTTTTTCATCTGCTGGGTGCATTGGGCGTAGTTGCTCTGGTTTTGCTGCAGCAGGGTAAAGGTGCGGACGCTGGCGCGTCTTTCGGAGCAGGTGCTTCAAATACTGTGTTCGGAAGCCAAGGTTCCTCTACCTTTCTTAGTAAGTTTACTGCTATACTTGCCGCCGGTTTCTTCATAACCAGCTTGGGGTTAGGTTACTTTGCTAAAGAGAAGGCTCATCAGCTGACTCAAGCAGGTTTGCCAGATCCAGCAGTGTTGGAAGTGCCTAAGCAGCAACAACCGGCTTCTGATGATGTCCCGGTGCTTCAAGAGCAAAAGTCGGCTACTCCAGCGACTGACGTACCTCCAGCTCAAGAGCAGAAGTAAGAAGGGTTTCAAACGTAGTTTTGCCGAGGTGGTGGAATTGGTAGACACGCAACCTTGAGGTGGTTGTGCCCATAGGGTGTAGGGGTTCGAGTCCCCTTCTCGGTACCAATTAGTCAGGAGAGCCCGCTGTTGCGGGCTTTCTTGCAGGTGGAAGGTTACATTGACCCTATAAGGGATCGGTCGTATACTTCCGCCCCAGCTTTGTCGCGGGGTGGAGCAGTCTGGTAGCTCGTCGGGCTCATAACCCGAAGGTCGTCGGTTCAAATCCGGCCCCCGCAACCAGTTTAAGGAGCCCCTTTTCAGGGGCTTTTTGTTAGCTGGACACTTTCTACGCCGATGTTCGACGGCGTTTCAAGGATGGGCGTTTCGCCCATTTTTTTATTTTGCAGCGCATGCATTTACATGCACGAGGGGGTTCAGGTGTCGAGCAAGCTAGAAGAGTTGCAGGCCTTGTTGGCCCCGGTGGTCGTGGCCCTAGGCTATGAATGCTGGGGTATCGAGTTTTCGGCTCAAGGTCGTCACTCGATGTTGCGTGTTTATATCGATAAAGAGGGTGGCGTGCTGGTGGACGATTGCGCCATTGTCAGCCGTCAGATCAGCGGTGTCCTGGATGTTGAAGATCCGATCTCCGTTGAGTACACCCTCGAAGTTTCCTCGCCAGGCATGGAACGCCCACTGTTCACTCTTGAGCAGTTTGCAAAATTTGCCGGTGAACAAGTGAAGATCAAGCTGCGCTCGCCTTTTGAAGGTCGACGCAACTTTCAGGGCCTTCTGCGCGGTGTAGAAGAACAGGATGTCGTGGTGCAGGTAGAAGACCATGAATTCCTGTTGCCGATCGATATGATCGACAAGGCCAACATTATTCCCAGTTTTGACTGAGACGCGGATCCCGCGGATCCAATGGCTTGCGAAAGGCGAGGCGTACGATGAGCAAAGAAGTACTGCTGGTTGTTGAGTCGGTATCCAATGAAAAGGGCGTACCGGCAAGCGTGATTTTTGAAGCGCTGGAGCTGGCTCTGGCCACTGCTACCAAAAAGCGTTTTGAAGACGAAGTTGACCTGCGTGTGGAAATTAACCGCCACACCGGTTCCTACGAGACTTTCCGTCGCTGGACAGTCGTCGAAGAGAATGATCTCGACGATCCTGCGATCGAAACCTGGCCAAGCAAGGTTGCCGAAACGCACCCGGGTGCCAAGGTCGGCGACGTCGTCGAAGAAAAGATCGAATCCATCGAGTTCGGCCGCATTGCTGCACAGACCGCCAAACAGGTCATTGTGCAGAAAGTGCGTGAAGCCGAGCGCGCTCAAGTGGTCGACGCCTATCGCGAGCGCCTGGGAGAAATCATCTCCGGCACCGTGAAGAAAGTCACCCGCGACAACGTGATCGTCGATCTGGGCAACAACGCCGAAGCGTTGCTGGCCCGTGAAGACATCATTTCTCGCGAAACCTTCCGTGTCGGTGTGCGTCTGCGTGCACTGCTCAAGGAAATCCGCACCGAGAACCGCGGCCCGCAGCTGATCCTGTCGCGTACCGCGCCGGAAATGCTGATCGAGTTGTTCCGCATCGAAGTGCCGGAAATCGCTGAAGGCCTGATCGAAGTCATGGCGGCGTCCCGTGATCCGGGTTCGCGTGCCAAGATCGCTGTCCGTTCCAAGGACAAACGCATCGACCCGCAGGGCGCGTGCATCGGTATGCGCGGTTCGCGCGTTCAGGCCGTGTCGGGCGAGTTGGGTGGCGAGCGTGTCGATATCGTCCTGTGGGACGATAACCCGGCGCAGTTCGTGATCAATGCCATGTCGCCGGCAGAAGTGGCGGCCATTATCGTTGACGAAGATGCCCATGCAATGGACATCGCCGTTGGCGCAGACAATCTGGCTCAGGCCATCGGTCGAGGTGGTCAGAACGTGCGTCTGGCGAGCCAGTTGACTGGCTGGACCCTGAACGTGATGACCGAATCGGACATCCAGGCTAAGCAGCAAGCAGAAACCGGCGACATCCTGCGCAACTTCATCGACGAGCTGGAAGTCGACGAAGAACTGGCTCAGGTGCTGGTAGATGAAGGCTTCACCAGCCTGGAAGAGATTGCCTACGTACCGTTGGAAGAAATGCTCAACATCGACGGCTTTGACGAAGATATCGTCAACGAGCTTCGCGCTCGTGCCAAGGATCGTTTGTTGACCAAAGCCATCGCTACTGAGGAAAAGCTGGCAGACGCCCATCCGGCCGAAGACCTGCTCTCGCTTGAGGGTATGGACAAGGATTTGGCGATGGAACTGGCGGTGCGCGGCGTAATTACCCGCGAAGACCTGGCCGAGCAGTCTATTGACGACCTGCTCGACATCGACGGCATTGACGATGATCGTGCCGGCAAGTTGATCATGGCCGCCCGAGCCCACTGGTTCGAGTAATTAGGCGCGGCCTGAGGAGAGAAGTGCATGACGCAAGTCACGGTGAAACAACTGGCCGATGAGGTCAAAACACCGGTAGAGCGCCTGTTGCAGCAGATGCGTGAGGCAGGTCTGCCGCACACCGCCGCCGAAGAAAATGTGACTGACAGTGAGAAGCAATCCCTGCTGACTCACTTGAAGAGCAGCCACAAGGCGAAAGTGGAAGAACCACGCAAGATCACGCTGCAGCGTAAAACCACCAGCACCCTGCGTGTGGCTGGTAGCAAGAGCATCAGCGTTGAAGTTCGCAAAAAGAAAGTTTTCGTACAGCGTAGCCCGGAAGAAATCGAAGCCGAGCGCAAGCGTGAACTGGAAGAGCGTCGCGCAGTAGAAAATGCTGCCCGTCAGAAGGCTGAAGAAGAAGCCAAGCAGCGCGCTGAAGAAGAAGCGCGTCGCCAGCCTGCTGCTGCACCGTCCGCTCCTGCCGAAGCTGTTGCAGCACCTGCGCCAGTCGCTGAACCTGCGCGCGACGCCGCGCCGGTTGCTGCTGCGCCAGCTGCCGACACTCGCAAGCGTGACGAACAGCGCCGTCCGGACAAACCACGTGCCGACGATAACAATCGTCGCGGCGGTGGTGGCGATGGCGAGCGCAAAAACGCTCCGCATCGCGCATCGGTCAAAGAAAAAGCGCCGGCTCCACGTGTGGCGCCACGCACTACCGACGAAGAAAGCGATGGCTTCCGTCGTGGTGGTCGTGGCAAGGCCAAGCTGAAGAAACGCAACGCTCACGGTTTCCAGAACCCTACCGGTCCTGTCGTGCGTGAAGTGAAGATCGGCGAGACCATTACTGTTGGCGATCTCGCTCAGCAGATGTCGGTCAAGGCTGCTGAAATCATCAAGTTCATGTTCAAACTGGGCACTCCAGCGACCATCAACCAGGTACTCGATCAGGAAACTGCTCAACTGGTAGCTGAAGAACTGGGCCACAAAGTGACCCTGGTCAGCGACACCGCCCTGGAAGATTCCCTGGCCGAGTCCCTGAAGTTTGAAGGTGAGGCAGTTTCCCGTGCGCCAGTCGTGACCGTAATGGGCCACGTTGACCACGGTAAGACTTCCCTGCTCGACTACATCCGTCGTGCCAAGGTGGCAGCGGGCGAAGCTGGCGGCATTACCCAGCACATCGGCGCCTACCACGTTGAAACCGACCGTGGCATGGTGACGTTCCTCGACACCCCGGGTCACGCTGCGTTTACCGCAATGCGTGCCCGTGGTGCCAAGGCGACCGACATCGTGATCCTGGTGGTTGCGGCGGACGACGGCGTGATGCCGCAAACCATCGAGGCTGTTCAGCACGCTCAGGCGGCTGGCGTTCCTCTGGTGGTTGCAGTGAACAAAATCGACAAGCCAGGTGCCGACCTCGATCGCATCCGTAGCGAACTGTCGGTTCACGGCGTGACTTCCGAAGAGTGGGGTGGCGACACTCCATTCGTACCGGTTTCGGCGAAAATGGGTACCGGCGTTGACGAACTGCTTGAAGCCGTTCTGCTGCAGGCCGAAGTGCTCGAACTGACTGCTACGCCATCGGCTCCTGGCCGTGGTGTTGTCGTTGAATCGCGTCTGGACAAGGGCCGTGGCCCGGTGGCCACCGTGCTGGTTCAGGACGGTACGCTGCGTCAAGGCGACATGGTGCTGGTCGGCTCGAACTATGGCCGCGTGCGCGCCATGCTCGACGAGAACGGCAAGCCGATCAAGGAAGCAGGTCCGGCCATTCCGGTCGAGATCCTGGGTCTTGACGGTACGCCGGACGCTGGCGACGAGATGAGCGTGGTTGCCGACGAGAAGAAAGCCCGTGAAGTGGCTCTGTTCCGTCAAGGCAAGTTCCGCGAAGTCAAACTGGCTCGCGCTCACGCCGGCAAGCTGGAAAACATCTTCGAAAACATGGGCCAGGAAGAGAAGAAGACGCTCAACATCGTCCTCAAATCCGACGTCCGTGGTTCGCTGGAAGCTTTGCAGGGCGCTCTGAACGGCCTGGGCAACGACGAAGTGCAAGTGCGCGTGGTCGGTGGCGGTGTCGGTGGTATCACCGAATCCGACGCTAACCTGGCACTGGCTTCCAACGCTGTACTGTTCGGCTTCAACGTGCGTGCCGATGCTGGCGCACGGAAGATCGTCGAGCAGGAAGGTCTGGACATGCGTTACTACAACGTGATCTACGACATCATCGAAGACGTCAAGAAAGCCCTGACCGGCATGCTCGGCAGCGATGTTCGCGAGAACATCCTGGGCGTGGCCGAAGTGCGCGACGTGTTCCGTTCGCCGAAGTTTGGCGCGATCGCCGGTTGCATGGTGATCGAAGGTGTTGTGTTCCGTAACCGTCCGATCCGTGTATTGCGTGAAGACATCGTTATCTTCGAAGGCGAGCTGGAATCCCTGCGCCGCTTCAAGGATGACGCTTCCGAAGTACGTGCCGGCATGGAATGCGGTATCGGCGTGAAGAGCTACAACGACGTCAAAGTCGGTGACAAGATCGAAGTCTTCGAGAAGGTTCAGGTTGCTCGCAGCCTCTGACTCGCGCACTTCAAGGGCCACGCCGAGCCGCCGCATGCAGATGCGCGCCACGGCGTCAGGACTCTAAACGCAACGCCCGGTCTGGCTTTTGTCAGGCCGGGCGTTTGCCGCTTTCAGACCTTGCGGGTTTCACCGTAGGGCAGTAACAGGTAACAAAATCATGGCAAAAGAATACAGCCGTACCCAACGTATCGGCGATCAGATGCAGCGTGAGCTGGCCCAGCTGATCCGTCGTGAAGTCAAAGATCCGCGCGTCGGCCTGGTCACCATTACTGCTGTGGAAGTCAGCCGTGACGTCGGTCACGCGAAGATCTTCATCACCGTGATGGGGCAGGACAACGCCGAAGACATCGCGCAAAGCATCAAGGTGCTCAACGCTGCCGCAGGTTTCCTGCGCATGCAACTGGCCCGTGAAATGAAGCTGCGCAGCGTGCCGCAATTGCACTTCCACTACGACGAAAGCGTCGTGCGTGGCGCGCACCTGTCGGCCCTGATCGAGCGCGCCGTGGCTGAGGACAATCAGCACCTGGCCGCTGCACCTGAAGACACCAAGGAGTAATTCGGTGGCTCAGGTCAAACGTATCCGTCGTAACGTCAGCGGTATCATCCTGCTCGACAAGCCGCTGGGGTTCACCTCCAACGCCGCGTTGCAGAAGGTTCGCTGGTTGCTCAACGCCGAGAAGGCCGGTCACACCGGCAGTCTCGACCCGTTGGCCACCGGTGTATTGCCGCTGTGCTTTGGCGAGGCAACGAAGTTTTCGCAATACCTGCTCGATTCCGACAAGGGTTACGAAACCCTCGCCCAACTGGGCAAGACCACTACCACGGCGGACGCCGAGGGTGAGGTTTTGCAGGAGCGTCCGGTGACCGTTGGTCGCGCCGATGTCGAGGCGGTTCTGCCGAAATTTCGTGGGCAAATCAGTCAGATACCGCCGATGTACTCGGCACTCAAGCGTGACGGGCAGCCGCTGTACAAGCTGGCCCGTGCAGGCGAAGTAGTGGAGCGCGAACCGCGTTCTGTTACTATTGCGCGCTTGGAATTGCTGGCCTTCGAAGGCGATACTGCGCGTCTTGCGGTGGATTGCAGCAAGGGCACCTATATTCGCACCCTGGTGGAGGATATCGGTGAGCAACTCGGTTGTGGTGCGTACGTCGCGGAACTGCGTCGTACCCAGGCCGGGCCTTTCACCCTGGCGCAGACCGTGACCCTCGAAGAGCTGGAAGCGGTACATGCCGAAGGCGGCAACGAAGCGGTCGACCGCTTCCTGATGCCATCGGACAGCGGTTTGCAGGATTGGCCGCTGCTGCACTTCTCCGAAGCGAGTGCGTTCTACTGGCTCAACGGCCAGCCGGTACGTGCCCCGGATGCTCCGAAGTTCGGCATGGTACGGGTACAGGATCACAATGGTCGCTTCATCGGTATCGGTGAAGTGAGCGAAGACGGGCGCATCGCGCCGCGTCGACTGATTCGGTCAGAATGACCGGAAACCGGTCTGTGTAACAGCAGGCCGGCGAGTGTGGCTGTTAACAGGCACGGTCACTACTCATTTATAGATACAGGGATTTGTCCCTGGCCTGTTGAAACTGTTTTTGAAACAGTTTCCTGATAAAAGGATTGCCTCATGGCTCTCGACGTTCAAGAAAAAGCTCAAATCGTTGCCGACTACCAGCAAGCTGTTGGTGATACTGGTTCGCCAGAAGTGCAAGTTGCACTGCTGACCGCCAACATCAACAAACTGCAAGGTCACTTCAAGGCCAACGGTAAAGACCACCACTCCCGTCGTGGTCTGATCCGCATGGTAAACCAGCGTCGCAAGCTGCTGGACTACCTGAAAGGCAAAGATCTGAGCCGTTACAGCGCTCTGATCGGCCGCCTGGGTCTGCGTCGCTAATCAGCGATTGCGCTATGAGGTTGGTTGTCTGTCAGGCATCAGCGGTTTTCCGCTGGTGGCTGGCCGGCTTCCAGCCTCAAGTTTTATCTGCACTACCGTTTTACCCGGACAGTCAGCGGGCCGATTCCCGACATTGCCCAAGAATTTCGCAAGAAACCAGTTCCCCCAAGAGCCACAAAGAAGGTAGGACACCGTGAACCCGGTAATCAAAAAATTCCAGTTCGGTCAGTCGACCGTTACCCTCGAGACTGGCCGTATCGCCCGTCAGGCCTCCGGCGCAGTATTGGTCACCGTTGACGACGACGTCAGCGTATTGGTGACCGTAGTCGGTGCCAAGCAAGCCGATCCAGGCAAGGGCTTCTTCCCTCTGTCCGTTCACTACCAGGAAAAAACTTACGCTGCCGGTAAGATCCCTGGCGGTTTCTTCAAGCGTGAAGGCCGTCCTTCCGAGAAAGAAACCCTGACTTCCCGACTGATCGACCGTCCGATCCGTCCGCTGTTCCCGGAAGGCTTCATGAACGAAGTGCAGGTTGTCTGCACCGTCGTTTCCACCAGCAAGAAGACCGATCCGGACATCGCTGCGATGATCGGTACCTCGGCTGCCCTGGCCATCTCGGGCATTCCTTTCGACGGCCCGATCGGCGCCGCCCGTGTAGCGTTCCACGAAAGCACCGGCTACCTGCTGAACCCGACCTACGAGCAGCAAGCTGCTTCGAGCCTGGACATGGTCGTTGCCGGTACTTCCGACGCCGTACTGATGGTTGAATCGGAAGCCAAAGAGCTGACCGAAGACCAGATGCTGGGCGCGGTACTGTTTGCTCACGACGAGTTCCAGGTGGTGATCAACGCCGTCAAAGAACTGGCCGCTGAAGCTGCCAAGCCAACCTGGACCTGGGCTCCTGCTCCAGAAGCCACCGAACTGCTGGGCGCGATCCGTGCCGAGTTCGGCGAAGCGATCTCCCAGGCTTACACCATCACCGTCAAGGCTGACCGCTACGCACGTCTGGGCGAGCTGAAAGACCAGGTCGTTGCCAAGCTGTCCGGCGAAGAAGGCCAGCCTTCGGCTGCTGACGTCAAAGCGGCTTTCGGCGAAATCGAATACCGCACCGTTCGCGAAAACATCGTTAACGGCAAACCACGTATCGACGGTCGCGACACCCGCACCGTACGTCCGCTGAACATCGAAGTCGGCGTTCTGCCGAAGACTCACGGTTCGGCGCTGTTTACCCGTGGCGAAACCCAGGCTCTGGTGGTTGCGACGCTGGGTACTGCCCGTGACGCACAGCTGCTGGACACCCTGGAAGGCGAGAAAAAAGACCCGTTCATGCTGCACTACAACTTCCCTCCGTTCTCGGTGGGCGAGTGTGGTCGCATGGGTGGCGCCGGTCGTCGTGAAGTCGGTCACGGCCGTCTGGCCCGTCGTTCGGTTTCGGCCATGCTGCCAGCCGCTGACGTGTTCCCGTACACCATCCGTGTAGTGTCGGAAATCACCGAATCCAACGGTTCGAGCTCGATGGCTTCCGTTTGCGGCGCTTCCCTGGCCCTGATGGACGCTGGTGTTCCAATGAAGGCGCCGGTTGCCGGTATCGCCATGGGTCTGGTTAAAGAAGGCGAGAAGTTCGCCGTTCTGACCGACATCCTCGGTGACGAAGACCACCTGGGCGACATGGACTTCAAAGTAGCCGGTACCGCCAAAGGCGTTACTGCGCTGCAGATGGACATCAAGATCAAGGGCATCACCGAAGAGATCATGGAAATCGCTCTGGGCCAAGCCCTGGAAGCGCGCCTGAACATCCTCGGCCAGATGAACCAGATCATTGGCCAGTCGCGTACCGAACTGTCGGCCAACGCTCCGACCATGATCGCGATGAAGATCGACACCGACAAGATCCGTGACGTTATCGGTAAAGGTGGCGCGACCATCCGTGCGATCTGCGAAGAAACCAAGGCTTCGATCGACATCGAAGACGACGGTTCGATCAAGATCTTTGGCGAAACCAAGGATGCCGCAGAAGCTGCTCGTCAGCGCGTTCTGAGCATCACTGCAGAAGCCGAGATCGGCAAGATCTACGTCGGCAAGGTTGAGCGCATCGTCGACTTCGGCGCATTCGTCAACATCCTGCCGGGCAAGGACGGTCTGGTACACATCTCGATGCTGAGCGACGCTCGCGTAGAGAAAGTCACCGACATCCTGAAAGAAGGCCAGGAAGTGGAAGTGCTGGTACTGGACGTGGACAACCGCGGCCGTATCAAGCTGTCCATCAAAGACGTGGCAGCGGCCAAGGCTTCGGGCGTTTAATCACCCCACAGCCTTAGCGCAATAAAAATGCCCCGCCGTGAAAACGGCGGGGCATTTTTTTGTCTGCCATAAACGCATTTGTGGCGAGGGAGCTTGCTCCCGCTCGGCTGCGCAGCAGTCGTAAAAAAACATCAGCCTCAGAAAGCCTGGGGTCGCTCCGCAACCCAGCGGGAGCAAACTCCCTCGCCACAAGTGATAATCAGCAGAAACACGCTCAAATTTGCCGCAGCCCGAGACCGGTGCTAGGTTTAGCCCACCGCCCGTGTAGCTCAGCCGGTAGAGCAGCGCACTCGTAACGCGAAGGTCGCAGGTTCGATTCCTGTCTCGGGCACCATCCCCTCGCGCAATCCCGCGATTTATGTCTCCTAGGTCAAAGTTTTTGTGCGAGAGATGTAAAGAGCCGTGTAATTCGTCATGCAAACGTCCTATATTCGGTGCCTGCATGAGCATCGCTTAGCAGTTTTCAGATGATCCCGAATGGTTCCGAAGGCCGGACAATCCGCGTTAGAGAGATCCTTGATGATCCAGATCCATCCTCCATTCTTACGATCAGCGAGAACGCCATGACCGAATTAACTCAAGAGCAACGTCACGCACTAGCGCTGGAAAAATACATTCAGGACGTCCCGGACCTGAAAGAAGAGATCAAGGACCTGAGTCCTGATGATCAGAAAGACCAGATCCAGTGGGCATTCGAGGACGAAGCCGAATCTCAGGGCTTGCAGCCGTGGGAGCTGACGCTCAAGTACACCAGCACCCCTGAAGAGTTTGAGGCCAAGCGCCTGGAGCTGCACAAAGAGGCGGCCGAAGTGTTGGGCGTCGAGTGGGACGAGTACTGCGAGATGAACAATCTGGTGGTCTGAAACAAAAACGCCAGCCTCAATCGGGCTGGCGTTTTTTATTGCGTGACGGCCTCAGAGGCTGAGGCGCATCGACAGGTCTACCGCTTTCACATCCTTGGTCATCGCACCGATCGAGATGTAATCCACTCCAGTCTCGGCGATCGGCAGCAGCGTGCTTTCGTTGATACCGCCGCTGGCCTCCAGTTTGGCCTTGCCGCCATTCAGGCGCACGGCTTCGCGCATGTCATCCAGGCTCAGTTCGTCGAGCATGATGATGTCGGCGCCGGCAGTCAGCGCTTCCTTCAGCTCTTCCAGACTTTCCACTTCGACTTCCACCGGTTTGCCCGGCGCGATCTTGTGCGCGGCAGCAATGGCTTGCGCGATGCCACCACTGGCGGCGATGTGGTTTTCCTTGATCAGGAACGCGTCGTAGAGGCCGATGCGGTGGTTGTGGCAACCGCCGCAGGTCACCGCGTATTTCTGCGCCAGACGCAGGCCCGGCAGGGTCTTGCGGGTATCCAGCAGCTTGACCTGGGTCTGCGCCACGAAGTCCGCCAGGTACTGCGCGCGCGTCGCCACGCCGGACAGCAGTTGCAGGAAGTTCAGCGCACTGCGTTCGCCAGTCAACAACGAACGGGCCGGGCCTTCCAGATGAAACAGCGGCTGATTGGGTTTGACCCGTTCGCCGTCCCGTACCTGCCAGTGCACCGCGACGCGTGGATCGAGCTGGCGAAACACCGTGTCGACCCACGCCGTGCCGCAGATAACCGCGTCGTCGCGAGTGATGATGGTGGCTTTGGCCAGACGTTCGGCCGGGATCAGTTGCGCGGTGATGTCGCCGCTGCCGACGTCTTCGAGCAACGCACGGCGCACGTTGGCTTCGATTTCGGCGGTCAAATCGGCGAGACGTAGATTCGGCATAACGGGCTCCACAAACTAAGTGCGCCGATTATAGGGGCATGGCAGGAGCCAACCCAAGGCGAGAACGCGCGTGCCTGACTGCAACTGGTCGATTTTCTGTGAGCAAAGCGCCGTTTTTCGTGGTCACTGGAAGGTGTCGCGGGCATAGGGGAAACCCTGACGGCTATAGCGCCGGGGACAAGTTTTGCAAGATAATCCGCCTTGCATTTGACGTCATGGCTTTGACGCCGATGTGGGAGCGGGCTTGCTCGCGAAAGCGGTTTTTCAGTGACAGTTTTGGCGAACGACACACCGCTTTCGCGAGCAAGCCCGCTCCCACAGGGAATTGCGCGGTAACTGCCCAGTGGAATCACCGTTTCAGGAGGCTTGGATGCACAACGACGGGAATGTAGTGCCTTTGCACAAGGCCGCTACCGATCAGGCGAATCACTCGCCGCTCGCCCGCCTGCCTGTGATTCTGCTTCAGGTTCGCGACAAGGCTGCCCAGCAACTGCGCCACGGTTTGCAGGAGTTGTTCGATAACGCCGACGACACCCTGTTCGAAATGGCCGACCGGGCGCGCAACGATGTCGAACAGAACATCTTTTTCGAAGCCATGCGCGATCTGCGCCTCAAGCGCAAAAACATCGAACGGGGTTTTCTCGAGCAATTCTTCGAAGCCTTTGTCGCGCTGATTCAATACGGCGCCGTACCTTCCACATTGCCCGGCGCGCTGATATTCGAGGATTCGGCACCGCGTACCGATGACATGGAGCGCAGCGTGGCAGTCGAAACCATGGTCGGCCGGGTGCTCAAGCGCGACGGCTTCGCTCTTGATCAGCTGACCGCACGCCTCAACGTGTTGCTGGGCAAGGATTTCGATAACCAGCACAACCCGCTCGGCCCGGCGATGCTCTGCGAGTTCTTTCTGCAGGCCGGACGTAACCTGGGCGTGGAGATCAAGGTCAAGCTGATCCTGCTCAAGCTGTTCGAACGCTATGTGCTGGCCGATACCGAGCAGTTGTATGCCGAAGCCAATCAATTGCTGGTCGCCACCGGCGTGTTGCCCGAGTTGAAACCCGCCCCCGCACGCCGCGCGATCGAGCGCGCGGCAGCAAGCATCAGCAGTGAAGAAAGTGACGAACCCGCGCCCGCCGACGAAAGCGTGCAGGAAGTTTTCGCCGCGTTGCAGGAACTGCTGCTGCACGTGCGCGGCAGCGTCGCGCCGACCCTGGAGTCGAGTGCGGCGGCGCAACCGATTAGCACCCGCGATCTACTGCGCCTGCTCTCGCACTTGCAGCAATACGTGCCGGCGCTGGCCGCACAGGACGATTTCGATCTGCGTAATCAGCTCGAGCAGTTGCTGACGCGGGTCAGCGTCAGAAGCGGCAAATCGCGCATCGTCGACGGCGCGGATGAAGACGTGATCAACCTGATCGCCATGGTCTTCGACTGCATCCTCGAGGACCGTAACCTGCCGGATTCGCTCAAGGCATTGATCGCTCGATTACAGATCCCGATGCTCAAGGTGGCGGTGCTCGACAAAAGTTTCTTCAGCCGCAGCAGCCACCCGGCGCGGCGGCTGCTCAATGAAATCGCCGATGCCGCCATGGGTTGGGGCGACTGCAATGGCGAAGCGCGCGACAGCCTGTATCTGCGCATCGAACAAGTGGTGCAGCGCCTGTTGAGCGACTTCGTCGACGACCCGGCGATTTTCTCCGAGCTGCTCGCCGATTTCCTGGCGTTCACCAGTGACGAGCGGCGGCGCAGCGAATTGCTCGAACAGCGTTTGCGCGATGCCGAAGAAGGACGGGCGAAAACCGAACTGGCCCGGCAACGAGTCGAGCAGGTGCTGAATCAGGCGTTGCTGGGTAAAGTCCTGCCGCCGTCGGTGGTGACGTTTGTGCGTGATGCTTGGAGCAAAGTGCTGCTGCTGACCTGCCTCAAACATGGCGACCACTGCGCTGAGTGGCAGGCCGATGTGCAGACCATGGAGCAATTGATCTGGAGCGTGCAGCGTCACGACGAGGCGGACGCCGGTTTGCAGTTGCTGGCGCTGGTGCCCGGTTTGCTCAAATCATTGCGTGATGGCCTGAGCAGTTCGGCTTTCGATCCGTTCGCCACCAGCGAATTTTTCAGCGAGCTGGAAGCGCTGCATGTGCGGGTGCTTGAACCCTCAACCGAGCACCCGCCGGCCGATGCGCCGGCGCTGGTGGAGGTGTCGCAGCACATTACCCTGCGCAGCGCTGATGAGGGCGCGATCGGCTTGAATGCCAGTGGCCTGGCGCATGACGACCCGGGGTTGCGTCAGTTGGAGCAACTGCGCCTGGGCAGTTGGGTCGCGTTCC
The DNA here is from genome assembly GCF_058798255.1 of Pseudomonas sp. GW823-FHT01D03. Taxonomy (NCBI): domain Bacteria; kingdom Pseudomonadati; phylum Pseudomonadota; class Gammaproteobacteria; order Pseudomonadales; family Pseudomonadaceae; genus Pseudomonas; species Pseudomonas sp. GW823-FHT01D03. Next base: position 963,168 of record NZ_JBXAKK010000001.1, read on the forward strand.
AGGAAGACGACGAGCATAGCCTGCGCTGCAAGCTGGCCGCGATTATCGAAGCTACCGGCAAATACGTGTTTGTCGACCGTACCGGGATGAAAGTGCTGGAGCGCAGCCGCGTCGACCTGGCCCTTGAGTTTCGCCGTGGCGCGGTGCGGGCACTGGATGACACCTTGCTGTTCGACCGGGCGCTGGAGTCGGTGCTCGGCAATCTGCGGCGACTCAATCGCGGCAAGTGATCGCGCGCCGGGGGCCGATCACGGCATACTGGGCGCCAACACAGTCGGCGTTGAAGGAATCGGTATGCAGTTGGATCCCGCTAGCGGGTGGTGTCACGGGGTGCAGGTCTGCCCATCGCCCAACTTCAATGAACGCCCGGCGGGCGAAATTTCCCTGTTGGTGATCCACAACATCAGCCTGCCGCCGGCGCAGTTCGCCACGGGCAAGGTGCAGGAATTTTTCCAGAATCGTCTGGATGTCACCGAGCATCCCTATTTTGCAGGGATCGCCGACCTGCGCGTCTCGGCGCATTTTCTGATCGAACGTGACGGCAAGGTCACCCAGTTTGTCTCCTGTCTTGAGCGGGCGTGGCATGCGGGCGTGTCGATGTTCGAAGGCCGGGAAACCTGTAACGATTTTTCCGTGGGTATCGAGCTCGAAGGCACTGATGATCTGCCCTTTACCGATGCGCAGTATCAGGCGCTGATCACGTTGACGCGTCAGCTGCAAACAGCATTTCCGGCTATCACCGGCGCCCGTATCTGCGGGCACAGCGACATCGCACCCGGGCGCAAGACCGATCCTGGCCCGGCATTCGACTGGGCGCGTTACCGCGCAGCCCTGGCACAAGAGGAAGGACAATGAGTTTTCTGGTGTTACTGCTGGCGGTCTGGATCGAGAAATTCTCGGCCCTGCGCCATCGGGTTCAACGCGATGGCGGATGGATCCGCGAACTGCACAAACTCGAAAGCAGCCAACGGTTGTCGAATCGACCATGGCTGGTGCTGACGATTCTGGTATTGCTGCCGGTGGCACTGCTCGGCTTGTTGCTGCTGGTGCTGGAGCCCGTGGCGTACGGTTTGCTGGCCTTGCCGGTGCATTTGCTGGTGGTGATTTACGCTTTGGGGCGCGGTGATCTGCTCGGCGGCCTCGGGCCGTTTCGTGACGCCTGGCGTCGTGAAGACCTGCAAGCGGCCGCGCATGTGGCCAAGCGTGATCTGAACATCTGCGCCGACAGCGGCGAGCAGTTGCTGGACCGGGTTCAGGGTCACCTGTTGTGGCAGGCCTATCAGAGCTTCTTCGCGGTGATTTTCTGGTACTTCGTGCTCGGTCCGGTGGCGGCGCTGGCTTATCGCTTGCTGGCATTGGCTGAAGAAAACAGCCAGAACCCGGCGCTCGCCGAACGTGCCGGCCAGTTACGTCACGCTTTTGACTGGTTGCCGGTGCGCCTGCTGGCTGCCAGCCTTGCACTGGTCGGCAACTTCGTCGCGGTCAGCCGGGTGATGTTGCACGAACTGCTGAACTGGAACATCAGCGCCGCGCAACTGATCAACAAGGTCGGGCTGGCAGCCGCTGAGATCCCGCCGCCGGTGGTCGGCCCTGAGGGCATCAACACCCTCGATTGCCTGTGGGAACTGCTGCTGCGCGCGGCGGTGCTGTGGTATGCCGGGTTTGCCTTGTGGACAGTGCTGATCCACTGAACCCTCGGTGAAATTCATTGTGGCGAGGGAGCTTGCTCCCGCTGGGTGGCGAAGCCGCCCTCGCTGTTCATCATAAACGACGCATCCAAGCGATTTGCGTCTGCTGCGCAGCCGAGCGGGAGCAAGCTCCCTCGCCACAAGGTGAGCGATCTGCCCCAGATAGTCGTTAACCTTAAGTTACAAAACCTCCCGCCGATTTGAGCTATACAGAGACAGCGCCCGATAGTGGCTATCTGCTGTCGCCCTGCGCCTGCCAATAAAAACAAGAAAAACCAAGGGAGACTTCCAGTGAAGAGCTTGCTCTATCCCGCCGTCTCGCTGATGAACCGTCTGAGCTTCGGCATGAAGTTCAGCCTGATCAGCGTGCTGTTCCTGGTACCGATGCTGGTGACCAATTTCTATCTGGTGCGCGATTCCTATCGCGAGTTCCAGGGCACCCGGATCGAATTGCAGAGCCTCGATCTGCTGGGCAGCAGCCTGAGCCTGCGCCGGGATCTGGAGACGCTGAACAATCTGGTGCAGATCAACGTCACCCTCGGTCAGTCCGGCAAAGCCGACAACCTCGAAGCGCAGATCAGCAGCCTGGAGCAAACCGTGCTGGCGCGTCTGCAAGGTCTGCAGGCGATGACCGACGATGCCGAGCAGATCAAACTGTTCGACGGCAAACGCGATGAAATGATCAGCGCGTTCAAGGCCCAGCAGGCGGAAAGCTCCCTGCAAAGCAAAAGCGCGATGATCGGCAAGCTGCTCGGCAACGCGCAGATCTTCAGCCAGATCGTCACCAGTCAGGCCGGTCTGAGCCGCGACAACCAGAGCGACATCCGCCAGCTCAGCGAGCTGCTCACCCATATCACCCCGGCCGTGACTCAAACCTTGGGCGAGGGTCGGGCCATCGGTTCGTATTCGTTGGGGCAAGGCTTTCTCAACAGTTCGTCGAGCAGCCGTTTCGACGAGTTGCTGGCGCAGATCGAAAAGCTCCAGGCCGAATACGCGTTGAAATTGCAGGACGCCCTCGACTCCAGCAAAGCCGCGCGCGCCAGCCTCAGCGCGCCGGCCGACAGCAGCAAGGCTTCGCTCAAACAGACCAGCGAACTGTTTGAAGCGAAAGTCGTGATGGCCGAGACCCTCGATACCCCGTGGCAGGCGTTCTATGACCAGGTCACCGCGCTGATGGACACGACCTATCAACTCAACGACGCGACGCTGAAATTCCTCGATACCCAATTGCAGCAGCGCCTGGCGCAAAACCGCACGCACATGGTGTTGCAGGCGGTGGCGCTGGCGGTGGTGTTCGTGCTGATTTTCTATCTCTACGGTGGTTTCTACGCCTCGACCCGCACCACGCTCAAGCGCCTGGGCGCGATGATGGACAAGGTCGCGGCTGGCGATATGACGGTCAATTTCAAGGCCAACAGCCGCGATGAATTGGGTGAGCTGGGGGAGGTGTTCAACGGCACCGTGAGGAAAATCCACGACCTGATCGAGCGGGTCGGGCAGACCGTGGCTGAGGTCGAGCGCCAGGCCGGGCAGGTGGAAACCGTGTCTGCGCAAAGCAATCAGGCAGTGGCCGGGCAGCGCACGCAGATCGAGCAAGTGGCGACGGCGATGAACCAGATGTCGGCGACCTCGCTGGAAGTTGCACGCAGCGCGGCGGCAGCGGTGAGCAGCGCGCACAGCGTCAACGATGAAACCGTCAGCGGTCGCACACTGGTGGAGTCGCAGCAGGGCAGCATTGCCGCGCTGGCCAGTGAGATCGATCAATCGGTGCTGGTGATCAACCAGTTGGCCAGCGACAGCCAGTCGATCAGCCGCGTGCTGGAGGTGATCAAGAGCATTGCCGAGCAGACCAACCTGCTGGCGCTCAACGCTGCCATCGAAGCGGCTCGCGCCGGCGAGCAGGGCCGAGGATTTGCGGTGGTGGCGGATGAAGTGCGCACCTTGGCCAAACGCACCCAACAATCGACCGAAGAAATCGAGCAGATGATCGCCAGACTGCATGGCGGCGTCGGCGCGGCGGTGAAAGCCATGGGTGTCAGCCATCAGATGGCCAACGGCACGGTCGGGCAGTCGGAAAAGGTCCAGCAGGCGCTGGAAAACATCCTCGGCGCGGTAGGCATGATCGTCGACCAGAACCAGCAGATCGCTGCTGCCGTGGAGCAACAGACCGCCGTGGCCCATGACATCGACCAGAACATCGTCGAGATCAACCGCGCCGGCGAGCGCACGGCCCAAGGGGCGCACCAGACCGAAGACGCCAGCCGGGCACTGTCGGCGCAGGTGGTGGAACTCAAGCAACTGATCAGCGCGTTCCGCGTCTGACACCCGCAGATCGAAATGTGGGAGCGGGCTTGCTCGCGAAAGCGGTGTATCAGTCAACGACTAGGCCGACTGGCACGCCGCTTTCGCGAGCACGCCCGCTCCCACCGGGGTTATGGATTACCAGCCGAAGATTTCACAACTGTTGGCGGTACTGGCGGCAGCCAGTTGTTGTGGGCTGATATTCATCAGCTGGGCCAGCGCCTCGCAAATCGCCGGCAGGTGCGCGGGAGTGTTGCGCACACCTGGATACATCGCCGGCGCCATGTCCGGGGAATCGGTTTCGAGCACGATCGAATCCAGCGGCAGATCCGCCAGCACCCGATGCATGCGCAACGCCTGTGGCCAGGTCGGCGCACCACCCAGCCCCAGTTTGAAACCGAGCTTGATGTATTCGCGTGCTTCTTCGCGGCTACCGGCGAAGGCGTGGATGATCCCGGCGCGTTTGAGCTTGAAGCGTTTGAGCGTGGCGATCACCGCCGCGTGGCTGCGGCGGACGTGGATCAACGCCGGCAGTTCAAAATCTGCCGCCAGTTGCAGTTGCGCCTCGAACAGCGCCTGCTGGCGTTCGCGGTCGAGGGTCTCGATGAAGTAATCCAGACCGATCTCGCCCACTGCGCACAACTGTCGATGGCCGCGCAGCCGCGTCAGCCAGTCGCCGAGTGCGTGTAGATCTTCGGGTTGATGCTGATCGAGGTACACCGGATGCAGACCGAATGCCGCATACAGGTCGGCATCGCTCTGCACCAGCTCCCACACCCGTTGCCAATTGCCCTGATAAACCCCCAGCACCACCATCCGCCGCACCCCGAGGGCGCGGCTTTCGGCGAGCAAGGCTGAGCGATCGGCGTCGAAGTCGGGGAAGTCGAGGTGGGTGTGGCTGTCGATCAGCTCCACGGTTCAGTCCCGGTGAATGCGCTGCTTGAAGGTCCGCCCGATGGCCTGCACGCCAGGCTTGTATTGCGATTGCTCGACGGCGGCCAGCGCCAGTTCCAGGGCCTTGTCGGCGATCAACTGGTGCTGCTGGGCCATGGCGTTGACCGGCAGCGGCAGGAAGTCGAGCAACTGCGTGTCGCCGAAGGTGCCCAGACGCAGCGGGCGGGATTTGAGCGGGAAGTCATGCAGCGCATCGAACACGCCCTGCAACAGCACGTAGGACGTGGTCACCAGCGCATCCGGCAAATGCCCCAGACGTTGCAGGAGTTCTTCCATCAGTTGCTTGCCGCATTCGCGACTGAAGGACTCGGCGTGCTCGATCAGCACTTCGCCTTTGAAGTCGGCCAGTGCCTGCTTGAAGCCGGCCGCACGCTCCTGACTGATGCTCAGCTCCGGACGCGCGCCGAGCAGCACGATCTGTTTCGGCTGGGGATCGAGCAGGCTCTGGGTCAGGTGCAGACTGGCTTCACGATCGTCACTGATCACCGAGCAGAAGTGCTCGGGGTCCATGACCCGGTCGATGGCGATGATCGGCAAACCCTTGGCCTGCAACTGATGATAGCTGTCGTCACCGGTCGGCAGGCAACTGGCGACGATCAGCGCATCGCAGCGGCGCGCCTTGAACAGTTGCAGCAACTGGCGCTCGCTGTCTGGCGCATCGTCGGAGCTGGCGATCAGCAACTGATAACCCCGCGCCCGCGCGCCTTGCTCCAGCAGTTTGGCGATCCGCGCGTAACTGGGGTTTTCCAGATCCGGCAGAATAAAGCCCAACGTGCGGGTGTGCCGACTGCGCAACCCGGCCGCTTGTGGATTGGGGGTGAAGCCGTGCTGTTCGACGACCGCACGCACCCGCTCGACCGTGGCGTTGCTGATGCGTTGCTGTTCGGCCTTGCCGTTGATGACGTAGCTGGCGGTGGTCACGGACACTCCGGCCAACCGCGCGATATCACTGAGTTTCAACCCGGGATTTCCTTGTTTTTTCGAGCTTGCCGCCACATTTTCGCCAATCCTACCCGATTCGGGCAGACGACTATTGTCGCAGCGCATCCGACAAGTTGGACTTCAAGGATGAGACATTATCGAGTAACGTGCCGATCAATCTAGATTAAACGTTTCAGCAAGCGTATTTTCTACGTTTTAGACGCCTTTGGCCGGTTCTGCCGTGAAACCGCCAAAACTGCCGCTGAAAAGCAGGCTGACCAGCGCCTAAGCTGTGACCATTCAAAACAATATCCTGGCGCATCCATGTGCCAAAAAGGAGATCGCATGCTCGAGCTCACTATAGAGCAGATATCCATGGGCCAATCGGCTGTGGATAAACCCGCCGCCCTGCAATTACTCGCCAATCATCTGGTGGCCGATGGCCTGGTCGCCGATGGCTACCTCGCCGGCTTGCAGGCCCGGGAAGCCCAGGGCTCGACCTTTCTCGGCCAGGGTATCGCCATCCCCCACGGTACGCCCGAGACCCGCGATCAGGTATTCGCCACCGGCGTGCGCCTGATGCAGTTTCCCGAGGGTGTGGATTGGGGCGATGGCCAGATCGTTTATCTGGCGATCGGCATCGCCGCCAAATCCGACGAACACCTGCGCCTGCTGCAACTGCTGACCCGCGCCCTCGGCGAGACCGATCTGGGCCAGGCCCTGCGCCGCGCCAGCTCGCCGGAAGCGCTGCTGAAACTGCTGCAAGGCGCGCCACAGGAACTGGCGCTGGATGCGCAGATGATCGGCCTCGGCGTGTCGGCTGACGATTTCGAAGAACTGGTCTGGCGTGGTGCGCGTCTGCTGCGGCAGGCCGATTGCGTGAGCAACGGTTTTGCCGGTGTGCTGCAACAAGTCGAAGCGCTGCCGCTGGGTGATGGCCTGTGGTGGCTGCACAGCGAGCAAACCGTGAAGCGCCCGGGCCTGGCCTTCGTCACCCCGGACAAACCGATGCGTTACCTCGGCCAGCCGCTCAGCGGTCTGTTCTGTCTCGCCAGTCTGGGTGAGGCGCATCAGGCGCTGCTCGAACGTCTGTGCGCATTGCTGATCGAAGGGCGCGGCCATGAACTGGGCCGCGCCACCAGCAGTCGCAAAGTCCTCGAAGTGCTCGGTGGCGAACTGCCCGCCGACTGGCCGAGCGCGCGCATTGCCCTGGCCAACGCTCACGGTCTGCACGCACGTCCGGCGAAGATCCTTGCGCAACTGGCGAAGAGTTTTGACGGCGAAATCCGCGTGCGCATCGTCGACAGCGCGGACAGCGCCGTGTCGGTAAAAAGCCTGAGCAAACTGCTGAGCCTCGGCGCCCGTCGCGGTCAGGTGCTGGAGTTGATCGCCGAACCGGGCATCGCCGCCGATGCCTTGCCGGCGTTGCTGGCCGCTATCGAAGAAGGCCTCGGCGAAGAAGTCGAACCGCTGCCGGCCGTGAGCCAGCAACGCGAAGTCATCGCCGATATCGCCGAGGTGCTGATCGCCCCGGCGTCCGGCGCGCAGTTGCAGGCGATCCCGGCGGCACCGGGCATCGCCATTGGGCCTGCGCACATTCAGGTGCAGCAGGCGATCGATTACCCGTTGCGCGGCGAGTCCGCCGCCATTGAACGCGAGCGCCTCAAGCAAGCGCTGAGCGATGTGCGCAGTGACATCCAAGGCCTGATCGAACGCAGCAAGGCCAAGGCCATCCGCGAGATTTTCATCACCCACCAGGAAATGCTCGACGACCCGGAACTGACCGATGAAGTCGACACCCGCCTCAAGCAAGGTGAAAGCGCCGAAGCAGCGTGGATGGCGGTGATCGAAGCGGCGGCCAAACAACAGGAATCGCTGCAGGACGCGTTGCTCGCTGAGCGGGCGGCGGACCTGCGGGACATCGGGCGCCGGGTGCTGGCGCAACTTTGCGGTGTGCAAACGCCGAACGAGCCCGAGCAGCCGTACATTCTGGTGATGGACGAGGTCGGTCCGTCGGACGTCGCGCGACTCGATCCGGCGCGGGTAGCGGGGATTCTCACCGCTCGCGGCGGCGCCACCGCGCACAGTGCAATCGTCGCCCGTGCTCTCGGGATTCCAGCGTTGGTGGGGGCGGGCGCTGCGGTGTTGCTGTTGGAACCGGGCACGCCGTTGCTGCTCGACGGCCAGCGCGGTCGCCTGCACGTCGACGCCGATGCCGCGACCCTGCAACGTGCCGCCGAAGAACGCGACACCCGCGAGCAGCGCCTCAAGGCCGCCGCCGAACAACGTCATCAACCGGCGCACACCACTGACGGTCATGCCGTGGAAGTGTTCGCCAATATCGGTGAAAGCGTCGGGGTTACCGCTGCGGTCGAGCAGGGCGCCGAGGGCATCGGTCTGCTGCGCACCGAACTGATTTTCATGGCCCACCCGCAAGCGCCAGACGAAGCCACTCAAGAGGCCGAATACCGTCGCGTTCTCGACGGCCTCGCCGGGCGGCCGCTGGTGGTACGCACCCTCGATGTCGGTGGCGACAAACCGCTGCCGTACTGGCCGATCGCCAAGGAAGAAAACCCGTTCCTCGGCGTGCGCGGCATTCGCCTGACGTTGCAGCGCCCGCAGGTCATGGAAGCGCAGTTGCGCGCCTTGCTGCGTTCGGCGGACAACCGTCCGCTGCGGATCATGTTCCCGATGGTCGGCAGCGTCGAAGAGTGGCGTCAGGCCCGCGACATGACCGAGCGTCTGCGCCTGGAAATCCCGGTCGCTGACTTGCAACTGGGGATCATGATCGAAGTACCGTCCGCTGCATTGCTGGCGCCGGTGCTGGCCAAGGAAGTCGACTTCTTCAGTGTCGGCACCAACGATCTGACGCAATACACCCTGGCCATCGACCGTGGTCACCCGACCCTCTCGGCCCAGGCTGACGGCTTGCACCCGGCGGTGCTGCAACTGATCGACATCACCGTGCGCGCTGCGCATGCCCATGGCAAATGGGTCGGTGTCTGCGGCGAACTGGCGGCGGATCCGCTGGCGGTGCCGGTGCTGGTCGGCCTTGGCGTCGATGAGCTGAGCGTGTCCGGTCGCAGCATCGCCGAGGTCAAGGCGCGCATCCGCGAACTCAGCCTGACCCAGGCGCAAACCCTTGCTCAACAAGCCCTCACCGTGGGCAGCGCGAACGAAGTGCGTGCATTAGTGGAGGCCCTGTAATGGCCAAGATTCTCACCCTGACCCTCAACCCGGCGCTGGACCTCACGGTCGAGCTGTCACGCCTGGAGGCCGGTCAGGTCAACCGCAGCGACGAGATGCACACCCACGCTGCCGGCAAAGGCGTGAACGTCGCCCAGGTACTCGCAGACCTCGGGCATCAACTGACGGTCAGCGGCTTTCTCGGCGAAGACAATCTGCAAGCCTTCGAAACCCTGTTCGCCAAGCGCGGCTTTGTCGACGCGTTCCTCCGCGTGCCGGGGGAGACGCGCAGCAACATCAAGGTCGCCGAGCACGACGGGCGCATCACCGACATTAACGGCCCGGGGCCGGTGGTCGACGCGGCAGCGCAGCAGGCGTTGCTTGAGCGTCTGTTGCAGATCGCTCCGGGGCATGACGCGGTGGTGGTCGCCGGCAGTCTGCCGCGTGGCGTCAGCACGCAGTGGTTGCGCGAGTTGATCGAACGCCTGAACGGTCTCGGCCTGAAGGTCGCCCTCGACAGCAGTGGCGAAGCCTTGCGCGCGGCCATTGAAGCGCGCCCGTGGCTGATCAAGCCGAACACCGAAGAACTCGCCGATGCGCTCGATTGCGATGTGGTTTCGCACGCGGCCGAAGCGCAGGCAGCGGCGTGCCTGCACGCCAAGGGTATCGAGCACGTGGTGATTTCCCACGGCGCTGACGGTGTGAACTGGTTCAGTGTCGGCTCGGCGCTGCATGCCACGCCGCCCAAGGTCACGGTCGCCAGTACGGTGGGTGCCGGCGATTCGCTGCTGGCCGGCATGCTCCACGGTTTGCTCAGTGCCGATACTCCCGAGCAGACCCTGCGCACGGCCACGGCGATTGCTGCGATGGCGGTGACGCAGATCGGTTTCGGCATCAACGATGCGGCGCAACTAGCGCAGCTCGAACAGGGCGTACGCGTGCGTCCCCTGACAGAACAATAAGAGGGTTTGTCATGAAATTAGCCATTGTCACGGCCTGCCCGAACGGCATGGTCACCAGCGTGCTGTGCGCCCGCCTGCTCGATGCGGCGGCCCAACGGCAGGGCTGGAGCACCAGCGTCGAAGTGGTCGATGCGGCGCACCCGGAGCGCGAATTGTCGGCCGCCACCATTGAGGCGGCGGAGTGGGTGTTGCTGGTGGCCACCGGCGACATCGACATGACGCGTTTTGTCGGCAAGCGCGTGTTCCGCATCGCCCCGGCGCAAGCGCTGCAGGATGTCGAAGCGGTGCTGCGTCGCGGTGCCGAAGAGGCCGAAATTTACGTCGCCAGCGAAGCCGTCCCCGTTGCCACAGCGCAACGTGCGCCGCGCATTGTCGCGATCACCGCGTGCCCGACCGGCGTCGCCCACACCTTCATGGCCGCCGAGGCGTTGCAGCAGACGGCCAAGCGTCTGGGCTATGAACTGCACGTCGAAACCCAGGGTTCGGTCGGCGCGAAAACCCCGCTCAGCGCGACAGCGATTGCCGAGGCTGACGTGGTGTTGCTGGCGGCGGACATCGAAGTCGCCACCGAGCGTTTTGCCGGCAAGAAAATCTATCGCTGCGGCACCGGGATTGCCTTGAAGCAATCCGAAGCGACACTGAAAAAAGCTCTCGCCGAAGCTCAGGTTGAGAGCGCTGCGAGCGACGGCAAGGCGCCGGCCAAGCAAGAGAAGACCGGGGTCTACAAACACCTGCTGACCGGTGTCTCGTTCATGCTGCCGATGGTGGTGGCCGGTGGTCTGATGATCGCGCTGTCGTTCGTCTTCGGCATCACCGCGTTCAAGGAAGAAGGCACGCTGGCGGCAGCGCTGATGCAGATCGGCGGCGAAACCGCGTTCAAGCTGATGGTGCCGCTGCTCGCCGGTTACATCGCCTACTCGATCGCCGACCGCCCGGGCCTGGCGCCGGGGATGATTGGTGGCTTGCTCGCCAGTACGCTGGGGGCAGGGTTTATCGGCGGGATCGTCGCCGGTTTCATCGCCGGTTATGCGGCCAAGGCCATCAGTCGCTATGTCGCCTTGCCGCAGAGTCTTGAAGCGCTGAAACCGATTCTGATCATTCCGTTGTTCGCTAGCCTGATCACCGGTCTGGTGATGATTTACGTGGTCGGTAAACCGGTCGCCGGGATGCTCGCGGCGCTGACGCATTTTCTCGACAGCATGGGCACCACCAACGCGATTCTGCTCGGCGTGTTGCTCGGCGGCATGATGTGCGTCGACCTCGGCGGGCCGATCAACAAAGCCGCGTACGCGTTCTCGGTGGGTCTGCTGGCTTCGCAGAGTTATGCGCCGATGGCCGCGACCATGGCCGCCGGCATGGTGCCGCCAATCGGGCTGGGCATTGCCACGTTCATCGCCCGCCGCAAGTTCGCCCAGACCGAGCGCGAGGCCGGTAAAGCGGCGCTGGTGCTGGGGCTGTGTTTCATCTCCGAAGGGGCGATTCCGTTTGCCGCGAAAGACCCGCTGCGGGTGATTCCGGCGAGCATCGCCGGTGGTGCGTTGACCGGCGCGTTGTCGATGTACTTCGGCTGCAAACTGATGGCGCCGCACGGTGGCTTGTTTGTGCTGGCGATCCCGAATGCGATCAATCATGCGTTGCTGTATCTGCTGGCGATTGTCGCGGGGAGTCTGTTGACTGCTGTTGTCTATGCGACGGTCAAGCGCCCGGAAGCCGTTGAGTTGGCGCTGGAACCCGCCAAAGCCTGACACTGCAATACCCCTGTGGGAGCGGGCTTGCTCGCGAAGGCGTCATGTCAGTCCGATATTTCTTAAACTGACACACCGCTTTCGCGAGCAAGCCCGCTCCCACAGGGGGGATGTGTTGTCATGCCGGATTCATCATCCCGTGCTTAAGTTTTCCTTTTTCCAGGGAGAACAGCATGAGCGATTTCAATCCGGGACGTCGGCGGGTCATGCAGGTGGTCGGTGCCGGGCTGCTGATGCCGGGGCTGGCGCCGGCGGTGATCGCGTCGGTCAAGGATCGGCCGCAACTCACCGACGGCGTGCAGTCCGGCGACCTGCAAGGCGACCGCGCGATGATCTGGAGCCGCAGCGACCGTCCGGCGCGGATGGTGGTCGAGTGGGACACCCGCAGTCAGTTTCGTCACCCGCGCCGTGTAGTCTCGCCACTGGCCGATGCGCGCACTGACTTCACCGCCCGTGTCGAACTCACCGGTCTGCCCGCTGATCAGGCGATTTTCTATCGGGTGTATTTCAAGGACGCACAATCCGGCGTCGCCAGCGAACCGTGGCTCGGCCATTTGCGCAGCGCTCCGAAAGCGCGGCGCAACATCCGCTTCGTCTGGAGCGGCGACACCGTCGGCCAGGGCTTTGGCATCAACCCGGACATCGGCGGCATGCGCATCTACGAATCCATGCGCCTGCGCCTGCCGGACTTCTTTATCCACAGCGGCGACACCATCTACGCCGACGGCCCGGTGCCGGCGCAACTGACCACCGAGGGTGGGCGGATCTGGCGCAACCTCACCACTGAGGCCAAGAGCAAAGTCGCCCAGACCCTTGACGATTATCGCGGCAACTACCGCTACAACCTGATGGACGAAAACATCCGCCGCTTCAACGCCGAAGTACCGCAGATCTGGCAGTGGGACGACCACGAAGTGGTCAACAACTGGTCGCCGGGCAAGCAGCTCGACGAGCGTTATCAGGAAAAAGATATCCACACCCTGGTCGGCCGCGCGCGCAAGGCCTGGCTGGAGTATTCGCCGATGCGCCTGCAGGCGGCCGATGGCGGCGGGCGGATTTATCGCAAGCTCGGTTACGGGCCGATGCTCGATGTGTTCGTGCTCGACATGCGCAGTTATCGCGGCGCCAACGACGACAACCTTGGCGCGGCCAAACCGTTCCTCGGGCGTGAGCAACTGGACTGGCTCAAGCGTGGCTTGAAGCACTCCAAGGCGCAGTGGAAGGTGATCGCCGCCGACATGCCGATCGGCCTCGGCGTGCCCGACGGTGAAGTCAGCCCGGGCGTGGCGCGCTGGGAGGCCGTCGCCAACGGTGATCCCGGCCCGGCGCAGGGACGTGAGCTGGAAGTCGCCGAGTTGCTGGGTTTCCTGCGGGCGCAGCAGGTGCGCAATTTCGTGTTTCTGACGGCGGACGTGCATTACTGCGCAGCGCATCACTACCACCCGGATCGCGCGGCGTTTCAGGATTTCGAACCGTTCTGGGAATTTGTCGCCGGGCCGCTGAATGCCGGGAGTTTCGGCCCTAATCCACTGGACAAGACCTTCGGCCCGGAGGTGGTGTTCCAGAAGGCCCCGCCCACGCAGAATGCTTCACCTTTTGCCGGGTTTCAGTTCTTTGGTGAGGTGAACATCGAAGGGCAGAGCGGGGAGATGAGTGTGGTGTTGCGGGATTTGAATGGGGGGGCGGTTTTCGAGCAGAAATTGCAGCCAGTTTGAAGATCAAAAACAACCCTCACCCCGGCCCTCCCGAAACGTCGGACCGCTTGGAGGGTGAGGGCATTTTTCGCTTCGCGGCAATTCTTGTGATTTGCTCCAGTACATTTTCCATCTGCTGCATCACTTCAAGATTACTGAACCGCATAACTTCAATGCCCTGACGTTCCAGGAAAAGCGTCCGACGTTGATCGTGGATCAAGCCCGCTATTTCATAGTGTTGACCCCCATCCAGCTCAATCGCCAGTTTCAACTCTACGCAGTAAAAATCCAGGACATAGGGCAGACATGGAAACTGCCTGCGGAATTTCAGATTGGCGATTTGGCGTGAACGAAGTTTTTGCCAGAGTAATTGTTCGCAAACGGTTTGGTTGGCGCGTAAATGGCGGGCGAACTGAGCGAGAGTGAGGCGATTTTGCATGCTTCACGATCCTTGTGAAGTGGCTGGAAATCTCACTGTAGACGAGGACCCTCACCCCAGCCCTCTCCCGGAGGGAGAGGGAGCCTACGGAGTTGTATCGAGTTGTACATCGACCTGAAAGACCGAGTCGATTACGGATTCGGTACATCACCTTCAGGTCGGCGTATTTATCCGGCATCCCCCAATCAGTCCCCTCTCCCTCCGGGAGAGGGTTAGGGTGAGGGGCTCTTTGGCTGAGTCAGTACACGTCGCGGCGATAGCGGCCCTGTTCGATCAGGCGTTCGACTTCGGCGGTGCCAAGGATGTCGTTGAGTGCCTGATCCACGCCGGCGGCCATGCCCTGCAGGCTGCCGCAGATGTAGATCACTGCGCCGTCAGCCAGCCATTTTTTCAGCTCGTCAGCAGATTCGCGCAAGCGATCCTGCACGTAAATCTTTTGCGCCTGATCCCGCGAAAACGCCAGATCGAGTCGCGCCAGATCGCCATTGATCAACCACTCTTCCAGCTCTGCACGGCAAAGGAAGTCGTGCTGACGATTGCGCTCGCCGAACAGCAGCCAGTGACGCTGCTGACCGTCGGCGATGCGCGCCTTGAGCAGGCTGCGCAGCCCGGCGAGGCCGGTGCCGTTGCCCAGCAGAATCATCGGCACCGCTTCGTTCGGCAAGTGGAAGCCACTGTTGCGTCGCACGCGCAGGCTGATGCTGCCGCCCACGGGCGCATGCTCGGTCAGCCAGCCGGAGCCGATGCCCAGGCTGCCGTCGCTGTGTTGTTCCTGACGCACGATCAGTTCCAGCACGCCGTCGGCGGCAATCGAGGCGATCGAGTATTCGCGCATGGCCAGCGGCACCATCGCATCGACCAGCGCTTGCGCGTGCAGGCCGACCAGATGCGCGCGATGTTCGGGTAACTGGCGGCTGGCGAGGGCGATTTCCAGTGGTTCTTCGAGGCCGTTGACCTTCACCGTGGTTTCGCCACGAATGCCGAGGCCGTCGAGGAAATGTTCGATGGCCCACGGGCAGTTGCGCGGCAGCACTTCCACCAGATCCCCGGCCAACCAGCTGCTGGTGCTCGGCGCCTTCAGGCCCAACAGGTAAACCGGCGCGCCGCTGCTGTCGGGGTTCATCAGTTCGCGGCTGACCAGCGTCCAGTTGTCGTAGCTCGGCGCTTGCCAGGTGTCGACCGGCGCTTGCCCGGTCAACTGTCCGAGCTGGGTTTGCCAGTGACGCAGGGCGTAGGGGTCGCCGCTGTCGACTTCGACCGGGGCGAACAGGGTCTTGCCGCCGTGCTCGCCCAACCACTGATGCAGGCGTCGGGCGAAGCCACAGAAATTCTGGTACTGGCGGTCGCCGAGGCCCAGCACCGCATAGTTCAGGCCGTCGAAGCTGGCGGCGTTGCTCAGGACTTTGCGCTCGAAACCGCGCGCGCTGTCCGGTGCTTCGCCGTCGCCGAAGGTGCTGACCACGAACAGCGCGTTATTCGATTCACGCAGATCCTGCGCGCTGACGTTTGCCAGCGGCTGCACCTTCACCGGCAATCCGGCGGCCTGCAGTTGTCCGGCGGTCTGCCACGCCAGTTGTTCGGCAAAACCGCTCTGGCTGGCGAAACCGACCAGCCATGCCGGTGCGTCAGCGGCCGGTGCCTGAAGACCTTTGCGTGCGTCCTGAATCTGCTTTTTCTTGCGCCGGCGATCCAGATACAGCAGCCACCCGGTGATGAAAAACAGCGGCATGCACACGGCGGCGAGGGTGACGATGATCCGTCCGACGAGGCCGAAATAGCTGCCGACGTGCAGCGCGTAAATGCTGGTCAACAGCTGCGCCTTGATGCTCTTGTCGGCGTAGCGGTCGACACGTTTGACGATGCCCGTGGCCGGGTCGAGGGTGATCTGGTTCAGCGCGCGATCATGCGGTGAGCTGTCGAGCAGGTAGAACACGGTCGCCGGTTGCCCAGCCACTGGCGGCATGCGGATGTTGTAAGCCGACAGGCCCGGGCCGGCGGCGCTGTAGATGCTGCTCCACATCGCGGCGTAGTCGGCGGTCGGCGCCGGGCCTTCCGGTGCCGGCCCGCGACCACCGCGCACGCGCTCGTTTTGCGGCGCGTCGGAAAGCAGTCGGGTCAGGCCTTTGTTGTACCACTCGTACGACCAGGACAACCCGGTCAACGCCAGCAGCAGGTACACCAGCAGGCACCAGGTGCCGGCCACCGAGTGCAGATCCCAGTTGAAGCTGCGGCCCTTTTTCTTCCAGTCGAGGGTCAGCCACACGCGCCAGCTGTTCCACTGGCGTGGCCAGCGCAGGTACAGCCCGGAGAGGCAGAAGAACAGCAGGATCAGGGTGCAGGCGCCGGTGATGTTGCGCCCGGTGTCGCCCATGGCGAGAAAGCGGTGCAGTTGC
This sequence comes from Pseudomonas sp. GW823-FHT01D03, assembly GCF_058798255.1. Classification (NCBI taxonomy): domain Bacteria; kingdom Pseudomonadati; phylum Pseudomonadota; class Gammaproteobacteria; order Pseudomonadales; family Pseudomonadaceae; genus Pseudomonas; species Pseudomonas sp. GW823-FHT01D03. The sequence goes on from NZ_JBXAKK010000001.1 coordinate 979,451, forward strand.
AGCATCAGGCCGAAGAAGTCCTGACCCACGGCGTCGCCCATGAACTCGCCGGTGTATGGGTCGAAGTAGCGCATCTCGCCACGGCGTTCGCCTTTTGGCGGGGTGAAGTAGACGCGCGCGGCGTTGCCACTGTCGGTTTCGACCCAGAGCATCCCGACTTTCTTGCCGGAGTTCGCTTCGATGTGTTCCACCAGCTCGACTGGAGGCAGGACGCCAGCGACCTGTTTTTCCACTTGCAACACCGACGGGTTCAGCGCCCGCAGGATTTCGTCCTGGAACGAATAGGCGGCACCGGTAATGCCCATCAGGGCCAGCACCAGCCCGGCAGTGATGCCGAAAAACCAGTGCAACTGGAACAGGGTTTTCTTCAACACGTTGCTCGCCTTGTCCGTTCGAAAATTGTCATCACGGCGCGCATTATGCCGTGGGTTGTCGAGAGCTTCTTTGATTACGCACAAAGGCCCCGTTCAATCTAATGAACGGGGCCGGATCTGCTGATTGCATTAACTGTGGGAGGGGGCTTGCTCCCGAATGCGTCGTGTCAGTCGATATCTATTTCACTGACACATCGCCTTCGCGAGCAAGCCCGCTCCCACATTTACCGCATCAATCAGAAGTGGAAGTTGGTGCTCAACAGCGCCGTACGGCCCGCCGCCTGGTTGGCGAAGTGGGTCGAGAAGGCTTTGTCGTAGTAGGTTTCATTGGTCAGGTTCTGCACGTTGAGTTGCAGGTCGACGTTCTTGCTCAGCTTGTAGGCGGCCATCGCGTCGTAACGTACATAGGAATCGACCATCGTGGTGTTCGCTACGCTGCCGTAGACGTCGTCGACGTAGAACGCGCCGCCACCGAGGGTCAGCTTCGGTGTGACCTGATAAGTGGTCCACAGGCTGGCGCTGTTTTTCGGCGTGTTGGGCAACTCGTTACCGTTGTTGATTTTGTTGGCTGGCAGGTCACCGCCGTCCACCTGTTCGCTGTCCATGTAGGCGTAGCCGGCGAACACTTGCCACTTGTCGGTGATCTTGCCGCTGGCCGACAGCTCGATACCTTGCACGCGGGTCTTGCCGGCGTTCTCATAGGAGGTGGTGTCGACTTGCACGCGAGCGTTTTCTTTCTCGGTGCGGAACACGTCAGCGGTCAGCGACAGGCGATCGTTCAACAGATCCCACTTGGTGCCGATTTCGTAGTTCTTGGTGGTTTCCGGCTCCATGTCGCTCTTGAGCAGGTTGCCACTGCGATCCGGGGTGCCGCCCAGCGGGTTGCCTTCCTGGCCTTCACCGAGGGTGTTGCCCGGTGGCGTCGCGGAGGTCGCGTAGGAGGCGTAGATGCTTCCGTTCGGTGCCGGTTTGTAGACCACGCCGAACTGACCGGTGACGAATTCGCTGGTGTCATCACCCTTGGAGGTGGTGGTGCCGGCGTTGTTGTAGGTCTTGTAATCGGTGTCGAAGTGGTCGTAACGCAGGCCCATGTTCACCAGCCACTGCTCGGACAACTCCAGGGTGTCGAACGCATACAGCGCGTAAGTGTTGGCCTTGGTGTCGGTGCCGGCGTAGTTGCGCGAGATCGCGCCGTTCCACGGATCGTTCGGGTTCGGGTTCGACAGCGAGGTGCAGTTGTAGCCGCTCGATGCGCCGATCATCGACGGGGTGCAGTTGCTGCTTGCTGCCACATTAGTGGTGCGCGGCGTGGTGTCGGTGTTGACGTTGTACGAGGACTTCTGGCCTTCCTCGCGGGTGTATTCGACACCGGTGGAGAAGCTGTTCTTGAAACCGGCGACGTAGAAATTGCCGAACAGATCAGTCTGGTTGGTGGTGGTCTCGGTGTTGCTGACCCGCGTGTTGGCACGGCGCCAGACGCTGCCATTGTTGACGTTGCCCTTGCTGTCGTCCGGCTGAGTCAGGATGTAATCCTGCATGCTGGTGCCGTGGCGCAGGGTGTTCTTGATGGTCAGCGAGTCGCTCAGGTCATGCTCGATGGCGAAGGTCGCGGTGTCGGTGCGGCCCTTGCGGAAATCGCGATCCAGACCGTAGAAATTGCTGTGATCACCACCGGCGTACGGCTTGTCCGGGTTGGACTTGGTGCGTGCCGCCGAACCACCGGCCGGGATGGTGTAGGGAATGCCCGAGTCCGGGGTGTCGTTGCTTTCCAGATGGTAGTAGTCAAGGTTGACGCGGGTGTCGGTGCCCAGGCCAAACGCCAGGGATGGCGCGATACCCCAGCGATCGTAGTCGACCTTGTCGCGACCGGCGACATTGCTCTCGTGGCTCATCAGGTTCAGGCGGCCGGCAGCGGTGTCGCTGAACTGGTAGTTGCCGTCCAGGGTGTAACGCTGGGTCTGGTCAGAACCCCAGGTGAAGCCGCCGTCGAACGAATTGCCCAGGTGCGCTTTCTTGCTCACCAGGTTGATGCTGCCGCCGGCTGCGCCGCGACCGCCGATGGCCGAGTTCGGGCCCTTGCTGACTTCGATGTTTTCCACGGCGAAGATTTCGCGGCTCTGCGAACCGGTGTCGCGCACGCCGTCGAGGTAGGTGTCACCCTGGGCGTCGAAGCCACGAATGAACGGACGGTCACCCTGCGGGTTGCCACCTTCACCGGCACCGAAGGTGATGCCCGGCACGGTGCGCAGCGCGTCCTGCATGTTCAGGGCGCCGGTGTCTTTGAGCACTTGTTGCGGGATGACGGTGACCGAGCGCGGCGTGTCGACCAGCGGCGCGGTGTACTTGGGCGAGGAGGCTTTTTCGACCTGGTAGGACGTCGAGTCCTGCGCTTCGCCGGTGATGGCGGTGGCATCCAGGGCGATGGCACTGCCAGAGGCTTTGCTATCGGTCTTTTCCGCGGCGAAGACCATCTGGCCAGCAGAGCCGGCGGTGATGGCGACACCAATGGCCGACGCGAGCAGACGTGGTGAACTGACCGGCAATTGAACCTGTTGACGTGACATTTTTATTCCCCTCCCCAAGGATTTGAGGTCGCGGAATATAGGGTAAACAGGTATTCGTATCAATTGCGAAACATTGTTATTCGCGACGAATTTACATTCTTTACAATTTAACCTTACGGTTTTTGCCGATTCATCCGTCGTGCGGGTTTTACACAGCCAATAAGAATCAATAACATTGGCACCCCTTTACCATCAGGTACGATCACCATGCTGCTGCACATCCCCGGCCTGTTCGCCAAAGAAGAAGTGCAGCGCATCCGCGAGGCGCTGGAGCAGGCGGATTGGGCTGATGGCAAGATCACCGCCGGCTACCAGTCGGCCAAGGCCAAGCACAATCTGCAATTGCCTGAAGGCCATCCACTGGCCAAGGAAATCGGCGCAGCGATGCTCGAACGGCTGTGGAAAAATCCGCTGTTCATGTCTGCCGCGCTGCCGCACAAAGTATTCCCGCCGTTACTCAACTGCTACACGGCGGGCGGCAGTTTCGACTTTCACATCGACAACGCCGTGCGCCAGCCCAAAGGCAGCATCGAGCGGGTGCGCACCGATCTGTCGGCCACACTGTTTTTCAGCGAACCCGAGGATTACGACGGCGGCGAGCTGGAGATTCAGGACACCTTCGGCACGCAACGGGTGAAACTGCCCGCCGGCGACATGGTGCTCTATCCCGGAACCAGCCTGCACAAGGTCAACGCGGTCACGCGGGGTGCGCGTTATGCGTCGTTCTTCTGGACGCAAAGCCTGGTGCGCGAAGACAGTCAGCGCGCGTTGTTGTTCGAGATGGACGGGGCGATTCAGCAACTGACTCAAGACATGCCTGATCATCCTTCGCTGATCCGCCTCACCGGTACGTATCACAACCTGCTGCGGCGCTGGGTCGAGGTATGAGTTTCCTGCTGCGTCGCGAGGAAATCCTCAGCGGCGAACAACTTAGCGCCATGCTCGGCGAAAGTCCGGCCCGTGCCGCGCAAGCGATTTTGCTCGCGGCGGGTGAGGGCGAAGTTGAAGCGCAGGCGTTGCTTGGACAGATTCTTCTGGATGGACAGGGCATCGCGCAGGATCAGCCGCTGGCGCTGCGCTGGTTCGGCATCGCCGCCGGGCGCGGGCATTTGATGGCGCGCAACATGCTCGGGCGTTGTCATGAGCATGGCTGGGGGTGTTCGGCAGATGCGGCTATTGCCGCACAGCACTATCGGATCGCGGCGCAAGCCGGACTGGACTGGGCGATGTACAACCTCGCCAATCTGCTCGCCACCGGGCGGGGCGTGGCGGTGGATCATCAACAGGCGTTGGCGCTGTATCGGCGCGCGGCTGAATTCGGCCATGCGAAATCGATGAATCTGCTGGGGCGCTATCTGGAAGAAGGGCAGGTGTGCCCGGCGGATCCTGTGGCAGCGCGCGATTGGTATCGACGTTCGGCCGAGGCTGGGGATTTTCGTGGGCAGTTCAGTTTTGCTGCAGTTTTGGCGGACGAAGGGCGGATTGATGAGGCGGTCGATTGGCTTGAGAAAGCTTTGGCCGGCGGCAATCTGAATTTTCTGCGGGTGGCGAGTCAGGCACTGTTCAGTGCGACAGATCCCGGAATCCGGGGGATGGCATCCAGATATCAGCTTCGCGCCGATGAGTTAAGCCGCACTGCATAACCCCAGTGGGGGCGGGCTTGCTCGCGAAGGCGTTGTGTCAGTCATCATCATCCGCACTGGCCCACCGCATTCGCGAGCAAGCCCGCTCCCACAACGGATTGCATCGACATACAAAAAAGCCCATGACACGTCATGGGCTTTTTGCATTATGGCTTCAGCGCTTACACGTAAAACGATTTCAGCGGCGGGAAGCCATTGAACTCAACCGCGCTATAACTGGTGGTGTAAGCACCGGTCGACAGCCAGTACAGACGATCACCAATGGCCAGGTTCAGCGGCAGGCCATATTTGTAGTTCTCGTACATGATGTCGGCGCTGTCGCAGGTCGGGCCGGCGATGACCACTTCTTCCATCTCGCCTTTCTTCTCGGTCCAGATCGGGAACTTGATCGCTTCGTCCATGGTTTCGATCAGGCCGGAGAACTTGCCCACATCGGTATACACCCAACGCTCGACGGCGGTGCGGGATTTACGCGCAACCAGCACCACTTCGCTGACCAGAATACCGGCGTTGGCGATCAACGAACGGCCCGGCTCCAGAATGATTTCCGGCAGGTCATCACCGAAGTCTTCCTTCAGGAAGCGGATGATCTCTTCGGCGTAGGTTTCCAGGCTGTTGGTGCGGGTGATGTAGTTGGCCGGGAAGCCGCCGCCCATGTTGATCAGCTTCAGGTGAATGCCGTCTTCTTCTTTCAGACGCTCGAAGATCACTTTGACCTTGGCGATCGCTGCGTCCCAGACGCTGATGTCGCGCTGTTGCGAACCGACGTGGAACGAGATGCCGTACGGCACCAGGCCCAGGTCGCGGGCGAGGATCAGCAGGTCCATGGCCATGTCGGTCTGGCAGCCGAATTTGCGCGACAGCGGCCAGTCAGCGGTAGTCGAGCCTTCGGTCAGAATGCGCACATAGACTTTCGAACCCGGCGCGGCTTTGGCGATGTTGCGCAGGTCGGCTTCGGAGTCGGTGGCGAACAGGCGCACACCCTTCTCGTAGAAGTAGCGGATGTCCTTGGACTTTTTGATGGTGTTGCCGTAGCTGATCTGGTCCGGGCTGACGCCACGGCCCATGACTTTGTCCAGCTCATAGATGGAGGCGATGTCGAAGCTCGAACCTTTCTCTTTGAGCAGGTCGATGATCTCGACAGCCGGGTTGGCCTTGACCGCGTAGTAGACCTTGGCGAATTCGAAACCGGCGCGCAGGTCGTCATAGGCCTGGCTGATCATCGCGGTGTCGATCACCACGAACGGGGTTTCCTGTTTGTCGGCGAACGCCTTCATTTTCTGAAAGGTTTCGCGCGCGAAATAGTCTTCGACCTGGATCGACATGCTGGGAGCTCCTATGGGCAAACTCGTAAAAACAATGGGTGCAAATGAACGCCCTCCGTATCCCCACTTTGGTTCGCCTACTTCCCAAGGCAATGGCGCCGAAAGCAAAAAGGCCATTCAGATCGTTTGAGAGCTACTGCGCTTGGCAATACTGCGTTGGGAAGAGGCTCGGAATGCTCATTTACAACCAGTAAACTCCGCTTCCTCGCCTCTTCCCGCCTTGTCTTGCCTGCGCTCGCTACGCTCTCAAACGATCTGGGGTCGCTGCCCTTGGCCTTGCTGTCTCGTCGTCAGTACTTGAGCCGGATGGATCGTTTCCAGCATGGACGTTCGGCGCGAACTTTAGGGCGTGAGGGGCCTGAGATCAACTAAAAATGTCGCGTTTTTGCATGCTTCTGACGTGCGTCGCGAATATCACTCTTTGTAGCCGACCGAGATGACGGACAGATGTTCCCCGGGAATTTTCATGTGTTAAAAATACCTGCACGTTCGCCGCTTTTATCGGCTAATTATCGGGGAAGTGTGATCGGCGCAACATCGGCGACGTTGGCGGCGAGAGGAAGGTGTGAGGGGGATTTTGATAAGTGTGGCGGATGCTTTAGCAGTGCCAGAGCTCACCTCGGTGTTGATATTCTTTTCCAGTCTTTGAAAACACAAAAAAACTGTGGCGAGGGAGCTTGCTCCCGCTGGACTGCGAAGCAGTCCCCGCTTTTTTTAAAAGAGGGGCCGCTGCGCGACCCAGCGGGAGCAAGCTCCCTCGCCACAGGTTCGGTGTGCGACCTTTTTATCGATCAGGCGATTACAGCCTCAGCCGGCGAGACGATATTGGTCTTCATCCCGCGTGAACGACCTGAACTCAGGTAGGCCGCAATCGACTCCTGCGTTACTTCACCGAGGAACACCCGCTCGGCATCCATCACCGGCAGCCACGAACGATTGAACTCGTACATGCGCGACAACAGGATGCGCAGATGTTCGTCGTACGCCGCCGTGGCGTTGAACTCGCGCAGATACTGCCCGCAGGTGCCGGTCTGGCGGTGCAGGTCGCGACGACGCACGTAACCCAGCGCCTTGTTCTCGGCACAGGTGACCACCACATAGCGGCGGTCATGCTCGTCCATCAACTCCAGCGCATCGGCCACCGGGGTTTCCGGGCTGACCGACGGCGCATTGTCGGCGGCGTCTTCGGCTTTCACCAGCAATAGACGTTTGAGGGTGCTGTCCTGACCGACGAAATTGCTGACAAAGTCGTCCGCCGGGTGCGCGAGCAGCGTGTCCGGGTGATCGATCTGCAGCAGTTTACCGGCGCGGAAGATCGCGATCTTGTCGCCGAGTTTGATCGCCTCGTCGATGTCGTGGCTGACCATGATCACGGTCTTTTTCAGCGCCCGTTGCATCTCGAAGAACTCGTTCTGGATCATCTCGCGGTTGATCGGGTCGACCGCACCAAACGGCTCGTCCATCAGCAACAGCGGCGCATCCGCCGCCAGTGCGCGGATCACACCTATGCGCTGTTGCTGGCCGCCGGACAACTCGCGCGGATAGCGATGCAGATACTGCTTGGGTTCCAGCTTGATCATGCTCATCAGCTCGCGAGCGCGGTCGTGGCATTTCTGTTTGTCCCAGCCGAGCAGTTTCGGCACCACGACGATGTTCTCTTCGATGGTCATGTTCGGGAACAGGCCGATCTGCTGGATCACGTAACCGATGTTGCGGCGCAGTGTCACTTCGTCGAGGTCGGTGGTGTCTTCGCCGTTGATCAGGATCTTGCCCGAGGTCGGCTTGATCAGGCGGTTGATCATTTTCAGCGTGGTGCTTTTGCCGCAACCCGATGGCCCGAGGAACACACAGATTTCACCTTCATTGACGGTCAGGCTTACCGAGTCCACGGCTTTGACATCTTTGCCGTTGCTCTGGAAGGTCTTGCTGAGGTTTTGAAGTTCGATCATTTGAGGAGTCCTTTTGGAGTCAGCGTACGTTGCAGCCACTGCAGGAGAAGGTCGGCGAAGATCGCCAGAAGACTGACCAGCAGCGCGCCGACGATCAGCATCGACATGTCGCTGCGGCTGATGGAGGCGAGGATCAGCACGCCAAGGCCACCGGCGCCGATGGTCGCGGCGATGGTCATCACGCCGATGTTCATCACCACGGCGGTGCGCACCCCGGCGAGGATCACCGGCACAGCGATCGGCAACTCGACCATGCGCAGGCGCTGGCCGAAGGTCATGCCGATGCCGCGTGCGGCTTCACGAATGCCCGGCTCGACGCCGGTCAAGGCGAGGTAGGTGTTGCGCATGATCGGCAGCAGTGAATAAAGGAACACCGCGGTGATCGCCGGCATCGGCCCCAGGCCCTGGCCGAATTTGGAGTAGAACGGCAGCAGCAGGCCGAACAGGGCAATCGACGGCACGGTCAGCAGCACCGTTGCGCTGGCCTGCAAGGGGCCTGCGAGGCTCGGAAAACGCGTCATCAGAATGCCCAGCGGCACACCGATGAAAATCGCCAGCGTCACCGCAATGCCGACCAGAGTGATGTGCTGCCAGGTCAGGTGCATCACCTGCTGCCAGTCGAGGTGGGAAAAGGCGTTCAGAAATTCCATGACTTTTCCTCCTTAGTTGAGTGGGTGCTGGCGCAGGAAATCCGCGGCGACTTTCGATGGGCTTTCGTGATCGACATCGACCCGCGCGTTGAGCTGGCGCATGGTTTCGTCGTCGAACAGTTGCGCCAGCGGCTTGAGTTGCTCGGCCAGTTGCGGGTGCGCGTCCAGATACGCCTGACGTACCACCGGCGCAGCGGTGTAGTCGGGGAAGTAATGTTTGTCGTCTTCCAGCAGTTTCAGGCCGAACGCATTCAGGCGACCGTCGGTGGTGTAGACCAGACCGGCAAACACCTGGCCGTTGCGCAGCGCGGTGTAGACCAGCCCGGCGTCCATCTGGCGGATGTTCTTGCGGGTCAGGTTCATGTCGTAGAGCTTGACCATGCCGTCCAGACCGTCGGAGCGGTTGGCGAACTCGGTGTCCAGCGCCACCAGGTGATTGGTCTTGGCCTCATCGCGCAGCACCTTGTTCAGGTCACTGATGGTGTTGATCTGCGGATACTCCTCGGCGACTTTTTTCGGCAGGGCGAGGGCGTAGGTGTTGCTGAATTTCGACGGGGTCAGCCAGATAAGGCCTTTTTTCGCGTCGAGTTCTTTGACCCGGGCGTAGGACTGTTCGCTGTCGAGTTTTTCGGTGACATGGTTGTAGGCCACCAGCGACACGCCGGTGTATTCCCAGAGCATGTCCAGTTGTCCGCTTTCGTGAGCGCTACGGGCGAGGTTGCTGCCCAGACCACCAGTGATCTGCGCGTCGTAGCCTTTGCTGCGCAGGTATTGCGCGGTGATTTCCGCGAGCAGGGTCTGCTCGGTGAACACCCGGGCGCCGAGGCGAATGAGCGGTTTTTCCGCCGCCTGGGCAAATCCTGCGAACAGCATGATGCAGCATAAGATCAAGCTAAATCGTTTCATAAATATTCCTTCGCAAAAGCCTTAAGACGGGCGCAAACCGCGTTCCAGCCAGAGACGGCTGGCGAGGGTGACCACGCCATCGAGCAGCAGGGCCAGCAGCGCGGTGCACGCGGCGCCGAGCAGCAGTTGCGGCTGATTGTTCAGGGCGATGCCAGGGAAGATCAGGCTGCCGAGGCTGTTGGCGCCGATCAGGAAGGCCAGCGGCGCGGTGCCGACGTTGATCGCCAGTGCCACGCGCACACCACCGATGATGATCGGCACGGCGTTGGGCAGCTCGACTTTCCACAGCACTTGGCGCGGGGTCATGCCGATGCCGACGGCGGCTTCTTTGAGCGAGCCCTGGACGTTTTTCAGGCCTTCGTAGGTGTTGCGCACGATCGGCAACAGGGACGCGAGGAACAAAGCGAAGATCGCCGGGCCACTGCCGATGCCGAGAATCCCCAGGGCAATCGCCAGTACAGCCAGCGGTGGCACGGTGTTGCCGATATTGAAGATCTGCATGAAGCGTTCAGCGCGGCCGACCATGGTCGGGCGACTGAGGAAGATACCGGCGGGGATGCCCACGACCAGGGCGGCCAGCATTGAAGCGAGGACGAGAATCAGATGAGCTTGCAGGTAAAACAACAAATCGTCGCGGTAGTGTTCGATCGTGTTGATGCCGATCCAGTGAACCAGCAGGGCCAGGAGCGCGATAACCACCGCACCTCCCATCAGCCCTTTGCCATAGCGGATAGCCACAGGCGGACTCCTTTTCTTGTAGTCGGCGAACGCTCTCCCGTGTGGCATGCCAAGCCTTGGCTGCCGGGAAATAAACGTTCGCGAGAAGCAGCTCCTTCAGCACCGGCAACAAGCGGTCTGAAAGCGAGCCATGAGCGCAGCCTCGTCAGGCTAACTTGCTGATTTTTCAGCCCCTGACGAAATGTCGTAACAGGGGATGGACGTCTCCGGGCTTTAAAAGGTTCCCATCTGGGGCAGCATTTGGCCACCCTTAATGTGCTCAACGGTTCGGTTATTGCATCGACTTGGGCTATAATCGCGGCCCTTTTTTGAATCACCGCCAGGCGATTTCCCATGACCAACCAGGCCGCCGAAGTCGCGAAACGCCGCACTTTCGCCATTATTTCCCACCCCGATGCCGGTAAAACCACGATCACCGAAAAGCTCCTGTTGATGGGCAAGGCGATTGCGGTGGCCGGTACGGTGAAATCCCGTAAATCCGATCGCCATGCGACATCCGACTGGATGGAGATGGAGAAGCAGCGGGGTATTTCCATTACCACGTCGGTCATGCAGTTCCCGTATCGCGAACACATGATCAACCTGCTCGACACCCCGGGCCACGAAGACTTCTCCGAAGACACCTACCGCACCCTGACGGCGGTCGACTCGGCACTGATGGTTCTCGACGGCGGTAAAGGCGTCGAGCCACGCACCATCGCCCTGATGGATGTCTGCCGTCTGCGTGATACGCCGATCGTCAGCTTCATCAACAAACTCGACCGTGACATCCGCGACCCGATCGAACTGCTCGACGAAATCGAAGCCGTTCTGAAGATCAAGGCAGCGCCGATCACCTGGCCGATCGGTTGCTACCGCGACTTCAAGGGCGTGTACCACCTGGCCGACGACTACATCATTGTCTACACCGCCGGTCACGGTCACGAACGCACCGAAACCAAGATCATCGAGAAGCTCGACTCCGACGAGGCGCGCGCGCACTTGGGCGACGAGTACGATCGCTTCCTCGAACAGCTGGAACTGGTGCAGGGCGCCTGCCACGAGTTCAACCAGCAGGAGTTCCTCGACGGTCAACTGACCCCGGTGTTCTTCGGTACTGCATTGGGCAACTTCGGTGTCGACCACGTGCTCGACGCTGTAGTTGACTGGGCCCCGCGTCCGCTGGCCCGTGTCGCCAACGAGCGTACCGTCGAGCCGGTGGAAGAGAAGTTCTCGGGCTTCATCTTCAAGATCCAGGCGAACATGGACCCGAAGCACCGCGACCGCATCGCCTTCATGCGTATCTGCTCCGGCAAGTACGAGAAAGGCATGAAGATGCGCCACGTGCGTACCGGCAAGGACGTGCGCATCGGCGACGCCCTGACGTTCTTCTCCTCCGAGCGTGAGCAACTGGAAGAGGCGTACGCCGGCGACATCATCGGTCTGCACAACCACGGCACGATCCAGATCGGCGACACCTTCAGCGAAGGTGAAGTCCTCGGTTTCACCGGTATCCCGCACTTCGCCCCGGAACTGTTCCGTCGCGTGCGTCTGCGTGATCCGCTGAAGTCCAAGCAGTTGCGTCAGGGGCTGCAGCAGTTGGCTGAAGAGGGCGCGACCCAGGTGTTCTTCCCGGAGCGCAGCAACGACATCATTCTTGGCGCCGTGGGTGTGCTGCAGTTTGATGTGGTCGCCAGTCGTTTGAAGGAGGAATACAAGGTTGAGTGCTCTTATGAGCCGATCACTGTTTACTCGGCGCGCTGGATTGAATGCAGCGACAAGAAGAAACTTGAGGAGTTTTCCAACAAGGCTGTGGAGAACCTCGCACTGGATGGCGGTGGGCACCTGACCTATCTCGCTCCAACGCGGGTTAACCTGGCGTTGATGGAAGAGCGGTGGCCGGATGTGAAGTTCCGTGCGACGCGTGAGCATCATTAAGCGCTGAGCTGGGTTGTCTGGAGCCCCTGAGGTGTAGGCCTTGGGGGCTTTCTTTTGGGGCTTTGGTCTTGGCGGCCTTTGGGCCGACCAGGTTCCTGGTTTTTTTGGGTACATATCCGTTTTTTTGGTAACGGCTACTTAGGGTTTCGCCCTTACGGCGAGTCACCTTTTCCAAACGCCGAAAAGGTAACCCAAAAGGCTTGCTCCTACGTTCGGCCCACTCGCTGGGGCTCGGGGTTCCTTCGCTCCGGGACTGATCCGGGCGCAGCGCCTCCGGTTTGCTTCGCTGCACCTCCTCTCGCTGTGTTTGGCTGCGCCAAACGGTCGCTGCGCTCCCACCCCCGGATCAATCCCTCCGCTCAGCCTTCCGACGTCGCCCGTGGATCAAGATCAAGAGCGGTACTCGAGCTTGCGCTCATTGTTTTGAGTGGGGCGGCTGCGCCGCATGGGGCATACACAAATCAAAACTGTGGGAGCTGGCTTGCCAGCGATGGCGGCCTGATAGCCGACCAATTTCTACCTGAATACACCGGGTTCAACCTGTGGGAGCGGGCTTGCTCGCGAAAGCGGTTTCACAGCCGACCAATCTCCAATTGAACACAACCAATCCCACTGTAGGAGCCAGCCTGACAGCAGACCAATCTCTAACTGATTGCACCCATCCAATTGTGGGAGCGGGCTTGAACTGGCCTAATGATTTTGGACACCTCAATCGGGCGCTATGATGGCGCCCAAATCTGAGGTGTTTGGATATGCGTAAATCTTATTCAAGTGAGTTCAAACTCAAGGCTGCCAGCATGGTGCTGGACGAGGGGCAGTCGGTTCCCGAGGTCTGTGCCAGTTTGGATATTGGCCCTACGGCCTTACGCCGCTGGGTCGATCAGGTTCGCAAGGAACGCTTGGGCTCGACTCCGGTGGGAGCCAAGGCGATCACCGCGGATCAGCGAGAGATTCAGGAACTTAAAGCCTTGCTCAGGCAAAAAGATCGGGATATCGAAATCCTAAAAAAGGCCAGTGCTCTCCTGCTTTTGGACGCCAAAGATCACTCTCGTTGATCTGTGAGCTGGGCGAGCAGTACGGCGTTAACGATTGCTGTCGTGTGTTCGGGATAAACCGCAGTAGCTTTTACGCATGGCGTCAGCGCCAAGGCAAAGTGAGCCCTAAGCGAGAGCAGCTCAAGGCCATGCTGGTCAAGCACCACAAGGCGTCGAGAGAGTCTGCGGGCGCTCGTACCTTGGCTAAACAGCTGCAAGCCGGCGGGCATGATGTCGGGCGTTTCATGGCTCGCAGCTTGATGCGAGAAGCAGGCATTGTCAGCCGTCAACGCCGGCGCCATAAGTACAAGTCACCCGGCGTGGAAGCGTTGGTGGCACCGCATGTGCTCAAACGCAAGTTTGATGTTACGGCGGTCAATCAGGTGTGGTGTGGGGACGTGACGTACATCAAAGTCGGCAAGCGCTGGCTGTATTTCGCGGCGGTTCTGGACTTGTTCGCTCGCCGGATCGTGGGCTGGTCGTTTTCGATGATCTCCGATGCCACGCTGACCTGCGAAGCCCTGCGGATGGCGATTGAACTACGCGGTCGCCCAAAAGACGTACTGTTTCACTCCGACCAAGGTTGCCAGTACACCAGCCATAAATTCAGAAATGAACTGCTGGAACATGGGCTCCGGCAGAGCATGAGCCGTAAAGGCGAATGCTGGGACAACGCTGCGATGGAGCGTTTCTTTGGAAGTTTGAAATCAGAGTGGGTGCCAGAAGCAGGCTACGGATCGGAACACGAGGCCCGAGCGGATGTGCAGCGCTATATATCGCGCTACAACATCACCAGGCCACATAGCTACAACGACTATCGGTCACCAGTCGCCAAGGAGAAGTTGGCGGCGTGAAACCTTAATCAGTGTCCAAGATTACTTGACCAGTTCAGCTTGCTCGCGAAAGCGGTTTCACAGCCGACCAATCTCCAACTGAGCACAACCAATCCCACTGTAGGAGCCAGCCTGCTGGCGATGGCGGCCTGACAGCAGACCAATCTCTAACTGATTGCACCCAATCCAATTGTGGGAGCGGGCTTGCTCGCGAAAGCGGTTTCAAAGCCGACCAATCTCCAACTGAACACAACCAATCCCACTGTATGAACCAGCCTGCTGGCGATGGCGGCCTGACAGCAGACCAATCTCTAACTGATTGCACCCATCCAATTGTGGGAGCGGGCTTGCTCGCGAAAGCGGTTTCACAGCCGACCAATCTCCAACTGAGCACAACCGATCCCACTGTAGGAGCCAGCCTGCAGGCGATGGCGGCCTGACAGCCAACCAATCTTCAACTGATTGCACCCAATCCAATTGTGGGAGCGGGCTTGCTCGCGAAAGCGGTTTCAAAGCCGACCAATCTCCAACTGAACACAACCAATCCCACTGTATGAGCCAGCCTGCTGGCGATGGCGGCCTGACAGCAGACCAATCTCTAACTGATTGCACCCAATCCAATTGTGGGAGCGGGCTTGCTCGCGAAAGCGGTTTCACAGCCGACCAATCTCCAACTGAGCACAACCAATCCCACTGTAGGAGCCAGCCAGCCTGCTGGCGATGGCGGCCTGACAGCCAACCATTTTCTAACTGAGCGCACTCAATCGAACGAGCGAGCGACCGACCGAAGGCTACAAAGGGTTGTGGGGCGGTTCCTTTTTTGTGGCTGCGATGCTCTTGAGCGCGACAAGCTGCGTGCTGGCCATCAGGTCAATCAGTCTTATCACCTGATTGACGATGGCTAGGAGCTGTTGATCCCGGCCGTTGTGCCGGTTCACTGCGCCGGTAGCAGTGTTCCCTGGTGAAAGAACATCTGCCACTGCTCGGCCTGTTTGCGCCAGATCGAGCTACGCAGTGTGTTGACCGTGACACCTTGAGCCTTATCCACGTTCTGGCAGTGATAGGTCACCAGCACAATGTCGTCCGACAGATATCTACTGCTGAATTGACTGATGGTGCGCTGCGTAAAGGTCTGTAGTGGCAATTGCTCGATTACTTCTGCCTTTGACCATTTGTCGCCGCGAGCACCAATCTCGACAAAGTCGTCGGCGATCAAGCGCGATAGATCTTCGGCATTGCTTCGTACAGCTTGCGATAGCAGAGATTGCTCGAGGTCCAGCAGAGTTTTTGACAGGTCCATGGCAATAGCCTTTGTCCGATGGTTCAGCGATACATTACCCATGTTTTTGCGGCTGTGGCGATTCACCTCGGTGAATGGTGCGTTTGAGGAAATGTCCGTCAGTTGTCTGCTTCACGAGCGTAATCCGGCTCTGCTTTTACATTTCAAAACCTCCGCCCACACGACTTTCCAATTCAACCCGTCTACTGTTCAGCGAACCCTCGCCGCAGCGGACGTTACATGATCAAAGGACTGACTCAACTGATGCGTCTGAAAGGCTATTTCTCCCCAATGTCGTGGGTCCTTGCTGCTCTTTTATTCATCAATCGCCTCAGCGCCATGGTCAAACTCTTC
The DNA here is from genome assembly GCF_058798255.1 of Pseudomonas sp. GW823-FHT01D03. Classification (NCBI taxonomy): domain Bacteria; kingdom Pseudomonadati; phylum Pseudomonadota; class Gammaproteobacteria; order Pseudomonadales; family Pseudomonadaceae; genus Pseudomonas; species Pseudomonas sp. GW823-FHT01D03. The sequence goes on from NZ_JBXAKK010000001.1 coordinate 995,017, forward strand.
ATGGCGCTGTACCTGCGTCAGGAGTTGGGGCTGGCGATTGAAACCGTCGGCTGGTTGCTCTCGGCTTATGGCGCGGGGTTGCTGGTCGGTTCGATGCTTGGCGGTTGGCTCAGTGATCATGTGCGCACGGCGCGGCTGACGGCGGCGCTGTTTTTCGTGTCGGTGTGGGTGCTGATGCTGTTGGGGCTGGTGACGCAGGTGCCGTGGCTCGCCGGTTTGTTGTTGCTCAGCGGTGTGATCGACGGGGCGATTCGTACGTTGCATCAGCGGCTGATCATGGAATATTGCGAGGTGGCGCAGCGTTCTCGCGCGCAGGCCTTGAGCCGGGTGGCGCGTAATCTGGGTATGGCGGCTGCCGGGGTGGCGGGCGGGGTGCTGGCGCAGGCAGATTTCCGCTGGGTGTTTTTTGTCAGTGCGGCGATGACGATGCTGGCGCTGCTATGGTTCATGCGTACGACGTGGCAGCGGGCGGTGTTGGTGGTTGAGGACGAATCCGTCGATGGGTCAAGTGTGCCGTTTCGCGACAAGCCGTTCCTCTGGCTGCTTGCGGCGACGGCCGTGCTGGGCATCGCATTCGACACGGTCTACAGCACGCTGGGCAATTATCTGCGGGACTATTACCAACTGAGCACCACGGCGATCGGCTGGCAGTTCGGGCTCAATGCGTTGCTGGTGATCATGCTGCAGATTCCGTTGTCACACTGCGGCGAGCGTTGGGGCACGCGGCGGCAAATGCTCGCGGGGAGTTTGTTGCTGGCCGGGGGATTGGGCATGTTGCCGTTCGGATCCGGGCTGGCGTTCGTCTGCCTGTCGACGGTGATCTGGACCTTGGGCGAGGCGTTGTTCATGCCGCCGCTGAATGTGCTGACGATGCAATTTGCTCAGCGTGGCAAAAGCGGCCAGTACTTTGGTCTGTTCTTTATGAGCTGGAGCGCCAGTGCGTTGTTGTCGCCGGTGCTCAGCGGTCAGTTGTACGGCAGTTTCGGTGGCCATAGCGTCTGGCTGGCCAGCGCCGCACTGGTGTTGATGTCGATTCCCTTGACGTGGCAAGCGACCCGTCCGCTTAGTTGATCCCGCGATAGGTGTTATTCGAAACCTGTCTGTCTGCGAAGGGCATTTCTGCCCGCGCGTTAGCGTCCTATCTGGTGAAGCCGCCGGATCGGAACTAGATTTCACACAGCGCCAGTCAGGCACGCATGTCTCACCTGAAAATGGATGGAGTCAGCTATGAAAAGCAGGTTGCTACGGTTTTTATTGCTTTTGAAAGTGATGGTCATGCTGTCCCTCGGCACCGCGACGGCCTGGGCCGAGTGCGAGGATCACGATTCCCAGGCGTTTAACGGCCAGGTCGGACACAGCGGCTTGATGCTCGCCAAGTCGGAATCAGAGCCAGGCGATCAGGGGCAGGGTGGCAGTGCCGATGACGATGACTCGACCACTGATGAACCGGACGATGAAGGCGACAGCCAGACGTAGATCTTGGCCAAAAGAAAACCCCTTCTGCCTCGACTGATGCGCAATCGGGGGAGAAGGGGTCTGGTTAACGCTTTTAGCTACTCAAGTCCTTTGTGGGAGGGGGTTTGCTCCCGAAAGCGGTGAGTCAGTCACCATTGTCAGTGACTGTCATACCGTATTCGCGAGCAAGCCCGCTCCCACACTTTCGTCCGCCGTTAATCAGGCGGCGCCGTCGAGGAATTGCTCGGCGTAGTGGCAGGCCACCTGGCGATTATCCAATTCACGCAACAACGGCTCTTCAGTGCTGCAACGCTCGGTAGCGTACGGGCAACGCTTGTGGAACGCGCAGCCCGGTGGTGGGTTCAGCGGGTTGGGCAATTCGCCGACGATCTTGATTTTCGGCTTGTTCGGGTCCGGATGAATGGTCGGGGTCGCCGACAGCAGCGCCTGGGTATACGGGTGCAGCGGACGTTCGTAGATAGCGTCTTTCGGGCCCATTTCCACCGGGCGACCGAGGTACATCACCATCACATCATCGGCCACGTGTTGCACCACCGCCAGGTTGTGCGAGATGAACACGTAAGCGGTGTTGAATTCCTGCTGCAAGTCCATGAACAGGTTCAGCACCTGCGCCTGAATCGACACGTCCAGTGCCGAGGTAGGCTCATCCGCCACCAGTACTTTCGGTTGCAGCATCATCGCGCGAGCGAGGGCGATCCGCTGGCGCTGACCGCCGGAGAACATGTGCGGATAACGCTGGTAGTGCTCGGGACGCAAGCCGACCTGCTTCATCATCGCCTGGACTTTTTCGCGACGTTCGGCGGCGGACAGGTTGGTGTTGATCAGCAGCGGCTCGCCGAGCTGGTCACCGACTTTTTGCCGTGGGTTCAATGACGCGTACGGGCTCTGGAACACCATCTGCACGTCTTTGCGCAGTTGCTTGCGCTGAGCCTTGTCGGCGCCAGCCACTTCCTGCCCGGCGATTTTCAGCGAGCCGGACGACGGCTCTTCAATCAGGGTCAGGGCGCGGGCGAGGGTGGATTTGCCGCAGCCCGATTCGCCGACTACGGCGAGGGTCTTGCCGGCTTCCAGTTCGAACGACACACCGTTGAGGGCGCGCACGGTCGCGTGGCCCTTGAACAGGCCACGGGACACTTCGTAGTGACGGGTCAGGTCGCGGGCGGTAAGTACGACGGCCATTACGCCACCTCCTGGTTCAGCGGGAAGAAGCAGCGAGCGAGGCTGTTGCTTTTCGGATCAAGGGCCGGACGCTGCGCGCGGCAGCTGTCCTGCACGTACGGGCAGCGCGGCGACAGCAGGCAACCCTGCGGACGGTCGTAGCGGCCCGGGACGATGCCCGGCAGGGTCGACAGGCGTGAGGCGCCCTGGCTGTGTTCCGGAATCGCCTTGAGCAGCGCTTCGCTGTACGGGTGTGCCGGGATGTCGAACAGTTGCGGCACCTGACCGACTTCAACGGCTTGGCCGGCGTACATCACGCACACGCGCTGGGCTGTTTCGGCCACGACGGCGAGGTCGTGGGTGATCAGCACCAGGCCCATGTTCTGTTCTTTCTGCAACGCCAGCAGCAGATCCATGATCTGCGCCTGAATCGTCACGTCCAGTGCAGTGGTCGGTTCGTCGGCGATCAGCAGTTTCGGTTCGCCGGCAATCGCCATGGCGATCGCGACACGCTGGCTCATACCGCCGGACAGTTGATGCGGGTAGGCGTCCATACGGCTGGCGGCGCCCGGGATTTCAACTTTTTCAAGCAGCTCGATCGCACGTTTGCGCGCTTGCTTGCCGGACATTTTCAGGTGCAGACGCAGCACTTCTTCGATCTGGAAACCGACGGTGTAGCTCGGGTTGAGCGCGGTCATCGGGTCCTGGAACACCATCGACAGGTCTTTGCCGACGATTTGCCGACGCTGACGATTGCTCAGCTTGAGCATGTCTTTGCCGTCAAAGCTGAGCGAGTCGGCGGTGACGATGCCGGGATGCTCGATCAGGCCCATCAGCGCCATCATGGTCACGGATTTACCCGAACCCGATTCGCCAACGATGGCCAGGACTTCGCCTTTGTCGACTTTCAGGTCGAGGCCATCGACAACGGGTGTCGCGGTTTTGTCGCCGAAGCGAACGTTGAGATTCTTGATTTCTAGCAGTGACATGGGAATCTCCTCAGGCGGCGTTCTTGAGTTTCGGGTCCAGCGCATCGCGCAGACCGTCGCCCATCAAGTTGATTGCCAGCACGCTGAGCAAAATGGTCAAACCAGGCAGACTGACGACCCACCAGGCGCGTTCGATGTAATCGCGGGCCGAGGCCAGCATGGTGCCCCACTCAGGGGTTGGCGGTTGTACGCCAAGGCCGAGGAAGCCCAGCGCCGCAGCGTCGAGAATTGCCGAAGAGAAACTCAGGGTCGCCTGTACGATCAGCGGCGCCATGCAGTTTGGCAGCACGGTGATGAACATCAGACGTGGCAGACCGGCACCGGCCAGACGCGCGGCGGTCACGTAGTCGCGGTTCAGTTCGCCCATCACGGCGGCGCGAGTCAGACGCACGTAGGACGGCAGCGATACCACAGCGATAGCGATCACGGTGTTGATCAGGCCAGGGCCGAGGATGGCGACGATCGCCACCGCCAGCAGCAGCGATGGCAGGGCCAGCATGATGTCCATCAGACGCATGATGGTCGGGCCGATCATCTTCGGGAAGAAACCGGCGAACAGACCCAGCAGGATCCCCGGGATCAGCGACATCACCACCGACGACAGACCGATCAGCAGCGACAGGCGCGAACCCTGAATCAGCCGTGACAGCAGGTCACGCCCCAGTTCATCGGTGCCGAGCAGGAATTGCATCTGCCCGCCTTCGAGCCACGCCGGTGGCGTCAGCAGGAAGTCACGGTATTGCTCGCTCGGGTTATGCGGTGCGACCCACGGCGCGAAAATCGCGCAGAAGATGATCAGCAGCATGAACAGCAGGCCGGCAACCGCGCCCTTGTTTTTCGAGAAGGCTTGCCAGAATTCTTTGTACGGTGACGGGTACAGCAGGCTTTGATCCGCGCTTGGGGCGGAAGTGGCTACTGAGGATGTTGGAGTGCTCATGGTATGGACCTCAGCGCTGATGACGGATGCGTGGGTTGGCAAAGCCGTAGAGGATGTCCACTACGAAGTTGACCAGAATCACCAGGCAGGCGATTAACAGGATGCCGTTTTGCACAACCGGGTAGTCCCGGGCGCCGATGGCTTCGATCAGCCATTTACCGATGCCGGGCCAGGAGAAAATGGTTTCGGTCAGGACTGCACCGGCCAGCAGGGTGCCGACTTGCAGGCCGACCACGGTCAGGACCGGGATCAGCGCGTTGCGCAGACCGTGGACGAACACCACGCGCGACGGCGACAGGCCTTTGGCCTTGGCGGTGCGGATGTAGTCTTCACGCAGCACTTCGAGCATCGACGAACGGGTCATCCGCGCGATCACCGCCAGCGGAATGGTGCCAAGCACGATGGCCGGCAGGATCAGGTGATGCAGCGCATCGAGGAATGCGCCCATGTCATCGGCCAGCAGCGTGTCGATCAGCATGAAACCGGTGCGCGGCTCGATGTCGTAGAGCAGGTCGATCCGTCCGGACACCGGGGTCCAGCCCAGGCTCACCGAGAAGAACATGATCAGGATCAGGCCCCACCAGAAGATCGGCATTGAATACCCCGCCAGGGAGATGCCCATCACCCCGTGGTCGAACAGGGATCCTCGCTTGAGTGCCGCGATCACCCCGGCCAGAAGACCGAGGATGCCGGCGAACAGCAGGGCAGCCATGGACAGTTCCAGGGTCGCCGGGAAAAGGGAGGTGAACTCGGTCCATACGCTTTCACGCGTACGCAGGGATTCGCCGAGATCGCCGTGGGCCAGTTTGCCGATGTAGTCCAGGTACTGGGCATACAGCGGTTTGTTCAGACCTAGGCGTTCCATTGCCTGAGCGTGCATTTCGGGGTCGACCCGACGTTCGCCCATCATCACTTCCACGGGGTCGCCCGGAATCATGCGAATCAACGCGAAAGTCAGCAAGGTGATGCCGAAAAACGTGGGGATCAACAACCCCAGTCGGCGGGCAATAAAACTAAACATCTTGTGTGGTACCTCATCAGCCGGTTAGGCGTGCCCGGCGACCCTGGGATCAGGGTCGCCGGGAGTTTCTTATCTACTTCACCTGGGTAGTGGCGAAGTTATTAGTGGTGAGAGGGCTGATGTGATAACCCTCTACGTTGTTGCGCATTGCGGTAAACATACGGGTGTGGGCCATGCTGATCCACGGTTGGTCCTGATTAAACAGCACCTGGGCCTGTTCGTAGAGCCTGGCGCGTTCGGCCGGATCTACTTTAGCCCGTGCTTCGTCGAGCAGTGCCTGGAATTTCTCGTTGCACCAGCGCGCGTAGTTTTCGCCGTTCTTGGCCGCTTCGCAACTGAGCATAGGCGTCAGGAAGTTATCCGGGTCACCGTTGTCGCCCGCCCATCCGGCCGAGACCATGTCGTGCTCGCCGGCCTTGGCGCGCTTGAGCATTTCGCCCCATTCCATCACGCGGATGTCGATCTTGATCCCGACTTTCGCCAGGTCAGCCTGCATCATCTGCGCGCCGAGCATCGGGTTCGGGTTGGTCGGGCCGCCGCCGTTACGGGTAAACAGGGTAAACACGGTGCCTTCCGGAACCCCGGCTTCCTTGAGCAGGGCGCGGGCCTTGTCCAGATCGCGTGGCGGGTTCTTCAGGTCGTGGTTGTAGCCCAGCAGCGTCGGCGGGTACGGGTTGACCGCCACCGAGGCGTTGCCTTTGCCGAACAGCGCGTTGACGTAGGCTTCCTTGTCGAACGCGATGTCGATGGCCTTACGCACGCGCACGTCGCTGATGTATTTGTGCTGGGTGTTCATGGCGATGTACGAGACGGTCATCGCGTCCATCTCGTCGACTTTCAGGTTGCTGTCTTTCTTGATGCTCGGGATGTCATCCGGTTTCGGATACAGCGCGATCTGGCACTCGTTGGCCTTGAGCTTCTGCAGGCGCACGTTGTTGTCGGTGGCGATCGCCAGGATCAGCGCGTCGGCTGGTGCCTTGCCACGGAAGTAGTCCGGGTTGGCCTTGAAGCGCACCTGCGCATCTTTTGCATAGCGCTGGAAGATGAATGGGCCGGTGCCGACTGGTTTGTTGTTGAGGTCGCCGGTCTTGCCGGATTTGAGCAACTGGTCGGCGTATTCGGCCGGGTAGATCGAGGAGAACGCCATGGCGATGTCGGCCAGAAACGGCGCTTCGCGACGGGTCAGGGTGAACTTGACCGTGTTGTCGTCGACTTTTTCTACGCTTTTGAGCAGTTCCTTGAAGCCCATGCTTTCAAAGTACGGGAAGCCGACGCTCGACAGTTTGTGCCACGGGTGATTCGGGTCCAGCTGGCGCTGGAAGCTCCAGACCACGTCGTCGGCGTTCATGTCGCGGGTCGGCTTGAAGTATTCGGTGGTGTGAAACTTGACGCCTTTGCGCAGGTGGAACGTGTAGGTCAGGCCGTCTTCGCTGATGTCCCAGGATTCGGCCAGTGCCGGAATCACTTCGGTGGTGCCGGGCTTGAAGTCCGCCAGACGGTTGAAGATCGTTTCGGCCACCGCATCGGCAGTGACTGCAGTTGTGTACTGGACCATATCGAAGCCTTCCGGGCTGGCTTCGGTGCAGACCACCAAGGGTTTGGCCGAGACGCCGATGGCGGCGCTCAACAACGCGGCAGCAACGGCCGCACGTAGGGGAAGCATTTTCATCGATAACCCTCTGCAATCGGTTGAAGACAAAAAACCGAACGGCCGACTCATCATGAGTCAGCCGTCAGTTGGCAGTTTTTACAGAATGTTGAATGGAATCGTGGTCACGAGACGGAACTCGTTGATGCTGCCATCCAGCTGGTTTTCACTGGCACGGTGCGCGGTGTAGGTGGCACGGATGGCGGTAGCCTTGAGTGGTCCGCTCTGTACAGCGTACGCGGCGCCGATACCGTATTCGTAGTGGTTCTCGCCATCCATCGCCAGCACGCTGTCGTATGCGCCGCCTTTGTAGTGGGTGCCGTCGATACCCCAGCCGCGAGCGCTGTAGATATTGAACTTCAGGCCTGGCACGCCGTACTCGGCCATGTTCAGACCGTAAGCGACCTGAAACGACTTCTCGTTCGGACCGTTGAAGTCCGAGAGCAGGGAGTTGGCCAGGTAGATACCGTTGGTTTCGTGCAGGTAGTCGAAGTACTCGTTACCGTTAATTTCCTGGTACGAGAACGTCAGGCTGTGCGCCTGGTGAGTCAGGCCTAACGACAGCGAGTAGGTGTCGTTGTCGATTTCACCAAGCTTCTTTTTGCCTTCATCGACGGTTTTGTAGTAGTTCAGACCGGTGGTCAGGCTCAGGATCTGGCTATCGCCCAGTTCGTGGGTTGCGCCGAAATAGTACTGTTTCCACATGTCTTCAGCCTGAGTTGCCCACAGGCTGGTTTTCAAGCTGGCGAACGGCTGGTAGGAGATACCGGCGGTGTTGACGTGGTCGATTTCGATGATTTCGTCGGCGTATTCGGAGCGGAACTTGCGCTGGCTCTCTTCGGTACGCGGAGAGTTCTGATCAAACGTGGCGATATCGAAGGTCAGGTTTTCCAGTTCTTCACTGTGCAGGCTAACGCCCTGGAAGCTGGAAGGCAGGGGACGGTTGCCGATGACATCGACCATCGGGCTGCTGAAGTTCTGGCGGCCGGCGGTCAGGGTGGTGTTGGATACGCGTGCCTTGACGTTCGCCAGGCCCAGTTTGCTCCACTGGCCTTCAGCGTCGCCGCCGTTACGGGTCAAGGTACGGTTGTTGCCTGGACGCACAAGGCCGGCTTCCGGGGCTCCGCCATTGCCGGAGGCGAGGTTTTTGCGATCACGCTCCAGTGCGATGGCGTTGTACAACCCGACTTCGGTGCTGATACCGACGGTGCCCTCGGTGAACCCCGAGTTGTACTTGATGATCGTGCCCTGCACCCAGTTGATCCGGCGGTCAGTGGTTTGCAGAACGTCGTTGTGCTTGTAGCGGAACTTGGCGCCGCGCTTCAGCTCTTCATTGGCGTACCAGTTGCGGGTCGAGCCGGTGATCGACTGTCCTTCGACGAAGCCGGTCGCTTCAGCCTGGGCGCTCTTGGTGTTGACGGTCACCGGGGTGAACGCCTGGCTTTGGGTTTCCGCATAAGCCGTGGCGGTGATGCTGCTGATGGCCAGGGCCAGTATCGCGGTGCTGCTCAGTTTCATGGGTGAAGCTCCTTTACTTTCTTTTTATGCCGGCTTTTTTGGGTGGGCCGGTTATTGGTTTAGAACTCATTTCACACATCGCAAACGTTTGCAAAAGGCCGGATTGGCGAATTTCGGCAAAGCGCTTGCGTGAGGGGATAGACGGTCCCCTCAGCATTGCGGCTAATCGGTTGGGTTAATCGATACTGACGCCCGAGAACACATTGCGACCGAAAGGGCTAACCTTGAAGCCTTCAACCCTGGCGCTTAACGGCTGGTTGACCGTCGAGTGGGCGACAGGCGTGATCGGCACTTGCTGCTTGAGCAACTGCTGCGCCTGTTTGTAGAGCATGGTGCGCTGGTCGCGGTCGGTGACGACCTTGGCCTCCTTGATCAGCTTGTCGTAAGCCGGATCGCACCACATGGAATAGTTGTTGCCGCCAATGGCGTCGCAGCTGTACAGGGTGCCCAGCCAGTTGTCCGGATCCCCGTTGTCACCGGTCCAGCCGATCAGGCTGATGTCGTGCTCGCCATTCTTGGTGCGCTTGATGTACTCGCCCCATTCGTAGCTGACGATCTTCACTTTCAGACCGATTTTTGCCCAGTCCGCCTGGAGCATTTCGGCCATCAGTTTGGCGTTCGGGTTGTACGGACGCTGTACCGGCATCGCCCACAGGGTGATTTCGGTGCCTTCCTTGACGCCGGCAGCCTTGAGCAGCTCTTTGGCTTTTTCCGGGTTGTAGGCGGCGTCCTTGATGCTGTCGTCGTAGGACCACTGGGTCGGTGGCATGGCGTTGACCGCCAGTTGCCCGGCGCCTTGATAAACAGCGTTGAGAATCCCCTGTTTATTCACCGCCATGTCCAGCGCCTGACGTACTTCGAGCTGGTCGAAGGGCTTGTGGCGCACGTTGTAGGCGATGTAGCCGAGGTTGAAACCCGGCTTGGAAATCAGCTGCAGTTTCGGGTCGGCTTTCAGTGCTTCGACATCGGCAGGGCGCGGGTGCAGGGTGATCTGGCATTCGCCGGCCTTGAGCTTCTGCACGCGCACCGAGGCGTCGGTGTTGATCGCGAAGATCAGATTCTTCAGCTTGACCCGGCTCGGGTCCCAGTACTGTTCGTTGCCGGTGTAACGGATGTTCGAGTCTTTCTGATAGCTCTTGAACACGAACGGCCCGGTACCGACCGGCTTCTGGTTGATGTCGCTCGGCTTGCCTTCGGCCAGCAGCTTGTCGGCGTATTCGGCGGACAGGATGGCAGCGAAGCTCATGGCGATGTTCTGGATGAACGCGGCGTCGACGCTGTTGAGCGTGAATTCCACGGTCAGCGGCCCGGTCTTTTCGACCTTGGCGATGTTCTTGTTCAGACTCATCCCGTTGAAATACGGGAATTCGGTCGGATAAGCCTTACGGAATGGCTGTTGCGGATCGAGCATGCGGTTAAACGTGAACAGCACGTCGTCGGCGTTGAAATCGCGCGTCGGTTTGAAGTACGGCGTTGTGTGAAATTTCACACCTTCACGCAGGTGAAAGGTGTACTTGAGACCATCCTCGGAAATATCCCACTTGGTTGCCAGTCCCGGTACGACGTTGGTCGCGCCTTTTTCAAACTCGACCAGACGGTTGTACAGCGGCTCGGCGGCATCGTTATCGGTGGCCGTCGTGTATTGCGCGGTATCAAAACCCGCCGGGCTGCCTTCAGAGCAAAACACCAGGCTGTTGCTGGCGGCGTAACTGGCGGACGTGGCGGCCAACAGGCCGGCGCCCAGCAATGCGGAAAAAATCAAGGTATGGCGCATGACGCTCCCTCTTTTTGTAGTGTTGTTCAATGCACCGCGGTCCCGTCCAGGGACGTTGAGGTGGCATCGAGCTCAATCCAGCACGTACGGCAAGCCGGTGGCACACGCAGAAACTGGTCAGAACCCGACGGTAGGGGCCGTGGGTCTGGCAGTAAATGCGTAATTGCCTGAAAACTCGTAGGAAAAGTCGACACGTCCTATGCCACTGCAGTCATCCGCAGCGGAATTGGCTGTAGGCAAATTCCTGACTTCCCGGCAGCTAAAGCAAGGGCGACGTCATGAACGTCGCCCTTGCAATGGCTTAATTGCTGACGCTGACGCCGTAGAAGGAATTCAAGCCGAATGGGCTGATCTTGAAGTCCTGCACGTTGGCGCGCATGGGTTGATACACCGTCGAGTGAGCGATAGGTGTCATTGGGACTGCATCTTTGAGGACGTGTTGCGCCTGTTTGTACAGTTCGGTGCGCTTGCCCTGGTCGGTCGTGCGCTTGGCTTCCTTGACGAGGCCGTCGAACTTCTTGTCGCACCACTTGGAGAAGTTGTTGCCGCTGAGCGAGTCGCAGCCGAACAGCACGTTCAGCCAGTTGTCCGGGTCACCATTGTCACCGCTCCAGCCAATGATCATGGCTTGGTTCTCGCCACCTTTGGAGCGCTTGATGTACTCGCCCCATTCGTAGCTGGTGATCTTCACTTTCAAGCCGATCTTGGCCCAGTCGGACTGGAGCATTTCAGCCATCAGTTTGGCGTTCGGGTTGTACGGACGCTGCACCGGCATCGCCCACAGCACGATCTCGGTACCTTCCTTGACGCCGGCTTCCTTGAGCAGCTGTTTGGCTTTCTCAGGGTCGTACTTGGCGTCCTTGATGGTGGTGTCGTAGGACCACTGGGTCGGCGGCATGGCGTTGACGGCCAGCTGGCCGGCGCCCTGGTAAACCGAATCGATGATCTGCGGCTTGTTCACCGCCATGTCCAGCGCCTGACGCACGCGCAGGTCAGCCAATGGGTTCGCTTCGTTGCTGCCCTTGACCTTGTCCATCACGTTGTAGGCGATGTAGCCCAGGTTGAAACCGGCCTGGTCAGGCATCTTCAGGGTCTTGTCGGCCTTGAGCGCTGCGAGATCCGCCGGACGCGGGAACAGGGTGACCTGGCATTCGTTCTTTTTCAGTTTCTGGATACGCACCGACGGGTCGGTGGTGATGGCGAAGATCAGGTTGTCGATCTTCACGTCATCCGGCTTCCAGTAGTCCTTGTTGCCGGTGTAACGGATGTTCGAGTCTTTCTGGTAGCTCTTGAACACGAACGGGCCAGTGCCGATCGGCTTCTGGTTGATGTCGGCAGCCTTGCCGTCTTTCAGCAGTTGGGCAGCGTACTCGGCGGACTGGATCGAGGCGAAGCTCATGGCCATGTTCTGGATGAACGCGGCGTCAACTTCTTTCAGCGTGAACTTGACGGTGTGGTCGTCGACTTTATCGATCTTGGTGATGTTGGTGTCCATCCCCATGTCGGTGAAGTACGGGAATTCGGTCGGGTACGCCTTACGGAACGGGTCATCCTTGTTAATCATGCGATTGAAGGTGAACAGCACGTCGTCGGCGTTGAACTCACGAGTCGGCTTGAAATACGGGGTGGTGTGGAACTTGACGCCTTCACGCAGGTGGAAGGTGTAAGTCAGGCCGTCCGGGGAAATGTCCCAGCTGGTGGCCAGGCCCGGGATAACGGCGGTGCCGCCACGCTCGAACTGGCTCAGACGGTTGAACATGGTTTCGGCTGAGGCGTCGAAGTCGGTTCCGGTGGTGTACTGGCCTGGATCAAAACCGGCCGGGCTCCCTTCGGAGCAGAACACCAGGTTAGTCGCAGCGGATGCGAAAGGTGCGGAGGCTAACAAGCCTGCGCCGACTAAAAACGGAATGACCGCGTGTTTAAGCATGTTGGCCTCATGATTTGTTGTCATTTTTTAATAGTGAGGTACGACCTCGTGAGTCGTGCCTGCGGATACTTATGCAGGGGCCATACCCAATGCAAGATCCAGAGTGTGAGCGAGCGTTAAACGGTGGCACGTACGTACCTTAATGTCGCATCTGTGTAACTTTTGACGCATTTGACCGTTTGCGAGTGGTTTTTACGGTGCAAACGAAGCCCCAAAACGGTGCGCTGGTCACGTTGTGCGCGCCGCGTTGGGGCTCGGTGTTACTTATTTATACCCACGCCGTAGAAGGGGGTAAGACCGAACGGGCTGATTTTGAAGTCGGTCACTTCCTTGCGCAGCGGCTGGAACACCGTCGAGTTGGCAATCGGCGTGATCGGCACCTGCTGTTTAAGGATCAGTTGCGCCTGTTGATACAGTTTTACCCGTTGCGCCTTGTCGGTGGTCACTTTGGCCTGCTGCACCAGTTTGTCGTAGGCCGGGTCGCACCACTTGGCGTAGTTGCTGCCTTTCACCGCCGCGCAGCTGTAGAGCACGCCGAGCCAGTTGTCCGGGTCGCCGTTGTCACCGGTCCAACCATAGATCATCGCGTCGTGTTCGCCATTTTTCGCACGCTTGATGTACTCGCCCCATTCGTAGCTGACGATGTTGGCCTTGATGCCGATTTTCTCCCAATCCTGCTGGATCATCTGTGCCGACATGCGCGCATTCGGGTTTGAAGCGCGCTGCACCGTCATCGCCCAAAGGTTGATGGTTGTACCCGGTGCAACCCCTGCTTCTTTCAGTAGCACCCGGGCTTTGACCGGGTCGTAAGGGGCGTCTTTGATGGTCGGGTCATAGGACCATTGCGCAGGCGGCAGGGCGTTCTGCGCCAACTGGCCGGCACTCTGGTAAACGGCTTTGATGATCGCCGGTTTGTCGATGGCCATGTCCAGTGCCTGGCGGACCTTGAGCTGGTCCAGTGGCGGATGAGTGGTGTTGTAAGCGAGGAAGCCGAGGTTGAAACCGGCCTGCTTGAGCACGCGCAGGTTCGGGTCTTTCTCCATGACCTCGATGTCGGCCGGGCGCGGGTAGCCGCTGACCTGGCATTCGCCGGCCTTGAGTTTCTGCAGGCGTACGGCGGCGTCCGGGGTGATCGAGAAGATCAGGTTGTCGATCTTCACGTCTTCCGGTTTCCAGTAAGTCGGGTTGGCGGCGTAGCGGATCTGCGAGTCTTTCTGGTAGCGCTTGAATACAAACGGGCCGGTGCCCACCGGTTTCTGGTTGAGGTCGGCGGCTTTGCCTTCCTTCAACAGTTGCGCGGCGTATTCGGCCGATTGCACCGAGGCGAAGCTCATGGCGAGGTTTTGCACGAATGCGGCGTCGACGTTGTTGAGGTTGAAGCGCACGGTCTGGTCGTCGATTTTTTCCACCGATTTGATCGTGGTGTTCAGGCCCATGTCGGTGAAGTACGGGGATTCGGCGGGGTAGGCCTTGCGGAAGGTGTTGTTCGGGTCGAGCAGGCGCTGGAAGGTGAACAGTACGTCGTCGGCGTTGAAATCGCGGGTCGGGGTGAAGTATTCCGTTGTGTGGAATTTCACTCCTTGCCGTAGGTGGAACGTGTACTGGAGGCCGTCCGGGCTTACGTCCCAGTTGGTTGCCAGGCCGGGTTCGATGTCGGTGCCGCCGCGCTGGAATTGGGTGAGGCGGTTGAAGACGGTTTCGGCTGAGGCGTCGAAGTCGGTGCCGCTGGTGTATTGGCTGGGGTCGAAGCCTGACGGGCTGGCTTCGGAGCAGTAGACCAAGGTGGTGGCTGCGTTTGCGATCGGGGCTATGGCTGTCAGTGCGAGGGTGATTAGTAGTGGTTTCAGGGTGAATCTTTCCATGGAGTCCCCGGGATTTGGAGGTGGTTGTTTTTTCAGGTTAGCGGGGATTTGGGTGTGTTCGGAAATATCGTTTTTCCTGTTGGGGTGTCTATCTCGGTATATCTGGGCTGTGGGTACATATCCGTTGCTGCGGTAATGGCGGCTTGGGGTTCCGCCCTGACGGCGGGTCACTTTGGCAAAAGCCCCAAAGTAACCAAAGGGCTTTACCCTGACGTTCGGCCCTCGCCTAGGCTCGGGTTCCTTCGCTCCGGGATTCATCCGGGGGCAGCGCCTACGGTTTGCTTCGCTGCACCTCCTCTCGCTGTGTTTGGCTGCGCCAAACGGTCGCTGCGCTCCCACCCCCGGATAAATCCCTCCACTCAGCCTGCCGACGGGCCCTCAGATCAAAAGCGGTACTCGAGCTAACGCTCATCGCGTGAGTGGTGAAAAGCGGGTGCGGCGACTGGCTAGGTGATGGCGGCCTGACAGCCGACCGATCTCTAACTGCCTGCACGCCATCCACTGTGGGAGCGGGCTTGCTCGCGAAGAGGCCCGTCCAGTCACCCAATAACCTGGCTTGTTTAAAGTCGTTTCAAATAACCAGAACCTTCCCACAAGGTTTTCAGGTTGTCCCTCGGACGCCAGCTCTCTAGCCTTGAACTGTCGCTGAAAACTCAGCGATCGGGTGTGAGAACCCGCAGGAACTGTTAATCCACAATCAGTACCACCATAATTGCCGCCGGCATTTCTGCTGCTGCAATGTTCTATGGCGGCTGTGTGCGGGCGGGCTTCGGTCCGGCCGGGCTTGTTCCTACCGGTTTCTCACCCCGCACATTGCTGCCACCACTCCGCCGCGTGAGAAACGGCGAGTGAATGGCTATTGACCAGGAACGCTAACAATGTCCAAACCCGTCCCAGATCCACCGCTCGAACCCACAACCCCACTCGCCGAAGCCCTCCACGCTGAAGACCTCGCGAAAAACCGCGAAGCGATCAAGCGCGCCCTCGACTTCTACCTCAGCCCCGAAGCCACAAAACCGCGTCCACCCAGTTCGATGTTCCTCGTCCATCCGGGCATCGACACTGAAAGCCTGCTGGCCCACGCCTGTGAATCCTTGGCCTCGGCCAACACCATGGCCAGTGATTTCGCCGATCAGCTCAGTCGTCCGCAGCGTAATACGGCGCTGGCGATTCAGCAGATCATTATGCTGGCCGAGTTGGCGGTGAATCGGGCGCTGGATCGGGTGGATCCGCAGACCTGAGACCGCGTTATCGTTCATCGCGAGCAGGCTCACTCCTACAGGGGAACGCATTCCAAATTGTAGGAGTGAGCCTGCTCGCGATGGCGGCGGAACATTCACCACAAAATCCAGGCACAAAAAAACCGGCGATCATTCACTGATCGCCGGTTTCTCATTCAGCCCACATCAATTCACTGCATCAGCACTTCAATCGAGCCATCGGCGGTAAGGCTGACCTGGCTGGTGCCGGCTTCAACTTCCGGAGTGACCGGTGCCGAATCCGCCATGCCGGCGGCTTTCATCATCATCGGGGCGCGCATGTAGGGTTGTGGGTAGCCGTTGCTGTTGAGGTTCAGGTTGACGATTTTGTAGCCCTTGCCGCCCAGTGCATCGGTGGCCAGTTGCGCGCGGGCCTTGAAGGCGCTGACGGCTTCCTTGAGCAGTTGGTCTTCGCTGGCCTTGCGGGTCGGCTCGGCAATGGCGAAGTCCATGCCGCCCATTTTCAGGTCGGTCAGCAGCTCGCCGGTGAGTTTGGACAGCGCGGCGAAGTCGGCGCTTTCCAGGCGCAATTCGGCGCGTTCACGCCAGCCGGTGATTTTCTGGCCCTTGGTGTCGTAGATCGGGTAGCTGTTGCGGCTGCCCTGGCGCAGGGTGATGTCTTTGACTTGCTTGGCCTGGGCCAGTGCCTTGTTCATGGTGGTGCTGACGTCGGCGGCGAGTTTGGCCGGGTCGGTGTTTTGCGCTTCGGTATAGAGCGTCACGATCATCAGGTCGCGGGCCACTTCCTGGCTGACTTCGGCGCGCAGGGAGATCTGGTTGTAGTGCAACTCATCGGCGGCCAGCGCCGGAAGGCTGGCGACACTGCCGACGGTCAGGGCGAGAAGGGCGGCGCTGCGGCGAAAGGTGTGCATGAAGGCTCCTTGAATAATGCGCAGGTATTGGTTCGTCCCTGCGTGAAACCATCAGACTCTAGCTTCTGCGATCCGGTTCGCCCAGTTACAACTTCTATACAGATGTCATGTCTGCACTTATTCCATGAGCGAATGAGATTTTTGTGGCGAGGGAGCTTGCTCCCGCTCGGCTGCGCAGCAGTCGTAAAACCAGCAATTGCGGTCTTTCAGTCAGACTGCATTTGCCGGGATTGGGCCTGCTTCGCAGTCCAGCGGGAGCAAGCTCCCTCGCCACAGTCGACCTCGGACAGCCATGTGAGGTAGCCGATTTTTCTGGCAACGCCATGTGGTCATTTGCCGCACTTTCGCCTCTCAAAGGCGCGGCTTGGTTATACTCCGTGCGATCCGCCTGGAGCGCTCATCAGGAGAGCTCATGCTCGCCCCCGTACAACTGACTTCCGCCACTCGCCAGAACCTCTGGCGGCTGACTTTCATTCGCACCCTGGTGCTCGCCGCGCAGGCCGGCTCCGTTGGCCTGGCCTACTGGCTGCAACTGCTGCCGTTGCCGTGGGTGCAACTGGCGATGACCCTTGGCTGCTCGATTCTGCTGTGCGTGTTCACTGCCGTGCGACTGCGTACGTCGTGGCCGGTGACCGAACTCGAATATGCGCTGCAACTGGCCTGCGATCTGGTGATCCACAGTGCGTTGCTGTATTTCTCCGGCGGTTCGACCAACCCGTTCGTTTCCTATTACCTGGTGCCGCTGACCATCGCGGCGGTGACGCTGCCGTGGCGTTACTCGGTGATTCTGTCCGGTATCGCGCTGGCGCTGTACACCGTGATGCTCACGCGTTTCTACCCGCTGGAAACCCTGCCGGTGGCCCGCGAGAACCTGCAGATCTACGGCATGTGGCTGAGCTTCGCGCTGGCCGCTGCGGTGATCACGTTTTTCGCCGCGCGGATGGCGGAAGAGCTGCGTCGTCAGGAAGAATTGCGCGCGATTCGTCGCGAAGAAGGCTTGCGCGATCAGCAATTGCTCGCCGTCGCCACTCAGGCGGCCGGCGCAGCGCATGAACTTGGCACGCCGCTGGCGACCATGAGCGTATTGCTCAAGGAAATGCAGCAGGATCATCCCGACGCGATGCTGCAGGACGACCTCAAGGTGCTGCAGGACCAGGTCAAACTCTGTAAAGAAACCCTGCAGCAACTGGTGCGCGCCGCCGAAGCCAACCGCCGTATGGCGGTAGAGATGCAGGACGTCACCCAATGGCTCGACGAAGCGCTGAACCGCTGGCACCTGATGCGTCCGGAAGCCAGTTATCGCTTCCAGCGTCTCGGCCAGGGCACCGTGCCGCGCATGGCGCCGCCACCGGATCTGACCCAGGCGCTGCTCAACCTGCTGAACAACGCCGCCGACGCTTGCCCGGAAAATCTCCAGGTGACGCTGGACTGGGACGCGGAAACCGTGACCATCAGCATTCGTGACCACGGCGCCGGTGTGCCGCTGGCCATCGCCGAGCAGATCGGCAAACCGTTTTTTACCACCAAGGGCAAAGGTTTCGGCCTGGGCCTGTTTTTGAGCAAGGCCAGCGTGACACGCGCCGGCGGCTCAGTGAAACTCTATAGTCATGAGGAAGGCGGCACGCTCACCGAGCTGCGTCTGCCCCACGGCGCCCGAGGAGACCAACATGAGTGACGAAATCCAAGTCGAAGGCGAAGAACTGCCGCATTTGCTGCTGGTCGACGACGACGCGACCTTCACCCGAGTAATGGCCCGTGCCATGGCTCGTCGTGGCTTTCGCGTCAGCACCGCAGGTTCCGCCGAAGAAGGCCTGACCATCGCCCAGGCTGACCTGCCGGACTACGCCGCGCTGGACCTGAAAATGGACGGCGACTCCGGCCTGGTGCTGCTGCCCAAGCTGCTGGAGCTGGACCCGGAAATGCGCGTGGTGATCCTCACCGGTTATTCGAGCATTGCCACCGCGGTCGAAGCGATCAAGCGCGGCGCCTGCAACTACCTGTGCAAACCGGCCGACGCCGACGACGTACTGGCCGCGCTGCTCTCCGAGCACGCCGACCTCGACAGCCTGGTGCCGGAAAACCCGATGTCGGTTGACCGTCTGCAATGGGAGCACATCCAGCGCGTGCTGACCGAACACGAAGGCAACATCTCTGCGACTGCCCGCGCACTGGGCATGCACCGCCGCACCCTGCAGCGCAAACTGCAGAAGCGCCCGGTTCGTCGTTGAAAGGTTTGCTGGCCAAATGAGCTGGATTGAATGAAACAGGCGCTACCCTGCATTCGGGTAGCGCCTGGGTTCAAGCTACGACCGTGAAGAACATTTTTGGCGATGAGTATTTTTTTCCACCCAGAGTCGCTTCGCATTGCGCGTAGAGATCCTGCCTTAGCCAGCTTTCCACGGTAGCTTTTGATACCGGGAGAATGAGCTCGTTGTTTTTACTGCCTTTCTGCTCGGATTTCTTTTCGGAGGCATATCCGATCCAGGCAAGATGGATATCAACCTTGGGGTTATCGGAACTGAATTTGACTGTGATCCCCAAATCACTCACCTCACTGATAGACAGTTTGCCATTCCTGATCGAATCGCTGGTTGGAGCATTAAGCGGGTTTTCTACTTTGTTCATGACCAATTCCTTTCGTTGTCAGAGGGGTAACCTGCTCTCCTGATTCACAGCGAATTCCTTGCAGGAGGCCAGCCCAGTTGATCAGCCTGAATCGCCCCCCTCTACTGTCAACTCTGACAGTCCCGATGAACGGTACGTGCGCTCGCGGCGATACTGAACCCCCCATGAATCTGAACAATCCCTGAATGAGCCAGTCCCACTCTGGCGATAAAACGCACCGATCATCTATGATCGGTGCGTATCTGTTCTTTTCTTTATCGAGCCTTTTTCATGAATCAGAACGCTGAATATTCCGCGGTCAACGATGCTGTGCGCGGGCAGTTTTTTCGCAAGGTGTGGGCGATCATCACGCCTTACTGGCGCAGCGAAGAGAAGGGCAAGGCCTGGACGTTGCTGATTGCGGTGATCGCGCTCTCGCTGCTGAGCGTGGGCATCTCGGTGTGGTTCAACACCTGGTACAAGGATTTCTACAACGCCCTGCAAAAGAAGGATGAGGCGGCGTTCTGGCGCTTGATTCTGTATTTCTGCGGCATTGCAGCGGTGGCGATTGTCGGTGCCGTGTACCGGCTGTATCTGACCCAGATGCTGACGATTCGCTGGCGGGCGTGGCTCACCGAAAAGCATTTCTCCCGTTGGCTCGCCGACAAGAATTACTACCAGCTGGAGCAGGGCGGTTACACCGATAACCCGGATCAGCGGATTTCCGAAGACCTCAACAACTTCACTTCCAACACCCTTGAGTTGGGGATCGGCCTGCTGCGCAATATCGTCAGTCTGGTGTCGTTCTCGATCATTTTGTGGGGCGTGTCAGGCAGCATCGAAGTCTATGGCATCACCATTCCCGGCTACATGTTCTGGTGCGTGCTGGTCTACGCCGTCGTGGGCAGCTGGCTGACGCATTTGATCGGTCGTCGCCTGATCGGCCTGAACAATCAACAACAACGTTTCGAAGCCGACCTGCGTTTTTCCATGGTGCGGATTCGTGAAAATGCCGAGAGTATCGCGTTGTACAACGGCGAGCCGAACGAGAATCGCCGCTTGAGCAACCGTTTCGGCATGGTCTGGCATAACTTCTGGGACATCATGAAAGTGTCCAAGCGCCTGACATTTTTTACCGCCGGTTACAGCCAGGCGGCGATCATCTTCCCGTTTATCGTTGCGTCGCCGCGTTACCTCGCCGGCAAGATCGAACTCGGTGAGCTGATGCAGATCAGCTCGGCGTTCGGCAATGTTCAGGAGAGTTTCAGCTGGTTTATCAGCGCCTACCAGAGCCTCGCATCCTGGCGTGCCACCTGTGATCGTCTGCTGAGTTTCCGTCAGGCCATGACCGATAACGAACAGCGCCGCCCAGCCATCGATGTGCAGAATCAGGGCAGTGAATTGCAAGTGCACAACCTCGGTCTGGATCTGGCTGATGGTCGTCATCTGCTGACCAATGCCGACATGACAGTCGAGCCGGGTGAGCGTGTAATGCTCAGCGGCCGATCCGGCAGCGGCAAGTCGACATTGCTGCGAGCGATGGGACACCTGTGGCCAGCGGGGCACGGCAACATCCGGCTGCCGGCGGCGCGTTACCTGTTCCTGCCGCAGAAACCTTACCTGCCGATCGGCACCTTGCGCGAGGCCTTGAGTTATCCACAGCCGAGTGAGACCTACGCGCCTGAGCGTTATGCCGAAGTGCTGGAAATCTGCCGTCTGCCGCATCTGGTTGCGCGTCTGGACGAAGCCAATCACTGGCAGCGCATGCTGTCGCCGGGTGAACAGCAACGTCTTGCCTTCGCCCGCGCCATGCTTTACGCACCGCAATGGCTGTATATGGACGAAGCGACGTCGGCGATGGATGAAGAGGATGAGGCAACGTTGTATCAGGCGCTTATCGATCAGCTGCCGGGCCTGAGCATTGTCAGCGTTGGCCATCGCAGCAGCCTCAAGCGTTTCCACCCGCGGCATGTGCGGATCGACAGCGGGCATCTGGTGGAGCAGGCCGTGACCGCGTGATCACCACAACCCCCTGTGGGAGCGGGCTTGCTCGCGAAGGCGTCCCTTCAGTCGACAAATCGGTTGCCTGACACACCGCCTTCGCGAGCAAGCCCGCTCCCACATGGCGTAATGTGAGGCGGGATGTGATCGTACAACCCGCGTGCGCTATGATGCCTACCAAGCCGAATTTTCGAGACCAGACGTTGACCATGGAAAACCCGATCGACACTCCACGCCTCCCACGCAAGCGCCGCAGCCTGGCTCAGGAGCTGGTGACGGTGCTGACCGAGCAGATCCGCGACGGTCTGCTCAAGCGCGGCGACAAATTGCCCACCGAGTCGGCGATCATGCAGGAGCATGGCGTCAGCCGCACCGTGGTGCGCGAGGCGATCTCCCGCTTGCAGGCCGCAGGCCAGGTGGAAACCCGCCACGGCATCGGCACCTTCGTGCTCGACACGCCGAGCCCCAGCGGTTTCCGCATCGACCCGGCCACGGTCGTCACCCTGCGTGATGTGCTGGCGATTCTCGAATTGCGCATCAGCCTGGAAGTGGAGTCCGCCGGCCTCGCCGCGCAACGCCGCAGCCCCGAGCAACTGGCGACCATGCGTGCCGCCCTCGATGCGCTGAACGACAGCGTGGCCCACGCCAGCGATGCGGTAGCTTCGGACTTTGCCTTCCACCTGGAAATCGCCCTGTCCACCGGCAACCGCTATTTCACCGACATCATGACCCACCTTGGCACCAGCATCATTCCGCGTACGCGGCTGAATTCGGCGCGCCTGGCCCATGATGATCAGCAGCACTACATGAACCGCCTGAGCCGCGAGCACGAGGAAATCTACGATGCGATTGCCCGTCAGGATTCCGATGCGGCGCGAGCGGCAATGCGTCTGCACTTGACCAACAGCCGCGAAAGACTGCGCCAGGCCCATGAAGAGGCGCAGGCGCAGGGGTGAGGTTGAATCAGTGTTTAAGCTCGATTGACAGTGGCGTTGAAAGCTTTTGGTTGCCCGCACTTTCGAGGGAGTACTGCAATACGGCGTTCGTTCCAGCATTGAGCATTCTTTCAAACGTCGCTTTCGGGATTGACAATACAGTCGGCTTTCCGATGGTGGTATCAGTCAGTACGGTCTTTGTATCCCATTCCAGGAAGCCGTCCGAGTGACTCACTGTCAGTTTGATCGTGTCCCCAGAGACTGCGTTTGGAAGCACGGGCACTTCTCCATGGGCGGGATCAATCAGGTTATGAACGTAGAGCACCCCATTGATCGCTTCTTGAAGCGAAGGGGCCGGCAGCATTTTTACAGCGAAGCTTTTGTCTTTCATGTTCAAGATCCTTTTGGTCGTCCAGGCCGATATCGGCACGACCTGATTAATGTCTTGATCGCGAAAGCAAAGCACCTGTAAGAAATACCAGTCTCGACGAACGGTAAGCCGCTGATTCATGCAACGACACAGCGCTTTCGCGAGCAAGCCCGCTCCCACATTTGAAATGCATTCCAACGTGGGAGCGGGCTTGCTCGCGAAGGGGCCGGTGAGTTCAGCGCGGCAATATTGAGCGATCCACCCTCACTGCCAGTTGCGCTTTCCCCGGCCTGGCAGTAAACGCCACCAAACCGTCCTCATCCACAATCCCCCGCGCAATTGGCTTGCCATCCGCCAGCAACTCCAGCGGTGCACCTTGCAGCGACTGCCCCGACGCCAGTTCCAGTTTCAATGTGATCGTCATGCTCATTCTCCTTGGTTGACGTTGCCCGTCGGGTGGTAGTCCTTGAGCAGCAGGTAGGTGCTCCAGCCCCACCAGTCGTCGATGGTGGCGGTGTCGTTGAGGTTGTTCACGTCTTTGCGCCGCAGCACCTTGCCGCCCTCGACGCGGAACAGCGGCGAGAAGTTGCCGGAAAGATTCAGCACCGCCGTCAGATCCGGCAGCCGTTGCAGCGCGGCAAACGTCGAAGGGGCGGGCACGTTGCCGCTGAGGTAAGCGGCGAAGACTTCATCCGCCGAGGCCTGCACCGCCAGATTGACCTGGGTGCGGTTGTCCGCGTCGTTGACGTCGAAGTAGCGCTTGTCGCCGTAAGCGCGCCATTGATCGCCATGGGCGTTGCGCACTTTGAGGCCGAATTTGCTGTCTTCGTCGTGCATGAAACGGGTCACCAGCGAGCCGAGATCGCTCGGCGTGACCACCGCCGCCATCTCTTTGCGCGGTACCCGCAGGTGGCCGGCAGAGAACAGGTCGGTGAGGAAGTGGTCGGCAAACGCGTTCATCGCGTAGGCCCGTTCCAATTGTTGTTCATCGTGAGTGGCGCGGGCCGCGACCGCGGTTTGCAGGGCGGCGGTGTGGCCGGCGATGTAGGCCAGTCTGGCCCATTCGCCGAAGTGGTCGGCGTTGTTCGCCGCCAGTTTCAGATAACGCCCGAGCGGGAACAGCGCCGAGACAAAACTGCCGCCGCCGGTGAGTTTGTTCCACTCTTCGGACAACGTATCTCCGAGCGCGTCGTAGGCTTCGTGCGGTGCTTTGCCGTCCTTGATCGCCTGCTTAACCGCGTCGATCTCTTTTTGCATGACCGCGAGAATCTGCGTGGCCTCGGCGCGGGAGGCCGGCAGCACGGCGAGAGAATCGAATGCCGCGCTGAAGCGGTTCAGGCGATCAGCCGGGGTCGCGCCTTCGTTGATCGGTCGATCGACCACGCCGTAGAAATCTCCGGCCAGCGCCACCACCTGGCCATAGGTCAGCGCGAGGCCATTGGGCAGGTGCAGGGGCACGTTTTGCGCGCGAATCGGCTCGGCGTTTGCGTTGAAGCGCATCAGGGTGTTGTCGCCGATGGCCGTGTGTTCTCCGCCTTCGAAGCGCAGTGGCGGTCGAATGCTCAAGGCTTTGCCGGGGAGGGCGGTGGCCGGTTCGACATCGCTGTGGGCGTCGGCAATATGCAGCAGCAGATGCGGATTGTCAGCGTTGAAGTGGATGCCATTTACGGTGAAAAGATCATCGAATCGGGCGATGACCGGTGTGGGTCTTTCTTGGGGTTTTGCGTGCAGTCCGGACATTTCTGGCTCCTTGATATGTCGTCGGTGATTTATTTTTATCTGTATGAATATACAGTCAAAACGAGCCTAGCCCAGATTTTCCTACGTCAAGAACGAATCTTGTCCGACAAAAAGTGTGAGGCGACGATGAAATGCAGTTGACGGTTATCTTTTAAGTTGTACGATGACCTACAACTTCAGCGCTGGCTGAACCATAAAACTCACAAAAAAATGTTGCTACCCAGGGTGTTCGAAAAATGAATCCACAAGAACTGAAGTCCATCCTCTCCGCCGGTCTGCTGTCGTTCCCGGTCACCGATTTCAATGCACAGGGCGATTTCAACCGCGCTGGCTACATCAAACGTCTGGAATGGCTGGCCCCGTACGGCGCGTCGGCACTGTTCGCCGCCGGCGGCACCGGTGAGTTCTTCTCCCTGGCAGCCAGCGAATACTCGGAAATCATCAAGACGGCGGTCGATACCTGTGCCACCAGCGTGCCGATTCTGGCCGGTGTCGGCGGCTCGACCCGTCAGGCCATCGAGTACGCACAGGAAGCCGAGCGTCTGGGCGCCAAAGGCCTGTTGCTGCTGCCGCACTACCTGACCGAAGCCAGCCAGGACGGCGTCGCCGCCCACGTTGAAGCGGTGTGCAAATCGGTGAACATCGGTGTGGTGGTCTACAACCGCAACGTCTGCCGCCTGACCGCGCCACTGCTGGAACGTCTGGCCGAGCGCTGCCCGAACCTGATTGGCTACAAGGACGGTCTGGGCGATATCGAGCTGATGGTGTCGATCCGTCGCCGCCTCGGTGATCGCTTCAGCTATCTGGGTGGTCTGCCGACCGCCGAAGTCTACGCCGCTGCCTATAAGGCTTTGGGCGTGCCGGTCTACTCGTCGGCGGTGTTCAACTTCATCCCGAAAACCGCGATGGATTTCTACCACGCCATTGCTCGCGAAGATCACGCCACCGTCGGCAAGATCATCGACGACTTCTTCCTGCCGTACCTCGACATCCGCAACCGCAAGGCCGGTTATGCCGTGAGCATCGTCAAGGCAGGCGCCAAGATCGCCGGCTATGACGCAGGTCCGGTGCGGGCGCCGCTGACCGACCTGACCGGCGAAGAGTACGAAATGCTCGCCGCGCTGATCGACAAGCAAGGCGCGCAATAAACACCGACCCAAGAGGCCGCTGAGCAATCAGCGGCTTTTGCGTAGAGAGGAGAATTTTCTGTGGCTGCTTCCAAGCGTTACGACAACTACATCAACGGTGAATGGGTTGCCGGTGCCGATTACTCGGCCAACATCAACCCGTCCGAGTTGAGCGACACCATCGGCGACTACGCCAAGGCTGACCTGACTCAGGTTAACGCCGCTATCGATGCGGCCCGAGCCGCGTTCCCGGCGTGGTCGACGTCCGGCATTCAGGCCCGTCACGATGCGCTGGATAAGGTCGGCACGGAAATCCTCGCCCGTCGCGAAGAGCTCGGCACCCTGCTGGCCCGGGAAGAGGGCAAGACGCTGCCCGAAGCCATCGGCGAAGTGACCCGCGCCGGCAACATCTTCAAGTTTTTCGCCGGTGAATGCCTGCGTCTGTCCGGCGACTATGTGCCGTCGGTGCGCCCGGGCGTCAACGTCGAAGTGACTCGCGAAGCCCTCGGCGTGGTCGGTCTGATCACTCCGTGGAACTTCCCGATTGCGATTCCGGCGTGGAAGATCGCCCCGGCGTTGGCCTACGGCAACTGCGTGGTGCTGAAACCGGCGGATCTGGTGCCGGGCTGTGCCTGGGCGCTGGCGGAAATCATCTCCCGCGCAGGCTTCCCGGCCGGCGTGTTCAATCTGGTGATGGGCAGCGGCCGGGTGGTTGGCGAAGCGCTGGTCAACAGCCCGAAAGTCGATGGCATCAGCTTCACCGGTTCGGTGGGCGTGGGTCGGCAGATCGCCGTTAATTGCGTATCGCGCCAGGCCAAGGTGCAACTGGAAATGGGCGGCAAGAACCCGCAGATCATTCTCGACGACGCCGACCTCAAGCAAGCAGTCGAGCTGTCGGTGCAGAGCGCGTTCTACTCCACTGGCCAGCGTTGCACGGCGTCGAGCCGCTTGATCGTCACCGCCGGGATTCACGACAAGTTCGTCGAGGCCATGGCCGAGCGCATGCAGTCGATCAAGGTCGGCCACGCGCTGAAGTCCGGCACTGACATCGGTCCGGTGGTTTCCCAAGCGCAGCTTGAACAGGACATGAAGTACATCGACATCGGCCAGAGCGAAGGTGCGCGTCTGGTCAGCGGCGGTGGTCTGGTGACTTGCGACACCGAAGGTTACTTCCTCGCGCCAACGCTGTTTGCCGACAGCGAAGCGTCGATGCGCATCAGCCGTGAAGAGATCTTCGGCCCGGTGGCCAACGTCGTTCGCGTGGCCGATTACGAGGCGGCGCTGGCGATGGCCAACGACACCGAGTTCGGCTTGTCCGCCGGTATTGCCACCACGTCGCTGAAGTACGCCAACCACTTCAAGCGTCATTCGCAAGCCGGGATGGTGATGGTCAACCTGCCGACCGCCGGTGTCGATTACCACGTTCCGTTCGGTGGCCGTAAGGGTTCATCCTATGGCTCACGTGAGCAAGGGCGCTATGCACAAGAGTTCTACACGGTCGTGAAGACCAGCTACATCGGCTCCTGATACAGCAATACCCCTGTAGGAGCTGCCGAAGGCTCGGGCTGCGATCTTTGCTTTTGAAGATCAAAAGATCGTCCGATCGCGGCCCGAGCCTTCGGCAGCTCCTACAGGGAATAAATGCAAGACCAAAGAAGATTCACCCGCGCATAAAAATAATCAGTGGGAGTACATCTACATGCAATCGTCCAAGCCGACTCACGTCCGCTATTTGATCCTGCTCATGCTGTTTCTGGTGACCACGATCAACTACGCCGACCGCGCGACCATCGCGATCGCCGGTTCCAGCCTGCAAAAAGACCTCGGCATCGACGCGGTCACCCTCGGTTATATTTTCTCCGCTTTCGGTTGGGCCTATGTTGCCGGGCAGATTCCCGGGGGCTGGCTGCTTGATCGCTTCGGCTCGAAAAAAGTCTACGCCCTGAGCATTTTCACCTGGTCGCTGTTCACCGTGCTGCAAGGCTTTGTCGGTGAATTCGGCATGTCCACGGCGATCGTTGCGCTGTTCATGCTGCGTTTTCTGGTGGGGCTGGCCGAAGCGCCATCCTTCCCCGGCAACGCGCGCATTGTTGCCGCCTGGTTCCCGACCGCTGAACGCGGTACGGCTTCGGCAATCTTCAATTCGGCGCAATACTTCGCCACCGTGTTGTTCGCGCCGTTGATGGGCTGGATCGTGTATTCCTTCGGTTGGGAGCACGTGTTCATCGTCATGGGTATGCTCGGCATCGTGTTTTCGCTGGTCTGGCTGAAAGTCATCTATAGCCCGCGCGAACACCCTCGCATCAACGACGCCGAGTTCAAGCACATCGCCGACAACGGCGGTATGGTCGACATGGATCAGAAGGGCAAAAAATCCGACGGTCCGAAGTGGGATTACATCCGTCAGTTGCTGACCAACCGCATGATGCTCGGCGTGTATCTGGGCCAGTACTGCATCAACGGCATCACCTATTTTTTCCTGACCTGGTTCCCGGTGTACCTGGTGCAGGAACGCGGTATGACCATCCTCAAGGCCGGTTTCATAGCCTCGTTGCCGGCGATCTGCGGTTTCATCGGTGGTGTGCTTGGCGGGGTGATTTCCGATTACCTGCTGCGCAAAGGGCATTCGCTGACCTTTGCCCGCAAGGCACCGATCATCGCCGGTCTGCTGGTATCCAGCAGCATCGTCGCTTGCAACTATGTCGATGTTGAATGGATGGTGGTCGGCTTCATGGCCCTGGCATTCTTCGGCAAAGGCGTGGGCGCGTTGGGCTGGGCAGTGGTGTCCGACACTTCGCCAAAACAGATCGCCGGTCTGAGCGGTGGCCTGTTCAACACCTTTGGCAACATCGCCTCGATTACCACGCCGATCGTGATTGGCTACATCATCAGCTCCACCGGTTCGTTCAAGTGGGCGCTGGTGTTCGTCGGTGCCAACGCACTGGTTGCGGTGTTCAGCTACCTGGTGATCGTCGGCCCGATCAAACGTGTGGTGCTCAAAGAGCCGCCAACCAACGGTGGTTCTGAAATCACCGGCAAATTGTCTCAAGCGCATTCCTGAGGAGCGGCGTCATGCAGTTGATTGAACATTCCGACTCGCCGCGCTACATCCGCCTGCACGAGCGGGACAACGTAGTGATTGTGGTCAACGACCAGGGCGTACCGGCCGGCACCGAGTTCCCCGACGGTCTGGTGACCGTGGATTTTGTGCCGCAGAGTCACAAGGTCACCCTCGAGGATATTCCCGAGGGCGGCCAGGTGATTCGCTACGGCCAGACCATCGGCTACGCGTTGCAGCCGATTCCACGCGGCAGCTGGGTCAAGGAAGATCAACTGCGCATGCCCACCGCGCCGCCGCTGGACAGCCTGCCGCTGTCCACCGAAGTGCCGACCGCGCAGGCCCCGCTGGAAGGCTTCACGTTCGAGGGTTATCGCAACGCCGACGGCACCGTCGGCACGCGCAATATCCTCGGGATCACCACCACGGTGCAGTGCGTGACTGGTGTGCTCGATCACGCGGTGAAACGCATCAAGGACGAGTTGCTGCCGAAGTATCCGCACGTCGATGATGTGGTGGCGCTGACCCACAGCTACGGCTGCGGCGTGGCGATCACCGCCACCGACGCCTACATCCCGATCCGCACCGTGCGCAATCTGGCGCGCAACCCGAACCTGGGTGGCGAAGCGCTGGTGATCAGTCTGGGCTGCGAGAAATTGCAGGCCGGGCAGGTGATGCATGAGGACGATGCCTCGGTCGACTTGAGCGAGCCATGGCTGTATCGCCTGCAGGATTCCAGTCACGGTTTCACCGAGATGATCGAGCAGATCATGGCGCTGGCTGAAGTCCGGTTGAAGAAGCTCAACCAGCGCCGCCGCGAAACCGTGCCGGCCTCCGAACTGATCCTCGGCATGCAGTGCGGCGGCAGCGACGCGTTCTCCGGAATCACCGCCAACCCGGCGCTGGGTTATGCCTCGGACTTGCTGCTGCGCGCCGGGGCGACGGTGATGTTTTCCGAAGTCACCGAAGTGCGCGATGCGATTTATCTGCTGACTTCCCGTGCCGAAACCAAGACCGTGGCGCAGGAACTGGTGCGCGAGATGGATTGGTACGACCGTTATCTGGCCAAAGGTGAAGCGGATCGCAGTGCCAACACCACGCCGGGCAACAAGAAGGGCGGGTTGTCGAACATTGTCGAGAAGTCGCTGGGCTCGATCGTCAAATCCGGCAGCAGCGCGATCAATGGCGTGCTCGGCCCGGGCGAGCGTTTCAAGCAGAAGGGTTTGATTTTCTGCGCGACGCCTGCCAGTGATTTTGTCTGCGGCACCTTGCAGTTGGCTGCGGGGATGAACCTGCATGTGTTCACCACCGGGCGGGGTACGCCGTATGGTTTGGCGATGGCGCCGGTGGTCAAGGTTTCGACGCGTACGGAATTGGCGCAGCGCTGGCCGGACCTGATCGATATCGACGCCGGACGCATCGCAACCGGTCGCGCGTCGATCGAGGAATTGGGCTGGGAGTTGTTCCACTACTACCTGGATGTGGCGAGCGGCAAGCAACAGACCTGGGCGGAGAAGCACAAGCTGCATAACGACATTACGTTGTTCAATCCGGCGCCGATTACCTGATGGTTTGTGAGGCAAAAGCTACCCTCACCCCAACCCTCTCCCGGAGGGAGAGGGGGCCGATCCGGGAATATTCTAGTAATACACCGACCTGAAAGGAATCTACCGAATCCATAATCGACTCGGTCTCTCGGGTCGATGTATGACGCACCACACCTCAGTCAGTCCCCTCTCCCTCCGGGAGAGGGTTAGGGTGAGGGGCTTTTCAAGCTTTTGGCTTATCATTAAGCCCTGACGACGCTCACCCAAAGGCTCCCCCGGCATGCTGGCAATCTTCCTCGAAACCCTGAACATCACTGCACCGGTGTTCGCCATGCTGTTTCTCGGGGTGTTGCTCAAACGCATCGACTGGATCAACGACAACTTCATCCACACCGCTTCCTCGCTGGTGTTCAACGTCAGCATGCCGGCGCTGCTGTTTCTCGGGATTCTGCATGCGGATCTGCACGCCGCGCTGCAACCGGCGCTGCTGATCTACTTTGCGCTCGCCACGCTGGTGAGTTTTGCCCTGGCCTGGGGCTGGGCGATCATCAAGTGCCCGCGCGAAGATCGCGGCATCTACACCCAAGGCGCGTTTCGCGGCAACAACGGGGTGATTGGTCTGGCGCTGGCGGCGAGCATGTACGGTGACTACGGGATTTCCCTCGGGGCGATTCTCGCGGCGCTGGTGATCCTGTTCTACAACACCCTGTCGACCATCGTGCTGGCGGTGTACAGCCCGGTGATCAAGTCCGATCCGTGGAGCATCTGCAAAAGCGTGTTCAGCAACCCGCTGATCATCAGCGTGATTGCGGCGGCGCCGTTCGCGTATTTCCAGATCAGCCTGCCGGGCTGGCTGGAAACCTCCGGCCAGTATCTGGCGCAAACCACCTTGCCGCTGGCGCTGATCTGCATTGGCGGCACGCTGTCACTGGCGGCGCTGCGCAAGAGCGGCAGCATGGCGCTGAGTTCGAGTCTGGTGAAGATGATCGGCCTGCCGGTGCTGGCGACGCTCGGCGCATGGCTGTGGGGTTTTCGCGGGGCGGAGCTGGGGATTCTGTTTCTGTACTTCGGTAGCCCGACGGCGGCGGCCAGTTTCGTCATGGCCCGGGCAGCGCAGGGCAATCATGAGCTGGCGGCAGCGATCATTGTGCTGACCACGTTGATGGCGGCGGTGACCACCAATATCGGGATCTTTCTGTTGCAGTGGGGTGGGTGGATCTGACTGACAGATCTTCAGTGGCTGTAAGGGCCTCTTCGCGAGCGCGCCCGCTCCCACAGGTTTTTGTGTTGTTAATCAGATTTCAACAACACCAAAGAACCCTGTGGGAGCGGGCTTGCTTGCGAAGGCGTCAGTCCAGTCACTCAGGTTTCTGATAGGTATCGATCACTTCCTGCGCCGCACGAAACGCATCAATCGCCGCCGGCACACCGGCATACACTGCGCAATGCAGCAGCGCCTCGCGAATCTCATCCACCGTGCAGCCATTGTTCAGCGCACCACGCACATGGCCCTTCAGCTCTTGCGGGCACTTCAACGCGGTCAGCGCAGCAAGCGTGATCAGGCTGCGGGTTTTCAGCGGCAGACCCTCACGATTCCACACGCCACCCCAGGCATGTTCATTGACGAAATCCTGCAAGGGTTGAGTGAACTCGGTGGCGTTGCCCAAGGCGCGATCAACAAACGCATCGCCCATTACCTGGCGGCGGACTTCAACCCCCGACTTCTTCGATTCGGTCATGGCATATCCCTCTTGTGGTGTTGGCGGCGCCAGGCGCGGATCGACGTGAACAACAGAAACGTCAACAGCGTCGGCAGCACGTAGAACAGCATCAACTTTTCAAGCTTGCTGGCCAGTGGCATGCCGGTGGTAAACGACACTACGTGCAGCCCGTACGCCAAATACAAACCGAGCAACAGCAAACCTTCGGCACGGGTCACGCGGTAGCCGGAATAGAACACCGGCAGGCACAGCGCGGCGACGCCGAGCATCACCGGCAGGTCGAAATTCAGTGCGTTCGGCGACACCGACAGTGGCGTCGGTGCGATCAATGCGGTCAGGCCGAGTACCCCGAGTAGATTGAACAGGTTGGCGCCGATCACGTTGCCGACGGCAATATCCCGTTGTCCGCGCAGTGCGGCGATCAGCGAAGTGGCCAGTTCCGGCAGAGAGGTGCCGACAGCGACGACGGTCAGGCCAATGACGCGCTCGGAAAATCCAAGATCAGTTGCTACCACCACGGCAGCTCCGAGCAAAAGGTGCCCGGCAAATACCAGCATCGCTAAACCGACGACGATCATCAGAGAACTGCCGATCCACGACGTTTGGGGTGTTTCAACTCGCTCTGTATGCGGCCGCGTCGAGTGCCGTGACTGGCGCAACAATAAGCCGAGATACAGCGCTAATGCGGCCAACAACAGGATGCCGTCGAAACGCCCGATTTCTTCGTTCCACGCCAATACGAATACCAGCAGGCTGGCGCCGATCATCAATGGAATATCCAGGCGCACCAGTTGCCGCGAGACCCGCAGCGGAATGATCAGTGCCGACAGGCCGAGGGTCACGAGGATATTGAAGATGCTGCTGCCGACCACGCTGCCGACTGCGATGTCGGGGTTGTGCGCCAATGCGGCTTGCAGGCTGACGGCCATTTGTGGCGCACTGCTGCCGAGGGCGACGATGGTCAGGCCGATGATCAGCGGCCGTACATGCAGACGCGCCGCCAGGCGCACCGCCGCACGTACCATCAGTTCGGCACCGAAGATCAGCAGGCACAGACCCGCGAGCAGTTCGATCACGCTGATCAGGGGTAAATCGGCTAATCCGAAAATGGTCAGCGCTCCATCAGTCGAGGGCCTGCACGCGAACCCGTGCGGTGCCGCTGCGCAACATGCCGAGCTGTTCGGCGGCCTCGCGAGACACGTCGATCAGGCGCCCGCGTGTGTGCGGGCCGCGGTCATTGATACGGACCACGACGGACTCATCGTTTTTCAGGTTGGTAACCTTCACCCGGGTGCCAAAAGGTAGCTGGCGATGGGCGGCGGTCAGGGAATTCTGATTGAACGCTTCGCCGCTGGCTGTGCGTTTACCGTGGTGCTTGGCACCGTAATAAGAGGCGACGCCGGTCTGGTCGTAACCGTGCGGGTCGATGGTATCGGTGCTGGCGCAACCGGCGAGCAGAGAGAGCAGGGCGCAGGCGCCGAGCAGGCGTTTCATTCGAAAGCTTCCAGAATAATTGTGGCGAGGGAGCTTGCTCCCGCTCGGCCGCGAAGCGGTCGCAAAACCAGCAACCGCATTCTTTCTGAAAGAGTGCGGTTGCCAACTTGGGTCTGCTGCGCAAACCAGCGGGAGCAAGCTCCCTCGCCACAGGGGATCAGAGCCAGTAACAAATGCTGGCTCCATTGTGGTCAGCCTTCGAGCTTGCTTTTCAGCAGTTCGTTCACTTGCTGCGGGTTGGCCTTGCCTTTCGAAGCCTTCATGGCCTGACCGACGAAGAAGCCGAACATCTTGCCGCGTTTGGCTTCGTCTGCCGCACGGTATTGCTCGACCTGCTCGGCGTTGGCCGCGAGCATTTCGTCCAATACCGCGGAGATCGCGCCGCTGTCGGTCACTTGCTTCAGACCGCGCTTGTCGATGATCTCGTCCGCCGTGCCTTCGCCGTTGGCCATCGCTTCGAACACCACTTTGGCGATCTTGCCGGAGATGGTGTTGTCCTTGATGCGCTGCAGCATGCCGCCCAACAGTTCAGCGGAAACCGGCGACTCGTCGATGTCCAGGCCTTGCTTGTTGAGCAGGCTGCCCAACTCGACCATCACCCAGTTCGCCGCCAGTTTGGCGTCGCCGCCGATGGCTGCGACCTTCTCGAAGTAGTCCGCTTGCTCACGGCTGGTGGCCAGCACGTTGGCGTCGTAGGCCGACAGACCGAACTGGCTCTGGAAGCGCTCGCGTTTTTGCGGTGGCAGTTCCGGCAGGGTGGCGCGCACCTCGCCGAGGAACGACTCTTCGATGACCACCGGCAGCAGGTCCGGATCGGGGAAGTAACGGTAGTCGTTGGCTTCCTCTTTGGAACGCATCGGACGGGTCTCGTCCTTGTTCGGATCGTACAGACGGGTCTGCTGGATCACTTTGCCGCCGTCTTCGATCAGCTCGATCTGCCGCTGGATCTCGGAGTTGATCGCCTTCTCGATGAAGCGGAACGAGTTGACGTTCTTGATCTCGCAGCGGGTGCCGAACTCGACCTGGCCTTTCGGGCGAACCGAGACGTTGCAGTCGCAACGCAGCGAACCTTCGGCCATGTTGCCGTCGCAGATGCCCAGGTAACGCACCAGCGCGTGGATCGCCTTGACGTAAGCCACGGCTTCCTTGGCGCTGCGCATGTCCGGTTCGGAAACGATTTCCAGCAGCGGCGTGCCGGCACGGTTCAGGTCGATACCGGTGGCACCGTTGAATTCTTCGTGCAGGCTCTTGCCGGCGTCTTCTTCCAGGTGCGCGCGGGTGATGCCGACACGTTTGACCGTGCCGTCTTCCAGCGCGATGTCCAGGTGGCCCTTGCCGACAATCGGCAACTCCATCTGGCTGATCTGGTAGCCCTTGGGCAGATCCGGGTAGAAGTAGTTTTTACGGGCGAACACGTTGTGCTGACCGATCTCGGCGTCAATCGCCAGACCGAACATCACCGCCATGCGCACCGCTTCCTGGTTCAGCACCGGCAACACGCCGGGCATGCCCAGGTCGATCAGGCTGGCCTGGGTGTTCGGCTCGGAGCCGAACTGGGTGGAACTACCGGAAAAGATTTTCGACCGGGTAGTGAGCTGAGTGTGAATCTCCAGCCCGATCACGACTTCCCATTGCATGTGTGTCTCCTAGCCTTTTGCTGGGGATTTTGAAACGTTGCGAGCGAAGGTAAGGCAAGGCGAAAACTGGCGAGTAAGCGGAGTTGACTTTAGTCAATGAGCATTACGAGCCAGTTTTCAACGCAGCATTACCGAGCGCAGCAGTTTCAAAACCCCTGCGGGGTGCGGGTGTGCCAGTCAGTGTGTAACTGATACTGGTGGGCAACGTTGAGCAAACGGCCTTCCTGGAAATACGGCGCGAGCAACTGCACGCCTACCGGCAGACCGTCGACAAAACCGGCCGGCATCGACAGGCCCGGCAGGCCCGCGAGGTTGGCGGTGATGGTGTAGACGTCTTCCAGATAGGCAGCGACCGGGTCGCTGTTCTTGGCGCCGAGCTTCCAGGCCGGGTTCGGCGTGGTCGGGCCGAGAATGATGTCGACCTCATTAAAGGCCGCCATGAAGTCGTTTTTCACCAGACGACGGATCTTCTGCGCTTTCAGGTAGTAGGCGTCGTAGTAACCGGCGGACAGCGCGTAGGCACCGACCATGATTCGGCGCTGCACTTCAGGCCCGAAGCCTTCGCCACGGGAGCGCTTGTACAGGTCGATCAGGTTTTCCGGGTTCTCGCAGCGATGGCCGAAGCGCACGCCGTCGAAACGCGACAGGTTCGAGGAAGCTTCGGCCGGGGCGATCACGTAGTACGCAGGAATCGCGTGCTGCATGTTCGGCAGGCTGATTTCCTTGATCACCGCACCGAGCTTCTGCAGCTCCTGGATGCTGTTCTGGATCAGTTCGGCGATGCGCGGGTCGAGACCGGCACTGAAGTATTCCTTCGGCACGCCGATGCGCAGGCCTTGCAGCGAAGTGTTGAGGCTGGCGGAGTAATCCGGAACCGGCTCATCGATGCTGGTGGAGTCGTTCTGATCGAACCCGGCCATACCTTGCAACAAAATTGCGCAGTCTTCGGCCGTGCGCGCCAACGGGCCGCCCTGATCGAGGCTGGAGGCGTAAGCGATCATGCCCCAGCGCGAAACACGACCGTAGGTCGGCTTCAGGCCAGTGAGGTTGGTGAATGCAGCGGGCTGACGGATCGAACCACCGGTGTCGGTGGCGGTGGCCGCCGGCAACAGACGAGCGGCGACT
The DNA here is from genome assembly GCF_058798255.1 of Pseudomonas sp. GW823-FHT01D03. Taxonomy (NCBI): domain Bacteria; kingdom Pseudomonadati; phylum Pseudomonadota; class Gammaproteobacteria; order Pseudomonadales; family Pseudomonadaceae; genus Pseudomonas; species Pseudomonas sp. GW823-FHT01D03. The sequence goes on from NZ_JBXAKK010000001.1 coordinate 1,030,817, forward strand.
GCCGCCGCCGAACCACCGGACGAACCGCCGGGCACGTGTTCCAGGTTCCACGGGTTTTTCACTGCGCCGTACCAGCTCGACTCGTTGGCCGAACCCATGGCGAATTCGTCCATGTTGGTCTTGCCCAGGGTCACGGCGCCGGCTGCGGCCAGTTTCGCAACCACGGTGGAGTCGTACGGCGCCTTGAAGTTGTCGAGCATCTTCGAGCCGCAGCTGGTGCGGATGCCCTGGGTGCAGAACAGGTCCTTGTGGGCGATCGGCGCACCGAGCAGGGCGCCGCTCTCACCGTTGGCCCGGCGCGCGTCGGCGGCTTTCGCCTGCTCGAGTGCCAGCTCTTCGGTGAGGCTGATGAAACTGTTGAGCTGCGGATCGAGCTGGGTAATACGCGCCAGCAGGACTTTGGTCAGCTCTTCGGAGGAAAACTTTTTATCGGCGAGACCGCGGGCGATCTCGGCCAGAGTCATTTGATGCATTGCAGGCTCTTTCCCTTTAGTCGATGACTTTCGGAACCAGATACAGGCCGTTTTCGACCGCTGGTGCGATGGACTGATAGGCCTCGCGGTGATTGGTCTCGGTCACGACGTCGGCGCGCAGGCGCTGACTGGCTTCCAGCGGGTGGGCCAAAGGCTCGATACCGTCGGTATCGACGGCCTGCATTTCGTCGACCAGCCCGAGAATGCTGTTGAGGGCGGAAGTAATGTGCGGAAGATCGGCATCATTCAGGCCAAGGCAGGCCAGATGTGCGATTTTTTCCACGTCGGAGCGTTCTAGCGCCATCGGGATTCTCCAGTGGAAAACAGAACGGACGGCGTCCGTGTGTTAGATTGTCGGAACACTACCGCACTTCTACGGTCATAAGGCCGCGATTGTGGGGCTTGGTGCACAGAAAAGCGGCCAATTTAACATATTGGCGCCTTGCCCAAAATCCCTGTCGTTGTTAGAGTTTGCCGCACTTTTTTACCCACGCGTTGCCTAGGGTCCCTTTCCCATGTTCAAGAAACTGCGTGGCATGTTTTCCAGCGATCTTTCCATTGACCTGGGCACTGCCAACACCCTTATTTACGTGCGCGAGCGCGGTATCGTCCTGAATGAGCCATCGGTTGTGGCCATTCGGACACACGGTAACCAGAAAAGTGTCGTCGCTGTCGGCACCGAAGCCAAGCGCATGCTCGGCCGTACGCCGGGCAACATTGCTGCCATTCGTCCGATGAAGGACGGCGTGATCGCTGACTTCAGCGTCTGCGAAAAGATGCTGCAATACTTTATCAACAAGGTTCACGAAAACAGCTTTCTGCAGCCCAGCCCTCGTGTGCTGATCTGCGTTCCATGCAAATCCACCCAGGTTGAGCGTCGTGCCATCCGTGAATCGGCCCTTGGTGCCGGTGCCCGTGAAGTGTTCCTGATCGAAGAGCCGATGGCGGCTGCGATCGGTGCCGGCCTGCCGGTTGAAGAAGCACGCGGTTCGATGGTCGTCGATATCGGTGGTGGTACCACTGAAATCGCGCTGATCTCCCTGAACGGTGTGGTCTATGCCGAATCCGTCCGCGTTGGCGGCGACCGTTTCGACGAAGCGATCATCACCTATGTGCGCCGCAACTACGGCAGCCTGATCGGTGAATCGACTGCCGAACGCATCAAGCAGGAAATCGGTACGGCCTACCCGGGCGGCGAAGTTCGCGAAGTCGACGTTCGCGGTCGCAACCTGGCCGAAGGCGTTCCACGTGCATTCACCCTGAACTCCAACGAAGTGCTGGAAGCTCTGCAAGAGTCCCTGGCTACCATCGTTCAGGCCGTGAAGAGCGCACTGGAGCAATCGCCGCCGGAACTGGCTTCCGACATCGCCGAGCGTGGCCTGGTGCTGACCGGTGGTGGCGCGCTGCTGCGTGATCTCGACAAGTTGCTGGCCCAGGAAACCGGTCTGCCGGTGATCGTTGCCGAAGACCCGCTGACCTGCGTTGCTCGCGGCGGTGGCCGTGCATTGGAAATGATGGACAAGCACACCATGGACCTGCTCTCCAGCGAGTAATCGCCGGTTTGCAATACGTGGGTGAGCGCACAGGCAGCACTTTGCAGTGCTGCCTGTTGGCGTTTATCTTCTGTCAGTCTTCATCCAGGCCGGTTTGATGCCGTATGAATAAACAGAACATTTGCCTGGGAGGAGCGGCTTATTAAACCGCTTTTCGCCAAAGGCCCTTCGTTGGGTGTGCGCCTGTTGGTGCTGGCCGTGCTGTCGGTCGCGCTGATGGTGGTCGATGCCCGCTTCGACCTGCTCAAACCCGCGCGCAAACAAGCGTCGCTGGTGTTGATGGACGCCTACTGGATCACCGACCTGCCCGGACGGCTGTGGGAAGGCATCGCCAGTCAGTTCGGCAGCCGCACCGAGCTTGTCGCCGAAAACGAAAAACTCAAGACCGAGAACCTGCTGTTGCAGGGCCGCATGCAGAAGCTTGCCGCCCTCACCGAGCAGAACGTGCGGCTGCGCGAGTTGCTCAATTCCTCCGCACTGGTCAACGAAAAGGTCGAAGTGGCCGAGTTGATCGGCATGGACCCCAATCCCTTCACCCATCGCATCATCATCAATAAAGGTGAGCGCGATGGCGTGGTGCTCGGTCAGCCGGTGCTCGATGCACGCGGCCTGATGGGCCAGGTGGTCGAGTTGATGCCATACACCTCCCGTGTACTGCTGCTGACCGACACCACTCACAGCATTCCTGTGCAGGTGAACCGTAACGGTCTGCGGGCGATTGCCAGCGGCACCGGCAACCCGGAACGTCTGGAACTGCGGCACGTTGCCGATACCGCTGACATCAAGGAAGGCGATCTGCTGGTCAGCTCCGGCCTCGGTCAGCGTTTCCCGGCCGGTTATCCGGTGGCGACGGTCAAGGAAGTCATCCACGATTCCGGCCAGCCGTTCGCGATTGTCCGTGCGGTGCCGACCGCTGCGTTGAACCGCAGCCGTTATCTGCTGCTGGTATTCAGCGACAACCGCACTGCCGAAGAACGCGCCAACGATGCGGCGCAGGCCCAAGAAAATCTTGATGCGCAGGGCGGCGGCCCGATGCTTCCGGCCACGGTGCCGAAAGTCGTCAACACACCGGCAGCGGCGGCAACGCCAGCTGCGCCGACCGCTCCAGCGCCAGCTGCTGCGGCCAGCACCACGCCGGCCAAACCTGCGGCCAAGCCCGCGGCGGCAAGCAAACCGCCGGCATCCCAGCCTGCTGCGCGTCCGGCGGCGAAACCGCCCGCCACTGCGCCAGCCAACACCGGGAGACAAGAATAATGGTCGGCGCCACCGCTTCGCGTAACGGCTGGATTGTCTGGCTGACGTTTGTCGTCGGCATCCTGCTCAGCGTTTCACCGCTGCCGATGTTCATGGAAATCCTGCGTCCACTCTGGCTGGCGTTGCTGCTGACCTTTTGGGCGTTGTACATGCCGCATACAGTCGGCATGGTCACCGCGTTCTGCCTGGGGCTGGCCGAAGACGTGCTGCAGGGCGATCTGCTTGGCCAGAATGCCTTGATCCTGACGCTGATCACCTTCCTCGTGCTGTCGTTGCAGCAGCGTCTGCGGATGTTCCCGATGTGGCAGCAATGCCTGGTGATCCTGGTGATCTTCGGCCTCGCTCAACTGGTTCAATTGTGGCTCAGCGCCTTGACCGGCAACCGTCAGCCAACCCTGGCGCTGGTACTGCCGGCACTGGTCAGTGCCTTGCTCTGGCCTTGGGTCAGCTTCGCTTTGCGTGGATTGCGCCGGCGCTACAAAATCAACTGATTCGGTCAGGCATGTGCCCGCACCTCGACAAGGGAGATGTCTTGATGAAGCCGCTTTACCTCGCCTCTGGTTCGCCGCGTCGGCGTGAATTGCTCACGCAGATCGGCGTGCCGTTCTCCGCCATCAGTGCGGACATCGATGAAACCCCGCTTCCCGAAGAATCGCCATCGGCCTATGTCGAACGCCTGGCGCGTGGCAAGGCCGAGGCCGGTCGACGCACGCTTGTGTCCGACGCGGCGTTTTGCGTTCTGGGCGCGGACACCGCCGTGGTGCTCGACGGCAAAATTCTTGGCAAACCGGTGGACGAAGCCGATGCATGCGCCATGCTGATGATGTTGTCCGGCAAGGAGCATGAAGTGCTGACCGCCATCGCCGTGCTCGAAGGCCAGCGTTGCGAGTCGCGCGTGGTGCGCAGTCTGGTGCGCTTCCGCCCGATCAGCCGCGAAGAGGCTGCGGCCTACTGGGCCAGCGGCGAACCCCGGGACAAGGCCGGCGGTTATGGCATTCAGGGCCTCGGCGCGGTGTTTGTCGCCGGCCTCAATGGCAGCTATTCGGCGGTGGTCGGGCTGCCGGTTTGCGAAACCGCAGAACTGTTGGGCCATTTCGGCATACCCTGTTGGCAAAACCTGAACGCGCAATGAGCGTCGTACGAATCAAGATGCGGCCATTATCGTGAACATGCCTGAACGAGACCCTGCCATGAGTGAAGAGATTCTGATCAACATCACGCCGATGGAATCGCGCGTGGCGGTGGTCGAAAACGGTGTGTTGCAAGAAGTCCACGTTGAGCGCACGCAGAAACGCGGGATCGTCGGCAACATCTATAAGGGCAAGATTGTCCGGGTGCTGCCGGGCATGCAGGCGGCATTCGTCGACATCGGTCTGGATCGCGCCGCGTTCATTCATGCCTCGGAAATTTCCCTGCGCGAAGGCCCGGCGGTAGAAAGCATCAGCGCGCTGGTGCACGAAGGGCAGAGCCTGGTGGTACAGGTGACCAAGGATCCGATCGGTTCCAAGGGCGCGCGCCTGACCACGCAGCTGTCGATTCCGTCGCGCTATCTGGTGTACATGCCGCGCACCGCCCACGTCGGCATTTCCCTGAAAATCGAAGACGAAGCCGAGCGCGAGCGTCTCAAACAGGTGGTCAGCGATTGTGTGGCCAAGGAAGGAATCAAAGAGGCCGGTGGCTTCATTCTGCGTACCGCCGCCGAAGGTGCCGGGGCCGATGAGATCCTCATGGACATCCGCTACCTGCGGCGCCTGTGGGATCAGATCAATGCGCAGATCCAGACCATCGGCGCACCGAGTGTGATTTATGAAGACCTCGGCCTGGCCTTGCGCACCTTGCGCGATCTGGTCAGTCCGAAGATCGAGAAAATCCGCATCGATTCCCGGGAAACGTTCCAGAAAACCACGCAGTTCGTCGCCGAACTGATGCCGGAAATCGCCGATCGTCTGGAACACTATCCGGGCGAACGGCCGATTTTCGACCTGTATGGCGTCGAAGACGAAATCCAGAAAGCCCTCGAGCGCAAAGTGCCGCTCAAGTCCGGCGGTTATCTGGTGGTCGACCCGGCGGAAGCCATGACCACCATCGACGTCAACACCGGCGCGTTTGTAGGCCATCGCAACCTTGAAGAAACCATCTTCAAAACCAACCTCGAAGCCGCCACCGCGATTGCCCGGCAGATGCGCCTGCGCAATCTGGGCGGGATCATCATCATCGACTTCATCGACATGGAAGATGAAGAGCACCAGCGCCAGGTTCTGCGTACCCTGGAAAAACAGCTCGAACGTGATCACGCCAAGACCAACATCATCGGCATCACCGAGTTGGGCCTGGTGCAGATGACCCGCAAGCGCACCCGCGAGAGCCTTGAGCAAGTGCTGTGCGAGCCGTGCAGCAGTTGCCAGGGCCGGGGCAAGCTGAAGACCCCGGAAACCATCTGTTACGAGATTTTCCGCGAGATTCTGCGTGAAGCCCGCGCCTATCAGGCCGAGGGGTATCGGGTACTGGCGAACCAGAAAGTAGTGGATCGGCTGCTCGACGAAGAGTCGGGTAATGTCGCCGAACTTGAAGGGTTCATCGGCCGCACCATCCGCTTTCAGGTCGAAACCATGTATTCCCAGGAACAATATGACGTGGTGCTGCTCTGAACCCCTGCAGCACATTTAATCCACAACGGCTGGCCTCAGCTTTTAGTAGTTTTTTTGCCATGGGAGCCAACTGACATGGAGCGTCTGACACGCATTTTGGCCACACTGACCCGCTGGGGGCTGGGCCTGTGCGCGTTGGTTCTGGTGTTGATGGCGTTGTACGTCAGCCTCGGTCGGGAACTGACGCCGCTGGTGGCGGAATACCGCACCGATATCGAAGACAAGGCCACCGCCGCACTCGGCATGCCGTTGCAGATCGGCGAACTGGAAGGCAACTGGAGCGGCTTCGCGCCGATTCTGCTGGCCCACGATGTGATGGTCGGTGACGGCGCCAATGCCTTGCGCCTGGATCGGGTGCGCGTGGTACCTGATCTCTGGGCCAGTCTGCTGGCGCGCGAAGTCCGCATCGCCCACCTGGAACTGAACGGCCTGAAGATCAGCGTCAAGGAAGCGCAGGATGGCACCTGGGCGCTGGAAGGCCTGCCGGTGCAGAACGACCAGCCGCTTGATCCCGAACAATTGTTCAAGCGCTCGCAGATGGTTCAGCAACTGTCGGTGCTCGACAGTCAGGTGACCGTGCAGCCGCTGGATCAGGCGCCGATGACCTTTACTTATGTTGGCCTCAATCTGAAAACCGGCAGCAGCCGTCAGCGTCTTGATGCTCGTCTGACCTTGCCCGATGGGCAACCGGTAGCGATGAGCCTGCGTACACGGATTCGCCCCTCTCAATTGCGCAACAGTTCGGTTGACGGTTATGTCAGCCTGCCGCAAAGCGACTGGTCGAAGTGGCTGCCGGAGCGTGTGACCCAACAGTGGAATTTTTCCAAGATCAAGGCGGGCGGCGAGCTGTGGGTGAACTGGAACGACGGCGCTCTGCAAAGCGCTGCTATCCGTTTGAACGCACCGCAGGTGACCGGCGCATATGCCGAGCGCAAGCCGATCAAAATCAGCAATCTGGCGCTCAACGGCTATTACCAACGGGATGACGAGGGCGCGATCGTTACTCTCGATTCGCTGGCGATGAACTTCGGCGAGAACCGCTGGGAATCCCGTGTGCAGCTCAAGCAGACGCTGGCCACCGATAAAACCGATGAGCTGTGGCACTTGCAGGCCGACCGCCTTGACCTGACACCGATCACGCCGCTGCTCAACGCGCTGGGGCCATTGCCCGAAAACGTTGCAACGGTCGTCGACCACCTGAAGGTGACGGGTGGACTGCGCAACGTGCTGCTGGATTTTCGTCCCAACGCCACCGACGGCTCGAAGTTCGGCTTCGCTGCCAACCTCGACAATGTCGGTTTCGATGCCTATCACGGTGCCCCGGCGGCGCGAAACGTCAGTGGCAGCCTCAGCGGCAACCTCGACGGCGGCGAGTTGCGCCTGGACAGCAAGGATTTCGTCCTGCACCTCGACCCGATCTTCGCCAAGCCATGGCAATACATTCAGGCCAATGCCCGACTGACGTGGAAGCTCGACAAAGAAGGTTTCACCCTGATCGCGCCTTACCTGAAAGTATTGGGCGAAGAGGGCAAGATTGCCGGCGACTTCCTGATCCGCCTGCACTTCGATCATAGCCAGGAAGACTACATGGACCTGCGCGTCGGGCTGGTCGATGGCGACGGTCGCTACACCGCCAAATACCTGCCCGAAGTCTTGAGCCCGGCCCTCGACGAGTGGCTGCGCACGGCGATCCTCAAGGGCGCCGTGGATCAGGGTTTCTTCCAGTACCAGGGTTCGCTGAGCAAAAACGCCAAGGACGTGGATCGCAGCATCAGCCTGTTCTTCAAGGTGCATGACGCCGAGCTGGCGTTCCAGCCGGGTTGGCCGCACGTGAGCAAGGTCAGCGGCGACGTGTTCATCGAAGACAGCGGCGTGCGCATCGTGGCCGAGAAGGGCCAGTTGCTCGACACCCAGGTCAGCAATGTTTTCGTCAATATTCCCCATGTGCCAGCCGGGCAACCTACCCACATGTTCCTCGACGGCGGGTTTGCCGGCGGGTTGGGCGACGGGCTGAAGATTCTGCAGACTGCGCCGATTGGCACTGGCGAAACCTTTGCCGGCTGGGAAGGCGAGGGCGATCTGCAGGGCAAGGTCAAACTCGACATTCCGCTGGAAAAGGGCGATCTGCCGAAGATCCTCGTTGACTTCAAGACCGCCAATGCGCGCTTGAAACTGGCTGAGCCGAAGCTGGAACTGAGTCAGCTCAAGGGCGATTTCCGCTTCGACAGCGCCAAGGGTTTGAGCGGGCAGAACATCGCCGCGAGGGCTTTCGACAAGCCCGTGACCGCACAGATTTTTGCCGATGGCAGCGCCAATAAAATCAAGACTCGGGTCGCGGCTTCCGGGCAGGTCGAAGTCAAGAAACTCACGGACTGGCTGGGCGTGACTCAGCCATTGCCGGTGTCCGGGACCCTTCCGTATCAGTTGCAGGTCAACCTCGACGGCACCGACAGTCAGCTCATCGTCAGTTCCAGCATGAAAGGCGTCGCGGTGGATCTGCCGGCGCCGTTCGGCATGTCGGCCGAGCAGGGTCGTGACACGGTGTTCCGTATGACGTTGCAGGGACCGGAGCGGCGTTACTGGGTCAACTACGATCAACTGGCGAGCTTCATCTTCGCCGCGCCGCCGAGCAATATCGCCGATGGTCGCGGTGAGCTGTTTTTAGGAACCGGCGACGCCGTACTGCCGAATGCCAAGGGCTTGCGCATTCGCGGTGTGCTGTCGGAGCTGGACGTCGCGCCGTGGCAGGATCTGCTCGGCAAATACGCTGGCAACGATCCGGGCGGCAGTGCCAAACAACTGCTCAACAGTGCCGACTTCAAGGTGGGCAAGCTCACCGCATTCGGCTCCACGCTGGATCAGGCTGCGGTCCAGGTCTATCGCAAGCCGTGGGCGTGGAATCTGGCACTCGATAGTCAGCAGGCCAAGGGTTCGGCCAGCCTGCCCGATGTCAAGGGCGCGCCGATCGCGGTCAATCTGCAATACGTGCGCTTGCCGGCGCCGGATCCGACGGTGCAGGCGGACGAGAATTCGCCTGATCCGCTGGTTTCGGTCGACCCGACGAAGATTCCCGCGCTGGATATCACCATCAATCAGTTGTTTCTGGGCCAGGATCTGGTTGGCGGCTGGTCGCTGAAGGTCCGCCCGACAGCCAAAGGCCTCGTCCTGAATAACCTCGACATGGGCCTCAAGGGCATCCTGTTGCAGGGCAATGGCGGCTGGGAAGGGGCGCCGGGTTCGACCAGCAGCTGGTTCAAGGGCCGGATCAGCGGCAAGAACCTCGCCGACGTGCTCAAGGGCTGGGGCTTTGCGCCGAGCGTGACCAGTGAAGAGTTCCACATGGACGTCGATGGCCGCTGGCCCGGTTCGCCGGCATGGCTGGCGACCAAGCGCTTCTCCGGCACGCTGGACGCCTCGCTCAATAAAGGTCAGTTCGTTGAAGTGGAGGGCGGCGCGCAGGCGTTGCGGGTGTTTGGCCTGCTCAACTTCAACTCCATCGGCCGTCGCCTGCGTCTGGACTTCTCCGATTTGTTCGGCAAGGGCTTGAGCTATGACCGGGTCAAGGGCCTGTTGGTGGCCAATAACGGCGTGTATGTCACCCGCGAGCCGATTCGTCTGACCGGTCCTTCGAGCAATCTTGAGCTGGACGGTACGCTGGATCTGGTCGGCGATCAGGTCGACGCCAAATTGCTGGTGACCTTGCCGGTGACCAACAACCTGCCGATTGCCGCGTTGATCGTCGGCGCGCCGGCGGTCGGCGGGGCGTTGTTCCTGATCGACAAGCTGATCGGCGACCGCGTGGCACGCTTCGCCAGCGTCAAGTACACCGTCAAAGGCCCGTGGAAAGAGCCGAAAATCACCTTCGACAAGCCTTTTTGAGTAGCATGAGGCTTCCCCCGTGTAGGAGCTGCCGCAGGCTGCGATCTTTTGATCTGGTTTTTAAAAGCAAAATCAAAAGATCGCAGCCTGCGGCAGCTCCTACAGTGATAAGTGGACTCCCTGTCAGGAAGCGGCCATGTCTTTAGCGGTGATTCAAATGGTCAGCCAGAGCGATGTGCTGGCCAATCTGGCTCAGGCTCGACGCCTGCTCGAACAGGCTGCGGCCAGCGGCGCGAAGCTGGCAGTGCTGCCGGAAAACTTCGCGGCCATGGGCCGTCGCGACATCGCCGATATCGGCCGCGCCGAAGCGCTCGGCGAAGGGCCGATCCTGCCATGGTTGAAACAGACCGCCCGCGACCTCAAGTTATGGATAGTGGCCGGCACGTTGCCGTTGCCACCGCTCGGGCAACCGGACGCCAAGTCGCATGCCTGTTCGCTGCTGGTCAACGATCAGGGTGAAACCGTGGCACGGTATGACAAGTTGCACCTGTTCGACGTCGATGTGGCGGACAATCGCGGGCGGTACCGTGAATCCGATGACTATGCTTATGGCAGTGGCGTGGTGGTCGCGGACACGCCGGTTGGCCGAGTTGGCCTGACCGTGTGCTACGACTTGCGCTTTCCGGAGCTGTACAGCGAATTGCGCGCTGCCGGGGCCGAGTTGATTACCGCCCCATCGGCCTTCACCGCAGTGACCGGTACGGCGCATTGGGACGTGCTGATTCGCGCCCGGGCCATCGAGACCCAGTGTTACGTATTGGCGGCAGCACAGGGCGGGACCCACCCGGGACCGCGTGAGACCTTCGGTCATGCGGCGATTATCGATCCGTGGGGCCGGGTGCTGGCGCATCAGGATCAAGGCGAAGCGGTGTTGCTGGCCGCACGCGACAGTGATGAACAAGCGTCTATCAGGGCGCGAATGCCGGTGACGAATCATCGGCGGTTTTTCTCGCAGGGCGCCCAGCGGCCTGCTTCAGAACATGAATTTAAGGCGTAAACCTATGAGCGAGTTGTTGTCCTCAGTCAGTGATCACCTGTTGGCGCCCGGCGGCGTGACCATCGAGAGCCTGCAAGGTGTGCTCGGCGATCTGGCCGGCCCGGGCATCGATGCTGCCGATCTGTATTTCCAGGGCCAGATCTCCGAGTCGTGGTCGCTGGAAGACGGTATCGTCAAGGAAGGCAGCTTCAACCTCGACCAGGGTGTTGGCGTGCGTGCGCAGTCCGGCGAGAAAACCGGTTTTGCCTACAGCAACGCGATCACCCTTGAAGCCCTTGGTGCGGCGGCGCGTGCTGCGCGTTCGATCTCCCGCGCCGGGCAGAACGGCACGGTGCAGGCGTTCAGCACTCAGGATGTCGCGCAGTTGTATGCGCCGGACAACCCGCTGGAAGTGCTGAGCCGCGCCGAGAAAGTCGAGCTGCTCAAGCGCATCGACGTCGCTACCCGCGCCCTCGATCCACGGATTCAGCAGGTCAGCGTGAGCATGGCCGGGGTCTGGGAACGGATTCTGGTGGCGTCCACCGACGGTGGCCTGGCCGCTGACGTGCGTCCGCTGGTGCGTTTCAACGTCAGCGTGATCGTCGAGCAGAATGGCCGTCGCGAACGCGGCGGACATGGCGGCGGCGGGCGAACCGACTATCGTTACTTCCTCGCCGAAGACCGCGCCATGGGCTACGCCCGTGAAGCGCTGCGTCAGGCACTGGTCAATTTGGAAGCGATTCCGGCACCGGCCGGCACCTTGCCTGTCGTCCTCGGTTCGGGCTGGTCCGGCGTGCTCCTGCACGAAGCGGTCGGTCATGGTCTGGAAGGCGATTTCAACCGCAAGGGCAGTTCGGCCTACAGCGGGCGCATGGGCGAAATGGTTGCCTCCAAGCTCTGCACCATTGTCGATGACGGCACGTTGAGCGGTCGTCGCGGCTCGCTAAGCGTCGACGACGAAGGCACCCCGACCGAATGCACCACGCTGATCGAGAACGGCGTGCTCAAGGGCTACATGCAGGACAAGCTCAACGCGCGCCTGATGGGTGTGGCTCGTACCGGCAACGGTCGTCGCGAGTCTTACGCGCATCTGCCGATGCCGCGCATGACCAACACCTACATGCTCGGCGGCGAGAGCGATCCGGCGGAAATCATCGCGTCGGTGAAGAAGGGCATCTACTGCGCCAACCTTGGCGGCGGTCAGGTCGACATCACCAGCGGCAAGTTCGTGTTCTCCACCAGTGAGGCGTACCTGATCGAGGACGGCAAGATCACCGCGCCGGTCAAGGGCGCGACGTTGATCGGCAACGGCCCCGAGGCGATGAGCCGGGTGTCGATGGTCGGTAACGATCTGGCGCTGGACAGCGGTGTGGGCACGTGTGGCAAGGACGGGCAGTCGGTGCCGGTGGGTGTCGGTCAGCCGACGCTGAAGATCGATGCGATTACCGTGGGTGGCACGGGCGCATAAAAAGAGGTGGAGCTGCGGGTGGCGCGCAGGGCGGCCACCCGATGGCGAGTATCAACGCAGACCGCGTTGGGTATCGTCCAGCTCACGGATGTACTTGAAGATCTTGCGGCTGGAAGCAGGAGGTTTGTTGTGTGCAACCTCGTGCTGAGCCTGACGGATCAGGGAACGCAGTTGCTGGCGATCGGCGTCCGGGTATTCGGCGACGAATTTCTCCAGCACGGCATCGTCACCGGCGATCAGGCGGTCACGCCAGCGTTCGAGGTTGTGGAAACGCTCGTTGTACTGACGGGTGGAGGCATCGAGTTGATCGAGCAGGACCAGAATCGCGTCAGTGTCCTGATCGCGCATCAGTTTGCCGATGAACTGCAGGTGCCGTTTACGCGCGATGTTCGCGGTGTGCTTCGGCGCATCGGCCAGGGCCCGGCGCAAAGCGTCGGTCAATGGCAGTTTTGCCTGCAAGTCGGGCTTGAGTGTTGTAAGGCGCTCGCCAAGGTCAACCAGAGCATGCAGCTCGCGTTTGACCTGAGATTTGCTTTTTTCTCCCGTATCGAGGGAGTCGTCGTAAGAATCAACCATGGTGGCAGTCCGCAAAGAAACGCCGCCATGATAACCAGTCGGGGGCCGCTTGTCCGGCCCGGTCGCTCGATGACCCCAGCCGAAAGCAGAATTTGAGTGGAGATGAGCATGAGTGCAGTTCAAAGCGTCGGCCCGCAAGCATTGCCGGCACTGCAGGAACAGGTCGAGCAGATCATCGCCGAAGCCAAGCGTCAGGGCGCCAGTGCCTGCGAAGTCGCGGTGTCGCTGGAGCAGGGTTTGTCGACGTCGGTGCGCCAGCGTGAGGTCGAGACGGTCGAATTCAATCGCGACCAGGGCTTTGGCATCACCTTGTATGTCGGCCAGCGCAAAGGCTCGGCCAGCACCTCCGCCACCGGGCCGGACGCGATTCGCGAAACCGTTGCCGCTGCACTGGCAATCGCCAAACATACCTCTGAAGACGAAGCCTCGGGCCTCGCCGATGCCGCGCTGATGGCCAGGGATGTGCAGGATTTCGACCTGTTCCACGAATGGGACATCACCCCGGAGCAGGCGATCGAGAAGGCGTTGCTTTGTGAAGCCGCCGCGTTCGATGCCGACGCACGGATCAAGAATGCTGACGGCACCACCCTCAGCACCCATCAGGGCTGCCGCGTGTATGGCAACAGCCACGGTTTCATCGGCGGTTACGCGTCAACCCGGCATAGCCTCAGTTGCGTGATGATCGCCGAAGCCGACGGCCAGATGCAGCGCGATTACTGGTATGACGTCAATCGTCAGGGCAGCCTGCTGGCGGATCCGGTGAGCATCGGCCAGCGTGCCGCGCAACGCGCCGCGAGTCGTCTGGGCGCGCGTCCGGTGCCAACCTGCGAAGTGCCGGTGCTGTTTTCCGCTGAACTAGCGGGAGGTTTGTTCGGCAGCTTCCTGTCGGCGGTGTCTGGCGGCAGTCTGTATCGCAAATCATCGTTCCTCGAAGGCACGCTGGGGCAGAAATTGTTTCCGGAATGGCTGACCATCGATGAGCGTCCGCATCTGATGCGCGCCATGGGCAGTGCGTCCTACGACGGCGATGGTCTGGCCACCTACGCCAAACCGTTCGTCGAGAAAGGCGAGCTGGTGTCGTACATCCTTGGCACGTACTCCGGGCGCAAACTCGGCATGCCGAGCACCGCCAACGCGGGTGGCGTGCATAACCTGTTCGTCACTCACGGTGATGAAGATCAGGCGGCGCTGTTGAAGCGCATGGGCCGTGGCTTGTTGGTTACCGAGTTGATGGGCCATGGCTTGAATATGGTCACTGGCGATTATTCGCGTGGTGCGGCGGGGTTCTGGGTCGAGAACGGCGAAATCCAGTTCGCGGTGCAGGAAGTGACCATCGCCGGCAACATGCGCGACATGTTCAAGCAGATCGTTGCAGTCGGTAATGATCTGGAGCTGCGCAGCAATATTCGCACGGGTTCGGTGTTGATCGAGCGGATGACTGTCGCGGGCAGCTAAGCCCCAATCGTCACCAAAAGGCGCGCCATCCACCCGGATGGCGCGCCTTTTTCATGTCCGCCCTGTAGGAGCTGCCGCAGGCTGCGATCTCTTGATCTTGTGTGTGAAAGCAAAATCAAAAGATCGCAGCCTGCGGCAGCTCCTACGAAGGTGCTCTTGTTTTGGTTCTCATTATCATCTAATAATGAATCTCATCTCCGAACGAGTCCCGGATCATGAGTTCTGCCTTGCACGACCAGCCATACCTCGAAAGCTGGCGCTGGATGAGTCGCCAGATCCGTTGCGCGATGGATCCCGATGAACCACGCCTGATCGAACATTACCTGGCCGAAGGCCGTTATCTGGCCTGCTGTACGGCGACTTCCCCGTGGACCATCGCTGAAACCTCCTTCCGTCTGCTGCTCGACACGGCCATCGACATCGCCTTGCCGTGGCACTGGCGCAGCCTGTGTCTCGATCAAGCCTGGCGCCCGTTGCGTGAAATGGAGCGCCTGTCGCTGTGCAACTGCCGGCTCCAGCGCTGGCAGCGCTACACCTGGCAACTGGCGACCTGCGAGTTGCAACCCTCGATTCCTCTCATTGAATTAGTCCAAGGATTTACCGATGACCAAGACTCGTATTGAGCGCGACAGCATGGGCGAACTGCAGGTGCCGGTGGACGCTCTCTACGGCGCGCAGACCCAGCGCGCAGTGGATAACTTCCCGATCAGCGGCAAGCCGATGCCAACTCAATTCATCCGTGCGCTGATCCTCGCCAAAGCCGCCGCCGCGCGGGCCAACGTCGAACTCAACCAGCTCAGCGCCGGCCAGGGCAAAGCCATCAGCGATGCCGCGCAAGGCCTGCTCGAAGGCGATTTCATGCAGCATTTTCCGGTGGATATCTTCCAGACCGGTTCCGGCACCAGTTCCAACATGAATGCCAACGAAGTGATCGCCAACCTCGCCAGCCGTCTGCTTGGCGAGCCGGTCAATCCGAACGATCACGTCAATTGCGGCCAGAGCAGCAACGACATCATTCCAACCACCATCCACGTCAGCGCGGCGTTGGCCCTGCATGAACAGTTGCTGCCAGCGCTGTTGCACCTGGTGCAGGTCATCGAAAACAAAGCCGAACAGGTGCACCACCACGTCAAAACCGGTCGCACCCATTTGATGGACGCAATGCCGGTGCGAATGAGCCAGGTGCTCAATGGCTGGGCGCAGCAGCTCAAGGCCAATATCGGTCATCTGCAGGATTTGCTGCCGAGCCTGCAATCGCTGGCGCAGGGCGGTACGGCGGTCGGCACCGGGATCAATGCTCATCCGGAATTCGCTGCGCGTTTCAGCCGCCAGTTGAGCCAACTGACGAATGTGCAATTCACTCCGGGCAAGGATCTGTTCGCGCTGATTGGCTCCCAGGACACCGCCGTCGCCGTCTCCGGCCAGCTCAAAGCCACCGCCGTGTCGCTGATGAAAATTGCCAACGACCTGCGCTGGATGAACTCTGGTCCGCTCGCCGGCCTTGGCGAGATCGAGCTGGAAGCCCTGCAACCGGGTTCGTCGATCATGCCGGGCAAGGTTAATCCGGTGATCCCGGAAGCCACCGCCATGGTCGCCGCACAAGTGATTGGCAACGATTCGGTGATCACCATCGCCGGCCAGTCGGGCAATTTCGAACTGAACGTGATGCTGCCAATCATCGCCCAGAACCTGCTGAGCAGTATCGAACTGCTGGCCAATGCCAGTCGTCTGCTCGGCGACAAGGCGATTGCCAGCTTCAAGGTCAACGAGTCGCGGCTCAAGGAAGCGCTGTCGCGCAACCCGATTCTGGTCACCGCGCTCAACCCGATCATCGGCTATCAGAAGGCCGCCGAAATCGCCAAGCAGGCTTACAGACAAGGGCGCCCGGTGATCGACGTCGCGCTGGAACATACCGATCTGTCCCGCAGCCAACTGGAAGAGTTGCTCAACCCCGAGAAACTCACCGCCGGCGGCGTGTAAACCCCGCAACCGCTTTGGAGGTTCACCATGGAGCACTGGAAACGCACGATCGAACGGGCCAATCGCTGCTTCATGCTCGGCGAGCTGATTGATGCCCGCGAGGCTTACCTGCAAGCCCTGGCGCTGGCGCAAGTATTATTCGAGCGCTGGGCAGATGCCGATGAAGCGGTGGCGGCCTGCGTCATCTCCCACCACAACCTGGCGGATCTGCATTTGCGCCTGCATCAGCCGGAGGAGAGCGCCGAGTATCTCTGCGCGATTCATCAGCGGTTGTTGCAGACCATGCAGGACGAGCGCCTGCGCCCGGCCCTGCGTGAAGCGGCGTTGCGCCAGAGCAGCAAGACCTACGTCGAACTGCTGAATTTCATCAGCGAACACGGCGAATACCCGCGCACCCAGCGCCTGCTGCACCCGGACACCGGCAATGCACGCCGCGCCTCAGTCTCACATCACCATGGAGTCCACTGAAATGGCTTTTACCTTGCCTGCCTTGCCGTACGCCTACGACGCCCTGGAACCGCACATCGATGCGCAAACCATGGAGATTCACTACACCAAGCACCACCAGACCTACATCAACAACCTCAATGCCGCCGTCGAAGGCACCGAGTACGCCGAATGGCCGGTGGAAAAACTGGTCGCCAGCGTTCAGCAGTTACCGGAAAAACTCCGCGCGGCCGTGATCAATCAGGGGGGCGGGCATGCCAACCATTCGTTGTTCTGGGAAGTCATGGTGCCCAACGGTGGCGGCAAGCCTGACGGCGCGCTGGCCAAGGCGATCGAGGAGCAACTGGGCGGTCTCGACAGCTTCAAGGAAGCCTTCACCAAAGCCGCACTGACCCGTTTCGGCAGTGGCTGGGCCTGGCTCAGCGTCACGCCCGAGAAGAAGCTGATCGTGGAAAGCAGCGGCAATCAGGATAGTCCGTTGATGAACGGCAACACGCCGATACTGGGTCTCGACGTCTGGGAACACGCCTACTACCTGCGTTATCAGAACCGTCGCCCGGAATACATCAATGCGTTCTACAACGTGATCAATTGGCCGGAAGTTGCTGCTCGCTATCAGGCTGCACTGGTTTAAGTCTTCTATAAAAACGATCCAGGGCTGACTATGGGCACTGAAACACTGGCGATTGGCGGTGGGCGCATGTTTCGTTACGCGGTCGGGTCGCTGTTGCTGCTGGCGGGCATGACGTTGCTGGCGGCGCACGGGCTGGAATGGCTCGATCTGCAGCCGAAGCTGTCGCGCGCCTTGCAGGGTGGCGCGATCTGCGCCCTCGGTACGGCGCTCGGCGCGGTGCCGGTGCTGGTGATCCGGCGCATGCCGCAGAGGCTCAGCGATACGCTACTGGGTTTCGGCGCCGGCGTGATGCTGGCGGCGACTGCTTTTTCGCTGATCGTGCCGGGCATTGCCGCCGCCGAAAGTCTGGGCCTGACACCGTGGGCTTCCAGCGGGCTGATCTGTTTCGGCATCATGCTCGGTGCGTTCGCTCTGTATCTGGTGGATCTGAAACTGTCCGGCGCCTCACCGGAAATGCTTGTCGGCACCTTGGAACACCCAGTGATTCCGCCGCGCATCTGGCTCTTCGTCTTCGCCATCATTGCCCACAACATCCCGGAAGGCATGGCGGTGGGTGTGTCGGCTGGCGGCGGCATGCCGGATGCCGACAGTCTGGCGATGGGCATCGCCTTGCAGGATGTGCCGGAGGGGTTGGTGATTGCGCTGGTGCTGGCCGGGGCGGGGATGTCGCGGGTCAAGGCGTTCTTGATCGGTGCGGCGTCAGGGCTGGTCGAGCCGGTGTTTGCACTGCTCTGTGCCTGGCTGGTCAGTCTGGCGGAGCTGTTATTGCCATTGGGGCTGGCGCTGGCGGCGGGGGCGATGTTGCTGGTGGTGACTCACGAGGTCATTCCGGAATCGCGCCGCCATGGTCATGACAAGCTGGCCAGTCTTGGCTTGCTGATCGGGTTTTGTCTGATGATGGTGATGGATACCGCATTGGGCTGAAAAAAGATCGCAGCCTTCGACAGCTCCTACAGGGATCTGGATTCCAGTGTAGGAGCTGTCGGAGGCTGCGATCTTTTGGTCTTTTGACGATCAACCACCCTCATCGAAGTAGTTGTTGATCAACGCCACCAGTGCATCCAGCGCTTCCTGTTCCTGATGGCCTTCGGTACTCAGATAGATTTTGGTGCCTTTGCCGGCAGCCAGCATCATCATCGCCATGATACTTTTACCGTCCACCGTGTTTTCCGGGGTGCGGCCTACTCTGATGGTGCAATCGGGAAACTGGCCCGCCACCCCGACGAACTTGGCCGACGCTCGGGCATGCAGACCCAATTTGTTGATGATTTCGATTTCACGAGCAGGCATCGCGGTGTGAATCCTTTAAGTGAGGTCGCGGTGGCGAACCTGGACGTTCTTCAGGGTTTTCTGCAGGGCCTGACCCAGACGTTCAGTCAGGTAAACGGAACGGTGATGCCCGCCGGTGCAGCCAATCGCAATGGTGACATAGGCGCGGTTACTCGCGGCAAAGCGTGGCAGCCATTTGTTCAAGTAGCCGAAGATGTCCTGGAACATCTCTTCAACCTCCGGTTGTGCAGCCAGGTACTCGGCGACAGGTGCGTCGAGACCCGATTGTGCACGCAGTTCCGGTTTCCAGTACGGATTGGGCAGGCAGCGCACGTCGAACACCAGATCCGCATCCACTGGCATGCCACGCTTGAAGCCGAACGACTCGACCAGAAACGCCGTGCCCGGCTCCGGCTGGTTCAGCAGTCGCAGCTTGATGGTGTCACGCAACTGGTACAGATTGAGATTGGTGGTGTTGACCTTGAGGTCGGCCAGATCGGCGATCGGGCCGAGCAGGGCGGTCTCATCGTTGATTGCCTCGGCCAGCGAGCGATCGGCATTGCTCAACGGATGGCGCCGGCGGGTTTCCGAAAAGCGCTTGAGCAGGGTTTCATCGTCGGCATCCAGATACAACACATCGCACTGGATGTGCCGGGCCCGGACTTCTTCAAGCAGTTCGGGGAAACGCGACAGGTGGCTCGGCAGATTGCGCGCATCAATCGACACGGCAACCAGCGGCTGGGTTAGCTCGGTGTGAATCAGCGCGCGTTCGGCGAGTTCCGGCAGCAGGCCGGCCGGCAGGTTGTCGATGCAGTAGTAGCCGTTGTCCTCAAGGACATCCAGGGCGGTGCTTTTACCCGAGCCGGAACGGCCACTGACGATGATCAAACGCATGATTAATGACCGTTCTGCTCGCTCAGGACGACCTGATACAAGGCTTCGTTGCTCGGTGCGCTGCGCAGTTTTTCGCGCACTTCCTTGCGATCGAGCATGCTGGCGATCTGGCGCAGTAATTCCAGGTGGGCATCGGTGGCCGCTTCCGGGACCAGCAGAACAAACAGCAGGTCGACCGGTGCGCCGTCGATGGCATCGAAATCGATGGGGGCATCAAGGTGCATGAGCGCGCTGATAGGCGATACGCAGCCTTTGAGACGACAGTGGGGAATGGCGATACCGTTGCCGAAACCGGTGGAACCGAGTTTCTCACGGGCTACCAGGCTCTCGAAAACATCCTGCATGGCCAGATCCGGCACTTCTTTATGGATGAGGTTGGCAATCTGTTCGAGGGCTTTCTTTTTACTGCCGCCCGGCACGTTCACCAGGGAACGGCCGGGGGTCAGGATACTTTCAAGTCGGATCATGGGTTGGGGGTGTTAACGACCGGTTGCGCCCTGAAGGAGGCTCTGGGTCTTTTCCTTATGCTTTTTGAGTTGGCGATCCAGCTTGTCGGTCAGTGAGTCGATCGCAGCGTACATGTCGGTATCTTCTGCGTTGGCGACCACTTCGCTGCCGGGTATATGCAAGGTGGCTTCGATTTTCTGCTTGAGCTTTTCGACACACATCGTGACCTGCACGTTGGTGATCTTGTCGAAATGGCGCTCCAATCGTTCGAGTTTCTCGTTGATGTAGGTGCGCAGAGGTTCGGTCACTTCCAGTTGGTGTCCACTGATGTTGACTTGCATACAGCTTCTCCTTCGTTGCCAGTGCATAAAGCGGCAGGCTGAAGAGCCTGCCACTGGAACGCTGTAACGTGGCTTACATCAACCGCTTGCGTTCGCTCGAAGGCGCGATCCCGAGGGATTCGCGGTACTTGGCGACGGTGCGGCGAGCCACCTGAATGCCTTGTGCCTCCAGTAAACCAGCGATCTTGCTGTCACTCAACGGCTTTTTCTGATTTTCCGCCGCAACCAGTTTTTTGATGATCGCGCGGATCGCCGTGGACGAGCATTCGCCGCCTTCGGAGGTGCTGACGTGGCTGGAGAAAAAGTATTTCAGTTCATAAATACCGCGCGGGGTATGCATGAATTTCTGCGTGGTGACCCGGGAAATCGTCGATTCGTGCATGCCGACCGCCTCGGCGATGTCATGCAGGACCAACGGCTTCATGGCTTCATCGCCGTATTCCAGGAAGCCGCGCTGATGCTCGACAATCTGGGTGGCCACTTTCATCAGGGTTTCGTTGCGGCTTTGCAGGCTTTTGATGAACCAGCGCGCCTCTTGGAGCTGATTGCGCATGAAGGTGTTGTCGGCACTGGTGTCGGCGCGACGGACGAAACCGGCGTACTGCGCGTTGACCCGCAGACGGGGCACCGACTCTTGGTTCAGCTCAACCAGCCAGCGCTCGTTGTCCTTGCGCACAATAACGTCGGGCACCACGTACTCGGCTTCGGTCGATTCGATCTGCGAGCCCGGGCGCGGATTGAGGCTCTGCACCAGTTCGATGACTTGGCGCAGTTCATCTTCCTTGAGCTTCATGCGCCGCATCAGCTGGCTGTAGTCGCGACTCCCCAGCAGATCAATGTAATCGCTGACCAGCCGTTTGGCTTCGTTGAGCCACGGGGTCTTGGCCGGGAGCTGACGCAGTTGCAGCAGCAGGCATTCGCCAAGGTTGCGCGCGCCGATGCCGGCGGGTTCAAACTGCTGGATGCGATGCAGAACGGCTTCGATCTCGTCCAGCTCGATGTCGAGCTCCGGATCAAAGGCGTCGAGAATTTCTTCGAGGGTTTCGTCGAGGTAGCCCTGATTGTTGATGCAATCGATCAGGGTCACGGCGATCAGGCGGTCGGTGTCGGACATCGGCGCCAGATTCAATTGCCACAGCAGATGGCTTTGCAGGCTTTCCCCGGCGGAGGTGCGGGTGGTGAAGTCCCACTCGTCGTCATCGCTGCTGGGCAGGCTGCTGGCGCTGGTCTGGTAGACATCTTCCCAGGCGGTATCAACGGGCAGTTCGTTAGGAATGCGCTCGTTCCATTCGCCATCTTCCAGGTTGTCCACCGTCGGGGCGGCTTCCTGATAGGACGGTTCCTGAATGTCGGTGTTGGGTTTTTGTTCGGCGTTGTCGGCCAAAGGATCGGTATTGTCGAAGTCGTCGCCTTCTTCCTGGCGTTCGAGCATCGGATTGGATTCCAGGGCCTCCTGGATTTCCTGTTGCAGGTCCAGGGTCGACAATTGGAGCAGGCGGATGGCCTGTTGCAGCTGCGGTGTCATCGTCAGCTGCTGGCCCATTCTCAAGACTAGCGATGGTTTCATGGCAGGGGCTTAACACCTTATTCGCCGGCGCGCATGCGCCATCCACTACAGGGCGCCGGAGCGCCAAACTTAAGCAAATTATATGCCTGAAACTGTCGTGTTTGCCTAGAGCGCTGTAACAATAAAAGCGTTTTAAATCCTGCTTGAATCGATACAGCGCCCGGGCGGCTCACCGGGCACTATTCGCTTAGAGGCGGAACTCGTGGCCCAGGTACACTTCCTTCACCAGATCGTTGGCGAGGATGGTCGCCGCATCGCCTTCCGCGATCAGTTGACCGTCGTTGACGATGTAGGCGGTCTCGCAGATATCCAGGGTCTCACGCACGTTGTGGTCGGTGATCAGGACACCGATGCCCTTGGCCTTGAGGTGGTGGATGATCTGCTTGATGTCGCCGACCGAGATCGGGTCGACACCGGCGAACGGTTCGTCGAGCAGGATGAATTTCGGTGCGGTCGCCAGGGCGCGGGCGATTTCCACCCGGCGGCGTTCACCACCGGACAGGCTCATGCCGAGGTTGTCGCGGATGTGGCTGATGTGGAACTCCTGCAACAGGCTTTCCAGTTCCTTGCGACGACCGGCCTTGTCGAGTTCCGCGCGGGTTTCGAGGATGGCCATGATGTTATCGGCCACCGACAGTTTGCGGAAAATCGACGCTTCCTGCGGCAGATAGCCGATACCGGCCTTGGCACGGCCGTGCATCGGCTGATGGCTGACGTCCAGATCATCGATCAGCACGCGACCCTGATCGGCCTGCACCAGGCCGACGATCATGTAGAAGCAGGTGGTCTTGCCCGCGCCGTTCGGGCCGAGCAGGCCAACGATCTGGCCGCTGTCGATCGACAGGCTGACGTCGCGCACAACCTGGCGGCTTTTATAGGCCTTGGCCAGGTGTTGAGCTTTCAGAGTTGCCATTACTGGGTTTTCTCGTCGGTTTTCTTCTTCGGCTGGATCACCATGTCGATACGCGGACGCGCTTCGGTGACTTTGCTACCGGTAGCGCGACCGGCACTGGCCAGCTTCTTCACCGTGTCATAGACGATTTTCTCGCCCTGAGTGGTGTTGTTGTCCTTGTCGACAACCTTGGCCTTGTCGATCAGCACGACGCGGTTTTGCGCGGCATGGTACTGAATCGTCACGCCCCAGCCCTGAACAGGCTTGGTGTCGCCCTGGGTTTGCAGCTGCTCGAAGTAGGCAAGGTTGCCGACCGAAGTCACCACGTCGATGTCACCGGTCGGGGTACGGGTGATGGTCACGGTATTGCCGGTCACCTTCATCGAACCCTGAGTGATGATCACGTCACCTTTATAGGTGGCGATGCCGTTCTTGTCGTCCAGCTGGGCGTCGTCGGCCTGAATGCGGATAGGTTGCTGCTGATCGTTCGGCAGAGCCCAGGCGCTCACGCTTCCCAGTGCTGCGCCCAGACTGAGCAAAATAGGGAGGGTTTTAACGAGCCTCATACTGTCCTCTTACGTTCGATAGCAGGTGTATCCTGCTTTCCTTCAAATACGCTTTCATTCCTACACCAGTCGATACACCGCCAGCGCCGTCGATTCTAACGGGTTGCTCGGTCTGCGCATATTGTTGCTGCGGGAACACCGTCATGCGAGTGGAGGTGACCAGCAGATCGCGGTTCTTTTCGTCGGTGCGCTTGATGCGCACGGAATCGATCAGTTCGACCTGCGTGCCGTCCGGGTTCACTTCGCCACGCTCACTGGTCACGTGCCACGGAAATTCGGTGCCGCGGTACATGTTCAGGTCGGGTTTGGTCACGAGTGTGATGTCCGTTGCCTTGACGTGCTCGGCCTTGTCGGAGGTCATCTCGTACTGCACTTTGCCGTCGGGCAAGTATTGCAGAGTGTGTGTGTTGGTGGCGTACCAGTCGATAGCGGTGTCTTCGACTTTGGCCACAGGCTTGTCGAGGAAGCGTTCCGGACTGATGTTCCAGTAGCCGACCGCCGCAAACATGGCGGCGATGCAGCCGAACAGCAGGAAGTTGCGAAATTTTTTGCTAAACATGGTTTGGCTCACAGGTACGCGGCGTTGGCCGCATCGAGGCGGCCCTGGGCGCGCAGGATCAATTCGCAGAATTCGCGGGCGGCACCTTCGCCGCCACGGGCCCGAGTGACGCCATGGGCGTGTTCGCGCACGAAATCGGCAGCATTGGCAACGGCCATGCCCAGACCTACGCGGCGGATCACCGGCAGGTCAGGCAAGTCGTCACCGAGGTAGGCGACCTGTTCATAGCTTAGGCCCAGTTGCGCCAGTAGACCGTCCAGAACCACCAATTTGTCTTCGCGGCCCTGAAACAGGTGCGGAATGCCGAGGTTCTTCGCCCGACGTTCAACCACCGGCGTCTTGCGGCCACTGATGATGGCGGTCTCGACACCGGCATTCATCAGCATCTTGATGCCTTGGCCGTCGAGGGTGTTGAAGGTCTTGAATTCGCTGCCGTCTTCGAGGAAGTACAGGCGCCCGTCGGTGAGGACGCCGTCGACGTCGAACACCGCCAGTTTGATCGCTTTGCCGCGCTGCAGTAGATCGGTTGTCATTACATCACTCCTGCACGCAGCAGATCGGAGAGGTTGAAGGCGCCGATCGGGCGATCTTCTTCGTCCACGACCACCAGTGCGTTGATTCGGTGGTCTTCCATGATTTTCAGGGCTTCAGCGGCGAGCATCTCTGGCCGTGCGGTCTTGCCGTGTGCGGTCATGACCTGGTCGATGGTGGCGCTGCGGATGTCGATGCTGCGGTCCAGCGTGCGACGCAAGTCACCGTCGGTGAAGATCCCGGCCAGTTTGCCATCGGCTTCGACAATCGCGGTCATGCCCAGACCCTTGCGGGTCATTTCCATGAGCGCGTCCTTGAGCAGGGTGCCGCGCTGCACTTGCGGCAGCTCTTGCCCGGCGTGCATGACATTTTCCACTTTCAGCAGCAGGCGTCGACCCAGAGCGCCGCCCGGGTGCGAAAAAGCAAAATCTTCGGCGGTGAAACCACGTGCTTCGAGCAGCGCCACGGCCAGGGCATCGCCCATGACCAGTGCGGCGGTGGTCGAGGAAGTCGGTGCCAGGTTCAGTGGGCAGGCTTCGTGTTCGACGTGAACGTTGAGATTGACTTCGGCGGCCTTGGCCAGCGGCGACTGCGGATTGCCGGTGAGGCTGATCAACTGGATGCCAAGGCGCTTGATCAATGGCAGCAGGGTGACGATTTCGTTGGTCGAGCCAGAGTTGGAGAGCGCGAGGATCACGTCGTCGCGGGTGATCATGCCCATGTCGCCATGGCTGGCTTCTGCCGGATGGACGAAAAATGCCGGGGTGCCGGTGCTGGCCATGGTCGCGGCAATCTTGTTGCCGACGTGCCCGGATTTGCCCATGCCGACCACGACCACACGGCCCTTGCTGGCCAGAATCATCTCGCAAGCGCGTACGAAATCGGCGTCGATATGGGGCAACAAGCCTTGTACGGCTTCCACTTCGAGGCGGATGGTGCGTTGTGCCGATTGAATCAGGTCGCTGGATTGGCTCATGTCAGAAATCGTATAGCCCGATGAAAAGGCGGCGATTATAGCGGTTATGTTGAAAAGCCTCACGCAAGTTCGTCGTGCTTTGTCATTCCTTGTCACCAAAACCCTGAAAAAGTGCCATCAGGCCTGTCATATCGTCGAACGCGGAGGGGCAGGGGCCTTGGGCGCTTGGCGTTTGCAGTGATATAGTTCGCCGCCAGTTCGGCCTGCCCGGGAGGTATGTGCTTTCTACGGAAAGCCAAGCGTCCGAGTGAGAGGCTGCATCGCAAGGAGTTTAGATGAGTGCCGATAACGCCTACGCGGTCGAGCTGAAGGGAGTCTCCTTCAAGCGCGGTGCGCGCAGCATTTTCAATAACGTCGATATTCGCATCCCGCGTGGCAAGGTTACCGGCATCATGGGGCCTTCCGGGTGTGGCAAGACCACCCTGCTGCGTTTGATGGGCGCGCAATTGCGTCCTGCCAGTGGGGAAGTCTGGGTCAACGGTCAGAACCTGCCGACGCTGTCGCGCAGTGATCTGTTCGATGCGCGCAAGCACATGGGCGTGCTGTTTCAGAGCGGCGCGCTGTTCACCGATCTCGATGTCTTCGAGAACGTGGCTTTCCCCCTGCGTGTTCATACCCAACTGCCGGATGAAATGATCCGCGACATCGTCCTGCTCAAGTTGCAGGCGGTCGGTCTGCGCGGTGCGATCGAGCTGATGCCTGACGAGCTGTCCGGCGGCATGAAGCGGCGGGTCGCCCTGGCTCGGGCGATTGCGCTCGATCCGCAGATTCTCATGTATGACGAGCCTTTCGTCGGTCAGGATCCGATCGCCATGGGCGTGCTGGTACGCCTGATCCGTCTGCTCAACGATGCGCTGGGCATCACCAGCATCGTGGTCTCCCATGATCTGGCCGAAACCGCGAGCATCGCTGACTACATCTATGTAGTGGGTGATGGTCAGGTGCTGGGGCAGGGCACGCCGGACGAATTGATGAATTCGGATGAACCGCGTATTCGCCAGTTCATGACCGGCAACCCCGATGGCCCGGTGCCGTATCATTTTCCAGCGACGGATTACCGCGCAGATCTTCTGGGGAAGCGCTGATGCGCAGAATTTCATTAATAGAACGCGTACGCCGCTTCGGCGAGGCGGCGATCGACGCCGTCGCGGTGTTTGGTCGCGCGACCCTGTTCCTGTTTCACGCCTTGCTCGGTCGCGGTGGCATCAGTGGCGGTTTCGGCCTGCTGGTCAAGCAACTGCACTCGGTTGGCGTGATGTCGCTGGTGATCATCGTCGTTTCCGGGATTTTCATCGGCATGGTGCTGGCACTGCAGGGCTTCAGTATTCTGTCGAGCTACGGTTCGGAGCAGGCCGTGGGGCAGATGGTGGCCCTGACGTTGCTGCGTGAACTGGGGCCGGTGGTGACGGCGCTGTTGTTTGCCGGGCGTGCCGGTTCGGCGCTGACCGCGGAAATCGGCAACATGAAATCCACCGAACAGCTTTCCAGCCTGGAAATGATCGGTGTCGATCCGCTCAAATACATTATTGCCCCGCGTCTGTGGGCCGGTTTCATTTCCCTGCCGGTGCTGGCGATGATTTTCAGCGTGGTGGGGATCTGGGGCGGTTCGTGGGTGGCTGTTGACTGGCTTGGCGTGTATGAAGGCTCCTACTGGGCGAACATGCAGAACAGCGTGAACTTCACCAGTGATGTGCTCAACGGCGTCATCAAAAGTATCGTTTTCGCCTTCGTCGTGACCTGGATCGCCGTATTCCAAGGCTATGACTGTGAGCCCACTTCCGAGGGCATCAGTCGCGCCACCACCAAGACCGTGGTATTCGCCTCGCTGGCGGTACTGGGTCTGGACTTTATTCTGACCGCTTTGATGTTTGGAGATTTCTGATGCAAAACCGCACCCTGGAAATCGGTGTCGGCCTGTTCCTGCTGGCAGGGATCCTGGCTTTGTTGCTATTGGCTCTGCGGGTCAGTGGGCTGTCTCCGACTTCGACCACCGACACCTATAAATTGTATGCCTACTTCGACAATATCGCCGGTTTGACGGTCAGAGCCAAAGTGACCATGGCCGGTGTGACCATCGGCAAGGTCACGGCAATCGATCTGGATCGCGACAGCTTTACCGGTCGGGTAACCCTGCAAGTGGACAAAAAGGTCGACAACCTGCCGACCGACTCCACAGCGTCTATCCTGACCGCTGGTCTGTTGGGCGAGAAGTACATCGGTATCAGTGTGGGCGGCGAAGACACCCGTCTGAAGGATGGTGGAACCATCCACGACACTCAGTCGTCTCTGGTACTGGAAGACCTGATCGGTAAATTCCTGCTCAATACCGTTAGCAAAGACGCCAAATGAGGAGCTTTTGAATGATCTCTACCTTGCGACGTGGCCTGTTGGTGTTGCTTGCGGCACTGCCACTGCTGGCGAATGCTGCACCTGGGCAGTCGGCACACGACCTGATTCAGGACACCACGAACCGGATGCTGGCCGATCTGTCGGCCAATAAAGAGAAGTACAAGCAGGATCCGCAGGATTTCTATGCCGCGCTGAACAGCATTGTTGGTCCGGTGGTGGATGCCGAGGGCATTTCCAAAAGCATCATGACCGTGAAGTATTCGCGCAAGGCCACGCCTGAGCAGATGCAGCGCTTTCAAGAGAACTTCAAGCGTGGACTGTTCCAGTTCTACGGCAACGCTTTGCTCGAGTACAACAACCAGGGCATCACCGTTGATCCGGCCAAGGATGAGTCAGGCGATCGCACCAGCGTCGGCATGACTGTCAAGGGCAGCAACGGCGCGATCTATCCTGTGCAGTACACGCTGGAGAAGATCAACGGCGAGTGGAAACTGCGCAACGTGATCATCAACGGCATCAACATCGGCAAGCTGTTCCGTGACCAGTTCGCCGACGCGATGCAGCGCAATGGCAACGACCTGGACAAGACCATCAATAATTGGGCTGGCGAAGTGGCCAAGGCCAAGGAAACCACCGAGAAAGCTGCCGAGAAGCCAGCGCAATGAATGAGGCGGCAGTTCGTATGAGTGACGTCGACGAGCTATTGCTCAGCGGAGTGCTGGACTATCGCACAGGTCCCGACCTGCGCAAGGAAGGCCAGAAGCTGATCAAGTCCAGCCAGGCGGCATCGCTGGTGATCGATTGCTCGGCAGTGAAGAAGTCCAGCAGCGTCGGCTTGTCCTTGCTGCTGTGCTTCATGCGCGATGCCCAGGCGGCCGGCAAGGCCGTCAGCATCCGCGCGATGCCGGAAGACATGCGCGAAATCGCTCAGGTCAGTGAACTGACCGAGTTGCTGGCGCACCCCTGAACCCGCATCGATAAACAAGCCCCCCGTCAGAGTCCTGCCAATGCGGGGTTCGCAGGCGCGGGGCTTTTTTGTATGATGTCCGACCCGTGCGCACAGGGCGCCGATTGAGGTTGAGCATGCAGGCCGTAGAAGTGAAGAGCTTCCTTGAAGGAAAGCTGCCAGGAACGCAGGTGGAAGTTGAAGGCGAAGGCTGCAACTTCCAGCTGAACGTGATTAGTGATGAACTGGCGGCGTTGAGCCCGGTCAAGCGTCAGCAAAGCATCTATGCCCATTTGAACCCTTGGATCGCCGATGGCAGCATCCACGCGGTCACTATGAAATTTTTCAGCAGCGCGGCCTGGGCCGAGCGCACCTGAGCCCTAGGGCGTCGAGATTCTTATGGATAAATTGATTATTACCGGTGGCGTTCGTCTTGATGGCGAAATCCGTATCTCCGGGGCGAAGAACTCCGCCCTGCCGATTCTGGCTGCCACCCTGCTGTGCGATGGCCCGGTGACCGTTGGCAACCTGCCGCACCTGCACGACATCACCACCATGATCGAGCTGTTCGGTCGCATGGGCATCGAGCCGGTGATCGACGAGAAACTCAGCGTCGAAATCGACCCGCGCACCATCAAGACCCTGATCGCGCCGTACGAGCTGGTGAAAACCATGCGTGCCTCGATCCTGGTACTGGGCCCGATGGTTGCGCGTTTCGGCGAAGCCGAAGTCGCCCTGCCTGGCGGTTGCGCCATCGGTTCGCGTCCGGTTGACCTGCACATCCGTGGCCTCGAAGCCATGGGCGCGGTGATCGACGTCGAAGGCGGCTACATCAAGGCCAAGGCGCCTGAAGGCGGCCTGCGCGGCGCAAGTTTCTTCTTCGATACCGTCAGTGTGACCGGTACCGAAAACATCATGATGGCGGCTGCCCTGGCCAAAGGCCGCAGCGTGCTGCAGAACGCTGCGCGCGAGCCAGAAGTGGTTGACCTGGCGAACTTCCTCAACGCCATGGGCGCCAAGGTTTCCGGCGCCGGTACCGACACCATCACCATCGATGGCGTCGAGCGTCTGGGTTCGTGCTTCTACAAAGTCATGCCTGACCGTATCGAGACCGGCACCTACCTGGTGGCCGCTGCGGTCACCGGTGGCCGTGTGAAGGTCAAGGACACCGACCCGACCATCCTCGAAGCCGTTCTGGAAAAGCTCCGTGAAGCCGGCGCTGAAGTCACCAGCGGTGACGACTGGATCGAGCTGAACATGCACGGCAAGCGCCCGAAAGCGGTCAACGTGCGCACAGCGCCGTACCCGGCGTTCCCGACCGACATGCAGGCGCAGTTCATTTCGCTCAACGCCATTGCCGAAGGCACCGGTGCAGTGATCGAGACGATCTTCGAAAACCGTTTCATGCACGTGTACGAACTGCACCGCATGGGCGCCAAGATCCAGGTCGAAGGCAACACTGCGATCGTTACCGGTACTGAAGTCCTGAAGGGCGCGCCAGTGATGGCCACCGACCTGCGTGCTTCGGCCAGTCTGGTGATCTCGGCACTGGTTGCTGAAGGCGACACCCTGATCGACCGCATCTACCACATAGACCGTGGTTACGAGTGCATCGAAGAAAAACTGCAGATGCTGGGCGCCAAGATCCGTCGCGTTCCGGGCTGATTGCTGCATGCGGGCACAGGGACGTGTCCACTGAATTTGTTTCGAGTCGAGCCGGTATCCGGCTCGATGTGTGTCCGGCGCCGATTGCGACCGGGCATGAGTACCTTGATAAGGACTGACGTTTCCCATGTTGACCATCGCACTGTCCAAGGGCCGCATCCTTGACGACACTCTGCCGCTTCTCGCTGAAGCGGGCATCGTGCCGACCGAGAATCCGGACAAGAGCCGCAAGCTGATCATCCCCACCACTCAGGATGACGTACGTCTGTTGATCGTGCGTGCCACCGACGTGCCGACCTACGTCGAGCATGGCGCGGCCGACCTTGGCGTCGCCGGTAAAGACGTGTTGATGGAATACACCGGCCAGGGCCTGTACGAGCCGCTGGATCTGCAGATTGCCCAGTGCAAGCTGATGACCGCCGGCAAGATCGGTGCGCCGGAACCCAAGGGCCGTCTGCGCGTGGCGACCAAGTTCGTCAATGTCGCCAAGCGTTACTACGCCGAACAGGGTCGTCAGGTCGATATCATCAAGCTCTACGGCTCGATGGAGCTGGCGCCGCTGATCGGTCTGGCCGACAAGATCATCGACGTGGTCGACACCGGCAACACCCTGCGCGCCAATGGCCTGGAACCTCAGGAACTGATCGCCATGATCAGCTCGCGCCTGGTGGTCAACAAGGCTTCGATGAAGATGCAACACGCCCGAATCCAGGCGTTGATCGATACCCTGCGCAACGCAGTGGAATCGCGACACCGCGGCTGATGTACCTGCGCGACCCCTGGTCGCGCCGTCTATCCGCCTCATAGCCAGAATTCTCAGGTGCCCAAGCGGATCGAATGATAGTTTCGGGCGCCTGAGTTTTTGCCATTCCTATGAGGCTCTCGCTATGACCGCACCGACTGCAATTCGCCGACTCAACGCTGCTGACCCGGATTTCGCGCATCATCTGGATCATCTGCTGAGCTGGGAAAGTGTGTCTGACGACTCGGTCAATCAGCGCGTGCTGGACATCATCAAGGCGGTGCGCGAGCGCGGCGACGCGGCGCTGGTCGAGTTCACCCAGAAGTTCGACGGCCTCGAAGTCGCCTCGATGGCTGACCTGATCCTGCCGCGCGAGCGCCTGGAACTGGCCCTGACTCGCATCACTGTGGCGCAGCGCGAAGCGCTGGAAAAAGCCGCGGCGCGGGTGCGCAGCTACCACGAAAAACAGAAACAGGACTCCTGGAGCTACACCGAAGCCGACGGCACCGTGCTCGGCCAGAAGGTCACACCATTGGATCGCGCCGGCCTGTATGTGCCGGGCGGCAAGGCGTCGTACCCGTCGTCGGTGCTGATGAACGCGATTCCGGCCAAGGTCGCCGGCGTGGCCGAAGTGGTCATGGTCGTGCCGACCCCGCGCGGTGAGCTCAATGAGCTGGTGCTGGCGGCGGCGTGCATTGCCGGTGTTGACCGAGTGTTCACCATCGGCGGCGCGCAAGCGGTTGCCGCGCTGGCTTACGGCACCGAAAGCGTGCCGCAGGTGGACAAGGTCGTCGGCCCGGGCAACATCTATGTCGCCACCGCCAAACGCCACGTGTTCGGTCAGGTCGGCATCGACATGATCGCCGGCCCGTCGGAAATCCTTGTGGTGTGTGACGGCCAGACCGATCCGGACTGGATCGCCATGGACCTGTTCTCCCAGGCCGAGCACGACGAAGACGCGCAGGCGATTCTGGTCAGCCCGGATGCCGAATTCCTCGACAAGGTCGCCGCCAGCATCGACAAACTGCTGCCGACCATGGACCGCGCAACCATCATCGAAACCTCGATCAATGGCCGTGGTGCGTTGATTCACGTGAAGGACATGGCGCAAGCCATCGAAGTCGCCAACCGCATCGCCCCGGAACACCTTGAGTTGTCGGTCGCCGATCCACAAGCCTGGCTGCCGCAGATCCGTCACGCCGGCGCGATCTTCATGGGCCGCCACACCTCCGAAGCGCTGGGCGATTACTGCGCCGGTCCGAACCACGTGCTACCGACCTCCGGCACTGCGCGGTTCTCCTCGCCGCTGGGTGTGTACGACTTCCAGAAACGTTCGTCGATCATCTTCTGCTCCGAGGCCGGTGCTTCCGAGCTGGGCAAGACCGCTTCGGTGCTGGCCCGTGGCGAATCGCTGAGCGCCCACGCGCGCAGCGCCGAATACCGCATCATTGACGACAAGCAGGGGAACTGAACATGAGTAAATTCTGGAGCCCGTTCGTCAAGGATCTGGTGCCGTATGTGCCGGGCGAACAGCCAAAGCTGACCAGACTGGTCAAGCTCAACACCAACGAAAACCCCTACGGCCCGTCGCCAAAAGCCCTGGCGGCGATGCAGGCCGAACTCAACGACAACCTGCGTCTGTACCCGGATCCGAACAGCGATCTGCTGAAAAATGCCGTCGCCAACTACTACGGCGTGCAGAGCAATCAGGTGTTCCTCGGCAACGGTTCGGACGAAGTGCTGGCGCACATCTTCCACGGTCTGTTGCAACACGAGCAGCCGCTGCTGTTCCCGGATATCAGCTACAGCTTCTATCCGGTGTATTGCGGTCTGTACGGCATTCAGTTCGATGCCGTGCCGCTGGACGCGCAGTTCCAGATCAACCCCGCGGACTACGCCAAACCGAATGGCGGGATCATTTTCCCCAATCCGAACGCACCGACCGGTTGCCTGTTGGCGCTGGAGGCGGTTGAGCAGATTCTCCAGGCCAGCCCGGATTCGGTGGTCGTGGTGGACGAGGCTTATATCGACTTCGGCGGCGAAACCGCGATCAGTCTGGTGGATCGTTATCCGAATCTGCTGGTGACCCAGACCCTGTCCAAGTCGCGCTCGCTGGCCGGCCTGCGCGTCGGTCTGGCGGTGGGGCACCCGGATCTGATCGAGGCGCTGGAGCGAATCAAGAACAGCTTCAACTCCTATCCGCTGGATCGCCTGGCGATTGTCGGCGCGGCGGCGGCGTTCGAGGATCGCGAGTACTTCGACAAGACCTGCCGTCTGGTAATCGAGAGCCGTGAATGGGTGATCGCGCAATTGCAGGCCAAAGGCTTTGAAGTGCTGCCGTCGGCGGCGAACTTTATCTTCGCCCGGCACCCGCAACACGATGCTGCGGGGCTGGCGGCCAAGCTGCGCGAGCAGGGCGTGATCGTGCGTCACTTCAAACAGGAGCGGATTGCCCAGTTCCTGCGGATTTCGATTGGTACGCCGGAGCAGAATCAGGCGCTGATCGACGGCCTGGGCGACCTCTAAACCGCCTTCGCGAGCAAGCCCGCTCCCACAATTAACCGCGTCTCTTCAGATGGAGCACGGTCATATGTGGGAGCGGGCTTGCTCGCGAATGGAGCGCCATCAATATCAATGTCCTACTCGTGATGCGGCTCACCGAGGAACGTCAGCGAGGTAAACAACCCGCGACTATCCACATCAGCACTGCCCTTCACCGGCACCTCCACCTGCGCGGCAATCACGTTCAACCCTTCATTACGCACCAGCACTTGCGCACGACCGTCCTTGTCAGTCTCGGTGCTCAAGGTATTCGGCGCACTGCGATAGTCACCGATCAACTTCACCCCCGCCGCCGGTTTGCCATCAAGCAACACCCGCACCGGCAATGATTGCCCCGGCCCGACCGTCAGCGGATCGACTTCCGGCAGAATCAGCAATTTGATCTGATCAAGCTTGGGCAACTTGGCCCCCGGCTGATAAATCGCCAGGCTGTACTTGAACGTCTCGGTGGCTTCGACAGCGCCCGGCACTTTGCTGCGCCCCTCATTGATCCATTTTTTGTCAGCGGTTTGCGACCACATACCGTTGTTCAACGCCACTGCCAGTACCGCCGGCGTTTTCAGAGGTTTCAGGCGAGCTTGATCAGGCAGGCGCTCAACGCTGACCGGAATCATTTTTCCGCCCGCGTCATAGGCCCAGGCACCGCTGATTTTCTGCGCCTTGAAGGCATTGTCTTCGGCGCCGTGGCCGTAGATCACTTCGATGTTGCCGCGCCGTTGTTCGGTCCACAGGCCGTGGGCCGAGGCCTGAGTGGCGAACAGGGCGGCGATGATCAGCAGGGTTTTGCCGTATTGCATGGTGACGTCCTTTTACAGGTTGAGTGTCAGGCTGACGGTGAAATTGCGCGGCTCGCCGGGGTTGACCCAGTAATTGCTGTAGGAGCGCTCGTAGTATTTTTCGTCGAAGAGGTTGTTCAGATTCAGACCAACCGTGACGTTGTCGCTGGCCTTGTAATGGGCCAGCAGATCGACGGTGTGATAGGCCGGCATTTCAAAATCACCGCCGGCTTCACCAGAGCGATCGCCGACGTAGGTGAACGCCGCGCCGACGTCCGAGCCGCGCAAATGGCCGTCCTGAAACTCGTAGACGCCGAGCAGGCTGCCACTGCGCTTGGCCACACCAAGGATGCGGCTGCCGGTCGGGATTGCCGCGTCGCCCTTGGTCACTTCAGCGTCGATGTAAGCGAAGGCACCAATCACCCGCACGGCATCGGTCACTTGCCCGGTCACTTGCCAGTCGAAACCGCGACTGCGCGCCTTGCCCATCGCGCGGCTGGTGTCGGTGCCCGGGTCGAGGGCGAGGACGTTCTCCTTGTCGATGTGGAAGAAAGCGAGGGTGCTGTTCAGGCGCTCGTCGAACAGTTCGTTCTTCATGCCGATTTCGTAACCGACACCTTCTTCGGGATCGAAGGATTTGCCGGAGGCGTCTAAGCCGTTATTCGGTTTGAACGAGGTCGAGGCGTTGGCGAACAGGCCGGTGTTCGGCGTCAACTGATAGAGCAGGCCGGCGCGTTGGGTGAGGGCGTCGTGAGTCTGCTGGCTTTTGGCATTGCGGGTGTGATCGTCGATGCGTTGATCAAAGTGCTCGAAGCGTGCGCCGATCATCCCGCGCAGTTTGTCGGTGAAGATGATTTGATCCTGCAGGTTCAGTGCGTGGCTTTCGACGTGTTCGAAGAAGTCATTACCCGAGCGTGGGCCGTTGGGTTTCGGTTGGCCGTAAATCGGCTTGTAGATGTCGATGGCGTAGGGACCGCCAGCGATAGTTGTGACGCGTTCGTTCTTGCGGAAGTTCTCGTATTCGGTGCCGATCAGCAGTTCGTGCTGCCATGGGCCGAGGTCGAACAGACCGCGCAGCTCCAATTGGCTGATGCTGTCGTGCCAGTTAGTGTCCCGTTCACGGTAACGTCGGTTGACCGTGTGACCATCGGCGTTCAGCGCACGACTTTCAGACGCGTCGCCCCACAGTTTGCCTTCCTTGTAGTGGCTGGCCAGACGCAGCTTCCAGCTGTCGTTAAGGTGATGTTCGAGGGAGGCCTGGAGCAGGTTGTTGTGGTTGTCGATGTTGCCGTCGTTCGGTTCACCGAGGAAGGTCGAGCGCGAAACGCCGCTCCATGTGTTGTTCGGCGCGACGATTCCTCGGTCGAACGTGGAGTTGTGCCGGACGATTTCGCTTTCCACCAACAACGAAGTGTCCGGGCTCAGTTGCCAACTGATCGAAGGTGCGACGAATACCCGCTGGCTGTCGACGTGATCACGGAAGCTGTGGTTGTCTTCGACCGCCAGGTTGATCCGTGAGAGCACATCACCCTGCTCGTCGAGCGGCGTGTTGACGTCCAGTGCCGTGCGATAACGATCCCAGCTGCCAGCGCTGGTCTGCAGAGTGGTGAACGCTTCGGGCTGCGGTTTTTTGGTGACGATGTTCACCGTGCCGCCCGGATCGCCTCGGCCATACAGGCTCGCGGCCGGGCCTTTGAGGACTTCGATGCGCTCCACGTTGGCGGCGTCCGGCGTGCTCGGATAGCCGCGATTGGCGCTGAAACCGTCCTTGTAGAACTCCGAGGTGGTGAAGCCGCGCACGCTGTATTCGTACAGCGTCAGGCCGCCAAAATTGTTCTGCTTCGACACGCCGCCGGCAAACTCCAGTGCGCGTTCGACACTGGTGCTGCCCAGATCCTTGAGCACGCTGGCCGGCACCACGCTGATCGCTTGGGGAATGTCGCGGATGGCGATATCGGTTTTGGTTGCGCTGGCGGAGCGCGTCGCGCGGTAGCCGCTGACCGGCCCGCTGGGGGATTCATAATCGGAAGTGACGCTGATGGCGTCGAGTTCGAGGGGTTGCGGATCTTCGGCGAAGACCGGATCGCCCAGCAGGCCGAGGGTCAGGCCAAGCAGTGAAGCCTTTTTTCGAGACGACATGTTATGTTGTTCCAATCGTTATATTGAAACAATATAACATGCCTATTGAGAGTGTCTTTCATTCGCGCACTTTGGCGCGAATAAAGTTTTACTCTTGTTCTTTCACCGGAGCCGGCGGCGGACGCAGGCCGATTTCTGCGGTCAACTTCAGCTCTTTGCCGTTGCGCATGACCTGAATCGTGACCTTGTCGGTCGGCTTGATCCGCGCCACCTGGTTCATGGACTTGCGGCCATCGCCGGCCGGTTCGCCGTCGATGCTCAGAATCACGTCACCCAGTTGCAGGCCGGCTTTCTGTGCCGGGCCATCGCGGAAGATCCCCGCCACGACAATCCCCGGACGCCCGGACAGGCCAAACGACTCGGCCAGTTCCTGGGTCAGCGGCTGCACTTCAATACCGAGCCAGCCACGAATCACCTGACCGTGCTCGATGATCGACTTCATCACTTCCATCGCCAGTTTGACCGGGATCGCAAAACCGATGCCCTGTGAGCCGCCGGACTTGGAGAAGATCGCCGTGTTGATACCGGTGAGGTTGCCGTTGGCATCGACCAGCGCGCCGCCGGAGTTGCCCGGGTTGATCGCCGCGTCGGTCTGGATGAAGTCTTCGTAGTTGTTCAGGCCCAACTGGTTACGCCCGGTGGCACTGATGATGCCCATGGTCACGGTCTGGCCGACGCCGAACGGGTTGCCGATGGCCAGCGCGACATCGCCGATGCGGATGCTGTCGGAGCGGCCGACGGTGATCGCCGGGAGGTTTTTCAGATCGATCTTCAGTACCGCGAGGTCGGTTTCCGGATCGCTGCCGATCACCCGGGCGAGGGTTTCGCGACCGTCCTTGAGCGCCACCACGATCTGATCAGCACCGGTGGTCACGTGGTTGTTGGTCAGAATGTAGCCTTCCGGGCTCATGATCACGCCGGAACCGAGGCTCGATTCCATACGCTTTTGCTTCGGCGAGTTGTCGCCGAAGAAACGCCGGAACTGCGGATCTTCAAACAGCGGGTGCGCCGGTTTGTTGATGACCTTGGTGGTGTAGAGGTTCACCACCGATGGCGCAGCGATGCTCACC
Source organism: Pseudomonas sp. GW823-FHT01D03 (assembly GCF_058798255.1). Classification (NCBI taxonomy): domain Bacteria; kingdom Pseudomonadati; phylum Pseudomonadota; class Gammaproteobacteria; order Pseudomonadales; family Pseudomonadaceae; genus Pseudomonas; species Pseudomonas sp. GW823-FHT01D03. The sequence goes on from NZ_JBXAKK010000001.1 coordinate 1,068,451, forward strand.
GCATCGGCATAGGACACCGGCCCCTGCTGCACGCTGGTGGTTTGTGGGGCCTGTTGCAGGTTGACGTCGAGGCTCGGCAGCCCGACCCACTGCGGGTAACGCTGAATAATCAACAGAGCGATAAGCACACCGGCCAACAGCGGCCAGCCGAAAAAACGCAGCGCCTTGAGCATTAAGCACGTCCTGGAAAAGTTGCAGGCGGGGGCAGACCGCCCATAATGTCGCGCATTATACGAGGCCAAGCGCGCCTCTGAACGGGATTTTCAGGAGTCTTTCATGGCCGTCGCCCTCAGCACCCTCGTCGAAGAAGCCGACCGTTACCTCGGCAGTGCAAAAATTGCCGATTATTGCCCCAACGGCCTGCAGGTCGAAGGCCGTCCGCAAGTGATGCGCATCGTCAGTGGCGTCACTGCCAGTCAGGCGCTGCTCGACGCGGCGGTGGAGGCCGAGGCCGAGGCCGATCTGATACTGGTGCATCACGGCTATTTCTGGAAAGGCGAGAACCCGTGCATCACCGGCATGAAGCAGCGGCGCTTGAAGACTTTGCTCAAGCACGACATCAGTCTGCTCGCCTATCACTTGCCGCTGGATCTGCATCCGGAGGTTGGCAATAACGTGCAACTGGCGCGGCAACTGGACATTACCGTTGAAGGGCCACTGGATCCGGACAACCTCAAAATTGTCGGACTGGTTGGCTCGTTGAATGAGCCGATGACTGCGCGTGACTTCGCCCGCAAGGTTAAAGACGTCATGGGCCGCGAGCCGCTGCTGGTCGAGGGCAGTGGGATGATTCGTCGGGTCGGCTGGTGCACCGGTGGCGGGCAGGGCTATATCGATCAGGGTGTGGCGGCGGGTGTTGATCTGTTCCTTAGCGGTGAAGCCTCCGAGCAGACCTTCCACAGCGCGCGGGAAAACGACATCAGCTTCATCGCCGCCGGCCACCATGCCACCGAGCGCTACGGTGTGCAGGCACTGGGCGACTATCTGGCGAAGCGCTTCGCTCTCGAACACATCTTCATCGATTGTCCGAACCCGATCTAAGGCTAAACCTCATTTCAGTGTGGGAGCGGGCTTGCTCGCGAATGCGGTGGTTCAATCAGCAGCGATGTTGAATGACACACCGCTTTCGCGAGCAAGCCCGCTCCCACAGGAACAGCATTGCCCGGCCGAACTGGCAGGCATATTCATATGCCCTTTCGATCTAGTAGGCGTCCTGATTAGAAGAGGTCGCTGTGCTAGGATTCCCCGCTCGAACACGGCCCGCTGGCCGTTCATAAGAAAGCTTTCGTGAGTAGCCATGGTCGACAAACTGACGCATCTGAAACAGCTGGAGGCGGAAAGCATCCACATCATCCGCGAGGTGGCCGCCGAGTTCGACAACCCGGTGATGCTGTACTCCATCGGTAAAGACTCCGCCGTGATGCTGCACCTGGCACGCAAGGCGTTCTTCCCGGGCAAACTGCCGTTTCCGGTGATGCACGTCGACACTCGCTGGAAATTCCAGGAGATGTACAAGTTCCGCGACAAGATGGTCGAAGAGCTGGGCCTGGACCTGATCACCCACATCAACCCCGATGGCGTGGCGCAGAACATCAACCCGTTCACCCACGGCAGCGCCAAGCACACCGACATCATGAAGACCGAGGGCCTCAAGCAGGCGCTCGACAAGCATGGTTTCGACGCCGCGTTCGGCGGCGCCCGTCGCGATGAAGAGAAGTCCCGCGCCAAAGAGCGCGTGTACTCGTTCCGCGACAGCAAGCACCGCTGGGACCCGAAAAACCAACGCCCTGAGCTGTGGAACGTCTACAACGGCAAGGTCAACAAGGGCGAATCCATCCGTGTGTTCCCGTTGTCGAACTGGACCGAGCTGGACATCTGGCAGTACATCTACCTCGAAGGCATCCCGATCGTGCCGCTGTACTTCGCCGCCGAGCGTGAAGTGATCGAGAAGAACGGCACGCTGATCATGATCGACGACGAGCGTATCCTCGAACACCTGTCCGATGAGGACAAGGCACGCATCGTCAAAAAGAAAGTGCGTTTCCGTACCCTTGGCTGCTACCCGTTGACGGGCGCGGTGGAGTCCGAGGCCGAAAGCCTCACGGACATCATTCAGGAAATGCTCCTGACGCGAACTTCCGAGCGCCAGGGCCGGGTCATCGACCACGATGGCGCAGGCTCGATGGAAGACAAGAAACGTCAGGGTTATTTCTAAGGGGTTGTCATGTCGCACGCATCTGATTTGATCAGCGAGGACATCCTCGCCTACCTGGGCCAGCACGAACGTAAAGAGCTGCTGCGCTTTTTGACCTGCGGTAACGTCGATGACGGCAAGAGCACCCTGATCGGGCGCCTGCTGCACGACTCGAAGATGATCTACGAAGATCACCTGGAAGCCATCACCCGCGACTCGAAAAAAGTCGGCACCACCGGTGACGACATCGACCTGGCGTTGCTGGTCGACGGCCTGCAGGCCGAGCGTGAGCAGGGCATCACCATCGATGTCGCCTACCGCTATTTCTCCACCGCCAAACGCAAATTCATCATCGCCGACACCCCTGGCCATGAGCAGTACACCCGCAACATGGCCACCGGTGCGTCCACCTGTGACCTGGCGATCATCCTGGTCGACGCCCGTTACGGCGTGCAGACCCAGACCCGTCGCCACAGCTTCATCGCATCCTTGCTGGGCATCAAGCACATCGTCGTCGCCATCAACAAGATGGACTTGAAAGACTTCGATGAAGGCGTGTTCGAGTCGATCAAGGCTGATTACCTGAAGTTCGCCGAAGGCTTGAAGATGAAGCCGACCAGCATGCACTTCGTGCCGATGTCTGCTCTCAAGGGCGACAACGTGGTGAACAAGTCCGAGCGCTCGCCTTGGTACAAAGGTCAGTCGCTGATGGAAATTCTCGAGACCGTGGAAGTGGCGGGCGACCGCAACTTCACCGATCTGCGTTTCCCGGTGCAATACGTCAACCGTCCGAACCTGAACTTCCGCGGTTTCGCCGGCACGCTGGCCAGCGGCATCGTGCACAAGGGCGACGAAGTCGTGGTACTGCCGTCGGGCAAGAGCAGCCGCGTCAAATCCATCGTCACCTTCGAAGGTGAGCTGGAGCAGGCCGGCCCGGGTCAAGCGGTGACGCTGACCATGGAAGACGAGATCGACATCTCCCGTGGCGACCTGTTGGTGCATGCCGACAACGTGCCGCCGGTCACCGACAGCTTCGAAGCGATGCTGGTGTGGATGGCTGAAGAGCCGATGCTGCCGGGCAAGAAGTACGACATCAAACGCGCGACCAGTTACGTGCCGGGCTCGATTGCCAGCATCGTCAACAAGGTCGACGTGAACACCCTTGAAGAAGGCCCGGCGAGCGCGTTGCAGCTCAACGAAATCGGCAAGGTGAAGATCGCGCTCGACGCGCCGATCGCCCTCGACGGTTACGACAGCAACCGCACCACCGGCGCGTTCATCGTCATCGATCGTTTGACCAATGGCACCGTCGGCGCCGGCATGATCGTCGCTCAGCCGGTGGCTCACGGGACTGCTTCGCACCACGGCAAACTGGCTCACGTTGCCACTGAAGAACGTGCCCAGCGCTTTGGCCAGCAACCGGCCACCGTGCTGTTCAGCGGCCTGTCGGGCGCGGGCAAGAGCACGCTGGCGTATGCGGTCGAGCGCAAGTTGTTCGACATGGGCCGTGCGGTGTTTGTGCTGGATGGTCAGAACCTGCGTCACGACCTGAATAAAGGTTTGCCGCAGGATCGTGCCGGCCGCACCGAGAACTGGCGGCGTGCTGCGCATGTGGCGCGTCAGTTCAACGAGGCTGGTCTGTTGACCCTGGCTGCGTTTGTGGCGCCGAGCGCGGAAGGTCGCGAGCAGGCCAAGGATCTGATCGGCAAGGAGCGTCTGCTGACGGTTTATGTGCAGGCCTCGCCGGCGGTGTGTGCCGAGCGTGATCCGCAGGGCTTGTATGCTGCGGGTGGCGATAATATTCCGGGTGAGTCCTTCCCGTATGACGTGCCGCTGAATGCCGATCTGGTGATCGACACGCAGTCGCTGTCGCTGGAAGAGAGTGTCAAGCAGGTGCTGGATCTGCTGCGTAAGCGTGGCGCGATTTAAGTTTTAGCCGGAAATGAAGGCCCGCGGATGAGTGATCATCGGCGGGCTTTTTTATTGTGGGTCATTTGGTTTTCGGCGGTGGCGGCTTTTGGGCCGGCCATGCTCTTGGGGTTTTGGGTGTATATCCGTTGCTGCGGTAACGGCCTGCTAAGGTTCCGCCCTTACGGCGGGTCACTTTGGCAAAAGCCGGAGTGCCGGCCCAGCCCAAAGTAACCAAAGGGCTTTACCCTGACGTTCGGCCCTCGCCTAGGCTCGGGTTCCTTCGCTCCGGGATTCATCCGGGGGCAGCGCCTACGGTTTGCTTCGCTGCACCTCCTCTCGCTGTGTTTGGCTGCGCCAAACGGTCGCTGCGCTCCCACCCCCGGATAAATCCCTCCACTCAGCCTGCCGACGGGCCCTGAGATCAAAAGCTTTACTCGAGCTAACGCTCATCGTGTTGAGTGGGGCGGCTTCGCCGCAGGGGCAGCACGCAATCTGAACTGTAGGAGCCAGCCTGCTGGCGATGGCGGCCTACGAGCCGACCAATTTCAAACTGAACACCCCCAATCCCACTGTGGGAGCGGGCTTGCTCGCGAAGGCGGCCTGACACCCGACCAAGCTCTAACTGAATGCACTCCATCCAACTGTGGGAGTGAGCCTGCTCGCGATAGCGGTGTGTCATTCAACATGGGGAGTGGCTGATCCACCGCTATCGCGAGCAGGCTCACTCCTACAGGGGATTAGCGTTTGTCCGGGAATTCGCGGTGCATCTGTTCCAGCAGCGCATCTTTGTCCTGCCAGAGCTGATTGATCCAGCCCTGGAATTGCAGGCGATATTCGCCGTCCTGGTCGTAGTTCTTGCCGATGAAGGCCGGCGGGATTTTCAGTTCTTCAAAGTGCACCACCACGTCGCGCACGTTGCCGCACAGCAGATCCCAGAAACCCGGACGCCCGCCGGGGTAGTGAATGGTCACGTTGACGATCGACTCCAGTTGCTCACCCATCGCGTCCAGCACAAAGGCGATGCCACCCGCCTTGGGCTTGAGCAGGTATTTGAACGGCGACTGCTGCTGGGCGTGCTTGCCCTCGGTAAAGCGTGTGCCTTCGACGAAGTTGAAAATTCCCACCGGGTTGTTGCGGAATTTCGCGCAGGTCTTGCGCGTGGTCTCCAGGTCTTTGCCTTTCTTCTCTGGATGCTTTTCCAGATAGGCCTTGGAGTAGCGCTTCATGAACGGGAAGCCCAGCGCCCACCAGGCCAGACCGATCACCGGGACCCAGATCAGCTCCTGCTTGAGGAAGAATTTCAACGGCTGGATCCGGCGGTTGAGCACGTATTGCAGCACCAGAATGTCGACCCAGCTCTGGTGGTTGCTGGTGATCAGGTACGAGTGTTGGTAGTCCAGACCTTGCAGGCCGCTGATGTGCCAGCGGGTGCGGCGCACCAGGTTCATCCAGCCTTTGTTGTTGCTGATCCAGGCTTCGTGGGTGTGGCTCATCAGCCACAGTGAGGCGCGGCGGGCGAGGTCGAAGGGCAGCACTTTGATCAGCGCCACGCAGAACAGGAACGAGCACAGCAGAATCGTATTGAGCGCCAACAGCAGCGCGGCAATCACGCCGCGAATCGGGGCGGGCAGGAAGTCCAGCATTTACACATCCATAGGTCGGTTGGCGGCTTGAATCGCGGTCAGGGCGATGGTGTAGACGATGTCGTCGACCTGCGCGCCGCGCGGCAGGTCGTTCACCGGTTTGCGCAGGCCTTGCAGCATCGGGCCGAGGCTGACGCAGTCGGCGCTGCGCTGCACGGCTTTGTGGGTGGTGTTGCCGGTGTTCAGGTCGGGGAACACGAACACCGTGGCGCGACCGGCGACCTGGCTGTTCGGCGCCAGTTGCCGGGCAACGTCTGCGTTGGCAGCGGCGTCGTATTGCAGCGGGCCGTCGATCAGCAGCGAGTGCTGTTGCTCGTGGGCGAGCAGGGTGGCTTCGCGGACTTTCTCGACTTCTTCTCCCGTGGCGGATTCACCACTGGAATAGCTGATCATCGCCACGCGCGGGGTGATGCCGAACGCTGCAGCCGAGTCGGCGCTTTGCAGGGCGATCTCCGCCAGTTCGGCGGCGCTCGGGTGCGGGTTCATCACGCAGTCGCCATAGACCAGCACTTCTTCGGGGAACAGCATGAAGAACACCGACGACACCAGCGTGCAGCCCGGTGCGGTCTTGATCAGTTGCAGGGCCGGGCGGATGGTGTTGGCGGTGGTGTTGATCACACCGGAGACCAGGCCGTCGACCTCATCCAGCGCGAGCATCATGGTACCGATCACCACGGTGTCTTCCAGTTGCTGTTCAGCCATCGGCGCATTGAGGCTTTTGCTTTTGCGCAGGGCGACCATCGGCTCGATGTAGCGCTCGCGGATCAGGTCCGGATCGAGAATCTCCAGCCCCGGCGGCAACTCGATGCCTTGGGCACGGGCCACGGCTTCGACGTCCTCGGGTTTGGCCAGCAGCACGCAACGGGCGATGCCGCGCTCCTGGCAGATTGCCGCCGCTTGCACGGTGAGCGGTTCGCTGCCTTCGGGCAGGACGATGCGCTTGTTCGCCGACTGCGCCCGTTGTATCAGTTGATAGCGGAACACCGCTGGCGACAGGCGCATTTCCCGCGGGGTGCCGCAGCGCTGGTGCAGCCACTTGGCGTCGAGATGGCTGGCGACGAAATCGGTGATGATCTCCGCACGCTCGCGGTCATCAATGGGGATTTCCTTGTTCAGGCCATTGAGCAGGTTGGCGGTGTCGTAGGAGCCGGTGCTCACCGACAACACCGGCAGGCCGGCCTGCAACGCGCCTCGGCACAAATCCATGATGCGTGGATCGGGCAGGGTGTCGCTGGTCAGCAACAGCCCGGCCAGCGGTACGCCATTGAGTGCCGCGAGGCTGACCGCGAGGATGATGTCGTCGCGGTCGCCCGGGGTCACCACCAGCACGCCGGGCTTGAGCAGCTCGACGGTGTTGCGCATGGTCCGTGCGCAGATGATGATTTTGGTCATGCGCCGGGTTTCGTAATCGCCGGCGTTGAGCACCTGAGCACCCATCAGGTCGGCGACGTCGCGGGTACGCGGTGCATTGAGTTCGGGCTGAAACGGAATGCAGCCGAGCAGGCGGAAATCACCGCTGCGCAGTAATGGCGAATGCTCTTTGAGGCGCGTGGCGAAGGCGTCCATGCTCTCTTCGGTCTTGACCTTGTTGAGGATCACACCGAGGACTTTCGGGTCTTTCGGGCCACCGAACAATTGCGCCTGCAATTCGACGCGGCCGGAGAGCTCGGCGAGCACTTCGTTTTCCGGCGCGGAGACCAGAATCACCTCGGCATCCAGGCTCTTCGCCAGGTGCAAATTGACCCGCGCGGCGTAGCTGGCGCTGCGGGTCGGCACCATGCCTTCGACTACCAGCACGTCTTTGCCGATGGCAGCTTGCTGATACAAGGCGATGATTTCTTCGAGCAACTCATCGAGCTGACCGTCGCCGAGCATCCGCTCGACGTGGGCCAGGCCCAGCGGTTGCGGCGGTTTCAGGCCGTGGGTACGCGCCACCAGTTCGGTGGAGCGCTCAGGGCCGGTGTCGCCCGGGTGCGGCTGGGCAATCGGTTTGAAGAAGCCGACTTTCAGCCCGGCCCGCTCCAGGGTACGCACCAGCCCGAGGCTGATGGAGGTCAGACCCACGCCAAAATCGGTGGGCGCGATAAAAAAAGTTTGCATGCGGATTCTCTAAGGGTGCATGGCAATGGTGGCGATCTATACGTGACCGCCTACCGCAATTCAGTCGCCAAGGTTATCGCTAACCGAGCCTTGTGCGCACCAACCGCAGGCAAAGGGTTGGCCTATTTTTTCAATACGTTGCGCCGGGTCAAGGACCCAGACGCGCGATTGCCATGGCGGCTGATGGCGCAGGTGCTGGGTGTGGCCACAGGAAAGCTCGACGACCCAGTGACCGTCCTCGTCCTGATGGAAGCCGGCAATCGTCGAAACCCGTTTGTCCGGGTTGTGTTCGCTTTCGCGCGATTGCTTCGCTAAACTTGGCCTTTCTATATTCTTTTGCAAAAGGTCTCGCCCCATGCTGATCGCCGCCAATAAGGCTGTCTCCATCGACTATACCCTGACCAACGACGCTGGTGAGGTCATCGACAGCTCCGCCGGCGGCGCACCGCTGGTCTACCTGCAAGGCGCAGGCAACATCATCCCGGGCCTGGAAAAAGCTCTGGAAGGCAAAGCTGTTGGTGATGAGCTGGAAGTTTCCGTTGAGCCAGAAGACGCTTACGGCGAATACGCTGCCGAGCTGGTCAGCACCCTGAGCCGCAGCATGTTCGAAGGCGTTGACGAGCTGGAAGTCGGCATGCAGTTCCACGCTTCGGCGCCGGACGGCCAGATGCAGATCGTGACCATCCGTGACCTGGACGGCGACGACGTCACCGTCGACGGCAACCACCCACTGGCCGGTCAGCGCCTGAACTTCAAAGTGAAGGTCGTTGATATCCGTGACGCCAGCCAGGAAGAAGTCGCTCATGGCCACGTCCATGGCGAAGGTGGCCATCACCACTGATTTTCTGCGCTAAGCTTCGAGTACTGGAGAGGCGCCTGCGGGCGCCTTTTTAGTCCGCGGCTGTCCTTGGCGCTCTCGCCAAGTGGCTGTTTCGAGTAGAACACGGGAATCTGGAGTCCGTCATGAGTGCTTTTCACGACCTTAAGTTGACAGCCCTGGATGGTCAGGAGCTACCGCTGGCGCCTTTCAAGGGCCAAGTCGTGCTGGTGGTCAACGTCGCCTCCAAATGCGGCTTGACCCCACAGTACGCGGCACTGGAAAACCTCTATCAGCAATTCAAAGACAAAGGCTTCAGTGTGCTGGGCCTGCCGTGCAACCAGTTTGCCGGTCAGGAGCCAGGTACCGAACAGGAAATCCAGGAATTCTGCAGCCTGAACTATGGCGTGACGTTCCCGTTGTCGAGCAAGCTTGAAGTCAACGGCCATGATCGTCATCAGCTCTACCGCTTGCTGGCGGGCGAGGGCGCGGAGTTTCCCGGAGATATCACCTGGAACTTCGAGAAGTTTCTGCTCGGCAAGGACGGCCGGGTGCTGGCACGGTTCTCGCCGCGCACGGCGCCGGATGATCCAACGATCGTTCACGCGATTGAAAAAGCGCTGGGCTGAAACAGCAAAATCAAGAGATCGCCGCCTGCTGCAGCTCCTGCAGAGGACTGCTGACGCTGCGATTTTTTCGTTTCTAACCCTTGATCACCCAAATCAATAGTGCTGTTCAAGGCTTGTAACTCTCCATATTATCGCCGTCATAAAGCCATTCCCTTTGGAGCCTTCCAATGCCGGTGCAAGCCCTGTTCAAACCGTTCCACCTTGGTGCCCTCGAACTGCCGACCCGTGTGGTCATGGCGCCGATGACCCGCTCTTTTTCCCCGGGTGGCGTACCCAATTCGAAAGTGATCGAGTACTACCGTCGCCGCGCGGCGGCCGGTGTCGGTCTGATCATCACCGAAGGCACCACCGTCGGTCACATTGCCTCCAATGGCTACCCGAACGTGCCGCAGTTTTTCGGTGAAGCGCCGCTGGCTGGCTGGAAAAAAGTGGTCGACGCGGTGCATGCCGAGGGCGGCAAGATTGTTCCGCAACTGTGGCATGTCGGCAGCGTACGTCGTATCGGCACCGAACCGGACGCCAGCGTGCCGGGTTATGGCCCGACGGAAAAACTCAAGGACGGCCAGGTCGTGGTGCACGGCATGACCAAACAGGACATTCAGGAAGTGATCGCCGCGTTCGCCCAGGCCGCCAAAGATGCCAAAAGCATTGGCATGGACGGCGTGGAAATCCACGGCGCCCACGGTTACCTGATCGACCAGTTCTTCTGGGAGGGCAGCAATCAGCGCACCGACGAATACGGCGGCAGCCTGGCCAACCGCTCGCGTTTCGCCATCGAGTTGATTCAAGCGGTACGCGCGGCAGTCGGTGAAGGCTTCCCGATCATCTTCCGTTTCTCGCAGTGGAAGCAGCAGGATTACACCGCGCGTCTGGTGCAGACACCGGAGGCACTGGGCGAATTCCTCAAGCCGCTGTCCGACGCCGGCGTAGACATTTTCCACTGCTCGACACGGCGTTTCTGGGAGCCTGAGTTCGACGGTTCGGATCTGAACCTGGCAGGCTGGACGCGCAAGCTGACCGGCAAACCGACCATCACTGTAGGTAGCGTCGGCCTGGACGGCGAGTTCCTGCAATTCATGGTCAACACCGACAAGGTCGCGCAACCGGCGAGCCTGGAGAAACTGCTTGAGCGTTTGAACAACGACGAGTTCGATCTGGTCGCAGTGGGGCGTGCGCTGCTGGTGGATCCGGACTGGGCGCTGAAAGTCCGCGAAGGGCGTGAGCAGGACATTCTGCCGTTCAGCCGTGAGGCGTTGATGACGCTGGTTTAAGTAGCACCTTTGATGGCCCCTTCGCGAGCAAGCCCGCTCCCACATTTTGAATGCATTCCAAAATGTGGGAGCGGGCTTGCTCGCGAAGGGGGCATCAGAGTCGACGACTATCTAAGGCAATGTCTGCGCATTCGGCAACACCTGCTCCCGCAGACACGCCCCACGCAAGTGCTTTTCAAACTGCTCGATGATCGCCGCCCACCCCTGGCGACTGGCATGCTGGCGCGCATTCAGGCGCACGCAACGCAAGGTTTCATCCTCTTCCAGCAACCATGCCGCCGCGTCGCAGAACGCTTCTTCATCACCGGGCATCGCCAGCACGCCGTTGTAGCCGTGACGGATGTGCTGCGCTGCTGCTGCCTGATCGTACGCCACCACCCCCAGCCCTGAGGCCAATGCTTCAAGCACCACATTGCCGAACGTTTCGGTCAGGCTCGGGAACAGGAAAATATCGCCGGATGCATAGTGCGCCGCCAGCGCTTCGCCGCGTTGTGAACCACAGAAGATCGCTTCAGGCAGATCCTTTTCCAACGCAAGCCGTTGCGGCCCGTCGCCGACCACGATCAGCTTCAGCTTGCGCTGTGGATAAGTGCTGCGGAGTCTGTCGAAGCATCGCTTGAGCAAGCCCAGGTTTTTCTCCGGGGCCAGACGTCCCACGTGAACCACCGCGAGGTCCTGCTCGGACAGACCCCATTGTTCGCGCAAGCCGTTCAGGCGCTTGGCCGGGTGAAAGAGCTGACTGTCCACACCTCGCGACAGCAAGGCGAGGCGTTCGAATTGCCGGCGCTCCAGTTCCAGGCGCTGACTGACGCTCGGCACCAGGGTCATCGCCGAGCGATTGTGAAACCAGCGCAGATAATGGGTCAGCAAGCGCGTCAGCAAACTCAGCCCGTACTGGTTGGTGTACTGCTGGAAATTGGTGTGAAAACCGCTGACCACCGAGATCCCCAGGCGTCGTGCCGCACGCAACGCCGACAAGCCGAGCGGGCCTTCGGTGGCAATGTACAAAACGTCCGGGCGATGACGCTTCCAGCGCCGCAGCAGCTTGTGCATCGACGACTGCCCCCATTGCAGACCGGGATAACCCGGCAACGGCCAGCCCCGGCACAACAGCAAGGCATCGTCCTCGACCCGCTGCGGATCTCCCGCCTGGCGCGGTCGCACCAGTTCCACCTGATGCCCACGCGCGCGCAAGCCATCGCACAAGCGGCCAAGGGTATTGGCCACCCCGTTGATTTCCGGTGGGAAGGTTTCGCTGATCAGAGTGATATGCAGAGCTGTCGTCATGACCTCAGTGTCGGCTGAGGCCATGTCGTGCTTGTGACGTTCGGATGATGGATTTGTGACCGGCTCAGCCTTGCGTGACGAGATTCTCCGCACCGCGCTCACGCACCCAGAACAATGTCGCCCCGGCTACAGCGGCCGGCATCATCAGAATGTTCACCACCGGAATCAGCAGCGCCAGATAGACGATCCCGCCAAAACTCATGCTCTGCCAGCGTTTCTGCCGCAGCCAGGCAAGCATCTCGTTCCAGCCCAGTTTGTGGTTGTCCGCCGGGTAGTCGATGTACTGAATCGCCATCATCCACACGCCGAACAGCAGCCACAGTGGCGCGGCGACGATGTTCACCACCGGGATGAACGAGAGGATGAACAGGCCGATCGCCCGCGGCAGGAAGTAGCCCAGTTTGCGCATTTCCCGGGCGAGGGTGCGCGGGACCATTGCGATCAGTTCGCCCCAACTGAAGGCTGGAAAGTCGTCGGTGCCACGTACCACCACTTCGACTTTTTCCGCGAGGAAACCGTTGAACGGCGCAGCGATCACGTTGGCGAGCATCGTGAAGGTGAAGAACACCATCAACGCCACCAGCACCACGAACAGCGGCCAGAGGATGTAGCTGAGAAAACTCAACCAGTCGGGCAGCGACGGCATCAGACTGTCGACCCACAGGCTGAACTGATGGCCGGCCAGATAGATCAATCCGACGAACAGTACCAGGTTGATCGCCAGCGGCAGTAACACGAACAGACGCAGGCCGGGGCTGAGAACCAGTTTGAGGCCTTCGCGCAGGTATTGCGGGCCGGACAGAACAGGGGCGGGCATAAGGTGCTCCGAGCAAGGGAAAACGCGCCGACCTTACCGACTTTGCATCACCTGCGAAAGCGCGGTAGAGCGATCGACATTCACTGTAACAAAGACGTCGATCTGGTCGGAGTCTGCGTATAGAGACCACCTATGAGCTGGATTGTTAATCCGTATTTCCTTAATCTTGCCCCCCTCGATACGCTGCACCCAACTTTTTACAGGACTGTCGAGCTCATGCCTTCCCCAAGGTTATCCACAGTCCTTTTTTATTCCCGCCGGCAGTCCGGCGTTCCGCGCCAGTGTTTCGGCCCGGTCAACAGGAGCAGGTCATGTCTGAAGTCCGTCATTCGCGAGTGATTATTCTCGGTTCCGGCCCTGCCGGTTACAGCGCTGCGGTCTATGCCGCCCGTGCCAACCTCAAGCCACTGCTGATCACCGGCATGCAGGCTGGCGGTCAATTGACCACCACCACCGAAGTCGACAACTGGCCGGGCGACGTGCACGGTCTGACCGGTCCGGCGCTGATGGAGCGGATGCGCGAGCACGCCGAGCGTTTTGAAACCGAGATCGTTTTCGATCACATCAATGCCGTGGACTTCGCCGCCAAGCCGTACACCCTGACCGGCGACAGCGCGACCTACACCTGCGACGCCCTGATCATCGCCACCGGTGCCAGCGCTCGTTACCTGGGCCTGCCGTCGGAAGAAGCGTTCATGGGCAAAGGCGTTTCCGCCTGCGCGACCTGTGACGGTTTCTTCTACCGCAACAAGCCAGTGGCTGTGGTCGGTGGCGGCAACACCGCTGTTGAAGAGGCGCTGTATCTGGCCAACATCGCCAGCACCGTGACCCTGATCCACCGTCGCGAAACCTTCCGCGCCGAGAAGATCCTGATCGACAAGCTCAACGCCCGCGTGGCCGAAGGCAAGATCATCCTCAAGTTGAACGCCAACCTCGACGAAGTGCTGGGCGACAACATGGGCGTGACCGGTGCGCGCCTGAAGAACAACGATGGCAGCTTCGACGAAATCAAGGTCGACGGCGTATTCATCGCGATCGGCCACACTCCGAACACTTCGCTGTTCGAAGGCCAACTGACCCTGAAGGACGGTTACTTGGTTGTGCAGGGCGGCCGTGATGGCAACGCCACTGCAACCAGCGTCGAAGGTATCTTCGCTGCAGGCGACGTGGCTGATCACGTTTACCGTCAGGCCATCACCTCGGCCGGCGCCGGCTGCATGGCGGCACTGGACACCGAGCGTTATCTGGACGGTCTGCAGAACGCTTCGTTCTAAATCGCAGACACAAAAAACCGGCTTCGGCCGGTTTTTTTACGCCCGTATTTCCGCTACATCGCATAACCCTGTGGGAGCGGGCTTGCTCGCGAAAGCGGTGTGTCAGACAAAGAAAAGTCGCCTGACCTGACGCCTTCGCGAGCAAGCCCGCTCCCACAGGGGATGGCGTTGTCTATGGGAATCAGCGGCGGGTCAGCGGCTGTGCTTCGAACTTCACACCCGCCAGACCGTGCTTGATCAGCGCGCGGATGTTGCCGTGGTCGCTGCCTTCAGGTGTCGCCACCACCGAGCGATAATGCTCGCCGAATGCCAGCAGCGCTTCTTCATCGCTCAAGCCTTCCAGCAGTGCCAGACCCAACGTCTTGCACGAACCTTCGTTCTGCCCGGCGGCGTTTTCCACGCCACCGTTGTTGAACGCTTGCGGCTGGTAGTCATAACCGGCGGCGATGAAGACCAGGGTGTCGGCAAAAACGTGTTCGCCGCTCTTGAGGCTGGCGCGCAGGGTGTTCAGATCACTCATTGGGTTTTCCTTTGGCGAACGCGGCCTGTTGTTCGACGCTGGCTTCTTGCTGGTATTGGGCTTTCCATTCGGCATAAGGCATGCCGTAAACCACTTCACGGGCATCGTCGAGGCTGACCTCGATCTGCTGTTCATCGGCGGCAGCCTTGTACCACTTGGACAGGCAGTTGCGGCAGAATCCGGCGAGGTTCATCAGGTCGATGTTCTGCACGTCCTTGCGGCTGTCCAGGTGGGCGACCAGCCGGCGGAAGGCGGCGGCTTCGAGTTCGAGGCGTTGTTGCTCGGTCATGATGGGCTCTGTGCAGGCTATTCGTGGCGCGGATGATAAAAGTCTGGCGACCAATGCGCCAGACACGCTCAGCGGCTGGCGGCGAGGGTGATTGACACCGACTCGGCAAATCGCAGTGCATGCGGCTTGTCGACTTCGACTTCGGCGTACAGCACGGCGGTATTGCTCATCACCAGATCCAGCAGTTCCTGGGTCAGGCGTTCGAGCAGCGCAAAACGGTTGCCCTCGACATGGGCGATGATCGCCTTGGTGATGGTGCGGTAGTTCAGCGCGTGATCGATGTCGTTGTCGCGCACCGCTTCCTGCGCGGCGTACTGGATGGTCAGATTGATCAGCACATCCTGCTTGTTGAGGATCTCGTCCTCGTTGATCCCGATAAAGGTGCGCAGGCGCAGATCCTTGACCCGGATGCGCGCCATTCCCGGTTGAAGTTGTGACATTTACTTGCTCCGTCCAATCAATTGCAGGAACTCCTGACGGGTGTTGCTCGAGTCGCGAAAGGCGCCGAGCATGACCGAGGTGTTCATGGTCGAATTCTGTTTCTCGACACCGCGCATCATCATGCACATGTGCCGGGCCTCGATGACCACCGCGACGCCGGCGGAATCGGTGACCTGTTGCACCGCATCGGCAATCTGCCGGGTGAGGTTCTCCTGAATCTGCAGGCGCCGGGCGAACATGTCCACCAGCCGCGCGATCTTCGACAGCCCCAGCACCTTGCCTGTCGGAATATAAGCCACATGGGCCTTGCCGATGAAGGGCAGCAGGTGATGTTCGCACAACGAGTACAACTCGATGTCGGCGACGATGATCATCTCGTCGCTGTCGGAGGCAAACAGTGCGCCATTGACGATCTGATCCACACTCTGCGCGTAGCCGTGACACAGGTATTGCATGGCCTTGGCCGCGCGCACCGGGGTGTCGAGCAAGCCTTCGCGGTCGGGGTCTTCGCCGAGGCCGATGAGGATCTCGCGGTAATTCTCGGGCAGGGAACGGCTCATGGGAGATCCTCGCGCAGCAGCTTATTTGACGTGCCGTCCGCCGTTGACGGTCAGGGTCGTGCCGGTGACATAGGGGTTGTCGAGCAGATAGCGCAGGCTCTGGTAGATCACTTCGCTGCCGGGCTCGATGCCCAGCGCGGATTTGGCCAGCGCCTTGGCACGGTACGCCGCGTCGTCGTCGGGATTGAACAATAGCAGGGCCGGCGCGATGCCGTTGACCTTGATTGCCGGCGCATAGCGCGCGGCGAAGGACAGGGTCAGGCTGTCGAGCCCGGCCTTGCTGGCGCAATAACCGATGTGCTTGCTGCTGCCCTTGCGCGTGACATCGTCGCTGATGTGGATGATGTCGGCCAGGGTCGAGCGCTTGAGCAGGTCGGCGCAGTGCAGGTTGATCAGGTACGGCGCGAGCATGTGCACGTTGAGCATGCGCGAGAAGGCCTCGGCTTCACTGCCCGGGGTTTCCGCCAGCCATTCGGAGGCGTTGTGGACGATGGCGCGCAGGCAGTCGGTGTGGGTTTTCAGTTCATTGATGAAGGCGAGGATGGCGGCTTCGCTGGAGAAGTCCGCGAAAATCCCGATTGCGCCCAGATCCCGCAGGGTTTGCACGCCGGGACGTTCGCTGCGGTAAGTGAAGATGACCCGATGGCCGTCTTCAAGCAAACGCTGCGCGCAGTGCAGACCGACACGCTGGCCGGCACCGGTGATGAGGATCGGGGCGGAGGATATGGACATGAACGGCTCGCGTCGCGGTTGGAGCAAAAACTATAACAGCGACGCGGGTTGCCCACCTATCGCAAGACGGGTGTTGTGCTTTTGTGGGAGCCGGGCTTGCTCGCGAAGGCGGTGTGCCAGGCGCGGATGCATCAACTGACACGACGCTTCCCGAGCAAGCCTGCTCCCACGTGGGCTCTCAACGGTTTTGAGACACCGGTTCAACAGGCAGTCGAGGTGCTGGAACATTGTTCAGCCAACCCGCCAGCAACCGCGTCGACAACGGAATAAAGAAATACACCATCAACGGCGTCAGGCACGCCGTGCTGATCAATACCCGCGGCAGCAGGCTCATCTCGCCGAGCAGCGGCCCGAGGACAAAGTTGAACAGCAGCGACACCGGGAAGAATGCCAGCCAGATCGCCACGGCCTGTTTCCAGCGTGGAGGCCGTTGACCGGCAGCGCCGAACCAGCCTTCGATGCCGCTGACCCGATGCTCCTTGGGATGCTCGAACAGATCGCTGCCCCGCGCCAGCCACGCGGTACGCGAGACCGAGTGCTCCCAGGCGTGCAGGGTCTGCTCGTCGACGAAGCGGAAAATGATCTGGAATTCGTTGTCACCGGGTGGCGGAGCGAGCACGCCGGAACCCAGGTAACCGGGAAAGTCAGTGGCCAGTTGTTCGCCTTCGCGCAGCCAGGCAATCAGGTCCTGATAGCGACCATCGGCGACGCGACGCGCAACCATCAGCGTGACGGGGGAAGTAGACATTGTGTATCTCCATATTTCGAGTGCGGCGCTCCGGGTAGGAGGTTTCGCATTGCGCAAGCCGGGGTAGGGGCCTGCGCTTTTCAACAAGCAAGGATTATTCCCGATTTTGATGACAGTTTCAGAGACTTTCGTCTCTGTTTATTGGGTTGAACCGACAGAGGGCATCGGATGTAGAATGGGATCCAAATCCAACGAGCGGACAAATCTGCACCATGGCTGTTATCACGGACGCTAACCCTGCCTCGCAGGCCTCTGTCGCGCTTGAGCGCGAAGAGTTGTTCCCTATTCGGGAGGTGTCGCGGCTGACCGGCGTCAACCCGGTAACGCTGCGTGCATGGGAGCGCCGCTACGGTTTGATTCAGCCGACGCGCACCGAAAGCGGGCACCGGTTGTATTCGATGACCGAAATCGAGCGTGTACGCAGCATCGTCGACTGGATCGATCGCGGCGTGGCCGTGAGCAAGGTCGGCAAGATTCTCGCCAAGACCGAACCGCTGAAAGTGCTGGCCCATATCATTCCTGATGATCTGGTGCAGGCTGATTACGCGCAGTGGCAGCAACAGGTGCAGGCCGCGATCAGCGCGTTCGATGACCGTGCGCTGGATCAGGTCTACAACCAGATTTTCTCTTCATACGCGCTGCCGGTGGTGTTCCAGGACATCCTCATGCCGTTGTGGCTGCAGATACTGCAACGCCAGGATGCTTTCGGGCAGACCAGCGAGTGGCTGTTTTTCGACGGGTTCCTGCGTGCGCGGGTGCTGCAGCGTATCGTCGCGCTGCGCGGCACCCAGCCGCGCAAAGTGATTGTCAGCGCGCTCGCCGGTCAGTGTCGTGAACTCGAGCTACTGGTCGCCGCGTTGTTTCTCAGTGGCAATGATGCGGGCGTGCGGGTGCTGACCACCGGTCAGCCATTCGATGAATTGGCGCTGGTGTGCGAGCGGATCAAGCCGCAGGCGCTGGTGCTGTTTTCCAATCACGCCCCCACCGCGGATTTGCCGCGCCGTCTGAATCGACTGGCCTTGAGTCTCGACTGTCAGGTGATGCTCGCCGGCGACGCTGCCGATCTGGCGCAGGACAGTCTGGCCGGATCGTCGATCGGTTGTCTGGGCAATGAAGGGGCGACGATGCGTCAGCGCATGACGCAATTTCTCGCGGGTACGCTGGATACCTGAATATCAGGTGTGCAGGGCGGGGTGGGTCAGACGGTGTTGTTGCAGGATGAACTGGCGCAGGCGTTCGGTTTCATCGGCATCGGTCTGGCTCAGCTCGTAGGCGTAAAAACCGTGCTCGGTTTCGCGCTCGAAATTGCCGCGCAGGGAGATCCGCTCATAACCTGAAGGGCTGAACCACAGGGCGAAATGCTTGGGCGGTTTGGTCTTGTTGCGCATTTCCAGCAGCACGCCTTTGTGCGACACCTCGTGCACCCACATCATGCCTGGCTGCCCTTTGGCGTTTTCCAACGCGACCGGCTCTTCGAGAGTCAGGCGCCATGGGCGAATCATCGGCCCGTCTTCGTAAATGCTCGGCACGCCCAGGCGCAGGTGCAACGCGTGGAATTCGTCTTCCACCAGATGCAGCGGGAAGGTCATTTGCTGATTTTCGAAGTTGGCCTGGATGGTCACTTGCTCGTGAGCCGCCAGGCGCGTGAGCAGGTCACGGATCTGCGAACCACCATTGACCAGCAGGCTCGACGTCGCATCCCGCACATTGAGCTGCGGGTTGTGCTGCATGGTCTGGATGAAATCCAGCTCATCCTGGGTCAGGAGGGCGTCGCGTTGCATGGCCTGGCTCGAAAGATATAGTTACAAAGTCATTGGTGATTGTAGTTAATGACACTTAGTTCGCAGATTTGTTTGCGCCGTTCGTCGCTTTCAACGCTTTCAGCTCTGCTTGCAGTGCTGCAACCTCGGCCTCCAGCTGAATTACGCGTTGCTGCGCCTTGACCTGAACCGTGACGTCTTTCTGCACGCCAACGAAATAGGTCTGGCCGTCATCGGCGTTTTTTACCGTCGATAGCGACAGTTCATTCCAGAAAGGCGTGCCGTCCTTGCGATAGTTGCGCAATGTTTCGCGACACGCTCCACCGTTGCGCAGCACTTCGCGAATCCTTTCCAGGCTTGCCTGATCACGGTCACCGGATTGCAGAAAGCGGCAGTCCTGATAAAGAATTTCTTCGCTGCTGTAACCGGTCAGACGTTCGAAGGCCGGGTTCACATAGATCAGGATGTTGTCCTGCTCGCCTTCCTTCTCAGCGACGACGATTCCGTCGTTCGACGCGTTGATCACCATTTGCAGCAGACTGGCATTGATCATCTGTGAATCCTTTCAGCATTGTCGATGGCTCGCATTCTAGAAGATCAGCCGGCGCTGTCTATAGGCCATCAGTGCCCATTGAGAGCTGGTCGCAACTTCTCTGTCGGGACTGCTACTATCGCCGCTCTTTTTTTCAGCTTCAGGATCAGATTGATGAAAGTCGCCATCCTCTCCGGCTCGGTTTACGGCACGGCCGAAGAAGTCGCCCGTCACGCGCAGAACCTGCTGAAAGACGCCGGTTTTGAAACCTTCCACAACTCGCGCGCCAGCCTGGCGGACATTCAGGCGTTCGGCCCTGAAGCGTTCCTCGCGGTGACCTCGACCACCGGCATGGGCGAGTTGCCGGATAACCTGCAGCCGCTGTATTCGGCGATTCGCGACCAGTTGCCAGCCGCGTGGCGCGATTTGCCGGGGGCGGTGATCGGCTTGGGTGATGCCAGTTACGGCGATACGTTCTGCGGCGGTGGCGAGCTGATGCGTGAGTTGTTCGCCGAGCTGGGCGTGCGCGAAGTGCAGGAGATGCTGCGTCTGGACGCCAGCGAAAGTGTGACCCCGGAAACCGACGCCGAGCCATGGCTGGCGCAACTGATCGCCACCCTCAAGGGCTGATCGCGCGTTCGTGCAGCAAGGCCAGCCAGGCCTGGGCGGCTTTCGACAGATAGGCACCCCGGCGCCAGATGAACGCGATGTCCCAGCGCAGATACTCTGGCGCGCGCAAGGTCAGGCGCACCACGCCCGGACGCTCAAGAGCCCGGGCCACCACGCTGGGCAGCAACACCACGCCTTGCCCGGCGGCCACCAGCGCCACGAGAAAATCCGCTTGCCCACTGCGCCCGCCTTCTTTCGGGGTAAAGCCCAATTGCTGGCAGGCCTGCAGTAAACGGTCATTGAGCACGAAGCTGCGCTGATACAACAGGAACGGCGTGTCGGCCAGCTCCTCCAGGCCAATCTCGCCGCGTGCTGCCAATGGGTGATCCACCGGCAGCAACGCATCGAGTTTTTCATCGCAGAACGGCTGAAAATCGAACTGTGGATCTTTCGGCAACAGGCTGCCACCCAACTCCAGTTCGCCGCTGAGCACCGCCTGCTCGACATTACGGCTGCCACCCTCAAGCAATTGAATACTGATGTTCGGATAGCGCCGGCGATACTCGGCGAACAACCCGGCGAACAGCGCATCACTGCCCAGCAGCGGCAGACCGAGGCGCAATTCGCCGCGCGCCAGCTGGCTCAGATCATCCAGTTCGCTGAGCAATTCGTTGCGCAAACGCAGCATGCCCTCGGCGCGTTGCAGCACCACGCTGCCCGCGGCAGTCAGGCGCAGTTGCGAGCCCAGTCGTTCGAGCAACGGCGTGCCGAGGCTCTGCTCCAGTTGCGCGACTTGTTTGCTCACCGCCGACTGACTGATGTGCAGGGTTTTCGCTGCCTGTGTGAATCCGCCCTGATGCATGACTTCGACAAAACTGCGCAGCTGTTTGAATTCCATGATCCGATTCCGTTTTGGAATAGTGTCGAGTCTAACAATTCGCTTCTGGGATGGCAGGCCGCTTCGTAAAATAAGCCCCTGTAAGGAGCCCATCATGAACGCTGCATCCCTCAAGTATCTTTCCCGTCTCTGCGTCGAACTGGCCGTGTTGCTCGGTCTCTACCTGCTCGGCTGTCAGATCGCCGCGTGGCTGGCCTGGCCGATTCCCGGCGGAGTCATCGGCATGGCTCTGTTGCTGCTGGCGTTCGCGTTTGGCTGGGTCAAACCGGCGGCGCTGCAACTGGGTGCCGGATTGTTGATGGCCGAGATGCTGCTGTTCTTCATTCCGGCGCTGATGAGTCTGCTCGACTACGGCGCGCTGTTGCGCGATGACGGCTGGCGGATTTTGCTGGTGATCGGCGCCAGCACCCTGATGGTGATGCTGGTGACAGCCTTCACCGTGGAGCTGGCCGTGCGCCTGAGGCGGTCCCATGAAGCTTGAGCTGATGCCGATGTTCTGGCTCGCCTTCACCCTGTTGGCGTACCTGTTCAGTCGCTGGATTTACCGGCGCACCGGGCGTTACTTGCTGTCGCCGCTGATTCTGGTGCCGGCACTGCTGCTGGCGCTCGCCGTGCCGCTGCACACCGCCTATGCCGAATACGCCAGCAACACGCACTGGCTGATGCTGGTGCTCGGGCCGGTGACGGTGGCCTTCGCCGTGCCGATCTGGCAGCAGCGGCGTCTGCTGGTGCGGCACTGGTCGGCGCTGCTGCTGGGCATGCTCGCCGGCAGCGCGGCGTCGATCGCTACGTCGTTCGGTCTGGCCAGGGCGCTGGCGCTGGATAGCTCGGTGACGATGTCGCTGGTGCCGCGTTCGATTACCACGCCGTTCGCCATGCCACTGGCGCAGGATCTCGGTGGCGTGCCGGAACTGACTGCCGTGTTCGTGATGTTCACTGGTGTGTTCGGCGCGATGCTCGGCGGCGTATTGCTCAAGTGGTTGCCGTTGCGCAGTGCCCTGGCGCGCGGTGCTTTGTTCGGGGTTGGCGCGCACGGTGCAGGCGTCAGTCGGGCGCATGAAGTGGGCGGTGAGGAAGGCTCGGTGGCGGGGTTGGTGATGGTGCTGACCGGGCTGCTCAATCTGTTCGCCGCACCTTTGTTGGCGTCGTGGCTTTGACATGGATCCAAGGAGTTTGCCTGGCTGACCCGCTCAGTCATCAAGCTGGCTGGCAATGCAACTCCGCGATCCTCTGCGTCTGACTAGACTGCTCGTACGTGCAGAACAATAAGAACGCAGAGGTGCATACAGTGAGCGTAGCCCCCGTCCAATTGTCCCTTGATGTCAAAGACCAGGTCAGTGCTGCGGAGTGGCAGACCCGGGTCGATCTCGCCGCCTGTTATCGACTGGTAGCGTTGCATGGCTGGGACGACCTGATCTTCACCCATATTTCCGCCAAGGTGCCGGGCACCGAAGACTTCCTGATCAACCCGTTCGGGTTGATGTTCCATGAGATCACGGCATCCAGCCTGGTGAAAGTCGATCAGGCCGGCAACAAGCTCATGGACAGCCCCTACGAAATCAATCCCGCCGGTTACACCATCCACAGCGCCGTGCACGAAGTGCGGCACGATGTGGTTTGCGTGCTGCATACCCACACCGCATCCGGCGTAGCGGTGTCGGCGCAAAAGCAGGGCGTGTTGCCGATCAGCCAGCAGTCGCTGTTTGTGTTGTCGAGCCTGGCCTATCACGGCTACGAAGGCGTGGCGCTGAATCACGAAGAGAAGGCGCGCTTGCAGGCCGACCTGGGCGACAATAATTTCCTGATGCTGCATAACCACGGGTTGCTGACCTGCGGCGGCACCATCGCTGACACCTTTCTGATGATGTTCACCTTCCAGCGCGCCTGCGACATTCAGGTCATGGCGCAGACCGGCGCTGCTGAACTGATCGCCATCGAACCGCAGATCCTGGCGGGCGCCAAAGCGATGATCGCCGGCGTCACCAAAAGTGCTCAAGGCATGGGTGGCGCGCTGGCCTGGCCGGCGTTGCTGCGCAAACTCGATAAACAAGACCCCGGATATAAACTCTGATGCCTCTTGCCGAGATCCCTCTGTGTGTCTGGCGCAAACGCAGCCGGACGTTTGTCTTTCGCGGCCAGTCGATCCGTTACTGGACGGTGGGGCAGGGTGAGCCGTTGCTGCTGATCCACGGTTTCCCGACAGCCAGTTGGGACTGGCACTACCTGTGGCAGCCACTGGCCCAGCGTTATCGGGTGATCGCTTGTGACATGCTCGGTTTCGGTGACTCGGCCAAACCGTTGAATCACCGCTACAGCCTGCTGGAGCAGGCCGACCTGCAACAGGCGCTGCTGGCCCATCTTCAGATCGAGCAAGCGGTGCATGTGCTGGCCCACGATTACGGCGACAGCGTTGCCCAGGAACTGCTCGCCCGGCATTACGAACAGCGCATCGAGGTCGCCAGCTGTGTCTTTCTCAATGGCGGACTGTTCCCCGAAACCCATCGCCCGGTGCTGATGCAAAAGCTGCTGCTCAGCCCGCTGGGCTGGATGATCGGCCGGGCGTTCACCCGTGATGCACTGGTGAAAAGTTTCCGGCAGATCTTTGGCCCGCAGACCGGTCCCAGCGAAAGTGAACTGGACGATTTCTGGAGCCTGATCGAGACCCATCGCGGCCCGCGTATCCTGCACAAACTGATCGGCTACATCCCCGAGCGCCGTGTGCAGCGCGACCGTTGGCTGGCGGCCATGCAGCGCAGTGAAGTGCCGTTGCGGGTGATTGATGGCGAAGTCGACCCGATCTCCGGTGCGCACATGGTCGAGCGTTACCGCGAGCTGATTGCCGACGCCGATACGGTGCTACTGTCAGGTATCGGCCACTATCCGCAGATCGAAGCGCCGGTGCAGGTGCTCAAGCATTACCTGGCGTTTCGTGAGCGCCTGGAGTTGCCGCCGCGCAAGGTCGCATGCTCCTGAAAGATCAAAAGATCGCAGCCTGCGGCAGCTCCTACACCGATCTTCTGTAGGAGCTGCCGCAGGCTGCGATCTTTTGATCTTTTGACGCCCTCATCATCCCTCACCCTTATCGCGCACCATTCAGCCTCAGCCGTATTCGTTGTGACCCAAAGCCCTGTGCCTGACACTCGGACTCAATACTGGCCTGCTGGAGTTCCTGCGATGAATGAGTCCGTACGTTTCGAAGATAAAGTCGTGATCGTCACCGGTGCCGGCGGAGGCCTGGGTCGGGCGCACGCTCTGCTGTTCGCCCGGCACGGCGCCAGAGTGCTGGTCAACGACCTCGGCGGCTCGACCCAGGGCGAAGGTGCCAACGCCTCCGCCGCCGATCGTGTGGTGGCGGAAATTCGTGAAGCCGGCGGCATCGCCGAGGCTAACCATGACTCGGTCACCGACGGCGACAAACTGGTACAGAACGCCCTCGACGCCTTTGGCCGTGTCGACGTGGTGGTGAACAACGCCGGGATTCTGCGCGACAAGACCTTTCACAAGATGGACGACGCCGACTGGGATCTGGTCTATCGCGTCCACGTCGAGGGCGCCTATAAAGTGACCCGCGCCGCGTGGCCGCACTTGCGTGAGCAAAACTACGGCCGGGTGATCTTCACGGCATCGACCTCGGGGATCTACGGCAACTTCGGTCAGTCCAACTACGGCATGGCCAAACTCGGTCTCTACGGCTTGACCCGTACCCTGGCCATCGAAGGTCGCAAGAACAATATTCTGGTCAATGCCATCGCGCCTACCGGCGGCACGCGCATGACCGAAGGCCTGATCCCGCCGCAGGTGTTCGAACAGCTGAAACCGGAACTGGTCAGCCCGCTGGTGGTGTACCTGGCCAGTGAACAGTGCCAGGAAACGTCCGGCCTGTTTGAAGTCGGCGGCGGCTGGATGGGCAAGGTGCGCTGGGAACGCAGCCTCGGCGCCGGCTTCGATCCGCGCAGCGGTTTCTCCCCGGAGGATGTCGCGGCGCACTGGCAGCAGATCTGCGATTTTGAAGGCGCGGCGCATCCCAAGGACAACATTGAAGCGCTAAAGGAAATGATGGCGAATTTGCAGAAGTATTCGGTGTGATATCTGGCATGCCCGGCAAGCGATCGATGACTCCGGTATAAATCCCGCCCATAAAAAAGGCCGCTGCAAACGCAGCGGCCAAGGTAAGACGTTGGATCAAGGAGCTACAAATCAACGTCAGTGAACACCGGGGCGATCAATCGATGCATCGACTCATCTGAAATCGGTCAGCGATGGCGCGAGTTGCTCAGCAGCCAAGGCTTGGCGCTTTGCGGCGGGTGCCGTGAAAGCCCGCTCAGAATAAGCACTTGAGCTCAATGGAAAAATAGCGATTCCGGACATGCACTGTTACGGGGCGTGCAACAGTCTTGATTGCGCCACTTGAACCCTGCACGGACTGCGCAGAGCATTCGCAGCCTGACATATCTCGCTTTGAGGTTTTCTGGATGGTTGAGTTAGTTACTCTTTATAAAGCTTTGGTGCGGAATATATGTTTGTAAATTTGTCATGTTTGACAGGTGGTTTTTTTTATTTCGATTAATACCTTGTAATCTATATTTGTTGAAATGAACTGGCGCTTCTTGTTTGTTAAAAATAAAACTATCTTTCGCTATCGCAGTGATGCGGGGTTCCGCGCACTGAACTTGAAAGATAGGACTTGAATATGGATAAGTTATACAAAAGCTTGATGCGAGGTTCTGAAGGTGCGGAAGTAACGTGGAGGGCTGAGTGGGTAAAGGCTACCGCCGCGCAGGATAATTTGTTCGCTATTGTTGAGGCGATCCCGACAGTTCGGCAGATTGCTCGGCAGGCATTGCAGCAAGAATTGCAGCAGCGGCAGAAGAATATCGATATCGATAATGTTTATATAAACATCACCGATCAGTCCAATGAGATTGAACGTCGCCCTTCAGGGAAACTGTCTGAGGTATTGCTTCATTGTCTTGATAATAATGTGGTACCGAGCTATCTGGCTGGCGGCGGGGACGGCGTCTTTCACCTGCCCGATACCGTTGGCGAAGAGATGAGAGTCAAGGGCTTCAGTATTATCGAGGCTGAGGAGGCTATTACTTATACGCTGCGAAACATGGAGAGCAGTCTGCGTTTGGAGATAGGCAAGTATTGGGCCGCACCCGTAAAAGTCGCATCAACTGAAAAGACCGGACTGACAAATAAACAGGCCTTGCAGCAGGCTTATAACGTTTTGCTGACAGCGGAGCTTTCTTTAAAAGTCATGGCAGGATTTCTGGATCACGGCATGGCGACGCGCTATTGCTATTTGTTGAATCTGGAAAACGGCGCCGGCGCTTATAACGTTGTGGTGAGTCCTGAATCCGACTCTCGCACTTCGCTTGTTCCGGGGTTTGTGCTCGATAATGCGATGCGGGCGGATCCGGAAATGAAACTGCTCGATGAATCCACCGGCTATGTCATTCACACGCCTGGCAACGGCTTCGAATACTTCGCCAAAAATCTCGACTTGCACGCAACGTTGCTGACACGTGTATCAGCATCCGCTAGCAAAATCGCTTTCCCCAAAGCCACGCAGAGTGTGTCTGCCTATTGTGTCGACGCTTACTTGAAGGGACAACTCGATACGCTTGCAAGTCTGATGCGCGATCGCAAGGGCCAGACTCAAGCGTTCAGCCGGGTATTGCAGGACAATCAGGTGTTGTCGGTGATGCGTATTGACATCGGTCGTCGATTCGATCAAGTGCAGGCAGAACTCAAGCGGACCGAATGGCCACTCTGGCTGAAGAACGGTGGTAACGCTCTTCAGCAGCGTTACGTCGAGCTTGAGCGCTCGATGGAGAAATATCACTCTGACTACCGGGTGGTTTTCGACAGGTGTTTCTCGTTTAAAGATTATGTCTTGCGTTGTTTTTCCGAGTGGGCGATGAGCGCGTTGGGTGAGCAACTGGAAGCCGAGACTATAAAGGTGCGCAGCGTCCACAAGATGCAACTGGGGGGCCGCACCCTAGAGCAGGTCGATAACCGGACCCTGACGGAATTCATCATCTTCGGTCTGCATGACGAGGGGTATAAAGCCGAAATCAGCATCACCGGGCTGCCGTCCGGCAGCAGGCTGTCCGCTGCTGCACTTGAGCAATGGTTGAGCAACATCAACTTGCGCTCGCAGTTCGTATCCAGTCTTCCAACTGATCCATCGCCGGAGTTTGCACAGGCGTATCGCGACCACTTGCACAGCAACATCGAGTTCGCGCTTTTCGTTGCGCGCCATTCGGGCGTTTTCAGTGAAACCGAAGCGAAGGTCATTGAAAGGGCGTTGGCAGGTGACCTTTCGGTGTCTATTCGCGGATTGAAACTGAGCCTGCAGATTCCAGGGCCCGCCTTGAAAGGTGTGATGGTTTTTCGGGCACCGGAGACTCGGAACTATCTTGTTTATCTGATAACACCTGCAGGCAAATCCGTTTTCATGGCGTTCGCGGATGTACTCGCTCTGAACAAATGGTTTGAATCGGCCATGACCGCTGATCGTCAATACGCGGCGTCATTGATTCATCCGGACTATTTGCACGATGCCGGATCCTTGCGCGGTATCAGCCGTCACTCCACCCATTATCTGTACAAGCTGGATACCCAATACTCGGACCTTTTCCCCAATGGCACAGCGCCGTTGCTCAATGACGTCAATCTCGCTTTTCAGTCTGAACTGGCGTTACACAGGACCATTGCGCCTGCGCCTTACCGCTACCTCGGAATTGAGCCGCGCAAACGTTACGCTCGATTGAATACCGAACTGAAAGCGCTCTCCACCGTAGAGGCAAGGGACAATGCGTTCCCTTCTTTCGAACGCTTTACCCACGATGCGGTAAAGCAGAACCTTGAAAGTCTGTTGCGTTCGCGAGGACGAAATGTCGAGATCAATCCGGATCAGATTATTGTCCAGACTGACGATTTTCAGAAAAGCGTAACGGATCTGCTCATCGAAGGGCTGTCGTTTGAAGCTGCCAATCCGGCTTATCCGAGCAAGTATGACCCGAGGTATTTTTTGACGGACGGCCATCCGGCCATTGATCAACTGGATATTCGCGATCTGTCCTCGTTATCGAAAACATTCCGTCCTGGCGACAGATATACGGAAATGCTCAATACCGACTATCTGGACGGGAAACATCCTGGCTACGCATTCAAGCGCGCCGTTCACGCAAAAAAAGTTCGCTGTCAGATGCATTACGATCTGCTCTCCAACTACATTGATGGCAGGTTTGGCTCTGAAATCTTTATAGCGCTACAACGGGTTGTCGGCAGTTTGAAAGAGGATGTCTATCACTACCCGATCAATGATTCGTCCGCAGAAGGTGATGAAGGTCTTTACGAATTCAATATCGGGAAAACCGGCTTGACCAAGGCGGGGGATCGTACGGTTGCGGGTGTCTATATCCTGCGGATGAACATTCTCGACCAGTTCCACGACTGGTTATATACGCCCGATGCGCCAGATGGCGTTGCCTATCGACCCATCAACGATTTCATTCCATCGATTCGTTTCCAATACGGACCTATGCGCGATTACTACTTTGACCGGGTTGCAATCGTCGATCAAAAAGTAATCAATGACTATTTTGACGATCTTGCCGCAAGCGGGAAACCCCTGCCTCCGGTCAAGACGCAAGAACGTGCCAAGTTGAACAACCTCTTCACGTTCCATGATCGGAGAGTGCGTCGTGCATTGAGCGATATCGATGAGCGAACCACCAGTTTGAAGGAGGTTATCGCGGGACTGGTTTACGATGGCCTGATCAAAGTGGTGAATGTCATCAGTCTCGCCGTGCCGCCTATTGGCTCCGTGGCCGTTGCGGTGCAGATGATGAAAAGTGTCTACGACGGAGCACAGGCGCAACGGCGAGGTGACTACTCGGCGGCACTGGGATACGGCGCGGACGCGTTGATCGGACTATTTACCCTCGGCCAGGCCGCCACAGCCGGTGCGAGCGCAGAGGTGATCAAGCAGGTGACCAACGTTCAACGATCGTTTCTCGGTCTGGTCGATGATGCACGGTCGGCGGCGCAATTCGTCGCCGAGGCGGCGGGTCATAAAGCGGCAGATCAACAGTTGATCGATTTCTTCACTGAATTGATGAAGGATCGGGTAACCGGCATCAGCCAGACCATCGTGCGCTGATCCCCGGGCTGGCGCCTGGAGATCGCCTGACTCAACCGGCTTGCTCATACCCCATTCGCCAGCTCACGGCCCGCGACGCCGCCAGTAACCGCTGCGCCGCCGGGCCGTCTTCATCAGCGTGGAACAGTGAAGTCGGGCCGACGATGGTCAGCACCGCGGCGATCTGCCCGACTGCGTTGAACACCGGGGCTGACAACGCGTCCACACCTGGCATCAACAAGCCGTGCACATGATGCAGACCGCGTTCACGGATCTGCTCGCACAAACCGCTGTAGGCATTTTGATCGGCCAGTGGATGGCCGGCGACGGCGATTTCCTGCGCGCGCAACTCATCGGTTTCCCGATGCGGCAGAAAGGCACTGAACACCAGCCCGGTGGACGAGCTGAGCAACGGCAACACCGAACCCAGTTGCGTCACCACCGTCACCGCGCGCACCGCCGGTTCGATGTGCACCACGGTCGCGCCCTGATTGCCCCACACCGCCAGAAAACAGGTTTCGTTCAGTTCATCGCGCAACTCGGACAGGGGCAGGGCGGCGACTTTCAACACGTCCATACTGTTCAGGGCCGCCAGGCCGACACGCAGCGCTTCACGGCCGAGGCCGTAATGGTTGGTGGCGGCGTTCTGCTCGGCAAAACCACTGGCGATCAGTGCCTGAAGATAACGGTGTACCTTGCTCGCCGGCATCTGCACATGCTCTGCCAGACGTGACAGTGAGGTGGAGGGCGACAACTCGGCCAACGCCTTGAGGATGTCGGTGCCGACCTCGGCGGAGCGGACTTTCTGTTTGCCGTTGCTGTCGCTGGTTTTTTCCATGGTGCGGCCGGAATCCGAAAACGAATGGGCGTCTTTATAGCTTGACGCTGGATAGCGAGCAAATTACGTTATGCGTAATCGAATTACGACAATAACAACCCCGGCGTGCGCAAAGCTCTGAGCCAGAGCGATGGGCCACTGCCGACTCCCTGTTCAGGAGGCTCCATGAACCTCGATTCAAACGCGTCGGAGCTGGCGTACCAGTCCGGTTTCGGTAACGAGTTCAGTAGTGAAGCGTTGCCCGGCGCCTTGCCCATCGGCCAGAACTCCCCGCAAAAAGCCCCGTACGGCCTCTATACCGAATTGCTCTCCGGCACTGCGTTCACCATGACCCGCAGTGAAGCGCGGCGCACCTGGATGTACCGGATTCAGCCGTCAGCCAATCACCCGGCGTTCGTCAAACTGGAGCGGCAACTGGCCGGCGGCCCGTTGGGTGAAGTGACGCCCAATCGCCTGCGCTGGAATTCTCTGGATATCCCGGCCGAGCCGACTGATTTCATCGACGGTCTGGTCGGCATGGTGGCCAATTCGGCGGCGGAAAAACCAGCCGGCATCAGCATCTATAACTACACCGCCAACCGTTCGATGGAGCGGGTGTTTTACAACGCCGACGGCGAACTGCTGCTGGTGCCGCAACTGGGGCGGCTGCGCATTGCCACCGAACTCGGTGTGCTCGAAGTCGCGCCGCTGGAAATAGCCGTGCTGCCGCGCGGTCTGAAATTTCGCGTCGAACTGCTTGATCCGCAGGCGCGCGGTTACGTTGCCGAGAACCACGGCGCGCCGCTGCGCCTGCCGGACCTGGGGCCGATCGGCAGCAACGGTCTGGCCAATCCACGGGATTTCCTCGCGCCGGTCGCGTCTTACGAAAACCTGCAGCAGCCGACGACGCTGGTGCAGAAATTCCTCGGCCAGTTGTGGGGCACCGAGCTCGATCATTCGCCGCTGAACGTGGTGGCCTGGCACGGCAACAACGTGCCGTACAAATACGACTTGCGCCGTTTCAACACCATCGGCACCGTAAGCTTCGATCACCCGGATCCGTCGATCTTCACCGTGCTGACCTCGCCGACCAGCGTGCACGGGCTGGCCAACCTCGACTTCGTGATCTTCCCGCCGCGCTGGATGGTCGCCGAGAACACCTTCCGTCCGCCGTGGTTCCATCGCAACCTGATGAACGAATTCATGGGCCTGATCCACGGCGAATACGACGCCAAGGCTGAAGGCTTCGTGCCCGGCGGCGCGTCGCTGCACAGCTGCATGAGCGCCCACGGCCCGGATGGCGAAACCTGCACCAAAGCGATCAGCGCGGAACTCAAACCGGCGAAGATCGACAACACCATGGCCTTCATGTTCGAGACCAGTCAGGTGCTGCGCCCAAGCCGCTTCGCCCTCGACTGCCCGCAACTGCAATCAACTTACGACGCCTGCTGGGCCACGCTGCCCGCTACGTTCGACCCGACCCGGAGATAACCCATGACTCAGACTTCCATCACCCGCAGCTGGGTTGCTTCGGCCAACGGCCACGCGGATTTCCCGCTACAGAACCTGCCACTCGGTGTGTTCAGTACCGGCGGTTCGGCGCCGCGCGCGGGCGTGGCGATCGGTAAACATATTTTCGATCTGCAAGTGGCGCTCGAAGCCGGGCTGTTCGACGGCGCGGCACGCAGCGCGGTCGAAGCCACGCACGGCGGCCTGCTGAACGCGTTCTTCGACCTCGGTCGCGAAGCCCGCGTAGCCTTGCGCAGCCGCTTGCTGGAATTGTTCAGCGAGGGCAGCACTCATCGTGGCGCGATCGAAGCCCAGGGCGCGAAACTGCTGCCACTGGCTGCCGATTGCCAGATGCACCTGCCGGCGCGCATCAGCGATTACACCGACTTCTACGTGGGCATCGAGCACGCGCAGAACGTCGGCAAACTGTTCCGCCCGGACAACCCGCTGCTGCCGAACTACAAACACGTGCCGATCGGTTATCACGGTCGCGCCTCCACCGTGCGCGCTTCCGGCACCGACGTGCGCCGCCCGAAAGGCCAGACCCTGCCGGCCGGTGCGAGCGAGCCGACCTTCGGCCCTTGCGCCCGACTGGACTACGAGCTGGAACTGGGCATCTGGATCGGTCAGGGCAACGAAATGGGCGAGCCGATCGCCATCGGTGACGCCGCCGAACACATCGCCGGTTTCTGCCTGCTCAACGACTGGTCTGCCCGCGATATCCAGGCCTGGGAATACCAGCCGCTGGGGCCGTTTTTGTCCAAGAGCTTCATCACCAGTGTCTCGCCATGGGTGGTGACCGCCGAAGCGCTGGAGCCATTCCGCACGGCGCAACCTGCGCGCCCGGAAGGTGATCCGCAGCCGCTGCCATACCTCTTCGACAAGCGCGATCAGGATGGCGGCGCCTTCGACATCGAACTGGAAGTGCTGCTGCTTACCGAGGCCATGCGCGAGCAGAATCTGCCGGCCCATCGTCTGACCCTGAGCAACACTCGCTACATGTACTGGACCGTCGCACAAATGGTCGCGCACCACAGCGTCAACGGCTGCCAGTTGCAGGCCGGTGACCTGTTCGGTTCGGGCACCTTGTCCGGCCCGGAAAATGGTCAGTTCGGCAGCCTGCTGGAAATCACCGAGGGCGGTAAAAAGCCGATCGAACTGGCCTCCGGTGAAGTGCGCAAATTCCTCGAAGACGGCGACGAAATCATCCTGCGCGCGCGTTGTGCCCGTGACGGTTTTGCCTCGATCGGCTTCGGCGAATGCCGCGGCAAAGTGCTGGCGGCGCGCTGACAGGAGCGGATCATGGATCTCTACACCTATTACCGCTCGACATCGTCATACCGGGTGCGCATCGCCCTGGCGTTGAAGGGGCTCGACTACACCGCGTTGCCGGTCAACCTGATCGCGCCGTCCGGGGGCGAGCATCGCCAGGCGGCGTATCTGGCGATCAATCCGCAGGGTCGGGTGCCGGCCTTGCGCACCGATGACGGCGAGTTGCTGATTCAGTCGCCGGCGATCATCGAGTACCTGGAGGAGCGTTATCCACACCTGCCATTGCTGCCCGAAGACCTCGCCACCCGTGCTCATGTGCGCGGTGTGGCGGCGGTGATCGGCTGCGACGTGCATCCGCTGCACAACGTCAGCGTGCTCAATCGCCTGCGCCAGTTGGGCCACGAAGAGCCGCAGGTGGTGGAGTGGATCGCGCACTGGATCAGTCACGGGTTGGCGACTGTTGAGCAGTTGATCGGTGACAGCGGTTTCTGTTTCGGTGAGTGGCCGTGTGTGGCTGACGTGTATCTGATTCCGCAGTTGTATGCGGCCGAGCGCTTCGGTGTTTCGCTGGAGGCTTATCCGCGGATTTGTCGGGTGGCGGCGTTGGCGGCTGAGCATCCGGCGTTCATCAAGGCGCATCCGGCCAATCAGCCCGATACCCCTTAAAGCTTCACCTTGCCCCAATGTGGGAGTGGGCTTGCTCGCGAAAGCGGAGTGTCAGGTACCGGGATGCTGACTGATACACCGCTTTTGCGAGCAAGCCCGCTCCCACAGGGGAGATTCGTCCCCCCAAAAAAATCATAAAAACAAAACAGGTATCTTGCGATGCACAACCAGATTGCCAGCTTTCGCGCGGCACTCGACGCCCGTCCTGTGTCCCGCTATCAGTGGTTGCTCCTGATCCTGCTCGCCTTGTTGCTGGTCACCGACGGCTATGACGCTCAGGTGCTCGGTTACGTGGTGCCGGCCCTGGCCCAGGACTGGGGCCTGGAGAAAGCCGCGTTCGGGCCGGTTTTCAGCGCCAACCTGTTGGGCCTCACACTCGGCTCGCTCGCGGTGACGCCGCTGGCCGACCGCTTCGGCGTGCGGCGCATCCTGCTCGCTTGCGTGCTGATCTACGCCAGCCTGACAGTGCTGATGGTGTTCGCCGACTCGCTGAATACCCTGATGATCGCGCGCTTCATCTGCGGCATCGGCATGGGCGGGGCGATGCCCAGTGCCATGGCCTTGATGTCGGAATATTCACCGCCGCGTCTGCGCACCTTGATGGTGACGCTGGCCGCTTGTGGGTT
This sequence comes from Pseudomonas sp. GW823-FHT01D03, assembly GCF_058798255.1. NCBI lineage: Bacteria > Pseudomonadati > Pseudomonadota > Gammaproteobacteria > Pseudomonadales > Pseudomonadaceae > Pseudomonas > Pseudomonas sp. GW823-FHT01D03. The sequence continues at coordinate 1,102,525 of NZ_JBXAKK010000001.1, forward strand.
TTCATTTGGTGGTGCAGCGGGTGGTTTTGTTGCTGCGGGCTTCATCGATCGCTTTGGCTGGCAGGCGGTGTTCCTCGCCGGTGGTGTCACGCCATTGCTGCTGTTCCCGTTCCTGTGGTGGATGCTGCCGGAATCGTTGCCGCGTCTGCTGCGCGATGCACCGCCCTATGTGCGCCTGCGCAAAGTCACCGCGCGAATGCTGCCGGACTGGCAACCGCCGGCCGCGTCCGTCGAACAGAACGAGCGCGAGCAGGGCAGCAAATTGACCGTGGTCGAGCTGTTCCGCAACGGTTATGCGCGACCGACCCTGCTGATCTGGGCAACGTTTTTTGTCAGCCTGATTCTGCTGTATTTCATGATCAGCTGGCTGCCGACGCTGTTGCTGGAAAGTGGTCTGAAACTCAACGAAGCCAACCTGGTGACCTCGATGTTCCTGTTCGCCGGCACCTTGGGCGCGGTGTGCATGGCCTGGTTCGCCGACCGTTTGAAACGCAAGGTGCGTCTGCTCTGCGCGGTGCTGGCCGGGGCGGCGCTGTGCACGATTCTGCTGGGTTTGAACCACGACAATCCACGCTATCTGGTGGCCTGCGTGTTTGCCGCCGGGTTCTGCATCATCGGTGGGCAACTGACGCTGAACGCCTTCGCCAGCAACTTCTACCCGGCGCACGTGCGGGCCACGGGCACTGGCTGGGCGCTGGGGGTAGGGCGCTTCGGTTCAATCCTCGGGCCGCTGTTCGGCAGCATGCTGCTGGCGATGCACATCCCGGTGGCGCAGATTTTCTTCTTCTGCGCGATTCCGGCGGTCATTGCGGCGCTGCTGATCATCCAGGTGCGCTCGCCCTCAGACACCCCACAATCCCCTGTGGGAGCGGGCTTGCTCGCGAAGAACGATAACGCGGTCTGACAGGAAAATCGGTGGCGCCTGCTTCGCGGGCAAGCCACGCTCCCACAAGGGATCGTTGTGATGCAGAAGGATGGGGCCACGCTGAACCCTGTGGGAGCGGGCTTGCTCGCGAAGGCGATCCAGGTTTCGATGCATTCATCGCTGACACGACGCTTCGCGAGCAGGCTCACTCCTACAAAAAGCGTTTAGTGCACGACGGAATTGGGCGGCAGGTGGCCGAGGCGTTCAGTCAGACGCAGGCGCTGGATCGGGTCGTCACTAAGCAGCAACGCATGTTCCAGATCGAAGCGCTCGGCGTTCGGGCAATCGAGTCGTTGATACAGGCTGGCGCGGGCCAGATAATCGGCGGCGCTGGCACCGCCCAGTTCCAGCACGCGTTCGGCATCGATCAGCGCGGCGATGTAATCCTCATGCGCCAGATGCAACTGACGCAGGTTGCGTGACAGGCGCTGGAGCATCTGCTGCGGGGTGGCGGTGGCCATATGATCGGCATTGAGTTTGAGGTGCGCGCCGTACTGACGCTGCAACAGCTCGCGACAATCATTGGGATACAGCCGCCGACCACCGCAGGGATCCAGCAGGTGATCAGCACCGGGCACCCGCAGCAGGAAATGCCCCGGGAAGTTCACCCCGACCAGCGGAATCTCCAGACCACGCGCCAGTTCCAGAGCAATCAAGGACAGGGTCAGCGGCTGGCCGCGACGGGTCTGCAACACTTTGTGCAACAACGCGACCTGCGGGCGCAACGGCAGAAAGTCATCCTGAGAGAAGCCCAGATCATTCATCCGCCGCAGCAACGGTTGCGCCAGTTCACTGACTGGCAGCATCGGCAAGCCGTAACTGACGCGCTGTTGCAGCTCCTGGAAGTCCTGTTGCAGCGCTTCGACATCCAGGCCTTTTTCGTGCTCGGCAGCCATCCACAGCGCCGCTTCGAACAGCGCGGGCGGTGAACGGTGCAGACACTCGAAAAAACGTTGGCGAGGGGTCATTGCAATCTCCGGGGAATGCCTCGTTTTAGCCCCGTCTGCGCCATTCGTCCAGTACCGGCCAGGTTATGCCGCAAAGTCGCCGTCGAAGCGGGCGCTTATTCCGGCGCGCTTCAGCAATTTTTGGGCGCAAGCCTATACTGGCGTCTACCAGAAGTGATTCGGGAGCCTGCCGATGTTCGCTCTCATGCAAAGCACTCGCCTGGAATCGCTGCACCTCAGCGTTGACCCGGTCACCGGGTTGAAGGCGGTCATTGCCATTCATAACAGTCGCCTCGGGCCTGCCCTGGGCGGTTGCCGTTATCTTGCCTATCCCAACGACGAATCCGCAGTCGAGGACGCCATTCGCCTCGCGCAGGGCATGAGCTACAAGGCTGCCTTGGCCGGGCTTGATCAAGGCGGCGGAGTGGCGGTGATCGTGCGCCCGGCGCATGTGGAAAACCGCGCGGCGTTGTTCGAAGCGTTTGGCCGCTGCATCGAGCAGCTCGACGGTCGCTACATCACCGCCATCGACAGCGGTACTTCGGTGGCGGACATGGATTGCATCGCCCAGCAGACCCAGCATGTCACCAGCACCACCTCGGCGGGCGACCCGGCGCCGCATGCGGCGATGGGCGTGTTTACCGGGATTCGCGCCACCGCCATGGCGCGTTTGGGCAGCGACAATCTCGAAGGCTTGCGCGTGGCGATTCAGGGCTTGGGCAATGTCGGTTATGCGCTGGCGGAACAACTGCATGCGGCGGGCGCCGAGTTGCTGGTCAGCGACATTGATCACGGCAAGGTTCAACTGGCGATGGAGCAGCTCAATGCGCATCCGATCGCCAACGATGCCTTGCTCAGCACACCCTGCGACATCCTTGCGCCGTGCGGGCTCGGTGGTGTGCTCAACAGCCACACGGTGACGCAACTGCGCTGTTCGGCGGTGGCTGGTTCGGCGAACAATCAACTGACGCATCTGGATGTGGCTGATCAACTGGAGCGACGCGGGATCCTGTATGCACCGGATTATGTGATCAACGCGGGTGGGTTGATCTACGTCTCGCTCAAGCATCGCGGCGAAGAGCTTGGGACGATTACTGCGCACCTGTCGAAGATTTCTTCGCGGCTGACCGAGGTGTTTGCCCATGCGCAGGCCGAGAAGCGCTCGCCGGCGCGGGTGGCGGATGAGTTGGCGGAGAAAGTCCTGTATCGCTGAAAAGCAAAAGATCGCAGCCTGCGGCAGCTCTTACATATGGAATGCGTATTCCCTGTAGATACCGTCTTGCCCCTTACCGGGCAAGTGCCAATTTCGGGTCAAATGGTTGGCCCGATTTGAGCACTCCGTAAACGAAGTGCAGCAACTTGCGCATGGCTGCACAGATGATCTGTTTGGGCGCCTTGCCATTGGCCTTCAAGCGTTCCTTCATGGCGATGATCGCCTCGTTGTGCTTCAGCGCTACCAGGCCTGGCATGTACAGACCCGCGCGGACGCGAGCCGATCCGATCCTGGAAATCACTGTTCTGCCTTTGAGCTTTCCCGAGTCCTGCAGCTTTGGGTTCAACCCCGCAGCAGCGACCAGTTTGCGAGGGTCGTCATATTTGCGCAGGTCGCCCAGTTCGGCCAGCAGCCGCTCAAGGGTTTTCTGCCCGATACCGTCGATGGTCACGATCAAGTCGCGCATCTGGCGCATGTCCGGATCATCGTCGATGTGTTTCTTGATCGCTTTGTGCGTTTCAGCGATCTCTTTTTCGATGTGGCGCAGAACGGAGTTGATCGAGTCTTTGACCTTTTCGTCGGACACATCCAGACGATTGAGCTCCATCTGTTCCATTTCCTGAAGATCATCCAGCCGACGCACCATCGCCTTCAGTTGGCGGTATTTCAGTGGCTCCGGTGCCCAAAGCTGAAGCTTTTCAGCCTTTTCCCGAGCAAAATCAGCGATCAGTTTGGCGTCGCTTTTATCGGTTTTGATCCGGCGTAACTCGCTGTCGGCGTAAGCATGGGTCGTGGCCGGATTGACGACACAGACCCGGTAACCCTTGCTGTAGACGAACTCGGCAAGTTCCAGGTGATAGATGCTGGTGGCTTCCATCACGATCAAGGCTGTAGGCTCGACCTGCTTGTTCAACCAAGCTTCAAATTCTTTGAAACCCTTCGAGTTATTAGGCAGCTTGGCCTTGGTTTTGTGCTTGCCGTTCGGCAAGTGCGTGGCGATATCAAAGGTATTTTTAGCGACATCGACACCGACGAAACTGGACATGACTGTCTCTCCATTGATCCGTTTTCGATCATCACTGCACTCTGTCCAACCTTGCGAATGCGAGCTCTCGCCAGAGACGGGCCCAAGATACCGTTCGAACTATATGAGTGAGTGTGGAGGGCTGGAGCACGATCTACATCACAGGCAAAAAGCCTAAGGAGCTGCACGGCTTCCAAGTCCCTCCCTCGATGATCAGTCGAGAACTATCGCTCCTGACGGAGCGATAGTCGAGATACAAGGAGCTGCCGCAGGCTGCGATCTTTTCGATTCAAACCTTGTTACTTGGCAGCTTTCGCCGCTTTAACCGGTTTGACCGGTGCTTCATCGGATTCTGCCGGCCCAGTCTCTTCAGCCACTGGCTCGGCCGGTGCATTGATCAGCTCCGACAGCGCATCAGGCTGGCTCTTGAAAGCTTTGGCGAATACATCGCGGTTCTTCGCCATATAGATCCCGACTTCTTCAACCTGCTGCTCGTTCAGCGACGGCACGGCTTTTTGCAACACCTCGGACAGCATCTCGGCCAGTTCGAGCATTTTGTCATGACGGTCAGCTTCGGCTTTATCCATGAACAAGCGCTCCAGATCTCGGCTGCTGCGGTATACCACTTCGACGGCCATTCACCACCTCACATGCCTTCACATTTGGTTGTCTTTGCGACTACTGTATCTATATACAGCGAAAAGGATAAGCGAATCCCTGCGCTTTGGGTAGCGGCTTTTCACTGTAGACCGGATTCGGCGGTTTTTCTGACCCTGGCCCTCAAACCAAACGACCCGCACACGGCGGGTCGTTGGTTTATTTGATTTCAGAACTTGCCGCTGGCGTAACCCCCATCGATGGGCATGATCACACCTGTGACGTAAGCGGATTGATCGCTGAGCAGCCAGAGCACCGCGTTGGCCACTTCGTCCGCCGTGCCGAAGCGTTTCATCGACGTCACGTTGATTTTGCGCTGGGTGTTTTCCGGTGCGGCTTTCAGGCGGGCCTCGTTGTTCATGCCGCCGAGGATCGGCCCGGGGGCGACCGCATTGACCCGAATGCAGCCGCCTTCTTCCAGCCGCGCGTTTTCGATCGACGCCACCTGGGTCATGCCGTTGATCGCCTGCTTGCTGGCGACATAGGCCACCTGGCCGCCAATCGGCACCACCCCGGCACAGGATGAGGTGTTGACGATCGCCCCGGTGCCGCGGTCGAGCATCAGTTGCAGTTCATGGCGCATGCAGTGGTAGGTGCCGTTGACGTTGATGTTCATCACCTTCATCCAGTCATCCGGGCACGATTGCGCGAGCGCCCCGTACTTGGCGGTCACGCCGGCATTGTTGAACGCGCAATCGAGGCGGCCGTAGGCCGAACGAATGGTCGCGAACGCCTGCTCGACCTGCTCCGGATCACCGACATCGCAGGCGATAAAGCAGCAGTGTTCACCCAGTCGATCGGCCAGCGCCGCACCTTTTTCTTCGTCCCGACCGAACACGATCACATCGGCGCCGGCCTTGATCAGGCGTTCGCTGACGGTTTCGCCAATGCCACTGGTGCCGCCGGTGACCAGGCAGACTTTTCCCAGAAAATCGTACATATGTCGCATCTCCTTATGCCAATGCGGGGCGTAAATATTTCGGGTTTACGCAGCAATACACCCGATCCAGTCGCGGATTGCTTTTGTCACTGAAGCACTGGCTGTCCCATCGGCATTTGTGGATGTCGGCGGAGCGGCCTTGCAGAGTTTTGTTGATCAGGTCGTTGTCGGCAAACAGCGCCCGCGACATACCCACCCAATCGCATACGCCGTCGGCGAGCAACTGCTCGGCCTTGTCCAGCCCATCGATGAAGCCGGCGTAACCCACCGGCACTGTCGACACCGACTTGATCGCTCGCACCCCGGCCTGCAGGTATTGGTCCATGGTCTCGGAATGCACGATCAACTGGCCGAAAGTCGCGCCCATGCACATCGAACATTCCAGCGCGGCAACGCCGGCCTGACAGAGGGCCTGCACGGTTTCCTTGAGGTCCGGATATTGCAGCCCTTCAGCACCCAGGCGGTCGTCGATGCCCAGACGAATGGTGACGATCAGTTGGCCCTGGGTGCGCTCGCGGATGGCCCTGACCACGTCGAGCAACAGCCGCGCGCGGTTCTCTTCGCTGCCGCCATATCGGTCGGTGCGCTTGTTGGTGTGCGGCGAGAGAAAACTGCTTAGCAGGTAGCCGTTGGACGCCTGCAACTGCACCAGTCGCGCGCCGTTGGTCCAGGCCAGCCAGGCGGAATGGGCGAACTGCTCGATCACCAGAGCGATGTCGCTTTCGTCCATGATCCGCACGCGGTAGTCCGGGTCGAGTTTCGACACGCGGGGGCAGGGCACGCCGCTCGGGGTCAGCACGGCAACGCCGGTGTGGGTGGTGGTGCCCTGACCGCCGTAATGCTGCAATTGCACACCCACCGGCGTGTTGACCTGTTCGGCCATGGCGAACATCGCCCTGAGCGATTCACCCTGATGCTCCTCGAACAGGCCGAGCCCGGTGCTCTGCAGGCGCGACTGCGGCGAGACCGTTGCGTTGCACAGAAACGCCATGGAGCAGCCGCCCTCCATGATGCCCTGATAGAACTCAATCATGGCGGGCGTCACGCACCCGCTGTGATCGGCCAGGTCCACGCCCATCGACGCGAAGAACAGCCGATTGCGCAACTCCAGTCCGCCGGCCAGCCGCAGAGGCTCCAGCACGTGGGGATAGCGCGGCATCATGCTTCCTTCCTTTGTTCGGGCATCGCCGAAGCTTGATCGAAGGTCATCCACAACGGTTGACCGAGGGCGGGCGCCGGAGCCGGGGCGGTTTCTTCGTGGGAGAAGTAAGCGAATTGTTTGAGCACTTCGCGCCACTTGAAGCGCAACGGCGAATCCAGCTCTGCCAGATGCAGTTTGAGCGAGCCGGCCTTTGTCGCGTCGCTGGCGTGCAGCGATTGCAACGGCAGGCTGATCATCCCTTCGTTTTCCAGGTACAGGTAGACGTGTCCGCGCTCGGAAGCCTCGAGCGGGCTGTCGCATTGCACTTGCAGGCCGGCCATCGACAGCAGCTCAAGGCGGGCGGACAGGTGACGACCTGAATCCAGGCGCACCAGCACTTCATGGCGGATGCCCTTGAGCGGACGGAACCAGCAGGCGGGGTCGATGTTGATATTCCGCATGCGCTTGAACACCGGCATCTTGATCACTTCGCCGTGCAGGCGAATGTCCGCCACCAGCTCGCCGCGCTGGAAGAATCGCGCACGCTTGTCGACCTTGCGCGCCCGTGGCTGGGCCATACCTTCGTAGTCGCCGACCAGCACATCCACCTGAAACGAAGACTCGGTGTAGCGGGGAAAACTCGACAGCAGATCAACGATGGAAATCGACACCTCGCCGCGGACATAACCGCTGTGCTCGTAGAACTGCGCGTACATGGCCTGGCGTGCCGCTTCGATCAGCATCAGGCCCGGCACGTGCTCGTGGTGCTTGCGGTAGAAAAAGTAATTGGCGGTGTCGTTGAAGAGGGTGAAATAGAGCAGCCCCTGCTGCGGACAGCCGTCCAGGGTTTTCAGGACATCATGCACCTGACGGCGCTGTGCGAGGCTCAGGCCGTTGCCGCAACCGGGCAGTCGAGCCAGTTTGGCCTCGGTGCTTTCCAGCACCCAGACGCCGCTGAGGATCAGATGGTCGGTGGCCTTTTCGTAATTCGTCAGCAGCTCCGGCAGGCAGTCCGACAGGCCCGCCTGTTCGAGTTCCTGCAGGTCGATGATGGTTGGCAGCGAGCGCAGCACCAGTCGCTCGCTGTCCAGCCGATAGGCCTGATTGACGATCTCCAGCTCCACTGGATCAAGGTTGGCCTGTTGCACGATGGCCGCAGGCAGCCAGGCCGGCAGGAAGTGGTGAGCGTCGTAAATCAGCACGTCGTCATCGTGGCCCTTGTGGACGATGTCTTTGGCAACTTTCCTGTGCATGTCGATCATGATCATCCCTCTGTGTTGAACGTTGGTTGTAAGGCAGTTGCTATCCATGGCGTGAAATCGACCCACACCGAAAGGTGCTGCTCGACGTGTGTCAGCAGCTTCAGTTGAGGTGTTTTTTGTTTTCTTGTTGACGAGTGTCGGGCAGGGTTACTGCACCGTGATGTAGCAGGCGCCAAGGGTTCGATTGTCCAGAACCTGCAGCGGCGCCAGCCATTTGTAGTCGATGCCGCCACGTCTGAGCAGGCGTCCGATGGCAACCGGGGACACCGACACCAGATGTGAAACGCCGCAGGCTCGGGCGTACTCCAGCGTGGCCATGAACAGGCCGACGGTGTTTTCGTCGGACATCACCTGTTCGTTTCTGCCGCCCTCGGCATCGAGGTCCAGTGAGGTGAAGCGCGACAGCTCCCAGATGTCATCGCCGCACGGTGCAGGCTTGTCGCCGAGCAACGAGGTGAACACTTCACTCAGCAGGTACGGCTGGGTGGTCGGCAGCAGGCGGGCGCATCCCTTTATGTTGCCGTCGTGTTCTTCGGCGACGATGTAGTGAGTGCCGCTGTGATCAAATTGGTCGAACTCGAAATCGTCCGGCGTGGATAACTGCCAGCCGAGGCGTTCGACGAACACCTGATAGCGATACTGGGCCAAGCGTTGACGCTTTATTGTCGTCAACTCGTCATAACGTCCTGACAAGTAATCCATCACAGATTCCGTTTAGTGATTGGTTGGGTGGCGATTAAAGTGCACACTGCGCTCGCATACTACCTGTCACCCTTGACAGCTAGCGGAAACATTTGGAAATATGCTAGGCATGTTGGCAAGAGGCCGACAGCAATAACTGTGGGAAAGGAATCTCTATGTCATATTGGCAGGCTGAACTGTTGGAAAACGCCATGTCTGCAACGGATGTCGAGTTGTTGTTCGACAGTATCAAGACCGTCGCCAGGCAGTTGGAGTTTGATTATGTGGCTTACGGGTCACGCCGGCTTTTCCCCATCACCAAGCCTTGTCTATTTCTCGCCAATAATTATTCGCCTGCCTGGCAAGCTGCCTATTCTGCCAATCGTTACCTGGACATCGATCCTTACGTCCAGCGCGCAATGCGTAGCGTGAAACCGGTGCTGTGGGACGCTGAACTCAAGGCTCAGACGCCCGAATTCTGGCTGGAAGCGCAGGCTCACGGGCTCTCGGAGGGCTGGGGGCAGACACTGCTCAACAGCGAAACTCAAGGGCTGGTGACCTTTGCCCGGGGCGGCGAGACGATCACCGCGCTGGAACTCGAAACCAAACAGGCGCAGCTGTCCTGGCTGGCCCAGATTACTCACCTGGGCCTGACGCGCCTGCAGATGCGCGGCGCCGATTCGGTGCTCCCGGTGCCGATAGAATTGTCGCAGAGGGAAAAGGAAATCCTGCAATGGACCGCTGACGGAAAGTCATCGGACGATGTTTCGGTGATCCTCGGCATCAGCAAAAGGACAGTAAACTTCCATATTAACCATTGCCTGAAGAAACTCGGTTGCCAAAACAAGATCGCCGCTGCAGTTAAAGCTTCGCTGATGGGGCTGCTGTGGAAATAATTATCCTGATAATTTACTGGATAACTAACTGGTGAATAACCGGAGTGTTTGTGCGCGAGTTCACAGATTTCCCCGATTAATAATATTTCATTTATAAGCTAATGCCTTTTCAAACGTAACGAATTCATCAAGAAACTTCAGTTATACCGTCACAAACATTCCTGTCGACGGTGCCTGTTCAACGGTGCGACCAAACGCCACGGCGCAGGTTTCAAGCCGTCTCGCCATGATGCGTGGCCTCGTTTCTGCATGGCGCATAGCGCATACGGAAAACCGTCACGTCCAACCGGCATCATCCGCTCGCATCGGGCTAAGGAACATCATCGTGAAAATCAACTGGGCCGAGAAACTGCGGCAAAACGTGCATCAACTGGCCGAGTCCCTGGGCAACCTGTTCGTCGAGACCTTCCATTACCTGGCGCTGTTCGCCATTGGTGCGGTGACCGCGTGGGCGGCGGTGATGGAATTTCTCGGCATGCTCGAAGAAGGCCACATCAAGATCGATGACATTCTGTTGCTGTTCATCTATCTGGAACTGGGGGCGATGGTCGGGATTTACTTCAAGACCAACCACATGCCGGTGCGCTTCCTGATCTACGTGGCGATCACTGCGCTGACCCGCCTGCTGATCTCCAATGTCTCGCACCACAATCCGCCGGACATGGGCATCATCTACCTGTGCGGCGGCATCCTGTTGCTGGCGTTGTCGATCCTAGTGGTGCGTTACGCCTCGTCGCAATTTCCGTCGGTGAAGATCGAAAAACCGCAACGCAAACTCGGCGCCGGCTCCGGTGAGCACCCCGAGATCGAGAAGGGCGAGCTTTAAAGGCCCATCGACGGCTGAGGCTGGCCGTTGCTCTGCTGCGGTGGCGGGGGCAGCCCGCCGCCGCTGGTCATTGCTTCGAGGATCGCCATGGCACTGTGGCCTTGCTCGATGGCAATACCGAACTGAATGCTTTGCACCAGCCGCTTGAGCCTTACCGGATCGTTGCGCTGTTCGGCGCTGATCATCCGTTTGGCGACGATCCGGCCGCTGTTGGACAGGGTCAGCATGATGCTGCCGTCCAGCCCCTGAATGCTCAGGTTGATCTGATAGTCCGGCGCGAAGGCATCGGTAATGATCTGAAAAGGGTTGTCCATGATGCGTCACCGCCTGATTGAACGTGCAGTTGTTGACCGGCCGTGATCGGGTTGGTTCGCAATACCTGATCATCGGCGATTCCGTGGCCTGTGTTGTTGCTTTATGTAGGAGCTGCCGCAGGCTGCGATCTTTTGATCTTCAATGTTTTGATTTCGGTCACGAAGATCAAAAGATCGCAGCCTCGTTGCACTCGTCAGCTCCTACATAGGTCATAGCAAGGGCTGTGCCGGGAAAATTGTTGGACAATGGATACGGCATAAAAAAGGCGAGCCCATGGCTCGCCTTTGTCATTTGTGGCCCGTTTCAGGGCAGAACCGAGTAGATGATCGCCGACAGTGCAATCAGACCGATCAGCACCACGAACACGTTCGACACCTGGCCCGAGTGCTGGCGCAAGGCTGGAACGCGGCGGATGGCGTACATCGGCATCAGGAACAAAAGGCAGGCAATCACCGGCCCGCCGAGGGTTTCGATCATGCCGAGGATGCTCGGGTTAAAGGTGGCCACGGCCCAGCAACTGAGGATCATGAACAGCGCAGTCGCACGGTTCAGCCAGCTCGCCGACATCACCTTGCCACGACCGCGCAGGCTCTTGACGATCATGCCCTGAAAGCCTTCGCTGGCCCCGATGTAGTGGCCGAGGAAGGATTTGGTGATCGCCACCAGCGCAATCAGCGGTGCGGCGTAAGCGATGACCGGGGTCTGGAAGTGGTTGGCCAGGTACGACAGGATCGAAATGTTCTGCGCCTTGGCCGCGGCCAGATCGGCCGGCGACAGCGCCAGCACGCAGCTGAAGCAGAAGAACATCACTGTCACCACCATCATGCCGTGGGCCATGGCGAGGATGCCGCTGCTCTTGCGTTCGGCCTCGGCGCCATAGCGCTGTTTCTGGTCGACCGCGAAGGCGGAGATGATCGGCGAGTGGTTGAACGAGAACACCATCACCGGGATCGCCAGCCACAAGGTCTTGAGGAACGTCGACAGCGGCATAGGCTCTTGAGCGCTGGCGAAGAACGCGCCGTTCCAGTTGGGGATCAGGCTCAGACCAAGCAACAGCAGCGCGGCGACGAACGGATAGACCAGCACGCTCATGGCTTTGACGATCACGTTCTGCCCGCAGCGCACGATTGCCATCAGGCCGAGGATCAGCGCCAGCGACAGAATTGCCCGAGGTGGCGGGGCGATGTGCAATTGGTGTTCGAGAAAGCTGCTCAAGGTGTTGGTCAGCGCAACGCTGTACACCAGCAGGATCGGGAAGATCGCGAAGAAATACAGCAGGGTGATCAGCTTGCCGGCACCGATGCCAAAGTGTTCTTCGACAACTTCGGTGATGTCGCCCGACCGCCCGGACAGCACGAAGCGGGTCAGGCCACGGTGGGCGAAGAAGGTCATCGGGAACGCCAGCAGCGCCAGTATCAGCAACGGCCAGAAACCGCCGACACCGGCATTGATCGGCAGGAACAAGGTGCCGGCACCGATGGCGGTGCCGTACAGGCCGAGCATCCAGGTGGTGTCGGATTTGCTCCAGCCCTTGTGGGCAATTTCGGTATTGCGTGTGCGATCTACAGCGGGATTTTCGGCAGCAGGTGTACGTACATCGGTCATCGTTTTTGCCTCGTTATTATTTTTGCTCGGGCTCACGGTTGGCAGGCCGCTGTCTGCGGCCTGCCGGGGCGGTCAGGGAACGCGCGTCAGCATTCCACCCAGCTCACGGCCAGGCCGCCCCGTGAAGTCTCTTTGTATTTGTCATGCATGTCGGCGCCGGTATCGCGCATGGTGCGGATCACCCGGTCGAGGGAAATAAAGTGTTTGCCGTCGCCGCGCAGGGCCATTTGCGTGGCGTTGATCGCCTTCACCGCAGCGATGGCATTGCGCTCGATGCACGGCACCTGGACCAGGCCGCCGACCGGGTCGCAGGTCAGGCCGAGGTTGTGTTCCAGACCGATTTCAGCGGCGTTTTCCAGTTGCTCCGGGGTGGCGCCGAGCACTTCAGCGAGGCCCGCCGCGGCCATGGCGCAGGCCGAACCGACTTCGCCCTGGCAGCCGACTTCGGCGCCGGAGATCGAGGCATTTTTCTTACACAGAATGCCGACGGCGGCGGCGCCCATGAAGAACGCGACCACGTCATCCTCGGACGCGTCCGGGTTGAATTTCATGTAGTAGTGCAGAACGGCGGGGATGATCCCGGCCGCGCCATTGGTCGGCGCGGTGACCATGCGCCTGCCGGCAGCGTTCTCCTCGTTGACCGCGAGGGCGAACAGGTTGACCCACTCCATCGCCGACAGCGTCGAACTGATCACGTTCGGCTTGCCGATTTCCAGCAGGCTGCGGTGCAGTTTCGCCGCGCGGCGCGGTACGTTCAGACCACCGGGCAGGATGCCTTCGTGGCGCAGGCCCTGCTCAACGCACTCGCGCATCACCGACCAGATGTGCAGCAAGCCGCTACGGATTTCAGCGTCGCTGCGCCAGGCCCGTTCGTTGGCCATCATCAGCTCCGACACGCGCAAGTTGTGCTGCTTGCACAGGCTCAGCAATTCGGCAGCGCTGGAAAAATCGTATGGCAACACCACGTCGCCGGCCGGTGCCACACCGGACTCCGCTTCCGCCGCTTCGATGATGAAACCGCCGCCAATCGAGTAGTACGTTTGCGTGATCAGCTCGGCGCTTTCGCCAAAGGCTGTCAGCGACATGGCGTTGGGATGGTAGGGCAGGCTTTCGTCCAGTAGCAGGAGATCGTGCTGCCAGTTGAAGGAAATTTCTCTGTGCCCGGCCAGCAGCAACAGGCCGCTTTCGCGCAGTTGCTGGATGCGTGGGTCGATGGTCGCCGGATCGATGCTGTCCGGCCATTCACCCATCAGGCCCATGACGGTGGCGCGGTCGGTGGCGTGGCCGACACCGGTGGCCGACAGCGAACCGTACAAACGGATTTCCACGCGGCGCACATCGTTGAGCAAGCGTTGATCGATCAGCGCCTGCGCGAAGGTCGCGGCGGCTCGCATCGGGCCAACGGTGTGGGAGCTGGACGGGCCGATGCCGACTTTGAATAGATCGAAAACACTGATAGCCATGCTAAACCCTTACAAGCAATGGAGTAGGAATCGCTGCCATTTTTTGTAGGACAAGCGCAATGTCGGCGATACTGCCTACCTCGGTCCTACGTGACCAACGAAACTTCCTAAGAAAGCCTTTAGCAGGACTAAACAATGAGTCGTCAATTGCACGCCCAGACCTACGTCTGGCTGCAGGTGTTTTCCTGTGCCGCGCGGCACCTGTCGTTCACCCGTTGCGCGGAAGAGCTGCATATCACCCCGGGGGCGGTCAGCCAGCAGATTCGCCAACTGGAAGAGCGCCTCGGTTTTCGCCTGTTCCATCGCCGGGCGCGGGGTGTCGAGTTGAGTGCGGAAGGCCAGCGGCTGGCCATCACGGTCAATGAGGCCTACGGCAGCATTGATGCTGAATTGCGTCGACTGGATGCCGGGATGATCAGCGGGATTCTGCGGGTGCGCTCGATTCCGTCGTTCCTCAGCAAATGGCTGACCCCGCGTTTGCCGCGTCTGCAACAGCGTTATCCGGATATCCAGTTGCGCCTGGTGGCCGAGGACAGCAGCGTGCCGTTGCACGAGGGCGACTTCGATCTGGCAATCGATCTGAATGACGGCAGCTACCCGGGGCTGTTATCCACAGCCTTGCTCGATGAGCAGATTTTCCCGGTGTGCGCGCCGAGTTTGTTGCGCGGACGCCCGCCGCTGCACGGGCCGGCGGATCTGGTGCATTTCCCGTTGTTGCACGACATCACCGCCTGGCGTGGCAGTTATGAATACGCGGAATGGGAGTTTTATCTCAACGCGATTGGCTTTGAAGGCGCCGACGTACGGCGTGGGCACACGTTCAATCGCAATCACCTGACCATCGAAGCGGCGATCGCCGGCATGGGCGTGGCGATTGCCCGGCGCACGTTGCTCAACGATGAGCTGGAGCGCGGAACGTTGATTGTGCCGTTCGGGCTGTCAGTGCCCAACCACAAACGCTACGTGCTGCTGTATGCGCCGGGGGCGTTGAGCCATCCGGGCGTGCGTGCGGTGCATGACTGGCTGGTGGAGGAGGCGGGGATTTTCCGCAGCTTGCACCCGTTGAACGACGGGCAATTGTGAGCAGATTTTGCAGGGTTGCGAGGCGACCCAACTCCCGACCTTACCAGTGACTTGCTCGGTTGTCCGGCTTTTTTTGCGAATGAATATTTATCTTTTTTCAGGGGTTGAAATGTTCGTCGGTCGGGCCGATTGTTGTAACCAGGAGGTCAGGAAATCCAACTCAAGGCCTCTGGCGAGCTAGCTGAAATAAGGGATGAACTATGCAAATCCAAGTCAACAGCGATAACCATATTCAAAGCAGTAAGCGACTGGAGGAGTGGGTACGTACAACTATTGAGAGCACGCTCGAACGTTATGAAGAAGACCTGACCCGTGTCGAAGTCCACCTGAGCGACGAGAACGGCGACAAACCAGGTCCCCATGACTTGCGCTGCCAACTGGAAGCGCGGCCAAAAGGCCATCAACCGATTTCCGTCACCCATAAAGCCGATTCGCTGGAACAGGCGATCGACGGTGCAGCCGAAAAACTGGAACACGCGCTGGAGCACCTGTTTGGCAAACTGCGCGGCAAACCCCGCGCCGCCATCGTGCCGTTCAGCAAGGCGAATGACGCACTGCTGGAAGAAGAGTTTCTCGAGAACGAACAGGCAGCGATCAACAGTTGATGCGCTGATTTTTCAAGCCACCCAATGAGAACGGGCCTGCGCAAGCAGGCCCGTTTTTGTTTGTGTCGTTTTTTGCGCAGGGCATCAGAAAGCGGCCCCTCACCCCAGCCCTCTCCCTCCGGGAGAGGGGGCCGACCGAGGTGTCTGACGTGAAACATCGACCTGAAAGACCGACTCGACTATGGATTCGGCAAAGCAGAATCAGGTCGGCGTACTTCGCAAGCATCCCGCAATCAGTCCCCTCTTCCTTGGGAGAGGGTTAGGGTGAGGGGGTTTTCAATCTCAGAACGCGAGGGAGGTTTGCACGTACACCGTGCGCGGTTCACCCACGTACTTGCCCTTGTTGTTGTCATCGAACGAGCGGGTGAAATACTGGGTGTTGAAGATGTTCTTCACCCCCACCGCCACGTTCAGATCCGACAATTGCGGGCCGAAGTCGTAACCGGCGCGGCTGCTGAACAGCATGTAGCCGGGGATCTTGCCGGTGCTGCCGTCGGCGCTTTCCCTGGAGGTGTTGGCGTTGTCGGCGAACTGGTCGCTCTGGAAGCTGCTGTCGACGTTGAGCTTCCACGGGCCTTCGGTATAACCAACGCCGATCGTGCCCTTGTGTTTTGAAGAGAATGGCACGCGATTGCCCTTGTTCGGCCCGTCTTCGCGGATGGTCGCGTCGACGTAGGCGTAAGTGGCGTACACATCGAAGCCGGCGAGTGCCGGGCTCAAGTCATCCAGCGCATAGTTGACGCTGGTCTCGATGCCTTGATGACGGGTCTCGCCACGGGCAATCACCGAATCGTTGGTCTGGTTGCTTTCGTACTGGTTGTCGAAGTTGATCAGAAATGCGCCAATCTCGGCGCGCAGGGCGCCGTTGTCATAACGGGTACCGAGTTCCCAGGTGCGGGCTTTCTCCGGTTTTACTTCGCCACTGCTGACGCGGTTGGGCATCTGGCTGTACTGCACGCTGCCAAACGAACCTTCGGTGTTGGCGTACAGATTCCAGCTGTCGCTCAGGTGATACAGCACGTTCAGCGCCGGCAGCGCGGTGTTGTAGTCGCCCTTGTATTTGACGTCGGTCAGGTTGTTGGTCTGCTGCGATTCGATCATCTCGTAGCGCACCCCCGGGGTGATGGTCCATTTGCCGATGTCGATGCGATCGTCGACGAAGAACGCATTGGCTTCGGTGCCACCGCGGGTGTCACGGTCGTTGCGGCTGTCGGTGGTCGGGTATTGGTTGCTGCTGATCGGCGTGCGATAGCGCAACTCGTGGCCGGCCTCGTTGATGTAGCGGTAACCGACGCCGACTTCATGGCTGGTCGGGCCGAGGTCGAAGCCCTGGGCGAAACGCGTTTCCAAGCCGCGCACCCAGTACTCGCGCGGTGACAGCGAGAGGAAACTGCCCTGATCCAGATAACCGCTGCGCAGGGTCTTGGTGAAGAAAGTGTTGGCGGTGAATTCGCGACGATCTTCCTGATAGCGATAGCCGAAGTTGAACATTGTGCGGCGACCCCAGAACTGGTCTTTCAGGCGCGTCGACTGATACGGATCGGCGTCGTAATCGGCGACGTTGAGACCACCGGGCATGTCGGCCTTGCCTTCGTAATACTGGGCCATGGCGTTGAAGCTGTTGGCGTCGTCGAGCTGGTATTTGCCCTTGAGGATCAGGTCGTCGATTTCGCTGTCGCTGTGTTCACGCCAATCGCCGCCACGGGTGCCAGAGTACAGCAGCGCGCCGCCCAGACCATTTTCGTTGGTGCCGCCGGCCAGCAGGTTGGCGCTGGTTTTGAAGCCGTCATGACTCGACGACGGGCTGGTCTCAGTCTGGAGGCCACCCTTGACCGTCGGCTCATCCGGGATGGCGCGGGTGACGAAGTTGACCACGCCACCGACGTTCTGCGGGCCGTAACGCACAGCGCCGCCGCCACGCACCACATCCACGGCATCCATGTTGCCCATGCTGATCGGCGCGAACGACAACTGCGGTTGACCGTAAGGTGCGAACGGCACGGGAATGCCGTCCATCAGTACCGTCGAGCGCGCAGCCAAGCGCGGATTGAGACCGCGAATGCCGAAGTTCAGCGCCATGTCGTGGCTGCCGGTGCCGTTGTTTTCCGGGGCGTTGACCCCGGGGATGCGGTTGAGCACGTCGCGCGCCTGAGTCGCACCCTGACGTTCGAAGTCTTCGCGGCGGATCACATCGCGGGCGCCCGGATGCTCGAACACGTTGACCTGCGCCGCGTCACCGAGCCAGTCACCGACGACTTTCGAGGTGTCCAGCTCCAGCGCGGTGTCGCCGACCGGTTGCAGGCTGAACGCATTGTTGCCTTCGGCGCGAGCTTGCAGGCCTGTGCCTTCGAGCAGTGCATCGAGGCCTTCTGCGGTGCTGTAACTGCCTTCCAGGCCACGGCTTTGCACGCCGCTGGTGATCTGCGAACCGAAGGAAATCAGCACGCCGGCTTCACGACCAAGCTGGTTGAGGGCGTTTTCCAGCGACGCCGGGGCGATGTGGTAAACCCTGGTTTCGGCGGCCATGGCCGGTAGAGCGCTGAAGCTCAGGCTGGCGCCCAGTACGAGGTTGCGCAGGCTGCGGGCCAGTGGCGTGAGGCGGGTCGGGTGCATGAAGGGTGATCCTGAGAAGGTTGAATCAAGGGGGGCTTTCCTTCTCTGTCACGCCAGATCTGAAAAACGGCTCACGGTTTACGAATATTTTTTGAATGACTGATTTTGTGGCAACGGAGCTTGCTCCCGTTGGGGCGCGAAGCGGCCCCTGTATTGAGGGCCTGCTGCGCAGGCCAGCGGGAGCAAGCTCCCTCGCCACAGTTTTGTTTTAAACCCGGGACTCGACACTCACCCAATAGCGGGTAAAGCGCCGCACTTTCACCGGCAGACTGATTTGCAGCAGATCAAGAATCCGCTCGCTGTCGTCCAGTGGATAAGTCCCGGAGATCAGCAAGTCGGCCACCTTCGCGTCGCAATGCAACTGGCCGCGACGGTAACGGGCGAGCTCTTCAAGGAAGTCGCCCAGGCGCATGTGCGCGGCAACCAGCATACCGTCGGCCCAGGCGCCGCTGTTGGCGTCCAGTGGCTGGGCTGCGCTGACCGAGGTGGCGCTGAAACTCAGCTGACGGGCAACGGGCAGCCACATCGGCGCGTGCCCGGGGCGGATCAATTCGACCTGGCCTTCGAACAGCGCCACCTGCGTGCGATCAGCAAATTGCCGGACGTTGAGCCGGGCAGCAGCGGTTCTCAACAGCCCTTGCGCCGTGCGCACTTCGAACGCTTGTGCGGTGCTCAGGAGGATCTCGCCTTCCAGCAAACGGATCAGCCGTTGCGTGCTGTCCACGTCCGCCGCACTCGCGGTGTTGAGCTGCAACTGGCTGCCCGCACCCAGCGTAACTTTGCGTCGCTCTCCCAGCGGACTGCGGTAATCGGCGAGCAGCGTCGGCAGCGGATTGTGCTCGCGCATCCCCCAGGTGACAGCAGAACCGGCACCGAGAAGCAGCAGCAATTTGAGCACCTGACGGCGGCTGGAAGACTTCGGCCCGTTCAACGCGGCATGGGCCAATGGCGACGCCACGCCGCGCAATCGCTGGTTGACCCGCTGCATGTGCTCCCACGCGCGACGATGTTCGCTGTGGGCGTCCAGCCATTGCTGCCAGGCTTGTTGCTGACGCGGGGAGAGCGTCCCCTGCTGCATTTCCATCAGCCAGTGCACGGCCTGTTCGGCCACTTGCGCGGAAAAATCCGGAGCGCGGTTCATAGGGCGAAGTAGCAGCGCAGGGCCGCTTTGTGCAGATGGCGTTTGACCGTGGCTAAGGAGATGCCCAGCTCGGCGGCGATTTGCGGATAAGTCAGGCCATCGACCTGCGCCAGCAAAAAGGCGCGCTTGACCAGACGCGGCAAGCCATCGAGCAACTGATCCAGTTCGATCAGGGTTTGCAGGATGATCGCTTTGTCTTCTTCCGATGGCGCAACCATTTCCGGCATCTGCGCCAGGGTGTCGAGGTAGGCGCGTTCCAGGTCCTGACGGCGGTAATGATTGAACAGCACGCGTTTGGCGAGGGTGGTGAGAAAGGCGCGCGGTTCGATGATTACTGCGGGCTCACGAGCGCTGAGCACGCGGATGAACGTGTCTTGCGCCAGATCCGCCGCGCTGTCCGGGCAGCCGAGCCTGCGCCGCAACCAGCCGGTGAGCCAGCTGTGGTGGTCGTGGTAGAGCGATTCGACAGGATGGGCGGACGGCAAGGGTATTACTCCGGGCGCATGATCGATGCGTTAGAGAACAAGAACTGTTCGCATTGTAGGGGCGGGCGAGGGTGTCCGGCAATCAGATGCTTTTGCGTATGAGAATATTTATCATTAATATTGCTCGCCTGTTGGTTCGGCTTGTCGGCCGGACGTTTTTTCGTTTCAGGGTCGAAACATGAAAGGCAAACTCGCCTCACTTCCCATGTCCTATCGTCTGGCCATTACCTCGCGGGTGCTGGCGGCGGTGTTCGGTGGCTATCTGGTCGCAGCGCTGGCCAGTGTCGCGCTGACGATGTGGTTGCCGTTGAGCCGCGCCGAAGCGGTGGTGACCGGCATGACCATTTCCTTTCTGGTCTATCTGGTCGCGGTGCTGTGGTGCTTCGCTTGCCGCACGGCGTGGTCGGCGTGGGTCGGTTTGCTGGTGCCGAGCGTGATTCTGGCGACGGTGTCCGGCGCCGCACGGGGCTTGGGCTTCGCATGAAAGAGGGCTTTCGCCAGTCGATGGCCTGGCTGCACACCTGGACGGGACTGGTGTTCGGCTGGCTGCTGTTTGCGATTTTCCTCACCGGGACGCTGGCCTATTTCAAGGATGAGATCAGCCACTGGATGCAGCCGGAAATTCCCGCGCGGCCCATCAATGCCGAAGCGAGCCTGAACCTGGCGCAAAGTTACCTGCAACAACACGCCGCCGGCGCCTCGCGCTGGCTGATCGACTTGCCCGACGCCCGCGATCCCGGCCTGACGGTGCGCTGGCAGCAGGCGCCGAACAAACCGGGCGAGCGCGGCAAGTTCGAATCCAGAACACTCGACGCGCAGACCGGCAGCGAAGTCCAGGCCCGCGAAAGCATGGGCGGCGAGTTCTTCTACCGCTTCCATTTTCAGCTGCAAATGCCTTATCCATGGGGCCGCTGGCTGGCGACGATGGCGGCGATGGTGATGTTCGTCGGGCTGATCACCGGCATCATCACCCACAAGAAAATCTTCAAGGACTTCTTCACCTTTCGTCCGCGCAAAGGCCAGCGTTCATGGCTCGACGGGCATAACGCGGTCGGCGTGCTGGTGCTGCCGTTCCACCTGATGATCACCTACAGCAGCCTGGTGATCTTCATGGCGATGGTCATGCCGGCGAGCATTCTGGCGTCCTATAACGGCGACGTGCGCGCCTTTTACGACGAAGTTTTTCCGGCATCGAAGACCCCTGAGCGAGCCAACCGGGCGGCGCCGCTGAGCCCGATGGCGCCACTGCTGGCCAAGGCCAGCGAGCAGTGGGCGGGAGGCAGCACCGCGCGGCTGACGGTGAACAACCCGGGGGACGCGAATGCCTCGGTGGTGCTGTCGCGCCGTGGCGACCGCGTCGTCCATGATTTCGGGCGCGCGGTGACGTTCAATGGCGTCACCGGCGAGCGCCTCGGCAGCACTCCGGAGCAGCCCGTGGCGATGGCCGTCGGCGGCACGTTCTACGGTTTGCACGTGGGCCACTTTGCAGGGGCGACATTGCGCTGGCTGTATTTCATTTGTGGTCTGGCGAGTACTGCGATGATCGGCACCGGGCTGGTGATCTGGCTTGGCAAGCGCCAGCTCAAACACGTCAAGAGCGGCGTGATGCCGTTCGAATTGCGCTTGGTGGAAGTGCTGAACATCGCCAGCATGGCCGGGCTGGTGGTAGCGGTGGCGGTGTTCTTTTTGGCCAATCGCCTGCTGCCGGCAGACCTGGCCGGGCGCGCCGATCAGGAAGTGAATGCGTTTTTTGTCGCCTGGGCCTTGAGCGTGGTGCATGCAGTGCTGCGCAAAGGGCGAAGGGCCTGGGTCGAACAGCTCGGGCTGGCTGCCGTGCTGTTTATCGCGGTGCCACTGATCAATCTGACCACACCGTGGAATCTCGGGGTAACGCTCGCGCAAGGTGACTGGACGCTGGCGGGTTTTGATCTGACGTGCCTGGGCGCGGGCCTGTTCCTCGGCTGGGCCGCATGGAAAATGCAGCGTGCCGGCAGCGCCGTCAGCGTGAAAAAAACACCCCGCGAAAAGCCTCGACCGATCGCGCTTGAGCAGGAGGTCAACTGATGTTGCTGGCGTTGTTGCTGTGCTACGCCGGGTTCAGTGCGTTGTGTCTGTCGATGCCTCGGCACCACGATGAACTGCTCGGCAACAAACCCTCGGCCCGACGCGCACGGGGTTTGAAGCTCGCCGGTTGGCTGTTGCTCGGGCTGTCGCTTTGGGCGGCAGTCGCTGCACACGGCTGGAGTTTCGGTCTGGTCGACTGGTTCGCGGTGCTCATGCTCAGCGCCTTGGCGTTGGTGCTGTTGCTGCCGTATTGCCCACGTCTGGCCCTCGCACTGGCCGGGTTGAGTCTGCTGGCCAGTCCGGTCGCCGCTTGGGCGCAGGGCTGACATGCTGATCGGTCATCCTCCGGAATCCCGCGACGACGAACCCCATGGCGCGCGTGCGCATTTTCTCCAGGTGTTCCTGTCACAGCGCTCGCAGATGGAAGCGCTGGTGAACCGGCGCGTCGGTTGCCGGGCCACGGCGGCGGATCTGGTGCAGGATCTGTTCCTGCGTTTCTGGCGGCGGCCGCTGGTGCAAGTTGAAGAACTCAGCACCTACCTTTTGCGCTGCGCCGGCAACATCGCCATCGACCACTTGCGCAGCGAGGGCACGCGCGTGCGGGTCAATGAGGGCTGGCAACCGGATGCGCCGGACAGCCACGGCAGCGAACCGCAAGCCGCGCTCGAAGCGGGCAATGATCTGCGCCATGTCGAGGCGGCGTTGCGTGCCTTGCCCGAGCGCACCCGGCAGATCTTTTTGCTCAATCGCATCCACGGCCGCAAATACGCAGACATCGCCAAGGCCATGGGCCTGTCCCAAAGCGCCGTGGAAAAACATATGATGCGCGCCCTCGAGGCCTGCAAGGCCAGCCTGCGCGAACCCGCGCCACGCCTGCCAGGGAAAGCACCGTGAAAGTCACCGACCGCGTCACCCCGACGCCTGCTCAGGAGCAGGCCGCGCTCGCTTGGCTGAGCCTGCTGCACGACCGCCCCAGCACCGGCGATCAACAGACCTTCAGCCAATGGCTGCGCGCCGACCCGGCCCACGCCGAGGCCTATGCCCAGGCGCAAGTGCTCTGGGAGTTGAGCGAAAGCCCGGCGCGCATCCTGGCCGATGAAGAGGCGTTGGCGTTGCAGGGCTACCTGAATGCGATGGATCGTCCGCGTCGTTTACCGCTGCTGCGTTGGTCGGGCGCGCTGGCGATGGCCGCGTGTCTGATGCTGATGATCAGCCTCGGCACGGGCTGGCAGCCGCAGCGCTGGATCGATGATCTGGGTGCCGATTACGTTTCGGCACCGGGCGAGATCCGCACCGTGACCCTGGCCGATCAATCGCAAGTCACGCTGGATGCCGACAGCGCCATCGCGGTGGATTTCAGTCAGGGCGAGCGGCATGTGCAACTGCGCCGTGGCGCCGGTTTTTTCAGTGTCACGCACACCGGCGAGCCCTTCGTGGTCGAGGCGGAGAAGGGCGAGGCGCGGGTGCTCGGCACGCAGTTCGAAGTGCGTCTGCAGCCCGGTGGTGCGCAAGTCACGGTGCTGTCCGGGCGCGTTGGCGTGACGGCGGGTCGCAACGCGCAACAGCAGATTCTGACCGCCGGCCAGCAAGTGGCTTACGGGCAGGGCAGTGCAGAAAAACTGCACGCGGTGGACAGCGAGGCGCAACTGGCCTGGCGTCAAGGCTGGCTGAATTACTACAAGGCGTCGCTGGCCGACGTGGTGGAGGATCTGCGGCGCTATTACCCAGGACGGATTGTTGTGCTCAACGATGAACTGGCAGCGCGCAAGGTCAGCGGCAGTTTTCCGAGCAAGGATCCGCAGGCGGTGCTCAGTTCCCTGCAAGGGGTGATGGGGTTTGAGCAGCATCAGGTGCTGGGGCATCTGATTATTTTGCGCTGAGCCTGCCGGCGCCATCGCGAGCAGGCTCACTCCTACATTTGGAATGCGTTCCCCCTGTGGGAGCGGGCTTGCTCGCGAAGGCGTCAGAACTACCGACACTGCTCTCGAAAAATATTTTCAAATGAGTGGTGAGGTAAACCACAGCCCCATCCGTGTAGTGACTGAAACTGCGAGCCATTCGCATCCGTTGCGGTTCTACACAGGTCATTGAGCAATGAAGTCCAGGGCAAAATCGGGTTCGGTCAAACAGTGGTTGGGGGTTTCGGCATTGAGTTTTTGCGCATTGGCGCTGTTGCCGATGAGCGTGGCGCTCGCCGCCGAAACCGTCAGCAGCCCGACGCAGAAGCAGTTCAATTTTTCCCTGAGCGCCAAACCGCTGCCCCAGGCCCTGAGCGATTTCAGCCGCGTCACCGGACAAAGCGTGGTCTACACCGATGAAGCGCCGTACGGCCTCAACGCCCCGGCGGTCAGTGGCCAGATGAGCGCCGAACAGGCGCTGCAACGCCTGCTCAGCGGCTCCGGCATGACCTTCCGCCGTACCGACAGCCACACCCTCGCGCTGGAACCGCAACCCAGCGCAGGCGCACTCAATCTCGGCGCGACCACCATCACTTCGATACGTGACGAATCGATGAGCTATCAGCCGCCGCAGACCAGTTCGGTGATGCGCTCCTCGGCTTCGCTGCAGGAAATCCCGCAGACCGTCAACGTGATCCCGGCCCAGGTCATTCGCGATCAGGCCCCGCGCAATCTCGACGATGCGTTGGCCAACGTCAGCGGCATCACCCAGGGCAACACCTTGGGCAGCACTCAGGACTCGGTGATGACCCGCGGCTTTGGCGACAACCGCAACGGCTCGATCATGCGCGACGGGATGCCGATCGTGCAGGGCCGTGGCATGAACGCGACGGTCGATCGCGTCGAAGTGCTCAAGGGCCCGGCCTCGTTGTTGTACGGCATTCAGGATCCGGGCGGCGTGGTCAACCTGGTCAGCAAGAAACCGGAACTGACCCAATACAATGCGCTGACCCTGCGTGGCTCGACTTACGGCGACGGCAAAAATGGCAGCGGCGGCACCTTCGACAGCACCGGTGCGCTGGGTGAATCCGGGCTGGCCTACCGGCTGGTGCTGGACCATGAAGACGAAGATTACTGGCGCAACTACGGCACCCATCGCGAGACGCTGATCGCGCCGTCTCTGGCCTGGTTCGGCGAGCGCACCAAGCTGTCGTTCGGCTACGAGCATCGCGAATTCCTCACCCCGTTCGACCGTGGCACGGTGATCGATCCGCGCACCAACCATCCGCTGGACATCTCGCGCAACGAGCGTCTGGACGAGCCGTTCAACGACATGGAAGGCCGCTCGGATCTGTACCATTTCGAGGCCGACCACGAACTCAACGACGACTGGAAGGCCCACTTCGGCTACAGCTGGAACCGCGAAACCTACGACGCCAGCCAAGTGCGCGTGACCGCCATCGACACCAAAAAAGGCACGCTGACCCGCAGCATGGACGGCACGCAAGGCGCGATCAGCACCGACCGCTTCACCACCGCCAGCCTTGAGGGCAAGGTCAACCTGTTGGGCATGCAACATGACCTGGTGTTCGGCGTCGACGACGAGTACCGCAAGATCTACCGCGCCGACCTGATCCGCCAGAAAAGCCTGAGCACCTTCAGCTATGTCAATCCGGTCTACGGCCGTGAAGTCGAAGGCACCACAGTCAGTCCGGCGGACAGTGCGCAGACCGATCTGCTGCGCAGTGATTCGGTGTTCCTGCAGGACTCCATCCACCTCAACGATCAGTGGATTCTGGTCGCCGGCGGGCGCTTCCAGGAGTACGACCAGTACGCCGGCAAAGGCGTGCCGTTCAAGGCCAACACCGACAGCAACGGGCAGAAATTCGTGCCTCGCGCGGGGCTGGTGTATCGCTACACCGACGAGTTGTCGTTCTACGGCAGCTACACCGAATCGTTCAAACCCAACTCGACCATCGCCCCGCTCAGCGGCAGCAGCACCGTGCTCGACGGCAGCATCGCGCCGGAAGAAGCCAAGTCGTGGGAACTGGGTGCGCGTCTGGATATGCCGGGGCGCATCACCGGCAATATCGCGCTGTTCGACATCAAGAAGCGCAACGTGCTGGTCTCCAATTCTGAAGGCCCGACCACCATTTACAGCGCGGCTGGCGAAGTGCGTTCCCGGGGTCTGGAACTGGACCTGACCGGCCAGTTGACTGATCGCTGGAGCCTGATCGGCGCCTATGCCTACACCGATGCCGAGGTCACCGAAGACCCGGACTACAAAGGCAATCGCTTGCAAAACGTGGCGAAGAACAGCGGCTCATTGTCGGCGGTGTATGACTTCGGCAGCGTGATTGGCGGCGATCAACTGCGAGTCGGTGCCGGGGCGCGCTATGTCGGCGAGCGGGCGGGTAACGCGGTGAATGATTTCGACCTGCCGAGCTACACCGTGGCCGATGCGTTTGCCACTTACGACACCAAACTAGAAGGGCAGAAGGTCAAGTTCCAGCTCAACGTGAAGAACCTGTTCGACCGCACCTACTACACCTCGGCGGCGAGCCGGTTCTTTGTGTCGATGGGCGATTCGCGGCAGATTTCGTTGTCGAGCACGCTGGAGTTCTGATCGGGGACCGCGTCATCGTTCTTCGCGAGCAAGCCCGCTCCCACATTGGATGGTGTTATTCACACAATCTGAGTTCACTCTGAACCCTGTGGGAGCGGGCTTGCTCGCGAAGCGGCCCGATCAGGCAATAAACATCTCGGATCTAACGCACAAACGCCTGCCGATATTCCCCTGGCGTCCCACCCAATACCTGCCGAAACCGGTTGGTGAAATGACTGGCACTGGTAAACCCGCACGCCAGTGCAATCTCCCCCAGCGGCAACGCCGTGCCACACAACAATTCCCGCGCCCGGTTCAAGCGCCGCGCCAGCACGTACTGATGCGGCGGCAGGCCGAAGCTCACGCGAAACATCCGCGCAAAGTGGTATTCCGACAGCGCACACAGCCCGGCCAGTTGCCCGAGGCTGATCGGCTCGGCCAACTGATTGTCGATGAACTCGACCAGTTGCCGCCGCTGATGGGGCGCCAGTCCGCCCTTGAGGCGCAAACCCTGACGGGCGCCGACCTGGCTGAGCAGGGTATGGCTGATCAATTCGTGGGCAATGCTGCTGGTCAGCAAGCGTTCGGCAGGTTCGTCCCAGTTCAGCGTCAGCAACTGGCGAAAGCGTCGGGCCTGCTGCGGATCTTCCAGAAAGGTCTGCTCGCGCAACTGCATCTCTCGCGGCTCGCGATCAAGCAAGGTGACACACCCCAACGCAAACTGCTCGGCACTGAAATACAGATGAGCGAGGCGGATATCGCCGTTGATCACCCAGCCGGATTCGTGATCCGTCGGCAAGATGCACAGCTTGTCCGGTCCGCCCTTGTGTCCCGGTTGGCCACGGCGAAAGGTACCCGTGCCACCGGCGATGTAGCAGGAAAGGGTGTGGTGGCTCGGCGCTTCGTATTCCCGGGCATCGTGGTGGTTGGTCCACAGGGCCGCAGACAAGCCGTCACCGAGCTCGGCGCTGTGCACCAGGCGTGCATTCGGCGAGCGGTTGAGGGCTTGGAAAACTTGCAGGGTATCGATAGCGGCCATATTCGTTTCTCTCCAACGCCTTGCATCCTACTCCGTAGCCTTCGCGCTGCCGACCTGCCGGGCGACAAAAGCGCAAGATTTTGCAAGCGCCCCGATCCTTGCTGCCCCACCCTGAATCGCGATTAAACGCAAACCTGTGGCGAGCGAGCTTGCTCCCGCCGGGCTGCGCAGCGGCCCCATCAGTGAGTCCTGTACCCATGCGCGAGCAAGCTCGCTCGCCACAGAGTGCCAGGTGTTCTCAGGAGTTTTGTCATGAACCTTTCGCTGTATCTGCTGACCGTGCTGATCTGGGGCACCACCTGGATTGCCCTGAAATGGCAACTGGGCGTGGTCGCGATCCCGGTGTCGATCGTTTATCGCTTCGGTCTCGCCGCGCTGGTGCTGTTCGTGTTGTTGCTGCTCAGTCGGCGGCTGCAACCGATGAATCGGCGCGGCCATCTGATCTGTGTGGCGCAGGGGCTGTGCCTGTTCTGCGTCAACTTCATGTGCTTTCTGACTGCCAGCCAGTGGATTCCCAGCGGGCTGGTGGCGGTGGTGTTTTCCACGGCCACTTTGTGGAATGCGCTCAATGCCCGGGTGTTCTTCGGTCAGCGCATCGCGCGCAATGTTTTGATGGGCGGGGCGCTCGGCCTGTTCGGTCTGGGAATGCTGTTCTGGCCGGAACTGGCCGGCCATCACGCCAGCCCCGAAACGTTGCTTGGTCTTGGCCTGGCGCTGTGCGGCACCTTGTGTTTTTCGGCGGGCAATATGCTGTCGAGCCTGCAGCAGAAGGCAGGCTTGAAACCCTTGACCACCAACGCCTGGGGCATGGCGTATGGTGCGGCGATGTTGTCGGCGTGGTGTCTGGTCAACGGCATTGCGTTCGACATGGAGTGGTCGCCACGTTACGTCGGGGCGTTATTGTATCTGGTGATCCCCGGCTCGGTGATCGGCTTCACCGCGTACCTGACGCTGGTCGGGCGTATGGGGCCGGAACGTGCGGCGTATTGCACCGTGCTGTTCCCGGTGGTGGCGCTGAACGTGTCGGCGTTTGCTGAAGGTTATCAGTGGACGGCACCGGCGTTGCTCGGGCTGGTGTTGGTGATGCTGGGTAATGTGTTGGTGTTTCGTAAGCCGAAAGCGCTGGTGGCGCCGGTGCGGGGGAAGTTGGTATGAAACAAACGATCGCTGAACATCAGCGCTCGACTTTCAAGGTGATGTAAATCATCACCGGGAGTATGAAGTCAATGATATGCCGGGCCCAGTCCTTGGCATTCCATGATTGTGAGGTGTCCATGTCAAACCATTCCACACCTACGGTTTGCAGGCACACGTAATAAATGAAGATTGCCGCCAGTATGCCCATGATCGAGAACTTTTTTGCCTCGTGGAATACCTCTGCAGACGCGTTGATGTGCCGATAGAGTTGATAGGTGCCTATCAGGCACAACGTCGTATACGTCACTTCCAGCGTGATGATGAACCAATAGATCCGGTGATGAATCATCGGTGAATCGATGGCTCGGTACTTTATGGACTCACTGGCGGTGGTGGTGTCCATGCTCAGGATATGAGCCACGTAGGTGTAGTTCGAGTCATAGTCGGTAAAGTTATGAATCATCACCAGCACACCAAAGAAGCTGATGTAAGCCATCAATATAACTTTGCTGTAGCGAATAACTTTGTCGGTCGTCAGGTTGGTCACGGGATTAGCTCTCCATAGCAGTGGTCGATCATTCGATTGCCAGGCAGAGCTTATAATGCTGTTGTTTAATTGGCTTTGTTGTTCAATTTCAAGTTGTGTAGGGCGGCAACTAACGGGCAAGTGCGGTTCTGCACTTGCCCGTCATTTTTTATCCGCGCCAGACTTGCGGATTGACCAGGTCCTGCGGACGTTCGCCGAGCAGCGCACTGCGCAGATTGGCCAGTGCACGATTGGCCATGGCTTCGCGGGTTTCATTCGTGGCGGAGCCGATGTGCGGCAATGTCACAGCATTTTTCAACTGGAACAGCGGCGATTCAGCCAGTGGTTCTTTCTCGTAGACGTCCAGACCGGCGCCACGGATGCGATTGTTCTGCAGCGCTTCGATCAGCGCCGGCTCGTCGACCACCGGGCCACGGGAGATGTTGACCAGAATCGCACCAGGCTTCATCAGCGCCAGTTCGCGGTGGCTGATCAGGTGTCGGGTCTTGTCGCTGAGCGGCACTACCAGGCAGACGAAGTCGGCTTCGGCCAGCAGTTGGTCAAGGCTGCGGAACTGCGCACCGAGTTGCTGTTCCAGTTCGGTCTTGCGGCTGTTGCCGCTGTAGAGGATTGGCATGTTGAAGCCGAAGTGGCCACGGCGGGCGACGGCGGCGCCGATGTTGCCCATGCCGACGATGCCCAGGGTTTTACCGTGGACGTCACAGCCGAACAACGGTGCGCCGACGCTGGCTTGCCATTGGCCGGCCTTGGTCCAGGCGTCGAGTTCGGCGACGCGGCGGGCACTGCTCATGATCAGGGCGAAGGCGAGGTCGGCGGTGCTTTCGGTGAGCACGTCCGGGGTGTTGGTGAGCATGATTCCGCGTTTGTTGAAGTAGTCGAGGTCGTAGTTGTCGTAGCCGACGGAGACGCTGGAGACCACTTCGAGTTTTGTGGCGGTTTCGAGTTGGGCTTTGCCGAGTTTGCGGCCTACGCCGATGAGGCCGTGAGCGTGGGGGAGGGCCTCGTTGAATTGGGCGTTGATGTCGCCGTTCTTGGGGTTGGGGACGATGACGTCGAACTCTTGTTGCAGGCGTTCGATCATGGGTGGGGTGATGCGGCTGAAGGCCAGGACTGTTTTTTTCATCGCTATGGGCTCGGCTTCTGGGCTTTATTGCCAAGCAAGCTAACATTTCTGTTTTGGGTTGTCTTGGCGGCCTCTGGGCCGACCATGCTTTGGGTTGATGGGGGACATATCCGTTGCTTCGGGTGCTGCTGCTGGCGGTTTCGCTCTTACAGCGACTCCCTTTGGCAAACGCCCCAAAGGAAGCAAAGGTCTTGGCCCCGGCGTACGGCCCTCGCCGTGGCTCGGGTTCCTTCGTTGCGGGGTTCATCCGGGGGCATCGCCTCCGGTTTGCTTCGCTGCACCTCCTCTCGATGTATGCGGCTTCGCCGCATGGCGCTACGCGCCTACCCCCGGATAAACCCCTCCTCTCAGCCTGCCGATGGGGCCGGCACGGCAAGATCAAGAGCTTTCGGCGAGCTGACACTCGGCCATTTGAGTGGTGAAAAGCATGCGGTCTGTCTGGACTGTTTTGCTTTTCCGTAGGAGTGAGCCTGCTCGCGAAGGCGGCCTGACAGCCGACCTGGATCTAACTGACTCACCCAATCCCACTGTAGGAGTGAGCCTGCTCGCGATGGCGGCCTAGTAGCCGACCAGTTTCCAACTGACTGACCCAATCCCCCTGTGGGAGCGGGCTTGCTCGCGAAAGCGGTGTGTCAGTCACCGAAAGTGTTGGAAGTGCTGACGCCTTCGCGTGCAAGCCCGCTCTCACAATGGCTCAGCTGTGTGCTGCAGATTGGCTCAATTCCACATTATCCAGCACCCGATTCACCGCCAGCTCGGCCAGCATGATGATTTGCTGAATCGCCAGAATCGTTCGACGCTGCGGGATGTCGATATATGCAGCGATGTCGCTGGTCATGAGGCTGGCTTGGGCCAGTGATTCGCAGGCGTGAACCAGCAGGCTTTCGTTGTCCATGTCGGGGGCGACCTGGAACATGCTGCTGGGTTTGTGGAATCTCACAGCGGCGGCGGAAGGTTTCAGGTAATGGTCGAGTGCACGCTCGGCGGCGTCGTGGAGCTTTTTTGAATCGAGGGATTCGTAGGGAGAGGTGCTTTCGGCTTGGGGCGGATTGGGTGTGGGTTTGATCATGGTGGAACTCCATTCGGGATGTGAAGTTCGCCACGTACTGCGACCAAGCAATAGGGTGGCGAACCGTACGCAGGTTGGTCGACCAGGGAATGGAAACCCGGCAGGGCCAGGGCCCTCCCACGCACAGCTCGCCATTAAGCAAGCTTGAAAAGTGCGCCATTCTAAACCCGGACGACCAAGTCCGGTCGTTGATTCGTCAACGACCTCCTGAGCCTATCCACCCAACTTCCGAGCCACAACCGTCAAAACCTGTCGGAAAACTCCCTTCAAATCACCGCTTTTGTAGGAGCTGCCGTAGGCTGCGATCTTTTGATTTTTAAACATCAAGGGCAAAAGACCGCAGCCTGCGGCAGCTCCTACAGTGAACACTGTGTGTTGAAAATCAGTTGGCGACGCGGGCTCCGGCGAGGCTCCCACTCAACTCATAAGCGGCCAGTTCCGCCTGATGCGCCGCCAATATCTCCGGCAGTGACCCGCGCAGATACTCGACCCAGGTCTTGATCTTCGCATCCAGGTACTGCCGCGACGGGTAGATCGCGTACAGGTTGAGTTCCTGCGAGCGGTAGTTCGGCATCATCCGTACCAGCGTGCCGTTGCGCAGGCCTTCGATGGCGGCGTAGACCGGCAGGACGCCGACACCCATGCCGCTGATGATCGCGGCTTTCATTGCGTCGGCGGAGTTCACCAGGAACGGCGAGCTGTTGATGGTGACCATTTCCTGGCCGTCCGGGCCGTTGAAGGCCCATTTTTCCAGGGGGATCACCGGGCTGACGAGGCGCAGGCAGGCGTGGTTCAGCAGGTCTGCGGGTTTTTGCGCGCAGCCGTTGGCTTTCACGTAGGCCGGGGAGGCGCAGACGATGCTGTAGGTGATGCCCAGGCGTTGCGAGACGAAGCCCGAGTCCGGCAGTTCGCTGGCCAGCACGATGGACACGTCGTAGCCCTCGTCGAGCAGGTCCGGCACGCGGTTAGCCATGGTCAGGTCGAAGGTCACGTCCGGGTGGGTCTTGCGGTAGCGGGCGATGGCGTCGATCACGAAGTGCTGGCCGATGCCGGTCATGGTGTGCACTTTCAGCTGGCCGGCGGGGCGGGCGTGGGCCTGGCTGGCCTCGGCTTCGGCTTCTTCGACATAGGCCAGGATCTGTTCGCAGCGCAGCAGGTAGCGCTTGCCGGCCTCGGTCAGGGCGATGCGCCGGGTCGTGCGATTGAGCAGGCGGGTTTGCAGGTGGGCTTCCAGGTTGGAGACCGCGCGCGAGACGTTGGCCGTGGTGGTGTCGAGTTGCACGGCGGCAGCGGTGAAGCTGCCGGCTTCGGCCACACAACTGAAGGCGCGCATGTTTTGCAATGTGTCCATGGGGTGCTCTCAAGGGAGATGGCAAATTGTGACACGAAGTTTCAGGGGCTGAGACCCCCGACCAAGGGATTATCTCGTTAACGGTAACAAAGATTCACAGGAATCCCAGCTTATCGCCACACAGGGCGTTCCATAGAATTGCGCCGTTCCCATGTAGGAGCTGCCGAAGGCTGCGATCTTTTGATTTTGTTTTAAGGGAATCAAGGTCGAAAGATCGCAGCCTTCGGCAGCTCCTACAGAGGGAACACGCCCCCGCCTTATCCTCTTTCAGGAATTCGCAGCTGTGCCGCGTCGCATCAACAGAGCGCTTTTGCCGCTCAGTGTTCTGGCTTTTACCCTGGGTCTCAGCGGCTGCATCTCAACGCAAGGAATTTCCCCGCATAGCAAGGCATTGGAAGCCGACGCACTGGCCACTGACGACGCGATTGCTCACGCCGCCAAAGACGCCAATTGGCCCACCGCACAATGGTGGCAAGCCTACGGCGATCCGCAACTCAATCACTGGATCGACCTCGCCGTGCAGGGCAGCCCGAGCATGGCCATGGCCGCGGCGCGGGTGCGTCAGGCCAAGGCGCTGGCCGGTGTCGCCGAGGCCGCCGAGTCGTTGCAGATCAATGGCGAGTCGACGCTCAAACGCCACAACTGGCCGACCGACCAGTTCTACGGCCCGGGCGAGTTGGCCAACACCACCACCTGGGACAACAACGCCGCGCTGGGTTTCAGCTACGCCCTCGACCTCTGGGGCCGGGAAAGCAATGCCAGCGAACGCGCGGTGGATCTGGCGCACATGAGCGCCGCCGAAGCGCGGCTGGCGCAGCTGGAATTGCAGAACAATATCGTGCGCGCCTACATCGAGCTGTCGCTGCATTACGCCCAGCGCGACATCGTCGCCGCGACCCTCAAGCAGCAACAGCAGATTTTGGATCTGGCGCAGAAGCGTCTGGACGGCGGCATCGGCACGCACTTTGAAGTCAGTCAGGCCGAAACGCCGTTGCCGGAGACCCATCGGCAACTGGATGCGCTGGACGAAGAAATCGCCCTGAGCCGTAACCAGATCGCCGCGCTGGCGGGCAAAGGCCCGGGCGCCGGGGCGCAGTTGCAGCGGCCGACTCTGGCGCTGGGTGCTGCGTTGAAACTGCCGTCGGCATTGCCTGCCGAATTGCTCGGTCAGCGCCCGGACGTGGTCGCCAGTCGCTGGCAAGTGGCAGCGCAGGCACGCGGCATCGATGTGGCGCACGCCGGGTTTTATCCCAACGTCGATCTGGTCGGCAGCCTCGGCTACATGGCCACCGGCGGCGGTGCGCTAGAGTTTTTGACCGGCAAGAAACTCAACTACAACGTCGGCCCGGCGATCTCATTGCCGATCTTCGACGGTGGACGTTTGCGCAGCGAATTGGGCGAAGCGTCCGCCGGGTATGACATCGCCGTGGCGCATTACAACCAGACGCTGGTCAATGCACTGAAGAACATCTCCGACCAGTTGATCCGCCGCGAGTCGATGGACAAACAGCAAGCCTTCGCCGCCGAGTCGGTGGCCACCGCGCAGAAGACCTACGACATCGCGATGATCGCCTATCAGCGCGGCCTCACCGATTACCTCAACGTGCTCAATGCGCAGACCTTGCTGTTCAAGCAACAGCAGGTGCAGCAGCAGGTGCAGGCGGCGCGCTTGAGTGCGCATGCCGAGCTGGTGACGGCGCTGGGTGGCGGCCTCGGGGCTGGCAATGATGTGCCCACTGCCGAGCAAACGGCAGCCCCGAAAACCCCGGCCCTCCTGCGGTGAACACAATCCCGACGGTATGCGCAAATCTGTGGCGAGGGAGCTTGCTCCCGCTGGGCTGCGCAGCAGCCCCAAAAATCTTGTGAGCGCTGCGCACTCAAGCGGGAGCAAGCTCCCTCGCCACAGGAATTGCGTGATCCACAGACTTTCTCTTCATTTATTGAGCAAGACCAAATGACTCCCTTGCCCGCACCTCTACGCTGGCTCTACTCCCTGGAATGGCGCCGCGGATTTTTCGACTGGGCGCGCAGTGATGGCGTGACCTGGGTGTATATCTTCAAGGTTTTGCTCGCTGCGTTCCTCACGCTGTGGCTGGCGATGCGCCTGGAACTGCCGCAGCCGCGCACGGCGATGATCACCGTATTCATCGTCATGCAGCCGCAGAGCGGTCAGGTGTTCGCCAAGAGTTTCTATCGCTTCCTTGGCACCCTGGCCGGGTCGGCGATGATGGTCACGCTGATCGCGCTGTTCGCGCAGAACACCGAGTTGTTCCTCGGTTCGCTGGCGATCTGGGTCGGCATCTGCTCGGCTGGAGCGGCGCGTTGCCGTAACTTCCGCGCCTACGGTTTTGTCCTCGCCGGCTACACCGCCGCGATGGTCGGGCTGCCGGCGCTGGCGCATCCGGACGGTGCGTTCATGGCCGCCGTCTGGCGGGTGCTGGAAATCTCGCTGGGGATTCTCTGTTCGACGGTGGTCAGCGCCGCAATCCTGCCGCAAACCGCCAGTGCGGCGATGCGCAACGCGCTGTATCAGCGCTTCGGCGTGTTCGCGTTGTTCGTCACCGATGGCCTGCGCGGGCGCAGCAAAGCCGACGCCTTCGAGACCAACAACGTGCGTTTCATCGCCGAAGCCGTGGGGCTGGAAGGGTTGCGCAGCGTCACCGTGTTCGAAGACCCGCACATGCGCCGGCGCAACGGTCGCCTCAGTCGCCTGAACAGCGAGTTCATGGGCATCACCACGCGCTTCAACGCCTTGCATCAGTTGCTGGAACGCTTGCGCGTGAATGACGAAGAACACGTGGTGGCCGCGATCAGACCGGGCCTGCAGGATCTGGCCGAAGTGCTCGACGGCTTCAGTGGTCGTGCCTTGAACAGTCCGGACGCCGCACGTCTGGTCACGGCACTTGCAAGCTACAAGGAGGGCCTGCCGGCGCGGGTGCGCAGCCTGCGTGCAGCCTTTCAGGAAACCGGTCCGAGTGAAGCCGAACAACTGGATTTTCACACCGCATACGAGCTGCTCTATCGCTTCGTCGACGACCTGCACAGTTATGCACAGACCCACGCCTCGCTGGCTGATCACAGTCACGAGCGTGAGCGCTGGGACGAGCCGTTCACCCCGCAAACCAACTGGTGGGCCGCTGCGGCTTCGGGGATTCGCGCCTCGTTCATCCTGATTGTGCTCGGTAGTTACTGGGTCGCCACGGCGTGGCCGAGCGGCGCGACCATGACCCTGATTGCCGCCGCCACCGTGGGACTGTCTGCCGCCACGCCCAACCCCAAACGCATGGCTTTTCAAATGGCCTGCGGGACTTTTCTCGGGGCGCTGATCGGCTTCGTCGAGATGTTTTTCATCTTCCCATGGATCGACGGTTTTCCCTTGCTGTGCGTGATGCTCGCGCCAGTCATCGTGCTCGGCTCGTTCCTCGCTTCGCGGCCGAAATATGCCGGGGTCGGCCTGGGTTTGTTGATCTTCTTCAGCACCGGTTCGGTGCCGGACAACCTGACCATTTACAACCCCTACAGCTTCATCAACGACTACATCGCCATGGTCATGGGCATGCTGGTCTGCGCCGCTGCCGGCGCGATCATTCTGCCGCCGAACAGCCGCTGGTTGTGGAAGCGCCTGGAGCAGGATCTGCGCGAGCAAGTGGTCTATGCGATCAGCGGCAAGCTCAAGGGTTTGGCGTCGAGTTTCGAAAGCCGTACCCGCGACCTGCTGCATCAGGCATACGGCCTCGCTGCTGGGCAGCCGACGGTGCAGAAGAACCTGCTGCGCTGGATGTTCGTGGTGCTCGAAGTCGGCCACGCGATCATCGAGTTGCGCAAGGAACAGGCGATCCTCCCGGTGCATCCGGCGTATGCCGAGTCGCAGCCATGGCGTCAGGCAATTCGCGTGATGGGGCGGGCGCTGGTGCGGCTGTTTCTGCAACCGAACCCGAGCAATCTTGAGCGCGCACTGGTGGCGGTCGATCACGCCATCAGCCGGGTCGCCGCGACTGACGAGCCATTCGCGCCGCACTTCGACACGTCCGCGTTACGCCGGGTGAAGAGCTATCTGCACTTCATCCGCACCTCGTTGCTCGACCCGCAATCACCACTCGCTGCCTATGCCGTTGCCAAGCCCGAAGGACTTGCCCATGCCTCGTGAAATCGCCTTCCACGGCGTGTACATGCCGACCATGACCCTGATGTTTTTTGTCGCTGCGGCGCTGGCCTGGGCACTGGACCGGTTCCTCTCGGGGTTCGACCTGTACCGCTTTTTCTGGCACCCGGCGCTGCTGCGTCTGAGTCTGTTTACCTGTCTGTTCGGCGCCATGGCGCTGACTGTCTACCGTTGAGAACGTTCTGATGAAAAAGTTTTTCAGCCTGCTCGCGACCCTGCTGGTGCTGGCCCTGGCACTGTGGATCGGCCGGACCCTGTGGGAGCACTACATGAACACCCCGTGGACCCGCGACGGTCGAGTGCGGGCGGACATCATCAACGTCGCGGCCGACGTCACCGGGGAAGTGATCGACGTACCGGTGCGCGACAACCAGTTGGTGAAGAAGGGCGATTTGCTGATGCAGATCGACCCCGAGCACTACCGCATCGCGGTCAAACAGGCGCAGTCGCTGGTCGCTTCGCGCAAGTCGACATGGGAAATGCGCAAGGTCAACGCGCATCGTCGCGCCGATCTCGACAATCTGGTGATCTCCAAGGAAAACCGCGACGACGCCAGCAACATCGCCGACGCCGCGCTGGCCGATTATCAACACGCACAAGCGCAGCTGGAAGCCGCCGAACTCAACCTCAAACGCACTGAAGTGCGCGCAGCGGTGGACGGCTATGTGACCAACCTCAACGTGCATCGCGGTGACTATGCACGCATCGGCGAAGCGAAAATGGCCGTGGTCGACATGAACTCGTTCTGGGTCTACGGCTTCTTCGAAGAGACCAAACTGCCGCACGTGCGCGTAGGCGATAAGGCCGACATGCAGTTGATGAGCGGCGAAGTGCTGAAGGGCCACGTGGAGAGCATTTCTCGCGGCATTTACGACCGCGACAACCCGGAAAGCCGCGAGTTGATCGCCGACGTGAACCCGACGTTCAACTGGGTGCGTCTGGCGCAGCGGGTGCCGGTGCGCATTCACATCGATGAAGTGCCGGAGGGCGTGTTGTTGGCGGCGGGGATTACTTGCACGGTGGTGGTGAAGCAAGACGCTGTCGAGTAACCCTGTGGCGAGGGAGCTTGCTCCCGCTGGGCTGCGCAGTAGCCCCAAAACCTGCTCGCCAGTGAGGCCAGGCGCACCGCGTAGACAGGTTTGGCGACTGCTACGCAGCCGAGCGGGAGCAAGCTCCCTCGCCACAATGGGATTCCATCAGCCTTGGAAAAACGTCTCCTGCAAATGCCGCCACAGCACCCGCCCGGCCTCGCTCTTTTCAAACACCACCGTCGAGCGGCGATCAGTGTGCAACCCGCTCGCATCGCTCTGCTGCTCGCGATAGCTCAGCGTCGCGCCATGCGCATGCAGGGCAATCCCGCGTAGCTCACTGAGTTCGATCCTGAACCCGGGCTTCTTCCCGGCTGCCGCTTGAAACAGCGCGCGCAAGGCTTCGATATCCAGCGCCCGGCCCAGCGGCGTGACCATGGAAAAATCCGCCGAGAACCGGCTCAGCAAAGGCTCCAGTTCGACTGAATCCTGCTCCACGGCAAACCAGCGTTCGATCACCAGATGGGCCTGGATCACTTCATCAAAATATTCGTTGTAGTCAATCATGTGGATTTTTCCTGAAGGGGAGGTGGGCTCAGCAGGGCGAGCACTTTGGAGGCGTCGAAACGCAGCACGGCGACCATTGGCAGCAATGTGAGCAGGGCCGCCGCGACAAAGCAGTATTTGAATCCGTTGCCGCCCAGTGCGCCCAACAGCGAACTGAGCAGCGCCGCGCCGAGGCAGAAACCGAGCTGGCGATTGATGTTCCACAAGGCACTGGAGTGGCCCATTTTTTCCGACGCGATGCCGACAAACGCCAGGCTCTGCGCGGTGACGCTGCACAGGCTGCCGCCCAGTCCCATCATGGCATAGGCAATGATCAGCGGCGTGGCGGCGGGCTGTTCGATGCGCATAAGCAGGACAATCCCCAGGCACTGCAAAAGCATCCCGGCGATCAGCAACGGTTTGGGGCCGATGCGGTTGAAACTGCGTTTGCCGAGCATGATCGCCACCCCCGATGCGGCCGCCCAGGACAGCATCAGCGCACCGGTCTGCGCTGCACCGAAACCGAGGTCGTGCAGGTACAACACGGCAATCATGTTGGTGCCGGTAAACACCCCGGGCACGAACAGGTAGATCAGCATCGCCAGGCGCAGTGACGGACTCTTGAGCAGTTGCAGGTCGAGCACCGCGTCGGGTTTGTGCCAGCCATCGCGCAGGTACAGCCATAAGGTCAGGACGCCGAGCAGCAAAACCCCGCCGGCGAGGTGACGGGTAGCGGCGGCGCTCGCCAGACTCACGGCAATCAGCAACTGGCTCAGGGCTGACACCGCCAGCAGCAGGCCACGCAGATCCAGTGTCGGGCGTTCCGTGCCGGGTTGATCCGCTTGCAACCACAGCATACCCAGGCCGAACGCGAGCAGCGCCAGCGGCATGTTCAGGTAGAAAATCCAGCGCCAGGACAACGCCTCGACGATCAGGCCGCCCGCCGCCGGCGACAGGGCTGGCACCATCAGCGCGACCATCAGCACCACGCCGGTCAGGTGCGCGCGTTGCGTCGCTGGATATTGCCGATAAGCCAGGGCCTGACCGATCGGCAGCAACAACCCACCGCCGAGCCCTTGCAGCAGGCGCCAGCCAATCAGGCTTTCAATCGACCCGGCCTGGGCCACCAGACCGGAAGCGACACCGAACAGCAACAACGAGCCAAGAATCAGCCGCCGCTCGCCCAGGCGTGCCGCCAGCCACACACTCAGCGGAATGATCAGCGTCAGGCCGAGCATGTAGGCGTTGGTGATCCACGCCAGTTGCGTCACCGAGGCCTGTAATTCCCGGGCGATGTCCGGGTAGGCAATGCTCGCGGCGAACATGTTCAGCAGGTCGAGGGCGAACCCGAACAGATACACCAGCGCGACTTTCGAGCGATAGGCCATGGCAGCTTCCCTGTGATGAGACGCGCAGGGTAGTGCGCTTCAGGCGTTAGGAAAACGCTGGTTTGCCTGCTAGTTTGTCAAAATAATTTTGACATGGAGTGCGCTGGATATGGTCAGCCTGGACCGTTTTGACACCTTCAAAGCTGTGGTCGAGGCCGGGTCGTTGACGGCGGCTGCCGATACCTTGGGCCAGACCCGTGCGGTGGTGAGCTTCAATCTCAAGCGCCTGGAAGAAGAACTGGGCGTCACCTTGCTCACGCGTAACACTCGGCAACTGGCCCTGACCGATGCCGGCGAGCGCTTCTATCGGCGCTGCCTGCGCACCCTCGACGAAGCGCGACTGGCGATCGAGGAGGCGCGCTCCGAGCATTCGCAACTCAAGGGCACGTTGCGCATCACCACCACCGTGGAATTTGCCCTGGCCCAGGTGGTGCCGGCGCTGGAGGTGTTTCGCCAGCAACAGCCGCAACTGAACATTCACTTGTCGACGTCCTCGACTCACGCCGATCTGATCTCCGAACGCTTCGATATGGCGATTCGTCTGGGGCGCATGCACGACTCCAATTTGCGCGCGGTGCGGTTGTCGACGTTCGAAGTGTTTGCGGTAGCGGCGCCGCAGCTGGTCGAGCGCTTTGCACCGGTTGCCACGCTGGCAACGCTGGAGTCGATGCCGACGCTGGGCCATGGCCGAGTCCCGGAATTGACCGTGACCGCTCCGGCCGGCAGTGAGCATGTCTACCAGCCAAAACCGGGGACCACCGCCATCGTCGCCGACAACTCGGCGACGCTCAGAGCATTTGCGCTGACCGGGCAAGGCGTGGCGATTTTGCCGCAGTGGTTGATTCAGGAGGATCTGCAGGCCGGGCGATTGGTGCGGTTGCTGGCCGATTACCGCTTTGCCCCGCAGGGTGTCTACGCGCTGTATCCGGATACCCGGCATCTGCCGCTGAAGGTACGGGCGTTTATTGATTTCATGAAGGGCTGGGGCTGAGTGTTGGCTGATCTGGCCCCTTCGCGAGCAAGCCCGCTCCCACATTTGGAATGCACTCTCCTGTGGGAGCGGGCTTGCTCGCGAAAGTGTCAACCCGGTCTCAGAGCTTCCCACGCAAGCCGAACCGCTTCATCAACGTCGACTCCAGCAACCCTTTGGGCAACAACGTCGCCAGCAACGGCAACGCGCGGCTGCCATTACCAATGCGGATCAATCTTGGCGGCGTGCCCTGCTGCACAGCCTTGAGCAACTCAGCGGCAAACTCACTGGCGGCGTCGGTTTGTCCTCCCACATTTGGAATGCATTCTCCTGTGGGAGCGGGCTTGCTCGCGAAAGCGTCAACCCGGTCTCAGAGCTTCCCACGCAAGCCGAACCGCTTCATCAATGTCGACTCCAGCAACCCCTTGGGCAACAACGTCGCCAGCAATGGTAACGCGCGGCTGCCATTACCAATGCGGATCAATCTTGGCGGCGTGCCTTGCTGCACAGCCTTGAGCAACTCAGCGGCAAACTCACTGGCCGGCGTCGGTTTGTCCTCCCACATTTGGAATGCATTCTCCTGTGGGAGCGGGCTTGCTCGCGAAAGCGTCAACCCGGTCTCAGAGCTTCCCTCGCAATCCGAACCGCTTCATCAATGTCGACTCCAGCAACCCCTTGGGCAACAACGTCGCCAGCAACGGCAACGCGCGGCTGCCATTACCAATGCGGATCAATCTTGGCGGCGTGCCTTGCTGCACAGCCTTGAGCAACTCAGCGGCAAACTCACTGGCCGGCGTCGGTTTGTCCTGCGATGCCTTGGCCCGCGCACGAATCCCCTCACGCAACGGAAACCACGGTGATTGCTCGTTGATCAGTTGCTCGGCTTCGTGCCCGGCATTCTTGGCAAAGCTCGACTGGATCGCCCCCGGTTGCACTTCCATCACGCGGATGCCGAACGGCGCCAGCTCCATGCGCAGCGCATCGCTCAGGGCATGCACCGCGGCTTTCGAGGCGCAGTAGGCGCCAGCGAACGGCGTGACCAGAACCCCTGAGACACTGCCGATGTTCACCACCAGCCCCTGGGTACGGCGCAGTACCGGAAACAGGGCGCGGGTAACGCCGACAATCGAGAACACATTGGTTTCGAACTGACGCTGCATGGCCGGCACGCCGCCGTCGAGCAGCGGCCCCATCGCGCCATAACCGGCGTTGTTGATCAGCACTTCGAGGCCGCCGTGTTGCTGGTTGATGCGCTCAGCGAGTTGTTCCAGCGCCACGCTGTCATTGACGTCCAGTGCGATAGCGCTGAACCCGGCAGTGGCGAGGGCCGCGACGTCTTCAGCCTTGCGCGCACTGGCCCAGACCTCGTAACCGGCGGCTTTGAACGCATCGGCGAGGGCGCGGCCAATGCCGCTGGAGCAACCGGTAATCAACGCAACGGGCATGGCGCATTCCTTGGGGAAAAAAGTAGGGGAGGGGATCAGTCGGAGAAACTGCCCTGCAAGTGCTCGGCACGAAACTCCAGGGTTTGTGGGCGATAACCGGGACGCAGCGGCGGCATCGGCAGGCAGTCTTCCCAGTCGCCACCGGCCTGCAGTTCGCCGGGGCCGCGATAGCGCGGGGCGGCGTACTGGTTGTCGGCCAGATTGACCGTGTCGCCCGGCGCGTAAGCTGCGATGCGCCAGCGCAGTTCGGTCAACGGCACATCGTTGCCGTTTTTCATTTTCAGTTGCAGCGGGCGATCCGCCGGGCATTGTTCCGGTGCATAGCTGATGCGCATTTCAAGGCGCGCCAGTTGCTTGATCTCGCGGTTGTCCAGCCACACCACCCACATGGCTACCAGGCCCAGACCAATAGCCGCGGCCACAGAGACCGGCACAGCCTTGGCGGGATAGCGCAGCAGCAGGATCAGCCAGGTGATGATCAGCAGGATGCCGATGAACATGTCGCACGACCTCGAGGAGAGAGAGGGTCATCCTACCTAAGCGTAGGTGAGGTTGGCGATGGGCAGGATGTCTATGGTGAATGTGAAGACGCCTTCGCGAGCAAGCCCGCTCCCACAGGGGGATGCATTTCAAGTGTGGGAGCGAGCCTGCTCGCGAAGAGGCCAGTACCGACACTGCAGATCGCGGATAAAAAAGCCCCCGCCCAACCCACTGCGGATAGGGGACGCAGCGGGCTGGACGGGGGCTTCTCATTGCCGGGTAATCACTGCGCGATGGTTTTCACCGACACGCCGCGTTCGATCGGGGTGGAGCGGCCGTAGATGTCTTCGAAGCGTTCGATATCGTCTTCACCCAGGTAGCTACCCGATTGCACTTCGATGATTTCCAGCGGGATCTTGCCCGGGTTGCGCAGACGATGCACCGAGGCGATCGGGATGTAGGTCGACTGGTTCTCGCAGAGCAGGAACACGTTGTCATCGCAGGTGACTTCGGCGGTGCCGCTGACCACGATCCAGTGTTCGGCGCGGTGGTGGTGCATCTGCAGCGACAGGCACGCGCCCGGCTTCACCGAGATGTGCTTGACCTGGAAGCGGCCGCCCATGTCCACCGAGTCGTAGGAACCCCACGGACGGTAAACCTCGCAGTGGTTCTGGGTTTCGCTGCGACCCTGCTCGTTGAGCGTGTTGACCATCTGCTTGACGCCCTGAACCTTGTCCTTGTGCGCGATCATCATCGCGTCTTTGGTTTCGACCACGACGATGTTTTCCAGACCGATCACCGACACCAGTTTGCCGTTGCCGTGGATCATGCAGTTCTTGCTGTCCTGGATGACCACGTCGCCTTTGCTGACGTTGCCGTTGGCGTCTTTCTCGTTGACTTCCCACAGCGACGACCAGCAACCGACATCGCTCCAGCCAGCGGTCAGCGGCACCACACAGGCGCGTTGGGTTTTTTCCATGACGGAGTAGTCGATGGAGTTGTCCGGGCAGCAGGCGAAGGTAGCTTCGTCCAGTGTGACGGTGTCGGCATCCTGCTGGCTGCGCTCGAGGGTCAGCAGGCAGGTGTCGTAGATGTCCGGATCGTGCTTTTTCAGCTCTTCGAGGAAGCGGCTGGCGCGGAACAGGAACATGCCGCTGTTCC
Organism: Pseudomonas sp. GW823-FHT01D03; assembly: GCF_058798255.1. Classification (NCBI taxonomy): domain Bacteria; kingdom Pseudomonadati; phylum Pseudomonadota; class Gammaproteobacteria; order Pseudomonadales; family Pseudomonadaceae; genus Pseudomonas; species Pseudomonas sp. GW823-FHT01D03. The sequence goes on from NZ_JBXAKK010000001.1 coordinate 1,146,360, forward strand.
AGTAGTAGCCGCCGGATTCAACGTACTCGGTGGCACGTTTGACGTCGGGTTTTTCGACGAAGTGCGAGACGCGGCTGACGCCTTCCGGCAGCAGCGAATCAGCGGTGGATTTAATGTAGCCGTAGCCGGTTTCCGGTTTGGTCGCCGGCACGCCGAACAGCACCATCTCGCCGTTCTCGGCGGCGACGGTGGCCAGGGCGAGGGCGCGTTGCAGGGCTTTCTGGTCTTCCAGCACGTGGTCGGCCGGCAGCACCAGCATCAGTTCGTCACGCCCTTCGTTGACCAGCATCATCGCGGTCAGCGCTACGGCTGGCGCGGTGTTGCGGCCGAACGGTTCCATCAGGATGCGCTGGCATTCGAGGTTACGGTTGGCCAACTGCTCGTTGACGATGAAGCGGTGATCCTTGTTGCAGACCACGATCGGCGTGTCCATGCCTTCGAACACCAGGCGTTCCAGGGTTTGCTGGAACAGCGTGTGTTCACCGGTCAGGGCCAGGAATTGTTTAGGGAATTGCTTACGCGAAAGCGGCCAAAGACGTGAACCGCTACCACCTGACAAGATCACCGGAATCATGCTGTTTACTCCATAAAAATCGATTGGTTAGAGGCACGAACGTTGTGTCGTTTCACTCTTGTTTTTGTCTCGTATCCGAACTGACAACCCGATCCCTTGTAGGAGTGAGCCTGCTCGCGATTGCGGTGGATCAATCAACACATTCTTTGAATGTGAAACCGATATCGCGAGCAGGCTCACTCCTACAATGGGAACTGCGTCAGTTCGGAAAATTTGTTAGCGAGTCGACACCGGGCGTTTCACCCAGACTGGCGATAGGCTGCTGCCGGAACCGGTGACGTACAGCACTGCGGCTTCACCACGCTCCAGGGCGACCGGTTTCACGTCGCCGACTTTCTTGTCACCTTCGTACAGCGCCAGGCTGACTTTCACCGGGTTGATTTCACGTTCGCCACGGCCCTTGGCGGCCACGTTCGGCACCACGTCGGTCTTGCCGTCGGCGGTCTTCAGGGTCAGCGGCTTGTCGCTGAGGTTCTGCACGCGCACCAGGGATTTCTGCTTGTTCTTGAACGGCGGCTCTTCGATCAGTTGCGGCGCGCCGGACGCGTTGTTCACCAGGGTGTAGTAGTGGTCACCGGCAAGTTTGACCGGCAGGGTCTGGCTGCCGACTTTGGCGCTGTAGTCGCCGCCTGGCATGAAGCTGAAGTCGCTGCTGGCCAGTGGCGCAACGTCGCTCAGGTTGGTGCTGCCGACGGTGGCGCTGACTTCGGCGTTGCTGGCGTTGTAGACCCGCACGAAGGTCGAGCCTTTCGGTGCGGTCGGGCCGTACAGGGCAGCGTCACCGCCGGCAAAGGCAGGGACGGACAGCACGCTGAGGCCAGCAACCAGGGCGAAGCTTTTAGCGAGACGACGAGGAGTAGTAGTGAAAGTCATGGTGTTACCTCTCTTTCAGTTTTGCGCCCGATCGGGCGTCTCGGATTTAGTGTTGATGGCTACGTTTTGTTGGCGAGCACCGGCTTGTTTGAGCTCTGCGACCCACTGCGGGTCGGCGTCGCCGATTTCGTTGTTCACAGGCAGATATCGTTCAGGAAACTCCCAGATCAGCACCTGTGGCGGGCTGTTCTTGAAGTCATCGCTTTTCAGGTAGCTGAGCATCGGCAGGATCGGGCCGTGGCCGTCCTCGGCGTAATTGACCACGTCGCTGTGCAGCGCTTGTTTCAGCGCACCGACGAAGTTCCAGTTGGGGTTGGCGCTGTAGCTGGTGCCGATCAGCGCGACCGGTACCTCGCTGCTGGCGAACAGCGCATCGTCACCGGCAGGTTGCTCGGCCGCCACGGTGTTGCGCTTTTGCAGCGGCTCTTGTGCCGGCATCAGGTTTTCGAACAGCGGATCCAGCGGCAGGAACAGACGCAGGTCGCCCTTGTGCGTGACCCTCTCCGCTGGCGTGGTGACAAAGCGCTGCGGCTCGCCGCTGAGCGGGAACTTGTCGGCGATGGTTTTCGCCAGGGTGTTGGCCGCGATCTCGGCGCCTTCAGGCGTCCAGTGGGTGTCGGTGCGCAGGAACACTTGCTGACCGTTCTGCTTGGCCTGTTGCAGCGGGCCGAGCAGGTCAGGGGCGAGGATCTTGTCTGCCGCGACACGGGCGTGGAAGTCCTGATAAAGGTTGGCGTGAATGCTCGCCGGTTTCACTTCACCCAGATGCTCCGGGTACAGACGAGCCTTGGCTGGCACGATCGCCATCACCAGTTTCACGCCTTTCTCTTTCAGAGTCTGACGCACGCCTTCGACCAGCGCGTAGTTGCCTTGCAGGTTCAGCTCTTCGTTGACGATCGGGTTGAATTCCTCGTCGCTGTACAGCCACTGATCGCGACCGAGCACGACGCCCGGACGACCTTCGTTGAACAGTTTGAAATCCAGCGCCGCCCAGAGGTTGGTGCCCAGACGCTTGATCGGAAACTGATCGTCGTAGTGGGTTTCCACGGCTTTGGTCCAGCGACCGTTAAGCACCGTCGCATCGGCGTTGGTGCTGAAGCCGAAGAAGCTGCGCACCGACCACAGACCGAGCACCAGCAGGGTCACCAGAAACAGCGCGATGTAGAAGATGCGTAATGAGCGGGTCATGTCAGATCCCTCAGAACTGGAAGTAAAGGAACGGCGAGAAGCTTTGCGCCGAGAGTTTGAGAATCGAGGCGATGAACAGCAGCAGGATCAGCCCGCGCATCACATAGCGCGACCAGTCCGCCGTCCAGTAAGCCGGTTGCACCTGGGCTTCGACGCCGACGGTGTAGCCAGGCTCATGGATGTTCGCCGGGTTTTCGCCAGGCGCGGCTTTGATCATTCCCGGGGTCGCGGTGGCAGGGCCGTTGGCCTCGACGTTGACTTCAGGTTTGCTCTTCACCGGAGGCTGGTTGGTGTACAGATCACGCAGGCCGAAGAACGCCAGGGTTGCGTACGCCACCACCAGGGTTGCCACTTGCAGACCGGTGAGGCTGGCGCGGTTGAGCTCCGACAGCGACCAGTCGCTGAAGCTGAACATCGCGCCGTACATGCGCCCGGCGACGTGCAGGTTTTCGGCACGGAAGATCACCCAACCCATCACCACCAGCAGGAAGGTCAACGCCCAGCGGATCGGGTTGAGGCTGCGTGGCGAGGTGTTGAGGCCGAGCATTTTTTCGATCGCCAGCCACATGCCGTGCCAGGCGCCCCAGACGATGTAAGTGATGTTCGCGCCGTGCCACAGACCACCCAGCAGCATGGTCAGGAACAGGTTGCGATAGGTCATCAGCGTGCCTTTACGGTTACCGCCGAGGGTGATGTACAGGTAGTCACGCAGCCAGGTCGACAGGCTGATGTGCCAGCGCCGCCAGAACTCGGTGATCGACTGGCTGATGTACGGCTGCTTGAAGTTTTCCATGAAGCGGAAACCCATCATCAGGCCCAGACCAATGGCCATGTCGCTGTAACCGGAGAAGTCGAAATACAGCTGCGCGGTGTACGCCAGCGCGCCAAGCCAGGCATCACCGGTAGTCGGGTTTTGCAGGGCGAAGCAGTGGTCGGCCACTACCGCGAGGGTGTCGGCGATGAAGACCTTCTTGATGAAACCCTGCATGAACCGCGTGCAACCTTCGGAGAACTTGTCGAGGGTGTGCGTGCGGTTGTTGAACTGGTCGGCGAGGTCGCGGAAGCGCAGGACCGGGCCGGCAATCAGGTGCGGGAAGATCGCCACGAACGCTGCGAAGTCGATCAGGTTGCGGGTGGCCGGGGTGTCGCCGCGATACACGTCGATGATGTAGCTGATCGACTCGAAGATGTAGAACGAGATACCGATCGGCAGCAGCACGTGGGTCAGGATGAATGGTTCCAGACCGAACGAGGTCATGATCGCGTTGATGCTGTCCACGCCAAAGTTGGCGTACTTGAAGTAGCCGAGGATGCACAGGTCGACCGCCACGCCGAGCAGCAGCCAGCGCTGTGCCGGTTTGGTGCGCACGCCGGCGGCACCGACTTTCAGGCCGATCCAGTAGTTCCACAGGGTGACGCCGGCGAACAGCGCCAGGAAGTCCACCCGCCACCACGCGTAGAACACGTAGCTGGCGATCAGCAGCAGCAGGTTGCGATAGCGTTGCCCGCTCAGGTAGTACAAGCCGAGAAAGATCGGCAAGAACAGAAACAGGAACACGTTGGATGAAAATACCATCCCGATCTCTCCATGTTTGAACCAACAGTCAAGGGCCAAAGCCCCCCCAAACCCCCCGTGAAAATTCAGGGGGCGACATCACTTCACTGTGGGAGCGGGCTTGCTCGCGAAGGCGGTGTGTCAGTCGACATCAGTTTTGAATGTCAGACCGCATTCGCGAGCAAGCCCGCTCCCACAGGGGATTGCATTCACTCTTACGAACCCTTGTTGCCCTTCTCATGCGACGGGTCGTAGACCTTGGTCAGGTCGCCGCCGAGGCGGAAGGTCTTGAACGGCTGCATGCCGTGCTTTTTCTCGATCACATCCGCCGGGCAGGTGTAGAGGGTGCAGAACGGTTCGAGCCAGGCGAATTTCATGTCTTCTTTCAGGTCGGTCATGTCCTGTTTTTTGCCGTTCTTTTCCTCGAACGCATCCGGGTCTTTCACCCCGGCCAGCACCCGGTCACCCAGACGCTTGAGCGCGCTGTTGTTTTCCTGACGCAGATCGACACCGTTGACCTGGGCGAAGCTGGCGATCATCGCCAGTGGCGGCAGGGCGTAGTTGTGATAGGCGAGGGCGCGTTGCTGGCGCTTGAGCTCGTTAGGCAGGAAGCCGTCGGCGTCGACCTGATTGACCCCGACCTTGTATTCCTTCACCGCCCAATCAAACAGGTCGCGACGGTTGGTGGCGACGGCGGTAGCCATCACCGACCACGCGGCCCAGTACGAGTGGTTGTTGGTTTTTTCCAGCGGCAGGTTATCCCAGTCGCTGACCACCTGATCGGCCATCTTGCTGAACCACGCTTCGATCTGCTGCGCTTCTTGCTGATGCGTGGCCAACGGATGCGAGTCGGAGAACTTCAGGCGAATGTACGAAGAGGCCATGCTGCCCAGCGCCCATTTGCGCATCGATTTGCCGGTGTGGTTGAAGTCTTTCGACATCAATGCATCGGCCTTGGCCCACGCGGTCAGCCAGTTCAGCGTGCAGTCGAGCTGCTCCGGGCGACCGTCGCGCATGAACTGCATCACCCGTTTGGCGGTGCCGCGCTCCAGCGTGGTGATGTCCTTGGTGGTGTCGCGGAAGGCTTTTTCCGACTGCACGTTCAGGGTCGCGCGGGCCTTGTCCGAGCCTTCGTATTTGCTGCGAAATTGCAGCGGCCCGGTGTACGGCGCCGGCATCGCGTCGCAGCCTTCGCTGTTGTCGCCGCTCTTGAATTTATCAACCGGCGCAAAGTAGCCCTGTGGCGGACGCAGTGGCGCGGCGGCCTGAGTGGCCCCGGCGAACATCGCCAGGGTCAGCAGGGATGGCGCAAGCAAGTGTTTGATCGTTCGATTTCGCATAGCAGACCTCATTGCCCGAGCTGAGCGGTTTGTGGCCCAGCGCCCGGGAATACGTTGCGTTTGCAGATTTTCGCTTCGACTTTTTGCGGCGCGGTACCCGCTTCCGGGCCTTGGACTTCGACTGCCAGCAGATTTTGCGAGGCCCAGTCTTCGTCCGTGCGCAGCTCAAAGGCGAAACGACCGTCGGTGTCGGAGGTTTCCGGTTTCTCGATCTTGATGTCCTCGTGGCGACCGTTCATGTACCAGAGGGTGGCTTGCAGGGTTTTCACCGAGGGGTCGGCGAAGCGGATGTCGACCTGATGGCTGCTGTTCTGCAGGTTCAGGTTCTTGCTGTTGACCAGCAGTTCCTGTTTGCCGCCAGGCTTGAGCGTGGTGCTGGCGGACATTTGCGCGTCTTTGCCTTCGCAGCCGTTGTCGAGCAGCGACATCATCTGGCGGTAGATGGTTTCCTGGTCGAGGCGGTACAGCGGCGAGAATTCCCAGATCAGAATCTTCGGCGGAGTTTTCTGGAATTCGTCGCTACCGAGGTACTGCAGCATCGAACCTTCCAGACCACCACCGGGGAAGGCGACGTTGAGAATGTCGGCGCCGATTGCCTCTTCGAGGAAGCCGGCGAAGTTGTAGTTCTTGCCGCTGTGCGAGGTGCCCACGAGGGTGATTTGCGGGTTGCCGGAATCACCGAACAGGTCGCCGTCACCGGCCTCGCCTTTCGGCTCGGTGGTGAACTGGTCCATGTACTGGATCGCGTAACTGGTGCCGCACAGTTGCCCGGCCATGTTGTGCAGGGTGCCGGTCTTGCCCATGCGCCCGGTGCGCTTGGTCTCGAATTCACGCTTGGGAATGTCGGCGAAGGCCGGGATCTGCTTGACCTTCTCGGCGACGATTTTCGCCGTGCGCTGAGCGCCGTATGGGGTCCAGTGCTGGTCGCCGCGGAAGTAGAAATCGTGGGCGGGCAGGGTGTCCGGCAGCGATTCGTTGGTCAGCGGCGACAGGTCCGGCACCACGTAACCCATCTGCGCGAAACGGCCGAGCATGGTTTTGTAGTTGCCCAGCGCTTTCTCGTAATCGAACGCGGCTTTTTCCTGCGGGTTGAGCTTGTTGCGGTTCACCAGGCCACGGGTCGGCTGGTAGACGATCACCAGTTCGACGCCTTTGGACTTGAACGCATCGTGCAGCTGTTGCAGGCGTTTGTAGCCGGCCGGGGTGGTGTTGAACTCGGTGCGCAGGTCTTCCTGGGTACGGAACAGCCAGTCGCCCTGCGCCTGCACCAGCGTGGTGAAGTTCTGCTGATAACGCGTGGTGTAGTTCTTCGCGTCATGGGCGGCCGGGCACAGGTTGCAGCACGGTTCGGCGCTGAATTTTGGCGGGGTGGCGCCCGCCGCTTCATCGGCGCGAGCACCATTGCTCGCCGCCAGAATGCCCACGGTCAGGGCCGACAGGCTGAGTAATTTGATCAAGTGTGGGTGCATAAAATTATCCTCAGTCCTGCATTTCGGTCTGGCGTTCGACAGGGTCGATCAGCACGGCTTTCTGCTGGCGTACCAGCAAGTCGAGAATTTCATCCTGGCGCTCGCCAAGGATGCCGTTGAAGCTGATGCCGCTGGATTTGGTCGGCGCCAGCATCGATACGCGATACAGCTCGACGCTCAACGGCGAATCGATCGACAGCGGGCCACTGCCGTTGGCCGCCAGTTCACCGCCAACCACGATCAGCGACACCTGGGCGTCGAACGGGTCGAGCTTGATGTCACGGTCGGTGTCGGTCAGGTCCTTGATGTGGCCGTAGACGCCGGTCAGACCGTTGGCCATGGCAACGTTTTCGTAGAGGCGGATGTTCACGCTGTTACGAATGCGAATGCCGTGGCGCTTGTTGCTGATGACTTTGTTGCCCCACAGCAGGTTGTCGGCGGACTCGTAAAGAGTGATGCCGTCCGTGTGGTTCTTGTAGATCTCGTTGTAGGCAATGATGTTGTTGACGCTGTTACGGTCGATCACCAGGCCCGAGAGGTGGTTGTCGTAGCTCTTGTTGTTGAAGATGAAGCTGTCGTTGACCTCACGGGAAATGATGATCCCGTGCTTCTTCTTCGTGCCGTACACAGTGTTCTCGGCAATGATCAGACCGTGGGAGCGGTCGTGCGGGTCGATGCCGTAGACGATGTTGTCCTTATAGGTGTTGCCCTTGACTACGAAGTCGCGGGTCTCGTAGCAGTAGAAGCCGTACCACATGTCGGAGAACTCGGAGCCGACGATCCAGCCGGTCGGCTCGGGACGCTTGAGCACCTTGGCCATGTTCGGCGTGTACTGGGAAATACTCACCCCGTACGACTTACTGTTGGCATAGCCGAAGCTGGCCATCTTGCTATTGACGATGTAGGTCTCGGTGCCGCCCCAGGCCAGCAGGAACGGACGGAATTCCTTCGGCGAACGGAAGGTTGCCGGGCCGTTTTCCTTCTCGCGCCAGCCGGTGACTTTGGTGTCACGCACGAACAGTTGGCCGTCGTTGACCAGGAACGAACCGGCCTCTTGCGACAGGCGCAGCTCTTGGGTCTGGCCGTCGATTTCGAGGATGCCTTTACGGCCGACCACGATCGGCAACTTCGCCAGGTACACGCCCGGCGAGGTTTCGCTGAAGTATTGCTTGGGCAGCTTTTGCGCCAGATCCTTGAGGTTCATGTAACCGTCGTCGACGAAGATCGCCTGCGGGATGCCGTGCTGACGCACCACCCATTCGGCCATCTTGTTGTCGCCGCCGATGAAGTCCTTCAGGGCGTCTTCCTGCATCATCCGGCGCACGCTGACTTTGCCTGCTTTGCTACGGACGATCTTCGCCGCAGCAGCCTCAGCGGTGTAGCCGGAAATGTCCGGCAGTTTCGGCGCGGCCAGGTTCAGCGCCTCGGTCGGCGCGCTGCTGACGGTGTAGGTCTTGGCTTGTTGCAGCTCTTTGGCGGTGGTCACCGGCTTGGCCGGTTCCACCGTGGCGAACGCGCCAGCGGAGGCCAGCAGCATGGCGCCGGCCAACAGGCTGAGCGAGCCTTTCCTTGCATGGTGCATGTCGGGCACTCCCTTGGCGGTTTGCATCAGAAGCGCCAGATCACGTCGATGAACGCGCGGTGCATGTACGAATCAACCTGGCTGCCATAGGCATCGCCCGGCTTGAACACACCGCCACGGAAGCGCACCAGTGCCGAAGGCTCGTCGATCGACTGGCTCAACGCCGCCGGCAACAGGCCTTGCTTGAAGTACTTGGTCACCACCAGATCCATTTCCTGACCCAGGTCCTTGTTGCCATCTTGCAGCGGCAGCGAGGTGCTGGAGAGGATCGCGCCAGTGACGTCGTCGGTGTTGTTTTCCACGGCGTTGATGCCGTTGCTGCCCACCGGCTTGTTGCCGTCCACGCGCCAGAACTTGTGGTAGATCAGGCTGGCGTCGTACTGGTCGTTGAGCATCCACGAACCGAACAGGGTGGCGGTCTGCATGTTGTTCATTTCGCCGCGGAAGGCTTCGCCGAAACGGTGCACGCGCGAACGGGTACCGGTGTAGTTGGAGCGGTTGCTTTCCAGACCGGTCTGTTCGTAATCGGCGCTGGCGCGGGCATACGCGGCGCCGACCTGCCATTGCGGATCGAGGCGCAGACGCACACCAATGTCGGTGGCCCAGCCATTCACATCATCGCTGCGCTTGGCTTGTGCCGGGCGCGAGCCATCGGCGTTCAGCGCGTTGACCGTGTCGCGGTCGCCGCTCATGCCGGTGATGCTGCCCCAGTAGTTGACGGTGTTGGTGTTGCGCCAGTTGTAGGCGTCGCTGTCGGCGGTCAGGCCGAGCCAGCTGATGTCGCCGTTCTCTTTTTTGTCCAGCGAATCACCGGCAACGCCCGGCTCTGGATAATCCAGTTTGCCGTCGTCGTGAGTGTGATGACCACGAATGCCGACCCAGTTGCCGGGTGTCCACTGGTAAGCGGCATCGGCGTAGGCGTGCAGGCGATCCTTGTCTTTCGGCGCCAGCTCTTTGAGGTCGGTGCGGTATTCGCTGAAGCGTTCGGCGACACCGACGTTGGCGCGCAACAGGGTGGTGTCGAAGGTCCAGTTCAGCGCTTCGATGTTGGTGTCGCGCCATTGGCCGTCGTCATTGCGCAGACGCTGGCGACCGAACTTGAGCATCTCGCCGGGGTACGGGGTCAGGCCGCTGTAGCCGACCCAGAACTCACGCATCGCCAGATAGTTTTTCTTGGTTTTGCGGTCGCTGTTGTCGGTGGTTTGTTCACCGTCGGACTGCTGCAGGGTGTCGGTCTCGATGATGTCGGTCGACGTCACGGCCTGGCCCATGGCGTAGGCACTCCACGCGCCGCTTTCGCCGTAGACCCACGGACGCAAGTCCAGGCCCACACCGTTGACGTCGCCGCCGCTGGCGGTGCCGAGGTCGCGGTCGTCTTCGGACTGGCCGGTGATTTTCACTTCCAGGCCGAAGTTCTTGGTTTCAGTCATCGCGGCCAGTGTCGGGCAAGACCAGATCAGCGCGAACGTGAGGCCAATGCCGGCCTTCACAAAGGGATTCAACTTCATAGGGATTCCTCGCCGTCTTCTTCTTGCAGGGCGTGCAGTTGCAGCGTGTTCTGGTTCAGGGCGCCACGGCTGGCCTGTTCCTGTTGCAGCAGGCGCTGGGCTTCGGCCAGACGCTCGGGCGGCAATTGCGCGGCCAGGGTGGTCGCCAGTTCATCGGCTTGCGGAGTGTTCTGCGCCTTGGCCAATTGGCTGAATACATAGGCGTTGAGCGGGTCGGGCTTGGTGCCCTTGCCTTGGGAAAACAGTTGGGCGATGGCGAAATCGGCGCTGTTCTGGCCGTTGCGCGCAGCGGTCAGCAGGTGGTCGAGGGCCTTCTGCGGGTAGACCTTGCCCAGGTAACCGCGGCGATAGATCTGGCCGAGGTAGTAGTCGGCGGCGACTTCGCGGCCGACGGCTTTCTGGAAGTGTTCTTCAGCAACTTTCGCGTCGGCCGGCACCAGTTTGCCTTCGTAGTAGAGCTTGCCCAGCAACAGTTCGGCGCGCGGCTGATCGGCGGCGCGGCCGTTGTCCAGGTACTTCATCATCTGATCGACGTCGCCCAGTTCCGGGAAGTCGTAGAGCAGCTGCGCGAGGGTCACCCACGATGCCGGATAGCCCGGGGCGATCGGTTCGAGCAGCGACTGCGCGGTCTTCTCGTCGGTCTTGCCCAGGGTCGAATCGGCCAGCACGCGGGCCACCGAATCGACGCGCTGCGCGCTGACCGTGCCACGGCTGTAACCGGCCTGCATCTGCTTGATCAGCTCGGCCTGTTGCTCTGGCTGGGAACGTTTCTGATAGACCGTGGCCAGTTCGACGTAGCAGATGTCGGTGGTGTTGAGCGCGGCTTTGCAGATCTTTTCCACGTCATCCAGATGCTGGTCGTAAGTGCCCTGGGTGCGATACAGCAGCACCTGCGCCAGACCGGCTTCCGGGTAGCCGGATTTGCGCCACTGATCGATCTGCTGCTGCGCGTTGATATTCGGGAAGCTGTGCGGGTATTGCAGGTACAGCATCGCCAGCGGGATCAACGTATTGCCTTCGCCATTGGCGGCGGCTTTTTTCAGCAGGCTTTCGGCTTCGTGGTGCTCGGCCTCGGTGGAACCCGGTTTGGCCACCAGCAGGCGACCGAGACGGGCCTGAGCGCGCGGCGAAACACTGGCGGCGGCACGGTAAGTCGCCTCGGCCTGTTTGATCTGCTCGGGGTCGCGGCTGTCGACCTGGATATCGGCGAGGCCGACTTGCGCCTCGCTGTAACCCAGATCAGCCAGTGCGCGGTAGTTCTGCGCGGCGGTGGCGGTGTCGCCACGCTTGAGCGCTTCGTTGGCCAGACGCTGGTCGGGCAGGCCGGCGCAACCGGCCAGACTGACTGCCAATGCAACTGCACACAGCGGACCCATGTGGGAGCGGGCTTGCTCGCGAAGGCGGTGTGTCAGCCCACACTGATTTTGAATGTTGAACCGCATTCGCGAGCAAGCCCGCTCCCACAAGGGCTGCGGCGTGTTCAAAAGAGTAGGAATCGTCACAGGCATGTCCTCGACTTAAAGACCGGCAGCCATGGCTTTGTCGATCAGCCAGTTCAGGTTCGGGCCACGGTCGCTGTTCACTTCCACCGGGCGCCCGGCGAAGCTGCTGTCCAGCGGCTCGTCCGGCTGGATCTGCACGCGGATGTCGGAGGACAGGTCGGCGCTTTTCAGGCTGGTGCTGCTGACGATCTTGCCGGTGCGGGTCTTGTCTTCGCCGGCGATCTGGAAGCTCACTGGCGTACCCGGGCGCACGTCGCCGAACTGGCGATAGGAGAAGCGTGCATCGACGGTGGCTTGTGTATTGCGCGGTACCAGGGTGAAGATCACGTCGCCCTTGCTCGCGTACTGACCGTCAGCCACCAGTTGCTGGGCCACGGTGCAATCGCACGGCGAGGTCAGGGTGCCGGTCATTTGCTTGCCGAACAGTTCTTCCACCTTGGCCGGTGACAGTTGATCTTCTTCCAGATGGCCCTTGAGCACATCGAGCATGCTGGTGCTGAAGGTCGCCAGCGGGGCGCCTTTGGCCGCGACGCCGTCGGACTTGACCAGACTCTGCACGGTGCCGTCACGCGGCATGGTGATGTTCATTCCCGGCACGCTGACCAGACCTGCCTGCGCATGGCTGACGAAGTACATGCCGTACACCGACTTGAACACGAAACCGAACGCGACCAGACCGATGGCGAAAATACCGGCGCTGAAAGTCACGGCTTTCAGACGCCCGAATGGGGTCATGCCGCTGCCACCGTCTTTGACCTTGCGCGCCTTGGTGAAGTTGTCGCGCTGCAGTGTCGCCAGCACTTCACCCATGCTGACGATGTCGCCGGCCAGGTGCGAAGTGATCAGGTGACGCAAGGTCGAGATGTCCTGCGGTTCCAGATTCTGGAACTGGCAACCGACGCGGCCGCTCTGGCGGTCGTAGGAGCGCACTTGCAGCTCGACGTCCATGGCCAGGCCGAGGTTGTCGATGACGAATTGCAGACGTGCCTTGTACACCTCGCCGATGGTCAGCGGCAGTTGCCCGGCGTTGAACGCCAGACCACCGGCAGACAGGTCGAGGACCCGCGCTTCGACCGGCGTCCGGTCCGGGCCGAAGAAACGCAGTTTGGCCGGGATTTTCACTCGGGCGTGCTGACGCTGGGCTTCGGATTCATGCACTACGTTGGCGTTGACGGCGGTATTCATAGGGGCGATTTCCTTGTTAATTCAATAGGGGCGGGTCAGACCATCATCAGCAGCAAGGCGACGAAAATGCTGCCGGCGGAGAAGGTCATGGTCCGAGACGACCAGGTGTTGAACCAACGTTGAAAGCTGGCGAGATCACGGGTCAGGGAAGTGGGTTGGCGCGTCCAGGATTGTTGGTCGAGGCGGAAGAACACGTAGATCTTCACCAGCGCACCGACGATCTGGTTGTAATACAGAATCACGGGATAGGCCGGGCCGATCCGGTGACCGGAGCACGACAGCAACAGGGTCAGAATCAGGCGGGTGATACCGATCCACAGCAGGTAGGCGAGGATGAACGCGCCGCCGTACTTGAAGCTGGCGATGATCGCCACGGTCAGACCGAGCAGCGAGGTCCACATCGACACGCGCTGATCGAACAGCACCACCGAGGTGAAGGCGCCAAGGCGTTTCACACCCAGGCCCAGCGCTCGCGAGTTCTGGCGCAGGTTGTTGCCGTACCAGCGGAACATCAGTTTGCGGCTGGCCTTGATGAAGCTCTTTTCCGGCGGATGCTCAACGGTGTTGATCGCGGCGTCCGGCACGTAGAAGGTGTCGTAACCCAGGCGCATCAGGCTGAACCAGCTCGACTTGTCGTCGCCGGTGAGAAACTTGAAACGGCCCAGGCGCCAGTGTTGCAGCGAGTCGCTTTCGACGTCGGCGATGAATTCCGGATCGGTCACCACCGTGGCGCGGAACACCGACATGCGCCCGGTCATGGTCAGCACGCGCTTGGACAGGGCCATCGAGCACATGTTGATGTGGCGCTGGGCGAAACGCAGCTTGTGCCATTCGCTCATGATGTAGCCGCCGCGCACTTCGCAGAACTCGTTAGTGGTCAGCCCGCCGACATTGCCGAACAGCTGGAACCACGGCACGGTCTTGCGCACGGTGCCTTCGCCGAGCACGGTGTCGCCGTCGATCACGGCCACCACGGCACGGTCGTCCGGCAGGTGACGGGAGATCGCGCGGAAACCATAAGCCAGGCCATCGCGTTTGCCGGTGCCGGGAATGCGCACGAAGTCGAGCTTCACCCGGTCTGGCGGATTCATCCGCGCCCACAGCGCTTTCACCAGCAGCTCATCGGACATTTCGACGATCGAGCAGACCACGGTGGTCGGCAGGTCGCAGTCGATGGCTTCGCGGATCACCGAGCTGTAGACCTGCGCGGTGGTCAGCGCGTCGATACGGAAACTGGTGACCATCAGAAACACATGCGACGGGTCCGCCGCTTTACCCAGCTTGCGCACTTTGCGGCGCAGGTGCGGGTAAACGATGTAGAGAAAAATCATGCCGCGCACAAAGTGCGTTGCGCCCATCGAGTAGCGCCAGATACCCACGGCGCCAATCAGGAAAATAAAGTCCTTCGACTCGGAGTCGAACGTGGACGCGGGCAGCATCAAGGCCAGGCCCAATAGCAGGCTCAGAAACAACAGCCAGCCGGCGGATTGCAGAAAGAAATGTTTGAGCTTGGTCATCGACGTCATCCAAGGTAAGAGAGGCTTCGAGCTGCAAGCTTCAAGCTGCAAGCGAAACGCTTTGCTTGCAGCTCGAGGCTTGTCGCTTGGCGCTGCTTTACCAGCAGATACCTTCAGTGCGAGTACCCGGGTTGGTCGCTTTGGCCATGAAGCCGACCAGGTCGATGACCTGTTTGCCCTGCGGTGCTTCCTGGGCGAGCGCGCGGAACTTCTCGTCGCGGTTGCCGAGGATGATCACGTCGGAGTTGTCGATCACCGAATCGAAGTCCGAGTTGAGCAAGGACGACACGTGCGGGATTTTCGACTCGATGTAGTCCTTGTTCGCGCCGTGAACGCGGGCGTACTCGACGTTGCTGTCGTAGATGCTCAGGTCGTAGCCCTTGCCGATCAGCATTTCGGCCAGTTCCACCAACGGACTTTCGCGCAGGTCGTCGGTACCGGCCTTGAAGCTCAGACCGAGCAGGGCGACTTTGCGTTTGTCGTGGCTTTCAACGATGTCGAAGGCGTTCTGCACTTGCGATTCGTTACTGCGCATCAGCGAGTTGAGCAGCGGTGCTTCGACGTCCAGCGAACCTGCGCGGTAGGTCAGGGCGCGTACGTCTTTGGGCAGGCACGAACCGCCGAAGGCGAAGCCCGGGCGCATGTAGTACTGGGACAGGTTGAGGGTCTTGTCCTGGCAGACCACGTCCATCACTTCACGGCCATCGACGCCGACCGCTTTGGCGATGTTGCCGATCTCGTTGGCGAAGGTCACTTTGGTCGCGTGCCAGACGTTGCAGGTGTACTTGATCATCTCGGCGACAGCGATGTCCTTGCGGATGATCGGTGCGTCGAGTTCTTCGTACAGCGATTGCAGAACGTCGCCCGAGGCCTTGTCGAACTCGCCGATGACGGTCATTGGTGGCAGGTCGTAGTCCTTGATCGCGGTGGATTCACGCAGGAATTCCGGGTTGACCGCGACGCCGAAATCGACACCGGCCTTCTTGCCCGAGCAGTCTTCAAGGATCGGGATCACCACGTTGGCGACGGTGCCCGGCAGCACGGTGCTGCGCACCACGATGGTGTGGCGGGTGGATTTTTCACGCAGCACGAAACCGATCTCGCGGCACACGGCCTCGATGTAGTTCAGTTCCAGATCGCCGTTCTTCTTGCTCGGCGTACCGACGCAGATCATCGACAGGTCGGTGTCACGAATCGCTTCGGCGAAGTTGGTCGTACCGCGCAGACGACCGGTCTCGATACCCTGAGCCAGAAGTTCGCCCAGACCCGGTTCAACAATCGGCGACTTGCCGGCGTTGATCATGTCGATCTTGTCTTTGGCAACATCGACGCCAACCACGTCATGGCCCCGTGCAGACAGGCAACCGGCACATACTGCGCCAACGTAACCCAAACCAAATATGCTGATGCGCATCGCAATTACCTCTGTGTTTTATCAAGCCGTTAGATGGCCGGAGTTAATGGTGTTCAGCGGTCATAGTGCACTCGAAAGTGCGGCAAACAGGCGCCACAATGCCGTGTGCAGGCATACTAAGTTCCGAGTGTCTAAATAAGTGCACTCAAGATGTGCGCAACTAGGCCTGGTTGTTATGACTTGCCCTGTTATGCAGCGGATCTTCTTGTCGGAAGACTCTTGTGCATGTTTTCAGTCCACCTGATGTCGGGCGAAAAGCCCGTAGATCAAGCGGTTGGGTGCTCAGGCGAGCACAATTACAGGGGCGCAGCCTTGGCCTTGTAGAGGATGTTTATGGTGCGTATCACCTATCCATCGTTAGTTGATCAGATGAGTGAACCATCTAGGCAAGTTGCTGTGACAACTTGGTTACATGGTTCTCCGCTCTGCGTAAGTTATCTCGTACAAACTCGGCGAGAATCGTTACCGGTGGTATGAGCTATGCATTTGGACATAGTTCCTACCCGCTCATCGCGAAAGCTGAAATTTTTTGAAATATTGCCAAAGATGGCACTGGTCTCAATTTGATAGCACTTTCGATTTGGGCCTTTATTAATCGGCGCGTAATCGAGCTCGATAGTTTTGTGCCACTACCGTAAAAAAATTTAGGTGCCACTACTGAAAAAAAGTGTGGGTGTCGAGTGAAACTAAAATTAGAAATGCCGGGGACGATTTTATGGCGCCAATAAATCGGCGAAATGTGGCGAGGAATTTTTGACGTCGTGCGAGCTGCACGACTCTTTATAGACAGAGTCGTGCAATGGGCATGCTTTATTCCGGAGCGTGGTCGCGCAGAAACACCAGATTGTCCGGTTTCGACTGCTCGGCGCTGAAGCGATAACCCTGCACATCGAATTGCTTGAGCAGGGCAGGATCGTTGATTTTTTCCTGAATCACGAAACGGCTCATCAGGCCACGGGCTTTCTTCGCATAGAAGCTGATGATCTTGTACTGGCCGTTCTTCAGGTCCTTGAACTCGGTGTTGATGATTCGCGCGTTCAGCGCGCTGCGTTTGACCGCCGAGAAGTACTCGTTGGACGCCAGGTTCAGCAGCACGTCGTCACCTTGCTCGGCCAGCGCTTCGTTGAGCCATTCACTGATTCGGGTACCCCAGAATGCGTACAGATCCTTGCCACGGGCGTTGGCCAGTTTGGTGCCCATTTCCAGGCGGTAAGGCTGCATCAAGTCTAGCGGACGCAGCAGGCCGTAGAGGCCGGAGAGCATGCGCAGGTGCTTTTGCGCGTAGTCGAACTGAGCTTCGCTGAACGATTGCGCATCGAGGCCGGTGTACACGTCCCCCTTGAACGCGAGCAGCGCCTGCTTGGCGTTTTCCGGGGTGAAGGCGGGCGTCCAGCTGCCGAAACGCGCGGCATTCAGGCCGCCGATCTTGTCGGACACGTGCATCAGTTCGCTGATCTGTGCCGGGCTCAGTTCGCGCAGTTGCTGGATCAGCTCCTGAGAATGATCGAGGTATTGCGGCTGGGTAAAGCGCTGGGTCGCCGGCGGTGTTTCGTAATCGAGAGTCTTGGCGGGGGAAATCACCATCAGCATGAAGTCGTCTCCTTTAATCGTGGGGGCGATTCTAGGGGGTTGGCCGGGTTGACTCCAGCTATGAGCGTGATAGGTGATCGATGGCCTGCCACGATCCCTGTAGGAGTGAGCCTGCTCGCGATAGCGGTAGATCAGTTACTGCAATGTTGAATGTCAGACCGCTATCGCGAGCAGGCTCACTCCTACAGGGGATTTGTGTTGGTACGGGAAGTTGGGTGGGATCAGCTATAGTGCCGCGCGGGTTTGGTTATGGAGACACCTCTTTGCGTATTGTTCTTTTATTCACTGCGTGGCTGTTGAGCTGCGGGGCCATGGCGGCGCCGGGCGATGTGGCGACGCTGGATCGCAGCACCTGGCCGGAGCAACTGAGCAGCCCGACGCTGTTCGACGTCGCCTCGCGCGCGGAAATCCTCATGTTCGCCCGGGGCCTGCTCGGTACCGAGGCGCTGGACGAGGCCGCGCTGGCCCAGCGCCTGGGGCTGCGCACGGTCAATGTCGACGCGATCAGCCGCCTGCGGCAGCGGCTCTGGGAACGGCTGTTGGCCAACTACAACTTCGCCCAGCAGAGCTGCGATCAGGATGCCTCGTTCTGCTTCCTCGTCGAGGACCTGCAAACCCTGCGCGAGCAGGCCGCCAAGTTCGTGGTCAGCGATGACAGCTATTACACCAGGTGGGCCGAGCCGAGCCGGTTGTTTCATTTGCAGTACCTGGACGAGCTGATGCGCAAGGCGGCGCTGTCGCCGCAGACCAGCAGCGAAGTCGATCGTTTTGGCGACTACGAGCGCAGCGGCGAAGAGATGCACGACCGGCTGTTTCTGCTGAGCTTCGACAGCGCCGCCAATCTGCAGCCGGACAACACCGACTGGATCGCCGACTACCTGCGCAAATCCAACCTCAGCGGCACGTTCTTCCTGTTGGGCAAGGATGTGCAGGCGCGACTGGCAGATCGCTCGGTGAGCAACCTGCAATCGGAGTTCTCGAAACAGTGCGTCGGCGTGCAGGGCTGGGAGTTCCGCTCCCACAGCTATTGGCAGGACTGGCAAGACTCGGTGCGCCGCAGCGCCGATCTGGTGAAGAACAAGTTGCCGGAAAACTACGTGCCACTGTTTCGTCCGCCCGAGGGGCAGCGCCGCATTGATGCCGGCAGCTTCTTGCGCAATCAGGGCCTGCAAGTGGCGCTGTGGGACATCGACGCCCAGGATGGCGCCGGCAAGCTCAAGGGCGCACAGAGCGCGCAGCGGGTGCTGACCCTGATGTTGTTGTGGCGGCACGGGGTGATCAATTTCAACATGAAACAGGATGCGGTGAAGACCGCGTTGCCGTGGCTGATCACGCAAACTGCGCAAAGTGGCATCGGCTTTGAGGACTGTCAGGACGGGTTTCGGTGACAAACGAAAAAAGCCCGGAAACATTGGGCTTGGGGCAATTTTTTTAGAGAATTCGATGCAGGCGGACTTCCGACTTTAGCGGGGTCTGGACGGTCCGCCAAGGGCTTTTCGTCACTCTGCAAAATAAACTTAAAAAAACCGTAAAAGTGCTTTTTTATGTCATGGGTTTTGGAGTATTACGAAGACAGACCGCCGAAACCTGCAACACAGGTGGCGTCTTCCAAGACTCCTTTTGTGTGCAGTTCATCCAGGCCTTCGTGGATGAATTCGGCAGTCACTTCGAGGCGCAGCACCGCCCAGGTATTGCGTCGAATGGCTCCCACAAAGGTGACCGAGTATGGATGATCACGGACGTAGCCCTTCTTCCAACCAGCCAATCCTTTATGTACTCGATACCAACGTATTGATTCACGATCCAAATGCCCTGCTGAATTTCGAAGAACACCACGTCGCGATCCCGATGACCGTGCTCGAAGAGCTGGACAAGCTCAAGAGCGGCCATCACAGCGTTGCTGCCGAATGCCGCCAGGCGATCCGGCTGATCGACAAGACCCTGGGCGATGCCTCCCCCGAGGACGTCGAACTGGGTGTGCCGATCCAGCGCGGCAAGGGCGGGCCAAAGGGCTTGCTGTCAATTCTGATGAGCAAACAGGCCGAGTCGAACCTGATTCTGCCCGAGCATCTGAACGACAACAAAATCATCAACCAGCTGATCGACCTGCACACCCGTGACCCGAAGAAGGCCGTGGTGCTGGTCACCAAAGACATCAACATGCGCCTCAAGGCGCGCGCCTGCGGGATCGCGGCCGAGGATTACAGCACCGACCAGTTGGTCGATGACGTGTCCCTGCTGCCCAACGGCTACCACAACATGACTGGCTCCTTCTGGGACCGCGTGAGCAAGGTCGAAACCCGTCAGGATCACGGCCGCACCTGGCATCAGGTGCAGTTGATCGATAACCTGCCGGCGGTGCACATCAACGAGTTCATCATTGACGAACAAGGCTTTGTCGGCTGGATCAAGGAAATTCAGGAAGACAAACTGCTGATCCTCGACCTGCATCAGGAACCGCTGCTGCATCAGGAAGCCTGGGGTCTCAAACCGCGGGATATCTACCAGAGCCTGGCGTTGTATGCGTTGCTGGATCCGGACATTCACCTGGTCAATCTGTCGGGTGCCGCCGGCTCCGGTAAAACCATCCTGGCGCTGGCCGCGGCGATCGAGCAGACCATGGTCAGCAAGCGCTATCGCCGGATCATTGCGACCCGTAGCGTGCAGGGCCTGGACCAGGAAATCGGCTTCCTGCCCGGCACCGAAGCGGAAAAAATGGAGCCTTGGCTGGGCGCCATCACCGACAACCTCGAAGCCTTGCACATGGATGACGAAAACACCCATGGCAGCGTCGATTACATCCTCAGCAAAGTGCCGTTGCAGTTCAAATCGCTCAACTACATTCGCGGTCGCAGCTTCCAGCAGAGCCTGATCCTGATCGACGAATGCCAGAACCTCACGCCGCACCAGATGAAAACCATCATCACCCGGGCCGGCGCCGGTTCCAAAGTGGTGTGCCTGGGCAACCTGGCACAGATCGACACCCCTTACCTGTCCGCGACCAGCTCCGGGCTGACCTACCTGACCGAACGCTTCAAGGATTTCCCCAACGGGGTGCACATCACCCTGCAAGGGGTGCCACGCTCAATTCTGGCCGAATACGCCGAATCGCATTTGTAACCCTTCCAACAAAACCGGGCGGCCTGACAGCCGCCCGGTTTTTATGGATGAACCCATCACCCAATGTGGGAGCGAGCTTGCTCGCGAATGCGGTGTGTCAGTCACCATCGATGTAGCCTGATGCACCGCCTTCGCGAGCAAGCCCGCTCCCACAGGGGACAGTGGTGAATTCATAATCAGTGATGCGGAAATTTGACCCACAGGTTTACAATCCCTGCTCCTGATCAGGAGTAATCCCGTGCTGACTCATCTCGATTCCCAAGGTCGCGCCAACATGGTCGACGTCACCGAAAAAGCCGTGACGTTCCGTGAGGCGACGGCCCAAGCGCTGGTGCGCATGCTCCCCGAAACCCTGCAGATGATCGTCAGCGGCGGCCATCCCAAGGGCGACGTGTTTGCCGTGGCGCGCATTGCCGGCATTCAGGCGGCGAAGAAAACCAGTGATCTGATCCCGCTGTGTCATCCGCTGATGCTGACCGGGGTCAAGGTCGAACTCAGCGCTGAGGGCGACGACAGCGTGCGCATCGTCGCCCGCTGCAAACTGTCCGGGCAGACCGGCGTGGAAATGGAAGCGCTGACCGCCGCCAGCGTCGCGGCGCTGACCATCTACGACATGTGCAAGGCGGTGGATCACGGCATGGTTATCGAAAGCGTGCGTCTGCTGGAGAAGGTCGGCGGCAAGAGCGGGCACTTTCAGGCGGAGCAGTCATGAAGCTGACGGTTAAATTCTTTGCTCGTTATCGTGAAGCGCTGGGCGTGGACTCGGTCGAGGTTGAAGGCGATTTCGCCACGGTCGACGCTGTACGTGCGCTGCTCGCGCAACGCGATGGCGCCGAAGTGCTGAGCGAACAGAACCTGATGTGCGCACGCAACGAAGACCTGTGCCAGCTCGACGAGCCGGTGAGCGATGGCGACGAAGTGGCGTTTTTCCCCACCGTGACCGGAGGCTGAGGCATGGCGATTCGGGTGCAGTCCACAGCGTTCGATCCCGGCGCTGAAGTCAACGCGATGCACGCGGCGAATGTCGGTGTCGGCGCGGTGGTGAGTTTTGTCGGTTACGTGCGCGACTTCAACGACGGGCTGGATGTGGCGGGGATGTTCCTCGAGCATTATCCGGGCATGACCGAAAAAGCCCTCGGCAAGATTGCCCTCGAAGCCGAGCAACGCTGGCCGCTACTGAAGCTGGAAGTGCTGCACCGCATCGGCGCGCTGGAGCCGGGCGAGCCGATCGTGTTTGTCGGCGCGGCCAGCGCCCATCGCCAGGCGGCGTTCGACGCCTGCGCTTTCGTCATGGATTACCTGAAAACCCGCGCGCCGTTCTGGAAGAAAGAAAACACCAGCGATGGTCCGCGTTGGGTAGAAGGGCGTGACAGTGATCATGCCGCTGCGGATCGCTGGAAAAAATAGTTTTTATAGCGCCTTCAAGTCCGTCTTCGCGAGCAAGCCCGCTCCCACAGGAGAACGCATTCCAATGTGGGAGCGGGCTTGCTCGCGAAGGCGTCATCCGCCACGCAAAAAATCCTGCCTCTTTCATCTGATTGACGGTTTGTACGTAAAAGTCCAGTATGGATTTACAAGTACAAAATTCCCGCTCCAGCTCTTTTCTTCTGTCTTGCCAAACCAACAACAACCCGCGAGAGAACGAACATGAAGAAACTCCCCCTGATCACCGGTCTGGCCCTGAGCCTGTTGGCGTGCACCAGCTCGTTTGCCGCCGAGAAGACCCTGCGTATCGGCATCGAGGCTGCGTATCCACCGTTCGCCTCGAAAACCGACAAGGGCGAAATCGTCGGTTTCGACTACGACATCGGCAATGCCCTGTGCGCGCAGATGAAGGTCAAGTGCGTGTGGGTCGAGGGTGAGTTCGATGGCCTGATCCCTTCGCTGAAAGTGAAGAAAATCGACATGGCGCTGTCGTCGATGACCATCAACGAAGACCGCAAGAAGTCGGTGGATTTCACCCACAAGTACTACTTCACCTCCTCGCGACTGGTGATGAAGGAAGGCGCTACGGTCGATGATCAATACGCGAGCCTCAAGGGCAAGACCATCGGCGTGCAGCGCGCCACCACCACCGACCGTTATGCCACCGAGGTGTTCGAACCCAAGGGCATCAACGTCAAGCGCTACGGCAATAACGAAGAAATCTACATGGACCTGGCGGCCGGGCGGCTCGATGCGATTTTCGCTGACACCATTCCGCTGAACGATTTCCTGTCGATGCCACGCGGCAAAGGCTATGCGTTTGTCGGGCCGGAGCTGAAGGATCCGAAGTACGTGGGCGAGGGCGCGGGGATTGCGGTGCGCAAGGGCAATACCGAACTGGTCAGCGAGTTGAATACGGCCATCGACGGGATTCGTGCGAGCGGCGAGTATCAGAAGATTTCCGAGAAGTACTTCAAGTCCGACATCTACGGCGACTGATAGTCCGCCTTCGGGAGCAAGCCCCCTCCCACAGGGGAACGCATTCAAATGTGGGAGGGGGCTTGCTCCCGAAAGGGCCGGATCAGGCAATACAGCTTATGGATCCTAGCCCTTCAATTCCTTCAAATGCTTGTACACCGTCGCCCGCCCCATGTTCAGCACATTGGCCACATAGTTCGAGGCGCTTTTGCCCTTGAACGCGCCTTCGGCGTGCAGCGCCAGCACCAGTTCGCGCTTGTGATCGCGGGTCAGCAGATTCAGGCTCAGCTGCCGCTCGCGCAGCCAGGCGTGGAGGAAGGTGTTGATGCGTTCCTGCCAGTCATCGCGAAACAGTGAATCCGGCTGCGGGATCAGTTTGCTCGGCGACAGGAACAGATCCAGCGCAGCCTTGGCATTCTCAAACAACGAAATATTCAGGTTGATGCACAGCACCGCCAGCGGCCGCTCTTCGCGGTCGCGCAGCACGGTGCTCAGGCTGCGGATCTTCTGGCCGTCCCAATTGAGCTTTTCGTACGGGCCGATGTTGCGCTCACTGACCTCCTCGCTGAGCATGTCTTCAAGCGATGAGTCGTCGCCGATCTCGCGCTTGGACAGGTTGTTGGCGATGTAGTCGACCTTCTGCGTGCGCAGGTCGTGCAGCACCACTTCGGCGTGGGGAAAGAACAGCGTGGCGATGGCGTCGGCGATGGCACGGAAGTTATCCAGGGCCGGATCGAATTCGGGGGCGGTCATGTTTGTGGAGCTCCAGGCAGCGTCAGCGTCCCCGTGCACGGGGGCGCTGCGAGTGTGCCGCAATCCGTTGGGCGCGTCATCCGCAGGGGCCGTCAGCGCAGGCGTGAAGGGGAGAGCATGGCGCTGCTCAGGCCGAACTGTTGCAGCGGCTCGGGAAGCGGTTGACCACGCACCAATGCCGCGCTGGCCTGGCCCATGGCCGGTGAAGTCTGAATGCCGTAACCACCCTGCGCTGCGACCCAGAACAGCCCCGGCACCTGCGGATCGAAACCACTGAGCAGATCACCGTCGGCGACAAAGCTGCGCAGTCCGGCCCAGGTGCGGGTCGGGCGGCGGATGGTCAAGGTCGTGGCCTCTTCGATCTGATAGATGCCCATGGCGATGTCCAGTTCTTCCGGTTGCACGTCATGCGGTTCGACCGGGTCGGCGTTGGCCGGCGAGCCGAGGAACATCCCGGCGTCGGGTTTCATGTAGAACGACTCATCAAGGCTGACCAGCATCGGCCAGTGATGAATGTCGACGCCCTCGGGGCCGGCGAAAATGAACGCCGTGCGGCGCTTGGGTTGCAGGCCCAGCGCTGGCGCGCCAGCCAGTGCGCCGATCTGGTCGGCCCAGGCGCCGGCGGCGTTGATGATGATCGGGGCGCTGAAGGTCTGACCGTTGGTTTGCACTTGCCATTGGCCGTCAGCGTCACGACTCAGGCCCAGCACTTCGCAATCGGTATGTACTTGGCCGTTGTTGCGGCGGATACCGCGCAGGTAGCCTTGATGCAAAGCGTCGGTGTCGATGTCACTGGCGGTCGGGTCGTAGATCGCGCCGTGGACTTTTTCCCGACGCAGGATCGGCAGACGGGCGCAGGCTTCGTCGGCGCTGAGCAGCTGCATCTCTGGCACTGTGGCTTTGGCGCTGAGGTACTGGTTGTGCAGTTCGGCGGCGTCACCGCTGAAATCCACGGTCATTTCGCCGCGCGGCGTCAGCAATGGATGCTCGCAGAAGCCGCTTGGCGGCTGGTCGAAAAACTCACGGCTGGCCAGCGTCAGCGCCCGCACCTGCGGCGTACCGTAGGCGGCGGTGTACAGCGCGGCAGAACGTCCGGTGGAGTGATAGGCCGGGTGCGATTCACGTTCGAGCACGATCACTTTGGCGTGGGGCGACAGCCAGAAACCGGTGGAAGCACCGGCAATCCCGCCGCCGATGATGATGAAGTCTGCCTGGCTCATGAAAGGTCTCCAGTTGCTCGCGATATTGGAAAATACGCTGATCCCCTGTGGGAGCGGGCTTGCTCGCGAAGGCGGTGTGTCATTCGGCAAATACGTCGCCAGATAAGGCCTCTTCGCGAGCAAGCCCGCTCCCACAATGGGATTTGTGGTGTTAGTGGGTTAAGAGATAAACCGCATTCGCCAGCGCGATGTCTTCCAGGCCCAGGCCAATAGACCGGAAAAATACGTGACGGTCGTAACCGGGGCGCGGCACTTTCTCGCTGAGCAGGTCGGCGAGGTCGCCGATGATCAAATCCTTGCTCCAGCCATGCTGCTCCGACGCGATCAACATTTCACCCGCCGAACCCGGTGTGGTCAGCCGATAGTCACAGAACACCTGCATATCGCCCAGGCTCTGCGGCGGCACCTCATGGGCGCGTGGCGCGTTGGTGCTGATCGAGGTGATCAGCGCCGGTTTGCTCAAGGTGGCCGGGTCGATGACCGGACCGGCGGCAGAGGTGCAGAGCATGATCACGTCCGCGTCTGTGAGGGCGACATCGCGGCTGTCGGCAATCTTCACCCCCGGGTAGATCTCTTTCAGCAGCGCCCGGGTTTCAGCGTCTTCAGACAGACTCGGCGAATACACGCTGATGCTCTGCCAGTCGCGCAAACCTTTCACGTAATGCAGATGCGCCTGAGCAACCTTGCCGCTGCCGATGATTGCCAGCCGCGAAGCATTCAGCGGGGCGAGGGCATCGACTGCAACGGCGGTGGTCGCGGCCGTGCGCGCGGTGGTCAGTTCACCGGCATCGCACAGCAACAACGGTTGGCCGGTTTTCATCGACATCAATAGTGTCCACGCCGTGACCAGCGGCCCTTGCTCGCGGACGATGTACGGCGAAGTCTTGACCCCGTACACGCCATCTTCGGCCAGCACCCCCAAATAGTTGATGAAGTCGCCGGCGCCCTGCGGGAACTCCACCAGTTGCTGCGACGGTTGCACAGCGTGGCCGGCGGCGAGGTCGCGAAACAGTTTGCGCAGGATCTGCGGCACGTCGATGCGTGCCAGCAGCTCGCGGGCCCGGGTGTGGTCGATCACGTAGGGTGTACTGGACATGTCAGGCTCCGCAGTCTGGATCTAAACTAGTTTGTCCATTATGGACTTTTAGTTGTCTATCGCAAGCGCCTGTTGAAAACGCCGGGCAAAAAAAAGCGCAGTCCGTTGCCGGCTGCGCTTTTTGTTTTCGGGGCGTTTACTGCGGCTGTGGACGCTTGCGCTCCACCGCGCGCAACAAGTGCGTCGGCGGTGTTTCACAGCTGATCTTGCGACCGAGTTTCTCTTCGATCGACGGCAACTGGTAGGAGTCGTCCTCGCCGGCGAAGCTGATCGATACGCCGTCAGCGCCTGCGCGACCGGTACGGCCGATGCGGTGCACGTAGTCGTCCGGGACTTCCGGCAGGGTGAAGTTGATCACGTGACTGATGCCGTCGATGTGGATGCCGCGACCGGCGACATCGGTGGCCACCAGCACGCGGATCTTGCCTTCGCGGAAGCCTTCGAGGGTCTTGATGCGCTTGTGCTGCGGCACATCGCCGGACAGTTGCGCGGCGTTGATGCCGTCGCGCACCAGGCGCTCTTCGATACGGCGCACTTCGTCCTTGCGGTTGGCGAAGACGATCACGCGTTCCCAGCCGTTATCGTTGACCAGGTTGTAGAGCAGTTTGTATTTGTCGGCCGCGGCCACCGCATAGATGTGCTGCTCGACGTTTTCGTTGGCCACATTGGTGATTTCGATTTCGACGATCGCCGGATCGGTGGTCCATTGCTTGGCCAGGTTCATCACGTCTTCGGTGAAGGTCGCGGAGAACAGCAGGGTCTGACGCTCGGACTTCGGCGGAGTCTGGCGAATGATCTGCCGCACTTGCGGGATGAAGCCCATGTCGAGCATGCGGTCGGCTTCGTCCAGCACCATCACTTCGACCATGTCCAGGTGCACGTCGCCGCGCTGGTTGAAGTCGAGCAGACGGCCCGGAGTGGCGACGAGGATGTCGCAGTGGCGTGCTTCGAGGTGCTTGAGCTGCTTGTCGAAGTCCATGCCGCCGACAAACGTCATCACGTTGAGGCCGGTGTACTTGGTCAGGTCAGCGGCGTCCTTGGCGATCTGCACCACCAGCTCGCGGGTCGGCGCGATGATCAGCGCACGGGGTTCGCCCATGTAGCGTTCTTTCGGCGGCGGAGTCTGCAGCAGCTGAGTGATGATCGAGATCAGGAACGCGGCGGTCTTGCCGGTACCGGTCTGCGCGCGACCGATGGCGTCTTTGCCGGCAAGGGTGAAACCCAGCACCTGCGCCTGGATCGGCGTGCAATACGGGAAGCCCAGGTCCTGGATGGCGTGCATCAGTTCCGGAGCGAGTTTGAAATCGTGAAAGCGGGTTTTGCCTTCCTGGGGTTCGACAACGAAATCTTCGAGTTTCCAGGGAATGACCGGTGCCTTGGGCTTCGGTTCGCGGCGCGGCCGGGGTGGTTTCGGCGCTTCGGCGCGGACCGGTTCGGCGGCGATAGCGGCTTGCGGCTCGGGCTGGGGTGTCGCTACCGGAGCCGGACGTTCAGCCTTGGGCGCATCGCTGCGAGGGCCGGGGGCGTGCGACGGCGCACTGGGGACTGGCGCGAGCTGCTCAGCCTCGCTTTTACCGAACATTTTCTTGAGTGCTTTGAGCACGGTCATCTCATCAATTGGTTAAGGAATGTACGCCGGCCAGTGTAATGCAAGAAACGGGCGCGGCGTAGTGGGATGATCAAAGGGGCGTTCGCGCTGAAACGATCAACGCAGGTGTTCGCCCAGCCAGACGCCGATGTCACGAATTTCTTCGGGTAACACTTCGTGCTCCATTGGGTATTCCTGCCATGTCACGGTGACACCATGGTGCTTCAGGTACTCATAAGCGCTGCGGCCCATGGAGTTTTGCACCACGTTATCGAACTGCCCGTGCAGGCACATCACCGGAATCCGCTGCTGACTGGCGGACAATTGCAAATCATCACTGAACGTCGGCGCATACGTCGACAACGCCAACACGCCACCCAACGGTCCCTGCCATTTCAAAAATGCAGTGTGCAAGACCACCGCGCCACCCTGGGAAAAACCGGCGAGGAAAATCCGCGAGGCGTCTATTCCGCTGGCGCGCTCGTTTCCGATCAATTCGATGATGCGATCGGCGGACGCTTCCAGCTCGTCACGATCAATCGCGCGGGCCGGGCTCATGGCTTTAATGTCGTACCAGCTCGGCATGGCATATCCGCCATTTATCGTCACTGGGCGAGTCGGCGCCTGCGGCAGCACGAAGCGCGTACTCAGAAGGCTTTCCTGCAGCGCTTCAGCCACCGGGAGGAAGTCGTAGCGGTCGGCGCCGAGGCCGTGCAGCCAGATCACGCAGGCGTCTGCGGGCTTAACAGGCTGAAGAATCAAGGGCTCGGTCATGTCTGCTCCAAATATGTGCGGGCGCTCTCATTGAGTGCGTGATTCGAGTGCGCGTCCGGTGGATCCGTTAAGAAGATGTCGCAAGGTTACAAGTTTTGCTATTGACCTGTCGCCGAATCGATTCGGCAAGCGGTGTGGTACGGGCTTTGCTATGGAAGGTTCTGTACGAAGCTTCCTACGCGTGGCGGTAACACTATCAGTGTACGACCCGCGACGGGATTGCAAAGAATCCGGTTATGGATGTTCGCCAATGGCCACTACGGGCTTAGCGAACGTGAAAGGGCTACAGCCCGTTCGGCCGATTGGTGAGAAGTGAGTTGTCCATGATGTGGATTTTCTCCTACTAGACTCATAGCGAAGGTCTTACGTCGGTTGACCCCAAAAAAAGCCAACACGGGTCAACAACGCCTCAAAAGGGTGCGGCAGGACTCAAGCTCCGACACAACAAGAGCAAAACTGGAGGTTTGAATGAAGATGTTGAAATCCACTCTGGCGATCGTGACTGCAGCAACAGTTCTCGGCGTCAGCGGGTTCGCTCAGGCGGGTGCAACCCTGGATGCCGTGCAGAAGAAAGGTTTCGTGCAGTGTGGCGTTAGCGACGGTTTGCCGGGCTTCTCGGTACCGGACGCAACCGGCAAGATCCTCGGGATCGACGCTGACGTCTGCCGCGCTGTGGCCGCTGCCGTGTTCGGCGACGCGACCAAGGTCAAATTCAGTCAGCTGAACGCCAAGGAGCGCTTCACCGCGCTGCAATCGGGCGAGATCGACATCCTGTCGCGCAACACCACCATGACCAGCTCCCGTGACGCGGGCATGGGCCTGAAATTCCCGGGCTTCATTACCTACTACGACGGCATCGGCTTCCTGGTGAACAACAAGCTGGGCGTGAAAAGTGCCAAAGAGCTGGACGGTGCAACCATCTGCATCCAGGCCGGTACCACCACCGAGCTGAACGTTTCCGACTACTTCCGCGGCAACGGTCTGAAATACACCCCGATCACTTTCGACACCTCCGATGAAAGCGCCAAGTCGCTGGAATCCGGTCGTTGCGACGTGCTGACCTCCGACAAGTCCCAGCTGTTCGCCCAGCGCTCCAAGCTGGCATCGCCGAAGGACTACGTGGTTCTGCCGGAAACCATTTCCAAAGAACCGCTGGGCCCGGTCGTGCGTAATGGCGACGACGAGTGGCTGGCCATCGTGCGCTGGGTTGGCTACGCGCTGCTCAACGCTGAAGAAGCCGGTATCACTTCGAAGAACGTCGAAGCCGAAGCCAAGTCGACCAAGAACCCGGACGTCGCCCGTATGCTCGGCGCTGACGGCGAGTACGGCAAAGACCTGAAACTGCCGAAAGACTGGGTTGTGCAGATCGTCAAACAAGTCGGCAACTACGGCGAAATCTTCGAGAAAAACCTCGGCAAGAGCACTCCGCTGGAAATCGACCGCGGCTTGAACGCCCTGTGGAACAACGGCGGCATTCAGTACGCACCACCAGTGCGCTAATGGTTCTATCGCCCGGCGGGCCAACCGCCGGGTGATGTTCTTGTTCCATTTTTTCCGGGGCACTTCATGCAAAATTCAATCGGCGCACCAAAGCAGAGGCTCAGCCTCAGCGATCCGCGAGTGCGTGCGTGGCTGTTTCAGATCATCACCGTCGTGGCGGTGGTCGCCATGGGCTGGTATCTGTTCGACAACACCCAGACCAACCTGCAGCACCGGGGCATCACCTCCGGTTTCGACTTTCTGGAGCGCAGTGCCGGGTTCGGCATCGCTCAACACCTGATCTCTTACACCGAAGCGGACAGCTACGCCCGGGTGTTCGTGATCGGCCTGCTCAATACCCTGTTGGTGACCTTCATCGGTGTGATCCTGGCGACTCTGCTGGGCTTCATCATCGGTGTGGCGCGGCTGTCGCCGAACTGGATCATCAGCAAACTGGCGACCGTGTATGTGGAAGTGTTCCGCAACATTCCGCCGCTGCTGCAGATCCTGTTCTGGTACTTCGCGGTGTTCCTGACCATGCCGGGACCGCGCAACAGCCACAACTTCGGCGACACCTTCTTCGTCAGCAGCCGTGGCCTGAACATGCCGGCCGCGCTGGCGGCTGATGGTTTCTGGGCGTTCGTGATCAGCGTCGTGGTGGCGATCGTCGGCATCGTGCTGATGACCCGCTGGGCCAACAAGCGCTTTGAAGAAACCGGCGTACCGTTCCACAAGTTCTGGACCGGTCTGGCGATTCTGCTGGTGATCCCGACCTTGTGCGCACTGATCTTCGGCGCTCCGCTGCACTGGGAGATGCCCGAGCTCAAAGGTTTCAACTTCGTCGGCGGCTGGGTATTGATCCCGGAACTGCTCGCGTTGACCCTCGCCCTGACCGTGTACACCGCAGCGTTCATTGCGGAAATCGTCCGTTCCGGGATCAAGTCGGTCAGCCATGGCCAGACCGAAGCGGCGCGTTCGCTCGGCCTGCGCAACGGCCCGACCCTGCGCAAGGTGATCATTCCGCAAGCCCTGCGGGTGATCATTCCGCCGCTGACCAGCCAATACCTGAACCTGGCGAAAAACTCGTCGCTGGCCGCCGGTATCGGTTACCCGGAAATGGTTTCGCTGTTCGCCGGCACCGTGCTCAACCAGACCGGTCAGGCGATCGAAGTCATTGCCATCACCATGAGCGTGTACCTGGCGATCAGTATCAGCATTTCCCTGCTGATGAACTGGTACAACAAGCGCATTGCGCTGATCGAGCGGTGAGGAAACGCGCATGACAACCCATACTTTCAAACCCGACATGCCACCGCCGGCCAAAGTCTTCGGCCCGATGGCATGGATACGCGCGAACATGTTTTCCAGCTGGCTCAACACCCTGCTGACCCTGTTTGCGTTCTATCTGATCTACCTGGTGGTACCACCGATCCTCAGCTGGGCGATTCTCGATGCCAACTGGGTCGGCACCACCCGCGCCGACTGCACCAAGGATGGCGCCTGCTGGGTGTTCATTCAGCAGCGTTTCGGCCAGTTCATGTACGGCTACTACCCGACCGGCCTGCGCTGGCGCGTCGACCTGACCGTGTGGCTGGCGGTGATTGGCGTAGCGCCACTGTTCATCTCGCGCTTCCCGCGTAAAGCGGTGTACGGCCTGAGCTTCCTGGTGATCTACCCGATCGTCGCCTGGTGCCTGCTGCACGGTGGCGTGTTCGGTCTCGACGCCGTGGCGACCAGCCAGTGGGGCGGTCTGATGCTGACCCTGGTCATCGCCACCGTGGGTATCGCCGGCGCCTTGCCGCTGGGGATCATTCTGGCGCTGGGCCGTCGCTCGAACATGCCGGCGATTCGTGTGGTCTGCGTGACCTTCATCGAGTTCTGGCGCGGCGTGCCGTTGATCACCGTGCTGTTCATGTCCTCGGTGATGCTGCCGCTGTTCCTGCCCGAAGGGATGAACTTCGACAAACTGCTGCGGGCGCTGATCGGGGTGATCCTGTTCCAGTCGGCCTACGTCGCCGAAGTGGTGCGCGGCGGTCTGCAAGCGATCCCCAAAGGTCAGTACGAAGCGGCAGCGGCGATGGGCCTCGGTTACTGGCGCGCCATGGGTCTGGTGATTCTGCCGCAAGCCCTGAAACTGGTGATTCCGGGCATCGTCAACACCTTCATTGCGCTGTTCAAGGACACCAGCCTGGTGATCATCATCGGCCTGTTCGACCTGCTCAACAGCGTCAAGCAAGCCGCTGCCGACCCGAAATGGCTGGGCATGGCCACCGAAGGCTACGTGTTCGCCGCCCTGGTGTTCTGGATTTTCTGTTTTGGTATGTCGCGCTATTCCATGCATCTGGAACGCAAGCTCGACACTGGCCACAAGCGTTAGGAGTTCTCTATAAATGAGCGAAGCAATCAAAAAGCCTGTCGGCCCTGAAGGCATTATCCAGATGCAGGGCGTGAACAAGTGGTACGGTCAGTTCCACGTGCTGAAAGACATCAACCTCAACGTCAAGCAGGGCGAGCGTATCGTCCTGTGTGGCCCGTCGGGTTCCGGCAAATCGACCACCATCCGCTGCCTCAACCGTCTGGAAGAACACCAGCAGGGCCGCATCGTTGTCGACGGCGTGGAGCTGACCAACGACCTCAAGCAGATCGAAGCGATCCGCCGCGAAGTCGGCATGGTGTTCCAGCACTTCAACCTGTTCCCGCACCTGACCATCCTGCAGAACTGCACGCTGGCGCCGATGTGGGTGCGCAAGATGCCCAAGCGCAAGGCCGAAGAAATCGCCATGCATTACCTGGAGCGCGTACGCATTCCGGAGCAGGCGCATAAATTCCCGGGGCAACTGTCCGGCGGTCAGCAACAGCGCGTGGCGATCGCTCGTGCGCTGTGCATGAAACCGAAAATCATGTTGTTCGATGAACCGACTTCAGCGCTCGATCCGGAGATGGTGAAGGAAGTACTCGACACCATGATCGGTCTGGCTGAAGACGGCATGACCATGCTTTGCGTGACCCACGAAATGGGCTTTGCCCGCACCGTGGCCAACCGTGTGATCTTCATGGACAAGGGCGAAATCGTCGAGCAGGCAGCGCCGAACGATTTCTTCGACAACCCGCAGAATGACCGTACCAAGCTGTTCCTGAGCCAGATTCTGCATTGATTGCCTGAGAAGCTCGCCTGACAAAAAGCCCTGTCGGTATGCCGACAGGGCTTTTTTCATGGGGGCGAATCAGCCCGCATTTGTTTTGCGTTCAAGTGCCAGGTGCACGGCACGCAGCGCGTTGAGTCGGCCGTGCCCGTAGTAGTGACTGTGGCCGTTTTCGTCGTACTGGCCGCGCGGCCCGTCATCGGGGTGGCCGATCTTGTCGCAGCAATCGGCAAGTATCTGGCGTACCGCAGAGCGATCAAGCTCGGGATTGACGCCGAGCAGCAGCGCAGCGATGCCAGCGGCGCCGGGGCAGGCGCTGGAGGTTCCGCTGAAGGTGTCGGTGTAGGCCGGCAATGTGGCGGCGGCAAACTTTGCGCTCAAATCAGTGGTGCGGATGCCCCGGGTCTGCGGGATCGAGGTTGCAGGCTTGAACTTCGGGTCGGGGTGTTGCTGATCTCCGCTGGGAAAGCAGCACCAGAGTGACTTGCCATAATCACTGTAGGCACTGCGCCGGTTCTGATCGTTGCAGGCACCTACCGCAATGACATGGGGGTGGCTGGAATAGCCATCGTTATCGGCGCACTCGTTACCGTTTCCCGCGCCAAAAAAGATCACACAGCCCTTGCCATTGCGGCCCTTGGTGGCGGCGTATTCGATGGCCAGCCGTGTGCTGGCGGCCAGGGGAAACACTTGCGTGTGACGCGGGTCCGCCGGGTCGGCCCAATGCCCTTCAGCCGGCCCCCAGCTGCAGGAAATGACGTCGGCTCCCTGATCGGCAGCCCAGAAAAAGGCGTCGGCCTCCGCGCGGGCTCCCAAGGGTTTGGTGAGTTTCAACGGCATCAGACTGGCTTTGGGGGCGACACCGCTGGCGCCGTCCCCACCATTGGCGCAAGCCACCCCGGCAGCGGCCGTACCGTGGCGTTCCAGGGCGTTCAGTGGGCGCGGGCCGCCTTTGGCGTTACGTCGGTCAAAGTTCTTTGCACCGACAACTTTGCCTTCTCCGGAAAATTCGGGATGGTCAATGTCAAACGCATCATCGATGACTGCGATGACGATGCCTTCGCCCTGCGCGAGCTCATGTGCGGCTTCGACGTTGGCGCTGGCATCGATTTCAATCTGATAGGTCACGGTAGTTTTCTTCAGGTGCCACTGATTGGCATGGATCGCCCGGCGTTGACCCTGGCGCAGCAGCTCCGGGTGGCAGTACTCGATCTCGTCGCGTTCCAGCCATTTACTCGTGAGGGTGCAGATCTCGATGCCATGGGTGGCGGGGTGATGCACAAAAAAGGCATTTTTTGCATACGGCACTTGTTGCTTGATCATCAGGCCCAGCTCTTCAAGCATGACCATGCACTCAGTGGCTTTCAGTGAGTCGATGAACTTCAAAAAGATATTTTCGGTATAGAGCACCGGCTCCTGAGTGATGGGATCCACCAGCACGCTGCCCGCGAAGCGCACGTCGGGCAATTCGCGTAACAGCGCCTTGCGTTGCGATGCGTCCGAGTGCTCAGGCAGTTTGAAAATCTGCACATCAGCGTCCTCGACATGCAGCAACAGCTCACAACCTTCCAGCGCTGCGTGAGCAGATTCGCAGCAAAGCGATTGGGCCAACTGCGTTCCCGCGTGGCTGCGGACTGCGAGCAATTGGCGATTTTTCTGCAGAACAAAAGAGTGGTCGTGCTGCTTGCCGAAATTGACTTCTACCATGAGCGTTGCATCTTCCTTTGGATAATAACGGGGCAATATGCCCTCGGATCAATTTCCAAAGTCTGCAGTCCAGCGTCTGCAAGTGATGTCGGCAGCATTCCTGCGGACTGTGGGAAATCACTTCGCCTGTCAGCTGTTTTTACAACTCGACAAGTAGGATTGAGGTCCCGGTTGTTCTTTCCCGCGTGGGGTTGTGTGGGACACCGCCGCTGACTAAGATGTCAGAAAATTCATCCTATGATTGGATGAAAGGGCGAATTCCATGACAGACATTTCACCTTTGATCAAGCGATCCCTGGTCGATCAGGCCTTGGATCAGTTGCGTCAGCGCATTACCGATGGCGTGTGGCAGGTCGGCGAACGGCTGCCGACCGAGCCTGAGTTGTGCGCCGAACTGGGCATCAGCCGCAACACCGTGCGCGAAGCCATGCGCGTGCTGGCGTTTTCCGGGTTGATCGACATCCGGCAGGGCGACGGCAGTTATCTGCGCGCGGTGGTCGATCCGATGGACACGCTCAAGGCGTTATCACGCTGCTCGCTGGAGCAGGCGCGCGAGACCCGGCACATCCTCGAAGTCGAAGCGATTGGCCTGGCCGCGTTGCGTCGCACCGATGAAGATCTGCTCGCCCTGCGCGAAGCACTCGGCACCAGCGGCAGCCACTACCACGGCGATCTCGACACTTACATTGCCTGCGATCTGGTGTTCCACCGCCGTCTGGTGGACGCCGCGCACAACCCGACCCTCAGCGAGTTGTATCGCTATTTCTCCAGCATCGTCGGCGCGCAATTGCGCCAGACGCTGAACATCGTCCCGCGCCGTCAGGAAGTATTCGACCTGCACATCGAGTTGCTCGATGCGGTCGAACAACGCGACCCGGAACGGGCCAAAGCCATATCGAGGCAGTTGATCAATGAACCTTGAAAGCGAGAAAAATCTCTCAACCCACAAGCGCACGGCAGAACTCGAAGAACTGCTGATCGACGCCGAGGCTGACGATGAACAAGTACAGCAAAGCCATCCGCTGGTACGCCGGCCGTGGCTGTTGCTGCTGGGGCTGATTCTGGTCGCACTGAACCTGCGCCCGGCGCTGTCGAGCATGGCGCCGCTGCTCAGCGAAGTGTCGAAAAGCCTTGGTCTGTCTGCGGCTCAGGCCGGTCTGCTGACCACGTTGCCGGTGTTGTGCCTGGGCTTGTTCGCGCCGCTGGCGCCGATTCTGGCGCGGCGTTTCGGCGCCGAACGGGTGGTGCTTGGCATCCTGCTGACTCTGGCTGGCGGGATCATAGTGCGCAGCAACTTCGGTGAGATCGGCCTGTTTGCAGGTAGCGTGCTTGGCGGTGCGAGCATCGGCATTATCGGCGTGCTGCTGCCGGGCATCGTCAAACGTGACTTCGCCAGACACGCCGGGACCATGACCGGCGTCTACACCATGGCCCTGTGCCTGGGCGCCGCGATGGCGGCGGGTTCGACCGTGCCGTTGAGCGAGCACTTCGACCACAGCTGGGCGCTGGGCCTGGGCTTCTGGGTGATTCCGGCGCTGGTTGCGGCGCTGTTCTGGCTGCCGCAAGTCGGGCAGAAACACGGCGCGCACAACGTCGCCTATCGGGTGAAAGGTCTGCTGCGCGATCCACTGGCGTGGCAAGTGACTTTGTACATGGGCCTGCAATCGTCGCTGGCGTACATCGTGTTCGGCTGGTTGCCGTCGATCCTGATCGGCCGAGGGCTGACCCCGACTCAGGCCGGCCTGGTGCTGTCCGGTTCGGTGATCATCCAGCTCGCCAGCTCCCTGGCCGCGCCGTGGCTTGCGACCCGGGGCAAGGATCAGCGCCTGGCGATCGTGGTGGTGATGGCGCTGACCCTCGGTGGTCTGTTTGGTTGCCTATATGCACCGATTGAAGGGCTGTGGGGCTGGGCGATTCTGCTGGGTCTGGGGCAGGGCGGTACGTTCAGCCTGGCGTTGACCTTGATCGTGCTGCGCTCGCGGGATTCGCATGTGGCGGCGAACCTGTCGAGCATGTCCCAGGGCTTCGGCTACACCCTGGCGTCGATGGGGCCGTTCGCGGTCGGCGTGGTGCATGACTGGACCGGCGGCTGGAATGCGGTGGGCTGGATCTTCGGCATCATTGGCACCGGTGCGATCATTGCCGGGCTGGGTGCGGGCCGGGCGCTGTACGTGCAAGTGCAAAGCGAAAAAATCTGACACGGTTCAACTTGTAGGAGTGAGCCTGCTCGCGATAACGGTGTGTCGGTCAACATTGCGCTGACTGATACACCGTTATCGCGAGCAGGCTCACTCCTACAGTGGTTCTGTGTGTTGCTGGTATTCGCTTTGCGAATGCCGATAGTGTTTCTTCGATTTGCAGCTTATCGTGCTGGCATTCTGTCCATTTCCCGGAGTTTGCCCATGAGTGAAGCCCACGCCGCCCTGATCACCCGCTTCTACCAGGCGTTCCAGCGCCTCGACGCCGAGGCCATGGCCGCCTGCTACACCGACGATGTGGTGTTCAGCGATCCGGCCTTCGGTGAACTGCGCGGGCGCGATGCTGGTGATATGTGGCGCATGCTCACCACTCGGGCCAAGGACTTCTCCCTGACCTTCGACAATGTCCGCGCCGACGAGCGCAGCGGCGGTGCGCACTGGGTGGCGACTTACCTGTTCAGCCAGACCGGCAACGTGGTGATCAACGATATCCAGGCGCGCTTCGTGTTCCGTGACGGCAAGATCTGCGAACACCACGATCACTTCGACCTGTGGCGCTGGTCGCGCCAGGCCTTGGGTTTCAAAGGTCTGCTGTTGGGCTGGACACCGCTGGTGCGCAACGCCGTCCGCGCGCAGGCGCTGAAAGGGCTGAAGGCATTTCAGGCCGGGCGCTGATAAGATCGCGGCCTGTTTCCTACACGTCCAGATCCCGAAGTGACCAGCCTCAGCGAAAAACCGGTTGAAGTCGTCGCGCCAGTGAGCAAGTCCTGGTTCGTCTACCTCGTGCGCGCGGCCAATGGCTCGCTGTACTGCGGGATCAGCGACGACCCGGTGCGCCGTTTCGCCAAGCATCAAAGCGGCAAGGGCGCACGCTTCTTTCTGTCCAGCCCGGCGACGGCGCTGGTCTACACCGAGCGTTGCCGCGACAAGAGCGACGCGCTGCGCCAGGAACGGCTGATCAAAAAGCTGCGCAAGAGCGCCAAGGAATGCCTGGTCGCGTCTTATCAATCTGACTGATCGGTTCCCATCAGGCAGATCTGTAGGCTGCTAATCAAATGCACGCTAAGCTGCGGACTCACTTTCTGTGCGGCGGAGCCGAGCATGTCCGAGTTGATTCTGCATCATTACCCGACCTCTCCATTTGCCGAAAAGGCTCGTCTGCTGTTGGGCTTCAAAGGCTTGTCGTGGCGTTCGGTGCACATTTCGCCAGTGATGCCCAAGCCGGATCTGACCGCGTTGACCGGTGGCTATCGCAAGACCCCGGTGTTGCAGATCGGCGCCGACATCTATTGCGACACATCGTTGATTGCCCGTCGTCTGGAGCAGGAAAAAGCCCTGCCAGCGTTTTTTCCGGAAGGCCAGGAAATGACCAGCGCCAGCTTCGCCGCATGGGCCGATTCGGTGGTGTTCCAGCACGCGGTCAGTCTGGTGTTCCAGCCGGAGTCGGTGGCCGTGCGTTTCGGCAAGTTGCCGCCGGAAGCGATCAAGGCGTTTATTGCTGACCGTGCCGGCCTGTTCAGCGGCGGCAGCGCCACGCGGCTGTCGGCCGAACAGGCCAAGCACCAATGGCCAACAATCATGGCGCGCCTGGAGCAGCAGTTGCAGCGCGAGCAGGGCGACTTCCTGTTCGGTGAGCCGTCGATTGCCGACTTCGCCCTGGCGCATCCGCTGTGGTTCCTCAAGGCGACGCACATCACTGCGCCGTTGGTCGATGAATATCCGGCCGTGACTGCCTGGCTGGGCCGTGTGTTGGGCTTTGGTCATGGTGCCGCGAGCGAAATGACTGCCGAGGAAGCGCTGCAAGTGGCGCGCAGTTCGACGCCGGAGGCACTGCCGGATGAGCAGTTTGTCGATCCGAACGGTTTCAAGGCCGGGCAGCAGGTGGCGATTGCCGCGACAGACTACGGGGTTGATCCGGTGGAGGGCGAGTTGCTATTTGCTGGCCGTGAAGAGCTGATCCTGCGCCGTGAAGACCCGCGTGGCGGCGTGGTGCACGTGCACTTCCCGCGTTTTGGTTTCCGTATCGAAGCCCGCTGATCAGCAAGCGGCCTTTGCTTGGGGCAATTGTGGTGAGGGGATTTATCCCCGATGGGGCGCGAAGCGCCCCCAAAAAACTGCACGCCCTACCAGGTAGATTTTGCGACGGCTTCGCCGCCGATCGGGGATAAATCCCCTCACCACAGAGGAGTTGTGTTATTTCAGGGCGGCGAGGATCTCGTCCGGGTCGAACCCGCGAATCAACGTGCCATTCACGTCGATCAGCGGAATCCCGCGCCCACCCAGTGCCTCATACGCCTTGCGCGCCTCGGCATCCTTCTCGATATCGAATTCCTTGAAAGAAATCCCCTTGCTGTCGAGAAAGCGCCTGGTCTGCTTGCAGTAGCCGCACCAGTCGGTGGAATACAGCACGACACGGGCCTGCGCCCGCGTCTGCTCCGAGACCATCTGCGACGGGTTGAACACCCGCTCGATCTTGCCCCAGTTCTGATAGATCACCACCACCAGCAGAACCAGCGCGACCTTCTTCAGCACATTGCCGAGCATCAGTTGCGGCGCTTGAGCTGATCGGTGAGCGAGGTTGGCAGGCCCTTGATGATCAAGGTGCCGGCCTCCTCGTCGTACTCGATCTTCGAGCCCAGCAGATGCGCTTCAAAGCTGATCGACAGGCCTTCGGCGCGGCCGGTGAAGCGGCGGAACTGGTTAAGGGTGCGTTTGTCCGCTGGAATCTCCGGCGACAGGCCGTAATCCTTATTGCGAATGTGATCGTAGAAGGCTTTCGGGCGCTCTTCGTCGATCAGCTCCGACAGCTCTTCCAGGCCCATCGGCTCGCCGAGCTTGGCCTGGCTGCTGGCGTAATCGACCAGGGTCTTGGTTTTCTCGCGGGCGGAGTCTTCCGGCAGGTCTTCGCTCTCGACGAAATCGCTGAAGGCCTTGAGCAGGGTGCGGGTTTCGCCCGGGCCATCGACGCCTTCCTGACAACCGATGAAATCGCGGAAATACTCCGAAACCTTCTTGCCGTTCTTGCCCTTGATGAACGAGATGTACTGCTTGGACTGCTTGTTGTTCTGCCACTCGGAGACGTTGATCCGCGCCGCCAGATGCAGCTGGCCGAGGTCCAGGTGACGCGACGGCGTCACGTCCAGCTCATCGGTCACCGCCACGCCTTCGCTGTGGTGCAGCAGGGCGATCGCCAGGTAGTCGGTCATGCCCTGCTGATAGTGAGCGAACAGCACGTGGCCGCCGACCGACAGGTTCGACTCTTCCATCAGCTTCTGCAGGTGTTCTACCGCAACCCTGCTGAACGCGGCGAAGTCTTTGCCACCGTCCATGTATTCCTTCAGCCAGCCGCTGAACGGGAACGCACCGGATTCCGGATGGAACAGGCCCCAGGCTTTGCCCTGTTTGGCGTTGTAGCTCTCGTTGAGGTCGGCGAGCATGTTCTCGATGGCCGCGGACTCAGCCAGTTCGGAGTCACGGGCGTGCAGAACTGCGGGCGTGCCGTCGGGTTTTTTGTCGATCAGGTGGACGATGCAATGACGGATCGGCATGGGCTTCTCGGCTGGTGGAAGGGAGGAGGGCAGGCTCCCCCGAAAAAGCGCCCAGTGTACCGCAACCACTGGTTTTGGCGCGGGGTGAAGGGCAAATCCAGGGCGGGTGGGTGCCCTTATGCAGTTTTTTACCGATTTAGAGCAATAAAGCTGACCAAATGGGTAGCTAGAGGCGGATATTTCCCCGTCTCTGTGCTAGTTTTGCCCGGTCTTACGCGAAGTCACTGCGTTAAGCGTGCAATCAGCATTTGTCAGGTCGAACCAAACCCTGATTTCGGCATCTATAACCCGACTCGTCGTGGTTATCGCCGAGGGTGCCAGATCCAGAAGATCGGGCTCGATGGCTGACACTGCACTCTGCAATCCATATGAATTTGATAGGGAAGGAACACTACATGGCTCTTACTAAAGACCAACTGATCGCCGACATCGCTGAAGCTATCGACGCGCCGAAAACCACCGCGCGTAACGCTCTGGACCAACTGGGCCAAATCGTTGCTGATCAGCTGGAAAATGGCGGCGAAATCACCTTGCCAGGTATCGGCAAGCTGAAAGTGACCGAGCGTCCTGCCCGCACTGGCCGTAACCCTTCGACTGGCGCTGCCATCGAAATCCCTGCCAAGAAAGTGATCAAGCTGGTTGTGGCCAAAGGCCTGACCGACGCTGTGAACAAGTAAGACGCAGCGATAAAAAAACCGTGCACCGGAGCGATCCGGGCACGGTTTTTTTGTGTCTGCGATTTGGCGATGCACCTCGAACCTTTGTAGGAGTGAGCCTGCTCGCGATAGCGGTGTGTCAGTCACCTTGATGTCGGCTGATACACCGCTTTCGCGAGCAAGCCCGCTCCCACAAGTAGCTCAGTGTCAGCGAACCCAGCGCTCGCGCCGCCAGATCTGCTGCTCGGATTTGGTCTGAAAGGTCCACGCCACAAAGCGGCTCTGTTTCTGCCCTTGCGACATCTCCACCACCTGGCTTTCCAGCACGCCGGCCTTTTTCAGGGCGGTTTCGATGGCAGGCAGGTTCGAGGCTTTCGACACCAGAGTGCTGAACCACAACACCTTGTGCTGGAAGTTCGCGCTTTCGGCGATCAGTTGGGTCACGAAACGCGCTTCACCGCCTTCACACCACAGCTCGGCGGACTGACCACCGAAGTTCAACACCGGCAGTTTGCGTTTCGGATCGGCCTTGCCCAGTGCGCGCCATTTGCGCTCGCTGCCCTTGGTCGCCTCTTCCATCGAGGCGTGGAACGGCGGGTTGCACATGGTCAGGTCAAAGCGCTCGCCCGGCTCCAGCAGGCCGATCAGGATGTGCTTGCGGTTTTCCTGCTGGCGCAGCTGGATCACCTTGTTCAGCCCGTTGGACTGGACGATGGCTCGGGCGGCAGCCACGGCGGTCGGGTCGATTTCCGAACCGAGGAAGTGCCAGCGGTATTCGCTGTTGCCGATCAGCGGATAAACGCAGTTGGCGCCCATGCCGATGTCCAGCACGTTGACGATCGCGCCGCGCGGCACCTTGCCGTCGTTCATGCTGGCCAGCAGGTCAGCGAGGAAGTGCACGTAATCGGCACGGCCCGGAACCGGTGGGCAGAGATAATCCGCCGGTATGTCCCAATGCTCGATGCCATAGAACGCCTTGAGCAGCGCCCGGTTGAACACGCGCACCGCGTCGGGGCTGGCGAAGTCGATGCTTTCCTTGCCGTACGGGTTGGTGATCACGAATTTCGCCAGTTCCGGCGTGGTCTTGATCAGCGCCGGGAAGTCGTAGCGACCCTGGTGGCGATTGCGCGGGTGCAGGCTGGCCTTTTCACGCGGCTCGACGGCTTTGGCCGGGGTCGCGGCATCAGGCTTCTTGCGCGCAGGTTTGGGTGTGCGGGGGGCGTTCATGGGTGTGATCGATTCGGGTATGGCTGAAAGTGGCGGGTATTGTCCCACATCTAAAGGCAACACCGTTCAAACTGTGGGAGCGGGCTTGCTCGCGAAGGCGGTTACACATCCGGCAGATTTGTCGGCTGACACACCGCTTTCGCGAGCAAGCCCGCTCCCACAGGGGATTTGTAGCGATTCTTGAATAAAAAAGGGAGGCCTTGGCGAGCCTCCCTCTTTCATTGCGGCTTGCCTTACAGGCTGGAAATCCGCGCGTGCTGCTCGGCCAGTTTGCCCAGGGCCTGTTCAGCCTCGGCCAGTTTGGCGCGTTCCTTCTCGATGACTTCGGCCGGGGCCTTGTCAACGAAACCGGCGTTGGACAGCTTGCCACCAACCCGCTGGACTTCGCCCTGCAGACGCAGGATTTCCTTGTCCAGACGTGCTAGTTCGGCGCCCTTGTCGATCAGGCCTGCCATCGGCACCAGCACTTCCATCTCGCCCACCAGTGCGGTGGCGGACAGCGGCGCTTCTTCGCCAACCGCGAGTACGGTGATCGATTCCAGACGCGCCAGTTTCTTCAGCAGCGCTTCGTTCTCGGTCAGGCGACGCTGATCTTCAGCGCTGACGTTCTTCAGGTAGATCGGCAGCGGTTTGCCCGGGCCGATGTTCATCTCGCCACGGATGTTGCGCGTGCCGAGCATCAGACCCTTGAGCCATTCGATGTCGTCCTCGGCGGCCGGATCGATGCGCTCCTCGTTGGCCACCGGCCAAGGCTGCAGCATGATCGTCTTGCCATGAATGCCGGCCAGCGGCGCGATGCGCTGCCAGATTTCTTCAGTGATGAACGGCATGAACGGGTGCGCCAGACGCAGCGCCACTTCCAGTACGCGTACCAGCGTGCGACGGGTGCCGCGCTGACGCTCGACCGGCGCGTTTTCGTCCCACAGCACAGGCTTGGACAGTTCCAGATACCAGTCGCAGTACTGGTTCCAGATGAACTCGTACAGCGCTTGCGCGGCGAGGTCGAAACGGAACTGATCCAGTTGACGGGTCACTTCGGCTTCGGTGCGCTGCAGCTGCGAGATGATCCAGCGATCCGCCAGCGACAGCTCATAGGCTTCGCCGTTCTGGCCGCAGTCTTCGCCTTTGTCCAGAACATAACGCGCGGCGTTCCAGATCTTGTTGCAGAAGTTGCGATAGCCTTCGACGCGGCCCATGTCGAACTTGATGTCGCGACCGGTGGACGCCAGCGAGCAGAAGGTGAAGCGCAGGGCGTCGGTGCCGTAGCTGGCGATGCCGTCGGCGAACTCGTCGCGGGTCTGCTTCTCGATCTTCTTCGCCAGTTTCGGCTGCATCATGCCGGAGGTGCGTTTCTGCACCAGGGCTTCCAGCTCGATACCGTCGATGATGTCCAGCGGGTCCAGGACGTTGCCCTTGGACTTGGACATTTTCTGGCCCTGGCCATCACGCACCAGACCGTGCACGTAAACGGTCTTGAACGGTACTTGCGGGGTGCCGTCCTCGTTCTTGATCAGGTGCATCGTCAGCATGATCATCCGGGCAACCCAGAAGAAAATGATGTCAAAACCGGTGACCAGCACGTCGGTGGAGTGGAATTTCTTCAGGAACTCGGTCTTTTCCGGCCAGCCCAGGGTGGAGAACGTCCACAGGCCCGAACTGAACCAGGTGTCGAGCACGTCGTTGTCCTGTTGCAGCGCAACGTCCGGGCCGAGGTTGTGCTTGGCACGCACTTCGGCTTCGTCGCGACCGACGTAGACCTTGCCCGACTCGTCGTACCAGGCCGGAATCCGGTGGCCCCACCACAGCTGACGGCTGATGCACCAGTCCTGGATGTCGCGCATCCACGAGAAGTACATGTTTTCGTACTGTTTTGGCACGAACTGGATACGGCCGTCTTCAACGGCTGCAATCGCCGGTTCAGCCAGAGGCTTGGTCGACACGTACCACTGGTCGGTCAGCCACGGCTCGATGACGGTACCGGAGCGGTCGCCTTTCGGCACTTTCAGGTTGTGATCGTCGACGCTGACCAGCAGGCCGGCGGCGTCGAACGCAGCGACGATCTGCTTGCGCGCTTCGAAACGCTCTAGACCGGCGTACTCGGCCGGGATCTTGCCGTCGATGCTGTCATTCAACGTGCCGTCGAGGTTGAACACCTGGGCTGCGGGCAGCACGTTGGCGTTCTTGTCGAAGATGTTCAGCAGCGGCAGGTTGTGGCGCTTGCCGACTTCGTAGTCGTTGAAATCGTGGGCCGGGGTGATCTTCACGCAGCCGGTGCCGAATTCTGGATCGCAGTAATCGTCGGCGATGATCGGGATGC
This sequence comes from Pseudomonas sp. GW823-FHT01D03, assembly GCF_058798255.1. Lineage (NCBI taxonomy): Bacteria > Pseudomonadati > Pseudomonadota > Gammaproteobacteria > Pseudomonadales > Pseudomonadaceae > Pseudomonas > Pseudomonas sp. GW823-FHT01D03. Next base: position 1,190,886 of record NZ_JBXAKK010000001.1, read on the forward strand.
GGCGGCCAACCAGTGGCAGCTCGACGAATTTGCCGATCAGGGCTTTGTAGCGCTCATCGTTCGGGTTAACCGCGACGGCGGAGTCGCCGAGCATGGTTTCCGGACGGGTGGTCGCGACGATCAGGAAATCGTTGCCTTCAGCGGTTTTCGCGCCGTCAGCCAGCGGGTACTTGAGGTTCCACAGGAACCCTTTCTCGTCGTGGTTTTCCACTTCGAGGTCGGAAATCGCCGTGTGCAGCTTGGTGTCCCAGTTGACCAGACGCTTGCCGCGGTAGATCAGGCCGTCTTCGTGCAGGCGTACGAAGGCTTCTTTAACCGCTTCCGAGAGACCGTCGTCCATGGTGAAGCGCTCGCGGCTCCAGTCCACGGACGAGCCGAGGCGGCGGATCTGGCGGCTGATGTTGCCGCCGGACTGATCCTTCCACTCCCAGACTTTCTCGAGGAATTTCTCGCGACCCAGGTCATGACGGTTCTGGCCGGTGGCTTCCAGTTGACGCTCCACCAGCATCTGCGTGGCGATACCGGCGTGGTCGGTGCCCGGCTGCCACAGGGTGTTGCGACCCTGCATGCGGCGGAAACGGATCAGGGCGTCCATGATCGCGTTGTTGAAACCGTGACCCATGTGCAGGCTGCCGGTGACGTTCGGCGGCGGGATCATGATGGTGTAGGAATCGCCCGCGCCTTGCGGTGCGAAATAGTTCTCGGACTCCCAGGTGTTGTACCAGGAAGTTTCAATGGCGTGCGGCTGGTAGGTCTTATCCATGCGCGGCGGGACCCTATTGGCATTTATTCAGGAAAAGCCGGGAAGTATAGCGGGGCATGGGGCCGAGGGCGAGCGGGGGAGGTAGTGCGCGGTTCAAATGTGGGAGCGGGCTTGCTCGCGAATTCGGTGTGTCAGCCAGCGATGATGGTGCCTGACATACCGCATTCGCGAGCAAGCCCGCTCCCACAGGTGATTTGTGGCTATTCGTATTGGCTCAAAAGCCGTTCCATCCGCGCCTCGAGGCGGCGTTTGATTTCGGTTTCGATGTGCGGCGCGAAGTCGTCGATCACGTCCTGCATGATCAATTGCGCAGCGGCGCGCAGTTCGCTGTCCAGGTGCAGCAGGGCGTCCGGGCCTTTATCCACAGGTGCAACAGCAGGTGCCGGGGCCGGAGCCGGCGCAGGTGGCGGTTCGATGGCGGGCGGCGTGGCGTCGACGGCCTCGAACAGCATCGGAATCTGTTCCTGTTCGCCGTCCTCGACCGTGTCGGTCAGCAGTGGCGGTTGCAGGTTGTCATCGCCGAGCAACTGGCGGATCGATTCAAGATCGTCCAGCAGGTGCGCAGGCTTTTGCAGCGGTTTTGGAGTGTCCATCGGCGTACTCAGAGTCGCTGTAAACGGTGGTCTTGCAGAGGATAGCCCTGTTCGCGGTAGAAACGGAAACTCTCCCGTGCCGCCGCGCGGATCGTCGGATCTTCCACCACCACTTCCGCCACGCGGGCGAATTTACTGGCGAAGGCCGGGACTTTCAGGTCGAGGTTGACCAGCAAGTCCTGATGCTCGCCGCAGTCAGTGCCCGTTCCCAGCACGATCAAACCTTCCGGTTCGCTTTCGGCAGGGCCGTGCGGCACGAAGGTTTCGCCCTTGAACGCCCAAAGACGCGCATCAAGATCCTCACGCTGAGCAGCATCGCTGCAATGCAGGTAGATGCGATGGCCCATGCGCCAGGCTTTCTCGGTGAGCTTGCAGGCAAAGTCCAGACGAGCCGAAGGATCGGCGCTGGGCAGGATGTAGAAGTCGACTTTGGTCATTGCGGTTCCTGAGCCTTGAACGGCGTCACCGCAAAGTGACGCCGCCCAGGTTCATCGGTTTCAGGCTTTGGCGCGGTCCAGCAGGTATTGGGTCAGCAGCGGCACCGGACGGCCGGTGGCGCCCTTGTCCTTGCCGCCGCTGGTCCATGCGGTGCCCGCGATGTCCAGGTGCGCCCAGTTCAGGTTCTTGGTGAAGCGCGACAGGAAGCACGCGGCGGTGATGGTGCCGGCCTTCGGCCCGCCAATGTTGGCGATGTCGGCGAACGGGCTGTCCAGTTGTTCCTGGTATTCGTCGAACAGCGGCAGCTGCCAGGCGCGGTCGTCTGCGGTTTTACCGGCGCTGAGCAGTTGCTCGATCAGTTCGTCGTTGTTGCCCAGCAGGCCGGAAGTGTGGGCGCCCAGTGCAACCACGCAGGCACCGGTCAGGGTGGCGATGTCGATCACCGCTTGCGGCTTGAAGCGCTCGGAGTAGGTCAGGGCGTCGCACAGCACCAGACGGCCTTCGGCGTCGGTGTTGAGGATTTCCACGGTCTGACCGCTCATGGTAGTGACGATGTCGCCCGGACGCGAGGCGTTGCCGCTCGGCATGTTTTCGGCGCAAGCGAGGATGCACACCAGGTTGATCGGCAGCTTCAGTTCAAGCACCGCACGCAGGGTACCGAACACGGAGGCCGCGCCGCCCATGTCGTACTTCATTTCGTCCATGCCGGCGCCAGGCTTGAGGCTGATGCCGCCGGTGTCGAAGGTGATGCCTTTGCCGACCAGCGCGTAAGGCTTCTCGGACTTCTTGCCACCGTTGTATTGCATGACGATCAGGCGCGGCGGCTGGGCGCTGCCCTGGCCGACGGCGTAGAACGAGCCCATGCCCAGGGATTTGATCTTCTTCTCGTCGAGGACTTCGACTTTCAGATCCTTGAACTCTTTGCCGAGGTTCTTCGCTTGCTCGCCAAGGAACGTCGGGTGGCAGATGTTCGGCGGCAGGTTGCCCAGGGTGCGGGTGAAGGCCATGCCGTTGGCGATCGCGGTGGCATGGTTCACGGCGCGCTGCACTTCAGCCTGAGCAGCCTTGATGGTCAGCAGGGTGATTTTTTTCAGGGCGCGCGGTTCGGCTTTCTGGCTCTTGAACTGGTCGAAGGTGTATTCGCCGTCCATCAGGGTTTCCGCCAGCAGGCGGGTCTTGCCGTAGCTGTCGCGGTTCTTGACGATGATTTCATCCAGGGCCAGCACGGCGTCGCTGCCGCCCAGACCTTTCAGGGTATTGAGAATGCCGGCAACGATTTTGCGGAACGGACGGTCGCCCAGTTCTTCATCCTTGCCCACGCCGACCAGCAGCACGCGCTCGGCTTTCAGGTTCGGCAGGCTGTGCAGCAGCAGGCTTTGACCGACCTTGCCGGCCAGATCGCCACGCTTGAGCACGGCGCTGATCGCGCCACCGCTCAGTTCGTCGAGCTGTCTGGCGGCCACGCCGAGTTTGCGGCCTTCGCCGACGGCAACCACCAGGGTGGCGGTTTTCAACGTTTCTGGGCTAACGCTTTTTACAACCAGTTCCATGTCCGGATCCCTGAATGAATGGTCAACACACAGGCGTTCGACGGTGTCCGCAGTCGCCTGCTTATAGATAGAAGAGACGCAGGCCAGTGCCTGCGACAAAGGCGGCAGTTTGAACCTCGCTCCCTGCGCCTGACAACCCTCGGCGGCACGATCTTCAACCGATTACACGCTTGGGTGAGTGTGCGCAGTGACAGGCGCCCTCAATCACAGGATAATGCCGCATCTTTTTTCGACGGCTCTGCCTTGCGGGCCGGTCGAGACGTTTGCTTGTTTGGCCGCCTTAGCCTGACAACCCTGGAGTGTCTGGTTTGATCGTCTTCCGTTATCTGTCCCGTGAAGTGATGTTGACCCTGAGCGCCGTCAGCGCCGTGCTGCTGGTCATCATCATGAGCGGTCGCTTCATCAAATACCTTGCCCAGGCCGCTGCGGGCCAACTCGATCCGGGATCGCTGTTCCTGATCATGGGTTACCGTCTGCCGGGTTTCATGCAGCTGATCCTGCCGTTGGGTCTGTTCCTCGGGATCCTGCTGGCTTACGGCCGGTTGTACCTCGAAAGCGAAATGACCGTGCTCTCGGCCACCGGCATGAGTCAGCAGCGTCTGCTGCGCATGACCCTGTTCCCGGCGACGCTGGTGGCACTGGTGGTGGCGTGGCTGAGCCTGAGCCTGGCCCCGCAAGGCGCCAACCAGTTCCAGCTGCTGCTGAACAAGCAGGACGCCCTGACCGAGTTCGATACCCTCGAACCTGGCCGTTTCCAGGCGTTGCGTGACGGGACGCGGGTGACCTACACCGAAAGCCTGACCGACGACCGCGTCAACCTCGGTGGCGTGTTCATCTCGCAGAAGAACCTAGGCTCCGATCAGAAGGACCGCGGGATTTCCGTGCTGGTGGCAGAGAAGGGCCGCCAGGAAGTTCACTCGGACGGCAACCGCTACCTGATCTTGCAGAATGGCTATCGCTATGACGGCAGCCCGGGTCAGGCCGATTACCGCGCGATCAAATACGACACCTATGGCGTATTGCTGCCAAAACCTGATGCCAGTGACGAAGTCACCGACCGTGACGCGATCCCGACTTCGACCCTGCTGGGTGCTGACGACGAGCGCTCCAGGGCCGAGCTGCAATGGCGGATTTCCCTGCCGTTGCTGGTGTTCATCGTGACCCTGATGGCGGTGCCGCTGTCGCGGGTCAATCCGCGTCAGGGCCGTTTCCTGAAGCTGCTGCCGGCGATTCTTCTTTATATGGCTTACCTGACCATCCTGATTGCTGCCCGCGGCGCCCTCGAAAAAGGCAAGATCCCGCCGGCTCTTGGCCTGTGGTGGGTGCACGGGATCTTCCTGGCCATCGGTCTCGGCCTGCTGTACTGGGAACCGATGCGCCTGAAGCTGGCCAGCCGTCGCAGCGCAGCGCTGGAGGTGGCCCGTGGTTAAACTCGACCGCTACATCGGCAGCAGTGTGTTCATGGCGATCATCGCCGTGCTGGCGATCATTCTGGGTCTGGCGACCCTGTTTGCCTTCATCGACGAGATGAGCGACGTCAGCGATACCTACACGCTGACCGATGTGCTGAGCTTCGTCCTGCTCACCGCTCCGCGTCGCCTGTATGAAATGTTGCCGATGGCCGCGCTGATCGGCTGCCTGATCGGCCTCGGCAGTCTGGCCAGCAGCAGCGAGCTGACGGTCATGCGCGCCGCTGGCGTGTCCATCGGGCGTATCGTCTGGGCCGTCATGAAACCGATGCTGGTGCTGATGCTGGCCGGCGTGCTGATCGGCGAATACGTGGCCCCGGCCACCGAAAGCATGGCCCAGGCCAATCGCTCGCTGGCGCAAGGCAGCGGCGACGCGCAGAGCGCCAAGCACGGCATGTGGCACCGTCAGGGCGAGGAGTTCATCCATATCAACGCCGTGCAACCCAACGGCCTGTTGTATGGCGTGACCCGCTATCACTTCGACAAAGAGCGCCACCTGCTCAGCTCCAGCTTCGCCAAACGTGCGGAATTCGACGGCAAGCGCTGGCTGCTCAGCGACGTGACCACCACGGTGTTCCACGAGCGCAGCACCGAGGTGCTGAATGCGCCGAGCGAGGAGTGGGACGTGTCGCTGAGCCCGCAATTGCTCAACACGGTGGTGATGGCGCCTGAGTCGCTGTCGATTTCCGGTCTGTGGGGCTACATCCACTATCTGGCAGATCAGGGGCTGAGCAACGGTCGCTACTGGCTGGCATTTTGGGTCAAGGTGTTGCAGCCGCTGGTCACCGCCGCGCTGGTGCTGATGGCGATCTCCTTTATCTTCGGCCCGTTGCGCTCGGTGACCCTTGGTCAGCGGGTGTTCACCGGTGTGCTGGTGGGCTTCACCTTCCGCATCGTCCAGGATCTGCTTGGCCCATCTAGCCTGGTATTCGGCTTCTCGCCGCTGTTCGCGGTGCTGGTGCCGGCCACGGTCTGTGCGCTGGCGGGTGTCTGGTTGCTGCGACGGGCCGGTTGATGGCCGCGTTGTTGCCAGTGCTTTAACCGCGAAAACGCCTCGGTCGACAGACCGGGGCGTTTTCGTATGCAATCCGGGTGACAGGCGAACGTGACGCTTGCGCCGTGTATCAGGTACAATTCCCGGCTATTTTTCGGCGGGCCAAGCCTGCAGCCTTTTTGAGTGTTGATCCGTGAGTGATTTGAGTCATATCCGCAATTTCTCCATCATCGCCCACATTGACCATGGCAAGTCGACGCTGGCTGACCGTTTCATCCAGATGTGCGGTGGCCTGGCCGAGCGTGAAATGGAAGCCCAGGTACTGGATTCCATGGATCTGGAGCGCGAACGCGGGATCACCATCAAGGCCCACAGCGTTACCCTCTATTACAAAGCCAAAGATGGCGTCACCTACCAGCTGAACTTCATTGACACCCCGGGCCACGTCGACTTCACCTACGAAGTCAGCCGTTCCCTGGCCGCGTGTGAAGGTGCGTTGCTGGTGGTCGATGCCGGTCAGGGTGTTGAAGCCCAGTCCGTGGCCAACTGCTACACCGCCATCGAGCAAGGCCTCGAGGTCATGCCGGTGCTGAACAAGATCGACCTGCCACAGGCCGAGCCGGACCGCGTCAAGGACGAGATCGAGAAGATCATCGGTATCGACGCCACCGACGCTGTCACCTGCAGCGCCAAGACCGGCCTGGGTGTCGACGAAGTGCTCGAGCGTCTGGTCGCGACCATTCCTGCGCCGACCGGCAACATCGAAGATCCGCTGCAAGCGCTGATCATCGACTCCTGGTTCGACAACTACCTGGGCGTTGTTTCCCTGGTGCGCGTGCGTCATGGCCGCGTGAAGAAGGGTGACAAGATCCTGGTGAAATCCACCGGCAAGATCCACCTGGTCGACAGCGTCGGTGTATTCAACCCGAAGCACACCGCTACCGCTGACCTCAAGGCTGGCGAAGTGGGCTTCATCATCGCCAGTATCAAGGACATTCACGGTGCACCGGTCGGTGACACCCTGACCCTGAGCTCGACCCCGGATGTCCCGGTTCTGCCCGGTTTCAAACGCATCCAGCCACAGGTTTATGCCGGTCTGTTCCCGGTCAGCTCCGACGACTTCGAGGACTTCCGCGAAGCGCTGCAGAAACTGACCCTGAACGACTCGTCGCTGCAGTACACCCCGGAAAGCTCCGACGCCCTGGGCTTCGGCTTCCGTTGCGGGTTCCTCGGCATGCTGCACATGGAGATCATCCAGGAGCGCCTCGAGCGCGAATACGACCTGGATCTGATCACCACCGCGCCAACGGTAATTTTCGAGCTGGTGCTGAAAACCGGTGAAACGATTTACGTCGACAACCCGTCCAAACTTCCGGATGTGTCGGCCATCGAAGACATGCGCGAGCCAATCGTGCGTGCCAACATCCTGGTTCCGCAGGAACACCTGGGCAACGTCATCACCCTGTGCATCGAGAAACGCGGTGTGCAGGTCGACATGCTGTTCCTCGGCAATCAGGTGCAGGTCACTTACGACCTGCCGATGAACGAAGTGGTCCTGGACTTCTTCGACCGTCTCAAATCCACCAGCCGTGGCTATGCTTCGCTGGATTACCATTTCGATCGTTACCAATCGGCTAATCTGGTGAAACTGGACGTGCTGATCAACGGTGACAAGGTCGATGCCCTGGCGTTGATCGTGCACCGTGACAATTCGCACTTCAAAGGTCGCCAGTTGACCGAGAAGATGAAGGAACTGATTCCTCGTCAGATGTTCGACGTGGCGATCCAGGCGGCCATTGGCGGTCAGATCGTTGCCCGGACAACCGTCAAGGCACTCAGAAAGAACGTATTGGCCAAATGCTACGGCGGTGACGTAAGCCGTAAGAAAAAGCTGCTTGAAAAGCAAAAGGCCGGTAAGAAACGCATGAAGCAGGTCGGCAACGTGGAAATTCCACAAGAAGCCTTCCTTGCCGTGCTCAGGTTGGAATAGTCAGGTCCTATGTCACTAAATTTCCCGCTGTTGCTGGTCATCGCCGTGTTCGTCTGCGGCCTGTTGGCGTTGCTCGATCTGCTGTTCCTGGCGCCGCGTCGGCGTGCTGCCATTGCCTCTTATCAAGGCAGTGTCAGCCAGCCCGAGCCCGTGGTGGTCGAGAAGCTGAACAAAGAGCCGTTGCTGGTTGAATATGGCAAGTCGTTCTTTCCGGTGCTGTTCATCGTGCTGGTGCTGCGTTCGTTCCTGGTGGAACCGTTCCAGATTCCATCCGGCTCGATGAAACCGACTCTGGACGTGGGCGACTTCATTCTGGTGAACAAGTTTTCTTACGGGATCCGCCTGCCGGTGATCGACAAGAAAATCATCGAAGTCGGTGATCCGCAGCGTGGCGATGTGATGGTGTTCCGCTACCCGAGTGACCCGAACGTCAACTACATCAAGCGTGTAGTCGGCCTGCCGGGCGACACGGTGCGTTACACCGCCGACAAGCGTCTGTTGGTCAATGGCGAGTCGATTGCCGAGCAACTGGTCGGCTCCGAGCCGGGCACGCTGGGCAGCGCGGAGCTCTACAAGGAAAAACTCGGCGCCGCCGAGCACCTGATCCGCAAGGAAATGAGCCGCTACCGCGCAACCCCGGACCGTACCTGGACCGTGCCGGCCGGCCATTACTTCATGATGGGCGACAACCGCGACAACTCCAACGACAGTCGCTACTGGGATGATCCGAACATTCCCAAGGATTTGCTGGGCATGGTTCCCGACCAGAATATCGTCGGCAAAGCCTTCGCTGTCTGGATGAGCTGGCCGGAACCGAAACTCAGCCACCTGCCGAATTTCTCGCGGGTTGGCCTGATCAAGTAATCAATCACGGCGCTGTTGACCACAGCGCCGAATGCATTTCTGGAGTCGACACAAATCGGCACCAGGGCATGAAGCCACGATATTCAGGACGTCATTTTTGAACACAGCGTTAATTGTCCCAGGCCTGCGCCGTACCCCGGCGATGGCAGTGGAATCCAGCCACGAACTCAGCGTGGGTAAACCGTGAGCGTTTCTCTAAGCCGTCTCGAGCGCCAGCTCGGTTACACCTTCAAGGATCAGGAGCTGATGCTGCTGGCCCTCACGCACCGCAGCTTTGCCGGGCGTAACAACGAACGCCTGGAATTCCTCGGCGATGCCATCCTCAACTTCGTCGCCGGCGAGGCGCTGTTCGATCGCTTCCCGCTGGCCCGCGAAGGCCAGTTGTCGCGTTTGCGCGCACGTCTGGTGAAGGGTGAGACACTGGCCGTGCTGGCCCGTGGTTTCGACCTGGGCGACTACCTGCGTCTGGGCTCGGGCGAACTGAAAAGCGGTGGCTTCCGTCGCGAATCGATTCTGGCCGATGCCCTCGAAGCGCTGATCGGCGCGATTTACCTCGACGCCGGCATGGACGTCGCCCGCGAACGCGTACTGGCCTGGCTGGCCGGTGAGTTCGAAGGCCTGACGCTGGTCGACACCAACAAGGATCCCAAGACCCGTCTGCAGGAACACCTGCAATCGCGCGGTTGCGAACTGCCACGCTACGAAGTGGTGGATATCCAGGGTGAACCGCACTGCCGTACCTTCTTCGTCGAGTGCGAAGTGGTCTTATTGAATGAAAAAAGCCGAGGTCAGGGTGTGAGCCGTCGTATTGCCGAACAGGTAGCGGCCGCCGCAGCACTGATTGCCCTGGGCGTGGAGAATGGCAATGACTGATACAAACGCAACTCGCTGTGGCTACGTTGCCATCGTCGGCCGTCCCAACGTCGGCAAGTCGACGTTGCTCAACCACATCCTCGGCCAGAAGCTCGCGATCACCTCGCGCAAGCCGCAGACCACCCGTCACAACATGCTCGGGATCAAGACCGAGGGTGACGTGCAGGCGATCTACGTCGACACCCCCGGCATGCACAAGGGTGGCGAAAAGGCTCTGAACCGTTACATGAACAAAACCGCTTCGGCAGCGTTGAAAGATGTCGACGTGGTGATCTTCGTGGTCGATCGCACCAAGTGGACCGAAGAAGATCAGATGGTCCTGGAGCGCGTGCAGTACGTGACCGGCCCGCTGATCGTCGCGCTGAACAAGACCGACCGCATCGAAGACAAAGCCGAGCTGATGCCGCACCTGTCGTGGTTGCAGGAACAGCTGCCGAACGCACAGATCATTCCGATTTCCGCGCAGCACGGGCACAACCTCGACGCGCTGGAAAAGGTCATCGCCGATCACCTGCCGGAGAACGATCACTTCTTCCCGGAGGACCAGATCACCGACCGCAGCAGCCGTTTCCTTGCCGCTGAACTGGTGCGCGAGAAAATCATGCGCCAGATGGGCGCCGAGCTGCCGTACCAGATCACCGTCGAGATCGAAGAGTTCAAGCAGCAGGGCAAGACTCTGCATATCCATGCGCTGATCCTCGTCGAACGTGACGGCCAGAAGAAGATCATCATTGGCGACAAGGGCGAGCGCATCAAGCGCATCGGCACCGAAGCGCGCAAGGACATGGAGCTGCTGTTCGACTCCAAGATCATGCTCAACCTGTGGGTCAAGGTGAAGGGCGGCTGGTCCGACGACGAGCGTGCACTGCGTTCGCTGGGTTACGGCGATCTGTAAACGTTAGTTGCACTGTGCGAGCGGGCTTCTGTGGCGAGGGAGCTTGCTCCCGCTCGGCTGCGAAGCAGTCGTGAAATCGGGCGCCTCGGTGTGCCTGACACACCAAATCGCTGATCTTGGGGCTGCTTCGCAACCCAGCGGGAGCAAGCTCCCTCGCCACAATTGATGATCTTCAGAGATCTTTCGGCTTATGTCGCAACCCCCACCTCCCGCCCAACTCGCCTACGTCCTGCATTCGCGCGCCTACCGCGAAACCAGCGCGCTGGTCGACTTCCTCACGCCGCAAGGGCGGCTGCGGGCGGTGTTGCGCAGTGCGCGGGGCAAGGCCGGGACACTGGCGCGGCCGTTCGTGCCGCTGGAAGTCGAGTTTCGTGGCAAGGGTGAACTGAAGAATGTCGGGCGCATGGAAAGTGCCGGCAACGCGACCTGGATGGTCGGCGAGGCGCTGTTCAGTGGCCTCTACCTCAATGAGCTGCTGATCCGCCTGTTACCCGCCGAAGACCCGCACCCGGCGGTGTTCGATCATTACGCCGCGACCTTGCTGGCCCTGGCCGAAGGTCGTCCGCTGGAGCCGTTGTTGCGCTCCTTCGAATGGCGCCTGCTGGACGATCTCGGTTACGGCTTCTCCCTGAGCACCGATATCCACAGCGAGCCGGTCGCGCCGGACGGTCTGTATCGTCTGCAAGTGGACGCCGGGCTTGAACGGGTGTTTCTGTTGCAGCCGGGCCTGTTCAACGGCACCGAACTGTTGGCCATGGCTGAAGCCGACTGGACCGCTCCCGGCGCACTGTCCGCCGCCAAGCGTCTGATGCGTCAGGCACTGGCCGTGCACTTGGGCGGCCGTCCCCTCGTCAGCCGCGAGCTATTTCGCAAGCCCTGATATGCTGTGCGCCGAATCTTTCCCTTCAGGAGCGCATCCGTGACCACCAGCAATCGCATTCTTCTTGGCGTGAACATCGACCACGTCGCCACCCTGCGTCAGGCCCGTGGCACACGCTACCCGGATCCGGTCAAGGCAGCGCTGGACGCGGAAGAGGCGGGCGCCGACGGCATCACCGTGCACCTGCGTGAAGACCGCCGGCACATTCAGGAGCGCGACGTGTTGCTGCTCAAGGATGTGCTGCAAACCCGCATGAACTTCGAAATGGGCGTCACTGAAGAAATGATGGCGTTCGCCGAGCGCATCCGTCCGGCGCACATCTGCCTGGTTCCGGAAACCCGTCAGGAACTGACCACTGAAGGCGGTCTGGATGTAGCGGGGCAGGAGGAGCGGATCAGGGCGGCGGTCGAGCGCCTGTCGAAGATCGGCAGCGAAGTGTCGTTGTTCATCGATGCCGACGAGCGTCAGATCGCTGCGTCGAAACGCGTTGGTGCGCCGGCCATCGAGCTGCACACCGGGCGTTACGCCGATGCCGAAACCCCGACCGAAGTTGCTGAACAATTGAAGCGTGTGGCGGACGGCGTGGCGTTCGGTCTGGCGCAGGGCCTGATCGTCAATGCCGGGCATGGCCTGCATTATCACAACGTCGAAGCCGTGGCGGCGATCAAGGGCATCAACGAATTGAACATCGGCCATGCGCTGGTGGCGCATGCGTTGTTCGTGGGCTTCAAGTCAGCTGTTTCCGAGATGAAAACGCTGATTCTGGCGGCCGCCAAGCACTAATCAACACCCCAGAACCAAATGTGGGAGCGGGCTTGCTCGCGAAGGCGGTGCATCAGTCAAAGAATATGTCGACTGACACACCGCCTTCGCGAGCAAGCCCGCTCCCACATTGGATTTATGCTGTTGGTTAGAGCGGGGCAGGCTCTTGAGCCGGTTTTGACTTGTCGATCCCCGGCACATGCAGATTGCCTTCGGCCACCTGATCGCCTTCAAGCTGCGGCTGGGTCACCCAGGTCAGGATGTCGTAGTAGCGACGGATGTTCGCCACGAAATGCACCGGCTCGCCGCCTCGGGCGTAGCCATAGCGGGTCTTGCTGTACCACTGCTTCTGCGACAGCCGCGGCAAAATCTTCTTCACATCGAGCCATTTGTCGGGGTTCAACCCTTCCTTGGCCGTCAGCTTGCGCGCGTCATCCAGGTGACCGCTGCCGACGTTGTACGCCGCCAGGGCAAACCAGGTGCGATCCGGCTCCTTGATCGAATCGTCGAGCTGATCCTTCATGTAGGCCAGGTACTTGGCGCCGCCCATGATGCTTTGCTTGGGATCGAGTCGGTTCGACACGCCCATCGCCTGAGCGGTGTTCTGGGTCAGCATCATCAAACCGCGCACGCCGGTTTTCGAAGTGACTGCCGGTTGCCACAGCGATTCCTGATAACCGATGGCCGCCAGCAGGCGCCAGTCGACTTTCTCTTTCTTGGCGTAGGTCTTGAAGTGCTGTTCGTATTTGGGCAGGCGCTGCTGCAAGTGCTGGGCGAAGGTGGTGGCGCCCATGTAGCCGAGGACATCGACATGGCCGTAATAACGGTCTTTCAGGCGCTGCAGGGTGCCGTTTTTCTGCACCTTGTCGAGGTAGGCGTTGATCTCGTTGAGCAGGCTGTTGTCTTCGCCAGCGGCCACCGCCCAGCTCTGGCTGCGCGCATCGCCGAGGTCGAAGGCCACGCGGATGTTGGTGAAGTACACCTGGTTCATCGCCACTTCGTTGGAGTCGACCAGTGTCAGGTCGATCTGGCCTTCATCGACCATGCGCAGCAGGTCGACCACCTCAACGGCGTCGGACTCTTCGTATTCGATGCCCGGAAACTTCTTTTTCAGCTCCGCCAGTTGCTCGGCGTGGGTGCTGCCCTTGAGCACCATGATCTTCTTGCCGACCAGATCACCTGGATCGGTAGGGCGCGACTGGCCGTTGCGGTAGATGATCTGCGGGGTGACTTCGAGGTAGGAGTGGGAGAACCGCACCTGCTTCTTGCGATCCTCGCTGCTGACCAGACCTGCCGCCGCCAGCACCGGGCCGTTCGGCTTGCCAATCTGGTTGAACAGGTCGTCGAGGTTGTCGGCGGTCTCGATCTTCAGCTCGACCCCCAAATCGTCGGCGAAGCGCTTCACCAGCTCGTATTCGAAGCCGGTTTCACCGCTGCGATCCTGAAAGTAGGTGGCGGGGCTGTTACGGGTAATCACCCGCAGCACACCATCCTCCTTTACGCGCTCGAGTGTGTTGGGTTTATCAACACAGCCACCGAGCATCAGGAAGAGTCCGGTTGCGATCAGCCATTTGGCGTACCGCGGACGCAAAGCCGTTGGGAAAAACATCTGCGCAGTATACGCAAACGGCTGCGGGCGCCATATCTCGACAGTGAGGGGCTTGTCTGCTAGACATCACAAAACTGCACGAAACCCCGCAGGAATGGGGGTGAACGGCATTTTGTGACAGAAAAAATAAGCGCTGCCCGAGCACCCTCGGAATTTGACTTCAAAGGCAGAAACACAGATTGATATCCGAGTGCAACCGTGCGTAGCGTTTCGGGTGATGTTGAGGGCGGTTTAGGCTAGAATGCACGGCCTCAAAGCACACCCCTTCCCGAGGCTGTCCCGAAGATGTTGATCCTGCGCGGCGCTCCTGCCCTTTCTGCCTTTCGCCACAGCAAACTCCTTGAGCAACTGAGCCAGAAGGTTCCAGCTGTCAGTGGCCTGTATGCTGAATTCGCTCACTTCGCCGAAGTCACCGGCGTCCTGACCGGCGACGAACAGCAGGTGCTTGCGCGCCTTCTGAAGTACGGCCCAAGCGTTCCGGTACAAGAGCCGACCGGTCGTCTGTTTCTGGTGTTGCCGCGTTTCGGCACCATCTCGCCATGGTCGAGCAAGGCCAGCGACATCGCCCGCAACTGCGGCCTGAGCAAGATCCAGCGCCTGGAACGCGGCATCGCGTTCTACGTGGCCGGCCAGTTCAGTGACGCCGAAGCCCAGCAAATCGCCGACGTGCTGCATGACCGCATGACCCAGATCGTTCTGGGCAATCTGGAACAGGCCGCCGGTCTGTTCAGCCACGCCGAGCCGAAGCCGCTGACCGCGATCGACATCCTTGGTGGCGGTCGCGCCGCGCTGGAAAAAGCCAACACCGAGCTGGGCCTGGCCCTGGCCGAAGACGAGATCGACTACCTGGTCAACGCCTTCAACGGTCTCAAGCGCAACCCGCACGACATCGAACTGATGATGTTCGCCCAGGCCAACTCCGAGCACTGCCGCCACAAGATCTTCAACGCCAGTTGGGATATTGATGGCGAGAGCCAGGAAAAAAGCCTGTTCGGCATGATCAAGAACACCTATCAGATGCACAACGAAGGCGTGCTGTCCGCTTATAAGGACAACGCTTCGGTGATCGTCGGCAACGTCGCCGGCCGCTTCTTCCCGGATCCGGAAACCCGCCAGTACGGCGCGGTGCAGGAGCCGGTGCACATTCTGATGAAGGTCGAAACCCACAACCACCCGACCGCAATCGCCCCGTTCCCGGGCGCATCCACTGGTTCCGGCGGCGAGATCCGCGACGAAGGTGCAACCGGTCGTGGCGCCAAGCCAAAGGCCGGCCTGACCGGTTTCACCGTGTCCAACCTGCAGATTCCGGGCTTCGAACAGCCGTGGGAAGTGCCGTACGGCAAGCCTGAGCGCATCGTTACCGCGCTGGACATCATGATCGAAGGCCCGCTGGGCGGCGCCGCGTTCAACAACGAATTCGGTCGTCCGGCCCTGACTGGCTACTTCCGTACCTTCGAACAATCGATCAGCACCCCGCATGGTGATGAAGTTCGCGGTTACCACAAGCCGATCATGCTCGCGGGCGGCATGGGCAACATCCGTGAAGAACACGTCAAGAAAGGCGAGATCCTCGTCGGTTCCAAGCTGATCGTGCTCGGCGGCCCGGCGATGCTGATCGGTCTGGGCGGCGGCGCCGCTTCCTCGATGGCCACCGGCACCAGCTCGGCGGATCTCGACTTCGCTTCCGTACAGCGTGAAAACCCTGAGATGGAGCGTCGCTGCCAGGAAGTCATCGACCGTTGCTGGCAACTGGGCGACAAGAACCCGATCAGCTTCATCCACGATGTGGGCGCGGGCGGTCTGTCCAATGCCTTCCCGGAACTGGTCAACGACGGCGACCGCGGGGGCCGTTTCGAACTGCGCAACATTCCAAATGACGAGCCGGGCATGGCCCCGCACGAAATCTGGTCCAACGAATCCCAGGAACGTTACGTTCTGGCGGTCGGCCCGGCCGACTTCGAGCGCTTCAAGGCGATCTGCGAACGTGAGCGCTGCCCGTTCGCCGTGGTCGGCGAAGCCACTGCCGAGCCACAGCTTACTGTCACGGATAGCCACTTCGGCAACAACCCGGTGGACATGCCGCTGGAAGTGTTGCTGGGCAAGGCGCCGCGCATGCACCGTTCGGTGGTTCGCGAAGCCGAGCTGGGCGACGATTTCGATCCGTCGAACCTCGACATCAGCGAATCCATCGAGCGCGTCTTGCATCACCCGGCCGTGGCGAGCAAAAGCTTCCTGATCACCATCGGCGACCGCACCATCACCGGCCTCGTGGCCCGTGACCAGATGGTTGGCCCATGGCAGGTTCCGGTGGCCGACGTAGCCGTCACCGCCACCAGTTTCGACGTCTACACCGGTGAAGCGATGGCCATGGGCGAGCGCACTCCGCTGGCGCTGCTGGACGCTCCGGCGTCGGGCCGCATGGCCATCGGCGAAACCCTGACCAACATTGCCGCTTCGCGCATCAACAAGATCTCCGACATCAAACTGTCGGCGAACTGGATGTCCGCTGCCGGCCACCCGGGCGAAGATGCGCGTCTGTACGACACCGTGAAAGCGGTCGGCATGGAACTGTGCCCTGAGCTGGGCATCACCATCCCGGTGGGCAAGGACTCGATGTCCATGGCCACCCGCTGGAACGACAACGGTGAAGAAAAAACCGTGACCTCGCCGATGTCGCTGATCGTGACCGGTTTCGCCCCAGTGGCTGACATCCGTCAGACCCTGACCCCGGAACTGCGCATGGACAAGGGCACCACTGACCTGATCCTGATCGACCTCGGTCGCGGTCAGAACCGCATGGGTGCCTCTATCCTTGCCCAGGTGCACGGCAAGCTCGGCAAGCAGGCTCCGGACGTCGACGACGCCGAAGACCTGAAAGCCTTCTTCGCGGTGATCCAGGGCCTCAACGCCGACGGTCACCTGTTGGCTTACCACGACCGTTCCGACGGTGGTCTGCTGACCTCCGTGGTTGAAATGGCCTTCGCCGGCCACTGCGGTCTGAGCCTGAACCTGGACAGCGTTGCCGAAAACTCGGCCGAAATTGCCGCGATCCTGTTCAACGAAGAACTGGGTGCGGTGATTCAGGTTCGTCAGGACGCCACGCCAGACATCCTCGCGCAGTTCAGCGCGGCCGGTCTGGGTGACTGCGTGTCGGTGATCGGTCAGCCGATCAACAATGGCCAGATCAACATCACCTTCAACGGTGACACGGTGTTCGAAGGTCAGCGTCGTCTGTTGCAACGTCAGTGGGCCGAGACCAGCTACCAGATCCAGCGTCTGCGTGACAACGCCGACTGCGCCGAGCAAGAGTTCGACGCGCTGCTGGAAGAAGACAACCCGGGCCTGAGCGTCAAGCTGAGCTACGACGTCAACCAGGACATCGCCGCGCCTTACATCAAGAAAGGCATTCGCCCACAGGTTGCCGTGCTGCGTGAGCAGGGCGTCAACGGTCAGGTGGAAATGGCCGCCGCGTTCGACCGCGCCGGTTTCAACGCGATCGACGTGCACATGAGCGACATTCTCGCTGGCCGCGTCGACCTGAACGAGTTCAAAGGCCTGGTGGCCTGCGGTGGCTTCTCCTACGGCGACGTGCTCGGCGCAGGTGAAGGCTGGGCTAAGTCGGCGCTGTTCAACAGCCGTGCCCGCGATGCGTTCCAGGGCTTCTTCGAACGTAACGACAGCTTCACCCTCGGCGTGTGCAACGGTTGCCAGATGATGTCCAACCTGCACGAGCTGATCCCGGGCAGCGAGTTCTGGCCGCACTTCGTGCGCAACCGCTCCGAGCAGTTCGAAGCGCGCGTGGCGATGGTGCAGATCCAGGAGTCGAACTCGATCTTCCTGCAGGGCATGGCCGGTTCGCGTATGCCGATCGCCATCGCTCACGGTGAAGGCCATGCCGAGTTCTCCAGCGAAGAAGCCTTGCTGGAAGCCGATCTGTCGGGTTGCGTGGCGATGCGTTTTGTCGACAACCACGGCAAGGTCACCGAAGCCTACCCGGCCAACCCGAACGGTTCGCCGCGCGGGATTACCGGTCTCACCAGCCGCGACGGTCGCGTGACGATCATGATGCCGCACCCGGAGCGTGTGTTCCGCGCGGTGCAGAACTCGTGGCGTTCGGAAGACTGGACCGAGGATGCTCCTTGGATGCGCATGTTCCGTAATGCTCGCGTCTGGGTGAACTAAGCGTCGTGTACAAGCTCGGTTTTTTTGTTCCTGACAGTCATGTCGAGGTGGTCAAGGACGCTGTATTCGCTGCCGGTGGTGGGCGAATCGGGGACTATGACCACTGTGCGTGGCAGGTGCTTGGGTCTGGTCAGTTTCGGCCTTTGCACGGCAGTCAGCCGTTCATTGGTGAGGCGGGGCAGGTTGAGCGGGTCGAGGAATGGAAGGTTGAGCTTGTGGTTTGTGACGCGTTGATTGGTGATGTGGTGGCTGCTCTCAAGTTGAGCCACCCTTACGAGACGCCGGCTTATGAGGTGTGGCGGCTGGAGGATTTCTGATCTTTTTGCCGCTGGAACGGGAAGCCCGCAGATGAGTGATTGTCTGCGGGTTTTTTGTTGGCTGCGATTTGCTTTTCTGTAGGAGTGAGCCTGCTCGCGATGGCGCCCTGACAGGCGACCATGTTCTGGCTGACTGAGTGAATATCCGTTTCTTCGGGTGCGGCGGCTGGCGGTTTCGCCCTTACGGCGAGTCACTTTTTACAAACGCCTAAAAAGTAACCCAAAACGCTTGCTCCTGCGTTCGGCCCGCTCGCTGAGGCTCGGGGTCCCTTCGCTCCGGTATTGATCCGGGCGCAGCGCCTCCGGTTTGCTTCGCTGCACCTCCTCTCGCTGTGTTTGGCTGCGCCAAACGGTCGCTGCGCTCCCACGCCCGGATCAATCCCTCCACTCAGCCTTCCGACGTCGCCCGTGGATCAAGATCAAGAGCTGCAGCCGAGCTTGCGCTCATCCTGTTGAGTGGGGCGGCTTCGCCGCATGGGTTGTGCGTTTGCTAAGTTGTAGGAGCCAGACTGCTGGCGATGGCGGACTGACAGCCGACCGATCTCTACCTGAATATACCGGGTTCAACCTGTGGGAGCGGGCTTGCTCGCGAAGGCGTCCTGATATCTCACTGATCCATTGCAGATGCCCACAACCCCTGTAGGAGCCTGGCTTGCCAGCGATGGCGACCTGACAGCCGACCAATCTCTAGCTGATGCAGTACTCACCTGTAGGAGCTGCCGAAGGCTGCGATCTTTTGATCTTGCCTTTGATTGTGGAAAGCCAAAGACAAAAGATCGCAGCCTTCGGCAGCTCCTACAGTGGGATGTTTTGTGTTTAAAGATGTGTGGAATCAGAAGAACCTTCCCACAAAGTTTTCAGGTTGTCCCTCGGACGCTCGATCTCTAGGCTTTGTCTGTCGCTGCCAATTCAGCGACCGGGCGTGAGATCCCCGGAATGCTTGCAACTAGCGCCAACACCACGATAATTGGCGCCAGCTCAATCTGCTGCCTGCTTTATGGCGGCTGTGTGCGGGCAGACTTCGGTCTGGCCGGTTGCCTGCTCCGGTGGATCTCACCCTGCACATAGCTGCCACCTCTTTGCCGCGTGAGATCCGGCGAACGATGGCATCTTCACACGCCGTAGCAGGAGTTGAATTTTGGACAAACTGATCCCCGACCCACCCCACAAAGTCACACTTCCACCCGCCGGCGCCATCCGGGTTGAAGACCTGACGAAAGACCGTGAAGCGATCAAGCGCGCTGTCGATTTCTACTTCACCCCGCAATCCGCTGAGGCGCATCAGCCCAGCACAATGTTCATGGTCAACCCAAGCATCGACACCGAAACCCTGCTAGCCCACGCCTACGAATCGTTGGCCTGCGCCAGTGCCATGGCCAGCAACTTCGCCAGCGAACTCAGCGGCCTGCAACGCAGCACCGCACTGGCGATCCAGCAAATCGTCATGCTCGCCGAACTGGCGGTAAATCGAGCGCTGGATCGAGTCGATCCGCAAACCTGATTCATCGGATGATCATTGCAAACCGGCTCGTCCCGTCGCGGATCTCATATCCTTTTTGGGGAATTGAGACCTCACGTGGGAGCGGGCCGTCGGCGATCAAGTTTTGGATTCAATGCTTAGGTTCGTCTTGATGATGACCAATCATCGGAAACCACCGCTTACCTGTAATTTCTGACAGTGGTGCGATTCGGCAAACTTCTGTCTGATGAGACTTCCATTCACAACAGGTAAGAAGGATTTTGCTATGTCTACTGAAAAAAACACTGTGCCGGTAATTACCTCCATGAAAGACAGCCAAGGCGAGGAGATTCCAAACGGCGGTACGACCTCCTCCACTGTTGTGCAGTCGAGCGGCTTGGCGTCTGCCGGCGATGAACTCCAGATTTTCGACGGTGCTACTTTGAAGGGGCGAGTTGTCGCTGACGCTGCAGGCACTTGGCACTTTATCTTGACGGCTTTGTCATTGGGGGTTCATTCGATCACGGCCAGAGGACGGGTCCTTCACTCCCAAGCACGTACGTTCACCGTCAAGGCTTAGTAAACACTTGATAAAAAGCCGCTGAGCTCCACAGCCCAGCGGCTTTCCGTTTATCAGTGAGGCTGTTGAGTTTCGCTGTGGGTTATACCTTGGCGCTGACCTCACTCCGGTTCACCAACGCCTCAATCGCTCCACTCAAACTCGCAGCTTTCTCGCCAATCAACAAATGCCAGACCCCACCCTCCAGCGGGCTGACACCCTGGCAACCCAGCTCTTTCAACTGAGCCTCGGACAACGCTTTACCATCGACCAGTTGCAGGCGAATGCGGGTCAGGGCGATGCAGTCCAGTTGCAGCACATTCTCGCTACCGCCCAATGCCGTCAGCCATTGTTGGGCTTCCGCTGCAGCGACCATTGCAGCTTTCGATTCCTCGACCACCACCGCAGGCGCAGCCACCAACGCACGCCCCAGCGTCGGCATGGCGAGGCGGATTTCGTCGGCGATGCTGTCGGCCAATGGCCCGACCACCACCTGCAAGCTGCCGCCCTTGCCCGGTCGTACCACGGCCATCGCACCCAGTGCCTTCAAGTCAGCATCGGATGCCTTGTTGCGATCGACCATTTCCAGGCGCAGACGAGTCGTGCAGGCGCCAACGGTGAGCAGGTTCTCGGCACCGCCCAAGGCTTTGATGTAAGCCGCAGCGCGCTCGTTCTCGGTGAGAACTGCCTTGTCAGCCGCCGCCACGTCCTCACGCCCCGGCGTCTTCAAATTGAAACGACGAATACAGAAATCAAACACCGCGTAATACACCACGGCGTACGCCAGCCCGACCGGAATCACCAGCCAGCCATTGGTCGAGCGTCCCCAACCCAGCACCATGTCGATGAAGCCGCCGGAGAAGGTAAAACCGAGGTGGATGTTCAGCGCATTGGTGATCGCCATCGACAGGCCGGTCAGCAGCGCATGCAGCAGATACAACAACGGCGCCAAAAACATGAAGGCGAATTCAATCGGTTCAGTCACCCCGGTCAAAAACGACGTCAAAGCCATCGACAGGAAGATCCCGCCCATGACCTTACGGCGCTCCGGCAGGGCGTTGCGGTACATCGCCAGGCACGCGGCGGGCAGGCCGAAGATCATCATCGGGAACATGCCGGTCATGAACTGGCCGCCCTTTGGATCGCCGGCGAAGTAGCGTGACAGGTCGCCGGTGACCAGTGCGCCGGTGGTCGGGTCGGTGAAGTTGCCGAACACGAACCACGCCATGTTGTTGAGGATGTGGTGCAGGCCGGTGACGATCAGCAAGCGGTTGAACACGCCAAACACGAACGCACCCATGCTGCCGCTTTCCATCATCAGAGTGCCGAAGCTGTTGATGCCGTGCTGGATCGGCGGCCAGATGTAGCCAAACACCACACCCAGCCCGACCGCTGCGAACCCGGTGACAATCGGCACGAACCGGCGGCCGCCGAAGAACGCCAGGTACTCCGGCAGCTTGATGTCCTTGAAGCGGTTGTACAGCGCGCCCGCCATCAGGCCACTGACGATACCGGCGAGCATGCCCATGTTGATGCTCGGGTCGAGCACCTTAAGCGTGGAGATCATCACCAGGTAACCGATCACTCCGGCCAGGCCTGCGGTGCCATTGTTGTCCTTGGCGAATCCGACGGCGATGCCGATGGCGAAGATCATCGCCAGGTTGGCGAAGATCACCTGGCCGGCATCGTGAATGATCGCGATGTTCAGCAGGTCGGTGTCACCCAGACGCAGCAACAGGCCGGCAATCGGCAGGATCGCGATCGGCAGCATCAGCGCGCGGCCGAGGCGTTGCAGGCCTTCAATGAAGAGTTGGTACATGGTGGTTCTCCCTGCTCTTTATAGAGAGCTTGTTGTTAGTGCAGAGGCCAATGCTGGTGGCAGGCGTGACGTACCGCAGCGGCGCTGTTGAGTTTCAACAGGTCGCGGCTGAGGCGTTGGCATTCGGCCTCGTGCAACTGGCGCACGCGATCCTTGATTTCACCGATCTGCACCGGGCTCACCGATAGTTCGGTCACGCCGAGGCCGATCAGCACCGGTGTCGCCAGCGGATCGGAGGCGAGGGCACCGCACACGCCGACCCAGCGTTTGTGCACCGCCGCGCCTGCGCAGGTCATGGCGATCAGCCGCAGCAGCGCCGGGTGCAGGGCATCGACGCGAGCGGCGAGGCCGGCGTGGTCGCGGTCCATGGCCAAGGTGTATTGCGACAGGTCGTTGGTGCCGATCGACAGGAAGTCGGCGTGTTCGGCCAGTTGCTCGGCCTGCAAGGCAGCGGCGGGGACTTCGATCATCACGCCGATTTCCGGGCGCTGAGTCACACCCAGTTCGATGCACAGCGCATCGACCCGTTGGCGGATGTGCAGCAGTTCGTCGACTTCGGTGACCATCGGCAACAGGATCCGGCAACGGCGCAGCGGGCTGACTTGCAGCAGTGCGCGCAATTGCTGATCGAGGATTTCCGGACGGGCCTGGGCCAGACGAATGCCACGCAAGCCCAAGACCGGGTTGGCTTCGGCGGGCAACGGCAGGTAGTCGAGTTGCTTGTCGCCGCCGACGTCGATGGTGCGGATGATCACCGAGTGCTCACCCATGGCATCGAGCACGGCTTGATAGGCGGCGCGCTGCTCTTCGACGTCCGGCGCGGTCTGCCGGTCGACGAACAGAAATTCGGTGCGCAGCAGGCCGACGCCATCGGCGCCGTTGGCAAAGGCGTCTGCCGCTTCATGGCTGGAGGCGACATTGGCGACCACTTCGATGGCCACGCCATTGCGGGTTTCAGCGGGCAGATGCGCCTTGGCCTGTTGTGCATCGCGGCGTTGCTGACGGTCGATTTGCGCTTGCTGCACTTCGGCCAGGCGTTCGGCGTTCGGCGTCAGTTCGAGGCGGCCACCATCGGCATCCAGCACCACCGACTGACCTTGTGCTTGATCGAGTAATGCGGCGCCCAGTGCAACCAGGCACGGCAGACCTTTGCCGCGCGCCAGAATCGCCACGTGCGAAGTCGCGCCACCCTCGGCCATGCACAACCCGGCGACACCTTGGGCGCTGAGTTGCAGCAGATCCGACGGCGTCAGTTCATGCGCAGCGACGATGGCGCCGGCCGGCACCTCGTAATGCCAGGCTTCGCCGAGCAGGGCGCGCAGGACGCGTTGCTTGAGGTCGCGCAGGTCGTTGGCGCGTTCGGCCAGCAGCGCGCTGCCGGTGTGTTGCAGTACTTCGCACTGCACGTCGATCGACTGACTCCAGGCGTGGGTCGCCGCCGTGCCTTGGTCGATGGAATGCTGCGCGGTGTCGAGCAGGGCCGGGTCTTCGA
Source organism: Pseudomonas sp. GW823-FHT01D03 (assembly GCF_058798255.1). Lineage (NCBI taxonomy): Bacteria > Pseudomonadati > Pseudomonadota > Gammaproteobacteria > Pseudomonadales > Pseudomonadaceae > Pseudomonas > Pseudomonas sp. GW823-FHT01D03. The sequence goes on from NZ_JBXAKK010000001.1 coordinate 1,214,394, forward strand.
GCAGTGCCAGATGCGCGGCGAAGATCGCTTCTTCGTCGGTGCTCTTGTGCTTTTTTGCTTGGGCGAGAGTAGCGTTGATTTCGCCGCGAACCTGATTCAGCGCGGCTTCAAGTTTCTGCAGTTGCTCAAGCGGAGCATGATTGCCCGCATCTGCCGGCAGGCTGATCGCGTTCAGGCGAAACAGCGGCCCGCCGACCAGTCCTGGTGCGGCGCACACACCCTGTAGCACGCCAGCCTCGGCCGGACGTTTGCTCGGTGCGGCGTTGACCGGTGCAGCGGCGTGATGATCATCGGGCAGGGCGGTCGCCAAGGCATTGAGCAAGGCTTGCAGCGCGGCTTCGGCGTCCGGCCCCTGACAGCTGACCTGCACTTCATCCTGCTCGCCGATGGCCAGTCCCATCAAGCCGATCAGGCTGTTGCACGGCGCCGATTTACCGGCGAAGTGCAGCTGCGACTGGCTCTTGAAGCCTTGTGCGGTCTGGCGAATCAATGCGGCCGGGCGCGCATGCAGACCGCCGCGATGCGCCACCAGCACTTGTCCACGCACCTCAGGCCCGCGAGTTTCTTCAACATTCGCAGCCGCACCGTTGCGGGCAATGATGTGCAGCAACGGCTCGCCGACCTTCACCGCTTTGAGTGTGATCGGGCGCACCTGGAAATCCTGGCTGTTGGTCAGGATCAACAGGCTGACCAGGCTTTTGCACTGCTGGCCGACCTTGTCCAGGTCATAGCGCAATAACGGCTGGCCGTTGCTGACCCGCGTACCTTCCTTGACCAGCATCGAGAAGCCTTCACCGTTCAGTTCAACGGTGTCGAGGCCCAGATGCAGAAGGATTTCCGCGCCGTTGTCGGCGCGCACGGTCAGTGCGTGGCCAGTACGGGCGACGTGGATGATCTCTCCAGCGCAGGGCGAATACAGGGTGTCATTCAGCGGGTCGATGGCGATGCCGTCACCCATCGCGCCGCTGGCGAACACCGCGTCCGGGACTTTGGCGAGCGTGAGCACCGGGCCGCTGAGCGGGGCGCTGAGGGTCAGCTCTTTATTGTTGTTGTGCATGGCTCGGTCTCATCAGTAATTTCGCTTTCCCCTGTAGGAGCTGCCGAAGGCTGCGATCTTTTGATCTTGATTTAAAAAACAACATCAAAAGATCGCAGCCTGCGGCAGCTCCTACAGGGTTGTGCATCAATCAACGGTTTTCGCGTCCGCCGACAGGGTTGTGCATCGTTCAGCAGTGGTTAGTGCGTACGGGTCACTTTGCTCAGGTGGCGCGGCTGATCCGGATCCATGCCGCGGGCCACGGCCAGGCCGGCGGCCATCACGTAGAAGCTCTGGATCGCCAGGATCGGGTCGAGGGCCGGGTGTTCGGCGCGGCTCAGGGTCAGGTCGCGTTCGAGGATGTCGTCCGGCGCGGCCAGCAGCACACGGGCGCCGCGTTGACGCATCTCTGCCGCAAGGCTGATCAGACCGGCCTGTTCGGCACCGCGCGGGGCGAACACCAGCAACGGGTAATGCTCGTCGATCAGCGCCATCGGGCCGTGACGGACTTCGGCACTGCTGAACGCTTCGGCCTGAATCGCCGAGGTTTCCTTGAATTTCAGCGCGGCCTCTTGGGCGATGGCGAAACCGGCACCACGGCCGATGACCATCAGGCGTTCGCAATCTCGCAAGGCATCGATGGCTGCGCTCCAGTCCTGCTGCGCCGCGTCGCGCAGACCTTCGGGCAGGGCGTTGTGCGCTTCCAGCAGTTCACGGTCTTCTTTCCAGTGCGCGATCAACCGGGCGCTGGCGCTGAGGGTGGCGATGAAACTCTTGGTCGCGGCGACGCTGCTTTCGGTGCCGGCGAGCAGCGGCAGGCTGAATTCGCAGGCCGCTTCCAGTGGCGAATCGGCGGCGTTGACCATCGACACACTGAGGGCGCCACGCTTGCGCAACAGACGCAGACTGTTGACCAGATCCGGGCTCTGACCCGATTGCGAGAACGCGAACGCCACCTGACCGCTGACCTTCAGCGGCGCCTGTTGCATGGTCACCACCGACATCGGCAACGACGCCACCGGCACCCCCAGTTGCTGCATGGTCAGGTAGGCGAAGTAGCTCGCTGCATGGTCGGAGCTGCCGCGCGCAACGGTCATTGCCACTTGCGGCGGCTGACGGCGCAGGCGCCCGGCGATCTCGATCATCTGCGGGTCGAGCTGTTGCAATTGGGCTTGCACGGCCTCGAACGAGGACAGCGCCTCTTCAAGCATTTTTGAAGTCAATGTCTTCTCCTTCGACCATGACGGCGGTCAGTGTGAGTGAGCGATCCAGCCGCACGCAGTCGGCCCAGGCCCCCGGTTGCAGGCGCCCGCGTTCAGTGATGCCGAGGTAGTCGGCGGGAAATTGCGACAGACGCTGCGAGGCCTCGGCGATCGGCAATCCGATCTTCACCAGGTTGCGCAGGGCCTGATCCATGGTCAGGGTGCTGCCGGCCAGCGTGCCGTCGGGCAGGCGCACGCCGCCCAGGCATTTGGTCACGGTGTGGCTACCGAGCTTGTATTCACCGTCGGGCATGCCGGCGGCCGCGGTCGAATCGGTGACGCAATACAGGCACGGGATCGAACGCAGGGCCACGCGGATCGCACCGGGATGCACGTGCAGCAAGTCCGGGATCAGCTCGGCGAATTTGGCATGGGCCAACGCGGCGCCGACGATTCCCGGCTCGCGGTGATGCAGCGGGCTCATGGCGTTGTATAAATGGGTGAAACTGGTGGCGCCGGCATCCAGGGCGGCGACACCTTCCTCGTAGCTGCCGAGGGTGTGGCCGATTTGCATGCGGATGCCGCGGCTGCTCAGTTCACGAATCAACCCGTCGTGACCGGCGATTTCCGGGGCGATGGTGATCACCCGGATCGGCGCCAGCGCCAGATATTCCTCGACTTCGGCCATCAACGCGGTGTGGGCAAAGTTCGGTTGCGCGCCGAGTTTGCCGGGGTTGATGTACGGGCCTTCCAGATGCACACCAAGCACCCGGGCGGCACCTTGCGGACGCTGTTCGCAGAACTCGCCGACCTCTTTCAGCACGCTGGAGATCTCGGCACTCGGCGCGGTCATGGTGGTGGCCAGCAGCGAGGTGGTGCCGAAACGAACGTGGGTGCGGGTGATGGTTTCGAAGGCGCTGGCGCCTTCCATGATGTCTTTGCCACCGCCGCCGTGGACGTGCAGGTCGATGAAACCCGGCAGCAGGTAGGGCAGGTCATTGTCGGCCGGGTCGCAGGGCACGCCTTTGATCGACACGACTTTGCCGTGTTCGTGAATCAGCCGGCCGCGAACCCAGCCGCTGGCGGTGAGGATGTTGTCTTCGGACATTTCGGTTCTCGCTTATGGCCGCTCTTAACGACGCAGCTCTGCAACAAAGTCGTAGTAGTCGTTGCGGCAATAGGTGTCGGTGACTTCGATCGGCGTGTTGTCTTCCAGATAGCCGACCCGGGTCATCAGCAGCATGGCGGTGCCGGGGGCGATGCCGACCAGCGCGGCGAACTCGTCCGAGGCGTTGATTGCCTGAATGTGCTGCAGGGCGCGGACGATCGGTTTGCCGATGCCGTCGAGGTATTCGTAGAGCGAATCGCCGACCAATTGCGGCTTGGGCATGATCGAGGCGGGCAGGGTGCTCATCTCGATGGCCATCACCGTGTCGTCGGCCTTGCGCAGGCGTTTCATGCGCGCGACCTTGTCGTTCGGCGACAGGCTCAGGCGGATCAGTTCTTCATGAGTCGGCAGAGTGATTTCGCGCTCCAGCCACTGCGAGCTGGGGACGAAACCCTTGAGGCGGAGCATTTCGCTGAAGCCCGAGAGGCGTGACAGCGGTTGTTCCAGACGGGGGGTGATGAAGGTGCCGGAACCTTGCAGGCGGCGGATCAGACCTTGATCGAGCAGCACTTCCAGCGCCTTGCGCGCGGTGACCCGAGAGATCCCCAGTTGCTCGCTGAGGTTGCGCTCTGACGGCATTGCCTGCTCGGCCTTCCACTGCCCGGAATGGATCGCCGATTCCAGATTGCGCGCCAGCTGCAGGTACAGCGGCGTCGGCTGGGAGTCATCTGGGCGTAGGGTCTGGAGGTCGTTCATGTAGGTCATTTCCGACGCGAGTATAGGATTGTTGTGGCTCGCTTGTGGGGCGGAAATTAATACCACTTGAATACCATGTCAACGCGTCGAATCGGCCTGTCGCCCAATGAAATGGCGGGTTCTGAGTGGGTTGTCTTGAAGTGGTATTAGAGGTGGCCTGCAGAAAGCAAAAGATCGCAGCCTGCGGCAGCTCCTACAGTGGGAAGTGGTATCAACCCTGAAGGAGCTGCCGCAGGCTGCGATCTTTTGATTTATTTTTTTGTGGGTGACCGGTGGTCGCTGATTAAGGGCGAATCTCGATCATCGTACCGTCCGGCACCAGCCCCCAGACTTCACGCATGTCCATGTTGCGCATGGCGATGCAGCCGTCGGTCCAGTCCAGAGTGTGGAACAGGTCTTCCGGGGTTTCTTCCGAATCCGGGGTGCCGTGGATCATGATCATCCCGCCAGGCTCGACGCCTTCGCGGCGGGCACGGGCCGAATCGCTGATGTTCGGATAGGAGATGTGCATCGCCAGATTGAATTTTTCACTGACCTTGCGCCAGTCGATCCAATAGAAACCTTCGGGTGTGCGTTTGTCGCCTTCAATCAGTTTCGGACCTTTTTTCGCGCCCTTGCCCAGGGAGATGCGATAGGTCTTGATCGGCTTGCCGCCGGAGATCAACTGCAGTTGATGCGCCGACTTGAGCACCAGTATCTTTTCGATCAGCGGGGTATCCGACGGCGTCACGGTGGTCACGAAGGACGCTTGGGACACGGTGACGAACGACAGGCAAAACAGGGCAAGCAACCAGCGCATTGAAACGATTCCCCAAGGAGTGACGCAATGTTAAGTGTAGGAGCTGCCGAAGGCTGCGATCTTTTGATCTTTGGATTCTTTGAGTCAGCTAATGGCAGGCTGGACCAGCGGCGGAATAGATTCCGAACGAACCGGATACGCCTCGACCCGACGATCCGCGAAGAAGCATTCTAAGGTACGCCCCACGGTGCGGAAAGCCAGGTCGTCCCACGGGATGTCGGCTTCGTCGAATAGTTGCACTTCAAGGCTCTCGGGGCCGGCAGCAAAGTCCAGATCGGCCAGTTCGGCACGAAAGAACACGTGCACCTGACTGATGTGCGGCACATCGATCAAGGTATAGATGCTCAGGTTGCGTACCCGGGCGCAGGCTTCTTCGGCGGTTTCGCGGATCGCGGCCTGTTCGATGGTTTCGCCGTTTTCCATGAAACCGGCAGGCAGCGTCCAGTAACCGAGCCGTGGCTCGATGGCGCGGCGGCAGAGCAGCACCTTACTGCCCCAGGTCGCGACGCAACCGGCAACGATATTGGGGTTTTGATAGTGAATGGTCTGACAGCTGTCGCAGACAAATCGCAGCCGCGAGTCGCCTTCGGGAATGCGCTGGGTCACCGGGTTGCCGCACTGACTGCAAAATTTCATGCTGGGGTTCCTGAATGCTGCGCCTATCTTGGCGTGCAGCGGTGCCGGTCGGCAAGTTGTCGTTTCGCGACATGGCCCGGCGAGGGGCTTGGGCGGCTGCAATGATTGGTGCATGATGCAGGGTAAGGCACAGATCGAGAACACTCATGCTGGACGAGCTACTGCATAGGGTAAGCAACCACACACCGCGCACGCTGGAGACCGATAAACGTTTCCCCGAGGCCGCTGTTCTGGTGCCGATCACCCGCAGTGACGAACCCGAGCTGGTGCTGACCCTGCGCGCCAGCGGCCTCTCGACCCACGGCGGCGAAGTGGCTTTTCCCGGCGGACGCCGGGATCCGGAAGACCCCGACCTGATCTTCACCGCCCTGCGCGAAGCCGAGGAAGAAATCGGCCTGCCACCGGGGCTGGTCGAGGTGATCGGCCCGCTCAGCCCGCTGATCTCCCTGCATGGCATCAAGGTCACGCCGTATGTCGGGGTGATCCCGGACTTCGTCGAATACCAGGCCAACGATGCCGAGATCGCCGCAGTATTCAACGTGCCGCTGGAGTTCTTCCGCAAAGACCCGCGCGAACACACGCACCGTATCGATTACCAGGGCCGCAGCTGGTACGTGCCGAGTTATCGCTATGGCGAATTCAAGATCTGGGGTTTGACCGCTATCATGATCGTCGAACTGATCAATCTGCTCTATGACGAACAGATCAGCCTGCATCATCCGCCCAAAAGCTATATCAACACCTGAAGCCATCGCTCGAATGGCCCGTTCGTGAGCCTGAGGAAAACAAGATGAAATACCGCCTGGGCGACGCCCGCGTCGAAACCCATCCACAGAGCTGGGTCGCGCCCAATGCCGTGCTGGTGGGCAAGGTCAAGCTCGAAGAGGGCGCCAACGTCTGGTTCAACGCCGTGTTGCGCGGTGACAACGAACTGATCCTGATCGGCAAGAACAGTAACGTCCAGGACGGCACGGTGATGCACACCGACATGGGCTATCCGCTGACCATCGGCACGGGCGTGACCATCGGCCATAACGCCATGCTCCACGGTTGTACCGTGGGTGATTACAGCCTGATCGGCATCAACGCGGTGATTCTCAACGGCGCGAAAATCGGCAAGAACTGCATCATCGGCGCCAATTCGCTGATCGGTGAAGGCAAGGAAATTCCCGATGGCTCGCTGGTGATGGGCTCGCCGGGCAAGGTCGTGCGTGAGCTGACCGAGCCGCAGAAGAAGATGCTCGAAGCCAGCGCCGCGCACTATGTGCATAACTCGCAGCGCTATGCGCGTGATCTGGTCGAGCAGGAAGAATGAGTACTCCCGAAAGACCGGTTGCCTCGCCGTGCGTGAATATCTGCGCGCTGGACGAAGACGATATCTGTACCGGCTGCCAGCGCACGGTGGCTGAGATCACCCGCTGGGGGCGGATGACCAACGATGAGCGGCGGGTAGTGCTCGGGCTGTGTCACGAGCGGGCGAAGGCGAGTGGGTTGGTGTGGATGATTCCCGGAAAATCAGGCGCCTGACAGCCCGCCTTCGCGAGCAAGCCCGCTCCCACATTTGAAATGCATTCCCCTGTGGGAGCGGGCTTGCTCGCGAAGAGGCCAGAACAGTCGCCACTTCTTATTGGCCCCACACCAAGCCCTGAAGTAACCTGTGCGCCAATTTCTCAGGTCGCCACCATGATTTTCCTCATCGCCTACATCAGCAGTGTCGTGCTGATCAACTTCGCTTTTTCCACCGCGCCACACCTGGACATCATCTGGTCGGCCTGGGGCGGGTTGGTGTTCGTGTTGCGCGACATGGTGCAAACCCGATTCGGCCACGGTGCGTTGGTGGCGATGCTGGCGGCGCTGGTGCTGTCATACGTCACTTCTGATCCATCCATCGCCTTGGCCAGCGCCACAGCGTTCGCGGTGTCCGAGATCATCGACTGGCTGGTGTTCAGCGTCACCAAGCGGCCGTTGCGCGACCGCCTGTGGATCAGCTCGGCGCTGAGCATTCCTCTCGATACCTTCATCTTCTTCGGCATGATCGACCTGATGACGCCACCGGTGATCATCACCGCATTGGCCTCGAAGTTCGCCGGCGTCACTGCCGTCTGGCTGATCATGGCCTGGCGCGAGCGCAAACAGGCTGTCGCCAGCTGAGCCAAACCCTGCGGTTCATGTAAAATGCCGCGCTTTCTCCCCATGGAAAGCGCGGCTGGCGTTGCTTTCCTCGATGATCCGCTTCTTTGAGGACCTGAGATGACCCGTATCGGAACTCCATTGTCGCCGACCGCGACCCGCGTATTGCTGTGTGGCTGTGGTGAGTTGGGCAAGGAAGTGGTGATCGAGCTGCAACGCCTGGGCGTTGAAGTGATTGCCGTCGACCGTTACGCCAACGCGCCGGCCATGCAGGTGGCGCACCGCAGCCACGTGATCAACATGCTCGACGGCGCGGCGCTGCGTGCAGTCATCGAAGCCGAGAAGCCGCACTTCATCGTGCCGGAAATCGAAGCCATCGCCACCGCCACGCTGGTCGAACTGGAAGCCGAAGGCTTCACCGTGATCCCGACCGCCCGCGCCGCGCAACTGACCATGAACCGCGAAGGCATCCGCCGTCTGGCCGCTGAAGAGCTGGACCTGCCAACCTCGCCGTACCACTTTGCCGACACCTTCGAGGACTACAGCAAAGCCGTTCAGGATCTGGGCTTCCCGTGCGTGGTCAAGCCAGTCATGAGCTCGTCGGGCAAAGGCCAGAGCCTGCTGCGCAGCGCCGATGACGTGCAGAAAGCCTGGGATTACGCGCAAGAGGGCGGTCGCGCCGGCAAAGGTCGGGTGATCATCGAAGGCTTCATCGATTTCGACTACGAAATCACTCTGCTGACCGTGCGCCACATCGGCGGCACCACGTTCTGCGCACCGGTCGGTCACCGTCAGGAGAAGGGCGACTATCAGGAGTCCTGGCAGCCGCAGGCCATGAGCCCGATTGCCTTGGCTGAGTCCGAGCGCGTGGCCAAAGCCGTGACCGAGGCCTTGGGTGGTCGCGGGCTGTTCGGTGTCGAGCTGTTCATCAAGGGCGATCAGGTGTGGTTCAGCGAAGTCTCGCCGCGCCCGCATGACACCGGTCTGGTGACCCTGATTTCCCAGGACCTGTCGCAGTTCGCCCTGCACGCGCGCGCCATTCTCGGTCTGCCGGTGCCGCTGATCCGTCAGTTCGGCCCTTCGGCTTCGGCGGTGATTCTGGTAGAAGGGCAGTCGACCCAGACCGCGTTCGCCAATCTGGGCGCAGCGCTGAGCGAGCCGGACACGGCGTTGCGTCTGTTCGGCAAGCCTGAAGTCAATGGTCAGCGCCGGATGGGCGTGGCGTTGGCGCGGGATGAGTCGATTGAGGCAGCTCGTGCGAAAGCGACTCGTGCTGCTCAGGCTGTCGTGGTAGAGCGGTAAATCGAGGCGCGGCTTTCGCGAGCAAGCCCGCTCCCACAGGAAAATGCATTCCAATGTGGGAGCGGGCTTGCTCGCGAAGCTTTTGATCTCCTGTCAGGCAACCTGATTCAGATCGTTATTCCTCGTTTCCTTAAGGCACAGCACAGCAATCAGGCTGAGTACCGCTGCCGCCGACACATACCCGCCGACATAACTCAAACCACCCATCGCCACCAGTTTCTGCGCAAAGAACGGAGCCGCCGAGGCGCCGACGATGCCGCCGAGGTTGTAAGCGGCCGATGCGCCGGTATAGCGCACGTGCGTCGGAAACAGTTCCGGCAGCAGCGCACCCATCGGGGCAAACGTCACGCCCATCAAGAACAGCTCGATGCACAGGAACAGCGCCACGCCCCAGGTCGAACCCTGCGTCAGCAACGGCTCCATCAGGAACCCCGACAGAATCGCCAGCACACCGCCGACGATCAACACCGGTTTGCGCCCGTAACGGTCGCTGGCCCATGCTGACAACGGTGTTGCCGCGGCCATGAACAGCACGGCAAAGCACAACAGTCCAAGGAACGTCTCACGGCTGTAGCCGAGGGTGGATACGCCGTAGCTCAGGGAAAACACCGTCGAGATGTAAAACAGCGCGTAACACACCACCATCGCCGCCGCGCCGAGCAGGGTCGGCGCCCAGTACTGGCTGAACAGCTCGACCAGCGGCACCTTCACTCGTTCCTGACGAGCAATCGCGTTGGCGAACACCGGCGTTTCGTGAAGTTTCAAACGCACATACAGGCCAACCATCACCAGTGCCGCGCTGAGCAGAAATGGAATACGCCAGCCCCAACTGCGGAACTGTTCGTCATTGAGGGTCATGGCCAAGGTCAGGAATAACCCATTGGCCGCGAGAAAACCGATCGACGGGCCAAGCTGCGGGAACATGCCGAACCACGCCCGTTTGCCCTTGGGCGCATTCTCCGTTGCCAATAGCGCCGCGCCACCCCATTCACCACCCAAGCCCAGACCCTGACCGAAACGCAGCACGCACAACAGAATCGGGGCCCAGGCGCCAATGCTGTCGTAACCCGGCAGCACGCCAATCAGCGTGGTGCACACGCCCATCAGGAGTAGCGAGGCGACCAGTGTCGATTTGCGCCCGATGCGGTCACCGAAATGGCCGAACAGCGCCGAACCCAGCGGCCGGGCGAGGAAGGCGATGCCGAAGGTGAGAAACGCCGAGAGCATCTGCGCGGTGCCGGAAGTCTGCGGAAAGAACACCGGCCCGATCACCAGTGCAGCGGCGGTGGCGTAAACGTAGAAGTCGTAGAACTCGATGGCGGTGCCGATGAAACTCGCCGTTGCCACGCGGGTGGCGGAGTTGGTCGGCTGGGCAGGCGCGGTGGCGCTGTAAGCGGTACTGGTCGTCATGCGGTGATCCCTGACAGTCATGGCTCCGTTGGAGCGAATTATTATGGTTGAACACCCAGGGATGTGGGATGAGACGCGAGCGCTGTTTCGAGTAGGAACAGTCGTCGGGGTAGTGCGGAAAATGGCCGAAACCGCTTTAGTGCGGGGTAAGCACAGGGCTCGGCAGCGCTTGGGTAAGCGGCTCGATTATAGGAAGGGGGCTAACGAATGAACAAGAGCAAAGATCGCTGCTGTCGGGCTTTCTGTGGCGAGGGAGCTTGCTCCCGCTCGGGCGCGAAGCGGCCGCATGAATCTGTGGGTAAATCAAAAGCCAGGGCTGCTTCGCAACCCAGCGGGAGCAAGCTCCCTCGCCACAAAAGCGCTTAAACCTTGGCGGGCACAGCGCTCGTATGCCAGATCAACACCTTGCTAACCCGGTTGTCCTCGGTCTCGAGGATCTCCAGCCGATAACGCCCGATTTTCAGGCACACCGCGCTGTCCGGAATGGTCTCCAGCGCCTCGGTCACCAGGCCGTTGAGGGTTTTCGGACCGTCGCTCGGCAAGTGCCAGCCCAGGCATTTGTTCAACTCGCGGATCGACGCGGTGCCGTCGATCACCATGCGCCCGTCGGGCTGCGGATGGATGTGCGGGTTGTCGAGGCTGTGCTCGCTTTCGAATTCGCCAACGATCTCTTCGAGAATGTCTTCCAGGGTAACGATGCCCAGCACTTCGCCGTACTCGTCCACTACCATGCCCAGCCGGCGCTGCTGCTTGTGGAAGTTCAGCAGTTGCAGTTGCAGCGGCGTGCTTTCCGGAACGAAGTACGGCTCGTAGCTGGCCGCCAGCAGCGCTTCGCGGGTCAGTCGGCCATCGTTGAGCAGATGGCGGATCTGCCGGGTGTTGAGCACCGCTTCGACCTGGTTGATGTCGCTGTGGAACACCGGCAGGCGCGTGCGTTTGTTCTGGCGCAGTTGTTCGATGATCGCTTCGATCGAGTCGTCGAGGTTGATGCCGTCGACATCGCTGCGCGGCACCAGAATGTCGTTGACCGTGATGTTGTCCAGCGCGTGGATCCCGGAAACCGGGTGGGCGCGAGACGGGTGTTCCGGGTCGTCGTCAGGGCCTGCAGGTTCTTCGTCTTCACTTTGCTGCACCACCAGGGGTTTGCGCGCGAAGGGACGCAGCAGCAAACCGCTGATGCGGCTCAGCAGCCAGGCCAGCGGGTAAGGAATCTTCAGCGGAACCGCCAGCAGGGTATTGCCGAACGACAGCACCGCATCCGGGTAGCGCTGGGCCACGGTGCGCGGAAAGTAATCGGCAAACACCAGCAATACGGCGCCGGCGCCGAGGCAGGCGGCCCACGGGCCGTTCTCTTCGCAGAGGAAGATCGCCAGCAGTGTGGCAATGATTACCGCGAGGGCGCGGCACAGGGTGTTGCACAGGATCAGACTGTCGAGCGGGAAGCTCAGCTTCGCCAGCGGTTTATCGCTGGCGCGCGAGGCGGTGCGTTGCGCGAGCAAGTGCTGCTGCGCGATTTCGACGGCGGTAAACAGCCCCGACCATAAAATCAGCAGGACAAATACCGCGAGCATCGGCCCTATGGGCAAACCGTCCATTTATGCCGCCCGTCAGATGTGCAGGATGTATTCACGAACCAGCTTGCTGCCGAAATACGCCAACATCAGCAGGCAGAAACCGGCGAGGGTCCAGCGAATCGCCTTGTGGCCGCGCCAGCCGAGGCGATTACGGCCCCACAGCAGCACGCTGAACACGATCCAGGCCAGACACGCCAGCAAGGTTTTGTGCACCAGATGCTGGGCGAACAGGTTCTCGACGAACAGCCAACCGGAGATCAGCGACAGCGACAGCAGCGTCCAGCCGGCCCAGAGGAAGCCGAACAACAGGCTTTCCATGGTTTGCAGCGGCGGGAAGTTCTTGATCAGGCCAGACGGGTGCTTGTGCTTGAGCTGGTGATCCTGCACCAACAGCAGCAAGGCCTGGAACACCGCGATGGTGAACATGCCGTAGGCGAGGATCGACAGCAGGATGTGGGCGAGGATGCCCGGCTCTTCGTCGATGATCTGCACCGTGCCCGCCGGGGCGAACTGCGCCAGCAGCACCGTCGCCGCGCCGAGCGGGAACAGCAGCACCAGAAGGTTTTCCACCGGGATCCGCGAGCAGGCCAGCAGCGTCAGGGCGATGACGGCCGCGGCGATCAGGCTGGCGGCGCTGAAGAAGTCCAGGCCCAGGCCGATCGGCGTCAGCAGGTGAGTGAGCAGGCTGGCGCTGTGGGCGAGCACGGCGAGGATGCCGAGCGTAACCAGCAGGCGCTTGTTCGCCTTGGCGCCGGAGGCCAGGCGGGTGCCCTGATAAAGGGTCGCAGCGGCATAAAGAAGCGCGGCGGCGATGGTAGTCAGCAAACTGGGTGACAAGGGGAGCATAAATCCTGTTAGGCAGGCCCGAAAGGCGCTGAGTTTGGCATAGAACCGCCACACCACGAAAGTGCGAGGTGTCCGCCCGACGCAGTCTTCGCTATAATCCGCGACCTGCCCACGCCGCAGGCTCGCCGAGCACATGTTGAATCCGGTCTGGGCCGCCATTATCCCGGTCTACACAGGGCCTGAAAGGATCGCGCAATGTTTGAAAACTTAACCGACCGTCTCTCGCAGACGCTGCGCCATGTCACCGGCAAGGCGAAGCTGACTGAAGACAATATCAAAGACACCCTGCGCGAAGTGCGCATGGCGTTGCTCGAAGCCGACGTCGCCCTGCCGGTGGTCAAGGACTTCGTCAATTCGGTCAAGGAGCGCGCTGTCGGCACCGAGGTGTCGCGCAGCCTGACGCCGGGCCAGGCATTCGTGAAGATCGTCCAGGCCGAACTCGAAAGTCTGATGGGCGCGGCCAACGAAGACTTGAACCTGAGCGCCGTGCCGCCCGCCGTCATTCTGATGGCCGGTCTGCAGGGTGCCGGTAAAACCACCACCGCCGGCAAACTCGCGCGCTTCCTTAAAGAACGCAAGAAGAAGTCGGTGATGGTCGTGTCGGCGGACATTTACCGTCCGGCTGCTATCAAGCAGCTGGAAACCCTGGCCAACGACATCGGCGTGACGTTCTTCCCGTCCGACCTGAGCCAGAAGCCGGTCGACATCGCCAACGCGGCTATTAAAGAAGCAAAACTCAAATTCATCGACGTGGTCATCGTCGACACCGCCGGTCGTCTGCACATCGACGAAGAAATGATGGGCGAGATCAAGGCGCTGCACGCCGCGATCAACCCGGTGGAAACCCTGTTCGTGGTTGACGCCATGACCGGTCAGGACGCGGCCAACACGGCCAAGGCCTTCGGTGATGCGCTGCCGCTGACCGGTGTGATCCTGACCAAGGTCGACGGCGATGCCCGTGGCGGTGCCGCGCTGTCGGTACGCGCGATCACCGGCAAGCCGATCAAGTTCATCGGTATGGGCGAGAAGAGCGAAGCGCTCGATCCGTTCCACCCTGAGCGCATCGCTTCGCGGATCCTCGGCATGGGCGATGTGCTCAGCCTGATCGAACAGGCTGAGGCGACCCTCGACAAGGACAAGGCCGACAAACTGGCCAAGAAGCTGAAGAAGGGCAAGGGCTTCGACCTCGAAGACTTCCGCGATCAGCTGCAACAGATGAAAAACATGGGCGGCCTCGGCGGACTCATGGACAAACTGCCGAGCATCGGCGGCGTCAACCTGTCGCAAATGGGCAATGCCCAGAACGCGGCAGAGAAGCAGTTCAAACAGATGGAAGCCATCATCAACTCCATGACCCCGGCCGAGCGCCGCGACCCTGAGCTGATCAGTGGTTCGCGCAAACGCCGGATCGCCATGGGTTCCGGCACTCAGGTGCAGGACATCGGCCGCTTGATCAAGCAGCACAAGCAGATGCAGAAGATGATGAAGAAATTCACCGCCAAAGGCGGTATGGCGAAAATGATGCGCGGCATGGGCGGAATGTTGCCCGGCGGCGGCATGCCAAAAATGTAAAGATCTCGCCGGTCGTCGCACCGGCGCAGCCCCTGCAAGGACGCAGGATCAACAGCAAACCCGCACTCGGCGGGAGCTGACTGGCCGTTTTCATCGACGGCTCTATATGCAAATCCGCACGGCATGCCATAGGCGCCGGAAAAAGTCATTTGCAAAAGTCCGGATATTCCTTAGAATATGCGGCCTTTCGGGCACCCATGCCCGCTGTGCATTTAGATTTGCAGCACCGACTACAGGAACGATGTTCACATGCTAACAATCCGTCTTGCCCTTGGCGGCTCCAAAAAGCGCCCGTTTTACCACCTGACCGTAACCGACTCGCGTAACCCGCGTGACGGCTCCCACAAAGAACAGGTTGGCTTCTTCAACCCTGTTGCCCGTGGTCAGGAAATCCGTCTGTCCGTGAACCAAGAGCGCGTAGCCTACTGGCTGAGCGTTGGTGCACAGCCATCTGAGCGTGTTGCTCAGTTGCTGAAGGAATCTGCCAAGGCTGCAGCCTGAGCAGTATGAGCGCGACGCCAGAAAAAGCTGATGACCTGATCGTTGTCGGCAAGATTTTTTCGGTTCACGGCGTTCGCGGCGAGGTGAAGGTCTTTTCCTTTACCGATCCGATTGAAAACCTGTTGGACTACCGCAACTGGACGCTTCGGCGCGAAGGCGTGGTGAAACAGGTCGAGCTGGTCAGCGGCCGATCCACTCAAAAGGATCTGGTTGCCAAGCTCAAAGGCCTCGACGATCGCGATGAAGCCCGTCTTCTGAGCGGTTATGAGATTTGCATCTCGCGAAGCCTTTTGCCCAACCTGACAAGCGACGAGTACTACTGGTACCAGTTGCAGGGTCTGAGCGTCATCAACCAGGACGAGCAATTGTTCGGCAAGGTTGATCACCTGTTGGAGACCGGCGCGAACGATGTATTGGTGGTCAAGCCCTGCGCGGGCAGCCTGGATGATCGCGAGCGGTTGTTGCCCTATACAGAGCAATGCGTGCTGGCAATCGACCTGGATGCAGGCGTGATGCGGGTGGAATGGGACGCGGACTTCTAAGCAATGGCCAGCCTGCGCGTAGACGTCATTACGCTGTTCCCCGAGATGTTCTCGGCCATCAGTGAGTACGGCATTACCAGTCGTGCGGTCAAACAGGGGCTGTTGCAGCTGACCTGTTGGAATCCGCGGGATTACACGACGGATCGGCATCACACTGTGGACGATCGCCCGTTTGGCGGTGGTCCGGGCATGGTGATGAAGATCAAGCCCCTGGAAGATGCTCTGGTTCAGGCCAAGGCAGCAGCCGGGGAGGCGGCGAAGGTGATTTACCTGTCCCCCCAAGGCCGTCAACTGACTCAGTCGGCGGTACGCGAGTTGGCAAAATCGGATGCATTGATCCTGATTGCCGGCCGCTATGAAGGCATTGACGAGCGCTTTATTGAGGCTCATGTCGATGAAGAGTGGTCGATTGGTGACTATGTACTTTCTGGCGGCGAGCTGCCGGCCATGGTCATGATCGATGCGGTTACACGACTGCTGCCCGGAGCTTTAGGGCATGCGGATTCCGCTGAGGAAGATTCCTTTACGGATGGTCTGCTGGATTGCCCGCACTACACCCGACCTGAGGTGTATGCGGATCAGCGTGTTCCCGACGTGTTGCTAAGTGGCAATCACGCGCATATCCGGCGTTGGCGTTTACAGCAGTCCCTTGGTCGGACCTATGAACGACGCGCCGATCTTCTGGAAAGCCGCTCGCTTTCTGGAGAAGAGAAGAAGCTGCTCGAGGAATACATCCGCGAGCGGGACGATAGTTAACAACGTATCGATGGTAGATCAGTTGATTTACCTTAGGAGCACAGCATGACCAACAAAATCATCCTTGCACTCGAAGCAGAGCAGATGACCAAAGAAATCCCTACCTTTGCCCCAGGCGACACCATTGTCGTTCAGGTGAAAGTGAAGGAAGGCGATCGTTCCCGTCTGCAAGCGTTCGAAGGCGTTGTAATCGCCAAGCGTAACCGCGGCGTGAACAGTGCGTTCACCGTTCGTAAAATCTCCAACGGTGTTGGCGTAGAGCGTACTTTCCAGACCTACTCCCCGCAGATCGACAGCATGGCTGTTAAACGTCGCGGTGACGTACGTAAAGCCAAGCTGTACTACCTGCGCGACCTGTCGGGTAAAGCAGCTCGCATCAAGGAAAAACTGGCTTAAGTCCAGCTTCCGATGCAGAAAAAAGCAGCCTACGGGCTGCTTTTTTGTTGCCTGTAATAAACTGCCCTCACTATGTAGGAGCTGCCGAAGGCTGCGATCTTTTGATCTTGCTGTTTTCGGGAGCCCCCGATTTACGAGCAATAACCCATGACCACCCGTGACCAGGAAATCCAGCGCCGCACCGAACTCTCGGTGACCCGCGTGACCAAAGCCGTCTTCCCGCCGACCACCAACCACCACAACACCCTCTTCGGCGGCACCGCGCTGGCGTGGATGGACGAAGTGTCGTTCATCACTGCCACCCGCTTCTGCCGCCTGCCACTGGTGACTGTTTCAACCGACCGCATCGACTTCAATCACGCGATCCCGGCCGGCTCCATCGTCGAGCTGGTCGGTAAAGTGATCAAGGTCGGCAATACCAGCCTCAAGGTCGAGGTGGAAGTGTTTGTCGAGAGCATGAGTTGTGATGGCCGCGAGAAGGCGATTCATGGGCAGTTCAGCTTTGTCGCTATTGATGATGACAAGCGGCCGGTGCCGGTGCTGCCTGGGTTTGCAGCCTGATCCGAAACCGAGTCGCGGCCTTCGCGAGCAAGCCCGCTCCCACAGGTTTTGTGTTCACCCCGGACACTGTGGGAGCGGGCTTGCTCGCGAAGGCGTCAGCTCAGGCACCGCTGCTCTCAGGCTGAATCAACGCCAGCAACGTCCACCCGGATCCCGGTTTCAAAACGGTCTCCGGCGTCACCACATGCACCCAGCCGCTGTCATCGCGCATGAACAGCAGCGTCGCCCGATTGCCATGCAATGCCTGGTAATCCTCCCAACCGAACCCGTCCGTCAGCGTCGTGCTGTACAGTTCGGCGCCGTTACTGATCAGGCTGGCCAGCTTGGCGTAGGTCAGCGCCTCGCTCCCCAGCTGATTGCCGCGATGTTCCAGACTCGCCCGATGCTTGTCACTGCGACGACTTTCCTGACCGCTGGCCAGACCGAATAAACGCTGATGACCGAACTCGTGGCGAAAGCGCATCGCCGCCAGGGTGTTCAGTTCGCCCGACGGCGATAGCGCCAGCAGATGCCCCAGCCCCACCAGATCCAGATGCGCATCGGCATGCTGCGAAGCCGGGTTGCCAAAGTACGTCGGCAAACCTTCCATGCGCGCCGCACGAATATTCTCCCAGCTCGAATCGGTTAACAGCACGCGGCTGCCCAGTTGCTGCAACGATTTGCCCAACAGACGCGCCGGGCCGTTGGCGCCGACGATCAGGAAACCGCTCGGCGCCGGCTCAGCGACGTTCAGCAAGCGTGCCAGTGGTCGAGCGGTTGCACTTTGCAGCACCACGGTGCCGATGATCACCGCGAAAGTCAGCGGCACCAGCAGCAGCGCACCTTCGTGTCCGGCCTGATCCAGGCGAATCGCGAAAATCGCCGACACTGCCGCCGCCACGATCCCGCGCGGGGCGATCCAGCACAGCAAGGCGCGTTCACGCCAGCTCAGGCTGGAACCTGCGGTGCTCAACAGCACGTTCAACGGGCGCGCGATCAGTTGAATCACCAGCAGCAGAATCAGCACCAACGGCCCGAGGCCGATCAGCGCATTCAGGTCCAGCCGCGCCGCCAGCAGGATAAACAACCCAGAAATCAGCAGCACGCTGAGGTTTTCCTTGAAGTGCAGGATGTGCCGCACATCCACGCCCTTCATGTTTGCCAGCCACATGCCCATCAGCGTTACCGCGAGCAAGCCGGACTCGTGCATCACCTGATTGGACGCAATGAAAATCCCCAGCACCGCCGCCAGCGAGGCGAGGTTGTGCAGGTATTCGGGCAGCCACTGGCGACGGATGACGGTGCCTAGCACCCAGCCGCCGACCACCCCGAATACGCTGCCGCAGACAATCACGCCGCCGAAGGTCAGCAGACTCTGTTCGAGGCCGTTTCCTTCGGAGCGGGCAATGATGAAGCTGTAGACCACCACCGCGAGCAGGGCGCCAATCGGGTCGATGACAATGCCTTCCCAGCGCAGGATGTTGGCGATCGAGGCTTTCGGCCGCACCACCCGCAGCATCGGCACGATCACCGTCGGCCCGGTCACCAGCGTCAGGCTGCCGAACAGGATTGCCAACAACCAGTCGAAGCCGAGCAAGAAGTGCGTCGCGACGGCGATGACTATCCAGGTGACGAGCGCACCAAGGGTCACCAGCCGATGCACGACGCTGCCGATCTCGCGCCATTCCGACAGGTGCAGAGTCAGACTGCCCTCGAACAGGATCAGCGCTACCGCCAGCGACACCAGCGGCATCAGCAGCGGGCCGAACATTTCCTGCGGGTCGAGCCAGCCGAGCACCGGTCCGGCGAGAATCCCGGTCAGCAACAGAAACAGAATCGCCGGCAGCTTCAGGCGCCACGCCAGCCACTGGCAACCCAGCGCCGCGGCGCCGATCCCGCCAAATGCCAAGAGAATTTGCTGCTCGTTCATTGATGCTCCCTGTTCCTTGAATTAGCGGGCTATGAAAGACTAGCGGCCATTCCTACAGTTCACTCTACATTTGCGCACAGCCCCGGAGGTTGTGTGTCTTGAGCGCCCATGCCTGCCATCGACCATCCACTGATTGACCAATTCCTCGACGCCCTGTGGCTGGAAAAAGGCCTGTCCGATAACACTCGCGGCGCCTACCGCAGCGATCTGGCGCTGTTCAACGGCTGGCTGCAGGAGAAAAACCTCGAGCTGATCAATGCCGGTCGCGAGTTGATCCTCGATCACCTGTCCTGGCGCCTGGAGCAGAACTACAAACCGCGTTCCACCGCCAGATTTCTTTCCGGTGTGCGTGGCTTTTATCGCTATCTGCTGCGGGAAAAGCTGATTACGGTCGATCCGACCTTGCGCGTCGACATGCCGCAACTCGGTCGGCCGCTGCCCAAGTCGTTGTCGGAAGCCGACGTCGAAGCGCTGCTCAAGGCGCCGGATCTGAGCGAAGCCATCGGCCAGCGTGACCGCGCCATGCTTGAAGTGCTGTACGCCTGCGGTCTGCGGGTGACCGAGCTGGTGAGTCTGACGCTGGAGCAGGTCAACCTGCGTCAGGGCGTGTTGCGGGTGATGGGCAAGGGCAGCAAGGAGCGCCTGGTGCCGATGGGCGAGGAGGCGATTGTCTGGGTCGAGCGCTACATGCGCGATGGCCGCAGCGAGCTGCTCGGCGGACGGCCCAGCGATGTGCTGTTCCCCAGCCAGCGCGGCGAGCAGATGACCCGCCAGACTTTCTGGCACCGGATCAAGCATTGGGCCAAGGTCGCCGGGATCGGCAAGTCGCTGTCGCCGCACACCCTGCGCCATGCGTTTGCCACGCACCTGCTCAACCACGGCGCCGATCTGCGGGTGGTGCAGATGTTGCTGGGGCACAGCGACCTTTCCACTACGCAAATCTACACCCACGTCGCCCGCGCGCGGTTGCAGGATCTGCACGCCAAACATCACCCAAGAGGCTGATGCAAAGCCAGCTTTTTGTGGCGAGGGAGCTTGCTCCCGCTGGGGTGCGAAGCGCCCCCAAAATCTGTCAGTCGCATCGGTTGTGCAATATCTGCGACTGCTGCGCAGCCGAGCGGGAGCAAGCTCCCTCGCCACAGGGGAATTTGAGTCACCCTGCAGCGAGTGTCTGGTGTCAGGCGCATTCGGCCCTGCGAGCCTTATGTGGTAGGCTTTGCCGGTTTGCACGATGGACGGTTATGACCCGGTGTTCCGGCACGGGCGTTCTGACCGTTTCATTTGTCCGCCTTCAGGAGTTCTCATGCGTCTGACCCAGATTTTCGCCGCCGCAGCCATTGCGTTGGTCAGCACCTTTGCCGTCGCCGATGACGCGGCCGACAAAGCCATTCGTCAAAGCCTGGAAAAACTCGAACTCGAGGTTCCGGTAGAAAGCATCAGCACCAGCCCGTTGCCGGGCATGTATGAAGTCAAGCTCAAGGGCAGCCGCGTGCTGTACGCCAGCGCCGACGGCCAGTACATCGTTCAGGGCTATCTGTTTCAGCTCAAGGACGGCAAACCGGTCAACCTGACCGAGAAGACCGAACGCCTGGGCATCTCCAAGCTGGTCAACGCCATCCCGGTGGCCGAAACCGTGGTTTACCCAGCCGTGGGCGAGACCAAATCGCACATCACCGTGTTCACCGACACCACCTGCCCGTACTGCCACAAGCTGCACGCCGAAGTGCCCGAGCTGAACAAGCGCGGCATCGAAGTGCGTTACGTGGCGTTCCCGCGTCAGGGCCTCGGTTCGCCGGGTGACGAGCAACTGCAAGCCGTGTGGTGCTCGACCGACAAGAAAGCCGCCATGGACAAAATGGTCGATGGCAAGGAAATCAAGGCCGCCAAGTGCGCCAACCCGGTTTCCAAACAGTTCGCTTTGGGCCAGTCGATCGGCGTGAACGGCACACCGGCCATCGTTTTGGCCGACGGACAAGTCATTCCGGGCTACCAGCCGGCGCCACAAGTCGCCAAACTGGCACTGGGCGCCAAGTAATTCGCATCGTCACGGTCAGCCTTTGACGATCATGGTCCGGCGGTAACTTCGCCGGGCCATTAATAGAGAGCCGCGAACACGCGGTTGTTTTCCGGCCGACCTTGCGTCGGCCGTTTCATGGGGAGTTCACAGTGAATCCGGTCAAAGTAGGCATCTGTGGGTTAGGGACCGTCGGTGGCGGTACCTTCAACGTACTTCAGCGCAACGCCGAGGAAATTGCTCGTCGTGCCGGGCGTGGGATCGAAGTGGCACAAATTGCCATGCGCACGCCAAAGCCTCAGTTCCAGACGACCGGTATTGCGATTACCAACGATGTCTTCGAAGTGGCCACGAACCCTGAGATCGACATCGTCATAGAGCTGATGGGCGGCTACACCGTTGCCCGCGAGCTGGTACTCAAGGCCATCGAGAATGGCAAGCATGTGGTCACCGCGAACAAGGCACTGATTGCCGTTCACGGTAATGAGATTTTCGCCAAGGCACGCGAGAAAGGCGTGATCGTGGCATTCGAAGCGGCCGTGGCCGGTGGCATTCCGGTGATCAAGGCGATCCGTGAAGGCCTGTCCGCCAACCGCATCAACTGGGTCGCCGGGATCATCAACGGCACCGGTAACTTCATCCTCACCGAAATGCGCGAGAAGGGTCGCACCTTCGAAGACGTGCTGGCCGAGGCGCAAGCGCTGGGCTACGCCGAAGCCGATCCGACCTTCGACGTCGAAGGCATCGACGCGGCGCACAAGCTGACGATTCTGGCCTCCATCGCGTTCGGCATTCCGCTGCAATTCGACAAGGCTTATACCGAGGGCATCACCAAGCTGACCACCGCTGACGTGAACTACGCCGAAGCGCTGGGCTACCGGATCAAGCACCTCGGTGTGGCGCGCAGCACCGCTGCCGGCATCGAGCTGCGCGTACACCCGACGCTGATCCCGGCCGATCGCCTGATCGCCAATGTCAACGGCGTGATGAACGCCGTGATGGTCAACGGTGACGCCGCCGGTTCGACGCTGTTCTACGGCGCCGGTGCCGGCATGGAGCCGACCGCTTCGTCGGTGATCGCCGACCTGGTGGACGTAGTTCGCGCCATGACTTCCGATCCGGAAAACCGCGTGCCGCATCTGGCCTTCCAGCCAGACTCGCTGTCGGCGCACCCGATCCTGCCGATCGAAGCTTGCGAAAGCGCCTACTACCTGCGCATCCAGGCCAAGGACCATCCGGGCGTACTGGCTCAGGTGGCGAGCATCCTCTCGGAGCGCGGCATCAACATCGAGTCGATCATGCAGAAGGAAGTCGAGGAACACGACGGTCTGGTACCGATGATCCTGCTGACCCACCGCGTGGTCGAGCAGCGTATCAACGATGCAATCGCCGCCCTCGAAGCCCTGGCCGGTGTGAATGGTCCGGTTGTACGGATCCGCGTCGAGCACCTGAACTAAACAGAAGCAGCTGCAAGCGTCGAGCTGCAAGCGGCAAGAGAAAAGCGGTCTGGTTTTTACTTGCAGCTTGTAGCTCGTGGCTTGAAGCTCAAACCGAAGGTTTGCCCTTATGCGTTATATCAGTACCCGCGGCCAGGCACCGGCCCTGAATTTCGAAGACGTCCTGTTGGCCGGTCTGGCTACCGACGGCGGTCTGTACGTCCCGGAAAACCTGCCACGTTTCACCCAGGAAGAAATCGCTTCCTGGGCTGGCCTGCCGTACCACGAGCTGGCTTTCCGCGTCATGCGCCCGTTCGTGACCGGCAGCATTCCTGACGCTGATTTCAAGAAGATCCTCGAAGAAACCTACGGTGTGTTCTCGCACAGCGCCGTTGCGCCGCTGCGTCAGCTCAACGGCAACGAATGGGTGCTGGAGCTGTTCCACGGCCCGACCCTGGCGTTCAAGGACTTCGCCCTGCAACTGCTCGGTCGTCTACTCGATTACGTGCTGGAAAAGCGCGGTGAGCGCGTGGTCATCGTCGGCGCCACCTCCGGTGACACCGGTTCGGCCGCCATCGAAGGCTGCAAGCACTGCGAAAACGTCGACATCTTCATCCTGCACCCGCACAACCGTGTGTCCGAAGTGCAGCGTCGGCAGATGACCACCATTGTCGGCGAGAACATTCACAACATCGCCATCGAAGGCAACTTCGATGACTGCCAGGAAATGGTCAAGAACAGCTTCGCCGACCAGAGCTTCCTCAAGGGCACACGTCTGGTGGCGGTCAACTCGATCAACTGGGCGCGGATCATGGCCCAGATCGTCTACTACTTCCACGCAGCCCTGCAGCTGGGCGGCCCGGCGCGTTCGGTGGCGTTCTCGGTACCGACCGGCAACTTCGGCGACATCTTCGCCGGTTACCTGGCGCGCAACATGGGCCTGCCGATCAACCAGTTGATCGTCGCGACCAACCGCAACGACATCCTGCACCGCTTCATGAGCGGCAACCAGTACGTCAAGGAAACCCTGCACGCCACGCTGTCGCCGTCGATGGACATCATGGTTTCGTCGAACTTCGAACGTCTGCTGTTCGACCTGCACGGTCGCAACGGCGCGGCGATTGCCGGGCTGATGGATTCGTTCAAGCAGGGCGGTGGTTTCAGCGTCGAGCAAGAGCGCTGGACCGAAGCCCGCAAGCTGTTCGACTCGCTGGCCGTGGATGACGCGCAAACCTGCGAAACCATCGCCGAAGTCTACGCGCAGTGCGGCGAAGTGCTGGACCCGCACACCGCCATCGGCGTCAAGGCCGCGCGCGAATGCCGCCGCAGCCTGGACATCCCGATGGTGATCCTGGGCACCGCACATCCGGTGAAATTCCCGGATGCCGTGGAGAAAGCGGGTGTAGGAAAAGCTCTCGAACTGCCTGCACATCTTTCTGATTTGGTTGAGCGAAACGAGCGCTGCACCGTTCTGCCAAACGAGCTGAAAGCCGTACAGGCCTTTGTCAGCCAGCATGGCAACCGTGGCAAGCCGCTGTAAGCCGAAAAAGCTGTCACATTTTGAAGCCCGTCTCCTGACGGGCTTTTTTGTTTCTGCTGCCACACTGCTCAGGTTTTCGCCCATGAAGGACGGGTGAGTCGATCACGAAGGAAGTGGCAATGCTGTTTGAGAGAGGATGGAAATACACCCTGAAGCGGGTTTTTCTGTTGTGCCTGTTGGTTGGCTGGCGCGTGGGCGTTGCGGCGCATCTGGCGCATGATGAAGAGCAGTTGAACATCGGCACCGTTGTGCTGAGTGAAGCCGAGCAGCAATGGGTTCGCGATAACCCGACGGTGATCGTGGCGGCGGAGCAGTACCCGTTGTACCTGTTTCTGGATGAGCATGGTCATTGGAGCGGCTTGAACAACGATGTGCTCAAACGCATCAGTGCCATGACCGGGTTGCAATTCGTTTACCGGGAGTCGTTTTCCACCGCGCAGATGCTCGAGCGCCTGGAGACCGGCGCCGCAGACATGAGCACGACCCTGGCGATGAATGATGAGCGCCGTTTGAGTCTGGATTTCAGTCATGCCTTTGGCGGTGCCGGCTGGGTATTTGTCGGCCGCGCCGGCGAGCCTGGAGTGCAATCGCTGGAGCAGTTGGCCAAACGGGTGCTGGTATTGCCGGGGCGGCACGCGCTGGAGGGGGTGATCCGACGCGATTATCCGTCCATCGAATTACGTTCGGTGAAAACCTATGCCGAGGCACGGGCGCTGGTCGAAAGCGGTGAGGCCTATGCCACCATCGAAAATGAAATCGGTGCGCAGCTCTATCCCTCGGGCTTGCTGAAGGTTGGCGAGTTGCTGGAGGGAAAATGGGAGGCGGATCTTCTGGCCGTGCGCAAGGGCCAGCCGCAATTGCTGAGCATCCTGAACAAGGCGCTTGAAGCGTTCCCGGCCTCCGAACTCCGGGCCATTCGCCTGAACTGGCTGGGCGGCATCGGGCCGAAACCAGCCGCTGCGGGCTGGCAACACTGGTCCCGGCCGAGCTACTGGGGCGTGTTTGTGGTGGGGGCTTTTTTCGGGTTGTCGCTGTTATGGCATCGGCGCATGGCGGCGCTGATCAAACAGCATCGGGACGTGCAGAGCCAACTCGGCGATCAATTGGTTTTCCAGCGCGCGCTGATAGACGCCATGCCTGACCCGGTGTTCGTCCGCGACCTGGAAGGACGCCTGATCCTCTGCAACAAAAGCTACGAAGAGGCGTTGTCGATCCGCTTTGAACAGGTTCAGGGATGCCGACTGATCGACGTCGATGCCCTGCCGCGTGCCACCGCCGGCATGCTGCATGAGGAGTTCATGATTCAGCTGAGAACCCGCCGAACCCGTTTCAGCAGACGCCGCCTGCAATTCAAGCATGGCAATCGGGACATCTATCAATGGACGGTGCCGTTTTACAGTGCCAATGGGGAGTTGCGAGGCCTGCTCGGCGGGTGGACGGACATCACCCGGCATGATGCGGCAACGGGGGGACATCCGCATTGATATAGGGAAATTTCCTATATCACGCGCCTCCTTTTCCGATGGGGGACTGAAGGAGGCTGCCCTAAAGTGGACAGCAACTGCGGACGAGTCCGCGATTGCCGTTTCAGAGGTCGTCCATGCGCTCGCTCAAAGTACTGATTCTCGAACCCGATCCTTATCGAATGATGGCGTTGCACCAGATGCTCAATGCGTTCGGTATCTACAACGTACTCACGGCGCCATCGCTGGCCTCGGCACGTTGCTCGCTGGAGCGTCGCACCCGGGTCGACATTGCGATCTGCGATCCGCAGTTGAAAGGCGGGGAAGGCCTGGCGCTGATCCACCATCTGGCGGCCGAAGGGGAGGCCAATGCGCTCATTCTACTGGGGCGTGTAGCGCCGGGCTTGCTGAGCGATCTCGAAAGCCTGCTGCAAACACACGAGGTGACGCTGCTGGGGCGCCTGCAAACGCCGGTTTCGGCCGTGCTGATGCGCGGACTGCTGGACAGCTACCTGCAAGCGGCAGCCCATCCGGCGGGGGCTTGAGCCGACGGTTATGTTTCTGTCATCTTCACCGTGCATGCTCTGACAGACCGCTAACTGCTCCGGGAGCAGCGCGGTATTCAGAACTTTCTTCTCGGGCCGGTGGTCATTTATTGTGAACACGCCCCAGGCACAATGTTTTCGGACTATTGAGTGGAGATCGAGATGGAAAGTATCAGTCTATTGCTCGGTGAGGCTCTGAGCCCGTATCAGGTGACGTTGACTCCGTGTGGCGCCCATGGCGAATGCCTGGTAACGCTCAAGAACGGCAACGGCGCCCTCGTGGTGGAGCGCGAATTCAATCAGGCGCAGTTGACCGACAAACGCCTGCTGACCGATGTGGTCGATGGTTTGCACCGTGACGTCCTGATCGCCGAAGGGCGACTGGAGCCCTGTGTCATCGCGGCCTTGCGCAATGCGGCGCTGGATAAGCGTGCGGCGCTGTAAAGATGAAATATTTTTTGTGGGAACCTTCCTGCATCCCCGTCAGTCAGACCCCATAACAGCAGGATCAAGCATTGTGCTCCGGTGCTTGTCGCTTGCTGCTACGGGTCTTTAAGCAGACCGCGTTTAACCCCGAGTTGTCTCCCCACTGCTCGGGGTTTCTTTTTGCCCGCAGGTTTTATTGCGCGGTCTGTTGCTCGAAAAAAATCCGCGCCTGTTGCAGGTAATCCGTGCGCATTTCGGGGTCCAGCCAGTCGGCATACGACTGGCTCAGTTGCTCGTGGGGCAGGGTACGCAGCAGTTGGTTGATCTCACTGATTGCCTGACGGCCTTGGGGCGTATCGGAACATCCGACATAACCCGACAGATACTTGCCGGTGCCGCGAATCGGAAAGAACACCAGTTCGTCTTCGGCAATTTGCGCCTGATGCGCCTGATAGCGGATCTCCGGCCAGTAACCCAATACCACCTGCAGACGCCCCAGGCGCTGCATCGACAGCAGGCTGCTCAGAGCGTCGTTGCCGTAATGCGGCGTCAGCGCGCCATCGGGCGCCTGCTTGAGCAAAGTGTCGAGATACTCGCCGTAACTGCGCTCGGCGACGACTCCGATCTTGATCTCGCCATTGGCCAGAAATGCCGGCAGATCGACTTCGCCGTCGATCAGGTACGGCGCCAGTACGTCGCGATCCTTCTGACGCACCACCAGACCATTACTGACAGCACGAAACGCCGGGACAGAGAACGCGATCCATTGCGTGCGCTCCTTGCTCCAGATCAGCGAGGGATCGCAGGTGAAGGACGGCTCGTGCAGCATCTGCATGCCCCGGGCGCGATTGACCCGCATCAGCGTGTGTTCGTATTGCGGCATGCCGGCGATCAGCATCGGCATCAGTTGATCGATCACACCCTGGCCCTTTTTCGGGCCTTCGAAGATGGTCAGGGGCGGCAGATCGCGCAACAGCCAGACCAGCGTGGGTTTCGCTTGCACCCAGGCGGGCAGGGCGAGCAGAAACAACAGGCCGAACAGCCGCCACGTCCACCAGTGGTGAGCGCGGTTGGCGGCCGATGTCCGGTGATGTTTCAGGTTAGATAGCTCCGTCCGCGCGCAACCGGGCGATCTGCTGTTCGTCGTAGCCAAGATCGTGCAGTACCTGCGCATTGTGTTCACCGAGCTGCGGCCCGACCCATTCGGAAGTGCCCGGTGTCTCGGAGAGTTTCGGCACGATGCCCGGCATCTTGAAAGGCTTGCCGTCCGGCAGCTTCGCCTGCAGGAACATTTCCCGGGCGAGGTACTGCGGATCGCTGAACATGTCTTCGGCACTGAAGATCCGGCTGGCCGGCACTTCCGCCTGGTTGAGCAGGTCGAGCACGCTTTGCAGCGGCAACGAATTGGCCCAGCGGTCGATCACGCCATACAACTCGTCGCGGCGACTGTCGCGCCCGTCGTTGCTCGCCAGTGTCGGGTCGTTGGCCAGATCCTCGCGGCCGATGATCAGCATGAAGCGTTTGAAGATCGCGTCGCCATTGGCGCCAATCTGCACGTGCTTGCCGTCGGCACTGGTGTGGATCGATGACGGCGTGATGCCCTGCATGATGTTGCCGGTGCGCTCGCGGATGAAGCCGAACACGTCGAACTCCGGCACCATGCTTTCCATCATGGCGAAAATCGCCTCGTACAACGCCACATCGACCACTTGGCCGAGACCGCCGTTGACCTCGCGATGACGCAGCGCCATCAGCGCGCCGATGACGCCCCACAGCGCGGCAATCGAGTCACCGATGGAGATCCCGGTGCGCACCGGTGGCCGGTCTTCGAAGCCGGTGATGTAGCGCAAACCGCCCATGGACTCGCCGACCGCGCCGAAGCCCGGTTGATCTTTCATCGGCCCGGTCTGGCCGAAACCGGACAGACGCACCATCACCAGCTTCGGGTTCAGCGCATGCAGGGTTTCCCAGCTCAGCCCGAGTTTTTCCAGCACGCCGGGGCGAAAGTTTTCGATCAGGATGTCGGCTTCGCCCAGCAGTTTTTTCAGGATCGCCAGGCCTTCCGGATGCTTGAGGTTCAGGGTCAGCGACTTCTTGTTGCGTGCCTGAACGAACCACCACAGCGAGGTGCCTTCATACAATTTGCGCCACTTGCGCAGCGGATCACCGCCGTCGGGCGATTCGATCTTGATCACTTCGGCGCCGAACTCGCCGCAAATGCGCGAGGCAAACGGCCCGGCAATCAACGTACCCAATTCAATGACTTTCACACCGCTGAGCGGTTTGTTGGCGAACGGCATACTGAATCCTGTAGGACAAGGCTGAGCGGATACAGCGTTTTAACATAGCCGGCTGTCAGACGCCGCAGGTTGATCGCCATCAATTCGATGATTGCCTACGGCATCGGTTAGACTTGCCGACTTTCCTCGTATCAAGAAGCCCGTTCATGGCCCAGCCGTCTACCACATACAAATTCGAACTGAACCTCACCGACCTCGACCGCAGCATCTACGAGAGCGTCAAGCAGACCATCGCCCGTCACCCTTCGGAAACCGAAGAGCGCATGACCGTGCGGCTGCTGGCCTACGCCCTCTGGTACAACGAGCAGTTGTCGTTTGGCCGTGGTCTGTCGGACGTGGATGAACCTGCGCTGTGGGAAAAAAGCCTCGATGACCGCGTCCTGCACTGGATCGAAGTCGGCCAGCCGGACGCTGATCGCTTGACCTGGTGCTCGCGTCGCACCGAGCGCACCAGCCTGCTGGCCTATGGCAGCCTGCGCGTGTGGGAAACCAAAGTGATCCCGGCGATCAAGAACCTGAAAAATGTCAACATCGCCGCTGTGCCGCAGGAAGTGCTGGAAACCCTGGCCAAGGACATGCCGCGCGTCATCAAGTGGGACGTGATGATCAGCGAAGGCACGATCTTCGTCACCGACGACCGTGGTCAGCATGAAGTCCAGCTGGAATGGCTGGCCGGTGAACGCGGCTGATCCTGCGTTGTTCACTGATTAATCCCACGTATTCAAGAGAAGTTTCCGTTACCCCATGCGTATTGATCCTCGACCGTTGCCTGCCACGCTGCCGTTTCTCGGTGACCTGCCACCTTTGCTGACCCGTTTGTACGCGGCGCGGGGCGTGCAATCCGAGGCGGAGCTGGATAAAAGTCTGGCGCGGCTGATTCCGTTCCAGCAGCTCAAGGGCATCGAGGCGGCGGTGGATCTGCTGGTGACGGCGCTGGAGCAGCGTCAGCGGATTCTGATCGTCGGTGACTTCGACGCCGATGGCGCGACGGCCAGTACGGTCGGCGTGCTCGGCTTGCGTCTGCTGGGCGCGGCGCATGTCGATTATCTGGTGCCGAACCGCTTCGAATACGGCTATGGCCTGACCCCGGAAATCGTCGAAGTCGCCCTGACCCGCGAACCGCAGTTGTTGATCACTGTCGACAACGGCATCTCCAGCGTCGAAGGTGTGGCGGCGGCGAAAAAGGCCGGGCTCAAGGTGTTGATCACCGACCACCACTTGCCCGGCGATGAACTGCCGCTGGCCGATGCGCTGGTCAACCCGAACCAGCCCGGCTGCGAGTTTCCGAGCAAGGCGCTGGCCGGGGTCGGGGTGATTTTCTACGTGTTGATGGCCTTGCGCGCGCGCCTGCGCAGCCTCGGCTGGTACGAGAGCAAGCCGCAGCCGAACATCGGCGAACTGCTGGATCTGGTGGCGCTGGGCAGCGTTGCCGACGTGGTGCCGCTGGACGCCAACAACCGGATTCTGGTGCATCAGGGCCTTGAGCGGATTCGCGCCGGGCGTGCACGACCGGGGATCAAGGCGATTCTTGAAGTGGCCAAGCGTGACGCGGCGCGGATTACCTCCACCGACCTGGGTTTCATCGTCGGCCCGCGCCTGAATGCGGCGGGGCGCCTGGATGACATGAGCCTCGGGATCGAATGCCTGCTCACCGCCGACGCCAATCTGGCGCGGGAAATGGCCGCGCAACTGGATGGTATGAACCAGGATCGCAAATCCATCGAGCAGGGCATGCAGCGCGAGGCGCTGGCGCAGCTCAAGGACTTGCCGGTGGAATCGATGCCGTTTGGCCTGTGCCTGTTCGATCCCGAGTGGCATCAGGGGGTGATCGGCATTCTCGCCTCGCGGATGAAAGAACGTTATTTCCGTCCGACCATCGCCTTCGCCGACGCCGGTGACGGTTTGCTCAAGGGCTCGGGGCGTTCGGTGCAGGGTTTCCACATTCGCGATGCGTTGAGTGTGGTGGCCGCGCAGCATCCGAACCTGATTGCCAAGTACGGTGGCCACGCGATGGCGGCCGGCCTGACCTTGCCGCAAGAGAATTTTCCGCTGTTCGCCGAGGCTTTTGACGCTGAAGTGCGTCGGCAACTTCGCGAAGAAGACCTGACCGGGCGCATGCTCTCGGACGGCACGCTGGCGGTCGAGGAATTCCATCTGGAACTGGCTCGCGCCCTGCGCCATGCCGGGCCTTGGGGTCAGCACTTCCCGGAGCCGCTGTTCCATGGCGTGTTCCAGTTGGTCGAGCAGCGGGTGGTCGGCGAGCGGCACCTGAAAGTGGTGCTGAAGAGCGAGTGCGGGTCGGTGAAGCTGGATGGCATCGCTTTCGGCATTGACCGTGATGTCTGGCCGAACCCGACCATTCAGTGGGTCGAGCTGGCCTACAAGCTCGACGTCAACGAGTTCCGGGGCAACGAGACGGTGCAACTGATGATTGCCCACATCGAACCGCGCTGACGCCATTCGCGAGCAAGCCCGCTCCCACAGGTACAGTGTTGCCATTGTGGGAGCGGGCTTGCTCGCGAAGGCGCTCTTTCACACACAGAATTACTCTGAACCCTCCCTCATTCCCGGTTGTCGACTAGGCTCTAAGCACTGCTTGATTGGCCTTGTGACGTCTTGTCGAATGTTTTGCCCGCGGGGGCGGGTGCTGCACCTTTTTCCTGTCACTCGTCGACTTTTCAACCAGAACCCTGGAGCCTGCCCACTGATTTGAGAGGTGCCCCATGAGTCTGCTGCTCGAACCCTTTACCCTTCGCCAACTGACCCTGTCCAACCGCATCGCCGTGTCGCCGATGTGCCAGTATTCCAGCGTCGACGGTCTGGCCAACGACTGGCATCTGGTGCACCTGGGCAGCCGCGCGGTGGGCGGTGCCGGCCTGATTTTTACCGAGGCCACGGCGGTCACCGCCGACGGGCGAATCACCGCCGAAGACCTCGGTTTGTGGAACGACGAACAGATCGAACCGCTTCAACGCATCACCCGTTTCATTACGGCTCAGGGCGCGGTTGCTGGCATTCAACTGGCCCACGCCGGGCGCAAGGCCAGCACCCATCGGCCATGGATCGGCAAACACGGCAGCGTCAAACCGGAGGATGGCGGCTGGATCCCTGTCGGGCCGTCACCGATTGCCTTCGACCCGCAACACACGCAACCCAAGCAGCTGGATGAAGGGCAAATCGCCGAAGTCATCCAGGCGTTCGTTGCTGCGGCCAAACGTGCGTTGACCGCAGGTTTCAGCGTGGTCGAGGTACATGCTGCCCATGGTTATCTGCTGCATCAGTTTCTGTCGCCATTGAGCAACCAGCGCCGCGATCAGTACGGTGGTTCGTTCGAAAACCGTATTCGGCTGGTCTTGCAAGTCACCGAGGCCGTGCGCGAGGTCTGGCCGCAAGAGTTGCCGGTGTTTGTCCGGGTTTCGGCCACCGACTGGGTCGAAGACGGCTGGAACCCGGATGAAACCGTGGAGCTGGCGCGCCGCCTCAAAGCTTTGGGAGCGGATCTGATCGACGTCTCCTCCGGAGGTACAGCCGCGAATGCCGAGATTCCTGTGGGGCCGGGTTATCAGACGCGCTTCGCCGAACGCGTGCGCAAGGAGTCCGGCATCGCCACCGGCACTGTCGGCATGATTACCGAGCCGGCGCAGGCCGAGCACATTCTGCGCACCTGTCAGGCCGACATCATCTTCCTCGCCCGCGAGCTGTTGCGTGACCCGTACTGGCCGCTGCATGCCGACGATGATCTGGGTGGGCGCAAAGCGGTGTGGCCGGCGCAGTATCAGCGCGCGACCCATCGTGATCAGCCGATTCATGAGTCTGACCTGCGCGATTGATTTCAAACCGGCGCAACGTCTATAAAACCCGCCATTGAACCGGCGGGTTTTTTCTTGCCTGCCATTTGCCAAGGAAGTCGAGCATGTTGATCGAGCGAGAACTGACCGAACACGACTTGCCGCTGCTGGCGCAAATCGACCGCAGTGAGCTGGTCGAAGAATGTTATCGGCTGGAAAACGGTGAGCTGATTCTGTACCCGGTACATTTCGACATGCGTGGCTGGCCGGAAGGGGAAGCTGAGGAAAACGCGCTGGCGCTGGAGAAGTGCTTGCGGCGCGGTGGCTGGTTGTACGGGGTTTTCGATGGGCAGGCGCTGATCGCGGCGGTGGCTGTGGATAACCGGGTTATTCACAATCAGGGGCTGAGCATGCGTCAGCTGAAGTTTCTGCACATCAGCCTTGATTACCGCGGGCAAGGGCTGGGGGCGAAGTTGTTTGCGCTGGCTTGTAAGCAGGGGCGGCGATTCGGTACCCAGGCGTTATATGTTTCAGCGACTGAATCTCGCAACACTGTGGAGTTTTATCAGCGTCAGGGTTGCCGGTTGGTTGATCAGGCGGATCCAGAGTTGTTTGATCAAGAACCCAGAGACATTCATCTGTATTGCCCACTGACCTGACGCAGTTTCTTCAATATCCGATGTTGAATGTTCTGACGCATTCGCGAGCAAGCCCGCTCCCACCCTGGTTCTGTGTCGGTCGCAAACTGTGTGATCGACCGGGATCCAGTGTGGGAGCGGGCTTGCTCGCGAAGAGGCCGGAACAGACGCCTCAAATCATCAAGGATACTTGCGTTTGTCCGGTGCCGGCGGGAAGTACTGGTACAACCAGGTCTCGCTCAGCGTGCGGTCATTGGTGCGGATGAACAGGCGCAGTTCCACCGGCTCGACGCTGTCGCTGGTCGGGTACCAGTCGAACAGGATCCGGTAACCCTTGATGTCATCGAGCACCAGCACGCTGAAGTCTTGCACCTTGCCGTTGGAGCAAGTGACCACCGGTTCGATCCCGGTGCCCTGCGGCAGGCGATCCAGGCCGCCACCGGTGAAGTCCACGGCGAAGCGACGGGCCCAGACCGGCGGGTAATGCTCGCCTGGTGCCCAGCCTTCGACGAAACCACCCATGCCCGACCGGGTCGCATTTACCCGCGCCAGTGGCGTTCCAACCGGTGGCAGGGCGCTCCAGTAAAGCTTGTAGCCATAGTTCAGCGAGTCGCCGGCAACCACTGGTTTCTTCGGGGTCCAGAACGCGACGATGTTGTCGAGGGTTTCGCCGGTGGTAGGAATTTCCAGCAGATCAATCGAGCCTTCGCCCCACGCGGTGGTTGGTTCGACCCACAGGCTCGGGCGCTTGCTGTACCAGTCGACAGTGTCCTGATAGTTGGCGAATTCGTGGTCGGTCTGCACCAGACCGAAGCCCTTCGGATCCTTGTCGGCGAACGCGTTGAACTGCAGGGTCGCCGGATTGTTCAGCGGACGGCAGATCCACTCGCCGTTGCCGCGCCACATCGCCAGGCGATCGGAGTCGTGGATCTGCGGGTGAATGGTGTCGCACATGCGCCGTTCGTGGGTGCCGCAGCTGAACATGCTGGTCATCGGCGCGATGCCCAGTTGTTCGATGGCGGTACGCGCGTTGATGTGGGCGTCGATCTCCATCACTACGCGCTCGGCCTGGCAGTCGATGTCGAAGCGGTAGGCACCGGTGGCGCTCGGCGAGTCGAGCAGAGCGTAGACCACAAAACGGGTGGCGTTCTGCTCTGGAGTCTCGAACCAGAACTTGGTGAAGTCAGGGAATTCTTCGCGCTTTTTCGCATAGGTGTCGACGGCCAGACCGCGGGCGGATAGGCCATATTGGCCAGTGGCGTCCACCGCACGGAAATAACTGGCGCCAAGGAACGACACCACGTCATGGCGATCCAGCTCCGGCGCCTTGAACAGCTTGAAGCCGGCAAACCCCAGGTCGCCCTTGAGCTGCTGGGTGTCGACCGAGGTGTTCTCGTAGTTGAACAGTGTCGGACGGAAATGCACTTCACGGGCCGTGCGGGTCTTCGGATCGACGCTGTACATGCGCACCGGCTGGCGGAACCCCATGCCGACGTGGAAGAACTGCACGTCGAGCTGACCCTTGTTTTCCTTCCACAGCGAATGATCACCGTCGTAGCGGATCGCGTTGAAGTTCTGAGGGGTCATGGTCGCCAGAGTCGGCGGCAGCACCTGTTTGGTGTCCTGATAGGCCGAGCCGGCCAGTTGCTTGGCCTGACGCTTGAGCGCTTCGAAGTCGAAGGCCTGCGCTTCACCATCGGCGGCGCCACCATTGGCGGCCCAGGCACGGGCGGCCAGCAGGCCGGAAGCCGAGAGACCGGTGTAAGCCGCAATGGCCATCGACGCTTTGAGCAAATTCCTGCGGTGCATAAATACAACCTGTCGTGTGCAATCCCGCGCCGTTCCTGGCACGTGCTGGATCAGAAATAACGGTTCGGACAAGCCTTCGGCCAAACGCAACGGACTATTAACAGATGCCGGCTAGCTTAAACGGTTCGCTCGCCGAGCAAAATTCGTTGATACACAGTGACCGAGTGTCAATGAAACAAGACATGTCGGTTAAAAATCTGACAGGGCGTTCTGATTTATACGGCATATCTGCTTTTTTCGACTAATTACTCTAAAAACCGCTTTTCAGCGCCGATTTAATTTCTATTCTATGGGCATGACCGGTGTTGACCGGTAGGGCACACGGCGCTGCTGTAAGGGGCAGGGCGATGTGGTGGTTTAGCAATTCTTTGAAGTATTGAAGGACATCGTCCATGGCAAAAATACAAGGTATCGCCGAAATGCTCGGCATCTTCCCCTGCCTCGGCAGCGGCCGTAGAAGGCGTCGTTTGAGTTCTGAAGAGCTGAAGCTGGTGGAGCGTTATCGCGAGTTGTCGGAGAGTGACCGGATTGCGATGCGCTATCTGGTGGATGCGATGAGGAGCGTTTCGCGGTTTTAACGCGGGGATTGCGATCGTGAAAGCCATTTGGCTTTTACGGTCGCCAAGTCAATCAACTTGCCTGCGTCGGCATCAGCGATGCCGACTTTTATTGCTTCCTGGCGCATGGCTACGCTGATTTGCTTTAGGTAACACTCTGCGAAGAACTCATCGCTTGGGATAACTTCCAGAACGTGGGGCATTTCAGTGATTGGCAATCTCATCTGCAAAACAGCTCGTCTAGAGGTTTAAACGCTGGACCTGTGGCGAGGGAGCTTGCTCCCGCTGGACTGCGCAGCAGTCCCCTGCTTTTTGTAGACGGGCAGCTGCGCGACCCTGCGGGACGGTGCGACGATTCGACAAGCTCCCTCGCCACAGGTTTTTTATTGAATGGACTTCAGCTACACGTTCCCAAAACCGGATACGGTCGCTGTCCATGCATCAAATCCGGCACATCCCGCCATTTGACCCATGCCTGCTGTTGCCAGTGCAGCAACGGCACGGTAACGCCTGCCCAATGCATTGAGCTCAGGCTCGGGTGGTTTTCCAAAGAACTTGATTCGGTTTCGCGAAGCATCGGGATGACTTCATGGCTTAGCCATTGGCGCAGGTGTCGGTTTTCCGGGACGAAGTGATGGACGAGCAGGGCGAACAGGCCGGACTCGCTGACCATCGCGCAATCGACGATTTCGCCGTCCTTACGCAGGAGGACATTGCGACGCTGGTCGGGATCGAGTTTCAGCGTGAGGCGTTCGTTTAACGGGTAACCCATCAAGCGACCGAGATCTTGCACGCAGAACCAGGCTTCGTGGTCTTGCATGAAGGCGTGGAGGAAGCGGTTGTGGCGGGTGAAGGCGGTGGGGGTGAAGAAAGCGGAGCTTTCAGAAGGAATTTGTACGTGGTTAGGCATTTTTCGACTCCAATATTGAGAATAGAGCCGCCACTCAAATGAGTGCGGTCACGCCGTTTTGATATTTATTCCGGCTCCGACACCGGGCCGCTGATTTCGCCGCCGAGAGAAAGCCTATCGGCTAGCAACCTACGACGCCAAGTCGGTTCTATCGATACCTTCTGTAGGAAAGAGGATTTATCGCTGAGGGTCGTATCTGTAGGAAATGCCTGTTTTTGCATTGGCGCCAGCGAGACCGCCCCTCACCAGTGTTTTTTCCGTTATTTGTTTGAATCTTGCGCATCGTTGCAGATGCCGGCCCGTCGTTTCAGGGCTCAAAGGATTGTGACGAATAAAGGAGAATTCAATGAAGGTATCCCTCAAACAGATCAATGGACCTTGGGATCAAGGCTGGGTGCTGGACAAACACATGGTAAGTAGTACCTTTCTTGGCAACGATGATCGCGGGCATCCATGCTTCGATAACCAGCGCACCGAGATCGGCGAAGCGACCTACCAGCTCAAATACCAGAAGGATTGGACTCAGGTCGGCCCACTTGCCCAAGCGGTAGCGACAAATGTGTTCCCAAAACTGGATCAGGTCGGATTTGTAGTACCTATGCCTGCTTCAAATATTCGTCAGCGACAACCGGTAACCGAGGTTGCCCTGGCGTTGGGACAAATTACTGGACTGCCGGTTTTCTCTGATTTGCTTCGGAAAGCGGCCACTGGAAAATCGCTCAAGGATTTGCACTCCAAAGCAGACAAGGTTGCTGCGATTGGAGACAGTTTCAGCGTCAATGACGAAATCACCACGGATGGGCGCTGGAATGTTTTGGTTGTAGATGATCTGTTTGATAGCGGGGCGTCGATGGACGCGGCCTGCGCTGTTTTGCGTAAATATCCCAAGGTAGGGAAGATTTACGTAGCGGCGCTAACTTGGAAGTGAACTCAATGACGACTGTATTTATTGCTGGCTCTATCAACATCAAGAACCTTGATCCGAAGGTTAAAGAGCGCATCAATAATATCGTTGCGTC
Source organism: Pseudomonas sp. GW823-FHT01D03 (assembly GCF_058798255.1). Classification (NCBI taxonomy): domain Bacteria; kingdom Pseudomonadati; phylum Pseudomonadota; class Gammaproteobacteria; order Pseudomonadales; family Pseudomonadaceae; genus Pseudomonas; species Pseudomonas sp. GW823-FHT01D03. Next base: position 1,251,875 of record NZ_JBXAKK010000001.1, read on the forward strand.
AGATTTTCAGGTGGTGGTTGGGGATGCAGGTGGCGCCGATACCTCCATTCAGGAGTACCTGCTGAGTCTCGAACGATCCAAAACCACGGTGTTCTGCAGCGGTTCTGCTCCTAGGAATAATCTTGGACAGTGGCCCGCCAGAACAGTCGACTCCAAGCATTCCAAGGGGTCGAGAGCCTTCTTCACCGAGAAAGACGTCGTCATGGCCGAAGCAGCTGACTACGGTTTGATGATCTGGGACGCAAAGAGCACCGGTACGCTCAGTAACGTCATTGAACTGTTGTCGAGAAAGAAGAAGTCGCTTGTTTTCGTTAACAAGGAAAAGGAATTCAAGGTGGTCGGAGACGTCAGTCAGCTCGAAGAATTGATTGCATTCATGTCCGATCACGCCAAGCAAAAAGCCAATGAAAAAATCAAACTGTTCGACCGTATTTCCCTGTTGAAGCACGATCAGGCGGAGCTTTCTTTTTGATGAGGTTTCACGGCTTACCTGAACCCCGGCACCTTGTCGGTGCCGGGATCAAACGCTCTTAGCGACTCACCTTCCAAGCATCCCCAGCCGGTGCCTTTCCATGGTCATACGGCTTGCCGATCCACATATAAACCAGCCCCAGTCCAATCACGATCGCCGTGCTCAGCACCATCGCATAGTTCACGTACCACGCCGCATCCGGCGTACGTGGCCAGGCCATGTTGATGATTGCGCCAACGCCGTACACCAGCGCGCCGATGTTCACCGGCCAGCCCCATGCGCCGAGGGTGAATTTGCCGCTGGGTTTCCAGCCTTTGCTGCGGGCGTAGAGGGCAGCGAGGACGATCATCTGGAACGCGAGGTAGATGCCGATGGCGGCGAAGCTGACGATGGTGGCCACGGCGTCTTGCAGGAAGAAGCCGAGGGCGATGATCAGGGCGGGCAGGACGCCGGACACGAACAGTGCGGCAACTGGCACCTGGGTTGTAGGAGAAATCTTTTTCAGCAGTCGGCTGCCGATGACCATTTCGTCGCGAGCGTAGGAATACAGCAGACGGCTCGCCGCGGCCTGTAGGCTGATGACGCAAGAAATGAAGGAAATCATCACCACGCCCATCACTACTTTCGAACCGACCGGGCCGAAGGCATTGTTGAGGATGGTGGTGACTGGATCTTTGTCGGTGCCGTTGATCACCGCTTGCATGTCCGGCACGGCGAGGATCAGCGCCAGGCAGGCGAACATTGCTGCGATGCCGCCGATGTAGATGGTCATGCGCATGGCCACCGGTATTTTTGCGCTCGGGTTCGGGGTTTCTTCGGCAACGTCGCCGCAGGCCTCGAAGCCGTAGTAGAGGAACATCCCCGCCAGCGAGGCGGTGAGGAACGCCGGCAGGTACGAGCCGTCAACGCTGATGTCGAAGGTGTTGAACAGCACGCTGATCGGTTGATGACGTTCGAAGATCAGCAGGTACACGCCAACGATCACCGCACCGATCAGTTCGCAGAGGAAGCCGAACATGGCGATGCGCGCCAGCACTTTGGTGCCGCTCAGATTGACCAGCGTGGCAAACAGGGTCAGCACCAGCGCGATGACAATGTTGGTGTTGTTGCTTGGCTCAAATCCGAGCATCGCCGCCAGATACGGGCCGGCACCGACAGCCACCGCAGCAATGGTCACGCACAGGGCGATGGAGTAGATCCAGCCGACCATCCACGCCCATTTCTTGCCGACCAGACGCCGCGCCCATGGATAAACGCCACCGGAAATCGGGAACTGCGAAACCACTTCGCCGAAGATCAGGCACACCAGCAGCTGGCCGCAACCGACCAGCAGGTAAGCCCAGAACATCGGCGGGCCACCAGCGGCGAGGCACAGACCGAACAGGGTATAAACCCCTACGACCGGTGACAGATAGGTGAAGCCCAGGGCGAAGTTTTCCCACAGGCTCATGCTGCGGTTGAAGTTCGAGGTGTAGCCGAGTTTGCGCAGTTGTTCGGCATCGCTGTCGGGGACGGCGGCCGAGAGTTCGGGTGAGGCACTCATGGGTGTTTGCTCCGTGAAATCGGCAGATTTCGGATGGCCGAAGCCGTGGCGGGGCTTTGCGGGCGCCGCCCGGGTCGGTAGTTATTGTTTTGGGATCCTGGTGGTGCGTAATGCCGGTTTTCTTCCTGAAACCGAGGTGACGCCTTCGCGAGCAAGCCCGCTCCCACCTTGGAATGCGTCCCCGTGTGGGAGCGGGCTTGCTCGCGAAGCTTTTAAAGGCTTAGTGCTTGAACATCACATGCCGAACCGTGGTGTAGTCCTCCAGCCCGTACATGGACATGTCCTTGCCGTAGCCGGACAATTTCTGACCGCCATGGGGCATTTCGCTGACGAGCATGAAGTGTGTGTTGACCCAGGTGCAGCCGTACTGCAATCGCGCGGACAAGCGATGCGCGCGTCCGACATCCGCCGTCCACACCGAGGACGCCAGGCCGTAGTCGGAATCGTTGGCCCACTCCAGCGCCTGCGCTTCATCGGTGAACTGGGTCACCGACACCACCGGCCCGAACACTTCACGGCGGACGATTTCGTCATCCTGTTGCGCGTCGGCCAGCACCGTCGGTTCGAAGAAGAAGCCGTCGCCTTCCACAGCCTTGCCACCCGTGATCAAGCGAATGTGCGACTGCGCCACGGCGCGTTCGACGAACGCGGCCACGCGGTCGCGATGTTGCGCGGTGATCAGCGGCCCCAACTCGGTCGACGGATCATCCTGCAAGCCGTACTTGATGCTGCTGACCGCCGCGCCGAGCTTCTCGACAAACTTGTCGTAAATGCCTTGCTGCGCGTAGATCCGGCACGCGGCGGTGCAGTCCTGCCCGGCGTTATAGAAGCCGAAGGTGCGGATGCCTTCGACGGCGGCATCGATGTCGGCGTCGTCGAAGATGATCACCGGCGCTTTGCCCCCCAGTTCCATGTGCATGCGTTTGACGCTGTCGGCGGTGCTGGAAATGATGTTCGAACCGGTGGCGATGGAGCCGGTCAGCGAGACCATGCGCACCTTCGGATGCGTGACCAACGGGCTGCCGACGGTAGGACCGCGACCGAACACCAGATTGAGTACGCCAGCCGGGAAGATTTCCGACGCCAGTTCGGCCAGACGCAACGCGGTCAGCGGGGTTTGTTCCGACGGCTTGAGCACAACGGTATTACCGGCAGCGAGGGCCGGGGCGATTTTCCAGGCGACCATCATCAGCGGGTAGTTCCACGGCGCGATGGAGGCGATCACGCCGACCGGATCACGACGGATCATCGAGGTGTGGCCGGGCAGGTATTCGCCACCGGCCGAACCGCTCATGCAACGGCTGGCACCGGCGAAGAAACGGAACACGTCGGCAATCGCCGGGATCTCGTCGTTCAGTGCGGCGCTGTAGGGTTTGCCGCAGTTGTCGGATTCGAGTTTCGCCAGTTCCTCGCCATGGGCTTCAATGGCGTCGGCGAGTTTGAGCAGCAACAGCGAACGGTCTTTCGGCGTGGTTTGCGACCACCCGGCGAAGGCGTTGTCGGCGGCGCGCACGGCGGCATCGACCTGGGCCTCGCTGGCTTCGTTGATTTCCACCAGTACGCTGCCGAGTGAAGGATTGAGCACCGGTTGCGCCGGGCCTTCGCCGTTGACCAGCTGGCCGTTGATCAAGAGTCTGGTTTGCATGTTGTTGTCCTCTTCGAAGCAATTGTTATTTTTCTGAAGAAACCGGGTTCCATTGTGGGAGCGGGCTTGCTCGCGAAAGCGGTGGGTCAGCCGACATCAATGCTGAATTTGATTGCCTCTTCGCGAGCAAGCCCGCTCCCACATTTCGATCCGGTTTCTTCAGTTATTCGATTATTTCCCGCCACTGCCCGCGACACTCTCGCCGCCGCGGGTCAGGTAATACGCGCCGAGAATCGGCAGCATGGTCACCAGCATCACCAGCATGGCGACGACGTTGGTCACCGGCACATCCCGTGGGCGGCTGAGCTGGTTGAGCAGCCACAGCGGCAACGTACGTTCGTGGCCAGCGGTGAATGTGGTGACGATGATTTCGTCGAACGACAGCGCAAACGCCAGCATGCCGCCCGCCAGCAACGCCGAGCCGAGGTTCGGCAGGATGATGTAGCGAAAGGTTTGCCAGCCGTCGGCGCCGAGGTCCATCGAGGCTTCGATCAGGCTGTGCGAGGTACGGCGCAGACGGGCGATGACATTGTTGTAGACGATCACCACACAGAAGGTCGCGTGGCCGACGATGATGGTGAACATCCCCGGCTCGATCCCCAGCGTCTTGAACGTCGCCAACAGTGCGATCCCGGTGATGATCCCCGGCAATGCGATCGGCAAAATCAGCATCAGTGAAATGCCTTGTTTGCCGAAGAAGTCGCGGCGGTACAACGCGGCTGAAGCCAGTGTGCCGAGCACCATCGCAATCAACGTGGCGATGGCTGCGATCTGCAATGAGAGCTTGATCGCCTCCAAAACATCCGGCCGCGAAAACGCCACGCTGAACCAGTGCAAGGTGAAGCCCTTGGGCGGAAAGCTGAACGCCGCTTCCTCTGTGTTGAAGGCGTAAAGAAAGATGATCAGGATCGGGAAGTGCAGGAACACCAACCCGCCCCAGGCGGCAATGCGCAGGCCCAGTGAAGCGCGCTCAGAGTGCATCGAAGGCCCCCAGACGTTTGACGATGGACAGATAAACCGCGATCAACACAATCGGCACCAAGGTGAACGCCGCCGCCATCGGCATGTTGCCGATCGCACCTTGCTGCGCGTACACCATGCTGCCAACGAAATAGCCCGGCGGTCCGACCAATTGCGGCACGATGAAATCGCCCAGGGTCAGCGAAAAGGTGAAGATCGAGCCGGCAGCAATTCCGGGAATCGACAGCGGCAGAATCACTTGCATGAAGGTCTGACGCGGCTTCGCGCCAAGGTCGGCAGACGCCTGCAACAGCGACGGCGGCAAGCGCTCCAGCGAGGCCTGAATCGGCAGGATCATGAACGGCAGCCAGATGTAGACAAACACCATGAACCGCCCCAGATGCGAGGTCGACAAGGTGCTGCCACCGACGCCGGGAATCCCCAGAATGAACTGCAACATCGGCTCCAGCCCCAGATGCTGGACGAACCATTGCGCCACACCGCCCTTGGCCAGCAGCAACGTCCAGGCGTAGGCCTTGACGATGTAACTGGCCCACATCGGCAGCATCACCGCGATGTAGAAAAACGCCTTGGTTTTGCCCGTGGTGTAGCGCGCCATGTAATAGGCAATCGGGAACGCGACGATGGCGCTGGCGATCGACACGACGATGGCCATGCTCAGCGTGCGCAGGATGATGTCGAAGTTCGACGGCTGAAACAGCGCGGCAAAATTCGCCAGCGTCAGGTCAGGTGTGACCGCCATGGTGAAGTCGTCGAAGGTGTAGAAACCCTGCCACAGCAGCACCAGCAGCGAGCCGAGATAGATCGCGCCGAACCACAGCAGTGGCGGTATCAGCAGCATCGACAAGTACAGGTTCGGCTTGCGATAGAGCAGGTTGGAAAAACGGCGCAAGGGCGGTGCTTGAGTCAGCGTGAGCGTGCTCATTTCACACCCCGCCGGCCACGGTGTCATGCAGGGGGACCATCGCTTCCCGCGCCCAGCGTGCGCTCAGGCGCTGGCCGGTCTGGTGTTGTGCGCTGCTGTCGATCCACTGATTGTTGGCGTGGCTGATGCTCAGGGTCTGGCCGTTTTCCAGCGTCAGTTCATAGCGCGTGGCGCTGCCCTGATACTGGATGTCATGGAGCAATCCGCTGACTTCGATTTCGTGGCTGGCGAGTGGGCCTTCGGCGAAACGCACGTGTTCCGGGCGAATCGAAAATGGCTTCGGATGGCCGCTGAGCTGGCGAGCCAGATCGCCGCGAATCACGTTCGAGGTACCGACGAATTCGGCGACGAAGGTGGTGGTGGGTTTCATGTACAGATTGCGCGGGGTGTCGACCTGCTCGATGCGGCCTTTGTTGAATACCGCGACACGGTCGGACATCGACAGCGCTTCGGTCTGGTCGTGGGTGACGAAGATAAAAGTGATGCCGAGTTGGCGTTGCAGCTTCTTCAGTTCGCTTTGCATCTGCTCGCGCAATTTCAAATCGAGCGCGCCCAACGGCTCATCAAGCAACAGCACCCGTGGGCGATTGACCAAAGCGCGGGCGAGGGCGACACGCTGGCGCTGACCGCCGGACAACTGCACCGGTTTGCGTGCGCCATAACCGCCGAGGGCGACCATGTCCAACGCCTCTTCGGCGCGCTTGTGGCGCTCGGTTTTGCTCACGCCTTTGACCTTCAAGCCGTAGGCGACGTTGTCCAGCACGTTCATGTGCGGGAACAGCGCGTAGTCCTGAAAGACGGTGTTCACATCACGTTGATACGGCGGCAGACCGGCGGCTTCCGCGCCGTGAATGCGGATCGAGCCGGCGCTCGGTTGTTCGAAACCGGCGATCAGGCGCAGGCAAGTGGTCTTGCCCGAGCCGGAAGGGCCGAGCATGGAAAAGAACTCGCCGTCCTGGATATCGATGGAAACCCGGTCAACGGCCTTCACCTCGCCGAACTGCCGGGAAACATTGGTGAACTGGACTGCAAGCGTCATGGTGCGGTGCTCCAAAAAGGCGTGGGCCGTCGCAGCGGCCCTCGCCTGGACTTCTGAAAAAGCTGAATCTTGTTGCTTTTGTGGCGAGGGAGCTTGCTCCCGCTGGAGTGCGCAGCACTCCCAAATTGGCCACATGCGATTTGACTGGCAGACCGCATTGCCAGGTCTTGGGGCGGCTTCGCCACCCAGCGGGAGCAAGCTCCCTCGCCACAGGTGAGCGGCGTGTCAGCGGCCGCCCATGATCGCAATGTAGTCCTGAGTCCAGCGGCTATAAGGCACAAACTTGCCCCCTTCAGCCTGCGGGGTTTTCCAGAAGGCGATCTTGTCGAACTGGTCGAAGCCATTGGTCTTGCAACCCTCGGCGCCGAGCAGTTCGCTCTCCTTGCACGCCGCCGGCACGGCTGGCAGCGAACCAAACCACGCCGCCACGTCCCCCTGGACTTTCGGCTGCAGCGACCAGTCCATCCACTTGTAAGCGCAGTTCGGGTGCTTGGCTTCGGCGTGCAGCATGGTGGTGTCGGCCCAACCGGTGGCGCCTTCTTTGGGGATGGTCGAAGCGATCGGCTGTTTCTCGTTGATCAGGCCGTTGACCTGATACGGCCAGGCACTCGACGCCACCACGCCTTCGTTCTTGAAGTCGCTCATTTGTACCGTGGTGTCATGCCAGTAGCGGTGGATCAGCGGTTGCTGCGCGCGCAACAGATCGAGCACGGCTTTGTACTGCGCTTCGGTGAGTTGATACGGATCACTGATCCCCAGCTCCGGCTTGGCGGTTTTCAGATACAACGCCGCGTCGGCGATGTAGATCGGGCCGTCATAGGCCTGCACGCGGCCCTTGTTCGGTTTGCCGTCGGGGAAATTCTGCGCGTCGAACAGTACGTTCCAGCTGGTCGGCGGCGTCTTGAACACGTTGGTGTTGTACATCAGCACGTTCGGGCCCCACTGATACGGGGTGCCGTAGGTCTGGTTGTTGACCACGTACCACGGCGCATCTTTCAGCCGTGGATCGAGGGTTTTCCAGTTCGGGATCAATGCGGTGTTGATCGGCTGCACGCGCTTGCCGACGATCAAGCGCAACGAGGCATCACCCGATGCGGTGACCAGATCGTAACCGCCCTTGGCCATCAGGCTGACCATCTCGTCGGAGGTGGCGGCAGTCTTCACGTTGACCTTGCAGCCGGTTTCCTTCTCGAATCCGCTCACCCAGTCGTAGGCCTTGTCGCTCTCGCCACGTTCGATGTAACCCGGCCAGGCGACAATATCCAGCTGACCTTCGCCGGCGCCGACCGCTTTCAGCGGCTCGGCAGCTTGCAGGCTGGCGCTGGCCAGCAGGGCTGTGGTGATTGCACTGAGCAGTGCGGTCTTGTGCACGAACATGGTTGAACCCTCTTCTTTAAATTATGGTCGGGGCAGTTGTGAACGCGGTGAAGCCATGCCGTTTTGCGGCTTGTTATTAGCGTAGTCAGAGATGCTGGCCGTGGCGGGCCATGATGTGCCGCACCACGCTGTAGTCCTGCAGCGAGTCACTGGACAAGTCTTTGCCGTATCCGGAGCGTTTCAACCCGCCGTGGGGCATTTCGCTGACCAGCATGAAATGGCTGTTGATCCAGGTGCAGCCGTACTGCAAGCGGGCGGCGACCTGCATTGCCTTGTCCAGATTCTGCGTCCACACCGACGAGGCGAGGCCGTATTCGGAGTCGTTGGCCCAGTCCACGGCTTGCGCGAGTTCGTCGAAGCGGGTCACGGTGACCACCGGGCCGAACACTTCGCGCTGGACGATTTCATCAGTCTGTTTGCAACCGGCCAGCAACGTCGGTTGGTAGAAGAACCCGGCGCCGGAATGCACCGCCGCGCCGGTCACCCGTTCGATGTGCGGCTGGCCGAGGGCACGTTCAACGAAACTGGCGACGCGATCGCGCTGGCGGGTGCTGATCAGCGGGCCGATCTCGTTGTCGGCATCGCGTTTGCCGGCGAAGCGCAGGCTGCTGACCGCCGCGCCGAGTTCGGCGACCAGTTTGTCGTGAATCCCGGCCTGCGCGTAGATCCGGCACGCGGCGGTGCAGTCCTGCCCGGCGTTGTAATAACCGTAGGTGCGCACGCCGTCGACCACCGCTTGAATGTCGGCATCATTGCAGACAATCACCGGGGCCTTGCCGCCGAGTTCCAGGTGTGTGCGTTTCAGGGTTTTCGCCGCGGCCTGGAGGATTTTCTGCCCGGTGACGATATCGCCGGTCAACGAGACCATGCGCACCTTGGCGTGGCCGACCAGATGGCTGCCGACGCCTTCACCGCCGCCGCAGATGATGTTGATCACCCCACGCGGCAGGATCTCGGCGAGTGCTGGCGCCAGTGCGAGGATCGACAGCGGCGTGTGTTCGGACGGCTTGAACACCAGGGTGTTGCCGGCGGCGAGGGCCGGGGCGATTTTCCACGCGGCCATCATGATCGGGTAGTTCCACGGCGCAATCGACGCCACCACGCCAATCGGATCGCGGCGCACCATACTGGTGTAACCCGGCAGGTACTCGCCGCTGAGCTGGCCGGTCTGGCAGCGCACGGCGCCGGCAAAGAAACGGAACACGTCAACGGTGGCGGTCAGATCGTCCTGCCGCGCCAGGTGCAGCGGCTTGCCGCAGTTCAGCGCTTCGAGGCGGGCGAGGTAGTCAGCGTGTTTTTCCACCGCGCTGGCGATTTCCAGCAGCAGGTTGGAACGTTGTTGGGGCGTGGTGCGCGACCATTCGGCAAAGGCGCGGTGGGCGGCGAGAATCGCCGTTTCGACCTGCTCGGTGCTGGCCTCGGCGATGTGGGTGAGGACTTCACCGGTGGCCGGGTTGAGGATCGGTTCGACAAAACCTTGCCCGGCGACCAGTTCGCCGTCGATCAGCAACGCGGTACACATCGGGGTCTGCACGCCAGCCATTTTCCGCGATCTCTTTTCTTGTGTGGTCATTGTGGCTCCCGTGCCCGGGAGCCGACCGTCTTATAGATGCAGCAAGACTAGTGCGCGGCTCCGAGGTCGACAAATTCTAAATACTGAAGGTGGCATTCGATTAAATAGATGGCTTGCGTCCGCCGTGGGGCTGTTCGCGGGCCACGGTCAGAAATGGATCGACCAGAGCCGGGCGCGCGGTCCCTCGGCGCCAGGCCAGGCCGACGTCGAGGGTCTGGTTGAGGTCGGCAATCGGCCGCGCTTCGATGATGTCGCCCTCCAGTGACCATGGGCGATAGGTCATGTCCGGCTGGATTGACACACCCAAACCCGCCGCCACCAGACTTCGCACGGCTTCGGTGGAAGCGGTGCGCAGAGTGATCTTCGGTTGCAGCCCGGCGCCGCGCCACAGCCTTTGGGCGTTGCGATCCATTTCATCAACATTCAGTTGAATCAGCGGTTCGCGAGCGACGTCGGCGAGGTTGATGCTGTCGTGTTCCAGCAGTGGATGCTGGGCCGGCAGCCACAGACGATGCGGCGAGTGAGTCAGCACTTCGGTCTGCAGGGCTTGGCGGTCTTCGAGGTTGGAGAGAATCAGCACGCCGACATCGATCTCGCCGCTGACCAGCAAATGCTCGATGTACGGCCGCTCATCCTCCATCACCCGAATCTCGACGTTGGGATAGGCGCGCTGGAACCGGGTCAGCAGATCGGCGAGGTAATAACCGGCGACCAGGCTGGTCACCCCGACGATCAACTGCCCGGCGACCTGATCGGTGCTCTGTTGCAGGCTGCGTTTGGCGTTATCCACGGTGGCCAGAATCAGATGCGCCTGCCGCAGGAATTGATGACCCTGATGCGTCAGGGTCATGCCCTTGGCGTGACGGCTGAACAGGCTGACGCCGATTTCCTCTTCCAGTTGCTGGATCGCCAGGGTCAGGGTCGACTGGGAAATGAACGCGGTTTGCGCGGCGGCGGAAATCGAGCCGGTCTCGGCCACCGCGATGAAGTGACGGATCTGACGCAGGGTCATCATGAGAAGGGTACCCGGTGGGCGGTTTTTATCGATTGGCCTGAGTGTATATCTATTTTCACGAAGGGCTGTTGCAGGCGAAGCAACATCTGGAAGCACTCTCGCGAGCAGGCGCGGGGCACTTTCGAACTAGGCTGAGGGCCTGATAGATCCGGATAACCCCTGTTTTGGAGGCGGAACATGAACACCCGTGGATTGCTCGATCAACTACTCAAATCCGGCCAGGATCTGTTGCAGAACAAGGCTGGCGGGGCGCCGAACAAACCGTCGGCTGGCGGGCTGGGCGGTTTGCTTGGTGGCTCTTCTGGTGGCAGTGGCCTCGGCGGTCTGCTGTCAGGTGCTGGCGGTGGCGCATTGGCGGCGGGCGCGATGGGCTTGCTGCTGGGTAACAAGAAAGTGCGCAAGGTCGGCGGCAAAGTTGCGATTTACGGCGGGCTCGCAGCGCTGGGTGTGCTGGCGTACAAGGCCTACGGCAACTACAACGCACAAAAAGGCACCGCACCGCAGAACGAACCGCAAACTCTGGATCGCCTGCCGCCGGCACAAGCCGAACAACACAGTCAGGCGATTCTAAAAGCGCTGGTCGCCGCCGCCAAAGCCGACGGCCATATCGATGATCGCGAGCGCCAGTTGATCGAAGGCGAATTCACCAAACTCGACAACGATCAGGAACTGCAACACTGGCTGCACGCCGAACTCAACAAACCCCTCGACCCGACCGATGTCGCCCGCGCCGCGAGTACTCCGGAGATGGCCGCCGAGATGTACATCGCCAGCGTGATGCTGGTGGATGAGGAGAGTTTTATGGAGAAGAGCTATCTGGATGAACTGGCGCGGCAGTTGAAGCTGGAGCCGGGGTTGAAGGTGGAGCTGGAGAAGCAGGTGCGCCTCGCGACAGTCTGATTTCGGTTGTTGCCTGCGTGCGCTGCTGGCGCGGTTGTCTCAGTGCAATCCAGCAGCCTTGCAGGCTTCGACGAACGTTGCGCCTTTCTTGTCCATGGCGGTCTTGACCATTTGATTGGCTTTTACCAATGCAGCGCTGGGCTTGGCCCATTGCTCAGGAGGCAACGGCTGAGACCATGCCTGCACTTGTTCCGGAAGCGTAGGCCGACCTTTGCGATGCGCCCATTCGGCAAGTAAGTAAGGCATTTTCCAGAAGCTCAGCACGCGCCAGATATACCAGCGGCGAAGCGGCCAACGGGATCGTTTGGAGTATCCATATTGCTCGCGCTGTTCAGGCGTCAGGTCGTCCCCGCCATCGTCCAGAGACCCCATCGCACGCGCATCTTCACGCTCTATTTCAAAGCTGTGCAGCCCTTCATACGGCCTTAGCCGATCCCCGGTCGGCACCAGCCCCAGCGCTTTAAGCATTGGATTCGGGACATCAACGAGTTGACCGTCTTCCATGTAATTGCGAATGGATGCCCACATTCCCAAGGCGTGTGCATCACTGGCCTGTTGCAGCAGCAGAAATTGCACTTTGTCCTGTTCGTCATCTTCCAGACCCATACCAAAAGTGTACTGCCGGGTGGCTCCGTAACTGGTGATGCCTTGCGTGTTGGAGACCCAGGCGACGACGCGTTCCCAAGGAGTGATCAATACACGATGGGTTTTGCTGTCGACGTAGCAGACTTCGCGGCGTTGACGATTGAAACGAACAGGGTAGGTTTTTGTTCCTTTGAACACGTCGGAGAGCATTCCGTATAAGTACGCGCCTATCGGAAGAAACAGAAGAAGCGACCCCGTCGCGAAGACCGGCAAGATACCTCTGAGTGTCTCAAAAAAACTCCGCTCAATGCCGGGAGGCTGGAAAACTACGAGCCAAGTTGAAATAAGTACAGGGACGACGAATGCCGTCCCCAGGATCATCCAGATTCCTGCTGCGAGTATTTTTCCTTGCTCTACCATCCCCCAATTGTTGCCACCCAACTCTAGATAGGTGTCGTTCATCTCCGAAAAATTACGGCGTGATGACTGAGGCTGACCGGTGTAAACGGGTAAAGGCGACAGGAACAGGGTCTCGCTTAAACTGCTGACGCGGATTTCCCCGGCGCAAGGTCTCCGGCTGCGGATGTCCGGTTCAGACTCGGCTGCATCATGACGATTTTTACGCGTGAATAGTGCCTTAAACATCGACAGTCGCCATGTCTTCTTTCCTTAAAAATATGAACTGAGTCTTGCCTGTTCCAGTCGGCATTGTGTCAACAGAATCGACTTTAAACGTGCCCAGCGTCGGGTCTTGCCTGTAAGGCGCACCAGTAATGTGCCAGTCGCTATTCCTGAAAATGGTCTGATGCATGATGTCGCGTTCGGTCTCCAATTGGTAACCGATGTTCAAAGCCAAGGCAAAGTCCTTGGTTTGCAAAAATTCGCTGATGGGCAAATGGAGTGTCAATGCTTCTTGTCCTTTGCTCGCCACAATGAAGCGAGTGACCCAAACGGCGGTAGCTTCTTTCCAGATCAGAGGAAATGGTCCCGGGCCAAGATGTCTGTTTTTGGTTTCACGGTATTGTTCGTAAACCTGTAATCGCAATTTACGGCTATCCATTTCCTGGGTGCAGACACCCGGCAATATCACTTTCAGGTAGGTCTGCCGGAGTTGCGGGCGGACCAACTCACAAGTTGGTTTCTGCACGACTTTCGCCAGTTCATTCCACTCGTCCTGAACGTTACGATTTTTGGTCTTAAGACCCCAGACACTGCTTTCCATCCATTTTTGTAAATCATCCAGATTGAAGTAATTGTAAAGGCTCTCGCCCACCAGTTGCAGCGCGGTGGCGATCAATCCGATTAGATTGGCGCGTACGCTGATCGCCAAAATACGTGGGCTGGCCTCAGCCCACGCCAGTGCGCGTAGCCCTGCTGGAGCTTTCATGATGTTAGTGGCTATGGCAGTCGTGTGTTTAGCTGCCCACGTATTGGTACCGACCAGTATTCCATCACCGGTAATTTGCAATGTAGTGGCTCCCAGGCTTTTGTAGTCGCCCTGCGTCAACGCTTTGCCCCATTGCAGTGAGTGTTTGCCCAAGTCAATTGCTGCCGCCGCGACGCCAAACGCATATGCCCCCAATCCCGCAATGCTGGTCCAGCGACCTAAACGGCTCATTGTGTTGAGCTTCCCGGCAGCACTCTCCATTTGTTCTATATGAGCCTGAAATACCGTTACAGATAAACCTTGAACAGACGCGAAACCCGCCGCTGACATCCCCACGAATGCCTCAAACGCTGCGAGCTTGTCAGCTAGAGTAGCGGTGCTTTTCGCATTCATTGACGTCATCGCTTCAATAAACTTTTGCCCTTGAATCACAAACAATACAAACGCGATTCCGTCTCCTTTGGATTTAAGAACTCCCTCCAGCGGTTTTTTGAGTGTTCCTGTTGCCCTGAAATCACGCACAGTTCGGCCCATCTCCGCACGTAACTGCGGGTCCAGACCCTCTATCACTGTGCCGATTTTCGCAGGACCATCGCCGCCGACAGTCAAGGCGTCACTCAGCTTTTCTTCTAGCGGTATCAACTCTTTTTTCAGTTGCTCGATGCGTTGGTTTAGAAGCTTTGCAGTGTTGGGCGCCGCAGAATCGGCAGCTTGTCGGGCCAACTCCCGATTGCGCTGTTTGTAAGTATCTTTTAATTGGCTGCGCAAGTTCAGCGCCTGTTCTCGAGCCTGAGTGAATGCCGCGAGCTCCGCCGATGTGGCTACGCGTAGCGTCAGCCCCCGACGGGAAAATTCACGCAACATTTGCAAGCGTGCCGGTGCGCCGATTTTGCGGATATAGCGGTTGGGGTCGATGTTTTGTCCGCGGCTGAATGCTGAACTTGTCTTGTCCAGTTCATCGGCAAGTTGCATCTCACGGGCCGGGTTATAGGCTCCGTCCAGCATGCTTTGCATGCCCTTGAACTGCGTGTCCAGTTTGGTGAAGTTGGGCAGGTGCTCGCTCATCAGGCTGTGGAACTGGTTGGTCAGCACATTGATGTTGGCGAGGTTTTCCTTGGCCGAGATCACGTTGATAGTGAAACTGCTCAAGTCCGCCAGTTTTTTTGAGAGATCGACTTGTGAGGCAAGGGTGAGGGTGTCGAGCCCCGGAACCGTTATGAGCAGGTTGGCTTCCATGTAGGCGGCCATTTTCGCAACGGCCGCTGGATCGGCGCACATCGCGGCCACGCAGACAAACTCGGTCTCCAGACGATGTTTGATCTGCGCATCGAGATTAAAGTCGTAGTACCAGGCCGCGCGGTGGAAGTAACCGCTCGTGAACATATTCAACCGGTCTTCCCGTATGTTGTTCAGGCGTCTGTGCCAGTGACTCAGCAGCATTTGCTGTTTTACGACAAAGGCCTCCATCTCTGCGCGATTGACCAAATCGTCAACGCCACGCTGACCAAGTTCCTTGCCGTGCATTGAGTAATAGCTTTGCAGGCTCAGTTTATTCAAGGTGTCCTGGTGTTTACGGTAGAGCGAGTACCCCATGGAGTCCCAAAGGTCGACGAGGGCGCGGGCATAAGGATCTTTATCAGCCACTTCTCGCCAATACGCTTCGGTACCGAAGATCCCGGGATTGCGGTTTTCTCGACGAACCCTCAGGTATTCATAAATCTGCGCTTGTTGTGCTTCGTTAGTGTCGTCTTTGAGTGCCTGGATATCCGGATCGGTTTTGCTCAACGCCTCCAGTCGGGGCCCGTTTACGTCATACAACGACTGGATATAGGAACCGGTGAGGTACTGTGCCTGGCACTGGTCATCTGAGCTCCATTGCTCGATCCAGTCGGCCACTTTCAACTGGGCACTGGCCAGATCACGCATGACGCCGATGTCGTCGCGCAGTACCAGAAACAAGTAATCATCCTTGTAAGCGCCTTGTACTTTGCTGGTCAGCGTTTCGAGGGCAGTGCTCTGGAATAATGGCTGATCTTCCCAGTGGTAGGCCTGTGTTTCTTCGGGGTTGACGCCTTCGGGGAGGGCGGATATCTGTGCCAGATCGACAACCCCCGATGAATCGCGCTCTGAGGCGTTTTCTGCTACTTCGGCGACCCATTTTTGCGCCTGCTGCTTGCTCAACAAATGCTCGCCACCCTTTTCCGGGCAGGCGCTTGCCAGTTCGAGCTGTTGCATCAAGCGCTTGCGCTCATCCTTGGAATTGAGCACTTGCGAGCATTTGAAGGCCGTCCACTGAATCTCGGAGTAGCTGGCGTACAAAGTGTGTTGGCGCGTGAACACCAGATACGGCTCACCGACCGAACTGGTTCGGGTGTCACCCGACACTTCCTGACTGTTCCACAGTAGTTTGGTGATCTGGCCTTTCTCGATGCGGTATTCGTGCAGGTAACCGGTAGTGCCATTGACGATGTACAGATAGCCGTCGCGCAGCAAGCGAATACCCAGCGGCTGGCTTTTGGTTTTGTACGGCATCGACAGCTCGGAAGCCGGATCAAGGTGCTGAACCAGACCGTAGCGCAGCGGCAGCAGTTGCACTTTCTTGTTCATCAGAGGGCATAGGCCCATCGGCACGCGAGTGTCCTTGGACGGCTTGGCCATCGCAGCAGTATTGGCACTGGGCTTTGGTATTTGATGAGCAGTCACGATAGGCTTCCTTGTCGATCGGCGGCACGGTATTCGGCCAGTTCTGCAGCGCGTTCCACGCGTTTGAGTGGTACTTCAGGCGTTGATTCCGTCAGTAGCTGAACGAGGTCGGGATGATCAGTGACCGGCTCACCGGCGAGGTAACCGAAGACGTTCGCGTAGAGAGTGATTTCCTGTTCGGAAGTGAAGCCCTTTTGATAGGCGTTATCCGCGAGCGCTTGAGCGTAAGGGCGTCGATCCTCTGGTGCAAACGTAGCCATGAAGTCCGCGAAGTAAGTATGAAGGTGCTCATTCAGACCTGAGACGAAGTTACGAAACTCGACTTCACCCAACGCGGTGAGTTCCTGATCCGTCAAGCGATAGGTATCGGGTTCAGTAGTGGCGGGTTGAGGGCGGGTGTGTTGCTGCCAGTTGATTTCAACACTGTCCGGCAGGCAGACATGGCTTATCGGGCCAAACCAGCGCGCGCTGCTGGTTTTTTCAGCCAGGCCAAATAGCTGATGCATCACCGCGGGGTCGGCGATCCGTGGCATGACTTCGATACCGCTCGGGTGTTCCACGCTGAGTAGATTGCGCCAATGTCTCCATAGATCATGAGCATCAGCGTCGCTAAAAAGCAGATAACCCCATTCCTTAGATGCATGTTCTTTGAAGTACGCCAAGAGCGGATCGCTGGCGCCCTTCAGCGCGATCAAATAGGGCGAAATATCTGCCAGGTCCTGCCAGCGAGTGGACTGGTACAGGCTGTAGGCCTGGTTGTCCCACTGAAACAATTGCTGCGCAAGGTTGGGAACACTGACGCCATCCAGCAGCAGAAAGGCTGGAGTTTTCCATGGCAGATCATTCGGGAGCGGCGGTAGCTCGATCATTTACTGTGCCTTCTTTTGCGCGGCCAGTTTGGCGGCTTCGCATACTGCACAAATCGGCTTCTTCTGCAGTAACGCCTGCCGCTGCGCAGGCACCAATACCTGCCCAGCCTTATCCGCATCCGCCTGCTTCAACGGCCCTGGCATCAGCGGGGCGGCGCCGGTGCCGCTGCCGGGGCTGCCGCCGGAGTTCATGTTGATCACCGGGCCGCTCATGGTCACGCCGCCGGCGTCGATCTTGATGAAGCTGCCGCCGCCGACCAGGGTCAGCTCGGCGCCGGCTTCGAGCACGACTTTCATGCCGCTGCTCAGGTGGATTTCCTGGCCAGCGTCGATGAACTGGCCGGTGCCGATCTTGATGTGCTGGTTCACGCCAACGGTCAGGTGGTCGTTGGCGCGGGCTTCGACTTTGCGGTCGGCGTAGACGGTGTGGTGTTCTTCGGCCTTGAATTCGGTGTAGCTGTTCTGCTCGACGGTGTCGTGGCGTTCGTTGCCGACGCGGATCTTCTGGTCGTGTTCGATGTTCTCATCCCAGTCGCGCTGGGCGTGGAGGAAGATCTGCTCCTGACCTTTCTTGTCTTCGATGCGCAGTTCGTTGTAGCCACCGCCACCCATCGAACTCAGGGTCTTGAAGGTGCTGCGAGTCTTGTTCGCCGGCAGATCGTACGGAACGGTGTTTTCCTTGTGGTACAGGCAGCCGCTGATCAGTGGTTGATCGGGGTCGCCTTCAAGGAAGGTGACCAGTACTTCCATGCCAATGCGCGGGATGGCGATGCCGCCGTACTGGGCGCCGGCCCAGGCGCTGGAGACGCGCAGCCAGCAACTGGTCTTGTCGTCAGCCTGGCCTTCGCGATCCCAGTGGAATTGCACTTTGACCCGACCGTACTGGTCGCAGTGGATCTCCTCACCTTTGGGGCCGGTGACCACGGCGCTCTGGCTGCCGAGGATGCGCGGTTTCGGGTGGCGCAGGGGCGGGCGGTTCGGCACGTCCCACGGGGTGGCCTGGAAGCGGTTGCGATAGCCCTGATGGAAGTCGTCCTTCAATGCAGTGGTGTCGCTGGTCACCGACTCTTCGAGCACTTGCGGCTGCTTGCCTTCGTGCAGGACTTCGGTCAGCAGCCACAGGTCATTCCATTTGGCTTTCGGGTGCTCGGTCAGGGCGAGGAAATGGCCGCTGACCAGCAGCGGCTGATCACTCTTGCCTTCGGCGAGCTGGAAGTCGCTGCGGTGGCGTTCGAGGGCGCGTTTGGCCAGGTGTTTGCCGCGCTCGCGGTCGATGAAACGGCCCGGGTAGTCGTAGTCTTCGAGATCGGGCAGGGCGTCGCCACGGTTTTCGCTTTCCAGCGTCAGGCGTGGTTTTTCGAAGTCGTAATCGCGGCGCGTGGTACGGCTGGTGCGGGTTTCCAGACGCAGGTCGAAGCGCTTGATCACCGGGTTGCTGGCGACCATGCCGGAATCTTGCTGGTAGGCCACTGGCTTGAGTTTCGGGAACACTGTCTGGTCATCGCCGAACACCAGCTTGTGCGCCGTGGCGCTGTGCTGGAAGTGGTAGTGAATACCTTCTTCCTCGCACAGGCGCTGGATGAAATGCAGATCCGATTCATCGTATTGCACGCAGTAGATGCGCTCGGGATAGATGGAACCTGTCTTGAATTCGTAGGCGTTGCTTTGAATGCCGTGCTCTTCGAGGACCATGCCGATGATTTTCGGCACCGTGAGGTTCTGGAAGATCCGCTGGTTGACGCGGTGCGCCAGGTACGACAGTTGCGGGCGCAGGGTCACCGAATAACGGGTCAGGCGTTTGCCCGAGTCACCTTGCGCGGCGCGGTAGATCTGGCCGTGGATGCCGCTGCCATCGGGCGACAACTGCAGAAAGGCCGGTTTGTGCAGCAGGGTTTCGAGGTCCAGCGACGGCTGCTCACTGACCAGCTCCACCTCAAAGACAAAAGGCTGGCTGATGGCTTCCCGGCCGGTCAGGGTGAATACCTGAAAATCGGCGGAGAGCCCTTCGATGGTCAGGGCAAAGTGGGTTTCATTGGCCGGCGCGAACATCCCTTGTTCCTCGTGCTGTACAGCGGCGCTCGTCGACGGCCGCAAAAAACGGCTCAACGTACGCGAAATTCTGGAGGGGCGTAAACAACATCGACCAGCAGGGCTGGTCGATGCTTGTAACGATCAGCCGTAATTAAACGACTGGAGCACGCCAGTCATCGGAACCCGAAGTACCGGATACTTCGTGGGTCCAGGTGATTTTGCGGTAGGTGAACTGCACTTCTTCCAGGTGGGTGAAGTGCGAGTTGCCTGGATCCTGGCAGTTGTGCATTTTGTTGTTGATGGCGACGATGATCGCGTCTTCCAGTTTGGTGGTGTAGTAGTGCTCTTGAGTACCTTGAGCAGAAGTACGGTACCACTGGATAACGATTTCGCTCATGCGCTCGCCGGAGGTCAGAGCAGCTTGCAGCAGAGGCGAAGCCTTGTCGTAGACCTTGGTGATGATCACTGGCTTGTGAACGCGCTGACCGGTTGGCTGACCGGATTGTGGGTCACGCGGGATGATCACGTCGTGGCTGAAAGCCTGAACCATGACCTGGTCTTCGTGGCCTTCCTGGTAGGTGTTGCCAACGGAGTCGGCGGTGAAGGCGCCGGCAGTGATCAGGCCTTGTTTTTCGCCGGTAACCGACATGTACGCTGGTGTTGCCATGGGGTGCTCTCCTTGCGGATAAATTTAGGGTGCCCGGGAGGCGAAATCGCCCGGTGGGTGCCTGACTGTTATCAAGGAGCGTGCCAGGTTTGCCAAAGTCTCCGTGATGCGGGGGTTAAACTGCTCTAAAGCTCATGTTTCAAGATGTTTCATGCCAAAATAAGGCGAAAAATGCGCAACTTCTTGCGCAGTGGTGTGCAAGAAGTTGCGCACTCGGCTACAGGCTCCGGCACATGGGCTCTGTAGCAATTCGAGTAGCGAAAAAACGCGATCAAGTGCGCAAGAAGTTGCGCATAAAGGCGTATTGCCATTACTTGGCGAGATGTCGAGGGCCGCAAATGACCGATCGAGCGCCCTTTTTGCCGTTCCATCTCTGGCACACCAGCCGGGATTGTCGGCCAGACCCACCCCAGAGCCTCCCCGCGAACCACGTCGGGCCGGCCCGAGGGTTAAAAAGCGTCTTATAAATGAAACACCGCCCTCGGCTATACTCCCCGCATTTCGACTTACGGCACGAGGAATCACTGTGAAGAACTGGACGTTGCGCCAACGCATTTTGGCGAGCTTTGCGGTGATTATCGCCATCATGTTGCTGATGGTGGTCGTTTCGTATTCGCGCCTGCTGAAGATCGAGGCCAGTGAAAACAGCGTGCGTGATGACGCGATTCCCGGCGTCTATTACAGCTCGATGATTCGCGGTGCGTGGGTCGACAGCTATCTGCAGACCCAGGAACTGCTTGGGCTCAAGGAAGGTCAGGGGATTTCCAGCGAGGACGCGGCAGACTACAAGGCGTTTGAGGCGCGCTTGCAGGAGCAGATGGCCAACTATCGCAAAACCATGGCCACTGACGAGGACCGTAGCGAATTCGCCGCGTTCGAGAAGTACCACGATGCCTACATCCAGATTCAGGATGCCGTGCTGGACCTGCATAAGCGCAACCTGGAAGCGGACGCGGTCAAGATGTTCACCGAGAAGCTGACCCCGGCCTGGTATTCCGGGCGCATGAAACTCAACGACATCATTGGCGAGAACAAGCGGGTCGCTGATCAGGCCATGGCCAACATCGACGAGGCGGTGGCGGCGGCCAAGGTCAGCATGTTCGTCTCGCTGTTGGTGGCCGTGCTCGCAGCCGGTGCCTGCGGTCTGCTGCTGATGCGCGCGATCATGGCGCCGATGAACCGCATCGTGAAGATCCTCGAAATCATGCGTACCGGCGACCTGAGCAGCCGCCTGAATCTGGACCGCAAGGACGAGTTCGGCGCGGTGGAAACCGGCTTCAACGACATGATGACCGAGCTGACTTCGCTGGTGTCCCAGGCCCAACGCTCCTCGGTGCAGGTGACCACTTCGGTGACCGAAATTGCCGCCACCTCCAAGCAGCAACAGGCCACCGCCACCGAAACTGCGGCCACCACCACCGAAATCGGCGCGACCTCGCGGGAGATTGCCGCGACTTCGCGGGATCTGGTGCGCACCATGACCGAAGTGTCCACCGCCGCCGATCAGGCCTCGGTGCTCGCCGGTTCCGGCCAGCAAGGCCTGGCGCGCATGGAAGACACCATGCACTCGGTGATGGGCGCGGCCGATCTGGTCAACGCCAAACTGGCGATCCTCAACGAGAAGGCCGGCAACATCAATCAGGTGGTGGTGACCATCGTCAAGGTCGCCGACCAGACCAACCTGCTGTCGCTCAACGCCGCCATCGAGGCCGAGAAGGCTGGCGAATACGGGCGCGGTTTTGCCGTGGTCGCCACCGAAGTGCGGCGTCTGGCGGATCAGACCGCCGTCGCCACTTACGACATCGAACAAATGGTCCGCGAGATCCAGTCGGCGGTGTCTGCCGGGGTGATGGGCATGGACAAGTTTTCCGAAGAAGTACGCCGGGGCATGGCCGAAGTGCAGCAGGTCGGCGAGCAGCTGTCGCAGATCATCCATCAGGTGCAGGCGCTGGCGCCGCGGGTGTTGATGGTCAACGAAGGCATGCAGGCCCAGGCCACTGGTGCCGAACAGATCAACCATGCGCTGGTGCAGTTGGGCGACGCCAGCAGCCAGACCGTCGAGTCGCTGCGTCAGGCCAGTTTCGCCATTGACGAACTGAGTCAGGTGGCCGTCGGGCTGCGCAGCGGCGTTTCGCGATTCAAAGTCTGATGAGCGAAATCACTGCCAAACGCAGCGCTGCGCCGGTGGCGAAACAGGCGTTGTTCCTGCTGTTTCGCATCGGCAGCGAGCGGTACGCCTTGCGCGCCACCGAGGTCGCGGAAGTGCTGCCGCGCCTGCCGTTGAAGCCGATTGCCCAAGCGCCGAACTGGGTTGCCGGGGTGTTTGCCTATCGCGGCACGGTGGTACCGGCGATCGACCTCAGCGCGTTGACCTTTGGTCAACCGGCCGAGGCGCGCACCAGCACCCGGCTGGTGCTGGTGCATTACCGTCCGGATGAACTGCAGCCGTCGCACTGGCTCGGGCTGATCCTTGAGCAGGCGACCGACACCTTGCGCTGCAACCCCGAGGATTTTCAGCCGTATGGTCTGGACAATCGCCAGGCACCGTACCTCGGCCCGGTGCGCGAAGATGCCCATGGGCTGGTGCAGTGGGTGCGGGTCAACGACCTGCTGGATGACGCGGTGCGCAGTCTGCTGTTCCCCGCGCCGCATGAGGCGCAGTCATGAGCAGCGATCAGCGTTTTTTCGATTTCCTCAAGGAACGCATCGGCCTGGATGTCACCTCGGTCGGGCCGGCGATCATCGAGCGCGCGGTGCGCCAACGCACCACCCTCTCGCAAGCGGCACACAGCGATGAATACTGGCAACTGCTGCAAGGTTCGCGGGACGAACAGCAGGCGCTGATCGAAGCGGTGATCGTTCCCGAAACGTGGTTTTTCCGTTATCCGGAATCCTTCGCCACCCTTGGCAAGCTGGCGCGCAAGCGGCTGGACGAATTGAACAACATGCGCGCGCTGCGCATTCTCAGCCTGCCGTGCTCCACCGGTGAAGAACCCTATTCGATTGCCATGGCCTTGCTTGATGCCGGCCTCAAACCGCACCAGTTCAAGGTCGACGGCATGGACGTCAGCCCGCTGTCGGTGGACAAGGCGCGACGGGCGCTGTACGGCAAGAACTCGTTTCGGGGGCAGGATCTGGATTTCCGCGAGCGTCATTTCACGGCCGAGCAGGACGGCCATCGAGTCAGCGATGCCGTACGCGAACAGGTGCGTCTACAGGCCGGCAATGTGCTGGACCCGACGCTGCTGGCGGGTGAGCCGCCGTTCGACTTCGTGTTCTGCCGCAACCTGTTGATCTATTTCGACCAGCCGACTCAGAAGCAGGTGTTTGAAGTGCTCAAGCGTCTGACTCACGTTGATGGCGTGCTGTTCATCGGCCCGGCCGAGGGCAGTCTGCTCGGGCGTCTGGGCATGCGCTCGATCGGCATCCCGCAGTCGTTTGCCTTCAGTCGACACAATGATCCGGTACCGGAACCGCTGTCGTTGCCGACCCCGACGCCATTGCCCGTGCGCCAACCGTTGCGCAGTCCGCCGCCGCCACTGCCGGTGCGCCCGCGTCCGTTTGCCAGCGTTGCACCGTTGCCTGTCAGCAGCAAAAGCGCCAACCCGGACGCGGCGACCTTGCTCGCCAACATCGCCGCGCTGGCCAACGAAGGCAAAAGCGCCGAGGCCCGTGCGGCGTGCGAGCAATACCTGCGCAGCCACGAACCGGTGGCGCAGGTGTTCTACTGGCTCGGCCTGCTCAGCGACGTGGCCGGCGCCGCGCTCGAAGCCCAGAGTCATTACCGCAAGGCCTTGTATCTTGAACCGCAACACCCCGAAGCGTTGATGCATCTGGCCGCGTTGCTGCAGGCCCAGGGTGACAGCGCCGGTGCCAGACGATTGCAGGAACGCGCCGCCCGCAGCGGCCGCACCGCCGACAGTGAGCGTAAACGATGATCCCGTCCGACACCTTGAACGTCACCCACGAAGACGCCCGGGCCATCGATGATTGCTGGAACCGTATCGGTATTCATGGCGACAAGTCGTGCCCGTTGCTGGCCGAGCATATTCATTGCCGCAACTGCGCGGTGTATTCCGCCGCTGCCACGCGCCTGCTCGACCGTTATGCGTTGCAGCAGGACGAGCGCGACCCGGTGGCCATCGCGGTCGAAACCGACGTCAAAACCCGTTCGTTGCTGATGTTTCGCCTCGGCGAAGAATGGCTGGGACTGGCCACCCGTAGCCTGGTGGAAGTGGCACCGCTGCAGGCAATTCACTCGCTGCCGCACCAGCGTTCGCGGGCCTTGCTCGGCGTGGCGAACGTGCGCGGGGCGTTGGTCGCGTGCCTGTCGCTGGTCGAGTTGCTCGATCTGGATGGCAACGCCGCACCGGCCACTGGCGCGCGGATCATGCCGCGCATGCTGATCATCGCCGCCCACGGCGGACCGGTGGTGGTGCCGGTGGACGAGGTCGACGGCATCCACGCCATTGACGAACGTATTCTCGACGCTGCCTCGCGTGCCGGCGCTGAACACCACAGCACGGCCAGCGCCAAATACACCCGTGGCGTCCTGCAATTCCGGGGCCGCAGCCTGCGTTGGCTGGATGAAGAACAGCTGCTGTCCGCCGTGACCCGGAGCCTCACATGACCCCCGAGCAAATGCGCGACGCCTCGCTGCTGGAGCTGTTCAGCCTGGAAGCCGAAGCCCAGACCCAGGTGCTCAGCAGCGGGCTGCTGGCGCTGGAGCGCAACCCGACTCAGGCCGACTATCTGGAGTCGTGCATGCGCGCGGCGCACTCGCTTAAGGGCGCGGCGCGGATCGTTGGCATCGACAGCGGTGTCAGCGTCGCCCACGTGATGGAAGATTGCCTGGTCAGCGCGCAGGAAGGGCGGCTGTTGCTGCGTCCCGAGCACATCGATGCGTTGTTGCAGGGCACCGATCTGTTGATGCGTATCGCCACGCCGGCCAATGCTCCGCAAGCGCCGGACATCGAAGCGTATGTGGCGTTGATGGGCCGCCTGCTCGACCCTTCTGCGGCGCCCGCAGTCGCGCCGCCGCCCATGGCCGAATTGCAGATGCAGGCGCCGCCGGCTGCACCAGCACCGATTGAAACCCCGGCGCCAGTGATCGAGACACCGCTGGAAGCCTCCGATCCGGCACCGCCCAAGAACAAGCGCACCACCGAAGGTGGCGAACGGGTGCTGCGGGTCACCGCCGAACGCCTGAACAGCCTGCTCGACCTGTCGAGTAAATCGCTGGTCGAAACCCAGCGCCTCAAGCCGCATCTGGCGACCATGCAGCGTCTCAAGCGCATGCAGAACAACGGCCTGCGGGCGCTGGAAAGCCTCAATGTGCACCTCAAGGAGCACGCGCTGAGCCTTGAGGCACAGGAAGCGCTTGAAGATGCGCGGCGCTTGCTGGCCGAGTCCCAGCAATTGCTCGCGGAAAAGAACGCCGAACTTGACGAGTTCGCCTGGCAAGCCAGCCAGCGCGCGCAAGTGCTCTACGACACCGCGCTGGCCTGCCGCATGCGCCCGTTCGCCGACGTGCTCACCGGTCAGGTGCGCATGGTTCGGGACCTGGGACGCAGCCTGGGCAAACAGGTAAGGCTGGAGATCGAAGGCGAGAAGACCCAGGTCGATCGCGACGTATTGGAAAAACTCGAAGCGCCGCTGACTCATCTGCTGCGCAACGCCGTCGATCACGGCATCGAAACCCCGGAACAACGCCTGCTCAAAGGCAAATCCGCAGAAGGCCTGATTCGCCTGCGGGCCTCGCATCAGGCGGGTTTGCTGGTGCTGGAACTGAGTGATGACGGCAATGGCGTCGATCTGGAAAAGGTCCGCCGCAGCATCGTCGAACGTCAGCTGTCGCCCGCCGAGACGGCGGCGCAGTTGAGCGAAGAAGAACTGCTGACGTTCCTGTTTCTGCCGGGCTTCAGCTTGCGCGACACGGTGACCGAAGTGTCCGGGCGTGGCGTTGGTCTCGATGCGGTGCAGCACATGGTGCGGCAACTGCGCGGCGCGGTGGTGCTGGAGCAGACGGCGGGCGAGGGCAGCCGCTTTCATCTGGAAGTGCCGCTGACCCTGTCGGTGGTGCGCAGTCTGGTGGTGGAAGTCGGCGAGGAGGCTTACGCGTTTCCGCTGGCGCATATCGAGCGCATGTGTGATCTGGAGCCACAGGACATCGTACAGATCGAGGGCCGTCAGCATTTCTGGCATGAAGGCCGACACGTCGGGCTGGTCGCGGCCAGTCAGTTGCTGAATCGTCCGGCCAGTCAGAGCAGCGGCGAAACCCTCAAGGTCGTGGTGATCCGCGAGCGTGACGCGATCTACGGGGTGGCGGTCGAGCGTTTTGTCGGCGAGCGCACGTTGGTGGTGCTGCCGCTGGACGAGCGGCTGGGCAAGGTTCAGGACATTTCCGCCGGGGCGCTGCTCGACGACGGTTCGGTCGTGCTGATCGTCGATGTCGAGGACATGCTGCGCTCGGTGGACAAGCTACTCAACACCGGGCGGCTGGAGCGTATTGCTCGCCATGGCAATCAGGCCGCCGAAGTGGCGCGCAAACGGATTCTGGTGGTCGATGACTCGCTGACCGTGCGCGAGTTGCAACGCAAGTTGCTGCTCAATCGCGGCTACGACGTGGCGGTGGCAGTGGACGGCATGGACGGCTGGAACGCGCTGCGTTCGGAGGACTTCGATTTGCTGATCACCGACATCGACATGCCGCGCATGGATGGCATCGAACTGGTCACCCTGTTGCGCCGCGACAACCGCCTGCAATCGCTGCCGGTGATGGTGGTCTCGTACAAGGATCGTGAAGAGGACCGGCGTCGTGGACTGGACGCTGGCGCCGACTATTATCTAGCCAAGGCCAGTTTTCATGACGACGCCCTGCTTGACGCAGTGGTTGAGCTCATTGGAGGAGCGCGGGCATGAAAATCGCAATCGTCAACGACATGCCCCTGGCGGTGGAGGCTTTGCGCCGTGCGCTGGCCTTCGAGCCGGCGCATCAGGTGGTCTGGGTCGCCAACAACGGCGCCGAGGCCGTGCGTCTGTGCGCCGAAAACACCCCGGATCTGATCCTGATGGATCTGATCATGCCGGTGATGGACGGCGTCGAGGCCACGCGACGGATCATGGCCGAGAGCCCGTGTGCCATCGTGATTGTCACGGTCGACCGCCAGCAGAACGTGCACCGGGTCTTCGAAGCCATGGGCCACGGCGCGCTGGACGTGGTCGATACCCCGGCCATTGGTGCGGGGAACGCGCAGGAAGCGGCGGCGCCGTTGCTGCGCAAGATCCTCAACATCGGCTGGCTGATCGGCGAGAAAACCCCGCGCTCGCGCCCGGTGCCGACGCCCCACCGCAGTTCGGCGTCGTGCAAGCGCCTGGTGGCGATCGGTTCGTCTGCCGGCGGGCCGGCAGCGCTGGAGGTGCTGCTCAAGGGCCTGCCACGCAATTTCTCGGCAGCCATCGTGCTGGTGCAGCACGTGGATCAGGTGTTTGCCGCGGGCATGGCCGAATGGCTGGCCAGCGCCAGCGGTCTCGACGTACGTCTGGCCCGCGAAGGCGAGCCACCGCAGGCCGGCGCGGTGCTGCTGGCCGGCACCAACCACCATATTCGCTTATTGAAAAACGGCACGCTGGCCTATACCGCCGAGCCGGTCAACGAAATCTACCGGCCTTCGATCGACGTGTTTTTCGAAAGTGTCGCCAGTTACTGGAACGGCGATGCCATCGGGGTTTTGTTGACCGGGATGGGACGCGACGGGGCGCAAGGGCTTAAGCTCATGCGCCAGCAGGGTTATCTGACCATCGCGCAGGACCAGCACAGCAGTGCGGTGTACGGCATGCCCAAGGCCGCAGCGGCGATCGATGCTGCCGTCGAAATCCGTCCACTGGAAAAGATCGCGCCACGGTTGCTGGAGGTTTTCCCCAAATGAACAGGCTATTCCGCAATCCTGGCCCCCGCAGTATTCAGGTGACCGCCCATGAATGATTTACAGATCGACGACATTAAAACCGACGAAAACGCCGCCATGGTGTTGTTGGTGGACGATCAGGCGATGATCGGCGAAGCCGTGCGCCGTGGGCTGTCGAATGAAGAGAACATCGACTTCCACTTCTGCTCCGATCCGCACCAGGCCATCGCCCAGGCGGTACGGATCAAACCGACGGTGATCCTGCAGGACCTGGTGATGCCCGGCCTCGACGGCCTGAGCCTGGTGCGCGAATACCGCAATCACCCGGCGACCAAGGACATCCCGATCATCGTGCTGTCGACCAAGGAAGACCCGCTGATCAAGAGCGCGGCGTTTTCCGCCGGGGCCAACGATTATCTGGTGAAACTGCCGGACACCATCGAGTTGGTGGCGCGCATCCGCTATCACTCGCGCTCCTACATGACCCTGCTGCAGCGGGATGCGGCGTACCGTGCGTTGCGTGTCAGCCAGCAGCAGTTGCTCGACACCAACCTGGTGCTGCAACGCCTGATGAACTCCGACGGCCTGACCGGGCTGTCCAACCGCCGGCACTTCGACGAGTACCTGGAGCTGGAATGGCGCCGCTCGCTGCGCGACCAGAGCCAGTTGTCGTTGCTGATGATCGATGTCGATTACTTCAAGTCCTACAACGACAGCTTCGGCCACGTCGAAGGCGACGAGGCGCTACGCAAGGTCGCCACGGCGATCCGCGACGCCAGCGCCCGGCCGTCGGACTTGCCGGCACGTTACGGCGGTGAAGAGTTCGCGCTGGTGCTGCCGAACACCTCGCCGGGCGGCGCGCGGCTGGTGGCGGAGAAACTGCGCCAGACCGTGGCGGCGCTGAAAATTCCGCACAACACCCCGAGCGACGGGGCGAGCCTGACTATCAGCATCGGCCTGGCGACCATGGTGCCGCAGGCGGGCAGTGATTGTCGGTTGCTGATTTCGGCAGCGGATCGCGGGTTGTACCTGGCGAAGAACAACGGGCGTAATCAGGTTGGCATCGAATAGGTCTCTCGAACCTGCAAATCCCCCTGTGGGAGCGGGCTTGCTCGCGAAGGCGGAGTATCACTCGACATCAATGCTTAATGACACACCGCCTTCGCGAGCAAGCCCGCTCCCACAGAGGATGCGCATCAGGCCATGTCAAGTGAATCGTCTTAACAGCCGCCAGACGGGCTGCCGTGACAGCCTGATTACGTTATACTCGCCGGCTTTCAAAAGTTCGCCAACGAGTGCTGCCCGTCATGGAAATCAACCCGATCCTGAACACCATCAAGGACCTGTCCGAGCGCTCCGAAACTATTCGGGGGTATCTTTGACTACGATCAAAAGCATGAGCGTCTGACTGAAGTCAATCGCGAGCTTGAAGATCCGAGTGTCTGGAACAAACCTGAATATGCCCAGGAACTGGGCCGCGAGCGCTCGGCGCTGGCGCAGATCGTCGACACCCTCGACGAACTGAACGCCGGTCTGGCCGATTGCCGCGACCTGCTGGACATGGCCGTCGAAGAAAACGACGAAGGCGCAGTGGGCGATGTCGTCGCCGAGCTGGCCCGTCTCGAGGAAAACCTCGCCAAGCTTGAATTCCGCCGCATGTTCAGCCACGAGATGGACCCGAACAACGCCTACCTGGACATCCAGGCCGGCTCCGGCGGCACCGAGGCCCAGGACTGGGCCAACATCCTGCTGCGCATGTACCTGCGCTGGGCGGACAAACGCGGTTTCGACGCAACCATCATGGAACTGTCGGCCGGTGAAGTCGCCGGTATCAAAGGTGCGACCGTGCACATCAAGGGCGAATACGCCTTTGGCTGGCTGCGCACCGAGATCGGCGTGCACCGTCTGGTGCGCAAGAGCCCGTTCGACTCCGGCAACCGTCGCCACACCTCGTTCTCTGCGGTTTTCGTCTCGCCAGAGATCGACGACAAGGTGGAAATCGAAATCAACCCGGCAGACCTGCGGATCGACACCTATCGTTCCTCCGGTGCCGGTGGTCAGCACGTAAACACCACCGACTCGGCCGTACGTATCACCCACGTACCGACCAACACCGTGGTCAGCTGCCAGAACGAGCGTTCCCAGCACGCCAACAAGGACACCGCCATGAAAATGCTGCGGGCCAAGTTGTACGAGCAGGAAATGCAGAAGCGCAACGCCGCTTCCCAGGCGCTGGAAGACACCAAGTCGGACATCGGCTGGGGTCACCAGATCCGTTCGTACGTGCTCGACGCCTCGCGGATCAAGGACCTGCGCACCAACATTGAACGCAGCGACTGCGACAAGGTGCTCGACGGCGACATCGACGAATACCTGGAAGCCAGCCTGAAATCGGGGCTGTAAAAGACGCACGCAGGGTCGCTGATGCAACGCGATCCCTGTAGGAGCCAGCCCTGCTGGCGATTCCCGGGCCGCCAGGCCCGGGGGCAACGAACCTGATGGAATATCTGAAGACATGAGCGACCAACAACTCGACCCGCAAGCCCTGCAACAGGAAGAAAACTCCCTGATCGCCCTGCGCAAGGAAAAGCTGGCTGCCGAGCGCGCCAAGGGCAACGCCTTCCCGAACGACTTCCGCCGCGAAAACTACTGCGAAGATCTGCAGAAGAAATACGCGGACAAGACCAAGGAAGAGCTGGCCGAGGCTGCAATTCCGGTCAAGGTTGCCGGTCGCATCATGCTCAACCGTGGCTCGTTCATGGTGATCCAGGACATGACCGGTCGCATCCAGGTCTACGTCAACCGTAAAACCCTGTCCGAAGACACCCTGGCCGCCGTCAAGACCTGGGACATGGGCGACATCATTGCCGCCGAAGGCACCCTGGCGCGTTCCGGCAAGGGCGACCTGTACGTCGAAATGACCAACGTGCGCCTGCTGACCAAGTCGCTGCGCCCGCTGCCGGACAAGCATCACGGCCTGACCGACACCGAACAGCGCTACCGTCAGCGTTACGTTGACCTGATCGTCAACGAAGACGTGCGCCAGACGTTCCGCGTGCGTTCGCAAGTGATCGCGCACATCCGCAGCTTCCTGATGAAGCGCGACTTTCTCGAAGTCGAAACGCCGATGCTGCAGACCATTCCTGGCGGCGCTGCGGCCAAGCCGTTCGAAACCCACCACAACGCGCTGGACATGGAAATGTTCCTGCGTATCGCGCCTGAGCTGTACCTCAAGCGTCTGGTGGTTGGCGGTTTCGAGAAAGTGTTCGAGATCAACCGTAACTTCCGTAACGAAGGCGTTTCGACCCGTCACAACCCTGAATTCACCATGTTGGAGTTCTACCAGGCTTACGCCGACTACGAAGACAACATGGACCTGACCGAAGAACTGTTCCGTGAACTGGCGCAACTGGTGCTGGGCAGCACCGACGTGCCGTACGGCGACAAGGTGTTCCATTTCGGCGAGCCGTTCGTGCGTCTGTCGGTATTCGACTCGATCCTCAAGTACAACCCTGAGCTGACGGCCGATGACCTGAACGACATCGACAAGGCCCGCGCCATCGCCAAGAAGGCCGGCGCCAAGGTGCTGGGCTTCGAAGGTCTGGGCAAGCTGCAGGTGATGATTTTCGAAGAGCTGGTCGAGCACAAGCTGGAGCAGCCGCACTTCATCACTCAGTACCCGTTCGAAGTGTCGCCGCTGGCCCGTCGTAATGACGAGAACCCGAACGTCACCGACCGTTTCGAGCTGTTCATCGGCGGCCGTGAAATCGCCAACGCCTACTCCGAGTTGAACGACGCGGAAGACCAGGCCGAGCGTTTCATGGCGCAGGTGGCCGACAAGGACGCCGGCGACGACGAAGCCATGCACTACGACGCCGACTTCGTGCGTGCGCTGGAGTACGGCATGCCGCCAACGGCCGGTGAAGGTATCGGCATCGACCGTCTGGTGATGTTGCTGACCAACTCGCCGTCGATCCGCGATGTGATCCTGTTCCCGCACATGCGACCGCAAGCGTAAACGTTTCAGTCAAAAAGCCGCCTAAAACAGGCGGCTTTTTATTGCCTGTCTGGTACAAATGTATCAGTTGGTTAATTTTGCAATAGCAGAGGAAGTCCAGTCGTGATGGTTGCAATCGCTCAAGAAGGTGCAGCGGGTATCGCCACTGCGGTCGCTGAAAGTGTTCAGTACCAGGGCCGCAAGGCCAGCCGACAGGGCAGTGAGCAGCGTCGACAGGACATTCTCGACGCGGCGATGCGCATTGTCGTGCGTGACGGCGTGCGTGCCGTGCGCCACCGGGCCGTGGCGGCCGAGGCCGGTGTGCCGCTGTCGGCTACCACTTATTACTTCAAGGATATCGATGACCTGCTCACCGATACCTTCGCCCAATACGTCGAACGCAGCGCGGCCTACATGGCCAAGCTGTGGATCAACAACGAAGGCCTGCTGCGCGAGATGGTCGTCAGTGGCGACGGCAGC
Organism: Pseudomonas sp. GW823-FHT01D03; assembly: GCF_058798255.1. Lineage (NCBI taxonomy): Bacteria > Pseudomonadati > Pseudomonadota > Gammaproteobacteria > Pseudomonadales > Pseudomonadaceae > Pseudomonas > Pseudomonas sp. GW823-FHT01D03. The sequence continues at coordinate 1,283,971 of NZ_JBXAKK010000001.1, forward strand.
CCCGAGTCGCGCTCGCAACTGGCGGACGACATCGCGCGGCTGATGGCTGACTATGTGCATCGGCAACTGGCCAATCGTCGCGAACATCTGATGGCCGAGCAGGCGTTCCGCCAGGAAGCGCTGCTCAACCCGCGGCTGGCGGATCTGGTGCGCTCGCATCAGCAGATTCTGCTGCAGGGCACCTGCCAGTTGTTCCAGGTGCTGGGCTCGCGTGAACCGCAGCAGGATGCCAAGGTGTTGACGGCGATTATCGGACGGATGGAATATCAGGGCCTGCTCAACGACGCCGAGCCTTTGGCCGAACAGGACATGCTCGGGATTCTGACGCGGTATATGCATCTGGTCCTCGCCTCGGTGTAACGCCAATCCCTGTGGGAGCGAGCCTGCTCGCGAATGCGGTCTGACATTCAACATCTTTGTTGCCTGACACACCGCTTTCGCGAGCAGGCTCGCTCCCACAGGTGAAAGTGGTGATCGTCAGGGCGGGATATGTTCATAGGGAGTATTGAATGAAAGCCTGGCGTGGCGTGCTGATCGCCTTGTCGTTCCTGCTGCTCAGTGGCTGTCTGGTGACCTTCAAGGATCCGCTGCCTGCCAGTGACCCGGCGCCCAGGGGCCTGCTGGGCACGTGGTCGAGCACCAATGCCTGGGGCGAGCCGATGAACCTCGAGCTGACCCGCATCGGCACTAATCGCTATCAGGCCGTTACCTGGTTCAAGGCCCGACCCCACGAGCGCGAGGCGTACCCGTTCACTGTGTCGCGCCATGGCAGTCGCTGGTACCTGTCGGCGAAAGTGCCGGCGCGTTACGGTGGTCAATACACCATCGCCGGTTTCGAACTCACCGACAAACACGAACTGGTGGTGTACAACCTCGACCTCGAACAGATCAATCAGGCGATCAAACAGCAAGCCCTCGACGGCCAGCCGTTCCAGACCGCCGACGACGGCGACGGCGTGCAGGTCGACAGTAGCCTCGACAAGGTCTTTGCTTACCTCGACGATCCGGCCAATTCCGATGTATTCGTCGAGGCCGCGCGCTATCAGCGCCAGGCCCGCGCCAAATAATTCAGTTTTCTACAGGAGTTTCGGGTGGACGATTACCAGCAGACGATACGCACGCTGTCCGATCGCATTGTGCTGGCGCAGACGCCGATCCGCGTGCTCGATGCGGTGAAGTGGGACGAGAACATCCGCAAGGGCTTTCTCAAGGCCAAGGGCAAGGAAATGCCCGCGGTGGATCGTGACTACTACCTCAATCGGCCGCTGTCCTTCGATTCGAGCAAGGTCAAACTGGAATTCCAGAATATCGAGCGCGACATCACCCGCCAGCTCGGCCAGTTCAACCCGGTCGGGCAGATCATGCGGCGCATGTGCAAGGAATACCGCATGGTGGTGCGCATGCTCGAAGCGCGCGGCACCGAGGATTTCGGCCTGATCTCCCAGGAACTCTACGGCGCCGCCTCCGATGCGTTCCACGCCGGTGACCCGACCCTGGCCGACCTCGGCCTGATGATGTCCGACTATCTGAACAACATTGATGGCCGTGGCGACCTGAAGGACGAACCGAAGATCCTCACCGCCAAGGATGCCGTGCACCTGCTGCAAACCCGTTTGAACAAGGTGTTTGGCGAGGCCGAGGAAACCATCCGCGTGTTCGAGTCCGACGGCATCGTCGCCGACGCGGCGGCAGGCGCCGACTACATCAAGATCCGCACCGACGCGCTGTTCAACGACCGCGACGTGCGTGCACTGGAAGTCCACGAAGGCCTGGTGCACGTCGGCACCACGCTCAATGGCTTGAACCAGCCGATCTGCACCTTCCTGTCCAAAGGCCCACCGTCGTCGACGGTGACCCAGGAAGGTCTGGCGATTCTGATGGAAATCATCACCTTCGCCTCCTACCCAAGCCGTCTGCGCAAACTGACCAACCGCACCCGCGCCATTCACATGGTCGAGGAGGGCGCGGACTTTTTGCAGGTGTTCGAGTTCTTTCGCGAGCAGGGCTTTGAAATGGCCGAAAGCTACGGCAACGCCAGCCGGGTGTTCCGTGGTTCGACCCCGACCGGTCTGCCATTCACCAAAGACTTGTCCTATCTCAAGGGCTTTATCATGGTTTACAACTACATTCAGTTGGCCGTGCGTAAAGGCAAGCTCGAGCAGGTGCCGCTGCTGTTCTGCGGCAAGACCACGCTGGAAGACATGCGCACCCTGCGTCAACTGGTCGATGAAGGTCTGGTGGTGCCGCCCAAATATCTGCCGGAACAGTTCCGCGACATGAACGCGCTGTCGGCGTGGATGTGCTTCTCCAACTTCCTCAATCACTTGAGCCTGGACCGGATCGAGGCGGATTACTCAAACATCCTCTGAACCACACACAAACCCCTTGTAGGAGTGAGCCTGCTCGCGATAGCGGTGTGTCAATCAACATAAATATCGACTGGCACACCGCTGTCGCGAGCAGGCTCACTCCTACAGTTTTTGACTGTATTCCAATTCGAATTCTGCGAGGTTTCACCGGATGAGAATCCTCGGCATCCTTTGCCTGCTCCTGACCCTCAGCGGTTGCAGTTCGCTGCTGTTTTACCCCGAACCGGGCCAGATCTTTACCCCGGAAAAAGCCAGGCTCGAATACCGCACCGTCACATTGGTCACGGCGGATGGCTTGAAGCTCAACGCCTGGTGGCTGCCGGCCAAACCCGGGGTCGAGGTCAAAGGCACAGTGCTGCACCTGCACGGCAACGGCGGTAATCTGCCGATGCACCTCGGCGGCAGCTGGTGGTTGCCGAAAAACGGCTATCAAGTGCTGTTGGTGGACTATCGCGGGTACGGCTTGTCCGAGGGCGAACCGAGTCTGCCGGCGATCTATCAGGACATCGACGCCGCGTTCGCCTGGCTCGACAAGGCGCCAGAGGTCAAAGGCAAACCGCTGATCCTGCTCGGCCAGAGCCTCGGCGGATCGATGGCCGTGCATTGGCTGGTGCAGCACCCCGAGCGGCAGAAACAGCTAAAGGCTTTCGTGCTCGACGGTGTGCCCGCCAGTTACCGCAGTGTCGGCCAGTACGCCCTCAGCACTTCATGGCTGACCTGGCCATTCCAGGTGCCACTGTCGTGGCTGGTGCCGGACAGTGACAGCGCGATCAACTCGATGCCGCAGCTCAAGGGCGTGCCGAAACTGATCTTTCACAGCATCGATGACCCATTGGTGCCAATGTCCAACGGCATCCGCCTGTATCAGGCTGCGCCGCCACCACGCGTGCTGCAGCTGACCCGCGGCGGTCACGTGCAGACCTTCGGCGACCCGGTCTGGCGGCAGGTGATGCTGCGTTATCTGGAAGATCCCGAACACTTCAACGGCCTGCGCCGCCTCGGCGAGATCCCGAATTATCCGCAACCTCCGAATTCTGAAGATGAGAGTCCGCAATGACTGAAGAACGTAACGCCATCCCGCTGATCATCACCGGTATCTGCAGCATCCTCGGCACGGTCGGGGCGCTGTGGTACTACGGCTACCTGCACTTCGCCAAACCCGAGGATGCGCTGCTGCTCAACGAGTTCACCATGCTCAAGACCGTGCCGGGCGAAGACTACAAAGTCTCGCTGGACCCGGCGCCGCAAGTGGCGCAGTGCATTGATGGCGTGCTGGTGCTGTTCGACACCGAGCAGAAAGGCCTGACCGGTGTGCTGATCAATGCGCAGAAAAAAGCGGTGCGCTGCATGGGCCAGGAAACCCCGCAGAAACTCGAACCATAAAAGCAAAAGATCGCAGCCTTCGGCAGCTCCTGCAGGAGAATGCATTCCAATGCAGGAGCTGCCGAAGGCTGCGATCTTTTGATCTTAAAAAGCCCCGCCTGATCACTCAGGCGGGGCTTTTGCGTTAGCGCGTGTTGCTTAGTTCGAGCTGACTGCCGAACGTGGCATCACTGGCTGGTTGTCGTTGGAAATGGTCACTTCCACACGACGGTTCATTGCACGACCCGAGACGCTGCTGTTATCGGCAACCGGGTATTCCTTGCCATAACCCTGAACCACGATGCGCGAAGGATCGACGCCCATCTTGATCAGAGCGACTTGTACCGAGGTGGCACGACGCTCGGACAGCGACTGGTTGTACGAAGCTGCGCCGGTGCTGTCGGTGTAACCCTCGACGATCACTTTGCGATCAGGGTTTTCCTGGAGGAATTGCGCCAGTTTGTTGATGTTCACCAGACCGCTGGATTTCAGGTCGGCCTTGTTGGTGGCGAACAGCACGTCACCGAAGGTCACCAGGGTACCGCGATCGGTCTGCTTGGCATTCAGGCTCTGCTGCAGTTGTTTGATCTGCTGATCACGAGCGTCCAGGCGCGCCTGAGCACGTTGCGCAGCAGCGTTTTTCAGGTTGTTCTCAGCGGTGCGCAGGGCGATGGTCTGCTTGGCCACTTCCACGCGCTGGTTGGTCAGGTAGGCCAGTTGGTCAACCTTGGCCGCGTCTTGCTTGTCCAGATAAGCCTTGTCGGCCTTGTCCAGGTAATCGCTGGCGTCCTTGGTTTCCAGGGCAGCGACTTTGCTTGCCTGTGGGTTGGCCTGCAGGCCGGCGTAGTTGGTGCGCGCCTGTTCCAGGTTAGGGTTAGGCGGGGTGGAGCAGGCAGCCAGGGCAACGCTTGCGGCCAGAAGAGCGGGGATCATCAGTTGCTTACGCATAATTTGTCGTCCTTTCTATCGATAAAAGTTTCAGCTTTGCGATTCGGGATGCGCGCTTACTGCACGGTGCGCTGACTTTCCTGACGCAGTTCCTGAACACCTTTCTGGGAATCCTTCACAGCCTGTTCGGCCTTGGCAGCCTGAGCCTTGCGTTCTGCTACGCGAGCGTCCCATTCGGCTTGCTCTGCAAGGGTACGAGCCTCTTCATACTTCTTGTCGTGCATGGCGATTTCGGCTTGCTTGAGCTTGTCCTGAGCCTGCTTCATTTCCACTGCTGCGAACTCGGTACCACCGGCGCTGACGGCGCTGTTGACGGCCGATTGAGTCACGGCGTACTGCTCGGTCGGCGGGTTACCGGCGCAACCGGCCAGAACAAAGCTGGTACCGATAGCCAGAGCAGCCAGTTTCAGACCGCGCAGGTGGGAGAACGAGGTTTGGGTCTTCATGGTCTTCAACTCCATTGTTTAACTCCTGATAAAACCGAAAATCCATCCTGGTCGAGGAGCCGCAAGCGTCATGTGAAAGCGCGTTTTTGAAACGCTCGTTCCAGGCGTGGTTACAGGTTCCGACCGGAGGCGTTTTTCAAAAGTTCAGAAAAGATGGCCTATCGCCAAAATTTTTTTTGACCGAACCGACAAGGCTCTGAGTCGGGAACTTTGGAGGCGGGGAGAGGTACGCGCGGGGGAAAACAGGCAATTTTCCAGATGAAAACACGACCCCTGTAGGAGTGAGCCTGCTCGCGATAGCGGTGTGTCAGTCAGCATCAATAGCTACTGACACACCGCTATCGCGAGCAGGCTCACTCCTACAGTTTGATCTTTGTTGTGTCAGTGCTTTTGCTTGCCGGCAGCGGCGGACAAATCCTGCAAATGCCGCCTCGAAAGCGCCAGAAACCGCGGCGTCGGCCCGACATCTTCATACAGCGGATCACCTTCTTCATCGGTGGCCACCACCGTCGAGCCTTTCACATACGGCAGACTCGCCTCGAACTCTTCGAGCGCGGCGCCAATCAGTTCGCCAAGCAGTTCTTCCGGGTGGCGTTTGGGATACATCTCGGCAATCGCCGCCAGTCGCGCAGCGGCCTCGACGTCCAGATGAATCGTGTAGCCGGTGTCGGTCAGGCGACCTTTGGCGTTTTCTTCCCAATGCTGGGCGAGTTCACGAATTTTCATGATGACCTCATTTCGCGCCTGCTCGTGGCAGGCCTGGGTGAGTGTCCGGCGGGGCCGGCGGCAAGCCGTTGTACGGCTTACTGTTGAGACTAGCTCCAAGCCCCAAGGTTTAAAGTCCCTTCGTCGTCTGCTTGTAAGAAGCGCCGTAGAGCGGCACTCTCTGGGCAAAGCATTCGTTTCTGCGCCGTCCCGATTACCGCTGGAGAACTGCTGATGACCGATATTGATGCACGCTTGCGCGAGGACGTTCACCTGCTCGGTGAGCTGTTAGGCAATACCATCCGTGACCAGTATGGCGAGGAGTTTCTCGACAAGATCGAGCAGATTCGCAAGGGCGCCAAGGCCGACCGCCGTGGCTCGATGGACGCCGAACTGAGCGCCAGCCTCAATCAGTTGAGCGAAGACGAACTGCTGCCGGTGGCGCGGGCGTTCAACCAGTTTCTCAACCTGGCAAACATCGCCGAGCAGTATCAGTTGATTCATCGCCGCGAAGAGTCGCAGCCAGCGCCGTTCGAGTCTCGCGTACTGCCGGAACTGCTAGCGCGCCTGCGTAACGAAGGCCACAGCGCGGAATCGCTGGCGCGGCAACTGGCGCGCCTGGAAATCGAACTGGTGCTGACCGCGCACCCGACCGAAGTGGCGCGGCGTACGCTGATCCAGAAGTACGACGCGATCGCCGCGCAACTGGCCGCGCAGGATCATCGCGACCTGACCAGCGCCGAGCGCGAACAGATTCAGAACACCCTGCAACGGCTGATCGCCGAAGCCTGGCACACCGAAGAAATCCGCCGCACCCGGCCGACCCCGGTCGATGAAGCCAAATGGGGTTTTGCGGTGATCGAGCATTCGCTGTGGCAGGCGATTCCCAACCATATGCGCAAGGCCGACAAGGCGCTGTATGAAGCGACGGGCCTGCGTTTGCCACTGGAGGCGGCGCCGATTCGCTTTGCCTCGTGGATGGGTGGCGACCGCGACGGCAACCCGAATGTCACGGCTGCAGTGACCCGCGAAGTACTGTTATTGGCGCGCTGGATGGCCGCCGACCTGTACCTGCGCGATGTCGATCATCTGGCCGCCGAACTGTCGATGCAGCAGGCCAGTGACGCGCTCAAGGCCAAGGCCGGCGACAGCGCCGAACCTTACCGGGCGGTGCTCAAGCAATTGCGCGAACGCCTGCGCGCCACGCGCAACTGGGCCCATGCGTCGCTGACTGCGACCACGCCGGCGCCGGCCGACGTGTTGCACAACAACCGCGATCTGCTCGATCCGCTGGAGCTGTGTTTCAACTCACTGCACGAATGTGGCATGGGCGTGATTGCCGACGGGCCGTTGCTCGATTGCCTGCGTCGGGCAGTGACCTTCGGCCTGTTCCTGGTGCGCCTCGATGTGCGCCAGGATTCGACGCGGCACAGCTCGGCGATGACCGAAATCACTGACTACCTCGGCCTCGGTCGCTACGAAGACTGGGACGAAGAACAGCGCATCAGCTTCCTCACCCGCGAATTGAGCAATCGCCGGCCACTGCTGCCGGCGCATTTCAAACCGTCCGCCGACACCGCTGAAGTGCTCGCCACTTGCAAGGAAATCGCTGCCGCACCGGGCGCCTCGCTGGGTTCCTACGTGATCTCGATGGCGGGCGCCGCCTCCGACGTGCTGGCGGTGCAACTGCTGCTCAAAGAGTCCGGTGTGCTGAGGCCGATGCGTGTGGTGCCGCTGTTCGAGACCCTTGCCGACCTCGACAACGCCGGGCCGGTGATGGAGCGTCTGTTGCTGCTGCCGGGCTACCGCGCGAGGCTGCAAGGCCCGCAGGAAGTGATGATCGGCTACTCCGACTCGGCCAAGGACGCCGGCACCACCGCTGCGGCCTGGGCGCAATATCGCGCGCAGGAGCGGCTGGTGGAGATCTGCCGCGAGCAGCAAGTCGAACTGCTGTTGTTCCACGGTCGCGGTGGCACCGTGGGCCGAGGCGGCGGTCCGGCGCATGCGGCGATTCTGTCGCAGCCGCCGGGGTCGGTAGCGGGGCGTTTCCGAACCACCGAGCAGGGCGAAATGATTCGATTCAAATTCGGCCTGCCGGACATCGCCGAGCAGAACCTCAATCTGTATCTGGCTGCCGTGCTCGAAGCGACGCTGTTGCCACCACCGCCACCGACGCCGGAATGGCGGCACCTGATGGATGAACTGGCCGCCGACGGCGTCGCTGCGTATCGCGCGGTGGTGCGGGAGAATCCGCAGTTCGTCGAGTACTTCCGCCAGTCCACACCGGAGCAGGAACTGGGACGCTTGCCCCTCGGCAGCCGCCCGGCCAAGCGCCGTGCCGGTGGGATCGAGAGCCTGCGGGCGATTCCGTGGATTTTCGGTTGGACCCAGACTCGTCTCATGCTACCGGCCTGGCTCGGCTGGGAAACCGCGTTGAGCAAGGCGCTGGAGCGCGGCGAGGGCGAGTTGCTCGGGCAGATGCGCGAACAGTGGCCGTTCTTCCGCACGCGTATCGACATGCTGGAAATGGTCCTGGCCAAGGCCGACGCCGACATCGCACTGTCTTACGATCAGCGGCTGGTCGAGCCGGAGCTGCTGCCGTTGGGCGCGCAGTTACGCGACCTATTGTCGCAGGCGTGCGCGGTGGTGCTTGGTCTGACCGGGCAGTCGCAACTGCTGGCACATAGCCCAGATACCCTGGAATTCATCCGTCTGCGCAACACTTACCTCGACCCGCTTCATCTATTGCAGGCCGAGCTGCTGGCCCGTTCACGGCAACAGAATGTCGAGCAGGGCAGCCCGGTGGAGCAGGCGCTGCTGGTGTCTGTGGCGGGGATTGCCGCCGGTTTGCGAAATACCGGCTAAGGTTTTTGCGGTGGTGTCAGGCGCCCGGGGCACAGGCCGGGTGCTGCTTTGTACACAGGCACAAAGTGCGGGCAGGCGACAGTTAATGATGGGGTTGCGACTTGGGTTACCGCGTCGCAAGGTCGCGGCGGGCGCGGGTTTCTCCGACTTTTGGCGTCTTGTGTGGGCGCAGCCTGCTGTGTATCTTGATCAGCCTTTGGCCGTTTGTGCGGCCACGACCCGTTTTTTAAGATTGGCCCAAAGAGGCGAATCCCGTTGTTTTCTATATAAAAAATTGAGGAGCACATCGATGCGCGTCATTCTGCTGGGAGCTCCCGGGGCCGGTAAAGGTACTCAGGCTAAGTTCATCACCGAGAAATTCGGCATTCCGCAAATCTCCACCGGCGACATGCTGCGTGCTGCGGTCAAGGCCGGCACTCCGCTGGGCGTTCAAGCCAAGAGCATCATGGATGCCGGCGGCTTGGTGTCGGATGACCTGATCATCGCGCTGGTGCAGGATCGCATCGCTCAACCGGATTGCGCCAACGGCTTTCTGTTCGACGGTTTCCCGCGCACCATTCCACAGGCCGAAGCGCTGGTAACTGCCGGTGTCGAGCTGGACGCCGTGGTTGAAATCGCGGTTGAAGACGAAGAAATCGTTCAGCGTATCGCCGGTCGTCGCGTTCACGAGGCCAGCGGCCGCGTTTACCACATCGTCTACAACCCGCCGAAAATCGCTGGCAAAGACGACATCACTGGCGAAGAGCTGGTGCAGCGCAAGGACGACACCGAAGAAACCGTGCGTCATCGCCTGTCGGTCTACCATTCGCAGACCAAGCCGCTGGTGGAGTTCTATCAGAGCCTGTCCGCCAAAAACGCTGGCAAGCCAAAGTACAGCCACATTCCGGGCGTTGGTTCGGTTGAAGCGATCACCGCCAAGGTGCTTGAAGCGCTGAGCTGAAAAAGCTGATTGGCTGCATCATCCACGGCCCGCTTGCGGGCCGTAGTTGTTTATACTGACGCACTTTTTCCCTCACCTGTTTTGGATACATCGATGAGCACCTTGCTGGCCCTGGACACCGCGACCGAAGCTTGCTCCGTTGCCTTGCTGCATGACGGCAAGGTCACGAGTCATTACGAGGTGATCCCGCGTCTGCACGCGCAGAAACTGCTGCCGATGATCCAGCAACTGCTGGCCGACGCCGGCACCACGCTGCAAGCGGTAGACGCCATCGCGTTCGGTCGCGGGCCGGGTGCGTTTACCGGGGTGCGGATTGCCATCGGCGTGGTGCAGGGGCTGGCGTTCGCGCTGGATCGTCCGGTGTTGCCGGTGTCGAACCTCGCCGTACTGGCGCAACGTGCGTATCGCGAACACGGCGTGAGCCAGGTCGCGGCGGCCATCGATGCGCGGATGGATGAAGTGTATTGGGGCTGCTACGGCGAGACGGCCGGTGAGATGCGTCTGGTTGGTGTCGAAGCGGTGCTGCCGCCGGAAGTCGCGGCGCTGCCGGCCGATGCCAGCGGCGAATGGTTCGGTGCCGGTACCGGTTGGGGTTACGGTGAGCGGATCGCGGTCAAACCGAGCGGTTCCGATGCCGGCATGCTGCCTCACGCCGAAGACCTGCTGACCCTGGCGCGGTTTGCCTGGGAACGCGGCGAGTCGATCCCGGCAGACGATGCACAACCGGTTTACCTGCGCGACAAAGTCGCCACCCCCAAGGCTCGCTGATTCACCACAAAACCTGTGGGAGCGGGCTTGCTCGCGAAGAGGCCATGTCAGTCTCTATCCAGGTGCCTGACACACCGCTTTCGCGAGCAAGCCCGCTCCCACAGGTTCGGTGTTCACTTAAAGTCACTGCCAATCGTCAGTTTCCAACTCCCCGTTTTAAACCTTTTGCGCTTTATGTGTTCTAGTTATCACTCGGCAGTTTGCTAAGTCGGTCAGGTGCCGCTAAATTGCCATCATTGATACCGAGCATGAAATTATGCGTATAGACGGCCTTTCCTCTCAGTCCTACCCGATCAAGCGCAAGCCTCGCAAAGGCAATGTGGCGCTGGATGAGTCCGTCGACGATATCGACGGCGAGCTGGAATTCCCGACTGAAGAGCAACTGGCCGCCCGCGCTGCCAAAGCCTCCGCACAACGCCTGGCCAATCTGCCTGCCCGTCAGCAAGACATGATTTATCACCGCGCCATGAGCAAAAGCGTAGCGATGGCCCTCGCCAGCTACCTGAGCACTGCCGGTTTTGTTGATTGGGATGCGGATGTGCTGGGCCTCGACCTGTACATCTGATGGATCTGCCTTACTACCTCGGTTGTCCGTCCTGGAGCGAAAACGCCTGGCGCGATTATCTGTACCCCGAAGACGCCAAGACCTCCGACTTCCTCGCTCTCTACTCCCAAGTGTTCAACGCCGTCGAAGGCAACACGACCTTCTACGCCAGCCCCTCGCCGGCCACCGTGCAGCGTTGGGCCGAGACCATGCCCGAACACTTTCGCTTCACCGCCAAGTTTCCCGGCGACATCAGCCACAGCGGTGATCTGCGTGATCAACTGACTGCCGCTGAAACTTTCGTAAACCTGCTCAGCCCGCTCGGTGAGCGCGTCTCGCCGCTGTGGCTGCAACTGTCGAAAAGCTTCACCCCGCATCGATTGCCGGAGCTGACCGCGTTCATCGACGCGCTGGATCGGCCACTGGCGGTGGAAGTGCGTCACGAACAGTTCTTCGCCAAGGGCGAGAGCGAACGCCTGCTCAATCGCCTGCTGCTCGACCGTGGCGTGGAGCGCATCTGCCTCGATCCACGGGCGCTGTTCAGTTGCCTGTCGACCGAGTCTTCGGTGATCCACGCGCAATCGAAAAAGCCGCGGGTGCCAACCCGTCCGGCGGCGTTCACCCAATTTCCGCAGGTGCGCTTCATCGGCCACCCGGAGCTGGAAGCCAACGATCCGTTTTTGGTGCCGTGGGTGGCGAAAATCGCCGAGTGGATCGAAGAGGGCCGCACGCCGTACATCTTTCTGCACACCGCCGACAACGTCATGGCGGCGAAGCTGGCGCAACGTTTTCACGCACAATTGATGCAACGTTTGCCTGGCCTGCCATCCCTGCCTGAGCTATACAGAGAACCCGCCGCCGAGCAACTTGGTCTGCTCTGAGGCGGTTTTTCATGCCTGCCCAGGAGCCTGCCGATGGACGCCCACGCCCTTCAAGAACAAACCCGAAAAGCCCAGGCCTTCAAGGCCCTGCATGAAGGTGCGGGGATTTTTGTGATTCCCAACCCGTGGGATGCCGGTTCGGCGAAGATGCTCGCCAGTCTGGGCTATCAGGCGTTGGCGACCACCAGCGCCGGTTACGCGTTTTCCCAGGGCAAGGCTGACGGCGCCCTGAGTCTCGATGACACTTTGGCCAACGTCCGGGCGATTGTCGCGGCCACGGATTTGCCGGTAGCGGTGGATCTGGAAAACGGTTTCGCCGATGACCCCGCCGAATGCGCGAAAAGCCTGTTGCGTGCCGCCGAGGCCGGCGCGGTGGGTGGTTCGATCGAGGACGCCACGGGCCGTGCCGACGCGCCGATCTATTGCTTTGAACACGCCGTCGCACGTATCGAAGCCGCCGTCGCTGCGGTGCACACGCTGCCATTTCCCTTCACCCTGACTGCCCGCGCGGAAAACTATCTGCACGGCAATCCCGATCTCAACGACACCATCCGGCGCCTGCAAGCCTTTGCCGAGGCGGGCGCCGACGTGTTGTATGCGCCGGGTTTGCGCAGCGCCGAAGAGGTGCTGGCGGTGGTGCGCGCGGTGGCACCAAAACCGGTCAATGTGCTGATGTCCGGCGGTTTGAAACTGACCGTGCAGGCGCTGGAAGAAATGGGTGTGCGGCGAATCAGTACCGGCTCGGCATTGGCGCTGGCGGCATTTGGCGAGTTCTTCCGCGCGGCTGAAGAGATCCAGCAGCGCGGGACGTTCGGCTTTACGTCGCAGTCGATGCCGTACGCCAAGGCCAATCAGTTTTTCAAAGGCTGAGCATGAGTCGCTGGATCGCGCTGTCGTTACTGCTGATCATCGCGGGTGCCGTGGTCGGCGTCTGGCGCGGCTGGCTCGACGTGCCGGCCGAGTGGAACCCGTGGGCGCCGCTGGACGTGAAGGCTGCGCCGAACTGGCTGACCGGTTTCAAGCTGATGCGCCTGCGCGGCAATCCCGAATTATGCGCACAAGTCCTGAGCAACTCGGGTCTGCGCGTCACCGCGCAAGCCGACAGCCCTGACGCCAAGTGCCCGCTGATCGGCACCGTGCGCGTGCAGGGCGGTGAGGTGGCGCTGAGCAGCAGCTTCCTCGCCAGTTGCCCGCTGGCGGTGGCTTACGCGATGTTTGAACGGCATAGCCTGCAACCCGCCGCGCAGTCTGTTTACGGGCAGAGGGTGGCGCGGCTTGATCACCTCGGCAGCTTTGCCTGTCGCAATGTCTATAACCGCGAGAGCGGGGCGCTCAGTCGGCATGCCAGTGCCGATGCGCTGGATATCAGCGGTTTTCGGCTGGCCGACGGGCGCAGCATCAGCGTGCTCAGGGACTGGCCGAAGCAAAATCAGGACGCGCAGTTTCTACGTCAGGTGCGCGATGGCGCCTGTGAGGCGTTCAGTGTGGTGTTGAGTCCGGATTACAACGCCGCCCACCGCAATCACTTTCATGTCGATGTCGGGCGCTGGAGCGTGTGTCGCTGAGGGATCAGGCGGCGAGGCGCAGGTTCTGCAAGACGATCGGGCGCGCCCAGCCGTTATCGAAGTCCAGCGCCTTCTGCTGCTCGACGATTTCTTCCGGCGGGAACGGCGGATAAGGTTTTTGCAGCAGGTCGAGGTCGAATTCGGCAATCGGCAGGTACAGCGGCTTCTTCTGCGGCGCCGGGCCAGGCTCTGGCACCGGCTGACCATTGTTGATCACGATCGGACGTACCCAGCTGCTGTCGAAATCCTGCTGCTCTTGCTGAGCCTTGAGTTCTTCTGGCGGGAACGGTGGGAACGGCTTGTCCAGCAGATCGGTTTCGAACTCGGCGATCGGCAGGAACAGCGGCTCCGGCGGACGCACTTCGGTGTCGACCACGTCGCACTGACGCTGCTCGACGATGTGCGCGTGCAGCTCGCTGCCCAGGGTCGGTTCTTCCGGGCTGTTGAGGTCAACCGGTGGAAAGGTGCCACAGGCCGGCACCACATCACTCGTTTGTTCGGCCATCGCCTGGGCAAAGAAATCCTGCCACAGGTGACTGACGCCGCCCAATGCTTGAGTGTTATGACGGCTGAAGTCGCCCTTGGGCGAAATGTAGCCAATCGATGTGGGAAGAATGCCTGACATTTTTTTCGGTTGACGCTCAGCTCTGGCAAAATGCGCGTTGATTGGTTTATCGGCCACTTTTTGCCGATCCTTAACTTTTTTGAGCGTGTTTTCATGATTGAGCAACCCGCGGCCTGCCGCATCCATGTCCAGGCCCTCGGCCCGACGTTTGAAGCGCAAGCCGAGCAGTGGGCCGAGCGTCTGGGCCTGCCGCTGCAGGTGGACGACGGCGAGTTCGCCTTGCAGGTCGGCGAGCAGGGTTTGCAGCTGCAACAGCTCGGCCCGGATGCGCCGGGGCCGGTGCGGGTGGACTTTGTCGAGGGGGGCGCGGCGCATCGGCGTCTGTACGGCGGCGGCAGCGGGCAGATGATCGCCAAGGCAGTTGGCATCGCCCAAGGTGTGCGCCCACGGGTGCTGGACGCCACGGCGGGGCTGGGCAAGGACGCGTTCGTGCTGGCCAGTCTGGGCTGCGAGATGAGCCTGATCGAGCGCCAGCCGTTGATCGGCGCGTTGCTGGAGGATGGTCTGGTGCGGGCGGCGGAAGATTTCGACGTGGCGCCGATTGTCGCGCGGATGAAGCTGCTCAAGGGCAATTCGATCGAGGTCATGCGCAACTGGGAGGGCGAGCCACCGCAGGTGATCTACCTAGACCCGATGTTCCCGCACCGCGAGAAGACCGCGCTGGTGAAGAAGGAAATGCGCCTGTTCCGGCCGCTGGTCGGGGATGATCCGGATGCGCCGGCACTGCTCGAAGCGGCGCTGGCCCTGGCGACACACCGGGTGGTGGTCAAGCGCCCGCGCAAGGCGCCGTGTATTGAAGGGCCGAAACCGAGTCATGCGCTGGATGGCAAATCCAGTCGGTATGACATCTACCCGAAGAAAGCGCTCAAGGCCTGAGACCGAGTCGCCCCCTTCGCGAGCAAGCCCGCTCCCACATTGGAATGCATTTCAAATGTGGGAGCGGGCTTGCTCGCGAAGAGGGCAGCCGCCACACCGCAAAATCAGGGCCGATACGCCCGCATGAACAACCCCACCACTTCCTGCACATGACTCTCTGAAGCTTCTTCGCTCAGCGGCTCACCGCAGCAATACAACAAGCGAAAATTCCCCGCGCCCTTGATCAGGCAGAAGAAATGCTCGGCCGCATTACGCGGCTGATCGATGCGCAGCGCGCCGGTTTCGTCGATGCGTTTCAGCAGCCGCTCCATGCCTTGCACCATGCGCTCGGGGCCGGCCTCGAAGAAGATCTGCGACAGCTTCGGATCCTGCGTGCCCAGCGCCATCATCAAGCGGTGCAGATTCACCGACTCGTCGCTGTTGATCAGCTGATGAAAGCCTCGGGCAATGTTCAGCAACACATTTTCCACGGGGATTCCGGCGGGCAATTCGAAGAACAGCGGCGGAAGTTGCTCCTCGCATTTGGCCATCACGGCGGAGGAGAACAGCGTCTCCTTGTCGTTGAAGTGGCTGTAAACCGTCAGTTTCGACACGCCAGCCTCGGCGGCGACCGCGTCCATGCTGGTGTTGGCGTAGCCGTGACTCAGAAACAGGGTTTTCGCCGCGTCGAGGATCGCCCGACGCTTGGCCGGATCCTTCGGACGGCCCGGGCCGTTTGGAGCTGCAAGATTGTTCGACATTCTTCGCTTTTAATACTGGACTGGTGAGTTTGCTATTAATACCATACCGGCCAGTATAAATATTCCAAGCACCATTAGCGAAAGGTCCGTCACCATGTTCCGCCATGCGTTGTCGTTTGCCGTGCCAGTCAGCCTGGCTGTTTTATTGTCCGCATGCGGTCAGGAAGAGGCGACGCAAGTCAGCGTTCGACCGGCCATGGTGGTGCAGCCAGAGCCTTCTGCGCAGGCGATGGAAAGTTATCCGGGCGAGGTTCGCGCCCGTTACGAACCGGATCTGGCGTTCCGCATTGGCGGTAAAGTCAGCCGACGACTGGTCGAAGAAGGCCAGCGCGTCAAGGCCGATCAGCCCCTGGCCGAGCTCGATCCGCAGGACGTGCGCCTGCAACTCGAAGCCACCCGCGCACAGGTCGCCGCCGCCGAAGCCAACCTGAATCTGGTGCGCGCCGAGCGTGACCGTTACAAGACGCTGATGGAGCGGCAGATGGTCAGCCGTTCCGCCTATGACAACGCGGAAAACCTCTACCGCTCCGGCGAAGCGCGCCTCAAGCAGATCAAGGCCGAATTCAACGTTTCGACCAACCAGGCCAGTTACGCCGTACTGCGCGCGCCGCAGGACGGCGTGGTGGCCAAGCGTTCGGTGGAAGTCGGACAAGTGGTTGCCGCCGGGCAAACCGTGTTCACCCTCGCCACCGATGGCGAGCGCGAAGTGTCGATCAGCCTGCCGGAGCAGAGCTTCGGGCGGTTCAAGGTCGGCCAGCCAGTGACCGTTGAACTGTGGACCCAGCAGAACCAGCGCTTCGCCGGGCAGATTCGTGAGCTGTCGCCGGCAGCCGATCCGAAATCCCGTACCTTCGCTGCGCGCATCTCGTTCACCAGCGGCAAAGTCCCAGCGGAGCTCGGCCAGAGCGCCCGGGTGTTTGTGCAATCGGCCGATGCCGTGCCGCTGTCGGTGCCGCTCTCGGCGCTGACCGCAGAAAATGGCGCAACCTACGTCTGGGTCGTCAACGCCAACAACACCTTGAAAAAGACTCCAGTGCGTATCGGCCCGTTTGGCGAGAAAAGCGTGCCGGTGCTCGAAGGCCTGAATGCCAGCGACTGGGTAGTCGCCGCCGGTGTTCACGTATTGCTCGAAGGCCAGCAGGTGCGTCCAGTGGATCGCTCCAACCGTGTGGTCAATCTGGCGGACAAGGAGTAAGTCCCGATGCGCTTCAACCTTTCCGAATGGGCGCTGCGTAATCGCCAGATCGTACTGTTTCTGATGCTTTTGCTGGCCATCGTCGGCGCCTTGTCCTACACCAAACTCGGCCAGAGCGAAGACCCGCCGTTCACCTTCAAGGCTATGGTCATCCAGACCCGTTGGCCGGGGGCGACCGCGCAGGAAGTCTCGCGTCAGGTCACCGAACGCATCGAAAAGAAACTCATGGAAACCGGCGAGTACGAGCGCATCGTGTCGTTCTCCCGCCCGGGCGAGTCGCAGGTCACCTTCATTGCCCGCGACTCGATGCACTCCAAGGAAATTCCCGACCTGTGGTATCAGGTGCGCAAGAAGGTCAGCGACATTCGCCAGACCTTGCCGCCGGGGATTCAGGGGCCATTTTTCAACGATGAATTCGGTACTACCTTCGGCAATATCTACGCGCTGACCGGCGACGGTTTCGACTACGCGGTGCTCAAGGATTACGCCGACCGCATCCAGATCCAGCTGCAACGGGTCAAAGATGTCGGCAAGGTCGATCTGCTCGGTTTGCAGGACGAGAAGATCTGGGTCGAGCTGTCCAACGTCAAACTCGCCACCCTTGGCTTGCCACTGGCGGCGGTGCAGCAGGCACTGGAAGAGCAGAACGCTGTGTCCACCGCCGGCTTCTTCGAGACCGGCAGCGAGCGTGTGCAATTGCGGGTTTCAGGGAATTTCCAGACGGTCGAGGAGATCAAGAACTTCCCGATCCGCGTCGGTGATCGGACGTTCCGCATCTCCGATGTCGCCGATGTGCATCGTGGTTTCAACGATCCACCGGCGCCGCGCATGCGTTTTATGGGTGAGGACGCCATCGGACTAGCGGTGGCGATGAAGGACGGCGGCGATATTCTGGTGCTGGGCAAAGCGCTGGAAGGCGAGTTCTCGCGTTTGCAGAAAAACCTCCCGGCCGGCATGCAACTGCGCAAGGTGTCCGACCAACCGGCGGCGGTGAAAACCGGGGTCGGCGAGTTCGTCCAGGTGCTGGTCGAGGCGCTGGCGATCGTGTTGCTGGTGAGCTTCTTCTCCCTCGGCGTGCGCACCGGCATGGTCGTTGCGCTGACCATTCCGCTGGTGCTGGCGATGACCTTCGCCTGCATGTATTACCTCGGGATCGGCCTGCACAAGATCTCCCTCGGCGCGCTGGTGCTGGCGCTGGGCTTGCTGGTGGACGACGCGATCATCGCCGTGGAAATGATGGCGATCAAAATGGAGCAGGGCTTCGACCGCATCAAGGCTGCGAGCTACGCCTGGACCAGCACCGCGTTCCCGATGCTTACCGGTACGCTGATCACCGCCGCAGGTTTTCTGCCGATTGCCACCGCGCAGTCCGGCACCGGCGAATACACCCGTTCGATCTTTCAGGTGGTGACCATCGCGTTGCTCGCCTCATGGGTGGCGGCAGTGATGTTTGTGCCGTATCTGGGGGAAAAACTCCTGCCGGATCTGGCAAAAATTCATGCGGCCAAACACGGTACGACCGACGGCCAGGCCGACCCTTATGGCACGCCGTTCTATCAACGGGTGCGACGTCTGGTGGAGTGGTGCGTGGCGCATCGAAAAACCGTGATTGTGCTGACCGTAGGTCTGTTCATCGCGTCGGTGATGCTGTTCCGTTTCGTGCCGCAGCAGTTCTTCCCGGCCTCCAATCGACTCGAACTGATGGTCGATCTGAAGTTGGCTGAAGGCGCGTCGCTGGCCAACACCACGGCCGAGGTCAAACGCCTGGAAGCGCTGCTCAAGGATCACGCCGGTATCGATAACTATGTGGCGTATGTCGGCACCGGCTCGCCGCGTTTTTACCTGCCGCTGGATCAACAACTGCCGGCAGCGAGCTTCGCCCAGTTTGTGGTATTGGCGAAAAACATCGAGGAGCGCGAGACTCTGCGCACCTGGTTGATCGAGACCCTTAACGAGCAATTCCCGGCCATGCGCTCGCGGGTCACGCGTCTGGAAAACGGCCCGCCGGTTGGCTATCCGGTGCAGTTCCGCGTCACCGGTGAACACATCGAGGAAGTCCGTGCGCTGGCGCGCAAAGTGGCGGCCAAGGTGCGCGAGAACCCGCACGTGGTCAATGTGCATCTGGATTGGGAAGAGCCGAGCAAAGTGGTGTACCTGAACATTGATCAGGATCGTGCGCGGGCGCTCGGTGTGAGCACGGCCAATCTGGCGAAATTCCTCCAGAGTTCACTGACGGGTTCGAGTGTCAGCCAGTATCGCGAGGACAACGAGTTGATCGAGATTCTGCTGCGCGGCACGGTGCATGAGCGTACCGAGTTGTCGTTGCTGCCGAGTCTGGCGGTGCCGACCGATAACGGTCGCAGTGTGGCGTTGTCGCAGATTGCCACGCTGGAATACGGGTTTGAGGAAGGGGTCATCTGGCACCGTAATCGTCTGCCAACCGTGACTGTGCGGGCGGACATTTATGGCAAGGAGCAACCGGCAACCCTGGTCAGGCAGATCGAGCCGACGCTGGATCCGATCCGTGCTGAATTGCCTGACGGGTATCTGCTGGATGTTGGCGGGACGGTGGAGGATTCGGAGCGTGGGCAGAAGTCGGTGAATGCCGGGGTGCCGATGTTCATTGTGGTGGTGCTGACGTTGCTGATGGTGCAACTGCGCAGTTTTTCGCGTACGGCGATGGTGTTTCTGACGGCGCCGCTGGGGTTGATCGGGGTGGTGTTGTTTCTGATGGTGTTCCGCCAGCCGTTCGGGTTTGTGGCGATGCTGGGGACGATTGCGCTGTCGGGGATGATCATGCGCAACTCGGTGATTCTGGTGGATCAGATCGAGCAGGATATTGCCTCTGGTCTCAAGCCTTGGCAGGCGATTATCGAGGCGACGGTGCGGCGGTTTCGGCCTATTGTCTTGACGGCTTTGGCGGCGGTTTTGGCGATGATTCCTTTGTCGCGCAGTGTGTTTTTCGGGCCGATGGCGGTGGCGATCATGGGGGGGTTGATTGTGGCTACGGCTTTGACGCTTTTGTTTTTGCCTGCTTTGTATGCGGCCTGGTTCCGAGTGCGTCGTGACGCTTGATGGTTTTGGACGTGGCGGCCTTTGGGCCGACCATGTTCTGGGTGTTCTTTGTGAATATCCGTTTCTTCGGGTGCTGCCGCTGGCGGTTTCGCTCTTACAGCGAGTCACTTTTGCAGACGCCCAAAAGTAACCAAAACGCTGGGCCCCGGCGTACGGCCCTCGCCTAGGCTCGGGTTCCTTCGTTGCGGGGTTCATCCGGGCGCATCGCCTCCGGTTTGCTTCGCTGCACCTCCTCTCGATGCATTTGGCTTCGCCAAACGGTCGCTGCGCTCCCACCCCCGGATAAACCCCTCCACTCAGCCTGCCGAAGGGGCCGGCACCGCAAGATCAAGAGCTGCAGCCGAGCTTGCGCTCATCCTGTTGAGTGGTGAAAAGCATGCGGTCGGCTTTTGCTTTTCTGTAGGAGTGAGCCTGCTCGCGGTGGCGGCCTGACAGCCGACCTGCCTGCACCCAATCCCACTGTAGGAGTGAGCCTGCTCGCGATGGCGGCCTAGTAGCCGACCAATCTGCAACTACCCACACCCAATCCAAAGGTGGGAGCGGGCTTGCTCGCGAAGGCGGCCTGACAGTCGACCAATCTCCAACTCCCTGCACCCAATCCCACTGTAGGAGTGAGCCTGCTCGCGATGGCGGCCTAGTAGCCGACCAATCTCCAACTGCCCACACCCAATCCAAATGTGGGAGCGGGCTTGCTCGCGAAGAGGCCCGTCCAGCCAGCCAACTTCTCTGGTCTGTTTAAAAATGTTCCAGATAACCAGAACCTTCCCACAAGGTTTTCAGGTTGCCCGTCGGAAGCGCGATCTCTAGCCTGAGTCTGTCGCTGCCAATTCAGCGACCGGGTCTGCAAGCCCGCCGATAGTTTGTTAGGTACTGATCAGCGCCCCTATAATCGTGGCGCTTTTTAGCGGCCATCGTTTTATGGTGGCTGTGTGCGGGATACCTTTGGGTATGCCGAGGGCCTAACAACTCGGTCTTGCAGACCCGTGCACAGCTGCCACCCATCATCTGCAAGTGATGGTGTGTAGCTCCACTTGAATAGTTAGGAGTTCCACCATGTTCAAACACACCCCCAATCCCCCAGAATCCGCACCCGAAACCACCCCCGAACGGCCAACCGACCCCGTCTCGCCCTACGCTTTCCTCGATTCGCGCAAGCTCCACGACGCAGCCCTGCGTGCGCTCGATCACTACCTCCTGCCCCAGCCTGAAAAACAGCCCAAGCCCGTGACTCAGCCGAGCACAATCTTCACTGTCCTCCCCGAAGTCGATTCCGAAACCCTGCTGGCCCATGCCTGTGAAACGCTGGCCTCGGCCAATGTCATGGCCAGTGAGCTGGCGTTTACCCTGAGCGGTCCGACGTGCAGTCAGCTTCTCGGTATTCAGCAGATGATTTCGCTCGCTGAGCTCTCGGTAAACCGCGTCCTCGATCAGGTCGATCCGCAAGGCTGACCCACAATAAAAAGCCCGCTGACCTTCACCGGTTCAGCGGGCTTTTGCGTGCAACGGCAAAAATTACAAGGTGCCGAACACCTTTTTCGCCAGACCCGTCGCTGCAGCAGCCGGATTCTTGCGAATGGTTTCTTCCTGTTTGCCGATCATTTCGAACAGGCCATTGAGCGCTTGTTCAGTGACGTAGTTTTCGACGTTGGCGCTCTTCGCATCCACTACGCCCAGGGTCGCGGCCTGGCCGGCGAAGGCGTTGTACTTTTGTGCTACGCCGACTTTGTCGGTGGCTTGTTTGACGATGGGCAGGAACTTGGCGCGGATCTGTTCGCGGCTGGTCTTGTCCAGGTATTGGGTGGCCGAGTCAGTGCCGCCGCTGAGGATGCCCTTGGCGTCGGCCACGGTCATTTTCTTCACGGCGTCGACGAGGATCGGTTGGGCCTGGGTCACGGCGCTTTCTGCGGCCTTGTTCATCGCGGTTTCGAGTTCGTCGACCTGGGCGCCCATGCCGAAGGCTTTCATCTTGCCGGCGACTTTGCCGAGTTTGCCCGGCAGTTCGATTTTCACATCCGGGTTGTTGTTGAAGCCGCCCGGGGTGCCGAGTTGTTTGACGGCAATTTGCGCGCCTTGGGTCAGGGCGTCCTTGAGGCCGCCGGCGGCGTCTTGTTGCGAGAGGTCGCTGAGCGACAGTGCCAGAGCGCTGGCAGAGATCATCAGGCCCGCGCACAGGCCGGCAAAGCGAAGGGTAGGGCGGAGCATGGCAGCTTCCTTGAAAGACAATTAGCGAATGGCGTCGACGCGGATTTTCAGCGGCTGCGGATCATTGCCGTCCAGTTGCACGGCGTGGTTTTCGGTGGTGATGAACATCAGCTCGCCGTTGACTTCGATGCGCGCGCTGACCGAGTAGCGGTGGCCGGGTTTGACCTGGGCCGGATCGTAACTCAAGTGGAACGGCAGCGGCACCTGGCCTTTGACCGGGCCTTTCTGTTCGTCGAGGACCACCGCCGGGGCGTCGGCCAGCGACACGTCCTGCAGGCTCACGCTCAAAGTCGCGCTCGGTGGCAGGGCGATACGTTGCAGGTAGAACACTTCGCCATCGAGGCCGACTTTGCCGGCGGGGGTATTCGACTGGCAGGCGCTCAACAGGGTGGCTGCGGCGAGAAGGGTGAGTTTTTTCATCGGGGCCTCTGAGACTTTTGCGCCGGAAGAATCCCGGCGCCGAAGGAAATCTAGCGGATTTTGACGCCAGCGTCAGTGAACAAACGTAAGGGTTTTTCCAGCCACTGCATCAATTTCTGAAACGACAGCGCGCTGGTACTGGGCACCGCGGGAACTAGCTCTACTTGTTCAGGCGAGATCACAAGACGTTGATGGTAGCGGTTTTCAATACCCGTCAGTGCATAGCGTTTACCGGGTATAACGCTGTCAGGATCATATTTCAGATAAAACCCGGAGACTGACTGTTCGTCCTGTTTGACACTTACCAGCTCAACATCGGGAGACTCTGCTTCATGCAGACTGATGGTGACCGCTTCTTCTGGCGCAACAATCTCGGCTTCTTGAGCCTCGACATATAGAAACCCGATCGGGCTCAGGTGCAGGGTTTGGCGATGGGGAGTGTTGTTGACAGTAACGAAGTAGTCCTGCTCGATCAGCAAGGGTATTTGGTCATGAAGGATCTGCACATTGACTTGATATCTGACGCCTACATCGCCGTAGTGATGAGGGAAGTCGAATTTCCAGCCGGCGTCGAAGATCGCAGCACGGTGCCAGTCCTTGATATTAATAGGCGATTGGGAATTGAATACTTTGACGCTGACAATGGTTTCATTGACACCATCGGCAGGCGCATGGAATTCGGGCGGTAGGCGGAAGTCCAGGATTACTGCGCAAGTTTCTTCGTTTAACAGGCTCATCTCGATATCCGTATCGTGATTGGTGGAGTGAGCCTATTAATCCATGAATCAACTAACGGGGCCATTGAAGTGTGCGCCCGTTAGTTGTCAGCAAGTTTCAGACTTGTGGTGTATCCGCTGTTTCGGCGGCATCTTCACTGCGATGCAAGGCCACTTGACGAATCGACAGGCGAATCTCCGCCGGCAACACGCGTTTGGCCGCGCCTTCGGCCAGTTCGCCGAGCAGTTCGTGGTAGCTCAGCTTGCCCGCTTCGTCGCGGCGCAGCACGTCGAGGTCGAGCAGGGTCTGGATGAAGTGGCGGAACAGGCTCTTGTCGAAGAACTCCGGGGCGTTCAAACCGTGGAGGATCGACAGGCGCTGGGCCATGACCGTGCACAGGTCTTCCAGTTCTTCGGCGCTGATGCTGTTCTGGCCGCTGTTGAGCAGCAGGGACACGGTCATATAGAAGCGCTGCAGGGTCTGCGCGATGCTTTTCGACAGCAGGGTCAGCAGCACAAAGTGCCGTGAACTTGGCGCCGGGCGCATATACACGTCCTTCTCGAAACGCAGCAGGCCTTGCTCGACGAAGGCTTCCAGCCATTGATCGACCACGCCGTCCAGTTCTTCCAGCGACCAGCGAATGAACAGCTCCGATTGCAAGTACGGATACAACGCGCGGGTGTAGCGCAGGATCTGTTCGCGACTCATGCGCGAGGTGCTCTGGAAGAAGCTCGCCAGCAGCGCCGGCAAGGCGAAAATGTGCAGCACGTTGTTGCGGTAGTAGGTCATCAGGACGGCGTTCTGCTCGTCCAGATAGAGAATCTTGCCCAGCGCATCGTTCTGCTCGGACAGCAGATCCATGTCCTTCACATGCTCGATCAGCGCGCGGCCATCGCCTTCCGGCAGGGTCGTGTGCGGCGAGTAAGGGACTTTGCGCAGCAGCGCCAGATACAGATCCAGCACTCGCGCCATGGCCCGATCATCCAGCGCCAGACGCGTAGTCGAGAGCAGCGCCAGCGCCACCAGATTGACCGGGTTGATTGCCGCCGCTTCGTTCAGGTGCTGCGCGACTTTCTCGCCGAGGCGATGGGTGGTTTCGTTGAGCCATGCCGGTTTGTACTGCGGGCCGAGTTCCTGCTGGCGCCAGTCTGGCTGCTCGCTGTCGAGGAACTCCGCGAGTTTGATCGGCTCGCCGAAGTTCACCGCGACCTGACCGAAGCGTTGCTTGAGCGCGCCAATGACTTTGAAAATGTCGAAGATCGACTCTTTCTTCTTGCTCGCGCCACGCAGTTCGCCGAGGTAGGTGCGACCTTCAAGAACGCGCTCATAGCCGATGTACACCGGCACGAAAACGATCGGCATCCGCGACGAACGCAGGAAGCTGCGCAGGGTGATCGCGAGCATGCCGGTCTTCGGTTGCAGCATGCGTCCGGTGCGCGAGCGGCCGCCCTCGACGAAGTATTCGACCGGGAAACCTTTGGTGAACAGGGTGTGCAGGTATTCGTTGAACACCGAGGTGTACAGCGGATTGCCCTTGAACGTGCGGCGCATGAAAAACGCGCCGCCACGGCGCAGCAGGCTGCCGATCACCGGCATGTTGAGGTTGATCCCGGCGGCAATGTGCGGCGGGGTCAGGCCGTTGCGGAACAGCAAGTACGAGAGCAGCAGGTAGTCGATGTGGCTGCGGTGGCACGGCACGTAGATCACTTCGTGACCCTGGGCGACCTTCTGCACGCCTTCAATGTGGTTGACCTTGATCCCGTCGTAGATCTTGTTCCAGAACCAGCTCAGCACCACTTCGAGGAAACGGATCGCGGTGTAGGTGTAGTCCGAGGCGATCTCGTTGCCGTAACGCAGGGCCTGGGCCTTGGCTTTTTCCGGGGAGATGTTCTCGCGCTCGGCTTCGTCGAGGATCGCTTGCTTGACCAAGGGCTGGTTGAGCAGGCCCTTGACCAGGTTACGGCGGTGGGAAATGTCCGGGCCGATGACGGCGGCTTTCAGATTGCGGAAGTGCACGCGCAGGATGCGCTGGGCCATGCGCACGGTGCGTTCGTGGCCCTTGTTGTGTTCGATCAGTTCGCGCAGGTGGATCGGCGCGGAGAACTGCACGCGAGTCTTGCGCCCCAGAACGATGATGCTCAGCAGCCGACGCAGGCGTCCGGTGACCGCCCAGCTGTCGGCGAACAGCAGCTTCCACGGACTGTTTTCACTGTCCGGCGACTGGCCCCAGAACACGCTGACCGGAATGATCTGCGCGTCTTCGGCGGCGTTCTGGGTCAGGGCGCTGACCAGGCGGGTCAGGGTCGGCGGTGCGCCGCGCTTGTCCTGACGACCGAGCCAGTCAGGGTCCGGCGTCAGATAGAAAAACGCCGCCGGTTCGATCAACGGCCCTACCGACACCGGCAGTACCGGACGCGGCAGACCGGCCTTGGTGCACTCGGTGTCGACCACCGCCAGATCGGTGAGCGAAGGGTTTTGCAGGACGTAGAACACCGGACGACTGCGGTCGAGGTTGAGGGTGAGCGACGACTGGTTGATCGTCTCGGAGCGAACCCAGAGGTACAACAGTCGGCGCAAGGTGCCAAACACTAGACGGCGGAACGGGGAACGGGTCATACGGCTTCTGCGTGAGTGAATAAAACCGAGCAGATGCTCGGGCGGTCGATAGTGTGCCGTATTGGACGAAAATCGGCAAAAAAGCGGCGAAGTAATCTCCTGTTGAGACTTTTTGCGCCTGTCATATACTCGGCAATCTGTCGCCGGGGCCCTTTATGGACGTCGGGCGCAGGCTGACGTTCCGCAAAGGCTTTCCTGCGAAAAGCCTGTTCAATAATAAAAAAGGAGTATGAACAGATGGCAACACGTGAAACCGGCAATGTGAAGTGGTTCAACGACGCCAAGGGCTACGGCTTCATTCAGCGCGACGACGGGGTGGACGTGTTCGTGCACTACCGCGCGATTCGCGGTGAAGGGCATCGGTCGCTGACTGAAGGTCAGCAGGTTGAGTATGCGGTGGTGACGGGGGAGAAGGGGTTACAGGCAGAAGACGTTGTAGGCCTGTAATACAACCCTTCAAAACACCCCAAAACCAAATGTGGGAGCGGGCTTGCTCGCGAATGCGTCGTGTCATTCAGCACATCTGGAGCTGATACACCGCATTCGTCGGAACGCCGCCCGGAGCAAGCCCGCTCCCACATGGGATATGTGTTGCCCGGGATTACGCGGTTTTCCAGGTGATCTCTTCTTCACCGTCGGCGCTGATGCGAATCCAGCGATCAGCCGTTTCCTCACCTTCTTCCTCGACCCACGTGCCCGGTGCGCAACGCACCTCGACGTTCAGCACAGCAAAGGCTGCACGGGCGCAGGCGATGTCGTCGTCCCAAGGGGTCGCGTCGCTTTCCAGGTACAGGCTGTTCCACTTGCCCACGGCTTTCGGCAGCCAGGTCACCGGGATGTTGCCGGCCTTGCACTTGTAGGTCTGGCCTTTCTGTACCCAGTCGCTGCACGGGCCCAGAGCCTCACCGAGCCAGGCGGAAATCGCCTTGTGGTCGACGTCGGCGTCTTTCAGGTAAATCTCGATGTCCGGTTGGCGCATGGATGTCCTCACTGCGGGTCTGAAAAATCCATTCGCGGATTTAGCCGGCCCCGGGCACTTGCCCGAGACCAAAAGTTATTGAAGAACGAAATAATCGTAGCGCATCGACACGGTGGTCACGAACGGCTCGGCCTGTTCGATCACGGCGGCGCGGCGTTCGGCACTGGCGCGCCAGCCGTGGGGCGTCATCGCCAACAGGTTGGCGCGATCCTCGGGCTTGTCCAGCGTCAGTTTGAATTCCAGGGTTTCGCTGTGCGCCAGCGCCATGCCTTCGGGCACTAATGCCAGATGCTTGTCGTCGGTGTATTCGCGCACTTCGTCGTACAGGCGTTCGCGCAGTTCCATCAGGTGGCCGCTGGTCGGGCCGACCTTCATCAGGCCGCCGCCGACGCTGAGCAGACGATTGGCCTCTTCCCAGTCCAGCGGACTGAAAACGCTGGCGAGAAACTGGCAACTGCCCGACGCCAACGGCACGCGGGCCATGCTGGCGATCAACCAGGTGATTGCCGGATTACGCTTGCAGGCGCGTTTCACGGCCTCGCGGGAGATGTCCAGCGCGTAGCCATCGGCATCCGGCAAGGCATCGGCAATCTGCGCGGTGTAGTAACCCTCACCGCAACCGATATCGACCCAGCGTGCCGGCGCATAACCCGCCGCCAGCTCGGCCAGACGCTTGGCCACTGGCGCGTAATGCCCGGCATTCAGGAAGTCGCGGCGCGCCTCGACCATCGCCTGATTGTCGCCAGGATCACGGCTGTTCTTGTGCTGCACCGGCAGCAGGTTCAGATAACCCTGCCGCGCACGGTCGAAGCGGTGGCCGGCGGGGCAGACCACACCGTTATCGACGCTGTTCAGCGGTTCACTGCAGATCGGACACGCGAGCATCAGGCGAGCAACTTGATCAGGGTCTGGTAGTAGATCTCGGTCAGCACGTCGAGATCGGCCGCCAGCACACGTTCGTTGACCTGGTGAATGGTTGCGTTGACCGGGCCCAGCTCAACCACTTGCGTGCCCATGGTCGCGATGAAACGGCCATCGGAGGTACCGCCGCTGGTCGACGCCTTGGTCTCGCGGCCGGTGATGTCCTTGATGCTCGACGACACCGCGTCGAGCAGCGCGCCCGGCTCGGTGAGGAACGGCAGGCCGGACAGCGCCCAGTCGATGTGCCAATCCAGATTGTGTTTGTCGAGGATGTCGGCCACGCGTTTCTGCAGGCCTTCGACGGTGGATTCGGTGGAGAAGCGGAAGTTGAACACCGCCACCAGATCACCCGGGATCACGTTGGTCGCGCCGGTGCCGGAGTTGAGGTTGGAAATCTGGAAACTGGTCGGCGGGAAGAAATCGTTGCCGTGGTCCCAGTGCTCGGCGGCCAGTTCAGCCAGCGCCGGAGCGGCGAGGTGGATCGGGTTCTTCGCCAGATGCGGGTAGGCCACGTGACCCTGCACGCCGCGCACGGTGAGCTTGGCGCCCAGCGAGCCACGACGGCCGTTTTTCACCACGTCACCGACCAGCGTGGTGCTCGACGGTTCGCCGACGATGCACCAGTCCAGACGTTCCTTGCGCGCCACCAGACGTTCAACCACCGCTTTGGTGCCGTGGTGCGCCGGGCCTTCTTCGTCGCTGGTGATGAGGAAGGCGACCTTGCCCTTGTGGTTCGGGTAGTCGGCGACGAAACGCTCGGCGGCCACGGTCATCGACGCCAGGCTGCCTTTCATGTCCGCTGCGCCGCGACCGCAGAGCATGCCGTGCTCATCGATCACCGCGTTGAACGGGTCGATCTGCCAGGCGGTCACCGGACCGGTCGGCACCACGTCGGTGTGGCCGGCGAAGCACAGCACCGGGCCGTCGTCGTTGCCGTGGGTGGCCCAGAAGTTATCCACGTCCTCGATGCGCATCGGCTCCAGGGTGAAACCGGCATCGCCCAGGCGCTGCATCATCTGCTTCTGGCAATCGGCGTCGACCGGCGTCACGGACGGACGGCGGATCAGGTCGATGGCGAGTTGAAGGGTCGGCGAAAGGTCGGCGTGGGCCGTCATGGAAAACTCCGGAGTCATGAATGTGGGCGCGGACTGACTGTAGGAGTGAGCCTGCTCGCGATTGCGGTGTGTCAGTCAACTTAAACATTGATTGTTACACCGCAATCGCGAGCAGGCTCACTCCTACAGGGGATAGTGTTCGGTCAGTCAGACCGTTATCACGCCAAGCCCCGCAAAATGGCGGTTATCTTAAAGCAAAACGGCGACCATTGGCCGCCGTTTAGTGGATCAAAGAGGAATTAGACGACAGGCGCCGGCTCAGGCGCAGCGGCCGGTTTCGGCAGCGACGAGAGGAACGCCATGATCAGCGCCGCGACGTACGGCAGCGACTGCACCAGCAGCATCGCCACCCAGAAGCGCATGTCGTTGCTCGGAATGCCCTGCACCAGGTAGATCCCCAGCGCCGCGCCCCACAACAGCAGCATGATGAACAACTCTTCCCGCGCTTCGGAAATCGCCACCCAGAAGCCATGGTTGTCGGCGTTTTTCGGCGTGCGGAAGAACGGAATGCTGCTGGTGAAGAAGCCGTACAGCACCGCTTTGGCGATGGTGTGCGACAACGCCAGCCCGGCCAGTGCCGCGCAGAACGCATCCTTGAGGTTCACGCCGACGGCGCGACGGTAGAGGAAGATGATCTTGCCGACCTTGAACACGAACAGTGCCAATGGCGGGATGGCGAAAATCAGCAGCGGCGGATCGACTCGTTGCGGCACGATGATCATCGCCGCCGACCACAACAACGCGCCGACGGTGAAGAAAATGTTCATGCCGTCCGCCACCCACGGCAACCAGCCCGCGAGGAAGTGGTAACGCTGGCCACGGGTCAGCTCGGTGTCCTTGCCGCGCAGCAGGCTGCGGGTGTGGCGCTTGATGATCTGGATTGCGCCGTAGGCCCAGCGGAAACGCTGCTTCTTGAAGTCGATGAAGGTGTCCGGCATCAGACCCTTGCCGTAACTGTCGTGGTAATACGCTGCCGACAGACCTTTCTCGAACACGCGCAGACCGAGTTCGGCGTCTTCACAGATGCACCAGTCGGCCCAGCCCAGCTCTTCCAGGACCGAACGCCGGGTCATGGTCATGGTGCCGTGCTGGATGATCGCGTCGCGGTCGTTGCGGGTGACCATGCCGATGTGGAAGAAGCCTTTGTATTCGGCGTAGCAGAGCTTCTTGAAGGTGCTTTCGTTCTGGTCGCGATAGTCCTGCGGCGACTGCACCACGGCGATTTTCGGGTCGGCGAAGTGCGGCACCATGTGCTTTAGCCAGTTCGGGTGCACGCAGTAGTCGGAGTCGATCACTGCGATCACTTCGGCGTCCTTGGCGGTATGCGGAATCAGGTAATTCAGCGCGCCGCCCTTGAACCCGGCCAGCGGTGATACGTGAAAGAACTTGAAGCGCGGGCCGAGGGTTGCGCAGTAGTCGCGCACCGGCTCCCAGACGGCCGGGTCTTTGGTGTTGTTGTCGATGATCAGGACTTCATAGTCCGGGTAATCGAGGGCGGCCAAGGCGTCGAGGGTCTGTTTGACCATGTCCGGCGGCTCGTTGTAGCAAGGCACGTGGATCGAGACTTTCGGCCGATAGTGCGAATCACCGATCACCGGCAGGAATTCCCGCCGACGCTTGTGAATCCACACCGCCTCGGCCAGTTCATGCGCCTCGGTAAGCAACACGATGAACACCCCCAGCGCACCCAGTGCCAGGAGGAAACCCACCGTCAGGCTGAACCACGTGCTGTATTGCTGGCTGTAGTCGTAACCGATCCACACCAGCACCGAACCGCAGAGAAACGCGATAAAGGTCAGGAAGGTCCGGCCACGCTGGCGCAAGGCCGAGCCGTCGATCATCAGCAGGGTCAGCGACAACAGCGCCAGGACCACCGAACCGATGGCCAGCACGCGCCATTGCGGAATCGCGACCACCGGGCCTTCGAAGTTGAATTTCTGCTGGCGCGCGGCGTTGAACACGCCCCAGTAGGCGCCCACCGAACCTTCGTCACTGGCCTTCCACGGCTGGTCGAACGCTTCGATCACGAAATAGTTGAAGCCCTGACGGTTGAGCTTATTGACCAGCGTACGCAGGTAGATCGCCTGATCCGCCGGCGACGCATCGGCGCCACCGCGCATGCGCCCGTTGCTCGGCCAGCCGACTTCGGACAGCAGCAACGGTTTTTTCGGGAACAGCTTTTTCAGGTCACGGGCGCGGTCGAAGACGAACTGCCCGGCCTTGTCGACCGGGATGAATTCCCAGTACGGCAGCACGTGCGCAGCGATCAAGTCGACGTGCTTGGCCAGTTCCGGGTGTTCTTCCCAGACGTGCCACTGCTCGGAGGTGGTCACCGGCACTTTCACCGCTGCGCGTACGCGATCCAGCAGCACGCTCAGTTGCTCGGCAGTGATTTCCTTGCGGAAGATCGCCTCGTTACCGACCACCACACGAACCACGCTGCGCGAGGTGTTGGCCAGTTCGATGGCGCGCTGGATTTCCCGCTCGTTGCGTTCCTGATCGGGGCTGATCCAGATCCCGAGGGTCACGCGCAGACCGAACTCTTCCGCCAGTTTCGGGATGTCCTGCAGCGAACCGTCGACCGAGTAGATGCGGATGTTGTCCGTCAGCTTGCTCATGATCTCCAGGTCGCGGCGCATTTCATCGTCAGTCGGATACTGATCCTTCTGCGGGAATTGGCCCTGCTGGAATGGCGAATAAGAGAAACCGGAGATCTGCTCCGGCCAGTTGGGCGCGGAGACCGGGCGGTTGATCAGCGCCCAGAAACCGGTGAACAGGGCGGCGATTGCCAGAACCACCACCAGGTTGAGACCAAATTTACGCGATGACATAGCTATTTCGGGTTCCAAAGGCTGTGGAACGGAGGATCGGTCGGCTATACGCCCGAGGGGCGCGCATCCTACACCGGCAGTTCGCAAGTCGTACATCGGACAGGGAAATGCCCGACGTTGGGCAGTCCAACCTGATTTAAGTTCTTTAGTTACAGCTTGTAAGAGAAAACTTTGTTGTTCAGTTATAGCAATTCCCCGTGGCGAGGGAGCTTGCTCCCGCTGGACTGCGAAGCAGGCCGCTTTCAAAGGGCCGCTTCGCGACCCGGCGGGAGCAAGCTCCCGCGCCACAAGGTTCGTGCAAACGGCTGCGTTCACCGTTCATAGCGTCAAAGATGCTCTTGGCCGCCGACGGCCCTATAATGCGCGCCGGTTTTTGGGGTAATGGTCATGAGTACAGAAGATCCGCGGTTTGCAGGCATCGCCCGTTTGTATGGCATCGAAGGCATGGAGCGCTTGCGCGCGGCCCATGTGGCGATCGTCGGCGTCGGTGGCGTCGGTTCCTGGGCGGCGGAAGCCATGGCCCGCTGTGGCGTCGGCGAGATTTCGCTGTTCGACCTCGACGACGTCTGCGTCAGCAACGCCAACCGCCAGTTGCACGCATTGGACAGCACAGTCGGCAAGCCCAAGGTCGAGGTGATGGCCGAGCGTCTGCGCGGGATCAACCCGGACTGCAAAGTGCATGCGGTGGCGGATTTCGTCACCCGCGACACCATGGCCGAGTACATCACGCCGAACATCGACTGCGTGATCGACTGCATCGACGCGGTCAACGCCAAGGCTGCACTGATCGCCTGGTGCAAACGCCGCAAGATCCAGATCATCACCACTGGCGGTGCCGGTGGGCAGATTGATCCGACGCTGATTCAGGTCTGCGACCTCAACCGCACGTTCAATGACCCGCTGGCCTCGAAAGTGCGCTCGACGTTGCGTCGTGATTATGGCTTTTCGCGCACCGTGACCCGCCATTACAGCGTGCCGTGCGTGTTCTCCACTGAACAGCTGCGCTATCCGAAACCGGACGGCAGCATCTGCTTGCAGAAGAGTTTTGTCGGCGATGGCGTGAAGCTCGACTGCGCCGGCGGGTTTGGCGCGGTGATGATGGTCACGGCGACGTTCGGCATGGTCGCGGCGACCAAGGCGGTGGACAAGATTGTGGCGGGTGTGCGCCGGCCGGCTGACCGAGTAAAACCTCAGGTTTGATGCCGGGGCTGAGGGCCTCTTCGCGAGCAAGCTCGCTCCCACAGGGGATTTGTGAACGCCACAGATCCCCTGTGGGAGCGGGCTTGCTCGCGAAGGCGATTAACCAGCCAATTCATTCATCCGCTGGAGCACGGCATTCAAGCCATTACTGCGCGAAGGCGACAACTGCCGCGACAGCCCCAGCTGATTGAACCAATCGGGCAGATCCACCTGCTGCAACTCGGCAGCGCTCAAGCCGTTGACCCGCAACAGCAGCAACGCCACCAACCCACGAATCATTCGTGCATCGCTGGCGGCGCTGAACTGCCAGTGGCCGTCCTGCAACTCACCCACCAGCCACACCTGACTTTCACAGCCATGCACGCGGTTGGCTTCGCATTTGTCCGCGTCATCCAGCGGCGACAGACGATCACCAACCTGCATCAGTAACCGCGCCCGTTGTTCCCAGCCGGCGGCATTCTCAAAGGTCTGTAGCGCTTCGGCGGCGGCAAGCGGCAGGCTCATCGCAACAACTCCAGGGCCTGATCCAGTGCCTCGAAGAAGCGTTCGAGATCTTCCGAATCGTTGTACAGCGCCAGCGACACGCGAATCGCGCCGGCCAGTTCGAAGCTTTTCAGCAACGGCATGGCGCAGTGATGTCCGGCGCGCACGGCAATACCTTGCTCGGTCAGCAGATGCGCCAGATCGGCGTTATGCACGCCCTCGACGAAAAAACTCGCCAGCGCCAATTGCGGCTTGCCCAGCAGACGAATGCCGTTGCGCGCGGCCAGGCCTTGCAGCAGGTAGGCGTGCAGCGCCGCTTCGTGGGCCGACACCGCGTCTTGATCCAGCCCGGCCAGATAATCGAGGGTCGCGCCGAGGCCGATCACGCTGGCGATCGGCGGCGTGCCCGCCTCGAAACCCAGCGGGGCAGGGCGGAAGCGTGAATCGTGATAATTGGCTTCGAGCACCATTTCGCCGCCGAACTGCCACGGCTGCAGTTGTTCAAGCGCCTTGTTGCGCCCGAACAGCACGCCGAGGCCATCGGGGCCGTACAGCTTGTGGCTGGAAAACACATAAAAGTCGCAACCCAGCGCCTGCACGTCGTGGCGACCGTGCACCACACCCTGGGCGCCATCGACCACGGTCAGCGCGTTGTGCGCCTTGGCCATCGCCAGCAGCGCCGGCAATGGTTGCCAGGCACCGAGCACGTTGGACAGCTGACTGACCGCCAGCAAGCGAGTGCGCGGGGTGATCAGACGCACGGCGGCGCCGAGGTCGATCACGCCGTCGGCGTCCAGCGGCAGGATCACCAGTTTCAGCTCGCGACGTTGTGCCAGTTGCTGCCATGGCAGCAGGTTGGCGTGATGCTCCAGGGCGCTGATGACAATTTCATCGCCTGGGTGGAAAAGATGTTCCAGGCCATAGGCCAGGAGATTCAGCGCACTGGTGGCGCCGTGGGTGAAGATGATCTGCCCGCTGTCACCGGCGTTCAGCCACTGGGCAACCTTGAGCCGACTGTCTTCGAACGCCTGCGTCGCGTGCGCGCCGGGCAGATGCTGCGCACGATGCACATTGGCCGCGCCGTTGGCGTAGTAATGCGTCAGTGCGTCGAGCAGGGCCTGGGGTTTTTGCGTGGTGGCGGCGTTGTCCAGATAGGTCTGGTCTTGCCGTTGCAGGGCGGCGATGGCCGGAAAATCGGCGCGCCACGGGGAGGGAATCATCACAGTTTTCAGCCCTGGTGAAGAGGGGCGGGATGTACGCCGAACCTTGTGGGAGCGGGCTTGCTCGCGAATGCGTCGTGTCATTCAGCACTGTTGTTGACTGACCGGACGCCTTCGCGAGCAAGCTCGCCCCCACAGGGGGGATCGTGTGGCTGCTTAGTTGTGAGCGTGCAGCGCTTCGTTCAGCTCGATCGCCGATTTGTGGGTCTTGCACTCCACGGCACCGGTTTCCGAGTTGCGACGGAACAGCAGGTCGGTCTGACCGGCCAGCTCGCGCGCCTTCACAACCTTGACCAGATTGTTGTGCTCGTCCAGCAGCGCGACTTTGGTGCCGGCGGTCACGTACAGGCCCGACTCGACGGTGTTGCGGTCGCCCAACGGGATACCGATACCGGCGTTGGCGCCGATCAGGCAGCCTTCGCCGACCTTGATCACGATGTTGCCGCCGCCCGACAGGGTGCCCATGGTCGAGCAGCCGCCGCCCAGGTCCGAACCCTTGCCGACGAATACGCCTGCGGAAACGCGGCCTTCGATCATGCCCGGGCCTTCGGTGCCGGCGTTGAAGTTGATGAAGCCTTCGTGCATTACGGTGGTGCCTTCGCCCACGTAGGCACCCAGACGCAGACGAGCAGCGTCAGCGATACGCACACCGGCCGGCACCACGTAGTCGGTCATTTTCGGGAACTTGTCCACCGAGAACACTTCCAGCAGCTCGCCACGCAGACGGGCTTCCAGTTGCAGTTCGGCCAGTTCGCTCAGGTCGATCGCGCCCTGGCTGGTCCAGGCAACGTTCGGCAGCAGCGGGAAGATCCCGGCCAGGCTTACGCCGTGTGGCTTGACCAGACGATGGGACAGCAGGTGCAGCTTGAGGTACGCCTCTGGCGTCGAGGTCAGTTGTGCGTCTTCGGCCAGCAGGGTGGCGACCAGCGGCTTGTGGCTTTCGGCCAGACGGGTCAGCAGTTTGCCTTGAACGGCGTCGATGCCTTTGACCGCTTCAGCCAGTTGCGCAGCCTGCGCGGTGGTGAACGTGATGGCCTGGTTGCCTTCGGTGTAGCCGAGGATCGGCGCAACAGCGGCGACCAGTTCCGCCGACGGGTTGAGCAGTGGCTGAGCGTAGAACACTTCCAGCCAGGCGCCTTGACGGTTTTGCGTGCCGACACCAAAGGCGATGCTGAACAGAGAGTTGGACATGTGAATACCTCTAGCAATAAGTGACGGGCTGCTTACTTGATTGCGGCCGCGTAGATGTCTGGCTTGAAGCCAATCAGGGTTCGGTCACCGAGATCAAGCACCGGGCGCTTGATCATCGAGGGTTGAGCGAGCATCAGTTCGATGGCTTTCGACTGGTCGAGATCGGCTTTACGTTCGTCGTCGAGTTTGCGAAAGGTCGTGCCTGCACGGTTCAACACCGTTTGCCAGCCGTGCTCGTCACACCATTGGGTCAGGTGCTCACGGTCGATACCGGCGGTTTTGTAGTCGTGAAAGTCGTAGCTGACAGCGTGTTCATCGAGCCAGGTGCGCGCTTTCTTCATGGTGTCGCAGGCTTTGATGCCGAAAAGGTGCAACGTTTTACTTGAAACAGTCAAGGAATCGCTCCCTTTACAGGTGCTGGAAAAAAATGGTGTCGGATTATGCCATGACCGAACGGTTTCGCGGCGGCTGAGGTCGATTTCCCACCGCAAAACCCTGTAGGAGTGAGCCTGCTCGCGATGGCGATTTACCTGCCACTGATAGTGTTGAATGTTAAACCGTTATCGCGAGCAGGCTCACTCCTACAAGGGATTTGCGACAGGGCGTGCGACATAGGTGCAACGGTCAGACGCATCCTAAGCGGCTAATATGGCAGTTCAACGCTGTCGATTGTCTGAGATTTCCGCTTTATGCAAACCGCTTATACCGTCCTGATCCTGCTGATGCTGGTCAGCGTCTCCCGGCTGGTCGGACGGGTCGTCCCGCTGCCGCTGCCCCTCGTGCAAATCGCCGCCGGTGCCTTGCTGGCCTGGCCGACACTGGGCCTGCACGTCGCGCTGGACCCCGAATTGTTCCTGTTTCTGTTCCTGCCGCCGCTGCTGTTTTCCGACGGTTGGCGCATGCCCAAGCGCGAGTTCTGGCATCTGCGCGGACCAATTCTGACGCTGGCGGTCGGTCTGGTGCTGTTCACCGTGGTCGGCGCCGGGTACTTCATTCACTGGCTGTTGCCGAGCATTCCGTTGCCGGTGGCCTTCGCGCTGGCCGCTGTGCTCTCGCCGACTGACGCCGTGGCGGTCTCGGCGATCTCGCAGAACCGCTTGCCGACACCGCTGATGCACATCCTGCAAGGCGAGGCGTTGATGAACGATGCCTCGGGTCTGGTGACGTTCAAGTTTGCCTTGGTAGCGGCGGTGACCGGGGTGTTTTCGCTGGCCAATGCGAGCCTGACTTTCGTGCTGGTGGCGGTCGGTGGATTAGCCGTCGGCGTCGCGCTGAGCTGGCTGGTCGGGCGCTTGCGCGCGTGGATGATCGCCCGTGGCTGGGACGATCCGGCCACCCACGTGGTGTTCATGTTGCTGCTGCCGTTCGCCGCCTATGTACTGGCCGAGCGACTGGGCGCATCGGGGATTCTTTCGGCCGTCGCGGCGGGGATGATGCAGAGCTGGCTTGATCTGTTGCCACGGCAGACCAGCACCCGGCTGCTCAATCGCAGCGTGTGGTCATTGCTCGAATTTGCCTTCAACGGTCTGATCTTTCTGCTGCTGGGCCTGCAATTGCCGGACATCATCAAAGCGGTGGTCAGCCACGAGCCTACGTTGTGGCCGACGCTGCTGTACCGTGGCCTCGACGTGGTGGCGATTTTTCTCGCGCTGGTGCTGTTGCGCTTTATCTGGGTACAAAGCATCTGGCGTTTGTCGGTACTGCTGCGAAGGCTGCGCGGCAAGGGCGACCTGACGCAAGTGCCGACCGCCCGATCCTGCTGGCTGCTGACCGTCGGTGGTGTGCGCGGGGCGGTGACGCTGGCCGGTGTGATGTCAGTGCCGATGTTGATGGGGGCCGAGGCGTTCCCCGAGCGTGATCTGCTGATCTTCATCGCCGCCGGGGTGATTCTGTTGTCGCTGATTTGTGCGTGTATCGCCTTGCCGTTGCTGCTGCGTGGCATCGAAAAAAGCCCGGACGACAAACGCCGTCAGGAAGTGCGCGATGCCTGGCGCAAGACCGCCGAGGCGGCGATCCATGCGCTGGAAACCGAAGAGGTCGGCCCGCAGGATGCTGCGCAGGCCGCGCTCTCGGCGGAACTCAAGGCACGGATCATGTCCGAGTATCGTCATCAGCTCGACGTGTTCAACGATTCCGCCGAAGCCCAGGCGCTGGCGTTCCAGATGGATCTGCTGGAACGCCGGTTGCGCTTGAAGGCGTTGCGGGCACAGCGCCTGGAGTTGTATAGCCTCAGCCGTCAGCACCAGATCGGTGATGATGTGTTGCGTGAGGTATTGGGTGAGCTGGATTTGAGTGAGGCGAATCTGGGGCAGGTCAAATAGCCCGACACGGACCTGATGCGCTCACTCACTCGCGGGGCAGGGATAAGCGTTCGCCATGAAGATTTTGTCCTTTTCGCTGAGATCCAGATTAATGAAGAGCTGGAAGTCACCGATGGTCCAGGACTGGCTGATGCGATAGTGCATGATCGACTTTGGATCGTATTCCGAATAAATGCTTTCGTCGGGATTGCCGCGGTCAAAGTACCAGTCGTGCAGGCGTTTGCGCGTCACGCTGGCCTGGTAGTCGTCTTCTTCCGGGTCGGCGGTGATTCCAAATTGTGCATAGATGGCTGGCTTGTCCCA
Source organism: Pseudomonas sp. GW823-FHT01D03 (assembly GCF_058798255.1). Lineage (NCBI taxonomy): Bacteria > Pseudomonadati > Pseudomonadota > Gammaproteobacteria > Pseudomonadales > Pseudomonadaceae > Pseudomonas > Pseudomonas sp. GW823-FHT01D03. Next base: position 1,322,394 of record NZ_JBXAKK010000001.1, read on the forward strand.
GGGAATATCTGCCGTGGGATTGGTCTGTTCATGCTCCGCGCCCAGCATGTGCCCGAACTCATGCATGACATTGGCTGCGAAGTAACGTGCCTGACTGGGTGGATGGGGCCAGAGTGTCATGGTCGGCTCATCGGGATGTAGCAGAGCATCCGTGCCGATCAGGGAGGAAAACGTTCCTTCCTGACTCAGTATGCGGATGTCGCCCACTTCACCTTCGACGAAATCGAATTTCAAGTTGATGTGCGGCAACCAGTTGCTGGCCGCGGCAATGGTCGCGTCCTTGAATTCCTGCGTGCCGTTGAGGAAGGCGATGCGAAGAGTACTGCCGGGAGTCCAGAATTTTGCCGGATTGTTTTTAGCCCACATTTTTCTGAACCTCCGAAGTGCATTTGATGATGGTGGAGGTGCGTGTGGTTTCGGTCTTTTTGTTTGGCTGAAGCCGGGTTAAGTGCATAACTGAACATCCATGTTTTCATTTGTCATATTTAACTTCTCGGGTTGCTTGTTGTTCCCGGAAAGTCGCTTTGAATGAAGGATGCTAGTTGTTGCGCCTGAGCAGGTAAATTGGATATGTGTGCGATTTTATGACGGGTTACCGTGCCAACAGAACTGGCACGGTAAAGATGTGATTCAGCGTGGGTAAATCAATCGCATGAGCTGTTTGTCTTTCTCACTGATTTCGCGATTGATCGGATTTTCCCAATTGCCAAGCGTCAAACTGTTGGGAACCGGATGGTGCATGATGGATTTTCGATCGTATGGCAAGTAAAGCGCGTCGGCATCGTCAAAAGGCGTAAATATATTGTCGTCAACTTCGCCTCGCGACAGTGGATTCATCGGTCTGTTCTGGTAGTAGTTGTAAACATTTTCTTTGTTCCAGGGGATTTGCGCCTTGGGGTGCTGATGTTCGTGCATCGCGCCCAGTGCATGGCCGAACTCGTGAATGACGACCGTCTCGAAGTCTTCGTGTTCGGGGTCGATGCCAAGGTTCATGGTTGGCGTGTCAGGAAACATATCCAGTGCATCGGTACCCAGAAATGAACTGTTCACAACACCCTCGGTGGCGATTCGGATCTCACCCTCTACGCCTTCAACGAACTCAAACTTCAAACTGATATAAGGAAGCCATTTTCCGGCGGCGGCAATGATTTTATTTTTGTGTTCCGGAGTCGGGTTATCCATGAAAGCTATTTTCAGAGTGTGTCGGCTTGGCCAAAGTTTCGCGTAGTGCACCAAAGAGCGTTTTTTTCGGCTGTTGTTGAGGGCGCTGGATTTGAGTTCTTTAGCCGGTTTTTGCAGCGTGCAATATTGAAAGTTGTCCATGCTTTGTCTTGCTCCTTGATTTGTCTTTTTGGTTGTTTCGCGCATGCAAAAAAACCACTGCGCAAGATTAAGCTTCGGGCAGTGTCTGGAGTAGTTGTAAAGTGGTTTTAAATGTAACTTGAGGGGTATGTCCGTGCCAGATGACTGGCACGGATACTGAAAACTCAGTGTTGGCGGGTGATGAAGTCGCGGATCCGTTCTGCTGCTTCAACACATTCAGCTAAAGGCGCAACCAGTGCCATGCGCACGCGCCCGGCGCCCGGATTCACGCCGTCGACCTCGCGCGACAGATACGAGCCTGGCACCACGGTCACATGCTCCTGCTCGAACAGGTCGCGGCAGAATGCGGCATCGTCCCCGGCCACGTTCGGCCACAGATAGAAGCTGCCGTCCGGACGCTGCACGTCCATCACCGGGCTGAGGATTTCCAGCACTGCGTCGAACTTCTCGCGGTACAGCGCACGGTTGGCACGCACATGCACTTCGTCATTCCACGCCGCAACACTGGCCAGCTGGGTTTGCACCGGCATCGCGCAGCCGTGGTAGGTGCGGTACAGCAGGAAGCCTTTGAGGATGTCGGCATCACCAGCCACGAACCCGGAGCGCAGGCCCGGCAGGTTGGAGCGCTTGGACAGACTGTGGAACACCACGCAACGCTTGAAGTCCTTGCGGCCGAGTTCCACGCAGGCGCTGAGCAGGCCCGGCGGCGGGGTCTGTTCGTCGAAGTACAGTTCGCTGTAGCACTCGTCGGCGGCGATCACGAAATCGTATTCGTCGGCCAGGGCGATGAGTTTTTTCAGTACATCGACCGGGATCAGCGCGCCGGTCGGATTGCCTGGGGAGCACAGGAACAGGATCTGGCAGCGCTTCCAGATGTCCGGCGACACGGCGTCGAAATCCGGGTTGAAACCGTTTTCGTCCAGGCACGGCAGGTAGTGCGGCTTGGCCCCGGCGAGGAACGCGGCGCCTTCGTAGATCTGATAGAACGGGTTCGGGCTGACCACCAGTGCATCGTCGCCACGGTTGACCACGGTCTGGGTGAAAGCGAATAGCGCTTCGCGGGTACCGTTGACCGGCAATACATTGCGCGCCGGATCAATCCAGCCGCTCGGCACGCCGAAGCGACGTTCACACCAGCTGGCGATGGCTTCGCGCAGGGCCGGGATGCCGAGGGTGGTCGGATACACCGCCATCTGATCCAGATTGTTCGCCAGCGCTTCGGCGACAAAACCTGGCGAGCGATGTTTCGGCTCGCCGATCGACAGGGCGATCGGGCGTTTGTCCGGGTTCGGGGTCACGGTGCCGAGCAGGGCGCGGAGCTTTTCGAACGGATAGGGCTGGAGCTGGTTCAGAGCGTTGTTCATGGGGGCCTCGTTCAATGTGGGAGCGGGCTTGCTCGCGAAAGCGGTGTGTCAGTGAATGATGTGTCGCCTGACACACCGCTTTCGCGAGCAAGCCCGCTCCCACAGGGGGGGAGTTGCTGGATCAAATACTGATACGCGAAAGCTTGATATCCGGTTCCTGAATGACGCTCAGTTGCTCGACGATTGCATCCTGCAAACGGCTGCACAGCAGCGGGTCGGAGAGCGGCTGGTTGTGCGCGTCGGTGATGAAGAATACGTCTTCCACGCGTTCGCCCAGGGTCGCAATCTTGGCGTTCTGCAGCGACAGGTCGAACTCGAGGAAGATCCCGCCGATCCGTGCCAGCAGGCCCGGGCGGTCAGGCGCCGTCAATTCCAGCACCGTCACCGGACGCTGAGCGTCGTTGTGGATCGTTACCTGCGGCGCGAAGGCGAAGTGCTTGAGCTGGCGCGGCACCCGGCGCTGGATGATCGTCGGGTAGTCGTCGGGGTTACGCAGGGCTTCGGTTAGGCCGTCGCGTATCTGTTTGACCCGGGCCGGGTTGTCGCCGATCGAGTCGCCGTCGGTGTCGAGCACGATGTAGGTGTCGAGGGTGAACTGGCTGCTCGACGTGATGACCCGGGCGTCGTGAATGTTCAGGTTGAGCTGGTCCATCGCGGCCACGGTCACGGCGAAGAAGTCGTGCTGGTCCGGGGCGTAGATGAAGATCTGCGTGCCACCTTCGAACTCGCGCTGGGTGGTTTCCTTGATCAGCACCAGTGGACCGCCATCAGCCGGCTGCTGCAGGATCGCGTCACTGTGCCAGGCCACGTCGCCGGCGGTGTGACGCAGGAAATAGTCATCGCCCAACTGCGCCCACAACTGCTCGACGTCGTCCGGGTCAGTGCCGCCGCGCACCAGAATGTCCAGCGCCGCACTCTGGGTCTGGCGGATCTGCTCTTCGCGATCCACCGGGTTTTCCAGGCCACGGCGCAGAGCGCGTTTGGTCTCGGTGTAGAGCTGGCGCAAGAGGCTGGCGCGCCACGAATTCCACAGCGTCGGGTTGGTCGCGTTGATGTCGGCCACGGTCAGCACGTACAGGTAATCCAGCCGGGTCTCGTCGCCGACGGCCTGAGCGAAATCGTGGATCACCTGCGGATCGGACAAGTCCTTGCGCTGGGCGGTGGTCGACATCACCAGGTGGTTCTGCACCAGCCAGACGATCAGGCGGCTGTCCCAGAGGGGCAACTGATGGCGCTGGCAGAACGCTTCGGCATCGACTGCGCCGATGTCCGAATGATCGCCATGCCGGCCCTTGCCAATGTCGTGGTACAGACCGGCCATGTAAATCAGTTCGGGCTTGGGCAGTTTGGCCATGAGCTTGGCGGCCAGCGGGAATTTTTCCGACACCTGGGTGTACTGCAACTTACGCAGGTGTTTGATCAGGTTCAGCGTGTGCGCATCGACTGTATAAATGTGGAACAGGTCGTGCTGCATCTGCCCGACGATGAAACCGAACTCCGGCAGGTAGCGCCCGAGGATGCCGTAGCGGTTCATCCGGCGCAGGTTGCGGTGCACGCCGATCTTGCATTTGAACAGCTCGATGAACAGGCTGGTGTTGCGGATATCGTTGCGGAAGTTGTCGTCGATCAGGTGCCGGTTCTCGCGCAGCAGACGAATGGTGTCGGCGCGTACGCCTTTGATTTCCGGTTGCTGGGCCATCAGCACGAAGATCTCGAGCATGGCGAACGGCGTGCGACGGAACACGTTGTCGTTGCGCGCTTCGATATAGCCGTCGTGCAACTGGAAGCGCGAGTTGATTGGCTGCGGCGGCGCTTCGTCTTCCGGGGCGAGGATGACTTCCTCGAAGTGCTGGATGATCAGGTCGCTGAGCTGGGCGATGCTCATCACCACGCGGAAGTACTGCTGCATGAAGTTTTCGACGGCCTGTTTGGCGTCGTCGCCTTCAAAACCCAGCAGGCCGGCAATGGTTCGTTGATGATCGAACAGCAGGCGGTCCTCGGAGCGACCGGCGAGCATGTGCAGGGCATACCGGACTTTCCAGAGGAACTCCTGGGACGACGCCAACAGGGCGTTTTCGCTCTCGACCAGGAAACCTTCGCCAGCGAGAGCGCGCAGGTTCAGGGTGCCGTACTGACGACGGGCCACCCACAGAATGGTCTGGATATCCCGCAGGCCGCCAGGCGAGCCTTTGACGTTGGGTTCCAGGTTGTATTCGGTGTCGTTGTACTTGTGGTGACGGGCCTTTTGCTCGGCGCGTTTGGCCAGGAAAAACTCCTTGGCCGGCCACATGTGCGCGGTGCTGGTGACATCGAGCATGCGCTGGCGCAGACGCTCGGGGCCGCAGATGGTGCGGCTTTCCATCAGGTTGGTGACCACCGTCAGGTCGGCGCGGGCCTCTTCGGCGCATTCGTCGACCGAGCGTACGCTCTGACCGACTTCCAGGCCGATGTCCCACAGCAGCGTCAGAAAGCGCTCGATGGAATCGCGGAAGACTTCGTGATCGGCGCTGTCCAGCAGGATCAGCAGGTCGATGTCGGAATAGGGGTGCAACTCCCCCCGGCCGTAGCCTCCGACCGCGACCAGCGCGATATCGGCGTCTTCGCTCCAGTTGAACTGCTCCCAGGCCTTTTGCAGGATATTGTCGACGAACCACGCACGGTCTTCGATCAGCCGGCGGATGTCGCGGCCGCTGCGAAAACGCGTGTCGAGGACCTCGCGCGCCTGGCGGATCGCCTTCTTGAACGCCGCGATGGGACTCGCTTTCAGGGCCAGTTCAGCCTGGAACTGACCGCGGTCGAAGAGTTCGGGATCCACCTGCGGCATCGATTGGCTTTCCTTCTATAAGGCTGGGAGCGTTCTTGGGATCAGGCCGAGACGCGCGGGATAGTGTCGTCGGCGCGCAGGGTGAAGATCTCGTAGCCGGTGTCGGTCACCAGCAGGGTGTGTTCCCACTGCGCCGAGAGTTTGCGGTCCTTGGTGATCGCGGTCCAGCCGTCGCCCAGTACCTTGGTGTCGGCCTTGCCCTGGTTGATCATCGGCTCGATGGTGAAGGTCATGCCGGCCTTCAGTTCCATGCCGGTGCCGGCGCGACCGTAATGCAGGATCTGTGGCTCTTCGTGGAACACCTTGCCGATGCCGTGGCCACAGAACTCGCGAACCACCGAGAAACCGTTCTTTTCCGCGTGCTTCTGGATGATTTCACCGATGTCGCCGAGGCGGCAGCCAGGTTTGACGATTTCGATCGCCTTGTACATGCATTCCTGGGTGACCTGCGACAGGCGTTCGGCCCACACCGGCACTTCGCCGACGTGGAACATGCGGCTGGTGTCGCCGTGGTAGCCGTCTTTGATCACGGTGACGTCGATGTTCAGGGTGTCGCCATTCTTCAGCGGCTTGTCATTCGGGATGCCGTGGCAGACCACGTGGTTGATCGAGGTGCAGATCGACTTCGGGTAGCCCTTGTAGTTGAGCGGGGCAGGGATGGCTTGCTGCACGTTGACGATGTAGTCATGGCAGATCTGGTTCAGTTGATCGGTGGTCACGCCCGGTTTGACGTGTTCGGCAATCATTTCCAGCACATCGGCGGCCAGTTTGCCGGCGACACGCATGCCAGCGATGTCCTCGGGGGTTTTGAGGTTGACGGTCATACAGGCTCTCTCTGCGCTCGGCGGCGCTTGCTGATACGGATAGGGTGGCAGGTGTGCGTTTTGCGACCCTGAAAAACCCGATTCTAACAGACGAAAGGCGCAAATCCGCGCCTGCGTGCATCGTCTCTCTCTATACAATGGTGTGCCTGAAGGCGATTCCAAGGGGGCTGCGCCCATGTCCTTGGTGCGATTGCAGATTCCGGGTTCCGTTTCTGCGCACCCTGTGGTATAAAATGCGCCGCTTTCCGGGGATACCCCGAAAAGCTTAAATCCACACACGTGTCGACACGATGACCTGGGTGCTTTTGGCTTTATGCCACTGGTTGGTCATTGGGATACGTGGAGGCCAAACCCGACTTATTAAGGAACTATCATGTCCCAAGTCAACATGCGCGATATGCTGAAGGCCGGTGTGCACTTCGGTCACCAAACCCGTTACTGGAATCCGAAAATGGGTAAATACATTTTCGGCGCGCGTAACAAGATTCACATCATCAACCTTGAAAAAACCCTGCCAATGTTCAACGAAGCTCTGACTTTCGTAGAGCGTCTGGCCCAGGGCAAAAACAAGATTCTGTTCGTCGGCACCAAGCGTTCCGCTGGCAAGATCGTTGCTGAAGAAGCAGCACGTTGCGGTTCGCCGTACGTCGATCACCGCTGGTTGGGCGGCATGCTGACCAACTTCAAAACCATTCGTGCTTCCATCAAGCGTCTGCGTGACCTTGAAGTTCAAGCCGAAGACGGTACTTTCGCCAAGCTGACCAAGAAAGAAGCGCTGATGCGCTCCCGTGACCTGGAAAAGCTGGATCGCTCCCTGGGCGGCATCAAGGACATGGGCGGTCTGCCAGACGCACTGTTCGTGATCGACGTTGACCACGAGCGCATCGCGATCACCGAAGCCAACAAGCTGGGCATCCCGGTTATCGGCGTTGTCGATACCAACAGCAGCCCGGAAGGCGTTGACTACATCATCCCAGGCAACGATGACGCAATCCGCGCTATCCAGCTGTACATGGGTTCGATGGCTGACGCAGTGATCCGTGGTCGCAACAATGTTGCTGGCGGTACTGTTGAATTCGCAGCTGAAGAAACTCAGGCTGCAGCTGAGTAATCGACGCCCTGGCGTTGACTCAGTAAGCAAAAAGGGGGCTTGGCCCCCTTTTTGCCACCTCGAAAACCGTTTGTTGGCGCCCACTTGTGGCCGCGCATCTCCTGCATTTGTAACGTGCAGCAGCTACAAGGTGTTTCGGGAAGAATTGAACGCCCGTTCGATCGGGTGGAATGGTTGAAAACCTATCCAAGAGGAATTTGAAAATGGCAGCAATTACTGCAGCTTTGGTTAAAGAACTGCGCGAGCGTACCGGCGAAGGCATGATGGACTGCAAGAAAGCCTTGGAAAAGGCTGACGGCGACATCGAAAAAGCCATTGATGACATGCGTGCTTCGGGCGCGATCAAGGCTGCGAAAAAGGCTGGCAACGTTGCCGCTGAAGGCGCAATCGCAATCAAGGACGACGGTAAGGCTGCCGTTATCCTGGAAGTGAACTCGCAGACCGACTTCCTGGCTCTGCAAGACGACTTCAAAAACTTTGTTGCTGCCAGCGTAGAAAAAGCCTTCGCTGACAAACTGACCGACGCTGCTCCGCTGATCGCTGCTCAAGAAGCCGCTCGCGAAGCACTGGTTGCCAAAGTAGGCGAGAACGTCAACATCCGTCGTCTGGCCCGTATCGAAGGTGACGTTGTCGGTTCGTACCTGCACGGCAACAAGATCGGTGTGGTTGTGGCTCTGAAAGGCGGTGACGTCGAGCTGGCCAAAGACATCGCGATGCACGTTGCTGCAAGCAACCCTGAGTTCCTGCTGCCTTCGCAAGTTTCGGCTGAAGCGATCGAGCGTGAAAAAGCTGTGTTCCTGCAGCTGAACGAAGAGAAGATCAAAGGCAAGCCAGAAAACATTGTTGAGAACATGGTCAAAGGCCGTATCAGCAAGTTCCTGGCAGAAGCAAGCCTGGTTGAGCAGGCGTTCGTCAAGAACCCTGAAATCAAGGTTGGCGAGCTGGCCAAGAAAGGCGGCGCAGAAATCGTTTCCTTCACCTACTTCAAAGTAGGCGAAGGCATCGAGAAGCCGGTCGACAACTTCGCTGAAGAAGTTGCTGCCCAGCTGGCTGCCGCCAAGCAATAAGACGGTTTTTCAACTGTCGCCCGAAAGAGGCTGCCCGCTCACGCGCGCAGCCTCTTTTCAGATGGGGTTACCAATTTTTAATTGGTTTCCACTGGGAACTGACTTACAAAGCCAGGTTCCGATGGCGCTGAAGCAGCGCCAAGCTAGAGTGAACGGCAGCTGTAAAACAGCTTGCACAGAATTTTTTAAATACGCCGCAGGAGAGATTCGCAATGGCTCAGCAGGGCAGTGGTTATCAGGCTCGCTATAAACGCATTCTACTCAAGCTTAGCGGCGAGGCCCTGATGGGCTCGGAAGAGTTCGGGATCGATCCAAAAGTGCTGGATCGGATGGCGCTGGAAGTTGGCCAACTGGTCGGCATCGGCGTACAGGTCGGTCTGGTGATCGGCGGTGGCAACCTGTTCCGTGGTGAGGCCTTGAGCAAGGCTGGCATGGATCGGGTGACAGGCGACCACATGGGCATGCTGGCCACTGTGATGAACGCCTTGGCCATGCGCGATGCGCTGGAACGTGCCAATATCTCGGCCATCGTGATGTCGGCCATTTCCATGGTTGGCGTGACCGATCACTACGATCGCCGCAAAGCCATGCGCCACCTGAACTCCAAGGACGTGGTGATTTTCGCCGCCGGTACCGGCAATCCGTTCTTTACCACGGATTCGGCAGCCTGCCTGCGTGCCATCGAAATCGATGCCGACGTCGTGCTGAAAGCGACCAAGGTTGATGGCGTCTACACCGCAGACCCGTTCAAAGACCCGCATGCCGAGAAGTTCGATCATCTGACTTATGATGAAGTGCTGGATCGCAAGCTGGGTGTAATGGATCTGACAGCTATTTGCCTGTGCCGCGATCACAAGATGCCGCTGCGCGTATTCAACATGAACAAGCCCGGCGCCCTGCTGAACATTGTGCACGGCGGCGCTGAAGGGACTTTGATCGAGGAAGGCCAACAATGATCAACGAAATCAAGAAAGACGCCCAAGCGCGTATGCAGAAATCCCTGGAATCCCTGAACCACGCGTTCGGCCAGATTCGTACCGGCAAGGCTCACCCGAGCATTCTCGGCAGCGTCATGGTGCCTTACTACGGCACTGACACCCCGCTGAGCAGCGTCGCCAACGTCACCGTGAAAGATTCGCGTACCCTGCAAGTCGTGGCCTTCGAGCGCAACATGCTCGCTGCCGTCGACAAGGCGATCCAGAGCGCCGGTCTGAACCTCAATCCGACCAACCTGGGTGAGTTGCTTTTGATCCCGATGCCTGCCCTCACCGAGGAAACGCGCAAGGGCTTCACCAAGCAGGCCCGTAGCGCAGCGGAAGACGCGCGCGTTGCTGTGCGCAATATTCGTCGTGACGCATTGGGTGAGCTTAAAAAGCTGGTCAAGGACAAGGAAATCAGTGAAGACGAAGAGCGTCGTGCCATCGCTGATATCGATAAGCTGACCAAAGAATCCGAGGCCCAGATCACCAAGGCCACGGACGAGAAAGAAAAAGACCTGATGGCCGTATAAGGGTCGAGCTTTTAATGGACAAGACCAAGCAGTCTGCGCCGTCCGCGGTGCCGCGCCATGTCGCGATCATCATGGATGGCAATAATCGCTGGGCGAAAAAACGCTTTATGCCGGGTGTCGCCGGGCATAAGGCCGGCGTGGATGCTGTGCGGGCAGTGATCGAGGTGTGCGCCGAGGCCAAGGTCGAAGTGCTCACCCTGTTCGCCTTTTCCAGTGAGAACTGGCAGCGCCCGGCCGATGAAGTCAGTGCCTTGATGGATCTGTTCTTCAAGGCACTGCGTCGTGAGGCCAAGCGCCTCAACGACAACAACATCAGCTTGCGCATCATCGGCGATCGCTCGCGCTTTCATCCTGAGCTTCAGGCGGCGATGCGCGAGGCCGAGGCCATGACCGCTGGTGCCAACCGCTTCATCCTGCAGATCGCCGCCAACTACGGCGGTCAGTGGGATATTGCCCAGGCTGCGCAGCGGCTGGCGCGTGAAGTCCAGGCCGGGCATCTGCGTCCGGAAGACATCACCCCGGATCTGCTGCAAACCTGTCTGGCCACCGGTGATCTGCCGTTGCCGGACCTGTGCATCCGCACCGGTGGCGAGCACCGCATCAGCAACTTCCTGCTGTGGCAACTGGCGTATGCCGAGTTGTACTTCTCCGACCTGTTCTGGCCGGACTTCAAACACGAAGCCATGCGCACTGCGCTGGCCGATTTCGCTTCACGCCAGCGTCGCTTCGGTAAAACGAGCGAACAGGTTGAAGCTGGAGCCCGGGTTTAATGCTTAAACAACGAATCATCACTGCGCTGATCCTGCTGCCGATCGCCCTGTGCGGGTTTTTCCTGCTCGAAGGCTCCGGTTTCGCGCTGTTCATCGGTCTGGTCGTAAGTCTGGGCGCCTGGGAATGGGCGCGCCTGGCGGGCTTTACCGCACAGTCGTTCCGTGTCGGCTATGCCGCTGTCGTCGCGCTGATGCTGTTCGTCATGTACGTCCTGCCGGGCCTCGCCCCTTGGGTGTTGGGCGCTTCGGTGTTGTGGTGGGCGGTGGCTACGTATCTCGTGCTGACGTATCCGCGCTCGAGCGTGCACTGGTCCACGGCGGCCACCAAACTGGTGATCGGCTTGCTGATCCTGCTGCCAGCCTGGCAAGGGCTGGTGCAGATCAAACAGTACCCGTTGGGTAACTGGCTGATCATGGCGGTGATGGTATTGGTCTGGGGTGCCGACATCGGTGCCTATTTCTCCGGCCGTGCTTTCGGCAAGCGCAAGCTGGCGCCGCAAGTCAGTCCAGGCAAGAGTTGGGAAGGTGTTTACGGTGGCCTGGCGCTGAGTCTGGTGATCACTGCGATCGTCGGTCTGGTTCGCGACTGGACGGTGGCTGAACTGCTCAAGGGGCTGATCGGCGCTGCGTTGATCGTGTTCATCTCGGTGGTGGGCGACCTCACCGAAAGCATGTTCAAGCGCCAGTCCGGCATCAAGGACAGCAGCAACCTGCTGCCCGGCCATGGCGGCGTGCTTGATCGCATCGACAGCCTGACCGCTGCGATCCCGATTTTCGCTGTATTGCTGTGGATGGCTGCACCGTGAGCCGTCCTCAACAGATCACTGTTCTGGGGGCTACCGGTTCGATTGGCCTGAGCACCCTCGACGTTATCGCTCGGCATCCCGAGCGTTATCAGGTTTTCGCCCTGAGCGGTTTCACGCGCCTGAGCGAGTTGCTCGCCTTGTGCGTTCGCCATGTGCCGCAATTCGCGGTAGTGCCTGAAGTGGCGGCGGCGCGTGGTCTGCAGGACGACTTGCGGGCTGCCGGTCTGTCCACTCGCGTGTTGGTGGGGGAGGAGGGCCTGTGCCAGGTCGCTTCCGCGCCTGAAGTGGATGCCGTGATGGCGGCCATCGTCGGTGCGGCAGGCTTGCGCCCGACGCTGGCGGCGGTGGAAGCTGGCAAGAAAATCCTGCTGGCCAATAAAGAGGCGCTGGTGATGTCCGGCGCGCTGTTCATGCAGGCGGTGCACAAGAGCGGTTCGGTGCTGCTGCCGATCGACAGCGAGCACAACGCGATCTTCCAGTGCATGCCGCAGGATTTCGCCCGTGGGCTGGGCGCCGTCGGTGTAAGAAGGATTCTGCTCACGGCTTCGGGCGGGCCTTTCCGGCAGACGCCGTTGAGCGAGTTGGTGCATGTTTCGCCTGATCAGGCGTGTGCGCACCCGAACTGGTCGATGGGACGCAAGATCTCGGTGGACTCGGCCAGCATGATGAACAAGGGCCTGGAGTTGATCGAGGCTTGCTGGCTGTTCGACGCCAAGCCGTCGCAGGTGGAGGTGGTGATTCATCCGCAGAGTGTGATTCACTCGCTGGTCGACTATGTGGATGGCTCGGTATTGGCGCAGTTGGGCAACCCTGACATGCGCACGCCGATTGCCAACGCACTGGCCTGGCCGGAGCGGATCGACTCGGGTGTGGCGCCGCTGGATCTGTTTGCCATCGCGCGCCTGGATTTCGAGGCGCCGGACGAACAGCGCTTCCCTTGTCTGCGCCTGGCGCGACAGGCGGCGGAGGCCGGCAACAGCGCACCGGCCATGCTCAATGCGGCCAACGAAGTGGCGGTCGCGGCGTTTCTCGACGGGCGCGTGGGTTATCTGGAAATCGCGAGTATCATCGAGGACGTGTTGAATCTCGAGCCTGTGGTTGCACTGGAAGATCTGGACGCGGTGTTTACCGCAGACGCGAAAGCGCGGACTCTGGCCGGGCAGTGGCTGAGTCGTCACGACCGATAGCAGTTGCAGTACCATGGCGTCACGCGGCACTGAACAGGATTGCGGAGAAAGTAGATGAGCGCGCTCTATATGATTGCCGGCACCCTGATCGCTTTGGGTGTGCTGGTCACCTTTCACGAATTCGGCCACTTCTGGGTCGCGCGTCGCTGTGGCGTCAAGGTTCTGCGTTTTTCCGTGGGCTTCGGCATGCCCCTGTTGCGCTGGCACGACAAGCAGGGCACTGAATTTGTCGTCGCCGCGATTCCGCTGGGCGGCTACGTCAAAATGCTCGATGAGCGTGAAGGCGAGGTGCCGGCCGATCAGCTACATCAATCCTTCAATCGCAAATCGGTTCGTCAGCGCATCGCTATTGTCGCGGCGGGACCGATCGCCAACTTCCTGCTGGCCCTGGTGTTTTTCTGGGTGCTGGCCATGCTCGGCAGCGAGCAGATCCGTCCGGTCATCGGTGCCGTCGAGTCCGGCAGCATCGCGGCCAAGGCCGGTTTGAATGCCGGTCAGGAAATCGTCGCCATCGATGGTGAGCCGACGTCCGGTTGGGCCGCCGTCAATTTGCAACTGGTGCGTCGCCTCGGGGAAAGCGGCTTCCTGCAATTGCTCGTGCGCGAGCAGGGTTCTACCGCCGACACGCCGCGTGAGCTGACGCTCGATCAATGGCTCAAAGGTGCTGATGAGCCCGATCCGATTCGCTCGCTGGGTATTCGCCCGTGGCGCCCGGCCTTGCCGCCGGTGCTGGCCGAGCTCGATCCGAAAGGCCCGGCGCAAGCCGCTGGTCTGAAAACCGGTGACCGCCTGCTGGCGCTCGACGGCCAGGCGCTGAATGACTGGCAGCAGGTGGTCGACACTGTTCGTACGCGTCCTGATACCAAAATCATGCTGAAAATCGAGCGCGACGGTGCTCAAATCGAGGTCCCGGTGACCTTGGCAGCTCGCGGCGAAAGCAAGTCGCCAAGCGGTTATCTCGGGGCTGGTGTAAAAGCCGTAGACTGGCCGCCGGAAATGATCCGCGAGGTCAGTTATGGTCCGCTGGCCGCGATTGGCGAGGGTGCCCGGCGTACCTGGACCATGAGCGTGCTGACGCTGGACTCGTTGAAGAAAATGCTGTTTGGCGAGCTCTCGGTAAAAAACTTGAGTGGGCCGATAACCATTGCTAAAGTGGCGGGCGCTTCTGCCCAGTCGGGCGTTGCTGATTTCCTGAATTTCCTTGCTTATCTGAGTATTAGCCTGGGGGTTCTGAATTTGCTGCCCATTCCTGTACTGGATGGGGGGCATTTGTTGTTTTATCTGATTGAGTGGGTGCGTGGTCGCCCCTTGTCGGATCGGGTGCAAGGTTGGGGGGTGCAGATCGGTATCAGTTTAGTGGTCGGAGTGATGTTGCTTGCTCTGGTCAATGATCTGGGTCGACTGTAAAGCTTCGCTGAATTGCGAATCTGCCGCATTTTGCGGCAGTTTGTTTATTGCCAGTTGGAATAAGAAAGGACTTCATGAAACGTCTGCTGCTAACTGCGGTTCTCACCGTATTGATGATCGCCGAAGTTCACGCCGAGTCCTTCACTATCTCTGATATTCGCGTCAATGGCCTCCAGCGGGTCTCCGCGGGTAGCGTCTTTGGTGCCTTGCCGTTGAACGTCGGCGAGCAGGCGGATGATCGTCGCCTGGTGGAATCCACTCGTGCGTTGTTCAAAACCGGTTTCTTTCAAGATATCCAGCTGGGCCGCGAAGGCAACGTTCTGGTGATCACGGTCGTCGAACGTCCGTCGGTCGCCAGTATCGAGATCGAAGGCAACAAGGCGATCTCCACCGAAGACCTGATGAAGGGCCTCAAGCAGTCCGGTCTGTCCGAAGGTGAAATCTTCCAGCGCGCCACCCTCGAAGGTGTCCGTAACGAGCTGCAACGTCAGTACGTTGCCCAAGGCCGTTACTCGGCGACCGTCGACACCGAAGTGGTCTCGCAGCCGCGCAACCGCGTCGCGCTGAAAGTGAAGATCAACGAAGGCACCGTGGCGGCCATCCAGCACATCAACGTGGTGGGCAACACGGTCTTCCCTGATGACGATCTGATCGACCTGTTCGAGCTGAAAACCACCAACTGGCTGTCGTTCTTCAAGAACGACGACAAGTACGCCCGTGAAAAACTCTCCGGTGACCTGGAGCGCCTGCGTTCCTACTACCTGGACCGTGGCTACATCAACATGGATATCGCTTCGACCCAGGTGTCCATCACCCCGGACAAGAAGCACGTCTACATCACCGTCAACATCACCGAAGGCGAGAAGTACACCGTTCGTGACGTCAAGCTCAGCGGTGACCTGAAAGTGCCTGAAGACCAGGTCAAGTCGCTGTTGCTGGTGCAGAAAGGCCAGGTGTTCTCGCGCAAGCTGATGACCACCACCTCCGAACTGATCACCCGCCGTCTGGGTAACGAGGGTTACACCTTCGCCAACGTCAACGGCGTACCTCAGCCGCATGACGACGATCACACTGTGGATATCCTGTTCGCCGTTGATCCGGGCAAGCGTGCCTACGTCAACCGCATCAACTTCCGTGGCAACACCAAGTCCGAGGACGAAGTGCTGCGTCGTGAAATGCGTCAGATGGAAGGTGGCTGGGCTTCGACCTACCTGATCGACCAGTCCAAGACCCGTCTTGAACGTCTGGGCTTCTTCAAGGAAGTGAACGTTGAAACGCCGGCTGTACCGGGTGTCGACGACCAGGTTGACGTGAACTACGCCGTTGAAGAACAGGCTTCCGGTTCGATCACTGCCAGTGTCGGTTTCGCTCAGAGCGCCGGTCTGATCCTCGGTGGTTCGATCACCCAGAACAACTTCCTCGGTACCGGTAACCGTGTAAGCGTGGGCCTGACCCGCAGCGAATACCAGAGCCGCTACAACTTCGGCTACGTTGACCCGTACTGGACCGCCGATGGCGTGAGCCTGGGCTACAACGCGTTCTATCGCACCACCGACTACAAAGACCTCGACGTCGACGTAGCGAGCTATGCGGTAGACAGCCTGGGTGCCGGCGTAAACGTTGGCTACCCGATCAGCGAGACTTCGCGTCTGACCTTCGGTCTGTCCGCTCAGCAGGACAAGATCAAGACCGGTCAATACACCGTTGACGAGATTTTCGACTTCGTTAACAAGGAAGGCGACAACTATCTGAACTTCAAGGCTTCGGCCGGCTGGTCCGAGTCGACCCTGAACAAGGGTGTACTGCCTACCCGTGGCCGTTCGCAGAGCCTGACGCTGGAAACCACGATCCCGGGCAGCGACCTGTCGTTCTACAAGCTCGACTACCGTGGTCAGTTGTTCCAGCCGATCACCGAAAACTACACCCTGCGCCTGCACACCGAACTGGGTTATGGCGACGGTTATGGTTCGACCGACGGCTTGCCGTTCTATGAAAACTACTATGCTGGTGGCTTCAACTCGGTTCGAGGCTTCAAGGACAGTACGCTGGGTCCTCGCAGTACCCCGAGTCGTGGCACTAACCCGGGCACCTCGGTCGACCCGGATCAGGATCCGCTGCCGTTCGGTGGCAACGTATTGATCCAGGGCGGTGTCGAGGTTCTGTTCCCGCTGCCGTTCGTCAAGGATCAGCGCTCCCTCCGTACCTCGGTATTCTGGGATGTGGGTAACGTTTTCGATTCGCAATGCAAGGACACCACCAACGCGAATGGCTCTTCGTCGAACACCAAGTGCAACGACATCAGTCTGAGCAACATGGCCAGCTCCGTCGGTGTCGGCGTGACCTGGGTCACCGCACTGGGCCCGCTGAGCTTTGCACTGGCGATGCCGATCAAGAAACCGGATGAAGCTGAAACTCAAGTGTTCCAATTCTCCCTCGGCCAGACGTTCTAAGCGTCTGACCCAAGATAACGACAATGGATTTTGTAGGAGTGCATCGTGCGTAAGTTGACTCAATTGGTTCTCCTGGCCTCCGTACTGGTGGCAGGCCCGGCGTTCGCCGACATGAAAATCGCCGTTCTGAACTATCAGATGGCACTGCTGGAATCCGACGCAGCCAAGAAATACGCCGTGGATGCCGAGAAGAAGTTCGGTCCGCAACTGACCAAGCTCAAGACGCTGGAAAGCAGCGCCAAGGGCATTCAGGATCGCCTGATGGCCGGCGGCGACAAGATGCAGCAGGGCGAGCGTGAGCGTCTGGAGCTTGAATTCAAGCAAAAGGCCCGTGACTTCCAGTTCCAGTCCAAGGAGCTGAACGAAGCCAAGGCAGTTGCCGACCGCGAAATGCTCAAGCAACTGAAGCCGAAACTGGATAGCGCAGTGGAAGAAGTCATCAAGAAAGGTGGTTTTGACCTGGTGTTCGAGCGTGGCGCAGTGATCGATGTCAAACCTCAGTACGACATCACGCGCCAGGTTATCGAGCGCATGAATCAGCTGAAGTAACCCATGACCGTGACTATCAAGCTCGGCCAGTTGGCCGAGTTCCTCGGCGCCACCCTGCGTGGCGACCCCGAGAAGCAAATTACTGGGCTAGCCACCTTGCAGGAGGCTGGCCCAGCTCAGTTGAGCTTTCTGGCAAATCCTCAATATCGTAAATACCTGGCAAGTTCCCAGGCGGCTGCGCTATTGCTCAAGGAAGCCGATGCCGAGGGTTTTGCCGGCAACGCATTGGTGGTGCCGGATCCTTATCTGGCATACGCCCGCATCTCGCACCTGTTCGATCCCAAGCCAAAAGCCGCAGCGGGTGTTCATCCCACAGCGGTGATTGCGCCGGACGCGGTGGTTGATCCAAGCGCCAGCATTGGCCCGTTCGTGGTGATCGAGGCCGGTGTGCGCATCGGTGCACAGGTTACCCTGGGCGCCCATTGCGTCATCGGTGCCCGCAGTGAAATCGGCGAGGGCGGCTGGCTCGCTCCGCGAGTGACGCTGTATCACGACGTGCGCATCGGCAAGCGTGTAGTGATCCAGTCCGGTGCCGTGCTCGGCGGTGAAGGTTTCGGTTTTGCCAACGAGAAAGGTGTCTGGCAGAAGATCGCCCAGATCGGCGGCGTGACCATCGGCGACGATGTCGAGATCGGCGTGAACACCGCTATCGACCGTGGCGCGCTGGCAGATACCGTGATCGGCAACGGCGTGAAACTCGACAACCAGATCCAGATCGCGCACAACGTCCAGGTCGGTGATCACACTGCGATGGCGGCCTGTGTCGGTATCTCCGGCAGCACCAAGATCGGCAAGCATTGCATGCTCGCCGGTGGTGTCGGCCTGGTGGGGCACATCGATATTTGCGACAACGTTTTTCTGACCGGGATGACCATGGTGACCCACTCGATTACCGAGCCAGGTGCCTATTCTTCCGGCACAGCCATGCAACCGGCGGCCGAATGGCGCAAAAGCGCGGCCCGCATCCGTCAGCTCGATGACCTCGCGCGACGTTTGAAGCAGCTGGAAAAGCGCGTCGGGGAAGTGACCCCCGGCAGCAATGCTTCATCTGATGGCTGATACCATTTCCATATCAAGTGTGCACAGCCTCTAGACTGCCTCCTTGATTTGCTAGAGGAGTGCGCGTCAGTCGCGCTCCCAATCTTTACATAGGCTTCCCCCCGAAATGATGGACATCAACGAGATTCGCGAATACCTGCCTCACCGTTACCCGTTCCTGCTGGTGGACCGGGTGGTGGAACTGGACACTGAAGGCAAGCGCATTCGCGCCTACAAGAATGTCAGCATCAATGAGCCATTCTTCAACGGCCACTTCCCGGCGCACCCGATCATGCCGGGTGTACTGATCATCGAAGCGATGGCCCAGGCTGCCGGGATCCTCGGTTTCAAAATGCTCGACGTGAAACCGGCCGACGGCACCCTTTACTACTTCGTCGGTTCCGACAAGCTGCGTTTCCGTCAGCCGGTTCTGCCGGGTGACCAACTGATTCTTGAAGCAAAGTTCATCAGTTGCAAGCGCCAGATCTGGAAGTTCGAATGCCAGGCTTCGGTCGACGGCAAGCCGGTTTGCTCGGCTGAAATCATCTGTGCGGAACGCAAGCTATGAGTTTGATTGACCCTCGCGCAATCATCGATCCGTCGGCCGTTCTGGCTGACGGCGTCGAGGTCGGCCCGTGGTCGATCGTCGGCGCAGGTGTGGAAATCGGCGAGGGTACCGTGATCGGGCCGCACGTGGTCCTCAAAGGCCCGACCCGCATTGGCAAGCACAACCGCATCTACCAGTTTTCCTCGGTAGGTGAGGACACCCCTGACCTCAAGTACAAGGGTGAGGAAACCCGTCTGGTGATCGGTGATCACAACGTCATTCGCGAAGGCGTGACAATCCACCGTGGCACCGTGCAGGACCGTTCGGAAACCACGCTGGGCGATCACAACCTGATCATGGCCTACGCCCACATCGGGCATGACAGCGTCATCGGCAACCACTGCATTCTGGTCAACAACACCGCGTTGGCCGGGCATGTGCACGTTGACGATTGGGCGATCCTGTCCGGGTTCACCCTGGTGCACCAGTATTGCCACATTGGCGCCCACAGCTTTTCCGGCATGGGCACCGCCATCGGCAAGGACGTTCCGGCGTTCGTCACCGTATTCGGCAACCCGGCCGAAGCGCGCAGCATGAACTTCGAAGGCATGCGCCGCCGTGGCTTCAGCGAAGACGCGATTCACGCGCTGCGCCGCGCCTATAAAACCGTGTACCGCCAGGGCCTGACCGTGGAACAGGCGCTGGCCGAACTGGCCGAGCCTGCTGCGCAGTTCCCGGAAGTCGCGCTGTTCCGTGACTCGATCCAGTCGTCGACTCGCGGCATCACCCGCTGATCATGGCTAATCTGCGTATTGCGCTGGTGGCGGGCGAAGCTTCCGGTGACATTCTGGGCGCCGGTCTCATGCGCGCGGTCAAGGCGCAACATCCGGCAGTCGAGTTCATCGGCGTTGGTGGCCCGTTGATGCAGGCCGAAGGCCTGACATCTTATTTCCCCATGGAGCGTCTGTCGGTCATGGGGCTGGTGGAAGTCCTCGGGCGGCTGCGCGAGTTGCTCAAGCGCCGCAAGGAGCTGATCGCCACGTTGATTGCCGAGAAGCCGGACGTGTTCATCGGTATCGACGCTCCCGATTTCAACCTCAACATCGAACTCAAGCTGCGTCAGGCCGGGATCAAGACCGTGCACTACGTCAGCCCGTCGGTGTGGGCTTGGCGCCAGAAGCGTGTGCTGAAGATTCGCGAAGGCTGCGACCTGATGCTCACCCTGTTGCCGTTCGAAGCAAAATTCTACGAAGAGAAAGGCGTGCCAGTGCGGTTTGTCGGTCATACGCTGGCCGATACCATTCCGCTGCAGGCCGATCGCGCCGCAGCGCGTGCCGAGCTGGGCTTGCCCGACGGGCCGCTGGTGGCGTTGATGCCCGGCAGTCGCGGTGGCGAAGTCGGCCGTCTCGGTGCGCTGTTCCTTGATACGGCCGAACGTCTACGGGCCATGCACCCGGGGCTGCGCTTTGTGATTCCGTGCGCCAATGCCGAGCGTCGCGCTCAGCTCGAAGAGTTGCTGGTTGGCCGCGACTTGCCGGTAACCCTGCTCGACGGCAAGTCGCATCTGGCCCTGGCGGCGTGTAACGCGGTGCTGATCGCCTCCGGCACGGCGACGCTTGAAGCGTTGCTGTACAAGCGGCCAATGGTCGTCGCGTATCGCCTGGCGCCGCTGACGTTCTGGATTCTCAAGCGCATGGTCAAGAGCCCGTACGTGTCCTTGCCCAACCTGTTGGCTCAGCGTCTGCTGGTGCCAGAATTGTTGCAGGATGATGCGACGGTCGAGGCCTTGGCCCAGACCCTGTCGCCACTGATCGAAGGCGGCGAAGAGCAGACCCGTGGCTTCGACGAGATCCACCGCACCTTGCGCCTGGATGCTTCCAATCAGGCGGCGGATGCCGTCCTCAACCTGATCGGTCAGAAACAATGAGCAAGACGATGCAGATGGGTCTGGATTTTACCCTGGTCGCCGAAGTCGAAGAGCTGGTGGCCGGTGTCGACGAGGTCGGTCGCGGCCCGCTGTGCGGCGCCGTGGTGACGGCGGCGGTGATCCTCGATCCGAACCGGCCGATCCTCGGCCTCAACGACTCGAAGAAACTCACCGAAGCCAAGCGCGAGAAGCTCTACGACGAGATCATCGAGAAAGCCCTGAGCTGGTGCATCGCTCGCGCTGAAGTCGAAGAAATCGACGAGCTGAATATCCTGCACGCGACCATGCTCGCCATGCAGCGCGCGGTGGCCGGGCTGCATATTCAGCCGAAACTGGCGATGATCGACGGCAACCGCTGCCCGAAACTGCCGATGCGCGCCGAAGCGGTGGTGCAGGGTGACGGCAAGGTGCCGGCCATCGCGGCCGCGTCGATTCTGGCCAAGGTCAGCCGCGACCGTGAAATGGCGGCGTTCGAATTGATCTACCCGGGGTACGGCATCGGCGGTCATAAAGGCTACCCGACGCCCGTTCATCTGGAAGCGTTGGCACGGCTGGGACCGACGCCGATTCACCGGCGCTCATTTGCCCCGGTGCGTCAGGCTTACGAGGCGCTCGAGGGCCTGACGCAGGTTTAGGCGCAAGGCTGATGTTTTGTTCGAGGCCCGGTACAATCCGGGCCTTGTTGTCTCTATGTAACTGGACAGGATCACTATGCCGGCTTCATTCGTTCATCTACGCCTGCACACTGAATACTCCCTGGTCGACGGGCTGGTGCGGATCAAGCCACTGGTCAAGGCGCTGACCGGCATGAACATGCCGGCCGTGGCGGTCACCGATCAGAACAACATGTGTTCCCTGGTCAAATTCTATAAAAACGCCATGGGCGCCGGCATCAAGCCGATCTGCGGTGCCGACCTGTGGCTGTCGAACAAGGATCCGGACGGGCCATTGAGCCGGATCAGCCTGTTGGTGATGAATGCCAAGGGCTATCGCAACCTCACCGAGTTGATCTCGCGCGGCTTCATCGAGGGCCAGCGCAACGGCATGATCATCATCGAGCGTGAATGGGTCGCCGAGGCCAACGAAGGCCTGATCATGCTGTCCGCCGCCAAAGAAGGCGAGATCGGCATGGCCATGATCAGTGGCAACCCGGCCGAAGCCGAAACGTTGGCGCGTGAATGGATGGCGGTGTTCCCGGATCGTTTCTATCTGGAGATCCAGCGTACCAATCGCCCTAACGATGAAGAACAACTGCACGGTGCCGTGGCCCTGGCCGACAAGCTCGGCGCGCCGCTGGTCGCGACCAACGATGTGCGCTTCATCAAGCAGGAAGACTTCGCTGCCCACGAAACCCGCGTGTGCATCGGTGAGGGCCGCGCCCTCGACGATCCGCGGCGCTCGAAGAATTACAGCGATCAGCAGTACCTCAAAAGCGCCGAGGAAATGGCCGAGCTGTTCAGCGACATTCCCGACGCGATCGAAAACACCGTCGAGATCGCCAAACGCTGCAACATTGAAGTCAAGCTGGGCACGCACTTCCTGCCCAACTTCCCGATCCCCGATGGCATGACCATCGACGAATACTTCCGCAAAGTGTCCTTCGAAGGTCTCGAAGAACGCCTCGCGGTGCTGCTGCCCAAGGACACCACCGAAGACTACGAAGCCAAGCGTCAGGTCTACGTCGACCGCTTGAATTTCGAGCTGGATATCATCATCCAGATGGGCTTCCCCGGTTACTTCCTGATCGTGATGGACTTTATCCAGTGGGCCAAGAATAACGGCGTGCCGGTAGGTCCTGGCCGGGGGTCGGGTGCCGGCTCGCTGGTGGCTTACGTTCAGAAGATTACTGACCTTGATCCGCTGGAATACGACCTGCTGTTCGAACGTTTCCTTAACCCGGAACGGGTCTCGATGCCTGACTTCGACGTCGACTTCTGCATGGACGGTCGTGACCGGGTGATCGACTACGTGGCCGAGAAATACGGTCGCAACGCGGTGAGCCAGATCATCACTTTCGGTTCCATGGCCGCCAAGGCTGTGGTACGCGACGTGGCGCGGGTGCAGGGCAAGTCCTACGGCCTGGCGGATCGTCTGTCGAAGATGATTCCGTTCGAAGTCGGCATGACCCTGGAAAAAGCCTACGAGCAGGAAGAGATCCTGCGTGACTTCATCAAGGTCGATGAAGAAGCGGCGGAAATCTGGGAGATGGCGCGCAAGCTTGAGGGCGTGGTGCGTAACGTCGGCAAGCACGCCGGTGGTGTGGTAATCGCCCCGACCAAGCTGACTGACTTCTCGCCGATCTATTGCGACGAGGCCGGTGACGGTCTGGTAACCCAGTTCGACAAGGACGACGTGGAGGCCGCCGGTCTGGTGAAGTTCGACTTCCTCGGCCTGCGAACCCTGACGATCATCGACTGGGCGCTGAAAACCATCAACCGTGACCGCGCCAAGGTCGGTGAAGAACCGCTGGACATCGCGTTTATCCCGCTCGATGACAAACCGACCTACAGCCTGCTGCAGAAGGCCGAAACCACGGCAGTGTTCCAGCTTGAATCGCGCGGCATGAAAGAGCTGATCAAAAAGCTCAAGCCCGACTGCCTGGAAGACTTGATCGCACTGGTGGCGCTGTTCCGTCCGGGCCCGCTGCAGTCCGGCATGGTGGACGACTTCATCAACCGTAAGCACGGTCGCGCCGAGCTGGCGTACCCGCACTCGGACTATCAGTACGAAGGTCTCAAGCCGGTACTGGCGCCGACGTACGGCATCATTCTGTATCAGGAACAGGTGATGCAGATCGCCCAGGTCATGGCCGGTTACACCCTTGGTGGTGCGGACATGCTGCGGCGAGCCATGGGTAAAAAGAAACCCGAGGAAATGGCCAAGCAGCGCGGCGGTTTCATTGAAGGTTGCGCGACCAACAACATCGACGCCGACCTCGCCGGTAACATCTTTGACCTGGTGGAAAAATTCGCCGGTTACGGCTTCAACAAATCCCACTCCGCCGCCTATGGCCTGGTGTCGTACCAGACCGCCTGGCTGAAAGCTCACTACCCGGCACCGTTCATGGCCGCGGTACTCTCGGCGGATATGCACAACACCGACAAGGTCGTGACCTTGATCGAGGAAGTGCGCACCATGAAGCTGCGCCTCGACGCGCCGGACGTGAACACCTCGGAGTTCAAGTTTACGGTGAACGACGACGGCCGCATCGTGTACGGTCTCGGCGCGATCAAGGGTGTCGGCGAAGGCCCGGTGGAAGCGATTACCGAGGCGCGTCAGGACGGCCCGTTCAAGGATCTGTTCGACTTCTGCGCCCGGGTCGATCTCAAGCGCATCAACAAGCGCACGCTGGACGGTTTGATTCGCAGCGGCGCGCTGGATCGCCTCGGTCCGTACTTCCATGACGAGCAAAAGGCCTATCAGGCCAATATCGACCGCAACCGCGCGGTACTGCTGGCGGCGATGGAAGAGGCGATCAAGGCCGCCGAACAGACCGCACGCACCCACGACAGCGGCCACGCCGACCTGTTTGGCGGGCTGTTCGTCGAAGAAGATGCCGACGTTTACGCGACGCATCGCAAGGCCAAGGAGCTGACTCTCAAGGAACGCCTCAAGGGTGAAAAAGACACCTTGGGTCTGTACCTGACCGGTCACCCGATCGAC
Source organism: Pseudomonas sp. GW823-FHT01D03 (assembly GCF_058798255.1). Classification (NCBI taxonomy): domain Bacteria; kingdom Pseudomonadati; phylum Pseudomonadota; class Gammaproteobacteria; order Pseudomonadales; family Pseudomonadaceae; genus Pseudomonas; species Pseudomonas sp. GW823-FHT01D03. The sequence goes on from NZ_JBXAKK010000001.1 coordinate 1,346,761, forward strand.
GAGTATGAAGGCGAGATTCGCCGTTTCGCCCGGCAGCGCATCATCGATCTCAAACCGGCTCGGGATACCCAGACGGTCGCAGGGATGATCATTGCCCTGCGGGTGATGAAGAACAAGAAGGGCGACAAGATGGGCTTCATCACCCTCGACGACCGCTCGGGGCGGATCGAGGCGTCGCTGTTTGCTGATGCGTTCCACTCCGCGCAGTCACTGCTGCAGACCGACGCGATGGTGGTGGTCGAAGGCGAGGTCAGCAACGACGACTTCTCCGGCGGCCTGCGCTTGCGGGTCAAGCGGGTGATGAGCATGGAAGATGCACGGACCAATCTGGCCGAAAGCCTGCGCCTGAAGCTGCACACTCAGGATTTGAAAGGCGATCAGCTACGCTGGTTGGGTGAGCTGCTCAAGCGTCACCGTGGGGCGTGCCCGATCACCATGGAGTACACCAGCCCTGATGCGAAGACCTTGCTGCAGTTCGGCGAGACCTGGCGAATAGATCCGGCGGATGCCTTGATTCAAGCCCTGCGTGACCAGTTCGGGCGAGACAACGTCTTCCTCCAATACCGTTGACCGGCAAGTGCCATCATTGCGCTTGCCCGCAACCTGAATTTTTAATCTCGACCTCAGCGCGCCTCTCCCTTAAGGTAGGGCGCGAATAGACAACCGGCCGGCCCAAGCTCACTTGGGACACGACCCAAGACGGACGCCTATGAACCCGAATTTTCTAGATTTCGAACAGCCGATCGCCGACCTGCAAGCCAAGATCGAAGAGTTGCGCTTGGTCGGTAATGACAATTCGCTGAATATCGGCGATGAGATCTCCCGCCTGCAGGACAAGAGCCGCACGCTGACCGAAGACATCTTCGGCAAGCTGACCAGTTGGCAGATCGCACGCCTGGCGCGTCACCCGAAACGCCCGTACACCCTCGACTACATCGAGCACATCTTCACCGAGTTCGACGAACTGCACGGTGACCGTCACTTCTCTGACGACGCGGCCATTGTGGGCGGCGTGGCACGTCTGGAAGATCAGCCGGTGATGATCATCGGCCACCAGAAGGGCCGTGAAGTGCGCGAGAAGGTACGCCGCAACTTCGGCATGCCGCGTCCGGAAGGCTACCGCAAGGCCTGCCGTCTGATGGAGATGGCCGAGCGTTTCAAGATGCCGATCCTGACCTTCATCGACACCCCGGGTGCTTACCCGGGCATTGACGCTGAAGAGCGCAACCAGAGCGAAGCGATTGCCTGGAACCTGCGCGTGATGTCGCGTCTGAAGACCCCGATCATCGCCACCGTAATCGGTGAGGGTGGTTCCGGTGGTGCACTGGCCATCGGCGTCTGCGATCAACTGAACATGCTGCAATATTCGACCTACGCGGTGATCTCGCCGGAAGGTTGCGCTTCGATTCTGTGGAAAACCGCCGAAAAAGCACCGGACGCTGCAGAGGCGATGGGCATCACCGCCGAGCGCCTGAAAGGTCTGGGTATCGTTGACAAGGTGATCGGCGAGCCTCTGGGCGGCGCCCACCGTGATCCGGCTGCTGCCGCTGCGTCGATCCGTGCCGAACTGAGCTCGCAACTGGCGATGCTGAAGAAGTTCGACAATGAAGCGCTGCTCAAGCGTCGTTACGATCGTCTGATGAGCTACGGTCTCTGACAGATCTCGCAATACCCAATGTGGGAGCGGGCTTTCTCGCGAAAGCGGTATAACAGTCGACAGATGTGTTGATTGTTGAAACGCCTTCGCGAGCAAGCCCGCTCCCACATTTGATTTGGGCAAACAGTTAGATAGGGGTCAGTCCGTGAGTGATCTGCCGTCCCGGCTTCTGCTGAACCTTGCAGTCTGGCGCAATGCCAGGGCCTGGCGCGTGGCTTTCTCCGGTGGCCTGGACTCCACCGTCCTCCTGCATCTGCTTGCCCATCTCGCCAAAGACCATTCCCTGCCGACGCTCAGCGCCATCCATGTCCACCATGGCCTCCAGGCTGCGGCTGATGCGTGGCCGGCGCATTGTCAGTCGGTCTGCGACGCACTGGGCGTCCCGCTGCAAGTGATACGGGTGGCGGTGCAGCCCGGCGCCAGTCTGGAGCGGGCGGCGCGGGAGGCGCGTTATGCCGCGTTCACCTCGCTGACCGAGGCGGATGAGGTGCTGCTGACCGGGCAACACCGTGATGATCAGGCCGAAACCCTGCTGTTTCGCCTGATGCGCGGTGCCGGCGTGCGCGGACTTTCGGCGATGCCGACGCAGCGACCGTTGGGGCAGGGCACGCTGCGGCGGCCATTGCTCGACGTCACGCGCGCCGAGCTTGAAGCTTACGCCCGCGCCCACCAGTTGAGCTGGATCGAAGACCCGTCAAACCAGGATCGACAGTTCTCACGCAACTATCTACGCCATCAGGTGCTGCCGTTGCTCACCGCGCGCTGGCCGCAGGCGCAGGCGAGCATGGCCCGCAGCGCGGCGCACCTGCGTGAAGCGCAAGGCTTGCTCGATGAGCTGGCGCAGCTCGATCTCGCGCAAGCCGCCACGCCGAGCGAGTTTTCATGGCTGGGCCTGCCGTCGCTGGAGCTGGCGCCGCTGACGAGTCTGTCCGCCGCTCGTCAGCGCAATGCACTCAGCCACTGGCTCGAACCGCTGACCCGGCTGCCCGACACTGACCATTGGTCGGGTTGGGACAACCTGTGCGGCGCTGCCAACGATGCTTCGCCGATCTGGCGTCTGGCCGACGGTGAACTGCATCGCAGCGCCGGCCGGGTATGGTGGTTGAGCGGCGACTGGCTGCGGGCGCCAGCGGTCAGCGTTGACTGGCATGAGCCGTCGACGCCGCTACGCTTGGCGAATAACGGGCGTGTCATGTTCAGCGGGCAGACTCCCGTCGGTCCACTGCGCATTGGCTATCGGCAGGGCGGCGAAGTGATGCATCTGGCGGAGCGCGGCCATCGCGATCTCAAGCGCCTGCTCAATGAGCGCGTAGTGCCGGCCTTTGTCCGTGGCAGATTGCCGCTGCTGTTTCGCGGCGCAGAATTGCTCGCCGTGGCGAACCTGCCGGGCCTTGACGGGCATGGGACGGACGGCTGGAAATTGCATTGGCAGCCAACAGACGAAGATCAAGGTTTGAGATGAAAGGGGCATTCCGGTAGACTACGCTCCCTTCTTGATACAACTTCTGTGGATTCGCCTGAATTGCAGGAGTTGCCGATTACCAAGCAGTCTTTGCTGGGCGATTCCAAAAAATGTGTAGCGAGCAACGTACCGGTGTTTCATCTGCCGGTCTGTCCCAACGCGGCGGTTTTTTTGAAAGGTGCACTGTGATTAATGCAGGTGATCGGGGGCTTCGGCCTTCCTTCGCTTTCCCCGGCGGCTCGTACCGCTTTAACGCAGACTTCTAGGGTTTTTCATGACGCGCTACATATTCGTCACGGGCGGTGTTGTTTCTTCATTGGGGAAAGGCATTGCCTCGGCTTCATTGGCGGCCATCCTGGAGGCGCGGGGGCTTAAGGTCACCATGCTTAAGCTGGATCCGTACATCAACGTTGACCCGGGCACCATGAGCCCGTTCCAGCACGGTGAAGTGTTCGTCACCCACGACGGCGCCGAGACCGACCTGGACCTGGGCCACTACGAGCGGTTCATCCGCACGACCATGACCCAGAACAACAACTTCACCACTGGCCGTGTCTACGAGCACGTGCTGCGCAAAGAGCGCCGTGGTGACTACCTGGGTGCAACTATCCAGGTGATCCCGCACATCACCGACGAAATCAAGCGTCGCATCATCAAGGGTGCCGGTGACGCTGACGTGGCCATGGTCGAAATCGGTGGCACCGTGGGTGACATCGAGTCGCAACCGTTCCTCGAGGCCATCCGCCAGCTGCGTTTCGAAGTCGGCGCCAAGCGCGCGATGCTGATGCACCTGACCCTGGTGCCGTACATCGCCACTGCCGGCGAAACCAAGACCAAGCCAACCCAGCACTCGGTAAAAGAACTGCGTTCGATTGGTCTGCAGCCCGACGTACTGGTGTGCCGCTCCGATCACCCGATCGACGTTTCGTCGCGTCGCAAGATTGCGCAATTCACCAACGTTGAAGAACGTGCGGTGATCGCGCTGGAAGATGCCGACACCATCTACAAGATCCCGGGCATCCTGCATTCCCAGGGGCTGGATGATTTCGTTGTCGAGCGTTTTGGCCTGCAATGCGGCAGCGCTGACCTGTCCGAGTGGGACGCAGTGGTTGACGCCAAGCTGAACCCGGAACACGAAGTCACCATCGCGATGGTCGGCAAGTACATGGAGCTGCTGGACGCTTACAAATCGCTGATCGAAGCGATGAGCCACGCCGGCATCAGCAACCGTACCAAGGTCAACCTGCGCTACATCGATTCCGAAGACATCGAGAACCAGGGCACTGCACTGCTCGAAGGTGTCGACGCGATCCTCGTCCCGGGCGGCTTCGGTCTGCGCGGCGTGGAAGGCAAGATCACTGCCGTCCAGTACGCTCGTGAAAACAAGGTTCCATACCTGGGCATTTGCCTGGGCATGCAAGTGGCGGTCATCGAGTTCGCCCGTAACGTGCTTGGCTGGAAAGACGCCAACTCCACCGAGTTCGATCGTGCCAGCGGCCATCCGGTCGTGGGTCTGATCACCGAGTGGGAAGACGCCACCGGCGCCGTTGAAGTGCGTACCGAAGCGTCCGATCTGGGCGGCACCATGCGCCTCGGCGCTCAGGAATGCCTGCTCGAAGCCGGCTCCAAGGTGCACGATTGCTACGGCAAGGACGTGATCGTTGAGCGTCACCGTCACCGTTACGAAGTGAACAACAACCTGCTGCCACAAATCATCGAAGCCGGCCTGAAAATCTCCGGTCGCTCCGCTGATGCCGCGCTGGTTGAAGTGGTCGAAGCACCGGATCATCCATGGTTCGTCGCTTGCCAGTTCCACCCGGAGTTCACCTCGACGCCACGTGACGGTCACCCGCTGTTCAGCGGTTTCGTAAAAGCAGCGTTGGCTCAACACCAGAAGAAGGCGTAACCCGATGGCACAGAAGATCATTCGCGTTGGCAACATCGAAATCGCCAACGACAAACCCATGGTGCTGTTCGGCGGCATGAACGTGCTGGAAAGCCGTGACATGGCCATGCAGGTTTGCGAAGAGTACGTGAAGGTCACCGAGAAACTCGGTATCCCTTACGTGTTCAAGGCCAGCTTCGACAAGGCCAACCGGTCTTCTGTGACTTCGTATCGCGGCCCTGGCCTGGAAGAGGGCATGCGCATCTTCCAGGACATCAAACAGGCCTTCGGCGTGCCGATCATCACCGACGTCCACGAGCCTGACCAGGCCGCGGTCGTCGCTGAAGTCTGCGACATCATCCAGCTGCCGGCCTTCCTGTCGCGCCAGACCGATCTGGTCGTCGCGATGGCCAAGACCAACGCTGTGATCAACATCAAGAAAGCCCAGTTCCTCGCGCCTCAGGAAATGAAACACATCCTGAACAAGTGCGTGGAAGCGGGTAACGATCAATTGATCCTCTGCGAGCGTGGTTCGAGCTTCGGCTACAACAACCTCGTGGTCGATATGCTCGGCTTCGGCATCATGAAGCAGTTCGAGTACCCGGTATTCTTCGACGTGACCCACTCGCTGCAAATGCCTGGCGGTCGTTCCGACTCCGCCGGCGGGCGCCGTGCACAGGTCACCGATCTGGCCAAGGCGGGCATGAGCCAGTCGCTGGCCGGTCTGTTCCTCGAAGCGCACCCGGATCCGGACAACGCCAAATGCGACGGCCCTTGCGCCTTGCGTCTGGACAAACTGGAGCCATTCCTGGCCCAGCTCAAAGCTTTGGACGAACTGGTGAAGAGTTTTCCGACGGTAGAAACCGCGTAAAGCTCATTTCTCCGGTAAAGTACCGCACGATTTGTCGCACATGCCCTCGGGCATGTGCGTTGTCGTCTGCAAGCTGCCCGCTGCACACCACTTGCCGACGGTAAAAAGATTTCCTCTAGCTGCGTCGTTTTCGTCAACTTTGGAGTGTTTACAACAATGGCAAAAATCGTCGACATCAAAGGTCGTGAAGTTCTCGACTCCCGTGGCAATCCCACCGTGGAAGCGGACGTGCTTCTCGACAACGGCATCATCGGCAGCGCTTGCGCGCCGTCCGGTGCATCCACAGGCTCGCGTGAAGCGCTCGAGCTGCGTGATGGCGACAAGAGCCGTTACCTGGGCAAGGGCGTGCTCCAGGCAGTAAAAAATATCAACGGTCCGATCCGCGATCTGCTGCTGGGCACTGACCCAAGCGACCAGAAAGCCCTCGACCACGCGATGATCAAGCTCGACGGTACCGAAAACAAGGCAAAACTGGGCGCCAACGCCATCCTCGCCGTGTCCCTGGCTGCGGCCAAGGCGGCTGCACAGGACCAGGATCTGCCACTGTACGCACACATCGCCAACCTGAACGGCACCCCGGGTGTTTACTCGATGCCGGTTCCGATGATGAACATCATCAACGGTGGTGAGCACGCCGATAACAACGTCGACATCCAGGAATTCATGGTGCAGCCGGTTGGCGCCAAGACGTTCTCGGAAGGTCTGCGCATGGGCACCGAGATTTTCCATCACCTCAAAGCTGTGCTGAAGGCCCGTGGCCTGAGCACCGCCGTTGGCGACGAAGGCGGCTTCGCACCGAACCTGGCGTCCAACGAAGACGCGCTGAAAGTGATCTCCGAAGCCGTGGCCAACGCCGGTTACAAGCTGGGCACCGACGTGACCCTGGCGCTGGACTGCGCTGCCAGCGAATTCTACGAAGACGGCAAGTACAACCTGTCCGGCGAAGGCCAGGTGTTCACCGCTGAAGGTTTCGCCGATTATCTGAAAGGCCTGACCGAACGTTATCCGATCATCTCGATCGAAGACGGTCTGGATGAATCCGACTGGGCTGGCTGGAAGATCCTCACCGACAAGATCGGCGAGAAGACCCAACTGGTGGGCGACGACCTGTTCGTGACCAACACCAAGATCCTGAAAGAAGGCATCGATAAAAAGATCGCCAACTCCATCCTGATCAAGTTCAACCAGATCGGCACCCTGACCGAAACCCTGGAAGCCATCCAGATGGCCAAGGCTGCCGGTTACACCGCCGTGATCTCGCACCGTTCGGGCGAAACCGAAGATTCGACCATTGCCGACCTGGCTGTGGGCACCTCGGCTGGCCAGATCAAGACAGGTTCGCTGTGCCGTTCCGACCGCGTTTCCAAGTACAACCAACTGCTGCGTATCGAAGAGCAGTTGAATGGCAAAGCCAAGTACAACGGTCGCAGCGAGTTCCGCGGCTGAGTTGTAAATGGTAAAAAGACACCGGATTGTGTCGGAAAAGTCGTGACAGCGATGGATTTGCCACTAATCTGATGCCTTACATGCACAAGCCTGGATCTTCCAGGCTTCGTGCTATCAGACGTTTCAAAGTTTTCGCGTGGCTGTCTTTTTTCACTGGATACCTGATATTCGATGCGCAGTCCTTACTGGTTGTTTCTCGTTTTGCTCTTGCTGCTGGCCGGTCTGCAGTACCGCCTGTGGGTGGGCAATGGCAGTCTGGCGCAGGTCGCCGAGCTGAAGCAGCAGATTGCTGATCAGCACGCCGAGAACGAAGGCCTGCTGGAGCGCAATCGGGTGATGGACGCTGAAGTCAGCGAATTGAAAAAAGGCATGGAGACCGTTGAAGAGCGGGCTCGCCATGAGCTGGGCATGGTCAAGGACGGTGAAACCCTTTACCAGCTCGCGCAATGATCGATTCCCTGCCGGCCTTCTGGGCCGTGATTCCTGCCGCGGGCGTCGGTGCCCGAATGGCCGCGGACCGTCCCAAGCAATACCTGCAACTGGGCGGACGCACAATTCTCGAACACAGCCTCGGCTGTTTCCTTGATCACCCGAGCCTCAAGGGCCTGGTGGTCAGTCTGGCTGTTGATGATCCTTATTGGCCAAACCTGGCCTGCGCCAGCGACTCGCGGATTCAGCGGGTCGAGGGCGGCGCCGAGCGTTCCGGGTCGGTGCTCAACGCCTTGCTGCATCTGCATGCGCAAGGTGCTGATGACGATGACTGGGTGCTGGTACACGATGCGGCCCGACCTAACCTGAGCCGTGACGATCTCGACAAACTGCTGGCTGAACTGGCGGATGATGCCGTCGGCGGTCTGCTGGCCGTGCCGGCGCGCGACACCTTGAAGCGGGTCGACAAGCACGGTCGTGTGCTCGAGACCGTTGATCGCAGCGTGATCTGGCAAGCCTACACGCCGCAGATGTTCCGCCTCGGTGCGTTGCATCGGGCGTTGGCCGACAGTCTGGTGGCAGACGCGGTGATTACCGATGAAGCCTCGGCGATGGAGTGGGCCGGTCTGGCACCGCGCCTGATCGAAGGGCGGGCGGACAACCTCAAGGTGACCCGGCCGGAAGATCTGGAGTGGTTGCGCCAGCGTTGGGCCAATCGCCGCTGAGTGCTGTGTTGCCTGTTCTGCCGCCTTCGCGAGCAAGCTCGCTCCCACATTTGATTCGCGCCTGACACCCAATCTGCATCCACTGCGGATCCCCTGTGGGAGCGGGCTTGCTCGCGAAGGCGTCCGCACAGACAACCCATCACTCAGCTCCGATACTCCGGCCGCTCGGCCAACCCTTCCTTCAAAAAATCCACCAACTTGCGCACCTTCGGCGACAAATGCCGCTGCTGTGGATACAACGCCCACACCGCCGTGTTCGGCGGCTGATGCGCCTCCAGCAGCGAAATCAACGCGCCACTGTGCAAATGTTCGAGCACGTAATAGTCCGGCAACTGACACAGGCCGACCCCTTGCAGCGCCGCATCCAGCACTGCTTGCCCACTGTTGCAGCGCCAGTTTCCCTGTACGCGCTGGGAAAATTCCCGGCCGTTCTGTTCCAGTTGCCACAGATCCGAACTGCCGATCAGGCAATTGTGCCGACTCAGTTCCGACAAGCTGTGTGGGCGGCCATACCGTTCCACGTAGGAAGGCGACGCGCACAGATACATGCGCCGTGGTGCCAAACGCGTGGCGACCAGTCGTGAATCCTGCAGCCGGCCCAGACGGATCGCCAGATCCAGTCCCTCATGCACCAGATCGAGTTGACGGTTACTCAGCTCGATGTCGACGCGCAGTTGCGGGTATTGCCCCATGAACCGCGTCACCAGCGGCACGATAAACCGTTCGCCATAGGCCACGGCGCAGGTCATGCGCAGCATGCCTTTTGGTTCGCTGGTCAGGTCGCCGACCGCGCGCAGGGCTTCTTCGCGACCGTCCTGCAGACGCTGGCAATGCTGCAGAAAGGTCTGTCCGGCTTCGGTCAGGGTCACGCGACGGGTGCTGCGGTAGAGCAGGCGTGTCTGCAATCGATCCTCCAGCCGTACGATTTGTCGACTGATGTGTGAGGAAGAAACCCCAAGGCGCTCGGCCGCAGCGGTGAATTGGCTGCATTCGGCGACGGCGACGAACTCGTCGATACCTTCCCAACGGTTTTCGGACATCTGATTATCCCTGTACAGCAATAATATTTTGCATTTGTCCTGATTATTAATCAGTTGGCGCTGAACTACACTGCCGGTCTGGTTTTTTATTCAATGGATTCACTGGAGAGTCAGCATGATCAAGTCGCGCGCCGCCGTTGCCTTCGAGGCCAAGAAGCCGCTGGAAATCGTAGAAGTCGATGTCGCCATGCCCAAAGCCGGTGAAGTGTTGCTGCGCGTGGTGGCTTCCGGGGTTTGCCACACCGATGCCTACACCTTGTCCGGTGCGGATCCGGAAGGGATCTTCCCGTCGATCCTCGGCCACGAAGGTGGGGCGATCGTTGAAGCCATTGGCGAGGGCGTAACCTCGGTCGCCGTCGGTGACCACGTGATTCCGCTGTACACCCCGGAATGCGGCCAGTGCAAATTCTGCAAGTCGGGCAAGACCAACCTGTGTCAGGCGATTCGTGCTACTCAGGGCAAAGGTTTGATGCCGGACGGCACTTCGCGCTTTTCCTACAAGGGCCAAACGATTTTCCACTACATGGGTACTTCGACGTTCTCGGAATACACCGTACTGCCGGAAATCTCCGTGGCGAAAATCGCCAAGGATGCGCCGCTGGAAAAGGTCTGCCTGCTCGGTTGCGGCGTGACCACCGGTATCGGTGCAGTGCTCAACACCGCCAAGGTCAAGCCGGGTGACACCGTGGCGATCTTCGGTCTGGGCGGCATCGGCCTGTCAGCCGTGATTGGTGCAGTGAAGGCCAAGGCCGCACGCATCATCGCCATCGACATCAACCCGGCCAAGTTCGAAATCGCCAAACAGCTGGGCGCTACCGATTGCGTCAACCCGAAAGACTTCGATCGTCCGATCCAGGAAGTGATCGTCGACATGACCGATGGCGGCGTCGATTTCTCCTTCGAGTGCATTGGCAACGTGCAACTGATGCGCGCTGCGCTGGAGTGCTGCCACAAGGGCTGGGGCGAATCGGTAATCATCGGTGTTGCCGGTGCCGGCCAGGAAATTTCGACCCGTCCGTTCCAGTTGGTGACCGGTCGCGTCTGGCGCGGTTCGGCGTTCGGCGGTGTGCGTGGCCGTACCGAGCTGCCAAGCTACGTCGACATGGCGCAGACCGGCGAGATCCCGCTGGATACTTTCATCACCCACACCATGGGCCTGGAAGATATCAACAAGGCGTTTGACCTGATGCACGAAGGCAAGAGCATCCGTACCGTCATTCATTTCTGATCAATCGCGACGCCCCGGCTACAGACCTTGAAAGGGTGTAGCCGGGACCGCGTAGGAGTCTTTACATGAGTCTGGAAAACATCTCTTGTCAGAAAAGTTTCGGCGGCTGGCACAAGCGCTATCGCCACCGTTCCGACGTGCTTGGCTGCGACATGGTGTTCGCCGTGTACTTGCCGCCGCAAGCGGAGCAGGGCGGCAAGCTGCCGGTGCTGTACTGGCTGTCGGGTCTGACCTGCACCGACGAGAACTTCATGCAGAAGGCCGGGGCGATGCGCATGGCGGCCGAACTGGGCCTGATCATCGTCGCGCCGGACACCAGTCCGCGCGGCCCGGATGTGCCGGATGATCCTGATGGCGCCTGGGATTTTGGTCTCGGCGCCGGGTTCTACCTGAATGCCACGCAGGAACCATGGTCGCGCCACTATCGGATGCATGACTATGTCGTGCAGGAATTGCCTTCACTGGTTGAAGCGCATTTCCCGGCGTCAGACAAACGCAGCATCAGCGGCCACTCCATGGGCGGTCACGGTGCACTGGTCTGCGCGCTGCGCAACCCGGGGCGTTACCAGTCGGTGTCGGCGTTCTCGCCAATCAACAATCCGATGGATTGCCCGTGGGGGCAGAAAGCATTCTCCCGCTATCTGGGCGAAGATCGTTCCAAGTGGAAAGAATGGGATGCTTGCGCGCTGATCGCTGAAGCCGACGAAAAACTGCCGTTGCTGGTCGATCAGGGTGATCGCGATGACTTCCTCGCCACCCAGCTCAAACCCGAAGCCCTGCAACAAGCTGCAAAACAAGCGGGTCATCCGCTGACTCTGCGCCTGCAACCGGGCTACGACCACAGCTATTTCTTCATCTCAAGCTTCATTGACGACCACTTGCAGCATCACGCACAAGCCCTGCGCGGTTAATGCAGGTAGAATCACGCCCTGACAAAAATCGGGGCGTTTTTTTATGCGTATTGGCCACGGCTACGATGTTCACCGTTTCGCTGAAGGCGATTTCATTACTCTGGGCGGCGTGCGCATTGCACACGGCTTCGGGCTGCTCGCTCACTCCGACGGTGACGTCCTGCTGCACGCCTTGAGCGATGCCTTGCTCGGCGCGGCCGCGCTGGGTGATATCGGCAAACATTTTCCGGACACCGACCCGCAATTCAAGGGCGCCGACAGTCGCGCGCTGCTGCGGCATGTGGTCGTGCTGATCCACGGCAAGGGCTGGAAAGTCGGCAACGTCGACAACACCATCGTCGCTCAGGCACCGAAAATGGCCCCGCATATCGAAGCGATGCGCGCGTTGATCGCCGCCGATCTGCAAGTTGAACTGGATCAAGTGAACGTGAAAGCTACCACCACCGAAAAGCTAGGCTTTGTCGGTCGCGAAGAAGGCATCGCCGTGCATTCCGTTGCCTTGTTGCTGCGCGCATGAACGAACTGCAATTGCTTGGCCCGCGGGCCTATGGCGAACCGCTCGGCACTGCGGTTCTGAAAGCCATCGCCGAAGATTTCCAGGTCGATGAAGTGCTCGACATCCCGTTCAGCGGCGATGGTGAGCACCTGTGGATCTGGGTCGAAAAACGTGGCCTGAACACCGAAGAAGCAGCGCGGCGAATCGCCAAGGCAGCCGGCGTGCCGTTGCGCACCGTCAGTTATGCCGGGCTCAAGGATCGTCAGGCGCTAACCCGCCAGTGGTTCAGCGTGCAACTGCCGGGCAAGGCTGACCCGGATCTTTCGGCGGCGGAAAACGACACGCTGAAGATCCTCAAGACCACCCGGCACAAGCGCAAGCTGCAACGTGGCGCGCATTCGGCCAACGGCTTCACCTTGCGCCTGACTCAGTTTGCCGGCGACAAGGACGCGATCGAACAGCGTCTGCAGCTGATCGCCAAGCAAGGCATTCCCAATTATTTCGGCGCCCAGCGTTTCGGCCATGACGGCGGTAACGTCGTTGATGCGCGTGCCTGGGCGGCGCGCAAGGCGCTACCGGAGCAGCGCAATGTGCGCTCGCGGCTGCTATCGACGGCGCGCAGTTTTCTGTTCAATCAGGTACTGGCCGCTCGGGTTGCCGATGGCACCTGGCAGCAGGCACAGGTCGGCGATCTGCTGGCGTTCACCGACAGCCGCAGTTTCTTCCCGGCGGGCGTTGCCGAATGCAGCGATCCGCGCCTGGCGATTCTCGACCTGCACCCGACCGGCCCGCAGTGGGGCGAAGGTGACTCACCTGCCGCTGGCGCTGTCCACGATCTGGAGCAGGGGATTGCCGAGCGTGAGGCAGATCTGCGCGATTGGTTGATCAATGCCGGAATGAGCCACGAACGTCGCATCCTGCGGCTGCCCATTGGCGGGTTGTCGTGGCATTATCCCCAGCCTGACATTCTGCAACTGGAATTCGTCCTCCCGGCCGGATGCTTCGCCACCGTATTGGTGCGCGAACTCGTTGATCTGGTGCCGGTGGGGCAGACGGACAGCCCATGCGTATTCTGATTTCTAACGACGATGGGGTAACCGCACCCGGTCTCGCCGCGCTTTATGCTGCGCTGGCGGATTACACCGAGTGCGTGGTTATCGCCCCGGAGCAGGACAAAAGCGGCGCCAGCAGTTCGCTGACGCTCGACCGTCCGTTGCACCCGCAATACCTGGCCAACGGTTTCATCAGCCTCAACGGTACCCCGACCGACTGCGTGCACCTGGGCCTCAACGGCCTGCTGGAGCGCGAGCCGGACATGGTGGTTTCCGGGATCAACCTTGGTGCCAATCTGGGCGATGACGTGCTGTATTCCGGCACGGTGGCGGCTGCCCTCGAAGGGCGCTTTCTCGAGCGCCCTTCGTTCGCCTTCTCGCTGTGTTCGCGGCAAGTGGACAATCTGGCGACAGCAACACATTTCGCGCGCAAACTGGTCGAAGCCCACGCCGGGCTGGACCTGCCGCCGCGCACGGTGTTGAACGTGAACATTCCCAATCTGCCGATCGACCATATTCGCGGCATTCAGCTGACCCGTCTGGGCCATCGCGCCCGCGCGGCAGCGCCGATGAAAGTGGTCGACCCGCGTGGCAAGGCCGGCTACTGGATTGCCGCTGCCGGCGACGCCGAAGACGGCGGCCCGGGCACCGATTTTCATGCGGTGATGCAGGGTTATGTGTCGATCACGCCATTGCAGCTCGACCGCACCTTCAATGATGCCTTCAGAAGTCTCGATGGCTGGCTGGAGGGACTGCGCTGATGGCTCGTGAACACGAAGACAGGCTGCGCAGCGGCATCGGCATGACGTCGCAACGCACCCGTGAACGTCTGATCCAGCGTCTATATGAAGAAGGCCTGTCCAACGCCAAGGTGCTGGAAGTGATCCGCCGTACGCCGCGTCATCTGTTTGTCGATGAAGCGCTGGCGCATCGCGCCTATGAAGACACTGCGCTGCCGATCGGCCACAACCAGACCATCTCCCAGCCTTATATGGTGGCGCGCATGAGCGAACTGCTGCTGGAGGCGGGGCCGCTGGACAAGGTGCTGGAGATCGGTACCGGTTCGGGCTATCAGACCGCAGTGCTGTCGCAACTGGTTGAGCGGGTATTCTCGGTCGAGCGCATCAAGGTCTTGCAGGATCGGGCCAAGGAGCGCCTGGTCGAACTCAACCTGCGCAACGTGGTGTTCCGCTGGGGCGATGGCTGGGAAGGCTGGCCGGCGCTGGCGCCATACAACGGCATCATCGTCACCGCAGTCGCGACCGATGTACCGCAGGCCTTGCTCGATCAACTGGCACCGGGTGGGCGGATGGTGATTCCGGTCGGCTCGGGGGAAGTGCAGCAACTGATGCTGATCGTGCGCGAAGAACACGGCTTTTCCCGTCACGTTCTGGGGGCGGTGCGCTTCGTGCCGTTGCTCAATGGCCCGCTGGCCTGAGCATTTGTTTGCGGGCGCTGAATTCCTTGCGCTGGCCTGTGTCTTACACCGGCAGCGTTGGTTTAAACGCGACGAAATATCCACGGGCAAACGTGTGCGTGTCGCGTTTTCGCATCTTTAACGGTAAAGCCTGTTCAGCCCGTTATACTTGCGACACTACTTGCCGCGATTCGGCATTCCACATATTTCAGCCACCACAAAGGGAGCGGCGGGTGAGTCTCACAGTCATTGCGCAGCGTATGGGTAACACGAGCTTTCAGCGCCTGGTGACTGGCCTTGTATTGAGCACCTTGCTGGTCGGTTGCTCCAGCACCAAATCGGGCAATGTGCGGGTGGTCGATCGCAACAGTGCAGCGGCTCAGCGTCCTGCCGTCACGACCGGGCAGTATGTAGTCCGTCCGGGCGATACGCTGTTTTCCATCGCTTTTCGCTACGGCTGGGACTACAAAGCCCTCGCGGCCCGGAACAATATTCCTACGCCGTATACGATCCACCCGGGTCAGACAATTCGCTTCGACGGTCGCACCGGTTCAACGCCGACGGCGGTGGTGAGCAACAGCAGTTCCTCACCATCGTCTTCAAGCAAAACCACGGTAATCCGGCGTCAGGCGAATGGCACCACGACCACCACGGTGACCGGCTCCAAGGCAGGTTCTGCGGGGGCTGCACCGTCCGTCGCGAACAAATCGACCCCGGCTCCGATGCCTCCACCGGGCCCGGCCCCGACCGGCTGGGGATGGCCATCTAATGGCATTCTGATTGGAAAATTCTCTTCAAACGGTAGTTTGAATAAAGGAATTGATATCGCCGGAGATTTGGGACAGCCTGTTTTAGCTGCGTCTGATGGGACGGTGGTTTACGCCGGGAGTGGCTTAAGGGGCTACGGCGAATTAGTCATCATCAAACACAGCGAAACCTACGTCAGTGCCTACGGACATAACCGCAGGCTGTTGGTACGGGAGGGGCAGCAGGTCAAGGTCGGACAGACAATTGCCGAAATGGGGTCCACGGGTACAGACCGGGTGAAACTGCATTTTGAGATTCGCCGCCAAGGTAAACCTGTAGATCCGCTGCAGTTCCTGCCCAGACGTTGATTTGAGGCCAGCCTGTTCCGTCGCGTAGAGGGGACAGGCTCCAGCGCTGCCAAGGATAAAGGCGTCGCTTGAGCTTGGGGTCGAACTCACCAAAGGACTATAACAATGGCTCTCAGTAAAGAAGTGCCGGAGTTTGACATCGACGATGAGGTTCTCCTTATGGAGGCCGGCATCGATTCGGATTCGATGTCGAATGATGAAGGGGCTGCTCCACCTTCCGTTCGTTCCAGATCCAAACACTCCGCTTCACTTAAACAACACAAGTACATCGACTACACCCGGGCACTCGATGCCACGCAGCTGTATCTCAACGAAATCGGCTTTTCTCCACTGCTCTCCCCCGAGGAAGAAGTTCACTTTGCGCGTCTGTCGCAAAGTGGCGATCCGGCGGGGCGCAAGCGCATGATTGAAAGTAACCTGCGGCTGGTCGTGAAGATCGCCCGGCGTTATGTCAATCGGGGGCTGTCGCTGCTGGATCTGATCGAAGAGGGCAACCTCGGCCTGATCCGCGCAGTGGAAAAGTTCGATCCCGAGCGCGGCTTCCGCTTCTCGACCTACGCGACCTGGTGGATTCGTCAGACTATCGAGCGCGCGATCATGAATCAGACCCGGACCATCCGGCTGCCGATCCATGTGGTCAAGGAGCTCAACGTGTACCTGCGGGCCGCACGAGAGCTGACGCAAAAGCTCGATCACGAACCCTCACCCGAAGAAATCGCCAACCTGCTGGAAAAACCGGTGGGCGAGGTCAAGCGCATGCTCGGCCTGAACGAGCGGGTTTCTTCGGTCGACGTCTCGCTGGGTCCGGATTCGGATAAAACCCTGCTGGACACCCTGACGGATGACCGTCCGACCGATCCATGCGAACTGCTGCAGGACGACGACCTGTCGCAGAGCATCGATCAATGGCTCTCGGAACTGACCGACAAACAGCGCGAGGTGGTCGTACGCCGCTTCGGCCTGCGCGGCCATGAGAGCAGCACGCTGGAAGACGTAGGCCTGGAGATCGGCCTGACCCGGGAGCGGGTGCGGCAGATCCAGGTGGAGGGCCTCAAGCGCCTTCGCGAAATCCTTGAGAAGAATGGCCTGTCGAGCGAGTCGCTGTTCCAGTAAGCGCCTCTGACGCCCACCCATTAAAAGCCCCGACTGGTTCGGGGCTTTTTTATTGCTCGAATATTGGCTGAATACTGTCTGTGGCGAGGGAGCTTGCTCCCGCCGGGTTGCGCAGCAACCACAAAGATTCACGAGCGCTGCGCGCTCAAGCGAGAGCAAGCTCCCTCGCCACAACGTTCACTGCCGGACATACGGTTAGCATTTCCATCGTTTGTAGTCTCGCGGTGTAAGCCTTGGCTTACTCTTTCGTAAGCGTTCCCTATTTTTGCAGGACGGCAGACGTCGATTGCTCACGGCTGGCGTATTTAACTAGTTGATTAATAAGCTTATTTTGTAAGGTGAAGTGCTTATTACAGCGATTTTCAGCCCGCGAGGCCGATTGCTCCCGGCGGGGAACTCTTTAGTATCAGCACTGTGTCGACGGATAGACACGCCCTTCAAGGAAGAGGGGAACGGACATCGCAGGACGCGATTCATCAGGACGATGAAAAGGAATACAGGGAATAGGGAAAAAATGTGGGCGGGTCAAACCGCCCCTTTTTTTGCCTGTAGAAAAGTAAAATCCGAAAAAGCAAAAAGGCCCGCAAGGGGCCTTTTGGTAACGCGCGACAGATCAGCGTTCGAGGTCTTTGATCTTGCCTTTGACGCCATCCCACTCTTCGGCATCCGGCAGCGATTCTTTCTTCTCGGTGATGTTCGGCCAGATTTCAGCCAATTCAACGTTGAGTTGAATGAACTCCTGCATATCCTCTGGAACTTCGTCCTCAGAGAAAATGGCCACGGCCGGGCATTCCGGTTCGCACAGGGCGCAGTCGATGCACTCGTCCGGGTGAATTACCAGGAAGTTCGGGCCTTCGTAAAAGCAGTCCACCGGACAGACTTCTACGCAGTCGGTGTACTTGCACTTGATGCAGTTGTCGGTGACGACGAAGGTCATTTCTAATTTTCTCCTCAGGCGGCGGCAGCGTAGCCCCTTCACGGTTGGGGTCGCCAGGTTCGGGAGCGATGTCTGCCAGCCAGGCTATTAGCCGGCAGCATCCCAAACCGCGCGAGATTCTAACAGCTTGAAGCCGTTTGCGTTATATCCGGTTCTTCGCTGCTTAGATCCGGTTCTTAAGTGCATATAACAATTCGAGCGCTCGACGCGGGGTCAGGTCATCGAGATCCACTTTCGCCAACTCATCGAGCACTGGATGCGGCAGGCTGGCAAACATGTCGCTCTGCTGCGGAACGGCCGGCTTGCCTTTGACGGCAGGCTTGGGCGCTTCATGCGGCAATGCGGTGTCTTCCAATCGGCTCAGGTGCTCACGGGCACGCACGATCACTTCACTCGGCACGCCGGCCAGTTGTGCCACCGCCAGGCCGTAGCTCTGGCTGGCAGGCCCCGGCAACACGTGGTGCAGGAATACGATGCGCTCGTTGTGCTCGGTGGCATTCAGATGCACGTTAGCCACCAACGGCTCGGCTTCCGGCAGCACGGTCAGTTCGAAGTAGTGTGTGGCAAATAGAGTATAGGCACGCAGATGCGCCAGACGCTCGGCGGCGGCCCATGCCAGGGACAGACCATCGAAGGTGCTGGTGCCACGGCCGACTTCGTCCATCAGCACCAGGCTGCGTTCGGTGGCGTTGTGCAGGATGTTGGCGGTTTCGCTCATCTCGACCATGAAGGTCGACCGACCGCCGGCCAGGTCGTCGCTGGAGCCGATCCGGGTGAAGATCCGGTCCACCAGCGACAGTTCGCAACTGGCCGCCGGCACGAAGCTGCCGATATGCGCCAACAGTACGATCAACGCGGTCTGGCGCATGTAGGTGGATTTACCGCCCATGTTCGGGCCGGTGATTACCAGCATCCGGGTGTTGTCATCCAGGCTCAGGTCGTTGGCCACGAACGGCGTGGTCAGCACCTGCTCGACCACCGGGTGACGGCCCTGGGTGATACGCATGCATGGCTCGCTGACGAAGCGCGGGCAGTTCAGATCAAGGTTCAGCGCACGCTCGGCAAGGTTGCTCAGCACATCCAGCTCGGCCAATGCGCCGGCAGTGTCCTGCAGCGGTGGCAACTGGCTGATCAGATCTTCCAGCAGCGCCTCGTAGAGCATTTTCTCGCGGGCCAGGGCACGGCTCTTCGCCGACAGCGCCTTGTCTTCGAATTCTTTCAGCTCCGGTGTGATGAAGCGTTCGGCGCCCTTCAGGGTCTGGCGACGGATGTAGTCGGCCGGGGCGGATTCCGCCTGCTTGCTCGGCAGTTCGATGAAGTAGCCGTGAATGCGGTTGTAACCGACTTTCAGGTTGGCCAGACCGGTGCGGGCCTTTTCCCGGGCTTCCAGATCGATAAGGAACTGGCCGGCGTTTTCGCTCAGCGATTGCAACTCGTCGAGTTCGCTGTCGTAACCGGTTTTCAGCACGCCGCCGTCGCGGATCACCGCTGGCGGGTTGTCGATGATGGCTTTTTCCAGCAGCGCCGCCAGTTCCGGGTAGGTGCTGGTGGTGGTCGCCAGGCGTTGCAGGTGCGGCGCTTCGAGGTCGGTCATTGCCACTTGCAGTTGCGGCAGGGCACCAAGAGCATCGCGCAGGCGAGCGAGGTCACGGGGACGCGCGTTGCGCAGGCCGATCCGCGCGAGAATCCGCTCGATGTCGCCGATTTCCTTGAGCTGCGGCTGCAGCTTTTCGAAGCGGTAGCCGTCGAGCAGGCAAGTGATCGAGGTCTGCCGCGCCAGCAGCACGGTCAGATCGCGCAGCGGACGGTTCAGCCAGCGGGTCAGCAAACGGCTGCCCATTGCGGTCTGGCAGCGATCAACCACCGATTGCAGGGTGTTGTCGCGGCCGCCGGCCAGGTTGGTATCCAGTTCCAGGTTGCGGCGGCTCGCGCCGTCGAGCACCACGGTGTCGTCCAGACGCTCATGACGCAGGCTACGCAGATGGGGCAGGGCGGTGCGCTGGGTTTCCTTGGCGTAGGCCAGCAGGCAACCGGCGGCGCCGATGGCCAGGGTCAGGGTTTCGCAACCGAAGCCTTTCAGGTCTTGTGTGGAAAACTGCTGGCAGAGACTTTTCAGCGCTGAATCACGCTCGAAATCCCACGGCGCGCGACGACGCACACCACGGCGTTTTTCCGCCGGCAGGTCTTTCGGCCAATCGTCCGGGATCAGCAGCTCCACCGGGTTGACCCGCTCCAGCTCCGCCAGCAGGTTTTCCCAGCCCTTGATCTCGAGCACAGTGAAGTTGCCGCTGGTGATGTCCAGCACCGCCAGACCGAACAGACGCTCGTCGCCGAGTACTGCGGCAATCAGGTTGTCGCGGCGTTCATCGAGCAGCGCTTCGTCGCTGACCGTACCCGGGGTGATGATGCGCACCACCTGACGTTCCACCGGGCCCTTGCTGGTGGCCGGGTCGCCGACCTGCTCGCAGATCACCACCGACTCACCGAGCTTGACCAGTTTCGCCAGGTAACCTTCCGCCGCGTGGTAAGGAATCCCGCACATCGGGATCGCTTGCCCTGCCGACTGACCACGTGCGGTCAGGGTGATGTCGAGCAACTTGGCAGCCTTCTTCGCGTCTTCATAGAAGATCTCGTAGAAGTCGCCCATGCGATAGAACATCAGCTGATCCGGGTGCTGATTCTTCAGGCGCCAGTATTGCTGCATCATCGGGGTGTGGGAGGACAGGTCGGAGACGGCTTTATTCATCGGATTGTCAGGTAACTCGTTAAATGATGTAGGGCAAAAGCGAGGGCAACCGCCGGGCTTTTCCGCGATGGGCGCAAGGTTACCATGGGCGGTCGGCTCGACGCAGGCATGACGGCCGGCTGACACTTTCTGCGTTTAATTGTGATTTATGCATGATTTATGCAAATCAGCATTTGTCTTCGGAAAAAACTTCAAGCACTATGCGCGTTATGCAAAAACGCAACGTATCCTCCGTCTTAAGAGCACTGCTCGACCAGCACGGGATCTCCCCCACGGAGCTCCACCGTCGCACCGGCGTGCCTCAATCAACGCTCTCGCGGATTCTCAGCGGGAAGATCGTCGATCCTTCGGATAAACACATTTCGAAGATTGCCGAATACTTCAATGTAAGCACTGATCAATTGCGCGGCCGCGCAGACGTCGCGATTGCGACCGGTGGCGCGCGCGATGACGTGCATGCGGAACTCAAGGACATAAGCCTGTGGGACGACGATACCCCTGTCGATGACGACGAGGTGTCGGTGCCCTTTCTTCGCGAGGTTGAATTGGCTGCTGGATCAGGAAGATTCGTCATCGAAGAGAGCGAACGCTCTAGCCTGCGCTTCGGCAAACGCAGCCTGCGCCATAACGGTGTGCAGTTCGACCAAGCCAAATGCGTGACGGTGCGCGGTAACAGCATGATGCCGGTGTTGCGTGACGGCGCCACGGTCGGAGTCAATGCCGGCAAGTGCGGCATCGGCGACATCATTGATGGCGACCTGTACGCGATCAACCACAACGGTCAGTTGCGCGTGAAGCAGCTCTACCGCCTGCCGACCGGCATCCGTCTGCGCAGTTTCAACCGTGATGAACATCCGGACGAGGACTACAGCTTCCAGGACATGCAGGAAGAGCAGATCGTCATCCTCGGTCACGTCTTCTGGTGGGGCATGTACGCCCGATAGGCAATCCCCTCCACAGCAAACCCGTCTCATGACGGGTTTTTTTTCGTCTTAACAAAACCCTCGAACCCTTTATTTATGCGGGCTGCATGCAGCTGTGCATTTATTGCGCATAAATAAATGCATTTATGCATTGACTGTATATGCATCCATGCATATTCTTGCCACCAAGCCGCTCGACAAAGCGGCTGGCAACAACAGCTCTTTAGTTCCACAAGAACAGGCAGCGATGAACCGGCCTCAACGGTTCAGAGGGTTGGCAACTGACCCGGGTGTGCAGCGTAAAGCACCAGAAGCAGTTATCCGGCGGGCAGGGACCGCGGTCGGAAAAACAATTTGAATGGACTCGTACCGCGCCAGTAGCGCCGAAAAGTCAGCTTCCTTCTCGATTACAGGATTTGAAGGAAGGCGAAGGAGCGCATTACTGAAAAGCCCGGCGTAATTGCCGGGCTTTTTGGAATGCCTACCTGAAGAGACATCGCTTGAACCCAACACACAACACTCATCAACTGAACCAGGAGGCGTGACATGACAACCGAGCAACAAGCGTTGGCGGACATGCCGATCTGGCTGGTCATCCTCCTCGCTGTAGTGGGCGGGGTGTCCGGCGAAATGTGGCGCGCCGACAAGGAGGGCGCCCGCGGCTGGTCATTGCTGCGGCGTCTGGCCCTGCGCTCCGGCGCCTGCATGATCTGCGGCGTCTCGGCGATCATGCTGCTGTACGCCGCCGGGCTATCCATCTGGGCCGCCGGTGCCTTCGGTTGCCTGACCGCCATGGCCGGGGCCGACGTCGCCATCGGTCTGTACGAACGCTGGGCCGCCAAGCGCATCGGCGTCTGCGAAGTTCCCCCGCCGCGCGATCCCCAGTAACTCAACACTTTCCTGCCTCGCTGCAACTGATGCGGCGGGGCTGCGCGTGGACAATTGAAAAGGAGGTCATGCATGCCCGCACCGATCCAGCAGCCTTCGCAGCTGTTCACGGCGATGGCGACAACCTTGCGCAACAGCGCCGGCCTGAATCTGCAGGTCGGCAATCATGACGACTTCACGGCACCCGGCGCTCAGGCCTGGGCATTGATCGACTTCGACCGTAATGCACCCGGTGCACGTGCCGCTGACGGGCGAATTGCCCACGTCATGACGGTATCGCTGCAAGTCATTCCGGCACTTTCTGCGAGCGCATTTGCCGCCTGCGATCTGATCGCGGTGCTGAAAAACCTGATCACCGACAACCGTTGGAGCCTGCCCGGCGATCAATGCGATTTGCCGATGAACATTGATGGGCTGCCGTCAGTGCTCACACGCGCCGATCAGCAATACAAGGCTTGGACCCTGACTTTCACCCAGACCCTCTATCTCGGCCCGACCTTGCTCGACGACCCGCTCGGCACGCCGAAATTCGCCCGTACCTGGGAAGTCAGCGACATCGACGACCCCGACCAATACACCGCGCTGGAGGCCTGACCGATGTTCGACGCACTACTGCGCATGCAACTGGGGCCGATTATCGAGCGG
Organism: Pseudomonas sp. GW823-FHT01D03; assembly: GCF_058798255.1. Taxonomy (NCBI): domain Bacteria; kingdom Pseudomonadati; phylum Pseudomonadota; class Gammaproteobacteria; order Pseudomonadales; family Pseudomonadaceae; genus Pseudomonas; species Pseudomonas sp. GW823-FHT01D03. The sequence continues at coordinate 1,369,747 of NZ_JBXAKK010000001.1, forward strand.
CTGGCCGAGATGGAAGCGGAAATCGACGACCTGCACCGCCGCGCCGAGAGTTTCTGTCGCATCGGTGTCTGTCAGACCGTCGATGCCGCGAGCAACACCTGCCAGGTCAGCCACGGTGGACTGCTCACACCGGCGATCAAGTTTTTCAACCCGAGCGCCGGAGCGCAGAGCGAGTCACGAATTCCCAGCGTGGGCGAGCAGTGTCTGCTGCTCAACTACGGCAGCGGTGAAAGTGGCGCGCAAAGCGTGGCGTTGTTTGGTTTGAACAGTGACCGCTTTCCACCGACGGCGACGGTACCGACGCTGACGCGCCGGGTGCACGTTGATGGCAGTGAAAGCGGCTACGACGACGCCACACACATTCTGCACTGGCAGAACGGCCCGGCGGCTTTCACCGGTTCTCGCGAATCGCTTGCACTGAGCATCGGCCCGGCGCAACTGACGATGACGCCACAGCTGATCAGCCTGCAACTGGGCGCCGCCGGTCTGACCATCGACGCCTCGGGCGTGCACTTCAGCGGCCCGTTGGTGGATCACCAGGGCCGCGTCATCAGCCCCTGAATCAAGAGCTTCCCATGATCGGAATCGATAGAGACTCCGGGGCCACGGTCGACGACTGGCTGCAGTTCGTGCAGCGCGCGACCCGGGCCCTGACCACGCCGCTGGGCACCCGGCAAAAAAGGCCCCTTTATGGCTCGCTGATCCCCACGCTGCTGGGGCAGAACCTCGGTGATGACGTTCTGCTCTTGGCCCAGAGCCATGCGGCTCAGGCGTTCTACAACACGCAGAACGGGATCAGTGATTTTCAGCCGAGCGTGATCGTCGCCAGCCGTCACGGCGTCGGCCTGCTGCTGCGTTTCGCCGGCACCTGGAAAAACCGTCAACAGACATTCGAGGTCGTGACATGAGCATGTTGATCCCCGGCCAGAACCAATTGGCCGAACCGGCGCTGATCACTGTCGACGCTTTCGAAGACTTGCTCGCCGAGTTCAAGACCTTCGTCGTCGAATACGTCGGCGCCCGGGCGCCGGACAGCGCGGCGAAACTCAAGACCAGCCTGGAAAACGAGAGCGAATTGCTGACCCTGGCGCTTGAGGCTTTCTGCGTGCGCCTGCAAACCCACGAACGCAAATACAACGCCCGCATCAAGCAGATGCTGGCGTGGTGGGCGACTGGCAGCAACCTCGATGCACGGCTGGCGGACATGGGCCTGGAGCGCCAGTTACTCGATGCGGGTGACCCGGCAGCCTTCCCGCCAATATCACCGATTTATGAAAGCGACGACGACGCCCGGTTGCGTTACTACCTGGCGCCGCACGCCCCGGCAGCGGGCTCGCGAATGCAGTATCGCCGCGAGGTATTCACCCTCGGTGAACGGCCGACGGTGAAGGTCGAATCCAGCGATGGCGGTGTGGTGAACGTCACCTACACCTTCAACCCGGACGGCTTGGCGGCACAGGTCAAGGACGGCAATGGTCGCCGCACGGCGCCGGGCGAGGTGCAGGTCACGGTGCTGTCGCGAGACGGCGATGGCACTCCGTCTGCAGCGTTGCTGGATGGCGTGCGTCAGCACTTCGCCCGCCCTGATGTGCGGCCGGAAACCGACCTCGTCACGGTCAAGGCTGCCGACATTCACCGCTACAAGATTCGCGTGGTGGCGAAGATCAATTCCGGCCCCGATTCGGGCCTGACCCAAGTCGCCGCGCAGCAACAATTGCAGGCCTACGCCGACAGTTGCCATCGCCTCGAAGGGCGGGTCGATCCGAGCTGGATCGACTACACGCTGCACAGCGCTGGCGCCGTGCAACTGCAGATTCTTGAACCGCTGGCGCCGATCGTCACCACGGCGTTTCAGGCGCCGTACTGCACGGCGGTCGAGGTCGAGGTGCTGACGCTATGAGTGAGCCAATACAACGCCCGACCTTGTTGCCAGCCAACAGCTCGGCACTCGAACGTGGACTGGATCTGGGCTTTGGCGCACTGCTGGATCGCATCGCGCCGCCGTTCCCCGAACTGATGAATCCGAGCGAAACACCGGTGGCATTCCTGCCGTATCTGGCAGCGGATCGCGGTATCGCCGAATGGAGCACCAGCGCACCGGAAGCGGAAAAGCGCCTGACCGTCGAACTGGCCTGGCCCACCGCGCGCCAGGCCGGTACTCGCAAGGCGCTGGAAAACGCAGCCAAGGGTTTGCAACTGCGCCCCGAAGTCCGCGCCTGGTACGAACAGACGCCTCCCGGCGTGCCTTACAGCTTCAGCGTGCGCGCTTTCAGCGATCAACCTTACAGCGCAGAAATCGACGCCCGTCTCGACCGGCGTCTGGCCGATGCCAAGAGCGAACGGGACATTCTTTCGGTGACGGTTGGCTTGAGTGCGTTTGGCAGTCATTGCATCGCCGCTGCGACTTTCTGCGGTGAGCTGACCACGGTTTATCCGGTGTTCATCGAAGGGCTCGAAACCTCTGGCGAGGCGTTCATGGCCGCCGCGATGTACACCGTCGAAACATCCACTATTTATCCTCAGGGGGCCTGAATGGCTGACTACTACACCCTGCTCACCAACGCAGGGATTGCCTACGAAACGGCGTGCAAGGCCGCGGGCCTGCCGATCAAGCTGACGCAGATTTCTGTCGGCGACGGTGGCGGCGCGGTCTACAACCCGGCCGCGACCGCCACCGCGCTGAAACGCGAAGTCTGGCGCGGGCCGCTCAACGCCCTGTTCCAGGACGAGAAAAATCCGAGCTGGCTGCTCGCCGAAGTGACCATCCCGCCGGATGTCGGCGGCTGGTACGTGCGTGAAGCGGGGCTTTGGACCGACACCGGGATTCTCTACGCGATCGTCAAATATCCGGAGTCGTTCAAGCCGGTTTTGGCCTCGTCGGGCTCGGGCAAAGAGTTCTACATTCGCTCGATTTTCGAGACCAGCAATGCGTCGCTTGTGACGCTGCTGATCGACGACACGGTGGTCAAGGCCACTCGTGCGTGGGTCATGAGTTACCTCGCCGAAGAACTCGGCAAACTCGATGGCAAGCAATCGGTGCGCGTCGCGGCCTCTATCAACATCGTGCTGAACGGTGCGCAACAGATCGACGGCGTGGCCGTGATTGCTGGTGATCGCGTTTTGCTGGCGAACCAGACCCTGGCCAAGGACAACGGCCTGTGGATCGTCGCCAATGGCGACTGGGTGCGGGCGACTGATGCCAACAGCAGTGCCAAGGTCACGCCGGGCCTGACGGTCATGGTCGAGGAGGGTACGGCGAACGGCGATTCGCTGTGGCACCTGACCACGAATGCGCCGATCACCCTCGGCACCACCGCGCTGACGTTCAAGATGCTCGCCGGGCGTACCGGGATTGCTGCCGGGACTTACAAGAGCCTGACGGTTGATGAATATGGTCGGGCGACGGCAGGTGCGAATCCTGAAACGTTGGCCGGTTTTGGCATCAAGGATTCCTACACCAAGGCTGAAGTTGAAGCGCTGATTGCCAAGGCTTCGGCGCTGCCAGTGGGTTCGATTGTCGCGTTCCCGGTTGATGCACCGCCGCCGGGCTTTCTGGAGCTGGATAACAGCGTCAAGAGCAGCGCGACTTACCCGGACTTGAGCGCTTATCTGGGTGGCAAGTTCAACAAGGGTGATGAGGGCGTTGGGAATTTCCGTTTGCCCGAGGCGCGTGGGGAGTTTTTGCGCGGTTGGGATCATGGGCGCGGCGTAGACGCTAGCCGTGTGGTTGGCTCGACCCAAAAGGGTACGGTAACTACTTTCGACAGCAACCCGAATCCGAACCTCACGGTCGAGGTTGTGCAGGCATCGGTGGCGGCTGCACAGGCCGATGTATTCGTAGCCACTGATTATCCTGGGGTAGCCAGGACGTACACGACTTCGGGAGTTGTAACCTCGTCGATACTGGCGGATGGCGGAGTTGTGAGGCCGCGCAACATCGCCGTCATGTGGTGCATCAAAGCGTGGAACGCCCCGGTTAATCAGGGAACCATCGATGTCGCCGCGCTGGCCAAGGAAGTCGAACGGCTCAAATCCGCTGTTCCGGTGGGTGCTGTTTTGGCCTTCCCGACGGGGATCGTTGCGCCCGGTTATCTGGAGCTGGATGGCAGTGTGCAGAGCATTGCGACTTATCCGGATCTGGCGGCTTTTCTAGGCACAACCTACAACAAGGGCGATGAGGGCTCCGGCAACTTCCGCTTGCCGGAATCACGCGGTGAGTTCTTGCGTGGTTGGGATCATGGACGTGGGGTGGATGCTGGTCGACAGATTGGTACGGTTCAACTGGATGCGATGCAGCGCCTGACCGGTGCGATATCTGCAGCAGACTCCACTGGAATGGGCCAGATACTCAACGGTGTGTACGGTGGGTCGAAGTCCGGCGTGTCAAAGGGCGTAAATGCTGCTGTTGATGCTTACACCTCCATAGATTTTGACAACGCCCGACAAGCCCGGACAGCAACAGAAAATCGTCCCCGCAACATCGCCGTCATGTGGTGCATCAAGGCCTGGAACGCGCCGGTCAATCAGGGAAGTATCGACATCTCCGTGCTCTCTGAACAGCTAAAACAGCTTTCGTTGAATGGACCCCTTGCAGGGGACATTCGAAACGCTCGGGTCTCGATTCCGGTTGCTGCTCCGACTGCGACATTCACAGCTTCCGAGATCGTTCTGGGAGATGGGAATGGGAAAAGGGTGGTTATTTCCAACTTCAACCAGAGCCTCAACCTGTCGGCTTCGGTCAAGGGCCTGGGGGCAATGGATGCGGGCGCAGCGCCGGTCAATGGGTTTGTCGCGTTGTACGCGCTTTACAATCCTGCGTCCAAATCCACCGGCATTATTGCCGTCAATGCCACAGCTGTAATCGCTCCGAAACTGTTGGCGGGTGTTGCTCCTGATGGCTATACATTTTCCGCGCTTCTCAGCATTTTGCCGACGAATGCCAGCGCTCAGTTTGCTGTAGCTGAACAAGTTGATCGTCAGGTGTTCTATGGCGCTCAAGTGTTGTCGACAACCGTCTCGGTTTCGACTCTCACAGGGTTGTCGATCTCTGCCGCTGTCCCATTGAATGCCAAGTCGGTTTCCGGAAACTTTCAAGGCTCGGTGTCGGCCAATGGATACAGCATGGCGCTTGCCGGGTCGGCTGCCGCCATAGGTCTTCAGACCTTTATCGTTAACTTTACAGGAACCGGCGGCGGGTCATTTCTGGATGTTCCCTTGTTGTCGCCGCAAACGCTGTTTTATCGCCTGACCAGCGCTGGAACCTTTAATGCTTTTGCGATCACGACGAATAGTTACAGATTTTGAGAGTGAACCCAGTGGAAGATAAATCACGCATAAACGTCATGTTCTCGGATGAAACTCAAACGAAGATCGTTGCGGTTTTTTCCTGCCCTCAAGATGAGGGAAATTACGCCAATCTGGGGGTGGTCGAACCGCAGGATCAACGCTATCTGACTTACATGTCGGAGTCTCCAGTTGATCCGCAGCTGAGCCCTTCACAGATAATTGCGTCCGAGAGATATCGTCGGGAAGGTCTCGGTATCGTTGTGGGATCAATGGCTATCGAAACATCTCGCGACAGTCAGGCGCTGATCGCCAGCACCGGTCTGTCCGCCATTCTCGACCCCGAGTACCGCTGCAACTTCAAAACCCTCAATGGTTTTGTCGAGATCGGCGCCGAACAGATTCTCGCCATTGCCAAAGCTGTAAGGGCGCACGTCCAGGCTTGCTTCGACCGAGAGCTTGAGTTGCTCCGGGCCATTGAAGTGGGCAGCTACACCGAGGAAATGCTCGAAGAAGGTTGGCCGGATTCTCTACAAGCGACATCCGTCTCGGCTCCCCAGTAAACGCCCCTCACCCCGGGGCGTTTTCTTGTCCGCTTAAAACCAATCAACACCCGCCAAAGCCCCTCCCCACGAGGGGCTTTCCCGTTTATGGAGAAACGAAAAATGGCAACCCGCCAAACCTACACCGTGCTCGTCCCATTCCCCACCGGTGGTGGGCACTGGTCGAGCGTCGGTCAAGACCTTGATCTGCTCGACGTCGAGGCCAGTGCCTTGCACACCGCCGGTCGACTGGAACTGAAAACACCCTCCACCCAGGCCAAAAAGGCCGCTGCCAAGAAGGCTGACTAACCATGGCTGAGGTTTTGAACTTCGAGCACAACGGCATTACCGTCAATGCCACCGAATCCCCCGAGGCCATGGGTGGCCTGGGTGACAACGTCATCGGTCTGGTCGGCACCGCGCCGAAAGCCGATCCGCTGATTCCGCGCAACGCACCGTTTCGCATCAACAGCTTCACCACTCATGCGCTGCTCGATCCGACCGGTTCGGAAGAGGGCACCCTTTATCACGCGGTTTACCAGATCCTCAAAGTGGTCAAGGTGCCGGTGTACGTGGTAATCGTCGAAGCGGGCGCAACCCCGGCCGACACTGTCAACGCGGTGATCGGCGGTGTTGAGCCAGCCACCGGCCGCAAACTCGGCCTGGCCGCACTCGGCAGCGTCCCGGAAGACCTGACCATCATCGGCGCGCCGGGCTTCACCGGCACCAAAGCGGTGGCCAGCGAGTTCGCCTCGTTCGGCAAGCGCATCAAGGCCCGCGTGGTGCTGGATGGCAAGGACGCCTCGGTCGCTGATCAAGTGACTTACAGCCAGGAACTGGGCGGTGCCGATCTCGGTTTCGACCGCTGCCTGGTTGTGCACAACATGCCGGCCGTGTACTCGAAAGCGGCGAAGAAAAATGTCTTCCTCGCACCGTCCAGCCTGGCGATTGCCGCGCTGGCCAAGGTCAAGCAGTGGGAGAGCCCGGGCAACCAGGTGACCTACGCCGAAGACGTTTCCCGCGTCGTTGAATACAACATCCTCGACACCTCCACCGAAGGCGATCTGCTCAACCGCTACGGTGTCAGCTATTACGCCCGCACCGTGCTGGGCGGCTTCTCGCTGCTGGGTAACCGCTCGATCACCGGCAAGTTCATCAGCTACGTCGGCCTCGAAGATGCGATCAGCCGCAAGCTGGTCAAGGCCGGCCAGAAAGCCATGGCAAAGAACCTGACCAAGTCGTTCATGGATCAGGAGGTCAAGCGCATCAACGACTGGCTGCAGACCTTGGTCGCCGACGAAACCATCCCTGGCGGCAGCGTGTACCTGCACCCGGAACTCAACAGCGTCGAGAAGTACAAGAACGGCACCTGGTACGTGGTCATCGACTACGGCCGCTACGCGCCGAACGAACACATGGTTTATCAACTCAACGCCCGCGATGAAATCATCGAGCAGTTCCTGGAGGACGTTCTCTAATGTTTACCAACCGCGTAAGACAGGCCATCGCGGCCACCCTGCAAGGCTTGCCGTTGTCGGCGACCGTTGAGGAGTTCACTCCGCCGAAGATCGAATTCGACATGGAAAGCATGACGGGCGGGCGCTTCATCGTTGAGGAAATGGCCAAGAGCGCCAAGGCGCTGAATGCCACGCTCAAGCTGCAAGGCACCGGTGCTGAAGTGTTGCTGGCGATGGGGGTGAAGCTGGGCGACGACATCCTGCTGAACGTGCGTGAAGCCGGTCAGGATCAGGACGGCAACACCTGGTTCACCTATCACACCATCGGCGGCAAGCTCAAAACCATGGGTGAAGACGCGATCAAGATGGGCGGCAAAGCCCTGACGACGCTGGACTTCTCCTGCCGCACCTACAACCGCCTGGAAAACGGCATTCCGGTGATCGACATCGACGTGCGCACCCAGAAATTCGTGCTCAACGGCGTCGACATCCTCGGTGATGCGCGCCGTGCGGTGCTGATGCCGTAACCCTCGGCACACCATAAACCCTGTAGGAGTGAGCCTGCTCGCGATGAGTTCAGCACATGCAACATCAATGTGTCTGAAAGATCGCTATCGCGAGCAGGCTCACTCCTACAAGGGAATAGCGACACCCCCTAAAAAAGAATCACCAAGGAATTCATACATGTCGTGGATGCCACCCAAGCATGACCTGCTGTCGCCGATCACCGGTGACGACGGCGCGCAGATCGAACAGATCCAGCTCAAGCCGCTGTTCTACGCCGCGCAGAAAGAAGCGCTGGAACGCGCCGGCGATGATGAAGACGATCAGTTCTTCGAACTGGCGCTGCTCGCCACCGGCCTGTCGATCAAGGAACTCGACCAGCTCAAACGCCCGGACTACGTGAGCATCGCCCAGTACGTGCACGAGATGTCGACCCGTCCGGCGTCGCACTTTCTGGAGCAGGTCGAGAACGCGGAAAAGTCCGCCGATCCTGACGAAGTGCAACTGCTGCAACCGCTCGCCGTGACTGGCCGCACCGTGACCTCGCTGTCGCTGGAAATGCCCGCACTGCGCGCCACCAAAGTGATGAAAAAACTGAAAACGGCCAAGGAACGCGCCGAATTCATCACCGCCCATTGCACCGGCCTGATGATCCCCGATCTGGCCCATCTAAGCGTCCCGGACTGGACCCAATTGCAGGTGCGCATCGACGATTTTTTAAACCAGCCGGCGGCCTACTTTCGGAACGCGACATCGAAGTAATCCTCGATATCGTCCCGCTCATTTACCCGGTAAGTGAGGCGGAGATTCTGGAATGGGACGCCGAAAAGGCGTTGCGCCGCTACGACATAGCGATCACTCGCCTTGGCGTGAAACAGGAGTAGAGCGGCATGGCAGAGAGTAAAAACGCGCTCATGTACGCCGGTGAGAGCACAGGTTCCGCGAGCCGCAATATCGGCTTGACCACCGCAGCAACGAGCACGACTACAGCAGGCCTGGATCGGGATAAGGTCGCCGACCTGAGGCAAGCGTTGAGCACGGCAAGTGACCGAATCGTTTCGCTGACTGCAGCCATCGATTCGCTGATCCTCACCTTGGCGACCCAACGTTCTTTGTTCAAGAGCGCGGTCAATGGCGAAGGCGGATCTTCCGCGCAGAAGGCTGCAGACAAGGTAGCCGGCGCCGTCCCTCCCGAACTGCTCAAAGCCGCTGTCGCGATGGACACAGCCGCTGCGAACCTGAGCGAAGTCGCTCGACTGACTCCGGTTCAGGGCAAGGAAATGGCTCAGGCAAGCCTGATCACGGCCAGTGCGCCGTTAGTGGCTGCCGGAGGAACCACCGGGGTTGAATTGGTCAATGCCGCGGCGTTGGGTGCCAAGGCGGGGATTGGCATCGACTTGCCTAATGCCTCGGACAAGCAGTTCGAACTGCTGAAATTTGCCGATGACGCTGCGCTCACCGCGTCAGCATTCAAGGTGCCTGCGCTACAAGTCGCCGAGATGATGGCGGCTTGGCGTACCTCGATGAAATTGACCCGTGATCAGGCCATCGATCTGGCAGATGCGGCTCACCACCTGGGCAAAATGCCCGGAGATGTAAACGCGGCAGACATCGGCTCGGTGTTGCAGCGTTCCGGCGACGCGGCAATTGCTGCGGGGTTGCAACCCGAGCAAGCCGCAGCGCTGTCGGCAGCTTTGCTGAACACCGGAACGAAAGAAGGTGAAGCAAGCGTCGCGTTGAAAAGCATTTCCACAGCCTTGAGCAAGGGAGACCAGGTCTCTGTCGCCGAACAGGGGGCGTGGAAACAACTGGGGCTCGATCCCAAGGCCGTGTCTGCGGCGATGCGTGATCCGAACAAGGACAATGCACAAGGCGCGTTGCTGACAGTGTTGGCCGCATTGAACGCCAGACCGCCAGACCAACGCGCAGTGTTGGCCAGGACGTTGTTCTCCGATGGCGGTGATGCTGCGCAGAAACTCTCGCAAAACCTCGGTGAGGTTAATGAGACGTTCTGGCAGGTCAAGGACAAGCAGCGATACGCGACGTCGGAGCTGGGCGAGAAGGGGTCGGTAAAACAGGCTGCCCTGGCGCGTTCCGCTACTCAGCAAGGACAGCTGAATATTCTGAGCGCCCGTAGCGAACGCTTGGCCGTCGCCAAAGGCAACGCGTTGGCGCCCTCCAGCGATTCGCTGGCCTCTGCTGGGGTCGACAAGCTCAGTGAACTGACTGAAACCTATCCGAAAGCCGCTGGCGTGGTGTTGACGGTGAGCGCGTTTCTCAAACCGTTGTTCGATCAAGCGCTCGATGCCATTGGCAGCGATATCAAAGGCCGGGTTGGCAAGAAAGTCGTGGACAAGGGCCTGTCCGTTTTCACCGGTGCCGCCACCGGCACAACGGGGGCCGCCGCTGCTGGCAGCGGTTTGAAGATCCTCGAGCAAACTTCGCGGGTGCGGGCTCCGCTCCTGGAGTCGACCACCGCTGCCATGCGCCCTCTGTCACGCGCAATGCCCTGGCCTGTAAAAACCGTCGCTGCCCTCGCAGGCCTGGCGGCCGGGGTGGCCACTGGTGACGAAACCCAGATAGCTAAAAGCGTCGGCGCAGCGGGCGGTGGAATGGCCGGCGCTCTTGCAGGTTCTGCTTTCGGCGCGTCACTCGGAGCCGTGGGTGGCCCACCCGGCATGGCCATAGGAGGCCTTCTCGGTGGATTGCTTGGCGGTTGGCTGGGCAGTGAGGGCGGTTCCCTTCTGGGCGAAAAACTCGGCAGTACCCCACCGGACAAACTCGCAGCACCGGCTCAGGTCAGTCAGGCGCTGGCCAGCGCCCAGGCGCCCACGGTGCCTGCCCCCTATGCGCCCACTGTTCAGGTGTATTGCAGCGATCCGGGCAGTGTGGAAAAGATCGGTCAGTTGGTCGACTTTCACCTGAGATCTCAATTCAGCAACGAATTCATTCCACTAATGAACACCAACAGCCTCGCCACCCGCCGTGACGCAGCCCTCACCGATGGAGTCGACTGATGAAACAACAAATGGCTCTAGGCAGTTTTATCTTCGGCCTGTCGCGCAACTTCGCTTACAGCACGCTGGCGCGAAAGTCCGACGGTGGCTGGAGTGACATCCAGATCCTGACCAGCAAACCGAAGTCCAGTCAGACCGGGCAGAAAGCGGAATCGCTGACCATCAGCGGCACCTCGATGTATGCCGTGGCCATGGATCGACTCGATGAATTACGCGCACTTCAGGCACAGCGGGTGCCGCTGCCGTTGATTGACGGTATCGGGCGCAACTGGGGCCTGTGGCGGATCAACAGCATCGACGAGAACCAGAGCGAGGTCATCGATGACGGCACCGCGATGGTGATCAAGTGGGTGGTTGGGTTAACGGAGTTCAACAATGCGTAAGGTACGAAGCGTGGCCGGTGATTCAGTGAATCTGCTGCTCTACCGCGAAACCGGGCGCAGTGATGACGCCGCCGAAGAGGCCCTGTGGAAACTCAACCCGACCCTGGCCGAACACGCCCCGATCCTGCCTGCGGGCGTTTGGGTCACGTTGCCGGAACTCGATTCGAAACCGGCCACGATCAAACCGCTCACGGCCTGGGATTAAGGAGGTTGCATGGCACTGGGTTTCACCCCGGCGGTAAGACTCTACGGGGCCCATTCGGCCCTGCTCAATCAACGCCTGATCAGTTGGGAACACATCGATGCAGCCGGTTTCGAGTCCGATCAATTGACGTTGACGATCGATCTTGAAGGCCTCGAAGGGCTGCCGGATCTGGGCGGGAAAATCGGCCTTGAGGTCGGTTATCTGGAGTCGGGAATGGTCGACAAGGGCCAGTTCAAAGTGACGCGTCTGACGCCGACGCTGTTCCCGTTTCGCCTGACGCTGGTGGCCACGGCGGCGCCGTTCAGCAAGGATGATGAGACGGGCTTCAAGCAACGTCGCACGGCCAGTCATGGCCCGACCACATTGGGTGCGCTGTTTCGCAAACTGGTGTCGAGCCATGGTTTTTCGCCGCGCGTTGCGCCCGAGATGTCGATGATCAGAATCGAGCACGTCGACCAGTCCAACGAAACCGACATGAGCTTTCTGACGCGCCTGGCGAAAAAGTACAACGCGGTGACCAAACCCTACAACGACGTGTACGTGCTGGCCCGTCCCGGCCAGACCAAATCATTGTCGGGTCAGGTGCTGGCGGACGTGACCTTGTCGGTCACCAGCAACAACCGTCCCGGCGATCACGCATTCGTCAGCGCCACGCTGGAGGAGTCTGCCCGCGAGCAGACCAAGGGCTGCAAGACCTGTTTCTGGGATGGCGCCGCGGGTGTGTTGCGCTGGGTTGAAACGGGGCTCGCGCCGTTCAAGACCCTCCGCCAGAAGCAACCCAGCGAAGCCGATGCGATCGCCGTCGGCGAGGGCGAAGTGCGCAAGATGCTCCGGCAGAAGTACAAAGTGAAAATCACCTGTCCCGGCAATCCACTGCTGGCCGCCGAAGGTCTGGTGCTGCTCGATGAGACCTGGCCGGACTTCATGCGTGGGCGCTGGTCGATCGAAAAAGTCACCGCCAGTGGCAATCGCGAGAACAGCTATCGCTGCGTGATCGATGCCGCTTGCCTCGACCCGAAAGCCGAAGCCAAGGACTGATCTCACACCCACGAGTCCCCTGTAGGAGTGAGCCTGCTCGCGATAGCGGTGTGTCAGGCACATTGATTGTGGATGTGGCACCGCCATCGCGAGCAGGGCTCACTCCTACAGTGGATTCGTGGTGTTTTCCGCAATTTCTTTCAACTCTGGAACACCACCATGAAGATCACCCCGATCCTCACGCAGCTGCGTGCGCAATGCCCAGGCCTTGCCAATCACATTGCGGTGGGTGTCGATCTGGCGTTGCTGCAAGGCAATGCCGATCTGCCGACACCCTCGGCTCATGTTCTGCCCCTGGCGGATCTCGCCAGCACCAGCACCGCACAAAACCTCACCGCGCAACCGATCCGCGACCGCTTCGAAATCGTCTTGGCGCTCGACGCCAGCGACAGCACAAAAGCGCTGGATCTGTTGCACGACCTGCGCGCCGAACTGTGGCGCGCGCTGGTGGGGTTCAAGCCCGATTCCAACTACAGCGCCATCGTTTACGACGGTGGCGAGATGGTCTCGATCAACAGCAGCCGGGCCTTCTATCGGCTGCGCTTTTTTACCGAGTTCCAGCTCGGCCGCAATCTGCCGAGTCAGCCTGCGGAGAGTTGGCACGAACGTGAACTGGACGGTTTGTCGTCCTTTACCGGGGTCACCGTGCGGGTCGATGCGATCGACCCGGCCGACCCCAATCTGAAACACCCGGGCCCTGACGGGCGCGTGGAACTGACTTTCTCTGGAGACGTAACCCCATGAGCAATCGCATCACCGTACTGCCGGCCGCTGGCCGTGCCGTGCCTGACCCGGAAGCGGGCGATCTGCTGCCCAAAGAAGGCCGTGAAGTGCTGGACAGCGCCTGGTGGCGCCGACGTCTGGCCGACGGCGATATCACTATCAAAACCGTAAAAGTCAAAGCACAGGGAGCCAAATAATGGCGATCGGATTCAGCAACATCCCCGCGGACATTCGTGTACCGCTGTTCTATGCCGAAATGGACAACTCGGCCGCCAATAGCGCGACTTCGGCCATGCGCCGTTTGATCGTCGCTCAGGTCAACGACAACATCGCTCCGACTGAAGTCGGCAAACTGGTGCTGGTCTCCAGCGTCGCGCTGGCAAAAAGCATCGGCGGTCAGGGCTCGATGCTCGCCTCGATGTACGAGACCTTCCGCAAGGCCGACCCGATCGGCGAGATCTGGTGCCTGCCGCTGCACAACACTGAAGGCGCCATCGCCAAAGGCGTGCTGACCCTGACTGGCACTGCGACTCAGGCTGGCGTGCTCAACCTGTACGTCGCTGGTGTGCGTGTGCAGGCCACCGTGGTCAACGGTGCCACCGCTGCTCAAGCGGCTACTGCACTGGCGCAGAAAATCAACGCCACCGCCGATCTGCCGGTGAGCGCTGCGGCTGCCGAAGGTGTGGTCACTCTGACCGCCAAGTGGACCGGCGACAGCGGTAACGACATCAGCCTGCAGTTCAATCGTCTGGGCAAGAGCAACGGCGAAGAAACCCCGGCCGGCCTGACCACTGCGATCACCGCCATGACCGGCGGCGCCGGTGTGCCGGATCAGGTCGCAGCTGTGGCTGCACTGGGCGACGAGCCGTTCGAGTTCATCGCGCTGCCGTGGTCGGATCTGTCGACCCTCAATACCTGGCAAGCAGTGATGGATGACAGTACCGGTCGCTGGTCTTGGGCCAAGCAACTGTTCGGTCACGTCTACAGCGCAAAGCGCGGCACTGTCGGCACCCTGGTTGCTGCTGGCCAGGCACGTAACGACCAGCACATGACCATTCAGGCGCTGGAGCCGGGCGTACCGCAACCGTTCTGGGTACAGGCGGCAGCACTGGCTGCGCGCACCGCGGTGTTCATCTCCGCCGATGCCAGCCGTCCGACCCAAAGCGGCAGCCTGCCGGGTGTTGATCCGGCGCCGGCCAGCGAGCGTTTCACCCTCACCGAGCGTCAGTCGCTGCTCAACTACGGCATCGCCACCGCGTACTACGAGGGCGGTTACGTGCGCATCCAGCGTTCGATCACCACCTACCAGAAGAACGCTTACGGGCAGGCCGATAACTCCTACCTGGACAGCGAAACCATGCACCAGTCGGCGTTCATCGTGCGTCGTCTGCAAAGCGTGATCACCAGCAAATACGGCCGGCACAAACTGGCTTCCGACGGCACCCGTTTCGGCGCCGGCCAGCCGATCGTCACTCCGGCGACCATTCGCGGCGAGCTGATTGCGCAGTACGCCAAGCTGGAACTGGAAGGCCATGTGGAGAACGCCGAGCTGTTCGCCGAGCACCTGATCGTCGAGCGCGACGTGCAGGATCCGAGCCGCGTGAACGTGCTGTTCCCGCCGGATTACATCAACGGTCTGCGCGTGTTCGCACTGCTCAACCAGTTCCGTCTGCAATACGACGACGCGGCCTGATAAGCGCGTTTGGCCGTAAGCATTCAGCCCACCTCGGTGGGCTTTTTTATTTGAAGGGAGTAACACCATGGGTCAAGTGATTGCAGGCACCTGCTACGTCAAAGTCGACGGTGCACAACTGACTATCAACGGCGGCTGCGAAGCCCCGCTGATGGCCGTCAAACGCGAAACCGTCGTACCGGGTTTCTACAAGGAAACCGACGTCGCGCCGTCGTTCAAAGTGACCGCGCTGCACACCGCCGACTTCCCGCTGAAGAAGCTGATCGAAGGCACCGACATCACCGTCACCTGCGAATTCAGCAACGGCAAAGTCTACGTGCTGGCCGGTGCCTATCTGGTTGAGGAGCCGGTTTCCAAGGGCGATGACGCCACCATCGAACTGAAATTCGAAGGCATCAAGGGGACCTGGCAATGAGCGGCGCCGTGAAGCTTCAGGTTGCGATCGAAGCTCACGGCGAGCCCCTGACCGAACTCGTCCTGCGCCGTCCGACGGTGCAGGAGGTGCGAGCGATCAAGGCGCTGCCGTACAAGATCGACAAAAGCGAAGAAGTCAGCCTCGACATGGACGTGGCGGCCAAATACATCGCCGTGTGCGCCGGCATCCCGCCGTCGTCGGTCAACCAGCTCGATCTGGCTGACCTCAACGCGCTGAGCTGGGCCGTTGCGAGTTTTTTCATGAGTGCGGCGTCGGAGCCATCACCGACCTGATCGCAGTCGCCTATGACCTGGCCTGGTTCTGGAAGGTTGACCCCGAACAGATGATGGCCAGGCCACTGGATGTGCTCCGCGAATCGCTGGAGCACGCGCAACGGATCAATGCGATGCAGCAGGTGCAGTGATGGCAGACGAAGAAAAGAAAGTGCAAACACCGGTGCTGATCACGGGCATCGATGAACTGTCGCCCAAACTCGGCGCCCTGCGAGTAAAGGTCGAGAGCTTCAAGAAAAATCTCGAACAGACCGGCCTCGGCAAACTGGATATCAGCGGTCTGTTCAAGGGCGGCAGCGTGATCACGCCGTTCGTGGACGGGATCAAATCTGCGGCAGCGTTTCAGGGCAAATTGACTGAAGTCAGCGAGACGGCGAAAACCGTCGACCTGCCTGCGGCGCCGAAAGTCGCTGCACAGAACATGAACGTGCTCAGTGCGTCGATGGAAAAGGTTTCCGCTGCTGTTGACGCGGCGCTGGTGCCGGCGGTCGGGGCGTTGGTGGTCGGGCTTGAGCCGATGATGACTCAGGTCGGCAGTCTGCTTGCCGACAACCCGCAACTGGTGGAAGGCCTGGCTGCGGCGGCCATCGCCTTCTCGGCGATGCAAACCGCAGTCACCGGCGCCACGCAAGTGTTCGATGTCATGAGCATGGTGCTCAAGACCAATCCGATCATGCTCATTGCCATGGGCATCGCGGTGGCGGCCGGTTTGATCTATGCCAACTGGACGCCGATCAGCGCGTTCTTCAAAGGCATGTGGGAAGGCGTGAAAAACATCGGTGCGAGTGCGATGGCGACGTTGCGCTCGATTCTTGACTGGCGACCACTGGATGCACTGGCGGCGCTGTGGTCACCGGTCGCGGGATTCTTCTCGGGCATGTGGGACGAGGTCAAAGCCGTCACTGCGCCGGTAATCGACTTCTTCAAATCGGTGTTCTCGTGGACGCCCGCCGGCATGATCCTGGAAAACTGGGCGCCGCTGACGGGGCTGTTTTCGGCGATCTGGGAACTGCTCAAGGCCTTGAGTGTGCCGGTGATGGCGTTCCTCCGAAACCTGTTCGACTTCTCGCCGATGCAGATGATCAACAGTGCGTGGGGTGGCGTTGTCAGGTTCTTCGAGCCGATGTTCAGCAGCCTGCGAAAAGTCGCGCAACCGGCTAAAGAGTTTCTGGTGTCGTTGTTCGATTTCTCGCCCATGCAGATGATCACCAGCGCGTGGGGCGGTGTTGTTGCGTACTTCCAGCCGCTGTGGACGACGCTGCAATCGGCTGTGCAAAGCACCCGGGATACATTGCGGGGACTGTTCGATTATTTCCCGATGGAAATGATCACCAGCGCCTGGGGTGGTGTCGTCGGGTACTTCGAACCGATCTGGACGGCACTGCAAACGTCAGTGCAGCGGGTCAAAGGCTTTTTCACCAGTCTGTTCGAGTGGTCGCCGCTGGAACAGATTGCGCAGTACTGGCAGCCGGTCGGCGACGTCTTTTCGGCGCTGTGGGATGTCGTGTTGGCGGCGTCTGCGCCGGTCGTGGACTTCCTGCACACGCTGTTCGAATGGAAACCTCTGGATCAGATCATCGAGAGCTGGGGGCCGATTGTCGGGTGGTTCGGCGAGTTGTGGCAAAAGCTGCAAACCGTCATCGCGCCGATCAAGGAGCTGTTCGACGGTGGTTTCGCCGGGTTGATCGCCAAGGTCACCGGCAAGGTTGAAACGCTGACCCAGGCGCAGCGCCAGACCAACGCCGAAGGCAAGGGTGAGCTGGCGCCGGCATTCTTTGGCGAGAGTCCCGCCCCTGCTGGAAACGGGGCGCTGCAAGGCGGATCGTTGCCGCAATCCTCCAGCGCCCTGATCCAGCAGAGCGCGGCCAACAACCGCACGCAACTCGAAGGCGGCCTGACCGTGCGCTTCGAAAATGCGCCGGCGGGGCTGCGCACCGATCAACCACAAACCAATCAACCGGGCCTGGCGCTGTCTTCGCGCATTGGCTATCGCTCGCTGTCGGCAGGAGGTTCCAATGAACTGGCGTGACCGTTTGTTGCCGGCATCGTTTCGCGGTGTCGGGTTCTGGATCGATCAGGCGAAAACCCCGGTCGGTCGCAAAGGTCAGTTGCACGAGTATCCGCAACGCGACCTGCCGTATTTCGAGGATCTCGGCCAGCAGGCCAAGACCCACGACCTCACGGCGTTCATCATCGGCGCCGATTGCCTGGAGCAGCGCGACAAGCTGCTCAAGGCCCTGGAGGCAGGCAGTGGTGAACTGGTGCATCCGTGGCTCGGACGCCTGCAAGTCAAGGTCGGCGAATGCGACATGACCCACACCCGCCAGGACGGCGGGCTGGTGACGTTCAGTCTGAAGTTCTATCCCGATCGACCGTTGCCGTTTCCGACCGCCACGGTCAGTACGCAAAAAATCCTCTTGGCCAAGGCTGACACGCTGTTGGGTTCGGCGGTGGCGCGCTTCGAGCAGGCGATGACGTTGATCAAGGCCGCACGGATCGGCATCGCCAATCTGCGCAACAGCCTGACCGGGGTCTACGAGGTGATCAAGGAGCAACTCAAACCGCTGATCGAGCAGTATCGGCAGATCACCGAACTGGTCAAAGCGGTCAAGGAATTGCCCAAGGAAGTCGCGGCGGAGTTCAAGGGCTTGCTCGGCGATATCAAGGAACTGAAGGAATTCGCGAAGGAGGGCTACCGTGGCGTGATTGCCGACGTGTCCCAACAACTCGAAGCCATCCGCAAGGCTGATGCGCCGAAGATCACCACAGGCAAGGACACCAACGCGGCGGCGCAAGCCATGGCCGATCTGGTGCAGGACACAGTGCTGGTGAAAGTGGCGCAATGGGTAGCGTCGATGCCGGTGGCGACAAGCCCGGTGAAACTGTCATCGACACCTACGGTAGGGCAGCAGGCGACAAGTCCGGTGACCCGCCAGGAAGTACCGGTCAGTGACGACATGCAGGCACTGCGAGAGGCCGTGGCGGTGGCGATCAATCCGATGCTGGACAAGGCCGGCCCGGTGCACTATCAGGCCATCAGCGATGTGAAAGAGGCGCTGATTGCGCACCTCAAGGCCGTGGCATCGTCGGGTGTACGGCAAGTCAGCAAGTCGTTCCAGGAAAGCTTTCCGGCACTGGTGGTGGCCTACAAGTACCTTGGCGATGCGACGCGAGTCACGGAAATCACTCAACGCAACGGGATTACCCATCCCGGTTTCTCACCCAACGAAGTGAAAGTCTCCGGGGAGTAAACCATGAGCGAGATAGACAACCGCGTCACGCTGACCGTCGACAACATGGAATACGGCGGCTGGAAAAGTGTGGAAATCACGGCTGATCTGGAGCGTCAGTTTCGCACCTTCAAACTCGACATCACCTGGCAGTGGCCGGGGCAGACGGTGGACAAACCGATCAAACCGGGCGATCCGTGCGAAGTGAAGATCGGCCAGGACCTGGTGCTCACCGGTTATGTGTTCAAGGCGCCGATCAGCTACGACGGACGCCAGATCAGCCTGACCATCGAGGGCAGTTCCTGTACTCAGGATCTGGTGGACTGTGCCGCAATCAACCGTCCTAACCAGTGGAAAGACCAGCCGATGCTGGGCATCGTCGAGGCTTTGGCGTCGACTTACAAGGTCAAGGTGGTCAGCGAGATTGCCGAAACCACGCGATTGGGCAGCTACACCCTGGTGCCGGGGGAAACGGTGTTTCAATCGATCGATCGTCTGCTTTCGCTGTTTCGGGTGTTCTCCACCGACGATGCGTCAGGACGGCTGGTACTGGCCAGACCCGGCAGCGCTGGCCGGGCCAGTGATGCACTGGAGCTGGGCAAGAATATTCTCTCGGCCAATGCGCCGATGGATTACAGCCAGGTGTTCTCTGAATACCGGGTCATTGGCCAGCAGAAAGGCAACGATCAGAAAAGCGGCGCGGCGGTCAGCGAGATTGAATCGATCGCCACGGATCTGGGCTACAAGCGCCGCCGCGTCACCGTGATCAACGAGGGCCTGCAGATCAATCCTGATCTGTCGCTCAAACGGGCGCTCTGGGAAAGCGCCACGCGCGTTGGTCGGGCGCAGACCACCACCTATCAGGTGCAGGGCTGGCGCCAGACCAATGGCGATCTGTGGCGCCACAACACGCTGGTGAAGGTCAAGGATCCGGTGCTCGGCTTCGACGGCGACATGCTGATCTCCAAAGTGACGTATTCGCTGTCGGCGCAAGGCTCGGTGACCACCCTGCAAGTGGCGCCGCCGCAGACCTTTGATCCCGATCCCACACCCCCGAAAAAAACCTGAGCCTGACACCCATCCCCTGTGGGAGCGCTTGCTCGCGAAAGCGTCGGCAGCTCCAACATCCCATTGACTGACCCACCGCTTTCGCGAGCAAGCCCGCTTCCACATGTTGTTCGTGTCGGGTCTGCTCTCTGAGGACATTTCATGAGCCTACTGACACGCCTGCTGGCGCGCGGCACTGTCGTGCTCGCCCATTCGGCATCCAAGCTGCAATCGCTGCAAATGCGCCTCACCGCCGGTGAAGTGAACGACGACCTGGAGCACTTCGAACCCTACGGTTTCACCAGCAACCCGCTGGCCGGCGCCGAAGGCATCGTCACGTTTCTCGGCGGTGACCGTTCTCACGCCATCGCCCTGGTGGTCGCCGATCGCCGCTATCGCCTGCAGTCGCTGGCCTCGGGCGAAGTGGCGATCTACACCGACGAAGGCGACAGGATTCACTTCAAGCGCGGGCGAATCATCGACATCGAAACCGCCACCCTGAACATCCGCGCCAGCAGCGCGGTGAACTTCGACACGCCGGTGATCAACCAGACCGGCAAGATCGTTTCCACCGGCGATCAACTCGCCGGTGGCATCAGCCAGATCAAACACGTGCACGTCGGCGTGCAGGCCGGCAGCGGCCAGACCGGTGCGCCGGCAGGAGGCCAATGATGTTTATCAGCCAGAACCTCCACGCCGCACTGACCCGCGCCGTGCTCATCAGCCTGTTCACCTGGCGCCGCGCCGCCGATGACGACGCCCTCGACGACGATGAGCGCTTCGGCTGGTGGGGCGACAGCTTTCCCAGCGTCGCCGACGATCGCATCGGTTCGCGGCTGTGGCTTTTGCGTCGGGTCAAGCTGACCCGACAGACCCAGATGGACGCCGAGTTCTATGCCCGCGAAGCCCTGCAATGGCTGATCGACGACGGCCACTGCAGCGCCATCGACATCATCAGCGAACGCCTCGACGCCCAGCGCCTGAACCTGCGCACGGTCTTGACCCTGGCCGACGGCGAACGTCTGGACATCAACCCCGATAACAGTTGGCAGGTGATCTATGCCGTTTGAAACCCCTTCGCTGCCGGTGCTGATCAAGCGCACCCAAAGCGACCTGGCCGGCGATTCGCTGCGCCAGTCCGATGCGCAAGTGTTGGCCCGCACCCTCGGTGGCGCCGCGTATGGTCTGTACGGTTATCTCGACTGGATTGCCGAGCAGATCCTGCCGGACAAGGCCGACGAATCGACCCTGGAACGCATCGCCGCGCTGCGCCTGAACCAGCCACGCAAACCGGCGCAAGTCGCCACCGGCAGCGTCAGTTTTACCGCGACCGCCGGTGCGGTGCTTGATGTCGACACGCTGTTGCAAGCGAGCGATGGCCGTACCTACAAGGTCACCACCGCGCGCACCACCGTCAATGGCAGCAATACCACCACCATCGCGGCGCTCGATGCTGGCAGCCTGGGCAATGCCGATGGCGGTCTGGCACTGAACCCGGTGCAGCCGATCGCCGGCGTGGTCGGCAACAGTTTTGTGGTGCTCGCGCCCGGCCTCAGTGGCGGCGTGGCGCGAGAAAGCCTGGAGTCGTTGCGCTCGCGGGTGATCCGCTCTTATCGCGTGATCCCCCACGGCGGTTCGGCCAGCGACTACGAGACCTGGGCGCTGGAAGTACCGGGTGTGACGCGGGCCTGGTGCCGCGGTGGTTTCCTTGGGCCGGGTACGGTGACGGTGTTCATCATGCGTGATGAAGACCCGCAACCGGTGCCTAACGACGAACAACTGGCGGAGGTTCAGGAGTACATCGAACCGCTGCGTCCGGTGACGGCGGAAGTGCACGTGCAGCGGCCGATTCAGGTGCCGGTGGTGTACCGCTTCAAGAGCGTCAATCCAGACACCACTGCGGTGCGCGCCGCCGTTGAAGCGCAGTTGCGCGACCTGCACAACCGCGAGGCCGACCTCGGTGTACCGCTGCTGATCAGCCATATCCGCGAAGCCATCAGCAGCGCCGGTGGTGAGTACGACCACACGCTGACCGCACCGGCCGCTGATGTGCCTGCCGGGCAAAGCGAACTGCTGACCTTCGGAGGCTGCGTATGGGGGGCATAAGAACCGCCGCGCAATATCAGGCGCAGCTGCGCGCGTTGCTGCCCAGCGGCCCGGCGTGGGACCCGGAGCGCGTTCCGGAACTCGAGGAAGTGCTGCAAGGCGTCGCCGTCGAACTGGCGCGCCTCGATGCCCGCGCTGCAGACCTGCTCAACGAGATGGATCCGGCGGGCGTCAGCGAACTGGTGCCGGACTGGGAGCGAGTGATGGAGCTGCCCGACCCGTGCCTGGGCGCCACACCGCTGTTCGACGACCGCCGCCTCGCCGTACGCCGACGCTTGCTCGCGGTCGGCAGCCAGGCTGTCGGCTATTACCTCGACATCGCCAAAAGCCAGGGCTACCCCAACGCCAGCATCACCGAACACGAAGCCCCCCGTATGGGCCGCGCGCGTTTCGGCGCAGCGCACTGGGGCACCTGGGAAGCGCAATTTATGTGGACCCTCAACACCGGCGGCCGCCTGCTGCTCGGCCGGCGTTACGGCGCGAGTTACTGGGGCGAGCGCTTCGGCGTCAACCCGGGCTCGGCGCTGGAGTGCCTGATCCACCGCAGTGCGCCGGCGCATACCAAGGTGCACATCAATTATGACTAGGGAGGAATGACGGGATGGATTATCCGAAAAGTGTGCCCAGCGCCGGTCTGGTGAATGGGAAATTTGTCGATGAGGACGCCATCAACGGCACTCCGGGCTCTTTGATTCCTGCTGCGTGGGGCAATGGCGTGACAGAAGAGATCGTCAATGTCATCAAGGCAGCTGCCATCGTGCCGGACGAACAGAATCACGCCCAGCTGCAGCAGGCGATTACAAAAAGCATCAGCGACCGGTTGCCTGGACAGGCGAGCGAAACCGCTGCCGGAGTGATGAAAGTCGCGACTCAGGATCAGGTGGGGACTGGTGTTGATGACACGGTGGCAGTGACCCCGAAAAAGCTCAAGCTCGGGTTCAGTCTGGCTAACAGTGGAGGCACCGGGTACCTCGCTTTTCCGTCCTGGATGGGCGGCTTGATTATTCAGTGGGGGTGGATCAATAGCGCCACCACTGATGTGATCACCACGCTTCCGGTGAGCTTCAATTCAAACTTTTTTCGGGTGATGGTCTGCAACGATTACACGGCGGCGTCCGGATCGATCGGCTATATCGCGGCCAGCACCCGGAGTTTGTCCACTATTGTTTCCCGGGGATCTAGCGCGTCTCTGGGCGCGCAATACATCGCCATAGGCAAGTAGGTCATTCATGAAAATTTATTGGAGTCCCTCGGTTCAGGGTTTTTTTGATTCTCGTGTCAATTCGACGATTCCCAAAGATGCCGTCGAAATCTCGCCGTCGCACCGCAACGAGTTGATCGAAGGGTGCAAGCGCAATCAGGTAATTGTGTGTCGCGCCAATGGCTTCCCCATTCTGGCCGATGCACCGCACGCTACGCCGGCAGAGGCCACGATCACCGAGCGTCAGTGGCGTGATGCGCAATTGAGCGAAACAGACCCTCTGGTTGCACGGCACCGCGACGAACTGGAAAACGTGCAAGACACCACGCTGTCCGCCGAGCAATTCACAGCGTTGCAGCAGTATCGCCGCAACCTGCGCAACTGGCCCTCATCGGCGCAGTTTCCCGCCGTTGCACAACGCCCAGTGCTGTCGCTCGCAGGCGACGTTGTGGTGAAAAAGCCCCGGGCAAGGACGCGGGCCAAATCGTGATGCATGACGCAGCGTTGAGGAGTCGGATAAATGGATTATCCGAAAAAGTGTGCCCAGTCCCGGGCGGATGCACGGCAAATTTGCCGATGAGAATCCGCTGACCGGCACGCCGGTGTCCATCTGCTGGATCTAGCACCCAAGCCCACTTCACCGTGGGCTTTTTATTTTCAGAAAACAGACCGCCGCTGGCTCGTACTCGCGATCGCCACGACGCGGTTCATTTGTTATTTCAGAGGAACGAGAAACCTATGGATTATCCAAAAAGCGTCCCCAGCGTCGGTCTGGTCGATGGCCGCTTTGTCGATGAAAACCCGGTCGCCGGCACACCGGGTTCGTTGATTCCGGCGGTGTGGGGCAACAGCGTGACTCAGGAGATCCTGAGTGTGATTAGCGGTGGCGGGTTGGTGCCGTCCGAGGCGGATACCGGGCAGGTGTTCAAGGCGATTCAGTCGATTGTCGGCAGAGCGAGCCCGATGCGTTCGGTCATCACCCGACTGGCCGCATCGAAAACCCTGACCGAGGCCGAGCTTGGCCTGGTGCTGATCGACGGCAGCCCGGGGCCAGTGACCTTGCTGCTGCCACCAGCCAACGCCGCCCTCGGTGTGCGCGACGTGATTATTCGGCGGGTGGACAACAGCGGCAATCGCATGGTCATCCAGGCGTCAGGTACTGACGGGATTCGTTTTCACACCCATCTGTCGGCCAGCGGTTATCCATTCTTCGTCTTGATGGGCGGCGGTGACTGGTGGCATTTGCGCAGTGATGGGGCCGGGAGCTGGTGGCCGGTAGGTCGTTTTGACAACACCCCGTTGGGGCGGCCGTTTTTCGAGACGACCCTGATGCTCAGTCCCGGTGGATACGGTGCATTGAATGGCACCGTGATGAAACGCGCGGAATGGCCGTGGCTGTGGGATCACGCCCAGCAGTCAGGAATGTTGGGAGCCGAAGCCTTACGCGTAGGCACCGAGGGGAAATGGACCACGGGTGACGGTGCGACGACCTTTCGTGGCCCTGAAGGGCGAGGGGAGTTCCTGCGGGTTCTGGATGAAGGTCGTGGTGTGGATGCCGGGCGTGCGATGGGCACTTTTCAGACTGGATCGACGCATTCGTATGCGCAAGGTGCCAATGGCGGAGGCGCTGTTGGCGCGTACTGGTCAGATAGCCTGACCAACTTTGGCGCGGATACCCGGGAAGAACCGCAATACGTTACGGGATTGATCAATGGTGGTCCGACTTTCCCCGTGAATACCACTTACCAGAGGGATACCGCAGCAACATTGCTCTACGCCTTCAAATCCCGCCCGCGCAACATCGCCTATCCCGGCCGCATCAAACTCATCTGAGGCACTTTATGTTCAATTATCTATTTGATGGCTCGGGCGCTCTGTCCGGGCCCGTCGAGTTCATTGTCACGCCGGGCATTGGCATCCAGTTACCCGGTAATGCTGTTGAGCTGGCGTACGAATTGCCTGAGCCGGAGCCCGGCCGTAGCTGGGCACTGATCAAGGGCGTACCGCGTGAGGTGATCGATCGCCGTGGCGTGGTTTATCGCAAGGAAGGCGGTGCGCAACAGATCTGGACCGAACTGGGTGAGTTGCCGGACGCCCTGACCGCACAGCCATGGCCAGGTGAATTCCACATCTGGCGCGACAACGCCTGGGTGCTGGATGAGCAGGCTCGTTTGGCGAGCGTCAGACAGCAATGTCTCGGCCAGCGCGATGCACTGCTGCGCGATGCCGTCCTGCGCATCGCGCCGCTGCAATACGCCGAGGATATTGGCGATGCCAACCATGACGAACAACTGCTGCTGATCGAATGGAAGCTCTACAGCGTCGAGCTGAATCGCATCGAAAAGCAGGTCGGATTCCCCGACGAAATTACCTGGCCGGTCGCGCCCGGCGCAGCCGTAGCCGACTGATTTCAGCACAGGGAGCAGTGCAATGGATTATCCAAAAAGTATTCCCGGCGTTGGCTTGGTCAACGGCAGCTTCGTCGATGAAAACCCGATCGCCGGTTCCCCGGGATCGTTGATCCCGGCCGCGTGGGGTAACAGTGTCACGCAGGAAATTCTTAATGTAGTGCAAGCGGCTGGCATGACGCCGAATGAGTCATCCAATAATCAGTTACTCGGTGCGCTGCGCAGTCCGACGCTGTTCAACACCGCACCGCAGTTTGATAGCGGACGCTCGGCGGCAACTGCGGAATTTGTGCAGCGAGCGTTGGGCAGTTGTGCGAGTGCCCGCGGGATATCCGCAGCGACTCAGTTGACGCTGGCCGATGTCGGATCCTCGATTGGTCTGGGCGGCACAGCGGCTTATACCGTGACGCTCCCGGATGCAGCCTCGGCGCCGAATGGCGCGACGATCAGCCTGCATTGCCGCAACGCAGGCTCGGTCATAGTGGCCAGCAAAACCGGCTCACAAATCAGCCCTCAAGGGGCTTACGTGGCGTCGATCGTGATGAACGCCGGTGAGAGTGCGAATTTCGTCAGAGAGTCTGGTGTTTGGGTGGTTTACGGCACGGCAGCGTTGAAGTATTGCGCCTCATACGGCGCTCAATTCACCACGCCGGGTTATCAGAAATTCCCCAGCGGATTGATCCTGCAGTGGGTCGTCGGTGCCTCAGACACCAATGGCAATATGACGCTTTCACTGCCGATCAAGTTTCCGTCGGCCATTTTGGGTGGCGTCGCCAATGAGGCGAATCCGGCAGGCTGGAGTGCCGGAAATGCGACCGTCTGGGCGTTTGATCTGGGTGTATCGACCACCACTCAGGTGGTGGCGCGGGTTCGCAACATTGACTCTACGGGGATCAAGCCATCGACGGGAATTTCGGGTCGCATTCTGGTTTGGGGAGTTTGACCATGGCTGTTTACTTTTACGCACAAACCCTTGGATTTGACCGGGTTGAAAATCCTGGACCCGAACTTCCAGAAGGCGCAGTGGAAATCACTCAGGCCCAATACATTGAGCTATTCGCCGGGCAGGCCGCAGGCAAAGTCATCAGCGCCACTGCCACAGGTCAGCCAATCCTTAGCGAACCGCTAGTCTTTCCAGTGGCGCTGATTGCCCTTGAGCGCGACTGGCGCAATAACGTACTGCAGAGCACTCAATGGCTGGTTCTTCGCGATGCAGAGGAACTGGAAATGGGCGAGGGCACCACCCTGCGCAGCGAAGAATTCAAACAACTGCTGGCCTATCGGCAGGCGCTGCGCGACTGGCCCAACAATCCAGACTTCCCGGATGCCCGTTCGCGTCCGATCGAGCCCGATTGGCTGGAAGACTTGCTACAGACCAATGGCTGAGCGATTTGCTCATCGGCCGAGGATAAATAAATATGGATTACCCAAAAAGCATCCCGGGCTCAGGCCTGGTCGACGGAAAATTTGTCGATGAAGATGCCATTGCCGGCACGCCGGGATCGCTGATCCCGGCGAGCTGGGGCAACAGCGTCACCCAGGAGATTCTCGGCGCGATTACGGCGGCTGGTTTGAAACCTGATGAAGCACAAACCGATCAGTTGGCGCAGGCGATCCGCCAATTATCGAAGCCTGATCCACTGCAGCAATTTCCGGCGCAGGTGTATCGCCGGAATGTGCTTATCAATGGCGGCTTCGATATCTGGCAGCGCGGAACGACCAACCAAGGCCCCAATATTGGTGGGTATGTAGCCGATCGTTTTCGTTGCGATTGGAATGGCAATGCGGGCGTCGCCATCTCTCAGCAGAGTTTCGCGCCTGGTCAAAGCGAAGTCGCCGACGAACCGCAGTTTTTTCTGCGCTGGCAACAGACCCAGGCAGGAACCGCCGCCACCGTCCACAGGGTTTCTCAGGCTGTGGAATCGGTTCGAACCCTGGCGGGGAAAACTGCCACCGTCACCTTCTGGGCGCGTTCCGATGCAGCCCGACCATTAAGAGTGTCGGTGATCCAGAACTTCGGTTCTGCAGGTTCCGAATCCGTTGAGAAAACCGTCGACGTTTTCCAGCTGGGCACGTCGTGGAAGAAGTTCAGCGCAACGTTTCGTCTGTCGGGCATTGCCGGGAAGATGCTGGGCGCCAACAACTTCCTGAGGCTTGCGTTCGACCTGCCGTTGAACGTGCTGCAGACCGTGGATCTGGCGCAGATTCAGCTGGAAGAAGGGCCGGTATCCACACCTTTCGAATATCGGCCGGTGGCTGAAGAGCTGATGCTTTGCCAGCGCTATTTCGAGAAGTCCTTCGCCACTTGGTTGCCGGTACGGGCAAACAATGGCTCTGGCACCTGCATTTCATCATTCACCCAAGCGGCACCTGCCAATAGCGGTCAATTCGCGATGACTGTGGGCATGTTGGTGCAAAAGAGAGTCTTGCCCACTGTCGTCATGTACTGCCCAGGCAATACCGGCAATCAGGTATGGAATCAGACCGTGGGCGCATGCACCGGCAGCATTGTGCAGGGCTCGACAGAGCGCGCCATTTCGTTTGCCACCGTTACACCGGTTGGCAGTTTGCCAGGTCAAACCTTGCAGATCGAATGGACTGCTGACGCCGAACTTTAGGAGAAACCATGAGCTATCAATTGACCACCAACGGCGTTCTTCGTCTGAGCGATTCAGCATTCGTCCCGCAGGATCCTGCCAATCGCGACTGGCTTGAGTATCAGGAGTGGTTGGCATCGGGCGGTCAGGTTATGACCCTGAATGAAGCACTCGAAGAATCTGTACCGAACAACACCCTGACAACTCTGGCAAAAAAATGGCTGGGGGGCGTTGTCCGCCAACCATGATTCAATCGGAGCCTCCAGGGAGGAACACGCATCATGCAAATAACTGAAGACAACCTTAAAACCATCATGCCCAACGCCCGCTCCCAAGCGGGCGTTTTTGTTTCTGCACTTAACAACGCAATGATTCGCCACCATATCGACTCGCCAAAACGCATCGCCGCGTTCCTGGCGCAAATCGGTCATGAGTCGGGGCAACTGCAATACGTGCGCGAACTGGGCAACAACCAGTACCTGAGCAAATACGACACTGGCACGTTGGCGTTACGTCTGGGCAACACACCCGAGGCCGACGGCGACGGGCAGAAATACCGTGGTCGCGGGCTGATCCAGATCACCGGGCGCAGCAATTATCGGCAGTGCAGCCTCGGCCTGTTCGGCGACGAGCGCTTGCTGTCCTTGCCGGAGTTGCTTGAGCAACCGCAATGGGCAGCCGAGTCTGCCGCCTGGTTCTGGGAACAGAACGGCCTGAACGATCTGGCCGATCGCGACCAGTTCAACAGCATCACCCGCCGAATCAACGGCGGGTTGAATGGCCTGCAGGATCGGCTGGATATCTGGGCGCGGGCGAGGGCGGTGCTATGTCCGTTTCCTGGCGCGTAGTCGGCGCTTTGTTGCTGGCTTTGGGGAGCGCTGCGCTGGCCTGGCAGTTTCAGGACTGGCGCTACGGGCGACAACTCGCGGAGCAGGCGCGGTTAAACGCCGACACTCTCAATCAGCTGAATGTGGCCGCAGCCAGCGCGCAGCAGGTCGAGCAGGATAAACGTCTGGCCCTTGAGCAACGCCTCGCGGCCAGTGAACAAACCCACTATCGAGCACTCAGTGATGCCCAACGTGATCAGGATCGCCTGCGCGATCGTCTTGCCACTGCTGATCTGCGGCTGTCAGTCCTCATCGACGCCGGCGATGCTGCCCCAGGCTGCGGGGTGCCAGCCACCGCCGACCCCGGCGGCGTGGATCATGCAGCCGTACGCGCCCGACTTGACCCGGCGCATGCTCAACGAATTATCGCCATTACCGACACCGGTGACCGCGGACTGATTGCCTTGCAGGCGTGTCAGGCCTATGTCAGAGCGCTGGCGCCCGAACATTTTGAATGAGTCTGTGTATTGAAAGCGCAACCGGCTCGTGTACGGTGGTGGTCATTCCACCCGATCCGGAGCGCACCGTGAAAGAGATCACTCAACTGGCTGCCGAGCTTGGCCGACGTTTGCAGTTACTCAACGCCCACGTCACCACGGCGGAGTCGTGTACCGGTGGCGGGATTGCCGAAGCGATCACGCGGATTCCCGGGAGCTCGGCGTGGTTCGAGGCCGGTTACGTGACCTACTCCAACCGGCAGAAGACCCAGCAATTGAATGTACCCGCCGAATTGTTCGGCACGGTGGGCGCGGTCAGTCGCGAAGTCGTCGAGTCGATGGTGCGTGGTGCACAGAAGCACAGCCTGGCGCGGTTTGCCGTGGCAGTCAGCGGCGTGGCAGGTCCCGACGGCGGCACACCGAACAAGCCGGTGGGCACGGTGTGGCTGGCCTGGGGCGTGGGCGATGCTGTTTCCAGCGAGGTTCAGCACTTCTCGGGCAACCGTGATGAAGTGCGCCGACAAACGGTGAAGGCCGCGCTAGAGGGGCTGTTGCGACTAGCGGCACGAGAAATCGAAAATCAGGGGTAGGCGATCCGCGAACGCTGTGGAATAATACTGGCTACTTATACAGGTGTTGGCCGTCAGGCCTTATTGATTACGTGAGGACTTTAATGGACGACAACAAGAAGAAAGCCTTGGCTGCGGCCCTGGGTCAGATCGAACGTCAATTCGGCAAGGGTGCCGTAATGCGTATGGGCGATCAGGACCGTCAGGCGATCCCGGCTATCTCCACCGGCTCTCTGGGTCTGGACATCGCACTCGGCATCGGCGGTCTGCCAAAAGGCCGTATCGTTGAAATCTACGGTCCTGAATCTTCCGGTAAAACCACACTGACACTGTCCGTGATCGCCCAGGCGCAAAAAGCCGGCGCGACCTGCGCATTCGTCGACGCCGAACACGCCCTCGACCCTGAGTACGCCGGCAAGCTGGGCGTCAACGTCGACGACCTGCTGGTTTCCCAGCCAGATACCGGCGAACAGGCACTGGAAATCACCGACATGCTGGTGCGCTCCAACGCAGTAGACGTGATCATCGTCGACTCCGTGGCGGCACTGGTACCGAAGGCTGAAATCGAAGGCGAAATGGGTGACATGCACGTGGGCCTGCAAGCCCGTCTGATGTCCCAGGCGCTGCGTAAAATTACCGGTAACATCAAGAACGCCAACTGCCTGGTGATCTTCATCAACCAGATCCGTATGAAGATCGGCGTGATGTTCGGCAGCCCGGAAACCACCACCGGTGGTAACGCGCTGAAGTTCTACGCCTCGGTCCGTCTCGACATCCGCCGTACCGGCGCGGTGAAGGAAGGCGACGAAGTGGTTGGCAGCGAAACCCGCGTCAAGGTTGTGAAGAACAAGGTGGCGTCGCCGTTCCGTCAGGCCGAGTTCCAGATCCTTTACGGCAAGGGCATCTACCTCAATGGCGAGATGATCGACCTGGGCGTGCTGCACGGTTTCGTCGAGAAATCCGGCGCCTGGTATGCCTATGAAGGCACCAAGATCGGTCAGGGCAAGGCCAACTCGGCCAAGTTCCTGGCAGACAACCCGGAAGTCGCTGCCAAGCTCGAGAAGCAGCTGCGTGACAAACTGCTGTCGCCAGCGGTGATCGCCGATTCCAAGGCTTCTGCGGTCAAAGAGACCGAAGACGACCTGGCCGACGCTGATATCTGATCGCAGCGATGACCACCGCTGTACTCGATACCCTCGTCGCGGTGCGGCGAACTGCCATGGACCTGCTCGCTCGACGCGAGCATGGTCGAGTCGAGCTGACGCGCAAACTGCGTCAGCGCGGCGCTGAGGCGGAAATGATCGAAACAGCCCTCGACCGGTTGACGGAAGAGGGACTGCTTTCCGAAGCCCGTTACCTTGAAAGCTTTGTTTCCTACCGTGCCCGCTCCGGCTATGGCCCTTTGCGCATTCGCGAAGAGCTGGGTCAGCGTGGTTTGCAACGCGCCGATATCGAACTCGCCCTGCGTGAAAGCGGTATCGACTGGCAGGAGCAGCTTCGCGAGACGTGGCAACGCAAGTTCTCCGGACACTTGCCGATTGACGCCAAGGAACGCGCCAAACAAGGCCGCTTCCTCGCCTATCGGGGGTTTTCGATGGAGATGATCAACCGCTTGTTCAGCGGCAGAGGCATGGACGATTAAATCGGTTTAAAAAACGGCCCGCTATGAAAATAGCGGGCCGTTTTTTTTGCCTTCAACTTACCTTTGATGGCTCACGTGCACGTTGGGCGGTCTGCGGTTTGGTTTGAACCCAGTTTTCCGGGAGGTTGATGTAATCCACCAGCTCCCTGAGACGGCCATGATTTCGGGCATTGAACGCGAAGGCCAGCCGCACCAAGTGGCTGTACTGCGCTTCGTCATGTTCCTCGCCGCTGTAAGCGTGTTGATGGAACTGGTCGCTCAGGCACAGATCGGCGAAAGCCTCCTGCATATGCGCCATCGCCACGTCGCTGAGCTTGTGATGCATGCGAATCACGAACTGACGCTTGAGCCAGCGACTGGAGTGGAAGTTGCTGTAGAACTGGTTGATCTGCTCCACGGCTTCATCGACGTTATAGACCAGACGCATCAATTTCAGGTCGGTGGGCAGAATGTAACGGTTTTCTTCAAGTTGCTGGCGAATGAAATCCAGCGCGCCTTGCCAGAAGGTGCCGCCCGGCGCATCCAGCAACACCACCGGCACCAACGGGCTTTTACCGGTCTGGATCAGCGTCAGTACTTCCAGTGCCTCGTCCAGGGTACCGAACCCGCCAGGGCACAGCACCAGCGCATCGGCTTCCTTGACGAAGAACAGTTTGCGGGTGAAGAAGAAGTGGAACGGCAGCAGATTGCCGGTGCCGTCTACGGTCGGGTTGGCATGTTGTTCGAAGGGCAGGGTGATGTTGAACCCGAGGCTGTGGTCACGCCCGGCGCCTTCGTGCGCGGCAGCCATGATTCCGCCACCAGCTCCGGTGATGACCATCATGTTCGAGCGTGTCAGGGCTGCGCCGAGCTCTCGGGCCATTGCATACAGGGGGTGCTCGACCGGCGTGCGCGCCGAGCCGAATACGGTGACTTTGCGTCGTCCCTTGAATTGTTCCAGCACTCGGAACGCCTGCTCCAGTTCGCGCAGGGCCTGCAGGGTGATCTTGGCGTTCCAGCGGTTGTGATCTTCCTGGGCCATGCGCAGCACGGTCAGGATCATGTCGCGATAAATCGGCAGATTCGGGCTGTTGGGGGAAATCTGCTTGAGCTGTTCTTCGACCTTGCTGATGAGGTCGGGGCCGCTTTCCTGAAAATGACGGCTGAGCAGGTCATTGGGTTGGTAAGGCATTCAACGTCTCCTTCTGCACAGAGCGGGTGGCCCTGACGTGCGGCGTCAGTGCCGCGCTGCAAAAAAAACACACACTCGGCAGCTCCTTTTTCTGCCGTGAACAGGTGATCGGGAATACTTTGAATCTAGACCCTCGCGAGCCATTGCGCTGAATTGATCTTTACGCCGCGCAGGCTTTCCTGGCAACCGTTGCAGGTTGACTGGCAATGAGTGTTCACCACTCGTCCGAAGGTACGCCGTAGAGCAATCACTCTGATTTACTAACCTACAGGCACTGTACGACAGCTTCGAGTCAGCAACCGTACGCAGGGTGCGCGCTTTTCAAGGATTCGCGGGTAGCAGGCAAGGAGGCGGGAGAGATGGCCAGAGTGGTTCTGGAGATCGATACGCAGCTGTATCGGATGCTGAAAGCGGCAGCCGAGACCAATCAAGTGAGTCTCGAAGAGGAGTGCTGCCGTCGGTTGGCAGGCGGAGAACGACGGTCTCGCTACTTGCAGGCCCTGGTGGCCGAATTGCGCGCCGAAGATGAACAACGGCGCGCCAATACTCGATGATTACTTCTTTTTCACCGGGGCAGCTTTCGGGCAATCGGAATCCTGATAGCTGGCCGAACCGATGGCCTTGTTGGTTTTATATTCACTGAAGTCGTAGCGCATGACCGCGCCCTTGGCCATCAGCTTGCGGTACGACGGGTTATTGCACACCGAAGCACCCAACTGGAAATACACGGCTTTTGGGTCAGCGCGCATCTTTTCGGCGTGGCTGGCCTGCACGCTCAGGTGGTTGATCAGAGTAACGCCCTCAACGGTGTAGCCCTGATCGAGAATGTCTTCGTTGATCGCCCGTGGCGTGCCGACGCTGCTTTGTGCGGCGATGTTGCGCAGTTCGCGGTTCAGATTCTGCTCTTTCAGGGACGCCGCTTGTGCGCTGAAGGACAACGCCAGTGCGATGGCCGCGGTAGGAACGATAAGGCGCAGCATGAAACTCTCCTGATTCAGTGACTGGTGGTTCGACCAGCCCTGTGGCTGTGCGTTCAGTGGCGCCGGATTATAGGGGAGCCGGTCGGGGCGGTACAGGTTTGCGCTCGCCGCTCTGGTAAACTGCCGGCCTTTATTGCCTTGCCGAGTGCTGTGCGTGTCGAGTTTTCCTGCCATAAGGCGTTGCCCGTGATCCATCATGCCCCCAACGCCGTAGCCCGCTTGCGTGACCAGCGCGAGGACGAAGGTATCAAGCCGATTCAGGCCCGAGGTTTTCGCTCCGAGCGTTGCCGCGATTGCCGGGTGATCATCAGCCATTGTCTGTGCGCCTGGCGACCGACGGTCGAAACCCGCTCCGGCGTGTGCCTGATCATGACCGGCAAGGAAGTCTTCAAACCCAGCAACACCGGCTGGCTGATTGCCGATGTGGTGCGTGACAACCATGCCTTCATCTGGTCGCGCACTGAACCCGACCCGCAGATGCTGGCGTTGCTCAATGATCCGCAATGGCAGCCGTACCTGGTATTTCCCGGCGAATACGTCGAACCGGCACGCGTGACCAACACTGTCGCTCTCGATAACGGCAAACGTCCGTTGTTCATTCTGCTGGATGCGACCTGGACCGAAGCGCGCAAGATCTTCCGCAAGAGTCCGTACTTCGACCGCTTGCCGATTCTCAGCCTGCTGCCCGACAGACTCTCGCGCTATCGCCTGCGCCGTTCCACCCGCAGCGAGCACCTGTGCACCGCCGAAGTCGCGGCGTTGTGTCTGGAACTGGCCGGGGACAGCGACGCAGCGTCGGCACTGGACGCTTACTTCGATGTGTTCAGCCAGCATTATCTGGGCGCCAAACAACAGTTGCCGCTCAACGAGTCGACCCCGGCCCACGCCGAGC
This sequence comes from Pseudomonas sp. GW823-FHT01D03, assembly GCF_058798255.1. Lineage (NCBI taxonomy): Bacteria > Pseudomonadati > Pseudomonadota > Gammaproteobacteria > Pseudomonadales > Pseudomonadaceae > Pseudomonas > Pseudomonas sp. GW823-FHT01D03. Next base: position 1,404,467 of record NZ_JBXAKK010000001.1, read on the forward strand.
TGTTGCCTTATATACGAAAGCCGCAAGCCGTGTTGGCCCGATAGTGGCCCATACTTCACCCAGCGGCGGCCGTGCAGCTTGACCACCCCGGCTACGCTGGGCATGCTTGGCGCCGATTGGGGTGCGGCCAAGGTTTGAAACGCCGTGTTTGCTCGTGATTGGCGTTGAACGTGCCCCTGTGGATAGCGCTGTGCGGCGGTATCTTGAGTTGTTTTGGCGAGGCTCGAATGCGTCGGGTCTGCCATCAAAAACAGGATCATTTGAACAATGGCCACATACGACATCCTGATTGCCGATGATCACCCTCTGTTTCGTAGCGCGCTGCATCAAGCGGTGACCTTGGGCCTTGGCCCGGATGTGCGACTGGTGGAGGTGGCGAGCATCGCCGAGCTGGAAGCGCGCCTGACCGAAAAATCCGACTGGGATCTGGTTCTGCTGGACCTGAACATGCCCGGAGCTTTCGGTTTTTCCGGTCTGGTCATGCTGCGCGGGCAGTACCCGCAGATTCCGGTGGTGATGGTTTCGGCCCAGGAAGAAGCTTCGGTCATGGTCAAGTCCCGGGAGTTCGGCGCCAGCGGCTTCATTCCCAAGTCCAGCGACCTGAACGTGATTCAGCAAGCCGTGCGCAAGGTGCTTGATGGCGATGTGTTCTGGCCCCCGCAGGCGTTCGAAGCCGTCAGTGTCTCCGATGAAGCCAAAGCCGCCAGCGACGGCCTGGCCAGTCTCACCCCGCAGCAGTTCCGCGTACTGACCATGGTCTGTGAAGGCCTGCTGAACAAGCAGATTGCCTACGAGTTGAGCGTGTCCGAAGCGACCATCAAGGCCCACGTCACGGCGATCTTTCGCAAGTTGAATGTGCGCACCCGGACGCAGGCGGCATTACTTCTGCAACAACTTGAGTCAATTCCGAGCCAATAAAGGCTGGCGTCTTCACGCTTTTTTGACTTTTGTTGCTCTAGCTTTCCCACTCCTTTCTGGTTGGTTTTTACGTTATGTCACCTTTCAAGGGCCAGACCGGCCTGAAACGCATCCTCAACGCTTCCGGTTACTCGCTGGACGGCCTGCGCGCAGCCTTCACCGGCGAAGCCGCATTTCGCCAACTGGTGCTGCTCAATGTGGTGCTGATTCCGCTGACGTTCTTCCTGAATGTCAGCCGTGTCGAGCAGGCCTTGTTGATCGCCGTGTGCCTGCTGGCGCTGATCGTCGAGTTGCTGAACTCGGCGGTAGAAGCGGCCATCGATCGCATTTCTCTGGAACTGCACCCGCTGTCGAAGAACGCCAAAGACATGGGCAGTGCCGCGCAATTCGTGGCCCTGAGCATGATTGCCCTGGTGTGGGCGGTCATTCTGCTTTAAGCGATACTGGGCAAGACGATCTCGTCGCTGCGTTGCACCCCGGCGGTGAAAGCGCGGCACAGCTCGAGAAACTCGCGCATGGCAGAGGTCTGGTATTTCTGCTTGTGCCAGATGAAGTAGAACTGCCGGGACAGATCCAGATCCGGCGTTTCCACCGCCACCAGGCTGCCGCGCCGAAATGCATCACGCAATGCCAGCCGTGAGATGCAGCCAATCCCCAGCCCTGATTCCACCGCGCGTTTGATCGCTTCGGTGTGTTCCAGCTCCAGACGGATATTCAGCGCACTGCGATGGTGCCGCATGGCCTGATCAAAGGTCAGGCGCGTGCCGGAACCCTGTTCACGCAGGATCCACGCCTCGTGCGTCAACTCTTCCATGGTCGCGCTGCCGCGTTTGGCCAGTGGGTGCTGCGGCGCGCAAAACACCACCAGTTCATCTTCCACCCAGCTCTGCACTTCGATGTCCGGATGGCTGCAGTCGCCTTCGATTAGACCCAGATCAATTTCGTAATGAGCGACTTGATGCACGATATTGGCAGTGTTCTGTACATGCAGCTTCACCTGGCTCTCCGGATGGCGTTGCATGAAACCGCCGATCAACAGGGTCGCCAGGTAATTGCCGATGGTCAGGGTGGCACCCACCGACAGTGAGCCGAAACCGGATTTGCCGTTGAGCAGGTCTTCGATTTCCTTGGATTGATCAAGCAGGGCCACCGCTTGCGGCAGCAGCTGTTTGCCGAGGGCGTTGAGGCTCAGCCGTTTGCCGGCGCGATCGAACAGCTGGCAGCTGGACTGGCGCTCCAGTTCGGTGATCGAGGTGCTTGCCGCCGATTGCGAGAGGTTGAGCAGACCCGCAGCACGGGATACGCTCTCCTGCTGGGCGACGGCGACGAAGACTTGCAGTTGACGAAGAGTAAATCGCATATCGATATAACCGATAACCCTTATCTTAATAATCCAGTTAACAGATATTGTCGTCGCTATTAGAATGCGATGCAATTGCGCACTGTCGGCCGCAAAGGCGAGCGCAGACCCAATATCCAGGAGTCCCACGTACATGAGCAACATGAACCACGAGCGTGTCCTCAGTGTTCACCACTGGAACGACACTCTGTTCAGCTTCAAGTGCACCCGCGATCCGGGCCTGCGCTTCGAGAACGGTCAGTTCGTGATGATCGGCCTGCAACAGCCCAACGGCCGCCCGCTTATGCGCGCTTACTCGATTGCCAGCCCGAACTGGGAAGAGCATCTCGAGTTCTTCAGCATCAAAGTGCCTGATGGTCCGCTGACTTCGCAGTTGCAGCACCTGAAGGAAGGCGACGAGATCATCATCTCGAAGAAGCCTACCGGCACCCTGGTGCTCGACGACCTGAACCCGGGCAAGCATCTGTATCTGCTGAGCACCGGCACCGGTCTGGCGCCGTTCATGAGCGTCATTCAGGATCCGGAAACCTATGAGCGCTTTGAAAAAGTGATCCTGGTGCACGGCGTGCGTTACGTCAACGAAGTCGCCTACCGCGAATTCATCACCGAGCACCTGCCGCAGAACGAGTTCTTCGGTGAAGCGCTGCGTGACAAACTGATCTACTACCCGACCGTGACCCGCGAGCCGTTCGAGAACCAGGGTCGTCTGACCGACCTGATGCGCAGCGGCAAGCTGTTCAGCGACATCGGTCTGCCACCGATCAACCCGCAGGACGACCGCGCGATGATCTGCGGCAGCCCGAGCATGCTCGACGAGACCAGCGAAGTGCTCGACAGCTTCGGCCTGAAGATCTCGGCGCGGATGCGCGAGCCGGGTGATTACTTGATCGAGCGTGCGTTCGTCGAGAAGTAAGGAACAAAATGTAGGAGTGAGCCTGCTCGCGATAGGGCCGTGTCAGTCGGTATCAATCTTGACTGACCCAACGCAATCGCGAGCAGGCTCACTCCTACAGAAAAGCGAAAGCCCGCGTTGCCTGAGAAGGCAGCGCGGGCTTTTTCGTTTCCGGGGTTTACGCCGAGGCCGGGATCACTTCCAGCACGCAAATCTGCTCCGGCGTCGGGTAATGCCAGCGCACGTCCAGGTCCCAGAACTGCGCACCGTACTCGCGCTCCGGTGCCGGCGTCTGATACGCCGGGCGCGGATCCTGCGCCAGACACTGCTCGATCAACTCGACCAGCGGCTCGCCGAGGCGCTGAGCATGGCCATGCGCCTGTTGCAGCGCGGCGTCCGTCCACCGCACGTCAATCAACTGTGGCGCGGCGCTGGCGATGCTGTTGGAGGCTTCGGGGATGATATCGGCGTAAGGCACATAGGGTTTGATATCGAGGATCGGCGTGCCGTCGAGCAAATCGATGCCCGAAATGAACAGCCGATTGGTCTCGACCTTGTCCAGCTTCACCACTGACTGCCCGATGCCATTGGGGCGGTGAGTCGCACGGGTGGCGAACACGCCCATGGACTTGTTGCCGCCCAGCCGTGGCGGGCGCACTTTCAGGCGCGGCTTCTCTTCCAGCGCCTGATGAAACAGGAACAACAGCCAGACATGGCTGACCTGCTCCAGACCTTGCACGGCGTCTCCCTGATCGAACGGCGCCACCAGCTCCAGCACGCCACGGGCGGCGGGGGCCAGTTGCGGCTGGCGCGGGATGGCGAACTTCTCCTTGAAGCAGGAGCGCACGAAGCCGATGGGGGAGACGTTGTAAGTCATGTTCGGTAATCAAGGCGGGAGCGGGGCGGGCATGATAACCCGCAAGGCTTCAAGGCAGGTGATGACGGGGCCGACGTCTTCGCGAGCAAGCCCGCTCCCACAGGGATCTCGAGTGGAGTCCGGTTTTGTGTCAGCCACAAAACCTGTGGGAGCGGGCTTGCTCGCGAAGGCCGCGCCGCCGATTCAGAGCTAGTAGCGCAGATCAGCCGCGAACGCGCAGGGTCAGGCCCTTGAGGAAGTTGCGCAGCAACTGGTCGCCGCACGCGCGGTAGTTGGTGTGGCCGACTTTGCGGAACAGTGCACTCAGCTCAGGCTTGGACACCGGGAACTCGGCAGCCTTGAGGATCGCGTGCATGTCGTCTTCTTTCAGTTCGAAGGCAACACGCAGCTTCTTCAGGATGATGTTGTTGGTCACCGGCACTTCGATCGGCTGCGGCGGACGGCTTTCGTCCTTGCCACGTTTGAAGATCACCAGGCCATCGAGGAAGTGCGCCATGACTTCGTCCGGGCAGCGCACGAAGCCTTCTTCGTCTTCTTCTTTCTTGTCGAGGTACGCGACGACGTCTTTGAGCTCCACGTCCAGACCGCCGAGCTTGATGATCTCGATGACTTTCTTGTCGCTGATGTCGAGCATGTAGCGCACGCTGCGCAGTACGTCGTTATGAATCATGTGGGTAATCCTGATAATCGTTGTGGGCAGCACGCAGGCGCGCTGCCGGAATGTTTGGCAGCAGTGGAAGCCTTAGAACTTCTCTTTGCCGGACAGATAGCGCCATTGGCCGACCGGAACCTTGCCGATCGACACACCGCCGATACGGATGCGGCGGATGCCGACGACCTTCAGGCCAACCGCTTCGCAGAACTGCGCGATGATCCCCGGCTGCGGGTTCTTCATGGCGAAGCGCAGGCGGTTTTCGTTCTGCCAGCTGGCCTTGACCGGCGGCAGCTCCTTGCCCTTGTGGGTGAGGCCGTGCTGCAGGCGATTGAGGCCGTGGGCAACCATGTCGCCTTCGACTTCGACCACATATTCCTGCTCGATCTTGGCCGCGTCAGCAGTCAGTTTGCGCAGCACCTTCCAGTCCTGCGTAAACACCAGCAGACCGCTGGCCTTGGGTTGCAGGTCGGCGCTGGCGGTCAGACGCAGAAAGTGCCCGCGCAACGGACGTTTGCCGTAGCGGTGCTCGTCGCTGAGGGTATCGGCGCTGAGCGACTGCATGGCGGTGTCGACATCCATGCCGGCCGGCACGTTGAGCAGAATCGTTACCGGCTCCGGCGCGGTGGCCTGAGCGTCCTTGTCGAGCTCGACCTTCTGGTCGCCGACCTTGAATTGCGGTTCGTCGATCACTTCGCCGTCCACGGTGACCCAGCCGCCCTCAATGAACAGCTCGGCCTCCCGGCGGGAGCAACCGACCAGTTCGATGAGGCGTTTGGAGAGGCGAATCGGGTCAGTCATGACAGGGCCGTAACAAAAAAGGGGTGGGCATTGTACCTGCCTGGCGCCGGTTAAGCCCGGTTCCATTTCGGTAGGTGTTTTTTGTAGGAGTGAGCCTGCTCGCGATTGCCGTCTAACATTCAGCATTGATGTCGGCTGGTCCGGCGCTATCGCGAGCAGGCTCACTCCTACAAGGGTTCTTTGGTGTGTCAGGCGTGGCTTGAGCGCTGCTGGTTCTGCCGCAAGCGCATATGCAGCAACGGATACGGCTGGCCCATGCCATCCACTTCCGAGCGGCCGATCACTTCAAAACCCTGCTTGAAGTAAAACCCCAGTGCCTGCGGGTTCTGTTCGTTGACGTCGAGTTCATCGGCATTCAGATGCTGCATGGCGTAGTTGAGCAGTTTCTTGCCCAAGCCCTGGCCCCGATGCTCGGGATCGATAAACAGCATTTCGATCTTGCCCGCTGCCACTCCGGCGAATCCGGTAATGCGCTGCTGATGATCCCTGGTGCAAATCAGCATCACCGCGTCCAGATAGCGGGTGAGCACCAGATTGCGCAGCAACTCGATGTAGCTGTCCGGCAGGAAATCATGGGTTGCGCGAACCGAGGCCTCCCAGACCCGGGTCAGTTCCTGATAATCGCTGAGTTTCGGCGTGTGGATGACCGAATGCTGACGCATGCCCGTCTGCCTCTTTTCAAATGGATGAGCGGGATTCCTTCCCACTGCAAACGATAGCCGTAAAAAAGCCCCGCATCTCGTAAAAAGAGCGGGGCTTTTGATGACACGACTATCCCCTGTGGGAGCGGGCTTGCTCGCGAAAGCAGTGCATCCGTCGACATATCCAGTGACTGATACACCGCCTTCGCGAGCAAGCACGCTCCCACAGGTACTGCGTGGTGCTTAGATCTGCTCAGCCCAGAGGTCGTATTCGTCAGCGTCAGTCACCTTGCACCAGACCTTGTCGCCCGGCTTGAGGTTGCTGCCGTTGTCGATGAACACGTTGCCGTCGATTTCCGGGGCATCGAAGAAGCAGCGGCCGACGGCGCCTTGCTCGTCGACTTCGTCCACCAGCACTTCGATCTCGCGGCCGATGCGCATTTGCAGGCGTGCCGAGCTGATCGCCTGCTGGTGCGCCATGAAGCGCTCCCAACGGTCCTGCTTGACGTCGTCCGGAACCACTTCCAGGTCCAGATCATTGGCCGGTGCGCCGTCTACCGGCGAGTACTGGAAGCAGCCGACGCGGTCGAGCTGGGCTTCGGTCAGCCAGTTCAGCAGGTACTGGAAGTCTTCTTCGGTTTCGCCCGGGAAGCCGACGATGAAGGTCGAACGGATGATCAGATCCGGGCAGATCTCGCGCCAGTTCTTGATCCGCGCCAGGGTCTTGTCTTCGAACGCCGGGCGTTTCATCGACTTCAGCACTTTCGGGCTGGCGTGCTGGAACGGGATGTCCAGGTACGGCAGGATCTTGCCGGCGGCCATCAGTGGGATCAGCTCGTCAACGTGCGGGTACGGGTAAACGTAGTGCAGACGGACCCACACGCCCAAGGTGCTCAGCGCTTCGCAGAGTTCGGTCATGCGGGTTTTCACAGGCGCGCCGTTCCAGAAACCGGTGCGGTACTTCACGTCGACGCCGTAGGCGCTGGTGTCCTGCGAAATCACCAACAGCTCTTTGACGCCGGACTTGACCAGGCGCTGAGCTTCGTCGAGCACGTCGCCGACAGGACGGCTGACCAGTTTGCCGCGCATCGAGGGGATGATGCAGAAGCTGCAGCTGTGGTTGCAGCCTTCGGAAATCTTCAGGTAGGCGTAGTGACGCGGAGTCAGCTTGATGCCTTGCGGCGGCACCAGGTCGATCAGCGGGTTGTGATCCTGACGCGGCGGCACCACTTCATGCACCGCGTTGACCACTTGCTCGTACTGCTGCGGACCGGTCACGGCCAGCACGCTCGGGTGTACGTCGCGGATATTGCCTTCTTCCACGCCCATGCAACCGGTGACGATCACCTTGCCGTTTTCCTTGATCGCTTCACCGATCACTTCCAGCGACTCAGCCTTGGCCGAGTCGATGAAACCACAGGTGTTGACCACCACCACGTCGGCGTCCTGGTAGGTGGACACCACGTCATAGCCTTCCATGCGCAGCTGGGTCAGGATGCGCTCGGAGTCGACCAGTGCTTTCGGGCAACCCAGAGATACGAAGCCAACCTTTGGATTGGCCGGCGCAGGAGTGGTGGACATGTCTAACCTCGGTATTTTGTGACGTCGCTTGCCGTGTGGGAAAACCGACGGATGGGCGCTTAGGGCGCGCCTCTGATCAAAAAGTGCGCAATTCTAGCGATGAGTAACGCACTTGACCAGCTTTATGCAGGGAAATACGACGAGTGCTGCGCTATGCTTCGCGCCGTTGAGCTTTACCGATTTTTTACAGTCAACAAAACGTCTGTAACAACAGGTAAAACAGCGCATGCTGCACCACAAAGCATAGTGCTTCAGTCAAAGAAGCCGGTTTGAGAATCAGGAGTGTTGGATGGGTCAGGCAAGTAGTCAGGCGGCGGGCGCCGAGCATTCGGCTGCAAAACCGCTGAGCATGCTGGTCGCGGCAGTCGGGGTGGTTTACGGCGACATCGGCACGAGCCCGTTGTACACCCTCAAAGAAGTGTTTTCCGGCGCGTATGGCGTGCCCGTCAATCACGATGGGGTGCTGGGCATTCTGTCGTTGATCTTCTGGTCATTGATCTGGGTCGTCTCGATCAAATACATGATGTTCGTCCTGCGTGCTGACAACCAGGGCGAAGGCGGCATCATGGCGCTCACCGCACTGGCACGTCGTGCGGCGGGCAAGCGCAAGAGGTTGCGTTCGTTGCTGGTGGTTTGCGGGCTGATCGGCGCAGCGCTGTTTTACGGCGACAGCATGATCACCCCGGCGATTTCCGTGTTGTCGGCGATCGAAGGTCTGGGCCTGGCGTTCGATGGCATCGACCACTGGGTGGTGCCGCTGTCGCTGGTGGTGCTGGTCGGCTTGTTCCTGATCCAGAGCCACGGTACGGCGCGCATCGGCATTCTGTTCGGGCCGATCATGGTCACCTGGTTTCTCGTCCTTGGCGCCCTCGGTGTGTATGGCATCAGCCACACGCCAGAAGTGCTGCATGCCATGAATCCGGTCTGGGCTGTGCGCTTTTTCATGGTGCATACCGGCATGGGCGTGGCGATTCTCGGCGCGGTGGTGCTGGCGCTGACCGGTGCCGAAGCGTTGTACGCCGACATGGGCCACTTCGGTCGCAAGCCGATCGCCCGGGCGTGGTTCATCCTGGTATTGCCGGCGCTGGTGCTCAATTACTTCGGTCAGGGCGCCTTGCTGCTGGACAACCCGGACGCGGCGCGTAACCCGTTCTACCTACTGGCTCCGAGCTGGGCGCTGATTCCGCTGGTAGGGCTGTCGACCCTGGCCACGGTAATCGCCTCGCAAGCGGTGATTTCCGGCGCGTTCTCCCTGACCCGTCAGGCGATCCAGCTCGGTTACATTCCGCGCATGTACATCCAGCACACCTCCAGCGACGAACAAGGCCAGATTTACATTGGCGCGGTGAACTGGGCGCTGATGGTCGGCGTAGTGCTGCTGGTACTCGGTTTTGAATCCTCTGGCGCCCTGGCTTCGGCCTACGGTGTGGCGGTGACCGGCACGATGCTGATGACCACCATTCTGGTGTCGGCCGTCATGCTCCTGTTGTGGAAATGGCCGCCGATCCTCGCGGTGCCTGTGTTGATCGGCTTCCTGCTGGTGGACGGTCTGTACTTCGCCGCCAACGTGCCGAAGATTGTGCAGGGCGGTGCATTCCCGGTGATCGCCGGTATCGCGCTGTTTGTGCTGATGACCACCTGGAAGCGCGGCAAACAACTGCTGGTCGATCGCCTCGACGAAGGCGCGTTGCCGCTGCCGATCTTCATCAGCAGCATCCGCGTGCAACCGCCGCACCGCGTGCAGGGCACCGCCGTGTTCCTCACCGCACGCTCCGACGCGGTGCCGCATGCGCTGTTGCACAACCTGTTGCATAACCAGGTATTGCACGAGCAAGTGGTGCTGCTGACCGTGGTCTACGAAGACATCCCGCGCGTGCCGCCATCGCGTCGCTTTGAAGTCGAGGCCCACGGCGAAGGCTTCTTCCGGGTGATCCTGCACTTCGGCTTCACCGACGAGCCGGATGTGCCGCAAGCGCTGAAACTGTGCCACCTGGATGACCTGGACTTCAGCCCGATGCGCACCACCTACTTCCTCAGCCGCGAAACAGTGATCGCCTCGAAACTCGAAGGCATGGCCCGCTGGCGCGAAGCGTTGTTTGCGTTCATGTTGAAGAATGCCAACGGCAACCTGCGGTTCTTCAATCTGCCGCTGAACCGGGTGATTGAGTTGGGGACGCAGGTGGAGATGTAGCCGTGCCCTAACTGGAAAGCCCCCGTCAGCTTCAAGGCCGGCGGGGGCTTTTTGTGCCCGGCAACTTCAGATCAAAAGATCGCAGCCTTCGGTAGCTCCTACATGGAGTGCGAAACCTGTAGGAGCTGCCGAAGGCTGCGATCTTTTGATCTCTGTACCTCTACGGACTTTCAGGCAGGTCGACTTCGGGTTTCGGTCTTGGTTCATTCAGATCGTGAGTCCTGCGCATTTCCCTGTAGGAGTGAGCCTGCTCGCGATGGCGGAGTCTCAGTCCATGATCCGGCATCTGACACTCCGCCATCGCGAGCAGGCTCACTCCTACAGGGGAACGGGATGCTGCTCCGGAATGTAAAAAGCCCCCGCAACCGTGAGGTTGCGGGGGCTTTTCGTTGGAGCGCTTCAGATCACTCTGCCGGCTGATCCTTGGCCTGACGCTTCTCGATCAAGTCCACCAAGCGCTTGGCCAGGGCCGGGTAGTTCTCGTCGAAGTGGTGGCCGCCAGGCAGTTTCACCGCTTCGCCGACTGCCGTCTTGTCGGTGCAGCCGCTTTCATCGGTTTCTTCGGCGCCGTAGATGCAAACGACTTTGGCCGCTGGCAGCTTGGCCATTTCCGGGCCGGTGGCGGCTTCTTTGCCGGCGTTGCCGAGCCAGCCTTCGACTTCGATTTCGAAGCTGCCGGTGCGGGCGAAGGCCAGCAGGATGATGGCGTCGACGCGTTGCTGCTCGGTGTCCGGCAGGCGGTTGTAGATCGCTGGCAGGACGTCGGCACCGAACGAGTAACCGGTCAGAATGAAGCGTTTGGTGCCCCATTTCTGCCGGTAGTGCTGCATCAGTTCGGTCAGGTCCAGCGCGCTTTGCTCCGGGCTCTTGTGCTGCCAGTAGTAGCGCAGGGTGTCGATGCCGACCACCGGGTAGCCGATCTTGGCCATCTCGCCCGCGACGTCGCGGTCGAGGTCGCGCCAGCCGCCGTCACCGGAGAGGAACAGGGTCACGGTGTCTTTGGCCTGACCGGCTGGCACTTCAACCACCGGGATCGCCAGACCGCCGTTGGCCTTGTCGCCGCCAACGAGGATCTTGCGCAATTCGTTGTTCAGCACCTGCGGCAGGTTGATGTCGTAGTCGCTGATGCTGGTTTCGGCGTTCGGTTGATCGCGCACGAAACCGGCGCTGGTGTCGTCCGGGTTGTCGTTCCATGCCACCAGCCAGTGGCCATGAGCCGCGGATTTCGGCAGCAGGTGGGTGCAGCCGGGTTTTTCCAGAGCCAGGTCAACCGAGATCGCCTGGGCCTTGTCGTCCTTCTGCTCGGACAACCAGCGCCAGGCCAGCACGGCGCCAGGGCCGATGCCGCTGACCAGTGTGGCCGGGCCATTCAGTTCGCGCAGGCCGGTTTGCAGGGCGCGGCTCTGTTGCAGGCAGTCCTTGGGCAGAATCACCTGAACGATCTGCGCCGAGGCGCTGCGGCTCAGTGTGCTCAGTTGGTTGTCGGTCAGCTTCTGGTCGTCATTGACCGCGACCAGCACCTGCGCTTTGGGCTGGGTGCCGGGAATGACGCGGGTCATGACCGTGCCGTCGGCGGCCGTCAGTGGTTGCAGAGTCGGTTGCGGTGCCGGGCGTTTGAGGTACCAGTAACCGCCGCCGGCAATCACGGCCAGCACGATCAGTGCGGCCAGGATGTACTTCAGGGAGCGTTGAATCATCAGCGTTTCACCAATCCAGTCAAGCCGCCCGCGATCAGGGCAGCAGTATCGGCCAGCGCCACCAGCGGATCGAGTCCGGCGGGCACTGCCATATAACGGGGTTCCCAGTCAGGCTGGAACTTGTCTTTGAAGCGGCGCAAGCCTTGGAAGTTGTACAGCTGCTCACCACGGCGGAAGACCATCGAGCCCAGACGCTGGGTCAGCGGTGCACCACGCCGGGGTTGCAACCCCGACAACGGCACCATGCCCAGGCTGAAGCGCGCGTATCCGTGACTCTTATAGTGTTGAATCAGGCCGACCATCAGGAATTCCATGGTCAGCTTGGGGGCGTCCGGGTGCGAGCGCATCAGATCGAGACTGGCCAGGTCATGGCTGTAAGTCTCGAGCAGGTTGGCGAACGCCACCGGGCGGCCTTCGAAGCGAATCACCGCAATGCGGAAATGCTTCAGGTAATCGTCGCTGAACCGACCGAGGGAGAAACCTTTCTCGCGCACGTTCTTGCCGGTCAGCCACGCATCGGAAATCACTTTCAGCTCGTCCATCGGCGCCTGGCCTGGCTCATGGATCTCCAGCGACAGACCGTCGCGGGTGCCACGGTTCCAGGTGTAGCGCAGGTCCTTCATCTCTTTGCCCTTGGCTTCCAGGTCAAAGCGCTGCAGATCGACCCGGGCTTCTTCGCCGAGCTTGATCGCGGTCAGGCCGATGTCCATGTAGTACGGCAGGTTTTCCGCACGTACCTGATAGAACACCGGACGGGCGTGATGGATGTCGCACAGGTCGCGGAACTGCCAGATCATCTCGGCGCGTTGCTGGCTTGGGCCGATCGGGTCGTACAGTGCCACCAGGCTGCGGCCACGGCGGGCGTACATCAGGAAGGCTTCGTCGTTCTGGTGAAACAGCAACGCCTTGTCACCGGTCAGCGCGAGGCCACCATCGGGTTGCGACGAGGCCATCAGGATTTTCGCGGCGCGATCCAGTTCGTCCGGGGTCGGCAGATGGATTACCGGGCGCGCGGTACGCAGCAGCCAGGTCAGGGCGATCACCAGCAACAGCACGGCGGCGCCGAGCAACGAACGCAGGCCGCGCGGGGCGTCAGCGTCGAGGGTGAACTGCCACCACAGTTGATGGCTGTACGGCACGTCCTGGTAGGCGAACAGCAGCAACCAGGTCGAAGCGCCGAGGACGCAGAGGCTGGCCACCAGATACAGCGGCGAGAACGGCAATTCGGTCAGGCGACTCGGGCGATAGAACGAACGGCGGAACACCCCGAGCAGCGCGGCGGTGAGCGTCATCAGCGTGGCTTCTTCCCAGTCGAAGCCTTTGAGCAGCGAGAGCAGCGCGCCGACGAGCAACAGAATGGTGGTGAGCATCCACGCCGCTGACAGGCGACGGCGCAGGCCCTGTGCGAGCAGCAGACACAACACGCCGATCAGGCTGGCGCCGAAGTGCGAGGCGTCGACCAGTCGATGCGGGATCAGGAAACCGATGTGTTCAAGACGCGTGTCGATCTCCGGGGTGGCACCGGAAAACAGCAGTACCACGCCGGACAGGAACACCAGCACCGCCAGAATCGGCGCGGCCAGACCGGATGCGGCGCGCATGGTCTGGGTCTGGAACAGGCGCTGGCCTTCGTTGATCAGCAAAAACAGGCAGGCCACCAGCAGCGGCAGCACTACATAGATCAGGCGATAGAGCAGCAGGGCGGCGGCCAGCGGCGCGGCACCGAGGGTGTCGGCAAACGCGGCGAGCAGGATCGCTTCGAAGACCCCGACACCCCCCGGCACATGGCTGAGGACGCCGGCGGCCAGGGCCAGCAGGTACACCAGCAGGAACGCGCCGAACGGCGGGGCTTCCGGCAGCAGCAGATAAAGCACGGTGGCGGCTGCGGCGACGTCGAGGGCGGTGATGATCAATTGCAGGAATGTCAGGCGTCGGCCCGGCAGGCGCAATGTCCGGCGACCGGCCCTGACCAGCAGGTTGTCGCGGTAGGGTTGCTCCGGCAGGCGGCGGCGATAGATGCCGACCGCCAGAATCGCGCCCAGACCCAGCACCACCATGGCAATCGTACCGAGCAAGCCTTCTGACAGGCCCAGTGCGGCGGAGGCGGCGGGCAGGTCGCTCAGGGTCGCGAGAGCCGCGAGCGGTGGCAGGGCGCAACCCAGCGACAGGCTGGCGAACAGCGTCATGTGCGCGACTTCGGAGGCGCCCAGCCCATGGCGTGCATATAAGCGGTAGCGCACCGAGCCGCCAGACAGCAGCGACAGGCCGATGGCGTTGCCAATCGCAAACGCGGTGAAGCCGCCCAACGCCAGAGTACGCGGCGGCAGTGTCACGCCAGCATAGCGGCTGGCCGACCATTCATAGCCGAGCAATATGATGAAGCCGACCACCGTTGCAGCCACTGCGCCGAGCAGGGCCGGTTTCGGCACCGCCAGGATCGAGTCATGCAAGGCATACAGATCGAGTTCGCTCAGCAGATGGCGGCAGGCAATCAGCGCAATGGCAAACAGCAGCAACGTGACTGCCAGACCGATCGGCTGACGGTACTTGCTTAACCGATCTAGCAAGCGCAGGCGCTCGGGTTTGATCGGATGTTCTGCTGTGACGGTGTCTTGTGGATCAGACGAGTTGGCGCGCATCAATCACCTCTTGGATTGTGCGCGACAGGATGGAGGTATCCAGCCAAGTTACCAATCCCTGTAGAAAAAAATAATCACAAAATACTACGCCTCTCATCCGGGATCGGCGAGGGCGGGTCATGGATTGCAGACGTCTTGCCTGCGACTCAAGCATAGTCGCAACTCGGTCGGTCTGATGGTCCTGAGCGTTTCACTGCAGCGTGACAGATCATTGTTGCGAAAGGACTTTTTCCACAGATACAAAAAAGGCCACTCTTTCGAGTAGCCTTTTTTGATGTTTGGTTGCGGGAGCCGGATTTGAACCGACGACCTTCGGGTTATGAGCCCGACGAGCTACCAGACTGCTCCATCCCGCGTCTGTGTGGCGGCATTCTACAGGCGAACGGCGAGGTGTCAACCGCTAACCCCGTAAAGGGTCAAATAAGTGTGAATTTGCGTCAAACGGTCGCAGCGTGGCGGTAAGTTTCGGAAATGCAAAGACTTCCTGTTCGCTCAGGTGCGCTTGGTACAGTGACTCATTGGTAAAACAGGCGCGCACAAAAAAGGCCACTCTTTCGAGTAGCCTTTTTTGATGTTTGGTTGCGGGAGCCGGATTTGAACCGACGACCTTCGGGTTATGAGCCCGACGAGCTACCAGACTGCTCCATCCCGCGTCTGTGTGTCGGCATTCTACAGAGGATCGCCGGGCTGTCAACCTTGAATCTGAATAAATCTGTTCCTGTTCAATCGGTTAGCGCTTTTTGCGGTGTGGACGAATGGAGCGCAGGGCAGATAGGGCAAGGCTTTCAGCTCTATCGAGCGGTGATTTTCGATTGAGAAAATAAATTCATGGTTGTTTTCCTACAGTCTGAAAAGAACCTTCGTACCACTGGTGCTATATACAGGTGTCAGTGAGATACTGCGGATCCGGCTCGCCATGTTTCCTTTTCCGTCATGACCCAGCGAAAAATCATCCACGTCGACTGTGACTGTTTCTACGCCGCCATCGAGATGCGCGACGACCCGAACCTGGCTGGTAAACCACTGGCGGTGGGTGGGTCGGCGGATCGGCGTGGGGTGATTGCCACCTGCAACTATGAGGCGCGGGCGTACGGCGTGCGTTCGGCGATGTCATCCGGGCATGCCTTGAAGCTGTGCCCCGACCTGACCATCGTCAAGCCGCGCATGGATGCCTATCGCGAAGCGTCGAAGGAAATCCATACCATCTTTCGCGATTACACCGACCTGATCGAGCCACTGTCGCTGGACGAGGCCTACCTCGACGTCTCCGACAGCGCGCATTTTGGCGGCAGCGCCACGCGCATCGCGCAGGACATCCGGCGGCGGGTCTCCAATCAGTTGCATATTACTGTGTCTGCCGGCGTGGCCCCGAACAAGTTTCTGGCCAAGATCGCCAGTGACTGGAAGAAACCCAACGGGCTGTTCGTCATTACCCCGGATCAGGTCGAGGATTTCGTCAGTGGCTTGCCGGTGAGCAAGTTGCACGGCGTCGGCAAAGTCACTGCCGACAAACTGGGCAAGTTCGGCATCGTCGATTGCCTGCAACTGCGCGAGTGGGACAAGTTGGCGCTGGTACGTGAATTCGGCAGTTTCGGTGAGCGACTGTGGAGTCTGGCCCGTGGGATTGATGACCGGCTGGTGCACAACGACAGTCGCCGTCAGTCAATCAGTGTGGAAAATACCTACGACGTCGATCTGCCGGATCTGCGCAGTTGCCTCGACAAACTGCCGGAGCTGCTCGAAACCCTGAAAACCCGCATGGCGCGGATCGACAGCAGTTATCGACCGGGCAAGCCGTTCGTCAAAGTGAAGTTTCATGACTTTACCCAGACCACACTGGAACAGGCGGGGGCAGGGCGTGATCTGGGCAGTTATCAGTTGATGCTGACGCAGGCGTTCAACCGGGGCGGGAAACCGGTGCGGTTGTTGGGGGTAGGGGTGAGGCTGGAGGATTTGCGCGGCGGGTTTGAGCAGATGGAGTTGTTTGAGCGCTGAACTCATCAGTGATTTTAAGGGCACCTTCGCGAGCAAGCCCGCTCCCACATTTGACTGCATTCCCTCTGAAGGAACTCGATCAAATGTGGGAGCGGGCTTGCTCGCGAAGCTTTTCAGGCTTAATTCGGTCCCGGATCGGCGACCAGGCGCCCCGCATCCTTGGTCAACGACTTGAGAAACTCAGCCTGCAACTCCGGATCATTACGTGTCAGTTCGATCAGGCTTTGCTCCAGCTCGCTGGCTTCTTCTTCCAGACCCAGTTCCGACAGACGTTTGACCCGGTGAACCCACTGGCTCACTTCGTCGTCTTCCAGATCGTCGTAAATCAACCCGTGCGCTTCGAGCAACTTGCTGCGCAAATGGCTGCTGATCGCCAGGGATGAGTCGCTGTGCACGTCATCCTTGCCGTCTTCGACGCTGATCTGCAGCTTGCCGATATGGTTCAGGTCATTTTCGGCGAACGGACTGTCCAGCAGGTTCAGGCGCAGCACGCCGTTGCGGTCAGTGGTCATGTCGAAGGTCTGCTTGCCGGCCTTGACCTGCACCGGACGCTCGCTCCACGGCAGGCTCGAATACTCCGTGCGCTTGTCGCGCTGGACTTCATCGATACCGGCCAGGTTCTGTTGCGCACGACCGTGGGACTGCACGTTCATGAACGGGTTGACCCCGGCAATGCCGTAGTTCAACCAGTCCTTGGTCACGCTGTCCGGCAGGTTGCCCAGAGCGAATACGTTGACCACATTCGCGCCAATACCGGCGACCACGGCCACTGCACCCAGCGGAATCTCGTAGATTTCGCGCCAGGGCTGATAAGGCGTGTAGCGATCGTAACGACGGGTGACCTCAAACTCGGTGACTTCGAAGGTCTTCTGTTCGTTGATCTTCACGCGTCGTTGCGGCAGCTCGAGCACCTTAGGCTCACCGACATCGATCTGCAGGCTGTGATCGAGCAGTTTGCGCTCGACCCGCTCTTCGTGCTCGCTGCGCTGTGACATCTGATTGGCACAGCCGCTGACCAGCAGGGCGCCGCACAAGGCGGCGCCACCGAGGCCCAAGGTGTTTCGCTTGAACATGAGGTCTCTATCTGGATTCAGCGGCGGATACGGGCCTGAAGGAAGGACACCACGTCGGCGACCGGCAGCGCTTGCGCTTCGGCCTCGGTGCGGCTCTTGTATTCCAGGTTGCCTTCGGCGAGGCCGCGGTCGCTGACCACGATCCGGTGAGGAATGCCGATCAGCTCCATATCCGCGAACTTGATGCCCGGGCTGGTTTTCTTGTCGCGATCGTCCAGCAGCACTTCGAAACCGGCCGCAGTCAGTTCTGCGTACAGTTTGTCGGTGGCTTCGCGCACCTGCTCGGTTTCATAACGCAGCGGCACCAGGGCGATCTGGAACGGCGCCAGGGTGTCGCTCCAGATGATGCCTTTCTCGTCGTTGTTCTGCTCGATGGCGGCAGCGACCACGCGGGATACGCCGATACCGTAGCAACCCATTTCCAGGGTGACCGGCTTGCCGTTCTCGCCCAGCACTTCGCACTTCATCGCCTTGCTGTACTTGTTGCCCAGCTGGAAGATGTGTCCGACTTCGATGCCGCGTTTGATTTCCAGGGTGCCTTTGCCGTCCGGACTCGGGTCACCGGCGACCACGTTACGCAGGTCGGCGACGGTCGGAACTGGCAGGTCACGCTCCCAGTTCACGCCGAAGTAGTGCTTGTCGTCGATGTTCGCGCCGATACCGAAGTCGCTCATCAGCTCGACCGAACGGTCGATGATGATCGGCAGTGGCAGATTCAGCGGGCCGAGCGAGCCGGCGCCGGCGCCAATGGCGTCACGCAGCTCGGTATCGGAAGCCATCACCAGCGGGCTGGCAACGCCTGGCTGGTTGGCGGCCTTGATTTCGTTGAGCTCGTGATCGCCACGGATGATCAGGGCAATCAGCTTGCCTTCTTCTTCGGCGTGGACGATCAGGGTCTTGATGGTCTTTTCAATCGGCAGATTGAATTTTTCCACCAGCGCGGCAATGGTCTTGGTATCTGGGGTATCGACCAGACGCAGCTCTTCGGCCGGCGCTGGACGCGAGGTTTCGCGTGGCACGGCTTCGGCTTTCTCGATGTTCGCCGCGTAGTCGGAACCGTTGCTGAAGACGATATCGTCTTCGCCGGACTCGGCCAGCACGTGGAATTCGTGGGAGCCCGCGCCACCGATCGAGCCGTTGTCGGCTTCAACCGGGCGGAACTTCAGGCCCAGACGGGTGAACACGTTGCAGTACGCCTCGTGCATGCGGTCATAGGTGACCTGCAGCGAAGCCTGATCGGCGTGGAACGAGTAGGCGTCCTTCATGATGAATTCGCGGCCGCGCATCAAACCGAAGCGTGGGCGGATTTCGTCACGGAATTTGGTCTGGATCTGGTACAGGTTGATCGGCAGCTGCTTGTAGCTGCTCAACTCGTTGCGCATCAGATCGGTGATCACTTCTTCGTGGGTCGGGCCCGCGCAGAAATCGCGACCATGGCGGTCTTTGATGCGCAGCAGCTCAGGGCCGTATTCTTCCCAGCGCCCCGATTCCTGCCACAGCTCGGCCGGTTGGGTGCTCGGCATCAACACTTCCAGAGAGCCGGCAGCGTTCATTTCTTCGCGAACGATGGCTTCAACCTTGCGCATTACCCGCAAGCCCATCGGCAGCCAGGTGTACAGGCCCGAAGCGAGTTTGCGGATCATGCCGGCGCGCAGCATCAGCTGGTGGCTGACGACGACCGCATCGGAAGGCGTTTCTTTCTGTGTGGCGAGCAAAAATTGACTGGTGCGCATGGTTGGCCGTTGTCGGTTGCTATGACTGGAAATGACGGAGCAGTGTACCGGCGAGATTTGCCGACGTACAGGATTGCGCTCGGCGGTGAGGCTCGACGGCGGGAATCCTCCCGCCGTCGCTGAAATGTCCTACGACTCTTCGACCACGGAGGTCGGTGCAGGCTCGGGCGTTGGCGTCGGGCCCGCGCGGCGGTTTTCCTGGAACCAGTGCAGGGCAATCAACAGCAGCGTCGGCACGCCGAGCAGCGCGGTTATCAAGAAGAAGTTGTGGTAGCCGAACTTCTCGACCATTACCCCGGAATAACCGCCCATCAGGCGCGGCAGCAACAGCATGATCGAACTGAGCAGGGCGTACTGGGTGGCCGAGAACTTGAGGTTGGTCAGGCTCGACAGGTAGGCGACGAACGCCGAGGTCGCGAGGCCGGAACTGAAGTTGTCGAGGGAGATGGTCACCACCAGCATCTGCAGGTTCGGGCCCATGTCCGCCAGCATCACGAACAGCAGGTTGGTCGCCGCCGAAGCTGCGCCACCGATGAACAGGATCGGCAGGATGCCGAAGCGCACGATCAGCAGGCCGCCCATGCCGGCACCGACGAGGGTCATGATCAGGCCAAAGATCTTGCTGACGCTGGCGATCTGATCCTTGGTGAAGCCCTGGTCGATGTAGAACACGTTGGCCATCACGCCCATCACCGTGTCGGACATGCGGTAGGTGGCAATCAGCCCGAGCAGCAGCAACGCCTGCCAGCGGTAACGCAGGATGAAGTCGTTAACCGGGGTCAGTACCGGCGCCAGGCCGCGACGGCCCATGGTCGACAGGCACAGACCGGTGAGCAGGGTATAGAGGATCGCGCGCAGGAAGGCGCGGTCTTCGAGCAGCAGGTCGAGCGGACTCATCTGACCGAACAGTACGCTGGCGAAATCAGTGTTGTAGAGCTGGGTAAACATCGCCGGAACCGACACCAGCAGCACGATCAGCACGAATACCGAGGCCAGTTGATGCACGAAGCTGTAGCGGCCGGCCTGCAGCTGCGTGCGCAGGGGCACTGGCGGTTCGCGCATCAGTAGCGACGTCAGCAGGGCAGGGACCATCAATACGCCGAACAGCGCGTAGGTGCCGGTCCAGGCCGAATGTTTGTAGTTGAAGCCGGTGGAGCCGAAGCCTTCAGCGAAGAACAGTGCACCCGCCGTGGCCAACAGGGCGGCAACGCGATAGCCGGACATGTAACTGGCGGCCAGCGCGGCCTGGCGGCTGTCGTCGGCGATCTCCAGGCGATAGGCGTCGACCGCGATGTCCTGGGTAGCGGAGGCGAAAGCGACAACGACGGCAATGGCGATCAGCCAGGACAGATGTTTCTGCGGATCACAGAAACCCATGCCGATCAGGCCCAGAATCACCAGGGTTTGCGAGAGCACCAGCCATGATCGGCGGCGGCCAAGTTTGCCCAATAAAGGCAGGCGCCATTGGTCGAGCAGCGGTGACCAGACCCATTTGAACGCGTAGGCCAGGCCGATCAGGCTGGCGTAGCCGATGGTTTCACGGGCAACGCCGGCTTCACGCAGCCAGACGGACAGCGTCGAAAACACCAGCATGTACGGCAGGCCGGCAGCAAAACCGAGCAACAACAGCACGAGCGTCGAAGGACTGGCATAGGCGGCGAGCGCGGCGCGCCAGGTTTTACGGGGCATGGGCTGAAGTCTGCCTCAAGATTGCGAAAACAAAGCGCGCACTCTAACCGCTGTGCTCTATCGGACGCCAGCCATGGCGCCGAATATCCACACGATTGTTCAGGACGGTGACGCCTTCAGAACGCAATCGTGCCCGCTGCTCGTCCCCCGAGGGGCTGCCCGGCGGCAGGCTGATCCGACCACCGGCGCCCACCACCCGGTGCCATGGCAATCGGGTATCGCCGGGTAACTGGCTCAAGGTGCGGCCAACCCAGCGGGCGGCACGCCCCAGTCCCGCGAGGTCAGCCAGTTGACCATAGCTGACCACCTTGCCCTCAGGCACCTGGGCAAGGGTGGAATAAAGCGCCGTGCGTCGGATTTGCGCTTCACTTTCATCGGGAGGGTTCGGCTCTTTCACCTGCGCGGTTCCTGAACAATAGACGTATCGATGGGCTCAAGCGTAATCGCTGGTTGGCCAGATGAGAAATGAACTCAATGGAAATCGTTCGGTCAGTCCTTGTCAGGGTCTTATTCCCACGGATAATGCCGACCTTTTTCGCAAACTTGAGCCCTCGATCTGCTTATGTTGTCCAGAACCTTGCTGTGCCTTGCTGTTTTCAGTGCGTCAACGCCCTTGCTTGCCGACACCGTCTGGTTGAAGAACGGTGACAAATTGAGCGGCAAGATCTCCCTTTTCGATGGCGGCAAACTGTTGATCCAGACCCAGTACGCGGGTGCGGTCACCATCGACTGGAAAGAGGTCAAGACCCTGGAGAGTGATCAGGAGCTACTGGTCAAGCAGGATGCCTACTCCGGCGAGAAGGCCAAGTCGTTGAGCGCCGCCGATGACGGCAAGGTCACCCTGGCCAACGGCGAGGCGCCGAAAACCGTCGAGCTGGCGAGCATCCAGCAGATTCTCAAACCCAAACCGGTGGTCGAGGATCTGGTGTGGAAGGGCAACGTCGATCTGGCGCTGGATTATCAGCGTGCGGAAAAGGATACCGACGACTACGACATCGGCTTCAAGACTACGGCCCGTCACGGGCGCTGGCGGCACATCGCCGAAGGCGAATACAACCGCGAAGTGCAGGATGAAGTGACCACCACTGACAACTGGCGCGCCGAGTACTCCCTTGATCGATTCCTGACCGATCAGTGGTTCTGGCAGGGGCGTCTGAACTACAAGCGCGATCATATCGAAGAGCTCTCGCGCCAGCGCGTAGTCGGTACCGGTCCGGGCTATCAGTTCTGGGATGACGAATTGGGGGCGTTCTCGTTGGGTTCGTTGCTGAACCGCACCGACTACGAATACAGCGATGGCAGCAAGGATAACTTCTATTCCGTCGCCATGAAGTGGGACTACAACCGCTACCTGATCGGCAAGAAGGTTGAGTTCTTCACCAACGGCGAAGTCGGCAAGCCATTGTCCGGTGTCGCGGACTATGCGCTGGATGCCGAAATGGGCCTGCGCTACAAGGTTACTGAGTGGGCTTCGCTGAACCTCAAGGCTGAGCGAGACATCATCAGCGGCACCAACGACGCGGATTTGAACAAGACCCGTTATACCGCAGGGTTTGGCGTGGCCTGGTAAGGCGAAGTAAAAAAAGCAGCCGCGAGGCTGCTTTTTTTTGGCCGCGAAAAACACGCGTGTCTAGTCCTGAAATAGGTTTACACCTGTTTCAGTCTCAAAACGCCCGATGCACCGCATCGGGCGTTTTGTATTTCAGGGATAAGTGCGGCCGCTCCCGGTTGTAGATTTGCACCGATTCATCCACCATTTTCACTGCATCCGCCAGGTCTTTGGGGCGATGTAGCAAAAACTCAGTCTTCAAAATCCCATTTACCCTCTCCGCCATAGCGTTCTGATAGCAATCATAACCGTCAGTCATTGAGCACCTGATTCCATGCCGGGTATGCATCCGTTGGTATAAATCAGAGCAATACTGGGCTCCGCGATCTGAATGATGAATGAGCGGTTGATTGGATTTTCGCTGACTAACAGCCTTCTGCAGCGCCCTGACCACCGACTCCGTATGCAGGCTGCTGTGCACATGATGACCCACGATTTTGCGTGAGTACGCGTCTGTTATCAGGCTAACGTAAGCGACACTTTCCCGCGTTGGGAGATAGGTAATGTCTGCGACCCAAACCTGCTCAGGTCTGCTGGCTACAACTTGTTCCGGGCCAGCTTTGAGTAGGTTGGGGTGACGGCGGAAGCGATGATGGCTATGCGTGGTTTTATGATAAGCACGTTTGCGAGGAACCAGCTCTCGCGCCTCTCGCAAGATGGAAAACAGGCGGTCTCGACCGACACGTAGCGCTGTTGCGGCTTCAATTAGCATCAGGTGGTGCAGTTTGCGCGTCCCAAGCCTCGGCTGGCGCCGACGCTTTTCCAGAACGAATTCCACTACCTGCTGGTCTTGGCAAACTCTCGCGTCAAAGGCTCGGTTGCGCTTGTAATACGCTTGGCGCGAAATGCCCATAAACAGGCAAGCCCTGGTAATGCTCAGGTCTTGGATTTGCCCTTGCGAGAGGACTTGCCGGGTCGCTTTTTTACGATGGACACACCGTAATCATTTTTCAAGACGTTCACGACAGCTTCAAAGAACTGGGCCTTCTGATTGCTCAGCGCCAACTGTTCTTCAAGCTCTTTGATCCGCTGTTCGGGTGTCAGCGGTAGGTTGGGGTCGGTCATCGGCCTGCTCCGCAGCGCTCGGATTGAGGCGCCTTGGCTCCAGTCCTGTCGGCCATGCTTGCGTAACCAAACCAGTACCGTGGACCGGCCTTGAATGCCAAAGCGCCGTTGAGCCTCTTTATAACTCAACTCGCCTTTTTCGACTTGATCTACGACTGACAATTTAAAAGCTAGCGTGTAATCGCGCTGGCTCCGCCTTTTTCCGGTATCCATTGAATCCTCCTGAAGATTGGTCAGAAGGTGTAAACCTTATTCAGGACGCGACAGCGCTCACAAAAAAGCCCCGCTTTTGAGGGCGGGGCTCTTTTCTAAAGAAGCTACAAGTTAGATAACTTGTACTTCTTCAGCTTGCATGCCTTTCTGACCGCGGGTAGCGATGAAAGAAACCTGTTGGCCTTCTTTCAGGCTTTTGAAGCCGTCGGATTGGATAGCTTTGAAGTGAACGAAC
The DNA here is from genome assembly GCF_058798255.1 of Pseudomonas sp. GW823-FHT01D03. Taxonomy (NCBI): domain Bacteria; kingdom Pseudomonadati; phylum Pseudomonadota; class Gammaproteobacteria; order Pseudomonadales; family Pseudomonadaceae; genus Pseudomonas; species Pseudomonas sp. GW823-FHT01D03. The sequence continues at coordinate 1,428,328 of NZ_JBXAKK010000001.1, forward strand.
AGGTCGTCACCGGATTGTGGAGTGATGAAGCCGAAGCCTTTTTCATCGTTGAACCACTTAACGGTACCGGTTTGGCGATTAGACATGGTGTAACTCCTTGAACAAAGATAACTGCGACTCAGGAAGAACCCTGGCCGAGACTGAGTGCAAAGAGCAGGAAAAATTCTTGTAGATGGTTGGATCGAAATTCAACATATCGTGTAGAGATTCTCAGTGACACAAGCAACACAGTGGCGCCACCTTAACCCTTTTTCCGGAACGTGCCAATGTTTCTTGCGAAGGTTTCTCTGTTTTAGGGATCGGCGGTGTGACGGTTCGTCGCCAGAGCCTGTATTTCCAGCGTGTTCGGCGAGAATTGCAGCGCGGACTTTGAACGCGGCGGCGCGCCCGGTAAGATGCCGGACAGATTTTTTCCACCTCGCTATTCAGGACACCCGCCATGAGCATCAAATCGGACAAGTGGATTCGCCGCATGGCGCAGGAACAGGGCATGATCGAGCCGTTCGTCGAGCGCCAGGTGCGCGGCAGCGACGACAGCCGTGTGATCTCCTACGGTGTGTCGAGCTACGGCTACGATGTGCGCTGCACCAATCATTTCAAGGTGTTCACCAACATCAATTCGGCGATCGTCGATCCGAAGAACTTCGACGCCGGCAGCTTCGTCGACATTCACAGCGACGTCTGCATCATTCCACCGAACTCCTTCGCCCTGGCCAGCACCGTCGAATACTTCCGTATTCCGCGCAATGTGCTGACCATCTGCCTGGGCAAAAGCACCTACGCGCGCTGCGGCATCATCGTCAACGTCACCCCGCTCGAGCCTGAGTGGGAAGGCCACGTGACCCTGGAATTCTCCAACACCACCAACCTGCCGGCGAAAATCTACGCCAACGAAGGCGTGGCGCAGATGCTGTTCCTCGAATCCGACGAGCAATGCGAAGTTTCCTACAAGGATCGTGGCGGTAAATATCAGGGCCAGCGTGGCGTGACCCTGCCGCGTACCTGATCCATCCGGCGGTTCGCGGGAATTCTTTGGCGGGCAGACACTCTATGGGGTGTACTGCCCGTTTTTGCTTCTGGCAAAGCGGGCCTTCGCCGAGGAGGTTGCATGAAGATCGATCCGCATATCACCGCCGAACTGGCAAGGCTTGAGCCCAATCAGATTGGCGTTTTGGCCTGGTCATTGTTGGCACACCCGGCTTTCCACATGGCTGGCGGCATTCCCGGTCAGCCTGATCCCGATACCCCCAACGAACAACCGACCGAACCCGGCGAGCCGACGCTGCCGGACGAGCCGCCACCCGCGCCAGTGGCCTGAGCCGCTGCCCCATAATGGCCAGTCAGTCGAGGTTTGCCCAAGACCTCAGCTGACTGGCCATATTTCGTTGTCGCCGATGACGAAAATCCTGCACTGCGCATCTTTCTCGACCTGATAGCCACCGGTAAAGGCGCCGAAGGCCGGCAGCAGGCTCAATCGCTCACCCAGTCGGAAACACGCCAGCCGCAAACGCTGGCGCCCCTTGCCGTTAAGCCGATAGACCGGATGCACGTGCCCGGCCAGCACATGCCGTTCGGGATGCGGGTCGGGTTCGTGTTGCAGGGCAAACGGCCCGAGCAGCAGCGGCTCTGGAACCACGCGGATATTCAGCGCCGCCGGTGGATCCCCGGCGCGTTTGTCGTGGTTGCCGCGAATCAGCGTCATCGGCAGATCCGCGTGCCGTGCACGCCATTCGGCCAAGGCATTCAGCGTGCCCGCCGCATGCGAACCGGGGCCGTGCAGAAAGTCACCGAGGAAAATCAGCTGCCGACAGGGCAGTCTCGCCAGCAAGCGGTCGAGCACTTCGATATTCGCCGCCGTGGTCCCCTGCGGCACCGGCTGGCCGAGGCTGCGGTACGCTGCGGCTTTGCCGAAATGCACATCGGCGATCAGCAGCGCTTGCTGCGCCGGCCAGTACAGGGCCTTTTCCGGCAGCAACCAGAGGTCTTCGCCGGCCAATCGCACTGGATAGCCGCTGCTCATCAAGCGTTACCCTTATCGGCGGATTTCTCCAGATCGCCGACCATGCGCCGGATGCGGTCAGCGAGTTTTTCCGAACTCATGCTTTCGCGCATGCGCTCCACCAGCAACGGAAAGCCTAACGGTGTAGGACGTTTGATCAGATGCATGTCCAGTTTCATCCAGTTGATCCGCTCCAATGTCTGTTCCAGACGACGAATATCCAGTTCTTCCCGTAAGACTTCTTCCCCGGCTTGAGCCAGCAGCAGGTTGTCAGCGTCGTATTGTTTGAACACTTCGAAGAACAATCCGCTGGAGGCCTGCACCTGGCGGGTACTTTTCGGCGCGCCGGGATAGCCGGCGAACACCAGCCCGGCGATCCGCGCGATCTCGCGAAAGCGCCGCAACGCCAACTCCCCGGCATTGAGGCTGGCCAGCACGTCGCGCAGCAGATGCTCGGGGCTGAGCAGCGCCGCGTCGAATCGCCTGGACCAGTCGACTGGCGTGGCGCTGAGCAACTCCAGCCCGTAATCATTCACCGCAATCGAGAACGTCAGCGGCTGGCGCTGACTCGCGCGCCAGGCCAACAGGCTGGCGAGCCCCAGATGCACCTGGCGCCCGGCAAACGGGTAGAGGAAAAGGTGCCAGCCCTCGCGGGATTTCAGCACCTCCGCCAACAGACTGTCAGAGGTGGGCAGACCCGACCAGTGCGCCTGGGTGTGCAGCAACGGTTGCAGCGCGTGCATTTCCGGGCCGACGAACTCGCCCCGTGCTGCCGCCGTGAAGCGGCTGACCACGGCGGCGGCCAGTTCGTTGGAAAGTGGCATTCGCCCGCCATTCCAGCGCGGCACGGCGGCTTTTTTCGCGGTGCTGCGTTTGACGTACGCGGTCATGTTTTCCACCCGCACCAACTCCAGCAGGCGCCCGGCAAACAAAAAGCCATCGCCGGGTTTCAGCCGCGCGATAAAACCTTCCTCGACACTGCCCAACTGCTTGCCGCCGCCACCCTTGCTCCAGAATTTCAGATTGATGCTCGCGTCGCTGACGATAGTGCCGATGCTCATGCGATGACGACGCGCCAATCGCGCATCGGGTACCCGCCAGACACCGTGTTCGTCCGGCTCGACCCGGCGATAATCCGGATAGGCTGTCAGAGACAGCCCGCCGTGACGTACGAAAGCCAGCGCCCAGGCCCAATCTGCCAGTGTCAGATCACGATAAGCCCATGCACCACGCACTTCTTCATACAGCTCTTCGGGAATAAAGCCACCGCCCAGCGCCATGCTGACCAGATGCTGCACCAGCACATCCAGCGGTTTGTGCGGCGACAGACGCGGTTCGATGAGTCGTTGCTCCACGGCGTCGCCTGCGGCGGCGGCCTCGATCAGTTCCAGGCTGTGGGTCGGCACCAGTGTCACTCGCGAGGTGCGCCCCGGCGCGTGACCGGAGCGCCCGGCCCGCTGCATCAGCCGCGCCACGCCTTTCGCCGAGCCGATTTGCAGCACCCGTTCCACCGGTAAAAAGTCCACGCCCAGATCCAGGCTCGAGGTGCAGACCACGGCTTTCAACTGCCCATCCTTCAACGCTTGCTCGACCCAGTCGCGGGTCTCGCGGGACAGTGAGCTGTGGTGCAACGCGATCAGCCCGGCCCAGTCCGGCCGCGCTTCGAGCAGCGCCTGATACCAGATTTCCGACTGCGCGCGGGTGTTGGTGAACACCAGGCTGCTGGCGCAGGCGTCCAGTTCGGCGACCACTTGCGGGAGCATCTTCAAGCCGATGTGCCCGGCCCACGGGAAACGCTCGATGGCCGGTGGGATCAAGGTGTCGACCTTGAGTGATTTTTCGCTCTGGCCCTGCACGCTGATGCCGCCACCCTGTGGGATCAGCACCTGTTCGGCGTGGGCCTGATTACCGAGGGTGGCGGACACGCCCCAGACGATCAGCTCGGGTTGCCAATGGCGCAGACGGGCGAGGGCCAGTTGCAGCTGTACGCCGCGTTTGTTGCCGAGCAGTTCGTGCCATTCATCGACGACGATCATCCGCAGGCTCGACAGCGCGGTCTTGGCGTCGGCGCGAGCGAGCAGCAGGGTCAGGCTTTCCGGGGTGGTAATCAGTGTGGTCGGCAGGCGCCGGCCCTGACGCGCGCGTTCGGCGCTGCTGGTGTCGCCGGTGCGCAGACCGATGCTCCACGGAATCAGCAAATCGCTGACCGGCGCTTGCAAGGCGCGCGCGGTGTCGGCAGCGAGGGCACGCATCGGCGTGATCCACAGCACGGTCAGCGGTTCGGCAGGCGCTTTGCGTTTTTTGCTGTCTGCGACGCTGGGTTTGATGCGGGCGAAGCGATTGAGCGCCGCGAACCACACGGCGTAGGTTTTGCCGGCACCGGTGCTGGCGTGGAGCAACCCCGACTGACCTTGTTTGACGGCGGCCCACACCTGCTTTTGAAAGGCGAACGGCTTCCAGTTGCGTGCGCTGAACCAGGTTTTTGCGAGGTCGGTGGAGGTGGGCATACCGGCGGCGTGCGCTCTGAAGTTGTTCCTTCAGTGACCGCGCCGGTGAGGGACAAGTTTAATTTTGTGCGAGTACATGCACCCTTGTGGGAGCGGGCTTGCTCGCGAAAGCGGTGGGTCATTCAAAACATGCTGACTGACCCACCGCTTTCGCGAGCAAGCCCGCTCCCACAGGTTTTATGTGCACCAGTTACTTGAGGTTACCGCTGAGGAACTGCTTCAGCCGTTCGCTCTTCGGATTGCCCAGCACGTCTTCCGGCGCACCTTCTTCTTCCACCAGCCCCTGATGAAGGAACAACACCTGGCTGGAGACCTTGCGGGCAAAGCTCATTTCATGGGTCACCATGATCATCGTCCGGCCTTCCTCGGCCAGTCCCTGAATCACCCGCAGCACTTCACCTACCAGCTCCGGGTCGAGCGCCGAGGTCGGTTCGTCGAACAGCATCACTTCCGGCTCCATCGCCAGCGCCCGGGCGATCGCCACCCGCTGTTGCTGGCCGCCGGAGAGAAACGCCGGGTACTGATCGGCAACCCGCGCCGGCAGACCAACCTTGTCCAGATAACGGCGCGCGCGGTCTTCGGCTTCCTGCTTGCTGCAGCCCAGCACCCGGCGCGGGGCCATGGTGATGTTTTCCAGCACGGTCATGTGGCTCCACAGGTTGAAGTGCTGGAACACCATCGCCAGCCGCGTGCGCAGGCGTTGCAGTTCATTCGGGTCGGCGACGTGCATGCCGTGGCGATCGGTGACCATGCGGATCGCCTGGCCATCCAGGCTCATGGCGCCGTCGTTGGGTTGTTCGAGGAAGTTGATGCAGCGCAAAAAGGTGCTCTTGCCCGAGCCGCTGGCGCCGATCAGGCTGATCACGTCGCCGGTTTTGGCCTTGAGCGAAACGCCTTTGAGTACCTGATGGTCGCCGTAGCTTTTGTGCAGGCCTTCAACGGTCAATTTGTACATGGGACAGACATCCTCAAGGCGAAAGTAGGTAGCCGCTGCGGTAGGCTTCGGCGCCCGCCACGTGGGCGATCACCATGCCGGCAGTGGCCATGCGTCGCAGCGAGCGGGCGTACATGACGCCGGCAGCGGTGCAGCAAATGGGGGTGACCCGATCACTGATCGGGTCGATGATTTCGGCAATCTGTTGCCCGGCTTGCAGGTATTGCCCGGCTTGCGCGGTGTACACCAGCAGGCCGCCGACCGCAGTGGTGACCGGTTCGACACCGGCCAGCGGTGTGGCGGGGAACGGCAAGGGCGGCTGCGGCCGGGTTTCGCCGACGATCGCATCGAACTGGATCAGGTAGTCGATCAAGGCCTGGCAGTCACGGCTTGCCATTGGATGATTGACGTCACCCTGGCCACGCAACTCCACGGTCACCGAAAAACTGCCCAGCGGAATCTCGAAGTGCTCGCCAAAGCGTTCCTTCAATTGCCACCACAACAGGGTGAAGCATTCGTCGAACGACTGGCCGCCGGAATCCGTGGCCAGAAGGCTGGCCTGGGCTTCGATGTAGCGCGCCAGTGGTTCGACCTGCGGCCACGCTTCGGGCGTGGTGTAGAGGTGAACCACCGATTCGAAGTCGCAGTGCAGGTCGAGCACCATGTCGGCATCGCACGCCAGCCGTTGCAGGGTCAGGCGCTGGGATTGCAGTTGCGTGGCGGGTATCTGGCGGGCGAGGGCGTTGCGCAGGCTGGCGCGGATCAACTCAAGGTTGCGTTGTGGGTCATCGCTCAGCTTGCCCTCGATGTCATTGCCGATCTCTTCGCTGAGGTCGACGAACCAGCGATTGAAGTTCTGCCCGCTCTCCATCTCGTAGCGGCCCAGCGGCACGTCCATCAGCACTTGTTCGAGGCCGACCGGATTGGCTACCGGCACCAGCACGATCTGGCTGCGCAGGCGCCCGGCAGCTTCCAGCTCCGCCAGGCGCTGCTTGAGGTGCCAGGCCACGAGCATGCCGGGCAGCTCGTCGGCGTGCAGCGAGGACTGAATGTAGATTTTGCCTTGGGCCTGCTCCGGGCCAAAGTGGAAGCTGTGGATCTGTCGTGCAGTCCCGGGCAGCGGGGCCAACAGGTCATGGATCTGGTGTCGCATTACAGAATTTCCTAGTGGGTCGGCCCGAGGAAGGCCAGCCAGCGGCGTTCGGCGAGGCGGAACAGGCCGACCAGCGCAAAGGTAATGGTCAGGTAGATCAGCGCGGCGATACCGAACGACTGGAAGGTCAGAAAGGTCGCCGAGTTGGCGTCCCGCGCAACTTTCAGGATGTCGGGGATGGTCGCGGTGAAGGCTACAGTGGTCGAGTGCAGCATCAGGATCACTTCGTTGCTGTAATACGGCAGCGAACGCCGTAAGGCTGAGGGCATGATCACGTAGGCATACAGCTTCCAGCCAGTCAGGCCGTAGGCTTTGGCCGCTTCGACTTCGCCGTGGTTCATGCTGCGGATCGCCCCGGCAAAAATCTCCGTGGTGTAGGCGCAGGTGTTCAGGGCGAACGCGAGGATCGTGCAGTTCATCGCATCGCGAAAGAAACTGTCGAGCAGTGGCTGCGCGCGCACGGCGGCCAGGCTGTAAATACCCGTGTAGCAAATCAGCAACTGGATATACAGCGGCGTGCCGCGGAACAGGTAGGTGTAGAACTGCACCGGCCAGCGCACATAGAAATGCGTGGAAACCCTGGCAATCGACAACGGGATCGACACCAGAAAGCCGATGAAGATCGAAGCGCTGAGCAGCCACAGGGTCATCGCCAGACCGGTGATGTTTTGCCCGTCGGTATAAAGAAAGGCTCGCCAGTATTCCTGCAGAAGTTCGATCATCGTACGGCCTCCCGTGCGCCGGCGGCGTAACGGCGCTCGAGCCAGCGCAGGATGACGTTCGAAGCACTGGTGATCAGCAGATAGATCAAGGCGGCGAGTACCAGAAAGTAGAACAGTTGATAGGTGCTTTTACCGGCGTCCTGCGCGGCTTTGACCAGATCGGCCAGGCCGATGATCGAGACCAGCGCGGTGGCCTTGAGCATCACCATCCAGTTGTTGCCGATGCCCGGCAGGGCGAAGCGCATCATTTGCGGGAACACCACGAAGCGAAAGCGCTGGCCGCGCTTGAGGCCATAGGCGGTGGCGGCTTCGACCTGACCGCGCGGCACGGCAAGGATCGCCCCTCGGAAGGTTTCAGTGAAGTACGCGCCATAAATGAAGCCCAGAGTCAGCACCCCGGCACTGAACGGGTCGATCTCAATGTATTCCCATTCCATGTAGTCGGTGAGCGACGTCAGCCAGGTTTGCAGGCTGTAGAAGATCAGCAGCATCAGCACCAGATCCGGCACCCCGCGAATCAGCGTGGTGTAGAGCTGGGCGGGCAGACGCAGCAGTTTGACTTTTGACAGCTTGGCACTGGCGCCGAGCAGGCCGAGCAACACGGCCACCAGCAGCGACATCGCCGATAATTTGATGGTCATCCAGGTGCCTTGCAACAGCAACGGGCCGAAACCCTGAAGGCTGAACGCGGAGAGCCCCAGATTTTGTAAGAGGTTTTCGAACATAAATCAGCAACCTGAGCGGATGGAAAAGGCGCCCATCAAGGATGGGCGCCGGGGCATTATTTGCCGCTGTACAGATTCAGATCGCCAAAGTGTTTCTTTTGAATTTCGGCGTATTTGCCGTCGTCGTGTAACGCTTTGATACCTTTATCTAAAAGCGCTTTCAGCTCAGTGTTACCTTTCTTGATACCGACAGCGGTTTTGGCCGGCAGCAATTCACTGTCGACTGGCTTGCTGACTTCGTAGCCTTCGCCTTTTGGCGATTTCAGGAAGCCCAGTTCGGCTTGCAGCATGTCCTGAATGGCGGCATCGAGACGACCGGAAGTCAGGTCGGAGTAAACCTGGTCCTGATTCTGATAGGCCTGAGTCTTCACGCCAGCCTTGTCCAGCACGGCTTTGGCGTAGGCTTCCTGAATGGTGCCTTGCTCGTAGCCCACGGTTTTGCCCTTGAGGGACGCGACGTCTTCGCTCAGGCCGGAACCCTTTTTGAACACATAAGCGGTCGGGCCGGAGAACAGTTCGCTGGAGAAGTCGATGACTTTCTCGCGAGCCGGGGTCACGGTCATCGACGAGATCACACCGTCGAATTTATTGGCCTTGAGGCCCGGAATCATACCGTCGAAGTCACTTTCGACCCATTTGCACTTGACCTTCAGCTCGGCGCAGATCGCGTTGCCCAGGTCGATGTCGAAGCCCACCAGGCTGCCGTCGGCCGCTTTCGACTCGAACGGTGCGTAGGAAGGATCAACGCCAAAACGCAGCTCTTTGTATTCCTTGGCCAGCGCGGAGCCGGCGGCCATGCACAACGCCAGTGCAGAAAGGGTCAGCAATGCTTTTTTCATTATTCAATCCCTAAGAACCAATATGAGCGCTTGTGGCGCAGAATTATTGTTACTGGAACGCGTACGACCTATAGAAAGTAGCAATTTCCGAACCAGAGTCCCGAACAAGTGTTTTAAAAGGTGGCGGGTGGGGGCGGCGAGAGGGATTGGTGCACGGGAATGGGCGGCTGTGGAAGGCTGCACCATGTTGGGTCGATGCACGCATTTTCAAGAGATGGGACGAGCCATTGTGGCGAGGGAGCTTGCTCCCGCTGGAGGGCGAAGCACTCCCCTGCGTTTTTCAGACAGACCGTCATTGTGCGACTGCTGCGCAGTCGAGCGGGAGCAAGCTCCCTCGCCACAGGAGCTTCGTTCGGTCAAAGGTGATGAATGTTCCGGTAAACCGGGTCAGGCCAGCAAGTCCTGCAACGTCGCCAGACTGTCCGCCTCATCCACCGTTTTATCCTGGCGCCAGCGCAGCATTCGCGGAAAGCGCACGGCAATGCCGCTCTTGTGTCGGCGCGACAGGGCGATGCCTTCGAAACCCAGCTCGAACACCAGGCTCGGTTTGACACTGCTGACCGGGCCGAATTTTTCCACGGTGGTCTTGCGCACGATGCTGTCGACCTGGCGCATCTCCTCGTCGGTCAGCCCCGAATACGCCTTGGCGAATGGCACCAGCGCTCGTTGGCTGGACTCAGGCGGGCCGTCCCACACGGCGAAGGTGTAATCGCTGTACAGACTGGCGCGCCGGCCATGCCCGCGCTGGGCATAGATCAATACCGCATCGACGCTGAACGGATCGACCTTCCACTTCCACCACACGCCCATGTCCTTGGTCCGGCCCACGCCATACAGCGCGTCGCGGGCTTTGAGCATCATGCCTTCGACCCCCAGGCGCCGTGAGGCTTCACGCTGCCGGGCCAGATCGAACCAGTCGCTGCCGGTCAGAATCGGCGAGGCCAGTAACACCGGGTTGTTACCCTGAGCGATGACTTGCTCCAGTTGCGCACGCCGTTCTGCCTGCGGACGGTTGCGCCAGTCTTCGCCCTGCCACTCCAGCAAATCGTAGGCAAGCACCACCACCGGCACTTCTTCGAGGATTTTCTTGTCGAGAGTTTTGCGGCCGATGCGTTGCTGCAGCAGGGCGAAAGGTTGCACCGCCGGTGGGGCGGTCGATTGCGGATCAAAGGCGTCTTCGGTGGTCGGATGGGTACTTTTCCAGACTACAATTTCGCCGTCGATCACCGTGCCGTCGGGTAACGCGTGGATCAATGTATCGAACTCGGGGAAACGCTCGGTCACCAGTTCTTCACCCCGCGACCAGACCCACAGCCGACCCTCGCGCTTGACCACCTGCGCGCGGATGCCATCCCATTTCCACTCCACCTGCCAGTTGCTCGCCGGCCCCAGCAGCGCTTCAAATTCCTCCACCGGTTGTGACAAGCCATGGGCGAGGAAGAACGGGTAGGGCTGGCCGCCACGTTGCGCGTGTTCGTCGGCGGATTCCGGCGCGATCAGTTTCAGGTAGCTGGCAGCGTTCGGCCGGTTCGACAGGTCGGTGTACCCCACCAGGCGCTGCGCCACGCGTTTGCTGTCGAGGCCGGCCATCGACGCCAGAGCGCGGGTGACCAGCAGTTTCGACACGCCGACGCGGAAGCTGCCGGTGATCAACTTGATGCACAGCATCAGGCTCGGCCGATCCAGTTGCGCCCACAGTGCGGGCAATTGGCGGGCGAGGTATTCCGGGGTTTCACCGCGCAGTGGCAGCAGCTTGTCTTCGATCCATTCAGCAAGACCGGCTTCAGAGCTGTGCAGGTTTTCCGGCAGCACCAACGAAATGGTTTCTGCCAGGTCGCCGACGGACTGATAACTTTCCTCGAACAGCCATGGTTGCAGCCCCGAGACGTCCACCGCCAGTTCGCGCAGGATGCGCACCGGTACCAGTTGCCGTGGGCGTCCACCGGACAAAAAGTACACCGCCCATGCCGCGTCTTGCGGTGCAGCCTGGGCGAAGTAGGTTTGCATCGCCGCCAGTTTGGCGTTGCTCGATGTGGTGGCGTCGAGTTCGGCGTACAGCTCGGCGAAGGCTTTCATGCTTGCACCTCGGCGATAACCGGCTCGGCGCCAATGTTTTCCTCTTCGTCGTCGCCGTATTCGGTGTTGAAACCCTGCGCATCCAGGCCTTGTTCACGCAGATGCCGAACCAGCACACCGATTGAACCGTGGGTGACCATCACCCGTTCGGCGCCAGTCTGTTCGATGGCCCAGAGCAGGCCCGGCCAGTCGGCGTGATCCGACAGCACGAAACCGCGATCCACGCCGCGCCGCCGGCGGGTGCCGCGCAGGCGCATCCAGCCGCTGGCGAAGGCGTCGCTGTAGTCACCGAACCGGCGCATCCAGGTGCTGCCGCCCGCCGAGGGCGGGGCGATTACCAGCGCCTGGCGCATGAGCGGGTCGGACTTTTTCACATCGCCGGCGTAGATCGTCGGTGGCAGGTATACCCCGGCCTCGCGGTAAACCCGGTTCAGCGGTTCGACCGCACCGTGACTGAGGATAGGGCCGAGGCTGGCGTCGATGCCATGGAGAATCCGCTGAGCCTTGCCGAACGAGTAACAGAACAGCACGCTGGCCTTGCCCACAGCGATGTTCGCCTGCCACCACTGGTTGATCTCGTTGAATACCTGCGCCTGCGGCTGCCAGCGGTAGATCGGCAGGCCGAAAGTCGATTCGGTGATGAAGGTGTGGCAGCGCACCGGTTCGAACGGCGCGCAGGTGCCGTCGGGCTCGATCTTGTAGTCGCCCGACGCGACCCAGACTTCACCGCCGTATTCCAGACGCACCTGGGCCGAACCCAGCACATGCCCGGCGGGATGGAAACTCAAGGTCACACCGTGGTGGGTCAGCCGCTGGCCGTAGGCGAGGGTTTGCAGGTTGATGTCCTGACCCAGACGCGCGCGCAAAATCCCTTCACTGGCGCTGCTGGCCAGATAATGCTGATTGCCGGTACGCGCGTGATCGCCGTGGGCATGGGTGATCACCGAGCGTTCGACCGGGCGCCACGGGTCAATATAAAAGTCCCCGGCAGGGCAATACAAACCTTCGGGGCGGGCGATAACAAGGTCCATGTCGTTACCTGAATGGAGGGCTTGTTAGCTATGAGGTTGGCGCGAGTCTGGAAGTTCTATCGATTATTTTCCGGGGCGACACAAAGCCCCTGTAGGAGTGAGCCTGCTCGCGATGACGGTGTGTCAGACGCTTCAATTTTGAAGGTCAGACCGCGATCGCGAGCAGGCTCACTCCTACAAAGGGACGGCCATTATTTGCCCGGGGTCAGGGTCAAACGCGTCTTGCCATACACCCGGTCAAAGTTCTGCGGCTGCAGCGGCAAGCCGATGTACTGACCCTTGAGCCACGCATCGATGCCGTTGAGGTAATTCGGGCTGGCCGGGTTGCCGGACTGGCCGGTGCCGTTCTGGCCCATCAGTGGCTCGCTCTGGCTGAAATCGACGATGAAACGCATCGACGGCGCCCGCGTGGTGTTGAAGTCCTGACCCCAGGCAAACGCTGCGGTATTGAGCGTGGTGTGATCGCCGCCGGCAGCCATTGGGCCGCGTACGGTCTGGCCGTTGGCGTTTTTCCACGTGTAGCTGTGCAGTTTGCCCCATTGCCAGGCCTTGTGATCGCCGCCCAACTGACTGTCGCCGGCACTGATCGCCGCCGCCAGACTGCGCGCCAGAATCTGCGCTTTGTCTTCTTTCTGCGGGGTACGCAGGTCATCCCAGAACGGGCTGTCTTCGCGCCCGAGCAGGTGATCGGCCTGCGCCGCGTAGGACAAGTCGCCATTGGCAACAAAGGCTTTCCACGCCGCGCTCGACTCTGGGCCGAGTTCGTCGAGGAACATCTGCTTCATGCTTTCTTGCAGGAACAGCTCATAAATCGCCGCATCGGCCGAGGTCGGGCTGAGCTTGCCGTCGAAGGCCATCAAGCGGGTGAAGGCCTCGCGGGCCTTGCTGCGATCGGTTTCCGGCAGGGCGTCGATTGCCTGTTTCAGCGGCTGCTTCATGCCCGGCGCTTCAAACATTTTCTTCAGCTTGGCGGCAAACGTCGTGGTCTGGTCGTACTGCATGGCGATCACGCTGCGACCGTCCTGTTTGCCGCTGCCGGCCAGTTCCGCCAAGCGCTCGCCGCGCTCTGGCGCTCCCCAGGAGTTGGACAACTGCATGCCGTAGCCGTGAGGAATGACCCGCTGATTGGCAGTGCCGAGCCAGCCCTGGGCTGGATCCTGATCGTACGGGTGCAGCATCGGGTCGGCATAACCGTCCCAGTCGTAGCGGCCTTCCCAGCCCGGCGATGGCAGCAGGCCTTCGCCTTCGCGCCGGTTGGGGAAACGCCCGGTGACCTGCCAGCCGATGTTGCTGGCGTCGGCGAATACCATGTTCAGGGCGATGGCGCGGATCTCGCGGCTGGCGTCCGACGCGCGTTCAACGTTCTGCGCGCGAGTCAGGTCAAAAAACGCGTCCAGCGATTTGTCATCGGTGAAGCTCGGGGTTTGCAGGGCCAGGCCAAAACCGTTGCCCTGCGCCGCCTGGGCACTGTTGAGCAGCGCACCGTGGCGGGTTTCGTATACTGCTTCGCGAATCGGTCGCTGGCCTTTGACGAAATAGGTTTCGTTGCGCACGCCCAGCGGCTGCCATTTGCCGTTGACCTCGTAGGTCAGGCTGTTGCCCTGACGGCGGATTTTTTCCAGGAACAGGTCCTGGTTGTCGCCGAGCACGCTGGTGGCGCTCCACGTGACTTTGCCGTTGAAACCACCGAGCACCATCGGCAGACCGGCGACAGTGACGCCGGCAGCCTGATATTTCGGTGCGCGAATCTGCACGAAGGTCCACAGCGACGGCGCGGCCAATGGCCCATGGCTGTCGCTGGCAAGAATGCTCTTGCCGCTGCGGCTGCGTTGCGGGGCGATGGCCCAGTTGTTCGAAGTGTGGGTGCCGAGCAGATTCCCCGCCAATTGCTGACTGGCGTTGCTCAGTTCGCCGAGGCCTGGGATCTGCCCGTTGAGCTTGAGGCCTTGCAGCTTGTCGGCCTCGGCCAGTGGCAGATTTTCATCCGGTGCGGACGGGGTAAGCCAGGCGAGTTTGTCGCTGGTCACGGTTTGCGCCAGCACCAGCGAGGCAATCTCTTCCGGCAGGTTGGCCGACTGGCTGAAGTTCAATAGCGCGAACATCAGCGCCGAATCTTCCGGTTTCCAGTACTCCGGCTTGTAGCCGCTGGCGGCGAGGTCGCCCGGCAGTTTGTCGGCGTAGCGGAACAGGTAGGCGTTGACGCCCCGCGCATAGACTTCGAAGAACCGCTTGAGGCGTGGCGACGAGGCCTTGTACAGCTCGTCGGCGCTTTTCTTCAGGTTGACCGCGCGCATGTAGCGGTCGGCGTCGAGCATCGATGCGCCGGACATCTCCGCCAGACGGCCCTGGGCCAACAGGCGCAGGGTGACCATCTGGTTGATGCGGTCGCTGGCATGCACGTAACCGAGGGCGAACAGCGCGTCGTGGAAGCTGTTGCTTTCGATCAACGGCATGCCCATGGCATTGCGGCGTACCGACACGTTCTGCGCCAGGCCCTTGAGCGGTTGCACGCCGGAGGTGGGCGGCAGGGTGTCCTGCGCGTTCCAGGTCTGGCAACCGGACAGGCTCAAGACACCGGTCACTGCTGCGGCAACGCCGAACCGGGGAAGAAAATGTGTGAGGGCTGGCGAGGCCATGGCAAAGCTCCTGCGGGGGTGTAGAGGCTGGGGGCGCAATAAAGCCGCTACGTTAGTGAGCGGGAGATGGCCGCGCAAGCGGGGCGAGCGGTTATTTCTGTATTTGTCTGACCAACAGCAAATCTGCAGAGATAACAGTGTTTTTGTGGCGAGGGAGCTTGCTCCCGCTCGGCTGCGCAGCAGTCGTTATCCAGACTGCGCATTTTCCTGATAGATCGCGGCGACCAGTTTGGGAGCGCTTCGCACTCCAGCGGGAGCAAGCTCCCTCGCCACAACAACGATCCTTCCAGATATCAGGATTTCGGCGGGTTGATCTTCTGCACCAAGACATACGCGTTCACCGTCGCCGGGCGATCCTTGATCGGGTTGAATCAGAGCTTGCTCACCCCGTGGCGGTGATGCTGAAGTGCGGGAAATTCACTGACCCTGCATGAGAAAAAACGCCATGGAGCTGAAGGCCAACGCTGCACTGATCATCATCGACCAGCAACAAGGCATTCTGCAGCCGCGCCTGGGGCGGCGGAATAATCCGCAGGCTGAAGAGCGGATGCTCGATCTGCTGGGGCTTTGGCGCCGTAGTAATCGTCCGGTGATTCATGTGCAGCACCTGTCGCGTGAGCCGGATTCGGTGTTCTGGCCCGGGCAGTCAGGGGTGGAATTTCAGCAGAGATTCATGCCGCAGGACGGCGAATGGCTGATCCAGAAACAGGTGCCGGATGCGTTTTGTGCTACGAAGCTTGAGGCACAGTTGCGTGAGGCGGGGATCGGGCAATTGATCATTGTTGGTGTAGCGACCCACAACTCGGTGGAATCCACAGCGCGCACGGCGGGCAATCTGGAGTTCGAGACGTGGGTGGTGGAGGACGCGTGTTTCACCTTCGACAAGGCCGATTATTTCGGCACACCGCGTTCAGCCGAAGAAGTGCACGGGATGTCGCTGGGGAATTTGCACGGGGAATATGCGACGGTGATCAGCGCTGCGCAGATTCTGGCGGCTCTCTGAACCTTTCGGGGTGAATGTTCCGGCCCTTTCGCGAGCAAGCCCGCTCCCACAGTCGGCTGCGTTCAGTCAGCGGGAACGCGGTCAACTGTGGGAGCGGGCTTGCTCGCGAAGGCAATGTGTCAGGCGAAGAATATCTTCACCTGAAGCATCAAGCGCCGTGGCACTTCTTGAATTTCTTGCCGTTGCCGCATGGGCAAGGGTCGTTGCGGCCAACGTCTTTCAGGGCGTTGCGCACCGGTTCCTGGTGGGCATGGCCGCAGTTCGGGCCGTGGACATGGCCATGGTCGTGATCATGATGATGGTCATGATCGTGGTTGCAGTCAGGGCCATGGACATGAGGTTGCTGAGTCATCGGTTGTACTCCGGAATTAAATCGGCGGGGATTATCACGCCATTGCGCTCCAGGTGCACGTAGTGGGCGATGAATAAGCCGGTTTCCATTTCGCCCTGCAACCGATAGGGAATCTGCTGGTTGGGGTTTTTCAGCATTTTCACCACGTCTTTTACCCGAGGCCACAGGTTGGTGCGGATCGGCACTTTGAAATAGGCACTGCGTTTTGGCCCGACGGTGAACCAGTGCTCATGCTCGCCTTCGGCCAGCAACAGGTTCGCCAGATGAATCCGGTATTCCAGACCGCGCACGGTCAGGTCGCTGTCGTTGGGGTTGTCGATGCGAAAGTGCAGGATGAATTTCTGTTCAAGCAACTTGGCCCGCACCACCTCGACTTTTACCAGGTGCACGGCGGGGTCGACGCTGTCGTCGCTGAACCATGAGGCGCAACCGCCGAGGTTCAGCAACAGCATCAATAGCAAGCCATGTAGTGTGCGACGGTGACCGAGCATCGAAAAAACTCCCTTTGTGCCCCAGTCTAGTCGGCGCTTCCCTTTATGCGCCGAAATACCCCGCACAGCACTTCTTGAACTTCTGCCCGCTGGCACACGGGCACGCGTCATTGCGCCCCAGCTTCAACTGCACGGTCGGGTCGATGAAGTACCAACGCCCGGCGTTTTGCACGAACGAAGAGCGCTCGCGGTGGCTGTGCTCGCCCTGGCTGTCGTGCCAGCGCGCGGTAAAGGTGACGAAGGCGTGCTCGGGCTGGCCGCCGAACACTTCCGAGCTTTCGACTTCAAGACCGAGCCAGGTGCTCTGCGCGCTCCAGGCGCTGATCGACTGGCGATCCAGACCGGCCTGCTGGGCGGGCAGGGTGGTGGCCACCAGATAATCGATCAGCCCCAGCACGTAGGCGCTGTAGCGCGAACGCATCAGCGCTTCGGCGCAAGGCGCCGGGTGGCCTTCGTGATAGTGACCGCAGCAGGCCTCCAGCAGATTGCCGCTGCCGCACGGGCAAATGGCTGTACTCATTGCATTACCACCAGTATTTGCCGAAGTTTTCCGGATTGGCCCAGAACCGCGAGTTGAGCCAGTCGGGGACTTGTTTGTAGTCAAGCAGATCATAGGTGAACAGGGTCAGTACCTGCTCGTCACGCTGAAAGCGTTCGCTGGCCTGCAGCGCCAGCGAATAGAAATCGGTTTCCTGCCAGCCGCTGGCCGGCAGATCCGCCAGCACCGCGATCCGACTGGCGTTGAGATTGCGGATTCCGCCCAGCAGATTCAGGCCGTCGCGCTTGGGCAAATGCTCCAGGCAATCGACCACCAGCGCCAGGTCGAAGCGCCGCGCCGCGAGTTCGGCGGGCAGCGCGCCGGGTGCGGCGTGGGCCACGCAGGTGTCCGGATGTGCCTGCTTGAAAGCGGCGAGCGCCGGAAATTCGCTGGCACCGATCAGCAGCAGACGCGCCGGGGCATAGCGATCCAGTAAAGCAGCCAGCGCCTGTTGCGGCGTGCGCGAAGAAATGGCGACGTTCATCGAAGCTCCTCAATCAGATCGCCAAGACTAGCGCGCCAGACGGATCCGGCCTAGACCCCGAATTGCCGCGCGTGGCAAAAGTGCCAAATCCCTGTGAACACGGTCCCAAATGCCAGTGGCCTATTGCTGGCGGAGATTAAAACTCCGGTCTTTACTCCGTGAATCGGTTCTAAGCCGATCCCTCAGGAGAAAACCAGATGAGCATAGTTCGGACAGCATTACCTTTGATTCTGCTAACCAGTGTGTTGACTGGTTGCGCAGGTTTGCAGAAAACCGACTGGCCGACCTGTGCGGCGGTCGGTGGTGTAGTCGGTGCCGGTCTCGGTGCGACGGAAAGTTCGGCGTGGGCCGGCTACGGCGCCCTTTTGGTCGGCGGTACGGCAGCGGCCTATTGCTGGGTGCACGGTGATGGTGACGAAGACGGCGATGGTGTGCCGGACAGTCGCGACAAGTGCCCGGGCACGCCTAAAGGCGTACAGGTTGATGCTGACGGTTGCCCTCCACCAGCGCCTGCACCCGTGGTCGAAGAAGCTGTAGTGGTCAAGGAAGAAACCATTGTTATCCGTGATGTGCACTTCCAGTTCGACAAAGCCACCCTGACCGGCTCCGACAAACAGGTGCTGGATAAAGTTGCCACGCGCCTGAAACAAGAGTCGTCCACGGCGCAACTGACTGTGACCGGCCACACCGATAGCGTCGGCAGCGATGCCTACAACAAAAAACTGTCGGATCGTCGTGCGCACTCGGTGGTGGATTACCTGATCCAGCAAGGTGTACCACGTGCCAGCTTCGTCTCGGTCTCGGGCATGGGTGAAAGCCAGCCAGTGGCGGATAACAAAACCGCAGACGGTCGCGCACAGAACCGTCGTACCGAAATCAAAATCGTCCGCTAGCCCCTCTCGCATCCGCGGCTTGTGCAGTCGCGGATGCGGGTCTTTACTCCTGTGTAACCGGTATGGGCCGGTGACACAGGAGCTTTCACAATGACTGTTTTCTCAAGGTCCGTCTTGCCGGTGCTGCTGCTGGGCAGCCTGCTCACCGGTTGCGCCACACATAGCGATGGCGATGCCCCCCTCAATCAACGTACGTGGCCGATCTGCAGCCTGATCGGCGGGCTGGTCGGTGGCGGTCTTGGCGCCATTGAAAGTGGCGGCTGGGCCGGCGGCGGTGCGGCGCTGGGGATTCTGACTGGCGGGCTGATCTGTTATGCCCAGGATGGCGATGAAGACGGCGATGGCGTATTCGACCGCCGCGACCGTTGCCCGGACACCCCGGAAAATACTCCGGTCGATCACCGCGGCTGTCCGCTGCCGCAATATCCGGTCACTGCGAAAGCCCCCGAGCCTGCGCCGCAATCGGAGGTCATCACCCTCAGCGATGCCGGCAACGTATTGTTCGATTTCGACAAGTCGGACCTGACCCCGGCCGCCAAAGCGCAGCTCGATACGCTGATGGACAAGTTGCGCAACGCCGACGTGGTCAGCATCAAGGTCATCGGCCATACCGACAGCAAAGGTTCGGATGCCTATAACCAGGCGCTGTCGGAGCGGCGTGCCAGCAGTGTCGCGGCGTATCTGCTGAGTCAGGGCCTGGCACCGAACAAACTGACCAGTGAAGGGCGCGGCGAGAGCGAGCCGGTGGCTGACAATGCGACCGAAGAGGGACGGGCGCAAAACCGTCGGGTGGAGTTGCATATCAATCGCTAGGACGCGTCTGTAGTCCGCAGACTAGAGCTGCCGGTCGCCGATTCTCGGCGATCCGGCAGCGATCCGACGACTGACAAAAGTTTTTTCTTTTGCGCCTCTGGCTTATCCCCCGCGTAAGCCGTTACTGTGCGCCCAAAGAATAATTCCGAGACGGGGGAGCGTATGAAGGTTTTCTGGGGGCTGGGGCGTTTGCTGACCCTGCTGTTCTGGTGCGTGGTGGTGGTCAATCTGCTGGTGCCGTTTGTGCATCCGCTGCATTTGCTGGTCAATCTGGCCGGCGGCTTGTTGCTCGCGCTGCACGTGCTGGAGTTGCTGTTCTCGCGCCTCAAGGGGCGTACCAACCCGTGGCGTGACCGTCTGCGCATCCTGCTGTTCGGCGTTTTTCACCTGCAAACCATCCCGGCCCCGGCCGCTCCGGAGGCTTCTTCCCATGCGTAAACTTTGCCTGCTCGCTGCATTCATCAGTCCCCTGGCCTGCGCCCAGGTGGTCAGCGTCGAAACCAATTCCCTGATGCGTTTGCCCAACACCGCCAGCGTCTTGCAGCTGGAACGGCTGGACGTGGCGGACTACGGCACGTTGCTGATTCCTTCCAACGTGACCGAGCTGACCGTCGGCGAATTGCGCCTGGGCCATGAAGCACGCATCGCGATTGTTCCGAGCGAACAAGCGCTGGACATGAAGGTCATTCGTGCCGAACTGTCCGAAGGCAGCCTGATTACCGCACGTGGTGCGCCGGGCACTTATGAAAAAGCCGCCCGTGCCGGGCGCAATCTGAATTTGCAGTTCAAGGCCTTGAACGCACCCAAACTGTTTGTGGATGCCCGTGGCGGTACCGGCGCACCGGGTTTTGTCGGCCTGGATGGCGGCAACGGTGAAGATCCGGGCTGCACCTGGGGCGCTGCCGGTCACGGTTTTGATGGCAGCAATGGCAGCGACGGCCAGCCCGGTGCACCGGGGGCGCTGGTGCGTCTCGAAGTACCGCGCGAGTTCCCGGCCGAGCTGATCAAGGTCAACGTCGCTGGTGGCGCCGGTGGTCCAGCGGGTGTTGGCGGCAAGGCGGGCAAGGGCGGCCAGTCCAAGGGCTGCCTGGTGTATCGCGCCGATGGCGGCAAGAACGGCAAAGCCGGGGCGGATGGTCAGCCTGGGCCTGCGGGCGCGGCGGGGGCGGTGACTGTGCAGCGCCTCTAAAACACCGTATTTCTTAATTGTGGTGAGGGGATTTATCCCCGATGGGCTGCGAAGCAGCCCACTCCAGATACCGCGTTTCTTCAGATTGAACGCGTCAGCTGATTTGGGGCCGCTTCGCGCGCCATCGGGGATAAATCCCCTCACCACAACAGTGTTCACAGCGCAAAAAAATGGGGTGGGTCAGAACATCGGCCGAGCCGCCGCAATCGCCACCAGCACCAACCCGACAATCAAATTGATCCCCACCACCCGGCGAATCCGGCCCAGCACCGCCGCACCCGCCGGCCAGTCCTTCGCCTCCACCGCTTTGCGCAACTCCGGCAGCATCAAACCCTGAATCCGGATAAACAGCGCCGTCATTACCACATACAGCCCGATCATCACCTGTACGTACTTCGGCGCGGTCTCGAAACCGACCTGCTGCAAGTGCAACATGCCCACGCCGCTGATCGGCAACAGGATCACCGCGACCCAGACCCAGCGGAAAAAACCTTGAAACACTTCCACCCACAAGGTCAGGCGGGCAGGGCCGTCGAGAGCCTTGACCGCCGCCGGGCGCAGGACCATCCAGGCGAAAAACATGCCGCCGACCCAGACCAGGGCGGACAGGACATGCAGCGGATAAACGAGGCTAAAAGGTGTCATTGGGGCACTCCGTTCTGCGCGGGATTAATTAGCGGGGTATGATAGCCGCCATCCGAAACCACTGAAAATTTATCCAGCGTTTTTAGCGCCCGACAATCAATGATCAGCACTGAACTCAAAACCACGATCCAGGGCGCCTATTCGCGTTTTCTTGAAGCCAAGAGCCTCAAGCCGCGTTACGGCCAGCGCCTGATGATCGCTGAAATCGCCAAAGTCCTCGGGGATATCGACACCGACGACGAAGGCCGGCGCAGTGGCGACCCCGCGATTGTCGCGGTGGAAGCCGGCACCGGTACCGGCAAGACCGTGGCCTACAGCCTGGCGGCGATCCCGACGGCGAAGCTGGCCGGCAAGCGCCTGGTGATTGCCACCGCGACCGTGGCTCTGCAAGAGCAGATCGTCTACAAGGATTTGCCTGACCTGATGCGCAACAGCGGGCTGAACTTCAGCTTCGCGCTGGCCAAGGGCCGTGGTCGCTACATGTGCCTGTCCAAACTCGACATGCTGCTGCAGGAAGGCCACGCGCAAACCGCCACCGCCCAGCTGTTCGAAGAAGAAGGCTTCAAGATCGAGGTCGACGAGGCCAGTCAGAAGCTGTTCACCAGCATGATCGAGAAGCTCGCCGGCAATAAGTGGGACGGCGATCGCGACAGTTGGCCCAACGCGCTGGAAGACGCCGACTGGGCGCGTCTGACCACCGATCACAGCCAGTGCACCAACCGTCACTGCCCGAACTTCGGCCAGTGCGCCTTCTACAAGGCGCGCGAAGGCATGGGCAAGGTTGATGTAATCGTCACCAACCACGACATGGTGCTGGCTGACCTCGCGCTCGGCGGCGGTGCGGTGCTGCCGGATCCGCGTGACACCATTTACGTGTTCGACGAAGGCCATCACCTGCCGGACAAGGCCATCGGCCACTTCGCCCACTACACGCGCCTGCGTTCCACCGCCGACTGGCTGGAAACCACCGCGAAGAACCTCACCAAACTGTTGGCCCAGCATCCGTTGCCGGGGGATCTCGGCAAGCTGATCGAGCAAGTGCCCGAGCTGGCGCGCGAGATCAAGACACAGCAGCAGTTCATGTTCACCGCGTGCGAGCAGATTGCCGATTTCAAACCCGGCGAAGACGTCGAGGGTCGCGAGCGGCCACGCCATCGTTTCGTCGGCGGGGTGATTCCCGAGCACATGCGCGAAATGGGCATCGAGCTGAAAAAGGGTTATTCGCGGCTCAACGATCTGTTCACCCGCCTGACCGACCTGCTCAAGGAAGGCATGGACGGCGAGGTCAACATCGGCATCGCCAGCAATCAGGCCGAGGAGTGGTATCCGCTGTTCGGCAGCCTGTTGTCGCGGGCGTCGGGCAACTGGGAGTTGTGGACCGCGTTCACCGCCGAAGACCCGGAAGACAGCCCGCCGATGGCGCGCTGGCTGACGCTGGCCGAAAGCGGTTCGCTGTTCGACATCGAGGTTAACGCCAGCCCGATTCTTGCCGCCGAAACCCTGCGCCGCAGCCTGTGGAACGTGGCCTACGGCTGCCTGGTGACGTCGGCAACGCTGACCGCGCTGGGCACTTTCGACCGTTTCCGCATGCGCGCCGGTCTGCCGAAAAAAGCCGTCACCGCCGTGGTGCCGAGCCCGTTCCATCACGCCGACGCCGGTGTGCTGCGGGTGCCGGATCTGAAGGCCGACCCACGCGACGCCGCGGCTCACACCGCGGCGATCATCCGCGAGTTGCCGGATCTGGTCGAAGGCTCGCGCGGCACGCTGGTGCTGTTCTCTTCGCGCAAACAGATGCAGGACGTGTTCGACGGCCTCGACCGCGACTGGCGCAAGCAAGTGTTCATTCAAGGCAACCTGTCGAAACAGGAAACCCTGAACAAGCACAAGGCGCGAGTCGATGGCGGCGATTCCAGCGTGTTGTTCGGCCTCGCCAGTTTCGCCGAAGGCGTGGACTTGCCGGGCGCCTACTGCGAGCACGTGGTGATCGCCAAGATCCCGTTCTCGGTGCCGGACGATCCGGTCGAGGCGGCGCTGTCGGAGTGGATCGAGGCCCGGGGCGGCAATCCGTTCATGGAAATCTCGGTGCCCGACGCCTCGCTGAAACTGGTGCAGGCCTGCGGGCGTCTGCTGCGTACCGAAGAAGACCGCGGCACCATCACCTTGCTTGATCGGCGACTGGTCACCCAGCGCTATGGCAAGGCGATCCTCAATGCGTTGCCGCCATTCCGTCGTGAAATATCCTGAGACAACGGTGGGCAGTTTTGCCCGCCGCGCTGTCTATCTCTCTGCCATGCTTTTCCATTGGCCTTAGTTGGTCGTTAGGGAGAACTCCGTTCTTATGATTCGCCGTTCGTTGCCTGCCGTATTCGCCTTGATTTTTGCTGCCCCGTTACTGGCGGCGCCTGCGGGTCAGCAGACCCTGTTCAACTTCGTCCGTCCTGCCGACGTGGTGAAAGTCGTCACCGAAAACACTGACTTGCCACAAGCCAACGCCGAGCAAACCCCCGAAGGTGAAGTGCTGCGCCGGGTGACGTTCAACCCGGTGGCTCGCCCGACCCTGCGCCTGACCCCGCAGACCGGCGCCTGGGACTGGTCGCAGTCGGGCATGATGAGCCTGCGTCTGCAGAGCGCAATGAACTGGGCCGTGACGGTCTACGTGCAAATCCAGAGCAACAACGGCCAGGCGCTGACCAGCCGCGTCGACCTGCCGGCCGGCCCGGCGCAAACCCTTTTGGTGCCGCTGGTGGCGACCTCGCCGCTGAGCCAGGGCATGAAGGCCGGGCCGCCGATGCCGATGAATGTTGATGGCCAGCGAATTCTGCTGGCCAGCAGCAGCGGTGAACTGGATCGCAGCCAGGTGGTGTCGGTGAGTCTGTGGATGGATCAGCCGAAAGCCGCGCAGAGCCTGCTGCTCGAGCGATTCGGCGTGCAGGACGGCGATGCCGTGACTCGGGCCGTGTACGGCAATCTGGTGGACGCCTACGGTCAATCGACCCGCAGCAAATGGCCGGAAAAAATCAGCAACGACGAACAACTGAAATCCGCCGCCGCCAAGGAACAGCAACAGCTGAAAACCTGGCTGGCCGAGCGCGAAAAGTCCTCGCTGGACAAGTTCGGTGGCTGGAATAAAGGCCCGGCGTTCAAGGCCAGCGGCTTTTTCCGCACCGAAAAGCGTGACGGTCGCTGGTATCTGGTGACCCCTGAAGGGCATCCGTTCTATTCGCTGGGGGTCAACACCGTCAGCCCGCAGGTCAACCAGACTTACGTGGCCGGGCGCGAGTGGATGTTCGAATCCCTGCCCAAGGCCGACGAGCCGCTCGCGAGCCATTTCGGCGAAGGCGATAACCGTGGCGGCAACGGTGCCGATCAGGGCCGTGGCTATGGCAACGGGCGCTGGTACGACTTCTATGGCGCCAACCTGCAGCGGGTTTACGGCGAGCCCTGCAAACCGGACAGCGATACCAAGGCCGGAATTGCTGAAGCGGCCAAGGCTGGTGCGGTTGAAGAAACCGCAGTAAAAGCTGCCGAGCCTGTGCCAAAGTCAAACGAGGCGAAGGCCGGTGTCGCCGCAGCGGCGAAAACAGACGCCGTAGCGACGACTGCTGAAAAGGCTGCCGATCAACCCGTCGCTGCGCCGTGCAAGGCCACGGTCGATCAGCAGAAGTGGGCCACGCACACCCTCGATCGCCTGCAGGCCTGGGGTTTCAACACCGTCGGCAACTGGAGTGCCGACTCGCTTGCCGACGCCGAGCGGGTGCCGTACACCTTGCCGCTGTCGATCGTCGGCGACTACACCAGCATCAGCACCGGCAGCGACTGGTGGGGCGGCATGCCTGACCCGTTTGACCCGCGTTTCGCCATGGCCACTGAGCGTGCCGTGGCCATTGCCGCCCGCGATCATCGTGATGATCCGTGGCTGATCGGCTACTACGCCGACAATGAACTGGCCTGGGCCGGCCCCGGCGACGATCCGCAGTCGCGCTACGCGCTGGCCTATGGCACGTTGAAAATGACCACCGACGTGCCGGCCAAACGCGCATTCCTCAAGCAGTTGCGCGACAAGTACCGCAACCAGGCGGGCCTGTCGAAAGCCTGGGGCATTGATCTGCCGGCGTGGGAATTGATGGAAGACCCGGGTTTCGTGCCGCCGATGCCGAGTCCGGAGCACCCGGAAATCGAAAACGACTTCAAATACTTCCAGAAGGTATTTGCCGACACCTACTTCAAGACCATCTCCGATTCGCTGAAATGGCACGCACCGAATCAGTTGCTGCTCGGTGGCCGTTTCGCCACCAGCACCCCGGAAGCCGTGGCGTCCTGCGCACAGTATTGCGACGTGTTGAGTTTCAATATGTACACGCTGAAACCGCAGGACGGCTATGACTTCGCCGCCCTGCGCGCTCTCGACAAGCCGGTGCTGATCACCGAATTCAACTTTGGCTCCAGTGATCGCGGCCCGTTCTGGGGGGGCGTGACGCAACTGGCGCGGGAAGAAGATCGCGGCCCGGCGTATGCCAGTTTCCTCAAACAGGCGTTGAGCGAACCGTCGATTGTCGGCGTGCACTGGTTCCAGTATCTGGACCAACCGGTGACCGGGCGTCTGCTCGATGGCGAGAACGGGCACTTCGGTCTGGTGGGGATTACCGATCTGCCGTATCAGGGCTTTGTCGAAGCGGTGCGCAAGAGCAATTTGCAGGCAGTTGATCAGTTGGGCAAAGAGGCTGAGAAGGCCGCTGCGGTCGCCGGTCATGAAGCCGCAGGCGGGCGTAAGGGTGAAGCTGGAAAAGGCCCGGGAGCCGGGCATGCGGGTGGGCATTCGGGCAATGGTCATTAAGGTTTAGACCGCGTCATCGTTCTTCGCGAGCAAGCCCGCTCCCACACTGGATCTCTGCCACACCAAAGAATCTCTGTGGGAGCGAGCTTGCTCGCGAAGGGGTCAGCCGCCTCACTGCAGCATTCAACCGTCCGGCCCGCAGCTGTTCCCAAATCCCTCAAGGGCTGGAACAATGCGGGCCACTTTGTAGAGCGTTTTCGCGGGGGAGTTGCGGGTGCAGATTCAGGGACATTACGAGCTTCAATTCGAAGCAGTGCGCGAGGCGTTCGCGGCACTGTTCGACGATCCCCAGGAACGCGGCGCAGCCCTGTGCATCAAGGTCGGCGGAGAAACCGTCCTCGACCTCTGGTCCGGTACTGCCGACAAGGACGGCACCGAGGCCTGGCACAGCGACACCATCGCCAACCTGTTTTCCTGCACCAAGACCTTCACCGCAGTCACCGCGTTGCAACTGGTGGCTGAAGGCAAACTGCAACTGGATGCACCGGTTGCCCGCTACTGGCCGGAATTCGCTGCCGCTGGCAAAGAAACCGTCACCCTGCGCCAACTGCTCTGCCATCAGGCCGGTCTGCCGGCCCTGCGCGAGTTGCTGGCGCCCGCCGCCCTCTACGAATGGCAAACCATGGTCGACGCCCTCGCGGCCGAAGCCCCGTGGTGGACGCCGGGCACCGGCCACGGCTATGCCGCCATCACTTATGGCTGGCTGGTCGGGGAGTTGCTCCGTCGCGCTGACGGTCGCGGGCCGGGCGAGTCGATCGTCGCCCGTGTCGCCAGGCCGCTGGGGCTGGATTTCCACGTCGGCCTGGCTGACGAAGAGTTCTACCGCGTGGCGCATATCGCACGGGGCAAGGGCAACGTCGGCGACGCCGCGGCCCAGCGCCTGTTGCAAGTGACCATGCGCGAACCGACCGCCCTGACCACCCGCGCCTTCACCAATCCGCCGTCGGTGCTTACCAGTACCAACAAACCGGAATGGCGGCGCATGCAGCAACCGGCCGCCAATGGTCATGGCAATGCGCGCAGTCTGGCCGGTTTCTATGCCGGTTTGCTCGATGGCAGCCTGCTCGAAAGCGAAATGCTCGAAGAGCTGACCCGCGAACACAGCTACGGCGACGACAAGACCCTGCTGACCCGCACCCGTTTCGGTCTGGGCTGCATGCTCGATCAACCGGACATGGCGAACGCCACCTACGGCCTCGGCCCGCGCGCGTTCGGTCATCCGGGGGCGGGCGGTTCGGTGGGTTTTGCTGATCCTGAGCACGATGTCGCGTTCGGTTTTGTGACAAATACCCTTGGGCCGTACGTCTTGATGGATCCGCGCGCACAGCAATTGGCGCGGGTACTTGCCACTTGTCTGTAAAGCGTTACATGAGGTTCCAGGGTTGGAACCAGATCCGGTTTTTCGATTCAAAGTGTCTGTTTATCCGGGCGAAAGTGCTCTGATTTTTCATTACTTCATTTTGTGGATTTTCAATGTCAGCTAAAACGACTCTCGCCCTGGCCCTGTGTGTTGCGATCACCGGTTGTGCACAGACTCCAAAAAATGATGCGGACGGCGGCAGCTGGTGGCCGTTCGGGTCTTCCGACAAAGTGGCGGCCAACGAGCCGGCACCGGCGCCTGTGAAACCTGCCGCCAGCGCACCAGTGGCTAAAACCGAGAGCAGCAGCCCTTGGTACTGGCCGTTCGGATCCGATGATGCAGCAGCTAAGGCCGACATGAAGGCCGAAGTCGCCCCTGAAGCGAAAAAAACGGTGACGGTTGCCAAGGCTGAAGCCGACAAGGGCGGCAAATGGTGGTGGCCGTTCGGTGGCAAGGATCAGGACACCGCCAAGGTGGTGCCAATGCCGGACCCTAAAGTCACCCAGGCCTGGCTCGACGATTATGAGCCGCGCCTGCGTACCGCGATTCAGGACAGCAACCTGCAACTCGAACGCCGTGACAACGTGCTGGTCGTGACCGCACCGGTGGAAGGCTCGTTCAACCCGGATCGTCCGGCCATGCTGCTGCCAGTGACCCTGGGCCCGTTCACCCGCGTGGCAAAAATCCTCGAAGCTGACCCGAAAACCGCCGTGCTGGTACTCGGTCACAGCGACTCCAGTGGCGCCGCGCCTGCCAACGTCAAATTGAGTCAGGAGCGTGCACAAGCCATTGCGGCGATTTTCCGTCTCAGCGGTTTGCAGCGTGATCGTCTGATGCTGCGCGGTATGGGTTCTGAAGCGCCGCGTGCCGCCAACGACAGCGTTGAGGGTCGTGCCCTGAACCGTCGCGTGGAAATGCTGGTGACTCCACAGAACACCATGGTTGCGCTGCTGAGCAAATACAACATGCCGGCGCCGAAGCCTGTGACAATGGTTGCCGCGCAGGACGTCAAGCCTGTGGCCAAACCGGTCACCCCAGCGCCTGCTGCGAAGAAAGCCGCGGTACCTGCGACCAAAAAAGCGCCGGTCAAGAAAGCTGCCGCCAAGGCTCCGGTGAAGAAGGCCGCGACCAAGGCACCGGCCAAGGCGCCTGCGAAGAAAACCGCGCCAGCCAAAGCCGCCGCGACCGACAAGAAAGTCGCGGCTGCCGATGCCGCCAAGAAGTGATCCGCTAACGAAAAGGAATGCGCCATGACCCAGGCTCTGGCAGATATGCGTCGTGATTACACTCGGGACGGGCTCACCGAGGCGCAAGCCCCGGCCGAGCCGTTTGCGCTGTTTCACCAGTGGTTTGCCGACGCGGTGAAAACCGAACAGGCTCCAGTGGAAGCCAACGCCATGACCCTGGCCACGGTGGATGCTGACGGGCGGCCGCATTGCCGCATTCTGCTGCTCAAGGGCCTGGACGCGCAGGGCTTCACCTTTTTCACCAACTACGACAGCGCCAAGGGCCAGCAACTGGCGGCCAACCCGTTTGCCGCCATGACCTTCTTCTGGCCGACCCTGGAACGGCAGGTGCGCATCGAAGGGCGTGTGGTGAAGGTCACGCCGCAAGAGTCCGACGCGTATTATCAGGTGCGACCGCTGGGCAGCCGGCTCGGGGCCTGGGCCTCACCGCAGAGCCGGGTGATCAACGGGCGTGGCGAGCTGGAAAATCTGCTCAAGGCCACCGAGCAGCGTTTCAGCGATACCCAGCCTGACTGTCCGGAACATTGGGGTGGTTACCGCCTGCTGCCCGAGCGCATCGAGTTCTGGCAGGGCCGTCCGAGCCGTCTGCATGATCGCCTGAACTATCGTCAGCAGGACGCCCACTGGATTCTTGAACGTCTGGCGCCCTGAGCAGTCTACCGAGCGAGATAGCCTGCCGCTGCGGCCTCAAGCCACTTCGGCAGGTCCCGACGCTTGATCTTTTGCGCGCGGGCATCGGCCAGTCGTTCCAGCATGAAGGCGCGTTTGCCTTCATCCTTGCCCGCCAGGGACAGCGCCAGGTCACGATCCATCCAGCGTCTGATCCGCACGTACAGCCACCCGTGGAAGTACAGACCGGCAGCGGTGGTGATGAAAATGATCAGGTAATCCATGGAAATCCTTGGGTTTGGCGCGGCAGGTCGGGCGATTTGGCGCTACTGTAGGGTGGGCTGCCGGAGCCTGTACCGGGCCTGAATAAAATCAAGTTTATCCGGGCTGCGTCGTGACAGGCGTCAAGCAGCGGGGTTTAATGAACACAAGTTCTTTTGGAGTTGATGCTATGCGTAAGTCTGTTCTGCTGGTTGCTTCCTTTTCCACGATGGCGATGTTGCTGACCGGCTGCCAGTCGAGCCTGACCGGTGACTCCTACTCCCGTGACGAAGCGCGTCGTGTGCAGACGATTCGCATGGGCACCATCGAATCCCTGCGTCCGGTGAAAATCGAAGGCACCAAGACTCCGATCGGCGGCGCTGCTGGCGCAGTGGTCGGCGGTGTAGGCGGCAGCGCCATCGGTGGCGGCAAGGGCAGCATCGTCGCGGCGGTCATCGGTGCTGTGGCCGGTGGTCTGATCGGTTCCGCGACTGAAGAAGGCCTGACCCGCACCCAGGGCGTGGAAATCACCGTGCGCGAAGACGACGGCAGCATGCGCGCCTACGTGCAACAGGTTCAGGAAAACGAAGTGTTCCGTGTCGGTGAGCGCGTGCGCATCTCCACCGTCGGTGGCACCAGCCGCGTTTCGCACTAAGCGCGAACGAGCGGTAAAGAAAAACCCCGATCAGGTGACTGGTCGGGGTTTTTTATGATCCTGGGTGCCGGTTACCAGACGTCGCAGTAGTCAAACGAAATTTGATAGTCGTGAGTCGTTAGGGAAATATTATTTTGAAAGTAAGGTTGAAGGACAGGTTTCCAACTTTCGAGTACGTTGAAGCCGCCATTATTAATGTTGTTTTCTACCGGTATACCCAAGGCATTCAAAACGGTTTCATCGTCGCCTAAATCCTCGGAATATTCTTCGCCCTCGCATAGATGGGTTTGCTTGTCGTACCACTCCAGCCTTAGTTTTAATCCCATCATCACCCTCACAAGTATTTTTTTCTGATGCTTCTTTCATCTTTCGGGCCCTCTCGTCGCTCTCCTGTAAAAGGGTCAAAAGCGCCTAGGTGAGCTCCGTCACTTGCACGGTAAACTTCCAACTCGCCGTGCATCGAGTCCCACTCATAAATTCTCCTGCCTTTGGCATCCTTCCATCGTTCCCGAAGTCCGCCACCTCCTTGTACGGGATTCATTTTCTGTGCCTTTTTCAGGCCGGGAAACGCGGTAATTTCCTCTGCTTTCGGAGGTTTATGATAGCTGTGTCCCGCTGGTGGTAAGCCTTTGCGCGAGGAGTTGACCACGATGTATAGAGGCCGAACCCCCGAATCCGCCGGAAACACCAGAATGAAATCCCGATATTCCGGCGGATAAATCGGATTCACCAAAATCCCGTCCGCCGCTTTCGTCGGCGGATAAACCCAGATGTGCGGTGCCTGCGGGGCGGCTTCCAAAGCGGGAATGCCGAGAACGTCCGAGCCATCCACCGCAGGCGTCCAGATCAGTTCGATGCCTTCACCCAGGTCGGCGACGAACCGGTTGCCGCGCGCGGTGAACTGCACGACATCGACCATTTCCCAGTCGCGATTCCTGCCGGTGTAGAAGCCGTAGCCCTTGAGGCTGCCGTCGTCCTGTTGTTCGACGCGTAGGCGAACGCGGGTGCGGGCCTGTTTGAGGCTGCGCAGTTGCTCGTCGCTATAGAGTGCGCTGTCGCCAAGGCTGGAAGGCATGAGCAGCGCCACCAGTCCTGCCAGGGTGGCGGTAGCCGTCCCGGCGGCGATCGCGGGTAGCGCCTCGAACGCGGTGCCGGCCAAGGCGAAGCTGCCCAGCCCGGCGGGGATTGCGGTGGCGCCGATTTTCTTCAGGGCCACGCCGCCGTTCTCATCGCTTTCGCGAGCGCCAAGCAGGATCAGCTCGCCGTAATCCTTGAGGCTGTCGGTCGGCACCATCCCCGAAGGATTCACGTAGTCGATGATCGCGTCCGGCAATTTGCAGGACTTGGCGAATACGCAGCCGGCGCGCACCGGATCAGGCTTTTGGGCCGCTATTTCGCGGCTGCGCTCGAAAGCCTCCTGCCGCGCCAGCATGGCCTCGTAAGCGTTTTGTCGGGCTTCGCGCTCGGCCAGTTCAGTGGCCGTCATGTAGCGCCAGGTGACGTGATGACCGTCGCCCGCCGGCGGGTTGGGGACCCGGGGAATGTCCTTGTTGCGAGCCACTGAGCGTCCTTTCGTTCATCCATCGACAGGCCCTCGAAAGGGCTGTGCGACGTTAACGAAGCAGGCAAAGGGTGGCTGTAGGACGGGTCTTTGATTAAGTGCGGATTGTTCGCTATTTGTCAGGCAGGAGGGCGAGCAGGCCCATTTGCACAGAATCTGGCAGTTGGCGGATGAATTGAGCCTCAGCTGTATCTGTGAGGCCTGCAGGTTTTTTCCTATGCTTGAGAGCTGAGCCTGTGACGAGGCAATTCCTGCCCGACTCAACGAGAACATGACCATGAGCGACAACCGCCAGTGGGCCCGCGAAGCCATCCGCATCATCGAAGCGGACTTCCAGCGCAGCGCCGACACCCATCTGATTCCCTTGCCGCTGCCGGGGTTTGCAGGCATCGAGTTGTATTTCAAGGACGAGTCGAGCCATCCCACCGGCAGCCTCAAGCATCGTCTGGCACGTTCGCTGTTCCTGTATGCGTTGTGTAACGGGTGGCTCAAACCCGGCGCACCGGTGATCGAGGCGTCCAGCGGTTCGACGGCGATTTCCGAGGCGTATTTCGCGCGCATGCTCGGTTTGCCGTTCATTGCGGTGATGCCGGCGACCACTTCGAAAGAGAAGATCGCGCAGATCGCCTTCTACGGTGGTCAGAGCCATCTGGTGAAGGATCCGACGCAGATTTACGCCGAATCCGAACGTCTGGCCCGCGAGCATGGCGGCCACTTCATCGACCAGTTCACCTACGCCGAGCGGGCCACCGATTGGCGGGCGAACAACAACATCGCCGAGTCGATCTTCCAGCAGATGCGTTTCGAGAAACACCCGGAACCGAGCTGGCTGATTTCCAGCCCCGGCACCGGCGGCACCACCGCGACCCTCGGCCGCTACGTGCGTTATCGCCAGCATTGCACCCGGGTGTTGTGCGCCGACGCCGAGCGCTCGGTATTCTTCGATTTCTACCAGACCGGTGACGCCAGTCTGCGTCTGGACTGCGGTTCACGGATCGAAGGCATCGGCCGGC
This sequence comes from Pseudomonas sp. GW823-FHT01D03, assembly GCF_058798255.1. Classification (NCBI taxonomy): domain Bacteria; kingdom Pseudomonadati; phylum Pseudomonadota; class Gammaproteobacteria; order Pseudomonadales; family Pseudomonadaceae; genus Pseudomonas; species Pseudomonas sp. GW823-FHT01D03. The sequence continues at coordinate 1,460,898 of NZ_JBXAKK010000001.1, forward strand.
CCCGGGTCGAGGCGTCGTTCCTGCCCAAGGTCATCGATGCGATGGTCAAGGTGCCGGACGCCTTGTCGCTGGCGGCCATGCATTATCTGGCGCAGCGTCTGGGACGGCATGTCGGCGGGTCGAGCGGCACCAACCTGATCGGCGCACTGATGGCGGCGCAGCAGATGAAAGCGGCGGGGGAGTCGGGGTCGATCGTGGCGATTCTGTGCGATGGCGGCGAGCGCTATGCCGACACCTATTACGATCAGGGCTGGCTGAAGGCGCAGGGCTATGAGCTGGAGGGATTGATTGCAGCGGTGGCGGCGAGTGCCGAGAAAGGTGAGCCGTTGCCGACTTCAGTCCTGCGCGCCAATATCTGAAGCAACACAGAAACCAATGTGGGAGCGGGCTTGCTCGCGAATGCGGTGGGTCAGTCAACATTGTCGTCGACTGACCCACCGCATTCGCGAGCAAGCCCGCTCCCACAGGAGGTTGGTGTTACTTCAAAACAGATGTATCAGTCTTCCAGACCGAGAATATCGCGCGCCACGGCCTCGGCAATCCGAATCCCGTCCACACCCGCCGACAGAATCCCGCCCGCATAACCGGCGCCTTCACCGGCCGGGAACAGGCCTTTGACGTTCAGGCTCTGCAGCGATTCGTTACGCGTGATGCGCAGCGGCGACGAGGTGCGGGTTTCGATGCCGGTCAACACCGCATCGTGCAGCGAGTAACCGCGAATCTGCTTCTCGAACGCCGGCAACGCTTCGCGGATCGCTTCGATGGCAAAGTCCGGCAGCGCCAAGGCCAGGTCGCCCAGGGCCACGCCCGGTTTGTACGACGGCTCGACTTCGCCCAGTTCGGTCGACGGGGTGCCATTGATGAAGTCGCCGACCAGTTGCGCCGGGGCCTTGTAGTCGCTGCCGCCGAGGATGAACGCGTGGGATTCCAGACGCTCCTGCAACTCGATACCGGCCAGCGGGCCGCCCGGGTAATCGACTTCCGGGGTGATGCCGACGACGATCCCGGAGTTGGCGTTGCGCTCGTTGCGCGAGTACTGGCTCATGCCGTTGGTGACCACGCGGTTCGGCTCGGAAGTGGCCGCGACCACGGTGCCGCCCGGGCACATGCAGAAGCTGTAGACCGAACGGCCGTTCTTGGCGTGGTGCACCAGTTTGTAGTCGGCAGCCCCCAGCTTCGGGTGGCCGGCGTACTTGCCCAGCCGCGCGCGGTCGATCAGCGATTGCGGGTGTTCGATGCGGAAGCCCACCGAGAACGGCTTGGCTTCCATGAATACGCCACGGCTGTGGAGCATGCGGAAAGTGTCGCGGGCACTGTGGCCGAGGGCCAGAACCACGTGTTTCGAATGCAGGGTTTCGCCGCTCGCCAGTTCGACGCCGACCAGTTGGCCGTCTTCGATCAGCACGTCGGTGACGCGCTCCTGGAAGCGTACTTCGCCGCCCAGCGCGCGGATCTCTTCACGCATGGTCTCGACCATGCCGGTCAGACGGAACGTACCGATGTGCGGTTTGCTGACGTAGAGGATTTCTTCCGGCGCGCCGGCCTTGACGAACTCGTGCAGGACTTTGCGGCCAAGGAACTTCGGATCCTTGATCTGGCTGTACAGCTTGCCGTCGGAGAACGTGCCCGCGCCGCCTTCGCCGAACTGCACGTTGGACTCGGGGTTGAGCACGCTTTTACGCCACAGGCCCCAGGTGTCCTTGGTGCGCTGGCGGACTTCGGTACCGCGTTCGAGGATGATCGGCTTGAAGCCCATCTGCGCCAGCAACAGGCCGGCGAAAATTCCGCACGGGCCGAAACCGACCACGATCGGGCGCTGGTTCAGGTCGCTTGGCGCCTGACCGACGAATTTGTAGCTGACATCCGGCGCCACGTTGACGTTACGGTCGTCGGCGAACTTGCCCAGCACTTTGGCCTCGTCGCGCACGGTGAGGTCAATGGTGTAGATGAAGCACAGTTCGGAGGACTTTTTGCGCGCGTCGTAGCTGCGCTTGAACAAGGTGAAATCGAGCAAATCATCGCTGGCGATGCCCAGACGCTGCACGATGGCGGCACGCAGGTCTTCTTCGGGATGGTCGATTGGCAGCTTGAGTTCGGTGATTCGTAACATGGCGAGGATCCGGATTCGCGGGGCGCACAACTGCGCCAGGGCGTTTGAAGGCCGCGATTATAAGCCGCAAAGGCCGGATCCGGTGAGGCTAAAACGCTCAGTCGTTACGCGATCCGCCGAAATACCCGCAACCACGCTCGACCTTGCCGTCGATGCGCAGCTCGGCGCTCATGTGCTGCACGCTGCCGGTGCTGCTGTCGACGCAGCGTTGCGGCGCGACCCACAACTCGATGCGCTGGTTGTTGGCTTCGCTGCTGAGGTTGAAGCGGCCGTCGCCCAGTTGCTCCTCGACATACGGCACCGCCAGCGCCGGCTGGCCTTCACGGTCGATGACCATGCCCTTGCCGCTGACTTTGACGCTCCACTCGGGACCGTGGCCGGCGGCACGCAGGATCAACAGCTTGAAGTTCGGGTCATCGCACGCGGTGCCGGAACGCTCGACGCGATACAACTGGCCGAGGTCGAGGCGGTCGCCAGCGATCTTCCCGCGCACATCGGCAAACAGCTTGCCCTGCTGATCGGCAAGGGTCGCGGCCTCTTGCAGCACGCTGGTGCCGCCGATGTCGTTGACCACGTACTGACGCTGTTCGCCACACGGCTGGAACACCAGTTTGCCGTCGGCTGCGGTCAACTGCCCCTGCATCCGGGTTTGTCCGATGTGGGACGCGCTTTCCCGCGGGCCATCGAGCAATTGGCAGGCGGCGAACAATGGCAGCAGGGCAACAACGATCAACGAACGGGCAACACGCATCTTCGGCTCTCCAGACAAGTGCCGCCACGTTACGCAGGCTGACCATCAAATGCAAAAGATCGCAGCCTGCGGCAGCTCCTACATGGAGACGCACGCTCGTGTGTAGGAGCTGCCGCAGGCTGCGATCTTTTTGCTTTTAACCGACGTGAAAAGTCTGACCGGTTTGCAGGCCTTCGACACTTTTCGCGTAGGCCAATGCCACATCGGCTGCCGCAACCGGCTTGTAGCCACGGAAGTACGGGGCGTAGCTGCCCATGGCTTCCAGCAGCACGGTCGGGCTGATCGAGTTGATGCGCAGGCCACGCGGCAATTCGATGGCGGCGGCTTTGACGAAGCTGTCCAGAGCGCCGTTAACCAGTGCCGCCGAGGCGCCGGTACGGATCGGGTCATGGCTGAGCACGCCGGTGGTGAAAGTGAACGAGGCGCCGTCGTTGGCGTATTCGCGACCGATCAGCAGCAGGTTGACCTGGCCCATCAGTTTGTCTTTCAGGCCCAGGGCAAAGCTGTCGGCGTTCATCTCGCCGAGTGGGGCGAAGGTCACGTTGCCGGCGGCGCAGATCAGCGCATCGAACTTGCCGGTCTGCTCGAACAGCTGGCGAATCGAGGCGCTGTCGCTGATGTCCACCTGGAAGTCGCCGTTGTTGCGACCGATGCGGATCACTTCATGACGCTGGCTCAGTTCTTTGTCCACGGCCGAACCGATGGTGCCGGCGGCACCGATTAACAGAATCTTCATGGGGCTGTTCCTCAATGGGTTGAACGAGGTTTCAGTCTAGAGTGGTTTTTTCTGCGGATAAGCGCACTAATAGGCAACCTTTGGTTTTCAAATGGAAACAATCCATGAGCGAAATGGATGATCTGGCGGCGTTCGCGGTGTTGATCGAGGCAGGCAGCTTTACCCTGGCGGCGCAGCAACTGGGTTGCAGCAAGGGCCAGTTGTCCAAGCGCATCAGCCAGTTGGAAGCGCAGTTTTCCGTGGTGCTGCTGCAACGCACCACCCGCCGCCTGAGCCTGACTGCCGCCGGCGCCGCATTGTTGCCGCAAGCCCAGGCGTTGGTGGTGCAGGTGGAGCGCGCGCGGCAGGCATTGGCGCGTTTGAAAGACGACATGGCCGGCCCGGTGCGGATGACGGTGCCAGTGTCGTTGGGGGAAACGTTTTTCGACGGTTTGCTGCTGGAGTTCTCGCAGAAGTATCCCGAGGTGCAGATCGAACTGGAGCTGAACAACCACTATCGCGACCTGTCCCGGGACGGCTTCGATCTGGCGATTCGCGCCGAGGTGGCCAATGACGAGCGGCTGGTGGCCAAGCCACTGCTGGCGTGGCAGGAAATGACCTGCGCCAGCCCGGCGTATCTGGTGCAGTTCGGCGAACCGCTGACCCCGCAGGAGCTGGCCGAACACCGCTGCCTGCTCAACAGCCACTACAGTGGCCGCGAGGAGTGGCTGTATCACCAACAGCACGAATTGCTGCGGGTGCGGGTGTCGGGGCCGTTCGCCAGCAACCATTACAACCTGCTGAAGAAAGCTGCACTGGCCGGCGCCGGCATCGCAAGGTTGCCGTCGTATCTGCTGCAAACCGAACTGGCTGACGGCCGATTGCGCTGGCTGCTGCGGGATTTTCAGACGCGGCGGATGCCGATGTATCTGGTGCATCCTTATCAGGGCGGGTTGCCCAAACGCACGCAGGTGCTGGCGGATTATCTGATCGGCTGGTTCAAACGCAGCGGCGAGGCGCTGGATCGGCTTGAGCGCTAACTCATTTCCTGTAGGAGTGAGCCTGCTCGCGATTGCGTAAGCAAATTCAACAGAAATGTTGGCTGGATTACCGCTATCGCGAGCAGGCTCACTCCTACAGTTTGTGGTCAGCTGGCAAGACGTCGTGCGATCAGGTGATCGATCGACAATCTGCCCGGTCCGGTCGCCATCAGGTACAGCAACACCGCCGCCCAGGTGCCATGGGTCGGGTAGGCATCGGGATAAACGAATACCTCGATGACCAGCGTCATGCCCAGCAGCGTCAGCGCCGAAAACCTTGTGGCGAAGCCGATCAATATCAGCACCGGAAAGAAGTGTTCGGCAAACGCCGCCATGTGCGCGGCGACTTCCGGTGACAGCAGCGGCACGTGGTATTCGCTCTGGAACAACGGAATCGTCGAGTCCGCCAAGTGTGGCCAGCCGAGTTGAACGGTGCCGTCGAGCAAATCGATGGCCAGCCCCTCGACCTTGGTCTGCCCGGACTTCCAGAACACCGCGGCAATCGAAAACCGCGCGATGAAGGCGATCAGGCTGTGGGGGATTTTTTCCATTAGTCCGATGGCGCGAGTGATGAGGTTGCTCATGGCGATACCTGGTTGTTCAAGTCGGTGATGGCGTTGTGGCCGATCAGCAGGGCGAGGGTCTGCGGCAGATCGAGCGGCGGGCTGTCTTGCGCCGCCTGCAGCAGCGGTCGGTGATGGAGCAGATGGCGGATGAACACGCTGGCGCCTTGATCGAGGGCAAAGACCTCGACCTCCAGACCGTTGCGCAGCACCAGTGCGTGTTGCCCTTGATGGATGTCGATGCCCGCCAGCGTGGCGTCCTGCTGATGTGCGGCCCAGATCGAAACCACCGCACAGGCCGAATCGAGCAGGTGCAGCGAGGGATGCAGGGTGATGTTCAGTTCGGCGAGAGTTTGTGGATCGGCCAGTGCAGCGCTGATCTGTTGCGCACTGACCGTCGCGGCATCGGCGGCGTGATAAGCGCGGGTGCGCAAGCGTTCGAGCCGTGCGACATCGGCCAGATACGGCACCTCGGCCGCCGGTTCGAATGCGTCAATGAAGTCCGCCAGACCGTCGCCGTAACGGCTCATCAACGGACTGTGCGGCGGCTGCTGTTGGATGAATATGCCGGCCATGCCACGGAAGAATTCCTCGCCGACCAACTGCTGCACCACCGGATAACTGTCGGCCAGCGCGTTGATCAACGAGCCTTGCACGTTATTGCGATACACCAGAAATCGGCTGGCAGGATCAGCACCGTTGGCGCTGCACAGGCCGGCGGGGCAGGGCAGGCGAGTGTCGAGCAGAGCGGCGCTGAAGTCGGCTTGAGTGCTCATGGCCGACTCCCAGCGTGCAGCAACAACGCTTCGGCCTGCTGCGCCTCGGCCAGCAGCACATTGAACGCCGGGACCTGATTGTCCCGTTCGATCAAGGTTGCCACCGGGCCGATTCGTTCGAGCGCTTGTCGGTACAACGCCCAGACTGCGTCATCAATCGGCGCGCCGTGATCATCGATCAGCAAGCGGTCGCCGAGGCTATCGGCGTCTTCGGCGAACCCGGCCAGGTGAATCTCGCCGACCGCGTGCAACGGCAGCGCGTCGAGGTAGGTCAGTGGCTCGCGTTGATGATTGATGCACGAGACGTAGACGTTGTTGACGTCAAGTAGCAGTCCGCAACCGCTGCGGCGGATCACCTCGGTGATGAACTCCGGCTCATCGATGGTCGAGCGCTCGAAGCCGAGATAGGTCGCTGGATTCTCCAGCAGCATCGGCCGCTTGAGGCTGTTCTGCACTTGATCGATGTGTTCGCAGACGCGGCTCAGCGTCGGCGTGTCATACGCCAGCGGCAGCAGGTCATTGAGGAACACCGGGCCGTGGCTCGACCAGGCCAGGTGTTCGGAAAAGGCTTGCGGTTGATAGCGCTCGATCAGTGTTTGCAGGCGTTGCAGGTGCTGCACGTCTAATGGCCCTTCGGCCCCGATCGACAGCCCGACGCCGTGCAGCGACAGCGGATACTGTTCACGGATCAACCCGAGAAAATGATGAAACGGACCGCCGTCGACCATGTAGTTTTCGGCGTGGACTTCGAAGAAGCCAATGTCCGGTCGGGTGCCGAGCACTTCACGCAAGTGCCCGGTCTTGAGCCCCAGCCCCGCGCGGGGCGGGAGCCCGCAGAGGGCTGCCCGAGTGCGCGGTGGGACAGGTTCGTTGATTGTGAACATGAGCGTCACTCGGGCAGGCAATGGATCAGGACTTGGCTTTGAAGGCTTCCATCTGACCGAAACCGGTCGGCGAGGTCTTGCTCTCGGTGGTGGTGCAGGTGCCTTTTGGCACTAACTTCCACGCGTTGGGCTGGTAGTCCATCTTGGCTGTGCCGGCACACGTGGTGCCTGCGCCCGCGGCGCAATCGTTGTGGCCTTTCATGGCCACGCCGAAGCATTTTTCCATGTTGCTGTTGTCGGCGGCATTGGCGCTGGAAACGGCGGTCATGCTCAGGGCGGAACCAAGAGCCAGAACCAGTGCCGCGGCGGACAGGGTGCGAGTGGTAGCAGTCATGATGTTTCTCCAGATTTGAGCTTGGGTTTTACAAGCGAAGTGCGCTTGCTTGTCCCACTAGAGAAACGACATGGCGATGCGTTACAGCGCAGTGCAAAGTTTTTTCAAAACTTCTTCGAACACGGCAAACCACTGTGGGAGCGGGCTTGCTCGCGAAGGCGTAGTGTCAGACGCCATTGATGTTGGATGACACACCGCATTCGCGAGCAAGCCCGCTCCCACAAGGGATTGTCGGTGGATGGAAGGTTTTTGACAGACAAAAAAACGGCCCGAAGGCCGTTTTTTATTAGGCGAAATGACTCAACCGCCGAGGTACGCCTCGCGTACTTTCGGGTCGGTCAGCAGCGCTTCACCGGTGCCTTGCATGACCACGCGGCCGTTCTCCAGAACGTACGCACGGTCAGCGATTTTCAGCGCCTGGTTGGCGTTTTGCTCGACCAGGAACACTGTTACACCGTCCTTGCGCAGCTGTTCGATGATGTCGAAGATCTGCTGGATGATGATCGGTGCCAGGCCCAGCGACGGCTCGTCGAGCAGCAGCAGTTTCGGCTTGCTCATCAGCGCACGACCGATGGCGAGCATCTGCTGTTCGCCGCCGGACATGGTGCCGCCGCGCTGGTTGAAGCGTTCTTTCAGGCGCGGGAACAGGCCGAGGACCTTGTCCATTTGCTCCTGATAGTCGCCCTTGTCGGTGAAGAAACCGCCCATCGACAGGTTTTCTTCGACGGTCAGGCGCGCAAACACCCGACGACCTTCCGGCACCACCGCGATGCTCTTGCGCATGATCTGCGACGAGTCCTGACCGACCAGTTCCTCACCCATGTAGCGGATGCTGCCGCTGTGCGCCTGCGGCGAACCGCAAAGCGTCATCAGCAGCGTGGACTTGCCGGCACCGTTGGCGCCGATCAGGGTCACGATCTCGCCCTGACGGACTTCGACGTTGACGCTGTGCAGGGCCTGGATCTTGCCGTAGAAGGTGGAAACGTTTTCGAACTGCAGCATTTACGCTTCCCCCAGGTAGGCTTTGATCACTTCGGGATTGTCGCGGATCTGTTCCGGTGTGCCGTCAGCCAGAGGCGTGCCCTGGTTGATCACGACGATGTGGTCGGAAATGCTCATGACCAATTTCATGTCGTGTTCGATCAGCAGCACGGTCACGTTGTGCTCTTCACGCAGCACGCCGATCAGCGCCTTGAGGTCTTCGGTTTCCTTCGGGTTCAGACCGGCCGCCGGTTCGTCGAGCATGAGGATCCGTGGGCGGGTCATCATGCAGCGGGCGATTTCCAGCCGGCGTTGCTGACCGTAGGCCAGAGTGCCGGCGGTACGGTTGGCGAACTCTTTGAGGTTGACCTTTTCCAGCCAGTACTCGGCATATTCCATGGCCTCGCGCTCGCTCTTGCGGAACGCCGGGGTCTTGAACAGGCCGGACAGGAAGTTGGTGTTCAGGTGACGATGCTGGGCGATCAACAGGTTCTCGACCGCTGTCATATCCTTGAACAGCCGCACGTTCTGGAAGGTGCGCACCACGCCCTTGAGGGCGATCTTGTGCCCCGGCAGGCCCTGGATCGGCTCGCCGTCCAGCAGGATGCTGCCGCCCGATGGCTGGTAGAAACCGGTGAGGCAGTTGAACACGGTGGTCTTGCCCGCGCCGTTCGGCCCGATCAGTGCCACCACTTGTTTCTCCTTGACGGTCAGGGCCACGCCATTGACCGCGAGCAAGCCGCCGAAGCGCATGCTCAGGTTTTCGACTTTCAGAATCTCGCGGCTCATTTTCGCAACTCCATGTGTGGGCGTTGCATCGGCAGCAGACCTTGTGGACGCCAGATCATCATCAACACCATCAGCGCACCGAACATCAACATCCGGTATTCGCTGAATTCACGCATCATTTCCGGCAACAGGATCATCACTACGGCCGCGAGGATCACGCCCAGTTGCGAGCCCATGCCACCCAGCACGACGATGGCGAGGATGATCGCCGACTCGATAAAGGTGAACGATTCCGGGGTCACCAGACCCTGACGGGCGGCGAAGAAACTACCGGCAAAACCGGCAAACGCAGCACCGAGGGTGAACGCGGAAAGCTTGATCACGGTCGGGTTCAGACCCAGCGCGCGGCAGGCGATTTCGTCTTCACGCAACGCTTCCCAGGCACGGCCGATCGGCATGCGCAGCAGGCGGTTGATCACGAACAGCGCCGCCAGCGCCAGCAACAGGGCAACCAGGTAGAGGAAAATCACCTTGTTGATCGAGTTGTATTGCAGGCCGAAATACTCGTGGAAGGTTTGCATGCCTTCCGCGGCTTTGCGTTCGAAGGTCAGGCCGAAGAACGTCGGTTTCTCGATGTTGCTGATGCCGTTCGGGCCACCGGTGATGTCGGTCAGGTTACGCAGGAACAGCCGGATGATCTCACCGAAACCGAGGGTCACGATCGCCAGGTAGTCACCGCGCAAGCGCAGCACCGGGAAGCCCAGCAGGAAACCGAATGTCGCCGCCATCAGACCGGCAATCGGCAGGCAGATCCAGAAGCTCAGGCCGTAGTAATGCGACAGTAGCGCGTAGCTGTAGGCGCCGACGGCGTAGAAGCCGACGTAGCCCAGGTCAAGCAGACCGGCCAGACCGACGACGATGTTCAGACCGAGGCCGAGCATCACGTAGATCAGGATCAGCGTGGCAATGTCCACCGCGCCACGGGAGCCGAAGAACGGCCAGATCAGTGCGCCAAGGATCAGCGCAATGATGATGTAGCGTTGCGTGGTCGGCAGGGTCAGGAAGTTGCTGGCCTTGGCAGGGATCAACGGCATGCCCGGCGAGGATCGCCAGGCCTTGCTGATCTGCTGGTTGAACAGCACTCGCAGGAACATCAGCACCGAGCAGATGGCGATGGTCGCCAGAATGGCCGGGCTGGTGTTGTGCACTTCGAGGTTGATGCCGACGATGGTCAGTTTCAAACCGAGTACCGGGTAGGCCACGGCCCACACCAGCAAAGCGCTGAACAGCGCCTGTTTAAGATTCCTAGTCATACTTTCTCAACCTCCGGACGGCCCAGAATGCCGGTCGGACGGAACAACAGCACCAGAACCAACAAGCCGAAAGCCACGACATCCTTGTACTGGTCGCCGAAGATATCGGCACCAAAGGCTTCCGCCACCCCAAGCACCAGCCCGCCGAGCATGGCGCCGGGGATGCTGCCAATCCCGCCCAATACTGCGGCGGTGAAGGCTTTGAGGCCGACGAGGAAACCGGCGTTGGGGTTGATCACCCCGTATTGCATGCTCAGCAGCACAGCCGCAACGGCCGCCAGCGCAGCACCAATGACGAAGGTCAGGGCGATGATGTTGTTGGTGTTGATGCCCAGCAGGTTGGCCATCTTGATGTCTTCGGCGCAGGCGCGGCAGGCGCGACCCAGGCGAGAGCGGGAGATGAACAGCGTCAGGCCGAGCATGGCGATCAGAGTCACCACGAACACCACGATTTGCATGTAGGAAATCAGCACTTCTTGTGCGCCACCTGGGCCGAAGGCAATGTTGCCCGGAATCAGGTTGGGGATAGCTTTGTCCTTGGAGTCTTGCGCCAGCAGAACGGTGTTCTGCAGGAAGATCGACATACCGATCGCGGAAATCAGCGGGATCAGACGGTTGCTGCCGCGCAACGGGCGGTAGGCAATGCGTTCGATGCTGTAACCGTAGGAACTGGTAACGACGATGCTGGCGATGAACGCCGCCGTCATCAACAGCGGGACACTGTCGAGTCCCATCATGGTCAACCCGGCGATGGCGATGAACGCCACGTAAGAGCCGATCATGTACACCTCGCCGTGGGCGAAGTTGATCATTCCAATGATGCCGTAAACCATCGTGTAGCCGATGGCGATCAAGGCATACATGCTGCCAACGTTAAGGCCGTTAACCAGCTGTTGGAAGAAGTGATAGATGTCAGGCATTACAGCGCTCCTAAAAACCTGATACGCATTTCACTGGTGGAGTCATTTTCCCGCCCGGCCCCGTGGATCTTTATCCACTTCGAATCCGGGTTTTGCCAGCGAACCGCTGATGACGGTTTTGAGATTTTCAGGTGGGGAGACTGGCGGATCACGCCAGCGCGGCCCAATACATTCGTAAAACAAAGCCCACGGCACGCCGTGGGCTTTATTGGCAGTCAGTCAGGCAGCGCCTTACTGAGGCGATACTTCAGTTTTAGGTTTGCCGTTGTGCCACTCGTAGACCACGAATTTGAAGTCTTTGAGGTCGCCCTTGGCGTCGAAGCTCAGGTCGCCAGTCGGGGTCTTGAAGGTACCGGCGTGGATGGCTTCAGCCACTTTGGTCGCGTCTTCGGACTTGGCTGCCTTGATGCCTTCGGCAATTACAGTCACCGCCGAGTAGGAAGGGAACACGAACGGACCGCTCGGATCTTCCTTCTTGGCTTTGAATGCGTCAGCCAGAGCAACGTTGGCTGGATCCTGATCGAAGGATTTCGGCAGGGTCACCAGCAGGCCTTCGGATGCGTCCTTGGCGATTTGAGTGATCGAGTCGTTACCCACGCCTTCCGGCCCCATGAACTTGGCTTTCAGGCCTTTTTCCTGGGCTTGGCGCAGGATCAGACCCAATTCCGGGTGGTAGCCGCCGTAGTAGACGAAATCGACGTTGGCTTGCTTGAGCTTGGCGATGATCGCCGAGAAGTCTTTGTCGCCGGCGTTGACGCCTTCGAATACGGCAACCTTGGTGCCTTTCTTCTCGAGAGTCGATTTCACCGCGGTGGCGATGCCTTCACCGTACTGCTGCTTGTCGTGCAGGACGCCAACGATTTTCGGTTTTACGTGATCGGCAATGTAGTTACCGGCGGCAGGGCCCTGGGCGCTGTCCAGGCCGATGGTACGGAAGACCATTTTGTAACCACGGGTGGTGATGTCCGGGCTGGTGGCAGCCGGGGTGATCATGATCACGCCTTCGTCTTCGTAGATATCCGAAGCAGGCTGAGTGGAGCTGGAGCACAGGTGACCGACCACGAACTTGACGCCGTCGTTGACGACCTTGTTCGCAACCGCTACCGCTTGTTTCGGATCGCACGCATCATCGTATTCAACGGCTTCGAGTTTCTTGCCGTCGACGCCGCCCTTGGCGTTGATCTGCTCGATGGCCATTTTCGCGCCACTGAACTGCATGTCGCCGTATTGGGCTACAGGACCGGTCTTGGGGCCGGCGATACCGATCTTGATGGTGTCAGCGGCGAACGAATGGCTGGCAACCCCGGCCAGAACCATAGCGGCAAACAGTTTGGAAATCTGCTTAGTAGCCTTAGTCATAGTGCTCCACTCTTACTGTTGTAATTTTTTTGAGTTCTGGCGCCGTAGCAGCAGAACCGGGTCAGATATCTTTGCGATACCCTCCGGAAATGCCCCCGGCAACTGTACCGGTACAGTGTAGAGCGCCGGTTGTTGGCCTGGGAAGCAGGCGCCGAGGGGCAAAACTTGGGGGTGTCGCATTTTTGAATGAAAAAGACAGAATTGCGGCGGGGGTTTGGTGGGCATATATCCCAATCACCAGCATTCCTTGGCGTTCCTGCTCTTTTCGTTCGGTGAAGCCATTTGCAACCGGGTTTTTCTGCCGAACCAGCGACGTTATCATTCGCGTCGATTTCTTTTCCGGACAGTCCCATGAATCAAGAACCTAGCACCCTCTATGCCAAGCTGCTTGGTGAAACCGCATCTATTACCTGGAAAGAGCTGGAGCCGTTCTTCGCCAAGGGTGCCCTATTGTGGGTCGATCCGGCCCTGGATTTGATCGCCGCCGCCGAGGCCGTGGCATCGGACGATGGCGAGAAAGTCGCCGCCTGGCTGGCCGAAGACAAGGTCGCCAAGCTGTCTGAAACGCGGGCGCTGGATATTTTCGAGCGTGATCCGGCGCTGTGGGCGGTGGTGGTGAGTCCGTGGATTCTGATCCAGGAAAGGGCGGTCGCCTGAGTCTGCGCACCTTTTTGGTGCTCATGATCGTCAGCGAAAAGTGTGTAGCGGAGTAGCGTGATGGCACGTTGCCGTAGAGAAAGGCCACAAGCGTGGGTGGCCTCACGGTGACGTAAACGTAACGGGAACAGTTTATTGAGCAGCCTGAGGGCTGCTTAATTGTTTCTGGATGTTGGAACGGCTGAGATCTTCAGAGGTCTTGAGGGCCTCATCGCGAGCAGGCTCACTCCTACAGGGAAACGCATTCAATTGTAGGAGTGAGCCTGCTCGCGATTGGGGCGACTCGGTCTGACATTAGACCGAGTAAGTCTTCCCGGTATGATTATTCAGCGAAATTACCTTGGTCTTGCCGATCCGGTGACGGTAGATCTCGCGCAGGTACTTGATCGATTTCTTCACGCAATCGCGCGACAGGCGAATGTCGTTGATCGAGACGAATTTGTCCTTGTCGTTGATCAACTCGCGATATTTCTTCTCGTACATCGGTTTGATCGCGTACCAGTTGGTATCGAGGATCTTCGCCGGGTTTTCGAACTCGTTGAGCAGATCGTCGATGCGCTCTTCGTCGAACTCCTCGTTGATGATGAAATCGAGGATCGAATTGTCCAGGGTCTCGTCGAAACGGTACGGGTTCTTGGCGAAGCAACGCTTGATGAACGCCACGATCAACGTCAGGAAGTCGTCCGACAGGCACGGGCTCTTGGCGATCAGGGTGGTCAGCGACAGGTTGGCCGAGGCGCCGATCACCAGCGCATAACGCTTGAGCGTGGTGTTGGGGAACAGGCTGTTGAGGTGGGTCTTCAACCGGTTCAGGTCCATGTACGACAGCTTGTAGTCTTTCGGCAACGAGACGATCGAGACCACCGACGAGCAGTTCTTGAAGAAGTGCAGGTCGTGCAGCGCGGCGGCGTCGTAGCCGGAATTCTTGTACTGCTCCAGCGAGGCGCGATAGCGCTTGGATTCGATCGGCAGCAGGCTGATGCCTTCAATGGCCTGGGTGACCTTGTTGAAGTGCGGCAGGTCGATCGAGCGGAAAAACAGGTCGTCGATGTTCAGGCGCTGCGGCTCTTTGTCGAACACCTTGAACTTGTCGCTGCTCGGCGGCGGGGTCTCCGGCACCACTGATTCCGCGTAGGCAATCGCCACCGGGCCGGCCAGGCTCATGAACAGGTCGTTGGCATCCAGGCGAATGGTTTCGCCGATGTCGATGCCGGCGCGACGGAAGTAGTTCTGGTCGTAGTCGGTGGTCACCGCCTGCGCCGTCAGAATGTTGAAGATCTGCTGCGAGATGTACTGGTTGGCGTGCTTCTCCATCGCATTGACATCAATGTTCTGGATGTTGCCGTCATCGCTCTCTTCGGCGTAACGCATGATGTCGTTGGAGATCAGCATCATCGCGTTCCATGGGCGTATGCGCCCCATGACGCTGGCTTCGCTGCTGTCTTCATTGGCGAAGTTGTAGGAGAAATCCCATTCTTCCGACAGGTATTTGCACAGCAGGCGTCCGGCGTTGATGTGCAGCGCCTCGGACATTTCACTGCGGTGATCGGAAATGTTCGGCAGTACGCAGATGCCGCTGGTGAAGATCGGCTCGAACACGAACGAATGCCCGCTCTTGCCGTCGTGTTCGTCCATCGGCTTGGTGTCGAACGTCTTGTTCATGTACGAGTGCTGCTGGGCCAGGCCGAATTCCGAGGCCATGCCCGAACCGGTACCGCCGCCGGCACTGAAGATCGAGAAATACAGGCGCGACTGGTTGGCCTTGATGCCGCAGCTGTCGATCAGGTACGAGTGGATCATTTTCCAGTCGGGGCTGGAGAAGCGCTGGGTGTCCTTGTTGAGGATGATCTTCGCCAGATACTGGCCGAGGATCGGCGCGTTACCGGCGCCACCGGCGTGGACTTCGGACAAGTCCATGATCTTCATTTTGCTGTAGTCGCGCAGGAAGCCGCTTTTCTCGCCCTTGCGCGAGAAGCGGATGCGCCCGGCGATGTCCTTGTCGAGGTCGCCCAGCATCACCAATGGTTCGACGAGGAACACCGGTTTGCTCGACTTGTTCGGGCCAATGCGCAGGTTGTGCTTGATCCACTGTGCCGGGCTGTAGCCCTTGTCGGCCAGACGCCGATCTGCCGCGCGGTCTTCGTTGTTGAATTCGTTGAGGTAGAACTTGCGCGCGTTGTACACCAGTTCCGCGACGTCGAGGGCGATGTTGGAGCCGCAGCGACCGAGGCCGATCAGGCACACCGACGGAAATTCCTGATCGTTGTGCTGTTCGTTGTCGCCTTCCAGGTGCGGCGGGCGCGGGAACACCAGATCACGCAGGCCATCGAGGTTGTCGAGGATGCGGTCGGTATTGGTTTCGGTGTAGTACAGATATTGCTGAGTGCCCAGCGGGCGCGAGGGAGGCAATGGCTTCGAGGGTGACGGGCTGTTTGCGGCAGGGCTGAGGGTCAGATCGGATACCGCAGTGGCGGGATTGTTTTTAGAAGTCATTGTGCGCCATATACCTGGACTGGTTGGTTCGCTGACCAGTGTCAGCGAGCCTCACGGAATAAGATCTCGCGTCTTTTATTGCGCGAATTTGGCCCGGGCGTCAGGGGCTTGGCCTGATTGTCGCGCGGGGGAATCCTTTCCTGATCGCTCATGAATCGGCCATTATTCAGTGATCTTTAATCGAAAAGAGGCAAAATGATGTCAACGCTACCTTCGTTGGGTTTTGCCGGAATCGGCTTGATGGGCCTGCCGATGTGCCGCCGTTTGCTGGCGGCGGGCTACCCGCTGACCGTGTGGAATCGCAACCCGGCCAAGTGCGCGCCACTGGTCGAAGCCGGCGCCCGGCAAGTGGCGACTCCGGCAGAACTGTGCGAACACGCGGACGTGGTGATGCTGTGCCTGGCCGACACGGCGGTGGTGCGCGAGGTGGTGTTTGGCGCCGGGGGTGTCGCTGAAGGTGCGAAAAGCGGCCAGTTGCTGGTGGACTTTTCCAGCCTCGAACCGACTGCTACCCGCGAGATGGCCGCCGAGTTGGCAGACAAGGCCGGGATGAGCTGGCTCGATTCACCGGTGTCCGGCGGCGTGGTCGGTGCCGAGGCCGGCAGTCTGGCGATCATGGTCGGCGGCGCGGCGGCGGATCTGGATCGGGTGCGCCCTGTGCTGCTCAGACTCGGTCAACGCGCCACGCACATGGGCGGTGTCGGCGCCGGGCAGGTGACCAAGGCTTGCAACCAGATGATTGTCGCCTGCAATGCGCTGGTGATTGCCGAAGTGGTAGCCCTGGCCGAACAGGCCGGAGTCGATGCGAGCCTGATCGCCGAAGCGCTGGCCGGTGGCTTTGCCGATTCGAAACCGTTGCAGATCCTTGCCCCGCAAATGGCCGAGAGCCGTTTTGAACCGGTGAAATGGCACGTGCGCACGCTGCTCAAAGACCTCGATACCGCGGTGAAATTCTCCCGCGAACAAGGCTCGGCCACACCGATCAGCGGATTGGCCGCACAACTGATGCGCCTGCATGGGGCGCAAGGTTTTTTGCAGAAGGATCCTGCGACACTGGTACAAATGTACCGCGCGCCAGACTCAACGGATTGACCGCGTGCGAGTGTTTGCGCTGATTGATTTCCTCAAGCACCGGGCGTAACTCGTCCAGCGGCACCGGGCGGCTGAGCAGATAGCCCTGAATGAAATCGCAGCCCGAGCGCTCAAGAAACTCGTACTGTTCCAGGCTTTCCACGCCTTCGGTCACCACCTGCAAATGCAGGGTGTGGGCCATGACGATGATCGCCTGGACGATCTCCATGTCGGCGGTCGCTGTGGGAATGTCGAGGATGAACGAACGGTCGATTTTCAGCGTATTGAGCGGCAGGCGCTTGAGGTAGGCCAGCGACGAATAGCCAGTGCCGAAGTCGTCGATCGACAGCGAGACGCCGAGAGCGCGGATCTGCCGCAGCAGCACCAGGGTGTTGGCGATGTTGCCCATCAGCGCGTTTTCGGTGACTTCCAGTTCCAGCCGTTCCGGCGCGACCCCGGCGCTGCGCAGCGCACTTTCGATTTCATCGGCGAGTTCTTCCCGGGCGAGGTTGAGGGGCGAGCAGTTCCAGGCGATTTTCAGTTCGTCGCAGCCATGCCGGGTCAGTTCGCCAAGGTCGGTGCAGGCCCGGCGCAGCACCCAGTTATCCAGTTCGGCGATCAGGCCGTTGGTTTCGGCAATCGCAATGAAACGGTCCGGGGCCAGCAGGCCATGCACCGGGTGCTGCCAGCGGATCAGCGCTTCGAGTTTGGTCACCCGACCGGTTTTCAGTTCGAAGATCGGTTGGTAATACAGCGTCAGCCCGTTTTCCTCCCGCAGGGCCTGGCGCAGTTCTTCTTCCAGTTGCAGTTCGAGGCTGGCGCGGGTCTTCATGTTGGTGCTGAAAAAATGCAGGCCGTTACGCCCGGCGCCCTTGGATTGATACAGCGCCAGATCCGCGTGCTTGAGCAGTTCTTCGCAGGTGGTGCCGTCGTCCGGGAACAGGCTGATGCCGATGCTGGTGGTCATCACCATACGGCGGCCGGCCAGCTCGATCGGCTCCTTCATCTTCAGCATGATCCGTTGCGCCATGTTGCGCGCTTCCTCTCGTTCACGCAGGCTGATCAGGATGCAGAACTCGTCACCGCCGAAGCGGGCGACCACGTCTTCATGGCTGCGCACTGACCCCTTGATGTGATTGGCGATGACTTTGAGCAGGGCGTCGCCGGCGTCATGGCCGAGGCTGTCGTTGATTCGCTTGAAGTGATCGATGTCGAGAAACATCACCGCGAGCATCCCGCCCTCGCTGGTTTTCTGGCTGAGTTTCTCGGCGAAAAGCTGGTTGAAACCGCGACGGTTGATCAGGTTGGTCAGGGCATCGTAGTTGGCCACTTGCTGCAGCGACATCCGCGCCTGATCGAGCTGGCTGAGCAGGGCGTTGACCCGGCGCAGGTCGTGCTCCTTGCTTTGCAGTTTCTTGTCGGCCAGTGCCGCGCTGATCGCGCTGCCGAGAATCAGCAGGATGATCAATGCGACGGTCAGGCCCAGTTGCAGGTAATTGGTTTCGCCGCTCAGGGTCGGTGCTGCGCCCTCGGGCACCACCAGATTCAACGCGGCCATGCCGGTGAAATGCATGCTGATGATGCCGGCACCGAGGATCATCGCGGCGGTGTATTTGAGCAGTTGATGAAACCGTCCACTGCTTTCACGCAAATAACCGGCGACCCACAGTGCGGCGAAGCTGGCGCCGATGGCAATCACGATCGACAGGCAGAACAGCAGCGGCTGGTAATACGCGGTGGCCACCGAATGCATCGCCGCCATGCCGACGTAATGCATGCCGGCGATGCCCAGGCCGATAACGATCGCGGTTTTCAGGTACTGCATCAGCGAGGGTTGAGGCACGCTCAGGGTGTGCATCGCCAGCCACGAGGCGAGCAGGGCGATCACCAGGGAAAACAGAGTGGTGGCCAGTTCGTAATGGATTTCCAGCGGCGCCTGGAATGCCAGCATGGCGATGAAGTGCATGGCCCAGATGCCGCCGGCCAGGCAAGTGGCACCGATCCAGCGCCAGACCCGTTGCGAACCCGGATCTTCGGCGTGGCCAACCCGCTCGGCCATATCGAGGGTGGCAAAACTCGCGGCGCAGGCAACCAGATAGGCCACCAGCACCAACAAGGGATTGTGTGTGCAATCGAGAATGACCTGCCCGCTCTCCGGCAGCTCGGTAACAAACTGCAAACCAAGCCACTCCATAGCATCCCCGTCTCAGAAGTCGTCCCTGCTGCCTCAGCAACGCAGGCGAATGAGAGGAGTATAGAGGCGGTTTTTATCGTGCAAGCGGTAGTGGCACATTGCAGTCAACGATTTCGGCATGAGCTTCATAGCAATTGGTGCTAAGCGTCAGGCACTCTGGTCGTAATGAATCCGGTTCCACTCCGGGTCGAGGGGCGGCAGGCCGAATCGCGCCCGGGCGGCGTCGCAATCGACGTTCTGCTCACCGTTTTCCCACGACGCCTCGAACTCGCGGCATGTGCTGGAACGCTTGTCGTAGATCGAGCATTGCACAACGTTGCCGACTTCGCCGACCAACGCGGTGCAGCGTGCCGGTTTCTGATCGGTACCGATCATGGCCACCCGGCTGGGTGTGATCTGGGTGACCAGTTCATCGGGCACCGTCCCCCCGGAGGATGAGCATTCACCCCAGAAAAAAGACACGCGAAAATGGGAACAGCAGGCACCGCAATTCAGACACGGACTGACTTCGGACATGGGGAGGGTATCAAAGGGGTTGATCGGCGAATCCGGACGGATCCGGCGGCTATTCTAGGCTTCGCCATGAACTTGGGAAGGGGGGCGCGAAAGTATTTTTTTGTAGCCGGGTTTTGCCGCAAAACCCCCGGTTTATGGGCGATTGCCGAGTTATCAAGGGCTTACGTTTCTTTACAGTGCCATGGCTCATTATCAGGCTGACGAATGATCACAGACAGCCTCGGCAGGTCTGTCTAGATTGCAGGTTCCGGGCTCGGATGCGTCGGCAGTGAAGCCCTCATAACAATAAAGAGACGGACCCATGCAGAACTCGACCCAAGCGGCGAATGCCTGGCGCATTCTGTTCCTGTTGTTCCTTGCCAACCTGTTCAATTTCTTCGACCGCACCATTCCGGCGATCATCATCGAGCCGATCCGCATGGAATGGCACCTCAGCGACTTTCAACTGGGGATCGTCGGCACGGCGTTCACCATTGTCTATGCGATTGCCGGTCTGCCGCTTGGGCGCATGGCCGACACCGGCTCACGCAGCAAACTGATGGGCTGGGGTCTGGCGACCTGGAGCGCGCTCACCGCCGTCAACGGGCTGGTGGGCAGTTTCTGGAGTTTCCTCATCGTACGTATGGGCATCGGCATCGGTGAGGCCAGTTACGCGCCGGCGGCCAACTCGCTGATTGGCGACTTGTTCCCGGCGCACCGTCGGGCGCGGGCCATGGGCATTTTCATGCTCGGCCTGCCGCTGGGGCTGTTGCTGGCGTTCTTCACCATAGGCTGGATGGTCAAGGCTTTCGACAGTTGGCGCGCGCCGTTCTTCATCGCTGCGGTACCGGGACTGTTCCTTGCGATCTTCATGTTTTTCATAAAAGAACCGAAGCGCGGCGCGGCAGAAACCGTGCAGGTTTCGCAAGAGAAAGTCGACAAGCCGATCCGTCGAATTCTCGCTGTGCCGACGTTCCTGTGGCTGGTGATGGCCGGCTTGTGCTTCAACTTTGCCACCTATGCCTGCAACTCGTTTCTGGTGCCGATGCTGCAGCGCTACTTCCTGATGCCGCTGCAGGAAGCGGCAGTGGCGACTGGGGTGATTGTCGGCATCACCGGGCTGATCGGCCTGACCCTCGGCGGCTGGATCGCCGACAAGATTCATCAACGAGTCGCCAACGGTCGACTGCTGTTTGCCGGCTTCAGCCTGATCATCTCGACCCTGTGCACCGCGTGGGCGCTGCATGCCGGACGGGTCGAGATCGGCGTGTTCGTCGCGGTGTTCAGCGTCGGCTGGCTGTTCGCCTATAACTTCTATACCTGCGTGTACACGGCGATTCAGGACGTGGTCGAACCACGCCTGCGGGCTACGGCGATGGCGCTGTTCTTTGCCGGGCTGTACTTGCTCGGCGGCGGCTTGGGGCCAGTGGTGGTTGGGGCCTTGTCCGATCACTTCGCCAAGTCGGCGATGCTTTCGGCGGGGGCCGAGCAGATGACCGAGGCGTTCAAGGCTGTGGGGCTGCATGACGCGATGTACCTGATTCCGGTGGCGCTGTTCTTGACCATGGTGTTTCTGTTTCTGGCGGCGCGCTGTTTTGTGCGCGATGCGCAGCGGATGAAGGAGGGGTTGGTGGCAGTGGTTGAGCCTGATGTTTCTGTCGCGACTGCATGATCGCCTTCGCGAGCAAGCCCGCTCCCACATGGGAACGCATTCCAAACTGTAGGAGCGGGCTTGCTCGCGAAAGGGCCATCAGCATCAGTCGATAAATACCAGATAAACAAAAAGGCCCGCATCACTGCGGGCCTCTTCATTTATAGCGGTAGAGCGGGTGGCTTAACCCGCCACCAGCACCCGGATCGCTTCCAGACGCAACGCCGCTTTATCGAGCATCGCCAGACCCAGTTCACGCTGCTTGCGCAACGCATCCAGTTCGCTGTCGCGCACGGTCGGGTTGACTGCTTGCAACGCGGTCAGGCGCGCCAGTTCTTCGTCGGTGTCCGCCGCGAGACGACGACGGGCCTCGGCCACGCGCTCGGCGTGACGCGGGGTGATCTTGTCTTCACCGGCGTTGATCCGTGGCGTCAGCTGATCGCGCTGGGCCTGGATGAACTTGTTGGCGCTGGCACGCGGCACGCTTTCCAGTTGATCGTTCAAGGTTTCGAACGAGACCCGGGCCGACAGGTCGTTGCCGTTGGCGTCGAGCAGGCAGCGCAGGGCGGCCGGTGGCAGGTAGCGGCCCAGTTGCAGCGAGCGCGGCGCAACTACTTCGCTGACGTAGAGCAGTTCCAGCAACACCGTGCCCGGTTTCAGCGCCTTGTTCTTGATCAGTGCGACGGCGGTGTTGCCCATCGAACCGGACAGCACCAGGTCCATGCCGCCCTGCACCATCGGGTGTTCCCAGGTGATGAACTGCATGTCTTCGCGCGACAGCGCCTGGTTGCGGTCGTAGGTGATGGTCACGCCTTCGTCATCGCCCAGCGGGAAGCTGGCGTCGAGCATCTTCTCGCTCGGCTTGAGGATCAGGGCGTTTTCCGAATGGTCTTCGCTGTCGATGCCGAACGCGTCGAACAGGGTTTCCATGTAGATCGGCAGGGCGAACTGATCGTCTTGCTCAAGGATGTCCTCGACCAACTGATCGCCTTCGCCCGAACCGCCGGAGTTCAGCTCCAGCAGACGGTCGCGGCCGGTATGCAGTTCCGCTTCCAGACGCTCGCGCTCGGTGCGCGCCTCGTCGATCAGCGCTTGCCACTCACCGTCGTCGGCTTCTTCAAGCAGCGGCAGCAGGCGCGGGCCGAACTGATGCTGCAAGGCGTTGCCGGTCGGACAGGTGTTGAGGAACGCGTTCAGCGCTTCGTGGTACCACTGGAACAGGCGCTCTTGCGGGCTGGTTTCCAGGTACGGCACGTGCAGTTCGATGATGTGCTTCTGGCCGATCCGGTCGAGACGACCGATACGCTGCTCGAGCAGATCCGGGTGCGACGGCAGATCGAACAGCACCAGGTGGTGAGCGAACTGGAAGTTGCGACCTTCACTGCCGATTTCCGAGCAGATCAGCACCTGCGCGCCGAACTCTTCGTCGGCGAAGTAGGCGGCGGCGCGGTCACGCTCAAGGATGTTCATGCCTTCATGGAACACCGTGGCCGGGATGCCGGAACGCACGCGCAGGGCGTCTTCCAGGTCCATCGCGGTTTCGGCGTGGGCGCAGATCACCAGCACTTTGGTGCGCTTGAGCATTTTCAGCTGATCGATCAGCCACTCGACGCGCGGGTCGAATTTCCACCAGCGCTCTTCTTCGCTGGCGTCCGGCTGGGCCTGGAAGCTGACTTCCGGGTACAGCTCGGCGTGATCGCCCAGCGGCAGTTCAAGGTATTCGTCCGGGCATGGCAGCGGGTACGGGTGCAGTTTGCGTTCCGGGAAACCCTGCACGGCGGCGCGGGTATTACGGAACAGCACGCGGCCGGTGCCGTGGCGGTCGAGCAGCTCGCGTACCAGACGGGCGCTGGCTTCGGTATCGCCATCGTTGACCGCGGTCAGCAGGGCTTCGCCTTCGTTGCCGAGGAAACCGTGGATGGTCTTGTGCGCTTCCGGCGACAGGCGGCCCTTGTCGAGCAACTCCTGAACGGCTTCAGCCACCGGGCGATAGTTCTCGCTCTCGGCGCGGAACGCAGCCAGGTCATGGAAACGGTTCGGGTCGAGCAGGCGCAGACGGGCGAAGTGGCTGTCCTGACCGAGCTGTTCCGGGGTCGCGGTGAGCAGCAGCACGCCGGGAATCACTTCAGCCAATTGTTCGACCAGCGAGTACTCGGGGCTGGCCTTGTCTTCGTGCCACACCAGGTGGTGGGCTTCGTCGACCACCATCAGATCCCAGCCGGCGGCGAACAAGGCGTCCTGCGCTTTCTCGTCTTCGACCAGCCACTCCAGGGCAACCAATGCCAGCTGGGTGTCTTCGAACGGGTTAGTGGCATCGCTTTCGATGAAGCGCTCTTCGTCGAACAGCGCGACCTGCAGGTTGAAACGGCGGCGCATTTCCACCAGCCACTGGTGCTGCAGGTTTTCCGGCACCAGGATCAGCACACGGTTGGCGCGGCCCGAGAGCAGTTGGCGATGGATCACCAGACCGGCTTCGATGGTTTTCCCCAGACCCACTTCGTCCGCCAGCAGAACCCGTGGCGCGATACGGTCGGCGACTTCACGGGCGATGTGCAACTGGTGCGCGATCGGTTGCGCACGCACGCCGCCCAGGCCCCAGAGCGAGGACTGCAACTGGCGACTGGTGTGTTCCAGGGTGTTGTAGCGCAGGGAGAACCACGACAGCGGGTCGATCTGCCCGGCGAACAGGCGATCGCTGGCCAGACGGAACTGAATGAAGTTCGACAGCTGGGTTTCCGGCAGGGTGACGGCTTCGTTCTGCCCGTTGAGACCGTGATAGACCATCAGCCCGTCGACGTCGTCGACTTCGCGCACGGTCATCTTCCAGCCTTCGAAGTGAGTAATGGTGTCACCCGGCGAGAACCGCACGCGGGTGAGGGGCGCATTCCGTAGCGCGTACTGGCGTGTTTCGCCAGTGGCCGGGTAAAGCACGGTCAACAAGCGGCCGTCCTGTGCCAGAACGGTGCCTAAACCAAGCTCTGCTTCGCTGTCACTGATCCAGCGTTGCCCCGGTTGATACTGCTGCGCCATGCTGCCTGACTCCCACCTTGAAAAAGCGGGCTATCTTAACGGAATGCAGGCCTCCAGACCAAAGGTTTACGAGTGCAGGAGCTGCCGAAGGCTGCGATCTTTCGATCTTCGGGAACGCTTGCGTTCTACGGTGTTCCATTAAAGATCGCAGCCTGCGGCAGCTCCTACAGGTGCCAAATGCGTCACAGATTTGCGACGGATGGCTCAAGGCGCCTTTGCCGCAGCCGATAGCCTGCTGACAGGAGACCCTTTATATGCTGCCACCGATGCTCCCCCTGAGCGCTGTGCCGATCACTTCCCAGCAGGATCCGATTCGCCAGCGGCCGGACATTCCTCCGGTGGTGCCGGTGCAGGAAAGCTCCAACGAAAGCACGATCGACCTGCAAAAACGCGACCCGGAAGAGGATCGACTGCTGGCGCGCGAAGAACAGCGTCGCCAACAGGAGCGTGATCGTCGCCGTCGCGAAGCCGACGAAGATCCGGAAGAGCATCTGGCCGTACCGGGCACCGAGCTGAATGCCGACAACACGGTGCCGGTGGTGCCGCTGATGGAGGATCAGCCGCGTCAGGGCTT
Source organism: Pseudomonas sp. GW823-FHT01D03 (assembly GCF_058798255.1). NCBI lineage: Bacteria > Pseudomonadati > Pseudomonadota > Gammaproteobacteria > Pseudomonadales > Pseudomonadaceae > Pseudomonas > Pseudomonas sp. GW823-FHT01D03. The sequence goes on from NZ_JBXAKK010000001.1 coordinate 1,485,538, forward strand.
GTGGGTCGATATCGAGATCTGATTCCCGGAAAGGTTTACACGAATTGTTGTAGAGCGCTGGCGTCAGGCGGCATGATTGGCGCAGTCCTGCCTTTGATGCGGCAGTTGTGATTCTTCTAAGTGATGCACCCGCCATGAGCCAAGACGACAAACTGATCGACCTCAGCACCGAGCGCGCCAAGCGCGTGCATGACCTCAACGAGAAACGCCTCAACGAAGTGCGCAAGGCCTTCGAGCAAGCCATGCCGTTGGGAAAAGCCCAGAAAAAGCCGAAAAAGAAACCGAAAAAGCGTTGATCTCCCCCTGCATCCTTTGATGCAGGTCAGTTATTTTCCCGCCTTTGCCTTCTGTGTTGTCCGGACTTGATCCTGGTCAATTTCTGCGCCTGCGTGATTGGTTAACTTAGCTCCATCGCAGCAAAGCAGGGGCCAGGAGGCCACAGTCATGTTTTTCGATAACGTGGTGTTTGCCGGGGTTCTGACCGTAGGTCTCATGGTTCTGTTTTTTGCAGGGTTTGGATTTTTTATCTGGAAGGATGCGAATAAGCGCAAGAAGTAGGTCTTTCCGGGTTTGATGAGCACGCAAGGCATTTTGGGGCGACTTCGGTTGCCCCTTTTTTTTGTGTCTTGGCGGCCTTTGGGCCGACCAGACTTTGGGTGTGCTTTGTGAATATCCGTTGCTGCGGTAATGGCCACCTAGGGTTTCGCCCTTACGGCGACTCACTTTTTTTACAAACGCCTAAAAAAAGTAAGCAAAAAAACGCTTGCTCCTACGTTCGGCCCGCTCGCTGGGGCTCGGGGTTCCTTCGCTGCGGGATTGATCCGGGCGCAGCGCCTCCGGTTTGCTTCGCTGCACCTCCTCTCGCTGTGTTTGGCTGCGCCAAACGGTCGCTACGCTCCCACCCCCGGATCAATCCCTCCACTCAGCCTTCCGATGTCGCCTTACAGATCAAGATCAAGAGCTGCAGCCGAGCTAACGCTCATCCTGTTGAGTGGGGCGGCTTTGCCGCATGGGGGGCGCTTGCTTGCGAAGGCGGCCTGTCAGCCGACCAATCTCTAACTGAACACACCCAATCCAACTGTGGGAGCGAGCTTGCTCGCGAAGGCGTCCTGCCAGCCGACCAATCTCTAACTGAACACACCCAATCCAACTGTGGGAGCGAGCTTGCTCGCGAAGGTGTCCTGCCAGCCGACCAATCTCTAACTGAACCCATCCAATCCAACTGTGGGAGCGAGCTTGCTCGCGAAGGAGTCCTGCCAGCCGACCAATCTCCAACTGAATACACCCAATCCCACTGTGGGAGCGGGCTTGCTCGCGAATGCGGCCTACCAGCCAACCAATCTTTAACTGAATACACCCAACCCCATGTAGGAGCTGCCGAAGGCTGCGATCTTTTGATCTGGCTCTGGCTCTTGATGTGGCTTTTGATCTTCAGCCCCTTCGGCAGGCCGAGCGAAGGTGTCCATCCGGGGGGTAGGCGCGCAGAGCCATGCGGCGAAGCCGCATACATCGAGAGGAGGTGCAGCGAAGCAAACCGGAGGCGATGCCCCCTGATGGACACCGTAGCGAGGGGACACTGAGCCTCAGCGAAGTGCCGTACGCCGGGGGAAGCCTTTTTGGTTACTTTTTCGGCGTTTGGAAAAAGTGACCCGCCGTAAGGGCGGAACCATAGGAGGCCGTTACCGCAGCAACGGACATGCTCACAAAACCAAACCCAAAAAAAAGGCGCGATCCTCACGAATCACGCCTTTCTCATGCACCGCTATCTATCAGCTACCCAAAGCCTTGGATGCCAGCCAGAACAACCCAGCCGACAGCGCGACAGTCGCCGGCAGGGTCAGAACCCACGCCAGCAGGATAGTGCGAACAGTCCCACCCTGCAGGCCGCTCTTGTTGGCGACCATGGTACCGGCCACGCCCGAGGACAGCACGTGAGTGGTCGATACCGGCAGGCTGAAGATGTTGGCCATACCGATCAAACTGGCAGTAGTGATCTGCGCCGACATGCCCTGGGAGTAGGTCATGCCTTGCTTGCCGATCTTCTCGCCGATGGTCAGTACCACGCGTTTCCAGCCGACCATGGTACCCAGACCGAGGGCCAGGGCGACCGCGAGAATCACCCAGAACGGGGCGTATTCGGTGGTGGTGGTCAGGTCTTTGCGCAGTTTGTCCAGGTCAGCCTTCTCACGCGCTTCCAGGCCTGGCAGCTTGCCGACTTTCTTCGCGGTGTCGTCCAGGCACAGCAGGTAACGACGCACTTCGATGCGGCTTTCCGAGGACAGCGAGTGGTAGTCCGCTACACCTTTAAGGGTGCCAAGCAGGGCGTTGATGGTCGGTTCGGTCTGCTGCGGGTTGCAGCGGAATTTCTCCGGCAGGTCGCCTTCAACGCTTTTGCCCAGGGCCAGGAATTCGCCCAGGGAGTCGGCATTGCGCTTGTAGAACTGGCTCAGGTGCAGGGTCGCGTCGCGGGTGCGTTCGATCTGGTAGGTGGTGCTGCTCAGGTCGAGGACGAACTGCGCCGGCACGATACCGATCAATACCAGCATGATCAGGCCGATGCCTTTCTGGCCATCGTTGGAACCGTGCACGAAGCTCACGGCCATGGCCGAGATCACCAGAACCAGGCGGTTCCAGAACGGCGGGTGCTTTTTGTCGTCGATCTTGCGGCGCTGTTCCGGGGTCTTGTGCATCTTCGACAGCGGGCGCCACCACTTCAGGCCGATCAGGACCAGCGCGGCGATCAGGAAACCGGCCATTGGCGAGAACACCAGCGAGGCGCCGATGTCGATCGCTTTCTGCCAGTTCACGCCGTCGGCCAACGGAATGTTGTTGATCAGGGCGTTGGCCAGGCCGACGCCGAGGATCGAGCCGATCAGGGTGTGGGAACTGGAGGCCGGGATACCGAAGTACCAGGTGCCCAGGTTCCAGGTGATCGCCGCGGCGAGCAATGAGAACACCATCGCCAGACCATGGCCGGTATTCACATTGATCAGCAGTTCCACCGGCAGCAGGTGAACAATGGCATACGCCACGCCAACGCCGCCCAGCAACACGCCGAGGAAGTTGAACACACCGGAGAAGAACACCGCCAGGTGAGGCGGCATGGCTTTGGTGTAGATAACAGTGGCTACCGCGTTAGCGGTGTCATGAAATCCATTGATGAACTCGAAGGCGAGGACAAACGTCAGGGCGAGCAAGAGGCTCACAAGCACCCAAGCATCCAGTCCGCTGAATAAATCGATCATGAAGGTTTTCTGACCCGGTCATAAGGGGGCGCGATTATGCCAGAAAAGACTGGAAATCGATCCCCTACCTGCTCATCGGTAGCAATCAATGTCGAATTAAATTGTTGCAAGGTGCAAAGCCCTAGCGTGTTGCAGGGTTTTTCAAGCCTTTGATTAGATTGGAAAAACCTTCAGGCAGCAGGCATTTTATCGAGCGCGCGTGGGCCTCAAACGCCTGTGTGAAATATCTCTGAAACGAGCCAGACACGCTCCATTCCCGTGCAGGACGGGGGAGGTGGCCGCTGCCCGCGGATAGCGGGCGCGCAAGGCATCGTCGGGTCACCGTGCTTTTAGCCGGTGGCGACGCAGACCCTCGAAAACTCAGGATTGCCCGTTCATGGCTCTTCGGTTTTGAGTTCTTCTTCCATTTTTTTCAGTTCTTGCTGGAAAACCTGATCCTGAACAGTCGGGCGTTTACGCCATGCTTTGCGTTCCGGTTCGGGCTGAGCGGCGTAGGTGGTGACTTCCCCGCCGTAAACTTCCTTGTAACGTTGTTCCTGGCGCTCAAGTTCCGCGCGCAGTTCGTCTTTCGTCACAGTGCTACCTGTTTGAGTTGAGATAAATAACTGGTGAAACGCCCGGCAACGAGTCGATTGAACACGTCCACCGAAGGGCAATGCCGGTTCAGGCATTGGCGTTATCGGCAGGGCGATCAAGACTTCCATGTTGCAGGCGGCTACGGCACCAGATTAAAACTGACGCAGCATCAGTTTCCTGTTTCAGCAAGCGCACTGGCGGTGCATGAATAATGAGCGTCAGGCGCTGGCCGGGGCTGACGACAATAGGCATCGGTTCAGCGGGCGGCACCCTCGGCCAATGAAAACGCGGCGCCACTGAGGTGCATTATAGCGGTCGATTCGGGAATGACTATCTTTGCCAAGTTAAAAACGGTTCGGGATGTGTGATCGTTTTGTTACTGACAAGTTTTATCGCTAGTTGAAATTCGCCGAAACCTTTTAAGGCCACGTGTTGAGTTTCTGGCGCCATTAAGTCGAACAACTAAGCAAGCATTCGAAGTTGAATGAACAGGTCAGGCAACAGATTGAAGGCGCCGCGAAGGACACCAGGCGATGGATTGCGATTATCGGTCGGCGGTTCGATAATCGCCCAATCTTGGCGTCCCGCTGCTTGTGCATTTGCCGGCGAGCCGCTTGTATGGCCATTGATCCGTGCCGCAAAAAAGGACAAGAAATGAACGATCAAATGCGCAACTCCTTCACCTCCGTGGCGCCGCCGATCGTCGCGTCGCCGGCCAAACGCATCCAGGCGCTGACCGGCGATCCGGATTTCATGACCTCGCTGGCCCGTGGCCTGGCGGTGGTGCAGGCATTTCAGGAGCGCAAGCGGCACCTGACCATCGCCCAGATCAGCCATCGAACGGAAATTCCCCGCGCCGCCGTGCGCCGTTGCCTGCACACCTTGATCAAACTGGGTTACGCCACCACCGATGGCCGCACGTACTCGTTGTTGCCCAAAGTGCTGACCCTCGGCCACGCGTATCTGTCGTCGACGCCGCTGGCGGTGTCGGCCCAGCCGTACCTCGACCGCATGAGCGAGCAACTGCACGAAGCCTGCAACATGGCCACGCTCGAGGGCGACGACATTCTGTACATCGCCCGCTCGGCGACCACGCAGCGGTTGATCTCGGTGGATCTGTCGGTGGGCGGGCGTCTGCCGGCCTATTGCACGTCGATGGGCCGCATCCTGCTGGCGGCGCTGGACGACACCTCGCTACGCGAATACCTCGACCATGCCGAACTGGTGGCCAAGACCAGCCGTACGCTGCACACCCCGGGAAGTCTGCTCGAATGCCTGCAGGAAGTACGGCAGCAGGGCTGGTGCATCGTCGATCAGGAACTCGAACAAGGCCTGCGTTCGATTGCCGTGCCGGTCTACGACGCGTCGGGCCAGGTGGTGGCGGCGCTCAATGTCAGTACCCACGCCGGTCGCGTCAGCCGTACCGAACTGGAACAACGCTTCCTGCCGGGCCTGCTCAGCGCCAGCCGCGACCTCAGTGCGCAGTTGTTCGCCTGATGAAGCTGTTCGATAAACGCACAGTGTTGCGTTTATCGAATTGACGCTAAAAGCCCCGGATCATTAATGTCGCGGCAGCGTCATCCGGCGCTGAGCACAGGTCTCAGCCCGGACTGTCGACTCCCATAATAATGACAAGAGGCAACTCACCATGCGCATGTTCCCCGACTGTCTCCGCTGCATCCCCTGTTGCCGGGTTTCCCGCAACGCCTGATCCAGACCTTCTATTCTTGTGACCGTGCTGCTCTTCGGCCGGCCGCCGTTCGACTGCGTTTTTTGCGTGGAATAAAAACAATGAACCAGCCTCAGTCCGCTGTGGGTAACTGCCTCGACGTGCAGACCTTCATCAATGCCCAACCGATCTCGCGCTATCAGTGGCGCGTGGTGATCCTGTGTTTCCTGATTGTGTTTCTCGATGGCCTCGACACCGCGGCGATGGGTTTTATCGCGCCGGCGCTGTCCCAGGACTGGGGCATCGACCGCGCCAGCCTTGGCCCGGTGATGAGCGCCGCGCTGATCGGCATGGTCTTCGGTGCACTGGGTTCCGGCCCGCTGGCTGACCGCTTCGGGCGCAAAGTGGTGCTGGTCGGCGCGGTGGTGTTGTTCGGCGCCTTCAGCCTGGCCTCGGCGTACAGCACCAATGTCGAACAACTGCTGGTGTTGCGCTTCCTCACTGGTCTCGGGCTGGGTGCCGGCATGCCCAACGCCACTACGCTGCTCTCGGAATACACCCCGGAGCGCAAGAAATCCTTGCTGGTGACCAGCATGTTCTGCGGCTTCAACCTCGGCATGGCCGGTGGCGGTTTCATTTCGGCGAAGCTGATCCCGGCGTTCGGCTGGCACAGCCTGCTGCTGATCGGCGGGATCCTGCCGTTGATCCTCGCTGTGGTGCTGCTGTTCTGGCTGCCGGAGTCGGCGCGTTATCTGGTGGTGCGTAATCGCGGCACCGACAAAGTGCGCAAGACCTTGTCGCCGATCGATCCGGTCGCCGTGGCGCAGGCCTCGAGTTTCAGCGTGCCGGAACAGAAAACCGTCAAGGCGCGCAATGTGTTCGCGGTGATTTTCTCCGGCACCTACAGCGCCGGCACCTTGCTGCTGTGGCTGACCTACTTCATGGGGCTGGTCATCGTCTACCTGCTGACCAGTTGGCTGCCGACCCTGATGCGTGACAGCGGCGCGAGCATGGAGCAGGCGGCGTTCATCGGCGCGTTGTTCCAGTTCGGCGGGGTGTTGAGTGCGGTCGCTGTGGGCTGGGCGATGGATCGCTTCAATCCGCACAAGGTCATCGGCACTTTCTACCTGCTGGCCGGGGTGTTTGCCTACGCGGTGGGGCAGAGTCTGGGCAACATCACGTTGCTGGCGACCTTGGTGCTGGTGGCCGGGATGTGCGTCAACGGCGCGCAATCGGCGATGCCATCGCTGGCGGCGCGGTTTTATCCGACCCAGGGGCGGGCGACCGGGGTGTCGTGGATGCTCGGGATTGGTCGGTTTGGTGCGATTCTCGGGGCGTGGATGGGCGCGACGTTGCTGGGGTTGGGCTGGAATTTCGAGCAGGTGCTGACGGCGCTGGTGATTCCGGCGGCGTTGGCGACGACGGCGGTGGTGATCAAAGGCATGGTCAGTCATGCGGATGCGACTTGAGTCGAGTCATTTCGATTTGCGTTGAATGTTCCGACGCCTTCGCGAGCAAGCCCGCTCCCACAGGGAAAACACATTTCAAATGTGGGAGCGGGCTTGCTCGCGAAGCTTTTGCTTGTGATTGATAGGGTGACAACAATCCGTTCGATAAACGAACACTCAGTCGATTATCGGATTGTTTGGCCATTTTCAGCGGCTTAATCTGCAGTGACTCCGGCGCTGAACCTCGCGCCTTTTTATCACTGGCGATTCACTACAAAAACGGGAGCCTGCTCCATGGCTGAGATCCTTTCGCTGCACGACGCGGTGAAGCAATTCGTCAACGACGGTGACACCGTCGCGCTCGAAGGCTTCACTCACCTGATCCCTACGGCGGCAGGTCATGAAATCATTCGCCAGGGCAAGAAAGATCTGACCCTGGTGCGGATGACGCCTGACCTGATCTACGACCAACTGATCGGTGCCGGTTGTGCACGCAAGCTGATCTTTTCCTGGGGGGGCAACCCCGGTGTGGGTTCGCTGCACCGTCTGCGCGATGCGGTCGAGAAGCAATGGCCGCATGCCCTGGAAATCGAAGAGCACAGCCACGCCGACCTGGCCAATGCCTACGTCGCCGGCGCTTCCGGCCTACCGTTCGCCGTACTGCGGGCCTACGCTGGTTCCGACCTGCCGAAGGTCAACCCGCTGATCAAATCCGTGACCTGCCCGTTCACCGGTGAAGTGCTGGCGGCGGTGCCGTCGGTGCGTCCGGACGTGACCGTGATCCACGCGCAGAAAGCCGACCGTCAGGGCAACGTGCTGCTGTGGGGCATTCTTGGGGTGCAGAAAGAAGCCGCACTGGCGGCCAAACGCTGCATCGTCACCGTCGAGGAGATCGTCGACAACCTCAACGCGCCGATGAACGCTTGCGTGCTGCCGACCTGGGCCTTGAGCGCGGTCTGCCACGTACCCGGCGGCGCGCATCCGTCCTACGCCCACGGTTACACCGAACGCGACAATCGTTTCTATCAGGCGTGGGATCCGATCGCCCGCGACCGTGAGACGTTTACCGCGTGGATCAACGAATACATCCATGGCTGCGCTGACTTCAGCGAGTTTCAGGCCAAGCTGGCCGCTGCTTCGGAGGCCAAGTAATGACTTACACCACCAATGAAATGATGACCGTCGCTGCGGCCCGTCGCCTGAAGAACGGCTCGGTGTGCTTCGTCGGCATCGGCCTGCCGTCGAAAGCCGCCAATCTCGCGCGCCTGACTTCGTCGCCGGACGTGGTGCTGATCTACGAATCCGGCCCGATTGGCGCCAAGCCTAGCGTGCTGCCGCTGTCGATCGGTGATGGTGAACTGGCGGAGACCGCCGACACCGTCGTGCCGACCGGTGAGATTTTTCGCTATTGGCTGCAGGGCGGACGCATCGACGTCGGTTTTCTCGGCGCGGCGCAGGTCGACCGTTTTGGCAACATCAACACCACTGTGGTCGGCGATTACCACGCGCCGAAAGTGCGTTTGCCGGGTGCCGGTGGCGCGCCGGAAATCGCCGGTTCGGCGAAGAGCGTGTTGATCATCCTCAAGCAGTCGGCGCGCTCGTTCGTCGACAAGCTCGACTTCATTACCTCGGTCGGTCACGGCGAGGGCGGCGATTCGCGCAAGCGTCTGGGCCTGCCGGGTGCTGGCCCGGTCGGGATCATCACCGATCTGTGCATCATGGAACCGGAGCAGGGCACCCACGAATTCGTGGTCACCGCACTGCATCCGGGCGTGACCCGCGAGCAAGTGGTTGCCGCCACCGGTTGGGCGATCCGCTTTGCCGACAACGTTGAACAAACCGCCGAGCCGACCGACGTCGAGCTGACTGCACTGCGCGATCTCGAAGCGCGCACCGCCGCCGCCCACGGCCAGGCACCGGGAGAAGCATGATGCGTGATGTGTATATCTGCGATGCGATTCGCACACCCATCGGCCGTTTTGGCGGCGGTTTGTCCGCCGTGCGTGCCGACGATCTGGCCGCCGTGCCGATCAAGGCGCTAATGGAGCGCAATCCCTCGGTGGACTGGAACGCGATCGACGAAGTGTTCCTTGGCTGCGCCAACCAGGCCGGCGAAGACAACCGCAACGTGGCGCGCATGGCGCTGCTGCTCGCGGGTCTGCCGGACAGCGTGCCGGGCGTGACCCTCAACCGTCTCTGCGCTTCGGGCATGGACGCGATCGGCACTGCTTTCCGTGCGATTGCCAGCGGCGAGATGGAGCTGGCGATTGCCGGCGGCGTCGAGTCGATGTCCCGCGCGCCGTTCGTGATGGGCAAGGCGGACGCAGCGTTCTCGCGCAACATGAAACTGGAAGACACCACCATTGGCTGGCGTTTCATCAACCCGCTGATGAAAGCCCAGTACGGCGTCGATGCGATGCCGCAGACCGCCGACAACGTCGCTGACGACTATAAAGTGTCGCGTGCCGATCAGGACGCTTTCGCCCTGCGCAGTCAGCAACGCACGGCCGCTGCACAAGCGGCGGGCTACTTCGCCGAGGAAATCGTCGAAGTGCGGATCGCCCACAAGAAGGGCGAAACCGTGGTCAGCCAGGACGAGCATCCACGCGCCGACACCACGCTTGAAGCGCTGACCAAACTCAAACCGGTCAACGGCCCGGACAAGACTGTCACCGCCGGCAACGCGTCCGGCGTCAACGACGGTGCTGCCGCGCTGATTCTCGCGTCGGCGGAAGCGGTGAAAAAACACGGCCTGACCGCCCGCGCCAAAGTACTCGGTATGGCCAGCGCCGGTGTTGCACCTCGGGTGATGGGCATCGGCCCGGTGCCGGCGGTGCGCAAACTGATCGAGCGTCTCGGCGTGGCGGTCAGCGATTTCGACGTGATCGAACTCAACGAAGCGTTTGCCAGCCAAGGTCTGGCGGTGCTGCGCGAATTGGGTCTGGCCGACGATGCGCCGCAGGTCAACCCGAACGGTGGCGCGATTGCCTTGGGCCATCCGCTGGGCATGAGCGGCGCGCGCCTGGTGCTGACCGCGCTGCATCAGCTGGAAAAGACCGGCGGCAAGAAAGGTCTGGCGACCATGTGCGTCGGCGTCGGGCAGGGTCTGGCCCTGGCCATTGAACGCGTCTGACGCTGCGCGTCGACTGATAAGAACAGAGGAAAGCGAAATGACTGACAAGCCTGGCTATCGTCGTCCGCAGGAAGGCACCCAGCCTGAATACCTGCACCCGACGTATCAATCCACCAACCTGCGCTCGCCGTCCAAGCCGTTGGTGTTTCTGCCGCATTCGTTGTCGGAGATCACCGGCCCGACCATCGGTGCCGAACGCGTCGCCGACAAGGACAACGACCTGACCGCTCAGCACGACGGCGAGCCGTTGGGCGAGCGCATCATCATTCACGGCCGTGTGCTCGACGAAAACGGCTTGCCGGTGCCGGGGATTCTGGTGGAGATCTGGCAGGCCAACGCCGCCGGCCGCTACAACCACAAGCGCGACCTGCACGACGCACCGCTGGACCCGAACTTCACCGGCACCGGCCGCACCGTGACCGACGCCGACGGCTGGTATCAGTTCCAGACCATCAAGCCCGGCGCCTATCCGTGGGGCAACCACCACAACGCGTGGCGCCCGGCGCACATCCATTTCTCGCTGTTCGGGCCGAGCATTCTCACCCGCCTGGTGACGCAGATGTACTTCCCCGGCGATCCGCTGCTGGCCTACGACCCGATCTACAACTGCGTGCCGGACACTTCCGCCAAGGAACGTCTGATCGCCGCTTTCGATCTGGAAAAAACCATTCCGTCCTACGCCCTCGGCTATCGCTGGGACATCGTTTTGCGCGGCCGCGACGCCACGCCGATGGAGAAATAAGATGACGCTGACTGCCACCACGTCCCACACCGTCGGGCCGTACTACCACATCGGCCTGACCTGGCTGAACCGCGAAAACCTCGCGGTCGAACAAACCCTCGGCGAGCGCGTGGCGATCACCGGCCAAGTCGTTGACGGCAACGGCGATGTGGTCAACGACGCGATGCTCGAAGTCTGGCAGGCCAACGCCGCCGGCAAGTACGCGCACCCGGAAGACGAGCAGGACAAGCCGCTGGATCCGCACTTCGAAGGTTTTGGCCGGGTGCCGGTGGATGCCGAAGGGCGCTTCCGTTTCACCACGATCAAACCGGGCACGGTCGAAGGCCTGAAGGGCTCGACCCAGGCGCCGCATCTGGTGGTGCTGGTGTTTGCCCGTGGGCTGGTCAAGCACTTGCTGACACGCATCTACTTCGAAGGCGACCCGGCGAACGTCAATGATCCGCTGCTGGAATGTGTGCCGGCCGAGCGTCGCGCTACGTTGCTGGCGAAGCCGGATGCGGCGGGTGTGTATCAGTGGAATGTGATTTTGCAGGGCACTGAGGCCGAGACGGTGTTCTTCGATTATTAAAAGCAAAAGATCGCAGCCTGCGGCAGCTCCTACACAGAGCAACTGTTGATCTACCTGTGGCGAGGGAGCTTGCTCCCGCTGGCTTGCGAAGCAAGCCCAAATCCTGTGAATGCGGTGATTCATATCACCGTGTTTTCCGGTTTTACGACTGCTTCGCAGCCGAGCGGGAGCAAGCTCCCTCGCCACAGTGTCGTGCGGTGCCCTTGACGATGTATCCGTGGAACGGGATTGTTGCGAAGTGTGTCTAGACTCTCACCTGTCCCTTCAGAGTAAAAAACAATGACCACTACCACCGCTCATTACACCGGCGAGGAGCGCAGCAAGCGCATCTTCGCCATTGTCGGTGCCTCGTCCGGCAACCTCGTCGAATGGTTCGACTTCTATGTCTATGCCTTCTGCGCGATCTATTTCGCCCCGGCGTTTTTCCCTTCCGACAACCCTACGGTGCAACTGGTCAACACGGCCGGAGTGTTTGCTGCCGGCTTCCTGATGCGCCCGATTGGCGGCTGGATTTTTGGCCGGGTGGCGGACAAGCACGGGCGCAAGAATTCGATGCTCATCTCGATTCTGATGATGTGCTTCGGTTCGCTGCTGATCGCCTGTCTGCCGACCTATAAGGACATCGGCGTCTGGGCGCCAGTCCTGCTGTTGTTCGCGCGCTTGCTGCAAGGCTTGTCGGTCGGCGGCGAGTACGGCACTACCGCGACCTACATGAGCGAAGTCGCGCTCAAGGGCCAGCGTGGATTTTTTGCCTCGTTCCAGTACGTGACCCTGATCGGCGGGCAACTGCTGGCGGTGTCGCTGGTGGTGGTTCTGCAGCAATTCCTCACCGAAGAGGATCTGCGCGCCTACGGCTGGCGGATTCCATTTGTGGTCGGTGCGGTGGCGGCGTTGATTTCGCTGTTCCTGCGCCGTTCGTTGAAGGAAACCACCAGCAAGGAAATGCGCGAGAACAAGGACGCCGGCAGCATCCGCGCACTGTTCCGTGATCACAAGGCCGCGTTCATCACCGTACTCGGTTACACCGCCGGTGGCTCGCTGATTTTCTACACCTTCACCACGTACATGCAGAAGTACCTGGTGAACACCGCCGGCATGCACGCCAAGACCGCCAGCTACATCATGACTGGCGCGCTGTTCCTGTATATGTGCATGCAGCCGCTGTTCGGCATGCTCGCCGACAAGATCGGCCGGCGTAATTCGATGCTCTGGTTCGGCGCGCTCGGCACGCTGTTCACGGTGCCGATCCTGTTGAGCCTGAAAAGCATCAGCAGCCCGATTCTGGCCTTTGTGCTGATCACCGTGGCGCTGGCGATTGTCAGTTTCTACACCTCGATCAGCGGCCTGGTGAAAGCCGAAATGTTCCCGCCGGAAGTCCGCGCCCTTGGCGTCGGTCTGGCCTATGCGGTGGCCAACGCGATCTTCGGCGGTTCGGCGGAATACGTGGCCCTGAGCCTGAAGGCCGGGGGCATGGAAAACGCTTTCTACTGGTACGTCACGGTGATGATGGCGGTGGCGTTCCTGTTCAGCCTGCGCCTGCCGAAACAGGCGGCGTACTTGCACCACGATCTGTAAACCGATGTGCGCGGGCCGCATTGGCCCGCGCCGGCAAGGACTGTTTATGACTCAGCGACCGGGCAATCAATTGTTCGATGCCTACTTCACGGCCCGCGATATGCGCGAGGTGTTCTGCGATCAGGGCCGAGTGCAGGCGATGCTTGATTTCGAAGCGGCGCTGGCCCGGGCCGAGGCGCGGGTCGGGGTAATTCCGGCGGCCGCCGTCGCGCCGATTGCCGCCGCCTGCAACGCCGGTCTGTATGACTTCGCGGCGCTGGGCGAGGCGATTGCCACGGCTGGTAACTCGGCGATTCCACTGGTCAAAGCGTTGGGCAAGCAGATTGCCGCGAGCAGTGCCGAGGCCGAGCGTTATGTGCATCTGGGGGCGACCAGTCAGGATGTGATGGATTCCGGGCTGGTCCTGCAATTGCGGCATGCGCTGGAGCTGATTGAAAGCGATCTGGCAGCGCTGGCCGATTCGCTCGCCACCCAAGCCCAGCGGCATGCGGCGACGCCTTTGGCCGGGCGCACCTGGCTGCAGCACGCCACGCCCGTCACCCTCGGGATGAAGATTGCCGGTTGGCTCGGCGCGGTGACCCGCAGTCGTCAGCGTCTGCGCGAACTCAAGCCACGGCTGCTGGTGCTGCAATTCGGCGGCGCTTCCGGCACCCTCGCGGCACTCGGCGAGCAAGCGCTGCCGGTCGCCCAGGCGCTGGCCGAAGAGCTGCAACTGAGCTTGCCGGAACAACCGTGGCACACCCAGCGTGATCGCATTGTCGAGTTCGGCGCTGTGCTCGGTTTGATCGCCGGCAGCCTCGGCAAATTCGGGCGCGACGTCAGTCTGTTGATGCAGACCGAAGCGGCGGAAGTGTTCGAGCCGTCGGCGCCGGGCAAGGGCGGTTCGTCGACCATGCCGCACAAGCGCAATCCGGTGGGTGCGGCGGTGTTGATCGGTGCGGCGACGCGGGTGCCGGGGCTGGTCTCGACACTGTTCAGCGCCATGCCGCAGGAGCACGAACGCAGCCTCGGTCTGTGGCATGCCGAATGGGAAACCCTGCCGGAGATCTGCTGCCTGGTGTCCGGTGCGCTGCAACAGGCGCGCCTGCTGGCCGATGGTCTGGAAGTCGATGCCGAGCGCATGGCGCGCAATCTGCAATTGACCCAAGGGCTGGTGCTGGCCGAAGCGGTGAGCATCGTCCTCGCCCAGCGGGTCGGCCGCGACACCGCGCATCATTTGCTCGAACAATGCTGCAAACGCGCGGTGGCCGAACAGCGCCACCTGCGTGCGGTACTCGGCGACGAGCCGCAAGTGACCGCCGAACTGAGCAGCACCGAACTGGATCATCTGCTCGACCCCGCGCATTACCTCGGCCAGGCACAAACCTGGGTCGAGCGCGCGGTGGCCGAACACAACGCATTGTCTGTCTGAAAGGAGAGGGCTGTGGCTTTCGTTCAACTCGCCGATGGCGAACTGCATTACGTTATTGAAGGCCCGGTCGACGCACCGGTGCTGGTGCTGTCCAACTCGCTGGGCACCGACCTGCACATGTGGGACGCGCAGGTGCCGGCGTTCACCGAGTACTTCCGGTTGCTGCGTTTCGACACCCGTGGCCACGGCCAGTCGTTGGTGACACCGGGGCCGTACAGCATTGAGCAACTGGGCCGCGACGTGCTTGGCTTGCTCGATGCGCTGTACATCGAGCGTGCGCATTTTTGCGGACTGTCGATGGGTGGTTTGATCGGCCAGTGGCTGGGGATCAATGCCGGTCATCGTCTGCACAAACTGATCGTGTGCAACACCGCCGCAAAGATCGGTGATCCATCGGTGTGGAACCCGCGCATCGAAACCGTGCTGCGCGACGGCCCGGCAGCGATGGTCGCACTGCGTGATGCGTCGATTGCCCGGTGGTTCACCCCGGATTTTTCCGCGGCCAATCCGGCTGCGGCGAAGAAAATTACGGACATGCTCGCGGCGACTTCGCCTGAAGGTTATGCGGCCAATTGCGCGGCGGTGCGCGATGCCGATTTCCGTGAGCAACTGGCCTCGATCAACCTGCCGCTGCTGGTCATCGCCGGCACTAAAGATGCGGTGACGCCGCCGTCCGGCGGGCATTTCATTCAGGAGCATGTGCGCGACGCCGAGTACGCCGAGTTCCATGCCGCGCACCTGTCCAATGTGCAGGCCGGTGCCGCTTTCAGTGATCGTGTGTTGGCGTTTCTGAACGCTCAGTGAGGAAGTTTTTGTGGACGAGAAACAACGTTACGACGAAGGCCTGCAAGTCCGCCGCGCGGTGTTGGGCGACGCCCATGTCGATCGCAGCCTGAATGCGCTGACCGAGTTCAACTCGGAATTCCAGGAGATGATCACGCGTCACGCCTGGGGCGACATCTGGACCCGCCCGGGCCTGCCTCGGCATACCCGCAGCCTGATCACCATCGCCATGCTGATCGGGATGAACCGCGAGGCCGAGCTGAAACTGCATTTGCGTGCGGCCGCCAACAACGGTGTGAGCCGGGGCGAGATCAAGGAAGTGATCATGCAGAGCGCGATTTACTGCGGAATCCCGGCGGCCAATGCGACGTTCCACCTGGCGGAGTCGGTGTGGGATGAACTGGGCGTCGAATCCCGGGAGTGATGGTGCCTGAACTGACGCCTTCGCGAGCAGGCTCACTCCTACAATGGAACGCGGTCATCTGTAGGAGTGAGCCTGCTCGCGATGGCGATATTCGTCGTGACACATCACACTTTGGCCACAATGAAAATCCGCTTGAACGGAAACAGCGTCTGCCCGTTTTCCTCCGGCGGGTAATGCTTATGCACCCGCATCAGGTAGTGGTAAATAAAACGCGCCTGTTCCTGTGACGTCAGTGCCTGCATCACCGGCCGCAGCGCCGAGACCTTCACCCAGTCGTACACTGGTGACTTGCCGTCAACCACCTGCAGTTGCTCGGTTTCCCAGATCTCCAGCGAGGTGGTCAGCGGCGCGAGCAAGCGATAGTAGTCCTCCAGTGTCAACAACGGCCGCGCCGCCATGCGCCGGCGCAGTTGCGGTGTGCCGATGGGGGTGTGACCCGGGCCCGCGTCTTCGAGGGTGTCGAGCATCAGTCGATACCACAAGGCATCGCGCCAGTCCGGCATGTGCACCGCCAGACAGCCGCCCGGGCGCAGATACCCCAGCAGGCGCGGCAGCAGGTGTTGATGATCGCCAATGAAATGCAGCACCGCCGCCGCGAGCAGCAGATCGGCCGGTTGTTCGGGTTGCCAGTCGAGCAGGTCGCACTCTTGCCATTGGGCGTTGATCGGCAGGCACCGGGCCTGATCAAGCATCTGCCGCGAGCTGTCGACACCCAGCAACTGCGCACGCGGCCAGCGCTCGGCCAGCAGTCGCGTGGCAATGCCGGTGCCGCAGCCCAGGTCATAAATTCGTATGGGGTCGTGCAGATCGATACGGTCGAGCAATTCGTTGACCGGGCGTTGCCTGAGACGGGAAAACTGCTGGTACGCCTTGGCGTCCCAGTGGGTGCAGGCGTTCCCTGCCGTTTCGAGTTTGGCGCTCATGAGGAGGTCCTCTCTGGCGGATTACAGTTGTCGTCCAATGACGTTGAGGGTTTTCAGGACAACGGCCACGCCTTTGCGTGTGTCCTCTTCATTCAGCAGTTTGAGCAACGCCAGAGTCCCCGGCGCCGCTGACTGTGCCGATACTTCGGCTTTGGCTACGCGCACTGCATTACTGACTGTCCAGGTGGCGGCTGTGCTGCTCTCGAACAATTGCGCGAGTTTTTCCACCATGGCCGGGTCGAGCAGATCGGCGATATCGGAAACCAGGGAAAGCAGGTCGACAATATTCTCCATGCGTCCGCCATCGATTAACGGCTGCAGTTTCGCCATCAGTGCAGTGAACCCGGGCGTGGCTGACATTTCCTCGGGCATGTTCATGAGCAATCACTCCTCCCTGTGCAGGGTCAAAGCATTCCCCGGGCCACCGCCCAGTAAAGACCGCGATTGAAGCCGTTTCTGAGCAGACCGCCCAATTTGGTCGGGGGTGTCGGCAATACATCGTGGGCGTAGTCGTACCAGAGTGGCATCCCGGCATTCAGGCCCATTTGTGCTACCGCCTGTACCCGACCGTCGTATACCGAGTTGGGTGCGCCAAGACGGATCTGGGCCGTGATGTTGTTGGCGATCACCGGCGCCTGGTTGTGACAGGCGCCGCCGGCCTTGCTGACCGGCAGGTCGACGGTGTCGCCGATCACGTAGACATTCTCCAGACCGTAGACCTGCAGCGTTTCGTGATTGGTCGGCAGCCATCCTTCATCATTGGCGGCGTGTGAGATGCCGCATTCACGCACCACCTCGACGGCCTGGATTGGCGGGGTAGCCATCAGAATGTCGAAGGGTTGCGCATCGCCCTCGATTGAGTAGGCGATTTTTGCATCAGGATCCACATGGCTCAGGGTGAAGCCGCGCTGAAATTGAATGTTTTTGTGGGCAAAGATGCTCGGCAGAATTTCACCGGTGGGACGCTGCAAGAACAGACAATTGCGCAATAGCTGGGCAACCGTCGGGTAGGTGTAGATGATTTCCACTTGCTCGCGAACGCCCCGGCGACGCAACAGTTCATCCAGCATCAATGTCGTTTCCACGGGCGCGATTCCGCATTGGTGCGGGACGTTCGGTGTCTGCGGGAAGGACACGGTAATGAAAATCCGGCCTTTTTCGAGGGTGTTCAGGCGTTGCGCCAGCTGCCGGGCAGGAAGGTATTGATAGAAGTGGTCGCCGGCTTCTTGCAGACCCTCGATGCGTTCCGGCGCCGGCACGCAGCCGGTGGCGATCACCAGAAAATCATAGTCGAAGCGCTTGCCGGTTCGGGTGCGCAATTGCTGCCCGGAAAAGTCGAAACGGGTGACTTCTTCGACATGGAAACTGATTTCCGGGCGCAACAATGAGCGTTCCGCACGTTTGAGTTCCTCTTCGAAGAACTGACTGAACGCCACGTACATGAACGCAGGTTTGTAGTAATGATCGGGAGAACTGGACAGCAATGTAATCGAGACGTCGCCGCGTAGAACTTCGGGATACAGCTTGCCGACCAGTTGATTGGCCAGCATGGTTCCACCTACACCGCCACCGACGATAACTATTCGCTTGCTCATACCTGACCTCCGTGGCCAAGGCAGCTTCGCGTACAGCATCCGGAGATAACGGAAGAAAACTAAGGGCTCCTACAGCAGGCTGGAGAATTTACACACTCTGTTGACTGTATCTGCGCCTCGACAAATCGCCAGTCCGGGCTGACCAGTGGTTGATGCCGGCGCCGCAGCGCCGGCATGCGGTTCAAAGCAGGCTGATCGGATAGCTGATGATCAGGCGGTTCTCGTCGAACTCGTTGTTGCTGAAGTCGCGGCGCATGGTCGAGTTGCGCCAGCGCACGTTGAGGTCGCGCAGGGTGCCGCTCTGTACGGTGTAGCCCAGTTCCGATTCGCGGCCCCATTCCTTGCCGTCGGTGATGGTTCCGGTGTGTACGTTGTCGCCGCTGATGTAGCGGTTCATCAGGGTCAGGCCGGGGATGCCCAGGGCGGCGAAGTTGTAGTCGTGGCGCACTTGCCAGGAACGTTCCTGAGCGTTGTCGTAGCTGGCGTTGTAACTGTCGTTGGCCAGGGTGCCGCCGCTGGTGCCGTTGACGCGCATCCAGGCGCTGTCGCCAGTGAGTTTCTGCAGGCCGACGTAGAAGGTGTTGCCGCCGTAGCGGGCCGAGAACATCCCCGACCAGGTCTTGTTGTCGAGTTCGCCGGCGCGGGCGCTGCCGTCGTCCTTGCCGTAGAAGAAACCGAGGTTGGCGCCCAGCGTCCAGTCGCCAAGTGGCTGGCTGTGAATCAGGTTGACGTATTGTTGGCTGTAGATGTCGTTGAGTTCGGCGTTCCACAGGCCGATCTGCGTGCGTTTTTCGTTGAAAACGTATTCACCGCCCTGAAAGTTGAAGCGATCAGAGGTGAACGCCGCTTTGCCGGTCATCGACATGTCGCTCATGCTGCTGTCGTCGCGCGGGCTGTTGGCGCGGAACTGCCCGCCATAGA
This sequence comes from Pseudomonas sp. GW823-FHT01D03, assembly GCF_058798255.1. Classification (NCBI taxonomy): domain Bacteria; kingdom Pseudomonadati; phylum Pseudomonadota; class Gammaproteobacteria; order Pseudomonadales; family Pseudomonadaceae; genus Pseudomonas; species Pseudomonas sp. GW823-FHT01D03. The sequence goes on from NZ_JBXAKK010000001.1 coordinate 1,504,551, forward strand.
GAGTCAGGCCGTTGATTTCCTTTGAGGTGATCTGCCCGCCACGGAAGGTTTGCGGCAGCGAACGGCCGTCGTCCGAACGCAGGATCGGCAGCACCGGCATCCATTCGCCGACCTTGATTTCGGTCTGCGACAGTTTGGCCTTGAACGCGACGTTGGTGCGGCCAAAGTTGTCCGCCGGTCGCCCGTCGTGATCCAGCGGCAGCAGTTGCGTGCCACCGGTGCCTTTGCCGCCATCGAGCTTCACCGAGTACAGGCCCAGCACGTCCATGCCGAAGCCGACGGTGCCTTGGGTGAAGCCGGATTTGGCGTCGAGGATGAAGTTCTGCGTCCACTCTTCAGCCTTGCCCTGAGCCTTGGTCGGGTTGGTGAAGTTGCGGTTGATGTAGAAGTTGCGCAGGTTCAGGTTGACCTTGGCTCCTTCGACGAAACCGGCTTCTTCGGCTGCGGCGGGGAGGGCGACGCCGGTCAGGGCCAGGGCGATCAGGCCGGGGAGTGCGTACGGCGCAGTTGGATGAGTCATCGCAGGGTCTCTTGTTATTTTTTTAGGTCGAACAGAGCCGTTGCCGCCATTTCGGGGCGGGCACGAGCTTGCAGAATCAGGGATGAAGCGGCGGCGATCAGCCGGACGGGACAGGGCGCGGGAGCATGGTGTCGAACCTGTTGTTATTGGTTTTGTGGAGCGAATGGTGCGGGGCGCGGTGGGCGGGATTCAATCGGGGAAAGCGGGTTTCGGGCGATTATCGAACGCAAGATTGAGCCGGGTTTTGTGGTGGTCGATAAGTCGCTATCGCGAGCAGGCTCACTCCTACAATTGGAATGCGTTCCCCTGTAGGAGTGAGCCTGCTCGCGATAGCGCCATTCCAGACAACACATTTGTTTCAGGCAACAAAAAGCCCGCCAAATGGCGGGCTCCTTGTGTTCACCGGATGATCAGAACAGCTTCATCTTCGGTGCTTCTTCTTTCAGCGGTTCATTCTGCGCGGTCTGCGCATTCCAGCCGCCACCCAGGGCCTTGTACAGGTTGACCGCACTGGTCAGCTGCGCGAGGCGGTCGGTGATCAGTGCCTGTTGTGCGCTGAACAGCTGACGCTGGGCGTCGAGGAAGGTCAGGTTGCTGTCGACACCGATGCGGTAACGACGCTCGGCCAGGCGGTAGTAATCCTGGTTGGCCGCGACGAAGTCACGCTGCGCTTGCAGCTGCTCGGTGTAGGTCTGGCGCGCGGCCAGGCCGTCGGCGACTTCCTGGAAGGCGGTTTGAATCGACTTCTCGTAGTTCGCCACGCCAATGTCCTTCTGGATCTTGGCGTAGTCGAGGCTGGCGCGCAGGCTGCCGGCGTTGAAGATTGGCAGGTTGATCTGCGGCTGGAACAGCCAGGTACCCGAGCCACCCTTGAACAGACCGGACAGGTCCGGGCTCAGGCTGCCCGCGTTGGCGGTCAGGCTGATGCTCGGGAAGAACGCTGCACGGGCGGCGCCAATGTTGGCGTTGGCCGCTTTCAGGTTGTACTCGGCTTGCAGGATGTCCGGACGACGCTGCAGCAGGTCCGAAGGCAGACCGGCCGGTACGTCGCTGAGCAGATCATCGGACAGCGGTTTGGCCGCTTGCAGATTGGCCGGGATGCCGGTGCCGAGCAGCAGGGTCAGGCTGTTTTCGTCCTGCGCCACCTGGCGGGTGTAACGCGCCAGTTGTGCCCGGGCGTTCTCGACCGAGGTACGCGACTGCGCCAGATCCAGCGCCGAAGCCACACCGACTTCGTTGCTGCGGCTGGTCAGCTTGTAGCTTTCTTCAAAGGCACCGAGGGTGTCTTGCGTCAGCTTGAGCAGTTCCTTGTCCGCTTGCCAGGTCAGGTAAGCATTGGCGACGCTCGCCACCAGGCTGATCTGCGTGCTGCGGCGTGCTTCTTCAGTGGCGAAGTATTGTTGCAGCGCTTGTTCGCTCAGGCTGCGAACCCGACCGAACAGGTCGAGTTCGTAGGCGCTGATGCCGACAGTGGCAGAGTAGGAGCTGGTGATGCTCGACTCGCCAGTCTGCGATGCACGGGCCGGAACCCGCTGACGGCTGCCGCTGGCATTGGCCGACACCGCCGGGAACAGGTCGGCGCGCTGGATGCGGTATTGAGCCGCATAGGCGTCGATGTTCAGCGCCGCGACACGCAGGTCGCGGTTGTTTTCCAGGGATACCTGGATCAGCTGCTGCAGCGCAGGGTCATGGAAAAACTGCTTCCAGCCCTGCTCGGCAGCGGCTTGCGCCGGTGCCTGGGCCGGCGAATAGGCCGGCCCCTGCGGGTACTGACCTGCGACCGGAGCCTCAGGCTGCTGATAGTCGGGTATCAGCGAGCAACCGCTCAGCACGAAGGCGGCGACTGCGAGGGAGAGTAGCGACTTGCTCATTGGCCAGCCTCTTTAGGAGTTTCTTTAGTTTCATCCTGGTCGGCGTTTTTGCGCTGGCCCATGGACGAAACCGTGACGAAGAACAGTGGGACCCAGAAGATCGCCAGGATCGTGGCCGTCAGCATACCGCCAATTACGCCAGTACCGATTGCATGCTGGCTGCCCGAACCGGCACCGGTCGAGATTGCCAACGGTACAACACCGAGCACGAAGGCCAGCGAAGTCATGATGATCGGTCGCAGACGCATGCGGCAGGCTTCGATCGCCGCATCACGCAAGCTGCGCCCTTGCTCATGCAGTTCCTTGGCGAACTCGACGATCAGAATGGCGTTTTTAGCTGCCAGACCGATGGTCGTCAACAAGCCCACCTGGAAGTACACGTCGTTGGACAGCCCGCGCAGGCTGGTTGCCATCAACGCACCGATGATCCCCAGCGGTACCACGAGCATGACCGCGATCGGAATCGACCAGCTTTCATACAGCGCCGCCAGACACAGGAACACCATCAGCAGCGACAAGGCGTACAGCGCTGGCGCCTGCGAGCCGGACAGCCGTTCCTCGTAGGACAGACCGGTCCAGGAGATACCGACACCCGACGGAAGTTTCTTGGCAATCGCTTCGACTTCGGCCATCGCCTCACCGGTGGAGTAACCCGGCGCCGGAGCACCCAGCACTTCTACCGCTTCCACACCGTTGTAGCGTGCCAGTTTCGGCGAGCCGTAGATCCACTCGCCCTTGGCGAAAGCGGAGAACGGAACCATGGTGCCTTGGGCGTTGCGTACATACCACTTCTTGAGGTCTTCCGGGCTCATGCGCGAGTCCGGTTGGCCTTGCACGTACACCTTTTTCACTCGACCGCGGTCGATGAAGTCGTTGACATAGCTACTGCCCAAGGCAATCGACAGGGTGTTGTTGATGTCGCTGATGGTAATGCCCAGGGCACTGGCCTTCTCGTCATCGATTTCCAGCTGGAACTGTGGCTCGTCGTTCAAGCCGTTCGGACGCACTTGTGTGAGGACTTTGCTTTGCGCAGCCATGCCGAGGAACTGGTTGCGCGCTTCCATCAGTTTTTCGTGGCCGATACCGGCACGGTCCTGCAGGAATACGTCGAAACCGGTGGCGTTACCCAGCTCCAGTACCGCTGGCGGGGCAAAGGCAAACACCATCGCATCGCGGAAGCTGAAGAAGTGCTGCTGGGCCCGTGCAGCCAGATTGAACACGCTGTTGTCGGCGTTACGTTCACCCCACGGCTTGAGCATGATGAACGCCATACCCGAGCTCTGGCCACGACCGGCGAAGTTGAAACCGGTCACCGTGAACACCGAAGCCACCGCGTCAGCCTCACCGCCATCCTTGTTCGGACGCAGCAGGTATTCACGCATTTCATCGACGACCACCTGGGTACGCTGGGCACTGGAACCGGCTGGGGTCTGTACCTGAGCGAACAGTACGCCCTGGTCTTCTTCCGGCAGGAACGCGGTCGGAATGCGGGTGAACAGCCAGATCATGCCAACGACGATCAGCAGGTAAGCCAGCAGATATGGCGCTTTACGCGACAGCATATTGCCGACGCCGCGTTCGTAGCTCTGTACACCACGGTCGAAATTGCGGTTGAACCAGCCGAAGAAGCCTTTCTTCGGCGTGCCATGCTCGCCTTTCGGAATGGGCTTGAGCATGGTCGCGCACAGCGCCGGGGTGAAGATCAGGGCAACCAGCACCGACAGGGCCATGGCCGAAACGATGGTGATCGAGAACTGCTTGTAGATCACACCGGTGGAGCCGCTGAAGAAGGCCATCGGCAGCAATACCGCCGACAGTACAAGGGCGATACCGACCAGCGCACCCTGAATCTGGCCCATGGATTTTTTGGTCGCCTCCTTGGGTGACAAGCCTTCTTCGCTCATCACCCGCTCGACGTTTTCCACCACGACGATGGCGTCGTCCACCAGCAAACCGATGGCCAGCACCATGCCGAACATGGTCAGCGTGTTGATGCTGAAACCGGCGGCGGCGAGGATGCCGAAGGTACCGAGCAATACCACCGGTACGGTCATCGTGGTGATGACGGTGGCGCGGAAGTTCTGCAGGAACAGGAACATCACCAGGAACACCAGCGCAATCGCTTCGACCAGCGTGTGAACCACACCTTTGATCGACTCGGTGACCACTGGAGTGGTGTCGTACGGGAACACCACTTCCATGCCTTGCGGGAAGAACGGCTTGAGGCTGTCGATGGTGTTGCGCAGGGCCTTGGCCGTATCGAGGGCGTTGGCGCCGTTGGCCAGTTTCACTGCCAGGCCGGAAGCTGGACTGCCGTTGAACTGGGCGCTGATCGCGTAGTTTTCACCGCCGAGGCCGACATCTGCCACGTCTTTGAGGCGAACTTGCGAACCGTCCTTGTTGACCTTGAGCAGAATTTCCTTGAACTGCTCGGCGGTCTGCAGACGGGTCTTGCCGATGATCGTGGCGTTGAGTTGCTGACCTTGTACGGCCGGCAAGCCGCCGAGCTGACCCGACGAAACCTGAACGTTCTGCGCAGCGATGGCGGTTTTCACGTCGACCGGGGTCAGGTTGAAGTTGTTCAACTTGGCCGGGTCAAGCCAGATGCGCATCGCGTACTGGGCACCGAAGACTTGAAAGTCACCGACACCGGCGGTGCGCGAAATCGGATCCTGCATGTTCGATACGATGTAGTTGGACAGGTCGTCCTTGGTCATGCTGCCGTCACGCGACACCACGCCGATCACCAGCAGGAAGTTTTTCACTGCCTTGGTCACGCGGATACCCTGTTGCTGCACTTCCTGCGGCAGCAGCGGGGTGGCGAGGTTCAGCTTGTTCTGAACCTGCACCTGCGCGGTGTCGGAGTTGGTGCCTTGCTCGAAGGTCGCGGTAATGGTCATGCTGCCGTCGGAGTTACTTTCCGAGGACACATAACGCAGGTTGTCGATACCGTTGAGCTGCTGCTCGATCACCTGGACCACGGTGTCCTGCACGGTTTGCGCCGAAGCGCCCGGGTAGGTCACGGAGATCGCAATGGCTGGCGGCGCAATGCTCGGGTACTGGTTGATCGGCAATTTGAGGATCGATAGAGCCCCGACCAGCATGATCACCAGGGCAATTACCCAGGCGAAAATCGGACGGTCGATGAAGAATTTTGACATGGGTTACTCCCCTTTGCCGCCGGCGGCTTGGTCAGCTGCCTGTGCGGGGGCCGGGTTCTTTGCGTGAACGTTGGTCGCTTCAGTGGCTTTGACTTCAACACCCGGTTTGACGTACTGCAGACCTTCGGTGATCAGGCGATCGCCAGCCTTCAGGCCATCTTCGATCAGCCATTGGCTGCCGACGGTGCGGCTGGCCTTGAGCTGACGCAGTTCGACCTTGTTGTCCGCACCGACGACCAGTGCGGTCGGCGTGCCTTTGAGGTCACGGGTCACGCCTTGCTGCGGCGCGAGAATCGCGGCGCTGTTCACACCGGCCTGCAACTGGGCGTGGACGAACATGCCTGGCAGCAGGGTGTGATCCGGGTTCGGGAACACCGCGCGCAGGGTCACCGAACCTGTGGTCTGATCGACTGACACTTCGGAGAATTCCAGCTTGCCGTCGAGCTTGTACTGGCTGCCGTCTTCCAGGGTCAGCTTGACTGCGGCGGCGTTGTCGCCGGCCTTTTGCAGACGACCGCTTTCCAGCTCGCGGCGCAGCTCCAGCAGCTCTACCGAGGACTGGGTGACGTCAACGTAGATCGGGTCCAGTTGCTGGATCACGGCCATGGCGTCGGTCTGGCCATTGCTGACCAAAGCACCCTCAGTCACCGAAGAACGGCCGATGCGGCCGGAGATCGGCGCGTAGACCTTGGTGTATTTCACGTTGATCTGCGCACTCTGCAACGACGCTTCCGATTCCATGCGATTGGCCACGGCGGTGTCGTATTCCTGGCGGCTCACGGCCTGCTCGTCGACCAGTTGCTTGTAGCGGTCGGAGATCGACTTGGTCGAACGCAGGTTGGCTTCGGCGCTTTTCAGGGTCGCTTCATAGACTGCCGGATCGATCTGATACAGCTGCTGGCCGGCTTTGACATCGCCGCCTTCCTTGAACAGACGCTTGAGAATGATGCCGTTGACCTGTGGTCGAACTTCAGCGATGCGGTACGCACTGGTGCGCCCGGGCAGTTCGGACGTGAGGGTAAACGCTTGTGGTTGCAGGGTGACGACGCCGACCTGAGGAGGCGGAGCGGCTGGGGCCGCTTCTTCCTTTTTACATCCGCTGAGCAGCGATGCCAGGGCGACGGCAGTGACCAGAGCGGTAACAGCTGGCTTGAATTGCATGAAGATCCTCGGGTCAGGCGCGCACATTGCGCACAAGAAGTGTGAAAGGGTAAAAAAATCGGGTCGAGTGGATAAGTAGCTTGCTAAGGAATATACTTACGTTCATGGTTGTTTGTAAATAGCTTGGCGTCGTACCCACCCTGTTACAAAATGCGTCGCAAGGTTTGAAATTGTAGGCCGGGGAGCCGATTCGTGAGAAATCAGCCCCCTCTTTATTCAGCGGATATTCAGCCATCCCTGAAACATCCTGTTTGAGGTTTTACTGCCATGGTCCGTCGTACCAAAGAGGAAGCTCAGGAAACGCGCAGCCAGATTCTCGAAGCGGCCGAGAAAGCGTTTTATGAAAGGGGCGTGGCCCGCACGACCCTGGCGGATATCGCGACGATGGCCGGCGTCACGCGCGGTGCCATCTATTGGCATTTCAGCAATAAGGCCGATCTGGTGCAGGCGATGCTCGACAGCCTGCATGAACCGCTGGATGAATTGGCCAAGGCCAGCGAGAGCGAGGACGAACTCGATCCGCTGGGATGCATGCGCAAGCTGTTGATCCATCTGTTCCATCAGGTCGCCCTGGATCCGAAGACCCGTCGCATCAACGAGATTCTGTTTCATAAGTGCGAATTCACCGATGAAATGTGCGATCTGCGCCAGCAGCGCCGCACGGCCAGTCTCGATTGCAACCTGCGCATCGGTCTGACCCTGCGTAATGCGGTCAATCGCGGGCAGTTGCCGGAAGATCTCGACACTGCCCGGGCGGCCATCAGCATTCATGCGTATATCGATGGCCTCCTGTATGGATGGCTATTGGCGCCGGACAGCTTTCAATTGCATGCCGAAGCCGAGCGCTGGGTCGATACAGGGCTTGATATGCTGCGCCTGAGCCCCAGTCTGCGCAAATGAAACAAAATGCGTAATTGAATCTGTCCGTGTCAAGACTTGAAGCGGGGAAATGTCCCTGCTTCAAGCCTTTCTGTAATGGGGTGCTTTTATATACGTACGTTGCGCAGGTTGATAGGTAGCGAGCTACGTATTTTGTAGGGGTTTTGTGTCGACTGTGTGAATGAATGTTAACGACTCGGGCAAAATGGGCATTGAGCAACAGCGTTGTCCGTACCGTTACTGCATAAGCGGGTAACTCTCTATCAGGCCGACGGCGTCATGAATGCGATCATCTTATAACTGTATGGGTAAACCGGGTTTTCATTTTCCAATGCCGCGCCGCAGTTGATCGGTTCGGCGCCAATAGAGAAAGCATTGGTATCCCAGAAGAGTTCGACCTTTGGAGGCCGGTGCCCCGCCATTTGTCTGTAGCAATAACTGAGCGTGGTGTCGAATTGTACTTTCTGTTTGTAGTTGGTGTAGCAGACGTAAGTGCTGAATAGCTCTTTTTTGATATCGTAATCAATAACGATGTCCTGCTTCAGATGAGGATCTCCTTCAAACATCATAAAGACGGTCTGGTAGGGTAGGATCTTGTCGATACGCGTCAAGGGTGGGTGCTTTGGAGAGGAATCCTCAAGCCAGAAAGTAGAGTCCGTGGCATTGGTGATTTGCAGAAGGAATGTAAGTTTGTTTGGATCTATATCATTCATTTTTATATAACCTTGCTTGATTAAGTTGGTGGGTTGTAATTGATGAGTTGCTGGGCGGAGCATAGGTTTATATTGTTCTGATGGCGAATCTTTAAATGTGTGAAAATAAAAAAGCCCCGCCTCTTTCGAGGCGGGGCTTACTTGTTAGTTGATGTTGTTTACAGCGTTGGATAATCGATGTAGCCGACCGGGCCTTTGCCGTAGAACAACTCAGGACGCGCGTCATTCAGCGGTGCATCGGCCTTCAGACGTGCCGGCAGATCGGGGTTGGCAATGAACGGTACGCCGAACGCTACGGCGTCAGCCTTGCCTTCAGCCAGCCACGCATTGGCGCTGTCCTTGGTGAAGCGTTCGTTGGCGATGTACGCGCCGCCGAAGGCTTCTTTCAGTTGTGGGCCGAGGCTGTCAGCGCCTTCTTTCTCACGAGAGCAGATGAAGGCGATGCCGCGCTTGCCCAGCTCGCGAGCCACGTAAGTGAAGGTTTCAGCCAGATTGTCGTCGCCCATGTCGTGGGAATCGGCGCGCGGTGCCAGGTGTACGCCGACACGGCCGGCGCCCCAGACGTCGATCGCCGCGTCAGTCACTTCCAGCAGCAGACGCGCACGGTTTTCCAGCGAGCCACCGTAGTTGTCGGTGCGCTGGTTGGTGCTGCTTTGCAGGAACTGGTCGAGCAGGTAGCCGTTGGCGCCGTGGATTTCCACGCCGTCGAAACCGGCGGCTTTAGCGTTTTCGGCACCAGTGCGGTAGGCGTCGACGATCTCGGCGATTTCAGCGGTTTCCAGAGCACGCGGAGTCGGGTAGTCGGCCAGTGGGCGAACCAGGCTGACGTGACCTTCAGGCTGGATGGCGCTCGGGGCGACCGGGGTTTCGCCGTTGAGGTACGACGGGTGCGAGATGCGGCCGACGTGCCACAGTTGCAGGACGATCTTGCCGCCGGCAGCGTGCACGGCTTTGGTCACGTTGGTCCAGCCGCGTACCTGATCGTTGGACCAGATGCCCGGAGTGTCCGGGTAGCCGACGCCCATCGGGGTCACCGAAGTGGCTTCGGACAGGATCAGACCAGCCGAGGCGCGTTGCACGTAGTACTCGGCCATCAGCGCGTTCGGTACGCGGCCTTCATCAGCGCGGCAGCGGGTCAGCGGGGCCATGATGATGCGGTTGGAAAGCTCAAGGTCGCCCAGTTTGATCGGATCGAAAATAGTTGCCATGTGTACAACCCTCGTCAGTTAAGTGGTTAATCAGTGGGTAGCGGGGGCCAGACCGGCGTCGCCGTTCTGACGGAAAGTGATCAGGGTCACCAGCAGTGCGAGCACGGCCAGCGCGGCGGCGGCCAGGGGCACGCTGGTCAGGCCGAAACCGTGGGCGATGACGCTGCCGCCGACCCAGGCGCCCAGGGCGTTGCCGATGTTGAAAGCGCCGATGTTCAGGGTCGACACCAGGTTCGGTGCGGCCTTGCCGAAGGTCACCACGTTGACTTGCAGCGCCGGGACGGCGGCAAACGAAGCGGTGGCCCAGAGGAACAGGGTGATTTCAGTCGGGATCAGCGCAACGCTGGTCCAGCTCAGTACGGTGGAAACCACCGCCATCGCCACGAACACGCCGATCAGGGTGGCGCCGAGACGCTTGTCCGCCAGCTTGCCGCCGATGATGTTGCCCACCGTCAGACCGAGACCAATCAGCAGCAGGGTCCAGGTCACGCCTTTTGGCGAGACGCCGGTGACATCGCCGAGCAGCGGCGCGACGTAGGTGAAGAGGGTGAACATCGACGCGGCGAACAGCGCGGTCATGCTCAGCGAAAGCCAGATGCCGGCGCCTTTGAGGGCGGCGAGTTCGGCGCGCATGTCGAGTTTTTCCTCGTCACGCTTGGCCGGCAGGAAGCGGATCAGACCGATCAGCGCCACTACACCAATCACGGTTACCGCCCAGAAGGTCGAACGCCAGCCGGCTTCTTGGCCCAGCGCCGTGCCCAGCGGCACGCCGAGGACGTTGGCCAGGGTCAGGCCGGTGAACATCAGTGCCACGGCGGATGCACGCTTGTTCGGCGCCACCAGCCCGGCGGCTACCACAGAACCGATACCGAAGAACGCACCGTGGCACAGCGCGGTGACGACACGGGCAAACATCAGCACGTTGTAGTCACTGGCGATGGCACACAGCAGGTTACCGACGATAAAAATGCCCATCAGCGCTACCAGTGCGGCCTTGCGCGGCAGTCTGGCGGTGGCCAGAGCCATGAATGGCGCACCGATGGCCACGCCCAGGGCGTAACCGGTCACCAGCCAGCCGGCGCCGGGAATCGACACACCGAGGTCGGCCGCCACATCGGGCAGCAGGCCCATGATGACGAACTCGGTGGTGCCGATGGCGAAGGCGCTCAAGGCCAGAATGAGTAGCGAGAGGGGCATTTGAATCAATTCCTTGTGGGAGCGCTGAGCTCTTTGACGATGGCGTCGAGGAACGCCTGGATCACGTCCTCGTTGCGTTTGAAGAAGTGCCACTGGCCGGCTTTCTGGCTGCTGATCAGACCTGCGCGTTGCAGGGTCGCCAGGTGGGCGGAGACGGTCGACTGCGACAGGCCGCAGCGTTGATCGATCTGCCCGGCGCAGATGCCGTACTCGTGGTTGTGTATCTGCTCAGGAAACTGGGCTTTGGGGTCTTTCAGCCAGATGAGAATGTCTCGCCGTACTGGGTGTGCCAGGGCTTTTATTATTTCGTCGAGGTCGAGGTTCATGGCTTTATGCTCGTGATGTGTAGCGCTATATCGCGATGAGGCGAACTTTAAATCGGTATTTCGCGATATACCAATATGAATTTGATCTGACGACCGCATAAATCGGTATATCGGGTTATAACGATACGTGTGCTGTAACGATGAAAGCGCGCAGTGCTAAGCTGCGCCCATGAACTATCTCGCACATTTACACCTCGGAGGCCAGCACCCCGAGCAATTACTCGGCAGTCTGTATGGCGATTTCGTCAAAGGACGCCTGCAAGGGCAATTTGCACCCCAGATTGAAGCGGCGATTCAGTTGCATCGGCGGATTGATGTATTCACCGATCGCCATCCGTTGGTGGACATCGCCCTCGGGCGTTTCACCGAGACCCGGCGGCGTTACGCGGGGATTGTCCTCGATGTGTTTTTCGACCATTGCCTGGCCCGCGACTGGACGCTGTACGCCGATCAACCGCTGCAGCAGTTCACCCGTGACGTGTACCGGGTGCTGTCGAATGAGCGGCAATTGCCCGAACGCCTGGCGAAAATCGCGCCGCACATGGTTGCCAATGACTGGCTGGGTTCGTATCAAGAGTTTGAAGTGTTGGAGCAGGTGCTGCGCGGGATCTCCCGCCGCCTGACCCGGCCTGAGGAGCTGGCGGGGGCGATGCAGGAATTACGGCGCTTGTATGAACCGCTGAGTGAGGATTTCCGCTTGTTCTATCCGCAGCTTCAGGATTTTGCACAACACTCGACAACACCTTAGAACCCTGTGGGAGCGGGCTTGCTCGCGAATGCGGTGGATCATCCTTCAAAAATGTTGAATGACACACCGCCTTCGCGAGCAAGCCCGCTCCCACAGGGGGGATCTGTGTTTCAGGCAGCGATCAATTCGCCGGCGCGACGCGGTTCGGCAGGTTTGGCCACCTCACCAAACAACGCCTTCTGCACCGCCTGCTGCGATTCGAACGCCAGCGCCGCACGCTCGCGGCCCTGACAGGCGATCGGCTTGAGCAGATGCACTTCGACATCGCCGCAATCGTGGCTGAACAGACGCATCAGGTGTGACAGCAAATCATCGTCACCAATGAACGGCGCCAACGCGTCGATTTCGCCATTGCGCAGATAACGGATCGCCACCGGTTGCAGCATCACCTCCGAATCGATGGCCGCCGACAGCAGGCGACCATGAAAGGTGCGCAGCGAGCGGCCATCGGTGGTGGTGCCTTCCGGGAACATCAGCAGCGGATGTTGCGTTTGCAGGTGACGGGTCATCTGTTTGCGGATCAACTGGCTGTCGCCCGAACCGCGACGGATGAAAAGACTGCCAGCCTTCGCCGCCAGCCAACCGGCCACCGGCCAGGTGCGCACTTCGGCCTTGGACAGAAACGACAGCGGCGTGAGCATGCCCAGCAGCGGAATGTCAGTCCATGACACATGATTGCTGACCCACAGCATCGGCTGCTTCGGCAGCTCGCCGTGCACGGTCACGCGAAAGGGCAGGGCATGACTCAGACGCGCCATGAAAAACCGCGACCAGCGCTGCCGACGTTGCATCGAGTGCGCCAGGCCCAGACGTTCGAACACGCCGAACACACTGGCCATGGTCAAACCCAGCGCCACCACCAGCAGCACCCGCGCGATCCGCGCGTATACGCGCAAGCGGCTCATCACACGGCCGCCTTGAAGTGCCTGGCGTAGCGCGGGCAGAGTTCGTCGCGCTTGAGCAGGATGAACACGTCGGCGACCTGGAAGTCTTCGTCCCAGCACGGCTCGCCGCAGATCTTCGCACCCAGACGCATGTAGGCCTTGAGCAGCGGCGGCATTTCCGCGATTACGTTCGATGGAATGTCCAGCGACGGCAGCGGTTTCTTCGGTTCGGCACGCAAGTGTTCGGTGCACAGATAACGTTCGCGCAGACGCTGCATGATCGCATGGGCCTGCACGCCGCCGTCCTGCATCGGAATGCTCGCGCACCCCATCAGATAGCTGTAGCCGCCCTGATTCAACACTTCGGCCAGTTCACCCCAGAGCACGGCGATGGTGCCGCCGTTGCGGTAGGCCGGGTCGACGCAGGTGCGGCCGATTTCGAGGATCGGGCCTTGCAGATGCGCCAGGCCGTGCAGGCTGAATTCTTCTTCGCTGTAGAATTTGCCCAGGCTGCTGGCAGCCGCGTGATCCAGTAAACGAGTGGTGGCGACCAGACGCCCGGTGTTCAGGTCACGCACGCCGATGTGGCTGCAGTGAACATCATAGTCATCCATGTCCAGACCCAGTTCCGCGCCTTTCAGCTTGGCGTTGAACTCGCCGCTGAATACGCTGAAGCGCAAGGCCTGGGCTTGCTGCAAGGCCTCGGCGCCGATCAGGCGTTCGGCTTGCAGGCGGCGTTCATTGCCGGTGTCGCTGATGCGGGCGATCTGAGTCATTTGAATCTCCGTACGGGCCTTGAACCCGTCGTGGGTTGCAGCCGATCGACTTTCTTTATGCAGCCATGTTGTGCAAAGTCAGGCTATGTAGCCCCGGTGTCATCACCGTGAACGTTTGGTGATGCTTGTATGACAGCCCTCAAGGAGCCTCTTATGCCCTGGCCCAGCCTCCTCGAAAGTCATGAACGTCTGCCTGCCATCGCTGATCTGGCGGAAGGTTTCGCCACCTTGTTGCAGCAAGTGGGCAATGTGACGCCGTTCGAACTGGCGGTGGCCGGAGGGCGGCGCATGGCGACGCCGGGGCTGGCGTTTCTGGTGGGGTATCAGGCGGCGTTGCGCATGCTCTGGCCGAGCGCACCGCCAAGTCTTGGTGCGTTGTGTGCGACCGAGCAGCGCAGCCTGCGCCCGGCGGACATGCAGACCCGTCTCAGCGATTTGCGCCTGAGCGGGCGCAAGGATTTCGTTACCGCTGGGGATGCTGCGGACTGGCTGCTCGTCGCCGCGCGCAGTGAAGAACCCGGCGAAACACCGCGTCTGAGTCTGGCGGTGGTCTATCCCGGCGAACCCGGCGTGCGCGTGGAAAAACTCCCGGCGCTGCCGCTGATGCCGGACATCAGTCACGGTCGGCTGCATCTGGACGGCGCGTTGTGCGAGCTGCTCGCGGGGGATGGCTGGGATGCTTATGTGAAGCCGTTTCGCACCCTGGAAGATGTCTACGTGCTGAGCGCGATGACCGCGTGGCTGTACGGCGTCGGTCAGGACAGTGGCTGGTCGCAGCCGCTGTTGTTGCGTTTGTTGGCGCTGCTGGCCGGGTGCGCAGAGGCGAGCCGCCAGCCACCGAACAACCCGGCGGGGCATGTGTTGCTGGGTGGTTTGTTTGCGCAGTTCGATGCGCTGAAGGGCGAGATCGATCAGGCGTTGCGCGCGGGTAATCCGGAGTGGGCGGCGATGTGGCAGCGTGATCAGTCGGTGATGCAGTTGGCGGCGGGGGCGCGGGCCAAGCGCTTGGCCAAGGCTTTGGCGGTGGGCTGACTGGGCTCTTCGCGAGCAAGCCCGCTCCCACCTTTGGAATGCGTTTCAAATGTGGGAGCGGGCTTGCTCGCGAAGGCGGCCGCAAAAACACCACACATCTGTCATGTGGCAAGACTACCCTCAGGTTCTCCCCAAGAGCCCTCACCATGTGCAAAAGTCTGTCCCTGTTTCTGCTGCTGATCAGCTTCACGGTACAGGCCGAGCAATGGCCCGGTGAACAATGGCCGATTGGCGCCAACATCAGCGGCGCCGCGGTCGAGGCATTAGAGACCTACGCCTTCCCACCCCGCGACGACACCACCCGCCAGGGCATCCGCACGGACGCGCTGCTGATCATCCGCGACGGTCAGTTGATCTACGAACGCTACGCCGGCCCGACCCGTGCCGAGACCCCGCACCTGACCTGGTCGATCAGCAAAAGCCTGATGGCCACGGTACTCGGCGTGGCGTATGGCGAAGGCCAGTTCAAGCTTGATGATCCAGTTTCAAAATTCTACCCGGCACTGGAAAAACACCCGGCGATCACCGTGGCGGATCTGCTGCATTGGGCTTCCGGGCTGGACTGGCAGGAAGACTACGAATATGCCCCGCTGAAATCCTCGGTGGTGGCGATGCTCTACACCCGTGGGCACCGCGATATGCCTGCGTTCACCGCCAATCACCAAGCTTATGCGCCACCGGGGCAGGCGTTCCGTTACTCCAGTGGCGACAGCAATCTGCTGGCGGCGGCGCTGAAGAACATGGTTGGCCCGCAGCGTTATCCCGACTATCCGTGGACCGCGCTGTTTGAGCCGTTGGACATCCGCCACGCTGTGTGGGAAAGCGATGCCGGCGGCACGTTTGTCGCTTCCTCTTATGCCTATCTCACCGCACGGGATCTGGCGCGGGTCGGCCTGCTGATGGCTCGCGACGGACGCTGGCGCGACCGGCAATTGCTGCCCAAGGACTGGATCGCCTTCAACCGTGAGCCATTTACCGGTTACAAGGCGCATCAGGACGAAGCAGTGCCCGGTGGTCACTGGTGGCTCAATCGCCCGGCGGATGGTGCCGCCGCGCCTTGGCCCGACGCACCGCCCGAGACCTTCGCCGCCCTCGGCCACTGGGGCCAGGCGCTGTATGTGATCCCCAGCGAGAAACTGGTGATCGTGCGTTACGCCGATGACCGCGACGGCAGCTATCGCCACAACGAACTGCTCAAACGCGTACTCAAGGCGGTGCAGCCATGAAGCTGTTGAAGCGGGTGTTGCTGTTGGCGCTGATCGTGCTGCTCGGCTGGCTCTGGCTCGAACGGGAAAACCTCTGGGCGTTCCCCGACATCATCAGTGCCTACACGGCGAAGGAATATTGTTCGTGCCGTTATGTGATGAACAACGACGCCGAGTATTGCCGGGGCTATGTGAAACAGTGGCTGCCGACCAGCGGCTTTACCGATGACAGCGCCAGCAAAACCATCACCGTCAGCGGCATGGGTCGCAGCAATCGTGCGCAGTGGCTGGGCGAACGGCAGGGTTGCCGCCTCAATCCTCAAGTCAATAGATAACCCTGTGGGAGCGGGCTTGCTCGCGAATGCGGTGTGCCATTCAGCATTTGTGTTGACTGACTCACCGCCTTCGCGAGCAAGCCCGCTCCCACAGGGACTTTTACCAATCGATAGATTTGCGGCGATCAGTTTGCAATAACGGCGTAGGCGGTTAAGGTTCGTGCAGGTTTATCGCCCCCACGAGTATTCAATGTTCAACCGCTCCCTCTATACAGCCTTTGCCAGTCTGCTGCTGGCCGCCGCCGCACTGCCGGCGCAGGCCAACTGGTATCTGGACGGCGAGTCGTCGCGGCTGTCGTTCGTCAGCACGAAAAACGCCCACATTTCTGAAGTGCAACGCTTTCTGGTGCTGCACGGAAAGGTCGATCCCAGCGGTCGCGCCGAGGTCGAAGTCGAGCTGGACTCGATCAACAGCGGCATCCCGCTGCGCGACGAGCGCATGCGCAAGGAGTTGTTCCAGATCGAGCAATTCCCCGAAGCGACCATCAGCACCCAGATCGACCTGCGCCCGATCAACGATCTGGCACCCGGTGCGCAACTTGAGTTGCGTCTGCCGCTGACCGTCAATCTGCACGGCAAGCAACATGAATACCCGGCGGAGTTGCTGGCAACCCGTCTCGATGACCGGCGTTTTCAAGTGGTGACCCTGGAGCCGCTGGTGATCAACGCCGAGGATTTCGATCTGGCGCCGGGGCTGGAAACCCTGCGCAACCTGGCCGGGTTGTCGGCCATCAGTCTGTCGGTGCCGGTGGGTGCGGTACTGATCTTCACGGCGCGCTGACATGCGCGGTGCGGTGTTTCCATGGCGGGACGGCAACCGTTTCGAACTGTTGATCGACGGCCCGCAATTCTTCCCGCGCATGCTGGTGGAGATTGCCCGCGCCGAGGAGCAGGTCGAGCTGGAGCTGTATCTGGTAGAGGCGGGCGCTTGCGCCGAGGCCGTGGTGCAGGCGCTGGTGCAGGCTGCCGAGCGCGGCGTGCGGGTACGCTGCCTGTTCGATGACTACGGCAGCCTCGCGTTTACCCTGCACCTGCGTCAGCGCCTGACCAAGGCCGGGGTCGAACTGCGTTTTTACAATCGCCTGAACTGGCGGCGCTGGGTCGGCAACTTCTATCGCGATCACCGCAAATTGCTGCTGGTCGATCAGCGTCTGGCGGTGGTCGGTGGCACCGGTGTTACCGATGAGTTCTGGACGCCCGGGCAGGACAGCAGCGAATGGCACGAGGTGATGGTGGAAATCAGCGGCCCGCTGGTGCTCGACTGGCAGGTGCTGTTCGACCGCCAATGGATCGCCAACCGCCATCGCCGGGCCTGGAAACCTTCGGCGCATGTCGGCCTGCCACGCTTGCCCAAGGTCCCGGACATGGGCGAGGGCATGGGTCGCGTGGCCTACGCCGATGCGCGCCAGCATCGCGACATTCTGCAGTCGCTGTTCCGCGCCTTGAACAGCGGGCAGAAGCGCATCTGGATGGCCACCCCGTATTTCCTGCCGACGTGGAAAATCCGCCGCTCGCTGCGCAAGGCTGCTGCCCGGGGTGTCGACGTCCGGCTATTGCTGACCGGGCCGCGCACCGATCACCCGTCGGTGCGTTACGCCGGCCATCGCTACTACCCGCGCCTGCTCAAGGCCGGGGTGCAGATCTTTGAATACCAGCCGTGCTTCCTGCACCTGAAAATGGTACTGGTGGACGAGTGGGTGAGCATCGGTTCGTGCAACTTCGATCACTGGAACCTGCGCTTCAATCTGGAGGCGAATCTGGAGGCGCTGGACCCGTCGTTGACGGCAGCGGTGGTGCAGAGTTTCGAGAAGGACTTCGGCCTGAGTCAGCAGGTCAGTCTGGAGGAGTGGCGGCGCCGGCCGTTGTGGCGGCGGGTGAAGCAGCGGGTTTGGGGCTGGGTGGATCGGTTGGTGGTCAATATCCTAGACAGACGCGGTTAACGCCAATTTCGAAACCAGTGGATTCCAATGTGGGAGGGGGCTTGCTCCCGAAGGCGGCATGTCATTCAGCATTTATTTAGCTGATACAGCGCATTCGGGAGCAAGCCCCCTCCCACAAAGGCCCCTCTCACACGGGCATTGGTTACTGAATAATTACAGCAACTCAAAGCTCTGCTGTGTCACATCCTGCGAATCCAGGCCGATCTGCACGTTGAACTTGCCAGGCTCCGCCGCGTACTTGAGCTGGGCGTTGTAGAACTTCAGGTCATCCTCGGTGATGGTGAAGTGCACGACTTTCTGTTCGCCGGCCTTGAGCATGATTTTCTGGAAGTTCTTCAGTTCCTTCACCGGACGGATCATTGAGCCGGTGACGTCCTGGATGTACAACTGCACCACGGTTTCGCCGTCACGTTTGCCGGTGTTTTTCAGGGTGACACTGGCGTCGAGCTTGCCGGTGGCGTTCAGCGTGGTCGACGACAACGCCATGTCGCTCAGCGTGAACTGGGTGTAGCTCAGGCCGTAACCGAACGGGAACAGAGGACCGGTGGTGTCATCGAAATACTGCGAGGTGTAGTTGCCCGGTTTGCCCGGCGTGAACGGCCGGCCAATGCTCAGGTGGTTGTAGTAGGTCGGGATCTGGCCCACGGAGCGCGGGAAGGTCACCGGCAGTTTGCCCGACGGGTTGTAGTCGCCGAACAGCACGTCGGCGATGGCGTTGCCGCCCTCGGTGCCGCTGAACCAGGTTTCCAGAATCGCATCAGCCGACTGATTCTCTTCGAGAATGGTCAGCGGGCGGCCGTTCATCAGCACCAGTACCAGCGGTTTGCCGGTGGCTTTCAGGGCACGGATCAGCTCGCGCTGATTTTCCGGGATGTTCAGGTCGGTGCGGCTGGAGGATTCGTGGGACATGCCACGGGACTCGCCCACAGCGGCGACGATCACGTCGGCGTCCTTGGCCGCTTTCACCGCTTCGTCGATCAGCACGTTGGCCGGGCGCGGATCATCGACCACTTCCGGAGCATCGAAATTGAGGAAGTTCAGGTAATCGAGGATCTTCTTGTCGCTGGTGATATTGGCGCCACGGGCGTAGATCAGGTTGGCCTTGTCGCCGATCACCGAGCTCATGCCGTCGAACAGGGTCACCGATTGCGCCGGCTTACCGGCGGCGGCCCAACTGCCCATCATGTCGATGGGGGCCTTGGCCAATGGGCCGACCAGCATGACTTTCGCGTCTTTCTTCAGCGGCAGGGTTTCGTTCTGGTTCTTCAGCAACACCATGCTGCGACGTGCCACGTCACGGGCTTCGGCGCGGTGCAGGCGGCTTTCGGCGTAGGTGTCGGCCGGATCATCCTCGGCCTTGCCGATACGCAGGTATGGGTCCTTGAACAGGCCCATGTCGTACTTGGCGGCGAGCACTTCGCGCACCGCATTGTCGATGTCTTTCTGCTCGATCTCGCCGGACTTGAGCAGCCCCGGCAGCTCTTTGCCGTACAGGGTGTCGTTCATGCTCATGTCGATGCCGGCCTTGATCGCCAGCTTCGCCGCTTCACGACCGTCACGGGCGACGCCGTGCTTGATCAGTTCGAAGATCGCGCCGTGGTCGCTGACGGCCAGGCCCTTGAAGCCCCAGTCCTTGCGCAACAGGTCGTTCATCAGCCAGGTGTTGGCCGTGGCCGGAATGCCGTTGATCGAGTTCAACGCCACCATCACCCCGCCTGCACCGGCGTCGATCGCCGCACGGTAAGGTGGCAGGTAGTCCTGGTACATCTTCACCGGGCTCATGTCGACGGTGTTGTAGTCGCGCCCGCCCTCGACCGCGCCATACAGGGCGAAGTGCTTGACGCTGGCCATGATGCTGTCGGCCGTGCTCGGCGTGTCGCCCTGGTAGGCCTTGACCATCACTTTGGCGATGCGCGAGGTCAGGTAGGTGTCTTCACCGAAACCCTCGGAGCTGCGGCCCCAGCGCGGGTCGCGGGAGATGTCGACCATCGGCGCGAAGGTGATGTCGAGGCTGTCGGCCGCAGCTTCTTTGGCGGCAACGCGCCCGGACTGACCGATGGCGTCCATGTCCCAGCTCGATGCCAGGGCCAGCGGAATCGGGAAAATCGTACGGTGACCGTGGATCACGTCGTACGCAAAAAACATCGGAATCTTCAGGCGACTGCGCATCGCCGCATCCTGCATCGGACGGTTTTCCGGGCGGGTGATCGAGTTGAACGTACCGCCGATATTGCCGGCGGCGATCTCTTTGCGGATCAACTCGCGAGGCATTTCCGGGCCGATGCTGATCAGGCGCAACTGGCCGATCTTTTCATCGAGGGTCATTTGCTTCATCAGATTGCTGATGAACGCGTCCTTGTTTTCCAGGGGTACCGGGGTCGTGGCGGCCAATACTTGATGACTGGCCAGGCTGACGAACAGGCCCAGCAAACACAGCTTCTTCATGAATATTTTTCTCAAGGGCCCAAGCGGCAATGCAATGCCGGCCAGCCAAAAGTTAGGGAGCGACTATTGTTGTTCGGGTGCAGGCTCAAAATGACCGAGCCAAAAACGCCCGCCGACCGACGGCAGCGTTTGCGCAGGGCCTCTTTTTAGCCCATCGGCCCGTTGCATTCCAGTGGCGCGGCCGATTATGCCCCAACCGCCGATGCAGAAGGTTTCACGGTCGGTTTTTTATGAAATATGCCAGGGAGCATCACTTTGATGAATGTCAGTCCAACCTACCGCTCGCGTCTGCAGGTCGCCACGTTACTGGTGCTTGCCACGTTGTTGACCGCATGCGGCATCAACAATATCCCGACCCTCGATGAACAGGCCAAGGCGGCCTGGGGCCAGGTCCAGAACCAGTACCAGCGCCGTGCCGACCTGATCCCCAACCTGGTGGAGACCGTCAGAGGCTACGCCAAGCATGAGGAGGCGACCCTGACCGCCGTGGTCGAGGCGCGGGCCAAGGCGACGTCGATCCAGGTCGATGCCAGCACCCTCGACAATCCGGAAAAACTCAAGCAGTTCCAGCAGGCTCAGGATCAGTTGAGTGGCGCGCTCAGCCGTTTGATGGTGGTCTCCGAGCGTTATCCGGACCTGAAGGCCAACCAGAACTTCCTTGCCCTGCAATCGCAGCTCGAAGGCACGGAAAACCGGATTGCCGTGGCGCGGCGCGATTTCATTCTGGCGGTGCAGAAATACAACACCGAGATCCGCACGTTTCCCGGGCGCCTCTGGCACAGCGTGATGTACAGCGACCTGCCGATTCGCGAAACCTTCGAAGCCACCACCCCCGGTGCGGAAAAGGCCCCGGAAGTGAAGTTCTGATTCGAGGTTGCCCATGCGTGTGTTGAAGATAGGCCTGGTGCTGATGCTGTGGCTGTTCGCCCTCAGCGCCCGGGCCGAGTTGACGTTCCCGGCGCTGAGCGGGCGGGTGGTGGACGAGGGGCAGATGATCGAGCCCTCGGTGCGCGCCCAGTTGAGCCAGCAATTGCAGGCGCATGAACAGGCGACCGGCGAGCAACTGGTGGTGGTCACGGTGCCTGATCTGCAGGGCACCACCATCGAGGATTACGGCGTTCAACTGGGCCGACACTGGGGCATCGGTCAGAAGGACAAGAACAACGGCGCGCTGCTGATCGTTGCCCGTGACGAGCGCAAGCTGCGCATCGAAGTCGGCTATGGCCTGGAGGATCGGCTGACCGATGCGCAGAGTTCGGTGATCATCCATCAAGTGATCACCCCCGCGTTCAAGGCCGGAAATTTCAGCAAGGGCATCAGCGACGGCGTGGCGGCGATGCTGGTGGTGCTCGGCGGCAATCCGCTGGACGAACCGTCGACGGTGTATGAGTCGAGCGGTGATCCGCAGAGTGATTTTGTCTCGCGGCATCCGCTGTTGTTCGTGTTTCTGGTGGTGTTGTTCATCCTGACCGTGTTTGTCTGCCAGATGCTCGGTATCCTTCCCGCCGGCCGTGGCGGCTCCGGAGGCGGGGGCGGTTTCGGCGGTGGTGGATTTGGCGGCGGCGGTGGAGGCGGGGGCTTCAGCGGCGGCGGGGGCAGTTTCGGCGGCGGCGGTTCGTCCGGCGGCTGGTGAACACACAACAATAATAATCAGGCACTTTTCGACATGGCATTACTGACTGAACACGAACAACGCAAAGTCGCCGAGGCGATCGCCCGGGTCGAGCGTGACACCGACGCCGAACTGGTGACCGTGCTGGCGGCTCGCGCCGATGACTACGCGTACATCCCGCTGCTGTGGGCCAGTCTGCTGGCGCTGCTGGTGCCGGGTATCGTCCATTACCTGACCGGCTGGCTGACGATGCACAGCCTGTTGCTGGTGCAATGGAGCCTGTTCATCGTCCTGTGCCTGCTGTTTCGCCTGCCGAAAATCACCACTCATCTGATCCCGCGCCGCGTGCGCCACTGGCGCGCATCGAACCTGGCGCGGCGGCAGTTCCTCGAACAGAACCTGCACCACACCGTCGGCAGCACCGGGATGCTAATCTTTGTCTGCGAGGCCGAGCGCTACGTGGAGATCCTGGTGGACGAAGGGATTTCCCGCCGGCTGGATAACAAGAGCTGGGACGCGATCGTCGCCGCGTTCACCGAGCAGGTGCGGCAAGGGCGCACGCTGGAGGGATTTGTGACGTGCATCGAGGCCTGTGGAGAACTGCTCAAGGTGCACGTGCCGGTGACGCAGGTGAGGAATGAATTGCCCAATCGGTTGATTGTGTTGGGCTGAGTCTGGGTGCGGTTCTCCCCGGTCCCGCTGAACAAAGCCTGTCTGATACATATGGCCGCATTACGCCGAGCCAGTGTGGGAGCGGGCTTGCTCGCGAATACGGTCTGACATTCACCATCGATGTCGCCTGATACGCCGCTTTCGCGAGCAAGCCCGCTCCCACAGGGGCCAGGCAGTGCGCTGAGTTCTGGTGCCGTTGGGTAAATAAGAGCGTGTCCCCAAGCGCCATCCCCCCTAAAATACCTGCCATTCCCGATTTCGCCCGTCCGAGGCCGCTTTTCCATGTCCGTTACCGCCCCCTCCCTCAAGCCCGCGCCCGATCATCACGCCCAGTTCATCGAGCTGCTGCAAACCAGCCTCGAACACAACGGCTTCATCAAACTGGTGCTGGCCAAGTACGTGGGTGAAGAGGCGGATCTGCAGCGGATCATCATCAAAGCGGTGACGGTCAAGGCGCAGCCAAACCTGTCGTTTGTCTATCGCTACAAGACCCGCGACATCACCAAGAATCTGCCGCTGAGCGAAGGCGTGGCGGTGATTGCCGAGCTGTTGCCGGCCGCGTTCAAGAATGCGCATTTGCTGACCGTGACCGACGAAGCCCAGCTCGAATACAGCAAAAAGGGCAAGAGTTCACTGTTCAAGAGCAAACCTCAGCAATTGCGTGAAGCGCCGTCCGCCGAGCACAACCGTGAGAAAAACCGTTTTCTGGACTTGAGCCGACCATTCCTCAAGGATCTGGGCGTGACCAATGCGCAGCATGAGTTGATCCCGGCGATGTCGCGCAAGTGGAAGCAGATCAACAAGTTCATCGAAGTCTTCAGCCATGCGCTGACCTCGTCACCGCTGGCGCTGGACAAACCGGTGCGGGTGGCGGACTTCGGTTCGGGCAAGGGCTACCTGACGTTCGCCATCCACGATTACCTGCGCAACACGCTCAAGGCCGAAGGCGAAGTCACCGGCGTCGAGCTGCGTGAAGAGATGGTCAACCTGTGCAACGCCGCCGCGGCGAAGTTGGAGCACCCGGGCCTGGTGTTCAAGTGCGGTGACGTACGCAGCGTGGCGCCGAGCGAACTGGACGTGATGATCGCCCTGCACGCCTGTGACATCGCCACCGACTACGCGATCCACACCGGCATCCGTTCCGGCGCGTCGATCATCATGTGCTCGCCGTGCTGCCACAAACAGATCCGCCTGCAGATCCAGAGCCCGGCGCTGCTCAAGCCGATGCTGCAATACGGTCTGCACCTGGGCCAACAGGCCGAAATGGTCACCGACAGCCTGCGCGCGCTGTTCCTCGAAGCCTGCGGTTACGAGACCAAAGTGTTCGAGTTCATCTCGCTGGAACACACCAACAAGAACAAGATGATTCTCGCGGTGAAACGCGCCGAGCCGGTGGACCCGACTCAGTTGCTGGTGAAGATTCAGCAGCTCAAGGACTTCTACAACATCAGCGAGCACTGTCTGGAAACCCTGCTGCGTTCGGATGGCTACCTCTGATCCTGTGGGAGCGGGCTTGCTCGCGAAGGCGTTGTGTCAGTCACCATTGCCGTTGATTGAGAAACTGCTTTCGCGAGCAAGCCCGCTCCCACATTGGATTGCACGACGGTCTTGCGCCCGAGCATCACGGTCGTGATCACCCCGCAGGCAAACACCCAGGTGATCGGTTCGACATGTTCGCCAAAGAACAGTGCCGAAAACGCGATGGTGAAAAAGATCTGCAGCAACTGGATCTGACTGACCCGCGCGATTCCGCCCATCGCCAGCCCGGCGTACCAGGCGAAGAAGCCGAGAAACTGCGAGAACAGCGCCACGTAGCCGAACGCCCACCAGGCCTTGGCTGACACAGTGCCTTGATGCTGCAGCGCCAGGTACAACACCGGGCCGATCAGCAGTGGCGTCGACAGCACCAGCGCCCAGCAGATCACCTGCCAGCCGCCCATTTCCCTGGCCAACCGGCCACCTTCGGCATAGCCCAGACCACCGACGGCAATCGCGCCGAGCATCAACAAGTCACCGGCCTGAATGCTGCCGGCACCGGTGTATAACGCGTAGCCGAGCACCAGCGCACTGCCCAGCGCGGCGCAAGCCCAGAAGGCTTTCGATGGGCGTTCATGGGACAGCCACGCCGCATACAGCGCCACGCACAGCGGCTGCAAACCGTTGACCAGGGCACCGTGGGACGCCGGCAAGGTCTGCATGGCCCACGCCGACAGCACCGGAAAGCCGAGAATCACCCCGGCGATTACCAGACTCAGGCCTTTGATCTGCTGCCAGTTCGGCCATTTCTCGCGCCGCCAGAGCAACAGCGCCGCCGCCGGAATCGCCGCGAACAGCGCCCGGCCGAGGCCGTTGAGCAGCGGATGCAGTTCCTGCACCACAATCCGCGTGAAGGGCAGGGTCAGGCTGAAAATCACAACCCCGAGCAGGCCGAGGGCCATGCCGGTGTTTTCGCGCGAGGACATGATGGGGGACCAGAATATAAGGTGGCAGGGGATTGCCTTAATCAAGCCATAAACCGGGGCGCTCGGGCTGGTACAGCCAGGCACAGAGTTATCCATACAGTTGGATCCCCTGTGGCGAGGGAGCTTGCTCCCGCTGGGCTGCGAAGCGGCCCCCGCTTTTTTCAGGAAAACTGTGCAAACAGGTTTTGCGCCTGCTGCGCAGTCGAGCGGGAGCAAGCTCCCTCGCCACAAAGGCGGGAGGCGTAGTAGCCGGTTGTTACCCGCCCCAACGGATACGGTCTACCTTGAATACTCCTGCAAGCCCATTCCCAGAGGAGTCCTCCCCATGGCCGCGAAAAAAATCCTGATGCTGGTCGGCGATTACGTCGAAGACTACGAAGTGATGGTGCCGTTCCAGGCCCTGCAGATGGTCGGTCACACCGTGCACGCCGTGTGCCCGGACAAAGTTGCGGGCAAGACCGTGCGCACCGCGATCCATGACTTCGAAGGCGACCAGACTTACAGCGAGAAACCCGGTCACCTGTTCGCCCTCAATTTCGACTTTGCCAAGGTCACCGAGGCCGATTACGACGCGCTGCTGATCCCCGGCGGTCGTGCGCCGGAATACCTGCGCCTGAACGAAAAAGTCCTGGAGCTGGTGCGCGCCTTCGACAAGGCCGGCAAGCCGATTGCTGCGGTCTGCCACGGTGCGCAATTGCTGGCAGCGGCCGGCGTTCTTGAAGGTCGTGAGTGCAGCGCCTATCCGGCCTGCGCCCCGGAAGTTCGGCTGGCCGGTGGCACGTTCATCGATATCCCGGTGACCGACGGCCACGTTCAGGGCAATCTGGCGACTGCGCCAGCATGGCCGGCGCATCCGAACTGGCTGGCCGGTTTCCTCGGTTTGCTTGGCACCAAAATCACCCTGTAACGAGGATTCGCCGATGTGCGAGCTCTACGTCAAGGCCGACCCGATTCTCTACGAATCCCGCTCGCGTTCGTTGCGCATCTGCGGCGTGGTAACGACGCTGCGCCTGGAAAACCAGTTCTGGGACATCCTCAGCGAAATCGCCGAAGTCGATGGCATGACCACCAACCAGTTGATCGCCAAGCTATATGAAGAGGTGATGGATTATCGCGGGGAGGTGGTGAATTTCGCTTCGTTCCTACGAGTGAGTTGTACGCGGTATCTGAGTCAGCGACGGGGGAGTGCGCCGGAGTTGTCGGTGGTGCGGGCCGGGGTGAAATAGCCGATTGTGAGTCGACCCCTTCGCGAGCAAGCCCGCTCCCACATTGGTTAGCGAGTGTTCACCCCATTTTGTGATCACTGGAGATCTACTGTGGGAGCGGGCTTGCTCGCGAAGAGGCCACTACAGGCGACAGAAGTCTCGGGCTGGTCTTTACTCTGAAGCGCAAAACCTCTCAACCGCCAAGGAGAAACGCGCATGTCCGGATGGTACGAAGTGAGCAAAAGCAGCAACGGCCAGTTCAGGTTTGTGCTGAAGGCCGCCAACGCCGAAACCATTCTCACCAGCGAGCTCTGCACCACCCGCGCGGCTGCCGACAACGGCATTGCTTCGGTGCAGAGCAACAGCCCGCTGGATGAACGCTACGAGAAGAAGACCACCAAGGATGGCCATCCTTACTTCAACCTCAAGGCCGCCAACCACCAGATCATCGGCAGCAGCGAGTCGTACTCCAACGATGCCGCGTGTGCCAAAGGTATCGCCAGCGTCAAGGCCAATGGGCCGAGCAAAGTGATCAAGGACAAGACCTTGCCGGTGCTCTGAAGAACACTTAAGAGCAAAAATGTGGGAGCGGGCTTGCTCGCGAAAGCGGTGGATCAGTCACTGGAGATGTCGACTGACACGACGCCTTCGCGAGCAAGCCCGCTCCCACATGGGGTTGTGTGTGTTAGCGCAGGGTGTTGAGGATTGCTTTTAGCTGAGCTTGCCCAGCTTCGCTCAACGGAAACACCGGCAAGCGCGGATCACCAACCTCCAGCCCCGTCTCGCGCAATCCGGCCTTGATCGTCGCCGGCAAACCGCCCTTGAGGATGAAGTCCAGCAGCGGCAACTGGCGGTAGAACAACTCCCGTGCCCGTTCCAGATCACCGGCCAACGCAGCCGCATACAGATCCAGATTCAGCTGCGGGATCAGGTTCGGCGCGGCGGTGCACCAACCCTTGGCCCCGGCGGCGAAAGCCTCCAGTGCCAGCGGATTGCAGCCGTTGTAGAACGGCACCTGACCGTCGCCGAGCAATTGCAGCTTGTGCATGCGCTGAATGTCGCCGGTGCTCTCCTTGACCATGGTCACGTTTTCCACGCCATTGACGATGCGCAGAATCAGCTCCACCGACATGTCGGTGCCGCTGGTGGCCGGGTTGTTGTAAAGCATGATCGGCACGCCGATGCTGTCGCCGATGGCGCGGTAGTGCGCGAGGATTTCCGCTTCAGTCAGCTTCCAGTAAGACGCTGGCAGCACCATCACCACGTCGGCGCCATGGGCTTCGGCGAAGCGTGCGCGACGCACGGCTTTGGCGGTGGTCAGGTCGGACACGCTGACGATGGTCGGCACCCGTTTGGCCACGTGCTTGATGCTGAACTCGGCGACCTGATCCCACTCGGCGTCGCTGAGGTAAGCGCCTTCGCCGGTGCTGCCCAGCGGGGCGATGGCGTGGACGCCGCTGTCGATCAGGCGATCGATGGATTTGCCGAGGGCCGGTAGATCGAGACCTTCGCCGTTGGCGCCGAACGGGGTGATGGTGTAGCCGATGATGCCGTGAATGTTGGACATGATGAGTCTCCGGGAAAAGCTGAAATCAGTTCAGGCAATCGGCGTGTTGGCGCAGGTTCTGCCGGGCGTAGTAGTTGAAAGCGGCGGCGTGGCGTTTGGGTTTCGACACCCAGTCATGGGCCTCGCGACCCAGCGCCGGAATGATCGGTTTGATCGTACCGGCGGCCATTGCCAGCAACTGAAGTCTGGCGGCGCGCTCGATCAGCTGGGCGATGACACAGGCCTCTTCGATCGTGCTGCCGGTCGATAACTGGCCGTGGTGCGACAGTAGAATGGCGCGCTTGTCGCCCAGCGCACCGGCGATCAATTCGCCTTCCTCGTTACCCACGGGCACGCCCGGCCAGCCTTCGAGAAATGCGCAGTCGTCGTACAGCGGGCACAGATCCATGTGGGAAATCTGCAGCGGCACTTCCAGCATCGACAGCGCGGCAATGTGCGTCGGGTGGGTGTGGATGATGCAGTTCACGTCAGGCCGGGCGCGGTAGACCCAGCTGTGGAAACGGTTGGCCGGGTTGGCCATGCCGTGGCCTTCGAGCACTTCCAGGTCTTCGTTGACCAGCAGCAGATTACTCGCGGTGATTTCATCAAAACCCAGGCCCAGTTGCTGAGTGTAATAGGTTCCCGGTTGTGGGCCGCGAGCGGTGATTTGTCCGGCCAGACCGGAGTCGTGACCGTTCTCGAACAGGATCCGGCAGGTCAGCGCCAGCTTTTGCCGGTCAGTCCACGTATTATCCGCCAGGGTGTTTTGCATCTGGGTCAGCGCTTGCTTGACCAGTTGCTCTTTGGGTAGTGCTAATGTCTTGGCCATGTCGGTGTCCTTTGGGTGATTGCAAATGACACGAAAGAGCCTATATGACACAAAGTGTCATAAGCAAGCATCAATCGTCGTTTCCTTGATGGAATAACTGCTGCGCATGTCTATCCGTTTGAAATTGTTGAGAAAAAAACTTGGCGTAACGCTTGAGGCACTGGCCGAAAAATCCGGCATGACCAAGAGTTATCTGTCGAAAGTCGAGCGTGGGCTGAACACCCCGTCGATTGCGGCCGCGCTGAAACTGGCGAAGGCGCTGAATGTGAAGGTCGAGGAGTTGTTCTCCGAAGACAACGTCAGCCTCGACAGCTACAGCCTGGTGCGCAGCCACGAACGCCAGTCACTGGCGGCCAACGATCAGAGCCCGGGGTATGCGGTGCTGGCGCATCAGGTCAGCGAGCGCAACCTGCTGCCGTTCATCATCTACCCGCCGCGCGAATTTACCGACAAGACCTTCAAGGAGCACTTGGGCGAGGAGTTTCTGTTCGTCCACGAAGGGCAGGTGGAAGTGGATTTCATGAACGAACGGGTGCTGCTGGAGCGGGGCGATGCGCTGCATTTCAACGCGCAGAAGCCGCACCGGATCAGGTCGGTGGGCGAGGTGCAAGCGCAGTTGCTGGTGGTGGTGCACAGCAGCGAAGAATGAGTTGGCCCCAAAAGCTTCGCGAGCAAGCTCGCTCCCACAGTAGTTCGCGTTCCAATGTGGGAGCGGGCTTGCTCGCGAAGGCGTCAGTCCGGTTTACATCAAACCTCGACTGGCACCGAAAGCTTCGGATTCCCCAGCGCATGCGTCTTCGCATCAAAAAACCGCAACTCAATCCCGGTGCCCTCGAACACCTTGGCGTAATGGCGTTTCTGATGCTGAATGAACGCCGCACTACGCGGATAAATCGAGATCGCCACGCTCGCCGGTTTCGCCAGGCGCAGTGCCCTCACGATGTGCGCATCCTGCTCGCCCAGCGCATGACCGAAGATGCACAGGTTCTGCGCGTGCCCCAATAACTGCTCGTAGCAGAACGACAGATAATCCGAGCTGCGAATAGTCTTGAGCTTGTCCGCGCTCGGCCCTTCGTTGACGAACAGCGGCACGTCGTCCAGCGTCTTGATCGTGTTGTTGATCGCGAAGCTGCCGAGCAGGGTGCCCTCGGTCGAGGTCAGTTTGCGCGCGGTGCCGTCCTGATTGCGCACCAGGTGCAAACCGCCGTGCAGATACAGTAGACGCGGTTTGGCGCTGGTGCTGTCGCTCAGATCAAAACTGGCGTCGGGGCCGTTGAACAGGTCGTCGATGGCCTCGCTGCGGTGCTGGATCGCCCAGTAGTTGAGCAGATCGTAATTGGTGGTGAACACCGTGTGATAACGCGCCAGTTCTTCGTTGAGCGTGGCCAGGGTCGAGGCCTGCACCAGGCGCCACGGGATATGCACGGCGTGCACGCTGTTGATCAGCGCTTCCTTGATCGCGTAATAGCGATTGCGCGGTGCGGCCGAGCTGACGGCCAACGCTTTGTTGACCCGGCTGGTGGTTTTCAACGCGCCGAGCACCTGCTCGAAGCTGCGCGTCTGCATCGCGTCGAACACGCTCAGCTCCGATGGGCTCAGCGGTTTTTCTTCCACGGTGCGCGCGTTTTCGAACAGCGAGTCGTAGCCGAAATCGTCCCACACTGCGCGGCTGGCGCCATTGCCCACCAGCAGACCGTTGAAGTCGGCGGTGGCGCGCAGGGCGCTCCAGTCTTCGAGGGTGGCATCGACGTCCAGAAAATCGGTCATTGCGTGGGCAGTCTCAAAACAAAGGGCGGATGGACGGCGACTTTATCACGAGCGGGCATTGAGCCAGATCAACATCGGTGGTGACCGATCGGTCGATCCTGTGCACATCCGCCGTATCGGAGCAGTCGATTCGGCCCCAGTCAGGAGACGCGCATGAGCAGCACCTTTTTCATTCCGGCGGTAAACATCATGGGCAACGGATGCCTCGACGAGGCCATGGTTGCGATCCGCAACTACGGTTTTCGAAAGGCGCTGATCGTCACCGACGCGGGGCTGGCCAAGGCTGGCGTGGCGACCATGCTCGCCGAGAAACTGGCGATGCAGGACATCGATTCGGTGATCTTCGATGGCGCCAAACCCAACCCGAGCATTGCCAATGTCGAGTCCGGGCTGGGGCTGCTCAAGGACAGTCGTTGCGATTTCGTGGTGTCGCTGGGCGGCGGTTCGCCCCATGACTGCGCCAAGGGCATTGCCCTGTGTGCGACCAACGGCGGGCAGATCCGCGACTACGAAGGCGTCGATCAATCGAGCAAGCCGCAGCTGCCGCTGATCGCCATCAACACCACCGCCGGCACTGCCAGCGAGATGACCCGTTTCTGCATCATCACCGACGAATCGCGCCACGTGAAAATGGCCATCGTTGATCGTAACGTCACGCCGCTGCTGTCGGTCAACGACCCGGCGCTGATGGTTGCCATGCCGAAAAGCCTGACCGCCGCCACCGGCATGGACGCGCTGACCCACGCCATCGAGGCCTACGTCTCAACTGCGGCCAACCCGATCACCGACGCCTGCGCACTGAAGGCCATGACCCTGATCAGTAACAACCTGCGCCTGGCCGTGCGGGACGGCAGCGATCTCGCCGCGCGGGAGAACATGGCCTACGCGCAATTCCTCGCCGGCATGGCGTTCAACAATGCGTCGCTTGGCTACGTGCACGCGATGGCCCACCAGTTGGGCGGTTTCTACGACTTGCCCCATGGCGTGTGCAACGCCGTGCTGCTGCCGCACGTGCAGACTTTCAACGCGCCGGTCTGCGCCGAACGCCTGACTGACGTCGCCCACGCCATGGGTGCGGACATCCGTGGTTTCAGCCCGGAAGAGGGCGCTCAGGCGGCGATCAACGCGATCCGTTGCCTGGCCAGGGATGTCGATATTCCGGGTGGCCTGCGTGAACTCGGCGCCAAGCTCAGCGATATTCCAGTGCTCGCCACCAACGCGTTGAAAGACGCGTGCGGCCTGACCAACCCACGGGCGGCGGATCAGCGGCAGATCGAGGAGATTTTCCGTAACGCGTTTTAAGGGCTGACGCGCGTCGGCGTGAATCTCACACAGAGCATCGCGCCGACTGCAAGCAAACTGCATAACAGTGCCAGCGGCCACGCCGAAGGGCTAGCGACAAGACTGGCAATCGCGCCGATCATTGCCGCCATCAGTTGATGAATAAATCCGCTCAACGCCATTGCGTAAGCACCCGCAATCGGTGCGCCATCGTTGGCACGGGACAGGCTGATCGGGTAGTTCAGCGATTGTCCGAACACCGCTACGCAATAGGGCAGCCACAGCATCAGCGCGACGGAACTGGCTGTCAGACTGCCCAGCAGCATCACTCCGCACCCCGCCATCACCAGCACCACGCCCAACGTCATCAACCGGTGTTGACCCGTGCGCAGAACGAAGCGATTGACCACCAGTGCCCCGAGAAAGTATGCCGCACTGATCGGCCAGCCGAGCAGACCATAATCCACCGTAGACCAATTGAACGGTCCTTGCAGGATCAGTGGCGCAGCCGTGTTGAAGGCGATGATCACCCCGTAGCCGAGGCCTCCGGCCAGTGCCGGCAACAGGAACGCGCGATGAATCAGGATGCGCCGGTAAATCATCCATGCCGAAGCATTGGTTTGTGCCTCATCCAATGGCGCAAAATTGACCCGGGATACGATCATGGCCATCAGCAGGCACGTGATGCCGAGCAAGTAGAAGATTGCCTGCCAGCCCAGCGTGACCTGAATGATCGAACCCAGGTACTGGCCGATGCCTAGAGCCACCACGAACGAAATCGAAATCCATGACAATGCCTTGGCCAGCAGGTCGCCGCGAAAACTGTCGCGAATCAGCACCCGTGCCATCACCGAAATCCCGCTGGCGCCGACGCCCTGAATCAGGCGCAGTAACAGGAACGACTCCAGCGTCGAACCCAGCGGCAACGCCAGGTTCGCCACGCCATACAGCCCCAATGCTGCGAGTAACACAGGTTTGCGCCCGATACGCTGGGCCAGTGATCCCCAAAGCAGCATTGGCAGCGCCATGCCGACCAGATAAATCGATAAACCCCACGCCACTTGCGCAGGCCCCGCATGCAGATGGCCGGCAATCTCCGGCAGCGCTGGCAGGTAAATACTCATGCCCAACTGTGCGAGGAACACAGTGCAGCAGGTAATAAGAAGGGTGGCGCTGGCGTTCATCTATCGTCCCTGGCTCAGATGTCGAAATCGACGCGGTGTGTGCGCAACAATTCGCTGACTACATCGCAGAAACGTCGGATCAGCGACGGCTCCATATCAGCACGCAAGGTTACCCGAATGGCCGCTTTACCTTGGGCAACTACCGGGAAAAATACTGCGCTGGTGAAAAAGCCTTGCTCGGCCAGCTCGCTGGCGATGCGATTGGCCAGATCCGCCTGGCCGCAGTCGATCAAGCGGATTGCCATCGCGCTGTGGCATTGCTCTGTACTGATCAAACTGTCGAAGAGGCGGATATTAGCCTGGAGGCGGGCCTGTAGAGCGGCGAATTCGGCGGTGTAATGTAGACGAATTGACGCGCGGCCGGCGCCGATTGCCGCACAGTTGAGGCTTTGTGACCAATTGCTCGGGCCGCCATAACGCTGGATGATTTTTTTCTGGCGCTGGTTGCCAAGCATCACCAGTCCACCACTGGCGCCAAATGACTTGGCCAGCGACGCGACGATCACACAGTCATCTTCCAGCGTCTGGATTCTCGGGCGTATCAGACCGACGCCGTTATGGCCCACGGCTGACAACGCGTGTGAATCATCCAGATAAAGAAACAGCCCGTAACGATCCTTGAGGTACAGCAGGCCTTCCATGTTGGACACGCCGCCCATGCTGTAGGCGCCATCGCCAATATAGGCCACACGACCATATTGCTGGCAGATCTTTTCCAGGAAATTCATATCGTTGTGTGGACAGGTCATCACCCGGGTTTCGTCGGCGCATGCAGCTTTCAAGTGATTCATCGAGTAATGCGCCTGACGGTCAAAGACCATCGCTGGCGGGCGATTCTCGGTCAATACACCGCTGGCCAGCAGCGGCAAGATCCCGGCACTTGCAGCGCTGCAGGACAGGGTCGTCAGGCACACTGCATCGAACAACTGCGAAAGCTCGGTTTCGTATTTTTCGAGAATCCCCAGCTTGCAGCGATTTTTCGAGTTGGCGACGCGCAGGGTGCCAGTTTCCTGCAGTGCGGCGATTGCACCTTGGAGCAGGGCTGGGTGGTGATCAAGGCCAAGGTAGGACGTGGTACAGAAGTGTTGTAACTCCCGTCCGTATTGATCGAGCAGGTGGTTGGAACCCATGACCTCGACATTGAGCCCGGCGACTTTGCCGAGCTCGGCGTTTTCCCAGTCCTGGTTTGCCAGGGCGATGACTTTTCGATAGTTGGAATAAAGGTTTGGTGCTTGCTGTGTATGGTTCATCAGGGCATCCCTTGAGCGTGGCAATCCGTGGGTCGTTGCAATTTGTGTGTATTGCCAGACTTTACGGAACACGACTTCGGGCCTGAATCAGACACTTCCTGCAATACTGAGCGGAATTGGATATTTGCTTGTAGGGCGATGTTCTGATGCGGTGTCGGGCGCCTCCGAATCCTACCCGGCAGGTGCCAGATTCCTGCTCGCCGCCCCACCAAACTGAATCAACACCACCCCGCCAATCAGCAGCAACGCGCCCAACACCCGCGACGCCGTCAGCTGTTTCTCCACCAGCCCAAACAACCCGAAGTGATCCAGCAGCATCGACGCAATCACCTGGCCGGCCAAGGCCAGCGCAACAAACCCCGACGCGCCGAGCTTCGGCAGCAACATCACCGCCAGCGCCACAAAGCACACGCCGAACGCACCGCCAGCCCACATCCACAACGGCGCCTTGCTGATAAAACCCAGCGACGGCAGCGGCAGGCGCAACGCCAGAATCACTGGCAACAGCACCAACACACTCACCAGCAACGAGGCCAAGGTTGCCCATAGCGGATGGCCGAGGCCCCGCGCCAGATTGCTGTTGATCGCACTCTGAAACGGCACCACCGCCCCGGCAAACGCGGCCAGCAGCAATAAACCGACCCACTGCAACGTACTCATGATCACTCTCCAACAGGTTTTGCTGGACTCTAGGTTATTCGTCGCGCAGATTTAAATTCCGTTTTGTCATCCAGAACATGCACAAGATGAATGATCTGCGTCGTATCGATCTCAACCTGCTGGTCGTCCTCGACGCCTTGCTCTGCGAGCAACACGTCACTCGCGCCGCCGAGCGGCTACACCTTAGTCAACCGGCGGTCAGCCATGCGCTGGCGCGTCTGCGCGACTTGCTCGGCGATCCGCTGCTGGTGCGCGCCGGTTCGACGCTGGTGCCCACGGCGCGGGCGCTGGAACTGGTTGCGCCACTGGCCGAAGCGTTGGCCCAGGTGCAGTCGCTGCTGGCGCCGAACACTTTCGATCCGGCCACTGCGCGGCGAACCTTTCGTGTGGCGATGTCCGATTACGGCGCGGCCATCATCCTGCCCGGTCTGATCCGCACTCTGCGCCGCGAAGCGCCGGGCATCGACCTGCAAATCAGCCACGCCAGCCGTGAGGGCATGCTGGAGGGTGTGCTCAACGGTGACATCGACGTAGCCACCGGGGTGTTCCCGGAAATGCCCAACGAGTTGCGCAGTAGCGTGCTGTTCGAAGAGCGCTATGTCTGCCTGCTGGATCGTCGCAGCTTGCCGGCCGACGGCGTACTGGATTTGCCGACCTACCTGTCGCGCCCGCATGTTCTGCTGGAGATGCGCGGCAGCGGCACCCCGGAAATCGAACGGGCGCTGACCTCACTGCGCGAACGCCGCCGCGTCGCCATCAGCCTGCCGCACTGGAACGTCGCCCCCGAGTTGATCAGCGGTACGGATCTGATTCTCACGGTGTCGTCACGCAGCGTGCGCGAGATTGATCAGCAGGAGCTGATTGTGCTGCCGCCACCGTTCGAGATCGCGCCGTTCACGTTTGTGCTGGCGTGGCATAAGCGCCGGGGTGGGGATCAGGCGTTGAACTGGTTGAATCGCCGGATTGAGGAGGGGATAGTGCGCGGCTGAAAACGTTATCAAGGAGTGGGATGTGACAGTGAAGTCTGGATGGATCGGGTGGGTGGCCCTGAGTGGGTGGTTGATGGCGGGGCAGGTGTTGGCTGGTTGCGTGCCAACACCGATGGCAGGAGATCTGGATCTTTCTGTCTGCAAGGAGTGGCCTGCATATCCAGGATTAACCATCAACGCCACTGCACAGTTTAAGCGCGGATCCCCATCTGATGACCCAGAAGCGCTGAGTACCTACGATTTCGACTTGTCCGTTCTGGACTCCGCTCAATCGAAACCCATTGCGACTTATTACAAAGCGGCTGCATTTGTATTGGATGGCGTCAGTTTGCGAGAAATAACGCTCGATACGGCTCGCTACACACTGACTACCGATCTTCGTGCCTTTGGCGTACGTGCGTTATCCACTAATGGATCCCGGATCAATCCGATGGAAGAAAACCTGCTTTCGCTCTACGTGAAAGAGGGCGAAAAATTGCGCCCGGTATTGGATAAATTAGTGGTTTATCGGTATGGCGGCGAGTGGGATGGTGACTGCGAAGGCGAGCGATATGAGATTTCAAGAACGGTAGAAATCGCTAAAACGAGCTCTCTCGGCTATGCAGATCTGATTGTCAAAACCTTGGAGAAAGACACAACAAGTGTGGGGACGGGAGACGCATGTAAAACTAAAACCACTGACAACAAACCCGTTTTGACAACATTGCACTACGACGGAAAATCATACGTTTTGCCAAACGGTTTCCAAGGCCTGTAACCCGCCAGCCGACACTTATCAAGGAAGAACCATGCTTAACCCCACCAGACTCCTGATCGCCTTCGTTTTGCTGGCCATCACCACCCAAGCCCACGCCGCCTGCACCACCAAGAGTTTCGACGGCAAATCCATGTCACGCTGCAACGTCTGGCCGGCGTTCCCGAGTCAGGCGATTTCGGTCAAATCCACCTATCTGGCCGATTCTGGTGGTGACGATGCCGGGGCGTTCGATCTGGACCTGGCGCTCCTCAATGCGAGCAACGCCAAACCCATCGCCACCTACCGTAAGCCGGGCGCCTACAACTCTGATGCCGTGCGCCTGGATGATGTGCGCATCGACACGGCGCGCTACCGTTTGACGCCGGATATCCGCGCTTTTGGGCTGCGAGCCAAGTTCGTCCACAGTTCCCATGCCATTCCCTATGAAAAAACCGATCTGGCGCTGTATGTGCGCGAGGGCGACGAGTTACGTCCGGTGCTTGAGGGCCTGGTGGTCTTCAAGGACAACGGTGAGTTCGCGGATGACTGCGAGGGCTACAGCAAGAAAATCCGCCGAACGCTCGAGATCGCTCCAACGAACCACAATGGTTTTGCCGATCTGATCGTCACCACCAGCGGCAGCAAAATGAAAAACACCCGGTCCGGCAGTCAATGCGTTTCGAAAACCACCGAGCTGAAGAAAAAGCAGATCACCCTGACGTACGATGGCCAGCAGTACAACGTCCCCGAAGACCTCAGAGGTTACTGACCCATGCTCACCGGCCTCAACCACCTGACCCTCGCTGTCAGCGATTTGCCCCGCAGCCTGGCGTTCTATCGCGATGTGCTGGGTCTGCGCGTCGAAGCCACGTGGGACGCCGGTGCCTATCTGTCGCTGTCGGGGCTGTGGTTGTGTCTGTCGCTGGATACGCAGCGCAGCGGCGAGCCGTCCGTCGACTACACCCATTATGCGTTCAGCCTCGCTGAGGCGGATTTCCCGCTATTCGCGCAGAAGCTAAAAGCGGCGAACGTGCGGGAGTGGCGTGACAACCGCAGCGAAGGTGCGTCGTTCTATTTCCTTGACCCCGATGGTCACAAACTAGAGGCTCACGTCGGCGATCTCGCCTCGCGACTGGCAGCCTGTCGGTTGAAACCGTACTCAGGCATGCGTTTTTACGACGCGTCGTGATCAGACACATTGGGCTGATATAGACTGGCCATCATTTGTACTGGCGCCAGCAGGTTTTCCATGACTCCATCGCTACTAATGGCCGTTCTGGCCTCGGGTTTCATTTACGGCATCACGCCGGGGCCGGGTGTGCTGGCGGTGTTCGGCATCGGCGCGGCGCATGGACGGCGCGCTGGCGCGGGGTTTCTTTGTGGGCACTTGCTGGGGGATGTGGTCTGGTGCAGCACCGCGCTGATCGCCATCGTCGGTGCCCGGGAAATCGGCAGCACCGCGTTCGATGTGCTGGGCGTGCTCAGCGGCTTGTACCTGTTCTGGCTTGGCTGGCGGGCGGTGCGGGCCAAACGGCGCCGCGATGATCAGCCGCAGGGCGCGGCGCGTCAGCCGTTCTGGCACGGCATCCTGTTCGGTTTGACCAATCCCAAGGCCTACCCGGTGGCGGTCGCGACCTTTACCGCGCTGCTGTCGAGTCGTGCCGAACTGCTCAACTGGTCGATGCTGCCGGCGCTGATCGCCCTGAGCTTTCTCGGCGGATTGCTGGCTTACGCTATCTTGATCGGCGTTGTCGGCGCCCGACGGGTGCGCACGCTGTATCAGCGTCACGAGTTGATGATCACCCGCCTGTGCGGGGTAATGTTCATCGGTTTTGCCATCAATGCGCTGCTGCATGCGCTGCCGGGATTGCTACCGAACAAGGCATGAAATGATCTGCAGGGATGCATGACAAAGGGTCAGGGATGGTTGAACAGTGCTGCATTGTCCGGACACCTACGCTGAACCATGGAAAGCCGAAATTCCGCGCCGTTGGCGAGTTATATGGACCTGTTGCTCGATGCCGTCTGTGCGGTTGACAGGCAGGGCCGTTTCGTTTTTGTCAGTGCCGCCTGCGAGCGTATTTTCGGTTATACGCCTGACGAGTTGATCGGCCGGTCGATGATCGAGCTGGTGCATCCCGCAGATCGCCAGCGCACCCTCGCCGCCGCCCGCGACATCATGGGCGGCGAACCCAAACACAATTTCGAAAACCGTTACGTGCGCAAGGATGGCCGCATTGTGAACATCCTCTGGTCGGCACGCTGGTCAGAGGTCGATCAGTTGCGGATCGCCGTGGCCCGTGACATCACCGAGCGCAAGCAAGCGGAATCGCGTCAGGCTGCGCTGTATGCGATTTCCGAAGCGGCGCATGTCGCCGAAGACTTGCTGGCGCTGTTCAAACGCATTCACCTGATCATCGGCGAATGGCTGCCGGCGCTGAATTTCTCTGTGGCGCTGTACGACGAGCACTGTGCGCAGTTGAATTTTCCCTATCACGTCGACGATCACGAATTGCAGCCCGAGCAACCGGGCACCGTCACCGGGCGTTTGTGTGCGGAGGTCATCCGCAGCGGTCAGCCGATTCTGCTGACGCCGGACAGCCCCGACGCCTCGCCCGACTTCGCGGCGCTGGTGGCGGGGCAGGACTCACCGTGCTGGCTCGGTGTGCCGCTGAACTCGAAGAACGGCACCATCGGTGCGCTGATCGTCAAAAGTCTGCCGGGCGGCGAGCGT
Organism: Pseudomonas sp. GW823-FHT01D03; assembly: GCF_058798255.1. Classification (NCBI taxonomy): domain Bacteria; kingdom Pseudomonadati; phylum Pseudomonadota; class Gammaproteobacteria; order Pseudomonadales; family Pseudomonadaceae; genus Pseudomonas; species Pseudomonas sp. GW823-FHT01D03. The sequence continues at coordinate 1,543,879 of NZ_JBXAKK010000001.1, forward strand.
TACACCGAACAGGACAAGGAACTGCTGCAATACGTCTGCGCCCAGGTCGCCACCGCCATCGAGCGTCAGCAACTGCACGCGCGGCTCAAACGCATGGCGCAGTACGATCAACTGACCCAGTTGCCCAATCGCGGATTGCTCAAAGACCGCCTCAAGGCTGCGCTGGCCGGTGCCCGCGAAACCTCGGGAAACATGGCGCTGCTGTACGTCGATCTGGATCGCTTCAAACAGGTCAACGACACCTTTGGCCATGCGGTCGGCGACATGCTGCTGCAAACGGTGGCGAGTCGGCTCAAGGGCTGCGTACGCGATTCCGACACCGTCGCGCGCATTGGGGGCGATGAATTCGTGGTGCTGTTGCACAGCGTTCACGCCGCTGAAGACGCCGATAGCGTGGCCGGAAAAATTCGCCAGGTGCTGATGCAGCCGATGCGCCTGGACGGTCACAACCTGCACATCGAACCGAGCATCGGCGTGGCCCGTTATCCCGAACATGGCAGCGAGGAACAGCAATTGTTCCGGCATGCCGACCAGGCGATGTACGCCGCCAAACGCCTCAATCATGGGGCGCTGGATAGCTGAAGCATTGCGCGCCGTTCGTCGCGGCGCGGGCAACTTTTCTAAACCTTTGGCAGTCCGGCAATTCTCAATCTAGGCGGGCACCTGCTCGCCAACGATCAACACCAAGAGGAAGAGAATCATGCCTAATTCAAGAAACTCGAACTCGGGAAACTTCGCCAACGATCGAACCAAGGCATCTGAAGCCGGTCGCAAAGGTGGGAAAACCACCACCACGACAGTCGACAAAGAGCCTGCGAAAACCGAAATGGGCCGCAAGCCAGCTCAGAAGTCGAAGTAGTCGGTGAGGTAGTTTTGATTGAGAGGCGGGGGCGCAAGCCCCCGCTTGAATTTGCAGAGATAGGAGGGCGCGACCATGAGCCGGATGGCCACCCAGATACGTCGTTTCAGTTTTGCCACGCTGTTGGGTTTGTTCGCTGGCAGTGCATTCGCCCAGTCGCCTGCCGACTTCATCAACGATGCGTCCGCCAAAGGCATGGCCGACATCGAAGCCAGCCGTCTGGCGCACCAGAAATCCGAATCCAAAGAGGTCAAGGATTACACCATTGTCGTGATCAATGACCGCACCACGGCCAACCAGCATCTGGCGAAGATCGCGAAGAAACTTGATCTGCCGGTCGCGCCCCGTGAAGAAATCGCCGACAAGGCCAAGACCATGATCCCGCAGGTCAAGGACGGTGAAACCTTCGACCAGGCCTACGCCGCAAGCCAGGTGAAAGCGACCGAAGAGGCCATCCAGCAGATCCAGCAGGAAGCGCAGTCGACCGACGTGCCGGAAATCAAGGCGTTTGCTGACGAGACACTGCCAAAGCTGCAAAGCCATCTGGAAATGGCCCGAGCGCTGCAAGCCAGCCGCTGAGTTCGGATTTAACCAATTTCTGTGGCGAGGGAGCTTGCTCCCGCCGGGCTGCGTAGCAGACCTCTTCAGGGGTACTGCGCGTCCTGGCGGGAGTAAACTCCCTCGCCGCAAAGTTTGACCTGCTAGCGGTGCTTTCAGCAGTCATTCAAATCCTGCTTCGGCTTGCTCTTCTCCCCCAGCCCCTCAAGGTTGAACACCTCACTCTCGCCCAAACTGCGGTAATGCTTGCGCAGCGCCTCCAGTCGTTTGAGATCCAGCGATTCCAGACCGAGCATCGCATTCTGCGCCTCCTTGTTCACCCGCAATAACTCATCAAGCTTCAGATGCAGGATGTCTGTATCACGGTTCTGCGTGTTCTGGATCAGGAACACCATCAGAAAGGTGATGATCGTCGTCGAGGTGTTGATGATCAGTTGCCAGGTGTCATTGAAATCAAAAATCGGCCCGCTCAACCCCCACAGAAAAATCAGAATCAATGCACCCATGAAGGTTTTCGGGCTACCGGCCCAGAGGGCCAGGGTCTGGGAGATTTTCGCGAATTTCATTGCGGTGTTCCTTATTGGGAGAGCTTGAAATTCAGACATCCGGGGCGCGATGAAAATTCTACTTACAAATGGCGACTGCCAATAATTGTGAGGGCGAAGACATCCCTTGCAATAAGCCCGTCTGGAACTGCCCGCAGCGCTCCCTGTATTGTGACGAACCGCAGGAATGTCCCGACAGGAGAACGCAATGAGTTGGTCCGCCAGACAATACGTCGCTTTCGAAGATGAACGCACCCGCCCGGCTCGTGATCTGCTCGCGGCGATTCCCACGGTTCAGGCGCGATCGGTGGTCGATATCGGTTGCGGCCCGGGGAACTCTACCGAGCTGCTGGTGCAGCGTTTTGAGCAGGCGCAGGTCAGTGGCCTCGACAGCTCGCCGGACATGATCGCCGCGGCGCGCAAACGCCTGCCGCAGTTGCAGTTCGAAGTCGTGCAAATCGATAGTTGGGCGGATCAAGGGCCGTTCGATGTGATCTTCGCCAACGCCGTGCTGCAGTGGGTGCCGGATCACGCGACGTTGCTGCCGGCACTTACCAACAAGCTGTCGGATGGTGGCAGTCTGGCGATCCAGATGCCGGACAACCTCAACGAGCCTTCCCATCGACTGATGCGCGAAGTCGCCGCCAACGGCCCATGGGCTGCGAAACTGGCTGGGGCCGCCGGGCAGCGCACCGACATGGCGAGTGCCAGCGATTACTTCTCGATGTTGCGCCCGCACTGTTCGCGGGTCGATGTGTGGCGCACCACCTATCACCATCAGTTGTCCGGTGGAGCGGCGGGGATCGTGGAGTGGTTCAAGGGCAGTGGCCTGATTCCGTTTCTGAGCCCGCTGAGCGAAGAGGAGCAGGCGCAGTATCTGCAGCAGTATCTGGTGGCGGTTGCCGAGGCGTATCCGGCGTTGCCCGATGGTTCGGTGCTGTTGCCGTTTCCGCGGTTGTTTATCGTCGCGACTCGGTAAAGGCAAACACCAATTCTGTGGCGAGGGAGCTTGCTCCCGCTGGACTGCGAAGCAGGCCCAAGATCTTCAGGGCTCTTCGCGCCCCAGCGGGAGCAAGCTCCCTCGCCACAATGTATATGCCGCGAGTTAGCGCTGCACCGCCACCAACATCATCATTGGCCGCTCCCGCTCTTCAGCCAGCGCCGGTTGCGCCGCCACCTGCGCATCGCTCGGCCCCCATTCGTTGACATGGCGAATGGCAAAACCTGCCGCGATCAACGAATTCAACAGCGTGCCCATCGTGCGGTGCTGCTTGATTACCCCTTCGGCCAGCCAGTGGGTCACCCGCTCGCCCTCTATTTGATAGCTGTCCAGCGGCCAGCGCTTGTGACCGTCGCTGTCGACCAGCCAGCCCGGATTGCGCGGCGCCATGAAGATCGGGTGTTCGATGGAGAACACAAAATGCGAACCCGGTTTCAACGCCGCGTACAGATGAGCGAACAGTCCGGCCAGATCCTTGATGTAGTGCAGCGCCAGCGAACTGTAGGCCAGATCGAAACTGCAGGCCGGCAAGTCGAGGTGTTCAAGATCGGCACGTTCATAGCGAATGTTCGCCGCCGCAGTGGTTTCGCGCGCCCGCTCGAGCATCTTTTCCGAGACATCCAGCCCCAGTACATGGGCGGCGCCGTGCTCACTGGCCCAACGGCTGAACCAGCCATAGCCGCAGCCGAGGTCGACCACATGCAAATCGTGCATCGATGGCAGCAATGCCTTGAGCGCCGGCCACTCCGGCGCGGCGTCGAGGCCGCCTATAGAGCGGTTCATCTGGCTGTAGCCCTGGAAAAACTCCGGGTCGTCGTAAATATTTTGCGTCATGGTGGAAATGCTCTTTTGAGTTCGGTCATCAGCGGCACAGGGGCCGCGCCATGGAGTCCCTCGAAAGTCAAAACGCGTATTCGTCGATGGCCGCGCAGGGGGAGGGTGGTGGGTGATGGGGAAATGCTAGCGGAGGGCCCGATTTGCATTCAACCTTGCTGCAAGACCTTCAACGCTGCCGAAGCCAGAAACCCCGAACGACTTTTCTCTTCCGGGTGATGAAGCACATATTCATCAATGCGGTTGAGCAGATAGCCGGGTAGTGTGATGTTGAGTTTCTGCGCCTTGCCCAGGTATTTGGTAACGTCGATATCAACCACAGCCCAGGCACAACCGGCATACTGCGGGTTCGCTACGTGCACGCCAAGCTTGCTGGCTGGCGGGATCGACGCACCGTCCTCGGCCAGAATTTCGAAATGACCCTCAATGGCTTCACGAGCCATCGCGACGGCATCATCCAAATCATCCCCGGCAGAAAAACAGCCGGGAATATCCGGCACTTCCACTCCCCAGGCATGTTCTTCATCACCTATTGAAATTGCGATCGGGTAAAGCATGTTCGTGGACCTCCTGGACGCTGTCGGTGGAATGAGTCAAAGCAGCGCCTGTTTCAAAATGCTGATGGCCGTTTTTTTAAGCAGGTCCTTCTTTGGATGCGGCACCGTCACCAGACCAGGTTTTATGGGATGTTTAAAGTGGTGATGACTGCCTTTGACCCGCACCAGATACCAACCGTCTGCGACGAGTTGACCGATTAAAAAGCGGCTATTCACAACACCTCCTTGTGGTGTGCTTGGTGGGTACTATAACTACTGATTTTTTTTGATCAACACTATAACCACCGAGCGGTCATCGTCCTTTGATTGGCTCGGTGGCAAGATTCAGTCTAGGCTGGGGCGTCGCGCTGGGATGATGGGTGTGTTGCAGGCCTTTACGGGGCAATGCGGGCAAATCCCGGACACAAAAAAACCGGCCCTGTAGGCCGGTTTTTTCTGTTCCTGCATCCCCCGTCATAACACGACGTGAGACCCGATTGAGTGGAGCGGGTAGAGGGAATCGAACCCTCAACTAAAGCTTGGGAAGCTTTCGTTTTGCCACTAAACTATACCCGCTCAGAGCGGCTGACTTTGTACCAGAGTCGGGCGCGGATTTGAAGTTTTTCTTTTGCCCGCAGCGCGTTACAGCATTGAAAATGGTCATTCGCGGGCAAATCTGCAGGGCAATCAATGCTGGTTTTCCAGCCCCACAGACTCGCTCGCGACGACACTTCTTCAAATGGCCAATGCATGGTGATCCTGGACGAACGCGTAACGTGTTCGGCTCGACTGCGGTGACGGTTTCAGGAAGCTGAGCAGGGCGTTCTGGCTATCGCGACAGGCGGCCTTGTGCTCCATGTCGAGGAAATGCCCGGTGGCCTGCAGCGTGGTGAAGGTGCTGTGCGCCACGTGGTTGCCGAAAATCCGGGCGTCTTCGGCGGCGGTGTATTCATCCCATTCGCCGTTGAGGAACAGCACTGGCACGTTGATCTTCTTCGCCGCATTCAAATAGCACTGACGATCGCTGTGCAGTACGTCACTGATGTGAAAGTGCATCTGCCCGTATTCGTGCTCGGCCAGGCTGCTGACGTGGCGATAGTTGAAGCGCTTGAACAGTGACGGCAGGTGTTTGCCGATAGTGCTGTTGACCAGGTGCCCGACGCGGTCGCCGTCGCGCTGGCCGAGGTAATCGACACCGCGCTCCAGATAATCAAGCATGTGTGCGTTGATCACCGGCGAGAACGAGCTGATCACGGCTTTTTCGATGCGCCGCGGCTGGTGTGACAGGGCAACCAGGGTCGCCGCACCACCCCAGGAAAACGACAGCACATGTTCGGCGCCGAAGTGGTCGATCAGCTCCAGCAGGATCTGCCCTTCGACTTCCTTGGTCAGATGTTTCTCGTGGCGGTTGTGGATTTTCGACCTGCCCGCGTAGGGCTGGTCGTAGCAAACCACGTTGAATTGCGGGTGCAGGTTTTTCACAGTCTGTGCAAACGACGCAGTCGTGGCCATCGAGCCGTTGACCAGGATGATGGTCTTTTCTGCGGCGTCTGCGCGATAGAACTCCGTGTAAACCCGATACTGACCCTGTATATCCAGCACAGCGATTTCTGGCCTCATGTCATAAGACTCCTGGCAAGCAAGCGGGTATGCGCGCAACCAGAGATTGCACGAGCTTTGTGACAGGTAGGCATACGCCTGGAATTTGCCTGGCCCATGTCGATCCATGACTACGGTCGACGGGTGTTGTTATTGGCGGGCAGTCTGCCGGCTGAGGCGCAACCCAAGGGGCTGACGACCGGCAAAAAGTTTCTTGGAAGTATGGTGTGACTAATCGGTCACAATCTGGCCGACGTCCTGATTCAAGCAGTGGGATGGGGATCGCGCAAGTGCCGTTGGTAAATTGTTCGACAACTTCTGCTGAGCGGTCGCCGGCTTAGAACAAATGAATCTCTTCGGTGCGCAAAGCACGGTACTCGCCCGGTTTTAGCGCGTTATCCAGCGACAGCGGGCCCATGGATTCGCGGTGCAGACGCAGCACTTTATTGTTGAAGTGACCGAACATGCGCTTCACCTGATGGTAGCGCCCCTCGACGATGCTCAGGCGCGCCGCTCGCGGGCCGAGCACTTCGAGCTGCGCCGGTTGCGTGGTCAGGTTTTCGAAGGCGAAGTAGATGCCCTCGGCAAACGTGAGCGCGTATTGCGGCCCGATCTCCTGTTCGGTCTCGACGTAATAGACCTTCGGCAGTTTGGTCTGCGGTTGGGTCAGGCGTCGCGACCAGCTGCCATCGTTGGTGATCAGCATCAGCCCGGTGGTGTTGAAGTCCAGGCGACCGGCGATGTGCAGGTCGTCCTTGTCCGGTTCATCGATCAGGTCGAGCACGGTCGGGTGTTGCGGATCGCGGGTGGCGCTGACGCAGCCGGGCGGTTTGTGCAGCATGAAGTAGCGCGCCGGTTTGCCGGTTTGCAGGACTTCTTGATCGACTTCGACGCGGCTGAATTCCAGCACTTCGCTGTGCGGGTCGCTGACGACTTTTCCGTCGATCCGCACGCGCTTTTCCACCAGCAACAGGCGAACCTGCTGACGGTTGTAGCGGGGCAGGTTACTGAGGAAACGGTCGACGCGCATGGTCAGGAATCGGCGGATAAAGGGCCGCGTATCTTACGGGATCGGCCGCGCCGCTGCTTGCAGTTGCGCCTCGACCTGAGCGCAGCGCGGGCACAGGCAGGATTTGTCGCGCAGCGCTGCGGGCAAGGCTTCAAGCACGGCCGGATCGATGCTCACGCCATAGCACCAGCAGGCCTGGTCGGCGGTGCGCGGGTCGGCCAGACTGCAGTCGTTGCGTGCGCCACAGGCCGGGCAAAGGTCGGGTTTAGTGTCGGAATCAGGCATAAGACGAGTGAGGCATTTCCACGCAGGTGCGGTTACGGCCAGTTTGCCTGGCCCGGTACATCGCATGATCGGCCCGGGACGGCAGCGTGTGCAAGATGCATCCGCTTGCTCAGTGGTAGCACCCGATCAACACGTTCGGGAAATAACTGCTCCCTGAGTGGCGCGAATGGTCGTTGTTGTATTCCTGGGCCTTACGCAGACCAACTGTGGGAGCGGGCTTGCTCGCGAATGCGCTGTTCCTGCCACCTTGAAGTTGACTGACCCAGCGCTTTCGCGAGCAAGCCCGCTCCCACAGGGGATTCTCAGTGTGACTGACACCACTGATCTGCAGCTTTTCCGCGCCCGGCACTTGCCCCAGGCCAAACAGACAAAAACCGGGTCGGCTGCACTGTACTGCTGCGGCCGAAGGTCTTTCTGAAGGCTGTTAGCAGCGGCTGCATGACAGTGTTTTGCAAATGAACAGGATTTCATCAATCACATGTTTCAACTTGTTACGGAATCGCACCAGATTCGGAAAACGCTGTCAGATATTTCGTCAGTCACCGAATAAACGACTGATGCCTGCCAGCGTCGCTGGTGCGGCTACCCGCGGTCCAGGAGGCCGCCATGTATCGACGAATTCTTCTACTTGCTGCGATGATGTTTTCCGTTGCCGGTTGCGCTCCCTACTCCTACGCAGACAGTTATTACAGCTCGCAGGTCTACACCTCACCCGCGCCGGCCTACTACAACACGGGCGGCACTTACTACCGCGGCGGCAGCACCTATTACTCGGCCCCGCGCTATTACCAGGCGGCCCCACGCTACTACCAACCGGCTCCGCGTTACTACTCGGCGCCACGTTACTACCAGGCTGCGCCGCGGCACTACCAGCCAGCGCCGCGTTACTACGAAAGTCGTCGCTGGCACGGCAACGATCGTGGTCGTTGGGACGGTCACCGCGGTGGTGGCTGGGATCGTGACCGGGGCGGACGTGATCATCACGGCAATCGGGGCGATCACGGCGGGCGAGGCGGTCGCTGGTAATCATCCGCAACTAAAAAGCGGCGCATTGAGCGCCGCTTTTTTTGTGCCTGCAATTTGCCGGGCAATCAGTAAACCGTCAGATCCGCCAACGGATGCCGACCTTCCCAGACCTTGTGAAAATGCGCCTCGACCACCGCATCCGGCACATTGTTTATATCCGGCCAATGCCAGTGCGGTTTCTGATCCTTGTCGATCAGCCGCGCACGAACCCCTTCGCTGAATTCCGGGTGCCGGCAGCAATTGAGGCTCAGGGTGTATTCCATCTGAAACACTTCGGCCAGCGACAGATAGCGGGCGCGGAGGATCTGTTCCCAGACCAGATGTGCGGTCAGCGGCGAGCCTTCGCTGAGGGTTTTCGCGGCGCGGGCGATCAGCGGATCACTGCTGTCGCGTTGCAGGCTGATGGCTTTCCAGGCACAAGTGACGTCGCTGACGTCGAGCAGTTCATCGATCTGCTGACGCCGCGGCAGCCACTGCGCCTCGGGCATCTGCCCAACGGCCTCCTGTTGCAGGGCCTTGAGCAGACTGTTGAGCTGCATGTCGGTCTGTTCCTGCCAATTGAGTTGCAGCAGGCCTTCGATCAATTGCGGTTGCTGCTCTTCAAGCAGGAAACGATCGGCCAGATCCAGATCGATCGCATCGCGGCCGTTCATGTGCGCGCCGGTCAGACCGAGGAACAAGCCGAGCTTGCCTGGCAACCGTGAGAGAAACCAACTGGCACCGACGTCCGGATACAGGCCGATGGTGATCTCCGGCATCGCCAGGCGACTACTCGGCGTGACGATCCGCGTGCTCGCGCCTTGCAACAGGCCCATGCCGCCGCCGAGCACGTAACCGTGGCCCCAGCAGATCAGCGGTTTGGGGTAGGTGTGCAGGCTGTAGTCCAGGCGATACTCGGCGGCGAAAAACTGCGCAGCGAGTGGCGGGACTTCACCGGGATGGGCCCGGCAGGCCTCCACCAGACTGCGCACTTCGCCGCCGGCGCAGAACGCCTTGGCGCCATTGCCGCGCAGCAGCACGCAGACGATTTGTGGATCCTTGGCCCAGGCGTGCAGTTTGTCGCTCAGGGCGTTGATCATCGGCAAGGACAGCGCGTTGAGCGACTTTTCAGCATCCAGGCTGGCGATCCCGAGGCGGGCGCCGTCGGTGCCGGTAAGTTCTTCGAAGTGCAGATTCATCGTGACCTCGATCGGGAAATTGAGCGTTCAGTATGATCGCTGTGTGGGAAAGTGCCGGATCTGCGTCAGATCAATTGACAAGCGTGGTCGGCTTTCCTAGGGTTCGCCCCATTGTTTTTGCCGGGTATGACCATGACTGCTGACGACCGTATCAAACTCGAACCGAGCTGGAAGGAGGCACTGCGTGCTGAGTTCGACCAGCCTTACATGGCGGAGTTGCGCAATTTTCTGCAGCAGGAGCGGGCGGCCGGCAAGGAGATCTATCCGCCGGGGCCGCTGATTTTCAACGCGCTGAATTCGACGCCGCTGGATAAAGTCAAAGTGGTGATTCTCGGCCAGGACCCGTACCACGGCCCAGGCCAGGCCCATGGTTTGTGCTTCTCGGTGCAACCGGGCGTGCCGGCGCCGCCGTCGCTGGTCAACATCTACAAAGAGTTGAAGCGCGACCTGAACATCGACATCCCCAACCACGGCTACCTGCAGAGCTGGGCCGATCAGGGCGTGTTGATGCTCAACACCACCATGACCGTCGAGCGCGCCAATGCCAACGCGCACAAGGACAAGGGCTGGCAGTTCTTCACCGACCGGATCATCGAACTGGTCAGCGAACGGCAGCCGCATCTGGTGTTCATGCTGTGGGGCGCGCATGCGCAGAGCAAACAGAAGCTGATTGATGCGACCAAGCATTTGGTGCTGACCTCGGTGCATCCGTCGCCGTTGTCGGCTTATCGGGGCTTCCTCGGTTGCGGGCATTTCAGCCGGACCAACAAGTTTCTCGAGCAGAATGGTGAGGCGCCGATCGAGTGGAGGCTGCCGCCGGTCTGATCGGCTGACCGGGCCGGCCCCTTCGCGAGCAAGCCCGCTCCCACATTGGTTTTGCGGCATGCACATAACCAATGTGGGAGCGGGCTTGCTCGCGAAGAAGGCAACTCGGTAAATCAGTGTTACTCGGGATTACGATTCCAGTACTTGAACAACGGCTCCGCCAGAAACAGTACAAACAGCAGCCGCATCACCTGCATCGCCGTCACCAGCGGCACCGACAGTTGCAGGGTTTCCGCCGTCAGACTCATCTCGGCGATGCCGCCGGGCATCATGCCCAATGTCAGCGAACGCAGATCCAGATGGGTCAGTGCACTCAAACCCAGCGCGGCCAATGTGGCGATCAACATGGTCAGCGCCGTGCCGATCAGCGTACGGCCCATGAATGACGGTGCGCGGCGGAAGAACTGTCGATTGAAGTGACAGCCCAGCCCGCTGCCGATCAGCCACTGGCCGATCTGGCTGCCACCGTCCGGCAGGCCGATGTGCAAGTCCCAGGCAATGCTCACCGTGGCACTGACCAGCAACGGTCCGAACAGCCACGGATTGGGTTGACGCAAACGCTGCCAGAGCCAGGCGAGCAGGGCGCCTGTAGGAAACAGAATCGCCAGCCAGTGCCAATCGACGTTGCCAGCGTGGGAAATCGGTGTGCCGTCGCCCAACAGATACTTGAACGCGGCCGGCACGCACAGCACTACCACCAGCACCCGCAGACTCTGCCCCGCCGCGACATGGCTGAGCAGCGCGCCATTGCGCGCGCCGAGGTTGACCATCTCCCCGGAACCGCCGGGCATGCTCGAGAAAAATGCCGTGGCGCGATCTTCGCCGGTACGCCGCATCAACCACACGCCGACCACCGCCGACAGGCTGGTGACCAGTGCGCCGAAGAAAATCAAACCGAAATGACTCAGCACCTGCTCCATCACCAGCGGCGTGAAGTGCAGGCCGATGCCAATGCCGACGATCCATTGGCCGCATTTGCGTCCGCCGGGGATTTCCGTGAGTTGCCACGGGGTCAGGCAGCGCACGAGGATGATCGCCAGCAACGAGCCGACCATCCACGGCAGTGGCCAGCCGATCTGGCTGGCGATGAAACCGCCAAGCAGACCGACCAGCGGGGTCGCCCACCAGCTTCTGAGGGAGGAGCGATCAGACATCGGCGATGGCGCGTTGCGCCGCCGAACGTTTGCGCCAGATGCGCAGCAGCGGCATCAGCAACATGATCGCGGTCAGGATCCACACGCCGAAGGTGATCGGGCTCGACCAGAGGATTTCCAGCGCACCGTTGGAGATCGACAGCGCACGACGCAGGTTCTGCTCCATCAGCCCACCGAGGATGAACCCGAGCAGCACGGGCGACAGCGGGAAATCCAGCTTACGCAGGATGTAGCCGAAGATACCGATGCCGACCATCAGGAACAGGTCGAAAGTGGTCGCATGCACGGCGTAGACGCCGATCCCGGTGATGATCGCGATCACCGGCACCAGTGCCCAGTTCGGCACGGCGAGGATGCGGGTGAAGATGCGGATCATCGGGATATTCAGGATCACCAGCATGATGTTGGCGATGAACAACGACGCGATCAGGCCCCAGACGATGTCCGGTTGCTGTTGGAACAGCAGCGGCCCCGGGGTGATGTTGTACAGCGACAGCGCGCCGATCATCACGGCGGTGGTGCCCGAACCGGGTACACCGAGGGTCAGCATCGGCACCAGTGCGCCGCAGGCCGAAGCGCCGATCGCGGTCTCAGGAGCGGCGAGGCCACGGGCGTCACCCTGACCGAATGTGCCGCCAGTACCGGCGATGCGTTTTTCGGTCATGTAGGCCACGGCACTGGCCAGTGTCGCGCCGGCACCCGGCAACACGCCCATGATGAAACCCAGCAGGCCGCAACGGATGTTCACCACAAACACCGACGCCGCTTCCTTGAAGTTGAACATCATGCGCCCGGTGGCTTTCACCGCTTCCTGACCGCGATGGGTTTTTTCCAGCAGCAGGAGAATTTCACTGACCGAGAACAGACCCAGTACCAGCACCACGAACTGGATGCCGTCGGTCAGGTGAATGTTGTCGCCGGTGAAGCGGTATACGCCGCTGTTGGCGTCGATGCCGACGGTCGACAGGAACAGCCCGATCAGCGCCGCAATAAAGGTCTTCAGCGGTCGATCGCCGGCCATGCCGCCGAGGCAGACAATCGCGAACACCATCAACACGAAGTATTCCGCCGGGCCGAAGGCAATCGCCCATTTCGCCAGCAGCGGGGCGAACAGCACCATGCCGCAAGTGGCGATGAACGCGCCGATGAACGAACTCCATGCCGACAGCGACAGGGCGACACCGGCCAGACCCTGACGCGCCATCGGATAGCCGTCGAGGGTGGTCATCACGGTGGAGGCTTCGCCCGGAATGTTCAGCAGGATCGAGCTGATCCGCCCGCCGTATTCGCAACCCAGATACACCGCCGCCAGCAGAATCAGCGCCGACTCCGGCGGCAGGCCGAGGGCAAAGGCGATCGGGATCAGCAGGGCCACGCCATTGATCGGACCCAGGCCCGGCAACAGCCCGACCACGGTGCCGATCAGTGTGCCGGTCAGGGCCGTGACCAGGTTGTACGGACTCAGCGCGACGCCGAAGCCCTGACCCAAATAACCGAGAGTATCCATATCAGTTCTCCAGAACGTCGAGCAGGCCCAGAGGCAGTGGAACGTCCATCAGACGGTCGAACAGCAGGTACAGACCGATGGCCATCAACGTTGTCACCACAATGCTCGGTAGCCAGCGACCGCCATACAGGCGCGCCATCGGGATGCCGATCAGGATGCTGCTGAGGATGAAGCCCAGCGGTTCGAACAGACCGGCGAAGACCAGCAGCAACAGCACGCAGATGCCGATCTTGGTCAGGGTTTGGCGATCCAGCGGTGGCTCGTCTTCGCTGTGTTTGATCGGTGCCGGGCGGAACACCATGTACAGCAGCGCCAAGCCCATCAGGCCGAGCATCAGCAGGGGAAAGGCGCGCGGGCCGACCGGTTCGTAAGAAAAAGCCGCTTGATACGGCCACGCCATCAGCGCCAGGCCGACGCAGGCCAGCAATAGCACCGAGGCGAAAATGCGTTGTAAGAGCATGGGAAACTCCTGTGCCGAGGCCTCGATGCGCGAGGCCGCAGCCGCTAGACAGAGACGATCACTGAATCAGGCCGAACTCTTTGGCCAGCACCTTGTAGTCCGCCACCTGCTTCTTCACGTAGGTGTCCAGCTCTGGGCCGGTCATGGCGAACGGGAACAGCTCACGTTGATCGCGCAGCTTGGCGAACTCTTCCGAGGCCAGCAGTTTGTCGAAGGCGTCCTTCCACCAGGCGTAGTCTTCGTCGCTGACTTTTGGCCCAAGGTAGAAACCACGCACCACCGGCCAGACGATGTCGTAGCCCTGCTCGCGCGCGGTCGGGATATCCTTCATTTCTGGCTCGTCGATGCGCTTGTCGGCGAACACTGCGAGCAGACGCATGTCACCGCTCTGGATGTGCGGCATGGAGTCGGAGATGTCGGTGCTGCCGACCTGGATGTGGCCGCCGAGCAGCGCGGTGGCGATTTCGCCGCCGCCTTCGAGGGCGACGTAACGCAGGTCACGCGGGTTGATCCCGGCAGCCTTTGCGATCAGTGCGGTCTGCATCCAGTCCTGGCTGCCGACCGTGCCGCCGGAACCGATGACCACGGAACTCGGATCTTTCTTCAGGGCTTTGACCAGATCGTCGAGGGTTTTGTAGGGCGAATCGCTTTTCACCGCGATGGCACCGTAACTGGTGCCGACGGCGGCCAGCCAGCGCACATTGGTTTCATCGAAACGACCGAATTTGCCTTGCGCCAGATTCAGCAGCGAACCGCTGGACCACGCCACGAGCGTGCCGGCGTCGGCCGGGCGTTGGGCGACGACCGCGTTGTACGCCACCGCGCCGACACCGCCGGGCATGTAGGTCACGCGCATCGGTTTGGTCAGCAGTTTTTCGTTGACCAGCGCGCTCTGCGCCAGTTTGCAGGTCAGGTCGAAACCACCGCCGGGGGAGGCCGGGGCGATGCATTCCGGACGTTTCGGTTCAGCCATCAATTGGCCGGCGAACAGCATGACGCCAGCGGCCAGAGCAACTTTACGCAGTGACACATTCATTGGTTTCTCCACGGTCTTGTTGTTGTAGGGCTTTTTGTAGGAGCTGCCGCAGGCTGCGATCTTTTGATCTTCCAACCCGCAGCATTTCAATCAATTACCAAAGGGCAACGCTATAGCTCACCAGCAACCGCACTTCATCGGCATCGCGAGCCGAGTAGTTGGAACGGTAAGTGGCATTACGCAAACGCACCGCGACGTCCTTCAGGGCGCCGCTTTGTACTACATATTTGATCTCGGTGTTGCGCTCCCACTCTTTGCCTTCTTCGCCATTCTTGAGCTTGATGTTGTCACCGCTCAGGTAACGGCTCATGAACGACAGGCCAGGGATGCCGAGGCGGGCGAAGTCGAAATCGTAACGCGCCTGCCACGAGCGTTCTTCGGCGCCGGCAAAGTCGTTGATCTGTACGAAGTTGACCAGGTACGGGTCGCTGCCATCGACATAGGGGAACGCGCTGTCGCCGGACATGTGCTGATAACCGGCGCTGAACTTGTGGCCGCTCAGGGCGTAGCTGACCAGACCGTTGAGCGAGCGGTTGTCGATCTCGCCACCACGGGCCGCGCCCTGATCGTCACTGACGGCAAAGCGCAGGTCGGTGGCGAAGGTGCCCGGGCCCATCGGCCGCGAGGCGACCAGACCGAAGAAGTGCTGGTTATAGACTTCGTCCAGTTGGGCGAAGTGGTAACTGCCGGTGATCTTGTCGGTGAACTTGTAGTCCACGCCGGCAAAATCGAAATGCTTGCCGGCAGCGGTACCGGCGAAACGGCTGTTCTTGTTGTTGAGGGCGATGTCCTCGAAATCGGTGCTGTCGCGATCCTTGGCTTTCTCCAGACGCCCGCCGGTGAAGGTCAGGTTCTTGATCTCTTTGGAGGTCAGCAAGCCGCCTTCAAAGGTCTGCGGCAGGATGCGCCCGTCATTCGGTTTGAGGATCGGCAGTTCAGGAATCAGGCTGCCGATTTTCAGTTCGGTGGCGGAGATTTTCACTTTGCCGGTCAGGCCGACTTTCGAGTATTCGTCCGCCGCGCGCCCGTCATCGTGGGTCGGCAACAGGCCGGTGCCGGTACGATCCGGGCTCGAATCAAGTTTGACCCCGAGCATGCCCAGCGCATCGACACCGAACCCCACGGTGCCGTCGGTGTAACCCGATTGCAGGTTGAGCATGAAACCCTGCGCCCATTCATCACGCTTGCTCTGCTGGGCACTGGTGCCGTCGCGAAAGTCGCGGTTGAAGTACATGTTGCGGGTTTCAAAAGTGGCGGAACTGTCTTTGATGAAGTCGGCATGGCTCAGCGGCGAAAAACCGGCGAGGGCAGCAGTGCTGGCGAGGGTGGCGTGGCGCAAACGAGAAGGACGAACAGGCGTAGGAGCCTTGGTCTGCAAGGACGGCATGCGGGTGTACTCCGTTTATTGTTCTTATTGGTCGAAAACGCTTCGAGGCGTTTTTCGTATCGCTGTGTGGCAGCAGCGACGGCAGTCGAAACTGTCCGTGACCGGACTCTAACGGGCTAACCTTTCACTAACCTTTCAGCTGGATTTCGCGGGTTTCGGGCTTCACAGCGGCGGTTGCGGCTGTAAACTCCGCGGCAAAGAGTGGCGTCGGCCATCCCTGAATGAGGTAGAGATCCATGCGTGTTCTGCTCGTCGAAGACCATTTGCAACTGGCCGAAAGTGTCGCCCAGGCGCTCAAGAGCACCGGTCTGACCGTGGACGTGTTGCACGATGGCGTGGCCGCCGACCTGGCGCTGGGCAGTGAGGAATACGCAATGGCGATCCTCGACGTCGGCCTGCCGCGCATGGACGGCTTTGAGGTGCTGGCACGCCTGCGCGCACGCGGCAAGAACCTGCCGGTGTTGATGCTGACGGCGCGCAGCGATGTGAAGGACCGCGTACACGGGCTCAATCTCGGTGCTGACGATTACCTGGCCAAACCCTTTGAACTGACCGAGCTCGAAGCGCGGGTCAAAGCCCTGCTGCGACGCAGTGTGCTCGGTGGCGAGCGCCAACAGCGCTGTGGCGTGCTGGCCTACGATCTCGACACCCGGCGCTTCAGCCTCGGCGAAGAACTGCTGACCCTGACCTCTCGCGAACAGGCAGTGCTCGAAGCGTTGATCGCCCGCCCGGGCCGAGTGATGAGCAAGGAGCAACTGGCGGCACAGGTGTTCGGTCTCGACGAGGAGGCCAGCCCTGACGCCATCGAAATCTACGTGCATCGCCTGCGCAAGAAACTCGACGGCCAACCGGTGGCGATTGTGACTTTCCGTGGCCTCGGCTACTTGCTGGAAAGCCGCGATGCATAAGCCCAGCAGCCTGCGCTGGCGGTTGCTGTGGAACCTCGCGTTGTTGCTGGTGGTGTTGATGCTCGCCAGTGGTTTGAGCGCGTACTGGAACGGGCGCGAAGCCGCCGATACCGCCTACGACCGCACCCTGCTGGCCTCGGCGCGGACCATCGCCGCCGGCCTGTCGCAGCGCGACGGCACCCTCAGCGCCGAGGTGCCCTACGTGGCGCTGGATACCTTCGCCTACGACAGCGCCGGGCGGATTTACTACCAGGTCAACGACATCCATCAGAAGCTGATTTCCGGCTATGAAAACCTGCCTGGCCCGCCACCCGGCACGCCAAGAACCGACGATTACCCAGCGCTGGCGCGCTTCTATAACGCGACCTATCGCGGGCAGAACGTGCGCGTGGTCAGCCTGCTCAAAGCCGTCACCGAACCGAACATGAACGGCATGGCGGAAATCCGTGTCGCCGAAACCGATGAGGCGCGGGTCAGCATGGCCCGCAGTCTGGCGGCCGATACGCTGCTGCGTCTGGGCATGCTCGCGATCGGCGCCTTGTTGCTGGTGTGGTTTGCGGTGAGTGCCGCGCTGCGCCCGCTGGAGCGTTTGCGCACGGCGGTGGAGGAGCGTCAGCCCGATGATTTGCGGCCGCTGCCGCTGGTGGAAGTGCAACATGAATTGTGGCCGCTGGTGCGCGCGCTCAATCACTTCACTGAACGTTTGCGCGGGCAATTCGAACGACAGGCGCAGTTCATCGCCGATGCTGCACACGAACTGCGCACGCCATTGGCGGCGTTGAAGGCGCGGCTGGAACTGGGGCTGCGTTCGACTGAGGCGCAAACCTGGCGCAGCACGCTGGAGTCCTCTGCGCAAAGCACCGACCGCTTGACCCATCTGGCCAATCAACTGCTGTCGCTGGCGCGTGTGGAAAACGGTGCCCGTGCCATTGCCGAGGGCGGCGCGCAACTGCTCGATCTGAGTCAGTTGGCCCGCGAGCTGGGCTTGGCCATGGCGCCGTTGGCTCATGCACGCGGGGTCGCGCTGGCGCTGGAGGCGGATGAGCCGGTATGGCTGCGCGGTGAGCCGACGTTGCTCAATGAACTGTTGAGCAATCTGGTGGACAACGCACTGGCGCATACGCCACCGGGCGGCAACGTGATTCTGCGGGTCGCGGCGCCCGCGGTGCTTGAGGTCGAAGATGACGGGCCGGGCATTCCGCTGGAAGAGCGGGATCGGGTATTCGAACGCTTCTACCGGCGCAATCAGCAGGTTGCAGGCTCAGGGTTGGGGCTGGCGATTGTCGGAGAGATCTGCCGGGCGCATCTGGCGCAGATTACCTTGCACGATGGCGAGCAGGCCGGTTTGAAGGTTCGGGTGAGTTTTATTGCGGGATAGCAGCCGAGAGGGCTTTTGTGGCGAGGGAGCTTGCTCCCGCTCGGCTGCGCAGCAGTCGTGATCCCTGAGTGCAGGGTTTGCCTGATGAAGGGAGGCCGCCTGGTTTTGGGGCCGCTTCGCAGCCCAGCGGGAGCAAGCTCCCTCGCCACAGGTCAGTAAAACATCGTCCGCGATTCTTCCAGATCCGCGCACAATTCCTTGTTCTCCGTATCGATCCCAAGCTTCCTGAACGCCGGTACACTGTGCGGATCAATCCGCGCAAACGGATGCTCGGTGTTCTTGTGGCAATACAGGCTCGCCACCTGCACCAGATCGACGTAATCAATCTGCGCCGAGTTGCGCTTGAAATCCAGATACAGCCCCGGCAACGCCACCAGTTGCTCGGGAAATTCCCAGACCCGCAACAACTTGTCGCCCAGCAGCGGATGAATATGGTCGATCACATGGTTGAGGCTTACCGGGTCCGACAGCAGTTCGTAGTGATCTTCGGCGTAGGTCAAGATCGGCAGCACGCCGATCTGATGCACCAGCCCGCCCAGCGCCGCCTGATCAGGTTTGAGTTGGGTATGCCGGCGGCACAGGGCGTAGCTGACGCCGGCGATTTCCAGGCTCTTGCGCCAGACTTCGCGCATCTTCTGTTCGACCACCTCGGAGCGGGCGTGGAAAATCTGTTCCATCACCAGCCCGATCGCCAGGTTGCTGCTGTAGTTCACCCCAAGGCGGGTGATCGCGGTGTGCAGGTCGGTGACTTCCTGGGTGGCGCGCAGCAACGGGCTGTTGACCACTTTGATCAGTCGCGCCGACAACGCCGTGTCGCGGCCGATCACTTTGCTCAGGTCGCTGACACTGATCTCCGGGTCTTCGGCGGCCTTGCGAATTTGCAGGGCCACTTCCGGTAAAGTTGGCAGAACCAGGTCATCGTTATCGATGGCCTCAACCAAATCCTGTTGGACCTTATCCGCCAGCTCGCTCATGTAGATTCTCTAGGGTGTTGCAACAAAAGCTGCGATCAGCGCTGGATTTCGCGGTCGCGATCCAGTTCGTAGGGCAGGTCGAGCAAATGCAGGGCTGGCCCTTCGAGGGCGCCCAGGTGCAGATCACCCGCTTCGGCAGCTTCGGCCTGCAACACCGCCAGCAGTTCAATCTTTTCTGCGGCGCGGGCGGCAATCACTACTTCGCCGATGGCGCTGCTGTGGCTTGGGGCGAACAGCGGGGTTCCCGGCTCGGGCAATTCGCTCGCGTCCAGTTGCACGCGATAGAGACGACGCTTGAGCTTGCCCAGGTACTGCATGCGCGCGACGATTTCCTGGCCGGTGTAGCAACCTTTCTTGAAACTCACGCCGCCGACGGCCTGCAGGTTGAGCATCTGCGGGATGAACAGCTCGCGGGTGCTCGGCATGACCTGACCGATACCGGCGCGAATCTGCCCCAGCAGCCATTGGTTCAACTCGCCTTCAGGCAGGGCGCCGGCCAGTTTGGCCTTGATGGTGTCGGCTTGATCGGCCGGTACCCAGAGTTCGGCGCGATCCGGCGAGACACGAATCGCGATCAGGCCCGCGCTGCGCACCACGC
Source organism: Pseudomonas sp. GW823-FHT01D03 (assembly GCF_058798255.1). Classification (NCBI taxonomy): domain Bacteria; kingdom Pseudomonadati; phylum Pseudomonadota; class Gammaproteobacteria; order Pseudomonadales; family Pseudomonadaceae; genus Pseudomonas; species Pseudomonas sp. GW823-FHT01D03. The sequence goes on from NZ_JBXAKK010000001.1 coordinate 1,563,535, forward strand.
TGTCGGTTTCGCTCGGCAGATCCAGACCCAGACTGGCCAACGCTGCGTCGCCGTGCTCCAGACCAAAACGCACCCAGGCGGCGCTTTCGTCGGTCAATTTGGATTTGGAGAACACCGCGTACTTTTTCAGATCCGCCAGTTGCGGTTCCAGCAGTTCGCTGGCCATCGCCAGCAGCACGCCGTCACCTTCGAGCAGAATGCGGAAGCTCGACTGCATCCGGCCTTTTTGCGTGCAGCGCGCGCCCAGGCTGGCCTGGCTGTCGCTGAGGTAGTTGAGGTTGCAGGTCAATTGGCCTTGCAGGAATTTGCCGGCATCCACGCCGCGAACCGCGAGTACGCCTTCATGAGACAGGGTGCAGAAAAAAGCAGAATCGGCCATGGGTCATCGCAGGGTAAAAAGTCTGGGGCACATCATAAGGGCGCGTTGTTGAAATGGGTAGTTGATAAAGGATCGGTGGTGCCCGACCAAAGCCGACTGTGCGACCCGCGCCGGGGCTGTATACTGCGCGCCTATTTGAGGAGGGCTCCATGGTCGAACAAGTTGAACTCAATCGCCTCTTCTGGCACAGCCGCCGCGGCATGCTGGAACTTGACGTGCTGCTGGTGCCGTTCGTGCAAGAGGTCTATCCGCACCTCAACCAGGTCGATCGCGACTTGTATGTCCGTCTGCTGACCTGTGAGGATCAGGACATGTTCGGCTGGTTCATGGAGCGCAGTGAGTCCGAAGACCCGGAGCTGCAGCGCATGGTCCGGATGATCCTGGACCGTGTTCAGCCCAAGTAACACCTTCGAATGCCGCTGGCATGCCTCACGGCAGTTGCTGGCGGCGTATCTGTTGGCCCAAGCGTTCGCTCTGGGTGTGTTGTTTCTTCTGACGATTCCACTCTGGGCCAGTTTGCTCGGGGCTTTCGCTTGTGTGCTGCACGCCGCGTGGGTGTTGCCACGGCAGATTCTGCTGACGCATCCGCAGGCTTTTTGCGGACTGCGCCGCGACGCCGATGGCTGGCAGTTGTGGAATCAGGCGGGCGGCTGGCAAGCGGTGCAGCTGCGCCCGGATAGCCTGGCGTTGCCGTTGATCGTGGTATTGCGCTTTCGTTTGCGCGGCGAGCTGCGGGTGCGCTCGATCTGTGTACCGCGAGACTCGCAGGCAGCGGATGTGCACCGACGCCTGCGAGTGCGGCTCAAGTTCAGCCGGCGTAGGTGGGCGGCACCAGAATAGTGTCGAGCGCCTCGGGCAGCAGGTTTGGATAGTCGAGTGTGTAATGCAGACCGCGACTTTCCTTGCGCTCCATGGCCGAGCAGATCATCAGTTCGGCGACTTGCGCCAGATTACGCAGCTCGATCAGATCGCGGCTGACTTTATAGTTGCTGTAGAACTCGTCGATCTCGTCCAGCAACAGACGCACGCGGTGCTGCGCCCGTTGTAGACGCTTGTTGGTGCGCACGATGCCCACGTAGTCCCACATGAAGCGGCGCAACTCATCCCAGTTGTGGGCGATGATCACGTCTTCGTCGGAATCGGTCACCTGGCTGGCGTCCCATTCGGGTAGAGCGCTTGGTGCTGCGATTTCGTCCAGTTGCGCAAGAATGTCCGCTGCCGCCGAGCGGGCATAAACGAAGCATTCGAGCAGCGAGTTGCTGGCCATGCGGTTGGCCCCGTGCAGACCGGTGAAGCTGGTTTCGCCGATGGCGTACAGCCCCGGCACGTCGGTGCGACCGTGTTGATCGACCATCACGCCGCCGCAGGTGTAGTGCGCCGCCGGTACGACCGGGATCGGCTGCCTGGTGATGTCGATGCCGAAACCCAGGCAACGTTCGTAGACGGTCGGGAAGTGGCTTTTGATGAAGGCTTCAGGCTTGTGGCTGATGTCGAGATACACGCAGTCGACGCCCAGCCGCTTCATTTCATGGTCGATGGCGCGGGCGACGATGTCCCGCGGCGCCAGTTCAGCACGTTTGTCGAAGCGCGGCATGAACCGTTCGCCGTTGGGCAGCTTCAGATGAGCACCTTCGCCGCGCAGGGCTTCGGTAATCAGAAAACTCTTGGCCTGTGGGTGGTACAGGCACGTGGGGTGGAACTGGTTGAATTCCAGGTTGGCCACCCGGCAGCCCGAACGCCAGGCCATGGCGATGCCGTCACCGCAGGCGCCATCGGGGTTGCTGGTATAGAGGTAGACCTTGGCCGCGCCGCCGGACGCGAGGATCACGAAGCGTGCGCCGTAGGTATCGACTTCGCCGGTCGCGCGATTCAGCACATAGGCGCCGAGGCAGCGCTCGCCGTCCATACCCAAGCGGCGTTCGGTGATCAGATCAACGGCAACCCGTTGTTCCAGCAGCTCGATGTTGCTGCGCTCTTTGGCCTGAGCAAGGAGGGTGGTGAAAATCGCTGCGCCGGTCGCGTCAGCGGCATGGATGATGCGCCGATGGCTGTGCCCGCCTTCGCGGGTCAGGTGGAATTCGAAACCGCCGTCTTCGGTGCCGGACTGTTCGTCGCGGGTGAACGGCACGCCCTGGTCGATCAGCCACTGGATGGCTTCGCGGCTGTGCTCGACGGTGAAGCGCACCGCGTCTTCATGGCACAGACCGCCGCCGGCGTTCAGGGTGTCGTCGACGTGGGATTCGACAGTATCGGTATCGTCCAGCACGGCAGCGACGCCGCCCTGGGCCCAATAAGTCGAGCCGTTGGCCAGATCACCTTTGCTCAATACCGCGACGCGCAAATGACCCGGCAGGGTCAGTGCGAGACTCAAACCGGCAGCGCCGCTGCCAATCACCAGAACATCGTGTTGAAACTGTTGGCTCATTTCAGGATTCCGCTCAAAGCGACCCGGATCGGGGTTGGCGCAAGACAGCTGGATCGGCGAGTCAAGACAGCCACACAGCCCACTAGTATATAGAGGGGGGGAGCGGCACAATAGCCGGGCTCGTATGGCATTGTGAAACTACTGTGACGACAAAAGCTTGACGTTTCGTCGGACGTTTTTTTCCGTCGTTTTCGGAAAAGGCGACTGTATCGAGGATGAAACAGGCTTTTTCAGCACACGGTTGCTCAATGTCGCTTCAGCCCGGCTATAAATAATTGGAACTTTTGCCAGAGGCCCAAGATCAATAGTCAGTTGCCAGAAGCATGGGACAGTGTCGGCTTCAATGCAGAACCTGCGATTGGGTTTTTGCCGGCGAACCGATGACAAGATTATTCGCGCAGCCGGTTTATCCCGCGCTGCGTTTTTCGTGCGTGCCAAATCAGAGCCCGCAGGAAACTTGCCTGGAGGGGGAGAACTTTTGCGAAAAGCCCGAGTCTATGTTTGCAAGTCTGGTCGTTTAGTTATGCAAGCCTCCTCCATGCTTATCGAGGAGTGTTCATGCTAACCCAGGAAGAGGATCAGCAGCTGGTCGAGCGTGTTCAGCGTGGCGACAAGCGAGCTTTCGATCTGCTGGTGCTGAAATATCAGCACAAAATTCTCGGGTTGATCGTGCGTTTTGTGCACGACACCCATGAAGCCCAGGATGTGGCTCAGGAAGCCTTTATCAAGGCCTACCGAGCGCTAGGAAACTTTCGCGGAGACAGCGCGTTCTATACGTGGCTTTACCGCATTGCCATCAACACGGCAAAAAACTATCTGGTTTCACGCGGCCGCCGGCCGCCGGATAGCGATGTAAGTTCTGAAGATGCAGAGTTCTACGACGGCGATCATGGCCTGAAGGATCTCGAATCACCGGAACGCGCATTGCTGCGGGATGAGATCGAAGGCACCGTCCATCGAACCATTCAGCAACTGCCAGAGGATTTGCGTACGGCTTTAACTTTACGTGAATTCGATGGTCTGAGTTACGAGGACATTGCGAGCGTCATGCAGTGTCCGGTGGGTACCGTGCGCTCCCGGATTTTCCGCGCTCGGGAGGCCATCGATAAAGCCCTGCAGCCGTTGTTGCAGGAAAACTGAGACAGCGGCGACAGCCAAGAGAGGAACGCCATGAGTCGTGAAGCCCTGCAGGAATCGCTGTCCGCAGTGATGGATAACGAAGCGGACGAACTGGAATTGCGTCGAGTGATCAATGCACTGGACGATGTTGAAACCCGTGAGACCTGGGCTCGTTATCAGATCGCTCGGGCAGCCATGCACAAGGATCTGCTGCTTCCGCGTCTGGACATTGCTGCGGCAGTTTCTGCTGCGCTGGAAGACGAAACGGCTCCGGCCAAAGTATCCCGCGGCCCTTGGCGCAACCTTGGTCGTCTGGCCGTTGCGGCTTCGGTGACCGTTGCAGTACTGGCTGGTGTGCGCCTGTACAACCAGGACGAGATCGCTGGCGTCGAGCTGGCCCAGCAGTCCAACCAGCCTTCGCTGGTTGCGCCGCAGGTCAAAGGCCCGGCTGTTCTGGCAGGCTACAAGGAAAGCTCGGAAACCACCGGCCCGATGGCCAATGGCGTCCTGCAGGGTCAGCCAGGCTGGCACGATCAGCGTCTGCCAGGCTATCTGCGTCAGCATGCTCAGCAGGCTGCATTGAAAGGTACTGAAAGCGCTCTGCCTTACGCGCGTGCAGCAAGCATGGAAAACCGTTAAGGAGGATCATGCGCGCCATACCTCTACTTTCGCTTCTGCTCAGCGGCTGGTTTGTTGTTCCAGCCCATGCCGACGAGGCCCAGGACTGGTTGATCCGCCTGGGTCAGGCCGAGCAGCAGCAAAGCTTCCGCGGCACTTTCGTATACGAGCGTAACGGTAGTTTTTCTACCCACAATATCTGGCACCGCGTCCAGAATGGTCAGGTTCGCGAGCGTTTGCTTCAGCTCGACGGATCGGCACAGGAAGTCGTGCGCGTTGATGGGCATACTCAATGCGTCAGCGGCACCCTGATTGCGGGGTTGGGAGATTCTCCCAACTCGACCGCTCGTTCGCTTGATCCCCAAAAGCTGAAAAACTGGTATGACCTTGCTGTCATCGGCAAGTCGCGCGTGGCCGGGCGTGATGCGGTCATCGTGTCGCTGACGCCTCGCGATCAGCATCGCTATGGTTTCGAACTGCATCTGGATAAACAGACCGGGTTGCCACTGAAATCGTTGTTGCTCAACGACAAGGGGCAGTTACTCGAGCGTTTCCAGTTCACCAGTCTTGATACCGCAGATGTTCCGTCGGACAAAGACCTGCAAGCTGGCACCGAGTGCAAGGCAGTTACGCTTGACAGTGACAAGGCGTCTGCCGTCAAGACGGCTCAGGTTTGGCGTTCCGACTGGTTGCCACCTGGCTTCGAACTGACCAGCAGCACCTCGCACAAAGACCAGGAAACCAAAACTCAGGTTAATAGCCTCATGTATGACGACGGGTTGGCGCGTTTCTCGGTGTTTCTGGAACCGTTGAACGGTGCGACAGTCACGGATACGCGCACGCAGCTCGGTCCGACCGTCGCCGTTTCCCGTCGTCTCACCACGCCTCAGGGCGAAATAATGGTTACGGTGGTTGGCGAGATCCCCATTGGCACAGCTGAAAGAATTGCCTTGTCGATGCGTAACGATGGCGCTGCAACCAGCAAGCAGTGAGCTGATTTCAGTCATTTCCACTTGTTCTTCGAGACGTAGATGAAATGTTTGCTCAGCATTTTCATTTGCAAATCCCCCGAAAGTTTTTTATAGGTCAGAGCCTCACGGCTCTGGCCTTGTCTGTTGTTCCCGGAACAAAAATACCGGCCCGCGGTTCCCGGTGTTCCTTGCTCCATATCGCTTAACCCTGCTCGTCGTAACGGGAGCTGTATGTCGATACTTAGCTTGAAGTCTTATCTCTCCATTTTCGCCACCGTGCTCGTGCTTGGTCAGGCGGTGCCCGCTGCCCAAGCGGCCGACTTGCCTGACTTCACCCAACTGGTTGAACAGGCCTCGCCTGCAGTGGTGAACATCAGTACCACGCAGAAGCTGCCGGACCGCAAGGTGAACCAGCAGATGCCTGATCTTGAAGGCTTGCCGCCGATGTTGCGCGAGTTCTTCGAACGCGGCATGCCGCCTCAGCAGCGTTCGCCACGCGGTGATCGTCAGCGCGAAGCGCAATCGCTGGGTTCGGGCTTCATCATTTCCTCGGATGGCTACATCCTGACCAACAACCATGTGATTGCCGATGCCGACGAAATCCTCGTGCGTCTGGCTGATCGCAGTGAAATGAAAGCCAAGCTGATCGGCACTGACCCACGCTCTGACGTGGCCCTGCTGAAAATCGATGGCAAGGATCTGCCGGTGCTCAAGCTCGGCAAGTCCCAGGACCTGAAGGCCGGTCAGTGGGTGGTGGCAATCGGTTCGCCGTTCGGCTTTGACCACACCGTGACCCAAGGCATTGTCAGCGCCGTCGGCCGTAGCCTGCCGAACGAAAACTACGTGCCGTTCATCCAGACCGACGTGCCGATCAACCCGGGTAACTCCGGTGGCCCGCTGTTCAACCTGAACGGTGAAGTGGTCGGGATCAACTCGCAAATCTACACCCGTTCCGGCGGGTTCATGGGGGTGTCGTTCGCCATCCCGATCGACGTGGCGATGGACGTTTCCAATCAGCTGAAAAGCGGTGGCAAGGTCAGCCGCGGCTGGCTGGGTGTGGTCATTCAGGAAGTGAACAAGGATCTGGCCGAGTCGTTCGGTCTTGATAAGCCGGCCGGTGCGCTGGTTGCGCAGATTCAGGATGATGGTCCGGCAGCCAAGGGTGGCCTGCAAGTGGGCGACGTGATCCTGAGCATGAACGGTCAGCCGATCGTCATGTCCGCCGACTTGCCACACTTGGTCGGTGCGCTGAAAGCGGGCGCCAAGGCCAACCTTGAAGTGATTCGCGACGGCAAGCGCAAGAATGTCGAGCTGACAGTCGGTGCGATTCCGGACGAAGACAAAGAGCTGGCAGCACTGCCGAAGTCCGGCGCGGAAAGCAGCAGCAACCGCCTCGGCGTTTCGGTGGCGGAACTGACCGCTGAGCAGAAGAAAACCTACGACCTCAAGGGCGGTGTGGTGATCAAGGAAGTTCAGGACGGCCCTGCGGCCCTGATCGGTCTGCAGCCGGGTGACGTGATCACTCACCTGAACAACCAGGCCATCGGCTCCACCAAGGAGTTCACCGATATTGCCAAGGCCCTGCCGAAGAATCGTTCGGTGTCGATGCGCGTTCTGCGTCAAGGTCGCGCCAGCTTCATCACCTTCAAACTGGCTGAATAAGCCGGTCGCGGTGAAATAAAAAACCGCCTCGAGAGAGGCGGTTTTTTTGTGCCTGAAACTTTTATCTCGCTGATGAAAACTCAGCCCATCATGTCCTTGATCATGCGCTCCTGCTCCATCAGCTCGCGCTGGCGTGCATCAATCCGCGAGGACAGCGGGAAGTTGCTGCCCGCCTTGCGCTTGGCAAAGTCGAGCTGCTGGATCGCCTGCCGATAATCACCGACCAGCGCGAAGTACTCGGCGCGGGCCTGATGCAAGCCGATGATGTTGCCTGAGAGACCACGGGTCTCGGCCACCTGGTACCACACGTCCGGATCATTCGGACGGGATTTGAGCAGGCTATCGAGAGCCTTCTCTGCGTCGGCAGTGCGATTCTGTTTCAGCAACAGATCGACGCGAACCTGATTCAGCGGGTAATTGCCAGGATACTGCGTGAGCATCCGGTCGACCCGCGTTTGCGCATCCGGCAGGCGGTTGTTGGTGATGTCCAGGTCGATCTGCGCGAGGTTGTAGATGATTTCGTTGGGCGACTTGGCCAAGAGCTGTTTGAGGTTCTCCCGGGCTTCATTGAGCTGCCCACCCTTGATCTGGGCGATTGCCAGGCCGTAGCGCGCCACGTCGTTCTTCGGATTCTCATCCAGTTGTGCGCGAAAGCGTTTGGCGCCCAGCCCCGGGGTTTCTTCGTAGATCAACTGTACGCGAGCGCGAATCAGCTGATAGCGCATGCTGTCTTCGATGCCGCCCGCTGGCGCTTGTTCTGCGCGGTTACGGGTGTCGGCGATACGCGATTCGGTGACCGGGTGAGTCAGCAGAAACTCCGGCGGCTTGGCGTCGAAGCGATACTGGCGCATCAGGCGTTCGAACATGGTCGGCATCGAGCGCGGATCGTATCCGGCCTTTTCCAGGTTGAGGATGCCGATGCGGTCGGCTTCCTGCTCGTTCTGGCGCGAGAAGGTACGCTGCGACTGAATGGCTGCGGCCTGAGTACCGGCGATGGTCGCGATCCCGGCATCACCGCCCCCGGCGGCGGCAATCACGATCCCGGCGAGCAGAGCCGCCATCATCGGCACCTGCATCCGCTGCGAAGCTTCGACGCCGCGAGCAAAGTGACGTTGTGACAAGTGAGCCAGTTCGTGGGCCAGTACCGAGGCATATTCGCCTTCGGTCTGCGCGTTGAGGAACAGCCCGCCGTTGACCCCGACCACGCCACCCGGCGCGGCGAAGGCGTTGAGCTGCGGGCTGTTGATCAGGATGAACTCCAGGCGGCGGTCGGTCACTTGGCTGGTTTCCACCAGTTTGTAGACGCTGGACTCGACGTAGTCCTTGAGCTGCGGATCGTTGAGCTGTGCAACCTGGCTGCGCAACATCGCCAGCCAGGCGCGGCCCAACTGGTATTCCTGTTGCGGAGAGACAATGGCAGAACTGGCGTCGCCAAGTGACGGCAGATCGTCGGCAAAGCCCGGTGAGGCGAGCAGGCAAGCGAGCGTCAGCAGGGTAGGGCGCAGAAATGTCATGCACAAAGCCTTAGAAGACAAAGACCTTACTGTAGCCGGACACCGGGCGTGCGACCAGATATTCTAGGCGCCTCAACCACCTGAACCGGAGTGACGCAATGACTGACGCTGTAGCCCATGACTGTGAACTGGACGCCAGTGGCCTGAATTGCCCGTTGCCATTGCTCAAGGCCAAGATGGAACTCAACAAGCTGTCCAGCGGCGCGGTGCTCAAGGTGATCGCCACGGATGCGGGTTCGCAGCGCGACTTCCGCACCTTTGCCCGTCTGGCCGGTCATACGCTGCTGCGCGAAGAAGAGGAAGCAGGCGTCTACCGTTACTGGTTGAAAAAAGCCTGAAGCCAACAGCGTAAAAGACCTAAGGATTATTGATGTTCAAAGTGTTACGCGACTGGATTCAGCGCTACTTTTCCGATGAAGAAGCGGTGGTGCTGGCGGTGCTGCTGTTTCTCGCCTTCACCGCGGTGCTCACGCTCGGTGGCATGCTTGCGCCGGTATTGGCCGGGATGGTGCTGGCGTATCTGATGCAGGGGCTGGTGCTCGCCCTTGAGCGTATGCGCGTGCCTGGTGCGGCGGCGGTGGGCCTGGTGTTTGCGCTGTTCATGGGCGTGTTGCTGGTGTTCATCGTGGTGGTCTTGCCGCTGCTGTGGCATCAGTTGATCACGCTGTTCAACGAGCTGCCGGGCATGCTCGCCAAGTGGCAGTCGCTGCTGTTGCTGCTGCCCGAGCGTTATCCGCATCTGGTCTCCGACGAGCAGGTGCTGCAGGCCATCGAAGCGGCGCGTGGCGAGATCGGCAAATTCGGCCAATGGGCGCTGACCTTCTCGCTGTCGAGCCTGCCGCTGCTGGTCAACATCATGATCTATCTGGTGCTGGTGCCGATCCTGGTGTTTTTCTTCCTCAAGGATCGGGCCATGATCGGCGAGTGGGTGCGCGGCTATCTGCCCCGTGAGCGGGCGCTGATCACCCGCGTGGCGCAGGAAATGAACCGGCAGATCGCCAACTACATTCGCGGCAAGGTCATCGAGATCGTGATCTGTGGCGGCGTGACCTACATCGCCTTCGTCGCGCTTGGCCTCAACTATGCGGCGCTGCTGGCGTTGCTGGTCGGGGTGTCGGTGGTGGTGCCGTACGTCGGTGCGGTGGTGGTGACCGTGCCGGTGTTACTGATCGCGCTGTTCCAGTGGGGCTGGAGCGATCAGTTCATCTATCTGATGGCGGTCTACGGGATCATTCAAACGCTGGATGGCAACGTGCTGGTGCCGTTGCTGTTTTCCGAGGCGGTCAACCTGCACCCGGTGGCAATCATTTGCGCGGTGTTGTTGTTTGGCGGGTTGTGGGGGTTTTGGGGCGTGTTCTTCGCGATTCCGCTGGCGACGCTGTTCAAGGCAGTGCTGGACGCCTGGCCGCGCAAGGAGCCGGTTGTAGCTCCGTTGCTTTAAAACCGGATTACTCGTTGCGGCTTATGGCCCCTTCGCGAGCAAGCCCGCTCCCACAGTTGACCGAGGTCTATGTGGGAGCGGGCTTGCTCGCGAAAGCGTCAGTGAAAACGACGCAGAAATATCAGGCTTTATTGAGGGCCTGAGCCGCAGCCAGCACCGCATCCACATGCCCCGGCACTTTTACACCGCGCCATTCCTGACGCAGTACACCGTTCTTGTCGATCAGGAATGTGCTGCGATCAACGCCCAGATACTCCTTGCCGTACAGCTTTTTCAGCTTGATCACGTCGAACAACTGGCAGACGGCTTCGTCCTTGTCGCTGATCAGCTCGAACGGAAACTCCTGCTTGCACTTGAAGTTCTCGTGAGACTTCAGGCTGTCGCGGGAGATACCGAAAATCTCGGTATCAGCGGCCTGGAACGCCGCGTACTGGTCACGAAAACCCTGGCCTTCGGTGGTGCAGCCCGGGGTGCTGTCCTTCGGATAGAAGTAGATCACCACTTGTTTGCCCTTGAGGGCGGACAGGCTGACGGTCTGCCCGCTGGTGGCAGGTGCTTCGAAATCCGCAACCGGTTGGTCGATGACGACGGCCATGAAAGCTTCCTTACATTGGGTTTTGTGGGCGCCAAGGTTCGATCAGCGCATCCAGGTTCATTGCGTCGGCGAAATCCAGGAACTGGTCGCGCAGCCAACTGATCTGGGTGCCGGCCGGCAGTGTCACGGTGAACGTGGCGTTGAGCATGGTGCCGCCGGTCTGCGGCGCCTGATAGGTGTCGCAGGTCAGGTTTTCCAACTCGACGTTGTGATCCATGAAGAACTGGCACAGCTCATTGATGATGTCCGGGCGATACGCCGAGCTGACATAAGCCACGTACGGCAGGGCCTGCGGACGGTTTTCCAGAGCCGCGCTGCGTACCACGTTGACGGTGAATGCGTGGCGCTTGGCCAGGGTCGGCAGGCTGCCTTCGAGGCGGGCCAGCGCGTCCCAGCTGCCGGAGATTTCCAGCACCAGGGCGCTGCATTCGCCATGGCGAGTCAGGCGGGAGGTGACGACGGCGCAGCGATTTTCATGGCTGGCGCGGCACAGGACGTTAGTCAGCTCCATGGGGTTGGCGCCAAGGGCACTGATGACAAGGAATTGTTCGCGAACTGTGGGGGTGGACATGCAGCATTCCTAAAGCGATGAGCGGTCGGTAGGTCGATGGGCATTGGCCGTCGGGATGCGTCTGCGCGTGCCCGTTCAGAAAGCCCCGGGCCGTGGCTCGCAATTCGCTCCAATAAAGGCGGAGCGTGCAGCAGCGACACTGGAACGGGGCCTGGGAGGCCGAAAGGGGAGGCTGGAACCCGGCGTACAAGCTGATCTGTACCGATCAAAGTCTGAAGGGTAGCGAAAACCGAGGCCAAGGGGAATGGCGGCGCAGTACTTCGCTTGTGCAAGCATCTTGGCGCCAGTACCATTACCGCTCTCTTTTTCCGGCAGGAGCGGTTTCATGATTGCGGGCAGTATGGTGGCACTGGTCACTCCCATGGATGCACAAGGGCGTCTTGACTGGGACAGCCTCAGCAAACTCGTGGACTTCCATCTCAAGAACGGCACCCATGCCATTGTCGCGGTCGGTACCACCGGCGAGTCGGCGACCCTTGATGTAGAAGAACACATCGCCGTCATCAAAGCCGTGGTCAAACAGGTAGCCGGGCGCATTCCGGTGATCGCCGGTACCGGCGCCAACTCGACCCGCGAAGCCGTCGAGCTGACCCGCAACGCCAAGGAAGCCGGCGCCGACGCCTGCCTGCTGGTAGTTCCGTACTACAACAAGCCGACCCAGGAAGGCCTGTACCAGCATTTCAAGCACATTGCCGAAGCAGTCGACATTCCACAGATTCTCTATAACGTTCCCGGCCGCACCTCCTGCGACATGCAGGCCGAGACCGTAATTCGCCTGTCCAGCGTGCCGAACATCATCGGCATCAAGGAAGCCACCGGCGACCTGAAACGCGCCAAAGCCATCATCGACGGCGTGAGCAAGGACTTCATCGTGCTGTCCGGCGATGATCCGACCGCGGTCGAGCTGATCCTGCTGGGAGGCAAAGGCAATATCTCCGTAACGGCCAACGTCGCCCCGCGCGAAATGGCTGACCTGTGCGAGGCCGCGCTGAAAGGCGACGCCGAGACCGCACGGGCGATCAACGAAAAATTGATGCCGCTGCACAAGGACCTGTTCATCGAAGCCAACCCGATTCCGGTGAAGTGGGCTTTGGTTGAAATGGGCCTGATGCACGAAGGCATCCGCCTGCCGCTGACCTGGCTGAGCGCTCCTTGTCATGAAACGCTTCGCACGGCCCTGCGCCAGTGCAGCGTCCTGGTTTAATTGAGGAAGTACAACGCATGAAGCGAATGGCCGGACTTTCCGCACTTGCCTTGATTATCTCCAGCACCAGTGGCTGCGGATGGGTCTGGGGCCCGGAAGGTTATTTCCGTGACCGTGGTAGCGATTACCTGGAAGCGCAACAGACTGCACCGATGCAACTGCCACCGAATGTCAGCACCTCCAAGCGTCTGGATCCGCTGTTGCCGATCCCGCGCAACGTGGCTGATGACACGGCGAAGGGCGAATACGTGGTACCACGTCCGCAACCGCTGACGGCGGTTGCCGATGCGACCGACTACTCGCTGCAGAAGAGCGGTGACTCGCGTTGGGTCGTGGCCCAGCACCCACCGGCCGAAGTCTGGCCAGTGGCGGTGCAGTTCTTCCAGGACAACGGTTTCCGACTGGATGAACAGCGCCCGCAAACCGGTGAGTTCACCACCACCTGGCAGCATTCCGACGAGCTGTCCGCCGCTGTGGCCAAGCGCCTGAGCGCCGCCGGTGTCGGTGCCGACAGCGAAACCCGCGTGCGGGTGCGTATCGAGCCGGGCGTGCAGCGCAACACCAGTGAAATCTACGTGGTCAGCGCCGAGCGTCCTGCCGGCAGCACCGCCGACGTCGAGTTCACCAACCGTTCGGTCAACACTGGCCTGGACGCAGCGCTGGTCGACGACATGCTGGCGAGCATGAGCCGGATCTCCGAGAAGGGTGGTTCGGTGTCGATGCTGGCTTCGCGCGATTTCGATACCCCGAGCCGTGTCAGCCTCAGCGAAGACGGCAGCGGCAACCCGGTATTGAACGTCGGTCCGGACCTGGATCGTGCCTGGTCGAGCGTCGGTCGTGCGCTGGAGCAAGGTCAGTGGCGCGTTGAAGACATCAACCGCAGCCTGGGCCTGTACTACATCAACCTGGCCGAAAAAGCCGAGAAGAAAGACGACAAGCCTGGTTTCTTCAGCAGCCTGTTCGGCAGTGCGCCGACCAAGGAAGAAGTTGAAGCCCGTGCCGAGCGTTATCAGGTTCGCCTGAGCAAGGTCGGTGAGAACGTTCAGGTGACCGTCGAGAAGAACATCAACACCGTAGCGCCTGCCGATGTGGCGCGCAAAGTGTTGAGCGTGATTCAGGACAACCTGGGCTGATCACATGCGCTTTGCCGTTCTCGGCAGCGGTAGCCAAGGGAACGGCACGCTGATCGCCAGCGCTGATACGTATGTGCTGGTGGATTGTGGTTTTTCCCTGCGGGAAACCGAAAAACGCCTGTTGCGCCTGGGTGTTCACCCGGCGCAACTGAGCGCGATACTCGTAACCCACGAACATGCCGACCACGTGCATGGCGTGGGTTTGCTGTCTCGGCGCTACAATCTACCGGTCTACCTCAGTCGCGGCACACTGCGCGGGATGCGCAAACCGATCGAACCCGCAGGCTTTCTCGCCGGCGGCGAGCAGCTGCAGATCGGCGCACTGAACATCGGGGTCATTGCCGTGGCCCATGATGCGCAAGAGCCGACTCAGTACGTATTCAGTGACAGCGAGCAGCGGCGCTTCGGCCTGCTGACCGACCTGGGTTCCTACTGCGAGCGGGTGCTGGACGGCTATCGGGATCTCGATGCGTTGATGATCGAGTCCAACCACTGCCGCGACATGCTGGCCCGTGGTCATTACCCGTACTTTCTCAAGCAACGGGTGGGCGGCGAGCTGGGACATTTGAACAACCATCAGGCGGCATTCCTGGTGGCCGAGTTGGGGTGGCAGGGCTTGCAGCATCTGGTTCTCGCCCACCTGAGCAGCAAGAACAACCTGCCGCAGCTGGCCCGGCAATGTTTCGTCGATACCCTCGGGTGCGACCCGGACTGGCTGCAACTGGCCGATCAAGATTCAGGGCTCGACTGGCGCCATATCGCCTAGCCCATCTACTTAGCAAGCGGAGCCCATCATGGAAAAACGTGAAGAACTCTACCGCGGCAAAGCCAAATCGGTTTACAAGACCGACGACGCTGACCGCTTGATCCTGCTGTTTCGCAACGACACCTCGGCGTTCGACGGCAAGCGCATCGAGCAGCTCGACCGCAAAGGCATGGTGAACAACAAGTTCAACGCCTTCATCATGCAGAAACTCGAAGCGGCCGGCATTCCGACCCAATTCGACAAACTGCTCGGCGACAACGAGTGCCTGGTGAAGAAGCTGGACATGATCCCGGTCGAGTGTGTCGTGCGTAACTACGCCGCTGGCAGCCTGGTAAAACGTCTGGGCGTCGAAGAGGGCATGAAGCTCAACCCGTACACCTTCGAACTGTTCCTGAAGGACGACGCCAAGGGCGACCCGTTCATCAACGAATCCCACGTCGTGGCATTCGGCTGGGGCACCGCCGAGCAACTGGCACGCATGAAAGAACTGTCGCTCAAGGTCAACGAAGTCCTGAGCAAACTGTTCGACGACGCAGGCCTCTTGCTGGTCGACTTCAAGCTTGAATTCGGCGTGTTCAGCGACGGCTCGATCGTCCTGGGCGACGAGTTCAGCCCGGACGGCTGCCGTCTGTGGGACAAGGACACCAAGAAGAAAATGGACAAGGACCGCTTCCGTCAGGGCCTCGGTGACGTCATCGAAGCCTACGAAGAAGTCGCCAATCGTCTGGGTGTACCGCTTTAATCGACGCAAGCATCTGATAGCACGAGAAATTTTGCGAAAGAGGGTTTGCTTTCGGCAAAAGTGTTGTTATGATGCGCGCCGTTGGAGAGATGCCAGAGTGGCCGAATGGGACGGATTCGAAATCCGTTGTACCTTCACCGGTACCTAGGGTTCGAATCCCTATCTCTCCGCCATACATAGAAAAAGCCCCGTAGCTGAAAAGCTACGGGGCTTTTTTGTTTCTGTTGAAAAAATGCGATAGCAGGGCGATGAGTTGTGCGTGCCCTTTGGTGACTGAGTCCATTGTTGTCACGGAAGGATACTTTTTTGTTTTTATGCTGGATGTGTTCGTGCTCATGAGGGGTGGTAGATTCAGTTCACTTTAGGGAGAAACCGATGACATCACTGGAGCAGGGCATATCTGAACGCGCATTAGCCTTTGCCAAAGCCAATCGCACCCGCATCGCGCGTGAAGTTGCGTGTTTGACCAGGCATCCACGAGAGGATCACCCTGTGTCAGTTTTCATGGCTGGTTCTCCGGGAGCGGGGAAAACGGAAGTATCCAAAGCGTTTATCAATGTGATCGGGGCTGGCGGCTCACGTGCACTGAGGATCGACCCGGATGACTTCAGGGGGTTCTTTGCTGAATACAGTGGAAATAACTCCAGCCTTTTTCAGCGAGCGGTAACAGCCATAGTCGAGCGGACTCTTGATTTGGTCTATCAGCAAGACCAGTCATTTTTGCTGGATGGGACGCTAGCTAATCCAGAGGTCGCGAGAAGAAAAATTCTGCGCTCCATTGATAGAAAAAATAGATCTGTACAGATCATTTACGTTTATCAACGGCCCGAGTTAGCGTGGGAATTTGTTCTTGCGCGTGAGGAAACGGAGGGGCGAAACATTCCATGCCGCGAGTTTGTGAGGCAGTTTTATGCTGCAAAAGCATCTGTCTGTGAGTTGAAGCGAGAGTTGGGCGATTCGTTGCAGGTGGATGTGATCCTTAAAAACACGGATGGCGGGAATGCTGACATTGGTATCAACCTTTCAGCTGATGAAATTGACCGGTTCGTTAACCAGCCCTATGATCAGAACGAACTGGAATGTATTTTGAACGGAGTAGCCTTATGAAAGGCGAAAGCGACGAAATCAAGGAAAAAGCATTATCGACCCCGATGTCGGCTTTTTTTCATGCTGGGTCCATAGAAGAAAGACGTGAAGCGTATCTTGTTGCAGCAAATGAAGCGATTGAGATGCAAAAAGCGATAATTCGGACTGCCAAAAAGATTAAATTAGAGTCTTCCAAGTAAAGTCGTAAGACTTCCGGTCTAAAAGCCCAGCGTTATTGCTGGGCTTTTTCATTTTCAGGAAAAAAATACCTGATCGGCCTCCGATTTGCGTGGTTCTGAAGCCGGCCCGCTCGGGAGAACGAACCGCACCGCTTAAATTTCCTTCACCGGTGTCTCCCCCTGCACACCCTTGATCAACTCGATCACATGTAAACAATCAGCCTTGTTCACATACGACTCGCCACTGGCAATCGTCTCGTGGTTCCCCGCCCGCAGTCTCCAGCGCCATTGGCCTTTGCCGGTGCTCGGGGTGCCTCGGGATTGCCTGTAGATCTCGAAATACATTCAGTTCGCTCCTTGCGATGGTGTTTGCGACAACCTGTGTGGCGCATCGTCGCAAGCCTAGCGGAGCGAGTTTTTTTCGCTATCGGGCATTTGTTTCCAATCGTTGGCAGATGTTTCTGAAGAGTGCGGGCCAGAGCGCACGCATTGACGTCTGGATTGGCCAGAATGTCGCCACTTCCACCTTGCAAGGCTATCGACGCTACTGCTTAATACGGGACGGCTCATGGCGTCGAAAATGCTTCGACGACCGACAAACACTATAAAAAGAGCATTCCCTTGACTGAGCATGGAACAGCACAGGCCACACGGGTCACGTTATCGCTGGTTGTCCCGGTTTTTAACGAGGAGGACAGTCTCGACGCGTTCATTCTGCGCCTCGATGAAGTCTTCCAGCACCAGGCCTCAATTGCTCTGGAGCTGGTGTTCGTCAATGACGGCAGTTCCGATGCCACGCTTGAGCGGCTGTTGGAGCGCCAGTTGCGCGACTCGCGGCTGCGCATTGTCGATCTGAGTCGCAACTTCGGTAAAGAGGCGGCGTTGTCTGCGGGATTGCAGATCGCCACCGGGCAGATCGTCGTCCCCATCGACGTCGATCTGCAGGACCCGCCCGAAATCATTCTGCAAATGATCGAGCGATGGCGCGAGGGCTATGAAGTCGTGCTCGGTCATCGCGTCAGCCGCCGCAGCGATACGTGGGCCAAGCAGACTTCGGCGCATTGGTTCTATCGTTTGCACAACAAGATCGCCGAACAACCATTGCCGGAAAACGTCGGTGATTTTCGCCTGATGGACCGTTGTGTGGTCGATGCCTTGCTGACCTTGCCCGAGTCCCGGCGCTTTATGAAAGGCCTGTTCGCCTGGGTCGGTTTTCGCACCACCCACGTTGATTACGAGCGGCCCGAGCGCGTGGCGGGGCAGAGCAAGTTCAACGGTTGGCGGCTGTGGAATTTTGCTCTGGAAGGCATCACCAGTTTCAGTACCGAACCGCTGCGGATCTGGACGTACATCGGCGCGGCGGTGTCGCTGGTATCTTTTGCCTTTGCCATTTTTATCGTGTTGCGCACGCTGATCCACGGCGTCGACATGCCCGGTTATGCCTCGTTGATGGTAGCCGTGACGTTCCTCGGTGGCCTGCAGTTGATTGGCATCGGCGTGCTCGGCGAGTACCTGGGTCGCACTTACATCGAATCCAAACGCCGGCCGATTTTTCTGGTGCGTCGCGTCTACGACCCCAAGGACTGAAACATGGATCTCAAGGAAACCGACATCCTCGGCGACAGCATCGGTGAGCATTGGTATTACTGCTCCAAAGCGGCTGCGACGCGTCGTCTGCTCGGTGATGCACCGATCACGCGGATTCTCGACGTGGGCGCCGGGTCGGGGTTTTTCTCGCACCACCTGCTGACGCAAACCTCGGCGCAGGAGGCGTGGTGCGTCGATATCAGCTACCCCGCCGATTCCGATGCGACCACGGTTGGCAAACCGGTGTATTACCGCCGCGATATCGACGCCATCGATGCGGATCTGGTGCTGCTCATGGACGTGCTGGAGCATGTCGACGACGACCTTGGGCTACTCAAGGCCTACGTCGATAAAGTGCCGTCCGGCAGCCGCTTCCTGATGACCGTGCCGGCGTTCCAGTTCCTGTGGAGCGGGCATGACGACTTCCTCGAACACAAGCGCCGCTACACCCTGCCGCAGTTTGAAACCCTGGCCCGTGATGCCGGTTTGACTGTGCAGCGTGGTGCCTACTATTTCGGTGCGGTGTTTCCGATCGCCGCGGCATTGCGTTTGCTGCCCAAAGGCCCGCAGGCCGCAGTACCGCAGTCTCAACTCAAACGCCATCATCCGTTGGTCAACGGCGTGCTCAAGACCCTCTGCAGCCTTGAACTGCCGCTGATGGGCATGAATCGCCTGGCCGGTCTGAGCGTTTTCGTGCTGGCGCGTAAGCCGTGATCTCAGCCGACCGATCGGCGTTGGTCCAGCGTGGTTTGCGCTTTGCCGTGACCGGTCTGTTCGTCACCGCACTGCATGCGCTGGTGGCGGTGCTGTTCATCAACTTCGTCGCGCCGCAACCGCCGTTGGCCAACGGGGTGGCATTTGCTGTGGCGACGGTGGTGTCCTATGTGATCAACACCACCTGGAGTTTTTCGGCCCGTTTGCATGGCAAAACCTTGCTGCGCTTCATGCTGGTTTCCTGCGGTGGATTCTTGCTGGCGATGTTGGTTGCGTGGGCGGCGCAACTCGCTGGACTGCACTATTTGCTGGGCATCGGCGCGGTGGCACTGATCATCCCGGCATTCACCTTTGTGCTGCATAACTTCTGGACGTATCGATGAAGGGCTTGAACAAGCACCCGTCCTTGGCGCTGTTGCCGATCCTGCTGGGAGCGCTGGCGTTTTTTCTGGTGATCGGCCCGCGTGCCCTCGATCCGCAAAACATTGCCTGGCTCAAGGACGGCGACCCGGCAACGCACTATCTGGGCTGGGTATTCTTTCGTCATTCGCCCTGGACTTTTCCCCTCGGGCTGAACCCGTCCTATGGGATGGAACTGGGCAGCTCGATCATTTTTTCCGATTCCAATCCGCTGCTGGCGCTGCTGTTCAAACCGTTTAATGGCTGGTTGCCGGAGACGTTCCAGTATTTCGGTTTATGGCTGCTGGCGTGTTTTATTCTGCAGGCCTGGTTTGCCTGGAAGCTGCTCGGACTGATCACCGACAATCCCGTGTTGCGCCTGCTCGGTGCCGGGCTGCTGGTGTTTTCGCCGCCGATGTTTCTGCGTACCGGTGGTCATCTTTCGCTGGTCGGGCATTTCCTGATTCTTGCGGCGCTGTATCTGGCCTTGCATCCGGCGCTGCCGCGACGACGCTTGGCGTGGGGCGGTTTGCTCGCCGCGACAGCACTGGTCCATGCCTATCTGCTGGGGATGGTAGCGCTGATCTGGGTGGCGGATCTGTTGGGCAAGTTGTGGGCCGGCAAGTTGAGTCGACGTCAGGTGCTGATCGAGCTGGTCAGTTTGTTCGCGCTGGTGAGCGTGTGCTGCTGGCAGGCGGGGTATTTCAGTATTACCGATGGGGCGGCGGGCGGCGGTTTCGGCTTTTATCGAATGAACCTGTTGTCGTTGGTGGATCCAGACGGTTGGTCATTTGTCTTGCCGGGCATCCCCAAGGGCGGCGGTGATTACGAAGGCTTCAACTACCTCGGACTGGGTGTCCTGCTGCTAGTGCCAGTGGCGGCAATCGGCTGGTCCAGAAGTGGTATCTCGTTGAAGGCTTTGTTGTGCAGTCGCCCGTTCCTGTTGTTGGCGTTCGTTGGATTGACGTTGTTTGCCCTGTCGAATCAGATCGGTATCGGCTTGCATACTTTCGGCTATCCGCTCCCCAAGTTCGCGCTGCGTGTGGCGAGTATTTTTCGCGCTTCAGGACGCATGTTCTGGCCGGTGTTCTACGCCATCGTGATATTGCTCACCTACCTGGTGGTGCGCGGTTATCGGCCGCGTATCGCCATGGGGCTGCTGGCGCTGGCGTTGGTGGTGCAAGTCGCCGATAGCCGAATCGCCTGGGCCGGTTTGAGAGCGGCGAAAATGCTGCCCGAATCCTCGGCCTGGGCCAGCCCGATGCATGATCCGTTCTGGGCCATTGCGGCGGCGCACTACAAGAGCATCCGCGCCGTGATGCCGAAAAATCAGCCTGATCAGTGGCAGGCGATTGCCGATTTCGCCGCCACCCACGGGCTGAAAACCGATGCGGCTTACCTGGGCCGTACGAGCCCCAAGGCGCTGGACATGCTGCTGCGCACGACGCAAAGCCAGCTCGCCAGCGGCCAGTACGACAGCGATTCGCTGTACCTCCTCGATGACGATGCGCTGGAGCTGGCGGTAAAGAGCATTCACAGCGACACCGATCTGTTGACCCGCGTCGACGACTTTGTCGTGTTGGCCCCAGGCTGGAAACGTTGCAATCAATGCCTGGCGATGGTCGACCAGGGGCGGGCGCTGTCATCGATACCCTTGAGCCAGCCGGGACTGGTGCAAACGTTCAACCGCAGCACTCGACAATTGGTCAAAGGCTGGTCCACCCCGGAAGCCTGGGGCACCTGGAGTGATGGACAGGATGCGGAACTGCTGCTGCGTGTTGCCCCCGGGTCGCATGCGCTGGTGATCGAGGCGCTGGCCTTTGCCATGCCGCCGAACCTCAGTCAGCGGGTGATCGTCAGCATCAATGGGGTCGAGGCATTGTCGACGCGTCTGACTGAGGTGCAGGGCAATCGGCTGGAAATACCGCTCAGCGCAGCGCAGGTGGCCGAGGAATATCTGAATGTCCGATTGCATCTGCCCGATGCAGTCAGCCCGAAAACACTGGGCTTCAATGACGATGCGCGAGTCATGGGGCTGGGCTTGAAAACCCTGACGGTACAGTGAAATTGTCCAACAAACCGCCAATCGTCTGATAGACGTCAGTCCCAAGGACTTCATACACTGCCGGCAGTCTGGGGAGCGGGGGGCAATGGATGAATCGAAATGAACTACGCAAGGCCGACATCAACCTGATGGTGGTGTTCGAGACCTTGATGCTCGAACGCAACGTGACCCGGGCGGCGGAGAAACTGTTTCTCGGCCAGCCGACCATCAGCTCGGCACTCAATCGCTTGCGCGCGATGTTCAATGATCCGCTGTTCATCCGCGTCGGCCATCGCATGGAGCCGACTGCCCGGGCCGAAGAACTGTTCAAGTACCTGTCGCCAGCGCTCGACTCGCTGTCGGTGGCTCTGAGTCTGACTCACGATTTCGATCCGGCCGTGAGCAACATGACGTTTCGTATCGGCCTGTCCGATGACGTCGAATTCGGCCTGCTGCCACCGTTGCTGCGGGCATTGCGCCAGGAAGCACCGAGCGTGGTGTTCGTGGTGCAGCACGTCGACTACTGGCGCATCCCCGATCTGCTGGCCGCCGGCGACATCACCGTCGGCATCAGCCAGACCCGAGGTTTGCCAGCCAATGCCAAGCGCAAACTGCTGCGGCATATCCAGCCAAGCATCCTGCGCGCCGATGCCTCGGACTCGCCGCTGACCCTCGACGAATACTGTTCACGCCCGCACGTACTGGTGTCGCACACGGCCAACATCAGCGGCTATGCCGATGAGTGGCTGGCGGAAATCGGCCGCACCCGGCATGTGGTGTTGTCGGTGCCGCAATACAGTGCGCTGCCGGCATTGCTGGCCGGTACCGACCTGATCGCCAGCCTGCCGGACTACACCGCCGAAGCCATGGCTGCCTCCGGGCTGTTGTTCAAGGAACCGTTTCCGTTCAAGACGCCGATGCTGGATCTGTCGATGGTCTGGCTCAGTCACGTCGACAGCGATCCGGCCGAGCGCTGGCTGCGTTCGCGGCTTGAAACGTTCATGAGTGAACGGCCGCTGACCGCGCCCTGAATCCCACCACAAATCTCCCCTGTGAGAGCAAGCCTGCTCGCGAAAGCGCAGTGTCAGACAACATTGATGTGACTGACACACCCTCATCGCGAGCAGGCAAAAACCCGCACGGGAGTAGGGCGGTGCTGTGGTATATGTACGACCTTTCTGCCGACTGACTGGAGCATCCCCATGCCACACCTGCACATGGAATACACCGCCAACTTGCCGCAGTTGAACGCTGATGTGGCGTTGATCCGCCTCAACAACGCCCTGGTGGGTTCCGGTCAGTTCGCCGCCGAGTTCGATATCAAGAGCCGGGCGGTGAAGGTCGAGACCTTCAAGGTCGGTACCGGTATGGGTGAGCGCGCTTTCGTCCATGTGAAGCTGGCGCTGCTCAGCGGTCGTTCGCCGCAGATCAAGAAGCAGCTCTCGGATAGCTTGCTGGCGGTGTTGCAGGATTTGTGCGAGTGGCCGGCCGGGGTCGAAGTGCAGCTTTGCGTGGAGTTGCTCGATATCGACCGCGACTCCTACACCAAGACCGCCATCGGCGTGTAGGACTCAGGCCGCATCCAGCTCACTGCACACTTTGATCACCTGCTCGCGCAGCCAGACGTTGGCGCTGTCCTGATCGACGCTCTGGCTCCACTGCATGTCGAGGGTGAACCCCGGCAGGCCGTTCGGTGCCTCGCAGTGATTGAACACCGCGTCGTTGGTCAGCAGGCGCTGGATGCGCCGGGGCAGGGTGAGGATGAAGTCGGTGCCGGTGATCATCTTCAATGCCGCGCTGTAACTGTTGGAGCGCGCGACGATCTGCCGTTTCTGCGCCTGACGCGCCAGCCAGCCATCGACCATGTTGGTGGTGGAAGTCCACGGTGTCGGGAACACATGGCGCCGTTCGGTGAAGGCCTGCAGGCTCAGGCGCGGCTCCAGCGGTGTTGCGCGTTTGTCGAAGACACAGACCAGATCGTCCTCCAGCAGCATTCGCGATTTCAGGTCGGTGTGGCTGCGGTGGAAGTTGGGGCCGAAGCAGATCACCAGATCGAGGCTGCCGTCGCGCAGTTCGTCGGCGGGCACGTCGGTCTCGAACTTGTGCATGTTGACCACCACCGGCAAATCGTCGAAGTCGAAACGCTTCAACAGGCGCGGCAGCACCAGTTGCTCGAAGTATTCCGGGGCACAGATATTGAAGGTCACTGCTTGCCGGGTCGGATCGAAGGCCGGGGCGCCGGCGTGGCACAGGTTGATGCTTTCGAGGATCTTCTGCACATGGCCGTACATGGTGCCGGCCTTGTAGGTGGGACGCATGCCCGTGCGGGTGTTGATGAACAACTCGTCTTCGAAACTGGTGCGCAATTTTTTCAGGCAATAGCTGACAGTGGACTGGCTGACGCACAGCGTCTCCGAGACATCCGTGACGCTGCTTTGCTCATACACGGCGATAAACACCATGAGATCCTGCATGTCGAGCTTTCGAAGCAAGTTACTGTTCAGCATCCGTTCCGTCCCGCTGTGCTCCTTGCGCTGAATCCGCGCAAACGTGTGCGCATGATCGTAGCGGAACGATGGTGCCAGGACAAAGCCCTGTAGGACGTTTCAGTGTCAGTTGTGGGACAGAAAGTTTTAGGAACACGACGCCGTTAAATAAACCGGCAAAAGATGGCAACAGGCCTCTAGCCCGGTAACGGCATTCAGCTTCAACGGAAGTGTCGGGCGTAATGCCGAGGGTCAAAGCGCAGCACTATCAGCAACATCACCACCATGACCGCAGTCAGCGACCACCAGGCCCATTCGAAGCTGCCGAGACGGTCGCGGATGATTCCGGCCAGCAGCGGCGAAAGCCCGGCGATCAGGTAGCCGATGCCTTGCACAAACGCGGTCAGGCTGCCGGCGCGCTGCGGGTTGTCGAGGTGATCGAGCGAGACAATCAGACTCATCGGGAACAAGCCACCAATCCCCAGCCCCAGCAGGCATGGCCATAACAGGCTGAGGTGTTGCGGGCTGAGGATCAGTCCGCAGAAGCCGCCGATGATCAACAGCAGCAACGCTGCGAGGACGGTACGGCGATCACGGCTGCGATTGGCGATGGCCGGCGTCACCAGCCCGGATATCACCTCCATGGCGGTCAGAAAGCCCAGCAGCAGACCGGCGTGCTGTTCGCTCCAGCCCTGTTCCACGTAGTACGGCGCCAGCCAGGCGAGCACGCAGGTGTAGGACGCCGTGCCGAGGCCGAAGAAGAGGGCGAGCAACCAGGCTCGAGAATTGCGCGTGAAGGACTCTTTTCCTACAGGCGTGTTGTGGATGGATGATGGGGTCGACTGTGTCCACCAGACCAGCAACGCGAGCACGGCCAGTCCTGCCCAGATCGCCAGCCCGGTGCGCCAACTGCCGGTCTGCCCCATTACCAGCGGCGAGAATGAGGCGGCCAGCGCGGCGCCGCCCATGATTGACGTGACATACAGGCCCATGCACAGCGCCACGTTATCGGGGAAGCGTGATTTGATCAGCGCCGGCATCAGCGCCTGAATCAAGGCGATGCCAAGCCCCGCCAGCACCGCGCTGCCAATCAATTGCGGCGCCGAATCGAGCCACAGCCGCGACAGCGTCGCCAGCCCGATAATCAGCAACGACAGGATCACCGTGCGCTGCTCGCCCAGGCGTCGGCTGATGCCTATGCCGAAAAACATCGCCAGCCCCATCGCCATCACCGGCAGCATGGTCAGCAGCGAGGCCGCGCTGAAACTCAGCGGGATATCGCCACGAATCGCCGACAACAATGGCCCGACAGCTGCCATGGACGGGCGCAGATTGAGCGCGACGAGGATGATGCCCAGCATCAGCCAGACAGCGGGGCGGGAGGTGGCACGGACGTTTTCCATCGGCAGACTCTGGATTGCGGAGGCTGTCGATTAAGCGGCGCGCAGCACTTATCGGCAAATCAGATTTCCCCAGTACTATTTAAAAACTAAATAACACTCCCCTGTGTAGGAGCTGCCGAAGGCTGCGATCTTTTGACGTTGGTTTTTAAAAACAAGATCAAAAGATCGCAGCCTTCGGCAGCTCCTACACGGGGAGGTTCGGATCCCTCGTGCTGACCACGCTGTAAGACTATTCTTTTTTTCTGGCAGGACATTTCGTTACAGCTCTGGCCCAGCGCAGGCGCGTAAAACGCCGGCGGCGATATATACTGCGCGCCATTCTTCAAGGGAGAGCCGTGTGGCTATCGATATTCACTGGATTCGCGACAACGAAAGCCTCGCGCAGTTTTGCGCCGAGTGGCAGCAGCTGCCGTTCGTTGCCCTCGACACCGAATTCATGCGGGTCGACACCTTCTACCCGATTGCCGGTTTGCTGCAGGTCGGCGACGGCAAACGCGCCTACCTGATCGATCCGCTGACCATCGACGCCTGGCAACCGCTGGCGGCGTTGCTGGAAAATCCGGCGGTGTTGAAAGTCCTGCACGCCTGCAGCGAAGACCTCGAAGTGCTGCTGCGCCTGACCGGCAGCCTGCCGGCGCCGTTGTTCGACACGCAACTGGCGGCGGCCTACCTGAACCTCGGGTTCTCAATGGGCTATTCGCGGCTGGTGCAGGAAGTGCTGGGCATTGAGTTGCCGAAGGGCGAAACCCGTTCCGACTGGTTGCAGCGTCCACTTTCCGACACACAAATCAGCTATGCCGCTGAAGACGCAGTGCATCTGGCGGAAGTTTTCGTACAGCTGCGGCCGAAGCTGTCCGACGACAAGTTCGCCTGGGTGTTGGAGGATGGCGCCGAACTGGTGGCCAACCTGCGCCGCGAGACCGATCCGTACGAGGTCTATCGCGAAGCCAAACTGGCGTGGAAACTGTCCCGTGCGCAACTGGCGGTGCTGCGTGAACTGTGCGCCTGGCGCGAAAAAGAAGCGCGTGCCCGTGATCTGCCGCGCAACCGCATCGTCCGTGAACACTCGCTGTGGCCGCTGGCCCGCACGCAACCGGACAACCTCGCCGCGCTGGGCAAGATCGAAGACATGCACCCGCGTACCGTGCGTCAGGACGGCCAGTTTTTGCTTGATCTGATCAAGCGCTCTGGCAGTGTGGGGCCTGATCAGTGGCCGCCGGCGGTGCCGGAACCATTGCCGGTCGAAGCGGCGGCGCTTATCAAGCAACTGCGCGCCCTCGGCCAGGTCGAAGCCGAACGCCTGGGCATCGCCCCGGAACTGATGCTGCGCAAGAAAACCCTCGAAGCGCTGGTCAAAAGCGGCTTCCCCGAGGGCCCTTATCAATTGCCTGAGTCGCTGCGTGGCTGGCGCCGCGAACTCATGGGCCAGATGCTGCTCGACAGCCTGGCCACCGCCGGAGAACAGCCTTGAAACGTATTTGCTCCATTTACCAAAGCTCCAAGCGAAGCGGAATGTACCTGTATGTGCTCAAGAGCGATGCTCTGGAGCGTGTGCCGGAACCCCTGATGCTGGCGTTCGGCAAGCCGAAGCATTCCTTCGATCTGGTGCTGTCGCCTGAGCGCAAGCTGGCCAGCGAGGACATCACCGTGGTCCTGGAAAACCTCGACAAGCAGGGCTATCACCTGCAGATGCCGCCGGCCGAGGACGAGTACATCGAACACCTGCCCGAAGAATTGCTGCGACGCAACGACCCGGTCTGATCTGCGAGGCCCTGTTCTGGGCCTCTTGCCACCCTGGAACTGTTTTTACGGCGACGACCGCCACGAAGGAGCGCGACTCCTTCGGCGGTTGCCTGCACGGTTTGCGAAAGGTTTGAAAATGCGCGTTCTGATTGCTGAACACGACCACGCGGTGTACGCCCGGCTGCTGCGTCAGGCGGCCCCCGAACTTGAAGTACTGACCAGTGGCGACTCCGCCGAACTGACCCGTCAGGCGGCCGATTGCCCTGTGTGGCTGGGGCAGCCGGATCTGCTGGCTACCCTGCTGCGTCAGGGCCATCAGCCGCAATGGCTGCAATCGACCTGGGCCGGCATCACGCCGCTGCTCGCCGACGGCTTGCGCCGCGATTACCGCCTGACCCGCGCGGTGGGCATCTTCGGTCAGGTGATGGCCGAATACGTGCTGACCTACATGCTCGGCCACGAGCGGGAAGTGCTGGCGCGTCTGGTCAGCCAGGTCGAGCGCAAGTGGGACAACCGCACCGGCCAGAGTCTGGTCGGGCGCAAGGTGCTGATCGTCGGCACCGGCGATATCGGCCAGAGCGTGGCGCAGTTTCTGTTGCCGTTCGGTGTCGAGTTGTACGGCATCGCCAGCAGCGCGCGCGAGCAGGCGCCGTTCGTCGAAGTCGGCTCGATGGCGGATCTGCCACGGCTGGTGGGCGCGGTCGATTACGTGGTCAACCTGCTGCCGAATACCGCGCACACCCACGACATTTATGACGCGGCGCTGTTCAAGCAATTCAAGCCGACCGGGTTGTTCATCAACGTCGGACGCGGCGTGGCGGTGGTTGATGCGGATCTGGTGGAAGCCCTGAAGGAAGGGCATCTGGCTGGTGCGGTGATCGACGTTTGCCGTCAGGAGCCGTTGCCGCAACGCCATCCGTTCTGGACTGCCTGGGGCCTGCTGCTGACCGGACACAGCTCGGCACCGACGTCGCCGGCGCTGATGGTGCAGTTGTTCGTCGAAAACCTGAAGGCGTATCAGGCGGGAGAAGCGTTGCGCGGGGAAGTGGATTTCAACCGCGGATATTAAATCCACCGCGATAACTGTAGGAGTGAGCCTGCTCGCGATGAGGGTGTGTCAGTCGACATTAATGTTGTCTGACACTACGCCATCGCGAGCAGGCTCACTCCTACAGTGGTTTTTGCATGGTGGCTTAGAGGGTGAAGTTGCCTTCCGCCACCAGCTCGCTCAGCGGACGACGCGGGCTCGGCACTTCACGAGCTTGCAGGTATTCGGCCAGGGTCGCCTTGTCACCCAGCTTGCCGATAGCGACCGCCGCATGCAGCGCATAACCTTCAGGAATATTCAGCTCCTTGCGGGTCAGCTCCTGATCGAAACCGGCCATGCCGTGGGTGTGCCAGCCGCTGATGCTCGCTTGCAGCGCCAGGTGGCCCCAGGCCGAACCGGTGTCGAAGGTGTGCCACAGCGCCGGGGATTCTTCGCTGGCACCGGGTGCGGTGAAGGTGGTTTTCGAAATCACGATCACCAGTGCCGAAGCGTGCTGCGCCCAACTGCGGTTGAATTCGTTGAGCAGACCCAGGAAACGCTCCCAGTTCGGCGTGTCGCGACGCGCATAGAGGAAGCGCCACGGTTGCGAGTTGTAGGCCGACGGCGCCCAGCGTGCGGCTTCGAAAAAACTCAGCAGGGTTTCTTCCGGGATCGTTTCGCCGGTGAAGGCGCGGGGCGACCAGCGATCGGTGAACTGCGGGTGAATGGCGTAATCGGCGACGCGAGGGTTGGCACTCATCGAAAGATTCCTTGCTGTGTTTGAGTCATGAATTCGTGGCAAAACCCTACTGGGCGGCGATTCGGCTGACAAGCGCGATTTACCGACAGTCGCCAGCGCTTGGCCCGCAAGGCCTTGGGCACTAGACTGGCGGCCTTTTCACCACCTGATGTTGATGCTTGAGCCATGGCCGCCAAAGTCGAACCGTTCTGGAAACGCAAAACCCTCGAGCAACTGGATCACGAGGAATGGGAATCGCTGTGCGACGGCTGCGGTCTGTGCTGCCTGCAGAAACTCGAAGATGAAGAAGACAACAGCGTCTATTACACGCGTATCGCCTGCAAACTGCTGGACCTGAAAACCTGCCAGTGCAGCGATTACCCGAATCGCATCAAGTTTGTCCCGGACTGTATCCAGCTCACTCCGGGCCAGGCTGAAGAATTCAAATGGCTGCCGCCGACCTGCGGTTATCGTCTGGTCAGCGAAGGCAAGGATCTGCCGCTGTGGCACCACCTGGTGTGCGGCGATCGTGACGCCGTGCACCACGAACGGATTTCCCAGTCCGGGCGCATGCTCGCCGAAGGCAGCGTGCCGGAGGACGACTGGGAAGATCACCTGATTTTCCGGGCTGGTTAAGCAACAAGGGTTCCAGGATTCAACAAGGAGTGTGTATGGCTGGGGGATTGCTGCGGGCATCGCTGATCGGCCTGCTGGCGCTAAGCGCACCAGTGTGGGCGGCAAAGAAAGTCGATCTGGATTACCACGTACGCCTGTTGCCGCAAGGCGATCAGGCCGAAGTGCGCCTGACCCTGGCCAAAGGCGAAGCGGTGCGCAGTCTTGACTTCGACCTCGGCGACGGCAGCCATTACAGCGACTTCAAGGCCGACGGCCAATGGCAACTGACCCCGGGCAAACAGACCCGGGGCCTCTGGCGCCCGATCGGCGACAAGCCCAGCCTGACTTATCGCGTCAGTATCAGCCACGGCCGCAAGGGCGGCAGCTTCGACACGCGCATGACCCCGACCTGGGCGCTGCTGCGCGGTGATGATCTGGTGCCGCCGGCCAAGCTCGATCAGCAAGATGGCGTCGAGCTGGTGTCGCGTCTGCAATTTGAACTGCCCAATGGCTGGCAAAGCGTTGAAACCGCCTGGCCGCGCATCGGCAAGAATAAATTCCGCATCGACAACCCTTCACGCCTGTTCGACCGCCCGACCGGCTGGATGCTCGCCGGTCACCTTGGCAGCCGTCGCACGCGTCTGGGTGAAACCGAAGTCACTGTGGCCTCACCGCAAGGGCAGGGCATGCGTCGCATGGATGTGCTGACCTTGCTGACGTTCGTCTGGCCACAGGTGCAAGCGGTCTATCCCCGGCATCCGAAAAAACTGCTGATCGTCGGCGCCAACGACCCGATGTGGCGCGGCAGCCTCGGTGCGCATGAGTCAATTTACCTGAACACGCGTTTGCCGCTGGTCAGCGAGAGCGGCAGCAGTGCGCTGGTGCGCGAGCTGGCACAGGTGTTCGGGCGGATCAACGACGAGCAGCGCAGCGATTGGATCAGCGAAGGCTTTGCCGAGTACTACGCGATCGAATTGGTGCGGCGTGCCGGGGGCATGAGCGATGAGCGCTATCAGGCGTTGCAGGCGAAGTTGACCAAGGACAGTCAGAAAGTCACGTCTCTGCGCGGCGAGAAGATCAACCAGGCGCAGCTTGCAAAAGCGGTGCTCATGCTGCAGGAACTGGATCGCGAGATTCGTCTGAAGACTCGCAACAAACGTTCGCTGGATGATGTGTTGCGCGGGGCGATGCATCTGGGCACGGTGAGTACCAAGGAATTTGTGCAACTGGCCGAGAGTGTTCTGGGCGAGTCTTCCAAAGTCCTCGATAGCGCGTTACTTCAGTAATACCGCCTTCGCGAGCAAGCCCGCTCCCACCTTTGATCGCATTCCAACTTTCAATGTGGGAGCGGGCTTGCTCGCGAAGAGGCCAGAAGCCTCAACGAAAATTCAGGCTCAGACCCCGGCTTTCGGTGACTTCACCGAATCATTGCCAGTCACCGTCGCCGTGCTGGTCGCCGCCTCGGCATTGGCCTTGAGCTGGCTCAGCTCTTCCCCGGCGCGCTCGATCTTCGCCCGCACGTTGTTCATGTCCTGACGGCTTTTCTCCAGCAGGCTTTTCACCGAGCTGTGCCCGGTGATGCCGCGGGCCATCGCCACGCCGCCAATCGCCACCTGAATCAGACCGAACACGCCGCCACGGCGCAGGCCCTTGCCGACCATGATCACGCCACCGGCCAGCGAGCCGATGCGCTCCCAGCCCTGGACGTTCTGCTCGGTCGGGCTCTGGAACGGGGTGGAATCGATACGTTGGACGCGTTTGAGTTCGGTCATGATCTGTCTCCCAGGCAATGTGCAATAGATAGATAAGCTGACTGCCGCAGCGGCCGGCTCGTTCCATCGGATGTGCGACGTTTCAGCGGAATTTCGGCCCGGAGCGGGTATTCAGACCCTTGGCCATGCGGTCGTAGAGCACCACGTTGACCGTGGCGGCGAGGTTCATGCAGCCAGTGGTCGGGATGTACACGACGTCTTCGCACCAGTCGCGGATCTCTTTATCCAACGAGCCGTCCTCCGGGCCGAAGATGTAAAGGGCGCGATCCGGGTGGGTGTATTCCGGCAGCGGGCGGGCGCCCTCGACCAGTTCCACGGCGACCGGGACGCAGTTGAGCGGGAGGATCTTTTTCAGGTCGTCGATGCCGATCAGCGGGATGTCGTAGTGCACGCGCTTGGTGTCGGTGACGAAATCGGCGGCGCGTTCATAACGCTTGCCGGTGTAGAACACCGACGCCACGCCGTAACAGCCTGCGGCGCGCATCACCGAACCGACATTCTCCGGTGACTTGGGGTTGTACAAACCAATGCAGCTGTAACGTTTGTCTGCCACGAGCGGGGTGCCTTCGGGAAAAAGAGGGCGATTATACGGGGATTGGGCAGTTGTGGTCAGATCACGGATTACCGGTGTCTGATCGACCGCTTTCGCGAGCAAGCCCGCTCCCACAGTTGGAATGCGTCCACCTGTGGGAGCGGGCTTGCTCGCGAAAGGGCCGGTTCAGGCGCTGAAGATCTTCAGTCTTCTTTTTTCATCAGCCCGGCGAGGGCGGCGAACGGGTTATGCGTTGCCTTGGCGATTTTCGGCGTGCTCAGCGAGCCGTCGCCGAAGTATTGCTGATCGGTGTAGCGCGAGTGTTCGTTGTCGTGGCAGTACAGGCACAACAGTTCCCAGTTCGAGCCGTCCTGCGGGTTGTTGTCGTGGTTGTGATCGCGGTGGTGCACGGTCAGTTCGCTCAGGCGCTTGCCGGAGAACTCACGAGCGCAGCGGCCGCAGACGTGCGGGTACATTTTCAGGGCCTTGTCACGGTAGCCCATTTCCTTGTCGCGCTGGTTGTCGGCAAGGATGCGATCGAGCTTCGACGTGTTGGTCGGGGTGGACGAACTCATGGGTTCACCTGTGTAAAAAGACTAATGACGGTTATGTGCAGAGTTTAGCTCAGCCCTTGAGCTTCTCGGCAATCCAGATCGTGTGGCGGGTGCCCTTGTTGCCGTGGGCGAAGACCTGGACTTCTTCGGCCTTGAACCCGGCCTTCTTCAATTTGTCGGAAAACTGCCGGTCAGCGCTGGCCGACCACACCGCCAGCACGCCCTTGGGCCGCAGGGCCTTGGCGCAGGCGTTCAGACCAGCGGCCGAGTACAGCCAGCTGTTGGCCTTCTGGGTCAGGCCTTCGGGGCCGTTGTCGACGTCGAGCATGATCGCGTCGAAACCATTTGGCTCGCTTTGCAGGACCTTGGCCACGTCGTCCTGACGGATCACCGTGCGTGGATCGAGCAAGGGGCGCCCGGACTTTTCACCGAGCGGCCCGCGGTTCCACTCGACCACGCCGGGCACCAGTTCGGCGACCACCACTTCGGCACCCTTGCCCAGATGTTTGAGCGCCGAGGCGAGGGTGAACCCCATGCCCAGACCGCCAATCAAGACTCGCGAATTCGGTCGGCCGGCGACCTTGCGGCAAGGGATCTCGGCCAGCGCATCCTCCGAACCGTGCATGCGCGTGTTCATCAATTGCCCGCCGTCGCCGCCCTGGATCTTGATGACGAAATCCTCGCCATACTCGAACAGGCACAGGGCACCGCCGTTGTCAGGGATCGGCGTGGTGTCGAGCAGAACGAAACGTTTCATGGAAATCTCTACAAAGGGGAAGGCAAGCCGGCCCGTTGGGAGTAGCCTGAGCGCAGACTAGAGGCCAAACGGAGCCCTTGATGAAGCGCACCATTCTAACGGTCATTGCCCTGGCCGCGCTCTCGATTACTGCAGTGCAGGCGCAGCAGACCATTCCGGTCAGCCCGACGCCGCAACCCGGCTCGCCGGGTACCGCCACGCCGACCCCGTATCCGCAAATCACCCCGATCAGCGCACCGAAGGCCGGTGCCGGCAGTGGCAGCCCGCCGCTGGTGCCGATCGAAATGCCCAGCCCGCCGAGCAAGGATCAACCGGTGCCGGGCATCGAGCCGAGCGGCACCAAGGTCAAATCCCCTGGCGGTTAAACCTGTTGCGCCGCCAGTTGGCCGTCGGCCATGCGCAGACGTTTGGAGAGGGACACGGCAAGGGCGCGGATGATCTTCGCGGCGATCTTCGGCGCGTCGTTGAGCATTTTTTCCAGCGAGTCCTTGCCCAGATTGAGCAGTTGGCAGTTGCTCGCCGCGATGCAGGTCGCCGAACGGCGTTCGCCATCGAGCACGGCCATTTCCCCGAACGCCCGACCGCTGCGCAGGATGGCCATGGTGATGACCTGGCCGTCGGGGCCAGTCTTCTGCACCGCGACCTGACCGGTGTGGAGGATGCACATGAAACTGCCGGCATCGCCTTCACGGAAGATCGCTTCGCCCTCAGCCACGGTGCTGATGCTGAAGTAGCCCGAGGCCGCGGCGAAGTCCGCCAGTTGCAATTGATCGAACAGGCCACAGTCCATCAGCCAGTCGCGAATTTCGTTGTTCAGTAAGGTCGGTTCTGACATGTCGTTGCGGTCTTTATTGTTTTCACGGTTTTCAGGCACTACACGGATCCTTGTAGGAGTGAGCCTGCTCGCGATAGCGGTCTGTCATTCACATCACCGGTGACTGATACACCGCTATCGCGAGCAGGCTCACTCCTACAGGGATCTGTGGTGTATCGGCCTCTTGGGTCTGGAGTTAAGACCCAAGTGACCGACGGAGTTCCTCAGGCCAGGCCCAAAACCTTGAACACAAATGCATATTCGAGCGCTACGTCACGTAATCCCTGATAGCGCCCGCTCATACCGCCATGCCCGGCGCCGAGTTCAGTCTTGAGCAGCAGCAGATTGTCGTCGGTCTTGGTCGCACGCAGTTTCGCCACCCACTTGGCCGCTTCCCAGTACTGCACGCGGCTGTCGTTGTAGCCGGCGATCACCAGGGTTGCCGGATAATTCTGCGCAGTGACGTTTTCGTACGGCGCGTACGCCTTGATTCGCTCGTAGACCTCCGGCTCTTCCGGGTTGCCCCACTCGTCGTACTCGGTGACGGTCAACGGCAAGTCCGGGTCGAGCATGGTGTTGAGCACGTCGACGAACGGCACCTCGGCAATCGCTACGCCAAACAGATCCGGACGCTGGTTCAGCACCGCACCAATCAACAGGCCGCCAGCACTGCCGCCGCTGATTGCCAGTTTCTCGGCGGTGGTGATGCCGTTGAGGATCAGGAATTCGGCGCAGGCAATGAAGTCGCTGAAGGTGTTGTGCTTGTGTTCCTGCTTGCCGGCGCGATACCAGGCTTCGCCCAGCTCGCCGCCGCCACGCACGTGGGCGATGGCAAAGGCCATGCCGCGATCCAGCAGGCTCAGGCGGGCATGGGAGAACCACGGGTCGAGGCTGGAGCCGTAGGCGCCATAACCGTACAGATACAGCGGCACCGGTTTGCCGACCATTTCGCGTTTCATCACCAGACTGATCGGCACCTGCGTGCCGTCCGGCGCGGTGGCCCACAGGCGTTGGCTGACGTAGGCGTCGGCGTCGAACGGGCCGAGCACCGGGGTTTCCTTCAGCACGGTTTGCTCGCCGCTGGCCAGCAGCAACTGGCGCACCTGCGCCGGACGATTCAGCGCCTCGTAACGCAGACGGATGCGGTCGCTCTCGAACTCCAGGCTGTTCTGCACATAGAGGCTGTAAGCCGCGTCCGGCAATTGCACGCGATACGGCGTCTGGCCTTGCGGATGAACTTCGATGATCGGCAGACCGCCTTCGCGCAGGCTCAGGGTCATGGCCGCCGTGTTCAGCGTCACGCCGTCGAGCATCACCGTGTCGCTGTGCGGAATCAGGTTCTGCCAGTCGGCCTCGCTCGGCACCACACCGGTGTCCGGCGCCTGATACAGGGCGAAGTTGATGCCGTCGCGATTGGTGCGGATGAACCAGGTCCACACGCCATCCAGCGCACCGTGATCGACATCGTATTCGTGATCCTCGACCCGTGGCGCCAGGCAAGTGAAGGGCAGGTGCGGCTGGTGCGCGTCCAGCGCCCAGACTTCGCTAGTGGTCTTGCTGCCCAGAGTCAGCAGCAATTGCTGCTCGGAACTGGAGCGATAGCAATGCAGGAAGAAACGCCCGTCCGGCTCGTGGAATACCTCTTCGGCGGCGGTGCCATCGAGGCGATAGCGAAACAGCTTGTGCGGGCGGTGAGTGTCGTCGAGCACACCGAAGAACAGGGTCAGGCTGTCGTTGGCCCAGGTCATGCTGCCGTCGCAGTCCTGGAATTCCAGTTCGCTGACCTTGTCATTGGCCAGTTCCTTGACGAACAGCGTGTAGATCTCGTCGCCCGAGGCGTCGACGCTGTAGGCCAGACGCTGGTGATCCGGGCTGATGCTGAACGCGCCGAGCGAGAAGAAGCCGCCATTGGCCAGCACGTTCGGGTCGAGCAGCAGTTGCTCACGGCTTTCGTCGAGGGTCAGGCTGTCGTCGGCCGGACGCGGGCAACGGTAATGGCGGGCGTATTCGTCACCCGCCGTGGTGCGCGTGTAATACAGGTACGGGCCCCATGGCGAGGGAAGGGACAGGTCGGTTTCGAGGATCCGGCCCTTGATCTCTTCGAACAGGCTTTCGCGCAGGCCGGCTTGATCGGCGGTCTGTGCTTCCTGATAGGCGTTTTCAGCCTTGAGGTAGTCGAGCACCGCGTCGGTGTCGCGTTCCTGCAACCAGGCATACGGGTCGGCACCGGCTGCCTTGCGGGCGATCGGGGCACTGATGACGTGGGCGGATTCGGGCATGGAAGGCTCTCGGACATTTACGGAATAAGGGTTTTCGCAGCTCTTGAAACCATCGCACTCCCCTGTGGGAGCGGGCTTGCTCGCGAAGGCGTCCTGTCAGTAAAGACTTATTTGGCTGACACACCGCTTTCGCGAGCAAGCCCGCTCCCACAATGATTGCGGCGGGCCGTCTGGCATTGGGACAAGCCTGGCGGGCGAAAAGTCGTTACTATAAGCGCCTCTTTGCCTGCCTTGCCATGGACACCATGACCGAGAACGACTATCTGATCGCCTGGGGCCTCTACGCCTTTGCCGCTGTGGGCTGCCTGTTGGTAGGGATGCGCCTGACCCGCTGGATGTGGCGCTGGTTGCGCGAGCCGCTGCGGGTGCTGATGGCGGTGTTGCTGTTCAGCCCGACCATCATTGACCCGGTGAAAGCCAAGGTCGCGCCGTCGATCGCCATCACTGCGCTGGATCTGGCCTTCAAGGTCGGCAACAACGCCTGGCGAGCGGTCTCCGATCTGTTCATGTACGGCATGATTGCGTTCGGCATTTACCTGATCTTCGTGCTGATCCGCTTCCCGATCGAACGTGCCTCGCGCGCCCGCCGCGAGCAGGCCGAAGCCGCCAAGGCTGCGGCGCGTGCCGATGATCGCGACGACGATCAGCCGTTCGGCGCTGCCGGTGATGACCGCTATGGTCGCCCGCCGGTGCCGAACAATCCGCAGCGCATGCGCGTCGAGCCGCGTCTGTAAAACCGAGAGTCCGCACATGTGTGAATTACTGGGCATGAGTGCCAACGTGCCGACCGATATCGTGTTCAGCTTCACCGGCCTGATGCAGCGCGGCGGGCGTACTGGCCCGCACCGCGACGGCTGGGGCATCGCCTTCTATGAAGGGCGCGGTCTGCGCCTGTTCCAGGACCCGGCCGCGAGCAGCGAGTCGGAAGTCGCCAACCTGGTGCAGCGCTATCCGATCAAGAGCGAAGTGGTGATCGGCCACATCCGCCAGGCCAACGTCGGCAAAGTCTGCCTGTCCAACACCCACCCGTTCGTGCGCGAACTGTGGGGGCGCAACTGGTGTTTCGCGCACAACGGCCAACTCGCCGATTTCACCCCGATCAAAAGTTTCTACCGCCCAGTGGGCGACACCGACAGCGAAGCAGCGTTTTGCGATTTGCTCAACCGCGTGCGTGCAGCATTTCCGGAACCGGTCGATATAGAAGTGCTGCTGCCGGATCTGGTCGCCGCGTGCGCTGAATACCGCAGCAAAGGCGTGTTCAACTGCCTGCTCAGCGACGGCGACTGGCTGTTCTGCTATTGCTCGACCAAACTGGCACAGATCACCCGGCGCGCACCGTTCGGCCCGGCGCGGCTCAAGGATGTCGATGTGATCGTCGATTTCCAGGCGGAAACCACGCCTAACGATGTGGTCACGGTGATCGCCACCGAGCCTTTGACCGAAAACGAAACCTGGACCCGTTACCAACCGGGCCAATGGAGCCTGTGGCGACGCGGCGAATGCGTCAGCCAGGGCACGACCGAATAAAGGATCTCTCCTCGATGTTGCTCAGTTATCTACGGCTGGTGTTGTTTGCGGCGGGCCTGTTGATCGGTGTCCAGGTGCCGGGTTTCATCAACGATTACGCCAAACGCGTCGAAGCCCATCTGATCGAAGCGCAGACCGGTCTGCGCGGTTTTCAGGGCACCGCCGAGCAGTTTTTCAAGGGCGACTTGCAGGCGCTGGTCGCGCATTACCGCGCCAGTGATGACCCGGTGTTTCGCAGCGACGCCGACAGCCTGAGCACCTTGCTCAACCGCCAGATTGCGCTGGATAAACAGTTCCAGGCGATGCAGGGCCCGTGGTACATCCGCTTCCTGCAAGTGGTGCTGGCCGCCGACCCGGACATTCGCAAGGAAACCTGGAATGGCTACAGCTACCAGATCCTGCTGACCCCGGAAGCGATGATCTGGGGCATGAGCGGCGCGTTGCTGCTGTCGTTCGGCATCGAGTGCCTGATTCGTCTGATTGACTGGGTGGTGCTCGGCGGCCGGCGTTTGCGCCAGAGCCGGCCGATTGAAGACCGCGACGTGCGCGGCTTGTAAGTCTGGCAAAACTCCTGTGGCGAGGGAGCTTGCTCCCGCCCGGCTGCGCAGCAGTCGTAAAGCTATGAACTCAATTGTCCTGAATGATTGGGATGTCTGGTTTTTGGGCCTGCTTCGCAGTCCAGCGGGAGCAAGCTCCCTCGCCACAGGGTGTCAGGCACTCAAGACAATGTAGTTCTCACCGACCTTGCGCGCATACCCCTCCAGCACCTGCTGACACAACGTCACCATCTCCTCGACCCACTCCACGCCAACTCGCCACGACACCACCACCTGCAGATTCGGCGGTCGCTGGTCGATGTCGAGCAAGGTCAGTTCACCCCGCGCCAGTTCCTCGGCCACCAGCACCGGCGGCAGCACGCCAATACCAAAACCATCACGCAACAGCCGGGTAATCGCCGACACCGAATTCACGCAGTTCAGGCGCGGTGCCAGCACGCCGTTGGCCTGCATCAAAGCGAGCAGATCCTGATGCGGTCGGGAGTTTTTCGAGTAGGTGATGAGCCGTTCCTGCGCCAGTTCGCCGAGGTCGGCGTAGTCGCGGTTGTAGATCGAATTGCTCGCAACGATCCAGCCCAGCGGATGGCTGGCCAGCTCCAGGCTACGCACGCTTTCGTGACGTATCAGATCGGTTTGCAGAACGATGTCGAGGAAGCCTTTTTGCAGTTGATCGCAGAGGTTCAGCGAGGTATCCGCCACCAGCTCGATTTCCACCCGTGGGTACAGATCGGTCATCTGTGCCACCAACGGGCTGAGCCAAGTGTGGATCACCGTGTCCATCACGCCGATGCGCACCCGGCCGACCTTGCTCGAACGGGTCTCGATCGATTGCTTCAGCGCCGACATCGTATCGAGCATCTGCTCGGCGTAATCCAGCACCTTCAGGCCTTCGGGCGTCAGGCTGACGCCGCGTGAATCGCGCAGAAACAGCTTCACCCCCAGCTCGCCTTCGAGCACCGCGATGCGGCTGGAAATCGACGCCTGGGTGGTGAACAGCTTGTCGGCGGTCAGGCGAAAACTCTTCAGCCGGGCGACCCAGACAAAGGTTTCGAGAAACTTCAGGTTCATGGCAACGGCTCGGGTGACAAATTTTTCTTATGCCTAAGGCGGGTTTTTATTCGTTGGACGCAGCAGGGCCGGGCGACGAAAAATCGGCGCATCCGGTTCCCACGATAGGCGTCGTCGGAACTTCGAACAAGACCAATAAAAGCCTGCGGAGACTTGCCATGCGTGCGCCCGACACCCTCGACCTCCCCAAGAGCACGGCCCGCCCGGGACCGTTCGACTGGTATCGCAACATCAATCAGCAAGAGCGTCGTACCTTCTGGAGCTGCAAGATCGGCTATGGTCTGGACGGCATGGACACGCAAATGCTCAGTTTCGTGGTGCCGACCCTGATCGCCATGTGGGGCATCACCACCGGGCAGGCCGGGCTGATTCACACCAGCACCCTGATCGCCTCGGCCATTGGTGGCTGGGTGGCGGGGATTCTCTCCGACCGCATCGGCCGCGTGCGTACTCTGCAACTGACGGTGCTGTGGTTCGCTTTTTTTACGTTTCTTTGTGGTTTCGCGCAGAACTACGAACAGCTGCTGATCGCCCGCACCCTGATGGGCTTCGGTTTCGGTGGCGAATGGACTGCCGGCGCGGTGTTGATCGGTGAAGTGATCCGCGCCAAGGATCGCGGCAAAGCGGTGGGCATGGTGCAATCCGGCTGGGCGCTAGGGTGGGGGCTGACGGCGATTCTGTATGCGCTGCTGTTCTCGATCATGCCGCCGGAAGACGCGTGGCGTGCGCTGTTCATTCTCGGCATCGTCCCGGCAATTTTCGTGATCTTCGTACGTCGGCTGGTGAAAGACCCGGAGATCTATCGCGAAGCCAAGGCGGCGCAAACTCCGCAGAATCCGGCGAAGTTCTACGAGATCTTCGCCCCCGGCATGCTGTTCACCACGTTCCGTGCGTCACTACTGACTACCGGTGCGCTCGGCGGTTACTACGCGATCACTTCGTGGCTGCCAACCTTCCTCAAGAACGAACGCGGTTTGAGCGTGCTCGGCACTGGCGGGTATCTGGCGATGGTGATCGTCGGCTCCTACGTCGGCTATGTGATCAGCGCTTATCTGACTGATCTGCTGGGACGTAAAAAGAACTTCATCCTGTTCGCGGTCGGCTCGTTCACCATCGTTCTGCTGTACACGCAGATGCCGGTGAGCAACGGCGTGATGCTGTGGCTGGGTTTTCCGCTGGGCTTCTTCGCTTCGGGGATTTTCAGCGGCATGGGCGCTTTTCTCACTGAATTGTTTCCAACGCGGATTCGCGGTTCGGGGCAGGGCTTCTGCTACAACATCGGTCGGGCGCTGGCGGCTTTGTTTCCGCTGCTGATTGGTTTGCTGAGTCAGAAAGTCCCGTTGAGCGTGGGTATCGGTGCGTTCGCTGCGGTGTCCTACGGCGTGGTGATTCTCGCCGCATTGAGCCTGCCGGAGACCCGTGGCAAGCAACTGGATGCGCAGTAACTGATAACCTGCCGGGCAAGCGTCCTACAGATAAAAAGACCAGAAGCTACAGGAGTGTTCACCGTGAGCCGCCTGCTATTGAACTGTGACATCGGCGAGAGTTTCGGCAGCTGGACCATGGGTCTGGACGCCGAGGTCATGCCCTTCATCGACTGCGCCAACGTTGCTTGCGGCTTCCATGCTGGTGACCCGAGCATCATGCGCAAGACCGTCAGCCTGGCCCTGAGCCACGGCGTGCAGATCGGCGCGCACCCGGCCTATCAGGATCTGGTCGGTTTCGGCCGGCGTTCCATGGCCTATTCCGCCCAGGAACTGCAAGACATCCTGCATTACCAGATCGGCGCGCTTGACGGCATCTGCAAGGCGCAGGGCGGGCGGGTCAGTTACGTCAAACCTCACGGCGCGATGTACAACGACATGATGGCCAATCCGGCGCAATTGCGGGCGGTGATTCAAGCTGTGGCGACTTACGATCGCACGTTGCCGCTGATGCTCATGGCCACCCGTGACAATTCGGCGGCGCAGCAGCTCGGTGACGAATACGGCGTGACCCTGTGGTTCGAAGCCTTTGCTGATCGCGCCTACGACAGTGCAGGTCGGCTGGTTTCGCGGCAACTGCCGGGCGCGGTGCATCACGAGCCAGAAAAAATCATCGAACAGGCGCTGACCATCGCCCGTGGCGGCGAGCTCGTTGCCTGCGACGGCAGCGCGCTGCACCTGCAGGCCAACACCTTGTGCGTGCATGGCGATAACGCCAGTTCGGTGGCCGCCGTGCAGCGCATTCGCGAGGCCCTGAATCAGCAGAGCGCGCCATGAACCCACGGATTGAAGTGGTGGCCCTGGACTGCCTGATGCTGCGCCTGTTCGATGAAATTGCCGAAACCAACATGCCGTGGATGCTCGCCGCCAGTGAGCGTCTGCGCGCGGTGTTAGCCGCGCAGTTGATCGATCTGGTGCCGTCCTACACCACGCTGATGGTGCATTACGACCTGGCTGCGTTGAGCCCGAGTCAGGCCCGTGAACTGATCGCTGAAGCCTTGATCGACCTGTCGCCGAATGCGCGCACCAGCGGCCAGTGCCATGTGTTGCCGGTCTGGTACGACCTGAGTGTCGGCCCCGAACTGAGCCTGCTGGCGCAGCGCAGCGGGTTGGCGGTGGAGGAGGTGATCCGTCGCCACAGCGCTCGTGAATATCAGGTGTTTGCCCTCGGCTTCGCCCCGGGATTCGCCTTCATGGGGCTGGTGGAGGAAATCCTCGCGGCGCCACGCCTGGACACCCCGCGCAAGAAAGTCGCGGCCGGCAGCGTCGGTATCGCCGAACGGCAGACCGCTGCTTATCCGGTGGTCTCCCCCGGTGGCTGGAACCTGATCGGCCGTACCCCGGCGAAACTGTTCGACCGCCATCGCGACGGCTATAGCCTGATGCAACCCGGCGACACGGTGCGTTTCGAAGCGATGAGCCACGCCGAGTTCATCAACCTGGGCGGCGATGACACGCCACTGGAGGCGCTGGCATGAGCCGACTGACGATTGAGGCGAGCACGCCGCTGTGCCTGTTGCAGGACGCCGGGCGCTTTGGCGTGCGCCATTTGGGCGTGACCCAGGGCGGTGCCGCGGACTGGTGTTCGATGAGTTGGGGCAATTGGTTGCTCGGCAATGCGTTGGATCTGCCGGTGATCGAAATCACCCTCGGCGGGTTTGCCGTGGTGGCGCAGGAGGATTGCCTGCTGGCATTGGCCGGGGCGGATCTTGGCGCGCAGATTGACGGGCAGGCGCTGGCGGCGTGGCGCAGTTTCAAACTGGGCAAAGGCCAGACATTGAAGTTCACCCAACCGCTGCTCGGCGCCCGGGCTTATCTGGCGGCGCCCGGTGGATTCGACGCGCCGCAGGTGCTGGGCAGCAGTGCCACGGTGGTGCGCGAAGAACTCGGTGGATTGGATGGTATGGGGTTACCGCTGACCAAGGGCGCGACATTGAGTTATTGCGGTGCGGCTCTGCAGGTGCGTGAAGTACCGCAGGCGCATCGACCTGATCTGCGCCTGAATACGCCGCTGGATCTGGTGCTTGGCGCACAGATCGGTCAGTTCAGCGGGCAGAGTCTGTTCGATGTGTTCAACAGTCCGTGGACGCTGGACAGTCGCGCCGACCGCATGGGTATTCGATTGCTGGGCAAGGCGTTGCAGTATCAGGGCCGACCGATGATTTCCGAGGGTATTCCGCTGGGCGCGGTGCAGGTGCCGCCGGACGGACAGCCGATCGTGCTGCTCAATGATCGGCAGACGATTGGTGGCTATCCAAGGTTGGGAGCGTTGACACCGTTGGCGCTGGCGCGACTGGCGCAGTGTCTGCCGGGGGCGCAGGTGCGGTTGAGGCCGGTGGTGCAGGAAGTGGCGCACCGCGAGCATGTCGAATATTTGCAGCGTTTTGGTTGAAGATCAAAAGATCGCAGCCTGCGGCAGCTCCTACATGGAAACGCGAATCCCCCTGTAGGAGCTGCCGCAGGCTGCGATCTTTGGCTTTTATTTGGACAAAAACCGCATCCCTTCTTCCAGCCCACGCAGGGTCAACGGATACATCTGATCCTCGATCAAATCACGCACGATATTGGTCGACGACGTGTATCCCCACGTGTCCTTCGGATACGGATTGATCCAGATGAGCTTCTTGTACTTCTCCATGAACCGCTGCATCCACAGGTAGCCCGGCTCTTCGTTCCAGTGCTCGACACTGCCGCCGGCCTGGGTGATTTCGTAGGGCGCCATGGCAGCGTCACCGATGAAGATCACTTTGTAGTCGGCGCCATACTTGTGCAGCAAATCCTGGGTCGAGAAACGCTCGGACGTGCGGCGCATGTTGTTCTTCCACACCGACTCATAAATGAAGTTGTGGAAGTAGAAGTACTCCAGATGCTTGAACTCGGTCTTGCAGGCTGAGAACAGTTCCTCGCAGATCTTCACGTGCGCGTCCATCGAGCCGCCGATGTCGAACAGCAGCAACAGCTTCACCGCGTTGCGCCGCTCCGGGCGCATCTGGATATTCAGCAGGCCGGCGTCCTTGGCGGTGTGGTCGATGGTGCCATCGATGTCCAGCTCTTCAGCCGCACCCTGACGGGCGAATTTGCGCAGACGACGCAGGGCGACCTTGATGTTGCGCGTACCCAGCTCCACCGAATCGTCGAGGTTCTTGTACTCGCGCTGATCCCAGACCTTGACCGCTTTGCCCTGACGCTTGCCGGCATCGCCGACCCGAATGCCTTCCGGGTTGAAGCCGCCGGAGCCGAACGGGCTGGTGCCGCCGGTGCCGATCCATTTGTTGCCGCCGGCGTGGCGTTCCTTCTGTTCTTCCAGACGCTTCTTGAACTCTTCGATCAGCTTGTCGAGACCGCCGAGGGACTGGATCTGCGCGCGTTCCTCGTCGGTCAGCGAGCGCTCGAATTCCTTGCGCAGCCAGTCTTCGGGAATCAGCGCCTGCAAGTGATCGTCGAGTTTTTCCAGGCCATTGAAGTAGGCGCCGAACGCACGGTCAAACTTGTCGAAATGCCGTTCGTCCTTGACCAGAATCGCCCGCGACAAGTAATAGAACTCGTCCATGTCGGCGAAGGTGACGCGCTGCTTCAGCGCGTTGATCAGGTCGAGCAGCTCGCGCACCGACACTGGCACCTTGGCTGCACGCATTTCATTGAACAGGTTGAGCAACATG
Organism: Pseudomonas sp. GW823-FHT01D03; assembly: GCF_058798255.1. Classification (NCBI taxonomy): domain Bacteria; kingdom Pseudomonadati; phylum Pseudomonadota; class Gammaproteobacteria; order Pseudomonadales; family Pseudomonadaceae; genus Pseudomonas; species Pseudomonas sp. GW823-FHT01D03. Next base: position 1,607,700 of record NZ_JBXAKK010000001.1, read on the forward strand.
GCATCAGCCTCTTAGCGAGAACCGCGACGGCTCATGAACGCCAGGCGCTCAAGCAACTGCACATCCTGTTCGTTCTTCACCAGCGCACCGGCCAATGGCGGAATGGCCTTGGTCGGATCGCGCTCGCGCAGCACCGCTTCGCCGATGTTGTCGGCCATCAGCAGCTTCAGCCAGTCGACCAGTTCCGAGGTCGACGGCTTCTTCTTCAGGCCCGGCACCTTGCGTACGTCGAAGAACACGTCCAGCGCTTCGCTGACCAGATCCTTCTTGATGTCCGGGTAGTGCACATCGACGATTTTCTGCAGGGTGCTGCGATCCGGGAAGGCGATGTAGTGGAAGAAACAGCGGCGCAGGAAGGCGTCCGGCAGCTCTTTCTCGTTGTTCGAGGTAATGATGATGATCGGGCGTTTCTTGGCCTTGATGGTCTCGTCGATCTCGTAAACGTAGAACTCCATCTTGTCGAGTTCTTGCAGCAGGTCGTTAGGGAACTCGATGTCGGCCTTGTCGATTTCGTCGATCAGCAGAATCACCCGCTCTTCGGACTCGAAAGCCTCCCACAGCTTGCCCTTCTTCAGGTAGTTGCGCACATCGTGGACTTTCTCATTGCCCAGTTGCGAGTCGCGCAGACGGCTGACCGCGTCGTACTCGTACAGGCCCTGATGGGCCTTCGTGGTGGACTTGATGTGCCAGGTGATCAGCTTGGCGCCGAACGATTCGGCCAGTTGCTCGGCGAGCATGGTCTTGCCGGTACCCGGTTCGCCCTTGACCAGCAGCGGCCGCTCCAGGGTGATGGCGGCGTTGACCGCCAGCTTCAGGTCATCGGTGGCGACGTAGGCCTGGGTGCCTTCGAACTTCATCTGCTAATCCTCGAACGGTAACGCCGACCTGCACGGGCAGGGCGGGGGCGAAAAAATCGGATGCCCCGACTATAACGCGCAGCCCGGTCGACTGTGAACGCAGACGGCTTATTCAGTCTCTGAATGGGGCGTCACATGTTGACTCGGTTTCGGCCAGGGGCCAGTATTCAGGTATCGCCGATTTGGCGATAGTCTGTCGGGCATGACGACTAAATACCGATTTCGCGACAAATACCGCATTCAGTTGCGCGAGAAGGATCACCCGCCACCCCATGTCCACCTGATTGGTGGCGGTTTGGATGTGATGCTGAGCCTTGAAACCGTTGAGGTCATGACGGGCAAGGCACCGCCGCTGATCATCAAGGAAGCGCTGGCCTGGGTTGCGGCGCATCAAGCGCAATTGCTGGAGGACTGGAAACGATGTTACCCATGAAAAGGCCTCGTCTGTCGGCTGTGCAGGCGCTGTCAGATTCTCGATTGAAACTGACTTTTATTGATGGTCAGGATCTGACACTTGATCTGAGCCGAGATATTCACGCTTATCCAGGTCTGCAACCATTGCTGGATCCGGAAGTGTTTGCGACTGCGGCCCTGGACGATTATGGCTGGACGGTCGAGTGGCTTGAGCCCGATATACAGATTGGCGCAGATACGCTTTATATGGATGCGCTGGCTCAAAACACTGCCGATGAAAACACTCGGATTTTCATCGATTGGCGCGCACGTACCGGACTCTCTCTGAATCAGGCAGCCGAGGCGCTGGGTGTCAGTGCCCGCAGCATCAGCCGATACAGTAACGGGCGGGAGGCGGTGCCTAAGTCATTGGCGTTGGCTTGTCTGGGCTGGGACTCATTGCAGCAAAAGTCCACGCTGGCGGCTGAAGCGTCTGGTCGATATATCGTCAATCGTAAGTCTTAGCCCGCATCCGGCTTAGGCCTTTCATACCGCGCATTGAAGGCCTGAATGAAGCCATTGCGCAGAATCTGCAAAAACGCTTCGAATGCGCTGATATTTTGCTGATGCACGTTGCCGCTGAGCTCGACCTTGGTGGCGAACTGGTTTTTGGCCTGGTTCTTCAGCACGGTTTCCGTGCCGCCGACGATGGCCTCCCAGACTGAGCGGAAGATGCTCTTGTCCTTGTTCTCCACGTCCTGCTGCCAGTTGAACACTTCGACGTCGCGCAACAGCGGCTTGATATAGCCGCTGACCTGGGCTTTTTTCGCCTGGGATTCGATGACCACGTCGCCGTGGCCGGCGTTGAAATCAAACTTGCCGTAGGCCGAGGCGAAGTCGTTCATGCGCTTGAGCTCGATGTCGCGGGCGCGCAGGCGGAACTGGAAGTCCTCGAAGTTGCTCAGCGGGTCGAAGGTGGCAGTGGTTTCCAATGGGGCATGTCCGAGCAGAAGCGCTTTGCCTTCGAAGCGGGCGTCGCGTTTGCCCTGTTTGTCGACCACGTTGGTCAGGTTGTAGATGCTCGCTTCGACGTTGGTGGCATTCATGTTGACCGGTGGCTTGGAGTTGAAATTGCGAAAAGTGATTTTGCCCTCGTGAATCTGCACCTCGTCGAGGGTGATCGGTAGCAATTTGCCCAGTTGTTCGCGCCAGTCGGTGCCTTGACCGGTTTGAGAGTTCTGCTTGTTGGCGCCACCATCGACGAAGTTGACTTCGGGTTTGACGAATTTGACCTGCGCGACAACGGCATGGTCGTACCACAGCGAATGCCAACTGACCGCCAGGTCGATCAGTGGCGCGTTGACGAAAGGCACCGGCACCTTGCCGTCGACCTTGACGATTTTCAGGCCGTTGATTTTGTAGGCGCCGCGCCACAAGGCCAGATCGACGTCGGTGATCTGGCCGCGGTAATCGCCCATGTCCGCCAGTTTGCCGTTCAGATAATCGCGCACCATGTAGGGCAGGGCGATGTGCAGGGCGATCAACAGCACAACGACGACGGTGAAGATCCCTAGTGGCCAACTGTAGCGACGCTTCATGACAACAATTCCCGAACGATGTAAGCGATTGACTGTGGCGCGGCGCAGACGTTCGACCCGACTGGACTGCGCCAGGCAACAGGCATACCTTGAAACGCTGAATTCAACGCTGCATAAGGACCCAGCCATGAGCCGTATTTTTGCTGACAACGCCCACTCCATCGGCAACACGCCGCTGGTGCAGATCAACCGCATCGCGCCGCGTGGCGTGACCATTCTGGCCAAGATCGAGGGGCGCAACCCCGGTTATTCGGTCAAGTGCCGGATCGGCGCGAACATGATCTGGGATGCCGAAAGTAGCGGCAAACTCAAGCCGGGCATGACCATCGTCGAGCCGACGTCGGGCAATACCGGCATCGGTCTGGCCTTCGTTGCCGCCGCCCGTGGTTACAAGTTGATGCTGACCATGCCGGCTTCGATGAGCATCGAGCGTCGCAAGGTCTTGAAAGCACTGGGCGCAGAGCTGGTCCTGACCGAACCGGCCAAGGGCATGAAAGGCGCAATCGAGAAAGCCGCCGAGATCGTTGCCAGCGACACCGACAAATACTTCATGCCGTCGCAGTTCGACAACCCGGCCAACCCGGCGATTCACGAAAAAACCACCGGCCCGGAAATCTGGAATGACACCGATGGCGCTGTCGATGTGCTGGTGGCCGGCGTCGGAACCGGCGGAACCATCACTGGCGTTTCGCGGTATATCAAGAATACCCAGGGCAAACCGATTCTGTCGGTGGCGGTGGAGCCGGTGTCTTCACCGGTCATCAGCCAGGCGTTGGCGGGTGAAGAGATCAAGCCGAGCCCGCACAAGATTCAGGGGATTGGCGCTGGTTTTGTGCCGAAGAACCTCGATTTGTCGATGGTCGACCGGGTGGAGCAGGTCACTGACGACGAATCCAAGGCCATGGCGCTGCGTCTGATGCAGGAAGAAGGGATCTTGTGCGGTATCTCCTGCGGCGCGGCCATGGCTGTGGCAGTGCGTCTGGCCGAGAAGCCGGAAATGCAGGGCAAGACCATCGTGGTGATTCTGCCGGACTCCGGCGAGCGCTATCTGTCGAGCATGTTGTTCAGCGATCTGTTCACCGAGCAGGAGAATCAACAGTAGTCGAATTTGACTCAGATCAGCCGGGGTTCAGGATCGTTATGCTAATAAATGCTTTGTTGCGCAATTCTTAACACTGAATCTTGGGTTCAGCGGGTTTTTCCCGAGGCCGGTAGTGTTTATCATGGCCGGCTGCCATGCCGGGTAAAGGGCATTGCGCAGCGTTGTCTTTATTCAAGGAGTCGTTGATGAACTTTTCGTTAGCCGCCAAGGTGTCGGTGTTGCTGTTGTTTGCGGGCAGCATCCTCTATGTGCATTTGCGCGGCAAGGCGCGCCTGCCGGTTCTGCGTCAGTTCGTCAACCACTCGGCGCTGTTCGCCCCGTACAACGCGCTGATGTACCTGTTTTCCGGCGTTCCCTCCAAACCGTATCTGGATCGCAGCAAGTTTCCAGAGCTTGATGTGCTGCGCGATAACTGGGAAACCATTCGCGACGAAGCCATGCACCTGTTCGACGAGGGCTACATCCGCGCCGCCGAGAAGAACAATGACGCCGGTTTCGGCTCGTTCTTCAAGAAGGGCTGGAAGCGTTTCTACCTCAAGTGGTACGACAAACCGCTGCCGTCGGCCGAAACCCTGTGCCCGAAAACCGTGGCGCTGGTCAATGCGATCCCTAACGTCAAAGGCGCGATGTTCGCCCTGTTGCCGGGTGGCAGCCACCTGAACCCGCACCGTGATCCGTTTGCCGGCTCGCTGCGTTATCACCTGGGTCTGTCGACGCCGAACTCCGACGATTGCCGGATCTTTGTTGATGGTCAGGTTTATGCCTGGCGTGACGGTGAAGACGTAATGTTCGACGAGACCTACGTGCACTGGGTCAAGAACGAAACCGAACAGACCCGCGTCATCCTGTTCTGCGATATCGAACGTCCGCTGAGCAACCGTGTGATGACCCGCATCAACCGCGCCGTCAGCGCCTGGCTGGGACGCGCCACCGCCCCGCAGAACCTTGATGATGAACGCGTCGGCGGGATCAATCAGGCCTACGCCTGGAGCAAGAACTTCAGCGACCGGTTCAGCGGCTTGGTCAAGCAGTGGAAACGCCGCAATCCCAAGGCCTACCGCATCCTGCGTCCGGTGCTTGCGGTGGTGGTGTTGACGTTGTTGGGGTATTGGCTGTTTGGTTGAGGCTGGATATTGAAATAAAAAAACCGCTCCTTGTGAGCGGTTTTTTCATGAAGGGAAGGTGAAAGAGGCGCCGGCAAGAACACCCCCAGGCTCCTCAACGGCCGGTTTTGCCAACGCCTCCCTGATACGGTGCAACTCTCTCTCAGAAAGCTCTGAGCACGAGCGCTTTTTATCGACCTTTATAGACTTGGCGACCGACGCCTTGTTTTCAACGACAGCTTTCATGGTATCTCCGACGTTGATCATTAAATGAGCAGATGGCCCGATACTAGACTTAGTCAATAAGCTTCACAAGTCGCCCCTCTGCGTCGAACTCAAAACCCAGTTGCCTGTAAAGAGGAATTACTGCTGGAAGAGGTTCCTGAATTTCTATTTGTTCGCTGCCTATGATTCGTGCGAAGTGAGTAACGGCGGTCAAGGCAAACGTTGCGATGCGGCTCTTGAGGGGGTGATCCGTTCCCGGTTGGCCTTCAAGACGCACGATTTTCACGCGCAACCGGCTCTGGTTAGGATTCGCGAAGCAGAGTCCGCAAAGCTCTTGATCAAACCAAATTGCCAAATCGAACGCCATAGGCTCTCTGGCCTTCCACCTGACAACTTCCTGCCAGGAAAAATAAGGATCAAGCCATTTTTCATAGGCATTCAGGGCCAGAGCATCGATGGCCTCAAAACGAACTCTGGAGTGATCCAGATCCACGATCCCGTTCTGTTGCAGATCTTTCTGCAGTTTTGCAAAAGTAATACCGGCCTGCTTCCGCGCCTCTGACCGATAGACCTGATACCGCAAATATGTCCGTTCCCTTGGCATGTGATCCCGAGCATTCCCTGTCTCCCCGTTTTGGGCCTATCTGTTGCTCATCAGCCTATGCGCCTGCCATCGAGCTGTCCCTGCTGGCCCTTTGTCCAAATCATTGCAATCCATGTCCCCCGCTGGTTATAGTCGGCGCTCGTGAATCAGCTGATTCACTCTTCAAACCCTTCAAAAAAGATCAGCCCCAATGCCTGCATCCCTCATCAACGCGGTAGTCGATTCAGCGGTCAACGCTGGCGTCGTGCCGTGCGGGAATCAGCAGCCTGGGCAGATCAGTCATTACCCTCCACCTGTCAGTAGCACGCCGGTGTGCGCCCTCGTATCACCGCCGGGCGTTGGCGTTTCGGGCTGATCGGCATTCTTTGCTGACCCCTGCGCCCGCCAGAAAAACCTACTGAATTTCAGCCTCGGCTGAATTGGCTATTTGCCTGACTACAGGTGGTATTCATGTTTGTCCTATCAAAAAAATCCGCGCTCGCGGCGACGTCCACGAGCCTGTTCGTTCTGCTGTGGAGCAGCGGGGCGATCTTCTCCAAGTGGGGGCTGGCCCATGCATCGCCGTTTGCCTTTCTGCTGATTCGCTTTGTGATCGCGCTGTGCGGGCTGTTGCTGTTGACGCCGCTGCTCAAGTTGAAGCTGCCCAAGGGCGGTCGGCCGATGCTGTTTGCGATTGCAACGGGCGTGGTGTTGTTGGGGGCGTATCAGATTTTCTATCTGCTGGCGCTGAACACCAAAGTCACACCGGGGGTAATGGCGACGATCATGGGCGTGCAGCCGATTCTCACGGTGGTATTGATGGAGCGGCAGCGTTCGGCGAGCCGGATGTTTGGTCTGGTGTTGGGGTTGGCCGGGTTGATCATGGTGGTTTACCAAGGCATTGGTTTGGCCGGGATGTCGTGGGCGGGGATGTTGTTTGGCTTGCTGGCGCTGGTGAGTATGACGCTGGGGTCGATCATGCAGAAACGCATCACCGACAATCCCCTCGGAACGTTGCCGGTGCAGTATCTGGCGGGCCTGTTGCTCTGCGGGATCTTTGTGCCGTTCCAGCCGTTTCACTTCGAACACAGCGCCGGTTTCATCGTACCGGTGCTGTGGATGGGGCTGGTGGTGTCGGTGCTGGCGACGCTGTTGCTGTATCGCCTGATCGCCCGGGGCAATCTGGTGAATGTCACCAGCCTGTTCTATCTGGTGCCGGCGGTGACGGCGGTGATGGACTATCTGATTTTCGGCAATCGCCTGGCGGCGTTGAGCGTGCTGGGGATGCTGTTGATCATTGTCGGGCTGGTGTTTGTGTTCCGTAAAACTGCTTGAAAACCTTCGGGCTGACCCGGGCATTTTCAGTGTCTGGGCCGGCCTTTTCGCGAGCAAGCCCGCTCCCACAATTGGAATGCATTCCCCTGTGGGAGCGGGCTTGCTCGCGAAGACTGACTTATCAGCGCCGCAACATCAGCGAGCTGTTGCTACAGCCGGCTTCAACACCAGCCACAACGCCAGCGCAATCAGCACCCCGCCATACAGGTGCGCCATCGACAGCGGCTCATCCAGTAGCAACGCCCCCCACAACACGCCGAACGCCGGAATCATGAAGGTCACGGTCATCGATTTGACCGGGCCGATGGAGCTGAGCAGGCGGAAATAGATGATGTAGGCGAACGCGGTGCAACCCAGCCCCAGGCCCAGCAGCGACAGCCAGACATTCCATCCACCCCAGCTTGCCGGAGGCGCAGTGATCACGCTGTAGCCGAACAGCGGCAAGAGAAACAGCGAGGCGCCGAGCATGCTGCCCACGGCCGAGAGGCGACTGTCGAGCCCGCCACTGTGATCCAGCCAGCGTCGCGTGAGAAAACCGGCGAAACCGTAGCAAGTGGTGGCAAGCAGGCAGGCTAGGGCGCCCATCAGCAACTGCAGATCGAAGGCTACCGGTCCTGCACGCGTCAGCACACCGACACCGAACAAGCCGAGAAACACCCCGGTCAGTTTCGCGACAGTGAGTTTTTCACTGAAAAACAGCCCGCCAATCAATACGCCCATCAGCGGTGTGGTGGCGTTGAAGATCGCCGAGTAACCCGCCGGCAACACTTGCGCTGCGACCGAGTACAGCGTGGCCGGAATCCCCGAGTTGATCACTCCCAGCAGCATCACGGTTTTCAGCTTGCCCTTGAAATCCCAGCTGATGCGCATCAGCCCGAGAATCACCAGCAGACCGACGGCAGCAATCGACACTCGAAAGAACGCGGTCGGAATAGTGCCGATCACCGGCGCAATAATGCGCATGAACAGGAAGCTCGCGCCCCAGATGGCTGCCAGCGACAGCATGCGGAAAATATCGACAGCGCTCACGATGGCACTCCTTCCTTGATCGGGACGAGAGTGTTGCCGAGCGTCCTGACGATGGCAACCGCTAATCGGGCATTTAATTCTCTGCAGCGGTCTGCCTGGCGAAAAATGCCATCGACGTACGCTGGCGTTCCGGTTTTGGCAGAAATTGCACTTCACCTGCACCCGGTTCCGTGGCTAAGCTCAGGCACAGATTTCCACTTGCACGCCGAGGTCTCATCTATGCCGCAGCAATGGCCAGCCACCGACATCGCCCGCATGATCCTCGATGGCTTCGACGATTACCGCGAGCATTTCCGGCGGATCACCGACGGCGCGCGGGAACGCTTCGAGCAGGCGCGCTGGCAGGAAACGCAGACCGCGTCGGCGGCACGGATCAATCTCTACGAGGAAAAGGTCGGCGAAACCATCGCCCGCCTGCGCGAGCATTTCGACGACGAGACGCTGATGAATGTCGGCAGCTGGCCGCTGGTGAAAAGTGCTTACATCAGTGTCATCGACCTGCGCTTCGACGATGAATTGTCCGAGACCTGGTACAACTCGATCTTCTGCGGGCTGTTCAGTCACGACCTGATCAGCGACGGCTGCATGTTCATCCACACCACCCGGCCGAGCCTGCGCCGCGCCCGGGCCGCGCAGACCCGCACCTACAAGCCGCAGGGCCAGTTGTCATCGATGCTCGCGAGCATCTTTGCCGACTACCGCTTCAGCGAGGATTACGCCGATTTGCCCGGCGACCTGCAGCGCCTCGAGTCGCAACTGCGCGAGAACCTGCCGGACTGGGTGTGCAAGGATCCGGAGCTGGGCGTCGAGCTGTTTTCCTCGGTGCTGTACCGCAACAAGGGCGCGTATCTGGTCGGGCGCATCTATACCCGCGACGAGCAGTGGCCGCTGGTGATTCCATTGCTGCATCGCGAAGGCCGCGGGATTCAGATCGACGCGCTGATCACCGACGAAGCCGATGTGTCGATCATCTTCTCCTTCACCCGTTCGTATTTCATGGTCGATGTGCCGGTGCCGGCTGAGTTCATCGGTTTCCTGCGGCGCATCCTGCCGGGCAAACACATCGCCGAGCTGTACACCTCGATCGGTTTCTACAAGCACGGCAAATCCGAGTTCTACCGCGCGCTGATCAATCATCTGGCCAACACCGACGACCAGTTCATCATGGCTCCCGGCGTGCGCGGCATGGTCATGAGCGTGTTTACCCTGCCGGGCTTCAACACCGTATTCAAGATCATCAAGGACCGTTTCTCACCGTCGAAAAACGTCGACCGGGCGACGGTGATCGAAAAATACCGTCTGGTGAAAAGTGTCGACCGGGTCGGGCGCATGGCCGATACCCAGGAGTTCGCCGACTTCCGTTTTCCGCTGAGCAAGTTCGATCCGGCGTGCCTGGAAGAACTGCTGGAAGTCGCGCCGTCGACGGTCTCGGTCGAAGGCGACACGGTGCTGATCCGCCACTGCTGGACCGAGCGCCGCATGACCCCGCTCAACCTCTATCTGGAAAACGCCAATGAAGCGCAGGTGCGCGAGGCGCTGGAAGATTACGGGCTGGCGATCAAGCAACTGGCAGCGGCCAACATCTTTCCCGGCGACATGCTGTTGAAGAACTTCGGCGTCACCCGTCACGGGCGCGTGGTGTTCTACGACTATGACGAAATCTGCTTCCTGACCGAAGCCAACTTCCGCCACATCCCCGCGCCGCGCACCCCCGAGGACGAAATGGCTTCCGAACCGTGGTATTCGATCGGGCCGCTGGACGTGTTCCCGGAAGAGTTTCCGCCGTTCCTGTTCGCCGATGCCGGGCAGCGCAAACTGTTCGATCAACTGCATGGCGAGTTGTACAACGCCGATTACTGGAAGGGTTTGCAGGAGGCGATTCGCGCCGGGAAAGTCATCGACGTATTCCCTTACCGCCGCAAGGGCCTCGATAACGAATAATTCCGGCGCATGACGAATTTGTGGCGAGGGAGCTTGCTCCCGCCGGGCTGCGAAGCGGCCCCGAAACCATCCACCGCGTCCTGTCAGTGAGCTCCCGACAACCGGATTACGATTGCTGCGCAACCGAGCGGGAGCAAGCTCCCTCGCCACAGTAGGAGGCAAATCTGCGACAATCGGCCCCCTGCATAAACAGACGACCGAATTGCGTACCCGATGACCGACGAATCGCCCTCCATCGACAAACTGCTGAAAAACCTCGATCACGCCATGCTCGCCGACCGTCACCGGCTGCGGCGGCAGTTGCTTGAGCTGCGCAAGAAACCCGACGAGGCCAAACTGGCCCAGTGGGTGGCGCGCATGCAGGCGTCCTGTGATCAGGTGCTGGCGCGCCGTGCCAGCCTGCCGGTGATTCGTTACGACGACAGCCTGCCGATCGCCGCCAAGCGCGACGAAATCAAGGCAGCGCTGGAGAAGCATCAGGTGCTGATCATCGCTGGCGAAACCGGCTCGGGTAAAACCACGCAGTTGCCGAAAATCTGCCTGGAAATCGGTCGTGGTCAGCATGGCTTGATCGGCCACACCCAGCCACGCCGAATCGCTGCGCGCAGTGTCGCCAGCCGGGTGGCCGAAGAGCTCGGCACACCGCTGGGTTCGCTGGTCGGCTATCAGGTGCGCTTCGAAGATCAGAGCGACTCCAACACCCTGATCAAACTGATGACCGACGGCATCCTGCTGGCGGAAACCCAGAACGACCGTTACCTCGAACGCTACGACACGATCATCGTCGACGAAGCCCACGAACGCAGCCTCAACATTGACTTCCTGCTCGGTTACCTGAAAACCCTGCTGCCGCGTCGCCCGGATCTGAAGGTCATCATCACTTCGGCGACCATCGATCTGGAGCGTTTCTCCAAGCATTTCGACGATGCGCCGATTGTCGAAGTCTCTGGTCGGACTTTCCCGGTAGACACCTGGTATCGCCCGCTGACCCTGGAGCAGGACGAAGAGGGCAACCGCGTCGAGGACGACCTGACCGTGGATCAGGCGATCCTCGCCACCCTCGACGAAATTGCCGCCTACGAACGCAGCGAGCGCCGCAGTCCCGGCGATGTGCTGGTGTTCCTGCCCGGCGAGCGCGAGATTCGCGACGCTGCCGACATGCTGCGCAAGGCCCAGCTCAAACACACCGAAATCCTGCCGCTGTACGCGCGCCTGTCGCCGGCCGAGCAGCAGCGGATTTTCCAGTCGCACCCGGGGCGGCGCGTGGTGCTGGCGACCAACGTTGCCGAGACCTCGCTGACCGTGCCGGGCATCCGTTACGTGATCGACAGCGGCACCGCGCGTATCAGTCGCTACAGCTATCGCGCCAAGGTTCAGCGCCTGCCGATCGAAGCGATTTCCCAGGCCAGCGCCAACCAGCGTAAAGGCCGCTGCGGCCGGGTCGAACCGGGGATCTGTGTGCGGCTGTACAGCGAAGAGGATTTCCTCGGTCGTCCGGAATTCACCGATCCGGAGATTCTGCGTACCAACCTTGCCGCTGTTATCTTGCAGATGTTGCATCTGCGCCTCGGCGAAATCACTGCGTTCCCGTTCATCGAACCGCCGGACGGCAAGGCGATCAGCGACGGTTTCAACCTGCTGCAAGAACTCTCGGCGGTGGATCGCAACAGTCAGCTGACCCCGCTCGGCCGCCAGCTGGCGCGCCTGCCGGTAGACCCGCGCATGGGCCGCATGCTGCTCGAAGCGGCAAAACTCGGCAGCCTGCAGGAAGTGCTGATCGTCGCCAGCGCCATGTCGATTCAGGACCCGCGCGAGCGTCCGCCGGAGCGTCAGCAAGCAGCCGATCAGGCCCACGCACAATGGAAAGACACCGACTCCGACTTCGCCGGGCTGGTCAATCTGTGGCGTGGTTTTGAAGAGCAACGTCAGGCACTGACTGCCAGCCCGCTGCGCAACTGGTGCCGGAAGAATTTCCTCAACTACCTGCGCCTGCGCGAATGGCGTGACTCTCATCGCCAGTTGAGCCTGATCTGCCGCGACATGCAGTTGAGCCTGAATAAAGAGCCGGCGGATTATCCGAAACTGCACAAAGCAGTATTGGTCGGCCTGCTCAGCCAGATCGGCCAGAAAACCGAAGACGGCGATTACCTCGGCGCCCGTCAGCGGCGCTTCTGGATTCATCCGTCGTCGGGCATCGGCAAGAAACGTCCGCAGTGGCTGATGACCGCCGAACTGGTGGAAACCACCAAGCTCTACGCGCGCATGGTCGCCAAGATCGACGCCGACTGGATCGAGCCGCTGGCCGGGCACCTGATCAAGAAAAACCATTTCGAACCGCACTGGGAGAAGAAGCGCGGCCAGGTCGTGGCCTACGAGCAGATCACCCTGTTCGGGCTGATCGTGGTCGGTCGCCGCCCGGTGCATTACGGCCCGGTGGATCCGGTGGTTTCGCGGGAGCTGTTTATCCGCGAAGGCCTGGTACGTGGCGAGATTCAGTCGAAAGCCGAGTGCCTGACCGCCAACAAGCAGTTGCTCGAACAGCTCGACGAGCTGGAAGCCAAGGCCCGTCGCCGCGACATCCTCGCTGACGAAGAAACCCTGTACGCGTTCTACGATGCGCGCTTGCCGGCGGAGATTCATCAGACCGCGACGTTCGACAGCTGGTATCGGGTCAACAGTCAGAAAGATCCGCAATTGCTGATCATGCGCGAAGAGGACGTACTGGCCCGTGAGGCCAGTGAGGTCACCGCGCGCGACTACCCGGACACGCTGCACATCGGTGATCTGGAACTGGCGCTCAGTTATCACTTCGAACCCAATCACCCGCGCGACGGCGTGACCCTGCGCGTGCCGGCACCGCTGCTGCCGATGCTGCCACCGGAACGTCTGGAATGGCTGGTGCCGGGGCTGATCGAGGCCAAGTGCATTGCGCTGGTGCGCAATCTGCCGAAAGCCTTGCGCAAGAACTTCGTGCCGGTGCCGGATTTCATCAAGGCGGCGTTGCAGCGCATGACCTTCGCTGAAGGCTCATTGCCGCAAGCGCTCGGTCGCGAGTTGCTGCGCATGACCGGTGCGCGCGTCAGCGATGAAGCATGGGCGGAAGCCGCGCAGCAGGTCGAAAGCCATCTGCGGATGAACCTGGAAATCGTCGACGGCCAAGGCAAGTTCCTCGGCGAGGGCCGCGACCTGGCCGAGCTGACCGCGCGTTTTGCCGAAGCCAGCCAAGCGGCATTGGCCGTACCGCAGAGTGCAAAAAGTCAGCAACCGGTGGAGGCCAAGGTCTTCGCCCCGGTGGCGGAAAAGACCCAGCAGAAGATTGCCGGGCTGTCGATGACGGTCTATCCGGCGTTGGTGGAAGAGGGCGGCACGGTCAAGGAAGGGCGGTTTTCGACCCCGGCCGAAGCCGAGTTCCAGCATCGCCGCGCCTTGCAGCGGCTGCTGATGCAGCAATTGGCCGAGCCGGCGAAATTCCTGCGCGGCAAACTGCCGGGCGTCACCGAGCTGGGCCTGCTCTATCGCGAGCTGGGCCGAGTGGATGCGCTGGTCGAAGACATTCTGCTGGCCAGTCTCGACAGCTGCATTCTCGAAGGCGAAGACCCGCTGCCGCGTGACGGCGCCGGGCTGGCGGCATTGGCCGAGCGCAAACGCGGCAACTGGACCGAACACGCCGAGCGCGTGGCGCGGCTGACGCTGGACATTCTCAAGCTGTGGCACGGTCTGCAAAAACGCTTCAAGGGCAAGATCGATCTGGCTCAGGCAGTGGCGCTTAACGACATCAAGCAGCAAATCAGCAATCTGGTGTATCCGGGTTTCGTCCGGGAAACACCGATGCAATGGCTCAAGGAGTTGCCGCGCTACCTGAAGGCGGTCGAGCAGCGTTTCGAGAAGCTTGGCGCGCAAGTGCAGAAGGACCGGGTCTGGAGCGGGGAACTGGCCGGCCTCTGGGCGCAATATCAGACCCGCGCCGCCAAACATGCCCAGGAAGGCAAACGCGATCCGCAGCTGGAGCTGTACCGCTGGTGGCTGGAGGAATACCGGGTGTCGCTGTTCGCCCAGCAGTTGGGCACCAAAGTCCCGATCTCCGACAAACGCCTGAACAAGCAGTGGACTCAGGTCGAACCGTAACCTCGAGCCATACGCAATCCCCTGTAGGAGTGAGCCTGCTCGCGATTGCGGTGTGTCAGTCGCATTATCACTGGCAGACAGACCGCTATCGCGAGCAGGCTCACTCCTACAGGGGGATCGCGTTTAGCAGGAGAAAGGCGCCAAAATCCTGCGTTTATGGCAAACTTCGCGACCATAAATGCCGTTTTCGCGACCCAGAGCCTTCGGCGAGGTCACGGGCGGCACTATAAAGATGCCAGGTCAGCGTCCCGCGGACGGGAACAGACCCTTTGTGTGTTGGTACGTCGGTGCCAGCGCTTTCTGCCTGAACAGATTAGAGAAACGACCATGCATAACGTCGTCATCAGCGGCACCGGCCTGTACACCCCGGCCAACAGCATCTCCAACGAAGAGCTGGTGCAGTCTTTCAATACCTACGTCGCGCAGTTCAACGCCGACAACGCCGACGCCATCGCCAGCGGTGAAGTCCAGGCGCTGACCGAATCCAGTGCCGCGTTCATCGAAAAAGCCTCGGGCATCAAGAGCCGCTTTGTCATGGACAAGGACGGCATCCTTGATCCTGCGCGCATGGCCCCGCGCCTGCCGGAGCGTTCCAACGACGAATGGTCGGTCCTGTGCCAGATGGCCATCGGCGCCGCCGAACAGGCCCTGCAACGTGCCGGCAAGACTGCCGCCGACATCGACGGTGTGATCGTTGCTTGCTCCAATCTGCAACGCGCTTACCCGGCGATCGCCATCGAAGTCCAGGAAGCGCTGGGCATTCAGGGTTTCGGTTTCGACATGAACGTCGCCTGCTCGTCGGCGACCTTCGGCATCCAGCAAGCCGCCAACAGCGTGCAACTGGGCCAGGCCCGGGCGATCCTGATGGTCAACCCGGAAGTCTGCACCGGTCACCTGAACTTCCGTGACCGCGACAGCCACTTCATCTTCGGTGACGCAGCGACGGCGGTGATCATCGAGCGTGCCGATCTGGCGACGTCCAAATACCAGTTCGACGTGGTCAGCACCAAACTGCTGACCAAGTTCTCCAACAACATCCGCAACAACTTCGGCTTCCTCAACCGCGCCGCGGAAGAGGGCATCGGGGCCCGCGACAAGCTGTTCGTGCAGGAAGGTCGCAAGGTGTTCAAGGACGTCTGCCCGATGGTCGCCGAGCTGATCGGTGAGCACCTGGAAGAGAACAAGCTCAACGTCGGCGACGTCAAGCGCTTCTGGCTGCACCAGGCCAACCTGAGCATGAACCACTTGATCGTGCGCAAGCTGCTGGGCCGCGAAGCCACCGAAGAAGAAGCGCCGGTGATTCTCGACACCTACGCCAACACCAGCTCTGCCGGCTCGGTGATTGCCTTCCACAAAAATCAGGATGATCTGGCCGCCGGTTCGCTGGCCGTGCTGAGCTCGTTCGGCGCCGGTTACTCGATCGGCAGCGTGATTCTGCGCAAGCGCTGAGTCACCCGCCCTTGTGGCGAGGGAGCTTGCTCCCGCTGGAGTGCGTAGCGCTCCCAACACCGGCGATTGCGGTCTTGCTGAAGAACCACAATCGCCGGTTTTGCGACTGCTGCGCAGCCGAGCGCGAGCAAGCTCGCTCGCCACAGGGTCGAGTGCGTTAACGTCAATCGGTATTGCAAACGAGGCGTGCATGGCCGCAACGGACGACACCCAACTGCTCGAACGCCTGCTCGCGGGTGAGCAAAAGGCCTTCAAGGAACTGGTCAGCACCTACCAGAGCGCCATGCGCGCCGTGGCTTACGCCATCGTCGGCCAACGCCATGTCGAAGAGGTTGTGCAGGACGCCTGGCTCTCGGTGGTGCGCCATATCGATAGCTTCGAGGGTCGTTCCAGTCTCAAGACCTGGCTGCTGACCATCACCGCCAACTCGGCCAAGAGCCGCTACAAACAAAACCGCCGCGAAGTGTTGATGGATGACCTGCCGTCACCCCACGGCACCATCGACGACGATCGTTTTTCGCCCGGTGACGGCCATTGGCTGGTGGCGCCATTCGCCTGGCATCAGGACACGCCGGAAGCCTTGCTCACCGAAAGCGAGTTGCGTGACTGTCTGGAGCACACCTTGCTCAGCCTGTCGGAATTGCAAAGCAGTGTGTTGCTGTTGCGCGAGCGTCAGGGCCTGGAGCTGGAAGAGATCTGTAATCTTCTGGAAATCTCGCTCTCCAATGTCCGGGTGCTGCTGCATCGGGCGCGACTGAAAGTCTTCGCCACGGTGGAGCATTTTGAGGAGACCGGCGAATGCTGACCTGCAAGGAACAAGTAGCGCGTTCCAGCGATTATCTCGATGGCCAGTTGAGCTTTCGCGAAAAACTGATGGTGCGCCATCACCTGATGTTTTGCCCGAACTGCCGGCGCTTCATTCGTCAGATGCGTTTGATGCAGGCCACGCTGAAGGCGATGCCTGAAAAGCCGGATGAGGGTGTGGATGCGTTGGCCGAACGTCTGGCCGAGCAACGCCGCAACGATCGCTCCTGAAAAATGATGTGGCGAGGGAGCTTGCTCCCGCTGGGGCACGAAGGGCCCCCCGCTCTACGAAAGCAGGGGACTGCTGCGCAGTCCGGCGGGAGCAAGCTCCCTCGCCACAGGTAAGACAAAAATAGCCCGACGCGGACGAAACGAACGGATGATGGGGATCGTTCCGCCCACGCCAAGCTACAGGGTGACGCGTTTTAGAACTTCGCTTCCGCGTCCAGCTGCAGGGTGTTGGTGTCTGCGTCACGCTGGGTACGGCTGGAGAAGTCGGCCTTGGTCAGGAAGTACGTGGCGCCGATGGCGAAGTTCTTGTCGATGTCGTAACCGACCTTGAACTTGTGCCCACGGGAACCGGTGGTGCCGTTGGCGAAGTCGGAGTCGGTGAACGCGCCGACCACGGCGTTGCGTTGTACGTCACGATAGTTGTAATCGAGGTTCAGGCCGACGACTTTCGACTTGGCACCCAACAGCCACGCGGTGTCCTGATCGGTCACGGCATCGTTGTTCTTCACGTACTGGCCGTAGAACGACAAGGGCATCGGCAGACCGCCGATGTCGACCTGGCTGAACCCTTCATACAGACGGAATTCGTTGTTGGCCGAGTTGCCGTTGACCGCCAGGGCGCACGGTGTGGAAGTGCCGGTGCAGCGGCTGTCTTCGTCGTTCTGGTAGGCGTAGACGCTGCCGCCCAGGGTCAGTTTCAGGTTGTCGGTGATGTTGAAGCGGCTACCCAGCTGGCCAGCGGTCAGACGCAGGTCGTGACGGAATTGCACGCCATCGCCGTCGACGTTGTCCTTGAGATTGTAGTTACCCAGGCTGCCGAACAGTTCGGCGCTGCTGCCCAGTGGATATTTGTAGGTGACGGCCAGACCTTCCGGGTTGATGTCGCTGTCCCAGATCACGTCGCCCATGCTGACCCACGGCTGGAGCATCTTGCCGCCGATAATGTGCAGGTTCTTGATCTGGTCCGGGTGGTAGTCGATGTAGCCCAGATCCAGCCAGATCTGCTTCTTGTCGAAGTAGTTGTCCTGGTCCTGGTTGGTCGAACGGGCATCGTCGCCGCCGCCGGTGGCGATACGGATGCCAGTGTCGACTTGCGGGTTGATCTCGGTGTAGGCGCCCAGACGGGCACGGATGCGCTGACGATCCTTGTCGCGGCCGCCGTTGTTCGGCTCGCCGTCGATCTTGATGGTTTCCTGACGGATACGCACGTCGCCCTTGAACTGGGTCTTGGCGGCCCAGGCGAGTTTCTGGTCGAAGGAGCTCAACTCGTTGGTTTTCTTCGCGGTCGCCGCGATTTGCTCGTTGGTCTCTTGCTGCGCCTGCTGCGCGATTTGCTGAGCCTTCTGATCCTTGGCCAGTTCAGTTTGCAGTTCGATGTACTGCGCCTGGGAAATGGAACCGTTGGCCTTGAGCATGTCGAGCAGTTTGGCGTCGACTGCAGCACTGGCCGGAACGCTCATGGCCAGCAACAGGCCACCGCACAGGGCCGCCGCAGTTTTCGTGGAAGCAAGACGCATAGCAATCTCCGAAGATGAGAGGGATGGCTGAACCATCCGGGGCACACCGACGCGCACGTCGGAAAACAGTGTCCGGGTAGAACCCGGCGCTCTAAAAACAGGAGCGAGTATCGCGATGGTTTATGACAGAGCAGTGGCTAAGTGATGTCATGTCGATGACGATATAAAGTTGTCCTGAACTATTGATCTAGAGCGCTGTCGTCCGAATGCTCGTGTGCAAAGGGCAGCGATAAGCGATACTCGCGGGGCTTTGAAGCCCGGAAGTGGAGAGTCAGTGGATGCCGTTGCAACGCCTGCAAAGCCTGTCAGAAATCGCCCCTGCGACTTGGGATGCACTGGTGCCCGAGAACCAGCCGTTTCTGCGGCACGCCTTCCTCTCGGCCCTTGAAGACAGCGGCAGCGTTGGCCCGCACACGGGGTGGCAAGCCGAGCATCTGCTGCACGTCGAAGACGATCGGCTGATCGCGGCGCTGCCCAGTTATCGCAAGTGGCATTCTTACGGCGAATACGTGTTCGATCACGGCTGGGCCGATGCCTGCGCCCGGGCCGGCATCGATTACTACCCCAAACTGCTGACGGCGGTGCCGTTCAGCCCGGTCAGCGGCCCACGACTGTTGGCGGCGAATGTCGAGGACGGTTTCGAACTGCTCAAGAGCTTGCCGGGTTATCTGGAAATCGAAGAACTTTCCAGCGCCCACATCAACTTTACCGACCCGTTCACCGACGCCGCGATGGCCGAGCAGCCGGGCTGGCTGCAACGTATCGGCTGTCAGTATCACTGGCAGAATCGCGGTTATCGGGACTTCCAGGATTTTCTCGACGCGCTCAGTTCGCGCAAGCGCAAGCAAATGCGTAAAGAGCGCGAGCAAGTGGCGGGGCAGGGCTTCGAATTCGAATGGCTGGAGGGGCGTGAGCTGGATGAATCGCAATGGGATTTTGTCTACGCCTGCTACGCCAATACTTACGCCGTGCGCCGCCAGGCGCCGTACCTGACACGCGAGTTCTTCAGTCTGCTGGCTGCTCGGATGCCGGAGGCGATTCGGGTGGTCTTCGCCAGGCAGGGTTCACGTCCGGTGGCGATGGCCTTCAGTCTGGTCGGGGGCGACAGCTTCTACGGACGCTATTGGGGCTGTCTGGCCGAGTTTGACCGGCTGCATTTCGAGACATGTTTCTATCAGGGCATGGACTATGCGATTGCCCAGGGGTATCAGCGCTTTGATGCCGGCGCTCAGGGCGAGCACAAGCTGATTCGCGGCTTTGAACCGGTGATCACCCACTCGTGGCACTACCTGCGTCATCCCGGTCTGAAAGCCGCAGTCAAAGACTTCCTGCAACAGGAACGTGCCGGCGTCCTTGCGTACGCCGAGGAAGCGAAAACCGCCTTGCCCTATCGCCAGACATAGATCCTTTGTAGGAGTGAGCCTGCTCGCGATAGCGATCTGTCAGAGCCATTGATGTTGACTGACACACCGCTATCGCGAGCAGGCTCACTCCTACAAAGGGAGCTCAGGCACCCCTCAGGTTTCTTCTTTGCCCAACCAGCGATAAATCACCCCGCCTGCCACAGCGCCAATCAGCGGCGCGACCCAGAACATCCACAACTGCGCGATCGCCCAGCCGCCGACCATCAGCGCCGGTCCGGTGCTGCGCGCCGGGTTCACCGAGGTGTTGGTGACTGGAATCGAGATCAGGTGAATCAGCGTCAGGCCCAAGCCGATGGCAATCGGTGCGAGGCCCGCCGGGGCGCGTTTGTCGGTGGCACCGAGGATGATGATCACGAACATGGCGGTCATCACCAGTTCGGTGACAAATCCGGCCGCCATCGAGTATTTGCCCGGTGAATGCTCACCGTAACCGTTGGAGGCCAGACCTGCGGCGATATCGAAACCCTCTTTGCCGCTGGCAATGTGCGCAAGCAGCGCGGCGGCGAGAATCGCGCCGAGCACCTGCGCGATGATGTAGGCGGGCAGCTCTTTGGCCGGAAACCGACCGCCAACGAACAGACCGACCGAGACGGCCGGATTGAGATGACATCCGCTGATGTGGCCAATGGCGAACGCCATGGTCAGCACCGTCAGACCAAACGCCAGGGCCACCCCCAGCACCCCGATGCCCAAGGGCGAAGACGCGGCAAGCACCGCACTGCCACAACCACCCAGAACCAGCCAGAACGTACCCAACAACTCAGTGACTGAACGTTTGAACAGAGACATGAGAGAGTCCTTGATAGGCGTGCTATCGAGACTGTATCGAGTTGTGCTTCCTTGCCGATTTACGACAGGTCCCGTGCTGGAACCTTGGCTGAGTACAGCACGCTTTGGATGGATTTCCAGCAGGCGTAAAAAAACCGCCAGAGCCCGTGGTTAAAGGGCTGGGGCGGTTCTCAATGTATTGTGGGAGGGGGCTTGCTCCCGAATGCGGTGTGTCAGGCAAATGTTCGGTACTGACACCCCGCTTTCGGGAGCAAGCCCCCTCCCACATTGGAATTGTATTGACCCAATGATCAATCGATCCCGACAAACCCTCCGGTCTGGTGCGCCCACAACCGCGCATACAATCCGCGATGTGCCAGCAGTTCGGCGTGGGTACCGCTCTCGGCGATCTTGCCGTTTTCCAGCACCACCAGCCGGTCCATGCGGGCGATGGTCGAGAGACGGTGAGCGATGGCGATCACGGTTTTGCCTTGCATCAGGGTTTCCAGGCTTTCCTGAATCGCTGCTTCGACTTCCGAGTCCAGCGCCGAGGTCGCTTCGTCCATGATCAGGATCGGCGCGTCCTTGAGCAGCACTCGCGCAATCGCGATGCGCTGACGCTGGCCGCCGGACAGTTTCACTCCGCGTTCACCGACGTGCGCATCGAAACCGGTGCGTCCCTCCGCATCCGACAGCAACGGGATGAACTCGTCGGCGCGGGCCTTGTGCACCGCGTCCCAGAGTTCGGCGTCGGTGGCGTCAGGCTTGCCGTAGAGCAAGTTGTCGCGGATCGAGCGGTGCAGCAGGGAGGTGTCCTGAGTGATCATGCCGATGCGTGCGCGCAGGCTTTCCTGGCCGACTTCAGCGATGTTCTGCCCATCGATCAGGATCCGTCCGCCCTCTACGTCATACAGGCGCAGCAGCAGGTTGACCAGGGTCGATTTGCCGGCGCCGGACGGCCCGATCAGACCGATTTTCTCGCCGGGTTTGATGGTCAGGTTGAGGTCGCCGATGATGCCTTTCTTCTTGCCGTAGTGAAAATCCACGTGCTCGAAACGCACTTCGCCACGAGCCACGGCCAGCGGTTTGGCCTGCTCACGATCGGTGACGCTGACCGGTTGCGAGATGGTCTGAAGACCGTCCTGCACCATGCCGATGTTTTCGAAGATGCCGGTGACCACCCACATGATCCAGCCGGACATGTTGACGATACGAATCACCAGGCCGGTGGCCAGGGCGATCGCGCCGACGGTGATCAGTGACTGCGTCCACAGCCACAGTGCCAGTGCGGTGGTGCCGACGATCAGCAGACCGTTCATGGTGGTGATCGCCACGTCCATGCTGGTCACTACGCGGCCGGCCATTTGCGCCTTGACCGTCTGTTCTTCGATGGCTTCCTTGGCGTAGTGCTGTTCGAAGTTGGTGTGGGCGAACAGCTTGAGGGTGGCGATGTTGGTGTAGCCGTCGACGATCCGTCCCATCAGTTTCGAGCGCGCGTCGGAAGCTTCCACCGAACGCTCTTTCACCCGTGGCACGAAGTAATACAGCGCGCCGATGTAGGCGACGATCCACGTCAGCAGCGGGATCATCAGACGCCAGTCGGCTTCGGCGAACAGCACCAGCGAACTGATCGCGTAGATCACCACGTGCCACAGCGCATCCACCGCTTGCACGGCTGAGTCACGCAGCGAGTTGCCGGTCTGCATGATGCGTTGGGCGATGCGCCCGGCGAAGTCGTTCTGGAAGAAATTCAGGCTCTGCTTGAGCACGTAGCTGTGGTTCTGCCAGCGGATCATGCTGGTCATCCCCGGGCTCAGGGTCTGATGCACCAGCAGGTCGTGCAGGCCGAAAAAGATCGGCCGCAGTACTAGGGCAACCACCACCATCCAGGTCAGTTCGAGGGCGTGGTCGCTGAAGAAATTCGGGTTGGGTGTGCCCTGGGCCAGGTCGATGATGCGGCTCAGGTAACTGAACAGCGCGACTTCGATCAACGCGGCAAACAGGCCCACCACCAGCAGGGCGGCGAAACTCGGCCAGACCTGCTTGAGGTAATAGGTGTAGAAGGGCCAGACACGATCTGGAGGAGACGCCGTCGGAGCGTCGCGGAATATGTCGATCAGTTGTTCGAAACGGCGATAGAGCATCAGATAACCGCCCGGATGCCGGGCTCTCCTTTTATCGGTGTGAGCGACGTGGTGTCAGGCCAGCGCCGCTCGAAACGCCCTGTACAGCTTAGTCGATGACTTTGGCCGACTTGATGATCACAGGGTCGACAGGCACGTTTTGCATGCCCTGTTTGGTGGTGGTCTGCGAGTTGACGATGATGTCGACCACGTCCATGCCTTTGACCACTTTGGCGAATACCGCGTAACCGGCGTCACGGCCCGGATCAAGGAAAGCGTTGTCGGCGACGTTGATGAAGAACTGGCTGGTGGCCGAATCAGGGTTGGAGGTGCGCGCCATCGACAGCGTGCCGCGAACGTTATGCAGACCGTTGCTGGCCTCGTTCTTGATCGGCGCCTTGGTTTCTTTCTGCTGCATCTGTGGCGTGAAACCGCCGCCCTGCGCCATGAAGCCCGGGATCACGCGGTGGAAAATGGTGTTGGTGTAAAAGCCGCTGTTGACGTAATCCAGAAAGTTTTTGGTACTGAGCGGCGCCTTGACCGGATCCAGTTCGATTTCGATCTGGCCGTTGGTGGTGTCCAGCAGCACGTGTGGTGCTTTTGCAGGCGTTGCAGCCATCAGGTTGGCAGCAAACAGCACGGTGCCGGCGGCGAGGGCGAGTTTTTTCAGCATGGGTCAGAGATCCTGAGATTGAATGTCGGCTGCGGCGAGAAACTCCAGCAGCGTTTGGTTGAAGCGTTCGGGTTGATCGAGCGGGGTGGCGTGGCGCGAGTCGGCGATGACCACCAGCCGCGCATCAGGCAGCAGTTTTACATAGGTTTCTTTCAGTGCCACCGGTGTGTAGTCACGGTCGGCAGTGACGATGAGGGTTGGACAGGTCACCCGGGAAAGTCGTTCCTGAACGCCCCAGCCAACAATCGCATCGAAGCTGGCGAGATAAGCACGTTTGTCGTTTTTTGCCCAGCGTTCGGCCATTTTCTGCCGCAGATCGGCCTGTTCGGGCTTGGGGAAAAGTTTGCCGCCCAGCGCTTTACCAATGGACGCGAGGCTGAGCACGCGCATCAGGCTCCAGCGTTTGAACCATTGCCAGTAATCGTCGCGGCTGCGGATTTTCACTTCGGGAGCGCTGTTGACGATGGTCAGGCTTTTCAGCATTTGCGGCTGATCGACGGCGAACTGAAAGCCGATCATCCCGCCCATCGACAGCCCGACGTAGTGCACCGGGCCGAGGTTCAAGTGTTCGATCAGTGCCAGCAGGTCGGCACTGAAACCGGCGATGCTGTAGCGCTCGCGAGGTTTGTCGGAGCGGCCGTGACCGCGTATGTCGGGGACGATCACCCGATAGTGCGTCGACAGCGCCGGGATCTGCATTTCCCAATCCAGGGTGCTCGAACCCAGTCCGTGAACCAGCAGCAACGGTGTGCCGTGGCCATATTCCTCGTAGTGCAGGTTGCAACCGTCATGTTCGAAATAGGCCATCGGTGAACTCCGTGTCAGGCTTGCTCAGGGGCGGCGAACGGTGCGTCCAGCGGCAAGGTGTCGAAGGTACGCAGCAGTTCGATGAGGATTTGTGTCGCCGGGCCCAGCGGTTTGTCCTTGTTCGAGTACAGATAGAAGCTCGGGTTGCGGCTGCCGCCCTGATCCAACGGTAGCAGCTTGAGCGTGCCTTCCTTCAATTCCCGTTCGATCATGTGCCGTGGCAGCCAGGCAAAGCCCAGGCCGCTGCTGACGAATGTGGCAGCCGTAGCGAGGCTGCCGACGGTCCAGCGCTGTTCGGCACCGAGCCAGCCGACGTCCCGTGGTTGCTGGCGACCGGAGTCGCGAATCACCACCTGCATCTGGGTTTCCAGGTCCTGAAAGCTCAGCTCGCGATTGAGCCGATGCAGCGCGTGATCGGGGTGGGCGACGGCGACAAATTCGACGTCGCTCAATTCCGCGCCGAGGTAACCGGGGATGCTCAGGCCGGTGATCGCCAGGTCGGCCACGCCTTCCAGCAGCACTTCTTCGACCCCCGACAACACCTCTTCGCGCAGCCGCACGCGGCAGCCGCGACTCTGCGGCATGAATGCGGTCAGCGCGCGGACAATGCGTGCGCTCGGGTAGGCCGCATCGACCACCAGCCGCACTTCGGCCTCCCAGCCCTGTTCCATGTGATGGGCGAGGTCTTCCAGTTGACTGGCCTGTTTCACCAGTTGCCGCGAGCGCCGCAGCAGCACGCCGCCGGCTTCGGTGAGCACCGCTTTGCGTCCGTCGATGCGCAGCAATGGCACGCCGAGCTGGTCCTGCATGCGGGCGACGGTGTAACTCACCGATGATTGCGAACGGTGCAGTGCCTCGGCGGCCTGGGCGAATCCGCCGTGGTCGACCACGGCCTGCAACGTTCGCCATTGATCAAGGGTCACGCGGGGCGCTTTCATCAATAGCTCCTCTTGTCCTAAGCTGGCCGTCCCCCATGGAGACTGGCGAATGAAAAAATTCTGTTGTGTGTTGCTGGCGCTGCTGCCGCTGACGGCGTTTGCGTACCCGATCGATGTGCAGAAGGATCTCAATGGTCTCAAGATCGACTATGAGACCTACGACACTGACAATGACATCGGGTCCATCCGTGTGGCCAACTATGGTGATGTCGATGCGACGTGCAAAGCAGTGTTCAGCAATGGCCCGGAAGCACCGCGCACCCGAACGATCGATGTGCCGGCCGGCAAACATAAAAACGCCACGGCCAAGTTCACCCGCGAGATCATCAAGCTGCGCATCAAACTGACCTGCACCCCGAAATAACGGTCGATCCCTTGTAGGAGTGAGCCTGCTCGCGATAGCGGTGTATCAGTCAGAGAATGCGTCGATTGACACACCGCTATCGCGAGCAGGCTCACTCCTACAAGGGTACGTGTCAGCATCTAAACGAATTATTCGATGCTTTGCAGCAATTATTTGCGCTTTTTCATCGAGGCGGCTCTGTTTAACCTTCACTCCATCGACCTACAACATTCTCGGATGGAGACTACACACCATGTCCCGCGTTCTGATCATCGAAAGCAGCGCCCGCCAGCAAGACTCGGTTTCCCGTCAACTGACCCAGACCTTCATCGGTCAGTGGAAAGCGGCGCATCCCAACGATCAGATCACCGTGCGTGACCTCGCCGTGAATCCCGTTCCACACCTGGACGCCAACCTGTTGGGCGGCTGGATGAAGCCTGCCGAACAGCGCAATGCCAGCGAACAATCGTCGCTGGAGCGCTCCAACGAGTTGACCGATGAGCTGCTCGCCGCCGACGTGCTGGTGATGGCTGCGCCGATGTACAACTTCGCGATCCCGAGCACTCTCAAGGCCTGGCTCGACCACGTGCTGCGTGCCGGCGTGACCTTCAAGTACACCGAAACCGGCCCGCAAGGCCTGCTCAGCGGCAAACGTGCCTACGTGCTCACCGCTCGCGGCGGCATTTACGCCGGCGGCCCGGCCGACCACCAGGAACCGTACCTGCGTCAGGTCATGGGCTTCATCGGCATCCACGACGTGACGTTCATTCACGCCGAAGGCATGAACCTGGGTGGCGACTTCCAGGAGAAGGGCCTGAATCAGGCCAACGCCAAACTGTCCCAGGTCGCTTGATATGTTAATCGCCAGATAATCGCCGCTTGTTTAAGTGACCTGGCGCAACCCCTTCAAGGCTTTACGCGCATCGAACCTCCCTTTGCACTTGTTGCTCCTGAGTGCTGTAGCCCGATTGAACGCTTTAGCGAGATCGGGCTTTTTTTTGCCCGGGATTATCTGAGCAACGTGTAACCCCTGTGGGAGCGGGCTTGCTCGCGAAGGCGGTGGGGCAGTCAAATATTCGTCGACTGACACGATGCCTTCGCGAGCAAGCCCGCTCCCACAGGGTTCAGTGTTACCTGAGGTTCGCGGTCTGGCTCAAAAACCGCTATCGTCGCCGCCATTCGAAACAGAGGCGAGCATGGGCTATCTACTTTTTGTCACGCTGATTCAGGCGTTTTCCTTCAGTCTGATCGGCGAATACCTCGCCGGGCACGTCGACAGCTACTTCGCGGTACTGGTGCGCGTGGTGCTGGCCGGGCTGGTGTTCATCCCGCTGACCCGCTGGCGCTCGGTGGAACCGGCGTTCATGCGCGGCATGCTGCTGATCGGCGCGTTGCAGTTCGGCATCACCTACGTCTGCCTGTACCTGAGCTTTCGCGTGTTGACGGTGCCGGAAGTTCTGCTGTTCACCATCCTCACGCCGCTACACGTGACGTTGATTGAAGATGCGCTGAACCGCCGCTTCAATCCATGGGCGCTGATTGCGGCGCTGGTCGCGGTGGGCGGGGCGGCAGTGATTCGCTTTGACCGGATCAACCCGGACTTCTTCATGGGTTTCCTGCTGCTGCAACTGGCCAACTTCACCTACGCCGCAGGCCAGGTGTTGTACAAGCACCTGGTGGCGAAACACCCGAGTGATCTGCCGCATTACCGGCGTTTCGGCTTCTTCTACCTCGGGGCACTGGCGGTGGTATTGCCGGCGTTTCTGCTGTTCGGCAAAGCCAACTTCCTGCCCGAAGCACCGCTGCAATGGGGCGTGTTGCTGTTCCTGGGACTGGTCTCGACCGCCTTGGGCCTGTACTGGTGGAACAAAGGCGCATGCATGGTCAACGGCGGCACGCTGGCGGTGATGAACAACCTGCATGTGCCGGTGGGGCTGTTGTTGAACCTGCTGATCTGGAATCAGCATGAAGAGCTGGGGCGATTGTTGCTCGGCGGCAGCGTCATCCTCGCGGCCGTATGGATCAGCCGACTGGGCATCCGCAATTCCCAAGCCACCGCATAACCCCTGTGGGAGCGGGCTTGCTCGCGAAAGCGGTGCGTCATTCAACGATTATGTTGACTGACCTGACGCGTTCGCGAGCAAGCCCGCTCCCACAGTTTTGATCTGTGGGGTTACATGAGATGTTTTTGCGGTTCCGGAATATGCGCCGAACCCAGCACCGCCGGCAGCAACCCGGTACGCAAATCCCCGCCACTCGGCTGCTGATACAGGCTCAAGCCGAACTCCGGTAGCACCGCCAGCAGATAATCGAAAATATCCCCCTGAATCCGCTCGTAATCGGCCCACACCGTGGTGGTCGTGAAGCAGTAGATTTCCAGCGGAATGCCTTGGGCTGTGGTCTGCATCTGCCGCACCATGCAAGTCATGTTCGGCTGCACCTCCGGGTGACTCTTCAGATACGCCAGCGCATAAGCGCGGAAAGTGCCGATGTTAGTCATGCGCCGACGGTTGGCTGACATCGCGGCGACGTTGCCCTGCGCCTCGTTCCATGCCTTGAGTTCGGCTTTCTTGCGGCCCATGTAGCCGGTCAGCAGGTGTACCTGGGAGAGCTTTTCTTCTTCGTCGTCGCGGATGAAGCGCACACCGCTGGCGTCGATGAACAGGCTGCGCTTGATCCGCCGCCCGCCGGATTGCTGCATGCCGCGCCAGTTGCGGAACGATTCGGACATCAGGCGCCAGGTCGGGATCGAGACGATGGTTTTATCGAAGTTCTGCACCTTGACCGTGTGCAAAGTGATGTCGACCACGTCGCCATCGGCGCCGACCTGCGGCATTTCGATCCAGTCACCAACCCGCAGCATGTCGTTGCTGGTCAGTTGCACACTGGCGACGAACGACAGCAAGGTGTCCTTATAGACCAACAGAATCACCGCCGACATCGCACCCAGACCGGACAGCAGCAACAGCGGCGAACGGTCGATCAGGGTGGCGACGATGATGATCGCGCCAAACACGTACAAAACCATCTTCGCCAGCTGTACGTAGCCCTTGATCGAGCGGGTGCGGGCGTGTTCGGTGCGGGCGTAGATATCGAGCAGCGCATTGAGCAGGGCACTGACCGACAGCAGCAGGAACAGGATGGTGAAGGACAGCGCCACGTTGTCGAGAAAGGTCATCGCGGTTTTGCTCAGTTCCGGCACCAGGTGCAGGCCGAACTGAATCACCAGCGATGGCGTCATCTGCGCCAGACGCTGAAACACCTTGTTGTGGCGAAAGTCGTTGATCCAGTGCAGCGCCGGCTGGCGCCCGAGCATGCGGCTGGCATGCAGGATCAGATAACGTGCCACTCGTCCGAGTACCAGCGCGATCACCAATAGCAGCATCAGCGCCAGGCCGGATTGCAGGAACGGGTGCTGTTCGAGGGCACCCCAGAGGTCTTGGGCGTTGAGCCAGAGCTGTTTGAAATCCATGGGAGCAACGATTCTTCTGTAAGACGCGATGGGCGATTAGAGCATTTAAGACGCTGTGTATTACCGTTGGAGACAAATCGAGCAACAAAAAAGCCACTGATTACGCCCGTTTGTATAAAGAAACTCGGCCTGAGCGCTCGAAACCGGTAACCTATGCAGCTGTTTTTTTGCATATCTTCGAGGTAGCACCCGTGTTTTCCCAATTCGCCCTGCACGAACGCCTGCTCAAAGCCGTGGCCGAGCTGAAATTTGTCGAGCCAACGCCTGTGCAAGCAGCGGCCATTCCGCTGGCGCTCCAGGGGCGTGACCTGCGGGTGACGGCGCAAACCGGTAGCGGCAAGACCGCCGCTTTTGTCCTGCCGATCCTCAATCGCCTGATCGGCCCGGCGAAGATCCGCGTCAGTATCAAGACCCTGATCCTGCTGCCGACCCGCGAACTGGCCCAGCAGACCCTGAAAGAAGTTGAACGCTTCTCGCAGTTCACTTTCATCAAGTCCGGTCTGATCACCGGCGGCGAAGACTTCAAGGTCCAGGCCGCCATGCTGCGCAAAGTGCCGGACATCCTGATCGGCACCCCGGGCCGGATGATCGAGCAACTCAACGCCGGCAACCTCGACCTCAAAGAAGTCGAAGTGCTGGTGCTCGACGAAGCCGACCGCATGCTCGACATGGGTTTCGCTGAAGACGTGCAACGTCTGGTCGACGAATGCCCGAACCGTCAGCAGACCATGCTGTTCTCCGCCACCACCGGTGGTTCCGGCCTGCGCGAGATGATCGCCAAGGTGCTGAACAACCCTGAGCATCTGCAGCTCAACGCGGTCAGCCAGCTGAACTCGACCACCCGCCAGCAAATCATCACCGCCGACCACAATCAGCACAAAGAGCAGATTGTGAACTGGCTGCTGGCCAACGAGACCTATCAGAAGGCCATCGTCTTCACCAACACCCGGGCCATGGCCGACCGCATCTACGGCCGCCTCGTGGCTCAGGAATACAAGGCGTTCGTGCTGCACGGCGAGAAAGACCAGAAGGATCGCAAACTGGCGATCGATCGTCTGAAGCAGGGCGGCGTGAAGATTCTGGTAGCCACCGACGTCGCGGCCCGTGGTCTGGACGTTGATGGCCTGGATCTGGTGATCAACTTCGACATGCCACGCAGCGGCGACGAATACGTGCACCGCATCGGTCGTACCGGCCGCGCCGGCAACGACGGTCTGGCGATCTCGCTGATCTGCCACGGCGACTGGAACCTGATGTCGAGCATCGAGCGCTACCTGAAGCAGAGCTTCGAGCGCCGCACCATCAAGGAAGTCAAAGGCACCTACGGCGGGCCGAAGAAGGTCAAGGCCTCGGGTAAAGCCGTCGGCGTGAAGAAGAAAAAGACCGACGCCAAGGGCGACAAGAAGAAAACCGCCGCCAAGACCCCGACCAAGCGCAAGAGCGCCAACCGGCCGAAGCCGGATTCGTTGGTGAGCAGCGACGGCATGGCCCCGCTCAAGCGTCGCAAGCCGGCCGAGCCTGCGGCTGAATAAGTCGTCACAAATGGCCAATAAAAAACCCGGACAGTGTCCGGGTTTTTTTATGCGCAGGGTTTGTCAGTTCCCCAACTGTCCGCTGGTGTCCGCGTCAAAGCGCTGTATAGCGCGATCGGCCGCCGGTTTGAGCAGCGCGAGCAGCGCGGCTTCGCTGTACAGCCGCGAGTCCCCGAGCTCTTTCGGCGTTGGCTCGATCGGGATCAGTACATCTTCACCGTCAGCGTGCAGCCAGATCGCCACGACGTGCAGTGCCGAGACGAACAGCACGCGCAATTCAACGCTCTTGCCCTGCAGCTGCGCCGCCTGTTCCGCCAGTTTCAACGCGCCCACGGTGTCGGCGGCCCGGGTGCCGTGGTTCAGCGAAGCGAACTCGACATGGCCACGCACTTCGGCCAATTGCGCATCGGCAATGCTCACGCCGTCGGCAAATACCAGGTAATGCCAGTCGCCGATGCGCGCGTCCTTCAGACCTTTGCCCTGGCTCAGATCGTCCAGCGTCAGCGCGTAGCCGCGATAGGCTTCGCTGAGGCTGATTTTGGCCGGTGTCGCGTTGGCGAATTGGCGGTTGATGCCGAAGCCCTGGTTTTGCAGCGCGGCTTGCAGCACCGGACGCAAAGTCTGTACGCCGTTGGAAGGCGCCTTTGGATAAGTCAGTTGCATGATGTCGCCCTCCTAGTTTTTTGCGGTGAAATAAGTGTGAGTCCAGTTGCCGCCGCCGTTGTACGAACCGGGGAATGAGTTCAGCGCGCGGGTCGAGTAACCGTAGATCGAGTCGGCGATCAGCACGTAGTTGCCGTTGGTGCCGTAGATCGCCAGGAAGTGTGCGCCACCCCCGTACCAGGCACAGCGCAAGCCGACCGGGCGGCCCATGTTGATCTGGTTCTGAATGGCCGACATCTGCAGTGAACCCTGATTCATCCCGTTGTAACTGCGAGTGGTTTGCAGGGCCGAATCCAGGTAGCCATAAACGTTGCACGGCCCCGGCTGGTTGCAGCAATTGCGGTCCAGTTGGGTGCTGGCGACGCCGCACTGGGTCCAGTTTCCAGTGCCGTAATAATTGCCGACCGAAGCGGAAACAGCGGCCCAGCACCAATTGGTCTGAGTCTGTTTCTGCATCGTGAAGTTAAGGTTGGCAGCGGCCAGTGCCGCCGTTTGCGCAGTGGCTTGAACCTCGACCAGTTGCGGGTCGAGCAGGTGGCCGACGAGGCACCTTGGCAGGCTCTCGCCGGTGAACGATGTTGCTTGAGTGGTTAACATTTTTTCAGTCCTCCATGAATGAAAACAAGCGTCCAGCTTGTGATTGTGTTGCGGTATTGCCGAGCGATCGGTGGTAACGGTTTTCATCTGCGATGAACGGTGCCGATCTCCTTGCTCGATGTAACCTTAGTCTGGATATGCGTTTATGCAAGAAAATAAATGCACAAATGCATTTTTAAGATCAAAAGATCGCAGCCTGCGGCAGCTCCTACAGGGATCGGTGCAGGAGCTGCCGCAGGCTGCGATCTTTTGATGTTGCTTTTAGCTCTCGGCTTTTTTCTCGGCCGTGCCCAATTCCTTCAACCGCTGATCAATCAACTGGCACTTGTCCGGCAGATCGGCACTGGCCGTGCCCAGATCCATTTTTTGCAACTCGGCGTTGATCTCCTTGGCCTTGGCCGGATTCTGTTCGGTGAGCTTGGCCACTTCCTTGGCCAGTTGTTCACGTTTTGCGGTGGCTTCTTCCGGTGTACAGGCCCAGACCGGCAGGGCGCAGGCGAGGGTGGCGGCGAGGGTGAGCTTGAGCATGGTTTTCATGGGGGCGGGCCTCCGTTCCGGTTAAGGCGGGTTAATCGGTGGAGGGTTTAGGGCGGTGAAAAGTTCAGTTCCAGTGTTTTTGACTCGCACAATTTGAGTGACCGAGCGGTCGCGATCTCCCCTGAAAAGTAGGCTTCTTGAGGAAAAGCCGTGGGCTAGAGAGGTTGCGTAAAAAGACGCTGCACGGCTTATTGACGCCAGAATGATGGCAATCTACCATCGCGCCATCACATTGATATCAAATTGTGATTTCGAGGGATCGAACAAACTATTCGCCAGCGGTTCTGCGATCGTTTTTGCCACGCTTTGGACGTTCTGACCGAGGCGCGCATTTATCCCCCTTTTTGCTTGTTCTCTCACCTGGCCCCGTGTTTTGCCAGGCAGGGATCGCTTTGCCTGTTGATTACCCAGACCTCATTCGCCTGTCGCAACGAGAGCTTAAACATGGACGTTCGCCAATACGCCTTCCTCGCTGGTCAGCCTTCTGCTGACGTGAAAACCCGTGAGTCGTTTCTGGGCATGCCCAAGCGCGGGCTGGCGTTCCTGCTGGCGAACGTGATGTTCTGGCAGCCGATGTGGGCGCAGGCCGACGGCATTGTAGTGGCCAACCCGAACACCGCGCTGGATCGGGCCGGCAATGGCGTGCCGATCATCAACATCGCCACGCCTAACGGCAGCGGCCTGTCGCATAACCAGTTCCACGATTACAACGTGGGCGCGCAGGGCGTCATCCTCAACAACGGCTCGGCACAGACCTCGAACACCCAGTTAGCCGGGCACATCATTGGCAACCCGAACCTGAAAAACAGCGGTTCGGCGCAAGCAATTCTCAACGAAGTCATCAGCGGCAACCCGAGCCAGTTGCGTGGTTACACCGAAGTGGCGGGGCAGTCGGCGCGGGTGATTGTTGCCAACCCGTATGGCATCACTTGCAACGGTTGCGGCTTCATCAACGCGCCGCGCGTGACGCTGACCACCGGCAAACCGGTGCTGGATGGCGCGGGGCGGCTGGATCGTTTTCAGGTTGATCAGGGTTCTGTGGCCATTGAAGGCGCCGGGCTTAACGCGAGCAACGTCGACCGCTTCGAAATCATCACCCGCAGCGCCAAAATCAACGCTGAGCTCCAGGCGCAAAATCTGACGATTGTTGCCGGGCGCAACGACGTCAACGCACAGACCTTGAACGCCACGGCCCGCGCCGATGATGGCAGCGCCAAACCGCAACTGGCGATTGACTCCTCGGCACTCGGCGGGATGTACGCCGGGGCGATCAAACTGGTTGGCACCGAGGCCGGGGTCGGGGTGAAACTCGACGGCAAACTGATCGCCAGTGGTGGCGATATCCAGCTCGATGCCAACGGGCAGTTGAGTCTGGCCGATACCTCGGCGACCGGTGCGGTCAACGTCAAGGCGGCCAGCCTCGATGCGCGCGGGCCGGTGTATGCCGGCACGACATTGAACGTGCAGACCCAAGGCAATCTGACCAACCGGCAAACCCTCGCGGCCCGCGACAGTATTGCTCTGAGTGCCGGTGGGCAATTGACCAACGGCGGTGTCATCGAAGCCGGGGTCAACGCCGATGGCAGCCGCAACGGCAACGGTGATCTGAGCCTGAGTGCGCAAAACCTCGACAACACTGGCAAGAGCCTCATCGCCGGCCGCAATCTGACAGTCAGCACTGCGCAAACCCTGAGCAACCAGGGCGGCACCCTCAGCGGACAAATCACGGCGATCACGGCGGGCACCCTGGACAACCGCAATAGCGGGCGCGTACTGAGCGGCGGCACGATGAATCTGAATGCCGCTCAATTGCTGAACAACAAAGGCGTGATCAACAGCCAGACCAGACTGACCGGCAACATCGGTCAATTGATCAACCGCAATGGCGAACTCAGCGGCCAGACCGACGCAGTGCTGACGGTCACTTCGCTGGATAACGTCGCCGGTGTGATGAGCGCCGGGCAGTTGCTCGACATCACCGCCCTCGGCGCGATCAACAACAGCAACGGCGGCCGGATCGGCGCCAGACAAGCGCTGACCCTGCGCGCACAGCAATTCGACAATAGCCAGCAAGGCCAGTTGACCAGTGAAGGCACGCTGAACACGCGCATCAGCGATCGCCTGGACAACCAGGACAAAGGCCTGATCCAGGCCAACGGCGCCATGGACGTGCAGGCCACGCGCCTGGATAACCGCGCCGGCAAGATTTCCAGCCTCAACACCCTGACGGTTACCAGCGCCAATACGGACAACCGCGGTGGCACGATTCGCGCTGATCAGGCGGCGAAACTGCTGATCAGTGAACTGGATAACGGCGACAAGGGCCGCGTTGAAAGCAAGACAACGCTGACGTTCGAGGGCAACACGCTGGACAACCGCAATGGCGGTCTGCTCACCTCGACCGGTTTGCTGAGCCTCAAGGCCAACAATGTCACCAACGATGGCGGACGGATTTCCGGCAAGGACGATGTCGACGCCAACATCGACAGCCTGAAGCAGCAGGGCGGTGAATTGGTCGCCGAAGGCAATCTGTTGCTGACTGGCAAGGCGCTGCAGAACCATCAGGACGGTCTCGTCGGATCGCTCAAGACCCTGACGGTCAACGTCGACCAGATCGACAATCGCGGCGGCTCGCTCTCCAGCCAGCAGGACTTGCACATCAACGGGGCGCGCCTGGACAACAGTGAAGGCGGCAAAGTGTTGTCCGACACTACGTTGGAGGCGAAAGTCGCGCAGATCATCAACGCCAGCAACGGCCTGATATTCAGCAAGGGCGCGAGCACCCTGAGCGGCACCGGGTTGAATAACGTCGCTGGGCGGATCGTCAGTCAGAACAGTCTGGGGCTGACCTTCGACGGCGCGATGGATAACCAGCAAGGCCTGATCAGCAGTGAAGGGCAAATGATCCTCACCGCCGGCAGCCTCGACAATCGCCTGGGCAAACTGTCGAGCCTTGAAGCAATGGCGCTGACCGCTACCGGCGCGGTACTGAGCCAGGGCGGCCTGATCGTCTCGCAGAAAGGCCTGACCTTCAAAAGTGGCAGCCTGGATAACAGCGCCAACGGCATCATCAGCGCCAAGGCCGATTCGACGCTGACCACCGGCGAGTTGAAAAACCTTCAGAGCGGCAGCATCGCCACCGATGGCTCGCTGTTGTTGACCGCCGGGCACCTGGACAACTCCGGGGGCACCATCGGTAGCCAGCAGAAACTTCAGGCTTCACTGACCTCGCTGGAACAGGACGGCGGCGAGCTGTTCAGCAACGGCGACCTGACCCTGGACATGAACAACGGTCTGCTCAATAACCAGCGCGGCAATATCCATACGCCGGGCCAGTTGCTGCTGAAAAACCTCAAGGACGTCGACAACAGCGCCGGTGAAATTTCCGCTGCCAAGGCCTGGAGCCTCAATGCGCAAAGCCTGAACAACGACGGCGGCAAGTTGCTCAGCAATGAAAAGCTCACCCTGGTCATCGACCGCGCCCTGAGCAACGTCAAAGGGGTGATTGCTTCCGCCAGCCTCGACAGTCGCAGCGACAGTCTGAACAACAACAGCGGCGACATTCGCGTGCGGGGTGATGTCGATTTCAGCGTCACCGGAATGTTCGATAACCAGAACGGTGTGGTCATCGCTGACAACGGCCTGACGATCACGGCCGCCAGCCTGGATAACCGTCAGGAAGGCCTCATCGGTTCAACAAAAGCGCTGAACCTCAACGTCGACCGTATCGACAACCGGAGCGGCGAGCTGTCGAGCAAGGCTGATGTGAGCCTGATCGGCGCCTGGCTCGACAACAGCGACAGCGGCTACATGCTCGCCGGCGGCAATCTGGCGCTGACGGTTAATGAAGTCATCAACCGCAACAAGGGGCTGCTGTCCGGTGACAGCGGCCTGACCCTGACGGGCAAGACCCTGGAAAACAGCGGACGTCTGACCAGCCAGAAAGATCTTGCGATCAACCTCTCTGCGGATCTGAACAACGCACAGGGCAGCCTCGTCAACGAAGGCGCTTTGGCGATCACCGCGCAAAGTCTCAATAACAATGGCGGCACGGTTTCCAGCGCCAACGCGCTGACCATCGACACTCGCGGCGCCGTCAGCAACCAGGGCGGCAAACTGCTGACCGACACCGACCTGACGCTCAACAGCAGCGCGCTGGATAATCAGCAAAAAGGCGCGATCAGTGGCAAAGGCAAACTGAGCATCACCACCGGCGACCTCAACAACAGCCAGGCCAGCATTTACTCCGCCGATCAATTGCACATCACGGCCGGCCAGGTGACCAACACCGCCGGCAGTCTCGGCGCGGCCAATTCGCTGGTGGCCAATGTTCGTGGTCTCGATCAGCAGGGCGGCAAGCTGTTCAGCAGCAATGCTGATGTCAGTGTCGATCTGAACGGCGGCACGTTGAACAACCAGGGCGGCGTCATCAGTGCGCCGGGTCAGTTGTCGTTGAAGAATCTGGCTGACGTGAACAACCGTGGCGGCGAGATTTCCAGCGAGCAGGCTTTTGAACTGATCGCCAAGTCGCTGGACAACAGCGGCGGCCAACTGCTGAGCAATCAGAAACTCACCCTGCAGATCGACAACGCGCTGACCTCGATCAAAGGCAAGATCGCGGCGGCGGCGCTGCAGGTTCGCGCGGCGAGTCTGGATAACAGCGGCGAAGGTGTTTTGCTCAGTGACAGCGATATCGAGGTCAAGGTCGCTGGTCTGCTGAACAACCAGAACAAGGGCAGCATCAAGGCCGCGCAACAACTGACCCTCAACAGCACCGGCCTGAACAATCAGGGCGGCACGCTGGTGGGCGTCTCAGGCCTGACGATGGATCTGGGCACCACCGCCCAGGATCTAAATAACCAGGACGGTGTGATCAGCAGCAAGGGTTTGCTGAGCATCGCCCACCTGCGTGACCTGAATAACCAGAACGGTGTGATCAACAGCAAAGGCGTGCTGAGCATCGATACGCTGCGCAACCTGAATAACCAGCAGGGCGAGATTTCCAGCGTCAACAGCTTCAGCCTCAAAGGCAACAGCCTGGACAACCGTGGCGGCAACTTGATCAGCAACGATCAACTGACCATTACTGCGGCGGATCTGAAAAACCAGAGCGGTCTGCTCTCCGGCTGGAAAAAGGTGAGCCTCAGCGGCGGCACCCTCGACAACAGCCTGGAAGGCGCGATCTCCAGCCAACTCGGCAATGTCAACATCGACCTCAGCGGCGCGCTGCTCAACCACAGCAAGGGTGGCATCGGTGGTCTCGGCGAAGTGACCATCACGGCCGCCAGTCTGGACAACAGCGCCGGCACGGTCAGCAGTGACGGCAAACAAACCCTGACCATGACCGGCGGCGCGATCAGCAACGCTTCGGGTGGTCTGATCAAAAGTGGCGACGCCCTCGATATCCGCGCAGCCAGCCTGAACAACACCTCCGGCAACGTCATGGCGAAAAAAGCCCTGACCTTCACCGGCGGGCCACTGAACAACACCAGCGGCAGTCTGGTCGGTGACGACAGTGTCACCCTCGATTTGCTCGGCGCCCTGACCAACGTCAACGGCGCACTCGGCAGCACGGGAGCGCTGTTGATCAAACGCGCCACCAGCATCGATAACCAGGGCGGCCAGTTGATCAGTCAGACCCTGCTGAGCCTGCTCACCAGCGGCGATCTGAACAACAGCCAACGCGGCACCGTCTCGGCCAACAGCCAACTGGATCTCACCGTTAGTGGAACGTTGCGCAACGATGCCGATGGTCTGCTGTCGAGCCGCGACGCCGGCGTGACCCTCACTGCCGCCGCACTGAACAATGCTAAGGGCGCGGTGCAAAGCATGACCGCGCTGACCGTGAACACCGGTAACGGTGCGATCGACAACCAGGGCGGCAAAATCATTGCCCAGAGCGGCAATCTCAACCTCACCGCCGCCAGCCTCGACAGCCGTGGCGGTGTGCTCTCAAGTCTCAACGGCCTGCTGCAAACCCGCCTGAGCGGCGTGTTGCGCAACGGCCAGGGCGGCAAGATCGAAGGCAGCCGCCTCGACCTGCAAGCACTCGGCGGCATTTACAGCGACGGCGGACGGATCGCCGCCAACACCGGCAATATCCTGCTCAACGCCGGCGGCAACACCCTCGACAACAGCGGCGGCGGAATCTATGCCAAAGGCGTGGTGAAAACCATCGCCGGCCTGATGAGCAACAACAATGGCCAGATCAGCGGCAGCAGCATCGAGCTGGGTGTCGACGGCAACCTGGCTAACCGCAGCGGCCTGATTGAAAGTGCCGGCACACTGGCGGTTCGTGCCGCCAACCTCGACAACCAGGGCGGCAAACTGCGCGCGCTCGGCGCTGGCGGCAAAACCGATTTCCAGATCGGCAGCCAGTTCGATAACCGCAACGGTCTGGTGGAAACCGCCAACAACGACTTCAATCTCGCCACGCCGAGCCTGCTCAATGCCGGCGGCTCGATCACCCATGTCGGCGTCGGCGAATTCGGCATCTCGACCGCCAACGTCATGAACGCCGGCGGCTCGCTGGTGACCCTCGGCGGCCTGACGCTGAACGCGGACAGCTGGACCAACAGCAGTGTGATTCAGGCTGGGCGGTTGACCGTCAATGTCGGCAATTTTGTGCAGACCGCTAGCGGGCAGTTGCTGGCGTCGAACCTGTTGGTGGCGCGTGGCGGCAACTGGACCAACGAGGGTTTGATCGCCAGTGATGGTGGCATGGACTTCCAGATAGGCGGGACTTACGGCGGGAATGGTCGTGTCAGCAGCTTGGGTGACATGACCTTCAACGCGGCGCAACTGGGCCTCACCAGCGTCGCCAGCATCGGCAGTGGCGGGCAGGGTAACTTCAACATTGGCGGGCTGTTGAACAATGCCGGAGGTCGACTGACTTCCAACAATGCCATGACGATCAATGCAGGCGCCGTGAGCAACACCGGTACGCTGGGTGCCGCGCAGGACCTGACGATCAGGACGGCTAGCCTGGTGAACGACCACGGGCTGGTCTTCAGCGGCGGCAACATGAATCTGCTGGTCAATGATTTCACCAATCAGACCGGGGACGTTTACAGCATTGGCAACCTGACGATTGCCGGTATGGCTGGCGGTCGGGCAAACAGCGTCAACAACCTCGCGGCTTCAATCAATGTGGACGGTGATTTTTCGCTGTCGGCCAACAGTTTCAATAACAAGACTGAAGGTGTGATTGGCGAGGAGAAATTTCTCTCGGGCGACATTACGTTCAGCGGTACCACGTTCTACGTCAACGAAAACTTTGAGTCGACCTCGAAGATCACCGGGCCGCAATCGTCGCTCTCGGTGGCTGGCAATCTGACTGCGAATGTCGGGGCCTTCACCAACACGGCGTCGCTGATTTCCGCGGGCAAGAACATCACCCTCGACGTTGATAGCTTCGATAATTTCGGCTTGCAGTCGGGCACCTTTACACGGATGCGCACCTACAAACTCGGCGGGCTTCCAAACAAACCCCAATCGAGCTGGGTCAGCACGGACCTGCAGGCTTATGCCGACCGAAACTCAAAAAATCAATATGACTATATTGATAGCTGGCACGAGCCTGACAAGGGCGGGATGCATTGGGATTACCAGGCACTGAACAAGCAGTTGCTCAACAAGGTCAACACCAAGTTCGGCATCGGGCCCGAGGTCGCAGTGCCGGCACAGATTCTGGCAGGCGTGAAGCAGCGCGATGACCGGGTTTTCACCAACGGCGGCGGCAGTGTTCCTTCGATCATTCAGGCCGGACAAGCGGTACAGATCAACGCCAAGACCACCATCAACAACGGCAACCTGAACCCCTATACAAACTTTGACGGCACCACTAAGGGCGGTGCCGATACCGGGGTGAAAAACGCGGCCAAACCGACGGTGGTTTTCTTGAACCCGCAGTTGCCACCGGATCTGGCGCAACAACAGGTCAACCCGCTGGCACTGCCAGGCTTCACGCTGCCGACCGGTGACAATGGCCTGTTCCGTCTCAGTGGCAAGGGCGGCACGGAACAAGCGGTGGTTGCCGGCAAGGACTGGACGATTGGTTCCATAGCCGCAAGTACTACAGAGCGCTCCGATGGCATGCCGGTCAGGCACGCCACTGACTTGCAGTTCGACAAAAACGATCCGGTCTCGGTGAAAAACCGTGAACTGGCGTTGGCCAGTCGCCCATCGTTGAACCTCAACGACAAGACGGCCGTGATCAACGTCAACGCAGCCGCGGGTGATGGTCCGGTCGGCGTGCTGTTACCCAATCGGGGAAGCGCCTCATTCAACGTTCCGCGCGTCCAAGGCTTGCCTGACACCAGCGTGCGCTCCAATCCGCACAAATACCTGATCGAGGCCAACCCGGCACTCACCGATCTCAAGCAGTTCATGAGCTCGGACTATCTGCTCGACAAACTGGGGTACGACCCGGACAACAGCGCCAAGCGTCTGGGCGATGGCCTGTTTGAACAGCGCCTGGTCCAGCAGGCTGTCGTTGCCCGCACCGGTCAACGTTTCATCGACGGCCAGACCTCCGACGAAGCGATGTTCAAGTACCTGATGAACAATGCTGTCGCCAGCAAGAATGAACTCAACCTGTCGATGGGCGTGACATTGACGGCGCAACAAGTGGCGGCATTGACCCACGACATCGTCTGGCTCGAAGAGCACGAAGTGAACGGTGAGAGGGTGCTGGTGCCGGTGCTTTACCTCGCCCAGGCGAATAACCGCCTGGCACCCAACGGCGCATTGATCCAGGGCGGTGACGTGACCCTGATCGCCGGTGCGGACCTCAATAACGCCGGCACGCTTCGCGCCTCGAACAACCTGTCGGCCGAAGCCGGCAACAACCTCACCAACAGCGGTTTGATCGAAGCCGGTGAGCGTCTGACGCTCAAGGCTGGCAACAACATCGTCAACAAGGGCGGCGGCGTTATTTCGGGCAAGGACGTCAGTCTGACGGCCACCAACGGTGACGTGATCAACCAGCGCGATGTTTATGGCTACGACACCAACTATGGCGGCACGCTGCAGCACCGCGACGTCCTGAACAACGCGGCACGGATCGAAGCGGCCAATGATCTGACGATCAATGCCGGGCGTGATATCAGCAATATCGGCGGTGTGCTGAAAAGCGGTGGGGACATGACGCTTGATGCCGATCGCGACGTGAACATCACCTCGGTTCAGGATCGCCGCACGGATTCACGTGGCAGCAACTTCCTGAATCAGACCATTACCCAGCACGGCGCTGAAGTGACGTCCGGAAGGGATCTGTCGATCAGTGCCGATCGGGATGTGGCGATCGTGGCCAGTCGGCTGGATGCCAAGCGGGATATCAGCGTCGACTCAGGCCATGACATTGTCATCACTTCGGCGGCCGACGAGAGTGACTACGTCTCGCGCAGCAAGAAGCGCGCGAACGAAACCCACAGCATTACTCAACAGTCGTCGGTTTTAAATTCCGGGCGCGACATTGCCCTGAAGGCAGGTAACGATCTTGGGATTATCGCCAGCCGGATCAAGGCCGAAGATGATGTCAGCCTCGACGCAGTACAGGATATTACTGTCGCCTCGGCCAAGGACGAGAGTTCCGCTTACTACTACAGGAAGAAAAAAGGCTCTTTTGGTCGAAGCAAGACGACCCAGACAGAAAGCTATGAAAGTGAAAACGTCGCGTCAGTGATCGACGCGGGCCGTGATCTGACCGTCAACGTCTCAAGGCGTAAAGACGGCGACCTCAGTCTTGATGGCGGTCGTAACGTTACCATCATCGGTAGCCAGATGAAGGCCGGTAATGATCTGTTTGTCGGTGCGACCAACGATGTCGCGGTGCTTTCCGCTACGGAGGAGTCGGGCAGTTACAGCAAAAAAACCAAAACCGGCCTATTCGGCATGTCCAAAAGTGGCAGCAGTCATTTGCAGACATCGGTTACCCAGGTCGGCAGTGAGTTGAACGCTGGTCACGATACGGTGGTTCTCGCCGGGCGTGATGTTCGCCTGAACGCCAGTGAAGTCAACGCCAAAAACGACGCTGAACTACACGCTGGCCTGGTGGACAAGGAAGGCGATATCACCCTGTCTTCCGCCGATGATCAGGCCTACAGCCGTGCCGAAGAGTACAAAAAGAAACTGGGCCTTTCGCTGAAGGACGCAATCGGTTGGGCTGCCGGAACGCCGGGCTTTGGCGCGGACATGACTTTCGCCACCTCCCACAATGGAGGACGGGAAGTTGTCAGCTCCGAGAGTATCGGTAGCCAGGTCAATGCCGGGCACGATGCCATTCTCAATGCGTCGCGTGACATCAATGTCATTGGTAGCGGCATCAGTGCCGACAACAATGTTTCGCTCGACGCGGGTCGCGACGTCAACGTGGTCGCGTCCATCGACAACCAGCGCAGCAGCAGCTGGGAGACAGACAAGACCGTTGGTATCAAACAGACCATCGACAGCAATGCTTTCACCACCTTCGCCGGTAGTGAAACCATTCAACATGGTGTCAACAGCAAGGGCTACACCGCTGCGGGCAGTTCCATCGATGCGGGGATTAACATCACCGTAAACGCCGGTCGTGACATCAATCAGCAAGGCTCGGACTTGACGGCGGAGAACAACATCCGCCTCAAGGCCGATCGCGACATCAACATCGATGCCAAGGAGGAGGCCAGCGAAGTCACCATCCGTGACAGCATCAAGCGCAACGGCATCACCGTGACCACGGCCTACAACATCGGCAATACGATGGATGGCCTCAAAGGCACTGGCAAAGGTGAGGACGGGGTCAGCAAGGGCTCAAGTGTTCTGAAGTCGGTTGATACGCTGGATCAGTTTTTCAGTGGGCCGAAATTTGACGGCCATATCGGTGGATCGAGCGTCAGTTCAAACCAGACTCAAACGTCGGTTACTCAACGTCCGTCGACACTTTCTGCAGGCAATGACATCTCGCTGGACGCCGGCAACAACGTCAACGTTAGCGGTAGCCAGTTCAATGCCGGCCGTGACATCAACGTCAAAGGCAAAGACATTACCTTTGATGTCGCGCACGGTTCAGAAAGCAGCGACGGGCATTCAACCCAGAGCAAGGGCGGCGTCAAAGGGGGCACCACCGGCGGCTTCAAACTGGGCGTAGGTGTCAGCAATGCCGGCACTGCAGACAAATCCACGCAGGGCACCTCGACGGCAACTCAGTTGAACGCCGGTGGCAGCATCAACCTTGACGCGAAAAACGACCTGACGCTGATCGGCACCCGGGCCACCGCCGAGCGGGATATTTCACTCAAGGCCGGTAACGATCTGAATATTCTCTCGGCGCAAAACGCCTACGAGAGTTCGCATGATCGGCGCAGTTGGGGCGCGGAGGGCGGCATCATCGCGGGCCAGGACGGCTTCGGGATTTATGGTTCGGCAAATGTGGGCATTGGCGATCTCAACCGGGAAGGCGTCAAGCAGCAAGAAGCCTATCTGTATGCCGGAAACAAACTGGGCTTCGAAAGCGGCCGTGATACCACGATTGCTGGCGCGACTCTGCGCGGCGACGAGGTCATCGGTGATGTGGGTCGCAACCTGACCGTGACCTCGGTACCCAACACCGGCAAGGTCGAAGGCAAGGAGTTCGATGCCAGCCTGACGGTTGCGGTCAGCTTCGGTGCAACGGTCAGTGGTTCTTTGGGTTATGGCGAAACCAACGGCAAAACCAACTGGGTCGACAACCAGACGGTTATCAGTGGCAAAAGCAAAGTCGACATCCGTACCGAAAAACATACGCAACTCG
This sequence comes from Pseudomonas sp. GW823-FHT01D03, assembly GCF_058798255.1. Lineage (NCBI taxonomy): Bacteria > Pseudomonadati > Pseudomonadota > Gammaproteobacteria > Pseudomonadales > Pseudomonadaceae > Pseudomonas > Pseudomonas sp. GW823-FHT01D03. The sequence continues at coordinate 1,651,639 of NZ_JBXAKK010000001.1, forward strand.
ATGGTTCGGTAATCAGCGCCGACAACGGAAATCTGAAACTCGACACCGACACCCTCGGCTACCGCAACATCACCGGTAAGGATAACGAGCACGGGTACTACCTTAATGTCAGTGGCAGCTATGGCGGTGGCGGTGGCTCCCAGGCCGACAAGCCAAACAAAGGCATGGAAGGCGAGAGCAAAAATAGCTGGGCAGTTGAAGGCTACAAATATGACAAGGATCGCCAGCAGACGTTGAACGCCACGGTGGGCGAGGGGCAGATTGTTGTACGTAACGACAAGACTACCGGGCAGGATTCCACGGCAGGTCTTAATCGTGATGTGAACAAGGCGTATGAAATCACCAGGGATGAAGAACATCGCACGACGCTGTATGCGAGCAGTTCCTCGATTGATGCCGTTAGCCATCCGCTGGAGACGCTTGAGCGTTGGGGCGATAACGTCATCAACTTCAAGAAGAACATGCTCGATCAAGCCAAAGCGGGCGCCAGCTTTCTGCAAAACCTGAATCAGGCGATCAATGCTCAGCTTGTTGACATTGATGATGTTTCTCCAACGCTGATCACTGAGTTGGGTAAAGAGCGCGCTCTGGCAGTCACCAAGAACTTCGTTCGACAAGGGCTTGATCCCAACCAGATAAAATCATTGCCTGAGACAGTTTTGAAAGGGCTGTCCGAGTTCGCGAAACAAGCGGCTGATTACGAAAAGCTGGTAGAAAGCTGCACCGCAAACAACACCTGCCCACAAATGACGGCTGATCCGTCAAGCGGCCCAGACAAACCCGGAACAATGACGCTGCCGCCTATTCCGGTTCCCGCAAACCTGATCACTCATGGTCAGTTGGCATTGAATCAAGTTCTGGACTTGATTGATCTCACGAAGGATATGCCGACCGAGAAAATTCAGGCCACCGTTATTGCTGTACAGGCAGTCATGGGGCCGATGAAGTTTCTGTTGAGCATGACCGCCAATGGATTACTCAACGCCGCGTATGGCGACAAAATCGACGAACTGAAAGATCTGGCAGCCATCAAGTTGGCCGCGAAATTACTGGGTGAGAAAGAGGAGGACCTGACGAAGCTCCACGAGACTGCCAAACAAGAGCACGAAGGGGGTAATGAGGAATACAAATACGATGGTGATGGGTATGTTGTCGCTACCCGTTTCCTGATCGATGCGGTACTTGGGGAATTCAAGTCCATTGGGATGAAGGCCGTCACGAGAACGGTTGCCGTCGTCAAAAAGGATCCGGCAGATGTATTGGGCGGTCCGCACAAAGACACCAGCAAGCCAGTAAACGACGGGCTGGACTCGCACCATTGTCCTGCTCAGAAATGCTACAAAGGCGCGCCAATCAGCAGTCGTGATGGTCCTGCCATCAAGATGGATCCAGAGGATCACAAAAACACCGCGAGTTTTGGTCGTTCCGAAGAAGCCAAGGCTTATCGGGACAAGCAGCAAGCGCTGCTCGAAGAGGGTCGCCTGATGGACGCTATTCAGATGGATATCAACGACATCAGAAGTAAGTTTGGCAATAAATATGATGAAGGAATAAAACAAATGTTGGAGTATGCCTCCAAACTAGATCCGAACGATTTCAGGAGGTAGCGGAGGTGGACTTTTCATTCCATGTGCTCGGAGCGGTAGGGCCGCTGAGTGGAACCTTGTCCAGAATGCAGGTGCGCAGTATTTTGGGCCGGGATTTCGAGGAGTTCAAGAAAACGGCTGCCTCGTTGAACACTACCGATTCTTTTGTACGTCACGACCTGCATGTCTTTTACGACGAGCAAGACATGGTAAAAGGTGTGGAATTTTTCGATAGAAGCGGCGTCTCCTGGCAGGGACACAAACTTGTGGGAGAAAAACTGTTCCCCGTACTGAGTCTGTTTCGCGGTAATGGCATCCAACCCGTCATTGACGATGACGGGTTCGACGTTAGCGAATTTGGCATGAGCTTTTATGTCCCGGACATTGAGGACGGCGAGGATGCATTGATCAAATCCTTGTATATGAACTTGCGTACCGAAAGGTAAGTCACCTTCTGGCTGCGTCGATAGCGGGGCGAACCCCGCTTTTTCCGATTGGGTTCAACATTCTTTGTCATGACAGCAGTCAGACTTCATTGCCGACTCATACCGATCATGATGCCGCACCCACTCCATGATCTCGTCCTCATTCCTGCCCTTTGGCGTGAGATCGAGGTAGTTGTAGGCGCCGACCAGCATGTCCAGACCACGGGCATAAGTTGAGTAGGTGTGGAAAATGTCGCCCTTTGCATCACGATAAAACACGCTCAGCCCCGGCATTTCTTCCTCGGCGCTGTCAGTCTTTTCGTAGTTGTAGGTAGCCTTTCCTGCAGCCACATCTTTAGCGCGGGCGCAAACACCAAAGTCGTAATTGAAATCGCAACCGTCTGACGACACCCAGTCGAATTTCCAGCCCATACGCCGCTTGAAGGCCTGAAACTGCTCAAACGGGGCGTGGGAGACCGCGACCATTGCGATGTCGTGATGCGCCAGGTGCAGATTGGCGCCGTCGATGTGGTCGGACAGGAACGAGCAGCCCTGACAGCCTTCCTCCCAGTCCTTGGCGAACATGAAGTGGTAAACGATCAACTGGCTGTGCTTGCCGAACAGGTCGGCCAGTTTCAGTTCGCCGTTTGGGCCTTGAAATCGGTAGTCCTTGTCGACTTTGACCCAGGGCAAGGCGCGGCGCTTGGCACTGAGGCGGTCGCGTTCCTTGGTAAAGGCCTTTTCTTCGGCCAGATGTTGTTTGCGCGCAGCGAGCCATTCTTCGCGCGATACCACCGGATGATTCTCGACGTTCATGATGATTTCTCCTGCGGGGGGTTGAAACCGTCTTTGTCAGACTAGTCGTTTAACCCTCGGGCAATTCGACAGACCGCCGGTCGGTCGCCGCGTGAAATGCGGCTGAACGGCTGCGGTACGTCCGGGTCACAACCTATGACAGCGCCCCAAATCACGCGCACCGGAGGTTGAATCAGGATGACGACTTATAACTGGGATTTGATTGAACGCCTGCTGCATGAAGTTCAGAACAGTGCAGGCGAAAGTTTCGCGCCTAGAAAATACGCCGAGGACTATGCGGCGCAGAAAGCCAGTGCGGGCGAGCCGATCGAGAATCTGGATCACCTGAAAACGGTGGCCTGCGAGTATGAAGGCTTGTTGCTTGATCGTGGATTTATTGAACCGCGCCCTGATCATATGGGCAGTACCGGCAGCAATTTCATTCTGACGCCACGCGGATCAAGCCTGCTGAGCCTGATCGACAGCAGCATTCCCGGCAACGATCATCCGCGGCAGGTGCTGGATGAGCAGGAAGATGCTCTGGATCAAGCGACGTTTGATGAGGTGGCTTCCAAGGCGCAGATTGCCTGATAGCCTTTGTGGGAGCGGGCTTGCTCGCGAATGCGGTGTGTCATTCACCCTATACGTGTCTGATACACCGCATTCGCGAGCAAGCCCGCTCCCACTTTGTTTTTTACATAGCCTTAAGGTTTTTGCGCGGCCTTCAGGCATTTGAGGTCGTTGAAATCTTTACGTACGCCTTCGATCTTTTTCAACAACCGCTGACGTTGCTGCGGCGTACTCTCGGCCATCAGATCCACCGCCAGCGAGCGCGCCTGTGCTTCGGTGTTGGCGTAGGCCTTTTGGTAATCGGGCGTCCATAAACGCTCGCGGTTGACCAGAAGTGTCTCGATTCGCTGTGGGAATTCCGGACTTTTGCGCTGGGCAACGGCGTTACTGAACTGTTGCTGCCAGTGCGCGCGGTTGGCGATCCATTGAGTGTTCTGATCGCCCAGAGCGGTCGACCAGGCCATCACCCGTTGTTCCTGAGTGGCGCTCAACGGGCCAAGCCAATCGGTCAGGCGCTTGTCCATGCGCGCGCCGCGCTCGGCGATCTGCTGCGCCAGTGGTGGTTTGACGTATTCCTTTTCCCGTTTGCGCAAATCCTTGGCGAACGCATCGTTCATCTCGGCGACTTGTTTGTCGTCCAGCCCTTGCAGCAGCTCGATGGCCGATGGCGTGATCTGGCGTGCGGTTTCGGCAATGGCTTTTTTCGCTTCTTCGGTTCGTGCTTGCAGCGCAGCGTCGGTCACCTGATTGCTTTCGACCATCGCCTGCAAGCGATCCAGCCAGTCGAGGTAGCCCGGCAATTGCGTGGTGCAGTGCCAGTTCAGATGCTCTTTGAGCCGTTCGTTGAACCAGTCCTTCTGCTCGCCGTTCATGTCCAGGTAGTCGCCAAGCGTCCACGGGATAATCACGTCGAGATTGCGATAGGCCAGGCCGACGCGGCTGCAGGCGCCGAGGGCGAGGGTGAAGATCAGCAGGGTGGCGAGGTGTTTGAACCAGCGAGACATGAGCGAATCCTTGCGAGAGCCTGACGTCTGATTCTCATGTGAACGCAGGAAGCTCCCGGCAGTTCAGCCGATCAATAGAATGCGCGCTCGGCCTTGAGTGTCACCAGCCCGTCACATTGACTGTTATGTCCCGAATACGCCGAGCATTCGCTGCCGCTGAGGTTGGAATTACTGTAGATCAGGTCCAGGTCGACGCCCATGAACGGCCGGGAAAATTTCACCGACCAGTCGGTAAAACTGCTGACATAACCACCGTCCACCGACACCGGCGTGTTCAGTTGGTGGGTGGTGTATTTCATGCTGATACCGATGCCGAACGGCTGATTGCCGCCCAGGTCGGCGAACAGCGTGTTGTTCTGTTTGTCCGGGTCGTTGCTGACGGCCACACCGAAGCGGCTGCCGAGCAGGGTCAGGCCGCCGAACAGCTCCTGGCTGTCGAGGGTATCCACCTTGGGATAGCTGTAGTGGATCATCCCGACTTCGTAGCCGAGGGTTTGATCGAAAGGTTGTTTAAAGCCGATGTAGGAGTCGATTTCGAGGTTCTTGCCCGGGGTCAGGCCCATGCTCGGTGCGTACTGGCCGACATACAATCCGCTGTCGTGGCTCAGATCGAGGCCGCCGTGAAACGAGCCGACGGCTGACGGCTTGACCAGTCCCTGAGCCATGCTGCGGCTGGGCGTGGTGCCGAGTTTGAGGTCGAAGTCGCCAAGCTCGCGCTGGAAAATCTGCGCGTGCGCCGATGAGCAGGCTAGAAAGCCTACAAACAATAAACATGAATTTGGTTTGAGCATGCGTCACTCCATGAACAGCGAGGGCAGGGCTTGGCCTGCTGAAACGCTTGATCCAGACGCGTGCAAGGATACCGGCGAATGCTCGGCAATGATGGCCGTTCGTCGATTTTCAAAGGATTTGATTAAACAGAAGGAGGTGTAGCGCGGGTGCCAGTCCAGGCGCTTCGAAGCTCAAAGCGCCTCTGGACGGGTGTATTACCGGGTGTTACTTCTTGCCCAGGCTGATCTGCTTGGACGGACCGAACGTCTGGCCGCTGACGCCTTTGGCAATTTGCTGGATTTCGCCGCCGGACTTGAGGAACGCTGCGATCTGATCGTTGATCGATTCGCTGGTTTCAACGGCTGGAGCTGGCTTTGCTTTGCTGGTGGATGCTTTTACACGCATGGCGGCCATTAACCTGTAGAAAAGTAACTCGGCCAGGCATCGTACAGGAATAACTTGACAATTGCTTGATAAATATCCCCGGGAATAACTGAGCGCGTGGGTGGATTATTCTCGATTAATTATCCGAAATATCCCCCTAAGCTACTGTTTTAAATAAGAACATTTATTGGTCATTAGCGGAAATATTCGCCGTGAAACGGCGCCGCAGGCTCCGTGCTGGTCTGACGAATGGCGAGCCGTCCGCGCCAAACCCAGGAAAATCAAGGTGTCCGCAGATTTTCTGCGGCCGGCTGCTCACCCGGCGAACGAGACCGGCAAAACCGGGTAGAATGCCGCCCACGCAATGAGGGTTCTGGAAAATGGCTTTAGTCGGGCGTTACAACAGTTTGCAAGTGGTTAAACACACTAACTTCGGTTTATATCTGGACGGCGGTGCCGACGGCGAAATTCTTTTGCCCAACCGTTATATCCCTAAAGATATTCCCAGCGAAGATGAAGACTGGCTCAACGTTTTTATTTATCTGGACAGCGATGACAAACTTATCGCTACCACTGAAAAACCAAAAGTTCAGGTCGGCGAATTTGCCAGCCTGAAAGTTGTTGAAATCAACAGCATCGGCGTGTTCCTCGATTGGGGCCTGCCCAAAGATCTGTTGCTGCCGTACTCAGAAGAAAAGCGTCAGATGACCGCTGGCGAGTACTGCGTGGTGCACGTCTATCTGGACAAACACACGCGCCGCATCACCGCCACCGCGCGTCTGGATCGCTATCTCGACAAGACCCCGGCCAACTACAGCGCCGGTCAGGAAGTTGATCTGCTGGTGGCCGAAGCCACCGACATGGGCTTCAAGGCGATCATCAACAACAAGCACTGGGGCCTGATCCACAAGAATGAAATCTTCAAGTTCATGCGGTCCGGCATGCGCGAGAAGGGCTTCATCAAGGAAGTGCGCGCCGACGGCAAGATCAGCCTCAGCCTGCAACCGGTGGGTCAGGAAGCGGCGAGCAGCCTGAGCTCGAAGATCCTCGCCAAGTTGCGCGAAAGCGATGGCTCGCTGGCCGTCAGCGACAAAAGCGATCCGGCGTTGATCAGCAGTCTGTTCGGTGTCAGCAAGGGCAACTTCAAGAAGGCCATTGGTTCGTTGTACAAGGAAGGCAAGATCGTCATTCATGCCGATCGTATTGAACTAACCTGAGTGACCGTCGGCCCCATGTAGGAGCTGCCGCAGGCTGCGATCTTTTGCCCTTTGAAGATCAACAGATCGCAGCCTGCGGCAGCTCCTACATGAGGATTCGCAAATGAAGAAAGCGCTGATCGCTTATATGGCTACGCTGCTGGCGTTTCTGTTGCTCGATGGCATCTGGCTCGGCGTATTGATGGCGCCCACCTACCGCGAACTGCTCGGTTCGCTGATGCTCGAAAAACCGCTGCTGGTTCCGGCAGCGGTTTTTTATTGCCTGTATGTTTTTGGCTGTGTGCTGTTTGTGGTCTTGCCGGCGCAGAGCTGGCAACGTGCGGCAAAGATGGGCGCGCTGCTGGGGCTGGTGGCGTATGGCACGTATGACCTGACCAATTGGGCCACGTTGCGCGGCTGGTCGGTGCAGGTGAGTTTGATGGATTGGGCGTGGGGGACGTTTGCCACGGCTGTGGCGTGTACGGTCGGCTTTTTGGTGGCAAAGCGATTTTGAAGTCAGCCCCGTAATCTTTGTTGTCTGGAGCGACGCCTTCGCGAGCAAGCCCGCTCCCACAGGGGGAATGCGATCATCCTGTGGGAGCGGGCTTGCTCGCGAATGGCGGCGCAGCCGACAGCCATTCACCCCTGACGCCACTGAAGCACAAAATGTCTTTTCCAGACGGCTTTTTCTGTCCGACTGATTGATAATCCCGACACAGATTTTTGACCAGTGGATGGCTGCCATGTTGTGTGTGTTCGAGGTGTTGCGGTGAGTGTCGAGCGGCGCAATGCCGACGGTTTTGCCTTGCAGGTGATGATCGGCCTCTGCCTGATCTGGGGCGTGCAGCAAGTGATGATCAAGTGGGCCGCGCCCGACATCGCGCCGGTGATGCAGGCCGCCGCGCGCTCGGGGATTTCCGCGTTGCTGGTGGGCTTGCTGCTGTGCTGGAAGGGCGGCTGGGATCAGGTGGGCAACACCTGGCGCGGCGGACTGCTGGCCGGCGCATTGTTCGGTCTGGAGTTCTTCTTCATCGCCGAAGGTCTGCAACTGACCACCGCCGCGCATATGTCAGTGTTCCTCTACACCGCGCCGATTTTTACCGCACTGGGCGTGCATTTCCTGTTGGCCAGCGAACGCTTGCGGCCGTTGCAATGGCTGGGGATTCTGCTCGCCTTCGTCGGTATCGCCATTGCCTTCGCCGGCGGTGTGTCGTGGGACAACCTCGACCGCCGCATGCTGCTGGGCGATGCGTTCGGGGTCATTGCCGGCGCCTGCTGGGGCGCGACCACCGTGGTGGTGCGCGCCTCGCGTCTGTCAGAGGCGCCAGTGACGCTGACCCTGTTCTATCAGCTGATCGTCGGCTTCGTTGGTCTGCTGTTGATCGCACTGTTCAGCGGCCAGATCACTCACGTCAGCCTGACCACCGTGGCGGTGGCCAGCGTGTTGTTTCAGGGCCTGGTGGTGTCGTTCTTCAGCTACCTGACCTGGTTCTGGCTGCTGCGGCGATATCTGGCGGCCAATCTAGCGGTGTTTTCGTTCATGACCCCGTTGTTCGGCGTCACGTTCGGCGTGGTACTGCTCGGTGAAAAATTGAGCGTGAACTTCGTCATCGGCGCGGTGCTGGTGTTGCTCGGCATCACCTTTGTCAGCGCTGAGCAGTGGGTGCGTCGGCGTTTGCGCAAAGCCCTCGGCCAGCGCTGACCGATTGCAGCGCCAGCCCGCCGGCAATCAGCAGACCGCTGCCGGCAATGATCAGCGCCGGTTGCAGACCACCGCTGAAATGGCTGCTCAGCGCCGCCAGTAACGGGCCGCTGAGCTGGCCGACGGCAAAGCACGCCGTCAGCAGCCCGGCGTTGCGCTGGGTTGTGTGCGGCGCCAGTTCCCGCGAGCGTTGCATCACCAGTTGCATACAAGCGAGGAACGGCATGCCGCACAACACCACCCCCAGCGCCAGGCCATAAGCGCTGCCCAACAGACACGCGAAGACCCCGAGCGCCTGCAACCAAAGGGTGGCGGTCAGCCAGTGCCGCGTGGTGTTCGGATCATGGCGACGCAGGCTCACCAACAGCACGCCAATCGCCGCACCAAGACCGAAACACGGCCAGAACAGATCGGCCTGCCATTGCCCATGAAACTGCGCGTTGGCCATTTGCGAGAGAAATGTGGCGGGGATGATGTAACCCACGCCATATAACGCATACACCGCCGCCAGTCGCGGGATACCGCGATTCGAATGGCTGACGTTGAGGGTGACGACCGGCGTTTGCACGCCCGGTTGCGGCAGGATCCGCACGATCCCCAGCAACATCAGCAGCGCCACGGCGGCATAGATCAGCCACAAGGTGGCAGACGTCTGATTCAGCAGATGTGAGAACAGTGCCAGCAACCCGGTCAGAAAAATCCCCAGCCCCGGACCGGCAAATACCAGCGCACCCAGCCGTGGCCGGCCTGCCGCCACTGCCAGTGGTTGACTCAGCGCCGTAATCATCACCAGCACCCAGGCACTCGCCACCCCGGTGCCGAAGCGCAGCAGCAAATGCGCCCAGAAGCCGTTGGCCCAGAACGAGGCCAGGGTCAGCAGCACACACAGCCACAAACCGCCATGCAATCGGCGCTGCACTTGCTGCGGACGATGGGCGAACATCGCGTCCACTGCGCCCAACAGGTAGCCGAGGTAGTTGGCTGCGGCAATCAGACCGGCGGCGGTCAGGTCGACCTGGCCTTCGCTGAGCAGGTGCGGCAGTTGCGGGGTGAGGGCGAAACGCCCGATGCCCATGGCCATCATCAGGGCGACGAAACAGGCGGATAAGCGAATCAGTGGCGACATGGTCGGGATTCCTTTGAAGAAGCAATGACCGTCAGGCTAGAAGCGATTGACCTTCTTTAAAAATGAATAATAGTGAGCAACTTGTTCTGTTATGGAGAATGGTGGTGGAGTTCAGCCAATTGCGGATCTTCCAGGCGGTGGCCGAGGAGGGTTCGATCACCCGCGCCGCCGAGCGTTTGCACCGGGTGCCGTCCAATCTGTCGACTCGGCTCAAACAGCTGGAGGAGCAACTGGGCGTCGAACTTTTCGTTCGTGAGCGTCAGCGTTTGCAGTTGTCGCCTGCGGGAAAAGTCCTGCTGGACTACACCGGCAAGCTGTTCGCCCTGCGCGATCAGGCCAGTGCGGCGGTGATGGGCGGGCAACCGGCCGGGGATTTTGTCCTTGGCACGCTGTACAGCACGGCGGCGATCCATTTGCCGGCGTTGCTGGCGCGCTATCACAAGCAATACCCGGCGGTGAATCTGCAAGTGCAGTCCGGACCCAGCGGTGAATTGCTCGAAGGCCTGGTCTCCGGGCGTCTCGATGCGGCGCTGGTGGACGGCCCGCCACAACTCGCCGGGATCGACGGCGTGCCCCTGTGCGACGAGCGTCTGGTGCTGATCAGCGAGGCCGACCACCCGCCGATCCGCAGCGCCAAGGACGTCGAGGGCAGGGCGGTGTTCACCTTCCGCCACGGTTGCGCCTACCGCGCGCGGCTGGAGGCGTGGTTCGTTCACTATCAGGCGGCGATGGGGCGGGCGATGGAAATCGAGTCCTATCAGGGCATGCTTGCCTGCGTGATTGCCGGCAGCGGTGTGGCATTGATGTCGGAGTCGATGCTCGCCAGTCTGCCGGGGCGCGAAAGCGTTGCAGTGCACCCGTTGGCCGAGCCGTTTGCCAGTGCGACAACGTGGCTCATGTGGCGCAAGGGCATGGTCGGGGCCAACCTCAATGCCTGGATTGAACAGCAGCAAGCGCTCTATCCCGTGGCCGCGAATGAATCCCGGCAAACGGCGTGAACCAACCAATCGTAATTCTGTTCAATTCAGTAACAGATCATTGCTGATTTGGCCGAGCATTGCGTAGGACTTCGGACTATTATCAGTGCGAAGCGGCCTCAGAATTCCGGCCGCTCAGCACTACCCTGAAGGGGGCATGACGATGAAAGAGAAAATTCAGAACTGGCTGCACGATTTGGGTGTTGCCCTCGGCTTGATCGAACCGCCTCTGCAACCCGTACCGATCCGCACCGATGACGAACAGCGCCGGCGTCAACAACGTCGCCGGTAAGCACGACTCACAAGTGAGTGACGCTTGTTGTGGCGAGGGAGCTTGCTCCCGCCCGGCTGCGCAGCAGTCGTAACGTCACTGAACAAGGTCGTCTGGCACAACCGGGCTGAATGGGGTTAGGGCTGCTTTGCAGCCCAGCGGGAGCAAGCTCCCTCGCCACAGGGTTTGAGCTCACCCTGACGGATGTATTAGGCAATCTCCCTCAATGCCGTCCAATCTCTAGCAAAAAACGACTCAGGTCATTCGCGGTCTTCGCGGTCTTGAGCATGTGATCCTCTTCGGCAGTAAACGCCGTCAGTCCGAATTCATCTTCCAGATGAAAGATCAGATCCTCGATATCCGCCTTCTCCAACCCGAGTTGCACCAGACTGGTGTCGTCGTTGAATTCGCGGGATTCCAGCAGGCGCCGAATGTATCGGTGCACCGCAGCACGCACGGCAGCTTTTCTCATGGCAGAGGTTTTCGTGGTTGTTTCGACTGATTACAGCAGGCCTCAAGCGTGCCCGCGCAGCCATTCGTCAATCATCGAACGCAGATGCCCGCCGGAAAAGCTGCCGAAATGCCCGCCATGCACGGTGCGGATCGGCAGCGCCTGCAAACGCCGCAGACTGGCCGCGTAATCCTGGAGATTGGAGTGGTAGGCGTCCTCGATCAATGGCCCGTCGTAAATGATGTCGCCGCTGAACAGGGTTTCGGTCGCCGCTTCATACAGGCTGATCCCGCCCGGCGAATGCCCCGGCGTGTGCAGCACCTGCAAGGTGCGATTGCCCAGATCCAGCACGTCGCCATCCTCGACAAACCCGGTGGCCGGCGCTGCCTTGACCCGGTATTCGGCGTAGCACAGCGGGCAGTCCGGGTGCGCCTCGAACATGTCGTCGCCGACGAAGGCCCGGCTCAAGTCATTCTCGCCATCGGGTGCTGCAAGAATGTCGGCCTCGGCGCGATGCACCAGGCGCTCGGCGAATTCGTGATGCCCGGCAATATGGTCGAAGTGGCAATGACTGGCGACAGCCACCAGCGGCCGCTCGGTGAGCCACGGCAACTGTTCGCGCAGGCTGACCAGCCCTGAACCGCTATCGAGCAACAAGTCTTTGTCGCGGCCCTGCACGTGCCACAAATTGCAGCGGTAGAACGGGCGGATGTACGGCTCGTGGATCAACCGGATGCCATCGCTCAAACTCAAAACTTCGAACCATTGATCGCGAGAAACAATCTTCATCAATCATTTTCTCCAGACGAAAAAAACGGGTGTGGCAACCGACGCCACACCCGTCGAAGAAAGCATCAAGTCGTTACATCAGAGCTTAGATCGCACTCGCCACCGTCGCCGGGCGAGGGGAGACCAGGCTGACCACCACAAAACTCACCAGACCCACAGCCAGGCTGTAGTAGATCGGCGTGTTGGCATCCAGACCGTCCTTGAACATGAACAGCAGCGCGGTGGCGAAACCCAGGCCCATGCTGGCGATGGCGCCGGCGGTGGTCGCGCGTTTCCAGAAGATCGCACCGATCAGCGGAATCAGCATGCCGCCGACCAGCAGGTTGTAGGCCAGGGTCAGGGCGCTGATCACGTCATTTACCACCAGCGCGATGCCGAGCACCACGACACCAGTCAGCAGGGTGAACAGGCGGTTGATTGCCAGGCTCGACTGTTTGCCGCCACGCAGTTTCGGCAGAAGGTCTTCGGTCAGCGTGGTGGCAGCAGCCAGCAGGCCGGCGCTGGCGGTGGACATCATCGCGGCCAGTGCTGCAGCGATCACCAGGCCACGGATGCCGTCCGGCAGCGACAGTTTGACGATGGCGGCGAAGGCGTTGTTGACGTTGTCCAGATCCGGGATCAGTACGTGAGCGGCCATGCCGATCAGCGCGCAGGCCAGACCGTAGAGGATGCAGTAGATACCGGCGATGCTGCCGGCGTACTGGGCGACTTTGGCGGTCTTGACGGTGAACACCCGTTGCCAGATGTCCTGACCGATCAGGATGCCGAAGAAGTAGATCATGAAGTAGGTGATGATCGTGTCCCAGCCGATGGTGGTGAAGTTGAACGCCGCTGCCGGCAGTTTCAGCACCAGTTCGTCCCAGCCGCCGACGCGGTACAGGCAGATCGGCAACAGGATGAACATCAGGCCCACGGTCTTGATGATGAACTGGACGATGTCGGTCAGGGTCAGCGACCACATGCCGCCGATCGCCGAGTAGATCACCACCACGCCACCGCCGAGCAGTACCGAGATCCAGAACGGCAGGCCGAACAGCACTTGCAGCACGGTGCCGATGGCGAGGATCGAGGTTACGCCGATCATCAGCGCGTAGGCCAGCATGATCGCCGCGCTCGCCGAGCGGGCCATCGGGTTATAGCGTTTTTCCAGCACCTGGGTAACGGTGTAGATCTTCAGTTTCAGCAGCGGTTTGGCGAGGAACAGGTTCAGCGCGACGATGCCGCAACCCAGCGCGGCGCACAGCCAGAAACCGGAGATGCCATGCACGTAGCCCAGGCGCACGGTGCCGACGGTGGACGCGCCACCCAGTACAGTCGCGGCCATGGTGCCCATGTACAGGCTTGGGCCGAGGTTACGACCAGCCACGAGAAAGTCCTCGTTGGTCTTGGCCTTGCGCATGCCGAAGTAGCCGAGCAAGAGCATGCCGGCGGCGTAGATGAGGACGACGAATAAATCCAAAGCCATGATGGCGTGTCTCCGATTGTCTTTTTTATGTGGAACGCTGAATCGAATGCCTCTCTGTGGCGAGGGAGCTTGCTCCCGCTGGGCTGCGAAGCGGCCCCAACAGCTTCATTGCGACTGCTGCGCAGTCGAGCGGGAGCAAGCTCCCTCGCCACAAGAACTCCAATCCTTCAAGTTTTCTGTGTGAATCAGGCGGCTTGGCGCAGTTCAGGTTTTTCTATGACTTGGCTGCGGGCATCCGTGGGCCCGAACACCTCCCGCGGTTCCGGGAACAGGCTCAGCAGCGTCAGGTACACCACCGACGCCAGGCCCAGGGTCACCGGCAGGCTGATGTCGATACCACCGGCCAACTCGCCCAGCGGGCCGACGAATTGCCCCGGCAGGTTGACGAAGCACAGGCCGACCGCCGCGCTCGGGATCCATGCGCCCAGACCACGCCAGTTCCAGCCGTGGTTGAACCAGTAGCGTCCGCCCTGTTCGCCGCGAGTGAACACTTGCAGGTCATCCGGGCAGTAGAAGCCGCGACGCACCAGCAGGCCGATGATCATGATCACCATCCACGGGGTGGTGCAGGTGATGATCAGCACGGCGAAGGTCGACACGCTCTGCACCAGATTCGCCGCAAAGCGCCCGATGAAGATGAAGGCAATCGACAGCACGCCGATCAGCAGCGTCGCCTTGACCCGCGACAGCACCCGTGGAAACACGCTGGACATATCCAGCCCGGTGCCATACAGCGAGGTGGTGCCGGTGGACATGCCGCCGATCACTGCGATCAGGCACACCGGCAGGAAGAACCAGCTCGGCGATACCGCCAGCAGGCCGCCCACATAGTTGTTCGCCGCGATGTAGTCGGGTGCCTTGATCGCGACGATGGTCGCGGTGCTCAGGCCGAACAGGAACGGAATGAACGTGGCGATCTGCGACAGCACCACGGCGGCCATGATTCGCTGTTTGGAGGTTTCACGCGGAATGTAGCGCGACCAGTCGCCGAGGAACGCCCCGAAGGAAATCGGGTTGCTCATCGCGACCAGCGCCGCGCCGATGAACGCCGCCCAGAAGCCCGGTTGACCGAGGTTCACCGTGCCGGCGTAGTTGACGTCGAAAGGACCGGCGAAGGCGAAGATGCCCAGCAGGAATAACAGGCTGGCACTCCACACCGCGATCTTGTTCACCCACAGCAGAAAGCGGAAGCCGTAGATGCACACGGTCAGCACCAGAATCGCGAACAGGCCGTAGGCCAGGCCCAGGGTCAGGTCGGTTTCCGGCAGACCGATCAGGCGTTTCGCTCCACCGATCAACGCATCCCCCGAGCTCCACACCGAGAGCGAGAAAAACGCGATGGCGGTCAACAGCGACAGGAACGAACCGACGATCCGCCCGTGCACGCCGAAGTGCGCTCCGGAGGACACGGCATTGTTGGTGCCGTTGAGCGGGCCGAACAGGCCCATCGGTGCGAGGATCAGCGAGCCGAGCAGCACGCCCAGCACAATCGCCCAGACACCGGCCTGAAACGACAGACCGAAAAGCACCGGGAAACTGCCAAGCACGGCGGTGGCAAAGGTGTTCGAACCGCCGAAGATCATCCGGAACAAATCCGTCGGGCCTGCGGTGCGTTCGTGGTCCGGGATCTGTTCGACCCCGTGGGTTTCAATTTGCGTAAGGCTTTGGTCGTTGTTGTTGTTATTCATGATCTGCTCCGATCATAAAGGCGCGTCTCATCGTGTGTGAGGCGTCACCTGTTTGGCTAAGGGGATGGCAGCCCTTCCGGCATTGCGGACAAATGTTCGTGGCAGGCCAGCCAATGGCCTTGTTGTTCTAGGCTCGACGCTTGTTTCCTGAAAACAATCGTCTCGCGCTCCTGGCTGAAATGTTGCTCCCCTTGCATGCGCAGCTCGGTGGCCACGTCATGGATAAACACCGCCACGTCACCTTGCAGGCTGACGAAGGCGTTGCTCGAAGTGCACGACAGCACTTCAAAGCCATCCTCGGCGCGCCAGCTGTCCCACAAGGCCTGATAGGCATCGCGCGACAGCAGCGGCTGTTCGAGGGTGTAAAACACGAAGCTTGCGTCGGCGCTGAACGCGCCGAAGTAAGCTTGGCGATCGTTACGAGCGAAGGCGGACACCAGATCGGCAGCCGCTTGCAACACCTGATCACGTTCGTTCATGGCCGAACCCTCAGCGGTGGACCACGCCAGGCAGTACGCAGAGCATTTCGTACAGCAGGTTGGCGGCCAGCAGCGAGGTGTTGCCGGTGGTGTCATAAGCGGGCGAGACTTCTACCAGATCGCAGCCGATCAGGTCGAGGCCCTGGCAGCCGCGTACGATTTCAATCGCCTGAATGGTCGTCAGACCACCGATTTCCGGGGTGCCGGTACCTGGCGCCCAGGCCGGGTCGATACCGTCGATGTCGAAGCTCAGGTACACCGGGCCGCCGCCGACTTTCTCGCGCACTTCGGCCATCAGCGGTGCCAGCGACTTGTGCCAGCACTCTTCGGCCTGCACCACGCGGAAACCCTGATCGCGGCTCCAGTTGAAGTCGTCAGCGGTGTAACCCTGCGCGCGCAGACCAATCTGCACCACGCGGTCGCAGTCCAGCAGACCTTCTTCGACGGCGCGACGGAAGGTCGTGCCGTGGGCGATCTTCTCGCCGAACATGTGATCGTTGACGTCAGCGTGCGCATCGATGTGCACCAATCCGACCTTGCCGTGCTTCTTGTGAATCGCCCGCAGGATCGGCAGGGTGATGGTGTGGTCGCCACCCAGGGTCATCGGGATCACGTTGTGCTCGAGGATGTTGTCGTAGGCTTCTTCGATGATGCGCACGGCGTCGAGCAGATTGAAGGTGTTGATCGCCACGTCACCGATGTCGGCGACCGACAGCGAGTCGAACGGCGCGGCGCCGGTGGCCATGTTGTACGGGCGGATCATCACCGATTCGGTGCGGATGTCGCGCGGCCCGAAGCGGGTACCGGGGCGCAGCGAAGTACCGATGTCCAGTGGCACGCCAACGAAGGCAGCGTCCAGGCCGGCAGCGGTCGGTACATGGGGGAGTCGGAGCATGGTGGCGATGCCGCCGAAGCGCGGCATTTCGTTGCCGCCCAGTGGTTGGTGAAGAATCTTGTCCACGGGTAGGGCCTCATCGTCTTTGTTTTATTTATGTCGGCGCACCGTTGAACACAGGTTCGGACGCCGCTGTGGGGCCGATTCTGCGAAATGTAGTGAAGGGGAAGAATCGCTACGGGCAAAAACTTAGTTCAGATTTTTCTAAACTAATGGTCAGGCCCGGGATAGACTCTTTGGCCATGTATTGATGGCCCTGTGGCGAGGGAGCTTGCTCCCGCTGGGCGGCGAAGCCGACCCAAAACCCCACGACTCGGTACACCTGATTAACTGTATTTGCCGGGTTTGCGACTGCTTCGCAGCCGAGCGGGAGCAAGCTCCCTCGCCACAGGGGATGTGGTGTGGTGCAGCGTTCTACGCACCTGTGATCCTTGTTTGTGGAGTACCTGATGGCCAACGCTTTACCCGACCTGAAACTATTGCGCATCTTCGTCAGCGTGGTCCGGCATCAGGGCTTCGCCAATGCGCAGCAGGAGCTCAACCTGTCGACCTCGGCGATCAGCACCTACATGAGCCAGCTTGAAGCGGCGCTCGGTCTGGTGCTGTGCCATCGCGGGCGCGGCGGGTTCAGCCTGACCAGCAAGGGTGAGTTGTTCCATCAGGAAACCCTGCGCCTGCTGGCCGAGCTCGAAGGTTTCGAGCAATACGCCGCCGCGCTGAAGGGCGAACTGCGCGGCACGCTCAACCTCGGGGTGATCGACTCCACTGTCAGCGACAAGGCTTTGCCGTTCGCCGAAGCCATCGGTGCCTACAGTCAGGAACACCCGGCGGTGCATTTGCACCTGTCGGTGATGAGCCCTTACGAACTGCAACTCGGCGTGCAGGACAATCGCCTCGACTTGGCGATCGGCGCGTTCTCCACGCGCATGAGCGGTCTGGTGTACATGCCGCTGTACCGTGAGCAGCACTGGCTGTATTGCAGCAGCCGGCATCCGTTGTTCAACGAACGGCGGATTCCCGAGCAGGTCATCACCCAGCAACGCATGGTTGGCCGTGGTTACTGGAGTCAGGCCGAACTGGCGCGCCACGGTTTCAAACACAGCGCGGCGACCGTGGAAAGTATGGAGGCGCAACTGATTCTGGTGCTCTCCGGCGCCTACATCGGTTATCTGCCGGAGCACTACGCCCAGGCCTGGGCCGACAAGGGCGACCTGCGCGTGTTGCTGCCGGCGACCTTCGGCTATCAGGCGCCGTTCTCGATGATCATGCGCCGTGGCCGCAGTCGTGAGCCGCTGATTCAGACTTTTCGTGATCTGCTCAAAGCACAGCTCAATCAGGCATAAGAACCATGTCCAGACCCCAATGCCCGCGCTGCCTGCGCCCACAAACCCACTGCCTGTGCCCGCTGATCCCGAGCCTCGACAGCCGCACCCGAGTGCTGCTGTTGCAGCACCCGAGCGAGGTCAATCACGCGCTCAACACCGCGCGACTGGCGGCGTTGGGTTTGACCAATGCCGAGCTGATTGTCGGGGAAGTGTTCGAGGATCTGCCGACGCTGCTCAATCGGCCGGGGTATCAGGCGCGGTTGCTGTTTCCCGCTGACGATGCGCAGCCGCTGCAGGCTTACCGCGAATCCGCTGAACCGTGGTTGCTGGTGGTGCCGGACGGCACCTGGCGCAAGGCGCGCAAGATGCTCCACCTCAACCCGCTGCTGGCGGCGTTGCCACGGGTGACGCTGGCCGCGGGCGGGGTGTCGCGCTACCGCTTGCGCAAGGCCCCGGGGCCGGGGGCGTTGTCGACCATCGAGGCGATTGTACAAGCGCTGGAAACCCTTGAAGCGCCGACGACGTTTGCGCCGTTGCTCAAGCCGTTCGAAGCGTTGATCGAGGGGCAGATTGCGGCGATGGGAGAGGAAGTTTTTCAGCGTAATCATGGCGACAGATAGTTGTTGCCAGTAACGGCCTCTTCGCGAGCAAGCCCGCTCCCACAGGGGAATGCATTCCAAAAGTGGGAGCGGGCTTGCTCGCGAAAGCGCCGGATCAATCAGCGCAAATCCCAACAATGCCTACCGCTCACGCATCGCCTCGGTCCGGGCTTTGAGCACCGGTTTGAGCAAGTAATCCAGCACACTTTTCTCCCCGGTAATAATGTCCACTGTCGCCACCATCCCCGGGATGATCAGCAGTGGTTTCGCATCCCCGCCCAAGTGGTTTTTATCGGTGCGCACCTGAATCAGGTAGAAGCTGTTGCCCTTGTCATCGGTGATGGTGTCGGCGCCGATCAGTTCCAGTTTCGCGCTCAGCCCGCCGTAGATTGTGTAGTCATAGGCACTGAACTTAACCATGGCTTTCTGGCCCGGATGCAGGAACGCGACGTCTTGCGGACGCACCTTGGCTTCGATCAGCAAGTTGTCTTCCAGCGGCACGATTTCCACCATGTCGCTGCCCGGCTGCACCACACCGCCGATGGTGTTGACCTTGAGTTGCTTGATCACCCCGTGCACCGGCGAAGTCACGGTGGTACGGCTGACGCGGTCGTCGATGGCGATGCTCGACGCGGTGATTTTCGACAGGTCGGTGCGTTTCTGATTGAGGTCCTTGGCGGCGTCGGAGCGGAAGGTCTGTTCCGATTCGTCGATCTTGCTCTTGATCTCGTTGATTGCCGATTCCGCCCGTGGGATGGCCAGGGTCGTTGCGTTCAGTGAACCGCGAATTTCCACCGCGCTACGTTTCAGTCGCAGAATCTCCACCGGCGACACCGCACCAGTGCCGACCAGCGGCGCCGACATGTTCATCTCTTGCTGCAGCAGCGCGAGGCTGGAACTGTACTGGCCTTGCTTGGAACGGAACTCCGCCAGCTCCTGAGTTTTCTGCCGCAGCTGTTCGGTGAGGGTGCGTTGTTCGCTGGCCAGACGCCGTTGGCGCTGGTCGTACAGCGCCCGCTCGTCTTCGGCGACCTGTGGCGCCTTGGCGATCACCTCGTCAGACAGCTTGAACGGGCGGCCCTCGGCTTCGGCGGAAAGGCGTTCGACTTGCGCGGTCAGGGCGTAACGGTCGGCTTCGCTCTCACCCTTGTTCGACAGGAAGCGTGTGTCATCCAGGCGCAGCAGCTTGTCGCCTTTGTTCACCATTTGCCCTTCGCGGACAAAAATCTCGGTGACGATCCCGCCCTCCAGGTTCTGGATCACCTGAACCTTGCTCGACGGAATCGCCTTGCCTTCGCCCATGGTCACTTCTTCAAGCACCGCGAACTTGGCCCAGACCAGCGCACTGACCAGCAGCGCCGCGGCCAGCCACACGGTGATCCGCGACCAGCGTGGCGAATCCTGCAATGAAGCGCCGGCGGTTTCCGGCATGAACTCGGCTTCGGCGCTTTTGCCGAAACTGTCGAAGTAGCCGCGCTCTTTCGAAGATGAAGCTGACATGCGGCGATACCCCTCAATCAAGAGAAACCAAGCCAATCCGACTTGTGGCGAGGGAGCTTGCTCCCGCTGGGTTGCGAAGCAGCCCCAAAGATCTTGTGGGCGCTGCGCACCCAAGCGGGAGCAAGCTCCCTCGCCACAGACACTAGGTGGCCACAGGTTTGTGTTGCATCGACTAAACCGCTGCCGAGCCGACGCGGCCCTTGCGCAGTGCATCGATGACCGCTTCTTTCGGGCCGTCGGCGACGACCCGGCCGTTGTCCAGTACCAGCAGCCGGTCCACCAGACTCAGCATCGAGGTGCGGTGGGTGACCAGCAGCAGAGTTTTGCCTTGCACCCAGCCGTGGAGCTTCTGGCGCAGCAGGTCTTCGCTGCTGTTGTCCATGGCGCTGGTGGGTTCATCGAGCAGCATGATCGGTGGGTCGAGCAGCAACGCTCGGGCCAGTAACACCGCCTGACGCTGGCCGCCGGAGAGCAACTGCCCGCGCTCGCCCACCGGCCGGTCGAAGCCTTGCGGATGCTGGCGGGCCAGTTCGGTGACGCCGGTCAGTTCGGCGACTTCGAGCATGCGCGAATCGCTGATGTAGCGCGCGCCGAGGGTCAGGTTGTCGCGCAGGCTGCCGGCCAAAAGCGGCAGGTCGTGGGCGACATAACCGATCTGCTGGCGCAGGTCGGCGACATCCAGTTGCCGCAGATCGAGGCCATCGAGCAGCAACTGGCCTTCCTCGGGTTCATAGAAGCCCATCACCAATCGCGCCAGGGTACTTTTACCCGAGCCGCTGCGACCGATGATGCCGATCCTTTCGCCGGGTTTCATGCTGAAGCTGATGTTGCTCAGCGCCGGCGCATTCTGGCCGTTGTAGTGAAAGGTCACGCCGCTGACGTCCAGCGCGCCTTGCAGTTGTGTGCGTTCCAGTGGCCGCTGCTTGCCGTCGCGCTCCTGTGGCAGGCCCATCAGCGCGTCGGTGCTTTTCATGGTCAGTTGCGCTTGCTGGTAGCGCGTGATCAGCCCGGCGATCTGCCCCAGCGGCGCGAGCACCCGGCTGCCGAGCATGTAGGTCGCCACCAGCGCACCGACACTGAGGTTGCCGGCGATGATGCTGTAGACCCCGGCGACAATCGTCGCCATCCCCGAGAACTGCTGGATGAACAGTGTGCCGTTGGTCGCCAGCGCCGAAAGGTTGCGCGCATGGCTGTCGAGGCGGGTGAGGGCGCCGTGGGTGCTTTCCCATTTGTGCTGGCGCTCGCTTTCGGCGTTGCAGGCCTTGAGGGTTTCCAGCCCACCGAGGGTTTCGATCAGCAGCGCCTGCCGTTCGGCACCGAGGCTCAGACTTTTCTGCACGGTGTCACGCAGGCGCACCTGAATTGCCAGGGCAAAAATGATCGTGAGCGGAAACGCCAGCAACGGAATCACCACCAGCCAGCCGCCGAGCAGGCCGATCACCACCAGCATCAACGCCACAAAGGGCAAGTCGATCAGGCTGGTCAGGGTCACCGCAGTAAGGAATTCGCGCAGGCCCTGAAAGTCATGAATGCTTTGGGCGAAGCCACCGATGGTCGCTGGCCGCGCCTTCATCGCCATGCCGGTGATGCGCTCGAATAAAGTCGCAGAAAGGATCACATCGGTTTTCTTGCCGGCGGTGTCCAGCAGGTGCGCGCGCACCACCCGCAGCACCAGTTCGAAACCGGTGCCGATCAGCAGGCCGATCGCCAACACCCACAGGGTCGACGTGGCCTGATTCGGCACCACGCGGTCGTAGGTCTGCATGACGAACAGCGGCACCATCAGGCCTAAAAGGTTGATCAGGAAACTGGCGAGGATCGCGTCGCTGTACAGCCATTTCGACAGCTTGAGGGTGTCGCGAAACCAGGCGTGGACCCGCGGCACCAGCGGTGAGCGCAAGTCTTCGAGTTCGTGGCGCGGACGGGCGAACAAGGCCTGGCCGCTGTAGTGTTCGGCGAGTTCTTCGCGCTCGACCCATTGCTCGCCGCCATCGGCTTCGCTGGGCAGGATCAGCGCCTTGCCGTCGTCGGCGAAACGCCGCAGCACGGCGGTGCGCCCATCCTTGAGCAGCAGCAGAATCGGCAGATTCAGTGCAGAAATATCCTTCAGTTCGCGGCGCAACAGGCGCGCCTGCAAACCGGCCCGGGCCGCTGCACGGGGCAGCAGGTCCAGGCTCAGGCGTTGCTTGTTCAAGGGCAGCCCGGCACTCAGGCTGGCGCGACTGACGATCGCGCCGTGGAGTTTGCAGAGGATCAACAGACCGTCGAGCAACGGGTCATCGAAGCTCAGCCGCGGATCGATCCCGGTGTGTCCGCCTTCGGCCATGCTGGTCATATTGATCGCCCCTGTAATGACTGGTCCAACCTGTGGCGAGGGGATTTATCCCCGATGGCTGCGCAGCAGCCCCATGGATCTCATCGCTGCTCAAATCTTTGGGGTCGCTACGCAACCCAGCGGGAGCAAGCTCCCTCGCCACAATGGATCGTGGGACTTACTTCAGCTCAGGCAGGCGCGCTTCATTTTTCACCTCGGTCGCGGCGATCGCATCTGCTGGCAGCACCACCCGTTGCTTGCTCAGCAACTGGCCCATGTTCGCCAGCACGCGGTACATCGAGTATTCCTCGGTGTAACGGATTTCGGTGTAGCGGCGGTTGGCGTTGTAGAGCTCGTTTTCACTGTCGAGCAAGTCGAGCAGGGTGCGTTGGCCGAGACCGAACTGATCCTGATAAGCCGCGCGCACACGCTTGGTGGTCTCGGCGTATTCACGGGCGGTCGGGGTCTGTTTCTTCGCGTTTTCCATGGCGTTCCACGCCAGACGGATGTTCTCGTTGAGCTGGCGAAGGGCGTTGTTGCGGATGTCCATCGCCTGATTGATGTCGTGGGCATTGGCGGCCAATCGGGCCTTGTCGCTGCCGCCACGGAACAGGTTGTAGTTCATCACCACACCCACGCGCCATTCGTTGTCGTGGCCTTCATCGCCTTGCACGTTGTTATTCGCGCCGACGGCGGCTTCGGCATCGAAGCGCGGGTAGAACGGCGATTTGGCGACTTCGTACTGGCTCTCGGCCGATTGCACGTCAGCCTGGGCGGACTTCAGATACGGGTTGTTGTCGACCATGCTCTGCTGGGCTTCACGCAATTGGGTCGGCAGTTCGCCACGGGTCGAGGCTGGCGTTTCCAGCTCATCGGGCATGCGTCCGACCACGCTGTAGAAGTTCGATTCGGCGTCGGCCAGATCGACTTCAGCGGTGTCGAGGTTGTTCTGCGCCAGCGCCTTACGGGCCACCGACTGATCGGAGTCGGCGGTACTGCCAATGCCGCGCTCGGTGCGCAGGCCAATCTGATCATTCACCCGCAAGTGCGCTTGCAGGTTGTTCCTGGCCAGCGTCACCAGTTCACGGCGCTTGAGCACTTCGAGGTAGACCTCGATGGTGCGCAGGGCCAGATCCTGAGCGGTGCCTTGTGCGTAATAGGCCCGCGAATTGGACACGCCCTTGGTGCGTTCGACTTCGTTGGCGGTGTTGAAACCGTCGAACAGCATCTGCCGCAGACGCAGCTCGGACTGTGTGTAGTTGAGAATTTCGGTGTGGTGATTACCGAAGGCCCGGGTGTTGGTGTTGTCGCTGTAACCACGGCCATACGCGGCGTTCAAATCGACGGACGGATAGAAGCCACCTTTGGCGACTTTCACCTGTTCATCGGCCGACAGTCTGGCGTCCACGCGCGAGGCGAGTTCCGGGTGAGTGGCGATCGTGCTTTGGATCGCCTCGGTCAGGTTCATGGCCTGGGCTTGGGAAGTGCAAGCCATGGCCAGCAAAACCGCGCTGCAGAGGGGGGTTAGTACGCGCATGGGGTGCATCTCCCTGGTCCTGATGGTGCGTTACTGTCGCCAAATATTTGACGATAATTTGAGGTGTAAGCGTTTCACTCTTGTAACAACAGAGCTAAGAACATCCTGAAGCGTAGCTAAGAAAAAATTTTCATAAGGCTTATGCCGAAAAAAACTTATGCGGTTCTCGAAAACCGGCACATTGTTCACGGCGAAAGCCTTTGTTTCATGCGCTTTAGGGAGCACAAAAAGGCTTGAGGAAAGTTCCATTCACTTTGCGACATACGGCGAAGTACTGCTGAAGGGGAGGGACGCGTAGCGGCAGATGAGCGACAGATTTTTGTCACTCGGGTGATTCACCACCGTTACGTAGCGTTAGTGGGGCTGCTGCAACGATCAGGATCGCGAAGTGCCTGAAAGCACTGAAGTTTCCTTGTTTGCGCACCCTGCGAAACGAACTGTCGAAGTGCGAGCGTCACTTCGGCAACCCGATTGAGCCATGGGCTGCTTCGCGAACCAGTGCCGACGGTGGTCGGCAGCGGAGGAATTTCACATGGCAACGCTCATCGGGACCGTCACTAAAGTCATTGGTCAGGTTTTTGCGCAGGGCACCGACGGCACTCGCCGCGCGCTGGTCGAGGGTGACCGCCTGTATGCCGGCGATCAATTGATCACCGGGGCAGAAGGCGCCGTCGCCGTTCATCTGCAAAATGGCCGCGACTTGACCTTGGGCCGCGACAGCAGCATGACCCTGTCCGGGCAACTGCTGGCCAATCAGGCGGTGCATGTCGATTCCCCTGAAGCGCTGACTCCCAGCCAGGCACAGCTGACTGATGTCGAGCAGATCCAGAAAGCCATCGCTGCCGGCGAAGACCCGACCAAAGCGGCAGAAGCCACCGCCGCCGGCCCGAATGCACCGGGCGGCGCGCCAGGTGAACTGGGTGGCGGCCACAGTTTTGTCCTGCTGACGGAAGTCGGTGGGCGAGTGGATCCGGTGATCGGCTTCCCGACTGCCGGTTTCAACGGAATTCCCGAGTTTCCCGAAGAGCGGCGTAACGCAGTCATCGACAATGGTAATGACGACGCAGCGCCAATCGTTGTGCCACCTGCGCCGGTAAACAACCCGGTCACGCTCGCCGGTCTTGATGTGCAGGGTGGCGAACTGACGGTCAACGAAGCCAATCTGCCCGATGGTTCGGCCAACAACAATGGAGCGCTGACCCAGAGCGGCAGCTTCACCGTCAATGCACCAGACGGCTTGACCAGTCTGAGCATCGGCGGCATCAGCGTCATCGTGGGCGGCGTGCCGGTCGGTTTCCCGCAGTCGATCACCACGCAGTTGGGCAGCACCCTGACCATCACCGGTTATAACCCGGCCACCGGCACAGTGACCTACAGCTACACGCTCAACGGCAACGAAAGCCATTCGGCTGGTGACGGCTCGAATTCGCTCAGCGAGCAGTTCACTGTCGTTGCCAGCGACAGCAATGGCGACACCGCCACCGGTACCCTCGACGTCAATATCACCGATGACGTGCCGCGGGCAGTGGACGACAGCAACGGTATTGCTTCAGAGACATTCCTGACTCTCACTGGCAACGTCCTGACCAACGATGTCCAGGGCGCCGACCGCGTCCCCACCGGCCCCGTCACCGCCGGCACTTTCACCGGCACTTACGGCACCCTGGTACTGAATACCGACGGTACCTACACCTACACGCTGAACACCACCGACGCCGACTTCAAAAACCTGCACGGCGGTGGTGACGGTACGGAAACCTTCGCCTACACCATCACCGATTCGGACGGCGATACCAGCACTGCGAACCTGGTTCTGCAGATCCACAACAACGACGATCCGGTGGTGATTAACGGGCTGAATGTCGAGGGCGGCGAACTGACGGTTTCCGAAAAAAACCTCAGCACCGGCAGCGCCCCGGATGCCAACGCACTGACCCAAAGCGGCACGTTCACCATCACTGCGCAGGACGGCGTCACCACGCTCACTGTCGGCGGCATCGCCGTGGTCACCAACGGTGTGGCCGCAGGCTTCCCGCAATCGGTGACTACACCTTTGGGCAGCACGCTCACCATCACCGGTTTCAACGCCAGCACAGGTGTCGTCAGCTACAGCTACACCCTGGTCGACAACGAGGCCCATCCGACGGCCAACGGTGCGAACAACCTGCCTGAACAATTCGCCGTCACCGTGGTGGACGACAACGGCACGACTGCCAATGCAACGCTCGATGTGAACGTGATCGACGACCTGCCCAAAGCGGTCGATGACAGCAACACCGGCACCGCCTCGGAAACTCAGTTGACCCTGACCGGCAACGTCCTGACCAACGACGTCCAAGGCGCTGACCGCGTTCCGAGTGGCCCCGTCACCGCCGGCACCTTCACCGGCACCTACGGCACCCTGGTACTGAGCACCGATGGCACCTACACCTACACGCTGAACACCACCGACGCCGACTTCAAAAACCTGCACGGCGGCGGCAACGGCACCGAAACCTTCGCCTACACCATCACCGATTCGGACGGCGATACCAGCACTGCGAACCTGGTGCTGCAGATCCACAACAACGATGATCCAGTGATCATCAACGGTCTTGATGTGAACGGCGGCGAACTCACCGTTTACGAAAAAAACCTCAGCGACGGCAGCGCGCCAGATTCCACCGCACTGACCCAAAACGGCACCTTCACTATCACTGCGCTGGACGGTGTCACCACGCTGACCGTCGGTGGTATCGCGGTCGTCACCAACGGCGTCGCCGCCGGGTTCCCGCAATCGGTCACCACGCCGCTGGGCAGTACGCTGACCATCACCGGTTTCAACGCCACCACCGGAGTGGTGAGTTACAGCTACACCCTGGTCGACAACGAAGCTCACGCTAATGCCAACGGTGCGAACAACCTGCCTGAGCAATTCGCCGTCACCGTGGTGGACGACAACGGTACGACTGCCAATGCAACGCTTGATGTGAACGTGATCGACGACCTGCCAAAAGCGGTGAATGACAGCAACGCCAACACCGCGTCAGAAACCAATCTGACCCTGACCGGCAACGTCCTGACCAACGACGTCCAAGGCGCTGACCGCGTTCCGAGTGGCCCCGTCACCGCCGGTACCTTCACCGGCACTTACGGCACTCTGGTACTGAACACCGACGGCACCTACACCTACACGCTGAACACCACCGACGCCGACTTCAAAAACCTGCACGGCGGCGGCAACGGCACCGAAACCTTCGCCTATACGATTACCGACTCGGACGGCGATACCAGCACCGCCAACCTCGTCTTGCAGATCCACAACAACGACGACCCGGTGACCCTAAACGGCCTCGATGTGAATGGCGGCGAACTCACCGTCTACGAAAAAAACCTCAGCGACGGCACCAGTCCCAATGCACCGGCCCTGACCCAGAGCGGCAACTTCACGGTGACTGCCCTCGACGGTTTGCAAACCCTGACCGTGGGCGGCATCAACGTCGTCACCGGTGGTGTGGCCGCAGGCTTTCCGCAATCGATCGTCACGCCGTTGGGCAGCACGCTGACCATCACCGGCTATAACCCGGCGACCGGCGTGGTCAGCTACAGCTACACCCTGGTCGACAACGAAACCCATCCGAACGCCAACGGCGCCAACAGCATCACCGAGAACTTCAACGTAGTTGCTACGGACACTGACGGCAGCACCGCCAGCGGCCAGATCAACGTCAACATCGTCGATGATCTGCCCAGTGCCCACCCTGACGCCGCCTCGGTGGCGGAGGGCGGCACTGTCAGTGGCAATGTCCTGAACAACGACATCGGTGGCGCCGATGGCCCGGCCGTAACCGGTGCTGTAGTCGGCGTGCGCGCCGGTGCCGACACTTCGACCTCGGCCATTGGCGGCCTCAACAGCAACATCAACGGCACCTACGGCTACCTGACGCTGGATGCCAACGGCAATGCGGTCTACCACAGCAATCCCAATGCCGTGAGCGGCCCAGGCGCGGTGGATGTGTTCACCTACACCGTGCGCGATTCCGACGGTGATGAAAGCACCACCACCATCACCATCGATGTCGCCAACAGCAAGCTGTACGCGACCAGCGACACCGACGTCACCGTCTACGAAAAAGCCCTCGACCTGACCAGGGACGGCGCCGATCTGGCCCCCGGAACGGTCACCGGTAGCGATCCGGGCAATACCGGCGAAACCGCGTCCGGCACGCTGGTCGGTTCAGTCACCGGGGCGGTCGGCGCCATCAGCTATGCGCTGGTCGGCAGTGCCACCGGCAACTACGGGCAGATCGTGCTCAACCCCAACGGCACCTACACCTACACGCTGACCTCGCCGGCAACCACCACGCCGCATGCCGACGATGGTGCCAATGCCCTGACTGAAACCTTCACCTATCAGGCCACCGATTCGCTGGGCAACATCGTCACCAGCACTATCGTCGTCAGCATCGTCGATGACGTGCCGAAAGCCGTGAACGACAGCAACGCCACCAGCGCCTCGGAAACCCAGCTGACCCTGACCGGCAACGTGCTGACCAATGACGTGCAAGGCGCCGATGTGGTGGCGACCGGGCCGAATGCCGGGCCGATCACTGCCGGTACGTTCACCGGGACTTACGGCACGCTGGTGCTCAATGCCAACGGCACTTACACCTACACGCTTAACCCGGCTGACGCCGATTTCAAAGCGCTGCACGGCGGTGGAAACGGTACCGAAACATTCACCTACACCCTCACCGATGCCGATGGCGATACCAGCACCGCCAACCTGGTGCTGAACATCCACAACAACGACGATCCGGTGGTGCTCAACGGCCTCGACGTGAATGGCGGCGAACTCACCGTCTACGAAAAAAACCTCAGTGACGGCACCAGCCCCAACACCCCGTCGCTGACCCAGAGCGGTACCTTCACCGTCACGGCCCTGGATGGACTGCAAACCCTCACCGTCGGTGGCATTGCCGTAGTGACCAACGGGGTCGCCGCAGGCTTCCCGCAATCGGTGGTGTCGCCGCTGGGCAGCACGTTCACCGTCACCGGTTACAACCCCGCGACCGGCGTGGTCAGCTACAGCTACACGCTGGTGGACAACGAAAATCATCCGACCGCTAACGGCGCCAATAGCCTCACCGAAAACTTCAACGTGGTCGCGACGGACACCGACGGCAGCACCGCCAGCGGCCAGATCAACGTCAACATCATCGATGACCTGCCGACTGCCAACGCCGATACCGGTTCAGTGGCGGAGGGCGGTACGGTCAACTTGAGCGTGCTCGGCAACGACGTCACCGGTGCCGATGGCGCCGCGGCGGGCGGAGCAGTAGTTGGCGTGCGCGCCGGCAGCAACACCGCGACCTCGGCGATCGGCGGCCTCAACAGCAACATCAACGGCGCTTACGGCTACCTGACCCTGGATGCGGCGGGCAACGCCGTGTATCACAGCAATCCGAACTCCGTCAGCCCGCCGGGTGCCACCGACACCTTTACCTACACCGTGCGCGATTCCGATGGCGATGAAAGCACCACGACCATCACCATCAACGTCGCCGACAGCAAACTGATTGCATCGGTGGATCAGGACGTGACGGTCTATGAAAAAGCCCTCGACCTGACCAAGGATGGCCAGGATCTGGCCTCTGGCACGGTCACCGGCAGCGACCCGAGCAACACCGGTGAAACCGCCAGCGGCACACTGGTCGGCGCGGTCACCGGCGGCAGCGGGGCGATCACCTACACCCTGGTCGGCAGCGCCACCGGCACTTACGGGCAGATTCAGCTCAACGCCGACGGCACCTACACTTACACCCTGACCTCGGCGCCGAAAACCACGCCGAACGCCAACGACGGCGCCAACACCCTGAGCGAAAGCTTCACCTACAAAGCCACCGATGCGCTGGGCAACAGCACCACCAGCACCCTCGTGGTCAACATCGTTGATGACGTGCCAAAAGCCGTGGCGTCGGATCGCTCGGTGGCGGCGGTTGAAATCGATTCCAACCTGCTGATCGTCCTCGACATCTCCGGCAGTATGGCCGACGCCTCCGGTGTACCGGGGCTGTCACGGCTGGCGCTGGCCAAGCAGGCCATCAGTGCCTTGCTCGACAAGTACGATGATCTCGGCGATGTGAAGGTGCAGCTCGTCACCTTCAGCAGTAATGCCACTGACCGGACTTCGGTGTGGGTGGATGTCGCGACGGCCAAGTCCATACTCGCCGGCCTCACCGCCGGTGGCGGTACCAACTACGACGCCGCCGTGGCGGTGATGCAAACCGCGTTCAACACCTCGGGCAAACTCACCGGGGCGCAGAACGTCGGCTACTTCTTCTCCGATGGCAAACCCAACGAAGGCGACATCAACGCTGCCGACGAAGCCGCGCTGAAAAACTTCCTCGATGCCAACAACATCAAGAACTACGCCATCGGTCTGGGCAGCGGCGTGAGCAACGCCAACCTCGATCCGCTGGCCTATGACGGCATCAGCCACACCAACACCAATGCGGTGGTGGTCACCGATCTCAATCAGCTCAATTCGGTGCTGTCGGGCACTGTGGAAGGTGCGCCGGTCACCGGTTCGCTGCTGGGCGAGGGCGGTACCTTCGGCGCCGATGGCGGCTTCATCAAATCCATCGTGGTCGACGGCACCACCTACACCTATGACCCGCGCGCCAACAGCGGCCAGGGTTCGCTGACCGCATCCGGCGGCACCAACCACGGCACGTTCAATACGGTGAACAACACGCTGAGTATCGCCACCAACAACAGCGGCACCCTGGTGATCAACCTCGACACCGGCGACTACAACTACACCTCGCAAAAAACCACCACTACGGTGATCACCGAGAACATCGGCTTCACCCTCAGCGACAACGACGGCGACCTCGCCAGCTCGACGCTGACCGTGAAAGTGATCCCCAATTCGCCGCCAGTGGCGGTGGACGACCATGTCATCACCAACGTGCTGTCGGGCAATATCGTCGTGCCGGGCGAACTGTTGCTGGCCAATGACACCGATCCCGACGGCGATACGCTCAACGCCACGCCTACCAGTTTCAACACGGGCTGGATCTCGAAAGCGGCGGACTTCACCGGCAACGGTGCGATCAACTTCACCGGCACTAACGCCAACACCGCCGCCAACCAGAATCTGGCCAACGTGCGTAATTCGTTCAGTGCCAACGCCGCGACAATGACTGCCGTGCTGGTGGTCAGTGGCTATCTCGGTGCGGTGACCAACAGTAACGCCAACGATGAAGACCGCATTACCGTCAACCTGCGCCAGGGCGAAACCCTCAACCTCGATCACAACCTGGCGGCCGGTCACGTCACCATGGAGTACTCGATCAACGGTGGCGCCTACACAACCCTGGCGGACGGGCAAACCCTTACCGCATCGGCCGATGGCGTCTATCACATCCACATCACCAATATCACCGATCCCACCGGCGGCGGTAACCCCAACGCGGCGGAAAACTATCAGCTGACCATGACCCTCAACTACGCCGGGGCGCATGACATTACCCCGGACTTCAACGGCACCTACACCGCCAATGACAACCATGGCGGCAGCGACACCGCCAATGTGAGCATCAGCTATCAGGACGGCCACACCCTCACCGGCACCGCCGGGGATGACATTCTGGTGGCGGGCACCGGCAACAACATCCTCAACGCCGGCGACGGCAACGACGTACTGACTGCCGGTTCCGGCAACAACGAGATGCACGGCGGTGCGGGCAACGACTTGCTCTACAGCGGCCCGGGCAATGACCTGCTCGACGGCGGCACCGGCAGCGACACCGCCAGCTACGCCCACGCCACCGCTGCCGTCACCGTCAACCTCGGCCTGCTCGGTGCGCAAAACACCCTCGGGGCCGGCACCGACACCCTGACCGGGATCGAGAACCTCGTCGGCTCGAACTTCAACGACACCCTCACTGGCGACAACAATAACAACGTGATCAACGGCGGCCTGGGCAACGACATCCTCAACGGTGGCGGTGGTGATGACCTGCTGATCGGCGGCATGGGCAACAACACCCTCACCGGCGGGGCGGGCGCGGACACCTTCCAGTGGCTCAAGGGCAACAGCGGCCACGACCTGATCACCGACTTCACCCCAGGCACCGACAAGCTCGATCTGTCGCAACTGCTGCAAGGTGAAAACGGCACCACCGCCTCGCTCGACGACTACCTGCACTTCACCGTCACCGGCAGCGGCGCCTCGGTGCTCACTAGCATCGACGTCAGCGCCATGGCCGGCGCCACGCCGAACCAGACCATCGACCTGGCCGGCGTCAACCTCGCCAGCCACTACGGCGTGACCCCGGGGGCGGGTGGGGTGGTAGCCGGCGGGCACGACACGGCGACGATCATCAGCGGCATGCTCAATGATCATTCGCTGAAAGTGGACACGGTGTGATCAAGGCCTGAAAAGACAAAACCCGCCGCCCCGAGCAGCCGGGACGGCGGGTTTTGTCTGTCTGGAGAACTGCGTTGCCAGTGAGTCAGCCTTCGCGAGCAAGCTCGCTCCCACATTGGATTTAGGGTGCTCAGCATTTTGTGAACAACAAAGCTCCCCTGTGGGAGCGGGCTTGCTCGCGAAACCGGCCTCACAGCCGACCAATCCCTGACTGAATGCACTCAGTCAAATGGTGGGAGCTGGCTTGCCAGCGAAGGCGGCCTACCAGCCGACCAATCCCAACCTGAATGCACGCATTCCAACTGTGGGAGCGAGCCTGCTCGCGAAAGCGGCCTCCCAGCCGACCAATCCCCAACTGAATGCACACACTCCAACTGTGGGAGCTGGCTTGCCAACGATGGCGGCCTCCCAGCCGACCAATCCCCAACTGAATGCACTCGGTCAAATGGTGGGAGCTGGCTTGCCAGCGAAGGCGGCCTACCAGCCGACCAACCTCCTACCTGAATTCACGCATTCCAACTGTGGGAGCGGGCTTGCTCGCGAAAGCGGCCTACCAGACAAAATCAAAACAACAGAGCAAACCCCGCAAATAAACATCACCCCGCAACCACGTTTAAAGTACACGAACCGTTACGCCATACCGGCTACAACGCCTTGCGCCGTTACCTACGCGTACGCCAGAATCCGCCGGCTTACACGGCTATGGGCCGGGCTATATCGTTTCCCTGTCACTGAAAATCAGTGATCGGGTTTGGTAGCCCGTTTCATTACAGTCGTGCGCCACATTACAGATCCGTTTTTGGGACTCTGCTTTATGGTGGCCATGCGTGGGGCTCCTTCGGGAGCGCCGGGTTTACTGTTTTGACCGGTCTACCAACCCACAAATGGCCGCCACCCTTCGTTTGGTAGCGAGAGTGATGGCTCCTCACTTATTCAAAACAGCGAGTCACCTATGTTCAAAGCCACACCCAACCCCCCGGACACCTCGATCCCGTACGACCCAGCCCTCGACCCGCAGAAGATAAAAGCGGCAACCGACCGCGCCATCAACTTCTACCTCAACCCCGGTGCCCTGAAGATATCGATCCCTTCAACCTCGTCATGCAAGGCGAACAGAATCTTCCTCATCGACCCCACCGTGGACGAAGAAACCTTGCTCGTCGAAGCCTGCGAATCGTTAGCCGCCGCCAGCGACATGGCCCGCGATATTGGCGACGTCGTCGACCACCCACAGCGCCGGGCCATGCTGATGCTGCATCAGGTGATCATGCTCAGTGAACTGATGGTCAACCGGGTACTTGATGGCCGCCGCGTGCCGAACTAACTGCCCGGTCCCCCTGTAGGAGCTGCCGAAGGCTGCGATCTTTTGATGTTGCTTTTAAAAAACAAGATCAAAAGATCGCAGCCTTCGGCAGCGCCTACAGGGAGTCATTCTTCCAAAGTGCCTCGATCGGAGTTCCAGCTGATGCCCGAAACCCCACCCAATCCGCCGGCCACAGACCCGGTATCACCCTACGAATCCCTCAACTCCAGAAAACTCCACGAAGCCGCCGAACGCGCCCTCGACCATTACCTCGCCCCCGCGCAAATCATGGCCACCCCCTACACCCCCAACAGCATGTTCCTGGTCAATCCACAAACCGACACCGAATCCCTGCTGGCCAACGCCTGCGAATCCCTGGCCTCGGCCACGGTGATGCTCGGCGATTTCGCCGGGACGCTGGAAGGGCCGAGTCGTAATACGGTGTTGGGCATTGCGCAGGTGGTGATGCTGGGGGAGTTGGCGGTGAATCAGGCGCTGGATAATGTTGTGCCAAAGGAATAGCCGACAGCAGTAATGGCCTCATCGCGAGCAGGCTCACTCCTACAGTGGATCTGCGTTGGTCACAGCTTGTGTGCCCTTCAAAGATCACTTGTAGGCGTGAGCCTGTTCGCGATTTTCATTAAATAAATGCATTTCTTTATCCCTCCAAACTTAGCGAAGTCGAGTGACAGCTTGAACTTCACAGCATAATTTAAAGTGTTGTTTTTTAAGGCGGGAGAGCTAGGCGAAAAGTCAAGGTGCATGCCGTCAGGATACTGATAGTCGTGAGCGTTAATTGCGTTCCTGATTGTTTTTTTGCGGTCCAAGAATTGGCCTGCATATATTTTGAGTGATGAAGATAAAAATTCCGATAAGGCTGTGCTCGGATCAATTGATCGGGGTAAAACTTTCGTGGGAAAGCGTTATCCCTGCCAATAACCTCCTGTGTCTACTTCAGTTCATCGAAAACACACCATCATTTAGTAGCAAGTGCTAAGCACCTCCCCACCTAGGAGAGGCGCTTAACGTGGATTACAAGTTTTCGTGTCAATGATACTCTTGGATGGTGATTTCCTTCACTGCCGCGTTAAAGGCAACAGAAGTTTTTAACTTTTGAAAGAGACCGAACTTAGAAGTATACGCATCACAGCTCCGTTTGATTCTCCAGACGTCATCACAAATTTGATTGTATTGAACGCTTGACCGCTGGATGGGGCGACCTCTCTGTCAATTATAATACCAGCGCCATTGCCGGGGCCGTCGTAGAGTAATATTGAGCCCACCACAAAATTGCCTTGTAAGAGTTCAAGCTGGACGCGTATCGGATATGCGGTGTCAAGAATGCATTTGATTGTCGCGCTCTTAACGCTGCCTTGGTTTAGTGCTAAGGAGTACGCCAATAAGCTCTGGGTACTATAGGCAAACAGAACACTCACTAGAGCATAAATCGGATCATCGTTAGACTGGACTAAATGTCTCCTTTGCCCATTCCCGGTACTTGTGATAATCGTTACTTTGGTGCGCGTCCCCTCGAGATATGCACCAGTGTTTTCGATAGGTACTTCATGTGGATATGACTTAAAGTCTTCGACGAAGTCAATGAGATCGACCACGTTGACTATCCACTCTCCCGACTCCGTCCCGCTGCCATACAACGCCTTGGCTTTGAACACATGCTTCGTACGTGTCAGCCCGGTCATTTCAATCGTCCATTCGCCTTTGACATCGGCCCTGGCCTTTTTGCCAGTGGAGGTGGCTCCGTCGTAAATCTCCACCTCAAGAAAGGTGTTCGCCGTCCCCGTCAGGCGGATACGGGTGTCAGGAGTACTTCCACCATTGCTGATTGGCTGCCCGTTGGAATCCTGCGCGGCGGTGATGGCCGGCCTCACGCCATTCAACGCCGTCAAACGCCAAAGGT
This sequence comes from Pseudomonas sp. GW823-FHT01D03, assembly GCF_058798255.1. Classification (NCBI taxonomy): domain Bacteria; kingdom Pseudomonadati; phylum Pseudomonadota; class Gammaproteobacteria; order Pseudomonadales; family Pseudomonadaceae; genus Pseudomonas; species Pseudomonas sp. GW823-FHT01D03. The sequence goes on from NZ_JBXAKK010000001.1 coordinate 1,687,125, forward strand.
TCGATGTCGGATTGTTCGCGTATTGGCCAACGGCCTTTAAGGTGTGCAGTACGTCCAGCGATAACCCGCTCACGGTACGGGTCCAGGTTCTGTCGGGGCCAGCTTCCGCGATGCCTTTGGAGATTGCACCGAGGAAAACTTCCACCTTCTGGCCATCAGGCGCGGAGCCAGTGAGCGTGACGCTGGTGTGCACGGTATGACCGTTATCGGGAATGTTCCAGTTGCTCTGATCTTTTACTGAGGTGATGGTCAGTGCGGTATTGGCCGTCACCGTCAACGTCCACGCCGCGGATACCTGCCCACTGCCATACAGCGCGATGGCGGTGAAGCTGTGAGCGGCCACGCTCAAGCCTGTCAGGGTCAGTTCCCACAGGCCGGTCGTCAGGTTAACCGTGGCTTCACCTTTGACGGTGGTGCCATCCTTGATCTGGACTTTCTGACCTTTGGCACCGGCCCCTGACAACTTGATCTGGGTATCAACGGTGAATCCGCCTTTGGCAATCTCATTCCCTTTGGAGTCGATGGCCTTGGTGATGGTCGGTGGGTTACTGGCCGTCACCGTCAACGTCCACGCCGCGGATACCTGCCCACTGCCATACAGCGCGATGGCGGTGAAGCTGTGAGCGGCCACGCTCAAGCCTGTCAGGGTCAGTTCCCACAGGCCGGTCGTCAGGTTAACCGTGGCTTCACCTTTGACGGTGGTGCCATCCTTGATCTGGACTTTCTGACCTTTGGCCCCGGCCCCTGACAACGTGATCTGGGTATCAACGGTGAATCCGCCTTTGGCAATCTCATTCCCTTTGGAGTCGATGGCCTTGGTGATGGTCGGTGGGTTACTGGCCGTCACCGTCAACGTCCACGCCGCGGATACCTGCCCACTGCCATACAGCGCGATGGCGGTGAAGCTGTGAGCGGCCACGCTCAAGCCTGTCAGGGTCAGTTCCCACAGGCCGGTCGTCAGGTTAACCGTGGCTTCACCTTTGACGGTGGTGCCATCCTTGATCTGGACTTTCTGACCTTTGGCCCCGGCCCCTGACAACGTGATCTGGGTATCAACGGTGAATCCGCCTTTGGCAATCTCATTCCCTTTGGAGTCGATGGCCTTGGTGATGGTCGGTGGGTTACTGGCCGTCACCGTCAACGTCCACGCCGCGGATACCTGCCCACTGCCATACAGCGCGATGGCGGTGAAGCTGTGAGCGGCCACGCTCAAGCCTGTCAGGGTCAGTTCCCACAGGCCGGTCGTCAGGTTAACCGTGGCTTCACCTTTGACGGTGGTGCCATCCTTGATCTGGACTTTCTGACCTTTGGCACCGGCCCCTGACAACTTGATCTGGGTATCAACGGTGAATCCGCCTTTGGCAATCTCATTCCCTTTGGAGTCGATGGCCTTGGTGATGGTCGGAGGGTTACTGGCCGTCACCGTTAACGTCCACGCCGCGGATACCTGCCCACTGCCATACAGCGCGATGGCGGTGAAGCTGTGAGCGGCCACGCTCAAGCCTGTCAGGGTCAGTTCCCACAGGCCGGTCGTCAGGTTAACCGTGGCTTCACCTTTGACGGTGGTGCCGTCCTTGATCTGGACTTTCTGCCCTTTGGCCCCGGCCCCTGACAACGTGATCTGGGTATCAACGGTGAATCCGCCTTTGGCAATCTCATTCCCTTTGGAGTCGATGGCCTTGGTGATGGTCGGTGGGTTACTGGCCGTCACCGTCAACGTCCACGCCGCGGATACCTGCCCACTGCCATACAGCGCGATGGCGGTGAAGCTGTGAGCGGCCACGCTCAAGCCTGTCAGGGTCAGTTCCCACAGGCCGGTCGTCAGGTTAACCGTCGCTTCACCTTTGACGGTGGTGCCGTCCTTGATCTGGACTTTCTGACCTTTGGCCCCGGCCCCTGACAACGTGATCTGGGTATCGACGGTGAATCCGCCTTTGGCAATCTCATTCCCTTTGGAGTCGATGGCCTTGGTGATGGTCGGTGGGTTACTGGCCGTTACCGTCAACGTCCACGCCGCGGACACCTGCCCACTGCCATACAGCGCGATGGCGGTGAAGCTGTGAGCGGCCACGCTCAAGCCTGTCAGGGTCAGTTCCCACAGGCCGGTCGTCAGGTTAACCGTGGCTTCACCTTTGACGGTGGTGCCATCCTTGATCTGGACTTTCTGACCTTTGGCCCCGGCCCCTGACAACGTGATCTGGGTATCGACGGTGAATCCGCCTTCGACAATCGCTACCCCTTTGGAGTCTTCCAATCCGGTAATTTCTGGCCGCACATCCTCAAACGCTTTGATCGTGTAAGTGCGCACTGGGAAGGGCACCGCCTCGCTTTCATTCGTGCTCTTGCCGAACGCGGCTTTGAACTCCATGGTCAACGGGCTGCCATCCTTAAGGTTTCTCAAGCCTGCAAAAGCGATGCTCCGCTCGTAATAACCTTGTTCGAGCCACTTGTCGCTGACCATTGAGCCTGGTGCCGTATGAATCTGCAGGTTGTAGTCGCTGCCATCAGCGTTCGTCCCTTTCAGACGCAGCCAGACATATTGGCCTGTGGCAATCAACGGCCAGACGCCCATGCGATAGGTGGCATTGCTGGTGAGATTCCCTACATTGAACTCCTGGCCCTCGCCGTCATCGTCGGCGTCCATGATCACCGGCAGGATCAAGCTTGAGTCCGGCAGAGTGCCGACATTCAACAACAGCGGCAACGAGGTCCGGGGCGCACCGTTGCGGGTAACGGTGTACGTCACGGTGACGGTTTTGCCCAGGTTGAATGCCAGCACGGTGACCGGCAGTTCGATTGTCAGTGTGGTTTCACTGATGGGTCTTGCCGGGGTGGTGTGCGAGCCGCCGGCGGCAGTGCCGGGTGCGCCGGTCCAGGTCACGCTGAGCAGATCGCTGAACAGCAAGTCTTGCGAATCGATGTTGACGGTCAGGGCTTCCACGGCCTTGATCGGCTGCAAGGTAGTGCCATCGGATTCGGCCTGTTGAACCTTCGGCCGGGTCAGCAGCACCGCTTCGCCGACAGTGAAATTCAACGTCCGCGAGTAGCTGATACGTTCCGGCGTGGCGCCTGCCGCCACCCTGAGGATTTCATACATCGCGTCCACGGTGCCGCCGCGATTGGGTTCGATGTGGGTCTGGACGAAGGTCGGGTTCAGGGTGAAATCGATGGCTCTACCGGCATTGAGCGAATTGATCGGCACCGAGTCGCTGGTCTTGCCGGTTTTCGAGCCGCGCCAGGTATAGGTGACCTTGTCACCCGCTTTGGTGGGTTCGGCGGCAGCCTGGGCGGTCAGTTTGCTCGAACCGCCGGGCAGGTCGTCGGGTTCGAGTGTTCCGCCGGCCTCACCGAGGACGATGGGCGCGACCAGTTCCAGCAGCGGTTCACCCACCCGCAACAGAGCATGGTGCAGTGACTCGCGCCGAATGATGCCCCCATCGCTGCCCTCGGCCATCAGCACGTAGAACAAATCCAGCGTACCGCCCTCGATGGCTTTGAGGTGTTTGCCTTCGACGATGATCGGGATCGGTTCTTTGTCGTCGATATCGCCCTTGCTAAGGGTGTGCCAGTCCAGCTCCGGGTCGTAGACGCCGAAATCCTGGCGGGTGCCGACCCAGCGCAGAATGATGACCATGCCCACCTGCATCATCGGATCAAAGGGGATGACGGCGGTGGTGTACACCCGATCAGGGTCGAGTGCCCCTTGTTGCGCATCCAGGGCAATCGGCGCGAGCAGGCGTCGGGTTGCTCCGATGATACTGACGAAGCGCCCCTTGGAGGCGCGATCATCAGACCCGCTGCGTTCCACGCGATAACTGAACACGGCCTGGGTTTTGGCCAGCAAACGTATGTCGGCGCTTGGCAGGGCCAATTCGTAGATGTTGCCCACGCTGATGAGCGGCTCGCCGCGGACTTCAACGCTGATCGGTTCGCCGTCCAGCGTGGTGCCCTTGCCCAGGCCGATGATCACATCACCGATCCGGAAGTCGGGTGCGTCGACCAATACCTGCAAGGTCAGCGGCGCATCCCCCAGTTTGTCCATGTCCACAACGCTATTGAAGGCCTCTTTGACCATGGGAGGCGACAGGCGCGTGTTGCCGGTATCGACGGCAATCTCTACTGCGGCGCACCAGTCTTCGGAGCGGTTGTCGACAATGTCGTGTACTTCAAAGGCTACAGCCAGGCCATCGGTATCGCCGGCGGCGAGGATGGTGGCCTTGTCGACATGGATGATCAGTGGATGGCCTTGCGGGTCATCGATGTGATCCTGGGTCACCCGTGGCGAATACACAAACCAGCCACCCCAGGTCAATTTGCAACGGTCACCCACGGCCATGTTGGGGTAGGGCAACAGGCTGCTGCTGTCGGGTTTGGCCTGGATGATGATGTCGAGGCCGGTTTCGGCGGTTTCCTTGTCCACGCCATCGTTGATGATCCGCGGATCGATGTACATGTACAGCTCGGAATGCCCCGGGGCACTGCCGTTTTCATCCTTGCCGCCGGGCCGGTCGAGTTTGACGAAGATATTCACCGGAGGCAGCGAAGTTTCCGGAGTCTGTTCGAATACCTTGACCCGATATTGCAGCGTATAGGCCCCGGTCACGAACTTCTGGGGCGGGACATACAGGGTGACACGCTCGCCGACATCCCCTGGCTTGACGAGGGTGGTCTGGTCGACCTGAATACCGTCGAGCAGCAGCTCGATGTGGTCACCTAAACCCATAAGGTTCCAGGGTGGGCAATAGACTTTCAGCCCCTTGTCGGGCGCCAGCAACTGCGCGGCGGCAATATTGATCCCCCACACCCCTCCCTCCAGGGCTGGCTGCGTACGGTCGGGTATTTCCAGTTGCCGCAGAGACTTTGGGGCCGGGAGGCGAGGGCGCTGAATAAGCATGCTGAAGACTCCAGAGTCGTGGGGAGGCAAAGAAGACGCTGGAAGTTATTTAGGGGCAGGGGGCGAGCGTTGGCTACTGTCAGAAATTACAGGTAAGGACGTATTTGCGATGAACGGTCGTGAGCCCTAGCCACTGGATCGCCGCATATCAATGTGGGAGCGCGCTTGCACGCGAACAGGCCGGCATATTCACCATCACAGGTGTCTGACCCGACGCCTTCGTGAGCAAGCTCGCTCCCAAAGGGGGATTGTCGTCGGACACAACACTGTGCCTACACGACTACACGGTGGGCGCGAACTTCGTTTCGGATAAACGCCACAGTTCATTTTGCGTCGAGGACCATGGTCGTTTCCGACGGACGGTAGCAATACCTGTAATTTCTGACAGTAGGCAGGGCTTTTTACCCGGCATTAAATGAAGCCATCACCCAGGCAGCTCCAACCGCGCTGCCGTCAATGTCGAAAAGGAAGTCCGGAGATGGCGAAGTCCAAAGAACCTGGCGAACAGGCATCCGTTGACGATGCGACTCTGGAAGCTGTGCAGATCGACGCGCCGAAGGTGCCTGCCGTGCTGGATCCCGATGACCCGTGGGGGCTGCTGCCATTGTCGGCACTGGGTGATGATCTGGCCGTCACGTTCATGGATTTTCAACAGGGGGCTCCTGGGCCGGGCGAGGCCGATCGGGTCGAGCTGGGATTCATGTCTAAAGGTGCGGCTTTTGAAATGGTCGCTGAAAAGTGGTATCCGACCAGCGACCTCATCGTTTTTCCGCAAACACTGAAAGTGCCGAGTTATCGGCTCAAGGAAGGTGTTTACGAGGTGGCGATCCGGATTTCCAGGTACGGCAACAATCCGGTCGAAGGTGAACGTAAAACCCTGACCATCGATACCAGTAAACCCAATTTCGGCAACACACCTGGCCCGGTGGTATTCCCTGCCGAGTTGGGCGGAGTCATTACCGAAACCTATCTCATCCAGGAGGGCGAGGTCAGTGTGCTGGTGCCTTGGTATATCGATGCAGCAGTGGGCGACCGTGCCGAGTATTACTGGACCGATAACGCCAGCCCGCCGGACTCTGAAGTGCCGATACGCGAGCAAGAGTTCAGCCCGAAAGATATCGCCGACAAACGCCTGCGCATCACCGTGTACGCCGATGAGATTCGTGTCTGGGGCCCGGGTCGTCGCGCCCTCTATTACTATCTGAGGGACCGGGCCGGTAACGAAGGGCCCCGCTCCATTCTTTCGTGGATCGAGGTTGACCTGTCGCCCTCACCGGGTGTGCTGCAACCGCCCAAAGTGCCGCTGTCCGACCGGGGGGTGCTTGATCGGCAACAGGCGCGTGACGGTGTGGTCGTGGAAATCCCTGAGTACGACTTTGCAGACGCTACACACTGCGCTGCCATCTACTGGGATGAGATTCTGGTCGATGAAATTCCAATCGATCCTGCGGACTTTCCGGCGATTGTCCCGGTGCCATGGATGAACTTGCACGCCAGGGGCGACGGACCGCGCCAGGCCAGTGTCTATTACCGGATTCGCCAAGGCTCGACGTATGGGCCTCCTTCTCCGTCGACTTTGGTTGCCGTCGACTTGACGCTGGCAGGACAGGACCATGCTAACGCACCGGTGCTGCTCAACGCAGACCTGGCGCTGGTTGAGGTGTATGGAGAAAAAACCCTCACCCTCAATACCTTGCTCAGCGCCGATTACGGTTATCCGGCCACGGTAAAACTGAAACTGTATGACGCCCCGCAGGCCGGCCAGGTACTTGAGCTTTATTGGGGAAGCTACCCCGGTTTAGTTGCCCGCTATGTGGTCAAGGCTTCAGATGTGGCCGGCAAAACAATCAGGTTTTCAGTGCCCTGGAATGTCATCGATACCGATAAGGAGAATCCGGCACTGCCCGTTTATTACACCACCAGTAATGGCGTGAATCAGCAGCAGTCGCTGCCAACTCCGGTCAGGGTGCAAATCGTTCCGATAACGGATCTGAAAGAGCCGGTCTTTCCAGATGCGGGAAAAGAAGGGGTGCTTCATTGCTGTTCCAGACCCCGACTCTGGGAGGGCGTCAAAGTCAGAGTCCCGGCCGATGCACGCATCGAACAGGGCGATGTCATCACCCTGGTCTGGCAAGGTTGTGCCGGGCCTAACGGCACCCAGCCGATTGAAGGTACTTACGCAGAAATAAGACGGGAGTTGACGACGTACCAGCCCGGGGAGGATGTCGACATAGTCGTTGACGACTACGACACCCTGATTGCACCCATGGTCAATCGAGGTTCTGCACTGGTTCATTATCGGTTGAAAAAGCGCAATGGTGACCGAGGTAACTCGCTTGCAGACTTCGTGATCATCAATCGCACCCTGCCCAGCGGTGAAATATGTTCACCCACCAACGATTTATGTAACGAAAACTGACGAGTTTCGCTTCGTGCAAGTGCAGTAAATGCCGGGTGTCTGTCTGGAAATCTGTAGTGGGAACAGATGGCCTGGCGAATCCATTTGATCAGGAGAACAGGCAATGAACAACTTGAAGATGTTATCCAAGGCAGAGGCTGCCCGTAGAAAACTGTATGTGTTGCGCCAGTCGCTGAAAAAACGGTCGATCATAGCACCGGAGGTTGTAAATTTATTACCGGCACTTCCAGGCGATCAAAACGTGAAGAAGTTGCAATTATATCGTCAGGGACAAAACTGCGATGTCCAAGTCGTCGATGTAGAAAGGCCTGAGGGTTCCACACCGGATGAACTATTCATCGCTTTGTTCAAAGGAGACAACTTAGTGTCAAAAAAATGGATGCAAGTGCCTGAATTTAGCGATGATTTTATATTGGAATTATCAGGGCTTTACACTGCTGATCCTGGCCTGTTTAATTTGAAATACGTAGTTGATTACGGCGGTGTTCTTACTGCATCTGAAGTGTCGCAGTTTTATATCGATAACGTAGCGCCCAACCATGGTAACCCGGGTGATGTTGCGACACCGCCCGACGTAGTAATTGATGGGGTGTTGACGCGTGAAATTCTAGATGCATACCCGAACATAACTATGATCGTGCCTGTGCCCGATGATGTCGCACAGGGTGATATTTATCGTGGTTATTATGGGAATCTGAAGGAAGGTATTCTTGTTGGTACTTTTATTGTTGATGAAGATTCGGGTGCTCCAATCGAAATTAATATTCCTACGAGTCTGATTAAAGGTGTGGGTGAAGGCAATTTTAATTTTTACTGTGTGTATCAAGATCGGGTGGGAAATGTCGGGAAGGATGGCTTACCATTTAAATTCACTGTGGAACTGACACCAAGACCCAGCGGTCTGCAGCCACCAAAGGTCCCAGTGAACGATGACGGTGTAACCGATCTGAAGGATGCCTACCCTGTTCTGGATGTGGTCATTCCAACATTTGACAATGGCTTGCCAAATGACAAGGCCGTGGTCACTTTCGATGGAAAACCTCAGGCTGGCATGCCTACCGACGGCACGAGTCCAGTGATCGTCAGCGTTCCTTTTGCAGATGTGGCGGCCGATGACGATGGACCTCGGGAGGCAACGGTGACTTACGCCATCGTTCGCAATGGCAAGGAATTCCCGGAACCAACAGGGGAGACAGTCCAGATCGATTTTACTATCCCCGGCCCCGATAATCCGGAACCCGACCCGGAATTGGGCAACCCGAACCTGGACATATTGGTCGTCAATGGCTCGAGCGAAGATAATGTATTGGTGGAAGCCGACATTGGCACTGATGTCAATATAGATCTGGACTTTCCTGATGACCTCAAGGCCACCGATGTTATCACCCTCGTCTGGGAAGGCCAGAAAGTTGCCGCACCCGAAGGTGTGTATACAGTGACTGGATTGGAAGACCCTGATTTCAAGGTCCCATTCAAACTTAAATCGGCGGTGTTTGAAGAAACCAAAAACGGCAGGAAAACAGCTCGTTATGTGATTACCAATCCGGCCAATGGTGAGAATGAAAATCCATCCCCGCCTACCCCAGTCAAAGTCTCTATATATCCCGTGACCTTGCCTGTTCCGGTCATCCAGCATCTTTATACCAATCCGGGAAATATCACGTATCTGAATTGCGATTCGCTTCGGGATATAGCCGTCATTGGGTCGGCTGCAGTTGTCCGGGTCGCTGGCGGTGGCTCTCTTGAAGCAGACATGAAATTGGAGTTTGTCTGGTCGCGAAGCAAGCTTGAACCGGGGGCGCCTGATATTGAGGATTATAAGTTCGAGAAGACATTGCAGGGCAGTGAACATTTAAATGGGTTTGAAGTTTACTTGCCATTCGCTGATGCACTTCGCCCGATCAAGGACGGGAACGGCAAAATTGTATATTCAACGGTTATCGATGGGGACACTCATTCCTCTGCAGAACATGCGGTCAGGGTCGTTGTCGCGGATTTCAACGATATATATTGTGACGGATCCACAGACGCGTAAAAGCGTCTTTTGAAGGGCGGAGGCGTGTATTGCGCTTCCCTCCTTCTGTCTGTCCGTGTACTGGGTATTAATCTCTATCAAGTTAAGGATTTTTCCTACAGAAAGAATGATGGGCTCCTTGTACATTGCCCCGCAGTTTTGCTGGTAATTCAGCGCAAGCATTTCCCTCGAAAAGTGGTAAGGAGGTCATATGGGTTGTCGTACATATCTGTTTTCATCAACGTGGTCAAGAACACATCTGGCATGGTTGTCCCTGGTGCCAGTTTTCTCTACCAGCCCTCTTGTTTTTGCCTTGACGTCGGTTGGAGCAGGGCAAACGCTGAATATCGATCAGAACACTGCGCAGGATAATTACATTGCCCGCGATGGCGGCGTATTGAACGCCAGTGGTGCGAGTACTTTTGAGGTATCGATCAACACGGGAGCGCAGTTCAATGCCTTGGGCGGGACTTATTCGGGCAGGCTTGGCAGCGCGGGCATTGCCGTCACCAACGCCGCCGCCAATGTGTCTGATGCCACAGTGACGGGCTCGCGCATGGGCATGTTCATCGGACGCAACAGTGGTACCACCACCGGTTCAACCGCTGTGATCAGCGGCAGTCGGATCACTGGCCAGACGGCGGGGATCGAAAGCAGTGGCGGCAGTGATATTCAACTGACCGATACCCACCTGAGCGCCACTGGGGCAAGCGGTGTGGGCCTGAGCGCCTTCGGTGCAGAGGTCCGGGCGGTGGGGGGCAGCATGACGGGGGGCATGAACGGTATCCGGTTGCGTCCGGATCTCGGTGGGGTCGGCAATGGCGCCAATGTGTCGCTGGACAATGTCCTGGTGCAAGGGCTCAGCGGGGCAGCGATCCTCGCGAATTCCGGAGTCAATGCGCAAATACGAGTGCTGAACGGAACCCAACTGCTTGCCGGCAATAATGTGCTGCTTGACGTACAGGATGCCTCGACCGCGACCCTGTCCGTGGAGGGCAGTACGCTGGAAGGCAATATCAACATTGCCGGCAGCAGCACCGGCAACCTGACCTTTGATCAAGGCCGTATGACCGGCGATGTGCTGGTCGAAAACGGTTCGACTGCCAACGTCACCCTGCAGAACAACTCGCAACTGACCGGCCGTCTCGACAATGTCAACGGCGTGACCGTCAACAGCGGTTCTAGCTGGACCCTGACAGGCGCTGACACTGTAGGAACACTCGCCATGAATGGCGGGACGGTGCGCTTTGGTGCGCAGGATGTGCCAGATACGTTCTACCAGTTGAACGTCGGCACGCTGGCCGGCTCTCTGGATGGTTCCAGTACGTTCGAAATGAAGGGCAATTTCGCCACCGGTCAGCACGACTTCCTCAATGTCACGGGCGTTGCCAGCGGGCAATTCGGATTGCTGGTGGCCGCTTCCGGTCTGGACGCGCTGAACCCGCAGCAGTTGACCCTGGTGCACACCGCCGCCGGCGACGCGCAATTTGCCCTGAGAGGCGGGGATGTCGATCTAGGTACCTGGTCTTATAAACTTGATTGGCGAGAAGTGGGGGAGGGCGGAACGGAATGGTTTCTCGACCCGACCACCAAGACCATCAGCCCCGGGGCGAAATCGGTGCTGGCGCTGTTCAACGCTCCGGTGACGCTGTTGTATGCCGAGGCGGCAACTTTGAGCAGCCGCATGGGCGAGTTGCGTTTCAATGGGGGGGACACCGGCCTGTGGATGCGCACCTACGGCAACAAGTACAACATCAGCGCCGCTTCCGGCGTGGGTTATCAGCAGACCCAGCAAGGGCTTTCTCTGGGGGCCGATACGCACCTGGGCGACAGTCTGTGGGTGGCCGGGATCATGGGCGGCTACAGCCATACCAACCTGGACGTCGCACAGGGGACTTCGGGTACGGTCGACAGCTACTATCTGGGCCCTTACGTGACCTGGATGAACAAGCAGAGCGGTTACTACTTTGATGCGCTGCTCAAGTTCAACCGCTTTCAGAGCGATACGAAAGTCGGCATGAGCGATGGCACCCGCGCCAAGGGCAGTTATGACAGCTCCGGTGTCAGCGCTTCGGCGGAGTTCGGTCGCCAGATCAAACTGGAGGATGGCTACTTCATCGAGCCGTACGGCAAACTGTCGACGGCGGTGATTCAGGGGCGCAACTTTGATCTGGACAATGGCATGGAGGCCGACGGCGATCGCAGCCGCTCGGTGCTGGGTGAAGCGGGAACCACTGTGGGCCGCAACTTCAACATGGGCAATGGCATGGTCGCCCAGCCTTATGTGCGCGTTGCGGTGCAGCACGAGTTCATCAATAACAACCGCGTGACGGTCAACGCTGATAATCAGTTCAACAACGACTTGTCTGGCACCCGTGGTGTGCTGGGCGCAGGCGTTGCAGTGGCATTGACCAAGGACCTGCAGGTGTATGCCGGTTACGACTACAGCCATGGCAAGTACATCGAGAAGCCGTATGACTTGAATGTCGGAGCGCGCTGGACCTGGTAAGCAGCCTCATGATGTGAATACCTGAAAACGCCTCGCACCTGCGGGGCGTTTTTTTGTGCTGGCCTGCCGGGCAACCCGCTGTCCGGGCCGGCGGGTTGACCTGACACCTGCGACTCAGGTGAATCGCAACACCTTGATTTCCTGGTGCCCGGACTCATGCGTGCCACGCCAGTGCGGCCCGTCACGGGACACCCGGTAGAACAGATTCAGTGCACCGTTCTCCAGCACCCGCAGATGTTTTCCTGGCACGTACAAGGTCACGAGATGATTTTCCACGTCCTGCGGGCTGACGATGTGCCGAGCCTCATACAAGTAGGGAATGCCATTGGCCTTGGTGCCCAGCCAGGCCATGTTGACGATATCGTCCGTGGTCATGCCCGGGTACTGAATGTTCACGGTGGCCGATGTGATATCGGCGCTCACCGTATTGTCCGCGGCTTCGCTTAAGACCGGCGCGGGGATCCGGCCTTCCACGCTGGCGAGTTCGTGCCTGGAGGGGAGCGCAGAGCCGTCGTCCTTTTTGTAGCGCACATACGATACGTCTGCGGTTCCCATGGCAATCGCCCGGACCTGCGCATTCGGAATCTGAAACATGAGGATGCTGGGGAAGCTTTCCACCCTCTGGGATTGTCGGTTGGGCAACGGAGCACCGGTGGGTGGTGTGCCTACCCAAGTCATGGTGACGGTGTCACCCACCTCGAAATCACTGGTGGAGGCGCGAACATGCACGTTGACATCGCGATTGTTCAATTGGTCGAGATCAATGATGCCGTTGACTGACTCCTGGATAATCGGCTCATCCAGCTGCCGGATTCCGGACATGACTTTGACTGGGGTCCTCAGCGACCACTTCTCGGAGTGGTTGAATACCTCGTCATGGATCCCGTAATGCACCACCTGCGCGTTGCCGTCGCCACCGGCCACAATATCGTCCTTGTGTGCGGTGATCTCGATAGGTGCCGTGCCGGCTGCCTCATCGGCGCTGACGGTATGAGGTGGCAAGAAGGCATTGCCCCATTGCACTTGGATAACGTCGCGCACGGCGATGTTCGGGTAGCGAGGAATAACCATCGGCACACCCTTGGCTGCCCAAACCGCATCCACGCCGTTAACGATGACGTCGCGCGGCAGCTGCACAATGTGCAATTTTGCATGTCCGGGCAAATGGGGCTTATCGTCTTTGCCGCCTGGCAGATCCAGCTTCACCAGTATTCGCAAGGGCGTGGCGGGCTCGTCGGGGCTGGTGCTGCCTGCGCGGGTCAGTACGTAGTAGACCTCGTCGACCCAGCCGGGAAGGATGTTCGTCACAGGCAGGAAGAAAAACACCGGTTGGTTGCTGCCGTCTTCGTCATCTTGCAGTACCCGGGTAAAGATCTTGTGGTCCTTGCCCCAATAGATATCGAGCGTGTCACCTTTGCGCATGGGTTCGGCGTAGGCATCGACGGAGCAGAACAAACCGTCGGGAAACTGGTAGTAGGTTTTGCAGTTGATACCGCCGTCCCCATCGACGATCGGCTCTATCATGGCCGAAATCCGCAAGGGACGCAGTTTCAGCCCCGGAATTTCAGTCTGCAAGCGTGGAAACAGGAAGGAGTGAAAGTGCGTCATGACGAAAAACCTCAGCGAAGGACATGGGGCTCTGCCAGGAAGGCGTTGATTGATTGGGCCTGATGTGGCGAGTGTTGCCTACTGTCAGAAATAACAGGTAGGAGGTTTTTTCCGACGAGCGGTCAGTGGCAGGGCACTTGGATAACTGGCTCGAAACACACGAAACAGACAGCCTGAGGCGCTGTATCGGGGATAAATGCAGATGTAGCAGGGGCGGCGGTATTCAGGATTTATCCAAAGTCTTTTGCCGAAGGATGTACACCGTCACCAACACCGCGCTGGTCAACATGAACCCCCGTGCCCACGGCAGCGGCACCAGGTAACACGAAAACAGAATGCTCGCCCACATCAAGCCGATCGCGTAGACCTTGCCCTTGAGCGGTATGCCGTTGCCGTCGAGGTAGTCACGAATCCATGGCCCGAGCTTCGGGTGTTCGACCAGCCATTGATAGAAACGCGGAGAGCTGCGCGCGAAGCAGGCGGCCGCCAGCAAAAGGAAAGGGGTGGTGGGCAGAACAGGCAGGAAAATCCCGATCACCCCCAATGCCACGCTGAGCCAGCCGACGGCCAGCAGGATGTAGCGCAACATCAGGGGGCGGTTGCCTATGGGGTTGTCCATAGGCTGAGGCTTAATGGTGACGTGGCTTGAGGATCGCCGGTTTTTCGTCCGGGGCCTGGCACAGCAGGTACAGCGCGGTCAGGGCTTCCGGGATCTGCACGATCATGTCGTCCATCAGGTTGGCGTCCTTGGCGATGTCTTCGAACTCTGGCTGTTCGTCGAACAGGCCGGAACCGACCATGATCGGCAGGAGCATTTCGCTGACTTCTTCTTCAGCGGTCTCGAACCAGGCCGCTTCACGCAGGAATACGCCTTCCATGAAACCGATGCACCAGCCGCGCAGTTCGGAGTCGTCCGGCTCGTCACCCAGGTCCAGGTCGCACGGCAGTTCGAATTCTTCGTCGGACGCCAGTTGGCGGGCGATGTGTGCCTTGAGACCGATCAGGGTGGCTTCGATTTCTTCGCGCTGCGCCTCGCTGCTGTAATGCGGCTCTTCGGCGAACAGGGCGTCGATCCACTCACGCTCCGGTACGTCTTCTGCACAGATCGACAGGGCGGTCAGGTAACCGTGGGCGGCCACGTAATCCAGCGCCTCTTCGTGCAGCTCGTCGGCGTCGAGAAAGACTTGCAGGCGGGTTAGTTGCTCAGCGAAGGACATTACGGGGCTACCTTGGGGGAATAAACAATGCGGGAATTCTAGGCCTTCTTGCTCGCTCAAGCCAGCCGCATGGCAGATTTGCCGCAATTACAGGCAACACGAATATCCCTGTGGGAGCGGGCTTGCTCGCGAATACGGTGTATCAGACACTTTTGCATCGACTGGCACGCCGCCTTCGCGAGCAAGCCCGCTCCCACAGGGTTTTCGTGTTGGCGGCTAGCGGAGTCTTCTCAGCGGCACACCCTGCCGGGGAGGGCTCGGGTATACTGCCGCGTTTTGCGCTCCCTGCTCGTATTGCGGCTGTCATTGCAATGCGTTCTTACGTTTTGTTTAAGCAGCTGTGGCTGTCCTGAACCAGCCTGTGCAGGGATGTTTCGGTAGATTTTTGGAGTTTTTATGCTCGAACAGGCTCAACGCGTCCTCAAGGACATCTTCGGCTACGACAGTTTCCGTGGCCGTCAGGGTGCAATCATTGAGCGCGTGGCCAGCGGCGGTGATGCGCTGGTGCTGATGCCTACCGGTGGCGGCAAATCCCTGTGCTTCCAGGTGCCGGCGCTGTTGCGCGAAGGCCTGGCGGTGGTGGTGTCGCCGCTGATCGCCTTGATGGACGATCAGGTCGCCACCCTCGAAGAGCTCGGCGTGGCTGCGGCGGCGCTGAACTCCACGTTGAGCGCCGAGCAGCAGCGTGACCTCGCCGCACGAATCAAACGTGGCGAAGTGAAAATGCTCTATCTGGCGCCCGAGCGTCTGGTACAGCCGCGCATGCTGTCGTTCCTGCAAGGCTTGAACATCGCGCTGTTCGCCATCGACGAAGCGCACTGCGTGTCGCAATGGGGCCACGACTTCCGTCCGGAATACCTGCAACTGGGCCAGTTGGCGGAAATGTTCCCCGACGTACCGCGCATCGCCCTGACTGCCACCGCCGACAAGCGTACCCGCGAAGAAATCGTCACCCGCCTGCACCTGCAGAACGCCGAGCGCTTCCTGTCGAGCTTCGACCGGCCGAATATTTTCTACCGCATCGTGCCCAAGGAGCAGCCGCGCAAGCAGTTGCTCGCGTTTCTCGCTGAACGGCGCAGCGATGCCGGCATCGTCTATTGCCTGTCGCGCAAGAAGGTTGAAGAAGTCGCCGCGTTCCTCAGCGAGCAGGGCTTCCCGGCGCTGCCGTACCACGCCGGTTTGCCCAATGATCTGCGCGCCTATCACCAGAAGCGCTTCCTCAACGAGGAAGGCCTGATCATGGTCGCCACCGTGGCGTTCGGTATGGGCATCGACAAGCCCAACGTGCGTTTCGTCGCGCACCTCGATCTGCCGAAATCCCTGGAAGCCTATTACCAGGAAACCGGGCGCGGCGGCCGTGATGGCCTGCCGGCGGATGCGTGGATGGCTTACGGTCTGCAAGACGTGGTGATGCTCAAGCAGATGCTGCAGAACTCCGAGGGCGACGAGCGCCACAAGCGTCTTGAGCAGCACAAGCTCGACGCCATGCTCTCGCTCTGCGAAGAAACCCGCTGCCGCCGGCAGACCCTGCTGGCGTATTTCGACGAGGACATGCCCGAGCCGTGCGGCCACTGTGACAACTGCGTCGACGGCGTGCAGACCTGGGACGCCACCGAGCCGGCGCGCCAGGCGCTGTCGGCGATCTATCGCACCGGCCAGCGCTATGGCGTCGGCCATCTGGTGGACGTGTTGCTGGGCAAGGACAACGAAAAGGTGCGTAGCTTTGGTCATCAGCACCTGTCGGTGTACGGCGTCGGCAAGGCGTTGAGCGAGAGCGAATGGCGCTCGCTGTTCCGGCAACTGGTGGCCCGTGGTCTGGCTGATGTCGATCATGAAGGTTATGGCGGTCTGCGTCTGAGCGACACCTGCCGGCCATTGCTCAAGGGTGAAGTGAGCCTGGAGCTGCGCCGCGACCTCAAGCCGCAGGTCACCGCCAAGACCGCCAGCAAGAGCCCGGCCAGTCAGTTGGTGCGTGGCGAAGAACGCGAACAGTGGGAAGCCTTGCGTGCGTTGCGGCGCAAACTCGCCGAAGAGCATGGGGTGCCGCCGTACGTCATCTTCCCCGACTCGACCCTGCTGGAAATGCTCCGCAGCCAGCCGACCTCGCTGGCCGACATGGCCCGGGTCAGCGGTGTCGGTGCACGCAAGCTGGAACGTTATGGCGAGGCCTTCCTCGAAGTGCTCGGCGGCGAGGCCGAAGCGCCGAAAGTGGTCGCCGACGTGCGCCACGAACTGATCACCCTGGCCCGCGCCGGCATGACCCCGATGCAGATCGCCGGGCAGTTGCAGTGCTCGGAAAAGAACGTCTACAGCATGCTTGCCGAGGCCATTGGCAAGCAGCAATTGTCGCTGGAGCAGGCGCTGGATTTGCCGGAAGAACTGATGGGCGAAGTGCAGGACGCGTTCCTCGATGGCGAGGGCGAATTGCCGTCTGTCGCCGAAGTGGCCGAGCTGTTCGCCGGTCGGGTTCCGGAAGGCGTTCTTTACTGCGTAAGGGCTGCGCTGCAATCTGAATTCGAAATGTAAGACGGCGATTGCGCCAACCGTCAGGCAGTTGTAACGATTCGTACGGATCGGCTCTTGCCTATAGCCAAATGTCATGCTTAGCTGACTAATAATTAGTTTTTCTCTATTTGTCAGTCTACTCATGAGTGTTTTATGCCGTTAACCGATCAACACCGCTTTGGCATGCAATTGGCCCAGATGTCTCGTGGCTGGCGTGCCGAACTGGATCGCCGACTGGCCGGTCTGGGCTTGTCCCAGGCACGCTGGCTGGTGCTGCTGCACCTGGCACGTTTCGAAGATGCGCCGACCCAACGCGAGCTGGCGCAAAGCGTCGGTGTCGAAGGGCCGACCCTCGCGCGCTTGCTCGACAGCTTGGAAAGCCAGGGCCTGGTGCAACGTCAGTCAGTGATGGAAGATCGCCGGGCGAAAAAAATCGTGCTCTGCGCGCCGGCGCTGCCGCTGATCGAACAAATCGAAACCATTGCCACGCAATTGCGCCACGAGTTGTTCGAAGGCGTCGACGAGGCGGATCTGAAGGTGTGCATGCGCGTTCACGGGCACATTCTGGCCAACCTGGAAAAATCTTGAGGCATAACCGCGTGCCGGTTTTTTGAGGGATCGCGCTGAGCAGACTATAAGAACTACTGGGCAATATCGTGTTCGTACCGGATGTGCGAACGCATAGAAACCGGTTTTGCTTATTTAAGGGATGCTCATGCACGCAAGTCGGCACGTGGTACTGCGCGGTAGCGCCAAATGGCTGCTGGTCGCTGGCGTATTCTGCTATTCGACCTGGTCGATGGCACTGGGGCTGGGCGACATCACCGTCCACTCGGGCCTCAATCAGCCGCTCAAGGCCGACATCGCGCTGGTGGATGCCGCGGGCCTCAGTGCCAGCGACCTCTCGGCCAGCCTGGCCACGGCGGATGAGTTCGGCCGGGCCGGGGTCGAGCGGGTGTTTTTTCTCAACGACCTCAAGTTCACTCCGATCCTGCATGGCAATCGCCAGATGATCCGGGTGACCTCGCGCAAGCCGGTCAATGAACCCTATCTGAATTTTCTGGTGCAGCTCGATCAGCCCAATGGCCGCTTGTTGCGCGAGTACACGCTGCTGATCGATCCGCCCGGATCACCGGGTATCGTGCCGGCCACGGACGAGCCCGATCCACGTCCGCAATCCTCTGAATTCCCCACCGTCGAACCTGCCACGGCGGCCCCGCAGGCTGCCCAGGGCAAACGCGATGCGCCGCCTTCTGCGCCGGCATCGCCAGCGGCGGCTGCGCCCGTCAGCGATGCCTTGGCCGAGCAATTGGCGGCCAGCGTGTTGCTCAATCAGCAACTGCAGAAGACGGTCGACGACCTCAACGTCAAACTGCAGGCGCAGGAGGTGCAGATTGCTGACGGTAGAAAGCACGTCAGTGATCTGCAAACGCGTTTGAGCGAGTTGCAAAAGCCCCCGGCACCGGCCGTTACGCCGCCGCCACCTGCGCCCGCAGCAACCCCAGCTTCGCCAGCCGAAGACGATGGCCTCAACTGGCCGTTGCTCGGTGGTTTGCTGCTGTTGCTGGGCCTGTTGGGGGGCGTGCTGTTCGTGCGCCGTCGCCGTCAACGGGTTCAGGATGCAGCGCCGCTGGCGCTGGCCTCGACAGGTCTCGCGCCAGATCTGGACGACACACCCACCACAGCCTCGCCCAGCCTCGGCGCAGCGCACGAACATCGTGAAGAACCGGCGGCAGGCGATGTGCTGGAAGCGGTGGGGATCTATCTGGCTTACGGGCGACTGAACGAGGCCGTCGGGTTGCTGCGCAATGCCCTGGACAAGGAGCCGGAGCGCATCGATCTGGGCGTGCAGTTGCTCGAGGTGCTGGGGCGGCAGGGTGACAGCGCCGCTTATGAGCAACAGGAAAACCAGTTGCGTGGGGCAGGGGTTGATCCTCAGCAATTGGCCGCGATCCGTGAACGGCATCCGAAATTGAACAGCGCTGCGCCGATCACCCCGGTATTGCCGATCGTCGCTGCTGCGGCGGTGGCCGCTCCTGCGCCACCGGCGCCCGAGGATGATTTCGAATTGAATCTGGGTGAGCTGTCGATGGCGTCCAGTTGGGATCTTGAGGACAGTCGTTCGGCACCTGAGCAGCACGTGGATCCATCTGCATCGAATTCGGGGCTTGAAATCCTGCCAGCGGATTTCGAGTTGCCCGAAACAGTGGCCAGCGAAGAGGCGGAGCTGGAGTGGATCCCCGAACCGGACGCGCAGCCGCTGGACGATGACTTTCTCAATGCGTTCGGCGATCCTCCGTCCACTCTGGCGCTGGAGCCGCTGACGTTGCAGGAGCCGGAACCTGCTGTCGGGTCAGTGAAACTCGAGCAGGCACAGACCTGCATTGATGATGGGGATATCGACAGCGCGATTGCCCTGCTCAACGAATTGCTCAAGGAAGGGGATGAACCCCTCAGGCAAACCGCCAGAACCTTGTTGGCGGGGATTCGCTGATCTGAGTGTCATTGACTCACGAGGTGCCTGTCCTGACGCCTTCGCGAGCAAGCCCGCTCCCACACTGGAACGCATTCCAACTGTGGGAGCGGGCTTGCTCGCGAAGGCGGCCTGGCAGGCACCATAGATCCACCTGAATGATCAGAACGTCTGCCCCAGATTCAGATAAACCGCCTGCTCGTTCGCATCATTCAAACCGTAGGTGAAGTTCAGCGGCCCCAGCGGCGTATCGAAGCCGATAAACACACTGGCGGCATTGATGTAGCCGCTGTCGAATTCATTGTCGTTGTTCCATGCCCGCCCACGTTCCAGCGACGCCCCGGCATACAGCGGGAAGTCCAGGGGCAGGTAGGCGCGCGGTGTCAACCGGCGGTAATACACCGCGCGCATCAGGCTGACGTTCTGCCCGGAGATCGAATCCTCGCGAAAGCCCGACAACTGCCGTGCACCGCCGAGCAGGAAGCTCGACGTCACCACGTTGGCGTCGTCCAGCGTTCGGCCATAACGGCCGCCGAGAATCAGCGTATCCGGGCCATGGCTCATGGCTTTGTCGAGTTTGAATTCCCACTGCCGGTAGCGCGTGTCCGAGCCCAGGCTTGGTTCGAATTGCAGCAGGGTCAGGCTGACGTCCTTGCCCTCGTGGGGGAAATAGACGTTGTCCAGCGAGTCGTACGAGTACTTCAGCGAGTAGAAACCTTCAGTGAAGTTTTCCCTCGGCAGGTCCTGATCACCGATTCGCACGTCCGCCTTGCCCCAGGCCTCGCCAACCCCGAAGCGGATTTCGCCGTTGTTGCCGATCTGTCGGCCGAAATTGAGGCCGAAACCGTAGCGTTCGACGCGGTATTGGGCGATCGGATCGTTGTCGAGCACGGCATCGACGTTCTGCGCCTCAAACGCAGCATACGGCGCGACGAAGTAGCGCGAGCCGACGTCCAGCGGCTGATAGAACTCGGTATACAGTTCCTGCTTGTCGCCGATTTGTGCGCGGGTCAGCCATTCCGCGCCGAGGCGGTTGATGCCGTTGATGCGGTAACTGGCGCCGAGGTTGAAGGCGCTGTCACCGCGCATGTCGTCTGACAGGTTCAGGCCGACCCGCAGGTAATCGGTGCCGCTGCGTTTGCCCCGGGCGCTGATCACCAGCGTGTGATCCTGACCCTTGTGCACCACGCGGTACTGCACCTGTTCGAAGTAGTCGAGGCCGTATAGCGTGCCCATGTCCGAGTGCAGCCGACCGAGATCCAGCGGCTCGCCGATCGGCTGGCGGATGTAATAGCGGATCACCTCATCGCCGACTTTCGAATCGTTCTCGACCCTGATCGCGGTGATGATCGGCGTGCGCTGGCCCGGGGCGCGGGCGGCATTGAGTTCGGCGTCTTGGGATTGCTGAGGTTTGAGCTGAGCGAGGCGGGCGTCGAGAATCCGCGTGGCGCGGTAACCGGCGTCGATCATCTCCTGGGCCTTGCCGAAGTCGGTGACGCCGAACGCCGCCAGCGCCGGCTGGATCAGCACGTCGGTGGGTTTGAGGGCGGCCAGTTGCTCTTCGGAGTTACGCCGGGTCATCAGGGTGATCGACTGGTTCAGCACGTCGACCACGGTGGCCAGTTGCTTGCGGTTGCGCAGCGGCGTGCCGATGTCGACCACGATCGCCACATCGACGCCCATTTCCCGCGCGACGTCGAGCGGGATGTTATCGGTCATGCCGCCGTCCACCAGCAGGCGGCCGTCGAGTTCGACCGGGGCGAACACCGCCGGAATCGACATGCTGGCGCGGATCACCTGCGGCAGGTGGCCTTTGCGGAACACCACTTTTTCGCCGTTGGCGATGTCGGTGGCGACGGCGCGGAACGGGATCGGCAGTTTGTCGAAGTCGCGGGTGTCACTGGTGTGCGCCAACAGGCTTTCCAGCATCAGCGCCAGGTTCTGGCCCTGAATCACCCCCAGCGGCAGGCCGAGGCTACCGTCATCGCGAAAACTCAGTTGCTGTTTCACCAGAAAATCGCGGTCGTCCTGCTTGCGGCGAAACGGCACGTCTTCCCGGGGCGGGGCGTCGGACAGTGCCTGCTGCCAGTCAATGTTCAGCGCGAGTTTTTCCAGCTCATCGATCTTGTAGCCCGAGGCATACAGGCCACCGACCACCGCACCCATGCTGGTGCCGGCAATCGCATCGATCTTTATCCCTTGTTCTTCAAGAGCCTTGAGCACACCGATGTGCGCCAGGCCACGGGCGGCACCACCGGACAACACCAGGCCGACTTTGGGGCGGGGGGCTTCGGCGGCATGCACGGTGACATTAGCAAAGAGGGGCAGAAAGCCAAGCAGCAGGCAGAACAGCAAACGGCGCATGGTGAGTCTCGGGGCAAGCGATAAAGCCGGCTATTATAGCGGCGCCCTCTGTCTCAGGAGTTTCAGCGAACATGTCTGCTGCAAAACCGGAAATCGTCATCACTTATTGCACCCAATGCCAGTGGCTGCTGCGCGCCGCATGGCTGGCGCAGGAGCTGCTCAGCACCTTCGGCGACGACCTCGGCAAGGTCTCGCTGGTGCCGGGCACCGGCGGGGTGTTTCACATCAGCTGCGACGACGTGCAGATCTGGGAGCGCAAGGCCGATGGCGGTTTTCCCGAGGCCAAGGTGCTCAAGCAGCGGGTGCGCGATCAGATCGACCCTGAGCGCGATCTCGGCCACAACGAACGCACTCAGTGAGACGCGGCTTCGGCAGCCACGGTTTTCTTGTCGGCGCTGCCTGACATCCGCGCCGAGACCACGATGGCGATGATGATCAGCGCTCCCCCGATCAGCATGCGCACGGTCGGGTTTTCATCGAACAGCAGCCAGGCGATGGTGATGCCGTAAACCGGCTCCATGGCGAACACCACGGCGGCGGTGCGCGCCTTGATCACCGCGAGGCTGGCGACGAACAGGCTGTGGGCGACGCCGGTGCAGAACACCCCGAGCAGGGCGATCCACAACCAGTCCAGGGCGCGTACTTCGCTCAGTTGCGGAACGGCGACCGGCAGCAGGCACAGCGCCACCACCACGTTCTGGCACAGCGCGGCCTGCACCGCCGGGATGCGTCCGGAGCTGGCGCGGTTGGTCAGCGACAGCAGGGCGAACAGCAGGCCCGACAGCACCGCCCAGAGCAGTCCGGTGGTGGCGCCGCTGGCCAGATCGAACGCTGGCGTCACCAGCACCAGACCGACGCTGACCAGCACCACCAGCACGATTTCATTGGCGCGGATGCGTTCGCGGAAAATCAGACCTTCAAGAATCACCGTAAACGCCGGGAAACTGGCAAAGCCCAGAGTCGCAATCGCCACGCCGGCGACCTTTACCGCGATGAAAAAACTCACCCAGTGCCCGGCCAGCAACACGCCGCTGAGCGCCAGACGCCGCCAGTCGACCGCCTGCAGTTTCTGCCAGCCGTGCTGACTGGCGAAGCGCGCGAAAAAGGCCAGGGCGAGCACGGCAAATGCGGCACGTCCGAAGACGATCACCGCCGGGGAGGCGGCCGCGAGTTTGCCGAACACACCAGTCAGGCCGAACATCAGAGCGCCGATATGCAGGGCGCCGAGGGCGGTACGCGGAGTCATTGCAATCCTTAATCCGAACACAGTTTCAATGTTGCCCATTGAAACGTGTTGCGGCTCAGAAGTCTGTCGGCGAACTAGCGTTTTTTGTCGCAGGAATCGCGACGCAATTGCCCCGGCGAGGCACCAAACTCGCGCAGCACCGCCGCCGCGAACGCGCTCTGCGAGCTGTAGCCAACCCGACTGGCGATCTCGCCGATCGGCAGCGCCGTCTCGCGCAACAGGCAAACCGCTTTGTGCAGCCGCCGGCTGCGAATGTAGTCCATCGGCGTCTGCCCGCATTCAGCCATGAACCGCGCGTGCAGGCGGGCGCTGGACAGCCCGGCGATCTGCGCCAGATCGGCCACCTGCAGCGGGTAGGCGGCGTGTTGCTCGATGTGCGCATCCAGCGCCGCGTAAGGCAGGCGCCGCGCCGAGAGTTCGCCAGGTCTGGCGTGATTCAGGCTGGCCAGTAGCAACACCGCGCCTTGCTGAGCGATCAGCGGATCAGTGACCGGGCTGTTCGCCAGCCAGTTGACCAATTGACTTTGCCCGGCATCAAGGGACAACCGCGCCGGCTGGTCGAGCAAGCGCTGACTGGCCGCGGCGTGCTCGCCCAGCGAATCGCTGAGCCATTGCTCGTCGGGCACGTCCAGCACCAGACAACGACTGCCATCGGGGCTGCCGCACGCGTGATGCGCGCCGCCGGGGACCACCACGAAACTCTGCTGGCGCACCTGACTGCCCTGACCCTCGACTTCGAAATCCAGCGCACCGGACAGCCCGAACACCAGTTGCGCGTGGTCGTGGCTGTGGACGATCAGGTCGTGGGTGTATTGGCGCAGGGTGAGGATCGGGCGCATGGCAGAGGTCTCCGAAGTGAGCGCCAGTCTACACCGGGGTAGCGGACTTGCGCGCTGTCACACGACTGACGCCTGCCTGTCATGGTCGATTCACCGGGCGCGTGCACAGTGGCGAAAACATCGCAGAGGGTTGCCCATGACCAGCGCCGAGCTCGCCAGACCCAGCCGCAAACAACGGGTGCGTACCTTGTGGATTTCCGACGTGCACCTGGGCACGCGGGATTGCCAGGCCGAGCACTTGTCGCAATTTCTCAAGGGCTACCACGCCGACAAGATCTATCTGGTCGGTGACATCATCGACGGCTGGAAGCTGCGCGGTGGCATGTACTGGCCGCAGGCGCACACCAACGTGATCCGTCGCCTGCTGACCATGAGCAAGCGCGGCACCGAGGTGATCTACGTCACCGGCAACCACGACGAATTCCTGCGCCGTTATTCGAAGCTGATCCTTGGCAACATCCAGTTGGTCGACGAGGCGGTGCATGTCACGGCGGATGGCCGGCACCTGCTGGTGATTCATGGCGATCAGTTCGACGTGATCACCCGTTATCACCGCTGGCTGGCCTTTCTCGGCGACTCGGCCTACGAATTCACCCTGACCCTCAACCGCTGGCTCAATCACTGGCGAGCGCGTTATGGCTACGGTTACTGGTCGTTGTCGGCGTACCTGAAACACAAGGTGAAGACGGCAGTGAGTTTCATCAGCGACTTCGAAGAAGCCATTGCCCACGAATGCGTGAAACGCGAGTTGCACGGCGTGGTCTGCGGGCACATTCACCATGCCGAGATCCGCAAGGTGGGGGAGGTGGACTACCTCAATTGCGGCGATTGGGTGGAGTCGTGCACGGCGTTGATCGAGCACTGGGACGGCACGATCGAGCTGTATCGCCTGGCGGATGCACAGGCGCGGGAGGCACAGCTCAAGGCGGCCAAGGTTGCCGAGATTGCCTAGACCCCAGATATCTCCTGTGGGAGGGGGCTTGCTCCCGAATGCGGTGTATCAGTAAGTACATGTTTATCTGACACACCGCCTTCGGGAGCAAGCCCCCTCCCACATTGAGTTGTGGTGTTCTCAGGCCGGGCTGTGTTCTTCCATCGCCGCCTTGTAGATCGAGTGCTTCGGCTGGGCAAACAGCCGCTCCATCATCGGCTCGAAGAAGCTCAGCGGCAGGGTTTCATAGGCCGGGTCGAACGCCGCCGCATCGTACCTGGCGCAAAATTCCGCCGTGGCCTGATACTGCGGATGCGCGGCGAATTGCTCGCGCAGATGCCGATCCATGCCCAGGTGATGGAAGAAGTAATAACCCTGAAAGATCCCGTGCTTCTCGACCATCCACAGATTCTCGGCACTGACGAACGGTTTGAGAATCGCCGCCGCGATGTCCGGGTGGTTGTAGGAGCCGAGGGTGTCGCCGATGTCATGCAGCAGCGCGCAGACCACGTATTCCTCGTCGCGGCCGTCACGATAGGCGCGGGTCGCGGTTTGCAGCGAGTGGGTCAGGCGATCCACCGGAAAGCCGCCGAAATCACCTTCGAGCAACTTCAGGTGCGCGACGATCCGCGACGGCAATTGCCGGGCGTAGGCACTGAAGTCAGCGGCGATGATCGCCCAGTCTTCCTGCGTGCCGTCCTGCATGTGAGTGAAGCGGGCATTGGCGTTCATCGGCAAGCCTCCTGGTGGGTCGGGTTTCAGAACGCCACGCGGCCGAGGATCATGTCGCGGTACATGACGAAATCGCCGAGCAGACTGTACAGCGGATGCTGGAAAGTCGCCGGACGGTTCTTTTCAAAGAAGAAATGCCCGATCCAGGCAAAGCTGTAACCGGCCAGCGGCAGGGCCAGCAATAGCAGCCAGGCACCTTTGGCGATGGTCATGGCCAGAATGAAAATCACCAGCGTGGTGCCGATGAAATGCAATCGTCGGCAGGTACTGTTGGCGTGTTCGCTGAGGTAATACGGGTAGAACTCGGCGAAACTGTTGAATTGCTTGATGTTTTCCACGACTGCGATCTCTGTGGTTATTGTTCTGACGGCAAGTTGTTCGGCGGGTAGCTTATTTGAGTCTAGAGTGAACACTGGCATCAGCCAGTGACAATGGGCGCCACTTTAGTATCCTTCGCAAATCGGGTCGTAACATGCGATCCATCATGTAAAAGAATAACGCCATGAGCGAACGAACGACTTCTGCAAGCTGGGCGATGGGGATTGTCAAAGCATTGGAGATGGACGGCCTGGATTGCCGGGTACTGTTCAAGCAACTGGGGCTCGATTACGCGGCCCTGGATGATCCGGATGCGCGCTTCCCGCAAGATTCCATGACCCGCCTCTGGCAACGGGCGGTCGAGCTGTCCGGCAACCCGGCGATCGGCCTGAACATGGGCAAAGTAGTGCGCCCGGCCTCGTTCCACGTTGCCGGCTACGCCTTGATGTCGAGCAACACCCTGGCCGAAGGCTTTCAACGCCTGGTGCGTTATCAGCGGATCATCGCCGAGAGCGCCGACCTGAGTTTTCGTCTGCTCGAAGAAGGCTATGCGCTGATTCTGACGGTGCATGGCGATCACCTGCCGCCAACCCGGCAGAGCGCTGAGGCCTCGCTGGCCTGCGCGCTGGGCCTGTGCGGCTGGTTGACCGGGCGCACCCTGCATCCGGTCAAAGTGCTGTTTCAGGGCGACGAGCCCGCAGACTTGCAACCCTACCGGCAAGCCTTCCACGCCCCCTTGATGTTCAACTCGCCTTACGACGCGCTGATTTTCGAACGGGCCGACATGGAAGCGCCGCTGCCCACCGCCAACGAAGCCATGGCGCTGCTGCACGACCGGTTTGCCGGGGAATACCTGGCGCGATTCTCTGAAAGTCGCGTGACCCACAAGGCGCGCCAGGTGTTGTGCCGTTTACTGCCGCAGGGCGAACCCAAGCGCGATACCGTGGCGCAGACCCTGCATCTGTCGCAGCGCACCTTGCAGCGGCGGTTGCAGGAGGAGGGCACCAGTTTTCAGCAGTTGCTCGACGACACTCGCCGCGAACTGGCCGAGCAGTATCTGGCGCAGCCGAGCATGACCTTGCTGGAGATTGCCTATCTGCTG
Organism: Pseudomonas sp. GW823-FHT01D03; assembly: GCF_058798255.1. NCBI lineage: Bacteria > Pseudomonadati > Pseudomonadota > Gammaproteobacteria > Pseudomonadales > Pseudomonadaceae > Pseudomonas > Pseudomonas sp. GW823-FHT01D03. The sequence goes on from NZ_JBXAKK010000001.1 coordinate 1,714,296, forward strand.
GGGTTTGCCGATCCGAGCAACTTCTTCCGCGCGTTCCGCCGCTGGTTCGACACCACGCCCGGCGATTACCGGGCGCGGCTGTTGCAGACACCGATCAGTGACGCCAAAAGGCCGGAATACACAGCACAAACACCGTAATGATCTCCAGTCGGCCGAGCAGCATGCCGAACGACAGGATCCACTTGGCGGCATCCGGCAAGGTGGCGAAATTACCCGCCGGACCGATGGTCTCGCCCAGCCCCGGGCCGACGCCAGATACGGTGCTGGCAGCGCCGGTCAACGCGGTCATCCAGTCGACGCCGAGCAGCGACAGCAGCAGGGCGATCACGCAGATGGTGATGGCGAAGAAGAACGAAAAGGTCAGGATCGAACGCACGATCTCTTCGTCGAGTCGGTGACCGTTGTACTTCTGCTTGATCACCGCGCGCGGGTGGATCAACTGGTTCAGGTTGGCCTTTAGCAAGATGTAGGCGACCTGGAAACGGAAGATCTTGATCCCGCCGGCCGTCGAGCCGGAGCAGCCACCGACAAAGCCCAGATAGAAAAACAGCATCAACGAGAAGTTGCCCCACAGGCTGTAGTCGCCGAGGGCAAAACCGGTGGTGGTGACCACCGAGGTCACGTTCAGCGCCACATGCCGCAGCGCTTCCAGCCAGTGCAGCTTGGTGGTCCACCAATACCAGGTGCCGAGCACCAGCCAGGTCACCAGCAACATGCCGAGCAAACCCTGCACCTGCTGATCCTTGATCAGCGCACGACGGTTGCCGCGCATGGTCGCCACATACAGGGTGAACGGCAGGCTGCCGAGGATCATGATCACCACCGCGACCCAGTGCACCGCCGGTTGCGTCCACTTCGCCAGCGACTGGTCGGAGGTCGAGAAACCGCCGGTGGAGATCGCCGACATCGCGTGGTTGATCGCATCGAACGGGCTCATCCCGGCCCACCAGAACGCCAGGCTGCCGAGGATGGTGATGCCGACGTAGGCCGCCACGATCAGGCGCGCCACCATGTGCGAGCGCGGCATGACCTTTTCCGAACGGTCGGACGATTCGGTCTGGAACAGGCGCATGCCACCGATGCGCAGCAACGGCAGAATCGCCACCGCCATGCCGATGAAGCCGATGCCGCCGAGCCAGTGCAGCAGCGAGCGCCACATCAGGATCCCCGGTGACATGTTGTCCAGCCCGCTGAGCACGGTCGAGCCGGTGGCGGTGATGCCGGACATGCTTTCGAAGAACGAGTCGGTGTAGCTGATGTGCTGGGTCAGCAGAAACGGCAACGCGGCAAAAATGCACACCACCAGCCAACTGCTCACGGTCAGCAAATACATGTCACGCGGGCGCAAGTGAATGTGTTCGGGGCGGCCGGGAATCACCAGCGCGAGGCCCGCGACAAAGGTGATCATGCTCGCCCAGAGGAACGACGGCAGGTCGCTGGTGCGTTCAAAAATCACCAGGGTCGCCATAGGCACGACCATGGCCACGGCCAGGGTGATCAGGAAGATGCCGATGATGAAACCAATGATCCGTAAGGTCGGCAACGCCATGAAGTCCGCTCGGGCTGATAGAGGAAGGGCGCCATTCTACCCGTGGGGCATGGCATGTAAACCGGCACCCTGTTGCCGGATACCGCTAGAATAGCCGCACATTTTTCTCAGGAGGTGGCCGATGCAGGCTCTCGACGCGTTGCTCAACCGTGTTTCCGTTCCACGACTGGTCGAACCGGCCCCCACTGCCGAGCAGCGCGAAGCCCTGTTTGGCGCAGCCTTGCGCGCACCGGATCACGGGCATCTGCAGCCGTATCGCTTCCTGACTGTTGAAGGCGCGGCGCGCGAGCAGATGGGTGAGTTGCTGGCTGAAGCGGCGCAAATGCAGGAAGGCGAAGTCACTGAAGCGATGATCGACAAGGCGCGCAACGGCCCGCTGCGTGCGCCGCTGGTGGTCGTGGTGATCGCGAAGCTGCAGGAGCACGTCAAGTATCCGAAGTCCGAGCAGTTGCTGGCGGCGGGGTGTGCGGCTCACGGGATTCTGCTGGCGGCCTATGCGCAGGGGATTGGTGCGGTGTGGCGTACCGGTGATCTGGCGTATTCGGCGCACGTGGCCAAAGGGCTGGGCCTGGCTGATGACGAGCAGGTGATTGCCTTCCTGTACCTCGGCACGCCGCAGAAAGAACCGCGTGTGGCGGAGAAGGTCGATCTGGCCGAGTTCGTCAGCGCCTGGCCCGGCAAGGCCTGACACCACGGATCAAATGTAGGAGTGAGCCTGCTCGCGATAGCGGTGGATCAGTCAATGAATTTTCGTCTGATCCACCGCTATCGCGAGCAGGCTCACTCCTACAGTTTTGATCAGGGTTGCACGACGGCGCCCGGCACTAACGGCAATTCCAGACTGGCGACAAACCCGCCCTCAGGATGATTGGCCAGCACCAGACTCCCGCCATGCCGCTCCGCCGCGCGCTTGGCAATCGCCAGGCCCAGACCATGTCCCGCCGCCGTCTGCCCCGGCGCCCGGTAAAACGGTTCGCCCAACTGGCTCAGGTGCTCGGCCTGCACGCCCGGCCCGTGGTCGCGCACGCTCACCACAATCCGTTCGCCCTGACGTGTGGCCTGCATTTCGATTGCCTGCCCCACCGGGTTGAAGCGTTGGGCGTTGCGCAAAAGGTTATCGACGGCGCGCTCGATCATGGTCGGCCAGCCGGTCATGCTCAGTTGCGGTTCCGCATCCAGCCGCACGGTCTGCTCCGGCGAGCCAAGTTGCGCGTCCTTCTGCAGGGTGCCGAGCAGCGCATTCAGGTCTACCGCTTCGGCACTGGCGTTGTCGGCATCGACCCGCGCCAGCACCAGAATCTCGCTGATCAGCGCTTCGAGGCGATCACATTCGCGGGTCAGGCGTGGCCAGAGCTTTTCCCGTTCTTCGGGGTTGGCGCGCTCCGCTAGCGCCAAGGCGATGCGCAGCCGCGCCAAGGGTGAGCGCAGTTCGTGGGACACATCGCGCAGCAATTGGCGCTGACTGCCGATCAGGCTCTGCAGGCGCGCGCCCATGCGGTTGAAGTCGTTGGCCAGCACGCCGAACTCGTCGCGGCGGTTGGCCAGTTTCGCCAGGCTGTTCTGTTGATAGGTGGTCTGTCCCAGATCATGCACTGCGCCGCGCAAACGGCTGAGCGGGCGGGTGATGGAGAAAGTCACCAGCAAGCTGAACAGGGTCAGCACCACCAATGCGATGCCCAGCGCACTCAGCGGCCAGAGCAGGCTTTCGCGGTGCCAGGCGTCGAGTTCCGGGTGCGGGATGCGGAAGATGAACAGGTAGGTGTCGCCGGTTTTTTCGCTGGTGAATTCGTCGGTCAGACGCCGCCAGGGCAGGCGTCGGTCATCGTTGTTCTGTCGCGCTTCGAAGGCGGCGGCGCGGCGCGGGAAGGTGCCACGCACCACCGGGTCGCCGCTTTCATTCAGCACCTGGACGTCGATGTGATATTGGCGTTTGCGTTGTTCGAGGATGTCCTGCGCGGCGTCTTCGCCCTGGGCTTCGTAGGTTTGCGTCCATTCGGCGGCCAGGGTGTTGAGGCCCGGATGGCGGCTGAGAATCCACGCGTCCTGATTGAGCATGTGCCCGAGCAGGATCGACAGCCCGGCCACCAGAGCGATGGCCAGCCAGAAGCTCGCAAGAATACGCCAAAACAATGAACGCACAGAAAATCCCCAATCAAACAAAAACCCAACGATGTGGGAGCGGGCTTGCTCGCGAATGCGGTGTGTCAGTCAACATCTCTTTGTCTGATACACCGCATTCGCGAGCAAGCCCGCTCCCACATTTGGATTGAGTGGCAACAGACCCGACGGCGTTTAGCCGTCGGGTCCGAGGTTATCGCATTATTGCGCCTTTTGCGGCTGTTGCGCTTTCCACGCCTTGAACTCGGCCCATTCGGCGCGGCGTTCAGCCTGTTTCTTCTGGATCTCGTCGAATTTCTTCTGTTGATCCGGTTTCAACAGGTTGCGTACGTCAGCTTCGGCTTTCTTGTGGTTGGCCGCGATCTCGTCCTTCATGGCTTTCTGATCCGCCGGCGAGAGTTTTTCCAGGTACTTGTCGACCACTTGCTTACGCTCGTGCATCTGCTCGCCCATGATCTTGCGGATCTGCTCGCGCTGTTCGCGGGACAGGTCGAGTTGGCTGTACGGGCCTTTGCCGTGTTCGCCGTGCATCTGACCGCCGTGGCGTGGGCCGTCGAGCGGGCCACCCATCGGGCCGCCATCCTGTGGCACAGCCATGGCGACGGTTGGCAGAGCGGCAGCGAACATCAGAGCGATAAGAGTCTTGCGCATGGTGTATCTCCTTGTCTCGTTCCCGGTACGTTCCGGATGAGTTCAGATTACGGAGATCAAGGTCAGCGGCGGTCAGCGCTGCGTAAAGCTTGGGTAAAGACACTTCGGTCCCAGCCTTACACAAATCCCCTGTAGGAGCTGCGGCACGCTGCGATCTTCTGATCTTCAAAAGCAAAGATCGCAGCCTTCGGCAGCTCCTACAGGGGGGCGTCGTTGTGTCGGACCACCTCGTCGCGGTGGTTGGATCAGAGGCTGTAGTAGTAACCACGGCTGCGCAGGGCGACGATCCGAGGGCGGCCGTCCGGGTGGGGGCCGATCTTTTTGCGCAGGTTGCTGACGTGCATGTCGAGGCTGCGGTCGTACAGGGTCAGCTTGCGGCCGAGGGCCAATTGCGCCAGTTCCTGTTTGTCCAGCGGTTCGCCGGGCTGCTTGAGCAGGGCTTCGAGCAAACGGCTTTCGGACATGGTGAGGGTCAGTTCTTTCTCGTCGATGCTGACCACGCCGCGCACCGGGCTGAAGCTCAGGTCGCCCAGTTCGAGCTGGGTCGACACGGCAGCCGGGTGACTGCGGCGCAATACGGCACGCAGGCGCGCGGTGAGTTCACGTGGATCGCAGGGTTTGGCCAGATAATCGTCGGCGCCCAGTTCCAGACCAAGGATGCGGTCGAGCGGTTCGCCACGGGCCGAGAGCATCAGCACCGGCAGCTCCGCGTGTTCGCTGCGCAATTGCTTGAGCAGTTCCAGACCGCTGCCGTCGGGCAGCATCACGTCCAGCACCACAGCGGCAGGTGCCGATTCGGCCAGCGCCTTGCGCGCGCTCTGGCCATCGTGGCAGGCGCGTACCTGGAAGCCTTCCTGGCTCAGCCAGCTACTCAGGAGTTCGCACAACTCCTGGTCATCATCAATCAGTAACAGCTCGCTCATGACTCACTCAATTTAGCCATTGCCGACGTTTTCGGCTTGCTCCACTGGCAAAGATACCGCACAGCAGCGCCAATAGCGCTACCCCGGCGCCGGTGACGAACCATTGCTGCTGTTCGGTCAACAGACGTGGCACCGGGCTGGCCTGGGCTTCCTTGAGTTGCAGCTTCAGGCGCTGGTTCTCCTGGCGCAACCGGGCGAGCTGGGCGCTTTCGCGGGTGTTGTCGGCATTTTGCAGTTGTTTGCTCAGTTCTTCCCGCTGCTGTTCGCTGGCCTTCAGGCGCTGCTGCAACTCGGTAATCTGGCTGCCGGCACTTAATGACAATGGCGTGGAGCTGCCGCTTTCGGTGGTTTCCTCACCATGGGCGGGCGCCATGATCGTCAACGTGACCCACATCAGACACAACGGACCTTTGCGCATTGCGATTCCTGCTTGCAAATGGATATTGGGCAGGTTGTCGGCAGGCAAACGAGAATAATGAGCGATTGAGAGCGGTGAGAATCGGGAAGGTTCAGTGCCAGAGGCAATGTCGAGCGTGGTGAGTTGAATAATTTGAGCTTGGGGAGTCATTGTGGCGAGGGAGCTTGCTCCCGCTGGACTGCGTAGCAGTCCCATGCTTTTGAGCTAAAGAGCGGGGTCGCTTCGCACCCCGGCGGGAGCAAGCTCCCTCGCCACAGGGTTGCCTCTTTTTACGGGAGGACTTGCTTGAACGGCTTGACGATCACATTGGCGTACACGCCGGCGGCGATGTACGGATCGGCATCGGCCCAGGCCTGGGCGGCGCTGAGGGAGTCGAATTCGGCGACGATCAGGCTGCCGGTGAAACCTGCAGCGCCCGGATCATTGCTGTCGACCGCCGGGTGCGGGCCGGCCAGTACGATGCGGCCTTCGCCCTTGAGCACTTGCAGGCGTTCGAGGTGGGCCGGGCGCGCGGCGAGGCGGGCTTCGAGCGAGTTGGCGACGTCGGTGGCAATGATTGCGTAGAGCATGTCAGTCCTCGGTTTTTGGTGTTGTGGTATCGGCGTCATGCAGATGGCGGGACAGGTAGATGCCCTGACCGACCAGGAACAGCACGGTCATGCCCAGGCTGCCGAACACCTTGAAGTCGACCCAGATGCTCTGGAAGGTGAATGCCACGAACAGGTTGGCAGCGCCGCAGAACAGGAAAAAGGCGATCCAGGCGATGTTCAGGCGGGTCCAGACCGGATCCGGAAGGGTCAGCGCGTGGCCCATGATGCGTTTGATCAGCAGGCGGTCACCGATGAAGTGGCTGCCGATGAAGGCCAGGGCAAACAGCCAGTTGACCACCGGGGCTTTCCATTTGAGGAAGGTCTCGCTGTGGAACGCGAGGGTCAGGCTGCCGAACACCAGGCAGGCGATCAGGGTCAGCCATTGGCTCTTTTCCAGCTTGCGCTGTTTGATGAATAACGCGCCGTAGACCACCAGGGAGCTGATGATCAGCATCGCCGTGGCGCTGTAAATACCGCCTACAGTCACTTCATGGCCAGCGATGTCGACGACCCGTGGATCAAGTTTGTAAACGATGAAGAACAGCAGAAGCGGGATGAAATCGATGAATTGTTTCACAGTGAGAGCCAGAAGCTGGATGTGGCGGCATAATAACAAACATATGGGCGCGCGATAGCGCCAGCTGATTTGAGGTTACAACTCCCCGTGAATGTTGATTTGCATTGCCACAGCACGGCCTCCGATGGCGCCCTGGCGCCAGCGGTTCTGGTTGCGCGTGCGTTCGAAAACGGCGTGCGAATCCTTTCGTTGACCGATCATGACACCCTCGAAGGCCTCGCCGAAGCGCGCAGCGCTGCCGAGGCGCTGGGCATGCAACTGGTCAATGGCGTCGAACTGTCCTGCACCTGGGGCGGGGCGACCATCCACGTGCTGGGCTACGGTTTCGACGTCAACGCCGTGCCACTGGTCGAGGCGATCGCCAGATTGCACGATGGCCGCTGGCTGCGGTCGGAGGAAATAAGCCGCAAGCTCGGCCTCAAAGGTATGCCCGGAGCCCTCGACGGTGCCCGGCAGATCCAGCAGGAGCTGGGCGACAGCGGCAACGCCCCGGCCCGCCCGCATTTCGCTGACTGGATGGTGCGTGAAGGTTTTGTAAAGGATCGCGCCGAGGCGTTTCGCAAATGGCTCGGCGCCGGCAAGCTGGGTGACGTCAAGCAGCACTGGCCGACCCTGGAAGACACCGTCGGCACCCTGCGCGCCGCCGGCGCATGGGTCAGTCTGGCGCATCCATGGCACTACGATTTCACCCGTAGCAAGCGCCGAAAGCTGATTGCCGACTATATTCAAGCAGGCGGGCATGCAATCGAAGTGGTCAATGGCCATCAGCCCGCAGAACAGGTCGGCAGCCTGGCCATCCTTGCCCGCGAGTTCGGTCTGCTGGTCAGCGCCGGCAGTGATTTCCATGGCCCTGGAGGCTGGTCCGAGATTGGCCAGTACCGGCCGGTTCCCGAGGACCTTCCACCCCTGTGGTGTCGGTTCAAACATGACACAGATATTGCCGCCGTCTGAACAGGTAGAGAATGTGAGTCAATTTTTCCAGATCCATCCGGAAAACCCGCAAGCGCGCCTGATCAAACAGGCGGTCGAGATCATCCGCAAAGGCGGGGTGGTGATTTATCCCACGGACTCTTCCTACGCCATCGGTTGCCAGATCGGCGACAAGACCGCGATCGAGCGCGTGCGCCGTCTGCGTCAGCTCGACGAGAAGCACAACTTTGCGCTGATCTGCAGCGACCTGTCGCAACTGGGCAACTACGCCAAGATCGACACCGGCACTTTCCGCATTCTCAAGGCGCATCTGCCGGGGCCTTACACCTTTATTCTCAACGCCACCCGCGAAGTGCCGCGCCTGTTGCTGCATCCGAAGAAACGCACCATCGGCCTGCGGGTGCCGAGCCATCCGATTGCCCTGGCGTTGCTGGCCGAACTCGGCGAGCCGCTGATGAGCGTGACCCTGATCATGCCCGGCGATGAAGATCCGCTGAGCGATCCATACGAAATGCGCCAATTGCTGGAACACCAGGTGGACCTGATCATCGACGGCGGTTTCGGCGGGATCAAGGCTTCCACCGTGATTGACCTGACCGGCGACGACCCGGAAGTGATCCGCGTCGGTTGCGGCGACCCCGCGCCGTTCATGGTCGAGGCCTGAATGTCCGCAGTGGAAACCGTTGTCGATCCCCAGGCCGGCGCCCAGCAGGAACTGCCGTTTGCCATGGTCTATGGCCAGGCGGTCACGGAAATGCCGCTGGACCTGTACATCCCGCCGGATGCGCTGGAAGTGTTTCTCGAAGCCTTCGAAGGCCCGCTCGACCTGCTGCTGTACCTGATCCGTAAACAGAACATCAATATCCTCGACATCCCGGTGGCGGAAATCACCCGCCAGTACATGGGCTATGTCGAATTGATGCAGTCGGTACGCCTGGAGCTGGCCGCCGAGTATCTGGTGATGGCCGCGATGCTGGCCGAGATCAAATCGCGGATGCTCCTGCCGCGCGCCGAAACCGTCGAGGACGAAGAGGATGACCCGCGCGCCGAACTGATCCGTCGCTTGCAGGAATACGAGCGCTTCAAGGCTGCCGCCGAAGGCATCGACGGCCTGAGTCGGGTCGGCCGCGACGTGGTCGTGCCCAAGCTCGACGCCCCCGAAGCCCGGGCGCGCAAGCTGTTGCCGGATGTCGCGCTGGAAGAGATTCTGATGTCCATGGCCGAGGTACTGCGCCGTGGCGACATGTTCGAAAGCCATCAGGTCAGCCGCGAGGCATTGTCGACCCGCGAGCGCATGAGCGATGTGCTGGAACGGCTCAAGGGCGGCGGCTTTGTGCCGTTCGTCGAGCTGTTCACCGCCGAGGAAGGTCGCCTCGGTGTGGTGGTGACCTTTATGGCGATCCTTGAACTGGTCAAGGAATCCTTGGTCGAGCTGGTGCAAAATGAGCCGTTCGCCGCGATCCACGTGCGAGCCCGAGCCGAATAACGAGTCGAAACATGAACCTGACTGAACCCCGCGAGCTGGCGCCCCTGCTTGAAGCCTTTCTGTTGGCCTCGGGAAAACCGCAATCGCTTGAACGCCTCTACGAACTGTTCGAAGAAGGCGAGCGGCCCGAACCGCCGGTCTTCAAGAAAGCCCTGAGCCTGCTGGCCAAGTCCTGCGAGGGCCGTGCGTTTGAGCTCAAGGAAGTCGCTTCCGGCTACCGCCTGCAGATCCGCGAGAAGTTTTCGCCGTGGGTCGGGCGTTTGTGGGAAGAACGTCCGCAGCGCTATTCCCGGGCGCTGCTGGAAACCATGGCGCTGATCGCCTATCGCCAGCCGATCACCCGGGGCGAGATCGAAGACGTGCGGGGCGTGGCGGTCAATACCAACATCGTCAAGACGCTGATCGAGCGCGAGTGGATCCGCATCGTCGGTTACCGCGACGTGCCGGGCAAACCGGCGATGTTCGCCACCACCAAGGCGTTTCTCGATCATTTCAACCTGAAAAACCTCGAAGACTTGCCACCCTTGGCCGAACTGCGCGAGATGGAAACCGAGCCAGTCCTCGATTTCGACGACGCACCGGTGCCGCAGGGCCTGCAGGAACAGGCCGACGCCAGCGCCGAGCCGGAAGAGCCGAAGGAAGAAACCAGTTTCCACACCTTGCTGCTGGAGCTGGACAGCATGGAGGAGGGGATCAAGACCGACTTCGATGATCTGTTGCGCGATGCCGTGGATGGTGAAGCGTCGAAGACTGATCCGGAAGTCGAGACCGTCGAGCCGGCGATTGAAGTTGAACTCGAGACCGAGCCAGAAGCCGAACCGGAAGAGGACATTCTTGGCGTTGCCGAAGCCCGGGAAAAACTCCTGGCCGCCGTCGCCGCCCTCGAACAACCGGTGCCAGCGCCCGAACCCGAGCTGAGCGAAGAAGAAGCCGAAGCCCGTGCGCTGGCCGAAGCGATCGAAGCCGAACGCCGCGAATTCGAAGACTGATCCGGTTTTCAAGATCACTGGTCAACCCCTGTGGGAGCGGGCTTGCTCGCGAATGCGGTGTGTCAGATATGCATGTATTGCCTGATAAAGCGCATTCGCGAGCAAGCCCGCTCCCACAGGGGCAAGTGTTGTTCTGGAGTATTCGATGAGTTCCACCAAAGACCCGTGCATCAGCCTCTGCAAGTTCAGCGACGACATCTGCCTCGGCTGTGGCCGCAGCAAGCGCGAAATCCGTGCCTGGAAGAAACTCGACAAGGACGACAAGCGCACAGTGCTGGCTGAAGCCGCGCTGCGCCTGATCAAACTCGGTGGCGCCGGTCGGCGGAAAAAGAAATAAGTCGCAAACCATCAGCTAGTCTCTGATGCGCGATGGCGCACATCCGCGTATGATTCGCGACCCTTCGGCGATCCCTTCGCCCGAAAACCAGATTTCAATGCTTCAGGCGCCGCCTGAACAGACCACACCGGGAGGTGCCCAGATGAGTGACATCAATCAGAAAGACGACCAGGAAATCGGCCCAGCAGGCGAAAAACTGCAAAAAGTCCTCGCCCGTATCGGCGTTGGCTCGCGCCGTGACGTCGAAGCCTGGATCAGCCAGGGCCGGATCAAGGTCAATGGCAAAGACGCTACCCTCGGCCTGCGCGTCGACATGCACGACGCCATCACCATCGATGGCAAGGTGATCAAGCGCGAAGAGGCTGCCGAGTCGGTACGCCGCGTGATCATGTACAACAAGCCCGATGGCGAAATCTGCACCCGTGACGACCCGGAAGGCCGTCCGACCGTGTTCGACAAGCTGCCGCGTCCGAAAGAAGGCCGCTGGATCAACATCGGTCGTCTCGACATCAACACCACCGGCCTGCTGATGTTCACCACCGACGGTGAGCTGGCCAACCGTCTGATGCACCCGTCCTACGAGATGGACCGTGAGTACGCCGTGCGTGTACGCGGTGAAGTCGACGACGAGATGATCGAGCGCCTGAAGGCCGGCGTGGTGCTGGAAGACGGCCCGGCGCGTTTCACCGACATTCAACAGGCACCAGGCGGCGAAGGCTTCAACCACTGGTATCACTGCGTGGTGATGGAAGGGCGTAACCGTGAGGTTCGTCGCCTGTGGGAATCCCAGGGCCTGGTGGTCAGCCGTCTGAAGCGCGTGCGTTTCGGTCCGGTGTTCCTCAACTCTGATCTGCCGATGGGCCGCTGGCGCGAAATGAGCCAGTACGAAGTCGACGTGCTCAGCGCCGAAGTCGGCCTGACCCCGGTGGCGATGCCGCAACTCAACGCCAAGAGCAAGGACAAGCTGGAGCGTATGCAGCGCAAATCGTCGCGGCCGATGGCCAAGACCGAGCGCGTGCGTACCCTGCGTCCAGCCGCTGGCGCGCCAACCGGCCCGCGCCCGAGCCGTGAGCCGCAGATCGAAGGCGAGCGTCCGGGTCGCAAGCCAGTGGCCCGTGATGGCGAGCGCGCACCGCGTCCGGCCAACGGTCGTATCGAACGTGGCGAAGGTCGTGCTCCGGCCGGTCGTGGTACGCCAGTGGCGGATCGTCCTGCCGACACCACCAACAAGCGTCCGGCCAAGCCTGCACCGAAGCGTCCGGGTATCAAGCTGGTCGACGGCGACAAGCCGTCGGGCAAGCGCCGTGGCGCACCGGCTGGTTCTGGCCAGCGTCCGGGTTTCGGTCGCAAGAAGCCGGAATAAGGCAGATGTGAGCTGTGAGCTTTGAGCGGCAAGCTTCGAGCTAAAGCAAAAACGCCAACCGCAGGGTTGGCGTTTTTTTTCGTCTGGTGAAAGAGTTGCATTGGCTGAACCGGCCTCTTCGCGAGCAAGCCCGCTCCCACATTGGAATTGCGTCAAACACAAATCCCATTGTGGGAGCGGGCTTGCTCGCGAAGAGGCCAGTGGTTTCAGCCCATAAATTTCAGGCTAAAACACAAACCGCCCATCAAACACTGGCTTGTCATCCAGCGCCAACACCCCGCCAGAGAAAATCAGATCCAGGTGATGACTGCCCTTGGCCCCACCACCCAGTCCCAGATGCAACCCGCAATGCCGCTCTTCGAACCCGGCATTGCGCGCATACAGCTCTTTCACCCCTTCATTGGTGCCAATCCCCAATTCCTCGATGCGTCGGTTTGACGGGTTGGCGTCCAGGTATTTGTTGAAGTCGTGTTCCAGCCCCGGCACATCGGTGGCAATGCGGCTGATGGTCGAGTTCTCGATCCACAGTTCCAGCGGCGACTCCAGCACGCCGTACTTGCGCGCAAACGGGATGGTGCTGAGGAACGTGCCCTTGAATTTCACATGACCGTTGATGGCTTCGCTATGGGTGGCGATTTCGCCGGGAGCCAGGTCGAAGTTGCCGACACCGTTGATGTCGGTCCACTTCTTGATGCTGCTCAGCGGTGTTTCAAACCAGGAGCCGTGGTCGTCCTTGAAGCTCAGCGTCGTCGCCTGGGACATGCGCTGGATCAAGTGGCTGTTGAGCCCCGCGATACGCTGCGGGGTGACGCTGAAAGTGTCGTAGAAATAGTCGCCGTAATCCTTGAACAGCAGCGACTTCTTCCAGTTTTCCGCCATCACGCCTTGCAGGGCGCGGACGAACTCCGGGCCGTCGGGGCGCGGATTGGGCAGGGTGGAAGAGTCGTAGAAGAAAATGTACAGATCGCTGTCGGCAATCGCCGCGGTCAGCGTGGCGGTGCTTTCCAGGTCCAGGCGACGGGCACTGAACGTGAAGCGGGGATGATCGCCGGCCTGTTCGGCGATGGCGCCGGTCAGGGCTTCGTAATCGGCGGTGTGGCCGAGCAGTACCTTCGCCGAGTCGAGACCGGCAAGGGCAGGGTGATGTTCGAGGTAGTAAAGGAAATGCGAGATCGCGCGGGGCTTATCCATGAGTCCTCCCTGACTGACCGTGAAGAAAGTGGCAGGCACGACCGGCCGGATCGTGCCTGCCCGGGGATGTCTTACAGAGGCCACATCGCCGTGCCGAACGGAACCACCGCGTCGGCTTGCATCATTTCCACAGCCGCCTCATGGGTCGGTGCTTCGAACCATTCGTCCAGTTGCAGTTCGGTGTCCAGGTCTTTTTCCAGTGCTTGCATGGTCGATCTCCTAGATGACTTTCACGGTTATGACTGGCCGGTCGAGTTGGCCGGCAAGACGTGAAGAACCTAGTTCAGGGTGTTTTGTAATGCAAAAAATTATTTATTTAAAATTTAAATAAACTTTTTATTCTGTTTTTAAGCGGCGGATTTCTTATTTGAAAACAAAAAACTAAGCGACAACTTTCATTAGCAAGCTTGCTACCGTCAATTTGCAGACGTCCTACAGAATTTTCCGAAATGGAAAATCTGCGTTACGCATCGTAAAGAAAAGTTTACGAAAATCCCGATAAAGCCCAGTGAATTTACCCCCTTGCAGACGCTGTAAGGAAAACCTGCCGAAGCCCGGCCGCAAAGGCCTTGTGCAAGGCTCTGGCGCGCTTGTTTCAGCGCCGTTTGCAGGGTGAGATGCGCCTCATGCCTGTCGTGCAGGTGCATAACAAGAAGGAGGCGCAATGAACGCCGAGATTGATCTTCACTTCTCTCTGTGGGGCGGTTTTTCGCTCGTCCCCGTCGATGGCCTGCAAAGGCCTGACTCAATTTTTGCAGCCGTCCGGACATCTCGAGGCGGACCCACGCAATCCCGGCAAGCGCCACGCTGATCCAGCGGGGTCTGGCAGCAGGGGGTTGGCGGTGTACAATGCGCCGCGTTTTAACTGTGACCCTCTGCGTAATCGCGTAAACCTCAAGGTTATCCGCCTTGTTCACTCCGCCGCGTCACAAGCGTGTCGGGTTCGATTTCGTCACAGATAAAAACAAACAGGTGACGCATGACCGTTGTAAAAAAGCTGAATTCCTGGTGCTTGCGCTGGGGTTTGATCGAGGTTGTCTGAAATCGCAACCTTGCAGCAACGTCTACTGAACATCATCAAACCTTGCGTGGGACCTTTTTCATGAGTGGACAAAACTCGCAATCAGGCGAGCTGAAACGCGGCCTGAAAAATCGCCATATTCAACTGATCGCCCTCGGTGGCGCGATCGGTACCGGATTGTTCCTCGGCTCGGCCGGGGTCTTGAAATCGGCCGGCCCGTCGATGATCCTCGGCTACGCCATCTGCGGCTTCATCGCCTTCATGATCATGCGCCAGCTCGGCGAGATGATCGTCGAAGAGCCGGTGGCCGGTTCCTTCAGCCATTTCGCGCATAAGTACTGGGGCGGCTTTGCCGGTTTCCTGTCGGGCTGGAACTGCTGGATTCTGTACATTCTGGTGGGCATGTCGGAGCTGACCGCGGTCGGCAAGTACATCCACTACTGGGCACCGGACATCCCGACCTGGGTTACCGCTGCAGCGTTCTTCGTGCTGATCAACGCGATCAACCTGGCCAACGTCAAAGTGTTCGGTGAAGCCGAATTCTGGTTCGCGATCATCAAGGTCGTGGCGATCGTCGGCATGATTGCGCTGGGCAGCTACCTGCTGGTCAGCGGCCATGGCGGCCCGCAGGCCTCGGTCAGCAACCTGTGGTCGCACGGCGGGTTCTTCCCCAACGGTGTCAGCGGTCTGGTGATGGCGATGGCGATCATCATGTTCTCTTTCGGCGGTCTGGAAATGCTCGGTTTCACCGCCGCCGAAGCGGACAAGCCGAAAACCGTGATCCCGAAAGCGATCAACCAGGTGATCTACCGCATCCTGATTTTCTACATCGGTGCGCTGGTGATCCTGCTGTCGCTGACTCCGTGGGACAGTCTGCTGGAAACGCTCAACGCTTCCGGCGATTCGTACAGCGGCAGCCCGTTCGTGCAGGTGTTCTCGATGCTCGGCAGCAACACCGCTGCGCACATCCTCAACTTCGTGGTGTTGACCGCGGCGCTGTCGGTGTACAACAGCGGCACTTACTGCAACAGCCGCATGCTGCTGGGCATGGCCGAGCAGGGCGATGCGCCGAAAGGTCTGGCGAAAATCGACAAGCGCGGCGTGCCGGTGCGTTCGATCCTGGCTTCCGCAGCGGTGACCCTGGTCGCCGTGCTGCTTAACTATCTGATCCCGCAGCATGCGCTGGAACTGCTGATGTCGCTGGTGGTTGCAACGCTGGTGATCAACTGGGCGATGATCAGCTTCTCGCACTTCAAGTTCCGCCAGCACATGAACAAGACGCAGCAGACGCCGCTGTTCAAGGCGCTGTGGTACCCGTACGGCAACTATGTCTGCCTGGCGTTCGTCGCGTTCATCCTTGGCGTAATGCTGCTGATCCCGGGCATCCAGATATCGGTGTACGCGATTCCGGTGTGGGTCGTGTTCATGTGGGTCTGCTACGTGATCAAGAACAAGCGCGGTGCGCAGCAGGCGCTGCATGCGGCAAGTGCTTCGAAGTAAGCGCTGAGGCAAAAACGACAAACCCGGCCAATGTGCCGGGTTTGTCGTTTTTGGGGTTTACACAATCCCTTGTAGGAGTGAGCCTGCTCGCGATAGCGGTGTATCAGTCGACAAATATTTATCTGACTTACCGCTATCGCGAGCAGGCTCACTCCTACAGGGGGATCGGAGGCTCGGACGGTTTCGCGGTATCCTGCACCCTCTGATTACGGACGCTTTTCCATGCTGGTGATTTCCAACAACGTGCATCTGCCGGATGCCGAGATCGAATTGACAGCCATCCGCGCGCAAGGCGCCGGCGGGCAGAACGTCAACAAGGTCTCCAGCGCCGTGCACCTGCGCTTCGACATTCCGGCTTCGTCCTTGCCCGAGTTCTACAAGGAGCGACTGCTGGCGTTGCGTGACAGTCGCATCACCAGCGATGGCGTGCTGATTATCAAGGCTCAGCAATACCGCACGCAGGAAGCCAACCGTGCCGATGCGCTGGAGCGTCTGGTCGAGCTGATCCTCAGCGCCACCAAGGTCGAAAAGAAACGTCGCCCGACCAAGCCGACCCTCGGCTCGAAGAAACGCCGGCTAGAATCCAAGACCAAGCGCGGCAGCATCAAGGCCGGGCGCGGCAAGGTGGATTTTTAAGGGTTGGTGTCATGGAGTTGTTCCATTTCATCCGGAGCGCACTTTGTATCCATTACGCACCTCTCAACTTAAATCAATTTCCGGATATTGAACGACTCTTTTATAACTAATTGGTCTACATGACTGTCATATCTGACAGGTGTGCCGGATTGCTGTTACACGTTTACTGAGCTCTCTTTTTATTGATTGAGCAAAAGTAAATGAATAACTTAAATGATGTGCGTGGTACTCCTGATACTGATTTTGGTGTGCGCAGTGAAGTCGTTTTATACGGAGAACAAGGTCAGAGGCTTCAGCCTCGGGTCGTCACTCTTCTCTCAGAACCGAACAGGATTCTTTGCGCAGCAACTGACGAGGAGCGGCAAGAGATTTACCTGTGCATGCTTGATGAGGAAGGAGGTATCGACGAGAGTTTCGGAAAAGCGGGTAGTGTTTTTTTTAAACTTTCGGAGTTTTTTCCTGGGTGGGATTTGCCGCAGCCCTATAGCGTGAAGTTTGATAGTGTTCATGGCAAGTATGTGTTGGGGTTCTTCGCTCGTAAAGACGGCTTTAATCGTGCTACCGGCCTGGCTCGATTCGATTTGAATGGGAAACTTGATGAAGGGTTTGGCAGCAAAGGAGTCATGTTGTGGAGTCCAGATCTGAAAGAGGTTGTTCCTGCAAGTTCAGATGTTCCAAAGGTGAAGCAGCCTCTGGCGGATAAAGGCCGCGACTACCACGGAACTATGGAGTTATTGGACGATGGCGGCGTTTTGCTTCTGACCACGCTTGACGACAGAGGATTTTTCGATAGGGCGTTTGTGGTCAAGTTAAAAAATAACGGTGGGTTGGACGAAACGTTCGGTAATGGCGGGTACCGATTGGTTTCTCGAGGTTCATCTGTTTTAGTCATAGGACAGGATATGTTTCGCCAAGGCGATGGTCATGTTGTCGCCGCTTCAGAGGGGCTGCGTGATAAACGTTGGTTTGTTGGCCGGTATGATGCCCGTGGTGATCTTGACGCCAGTTTTGGGGTCGGAGGATATTATGATGGAGTACCTTCGGTTAAAAGCGTCATTCTGAAACGCGACGATCGTTCTCAGTTTTATATTGTAGGTACTTCGGATAATGGAGTTCCGCAGTATCTGTTTCTCCAGCTTCAACGTCGCGGGCTCAAAGGCGAGGAAGATCCACTTTTTGGCAAACAAGGGTGGGGAGGATTTATCACTGATGATTTCAGCGATATCTATATGACGAAAGCAGTACTCTATAATTTGAAATCAACCGTTGTGGTAGCAGGTTATGCTTATTTGCGTGGCGGGTCGGATAGTCAGGCATTTATTGCCAGTCTTGAACAAGACATGGGTTGGGACGAGGGGTTTGGTAATGTTGGAAAGGTTGTATTTCCAAAAGACCAGATTATTCACGATCTCGCGGTCCAGGAAGATCGAAAAATTGTGTTTGTATCCAGTAAAAATAGAGAGAACGGTAGCTTCGCCATTTTCCGTTTGCATGGTTAGCTTATAAAAGCCGCGGTTGTGAATTGGCCATTCGGAACCAATGAATGGCCAATATTGGGCGATCAATGAAAGTGGTGTTTTGGTTTAATGCGGTACAAATACACACTCAGGATCAGGCCGCTCAGTGAGGCAATGGCGGCACACAGAAAGATCGAAGCAAAGCCGAAACCCGCTGCAATTGCCCCCGCCAATGGTCCGGTGATCCCCAGCGACAAATCGATGAACAACGAATATGCGCCGACCGCTGCGCCACGGCTGGAGGCTGGCACCAGGTTCACCGCTTCCACGCCCAGCGCCGGGAATACCAGCGAGAAGCCGAAACCGCTCAACGCCGCGCCGGCCAGTGCCCAATGCGCATCCGGTGCCAGCCACAGCAGCAACAGGCCGAGGGTTTCCACCGACAGGCAGGCGATCGCCACGCGGAAGCCGCCGAGGCGGTTGATCAGGTTGCCGAACAGCAGTCGCGCGCCGATGAAGCTGGCGCCGAACAGGCTCAGGCACAGCACCGCGTTATCCCAGTGCCGGGTGGCGTAATACAGGGTGATGAAGGTGGCGATGGTGCCGAAACCGATCGAGCCCAGTGCCAGACCGCAGCCGTGCGGGAACACTCGACCGAGCACGTGCATGAATGGCAGACGCTCGCCGGCGACAATCGGCGCCGCGGTTTTCGGCCACGCCAGCAGCAGGCCCAGCGCTGCCAGCAGGATGATGCTGACGCCCATGCTCCACAATCCCAGCTGGCCGACCAGCCAGACCCCGAACGGCGCGCCCACCGCGAGCGCGCCGTAACTGGCGATGCCGTTCCACGAGATGACTTTGGCGGTGTTCGCCGCGCCAACGCGGCCGATGCCCCAGCCGATCGAACCGGAGCCCACCAGACTTTCCGCGCTGCCCAGCACCAGACGCCCGATCAACAGGCTGATCAGGCTGAACATCGGCAAGTTGGGTGTCCACGCCGAAATCAGCATAAACACACCACTCAAGCCGCATCCGGCCAGACCGATCATCACCGCGCGCTTGCTGCCCTGGTTGTCGATGATCTTGCCGGCGTACGGGCGGCTGAGCAGGGTGGCGAGGTATTGCACGCTGATCACGAGCCCGGCGATCACCGCGCCAAAGCCCAAATTACTGTGGACGTAACCCGGCAGCACGGCGAGCGGAATGCCGATGTTCAGGTAGCCGATGAAGGTGAAGAGGACGATGGACACGACTTGCAGCGTGACCGCCAGGGGGCGCTGGGGTTGTGGCATAGAGGACGACATGAGAAACGATCCACGGCAAAGCAGGATTAGATAGGCTGCTTATGATACCGGCGCGGACGAGTCAGGGGCGGGGAAAAGTAAAACTATTTGCCGGGAGGGTGGCTTCAGGGTTTGGCCGGGGCGACCAGTTGTGTGGTGACGAGGGCGGCGAGGGCGTTTTCTTCGCTGCCGAAACGGGCGAGCAGGGCGGCCTGTTTTTCCGGGGAGAGGCGGTTCCAGATCTCGATCATTTTCTCGGTGGCGCCGATCAGGACGGCAGCTTGGCTTTCAGAGAATTCGTCGGTCATGGCGGGCTCGGTTTCAGGCAGTGTGGAAAGCGCATCTTAGCGCTTTCCACACGGTCTGTACGGCGGGTTTTACTCTTCGCTGTCGGCCTGGCGGCTCTCAACGGCTTCTTTCGGCTCGGGCTGTTGGGCACCGGCTTGTTGCGTGGTCGTCTGCTCAGGTACGTGCAGGCTTGGGAAGGGGAGATTAGGAATCTCGTGCATGGTTGCGCTCCTCGCTAAGTCTGTTGATAGATCTGGTAGATCCGCGCTTCTTGAAAGCCTGCGCAGGATACAGCAGGAAAAATGACAATCAGACTTTTAATTGAAAATAATGCGACAGATGGCCGCAGGGAGAAGCGCAATAACAAAGGTCGCCGCAAAAACATTTGTAGGAGTGAGCCTGCTCGCGATGGCGGTGTGTCAGTCAACTCATATGCTGGCTGATACGCCGCTATCGCGAGCAGGCTCACTCCTACAGGGGTATTGCGGGGTTACTTGCAGGCGTCAGCGATGGCTTGCGCCAGCAATGCGAGGCGGGTGGCGTCGATCCCGGCGACGTTGGCCCGGCCCGAGCTGACCATGTACACGCTGTGCCGCTCACGCAGTTGTTTGACCTGCTCCGGCGACAGCCCGGTGTAGGAGAACATTCCGCGTTGCACGCCAATGTGCGCAAAGCGCTCGCGCAGACCGTGCGGTTCCAGTGCTTCGACCAGACCGCTGCGCAGTTGCGCGATGCGCAAGCGCATGGCTTCCACTTCATCGGCCCAGCGCGCTTTCAGCTCCGGGTCGGCGAGGATGGTCGCAACCACGGCCGCGCCGTGATCCGGTGGCGTCGACCACAGGTTGCGGGCGATGTTGGCCAGTTGGCTGCGGATGTCGATCAGCTTGTCAGCGGTTTTCGCGCAGACAATCAGCGCGCCGGTGCGGTCGCGGTACAGGCCGAAGTTCTTCGAGCAGGAGCTGGTAATCAGCAGCTCGGGCACTTCGGCGGCGAACAGTCGGGTCGACCACGCGTCCTGCTCCAGTCCGTCGCCAAAGCCCTGGTAGGCAAAGTCGATCAGCGGCAACAGGTCACGGCGGCGCACCACGTCCAGCACGCGTTGCCAGTCATCGTGGCTCAAGTCAAAACCGGTCGGGTTGTGGCAGCAGGCATGCAGTAGCACCACGTCGCCCTTCGGCACTTCGTTGAGCACGGCGAGCATCGCATCGACGTCGAGGCGGTTGTCGCTGCCCACGTACGGGTAGTGACCGACCTTGACCCCGGCTGCGGCGAAAATCGTTTCGTGGATCGGCCAGGTCGGGTTGCTCAGCCACACGCCCTTGCCCGGCAGGCATTGGGCGATGAAGTCGGCCGCCAGACGCAGCGCGCCGGTACCGCCCGGAGTCTGGGTGGCGCCGGCGCGCTGGTCGGCGATCAGCTTGGAGTCGGCGCCAAGCACCAGTTCATTGATGACTTTGCCGAACAGCGGATTGCCGTGCCCGCCGATGTAGGTCTTGGTGTCCTGGCTTTCGACCAGTCGCGCCTCGGCGATTTTCACCGCTTCGGGGATTGGCGTCAGGCCCTGGGCATCCTTGTAGACGCCAACGCCCAAGTCGAACTTGCGCGGGTTAATGTCCTGCGCATAGGCCTCCATCAAACCGAGGATCGGGTCGCCGGGTACCCGGCCGATGGCGTCGAAATGCATTACTTGCGTCCTTCTGCGGTCTTGGCCACTTCGTCAGTGCGCGCGGCCATGATGAAGTCGTTGCGGTGCAGGCCCTTGATCGAGTGGCTCCACCAGGTCACGGTGACTTTGCCCCACTCGGTCAGCAGACCCGGGTGGTGACCTTCGGCCTCGGAGATCTCGCCGACGGCGTTGGTGAAGGCCAGTGCGTGCTTGAAGTTCTTGAACAGGAAGACCTTCTCCAGCTGCATGATGCTGTCGCGTACTTCGATGTTCCAGTCCGGGATCTGCTTGATCAGGATCGGCAGTTCTTCGTCGCTGACTTGTGGCGCATCGGCACGGCAGGCTTCGCAGTGGGCTTGGTTCAAAGTGGACATGGTGTGATTCCTGAAATCGAGTGTGTTTTTTTTTATAGAAACTATCGGCCCGTCAATGCCGTCACGCTAAACCAAAGTGGCGGCAACTGACAGGCTCAATTCTCAGCAAAAGTCGCGGATCACGCGGCTTTCGGTTTTGGCGGAAACTTCGGTGCGTGCAACCCCAGCTGCATGCCTTGGCGAACCATGGCCATGATGTCTTCATGGGCGACGTCGAACAGGCGCTTGAGGTTCGGCAGGACAAAGTACAGCGGCTGCAGGATGTCGATGCGATACGGCGTGCGCATGGCTTCCAGCGGATCGAAGGCCTGATGCTCGGGCTCGTCCGACAGCGAGTAAACGGTTTCCTTCGGCGAGGACAGGATGCCGCCGCCGTAGATGCGCTTGCCTTGCGGGGTATCGACCAGGCCGAATTCGATGGTCATCCAGTACAGGCGCGCCAGGTACACGCGCTCTTCCTTGGTGGCCTGCAGGCCGAGCTTGCCGTAGGTGTGAGTGAATTCGGCGAACCATGGGTTGGTCAGCAGCGGGCAGTGGCCGAAGATCTCGTGAAAAATGTCCGGCTCTTGCAGGTAGTCCAGTTCTTCGCGGGTACGAATGAACGTGGCCACCGGAAACTGTTTGCTGGCGAGCAATTCGAAGAAGGTCTGGAAGGGGATCAGTGCCGGGACGCGGGCAACCTGCCAGCCGGTGGTCTCACCGAGCACCTTGTTGATCTCGCCCAGTTGCGGGATGCGGTCGTGGGGCAGGCCGAGTTTTTCGATACCGTCCAGGTATTCCTGGCACGCGCGACCCTCGATCACTTTCAACTGGCGGGTGATCAGCGTGTTCCACACCGCGTGTTCTTCGGCGGGGTAGTCGATAAAACCTTGCGCATCGGGCTCGCGGGCCACGTATTGCGTCTGCTTCATACTGCTCTCCTGCTAGGGGAATCGTTCTTGTTATGTCCAGCGATGGGGTCAGGATTACCCGAGAGCGCGGTGGGATGCAGCAGGTTGAACGCGTTCCTGGCAGGAATAATCGCGGGTTTTCGTAAAAAAATCGTTACGCTTTGGCGGGTATCTCGCATTTGCGGTGATTTGCAGGTTTGAAAAGGGCTATGGCTGTCACATAATCTTGACAACTATCTGCGCGCCTCGACAGAAAATTCGTGGCGCAACCCCCTGTGGGAGCGGGCTTGCTCGCGAAAGCGGTGTATCAGCTGCATGAATGGCGACTGACACACCGCTTTCGCGAGCAAGCCCGCTCCCACAGGGATCGATTTCAACCCCTCATCCTCGTCGGGCCTCTTTATATGCGTATCAAAGTCCACTGCCAGAACCGCATCGGCATCCTGCGCGACATCCTCAACCTATTGGTGGAGTACGGGATCAACGTTGCGCGCGGTGAGGTCGGGGGTGAGCACGGCAATGCGATCTACCTGCACTGCCCGAACCTGATCAACATTCAGTTCCAGGCGCTGCGGCCGAAGTTCGAGGCGATTGCCGGGGTGTTTGGGGTCAAGCGCGTCGGGCTGATGCCCAGCGAGCGCCGGCACATGGAGTTGAACGCGTTGCTCGGTGCGCTGGAATTTCCGGTGCTGTCGATCGACATGGGCGGCTCGATCGTTGCTGCCAACCGCGCGGCGGCGCAGTTGCTCGGGGTGCGGGTGGATGAGGTGCCGGGGATTCCACTGTCGCGCTACGCTGAGGATTTCGACCTGCCGGAACTGGTGCGCGCCAACAAGTCGCGAATCAACGGCATGCGCGTCAAGGTCAAGGGCGACATCTTTCTCGCCGACATCGCGCCGCTGCAATCGGAGCACGACGACAGCGAAGCCATGGCCGGTGCGGTACTGACCTTGCACCGCGCAGACCGCGTCGGCGAGCGCATCTATAACGTGCGCAAGCAGGAGCTGCGCGGCTTCGACAGTATCTTTCAGAGCTCGAAAGTGATGGCCGCTGTCGTGCGTGAAGCGCGGCGCATGGCGCCGCTGGATGCGCCGCTATTGATCGAAGGCGAAACCGGCACCGGCAAAGAGTTGTTGGCCCGTGCCTGTCACCTCGCCAGCCCGCGCGGGCAGTCGCCGCTGATGGCGCTCAATTGCGCAGGGCTGCCGGAGTCGATGGCCGAGACCGAGCTGTTCGGCTACGGCCCCGGCGCGTTCGAAGGCGCGCGTGCCGAAGGCAAGCTCGGTCTGCTGGAGCTGACGGCGGGCGGCACGCTGTTTCTCGATGGCGTCGGTGAAATGAGCCCGCGCTTGCAAGTGAAGTTGCTGCGCTTTCTGCAGGACGGTTGCTTCCGCCGGGTCGGCAGCGACGAAGAGGTGTATCTGGACGTGCGGGTGATCTGCGCGACTCAGGTCGACTTGTCCGAGCTGTGCGCGCGTGGAGAATTTCGTCAGGATCTGTATCACCGCTTGAACGTGCTGTCGCTGCACATCCCGCCGCTGCGCGAATGCCTCGACGGTTTGACCCCGCTGGTGGAGCACTTCCTTGATCAGGCCAGCCGCCAGATCGGTTGCTCGCTGCCGAAACTGGCGCCGGCGGCGATGGATCGCCTCAGTCATTACCACTGGCCGGGCAATGTGCGGCAACTGGAGAACGTGCTGTTTCAGGCGGTTTCGCTGTGTGATGGCGGCACGGTCAAGGTCGAGCATATTCGCTTGCCGGACTACGGGGTGCGTCAGCCGCTTGGCGATTTCTCTCTGGAGGGCGGGTTGGACGAAATCGTCGGGCGCTTTGAAAAAGCGGTGCTGGAGCGCCTGTATTCCGAGCATCCGAGCAGTCGGCAACTGGGCAAACGGCTGGGGGTTTCGCATACCACCATCGCTAATAAGCTCCGTGAGTATGAGGTCGGTAAAGACCCAGCCGAGTAACCATTGTGGCGAGGGAGCTTGCTCCCGCTGGGTTGCGCAGCAAACCCAAATTCGTTCAACAAGGTGAATCAGACATGCCGCATTCGCCGGGTTTACGACTGCTTCGCAGCCGAGCGGGAGCAAGCTCCCTCGCCACAGGTTTTTTACGGGTCTTCGAAATCCGGGATTGCCGCCAAGCGGCATAACACCGCCGGTTTTTCGACTTCGATACATTTCAAATTTTCCCGCAAAACCTCTCAAGTCCTTTGTTTGCCGGGCCGCAAGCCGCCAGAGAAAAGTTGGTCTGCAAATTGCTTATGGCTCAGCAGTACAGCGGTGGGCGGCAAACGTCCGGCATGCAGAGGAAAGAGTGTGGACAAGTACCTTTATGTGGCAATGACCGGCGCCAGTCAGAACGCACTGGCGCAAAAGGCCCATGCCAACAACCTGGCGAACATTTCCACCAATGGTTTTCAGCGCGACCTGGAGCAGGCGCGTTCGATGCCGGTGTTCGGTGACAGCTTTCCGGCGCGTGCGTTTGCCATGAGCGAGCGGCCCGCCACCGACTTTACCGCAGGCTCGCTGGTGCAGACCGGGCGTGACCTCGACGTGGCCGTGACCGGCAACGGCTTTATTGCCGTGCAGAACCCTAACGGTGGCGAAAGCTACGTGCGCACCGGCAGCCTGAACATCGACGCCCTCGGCGTATTGCGCGCCGGCAACGGCATGCCGGTACTTGGCAATGGCGGTCCGATCGCCGTGCCGCCGGAGCAGCAGGTCGAGGTCGGCGAAGACGGCACTATCAGTATTCGTGCGATGGGCGAAGGCCCGCGCGTCATGGCGGAAGTCGACCGGATCAAACTGGTCAACCCGGACATCAAGAACCTCAACAAAGGCCTCGATGGCTCGATTTACACCAAGGACGGCCAGCCGGCGCCGGCCGATGCCAACGTCAAACTGGTGTCGGGTTTCCTTGAGTCGAGCAACGTCAATGCCGTGGAAGAAATGACTTCGGTGCTGGCCCTGGCCAAGCAGTTCGAGTTGCACGTCAAGATGATGAACACCGCCAAAGACGACGACCAGGCCATGGCTCGGGTCTTGCAGATCAGCTAATTATCAGAACGTCGCGCCGTAAAACAGGCGCACGAGGAGAATCGAATGCTTCCGGCTCTATGGGTTGCCAAAACCGGTCTGTCCGCCCAGGACACCAACCTGACCACCATTTCCAACAACCTGGCGAACGTGTCGACCACGGGTTTCAAACGTGACCGTGCCGAGTTCCAGGATCTGCTGTATCAGATCAAGCGTCAGCCAGGCGCCCAGTCGACCCAGGACAGCGAACTGCCGTCGGGTCTGCAGCTGGGTACCGGTGTGCGCATCGTCGGCACCCAGAAAAACTTCACCGCCGGCAGCCTGCAAACCACCGAGCAGCCGCTGGACATGGCCATCGACGGTCGCGGCTTCTTCCAGATCCTGCAGCCGGACGGCACCACGTCCTACACCCGTGACGGTACTTTCCACCTCGACTCCAACGGCCAGATCGTCAACGCCAGCGGTTTCGCCCTGGAGCCGGCCATCGTCATCCCGAACAACGCGCAGAGCTTCACCGTCGGCACCGACGGCACCGTGTCGATCACGGTGCCAGGCAACCCGGCCGCTCAAGTGATCGGCAACCTGCAAACCGCCGACTTCATCAACCCGGCCGGTCTGCAGGCAGTAGGCAACAACCTGTTCCTGGAAACCGCTGCTTCCGGCGCGCCGCAAATCGGCACCCCGGGCCTGAACGGTTTCGGTACCACCCTGCAGAACACCCTGGAAGGTTCCAACGTCAGCACCGTTGAAGAGATGGTCAACATGATCACCACTCAGCGCGCCTACGAGATGAACTCCAAGGTGATCTCCACCGCCGACCAGATGCTCTCGTTCGTAACGCAGAATCTGTAATCAAGTCTATGGGGCGGTCTTGAGGCCGCCAGCAATACCGTGAGGTAGGGTCATGAAACGCTTCGTATCTGTTCTGGCATTGGGTGGGGTCGTCTCGCTCGCGGGCTGTGTCGCCCCGACACCCAAGCCCAATGACCCTTATTACGCTCCGGTGTTGCCGCGCACGCCGTTGCCGGCAGCCGCCAATAACGGCTCGATCTATCAGGCCGGTTTCGAACAGAACCTGTACAGCGACCGCAAGGCGTTCCGGGTCGGTGACATCATCACCATCACCCTGAACGAGCGCACCCAGGCGAGCAAGAACGCCAACTCGCAAATGGACAAGAACAGCGACAACTCGATCGGTCTGACTTCGTTGTTCGGCTCCAGCCTGACCACCAACAACCCGATTGGTGGCGGCGACCTGAGCCTGAACGCCGGCTATAGCGCCGACCGCTCGACCAAGGGCGACGCCAAGTCCGGGCAGAGCAACAGCCTGACCGGTTCGATCACCGTGACCGTCGCAGATGTGCTGCCCAACGGCATCATCGCTGTGCGTGGCGAGAAGTGGCTTACCCTCAACACCGGTGACGAACTGGTGCGCATTGCCGGCATGGTTCGTGCCGATGACATCGCCACCGATAACACCGTGTCGTCGACGCGTGTTGCCGATGCACGCATCACCTACTCGGGTACCGGCGCGTTTGCCGATACGAGTCAGCCAGGCTGGTTCGACCGTTTCTTCCTCAGCCCGCTGTTCCCTTTCTAGGTGGCTACGTTGAATCTGAAAAGCTTCATGCTGGCGGCGGCCATGATGTCCGCTGCCTTTGGTGCTCACGCCGAGCGGTTGAAAGATATCGCCAGCATTTCCGGCGTGCGCTCCAACCAGTTGATCGGTTACGGCCTGGTGGTCGGGCTTAACGGCACCGGCGACCAGACGACGCAAACCCCGTTCACCCTGCAGACCTTCAACAACATGCTCTCGCAGTTCGGCATCAAGGTGCCGCCGGGATCGGGCAACGTGCAGTTGAAAAACGTCGCGGCGGTATCGGTGAGTGCCGATCTGCCAGCGTTCGCCAAACCGGGTCAGCAGGTCGACATCACCGTTTCGTCCATCGGTAACTCCAAGAGCCTGCGCGGCGGCACCCTGTTGCTGACCCCGCTCAAGGGTATCGACGGCAACGTCTACGCCATCGCTCAGGGCAACCTGGTGGTCGGTGGTTTTGATGCCGAAGGGCGTGACGGTTCGAAGATCACCGTCAACGTTCCGTCGGCCGGTCGGATCCCCGGTGGTGCGTCGGTGGAGCGTTCAGTGCCGAGCGGTTTCAACCAGGGCAACAGCCTGACGCTGAACCTCAACCGTTCCGACTTCACCACCGCCAAACGTATCGTCGACAAGATCAACGACATGCTCGGCCCTGGCGTGGCGCAAGCCATCGACGGCGGCTCGATCCGTGTGACGGCGCCGCTCGATCCGAGCCAGCGCGTCGACTATCTGTCGATCCTCGAAAACCTTGAAGTCGACCCGGGTCAGGCAGTGGCGAAAGTCATCATCAACTCGCGTACCGGCACCATCGTCATCGGCCAGAACGTGAAGGTTTCGCCGGCCGCCGTGACCCACGGCAGCCTGACCGTGACCATCACCGAAGACCCGATTGTCAGCCAGCCAGGCCCGTTGTCCAACGGCCAGACTGCTGTGGTGCCGCGCTCGCGGGTGAATGCCGAACAGGAAGCCAAACCGATGTTCAAATTCGGCCCGGGTACTACCCTCGACGAGATCGTACGGGCGGTGAACCAGGTCGGCGCGGCACCGGGTGACCTGATGGCCATTCTCGAAGCTCTGAAGCAGGCCGGCGCGTTGCAAGCCGACCTGATCGTGATCTGAGGACGCCGACCATGGATATGCGTAAAGGCAGTCTGGTGGGCACCGGCGATTCGGGTTCGTACTCCGACCTCAATCGTCTGAACCAGCTCAAGGTCGGCGACAAGAACAGCGATGCGAACATGCGCAAAGTGGCGCAGGAATTCGAATCGCTGTTCCTCGGCGAGATGCTCAAGTCGATGCGTTCGGCCACCGAGGCGCTGGGTAAAGACAACCCGATGAACACCCCGGCCGCCAAGCAATATCAAGAAATGTACGACCAGCAACTGGCGGTGTCGCTGTCCCGCGAGGGCGGTGGTATCGGTCTGGCCGACGTGCTGATGAAGCAGATGTCGAGGGGCAAACCGCTGGCACCGGGTGAGGCTGCGGCTGCGTCCGCCGCCAAGCAAGAGGCGGCGAAAGCCGCTGCTGTGCAGACGCCGATTGCGGCCGGCACGACTGCCACCAACGGGCCGTTATCGCGACTCAATGGCGAGCGTCCGCTGTGGGCATCGCGTTCCGGGCGTGTCGCCAATACCGAAACCGTGCACGCCAACGACATGGAGATGATCAACAAGCGTCGTCTGGCGTTGCCACCGAAGCTGGCTGATCGTTTACTCGCAGGTCTTGTGCCTTCCGCCACGCCGACTGCGGCCAATGCCTTGCCGCAACGTGCTGCGACCACGGCCGCCACCGGCGCCGGCCCGCTGTACAACGGCGACTGGCTGAGTCGTGCCGAAGACGCCAAAGCCTCCGGCGGGCAGATGCAGGTTTACGGCCGGGCGATGGCGCAGATTCCGCTGGCACCGGCCAAGCGCGCGTTCAGCTCCGCCGATGAATTCGTCAACACCATGCTGCCGATGGCCAAAGAGGCCGCCGCGCGTATTGGCGTCGATCCGCGCTACCTGGTGGCACAAGCTGCACTGGAAACCGGTTGGGGCAAATCGGTCATGCGCGCCCAGGATGGCAGTAGCAGCCACAACCTGTTCGGTATCAAGGCCAGCAGCAACTGGACCGGCGATTCGGCCCGGGCGATCACCAGCGAGTTCCGTAACGGGCAGATGGTCAAGGAGACGGCGCAGTTCCGTTCCTATGCCTCGTACAAGGACAGTTTCCACGATCTGGTGACTTTGCTGCAGACCAATAATCGCTATCAAGATGTCGTGAAGTCGGCCGATAACCCAGAACAGTTTGTACGCGAGTTGCAAAAGGCCGGTTACGCGACCGACCCGAACTACGCGACGAAGATTTCGCAGATAGCCAAGCAGATGAACAGTTTCGAAAACTACGCTGCGGCCGGCGTTTCAACGACGCCTCTATAAACACACGGTAAGGTTTGAATCATGAGTTTGCTCAATATCGGGATGTCGGGGTTGTCCGCGAGTTCTTCCTCTCTCGCGACCACAGGTAACAACATTGCCAACGTCGACACCGCCGGTTATTCACGCCAGCAAACCGTGCAGAGCACCAAGTCCTCGCAGCAGTTCGGCAACGTCTTCATCGGTACGGGGACGACCCTGGCCGATGTGCGCCGGGTCTACAACTCTTACCTCGAAAACCAGCTGCATACCGCCACTTCGCTCAATAGCGAAGCGGCTGCGTACGGTGCCCAGGCCACTGCGCTGGATGCTTCGATGTCCGATACCAACACCGGCCTGACCGGTGTGCTGCAAAAGTTCTTCACCTCGATGCAGGGTGTGGCGACTTCGGCCACTGACGACACTTCCCGTCAGTCGGTGCTGACCGGTGCGCAGGCGCTGACCAGCCGTTTCAATGCGCTGGCCAAACAGCTGAACGATCAGAACACCACGATCAATGGCAACCTGGGCGACATGACGTCCCAGGTCAACAAGCTGGCCACTTCGATTGCCACGCTTAACCAGAAAATCGGCGAGATTTCCACCAGCGGCGGCCAGCCGAACGATCTGCTCGACAGCCGTAACGAAGCCGTGCGCCAGCTCTCCGAGCTGACCGGGGCGCAGGTCGTCGAACGTGGCACCAGTTTTGACGTGTATATCGGCACCGGCCAGCCGCTGGTGATCGGCAACACCACCAACACCCTGAGCACCGTGCCGAGCAAGGACGATCCGACGCGCATGGCCATTCAGCTGGACCGCGGCTCAAGCGTGATCGACATCACGTCGGCCATGAGCGGTGGCGAAATCGGTGGCCTGCTGACCTATCGCAAAGAAGTGCTCGACCCGGCGCTCAATGAGTTGGGGCGTGTCGCATTGGTGGTGGCCGATCAGGTCAACAGCCAGCAAGCCCAGGGTATCGACAAGAACGGTGACTTCGGCGCAGCAATCTTCAACAACATCAACAGTGCCGCGCTGGTCAGTCAGCGCAGTATTGCGCAGTCGACCAATAGCGCCGGCTCGGGCAACCTCGATGTCACCATCAAGGACACCGGCAAGCTGACCACCAGCGATTACCAGGTGACCTTCACCAGCGCCACCAATTATTCGGTCAAGCGCTCCGACGGTACCGACATGGGGTCGTTCAGCACCACGACCACGCCACCGCCGGTGATCGACGGCTTCACCCTGGCCCTCAACGGCGGCGCCCTGAGCGCTGGCGACACCTTCAAGGTGACCCCGACGCGTAATGCGGCAACCTCCATTCAGACGGTACTGACCGATCCGAAGAAAATCGCCGCGGCAGCACCACTGACCGGCGTGGCCAGTGCCAACAATTCCGGTACCTACACCCAGCCGACGCTGACCGATTCGATCAACATCTACAACCCGGCGTCGCAGACCGAGTTGCAGAATGCGCTCAAGTATTCGACGCCGGTCAAGCTGGTGTTCGGTGCGGTCGCCAGTGGCAGCCAGTCGTACAACATGGTCGATGCCAAGGGCAACACCATCGGTTCGGGCACCATCGTGCCGGGGCAGGCCAACACCTTGAACCTCAAGGTCGGCATGGTCGACTCCACCGGTGCTCCGGTGATGGACACCACGGTCACGCCGAACGTGCAGAAGACCTTTACCGTACAGACCACCGTGGGCGCGACGCCGAAGTCCGGCGAAACCTTCACCATCAACCTGACCGGCGCGGCCTCTTCGGACAACCGCAACGCACAGGCACTGGTTGGCCTGCAGACCAAGCAGACGGTGGACACTGGCACCGGGAGCAAAGGCATCAGCCTGACCGACGCCTACAACAAACTGGTGACCAACGTCGGTACCAAGGCTGCACAGAGCAAGTCCGACAATGAAGCCACCTCGGTGATCCTCGATCAGGCCAAAGGCGCGCGTGATTCGCTGTCCCAGGTCAACCTCGATGAAGAGACCGGCAACCTGGTCAAGTATCAGCAGTACTACACAGCGTCTTCGCAGATCATCAAAGCTGCGCAGGAAACCTTCGCCACGCTGATCAACAGTCTTTAAGGAGTCGTAATTCATGCGCATTTCCACCGCCCAGTATTACGCGACGCAAGCTGCTCAATATCAGCGCAACTACAGCAAGACGGTCGCGACCGCCAACGAAGCGAGCAGTCTGCAGCGCATCAACACCGCTGCCGACGATCCGATCGGCGCCGGTCGTCTGCTCAAGCTGGGTCAGCAAAGTGCGATGCTCGACCAGTATCAGGGCAACATCGACACCACCAAGAGCTCGCTGACCGTGCAGGAGTCCACGTTGAACTCCATCACCACGGCTCTGCAGCGCGCCAAGGAAATCGGCCTGGCCGCCAACAACGGTATCGCTACTGACGACAACCGCAAGGCGTACGCGGCGGAACTGAGCCAGATCCAGCAACAAGTGCTGGGCCTGATGAACTCCAAGGATGCCAACGGCAACTATCTGTTCTCCGGTTCCAAGACCGATACCGCGCCGTACTCGCAAAATGTCGACGGCACCTACACCTATAACGGTGACCAGACCCAGATCAACCTGGGCATTGGCGACGGCATGTCGGTCGCGACCAATACCACCGGTTGGGACGCCTTCCAGCAGACCATCAACACCAGCCGCACCCAGACCACCATGACCGCTCCGGCGGTGGATGACGGTCGTGTGGTGCTGTCCAACGGTACGGTTGGCACCGCGGCGACCTACAACGCCAAGTTCACGGCGGGCCAGCCATACACCGTGGATTTCATCAGCAGCACGCAGTTGAAAATCACCGATGCCCTGGGCAACGACGTGACGTCCGAGGCCAGCCAGAACGGCCTGATCAGCAACAGCAATGGTGCCAACCAGACCGTCAGCTTCCGTGGCGTCGACATGAAGTTGAACATCAACCTCAAGGCCGGCGACACCAACCCGGATGCGGTCATCGCCGGTCACAGCTTCCAGCTGTCGGCCACACCTGACTCGTTCACCACCGCGCGCAGCCCGGGCAACCCGTCGACAGCGGTCATCACCGGTTCCAGCGTGACCAACCAGGCGGCCTACAGCGCGGCCTTCCCGTCGGGCGGCGGGGCAGTGCTGAAATTCACCAGCGCCACCGATTTCGACCTGTACGCGGCACCGGTCACCGCCGACAGCAAACCGGTGTCGTCGGGCACCATGGTTGGTGGCAACGCCACGGCTGCCGGTGTGACCTTCGCCATCGGCGGTACGCCAGGCGCGGGCGATCAGTTCTCGATCCAGTCCAACAACCACCAGACCCAGAACGTGCTCGACACCCTGGGCCAGATGGTCACGGCGCTGAACCTGCCGGTTGACGGTGATCCGGTGGTCAAACAGAAGTTCCAGGGGGCCATGGAGTCGGCACTGGGCAACCTCGACAGCGCCTCCAACCAGATTGGCGCAGCGGTGACGTCGATCGGTGCGCGTGGTCAGTCGCTGGATGACCAGAACACCACCAATCAGAGCCTGATCCAGGCCAACACCACGACCCAGGGTTCGATCCGTGATTCGGATCCGGCCGAGGTGATGACCCGCCTGACGTTGCAGCAGACCATGCTGCAAGCCTCGCAACTGGCGTTCAGCAAGATCAGTCAGTTGGGTCTGTTCAACAAGATCTGACGTTGGACGGGCGCGCAGGCGCCCGTTTGTCTCGTCCCTCAGTTAATGTTTTTTTGCGGTTTCATGGGCTCGCTTTACCGAGCGGGCTCGTACCGCCTGTGAGCCCGCCGTGAATCCACTTCCTCTCGTCAGTCTGGTCATTCCCGCCTTCAACCCGCGCTTCTTCGAGCGGACTTTGAACAGTGCGGTGAGCCAGACTTATGGCCAGCTCGAAATCATCGTTTGCGACGACAGCCGCGGCAGCGAGATTGAAACCATTGTTGCGGCGGTAGTCGAGCAGTCCGGCGTCGCCGTGCGTTACGTGCGCAATCCACGAACGTTGGGGCTGGTCGACAACCTCAAGGCTTGTCTCGAGCAGGCGCAGGGCGAGTACATCAAGTTTCTGTGCGATGACGATCTGCTCTATTCCGCTTGCATCGAGCAGCAGGCCCATGAGATGCAGCGTGAGGAAGTCAGCCTGGTGGTGGCGCAACGGCTGCTCTGGGACGCAAACGACATTATTCTGCCGGCGCGCATTGAAAACACGCCGTTGTCGCCCGTCAGTGGATTGCTCAAGGGCGATGACGTACTGGGCATCTTTGAAAAATTCCCGGTCAACGTGCTCGGTGGCTTCAGTAATGCGCTGATGCGTCGTGCCGACGTCGTCGAGCTGTTGCCGGCATTGACCGAGGACGGCGCCTGCTTCGTCGCAACGCTGGATTTTGCCCTGTACGTCTGCCTGCTGAGGCGTGGCAATCTGGCGGTGTCCAACAGCGTACTCAGCGCCGAGCGCCTCTACCCGGAGCGTCTGAGCGCACAGCAACCGATGAAGGATGCTGCGCAAGTCGAGCGCGAGTGGATTTCGCAAATGCTCAAGGCGCGCAGCGGTGAGTCGGCGCCTGCTCCGGGATGGGTGCGTTATGTGCCGTTGTCCCGGGCCGATGAGTTGCCCCGGGTCTGGCAAGAGTTGCCCCTGAGTCGAACCCTGGGTTCCAAGCAGAGCCGTCAGGAGTGGGGAGTCGGCGTCAACAGCTTCAGCTTCGGCGAACTGTACGCGCAGTGGCTGGCATGCCGGGTGCTCACCGAGCAGCAGCGCCACTGGTTGCCGGAAACGCTTGCCAGTTGGCCCAGCCAGCCGCGCATCGTGCCCATTATCATTGA
Organism: Pseudomonas sp. GW823-FHT01D03; assembly: GCF_058798255.1. Lineage (NCBI taxonomy): Bacteria > Pseudomonadati > Pseudomonadota > Gammaproteobacteria > Pseudomonadales > Pseudomonadaceae > Pseudomonas > Pseudomonas sp. GW823-FHT01D03. The sequence goes on from NZ_JBXAKK010000001.1 coordinate 1,748,377, forward strand.
CGGGCAGGGCAGCCGCGATGGTCTGGAGCGCACATTGGAGGCGCTTGCCGCGCAGGATTATCCGCCAGAGCTGATCCTGGTCCTGTCCGTTTCGTGTGCCGAGGCGCGCCTTGATGGGCGAGTGTTCCACATGCCGTTGCAGGATGACGGGCTGGAGCAGATCAACACACTGCTGCCGCAGCTCGAAGGGGCTGACTGGTTCTATCTGTTGCAGCCAGGCGATCGCCTGGTGGCGCCGGCGTTGCTGGTCATGGCCGACCGGATTGCGCACACCCCGACTCTGACATGTCTGTACAGCGACGAAGGCAGTCTGCGCGACGGCGAGTCGGCAGAGCCTGCGTTCAAGCCGGATTTCAACCTCGACCTGATGCGCAGTTATCCCTATGTCGGGCGCGCCCTGGCATTCAAGCGCGAGCGATTTCTGGCGCTCGGCGGCTTTGCGCCGACGTTTGCCGAACTGGCGCCGCATGATGTGCTGTGGCGGATGGTCGAGAACGACGGCTTGCACGTCGTGGGGCACATCGCTGAAGTGTTGCTGGAGTCCAAGTTCGACCTTTCCCAGTGGCTGACCGAGCCGGGTGTCGTGGCGCAAAGCCCGCGGATTCTCGAAGCGCATCTGCAACGCCTGGGGATTGCCCATGACATCCGCCGTGGCGGCAGCGAACTGCTCAACCGCGTGGATTATCAGCATGCCCGACGTCCGCTGGTGTCGGTGGTGATTGTCACTCAGGACCAGACGGCTGCGTTGCAGCGCTGTGTTGAAACGCTGCTGGAAAAGACCGCTTACACCGAGTACGAATTACTGTTGGTCGACAACGGCAGCGAAAGCGCCGAGGCGCGGGTGTGGCTGGACGGCATGGCGCAACTGGGCAGCGAGCGGATTCGTGTGCTGAGCTATCCGCAAAAGGGTAATGCGGCGGCCGCGCACAACTTTGCGGTCAGCCATGCGCGTGGCGAGTATGTGTTGCTGCTCAATGCCTTTGCGGTGATCACTCAGGCCGACTGGCTCGACGAACTGCTCAATCATGCGCAACGCCCGGAAGTCGGCGTGGTCGGTGCGAAGCTGTTCAACCCGGACGGTGGTGTGCTGCACGCCGGGCTGATTCTCGGTTTGAACGGACCGGTCGGGCTGCCGTTCTATGGCCAGCCCGTGCAATCGGACGGGTATATGTTCCGCCTGCAAGCGGTGCATGACCTGAGCGCGGTTGGCGGCGATTGCCTGATGATTCGCAAGTCGGTCTTCGACGTTGCCGGTGGGCTCGACGAACAGGATCTGAAGCAGACGCTGAACGTCGTGGATCTGTGTCTGCGGGTCGGCCGCGAAGGCTATCTGGTGGTGTTGAATCCCTACGCCATGCTCGCTGTGGGCGCACGCCCGAGCGCCGCGGCGACGACTGAAGACGAAGCGCTGTTCGCCGAGGAAAGGGAAACCTTCTACCAGCGCTGGTTACCGACCATCGCCCGTGACCCGGCCTACAACACTAACCTGACTCTGCAGGGTGTCGGTGCCACCAACTTCAGTCTTGAGCCTGGCCTGCGAACCGGTTGGAGTGCCTTTTCCAAAGCGCAGTTGCCGAATGTGCTGGTGGTGCCGATCAACGCCTCGGCCATCGGCCATTACCGCATGAGTCAGCCGATGATCGAGCTGCAGGCGGCCAACAGGGTCGAGGGGCGCATTTGCTATGGTTTGCCGTCGATCATCGATATCGAGCGCCAGTCGCCTGATGTAATCGTGCTGCAAGGGCGCTATTCGGAACACGCCATCGATGAAATCCCGCCACTGAAAAAATACTTCAATGCGCGGCGCATCTTCGAACTCGATGACTATGTCATCGACGTTCCCCATCGCAATGCGCACATCCGCAACATGCCGAGCAAGCAGGACATGGAGCGTATGGTGCGACGTGCCATCGGTCTGTGTGATCGTGTGGTCGTATCGACTCAGCCATTGGCCAATGTGCTGTCGGACATGCACCACGATATTCGTGTCGTACCGAACATGCTGTCCAAGGACTTGTGGAGTCACTTGCGCAGTCAACGCCGCACCTCGAAGAAACCACGGGTTGGTTGGGGCGGCGGGACCAGTCACCACGGTGATCTGGCGGTGATCGCCGATGTGGTGCGCGAATTGGCCAACGAAGTCGACTGGGTTTTCTTCGGCATGTGCCCGGATGATCTGCTGCCGTACATGCATGAGTTCCACGGCGTGATCGATCTGGAGATCTATCCGGCGAAGCTGGCCAGCCTGAACCTGGACCTGGCCCTTGCGCCGCTGGAATTCCACGTCTTCAATGACTGCAAAAGCAACTTGCGGCTGCTGGAGTACGGTGCCTGCGGCTATCCGGTGATCTGCACCGACACCGAGGCCTATCGTGGTTATCTGCCGTGCACGCGGATCAAGACCAACAGCACGGACGAGTGGCTGCAAGCGATCCGCATGCACCTGGCCGATCCGGATGCCAGCTACCGCATGGGTGATGAATTGCGTGAGGTGGTGCTGCGTGACTACGTGTTGCGTGGCGATAACCTGCGGTATTGGGAGTATGGCTGGCTGGCGGATTGACCGATTCGCGCACGGCCCCACTGAAAAAACAGGCGACTTTCGAGTCGCCTGTTTTTTTTTGCGTGGCGAAAAGTTTTTGGATCAAGCCCGATACTTTTTTGGCGGCGGGCTCAAGCATCGGGTTTTTTCTGTCGATACCTTTCCATGCGCTCAATTGGCACGGTCAGCGAAGACCTGTCCGGCCAGTGTCTGAGGTGACCGATTTCCGGATTCGACAACAACGCAAGGAAGAAGCAAATGGCAGTAGTAAATGGAACGAGTGAAGCGGATGTTCTGTTGGGCACCGATGACAATGACGAACTCCATGGACTGGAGTCCGACGATCAACTGCTGGCCAGTGCGGGATCCGACCTGCTCGACGGTGGTGAAGGTTTTGACACGGCAAACTATTACGCAATGGGGTCGGGTGTCAGCGTCGAGTTTGGCACCGGTGCGGCAACGGTCGCAGGGTCTGACGGCAAGGTCGATACGCTGGTGTCGGTGGAGAAGGTGGCCGGCAGTTACCACAACGACACGTTCACCGTTTCGGTAGGCGGGGTGACGCTGGACGGCAGCGGCGGTGATGATCTGTACATCGTCGACGCCGAAGGCGTGACCCTCGTTGAAGAAAACTACGGTGGCTACGACGAACTGCGCACCAGCCTCAACATGATCAAGATGGATCCGTTCATCGAGAAGCTGACCTTTACCGGTACCGGCGATTTCAAGGTTTACGGCAACGCCAGTGATAACGAGATCATCGGCGGTGCTGGCAATGACTGGCTGTGGGGCGGCGCCGGTGCCGACCACTTTGTCGGTGGTGATGGCTACGATACGGTCAGCTACAGCGACAGTCTCGAGGGCGTGCGCGTCGAAGACTTTACCAACTACGACGGACTGACCATTGCCTACGGCGATACCTTTACCGGTATCGAGGCGATTCAGGGCTCGGGGTTCGATGATGTGATTTATCGCCATCAAGGCTCGATGGTCATCGATGGTGCCGACGGTCATGACACCGTGAATTATCGTTACGCGTTCGATGTTGCCAACGTTGTGATCGGCGGTGGCACCAATGCTGCGGGCGATACGTTGCTTGGCGTGGAAGAAGTCATCGGCTCCACCGGTGCTGACCGCTTCACCGTGAACACCAGCGGTGTGACGGTCGCAGGCGGTCACGGTGATGACATTTATGTGGTCAACAGCGCCGGCGTGACGGTCGAGGAAGACGACAGTTTCATGGGCGGAACCGATCACGTGTTCACCAGTCTTTCGGAACTGAAACTGAGTGCTTTCGTGGAAAACCTGACCTATACCGGCACTGCAGACTTCACCGGCTACGGTAATGACGAAGTCAACACCATCATCTCCGGTGCCGGCAATGACGTGTTGCTGGGCGGGGCAGGTGGCGACCGTTTCGAAGGCGGCGCCGGAATCGACATCGTCAGTTACGACGACAGCACTGAAGGCCTGAGCGCCTCTCTGAACTGGGGGCCGCAGAGCGGGATTGCGCTCTACGATGTCTACATCGATATCGAAGGCCTGCGCGGCAGCCAGTACAACGATTCTTTGCAAGGCAATTCGGACGACAACACCCTTGAGGGCGGGGCCGGCGACGACCAGATTACCGGTGGCGATGGCAATGACCATATCTACGGCGGCCTGGCATCCGGTGTGGATAAACCCGGGCAGTCCGACACTCTGTCGGGCGGCGCGGGGGATGATGTCATCGTCGGTGCCAGCAATGATCTGTTCACCTGGGCCAGTGGTGATAACGGCAACGACACCATCACGCTGGGCCGGGGCATGGCCTTTGGCGGTGAAGGCAACGATGTGCTGACCGCTACGGGCAGCAACTATGTGCTGAACGGTGATGGCGGGAATGATCTGCTGATTCTCAATCTTGCCGGCCAGTCGTACGCCGGCGGCAGCGCCTACGGCGGCCAGGGTGACGACACTTACGTGGTCAACACCAGCGGCCTGGTGACGATTCAGGATTACGGGCTGGACATCAACGACACCCTGATCCTCAACACCATCACCAACGCCAGCCAGTTGAACGTCACCCGCATCGGCGATGACGCCTACCTGCACAGCGCCAACGATGGCAGCAGCGGTGTGCCAGACAACGGCGTGAAACTGGCGGGGTGGTATGCCGGGTTCAACAACATCGAGCACCTGCAGACTGCCGACGGCCAGGTCTATGACCTGCCGGCGACTGTCGATGGCTTCGCCCTGTTTGGCTGATCGCTCAATCTGTTGATGCAGCGCAATGAAGGGGATGAATCCGCTGCTGGATTCATCCCTTTTTTCATGCCTCGCGGCGCACCTGACGCAGCGCTCGCGGAGCTGGCGCGTTTCCTGCAAGTCCCCCTCAAATCGCCATAAAACGAGCGCTCGCGGTCATCGCAGCGGCGCCGCAGGCGGCAAAAGGGTTAGCCAGACGGCCCGCATCGCTCAACAAAGCCATGCGCAGCCCGGTGACGAACGAGAGGGGAGACGATGAAGGCAGTTATTTTGGCGGGTGGCCTCGGCACGCGCATCAGTGAAGAGTCGCACCTCAAGCCCAAGCCCATGATCGAGATCGGCGGCAAGCCAATTCTCTGGCACATCATGAAGCAGTATTCCGCCCACGGAATCCACGACTTCGTGATTTGCCTGGGCTACAAGGGCTATGCGATCAAGGACTTCTTCGCCAACTACTTCCTGCACACCTCCGACGTCACGTTCGACATGCGCAATAACCGCATGGACGTGCACCAGAACTACAGCGAGCCGTGGAGCGTCACCCTGATCGACACCGGCGAGGAAACCATGACCGGTGGCCGTCTGCTGCGTGCCGGCCGTTACCTCAAGGATGAAGAGGCGTTCTGCTTCACCTACGGCGACGGCGTTTCCGACATCAACATTGCTCAACTCGTCGATTACCACAAAGCCCACGGTCGTCTGGCCACCGTCACCGCGGTGCAGCCGCCGGGACGTTACGGTGCCCTTGAGCGCCAGGGCGATCAGGTGCTGGGTTTCACCGAAAAACCGCGCGGCGACGGTGGCTGGATCAACGGCGGCTTTTTCGTGTTGTCGCCCAAAGTCCTGTCCTACATCGCTGGCGATGAAACCACCTGGGAAGCCGAGCCACTGGCACGTCTGGCAGAGGATGAACAGCTGAACGCCTTCGAACACGAAGGCTTCTGGCATCCGATGGACACCCTGCGCGACAAGAACCATCTCGAAGCGCTGTGGCAGAGCGGGGAGGCCCCATGGAAGCAATGGGCCTGAGTGCGGATTTCTGGCGCGGCAAGCGTGTACTGGTCACCGGTCACACCGGTTTCAAGGGCAGCTGGCTGACCCTGTGGCTGCAAAGCCTCGGCGCGCAAGTCAGCGGTTTTTCGCTGGATCCGTCGACTGAACCGAGCCTGTATGAACTGGCGCGGGTTCACGAAGGGATCAACGATCAGCGCGGTGATCTGCGCGATCTCGGCGCGCTGCTGGAGATCATCGCCGACACCGAGCCGGAAATCGTCCTGCACCTGGCTGCGCAGCCACTGGTGCGTGAAGGCTATCGCGATCCGCTGGGCACCTACTCCAGCAACGTCATGGGCACGCTGAACCTGCTCGAAGCGATTCGTCAGGTCGGTTGCGTGCGCGCCTGCGTGCTGGTGACCACCGACAAGGTCTACGCCAACAAGGAATGGCTGTGGCCGTACCGCGAGGACGAAGCCCTCGGCGGCCACGATCCCTACAGCAGCAGCAAGGCTTGCTGCGAACTGTTGGCGCAGTCTTACGCCGCGTCGTTTTTCCCGGCTGACAAGTACGCCGAACACGGTCTGGCCCTGGCCACCGCGCGCGCCGGCAACGTCCTGGGCGGCGGCGACTTCGCCCCTGAACGCCTGATTCCCGATGTGCTCAAGGCCTGGACTGCGGACGAGCCGGTGACCCTGCGTTACCCGCAAGCCGTGCGCCCGTGGCAACACGCGCTGGAGCCGCTGGCCGGTTACCTGCAACTGGCTGCCGGCCTCTATGAACAAGGCCCGGAATACGCCGGGGCGTGGAACTTCGGCCCGGGCGAGGCGGACATGTGCAGCGTCGGCGAAGTGGTCGAACTGCTCGCCAGTCGCTGGCCGCAGGCACGCGGTCTGCGCATCGAAAAAAGCGAGCTGCACGAGGCTGGTTTGTTGCGTCTGGACAGTAGCCGCGCCCGTCAGGTACTGGGCTGGCAGCCACGCTGGACCTTGCAGCAATGCCTGACCCAGACCCTCGACTGGCACCTGGCGTGGCAGAACGGCGATGACATGCGCGCCGTGACCCTCGGCCAACTGAACCTGTACCGGGGCGCGCTGTGAGCGAGTTTTCCTTGAAACAATTGCCGCTGGCCGGGCTGTTCAGCGTTCAGCACAAACGCTTCGAAGATCAGCGCGGACACTTCGCGCGGCTGTTCTGCGAGGGCAGCCTGAGCGCATTCGGCAGCGAGTTTCATATCCGCCAGATCAACCATTCCTGCACCCGCGAGAAGGGCAGTGTGCGTGGTCTGCATTATCAGAATGCCAACGCCCCGGAAGCCAAGCTGATCACCTGCCTGCGTGGTGAAGTGTGGGATGTGGCGGTGGATCTGCGTCCTGATTCCGAAACCTTTCTGCACTGGCATGCCGAGCATCTCAAGGCCGGCGACGGTCGCAGCCTGTTGATTCCGGCCGGTTTCGCCCACGGTTTTCAGACTCTGACCGCCGACGCCGAACTGCTTTACCTGCACAGCGCCGATTACGCGCCGGAGCATGAGGGCGGCTTATCGGTGAACGATCCACGGCTGGCGATTGCCTGGCCGTTGCCTGTCAATAATTTGTCAGCGCGTGATTCCAGCCATCCCGCGCTCGATCAACACTTTGCTGGAGTGCGTCTATGAACTGTCGTGGGTGCGCCGCACCGCTGAGCCTGCCGCTGATCGACCTCGGCACCTCGCCACCGTCCAACGCCTACGTGCATACCGAGCGCCTGGAACAGGCCGAGCAATGGGTGCCGCTCAAGGTTGCCGTGTGCCAGCAATGCTGGCTGGTGCAGACCGAGGATTACACCCGCGCCGACAGCCTGTTCGACGCCGAGTACGCCTACTTCAGTTCGTTCTCCAGCACCTGGCTGGCCCATGCCGAGCGTTATGTCGCCGAGATGGTCGAGCGCTTTGACCTGAACGCCGACAGCCGTGTGGTCGAAGTGGCCGCCAACGACGGTTACCTGCTGCAGTACGTCGCTGCTCGCAGCATTCCGTGTCTGGGTGTCGAGCCGACTCGCAGCACCGCGCAAGCAGCGCGGGAAAAGGGCCTGCAGATTCGTGAGGTGTTCTTCGGTCGCGACAGCGCAGCGCAGCTCAAAAGCGAAGGCTGGGGCGCCGACCTGATGGCCGCCAACAACGTGCTCGCGCATGTGCCGGACATCAATGATTTCCTCGGCGGTTTCGCCACGCTGCTCAAGCCGAGCGGCGTCGCTACCTTCGAATTTCCGCAACTGCTGACGCTGATGGCTGGCGCACAGTTCGACACCCTGTACCACGAGCACTATTCCTACCTGTCGCTGACCGCGGTGCAGACTCTGTGCGAACGCAATGGTCTGGAAGTGTTCGATGTCAGTCAGTTGAGCACTCACGGCGGTTCGCTGCGGGTGTTCGTGCAGCGCCAGGACGGAGAGCGTCGTGCGGTGCAGCCGGCGGTGCAGCAACAACTGCAGGCCGAGCTCGATGCCGGGGTGAAAACCCCTGAGTACTACGCGACCCTCGCGCCGGCTGCCGAACGCATCAAGCATGAACTGCTGCGCTTCCTGTTGCAGGCCAAGGCCGACGGCAAGCGTGTGGTCGGTTACGGCGCGGCGGCCAAGGGCAACACCTTGCTCAACTACGCCGGGGTCAAATCCGACCTGCTGGCGTGGGTGGCCGATGCCAATCCGCACAAGCAGGGCAAGTTCCTGCCGGGCAGTCGCATCCCGATTGTCGCGCCGGCGCAGATCGACATCGAAAAACCGGACTACGTGCTGGTGCTGCCGTGGAATCTGCTGCACGAAGTCAGTCAGCAACTGGCGCAAGTGCGTCAGTGGGACGGACGCTTCGTGATCGCCGTGCCTGAGATGAAAGTCCTGTGAAAGTCCTGGTCACCGGGGCCACGGGCTTCGTCGGTCGGCATCTGGTCGCGGCGTTGCTCGCCCGTGGCTGCGCCGTTCGCGCGGTGGCGCGCAATACAGACACGGCTGCGAGCATGCCGTGGATCAACGACGTCGAATTCGTCGCGGCGGATATTCATGCGCCGACGCTGGACATTGCGGCGCTCACCGACGGCGTCGATGTCCTCGCGCACCTGGCCTGGCCAGGGCTGCCGAACTATCGGGCGCTGTTCCATTTCGAGCACAACCTGATGGCCGACTATCGCTTTATCAAAAGCGCGGTCGAGGCGGGTGTGGCGCAAGTCCTGGTGACTGGCACCTGCTTCGAGTACGGCATGCAAAGCGGCCCGCTCAGCGAAAGCACCGCGCCCCAGCCGAGCAATCCTTACGGGTTGGCCAAGCACACCTTGCACCTGTTTTTGCAGAACCTTGCGCAAGAACATCCGTTCACTCTGCAGTGGGCGCGCCTGTTCTACCTGCATGGCGAAGGGCAGAACCCCAACAGTCTGCTGGCGGCGCTGGATCGGGCGATCGATAACGGCGACGCGTCATTCAACATGTCTGGCGGCGAGCAGTTGCGGGACTTTTTGCCGATCGCCAGCGCCGCCGATTACCTCGCCGCGATCGTCCATCAGCGCGATTTCAACGGCGTGATCAATTGCGCCAGTGGCCAACCGGTATCGGTGCGCGCACTGGTTGAACAACGGCTGCGCGAGCGCGGTGCGGCACTGAATCTGAACCTTGGCCATTACCCTTATCCGACCCATGAACCGATGGCGTTCTGGGCCGTGACCGAGCGTTTGCAACAGCTACTGGGAGAGCCGCAATGAGGCACGAGTTGTATCGGGTCACTGACCTGCCGGTGTTGCAGAACCGCACCTTTGCCGACCCGGAGTCGGCAAAAGCCTCGGCCAGCGCCGACATGCTGCTGGTGCAGGATGAGCGCAGCGGCCTGATCTTCAACGCCGCGTTCGATGCCGACAAGCTCAGCTATGACGCCGACTATCAGAACGAGCAGGCCCATTCGGGCCAGTTCCAGAAGCACCTGAGCGACGTCGAAGGCATCATCGCCAAACACTTCAAGGGCCAGGAGCTGATCGAAGTCGGCTGCGGCAAGGGCTACTTCCTTGAGCTGCTCAAGGGCCTTGGTTATTCGATCACCGGGATCGATCCGGCCTACGAGGGTGAAAACGCCGACGTGATCAAGGCGCCGTTCACCCGAGGTCTCGGACTGGCGGCGGACGCCATCGTGCTGCGCCATGTGCTGGAACACATCGAAGACCCGGTCAGCTTCCTGTCGGTGATCGCCGAAGCCAACCAGGGCGGGCAGATCTACATCGAAGTGCCGTGCTTCGACTGGATCATCGAGCACAAGGCCTGGTTCGACCTGTTCTACGAGCACGTCAATTATTTCCGCCTCGATGACCTGCGCCGGATGTTCGGCACCGTGCACGAGGCCGGCCACCTGTTTGGCGGCCAATACCTGTACATCGTCGCCGACCTGTCGACATTGCGCCTGACCCCGGAGCAACCGGTGCCACGCCTGACGCTGCCGGACGGTTTCACCGCGAGCCTTGAGCGCGCGGTGCAGATCATTCAGTCCGCACCCGAGCAGGGTTCGGCGATCTGGGGCGCGTCGTCCAAAGGCGTGATCTATTCGCTGTTCCTGCAGCGTGCCGGTGTCGCGGTGGATCGCGTGGTGGATATCAACCCCGCCAAGCAGGGACGTTATCTGCCCCTGAGCGGCGCGCGGGTGTCCTCGCCGCAAGAGGCCATGGATGCCTTGCCCGAAGGCGCCCACCTGTTTGTGATGAATTCCAATTACCTCGAAGAGATCAAGCGGATGACCGGTGGACGCTACGTCTATCACGCCGTCGACAGCGCTTCGTTTCAGTGACCCTTGAGATTATTAAAATGACCGACAACAGCATCAACCAAGCTTTCGAAGCCGAGTGCCGCGAGCAGATCGCCCAGCAGGGCGACGACCAGAAACTCACCGGCCTGGCCCGTGATTTCTTCAATGAATCTGCCAAACACAAGTACAGCTACCACTTCTCGTGGATGGGCCGCCCGATCATCCAGCTGCCGCAGGACATGATGGCGATGCAGGAGATCATCTGGCAGGTCAAGCCGGATCTGGTCATCGAGTGCGGCATCGCCCACGGCGGTTCGATCATCTACTACGCCTCCCTGCTGGAACTGCAAGGTCACGGCGAAGTGCTGGGCATCGACCTCGACATCCGCCCGCACAACCGTGAAGCGATCGAGAGCCACCCGATGGCCAAGCGCATCAAGATGATCGAAGGTTCGAGCATCGACCCGGCCATCGCCGCTCAGGTGCAGGCTGCGGCCAAGGGCAAGAAGGTCATTCTGGTGCTCGACTCCAACCACACCCACGACCACGTGCTCGAAGAGCTGCGCTTGTATGCGCCGCTGGTCTCGGTCGACAGCTACTGCGTGGTGATGGACACCGTGGTCGAAGACATGCCGGCCGATTTCTTCCCGGACCGTCCATGGGGCCCGGGTGACAACCCGAAAACCGCGGTGTGGAAGTACCTGGAAGAGAACCAGGACTTCGAGATCGACCAGCAGTTGCAGAACAAGCTGCTGATCACCGTGGCGCCGGACGGCTATCTGCGCCGCGTTCGTTAATTCGCAACACCCCCAAAGCGTTATCTCGGCGAGTCGCCGGTTGTGGAGAGAAGTTATGCAAGGCAAGTACAGTTCTGAACTGGCGCTACCGCTCAACGAGCTGTTGACCGTGGTGCTGATTACTCACAATCGGCCGGCGTTCCTGCGCCGGGCGGTGAAGTATTACAGCAGCTTGCCCTGCCGGATCATGGTGCTCGACTCGACGGTCGAGCGGCCTGAAGGGGATTTTTCCGCCGTCGATTATCACCATGTGCCGCAGTTCGCCTACTGGGGCATGCAGGCCAAACTGGCTTATGGTGTGGAGCAACTGACTACGCCGTATATGGTGCTGGCGGCTGACGATGACTTCATCCTGCACGATTCGCTGACCGAGTCCGTCAACTTCCTGCAGGCGAATCAGGACTACGGCATGTGCCACGGCTATTGCCTGATGTACCTGTCTCTGGCCCATGGCGTGAACTACTACCGTCGTGACAAGAAAGTCCAGGAAGACTATTCGTCCGAGCGGGCGCAGGATCGGGTCATCGATTACATGAGTCAGTACATCCCGCCCTTCTACGCGGTGACCCGTACTGACCTTATGAAAAACTGGCATTCGGCGTTGCCGCCGGGTACCAATTTCCAGTGGCAGGAAATTGGTCACGTCTATTACCTGCTGGCCAGTGCCAAGGCACGCATCCTGCCGATGCCTTATGTGGTACGCGAGATCAACTACGGTGTCTCCGAGCACAATACCGATGTGTATCACTCGCTGACCTACGCCGACGGCAAATCGGTCGCCGAACGAGAAGCCTTTGCCGAGTTTCTTGCCTCCCTGCCAACGGCGATTCAAGGGCTTGATGCCGGACAGCTCAAGGCGTTTGCCCTGCAGAGTTTCGAGGCCATGGCCGACAGCTTGAAGAATGGGCGCGCGCTGACTGCAGAACTGATTTTCGAATCCACCTGGAACCAGAACCTCAGGCATCCGGATCGTCGTTTTGGCCCGTTGCAGTACGTCGAGATGCCGTTCTACAACCAGCCGTTCTTTGATCGTCTGGAGCAGTTCGAATTCATGCTGCACGCCATGCCCGCCGGCCGTATGCAACTGGAAGGACTTGAAGGCATATGGACGCGTCAGGCGCACTTGCTGCAGGCGCGCAACAACGATACCCCGGAAAGTGTGGTTGATCGCTTGTGGCAGGCGCACGACCTCAATGCTTTCAACCAGACAGTCGTCAAACGCCTTGCCGCGCATCTGAACGATATGGGTGAAGACGAAGCCGCCCAGTCGGTGCACGAATGGATCGCTCGGCTTGAAGCGCTGACGGTTGAAGATAATCAGGCAGTCTTCGAAAAAATGAAGTCCGGTCGCCTGCTGCAGTGGCTGGCCGCGCGTGAGCCGTCGGCGCAACAGGTCGAGTCGATCACTCGACATCTGTCGGCCAATGACGGGGGGCCGCAGTTCGGCATTTTCCTGCTGGATCTGGATGACCAGATCGACAAGGTGCAGGTCTCGCTCGACAGTCTGCTCGAGGGGCACTGCAAAGCGTTCAGGATTGTGGTGTTCACCACGGGCGAACCGCCGGTAGCGACCACCGCGCAAAACACCCTGCACTTCGTGCGCGTCACTCAGAGCAACTACGTCGACAAGTTGAATCAGAGTGCTCAGCAGTCAGCGTGCGACTGGCTGCTGCTGGCGCAAGCGGGCGACGAGTTCACCGCTGGCGGCTTGTTGCGAGCCAGCCTGGAACTGATGTCCGCCGAGGGTGTACGCGCTGTTGCCACCGATGAGATCCAGCGCAAGGAAAACGGGGCGCTGGTCGACGTATTCCGCCCGGGCTTCAATCTGGATCTGCTGCAAAGCATTCCAGCGCTGATGGCGCGTCATTGGTTGATTCGCCGCGAAGTGTTGCTCGAGGCCGGTGGTTATCAGGCCGACTTCAGCAAGGCGCTGGAACTGGATCTGTTGCTGCGCATCATCGAGCAGGGCGGCATTGGCGGCCTGGCGCACCTCGACGAGCCACTGCTGATCACCCAGGCCTCGGTACTGGAAGAGAATGCCCACGAACGTCAGGCGCTGCTGCGTCACCTGACCAATCGCGGATACAAGGCCAGGGTCACCTCGGCGACGCCCGGTACCTATCAGATTGATTACCGTCACGCCGAACAGCCGCTGGTGTCGATCATTGTGCCGGCCATCGATGACCTGCCGGCACTGCGTCGCTGCCTGGAAGGCGTGTTGCTCAGAACCCGTTACAGCCGCTATGAAGTGCTGATTGCAGCGAATCCGAATCAGTCGGCCGAGGTCAATGACTGGCTGGGCACGCTGCGTAACCCTAAAGTCAATGTGCTGCGTGCCGATCAGCCGCTCGGCGAGACGGCCTTGTACAACGCCGCCAGCGAGCAGGCGCAGGGTGAGTATCTGGTGCTGTTGGCCGCTGACAGCGAAATCGTCAATCCGAACTGGATCGACTCGTTGCTCAATCATGCACAGCGTCCGGAAGTGGCTATCGTCGGTGCCAAACTCGTCGATCGTGACGGCAAGATCGCCCATGCCGGCTTGATTCTTGGTCTGAACGATGGCGTGGGTTCGCCTTTCATCGGCGAAAAACACGCCGCTGAAGGCTACATGCAGCGTCTGGCGGTCGAGCAAAACTATTCGGCGGTGTCGAAGGTGTGCCTGATGGTACGCAAAGAACTGTTCAACGCACTGGGCGGTCTGGACGAAGCGACGTTCACCGATGGCTTCAGCGATGTCGATCTGTGCCTCAAGGCCGGTGATGCGGGTTACCTCATTGTGTGGACGCCGCTGGTGCAGGTTGTGCATCCGGGCCTCTTGCCGCAAGCGCCATCAGCGCTGGCTGCTTTGCGTGAGAAATGGGGCGGCGCCTTTACGCAGGACAGTGCCTATAACGCCAACCTGTCCCTCATCGGCAAAGGTTTTACCTTGGGTGAAAGCACGTCGGTCAACTGGGTGCAGTTACTCGCTTGAGTGCGTCGGTAAAGGAACAGGAATCAGTAAATGTTCAACGGTAAATCGGTCTTCATTCCAGCCAGCATGGGATCGCTCGGTCGCAAGTGTGTCGCACGTTCTACCGTGACGCCGTGCGCCGACATGGCCAGCTCGCGCGGCGGGGTGATGGCGTATTTCTGCAAGCCGGATACCGATCTGTACGCGGAGCTCTCGACATGATTCCTTACGGTAGACAGAACGTCGATGAGGCGGATATCGAAGCAGTGGTAGCGGTGCTGCAATCGGATGGGGTAACCCAAGGGGGGGCGATCGAAAGCTTCGAACGTGCAGATATCGATGCGGTAGTGGCGGTGCTGCAATCGGACTGGTTGACCCAGGGACCGACCATCGAACGTTTCGAGCGGGCCATGGCTGAACGCTGCCAGGCCGACTTTGCCGTGGCCGTGTGCAACGCCACGGCAGCGCTGCACATTGCCTGCCTGGCGGCGGGACTGGGCCCTGGCGATCGCTTGTGGACGACGCCGAATACCTTTCTGGCTTCGGCCAATTGCGGGCGTTACTGCGGCGCCGACATCGACTTCGTGGACATCGACCCGCTGACCTGGAACCTTGACGCCGAGGTGCTGGCCAGCAAACTCCAGGTCGCTGAGCGTGACGGCTTGCTGCCGAAGGTACTGGTCGCGGTGGCTTTTGCCGGGCAGAGCTGCGACATGCGGCGCATTGCACAACTGGCGCAGCGTTATGGTTTTACGGTGATTGAGGATGCCTCCCACGCGGTCGGAGCCTCCTACGCGGGGCGACCGGTGGGTTGCAGTGAATTTGCAGCGATGACCGTGTTCAGTTTCCACCCGGTGAAAATCATCACCAGCGCCGAGGGCGGAATGGTGCTGACCAATCGAGCGGAGCTGGCCGAGCGCTTGCAACGCCTGCGTTGCCATGGCATGACCCGTGATCCGGCGCAGATGATCGGGTCAACCCATGGCCCTTGGTATTACCAGCAGGTCGAGCTTGGCTTCAATTACCGGATCACCGACCTGCAGGCGGCGTTGGGCCTGTCCCAGATGAGCCGGCTGGATGATTTCGTCAGTCGCCGTCGCGAGCTGGCAGCGCGGTACGAGCGATTGCTGGCGTACTTGCCGGTGACGTTACCCAGCGCGCAGGCGGAAGCGGATTCGGCCTGGCATCTGTACGTGATCCGCCTGCAGGCCGAACGAATCAGCCGTACTCATCGCCAGGTGTTCGAAGGTTTGCGTGCGGCGGGTATTGGCGTGAACCTGCACTACATTCCACTGCACCTGCAGCCGTATTATCGCGACCTCGGGTTCGCCGAAGGCGACTTCCCCGAAGCCGAGCGTTATTACGCCGAGGCGATCAGCCTGCCGCTGTACCCGTTGCTCAGTGACGAGCAGCAGGATCAGGTGGTCGAGCAATTGCGCCGGCTGATTGAATAAATCCCGCTGCGGCGGTGAATGAGACTGTGTAATGCGTGATCTGAGTGAGCAGGAAAAATTCTGGCAGGGCGATTTTGGCAACCAATACGTGGATCGCAACGTCGGGCATCCGTTGGTGGCGGCCAACCTGGCGTTGTTCGCCAAGGCCCTGAGCCGCGCCGGGCGCATCGAGAGTGTGGTTGAACTGGGCACCAATGCCGGCAACAACCTGCAGGCGCTGCATCAACTGCTGCCGTACAGTGAGTTGTTCGGCGTCGAGATCAACCAAAGCGCCTGCGCTCAGGCGCGTGCACTGGGCATCGCGCAGATCTGGCACGGCTCGCTGTTCGACTTTCCGCGCGAGCGCAGTTACGACCTGACTCTGAGCAAAGGCGTGCTGATCCATCTGGCGCCGGAGCTGCTGCCGACCGCCTATGCGCAGTTGTATGCGTTGAGCCAGCGCTACATCCTGATCGCCGAGTACTACAATCCGGCGCCGGTGGAAGTGTCCTATCGCGGCAACAGCGGCAAGCTGTTCAAGCGCGATTTCGCCGGGGAAATGCTCGACCGGTATGCCGATCTGCACTTGCTCGATTATGGCTTTGGTTATCACCGTGACCCGCAATTTCCGGTGGACGACATCACCTGGTTCCTGCTGGAAAAACGTCCTTGAACAGCGTTGCAATCATCCCGGCCCGTGGCGGCAGCAAGCGCATCCCGCGCAAGAATCTGCTGGCGTTCGACGGCGTGCCGATGATTGTCCGCTCGATCCGTACGGCGCTCGACAGTGGCCTGTTCAAACAGGTCGTGGTCAGTACCGATGACGCCGACATTGCCGAGCTGGCGCTGGCACACGGTGCGCAAGTGCCGTTCCTGCGCCCGGCTGAACTGGCGGATGATTTCACCGGCACCGCTGCGGTTATCGCGCATGCCTTGCAGCAACTGCCGGCCTTCGATTTCGCCTGTTGTGTGTACGCCACGGCGCCGCTGTTGCAGGCGCGATTCCTGCGGCAAGGATTTGAGCTGCTGCAGCAGCACCCGGACAAAGCCTTTGCGTTCTCCGTGTGCAGCTTTGGTTTCCCCGTGCAGCGGGCGCTAACGCTGGACGGGCAGGGCGCATTGACTGCGTTGTATCCGGAATTTCGCAATACCCGCTCGCAGGATCTGCCTGAAGCTTTTCAGGACGCCGGCCAGTTCTACTGGGGCCGTAGCGAGGCGTGGTTGCGCGGCGAGGTGCTGTATTCAAGCGCCAGCCTGCCGGTAATTGTGCCGCGGCACCTGGTGCAGGACATCGATACGCTGCAAGACTGGAAGCGCGCCGAATACCTCTACGCCGCGCTCAAGGCCGGCGGAGAGCTGCAATGAGAGTGCTGATCCGCGCTGATGCTTCGCCAACCATCGGCAGTGGCCATATTGCCCGCTGCCTGACGCTGGCGCGAGTGCTGCGCAAGCAGGGCAGTCATGTCGCGTTCGCCTGTCGGCAGTTGCCGGGCCATCGACTGGATGCACTGAAGGTCGAGGGATTCGAAACCTTCACGTTGCCGGACTTTTACCCCGACGAAGACCCGCAGCAGACCATCGAATCGATGCTGCCGTGGCAGGCGGATATCGAGGCGCTGGATGCCTTGCTGGCAGGTCACGCCGCATTCGACTGGATCATTGCCGACCACTACGGCCTCGATCATCAGTGGCAGACCGCCGCCCGGCGTTGGGCGCCTCGGATCGCGGCGGTGGACGATCTCGCCACCCGCCGTTACAGCGTTGATCTGCTGCTCAATCAGAACCTGTCCGGTCTCAGCGAAAACTATGCGCCGTTGCTGCCCGCCGATTGCCGCACCTTGCTCGGCCCGCGTTACGCCATGCTGCGTGAAGAATTCGTCTGCCCGGCCATCGAGATCAAACCCATGGCCCGCCAGGTGCTGGTGAATTTCGGTGGTTTCGACGCGGCGATGCAGACTCATCACGCGATGTTGGCACTGAAGGATTTCACTGAGCTGGAAGTGGATTTCGTCGCCGGTGCAGACAATCCTGCGTGGGCGCAAATGCAGGCACTGGCCGCAACACGGCCGCATTGGCGCCTGCACAGTTTCGTCAGCGATTTCCAGCAACGCATGACCGCGGCCGATCTGTTTATCGGTGCCGGTGGCGGCACCAGTTGGGAGCGTGCAGCCCTCGGCCTGCCGACGATCTGCATCGCGGTATCGAACAACCAGCAAGCCAACGGCGAAGTCATGGCCGCGGCGGGGGCGCATGTGTTCATGGGCGCCCGCGAGCAGGTCAGCGTCGAACAACTGCGCGACGCCATCGGTTTTGTCGTCGACAATTTCTATCTGCGCCAGAGTCTGGCCGAGCGTTCACGCCAATTGGTCGATGGGCGCGGTGCGTTGCGCGTGGCGGCGGCGCTGGCCGGTGCAGTGCTCACGCTGCGCCCGGCGACCCTCGATGATGCGCAGTTGCTGTTCGACGGGCGCAATGCCGAGGCTGTGCGGCGCTGGTCACTGGACACGGCTGCAATCGAATGGCCGCAGCACCTGAGCTGGCTGAGTACGAGCCTGCGCAATCCACAGCGTCTGCTGTTGATTGCCGAGGCCGATGACGGCGCGGTCGGCGTCTTGCGTTATGACTTGCGCGGCTTTGAGGCTGAAGTGTCGCTGTATCTGCTGGAAGGCCGGCTGGGTCTCGGCTGGGGCAGGGCGTTGCTGGCGCGAGGCGAGGTGTTTGTCCGCGGGCACTGGCCGCAGATGACCGCCATCACCGCTCAGGTGCTGCCGGGCAATCGTCCGTCTTTGAATGTGTTTCGTGACGCCGGATTCACTCAGAGTGCCTGCGCGTTCACCAAGGTTTTGAAGGATCACCGCGATGAGTAGTTTCAAGATTGGCGAGCGTCTGATCGGTGCCGATGCGCCACCGTTCATCATTGCCGAAATGAGCGGCAACCATAACCAGTCACTGGAGGTGGCCCTGCAAATCGTCGAGGCCGCCGCCAAGGCTGGCGCGCATGCCTTGAAGTTGCAGACTTACACCGCGCAGACCATGACCCTGGATCTGGCCGAGGGTGAGTTTTTCATCAAGGATCCGAATAGTCTGTGGACCGGTACTTCGCTGTACGACCTATACGAGAAGGCCCACACCCCGTGGCAGTGGCACGCGCCGATTTTCGCCCGGGCCAAAGCGTTGGGCATGCTCGCGTTCTCGACGCCTTTCGATGACACGGCGGTGGACTTTCTCGAAAGCCTCGATGTGCCGGCTTACAAGATCGCCAGTTTCGAAAACACCGATCTGCCATTGATCCGCCGTGTGGCCGCGACCGGCAAACCGCTGATCATCTCCACCGGCATGGCCAGCATCGCCGAGCTCGACGAAACCGTGCGCGCCGCCCGTGAGGCGGGGTGCAAGGACCTGGTGCTGCTCAAATGCACCAGCACCTACCCGGCAACCCCGCTCAACAGCAATGTGCGCACGATCCCGCATCTGCGTGAACTGTTCGGTTGCGAGGTGGGGCTCTCCGATCACTCCATGGGCGTTGGCGTGTCCGTGGCCGCCGTGGCACTTGGGGCAACGGTGGTGGAGAAGCACTTCACCCTCGACCGTTCGGCAGGTGGGGTCGATGCCAGTTTCTCGCTGGAGCCGGCGGAACTGGCCAGCCTGGTGGTGGAAACCGAACGCGCCTGGCAGGCCATGGGACAGGTGCATTACGGCGTCACTGAGGCCGAGCGCAAGTCGCTGGTCTATCGCCGCTCGCTGTACGTCACTGCCGACATGGCGGCCGGTGAAGCCTTTTCCGGGGACAATCTGCGCGCCATTCGCCCTGGTCTCGGTCTGCCGCCCAAGCACACCGATGCCGTCCTCGGTCGCCGCGCTCGCCAGGTGATAAAACGTGGCACGCCGCTGGACTGGTCGTTAGTCGAATAACCCGATCTGCACCCGATTCGGCAAAATAGCGTGACCTGCGAGTCATAACGCGCATCTTCACTGTATTGTATTGACCGGGGAGATGGCGCCTGGCCGTGTAATCGGTTCCAGTGATAGCCCTTTACGCTCCCCGTGGCTGCCCTTTGTGGCGGCCGTTTTCTGTTTGTCGGCGCCCCTCGAATCCTTGCGAGCGGTGGTTTTGGGCTGTTTTTTATTGGGAAGCCGTAATGATTGGCATAAAAAGCATTGCGAGCTACGTTCCTGTAGCCGGCGTGGACAATTACGCACAAGGTGCAAAATTCGAGAAGGATGAAGAGTTCATCCTCGGTAAAATCGGCTCTGCCTTCCTGCCGCGCAAAGACGCTGAACAGGAAACCTCCGATCTGTGCGTGGAAGCGGCCAATGCGCTGTTTGCCAGCAACCCTGCACTGAAGCGTGAATCGATCGACGCACTGATCGTCGTCACCCAGAACGGTGACGAAGAAGGTCTGCCGCACACCGCGGCGATCGTCCAGGACAAGCTCGGTCTGCCGACTCATGTCGCGGCGTTCGATATTTCCCTGGGCTGCTCCGGCTACGTCTACGGCATCTACGCGATCAAGGGCTTCATGGAAGCCGCCGGCCTGAAGAACGGCCTGCTGATCACCGCTGACCCGTATTCGAAAATCGTTGACCCGGAAGACCGCAATACCACCATGCTGTTCGGCGATGCCGCCACGGCGACCTGGATGGGCGAAGACCCTTCCTGGGCGCTGGGCAAGGCCAAGTTCGGCACCGACGGATCCGGCGCACCGCACCTGAAAGTCACCGATGGCGTGTTCTTCATGAACGGGCGTCAGGTGTTCAACTTCGCGCTGCTCAAAGTCCCGGCGCATTTGCACGAATTGCTTGACGACTCCGGCCTCAACGCTGATGACATCGACGCCTTCTGCATTCACCAGGGCAGTGCGGCGATCGTCGATGCGGTGGCGCGGCGTTTCGAAGGCGAGCCGGAGAAGTTCATCAAGGACATGGTCGAGACCGGCAACACCGTGTCGTCGAGCATCCCGCTGCTGCTGGAAAAACACGTACTCGATTCCGACTGGCAGCGCATTGCCCTGAGCGGTTTCGGTGTCGGTCTGTCGTGGGGCTCGGCGATCATCTATCGTCCTTGAGCCCGGGCAAAAACGGCGGATACAAAAATAGCGTTCAAGGTTACCCTTGAGCGCTATTTTTTTGCCCGAACGAAACGCGAGGCGTCATGAGCGAGTTTTTCCAACCCAACGCCCAGGTCATCCAGCAACGCTGGCCGGCGTTGTTTGAGCGCTTGCAGGCTGAAGACACTTCAGTCGTTCAAGCCGAGCTGGTGCAGGGCTTGGGCTCGACGCTCAGCGTCAATGGCATTCAACTGACCAGTCGCCACGACCGCGTCCACGAAGCCCGCATCCAGGCTGCCAGTCTGGCGGAAAAGCCGCAGTTGCATGTCTATGGCACAGGCCTCGGTGATCTGCCAACGGTGCTGCTGGAGCGTGCTGGCCTTGAGCAGTTGTACGTGCATGTCCTCAATGGCGCGTTGTTCGCGCTGGTGCTGCAACTGCTCGATCAACGGCAATGGCTGGAAGATCCGCGCGTGCAGCTGTTCTATGCCGGTGATCTGTCAGACATCTGCACACCGTTTTTCGCCCTGCCGGCGGAGATGCTGCTGGCTGATGATTTCAACGCGAAGATCCGCGATCGGCTGGTCAGCGAAGTGCACCTGAACTTTAACAATCGTGAGTTCGATCCGCACTTGCCGTTCATTCAGCAGCGTTTGCAGGACTGTCTGCCGGTGTTGCTGGGCGATGACGATGTGGCGCAATTGTTCGGGACTGCCCTGGGTCGGGACATTTATGTGATCGGCACGGGCCCGACACTGGAGCAGCATTACGAGCGACTGGCAGTAATTCGCGAGAAAGTCGGGCGTGCGCTGTTCATTTGTGTCGATACCGCTTACCGGCCGTTGCGCGAGCACGGCATCGTTCCGGACTTGGTGGTGAGTATCGATCAGCGTATTGGCTTTCAGCATTTGCCGGTCGAAGCTTCCGATGGAATCCCGCTGGTATACCTGCCGATGAGCGACCCTGTTTTGCTGCGTGCCTGGAAGGGCAAGCGTTACGGCGGTTACTCGGCCAGCCCTGTGTATGCCGCGTTGCGTGAGCAATATCCCCGGGCTTTGTTGCACGTGGGCGGCAGCGTTATTCATCCGGCGGTAGACCTGGCAGTGCACATGGGCGCTGCGCGCATCACCTTGTTCGGTGCCGACTTCGCGTTCCCGATGAACAAGACTCACGCCGGCTGGGAGGATGGTGATCTCGGGCCATCGGTGAGCGAGGCGCGACACTGGGTTCGCGACGGATTCGGCCAACGGGTCAGTACGCAGCTGAACTTCCGCGGTTATCTGTGTGTACTGGAGCGCTACATCGCCGCGCATCCGCACGTGCAATTTTTCAACAGCAGCCGGGCGGGCGCAATGATCGCCGGGACGCAGTTCAATCAGGAGTTCGTGCAATGACGGCGATTGAAAAATGCTTCGACGAATGCCGTCAGTGCGCCGGGCTGTTTCGTCTGGGGCGTGATGTCGAGGCGGCGCTGGATATGGTCGATGTGTTCGAGAGCGCACAGCAGTTGCTGATGGCCGCGCCTGCGCCGATTCAGCAGGACTGGGCTTTTGTACTCACGCAGATGCTCGATTGTCAGGAACGTCAGGACTGGTTGGGGCTGGCTGACTGGATGGAGTACGAGCTGATTGAAGTGTTGCAAAAAGCACGATCGGCAAAGTGAGCAACCGCACTGGCCCGCGGCTTTACGCGCGGGTCGGTTTTATGGCGTCATTTTTTCGCAGGTGGGAGGGCGCTAAGCCCTTGTTTTCTCGGGGGTGGCAGGGTGATGGCAAAATTTTTTCAAAAAGCCCTCAAGCAACCTGCCAACCCGACGATAACTATTACGAAGGTTCTCTAGGCCATTCCAGGCGGTTGCCAGGGCCGGAAGCCGCAGTACCCAACCAACGAGGAATTCGTCATGGCTTTAACAGTAAACACCAACACCACGTCGCTGAACGTTCAAAAGAACCTGAACCGTGCTTCCGACGCTCTGTCGACTTCGATGCAGCGCCTGTCTTCCGGCCTGAAAATCAACAGCGCAAAAGACGACGCTGCTGGCCTGCAGATCTCGAACCGTATGTCTTCGCAGATCCGTGGTAACACCCAAGCCATCCAGAACGCCAACGACGGTATCTCCGTTGCCCAGACCGCTGAAGGCGCTCTGCAAGCGACTACCGACATTCTGCAGCGTATGCGTGAACTGGCTGTTAAAGCACGTAACGGCACCAACGGCACTGCTGACCAGACCGCTACCAACGCTGAATTCGCTCAGATGTCTGACGAAATCACCCGTATCTCGGCTTCGACCAACCTGAACGGCAAAAACCTGCTGGACGGTTCGGCTGGTACTGTGACCCTGCAAGTTGGCGCAAACACCGGTTCGGCTAACCACATCGACCTGGTACTGAGCTCCAAGTTCGACGCCGTCAGCCTGTCGGTTGGTAGCGGTACTCTGTCCCTGACCGGTGCTACCGTAACTGGCGCTTCGCAGAACATCGACAACGCAATCACTGCAATCGACGCCGCTATCGCTGCAATCGGTGCAACTCGTGCCAGCCTGGGTGCTTCGCAAAACCGTCTGACCAGCACCATCCAGAACTTGCAGAACATCACCGAGAACACCACTGCTGCACAAGGTCGCGTACAAGATACCGACTTCGCCGCAGAGACTGCTAACCTGACCAAGCAGCAAACCCTGCAACAGGCTTCGACCTCTGTTCTGGCTCAAGCCAACCAACTGCCTTCCGCTGTACTGAAGCTGCTTCAGTAATTTCGGAATGAGTTTGGGCGGGAGGGTGCGCTGGTCGCGCTCTCTCGCTTTTTTACGTTAGGAGGTGATGAGCATGGACATGAGCGTAAAGCTTAACGTGTCTTATCCGGCTCCCAAGCCAGCGACGCCTGTTGCTGATAAGCCGTCGGAGACGCCAAAGGCTGCACCGGCCGACGCACCGGTCGCTGACAGGAAAAGTCAGCAAACGGATGACGCCAAGTTGAAACTGGCCGTGCAAGAGATCGAGAAGTTCGTTCAATCGATCAAGCGTAACCTGGAGTTCTCGATCGACGAGCACTCTGGCAAGGTCATCGTCAAGGTGATCGCAAGCGAGACGGGTGAGGTCGTACGCCAGATCCCCTCCGCAGAAGCACTCAAGCTCGCAGACAGCCTCGCCAACGCAAGCCATGTGTTGTTCGACGCCAAAGTCTGATAGCTGGCATGAATAGTGTTTGTCTTTCTTGAATGACGCCTGGACGGGTCAAAAGTCTGGCAACAATCTGAAGGGAGATGCACATGGCAAGTCCAATTCTACCGGGTTCCGGACTGGGTTCCGGCCTGGACATCGGCGCGATCGTGACCGCGCTGGTCAACGCCGACAAGTCGCCGAAGCAGACGCAGATCGATTCCGCGACCAAAACCAATACCCTGAAGATTTCCGGTGTCGGCACGTTGAAGAGTGCGCTGACCGCGTACCAGACGGCGATGACCAACCTGGGCAGCAAGACCAATCCGGCATTTGCCGGCTTCACGGCGACCTCGAGCAACACAGCGATTCTGGGCGCCACCTCCGATAACACCGCGGTTTCGGGGACTTACAACGTTGTTGTCAACCAGTTGGCCACTGGCTCGAAAGTTGCCAGCGCTTCTTTCGCCGGCGGTGCTGCCAGTGCCATTCCGAGTGGTACCCTGAAAATCAGTCAGAATGGCACTGATTACAATGTCACGATCCCGGCCAATGCAACCTTGCAAAGCACGCGTGACGCGATCAACACCGCTCAGGGCGCCAATGGTATTTCTGCCAACATCGTGACCGACAGCAGTGGTGCTTCGCGCCTGGTGATCAGCTCGAACAAGACGGGCGCAGGTACCGACCTCTCTGTCAGCGGGATTGCCGGTCTGGAGATCGACGGTACCCAGCCGATGGGTACTAATCCGGCGGCAGGCGCCTCTGGCAACGTCAATGGCCCTGCGCAAGATGCCAAGGTGACCATCGACGGCCTGCAGGTTTCCAGCAAGAGCAATACGGTCAGTGGTGCAATCAGCGGCCTGACCCTGAATCTGACCACTGTCAGCCCTGTCGTTGGTGGCGTTGCCACGCCGACCGTTGTCAGCGTCGATACCAACACCAAAGGGCTGCAGGCCTCGGTTCAGGCGTTTGTTGACGCATACAACACCCTGAAGACCACCATCGACACGCTTTCCAAGGCTACGCCTGATGAGGACGGCAAACTGACAGTGCAGGCGGCGTTTACCGGTGACTCGCTGCCGCGCTCGCTGATCGCCGACATCCGTGGCCAGTTGACTGCTCCTGGTGCTGGTGCAAATGGTGCGTTGTCCTACCTGTCGGAGATCGGTGTGATGACCGACCGTCTCACCGGTAACCTGACGTTTGATACTGCAGCGTTCACCAAAACCATGAGTCAGCCTGGCAAGGCTGGTCAGGTTCAGCAGATGTTCACCGGGACCAACGACACCAACGGTCTGCTGGCGCGCATGAGCAAAGCGGTGGACCCGTATCTGAAAGCTTCTCCTGATGGTAAAACCACCACGGGTCTGCTTGATCAGCGCATGACCATTCTGAACAACAACACGCGCAACCTTACTTCCCAGCAATTGGCGCTGGATCTGCGTGTGGCCAACCTGACCAAGACGTTGACTGCGAAATACAACGCCATGGACTTGCTGGTTGGGCAGATGAAAGCGACGGCCAGCAACATCACGTCGTTCTTCAGCTCGCTGAACGCTCAGCAGTCCGCGAAGTAACCTGCAAGAACGACAAAAACCCGGCTACGCTTTATCGGCGTGCGCCGGGTTTTTGTCTTTTGATCTAAAGTTCTGTGATTCGTTGGCGATACACTGGTTATACGAGTCATTGTGGCAATGAGGTAGAACATGAACCCAATGTTAGCCCTTCGGCAATATCAGAAAGTCGGCGCGCACGCCCAGACCTCCGAGGCGAGCCCGCACCGTCTGGTGCAAATGCTGATGGAAGGCGGGCTGGCCCGCATCGCTCAGGCCAAGGGTGCCATCGAGCGCAAGGATATTCCTGGCAAGTGCACCTCGATCAGCAAGGCCATTGGCATTGTCAGCGGGCTGCGCGAAGGTCTGGATTTGGAAAAGTGTGCCGATGAACTGGCCGATCTGGACGGGCTGTACATCTACATGATGAAGCGTCTCGCCGAGGCCAACATCAACAGCGATCCGCGCATTCTCGACGAGGTTGCCGGCTTGCTGAGCACGGTAAAAGAAGGCTGGGATGCCATCGCCCCCGAGCCTGCTCCGCAGTTTTGAAGGAGAGCACCATGAGTCTTGTATTGCAGAGAATCGCCGATACCCGTGAGGCGCTGGTCAGTGCGCTGGCCGAACGCAACTGGGAAGCCATTGGCGAGCTGGATCTGGCTTGCCGTTCCTGCATGGAAGACGTCATGGTCGAGGCCTCGCTGGATGAGGAGGCCTTGCGCAGTAACCTTGAGGAGTTGCTCCATGTCTACAAGGAGCTGCTTGAAGCGGCAATGGGTGAGCGCCAGGCGATAGCCAACGAGATGTCGCAGATCACCCAAGCGCAAAAGGCGGCAAAGGTTTACCATCTGTTTGGTTAATTAACCCCCAGTTAATCCAGACATGTGCGCCATAAATTTGACTGTGCACGGTTTTTTGACTTAACTAGTGGCTGATTTCAGATTTCAGGCGTCTACAGGCACAAGGTGTCCTGCAAGCGTCTCGCTTGCCCCATTTTTCGGGCATTGAGTTGACTAGGGAAGTTGCTATTGCATGTGGCGTGAAACCAAAATTCTGCTGATCGATGACGATAGCGTCCGCCGCCGCGACCTGGCGGTGATTTTAAATTTTCTCGGCGAAGAAAATTTACCCTGCGGCAGCCATGACTGGCAGCAGGCTGTCGGCTCTTTGTCATCGAGTCGTGAGGTCATCTGTGTACTGATCGGGACGGTAAATGCTCCGGGTGCACTTTTGGGCTTGTTAAAGACACTCTCGACATGGGATGAGTTCCTTCCGGTTTTGCTGATGGGCGATAATTCTTCCGTCGACCTGCCGGAAGACCAGCGCCGCCGCGTGCTTTCGACCCTGGAAATGCCGCCCAGCTACAGCAAACTGCTCGACTCCCTGCACCGCGCCCAGGTCTATCGCGAGATGTACGACCAGGCCCGCGAGCGCGGCCGTCATCGCGAACCCAATCTGTTCCGTAGCCTCGTCGGCACCAGCCGGGCGATTCAGCACGTCCGTCAGATGATGCAGCAAGTGGCTGATACCGACGCCAGCGTGCTGATCCTCGGCGAGTCCGGCACCGGCAAGGAAGTGGTTGCGCGCAACCTGCATTACCACTCCAAGCGTCGCGACGCGCCGTTCGTGCCAGTCAACTGCGGGGCGATCCCGGCAGAGCTGCTGGAAAGCGAACTGTTCGGTCACGAGAAGGGCGCCTTTACCGGTGCGATCACCAGCCGTGCCGGGCGTTTCGAACTGGCCAACGGCGGTACGCTGTTTCTCGACGAAATCGGCGACATGCCGCTGCCGATGCAGGTCAAGTTGCTGCGCGTCCTGCAGGAGCGCACTTTCGAGCGCGTGGGCAGCAACAAGACTCAGAGCGTCGATGTGCGCATCATTGCCGCGACCCACAAGAATCTCGAAAGCATGATCGAGATCGGCACCTTCCGCGAAGACCTCTACTATCGCCTGAACGTGTTCCCGATCGAGATGGCACCGCTGCGTGAGCGCGTCGAAGACATCCCGCTGTTGATGAACGAACTGATCTCGCGCATGGAGCACGAAAAGCGCGGTTCGATCCGTTTCAACTCGGCAGCGATCATGTCGCTATGCCGTCACGGCTGGCCGGGCAACGTCCGCGAGCTGGCCAACCTGGTGGAGCGCATGGCGATCATGCATCCGTACGGGGTGATCGGCGTGGTCGAATTGCCGAAGAAATTCCGCTACGTCGACGATGAAGACGAGCAGATGGTCGACAGCCTGCGCAGCGATCTCGAAGAGCGCGTGGCGATCAACGGTCATACGCCGGACTTCACCGCCAATGCGATGCTGCCGCCGGAAGGCCTGGACCTGAAGGACTACCTCGGTGGTCTGGAACAGGGTCTGATCCAGCAGGCGCTGGACGATGCCAATGGCATTGTGGCGCGTGCTGCCGAACGCCTGCGCATTCGTCGCACCACGCTGGTGGAGAAGATGCGCAAGTACGGCATGAGCCGGCGCGAAGGAGACGAACAGGCGGATGATTGACGCCTGTTTTTCAACGCCTTCATTTATAAGCAGTTTTTTTTAGGCACGGGTATTGCTACATCCCTCGCAACGTTCCGTTTAACTGACGGTCAGCCAAGCGAGAGAACACAATGCCCCACGCCCAGATGTCATCTGCCTCCCATGCCGAGGGGCAATCGTCGTCCGTAGAGCAGGCGAGCCGCCTGGGGCTTGAGCACGCGTTCGCGCTGTTCAATCAGATGTCCAGTCAATTGACCGACTCCTACAGCATGCTTGAAGCCCGAGTTACCGAGCTCAAGGGCGAGCTGGCCGTGGTCAGTGCCCAGCGCATGCAGGAGCTGGCCGAAAAAGAGCGTTTGGCCAACCGTCTGCAAAACCTTCTTGATCTGTTGCCCGGTGGCGTCATCGTGATCGACGGCCACGGTATGGTGCGCGAAGCCAATCCCGCAGCGATCGACCTGTTGGGGCTGCCGCTGGAAGGCGAGTTGTGGCGCCACGTCATCGCCCGTTGCTTCGCCCCGCGTGAAGACGACGGTCATGAAATCTCGCTGAAAAACGGTCGACGCCTGTCGATCGCCACCCGCTCGCTGGATGCCGAGCCGGGCCAGTTGGTGTTGCTTAACGACCTGACAGAAACCCGCCACCTTCAAGATCAACTGGCGCGCCATGAGCGTCTGTCGTCGCTCGGACGGATGGTCGCCTCGCTGGCCCATCAGATCCGCACGCCGTTGTCCGCTGCGTTGCTCTACGCCAGTCATTTGACTGAGCAGGAGTTGCCCGTCGCCACCCAGCAGCGCTTTGCCGGCCGCCTCAAGGAGCGCCTGCATGAGCTGGAGCATCAGGTGCGCGACATGCTGGTGTTCGCCCGTGGCGAGCTGCCACTGACCGACCGCATCACCCCAAATACTCTGATGCAGGCGCTGCAAGCGGCGGCGCTGACCCATGTGCAGGATCTGCCAATCCGCTGGCAGTGCGACAGCCATGCCGGCGAACTGCTGTGCAACCGCGACACCCTGGTCGGGGCGATTCTCAATTTGATCGAAAACGCGATTCAGGCCAGCGATGGCAACGTGCGCCTGAAGGTGCATTGCTACACCCGCGACAACAGCCTGCGCCTGTGCGTCAGCGACAGCGGCAGCGGCATCGAGCCGCTGGTGCTTGAGCGCCTCGGCGAACCGTTTTTCACCACCAAAGTCACCGGCACCGGGCTGGGCCTGACCGTGGTCAAGGCAGTGGCCCGGGCGCATCAGGGAGAATTGCAGTTGCGCTCTCGGGTCGGGCGCGGCACGTGCGCGCAGGTGATCCTGCCGCTGTTTTCCGCTGTACACGGAGCTGAGTAAACGTCATGGGCATCAAGGTTTTGCTGGTCGAGGATGACCGCTCGTTGCGCGAAGCGCTGGCCGACACGCTGTTGCTGGCGGGCCACGACTACCAGGCAGTCGGCAGCGCCGAAGAGGCGTTGCAGGCGGTCGAGCGCGAAGCGTTCAGTCTGGTGGTCAGCGACGTCAACATGCCCGGCATGGATGGCCACCAACTGCTCGGTTTGCTGCGTGCCCGGCAGCCGCAATTGCCGGTGCTGCTGATGACTGCACACGGCGCGGTCGAGCGTGCGGTGGATGCGATGCGTCAGGGCGCAGCGGATTATCTGGTCAAGCCGTTCGAGCCAAAGGCTCTACTGGACCTGGTGTCGCGACATGCCTTGGGCAGCATCAGCACCACAGATTGCGAAGGTCCGGTGGCGGTCGAGCCGGCCAGCGCGCAGTTGCTCGAACTGGCGGCGCGGGTGGCGCGCAGTGATTCCACAGTGCTGATCTCCGGCGAGTCCGGCACCGGCAAGGAAGTGTTGGCGCGTTACATCCACCAGCATTCCCATCGTGCCAATCAGCCGTTCATCGCGATCAACTGCGCGGCGATTCCCGACAACATGCTCGAGGCCACGCTGTTCGGCCACGAGAAAGGCTCGTTCACCGGCGCCATCGCGGCGCAGGCCGGCAAGTTCGAACAGGCCGATGGCGGCACCATTCTGCTCGACGAAATTTCCGAGATGCCCTTGGGCCTGCAAGCCAAGTTGCTGCGGGTGTTGCAGGAGCGCGAGGTCGAGCGCGTGGGGGCGCGCAAGCCGATCACCCTGGATATTCGCGTAGTCGCGACCACCAACCGTGATCTGGCCGGCGAAGTGGCGGCGGGGCGTTTCCGCGAAGACCTTTTTTACCGTCTGTCGGTTTTCCCCCTGGCCTGGCGTCCACTTCGCGAGCGCACTGCCGATATCTTGCCGCTGGCCGAGCGGTTGCTGAACAAACACGTCAATAAAATGAAGCATGCGGCGGCGAAACTTTCGCCAGAAGCCCAGGCTTGCCTGACCCACTACCCGTGGCCGGGCAATGTGCGTGAGCTGGATAACGCGATTCAACGGGCGCTGATTCTGCAGCAGGGTGGTTTGATCCAGCCGCAGGATTTCTGTCTGACCGGCGCAGTGACTTACACCGCTGCGCCTGTCGTTGCGCCGCTGCAGCCGTTGGTACGCGAGATCGAAGTCGAGGCCGAATCCGCCGGTGCGCTGGGCGATGACCTGCGGCGACGGGAGTTTCAGATGATCATCGACACCCTGCGCACCGAACGTGGTCGGCGCAAGGAAGCCGCGGAAAAGCTCGGTATCAGCCCGCGTACCCTGCGCTACAAGCTGGCGCAAATGCGTGATGCGGGGATGGACGTCGAAGGCTATCTGTTTGCCACCTGAAACTCGCCGCATGTCAATTGTGGGAGCGGGCTTGCTCGCGAAAGCGCAGGGTCAGTTGCGAGCATGTCGACTGACTCTCCCTCTTCGCGAGCAAGCCCGCTCCCACAGTGATTTCGCGGTGCCTGCACCTGACGCGGTGCCTTGATGGGCTTTTATAGAATAAGTCCGCCGAGCTGGCACCCTTGTTGCTAACACCTGTGTACCCGCCGAGTGAGTGTCAAAAAATTGCGGGCCGCCCAAGAGAGTAGACCATGAGCCAAGGTATTGAATTTAATCGGTTGATGATGGACATGAAGGCCATGAAAATGGACGCCATGGCCACGCCGAAATCGACTGCCGCCGTCCCTGAACTGGCAGGCAGCAGCTTTTCCGACATGCTCGGTCAGGCCATCAACAAAGTCAGCGATACCCAGCAGGCGTCGACTCAGTTGGCCAACGCATTTGAAATCGGCAAGAGCGGCGTCGATCTGACGGACGTGATGGTCGCCTCGCAAAAAGCCAGCGTGTCGTTCCAGGCTCTGACCCAGGTGCGCAACAAACTGGTTCAGGCTTATCAAGACATCATGCAGATGCCGGTTTAAGGACGAGATTGAGTCATGGCAGAAGCAGTCGCCGATAACGTTCCGGCCAAGGCCACCCCGATAGACGGCAAACCGCCGCTGTTCGGCCTGTCCTTCCTGGAAAACCTCTCCGAGATGACCATGCTGCGTCAGGTGGGCCTGTTGGTCGGCCTGGCTGCGAGCGTGGCGATTGGCTTTGCCGTGGTGCTGTGGTCGCAGCAGCCGGATTACCGTCCGTTGTACGGCAGCCTTGCCGGCATGGACGCCAAGCAGGTCATGGATACCCTGGCCTCCGCCGACATTCCCTACACCGTCGAGCCGAACTCCGGCGCCTTGCTGGTCAAGGCCGATGACCTGTCCCGTGCGCGCCTCAAGCTCGCGGCCGCTGGTGTCACTCCCAGCGACGGCAACATCGGTTTCGAAATCCTCGACAAGGAACAGGGTCTGGGCACCAGCCAGTTCATGGAAGCGACCCGCTACCGTCGTGGTCTGGAAGGCGAACTGGCGCGCACCATCTCCAGCCTGAACAACGTCAAGGGCGCTCGCGTGCACCTGGCGATTCCGAAGAGTTCGGTGTTCGTGCGTGATGAGCGCAAGCCAAGCGCTTCGGTACTGGTCGAGCTGTACTCCGGGCGTTCGCTGGAGCCGGGTCAGGTGGTCGCGATCATCAACCTGGTGGCGACCTCCGTGCCTGAACTGAGCAAATCGCAGATCACCGTCGTCGATCAGAAGGGCAACCTGCTCTCCGATCAGGCGGAGAACTCCGAAATGACCATGGCCGGCAAGCAGTTCGATTACAGCCGCCGCATGGAAAGCATGCTCACCCAGCGCGTACACAACATTCTGCAGCCGGTACTGGGCAACGATCGCTACAAGGCTGAAGTCTCGGCCGACGTCGATTTCAGTGCCGTCGAATCCACCGCCGAGCAGTTCAACCCGGACCAACCGGCGTTGCGCAGCGAGCAGTCGGTCAATGAACAACGCACCGCCAGCAATGGCCCACAAGGTGTACCGGGTGCCCTGAGCAACCAGCCGCCGGCGCCAGCCTCGGCACCGCAAACCACCGGTGGCGCTGCAGCGCCGGCCGGCATGATTCAACCCGGCCAGCCACTGGTGGATGCCAACGGTCAGCAGATCATGGACCCGGCCACCGGCCAGCCGATGCTCGCGCCGTACCCGGCAGACAAGCGTCAACAATCCACCAAGAACTTCGAGCTCGACCGTTCCATCAGCCACACCAAACAGCAGCAGGGTCGCCTGAATCGGCTGTCGGTGTCGGTGGTGGTCGACGATCAGGTCAAGGTCAACGCGGCCAACGGTGAAACCACCCGTGCGCCGTGGAGCGCCGACGAACTGGCGCGCTTCACCCGTCTGGTGCAGGACGCGGTCGGCTTCGATGCCAGCCGTGGCGACAGCGTCAGCGTGATCAACATGCCGTTCTCCGCCGAGCGCGGTGAAGTGATTGCCGATATTCCGTTCTACTCCCAGCCATGGTTCTGGGACATCGTCAAACAAGTGCTGGGTGTGTTGTTCATCCTGGTGCTGGTGTTTGGTGTGCTGCGTCCGGTGTTGAACAACATCACCGGCGGCGGCAAAGGCAAGGAGCTGGCCGGTCTGGGCAGCGACGTGGAACTCGGTGGCATGGGCGGCCTGGACGGCGACCTGGCCAACGACCGCGTGAGCCTCGGTGGTCCGCAGAGCATTCTGTTGCCGAGCCCGAGCGAGGGTTACGACGCACAACTGAATGCAATCAAGAGCTTGGTGGCCGAGGATCCGGGTCGCGTGGCTCAGGTCGTGAAAGAGTGGATTAACGCAGATGAGTGATAACCGAGCCGCAACCGTCAAACTGACCAAGGTCGACAAAGCCGCGATTCTGCTGCTGTCCCTGGGTTCGACCGATGCCGCGCAAGTGCTGCGCCACATGGGCCCCAAAGAGGTTCAGCGTGTCGGTGTGGCCATGGCCCAGATGGGCAACGTCCATCGCGAACAGGTCGAGCAGGTCATGAGCGAGTTCGTCGACATCGTCGGCGACCAGACCAGCCTCGGCGTCGGCTCCGACGACTACGTGCGCAAAATGCTCACCCAGGCGCTGGGTGAAGACAAGGCCAACGGCCTGATCGACCGCATCCTGCTCGGTGGCAACACCAGTGGCCTCGACAGCCTGAAATGGATGGAGCCGCGCGCTGTTGCCGATGTGATCCGTTACGAACACCCGCAGATCCAGGCGATCGTGGTGGCGTACCTCGACCCGGATCAGGCCGGTGAAGTACTGGGCAACTTCGACCATAAGGTGCGTCTGGACATCATCCTGCGCGTCTCGTCGTTGAACACCGTGCAACCGGCTGCGTTGAAAGAGCTGAACCAGATTCTCGAGAAGCAGTTCTCCGGCAACTCGAACGCCTCGCGCACCACCCTGGGTGGCATCAAGCGTGCGGCGGACATCATGAACTTCCTCGACAGCTCGATCGAAGGCCAGCTCATGGACTCGATCCGCGAAGTCGACGAAGACCTGTCCGGTCAGATCGAAGACCTCATGTTCGTGTTCAACAACCTGGCCGATGTCGACGATCGCGGCATTCAGGCGCTGTTGCGCGAAGTGTCTTCCGACGTGCTGGTGCTGGCCCTCAAGGGTTCGGACGAAGGCGTCAAAGAGAAGATCTTCAAGAACATGTCCAAGCGTGCGGCCGAACTGTTGCGCGACGACCTCGAAGCCAAAGGCCCGGTGCGCGTCAGCGACGTGGAAACCGCGCAGAAAGAAATCCTCACCATTGCCCGTCGCATGGCCGAAGCCGGCGAAATCGTGCTCGGCGGCAAGGGCGGCGAGGAAATGATCTAAGCCCATGGACAAGCATGACGAGTCAGTGACGGATCTGATCCGCGCCCGCGATGTTCGTGGTTTCGAATCCTGGGCGCTGCCCAGCTTCGATCCGCCGAAACCGGAACCCGAGCCGGAACCGGAACCCGAACCGCCGGAAATGGAAGAAGTGCCGCTGGAAGAAGTCCAGCCACTGACCCTGGAAGAACTCGAAAGCATCCGTCAGGAGGCTTACAACGAGGGCTTTGGCATCGGCGAGAAGGAAGGTTTTCACAGCGCCACACTCAAGGTGCGTCAGGAGGCCGAAGTAGCGCTGGCGGCGAAACTCGCCAGCCTCGAGCAACTGATGACTCACCTGTTCGAACCGATTGCCGAGCAAGACACCCAGATCGAAAAGTCGCTGGTCGACCTCGTGCAACACATCACCAGACAGGTGATCAAGCGCGAACTGGCCATCGATTCCAGCCAGATCGAACACGTCATGCGCGACGCGCTCAAGCTGCTGCCGTTGGGCGTGGACAACGTGCGTCTGTACGTCAATCCGCAGGACTTCGAGCAGGCCAAGGCCTTGCGCGAGCGTCATGAGGAATCCTGGCGCATCGTCGAAGACGACTCGCTGCTGCCGGGCGGTTGCCGGGTTGAAACCGAGCACAGCCGCATCGACGCCAGCATCGAGACCCGCGTGACCCAGGTCATGGCCAAACTGTTCGACCAGTTGCACGAACAGGCTCTGCACCCGGCCGCGCCGGACCTGAGCCTGGACATTCCTGAAGAAAGCCAACTGGCGGCTGCGCCGCAAGAGCCGCTCGCGGACACCCCCGATGCGCCTTGAACGCACCAGTTTCGCCAAGCGCCTCAGCACCTATGCCGACGCCACTGAAATCGCCGGCGCGCCGATTCTCGAAGGCCGCCTGCTGCGTATGGTCGGCCTCACCCTCGAAGCCGAAGGCCTGCGCGCCGCCATGGGCACGCGCTGCCTGGTCATCAATGACGACAGCTATCACCCGTCCCAGGTGGAAGCGGAAGTCATGGGCTTCTCTGGCAGCAAAGTCTTTCTGATGCCGGTCGGCAGCGTCGCCGGCATTGCCCCGGGCGCCCGCGTGGTGCCGCTGGCCGAAACCGGTCGCCTGCCGATGGGCATGAGCATGCTCGGTCGCGTACTCGATGGCGCCGGACGCGCGCTGGACGGCAAGGGCGGAATGAAGGCGGAGGACTGGGTGCCGATGGACGGCCCGACGATCAACCCGCTCAACCGCGACCCGATTCACGAACCGCTGGACGTCGGCATCCGTTGCATCAACGGTCTGCTGACGGTCGGGCGTGGTCAGCGTCTGGGCCTGTTCGCCGGTACCGGTGTCGGTAAATCGGTGCTGCTGGGCATGATGACCCGCTTCACTGAGGCCGACATTATCGTCGTCGGTCTGATCGGTGAGCGGGGTCGAGAAGTTAAAGAGTTCATCGAGCACATCCTCGGTGAAGAAGGCCTCAAGCGTTCGGTGGTCGTCGCCTCGCCGGCGGACGATGCGCCGCTGATGCGTCTGCGCGCGGCGATGTACTGCACGCGGATCGCCGAGTATTTCCGCGACAAGGGCAAAAACGTTCTGTTGCTGATGGATTCGCTGACCCGTTTCGCCCAGGCCCAGCGGGAAATCGCCTTGGCCATCGGTGAGCCGCCAGCGACCAAGGGCTATCCGCCCTCGGTGTTCGCCAAACTGCCGAAACTGGTGGAGCGCGCCGGTAATGCGGAGAAGGGCGGCGGTTCGATCACTGCGTTCTACACCGTATTGTCCGAGGGCGATGACCAGCAGGATCCGATTGCCGACTCGGCGCGGGGCGTGCTCGACGGCCACATCGTGTTGTCCCGGCGTCTGGCCGAGGAAGGGCACTACCCGGCCATCGACATCGAAGCGTCGATCAGCCGGGTGATGCCGGCCGTGGTCTCGGCGGAGCACATGCAGCGCGCGCAGTATTTCAAGCAGCTGTGGTCGCGCTATCAGCAGAGCCGCGACCTGATCAGCGTCGGCGCTTACGTTGCCGGTGGCGACCGCGAAACCGATCTGGCGATCTCGCTGCAACCGCAACTGACCCGCTACCAGCGGCAGGGCCTCAACGACAAGATCAACATGGGCGAGAGCCAGGCTTACCTCGAAACCCTGTTCGCGCCTGCGGCGGGCGGGTAACCGGCCATGGCCGTGAGCCGAGCTGCGCGCCTGGCACCGGTGGTGGAGATGGCCGAACAGGCCGAGAAAACCGCCGTGCAACGCCTGGGTTACTTTCAGGGTCAGGTCAAAGTCGCTGAAAGCAAACTCGCCGACCTCGACGCCTTTCGACTGGATTATCAGGAACAGTGGATCGTGCGCGGCAGCGACGGGGTTTCCGGGCAATGGCTGCTGGGCTATCACGGCTTTCTGGCACAACTGGACACCGCGATCGACCAGCAGCGCCAGAGTCTGGTCTGGCACCAGAACAACCTGATCAAGGCGCGCGATGCATGGCAGCAGGCGTTTGCCAAGGTCGAAGGCCTGCGCAAACTGGTGCAGCGCTACCGCGAAGAGGCGCAACGCCTCGAAGACAAGCGCGAGCAGAAGCTGCTGGACGAGTTGTCGCAGCGCTTGCCGCGGCACGATCCGTATTAATGTGCCGCAGCAGTAGTGCTAGAGGATGGTCTGAGTCATTTGTCCAATATTGTGAAACTGAACATTGCGGAGAAACCTAGAAGCTCTGAGTCACTTACTACGGTGTAGAAAGCGAGTATCTGTTTGCCCAAAATATCCCAATGATTGACAGAATCGATATAAGCACCGTATGTCCCATGATCAGCAATGGTTGTATCAGTATGCAATGTGGGATAGGCGGCGTCGCACACCAGGTAAAACGTGATTAGTTCGCCTCCTTTACCAGTGTATTTTGCCAGCAAGGCGGAATCACCCTTTAGGTATTCATCATGAGTGATGATGCTTGGTGACGCGGTGTTACCCAGGGACGGTGCTTCGAAAAGTGCATTAGGCGATTTCATGATGCAGTCCTTTTGACCTGAGCGCAGCGAAATTGCTGCCGCTTGATTAAGGGCTATTCATATTTTCTCGGTCTACTGTCAGATCTGACAGTGGCGACAAGCGGCAGTCGCGGAGTGGCTGCAGGGCATAGCTTCTCCTTCGCAAACGGGTGCAGCGCTACGGCGAAGAGGCGCAACGCCTCGAAGACAAGCGCGAGCAGAAGCTGCTAGACCAGTTGTCGCAGCGCTTGCCGCGACACAACCCTTTTCAAATTGCCCAAAAACTCCCTGTGGGAGCGGGCTTGCTCGCGAAGGCGGTGTGTCAGAGACAGCAATGTTGACTGACACACCGCTTTCGCGAGCAAGCCCGCTCCCACATTTGGTTCTGCGTTGCACCTTGCCCCTGGGTCTACCAGATGCTAAACCTTGTACACGTTCGTCAATGACAAGGAAGCCAGTCAATGTCAGTCGTTACAGAAGTCTCTCCGGATGGTCAAAAACTGACGATTTCGGTCAAGGGGCGGTTCGATTTTGGGCGCCATCAGGAGTTTCGCGAATCCTATGAGCGACTTAACCAGAAACCCGACTCCATCGTGGTTGATCTGAAAGATGCCACCTACCTCGACAGCTCCGCGCTGGGCATGCTGCTCCTGCTGCGCGATCACGCCGGCGGCGACGAGTCGGACGTGCGCGTGATCAACAGCAACTCCGACGTGCGCAAGATCCTCGCCATCTCCAACTTCGACAAACTGTTCGACATCAGTTGACGGCCATGCAGGCGCAAGAGCCGCTGACGATCCTGATCGCCGAAGACAGCGCCGCCGATCGGTTGCTGTTGGCGACCATCGTCCGCCGTCAGGGCCATGAAGTATTGACGGCGGCCAATGGTGCCGAAGCGTTAGAGATGTTTCGTCGACAGTCACCGCATCTGGTGCTGATGGACGCGATGATGCCGGTGATGGACGGCTTCGAAGCGGCGCGGCAGATCAAGACGCTGGCGGGGGAAACCCTGGTGCCGATCATTTTTCTGACCTCACTGACCGAGAGCGAAGCGCTGGCCCGTTGTCTGGAGGCGGGGGGCGACGACTTTCTGGCGAAGCCCTACAATCAGGTGATCCTCGCCGCCAAAATCAAGGCGATGGATCGCTTGCGTCGCTTGCAGGCCACGGTGCTGCAACAGCGTGACCTGATCGCCAGACATCACGATTACCTGCTCAATGAACAGCGCGTGGCCAAAGCCGTTTTCGACAAGGTCGCGCATTCCGGTTGCCTGAGCGCGCCGAACATCCGCTACCTGCAATCGCCCTATGCGTTGTTCAACGGCGACCTGCTGCTGGCGGCCTACACCCCGGCCGGCGACATGCATGTGCTGCTCGGTGATTTCACCGGTCACGGATTGCCGGCGGCGGTGGGGGCGATGCCGCTGGCCGAAGTGTTCTACGGCATGACTGCCAAGGGCTACGGTCTGGCCGAAACCCTGCGCGAGATGAACGCCAAGCTCAAGCGCATCCTGCCGGTGGACATGTTCTGCTGCGCGACCATGCTTTGTCTGAGTTTTCAGCGGCGTTCGGTAGAGGTGTGGAACGGCGGCATGCCTGACGGTTATCTGCACCGGATCGCCACCGGCGAACGTGTGCCGCTGGCGGCGCGCCATTTGCCGCTGGGGGTCCTCAGTCCGCAAGCGTTTGATGATCGCACCGAAGTACAGACCATGGCCGTGGGTGACCGGGTGTTCCTGCTGTCGGACGGGGTGATCGACACCACTGACGCCGACGACCGCTTGTTCGGTGTCGAGCGTTTGCAGCAACTGTTTGCCGCCAATCGTGAGCCGGACAACCTGTTCGCCGAGATCGAGCAGGCCTTGCACGCCTTTCGCGGCGAGCCCCGCGACGATGTGAGCATGGTTGAGATCAGCTTGCTGCAGGCGGCGCAGGTGATGCCGTCGGCACCGGTGTATTCCGACAGTGGTCAATCCTGTCCGCTGGACTGGTCGGTAAGTTTCGAGTTTCGCGGGGCGACGCTCAGGCGCTTCAATCCGTTGCCGTATCTGCTGCAATTGTTGCTGGAAGTACACGGTTTGCGCACACAAGGCGGGGCGATCTACAGCGTGCTCGCCGAGTTGTACTCCAATGCGCTGGAGCACGGCGTGCTGGGTCTCGATTCCAGCCTCAAGCGCGATGCGGCTGGATTCGCCCGCTACTATGAAATGCGCAACGAGCGGCTAGAAGCCTTGCAGGACGGTTATGTGCGCGTGCATCTGCAGGTGAAGCCGCAAGGTGGCGGTGGTTGTCTG
Source organism: Pseudomonas sp. GW823-FHT01D03 (assembly GCF_058798255.1). Taxonomy (NCBI): domain Bacteria; kingdom Pseudomonadati; phylum Pseudomonadota; class Gammaproteobacteria; order Pseudomonadales; family Pseudomonadaceae; genus Pseudomonas; species Pseudomonas sp. GW823-FHT01D03. Next base: position 1,787,741 of record NZ_JBXAKK010000001.1, read on the forward strand.
GTGATCCGCGTCGAGGACAGCGGCAAGGGTTTTGACGTGGCGCGGGTCATGGAGCGGCCGCTGGACGGTGTCCGTCTGTCGGGGCGCGGTGTCAGCCTTATCCGGCAGTTGGGGCATAACGCCAGTTGGTCGGACGAAGGTCGCAGTGCTTGCGTGGAGTTTTTCTGGGAGGGTTGAGGCATAATTCGCGGATTCTTGATCAAGGAGTGAACAAGTGACTGACACACATATTGATCGCGAGGCGCTCAGCGTACTGCGCGAAGTCATGGAGGAGGGTTATCCGGAGCTTCTGGATACCTTTCTGACCGATTCCGAAAGTCGCTTGGCTGAGCTGCAGAAGACGGCGGATGCCAAGGCTTTGTCTGAAGTTGCCCACAGTTTCAAGGGCAGCGCCAGCAACATGGGGGCTGTCCGGTTGGCGGCGCTCTGCCAGGAGCTGGAATCGGAAGCCAAAAATAAAAGCCCCTCGGACATTGCCAGGCTGGTGGCTGATATCAGTGGCGAGTTCGCCGATGTCCGCCCGATCTACGAAGACGAACGCCAGCACGCCCTGACCCATTGAATCCTGCCGTCGGGCGCTTTTCGCAAGCGCCGGACGAAACTGGCCCGACACTTGCAATATTCCTCGTCAACTGTACCTACGATCCCAGTGCAGCGGAGACCGTGTCATGCCTGCGACCCCCAATGTTCTTCTTCAATCTGCCGCCCAGGCCAAGGCGCAAGCCGCCGCCGCGAAAACGCCGGTCATGGCCGCAGACACCGGGGACAAGGCCTCAAGCTTCGCTCAGGTGTTCGCCGATCAAGGCCCGAAAAAGCCCCTTGCGAGCGCTGACAGTTCGTTGAAACCGGCGCGCGACAAGGTTGCCGACAACAGCGACAAGAAAGATTTCGCCAAGGATAAGTCTGCCGCCACACAACAGACCGTTGCCGATAGCGGCAATGCCTTGCCTGCGGACAAGACCGCGTCGACCACCTCCGATGATCAGGCAGCCGCTGACAAGGCTGCCGCCGATGCGGCCGCTGACAGCGCGCAGACGCCAGTGGCGGACGCCACCCCGGTGGATCCGGCGCTGGATCCGGCACTGGCGCAAACCGTGCAACCGCTGGTGACCGCGCCGGTGGTGGCAGCGCCAGTCGCTGAAACACCGGAACAGGGCAAAACCGAAACGCCGGTCGTGGCCGCCACATTGGCACCAGCCGTGGTCAAAGATCCGGCGGCATCGACCGATAGCGCTTTCGACCCGGCGGCCGATCCGCTCGACTCGTTGCCGGCGCTGCGCATGGCGATGGAGCAGGGCGGGCACATTTCCGCCAGCAGCCAGGCACAAGCCAAAGCTACACCGGCCCAGGCTCAGGCCGACGGTGAATTGACTGCCGCGCAGAACTTCGCTGCCGGCATGGCCAGCATGCTCGACGTGCAGGCCGACAAGGACAGCACCAGTCAGAATGGCGAAAAGGCCTTCAGCGGCCTGATCGACGACGGCCTAAAAGATCTCAAGTCTGCGACCAGCGACACCCGGGTCGATGATTTCGCCAACCGTCTGGCGGCGCTGACTCAGGCAGCCACCCCGAAAACCGCGAACGCGGTGCCGGTGAACCAACCGATCGCCATGCATCAGAGCGGCTGGACCGAAGAAATCGTCAATCGCGTCATGTACCTGTCCAGCGCCAACCTGAAAGCGGCGGATATTCAATTGCAGCCGGCGGAACTCGGGCGTCTGGATATCCGGGTAAACATGGTGCCGGACCAGCAGACCCAGGTGACCTTCATGAGCGCGCACCCAAGCGTGCGCGAAGCGCTGGACGGCCAGATGCATCGCTTGCGTGACATGTTCACCCAGCAGGGCATGGGCCAGGTCGACGTCAATGTCTCCGACCAGAGCCGTGGCTGGCAGGGTCAGGGTCAGGAACAGGCGCAGCAAGGCCAGAGCGGACGCACCAGCGCTGCAGGTGGTCGACTGGATTCGGCGGAAGAGGAGCTGACGCCGGCGGCGGTGGCTGAAGCCGCTGCACAAACCACCAGCGTGATCGGCAGCAGCGCCGTCGACTACTACGCCTGATACAACGCTGTATCTCTGTGGGAGCGGGCTTGCTCGCGAATGCGGTTGTTCAATCGACATCAATGTCGGCTGACACACCGCATTCGCGAGCAAGCCCGCTCCCACATTGGTTTTACAGTGCCTTCCAATCTGTCCCGACACTTCTGGCATAACACTTGCTCTTGCCTTGCCGTGCGACTGTGAAAACCCGATTAGTGACGGATTATTGGCATGGCGAAGAGCGAAGCAGCAGCTGTAAAAGATCCCGCGACCAAAGGCAAACTCAAGATGATCATCCTGATCGTGGTGGCTCTGCTGCTGGCGATCGGTGTGTCCGTGGGCGCGACCTGGTACTTCATGCACAGTGCTCAGAGCAAGCCTGCCGCAGCGGCCGAGGCCGCGCCGGTCGGCAAGCAGCCGGCGATTTTCGAACCGATGGCGCCGGCGTTTGTCGCCAACTACAACCAGAACGGCCGTCAGCGCTACATGCAGGTGAGCATCACCATGCTGGCGCGTAACCAGGCCGATCTGGAAGCGCTCAAAGTGCACATGCCGGTGATCCGCAACAACCTGGTGATGCTCTTCTCCGGTCAGGATTTCGCCACTTTGGCGACCCCGGTTGGCCAGGAGATGTTGCGCCAGAAGGCCACAGCCAGCGTCCAGGAAGTGGCGCAGAAAGAGCTGGGCAAAGTGGTGATCGAACAGTTGCTTTTCACTAATTTCGTACTGCAGTAGGAACACGACATGGCCGTGCAGGATCTGCTGTCCCAGGATGAAATCGACGCGCTGTTGCATGGTGTCGACGATGGTCTGGTACAGACCGATAACGCTGCCGAACCCGGCAGTGTCAAAAGCTACGACCTGACCAGCCAGGATCGCATCGTCCGTGGACGCATGCCGACTCTGGAGATGATCAACGAGCGTTTTGCCCGTTACACCCGCATCAGCATGTTCAACATGCTGCGCCGCTCGGCAGACGTTGCCGTCGGTGGCGTCCAGGTGATGAAGTTCGGCGAATACGTGCACTCGCTGTACGTGCCGACCAGCCTCAACCTGGTCAAGATCAAACCGTTGCGCGGCACCGCGCTGTTCATCCTTGACGCCAAACTGGTGTTCAAACTGGTGGACAACTTCTTCGGCGGCGACGGCCGCCACGCCAAGATCGAAGGGCGTGAATTCACCCCGACCGAACTGCGTGTGGTGCGCATGGTGCTGGAGCAGGCCTTCGTCGATCTGAAGGAAGCCTGGCAGGCGATCATGGAAGTCAATTTCGAGTACATCAACTCGGAAGTGAACCCGGCCATGGCCAACATCGTCGGCCCGAGCGAAGCGATCGTGGTCTCCACTTTCCACATCGAACTCGATGGCGGTGGCGGTGACCTGCACGTGACCATGCCGTACTCGATGATCGAGCCGGTGCGTGAAATGCTCGATGCCGGTTTCCAGTCGGACCTCGACGATCAGGACGAGCGCTGGGTCAATGCCCTGCGTCAGGACGTGCTCGATGTCGACGTGCCGATCGGCGCCACCGTGGCCCGCCGCCAGTTGAAGCTGCGCGACATCCTGCACATGCAGCCGGGGGATGTGATCCCGGTCGAGATGCCGGAAGACATGATCATGCGCGCCAACGGCGTACCGGCCTTCAAGGTCAAGATGGGCTCGCACAAAGGCAACCTCGCGTTGCAGGTGATCGAGCCGATCGAGCGTCGCTGAAGCGGCGCTTTTCCCCCACGTATTTAACTGAATTGTTGCCCGCCGAGGACACATGATGAACGACGAAATGAACGCCCAGGACGATCAGGCACTGGCCGACGAATGGGCTGCGGCCCTGGAAGAGACCGGTGATGGCAGCCAGGCTGACATCGACGCGCTGCTGGCCGCCGACGCTGGCGCTGCAAGCTCCAACCGTCTGCCGATGGAAGAGTTCGGCAGCGTGCCGAAGAACAACGATCCGGTGACCCTGGACGGTCCGAACCTGGACGTGATCCTCGACATCCCGGTGTCGATCTCGATGGAAGTGGGCAGCACCGATATCAACATCCGCAACCTGCTGCAACTGAACCAGGGTTCGGTGATCGAGCTTGATCGTCTGGCCGGCGAGCCGCTGGACGTGCTGGTCAACGGCACCCTGATCGCGCACGGTGAAGTGGTGGTGGTCAACGAGAAGTTCGGCATCCGCCTGACCGACGTGATCAGCCCAAGCGAACGCATCAAGAAGCTGCGCTGAGTGAAACGGTTTCTCTGGGCTTTGCTGGCACTGCCATTGAGCGTGCTGGCCGCCGAGCCGTCGACGGCGACCACCGTGCCTGCTGCCACCGCGCCGATGGTCAACAGCGGCGTGGCCGGGCAACTGACGCAACTGGTGTTCGGTCTGTTGCTGGTGCTGGGGTTGATCTTCTTCCTCGCCTGGCTGTTGCGTCGAGTGCAACAGGCAGGGCCGGCGGGCAAGGGCCAGGTGATCGAGTTGATCGGCTCCCGCGCCCTCGGTCCGCGTGACCGCTTGATGCTGGTGCAGGTCGGCAACGAGCAGATTCTGCTCGGCTTGAGCCCCGGCACCATCACCGCGCTGCACGTGCTCAAGGAGCCGGTGCAAGTGCCGAGCAGCAGCGAAAAAGCGACCCCGGAATTCGCCCAGCATCTGCTGAAGATTCTCGGCAAGGATCAGAAGGATAAGAAGTAATGGGTGCGCTACGCATCGTCTTGACGCTGGCCCTGATGCTGGCCGCGCCACTGGCATTCGCCGCTGACCCGTTGTCGATTCCGGCGATCACGCTGGGCACCAACGCCGACGGCGCGCAGGAATACTCGGTCAGCCTGCAGATCCTGCTGATCATGACGGCGCTGAGCTTTATACCGGCGGCCGTGATTCTGATGACCAGTTTCACCCGGATCATCATCGTCTTCTCGATCCTGCGTCAGGCCCTCGGCCTGCAACAGACGCCGTCGAACCAGATTCTCACCGGCATGGCGCTGTTCCTCACCCTGTTCATCATGGCCCCGGTGTTCGACCGGGTGAACAACGATGCGCTGCAGCCGTATCTGGCGGAAAAACTCACCGCGCAGCAGGCGGTGGAAAAGGCTCAGGTACCGATCAAGGACTTCATGCTCGCCCAGACCCGCACCAGCGATCTGGAGCTGTTCATGCGTCTGTCCAAGCGCACCGACATTGCCACCCCGGATCAGGCGCCGCTGACTATTCTGGTGCCGGCGTTTGTCACTTCCGAGCTTAAAACCGCATTCCAGATCGGTTTCATGATCTTCATCCCGTTCCTGATCATCGACCTGGTCGTGGCCAGTGTGCTGATGGCGATGGGTATGATGATGCTCTCGCCGCTGATCATTTCGCTGCCGTTCAAGATCATGTTGTTCGTGCTGGTGGATGGCTGGGCGCTGATCATCGGCACCCTGGCCAGCAGTTTCGGAGGTGTCTCGCCATGACGCCGGAAGTTGCGGTCGATATCTTTCGTGAAGCCCTTTGGCTGACCACATTGATGGTCGCGATTCTGGTGGTGCCGAGCCTGTTGGTCGGTTTGCTGGTGGCGATGTTTCAGGCGGCGACGCAGATCAACGAACAGACCCTGAGCTTCCTGCCGCGTCTGCTGGTGATGCTGGTGACGCTGATCGTCGCCGGTCCGTGGATCGTGCAGACGTTCATGGAATACATCATTCAGTTGTACAAAAACATTCCGATGGTCATCGGCTAAGCCATGCAGTCACTGCTTCAGCTGACCGACACGCAGATCAGTACCTGGGTGGCGTCGTTCATGTTGCCGCTGTTTCGTGTCGCCTCGATGCTGATGGTCATGCCGGTGTTCGGCACCACGCTGGTGTCGCGCCGGATCCGCCTGTATTTCGCCGTGGCCATTACCGTGTGCATTGCCCCGAGCCTGCCGCCGATGCCAGCGGTCAGCCCGTTGGATCTCAGTGGCCTGTTGCTGATTGCCGAGCAGATTCTGGTCGGTGCGGTGCTGGGGTTTTCCCTGCAGCTGTTTTTTCAGGCGTTTGCCGTGGCCGGGCAGATTGTCGCGATCCAGATGGGCATGGGCTTCGCCTCGATGGTTGACCCGGCCAACGGCGTCTCGGTGGCGGTGATCGGCCAGTTCTTCACCATGCTGGTGACCTTGCTGTTCCTGTCGATGAACGGCCACCTGGTGGTCTTCGAAGTGCTCACCGAGAGTTTCACCACGCTGCCGGTCGGCGGCGGGTTGATGACGGCGCAATACTGGGAGCTGGCCGGCAAACTCGGCTGGGTTCTCGGGGCGGCGTTGTTGCTGGTGTTGCCGGCAGTCACCGCGCTGCTGGTGGTCAACATCGCGTTCGGCGTGATGACCCGCGCCGCGCCGCAACTGAACATTTTCTCCATCGGTTTCCCGCTGACTCTGGTGCTGGGCCTGTTCATTGTCTGGGTCGGTCTGGCGGACATCCTCAATCAGTATCAACCGCTGGCCTCCGAGGCCTTGCAGTTGTTACGCGAACTGGCACGGGCGCGCTGAGCCATGGCAGAGAGCGAAAGCGGTCAGGACAAAACAGAAGACCCCACGGACAAACGCAAAAAAGACTCCCGTGAGAAGGGTGAGATTGCCCGCTCCAAAGAGCTCAACACCCTCGCCGTGATGATGGCCGGTGCCGGTGCGCTGCTGGTGTTCGGCGGCATGCTGGCCGAAGACCTGATGGAGCTGATGCGCCTGAACTTCACCCTCTCGCGCGAAGTGATCATGGACCAGGGGGCCATGGGCAGGTTCCTGTTGCAGTCGGGTCAGATGGCACTGTTGGCGATCCAGCCGATCATGATCACCCTGTTGCTGGCGGCGCTGATCGGGCCGATCTCCCTCGGTGGCTGGCTGTTTGCCGCCGGTTCCATGGCACCCAAATTCAGCCGGATGAACCCGGCCGCGGGCCTGAAGCGGATGTTCTCGTTCAAGGCGGTGGTCGAACTGCTCAAGGCGCTGGCCAAGTTTCTGATCACCCTGGGGGTGGCGTTGGTGGTGTTGTCGGCGGACGTCGATGATTTCTTGCGGATCGCCCACGAGCCGCTGGAAATGGCGATCATTCACAGTGTCACGCTGGTCGGCTGGAGTACGTTGTGGCTGGCCTGCGGCCTGATCATCATCGCCGCCGTCGACGTGCCGGTGCAGCTCTGGGAAGCCCACAAGAAACTGCTGATGACCAAGCAGGAAGTGCGCGACGAGCACAAGGATCAGGAAGGCCGGCCAGAGGTCAAACAGCGCATTCGCCAGACTCAGCGCGAGATGTCGCAGCGGCGGATGATGGCGGCGATTCCCGACGCCGACGTGGTCATCACCAACCCGACCCACTACGCCGTCGCGCTCAAGTACGACTCGGAAAAGGGCGGCGCGCCGGTGTTGCTGGCCAAGGGCAGCGACTTCCTCGCGCTGAAGATTCGCGAAATCGCCGTCGCCAACAACGTCATGCTCCTCGAATCGCCGGGGCTGGCGCGCTCGATCTACTACTCCACTGAACTCGAGCAGGAAATTCCCGGCGGCCTGTACCTGGCGGTCGCCCAGGTGCTGGCCTACGTCTACCAGATCCGCCAGTACCGCGCCGGCAAGGGCAAACGCCCGGATCCGCTCAAGGACGATTTGCCGATCCCGCCCGATTTGCGGCGTGATTCCTGACTTGACAGTAACGCAATAAAAAACCGCCATCCCGATTGAACGGGGTAGCGGTTTTTTATGCCTGACCCAAAGATATTTAGGCTCCTGCCGCGGTCATTGTGGTGAGGGGATTTATCCCCGATGGGCTGCACAGCGGCCCCAGACTTCAATCTTTCAGAAATACCGCGAGTTCAGGTTTTACGACTGCTGCGCAGCCGAGCGGGAGCAAGCTCCCTCGCCACAGGTTCTTGCCTGTCCTCTTAGCCCGGCGATTCCAGATTATCCAGCGCTCGATTCACCGCCAGCTCCCCCGCCTGACCCAATGAAACGTCGGCTCCTGCCGCAGTCACTGTGGCGAGGGAGCTTGCTCCCGCTGGGTTGTGCAGCAGACCCAAATCCTGTCACTGCAAATTTTCAGAAATACCGCGAGTTCAGGGTTTACGGCTGCTGCGCAACCGATCGGGGATGAATCCCCTCGCCACAGGTTCTTGCCTGCCTTCTTAGCCCGGCGATTCCAGATTATCCAGCGCTCGATTCACCGCCAGCTCCCCCGCCTGACCCAATGAAACGTCGGCTCCTGCCGCAGTCACTGTGGCGAGGGAGCTTGCTCCCGCTGGGCTGCGCAGCAGACCCAAATCCTGTCACTGCAAATTTTCAGAAATACCGCGAGTTCAGGGTTTACGGCTGCTGCGCAACCGATCGGGGATGAATCCCCTCGCCACAGGTTCTTGCCTGCCTTCTTAGTCCGGCGATTCCAGATTATCCAGCGCTCGATTCACCGCCAGCTCCCCCGCCTGACCCAATGAAACGTCGGCTCCTGCCGCAGTCACTGTGGCGAGGGAGCTTGCTCCCGCTGGGCTGCGCAGCAGACCCAAATCCTGTCACTGCAAATTTTCAGAAACCGCGAGTTCAGGGTTTACGGCTGCTGCGCAACCGATCGGGGATGAATCCCCTCGCCACAGGTTCTTGCCTGCCTTCTTAGCCCGGCGATTCCAGATTATCCAGCGCCCGATTCACCGCCAACTCGCCGAGCATGATCAGTTGCGCGATGCCCAGCAGCGTCCTGCGCTGCGACGCCGGTATCAGATGGGCGAAGTCATTGGCGATGGTTCTGGCTGAAGCGAGTGTTTCGCAGGCATCGGCCAGCAGTTCTTCGTTTTTGAAGTCAGCGGTTACGGCGTACATCGAGCGGGTTTTGCGTTGAATGGGCGTGGTGCCGGGCGAGCAGAGGTAGTGGTCGAGGGCGCGGTCGGCGGCTTCGTGGAGCTTTTTTGAATCGAGGGATTCGTAGGGGGAGGTGGCGTCGGATTCAGGTGGGTTGGGTGTTGGTTTGATCATGGTGAAGCTCCGTGGTTGATTTGGCCGCCACGGCTCATCGCTAAACAAGTAAAGGTGGCGGCTGTACGCAGGTTAGCGATCCGGGTCACAGAAACCCCGGGTAGACCCGAAGGTCTCCCGCGCACAGCCACCATGACGCCAAGTGCAGATAGACAAACCTGCAATTGAGACTGGGGATCGAGCGTCTGTAAGGTATCGGATCGCTAAACCCGATCGCTGATTCGTCAGCGACCGAACCACAATAGAACCCGACCCCAAAGCGCACAAGCCGGCGGATTCTGGCGTAGCTGTAGGCAATGGCGCAAGGGCGTGTAGCCTTGAAGACGTGTCTGGAGGTGTTTTTTAAACGTATGGTTTAAAGACAAAAAATTGGGGGCTGTTTGGGACGTACTCTCCATCTGTCCCTGTAGGATTCGTCGCCACGCCGAGCACGGCGACATGCGTCGCGCTCGGCGGTTTATGACAGAAATGGACAAGGCGTTCAACAGGTCATTGAGAAGTTATCTACATATGAACGAGTACTTCCATTGTGTATGTCAATATATTTGATTTTCTTGTTTGGTGTTTCTGTAATGTCAACCCATGTTTTATGTTTTTCATCATGTGCCGGAGTGGGCACGATTTTAACTAAATTTAAATTTTCGTCGTAGCATCTGTAGTGTGAAATGGTTCGATAGGCACAATAAGTGCCGAATCTAATGCTTTTTGCTGTTTGCTTTAGTGTGAGTCTTAGAATTCCGTTTGGATAAATATCTATATATTTTAATGTTATTTGTGGGGCCGCTGAATAAGAATCTCCAAGAGAGAAAAGTGCTCGTTCTGATACTACCGTAACGGTCATGCTTGGGAAATCCATGACTGTTCCAATAGGTTTGATACCAGTTGCCCCTGTTTCGAAATTTTCAAGTATTACTAAAGGAGGGATTTTCAATAGGTTTAAATTCAATAGCGGAAATATAATAGGTGTTAAATTGCTGGCGGGACTCGGCAGTATTTCTAAAGATATTGTGAACTTAGTATCGTGTCCCAGACTTAACAATTGCTCTCTGGTCAGTGTCTGTTTTATTCCAGAGGTTGTTTCCGTATCGGTTATTTTGTGGTTGGTCAATATCTGAATTGTGCAGTCGTCATTGTTGTCGTCTTTTCCCGAAATTTTTAGTTGCACAATGTTATCAGTGCTGATGCCTGTCCATGGCCGTACGGTCACCTCAGCGTTTCCTTCAAAAGAATTCAAATCCAGCACGTTGTCATCCGGTGCCTGTGGGATTTTCGGCGAGGGTAACCGAGGGTCTTCATCCACTATCTTCAGCAAAGTCACCTCGGTCGCATCTGATTCAACCGCTTGTTCATCATTGCGATTCAAATCCCAGCGCAATTCGATCACCTTGCCATGTCGCGCCGCCAAAAACGCGGGGCTCAATACTGTATCCACCCGCTTGTTGTTGAACTCCACCAAAGGAAACGGTGGCGTGCCTGCTGGGGGATCGACCTCCACCAGGCATGCCTGGTCGCCGCTCAATGCTTCTGGGTATTCGATGCGCACCGTCACCCCGTTCGGGTAGGCCAGGACATCAATCGGATCGGTGGCCGGTGCTACAAGGAACGGTGGCGGCAGCTCCCCCAGCGCCGCCCCGATGCGCAACGTCAACTCATGAGAATGCCCCAGCGTCTCGCCCGCCCGCTGAATGCTGTAATCGGCAACCACCGTACCGTTCAGGTTGGTGGTCACGTATTTTTTCTCAACGGTAATTCGCACAGGCCTGCCAGCGGTAGCGGGGATCAGGTCGACATGACTACTGATGCTGCCGCCGCTGGCGGAGCCGCGCCAACGGTAGTTCACACGATCCTTGTCGCGGGTGCCGAGGTACGGCACCACTAGCGTGGCACCGGTGGGTGGCACGTTGTCCGGATCGAGCACGTCGTTGGCATCTGCGCCCTCGACTTCCGGCCGGTCGAACGTCGGCAGGGCGACGCCGACCTGCATCATGAACGGCAGCGACTCGCGAACGCTCAACAGCCCCGTTTCGCTGTTGGTGACGACGTAATAGACCTTGACGTTCAGGCCGTTGAAACGCTGGATTTCGGCATTGCTCACGCTGCGCAGGACGGGCTGATTGTCCGCTACGTTGCCGACCGGGCGGGGATCTTCGTAATAAACGGTGTCGTTACCGGGCGCCTGGGCCCACCAGATCAGGTTGAGCAGGTCGCTGCTGTTGCGACCGGGGTACCAAGGGATCTGCACAGTCGCCCAAGGCGTTTCGGGTGGCAACGTCCCGCCCGGTGCCTCGTCAACGGTGGGGGCGACTAACTGGCTGATGTCGCCAATCACGGTGACGCTGGCATTTTTTGAGCGGCGGTCGCTTTCATCGCTGCGACGGCGGACATAGCCGACCGAGGCTGCGCCTTTGGCGATGGCTTTGACGGCGGCATTGGGGATGGGGAAATCGAGCTGGAAGGGCACGTACAACACCTCTTTCTCCAGCGGCCCGACGATGATCTGCGAGCCTTGCGCCGGGGTGCCGATCCAGGTCAGGAGCACCTTGTCGCCCACCGCAAAATCGTCCTTGGTGATGTAAACGCGGGCGATCACATCTTCATCCCCGAGCTGATCGAGGTCGATGCTGTCGGTTGGAATGCCGTTGACCAGCACCTGCGGTTCGTCCAGCCGATTGCCCCCCAGGTCCACCAGCATATGACGCGTCGCCGACCACGGCGCGCGTTCGTCCGGGAAGTTACCGCAGCGATCGATGACTTGATAAGCCACCGCGACACGATAACCGTCCCCGGCGTCGTCGATAACGGCGCGGCTGAAGACAACCTCGATCGGGTTTCTGATCGGGTCCTGGGCCTGTTCCGGCGTAACGACATGCACCTCTTGCTGGCTGCCCCAGCGGGCGAGAATGCGGTCGTATCGGGTGAGGTTGCGGTAGGGCACGATGTGCATCGTCACCCCGCTGGGCGGCAGGTTTTCATCGACCTCGTCATGAGAGAGGGAGAACTTGAGATCGGAGTGGCCGTCATCGCCGGGAATGTCATCGTACCCCCCGGGACGTGTGAGTTTGACCAGCAGGGTCATGACCGGTATCGAGTCCTCCGGGGTCTGGGTCTTGCGCGTGATCCGGTAGAACACTGGCGTGGCATCCCCCTCAAGTACCTGGCCCTTGGTAATGGTGAAAACCACGTCTTGGTTGAGCTCGGCATCGTTCTCGAGGGTCTTGCTCCAGACCGCTGCGCTGTCATTGCCCCAGAACACCTCGGCCAGATCGCCAACGGACATGGTCAGCCAGGCGGGAATGATGCCTTGCAGATCGCCTTCCACGGCTCTGATGGGGATGCCGCCGTCATAGTGTTCGGCAGGGCTGAGGTTGACCAGTGCCGGAAAATACAGAGGTTTGAGGGCTTGAGGGGCGGGGTCTGCTTGGCTGGACATTTGGCGAACTCAGGTCGGTGGCTGGGTGACGGAGTTATTGAGCGCGCGTTGGAGGAATTAGGCACCTGTCAGATCTGACAGGTGCTGGCGGGTTTCCGACAAGTGGTCATGTGGGCTGAAGAAAAGAGCCGACAAACCGCAGCCCGGTTAGATGAGGTGGCGGTTTTTTTATGCCTGGAGACATGTGTCGGCTGTGAGGCCGCTTTCGCGAGCAAGCCCGCTCCCACAGGGATTGGGGTCGATTACAAATCTGTGCCTACACACCGAACCTGTGGGAGCGGGCTTGCCCGCGAAGACGTCAGCAACCACAACGCTTCGTTCAAGGCTTGTCACAGATCCCTGTTACTGCGGCAATTCCAGATTATCCAGCGCCCGATTCACCGCCAACTCGCCGAGCATGATCAGTTGCGCAATGCCCAGCAGCGTCCTGCGCTGCGACGCCGGTATCAGGTGGGCGAAGTCATTGGCGATGGTTCTGGCCGACGCGAGTGTTTCGCAGGCATCGGCCAGCAGTTCTTCGTTTTTGAAGTCTGCGGTCACGGCGTACATCGAACGGGTTTTACGTTGAATGGGTGTGGCGCCGGGCGAGCAGAGGTAGTGGTCGAGGGCGCGGTCGGCGGCTTCGTGGAGCTTTTTTGAATCGAGGGATTCGTAGGGGGAGGTGGCGTCGGTTTCGGGTGGGTTGGGTGTTGGTTTGATCATGGTGAGGCTCCTAGAGTCGACGGAGCTGCCACATTTCGCTGCGATACGAAAGGGAGGTGGCAGCTATACGCGGGTCGCAGACCGAGACTCTAGAACCGGCAGACCCAAAGGTCTCCCACGTACAGCCGCCATAAAACGAGGACGGAAGTTGTGCGTCTAGAAATCAGCGGGCTGCGAGACCCGATCGCTGATTCGTCAGCGACTGATCCACAATAGAACCCGACCCGAAGGCGCACAAGCCGGCGGATTCTGGCGTAGCTGTAGGCAATGGCGCAAGGATGTGTAGCCCGCAAGGCGTGTCCGGAGGTGTCTATTAAACGCCATCGTTTAAAAGTGCTGCTCATGATTCTGTGGTGTCGCGGATGGCCTCTTCGCGAGCAAGCCCGTTCCCTCAGGGGATCTGTGTGATACCTCCAATCTGTGTTCATTGCGTCGCGATTCCTGATAACTCAAAAGACCGCGGCCTTCCGTTTATCTGAAAAAGATCTCTACCTGTTAGTTCTGACAGTAGACACAAAGGGCATTCAGCTATTCCATGTTCCTTGGCAGGTTTCACGGGCAAGTCGCCTTCTGACCTGTCTTTAACATTCGCCAAGGAGAAGGTCATGCCAGAGAACTACAGAAAGCTTGAAGGAATGAGGTTCGAGTTCGTTTCCGGGTTGGCGGTGAAAGCGTCTGATCATATCGCTTGCACGTTCACTTTTAAGGCGACGTTGGACTTCACGCATTTCGTGCAAATGAGCACTGCTCATGTGCCGGGATATCTCAATTCGAGCACCAATGCGATCAAGCCAAGGTTGGATGGGTTAGCCCATCATGGTCTCTACAACAGATTCAACAGTGCAGCTGGCAAGATTGATAACGTTAGAGCGTTGGTCAACGTGTTCTCTTCTCCTAATAACTACTTCGATATATGGAGTGGCAATGGTCTACAGATGCGTTATCACAAGCCCCAATTCGACACGGTCGGTAATGAGATAAAAATCACCGGTGGGCAGGACTTTCGATGGGAGAACGAGCAGGAGATAAAGCCACAGGATGTGCCGAACATTCAATTTAACTGGGCACTGATTGTGCTGAAGGCACACCCCCACGATCCTTTTCATGAGCCTGAGGAAATCGTGACATTAGGCTATTCTGAGGAAACGTTTGTCGACGTGGGAGGCAAGCAGATCCGTAAGGGTACGCGCTACCTGGTGGGCCGCGACTTACTTCTTGGTGAAATCAAGCCAAAGCAAATTTTGACTGCCGGATAAATTCGCCAATGCGCGGGTTTTTCTGATTTTTATTCCCTTGCGTCATTGGTGAGCCGTCCTGCGTCTGTTTTGCGGTCGGCTCCACGGCGCCCGGCTTCAGGCAACACAATCCCCCGAAACAAAGCTCAATTTCAATCCCCGGCAAAAGTTGGAAGGCTTCTTGCAGTAGCCGCCGTGCGCCTGCTTTGGGCGTCAAAAGTTTGCTTTAAAGGAACGGGGAAAACCGGTGGATCGCTCTCAGTTATTCAACACTGCTCGCTCGAATGTTGCCGACCTCAGTCGAGGCAATCTGGGCGTGCCGTTGTTGCTGCTGGTCATGTTGGCAATGATGATGTTGCCGATTCCGCCGTTCCTGCTCGATGTGTTCTTCACCTTCAACATTGCCCTGTCGATCGTCGTCCTGCTGGTCTGCGTGTACGCGCTGCGGCCGCTGGATTTCGCGGTGTTCCCGACCATTCTGCTGGTGGCGACGCTGCTGCGGCTGGCGTTGAACGTGGCCTCGACGCGGGTGGTGATGCTCCACGGTCAGGACGGCCACGCCGCTGCCGGTAAGGTGATTCAGGCCTTCGGCGAAGTGGTGATCGGCGGCAACTACGTGGTCGGTATCGTGGTGTTCGCGATTCTGATGATCATCAACTTCGTCGTGGTGACCAAGGGCGCCGGGCGGATTTCCGAGGTGAGCGCACGCTTCACCCTCGACGCGATGCCCGGCAAACAGATGGCGATCGACGCCGACCTCAACGCCGGTCTGATCGACCAGAACCAGGCCAAGGCCCGCCGTCAGGAAGTCGCCCAAGAGGCTGAGTTCTACGGTTCGATGGACGGTGCCAGCAAGTTCGTCCGTGGTGACGCCATCGCCGGCCTGCTGATTCTGTTCATCAACCTGATCGGCGGTATGGCCGTCGGTATCTTCCAGCACAACATGACCTTCGCCGACGCGGGCAAGGTGTACGCCTTGCTGACCATCGGTGACGGTTTGGTGGCGCAATTGCCATCACTGTTGTTATCGACAGCGGCGGCGATCATGGTGACCCGTGCTTCCGGTTCGGAAGACATGGGTAAACAGATCAACCGCCAGATGTTCGCCTCGCCCAAAGCCCTGGCGGTGGCCGCTGGTTTGATGGCGGTCATGGGTCTGGTCCCGGGCATGCCGCACTTCTCGTTCCTGAGCATGGCTGCGCTGGCCGCCGGTGGCGCGTACCTGTTCTGGAAAAAACAGAACGTCGCCAAGGTGCAGGCGCTGCAAGAGGTTCAGCGTCAGCAGGAACTGCTGCCGTCGCCGGCCCGCGCCATGGAAACCAAGGAGCTGGGCTGGGATGACGTGACGCCGATCGACATGATCGGCCTTGAGGTCGGTTACCGCCTGATCCCGCTGGTGGATCGCAATCAGGGTGGGCAGTTGCTGGCGCGGATCAAGGGCGTGCGCAAGAAGCTCTCGCAGGATCTGGGCTTCCTGATGCCGACCGTGCACATTCGCGACAACCTCGATCTGGCGCCGAGCGCCTATCGCCTGACCCTCATGGGGGTGATTCTGGCCGAAGCCGAGATCTACCCGGATCGCGAGCTGGCGATCAACCCGGGGCAGGTTTACGGCACGCTCAACGGCATTACCGCCAAAGATCCGGCTTTCGGCCTGGAGGCGGTGTGGATCGAAGTCAGCCAGCGTGCGCAGGCGCAATCGCTCGGTTACACCGTGGTCGACGCCAGTACCGTGGTTGCGACGCACTTGAACCAGATTCTGTACAAGCACTCCAGTGAGCTGATCGGCCACGAGGAAGTGCAGCAACTCATGCAATTGCTGGCCAAAAGCTCGCCGAAACTGGCTGAAGAGCTGGTGCCGGGGGTGGTTTCGCTGTCGCAGTTGCTCAAAGTGCTGCAGGCGCTGCTGGCCGAACACGTGCCGGTGCGCGATATCCGCAGCATTGCCGAGGCTATCGCCAACAACGCCGCCAAGAGTCAAGATACCGCCGCCTTGGTGGCCGCAGTACGCGTCGGCGTATCCCGCGCCATCGTCCAAAGCATTGTAGGCACTGACTCCGAGCTGCCTGTGATCACCCTGGAACCAAGGTTGGAACAAATATTGCTCAATAGTCTGCAGAAGGCAGGACAAGGCTCGGAAGAGGGCGTTCTGCTGGAGCCAAGCATGGCCGAGAAGCTGCAGCGTTCGCTTATCGAAGCGGCGCAGCGCCAGGAAATGCAAGGTCAACCGGTGATCCTGTTGGTAGCAGGCCCGATCCGCGCGATGCTCTCGCGTTTCGGTCGCCTCGCAGTTCCAGGGCTGCACGTGCTGGCCTACCAGGAAATTCCGGACAACAAGCAAGTGACCATCGTTGCGACAGTAGGGCCCAACGGCTGAGGTAGTGGTTTATGCAAGTTAAGCGTTTTTTCGCCGCCGATATGCGTCAGGCCATGAAGCTGGTTCGTGATGAGCTGGGCGCTGATGCCGCCATCATTGGCAACCGCCGCATTGCCGGCGGCGTCGAGCTGACGGCGGCGCTGGATTACAAATTGTCGGCGCTGGCGCCACGGGTTCCGAACATGGAACTCGAGGACGAGCTGCGCAAGACTCAGTCGCGCATCGTGACCGCCCAGGCCGAGCTGAGCCTGCGTGGCGAAGCCGACGGCAACACCAATCGCCAGTTGTTCGCCGGGCTGCCGTTGACGGCCGGCCTGCCGCTGACCGCTGCCGAACCGTTGAGCGAACCGACTTACGCCGCCCCGGCGCGTCCGGCTCCGGCACCTGCACCGGCGGCCGCAGGCGTCGATCCGCGTGCGCTGGATTCGATGCGTTTCGAATTGAACAGTCTGCGTGAGCTGATGGAAGTGCAGCTCGGCACCCTGGCCTGGAATCAGCTGCAAGGCAGCCGTCCGGCGCAAGCCAATCTGTATCGCCGTCTGCAACGCATCGGTCTGTCCGGGCCGTTGTCGCGCGATCTACTGGCGATGATCACCGATATTGAAGAACCACGTCAGGCCTGGCGCATGCTGCTCGCGCACCTGGCGCGGATGATTGCCGTACCGGAAGTCGAGCCGCTGGAAGAGGGCGGGGTGATTGCCATGGTCGGTCCGGCCGGCATGGGCAAGACCACCACCCTGGCCAAACTCGCTGCGCGTTACGTGCTCAAGTACGGCGCGCAGAATGTCGCGCTGGTGAGCATGGACAGTTTCCGTATCGGCGCCCAGGAACAACTGAAGACCCTGGGTCGCATTCTTAATGTGCCGGTGACCCACGTCGATCCGGGCCAGTCGCTGGTGCAGGCGCTCGACCCGCTGCTGCGCAAACGCGTGGTGCTGATCGACACCGCCGGCTTGCAGGCCAGCGATCCGGCTTTGCGCATGCAGCTGGAAAGTCTGGCCGGGCGTGGCATCCGTTCAAAAAATTATCTGGTGCTGGCAACCACCAGCCAGAAACAGGTTCTAACCGCCGCGTACCACAGTTACAAGCGTTGCGGGCTAGCCGGCTGCATCCTGACTAAACTGGATGAGACGGCCAGTCTTGGCGAAGTATTGAGCCTGGCGATCAGTCATGAATTGCCGGTCGCGTACCTGACCGATGGCCCACGGATTCCGGATGATCTGCATCTGCCGCGCCGTCATCAACTGGTCAGCCGCGCCGTCAGCGTGCAAATGCAGGAAGAACCCAGCGAAGAAGCCATGGCTGACATGTTCGCTGATATCTACCACAGCCCGACCAAGCAGGTTGGCTGAGGTAATGAACCGTTTATGTACCTACATCGATGGTCTGCCATGCATTGTTCCGGTTGAGAACGCGCAGCCAGTAATGTGGCCTCCGTCTATGCAAGACAAGGTAAAGAAATAACATGGGCAGCATGCATCCCGTACAGGTGATCGCGGTGACCGGCGGCAAAGGTGGCGTCGGCAAGACTAACGTGTCAGTGAACTTGTCTCTGGCGCTGGCAGAGCTTGGCCGTCGGGTCATGCTGCTGGACGCCGACCTGGGGCTGGCGAACGTCGACGTTCTGCTGGGACTGACCCCCAAACGTACTCTGGCCGATGTGATTGAAGGCCGCTGCGAACTGCGCGACGTGCTGTTGCAGGGGCCCGGCGGGATCCGCATCGTGCCGGCCGCTTCCGGCACCCAAAGCATGGTGCACCTGAGCCCGGCGCAACATGCCGGTCTGATTCAGGCCTTCAGCGACATCGGCGACAACCTCGATGTGCTGGTGATCGACACCGCTGCGGGTATTGGTGACTCGGTAGTCAGTTTTGTCCGCGCCGCTCAGGAAGTGTTGCTGGTGGTCTGCGACGAGCCGACCTCGATCACCGACGCCTACGCGCTGATCAAACTGCTCAACCGCGACTACGGCATGAACCGCTTCCGCGTCCTCGCCAACATGGCGCAGAGCCCGCAGGAAGGGCGCAACCTGTTCGCCAAGTTGACCAAGGTCACGGATCGCTTCCTCGACGTCGCCTTACAATACGTCGGCGCCGTGCCGTACGACGAAAGCGTGCGCAAGGCAGTGCAGAAGCAGCGAGCGGTCTATGAAGCCTTTCCGCGTTCCAAGTGCGCGCTGGCGTTCAAGGCGATCGCGCAGAAGGTCGATACCTGGCCGCTGCCTGCCAACCCGCGCGGTCACCTTGAGTTTTTCGTCGAGCGCCTCGTGCAGCAAACAGCAGGGCCTGTGTTATGACCGCGAGCGGTATGAACTACTACAAGAAGTCGGCACGTGACGCGCAGTACGAGTTGATCGAGCGTTACGCGCCACTGGTCAAGCGCATTGCCTATCACTTGCTGGCGCGCTTGCCGGCGAGTGTGCAGGTTGAAGACCTGATTCAGGCCGGGATGATCGGCCTGCTCGAAGTCTCGACCAAATACGACGCCAGCAAAGGCGCCAGTTTCGAAACGTAC
The DNA here is from genome assembly GCF_058798255.1 of Pseudomonas sp. GW823-FHT01D03. Classification (NCBI taxonomy): domain Bacteria; kingdom Pseudomonadati; phylum Pseudomonadota; class Gammaproteobacteria; order Pseudomonadales; family Pseudomonadaceae; genus Pseudomonas; species Pseudomonas sp. GW823-FHT01D03. The sequence goes on from NZ_JBXAKK010000001.1 coordinate 1,806,991, forward strand.
GCGGGCATTCGAATCCGCGGCGCGATGCTCGATGAAGTGCGCAAAGGGGATTGGGCACCACGCTCGGTTCACCGCAACACCCGTATGGTCAGCGACGCAATTCGCTCAATTGAAGCTAAAACCGGACGTGATGCTAAAGATCACGAGGTTGCGGCCGAACTCCAATTGAGTCTCGACGATTACTACGGGATTTTGAATGACACGCTGGGCAGCCGGCTGTTCAGTTTCGACGACCTGTTGCAGGACGGCGAACACGAAGGGCTGCACGAGGATGGCGCCAGTGCTCATCTTGAGCCGTCACGCGATCTGGAAGATGAACGCTTCCAGGCGGCGCTGGCGGATGCGATTGCCAATTTGCCGGAGCGTGAGCGACTGGTGTTGGCGCTGTACTACGACGAAGAGCTGAACCTCAAGGAAATCGGTGAAGTCCTTGGCGTCAGTGAATCGCGGGTCAGCCAGTTACACAGCCAGTGCGCGGCCCGTTTGCGGGGGCGTTTGGGGGAGTGGCGAGCGCGCTGAAGGCAGTGTGGGGACACTGCGAACGAGGCTGGTGCGGTGATGAACGGCACCGGTCTTGCTCTGTTGTGCTCCAGACAGTCATCGAGTGCTTTGCCGGATTGATTGAAGTGGCGCGTCCAGGTGCTGGGCGCGTTTAAGACTGCTTGGAGGTCGAATTGAACAAAGACATGAAAATCCTCATCGTTGATGACTTCTCAACGATGCGGCGGATCATCAAGAACCTGCTGCGCGATCTTGGGTTCACCAATACCGTCGAGGCCGACGATGGCACTACCGCCATTCCGGTACTCAACAGCGGAAGCATCGACTTTCTGGTAACGGACTGGAACATGCCGGGCATGACCGGTATCGACTTGCTGCGCCACGTACGTGCCGATGAAAAACTCAAGCATCTGCCCGTGCTGATGGTGACCGCTGAAGCCAAGCGCGAGCAAATCATCGAGGCCGCTCAGGCCGGTGTGAACGGCTACGTGGTCAAACCTTTCACGGCTCAGGCGTTGAAAGACAAAATCGAGAAGATTTTCGAACGCATCGGCTGATGACGCGCGGGGGAGCTATGGAGCATAACGAATCTTCACAGGGCGATTTCGAGTCGACCCTGAAAAAACACGCGGTCGAACTGGTCGAGAGCCTTGAAAAAGGCAGGTTCGGCGACGCTGTGCAACTGATCCATGAGCTCAATCAGACCCGTGACCGCGGCCTGTATCAGGAAGTGGGCAAGCTCACACGCGAACTGCACAGTGCGATCGTCAATTTCCAGATCGATCCGCACATGCCGCAGGCCGAGGAAGTGTCGCAAATCACCGACGCCACCGAACGCCTGGGCTATGTGGTCAAGCTGACCGAAGCCGCGGCCAACCGCACCATGGATCTGGTGGAAAGCGCCACCCCGGTGGTCAATGGCCTGGCTGAAGAAGCCCAGGCCCTGAGCACCGATTGGGGCCGCTTCATGCGTCGTGAGGTCGGAGCTGAAGAGTTCCGCGAACTGGCGCGCCGGGTCGACGGTTTTCTGTCACGCAGCAGCACGGACAACCGTGCGGTGTCGAGCAACCTCAATGACATCCTGCTGGCTCAGGATTACCAGGACCTCACAGGTCAAGTGATCAAGCGTGTGACCCAACTGGTCACCGAAGTCGAAAGCAATTTGCTCAAACTCGTCCTCATGGCCAGTCAGGTTGACCGCTTTGCGGGCATCGAACACGACCGTGCCGCGATGCTTGCAGAAAAAGATCCACAAAAACATCTCTCGCAGGGTGAAGGTCCGCAGATTCATGCCGATAAACGAGAAGACGTTGTGTCCGGTCAGGACGATGTGGACGATTTGTTATCCAGCCTCGGATTCTAGAGTTTTGGAATTTTAGGTTTTTTGGGTTTTTAGACCTGTAGGAGCACCCCATTAATGAGCTTCGGCGCCGATGAAGAGATCCTTCAGGATTTCCTGGTTGAGGCCGGCGAGATTCTTGAGCAACTGTCCGAGCAACTGGTCGAGCTGGAAAGCCGCCCGGATGACGCAGATCTGCTCAACGCAATTTTTCGCGGTTTCCACACTGTAAAAGGGGGCGCCGGCTTCCTTCAGCTCAATGAGCTGGTGGAGTGCTGTCACATCGCCGAAAACGTGTTCGACATCCTGCGCAAGGGTGAGCGTCGCGTTGATGCAGAACTGATGGACGTGGTGCTTGAAGCACTGGACGCGGTGAACAGCATGTTCAGCGAAGTCCGTGAACGTGCACCGATCACTGCTGCAACCCCGGAACTGCTGGCCGCGCTGGCGCGTCTGGCCGAACCGCAAACGGCCGACGAAGCTCCGGCTTCGCCAGTGGCCGAGATGATCGAAGAACTGGTCGTCGAAGGCGATTCGAGCGATTCGGGCGACATCACCGATAACGAATTTGAACAGTTGCTGGATTCGCTGAACGCCGTCAAGGCCGAGGCCGAAACCCCGGTTGCTGTTGCACCTGCGCCGGCTGCCGATGCGGCCGCCAGCGATGAAATCACCGACGCCGAATTCGAGTCGTTGCTCGATCAGCTGCACGGCAAAGGCCAGTTCGCGGCGGACGCCGTGGCACCGGCAGCGGCCGCTCCGGCGGCACCCGCGGCGGGTGACAGCTCGGACATCACCGACGACGAATTCGAAGCACTGCTCGATCAGTTGCACGGCAAGGGCAACTTCGCCGTTGAAGCGCTGGAGTCGGCGATCGCCTCGGCACCGGTTGCGCCTGCCGCACCGGCGGCCGCCGCTGCCGGCAGCGATCTGATCAGCGATCACGAGTTCGAATCGCTGCTCGACGAATTGCACGGCAAAGGCAAGTTCACCGACGTTGGCGCCGCTGCTGCGGGCACCGCGTCGACCGTGGCTGCGCCTGCCGCCAAGGCCGCCGCCGCTCCGGCTGCTGCGCCAAAGGCTGCACCCAAGCCTGAGCCGAAAGCCGAAGCGCCAAAACCGGCCGCCGCTGCTGCACCGGCGCCGGCCCGTGCCGCCGCTGCTCCGCCGCCGGAAAAACCGGCGAGCGAAGCCGAGACCACTGTGCGGGTCGATACCGCACGTCTCGACGAAATCATGAACATGGTCGGCGAGCTGGTGCTGGTGCGTAACCGTCTGGTGCGCCTGGGTCTCAACAGCGGCGACGAAGCCATGTCCAAGGCTGTGTCGAACCTCGACGTGGTCACGGCTGACTTGCAGACCGCGGTGATGAAGACCCGGATGCAGCCGATCAAGAAGGTCTTCGGGCGCTTCCCGCGTCTGGTTCGCGACCTCGCGCGTCAGCTCAAGAAAGAGATCAACCTGGAACTGGTGGGTGAAGAAACCGACCTCGACAAAAACCTGGTCGAGGCCCTGGCCGACCCGTTGGTCCACTTGGTGCGCAACGCGGTCGACCACGGCATCGAATCACCGGAAGAACGCGAAGCTTCGGGCAAGGCCCGTGGCGGTCGCGTGGTACTGGCCGCCGAGCAGGAAGGCGATCACATCCTGTTGTCGATCTCCGACGACGGCAAGGGCATGGACCCGAACGTGCTGCGTTCGATCGCGGTAAAACGCGGTGTGATGGACAAGGACGCGGCCGATCGCCTGAGCGATACCGAGTGCTACAACCTGATTTTCGCCCCGGGTTTCTCGACCAAGACCGAGATCTCCGACGTGTCCGGCCGCGGTGTCGGCATGGACGTGGTGAAGACCAAGATTTCCCAGCTCAACGGTTCGATCAACATCTACTCGACCAAGGGCCAGGGCTCGAAGATCGTCATCAAGGTGCCGCTGACGCTGGCGATCATGCCGACCCTGATGGTGATGCTCGGCAATCAGGCGTTCGCGTTCCCGTTGGTCAACGTCAACGAAATCTTCCACCTCGACCTGTCGACCACCAACGTGGTGGACGGTCAGGAAGTGGTGATCGTGCGGGACAAGGCGCTGCCATTGTTCTACCTCAAGCGCTGGCTGGTCAGCTCCGCCGCTCACGAAGAGCAGCGCGAAGGCCATGTGGTGATCCTTTCGGTGGGCACCCAGCGGATCGGCTTCGTCGTCGATCAACTGGTCGGCCAGGAAGAAGTGGTCATCAAGCCATTGGGCAAAATGCTGCAGGGCACTCCGGGCATGTCCGGCGCCACCATCACCGGTGACGGCCGCATCGCGCTGATCCTTGATGTTCCAAGCATGCTCAAGCGTTACGCGACGAAGCGTATTTGAATCCGGGGCGGCGGGGCGACGACGTCCCGCTGCACCTAATGGAGTGTTTATGGCAGTCAAAGTCCTGGTGGTGGACGATTCGGGTTTTTTCCGCCGCCGCGTCTCGGAAATTCTTTCAGCGGATCCGAGCATCCAGGTGGTCGGCACGGCCACCAACGGTAAAGAGGCGATCGATCAGGCCCTGGCCCTCAAGCCGGACGTGATCACCATGGACTACGAGATGCCGATGATGGATGGCATCACGGCGGTGCGGCACATCATGCAGCGCTGCCCGACCCCGGTGTTGATGTTCTCCTCGCTGACGCATGAAGGCGCCCGGGTCACCCTGGATGCGCTGGACGCCGGCGCGGTGGATTTCCTGCCGAAGAATTTCGAAGACATCTCGCGCAATCCCGAGAAGGTCAAGCAACTGCTGTGCGAGAAGGTTCACAGCATCTCGCGCAGTAATCGTCGTTTCAGCGCCTACAGTGCGCCGGCTCCGGCCGCTGCACCGACGCTTGCGCCAGCCCCGGCGGCATCGAGCTTCAGCAGCCACAGCGCTGCTGCTCCAACGCGTCCGACGCCTGCTCCGGCACCTGCTCGTGCGCCAGCTGCCAGCGCGTCGTCGCCGGCACCGAAACGCAAAGCCTACAAACTGGTTGCCATCGGTACCTCGACCGGCGGCCCGGTTGCCCTGCAACGGGTGCTGACCCAATTGCCGGCGAACTTCCCGGCGCCGATCGTGCTGATCCAGCACATGCCGGCGGCGTTCACCAAGGCGTTTGCCGAGCGCCTGGACAAGCTGTGCCGCATCAGCGTCAAGGAAGCCGAGGATGGCGACATCCTGCGTCCGGGCCTGGCGCTGCTGGCCCCGGGTGGCAAGCAGATGATGATCGACGGCCGTGGTGCGGTGAAGATTCTGCCGGGCGACGAGCGTCTGAACTACAAGCCGTGCGTGGACATTACTTTCGGTTCCGCCGCGAAATCCTACGGTGACAAAGTTCTGGCGGTCGTACTGACCGGCATGGGCGCCGACGGCCGCGAAGGCGCGCGTCTGCTCAAGCAGGGCGGCAGCTCGGTATGGGCCCAAGACGAAGCAAGCTGCGTGATCTACGGCATGCCGATGGCCATCGTCAAAGCCGATCTGGCTGACGCGGTCTACGGCCTGGACGACATCGGCAAGCACATCGTCGAGGCGTGTATCTGATGGATGTTTTAAGCCTTATCGGGATTATCCTGGCGTTCGTCGCCATTATCGGCGGCAACTTCCTTGAAGGCGGTCATCTCGGCGCGCTGGCCAACGGCCCGGCGGCGTTGATCGTTCTCGGTGGCACCATCGGTGCCGCGTTGCTGCAGTCGCCGATGAGCGCCTTCAAGCGCGCCATGCAGATTCTCGCCTGGATCCTGTTTCCGCCACGTGTGGATCTGGCTGGCGGCATCGACCGTGTGGTCAACTGGAGCCTCACCGCGCGCAAGGAAGGCCTGCTCGGGCTGGAAGGCGTCGCCGATGCCGAGCCGGACAACTACTCGCGCAAGGGCCTGCAACTGCTGGTCGATGGCGCCGAGCCGGAAGCGATTCGTAGCATCCTCGAAGTGGACTTCTACACCCAGGAAGCGCGCGACATCGAAGCGGCCAAAGTTTTCGAAAGCATGGGCGGCTACGCGCCGACCATCGGCATCATCGGTGCGGTAATGGGCCTGATTCATGTGATGGGCAACCTCGCTGATCCGACGCAATTGGGCAGCGGCATTGCCGTGGCATTCGTCGCGACCATCTACGGTGTGGCCAGTGCCAACCTGGTGTTGCTGCCGGTGGCGGCCAAGCTCAAGTCAATCGCGTTGCGGCAGTCGCGTTATCGCGAAATGTTGCTGGAAGGTATTTTGTCGATCGCCGAAGGTGAAAACCCTCGCTCTATCGAGCTGAAGCTTCAGGGCTTCATGGATTGATGGGGGTAATGGACTATGGCTCGCCGCAGGCATCAGGAAGAACACGTTAATCACGAGCGCTGGCTCGTGTCCTACGCGGATTTCATCACGCTGTTGTTCGCGTTCTTTGTGGTGATGTACTCGATCTCGTCGATCAACGAAGGCAAGTACAAGGTCATTTCCGAAGCGCTGATCGGGGTTTTCACTGACTCCGATCGTTCGCTCAAACCGATCCCGATCGGTGATGAACGGCCGAAAACCGTGACCCCGGCCAAGCCGCTGGTCAAGGACAGCGAGCAGGTTGACGCCGGTATCGCCGGGGCCAGCGATCCGCTGAAAAGCATTGCCGATGACATCAGTGCCGCGTTCGGCGACTTGATCAGCTCCAACCAGATGACCGTGCGCGGCAACGAGTTGTGGGTCGAGATCGAACTGAATTCCAGTCTGTTGTTCGGCAGTGGCGACGCAATGCCGAGTGATATCGCGTTCAACATCATCGACAAGGTCGCGGCGATCCTCAAACCGTTCGACAACCCGATCCACGTCGAGGGCTTCACCGACGATCAGCCGATCCGCACCGCGCAGTACCCGACCAACTGGGAGCTGTCCTCGGCGCGTTCGGCGAGCATCGTGCGGATGCTGGCGATGCAGGGCGTGAACCCTGGCCGTCTGGCCTCGGTGGGTTACGGTGAGTTTCAGCCGGTGGCCAACAATGCCACCGCCGAAGGCCGGGCGAAAAACCGGCGTGTGGTGCTGGTGGTGTCGCGCAACCTCGATGTGCGCCGCAGCCTGACCGGCACCGGTACCGCCAATGCGCAACCGGACGCGGCATTGAAGCGCGCTGGCACACAAACTGCACCGTCCCCGGTCAAGACGCCGGGACGCGAGAGTGCCGTCAATTCTCCGTCGCCCGCATTAATACGCTGAGCTATGTCTCGGTCGAGCATCTCGACCGGGAGGAACGAACCGAATGAGAGTCTGGGCAGTCGCCAATCAAAAGGGTGGTGTCGGTAAAACCACATCTTCCATCGCTTTAGCCGGATTGCTGGCGGAGGCGGGCAAGCGCGTGGTTGTGGTCGATCTCGACCCGCACGGCTCGATGACCAGCTATTTCGGCTACGACCCCGACAGCCTGGAACACAGCAACTACGACCTGTTTCTGCACAAGGGCAGCGTGCCGCAAGGCTTGCCCGGGCAGTTGCTGCTGTCGACCAGCGACGAACGCATTTCCCTGTTGCCGTCGAGTACCGCACTGGCCACCCTTGAGCGCCAGTCGCCTGGGCAGAGTGGTCTGGGCCTGGTGATCGCCAAGAGTCTGGCGCAGCTGTGGCAGGACTTCGACTACGCAATCATCGACAGCCCACCGTTGCTCGGTGTGCTGATGGTCAACGCCCTGGCCGCGAGCCAGCAACTGGTGATCCCGGTGCAGACCGAACACCTGGCCGTCAAAGGTCTGGAGCGCATGGTCAACACCCTGGCGATGATCAACCGCTCGCGCAAACAGGCGCTGCCGTTCAGCATCGTGCCGACCCTGTTCGACCGCCGCACCCAGGCGTCGCTGGGCACCTTGCGCGTGCTGCGTGACAAATTCCCGGAAGAGATCTGGCAGGGTTACATCCCGGTCGATACCCGTCTGCGCGACGCCAGCCGGGCCGGTGTCACGCCTTCGCAGTTCGACGGCAAGAGTCGTGGCGTGCTGGCTTACCGCGCGCTGCTCAAGCATCTGCTGGCGCAACAACTTGTTCCGCAGGTGGCCTGAGCATGATCTCAATTCATGTAGGAGCTGCCGCAGGCTGCGATCTTTTGATCTTGCCTGGCGTTGCTCCTGAAAAGATCAAAAGATCGTCCGAACGCGGCACCGAACCTGCGGCAGCTCCTACAGGGGGCTGCGCATGAATCGGCCGGTGAAGTTGACGTCGAAGCCGCAACTGGCGTTGCAGTCCTATCTGGACAGCCTGCTGCAGGAAATCCCTGACGAGTTGCCGCCAGTGGAAGTGCAGGTCGAGGCGCCGGTCGAGGTGGTCGAAAGTGCTGCGGCGCTGGACGAGTTTCAGGCTGCGGTACTGGAAGAGCAGGCGCGTGATGCGCAGAAAGCCGCCCAACCTGCTGCCCCGGTTGTCGCGCCTGCCGCCGCACCGCTAGCCAAGGCTCCAGTGGCGTTGATCGAAGAAGCCGAGCCACCACGCGCGCCGGTTTCGACACTCGCACCGTTGCTGCAAACCCAATTGCTGAAAACCCAATTGCTGAAAACCGCGCCGGAACCGGTCGTGGCCGAACCGGCGCCGGTGGCACCGGCACCCGTCGAACAGACGCTGGTGCCGCCAGTGGTGGAAGTGCACCTGCCACCGAGCAACACGCCGCCCCCGGTGGAAACCGATGGCCGTCCGGCCTGGGCCTCGGAAGCCTTCGAATGCCTGTTGTTCGATGTTGCCGGGCTGACGCTGGCGGTACCGCTGGTGTGCCTCGGTTCGATCTATTCGCTGGCAGGCCACGAGTTGACGCCGCTGTTCGGGCAGCCGGAATGGTTTCTCGGGATTCTGCCGAGCCAGGCCGGCAATCTGAAAGTCCTGGACACCGCGCGTTGGGTCATGCCGGATCGCTATCGGGATGACTTCCGTCAGGGCCTGCAGTACGTGATTTCGGTACAAGGTTACGAATGGGGCCTGGCGGTGCATCAGGTCAGCCGTTCGTTGCGTCTGGATCCGAATGAAATCAAATGGAGAAGTCACCGGGGTCAGCGGCCATGGCTCGCCGGCACGGTGATCGAGCACATGTGTGCATTACTTGATGTAGCCGCGCTGGCCGAGTTGATCGCCAGCGGCGGGGCAAAGCACCTGGGCGGCCACAAGCCGCTACATAAATCGACATAGCAGCCGACATAACAGTCAGGCGAAGGCATTTTTCAATGCCTCCACACAGAACACACACCGCCCAGTGCGGTTTTTTCGAGGGGTCAGGGTATGAGTAGTCAGGCGACGAATGCAAAAGGTTCTGAAGATCCGATCCTGCAATGGGTGACCTTCAAGCTGGACAACGAAACCTACGGCATCAACGTGATGCGCGTTCAGGAAGTCCTGCGTTACACCGAAATCGCTCCGGTACCGGGTGCGCCAAGCTACGTGCTGGGCATCATCAACCTGCGCGGTAACGTGGTCACCGTGATCGACACCCGTCAGCGCTTCGGCCTGAACAGCGGCGAGATCAGCGACAACACCCGTATCGTCATCATCGAAGCCGACAAGCAAGTGGTCGGGATCATGGTCGACAGCGTGGCCGAAGTGGTTTACCTGCGTCAGTCGGAAATCGAGACCGCGCCAAACGTCGGCAACGAAGAGTCGGCCAAGTTCATCCAGGGCGTGTGCAACAAGAACAACGAGTTGCTGATCCTGGTCGAGCTGGACAAGATGATGAGCGAAGAAGAATGGTCGGAACTGGAGAGCATCTGATTGATTCTCGAGGTTGCGGTCATTGTCCTGTTCCTCTTCTGGGCAGGCACGCTGGCAATGTTTCTGGCGTACATCAAGGCGCAGCGGGTAATCGCTGCGCAACAGGCTCAGGGCGACGCGCTGCGTGATCAGCGCATCAAGGACCTGGCCAAGCGCGTCGACGACTATCAGAACGGCAACGTGCGCATGGGCGAAGCCCTGCACGAGCTGCGCTCGGTAGTCGGTCCGTTGCCGGACAAGATTGTCGCGCTGGAACAGCGCGACCCGTCAAGCCTGTCGTTCGCCCAGGCGGCGAAACTGGTGGGCATGGGCGCGAGCGTCGATGAGCTGACCCAGTCCTGCGGCTTGACCCAGGCTGAGGCGGAGTTGATGCGCAAGCTGCACAGAAGTTGATATGCGTAGAGGCATGTCATTTAAATAAGAATCGCCGGTCATGCCGGCGATTTTTTTTGCGCTCGATTTTGTTGCCTGATTCGCCCATGGCCGTCTGTCTGAACTGTTATTTCTGACAGTAGAGAATTTCGCTCATCGCTCCTCACACTTCTCGTGACTCGCGATAGTCCCGTCGGCTTTTCAGGCAGACGCGTCTGATCGCCAATTCACCGATCCAGCCAATCGTGGAGTGGGTATGCATTTACCAGCCAGAATAGAGCGAGTGAAAAAAGTAGGGTTACCCGGTGTTGCCGCCTTGTGGCTGGCAATCGTGCTGCTCCTGACGGCTTGTCAGGCTCAGGTCAGCAGGCTTGCTCCAGAAGCCAATATGGCCGACCGGCAAAATTGTCACGGTGTCCACCTGGTCAATGTCGTTGCGCATATGGACGACGATCTGCTGTTTATTGATCCGCGGATTTCGCAAATTCTGGCTGCCGGCGGCTGTGTGACCAGTATCTTCATGAACGGTGGCAGTTCTGGCGCCGGCTTCGACTATGTGCTGAAGCGCGAAAGCGCGTCGAGAAAAGCCTATGAAAAAATGCTGGGTTTTGCGACCGGATGGACGCCTAACCTGATATTCACTGATTCAGCCATTGTGATGAGCGTCAAGGCCAATGAGCGACCTGGATTGAAGCTCATATATTTGCGTGTGCCGGGAGGGGACGTTCGTGGTGGAGATGTGCCGCTGGCCGATTTGCTCGACCTCGATAAAACTGTTCGGAGTTGGCCCTATCTGGACTCGGCTTCAGGTCCGGTAAACCTCTACAGTCGAACATCTTTCGTGCAGCTCTTGACCGAACTGATCGTCAATGAAGGAGCCACCCGGGTGTATGCACTCAATCCGGACACCGTTGCGTACACGGAGCATCCTGACCATATTTATTCGGCACGTTTGACGCGCCTGGCCTTGCGCGGGATCAGTGCAGATATCCCGGTGATTTATCACGAGACCTATCCCTCGGCGGCCGTCGCTCCTAACGTGGACCCGGCAGCTGTGCAGGCGAAACGGCATGTTGTCGCCAGCTACTTTCACTTTGAAGGGGCTGAGCCAGTCAGCAGTGCGTACAGTGAAGCCACCTGGAATGGCAATTGGGTGGCGCGACTGAATTTCACGCTCAGCCATGCTCACGCCGCCGTGCCACTGGTCAATATCCCTTTCAGACCGCTAGTCAATTTCCAGACGCAACAGTGCCTGGTTGCCAATGGATTGGGGCAGCAGGTGACACTGGACGGATGTGAGCCAGACGCTGACCAGCGCTGGGCGTTTGTGCCCTCCGACATCGCAGTCGGCGCGAGCAGGGGAGTTGCGCTGCTGAAAACAGCCTCTGGCCATTGCATAGCGCGTCAGAATGGCCAATTGATCGAACGCGCATGTGAAAGCAATGAGCCCTCTCAACACTGGACTCCGTGGGATTTCGGGAAAATTTATGTTCCCGGAGCGCAGGGGCAATGTCTGGACGGAGTACAGCCGGGCTTGATAGCGGATTGCAGGGATTTTGCGGGTTCTACGTTGTGGGTGCGCAGCATCGATAACATCGACAGCAATGATTCGATGGAAGTGGCGCTGACGGGGGATGTCATCGGTGACGGGACGAACCGGACGGTGCAAGTGCAGCGCCGGGAGGATGGTCCAGGTGTCGATATTTGGGTCACGTCGCTGGGCGCAGACGCGATTGCATCCGAGAAATGGTATGAGGACAGACTTCCATTTGATCCAGACTCTTTTGATTCCGGGTGTGCTACAGCCATTTGCTACGACGCTACGCGCTATCTGCTGGCTGATTTCACCGGTGACGGCAAGGCTGATCTGATGGCGATATCGCCCGGAAAAGCTGACGAAACCATTTTCAGACTATTGAAGAATGAAGGCGGGCATTTTGCTGATCCGGTTATCTGGCGTTCGGTTCAGCAAGGACATGCCTACCGGCAAGCTCAGCAATATCTGGCTGGCGACTTCAGAGGCGTCGGCAAGCAAGATGTGTTGATCGTGCAAACTCTGAATAACACAGTGTCCGATTTCTGGCTGATGGAGAATAAAGGGGCGAGTCTGGGCATTCCCGCTCATTGGGGAGATGCTCGAAAAAACGCATTGCCGGTCCATTTCTACAGCGCCAGACTGGACAACGATGGCAAGGATGATGTGCTCGCTGTTGATTCAAGTGAGCAGTTCTTGAAGCTGCTCACCTACAGGAGCAGCGGCCGTTCTCTGGATTTTGAGAAAGTGTTGGAGTTGCCGGGCTTCTATTCTGCGCGTTCAAAGACCGCAGTGCTGGATTCGCCGATTACCAAACTGACCGATGTATGGGTGCTGCATGCTCGATCAGACGGTAGTGATATCAATTTCTGGAAAGTCAAAAATCTTGGCGGCGGAGAGTTCGAAGAGCCTTCGTCTCCGGCTTTCGAGACGAGCGTGCTTAATTGGGCTGACGTGCGATCTTATGGGCTGGGGACGGGCAGGCAGATCCTGCTTCCCTATCGCGTCAACGATCCTGTGCATGAGTATTACTGGCGAATCGGAAAAGTCGGCTTCAAGGCACTGAATCTGTCCGAGCAAGGTATGCCCGTCGGGATCAAGGATTATGGTCGCTCACAACGGTTTGAATGGGCGAACCTGCAGTGGCGAGCGCGTTTGAATTGAATATCGAGCGAGAGCGCGTGCATCTGGGCTTGTCTCCGGCGCGGCCTAGTAATCATCCCCGCGTTCGGTAACGTCCTTCTCGACCATCGGCGCATCCGGATCCTGCCCCTCGGGGAATTTCCCCTTCAGATTCCACGCGAACGCGATGATCTCGGCGATCGTGCGGTACAGCTCCTCGGGAATGCTGTCGCCCAGTTCCATCCGCGCCAACAGCCGCACCAGCTCGGCGTTTTCATAGATCGGCACTTCGCAGTCGCGGGCGATGCGCAGGATTTCTTCGGCCAGTTCCTCGTCGCCCTTGGCGGTGAGGGTCGGGGCGTGGTTGCCGTCGTATTTGAGGGCGATGGCCTGGCGTGGAGCAGTGGAATCGTTCATGCGGTTTCGTCGACCCAGCGGTGTTCGAGACGGGTTTGATTGCCTTGCGGCGGGGTGCCGAGATGGCAGTCGAGATCGCCGACGTTCAGCCCGCGATCGAGCAGGCGCTGGCGCAGGGCGAACAGATTGTTGCCGATCAGGTCGGCGGTGTATGGGCGTTCGGCCCAGAGCTGGCTCGACAGGCTGCCGGCAATCAACTGCGCCTGAATCTGCATCGGCCCCAGCGGCTCCATGTCGAACGCCAGATCGACGCGCCACAGCTGTTGTCTGGGCTCGCGCTCGTCACGGCGTTCGTTGGGTTGCGGTTCTCTTTCCGGCGCTTCCTCGCGCTGAAACTTGACCTGCAACGGCACGATGTCCTGCAGGTTGCGCATGGGGATTTCCAGCTGCCAGGTGCTGAGCAGACGGCCGTCGTCGGTGACCCCGGTCTGTTCCAGGCTCGACAGCTGATGGCTTTGCAGGCGTGACACGGCGGCTGCAGCGAGGCGCAGCAGATGTTCCAGGTCAGCTTCACCGTCCTGGCTTTGCAGCAAGCGGTCGGGCAGCGGAAAACTGCTCGGCACGGGTTTGGCGCTGACCTGGCCGAGGGTGCCGAGGGCGTTGCGCACGAAACTCGGCAGCGCCTGAGCCAGGGTGTTGGCGGCGATGATCGCGTTGAAACTGGCATTGCCCGGTGCGCCCGGCGACAGCTGAGCGATCAGCTTGAGCAGATCGGCTTTCATGTCCGGGGCCAGCGCCGGATTCTGTCCGGTCAGCAGTTTGGCTTCGAGGAAGGCGCCGCTGTTGGCCAGCGCCAGCGCCACGCCTTTGGCGCTGCTCATTTGTTGCACATCGGGCAGGTTGGCGAGCAGACGCACGACGGCAGCGCGCAGATCCTGCGAGGTCTGATCGGCGTCGCTCGGCAGGTTTTGCAAGGCGTTGAGCAAGCCGTCCAGCGAACCTTGGCGACTCTGCTGGCCGAGCAGTTGCTGACTCACCGCCAATTGCTCCTGACGGCTGCTCAGTGGCACGAACTTCAGGGTTTGCGAATCTTCGACCAGTGCCGAGAGCAGGGTGCCGATGCGCAGCGGCGTCGGGCTGTCGATATCCAGCGTGGCACCGCTCTGCGCGGTGTTGAGCAGGCTCACCAGCGAGCGGTACACCGTCGGCTGTCCCGGCACTTGCGGCAGTGTCTGCGAGGTCAGCACCTTGCCTTGCAGCAGGGTGCCGACCGGCAATTGCGACGTATCGATGCGGGTGAGGGCGGCGACGCTGCTGGCAATTGCCTGCTGCACGGTGATCGCCAGATTACCCGCCGACGGCTGAGTGACGGCCAGGTTGGTGCCAGTTGGCAGCGGCAGGTTGCTGCTGGCTTGCACGGTGGTCTGCCGGCCGCCGTCGACGGTGACCTTGAGCAGCAGTTGAAAGGTCTGATCCGCCTGCTTGAGTGACAACACCTCGGCCTGGGCGCTTTGCCCGGCACCGATCAAGCCTTCGACCGGGGTCAGCAGCTTGAGCAACTCACCGCTCATCACCAGCGGACGCGCGTTCGCCGGGGTGGTGGGCGGGAGCGGGAGGATGTTCATTTCGCCTGTCATACGCGGACACAACCTGAGGAAATTGCACGCTTGGGAGTAAGGCACGGCATGTATAATGCCGCGCGTCTTGCGCTTCGTTCAAAAAACATAGCAATTGTTTGATCCAGCTCTCTGCTTCGCACCGTCATTGCATTTATCCTGCATCTCTTTAACGGCCGCGCCAGAGCCGACTTGAACCGTATAAGGCCCGTGATCCCTTGACCAGCCCTGTCCTGCAAACCGTTGCCCTTGCTTGTGAGCGAGACCTGCGGCTGCTCTTCGAAAATCTCGAATTAAGACTGGCCAGTGGCGATATGGTGCAGATCAGCGGCCCCAATGGCAGCGGCAAGACCAGTCTGCTGCGCCTGTTGTCCGGGTTGATGCAGCCGACCAGTGGTCAAGTGCTGCTCAACGGTCAACCGTTGACGGCCCAGCCGAGCGAACTGGCGCGCAACCTGCTGTGGATCGGCCACGCTGCCGGGATCAAGGACCTGCTGACCCCGGAAGAGAACCTGTCCTGGCTCTGCGCCCTGCATCGGCCGGCCGAACGCGAGGCGATCTGGCAGGCACTGGCAGCCGTAGGATTGCGCGGTTTCGAAGATGTTCCCTGCCACACCCTGTCCGCCGGTCAGCAACGCCGCGTGGCGCTGGCGCGGCTGTATCTGGACAGCCCGCCGCTGTGGATTCTCGACGAGCCGTTCACCGCGCTCGACAAACAGGGCGTAGCGCAGCTTGAAGAGCATTTGGCCGGTCACTGCGAGCGCGGCGGTCTGGTGGTTCTGACCACGCACCACACACTGAGCCGGATGCCGGCCGGTTATCGCGAGATCGATCTGGGGAACTGGGCAGTATGAGTGTGTTCGGCCTGCTGGTTGCCCGTGAGTCCCGTTTGCTGTTTCGTCGCCCGGCGGAACTGGCCAATCCGCTGATTTTCTTCGCCATCGTCATCGCCTTGTTCCCGCTGGCCGTCGGCCCGGAAACTCAAGTCTTGCAAAACCTGTCCCCGGGGTTAGTCTGGGTGGCCGCGCTGTTGTCGGTCCTGCTGTCGCTGGACGGACTGTTTCGCAGTGATTTCGAAGATGGCTCCCTGGAACAGTGGGTCCTTTCGCCGCACCCGCTGCCCCTACTGGTGCTGGCCAAGGTGCTGGCACACTGGTTGTTCTCGGGGCTGGCACTGGTTCTGCTCTCGCCGTTGCTGGCGTTGATGCTCGGTTTGCCGGTCGCCTGCCTGCCGGTGTTGCTGTTGTCGTTGCTGCTGGGTACACCGGTGCTGAGCCTGCTCGGTGCGGTGGGCGCGGCGCTGACGGTTGGTTTGAAACGCGGCGGCCTGTTGCTGGCGCTGCTGATTCTGCCGTTGTACATCCCGGTGTTGATCCTTGGCAGTGGCGCCTTGCAGGCCGCCTTGCAAGGCATGCCGGCGACCGGGTATCTGCTGTGGTTGGGTAGCCTGACCGCCCTGGCGATCACCCTGACACCTTTTGCAATAGCGGCTGGCCTGAAGATCAGCGTCGGCGAATAATGAGGTCTGGTTAAAATTTAACCAGCAAAGACCCTGAGACTGCTCACACCGATGAGCGGCACCCGTGATGGAAACAGTATGAACTGGACCTGGTTTCACAAGCTCGGCTCGCCCAAGTGGTTTTACGGCATCAGCAGCAGGTTTCTGCCGTGGCTGAGCATTGCCGCGTTGCTGCTGATCAGCATTGGCGTCGTCTGGGGCCTGGCCTTCGCGCCGCCGGATTATCAGCAGGGCAACAGCTTCCGCATCATCTACATCCACGTGCCTGCGGCGATGCTCGCGCAGTCGATCTACGTGATGCTGGCGGTGTGCGGCGTGGTCGGGCTGGTGTGGAAAATGAAACTGGCCGACGTCGCCCTGCAATGCGCGGCGCCGATTGGCGCGTGGATGACCGCCGTGGCGCTGGTCACCGGAGCGATCTGGGGCAAGCCGACCTGGGGCTCGTGGTGGGTCTGGGATGCGCGGCTGACGTCGATGCTGATTCTGCTGTTCCTGTATTTCGGGGTGATCGCGCTGGGCAACGCCATCAGCAATCGCGACAGCGCCGCCAAGGCCTGCGCGGTGCTGGCGATCGTCGGAGTGATCAACATCCCGATCATCAAGTACTCGGTGGAGTGGTGGAACACCCTGCACCAGGGCGCGACCTTCACCCTCACCGAAAAACCGGCGATGCCCGCTGAAATGTGGCTGCCGCTGCTGCTGACGGTGCTGGGTTTCTACTGTTTCTTCGGCGCCGTGCTGTTGCTGCGCATGCGCCTTGAAGTGCTCAAGCGCGAAGCGCGCGCCAGTTGGGTCAAAGAAGAAGTGCAGAACAGCCTGGAGGCCGCGCGATGAGTTTCGCTTCATTCGGCGACTTCCTCGCCATGGGCCATCATGGCCTGTATGTCTGGACGGCCTACGGCATCTGTCTGGCGGTGCTGATCCTCAACGTGGTCGCACCGATCGCGGCCCGCAAGCGCTATCTGCAACAAGAGGCGCGTCGTCTGCGCCGGGAGAACGGCAAGTGAATCCGCTGCGCAAAAAACGTCTGACCCTCATTCTGGCGATCCTGGTCGGGGTCGGCGCTGCCGTCGGCCTGGCCCTCAGCGCCCTGCAGGAAAACATCAACCTGTTTTACACGCCGACCCAGATTGCCAACGGCGAAGCGCCGCACGACACGCGCATCCGCGCCGGCGGCATGGTCGAGAAGGGCTCGCTGCAACGTTCGCCGGACTCGCTGGACGTCAAATTCGTCGTCACCGACTTCAACAAAGCCGTGACCATCACCTACCGCGGGATCCTCCCGGATCTGTTCCGCGAAGGGCAGGGCATCGTCGCCCTGGGCAAACTCAACGCCGACGGCGTGGTGGTGGCCGATGAAGTGCTGGCCAAGCACGACGAGAAGTACATGCCGCCGGAAGTGACCAAAGCGCTGAAAGACAGTGGTCAATCGGCACCGACCCCAGCGAAGGAGGGTTGATCGATGACTTCTGCACTGTTTATTCCCGAGCTTGGTCATCTGGCGATGATTCTGGCGCTGTGTTTCGCGCTGGTGCAGGCCGTGGTGCCGCTGTTCGGTGCGTGGCGCGGCGATCGTATGTGGATGGGCCTGGCCCAGCCGGCGGCGTGGGGCCAGTTTGCGTTCTTGCTGTTTGCCTTCGGTTGCCTGACCTACGCGTTCATGACCGACGACTTCTCGGTCGGCTATGTGGCGATGAACTCCAACAGCGCCTTGCCGTGGTACTACAAGTTCAGCGCGGTGTGGGGCGCCCACGAAGGGTCGCTGTTGCTGTGGGCGTTGATCCTCGGCGGCTGGACCTTTGCCGTGTCGGTGTTCTCCCGGCAGTTGCCGCAAGTCATGCTCGCCCGCGTGCTGGCGGTGATGGGCATGATCAGCACCGGTTTCCTGTTGTTTCTGATCCTCACCTCCAACCCGTTCTCGCGGATCCTGCCGCAGATTCCGGCGGATGGTCGTGACCTCAATCCGCTGCTGCAAGACATCGGCCTGATCGTGCATCCGCCGATGCTCT
Organism: Pseudomonas sp. GW823-FHT01D03; assembly: GCF_058798255.1. NCBI lineage: Bacteria > Pseudomonadati > Pseudomonadota > Gammaproteobacteria > Pseudomonadales > Pseudomonadaceae > Pseudomonas > Pseudomonas sp. GW823-FHT01D03. The sequence continues at coordinate 1,825,072 of NZ_JBXAKK010000001.1, forward strand.
ATATGGGTTATGTGGGTTTCTCGGTGGCGTTCGCCTTCGCCATTGCCGCTTTGTTGGGCGGTCGTCTCGACGCGGCATGGGCACGCTGGTCGCGCCCTTGGACGATTGTCGCCTGGGCCTTCCTCGGCATCGGCATCACCCTTGGTTCGTGGTGGGCTTACTACGAACTCGGCTGGGGCGGCTGGTGGTTCTGGGACCCGGTGGAAAACGCCTCGTTCATGCCATGGCTGGTCGGCACCGCGTTGATCCACTCGCTGGCGGTCACGGAAAAACGTGGCGTGTTCAAGAGCTGGACGGTATTGCTGGCGATCGCCGCATTTTCGTTGAGCCTGCTCGGTACGTTCCTCGTGCGCTCCGGCGTGCTGACTTCGGTGCACGCGTTTGCCTCCGACCCTGAGCGCGGCGTGTTCATTCTGATCTTCCTGCTGTTTGTGGTCGGCGGTTCGCTGACGCTGTTTGCGTTGCGCGCTCCGGTGGTCAAGAGCCAGGTCGGCTTCAACCTGTGGTCGCGGGAAACCCTGCTGCTGGGCAACAACCTGGTGCTGGTGGTGGCGGCGTCGATGATTCTGCTCGGCACCCTGTATCCGCTGATTCTGGATGCCTTGAGTGGCGCCAAGCTGTCGGTCGGCCCGCCGTACTTCAACGCGCTGTTCATCCCGCTGATGGCGTTGCTGATGCTGGTGATGGCGGTCGGCGTGATCGTCCGCTGGAAAGACACCCCGGTAAAATGGCTGGCGAACATGCTGACCCCGGTGTTGCTCGGCAGCGTCGCACTGGCCGTGGTGGCCGGTGTCGCCTACGGCGATTTCAACTGGGCGGTGATTGCGACGTTCCTGCTCGCCGCGTGGGTGTTACTCGCCGGTGTGCGCGACATCTTCGACAAGACTCGCCACAAGGGCCTGATCAAAGGCCTGCCAACCCTGACCCGCAGCTACTGGGGCATGCAGATCGCTCACCTGGGCATCGCCGTGTGCGCCCTCGGCGTGGTGCTGTCGAGTCAGAACAGTGCCGAGCGCGACCTGCGTCTGGCGCCGGGCGAGTCGATGTCCCTGGCCGGTTATCAGTTTGTGTTCGAAGGTGCCAAGCACTTCGAAGGGCCGAACTTCACCTCCGACAAAGGCACCGTTCGGGTGATCCGCGACGGCAAGGAAATCAGCGTGCTGCACCCGGAAAAACGCCTGTACACCGTGCAGAGTTCGATGATGACCGAGGCCGGGATCGACGCCGGTTTCACCCGCGATCTCTATGTTGCACTGGGCGAGCCGCTGGAAAACGGCGCGTGGGCGGTACGGGTTCACGTCAAACCGTTCGTGCGCTGGATCTGGTTCGGCGGTTTGCTGACCGGTCTGGGCGGATTGCTGGCGGCGCTGGATCGGCGTTATCGAGTCAAGGTCAAAGCCAAGGTGCGTGAAGCCCTCGGCCTGCAAGGAGCGGCTGCATGAGACGTTGGTTGATGCTGGTACCCCTGGCGATTTTCCTGCTGGTGGCGGTGTTTCTTTATCGCGGTCTGTACCTCGATCCGGCGGAGCTGCCGTCGGCGATGATCAACAAGCCATTCCCGGAGTTCAGCCTGCCGAACGTGCAGGGCGACAAGACCCTGACCAAGGCTGACATTCTCGGCAAACCGGCACTGGTCAACGTCTGGGGCACCTGGTGCATTTCCTGCAGGGTCGAGCACCCGGTGCTGAACAAACTGGCCGAGCGCGGCGTGGTGATCTACGGCATCAACTACAAGGATACCAACGCCGATGCGTTGAAGTGGCTGGCCGAATTCCACAACCCGTACCTGCTGGATATCCGTGACGACGAAGGTTCGCTGGGCCTCAACCTCGGCGTGTACGGCGCGCCGGAAACCTTCTTCATCGACGCCAAGGGCATCATCCGCGACAAGTACGTCGGGGTGATCGACGAGCAGGTCTGGCGCGAAAAACTCGCGGCCAAGTATCAGGCGCTGGTCGATGAGGCCAAACCATGAAGCGCTTTATCGCTGCCGTGGTCTTGGGCCTGAGTCTGGCCGGTGTGGCGCATGCCGCGATCGACACCTACGAGTTCGCCAAGGAAGGTGATCGCGAGCGCTTTCGTGAACTGACCAAGGAACTGCGCTGCCCCAAGTGCCAGAACCAGGACATCGCCGACTCCAACGCGCCGATTGCCGCCGACCTGCGCAAGGAGATTTTTCGCATGCTCGGCGAGGGCAAGGACAATCAGCAGATCATCGATTTCATGGTCGATCGCTACGGTGATTTCGTCCGCTACAAACCGGCGCTCAATGCCAAGACTGCACTGCTGTGGTTCGGCCCGGCCGGTCTGTTGTTCGGTGGTCTGGTGGTGATCGCGGTGATCGTTCGCCGACGCCGCGCACAACGCACCGAGACCCCGCCATCGCTGTCCACCGAAGAGCGTCAGCGCCTCGACCAACTGTTGGATAAAACCCAAGAATGATTGATTTCTGGCTTGCCGCAGGGCTGTTGCTTCTGGTCGCCCTGAGTTTTCTGCTGATCCCGGTTTTGCGTGGCCGTCGCGCCCAGCGTGAAGAGGATCGAACTGCCCTGAACGTTGCGCTGTATCAGGAACGTGTCGCCGAGCTGCAAGCGCAGCAGGCTGAAGGCGTACTTGATGCCGCGCAAATGGACAGCGGTCGCGCGGAAGCGGCGCGTGAGCTGCTCGCCGATACCGAAGGCGTTGCCGCGCCGCGCGTGTCGAAACTGGGCAAACCGTTGCCACTGCTGGCGGCGGTACTGGTGCCGGTATTGGGCCTGGGTCTGTACCTGCATTTCGGCGCTGCCGATAAAGTCGAACTGACCCGCGAATTCGCCCAGGCGCCGCAGTCGATGGAAGAGATGACCCAGCGTCTGGAGCGGGCTGTCGCGGCGCAGCCGGATTCGGCGGAAGGCCTGTACTTCCTCGGGCGCACTTACATGGCCCAGGATCGTCCGGCGGACGCGGCGAAGATGTTCGAACGCGCCGCCAACCTGGCCGGTCGCCAGCCGGAACTGCTCGGCCAGTGGGCGCAGGCGCAGTATTTTGCCGACGGTAAAAAGTGGTCGGACAAGATCCAGGCTCTGACCGACGAAGCGCTGAAAGCCGATCCGAAAGAAGTCACCAGCCTCGGTCTGCTCGGCATCGCCGCGTTCGAGGGTGAGCGTTATCAGCAGGCAATCGACTATTGGAACCGGCTGCTGGCGCAGTTGCCAGAGGGCGACAACTCCCGCGCCGCCTTGCAGGGCGGGATCGAGCGAGCCACCGAGCGCCTGCAAGCCAGTGGCGGCAAGGTCGCCGCCGCGCCCGCCGCCAAGGTTGCCGCGCTGCTCAAGGTGCGTGTCGATCTGGCCAGTGAACTCAAAGGCAAGGTGCAACCGGGCGACAGCGTGTTCATCTTCGCCCGCGCCGTTTCCGGCCCACCGGCACCATTGGCGGCCAAGCGCCTGACCGTGGCCGATCTGCCGGTGACCGTCGAACTGGGCGATGCCGACGCCATGATGCCGCAGTTGAAACTGTCGAACTTCCCTGAAGTCCAACTGGTTGCGCGCATCTCCCGCGCCGGCCAGCCGACCGCCGGGGAGTGGGTGGGTCGCAGCGGCCCGCTGGCCAGCAGCACCACCGCGCAGCAAACTCTGACCATCAACAGCCCGGACCGATAACCCCCGGAACCCACAGGAAAGCACCGCCATGCACAGCCTCGCCCGCATCACCGTCATCACATTGGCCTTGAGCATGAGCGCATGTGCGGTGCACCGACCGGAACCGACCACCAACCTGCCGCCGATCCCGCCGTCACAACCGAGCCCGACCCCGTCGACCTCGCCGACACCGGGCAAAAGCATCCCGGCCAAACCGTCCAAACCAGTCCCACGCACCTCGGCCAGCTTCGCCCCGCCACCGGGGGGCAATAGCCATTGGGATCAGAAGCTCGGCGTTTACGTCCTCGACGACCAGCCCAACACCTTCTATCGCCAGCGCACCTACTACCGCTGGAACAACGGCTGGAGCCGCTCGGTCAGCCCCAACGGCCCGTGGGAAGACACCAACATCCACGGCGTGCCGCCGGGGTTGGGCAAACAGTTCGGGCAGTGATGAAAAAACGGCGATCTCTGGATCGCCGTTTTTTTGAGTGTTGCCGGGCATTGATGATGTCCCTGTAGGAGCTGGCGAAGCCTGCGATCTTTTGATCTGCTGTTTTCAAAGTTCGCTGGTCAACAACCCTTGCACATAATCCACAAACACCCGCGCCTTCGCACTGACCATCCGCCCCGTGGGAAACACCGCCCACAAGTCCTGATCCGGCAATTCCCAGTCATCCATCACCGCCCTGACCGCACCGCTTGCCAGCTCCGGGGCGAACATCCATTGCGAGGCGATGGTCAGGCCCTGATCGGCCAGCACGGCTGCACGCAAACCCTCGGCGGCGCTGACCCGCAGGCGGCCGGTCAGGGTTTGCGTCTGTTGCTCGCTGCCCTGGGTGAAGGTCCAGGTGGCGCCGCCGCTGAGGTCGTAGACGATGCCTTGATGCTGATTGAGGTCGGCAGGGCAGCTCGGTTCGCCGTGGCGATCGAAGTAGGCCGAGCTGCCGAGCACCACGCGGCGGCAGTCGGCGATCTTGCGCGCGGTGAGACCAGAGTCGCTGAGCGGGCCCATGCGCAGGGCGACGTCGATGCCTTCTTCGACCAGATTGATATTGCGGTCATCGAGCATCAGCTCGATGTTCAATTGCGGATGCTGATCGAGAAACGGCCCCAGTTGCGGCACGACGTGCAGGCGGCCGAAGGTCACGGCGGCACTGATGCGCAGGTTGCCGCTCAGGCCGCTGGCGCTGCCACGGGCGGCGTTATCGGCTTCGTTGGCTTCGTCGATGGCGCGTCTGGCCCGTTCGAAAAACGCCAGTCCGGCTTCGGTCGGGGTCAGGCCTCGGGTAGAGCGCAGGAGTAGACTGACGGCCAAGCGTTTTTCCAGATGCGCGATGGTTTTCGAGACGGCGGGCTGGCCAATGTTCAGCCGTCGGGCGGCGGCGGAAAACGATCCGGTTTCGACGACGTAGACGAAGGTTTCCATGGCGGCGAGGCGGTCCATCAGTCTTCCTGCAAATCTGAAAGTTGTCGTAACCCCCTTGTGGGAGCGGGCTTGCTCGCGAAAGCGGTCTGACATTCAGCACATGTGTTGGCCGATCCGACGCCTTCGCGGGCAAGCCCGCTCCCACAGGGGAAAGGGTGTCTTTTTGTACGCAGCTTTGCCGAGTAAGTGGCTGATAGCTTAAGCCGTCGCCAACGCTCGCCCTTGCGCCGCACTCAGGAACCGCAACAGCGCCAGCAGCGGGAACGCGCTGCCGACAATCACGATCCACAACCAGCCGCCATGCTCATACACCGCACTGGCAACCGACGAGCCGAAGGCGCCGCCGATGAAGATGCTGGTCATGTATAGCGCATTCAGGCGACCACGGCTTTTGGCGTCGAGCGAGTAGACCGCGCGCTGGCCAAGCACCATGTTCATCTGCACGCAGAAATCCAGTACCACGCCGGTCACGGCCAGACCGATCACGCTGTAGGCCGGATGAATGAAGGCCGGCAGGAAGCTCAGGCTGGCGAAGAGCATGGCCAGCAAGGAAGCGATGCGGGTGTGGCCAGCGTCCGCCAGGCGTCCGCTGATCGGTGCGGCGATGGCGCCGATGGCACCGACCAGCGCGAAGATCGCGATCTCGCTTTGCGACAGGCCATGGTTGCGCGCCAGTTCCAGTGGCACCGCTGTCCAGAACAGGCTGAAGGTGGCGAACATGCAGCCCTGATAAAACGCTCGCTGACGCAGTACCGGTTGCTGGCGCAGCAGGGTCCACAGCGAACCGAGCAACTGGCCGTAGGAAGCGCTGTGATCCGGTTGGCGCTTGGGCACGGTCAGTGCCAGCACCACGCTGATCGCGGCCATCAACGCGGCGGCAATCATGAACATCGCGCGCCAGCCGAAATGGTCAGCGACAACGCTCGACACCGGCCGCGCCAGCAGAATGCCCAGCAGCAGACCGCCCATGATCCCGCCGACCACCCGGCCACGGGATTCTTCCGGCGCCAGATGCGCGGCGAGCGGAATCAGGATCTGCACCGACACCGAACTGAAACCCACCAGCAACGAGATCAGTAAAAACACATTCGGCTGACTGGTGAACGCCGCGCCGAGCAGGCTGGCAATCGCCACCACCGTGGTGATGATCATCAGGCGGCGGTTTTCCAGCAGGTCACCCAGCGGTACCAGGAAGAACAGGCCCAACGCATAACCGATCTGCGTCAGCGAGACGATGAAACTGGCCATGGTGTCGGAGAGGCCGATGTCTGGCGCGATCAGGCCGATGATCGGCTGCGCGTAGTAGATATTGGCGACGATCGCGCCGCAGCAGAAGGCGAACAGCAGCACCATGCCTCGGGTCATTGCGTGAGTTGTGGCGTTCATAAGGTTTCTCGATCCAGCGAAAGGGAATGCGGTGAGGCTAAGGGACGTACCGAAGCGGCGGTAGAAGCCTTGTATCGATATCAGTTATTCCGTTGCGGAATGATTGGCTTCCAACAGGGTGTCGTCCATCGGCGAACCTTGCGTCCGGCCGGGGAGGGTCGATGATACATTCACTTACATCTTCTTCGATAGCGTGCTTATGTTTACCGCTGCGCTTTTACTGTTCATCACCGGAGGAATGCCATGTTGCGCCAGCTGCTGCGTCACACCGCCACGATTACCCTGATCGGCTTGCTCGGTGCTGCTGCGGTGCAGGCGGCCGATGCTCCGGGCATGCGTCTCGGCGTGCGCGGTGAGATCACCGGGGTCAGCGCCGACTCGTTGAACGTTCACGTCAACAGCGGCGAGAACGTGGTGATTCAGTTGACCGGTGACACCAAAGTCCGCGCCGTGACTCTGGCGAATATCGAGGACATCAAACCCGGCAGCTACATCGGCTCGGCCGCCATGCCGCAGGAGGATGGCACGCTCAAGGCAATGGAAGTGCACGTCTTCCCGCCGGAACTGGCTGGCAGCGGTGACGGCCATCGGCCGTTCGACCTGGCCAAGGGCAGCAGCATGACCAATGGCAGCGTCGGTGATCTGGTGGTCAGCAACGGGCGGGCGCTGACCGTCAACTACAAGGGTGGGCAGCAGAAAATCCTGGTGCCGGAGGATGTGCCGATCGTCAATTTGACGCCGGGGGATCGCAGCTTGCTCAGGGTGGGGGTGAAGATTGTCAGCTTCGTCACCCAGGACGCCGACGGCACGTTGACTGCGCAATCGATTTCCGCCGGCAAGGATGGCGTCACGCCGCCGATGTAACTGGCTTACAGACAATCCCCTGTGGGAGCGGGCTTGCTCGCGAATGCGGTGTGTCAGATACATGTTTTTGACTGACACACCGCCTTCGCGAGCAAGCCCGCTCCCACAGGGGGGACTGTGGTGATTGCCAATGCCCACAAAAAAGGCGACCTGTTGAGGTCGCCTTTTTTTTACTGCCTAAGCCTTACTGGCCGGTATAAATCTGATCGAAGATCCCGCCATCATTGAAGTGGGTCTTCTGCACCGAACGCCAGTCACCGAAGGTTTTCTCCACCGACAGGAAGTCGACTTTCGGGAAGCGGTCGGTGTGCTTCGCCAGTACCGCCGGGTCCCGTGGACGCAGGTAGTTGGCGGCGGCGATTTCCTGGCCTTCCGGCGACCACAGGTACTTCAGGTATTCGTCGGCAGCGGCGCGGGTGCCTTTCTTGTCGACCACTTTGTCGACCACCGATACCGGCGGCTCGGCTTCGGCGGAGACGCTTGGGTAGATCACTTCGAACTGATCACGACCGAATTCGCGAGCGATCATCTCGGCTTCGTTCTCGAAGGTCACCAGTACGTCGCCGATCTGGTTGGTCATGAACGTGGTAGTCGCGGCACGGCCACCGGTATCGAGCACCGGCGCCTGCTTGAACAGTTTGCCGACGAAGTCCTTGGCCTTGTTCTCGTCACCGCCGTTTTTCAGCACGTAGCCCCAGGCCGAGAGGTAGGTGTAGCGGCCGTTGCCCGAAGTTTTCGGGTTGGGCACGATCACTTGCACGCCGTCCTTGAGCAGATCCGGCCAGTCTTTCAGGGCTTTCGGGTTGCCTTTACGGACGATGAACACGGTGGCCGAGGTGAACGGCGCGCTGTTGTTCGGCAGGCGGGTGACCCAGTTCTCCGGCACCAGTTTGCCGTTGTCGGCGAGGGCGTTGATGTCGGTCGCCATGTTCATGGTGATGACGTCAGCCGGCAGGCCGTCGATCACCGAGCGCGCCTGCTTGCTCGAACCGCCGAAGGACATCTGCACGGTGATGTTTTCGTTGTGTTCGGCCTGCCAGTGTTTCTGGAACGCAGTGTTGTAGTCCTTGTAGAAATCGCGCATCACGTCATAGGAGACGTTGAGCAGGGTCGGTGCGGCTTGAGCCATGCTGCCAAAGGCAAGACCGGCGGCGAGAAGTGAGGCGCCAAAGAGTTTTTTCACTGCGCATTCCTTGTTGTGTCGGTGATAACGGTCGGGGGTGATACCGTTTTGCCAGCGACTATAGCCGGGCTGACATAGTGGTTTAAAGATTAAAAAGCTCTGTACTTATTCCAGTTTCTTGAACAGCGCATTACCGCAACGGGAGCAGAACGCCGCGCCATGTTCATGGCTGTTTTTCTTGCACACCGGGCAGTCATGTTGCAGCTGTTCGCCGCGCATGGCGTTGGCCAGTTCCGCCGTGAAAATCCCCGTCGGCACGGCGATGATCGAGTAACCGGTGATCATCACCAGCGACGAAATCACCTGGCCCAGCGGGGTCTTCGGCACGATGTCGCCGAAACCGACGGTGGTCAGGGTCACGATAGCCCAATAGATGCCTTTGGGGATGCTGGTGAAGCCATGTTCCGGGCCTTCGATCACATACATCAACGTGCCGAACACTGTCACCAGGGTGCAGACGCTGACCAGAAACACCACGATTTTCTGCTTGCTGCCACGCAGCGCCGACATCAAGTAGTTGGCTTGCTTGAGGTACGGGCTGAGCTTGAGCACGCGGAAGATGCGCAGCATCCGAATGATCCGGATGATCAGCAGGTACTGCGCATCGCTGTAATACAGCGCGAGGATGCCGGGCACGATCGCCAGCAGATCCACCAGTCCGTAGAAACTGAAGGCGTAGCGCAACGGTTTCGGTGAGCAATACAGGCGCAGGATGTATTCACCGAGAAAAATGACGGTGAAACCCCACTCGATGTAAGCCAGCACATCGGCATAGTTCTGGTGAATGCTGTCGATGCTGTCGAGCATCACCACCACCAGGCTGGCGAGGATGATCAACAGCAAGGTGCCGTCGAAGCGCCGCCCGGCGAGGGTGTCGCTCTGGAAAATCATCACGTAAAGCCGTTCACGCCAACTGTTGCTGCTGTCCATGGATAACGCCTGAATTGAAGATCAGCGCAGCCTAGGTTGATTGTCCCCCTGTGCGCAAGGCGTGGCGTCGACGGCCGCTTTGCCGAGCATCTGGATCCCGGCGCGGATCAGCCAGCCGGCGAGGATGAACGGCGCGGTCAGCGTCGCCAGACCAAGGGCGGCGAACAGCGGGGTGACCAGCAGCGCGAGGACGATGCCCAGCAGCGGCAGCCACGGATGTTGGCGTTGCGCACTGAAGGCGAGGGCGGCGAGCACCGCGTTGTAGCTGCCCAGACCTAACAATGCGGCAGCGGTTTCGTGGTGCAGCAGACTCGACGCGAGACCGATCGCCGACGCCAACAGCGCCCAGCAGAACGCCCGGCGATCGGCGATCAGCAAACCGATGCCGATCAACGTACCGGCCAGCGGATGATCGAGGAACATCACCTGACCGAAGCCGTTGAGTGCAGCGGCGAGTAGATTCAATGTGTTCATTTCGATTGCCGGGATCGGCGCAGACGGTTCAGCGAACAGCAGCAAAATCCAGCCGATGGCCACGAACGGCGAGGTGTAAGCCGGTATCGATCGACTGCGGTACACATGTTTGAGCCATTGCTGAGTGAGCATCGCGCTCAGCCCGCCAGCCGCCAGAATCAGTGGCGGCAGCAGCGGTGACCAGGGGAAATACAGGCTGAGCAACAGACCGAGCAGCACGCCGTTGTAACTGAACAACCCGGCCTGACGATCAGCCTTGGCATAGTTACGTCGTTGTGCGGTGAGCAATCCGGCGACGCCCCCGAGCAGCGCACCGGCAAACAGCACCGGCGCGGTGAGCAGAATCGCCAGCAGGCACAGCAAGCCGCACAGCGGGTGGCGCTGGAGGAATATCTGACTGAAACCGTTGAGCAAAGCCTCGGCCCAGTCGGGGCAGTGGTTGTTGAAATGATTGGCAGGCATGTTGAAAAAATCTGGGCAGTTGGAAAATCAAAAGGTCTTGCCAATAACTGTGGCGAGGGAGCTTGCTCCCGCTGGGTCGCGAAGCGGCCCTAAAATGGGTCAATGCGGTTCTTCTGTGAAAACCGTCATGCTCAAAAGCTACGACTGCTATGCAGCCGAGCGGGACGGTGCGACGTTTCGACAAGCTCCCTCGCCACAGGTTTTGTGTCGCTAGTCAGATCAGTGTTTCGATCCGCAGTGAGTTGGTCGATCCCGGTTGCCCGAACGGCACCCCGGCGGTGATCAGCAAGGTATCGCCACGCTCGGCCATGCCTTGCGCCTGAGCGATTTCCAGCGCGGTCGAACACACTTCATCGACCTGACGCAGGCGATCGTTGACCACCGAGTGAATGCCCCACGCCACGCTCAAACGGCGCGCGGTCTGCAGGTTCGGCGTCAGGTTGAGGATCGGCGCTTTCGGCCGTTCCCGCGCCGCACGCAATGTCGAGGCGCCCGACTCGCTGTAGTTGACCAGCACCGCCACAGGCAGCACGTTGCTGATGCGGCGGATCGCGCAACTGATCGCATCGGACACCGTCGCTTCGGCTTTCGGTCGGCTGACGTCGAGCTGCGTCTGATAGTCCGGACCGTTCTCAACCTGACGAATGATCTTGCTCATCATCTGCACCGCTTCCAGCGGGTATTCGCCGGACGCGGTTTCGGCCGAGAGCATCACCGCATCCGCGCCTTCAGCCACAGCGTTGGCAACGTCGGTGACCTCGGCGCGGGTCGGCGCCGGGGAGAAGCGCATCGACTCGAGCATCTGCGTCGCCACCACCACCGGTTTGCCGAGTTCGCGGCAGGTGCTGATGATGTTCTTCTGGATCTGCGGCACGCTTTCCGCCGGCACTTCCACGCCGAGATCGCCGCGAGCGACCATGATCGCGTCACTCAACTCGGCGATTTCACGCAGTTGTTCAACCGCTGATGGCTTCTCGATTTTCGCCATCAGAAAGGCCTTGTCGCCGATCAGTTCGCGGGCTTCGAGAATGTCTTGCGGACGTTGCACGAACGACAGCGCCACCCAGTCCACACCCAGTTCCAGACCGAAGCTCAGGTCGCGGCGATCCTTGGCGGTCAGCGGGCTGAGGTCGAGCACCGCTTGCGGCACATTCACCCCTTTGCGGTCCGACAGTTCGCCGCCGTTGAGCACGGTGGTGTCGATCGCGTCGGTGTATTTTGTGACCACGCGCAGGCGCAGTTTGCCGTCATCCAGCAGCAGATCCATGCCTGCTTCGAGCGCGGCGATAATCTCCGGGTGCGGCAGGTTCACCCGGCGTTCATCGCCCGGTGTCGCATCCAGATCGAGGCGGAACGCCTGACCGCGATGCAGCTGCACCTTGCCGTCGGCGAACTTGCCGACGCGCAGTTTCGGCCCCTGCAAATCCATCAGAATGCCCAACGGATAGTTGAGCTGGCGCTCGACCTCGCGGATCCACTGATAGCGCTTGGCGTGGTCGGCATGATCGCCGTGGCTGAAGTTCAGGCGAAAGATATTGACCCCGGCCTCGACCAGTTCACGGATGTCTTCGATGCCATCGACGGCAGGCCCGAGGGTGGCGAGGATTTTGACCTTTTTATCAGGCGTCATGATTTGCAGTTCTCAAGGATCAGGATGGCGCGGAAGTCGTTGACGTTGGTGCGGGTCGGCTCGGTGACGATCAGCGCGTCGAGCGCCTCGAAGTAGCCGTAACCGTTGTTGTTATCCAGCTCGTCGCTGGCGCTCAAACCGAGGGCGGCGGCGCGGGCGTAGCTGTCCGGGGTCATGATCGCGCCGGCATTGTCTTCCGAACCGTCGATGCCGTCGGTGTCGCCGGCCAGCGCGTAAACGCCGGGCTGGCCCTTGAGGCTGTCGGTGAGGCTCAAGAGGAATTCGGCGTTGCGTCCGCCACGGCCATTGCCGCGCACGGTCACCGTGGTTTCGCCGCCGGAGAGAATTACGCACGGTGCAGCGAGTGGCTGGCCATGATTGATGATCTGCCGGGCGATGCCGGCGTGGACTTTCGCCACCTCGCGGGATTCACCTTCGAGGTCGCCGAGGATCAGCGTGCTGAAACCGGCCTGACGGCATTTCACTGCAGCGGCATCCAGCGATTGCTGCGGGCGGGCGATCAACTGGAAATGGCTGCGGGCGAGGCTCGGGTCACCGGGTTTGACGGTTTCCGATTCCGCGCTTTGCAGCCAGTTGCGCACCGAGGCCGGAACTTCAATACCGTAGCGTTTGAGGATCGCCAGCGCTTCGGCGGAAGTGCTCGGGTCGGCCACGGTCGGGCCGGAGGCGATGACCGTGGCGAGGTCGCCGGGCACATCGGAAATCGCATAGGTATAGACAGTGGCAGGCCAGCAGGCCTTGCCGAGGCGGCCGCCCTTGATCGCCGAGAGGTGCTTGCGCACGCAGTTCATCTCGCCGATGGTCGCGCCAGATTTGAGCAGGGCTTTGTTGATCGATTGCTTGTCGGCCAGGGTGATGCCTTCGGCCGGCAGCGCGAGCAGGGCAGAGCCGCCGCCGGAGAGCAGGAAGATCACACGGTCGTCTTCCGTCAGATTGCTGACCAGTTCCAGCACACGCTTGGCCACGGCCAGACCGGCAGCGTCCGGTACCGGATGCGCGGCTTCGACCACTTCGATTTTTTCGCATGGAGCGCCGTGACCGTAACGGGTCACGACCAGGCCGGATACTTCACCTTCCCAGCTGCGCTCGACCACCTGGGCCATGGCAGCTGCGGCTTTGCCGGCGCCGATGACAATGACGCGACCACTGCGATCGGCAGGCAGATGGGCTTCGAGGACCTGGTTCGGATGGGCCGCGTCGATGGCTGTGGCAAACAGCTCGCGCAGCAGTTGTTGCGGATCGACCGACATGGCGGGCTCCCGGAATTCTTGTTATTCGAAAGGGCAACTCGGATCTTGTAGGAGTGAGCCTGCTCGCGATTCAGGCAGCGCGGTAAATCTGACTCACCGCGGCGACTTCATCGCGAGCAGGCTCACTCCTACAGGTTTGATGAAGGCTTTATTTTTTGTCGCGAATCGAGAAGTTGGCCATGTGTTCCAGGCCCTTGATCAGCGCCGAGTGATCCCAGTTGCTGCCACCGATGGCCGCGCAAGTACTGAACACTTGCTGGGCGTTGGCGGTGTTCGGCAGGTTGATGTTCAGTTCCTTGGCACCTTGCAGGGCCAGGTTCAGGTCCTTCTGGTGCAGGCTGATGCGGAAGCCCGGATCGAAGGTGCCTTTGATCATGCGCTCGCCGTGCACTTCGAGGATCTTCGACGAAGCGAAACCGCCCATCAGTGCTTCACGCACCTTGGCCGGATCAGCACCGTTTTTCGAGGCGAACAGCAGGGCTTCCGCCACGGCCTGAATGTTCAGCGCGACGATGATCTGGTTCGCCACTTTGGCGGTCTGACCGTCGCCATTGCCACCGACCAGAGTGATGTTCTTGCCCATGGCCTGAAACAGCGGCAGCGCGCGTTCGAAGGCATCGGCGTTGCCACCGACCATGATGCTCAGGGTCGCGGCCTTGGCGCCGACTTCACCACCGGATACCGGGGCGTCGAGGTACTGCGCGCCTTTCTCGTTGATCTTCTTGGCGAAAGCCTTGGTGGCGGTCGGCGAGATCGAACTCATGTCGATCACTACTTTGCCTTTGCCGATGCCGGCAGCAACGCCGTCGGCGCGGAACAGCACGTCGTCGACCTGCGGGGTATCCGGCACCATGACGATGATGAATTCGGCTTCCTGCGCCACTTCGCGCGGGTTGGCCAGGGCGACGGCGCCAGCGGCGACCAGATCGGCTGGAGCGGCGTCGTGGTGCGCCGACAGGAACAGGCTGTGACCGGCTTTCTGCAGGTTCGAAGCCATTGGGTGGCCCATGATGCCGGTGCCGATAAATCCGATTTTAGCCATGAGAAAATCCTCTTGTTTTTGTCTTGCTCAAGCGAAATAGGGGGTGTTGCTTTGGGTGGGAGCGGGCTTGCTCGCGAATGCGGTGGAACATTCAATATCCGTGTTGACTGAACCACCGCATTCGCGAGCAAGCCCGCTCCCACAGGTTTTTTTGCAGTGTTCTTAAATTGCGTTGTGCGATTTCAACCAGCCCAGACCCGCTTCAGTGGTGGTCAGCGGCTTGTACTCGCAACCCACCCAACCCTGATAACCGATGCGATCCAGGTGTTCGAACAGGAAGCGGTAGTTGATCTCGCCAGTGCCCGGTTCATTGCGCCCCGGGTTGTCCGCGAGCTGCACGTGGTTGATCTCGACCAGGTGCGATTGCAGGGTGCGGGCCAGATCGCCTTCCATGATTTGCATGTGATAGATGTCGTATTGCAGGAACAGGTTGGCGCTGCCGACCTGCTCGCGAATCGACAGGGCTTGCGCCGTGTTGTTCAGGTAGAAGCCCGGGATGTCGCGGGTGTTGATCGCTTCCATCACCAGTTTGATACCGGCCGCCTGCAGCTTGTCGGCCGCGTATTTGAGGTTGGCGACGAAGGTTTTTTCCACGGTGGCATCGTCCACGCCTTGCGGACGAATACCGGCCAGGCAGTTGACCTGGGTGTTGCCCAACACTTGTGCGTAGGCAATCGCCAGATCGACCCCGGCGCGGAACTCTTCAACCCGATCCGGCAGACACGCGATACCGCGCTCGCCCTTGGCCCAGTCACCGGCCGGCAGGTTGAACAGCACTTGGGTCAGACCGTTGGCATCGAGCTTTGCCTTGATTTCGGCAGAGCTGAAGTCGTACGGGAACAGGTATTCCACACCACTGAAACCGGCCTTGGCGGCGGCGTCGAAACGGGCAAGGAAATCCTGTTCGGTGAACAGCATGGACAGGTTGGCTGCGAAACGCGGCATGGTGGTCTCCCGTAAATCTTGTGAGGTTCCCCTTTGTGGGAGCGGGCCTGTGTGGCGAGGGAGCTTGCTCCCGCTGGGGCGCGCAGCGGCCCCAAAAGCTTTACGACTGCTTCGCAGCCGAGCGGGAGCAAGCTCCCTCGCCACATGGCTAGCTCCCACAGGGAGAGCGGTCAGCAGTTAATCGAGCAACGAAATCGCCGTTGGCGCGTCGTTGCCGACCAGTGCCAGATCTTCGAATTCGTTGACGGCGTTGATCTCGGTCCCCATGGAGATGTTGGTCACACGCTCCAGGATGATCTCGACAATCACCGGTACCTTGAACTCTTCGATCATCTGTTCGGCCTTGCGCAGGGCAGGGGCGATTTCCGATGGTTCGAACACCCGCAGGGCTTTACAGCCGAGGCCTTCGGCGACTGCGATGTGGTCGACACCGTAACCGTTGAGTTCCGGCGCGTTCAGGTTATCGAAGGACAGCTGCACGCAGTAGTCCATTTCGAACCCGCGCTGGGCCTGACGGATCAGCCCCAGGTACGAGTTGTTCACCACGACGTGGATGTAAGGCAGTTTGAACTGAGCGCCGACCGCCAGCTCCTCGATCATGAACTGGAAGTCATAGTCCCCCGACAGGGCCACGACTTTACGGTTCGGATCGGCCTTGACCACGCCCAGCGCTGCCGGAATGGTCCAGCCCAACGGGCCGGCCTGACCGCAGTTGATCCAGTGACGCGGCTTGTAGACGTGCAGGAACTGCGCGCCGGCAATCTGCGACAGACCAATGGTGCTGACGTAGCAGGTGTCTTTGCCGAACACCTGGTTCATCTCTTCGTAAACACGCTGCGGCTTGACCGGCACATTGTCGAAGTGGGTCTTGCGGTGCAGGCTGGCTTTGCGCTGCTGGCAATCCTGCAGCCAGGCACTGCGGTTTTTCAGTTTGCCGGCGGCTTGCCATTCACGGGCGACTTCGATGAACACGGTCAGCGCGGCAGCAGCGTCGGAGACGATGCCCAGATCCGGGGTGAACACGCGGCCGATCTGCGTGCCTTCGATATCGACGTGAATGAACTTGCGGCCTTCGGTGTAGACGTCGACCGAACCGGTGTGACGGTTGGCCCAACGGTTACCAATGCCCAGTACCACGTCGGATTTGAGCATGGTCGCGTTGCCGTAACGGTGCGACGTCTGCAGGCCGACCATGCCGACCATCAGCGGGTGATCGTCCGGGATGGTGCCCCAGCCCATCAGGGTCGGGATCACCGGAATACCGGTCAGTTCAGCGAACTCCACCAGCAGATCGCTGGCGTCGGCGTTGATGATGCCGCCGCCGGCCACCAGCAATGGACGCTCGGCCTGATCAAGCAGGGCCAGCGCCTTCTCGACCTGAACGCGGGTCGCGGTTGGCTTGGCCAGTGGCAGCGGCTGGTAGGCGTCGATATCGAATTCGATTTCAGCCATCTGCACGTCGAACGGCAGGTCGATCAGCACCGGGCCCGGACGGCCGGAGCGCATTTCGTAGAAGGCTTTCTGGAACGCGTAAGGCACTTGGCCCGGCTCCAGAACGGTGGTCGCCCACTTGGTGACGGGCTTGACGATGCTGGTGATGTCGACCGCCTGGAAGTCTTCCTTGTGCATACGGGCGCGGGGTGCCTGGCCGGTAATGCAGAGGATCGGAATCGAGTCGGCCGAGGCGCTGTAGAGCCCGGTGACCATGTCGGTACCGGCAGGGCCGGACGTACCGATGCACACGCCGATGTTGCCGGCCTTGGTGCGGGTGTAACCCTCGGCCATGTGCGACGCGCCTTCGACGTGGCGAGCGAGGACGTGATCGATGCCACCGACTTTCTGCAGGGCGGAGTACAGCGGGTTGATCGCAGCACCCGGAATGCCAAAAGCGGTATCAACCCCTTCACGGCGCATCACCAGAACGGCGGCTTCGATTGCTCTCATTTTGCTCATGGTTTTGTGCCTCTTTACGTTTTGTAATTGTATACAAGTGGCTTTGCGCAGAGTTTATTCACGGCGGACGGCGCAGGTCAATCCATTTTCTCAAGCGCCTGTTTCATTCGTCGCAAGCCCGGTTCTGCTGTGGCTTTTCGTCGCATGTGGCGCTTTTCGAGAATTATTGTATACAAAAAAATAATTCATTGTGTTCTATTTGTGGCATCGGCCTGCGGCACTTGAGCGCAGTCCCACGACTTTCCCAATAACAAAATGAGGACGGCACCATGAGCGCTTTAACCTTGAAAGTCGCAGTCAACCTGGTCAGCGAAGCCATCAGCGCGGGGCGCGAGATCAACGCCGCGCCGCTGACCATCGCGGTACTCGATACCGGCGGCCACCTGATCACCCTGCAACGCGAAGACGGCGCCAGCCTGCTGCGCCCGAACATCGCCATCGGCAAAGCCTGGGGCGCCATCGCCCTGGGCAAGGGCTCACGCCTGCTGGCGCTGGACGCCCAACAACGCCCGGCCTTCATCGCCGCACTCAACAGCATGGGCCAGGGCAGCGTCGTCCCGGCCCCGGGCGGGGTGTTGATTCGTGATCAGGCGGGGAATGTGCTGGGGGCGATCGGGATTAGCGGCGATCTGTCGGATATTGATGAGCAGGTTGCAATTAAAGCGGTGGAGGCGCTGGATTTGAGGGCGGATGCGGGGGTGGCTGCTTGAATCTGCGTTGATTGATTAACCGCTATCGCGAGCAGGCTCACTCCTACAAGGGATCTTGGTTGGACACAAAATGTCTGAACACCACAAACCCCTGTAGGAGTGAGCCTGCTCGCGATAGCTCTCTCCCAGAAACATCCAGCCAAGAGTTTGTCCCATCAACTTGAGCACGCAGAACTAGTCTTCTCATGAGCTGATCATGGGAGGCAAAGGAATGCCTGATCTACCCGCTGCACACCGATTGCGAGCCGGTCGCTATGCCGAGCCCAATCGAATCTACCTACTTACGACCAACACTCTTGATCGCAAACCGATCTTCGCCGATTTTGCTTTGGGCCGATTGGTGGCTCATCAATTTCGGCGTGCACAAGATCTCGGCTTGGCGAACTCACTGGCGTGGGTGGTAATGCCAGATCATTTTCATTGGTTAATCGAATTGCAGAGCGGGTCTTTGAGCGAACTGATGCAAAAGACCAAGTCGCTAAGTACCAAAGCGGTGAATCAGGCTACCGGTAGAAATGTTGGCCTCTGGCAAAGAGGGTTTCATGACCGGGCACTGCGGCGGGAGGAGGATTTAGTGAAGATGGCAAGGTATGTCGTCGCCAACCCATTGCGGGCTGGACTGGTGGAGAGGCTTGGCGACTATCCGCTGTGGGATGCGATCTGGGTTTGAGCCGAAACCGTGTCGCTTCAATCGCGAGCAGGCTCACTCCTACATTTGGGATGCATTCCCCTGTAGGAGTGAGCGTGCTCGCGATGGCGTCACCACGGTCTCACTGATCCGGCTCACACCCCTTCAACACCAACCGAATGATCGTCTGTGCCGCCGCCTCGTAATCCGCCTCGTCCAGCTTGTCCTTGCCGGTTACAGCAGAGATCTGCCAGTCGAAGTCGGCGTAGGTCTGGGTCGCGGCCCAGATGCTGAACATCAGGTGGTTGGGGTCGATCGGGGCGATCTGGCCGCGGTCGATCCAGCTCTGGATGCAGTCGATGTTGTGCTTGGCCTGGCTGTTGAGCTGCTCGACCAGGTCGGCGCTCAGGTGCGGGGCGCCGTGCATGATTTCGCTGGCGAACACCTTGGAGGCGAAGGGCAGGTCGCGGGAGATGCGGATCTTCGAGCGGATGTAGCCGCTGAGCACTTCGCTCGGTACGCCGTCCGGGTTGAACGGGGTCGAGGCCTGCAGGATCGGCACGATGATACTTTCCAGGACCTCGCGGTAGAGGTTTTCCTTGGATTTGAAGTAGTAGTAGACGTTGGGCTTGGGCAATCCTGCCTTGGCGGCGATGTCGCTGGTTTTGGTCGCCGCGAAGCCCTTGTCGGCAAATTCCTCGCTGGCGGCACGCAGGATCAGTTCTTTGTTGCGCTCGCGGATTGTGCTCATAAACCCGGTGGTTCCTTGCCTGTTCTGGCGGTTGCGCATGGTAGCACCGGCCTCGCGCGTGGCTCAAGAATGCCCCGTGTGGCCCGCAGTCGCGGTATGCTGCGCGACATTATTCACATAAGGAAACAAGATTCATGGCAGGAAGCAGTTTGCTGGTGCTGATCGACGATATTGCCACCGTTCTGGATGACGTGGCGTTGATGAGCAAAATGGCCGCGAAGAAGACCGCTGGCGTGCTCGGCGATGACTTGGCGCTCAATGCCCAGCAAGTCTCCGGGGTGCGCGCCGAGCGGGAAATTCCGGTGGTCTGGGCGGTGGCCAAGGGCTCGTTCCTCAACAAGTTGATTCTGGTGCCGTCGGCGCTGGCGATCAGTGCATTCGTGCCGTGGCTGGTCACGCCGTTGTTGATGGTTGGCGGCGCGTACCTGTGTTTCGAAGGTTTCGAGAAGCTCGCGCACAAGTTCCTGCACAGCAAGGCCGAAGATGATGCCGAGCATGCGCAACTGAGCGCGGCGGTGGCCGAGCCGACCACCGATCTGGTGGCTTACGAGAAGGACAAGATCAAAGGCGCGATCCGCACCGACTTCATCCTCTCGGCGGAAATCATCGCCATCACCCTTGGCACCGTGGCCGACGCATCGCTGACCCAGCAAGTGATCGTCATGTCGGGCATCGCCATCGTCATGACCGTGGGCGTTTATGGCCTGGTGGCCGGCATCGTCAAACTCGACGATCTGGGCCTGTGGCTGACCCAGAAATCGGGTGCAGCCGCCAAAGGTATCGGCAATGCGATCCTGCGCGCCGCCCCGTACATGATGAAAGGCCTGTCGGTGATCGGTACAGCGGCGATGTTCCTGGTCGGTGGCGGCATCCTCACCCACGGCGTTCCGGTGGTGCATCACTGGATTGAAAGTGTCGGCGCAGCGGCTGGCAGTGCCGGGTTTGCCGTGCCTGTGTTGCTCAATGGCGTAGCAGGGATTATCGCGGGCGCAGCCGTGCTGGCGGTGGTTTCGGTCGTCGGCAAGATCTGGCGCGCGATCAAAGGATAAACACATCACTCCTGTGGGAGCGGGCTTGCTCGCGAATGCGGTGTGTCAGTCGAAGAATATGCTGGCGGATTCACCGCATTCGCGAGCAAGCCCGCTCCCACAATTTTGATCTTGGTTGTGTGTCTAGTCCTGAAATAGGTTTACACCTGTTTCAGTCTCAAAACGCCCGATGCACCGCATCGGGCGTTTTGTATTTCAGGGATAAGTGCGGCCGCTCCCGGTTGTAGATTTGCACCGATTCATCCACCATTTTCACTGCATCCGCCAGGTCTTTGGGGCGATGTAGCAAAAACTCAGTCTTCAAAATCCCATTTACCCTCTCCGCCATAGCGTTCTGATAGCAATCATAACCGTCAGTCATTGAGCACCTGATTCCATGCCGGGTATGCATCCGTTGGTATAAATCAGAGCAATACTGGGCTCCGCGATCTGAATGATGAATGAGCGGTTGATTGGATTTTCGCTGACTAACAGCCTTCTGCAGCGCCCTGACCACCGACTCCGTATGCAGGCTGCTGTGCACATGATGACCCACGATTTTGCGTGAGTACGCGTCTGTTATCAGGCTAACGTAAGCGACACTTTCCCGCGTTGGGAGATAGGTAATGTCTGCGACCCAAACCTGCTCAGGTCTGCTGGCTACAACTTGTTCCGGGCCAGCTTTGAGTAGGTTGGGGTGACGGCGGAAGCGATGATGGCTATGCGTGGTTTTATGATAAGCACGTTTGCGAGGAACCAGCTCTCGCGCCTCTCGCAAGATGGAAAACAGGCGGTCTCGACCGACACGTAGCGCTGTTGCGGCTTCAATTAGCATCAGGTGGTGCAGTTTGCGCGTCCCAAGCCTCGGCTGGCGCCGACGCTTTTCCAGAACGAATTCCACTACCTGCTGGTCTTGGCAAACTCTCGCGTCAAAGGCTCGGTTGCGCTTGTAATACGCTTGGCGCGAAATGCCCATAAACAGGCAAGCCCTGGTAATGCTCAGGTCTTGGATTTGCCCTTGCGAGAGGACTTGCCGGGTCGCTTTTTTACGATGGACACACCGTAATCATTTTTCAAGACGTTCACGACAGCTTCAAAGAACTGGGCCTTCTGATTGCTCAGCGCCAACTGTTCTTCAAGCTCTTTGATCCGCTGTTCGGGTGTCAGCGGTAGGTTGGGGTCGGTCATCGGCCTGCTCCGCAGCGCTCGGATTGAGGCGCCTTGGCTCCAGTCCTGTCGGCCATGCTTGCGTAACCAAACCAGTACCGTGGACCGGCCTTGAATGCCAAAGCGCCGTTGAGCCTCTTTATAACTCAACTCGCCTTTTTCGACTTGATCTACGACTGACAATTTAAAAGCTAGCGTGTAATCGCGCTGGCTCCGCCTTTTTCCGGTATCCATTGAATCCTCCTGAAGATTGGTCAGAAGGTGTAAACCTTATTCAGGACGCGACAGTGCCATGAAAAAGGGCCATTCGACTCGCATCGAATGGCCCTTTTTTGTTGTCGCCGAGGTTACTCGGCGATCTGCAGCTTGCGCGACTCGGTGTAGACGTAACGCACTTTCTCGTACTCGAACGGCGAATTCATCTGACCGTAGCGGAAGTTGGTCTGGTAGCGCTTGTCGACCGCGCGCAGGGCCCAGACTTCCGGGTGGTTGGAGCTGACTTCCGACACGTTCAGGTAGTTGATCGCCGATTCGGCGGTGTAGTCCACGGCCAGGCCGGCGGTATCGCGAATGTTCGACGGGCCGAGGATCGGCAACACGAAGTAGGCACCGCCCGGTACGCCGTAGAAGCCCAGGGTCTGACCGAAGTCTTCGCTCTGGCGCGGTAGGCCCATGGCGGTCGCCGGATCCCACAGGCCGGCAATGCCGATGGTGGTGTTGAGCAGCAGGCGCGCGGTGGTTTCCATCGAGCGCTTGCCCTTGAACTGCAGCAGGCTGTTGACCAGGTTCGGCACATCGCCGAGGTTGTTGAAGAAGTTGCTCACCCCGGTGCGCAGGAAACTCGGCGTCACGTAGCGATAACCGTCGACCACCGGCAGGAACACCCATTGGTCGAAGCGGTAGTTGAAGTGGTAGACGCGGCGGTTCCACGACTCCAGCGGGTCGTAAACGTTGAGCGCGTTGAGCGTCGAGCGCTCGAACTCACGCTGGTCAAGCCCCGGGTTGAACTTGAGTTTGGACAGCGGCTCCTTGAAGCCGTCGCTGTCGACCACCACTGGCGCATTGGCTTTGCTGTTGTCGGCCTGGGCCACGCCTGCACTGAGGAGCGCTGCAATCAGCAGGAGATATTTAGCCACGGAAAAACTCCAGCATGGCGTCGCTGTTGACGCGGTAGTTAAGGTTGCCGCAATGGCCGCCCAGTGGGTAAACGGTCAGCCGATCGCCAAAGGTCTTGCGCAGGAAACCGAGGTCGCCAGGGCCGAGGATCACGTCATCAGCGTTGTGCATGACGGCGATTTTCGGGCTGTCGTGCAGGTAATCCTTGAGTGCGTACAGGCTGACCTGATCGATCAGTTGCAGCAGGCTGCCGCCGTCAGTGCGCGCGCGCCACATCGGAATCACCTGTTCGGTCAGGTAGCAGTCGAAGTCGCATTGCAGCGCACGCTTGAGGAACGGCGTGAGGCTGGTGCCTTCGGTGATCGGGAACTTCGGCGGAGTGATCAGCCCACGACGGTTGATCAGGTCGGAGGTGAAGGCAATGTCGGCCGCCGAGAAACGGAACGAAGTGCCGATCAGCATCGCCATCTGTTCGTTTGTCAGGTGCTGCTTGGACTGCTGGAAGTCGTAGAGCAGGGCGTCATTGAGGTCGATGTAGCCTTTCTGCTGGAAGTAGCGGGTCAGCTTGTTCAGCACCAGTTCATAGAAGGTGGTGCTGTTATTGATGCCCTTTACTTCGGTCTGCACCAGTTTGTCGAGGTTGCTGATCGAGGTGTAGAGGTTGACCGGCGGGTTGAGCAGCAGGACTTTCTTGAAGTTGAAGCTGCGTCGGGTCTCGTCCAGATGTGCGACGAACGCGGCGTCCAGGGCGCCGAGGCTGTAGCCGCTGAGGTAGTACTCGGTGACCGGCAGTTTCGGATGTTGCGCGCGCACGGCTTGCATCACCCGGTACATGTCTTCGGCGTCTTCCTTGGTGATGCCCGGGGTGGCGAAGCGTGAAGCGGCGCTGATGAAGTCGAAGCTGGTTGGCGACGACAACTGCACGACGTTGTAACCGGCCTTGTAGTAGAGCTTCTTCAGGTATTCGTTGAGCGTGCTGTCATAGCGCGCGCCGGTGCCGGCGATCAGGAAGATCAGCGGCGCCGGTTTGTCCTGCTCGGCGATGCGGTAGGTGAGTTTTTTTACCGCCCAGAAATTGTCCGGGAGAATGAAGGCCCGTTCCGGGCGCAGGGTGATGCTGTGGTCGGACTGATTAATCTCGTCGTTCGACGGCAACTCCGGGCGCAGGTCCGGTGGCGTGGTGGCGATGGTCGCCTCGAACGGGTTAGTCAGGGGATAGCCATAACTGGCGGCATCGATATCCACCGCCAGTGCGGACGCACTCAGAATAAGGCCGCTGAACAGCGCGGCGAAGCGCAAGGAACGGAGCATGACTGGATCCCTTAAAGGAAGGTGCCGAATGAAGTTCGCAGGCTATGACCACCGGGCTCGCGCCAAAGTGCCATGCCTCGGCACCAAACAGGCAGAATTCGGAGTAATAGTAGCTGGACGATACACTTTGCAAGGCGCGGATGACCAGTTAACAGTTGTTAGTGCTTGCCAACGCGTGCGGGCAGATTAAGCTGGCCGCCGATTTCGTTGATTGGAGAGTTTCATGTCCCGCCGCTTGCCCGTGATTCTGTTGCTCGTGCTGTTGCCGCTGTGGCTGGCCGCCAGTTATGGCGCACGTTATGGCTTCATGGAGGATGGGCAGTGGGTCGGCATCTGCGTCGACGAAGCGAGCCGCTGGGAATGCACGGTGCGCTCGAACCTGGGGCTGATGATTCACTTCAAGGTACTGGGCTGGACCGCGCTGGGTGCGGCGCTGCTGGGTTTTGTGCTGCCCGGGCGGGCAGGGTGGTGGCTGGCGGTGCTGGCGCTGGTGTTCGGGTTGCCGGCGCTGGCGTTGTACAACACGACGTTGGCGGTGTTTGCGCTGGTGATTGGCGGATTGCGGTTGGTTCGGGCATCCCGCAGCGCCTGACAGTCAGCCTTCGCGAGCAAGCCCGCTCCCACATTTGATTGCATTCCAACTGGAGGAACCCGATCAAATGTTGGAGCGGGCTTGCTCGCGAAGTGGCCAGACTGGCCTCTGGAGATCAGCCTTAGCGAACCCGCAGGCAGCGCCAAAGTGCCGCCACCATCAACCCGCTGACCAGCGCCCAGCCCCACGCCTGCTGATTCAACAATCCTTCTACATACAGCTGCGGCGCAATGCCGGCACCGATGATAAAGGTCAGCAGGGCGATTTCCCGGCGTGGCACGCTGACCGGACGGCACACATACACCAGCGCCGGCAGGATGAACGCCATGCTGGCGAAACTGCGATAACGCGCGTCGAACACCATCTCCAGCATCATCACCGCCGCCGCAAAACCGGCCACGGCAACCAGCCATCCAGCACGCCGTTCCAGCAGATGGAACGCGCGTTCACGCCAACCCTGACGGTTGCTCAAGGTCAGCGCGGCATGCGCCAGCACCAACAGATTCAACGCCGTCAGCAAGCCGACCCACAGCCATTCGCTGGCAAACCGCGTGGTCACTCGCGCCAGATCACCCCAGGCGCCGATCGAGCAGGCTGCCAGCGCACCGAGCAGCGGCAGGATCAATGCCGATTGCGTGGTGCGCACCCGGCCACCGAGCAGCAGGGTGCCGAGGAAAATCAGCCCACCGACGCCCAACCATTCCTTCCAGTACGGCACATTGGTCACCGGTCCAGCGAGCACGCCCTTGTCCTGTCGATCGGCGTCGAACAGGCCCCAGTAACCGCCGACCGCACCTTCGCTGCCCCGTTTCCATGGCTGGTCGAACGCTTCGATCAGGTTGTAATGCCAGCCTTCCTTCTCGGCCATCGCGACAAAACCGCGAATGAACTTGGCCTCGTTGACCCGGCTCGGCAGGGCGGTCTCACGCTGGCGGCCTTCACTGGGCCAGCCGGTCTCGCCGATCATCACGTCCTTGGGCGCGAATTTGTTGCCGAACACCTGACGCACATCCGCCACGTGTTGCAGAGCGACGTCGATGTTTGACGGGTCATCTTCCCAATACGGCAGCAAGTGAATGGTCAGGAAATCCACCGCCGGCGCGACTTCCGGGTGCTTGAGCCAGAACTCCCAGACATCGGCATAGGTGACCGGTTGTTTGACCTGGCTTTTGACCTTGTTGATCAGCTTCGCCAGTTGCGCGCCGGTGACTTCCTTGCGCAGCAACGCTTCGTTGCCGACGATCACCGCACTGACCACGTCCGGGTTGGCGTTGGCCGAGGCGATCAGCAGGTCGACTTCTTTCTCGGTGTCCACCGGGTTGCTGTTGACCCAGGCGCCGATCATCAACTTCAGACCGTGCTTGCGCGCCAGATCCGGCAGGGCTTCGAGGCCGGTCATCGAGTAGGTGCGGATGCATTCGAAGCGCGTCGCCAGCAGGGCGAGGTCGGCGTCCATGCGTTCCGGGCGCAGTTTGAACGGCACGTCGAACGGCGATTGATCCTTGTCGAACGGCGTGTAGGAGGCGCATTGCAACTTGTGCGTCGGGGTCGCAGCGTCCGGCAGAATCACCGGTTTGCCGAGGCCGTACCAGAAACCGCCAAGGGCAAACAGGCCGAGCAGGCAGGCGAAGAGATAAGGAACAAACGGGAAGCGGGAAGTCGCGGACATGGTCAGGCCGAGTGGCTGCAAAGCGACGCATGTTACCTGCATTTATCCGCGGGTTGGTGGCCTGCATGCTTTGCACATGCAAAGTTCGGGCGGATTGTCTGGCGCCAATTATTCCGAGGCGATTAATGGCCTTCTGATGTCGTTTCTCGGTGTATTGAGGTCGCTGACAGAGCAGGTCGCTGCGGGCGTCAGGCCGATGATCGAAAGCGTCAGTACTCCACTGGCATTCGAGCAAGTTTGCGGTCAGGCGTGATGGGGGCGCTGTGCACCATAACAATACGTTGACGATGCCCGGCATCCGTCGGGCGCAGCATTTCGGGGAAGTAAACGATGAAGATGCGACGACTTTTAGGCGCAGGTGCCGCTTTGGTGCTTGCGATGAGTTCCACATTCGCCAGCGCTGAAAAACAGACCCTGAACATTGGTTACGTTGACGGCTGGTCCGACAGCGTCGCGACCACCCACGTGGCGGCCGAAGTGATCAAGCAGAAACTCGGTTACGACGTGAAGCTGCAGGCCGTCGCCACCGGGATCATGTGGCAAGGCGTGGCCACCGGCAAACTCGACGCGATGCTCTCGGCATGGCTGCCGGTGACCCACGGCGATTACTGGACGAAGAACAAGGATCTGGTCGTCGATTACGGCCCGAACTTCAAGGACGCGAAAATCGGCCTGATCGTGCCGGAGTACGTCAAGGCCAAATCGATCGAAGACCTCAAGACCGACGACACCTTCAAGAACCGCATCGTCGGCATCGACGCCGGTTCAGGCGTGATGCTCAAAACCGATCAGGCGATCAAGGATTACGGCCTCGACAAATACACCCTCAAGGCCAGTTCCGGCGCCGGCATGATTGCCGAGCTGACCCGTGCCGAGAAGAAGAACGAATCGATTGCCGTCACCGGTTGGGTACCGCACTGGATGTTCGCCAAGTGGAAACTGCGCTTCCTCGACGACCCGAAAGGCGTGTACGGCGCGGCTGAAACCGTGAACAGCATCGGTAGCAAAGAGCTCGCGACCAAGGCTCCGGAAGTCGCCAAGTTCCTGAAAAACTTCCAGTGGGCGTCGAAAGACGAGATCGGCGAAGTCATGCTGGCCATCCAGGACGGCGCCAAGCCTGACGCGGCGGCCAAGGATTGGGTCGCCAAGCACCCGGATCGCGTGGCTGACTGGACCAAATAACTCCGCTCAACGCAGCTCCCCTGTAGGAGTGAGCCTGCTCGCGATAGCGTCCTTTCAGTTGATACAAATGTCGACTGATACAACGCCATCGCGAGCAGGCTCACTCCTACATTTGTTTCTGGGCAACCCTCACCTGCAGGGTTTACGGCTGTTTTAACGCCTCTTTCAAATT
Organism: Pseudomonas sp. GW823-FHT01D03; assembly: GCF_058798255.1. NCBI lineage: Bacteria > Pseudomonadati > Pseudomonadota > Gammaproteobacteria > Pseudomonadales > Pseudomonadaceae > Pseudomonas > Pseudomonas sp. GW823-FHT01D03. The sequence continues at coordinate 1,852,587 of NZ_JBXAKK010000001.1, forward strand.
CTTTCGGCTAATTAGCGTCCGAAAATTGGCGAAAACGTCATGTCGTTCTAATACTAAGGTCGTCTGGAAGCCGTTCCGCAGCCGCATACAGTGGATACGTTCCAACAATAATCTGTGCTGCGAGGATAAAAACAATGAACGACAGCATTTACCTCTCGATTCAAAACAGCCCGCGCTTCAAGGAGCTGGTGAGAAAAAGAGAAAAGTTCGCCTGGATACTCTCGGCGATCATGCTCGGGCTTTACTCTGGCTTCATCCTTTTGATCGCTTACGGGCCGCACATACTCGGCGCGAAGCTCAGTCCTGAATCCTCGATTACCTGGGGCATTCCGATCGGTGTCGGGCTGATTCTTTCAGCATTCGTCCTCACCGGTATCTACGTGCGCCGCGCCAATGGCGAGTTCGACGACCTGAACAATGCGATTCTCAAGGAGGCTCAGCAATGATCCGGCGTCTACTGGCTCTTTTGAGTGTTTCAGCTTTCGCGCCGAGTGTCTGGGCGGCTGACGCGCTGACAGGTGCAGTGGCCAAACAGCCACTGAATATTCCTGCAATCCTGATGTTCGTGGCTTTCGTCGGCGCGACGCTGTACATCACCTACTGGGCCTCGAAGAAAAACAACTCGGCGGCCGATTACTATGCGGCAGGCGGCAAGATCACCGGTTTCCAGAACGGTCTGGCGATCGCCGGTGACTATATGTCGGCGGCATCCTTCCTGGGGATTTCCGCGCTGGTGTTCACTTCCGGCTACGACGGTCTGATCTACTCGATCGGCTTTCTGGTGGGCTGGCCGATCATTCTGTTCCTGATCGCCGAGCGCTTGCGTAACCTGGGCAAATACACCTTTGCCGACGTGGCGTCCTACCGCCTCGGGCAAACCCAGATTCGCACCCTGTCTGCCTGCGGTTCGCTGGTGGTGGTGGCGTTCTACCTGATCGCGCAAATGGTCGGTGCCGGCAAACTGATCCAGTTGCTGTTCGGTCTGGACTACCATGTTGCGGTGATTCTGGTCGGTGTGCTGATGTGCATGTACGTGCTGTTCGGCGGCATGCTGGCGACCACCTGGGTGCAGATCATCAAGGCGGTGTTGCTGCTGTCCGGTGCTTCGTTCATGGCACTGATGGTGATGAAACACGTCAACTTCGACTTCAACATGCTGTTCTCCGAGGCGATCAAGGTTCACCCTAAAGGTGAAGCGATCATGAGCCCGGGCGGTCTGGTGAAAGATCCGATTTCGGCGTTCTCCCTGGGCCTGGCCCTGATGTTCGGTACCGCGGGCCTGCCGCACATTCTGATGCGCTTCTTCACTGTAAGTGATGCTAAAGAAGCCCGTAAGAGCGTGCTGTATGCAACCGGTTTCATTGGCTACTTCTACATCCTGACCTTCATTATCGGCTTCGGCGCGATCCTGCTGGTCAGCACCAACCCGGCCTTTAAAGATGCTGCGGGCGCGCTGCTCGGCGGCAACAACATGGCGGCGGTGCACCTGGCCAACGCCGTGGGTGGCAGCATTTTCCTCGGCTTTATCTCGGCGGTGGCGTTCGCGACCATTCTGGCGGTGGTAGCGGGCCTGACTCTGGCTGGTGCATCGGCGGTGTCGCACGACCTGTATGCCAGCGTGATCAGGAAGGGCAAGGCCAACGACAAGGATGAGATTCGCGTCTCGAAGATCACCACCATTGCTTTGGCGGTGCTGGCGATTGGTCTGGGCATCCTGTTCGAAAGCCAGAACATCGCGTTCATGGTCGGTCTGGCGTTCTCCATTGCGGCAAGCTGCAACTTCCCGGTACTGCTGCTTTCGATGTACTGGAAGAAGCTGACCACCCGCGGTGCGATGATCGGTGGCTGGTTGGGGCTGGTGAGTGCGGTGGGACTGATGGTCCTTGGCCCGACCATCTGGGTGCAGATTCTGCATCACGAGAAGGCGATCTTCCCTTACGAATACCCGGCGTTGTTTTCGATGATCATTGCGTTCATCGGTATCTGGTTCTTCTCGATCACCGATAAGTCGGCGGCGGCCGAGAACGAGCGGGCGCTGTTCTTTCCGCAGTTTGTGCGTTCGCAGACTGGGTTGGGGGCGAGTGGGGCGGTTTCGCACTAAGCGCTGATTAAGTGAGATGCCCCGGTTGAGAGATCGGGGCATTTTTTTTGTGGGCGGTTATCGGGCTGGAATTGGGTACATATCCGTTGCTGCGGTAACGGCTGCTTAGGGTTTCGCCCTTACGGCGACTCACTTTTTTTACAAACGCCTAAAAAAAGTAAGCAAAAAAACGCTTGCTCCTACGTTCGGCCCGCTCGCTAAGGCTCGGGGTCCCTTCGCTCCGGGATTGATCCGGGCGCAGCGCCTCCGGTTTGCTTCGCTGCACCTCCTCTCGCTGTGTTTGGCTTCGCCAAACGGTCGCTGCGCTCCCACCCCCGGATCAATCCCTCCACTCAGCCTTCCGACGTCGCCCGTGGATCAAGATCAAGATCAAGAGCGACAGCCGAGCTTGCGCTCATCCTGGAGTGGGGCGGCTGCGCCGCATGAGCTTGCACAATCAATACTGTGGAAGCCAGCCTGCTGGCGATGGCGGCCTGATAGCCGACCAATCTCTAACTGAATGCACCCAATCCAATTGTGGGAGCAGGCTTGCTCGCGAAAGCGTCCTGCCAGCCGACCAATCTTTTACTGAACACACCCAATCCCACTGTGGGAGCGAGCTTGCTCGCGAATGCGTCCTGCCAGCCGATCAATCTCCAACTGAATACACCCCCATGTAGATACCGTCTTGCCCCTTACCGGGCAAGTGCCAATTTCGGGTCAAATGGTTGGCCCGATTTGAGCACTCCGTAAACGAAGTGCAGCAACTTGCGCATGGCTGCACAGATGATCTGTTTGGGCGCCTTGCCATTGGCCTTCAAGCGTTCCTTCATGGCGATGATCGCCTCGTTGTGCTTCAGCGCTACCAGGCCTGGCATGTACAGACCCGCGCGGACGCGAGCCGATCCGATCCTGGAAATCACTGTTCTGCCTTTGAGCTTTCCCGAGTCCTGCAGCTTTGGGTTCAACCCCGCAGCAGCGACCAGTTTGCGAGGGTCGTCATATTTGCGCAGGTCGCCCAGTTCGGCCAGCAGCCGCTCAAGGGTTTTCTGCCCGATACCGTCGATGGTCACGATCAAGTCGCGCATCTGGCGCATGTCCGGATCATCGTCGATGTGTTTCTTGATCGCTTTGTGCGTTTCAGCGATCTCTTTTTCGATGTGGCGCAGAACGGAGTTGATCGAGTCTTTGACCTTTTCGTCGGACACATCCAGACGATTGAGCTCCATCTGTTCCATTTCCTGAAGATCATCCAGCCGACGCACCATCGCCTTCAGTTGGCGGTATTTCAGTGGCTCCGGTGCCCAAAGCTGAAGCTTTTCAGCCTTTTCCCGAGCAAAATCAGCGATCAGTTTGGCGTCGCTTTTATCGGTTTTGATCCGGCGTAACTCGCTGTCGGCGTAAGCATGGGTCGTGGCCGGATTGACGACACAGACCCGGTAACCCTTGCTGTAGACGAACTCGGCAAGTTCCAGGTGATAGATGCTGGTGGCTTCCATCACGATCAAGGCTGTAGGCTCGACCTGCTTGTTCAACCAAGCTTCAAATTCTTTGAAACCCTTCGAGTTATTAGGCAGCTTGGCCTTGGTTTTGTGCTTGCCGTTCGGCAAGTGCGTGGCGATATCAAAGGTATTTTTAGCGACATCGACACCGACGAAACTGGACATGACTGTCTCTCCATTGATCCGTTTTCGATCATCACTGCACTCTGTCCAACCTTGCGAATGCGAGCTCTCGCCAGAGACGGGCCCAAGATACCGTTCGAACTATATGAGTGAGTGTGGAGGGCTGGAGCACGATCTACATCACAGGCAAAAAGCCTAAGGAGCTGCACGGCTTCCAAGTCCCTCCCTCGATGATCAGTCGAGAACTATCGCTCCTGACGGAGCGATAGTCGAGATACAAGGAGCTGCCGAAGGCTGCGATCTTTTGATCTGGCTCTTGATGTAGCTTTTGATTTTTTGCCCCTTCGGCAGGCCGAGCGTAGGTGTCCATCAGGGGGTTAGGCGCGCAGCGCCATGCGGCGAAGCCGCATACATCGAGAGGAGGTGCAGCGAAGCAAACCGGAGGCGATGCCCCCTGATGGGCACCGTAGCGAGGGAACACTGAGCCTCAGCGAAGTGCCGTACGCCGGGGCAAAGCCTTTTGGGTTACCTTTTCGGCGTCTGGAAAAGGTAACTCGCTGTAAGAGCGAAACCATAAGAGGCCGTTACCGCAGCAACGGATATACACCCAAACCCCCAAAAAAACAGTCGGCCCCCAGGCCGCTGCGACCAAACAAACAAAAACGGCCTCTATATAAGAGGCCGTTCCCGATACAACTTCAAGACGTTATCGCAAGACAAGCCTTATTTGCGATCTTCCAGCTTGGTGATATCACGCGACTCGTAGCCAGTGTACAACTGGCGCGGACGGCCAATCTTGTACGGGCTGGAGAGCATTTCTTTCCAGTGCGAAATCCAGCCCACAGTACGGGCCAGTGCGAAGATCACGGTGAACATGCTGGTAGGAATGCCGATCGCCTTGAGGATGATCCCCGAGTAGAAGTCGACGTTCGGGTACAGCGAGCGCTCGATGAAGTACGGGTCGGTCAACGCGATCTCTTCCAGGCGCATGGCCAGTTCGAGTTGCGGATCGTTGTTGATGCCCAGTTCCTTCAGTACTTCGTCGCAGGTCTGCTTCATCACAGTCGCGCGTGGATCGCGGTTCTTGTAAACGCGGTGACCGAAGCCCATCAGCTTGAACGGATCGTTCTTGTCCTTGGCCTTGGCGATGAACTTGTCGATGTTGGACACATCACCAATCTCGTCAAGCATGGTCAGAACCGCTTCGTTCGCACCGCCGTGGGCAGGGCCCCACAGTGCGGCGATACCGGCGGCGATACAGGCGAACGGGTTGGCACCCGAAGAGCCCGCCAGACGCACGGTGGAGGTCGATGCGTTCTGCTCGTGGTCGGCATGAAGGATGAAGATCCGGTCCATGGCCTTGGCGAGTACCGGGCTGATCGGTTTGATCTCGCACGGGGTGTTGAACATCATGTGCAGGAAGTTTTCCGCGTACGTCAGGTCGTTGCGCGGGTACATCATGGGTTGGCCCATGGAGTACTTGTAAACCATCGCTGCCAGGGTCGGCATCTTGGCAACCAGACGGATCGCGGAGATTTCGCGATGCTGCGGGTTATTGATGTCCAGGGAGTCGTGGTAGAAGGCCGAGAGGGCGCCGACTACACCGCACATGACGGCCATCGGGTGGGCGTCGCGACGGAAGCCGTTGAAGAAGGTTTTCAGCTGCTCGTGAACCATGGTGTGGTTTTTCACGGTGCTGACGAACTGGGCCTTCTGTTCTGCGGTCGGCAATTCGCCATTGAGCAGCAGGTAGCAGGTTTCCAGGTAGTCCGACTTTTCAGCCAGCTGTTCGATCGGGTAGCCGCGGTGCAACAGAATGCCGTTGTCGCCGTCGATATAGGTGATCTTCGATTCGCACGAGGCGGTCGACATGAAACCCGGGTCGAAAGTGAAGCGGCCCGTGGCCGTCAGGCCCCGAACATCAATTACATCGGGACCAACGGTGCCGGTTAAAATGGGCAGCTCGACGGGGGCTGCGCCCTCGATGATCAACTGCGCTTTTTTGTCAGCCATGTGGCCTCCTATTTATGCTTGAACCATCAGACAGACCCCCCACGCAGGGCCCGCACCACTATAGTGAGATAAATTCGAATGTCAATTTGCCTAAAGTCTTGCTCCAGAAGGCTTTAAGCGCACTTTTTCCTCGAAATTGCCTGCCATTTACGCCTTTTATACGACTTGTGCAATCAGCTATTTGGGGTAGGTGATTGCGTTGTCATTAGTAGCCTAACTGTCTATACTCGGCCACCGACCGCCAAGGGCTTTTGGGCCTGCTTTATTGGGGGTCGCATCCCTGGGTGGTGGTTACCTGACCAGTGCACTCCCCAACAACTTTGCCCTGATTGTTAGGGGCTCTTCAGTGTGAAAAAAAAGCCGTGAAAAGCCAACGACCTGTAAACCTAGACCTAAGGACCATCAAACTCCCCATCACCGGCGTTACGTCGTTTCTTCACCGTGTTTCCGGCATCATCCTCTTCCTGGGTATCGGCTTCATGCTTTATGCATTGGGCAAGTCTCTGGGTTCCGAGGAAGGTTTTGCCGACGTGAAGGCATGCTTGACCAGCCCGCTGGCCAAGTTCGTAGCATGGGGCCTCCTGTCCGCTCTGCTGTATCACCTGGTAGCCGGTGTGCGCCACTTGATCATGGATATGGGCATCGGTGAGACGCTGGAAGGCGGCCGCCTGGGCTCGAAAATTATCATCGCCGTTTCCGTGGTGCTGATCGTTCTGGCAGGAGTTTGGATATGGTAACCAGCGTTACGAACCTTTCGCGTTCGGGCCTCTATGACTGGATGGCGCAACGTGTGTCTGCGGTTGTTCTCGCGGCTTATTTCATCTTTCTGATCGGATACCTTGCAGTGAATCCGGGCATCGGCTATGAGCAGTGGCACGGCCTGTTCGCTCACAACGGGATGCGTATCTTCAGTCTGCTGGCCCTCGTTGCCCTTGGCGCTCACGCCTGGGTCGGCATGTGGACCATCGCGACCGACTACCTGACGCCAATGGCGCTGGGCAAGTCCGCGACCGCAGTACGTTTCCTTTTCCAGGCAGTATGCGGCGTTGCGATGTTCGCTTACTTCGTCTGGGGTGTGCAGATTCTCTGGGGTATCTGAGTCATGGCTAACATTCCAACGATTTCTTTCGACGCCATCATTATTGGTGGTGGCGGTGCCGGCATGCGCGCTGCGCTGCAACTGGCACAAGGCGGTCACAAGACTGCGGTGATCACCAAGGTTTTCCCGACCCGTTCGCACACTGTATCCGCCCAGGGCGGCATCACCTGCGCCATCGCGTCCGCTGACCCGAACGATGACTGGCGCTGGCACATGTACGATACCGTCAAGGGTTCCGACTACATCGGTGACCAGGACGCTATCGAATACATGTGTCAGGAAGGCCCGGCTGCCGTTTTCGAGCTGGACCACATGGGTCTGCCGTTCTCGCGTACCGAGCAAGGTCGTATCTACCAGCGTCCGTTCGGTGGTCAGTCCAAGGACTACGGTAAAGGCGGCCAGGCTGCCCGTACCTGCGCAGCGTCCGACCGTACCGGTCACGCGCTGCTGCACACCCTTTATCAGGGCAACCTGAAAGCCGGCACCACGTTCCTGAACGAGTACTACGCTGTTGACCTGGTGAAAAACCAGGAAGGCGAGTTCGTTGGTGTGATCGCGATCTGCATCGAAACCGGCGAAACTTCGTACATCCGCGCCAAGGCCACCGTACTGGCCACTGGCGGTGCCGGCCGTATCTACGCTTCCACCACCAACGCCCTGATCAACACCGGTGACGGCGTCGGCATGGCTCTGCGTGCTGGCGTACCGGTACAAGACATCGAAATGTGGCAGTTCCACCCGACCGGCATCGCCGGCGCCGGTGTACTGGTGACCGAAGGTTGCCGTGGTGAAGGTGGTTACCTGATCAACAAGCACGGCGAGCGTTTCATGGAGCGTTATGCTCCGAACGCGAAAGACCTGGCTGGTCGTGACGTGGTTGCCCGCTCGATGGTTAAAGAAATCATCGCCGGCAACGGTTGCGGTCCGAATGGCGACCACGTAATGCTCAAACTCGACCACCTGGGCGAGGAAGTGCTGCACAGCCGTCTGCCAGGCATCTGCGAACTGTCGAAGACTTTCGCTCACGTTGACCCGGTGGTTGCTCCGGTTCCGGTTGTTCCGACCTGCCACTACATGATGGGCGGCGTTGCCACCAACATTCATGGTCAGGCGATCACCCAGAACGCCGAAGGCGTGGATCAGATCATTCCTGGCCTGTTCGCCGTAGGTGAAGTGGCTTGCGTATCGGTACACGGTGCCAACCGTCTGGGCGGCAACTCGCTGCTCGACCTGGTGGTATTCGGTCGCGCTGCCGGCCTGCACCTGGAAAAGGCGCTGACCGACGGCATCGAGTACGACGACGCTACCGAAGCCGACATCGAGGCTGCCCTGTCGCGTCTGAACGCGCTGAACGGCCGTACCGATGGCGAAGACGTGGCAACCCTGCGTCGCGAGCTGCAAAGCTGCATGCAGAACTACTTCGGTGTGTTCCGTACTGGCGAATACATGCAGAAGGGTATTGCCCAGCTGGCCGATCTGCGCAAGCGCATCGCCAACGTGAAGATCAACGATAAGTCGCAAGCTTTCAACACCGCGCGTATCGAAGCTCTGGAACTGCAAAACCTGCTGGAAGTGGCTGAAGCTACCGCCATCGCGGCCGAAGTACGTAAAGAGTCCCGCGGCGCTCACGCCCGTGAAGACTTTGAAGACCGTGACGACGAAAACTGGCTGTGCCACACCCTGTACTTCCCGGGTGAGAAGCGCGTCGCCAAGCGTGCCGTAAACTTCTCGCCGAAGACTGTTCCGACTTTCGAACCTAAAGTCCGGACTTATTAAGGGTGATCGCCATGTTGCAAGTCAGTGTTTATCGCTACAACCCTGATCAGGACGCTGCGCCGTTCATGCAGGAATTCCAGGTCGATACCGGTGGTAAGGACCTGATGGTGCTGGACGTGCTGGCCCTGATCAAAGAGCAGGACGAGGGTTTCTCCTATCGTCGCTCTTGCCGTGAAGGCGTCTGCGGCTCCGACGGCATGAACATCAACGGCAAGAACGGCCTGGCGTGCATCACGCCGCTGTCCGCTGTCGTAAAAGGCAACAAGTTGATCGTTCGTCCGCTGCCAGGTTTGCCGGTTATCCGTGACCTGGTTGTCGATATGAGCATCTTCTACAAGCAATACGAGAAGGTTAAGCCTTACCTGCAGAACGACACGCCGGCTCCGGCCATCGAGCGTCTGCAGTCCCCTGAAGAGCGTGAAAAGCTCGACGGTCTGTACGAGTGCATTTTGTGCGCCTGCTGCTCGACCTCGTGCCCGTCCTTCTGGTGGAACCCGGACAAGTTCCTGGGTCCAGCTGCTCTGCTGCAAGCGTACCGCTTCCTGGCAGACAGCCGTGACACCAAGACGTCCGAGCGTCTGGCTTCGCTCGATGACCCGTTCAGCGTCTTCCGCTGCCGGGGCATCATGAACTGCGTCAACGTATGTCCGAAAGGCCTGAACCCGACTAAGGCCATCGGTCACATCCGTAACATGTTGCTTTCGAGCGGCGTGTGATTCAGCTGCTGTAACCGTAGAACCGCTGTAACGAAGAGGCTGTGGCGCGGGCTTCAACCCGCGTCATGGCTATAACCAGAGCAGTAGCCACAAGCTGCAGCTCTTATTTTGAAGAAATGAGACAAGCAGGGGCATCCGGGCTGGTACCCGGACTATCAGCGTGATCCTAAGTGGCTTGTTTTGGTCGCTGCATTCGGACTTCTGCAAGTTTGCTCGGTATTGACGCCGATGGTGTTCCCCTAACCGAGGGTGACCAAGCATGCAAGAAAGCGTGATGCAGCGCATGTGGAACAGCGCCTACCTTTCAGGTGGAAACGCTGCCTATGTGGAAGAGCTTTATGAGCTCTACCTGCACGACCCTAACGCTGTGCCAGAAGAGTGGCGCACCTACTTCCAGAAGCTGCCTGCCGACGGCAGCTCTGCCACTGATGTTTCGCACTCCACAATTCGCGATCATTTCGTGCTGCTGGCAAAGAACCAGCGCCGCGCCCAACCGGTTTCCGCCGGTAGCGTGAGCAGTGAGCACGAGAAGAAGCAAGTTGAAGTGCTGCGATTGATCCAGGCCTACCGTATGCGTGGCCACCAGGCAGCCCAGCTTGACCCGCTGGGGCTGTGGCAGCGTCCTGCACCTGCAGACCTGTCAATCAATCATTACGGCTTGACCAATGCCGATCTTGATACGACCTTCCGTGCCGGCGACCTGTTCATCGGCAAAGAGGAAGCGAGCCTACGCGAAATTCACGAAGCGTTGCAGCAGACATATTGCCGCACCATCGGCGCTGAATTCACGCACATCACCGATTCCGAGCAGCGCCAGTGGTTCCAGCAGCGTCTGGAAAGCGTGCGCGGTCGTCCGACGTACTCCGCCGACATCAAGAGCCACCTGCTCGAGCGCGTCACTGCCGGTGAAGGCCTGGAAAAATACCTGGGCACCAAATACCCGGGCACCAAGCGTTTCGGTCTGGAAGGCGGCGAAAGCCTGATTCCGATGCTCGACGAACTGATCCAGCGTTCCGGTTCCTACGGCACCAAGGAAGTCGTCATCGGCATGGCCCACCGTGGCCGTCTGAACGTGCTGGTCAACACCTTCGGCAAGAACCCGCGTGAGCTGTTCGACGAGTTCGAAGGCAAGAAGAAGGTCGAGCTGGGTTCCGGTGACGTCAAATACCACCAGGGCTTCTCGTCCAACGTGATGACCACCGGCGGTGAAGTTCACCTGGCCATGGCGTTCAACCCGTCCCACCTGGAAATCGTTTCCCCGGTGGTAGAAGGTTCGGTTCGCGCCCGTCAGGATCGTCGTAACGACCCGACCGGTGAGAAGGTGCTGCCGATCTCCATCCACGGTGACGCTGCATTCGCAGGTCAGGGCGTGGTCATGGAAACCTTCCAGATGTCGCAGACCCGCGGTTTCAAGACCGGCGGTACCGTGCACATCGTGATCAACAACCAGGTTGGCTTCACCATCAGCAACCCGCTGGACTCGCGTTCCACCGAGTACGCTACCGACGTTGCGAAGATGATCCAGGCGCCGATCCTCCATGTGAATGGTGATGATCCGGAAGCCGTGCTGTTCGTGACCCAGCTGGCCATCGACTACCGCATGCAGTTCAAGCGTGACGTGGTGATCGACCTGGTCTGCTACCGTCGTCGCGGCCACAACGAGGCCGACGAGCCAAGCGGCACCCAGCCGCTGATGTATCAGCAGATCACCAAGCAGCGCACCACCCGTGAGCTGTACGCTGATCGCCTGACTCAGGCCGGTGTGCTGGACGCTGAGCGTGTTCAGGCCAAGGTCGACGAGTACCGCAACGCGCTGGACAACGGTCTGCACGTAGTGAAGTCGCTGGTCAAAGAGCCGAACAAAGAGCTGTTCGTGGATTGGCGTCCGTATCTGGGCCACGCCTGGACTGCGCGTCATGACACGCGTTTCGACCTGAAGACCCTGCAGGAACTGTCCGCCAAGCTGCTGGAAATTCCGGAAGGCTTCGTGGTTCAGCGTCAGGTCGCGAAGATCTACGAAGACCGTCAGAAGATGCAAGCCGGCGGCCTGCCGATCAACTGGGGTTACGCCGAAACCATGGCGTACGCGACCCTGGCGTTCGAAGGTCACCCGATCCGCATGACCGGTCAGGACATCGGCCGCGGTACGTTCTCGCACCGTCACGCTGTGCTGCACAACCAAAAAGACGCAGGCACCTACATTCCGCTGCAGAACCTGTACGACGGTCAGCCACGCTTTGACCTGTACGACTCGTTCCTGTCGGAAGAAGCGGTACTGGCGTTCGAATACGGTTACTCGACCACCACGCCAAACGCGCTGGTGATCTGGGAAGCCCAGTTTGGCGACTTCGCCAACGGTGCACAGGTTGTTATCGACCAGTTCATCACCAGCGGCGAGCACAAGTGGGGCCGTCTCTGCGGTCTGACCATGCTGTTGCCGCACGGCTACGAAGGTCAGGGGCCTGAGCACAGCTCGGCACGTCTTGAGCGTTACCTGCAGCTGTGCGCCGAGCACAACATTCAGGTGTGCATGCCGACCACTCCGGCCCAGATCTACCACTTGCTGCGTCGTCAGGTGATTCGCCCGCTGCGCAAACCTCTGGTAGTGCTGACGCCGAAGTCGCTGCTGCGCCACAAACTGGCCGTATCGACCCTGGAAGATCTGGCTGAAGGTTCGTTCCAGACCGTGATCCCGGAAATCGACGCCCTGGACCCGAAAAAGGTCGAGCGCGTTGTTCTGTGCAGCGGCAAGGTCTACTACGACCTGCTGGAAAAACGCCGTGCCGAAGGCCGTGACGATATCGCCATCGTGCGTATCGAGCAGCTGTATCCATTCCCTGAGGACGACTTGAAAGAAGTCCTGGCGCCTTACACCAACGTCAAGCATGCCGTCTGGTGTCAGGAAGAGCCGATGAACCAGGGCGCCTGGTACTGCAGCCAGCATCACCTGCGTCGCAGCATCGGTAACCTCGACAAGTCTCTCGTACTCGAGTACGCGGGCCGCGAGGCTTCTGCTGCCCCAGCATGTGGTTACGCATCGATGCACGCCGAGCAGCAGGAAAAACTGCTGCAAGACGCGTTTACCGTTTAACGCCTTCGCGCACCTGAAACCGAATTTAAGGAACCACAGATAATGGCTATCGAGATCAAAGCCCCCACTTTCCCGGAATCGGTTGCCGATGGCACCGTTGCCACCTGGCACAAAAAACCGGGCGACGCCGTCAAGCGTGACGACCTGATCGTCGACATCGAAACCGACAAAGTCGTACTGGAAGTGCTGGCTACCGCCGACGGCGTGCTGGGCGCAATCGTCAAAAACGAAGGCGACACCGTTCTGTCCGACGAAGTCCTGGGCTCCATCGAAGCGGGTGGCGCTGCTGCCGCTGCTCCAGCCGCCGCTGCTGCTCCAGCCGCTGCTGCCGCTGCCCCGGCTGCTGCCGAAGGCGAAGACGATCCTGTTGCTGCTCCGGCTGCGCGCAAGCTGGCTGAAGAGAACGGCATCAACATCGCTTCCGTTGCCGGCACCGGCAAAGGCGGTCGTGTGACCAAGGAAGACGTGGTGGCTGCTGTTGCCGCGAAGAAAGCCGCTCCGGCTGCCGCACCTGCCAAGGCTGCTGCTCCGGCTGCCGCTGCGCCGGTATTCGCTGCCGGTGATCGCGTTGAAAAACGCGTACCAATGACCCGTCTGCGTGCCAAGGTTGCCGAGCGTCTGGTTGAAGCCCAGTCGAACATGGCGATGCTGACCACTTTCAACGAAGTTGACATGACCGAAGTCATGGCCCTGCGTTCGAAGTACAAGGACCTGTTCGAGAAGTCCCACAACGGCGTACGCCTGGGCTTCATGTCGTTCTTCGTCAAGGCTGCCACCGAAGCGCTGAAACGCTTCCCGGCGGTCAACGCTTCGATCGACGGTGCGGACATCGTTTACCACGGCTACGCCGACATCGGTGTTGCCGTTTCCAGCGACCGTGGTCTGGTCGTTCCGGTTCTGCGTAACGCCGAGCTGATGAGCCTGGCTGAAATCGAAGGCGGCATCGCCACGTTCGGCAAGAAAGCCCGTGACGGCAAACTGTCGATGGAAGAGATGACCGGCGGTACCTTCACCATCACCAACGGTGGTACCTTCGGTTCGATGATGTCGACCCCGATCGTCAACCCGCCGCAGGCAGCGATTCTGGGCATGCACAACATCATCCAGCGTCCAATGGCCATCAATGGTCAGGTCGTGATCCGTCCGATGATGTATCTGGCACTGTCCTACGATCACCGTCTGATCGATGGCAAAGAAGCTGTAACCTTCCTGGTGACCATCAAGAACCTGCTGGAAGATCCGGCTCGTCTGTTGCTGGATATCTGATAGAAGCAGCTGCGGGCTTCAAGTTTCAAGCTGCAAGAATAGGCAGCTTGGCTTGGAGCGCGCGGCTTGAGGCTTTTCGCTAAAGAGGATTTTTTGAATGTCGCAGAAATTTGACGTAGTAGTGATCGGTGCCGGCCCTGGCGGCTATGTAGCTGCCATCAAGGCCGCGCAGCTGGGGCTCACCACTGCCTGCATCGAGAAGTACACCGACGCTGAAGGCAAGCAAGCCCTCGGCGGTACTTGCCTGAACGTCGGCTGCATTCCGTCCAAGGCGCTGCTGGACAGCTCCTGGAAGTACAAGGAAGCCAAAGAGAGCTTCAACGTTCACGGTATCTCGACCGGCGAAGTCAAAATGGACGTCGCTGCGATGGTTGGCCGCAAGGCTGGCATCGTCAAGAACCTGACTGGCGGCGTTGCCACCCTGTTCAAGGCCAACGGCGTTACTTCGATCCAGGGCCACGGCAAGCTGCTGGCCGGCAAGAAAGTCGAAGTCACCAAGCCGGACGGTTCGGTTGAAGTCATCGAAGCCGAAAACGTCATCCTGGCTCCAGGTTCGCGTCCGATCGACATTCCACCGGCTCCGGTCGATCAGAAAGTCATCGTTGATTCGACTGGCGCTCTGGAATTCCAGTCCGTACCTAAACGTCTGGGCGTGATCGGCGCTGGCGTGATCGGTCTGGAACTGGGTTCGGTCTGGTCGCGTCTGGGTTCCGAAGTGGTTGTCCTCGAAGCCCTGGACACCTTCCTGATGGCAGCGGACACCGCTGTTTCCAAGGAAGCGCTGAAAACCCTGACCAAGCAAGGTCTGGACATCAAGCTGGGTGCTCGCGTAACCGGTTCGAAAGTGAACGGCGACGAAGTCGTTGTTAACTACACCGATGCCAACGGCGAACAGTCCATCACTTTCGACAAGCTGATCGTAGCCGTTGGTCGCCGTCCGGTGACCACTGATCTGCTGGCTGCCGACAGCGGCGTGACCCTGGACGAGCGCGGTTTCGTGCACGTTGACGATCACTGCGCCACCACCGTACCGGGCGTTTACGCCATCGGTGACGTGGTTCGCGGCATGATGCTGGCGCACAAGGCCTCGGAAGAGGGCATCATGGTTGTCGAGCGCATCAAGGGCCACAAGGCTCAGATGAACTATGACCTGATCCCTTCGGTTATTTATACTCACCCGGAAATCGCGTGGGTTGGCAAAACCGAGCAGGCCTTGAAAGCCGAAGGCGTTGAAGTTAACGTCGGCACCTTCCCGTTCGCCGCTTCCGGCCGTGCCATGGCCGCCAACGATACCGGTGGTTTCGTCAAGGTCATCGCTGATGCCAAGACTGACCGCGTATTGGGCGTGCACGTGATTGGCCCGAGCGCTGCAGAACTGGTTCAGCAGGGCGCGATCGGTATGGAATTCGGCACCAGCGCTGAAGACCTGGGCATGATGGTTTTCTCCCATCCGACCCTGTCTGAAGCCTTGCACGAAGCTGCTCTGGCGGTGAATGGCGGCGCCATCCACATTGCCAACCGCAAAAAGCGTTAACAGACAATAAGAAACCACGGCGGTTGCGGCCCGTCGTGAGCCTTGCGAGCAAGTCTCACCGCGGAATGTCCGCTGGACGCAGTCTTGCGTAGCTCAGCTACGCAAGCAGCAGTCACAGGTGGCGCGGCACTCATCAAGAGCGCAGCGCCGAATGCGCAGTACCTAACGAAGACGGTAAAAAGCATGAATCTTCACGAGTATCAGGGTAAGCAGCTGTTCGCTGAATACGGCCTGCCAGTTTCCACTGGTTACGCAGTAGACACCCCGGAAGCAGCAGCAGAAGCTTGCGATAAAATCGGCGGCAGCGAGTGGGTTGTCAAAGCCCAGGTCCACGCCGGTGGTCGCGGTAAAGCGGGCGGCGTCAAGCTGGTTCGCAACAAAGAAGACGCCAAGGCCTTCGCACAGCAGTGGCTGGGCAAGCGTCTGGTGACTTACCAGACTGACGCCAATGGTCAGCCAGTCACCAAGATCCTGGTTGAATCGTGCACTGATATCGCTAAAGAGCTGTACCTGGGCGCTGTCGTTGACCGTTCGAGCCGTCGCATCGTGTTCATGGCTTCCACCGAAGGTGGCGTGGACATCGAGAAAATCGCTCACGACACTCCAGAAAAAATTCTCAAAGCCACTATCGATCCACTGGTTGGCGCTCAGCCATTCCAGGGTCGCGAGCTGGCGTTCCAACTGGGTCTGGAAGGCAAGCAAGTTGCCCAGTTCGCCAAGATCTTCGTCGGTCTGGCCAAACTGTTCCAGGATCACGATCTGGCCCTGCTGGAAGTGAACCCGCTGGTGATCAAGGCTGACGGCGATCTGCACTGCCTCGACGCCAAGATCAACATCGACGCCAACGCCATGTACCGTCAGCCTAAGCTGAAGACTTTCCACGATCCGTCGCAAGACGATCCGCGCGAAGCGCACGCTGCCAAGTTCGAACTGAACTACGTAGCCCTGGAAGGCAACATCGGCTGCATGGTCAACGGTGCCGGCCTGGCCATGGGTACCATGGACATCGTCAACCTGCACGGCGGCAAGCCAGCCAACTTCCTCGACGTAGGTGGTGGTGCTACCAAAGAGCGCGTGACCGAAGCCTTCAAGATCATCCTGTCCGACACCAACGTCGCTGCAGTACTGGTCAACATCTTCGGCGGCATCGTTCGCTGCGACATGATTGCCGAAGGCATCATCGGCGCCGTGAAAGAAGTCGGCGTGAAAATCCCGGTTGTTGTTCGCCTTGAAGGCAACAACGCTGAGCTGGGCGCTAAAGTACTGGCAGAAAGCGGTTTGAACATCATCGCTGCTACCAGCCTGACCGACGCTGCTCAACAAGTTGTCAAAGCTGCGGAGGGCAAATAATGAGCGTCCTGATCAATAAAGACACCAAAGTTATCTGCCAGGGTATTACCGGTTCGCAAGGTAGTTTCCACACCCAGCAAGCCATCGAATACGGCACCAAGATGGTTGGTGGCGTAACTCCGGGCAAAGGCGGCACCGAGCACCTGGGTCTGCCAGTGTTCAACACTGTTAAAGACGCTGTAGCTGCCACTGGCGCTACCGCCAGCGTGATCTACGTTCCGGCTCCTTTCTGCAAGGACTCGATCCTGGAAGCTGCTTTCGGCGGCATCAAGCTGATCGTCTGCATCACCGAAGGCATTCCTACCCTGGACATGCTGGACGCCAAAGTTAAGTGCGACGAGCTGGGTGTTACCCTGATCGGCCCTAACTGCCCAGGCGTGATCACCCCAGGCGAATGCAAGATCGGCATCATGCCAGGTCACATTCACTTGCCAGGCAAGGTCGGTATCGTTTCGCGTTCCGGCACCCTGACCTACGAAGCTGTGAAGCAGACCACTGACGCCGGTTTCGGTCAGTCGACCTGCGTCGGCATCGGTGGTGACCCGATCCCGGGTTCGAACTTCATCGACATCCTGAAGCTGTTCCAGGAAGACCCGAAGACCGAAGCGATCGTGATGATCGGCGAGATCGGCGGTTCGGCTGAAGAAGAAGCGGCTGCTTACATCAAGGCACACGTGACCAAGCCGGTTGTTTCCTACATCGCTGGTGTGACTGCTCCTCCGGGCAAGCGCATGGGCCATGCTGGCGCAATCATCTCTGGCGGCAAAGGCACTGCAGACGAGAAATTCGCTGCGCTGCAAGACGCAGGCGTAAAAACCGTGCGTTCGCTGGCAGACATCGGCAAGGCCCTGGCCGAGCTGACCGGTTGGGCTGTCAAGTAAGCCTCGTGCTTGACTGACGCTTCACCAGACAAAGGCCACCTTCGGGTGGCCTTTGTTGTTTCTGGCATATGGGTATTTGAGTGGATTTCTGTGGCGAGGGAGCTTGCTCCCGCTCGACTGCGCAGCAGGCGTAGAACCATCTAACAGCGAGAACCCAATCGTCTGCATTGGGGTTGCTTCGCAACCCAGCGGGAGCAAGCTTCCTCGCCACAGGGTTGTGGTTAGGAAAAATAGATGCGTAAACGCGACACGGACACGTCGTGTATCGGATAGTTCGCCCTCAAACAGTGCGTTTGTCAGGCAAATTCGTTAGGCTAGCAGCCATTTTTGCGTCCGCCGCCCACAAGGCATGCAACGCGCTAAACGGGTCAGCCCCAAACGGACTGACAGCATTTCCCTAACCCCACAGGGAAATCCCCCTCTAAATTCCGATTCAGTAGTGTGGTATTTCCTTAATGAAAGTTTTGAAAGGTCAGGACATCCTGGCACTGGGCTTTATGACATTTGCCCTGTTCGTCGGGGCCGGCAACATCATTTTCCCGCCTATCGTCGGCCTGCAGTCCGGACCTAACGTCTGGATGGCGGCGCTGGGCTTTTTGATCACGGCCGTCGGTCTGCCGGTGGTCACCGTCGTTGCCCTGGCCAAGGTCGGTGGTGCGATGGATGCGCTGAGCAGCCCGATCGGCAAGATCGCCGGCGGTGTGCTCGCCGCGGCGTGCTACCTGGCGGTCGGCCCGCTGTTCGCCACACCGCGAACCGCGACCGTGTCGTTCGAAGTGGGTCTGGCGCCGCTGACTGGCGAAAGCCCGCTGGCGCTGTTCCTCTACAGCTCGGTGTACTTCCTGCTGGTGTTCTTCATCTCGCTGTATCCGGGCCGTCTGCTCGATACCGTGGGGCGTTTTCTCGCGCCATTGAAAATCATCGCCCTGGCGGTACTCGGCATCGCCGCATTCGCCTTGCCGGCCGGTGATATCGGTCAGGCCACACCGGAATACGTCGCGGCACCGTTCTCACAGGGCTTCATCAATGGTTACCTGACCATGGATACCCTCGGCGCGCTGGTGTTCGGCATCGTCATCGTCAACGCGATCCGCTCCCGTGGCGTCGAGTCGCCTGCGCTGATCACCCGTTACGCGATCATTGCCGGCCTCATCGCCGGTGTCGGTCTGGCGCTGGTGTACATCAGCCTGTTCCGCCTCGGTTCCGGCAGCCATGAAGTCGCGGTCGGTGCCAGCAACGGTGCGGCGGTATTGCACGCTTACGTGCAACACACCTTCGGTTCGCTGGGCAGCGGTTTCCTCGCGGTGCTGATCTCGCTGGCATGCCTGGTGACCGCGGTCGGTCTGACCTGCGCCTGTGCCGAATACTTCAGTCGCGTGCTGCCGCTGTCCTACAAGACTCTGGTGATCATCCTCGCCGCGTTCTCGCTGCTGGTGTCCAACCTGGGCCTGACCAAGCTGATCGCGTTCTCGATCCCGGTGCTGACGGCGATCTACCCGCCGTGCATCGTTCTGGTGGCCCTGAGCTTCTGCAAGGACTTCTGGCATGAGCACGGGCGGATCCTCGGCCCGGTGATGCTGGTGTCGTTCCTGTTCGGCGCCATTGACGCGCTCAAGGGCGCCGGTCTGGCTGACTGGATGCCTTCGCAGCTGTCGCACTTGCCGCTGAGCGAGCAGGGGCTGGCGTGGCTGGTGCCATGCGTGATGACTCTGGTGGTCGCCGTGGTCTGCGATCGCCTGCTGGGCAAGCGCAGCGAAGCCGTTGCCTGACGTTGTCTGACCCGCCACAAGCGGGTCTTCAGCGCTTAAACAGAAATGCCCCGTATCAATCGATACGGGGCATTTTTTATGGGCGTCTGGCAGTGTCTTTTTCCGCGAGCTAACGTCGAAGCACTGCACAGGTTTTATGTAGGAGTGAGCCTGCTCGCGATGGCGTCGTGTCTGTCAGATCAATGCCGGATGTGCCAGCGAATCGCGAGCAGGCTCACTCCTACAGGTAATGCATCAACACTTCACAGGAAAACGAATGTCGTTCATCCAAGCCAACCTGATCCACCTGCTGGCCGCGCTCTGGTTTGTCATCTGCTGGGGCGGCTACACCCGTTATGCGTCGTGGAAGGCCCGCGACACCGCGTGCCTGGCCAGCGTGCTGCACCTGTATCGCGAAGACTGGATGCGCCGCATGCTGCTGCGTGACAACCGCATCGCTGACGCCAGCGTGATCGGCAATCTGGAGCGCAACGCCTCGTTCTTCGCTTCCAGCACTTTGATCATCCTTGCGGGCATTCTCACCGTGCTCGGTGCGTCAGAGCGCGCGGTGTCGCTGCTGGCGGATATCCCGATGGTGCAGCAGGCGTCGCAGGGTATGTCGGAGATCAAGTTGCTGTGCCTGGCGCTGGTGTTCGTCTATGCGTTTTTCACGTTCAGCTGGTGCATGCGTCAGTACAACTTTGCTGCGGTACTGGTCGGTTCAGCGCCGATGATCGGCGAGCGCCAGGTGTCCGAGCAGGAGCGTAAAGCCTTCGCGCTGCGGGCGGCGCGGGTGATTTCGATGGCGGCCAACCAGTTCAACTTCGGTCTGCGCTCTTATTACTTCGGCATGAGCATGCTGGCGTGGTTTGTCAGCCCGTGGCTGTTCATGTTGATGAGTGCCGGTGTGGTCATCGTTTTGTACCGCCGCGAGTTTCATTCCGACGTGCTGGATGTGATGGTCTATACCCCTACAGAGGCGCCATTGCCCGAAACCAATAAAGAGGCTGCTTGATGAGTATTCCGTTCTGGTGTGTGTTTATTAGTGCACTGTTGATTTACATCGCGCGTATGCCGGTGGCTAAAGCCATGAAAGAGCAGGGCGGTTACAACAACCACCTGCCGCGCCAACAGCAGGCGCAACTCACCGGCTACGGCGCGCGTGCGCTGGCGGCGCACCAGAACTGCATCGAAGCGTTCATCCTGTTTGCCGTGGGTGTGCTGATGGCGCACACCACGCAAACCCAAGGCTGGTTGATTGATGCCCTGGCGATCATCTTTGTGATCGCGCGGATTCTTTACGTGTGGTTGTACCTGGCGGATAAACCATCCCTGCGCAGCCTGGTGTGGCTGGTCGGACTGATCTGCAGTTTGTTGCTGATGATTAGTCCGACTTTTAGAACCGTATTGCTCTAAAAACAGCGTCTAAGCCGACACTGACAAAAAATCACAGGCAAAAGAAAACCCGCACTTGGCGGGTTTTCTTTTTCTGCATCAAGTCGCAATTATTGCTTCTTGGCAGCTTCTTCCTGAGCAGCTTGATTCGATTCAGCCTGAGCTTTGGCAGCTTCGGCGTTTTCTTTTGCTGCGTCGTTCACTTTATCCTGAGCTTTGTTCATGTCTTGCTGAGCTTGCTCAGCATGTTGGTTGGCATCTTGAGCTTTGTCCTCGGATTTCTTATCGCAGGCAGCGAGACCGAGGGAAGCGGTCAACATCAAGGCAATAGCTAAAGTCTTACGCATGGGGTGTTTCTCCTTATGGAAAATAACTACTGGCCTTAAGAGCGTTGGCCCAAAGGTTAAGTTCCTCATTTCGTTCAGATATATAAGTTTGTTTTTTAGTGGAACTTTTACCGTATTTCTCAATACTGGCACAAGGCTCTAACGAGAGTAATTATCATATGGCTGAAAACCCCGTTTTTGAGCGCGCGACACGCTTTCTCTCGGCCCTGCGCCATTGTCAGGTGCTTGGTCTGACGGTACAAAGCGCCGGTAGCGAAGGGCTGACGGTGAAGTTGCCGTACAGCGCGCAAATTGTCGGTAATCCGCAAACCGGGGTCATCCACGGCGGCGCCATTACCTCATTGATGGACACCGCGTGCGGCATGTCCACGCTGTGCGTTTTGCCGGAGTTCGAAGTTTGCCCGACCCTGGATCTGCGCATCGATTACATGCACGCCGCTGAACCGCACAAGGATGTCTACGGCTTTGCCCAGTGTTACCGGGTCACCACCGACGTGATCTTCGCCCGCGGCTTTGCCTATCAGGACGACCCGCAGCAACCGATCGCCCATGTCGTCGGTACCTTCATGCGCATGGGCAAGGGCCTGAAAGGCACCCAGGGATTTGGCGGCAAGGTCAGAGGGGAAAACCGATGAGCGATGACTGGAAGCGACAACTGCAGCAGGCTCATGCTCAGGGTGACTACGCGCCGCTATTGCAACTGATTCCCTACGCCGGGCTGATCGGCGTCGAATGCTCGCGGGTTGGCGATGAGTTGCTGTTCAAGCTGCCGGCGAACAAGGACAACATTGGTAACCCTTTATTGCCGGCGATCCATGGCGGAGTGATTGCCGGATTCATGGAGCTGGCCGCAGCCCTGCATCTGTTGGTTTTTACCGAGGCGCCGGGCGTGCCGAAGATCATCGACTTTTCTCTGGATTACCTGCGTGCGGGGCAGTTTCGCGACACTTGGGCCAAATGTCAGGTCTGTCGCCAGGGGCGGCGCGTGGCCAACGTCGCCATCACGGCCTGGCAAAGCACCGAGAGCGAACCGATTGCCACCGCCCGTGCACATTTCAAAATTGATGAGCCCTTGAAATCCTGAACGCTGCCCCCAACTCAGTGAACAACCCGCCGTCGACCCTCCGGGTCACGGCCACTGCCATCTGATTGGAGTTTGATGACCATGAGTGTGGAAACTCAAAAGGAAACCCTGGGCTTCCAGACCGAGGTAAAGCAGCTGCTGCACCTCATGATCCATTCGCTGTATTCCAACAAGGAAATCTTCCTTCGCGAATTGATCTCGAACGCCTCTGACGCTGTCGACAAGCTGCGCTTCGAAGCCCTGGCCAAGCCTGAGTTGCTCGAAGGTGGCGCTGAACTGAAAATCCGTGTGAGCTTCGACAAGGACGCCAAGACCGTCACCCTCGAAGACAACGGTATCGGCATGAACCGTGACGATGTGATCACCCACCTGGGGACCATCGCCAAGTCGGGCACCGCCGATTTCATGAAGAATCTCTCGGGCGATCAGAAGAAAGACTCGCACCTGATCGGCCAGTTCGGTGTCGGCTTCTACTCGGCGTTCATCGTTGCCGACCAGGTTGATGTGTATTCCCGTCGCGCCGGTACTCCGGCCAGCGAAGGCGTGCACTGGTCGTCGAAAGGCGAGGGCGAGTTTGAAGTCGCCACCATCGACAAGCCAGAGCGCGGCACCCGCATCGTCCTGCACCTGAAATCCGCTGAGGATGAGTTCGCCGACGGCTGGCGTCTGCGCAACATCATCAAGAAATACTCCGACCACATCGCGCTGCCGATCGAGCTGCCGAAAGAAGTCACTGCCGCCGAAGGCGAAGAGACTCCGGCCGTTGAATGGGAAACCGTCAACCGCGCCAGCGCCCTGTGGACCCGTCCGCGCACTGAAGTGAAGGACGAGGAATATCAGGAGTTCTACAAGCACATCGCTCACGACTTCGAAAACCCGCTGGCCTGGAGCCACAACAAGGTCGAAGGCAAGCTCGAGTACAGCTCGCTGCTGTACGTGCCGGCCCGCGCGCCGTTCGACCTGTACCAGCGTGAAGCGCCGAAAGGCCTGAAGCTCTACGTGCAGCGCGTGTTCGTGATGGATCAGGCCGAGTCGTTCCTGCCGCTGTACCTGCGCTTCATCAAGGGCGTGGTCGATTCCAACGACCTGTCGCTGAACGTGTCGCGGGAAATCCTGCAGAAAGATCCGATCATCGACTCGATGAAGTCGGCGCTGACCAAGCGCGTGCTGGACATGCTGGAAAAACTGGCGAAGAACGAACCTGAGCAATACAAGGGCTTCTGGAAAAACTTCGGTCAGGTCATGAAAGAAGGCCCGGCAGAAGATTTCGCCAACAAGGAAAAAATTGCCGGTCTGCTGCGCTTCGCATCGACCCAAGGCGACGACGGCGAGCAGGTCGTTGGTCTGGCCGACTACCTGGCGCGCGCCAAGGACGGTCAGGACAAGATCTACTACCTCACCGGCGAAACCTACGCGCAGGTCAAGAACAGCCCGCACCTGGAAGTCTTCCGCAAGAAAGGCATCGAAGTGCTGCTGCTGACCGACCGTATCGACGAGTGGCTGATGAGCTACCTGAGCGAGTTCGACGGCAAGACCTTTGTCGACGTGGCACGCGGTGACCTTGATCTGGGCAACCTGGACTCGGAAGAGGACAAGAAAGCTGCAGAAGAAGTCGCCAAGTCCAAAGAAGGTCTGGTCGAGCGTCTGAAAACCGCGCTGGGCGATTCCGTGGCGGAAGTCCGGGTTTCCCATCGTCTGACCGACTCGCCAGCCATTCTGGCCATCGGTGAACAGGACCTGGGCCTGCAAATGCGCCAGATTCTCGAAGCCAGCGGGCAGAAAGTGCCGGAATCGAAGCCGATCTTCGAATTCAACCCGAGCCACCCGCTGATCGAGAAACTCGACGGCGAGCAGAACGAAGGGCGTTTTGGCGACTTGTCGCACATCCTCTTCGATCAGGCCGCTTTGGCGGCTGGCGAAAGCTTGAAGGATCCGGCCGCTTACGTGACCCGTCTGAACAAGCTGCTGGTTGAACTGTCAGCTTGATCACGTTGTAGAAAAACCCGCTTCGGCGGGTTTTTTCATTCTGGTGTTTAACTAATCAGGAGTCAGAAATGAGCCAAGTCACTGTACGTTCCGTGGTCTATCAGTTGGATGGCCAGCCTTATGAAGGTCGTCTGGCGTTCGATGCCGAGCACAAGGGCGCGCGCCCGGGCCTGTTGATGGCGCCGAACTGGATGGGCGTCAGCGCCGGTGCTGAAGAGATCGCCAAATCGGTCGCGGCCAAGGGCTATGTGGTGTTGATTGCTGACGTTTACGGCCAGGCAGTGCGTCCGCAGAACGCTGACGAGGCCGGCGCGGCGATGATGCCGCTGAAGAACGATCGGGCACTGCTGCGCAAGCGTATGCAGGCGGCGTTCGAACAATTGCAGAAGCAGGGCGAGGCAGCGGTCGATACCTCGAAACTGGCGGTGTTCGGTTTCTGCTTCGGCGGTTGCTGCGCACTGGATCTGGCGCGCACCGGTGCACCGGTGATGGCGGCGGTGTCGTTCCACGGCACGCTGGATTCGCCGAACCCGGCTGATGCGCAGAACATCAAAGGCTCGGTGCTGGTGCTGCACGGTGCTTCAGACCCGTTGGTGCCGAAAGAGCAGTTGCCAGCGTTTGAGGATGAAATGAACGCAGCGAAGGTCGATTGGCAGTTGCTCAGCTACGGCGGTGCGGTGCATTCGTTCACCGATCCGCACGCCAATGTGCCGGGCAAGATGATGTACGACGCGAAGACCGCCAAGCGTGCGTTCAAGTCGATGCATGACTTGCTGGATGAGGTGTTCAAGGGCTGATTTTTTCGGCGCCTGTACTGGCCTCTTCGCGAGCAAGCCCGCTCCCACGGGGGGGATTGTGATGTGTACTCAGAACTCATACACACCACAATCCCCCTTGTGGGAGCGGGCTTGCTCGCGAAGGCTTACTCAATGGCGACACAACACTCAGGGCAGTTCGATTCGCTCGACTTCCCCTGGAACCGTCGGCCAATCCCCGGCCGCCCACTTGCGCCGCGCCTCGTCGATCGCCGCCGGATCGCTCGCGACAAAATTCCAGTTGATCCGCCGTGGCCCGTCCAGCGGCGCGCCGCCAAATACCACCGCGTGCACATCGCTCTCGGCAAACAAACTCATCTCTTCCCCGGCCGGCAACACCACCAGCGCATGGGGTTCGAGGGGCTCGCCATCCAGTTGCGCATCGCCACTCAACACATACACCGCCCTTTCTTCGTGCTCGGTCGGGATCAGCAAAGTAGTCGCGGTCTGCATCTTCACTTCGGCATACAGCGTAGGAGAAAGCACTGGCACTGGGGATTCCAGGCAAAAGCCTGACCCGGCAATCATCCGGATCTGTACGCCAAGGTTATCGCTGACCGGCAGGGTTGCCGCCGGGTGATGGCTGTAGTGTCCCGGGCCTTGCTCGTGATCCTTGGGCGAAGCCAGCCAGATCTGCAAGCCGTGCATGGTGAAGCCTTGCTCCCACAACGGCTCGGGCGTGCGCTCGACGTGGGCAATCGCACTGCCTGCGGTCATCCAGCTGACATCGCCGGCGCTGACCACCTGATCGGAGCCGAGGCTGTCCTTGTGCTGGATCTGCCCGTCGAACAGGTAGGTCAGGGTCGACAGACCAATGTGCGGATGCTGTCGGATGTTCATGCCCTTGCCCGTCGGATAAACCGTTTCAAGCATGTGGTCGAAAAACACGAAAGGCCCGACGCTGCGGCATTTGGCTGACGGCAGCGGGCGCAGGATCGGCTGGCCTTCGACGTCTTCGGCGCGCGGGCGGATGATCAGAGGTGGCGTGTCCATGGTGCATTCCAGGCTGAGCGGGTGATGCCAGAAGCATAACCCGCCGCTGGCAAGAATTTGTTTACTGGCTGTCAAAGCCTTGTGGCGCGTGGGTTTCGATGCTGACGTCGGTGGTGGTCATCAGCTTGTGGATCGGGCAGCGATCAGCGACGCGCAGCAGTTCTTCGCGTTGGGCATCGGTGAGGACACCCTTAAGCGTGAGGGTGACGTGCAGCGCGTATTTGCCTTTCTGCTCCTCGCTATTGTCGCGTTTGACCTCGACACCCACGCCGGTCAGCGGGATGTCTTTCTTCTTCGCGTACATCTTCAGGGTCAGTGCCTTGCAGGCACCGAGCGCGGCGTCGAAGTAGTCATGTGGCTCGGGTGCCGAGCCTTCGCCACCGGCAGACTTCGGCACGTCGGCAAACAATTCGTGGTCATCGATCTGTACGGTGTGACGGAAACCTTCGGCGGAGACGGTATTGACGGTAACAGTCATGGCAACCTCACTGGCAGTAGGAAAAAGTCGTTCGATCAAAAAAGACCTTGCAGTTATAGAGCATTCCTACGGAGGCGCGTTCCACTTTCCTGCAGGATGAACCCTTGTGATCGACTCAGGGTCTAGGCTATGCCTACCTGTCGGAGATTACTTGTGTCCTTGTTTCGTTTGAGTCTTGCCTGCCTGCTGGCATTTACCGGTAGCGCCAGCGCCCGCGATTACACCTACAGCGATGCGCACCTGCATTACGTGGATTTTTTCCAGGAAACCGCCGGCATGGCGAAATTGCTCACGGCGATGAAGGAAAACTCCATCGACCATGTGATGATTTCCGGGATTCCCGTCGCGAAGAAGTGGCACGAAGACGAGCCCAAGCGTCCGCGCTATTACGCCGGCGATGACGCTGATGCCTATTGGTACAGCGCCACCGACGTGATCGTCGCCGATGCCGTGCTGAAACTCACCCCGGAGCAGCGTCAGCATTTCCACCCGTTTCTGTCCGGGTTCAACCCCAACGACAAGAACTCCGCCGCGCACATTCAGCGCATGATCGACCTGTATCCGGGGCTGTGGCAGGGCATTGGTGAGGTGTTCACCCGCCATGATGACTTGACGGCGTTGACCGCCGGCGACACGCCACGGGCCAATAATGAGGCGATGCAGCGGATTTATCACTTGGCTGCCGAAAGCGATCTGCCGGTGATGCTGCATTCCAACATCACTTCCAAGCGTGAGAAAAATCCGCTGTACCTGAAGGAAGTCGAAGAACCGCTGCGTAATCATCCGCACACGCGGTTCATCTGGGCGCACGCCGGCACCAGCGCAGAGATTCACCGGCACCAGACGCAGCTGGAATTCCTTCTGCCCACTGTCAGCCGGATGCTGGAATCCTATCCGAATCTGTTCATCGATCTGTCGTGGAGCATGCTCACGCCGTATCTGCTGGACGAGCAGGGCAAGCCGCGCGCGGAATGGCTGGCATTGGTCGAGAAGTACCCTGATCGGTTCATGGTGGGTTCGGATGTGGTAGGCCGATTCAACAAACTCGGTAAGGAAATGCGCAGTTTCACGCCGTTCCTTGATGCATTGCCCGAAGACGTCGCGCGCAAAGTCGCCCGGGATAACTTCCTGGCAATATTGCCACGAACAGCAGCAAAGTCCGGGAAAGCGCGCTGAATCGTTAATGCCGAGGGTTCGAAGTATCAAGGCCTTTTGATATCACCTTTTCGTCTTACGCAAATTGGCGCCGGGCCGATACCTTCTAAAGCAACCAGCTGCAGGGTTGATGCAGCGCTTTTGGAAGGAACCAGAGTAATGAGCATCCGTAGTCTCAATATCGCGCCGCGTGCCGGCCTGGGGTTTGGTGTATTGGCGCTGATGGTGTTTGCCTTGGGGGCGTTCGCCCTGCTGCAAATGGCGAATATGCGCGCGCAGTCTGATGAGGTCGACAACAACTGGCTGCCGAGCGTGATGGCGGTGGGCGAGATGAGTCAGGACATGCTGCGCCTGCGTGCGCTGACCATGCGCCTGCTGCTCAATCGCGACCCGCAGGCGCTGCAGCAGAATGTCGCCAAGCTCAATGAGCTGCGCGGTGCGCTCAGTGAGGCTCAGCAGCGTTATGACGTGCTGATCGTGCTGCCCCAGGAGCGCGGACTGTTTGATCGCTTCAAGGTCGCCGAGCACCAATATCTGGAGCTTCAGGCGCAGGTCATGCAGTTGTCTGCCCAGAATCGAGTGGAAGAGGCGGCGGCCATCCTCAATGGTGAAATGAGCCCCTTGGCCGACGAGATTGCGGTCACCCTGCGTGAACTGGTCGAACTGAACAAACACAATGCCAATCTCGCCACCGAGGCCGCGCGGCTGGTCTTCACCAATTCGCGAGTGTGGGTCGGGGTGATGATCGGCATAACGGCCCTTGTCACCATCGGCCTGGCGTTGTTGCTGACTCGCAGCATCGTCCTGCCGCTGACGCAGTCGTTGGGCGTGGCGCAAGTGGTGGCCGGTGGCGATCTGACTGGCGATATCACTATTTCGGGCAAGGACGAACCGGCGCGGCTGCTGCAGGCGCTGAAAAGCATGCAGCACAACCTGCGCGACACCATCCGGCAGATTTCCGAGTCGTCCAGCCAGTTGGCGTCAGCCTCGGAGGAACTCAGTTGCGTCACCGAGGACGCCACGCGCGGGCTGCATCAGCAAAGCCTGGAGATCGAGCAGGCCGCCACCGCAGTCAATCAGATGACCGCTGCCGTGGAAGAGGTGGCGAGCAACGCCGTGGCGACTTCCGAGGCGTCGCGCGAATCTGACCGGATTGCTCAGCATGGGCGCGAACAGGTCAACCAGACCGTGACGTCAATCGAATCCCTGGCTGAAGATGTGACCTCCAACGCCACGCAGGTCGAGGACCTGGCGCAGAAGGTTCACGGCATCAGCAAAGTGCTCGACGTGATCCGCTCGATTGCCGAGCAGACCAATCTGCTCGCGCTGAACGCGGCGATCGAGGCGGCGCGCGCCGGGGATGCCGGTCGCGGCTTCGCGGTAGTGGCCGATGAGGTGCGGGCGCTGGCGCATCGTACCCAGCAATCGACCCAGGAAATCGAGCAGATGATCGGTGGCATCCAGCAGGGCACCGATTCGGCGGTGAGTTCAATGCAGCAGAGCAGCGTCCGCGCCAATTCGACCCTGGAGCTGGCCAAGGCCGCGGGCGTGGCGCTGGAGGAAATCGCCTCGGCATTCACCTTGATCAACGAGCGCAACTTGGTGATCGCCAGCGCCTCGGAGGAGCAGGCGGCGGTGGCACGGGAGGTGGACCGCAATCTGATGAACATCCGCGATCTGGCATTGCAGACGTCGGCGGGGGCGAATCAGACCAGTGCGGCGAGCCAGGAGTTGTCGCGGCTGGCGGTGGATTTGAACAATATGGTGGCCAGGTTTTCGGTCTGAGCTGACCCTTGATGATTGCACTGACCCTCTGTGGGGGCGGGCTTGCTCGCGAAGGCGTTGTATCAGCTACATCTCCGTTAGCTGGCAGACCGCCTTCGCGAGCAAGCCCGCTCCCACAGTACTTGTGTGTCGCCTGAGAAATCGCAGGCACAAAAAAGCCCCGCATCTGCGGGGCCTTTCGTTGTAGCGGCGGATCAGCTGCCTTTGACAGCCTTGCCGTTGACCGTACCGTCCTGGAGCATGATGTTGTACTCCTTGCCGTCGGTTTCTACCTGTTGCAGGCGGACCAGCAGGTAATCCCAGTCCTTGGCGAACCACAGCACAGTGATGCGCTTGCTTTGTGTCGGGTCGCGCACGCGTTCGACTTTGATCGCATCGATCTGGCCAGCCTTGGTCTCGACTTTTTCCGAGCCCAACACGCGGAAGTCATAAGTATCGACTTCACCGTCATCGACCACCTGATAGCTCATGGTCTTTTTGCCGGCGGCCACGTCATGCTGCAGCGCCAGTTGGTAGGTCGACTTGTCGACCATGCCACGGTTCAGCGGGATCTTCACCGCGTCGCCACGGTCGGTGCCGGTGACCATCTTGCTGGTCCAGTCGAAGTCCAGATCAGCCTTTTTCGCTTTACCCAGACCACCACGTTCGAAGTGATAGGACTGTGGCAGCAGGGTGTCCTTGTCCAGCGTCAGTGTGCTTTCTTCAGTCAGGCTGGCGATCATCATCGACGCCTTGAAGCTGAGTTTCCAGACGCCGTTGGCTTCCTTGGTCAGGCTGCGTTCGGCAGTGCCGCTCATGGGCAGCTGCTTCCAGTCGGCGGTGTAGCTAGCGGAGAACGGTTGAAGGTCTGCCGCCTGCGCGAAGGGCAGGGTGAGCAGAGCGCAAGCGAAGAGCAGGGCGCGACGCATAAAATCTCCTAGTGTCGAATCAAGTGGCCGCTGGCCGCGAGTAGCTGGCCGTCCAGTAAGGCACCTTGTTCACCGAGTACCAGTCGGCCTTCGCCAAACCAGCGTACCGCCATCGGGTAGATCAAGTGTTCCTGGACATGCACTCGCTGCGCAAGTGTCTGCGGCGTGTCGTGCAACTCTACCGGTATTACTGCTTGTACGACCAGTGGTCCACCATCGAGTTCCTCGGTGACGAAGTGCACAGAGCAGCCGTGTTCCGCGTCGCCGGCCTCCAGCGCGCGCTGATGAGTGTGTAACCCTTTGTATTTGGGCAGCAGCGACGGGTGGATATTGAGCAGGCGACCCTGGTAGTGACGCACGAAGTCAGCGCTGAGAATGCGCATGAAGCCGGCCAGCACCACGAGTTTCGGTTTGAATTCGTCGATCAGTTCGATCAGGGCGGCATCGAAGGCCTCGCGACCTTCGAAGGCCTTGTGATCCAGCGAGCGGGTGGCGATACCCGCGTCGCTGGCGCGTTGCAGGCCGTAGGCGTCGGCACGGTTGGAAATCACCGCAGCGATGCGGACCGGGCTGTCGCCGGTCCGCGTGCTGTCGATCAGAGCCTGCAAGTTACTGCCGGTGCCGGACAACAGCACCACGACATCACAGGTTGCGGACATTAATGAGCCTTAAGGTTCTGCAGATCAACCTGAGCAGCGCCTTCGGCAGCGGCAGCGATCTGGCCGATGACCCAAGGCTGCTCGCCGGCATCACGCAGGGTATTCAGGGCCACTTCAACGTGCTCCTGAGCCACGCAGATGACCATGCCCACGCCGCAGTTCAGTACGCGGTGCATTTCGGTCTCGTCGACGTTGCCTTTCTCTTGCAGCCAGTCGAAGACCGCCGGGCGAGTCCAGCTGGCCACGTCAACCACGGCCTGAGCGCCTTTTGGCAGAACGCGCGGAATGTTGTCCAGCAGGCCGCCACCGGTGATGTGGGCCATGGCTTTGACCGCGCCGGTGTCTTTGATCAGCTTGAGCAGCGGCTTCACGTAGATGCGGGTCGGGGCCATCAGCAGTTCGGTCAGCGGCTTGCCGTCGAGCTGAACGGTTTCAATGTCGGCACCAGACACTTCGATGATCTTGCGGATCAGCGAGTAGCCGTTCGAGTGCGGGCCGGACGATGGCAGGGCGATCAGCGCGTCACCGGTGGCGACCTTCGAGCCGTCGATGATTTCGGCTTTTTCCACGACGCCGACGCAGAAACCGGCCAGGTCGTAGTCTTCGCCTTCGTACATGCCAGGCATTTCAGCGGTTTCGCCGCCGACCAGGGAGCAGCCAGCCAGTTCGCAGCCTGCACCGATACCGGTGACCACGGTGGCAGCTACATCGACGTTCAGCTTGCCGGTGGCGTAGTAGTCGAGGAAGAACAGCGGTTCTGCGCCGCATACCACCAGATCGTTGACGCACATGGCGACCAGGTCCTGGCCGATGCTGTCGTGCTTGTTCAGGTTCAGCGCCAGGCGCAGCTTGGTGCCGACGCCATCAGTACCGGAAACCAGCACCGGCTGTTTGTAACCGGCCGGGATCTCGCAGAGGGCGCCGAAACCGCCCAGGCCGCCCATGACTTCCGGGCGCGCAGTGCGCTTGGCGACGCTCTTGATGCGTTCGACCAATGCTTCACCGGCGTCGATGTCTACACCGGCGTCCTTGTAGCTCAGGGAGGGTTGCTTGCTCATGATCCAGGCCTTTAGGGGAGGGGATTCAGGGGTAACGACCGAGTTCAGCGGGAACGCCAAAAGCGGTGGGGCGATAGCCTCACGCGAATTTCGGGGTGCCCGGCTGTTGCCGGTCTGCGAAGGCGCGCGATTTTATCAGGCTTGAGGGGCAGCGGCCATCCTCGCGCCGACGGGCAGGGGCATAATCGACTGAAATTTTTTGCAATTGTGCCGGGCGGCTGCCTGTATAAGGTGTGCCGATTAACCGTCTATCGTTATCACTGTGCAAAAACTTACCGCTAGCGTGTGAATGTTTTGCGATGGCAGATTGTCACAGCCTTGCTAAACCGGTTCACGCGGCCTGTTCCAGCCGCTCCTGTCGACAGGAATTTTCCATGCGTTTTTGTAAATTGTTGGTTGTGGGTTGTTTGTCGTTGGTCAGCCTGGCGAGTCATGCCGAAAACCTCAAGGGTCTCTATCAAGTGCGCCAGCCAGTCAGCAGCCAGGCGCCGGAAGAGCGTGATCGCGCCACGCAGGCGGCGCTCGATACGCTGGTGTTGCGCCTGACCGGCGACCCCAAGGCGCCGCAAAATCCCGGGCTGGCGGCGATTCGCAAGGATCCGCAGCAGATCATCAGTCAGTTCGGTTTCGATGCCGGGCCGCCGGAGGTGCTCAAGGTCGATTTCGATCCGGCCACCACCGAGCAGGCGCTACGTCGGGCCGGACTGTCGTTGTGGGGGGCGAGTCGGCCGTCGATTCTGAGCTGGTGGCTGAACGATTCGACTGAAGGCTCGAGTCTGATCGGCGACGGTCAGGCAGCGGCCGCACCACTGCGGTCTGCGGCTCAGCATCGCGGCTTGCCGCTGCGTCTGCCACTGGCGGATCTGAGCGAACAGCTGGTGGCCACCGCGCCAGTGCTGGATGGCAGCGATCCCGCGCCATTGCGCGGTGCTTCTGAGCGTTACGGCGCGGATGCCTTGTTGGCGGTGCATGCGCACGAAGAGGGTGGGCAGTGGCAGGCCAAGTGGCGTCTGTGGCTGGGCGATCAGAAAGAGGCCGGCAGTGTGCAGGGAACCGATCAGGCTAGCGTGGCCGATGCGGTGATGCTGGCGGTGGCCGAGCGTCTGGCGCCACGCTTTGTCGCCAGACCTGGCGCTTCGGGCCAACAGACCCTGGAAGTGCAGGGCATGAATCTTGAGCATTACGCGGCGCTGCTGCGGTTACTCGAACCGTTCGGTGTGCGTCTGCAAAGTGTCGATGGTGATCGCATCGTGTATCGGGTCAACGGCAGTGCCGATCAGTTGCGTGCGCAGTTGTCGCTGGCGAAGTTGCAGGAGTTGCCGGCTGAGGCGCCGACCCCGGTGGCCGCGCCGCAGCCTGCAGTGGCAGGTGCAGCGCCTGTTGCAACACCGGCGCCTGCACCGGTAGCACCTTCGTTGCGGTTTCACTGGTAAGTCTTTCCTTATATAGAAGCAGTAGGAGTGGTACATGGCCGATACGCGGCGTTGGTTCTGGCTCGGTGGGGTAGTCCTGCTTTGCGCGTTTGTGTGGTTGCTGCACCCGATCCTCACGCCGTTTCTGGTGGCGCTGCTGCTGGCGTATCTGTTCGATCCGCTGGTGGATCGCCTGGAACGGCTGGGCCTGTCGCGCACTTGGGGCGTGATCGCAGTGTTTGCCTTGTTCACCCTGATCGTCACGGCGCTGATGCTGGTGCTGGTGCCGATGCTCGCCAAGCAGTTGCTGCGCTTGTACGAGCTGGCCCCGCAAATGCTCGACTGGTTGCAACACACGGCGGTGCCGTGGGCGCAGTCGAAATTGGGTTTGTCTGACGGTTTCTGGAAGTTCGACAAGGTCAAGGCGGCGATCAGCGAACACATGGGGCAGACCACTGACATCGTCGGTGTGGTGCTGAGTCAGGCTACGGCATCGAGTCTGGCACTGATCGGCTGGCTGGCGAACCTGGTGCTGATCCCGGTGGTGAGTTTCTACCTGCTGCGCGACTGGGACGTGATGATGGCCAAGATCCGCAGCCTGCTGCCGCGTGATCGTGAAGAAACCATCGTCTCGCTCGCCGGTGAGTGCCACGAGGTGCTTGGCGCGTTCGTGCGCGGGCAGTTGCTGGTGATGCTGGCGCTGGGCGTGATCTACGCCGCGGGCCTGATGATTGTTGGTCTGGAGCTGGGGCTGTTGATCGGCCTGATCGCAGGTCTGGCGGCCATCGTGCCGTACATGGGCTTTGTGATCGGGATTGGCGCGGCACTGATTGCCGGGTTGTTCCAGTTCGGTGGCGATCTGTATCCGATGATCGGGATTGTCGCGGTGTTCATGGTCGGGCAGGCGCTTGAAGGCATGGTGCTGACGCCGCTGCTGGTCGGCGACCGGATCGGCCTGCATCCGGTAGCGGTGATCTTCGCGATCCTGGCCGGCGGCGAGCTGTTCGGCTTTACCGGTGTCCTGCTGGCACTGCCGGTGGCGGCGGTGATCATGGTGCTGGTGCGTCATGTGCACGATCTTTACAAGGATTCGGATATCTACAGCGGGGCAGATGAGCCTGAGTTGTAAACCGATCGCAGGGCGGCCCGGCATTGTGCCGGGTTGGCCCGTGTTTTGCGGCGGGGTGGTTCGATCCGCGTCAGAGAAACTGTCATAAAACCAGCGTGTTAACGCAAACCTTTGATTTTGCTTGGGGTCTGTCGCATTGTGCGCTCAGCTTCACGGGTATAAACTTCGCAAACTTTACACAGAGGCCACTAACGGTTCCTTGAGAACTGTTCAGTCAGCATGAAACCGATTCAGCTGCCCCTAGGTGTGCGTCTGCGTGACGACGCCACCTTCATCAACTACTACCCAGGCGCCAATGCCGCTGCACTCGGCTATGTCGAGCGCCTATGCGAAGCCGACGCCGGCTGGACCGAAAGCCTGATCTACCTGTGGGGCAAGCATGGGGTAGGGCGTACGCATCTGTTGCAGGCCGCGTGTCTGCGTTTCGAGCAGATGGGCGAGCCGGCGGTGTATCTGCCGCTAGCTGAGTTGATGGATCGTGGCATCGAGATCCTCGA
This sequence comes from Pseudomonas sp. GW823-FHT01D03, assembly GCF_058798255.1. NCBI lineage: Bacteria > Pseudomonadati > Pseudomonadota > Gammaproteobacteria > Pseudomonadales > Pseudomonadaceae > Pseudomonas > Pseudomonas sp. GW823-FHT01D03. The sequence goes on from NZ_JBXAKK010000001.1 coordinate 1,887,467, forward strand.
CAACCTTGAACAGTACGAACTGGTCTGCCTGGATGACTTGCAGGTGATTGCCGGCAAGCCGGACTGGGAAGAGGCGATGTTTCATCTGTTCAACCGCCTGCGTGACAGCGGACGGCGCTTGCTGATTGCTGCTTCAACTTCGCCACGCGAACTGCCGGTGAAACTGGCTGACCTCAAATCGCGCCTGACCCTGGCGCTGATTTTCCAGATGCGTCCGCTCTCCGATGAAGACAAATTGCGTGCTCTGCAATTGCGCGCGTCGCGTCGCGGCCTGCACCTGACCGATGAAGTCGGACACTTTATTCTGACTCGCGGCACCCGCAGCATGAGTGCATTGTTCGACTTGCTCGAACAGCTGGATCAGGCCTCGCTGCAGGCGCAACGCAAGCTGACGATCCCGTTCCTGAAAGAAACTCTCGGCTGGTAGCCAGCCCTTGAAATACGCGGCTTTGACCGCGTTTCGACATATTTCAGACGTCAGAAAATCCGCTTTTCCGCAACGTGTACAGACCGCGTATCGACTCAAATGGGCTTAAGCGCTTAGATGTAAACGAGAAACCGGGAAGTCACAAAAGGATCGATTGAATTTGCAAATGAGGCCGATAGCGGGCATAGTCTCGGCTTCTTTACAACTTCAGCCACGGTCGTGCCCATGCTAAAGCGCTTCGCACCCCTCGTGCCTCTCGCACTCGTCACCCTGTTGTTCGGTTGCGCTGCTCATTCTCCAGTTCAAGAGCAGCCTCAACAGGTTAAAAATTCTGCAACTGCCCAGTCTTCCGTTATTTACCAGGAAGAGCTGGACACCGAAAAAGAACTCTCGGACTTCAACAAGAAGCCGTACGAGCTCCCGGTTCTGGCCGACAGCATCCTCGAACGCGGCATGTCCCTGATCGGTACCCGTTACCGTTTCGGCGGTACCTCTGAAGCCGGTTTCGACTGCAGCGGTTTCATCGGTTATCTGTTCCGCGAAGAAGCCGGCATGAATCTGCCGCGCTCCACCCGCGAAATGATCAACGTCGATGCTCCTCTGGTCTCGCGCGGCAACCTTGAGCCGGGCGATCTGCTGTTCTTCGCCACCAATGGTCGTCGCGGTCGTGTAAGTCACGCCGGGATCTACCTGGGTGACAACCAGTTTATCCATTCCAGCAGTCGTCGCAGCGGCGGTGTTCGCATCGACAGCCTGGGTGACAGCTACTGGAGCAAGACCTTCATCGAAGCCAAGCGCGCCCTCGCGATGGCACCGACCGTGGTCACTGCTCGCAAGTAATTCCCCCGTTGTCGCCACGTTCGTGGCGACAAAAACGGTTCCGGCAGGGAAGTAGACCTAGACTTTACAAGGTGAAGTTAAAGTCTTACTTGAAGTTTGCCGCGTAGCCGCTAGAATCCTGTATCTATATTGATGGCAAACCGCCTGCGTGCTGCGCAGGCGGTTTTGTTTCTGTCCATTCGGCAGAGAAAGCCGCAGCCAGATCAGGATGTTCTGCTTATGACGATGTCGGCCCGCCTCACGTTGATCTTCTTCGCAGCGCTGCTCAGCGCCTGCGCCAGCCGCACTCCGCCGCCTGCGCCCGTCGTACGCGCTCCGGTGGTGTTCGGGCCTTCCCAAGCTTTTTCGCCGGCTGCTGAAGACGTGCTGTTTCGCGCGCTGGGCCTGGTCGGCACACCTTATCGTTGGGGCGGCAACACACCGGACTCCGGGTTCGATTGCAGTGGTCTGATCGGTTTCGTCTACCGCGATGCGGCCGGCATCAGCTTGCCGCGTTCGACGCGCGAGATGATCGTGATGCAGGCGCCGAATGTCGGCAAAGAGGGTTTGCAGACCGGCGACCTGATCTTCTTCGCTACCAATGGCGGCTCGCAGGTCAGCCATGCGGGGATTTACGTTGGGGAAGGGCGCTTCGTGCATGCGCCGGCAACCGGCGGCACGGTGAAGCTGGACAGCCTGTCGAAGGCGTACTGGCAGAAGGCGTATCTGAGTGCCAAGCGGGTGTTGCAGCCGGAGCATCTGGCGCATAACCCGTAACCGCTGAAGATTTAAATGTGGGAGCGGGCTTGCTCGCGAATGCGCTGTGTCATTCAACTACGATGTTGAATGACTTGACGCTTTCGCGAGCAAGCCCGCTCCCACAGTTGTTTTAGGGTGTGTCAGATTATTTGGCGGACGACACTCGCCAAACCTTGTTCCCCACATCATCTGCCACCAGCAAACCACCTTGCTGGTCGATCACCACGCCCACCGGGCGGCCAAGTGCGTTTTCGTCCTTGTCGAGGAAACCGGTCAGCACATCCACCGGTGCTCCGTTCGGCTTGCCGGCGGCGAATGGTACGAAAATCACTTTATAGCCACTGTGCGGTTTGCGGTTCCACGAGCCGTGCTGGCCGATGAACGCGCCCTCCTTGAACTGCGCCGGCAGGCTGTTGCCTTCAGCGAAAGTCAGGCCCAGCGACGCGGTATGCGGGCCGACGGCGTAGTCCGGGGCGATAGCTTTGGCCACCAGATCCAGATTCTGCGGCTTCACCCGCACATCCACGTGCTGACCGTAGTAGCTGAATGGCCAGCCATAGAAGCCACCGTCCTTGACCGAGGTGATGTAGTCCGGCACCAGGTCGCTGCCGATCTCGTCACGTTCGTTGACTGCTGTCCACAGCGCGCCTGTGGTGGGTTCCCACGCCAGGCCGTTGGGGTTGCGAATGCCTGAGGCGAAGATCCGGTGGTTGCCGGTGGCGCGATCCACTTCCCAGATCGCCGCACGTCCTTCTTCTTTATCCAGACCATTCTCGCCGACGTTGCTGTTCGAGCCGACGGTGACGTACAGCTTGTTGCCGTCCTTGCTGGCGATGACGTTCTTGGTCCAGTGATGGTTCAGGGTGCCGCCCGGCAGGTCGGTGACTTTGATCGGCTGCGTCTTGATCTCGGTCGCGCCTTGCTCGTAGTGGAAGCGCAGCAGGCGATCGGTGTCGGCGACGTACAAATCGTTGCCGACCAGGGTCATGCCAAACGGCGAGTTGAGATTCTGCAGAAACACCGTGCGGGTCTCGGCCACGCCGTCGTGGTCGGCATCGCGCAGCAGGGTGATGCGATTCGGGCTCGGCACACCAGCGCCGGCCTTGCCCATGACTTTCTTCATCACCCAGCCGCGAACACCACTGCTGTCATCCGGTTTGGGCGGGGCGTTGGTTTCCGCCACCAGCACATCACCGTTGGGCAGTACGTAGAGCCAGCGCGGGTGATCGAGGCCTTCGGCGAATGCCGCGACTTGCGTGCCGGCCGCAGCAGTCGGTTTGCCGCCCGCAGGCCAGCCGACCGCCGGGGCGATGTTCACCGTCGGGATCAGGGTTTTGTTCGGTTCAGGCAGTTTCGGTGACGGGCCGGTGCCGTCAGAAACTTGCAGGCTGGAGGATTCACCGCAGGCGGCGAGCCCTCCGGCGAGGGCGATGACGAGAGCGAGTTGGGTTTTGCGCATTACTGATCTTCCCTATGAATGCTTGCCTAATCATAGAGGAGCTTGCGCACCCGATGGTTCAACCGCTCAACCGCGGGCCTCTTTGAACAGCACGGCGACGCCCGGGTGATAGTTGCCCGCTTCGCTGCGCAACTTGCGGTAGGCGTAGGGGAAATACCAGGCCACCGCGCAGCAGTGTTCCTTTTGCAGGTCGTCGACCATGTCCTGCAGTTCTTCGGGGCTGGCGCTGTGCTGGGCCTTTTGCGGGGCGACGAACAGGCAGCCGAGTTTGAGATCGCTGGCGAAGCTGATGCGTTTGGCATCGCTGGTGATGTCCAGCAGGGCCTGGGTCAGATTGAGGTTGTTGACCCGTGGCCAGCGCTGGGTGGCCTGGAGGTAGGCGCGGTCTTCGGCGCCGGCGATGAACAGGTCGGCGCGGGCATTGCGTTCGCCTTCCTCATTCTGTTTACGGGTGGGGGTGTCGCAAAGGGTTACCAGTTCGGCCATCCATGCCGCAGCGGAGAGCAATCCGAGATTGGCTTTCTCGTCATGCCAGTAAGGGGTGTCGTTGTCGCCGCGAATGGCGTTGTAGCGGTCGATACAGTCAAACCAGCGTTCAAGCATCGGGCGCAGGAATTCCAGGCGCGGGTTGCTGATGATCATGCCTTGCATCGTCATCATCCTTATTGTTGTAGTGTGCTTTTTCAAACAAAAGCATGGCTCTTTGATATCACTTGTCTCAGTTTGGCACAAGATTGGCGTCAGTTAATTGATCGACGGCAGTTATTCGCCCGCCGGCCCCCTCTTTAATTGACGCTCCACCCCCAACCCTCTAACCTTCGCGGCTTGTTTCAGGTGCTCTGTGACCTGTGTCGACAGAGTGAAACAGGGAAGCCGGTGAGGGTTGTCTTCAGGCGAAGAACGATCACGATCCCGGCGCTGCCCCCGCAACGGTAAATGAGTAAAAGCTGCGCCTTGAGCCACTGCCTCGACAGAAGCGGGAAGGCGCGCAGCCAGGCGATTCGCCGCTCATGAGCCCGGAGACCGGCCTGATCCATCCAGCGGCATCACGGTGGGCGATGCCAGGCTTTTTGCCGTCTATTCTTGTGCCTGCCCGCCGTTATCCAGCCTCAACGGAGAGCTCCCCCATGACCGATTCCCCCGAGCGCGACGAACGCCATCTGGCGCGTATGCAGCGCAAAAAAGCCGTGATCGACGAACGCATCGCCAATTCGCCTGACGAATGCGGCCTGGTGCTGGTGCTGACCGGCAATGGCAAAGGCAAAAGCAGCTCGGCGTTCGGCATGCTCGCCCGCGCCATGGGCCACGGCATGCAGTGTGGCGTGGTGCAGTTCATCAAGGGCCGCAACAGCACTGGCGAAGAACTGTTCTTCCGCCGCTTCCCCGAGCAAGTGCGTTTTCACGTGATGGGCGAGGGTTTCACTTGGGAAACCCAGGATCGCCAGCGTGACATCGCCGCCGCCGAAGCCGCGTGGGCAGTGTCCCGCGAGCTGCTGCGCGATCCGTCGATCGGCCTGGTGGTGCTGGACGAACTGAACATCGCCCTCAAGCACGGCTACCTCGATCTTGATCAGGTGCTCAGCGACTTGCAGGCGCGTCCGCCGATGCAGCACGTGATCGTCACCGGTCGCGCGGCCAAGCCGGAAATGATCGAGATGGGAGATACCGTCACCGAAATGGGCATGCTCAAACACGCCTTCCAGGCCGGCATCAAAGCGCAGAAAGGCGTCGAACTTTGAATCAACCACGTCACTGCCCGGCGGTACTGATTGCCGCGCCGGCCTCCGGTCAGGGCAAGACCACCGTCACCGCCGCGCTCGCTCGCTTGCATCGCAACCAGGGGCGTAAGGTGCGCGTGTTCAAGTGCGGCCCGGACTTCCTCGACCCGATGATCCTCGAGCGCGCCAGCGGTGCGCCGGTGTATCAACTGGACATGTGGATGGTCGGCGAGCAGGAAAGTCGCCGTCTGTTGTGGGAAGCCGCCGCCGAAGCCGATTTGATCCTGATCGAAGGCGTGATGGGCCTGTTCGACGGCACGCCATCGAGCGCTGATCTGGCGCGGCATTTCGGCGTGCCGGTGCTCGGCGTAATCGACGGCACCGCCATGGCCCAGACCTTTGGCGCCCTGGCACTGGGTTTGGCGAAGTATCAGCCGGACCTGCCATTCGCCGGCGTGCTGGCCAACCGTGTCGGCACCTTGCGTCATGCACAGTTGCTCGAAGGCAGCCTCACCGAAGGTCTGCGCTGGTACGGCGCGCTGTCCCGCGAGACCGGGATCGAGTTGCCGAGCCGGCACCTCGGTCTGGTGCAGGCCAGCGAACTGAATGATCTCGACCTGCGTCTCGACGCCGCCGCCGAAGCCTTGGCCAGCAGTTGCGAGGTAGCGCTGCCACCGGCCGTGGAATTTGCCGCACCTGAAGTGATCCCTGCCGAACCGCTGCTCGACGGCGTGCGCATCGCCGTCGCTCGCGATGAGGCCTTTGCCTTCACCTACGGCGCCAGTCTCGACCTGCTACGGGCGATGGGCGCCGAGTTGAGTTTCTTCTCGCCGATCCGCGATACGCAATTGCCCGAGGCCGACAGTCTGTATCTGCCCGGTGGTTATCCGGAATTGCACCATGTCGCGTTATCGCAAAACACCGCGATGCTCGATGCGATCCGTGCGCACCACGCCGCCGGCAAGCCGTTGCTCGCCGAGTGCGGCGGCATGCTCTACCTGCTCGACGCGTTGACCGATGTCGACGGCACCCGCGCCGAACTGGTCGGGCTGCTGCGCGGTGAGGCGGTAATGCAAAAACGTCTGGCGGCACTGGCACTGCAAGCGGTGGATCTGCCGGAAGGTTCGTTGCGCGGCCACACCTATCACCATTCCCTGACCACCACTGAGTTGACGCCGATCGCCCGGGGCCTGAGCCCGAATGGCGGACGCGGAGCCGAGGCGGTATATCGGGAAGGTCGGATGACGGCGTCGTACGTGCATTTCTACTTTCCGTCGAATCCTGCGGCTATCGCGGCACTGTTTGTGCCAGATCTTGAGGCCGCTTTCGCGAGCAAGCCCGCTCCCACATTGGATCACCTAACCCCTGTGGGAGCGGGCTTGCTCGCGAAGAGGCCATGACCGACAACGCATTCACTGAAGCCGAGCGCACAGCGGTTTATAAAGCCATCGCCGAACGCCGCGACATGCGCCACTTCACCGGCGGCACGGTCGAGGCGGAGCTGCTGCGCCGCCTGCTCGAAGCCGCGCATCAGGCGCCCAGCGTCGGCCTGATGCAGCCATGGCGTTTCATCCGCATCAGCGATCGCGGCTTGCGCGGGCAGATCCAGAACCTCGTCGAAGAAGAGCGCGTGCGTACCGCCGAAGCCCTCGGCGAGCGCAGTGACGAGTTCATGAAGCTCAAGGTCGAAGGCATCAATGACTGCGCCGAAGTGCTGGTCGCGGCACTGATGGACGATCGTGAAAAACACATTTTCGGCCGTCGTACGCTGCCGGAAATGGACATGGCCTCGCTGTCCTGCGCGATTCAGAATCTGTGGCTGGCCTCCCGTGCCGAAGGACTGGGCATGGGCTGGGTGTCGCTGTTCGAACCGCAGGCACTGGCCGATCTGCTGCGGTTGCCGGCCGGGGCCAAGCCGCTGGCGGTGTTGTGCCTGGGGCCGGTCAAGGAATTCTATCCGGCGCCGATGCTGGTACTCGAAGGGTGGGCGCAGGCGCGGCCGCTCAATGAGTTGCTGTACGAAAATTTTTGGGGAGTGAATCAATGAGTGTGGCGTTGTTGAGTGTCGCCGCGGTCGCGCTGGATGCGCTGCTGGGTGAACCGAAACGCTGGCATCCGCTGGTAGCGTTCGGCAATTTTGCCGGGCGCATCGAGTGCCGTTTAAATGCGGGCGGGCGTGGCTGGCGCAGTCACGGGGTCACCGCGTGGGTGATCGCGGTGCTGCCGCTGACCTTGCTCGCCACCGCGTTTTCCTGGACGCCTTACGTGGGCTGGATCGTCGAGATTCTTGCGCTGTATTGCGCCCTCGGCATGCGCAGCCTCGGTGAGCATGTCGCGCCGGTAGCCGCCGCCTTGCGCGCCGATGATCTGGAAGAGGCGCGCAAACGCGTCGGCTATCTGGTCAGTCGCCAGACCAGCGAACTGGACAGCACCGCGGTCGCCCGTGCCGCCACCGAATCGGTGCTGGAAAACGGCAGCGACGCGGTGTTCGCCGCGCTGTTCTGGTTTGTCGTGGCCGGCGCGCCGGGCGTGGTGCTCTATCGCCTGAGCAATACGCTCGACGCGATGTGGGGTTACCGCAACGAACGCTTTGAGCGATTCGGCTGGTGCGCGGCAAAAATCGACGACGTGCTCAACTACATTCCGGCCCGTTTGGTGGCGCTGACCTACGCGCTGCTGGGCAACACCCGGCTCGCCTGGAAATGCTGGCGCAGCCAGGGCCCGCAATGGGACAGCCCGAATGCCGGCCCGGTGATGGCGGCCGGTGCCGGTGCGTTGAATGTCGAACTGGGCGGCCCGGCGATCTATCACGGTGAACTGCATGAGCGTCCGCAACTGGGCGAAGGTCCGCCGGCGGATGCCGATTCGATTGATCGCGGCTGGCAATTGGTTCAGCGCGGGGTATGGTTATGGCTGCTGATTCTCTGCGTGGGGGCTGAATTCTATGCTTGAGCACGGTGGCCGGCTGCGCAAGGCTGCACTCGATTACGGGATTGCCGAGGCTGACTGGCTGGACCTCTCCAGCGGCCTTGCGCCGTGGCCGTTTCCGGTCCCGGAGATTCCGCTGCGCGCCTGGGCACGCTTGCCGGAAACCGATGACGGGCTGGAGCAGGCCGCGTGCGATTACTACGGCGCCTCGCAGGTGCTGCCGGTGGCCGGTTCGCAGATGGCGATTCAGTTGCTGCCGCGTTTGCGCCGCGCCGGCAAGGTCGGCGTGTTGTCGCCGTGTTATGCCGAGCACGCCGAAGCCTGGCGCCGCAGCGGTTACATCGTGCGCGAAGTGCTGGAGCAGGAAGTCGAATTCTTCCTCGACAGCCTCGACGTGCTGGTGGTGGTCAATCCGAACAACCCCACCGGCCTGAGCCTGACCCCGGCGCGGCTGCTCGACTGGCACGCGCGGCTGGCTCAGCGCGGCGGTTGGCTGGTGGTCGATGAAGCGTTTATGGACAACACGCCGCAGTTGAGTCTGGCGTCGCAGACCCATCAAGTTGGCCTGATCGTGTTGCGCTCGTTCGGCAAGTTTTTCGGTCTGGCCGGGGTGCGTCTGGGCTTTGTGCTGGCCGAGCGCAAATTGCTCAGATTGCTCGCGGAGCAGGTCGGACCCTGGGTGGTCAGCGGGCCGACGCGGGTGCTCGGTCAGGCGTGTCTGCAAGACACCGAAGCGCACACCCGGCAACGCATTCGCAGCGATGAAGCCAGTGAACGTCTGGCTTTGCTGCTGGAGCGCTACGGCTTCAAACCCCACGGTGGTTGCGCGTTGTTCCAGTGGCTGATCACCGAGCGCGCGCCTGTGCTGCACGAATTCATGGCCCGACGCGGCATCCTCCTGCGCATCTTCACCCACAACAGCAGCTTGCGTTTCGGCCTGCCTGCCAACGCCGCTGAAGAAGCGCGTCTCGAACAAGCGCTGCAAGCTTTCGCCAAGGAAAACCAATGACAACCTTGATGGTTCAAGGCACCACGTCCGACGCCGGTAAAAGCACGCTGGTGACGGCGCTGTGCCGCTGGGCCACCCGTCAGGGCGTGGCGGTGGTGCCGTTCAAGCCGCAGAACATGGCGCTCAACAGCGCAGTGACCGCCGACGGCGGCGAGATCGGCCGGGCGCAAGCGGTGCAGGCACAAGCGGCGCATCTCGAACCACACACCGACATGAACCCGGTGCTGCTCAAACCCAACAGCGACACCGGCGCGCAGGTGATCATCCATGGCCGCGCGGTCACCAGCATGAACGCGGTGGCGTATCACGACTACAAAGCCATCGCCATGCAAGCGGTGCTCGCGTCGCACCAGCGACTCAGCGCGGCGTATCCGCTGGTCATGGTCGAAGGCGCTGGCTCGCCGGCCGAGATCAACCTGCGTGCCGGTGACATCGCCAACATGGGCTTCGCCGAAGCGGTGGATTGCCCGGTGCTGCTGATCGCCGACATCAATCGCGGCGGCGTTTTCGCGCATCTGGTCGGCACGCTGGAGTTGCTGTCGCCGAGCGAACAGGCACGGGTCAAGGGCTTCATCATCAACCGTTTTCGCGGTGACATCGCCTTGCTGCAACCGGGCCTCGACTGGCTGGAACAGCGCACCGGCAAACCGGTGGTCGGCGTGTTGCCGTATGTGATGGATCTGCATCTTGAGGCCGAGGACGGCATCGATCAACGTCAGACCGACAAGGCCGAGCAAGTACTGAAAGTGGTGGTGCCGGTGCTACCGCGCATCAGCAACCACACGGACTTCGATCCGCTGCGACTGCATCCGCAGGTCGATCTGCAATTCATCGGCCCGGGGCAGGCTATCCCTGCCGCCGACCTGATCATCCTGCCCGGCTCGAAAAGCGTGCGCAGCGACCTCGCGTATTTGCGTGCTAATGGCTGGGACACGGCGATCAATCGGCACCTGCGTTATGGCGGCAAGTTGCTGGGGATCTGTGGCGGTCTGCAGATGCTCGGTGAGCAGGTGCACGATCCGCTGGGCCTCGAAGGCGCGCCTGGTTCCAGTGCCGGCCTGGGTTTGCTGGCATTCGAAACCACGCTGGAAGCCGAGAAGCAATTGCGCAATGTGCGCGGACGTCTGGCGCTGGAAAACGCCGAGGTCAGTGGCTATGAAATCCATGCCGGCGTGACGGTGGGGCCGGCGCTGGAGAATGCGGCGGTGCATCTGGGTGACGGTCGTTGCGACGGCGCGCAGAGTCTGGACGGGCAGGTGTTCGGCACTTATCTGCATGGCTTGTTTGAATCACCGCAAGCCAGTGCCGCGTTGCTGCGCTGGGCCGGGTTGAGCGCTGTGCAGGAGGTGGATTACCACGGCTTGCGCGAGCGCGATATCGAGCGGCTGGCGGATCTGGTGGAGAAGCATCTGGATACCGATTTGTTGCGTCAGCTCTGCGGGATTTGAGGTGGATTCATCGCGAGCAGGCTCACTCCTACAGGGGAATGCGATCTTCTGTAGGAGTGAGCCTGCTCGCGATGACTGAAGTCGGTACACCGCTAATTTGAAGGAATGAACCATGCTCCAACTGATCCTCGGCGGCGCCCGCTCCGGCAAAAGTCGCCTGGCGGAAAAACTCGCCAGCGACAGCCATCTGGCGGTCACTTACATCGCCACCAGCCAGCCGCTGGACGGCGAAATGAACGAGCGGGTCGCCCATCACCGCGCCCGGCGTCCGGCCGAATGGGCGCTGATCGAAGAGCCGCTGGAACTGGCCCGCGTCCTGCGCGAGAACGCCAGTGCCGAGCGTTGCCTGCTGGTCGACTGCCTGACTCTATGGCTGACCAATCTGCTGATGCTCGATGACGCCGCGCGTCTCCCCGCTGAGCGTGAAGCCCTGCTGGACTGCCTGGCGTCATTGCCGGGGGAAATCATTTTTGTCAGCAACGAGACCGGAATGGGTGTCGTGCCGCTGGGCGAATTGACTCGCCGCTACGTCGATGAAGCCGGTTGGCTGCATCAAGCTCTGGCCGAGCGTTGTCAGCGAGTCGTCCTGACGGTCGCCGGCCTGCCCCTGACCCTGAAAGGACCTGCGTTATGACTCAAGCGTGGTGGTTGAACCCGTGCCAATCCGTGAATGCCGAGATCGTTGAACAGGCGGCGGCGCGCCAACAGCAACTGACCAAACCGGCCGGTTCCCTCGGTCGCCTCGAAAGCGTGGCGGTGCAACTGGCCGGGTTGCAGGGGCAGATCAAGCCGACCCTTAAGCAGGTCTGGATCGCGATTTTTGCCGGTGACCACGGGGTGGTCGCGGAAGGCGTTTCGGCGTTCCCGCAGGAAGTCACCGGGCAGATGCTGCTCAACTTTGTCAGCGGCGGTGCGGCAATCAGCGTGTTGGCGCGGCAGCTCGATGCGCAGCTGGAAGTGGTTGATCTGGGCACTGTGACGCCGTCGTTGAATCTGCCGGGCGTGCGCCATCTGAACATCGGCCCGGGCACGGCGAATTTCGCCAAGGGCGCGGCGATGACCCAGGTACAGGGCGAACTCGCCTTGCAGGCCGGTCGTGATAGCGTGCTGCGCGCCAAAGCGGCCGGCGCACAGCTGTTCATCGGCGGCGAAATGGGCATCGGCAACACCACTGCCGCCAGTGCGCTGGCGTGTGCCTTGCTCGATTGCCCGGTGGTGCACCTGACCGGTCCCGGCACCGGGTTGAATGCCGAAGGCGTCAGCCATAAAGCGCAAGTGATCGAGCGCGCACTGGCGCTGCACGCGGCGCAACGTGGCGATGCGCTGCAAACGCTGTTCAACCTCGGCGGTTTTGAAATTGCCGCATTGGTCGGCGCGTATCTGGCCTGTGCGCAGGAAGGCGTCGCGGTGCTGGTCGACGGCTTTATCTGCACGGTCGCTGCGTTGGTCGCGGTGCGGCTGAATCCGGCCTGCCGCGAGTGGCTGCTGTTCGGTCATCGTGGGGCCGAGCCAGGCCATCGCCATGTGCTGGAAACCCTCAATGCCGAACCGCTGCTGGAACTCGGTTTGCGTCTGGGCGAGGGCAGCGGGGCGGCGTTGGCCGTGCCGCTGTTGCGTCTGGCCTGCGACCTGCACGGGCAGATGGCGACGTTCGCCGAAGCCGCGGTGGCGGATCGTCCGGCATGACGTTGCGTCTGGATCTGCTGCGCCACGGTGAGACTGAACTGGGCGGCGGTTTGCGCGGCAGTCTCGATGATGCGCTCACCGAAAAAGGTTGGGCGCAGATGCGTGCCGCCGTGGTCGCGGGCGGGCCGTGGGATCGGCTGATCAGTTCGCCGCTGCAGCGTTGCGCACGGTTCGCCGCAGAGCTGGGCGAGCAACTGAATCTGCCGGTGCAGCTGGAAAATGATCTGCAAGAACTGCATTTCGGGGCCTGGGAAGGCCAGAGCGCAGCGGCATTGATGGAAACCGATGCCGAGGCGCTGGGGTTGTTCTGGGCCGATCCGTATGCGTTCACGCCGCCGCAGGGTGAGCCGGTCAGTGAGTTTGCGGCCCGTGTGCTGGGCGCGGTTTCACGGTTGCATCAGGCCCATGCCGGTGAGCGCGTTCTGCTGATCAGTCATGGCGGCGTGATGCGTCTGTTGCTGGCGCAGGCCCGTGGTTTGCCGCGTGAGCAGTTGCTCAATGTCGAAGTCGCGCATGCTTCGCTGTTTGCGCTGAGCGTCGAAGCCAATGGCGTGCTCAAGGAAGGTTACTGACATGCTGCCACTGTGGATCGCCCTGCAATTTCTCAGCAGTTTGCCGATTCGTCTGCCGGGGATGCCGGAGCCGCAACAGCTGGGGCGTTCGCTGTTGTTTTATCCGCTGGTGGGGCTGCTGTTCGGGGGGATCCTCTGGGCATTCAACCTGGCGTTGGCCGGCGCGCCGTTGTTGCTGCATGCGGCGCTGTTGCTGACGGCGTGGGTGCTGCTGAGCGGCGCGCTGCACCTCGACGGACTGGCCGACAGCGCCGATGCCTGGCTCGGTGGTTTCGGTGATCGCGAGCGCACGCTGATGATCATGAAGGATCCGCGCAGCGGGCCGATTGCCGTGGTGACGCTGGTGCTGGTGTTGCTGCTGAAGTTCTGCGCGTTGCTGGCGCTTATCGAGCAGGGGCACGCAGCGTTTTTGATCATCGTGCCGTTGTTGGGGCGTGCGGCGCTGCTGGGGCTGTTTCTGACCACGCCGTATGTGCGGGCGGGAGGGTTGGGGCAGGCGTTGGCTGATCATCTGCCGCGCCGGGCCGGTTGGTGGGTGCTTGGGGCGAGTGCGCTGGGTTGTTTGTTGATCGGTGGGGTGAAAGCGATTGTAGCGCTGGTTGTCGCGTTCGTCGGGTTTGTCTGGCTGCGGCGGGTGATGATGCGGCGGTTGGGCGGGACTACGGGCGATACGGCGGGGGCGTTGCTGGAATTGCTGGAGATGGCGGTGTTGGTGGGTGTGGTGTTGGTCTGAGATATTGTGTTGCCTGTTCTGGCTCCATCGCGAGCAGGCTCACTCCTACAGGGGAATGCGGTCAATTTGTAGGAGTGAGCCTGCTCGCGATAGCGGTCTGTCCGGCACCGGAACTACTACTGAAAAAACACATGTAACTTGATTTAACACAGTCGCGGGTATATACACGCATCATGCTTCCTTCTCAGTGTTTGTGCACCAACCTGCGTCGCGCCGCTCGTGGCGTCAGCAGGCATTACGACGGCGCTCTCGACGGCTTCGGGATCAACGTTGCCCAGTATTCTTTGCTGTGCAATCTGCAGCGTCTGGATCAACCGAGCATCTCGGAGCTGGCCGAAGCCATGGGGCTGGATCGCAGCACCCTGGGGCGCAACCTGCGGGTGCTCGAAGGCGAGGGCCTGGTGGCGCTGGCCGAGGGCGAGGACATGCGGAACCGCATCGTCCGGCTCACCGAAACCGGTGCACAGCGCCTTGCGGCGGCGCTGCCGGCCTGGGAAGCGGCGCAACAGCGATTGATTGATCGTCTGGGCGCCGAGAAGCGTGAAACCTTGCTGCGACTGTTGGACGAACTGGCCTGAGGGCCGGTTTTTCCGGTTTTAAGCGGGTATATACCCGCGAACGGAGAATAACAATGACATCGATGTGGCGTACGTGCGGTTGGGTGTTGCTGGGAAGTGCGCTGATTCTGGCGTTGTCATTGGGCGTACGGCACGGCTTCGGCCTGTTCCTGTCGCCGATGAGTGCGCAATTCGGCTGGGGGCGCGAAGTGTTTGCCTTCGCCATCGCTTTGCAAAACCTGATCTGGGGCCTGGCGCAGCCGTTTACTGGTGCGCTGGCTGACCGCTTCGGGGCGGCGAAAGTGGTGCTGGTAGGCGGGGTGCTGTATGCCGTGGGTCTGGTGTGCATGGGCCTGTCCGATTCGGCGCTGACCTTGTCGCTCAGTGCTGGTCTGTTGATCGGTATCGGTCTCTCCGGCACTTCGTTCTCGGTGATTCTCGGCGTGGTCGGTCGTGCCGTGCCGCCGGAAAAACGCAGCATGGGCATGGGCATCGCCAGCGCCGCCGGCTCATTCGGTCAGTTTGCGATGTTGCCGGGCACGCTGGGTTTGATCGGCTGGCTCGGCTGGTCGGCGGCGCTGTTGGTACTCGGTTTGCTGGTGGCGCTGATCGTGCCGCTGGTGAGCATGCTCAAGGACAAACCGCTGCCGGTACTGGGTCATGAACAGACCCTGTCCGAAGCGCTACGCGAAGCCTGCTCCCACTCGGGGTTCTGGCTGTTGGCGTTCGGATTTTTCGTCTGCGGCTTCCAGGTGGTGTTCATTGGCGTGCATCTGCCGGCCTATCTGGTCGATCAGCATCTGCCGGCGACGGTCGGCACCACGGTGCTGGCGTTGATCGGGCTGTTCAATATCTTCGGCACTTATACTGCCGGCTGGCTCGGTGGGCGCATGTCCAAGCCGCGTCTGCTGACGGCGTTGTACTTGCTGCGGGCGGTGGTGATCGTGCTGTTTTTGTGGCTGCCGGTGACCACCACATCTGCCTACCTGTTCGGCATGGCTATGGGCTTCCTGTGGCTGTCGACGGTGCCGTTGACCAACGGCACGGTGGCGACCTTGTTTGGCGTGCGTAACCTGTCCATGCTCGGCGGTATCGTGTTCCTCTTTCATCAGATCGGCTCGTTCCTCGGCGGCTGGCTGGGCGGGGTGGTGTATGACCGTACCGGGAGTTATGACTTGATCTGGCAAGTGGCGATTCTCTTGAGCCTGCTGGCGGCCGCGCTGAACTGGCCGGTGCGCGAGCGTCCGGTAGCGCGTCTGCAGCCGGCGGTTGGCGCGGTATGAAGCGCTCCTGGCCGCGAATCGCCTTCGCCACACTCGGCGTGCTGTTGCTGGCGCTGGTGTGGTGGGGCTGGCATCAGGGCGGGCTGGCGCTGATGCAGTTGGGCATGGGTGCTTGCTAGACCGGCGGGAGGGCGAGTAACGTCGGGGTCTGATGACTGCTCAAGGATGCCCCGACATGCTCATGCGCTGGTGTGCTGTACCCGCGTTGCTGATGGCGTTGACCGGACTGGCCCAGGCCGCTGATTGTCCGGAGGCGCTGCAAGGTTCGTTGCCCAAGTTGCGCGCCAAGGAATCTGTCGATCTGTGTCAGCGCTACGCCGACAAACCGCTGGTGGTGATCAACACGGCCAGCTTCTGTGGCTTCGCGCCGCAGTTCGAGGGCTTGGAGGCGCTCAATCAGCGCTACAAGGCCCGGGGCCTGGAAATGCTCGGTGTACCCTCCAACGACTTCAAGCAAGAGTCCAAGGACAGCGCCGAAACCGCCAAGGTCTGCTACGCCAACTACGGCGTGACGTTCACCATGACCGAACCACAGAAGGTGCGAGGCGACGACGCGACTCACTTGTTCCAGGTGCTGGCCAAGCAGAGCAGCGCGCCGAAGTGGAATTTCTACAAATACGTCATCGACCGCCAAGGCAAGGTGATCGCCAATTTCTCCAGCCTGACCAAGCCGGATGATCCAGAGTTCATTGCGGCAGTTGAAAAGGCCATCGCCTCAAAACCGCTCAACTGATAACACACGCTTTTTGCGGGAGCGGGCTTGCTCGCGAAGGCTGCGGATCTTTCAGCACTTGTTTTGAAGGTCAGACCGCATTCGCGAGCAAGCCCGCTCCCACATTTGATCTGTGGTGTTTGAACAGGCACAAAAAAGCCCCGCTTTCTGCAAAGAGAGCGGGGCTTTTTTGTGGGCGAGGGTTTAGCCTCGCCGTACAGCATCAGAAGCGATAGGTCGCGCCAACACCGAAACCGTTTGCCGAGTTTTCATACTTGGCGTCGTAGCTCTGGCCACGATTGTTTTCGTTGCGAATCTTGACCGACTCTTCCTTCAGGTACGAGTAAGCCACGTCGATGGTCAGGTCTTCGGTCGGGCTCCAGCCGGCGCCGAGGCTGAAGATCGTGCGGTCGCCAGTTGGAATGCGTGGCGAACGGTCGACGTTATTGGTCGGCGACTGGTCGAAGGTCAGACCGGTACGCAGTACCCATTCCTTGTTCAGCTGGTACGAAGTACCCACGGCGTAAGCCCAGGAGTCGTGCCAGTTCTGGTCTTCGGTGATCTCGCCAAACTGACCGGCCAGCAGCGGCTGCACGCCGGAGTTCTTGACGGTGATCTTTTCCAGCTGGCTCCAGCGGGTCCAGGTGCTACCGGCGTAGACGTTCCAGCGATCGTTGATCGCCTGAGTGACCGAGAAGTCCACGGATTCAGGTGTGGTGATCTTCAGCGAAGCGTCGTACTTCTGGCTGGCGCCCAGGCCAACGGCAGCCAGTGCGCCGTAGTTGACCTTGGTGTTGCCTTCGAGCTTGTAGTCGACTTTCGAGTGGTAGGTCAGACCCAGGCGGGTGGTGTCGGTGGCTTGTACCAACACACCGATGTTGTAGCCCAGTGCGGTGTCGTCACCCTTGATCTTGACCTTGCCGTCCGGCGCCAGCTGAGTCACCGATAGGTTGGACTCGAGGGTGCCATCGATGCGGTTGATGGTCGGACCGAAACCGATCGACACCACGTCGTTGAACTTGTAGCTGACAGTCGGCTGGAAAGTGATGACTTGTACTTCCGACTTGCTGCCGAAGTAGCGGCCGGCGAAGCCGTTTTCGTAGTCGGTAATCAGGCCGAACGGCACGTAAACGCCGAGGCCGAATGCCCAATGCTCGTCGATCGGTTTGACGTAGAAGCCCATAGGTACGGAGGTGAAGGGCACCATGTCGCCTTTGTTGCTGCCGCCGTTAGGGCTGGAGCTGGCGTCGCTGATATCGGTCTTGGCATCGAGAAATGCAACACCGCCAGTCACTTGTTCGCGCGTGAGGCGCGACATGCCGGCAGGGTTGCCATAAACAGTGCTTGCGTCGTCGGCAGAAGAAGATCGCCCGGCATAACCAGTACCCATCCCGCTGATGCTGTGTTCGTTGATGGCAAAGCCAGCTGCGAAGATCTGGGTGGATGCCATGGCAACGGCGAGGCTAAGGGTGGTTTTGAGCATGACTTTTTTCATTATTAGAACTCCTGGTGATCACCGGGGCGAAAATTACCAACATTTTCGCCCCAGCGCTATAGTCCGTATGCCTTGAGTTAGAGCGGTTTTGTAGGACAATCCGACCAGATTCGCGACCTGTTGAGCGATCTTCTAAAACTCGCCAGTCAACACGCGACCTGATTCATCGGTGAAACACAGGTTTGCCAGGCGCAGGTGAAGTCGCGCAGACGTCCCTGAGGCTGGAAGGTCTGACGCCAGATTCGCGCCATGCCCAGCAGATCGTCCGGGGCGGGGAGGGTGGGGTGTTGTTCCTCTACCAGCAGCCAGGCGATGGCAGTGGCGTAACGCAGGTTGACGGTCAATTCCAGGTGCGGGCCACTGAGAAAGGCATGCTGGCTGGCGAGGCCGCGGACCAGGCTGGCACGCTCAGGATCAAGCGCCAGATAGTGATCCCAAAGGGCCTGGTGACGGTGCTCCGCAATCCGGTAGAGGCCGTGGCCCCGGCGGTCATGCAGGGCGGAACCGAGGGCGGACTGGCTGGCCGCTATCCCCAGCAGCAGGGATTCGGCGGTTGCGCAGTGGCGTCCCAGATAGATCAGTGTGGGACGGATCACATAGCGGCACAGTTCGCTGGCAGCGATACCCATAAAACCCTCGGATCTTGTAATGGGGCGGCGATACCTGAAGGGGCCTTGGCAGCGGTGGATCGACTCAGGCTCGCCGGAAGCGGATCAAGCCGCTTGAGTTGAAGTGTAGTGTCATATTTACGACGTAAAGGCCTGTTTTTAAAATATTTCCGGCAGCGAGCCGCAGCCTTTATATCCGAAAGCGCTTAGGCATGAAGGGTTAAAAGCGAAACATCAGGCAATAAAAAGCCCCGCATTGTGTGCGGGGCTTTTGCTTTTGCAGCCTTTTCGGCTCTCAGGCAATCAAGGCCTGACGCGTACGATCAATAATTGCCTGCAGCGGTTCGGCGCTGGAGTATTGATCGGGGTACAGACGCTCGCTGTGGCGGGCGATCCCGTGTTCATTGACCACGGTGAAGCTGAAGCAGCCTTTGCGAGCGGCCATGATCAGGCAGTTCATAGGGGCAAAAGCGTTGGTTAGGGTGCGAATGGCATCCTGAGTCTGGATTTGAGTAGACATAGTTATTAGGTGTTCCTACAAATGACACGGATAAGAACCGTGCAACGTTAAAACGTTCCAGTAATGTCGACCACCATTGGTCGAACAAAGAACCCGACTGGAACAAAGCAGCCAGTTTGAAGCGCTATTAAGTTGGCGCGCTTGGGCTGGCAGGTAGGTACTTAGGAGGACAGGCAACACATCGAGGGCAAAGGTTCTGGGCCCGGGGTGAAGATCCTGATCAATTTGCAGGTTGGTTCGGTCAGAGTAAGTGGTCTTCGCAACACCCTTTGCATTCATTCAAAGGCAGTGTCGGCGCAAGATTTACCTGGAAACCATCGAGGGGTCGTTCCCGCTTTTTTCGGTGAAGGGCTTCTGGGAAGAAGGTTGACCGTGGGGATGTGTCGACCGGAATTGACTTTCAGCTTGGTACTAACGCCGCGGATAGTAACGGAACGTTCTGGGCAATGCAAACCCCGTCGTAAAAAAGATTTCGTGAGTCGCCAAGCATTGAGGTGGTGTCCCGCTTCTTCGCGAGCAGGCTCGCTCCCACATGGGAAACACCATCCAGTGTGGGAGCGAGCCTGCTCGCGAAGGGATCACCCTGATCAACCGCCGGTCGCCACAAAAGCGTGCAGCCATGCCCATCGCCAACCCGCTTATCCTCAGTTCGAGGCGCAAAACGAGCCAAAAAAGCGCATCGATATAACCGGGTAACAGGTACTTGTGCACATTAGTTGCGCAAGCTGTAACCACACTGTCATACCGATCCTGACTCGCATGGCTGCCTGTATCAAAAGTTTAAGTCAATGAAAAATATCGTCTTTTTTTGTTGGTGAAAAAATCGTCAGTTTGACTGCGAGCCCCATTCCACAAGGCTTTGCGGAGGTTCGGGAGCGGTTGTCCACTGAGTTATCCACAGCTTCTGTGGATTGTCCCTAGCGCTTGCTCTAGGACGGGCGTGCCGGGTTTTTTTCGACTTTACCTGTACCAAAAAGAGAGTAGAGTGGCGCGCCTTCCGATCTGTCCCACAGTGTTTTATGAAGTTTCGCTCAGTATCAGACTCTGTTACCTCCGAACACCCTCGTGTTACCTCCCCCAAGCGATTTTCCGTGCGTGTGGCCGAATGGCTGCTCGACAGCCCGCGTCTGGGCGATAGCCGTAATGCCAAGCATCTGGCGGGGCGTCTGCTCAAGCAACCGGCGCGCGAAGGCGTGGTCGCGGCGCAAAGCCGTCTCGGTCAGTTGATGTGCCGCGAGTGTGGCAACGCCCGGGACCGGCGTATCGGGCAGGATCTGCTGCGCCAGGCCGCGCGGGCCGGTGATCGACGTGCGCAACAGGAACTTGGTCTGCTCGAAGACTGAGCTGTCCAACGCCTCACGCCTTGGTTAACCTTCAGGCTTTATCGAATTGGCAGGAGTGGCTATGGCTATGGACTTGACCAGCGTGTTGCTGGGTCTGGCGGGCGCGGGATTGCCGCTGCTGGCGCTGGCCTGGCAACTGCAGCGGCGGGCCAGCGACCGGCAAGCCGAGGTCGCCTTGCTCGAAGAGCGCCTGGCCATGGCGCAACTGGCGCAGGACGGACTCAACGCCCAGCTTGAAGCCAGCCGTGATGAAACCGTCGATCTCGCTCAGGCCAACGCCGCCAAGCAGGCTGAACTGGCGGCTCTGCGCCGCGAAGTCGAGCTGCTGCAGATCGAGCGCGATGATGCCCGTGACGCTTCCCACGCCTGGAACATCGAGCGTGCCAACAAAGAAGCCGAATTGCGTCGCCTCGACGCCCAGGCCGCGTCGCTCAACGCCGAATTGCGCGAGCAACAGGAAAGCCATCAACAACGCCTCAACGACCTGCAAGGCTCGCGGGATGAGCTGCGCGCGCAGTTCGCCGAGCTGGCAGGGAAGATCTTCGATGAGCGTGAACAGCGCTTTGCCGAGACCAGTCAACAGCGCCTCGGGCAGTTGCTCGATCCGCTGAAAGAACGCATCCAGTCCTTCGAAAAACGTGTGGAGGAAAGCTATCAGGCCGAAGCCCGCGAGCGCTTCTCGCTGGCCAAGGAACTGGAGCGTCTGCAAGCGCTGAATCTGCGCCTGAGTGACGAAGCGACCAACCTGACCCGCGCCCTCAAAGGCCAGAAGACTCAGGGCAACTGGGGTGAACTGATTCTAGAGCGGGTGCTGGAACACGCGGGCCTGGAGAAGGGCCGCGAGTACCAGACCCAGGTCAACCTCAAGGGTCCGGATGGCGAGCGCTTCCAGCCCGACGTGATCATCTACCTGCCGGGCGACAAGCAGGTGGTGGTCGACTCCAAAGTCAGCCTCACTGCCTATCAGCAGTACGTTGCCGCCGAAGACGACAGCATCGGCCAGATCGCGATCAAGCAGCACGTGCTGTCTCTGCGCAGCCACGTCAAGGGCCTCGCCGGCAAGGATTACAAGCGTCTGGAAGGCCTGCACAGCCTCGATTTCGTCTTGCTGTTCGTGCCGATCGAAGCGGCGTTTTCGGCCGCATTGCAGGCCGAGCCGGCGTTGTTCCAGGAGGCGTTCGACCGCAACATCGTGATCGTCAGCCCGACCACGTTGCTGGCGACATTGCGGGTGATCGACAGCCTGTGGAAGCAGGAGCGGCAAAGCCAGAACGCCCGGGAAATCGCCGAGCGTGCCGGCTGGCTGTACGACAAGTTCGTGCTGTTCATTCAGGATCTGGACGAAGTCGGCAATCGCCTGCAGCAGTTGGACAAGGCCTACAGCTCGGCGCGCAACAAACTCACGGAAGGCCGCGGCAATCTGGTCAGCCGCAGTGAGCAGCTCAAACTGCTTGGCGCGCGGGCGAGCAAGAGTCTGCCGGCGGATCTGCTGGAGCGGGCGATGACCGATGTCGATGGCCTCGTCGAAATCCCGGAATAACCCGAAGAGCTTCGCGAGCAGGCTCGCTCCCACAGTGAAATGCATTCCAAAGGTGGGAGCGGGCTTGCTCGCGAAGGCGTCAGTGGTAGCGCTGCGACATTCAAGTCAAACGGTTACAGCGGCACATACCGACTCAACAACGCCCGCAACGCCGCCGGTTTCACCGGTTTGGCCAGATAATCCAGCCCCGCCGCATGCACCTGCGCCACCGTCTCCGGGCGACCATCGGCACTGATCACCACCCCCGGCACCGGCTCACCCAGCGTGGTGCGCAACCACGCCATCAGCTCGGTTCCGGTATCGCCGTGGTCGAGGTGATAGTCGACCAATGCCAGTTGCGGCCGCACACCCTCATTCAGCAACGCCGCGCATTCCTCGCGATTACGCGCCGTCCACACCTGGCAGCCCCAACGGGTCAGCAGGCTGTTCATGCCAATCAGAATGCTGTCTTCATTGTCGATGCACAGCACTCGCGCGCCGCTGTGCAACTTGCCATTCAATTCTACCGCAGCGTGCACCGGCACCGACTGCGCCCGGGCCAGCGGCACGCTGACACTGAACACGCTGCCACGCCCCGGCCACGAACGTACGCGCAGGGTATGGCCGAGCACGCGACATAAACCGTCGGCAATCGCCAGGCCCAGCCCGAGGCCTTTTTCGGCGCGGGTCTGATGGCTGTCGAGGCGCTTGAACTCCTCGAAAATCACTTGTTGCTTGTCTTCCGGAATCCCCGGCCCGCGATCCCACACTTCCAGACACAGCTCGCCGCCGCGTCGGCGCACGCCCAGCAGCACCGGGCCCTTGGCGTAGCGGAAAGCGTTGGTGAGGAAGTTCTGCAAAATTCGGCGCAGCAGCTTGATGTCGCTGTCGATGCGCAACTGGCTGCCGCGCACACGGAAGGTCAGACCTTGTTCCTGGGCCAGCGCCTTGAATTCGGCGCCGAGCGTATCGAATAGCTCATTGAGCGCGAACGGCTTGCGATCGGGGTTGATCTTGCCGTTTTCCAGACGGGAAATATCCAGCAGGTCGCTGATCAGGTCTTCTGCCGAACGTAGCGAACTGTCGAGGTGTTGCACCAGTTTCTGCGCCTCGCTGCTCAAGCCGTCGTCCTGATGGGAGAGGGCGGCAGAGAACAGGCGCGCGGCGTTCAGCGGCTGCATCAGGTCATGGCTGACGGCGGCGAGGAAACGGGTTTTCGACTGGTTGGCGGCCTCGGCATGGCCCTTGGCTTCGGTCAGTGCGACGTTGAGCTGCGACAGCTCCTGCGTGCGCTCGCTGACCCGTTGCTCCAGGCCTTCGTTGGCCTCGGTCAATGCCTGCTCGGCTTCGCGGAACGCGGTGATGTCGGTGAAACTCATGACGAAACCGCCGCCGGGCATCGGGTTGCCGATCAGCTCGATTACCCGGCCGTTGGGGAACAAACGTTCGGAAGTGTGCGCACGGCCCTGACGCATCCAGTGCAGGCGCCGGGCGACGTGGACTTCCGCTTCGCCGGGGCCGCACAAGCCGCGTTCGGCGTTGTAGCGGATGATGTCGGCAATCGGTCGGCCGACGCTGATCAAACCGTCCGGGTAGTTGAACAGTTCCAGATAGCGGCGGTTCCAGGCCACCAGTTTCAGCGACTGGTCGACCACGCTGATGCCCTGGGTGATGTTCTCGATCGCGCCTTGCAGCAAAGCGCGGTTGAACTGCAGGACTTCCGAGGCTTCGTCAGCGATACGGACGACGTCCTCCAGCTGCATTTCCCGGCCTTCAATCGCGGCTTTTACCACTGCGCGCGTCGACGAAGCGCCGAGCACGCCGGCCAGCAGACGTTCGGTGTGGGCGATCCATTCGCCGTCAGCATTCTGGTTCGGGTTGAAGCCTTTGCCCTGGCGGTAGGCGAAACGAATGAAGCTCTGCCGCGCGCGTTCTTCGCCGACAAAGCGTGCCGCCAGTTGCAGCAAGTCGTCGATCTGCACTGCGAGCATCGAACGCGCACTCGGCCGGGCGCTGATTTCCTGACCGATGAAGCGACCGGCCTGCCAGTGTTCCGAGACTCGCGTGCGCGACAGCACCGAGACCCAGGCGAACAACGTGAAGTTGCCCGCCAGCGACAGCACCACGCCTTGGGTCAACGGAGTGATCGGCAGGTTCAGCGGGTTGCTGTGCAGCCACGCCAGACCCGGGAAGGTGCTCAGCGACCAGCCGAGGCTGTGCGCGGCAATCGGCAGGACCAGCGTGTAGAACCAGAGAAAAGTACCGGCGGCCAGACCGGCAAACACTCCACGGCGGTTGGCCTGTTTCCAGTACAGCGCGCCGAGCATCGCCGGGGCCAGTTGGGTGACGGCGGCGAAGGCGATCTGGCCGATGGTCGCCAGGCTCGCGGTGGAGCCGAGCAAGCGGTAGCTGACGTAGGCCAGCAGCAGAATCAGCACGATGCTCACCCGGCGCACTGAGAGCATCCACTGGCGAAACACTTCGAACGGGCGCTCGGCGTTGTTACGGCGCAACAACCACGGCAACAGCATGTCGTTGGAGACCATGGTCGACAGCGCCACGCTCGCCACAATCACCATGCCGGTGGCCGCCGACGCACCGCCGATAAACGCCAGCAATGCCAGGGCCGGATGGGCCTGGGCCAGCGGCAGGCTGATCACGAACGAGTCGGGCAGTACGTGACTCGGCAGCATCATCTGCCCGGCAAGGGCAATCGGCACCACGAACAGCGCGGCCAGCGCCAGATACGCCGGGAACACCCACTTGGCCAGGCGCAAGTCCTGCGGGTCGATGTTTTCTACCACGGTGACGTGAAACTGCCGTGGCAGGCAGATGATCGCCATCATCGCCACCCCGGTCTGCACCACCATCGACGGCCAGTTGATGGTTTCCTTCCAGTATTCCTCAAGCCGTGGCGCGAGCATCGCCTGATTGAACAGGTCGTCAAAACCGTCGTACAGCCCGTAGGTCACGAACGCGCCAACGGCGAGGAAGGCGAACAGCTTGACCAGCGATTCAAACGCAATCGCCAGCACCATGCCGCGGTGGTGCTCGGTAGCATCAAGGTTGCGCGTACCGAAGACGATGGTGAACAGCGCCAGCACCAGCGAGACGATCAGCGCGGTGTCCTGGGCGCGGGTGCCCATGGCGTCGGCACCGGCGCCGATCAACAGGTTCACGCCGAGGACGATGCCTTTGAGTTGCAGAGCGATATAGGGTAGGACGCCGACCAGACAGATCAGCGCCACCACCACCGCCAGCGATTGCGATTTGCCGTAGCGCGCGGCGATGAAGTCGGCAATCGAGGTGATGTTCTCCTGCTTGCTGATCATCACCATTTTCTGCAGAACCCACGGCGCGCCCAGCAACAAAAGGATCGGCCCGAGGTAGATCGGCAGGAATGACCACAGCTGTTCGGCGGCCTGGCCGACTGCGCCGAAGAATGTCCAACTGGTGCAATAAACCGCCAGAGAGAGGCTGTACACCCACGCGCGCACCCGCGGCGGCAACGGCGCGCTGCGACGGTCGCCGTAGAAGGCGATGGCGAACATGATGGCCATATAGGCCAGGGCGACGGCGGCGATCAGCCCGGTGGACAACGACATGCAACACTCCCGACAAAAGACTCCCCGGCAGTCCTGCCCGGGCGGACAGTCTCGCATGAGTATGGCGGTTAGTCAGTGTCGACCAAGGTCGTGGCGTGGCGGGGTGTCGCAGGTTTGAAACCGGGTGGTTTTATGGTGACTCATCAGGCCCCATCGCGAGCAGGCTCACTCCTACAGGTGGAACGCATTCCAATTGTAGGAGTGAGCCTGCTCGCGATGGCGTCACTCCTGTTGCAGTGCGATATCAATCAACCGATGCAGCTCATCCACCTCCAGCGCCGCCGCCGAAAACAGAATCCGGAACACCACCGGCGCCACCACCAGGTTGATCAGATGATCAACGCTCGGCGCCGTTTCATCCGGGTAGCGGTCAATGATGATCTGCAACTGCGCGCCAAGGATCGTCACGCAATATCCCGGCGTGGCACTGGCCTGCACATCGCGCATCATATTGCGCCCCGGCTCCGAACTCATTTCGTCCAGATATTGCTCGGCCCAGGCGCGAATATCACCGCGCAGGTCACCGGTCACCGCCGGTTCGCTGTCCGGGCGCATGCGGGCGAGGGCGACGTCTGCGAGCAGCGCCGCCAGATCACCCCAGCGTCGATAGATGGTCGACGGCGTAACCCCGGCCCGCGCCGCAATTTGCGGGACGGTCACGGTGCTGCGCTCCTGTTCTTGCAGAAGTGCGCGGACTGCCGAATGAATCGACTCTTGCACCCGGGCACTGCGGCCACCGGGGCGTAAACCTTCTTTAATAGCCATGCGTCAGACCTTAACACAAAGAATTTGCTTTAAGCCAAAGCCGAGAGCACACTCCGCAAAAGCAAAAAATTAGCTTTTGCGGAGTGTGCCCATGACCAGCCTTGCTTCCAACCGTGGCAGCCTGATTTTTCTGGCGATCACCTTACTCAGTTTTCTCGCCGCTTCTACAGCGCCGACGCCGTTGTATCACCTGTATCAGGATCAATTGCACTTCTCGGCAGCGGTGCTGACCCTGATTTTCGGCGTGTATGCGCTGAGTCTGCTGGCGGCGCTGCTGACGGTCGGCTCGCTGTCCGATCATTTGGGACGCAAACCGGTGATTTTCACGGCAGTACTGCTCAATGCACTGGCGATGTTGCTGTTTATCGGCGCCGACAGTGTTGCCTGGCTGATCAGCGCCCGCGTGCTGCAAGGTTTCGCCACCGGCATGGCCACCGCCGTTTTGAGCGCGACGCTGCTCGACACCGATCGCCAGCAAGGGCCGTTGATCAATAGCGTCGCTCCGTTGCTCGGCATGGCGCTGGGCAGCATGGGCTGCGGCTTGCTGGCCGAGTTCGCCCCGGCACCGTTGCAACTGACTTACTGGCTGCTGCTGGCGCTGTTTGTGTTGCAGGCGGTGTATGTCTGGCGTCTGCCGGAAAGCGTCACCCCGCAAGCCGGGGCCTGGGCTTCGCTGCGGCCGACCCTGCATGTGCCGGTTCAGGCGCGTTCGACCTTGTGGCGTGTGCTGCCGCTGAACACCGCGACCTGGGCCCTCGGCGGCTTTTTTGCCTCACTGGCGCCGTCGCTGGTGCGCACCGCCACCGGCTCGACTTCGAACCTGATCGGCGGCGCGACCGTCTCGGCGTTGACCGTGACCGGAGCGCTGATGATCTTCACTTTGCGCAATCGTCCCGCCGGCAAAGCCCTGCAAATCGGCGCCAGCCTGCTGCCTGTCGGCGTGCTGCTGATTTTGCTTGGCGTGCACAGTGCCAGTCTGGCGCTGTTTTTCCTCGGCACACTGGTCGCCGGTTGCGGCTTTGGCTCGGGTTTCCTCGGCGCGGTGCGCAGCCTGGTGCCGCTAGCCCTGCCGCATGAGCGGGCCGGTTTGATGTCGGCGTATTACGCGCTGAGTTATCTGGCGTTCTGCTTGCCGGCGTTGCTGGCTGGGCATTTGACCCGCACCTACGGCTTGCTTTCGACCACCGACGGCTACGGCGCCGGATTGATCGTCCTGGCCGTCGCCGCGCTGTTGCTCAGCCTGCGCCCGCAAACGGTCAAAGCTTGCAGCGCTCCATAAACGCCTTGGTTTCAGTTACCTTTGGCCGGCCTTCTTTTCACGGATCGACCGATGAAGATTATCCGCAGCAAATCATTCACCGCCGAGCGTGCCTGGGGCGCGCTGGACATCGCCAACATGAACGGCATCACCACGCGCCTGCACTGGACTGATCAGCCGTACAAATGGCACGTCAACGATGGTGAAGAAGTGTTCGTGGTGCTCGATGGTCAGGTGCAGATGCGCTATCGCGAACAGGGTGAAGAAAAGCAGGTGCTGCTTGAGGTTGGCGATATCTTCTACGCCTCGGTCGGCACCGAGCACGTGGCGCATCCGCAGGGCACGGCGCGGATTCTGGTGATCGAGAGCGAAGGCAGCGTTTGACTGCTTATCTGTAAAATAGATAACAGATAGAGAAATTACCCGTTATATAGATATTCGATTCGGTTCTACCATGGGCTCAACCTCACCAGAGGACAGGAGTTCATGATGACTTGCCCCAACTTAGCCAAACCCGGCATCAAGCCGTTCAGCCAGCTTCAGCATCCGCGTGAAGTAATTCGTCAATTCACCCCGAACTGGTTCGCCGCGACCATGGGCACCGGAGTGCTGGCTCTGGCGCTGGCGCAACTGCCGGTGGCAATCCCCGGGTTGCACGCCGTGGCCGAAGGTTTGTGGCTGTTCAACATTCTGTTGTTCGCCCTGTTTACCTTCGCTTATGCCGCGCGCTGGATTCTATTCTTCGATGAAGCGCGGCGGATCTTCGGTCACTCCACCGTATCGATGTTCTTCGGCACCATTCCCATGGGCCTGGCGACCATCATCAACGGCTTTCTGCTGTTCGGTCTGCCACGCTGGGGCGAGGGGGTGATTCATCTTGCCGAAGTACTGTGGTGGCTCGACGTGGCGATGTCGCTGGCCTGCGGTGTGTTGATCCCTTACATGATGTTTACCCGCCAGGAACACAGCATCGACCAGATGACGGCGGTCTGGCTGTTGCCGGTGGTGGCGGCGGAAGTGGCGGCGGCCAGCGGCGGCTTGCTCGCGCCGCATCTGGCCGATGCCCACGCGCAACTGGTGGTGCTGACCACCAGCTACGTGCTCTGGGCATTTTCCCTGCCGGTGGCGTTCAGCATTCTGACTATCCTGTTGCTGCGCATGGCCCTGCATAAACTGCCTCACGAAAACATGGCCGCTTCGAGCTGGCTGGCCCTCGGTCCGATCGGTACCGGTGCGTTGGGTATGTTGCTGCTGGGCGCTGATGCACCGGCGATCTTCGCCGCCAACGGCCTGCCGGGCATCGGTGAAATCGCTGCGGGGCTGGGGCTGGTCGCCGGTATCACGCTGTGGGGCTTCGGCTTGTGGTGGATGTTGATGGCGCTGCTGATCACCGCGCGTTACCTGCGTGACGGCATCCCGTTCAACCTCGGCTGGTGGGGTTTTACCTTCCCGCTGGGCGTGTATTCGCTGGCGACCCTCAAGCTCGCCAGCACGCTGAACCTCGGTTTTTTCAGCGTGGTCGGCTGCATGCTGGTGAGCCTGCTGGCGATGATGTGGCTGATCGTCGGTAAACGCACCGTGCAAGGCGCGTGGCGCGGGGAGTTGTTTGTCTCACCTTGTATTGCAGGGTTGAAGAAATAACCTGAAAAGTTTAGGTAAGGTGTGGCCTGGATCGCCGATCGAGATTCCAATAAGCAGATCCAGGCCATTCTCTACCGACCTCAGGGAAACACGGAAGATGAGTCACCCCTCACAGTTCAACCTGCTTCGCACCCGGCGCTTCCTGCCGTTTTTCATCACGCAGTCGCTGGGCGCGTTCAACGATAACGTGTTCAAGCAGTCGCTGATCCTCGCCATTCTGTATCGGCTGACCATCGAAGGTGATCGCTCGATCTGGGTCAACCTGTGTGCGCTGCTGTTTATCCTGCCGTTCTTTCTGTTCTCGGCGCTCGCCGGGCAGTTCGGGGAAAAATTCGCCAAGGACGCACTGATCCGTCTGATCAAACTCGCGGAAATCGCGATCATGGCCGTAGGATCGATCGGCTTTCTGTTCGATCACCTGTCGCTGATGCTGGTGGCGCTGTTTGCCATGGGCACGCATTCGGCGCTGTTCGGGCCGGTGAAGTATTCGATCCTGCCGCAAGCGTTGCGTGAGGATGAACTGGTCGGCGGCAATGGGCTGGTTGAGATGGGTACGTTTCTGGCGATCCTTGCCGGGACCATCGGCGCCGGGATCATCATGTCCTCGACGCATTACGCGCCACTGGTGTCGATCGCGATTATCGGCATTGCGGTGCTCGGTTATCTCGCCAGTCGCAGCATTCCGCGCGCTGCCGCCGCATCGCCGGAAATGCGCCTGAACTGGAATATTTTCAGCCAGTCCTGGGCCACGCTGAAGCTCGGGCTGGGCCAGACGCCTGCGGTGTCGCGCTCGATTGTCGGCAATTCGTGGTTCTGGTTTGTCGGGGCGATTTATCTGACGCAGATCCCGGCCTACGCGAAGGAATGGATGCACGGCGACGAGACCGTGGTGACGCTGATTCTCACGGTGTTCTCGGTAGGGATTGCGCTGGGTTCGATGCTGTGCGAGAAGCTCTCCGGGCGCAAGGTCGAGATCGGTCTGGTGCCGTTCGGTTCGTTCGGTCTGACTGTGTTTGGCCTGCTGCTGTGGTGGCATTCCGGCGGAATCCCAGAGAGCGTCACCGGCCACAGCTGGATCGAAGTGCTGGGCTTTGCGCATACCTGGGCGGTGCTGGTCGACATTCTCGGCCTCGGCATTTTTGGCGGTTTCTATATCGTGCCGCTGTACGCGCTGATCCAGTCGCGCACCGCCGAAAACGAGCGGGCGCGGGTGATTGCCGCCAACAACATTCTCAACGCCCTGTTTATGGTGGTCTCGGCGATCGTTTCGATCGTGTTGCTGAGTGTGGTCAAACTGTCGATTCCGCAGTTGTTCCTGGTGGTGTCGCTGCTGAACATCGGCGTCAACGCCTACATCTTCAAGATCGTCCCCGAGTTCAGCATGCGTTTCATGATCTGGCTGCTCAGCCATTCCATGTACCGCGTCGAGCACCGCAACCTCGAGGCGATCCCGGACGAGGGCGCGGCGCTGCTGGTGTGCAACCACGTGTCGTTCGTCGATGCGCTGCTGATTGGCGGTGCGGTGCGTCGGCCGATTCGCTTTGTCATGTACTACAAAATCTACAACCTGCCGGTGCTGAACTTTATCTTCCGCACGGCGGGAACAATTCCGATTGCCGGACGCAACGAAGACATCCAGATCTACGAAAAGGCCTTCACCCGGATTGCCCAGTATCTGAAGGACGGTGAGCTGGTGTGCATCTTCCCCGAAGGCAAGTTGACCACCGATGGCGAGATCAACGAGTTCAAGGGCGGGCTGACGCGGATTCTCGAAGAAACCCCGGTGCCGGTGATTCCGCTGGCGTTGCAGGGGTTGTGGGGGAGTTTCTTCAGTCGCGATCCGAACAAGGGCTTGTTCAAACGGTTGTGGTCGCGGGTGACGTTGGTGGCGGGTTCGGCGGTCGAGGTTGAGGCGGCGCAGCCGGCCAAATTGCAGGGGATGGTGGGGGCGTTGCGCGGGGCAGTCAGATAGTCGCTGACTTCAAGGGACCCTTCGCGAGCAAGCCCGCTCCCACATTTGAAATGCATTCCAATGGGGGAGCGGGCTTGCTCGCGAAAAAGCGGTAGCGGCCTAAGCGCTGACCTTGAGCCCGATCAACCCGGTAATGATCAACGCCACACTAGCCAGCCGAATCAACGCCATCGACTCGCCAAACAGGATGATCCCGGCAATCACCGTGCCCACGGCACCGACCCCGGTCCAGATCGCATAAGCCGTACCCAGCGGCAATTCCTTCATTGCCAGACCCAGCAGGCCAAGGCTGATGGCCATGGCCGCAACGGTCAGGACGGTGGGGAGCGGGCGGGTGAAGCCGTCGGTGTATTTCAGGCCGACGGCCCAGCCGACTTCGAACAGGCCGGCGAAAAACAGAATGATCCAGGACATGAGAGACCTCCATCGATTGACGGGGCCGTCCCCGGATTGATAACTCGATCGAGCCGCAGGGTCGTCCCCGCGTAGCGCAACAGTCTGCCGAGCATCAATCCGGGGATCAAGTTTCCCGCTCAGTCTGCCGGCTGCTGTGCCAGCGTTTCACGGTCTTGTTTCTCGCTCATGCGCCGGAACCAGGTCGAGAGCAGCGCTCCGGAAATATTGTGCCAGACACTGAACAGCGCGCTCGGCACTGCCGCCAGCGGCGAGAAATGTGCACTGGCCAGCGCGGCGCCCAACCCCGAGTTCTGCATGCCGACTTCCAGCGCCAGCGACTTGCGCTGCGCCAACGGCAACTTGAACAGGCGTCCGGTGAAGTAGCCCAGCAAATACCCGAAGCTGTTGTGCAGCATCACCACGGCCATGATCAGCAGGCCGGATTCGGCGATCTTCGTCTGACTGGCGGCCACCACGGCGGTGACGATGATCACGATGCTGACCACCGACACCAGTGGCAACACGTCCACCGCGTGGCGCACCTTGTCGCCGAGCAAGCGTTGCGCGACCACGCCGAGCACGATCGGCAGCAGCACCACTTGCAGAATCGACCAGAACAATTCCATGAACGACACCGGCAACCACGCCGAAGCCAGCAGCCAGATCAGCGCCGGGGTCAGCAGCGGGGCGAGGAGGGTGGTGACGGCGGCAATCGCCACCGACAGCGCCAGATCACCGCGGGCCAGCCAGGTCATGACGTTGGAAGAGGTGCCGCTTGGGCAGCAGCCGACCAGAATCACCCCGACCGCGATTTCCGGTGGCAGATGGAAGATCTGGCAGAGCAACCACGCCACACCGGGCATGATCACGAAATGTGCGACCACGCCCAACGCCACACGCCACGGATGGCGGGCGACGGCAGCGAAGTCATCGAGTTTGAGGGTCAGGCCCATGCCGAACATCACCAGCCCCAGCAGCGGCACGATCGCGCCCTTGAGGCCGAGGAACCACGCCGGTTGCAGAAACGCGATCACGGCGAAAATCAGAACCCAGTAAGCGAAGGTATTGCCGACAAAGCGGCTCAGTGCAGCCAGTGTGCGCATGGCCTGTTCCTTATTATTAAATGAGCACCACAAAACAACTGTAGGAGTGAGCCTGCTCGCGATAGCGGTTGTTCAGTCAACATTTGCGTTGAATGTCAGTTCCTCATCGCGAGCAGGCTCACTCCTACATTTTGTACATCACAGGTATTTAGATCCCCTGCGGCGTCTCTTCACCGCCCAACGCTTCCACCAGTGCCGGCAGGAAGTCGCCGAAGGTCAGCATCATCAGGGTGAAGCTGGCGTCCAGTTGGCCCAGGGCCTCGTCGCCACCGTCCTGTTCCGCCTGATCCTGCAGCAGGTCTTCGAACTTCAGGCGTTTGACGGTCATCTTGTCGTCGAGCATGAACGACAGCTTGTCCTGCCAGGCCAGCGACAATTGGGTGACCACTTTGCCGGTGCTCAGGTGCAACTGGATTTCTTCGCTGGTCAGGTCCTGACGCTTGCAACGCACAATGCCGCCGTCTTCGTGGGTGTCGCGCAACTCGCACTCGTCCAGCACGAAGAAGTCCGGGGCGGCTTGCTGGGTGGTGACCCACTCGGTCATCACCGCGGTCGGTGCGGTTTTCACGGTCAGCGGACGCACGGGCAGGGTGCCGAGCACTTCACGCATTGTGGAAAGCAGGTCTTCGGCACGTTTCGGGCTGGCCGAGTTGACCAGGATCAGGCCCTGTTTCGGCGCGATCGCGGCGAAGGTCGACGAACGACGGATAAAGGCGCGCGGCAGGAACGCCTGGATGATTTCATCCTTGATCTGATCGCGTTCCTTCTTATAGACCTTGCGCATCTGCTCGGCTTCGATCTCTTCGACCTTTTCCTTGACCGCGTCGCGCACGACGCTGCCCGGCAGAATGCGTTCTTCTTTACGCGCAGCGATCAGCAGGAAGTCACCGCTGACGTGCACCAGTGGCGCATCTTCGCCTTTGCCGAACGGCGCGACGAAACCGTAGGTGGTCAACTCCTGGCTTGCACATGGACGCGCCAGTTTGGTGGCCAGTGCAGTTTCCAGCGCCTCGGCATCGACAGGCAGGTCTTGGGTCAGGCGATAGATAAGCAGGTTTTTGAACCACATGGGGTGAGTCTCTCCTTTATACAAAGGGGGGCATTATTGTCTTCGCCGGGTCATAGGCCAACCCTTCTCTAAGCCTTTGGAAGGCCTGAGAAAATTAATTAAAAAAGTGCTTGCCAGAGGTTGGGTCGCTCCGTAGAATGCGCGCCACACCGAAGCGAAGGGTGATTAGCTCAGCTGGGAGAGCGTCTGCCTTACAAGCAGAATGTCGGCGGTTCGATCCCGTCATCACCCACCATTCGTTTCAAGTGTTTAGCGCAGCGGTAGTTCAGTCGGTTAGAATACCGGCCTGTCACGCCGGGGGTCGCGGGTTCGAGTCCCGTCCGCTGCGCCATATTCGGTAACCTGGACCACTGAACGCCAGGTCACTACGGAAAAACCCGCTAAAGCGGGTTTTTTTCTGCCTCACGTTTGTACCTTGTTCCATCGGGGTTGTGTCGTTTCACTGGTTTTCGGATTTTTTTGAAAAAACTTCAATTAAATCAACACATTACGAAAACTTGTGGCATAATGTGCCCCGTAACGAAGCGAAGGGTGATTAGCTCAGCTGGGAGAGCGTCTGCCTTACAAGCAGAATGTCGGCGGTTCGATCCCGTCATCACCCACCATTCGTTTCAAGCGTTTCGCGCAGCGGTAGTTCAGTCGGTTAGAATACCGGCCTGTCACGCCGGGGGTCGCGGGTTCGAGTCCCGTCCGCTGCGCCATATTAGGTAACCTGGACCCACTGAACGCCAGGTCACCACAGAAAGCCCGCCAAGTGCGGGCTTTTTGCTGTCTGCGATTTGATAATTTCTGCAATGCCTCTGTGGTGAGGGGATTTATCCCCGATGGCCTGCGCAGCAGGCCCAAAGTCTTTAAGCTGGGGCTGCTTCGCATCCCATCGGGGATAAATCCCGTCACCACAAATCATCTTCTCGTCTTCTCACTGTTCAGCATTGCGGCTATGCCGATAATCGCTCACCGCCTCATACACCGCTTTGCGCAAGCGGTTGATCCCGCCAATTGGCCGATGCGCCTCGATACCAAACCACGGGTTGAACGACAGGTTGTCACACGCCAGATTCAATGCCGGTGTGTCGAAGTCCTGCGCAGGCAGGGTAGTCCGCGCCACGGTTTCGAACGGTGAATCCTGCTCGCGCCATTCGATGCTGGTGTCCTCAATCGGCATGTACTTGTTCGCATCCTGACGCTGAATCTGCAGCACAAAACACGCCGGTACTCGATCCGTCGATAGTTGCTGGTTCAAGGCGCTGCGTAGGAAATTCGGCAGGTCGTGGTTTTGCGGGGGCAGGGCATATGCCGGGCAATTGTCCGGATCCGGCGCAACGCGAAACTTTGCATTGGCCTCACCGAACTTGTAGGGCGATACCGAAAAGTACGTAGTCCCGGTCGGGCTGTCCGGCGCTGGCGACAGGGTCGCCAAGGCGATGAACAGGTGGCGGATTTGCCAGGTGCGCGGATCCCAGCCAGGAAAGAACGCCATGATCTTTTTGCCATCAGCCTGAGCCGCCACATTCTGACGATACTCGGCGACATCGCTGACAAAGAAATTCGGGTGGCTGAACATCACGAAGTCTTGCTCGTGGCGCTGCTGACGGTCGCCGAGCAATGGTTTGCCGGGCACATCGAGCAGTTTGATCGCCATGCCCCGAGCGTCGCGGATGCTGTCGAACTGCGGGTAGGCGTTGCCATTGGACAGGCGAATCATCGCCTGCCAGGTTTTGCCCGGTTCGCTGAACACCCCTTGGCGCAGCGCTGGTGCCAGTTCCGGCAACACCGTCACTTCGGCTTTCACGCAACCATGGGCCTTGGCATGCGCGTCACGCAGATAGCGCGTGCCTTCGCGGTGCTGATCGACGATGCGTACGGCGGTCTGGATCACGTCCTGGGTCATCGCCGCTTCACCGGCGGGAATCTGTTCCTGCGCCGACACCGGACCACGCTGCTGCCAGGCGAACCACGCGCTGGCGATGGCCCAGCCCAGCAGGCCGACAATCAGCAATGCCAGCAGGGCTTTGCCCAGCAGGCGCCCCAGCCATAACCAGACGCGGGCGAACATCGACGGTCTTTTGTACGGGTTGATCATCATGGCAATTGCGCCTCCAACGGTCCGCCCAGTACTTTCAGGTATTCCAGCAAGGCCCAGCGCTCCTCTGGTTGCAGCAGTCGGCCGATGACCCCACTGCCGCGCTCGCCGGCGCGGAATTCGTGACCGCTGTTGTGGTTGCCGCTAATCCGTGTGTCGAACAGAAAGCCATTAGTAAAGGCTTCGGTGCGATACCCCAGATGGCGCGGGTCGTATTCGAACGAACCTTTATAGAACGTCGTGGCGCGCTCATCCTGCGGTGACAGCAGTTGATAAATACTCGGTACCGAACCGTTGTGCAGAAACGGCGCGGTGGCCCAGATGCCGGCCAGCGGCCTGGCCTTGTACGCGACCTTTTCGCGCACGCCGATCGGCAGGCCGAAACCGTCGAGTTGTGGCTTTTCCTGCGGGGTGACGCCAGCCTCGCGATAGGCGCGGTTCTCGACGAACGCGGTGACGTAGGCCAGGCCCTTGGCGACCGATAACTGGCTCAGATTCAGTGGTTCGGTGGGCGTCGGATGCAACTTCACATCCATCTGCTCCAACTCCTTCAGGTCCCATTGCAGCGGCGACAGGTCGAAACGGTGGGTGGCAATGTTGGTCGCGGCATTCGGATCGGTGCCGATCACCTCCACCGGCAGCATGTGCAAATGCTGCACCCAGCGCTCGCCCTCCTGAGTCTTGCGCGGCACGTGGCAACCGGCGCAGTTCTCGGC
Organism: Pseudomonas sp. GW823-FHT01D03; assembly: GCF_058798255.1. Lineage (NCBI taxonomy): Bacteria > Pseudomonadati > Pseudomonadota > Gammaproteobacteria > Pseudomonadales > Pseudomonadaceae > Pseudomonas > Pseudomonas sp. GW823-FHT01D03. Next base: position 1,923,670 of record NZ_JBXAKK010000001.1, read on the forward strand.
AAACAGCGCGCGGCCCTTGGCGGCCAGCGGTTTGTCGATGGCGCCCAGGACATCCTCCGGCCAGGCCGGAGGTTGCAGGCGTTGCAGGGTTTCTTCGATTTTATGCAGATCGCGCACGCGCACACTTGAGGCATAACGCGCATCGCCCTGCAGTGGCTGGCCGTTGCTGTCGAAGAAATTCAGCGTGGCGCCGACCCCCAGTGCCTCACCGATATTGCGCGCCATCGGTTGCTGCGCCGAGCCGTTCCACTGCACCCAGTCGAACGTCCACATGTCCCACAGTTGCGGGTAGTCCACCGGTGCGTTGGCCACGCGGTAGTTCGCGGGGGAGATCGCGTCGCCGAAGGTGGCGTTGGCGATGCGGCCGAACGCATCGGTGCGCCCCGGGCCTTCTTCGGTCGGGTAGAGGCCGCGATGTGTGTCGTTCCATGCGACTTTGAGGAAGGTGTTCAGCGATTGCTTGAAGTCTTTGCGCAGTTGCTCGTGGCGTTTCTCGTAGTCATCGCCCAGAACATTTCTGGCGAAGCGCTCGAATTTCCACGGGTTGTAGTAAGTCGAGGCCAGACTCGCGACCAATGCCTGTCCGAAACTGCCACCGCGTAATGTAGGAACACTGGAAGGCAAGACATGCTGCGCCGAACCGCCGTCAATTCGTACGGCCTGGCCGTTGAAGCGCAATTCGCCGGTGTGACAGGCGGCGCAGGTGATATCGAGATATTGCTCGGTGCCACCGGGATTCGCGTGGCGGGCAAAGCCGACCGGCAGATTGCCGGGGTTGTTCGACGTAGCTTTCTGCTGTGGATCAACCAGAAAACCGAAGCGTGCGAGGTATTCCGGGGACGCGAAACGCTGCTGCGAGAAGGGCAGTTCCAGCGCCTGGAACCATTCGTAGCGCAGGCCTTTGACCTGCGTGCCTTGCGGGGTGAAGTAGTAGGTCTGGCGTTCCTCCTCGCTCCACTGCTGCAGGTAATGCACCTGTTGGGCGGGGGTGTAGAAGGGCAATTTCGGATTGGCGACGTAGTACAGAACCACTGCCAGGGCGAGGCCCAGCAGCACAATGAACAGTGCCAGCACACGGTATAAGAGGCGCAAGATAAACATCCTTGTCGAGTTGTTGCCTTGTTATGCCTCAGCTATTGCTGGTGCGGCAAGTGGCCATTACGCCAACTGTCGTAGGAAGTCTCATCAGTCGTTGTCAGCTCCAGATGACAGAAGCTTCATCGTCCCTTGGCCCGAATGCGTTTTAATCCCTGAACTTATCAGACATTTCCTGCTCTCATGCCGGTAGCCATTGGTCGTGGCGGCCTGATAAGCTCGCGGCTTTACTCGATTGCCCTTTCGGCGCATGAACAAGGAAATAGCATGAAACAGCATCGGTTGGCGGCGGCGGTAGCCCTGGTTAGCCTGGTCCTCGCGGGTTGTGATTCGCAGACCAGCGTAGAGCTGAAAACCCCGGCGCAAAAAGCTTCCTACGGTATCGGCCTGAACATGGGCAAGAGCCTTGCTCAGGAAGGCATGGATGATCTGGACTCCAAAGCGGTAGCCCAGGGCATCGAAGATGCCGTTGGCAAGAAAGAACAGAAGCTGAAAGACGAAGAACTGGTTGAAGCCTTCGCCGCGCTGCAAAAGCGTGCTGAAGAGCGTATGGCCAAGATGAGCGAAGAGTCGGCAGCCGCCGGCAAGAAATTCCTCGAAGAAAACGGCAAGAAGGCCGGCGTGACCACGACTGCTTCCGGTCTGCAGTACGAAGTGGTCAAGAAAGCCGACGGCCCACAGCCTAAGCCTACCGACGTCGTGACTGTTCACTACACCGGCAAGCTGACTAACGGCACCGTGTTCGATAGCTCCGTTGAACGCGGCAGCCCGATCGATCTGCCGGTCAGCGGTGTGATTCCGGGTTGGGTTGAAGGTCTGCAACTGATGCACGTTGGCGAGAAGTACAAACTGTACATCCCTAGCGATCTGGCTTACGGCGCGCAATCGCCTAGCCCGGCAATCCCGGCCAACTCGGTTCTGGTCTTCGACCTGGAACTGCTGGCCATCAAGGATCCAGCCAAAGAAGACGCCGCCGCCAAGTAATCGGCTGTAGCTTCGACGACAACGCCTCGCTTATGCGGGGCGTTGTTGCATCTGGACGATGCTGGCGGTAAACAGAGCGAACGGATGGCGCTTACAGCAGTCCTAGAGATTGAGGCCGCCAGCGCTAGACGCCCTGAGCCGCCAAGTCAATGAAATATTGGGGTTTTTTATGTGAGTAAAAAACGCCCGATCTGAGCGCGGCCCTTATAAAACGGGGCTTGCAGCGCTGAAATGCAGCTCTGTTCACAAGGTTATCCACAATTTGTGTGGATAACATTTCAACGGGAGAAATAGATGAAAGCGCCGTGGAATTTCGCCCGATTTCTGCCCCTCGCCGGTCGATTGCTGGCGCGTGGCCGTCTGCCGACTCTGTTGTTCGCGGTGGCGAGCAAAGGTGCCGCACAGGGTAATCGTCTTGGCAAACTCAAGGATGATCTGCGTTTGCTCCAGGCGCTGTGTCTGGCTTACTGGCGTGGCGAATACCGGGCGATCAGCCCGAAAGCCATCGTTTCGGTGGTGGCGGGCCTGATGTATTTCCTCAGCCCGGTGGATGCGATTCCGGATTTCATCCCGATGTTCGGTATGCTCGATGACATCGCTGTGCTGGCCTGGCTGATGAAAACCCTCGACGACGAACTCGCTGCGTTCCGCCTCTGGCGCAACCGCCAGCAGCCGGAAAAACTCGCAGTGGTCGAGCGCCTGCCTGATACCCCCGAGCAACTTCAGCTTCAGGGCCCGAAAAAGCCCTGATTCACTTCGCCTGCAGACAGATAGATACCCCCCGCGACCTTGGCCGCTGTTAGGATTACACTTCTAGGGAAAAGTGCCGACTCGCTAAGTGTTGTTGTCCTACGGGGTAGTCATGGATATTCAGATAATTGCACGCGATGGCGAACCCGAATATGCGGTTCTGCCATGGGTTCAGTATCAGGCTCTACTGAAAGCAGCAGGCATCAACGAAACACCGCAGCAGCAGGCGCCAGCGCCGGCCGCCGCAACGCCAGACCCGATTCTTCCAGGTCTGGATCAACTACGCAGTTTGCGCGAAGGGAAGGGCATCGCCATTGAGGCGCTTGCCCGCACGGTAGGCATCAGCCCGTCTTATCTGGCCATGATCGAAAGCGGCGAGCGTCAACCTGACGCCGCGATTCGTCGCAGCCTGGCCTGGGAACTGACGGTGCCGGGTTGGAGGGATGAATCGTGAGCGTACGCATCAGTCGTCAACATTGGGACGGACTGCTGGGGGAGCTGGATCAGGCGCGCAGGCAGCGCCATCTGTTGACCTATCGAGCCTTGCTCGAACGTTTGCAACTGCCGACGCCGGCGATGCAGACGCTGACCGCGGCACTTGAGCATCTGGCCGCACTCGACGCCAAGGCCGAACAGCCATTGCGCAGTTCGCTGGTAATCAGTCAGGGGGCCAGCCGCTTGCCACGTACCGGCTTCTTTGAATGTGTCGAGCGTCTTGGACGCTTTTCCGGGCCGTCCGATGGCGTTGCGGCTGCCTCCTGGCATGCGTCGGAAGTGGTCAGGGTTTTCGAATACGAGTACCCGGAATCGGCGGAGGCCTGAGTGTTCTTACGACTCAAGGCGTCGGCCAGTTACTGGTTGGCCCGTAGGCTGTTTCACTGGTCGTGGTTTGTTCGCCAGCCTAGAGGCTGGCGCTGGCTCGAGGGGCAGTTTGCGCGCATGGCCAATCTTGGCGATGTCGGCGCGCAAAGCTTTTATGGGCACATTCTGACGTTTCGCGGGGTTGGCCTGGGTGCCCGCGAAGAGGGTGTGCGGCTGTTGCGTCTGGCGGCGCTCGCCGGCGATGGCAAAGCGGCCTATCAGGTCGGCGTGATCAGCTTGGCCGGTACTCCGAGCAAAGCGCCGGACCCGGCAGAAGCGGCGCGCTGGTGGACGCTGGCCGCCAAGGCCGGTCACCCGTTGGCCGAGCTCAAGCTCAAAGAGTTGAGCGCTCGGGATTAAACCCGGTAAATCATTTTGTATCGCTCGATAAACGTGGCGTGAGGGAAACCTCACGCCACGTTTGCGTTTATCGCTATACGTTTTGTAGTAATTGGTCTTTTGCAGATTAGTCCTACAGTAAACGCCTACTCGCCTGACTTCTTTCCTGATTGATCCCCCGCAAAGTCCCCGCGCCTAATTTTTGCGCGAGGGAACGCTCATGTTTGACCCGGTTTTTCATTCCACCCCGCATCGTTGCGTGCGCTGATGGAAGCCGTCAGCCGTATCGAGCAGGAACTCGACAGCTTTCCCGACACCCTCAGCCTCTATCGCCAGCAACTTGAACACTGGCTCAGCGGAGCGGCCGACCAGGTCAGCCACGCGGCGGATCTGCCGTCGCTGATGGGCATGGAGCGGGTCATCCGCTTTGGTGAGCGCGTCACCGCGGTCAGCACGGGCGACAGTGAGTTTGCCTCCGGAGTCGTGCAGTGCCCGAAAAACGGGGTGCTGGCGATCGAGAGCAAATTCGAGTCGGTGTACGACATTCCGCTGGGCGACATCGTGGTGGATGTGGTCGCGGTGGATGATGGCCAAACCTCCCCCGTCGCACTTGATGCGCAAGGCCGGGGAACATTCAGCGGTACGCCAGGCAAGTTCTATCGCGTGCAGGTGCACAGCGACGTTACCCCGGAGCAGATCAAGGCGCTGTTCCAGTCCTACGACGGCTTGACCGGCGAGCTGGATGGCTGGCTGCGCAGCGAGTGGCAGGGGTTCAAGCCGCAGTGGTCGCAGTCGGTGGCGACGGCGGCGGGCAACGGCATGCTCGCCGGGAGCTGGGCGGCGATCGAGGGGGTGTGGGACAGCCTCGGCATGCTGTCGGAGATTCTGCAGGATCCAGGGGCGTTTGCCGATCGCCTTGGAAGCGGCGCGGCCGATCTGATCCGCCTCGCAGAATCAGCTCCGGATGTCATGCAAAAGCTGCAGTTGCTGGTCAGCGATGAGGCGGCGCTGTGTTTGCTGCTGCGCAGTGCGAGTCTCTGGCTGGAGATGCTGCCGCCCAGTCAGATCGCCGGTAAAACCGCTGAAACGGCGTCGATGATGATCGTGCAGGTGCTGATCGATGTGCTGATCGGCGTTGTGTTGACATTCGTCGGGGCTGGCGCAGGAATCGCTTATCTGACGCTACGCCTGGCGGATCGCGCCGCCCAGTTGCTCTCGGTTGTGAAACGCCTGGTCAAGGCGATGTTCGGCATCATCAACACGTTCATTCATTACGTTGACCAGTACAAAAGTGTCGCCGCGCGGGGCATTGCCGCCGGAGTGAAAAAGGGCCGCATGCAACTGCGCTGGGATGCGAAACGCAATGCCGCCCTGAAGAAAAACGAGCATCACGACGACGCTCCCGATCAAGCGCAAAACCCCAACGGCGACAGCGCCGACTGCGCGCCGCTGACCTGCACCAACGGCTGCCCGGTGTCGATGGTCACCGGCGAAGAGTTGCTGACCCTGACCGACGGCACGCTCGATGGCTTGCTGCCGTTCGAGTTCACCCGGTTGTACCGCACCAGCGCGGTGGAAATCGATGTCGGGCTGGGGTTTGGCTGGAGTCATTCGCTGGCGCATCGGCTGGAGTTTGATGGCGATGCGGTGGTCTGGGTCGATCACGAGAACCGTCGCACACGGTTTCCGTTGCCCAGCGTTGAACGCCCGGCGATTCACAACAGCCTGTCGCGGGCGGCGATTTTTCTCGGGGATGAGCCGGAGGAACTGATCCTCGCGCTGGCGGGAGATGTGGCGCGGTTTTATCACTTTCGTGCCGGGCGGTTGGTGGCGGTCAGTGATGCGTATGGCAATCGGCTGACGGTGCATCGCGATTTTTCCGAGCGTGTGCAGCGCCTGGATAACGGGACCGGGCGGTCGCTGTTGTTGCGTTACGACCGGGCGCATCTGGTCGCGGTTGATTACCAGGTGCTTGAGACTGATGGCTGGCGCACCGAGCAAACGCTGGTCAGCTTTTGCTACGACGCCCGTCAGCGTTTGTTGGCTGCGACCAACGCGGTCGGTGACAGCGAGCGTTACGACTACGACGATCAGCACGTCATCCTGCAGCGGCAACTGACCGGCGGCGCGAGTTTCTTCTGGGAGTGGGAGCGCTCGGGCAAGTCGGCGCGTTGCGTGCGCCATTGGGCGTCGTTCGCGCAGATGGACACGCGTTACGTCTGGGCCGATGACGGCAGCGTCGCGGTGCACTATGTCGATGGCAGCGAAGAAACCTACGTCCACGACGACAGCGCGCGGCTGGTGCGCAAGGTCGAGGCCGATGGCGGTGAGCACCTCAAGGCTTATGACGATCAGGGCCGGCTGATCGCCGAGCAGGATCCGCTGGGCGCGGTCACCGAATACCGTTACGACGACGTCGGACGGCTGATCGCGCTGCTTCCGCCGGACGATGAGCCAACGTCCTACGAGTACCGCAACGGTTTCCTGCACAGCCGTTCTCGCGGCGAGGCGGTGTGGACCTTTCGGCGCAACGCCGAGGGCGATGTCACCGAGGCGGTCGATCCTGACGGGCTGGTCACCTATTACTACTACGACACCCGTGGGCAGTTGCTGTCGATCCGTCATCCGGACACCAGCCGGCACATTTTTGTCTGGAACGACCTTGGCCAACTGATCGAGGAAACCCTGCCTGACGGTGGTGTGCGGCGTTTTTCCTACGATGCGCTGGGGCGGCGGACGACCACTTGCGACGAACACGGCGCGATCACCCAACAACAGTGGGACGCCGTTGGCCGACTAATTCAGACGACCTTTCCTACGGGCGCCACCCGCGCCTACAGCTACGGCGCCTACGGCCAGGTCACCGCCGAGCGCGACGAACTCGGGCACATCACCCGCTACGAGTATGACGACGACCTGCACCTGGTCTCGCGCAAGATCAATCCCGACGGCACGCGGGTGCAGTACCGCTACGACCATGCGCAGTTGTTGCTCACGGAAATCGAGAACGAATCCGGGGAAAAGTACCGACTGGACTACACGCCCACCGGATTGATCCGACAGGAAACCGGCTTCGACGGCCGACGCACCGCTTACGCCTACGACCGCAACGGGCACCTGCTGGAAAAGACCGAGTTCGGCGATGATGGCTCGACGCTGGTCACCACTTACGCGCGTGATGCGGCCGGACGTCTGCTGCTGAAAACCCTGCCCGACGGGATTGAGGTGGCTTACACCTACGACCGCCTGGGCCGTTTGACCGGGGTCGATGATGGCCAGAAACATCCACTGGCCTTCGAATACGACCTGCAGGATCGGCTGATCACCGAGCATCAGGGCTGGGGCACCTTGCGTTATGCGTATGACGCCTGCGGCCAGCTCAAGCGCCAGCGTTTGCCGGACAACAGCAAGCTCGATTACCACTACGCCAAGGGCGGCGCGCTGACCGCCATCGACCTTAATGGCACGCGGCTGAGCAGCCACGTCTATCAATCGGGTCGCGAACAACAACGCCAACAAGGCCTGCTGCTCAGCGACTATGCCTACGACGAGCAGGGCCGTTTACTCGCCCACGCTGTAGGTCATCAGCACGAATCGCTGTACCGCCGCGATTACGCCTACAGCGCCAACGGCAACCTCGAGCACATTGCCGACAGCCGTCAAGGCCAGCGCACCTACGGTTACGACGCCCTCGACCGCTTGATCCGCGTGCGCCACTCACGCGACGAACTCCCCGAATCCTTCGCCCACGACCCGGCCGGCAACCTGCTGATGCAGGATCGTCCCGGCCCGACCCGGATCAAGGGCAACCGCCTGCTGATGCAGGGCGACCGGCACTACGACTACGACGCCTTCGGCAACCTGATCCGCGAACGCCGTGGCCGCGACCAGCAACTCGTCACCGAATACCGCTACGACTGCCAGCACCGCCTGATCAGCCTGACCCGCCCCGACGGTCAAACCGCGACCTATCAATACGACGCCTTCGGCCGGCGCGTCCGCAAAACCTTCGACGGCATCAGCACCGAGTTCTTCTGGCAAGGCGACCATCTCGTCGCCGAAAGCAGCCCGAGCCACCACCGCAGCTACGTCTACGAACCCGGCACCTTCCGCCCGCTGGCCCTGCTCGACGGCAAAGGCCCGAAACGCGCCTGCCCCTTTTATTACCAACTCGACCACCTCGGTACCCCGCAGGAACTCACCGATTACAGCGGCGAAATCGTCTGGTCAGCGCAGTACGACGCCTACGGCAAAGTCGCGGCGATCACCCTCGCCGGCGAGGACTACCTGGATCAGCCGCTGCGCTTTCAGGGGCAGTATTTCGATGCGGAAAGCGGGCTGCATTACAACCGGCATCGGTATTACGACCCGAGGTTGGGCAGGTATCTGACGCCGGATCCGGTGAAGCTCGCAGGTGGGCTGAATCAGTACCAGTACACGCCGAATCCGACGGGGTGGGTGGATCCGTTGGGATTGAACTCCAATTGTCCGCCGCCGAATAAGCCAGGTTGTGAGGTGCCGGGTGGGATTGGCGGGGCTAAGGTTGATGAGGGAGAGCCTGAGCTTCCGAAGCCGAAATTAAGCGCAAGAGAGGCCGCGAAGAAAGAGGTTGAGAGGTTAAATGACAGTCAGGGGATGCATATGGTTGGTAAGCATGGCCCTGAGCTGCCAGATGAAAAATTTAAACAAAGGGCTATTGATGGAACGGACCCTATTACTGGTCAACCAAGAAGAGGTCGAAATGCTGGTGAAGGTAATCCAAGTTCCAGATTTTACAGTTGGGAAATCATGCTTGAAGCCTATGTCCTCGCAACCACCAGGGTTGAACGCGGATTTCCTCGGTACACCGGACAGGATCGGCAGGGCGCAAACGTTGTAAAGATGAGGCTTCCGGACGCAGGGGAAGGTTATAAGCCAAATAGAAGGGACAAAGAAAACCCTCGATTAATTACCAATATGGGAGGGTTCGAAATGAAGTTCGATCCCATTACAAACGTACCATTTACTCTTTATCCGACGGAGTGATTCTATGTACATTGATCCTGAAACGTCGATGCCTTATCTGCCGACTCCCGCATATTTTTTGTGTTGTTTTGATGTTTATGATCGCGAAGAAATATTGGGGGTGGAACTTGAAAAATATGATCCGAACATTGCCGTAGATAGGGAGGCGCTTATTTTAAAGTATTGCATGCCTATGAAGCGATCTTATCGGCAAAAATTCTTGCTTGTAGAGTGTCTGAAGTGCGCATTGCATGATGAGAGGTACGTTTTTAGCACTTTGTTCCAATATGATCCTGAGGCTTATTGTTCATTTCCGGATGGTTGGGATGAAATGGTCGATCCAAGAGCTTTTTTTGAAGATATATATCAAATAGCTATAGTTGAGTGGGAGGGGGAATTGAAGAAGGCTGGTTTGGAAGACCAAGCTACTTGGTAAATGCGTTTAGATTATTATGACGTTGGTGAGGAGTGATAATAGAAGATGTTTAGAGGTGTTTATAGTTCGCGGTTTTTAACTCATCGAGCGCAGCTGAATGCTTTGAACGAAGCGATGACGAGAGAAGTGAGGAAGATGTCGCGATTCACGGGAGAAGACAGCATGGGTAATTTGGTTGTGAGAATGGCAGCCGAAAATGTGGGGGAAGGGTACGAACCTAACCCATCAGATCCATCAGAACCCCGCTATATTCAAAAGATGAATGGTTTCGAAATGAAATTTGACTTTGAAACATTGCAGCCCTTCGCTCTATATCCGGTGGAGCAAGTTTAATGTTGATGCATCCCTATCTTGACGTACCATATAGTCCTAAATTGAAGCACTTTCTTGGTGGGTTTGATATATACGATCGCGAAGAGACGCTGGGCGCAGAGTTGGCGGAGTACGATCCTGAGTGTCCTTCAGATAGAGCAGAATTGATTTATAAATTTATTGTGAAAAGATTTTCGGGTTTGACTTATCGGCACAAGTTTGTCTTGTTTTTTATATTGGGTGAGGCTCTGGATGGCGAAACGAGTAAGCTCTCTGAGGTTTTTAAACATGATCCTTTTTCTCATTCATTGCTTCCACTTGGCTGGAATGAAATAAAAGATCCCAGGAGTTTTTTTGAGCATGTGTACTCTATCCTCTCCGAAGTTTGGATTGATGAGTTGTATCTCGCCAGTCAGGAAGACTGCTCCACGTGGTAGCCGGCATTAGAAGCGGAATCTTGAGTGATGCTACTGACCCCTTCGCGAGCAAGCCCGCTCCCACAGGGATTTTCGTCGTATGGGGAGTCAGCGTTGGCCAATCAGTTGCGGCAGTTGAAGGTCGGCAGCACTGAGGCTATCAATCACATGCACGCTATACCCCGGAACATTCTTCGCATGATGTTTCGCCTGCGAAGCCATCTCCGCCAGTTGACTCGCATCCAGTTCTGCGCAGGCCTCGGGTTGCAGGTAGACTACGCCGATCGATAACGATAGAAGTGGAAACTCCTGCCGCACACCCTGGCGATTCGGCGCGATGAAGCAGCCGGCCTCAAGATGCTCAGGGCGATAGAAGCGGCGGCATTGGCTCTGGAAGTCGTCGAGCAGTTGGTTGAGGCGTTTGCGCCAGTCTTCCGGGCCGAGCACCAGCAGGAAGTCGTCGCCGCCGATGTGGCCGACGAAGTCGCGGGACGGGTCGACGCGTTCGTTCAGACATTGCGCGAGGCACAGCAGGACTTCGTCGCCACGGCCGTAGCCGTAGATGTCGTTGAAGGGTTTGAAGCTGTCGATGTCGACGTAGCAGATGATTGATTCGCGGCCCTGTTGCAGCAGGCGGGTCAGGCATTGCTGGATCGGCACGTTGCCGGGCAGCAAGGTCAACGGGTTGGCGTAGCGCGCCTGCTGGATTTTCAGTTCGGTGATCAGTTTGAGCACGTCGATCACCCGGCCCAGGCCGAGATAACCGCCGTTGAGGGTGATGATGAAATCTTCTTCGATGCGCTGCCGCGCGCGGCTGGTGATCAGGCGGCTGACCTGTTGCAGCGACTGGCTCATTTCTACGGCGAGGAAGTCGTCGTTCATCAGGCGGCTGATCGGTTTGCGTGCGAACAGGTCGGTGGCGAACGGTTTGAGCAGTGCGTCGGACAACGAATGGCGATGGACGATGCCGCACGGCTGGCCCTGTTCGTCGAGCACTGCCAGTGAATTCAGATTGGCCTGGCGGCGGAAGGCTTCCAGCACCGTGGCGGTCGGTGTGTCGCGATGCACCGCCGGTTGGTCGTTGAGCAGGGCGCTGAGGTCGCTGCCTTCGTCGTTCAATGCCACGGCGCTGCTGTCGTGTTTCGGCATCAAGGCCCGGGCGTCGCGGGGTGGATGTTCCTGTGGACGACCGAGCAAGTAACCCTGCACCAGATCGACGCCCATCTCGGTCAACACTGCCAGTTCTTCCGGCAACTCGATCCCCTCGGCAATCACCTGCGCCCGCGAAGCCTTGGCGATCTGCAGGATCGAGCCGACAAACTCGCGTTTCAACGCATCCTGATGAATGCCGTCGATGAAGTGGCGGTCGATCTTCACGTAGTCCGGGCGTAGCTCCGACCACAGGCGCAAGCTTGAATAACCGGCACCCAGGTCATCCAGTGCGATGGAAAAGCCCATCGCCCGATAGTGATGCAGCGCGGTTTGCAGCAACTGGAAATCGTCGATCGGCGTCTGTTCGGTGAGTTCGATCACCACCTGGCTCGGCGGAATGCCGAAGTCCTGCAACAGTTGCAGAGTGCGCCCCGGTTGGTGCGCGGCTTCGAGCAGGGATTCCGGAGAGACGTTGAGGAACAGCTTGCCCGGCAGTTGCTGTTCGTTGAAACGACGGCAGGCGGACTGGCGGCAGGCAATTTCCAGTTCGCTCAGGCGGCCGGCCTGACGCGCCACGGCGAACAGCGCGATAGGCGAGTGCAGAGGGCTGTTGGACGGGCCGCGGGTGAGGGCTTCGTAACCGAGAATGCGACGCTCGGAGAGACAGATGATCGGCTGGAACAGACTGTGCAAACCGCTTTGAGTCAGGATCGAGCTCAAGGCACTCAGCTGTTCGGTCGTGGTCATGGCAATCTCTGGCGATAAAAAAAGGACTGGGAGCGCTCCCGATGAAGAGAGTCGCTCCCAGTCCTTTATTTCACGACAGAATGATGACTGTTTGATGACGCTCCGGAGAGCGTCAGCACTAAATTGCCATCATCTTACTTCTTGGCCACCTGATTGCTCAGCTTCAGGTAATCCAGCAGCACGCGCCCGGTTTCGCTCAGGTAGGCGTCGTCTTCTGGTTTGACCTTGTCCGGCTCAGCCGCAGCCAGCGCGTCTTCATCTTCTTTCTTCAGCTCTTTGAGCGGCTCTTCGCCTTTGGCTTTGCGACGGATGTTTTCCATCGCCAGTTGCTTGGCGTCGATGTCCGTGTGCTGGGCACGGCGGTCGGCTTCGTTGAGGCTGACGGTTTTTTCTTCCATCAGCTTCTGCGCCAGGGCCAGCTTGTCGCGGATGAACACGAACTCGGCGTCCTTGGCGGTACGAGCGTCATGCTCGGACTTGAGCTGCGCCAGGTACGGCTTGAACGGATCGGAAGCCGGCTTGATCGCTGCCTTGATGGTGTCCCACGGCATGGCTTCCGGCAGGGCGCTTTCGCCGATTTCCTTGGTGTCGATGATCGACGGGTAGTCGATGTCCGGCAACACGCCCTGATGCTGGGTGCTCTGCCCGGAAACCCGGTAGAACTTGGCCAGGGTCAGTTTCAGTTCGCCATGGTTCAGCGGCTGAATGGTCTGCACGGTGCCTTTGCCGAAGGTCTGGCCACCGATGATCAGTGCGCGATGGTAGTCCTGCATGGCGCCGGCGAAGATCTCCGATGCCGAGGCGGACAGGCGGTTGACCAGCAGTGCCATCGGGCCTTTGTAGAACGCGCCCGGATTTTCATCTTCCAGCACATCGACGCGGCCATCGGCGTTACGCACGAGGACGGTCGGGCCCTTGTCGATGAACAGGCTGGTCAGCTCGGTGGCCTCCTGCAGAGAACCGCCGCCGTTGTTGCGCAGGTCGATGACCACGCCGTCGACTTTCTCTTTCTGCAGCTCGGTCAGCAGCTTCTTGACGTCGCGAGTGGTGCTCTTGTAGTCCGGATCACCGGCACGGAACGCCTTGAAGTCGAGGTAGAACGCCGGGATCTCGATGACACCGAGCTTGTAGTCCTTGCCGTCCTGTTTGAGGTTCAGCACGGATTTTTTCACCGCCTGGTCTTCAAGCTTCACTGCTTCGCGAGTGATCGGCACGATCTTGCTGGTCTGGTCGTTCGGCGCATTGCTGGCCGGAATCACTTCCAGGCGCACCACGGTGCCTTTCGGGCCGCGAATCAGCTTGACCACTTCGTCCAGGCGCCAGCCCACCACGTCGACCATCTCTTTGTTGCCTTGGGCAACGCCGATGATCTTGTCGGCCGGTGCGACCTGCTTGGTCTTGTCGGCCGGGCCTGCCGGCACCAGACGCACGACTTTCACCTGATCGTTGTCGCTCTGCAACACGGCGCCGATGCCCTCCAGGGACAGGCTCATGTTGATGTCGAAGTTCTCCGCGTTATCCGGAGACAGATAGTTGGTGTGCGGGTCGTAGGACATGGCGAAGGTGTTGATGTACGCCTGGAAGATATCTTCCGCGCGGGTCTGATCCAGACGCGCCAACTGGTTTTTGTAGCGCTTGGTCAGGGTTTCCTGAATCTGCTTGGAGTCCTTGCCGGCGATCTTCTGCCGCAGCACTTCGTCCTTGACGCGTTTGCGCCACAGGTCGTCGAGTTCAGCGGTGGATTTGAGCCAAGGGGCGTCCTTGCGATCGATCAGCAAGGTCTCCTTGGTGGTGAAGTCCATCTTGTCGACGCCCTTGTTCAGCTCTGCAATGGCGAAGTCCAGGCGCGCCTTGACGCGATCCAGATAGCGCTTGTAGATGGTGAACCCGGCGTTGAGGTCGCCGCTTTTGAGGAAGTCGTCGAACTGGGTCTTCCACTTGTCGAATTCAGCGATGTCGCTGGCCATGAAATAGCTGCGCGACGGGTCCAGCAGCTTGATGTAGCTGTCGTAGATGATCACCGAGCGCGCATCGTCGAGCGGCGGCTTGCTGTAGTGGTGACGCTTGAGCAACTCGACGACGTTGAGGCTGGCGATCACTTCGTCGCGATCAGGCTGCAACTTGTCCCAGCTGTTGGCTGCGAATGTAGTGCCCGACACCGGCAACAAACCGATACCGATGAAAAGAGCGAGGGCGGTGCTGGGGAGCAGATGCTTCATGCTGATTCGACGCGGGGACAATTGATAACGCATATTAGGCCGTCTTTGAAGTCGCCGGTTCTACGAGAGCCGGTCGCATAATGCAAAAAGCCCGGCGCTACAGCTTCGGGCTCAGTCCAGACTCACTATGGAGGCACTGTGAAGGCATTGCAAGGCGTTGAAGGTCAAGTGGCATGGGTTGAAGAGCCGAGCCCGGCGTGTGATGTAGGACAAGTGCGCATTCGTGTGGCGGCCGCCGGCCTCAATCGCGCCGATTTATTACAGAAAGCCGGGCTTTATCCACCGCCGCCCGGCGCCAGTCAGGTGCTCGGTCTGGAGTGTTCCGGGGTGATCAGCGAAGTCGGCGCCGGCTCGTCCTGGCAGGTCGGCGATCGGGTCTGCGCCTTGCTGGCCGGGGGCGGGATGGCTGAAGAGGTGGTGGTCGACGGACGGCACGTGCTGCCGGTGCCCGAGGGCGTTTCGTTGATCGAAGCCGCGGCATTACCTGAGGTTTATGCAACGGTCTGGCTCAACGTGTTTCAACTGGCGGCGCTGAAACCGGGCGAGAAAGTTTTGCTGCACGCCGGTGCGAGTGGAATTGGTTCAGCCGCCATTCAGCTGTGCAAGGCGTTCGGCAACCCATGTTGGGTCAGCGTCGGTTCGGCCGAACGTCTGGCCTACTGCGAAGCGCTCGGCGCCCAAGGCGGCGCGGTGCGCAGCGATGATCTGGAGAGCCTGCGCGACTTCGGGCCGTTTGACGTGATCCTCGATCCGGTTGGCGGTAACTATGCAGCGCTGAACCTCAAGCTGACCGCGCTCGACGGGCGTTGGGTCTTGATCGGCCTGATGGGCGGGCGTGAGGCGAAACTGGATCTGGCACAGGTTCTGGCCAAGCGCGTGCAATTGCTTGGTTCGACGTTGCGCAGTCGTGATGATCAGTTCAAGGCGGATCTGTTGAGTGATCTGGGGCAACAGGTTTGGCCGCTGTTTGCCGAAGGGCGGTTGAGTCCGCAACTGGCGAAAGCCTTCCCGGTGAAAGACGCCGAAGCGGCGTTTGCCGAGCTGGCGAGTAATACGGTGTCGGGGAAAGTGGTGCTGGTGATTGACGACAGCCTCACCTGACACCCAAAACCCCTGTGGGAGCTGGCTTGCTCGCGAAAGCGGTGAATCAGACACGAATTTATCGACTGACACTCCGCCTTCGCGAGCAAGCCCGCTCCCACAGTTGGATCGATGTTTAGCCGGATTTTTCGGCAAGCTCCTTGCCACAGTCAATAATCCATATTTGGATCTTTGGTTATTTCCAGAGATGGATCGGCCAGCCTGCTTTTTCGGCATGCTCCAGCAGCACCGGATCCGGATTCACCACATGCGGGAAATCCACCTTCAGCAGCAACGGCAAATCATTGCGTGAGTCGGAGTAGAAACTCGCGCCTTCCAGATTCTCTTCCTCGGCGTCCAGCCATTCCAGCAGGCGAGTGATCTTGCCTTCGCGGTAGGTCAGCGTGCCGACGGTCTGGCCAGTGTAAACA
This sequence comes from Pseudomonas sp. GW823-FHT01D03, assembly GCF_058798255.1. NCBI lineage: Bacteria > Pseudomonadati > Pseudomonadota > Gammaproteobacteria > Pseudomonadales > Pseudomonadaceae > Pseudomonas > Pseudomonas sp. GW823-FHT01D03. The sequence continues at coordinate 1,939,496 of NZ_JBXAKK010000001.1, forward strand.
CCGTGCGCGACTTCCAGTTCGATGCCGAGAATTTCGTCGATGCCCAGGCGCTCGGCGATCGGTTTGACCAGGTGCGTGCCGGAAGCCGAGATCACCAGGATCCGGTCGCCGGCCTTGCGGTGAGCGGCGATGGTTTTGGTGGCGTCGCTGAAGATGATCGGTTCGATAAAGTCTTCCACCCACGGGCCGACCAGGTGTTCGACTTCTTCCGGGGTACGGCCGATCATCGGTTCAAGGCTGAACGCCATGAAATCTTCCATGCGCAATTTGCCATGGCTGTAGGCGTCCATCAGCTCGTTGTTCTTGCGCATGAACGACTCGGGATCGACCCAGCCCAGGCGCCCCATCTGCTCGCTCCAGAGGGTGGCGCAGTCGCCGTGGATCAGGGTTTCGTCCAGATCAAAAATTGCCAGGGCCATCAGTGCAGTTCTCTCTTCAACGTCAGCAAAATCATCAGGCTACCTCACACAGGGCCGTCGGATCGATGGAAAGCGCCAGACGCTGACCGTCGGGATGCAGATCCGCCGCCGAGCGGTTGAGCACGTCCACCACCAGTTCCACGCCACGCGCCTCGACTCGATAGCGGATCACGTTACCGAGCAGGCTGTGGCTGCGGATCTGCGCATCGAGTTCGCCATTGAGGCTCAGTTCGATGGCTTCCGGACGAATCGCGATGCGGTGGTTGATCGGCCGTTGCAGCAGCTTCGAGGCGCTGTCCGCGTCGAGCAGGTTGTAGTTGCCGATGAAGCCGGCGGCGAACACATCGACCGGCGCGGTGTAGAGGGTTTCGGCATCGCCGCTCTGCACGATTTTCCCTTGGTTCATCAGGAAAATCCGGTCGGACATGGTCAGCGCTTCTTCCTGATCGTGGGTGACGAAAATCGTGGTCAGGCCGAGTTCGCGCTGGATCTGCCGGATCTGTTCACGCAGGTGTTTGCGGATACGCGCATCCAGCGCCGACAGCGGTTCATCCAGCAGTAACAGGCGTGGACGGGTCACCAGCGAGCGGGCCAGGGCCACGCGCTGGCACTGGCCGCCGGAGAGCTGATGCGGATATCGGCTGGCGAAGTCGTTGAGTTCAACCAGTTTCAGCACCTCGGCGACACGTTTGTGGCTGTCGTCGGCATTGACCTTTTGCATGCGCAGGCCGAAGGCAACGTTCTGTTCGACGGTCATGTTGGGGAACAGCGCGTAGCTCTGGAACACCATGCCGATCCCGCGTTTCTGCGGACTCAGCGGCACGATGTCGACGCCATCAAGGAGGATCTTGCCGCCATCCACCGGCGTCAGTCCGGCGATGCAGCGCAGCAGGGTGGACTTGCCGCAACCCGACGGGCCGAGCAGGGTGACGAATTCGCCCTTGTTGATTTCGCAGTTGATGTCGCTGAACACGGTGGTGCCCGCGTAGTTTTTCTGCAGGTGTTGGACGCTGACATAGCTCATTCGCTTTTGTCCTTGTTCAAGATGTTGGCGATCCAGGTCAGGACCAGCACGAAAAAGAAGTACGAGATCACCAGCGCACTGGTGAAGTGGCCGCTGCTGTTGCGCATGTTGTTCAGGTACACCTGCAGGGTTTCGTAGCGCGTGCCAACGAGGATGTTGGCGAACACGAACTCACCGAACAGGAACGAGAACGACAGCAGCAACGCGACCATCAGGCCCTTGCGCAGGTTCGGCAGCACCACCAGAAATGCCGCCTGAAAGGTGCTGGCGCCGAGCAGTTGCGCAGCGTCCATCAGGTCGCGCAGGTTGATCGCCTGCAGGTTGTTGGTGATCGCCCGGTACATGAACGGCAGCGCCACGGTGAAGTAGCAACCGATCAGAATCCACGGTGTGCCGACCATCGCCAGCGGCCCGGAACCGTACAGTTGCAACAGACCCACCGACGACACCACCGGCGGCACCGCGAAGGGCAGCAGGATCAGGATGTTCATCAGCGCATCGAGTTTCGGGAAGTGGTAATGCACCACGAACAGCAGGGGCAGGATCAGCACCACTGACAGCACCAGCGCACCGACGCACACCAGCAGCGACTGGCCGAAGGCGTGCAGGAAGCGCGGATCGCTCCACAACTGGAGGTACCACTTGAAGGTGAAACCGCTGGGCAGGATGGTCGCCGACCAACTGCTGGCAATCGAGTAGATCAGCGTGCCCACCAGCGGCAGCAGCAGAATCGCGAACAGCAGATAAACCACGACGCGGTGGTAGACGCCGGCCGGGCCGGATTCAGCGCGAGACATGGTAGCTCCTCTTCAACAGCAGTTGATGCACGACGGTGACGATAGTCATCAACGCCACCAGCACCACGGCCAGGGCGCTGGCCAGATTCGGATCAAGGGAAATGTCCCCGGAAACCATTGCCGCGATGCGGATCGGCAGCACGTTGAAGTTGCCGGTGGTCAAGGCGTACACCGTGGCATAGGCGCCGAGGGCGTTGGCCAGCAGGATCACGAAAGTGCCGAGCAGGGCCGGGGTCAGCACCGGCAGACCGATGTGGCGCCAGAACTGCCAGCCGTTGGCGCCGAGCAGCGCGGCGGATTCGCGCCAGTCTTCACGCAGGGCGTCGAAGGCCGGGTAGAGCAGCAGCACGCCGAGGGGAATCTGGAAGTAGGTGTAGAGGATGATCAGGCCGGTTTTCGAGTACAGGTTGAAGTCCTGAATGATCCCGGCCTGCTTGAGCATGATCGTGATGCTGCCGTTGAAGCCGAGCAGGATGATGAACGCGAAGGCCAGCGGCACGCCGGCAAAGTTGCTGGTCATGTTGGCGAAGGCATTCACGAAGTTGCGCAGTTTCGAGTCGACCCGGCGCAGTGAATACGCACCGAGCACGGCGATGATGATGCCAAATACGCTCGACCAGAAACTGATCTCCAGGCTGTACTGAATCGCCTGCAGATAGAACTTCGAATTGAAGATCTTGCTGAAGTTGGCGAAGCCCCAGCCGAATTCTTCCGACTGCAGGCTATTGATCATCACCCAGACCAGCGGGGCGATTTCGAACACGATAAAGAACAGCGCGAACGGCACCAGACACAGGGCCGCCAGCCATTTGCCGCGAGTCATGGCATTCACTTGAGCAGCTCCCGGCACACAGGTTTGTCGTGAGGTACGCCGAGCAGTTCGCAGACCGTGCCGCAGATCTCGGTCTGCTTTGGCGCGGCGTCAGCATTCAGGCTGAAGGCGTCGCCGAGGACGAACAGCGGCACCTGGCGTTCTTCCGGCAGCAGGCCGTTGTGCGAGCGGTCGTTGTTCATGCCGTGATCGGCAGTCACTAGCACTTGATAATCTGCGTCGAGCCAGCCTTGCAGGTAGTCGGCGAGGATGATGTCTGCCGAGCGTGCGCTGTTGCGGTATTGCGCGGAGTCGAGGCCATGCTTGTGCCCGGCGTCGTCGATGTTCATCGGGTGGATCAGCAGGAAATTCGGCGCATGGCGCAGGCGCAGGTGTTCCGCGTCGGCGAACAGGTGCGAATCCGGGTAGTGATCGTTCCAGTAGAAATGCCCGTGCTGGATCGGTAGCGCTGGATCGTCGGTATGACGGTCGCGGGCCGGTACGAACGGTGAGCGGTTGTACAGCTCGCTGACCCAGTGATAAGCCGCTGCGGCGGTTTTCAGGCCGGCGTCGCGGGCGTACTGATAGATGCTGCGCTGATTGGACAGGCGCGCAACGTTGTTGTGGACGATGCCGCTGTCGATCGGCGGCACGCCGGTAAGGATGCATTCGTAAAGCGGTCGGGACAGGGCCGGCAACTCGCACTCCAACTGATAGAGCGCGGCGCGTCCTGCGCCAACGTAAGCCTGCAGATGCCCCATGGCGTGACGCGCGACCTCATGGCTGAGGCCGTCGAGCACGACAAGGATGACGTTGTGCTTCATAGGGGCAAAAACTCCGCGAAAACAGGAAATGTCAGATTCAACCTTGATCCCCTGTGGGAGCGGGCTTGCTCGCGAAGGCGCAGTGTCAGTCGATAGATTCTTGACTGATCCACCGCATTCGCGAGCAAGCCCGCTCCCACATTTGGATCTCCAATGGATCCCGAATCGGGATCTACAGGATTACTTCATCTCGACGATGACTTCTTCGTTCCACTTCTGCGGCAGGGCCTTGGAGGTTTTTTCCCAGGCATCGGCGTCCTTGATCGGCGTGACCTTTTTGTACTGCTCGTTCGGCAGCAGCTTGGCCTTCACGTCTTCCGGCAGTTGCAGGTGTTCGGCACGGATCGGACGAGCGTTACCGCGTGCGAGGTTGGTCTGGCCGGCATCGCTGAAGATGTATTCGCGGGTCAGCTTGGCGGCATTCGGGTTTTTCGCGTATTTGTTGATGATCGTGGTGTAGCCGGAAATCACCGAGCCGTCGGACGGGATCAGCACCACGTAGTCATCCGGGTTGGCCATCTTGGCCTTGTAGCTCAGGCCGTTGAAGTCCCAGACCACGCCGACTTCGATCTCGCCTTTTTCCATGGTGGCGATGGTCGGGTTGGCCATCGACAGGCGACCCTGCCTGGCGATGTCTGCAAACAGCAGCAGGGCCGGCTGGATGTTCTTCTCGTCGCCACCGTTGGCCAGGGCAGCGGCCAGTACGCCGTTGGCGGCTTGCGCGGCGGTGCTCACGTCACCAATGGAAACCTTGTACTTGCCGCCCTTGAGGTCAGCCCATTTGGTTGGTACTTCGGAGCCGTGCAGCAGCTTCTTGTTGACGATGAAGGCGATGGTGCCGGTGTAGGCCAGTGCCCAGTTGCCGTCCTTGTCCTTGGCCCAGTCCGGGACTTGATCCCAGGTGCTTGGCTTGTACGGCTGTACCACGCCTTGTTTGACCGCGATCGGGCCGAAGGCCGCGCCGACGTCGCCGATGTCGGCAGTGGCGTTGTCTTTTTCGGCGGCAAACTTGGCGATTTCCTGGGCCGAGCTCATGTCGGTGTCGATGTGTTTCAGGCCGTAGGTTTTGGCCAGGTCTTCCCAGGTGCCTTTCCAGTTGGCCCAGTCATCGGGCATGCCGACGCTGTTGACGGCGCCTTCCGCTTTCGCAGCGGCTTCGAGGGTTTTCAGGTCGGTACCCGCCGCCATGGCGCCGGTGCACATTGCAATGGTCGAGCCTAACAGTGTTGCCAGGAAAAGCTGTTTCATTCCGAAGCTCCTTGGTCGTGTTCAACGCTGCGATTGCGGTTTGTGTTGGTCTAGGTCAGCAATACCTGAGCCAATTTAAGGGGGCTGGATGACACTTTGATGTCGGTGCTCGCCCGGCAGGCCTTTTATTGGCCCGGTTTCGGCGCTTGCCGGGTAAGCGTAGACCAAGGTCAAAGCCCCGACTGGCAAGGGACTTGGCCGATGTATTGCAAGTCGTGAGGACGACCGTCGGGCGGGTTTGTCATCTCTCGGTCATCTGCACTGCCTAGGCTTGCAACACATGGAAACGGCTTGCAGGCCGTGCGATTTTTGCCCCGAAACAGTGCTGGTCTAGTCCAGATAGGTAACGTTGATGCGCGATGAGGCAACAAAAGCGGTGACAGCGATTGGTCAGGTGCTGCAGGAGCAACTTGATCACGGTCTGCTCGCGCCCGGGAGCAAGTTGCCGGCCGAGCGCAAGCTCAGTGAGTTGTTCGGTACTACGCGCATTACGGTGCGTGAGGCCTTGTTGCAGCTGGAGGCGCAGGGGCAGATCTATCGCGAGGAGCGCCGTGGCTGGTTCGTTTCACCGCCGCGTCTGGCGTACAACCTGATGCAGCGCAGTCACTTTCACGCGATGGTCAGTGCGCAGGGGCGGGTGCCGTCGACCGAGGTGATTTCGGCGCGCCTGCAGCCGGCTTCGGCGGCGGTGTGTGCGTGGTTGCAGTTACCGGCGTTGTCGAGCGTGATTCAGATTTGTCGGTCGCGGCGGATTGATGGGCGGCTCGTTCTGTATGTGGAGCATTATCTGAATCCGCAGTATTTTCCGGGGATTCTGGGGTTTGATTTGAATCAGTCGATGACCGAGCTTTATGCGCGGCATTACGATTTGCACTATGGGCGGGTGCGGTTCGAGATTGTGCCGACGTCGTTGGCGGTGGATGCGGCGGCGGCTTTGCGGGTTTCTGTCGGGAGCCCGGGATTAAAAATTGCTCGGGTTAATTATGATCAGCATGAGCGGTTGATTGATTGTGATCTTGAGTTTTGGCGGCATGATGCGATTCACGTTGGTGTAGATGTTGTTTGAGCTTTTGGCCTTGGCGGCCTCTGGGCCGACCAGGCTGTTGGGTTCTGTGTGAATATCCGTTTCTTCGGGTGCTGCCGCTGACGGTTTCGCTCTTACAGCGAGTCACTTTGGCAAACGCCCCAAAGTAACCAAAGGTCTTGGCCCCGGCGTACGGCCCTCGCTTAGGCTCGGGTACCTTCGTTACGGGGTTCATCCGGGGGCATCGCCTCCGGTTTGCTTCGCTGCACCTCCTCTCGATGTGTTTGGCTGCGCCAAACGGTCGCTGCGCTCCCACCCCCGGATAAACCCCTCCACTCAGCCTGCCGAAGGGGCCGGCACGGCAAGATCAAGAGCTGCAGCCGAGCTTGCGCTCATCCTGTTGAGTGGTGAAAAGCGTGCGGTCGGCTTTGCTTTTCTGTAGGAGTGAGCCTGCTCGCGATGGCGGCCTGACAGCCGACCAATCTCCCACTGCCTGCACCCAATCCCAGTGTGGGAGCTGGCCCGCCAGCGATAGCGGCCTGAAAGCCGACCAATCTCCCACTGAATACACCCAATCCACTGTGGGAGCGGGCTTGCTCGCGAAGGCGGCCCCACAATCACCCCATTTCTATCTGGCCACCTCAGCATTTCCATACAAATAATCCGTCGCCAACGACGCCATCGTCCTCACCCCAACCACCAGCGCCGACTCGTCCACAAAGAACCCCGGATTGTGATTCGGCGCGGCCTTGCTCATGTCCTGATCCCGTGGTGTCACCCCGAGGAACACAAACAGCCCCGGGACTTCCTTGGCGAAGAACGAGAAGTCTTCCGCACCGCCCACCAGCGGTGCGTTGACCACGTCATCCTTGGCTGCCCACTTCAACGTCGGCAGCATTTTTTCCGTCAGTGCCGGGTTGTTGATGGTCGGGTCGTATTTTTCGATGATGGTCACGTCGGCTTTCGCGCCGCCGCTTTCGGCGATTTTTTCGATGGTCTGGCGCACATCGGCGTGAAGTTTCTGGCGGATGCCGTAGTCGTAGGAGCGGATGGTGCCGCTCATGTCGACGGATTCGGGAATGATGTTGTAGCGGGTGCCGCCGTTGATGGTGCCGATGCTGACCACCGACGGGTAGGACGAAATGTCGGTGCGGCGGCTGACCACGGTTTGCAGGCCGACGATGGTTTGTGCACCGACGGTGATCGGGTCGATGCCGTCCCATGGGCGGCCGGCGTGGGTTTGTTTGCCGAGGATTTTGATGCGCAGGTCGTCGGAGCTGGCCAGGGTGGCGCCTGGGCGGTAGGCGATCTGGCCGGCGGGGACGCCGGCCCAGACGTGGAGGCCGAAGACGGCGTCGGGTTTGGGTGATTTCATCACGCCTTCCTGCACCATCATTTTCGCGCCCCAGGTGTTTTTGCCATCGGGGATGAAGTCGCTCGGGCCTTCTTCGGCGGGCTGGAAGTAGAACACCACGGTGCCGGGCAGGGTGTCGCGCATGCCCGTGAGAATTTTCGCCGTGCTCAGCAGGATCGCGGTGTGGGCGTCGTGGCCGCAGGCGTGCATCACGTCGACTTCTTTGTCGAGGTAGGTGCCTTTGGCTTTCGAAGCGAAGGGCAGGTCGGCGACTTCCTTGACCGGCAGCGCGTCCATGTCGGCGCGCAAGGCGACGGTCGGGCCGGGCAGGGCGCCTTTGAGGATGGCGACCACGCCGGTGCGAGCGACGTTGGTTTTGACTTCCAGGCCCAGCGCCTTGAGCTGCCTGGCGACCAGTTCTGACGTGCGTTTTTCGCTGTTGCCCAGTTCCGGGTGGGCGTGGATGTCGCGGCGGGTTTCCAGCAGTTCCGGTTCAAGTGCCTTGGCTTGCGTGGCGATCTGTTCGCGGGTGCTGTCCAGGGTGGCGGCGCTGGCGGTGCCGGCCAGCAGGGTAAGCAGAACGGTCTGGGCGATACGTGTCAGCTGCATCGGGTGTCTCCATGGTTTTTGTTTTTCTGGCTTCCCTGCCTGTGACCCGAGTGTCTGCGCGAAGTGCTATTCCTTCGGCTGGCCACCGCCGGCAGTGATGACCTGCACGCTCATGCGCGGCGTCGCCAGATCGAGGCCGGCTTCGTCCAGATGGCGCTTGAGCGACAGGTTGAACGCTCGGGAAACTTCCCATTGTTTGATCGGCGCAGTCTTGAACCGGGCGCGCAGAATCGCGCTGCCGGACTCGAAACTTTCCACGCCCTGAATCTCCAGTGGCGACCAGATGTTCCGGCGTTGCAGCGGGTCGGTGCGCATTTTCTGGCCGACGTCGCGCATCAGTTTGATCGCGTCGTCGATTTCCATGTTGTACGGCACCGCCACGCGGAAGATCGCGTAGCCGAATTCCCGGGAGTAGTTCTTGATGCTTTTGATTTCGCTGAACGGGATGGTGTGGACGATGCCGTCGATGTCACGCAGGCGCACGGTGCGGATGGTCAGGCCTTCGACGGTGCCGAGGTGGCCGCCGACGTCGACGTAGTCATCAATGGCCAGCGAGTCTTCGATGATGATGAACAGGCCGGTGATCAGGTCCGCCACCAGCGACTGTGCACCGAAACCGATGGCCAGACCGATCACACCGGCACCGGCCAGCAGTGGCGTGACGTTCATGCCCATGTTCGCCAGGGCGACGATCAGCGCGATGATGAAAATCGCCACGAACAGCACGTTGCGGATTAGCGGCATCATCGTTTGTGCGCGGGCATTCGCCAGGCCTTTGCGCGAGCGGGTGAGGGCGTGGTGCACGGCGGTGTCGGCGAGGATCCAGATCAGCCAGGAGAAAATCAGCGTACCGATCAGGCTGAACAGTTTGACGCTGACGTCATGCCCTTCGCCCTCGGCAAACCCGATCAGCGACTTGCCCCATACGCGCAGGCCGAGTTCGATGAAGATCAGCCACACCAGCAGGTGGGCGAGGGTGTAGAAGAAGCTTTTCAGACGCTCCGAATACAGCGCATGACGCTTCGGCCCGCGTTGCGGTTTGAGTGAATGACGGCGCACGAGGCCGTTGATCACCATGCACATCACCAGCAGCACCGTGCAGATCAGTGACTGGCGCAGGGCGGTGCTGGTATCGCCGGCGGAGACGAAGGTGGCGAACAGCGAGATCCCGACCAGCACCAGCGCCGGCACGTACCAGAAGGTGCCGAGGATATCGATGGTGTCGCTGAGGGCGCGGCGGGTCAGGCGGCGGGACAACGGCTGGTTGCGGATCAGGTGCGCGATCGGCCGGCGGAAACGCAGAATGAACAGCCCGGTGAACAGCGCCGCGAGCACGTTGGTGATGGTCGCGGTGGTGTGCGCCAGGTGCACGCCGAGGCCTTCGACCAGGCGCGGGTCGCTCAGCGCTTCACCGAATGCGGCGAAGCTGCCGATCAGCCACAACGGACGGAAGGCCTGATGTCGCAGGATGTACAGCGCCCGGTGCCGGTGCGGGCCGTCGAGCAGCGAGAAGGCAATCACGCAAATCGCCGAGAAACAGGTGCCGACCACCAGTGCATAAGCCAGCACCATCGCCAGGCTCTTGCCCAATGACGACGGCAGCGCGTAGCTCATGTAAACGGTGATGACCAACGCAATCAGCCACGGCCCGAGCTTGCGCAGGGCGAAACGCAGCATGTCGAGGGCCTTGGGATGCTGCGGCAGTTCTTCGGTCAGGCCGAAGCGCATGCGCACCCGGTGACCGAGCCAGATCAGCGCGGCGGCGAGCAGGCTCCAGACCATCAGGATCACCGCGAAGCCGAAGATGATCGGCAGCCATTCGCTGGCCGGCAGCATCAGGTTATCGAGTTCGTCTTTGGCCAGATCGAACTCGTCGGACCAGCGGGTCAGCGGGCTGTCGTCACCGGAGAACTGTTTCTCGAAACTGGCCAGCGTACCGCCGATCAGCCCCAGCACACCTTCTTCCGGTGAAGCCTGGGCTTTCTTGGTGGCGTCGCGCAGCTTTTTCAGATCGCTCAGCAATTGCGCGCGTTGCTTGTCGTTTTCCAGCGACTTGATGACTTCATCCAGCGACTGGCCCAGTGGCTCTTGTGCCTCCGGCTGCGTCTTGGTGGTGTTGAGCAGGCCCGGCAACCCGACCGCCTGGGCAGGGGCCAGCGGCAGCAGCGTCATCAGGCAGACAAGGAACAGACAGGGCAGAGCAAACAGACGAGCGAACACTAGGCGGTCAACCTCGCAAAGGGGCGAATTGAGCGAGTGTACGAGGCAGCCAGAATCAATGCGAGCCGGGCGCGGATTTATTCGTTGAGTTTGGCGAGGATCTTGTAGACCACAGTCGCCAGGATCATCAGCATGCCGACCCACATGGCAAACACACCGGCGTTCTTGTCGCGGAAGTTGAAACCGATTGCCAGCAGGATCATCCCCGACAGGATGGGAATGAGCATGGCGTGGAAGGAGGACATCGAAATCATGGTGACTGCCTTGTCGAAGGGGATGATTTAAGTCTAGGTCGCTTTCTGCAGCGAGGAGTGATGTGTATCAGGAATGATTCGGTTCTACGATGAATCTTTGTTGTCTGCACGGGCGCTTTCGCGAGCAAGCCCGCTCCCACAGGTTGAAACGCATTCCAATGTGGGAGCGGGCTTGCTCGCGAAGCTTTTCAGCTTTTAAGGCAATTCACGGGAGGCGTAGAACGCGCTCAGCACTTTGACCAGGTGCGCCAGATCGTGGCTGCCGCACAGTTCGCGGATCGAGTGCATGGCGAAGGTCGGCAGGCCGATATCGACGGTGCGCACGCCCAGGTGACTGGCGGTGATCGGGCCGATGGTCGAGCCGCAACCCATGTCGCTGCGCACCACGAAGCTCTGCACCGGCACTTCTTCGGCCATGCACAGGTGGCGGAAGAACCCGGCGGTTTCGCTGTTGGTGGCGTAACGCTGGTTGCTGTTGACCTTGATCACCGGGCCGGCATTGAGTTTCGGGCCGTGATTGGCGTCGTGCTTCTCGGCGTAGTTCGGGTGCACGCCGTGGGCGTTGTCAGCCGAGACCAGCAGCGATTTCTGGATGGTGCGGACGAACTCGTCACCTTCCGGCAGCAGGCGGCGCAGGGTCTGTTCGAGCATCGGGCCGTCGGCACCGCACGCCGAGCAGGAGCCGACTTCTTCGTGGTCATTGCACACCAGCACACAGGTTTCTTCGGTGTCGGCGGTGAGCAGGGCTTGCAGGCCGGCGTAGCAGGACAACAGGTTGTCCAAGCGCGCACCAGCGATGAAGTCGCCATGCAGGCCGATGACCGCCGCGCTCTGGGTGTCGTAGAAGCTCAGCTCGTAATCCAGCACCACGTCGGCGTTCAGACCGTGTTCGCGGGCCAATTGATCGGTCAGTACAGCGCGGAAGTCGACGCGCTCGTCACCGGCAAACTGCGCGAGGATCGGTGGCAGCTCGGTCTGCGCGTTGATCGCCCAGCCCTGATTGGCTTCACGGTTCAGGTGAATCGCCAGGTTGGGAATGATCGCGATCGGCGCCTTGAAGTCGATCAGCTGGCTTTCGACCTTGCCATCACGGCGGAAAGTGACGCGGCCGGCCAGCGACAGGTCGCGGTCGAACCATGGCGCCAGCAGCGCGCCGCCGTAGACTTCAACGCCCAGTTGCCAGAAGCCCTGACGTTGCAGTTCCGGTTGCGGCTTGACCCGCAGACACGGGCTGTCGGTGTGGGCGCCGACCAGACGGATCCCGTCGTGCAGTGGCGAGTTGCGGCCCATTTTGATCGCGACGATCGAGGAGTCGTTGCGGGTGACGTAGTAGCGGCCGTTGGCCTCGGTGGTCCACGGCTCGCGCTCGTCGAGGCGCACGTAACCGGCGGCCTCCAGACGCTGAACAAGGCTGGCGGTGGCGTGGAACGGGGTAGGGGAGGCCTTGAGGAAGTCGATCAGGCCTTGGTTCAACTCTTCGCGCATAAGAAGCTCCAGACAGCAATGGGCGCGAGTTTAACGCATCGGCCTGGGAATTGAATCCGGACAGGATCGGGGTGGGAGCGGGCCTGCTCGCGAAAGCGGTGGGTCAGATGCAGATTTTTTGGATGACACACCGCTTTCGCGAGCAAGCCCGCTCCCACAGGGGATGGTGTGGATCAGCGGGCGGCTACGCGTTTTTTCAAGTAGTTCATGATGACTTTTTCATCTTCCGGTTTATCCGGACGCGGCAGCTGTTGCGGCCAGGATTTCTGGCTCAGCAGTTTTTTCTGCCGGCTTTCGTCCCAACGCAGAATTTCCCGCGAGGCGCATTCCCACCATTCGTGTCGGCAAACGCTGTAGTACGGATCTTCCGGCGCGGCGCTGCCGTACAGCAGGTCACGACCGACCTTGCGCAGGGCACCTTTCTGGTGGCGCAGCTTCCACTTGATTTTCAATCGGCGCCAGGCCGACGGGAACGGTTTGACCCGCGGCACGTCGCTGCACAGATCCACCAGGCGCTGACTGAACTGCTCACCGTGCTGGGAGAAGAAGTACGTCTGCATCGCGTGGAAGAAACGTTTTTCCGCGAAGTAGTGGTAGACGTGTTTGCGCGCTTCCACCACCTGACGCTCGCGCATGGCGTACGACAGGGCGATCTGCTCGATGGTGTGGATTTCGAAACCGCCGAGTGTCCATTCATCGATCAGGCGGATCGACTCTTCGAACAGCGCCGAGTCCTTGTCGGTGACGCCGCACAAACCGCTGTTGTAGAGCTTGAAACCGTTATCCGGCGTCACGCCCTGGTTGCGCAGGTCGCGACCGAGTTTTTGATAGTCGGCGCGCTGGTGCACATCTTTCCAGTCGTACTCGAAGCGATCCATCACCGAACGGTTCGGCTCGATGAATTTGAACAGTTGGCTCGGGTGGCGGCTGAACAGGGTGTCGGTGTCGACGAACAGGGTCTTCTCCGCCCACTGCATACCGGCGGCGATGGCGCAGGCCTTGCGGCGGTGGTGATAGCCGTGGGTGCCTTGCCAGCGGGTCAGGGTCGCGTCGTCCAGCAACACCGTGTCGACCGGCCAGCCCGCATAGTCGTCGGGGCGATCGGTAAGAATACGGATCGCCGGTCGCTCGCCGTTTTTAGCCTGGGAAAGCACGGTCAGGATGCTGAACTTGACTTCGCGCCGGTACACCTCCTGATTGCCGTAAACCAGGTAAAGCAGTTGATGCCGAACTTTCGTGAGGGGGGTTACCAGGGAATCCATACAACTCATCCGAAAACAGAAACCTTGTCCAAATAAACCGCGCTGCCCATCAGGCAGCGCTTAAAACGGTGCCTGACATTCGAAGCGCAAACGCTCGCCGGTTTGCGGGTGGGTGAAGCTCAACATGCTCGCGTGCAGGCACAGACGCGGCCAGGCCGCCAAGGCCTGCTCATGGGCGTACAGCCCGTCGCCCAGCAGCGGGTGACCGATGGACAGCATGTGCACACGCAACTGGTGCGAGCGCCCGGTGATCGGCGTCAGTTCGACGCGGCACCAGTCGCCACAACGCTCCAGTACGCGCCAGAAGGTCAGTGCATGTTTGCCGAATTCATGGTCGACCACGTGCCGCGGTTTGGTCGGCGGATCGTAGCGCAGCGGCAGGTCGATGCTGCCGCTGTCCAGTTCCGGCTGACCCCAGCAGAGCGCAGTGTAGGCTTTCTCTGTTTCACGATCGTGAAACTGCCGCGACAGTTCGCGGTGGGTGTCAGCGTCGCGGGCCAGCAGAATGATGCCGGAGGTTTCCCAGTCCAGGCGATGGACGATGCGCGCTTCCGGGTAGCCGTTTTCCTGCAGACGGGTGATCAGGCAGTCCTTGTTGTCGTCGGCGCGACCGGGCACCGAGAGCAGCAACGTCGGTTTGTCGACCACCAGCACGGCGGCGTCCTGATGGATGATGCGGATGTTGGACAACGGCATTAAAACAGCCTCGTAACAAATGCCAACGGCGGCTCAGGGCCATTCCGCGATGGGAATGGCCCTGAGCCGCCGTCGTTCCTGCCGGATCGACTCAGCGATCGGGCAGGGTGATGTTGAGTTCCAGAATCGAGCAACTGCCCTGGCTTTCCAGTGCAACATGTACGTCGTCGTTGCCGATGTTGACGTACTTGCGGATCACATCGACCAGTTCCTTCTGCAAGGCTGGCAGGTAATCCGGCGTGCTGCGCTGGCCGCGCTCATGCGCCACGATGATCTGTAGACGCTCTTTCGCTACCGAGGCGGTACTTGGCTTTTTGTTGGCACGAAAGAAGTCAAAAAGGTTCATTACCTACCTCCAAACAGGCGCTCGAAGAATCCCTTCTTCTCGACATCGAGGAAACGGTGGGCTTTTTCTTTGCCCAGCAAACGGTCGACGGTATCGCTGTACGCCTGACCGGCATCGCTCTGGTCGTCAAGAATCACCGGTACACCCTGGTTGGATGCCTTGAGCACCGCCTGGGACTCCGGGATCACGCCAAGCAGCGTTACCGAGAGGATTTCCTTGACGTCTTCAACGCCAAGCATTTCGCCCTTTTCAACACGCTCTGGATGGTAGCGAGTGATCAGCAGGTGTTCCTTGATCGGGTCTTCGCCACGTTCGGCGCGGCGCGATTTGCTCGCCAGCAGGCCGAGCATGCGGTCCGAATCTCGTACCGAGGACACTTCCGGGTTGGTCACGACGATCGCTTCGTCGGCGAAGTACATGGCCAGGTGCGCGCCTTTTTCGATGCCCGCCGGGGAGTCGCAGACGACGAACTCGAATTGTTCCTTGAGCTCCATCAGGACTTTTTCCACGCCTTCGACAGTCAGCGCGTCTTTGTCGCGGGTCTGGCTGGCGGCCAGCACGTAGAGGTTTTCCAGGCGCTTGTCTTTGATCAGGGCCTGCTGCAGGTTGGCTTCGCCGTTGACCACGTTGACGAAGTCATACACCACGCGGCGCTCGCAACCCATGATCAGGTCGAGGTTACGCAGGCCCACGTCGAAGTCGACGATCACTGTTTTGTGGCCGCGCAGAGCGAGGCCGGTACCGATAGCGGCGCTGGTGGTGGTCTTACCCACACCACCCTTGCCGGATGTAACCACGAGAATCTTGGCCAAGGTGTTTCACCCCTAAGGAAGAAGGACTTTTTAGCCCCTGAAAAACATCTCTTGAAAACTACTGCAGTCGGACAGCCTTGGCTGGAATTCGGCGTTGAGCCTTTTTCCTACTTCGTTTGAGCCGTTTTCGCTACGTTTTAGAGATGCTTGGAAAATGCGGCAGTATCCGTTAAAGCCGAATGATGTTCAACACGTCGGCCGACAGGCTGACCTGGACGCCGGAGCCCCACAGTGGATCGCGGCGCAAATCTTCGGAAACCTTGTAATGCCCGGCGATGGAGATCAGTTCAGCGCTCAATTGCTGACAGAAAATCCGGGCCTTGGTGTCGCCTTTGACGCCGGCCAGTGCGCGACCGCGCATCGGGCCGTATACATGGATGTTGCCATCGGCCAGAAGTTCCGCCCCCGGACTGACCGAGGAAACCACCACCAGATCGCCACCCTGGGCATATATCTGTTGGCCGCCACGTACTGGCGTGGTGATGACGCGGGTCGGTTTGACCGTCGGCTCCGGCGGCTTTTCCGGCTTCTTTTTGATTTCCGGTTCCGGCGTTTCCAGCGGTCGCTCACGGGCGCCGGACGGCGGCAGCACCGGGATGTCGATGGCGATGGCGGCGGCGATGTCTTCGATACGGCTGGCGCGGATCGCCAGGGTGCGCAGGCCATGCTGGCGGCAAACGCGCATCAGGCCGGGCAGATCGACCGCGCCTTCGCCGGGCGGCAGTTTGTCCAGCGCCAGGACCAACGGTGCATTGCTGAAGAAATTCGGCGCCTGGGCGACTTTGGCGGCCAGTTGCCGATCAAGGCTGTCGAGGTCGTTGCGGGACAGTTCCAGCACCGTAATGGCCAGCATGCTGCCCTTCAACTGGAACACGGGATCTCGGTCTGGCGATTCGTTTTGGCTCATATCGGCATACAACGGCTTGTCACTAAAAGTGCCGAGACTTATAACGAGAACGCCCGCGAGCCGCAAGCCGGGTCGAACGATGTAGAATGCGCGGCCACTGAATTTACGGAAGCTTTAATGGATCGCCCGCGTTTTCGAAGAGCCTATCTTTCTCCCCGCTTCTGGCCGCTCTGGTGCGGTCTGGGGCTGTTGTGGCTGGTCGTGCAGTTGCCGTATGCGGTTTTACTGACGATCGGTCGTGTTTTGGGCGCATTGATGTATCGCGTGGCCGGCGACCGGCGGCGCATCGCCAAGCGCAATCTCGAGCTGTGCTTCCCGGAAAAATCCGCCGCCGAGCGTAAACGTCTGCTCAAGGAAAACTTCGCCTCCACCGGCATCGCGTTTTTTGAAATGGCGATGAGTTGGTGGTGGTCCCGTGAGCGTCTGGCCAAACTGGCCCACGTCGAAGGCCTGGAGCATCTGCAAAAGGCCCAGCGCGAAGGCAAGGGCGTAATCCTTATGGCCGCGCACTTCACCACCCTGGAAATCGGCGCCGCGTTGCTCGGCCAGCAGCACACCATCGATGGCATGTACCGCGAGCACAAAAACCCGTTATTCGACTTCGTCCAGCGTCGGGGCCGCGAGCGGCACAACCTCGATTCGCTGGCGGTGGAGCGTGACGACGTGCGCGGCATGCTCAAGCTGCTGCGTTCGGGCCGGGCGATCTGGTACGCACCGGATCAGGACTACGGCGCCAAGCAAAGCATCTTCGTGCCGCTGTTCGGCATTCAGGCGGCGACCGTGACCGCGACCACCAAGTTTGCCCGTCTGGGCAAGGCGCTGGTGGTGCCGTTTACTCAGGAGCGTCTGGCCGACGGCAGCGGTTACCGGTTGGTGATCCATCCTCCGCTGGAAGACTTCCCGGGTGAAACCGAAGAGGCCGACTGCCTCCGCATCAACCAGTGGGTGGAAAGTGCGCTGCGCGCCTGCCCTGAGCAATACTTGTGGGCGCACCGCCGCTTCAAGAGCCGTCCACCGGGCGAGCCGAAGCTTTACCCGAAACGGCGCGGCTGATTCACTCACCCTTTCAAGCACCATGGAGCGTTGCGATGAGCCCAGCGGAACCGGTCACAGGTTTGATTCTTTCCGGCGGCGGGGCTCGGGCGGCGTATCAGGTGGGGGTGCTGGCGGCGATTGCCGAATTGCTGCCGCTGGGCGCGGACAATCCGTTTCCGGTGATCGTCGGCACCTCGGCCGGGGCGATCAATGCGGTCAGCCTGGCCAGCGGCGCCACCGATTTTCGCGCCGCCATCGAACGCCTCACGTTGTTCTGGCAGGGCTTTCGCAGCCATCGGGTGTTGCGCAGTGACTGGCCGGGGGTGATCCGTCAGGCCAGCCGCTTTGTCAGTCACAGCCTGCTCGGCATCGGTCGGCAACTGCCGGTGGCGCTGCTCAACAGTTCGCCGCTGCGCGACCTGCTCAATGAAAAACTGCACATGCCCGGTATCGCCGAATCCATCGCGCGCAAGCAATTGCATGCGGTGGCGGTGACCGCGTTCGGCTACGAATCGGGCCAGGCGGTGACCTTCTATCAGGGCGGCGGCACGATCGATGCGTGGTTGCGCCATCGGCGGATCGGCGTGCCGGCGCAATTGTCGGTGGATCACCTGCTCGCCAGTTCGGCGATCCCGTTGCTGTTTGCCCCGGTGAAAATCGGTGAGGAATATTTCGGCGACGGTGCGGTACGCCAGTCGGCGCCGATCAGCCCGGCGCTGCACCTGGGTGCGAGTCGGGTGCTGGTGGTGGGCGTCAGCGGCAACCCGCGCGGGTTTGATCCGCAGCAGCCGCTGGAGCGCGCCTACACCGGTCAGCAACCAACGCTGGCGCAGATCGGCGGGCACATGCTCAACAGCACGTTCATTGACAGCCTGGAGAGCGACATCGAGTTGCTGCAGCGTCTGAACCAGTTCAGTCGACTGATGCCCGAGGGCGTGCCGACTCGTGAGTTGGGTGTGGCGCCGGTGGAGGTGCTGGTGATTGCGCCGAGTCAGCCGATCGACGAGATCGCGGCGCGGCATCGCCAGGAGTTGCCGGCGGCGTTGCGTCTGTTCTTGCGCGGTTCGGGTGCGACCAAGACCAGTGGGGCAGGGGTGCTGAGTTATCTGCTGTTCGAGGCGGGGTATTGCAGCGAATTGATCGATCTGGGACGGCGCGATGCGTTGGCCAAGCGTGAGGAGTTGTGCCGGTTTTTGGGGATCACCGAAGCGCTCGTTCCGGCCTGATATTTGTGCTGAAGCCATTCGCGAGCAAGCCCGCTCCCACATTGGTTTTGTGACCGACACAGAACCAATGTGGGAGCGGGCTTGCTCGCGAAGGCGCCCTTGCAGACGCCACTGATACCAGGATCAGAAGTGGAACTTCACCAGGAAGCTTGTGGTGCTCTGATTGGTCTTGAACGCACCGGTGTCGTCGATCCCGTACTTGTCTTTCCAGTAATCGTATTCAACACCGACATACAACTGCTTCTCGCCAAAACTCAGCGCCTTGCCCAAGTCGTATTTGATCTGCGGGTTGAAGTGCAGGTTGGCGTGGTATTCGCCCTTTTTGTTGGTGTCGTTGTCGGTGACCCAGTCCATGAAACCGTCGATCAGGATGTCCGACTTGCCGACCGGGATGGTGTAGGACCAGACCGGAGTGATCTGCCAGACGTTGTCACCGGCGCGCGAGCCTTCGGTGTGGCGCTGGTAGAAGTTCAACTGGAAGTAGTCGAAGCCCGGAATCGCGAGGTCGAAGCCTGGGCCGATCAGGTACGACTCGGTGTCACCTTCGCCGAACTCGTAAGTCATCGCCAACAGCACGTCTTTGATCGGGCCGAATTCGATCTTCTGGTCGAGCACTTTGCCCAGCGAGATGCGCGGGCTGAACTCACCGTAGTAGGTGTTCGGGCCGTTGCTGAAGTCCTTGCCACCGTTGTAGAAGATCTTGTCGAGGAAGAAGAAGTTATCCCCGTACTTCCACGCATCGGCGTGCTCGAAGGTGACGGTCTGCTGAATGCGCGGATTGACCTGGAAGTCCTTGCCATACAGGTAGGTCAGGCTGTTGTTCTGCCATTGCAGCAGGCCCTCGGCCATGGCCTGGCCGCCGGCCAGCATCGATCCCGCGAGCATCAGGCTGGTGCACATACGTTTCATTCGGTTGCTCCCAAAGTAGGTGTTCCACGTTTATTTTTTTTAAGATCGGCGCTCTGGTGTGGCGCCTTTTTTCGTCGCTGCAAAAGTCATCCGATCGGTCAGCTTCGCTGGTGATAGCAAGAGCTGGGCCAACGCTTTCGAAAAGCAAAAAAACACCCGTTCGGCTGCTGAAAAACAGTCGATTGCGCGTGTTTTCGGGATGCCTCGGTACTGACCGGGGCCGGGATAAGTTGGCTCGTCGGTCAGGAATTAAATTCGGGCTTTTTTTTAGACCGAATTCAAGAGGCCGCGGAGAATACTGACTCCTCGGCCAGCTCTCAAGTGCCCCGCAACAGAGCACCGACGACAGGTATGGGGCACGGTTGCGGGCCATCTCAGAAGTGCACCTTCACCAGCAGGCTGGCGGTGTTCTGATTGGTGTCGAAGTTGTGGCTGCTTTCGACGCCATATTTGTTCTTCCAGTAGCTGTATTCGGTGCCGACGTACAACTGCTTGTGGCTCCAGCCGAGGGCTTTGCCGAGGTCGTATTTGATCTGCGGATTGATGTGCAGGTTGGCGTGGTAGGTGCCGCGCGAGTTCTGGTCGTTGTCGACGACCCAGTCCAGATAGCCGTCGATCAGCAGATCGGAATTGCCCAGCGGCACGCTGTACGACCAGCCCGGGGTGATCTGCCAGACGCCGTCGCCAGGGCGCGGTCCTTCGGTCTGGCGGCGGAAGATGTTCAGGGTCACGTAGTTGAAGCCGGGTACTTTCAGATCGAAGCCGGGGCCGATCAGGTAGGCCTCGCTGTCGCCTTCGCCGTACTCGTAGGTCATCGCCAGCAGCACGTCCTTGATCGGGCCAAACTCGATTTTCTGGTCGAAGATCTTGCCGAACGAGAAGCGCGGGGTGAATTCGCCGTAGAAGGTGTGCGGGCCTTTGTTGCGGTCTTCCTGGCCGTTGTAGAAGATCTTGTCGACGAACAGGAAGTTGTCGCCGTACTTCCATTTGTCGGCGTGTTCGAACGTCACCGTCTGCTGGATCGACGGGTTGATCGCGAAGTTCTTGCCGTACAGGTAGCTCAGGCTGTTGGTCTGCCACAGCAGTAAATCGCCGGCCATGGCCTGACTCGCGGCCAGCAGGCCGCCACTCAACAGAACGCTGGTTTGCGTGCGAATCATCTGTTGCTCCCTCTTGTTTTTATTGTTGAGGCAGGGTGTTGCATAGTCCCTGTGGGAGCGGGCTTGCTCGCGAAGGGGGCGTGTCAGTCGATACAAATGTTGAATGACATACCGCTTTCGCGAGCAAGCCCGCTCCCACAGGTTTTGTGGTGATTCCGTTAATGCTGATGCGCGTGGCAGTCGTTGATCGCTGCGCGTTCTTTGCCGCCGAGGATGTTGAACAGCAGGTTCAGGGTCAGTGCGCTGAGGGTGGCCATGGCGATGCCGCTGTGGGTGATCGGGCTCATCCACAGCGGTAGATGTGCGAAGAACTCCGGACGCACCACCGGGATCAGGCCCATGCCGATGCTCACCGCCACCAGCAACTGGTTGCGCCGGTCACCGATGTCGGCTTCTTGCAGGATCTTGATGCCGGTGGCCGCGACCATGCCGAACATCGCGATCGCCGCACCGCCCAACACCGCCGGTGGAATCGACGCCACCAGAAATGCCGCTTTCGGCAGCAGGCTCAGCACGATCAGCAAACCGCCGGCGACGATGGTCACCGAGCGGCAGCGCACGCCGGTCATCTGCACCAAGCCGATGTTCTGTGCGAATGAGGAGTGAGTGAAGGTGTTGAAGAAACCGGCGACGAACGAAGCGCCGGCATCGCACAGCAGACCGCGCCGCAGCATGCGCGGGCAGACTTCCTGACCGGTGATTTTGCCCAGCGCCAGAAACATCCCGGTGGACTCGACGAAGATGATCACCACCACCAGGCACATCGACAGGATTGGCGCCAGTTCGAATTTCGGCATGCCGAAGTGCAGCGGGGTGACGAACTGAACCCATGGCGCACTGGCCATGCCGCTCAGGTCGACCATGCCGATGGCGCCGCAGAGCACGTAGCCCAGGCACATGCCGATCAGCACGGAAATATTGACCCAGAACCCGCGCATGAAGCGGTGGATCAGCAGAATGGTCGCCAGCACCAGAGCGGCGATGGCCAGGTAAATCGGCGAGCCGAATTGCGCCGCGGCGGCACCGCCACCGGCCCAGTTCACGGCCACGGGGAACAGCGACAGACCGATCGAGGTGATGACCGTGCCGGTCACCAAAGGCGGGAAAAAACGTACAACCTTGGACATGAACGGCGCGATGAGCATGCCGAAGAAACCGGCAGCGATCGTTGCACCGAAGATCCCTTGCAGACCGATACCGGGCATGCCGGCCATGGCGACCATACTGCCGACAGCGGCAAAACTGGCGCCCATCATCACCGGCATGCGGATGCCCATCGGGCCGATACCCAGCGACTGAACGATGGTGGCGATACCGGCGACCAGCAGGTCGGCATTGATCAGGAAGGCAATTTCTTCACGACTCAGGCCAGCGGCCTGTCCGATGATCAACGGCACCGCGATGGCACCGCCGTACATCAGCAGAACATGTTGCAAACCGACCAGGATCAGTTGCAAAAGGGGCAAACGCTGAATGGCGGGTGCGTCGGGGATGCGCGCTTTGGACAGCTCGGACATGCAACACCTCGGATCTTTTTTATTCTTGTGATTGAACAGCTGCCGGGTGGCTCACAGCTGTCCTTTTGCATCATTGATATTTGTGGCTGCAGAGCTTGTTTGTGGCGAGGGAGCTTGCTCCCGCTGGACTGCGCAGCAGTCCCTGCTCTTCAGGCAAAGAGAGGGGCCGCTTCGCGACCCAGCGGGAGCAAGCTCCCTCGCCACAAAAGCCTGCTTTTACACAGGCTTTTGTCTGGCTCAGTTGGTCTGGGCTCCCTGGGCGATCCATGCACCGATCAGGTCACGTTCCTGCTGGGTCATCTGGGTGATGTTGCCCAGTGGCATGATCTGTGTGGTGATGGCTTGCGCCTGGATCCGCGCCGCGTTCTGGCGGATCTGCTCAGGGGTATCGAGCATCACCCCGGCCGGGGCGGCGCTGAACAGCGGGCTGGTCGGTTTCGCCGAGTGGCAGACCGCGCAGCGTTCCTGGATCACGTTATGCACCTTGTCGAACGCAGGACCGGCGTTGGACGCCTGAGCCGGAGCAGCGGCCGGTGCAGCAGGGGCGGCTGGTTGTGCAGCTTCAGCCGGTTTCGCGCCACCGCCCAGTGCCGTTTCCGGCAATGGCTGGTACTCGATTTTTGCTGGCGCCTTGGCCACGTCCGGTGCGGTCGGCATCGGCGCAGGGCCGGTGACGTACGCCAGGGTGATCATGCCCACCGCTGCCACCGGCAGGGTCCAGGCAAACTTGTGGCTGTCGTGACGGGTGTTGAAGTAGTGACGCACCAACACCGCCAACACCGCGATCCCGGCCAGGATCAACCAGTTGTACTGGCTGCCGTAAGTGCTCGGGAAGTGGTTGCTGATCATGATGAACAGCACCGGCAGGGTGAAGTAGTTGTTGTGACGCGAACGCAGCAAGCCTTTGGCTGGCAGCGCCGGATCGGGCGTGCGGTTCTCGGCAATCGCCGCGACCAGTGCGCGCTGCGCCGGCATGATGATGCGGAACACGTTGCCGACCATGATGGTGCCGATGATCGCGCCGACGTGCAGGTACGCACCCCGACCGCTGAACACCTTGCTGAAGCCATACGCCGCGCCGATGATCAGCACGAACAGGATGAAGCCGAGCAGGGCGGGTTTCTTGCCAAGGGCCGAATCGCAGAGGAAGTCGTAGATGAACCAGCCGGCGATCAGCGAACCGATGCCGATGGCCACGCCTTCAGGGCCGGTCAGGCCGCTGCCGGGTGCCACGAGGTAGAGCACGGGGTTGGAATAGAACACCACGCACAGCAGCGCGATCCCCGACATCCAGGTGAAGTAGGCTTCCCATTTGAACCAGTGCAGGTTCTCCGGCATCGACGGTGGGGCCAGTTTGTATTTTTCCAGGTGATAGATACCGCCGCCGTGGATCGCCCACAGATCACCGGCCAGACCGGTTTTCGGGTTGACGCGGTTGAGGTTGTTCTCCAGCCAGACGAAGTAGAACGACGCGCCGATCCAGGCCACGCCAGTGATCATGTGAACCCAGCGCACGCTCAGGTTCAGCCATTCCAACAGATGTGCTTCCACAGTCTTTACCTCTCGCCCGTCACTCTTGTTGTCGAGTGATCGGACCTTCTCTTATTGGTGGGGGGCGAGGATCAAACGCTCATCCTCTTTGAAAAAATGCTCATCGCAGTTATTGCCTGTGCCACTGCGATCAACCACCAGGAAGTCATCCCGCTTTTCGATCGTCAGCACCGGGTGGTGCCAGACGCCGCGATGGTAATTGATGCCCTGCCTGCCGTTGGTGACGAAGGCGCGGACCAAGCCTGATACAGGTACATCGCCAAGTGGCGCGACCACGATCAGAAAGGGGTTGCCGAGCAGCGGAATGAAAGCCTGGCTGCCCAGCGGATGGCGTTCCAGCATGCTCACGGTCAGCGGCATGTCCTGCGCGTCGGCGCGGAAGATGCTGATGATCGCGTTGTCCTCAGGCGTAGCGGTTTCGACCGTCGCCAGTTTGTGGAAGCGCATGGTCGAACCGTTGTTGATCATGAAGTGGTCGCTGCCGTCGGTTTCGATCACGTCACCGAAGGGGGCGAAGGCTTCTTTGGTCAGCGGTTCAATCTGTAGTGTGCGCATGCTGTTCTTCTTATCCGAATTCTGTGTTGACTGTTCTGACGCCTTCGCGAGCAAGCCCGCTCCCACATTTGGAATGCAATCCCCTGTGGGAGCGAGCCTGCTCGCGAATGGTTTCACTGCTTATTTAGTGACCTTGCCGAGAACGCGCAGGCGACTCACACCACCGTCCGGGAACACGTTCAGACGGATGTGGGTGATCGGGCCCAGCGCCTTGATCTGCTCGACGAAGGTGTGTTCGGCGTGCATTTCCAGCTTCTGGCTCGGCAGCAGTTCACGCCAGAACAGCGACTGGGTTTCGATCTGGCTGTCGGTGCCGCCCTTGACGAACGCGCCCTGGATCGAGCAGGTGTCCGGGTAGTTGCCCTTGAAGTGCAGGGTGTCGACGATGATTTTTTCGATCTCGCCCGGGTGGCCCAGCGCGACGATCACCCAGTCATTGCCCGGGGTACGACGACGTGCGGTTTCCCAGCCGTCGCCCATGTTGATGCCACGGCCCGGGTTGAGAATGTTGCTCATGCGGCCGAAGTGTTCGTCGGAGCAGGCGAGGGCGCGGCCACCGTTGAGGGCAGCAGCCAGGTCAACCTGTTCGTTGTCGCCCACAGCGGACCAGTCGCGGAACGGAATGCCGTACACGCGCAGACGGGCCACGCCGCCGTCCGGGTAGATGTTGAAGCGCAGGTGGCTGAACGCTTGGTCGTTGCTGATTTCGTGGTAGTGGTGGCTGTTGCCTTGCAGCTCGACGGCCGACAGCACTTCAGTCCACTGGGTGTTTTCGTCCGGCTCGCCCGAGGCCAGGAAGCACGCTTCCAGCGAGGCCGATGGCGGGTAGTTGCCGGTGAAGAATGAAGTGTCGATGTCCACGCCCTTGATCGAACCCGGTACGCCCAGGCGGATTACCGCGCTGTCGTAGCCTTCGAAGCGCTTGCGACGCGATTCCCAGCCGTCCATCCACTTGCCGTTGTCGTCGAACACCCCCTCCTTCCACACGGCCGGGGTCGGCTGAAACAGACGATTGGCGTCTGCGAACCAGTCATCGGTGACCGAGATGATTTTGGTGCCCAGACGGGCATCGGCCAGGTTGACGAACTTCTCGAAAGGTACGGCGTAAGCTTTCATTCTTCTTGTCTGCCTTTAAATAAGTGGCTGGGGATGCTTGCAAGGCCCTGGGTGCTCTCCGCGTTTGACGCACTCGGGCCAGGCTTCGCTAGAGAGTCAGTAAACGGAACAGGGCGATCTTGTTGATCTCCGCCAGCGCGCATTTGAATTCGGTGTCGACCGAGTTGTGAATGCGCGTTTCGAACGCCGCGAGGATCTGATGCCGGTTGCTGCCTTTTACCGCCATGATGAAGGGAAACTTGAACTTGGCCTTGTAGGCGTCGTTCAGCTCGGTGAAGCGCTGGAACTCTTCGGCCGTGCATTGGTGAATACCGGCGCCAGCCTGTTCATTGGTGCTGGCTTCGGTCAATTGGCCCTGGACGGCAGCTTTGCCGGCCAGGTCCGGGTGAGCGTTGATCAGTGCCAGTTGACTGGCGTGATCGGCGCTCAACAGGATGTCGCTCATGCGCTGGTGCAGGGTTTCGATCTCGTCGATCGACGCGTCCGCGCCCAGGTCGTAGGCCTTTTCGGCCACCCATGGCGAATGTTCGTAGATGTCGGCGAAGGCTTTGACGAAAGCGTCGCGGCTCAGGGTCGACGGTTGCAGGGTTTGAAAGCGGCTCATTTGGCGGCCCCTTGGTACGGGTGGGTTTCGTGCCAGTGACGCGCGATGTCGACGCGACGGCTGAACCACACCTGTTCATGACTTTTGGCGTATTCGATGAAGCGCTTGAGCGACGCCAGACGCGCCGGGCGGCCGATCAGCCGGCAGTGCAGACCGATCGAAAGCATCTTCGGCGCTTCGGCGCCCTCGGCGTAGAGCACGTCGAAAGCGTCTTTGAGGTATTCGAAGAAATCGTCGCCCTTGTTGAAACCCTGCACCTGGGTGAAGCGCATGTCGTTGGTGTCGAGGGTGTACGGGATCACCAGATGCGGCTTGCCGGTCGGGTTGTTCGGTTCCCAGTAGGGCAGGTCGTCGTCGTAGGTGTCGCAGTCGTAGAGGAAACCGCCTTCTTCCATCACCAGGCGCCGGGTGTTCGGGCCAGTGCGGCCGGTGTACCAGCCCAGTGGGCGTTCGCCGGTGAGTTCGGTGAGGATGCGGATCGCTTCGAGCATGTGCTCACGCTCCTGCGCCTCATCCATGTACTGGTAGTCGATCCAGCGGTAGCCGTGGCTGCAGATCTCGTGACCGGCTTCGACCATCGCGCGGATCACATCCGGGTGGCGCTGGGCGGCCATGGCCACGGCGAAGATGGTCAGCGGAATGTCGAATTCCTTGAACAGTTTCAGGATCCGCCAGACGCCGGCGCGGCTGCCATACTCGTAAAGCGATTCCATGCTCATGTTGCGCGCGCCTTGCAGCGGCTGAGCAGCGACCATCTCGGAGAGGAAGGCTTCGGATTCTTTGTCGCCGTGCAGGATGTTGCGCTCGCCGCCTTCTTCGTAATTGAGCACGAAGGACAGGGCGATGCGCGCGTTGCCCGGCCAGTGTGGGTGAGGAGGGTTACTGCCGTAACCGATCAGGTCGCGTGGGTAGTCAGCGCTCACTGCAGTCTTCCTTCTTATTCGTTGACAGGTTTGTGTAACGGCCTGCACAGGCTGGCGTCACAGCGATGGGCTGATTGTATACAACTTTATTCGCAATTTGTAAGCCTGAATTTTCGCATTTTTCACCGACTGTCATCTTTTGCTGGTAATGGCGTAAACCTGCAAGAAACCTGCCTGATCAGTCAGCTAATGGCTGCGAGGTTCAATAGTCAGGCGCTTTTGGGGCAGATCGGCAGTAAACGCCCGAATGGCGGGGGTGAGGTGAAAAATGTCGTTTTTATTGTGTACAATTTTTTTGAAAAATGTCTTAATCAGTCGCTCGCCGCAGCTTTTCGTGCTCCGAATCGGTGCGGTCTCCTTTTTACCTGACTTCGGGAGGCGCGAAGTCTGACTGCTCTTTGCGGCCAGGCGCGCAGAATCAATGGGACGTTTGACAACACACGTTTTGGACGCTGCACACGGTTGCCCGGGCAGCTCGATCAAGGTCGAGCTGTACCGCGTTGAAGGTTCGCACCTGGAATTGGTCGCCAGTGCGCTTACCAACAGCGATGGCCGGGTCGATGCGCCGCTGCTGCAAGGCGATGACTACCGTACCGGTGTCTATCAGGTTCAGTTCCACGCCGGCGATTACTACCGCGCCCGTGGCGTGCAACTGCCGGAACCGGCGTTCCTCGACGTGGTGGTGCTGCGTTTCGGCATCTCCGCCGAACAGGATCACTACCACGTGCCACTGCTGATCTCGCCTTACAGCTATTCCACCTACCGGGGCAGCTGACCCCAAGCAGCTGCCCCTACCGGGAAGCGACTGCGCATATAGCTTCTTTGGTCTTTCGCCCGCTCACACTGCGGGCTTTTTTTCGCCTGGAGGAAAGTGTCGCTTGGTCTGACGCCTTCGCGAGCAAGCCCGCTCCCACATGGGAATGCATTCCAAATGTGGGAGCGGGCTTGCTCGCGAAGCTTTTGCTGTCAGCGGCTTAGCAGCGACGCAGCACCGGCACCACTGAACAATCCGGCACTCACCCGGTTGAACCAGCTCTGCCCCTTGCCGCTACGCAGATAGCGCGCCGCGCCATGCGCACCCAGCCCGTAAGCCAGCTTGCAGCACAGGTCGAGCACCACCCAGGTCGCGATCATGATCAGTAACTGCGGGAGGAACGGCTGCTCCGCGCTGAGGAACTGCGGCAGAAACGCGGCGAAAAACAGAATGTCCTTCGGATTGCTCGCGCCCAATACAAAAGCCCGGCCGAACAGGGTGCGAAAACGCGGCAGCGGTGCGGCTTGCGGCACTTCGGCGCCGACCGCTGGCTGACGCGATTGCTGCCAGCTCTGCCAGGCGAGGTAGAACAGGTACAGCGCGCCGACGATTTTCAGGGCGCTGAACAGTTGTTCCGAGGCCAGTAGCAGGGCGCCCAGCCCCAGCGCCGATGCGCTGAGCAGGCAGATCGAAGCGATCACGCCGCCGAGAAACGCCGGGTAAGAGCGGCGCAAGCCGTAGTTCAGACTGTTGCTGATCATCAGCAATGACAGTGGCCCTGGAATCAGGATCACCACCAATGCCGCGCCGCTGAACAGCAGCCAGGTTTCCAGACTCATCACTTTGCTCCTTTTTTTGTTGTACTCAAGAATGTGCAAAAGCCCCACCCGCGAGGGTGAGGCTGGTTTGACGCTTGAACCGCGTGACGCTTACAAGAAGATGAACTTGGCGATGAAAATCGCGCAGAGCACCCACAGGCTGACGGAAATTTCCTTGTACTTGCCGGTACCGGCCTTCAACGCCACGTAGGTGATGAAGCCCAATGCAATGCCGTCGGCGACCGAGAAGGTCAGCGGCATCATGATCGCGGTGACGATCGCCGGGATGGCGTCAGTGGCTTCATCCCATTCGATATGGGCCATGCCGCCCATCATCAGCATCGCGACATAAATCAGCGCACCGGCGGTGGCGTAAGCCGGAATCATCCCGGCCAGCGGTGCGAAAAACATCGCCGCTATAAATAGCACACCCACGGTGACTGCGGTAAGACCAGTCCGACCACCAGCCGCTACACCTGCGGCACTTTCCACATAGCTGGTGACGGGCGGAACGCCGACCACCGCGCCGAAGACGCTGGAGGCGCTGTCGGCTTTCATGGCGCGGGAAAGGTTTTCGATACGCCCGTCCGCGTTGACCAGATTGGCGCGCTGGGCCACACCCATCAGGGTGCCGGCGGTGTCGAACATGTGCACGAAGAGGAAGGCCAGCACCACGCTGATCATGCTGACGTTGAACACGCCCGCGACGTTCATTGCCATGAAGGTCGGTGCCAGGCTCGGCGGGGTCGACATGATCCCTTCGTAGTGCACGATGCCCAGGCCCCAACCGGCGAGGGTCACGGTGATGATGCTGATGAGGATCGCACCGAAGACTTTGTGGTAGCTGAGGATCGCGATCATCAGGAAGCAGATCGCCGCCAGCAGCGGGCCGGGCTCGCGCAGGGAGCCGAGTTTGATCAGAGTGGCCGGGCTGTCGACGACAATGCCGGCGGTTTTCAGGCCGATCAGCCCCAGGAACAGGCCGACGCCAGCGCCCATCGCATAGCGCAGGCTGACCGGGATGCTGTTGAGCAGCCATTCGCGAATCCGCGAGAAGGTCAGGATCATGAACAGCACACCGGAAACGAACACCGCACCGAGCGCGGTTTCCCAGTTGTAGCCCATGGTGCCGACCACGGTGTAAGTGAAGAAGGCGTTGAGGCCCATGCCCGGCGCCAGACCCACCGGCCAGTTGGCGTACAGGCCCATCAGCAGGCAGCCGAGTGCGGCGGCGATGCAGGTGGCGACGAAGGCTGCACCGTGATCGATCCCGGCATCGGCCATGATGTTCGGGTTGACGAAGATGATGTAAGCCATGGTGATGAAGGTTGTCAGACCGGCAATCAACTCGGTCTTCACCGTGGTGCCATGCAAGCTGAGTTTGAAGATGCGCTCCAGCACGCCTGTGCGTAAGGGCGGCGAGAGTTCCAGCGGCGATGCTTCGGATTTGCGGCTTTCCACAGCGAGTACTCCTCAAGAGTTTTATTGTTATTTCCAGGGCCGGACCCATGAGGGGTGGCAGCAGCCCTTTGAGGCATACGCGAATTTGTTGACCATGCGGTCAGGAACTCGCACGCAGTGGATTATGCTTTTGTGTACAAATAAAGCAAATATTGTTTTTGATTTTGTTTACGAAAGGTCAGGCCATAGGGATATATCGCCTGTTCTGGCCTCTTCGGGAGCAAGCCCCCTCCCACAGGGTTCTGCGGTTACCCATTATTCGGGTCCACTGGAGATCCACTGTGGGAGGGGGCTTGCTCCCGAAGAGGCCAGTCCAGTCAATCAAGATGTGACTGGGCGCTCCCAAGCGCCATATTCACCGCCAACCACCCATTCACCGCCGCCTCCCCAGCTTCAGCAAACACCCGCTCGAGCAATTTCACCTGCTCACGCCGTAACGCCTGCTCAAACTTCGCACCTTCAGCAGTCAGCTCCAGCAGGCGCTTACGCTTGTCAGTCTCGGAGGCCACGCTCTGCACCAGATGCATTTCCTGCAGCTGGCGCAACGGCATGTTCAGCGCCTGCTTGCTCACGCCGAGCAAGCCCAGCAATTCCTTCACGCTCAAATTCGGATAACGCGCGATGAAAAACACAATCCGCTGATGCACCCGGGACAGGCCGCGCCGCTCGAGCATTTCATCCGCTTTGGCGGTGAACGCCTGATAGCCGAAGAAAAACGCTTCCATCGCCTGTTGCTGGCTGGCGGGATTTTTAAGGTCAAGCATGTTGACGTACTCGCTCAAGCTGTCGTAGTTTCAGTCAACCAGTTTGACTTATTTTTCCCAGGCCTCGCTACCGGTGACTCCCATGGCTTTTTCCGAACGTGTTTCGCGCCTTAAAAGTTCTCTGATCCGTGAAATCCTCGCCGCCGCCCAGCGCCCGGAGGTGATGTCGTTTGCCGGTGGCCTGCCGGCCGAAGCCATGCTGCCGAAAGTCGAATGGGCGGACATGCCGCTGTCCATCGGCCAATACGGCATGAGCGAGGGCGAGCCGGCGCTGCGTGAAGCGTTGGCGGCGCAGGCGCGAGCGTTGGGTCTGGAGTGCACGGCGAGTCAGGTGCTGGTGGTCAGCGGTTCCCAACAGACTCTGGATCTGGCAGCCAAGTTGTACATCGACAAAGGCACCGAAATCCTGCTGGAGGCGCCAACCTACCTGGCCGCGCTGCAGATCTTCCAGCTGTTCGGCGCCGATTGCCTGACCGTGCCGCAAGAGGCTGACGGCCCGAATCTGGCGCAACTGCGCAGTCGTCTTGAGCAGCATCGCCCGGCATTCATCTACCTGATCCCGACGTTCCAGAATCCATCCGCCGTGCGCTACAGCGAAGCCAAGCGCGCGGCCGTCGCCGCATTGCTGGATGAATTCGGCGTGACCCTGATCGAAGACGAGCCGTACCGCGAACTGACGTTCGACGGCGGCAGCGCCAAACCGATTGCCGGGCGCCTGCAGAAAGCCAGCTGGATCTACACCGGCACCGTGTCGAAAACCTTGCTGCCGGGTTTGCGCGTCGGTTACCTGATCGCCAGCCCGGATCTGTTTCCGCATTTGCTCAAGCTCAAGCAATCGGCGGATCTGCACACCAACCGCATCGGCCAGTGGCAGGCGCTGCAATGGATCGGCAGTGAAAAATATCAGCAGCACCTGAGCGAACTGCGCGGTTTCTACCGGCAGCGCCGCGATGCTTTCCAGTCGGCGCTGGAAACGCACTTTGCCGATCTGGCGGACTGGAACATGCCGCAGGGCGGGCTGTTTTTCTGGCTGACGCTCAAGCAACCGCTGGATACGCGCACTTTGCTCAACGAGGCGCTGGCCAATGACGTGGCATTCATGCCGGGCGAGCCGTTCTTTCCCGAGCCGGATAAAAACCTCGGGCACCTGCGTTTGAATTTCAGCCACATCGACCCGGCGCGGCTGGATGAAGGGTTGAAGCGGTTGGCGGCGGTGGTGAGGCAGGCGCAGATAAATAAAGCGGCGTGAAAAACAAATAAACCGGCTCGAGGGCCGGTTTATTTTTGTCTGGGGTTTATGGTGCCCTCAAGTGCCTCATCGCGAGCAGGCTCACTCCTACAGGAGAACGCATTCCAATTGTAGGAGTGAGCCTGCTCGCGATAGGGCCTTCAAATGCACCCAAAAAGACTCAGACCGCCGCGAAACGCTTATCCAGATAATCAATAATTACCTTGGACTCATACATCCAGGTCGTCTGCCCATTCTCTTCAATGCGCAGGCACGGCACCTTGATCTTGCCGCCCTGATCCAGCAGGGTCTGGCGATCCTGTTCATTGTTCTTCGCGTCCTTCAGTGCGACCGGCACATTCAGGCGACGCAGAGTGCGGCGGGTTTTCACGCAGAACGGGCAGGCGTGGAACTGATACAGGGTCAGACCTTTGGCGGCGGCGTTGACTTGCGCCTGTACCTCGGCGGGGCGCTGTTTCTTGCCCGGGCGGGTGATGAAGTCGATGAAGATGATCAGTTGGCCAAGGCCGACACGAAGCGCTTTTACGAACACGTTGAAAGCCTCACGGTGCAAAGAGAGAAGGGCGCGCAGCTTACCCGATTTTTCACGGGCGAAAAAAAACCGGCGATCAACGCCGGTTTTTTTCTGCAGCCGATTACTTGATCAGGCTGAGGAACTCGCTGCGAGTCGCCGCGTTTTCGCGGAACTCACCGAGCATCACCGAAGTGATCATCGACGAATTCTGTTTCTCGACACCGCGCATCATCATGCACATGTGCTTGGCCTCGATCACCACGGCCACGCCCAGCGCGCCGGTGACTTGCATCACTGCATCGGCGATCTGGCGGCTGAGGTTTTCCTGGATCTGCAGGCGGCGGGCGTACATGTCGACGATCCGCGCGACCTTCGACAGGCCCAGCACCTTGCCGCTCGGGATGTACGCAACGTGCGCCTTGCCGATGAACGGCAGCAGGTGGTGTTCGCACAACGAGTACAGCTCGATGTCCTTGACCAGCACCATTTCGCTGTTGTCGGAGCTGAACAGGGCACCGTTGGTGACCTCTTCGAGCGTCTGTTCATAACCGCGGCAGAGGTACTGCATGGCTTTGGCGGCACGCTTTGGCGTGTCGAGCAGGCCCTCGCGGGACACGTCCTCGCCCAATTGGCCGAGAATCGCGGTGTAATTCTGTTCCAGGGACATGAAACTACCTGTGGGGATTTTCGCAAAGGGCAAGGGTACGGTGGCGGACACAACCCTGCAAGTTCGGTGTAACGCGATTATTCGTCGCGGCCTTCCATCATGGTGCGTTTGAGCATCACGTACACCGCGCCGGCACCGCCATGCCTGGCCTGGCACGAGCAGAAACCGAGCACTTGCGGATGCTGGCGCAGCCAGGTGTTGACGTGGCTTTTGATCATCGGCCGCTTACCGTCCAGGCGCACGGCCTTGCCGTGGGTGACGCGCACGCAGCGGATTTCGAATTTGGTTGCTTCAGCGAGAAAGGCCCAGAGGGTCTCACGGGCTTTTTCTACGTTCATGCCGTGCAGGTCGAGGCTGCCTTCGAACGGGATCTGGCCGATCTTGAGCTTGCGCATCTGGCTTTCCTGCACCCCGTCGCGGGCCCACATCAACTCGTCTTCGGGGCCGACGTCGATCACGAACTGATCGGACAGGCCATCCACGGTGGTGGTGTCGGTGCGCACAGTGGCGGACTGGCGCAGCTTGGCGATTTGCGCGCGGTCAGCCTTCGGTTTGCCGGTGTCGGCGCGGTCGTGCTTGATCGGCTTGACGCCTTGGATCGCACTTTTGAACAGGGAAAAATCGTCGTCTTGCATGTCAGCCTCCGCGAAGGGCGGCCAGTTTACCCAAGTCGAAACAAAACGGCCCGGCAAAAAGCCGGGCCGTGGAGTCAGTCGTGTTTTTTCATCAGGTGCGGGGACATGTTCAGTTCCCGCGATTGCCGGGCGCGCCGCCGGCATCGACGCCACAGGGCCACACCGAAATACAGGAACAACAAGCCGACCGCGAGAATGATCGCCGAACCCGTCGGCGTGGCATTCAAGTCGCCGAGCGCCGGTGGGCGCCCCAGCAGGCTGGCGGCACCGGCCATCGCCAGCAGCACACCGAACGTCGCCAGAATGGCGGCGATCGCTGCGCCGAATCGAAAACGCCAGTTGCTTTGGCCTTTGGGCCGCAAGCGGCGTGCGTCAAATCCATCGGATAACTTCATTCCGACCTTCCTCAATGGGTATCGGCCCTTCGACCGGGAGTTGACCGGGTTGTTCCTGAGGCTAAGGCAATTGAAGCAAATGCGAGGCTTTTGCGGATGAGCGGCGCGGTGAGCCGCTCATCAGTGCAGATCAGATCAGATCAGATCTTGCGTCAGGGCGAGGGTGGCGAAGTTGTCGGCCATGATCGCCATTTCCGCTTCCTGCACCACGGCGGCACTGAGCACGCGGCCCTTGAACGGCAGGTCACGGGTGGCGCAGGCGTCTTCGACCAGCGTGCAACGGAAGCCCAGGTTCTTCGCCGCGCGCACGGTGGTGCTGACGCTGGAGTGGCTCATGAAGCCGCAGACGATCAGATCCAGCGAGCCAAGATTCTGCAAACGGTCGAGCAGTTCGGTGCCGTGGAACGCGCTCGGCAGCAGTTTGCCGATGATGGTTTCATCACCCTGTGGCTCAAGGCCGGGGATGAACTCGCCGCGTTCGCCCTGCGGGTCGAACAGGCCACCGACGGTGCCGAGATGACGCACGTGCACGATCGGCCGACCGGCTGCACGGGCCGCGGCGACCAGTTGTTTGATGTTCGCGACGGCCGCGTCCAAGCCGCTCAGGGCCAGCGGGCCACTGAGGTACTCTTTCTGGGCATCGATGATGACCACGGTGGCATGGCTCAGTGTGGCCGCTGCGTAACCGCGGCCGCTGAGTTGAAACATCGTTTTTGGAACGGACATTCGGGGCTCCTTGGGGTGGGGCTTTTGCGGCATTGTCCTCTGGCTGAGCGGTTCTGTGAACCGCTACCATCGTAGGCAGCGTCGTTATTGGCCTGCAGCCTTGTCAAGTTACACGTTCTGTTCAATAGCTGATGCAAAAAACAGAAAAGTCCTACTGTCGGCGGCGAATGTTTCCCGCGTCGTCGTGACGCGTTTTGGCTGGTAGAATCGCCAGTCGTTTTTTCTGGAGTTCTGCCCCGTGATCACTTCCCGACTTCGTACCCTGCGCGACCACATCCGTTGGGCCGTCAGCCGCTTCCATGGGGAGGATCTGTTTTTCGGCCATGGCACCGACAACGCCTGGGATGACGCCCGGCAGTTGGTGCTCGGTGCCTTGCACCTGCCGTGGGAGATCGCCGACAGCTACCTCGACTGTGCGCTGGAAGACGACGAACTGGTCAACCTGCAACGCCTGCTCAAGCGCCGCATCGAAGAGCGCATCCCGACGGCGTACCTGCTGGGCGAGGCGTGGTTCTGCGGCATGTCGTTCATCGTCGACGAGCGTGTGCTGATCCCGCGTTCGCCGATTGGCGAGCTGATCGAAAACCGCTTCGCACCGTGGATCGGCGACGAGCCTGCACGCATCCTCGATCTGTGCACCGGCTCGGGCTGCATCGGGATCGCCTGCGCCTACGAGTTCCAGAACGCTGAAGTGGTGCTGGCGGATCTGTCGTTCGAAGCGCTGGAAGTGGCCAACCAGAACATCGAGCGCCATGGCGTCGATGAGCGCGTGTACACCGTGCAGGGCGATGGTTTCGATGGCTTGCCGGGGCAGCGTTTCGACCTGATCGTGTCGAACCCGCCGTATGTTGACGCAGAAGATTTCGCCGACATGCCGGACGAATACCAGCACGAACCGGAGCTGGGCCTGGCCTGCGGTGATGACGGTCTGAACCTGGTACGGCGGATGCTCGCCGAAGCGGCGGATCACCTGACCGAGAAGGGGCTGCTGATCGTTGAGGTGGGCAATAGCCAGGTGCACGTCGAAGCGCTGTACCCGGAAGTCGATTTTGCCTGGCTCGATTTCGAGCGCGGCGGACATGGCGTGTTCATGTTGACCGCAGAACAGTGCCGCAATCATCAGGCCCTGTTCGCTTCCCGCGTCTGACCTGACTGACTTCTGTGGCGAGGGAGCTTGCTCCCGCTGGTCTGCGAAGCAGACTCAAAACATGCAATGACGGTGCACCAGACATACCGCATGTGCATGATTTACGACTGCTTCGCAGCCGAGCGGGAGCAAGCTCCCTCGCCACAGGGCAGCGCTGATTTCAGCGGTGCGTGGCAATCCAGATCAACAACCCCGCCTGAAACACCGCAAACGCCACCAGGCAGGTAATGGTGAAACGCAAACCGGCGTCTTCACGTTTGAACTTGCTGACTTTGTCTTCCTGCTTTTTCAGCTTCACTTCCTGCTCGGCGAGGTTCTGCTCGGCCTGTTGCAGCATCTGCGCCGCTTCAAGAATCTCGACGATCTGCAGCTTCTCGCTGTTCCAGTCGCCCAGCAGGTCACCGACTTGCACCTCTTTGACGCTGCCCTTCAAATGCTGGGCGTCGGCGTAGACCACGTCAAAACCATGCACGCGCAAGAAGTGATCGCGACGCAGGCGGGTGTCTTCGTTCAGCGCGTCCTTGTTGTTCAGGTCCATGCCGTCGACGGTGTAGGTCGGCCAGCGTTTTTTCGCCCAGTTGATACCTTGCGCAGCCATGAAACGGCCGATCCCACGGTTCAGCGGTTCGATTTGCAAGCCACTGTCGGGGCCGAAATGCACACGTTTGCTGGTGTGATCGACCCACACATCGAGGTGGTTCTGTTCTTTGCGCACACGCTGGCTTGGCAGTTTGATCGCCATGCGCATCAGGCTGTGTTCTTTGCTGTTGCGCTCGGCATAGCCGAATTCGACAAAGCGCAATGGCCGGCCACCGGTGTTACGGTCAGTCTGCAACGGGGCCAGACGGAGCATCTTGTGGTGCTCGACGCTGACGTCCGCCCAAGGCAGCTCGACCGCTGGCGGTGCGTCTTTTTCAGCGGTGGTGTCGGGTGAAGTCTGGGTATCAGTCATAACGGCGAGATCCTGTCCAAGCTCTGCTTGTCGCCAGCCGGTACGCTGGCGACAAAGGCTTATCGGCCGTTTCTGCCAAGACTAGAGGGCAAACTACGGTTAACGGGTGCGAAGTCCGTCAATAAACTCAATGATCTTCGCGCCGAGTTCCGCAGCCAGCGGCAAATTCGGATCCTTGTACGAAGCCAGTTGCCGCTTCATATCGTTGTGGACGATGCGCATGACGTGGTTCATGCCGTCGATCACTGCCAGTTCGGCATCGGGTTTGGCGGCTTTCAGCGCCTGCGCATCGCCAACGCCAACCTGCATGTCGTTGCTGCCCTGAACGATCAGCGCCGGCATCTTCAATTGCGCGAAGGCTTTCGCCGGATCCTGACGGAACAGCGAAATCAGATACGGCTGCACGCTCGGACGGAAAATCACCTGCAGCGGTTGCGGCACATTGTCGTCAGTGTGGCCGGCCTTGAGGCTGTCGAGCAGTTGATTACTGCGCAGCATCAGCGGCGGCGGCAGGCTGCGGGCCAGTTGCTCGCGGATCACCTGATCGACCGGGCGGGCGCTGCCGGACAGGGAAATCACCGCAGCCGCATCGACTTTCGGCGCGGCGAGGCTGGCAATCAGCGCGCCTTCACTGTGGCCCAGCAGGATCAATTTGCCGAAACGTGGATCGGCCTTGAGCTTCTGCCCCCACGCCACCGCGTCTGCCGCATAGGCCTCCACCGACAAATTGCGCTCATCGGGCGTCGCAGCGAGGCTTGCCGCAACACCGCGTTTGTCGTAACGCACGCTGGCGATGTTGTGTTTGGCCAGTACCCACGCCAGGCGCTTGAGGCTGTCGTTGCGCCCGCCGTCGGGGTTGTTTCCGTCACGATCCGTAGGACCGGAGCCAGAAATAATCAGGACAACCGGCACCGGGTTGTCAGATTTCGGCAGCAGCAGCGAGCCGAAAAGCTCACCGGTGCCGGTATCCAAAGTGACCGGGCGTTGTAGGACCGTCGCTTGGGCAAAGCCCGTAATCAGGGTAAGACTCAAGATCAAAACTCGCAGCATCATCACGCCATCATTCGCCAAGGTGCCGGTTGGACTCGCCAGCACCACTAAGGTTCGAGGATGAACTACTCGGTTAGCCTGCGTATACTGGCGCGCATCACGAATTCGGGTTTGATTTCACGGAGCGTCCTGCATGTCCGGCAATACCTACGGCAAGTTGTTCACTGTCACCACCGCTGGCGAAAGCCATGGTCCGGCGTTGGTCGCCATTGTCGACGGCTGCCCGCCGGGCCTGGAGATCTCCCTCGACGACCTGCAGCGCGACCTCGATCGGCGCAAGCCAGGCACCAGCCGTCACACCACTCAGCGCCAGGAGGCCGACGAAGTCGAAATCCTCTCCGGCGTGTTCGAAGGGCGCACCACCGGTTGCTCGATCGGCCTGCTGATCCGCAACACCGACCAGAAGTCCAAGGACTACTCGGCGATCAAGGATCTGTTTCGCCCGGCGCACGCCGACTACACCTACCACCACAAATACGGCGAGCGCGATTACCGTGGCGGCGGCCGCAGCTCGGCCCGCGAAACCGCAATGCGCGTGGCGGCGGGTGCGATTGCCAAAAAGTATCTGGCCAGCCAAGGCATCGTCATTCGCGGCTACATGAGCCAGCTCGGTCCGATCGAAATCCCGTTCAAGACCTGGGATTCGGTGGAAGAGAACGCTTTCTTCAGCCCGGATCCGGACAAGGTGCCGGAGCTGGAAGCCTACATGGATCAATTGCGCCGCGACCAGGACTCGGTCGGAGCCAAGATCACCGTAGTCGCCGAAGGCGTGATGCCGGGCCTCGGCGAGCCGATTTTCGACCGCCTCGACGCTGAACTGGCGCACGCGCTGATGAGCATCAACGCGGTCAAGGGCGTGGAAATCGGTGCCGGTTTCGCCTGCGTCGCCCAGCGCGGCACCGAGCATCGCGATGAACTGACCCCGGAAGGTTTCCTCAGCAACAACGCCGGCGGCATTCTCGGCGGGATCTCGTCCGGGCAGCCGATCGTCGCGCATCTGGCGTTGAAACCGACGTCGAGCATCACCACCCCGGGCCGTTCGATCGACATCCACGGCAACCCGGTGGACGTGATCACCAAGGGCCGTCACGACCCGTGCGTCGGCATCCGCGCCACGCCGATTGCCGAGGCGATGATGGCCATTGTGCTGATGGATCACCTGCTGCGTCACCGTGGGCAGAACGCCGACGTGCGCGTCAGCACCCCGGTGCTGGGTCAGCTTTGATGGTTGATCGCCAAGCCGTCGCGGTCTGACCGTGGCGGCGCTCCCGTACTGGCGGCTGTCCAGTTTCTATCTGTTCTATTTCGCCTTGCTCGGTTCGACAGCGCCGTTTCTGGCGCTGTACTTCGATCATCTCGGCTTCAGCCCTGCGCGCATCGGCGAACTGGTGGCGATCCCGATGCTGATGCGCTGCGTGGCGCCGAACATCTGGGGCTGGCTCGGCGACTACACCGGCAAACGCCTGGCCATCGTGCGCTTCGGTGCGGTGTGCACGTTGCTGACGTTCTCACTGATTTTCGTCAGCAAGACCTACGCCTGGCTGGCGATGGTCATGGCGTTGCACGCGTTCTTCTGGCACGCGGTGCTGCCGCAATTCGAAGTCATCACCCTCGCGCATCTGCAGGGGCAAACCTCGCGCTACAGCCAGATTCGCCTGTGGGGCTCGATCGGTTTCATCATCACCGTGGTCGCGCTGGGCCGACTGTTCGAATGGCTCAGCCTCGATATCTACCCGGCAGCGCTGGTGCTGATCATGGCCGGCATCGTCCTCAGCAGCCTGTGGGTGCCGAATGCGCAGCCGCCGCAGGGCAATCGGCCGAGCGGGGAAGGCTTTCTCACGCAACTGCGCAGCCCGGGTGTGTTGGCGTTTTACGGCTGTGTTGCGCTGATGCAGATGAGCCACGGCCCGTATTACACGTTTCTGACTTTGCACCTTGAGCGACTCGGTTACAGCCGTGGCACGATCGGCATGCTCTGGGCCGTGGGTGTGGTCGCCGAAGTGCTGATGTTCATGGCCATGAGCCGGATTCTCGCGCGGTTTTCCTTGCGTCGGGTGCTGATGGCGAGTTTTCTGCTGGCGGCGCTGCGCTGGTTGCTGCTAGGTTCGTTCGCCGAATTCCTCTGGGTGCTGTTGTTCGCGCAGGTGCTGCACGCGGCGACTTTCGGCAGCTTTCATGCGGCTGCCATCGCCTTCGTGCAACGTAGTTTCGGTGCGCGTCAGCAAGGTCAGGGCCAGGCGCTGTACGCCGCGCTGGCCGGTACTGGCGGCGCGCTGGGCGCGTTGTATTCCGGTTACAGCTGGAATGCCCTCGGCGCCACATTGACCTTTAGTATTGCCAGTCTCGCGGCGCTCGCTGCTGCCGTTATCATTGCCACACGTATGCAAGAGGACAGGCCATGAGCCTTACGCGTGAACAACTCGCCCAGCAAATCGTCGACGCCGGGCGTTTTCTTTATGGTCGCGGCTGGTCGCCGGCCACCAGCAGTAATTACTCGACGCGCCTGTCGCCGAGCGAAGCGCTGTTGACCGTGTCCGGCAAGCACAAAGGCCAGTTGGGCCTGGACGACGTGCTCGCCACCGACCTGTCCGGCAACAGTCTTGAGCCCGGCAAAAAACCTTCCGCCGAAACCCTGTTGCACACCCAGCTCTACAGCTGGCGCCCGGAGATCGGCGCGGTGTTGCACACCCACTCGGTGAACGCCACGGTGTTGTCGCGCCTGACGCCGGAAGACTTCATCGAGTTCGAAGACTACGAACTGCAAAAAGCCTTCAGCGGCATCTCGACCCACGAATCGCGGGTGCGCGTGCCGATCTTCGACAACGATCAGGACATTGCACGCCTCGCCGCCAAGGTGCAGCCTTGGCTCGACGCCCATCCCGATTGCGTCGGTTATCTGATTCGCGGCCACGGCCTCTACACCTGGGGCGCGCAGATGAGCGATGCGCTGCGGCAGATCGAGGCCTTTGAATTTCTGTTTGAATGCGAGTTGAAAACCCGCAGCGTCATGAACCGCCAAGGCTGACTTCACCAGAAGCCGCCCATTTGCCTGATGAAATGCACTGCCCGACCGGTCTGCAAGCACCGGACGGCACGGCCGATACCGAGGAATTGCCCATGAGCAGCCTGTCTGTCTATCACGTATCCAGCCCCGAGATTCCGAACAAGGTGCTGACCCATTTCGAAGACATCGCCTCGACGCTCGCCGAGCAGGGCGTGCGCTTCGACCGCTGGCAAGCCGCGGCGAAGATCCAGCCCGGTGCCAGCCAGGAAGAAGTGATCAGCGCCTATCAGGAGCAGATCGACAAACTGATGACCGAGCGCGGCTACATCACCGTCGATGTGATCAGCCTCAACAGCGATCACCCGCAAAAAGCCGAACTGCGCGCCAAGTTCCTCGAAGAACACCGCCATGGCGAAGACGAAGTGCGCTTTTTCGTCGCCGGTCGTGGCCTGTTCACCCTGCACATCGATGATTATGTCTACGCCGTGCTCTGCGAAAAGAACGATCTGATTTCGGTGCCGGCCGGTACCAAACACTGGTTCGACATGGGCGAGAACCCGCACTTCGTGGCGATTCGCCTGTTCAACAACCCGGAAGGCTGGGTCGCCAACTTCACCGGCGAAGACATCGCCGGGCGCTTCCCGCGTCTGGAGGACTGAGCCGATGTCGATCAAAGTCATCCTCACTGACATCGAAGGCACCACCAGCGCGGTGAGTTTCGTGTTCGACGTGCTGTTCCCTTACGCCGCCAAACATTTGCCGGACTTCGTGCGGCAGAACGTCGAGCGCGCCGATGTCGCGGAACAAATCGCCGCCGTGCGCCGCGACAGCAATGAGCCGCAGGCCGACGTTGAACGGGTGGTTGAAATCCTCCTGAGCTGGATCGCCGAAGACCGCAAGGCCACGCCGCTCAAGGCACTGCAAGGCATGGTCTGGGAGCAGGGCTATCAGGCCGGGCAGTTGAAAGGCCACGTCTACCCGGATGCCGTTGACGCGCTCAAGCGCTGGCATCAGGCCGGTTATCAACTGTTTGTCTATTCGTCGGGCTCGATCCAGGCGCAGAAACTGATCTTCGGCTGCTCCGAGGCGGGGGATCTGACACCGCTGTTCAGTGGGTATTTCGATACCACGTCTGGGCCAAAGCGCGAGGCGCAGTCTTACACTAATATTCAACAAGCGATTGGCGTCGAGCCGCAGGACATTCTGTTCCTGTCGGACATCGTTGAGGAACTGGATGCCGCTCAATCGGCAGGCCTGCAGACCTGCGGTCTGGCTCGCGAGGGCGGGGAGCTAGGAAGCCATATCACCGTCGACAGCTTCACCGGCATCGAACCCGAAGCCTTTTAAACACCCTCAATCCAATGTGGGAGCGGGCTTGCTCGCGAAAGCGGTGTGTCAGTCAAAAATATTTGGCTGACACACCGCTTTCGCGAGCAAGCCCGCTCCCACACGGAGTTTTGCATCAGCCAAAAAAAACAGGCCGGACAGTGAAAGCTGCCCGGCCTGTTTTTGTTTAAAGCTGTTTAAAGCTGTTTAAAGCTTCGAATCAATTACAGCGAGTGATACGTCGGCAGAGCAAAGCGCTGCTGGCTTTGCAGCATCGCAATCTGCGGCAGCTCACTGGCTTCTTCCGCCAGGTCACGACGAATCGCGCTGATCGCCCACGACAGTTGGTCGGCGTTGTGCATTTGCTGATACGTCAGGGCGCGTTTGAACACTTTGCCTTCACTGCTGCGCAAGGTCAGCAGAATCCCGCCATCGGGACGTGGCGCAGTGGTGACGTTGAAGTTGGAGAACAGCGAGGTAAATTTTTCTTGGATCAGGCTCATGTCTTTCAGCTCCGTATGCACTTGAATGGCAAGCATGCAGAGGAGGTTGCAGCGATTGTGCCAGCACGCGAAAAAATAAAAATGCTTATAAATCAATAAGTTAAAAATCGTGAAATTTGCAGGCGTCGTGCAAACTGCATGAATGGCCATCGTGCATCCTGCATTTTGCGGGATTCTCATGAGTTGAACGGAACCAAACGGCAAAGGCGCAATCACTGCCGCCAGGCGTGACAGGGCGGATACAAAACATTGCAAAAACCGCGTGTACAGGCCGCGAAGCGCTGACGTATTTTCGATCTCGACCTTGCCCACCACGCAGGTCATGCCCACAGCCCGAACAATAAAAAAACGGCCGACCAGGCCGACCGGGGAGCAGCCATGCGTCACGCGTCGAGCGACACGATTACCTGGGG
Organism: Pseudomonas sp. GW823-FHT01D03; assembly: GCF_058798255.1. Classification (NCBI taxonomy): domain Bacteria; kingdom Pseudomonadati; phylum Pseudomonadota; class Gammaproteobacteria; order Pseudomonadales; family Pseudomonadaceae; genus Pseudomonas; species Pseudomonas sp. GW823-FHT01D03. The sequence goes on from NZ_JBXAKK010000001.1 coordinate 1,982,562, forward strand.
CATGATGCTCCGCAAACTGCCGACCATCGCCAAAACCATTCCACGGGTGGTCAAGGGCATGAAAGTCGCCAATGTCACGGATCCGACCCAAACGTGTGGCCTCGGCTGGACCTTCGAGCAAGCAACCCTGCGCAACCCCGAGGGTCTGGCGATCTTGCAGGACAATGTCTTGCTGACCTATACGCAGGTCAACCAGTGGGCCAATCGCATCGCCCACTATTTGAGCGCGCAGGGGATCGGCAAGGGCGATGTGGTCGCGGTGTTTATCGAAAACCGTCCCGAGCTGCTGGTGACCATTCTGGCGCTGGCCAAACTCGGCGCGGTCAGTGCGCTGCTCAATACCTCGCAGACCCGCGACACGCTGATCCACAGCGTGAACCTGGTGGCGCCGGTGGCGATTGTGCTTGGCGAGGAACTGCAGCCAGCGTTTGCCGCAATCCGCGAGCAGGTGTCGATCGCCGCGTCGCGCACCTGGTTCATCGCTGACCGTGACACCTATAGCCACCCGGGTATTGCGCCCGAGGGCTACATCAACCTGATCAGCGCCAGTGCCGACGCCTGCGCTGAAAACCCGCCCAGCAGCGGCGAAGTGTTCTTCAACGATCCGTGCTTTTACATCTACACGTCGGGTACCACCGGCCTGCCCAAGGCCGGGGTGTTCAAGCACGGCCGCTGGATGCGCAGCTCGGCCAGCTTCGGCATGATCGCCCTGAACATGAGCCCCGACGACGTCGTCTATTGCACCTTGCCGCTGTACCACGCCACCGGCCTATGCGTGTGCTGGGGCTCGGCGATCAACGGCGCCTCCGGGTTCGCGATCCGTCGCAAGTTCAGCGCCAGCCAGTTCTGGAATGACGTGCGCCGTTATCGCGCGACCACCATCGGCTATGTCGGCGAGCTGTGCCGTTATCTGGTCGATCAACCGGCCAGCGCCGACGACAGCCGTCACCCGGTGCGCAAGATGATCGGCAACGGCTTGCGTCCCGGCGCCTGGGCCGAATTCAAGACCCGGTTTGCCGTCGAGCACATCTGTGAGCTGTACGCGGCAAGCGACGGCAACATCGGCTTCAGCAACATTCTCAACTTCGACAACACCATCGGTTTCTCGCTGATGGCCTGGGAGCTGGTGGCGTACGACCACGACAGCGGTGAGCCGCTGCGCAGTGCCGATGGCTTCATGCGCAAGGTCGGCAAGGGCGAGCAGGGCTTGCTCCTGGCGCGGATCGACGATAAAGCCCCACTGGATGGCTATACCGACCCGCAGAAAACCGCCAGGGTGGTACTGCACGACGTGTTCAGCAAGGGCGACCGCTTCTTCAACACCGGCGATCTGCTGCGCAATATCGGCTTCGGTCATGCGCAGTTCGTCGATCGCCTCGGCGATACCTATCGCTGGAAGGGCGAGAATGTCTCGACCACTGAAGTGGAAAACCTCTTGCTGCAACATCCGCTTATCTCCGAGGCAGTCGCCTACGGCGTGGAGGTGCGCAACACCAATGGCCGCGCCGGCATGGCCGCAATCACGCCCGCCGAGTCGCTGGCGACCCTGGATTTCGCTGAATTGCTCGCGTTCGTTCGACAGCGCCTGCCGGCCTATGCGGTGCCGCTGTTCTTGCGGGTGAAGGTGAAAATGGAAACCACCGGAACGTTCAAATACCAGAAGACCCGGCTGAAAAACGAAGGCTTTGACCCCGGTCAGACGGGCGATGACCCGATCTACGCATGGCTGCCCGGCACCCAGACTTACGTGCAGGTGACGGACGAAATTCTGGCCGATATTCATCAAGGCAAATACCGCTATTGAGATTGGCTATGGCATGACTTGAGAAAAAGGGGGTGACAGCCATCGTCGCGCTCGGGAAACTGTCGGCTTTGCGAATAACCGAAAGTGGAGTTGCCCTATGTCTGACCAGAGCCGCCAGATGACCCCTGAAGAAGCTGCCGAATTCACCGAGCAGGTTTTCAACAAGGCGCGCGAGGGTGATGCGCTGATGCTTGATCGGCTGATCAGCGCCGGTTTGCCGGTGAACCTGAAAAACAGCAAGGGCGACACGCTGCTGATGCTCGCCAGCTACTATGGCCACGTCGACGCCGTGCAGGTGCTGCTCAAGCACAAGGCCGACCCGGAAATGCGTAACGGCAACGGCCAGAGCCCGATTGCCGGCGCCGCGTTCAAGGGCGATCTGGCGGTGGTCAAGGCGCTGGTGGAAGCGGGCGCCGAGATCGAAGGTTCGTCCTTCGACGGCCGCACCGCGCTGATGATGGCGGCGATGTTCAACCGCGTTGAAATCGTTGATTACCTGATCAGCAAAGGCGCCAACCCGCAAGCCAAGGATGCCAACGGCATCACCGCGCTGGACGCGGCCCGCACCATGGGCGCAGTCGATACCACGGCGCAGCTGGAAAAACTGCTGGCCTGAGGACTGTCGAGATTCTGTGGCGAGGGAGCTTGCTCCCGCTCCAGTGCGCAGCGCTGGTAAAAATGGTGAATTCACTGTTTGGGGGCCGCTTCGCGCCCCAGCGGGAGCAAGCTCCCTCGCCACAGATGTTCTGTGTGCAGCCTGAGGTTGCAATGCGCTATCCTCCGCGCCCTCAAATTCAACCTTCCACAGGATCCGCCCTCATGAAAGCCGCACTCGTCGAACTCATCAGCAAAATCAGCTCCGGCTGCATGGGCGAGGACGAGATCCTGAACGTGGCGGACGAAGCGGCGCAGGCCTACGCCGATGCCGATGCCTTTCTGGCAGCCAACCCGGACATCAACTACGACGACACCTTCCCGATTCCGCTGGGCGAATGGGTCGTGGTCGGCAGCCTGCCGGAAACCGTGCTGTTCCAGGCTGATACTTACGTTGACCTGTTCGCGCAGATCGTCGCTTCGTTCGGCGCGGGCGTCGATTTCAACCTCAAGCCCAAGCAACTGGCCAAGACCGAAGCGCTGACTGCACTCAACCGCATCCAGGTGCAGATGAGCAGCCTGAACAAGGAAAACGGCGGTTACACGCTGATGAACTTCAGCCAGTTGCTCGACGATGAGCTGCAAGTGGTGCTGGTTTACGGCAACGACGTGCCGCGAGTGCTGGAGCTGTGCGCCGAAGTCGGCATCGCGGCCGCGCCGTCGCTGGAAGCGCTGAAAGTCGCCGTTCACGTCTGAACGCAATAAAAGGGAACCCTGCGCGCGACCGTCTATCCTAAAAGTGCATGCCACTATTCTGGAGCGACACTATGGGTTCCACGTTCAACGGTCTGATCGGCCTGATCATTCTTGCCCTCGACATCTGGGCCATCATCAATGTGCTGAAAAGCGGCGCGACCACGGGGATGAAAATCGTCTGGGTGCTGCTGATCATCCTCCTGCCGGTACTGGGCCTGATCATCTGGGCGATTGCCGGGCCGCGGGGCAATGTGCGGATCTGACACTTGCCCAAAAACACGCTGATCCCTCTGTGGGAGCGGGCTTGCTCGCGAAGGCGATTGTTCAGTCGAAACACAGGTTGAATGACACTCCTCTTTCGCGAGCAAGCCCGCTCCCACATTGGTCTTGCGTTACCTCCAGAGTGTGCTCTGTCGGAGGAAGGTTCGACCTGTCATCTTCGGCAACGTAGAATGCGCGCCTTTCCCGGGCAATCGTCCCCCACGATTGGCGCCCGCGCATTCATCGGAGCACTTGACCATGACCGTCACCAAAACCAGCGAGTACCTGGAAACCCTCTACGAAGGCTACGGCCAGCGTTTTCGCATGGAAAAACTGCTGCACGAAGTGCGCACCGAACACCAGCACCTGGTGATTTTCCAGAACCCGCGCATGGGCCGGGTGATGGCGCTGGACGGCGTGATCCAGACCACCGAAGCCGATGAATTCATTTACCACGAAATGCTTACTCACGTGCCGATCCTCGCTCACGGCACCGCCAAGCGCGTGCTGATCATCGGCGGTGGCGACGGCGGCATGCTGCGCGAAGTGACCAAGCACGCCGGCGTCGAGCACATCACCATGGTCGAGATCGACGGCACCGTGGTCGACATGTGCAAGGAATTCCTGCCGAACCACTCCAAGGGCGCCTACGACGATCCACGGCTGAACCTGGTGATCGACGACGGCATGCGTTTCGTCGCCACCACCACGGAAAAATTCGACGTGATCATCTCTGACTCCACCGACCCGATCGGCCCGGGCGAAGTGCTGTTCTCGGAGAACTTCTATCAGGCCTGCCACCGTTGCCTGAACGAAGGCGGGATCCTCGTGACTCAGAACGGCACGCCGTTCATGCAGATAGACGAAGTCAAAACCACCGCTGGTCGCCTGCGCAGCCTGTTCCCGGACTGGCACTTCTATCAGGCAGCGGTGCCGACCTACATCGGCGGTTCGATGACCTTCGCCTGGGGCTCGACCAACCCGGCCTACCGCAAGCTGAGCCGTGAAACCCTGCAACAGCGCTTCATCGGCAGCGGCATCGTCACCCGCTACTACAATCCGGAAATCCACATCGGCGCATTTGCGCTGCCGCAGTACGTGTTGCAGGCGATCAACAAGCCAAGCAACGACTAAAAGAACGCTGCAAAACCCCTGTGGGAGCGGGCTTGCTCGCGAAATCGATGTGGCATTCAACGAAAATGTTGCCTGACACACTGCTTTCGCGAGCAAGCCCGCTCCCACTTTTGCCTGGCCGTGCGCTAGATGTCGTTTTGTTCATCTCTGCCCGTTGTAATCCTTTTGAACCAACTTTCGGCGTACACAGTCGAGATAGATGTAAGCCCATTTGCGGGTTTGATCGAGGAGGCACCGATGCAAAAGTGGAAAGTCACTTTCGTGGATGATCATGGTGAAATCGTTGATGAGATCTTCGAACGTGAGGAATGCCCGTCCGATGATGAAGCTGCACGGCTGATCAAGGAGCGGCTTCTTCCGGTCGCCGCCCAACTGGATCTGAACGATCTGGAAGGACGCACCGCCGATGCCGGGGTGAAAAACCTCAAGACCCAGAACGGCATCGAAATCCGCAGCATCACACCTGTCTGAACACTTCCTGTCATCTTGTAAACCAGGCCTTGGCAGCAGCTCTATCTTGGGGCTACTCTGCAAGCGAGATCAGCGAACGAATCGCTAAGGTCTGGTCTTGTCAGCTACATGCTTGTTTCCCGCCGGCAACCTGTTTGCCGATGTACTTTTGGCCTGTAAGGCCCGGGGCGGGAATACGGAAAGTCTATCCATCTATCCGAGGGGGACGATTCATGAGCACAGCCTATCAAGAAGACATCAGCAGCAATGTTCTGCGCCGCATGAAAGAAGGCGGTTTCGACTTTTCCCGATTCCATCCCATCGAGTTCTACGCCATTTTCCCGGACGAGGAGCGGGCGCGCAGGGCGGCAGGCAAATTTCGTGGTGAATCCATCAATGCCCAGGTCAGCGCGCGCGACGATGGCGCCTGGTCGCTGGAATTGAGCAAAGTGATGTACGCGACCTATGACGACATTGGCGATTTCGAGCAGGGTTTCTCTGCCGTGGTCGAGCCTCTGGGCGGCATCATCGAGGGCTGGGGCGTCAAGCAGGAGGTGCGTAACCGCCATCGTCTGAATTGATCTCTGGTTTCAGGTATTGAGCAACGGCTGACCTTCGGGTTGGCCGTTGTCGTTTCAAAGAGCAAAAGATCGCAGCCTTCGGCAGCTCCTACAGGTGATTGGTGTAGGAGCTGCCGAAGGCTGCGATCTTTTGCTTTTGCTTTCAAAACATTTCAGAAAGGCAAAAAAAAGCCACCGGAGAGGGTGGCTAAAAGGGAAGACCGATAAGGAGCGGAAACCGGTCAGGGTTAAGGCCTGCGGGGACTGCGCGGGCAGTCCGGATCAGTGGAGCTGAAACCTTCACCGGGGGGAAGTTTTCAGCGGATGCGGCGATTATCCGCAGCTCCGTGCGAGCGGTGAAATCAACTCTGACTATGCTGGTGATAGGCGATGCAATGCGTCGCAATGAAGCGGGGGCAATCCGGTTGGGGCAATTGCCGCACAGGAATGGTGCGGTGCTGCTGGCGTGATTATCCAACCGATTGAAATCAAAGCGTTTATGCCGATGGCACGGGCCTTGCGAAGGCCTGTAGGTCCGGGTGACAAGGAGTACGGCATGATCCGCACCTATTTTGATGAAATGTACGATGCCGGCGGCCAGGTCCGCCCGCATTACCGGGAGTTCGCCCGCTGGCTGGCCGACACGCCTGACGAGTTGCTGGCACAACGGCGACGCGAGGCCGATCTGCTGTTCCACCGGGCCGGGATCACTTTCACGCTCTATGGCGACGAGCAGGGCACCGAGCGCCTGATTCCGTTCGACACCATTCCGCGCAGCATTCCCGCCAGCGAGTGGCGGATCGTCGAGCGCGGCTGCATCCAGCGGGTCAAGGCGTTGAACATGTTCCTCGCCGACCTTTATCACGAGCAGCGCATCATCAAGGCCGGGATCATCCCCGCCGAACAGGTGCTGGCCAACGAGCAGTACCAGTTGGCGATGCAGGGCCTGGATTTGCACCGCGACATCTATTCGCACATCTCCGGCGTCGATCTGGTGCGCGACGGCGACGGCACCTACTACGTGCTCGAAGACAACCTGCGTACCCCGAGCGGCGTCAGTTACATGCTCGAAGACCGCAAAATGATGATGCGCCTGTTCCCGGAGCTGTTCGCCGCTCAGCGCATCGCGCCCATCGATCACTACCCGAATCTGTTGCTCGACACCCTGAAAAGCTCCAGCCCGATCGACGACCCGAGTGTGGTGGTGCTGACGCCGGGGCGCTTCAACAGTGCGTTCTTCGAACATGCCTTCCTCGCACGAGAAATGGGCGTTGAACTGGTGGAGGGCGCCGACCTGTTCGTGCGTGACGACAAGGTCTTCATGCGCACCACCGACGGGCCGAAAGCGGTGGACGTGATCTACCGCCGTCTCGACGACGCGTTCCTCGATCCGCTGGCATTCAACCCCGACTCGATGCTCGGTGTGCCGGGGCTGCTGTCGTCCTATCGCTCGGGCAACGTGGTGCTGGCCAATGCCATCGGCACCGGCGTGGCGGATGACAAGTCGGTGTACCCGTTTGTAACCGAGATGATCCGTTTCTACCTCGACGAAGAACCGATTCTGAAGAACGTGCCGACCTGGCAGTGCCGCAACCCCTCGGAACTTTCCCATGTACTGGCCAATCTTCCGAATCTGGTGGTCAAGGAAACCCAGGGCTCCGGTGGTTACGGAATGCTGGTGGGGCCGGCGTCAACTACGGCGCAGATCGATGCGTTCCGTGAGCGGATCAAGGCCAAGCCCCACGCCTACATTGCGCAACCGACGCTGTCGCTGTCGACCTGTCCGACCTTTGTCGAAAACGGCATTGCGCCGCGCCATATCGACCTGCGTCCGTTTGTACTGTCTGGCCGCGAAACCCGGGTCGTGCCCGGTGGTTTGACCCGTGTCGCCCTGCGTGAAGGCTCCCTGGTGGTGAATTCCTCCCAGGGCGGCGGAACCAAGGACACCTGGGTGGTCGAGGATTGAAGGAAGCTTGCCATGTTAAGTAGAACTGCCTCGGATCTGTACTGGATGTCGCGTTACCTGGAGCGGGCGGAAAACCTCGCACGGATGCTCGATATCAGCTATTCGCTGTCGCTGATGCCGCAGGACGGTCGCGGCGACGGTTTGCACGAACTGGCCATGCCGCTGTTGATCACTGGCACCCTCGATGATTATCTGGAGCGTCACGGCGAACTGCATGCCGAACGCCTGCTGCACTTCTTCGCCCTCGATGCGGCCAACCCGGCGAGCATCTACAGCTGCCTCGGCGCAGCGCGGGCCAGTGCGCATGCGGTGCGCGGGCGTATCACCGCGGACATGTGGGAGAACATCAACGCTACCTGGCTGGAAATTCGCGGCATTGCCGAACAGGGCCTCAGTCGTTACGGCATGAGCCGTTTCTGCGAGTGGATCAAGGAGCGCTCGCACCTGTTCCGTGGCGCGTCCTACGGCACCATCATGCGCAACGATGCGTTCCGTTTCATTCGTCTGGGCACGTTCATCGAGCGTGCGGACAACACGCTGCGCCTGCTTGATGCGCGCTATGAAATGGCTGGCGATCAGGCCGAAGCGGTCAGTGACGGCACCGCCCACGCCTATTACCAGTGGAGTGCGCTGCTACGGGCGTTGTCATCGTTCGAGGCCTACACCGAGATCTATCGCGACGCACCCGGCGCCCGGCATGTCGCCGAACTGCTGCTGTTGCGTGCCGATGTACCGCGCTCGCTGCGCGCCTGCACCGAGGAAATCGACCAGATCCTCGCCCAGTTACCGGGTGCCAATGGCCGTCCGGCACAGCGCCTCGCCGCTGAGATGGACGCACGCCTGCGCTACACCGGCATCAACGAAATCCTCGCCGAAGGCCTGCACGCCTGGCTTACCGAATTCATCCCGCTGGTACGCCAGTTGGGCAACGCGATTCACAGTTCATACCTGGAGGCTGCATGAGACTTTCCATAAGCCACGAGACCACCTATCACTACGAAGATCAGGTGCGGGCGAGCATCCAGTATTTGCGCCTGACCCCGCACGACAGCGAGCGTCAACACGTATTGAGCTGGCAACTCGACCTGCCGCGTCCGGTGCGCGCCCAGCTCGATCCGTTCGGCAACATTCTGCATGTGCTGACCATGGACGAGCCGCACGAAGCGATCATCATCGGCGCTCGTGGCCAGGTCGATATCGACGAATTGCGCGAGGCCGAGCATGAGAGCCAGTCGGCGCTGCCGTTTCTGCGTTTCACCCGGCTGACCGAGGCGGACGAAGCACTACGGGCGTTTGCCGAGAGATCCTGCAAACAGCGGCGCGATCGCACTGCGCTGATCGACCTGATGCACGGTTTGAACCAGCACATCAGCTACACGCCGGGTTCGACTGAGGTCGACACCAGCGCCGCCGAAGCCTTCGCCGGGCGCGCCGGGGTTTGCCAGGATCACACCCATGCCTTTCTCGCCTGTGCACGCAGCCTGGGGATTCCGTCGCGCTATGTGTCGGGCTATCTGTACAGCGAGGACGCCGAGCACCTGGCCAGTCATGCCTGGGCCGAAGCGTGGCTGGATGACGCCTGGTACAGCTTTGACGTGACCAACCAATTGGCCCGGCCTGAGCGCCATCTGAAACTGGCGGTGGGCCTGGATTATCTGGACGCCTGCCCGGTGCGCGGCATGCGCCGGGGCGGTGGTTGTGAGCAGATGCATGCGAAGGTGTTCGTGTCGCCGACGCCAGTCATTTCCGTGCAACAACAATAACGGGTTCACACGTAACCCTTGTAGGAGTGAGCCTGCTCGCGATAGCGGTCGTCAGTTTAAGGATCAGTGACTGACACTCCGCTATCGCGAGCAGGCTCACTCCTACAGGGGAATGTCGTCAGGGCTTCACCTTGCGCCCAGCCATGTGCTGCAAATAGCCGATCAACAACTGCAAATCCCCCTCCGGCAACACATCCGCGGAAAAACCCGGCATTTTCGCCTGCGGCCACTGGCGCAAACTCTGCGGATCGCGAATGTAGCGCTTGAGGAAGTCCGCGCCGAAATACTCGGTCGGGTTGTACGGAATATTCAGATCCGGCCCGAACTGCGCATCCCCCGCACCGTTCAACCGGTGGCAGGCCAGGCAGTTTTTCTGAAACAGCGCAAAACCCTGATTCACCGGGTCATCCGCTTTCAGCCTGGGATCCGGTAACAGGGCAGGGAAGCGCTCGGCCACCGGCGCCATGCGCTTGATGCTCGCCACTTCGAATGGCCATTGCTCCGGGCTGATGTTGCCGGCCTGCGGGTCAGTCCACACCAGATAGAACGGCCCGGCGCTGTGTTTGCCTTCGGACAGCGGCGGCCACGGTTGCGTCGGATCCTCGATCGCCAGCCACGCCCGTGCGCCGTTGGTATTGAGCAGCGGTGCAGCGTTCAGTTCGGCGGCAAACCCGTCCAGCGCCACTGCTTGCAGGTGATCGTCCGGTTTGATCCCGGTGAGCAGCGCCGCCACGGGTACGGCGCGATAAGTCATGTCCTTCTTGTAGGAGACATCGTTCTTGATGGTGAGGGTTTGTACCTGAGGATGCTTGAGCAATTCCTCGGTCTGCCAGGTGCGACTGGTTGCGCCCAACTGCAGCTCCAGCTGTGCGGCAGACAAGGGCATGCTCAGCAGCAAAGCCCCGAACACAATGAGCGTTTTCAAATGATCGCCGTCCATGTCGTGGAAGTGCGCAAAGGTTGGCACAGCCACGCTGGCCCGGGTAGCGGGCCAGTCATATTTTTGCTGGCGATAGCATGCGCTTGGCCGTTGAGTCAGCCGATGACCTTGGTCAGATTCGGCAAAATCAGCAACAGCGTGGTGGCGAAAAGAATGAGCCCGGCTTGACGAACTTTCGGTTGTTTGAACATGGCTTGACCGCCTTTATTGTTATTTCCTGATGTCTGCCTGCATATCCATGACGGCAAACGCTGCACTTCCTGTTGAAGAACATCGGCCCCGGCAAAACCCGACGACCCTGACGTACATGTACTACCTTAGAGCCCGCGTCACGCGCGACTTAGATCCATTTCGTATGTATTTGCTGCTTATAGCGATAAAAAAGGCATGAGGCGAATTGCCAGCTTCTTCGCCGCCCGCTTGCTAGACAACTCGCTGACCTGAACCGGTTCACCTGCGGGTGAATGACCGTCCGTCTGAGCGTGCGCGTCAACGTCATTGAGCGCTGTGGTCATTGAATCCTCGACGGCACGGGACAACAGTGACACCACGAATTTCACTCACCGCACAGGTTCGAGGCCGTCATGACCCAAGCTTTGATTTTCGATGCGTTACGCACGCCCCGCGGCAAAGGCAAAGCCGATGGCGCGCTGCACAGCGTCAAACCGGTGAATCTGGTCGCGGGGTTGTTGACCGCACTGCAGAGCCGCACCGCGCTGGACACCAGTCAGGTCGATGACGTGGTGCTCGGCTGCGTCACGCCGATCGGCGATCAAGGTTCCGACATCGCCAAGACCGCGGTGCAGGTGGCGGATTGGGACGTCAGCGTCGCCGGCGTGCAGATCAATCGCTTCTGCGCCTCGGGTCTGGAAGCGGTCAACCTCGGCGCGATGAAGGTGCGCTCGGGCTTCGAGGATCTGGTAGTAGTCGGTGGCGTCGAGTCGATGTCGCGGGTGCCGATGGGCAGCGACGGCGGTGCCTGGGCGCTGGATCCGCAGACCAACCTGCACAGCCATTTCACCCCGCAGGGCGTTGGTGCGGATCTGATCGCCACCCTGGAAGGTTTCAGCCGTGAGGACGTCGATGCCTACGCGTTGCACTCGCAGCAAAAAGCCGCACGGGCGCGGGCTGACGGCTCGTTCAACAAATCGCTGGTGCCGGTGCAGGATCAGAACGGCATCATCCTGCTCGATCACGATGAGTTCATTCGCGCCGGATCGACGATGGAAGGTCTCGGCAAACTCAAGCCAAGTTTCGAAATGATCGGCCAGATGGGCTTCGACGCCACCGCGCTGCGGGTTTACAGCCACGTCGAGCGGATCAACCACGTGCATACGCCGGGCAACAGCTCCGGGATCGTTGACGGTGCGGCGCTGATGTTGATCGGCTCCGAAGCCAAGGGTCGTGCACTGGGCCTGCAACCGCGGGCGCGCATCGTCGCCACAGCGGTCACCAGCACTGACCCGACCATCATGCTCACCGGCCCGGCACCGGCCACCCGCAAGGCTTTGGCCAAGGCGGGTTTGCGCGTGGAAGACATCGATCTGTTCGAGGTCAACGAGGCGTTTGCCTCGGTGGTGCTCAAGTTCATCAAGGACATGGCGGTGGACCCGGACAAGGTCAACGTCAACGGCGGCTCCATCGCCATGGGTCATCCACTGGGCGCCACCGGTTGCGCGATCCTCGGCACTTTGCTCGATGAACTGGAAGCCCGGCGCCTGCGCTACGGCCTGGCGACGCTGTGTGTCGGCGGCGGCATGGGCATTGCCACCATCATCGAACGCCTCTGAGCCCCGACTTCAAGGAAACCTTGTTATGAGCGAAGCCATTCGTTACGAAAAAGGCCAGGACACCATCGTCGTGCTGACCATCGACATGCCGGGCCAGAGCGCCAACACCATGAATGCCGTGTACCGCGAGGCCATGAGCGCCTGCGTTGCGCGGCTGGTGGCGGAAAAAGACAGTATCGCCGGGGTCATCATGACCTCGGCAAAGAAAACCTTCTTTGCCGGCGGCGACCTCAATGAGCTGATCAAGGTCGGCAAACCCGAAGCCAAAGCCTTCTATGACATGGTGCTGAGCCTCAAGGCGCAATTGCGCACCCTGGAAACTCTCGGCAAACCGGTGGTCGCGGCGATCAACGGCGCGGCGCTCGGCGGTGGCTGGGAAATCTGTCTGGCCTGCCATCACCGGGTGGCGCTGGACGATGCGGCGGTGCAACTCGGTCTGCCGGAGGTGACCCTTGGTCTGTTGCCGGGCGGTGGCGGGGTGGTGCGCATGGTGCGCATGCTCGGCATCGAAAAAGCCTTGCCGTATCTGCTCGAAGGCAAGAAGGTGCGCCCACAGCAGGCGTTGCAGGCCGGTCTGATTGATGAACTGGCGGCGGATCATAACGAGTTGCTGGCCAAGGCGCGCGCCTGGATTGTCGCCAACCCGAATGCGGTGCAGCGTTGGGACGCGAAGGGTTATCAGATTCCCGGCGGCACACCGTCGAATCCGAAAGTCGCGCAGATGCTGGCGATTGCGCCGTCGATCCTGCGCAGCAAGACTCAGGGCACGCTGCCGGCGCCGGAGAAAATTCTCTGTGCGGCGGTGGAAGGCGCGCAGGTTGATTTCGACACCGCGCACCTGATCGAAACCCGTTACTTCACCGAACTGACCACCGGGCAGATCTCGAAAAACCTGATCGGCACCTTCTGGTTCCAGCTCAACGAAATCAACGCCGGTGGCTCGCGGCCGCAGGGTGTAGCGCCATATGTCACGCGCAAGGTCGGTGTGCTGGGCGCGGGGATGATGGGCGCCGGGATTGCCTTCGTCAGTGCCTCGGCCGGTATCGACGTGGTGCTCAAGGACATCAACCTGGCGGCAGCCGAGAAGGGCAAGGCGCATTCGGCGGCGCTGCTGGACAAGAAAGTCGCCCGTGGCCAGATGACCGCTGAAAAACGCGAAGCGGTGCTGGCGCGGATTCACGCCACTGAAGATGATGCAGATCTGGCGGGTTGCGACCTGATCATCGAGGCGGTGTTCGAGGATCGCGAACTCAAAGCCAAGGTCTCATCGGCAGCGCAAAAAATTGTCGGTTCTGACGCGGTGATTGCCTCCAACACTTCAACGTTGCCGATCACCGGGCTGGCGACCGCAGTACCCGATCAGAGCAAATTCATCGGCCTGCATTTCTTCAGCCCGGTGGACAAAATGCCGCTGGTGGAAATCATCAAAGGTGCGCAAACCAGTGCTGAAACCCTGGCGCGGGGTTTCGACTTCGTCCTGCAAATCAAGAAAACCCCGATCGTGGTGAACGACAGTCGCGGCTTCTTTACCTCGCGGGTGTTCGGCACCTTCACCAATGAAGGCATCGCCATGCTCGGCGAAGGCGTGAGCGCGCCGATGATCGAGACCGAAGCGCGCAAGGCCGGGATGCCGGTCGGGCCGCTGGCGATCTCCGACGAAGTTTCCCTCAGCCTGATGAGCCATATCCGTCAGCAAACGGCCAGAGACCTGCAAGCGGAAGGGAAACCGCTGACAGATCATCCGGCATTCGCTGTGATTGAATTGCTGCTCAACGAATACAAGCGTCCGGGCAAAGCCGCCGGCGGTGGTTTTTACGATTACCCGGCCGGCGCTCAGAAGCATCTGTGGCCCGAATTGAAGACGTGTTTCGAGAAGGCCGACGGGCAGATTTCGCCGAAGGATGTGCGTGACCGGCTGTTGTTCGTGCAGGCCCTGGAAACCGTGCGCTGCGTGGAGGAGGGCGTGCTGACCTCGACGGCGGATGCCAACGTCGGCTCGATCTTCGGCATCGGTTTTGCGCCGTGGACCGGTGGTGCGTTGCAGTTCATCAATCAGTACGGGGTGCAGGACTTCGTCGCACGCGCGCAGTATCTGGCCGAGCAGTACGGCGAGCGTTTTGCGCCACCGGCGCTGCTGCTGGAAAAAGCCGCGAAAGGCGAGCTGTTTTAAGTGATCGGCTGAACGCTGCGGGGCTTGCCTTGCCGGGGTGTTTCAAGGCAGGCTCTGGGGTGTTCATTATTCCCATCACGTGTCAGGTATTTTTTATGTCGCTACGCATCTGCATTCTGGAAACCGACATCCTGCGTCCGGAACTGGTCGATCAATATCAGGGTTACGGGCAGATGTTTCAGCGCCTGTTCTCGCAGCAACCGATTGCCGCCGAGTTCACCGTGTACAACGTGATGCAGGGCGAATACCCCAACGACGACCTGACCTTCGATGCGTACCTGATCACCGGCAGCAAGGCCGATTCGTTCGGCACTGACCCGTGGATCCAGACCCTCAAGCAATACCTGCTGACCCGCTACGAGCGTGGCGACAAGCTGCTCGGCGTGTGCTTCGGCCATCAATTGCTGGCGCTGCTGCTGGGTGGCAAGAGCGAGCGCGCCAGCCAGGGCTGGGGCGTCGGCACCCACAACTACAAACTGGCGGCCAAGGCGCCCTGGATGAGCCCGGTCCGGGAAGAGCTGACGCTGCTGATCAGTCACCAGGATCAGGTCACTGCGCTACCGGAAAACGCCACGGTCATCGCTTCCAGCGATTTTTGCCCGTTTGCCGCGTACCACATCAACGATCAGGTGCTGTGCTTCCAGGGCCACCCGGAATTCATTCACGACTATTCGCGGGCGCTCCTGGATCTGCGCCAGGACGCGCTGGGTTCGCAGATCTACTCGAAAGGCGTGGCCAGCCTGGAGCAGGAGCACCATGGCGCCACGGTGGCAGAGTGGATGATGCGGTTTGTGGCGCATAAGCCAGAAGCCGAAGCGATTTAAGACCTGACAGTTACCTATGTGGCGAGGGAGCTTGCTCCCGCTCGGGTGCGCAGCAGCCGTAATTTACGGCAACTTGATGTCTGTATGGGGGCGCTTCGCACCCCAGCGGGAGCAAGCTCCCTCGCCACAGGACTACAACCACCCCGACTTCTTGAAGCTCGCCCACAAACTCACACATCCCACCGTGATAAACCCCAGCACGGCGAAATAGCCGTAGTGCCAGCTCAGCTCCGGCATGTTCTGGAAGTTCATCCCGTAAATCCCCGCCACCGCCGTCGGGAACGCCAGAATCGCTGCCCACGCAGCAAACTTGCGCTGCACCACGCTCTGCCGTGACGCCTCCAGCAATACGCCGACCTCGATGGTCTGGCTGGCGATGTCGGCCAATGTGGTCAAGTCTTCCATCTGCCGCGTGACGTGAATCTGCACATCGCGGAAGTACGGGCGCATGTTCTTGTCGATGAACGGGAAGCTCAGCTTCTGCAGTTCCTCACCGATCTCCACCATCGGCGCTGCATAGCGGCGCAGGCGCAACACATCGCGACGCAGGCCGTGGAGCTTCTGGATGTCATGCTCGTTCAACGCACTGCACAGCACGTTGCGCTCTAGCTCATCGATCTCGGCATGAATCGCTTCGCCCACCGGCTGGTAGTTTTCGATGACGAAATCCAGGATTGCATAGAGTACGAAATCTTCCCCGTGCTCCAGCAGCAGCGGACGCGCCTCACAGCGTTGGCGGACATGCGCGTAGGACGCCGAGTGACCGTTGCGAGCGGTGATGATGTAGCCCTTGCCGGCGAAGATATGCGTTTCGATGAACTGCAAAATCCCGTGTTCACGGATCGGCGAGTAGATGACGATAAACAAAGCGTCGCCAAAGGTTTCCAGCTTCGGCCGACTGTGTTTTTCCAGGGCGTCTTCGATGGCCAGTTCGTGCAGATTGAACTGGCGTTGCAGGTTGGACAGCTCCTGAGCGTCCGGTTCTTCCAGACCGATCCAGACAAAGTGCCCGGTTTTCGCGGCCCAGGCGGCGCCCTCATCGAGGGTAATATTGGTGACTTTCTTACCGGCGCTGTAAACCGCAGCAGCAACAACTCGACCCATGGTGGTGGTTCACTTCTTCTTGGCAGATGGCAGGGAATACAAGGCTTCAGCTTAGCCGTGTCGCTGCTTGAGAGTCAGTGAAATCTGCACAGTTCACCCGGCAAAAGAAAACCCGCACAAGGCGGGTTTGTTTTTCACGCAGCCTGCAGCTGCTGATCCATCGCGGCGATGCATTCGCGCATCTGTTCACGGCACTGGGACATGAGCATGGGCATGTCATCCATGGTCAACCCGGCTGTAGGAATCGCCGGCAGCGATCGTATGAGAATTTTCCCGCTGCGCCAGCGGTTCAGGCGCATGTGCTTGATGTAGCTGCTGACGCACACCGGCACGATCGGCACTCCAGCGGCGATCGCCATCTGGAATGCGCCTTTCTTGAATGGCAGCAGTTCTTCACCGAGGTTGCGCGTACCTTCCGGGAATACCCAGATCGAGGTGTCTTTGTGTTGCAAGGTGTGGGTGGTGGTGAGCATCGACTTGCGCGCCTTGTGCGCGTTGCCACGATCAATCAGCACGTTGCCCGCCAGCCAGAACAGTTGGCCGAACAGCGGCACCCATTTCAGGCTTTTCTTGCCGATGCACACGGTACGCCGAGGCACCACGTTGCCGAACACAAACAGGTCGTAATTGGATTGATGGTTGGCAACGATCACGCAGCTGTCAGGCTTGTTCATCAACGGGCCAACGTCGGCTTTTACCCGCAAGCGCAGAATGCACATCGCCGGAAGCGCGTAGAGGCGGGCGCACAGTCGGCTGTTGTCCGGATTGAACGGACGGCACAGGCCGAGGATCACCCCCAACACACCGGCCAGAATAAAGTGCAGGCCCATCAATAACATACGAAACACAAACAGCATTTTCAGGCCCCACCGGGACAAAAGGTGGCGCAGTGTACGGATGTGCACTGTTTTCGGCAATTGCTGCTATAGAGTGCGGAGATAGGCGATGTTTAAGCGCATGTTTCCGAGTTGATTGTCAGACCCGTCCTAGAGCAGTCGATGCCCGATCAACCGAACACCCAAGAAAAAGCCCGACACGACGGTCGGGCTTTTTTTCGGCTCGGGAAGCGCGGGCTTAGCCCAGATGCTCCTGATCCTGGATGATCGCGTTGTCGAGGGCTTCGAGCAGTGCCTTGCGCACTTTGAGCTTGGTGTTCTTGTGCGCATTCATGTTGATTTTCTTCAACTGACGCGCCGCTGCCAGGGCTGCGCCTTGCAGCTCTTCGGCCGCCACCACCTTGTCGAGGAAACCGGCATCCACCGCGCTTTTCGGATCAAACATCTCGCCGTTGATCACCGAACGGTGGAACGCCGAACGACGCAGACGATCACGCGCCAGCTCGATGCCGGCGTGGTGCATGGTCATGCCGATCTGCACTTCATTCAGACCGATGCTGAACGGGCCGTCGACACCAATGCGGTAGTCGGCGGACAACAGCAGGAACGCGCCTTTGGCCACGGCGTGACCAGGGCAGGCAACGATCACCGGGAACGGATGAGAGAGCAGGCGACGGGCCAGGGTCGAACCCGCGGTCACCAAAGCCACGGCTTCTTTAGGGCCAGAGGTCATCACCTTCAAGTCGTAGCCGCCAGACAGAATCCCCGGCTGACCGGTAATGATCACGATGGCACGATCAGTCACCGCCCGATCCAGCGCCGCGTTGAACGCCGCAATCACATCCGGGGAAATGGCATTGACCTTGCCGTTGTTCAAGGTCAGGGTCGCGATACCGTCTTCGAGGTGGTAGGCAATCAACTCACTCATGACGCTATTCCTTGTAAGAAAGATGGGCAGACGTTACCCACCGCCGTAGGCCAGGTAAAGCGCCGTGACTGACTCGCCAGTCACCGTTTCCGCCCCCACCCGGCGTAGCACGCCGTTCTGCTTCTATATAGAAGGGTGGCCGTCACCAGAGATTGGCCGGTTTGCCATCGCCCATCAGCGGGAAAAATGTGTTTTTGTCTTAAGCGCATGAAAATTCTGAAAAAAAGTTTGCCATCAGAAAAGCTTTCGACTACATTAGCGCGCCTCGACAGACAGAACATGTTTGAAGAGATACGGTGAAGTGTCCGAGTGGCTTAAGGAGCACGCCTGGAAAGTGTGTATACAGGAAACTGTATCGAGAGTTCGAATCTCTCCTTCACCGCCACATTCAATGCACAAAACCCCTGATTTCGAAAGAAATCAGGGGTTTTGTGGTTTCTGGCGTCTGGATTTTAATCCGCTGCGCAAGTGATCCGTGCAGGTGCTCAGCCTGATTCGCCATAGCGCATTACAATCGCCGCTTTATCAGTAGAAAAAAGGACTGTTCCCATGATCATCTCCACCACCCACGCCATTGAAGGCCGACAGATCACCGCGTACCTGGACATTGTCAGCGCGGAATCGGTGCAGGGCGTCAATGTGATCCGTGACCTGTTTGCCGGCATGCGCGACTTTTTCGGTGGGCGCTCGCAGACGCTGGAGCGTGCGTTGAAAGAGGCGCGGGTTCAGGCGACGGACGAGATCAAGGAGCGGGCGCGGGCGTTGCAGGCGGATGCAGTGGTCGGGCTGGATTTCGAGATCAGCATGCCGGCGGGCAAGGGTGGCATGGTTGTCGTGTTCGCGACCGGCACGGCGGTCAAGTTGCGTTGATGCAGTCGCCGTTTTCAAGCGAGCCCATTCAGATGATGAATGGGCTTTTTGCTTTTTGCCTTCGGTCAGCCCTGTGGCTTGAGGATGACAAGTCCGTGGGCGTCATAGGTCAGTGGCGTATCGATCGCGACCAGAGGAGGGGTACCGGTGGCGGGCGTCGGATCGGCCGGCTGACTCGGATGGTAGATAACGCCGGGGGTCAGAACCGGTTTGTCCGGGTAGGTGATGGTGATGTCGCCTGAAGCGAGCTTTTCCTTGAATTTCTCACCGGCGGCTTTGCCGGCAGCGATCTGTTCGTCCGTGAGTTTTACGACAGGCATTTCCGGGAATCCGTTGATTTTCATGTTCTCTCCTTGAGATTCATTTGTATGAAAAAGGGCAACGGCCTGTCGCCGGGAATCTTTAGCGTTGTGAGATCAACGGTTGGTTCGGATGTTGAACAGGTGTAGGCCATTCGTCGGGCATCTGTCGAACTGAACCGCAAGTCCAGTAATGACCGGCTAGTCTCAAAAGCCTGGGAGGTCGATATTTTTCGGGCAAAAAGGCTTGGCCGGTATCGATCCATTACGAAGGGGAGAGGCTATGACTGGTCCGTATATCGAAGACGATGGAGCCGAATTTTCATTCAATAACTGTGTCCGTTGCGGTCAGACGGAGTACCAGTCGGGCTTTGGCGAGGATCCGGTGCAGACCGGCAAGATCAAGTCCACGGTGCCCAAAGGCCCGAAAGCCAAATTTCTTCCGAAGGTTTCGGCCCGCTCAAGAAAGTAAGGCGAGACACCAAACGACCCCGTCTATGAACGGGGTTTTTTTATGCCTGCTGTTTATGAAATGGGAATTTCCTACAAACTCTTTGGCTGGTTTTGTTTTTTTCACAAACTTTTCACGTCCGCGGTCGTAGGGTGAAGCCATCCGTTAGAAAGCAAGTCTCCAGCCCGTCTCCCCAGCGGGCTTTTTTTTGCCTGCGATAAAACCTTTTGCCAGATCGCTGTCCAATCGGCGCCAAGAGTGCGGCGGCAGCTGATTTGTCTGGACTTCAGCGCGGCGGCGACATTCAATCTCGGCCCCATTTGATCTCCCTATTTTTTGAGGTTTCTGTCATGCGTCTAACATTGCCTGCTCTGGTTCTGGGGCTTCTGGTTGCTCAAGGTGCGGTCGCCGGTGAAGGCACGGCGGCACTCGGCGGTGGTCTGGGTGGTGCGCTGGGTAATGTGGTCGGCCAGAAAATGGGCGGCAGCACCGGCGCGGCGATTGGTGCCGGTGTTGCAGGCGCGGCGGGCAGCGCGATGGCCGCCGGCAAGGGCAGCCGCACCAAAGCGGCCATCGGTGGTGGTGTTGGCGCGGCCGGTGGTTCGGTAATCGGCAACAGCCTGGGCGGCAGAAATGGCGCGACCATTGGCGCCGGTCTCGGTGGTGCTGCCGGTGGTGCTGTGGGCGCCAACCTGTCCAAGGGGCACAAGCGTCACTGATACTGAGCGCTTGTCAGAAAAAGCCCGGCTCAATGTCGGGCTTTTTCATGGCTGAACGTTTTCCCGAAAAATGTCTCCAATCTGACATAGGCCCTATGGGCATACCCTCCCGATTCGGGAACTGTGAGGTTCAAATGCGCTTGTCATTGTCTGCACTGTTTTTCGGATTACTGGTCGCTCAAGGCGCCATGGCCGCCGGAGATGGTAGCGCTGCTGTAGGCGGCGGACTGGGCGGCGTGCTCGGTAACGTGGTCGGTGGCCAGCTCGGCGGCAGCACCGGTGCTGCAGTAGGCGCGGGGGTTGGTGGCGCGGCGGGCAGCGCGGTCGGGGCGAATAAACACAATCGCACCGAAGCCGCCATTGGCGGTGGCCTTGGCGCTGCCGGCGGCTCGGTAGTCGGTAACAGCCTGGGCGGCTCCACCGGTTCTGCCATTGGTGCCGGTTTGGGCGGCGCGGCCGGTGGTGCGGTGGGCAACAATCTGGGGGATGACGGCGGCAAAGCCCACTCCGGTGGTGGTCACAAGCACAACAAGTACAAACATAAAAAACGCCATCATTGATTGAATACTCGAAAACAAACCCGGCCTGGTGCCGGGTTTTTCGTGTCTGGCGGTCGGACACTGGAACGATTGCCTGTGAGGCTTTTCGAACGTTATACAGCCCACCAGACGTAGAGGTTTGCCATGACGCCCGAAACCGAAGGCAAGGAAGAAAAAGGCCCGAGCGGTTTGCCGTTTATCAATGATCCGGGGAACGAGGATCCGGGGTCGCTGATGGATGATGCGACCGTGCCGTTGAATGATGCGGATGAGGCTTTGGATGAGGAGTATGAAGAGGATGAGGATGAGCAATAAGTTGTCTTGAAAGTCGAGCGTGGCGGCGCACTGAATTTAAATATCCGGGGCCTGTACTTCAGGCCCTTTGATTTGGATCGGTTTGTTCTCGAGGTCAAGCTTGTTAAACAGTCGTCCAGGCGGACGAAAGCAAACCGACCAAATATTTTGTTATTTGCCTGTTAATTCAGGTCTGACTAGTACGTACAGGTTATCTGATGTCGACATTTTTTCTATTCGACCTGATGCGATGTATTCTTGAAACTCCTTTTCAATTGTTTTTTTGTCGCAGTATTTTTTATATTCAGATGGCCTATCGCTAGCGTAAATGTAAAGGCGCCATACATCAAAACCGTCGATTCTGTTATCCGAACCATAATCAAAGTCCACTGATTCTGATGGGAAGTGAATGGCGCACCCTACGCCGTGCAGTTCATATTGAATTTCATCAGTTATTTCACCGCAGCGTTCGATTTGCTTGCTTCGCCAAAGTCTTAAAATATTCCGAGTGCCAAATTTTCTTTGTAGCAATTCTGTTCCACTTTCAACTTTTGAAAGGAAGTCAGTTATTAGGTCCTCAAGATTTTTATCGTCTTTTTTCATCTTCTTCTGTGATGCTCCAATCGGTCGTGTCCGACATTGTTAGCCGATTCAATGACTTCTTCGATAGTATTGAGCTCTCCCTTGTGCTCTCTGATGTTCGTGATCAGTTTTACAGTTATAGGTGTTGCTGTTTGTTTTGCAGCTGCTGCACGGTGATGTCCATCTAGAATATAGAAGTTGCCCTGATGTTCTGCTACGTCTGTGGGATAGCTGACATCGTATCCACCTGCTCGCATTTGATCCCTTATTTTTTCGACGTGTTTAGTTGATTTTTTTCCCATGATCGCATGCGTTCGCTTCACTGAATGTGGGTCAACGCCATGAATCAAGTCCGGTAATTGTGGTTCACCCACATCTACCTTAGCGCCACCAATCCCGCCCGGCACCTCACAGCCTGGCCTGTTCGGCGGCGGACAGTTCGACGTCAACCCCAACGGATCCACCCACCCCGTCGGATTCGGCGTGTACTGGTACTGATTCAGCCCACCTGCGAGCTTCACCGGATCCGGCGTCAGATACCTGCCCAACCTCGGGTCGTAATACCGATGCCGGTTGTAATGCAGCCCGCTTTCCGCATCGAAATACTGCCCCTGAAAGCGCAGCGGCTGGTCCAGGTAGTCCTCGCCCGCGAGGGTGATCGCCGCGACTTTGCCGTAGGCGTCGTACTGCGCTGACCAGACGATTTCGCCGCTGTAGTCGGTCAGTTCCTGCGGCGTGCCGAGGTGGTCGAGTTGGTAGTAGAACGGGCAGGCCTTTTTCGGGCCTTTGCCGTCGAGCAGGGCCAGCGGGCGGAAGGTGCCGGGTTCGTAGACATAGCTGCGGTGGTGGGTTTTGCTGCTTTCGGCGACGAGGTGGTCGCCTTGCCAGAAGAACTCGGTGCTGATGCCGTCGACGGTTTTGCGGATGCGCCGGCCGAAGGCGTCGTACTGGTAGGACGCGGTTTGGCCGTCGGGGCGGGTCAGGCCGATCAGGCGGTGCTGGCAGTCGTAGCGGTATTCGGTGACGAGTTGCTGGTCGCGGCCACGGCGTTCGCGGATCAGGTTGCCGAAGGCGTCGTAGTCGTAGTGCCGGTCGCCCTGCATCAGCAGGCGGTTGCCCTTGATCCGGGTCGGGCCGGGACGATCCTGCATCAGCAGGTTGCCGGCCGGGTCGTGGGCGAAGGATTCCGGCAGTTCGTCACGCGAGTGACGGACGCGAATCAGCCGGTCGAGGGCGTCGTAGTAATAACTGCGCTGGCCGTGTCGACTGTCGGCGATACCGGCCAGATTGCCGTTGACCGCATAGCTGTAGTGGCGCAAGTACAAGGGGCGCGTTTGCTGATTGACGGTATGCAGCTGCAATCGGCCCTGCTCGTCGTAGGCATAATCGCTGCGCAGCAGGCCTTGTTGCCGTTGTTGCTCACGGCCGGACTGGTAGACGTGGCTGGTCAGCCGCGTGCCATTAAGGTCAATGGCCGTCAGCGCGCCGCCCTTGGCGTAGTGGTAATCGAGCTTGCTGTTGTCCGGCAGACGCTGGCGCTTGAGCTGGCCGCAGGCGTCATACGCATAACGCAAGGTGCCCCAGCCCTGATGCTCGGTGATCAGCCGATCCTGCAGGTCGTATTCGAAGGCCAGTGGATGTTTCTGACCGTCATCGACCCCGGTCAAACGGCCCAGGCGGTCGTAGGTATAAGCCACCTCAACCCCGTCCGGTAGGGTCTTGAGCAGCAAGCGCCCGGCCGCATCACGCGCATAGGTGGTGACCAGCGTCGAGCCGTCATCGCCGAACTCGGTCTTTTCCAGCAGGTGCCCGTTGCGGTCGTAGGCGTAAGCGGTGCGTCGGCCGTCGAAGCCGGTTTCCTGTCGGATCAATCCGGTGGGCGTGTAGTCCAGTCGGTATTTTTCCCCGGATTCGTTCTCGATTTCCGTGAGCAACAACTGCGCATGGTCGTAGCGATACTGCACCCGCGTGCCGTCGGGATTGATCTTGCGCGAGACCAGGTGCAGGTCGTCGTCATACTCGTAGCGGGTGATGTGGCCGAGTTCGTCGCGCTCGGCGGTGACCTGGCCGTAGGTACCGTAGCTGTAGGCGCGGGTGGCGCCCGTAGGAAAGGTCGTCTGCACCAGTCGGCCAACGGCGTCCCACTGTTGGCGAGTGATCGCGCCGTGTTTGTCGCAAGTGGTCGTCCGCCGCCCCAGCGCATCGTAGGAAAAGCGCCGCACACCACCGTCAGGCAGGGTTTCCTCGATCAGTTGGCCAAGGTCGTTCCAGACAAAAATGTGCCGGCTGGTGTCCGGATGACGGATCGACAGCAACTGCCCACGGGTGTCGTAGTAGTAATAGGTGACCAGCCCGTCGGGGTCGACGGCCTCGGTGACATCGCCCTCGGCGTTGCGCCGAAACGTCCACACCGCCTCGCCGCGGGAACGGCTGTGCAGGAAACCGTTGCGGTACTCGTAGGACGTTGGCTCATCGTCCGGCGGCAGCAGCGCGATCAGGCGTCCGACGTCGTCGTAGCGATACTCGGTGACCGCACCCAGAGGATCCTGCTCGGCGATCAGCCGGCCCTGATCGTCATAAACCTTGAGGTGCTCACCACCATCGGCCTCGACCTTGCGCACCAGCCGTGCGCTGTCGTCGTGGACGTAGGTTTCTTCGCTGCCATCGACATAGTGCACCGCGACGCTGCCGTCATCGGCCCAGACGTAACGCGTGTCCATCTGCGCGAACGACGCCCAATGGCGCACGCAACGCGCCGCTTTACCCGAGCGTTCCCACTCCCAGAAGAAACTCGCGCCGCCGGTCAGTTGCCGCTGCAGGATGACGTGCTGATCGTCGTAGTCGTAACGCTCGCTGTCACCGACCGCGTCGGTCGCGGCCAACAACCGCTGACGGGCGTCGTAGCAATAACTGACCAGCGTTTGCTCGGTGCGCCAGCCATCAGCCTCAAGCACCTGGTAATCAACCGCGACCAGATGCGCCCGGTCATAGCGCAAAAGCAGCGAGCGGCCCGCGCCATTGTCGAGCCGGACAATCCGCTGCTGATGATCGCGAGAAACGCTCAGACGATTGCTATACGCATCACTGACCGCCACCAACCGCCCGGCACGAAAGTGATAAAACCGCGCCACATCCCCCGCCAGCGCGAGGATCAGTTCCTCCGGCTCATCGCCGAGAAAAATCGCCGCCCGCGACAGGCTGTTGTGAATCGCCGGGCGTTCAACGCTGGGCAACGGAAACCGTGTGCGACGGTTCTCGTGATCGACCCAGACCACCGCATCGCCATCAAACTCCAGCCGATGCGCCAGCGAATGGCTCCAGCCAAACCCCAGCCCGACATCGATCTCCACCGCGCTGGTGCGGTACAACCGGGTGAATTCGAACGGCAGCAAGCCATCGAGCGTGCCATCGCTCAGGGTCAGCAGTTCTTCGCCGGTGACCATCGACACCGGACAGCCGTTGGTGCAGGTCAGCGGCGCGCAGTCGGCGCTGTCGCCGTTGGGGTTTTGCGCTTGATCGGAGGCGTCGTCACGAGATTCGTGACGCTCCATCCGCGTCGTGCCACGGGACTTGTCCCGGGCCATCGGTGCCGGATTCGGCACGGTCAACACCACGGCGTCCGCCTGACGAATGTTCAGCGGGATCGCCGGCGTCGGCCTCAACGGCACTTCGCGCGCATGCGCCATCAACGGCTTCAACGCGCCCGCGTGCTTGTTCAGATCCGCAGTTGAGGACAGTTCGCTCAGGCGCAACGCCGACGCTGCCAGCCATTGCCGCGCCCGTGCCGAGTTGATCTTGCTCAGCACCTTGCTGCTCAGTCTCACGGGCACGCCAACGCCGCCGCAAACGCGCATCAGCAAAAAGCTGATCAACAACTCGGCCCGGATTTCTGCCACCACTTCCGCCAGGTACTGCGGCGGCAGCATCTTCAACCAACTGCTAAACGCGGCCAGATGGATAAACAGCAACGGCTCGTCACTGAGGATCAGCAAGCCATTGGCGATGGCCTCACTGGAAGCGTCGAGCAGCGCTTGCAACTCGACAGCGCTCAAGTACTGCAGCAGTTTTTCGCTGTTGGCCTGCAGGTCGGCGAGCAGGCCAAACAGCTGTTTAACGTCATCCCAGATGTCGTGCAGGGCTTTCTCGAAACCGCGCCAGTCGGCCTGCTGCAACTGGCGGTAACGATCGTCGAAACCGGAACCGGAAAATTCCGTCCACAGCGGCTGAAACCCGTTCCACTCCTGGCGAAGCCAGACCTCCAGCCCATCCAGAATCCCTTCGTAGGAGGCGTACAGGGCTTGGATATGGGCGGTGGAAACATCAGGAAAGAAGGTGATGCGATAACGCTGGCCCCGGTCGCAGTCGCTGACTTCCAGAATGCCGCTCGGGCCGATGGTATGGCGCAGCGGTTCACCGAAACTCAATACCCCGTCGACTTCGCCGATCACTGGCTCGAGCATCACCGGGGTATTGCCGATCGGTACGAAGCGCGCCGCCTCGAACATATGCACCAGGGTCAACGGGCCGCTCGCGGGGCACATGACCACCGAGGTCTGGATCGGCTGGCGGGATTTGACGGGCGCGCTTAGACGGACGTGGTCACCGACCTTGAACACCTGCTCGACATCCAGCGCCGTCCCGGTCCAGAACTTCTCGGCCCAGGCCTCGTAGTTGTTCAGGCACAGGCGGAACTCGCGGATCAGCGTTTCGAAGTCCGGGTGTTGCGGGTTCAGGGCGGCAACCACCAGCAGGCCGATGCTGTTGTTCAGGGCCAGGAGCCGATCGGTTTGGAACATTCGCAAGCACTCGCGCACATGAAAGAGGTGCGCGGACTTTGCGGGGGATCAAAATCGAAAGAAGTCGGGAAAGTAGGCGTTATCTGTAGGGCATTTCGCTAAATGTCAGCGAGTCATTCCACGGCCTGTAAACATTGCCCGTTGCTCAATGTCCGCTGGCCTCGCTATGCTGCTGAACCCATTAATCAGATCCGCGTAGCGGCGCCGGTTGGGCCGCCCGGGATGTTTTTGATAACGGATCCGATGATGAATGCACCGATGAAGACGTTTGGCCCGATCAAGGCCGTGATTTTCGACATGGACGGTTTGCTGCTGGATACGGAAGGTATCTACACCGAGGTCACCTCGCTCATTGCCGAGCGTTACGGGCGGACTTTCGACTGGAGCGTTAAACAGAACATCATCGGTCGTGGCGCCAATGATCTGGCGAACTACGTGGTGCAGGCGCTGGATCTGCCGATCAGCGCCGAAGAGTTTCTGCTGATCCGCGAGCCGCTGATGCGTGAACGCTTTCCCAAGGCTCAGGCGATGCCCGGCGCGGAGGAGCTGATTCGTCACCTCAAGGCGCACAACATTCCGATCGCCGTGGGCACCAGTTCGTCGCGGCAGTCGTTCGGTCAGAAAACCACCTTGCACCGCGAATGGTTTGCGCTGTTCGATTTCATTGTCACCGCAGATGATCCGGAAGTTGGCGCGGCGAAACCGGCGCCGGACATCTTTCTCACCGCCGCCCGGCGTCTGGGCGTCGCGCCTGAAGACTGTCTGGTGTTCGAGGATTCGCCGTTTGGCGTCACCGCAGCGAAAGCGGCGGGGATGACGGCCATCGCGATTCCCGATGCAGCCATGGCCGATGAAAAATACGCGCATGCCGACGGGATTTTGCGCACGCTCAAGGCATTCACCCCGAGTGCCTGCGGTTTGCCGGCGCTGGAGTGGGCTTGATCTGCCGATAAGCGCCGATAAAAAAACGCCGCCCTCTGCAAAAGAGGTGCGGCGTTTTTTGTACCCGGGATTCAGCGCAATCAGGCGCCAAAACCACCGTCGATGGTCAGGCTGGCACCGGTAATGTAACCGGCTTCCGGGCCGACCAGATAAGCGACGAAACCGGCGATTTCATCAGCAGTGCCGTAACGGCCCACCGCCATCAGCGGGATCAGGCTCTCGGCGAAATCGCCATGGGCCGGGTTCATATCAGTGTCGACCGGGCCGGGCTGCACGTTGTTGATGGTGATGCCGCGCGGGCCGAGATCACGGGCCAGGCCTTTGGTCAGACCGACCAGCGCCGATTTGCTCATCGCGTACACACCGCCACCGCCGAAGGGCATGCGGTCGGCGTTGGTGCTGCCGATGTTGACGATGCGCGAGCCTTCGCCCATGTGTCTGGCGGCTTCCTGAGATGCGATGAACACGCTGCGCACGTTGATCGCCAGGGTCTGGTCGAAGTCTTCCAGTTTGAAGTCTTCCAGCGGCGCGATGGCCAGAACGCCGGCGTTGTTCACCAGAATATCCAGGCGGCCAAAGGCTTCGACGGTGGCACTGACGGCGTTGCGGATGGCTGTTTCGTCGGCGCTGTCGGCCTTGATCGCCAGGGCTTTGCCGCCGTTGGCAGTGATGCTGTTCTGCAACTCTTCGGCCTTGGCGGTGGAACTGACGTAGGTGAAGGCGACAGCGGCGCCTTCAGCGGCCAGGCGTTTGACGATGGCGGCGCCGATGCCACGGGAACCGCCTTGAATCAGAGCGACTTTGCCGCTGAGGTGTTGAGTGGTCATGTTCAATCTCCAGAAAATTCAAGGCCGGGTGCCTTGTTGTTGGAGCCGAGTATCGGCCTCGCATCGACAACCGTGTAGACCATGATTGCTATAGTCTGTGTAAACCAGAAGTTTATAGTGGCGATCATGGAAACTTTCAGCAGTATCGAATGCTTCGTGCGCAGCGCCGAAGTCGGCAGCTTTGCCGAGGCCGCCCGACGCTTGAGCCTGACCCCGGCCGCCGTTGGCAAGAGTGTAGCGAAGCTCGAGGTGCGGCTCGGTGTACGGCTGTTCCAGCGTAGTACACGCAGCCTGACCCTGACCGAGGCCGGTCAGCTGTTTTTGAGTCAGGTCAGTGGCAGCCTGACGACGATTCAGAATGCGGTGGCCAATCTGGCGAGTGTGGAAGGGCTTCCGGCGGGAACGTTGAAAGTCAGCATGGGCACGGTATTCGGGCGGCTGTATGTCGTGCCGTTGCTGCAGGAGTTTTTACGTCGGTTTCCGGCGATCAACCCTGACTGGCATTTTGATAACCGTCAGGTCGATCTGATTGGGCAGGGTTTCGATGCGGCGATTGGCGGTGGTTTTGAATTGCCCCAAGGCGTCGTTGCACGCAGATTGGCACCCGCGCACCGTGTGTTGGTCGCATCTGCTGACTATCTGCAAAGGCACGAAGTCATCGCCGAACCGGATGACCTGCAACGTCACGATGGCATCCTGATCCGCTCGCCGCAAACCGGCCGGGTACGTTCCTGGCAGTTGATCAGTAGTGGCAGTCAGCTCTGTCAGCCCTTGACTCTCAAGACGCGCATGACCATGAGCGATTCCGAAGCCGCTTGTGCCACGGCAGCACAAGGGCTGGGGATCGCACTGGTCAGCATGCCGTTTGCCGTGGGTTACCTCGACGCGGGCACTTTGCAACGCGTGCTGCCGGACTGGTACATCGATGACGGCAACATTTCGATCTATTACGCCGAACATAAATTGTTGCCGGGCAAGACTCGGGCGTTTGTCGATTTTGTGATTGAGCAGTTTGCCGAGCGGGGGTTGGCTCGGCGGTTCAGTGCTTTCTGAGCAAGGCGTGGCACCGAGTTGAGCCATTCGCGAGCAAGCCCGCTCCCACAGGGGATTTTTGTACGCCACAGATCCAATGTAGGAGTGAGCCTGCTTGCGAAGAACGATAACGCGGTCTACCGGGCAAACCGCTCCGCCCAGCCAATGATCTGCTTCGGCCGCGGCGTCGCATAAGTCCGCACCTTGGACGTCGACAACCCCAGTCGCACCA
This sequence comes from Pseudomonas sp. GW823-FHT01D03, assembly GCF_058798255.1. NCBI lineage: Bacteria > Pseudomonadati > Pseudomonadota > Gammaproteobacteria > Pseudomonadales > Pseudomonadaceae > Pseudomonas > Pseudomonas sp. GW823-FHT01D03. Next base: position 2,012,025 of record NZ_JBXAKK010000001.1, read on the forward strand.
GCGATTCAGCAATGGTCACCGCCGCCGTCACGCCATCCACCACCGGCACCCCGGTGCGGCGACGAATCTGTTCATCCAGCCCGGCCATGCCGCCGCAACCCAGGCAAATCACCTCCGCCTTGTCCTGAGTCACCGCCAGTTCCGCTTGTTGCACGATGGCTTCCAGTGCGCGCTGTGGTTCGTGCTCCAACTCCAGCACCGCAAGACCACTGGCCCGCACCGAGGCACAGCGATCCCACAGGCCCGAGAGTTTCAGCCGGTCCTCGATCAGCGGCACGGTGCGGTCCAGCGTGGTCACCACCGAATAGGCGTGACCGAGGAACATCGCGGTACTGGCAGCCGCGTCGGTGATGTCCACCACCGGCACGTTGAGCAGTTCCTGCAATCCTTCGCGGCCGTGTTCGCCGTAACCGGCCTGAATCACCGCGTCGAACGGTTGATCGTAGGACATCACCCGGTCCATCACGGCGATGGCCGCCAGGTAACTTTCGAAATTGCCTTCCACCGAGTCGGCGCCGAAGAACGGCGTCAGGCCGACGATTTCCGTGCCGGGAGACGCGACGGCCTGCGCCGAGCGGGCGATGGCGTGGGTGATGGATTCGGTGGTGTTGACGTTGACCACAAGAATACGCATGGGAAGTCCTTATTGCGGGCAGTTCAGCGGCCCAAATCCGGGCCGCGAGGAAGTTAATGGCAGACGTTGTCCACGGCGATCGATTCGCCACTGACGTCGGCGTAGTGCGGCTGACGTTTGGCGATGATCAGGTAGAGCATCGCGGCAATGCCGGCGCCCACCAGCCAGGAGAACGGCGAGATGCTGTGGAAACCCGGTACCAGCGCCAGGACGATGGCGATCAACGCCGCCGGAATGAACGCCGCCACGGCGCGGAAATTCACCCCACGGCTGTAGTAATAAGCGCCGTTGGGATCTTCGCTGTACAGCTGCGGGACGTTGATCCGGCCTCTGCGGATCAGCCAGTAGTCGACCATGATCACCCCGTACAACGGGCCGAGCAGGGCGCCGAGGCCGGACAGGAAGTAAACGATCACCAGCGGACTGTTGTAGAGATTCCACGGCAGGATCAGCACGGCGATGGTCGCGCTGATCAGCCCGGCGCGGCGGAAGGTCAGGTACTTCGGCGCCAGGTTGCTGAGGACGAAGGCCGGGGCGACGAAGTTGGCCATGATGTTCACTGCTACGGTAACGATCAGGAATGCCAGGCAACCGAGTACCAGAAAGAACGTGTTGGGAATCGAGGCGATGATTTCGGTCGGGCTTTCGATGATCCGCCCGTTGATCTGGAATTGCGCACCGCAGAGCAGGACGGTGATGGCGGCGAACACCAGAATGTTCACCGGCAGGCCCCAGAAATTGCCGACCTTGATGGTCTTGCGGCACGGCGAGGAGCGGGCGAAGTCGCAGAAATTGAGGATCAGCGTGCCGTAGATCGCCAGCCACAAGGCGCCGCCGGCAAAGATGTTGCGCCACATCTCGCCACCGCTCAGCGGTTCGCGGATTGACCAGGCAATCGTCGCGTTGGCCTGGGTGTACATCCACACGGCGAGGGCGGCGACGGTCAGCAGAATCACCGGCCCGGCAAACGCTTCGTAACGGCGGACCATTTCCATGCCGTAGGCGAGGATCGCCAGTTGCACGAACCAGATCGCCACGAAACACACCCAGCCCAGCGTCGACAGGCCGAGGATCGAGTTGTGGTCGTAATCGGCGAAACCGGGATGAATCGCCGTCAGCAGCACACGAAATACCACCGACGCCAGATACGTCTGAATGCCGAACCAGGCGATGGCGATCACCGCGCGAATCAACGCCGGAATCTGCGCACCGTGGATGCCGAAACTGATCCGGCTGATCACCGGAAACGGCACCCCGGTTTTCTGCCCCATGTAGCCGGACAGGTTCATGAAGAAGTACACCAGTGCCGCGCCGATCCCCAGCGACAGCAGAATCTGCCAGCCGCCCAGGCCCAGCGCATACAGACCGATGGCGAACGAGTAGTTGGCGATGTTGTGCACATCGTTGGTCCACAGGGCAAAAATACTGTATTTGCCCCAGCGCCGACCTTCGGCGCGGGTCGGTGCCAGGTCGCGGTTGTGCAGGCGCGGGCTCAGTTGTAACGGTTGAGCCAGACCCGCGTCGGGCAATGGTTGGTCGAGTGCAGAGGCGGGCAGATTCAGCGCGATGTTACTGGAGAGACTTGTACGCATTCCGGCAGGCTCCTGATGGGCGGGGCCGCGATGACTGTGCATGAGCGGTGAGGCTCGACAAATCTTCGTCGCGGCCAGCAGACATCACTGGTTACGGGGCATCTGCAGCCTGTACGGGATAGGGCGCTTCAGGCTTGCGGATCGAAAGTGTGGATTGATGTTTTGCAGTTTTGTATACAAAACATGTATGCACCAAAGCCAGATCTGTGCCAGTCAGCGATCTATGCAGCGCTGTGCTCATTTCGAAAAGTTATCGATGAGCGCTAAGTGCCTGAAAAACAGTGGTTATAAATTGACCGATTGAACAGGTATTTATTTTTTGCGAGGGATTTTGCGCAGGTGGCAGAGTGCAGGGAATTCAGCAGGGATGTAACTTTTCAGGGCGTGAAAGCAAAAAGTGCACACATAAATGGCACCGATGGTGACATTCGTGTGTACACATTTTTAATGGCGCCACGAAGCAAATGTGGGAGCGGGCTTGCTCGCGAAGGCGTCTTCCCAGTCAACAATTCGCTGACTGACAGACCGCTTTCGCGAGCAAGCCCGCTCCCACAGGGGGGGACATCATTGGGGCGAGATTTACGCCTTGCTGATGATATTCCCCGCATGCAGCCCGCACTCTTTCTGCGTCGCTTCTTCCCACCACCAGCGGCCTTCGCGCTCGTGCTGGTTCGGCAGCACCGGGCGGGTGCACGGTTCGCAGCCGATGCTGATGAAGCCGCGCTCGTGCAGGCTGTTGTACGGCAGTTCGAGCATGCGGATGTAGCCCCAGATCTCTTCGCTGGTCATCTGCGCCAGCGGGTTGAACTTGTACAGCGTGCGCTCGGGCGTGGAGAACGCGGTGTCGATCTCCAGCACCGCCACGGCGCTGCGGGTGCCCGGGCTCTGGTCGCGGCGCTGGCCGGTGGCCCAGGCTTTGACGCCGGACAGTTTGCGGCGCAGCGGTTCGATCTTGCGGATGCCGCAGCATTCGCCATGGCCGTCCTTGTAGAAGCTGAACAAGCCTTTTTCCTTCACGAACGGTTCGAGTTTCGTGTAGTCCGGCGACACCAGTTCGATATCGATCTTGTAGTGCTCGCGCACCTGATCGATGAAGCGATAGGTCTCCGGGTGCAGGCGGCCGGTGTCGAGGCTGAACACCTTGACGTTTTTGTTCAGCTTCCAGGCCATGTCCACCAGCACCACATCCTCGGCACCACTGAAAGAGATCCACAGCTCGTCACCGAACTCGGCGAACGCGAGTTTCAGGATGTCCTGGGCGGATTTGTTGGCATAGGTCGTGGCGAGTTCCACGACATCGAACGTTGGGCTCATCAGGGCGGCTTCCTACAGGTCGGTGGCGCTGGGCGCTCTATATGGCGGCGATGTTAACAAAAAGCGGCGGGATAGGGGGCGCCCGCTGCGTTGCGCGGTGGCGGGGGAGTCGCTAGAGTTCGGGCTCGCTCGACTCAATAATCACTACAAACGGGAGTGTCTTGTGGAAATTGCTTGCCTGGATCTTGAAGGGGTACTGGTGCCGGAAATCTGGATCGCCTTCGCCGAAAAAACCGGAATCGAATCCCTCAAGGCCACCACCCGGGACATTCCCGATTACGACGTGTTGATGCAGCAGCGCCTGCGCATCCTCGACGAGCACGGCCTGAAGCTCTCGGACATTCAGGAAGTGATTGCCACGCTCAAGCCGCTGGACGGCGCGGTGGAGTTCGTCGACTGGCTGCGTGAGCGCTTCCAGGTGGTTATTCTCTCGGACACCTTTTACGAGTTCTCCCAGCCGCTGATGCGGCAGTTGGGCTTCCCGACTTTGCTTTGCCACCGCCTGATCACCGACGACAGCGGGCGAGTGACCGGCTATCAATTGCGTCAGAAAGACCCCAAGCGTCAGTCGGTGCTGGCGTTCAAGAGCTTGTACTACCGGGTGATTGCGGCGGGGGATTCGTATAACGACACGAGCATGCTCGGCGAGGCGGACGCGGGGATTCTGTTCCATGCGCCGGACAACGTGATTCGCGAGTTCCCGCAGTTTCCGGCGGTGCATACGTTTGCCGAGTTGAAGCAGGAATTCCTCAAGGCCTCGAACCGGGATTTGAGTTTGTAATTACAACATTGTGGCGAGGGAGCTTGCTCCCGCTCGGCTGCGCAGCAGTCGTAAGATTTTGGGGGAGCGCTTCGCACTCCAGCGGGAGCAAGCTCCCTCGCCACAAAAAGTTATAGGTTTTGCAGGGTTTCGAGGAGGATTCTGACTTTGGTAATCGACTCCTGATACTCCGCCTGCCAGTCCGAATCCGCCACGATCCCGCCACCACCCCAGCAGCACACCTGCCCATCCTTGACCAACAGACTGCGAATCGCGATGGAGCTGTCCATCTCGCCGCGTACGTCCAGGTACAGCAACGAACCGCAATACAACCCGCGCCGGGTCGGCTCCAGTTCGTCGATGATCTGCATCGCGCGAATCTTCGGTGCGCCGGTGATCGAGCCACCGGGGAAGCTGCCAGCGATCAGGTCGAGGGCGTCGCGGTCATCCGCCAGTTCACCGGTCACGCTGCTGACCAGGTGATGCACATTGGGATAGCTTTCCAGGCTGAACAGCTCCGGCACCCGCACCGAGCCGATGCGGCAGGTGCGGCCGAGGTCGTTGCGCAGCAGGTCGACGATCATCAGGTTTTCCGCGCGATCCTTGGGGCTGGCCAGCAGTTCGGCGGCGTTGGCGGCGTCTTCGGCAGGCGTCAGGCCACGGGGGCGGGTGCCCTTGATCGGGCGGGTTTCCACCTGGCGCTGGCTGACTTTGACGAAGCGCTCCGGCGACAGGCTCAGCACCGCGTCGCCGTCGGGCAGGCTCTGGAAACCGGAAAACGGTGTCGGGCAGGCCTCGCGCAACGCGCAATAGGCCAGCCACGGATCGCCCTGACAGGTTGCGCGGAAACGCTGGGCGAAGTTGACCTGATAGCAGTCGCCGGCCTGGATGTATTGATGAATGCGTTCCAGCGCCTGGCGATAGTCATCGGCCGACAGATCTGCGGTCATCGGCGTGTCCAGCTTGAACGGCGTCAGCGGCGCTGAAGTCGGTTGGCTAAACAGCGCGATCAGCCGTTGCCGCTCGCTGTCGGCCAGCGACGGGTGAAACACCAATTGACTGGTGGCGGTCTGGTGATCGCTGATCAGCGCCCAATCGTAGAGGCCGAACCGTGCGTCGGGCAGTTGCAAATCGTCCCGGGCCTGGCTCGGCAGATTCTCGAGATGTCGGCCGAAGTCGTAGCTCAGATAGCCGATCAGGCCGCCAGCGAAGGGCAGGTCATATTCGCCAGGCAGCTGCGCTTCGCCCAGGCGGGTCAGGTTATTGCGCAGGCGTTGCAGGAAAACGCTGCCGCTTTCGTCGGGCAACACCGCCAGCTGTTCCAGCGGCCAGGCGCTGAGCAGGTCATAACGGCCACGGTCGGCACTTGGCCGGCCGCTGTCGAGCAGCACAGCGCCGGGCGCATGGCGGATGGCCGCGAAGTAATCGGCGGGGTTGGCGTGGTAGGGCAGCGGGTGTACGGAACAGGTCAACATGGGCGGGGCAGATCGGCCATTGAGGCGGGGTGGGGATTGTAGTCCTCTGCGGGAGTTGCTCCTAGAGGGGATGTCGGGGATGAGCAGATTGGGGGCAGGGTTGAGTCTTGTAGTGGCGGTAAGTCCGCTATCGCGAGCAGGCTCACTCCTACAATTTGGAATGCGTTCCCCTGTAGGAGTGAGCCTGCTCGCGATAGCCGCGCCTCAGTGCTGGATCAGCCCTCAACCGCCGGAATATGCCCAAACATTTCCTGAGTAAACGCCACCCGTTCCTCGACCGACTCCGTCACCCCGCGTGCCTTCAGCTCTTCCAGATGCGCCTCGACCGCATGCGTACGCAGGGTCAGCCCGCAATCGTTGGCAATCTGGATATTCAGCCCCGGCCGCGCGTTCAGCTCGAGAATCAGCGGGCCTTTCTCCTGGTCGAGCACCATGTCCACACCGATGTAACCCAGGCCGCACAGCTCGTAGCAGCCGGCGGCGAGCTTCATGAAACCGTCCCAGTAGGGCAGTTGCACGCCGTCCACCGCGTTGGTGGTGTCGGGGTGTTTGGTGATGATGTTGTTCAGCCAGGTGCCGCGCAGGGTCAGGCCGGTGGCGAGGTCGACACCGACGCCGATGGCACCCTGGTGCAGGTTGGCCTTGCCGCCGGACTGACGGGTCGGCAGGCGCAACATGGCCATTACCGGGTAGCCCATCAGCACGATGATGCGGATGTCCGGCACGCCTTCGTAGCTGATGCTTTTGAAGATCTGGTCGGGGGTCACCCGGTATTCGATCAGCGCGCGGTCGCGGTGACCGCCCAGCGAATACAGGCCCGTGAGGATGCTGGAAATGTGGTGCTCCAGCTCTTCGTGGGCGAGGATCTTGCCCGAGACCGTACGGTAGCGGCCCTCGAAGCGGTCGGCGATGACGATGATGCCGTCACCGCCGGCGCCCTGGGCCGGTTTGATCACGAAGTCGTTGCGCCCGCCGATGATCGCGTCGAGCTTGTCGATTTCCTTCTCCGTGGAGATCACGCCGTACAGCTCCGGCACATGAATGCCGGCCTCGATCGCGCGCTCCTTGGTGATGATCTTGTCATCGACGATCGGGTACAGGCTGCGCTTGTTGTACTTGAGCACGTAGTCGGCGTTACGCCGATTGATGCCCATGATGCCCCGCGCCTCCAGAGCCTTCCAGGTCTTCCAGAAACCGAACATCAGGCGTCAGCCTTCTTCAGGAAAGCCTTGAAGCGCACCAGTTCCGTCAGGCGGTAGCCGCGATAGCGACCCATCGCCAGCATGAAGCCAACCAGAATCAGCAGGATCGCCGGGAAAGTGAACACGAAGTACACCAGCTCCGGCACGGTCATGATCAGGTGCGCCAGGGACGCCGCGAACAGCGTACCGATCGCCACTTTCATGGCATGGCTGGCACCGCGTTCTTCCCAAGTGATCGACAGGCGTTCGATGGTCATGGTCAGAATCACCATCGGGAACAGCGCCACCGACAAACCGCGCTCCAGGCCAAGCTTGTGGCTGAACAGACTGATGGCGGCAATCAGCACCACCACGAAGGTCAACACTACCGAAAGGCGCGGCAGCATTTGCAGCTTCAGATGTTCCAGATACGAGCGTAATGACAGGCCCAGCGCGGTGATCACGGTAAACAGCAGGATGCCGAAGCCCAGTTGCGTTTCGCGGAAGGCCAGGGCGATCAGCACCGGGGTAAAGGTGCCGAGGGTCTGCAGGCCGATCAGGTTGCGCAGGATCAGGATCACCAGCACGCCGATCGGGATCATCACCATGATCATGAAGGTCTGCTGGGTCTGCAGCGGCAGGCCGTAGAGCGAGTATTCGAGGAAGTTGGCGTCGGTGTTTTCGTCGGTCAGCTTGGCCAGACGAATCGCGTTCATCTCGCTGTTGTTCAGGCTGAAGGTCACGTTGGCTTTCTTCGCGCCCTCGATGGTGATCAGGTTTTCATCACCGGTCCACCACAGCAGGCGGTCGGTCGGCAGGCCTTGCTCGCCGGTTTCCGGGTTGAAGTACAGCCAGTCGTTGCCATTGAAACTGCGCAGCCACAGTTCCGGGGTTTGCGGCTGATCGGCGACGAGGCGGATGGTGTGGACTTTTTCTACCGGCACGTGAGCGATGGACAGCAGCAGTTCGACGATCTTCGCCTTGTGCGGCGTCGACGGGTCGCCGGCCAGCAGCAGTTTGACGTTGTCATCGTTGGCGTTGTTGACGCGTTTGATCGCTTCGCCGATGAAGGTTTCGACGTCGGCCGAGTGCTGGCGGATCGGCGCGAGCAGGGCTTCGGCGGCGATCTTTTCCGGGCCTTCGATGGCGATGCTGTCGCGGAAGGTCGGGCCTTTGATCTTGGATTTTTCCGCGGTGTAGCGCTTGGTCAGCACCAGACGGTAATAAAGGGTCTGGTTGCCCTTGGCCCGGCGCGCGGACCAGGTGACCTTGCGGTTGCCGTCGACGCGGTTGACCGCCACACCGTAGTTATTGGAGATAAAGCTTTCGTTGAGGCTGACGTAATCGCGGCTCAGGGGCGGCACGAACATCTGGACTTTCACCGGGTCCTTGGTGCTGGCGACGAACTCGACTTTGGCGTCGATGTTCCACAGGTCGTCGGTGGCGTCTTCGGTCACCGGGATGCCGAGCACGAAAATCTGATAGGCCGTAACCGAAACGCCCAGGAGCACCAGAATGGTGATCAGGATTTTCAGGTGGAAGGTTAGAGAACGCATGGAAATTACTCGGCGGTATGAGCGGCGATGGTGCAGGCGGGTTTGCCGGCAGCGTATTTAAGACTGGGGTCGACCAGCGCGTCGAAGCGTTTCAGCGCTTCGGAGCCGATCAAAAGCGGGTATTGGAACGCACTACGGTCGGTCAGGTTCACTTCGATGCTGCGCAATGCCGAACCCATGCAGATATCCAGTTCGATCACCGGGCGCGCGGTGTACTTTTTACCTTCTTCCGGGTCGTAGTCGCCGGCACGGCGCTTGATCTTGCTGACCCGGGCCAGCGGTCGTTCGATCGGGTGTGAATGCGCGGCGTCGATTGCCAGGTAGAAACGCACCCAGGACTCACCATTGCGTTTGAAGCGTTTGATGTCGCGGGCACTCAGCGAGGCGGTTTTGGCGCCGGTGTCGAGTTTGGCCGCGACTTCCAGATTGATGCCGTCAAGCGATGCATATTCGTTGAGGCCGTACACGGTTTTTTCCCCCGCCGCGGCGAGGCCGGGCAGGCAAAACAGAGCAAAAAATGTGGGGAAGGGCTTGAGTCTCATAAATCCTGGTGCGCAGCGTTCCGTTTTCGGTTCAGGTTCCTGGCAAAACTTGCGCAAGTCCCTTCGTGTGCCTATCAGCTTTTTATGACAAGCCGTACAAATGGCCAGCAAATGCGGGCGGCATTCTAGCACGGTGGGTTTATGGCGCCAGCGCTGGGGCCTGTCTATAAAAGATCAAAAGATCGCAGCCTGCGGCAGCTCCTGCACTGGATTCGCGTACACCCTGTAGGAGCTGCCGAAGGCTGCGATCCTTTCGGGTTATTAGACGATTGTCGACAATGTCTATTTATCCTTTGACTGGTGCGGGTTAATTGGCTAGTTTTTGCCGCATTGGATTTAAAGGTGTCGACAATCATGCTGGATCAACTCGATCCCCCGGTCATCAGCGGCGACGATTCCGAGACGCTCTCGGAAAACGTCTTCCGGCGCATTCAGGCGGCCATCGTCAAAGGTGAGATCGCCCCGGGCAGCAAGATCTCCGAGCCAGAGCTGGCGCGCACCTACGGCATCAGCCGCGGGCCGCTGCGCGAAGCCATTCATCGGCTCGAAGGCCAACGGCTGCTGGTGCGCGTACCGCATGTCGGCGCGCGGGTGGTGTCGCTCAGCCATGCCGAATTGCTCGAGCTCTACGAAATCCGCGAATCCCTCGAAGGCATGGCTTGCCGTCTGGCGGCCGAGCGCATGAGCGTTGAAGAAATCGACGAACTGCGCCGGGTGCTGGAAACCCATGAGCGCGACGCGGCGTTCCAGGCTGGCGTCGGCTATTACCAGCAGGAAGGCGATTTCGACTTTCACTACCGGATCATCCAGGGCAGCGGCAACCGCACCCTGACCCAGATGCTCTGCGGCGAGCTGTATCAACTGGTGCGCATGTACCGCATCCAGTTTTCCACCACGCCCAACCGGCCACGCCAGGCCTTCGCCGAACACCACCGGATTCTCGATGCCATCGCCGACCGTGACGGCGAGCTCGCGGAATTGTTGATGCGCCGTCACATCGGCGCCTCGAAACGCAACATCGCCCGTCACTACCAGGACGGCGCCGACAATAAGACAGCCACTGAACGAGGTGAGTCATGAGTTCCAAGCACAACACTCCAGGCCAGCGTTTCCGCGATGCGGTCGCCAGCGAGCATCCCTTGCAGGTGGTCGGCGCGATCAACGCCAACCACGCGCTGCTGGCCAAGCGTGCCGGTTTCAAGGCGATCTACCTGTCCGGTGGCGGGGTGGCCGCAGGCTCGCTCGGCGTGCCGGACCTGGGCATCACCGGCCTGGATGATGTGCTGACTGACGTGCGGCGCATCACCGACGTTTGCGACCTGCCGTTGCTGGTGGACGTCGACACCGGTTTCGGTTCGTCGGCGTTCAACGTGGCGCGCACTGTAAAGTCGATGATCAAGTTTGGCGCGGCGGCGATTCACATCGAGGATCAGGTCGGCGCCAAGCGCTGCGGCCATCGTCCGAACAAGGAAATCGTCAGCCAGCAGGAAATGGTCGACCGGATCAAGGCCGCAGTCGATGCCCGTACCGACGACAGCTTCGTGATCATGGCGCGGACTGACGCGCTGGCGGTGGAAGGTCTGGAATCAGCGCTTGATCGCGCCGCCGCGTGCATCGAGGCCGGCGCCGACATGATCTTCCCGGAAGCCATCACCGAGCTTGAGATGTACAAGCTGTTCGCCAACCGGGTGAAGGCGCCGATCCTCGCCAACATCACCGAGTTCGGCGCGACGCCGCTGTACACCACCGAGCAGCTTGCGGGGGCGGATGTGTCGCTGGTGCTGTACCCGCTGTCGGCGTTCCGCGCGATGAACAAGGCAGCGGAAAACGTCTACACCGCGATCCGCCGCGACGGCACCCAGCAGAACGTCATCGACACCATGCAGACGCGCATGGAGCTTTACGATCGCATCGACTACCACACCTTCGAGCAGAAGCTCGATGCGTTGTTTGCACAGAAGAAAGGCTGAACAAGATCCCCTGTGGGAGCGAGCCAGCCCGCTCCCACACGTTTCCCCTACAAATTCAAGAAAATTGGAGACAGCAATGGCCGAAGCAAAAGTACTCAGTGGCGCCGGGCTCCGTGGCCAGGTTGCCGGGCAAACCGCTCTGTCCACCGTGGGCCAGGCCGGTGCCGGGCTGACTTATCGCGGTTACGACGTGCGTGAACTGGCGGCAGACGCGCAGTTCGAAGAGGCGGCGTACCTGTTGCTGTACGGCGAACTGCCGACCCAGGCACAACTCGACGCTTACCAGCAAAAGCTGAGCAAGCTGCGCGACCTGCCGCAAGCACTGAAAGAAGTGCTCGAACGCATCCCCGCCGACGCCCACCCGATGGACGTGATGCGCACCGGTTGCTCGTTCCTCGGCAACATCGAGCCGGAGAAAGACTTCTCCGAACAGCGCGACAAGACCGACCGCCTGCTCGCCGCGTTCCCGGCGATCATGTGCTACTGGTATCGCTTCAGCCACGACGGCAAACGCATCAACTGCGTCAGCGACGAGCCATCGATCGGCGGCCACTTCCTGCACTTGTTGCACGACAAGAAGCCGAGCGAACTGCACGTCAAAGTGATGAACGTGTCGCTGATCCTCTACGCCGAACACGAATTCAACGCCTCGACTTTCACCGCTCGCGTTTGCGCATCGACCCTGTCCGACCTGTATTCCTGCGTCACCGCAGCGATCGGTTCGTTGCGTGGCCCGCTGCATGGTGGCGCCAACGAGGCGGCAATGGAAATGATCGAGCGCTTCTCGTCGCCGCAAGAGGCGATCAAAGGCACCCTCGGCATGCTCGAGCGCAAGGACAAGATCATGGGCTTCGGCCACGCGATCTATAAGGACAGCGATCCGCGCAACGAGGTGATCAAGGGCTGGTCGAAAAAACTTGCCGACGAAGTCGGTGACAAGGTGTTGTTCGCGGTTTCCGAAGCCATCGACAAGACCATGTGGGAGCAGAAAAAGCTGTTCCCCAACGCCGACTTCTACCATGCCTCGGCGTACCACTTCATGGGCATCCCGACCAAGCTGTTCACGCCGATCTTCGTCTGCTCGCGCCTGACCGGCTGGGCCGCGCACGTGTTCGAACAGCGCGCCAACAACCGCATCATCCGTCCAAGCGCCGAGTACGTCGGCGTCGAACAGCGCAAGTTCGTGCCAATCGAACGTCGCTGAATGGTGGGCCTGCCACACGGGTAACTGGATAAACCGGGAGCCAATGTGGGAGCGGGCTTGTTCGCGAATGCGGTGTATCAGTCGACAAATCCGTTGAATGACACTCTGCATTCGGGAGCAAGCCCCCTCCCACAATTGACCGAGTCCACTTCAGTGCCGGTGTCTGACCCACCCTTTGAAACTACCGTGACCCGAGTCCTGACCCGATGAACACAGAATTCCGCAAAAACCTGCCCGGCAGTTCCCTGGATTATTTCGACGTCCGTGCGGCGGTCGAAGCGATTCAGCCCGGCAGCTATGACACCCTGCCGTACACCTCCCGCGTGCTGGCGGAAAACCTCGTGCGTCGCTGCGACCCGGCCACGCTCACCGATTCCCTCAAGCAACTGATCGAACGCAAACGCGACCTCGACTTCCCGTGGTTCCCGGCGCGTGTGGTGTGCCACGACATTCTCGGCCAGACCGCGCTGGTCGACCTTGCAGGCCTGCGTGACGCGATTGCCCAGCAGGGCGGTGACCCGGCGCAGGTCAACCCGGTGGTGCCGACGCAACTGATCGTCGACCACTCGCTGGCGGTGGAAGCGGGCGGTTTCGACAAGCAGGCGTTCGAGAAGAACCGCGCCATCGAAGACCGGCGCAACGAAGACCGTTTCCACTTCATCAACTGGACCAAAAAGGCCTTCAAGAACGTCGACGTGATCCCTCCGGGCAACGGCATCATGCACCAGATCAACCTGGAGAAAATGTCTCCGGTGATCCAGGTGCGCGACGGCGTGGCATTCCCTGATACCTGCGTCGGCACCGACAGCCACACCCCGCACGTCGATGCGCTGGGCGTGATCGCCATCGGCGTTGGCGGTCTCGAAGCCGAGAGCGTGATGCTCGGCCGCGCCTCGTGGATGCGCCTGCCGGAAAGCGTCGGCGTCGAACTGACCGGCAAGCTGCAACCGGGCATCACCGCCACCGACATGGTGCTGGCACTGACCGAATACTTGCGCAAACAGAAAGTCGTCGGCGCCTGGCTGGAGTTCTTCGGCGAAGGTGCTTCGGCGCTGACCCTCGGCGACCGCGCGACCATCTCCAACATGGCCCCGGAATACGGCGCCACCGCTGCGATGTTCTACATCGACCAGCAGACCATCGACTACCTGAAACTCACCGGTCGCGAAGACCAGCAAGTGCAACTGGTCGAGCAGTACGCCAAACTCAACGGCCTGTGGGCCGACAGCCTGAAAGGCGCGCAATACGAGCGTGGCCTGAGCTTCGATCTGTCGTCGGTGGTGCGCAACATGGCCGGCCCGAGCAACCCGCACGCCCGTGTCGCGGTAGCGGATCTGGCGGCCAAAGGCATCTCCGGGCAGTGGGATGATGTGCCGGGGCAAATGCCTGACGGCGCAGTGATCATTGCCGCCATCACCAGTTGCACCAACACCAGCAACCCGCGCAACGTGATCGCCGCCGGCCTCTTGGCGCGCAATGCCAACAAGCTTGGCCTGACCCGCAAGCCGTGGGTCAAATCCTCGCTGGCGCCGGGTTCGAAAACCGTGGCGCTGTACCTTGACGAAGCGGGGCTGACCACGGAGCTGGAGCAACTCGGTTTCGGCGTCGTCGCGTTTGCCTGCACCACCTGCAACGGCATGTCCGGCGCCCTCGATCCGGTGATCCAGCAAGAGATCATCGACCGCGATCTGTATGCGACTGCCGTGCTCTCCGGCAACCGCAACTTCGACGGCCGCATCCACCCGTACGCCAAACAGGCGTTCCTCGCGTCGCCGCCGCTGGTGGTCGCTTACGCCATCGCCGGGACCATTCGTTTCGACATCGAGAAAGATGTGTTGGGTGTGGTCGACGGCAAGGAAATCCGCCTGAAAGACATCTGGCCGAGCGATGAAGAAATCGACGCGGTGGTGAAGTCTTCGGTCAAGCCGGAGCAGTTCCGGCAGGTCTACATTCCGATGTTCGCCATCCACGAAGACACCGGCCCGAAAGTCACGCCGCTGTACGACTGGCGCGAGATGAGCACTTACATCCGCCGTCCGCCGTACTGGGAAGGCGCACTGGCCGGCGCCCGTCCGCTGAAGGGCATGCGCCCGCTGGCGGTGCTGCCGGACAACATCACCACCGATCACCTGTCGCCCTCCAACGCGATCATGCTCGATAGCGCCGCCGGCGAATATCTGGCGAAAATGGGCCTGCCGGAAGAGGACTTCAACTCGTACGCCACGCACCGCGGCGACCACCTGACCGCGCAGCGCGCGACCTTCGCCAACCCGAAGCTGTTCAACGAGATGGTTCAGGAAAACGGCAAGGTCAAACAGGGTTCGCTGGCCCGCGTCGAGCCGGAAGGCAAAGTCATGCGCATGTGGGAAGCCATCGAAACCTACATGGAGCGCAAGCAGCCGTTGATCATCATTGCCGGTGCCGACTACGGTCAGGGTTCGTCCCGCGACTGGGCGGCGAAGGGCGTGCGTCTGGCAGGTGTCGAAGCGATCGTCGCCGAAGGTTTCGAGCGCATCCACCGCACCAACCTGGTGGGCATGGGCGTATTGCCGCTGGAGTTCAAGCTGGGCACGGACCGTCACACGCTGGCCATCGACGGCAGCGAAACCTACGACGTGATCGGCGAGCGCAAACCGCGCGCGGACCTGACGCTGGTGATCCATCGCCAGAACGGCGAGCGGGTTGATGTGCCGGTGACCTGCCGTCTGGATACTGCTGAAGAAGTGTCGATCTACGAGGCCGGCGGCGTGTTGCAACGCTTTGCTCAGGACTTCCTTGAAGAGTCGGCGGTTGCCGTTTAAATCAACTGATGCGGGCATGGGATTTTAAGTCCCATGCTTTCGGTAAGGAGCAATATGGCTCACGCACCACAAATCAAAATCCCCGCCACCTACATGCGCGGCGGCACCAGCAAAGGCGTGTTCTTCAGCCTCAAGGATCTGCCCGAAGCCGCGCAGATTCCCGGCCCGGCCCGCGATGCCTTGCTGCTGCGAGTGATCGGCAGCCCCGACCCGTACGACAAGCAGATCGACGGCATGGGCGGCGCCACCTCGAGCACCAGCAAAACCGTGATCCTGTCGAAAAGCATCAAGGCTGATCACGACGTCGATTACCTGTTCGGTCAGGTCTCCATCGACAAGCCGTTCGTCGACTGGAGCGGCAACTGCGGCAACCTCTCGGCAGCGGTCGGTTCATTCGCCATCAGCAACGGTCTGGTGGAGGCCAGCCGCATTCCGCACAACGGTGTCGCGGTGGTGCGCGTGTGGCAGGCCAACATCGGCAAGACCATCATCGCCCACGTGCCGATCACCAACGGCGAAGTGCAGGAAACCGGTGATTTCGAACTCGACGGCGTGACCTTTCCGGCCGCCGAAGTGCAGGTCGAATTCATCGATCCGGCGGCGGAAGAAGAGGGCGGCGGCGGTTCGATGTTCCCCACCGGCAACCTGATTGATGAGCTGGAGGTGCCGGGTGTCGGCACGTTCCAGGCGACCATGATCAACGCCGGGATCCCGACGATTTTCGTCAACGCCGCAGACATCGGCTACATCGGAACCGAGCTGCAAGGCGCGATCAACAGCGACCCGAAAGCGTTGCAGATGTTCGAAACCATCCGCGCCTACGGTGCATTGCGCATGGGTCTGATTTCCAATCTGGACGAAGCGGCCAAGCGACAGCACACGCCGAAAGTCGCGTTCGTCGCCAGACCTGCGGATTATGTGGCGTCCAGCGGCAAGGCGATTGCTGCCGGCGATGTGGATTTGCTGGTACGCGCGCTATCGATGGGCAAATTGCACCACGCGATGATGGGCACGGCGGCGGTGGCGATTGGCACGGCGGCGGCGATTTCCGGGACTCTGGTGAATCTCGCAGCAGGCGGTGTCGAGCGCAACGCTGTGCGCTTCGGCCATCCTTCCGGAACCTTGCGCGTGGGCGCCGAAGCCAGCCTGGAAAACGATGAGTGGGTGGTGAGGAAAGCCATCATGAGCCGCAGTGCGCGGGTGTTGATGGAAGGCTACGTGCGCATCCCCGGCGACTCCTTCTGACCCAACACCGAACAACACTGTGGGAGCGGGCTTGCTCGCGAAGGCGTAGTGTCAGTCGACATTTTCGCTGGCTGACACACCGCCTTCGCGAGCAAGCCCGCTCCCACAGGGGATTGCATTTCAAATATAAGAAAATCCGCCTGAACCGAGGTCCCATCAACGAACCACTGCCAGAGTGAATCGAACATGAGCGCCAACGTCGACCTGAACAACCGCCCCGACTACGACCGTGTCCTGCAGGACATCGCCGATCACGTCCTCACCTACGAGATCGAATCTGCCGAAGCCCTCGACACCGCCCGCAACTGCCTGATGGATACCCTCGGCTGTGGCCTGCTGGCGCTGCGCTTCCCCGAGTGCACAAAGCATCTTGGCCCAATCGTCGAGGGCACCGTCGTGCCGTTCGGCGCTCGGGTCCCCGGCACGTCCTATCGTCTCGACCCGGTGAAAGCCGCGTGGGATATCGGCTGTATCGTGCGCTGGCTGGATTACAACGACACCTGGCTCGCCGCCGAGTGGGGGCATCCGTCGGACAACCTCGGCGGTATTCTCGCGGTGGCCGATCATCTGTCGCAGAAGCGTATCGCCAACGGCGAGGCACCGCTGACAATGCGCGACGTGCTCGAAGCGATGATCATGGCCCACGAGATTCAAGGTGTGATCGCCCTGGAAAACTCCTTCAACCGCGTCGGCCTCGACCATGTTCTGCTGGTGAAAGTCGCCTCGACTGCGGTCACTGCCAAACTGATGGGTGCCAATCGCGAGCAACTGCTGTCGGCGTTGTCCCATGCCTTCGCCGATGGTCAGGCGCTGCGCACCTATCGCCATGCGCCGAACGCCGGGTCGCGCAAGTCCTGGGCGGCGGGGGATGCGACCAGTCGCGGTGTTCGTCTGGCCGACATCGCCCTGCGTGGCGAGATGGGTATTCCCGGAGTGTTGACGGCCAAACAGTGGGGCTTCTACGACGTGTCGTTCAGCCACACCAACAACGATCTGGCGCTAAAACCCGAGGGAAAGCGCGCCTTCAGCTTCTCGCGGCCCTACGGCAGTTACGTGATGGAAAACGTGCTGTTCAAGATCAGCTTTCCCGCCGAGTTTCATGCGCAGACGGCCTGCGAAGCGGCGGTGACCTTGCATCCGTTGGTGCGCAATCGACTGCATGAAATCGATCGCATCGTCATCACCACCCACGAGTCGGCGATTCGCATCATTTCCAAGGTCGGGCCGCTGGCCAACGCTGCCGACCGCGACCACTGCATTCAGTACATGACAGCCGTCCCGCTGGCGTTCGGCAATCTGATAGCCGAACAGTACGAGGACGACTTCCATGCCGCGCACCCGATCATCGATGTGCTGCGCGAGAAGATGGTCATCGTTGAAGACCCGCGTTTCACCCGCGAATACCTGGAGGCCGACAAGCGTTCGATTGCCAACGCGGTGCAGGTGTTTTTCAAGGATGGTTCGAGCACCGAGAACGTGGTGGTCGAATACCCGATCGGCCATCGGCGCCGCCGGGTTGAAGGCATTCCATTGCTGGAGGACAAGTTCAAGGCCAATCTGCTGACACGATTCACCGGGCAGCGTAGTCGCGAGATCTTCGCGTTGTGCAAGGATCAGGTGCAGCTTGAGGCGACTCCCGTGAATCGTTTCATTGACCTGTTTGTCATCTGACAAAGCAAGCGCTGAAGGCCAAATGCAGGCATGAGCCTGCTCGCCATAGCAGTGTGTCAGACAACATCAATGCTGGAGGTGCCGCCGCCTTCGCGAGCAAGCCCGCTCCCACAGGGTTTCAGAGTGTTCATGCATGTTGTGCCAGGCACAAAACCTTGTGGGAGCGGGCTTGCTCGCGAAGGCGTCGGATCAGACACCACGAATTTATTTGAAACGCCGCTCGACGCCTTTCTCCACCAGAATCTTCGCCGAAATCTCTTCCACCGAAAAATGCGTGGAGTTGATGTGCGGGATGTTCTCGCGGCGGAACAGGTTTTCCACTTCGCGCACTTCGAATTCGCACTGGGCGTAGCTCGAATAGCGGCTGTTGGGCTTGCGCTCGTTGCGGATTGCGGTGAGGCGATCGGGGTCGATGGTCAGGCCGAACAGCTTGTGCTGATGGGCGCGCAGGGCGGTCGGCAGGGTCAGGCGCTCCATGTCGTCTTCGGTCAGCGGGTAGTTGGCCGCGCGGATGCCGAACTGCATCGCCATGTACAGACACGTCGGCGTCTTACCACAACGCGACACGCCCACTAGTATCAGATCGGCCTTGTCGTAATAGTGGGTGCGCGCGCCGTCATCGTTGTCGAGGGCGAAGTTCACCGCCTCGATGCGCTCCATGTAATTGGAGTTGTGCCCGATCGAGTGGGACTTGCCGACGGTGTAGGAAGAATGCTCGGTCAGTTCCTGTTCGAGCGGGGCGAGGAAGGTCGAGAAAATGTCGATCATGAAACCATTGGACGTTGCGAGAATCTCACGGATGTCCTGATTGACGATGGTGTCGAAGATGATCGGGCGGAAGCCGTCGGTTTCAGCGGCTTTGTTGATTTGTTGTACCATGGCCCGCGCTTTGTCCGCGTTGTCGATATACGGCCGCGTGAGCTTGGTGAAGGTAATGTTTTCGAACTGCGCCAGAAGGCTTTGACCCAGGGTTTCGGCGGTAATGCCGGTGCCATCGGAGATAAAGAAAGCAGATCGTTTCATTTGCACCTTGGGCCTTAAGCTAATGAGCATTCTTGGATATGATAGGCGCGATTTGCCGGCCGCCATTGGCCCGCATTCTCACTTATTTTCCAGGTCCAGGCCATACAGCCGGCCAACGCTCCCCCGAGCCGCCGGTTTCTGAGCTTTTCCAACACAGTTAGTGGAGAGATCACCTTGGTAGAGTACGTAGTTTCCCTCGATAAGCTCGGCAAACACGATGTTGAGCATGTGGGGGGCAAGAACGCATCCCTGGGCGAGATGATCAGTAACCTGGCAGGCGCCGGTGTTTCGGTCCCCGGCGGCTTCGCCACGACGGCTCAGGCCTATCGTGATTTCCTCGAGCTGAGCGGCCTCAACGACCAGATCCACAAGGCTCTCGACGCCCTGGACGTCGATGATGTCAACGCACTGGCCAAGACCGGTGCGCAGATCCGTCAATGGATCATGGACGCCGAATTCCCTGAAAAACTCAATGCCGAGATCCGCACCGCGTTCGCCACGCTGTCGGCCGGTAACCCTGACGTGGCCGTGGCCGTGCGTTCTTCCGCCACCGCCGAAGACTTGCCGGATGCTTCGTTCGCCGGCCAGCAGGAAACCTTCCTGAACATCCGTGGTGTGGAAAACGTTATCCGCGCCGCCAAAGAAGTATTCGCTTCGCTGTTCAACGACCGGGCGATTTCCTACCGCGTGCACCAGGGCTTCGACCACAAACTGGTCGCCCTGTCGGCCGGCGTGCAGCGCATGGTGCGTTCGGAAACCGGTACCGCCGGCGTGATGTTCACCCTCGATACCGAATCCGGTTTCCGTGACGTGGTGTTCATCACCGGCGCCTACGGTCTGGGCGAAACCGTCGTACAAGGCGCGGTCAACCCGGATGAATTCTACGTACACAAAGGCACCCTGGACGCTGGTCGTCCGGCAATCCTGCGCCGCAACCTGGGCAGCAAAGCCATCAAGATGATCTATGGCGACGAGGCCAAGGCCGGTCGTTCGGTGAAGACTGTCGATGTCGACAAGGCCGAACGCGCGCGCTTCTGCCTGACCGACGCCGAAGTCAGCGAGCTGGCCAAGCAGGCGATGATCATCGAGAAGCACTACGGCTGCCCGATGGATATCGAGTGGGCCAAGGACGGCGACGACGGCAAGCTGTACATCGTGCAGGCCCGTCCGGAAACCGTGAAGAGCCGCACCCAGGCCAACGTCATGGAACGTTACCTGTTGAAAGAAACCGGCACCGTGCTGGTGGAAGGTCGTGCCATCGGCCAGCGCATCGGCGCCGGTAAAGTGCGGATCATCAAAGACGTCTCGGAAATGGACAAAGTCCAGGCCGGCGACGTACTGGTCTCCGACATGACCGACCCGGACTGGGAACCGGTGATGAAGCGCGCCAGCGCCATCGTCACCAACCGTGGTGGCCGTACCTGCCACGCGGCGATCATCGCCCGTGAATTGGGGATTCCAGCGGTCGTGGGTTGCGGCAACGCCACCCAACTGCTGAAAGATGGCCAGGGCGTGACCGTGTCCTGCGCCGAAGGCGACACCGGTTACATCTTTGAAGGCGAACTGGGCTTCGACGTCAAGAAGAACTCCGTGGACGCCATGCCGGAGCTGCCGTTCAAGATCATGATGAACGTCGGCAACCCGGACCGCGCCTTCGACTTCGCGCAGCTGCCGAACGCCGGTGTCGGCCTGGCCCGTCTGGAATTCATCATCAACCGCATGATCGGCGTACACCCGAAAGCGCTGTTGAACTACGACGGCCTGCCGCAGGAAATCAAGGACAGCGTCGACAAGCGCATCGCCGGTTACAATGATCCGGTCGGCTTCTACGTCGAAAAACTGGTGGAAGGCATCAGCACCCTCGCTGCAGCGTTCTGGCCGAAGAAGGTCATCGTGCGTCTGTCGGACTTCAAGTCCAACGAATACGCCAACCTCATCGGCGGCAAGCTGTACGAGCCGGAAGAAGAAAACCCGATGCTCGGCTTCCGTGGCGCTTCGCGTTACATCAGCGAATCGTTCCGTGACTGCTTCGAACTCGAATGCCGCGCGCTGAAGCGTGTGCGCAACGAGATGGGCCTGACCAACGTTGAAATCATGGTGCCGTTCGTCCGTACCCTCGGCGAAGCCAGCCAAGTGGTCGATCTGCTCGCCGAAAACGGCCTGGCCCGTGGCGACAACGGCCTGCGCGTGATCATGATGTGCGAACTGCCATCCAACGCGATTCTCGCCGAAGAATTCCTCGAATTCTTCGACGGCTTCTCGATCGGTTCCAACGACCTGACCCAGTTGACCCTGGGCCTGGACCGTGACTCCGGGATCATCGCGCACCTGTTCGACGAGCGTAATCCGGCGGTGAAGAAGCTGCTGGCCAACGCGATTGCCGCGTGCAACAAGGCCGGCAAGTACATCGGCATCTGCGGTCAGGGCCCTTCGGACCACCCGGATCTGGCCAAATGGCTGATGGAGCAGGGCATCGAAAGCGTGTCGCTGAACCCGGACTCCGTGCTGGAAACCTGGTTCTTCCTTGCTGAAGGTCAGGCGCAGGCGTAATCAGTATGTGAACGGCCATCCTCCTCTGTGGGAGCGGGCTTGCTCGCGAAGACGGAATAAGATCCGCCACAAATGTTGGCTGATACACCGCTTTCGCGAGCAAGCCCGCTCCCACAAAGGTCGGGGGCTTTGAGATTGAAGTAGGGCGGGCTCTCCGGATGCCGCCCTTTTTTGTGCAAGAGCATTATGCAAAGCAGCAGCAACCTGTTTCCTGTCGCCCTGATCAGCGCCGAACGTCGCGGTGATCTGAGCGAAGACGTGTATCGACTCAAACCCGGCAACAGTCCCGACTGGTCCGTGGAAATCGCCGTGACCCGCCTGGGTATGGCCGACAACACGACACCACGCGGCGTGCCGGTGATTTTGCTGCACGGCAGCTTTTCCAACCGGCGTTTCTGGTTTTCCCCCAAATGCCTCGGGCTGGGCGCGTACCTGACGCGCCTGGGCTTCGACGTGTGGATCCCGGAGATGCGCGGTCATGGCCTGTCGCAGCGCAATGAGGACTACCGGCGCAACCGTGTGGCCGACTACGCCCGGTACGATCTGCCGGCGATTGCCGCGTTCGTGCGCGAGCAGAGCGGGCAGGTGCCACACTGGATCGGCCATTCGCTGGGCGGCATTACCCTGGCGGCGGCGCTGGGTGGCGAATACCTTGGCGAGCCAGCCGTGGCTTCCGCGGCGTTTTTCGGCACGCAGGTCAGTCGCACGTACTGGCCGCTGAAGATCCCACCGGTGGAGTGGAGCGGGCGCTTCATTCTCAAGCGTTTCGCGCAATTGTCCGGCTCACGCCTCAAGCGCGGCCCGGAAGACGAGCCGATCGGGCTGGCGCTGGAAAGCATGCGCTGGTATGGCTTGTTCGGGCGGTTTGGCGACAAGGACAAGGATTGGTGGGCAGGGCTTGCCGAGGTTCAGCTGCCAGTATTGGCCGTGACGGCGTCGGGCGATCATCAGGATCCGGCGTGGGCCTGCCGCAAACTGTTCGAGCAGATCGGCTCCGAGCACAAGCAGTTCATCAATCTGGGACGCGAGCAGGGCTTCAGCGACAACTTCGGGCATGTCGAGATGCTGGTGAGCAAAGCTGCGCAGGCCGAGGTCTGGCCGCTGGTGGCGCGCTGGCTGAACGATCAGCAGACGCCGTTGCTCGGCGGCAAGCCCGATCTTGCCGCTGCGGTCTGAGCCCGGGGCTCTGAAAAGGGCATTTCGTTCGGGTCGGCTTGCGGCTAAGATATGACGCATTGTGCGATTCTGGTCATATTAGGTGGCTGTTTAGCTATTACGTTTCAGCGTTTGTTCAGGTTCGTTCAGCGACCATTGCATGAACTAAGGTAAACAGCGACCGCCGGGACTCGTTTCAAAAGAGTGCGACATCCTAGATCGTCTTCCTTTTTACAGGAGTTTTTCGATGAACCATTACCTCACGCCTGACCTGTGCGACGCCTATCCGGAGCTGGTGCAGGTGCTGGAACCGATGTTCAGCAATTTCGGCGGCCGTGATTCCTTCGGCGGCGAAATCGTGACCATCAAATGTTTCGAAGATAACTCGCTGGTCAAAGAGCAAGCCGAACTCAAGGGTAACGGCAAGGTGCTGGTGGTCGATGGCGGCGGTTCGCTGCGTCGCGCGCTACTGGGCGACATGATCGCCGAGAAAGCCGCGAAAAACGGCTGGGAAGGGATGGTCATCTACGGTTGCATCCGTGACGTCGACGTTATTGCCCAGACCGATCTCGGCGTTCAGGCGTTGGCCAGCCATCCGATGAAGACCGAAAAACGCGGCATCGGTGACCTCAACGTACCGGTGACTTTCGCCGGCGTGACGTTCCACCCGGGCCAATACATCTATGCGGACAACAACGGTGTGATCGTTTCGCCAAGTCCGCTGCAGATGCCTGAATAAGCTTTTCGACAAAGGGATGCGGATGTTCGAGGAAGAAAACGCGCAGTGGGGGCTGGTGCATGCCCTGGTGCTGGACGGTAAAGGCGGTGCGCGTTCGATTGCCCGGACTGAGCTCGACGATCTGCAGCTGCAGGCCCATGAGAGCCTGTGGTTGCATTGGGATCGCAGCCATCCGCAAACCCAGACCTGGCTGCGCAAATCCAGCGGCCTGAATGAATTTGCCTGCGACCTGCTGCTGGAAGAAAATACCCGGCCGCGCCTGTTGCCGTTGCCGGATGCCGAGCTGTTGCTGTTCCTGCGCGGGGTCAATCTGAATCCCGGTGCCGAGCCGGAAGACATGGTCTCGGTGCGGATTTTCGCTTCGGCGCAACGGGTCATCTCCCTGCGCTTGCGTCCGCTGCGTGCCACCGATGAACTGTTGGCGCTGCTGAGCGAAGGCAAAGGCCCGAAAACCTCTTCTGAACTGATCCTGTATCTGGCGCAATTCCTCACCAACAAGGTGCAGGATCTGGTCACGTGCCTGTCGGAACTGGTCGATGAAGAGGAAGAAAAACTGGATGCCGACGAACGGTATACCCCCGAACATGGCTCGATTCTGCACATCCGCCGCCGGGCGGCCGGACTGAAGCGTTTTCTGGCACCGCAGCGGGATATTTTCGGACAACTGACACGGATAAAACTGCCGTGGTTTGTCGACGATGACGCCGACTACTGGAACGAATTGAACAACAGCCTGACGCGCTATCTCGAGGAGCTGGAATTGACCCGAGAGCGCATGGGGCTTGTGCTGGAGGCTGAAGACCGGCGTTTGAACGTGCGCATGAATCGCACGATGTACCGCTTCGGCATCATCACCTGCATCTTTTTGCCGATGAGTTTTCTCACCGGCCTGTTGGGCATCAATGTGGGCGGCATTCCGTTCGCCAGCAGCCCTTATGGTTTCCTGATTGCCTGTCTGACGGTGCTGGCCATGGCCTTCGGTCAATGGTGGTTATTCCGTCGTTTGCGCTGGGTATGAAGATGCGACATGTGACCCGACCAAATTTGCCCGCGTCTTTCACAGACATCACGAGAGGTGCGTATGCACGATCCGTTTGAACAGTCTTTGCGCGACATGCTCAACGCCTCGCCGTCCAGCCGCGACGACGATGCCTGCCTGGGCCGCGTACTCAAAACCGCCAACCGCCAGGTCGGCGCCGGTGATCTGTTCAGCCTGCTGGGCCGCTGGCTGCCCGCGCTGATGATCGCCCTGAATAACGGATCGGCCCACGTCTCGCCGGTTTCCCGTCTTCGTAAAACCACTGCACGCACTGCTGATAAGGCTGATTGAATATGGAACTTGATCTCTGGACTCAGAGCCTCGTCACGGCAATGACTGCGTTGTGGACCAAAGTCGCCAATTTCATCCCGAACCTGTTCGGCGCACTGGTGGTGCTGCTGTTGGGTTTCGTGGTGGCCAAGCTGCTCGATACCTTGCTGTCCAAACTGCTGGCCAAACTGGGCCTTGACCGCCTGATGGGCGGCACCGGGCTGACCAAGTTGATGTCGCGGGCCGGCCTGCAGGTGCCGATCTCGACCTTGATCGGTAAAATCGTTTATTGGTTCGTTCTGCTGATTTTCCTGGTTTCTGCAGCAGAGTCCCTTGGACTTGAGCGAGTTTCAGCTACGCTGGACATGTTGGCGCTGTATTTGCCGAAAGTTTTCGGTGCCGCGCTGGTGCTGCTGGTCGGTGTTTTGCTCGCGCAATTGGCCAACGGGCTGGTGCGCGGGGCGGCGGAAGGCGTAGGGCTGGACTACGCTTCGGGTTTGGGCCGAATCGCCCAGGGGCTGGTGATCATCATCAGCATCTCGGTCGCGATCAGCCAGCTCGAGGTCAAGACTGACCTGCTGAACCATGTGATTGTCATCGTATTGATTACCGTTGGTCTGGCTGTTGCGCTGGCCATGGGTTTGGGAAGCCGGGAAATTGCCGGTCAGATTCTTGCGGGAATCTATGTGCGTGAGTTGTATCAGGTTGGGCAACAAGTGCGTGTTGGCGAGGTCGAAGGCCAGATCGAAGAGATCGGCACGGTTAAAACCACAGTGCTGACCGATGAGGGTGAGCTAGTCTCACTCTCCAATCGGATCCTGCTGGAACAGCATGTGAGTAGCCGCTAACCCGGCAAACCCTGCTAATGTATGCCGCCGCAAAATGCCCTGAGAGGGGTGCGGCGGACATTGACCTGACTGTCGGCACGACTTGTTTTGAATAAAGCCCAAACGCTATCCACGCGCTATGACCCCCGTGAGCTCTCTGATGAGGAGTTGGTCGCGCGCGCGCATACCGAGCTGTTTCACGTGACGCGCGCCTATGAAGAGCTGATGCGGCGTTACCAGCGAACATTATTTAACGTTTGTGCGAGATATCTTGGGAACGATCGCGACGCAGACGATGTCTGTCAGGAAGTGATGCTTAAGGTGTTGTACGGCCTGAAGAACTTCGAGGGGAAATCGAAGTTCAAAACCTGGCTCTACAGCATCACGTATAACGAATGCATCACGCAGTATCGGAAGGAACGGCGTAAGCGTCGCTTGATGGACGCTCTCAGTCTGGACCCTCTTGAAGAAGCGTCTGAAGAAAAGGCGCCGAAGCCGGAGGAGAAGGGTGGGCTTGATCGCTGGCTGGTGTATGTGAATCCGATTGACCGCGAAATTCTGGTGCTACGATTTGTCGCAGAGCTGGAGTTTCAGGAGATCGCAGACATCATGCACATGGGTTTGAGTGCGACAAAAATGCGTTACAAACGCGCTCTAGATAAATTGCGTGAGAAATTTGCAGGCATTGCTGAAACTTAGTTCAGCGCAAATATCTCTTACGTGTAGGCAAGTTCTGATAGACTTGCCGCCGAGTTGTCCCCCGGTTTGCGGGACTGCTTCACAATCACCAGATGGGGATTTAACGGATGAAACTGAAAAACACCTTGGGCTTGGCCATTGGTTCTCTGATTGCCGCCACTTCGTTCGGCGCTCTGGCACAAGGCCAAGGCGCAGTTGAAATCGAAGGCTTCGCTAAGAAAGAACAATTCGACAGCGCTCGTAACTTCAAGAACAACGGCAACCTGTTCGGCGGTTCGATCGGTTACTTCCTGACCGACGACGTTGAACTGCGTCTGGGCTACGATGAAGTGCACAACGTACGTGCCGACGATGGCAAGAACGTCAAAGGCGCTAACACCGCTCTGGACGCTCTGTACCACTTCAACAACCCAGGCGACATGCTTCGTCCATACGTTTCGGCCGGTTTCTCTGACCAGAGCATCGACCAGAACGGTTCGAACGGTCGTAACCGTTCCACCTTCGCCAACATTGGCGGCGGTGCCAAGCTGTACTTCACCGAGAACTTCTACGCCCGTGCCGGCGTTGAAGCTCAGTACAACATCGACCAGGGCGACACCGAGTGGGCTCCTAGCGTCGGTATCGGTGTGAACTTCGGTGGCGGCTCCAAGCCAGCTGCTGCTCCAGTTCCAGCACCTGCTGAAGTTTGCTCCGACAGCGACAACGATGGCGTTTGCGACAACGTTGACAAGTGCCCGGACACCCCAGCCAACGTAACTGTTGACGCTGATGGCTGCCCAGCAGTTGCTGAAGTTGTTCGTGTTGAGCTGGACGTGAAATTCGACTTCGACAAGTCGGTAGTCAAGCCTAACAGCTACGGCGACATCAAAAACCTGGCTGACTTCATGAAGCAGTACCCATCCACCACCACTACTGTTGAAGGTCACACTGACTCCGTCGGTCCTGACGCTTACAACCAGAAACTGTCTGAGCGTCGTGCAAACGCCGTTAAGCAAGTTCTGACCAACCAGTACGGTGTTGAATCGTCCCGCGTTCAGTCGATCGGCTACGGCGAATCCCGCCCAGTTGCTGACAACAAAACTGAAGCTGGTCGCGCTGTTAACCGTCGCGTAGAAGCGCAGGTTGAAGCTCAAGCTAAGTAATTAGCTGCCGCTACGAGAAAAGCCCGGCTCAGGCCGGGCTTTTCTTTGCCTGCGATTTGGCTTTGAAGGTCTAAAGATCGCAGCCTGCGGCAGCTCCTACACAGTATCCGCACACATCCTGTAGGAGCTGCCGAAGGCTGCGATCCTTTGATTTTTTATAACAGCGGCCACAGTGCCAATGACCAGAATGGCCGGGCTCTTCAGTCCAAACCTGCAGGCGTCGTCACTCATGCTCATCAAATCACTGCGGCACTCGCGCTGTTCTGGCAGAGAGGCATTTTCGATCATCGCCACCGGCGTATCCGCCGCCATCCCGCCCGCCAATAGCTGATCGCGAATCTCGCCAAGCTTGGCCACCCCCATGTAAATCACCAGTGTCGTCCCGCCCTGCGCCAGCGCCTGCCAGTTCAACTGGCTGTCGTCCTGGGTATGCGCGGTCACCAGCGTCACCCCGCGCGCCACGCCGCGCAACGTCAGCGGAATATCGCATTGCGTCGCGCCGGCGAGTCCGGCGGTAATCCCGTTGACCAGTTCGACCTCAACCCCACACTCGCGCAACCACTGCGCCTCTTCACCACCACGGCCGAAAATGCATGGGTCTCCGCCCTTGAGTCGCACCACGCATTTGCCTTGGCGTGCATAACGCAGCATCAGCCGGTGGATGAACGCCTGCGGCGTCGAGCGACAGCCGCCGCGCTTGCCCACGGCAATGATTCGCGCGGTGGGGCAATGCTCCAGCACCGCGGCATTGACCAGATCGTCAATCAACACCACCTGCGCTTCACGCAATGCGCGTACCGCTTTGAGCGTCAGCAGTTCGGGATCACCGGGACCTGCACCCACCAGCCAGACTTTTGCATTCATGGTGTTTTCCTTATCAGATGACCGATACCGGCTGCAGCTCAGCGGCCAGCAAACGCTTGATTTCCGGGACGCACGAGCCGCATTGCGTGCCGCATCCCAGTTGTTGTTTGAGACCCTGCAAGTCGAGGCCTTGGCGAATTCCGGCACACACCGCGCCGTGGCTGACGTTTTTGCAGTTGCACAGGGTTTTGCCCGGATTGGCCTGCAAACCGGCATTACCTGGCGGCGCGCTCATCGGCGCCAGCAGCCAGCGCCGCAATTGTTCATCGGCGCGGCCCTCCAGCCACAAGCCTTGCAGCCAATGTTGGGCCAAGGTTTCGCCGGCCAGGCGGATCGCGGTGATGCGGCCGTGTTCGATACGTACCCGCTTGCCGATGGCGCGGCGTGGGTCGTCGTAGGCCAGCACTGGCCCGTCGAGCAACGCCAGGCACTGGTCGATATCGCGCAGCAGTTGCGGCTCCGGTGCCGTGGCGCTGGCAGCGCGTATCAGCAGCGCCGGCCGCTCACGTCCGACAAGGCTGAAACTCACGTAGGAAAATGCCTCACAGAGCGGCCGTAGCCTCTCAAAATACCGCTGAACATCGCCTTCGATGAGTGCGAACAAGTGCCATGGCAGATTCACCGCTTCCAGACGTACGCCGCTGTGTTTGAGTTCGGGCTGCTTTGACAAAGGATCGAAGGCCGGCAAGGTCAGACTGTTGACCCCGCCCTTGAGAAACCGGTCGCCCCAGTGCATCGGCAGAAAGGCCTGACCGGGGCGCACACTGTCATCGTTGTCGACTGCGACGATGAGCGCACCGCGCCGACTCTTCAGGTTGACCAGATCCCCCGGCTGCAAACGATGGCGGCGCATTTCGTCCGGATGCAGGCTCAACAGCGCTTCGCCGACATGCCCGAACAGTTGCGCCGCGGTGCCGGTGCGGCTCATGCCGTGCCATTGATCGCGCAGGCGGCCGGTGATCAGCGTCAACGGAAACCTTGCATCGCGTGGTTCTTTGGCTGCGCGATAAGGATCGGCAACGAACTGCGCACGACCGTTGGCCGTGGGAAAAATCCCGTCGCCATACAAACGCGCGGTGCCTTGTCGGGCGCCAGTGGGGAAGGGCCATTGCTGCGGGCCAAGTTCATCGATCAATGGATGGCTGATGCCTGACAGGTCCAGATCGCGTCCACGGGTTAGCTGTTTGTATTCGTCGAACAACTGCGCCGGATGCTCGAAAGCAAACAGGCTCGGTTGATGCGGGCGCAGACGTTGCTCCAGCCGTCGTGCGAAATCCACGGTGATCGCCCAGTCCGGCCGCGCTTCGCCCGGTGGGAGAATGGCCTGGCGCACGTGGGAAATGCGCCGTTCGGAGTTGGTCACCGAGCCTTCCTTCTCGCCCCAACTGGCAGCGGGTAACAACAGGTCGGCGAAGGCGGCGGTTTCGGTGGTGCGGAAGGCTTCCTGCAACACCACGAACGGGCAAGCTTGCAGTGCTTCGCGAACCGCGTGTTGGTCTGGCATGGACTGCGCGGGGTTGGTGCAGGCAATCCATAGCGCCTTGATCTGGCCGCTGCGCATCCGTTCGAACAGCTCGATGGCGCTCAGGCCGCTGCTTTCAGGCAGTTGATCGACGCCCCAATAGGCTGCCACTTCGGCGCGGTGCTCGGGGTTGGCTGCCTCCCGGTGACCGGGCAGCAAATTGGACAGACTGCCGGTTTCCCGTCCACCCATGGCATTCGGCTGACCGGTCAGTGAGAAAGGTCCTGCGCCTGGACGGCCGATTTGCCCGGTGGCCAGGTGCAGATTGATCAGCGCGCTGTTTTTCGCGCTGCCAGCCGTGGATTGATTCAGGCCCATGCACCACAGCGACAGGAAACTCGGCGCGCTGCCCACCCATTCCGCGCACTGCTGCAATTGCTCGACACTGATCCCGCACAGTTGCGCAACCATTTGCGGGGTGTAGTCGCGCACCAGATTTTTCAGCTCAGGCAAGCCGTCGGTGTGCGCCTTGATGAAGTCGCGGTCGATCCAGTCTTCCCACAGCAGCAGATGCAAAATCCCATGAAACAGAGCGACATCGGTGCCGGGCAGAATCGCCAGATGCAGGTCCGCCAACTCACAGGTATCGGTGCGCCGGGGATCGATGACGATGACTTTCATCTGCGGCCGGCGGGATTTCGCCTCTTCAAGACGACGGAAAAGGACCGGGTGGGCGTAGGCCATGTTACTGCCGGCGATCATCACGCAATCGCTCAGCTCCAGATCCTCATAACTGCACGGTGGCGCATCGGCGCCGAGGCTGCGCTTGTAACCGACCACCGCCGACGACATGCACAGCCGGGAATTGCTGTCGATGTTGTTGGTGCCGACCAGCGCTCGGGCGAGTTTGTTGAAGGCGTAGTAGTCCTCGGTCAGCAACTGCCCGGAGATGTAAAACGCCACGCTGTCCGGGCCGTGTTCGGCGATGGTCTCGGCAAAGACCTGGGTCGCGTGATCCAGCGCCGTATCCCAGTCGCAACGGCTGCGCGCCAGGTCTTTGCCCAGACGCAGCTCCGGGTACAGCGCCCGGGCGGCCAGATCGCCGGTCAGGTGCAGGGTCGAGCCTTTGCTGCACAATTTGCCGAAGTTGGCCGGATGCGCCGGATCGCCGCTGACGCCGAGAATGCGCTCGCCGTCATGCTCGATCAGCACGCCGCAGCCGACCCCGCAATAACAGCAGGTCGAGGCGGTCGTCTGGCGATTCATCAGACCGCTTCCCGCAGTGCCAGCTGCACGCGGCCGTTTTCGACCCGGGCCGGATGATGGTGCGCGCAGCCGATGTCCGGGGCTTGGGCTTCGCCGGTTTGCAGGTCGATCTGCCAGTTGTGCAGCGGGCAGGCCACGCGTTTACCGTAGATCAAACCTTGTGACAGCGGCCCGCCCTTGTGTGGGCAGCGGTCGTCGAGGGCGAAAACTTCGTCGTCGCTCGTACGAAAAATCGCGATGTCGCCTTTCGGCCCGGCAATGATCCGCGAACCGAGGGCATTGATCTCTTCCAGGGCACAGATATCGAGCCAGTTCATGCCGGTACCTCCAGGTTTTTCACGGGGATCACGTCGAATTCTTTCTTCAGTTGCGGCTGCGCCAGACGCTCTTTCCACGGGTCCTGCTCGAATGACAGGGAGAACTGCAGACGCTCGTTCAGGGCCTTGCGGCGTTCCGGGTTTTCGAGCACGGCTTGCTTGATGTGCTCCATACCGACCCGTTGCAGGTAGTGCACGGTGCGTTCGAGGTAGAAGGCTTCTTCGCGATACAGCTGCAGGAACGCGCCGTTGTACTCGCGGACTTCCTCGGCGGTTTTCAGCTTGACGAAGAACTCGGCGACTTCGGTCTTGATCCCGCCGTTGCCGCCGATGTACATCTCCCAGCCGGAGTCGACACCGATGATTCCTACGTCCTTGATCCCCGCTTCCGAGCAGTTGCGTGGGCATCCGGAGACAGCGAGTTTGACTTTGTGCGGCGACCACATGTTGAACAGGTCGTGCTCCAGCTCGATGCCCAACTGCGTCGAGTTCTGCGTGCCGAAGCGGCAGAACTCGCTGCCGACGCAGGTTTTCACGGTGCGGATGGATTTGCCGTAGGCGTGGCCGGAGGGCATGTCGAGGTCTTTCCAGACGCCCGGCAAGTCCTGCTTCTTGATCCCCAGCAGGTCGATGCGCTGACCACCGGTGACCTTGACCATCGGTACGTTGTACTTGTCGGCCACGTCGGCGATGCGCCGCAGTTCCGAAGGGTTGGTCACGCCGCCCCACATCCGTGGCACCACCGAATAGGTGCCGTCCTTCTGAATGTTGGCGTGGGCGCGTTCATTGATCAGGCGCGATTGCGGATCGTCCTTGGCTTCGCCCGGCCAGGTGGAAATCAGGTAGTAGTTCAGTGCTGGCCGGCAGGTGGCACAGCCGTTCGGAGTGCGCCAGTTGAGGTAGCTCATGGTGCCGGCGATGGTCAGCAGATGCTGTTCGCGGATCGCCTGGCGGATCTGCCCGTGGTTGAGGTCGCTGCAACCGCAGATGGCTTTTTCGCTTTTCGGTTTGACGTCCGCCGCGCCGCCAACGGTGTTGATCAGGATCTGCTCGACCAGCCCGGCGCAGGAGCCGCAGGAACTGGCAGCTTTGGTGTGTTTTTTCACTTCATCGACGCTGAACAGGCCGTGTTCCTGAATCGCCTTGACGATGGTGCCTTTGCACACGCCGTTGCAGCCGCAGACTTCGGCGGTGTCGGCCATGACCATGGCTTTGTCCTGGCCCTGATGTCCTACGTCGCCTAATGCGTTTTCTCCGAACATCAGGTGATCACGGATTTCGCCGATGGCGTGATTCTCACGAATCTGTCGGAAATACCAACCGCCATCTGCCGTATCGCCGTACAGACAGGCGCCGACCAGCACGTCATCCTTGATCACCAGTTTTTTGTACACGCCGCCGATCGGGTCGGAGAGGGTGATGGTTTCGGTGCCTTCGCCGCCCATGAAATCGCCGGCGGAAAACAGGTCGATGCCGGTGACTTTCAATTTGGTCGAGGTCACCGAGCCCTGATAGCGGGCGAAACCCAGTTGTGCGAGGTGATTGGCGCAGACCTTGGCCTGTTCGAACAGCGGTGCCACCAGGCCATAGGCGATGCCGCGATGGCTGGCGCACTCGCCGATGGCATAGATGCGCGGGTCGTAGGTCTGCAGGGTGTCGTTGACCAGAATCCCGCGATTGCAGGGGATGCCGGCGCGTTCCGCCAGTTCGGTGTTGGGGCGGATGCCGGCGGCCATCACCACCAGATCGGCGGGGATGATCTCGCCGTTCTTGAACTGCACCGAGCCGACCCGGCCGTTGCCTGCGTCGTGCAGGGCCTGGGTCTGCTCGCACAAACGAAAGTGCAGGCCACGGGCTTCGAGCGCGGTTTGCAGCAGTTGGCCGCTGGTCTTGTCCAGTTGCCGTTCCAGCAGCCATTCGCCGATGTGCACCACGGTGACGTGCATGCCGCGCAGCATCAGGCCGTTGGCGGCTTCGAGACCGAGCAGGCCGCCGCCGATGACCACCGCGTGTTTGTGGGTTTTGGCGGTGTCGAT
The DNA here is from genome assembly GCF_058798255.1 of Pseudomonas sp. GW823-FHT01D03. Taxonomy (NCBI): domain Bacteria; kingdom Pseudomonadati; phylum Pseudomonadota; class Gammaproteobacteria; order Pseudomonadales; family Pseudomonadaceae; genus Pseudomonas; species Pseudomonas sp. GW823-FHT01D03. The sequence continues at coordinate 2,045,359 of NZ_JBXAKK010000001.1, forward strand.
CATAGCCTGGGTGTCGGCGATGTCGCGGTAACCGATCACGCCCTGCAAGTCGTTGCCGGGGATCGGCAGGATGAACGGCGTCGAACCGGTGGCGATCAGCAGGCGATCATATTCAGCCTCGGTGCCGTCCTCGGCGATCACCCGGCGCTTGACCCGGTCGATCTCCACCACCTTGCGGTTGAGCAATAACTTGATGTGGTTTTCCAGGTACCAGTCGAGGTCGTTGAGCACGATCTCTTCAAAGGTCTGCTCACCGGCCAGCACCGGCGACAGCAGGATGCGGTTGTAGTTGGTGTGCGGTTCGGCGCCGAAGACCGTGATGTCGTACAGCTCATTGCTCAGCTTGAGCAGTTCTTCCAGGGTGCGAACCCCGGCCATGCCATTGCCGATCATCACCAGTTTGAGTTTTTTCATCAGGTTCTCCGGGGAGCGGTGGCTGGCCTCTTGTGGGCAGTCAGGCCGTGCTCGACAAATGTTGCGCAAACAAAAAAAGGCGTCCCGCTAGTTGCCTAGCGAGGACGCCTTTGTCCTGGTCCCGTTCTCTCGGGAAGCGCAGCCTTCGTCGTTGAAGGTTGGGCTTTATGTATGGTGAAACGGGTAATGCAGTGGTTGTGCCAAGTGTGGCGGTGGCGGGTTTATTGCGTTTTGTCAGCGTTCATCAAGGTTTTTTTGCACCTTATCGAAGCGGGCTGCCCAGTCGTGGAGCGTTCAGACAGAGGGATTTGTAGTGATTGGGCGGGCGCCTTCGCGAGCAAGCCCGCTCTCACAGGGGACTTGTGAGCGACTCAGATCCCCTGTGGGAGCGGGCTTGCTCGCGAAGGGCGCGACGCGGTATCAACGATGAAACAACACCACCAGCAGCACCAGATTCCCAAGCAAGGCCAGCAATGCCACCGTCCGCCAGACCTTCAACGGCTCACGCTCCAACAACGGTCTGGGCCGCACGCTCAAACTGCGTCGCTCACCCTGTTCCAGCACCAGCAGCCATTCTTCAGCCGTTTCAAAGCGCTGTTGCGGATCGGCAGCCACGCCACGCTCCAGACTCTGCGCAATCCATTCCGGCAGGTCCGGGCGGTAGCGACCGGCACTCACCGGCAGGCCAAATCGCGGCCGCTGGAACGCTTCGACCTCACCATAGGGAAAGTGCCCGGTCAGCAGGAAATACAAGGTCACGCCCACCGCGTACAGATCCTGTTGCCCACTTGGTGGCTCGCCGCGAAAGGCTTCCGGGGCGATGAAACTGGGCGTTCCCGGCAGTGTTGACGGTGCGTCTTCGGACAGACCGGGGCAGTACGCCAGACCGAAATCCAGCAGGCGCAACTCGCCATCGTCGCCCAGATGCAGGTTTTCCGGCTTGATGTCGCGGTGCAGAATCTGCCGCCGGTGCAACAGGCCTACCGCCCGCAGCAGACGCTCGGCAATGTCCTGCCACTGCGCCAACGGCAACGGGTGGCTGTGTTGAAACAGCTGCGCCAGAGTCATACCGGAATATTCGCGCATCACGTAGTACAAATGCTGACGCTGAGTGCCGCTGTGGACTTCAGGAAAATGCCGCCCGGCGACACGCTTGAGGAACCATTCTTCCGACAGCAAGGCTTGTCCGGTCTGGGGATCATCGGCCAGTCGCGCCGGCAATGTTTTCAACAACCAGCCTCGCGCTTGGCTATCCAGCACTCGATACAGCAGCGATTGCTGGCTCTGAGCGACAACGCCTTGCACCTGCCAGCCTTCGAACATCTGCCCGGTCTTCAGCGGCGGCGGCAGTGGCCATTGCTGCAAATGGATCAGTGCATCGCCGATGTTCGCTTCGCCGAGTGCATCGACCCGCACCAGCAACGCACTGGCGTTGTCCTGACTGCCGGCCAGATGCGCGGCGTTGACCAGCGTGTGGGCGGCGCTGTCGAGATCCGGTTGATCGCGCAGAATCGCGGCAATCGCGGTATCGCCCAGAGTCGACCACACGCCATCGCTGAGCAGCACGAAACATTCGCCCTCGCGTAATTCACCGTCGAGAAAATCCAGCACCAAATGCTGATCCAGCCCCAGCGCGCGTTTGAGCACGTGCTGCATGCCCGGCTGCTCCCAGACATGATCCTGCGAGATCCGCTGCAAAGCGTCAGCCTGCCAGCGGTAGACCCGGCAATCACCGACGTGGGCCAGGGTGAAGCGCCGACCGCGCAGGACCAGCGCGCTGACCGTGGTCAGCAGCGGTTGCCCGCCGCCATTGGCCTGTAACCAGCGATTTTGCGCGAGCAGCAGGCGATCCAGCGCCTGCGCCACGCTCCAGGTCTGTGGCGTGGCGTAGTAGTCCAGCGCCAGTGCTTGCAGGGTCGAGCGTGCAGCCAATCCGCCATCGGCGCACTGGCTGACACCGTCGGCGATAGCGACCAGATAACCTTTGCTGGCGGCCAGCGCCGGGGCGGGCGTCACCAGGCGCAGGGCGTCCTGGTTTTCCGCGCGCGGGCCGGTGGCGCTGGCCTGGGCAAAGCTCAATTGCAGGGGCATCGACGCCTCAGACTCGCGCAGCGGTGACCGCCGCCGAACCCCAGGTGGTTCTCCAGCGACGTTTGACCCCGTGCAGGCCGAACCACGCCAGCACGCCGAGGCTGGCGAACAACCACAGCGCCAGTTGATAGCTGCCGGTGCTTTGCTTGATCGCGCCCATGCCGGCCGCCAGGGCAAAACCGCCGATGCCGCCGGCCATGCCGATCAGCCCGGTCATCACCCCGATCTCCAGGCGAAAACGTTGCGGCACCAACTGGAACACTGCGCCGTTGCCGGCGCCGAGACCGAGCATGGTGCAGACGAACAGCGCCAGTGCCGCGTAGGAGCTGGGCAGGTTGAAACCGACAGCGGCGATGCAGATTGCCGCCACGGTGTACATCGCCAGCAACGTGCGGATGCCGCCGAAGCGATCCGCCAACGCACCGCCGAGCGGACGCATCAGGCTGCCACCGAACACACAGGCAGCGGTGTAGTAACCGGCGGTCACCGGGCTCAGGCCGTATTGGTCGTTGAAGTAGCCGGGCAGGGCGCTGGCCAGACCGATAAAGCCGCCGAAGGTCACGCTGTAGAAAAACATGAACCACCAACTGTCGCGATCGCCGAGGGCTTTGAAGTAGTCGGCCATGGCTTTGGCCTGGGGCCGCTGCGGGGCGTTTTTTGCCAGCCAGGCGAACAGCACCAGGGTCAGGATCAACGGAATCAGGGCGAAACCGAAAACGTTGCTCCAGCCGAACGCCGCAGCCAGCACCGGGGCAATCAGTGCGGCAAACACGGTGCCGGAGTTACCGGCGCCGGCGATACCCATGGCCTTGCCCTGATGCTGCGGCGGATACCACTGCGAAGCCAGCGGCAGGGCCACAGCAAACGAAGCACCGGCCATGCCGAGGAACAGTCCCAGGATCAGCGCCTGTTCATAACTGTGGATGCCGAGTTTCCATGCGCCGAACAGCGCGCAGATCACGATCACCTGACCGATCAGACCAGCGGTTTTCGGCGACAGACGATCGGCCAGCATGCCCATCACAAAGCGCAGCACCGCACCCGCCAGAATCGGCGTCGCCACCACCAGACCGCGTTGTTGCGTGGTCAGGTGCAGGTCGGCGGCGATCTGCACCGCCAACGGGCCGAGCAGGTACCAGACCATGAAACTCAGGTCGAAATACAGAAAGGCTGCGAACAGGGTCGGGGTGTGGCCGGATTTCCAGAAGCTTGAATTCATCGCGCACCTCAGCTGAAAAGAGTCTCAAAGGAGTCACAGCAGGTGGAGCGCCGCCACGGCCGCACCACCGGCCCCGAGCTGTGGGGCCAAAACGCAAAAACGCCGCCACCTGATACGCCGGTTGGGCGAACGGGTGAGCGACGTCTTTGTCGTGGGTGGGGCAACCGCCGTTGGTTACCTGTGCTGAATGCTTAGCCAGATTTGTGCCAATAAGTGAAACCGCGTCGCGGCCTTCGCGAGCAAGCCCGCTCCCACAGGGAATGCATTTCAAAGTGAAACCCCGACCTGCTTCACAGGGGAATGCATTCCAAATGCGGGAGCGGGCTTGCTCGCGAAGGGGCCCGGAAAGCCAGCGCAGGCCTTCAGCCAAGCAACTCACTCATCGCAATGATCTGCTCCGCCACCTGAATCAGTTTCTGCTGGCGGCTCATGGCCTGGCGGCGCATCAGGGTGTAGGCCTCTTCTTCGTTGCAGTCCTTCATCTTCATCAGCAGCCCTTTGGCCAGTTCGATGCGTTTGCGCTCGGCCAGTTGCTGATCGCGGGCCAGCAGTTGCGCGCGCAAGGCCTGGTCGCTTTCGAAGCGCGCCATCGCCACATCGAGAATCGGCTGCAGGCGCTGGGCGTGAATGCCCTCGACGATGTAGGCACTGACCCCGGACTTGATCGCCTGACGCATCACCCCCGGGTCGTGTTCGTCGGTGAACATCACGATCGGCCGGGGCTGGTCGCGGCTGACGAGCACCACTTGCTCCATGACATCGCGGCTCGGTGACTCGGTATCGATCAGAATCACGTCCGGGCGCACCGTTTCGACGCGCGCCGGCAGATCGATGGTCAGGCCGGATTCATCGATGACCTCGAAACCGGCCTCGGTCAGCGCGGCTTTCAGGCGGCCGACTTTTTTCGCGGTGTCGTTGATCAGCAGAATGCGCAGCATATTGGCGGTCTCCTGTCAGCGGCGGGCGAGAAGGGGGGCGCTGTCGCTCAGGGCGTGCAACTTGAAGCTGCGGGCGTAACCAGCCGGATCGCTGCCGTCCCAGACTTTGCCATCGAGCAACTGGCTGCTGCGCATCTCCTTGCCCCACGCGGCGACACCGACGGCGGTGGCTGCTTCGCGGTAAATGTCCAGTTGCTGAACCTGGCGGGCCACCGCGAGGTAGTCGGGATCCTCGCGTAACAGGCCCCAACGGCGGAATTGGGTCATGAACCACATGCCGTCGGACAGGTACGGCAGATTCACCTCGCCGTTGCCGTGAAAGCGCAAGGCGTGCGGGTCCTGCCAGCGATTGCCAAGGCCATCGGCGTAATCACCGAGAAAACGCGGTTCGATGCAGGACAGCGGGGCGTCGAGGTATTCCGGGGCGCTCAGCAACTGCGCGGTGCTGCGGCGGTTTTCCGGGTTTTGCTCGATGAAGCGGCTGGCCTCGAGGATCGCCATCACCAGCGCCCGTGCGGTGTTGGGGTATTGCTCGACGAACGCGCGGGTGCAGCCAAGGACTTTTTCCGGGTGGTCAGGCCAGATGCTCTGGCTGGTAGCGAGGGTGAACCCCAGATCCTGTTGCACGGCGCTGGCCGCCCACGGCTCACCGACGCAGAAGCCATCGATGCGCCCGGCTTGCAGGTGAGCGACCATTTGCGGCGGCGGTACCACTACGCTGTCAACGTCCTGCAATGGATGAATGCCCTGACTCGCCAGCCAGTAATACAGCCACATCGCATGGGTGCCGGTGGGAAAGGTCTGGGCGAAGGTCAGTTTTGCGCGGGTTTGGTGCGCCTGCCGATCGAGTGCTTCAGGACTGGTCACGCCCAGTTGCTGCAAACCGTGAGACAGGTTGAGGCTCTGGCCGTTCTGGTTCAGGCCCATCAGCACCGCCATGTCGCTCGGCGCCACGCCACCGATGCCCAGGTGCACCGCGTAAATCAGCCCGTACAGGCTGTGGGCGACATCCAGTTCACCGCTGACCAGTTTGTCGCGCAAGGTCGCCCAGGACGCCTGGCGCTTGAGGTTGATCGTCAGGCCGTAGGGCTGGGCGAAGCCCTGTGTCGCGGCCACGACTACCGAAGCGCAATCGCTCAGGGCCATGAAGCCGAGGTTGATCACGCTTTTTTCCGGAGCATCACTGCCGTTGACCCAGGCCAGCGGCCCGACGGACGAATCACTCATATAAAGCCACCCTCAAAAAAAACGCCGTCCCAGGCTTTGCTAAGGCAAAACCTCCGAACGACGCCATTGTCCGTGCCCGCACGCCGCCATTGGCCTGTGGGCTGATACCCTGAAAGTGCAAGGCATATGCCAGTCAGGCTGATTTACCTGTGTGCCTCGCGCCGGGGGACGTTGCCCGGCTATAATCGCCGCCTCTTTTCGCCGCCCGAGTCATCGCCGCCCATGTACACCCTGGCCCGTCAGCTGTTGTTCAAACTTTCCCCGGAAACCTCCCACGATCTGTCGCTGGATCTGATCGGCGCGGGTGGGCGTTTGGGCCTCAACGGCATGCTGTGCAAGAAGCCGGCGAATGTGCCGGTGACGGTCATGGGCCTGGACTTCCCGAACCCGGTGGGTCTGGCGGCCGGTCTGGACAAGAACGGCGCGGCCATCGACGGTTTCTCGCAACTGGGTTTCGGTTTCGTCGAAATCGGCACCGTGACCCCGCGTCCGCAGCCGGGCAACCCGAAACCACGGATCTTCCGTCTGCCGGAAGCCGAGGCGATCATCAATCGCATGGGCTTCAACAACCTCGGTGTGGATAACCTGCTGGCGCGGGTCGCGGCGGCCAAATACAAGGGCGTGCTGGGGATCAACATCGGCAAGAACTTCGACACCCCGGTCGAGCGCGCGGTGGACGACTATCTGATTTGCCTGGACAAGGTGTATGCCCACGCCAGCTATGTCACGGTCAATGTCAGCTCGCCGAACACCCCGGGCCTGCGCAGTCTGCAGTTCGGTGATTCGCTCAAGCAGTTGCTGGCGGATCTGGCCACGCGCCGCGCCGAACTGGCCCTGCGTCACGGCAAGCACGTACCGCTGGCGATCAAGATCGCTCCGGACATGACCGACGAAGAAACGGCGCAGGTGGCTCAGGCGCTGATCGAAACCGGGATGGACGCAGTGATTGCCACCAACACCACCCTGAGTCGCGTCGGCGTCGAAGGCATGGAGCACGGTGACGAGGCGGGCGGTCTGTCCGGCGCTCCGGTGCGTGACAAGAGCACGCATACCGTGAAGGTGTTGGCGGCTGAGCTGGGTGGTCGGTTGCCGATCATTGCGGCCGGTGGCATCACCGAAGGCAAGCATGCGGCCGAGAAGATCACGGCGGGGGCGAGTCTGGTGCAGATTTACTCGGGCTTCATCTATAAGGGCCCGGCGTTGATTCGTGAATCGGTCGACGCGATCGCCGCGCTGCGCTGAGGTTTTCTGAGGGCTTTTGTGGCGAGGGAGCTTGCTCCCGCTGGGTTGCGAAGCAGCCCCAAGTTTGTCAGGTATAGCGAGGATTCAGGATTTACGACTGCTGCGCAGCCGAGCGGGAGCAAGCTCCCTCGCCACAGGGGATTGCATTTGCAGGCATAAAAAAGGGCTCCTCGAAGGAGCCCCTGGGCCGTAGCCCGCCGTCCGGGAAGGACGTGCATGGTAAGTCGCTAGAAATTCAGATTGTCGTGTTGCAATAAGTGCCCTGTGTCAGCCGACGGCGTGAAGTTCGTTGAGTCTGTGGATTCCCGCAGTGCCGGTCATACCGTCCCAGTTGTCGCCGCGTCCTTCTCGCCAGCCGTTGATCCAGGCTTGACGTACCGACGGTAGAGTAAATGGGCAAAGCTCGCGGGATTTGCCACCAACGCCATATTGATATCCGCGCAAAAATGCTCTTTCCAACGGATCACGCTTAAGTCTTCTCATAGGGTGTTTCCCTCACTTGTTGACTGTTTTCGTCGCGTTGACCTCAATCGAGGTCTGGCAGAAAAACTCTGCCGTTGGGCGGCTCGCTGCCGGCGTGGCGAGCCAAGGTGTTGACGCCGTTGCGACGTCAACCTGTGGTCAGTTCTAACCAATGAGTCACACCGAGGGAATGATCGTTTTGTCATAAGGACGTAACGAAAATAGTGCTACAGCCATAAGTAACGACCGGTTTCATGAACGTTTTTTCTGCAAACCCCGGTATGATCGGCCCCGCGCTGGATGATGGGGTTAATCCTTTAGTGAGAATGACCCACGTTTACGCTCGGTTACTAAGCGACGAAGGGTCGCTTTAAGACTTTTTGTTTCATCAACTATTTTCTCTGTCCCGGCATCTAAGCTCTTTTAACCCGAGCAGCGGGGATGGAACGGCACACCTTCGTGCCACGCGGGCGCTCTTTTAGAAAAGCGCCTGATTGAAAACCGGATCGGCAATGCGTTGCCGGTTCACTAGCCAAAGGCTCTGGAAATACCATGTCCGACCGTTTCGAACTCTTCCTCACTTGCCCCAAAGGCCTTGAAGGCCTGCTCATCGAGGAAGCCGTCGGGCTTGGCCTTGAAGACGCCCGCGAGCACACCTCCGCCGTGCGAGGCATGGCGACCATGGAAACCGCTTATCGCCTGTGCCTGTGGTCGCGTCTGGCCAACCGGGTGTTGCTGGTGCTCAAGCGCTTCCCGATGAAAGACGCTGAAGACCTGTACCACGGCGTGCTTGACGTCGAGTGGCAGGATCACATGCTCGCCGACGGCACCCTGGCCGTCGAATTCAGCGGCCACGGCTCGGGCATCGACAACACCCACTTCGGTGCGCTGAAAGTCAAAGACGCCATCGTCGACAAACTGCGTACCCCGCAAGGCGACCGTCCGTCGATCGACAAGCTCAACCCGGATCTGCGCATTCACCTGCGCCTGGATCGCGGCGAAGCGATCCTGTCCCTCGACCTTTCCGGCCACAGCCTGCATCAGCGCGGTTACCGCCTGCAGCAGGGCGCGGCGCCGCTGAAGGAAAACCTCGCGGCAGCGATCCTGATCCGTTCCGGCTGGCCGCGCATTGCGGCCGAAGGCGGCGCGCTGGCTGACCCGATGTGCGGTGTCGGTACGTTCCTCGTCGAAGCCGGGATGATCGCCGCCGACATGGCGCCGAACCTGCGCCGCGAGCAGTGGGGCTTTACCGCATGGCTCGGCCACGTTCCGGCGCTGTGGAAAAAACTCCATGAAGAAGCGGTCGAACGTGCCGCTGCCGGTCTGGCCAAGCCGCCGCTGTGGATTCGCGGTTACGAAGCCGACCCGCGCCTGATTCAGCCGGGCCGCAATAACGTCGAACGCGCTGGTCTGAGCGAGTGGATCAAGATCTATCAGGGCGAAGTCGCGACCTTCGAGCCGCGTCCGGACCAGAACCAGAAAGGTCTGGTGATCTGCAACCCGCCGTACGGCGAGCGACTGGGCGACGAAGCCAGCCTGCTCTATCTCTACCAGAACCTCGGCGAGCGCCTGCGACAGGCCTGCCTGAACTGGGAAGCGGCGGTATTCACCGGCGCCCCGGATCTGGGCAAGCGCATGGGCATTCGCAGCCACAAACAGTATTCGTTCTGGAACGGCGCGCTGCCGTGCAAACTGCTGCTGATCAAGGTGCTGCCGGACCAGTTCGTCACCGGCGAGCGGCGGACTCCGGAACAGCGTCAGGCCGAGCGCGAGCAAGCAGCCTACGATCAGACCCCGAACGAGCCGCAAGAGCGCAAGTTCAACAAGAACGGCAACCCGATCAAACCGACGCCAGCCCCGGCGCCAGTGGTCGAGCAGCCGCGCCTGAGCGAAGGCGGGCAGATGTTTGCCAACCGCCTGCAGAAAAACCTCAAGGCGATGAGCAAGTGGGTCAAGCGCGAAGGCATCGACTGCTACCGCGTCTACGATGCCGACATGCCGGAATACGCCATGGCCATCGACCTGTACCACGACTGGGTGCACGTGCAGGAATACGCCGCGCCGAAGTCGATCGATCCGGAAAAAGCCTCGGCGCGCATGTTCGACGCCTTGGCGGCGATCCCGCAGGCGCTGAACGTCGACAAGAGCCGCGTGGTGGTCAAACGCCGCGAGCGTCAGAGCGGCACCAAGCAATACGAGCGTCAGGCGGCGCAGGGCAAGTTCAATGAGGTCAGCGAAGGCGGCGTCAAGCTGCTGGTGAACCTCACTGACTACCTCGACACCGGGCTGTTCCTCGACCACCGGCCAATGCGCATGCGCATTCAGAAAGAGGCGGCCGGCAAGCGCTTCCTCAATCTGTTCTGCTACACCGCGACCGCCAGTGTGCACGCGGCCAAGGGCGGTGCGCGCAGCACCACCAGCGTCGACCTGTCGAAGACTTACCTCGACTGGGCGCGGCGCAACCTGTCGCTGAACGGCTTCTCCGACAAGAACCGTCTGGAGCAGGGCGACGTGATGGCGTGGCTGGAAAGCAGCCGGGACGAGTACGACCTGATCTTCATCGACCCGCCGACCTTCTCCAACTCCAAGCGCATGGAAGGCATCTTCGACGTGCAGCGTGACCAGGTGCAGTTGATCGACCTGGCCATGGCACGCCTGGCCCCGGGTGGCGTGCTGTACTTCTCCAACAACTTCCGCAAGTTCCAGTTGGAGGAAAACCTCGCCGAGCGTTACGCGGTCGAGGAAATCAGCGCGCAGACCATCGATCCGGATTTTGCCCGTAACACCAAGATCCACCGCGCCTGGAAAATCACGGCACGTTGACGCTCGGACTGGTTGGATCCACAGAGCCTTGATTTTTAAAGGCTCTTGGATCCGATCAGCGCTAGCCAAATTAATGGCTAATAGCTATAACTCAACGCATGGCCAATGGGTTTTCCCCCGAAACAATGGCGTCGTGAGTTGCCCTTATGTCGTTGCACCCCGTGCGCCCAAAGATTCTGGGTTTTATCAGCGAAGACGTCTCGGCCTGGCTGGTCGCGCTGCTGGTATTGCTCGCCGGCGGGATTCTCACGGGGCTGCTCGCCTGGGCCTCCCTCAATCAGTTTCACCATCAACTGCGCCAACGCTTCCAATTGCTGGCCAATGAGCGTTACAGCCGCATCGAAGAACGTTTCCAGGATCAGGAACAGCGTCTCGATGGCCTGCGCCGTTTCTTCGCCAACTCCGATTCGGTCTCGCGCAGCGAATTCGACGGCTATGCCAAACCGCTTCTATTACGCACCCAGGCCTATTCCTATGCGCCACGGATCAGCCGTGCCGAACGCCCGGCGGTCGAACAGGCCGTGCGTAACGAAGGCTTCAGCACCTTCACCTTTCGTGAACTGACCGCTGACGGCCAGTTGCAGACCGCCGCTGATCGCCCCGAATACGTACCGGTGATCTACACCCAGAGCCAAAGCCGCTTGCCCACGCCGCTGGGTTACGACTTGCTGGCGCAACCCCTGCGCCGGGCGACGCTGGAACGCGCCGACCGCACCGGGCACATGGTGGTGTCGCAGCCATTGCATCTGGTGGGGATTGATCCGGCGTATGCCCGGGGCGTCTTGCTGCTGGCGCCGGTCACTCGTGAAGGGGCGCCGAAAGGGCCGCCGCAAGGCTATGTGATGGCGGTGATCAGCATGCAGCAGTTGCTGGCCGACGGACTGCCGGAGGAGCACCAGGATTTCCTCAATGTACGCATTCTCGACCTGTCCACCGATGAACAGCATGAAGTGCTCTACGAGTCCGCCAACCAGGCTGGGGCCAGTGATCTGTCCGCCACACGTCTGTTGCGCATGGCCGACCATGACTATCAAGTGGATATGCAGCCCAGCGAAGCGTTTCTGCAGGCCAACCATTCGTCAATCAGCAGCCTGGTGGTGCTGGGGGCGCTGCTGAGTCTGTTGCTCAGCGCACTGCTTTACGTGCTGGTCAGTCAACGCCAGCGCGCCTTGCGCATGGTCGAACTGCGCACCCAGGAACTGCACGCCCGCGAGCAGGAATTGCGCGGCACCCACGGTCAGTTGCGCGGGGTACTGAATGCCGCGACCCAGGTGGCAATCATCGCCACCGACCTGCGCGGGGTGATCAACACCTTCAACCCCGGCGCCGAACAGATGCTCGGCTACAGCAGCACCGATGTGGTCGGGCACATGACCCTGGAAAACCTGCATCTGCCGCGAGAACTGGCCGCGCGTTCGGCGGAGTTGAGTGCGCGTTACGGCAAGAGCATTCCGACCTGCCACGCGATGTTGGTCGAGGGCGGCGAAGTCGGCGGGCACGAGGCACGCGAGTGGACGCTGGTGCGCAGCGACGGCAGTCACCTGCCGGTAAATATGCTCGCCACCCCGGTGCTCGATGAGCAGGGGCTGTGGGTCGGGCATCTGGCGATCTGCATCGACATCACCGAGCGCAAGCGCGTGCACGAAGCGCTGGCGGCGCGGGATGTATTGCTGAAAAAACTCAGCGCGCACGTGCCCGGCGGCATCTACCAGTTCAAGATGGAATTCGACGGACGCTTCAGCGTGATTTATGCCAGCGACGGCATCCGCGAGATCTACGAGCTGGAGCCGGACGTGTTGCTGCTCAATGCCGAGGCGATTTTCACCCGCATCCATCCACAAGACGTCTCGCGAGTGCGCAGCTCGATCCGCGCTTCGGCGGACAGCCTCAGCCCATGGCGCGAGGAGTACCGTGTGCAGTTGCCCGAGCGCGGCCTGCGCTGGGTGCGCGGCGAGGCGACGCCGGAGGAGCTGCCGGGCGGCGGCGTACTGTGGCACGGCTACATCTCGGACATTTCCGACTTGAAACGAGTGGAAGAGGAATTGCGGGCGCTTTCGGTTACCGACTCGCTGACCGGCATCCACAACCGCCGCTACTTCCAGGAACGCCTGACCACCGAAATGGCCCGGGTCGAACGCGGCGGCGGTGAGCTGTCGGTGATCATGCTCGACATCGACCACTTCAAACGGATCAACGACCAGTACGGCCATGCCGTGGGCGACCGGGTGCTGCAAGCGGTGTGCGAGCGCATCGGCCATCGTCTGCGCCGAACTGATGTGTTCTGCCGCCTGGGCGGAGAGGAATTCATGGTGCTCTGTCCGGACATCGACGGCGAGCACGCGCACATGCTGGCGGTGGAGTTGTGGCAAGGCCTGCGCAGTGCGCCGGTGGATGTGGTCGGAGTGGTGACGGCCAGTTTCGGCATCGCCAGCTGGCGCCCGGGGGAGGGCGCGGATGCGCTGTTGCTGCGCGCGGATTCAGGGGTGTATGCGGCGAAGCAGGGCGGGCGTGATCGGGTGGAGCAGATGAGCTGAGCCGTTACACCAATCCTCTGTGGAACCCTGTTTTGTGGCGAGGGAGCTTGCTCCCGCTTGAGTGCGTAGCGCTCACAAAATCATTTGGGGCCGCTGCGCAGCCCAGCGGGAGCAAGCTCCCTCGCCACAGAGAGTTGCGTCCACAGGTTCGACGGTGGGTTACAGGGCCGAAGCGGTCTGCGGCAGGCGCGGCTGCTTGTACAGATCCAGCAGCACCTGATCCAGCACCGACGATGCGCCGAACGGCGCCTTGTCGTTGAGGATCGCCACCACCGCCCAGGTGTTGCCGTTGACGTCGCGGCTGAAGCCGGCGATCGCGCGCACGGTGTTCAGGGTGCCGGTCTTGACGTGGGCTTCGCCGCGCATCGCGGTGGTCTTCAGGCGTTTGCGCATGGTGCCGTCGGTGCCGGCAATCGGCATGGAGCTGATGTACTCGGCGGCGTACGGGCTATGCCAGGCGGCTTGCAGCATGTTGGCCATCTCGCGGGCGCTGACGCGTTCGGCGCGGGACAGCCCGGAGCCGTTCTCCATCACCAGGTGCGGCGCGGTGATGCCTTTTTTCGCCAGCCACTGACGAACCACCCGTTGCGCGGCCTTGGCGTCGTCACCGTCGGCTTCGTTGCGGTACTTCTGACCGAGGCTCAGGAACAACTGCTGGGCCATGGTGTTGTTACTGTATTTGTTGATGTCGCGGATGATTTCCGCCAGATCCGGCGAGTAGGCGCGGGCCAGCAGCTTGGCGCCGCTCGGGGTCGCGGCGAGGCGATCCTTGCCCTGGATGCTGCCGCCCAGTTCTTTCCAGATCGCGCGCACGGCACCGGCGGTGTAGGTCGCGTGGTCGAGCAGCGACAGATAAGTCTGTGAGCTGCAGCCTTCGCCCAACTGACCGGCGACGGTCACGGTGACGCTGCCGTCCGCCTGGGTCACCGGGTTGTAGCGCACACCCCCGGTGCACTGTTTGGAGTTGAGCGCCTTGACCGTGTTTTCGATGCGCACGCTGGCAATCGGCGGCTCCACCGAGATCAGCACCCGGCCTCCATCATTGCGCGCGACGAAGCGCAGGGCCTTGAGGTTGACCAGCAGCGAGTCGGGTTTGACCAGAAACGGCTTGTTCTCGTCGTTGCCGTCGTCGTTGAACTCGGGCAGTTGCGGCTGGATGAAGAAGCCGCGGTCGAGGATCAGGTCGCCGGTGACCTGGGTCACGCCGTTGGCGCGCAGATCGCGCATCAGCAGCCAGAGTTTTTCCATGTTCAGCTTCGGATCGCCGCCGCCCTTGAGGTACAGGTTGCCGTTGAGAATGCCGCCGCTCAAATCGCCGTCGGTGTAGAACTCGGTTTTCCACTGATGGTTGGGGCCGAGCATTTCCAGCGCGGCGTAGGTGGTGACCAGTTTCATGGTCGAAGCCGGGTTGACCGAGACGTCGGCGTTGTACATCGTCGGATTGCCCGGGCCGTCGAGCGGAATCATCACCAGCGACAGCGCGGTCGGCTGCAGCTTGCTGGCCTTGAGGGCTTTTTCGACGTTAGGGGTGAGGGCGGTATTGATAGTGGCAGCGGCAACCGGCAGGGCCAGGGGCAGAAGAAGGCCGGCAAGAAAGAGAGGACGCAACGATTTGATCATATGAAATAAAACCCTGCAGAAGAGGGGAAAAATAACGAGGGCATGGATGAAAAAGCCCTCAGTGGTCATGAAAGTGTCGGCATTATGCCCCAAGGTGTAACAGCTTGTGCCTTGCCCGAGGCGGCCATTTCGTTATTTTTTTTACAGGCGGTCGACCACCGCGCCCAGAGAGTCGGGCAATTGACCGCTTAAACTGGTAAAGTGCCGGCCGTTATTACTTAAGAGGATTGTTCCAATGGCGACTAACCGTTCCCAGCGTCTGCGCAAAAAACTGTGCGTTGATGAATTCCAAGAGCTGGGTTTCGAACTGAACCTGGACTTTAAAGAAGATTTGTCCGAAGAAGCCATTGACGCTTTCCTCGAAGCATTCATCAAAGAAGCCATGGAAGCCAACGGTCTGGGTTATGTTGGCGGCGATGACTTCGGTCTGGTTTGCCTGCAGAAGCGTGGCTCGGTCAACGAAGAGCAGCGCGCTGCCGTTGAAGCCTGGCTGAAAAACCGTAGCGAACTGACCGGCATGACCGTCAGCCCGCTGCTGGACGTCTGGTATCCGGAAAAGCCGATCAACGCGGCCAAGTGATACTGAAAAAAACGGCGACCTGAGGGTCGCCGTTTTTTTGCAAGATCAAAAGATCGCAGCCTTCGGCAGCTCCTACATGGGAGGGTGTACACCCTGTAGGAGCTGCCGAAGGCTGCGATCTTTTGCTTTAAGCTTTACGCCAGTTCAAAATCAGTAACGTCAAAACCCCCGCCACAATCCCCCAGAACGCCGAGCCGATGGAAAACAGCGTCAACCCCGACGCCGTGACCATGAAGGTGATCAGCGCCGCCTCGCGTTCCTTCACTTCGGTCATGGCAATGCTCAGGCCGTTGATGATCGAGCCGAACAGCGCCAGCGCGGCAATCGACAGCACCAGTTCTTTCGGCAACGCGGCAAACAGCGCCGCCAATGTGGCGCCGAACACCCCGGCAATCCCGTAGAAAATCCCGCACCAGACCGCCGCGGTGTAGCGCTTGTTGCGATCTTCATGGGCGTGCGGCCCGGTGCAGATCGCCGCGCTGATGGCCGCGAGGTTGATGCCGTGGGAGCCGAATGGCGCCAGCAGCAGCGAGGCGATGCCGGTGCTGGTGATCAGCGGCGAGGCCGGCACGTTGTAGCCGTCGGCGCGCAGCACGGCGATGCCGGGCATGTTCTGCGAAGTCATCGCCACCACGAACAACGGAATGCCGATGCTGATGGTCGCGGCCAGCGAGAAGTGTGGCGTGGTCCAGACTGGCGTCGCCAGTTCCAGATGGAAAGCGCTGAAATCCAGCAGGCCCATGAAGCCCGACAGCGCGGTGCCGATCAGCAATGCGGCGAGCACCGCGTAACGCGGCGACAGACGTTTTACCAGCAGATAAGTGAAGAACATCCCCAGCACCAGCCCGGTGCGGTGTTGCGCGGCGACGAAGATTTCGCTGCCGATCTTGAACAGAATCCCCGCCAGCAACGCTGCCGCCAGCGACGCCGGGATCTTTTTCACCAGGCGTTCGAAGCTGCCGGTCAGCCCGCAAATCGTCACCAGCACCGCGCAAGTGATGTAGGCGCCGATGGCCTCGCCGTAGCTGACGCCGCCCAGGCTGGTGATCAACAGGGCTGCACCCGGTGTCGACCAGGCAATCGTGATCGGTGTGCGATAGCGCAGCGACAAGCCGATCGAGCACACCGCCATACCGATCGAGATCGCCCAGATCCACGAGGAAATCTGTCCGCTGCTCAGGCCCGCCGCTTGCCCGGCCTGGAACATCAGCACCAGCGAACTGGTGTAGCCGGTCATCATTGCGATGAAACCGGCAACGATCGCCGAGGGCGAAGTGTCGGCGAGAGGGCGCAGGCGGGTGTAGGTGGCGTCGTTCATGACGGCGGTGTTCCTTTTATAGAAGCGGTGAATCCAACGAAATATTTGTGTCTGTCACATACCTGTGGCGAGGGAGCTTGCTCCCGCTGGGTTGCGAAGCGGCCCCAATGCAGGCACCCCGGTGCGCCAGACAGACGCTATCGGCTGCTTTACGACTGCTGCGCAGCCGAGCGGGAGCAAGCTCCCTCGCCACAGTGTTCGGTAGGCGGCGGTTTTGATGTTTAAGCCTAAACTCAATCGTAACGGATCGTTGCAATACAGCCGTGGTCACAAACAGCCATACAGTCGTGTTGCCACCATCCATTGTGTACAATCGCGCTGTTTTTTACGCGATACTTGCCAGCGACCTACTGTGCCGTATTACAGTCACGGTCTATTCGCCGCAGTTCTCCCGACTCGAGTGCCCATGAACGAACAGTTGCAACCCCTCAAGAAACAACCGCGAGCAGGCAAAGCCGGCCGCAGCGGAACCCAGGACGATATTGTCTACGCGCATATCTTCGAGGCCATCCTCGAACAGCGTCTGGCGCCCGGTACAAAATTGAGCGAAGAAGCGCTGGGGGAAATCTTCGGGGTCAGCCGCACCATCATTCGCCGCGCACTGTCGCGTCTGGCCCATGAAGGCGTGGTGCTGTTGCGGCCGAACCGTGGCGCCGTGGTCGCCAGCCCGAGCGTTGAAGAAGCGCGTCAGGTGTTCATGGCCCGCCGTCTGGTGGAGCGCGCGATCACCGAGCTGGCCGTGCAGCACGCCACTGCCGAGCAGATCGCCGAATTGCGTCAGATGGTCAACGACGAGCGCGACAGCTTCTCTCGTGGCGATCGCGGCGCCGGTATCCGTCTGTCGGGCGAATTCCACCTGAAACTGGCCGAAGCGGCGAAGAACGCGCCACTGATCAGCTTCCAGCGCAGTCTGGTCTCGCAGACCTCGCTGATCATCGCCCAGTACGAAAGCGGCAATCGCTCGCATTGCTCCTACGACGAGCACACCCAGTTGATCGACGCCATCGAAGCACGCAACGGTGAGCTGGCAGTGGACCTGATGATGCATCACATGGATCACATCGACAGCAAACTCAACCTCGATGAGGAAAGTGCGTCGGATGATTTGCATGCGGTGTTCTCGCATTTGTTGCAGACCAAGAAGCCTGGGCGCCCGGCGGCCAAGCTCTGACTGGCACCGAGTCGCGGCCTTCGCGAGCAAGCCCGCTCCCACATTGGATCTTCAGTGAATATAAAATTTGGCATCGACTGAGATCCCCTGTGGGAGCGGGCTTGCTCGCGAATACGGACAGATAGGCAACAAAAATCCCCCGGGGCTAACACCGCCGGGGGATTTTTTATGCCTCGGGAAAACTCAGCGCTGATGCACCAAAGCCCCTGCCGCATAAGTTTGCTGCACCGTGCGGTCATCGCCCAGCGTCATCAGCACAAACAACGTTTCAGCAATGTTGTTGGCCTGTTTCAGGCGGTAGCTCAGCAGCGGCGTGGCGTTGTAATCCAGCACCAGGAAGTCCGCATCGGAACCCGGCTGCAGGTTGCCGATCTTCTCTTCCAGACGCAGCGCCCGCGCACCGCCCAGCGTTGCCAGGTACAGCGACTTGAACGGACTCAGGCGCGCGCCCTGCAATTGCATGACTTTGTAGGCTTCGTTCAGGGTTTGCAGCAGCGAGAAACTGGTGCCGCCGCCGACGTCAGTACCGAGGCCGACATTCAGCTTGTGTTTCTCGGCCATCGGCAGGTTGAACAGGCCGCTGCCGAGGAAGAAGTTCGAGGTCGGGCAGAACGAGATTGCCGAGCCGGTTTCCGCCAGACGCGCACATTCGTCGTCACACAGGTGCACGCCGTGGGCGAACACCGAGCGCTCGCCGAGCAGTTGGTAGTGATCGTAAACGTCCAGATAGCCCTTGCGCTCCGGGAACAGTTCCTTGACCCACTCGATTTCCTTGAGGTTCTCGCTGATGTGGGTCTGCATGTACAGATCCGGGTATTCGGTCAGCAACTGGCCGGCGAGGGTCAGTTGCTCCGGGGTGCTGGTCGGGGCGAAACGCGGGGTGACCGCGTAGTGCAGACGGCCCTTGCCGTGCCAGCGTTCGATCAGCGCCTTGCTCTCGACGTAGCTCGATTCGGCGGTGTCGGTCAGGTAGTCCGGCGCGTTGCGGTCCATCATCACCTTGCCGGCGATCATCCGCAGGTCGAGCTTGTCGGCGGCCTCGAAGAACGAGTTCACCGATTGCGGGTGCACGCTGCCGAACACCAGTGCGGTGGTGGTGCCGTTACGCAGCAGTTCCTTGATGAAGATATCGGCCACGTCGTCGGCGTGGGCCTTGTCACCGAACTGGCTTTCGCACGGGAAGGTGTAGGTGTTGAGCCAGTCCAGCAGTTGCTCGCCGTAGGCGCCGACCATGCCGGTTTGCGGCAGGTGGATGTGGGTGTCGATGAAGCCCGGGGTGATCAGCGCATCTTGATAGTGGGTGATCTCGATGTCCGCCGGTAGGGTCGGCAGCAATTCAGTGGCGTGGCCGAGGGCGCTGATCTTGCCGCCATCGACCACCAGCAGGCCGTCCTCGAAATATTCGTAGGAGGCTTCGATCCCGACTTCGGCAGGGTCGGCGATGCTGTGCAGGATGGCGGCGCGGTAGGCTTTGCGAGTCAGAGGCATGAGGGTTCTCTAATCAGTTTGAGGCTTTGAGTTTGGCGGCCTGACTGCGCCGGGAAACCGGCAGCAGTCTGGCAATCGGTTCGGCGCTGGCGCTGTGCTGGCCGAAATTGGCGTTATAGGTGGCGATGATTTCGCCGGCGATGGAGATGGCGATTTCCACAGGCAGTTTGCCTTTGACGTCGCCGATGCCCATCGGGCAGCGCATGCGTTGCACGACGCCGCTGTCGAAACCGCGATCACGCAGGCGATGTTCGAACTTGGCCCGTTTGGTCTTGGAGCCGATCAGGCCGAAGTAGGCAAAGTCGTTGCGCTTGAGGATCGCGGCAGTGAGTTCCAGGTCGAGCTGATGGTTGTGGGTCATGACGATGCAGTAGCTGCCGGCGGGCAGGTCGTCGATTTCATCCACAGGCTCTTCGGCGACGATTTTACGCACGCCATGGGGGATCTGTTCGGGGAATTCCTCTTCCCGCGAATCGATCCAGCGCACCCGGCACGGCAGGTTGGCGAGCAACGGCACCAACGCGCGGCCGACATGCCCGGCGCCGAACACCGCAATCTGCGCCTGCACCTGGCCCATCGGTTCGAACAGCAACACGGTGGCGCCACCGCAGCACTGGCCAAGGCTGGCGCCGAGGCTGAAGCGCTCCAGATGGGTGTCCTGCTTGCCGCTGGCGAGCATCTCGCGGGCGATCTGCATGGCTTTGTATTCCAGATGCCCGCCACCGATGGTGTCGAAGGTCTGTTTCGCGCTGACGACCATTTTCGAGCCGGCATTGCGCGGGGTCGAGCCGAGTTCTTCGATGATCGTAACCAGCACACAGGGTTCGCCCTGGTTCTGCAGGTCGGCGAGGGCGTCGATCCAGTTGTACATAGTCACCTCGACATCTGTCGTTGTCTGTTCGGGCCTATTCGCGAGCAGGCTCACTCCTACATTTGGAATGCGTTCCCCTGTAGGAGTGAGCCTGCTCGCGATAACCGCGCCTCGGTCTAGAGCGGAGCCAGCTCAGCTTCAGCAGCAACTGCTTTCACAGTCTTGAGCTGGCGCATCTGCTCACACCCCCACAGCACCCGCTCCGGGGTCGCCGGCGCATCGATCTGCGGCTGATGCTTATAGTCACCGAGGCTCGCCACCGCGTCCTTGATCGCGCACCACGCGGCAATCCCGAGCATGAACGGCGGCTCACCCACAGCCTTGGAATGGAACACCGTGTCTTCCGGGTTCTTGCGGTTTTCCACCAGCTTCACCCGCAGGTCCAGCGGCATGTCCGCCACGGCCGGGATCTTGTAGCTGGCCGGGCCGTTGGTCATCAGCTTGCCCTTGTTGTTCCAGACCAGCTCTTCCATGGTCAGCCAGCCCATGCCCTGGACGAAACCGCCCTCGACCTGACCGATGTCGATCGCCGGGTTCAACGAGGCGCCGACGTCGTGGAGGATGTCGGTACGCAGCATCTTGTACTCGCCGGTCAGGGTGTCGACGATTACTTCGCAGCACGCCGCGCCGAAGGCAAAGTAGTAGAACGGCCGACCACGGGCCTGGCTGCGGTCGTAGTAGATTTTCGGGGTCTTGTAGAAGCCGGTGCTCGACAGCGAGACCTGATTGAAATACGCCAGTTGGATCAGTGCCTCGAAGGTCATGATGTGGTCACGCACGCGCACATGGCCGTTGTGGAATTCCACGTCTTCTTCGCTGACCTTGTAGTGCCGCGCGGCGAATTCCACCAGACGCTGCTTGATGATCTCGGCGGCGTTCTGCGCGGCCTTGCCGTTGAGGTCGGCGCCGCTGGAAGCCGCAGTCGGCGAGGTGTTCGGCACTTTATCGGTGTTGGTCGCGGTGATCTGCACCCGATCCATTTCCACCTGGAACACTTCGGCCACCACCTGCGCGACTTTGGTGTTGAGGCCCTGGCCCATTTCGGTGCCGCCGTGGTTCAGGTGGATGCTGCCGTCGGTGTAGACGTGGATCAGCGCGCCGGCCTGGTTGAGGAAACTGGCGGTGAAGGAAATGCCGAATTTCACCGGGGTCAGCGCCAGGCCTTTTTTCAGGATCGGGCTGTTGGCGTTATAGCGACGGATCGCTTCACGGCGCTCGGCGTACTGGCTGCTTTCTTCCAGTTCGGCGGTCATCTCGTCGAGCATGTTGTGCTCGACGGTCTGGTAGTAGTGAGTGACGTTGCGCTCGGTCTTGCCATAGTAGTTGGCCTTGCGCACGGCCAGTGGATCGAGGTTGAGGTGACGGGCAATCGCGTCCATCACTTCTTCGATGGCGACCATCCCTTGTGGGCCGCCGAAACCGCGGTAGGCGGTGTTCGACGCGGTGTTGGTCTTGCAGCGGTGGCCATTGATGGTCGCGTCACCGAGGTAGTACGAGTTGTCCGAGTGGAACATCGCCCGGTCAACGATCGAGGCGGACAGGTCCGGCGAACAGCCGCAGTTGCCGGCCAGGTCCATGGCGATGCCGTGCAGGCGCCCGCTGCTGTCGAAGCCGACGTCGTACTCGACATAAAACGGGTGGCGCTTGCCGGTCATCAGCATGTCTTCGACCCGTGGCAGACGCATCTTGGTCGGCTGGCCGGTGAGGTGCGCGATCACCGCGCACAGGCACGCCGGGCTGGCGGCCTGGGTTTCCTTGCCGCCGAAACCACCGCCCATTCGGCGCATGTCGACGACGATCTTGTTCATCGACACGTCGAGCACTTCGGCCACCAGTTTCTGCACTTCGGTGGGGTTCTGCGTCGAGCAGTAGACGATCATGCCGCCGTCTTCGGTGGGCATCACCGAGGAGATCTGCGTCTCCAGATAAAAGTGTTCCTGGCCGCCGATGTGCAGCGTGCCCTGGATGCGATGTTCGGCGGTGGCCAATGCCGAAGCCGAGTCGCCACGCTGGTGGGTGTGGCTGTCGAGCACGAAGTGGCGTTTGCGCAAGGCTTCGACCACGTCCAGCACCGGCTCGAGATCTTCGTACTCGATGATTGCCGCCATCGCCGCTTTGCGTGCGGTTTCCAGGTCTTTCGCCGCCACGGCCAGCACCGGTTGCCCGACGAATTGCACGTCATCGATGGCCAGCAGCGGATCGCCCGGCAGCAACGGGCCGATGTCTTTCAGGCCCGGCACGTCTTCGTGGGTGATCGCAATGCGCACGCCTTCGAAGGCGTAGCAGGGCTTGGTGTCGATGCTGATGATTTTCGCGTGGGCGCGGTCTGACAGTCGTGCGTAAACGTGCAGCTGATTGGGGAATTCCAGGCGATCATCGATGTACTGCGCTTCACCGGACACATGCTTGGCGGCGCTGTCGTGCTTGACGCTGCGGCCGACACCGGTGGTCAGGTCCTTGGCGAACAGTTCCGCCAGTTCGGCTTGAGTCTTCTCTACGGCGTGATGGTTAGACATAAGCGGTCACCCGAGTCTCGATGTGCGGTGTTTGCAGTTCGATGAAGTATTTGCGCAGCAGGTTCTGCGCGCTGAGCAGGCGATATTCCTTGCTGGCGCGGAAATCCGAGAGCGGCGTGAAATCTTCGGCTAGCGCAGCGCAGGCGCGTTCGATCACGGCGTTGTTGAACGGCTGGCCGAGCAGCACGGCTTCGCAATGGGCGGCGCGTTTGGGGATCGCGGCCATGCCGCCGAACGCCATGCGCGCATCAGTGATCACGCCGTTTTCCACGCGCAGATTGAATGCGGCGCAGACGGCGGAGATGTCATCGTCCAGACGCTTGGAGACCTTATAGGCGCGGAAGCGCTGCTCGGCGGTGGCACGCGGGACAATAATCTTCTCGATAAACTCGCTTTCCTGACGGGCGGTGACCTTGTAGTCGATGAAGTAATCTTCCAGGTTCAGCGTGCGCCGGGTTTCACCTTTGCACAGCACCACCTGCGCGCCGAGGGCGATCAGCAGCGGAGGCGAATCACCAATCGGCGAGGCGTTGCCGATGTTGCCGCCGAGGGTGCCCTGGTTGCGGATCTGCAGCGAGGCGAAGCGGTGCAGCAATTCGCCGAAGTCCGGGTACTCGGCAGTCAGCGCTTCGTAGCAGTCGGAGAGGGCGGTGGCGGCGCCGATTTCGATACGGTCAGCGAAGCTTTCGATGCGCTTCATTTCGGCGACGTTGCCGACGTAGATCATCACCGGCAAGGTGCGATGGAACTGGGTGACTTCCAGCGCCAGATCGGTGCCGCCGGCCAGCAGCCGCGCTTGTGGGTAAGCGTCGTACAGATCGGCCAGATCGGCGACGGTCAGCGGCACCAGGCAACGCTTGTCGCCACTGTTGAGTTCACCGATATCGGTCGGGGCAATGGCTTTGAGGCGGGCGATGGTCTCGGCTTCGCGGGCATCGAACTGATCCGGTTGCTTGCCACAGCAGGATTGCTCGGCGGCGGCGAGGATCGGCCGGTAGCCGGTGCAGCGGCAGAGGTTGCCGGCCAGCGCTTCGTGCGCCTTGGCCGGATCCGGTGCATCGCTGTTCTTTTGCAGGGCGAACAGCGACATGACGAAGCCGGGGGTGCAGAAGCCGCACTGCGAGCCGTGGCACTCGACCATGGCTTTCTGCACGCTGTGCAGTTCGCCCTGGTGCTTGAGGTCTTCGACGCTGATCAGTTGCTTGCCGTGCAGCGACGAAACAAAGGTCAGGCACGAATTGAGGCTGCGATAGCGAATGTGTTCGCGGCCGGCGTCATCCGTTTGCAACTCGCCGACCACCACGGTGCAGGCGCCGCAGTCGCCGCTGGCGCAGCCTTCTTTGGTGCCGGACTTGCCCACATGTTCGCGCAGGTAATTGAGCACGGTCAGATTCGGGTCCAGGGCGTGCTCGCTACGGAGTTCCTGGTTAAGTAAAAACTGGATCACGGAAGGCCTCGCAGACTCATTATTGTTGTTAACCGACTTCAACCGAATTTAGCAGGTCTGACTTTTCGGTCAATGGTTTTCTGACTTAAAGGTCAGGAAAAACGATTTTGTCGATTAACCTGTGCTCTATTGAGTATTGACCCTGAGCGGATTCACTGCTTTTTTGCTTGAATCGTGCCAAAAAGCGCCGTGCGGGCACTCCGCCATGCACCTGCATTTGCGCTACACTGCGCCGCTTGTGCAGATCGAAGAGTTTGAAGGACAACCATGACGTTCAAGGCGCCGGACAGCCTCGCCGAGCAAATCGCTCACCACCTCGCCGAACGCATCATTCGCGGCGAAATGAAGCCGGGAGAGCGCATCCAGGAACAGAAGGTCACGCTGGCCCTCAATGTCAGCCGCGGATCGGTCCGCGAAGCCCTGCTGATCCTCGAACGCCGCCACCTGATCGCGATCCTGCCGCGACGTGGTGCCCATGTCACCGAACTCACCGCGCACAAGGTGCAGAGCCTGTGCACGCTGATGAGCGAGCTGTACATCCTGCTCGGCAATGCGGTCGCCAATGGCTGGCAGACCCAGGCCGACATGGCGCCGTTCGTGCAGATTCAGCAGCGCCTGACCGCCAGCTACGAGCGTCAGGACATCCGCACCTTCGTCGACGACAGCTTCGCCGTGATGCGCGCTGCGTACCCGTTTGCCAACAACCCGTACCTGCAAGAGACCGTCGAGAACCTGCAGCCGGCCATGAGCCGAGCGTATTTCCTCGCCCTCGAACAGCGCAAGGCCGAAATGAGCGAGTTCCTCGAACTGTTCGAACGCCTGCTGGCCGCTGTCCTCGCCCGTGATTTGCCGCAGATCCGCATCGTGCTGACGGCTTACGCCCAGCGCAGCTGCGATCTGGTGGTCTCCGCCCTGACGGTTGCCTGAGCGTGCGGCTGAAGTGCATCAAGCTGGCGGGGTTCAAGTCCTTCGTCGACCCGACCACGGTGAACTTCCCCAGTAACATGGCGGCGGTCGTCGGGCCGAACGGTTGCGGCAAGTCGAACATTATCGACGCCGTACGCTGGGTGATGGGCGAAAGTTCGGCGAAGAACCTGCGTGGCGAGTCGATGACCGACGTCATCTTCAACGGCTCGACCAGCCGTAAACCGGTGAGCCAGGCGAGCATCGAACTGGTGTTCGACAACTCCGACGGCACGCTGGTCGGCGAGTATGCGGCTTATGCCGAGATCTCCATTCGCCGCAAAGTCACCCGCGACAGCCAGAACAGCTATTTCCTCAACGGCGCCAAATGCCGTCGTCGCGACATTACCGACATCTTCCTCGGCACCGGCCTCGGCCCGCGCAGCTACTCGATCATCGAGCAGGGGATGATCTCCAAGCTGATCGAAGCCAAACCGGAAGACCTGCGCAACTTCATCGAAGAAGCGGCGGGCATCTCCAAATACAAGGAGCGCCGGCGCGAGACCGAAAACCGCATCCGCCGCACCCACGAAAACCTTGCGCGTCTGACCGACCTGCGCGAAGAGCTTGAGCGCCAGCTCGAACGCTTGCACCGGCAGGCCGAGTCCGCGAAGAAGTATCAGGAATACAAATCCGAAGAGCGCCAGCTCAAGGCGCAACTGTCGGCCCTGCGCTGGCAGGATCTGAACGATCAGGTCGGCCAGCGCGAATCGATCATCGGTACTCAGGAAGTCAGTTTCGAAGCACTGGTCGCCGAGCAGCGCAATGCCGATGCCGCCATCGAGCGCTTGCGCGACGGGCACCATGAACTGTCCGAGCGCTTCAATCTGGTGCAGGGCCGCTTCTATTCGGTCGGCGGCGACATCGCCCGGGTCGAGCAGAGCATCCAGCACGGCCAGCAGCGCTTGCGCCAGTTGCTGGACGATCTGAAAGAAGCCGAGCGTGCGCGTCTGGAAACCGAATCGCACCTGGGCCACGACCGCACGCTGCTGCTGACCCTTGGCGAAGAGCTGGACATGCTCATTCCCGAGCAGGAAGTCACCAGCGCCGCCGCCGAAGAAGCCGCCGCTGCGCTGGAAGATTCCGAAAGCGTCATGCACGGCTGGCAGGAGCAGTGGGATACCTTCAACCTGACCGCTGCCGAACCCCGGCGCCAGGCCGAAGTGCAGCAGTCGCGGATCCAGCAGCTGGAAACCAGCATGGAGCGCCTGGCCGATCGGCAAAAGCGTCTCGCTGAAGAGCGCGATCTGCTTTCCGCCGACCCGGAAGACGCGGCGATCATGGCGCTCAACGAGCAACTCGCCGAATCCGAAGCGACCCTCGAAGATTTGCAGACCAGTGAAGAAGCGCAGGTCGAAAAACTTGAACAACTGCGTCAGGAATTGCAGCAGGCACTGACCGCGCAGCAGCAGGCGCAGGGCGATTTGCAGCGCCTCAACGGGCGACTGGCGTCGCTGGAAGCCTTGCAACAAGCCGCGCTCGACCCCGGCACCGGCACCGCCGAATGGCTGAAGGAACACAACCTCGCCCAACGCCCGCGTCTGGCCGAAGGGCTGAAGGTTGAGGCTGGTTGGGAGCTGGCGGTGGAAACCGTGCTCGGCGCCGATCTGCAAGCGGTGCTGGTGGACGACTTCAACGGCTTCGATCTTTCCGGTTTCACCCAAGGCGATCTGCGCCTGCTCAGCCCCGCCAGCGATGGTGTGCGGGTAGCGGGCAGTCTGCTGGATAAGGTCGAGGCGCAGATCGATCTGTCGCCATGGCTCGGCCAGGTCAAACCGGTCGACAGCCTTGAGCAGGCCTTGGCCCTGCGCGGCCAGTTGAGTGCCGGGCAGAGCCTGATCAGTCGCGACGGTTACTGGGTCGGTCGGCATTTTCTGCGGGTACGTCGCGCCAGTGAAGCCGAGAGCGGCATGCTCGCCCGTGGCCAGGAAATCGAGACGCTGCAGGCCGAACGCGGAGAGCGCGAAGCCACGGTCGAAGCCATGGAAACCCGGCTGCAAACCCTGCGTGCGCAACAGCGGCAGCAGGAGAACGGTCGTGAACACTTACGTCGTTTGCTGCAGGACGAGGCACGCTCACAAGGTGAATTGAAAGCCCAGTTGTCTGCCGGTAAAGCCAAGGCCGAACAACTGACGCTGCGCCGCACCCGCCTTGATGAAGAGCTGATCGAACTCGGCGAGCAGCGCGAACTGGAACACGAACAGATCGGCGAAGCGCGCATGCAATTGCAGGAAGCGCTCGACGCCATGGCACTGGATACCGAGCAGCGCGAATTGCTGCTGGCCCAGCGTGACAGCCTGCGCGAACGCCTTGATCGCGTGCGTCAGGAAGCCCGTCAGCACAAGGATCACGCCCATCAACTGGCGGTGCGTCTCGGTTCGTTGCGCGCGCAACATGACTCCACGCGTCAGGCGTTGGAGCGTCTGGAGATGCAGGCCGAGCGCCTGACCGAAAAGCGTGAGCAGTTGAGCCTGAATCTGGAGGAGGGCGAGGCACCGCTGGAAGAGCTGCGCCTGAAACTCGAAGAGCTGCTCGACAAACGCATGACCGTCGACGAAGAGCTGAAGACTGCGCAGATCGCGCTGGAAGACGCCGACCGCGAACTGCGCGAGGCGGAAAAACGCCGGACCCAGGCCGAGCAGCAATCGCAACTGATTCGTGGCCAGCTCGAACAGCAGCGCATGGAATGGCAAGCGCTGACCGTGCGGCGCAAGGCGTTGCAGGATCAATTGCTCGAAGACGGCTACGATCTCAATGGCGTGCTCGCGACATTGACCCCCGAGGCCAGTGAACGCGCCGCCGAAGAAGAACTCGAACGGATCAATGCGCGGATTCAGCGCCTGGGCGCGATCAACCTCGCGGCCATCGACGAATACACGCAACAATCCGAGCGTAAACGTTATCTGGATGCGCAGGACGCCGATCTGGTCGAAGCACTGGAGACCCTGGAAAACGTCATTCGCAAGATCGACAAGGAAACCCGTAACCGCTTCAAAGATACCTTTGATCAGATCAATGGCGGATTACAGGCACTTTTCCCGAAAGTTTTCGGTGGTGGCAGCGCGTATTTGGAACTGACGGGCGAAGATCTACTCGATACAGGGGTGACGATCATGGCGCGGCCGCCAGGAAAGAAGAACAGCACCATCCATTTGCTCTCCGGCGGGGAAAAAGCCCTGACCGCACTGGCACTGGTTTTTGCGATCTTCAAATTGAATCCGGCGCCGTTCTGCATGCTCGATGAAGTTGACGCGCCACTGGATGACGCTAACGTTGGACGCTACGCACGATTGGTTAAAGAGATGTCGCAGACCGTGCAGTTCATCTATATCACCCACAACAAGATTGCCATGGAAATGGCCGATCAACTGATGGGCGTGACGATGCACGAGCCGGGTTGTTCGCGATTGGTTGCAGTGGATGTCGAGGAGGCGATGGCGATGGTGGACGCCTGAGTCAGCGTGGTGTCGGAAGGGTATGAGTAGTCTGTAGGACTTTTTTACCGACTTCGACTTGCTGGCCAATCGACATATTCGCGCAAGCCAATGTGACAGACGGTGTAAAGTTGTCTTTGGTCGTGCTAGTTTAATGTCAATTTTTCGTATACGTGGGCAAAACGCCTGTCAGAACATAGAGTTGGCGCCACGTTTTAAAGCGGTTTGCACAATGTAAACCCCTTATTTTTCAGCATTTTTTATAGAGGCACGGGATTACATGGAAATCGGTCTGCGCGAGTGGCTGATCGTCATCGGCATCATTGTGATAGCCGGTATTCTTTTCGATGGCTGGCGCCGTATGCGCGGCGGCAAGGGAAAACTGAAATTCCGTCTTGACCGAAGTCTGTCCAACCTGCCGGACGAGGACACCAGCGCCGAGCTGTTGGGCCCGGCCCGCGTCCTGGACACACATAAAGAGCCGCAACTGGACGAACACGATCTGCCGTCGGTGAGCATGCCGGCCCGCGAAGCACGCGAGCCTCGCGAATCTGGTTCGAAACGTGGCAAGCGCGGCAGCAATGGTCCGGCCCAGGGCGATCTGAACCTCGATCTGGATCTGGACGGCGGCCCGAGCTTCAGCAGCCGTGATGATGACTTCGTCGACGACAGCAAGCCTGCGCCAGCCGTTGCCGACAAGGATCAGCCGCAAGCCGAAGAAGTCCTGGTGATCAGCGTGATCTGCCGCGACGCCGCCGGCTTCAAAGGCCCGGCATTGCTGCAGAACATTCTCGAAAGCGGTCTGCGTTTTGGCGAGATGGATATTTTCCACCGTCACGAAAGCATGGCCGGCAACGGTGAAGTGCTGTTCTCCATGGCCAACGCGGTCAAGCCGGGTATCTTCGATCTGGACGACATCGACCATTTCAGCACCCCGGCGGTGAGCTTCTTCCTCGGCCTGCCAGGTCCGCGTCATCCGAAGCAGGCCTTCGACGTGATGGTGGCGGCGGCGCGCAAGCTGTCGCAGGAACTGAACGGCGAGCTGAAAGACGACCAGCGCAGCGTGCTGACCGCGCAGACCATCGAGCACTACCGTCAGCGCATCGTCGAATTCGAACGCCGCGCCCTGACCCAGAAGCGCTAAGGCCAGAGCGCAGTTGTGGAGGGGGCTTGCTGTGGCGAGGGAGCTTGCTCCCGCTGGGCTGCGAAGCAGCCCCAAAATCACGGCGGCTTCGCCACTGAGCGGGACGATGCGACGATTCGACAAGCTCCCTCGCCACAATGTCCATAGCCTTGAGCTATTGTGATTTAGAAGATTGAGCAGCCTCGGCTGCTCTTTTGCTTTATGAGAGAACACCCATGACCGCCGCCAAAAACCGCATTCTAGAGCTGCGTGCTGAACTCGATCAGCACAACTACCGTTATCACGTCCTCGACGAGCCGAGCATTCCGGATGCCGAGTACGACCGGTTGTTCCACGAGCTCAAGGCGCTGGAAGCGGCCAATCCGGAACTGATCACCAGCGACTCGCCGACCCAGCGTGTCGGCAGCGTGGCGCTGACCGCGTTCACCCAGGTGCGTCACGAAGTGCCGATGCTCAGCCTCGGCAACGCCTTCGAAGAAACCGACATGCGCGAGTTCGACCGCCGGGTGACCGAAGGTCTGGATCTGCCGGCCGGCGATCTGTTCGGTGGCGGTGCGGCGGTGGAATACAGCTGCGAACCGAAACTCGATGGCCTGGCGGTCAGCCTGCTGTATCAGGACGGCGTGCTGGTACGCGGCGCCACCCGTGGCGACGGCACCACCGGTGAAGACATCAGCGTCAACGTGCGCACCGTGCGCAACATCCCGTTGAAGCTGCATGGCGCAGGCTGGCCGGCGACTCTGGAAGTGCGTGGTGAAGTGTTCATGTCCAAGGCCGGTTTCGAGCGCCTCAACGCCTCGCAACTGGAAGTCGGCGGCAAAACCTTCGCCAACCCGCGCAACGCCGCGGCCGGCAGCCTGCGTCAGCTGGATTCGAAGATCACCGCCAACCGCCCGCTGGAATTCTGCTGCTACGGCATCGGTCAGGTGTCCCACGATATTTCCGACACTCACATCGGCAACCTCAAGCAATTGCAGAAGTGGGGCATGCCGATCAGCCACGAGCTGAAACTGGCCAAAGGCATCGGCGAATGCCTGGATTACTACCGTGACATCGGTGAGCGACGTAACTCGCTGGCTTATGAAATCGACGGCGTGGTGTTCAAGGTCAACAGCATCGCCGATCAGCGTGAGCTGGGCTTCCGTGCCCGCGAACCGCGCTGGGCGATCGCGCACAAATTCCCGGCCATGGAAGAACTCACCGAACTGCTCGACGTGGAGTTCCAGGTCGGTCGCACTGGCGCGGTCACTCCGGTGGCGCGGCTGAAACCGGTCAAGGTCGCGGGCGTCACCGTGGCCAACGCCACCCTGCACAACATGGACGAAGTGGCGCGCCTGGGCCTGATGATCGGCGATACGGTGATCATCCGTCGCGCCGGTGACGTGATCCCGCAGGTGGTGCAAGTGGTCACCGAGCGTCGCCCGGAGAATGCGCGTCCAGTGGCGATTCCAGAGAACTGCCCGGTCTGCGGCTCCCATGTCGAGCGCACGCAACTGGTCAAGCGCAGCAAAGGCAAGGAAACCATCAGCGAAGGCGCGGTGTACCGCTGCGTCGGCCGTCTGGCCTGTGGCGCGCAACTGAAGCAGGCGATCATTCACTTCGTCTCGCGCCGGGCGATGGACATCGAAGGCCTTGGCGATAAGAGCGTCGAGCAACTGGTCGATGA
The DNA here is from genome assembly GCF_058798255.1 of Pseudomonas sp. GW823-FHT01D03. Classification (NCBI taxonomy): domain Bacteria; kingdom Pseudomonadati; phylum Pseudomonadota; class Gammaproteobacteria; order Pseudomonadales; family Pseudomonadaceae; genus Pseudomonas; species Pseudomonas sp. GW823-FHT01D03. The sequence continues at coordinate 2,076,527 of NZ_JBXAKK010000001.1, forward strand.
AGGTCTGGTCAGCTCGCCGGCCGATCTGTACGCGTTGAAGTTCGACGACATTGTCGATCTGGAAGGCTTCGCCGAGGTCTCCAGCAACAAGCTGCTGGCGGCCATCGAAGACAGCAAGCAACCGGGGCTGGCGCGGTTCATTTATGCGCTGGGCATTCCCGATGTCGGCGAGGAGACGGCCAAGGTGTTGGCGCGCTCGCTGGGTTCGCTGGAGCGCGTGCAGCAGGCGTTGCCGCAAGTGCTGACCTACCTGCCGGACATCGGCCTGGAAGTGGCGCACGAGATTCACAGCTTCTTTGAAGATCCGCATAACCAGCAGGTGATCACCGAGTTGCTCGGGCATGGCCTGCAGATTCAGGATCAAGGCGAACTGGGTGCCGAGTTTGCCGCCAGCACCACCCTCGGCGGTCTGCTCGACAAGCTGCACATTCCCTTTGTCGGCCCGGGCGGTGCGCAGAAACTGGCAGACAAGTTCGGTTCGCTGGACGCGGTAATGAATGCCGACTGGCTGGACATGCGTCAGGCGCTGCCGGAGAAGCAGGCCAATTCGGTGCGCGAGTTTTTTGCTGTGCCCGAGCATCGGCAGATCGCCGAGGCCGCCGAGAAACAGCTGCGGGATTTCGGCATGCACTGGCTGAGCGAGAAGAAAGTCGTCGAAGGCCTGCCGTTGTCCGGCGAAACCTGGGTGCTGACCGGCAAGGTCGAGCTGATGAGCCGTGATGTGGCCAAAGAACACCTGGAAAGCCTCGGCGCCAAGGTGGCTGGCTCAGTCTCGGCGAAAACTCACTGTGTGGTCGCAGGGCCCGGTGCCGGCTCGAAACTGACCAAGGCCAATGAGCTGGGGGTGAAGGTGATGGATGAAGAGGCGTTTATCGCGTTCCTCAAAACCCACGGTATCTCGGCCTGATACCGTTTAGTTCGGCAGTCTGCTTTTGTGGCGAGGGAGCTTGCTCCCGCTCGGCGACGAAGTCGTCGTAAACCCTGAAAACCCGGTATACCTGAAAGAAAGCAGGGGGAGCGCTTCGCACTCCAGCGGGAGCAAGCTCCCTCGCCACATCGGCAGTGTCACTCAGCAGCTGCGCTGTATTCGGGAACATTGTTGACTGCAGGATGATCTAGTCTTGGCAAGCCCCAGGGAGAGATCGCCATGTACCGCTTTTTCGAGCAGCTCAGTTCTCGCATTGTCGCGCCGTTCATGGGCGAATCTTCACGCAACAGCAAAATCTGGCCGTGCCGCTGCGGCCAGTCGCTGTTCTTTCGCAACAGTCAGTGTCTGGCTTGCAACGCCATGCTGGGCTATCAGCCTGAAGAAAGTCGCCTGACCTCGCTGCAACCGGGGCCGCAGGACGGCAGTTGGACACTCGATGCCGATCCCGACGCCGGATTGTTTCGTCGCTGTGCCAACCTCGATACGCCCGCCGCGTGCAACTGGTTGCTGCCGGATAACGGCCACGACAGCCTTTGCATCGCTTGCAGCCTCAACCGCACCATCCCCGACCTGTCGGTTCCGGAAAACCCCGAACGCTGGCGCAAAGTCGAAATCGCCAAGCGCCGGCTGGTGGCGCAACTGATCACCCTCGGCCTGCCGGTCATCCCGAAAACCGTGGATGAACACACCGGTCTGGCCTTCGACTTCATCGGCGTCGACCTTGAAGGTAACGCGCCGATGACCGGCCACGCCAACGGCCTGATCACCCTCGACATCAAAGAAGCCGACGACGCCCACCGCGAGCAGGTGCGGGCGGCGATGCATGAACCCTATCGCACGCTGCTCGGGCATTTCCGGCATGAGGTCGGGCATTATTATTGGGATCGTCTGATCGCCAATGGTCCGTGGCTGGAACCGTTCCGCAACCTGTTCGGCGACGAGCGCGCCAGTTACGCCGAAGCGCTCGACCGTCATTATCAACAGGGTGCGCCGCAGGATTGGCCGCAACACTACGTCAGCGCCTACGCGACCATGCACCCGTGGGAAGACTGGGCCGAAACCTGGGCGCATTACCTGCACATGATGGATGCGGTGGACACCGCGCTGGGCTTTGGCATGAGTGCGCGGGAAATGGACTTCGACTATCAGCCGTTTCCGCCCAGTACCCTGTACGACCCGGAGCACCCCGGCGGGGCGGCGTTTCTGTCGTTCGTCAATGCGTGGATCGAACTGGCGGGCATGCTCAACGAGCTGTCACGCAGCATGGGCCAGCCGGATTTCTACCCGTTCGTGCTGCCGGCGGCGGCGATTGCCAAGCTGCACTTCATCCATCTGGTGATCCAGCAGGCGGGCGGCAAGGCGGACGAGGTGTTGACCCTGTAAGAGCTGCCGCAGGCTGCGATCTTTTCGGGCACAGCGCATGTCCTTGAACCCGTTCATATTTTTTATCTGAAACCAACGGTTGTAACTTCATCTCAGATAGGTACAATGGCGCGGCTCGCCGACAGGTGAGTGTCGTTATGGTGACCCCATCGGTCCCCCCGCAACGATTACCCGTGAACCTGGTCAGAGCCGGAAGGCAGCAGCCACAGCGGGAACATTGTGTGCCGGGGTGTGGCTGGTGGGGTTACCACCTTAACGAACGAAGATCGCTACAACAGAACTGCATGGGTTTCGCCCACTGCGGTTTTTTTATGCCCGCGATTTGGGCTTTCACGCCAGCTCCTGTAGGAGCGAGCCTGCTCGCGAAGGCTGCCCCCCGATGCCTGTTCAGCCACCAAGGTTGAACAGTGGCATACTCCACCGTCTTGCTGCGCGCGTCGTTGACAAGTTCGCGCCCTGGCTACGAGGTTGTATGCACCCGGAACATCACGATTTATCCACCGCCGTGTACTTGCCCGTGACGGACGAGACCTGCGCGAGTCTGTTGCAGCCCGATGGCGCGAAAACCCTTGGCGAGCTGACGGATGCGCAACTGGCCGCCGTGCTGGTCATCCAGAATCTGGCCCAGGCCGCGGAAAAGGATCTCACCGCCGCTGCGGCGGAGAAGGTGCTGGCGCGACTGATCGCCTGGGCGGTCGATGGCGGGGCAGGGCTGCTGTCCGAGGCGCAACGACTGTTCGACCCGCGCCAGTTGTACTTCGGCCTGAACGCTATCAGGGGTTTGAACCTGCGTTTACTGTTGGCCGAAGAGGTGTCGGCGCAGGATTACCTGCTGCCCGATGGCAAGTGGGATGACGAGTTCAAGACGCGCCACCACGCGATCAACAATCCGTTCAGCCAGCAGATGATCAGCCCGGCGCATCGCGAGCGCTGGCTCAGCGCCGCGCAAGACAAACTGGTCAGAACTTTCCGCGCCAACCTCGATGAAGACCTGCACGTGCAAGGCTATGCCGGGATCGGCAAGAGCCACCTGGTCGGTGCCCTGACCGAGTGCCTGGACCCCGGGAAAACCCTGTTGCTGGCACGTACCCCGGAAAAACTCGCGACCCTGTGTCAGCGCATGGGCGTTGCCAGTGAGCGCAAGCCCGGCATCACCTTTGAAGCGTTCGCCCGCGGGCTGATCTACGGACGCAAACCGCAGCCGTCAGGCGCCGCCGGCCGGGTCGCGAGCAAACAGAGTCTGGCCCAGGAGTTGAATATCCTTGGCTTTCGCGAGCATGACTCGCAACGAACGCTGAACGTCTGCCTGGAAACCCTTGAGCGCTATTGCCAATCCCGGGACTACAGCCTGTCGGCGCATCATCTGCCGTATTTCAAGCTGTCCTTGTCCAGCCTTGAGTCGAAGGTACTGCTGGAGTATTCGAGCCGCGTCTGGACTTACCTCGAGGCCAATCCGGCGTGGGGCCGGCAGAGCGGCTTCGAAGCGTTGTTGCTGATCAAACGGGCAAGTCTGGCGGGCTGCGTGGTGCCGCCGCGTTATACCCATGTGCTGATCGACGAGAGCCAGGACATTCCCGCTTCGCTGCTGCAGATTATCGAGCGTGGCCGACAGGTGCTGATCACATTGGGCGATGAGTACCAGCACGCCGAGCGCGACCTGGTGAAAAGAAAGCGTGAGGTGCGCCAGAGCGATATCACCTACTCGGTACGCTCGGGTCGTAACGTCGAGCGTCTGGTCAATCCGCTGATTTCCCGGCACTCGGAAAAGAGCAAGGTGCCGTTCGAAGGCGCGCGTGAAGCGGACGTCGGCATCGAGTTTTATCCGCAGGGCTTTGTCCCGCCGGAAGGTTGCGTGGTGCTGACGGCGTCCCCTTGGGACACCATGAAGTGGGCCATGCAGCTGCACGATGCCAATTGCCTGTTCAGTTTTGCCGACATGAAGGCGCAGCGCGATCTTGAGCACTTCATGATCAGCGCCATCGAGTTGTTCAGGGTCGATTACTACAGTTCCACGCACAGTGAGAAGGGGCCGCATCGCTATTTCAGCGACTTGCCCAAGTGGCAGCAGGTGCGCGGTGCCAACCAGTTCGACGAAGCGTTTTTGTGGGTCGAGGCCGAGCTGGAGAAAGGCTTCAAGGTGGCTGACCTGACCCGGCTCAACCGGATGATCGGCGGCCCCGGCAAAAGCTGTCTGCTGATGCAGGCGCACGAGGCGGGCGGCATGGAGTTCGACCGGGTTCTGCTGACGCCCGAGCTGCTGACCAACGTGCAGTTCAAGGACGCCTACGCGTTCGATCAGCGGATCTGCGCCGTGTACATCGCCATCTCCCGCGCCCGGCAGCAGCTTTACCTGCCGTACGACGTGGTCGAATGGATCGAATTTCACGACTACCAGAAATTCCGCGAGTCGCACGGCTACTGAATAATTCTCCGTTTAAAATGCCCCCACCCCTGTGGGAGCGGGCTTGCTCGCGAAGGCGGTGTGCCAGGTAACGAATCAGGTGACTGACACACCGCCTTCGCGAGCAAGCCCGCTCCCACAATGGGTTATGGGGTGGCTTCAGCGGACCCGGTATACAACCGGATAATCTCATCAATCTCCCCCGACATTTTCATCCGCAGCAACGTGCGCAGGATCCGCTGCACCGGCACCAGTCCAGCGTCCATTGATTGCTCACCGCATAGCGGTAGCGGCCGGCCAGGAGTTTTTCCAGCACTTGTTCCTGATTACGCGCGTCTTCGCGTTGCAGACGATCGGCGTCGAACAGCGGTTGCAGGGTCGGATAGGTATAGCCGAGCACGGTGCCGATCGATTGGCGGGGGAGGTTGGCGGGATCGACCCGGGGCGGCCGCGCTCACGCTCAGACTGATCCCCAACAAAGCTCCCAAGGCCCAACGCATCAATGCTCCGATGAGTCTCGATCACGAGCGAAATTGCCCCGCCAACAGCAGCTTGGCCAGATTAGACGAGCACACCGGATGCAATTTTGCCCTTGCTCCGCTAGCATTAGCCGCTTCAGCTTCCTTCGTTGCGACGGTTTTCGATGAGTTATCAGGTTCTTGCACGTAAATGGCGTCCGCGCTCGTTCCGCGAAATGGTCGGCCAGACCCATGTGCTCAAGGCTCTGATCAATGCCTTGGACAGCCAGCGGCTGCACCATGCGTACCTGTTCACCGGTACGCGCGGGGTCGGTAAGACCACCATTGCGCGGATCATTGCCAAATGCCTGAACTGTGAGACAGGTATCACTTCCAGCCCCTGCGGCGAGTGTTCGGTGTGCCGCGAGATCGATGAGGGGCGCTTCGTCGACCTGATCGAGATCGACGCCGCGAGCCGGACCAAGGTCGAAGACACCCGCGAGCTGCTCGACAACGTGCAGTACGCGCCGAGCCGTGGGCGCTTCAAGGTCTACCTGATCGACGAAGTGCACATGCTCTCCAGCCATTCCTTCAATGCGCTGCTGAAAACCCTTGAAGAGCCGCCGCCGTACGTCAAGTTCATCCTGGCGACCACCGACCCGCAGAAACTTCCGGCAACGATTTTGTCGCGTTGCCTGCAGTTCTCGCTGAAGAACATGACGCCCGAGCGCGTGGTCGAGCATCTGACCCACGTTCTCGGCGCCGAAAACGTGCCGTTCGAAGACGACGCGCTGTGGCTGTTGGGCCGCGCCGCTGACGGCTCGATGCGTGACGCCATGAGCCTGACCGACCAGGCCATCGCTTTCGGTGAAGGCAAGGTATTGGCCGCCGACGTGCGGGCGATGCTCGGCACGCTGGATCACGGCCAGGTCTTCGACGTGCTGCACGCGCTGATCGAAGGCGACGCCAAAGCGTTGCTCGAAGCCGTGCGCCATCTGGCCGAGCAAGGCCCGGACTGGAACGGCGTGCTCTCGGAAATTCTCAATGTGCTGCACCGTGTCGCTATCGCGCAGGCGTTGCCGGAAGGTGTCGATAACGGCCATGGCGACCGTGATCGGGTGCTGGCGCTGGCGCAGGCGCTGCCGGCCGAAGACGTGCAGTTCTATTACCAGATGGGCCTGATCGGTCGCCGCGACTTGCCGCTGGCGCCGGATCCCCGTGGTGGTTTCGAAATGGTCCTGCTGCGGATGCTGGCCTTCCGGCCCGCGGACACCGCGGACGCCCCGAGGCAACCGCTAAAGCCAGTGGGGATCAGCCAGGCCACAGTTGATTCCGCAAACTCAGTGGCTGCCGCGCCCAAGCCTGCGCCGGTAGTCGCTGCGGCTGTTGCGCCGGCACCGGTGGTTGCTCCAGCGCCGGCCCCGGCTCCTGAGCCAGCGCCTGTGGTTGCTGCTGCACCCGCGCCAGCGCCAGAAGCAGATCCTGAGCCTGAGCCTGTCGTCGCCGAGGCGGCGGTCGACCTGCCGTGGAACGACCCGGTCGAACCCGAGCCAGAACCTGAGCCGGTGCAGCAACCAGCCGTCGAGCCGGTACTGGAAACCGCCAGCGAGCAGCCCGAGTTGCCGCCGATGCCGCTGCCGACCCCGGACAGCGTGGTGCCGGATGCACCGGAGTGGGCCGCTGCACCGATTCCCGAGCCGTCGGTCGCCGACGTCGATGCCGCCACTCCAGGCATGGACCTCGACGACGAGCCGCCGTTGGACGAAGACTACATCGAGCCGGACATGGATTCGGCCTACAGCTACCTTGACGATCTGGCCAGCGAACACACCGCCGAGCCGGCACCGGAACCCGAGCCGGAGCCTGCCGCCGCGCCGGCCACCGGTCTGGCGTTGCAATGGCTGGAGCTGTTCCCGCAACTGCCGATCTCCGGCATGACCGGCAGCATCGCCGCTAACTGCACGCTGATCGCGGTCGATGGCGACCATTGGCTGATGCACCTGGACCCGGCGCACAGCGCGCTGTTCAACGCCACGCAGCAGCGGCGCCTGAACGATGCGTTGAACCAGTTCCACGGTCGCACGCTGACCCTGACCATCGAACTGATCAAGCCCGAACAGGAAACCCCGGCGCAGGCCGCGTCCCGTCGTCGGGCCAACCGTCAGCGCGAGGCGGAGGAATCGATCCACGGTGATCCGTTCATCCAGCAGATGGTCCAGCAGTTCGGTGCGGTCGTGCGACACGATACTATTGAACCTGTCGACGCCTTGGTCGCCCAAGGCTAATAACTGAGGGCGTCCGGCCTCGCTGGCCGGGCGCTGTTTTGATCCAAGTACTTTTGAGGTGATTCCCATGATGAAAGGTGGCATGGCCGGCCTGATGAAGCAGGCGCAGCAGATGCAGGAAAAAATGGCCAAGATGCAGGAAGAACTGGCCAACGCCGAAGTCACCGGCAAGGCCGGTGGCGATATGGTCACCGTGGTAATGACCGGTCGTCACGACGTGAAAAGTGTCAGCATCGACCCAAGCCTGGTTGAAGGCCTGAGCGAAGACGATAAGGAAATGCTCGAAGCCGTGGTCGCTGCCGCCGTCAACGACGCCGTGCGCAAGATCGAAGCCAACAGCCAGGAAAAAATGGGCAGCATGACCGCCGGCATGAACCTGCCAGCAGGAATGAAACTGCCATTCTGATTCGCCTTTGCGGGTTGGATGAGCTACACAAAATGCCAGGCATCGCGCCTGGCATTTTTGTTTCTACCTCTTGGGCGTTCAGTATTCATTTGTGGCGAGGGAGCTTGCTCCCGCTCGGCGACGAAGTCGTCGTAAACCCTGAAAACCCGGTATACCTGAAAGAAAGCAGGGGAGCGCTTCGCACTCCAGCGGGAGCAAGCTCCCTCGCCACAGGAGTCGAGTAGAAACATCGAACGCTGTGATGTCACCAAGGTCTGCTCCCTATACCCCCTGAACTCATCATTCACAGGAGACGCTGACATGTCCGACCCTCTGACCCTCAATCAACGCTTCGTCCTCGCCTCGCGCCCGGTGGGCGCGCCGACTCCGGAAAACTTCCGTCTGGAGCGCGAAGCGTTGCCTGATCTCGAAGACGGCCAGGTGTTGCTGAAAACCTTGTACCTGTCGCTCGACCCGTACATGCGCGGACGCATGAGTGACGCACCGTCCTACGCCGCGCCGGTACAAATCGGCGAAGTGATGACCGGCGGCGCTGTCAGCCGTGTCGAGAATTCGCGTCATCCGAAATTCCACCAGGGCGATCTGGTGGTCGGCCTCACCGGCTGGCAGAGCCACAGCATCAGCGACGGCCGCAACATCATGCCGATCCCGTCCGGCCTTCCAAGCCCATCAATGGCCCTCGGTGTGCTGGGCATGCCGGGGATGACTGCGTACATGGGGCTGATCGACATCGGTCAGCCGAAAGAGGGCGAGACCCTGGTGGTCGCTGCGGCGTCCGGTGCCGTCGGCTCGGTGGTCGGTCAGGTAGCGAAAATCAAGGGCCTGCGCGCCGTGGGTGTGGCCGGTGGTGCCGACAAATGCAAATACGTGGTCGAGGAGTTGGGTTTTGATGCCTGCATCGATCACAAGGCACCGGACTTTGCCGAACAACTGGCCAAGGCCTGCCCGGACGGCATCGACATCTATTACGAAAACGTTGGCGGGCATGTGTTCGATGCCGTGGTGCCGCTGCTCAATCCCAAGGCGCGGATTCCGCTGTGCGGGCTGATTGCCGGTTACAACGCCACTGAAGCGCCGCAAGGCCCGGATCGTCTGCCGATGCTGCAGCGCACCCTGCTGACCAAGCGTGTGAGGATTCAGGGCTTCATTGTGTTTGATGACTACGGCGACCGTCAGCCGGAATTCATCAGCCACATGGTGCCGTGGGTGCGCGACGGCAAGGTCAAATTCCGCGAAGACGTGGTGGAAGGCCTGGAGCAGGCGCCCGAGGCGTTTATTGGTCTGCTGGAGGGGCGCAACTTCGGCAAACTGGTGGTGAAGGTTGCCCAGGACTGAGCATTTGACGCTGGCCAGAGGCGCGGGTATAAACCGCGTCTCGTTGTTTTGTCGGACTTTTTACCCATGAGCTTCAGCCCTTTGATTCGCCAACTGATCGACGCCCTGCGCACTTTGCCGGGTGTGGGTCAGAAAACCGCCCAGCGCATGGCGTTGCAGTTGCTCGAACGTGACCGCAGCGGTGGCACGCGACTGGCTCAGGCCCTGAGCCAGGCCATGGAAGGGGTGGGTCACTGCCGTCAGTGCCGCACGTTGACCGAAGACGATCTGTGCCCGCAATGCGCCGACACGCGCCGCGACGACACGCTGCTGTGCGTGGTGGAAGGGCCGATGGACGTGTATGCGGTGGAGCAAACGGGTTTCCGTGGACGCTACTTCGTGCTCAAGGGCCACCTGTCGCCGCTCGACGGTCTCGGGCCGGAGGCCATCGGTATTCCGCAGCTGATGGCGCGCATTGAAGAGGCGGGCAGCTTTACTGAAGTCATCCTCGCCACCAACCCGACGGTGGAAGGTGAGGCGACCGCGCATTACATCGCCCAATTGCTCAACAACAAAGGCCTGATCGCCTCGCGGATTGCCCATGGCGTGCCGCTGGGTGGGGAGCTGGAGTTGGTGGATGGCGGGACGCTGGCGCATTCGTTCGCCGGGCGTAAGCCGATTTCCCTCTGAGTTCAGCGGTGCCTTGACTGGCGCCTTCGCGAGCAAGCCCGCTCCCACATTGGAATGCATTTTCCTGTGGGAGCGGGCTTGCTCGCGAATGGCGCACCTCGGTCTGACTGATACACACAAACATATTGAAAACCAAGCAAGCGCTCGGTTAACGTCGACCAACCCTTCAGTGGAGTTCGCCGATGCCTGCTTTCCAGGATTACTTCGACCCCAGCCACCAAATGGTCCGCGACAGCGTCAGACGTTTCGTCGAGCGCGAAATCCTGCCGGACATCGATGCGTGGGAAGAAGCCGAAAGCTTTCCCCGTGAGCTGTACCAGAAGGCCGGGGCGGCGGGGATTCTCGGCATCGGTTATCCCGAAGCGCTGGGTGGCAGCCACGAAGGTGATGTGTTCGCCAAGGTTGCCGCCAGCGAAGAACTGATGCGCTGCGGCTCCGGTGGTCTGGTCGCCGGCCTCGGTTCGCTGGATATCGGCCTGCCACCGATCGTCAAATGGGCCCGGCCCGAGGTGCGCGAGCGCGTCGTGCCGCAAGTGCTCAGCGGCGAGAAAATCAGCGCCCTGGCGGTCACCGAGCCCGGCGGCGGTTCCGACGTCGCCAACCTGCAAACCCGCGCCGTACGTGACGGCGAGTTCTACCGGGTCAGCGGCAGCAAAACCTTCATCACCAGCGGCGTACGTGCCGATTTCTACACCGTCGCGGTGCGCACCGGAGCGCCGGGTTTCGGCGGCATCAGCCTATTGCTGATCGAGAAGGGCGCCCCAGGCTTCACCGTAGGCCGCCAACTGAAGAAAATGGGCTGGTGGGCCTCGGACACCGCTGAACTGTTCTTCGACGACTGTCGGGTGCCTGTGGGCAATCTGATCGGCGCCGAGAACATGGGCTTCGCCTGCATCATGGGCAATTTTCAGAGCGAACGATTGGCACTGGCGCTGATGGCCAACATGACCTCGCAGCTCGCCCTCGAAGAAGCCCTGAAATGGGCGCGCGAGCGTGAGGCCTTCGGCAAACCCATCGGCAAATTTCAGGTGATCAAGCATCGGCTGGCCGAGATGGCCACGGCGCTGGAAGTATCGCGCGAGTTCACCTACCGCCAGGCGGCGAAGATGGCGGCGGGGCAGAGCGTGATCAAGGAGATTTCCATGGCCAAGAACGTTGCCACGGATACTTCGGACCGGATTACCACCGAGGCAGTGCAGATTCTTGGCGGCCTGGGTTTCATGCGCGAGAGTCTGGTGGAGCGGCTGTATCGGGATAACCGCATTCTGTCGATCGGCGGCGGGACGCGGGAGGTGATGAACGAGATCATCAGCAAGCAGATGGGGCTTTGAATCTTTGGTGAGGCTACTGGCCCCTTCGCGAGCAAGCCCGCTCCCACATTGGATCTGTGGCGTTCACAAATCCTCTGTGGGAGCGGGCTTGCTCGCGAAGGCGGCATTACAGACGCCGCTTACTTGTCAGTCAAAGCAAACTGCGTCAGACAGAAAGTAGGGATGCCCATATCTTCCAGACGCTGCGACCCACCCAGCTCCGGCAGATCGATAATCGCCGCCGCCTCATGCACCCGCGCGCCCATGCGGCGGATCAGGTTGGCGGCTGCGATCAGCGTGCCACCGGTGGCGATCAGGTCATCGAACATCACCACCGAATCGCCTTCGCACAGGCTGTCGGCGTGCACTTCGAGGAAGGCTTCGCCGTACTCGGTCGCGTAACCTTCGGCCAGCACGTCCGCCGGCAGTTTGCCTTGCTTGCGGAACAGCACCAGCGGCTTGTTCAACTGATAGGCCAGCACCGAGCCGATCAGGAAACCGCGCGCATCCATCGCGCCGATGTGGGTGAAGTCGGCTTCCACATAACGGTGGGCGAAGCTGTCCATCACCAGGCGCAGGGCCTTTGGCGACTGGAACAGCGGGGTGATGTCGCGAAAAATCACGCCCGGTTTCGGGAAGTCGATCACGGGGCGGATCAGGGATTTGATGTCGAAGGAGTCGAAGACCATCGTCGAGGTGTCCTGGCAGGGCTGCAAACGGCGCAGTATACCCGCGGCTGAAACGCTTCGCTCAACCGCGGATCGAGATCAGCCTTCGAGGGAGCCACCGGCCAGGGCGCAGAGCTGGATCGGGTCGAGGATGTGGATCTCTTTGCCCTCGGCGGCGATCAGTTCGTTCTGCTGGAAGCGGGTGAACACCCGCGACACGGTTTCCACCGCCAGGCCCAGATAATTGCCGATTTCGTTGCGCGACATGCTCAGACGGAACTGGTTGGCCGAGAACCCGCGAGCGCGGAAGCGGGCCGACAGATTGACCAGGAACGTGGCGATGCGCTCATCGGCGGTTTTTTTCGACAACAGCAGCATCATTTGCTGGTCGTCACGGATCTCGCGGCTCATCACCCGCATCAACTGACGGCGCAGTTGCGGCAGTTGCAGGGCCAGTTCATCAAGGCGTTCGAAAGGAATTTCGCAGACCGAGGTGGTTTCCAGGGCTTGGGCCGACACTGGGTGTTTCTCGGTGTCCATGCCGGACAGGCCGACCAGTTCGCTCGGCAGGTGGAAACCGGTCAGTTGTTCTTCGCCGCTGTCGCTCAGGCTGAAGGTCTTCAGGGCGCCGGAGCGTACTGCATAAACGGAATCGAAGGTGTCGCCCTGGCGGAACAGGAACTCACCCTTTTTCAACGGGCGGCCACGTTTTACGATTTCGTCCAGCGCATCCATGTCTTCCAGATTCAGAGAAAGTGGCAGGCAGAGAGGGGCCAGGCTGCAATCCTTGCAATGGGCCTGGTTGTGAGCGCGCAGTTTGACTGGCTCGGACATTTCTTAAATCCTTGTGGGAAAACACACATAAGACGTAAGGGTAACCCACGGAAGGACATTCAGGCCAGCCTGTGGCGAGTTTGTCCCGCGGGCGTAAAGCCGCAGGGCAAGTGGCCGATAAAGGGGTATCACCACGCATGCAAGGAATCGCTTCGATGGCCGCCATTGACACGCTGAACCCCGGTAACAGCGGCGTTGCGTCTGCGCCGAGCACCGCCAGGACAGGGACCAGTGACGAGCAGAATGCCGCCTCTGCGCCGTTGGCAACCCCGACCTTGGTCGAGGGCGTCAAAGTGTCGCTGTCCGGCGCCTCCATCGAAAAATCCTTCAGTGTCGGTGGCGAGAACAGCGACATTGAAGATAGCGGCTTGCCCGAGAACGTCCAGCAGTTGCTGAAGATGATCCGCAAACTGCAAAAAGAGATCGCCGAGAAGAAAGCCCGGATGGCGGCGGTCATGTCCGACAGAACCCTGACCAATGAAGCCAAAGTCAATATGCTCGCCGCGCTGCGCGGTGCCATCGCCGCCCTGAATACCGGGCTGATCAGCGCCAATCTGGCCCTGTCCAAAGTCATGGATCAGTCCGGCCTCACCTCCGAGCAGAACCTCAAGCTCGGCTCGTTGCTGACGAAAAACTAGATCACCCGCGAGAATCGCTGGCGGTTCTGCTGTTCCAGATACGCGTCGAACACCATGCACACCGAGCGCACCAGCAGGCGTCCGGCCGGCAGCACTTCGATCCGCTCGCGTTCCAGATTGATCAGCCCATCGTTGGCCATGCCTTGCAGTTGCGGCCACAGCGCACCGAAGTAGCCCTGAAAGTCGATGTTGAACGCTTGCTCGATTTCGGCGAACTCCAGGCTGAAATTGCAGATCAGTTGCTGGATCACCGCGCGGCGCAGGCGATCGTCGGCATTGCACACCAAGCCACGGCTGGTCGCCAATTGCGCGGCGGCGAGGGTGTTCTGGTACTGGTTCAGATCGCTGTTGTTCTGGCAGTAGAGATCGCCGATCTGGCTGATCGCCGACACCCCCAGACCAATCAGGTCGCAATGGCCGTGGGTGGTGTAGCCCTGGAAATTGCGTTGCAGGGTCTGTTCCTCCTGGGCAATCGCCAGCTCATCGTCGGGCAGGGCGAAGTGATCCATGCCGATGTAGCGGTAGCCGGCGGCGGTCAGTTGTTCGATGGTGCGCTGGAGCATCTCGAGTTTTTGCGCAGGGCTTGGCAGCTCGTGGCTGTTGATCCGCCGCTGCGGCATGAAGCGCTCCGGCAGGTGCGCATAATTGAACACCGAGAGCCGGTCCGGCTGCAGGCTGATGACTTCTTCGACGGTGCGCGCGAAATTCTCCGGGGTCTGCTTGGGCAGGCCGTAGATCAGGTCGATGTTGATCGAGCGAAATTGCAGGGTGCGCGCGGCGTCGATTACTGCGCGGGTTTCTTCCAGGCTCTGCAGGCGATTGACCGCGCGTTGCACCGCCGGATCAAGGTCTTGCAGGCCGATGCTGACCCGATTGAAGCCGAGTTCGCGTAACAGACCCATGGTCGACCAGTCGGCCTCGCGTGGATCGATCTCGATGCCGTAGTCGCCGGAATCGTCATCCAGCAGATTGAAGTGTTTGCGCAGGTGCGCCATCAACTGCCGCAGTTCGTCGTGGCTGAGAAAGGTCGGAGTGCCGCCGCCGAAGTGCAGTTGCTCGACTTTCTGCGCCGGTTCCAGGTGGCAGGCGATCAACTGGATTTCCTGCTCCAGCCGTTGCAGATACGGCTGCGCGCGACCGCGATCCTTGGTGATGACCTTGTTGCAGGCGCAGTAGTAACAAATGTTCGCGCAGAACGGCACGTGCACGTACAGCGACAACGGGCGCTGCGCCTTGCGGCTGTCGCGCAGGGCATGGAACAGGTCGAAGGTACCGACCTGGCTGTTGAGTTGCACGGCCGTCGGGTACGAGGTGTAGCGCGGCCCCGCCAGGTCGTAGCGGCGGATCAGATCAGTGTCCCAACGAATGGCGTCGAGCATGCGGGCATTCCCCCGGATAGGCTGGCAGTGTGGCGAGTCTATCGGGGTGCGGCGACGGGGCTGTTGATTTGCATCAACGGCGGATTGGTAGTGACTGCTTTTGTGGCGAGGGAGCTTGCTCCCGCTGGACTGCGCAGCAGGCCCCTGGTTTTGCTGTCGAATCGGGGGGCGCTTCGCACCCCAGCGGGAGCAAGCTCCCTCGCCACAGAATTAGTGACCCATCAACCAATGTTGGTGAGGGCCCGGAAGCGTCCAGATCCCGAACACAATCACCAACAACCCCCCAGCCATGCGCACGCTGCGTTTGCGCAGTAACGCGGTCACCCGCTCGGCCGCCAGCCCGGTCGCCAGCAGCACCGGCCATGTGCCCAACCCGAACGCGAGCATCAACAACGCACTGTCCAGCGCATTGCCCTGGCTCGCCGACCACAGCAGCGTGCTGTAAACCAGTCCACACGGCAGCCAGCCCCACAGCGCGCCGAGCAATAACGCACGGGGCAGTGTCGACACCGGCAGCAGCCGATTGGCCACTGGCTGAATGTAACGCCACAAACCACGACCCAGGCTTTCGATGCGGGTCAGGCCGCTCCACCAGCCGGCCAGATACAGGCCCATGGCGATCAGCAGCAGTCCGGCGAGGATGCGCATGACCATCGCCGCCGGGCTGTTGGCCACCGCCCAACCGGCGAGGCCGATCAGCAAACCGGCGGTCGCGTAACTGAGGATGCGTCCGAGGTTGTACGCCAGCAGCAGACGAAAGCGTCGGCTGCGCTGCTCCTTGGGAATCGCCAGGGTCAGCGCGCCCATCAGGCCGCCGCACATGCCCAGGCAATGCCCGCCACCGAGCAGGCCGAGGATCAGTGCCGAGACCAGCAGAGGCGCCAGCTCAAGCATGGGGTGGCGCCTTGTCCTGTGGTTTGTCGGATTTGGCTTCGTCCACGGCGGCGGTGTGGTTCGGGTCCTGATCGTCGAACAGGATGCTGTGGGCCGGGCCGTCGAGGTCGTCGTACTGTCCGCTGTCCACCGCCCAGAAAAAGATGTACACGGCGATGGCCACGATCAGCAGGGCGGCCGGGATCATCACGTAAAGAGCTGGCATCGGTACTCCAGGCCCGCGCGGCTCAGGCCGGCAACGGGCGGGTTTCTGAACGGGTGCTGGCGACCGGCGCGCTCGGCAGGCGAGTCAGGCGCAGGGCGTTAAGCACCACGGTCAACGAACTGATCGACATGCCGACCGCCGCCCACACCGGAGTGATCCAGCCGAGGGCGGCGAACGGCAACATGAGGCCATTGTACAGCGCCGCCCACAGCAGGTTCTCGATGATTACCCGACGGGTTCTGCGCGCTAACGTGAAGGCTTGCACCAGCGCGTCAAGGCGGTTGGACAGCAGCACCGCGTCGGCACTGGTTTTCGCCAGATCGGTGGCCGAACCCATGGCCACGCTGATATCGGCAGCGGCCAGCACCGGCACGTCGTTCACGCCATCGCCGAGCATCAACACCTTGCGTCCTTCTTGATGCAGCTGCTGCAGCACCTGCAGTTTGTCATCCGGGCGCAGACCACCACGGGCCTCGTCGATACCCAGCTCGGCGGCGACACTGGCGACCATCGGCGAGCTGTCGCCGGAAAGCAGCAGCGTGCGCCAGCCACACGCCTTGCACGCGGCGAGCAGGGCGGGCGCATCGTCGCGCAGGCGATCGTCGAGGACGAACCAGGCCAGCGGCCCTTGATCGTCCCCCAACAGCAGCCATTGGCCCGGCTCATCCGGCATTGCCGGGATCGACGAGTCGCTGAGGGCGCAGACAAATTCTGCCTGACCAATGCGCAAACGCTGCGCGCCCACCAGCCCTTCGAGGCCAAGTCCCGGCGTGCTGTGCACTTCTTCAGCCGCCAGTGGCGCGCGCCCGAAGGCACGAGCAATCGGGTGCTCCGAACGATTTTCCAATGCGGCGGCAAGGCTCAGGCACTGGTCACTGTTCAACGCGCCCAGTGGACGGATCGAACGCAAAACCAGCCGCCCCTCGGTGAGGGTGCCGGTCTTGTCGAAGATCACCGTGTCAATCTGATTCAGGCCTTCCAGCACATGGCCGCGCGTCAGCAACAGGCCGAGTTTGTGCAGGGTGCCGGTGGCGGCGGTCAACGCCGTCGGGGTTGCCAGCGACAGCGCGCAAGGGCAGGTCGCGACCAGCATCGCCAGCACGATCCAGAACGCCCGCGACGAATCCAGCTGCCACCACAACAGGCCGATCGCTGCGGCGGCAATCAGCGACAACAGCAGGAACCACTGCGCAGCGCGGTCGGCGATTTCAGCCAGTCGCGGCTTCTCGGCCTGGGCGCGATCGAGCAGGCGGACGATGGCCGACAGGCGCGTGTCCTGACCCAGTGCCAGTACCTCGACGGTGAGCGCGCCCTCGACGTTCAGCGTACCGGCGGTGACCGCATCGCCAAGGGTACGCGGTTGCGGCAGGTATTCGCCGGTCAGCAGCGATTCGTCGATGCTCGACTGGCCGTCGAGGATCTTGCCATCCGCCGGAAGGATCGAACCCGGTTGCACCAGCACACGGTCGCCCAGGCGCAATTCGCTGAGCAGGATGCGTTCGCTCTGGCCATTGGCGTCGAGGCGCAGGCACGAGGCGGGCAACAGGTTCACAAGCTGCGCGGTGGCAGCGGCGGTGCGCTCGCGGGCGCGGCGTTCCAGATAGCGCCCGGCGAGCAGGAACAGCGCAAACATGCCGACCGCATCGAAATACAGCTCACCGACCCCGGTGATCGAGGTCCAGATCCCGGCGATGTAGGCGCTGCCGATCGCCAGTGACACCGAGACGTCCATGGTCAGGTGGCGGGTGCGCAGATCGCGCATCGCGCCCTTGAAGAACGGCGCGCAGCTGTAGAACACGATCGGTGTGGTCAGGAACAGCGCGACCCAGCGCAGGATCGTGTGCAGTTCGGGGCTGAGGTCGATGTTGAATTCCGGCCAGGTGGCCATGGTCGCCATCATTGCCTGGAACCACAGCAATCCGGCGACGCCGAGCTGGCGCAGGGCGAGGCGGTTTTCGCTGGCCAGTTGTTCGCTGGCGCGGTCGGCCTGATACGGATGGGCGGCGTAACCGATGTGGCGCAGCTCGGCGAGGATCTGGCTCAGCGGCAATTGTGCGTCGGCCCATTGCACATGCAGGCGATGGTTGGACAGGTTCAGCCGCGCCTCGGCCACTGCCGGCAGGGTGCGCAGGTGTTTCTCGATCAACCAGCCGCAGGCAGCGCAACTGATGCCTTCCATCAGCAGGGTGGTTTCGGCGAGTTCGCCCTCGTGACGGACGAAGGGTTTTTGCACGTCGGCGCGGTCGTACAGCGCCAGTTCATCGGTCAGTTGCACCGGCAAGGCTTCGGGATTGGCCGAAGCTTCGCTGCGATGCTGGTAATAGCTTTCCAGACCACCGGCAACGATGGCTTCGGCCACGGCCTGGCAGCCGGGGCAGCAGAACTCGCGGGACTCCCCGAGCACGACGGCGGTGAAGCGACTGCCTGACGGGACGGGCAGGGCGCAGTGGTAGCAGGGGAGTGGGGTGGTCATTTGTGATGCCGTACAAATCTATTGTGGCGAGGGAGCTTGCTCCCGCTCGGCTGCGAAGCAGTCGTATGGCAGCGAACTCATTCTGCCTGAATGAACCGGGAAGCTGGTTATAGGGGCGCTTCGCACCCCAGCGGGAGCAAGCTCCCTCGCCACAGTGCAGATTTTTATTTATCCAGGTCTTCGGCGCCCTGCAGCGGTTCATCACCGAGCAGCAGGTCCTTGTCGTGGCTGACCTGTTCTTCTTCGAACATACGCCACACGTGGTCGTCCTGCGTGCCCAGCAATTCGACAAAACGCCGGCCTTCGACCTTGTCACCGAGCTGGCCAATGTAACGGCCGGTTTCGGTTTCGCTGCGGGTCAGGACGATCTTGCGATCCTTCTCCGGCTGGGTCGGCGAGATCAGGTTCAGTTCCAAGGTTTTCGGTTGGCTGTCGCCGCTCAGGCGCAGGTCGACTTCGCCGGTCAGGTCATCCAGATGCACGCTGGCGCGCATCTTCAGATCCTGCGCCAGCAGCTCGCGATCCAGCGAGCGGTTGATGCCCTTGCCGGCCTCGTAGTAGTTGTCGTTGACCAGGTTGTCCGGGTTGTTTACTGCAATGGTCACCATCGACAGGGTCAAGGTCACCGAACAGGCCAGAATCCCGATGATGATCCACGGCCAAAGGTGCTTGTACCAAGGGCTGGCGACGTTTGCTGCGGGCATGTTCAGTTCTCTCAACGGGTTTGTGGGCCGATGAATCGGCTCTTGGCTTCTACGTGAACGCTGTCGTCATCGGCATCCTTGAGGATGAATTTCACCTCGTTGGTGCTTGATGGCAATTGTTCCGGTGCGCTCGACAACTCCACCGGCATGCTGAAGATTTCGCCGGCCGGCACCTTGATCTCGCGTTTGCCTTGCAGGCGCAGATCCGGCAGACCGGCGGCTTCCAGCACGTAAGTGTGGTCGCGCTGATCCTTGTTCATGATCTTCAGGCTGTAGACGTTTTCGATCCGGCCTTCGGCGTTCTCGCGGTACAGCACGCGATCCTTGCTGACGTCGAAGCCGACCAGCGAACGCATGAAGAACGCGGTCACCAGCAGGCTGATCATTGCCAGCAACACCACCGCGTAGCCAATCAGGCGTGGCCGCAGTTTATGGGTTTTCTGGCCGGACAGGTTGTGTTCGGTGGTGTAGCTGATGAGGCCACGCGGGTAGTCCATCTTGTCCATGATTGCGTCGCAGGCGTCGATGCACGCGGCGCAACCGATGCACTCGATCTGCAGACCGTCACGGATGTCGATACCGGTCGGGCACACCTGAACGCACATGGTGCAATCGATGCAGTCGCCCAGCCCCATGGCCTTGTAATCGACACCTTTCTTGCGCGGGCCACGGCTTTCGCCGCGACGCGGATCGTAGGAAACGATCAGGGTGTCCTTGTCGAACATCACGCTCTGAAAGCGCGCATACGGACACATGTAGATGCACACCTGTTCGCGCAGCCAACCGGCGTTGCCATAGGTAGCGAGTGTGAAGAAACCGACCCAGAAGTATGACCAGCCATCGGCCTGGCCGGTGAAGAACTCGATTACCAGCTCGCGGATCGGCGAGAAGTAACCGACAAAGGTCATGCCGGTAACGAACCCGATCAGCAGCCACAGCGAATGCTTGGCGAGCTTGCGCAGGAATTTGTTGCCGCTCATCGGCGCTTTATCGAGTTTGATCCGCTGGTTGCGGTCGCCTTCGGTGACCTTCTCGCACCACATGAAAATCCACGTCCATACGCTTTGCGGACAGGTGTAGCCGCACCAGACGCGGCCGGCGTAAACGGTGATGAAGAACAGGCCGAATGCCGCGATGATCAGCAGGCCGGACAGCAGAATGAAATCCTGCGGCCAGAAGGTCGCACCAAAGATGAAGAACTTGCGTTCCGGCAGGTTCCACCACACCGCCTGATGCCCGCCCCAGTTCAGCCACACCGTACCGAAATACAACAGGAACAGCGCGGCGCCGCCGATCATCCGCAGATTGCGGAACAGGCCGGTGAAGGCACGGGTGTAGATTTTTTCTCGAGAGGCGTAAAGGTCGACGCTGCTGTTCGCGTTTTGGCTCGGTGGTGTGACGTCGTGTACCGGAATCTGGTTGCTCATCATTGCATCCCACGGCAGTGGACAAATGCCTCGGTCGATACGTGCCGACCGCGGTCAGAAAGGGGTGTTGCAGTGTCGCAATGATACGCCTGTCGCTCTAACTCAAGGGTGCGACCTTTGGTCGCGTTGGGAAAAAGGCATTATTGGTGTAGCGAATGCAGCAAAGCCTGATGCAGATCAATTGACTTGTTGAGTATGGACGGTTTTGGGGTGGCGGCTAATTCAATGTTCCCATGGGTTGATCAGGGCGACGCCGCTCGAGCGGAAATCACCGACATTGCGCGTGACCACCGTGAGTCCATGCACCAGGGCCGTGGCAGCGATCAACGCATCGCTTTCATTGGCCTGGTCGGGTACATGCAGGCTGGCACAACGCAGTGCCACCGCGGCATCAACCGGCAGGATTCGGGCTTCGAATGCCGGCATGACGTGACGCGTCAGCCAACTGCGCAACAGCTTTCCTTGAGCAGGATCACGCCGTTCCATTCGCAGTACTCCGGTTTCCAGTTCTTTCAAAGTAATGGCGGAAATGTACAGGCGCGGGGCGATGACGCCTTTGGCCCAACTGACCACATTGGCATCGGCCTGCGGCTTGCGAAGTTCGGAAATCACATTGGTGTCGAGTAAATACATCAGGACAGATCCACGGGACGATGAATGATGATTGCGCGCTCGGTTTCGAAATCGATGTCGGCAGCCTCCGGCATGACCAACAAATCGACAATGCTCGTGTTTGCGCCGCTCAGTTTCTGATATTCCTCAATGCTCAACAGAACATGAGAGGCCTTGCCACGGTCGGTGATGATCACTGGACCCAGACGCGCAGCCTTTTTGGCGCTGCTGGTGTCCTGATTGAATTCACGGCTGGAGATGGTGGTGATTGCCATCATGGTTGACCTCTCGCAATACAGATGTAGCAACGTTACTACTTCGCCTTGGGGGCGGCAATCGAGGAAGACAGGACTCAGCCGTCCGTTGGTCGGTCCGTGGCAGGCATCAGTCGAGCCAGCCTCGCACAAGGCGCAGACCGGCTCGGATTGATTCAGACGTGGCGTCAAGACTCAGGGAAGTCTGCCGCCGCCCAGGCTCTCGAGACTGCCGGTATTTCTGTGGGGCTTTGTGGTGCTTCTGGAGTCGGGTTGCAACGGATTACCCAGTGTCACGGCAATCGATTCCACGGGGTGGTTCGATGGATCGATTGCCTGATCGTTGTCTGTGAGTTTCTGATCAACCGGGAGAGGGTTTTTACTGTCATTCAACATAGCGGCTTCATCCTTGAAGTGGCTCCGATGAGGGTCAACGGGCTGTGGACGACCCTACAGAGCATAGCGAATCGAGTCCATCAGGCATGTGTCTCAAAGTATTAATTTCGAAGGTGATTTTAATATTCTGGAAATATCATTAGTTAATTAATGGGTTTTGTTTTCTTGTTTTTTTCGAATAGCTTAGTGGCTGTTCTGCAGCGTGTTAGTTGCATGTTCATTTGTCGAAAATTAACGGAATAATGGAATGTTATGAAAATCAAGGAAGTTAAAATTTTTTTCGTGTGTCTGTGTCTGTTGTCACTGACTTCTCTCGCCAGTGCCAATGAAGGTGCTCCGCAACACATGGTGTTCGCCTCGGATCCGCAATACCCGTGGACGGAGAAATCGGACAGTGGTGAAGATGAATCGAGTGCAGATTTCGAGAAGCGCGCGAAATGGCTGGTGGAAACCCAGTTCGCGAGCATTGCCCAGTTCCGCACCGAGATGGGCGGGCAGGACACCGTGCCTTTGATGATCAACGGTGACATGACCGCATTCGGCCATGGCTGGCAGCGCTCCTACATCGGTTCGATGCTGAAGAAACACTTTGGCGATCACGTGCTCTACGGATTGGGTAATCACGATTATCAGAACAACGTGAAAGACTGTTTCAGCGAAAATTGTGCAGCGGGCAGTATTGTTGATTACCGTGATCATCATGTCGATAAAGTCGATGAGTTCGATCTGGAAATTACCGGTAGTTTTTTGAACAAGCATTATCTGGGTAGTCTGGCTTATTCAAAGAATATCGGTGAAGTGCACTTGGTGCAGTTGAACAATGAGCCCACTTACACGGTGAAAATTTCCCATGCGTTGAATCCGACCACCTTCGACATCAGGGAGTCGCTGGACTGGCTGGAAAATGATTTGCGAACGGCGCGCGCGCAGGGTTACGCGATCATTATCAACATGCACAAACCCTATGAGTGGAAAGGCAGTTGGGATCAAGAGAAGCGCTTTCGCGAAATGATTGAAAAGTATCAGGTGACGGCGATGTTCGCCGGGCATTTCCACGGCGAGGGTGGCAGCCAGACCTCCATGGGGGGCGTGCCGGTGTTTCTCAGCGGATCGGCCTCTCAGCAGACCTACCTGACCGCCAGTTTTTCCAAGGATCGCAAGCAATTGGAGGTGAGTCTGGTCGAGGACAATCAGTGGCGCAAACGTACGCCGGTGGCCACCGTGCCGGTGAAGTCGATCTGGGCCAGTGCCCCATAAAAAAATCCCCCGCCAGAGCACTGGCGGGGGATTCTTCATTGCATCAAGCGTTGGCCTTACTGGGCCTCTGCTTCCGGGGCTTTTTCACCGTGGGACAGGCTGTAGACGTAGGCCGCCAGCAGGTGCACCTTGTCGTTGCCTTGCAGTTGTTCCTGCGCCGGCATCTGGCCCTGACGGCCGTAGCGGATGGTCTGCTGCAGTTGTGCGAAGCTCGAACCGTAGATGAACGCGCCCGGGTGGGTCAGGTCAGGCGCGCCCATGGCCGGGGTGCCTTTGCCGGCCGGGCCGTGGCAGGCCACGCAGTTGGCTGCGAACAGTTTCTGGCCGTTGGCCGGGTCAGCCTTGGTGCCTTCCGGCAGTTTGCGGCCATCGAGCTGGGTCACCACGAAGGCAGCCACGTCGGCTACGCCTTGCTCGCCAATGACGTCGGCCCAGGCCGGCATCACCGCGTGACGACCGCCCATGATGGTGGTCTTGATGGTTTCCGGCTCGCCGCCCCATCGCCAGTCAGCGTCGGTCAGGTTCGGGAAACCATAGGCGCCCTTGGCGTCGGAACCGTGGCACACCGAGCAATTGGAGGCGAACAGACGGCCACCCATTTTCAGTGCTTGCGGATCCTTGGCGACTTCCTCGATCGGCATCGCCGCGAACTTGGCGAAGATCGGACCGAACCTGGCGTCCGAGCGGGCCATTTCCTTTTCCCACTCGTGCACGCCGGTCCAGCCGGTCTGGCCGTTGGCGAACGCGGTCTGCTTGTCGTTATCGAGGTAGTTGTAGCCCGGCAGCAGGCCTTTCCAGTTGCCCAGGCCCGGGTACAGCACCAGATAACCCAAGGCAAACACGATGGTGCCCACGAACAGCATGAACCACCATTTCGGCAGCGGGTTGTCGTACTCCTCGATCCCGTCGAAGGAGTGGCCCACCGTCTCGTCCGTCTGCTCGCTGCGCTGGCCCTTGCGGGTCGACAGCAGCAGCCAGGTCAGGGAAAAGATCGTACCGAGACTGAGGACTGTGACGTACAGACTCCAGAATGTAGTCATTCTTTGTTACTCCTAGAAGCTTGCTCGACGTGCTTGATGGCTTCGGGATCATCCGCAAAAGGCAGCAAGGTTGCGTCTTCAAACTCCGACTTGCGCTTGGGGCTGAACACCCACAACGCCAAACCGATGAAGGCCACCATCACGACAACGGTGCCCAGGCCGCGAATCATCCCGATATCCATGAAGAATCACCGTTTGCTTTTGATGATGGTGCCCAGGCCCTGAAGGTAGGCCACCAGCGCGTCCATTTCGGTTTTGCCCTTCACGGCATCTTTTGCACCGGCGATGTCTTCGTCGGTGTAAGGGACGCCGAGCGTGCGCAACACTTCCATCTTCTTGGCCGTGTCTTTGCCGTCGAGCTTGTTTTCCACGAGGAACGGGTAAGCCGGCATTTTCGACTCAGGCACCACGTTGCGCGGGTTATACAGGTGCGCACGTTGCCAGTCATCGGAGTAACGACCGCCGACGCGAGCCAGATCCGGGCCGGTACGTTTGGAACCCCAGAGGAACGGGTGGTCCCAGACACTTTCACCGGCGACCGAGTAGTGGCCATAGCGTTCGGTTTCAGCGCGGAACGGACGGATCATCTGCGAGTGGCAGCCGACACAACCGTTGGCGATATAGACGTCGCGGCCTTCCAGTTCCAGTGCCGAGCGCGGCTTCATGCCTTCGATCGGTTTGTTGGTGACGTCCTGGAAGAACAGCGGAACAATCTGGGTCAGGCCGCCAATGCTGACGGCGATGACCATGAAGAAGGCCAGCAGGCCAATATTCTTCTCGACAGCTTCATGCTTCATCAGTGAGCTCCAACAACAGCGATCTGGGCGGCGGCTTCGGCTTCAGCCGCGTTCGAGGCGCGCACGGTGCGCCAGACGTTGTAAGCCATCAGGAACATGCCGCTGGCGAAGAAAGCACCGCCCAGGGCACGGACGATGTAGCCCGGGTGGCTGGCCTGCAGCGCTTCGACGAACGAGTAGGTGAGGGTGCCGTCATCGTTGATTGCACGCCACATCAGGCCTTGAGTGATGCCGTTGACCCACATCGAGGCGATATACAACACGGTACCGATGGTCGCGAGCCAGAAGTGCGCGTTGATCAGGCCGACGCTGTGCATCTGCGCACGGCCGAACAGTTTCGGGATCATGTGGTAGATCGCGCCGATCGAGATCATCGCTACCCAACCAAGAGCGCCGGCGTGAACGTGGCCGATGGTCCAGTCGGTGTAGTGCGAGAGCGAGTTGACGGTCTTGATCGCCATCATCGGACCTTCGAAGGTCGACATGCCGTAGAACGCCAGCGACACCACGAGAAAGCGCAGGATCGGGTCGGTGCGCAGCTTATGCCAGGCGCCCGACAGGGTCATCATGCCGTTGATCATGCCGCCCCAGCTTGGCGCCAGCAGGATGATCGACATCGCCATGCCCAGCGACTGTGCCCAGTCCGGCAGCGCGGTGTAGTGCAGGTGGTGCGGGCCGGCCCAGATGTACAGGGTGATCAGGGCCCAGAAGTGCACGATCGACAGACGATAGGAGTAGATCGGACGTTCGGCCTGTTTCGGCACGAAGTAGTACATCATCCCGAGGAAACCGGTGGTCAGGAAGAAACCCACGGCGTTGTGGCCGTACCACCACTGGATCATCGCGTCGGTCGCGCCCGAGTAGGCGGAGTAGGACTTGAAGAAACTCACCGGCAAGGAGGCGTGGTTGACGATGTGCAGCATCGCGGTCACGACGATGAACGCGCCGTAGAACCAGTTACCGACATAGATGTGCTTGGTCTTGCGCTTGGTGATGGTGCCGAAGAACACCAGCCCGTAGGAGACCCAGACAATCGCCAGCAGAATGGCCAGCGGCCATTCCAGTTCGGCGTATTCCTTGGTGGTGGTGTAACCCAGCGGCAAGGTAATGATTGCGCCGACGATAACCGCCTGCCAGCCCCAGAAGGTGAAGGCGGCGAGGCTGTCGGAGATCAGTCGCGTCTGGCAGGTTCGCTGCACGACATAGTAGGAAGTGGCAAACAGTGCACAACCACCGAAGGCGAAAATCACCAGGTTTGTGTGCAACGGGCGCAGGCGTCCAAAGCTCGTCCACGGCAGACCGAAGTTCAACTCCGGCCAGACCAGTTGCGAGGCGATGAAGACACCGAGCCCCATGCCAAGGATCCCCCAGACCACCGTCATGATGGCGAACTGGCGGACTACCTTATAGTTATAAGCAGTCGGACTGATTGCTGTGCTCATTCTAAGGTTCCACGGTTTAGGTGTTTTATTAGGATTAAAATCGGCCGCAAGTATGCAGAGAGCAGGGGGTCATTGCAACGCGCCATGACCTGGGTCAATGCTTTCCAACGCTGATTCTGCGGCCTTTCCATACGCCGCGTAAGGTCAAAATTGGCCTCGGACAAAATGTCGCAGCGGACGAAAAAAGCGAGGGGGTCAGGTCGCTTGTAACGGGGTGTGTTCAAACGCTCAGTTCGGGTGACGGGCGGTAAATGGCACGACAGCCGGTATCTACCGGCGTTTGCGGCCACATCAGTCAGCCGGTTCGCAGAACACAGCAGTCAGCGTTGACCTGGAACCAGCACAAGCCAGTCCGCATCGAGCAAGCGTAGACCCGAATCCGGGGAACCGAAAGGAGAGGGTGTGACGGGGTGCGACAATGCGTCGCAAAGGGGCGGGATGCTGCCGCACCGAGAATGGTGCGGCAGAGGTGTGCGCAATGCTTACTGTTTGTTGTCTTCAGTAATCAGTTTTTCTGTATTCAATCCATTGCTCAGGCTGTACACATAAGCGGCGAGCAATTGCACTTTATCATTGCCCAACAGTTCGTTCTGTGCCGGCATGTGACCCTGGCGACCATGGCGAATGGTCTGCTCAAGCTGCGTCAAACTGGTGCCATAGATAAACCCGGCCGGGTGCGTCAGATTCGGCGCCCCCATGGCTTCAGTGCCGTGGCCGGTTGCCCCATGACAGGCTACGCAGGTGGTGCTGAACGCTTGCTGTCCGGCTTGCAGGTCAGCCTTGCTGTCCGCTGGCAGCGGCAGGCCGGCCAGTTCGTGACGCACATACGCGGCGACGTTCTTCACCCCGGCTTCGCCCAGCACTTCGCCCCAGGCCGGCATCGCCGCCATCCGCCCACCCATGATGGTGGTCTTGATGGTCTCGGCGTCGCCGCCCCAGCGCCAGTCCTTGTCGGCCAGGTTAGGGAAGCCGAAAGCGCCCTTGGCGTCGGAACCGTGGCACACCGAGCAGTTGGAGGCGAACAGTCGGCCACCCATTTTCAGCGCCTGCGGATCCTTCGCTACTTCCTCCACCGGCATGGCGGCGAATTTGGCGAAGATCGGCCCGAATTTGGCGTCGGCCTTGTTCATTTCCTTTTCCCACTCGTGCACGCCGGTCCAGCCGTCCTCGTAGCCGGGCAGAATACCTTTCCAGTTACCCAGGCCCGGATACAGGATCAGATAACCCACGGAAAACACCAGCGTGCCGGCGAACAGCATGAACCACCACTGCGGCAGCGGGTTGTCGTACTCCTCGATGCCATCGAAGCTGTGGCCCATGGTCTGGTCGACGCTGCCCTTGGTCTCGCCCCGGCGGGTGCCGATCAGCAGCCAGGTCAGGCCGATCAGGCTGCCGATGGTCAGTACGCAGATCCACGTACTCCAGAAGGTGGTCATGGCCGGGTACTCCTTGGTTCAGATACTGGTTGGGTGTCGGGTTGCGGCTCGTCGGCGAACGGCAGCAGGCGCGCTTCGGCGAACTCCGGCGTGCGCTTGCGGTTGAATACCCAGATCGTCAGGCCGACGAAGGCAACGAACACCACGACGGTGCCGAGGCCGCGAATCAACCCTGAGCTCATCTCAATGACCATCGTGCTCACCTCTTGCTCTTGATCGCAGTGCCGAGCACTTGCAGGTAGGAGACGAGAGCGTCCATTTCGGTCTTGCCCTTGAGGCTGGCGACTGCGCCGCTGATGTCGTCGTCGGTGTACGGCACGCCGAGGGTGCGCATGGTCTTGAGCTTGGTTTCGGTGTGGCTGCTGTCGACCGCTTGCGTCACCAGCCATGGGTAAGCCGGCATTTTCGACTCGGGCACCACGTTGCGCGGGTTGTACAAGTGCGCGCGGTGCCAGTCATCCGAATAACGCGCGCCGACTCGGGCCAAGTCCGGCCCGGTACGTTTCGAACCCCACAGGAACGGGTGATCCCAGACGCTCTCACCGGCCACCGAGTAGTGCCCGTAGCGTTCGGTTTCCGCGCGGAACGGGCGGATCATCTGCGAGTGGCAACCGACGCAGCCTTCGCGGATGTAAATGTCGCGGCCTTCCAGTTGCAGCGCGGTGTAGGGCTTCATGCCTTCCACCGGTTTGTTGGTGACGTCCTGGAAGAACAGCGGGACGATCTGGGTCAGGCCGCCGATGCTCACGGCGAACACCATCAGCAGCATCAGCAGGCCGACGTTCTTTTCAATCGTTTCGTGTTTCATGGCGGACTCCTCAGGCCATCTGCGCGGCAGCAACGACGTCAGCAGGCTGCGAGGCCCGCACGGTGCGCCAGGTGTTGTAAGCCATCAGGAACATGCCGCTGAGGAAGATCGCCCCACCCACCAGACGCACGATGAAGCCTGGGTGGCTGGCCACCAGGGTTTCGACGAAGGAGTAAGTCAGCGTGCCGTCCTCGTTGACTGCGCGCCACATCAGGCCCTGAGCGATGCCGTTGACCCACATCGAGGCGATGTAAAGCACGGTGCCGATGGTCGCGAGCCAGAAGTGCGCGTTGATCAGGCCGATGCTGTGCATCTGCTCTTTGCCGAAGACTTTCGGGATCATGTGGTACAGCGCGCCGATCGAGATCATCGCCACCCAGCCGAGCGCGCCGGCGTGAACGTGGCCGATGGTCCAGTCGGTGTAGTGGGAGAGGGCGTTGACCGTCTTGATCGCCATCATCGGACCTTCGAAGGTCGACATGCCGTAGAACGCCAGCGACACCACGAGGAAGCGCAGGATCGGGTCGCTGCGCAACTTATGCCAGGCGCCCGAGAGCGTCATCATGCCGTTGATCATGCCGCCCCAGCTCGGTGCCAGCAGAATCAGCGACATCACCATGCCCAGCGACTGTGCCCAGTCCGGCAGCGCGGTGTAGTGCAGGTGGTGCGGGCCGGCCCAGATGTACAGGGTGATCAGCGCCCAGAAGTGCACGATCGACAGGCGATACGAATACACCGGACGTTCGGCCTGTTTCGGCACGAAGTAGTACATCATCCCGAGGAAACCGGCGGTGAGGAAAAAGCCTACGGCGTTGTGGCCGTACCACCATTGCACCATCGCGTCGGTTGCACCGGCATATACCGAGTAGGACTTGGTGAAGCTCACCGGCAACTCAAGGTTGTTGACGATGTGCAGGATCGCCACGGTGATGATGAACGCGCCGAAGAACCAGTTGCCGACGTAGATGTGCTTGGTCTTGCGCTGCATGATCGTGCCGAAGAACACGATGGCGTAGGCGACCCAGACGATGGTGATCAGGATGTCGATCGGCCATTCCAGTTCGGCGTATTCCTTGGAACTGGTGTAACCCAGTGGCAGGCTGATCGCCGCCAGCAGAATCACAAGCTGCCAGCCCCAGAAGCAGAACGCGGCGATTTTCGGCGCGAACAATTGCGTCTGGCAGGTGCGTTGCACCGAGTAGAACGAACTGGCGAACAGCGCGCAGCCACCGAAGGCGAAGATCACCGCGTTGGTGTGCAGCGGGCGCAGACGGCCGAAACTGGTCCAGGGCAAATTGAAGTTGAGTTCCGGCCAGACCAATTGGGCCGCGAGAAAAACCCCGAGCCCCATGCCGACGATGCCCCACACCACCGTCATAATGGCGAATTGGCGGACCACCTTGTAGTTGTAGGCGGTACTGATAGAAGTGTTCATGGTTCCCCATCCACGGTTCAGCCGAAGTGAGCGCGCGCAGAAAACGCCGCGAATCCTTCGTCTGGAGTTATAGGCAGACTAAAAGCGAGGCAAGCATGGACAAACAGCACAAGGCCAGTATTGACGGGGATCAATGGGCGCAGTGCGTGCGGGATCGTGGGTGGCTTTGGGACGCCGCTGTTGGCGAGGCTTCGGCGACTTTGATCCTGGCGCATGGGGCAGGGGCGCCGATGGACAGTGAGTGGATGACGGATATGGCTGGGCGCCTTGCTGCATCGGGCGTGAACGTGTTGCGGTTCGAGTTTCCGTATATGGCGCAGCGGCGGGTGGATGGTAGTAAACGGCCGCCTGATCCGGCGCCGAAACTGCTGGAATGCTGGCGTGAGGTGTATGGCTTGGTGCGACTTCATGTCGCTGGGGTTTTGGCGATTGGCGGGAAATCGATGGGCGGGCGGATGGCCAGTCTTTTGGCTGACGAATTGGGCGCCGATGCGCTTGTCTGTCTCGGTTATCCGTTTTATGCGGTTGGGAAGCCTGAGAAACCGCGGGTTGAGCATCTGGCTTCTTTGCGGACTCGGACGTTGATTGTTCAGGGGCAGCGGGATGCGCTGGGTAATCGGGACGCTGTCGAGGCTTACGATCTATCGCCGAGTATTGAGGTGTTTTGGTTGGCCTCTGGGGATCATGATTTGAAGCCGCTCAAGGTTTCCGGGTTTACGCATTCGGACCATTTGGCTTCGGCGGTGGAGAAGGTTGCCGGGTTTCTTCGTTGAGGTTTGGTTGGGGGGTATATCCGTTGCTGCGGTAACGGCGACTTAGGGTTTCGCCCTTACGGCGACTCACTTTTTTTACAAGCGCCTAAAAAAAGTAAGCAAAAAAACGCTTGCTCCTACGTTCGGCCCGCTCGCTGGGGCTCGGGGTTCCTTCGCTCCGGGATCCATCCGGGCGCAGCGCCTACGGTTTGCTTCGCTGCACCTACTCTCGCTGTGTTTGGCTGCGCCAAACGGTCGCTGCGCTCCCACGCCCGGATGAACCCCTCCACTCAGCCTTCCGATGTCGCCCGTGGATCAAGATCAAAAGCTGCAGCCGAGCTTGCGCTCATCCTGTTGAGTGGTGAGGAGCAAGAGCGGTGCGCGTTCTGCTCTTGCTTTTGTGTGGGAGCCCGCCTGCTGGCGATGGCGGCCTGACAGCCGACCATTCTCTTACTGATGTCCCCGGCCCCACTGTGGGAGCGGGCTTGCTCGCGAAGGCGGCCTGACAGCCGACCATTCTCTTACTGATGTAACCCGGCCCCACTGTGGGAGCGAGCCCGCTCGCGAAGGCGGCCTGACAGCCGACCATTCTCTTACTGATGTAACCCGGCCCCACTGTGGGAGCGGGCTTGCTCGCGAAGGCGGCCTGACAGCCGACCATTCTCTACTGATGTAACCCGGCCCCACTGTGGGAGCGGGCTTGCTCGCGAAGGCGGCCTGACAGCCGACCATTCTCTTACTGATGTAACCCGGCCCCACTGTGGGAGCGGGCTTGCTCGCGAAGGCGGCCTGGCAGCCGACCATTCTCTTACTGATGTAACCCGGCCCCACTGTGGGAGCGGGCTTGCTCGCGAAAGCTGTCTGCCAAGCGCCATCCATTTCAAACAGGCAATAAAAAACCGGAAACTTTCGCTAACCGGTTTTTCAGGATCAAAAGATCGCAGCCTGCGGCAGCTCCTACAAGGAGTCATTCTTGCAAATTACATTGAAGGGGTACTCCTCCGGAGTTGCTGCGAGCACGCCTGCCAATGTTAGCGAGCTTCAGACGGCCTCAGTCTCGTCATGGTGAAAGTCCCCTTGGGATTCAGACGATAGCGATGACTTTTGAACACGGCCTCGAATGATCCCGTAGCGATATCCGTTTCAGCATCATATTTAACGCTGAGGATCGCCGAGTCGGCGTCCACCGAAGCCATTCCGATAAATCCCGGCGGCGCAGGGATCCAATGGCTGTGGACAAATGTCAGCCCGTCGTCGAGGTTATAGACGCCCGTGAGTGCCTCATCGGATTGATAGGGCAGAGTCATGGAGAACGAAAAATAGCTTTCATCGTCGAAATTTCCTGTTCCACCACTGATGGACCAATACCGCTGACCCAAGAACTCGTCCTGATAGAAGGATCTGAATTTCGCTGTTTTCCGTTTACCGCCCAATCTCCATTGAAACCTGTCATCACTGACGAGTGGTTTTTTCGGGAGAAACATAACGTGAGTGGTCATTGTTAAACCTGCCTTTTCGATTGAGAGGAGGTGTTACAACCGACTGCAATTACGGTTTCTCTTGATACCCGCTCGGATAACGGTGCGTCTACTGTCAGATCTGACAGGTGCACAAGCAAAAAAAAACCCGGAAGCTTTCGCTGTCCGGGTTTTTTACGGGGAGACCAGCAAGAGTTTTGCTTTTAGCGGTTGAACCGCTCCACCAGCGAATACTGGGTATTCGCCGTCTTGGTCAGCTCTTCACTCAGCAATGCCGAGTTATGCGCTTGCTCGGACGTCTGGTCTGCCAGTTCCGAAATGTTGCTGATGTTGCGGCTGATTTCTTCAGCAACAGCACTTTGCTCTTCGGTGGCCGCGGCGATCTGCGTGGTCATGTCGGTGATGTTGGCCACGGCTTCGCTGATGCCGACCAGTGCCTGATCCGCTTCCAGCACTCGTGCCACACCTTCTTCCGCCTGGCGATGGCCGGCTTCCATGGTCTGCACGGCACTCGAAGCCGTCTGCTGCAGCTTGGCGATCAAGGCATGGATCTGCCCGGTGGATTCGCTGGTGCGTTGCGCCAGTTGGCGAACTTCATCAGCCACCACGGCAAAACCACGGCCCATCTCGCCGGCACGTGCCGCTTCGATGGCGGCGTTGAGGGCGAGCAGGTTGGTCTGGTCGGCGATGCCTTTGATCACGTCGACCACGCCGCCGATTTCGTCGCTGTCCTTGGCCAGTTGGGTGACGGTCAGGCCGGTTTCGCCGACCACCACCGACAAGCGCTGGATGGCTTCGCGGGTTTCGCCGGCGATGTCACGGCCGCGACCGGTCAGACGGTTGGCTTCCTGCGTAGCGTCAGCCGTACGCTGGACGTGGCTGGCCACTTCCTGAGTGGTGGCGGCCATCTGGTTGACGGCGGTGGCGACCTGTTCGGTTTCCACGCGCTGACGCTCCAGACCGCTGGAGCTGTTGTGCGCCAGGGCATCGGACTGTTTCGCTTGATCGGTCAGGTGCTCGGCGGTGTCCTGCAGACGGGTCAGGCAGGTTTTCAGGCGGGCTTCCTGGCTGAGGATCGACATTTCCAGACGCGCCTGCGCGCCACGGCTGTCGGTGTACATCTGCGCGATCAGCGGGTCGGAGGTGGTCTGTTCGGCCAGGCGCAGCAGGCGCTTGAGCCCGCGTTGCTGCCATTGCAGGCCCATCAGGCCCAACGGTACCGACAGACCCGCAGCGAGGGCGAAGCCCCATTGCGAGTTCAGGGTCGCGCCGATCACGAAGCTCAACTGGCTGACCAGTATGAATGGCAGCCAGTCCTGCAGCACCGGCAGCCATTTGTCGCTGGAAGGAATTGCCGACTTGCCCTGGTTGATGCGTTTGTAGAGCGCTTCGGCACGGCGGATCTGTTCGGCGGTGGGTTTGATCCGCACCGACTCGTAACCGATCACCTGATTGCCGTCGAACACCGGTGTCACGTAGGCGTTCACCCAGTAGTGGTCACCGGATTTGCAGCGATTCTTGACAATGCCCATCCATGGCAAGCCTTGTTTCAGTGTGCCCCACATGTGCGAAAACACCGCAGCCGGGACGTCGGGGTGACGAACCAGATTGTGCGGCGCACGGATCAGCTCTTCACGCGAAAACCCGCTGATTTCGACGAAAGCGTCGTTGCAGTAGGTGATCACGCCTTTGGCGTCGGTTGTGGAAATCAACCGCTGCTGAGCCGGGAAAGTCCGTTCGCGTTGTGTAATGGGCTGGTTATTACGCATGGTTTTTCAATCCGCAAGGCTTTGAAAGGTTGTCGGCGCTGTCAGGAAATTATTGAAGTTTTTTTTCAGATATAAGTACGGCGTCGCAAAACCGCTCTTGCTTCAACCGGCCAGCATCGGATAGGTGAACAGCGCAAAATGCAGCAGGTTCAGCCCGAAATGCGTGGCGATCGCCGCAGCAAGGCCACCAAAACGGTAGGCCAGACCATAGCCGACACCTGCCAGACCCGCCAGCAACACCCAGTGCCATCCCGCGCCCACGTGCGCCAGGGCAAAGATCAGCGACGCCAGCAGCAGAGCGAGGTTATCGCCGTGGGGCAGGTGCTTGAACAGTCGGCTCAAGCCGCCCTGTATATAGCCGCGAAACAGTGCTTCCTCGACCAGCGTCACCAGCAGCAGATTGTTCAGCAGCCACAGCCACGCCTGATCGGGCCACTTCGGCGCCCAGGCAATCATGCCGAACAACAGCGCACCGCCCAGCGCCAGGACGGCGCTCAACGTCAGGGCGAGGACGCTGGCGTACACCGTCGGACGCAGCGAGCGTGCCGCGACAATCCACGGGCAGGCGAGCAACAGCCAGAAGCCGAGCAAGGGTTTGTCCAGATTCAGGTACATCGCGAACGGCACGGCGTCGTCGGTGAAACGCAGCGGGGCGATGGCCCGGCCGTTGGCGAACCCCGGCAACCAGTGCAGCGCCAGTGACAGGGCGAGGAAGATAAACAGCGCGTGCCCCAGCAGACGCGCCACCGGCACTTGCTGTTGGCGTACGGCAAAACCGGTCACCAGCAAGAGTCCCACGGAGATCAGCGCGAGCCAGCCGAGTTGGCCAAAGCTCAACGCCAATCCATAACCGAGGCTGAGAAGTGCCAGATAGAGCCATGGCAACGCCTTCATCGAAAGTCCTTGTGCAGAATTTTGTGGAAGGGCTTTCTACACGGGTGAGGGCGTTGGGACAAGTAAAGCTGTGGCGGGATGCGGGGACAGGCTCCAAACCTGAGGCCATCCACAAAACCCATTGTGGGAGCGGGCTTGCTCGTGAATGCGGTGTGTCAGGCGACAACAATCTCGACGGATACACCGCATTCGCGAGCAAGCCCGCTCCCACAGTAGATCTGTGTGTGGCTGAGGAATCAACGCAGATCGAGTTTCGCTGCCGCGCGCTCGGTGATTTCCGTGCGCAGTTTCAACGAAGGCGACGCGCGGTGCCGAGCCTCATCGACGACAGCACTCGGCGCCGTCTGCGGGCTGCCCGATTCAAACGGCGGTGCCGGCGCATATTCCAGCTGCAGTTGAATCAACTGCGCCGCCTCGGCCCCCACCAGTTCAGCCGCGAGCACCAGCGCGAAGTCGATGCCTGCGGTAATGCCGCCACCGGTAAACAGATTGCCGTCGCGCACCACCCGGTCCTGCACCGCAATCGCGCCGAGTTTCGGCAGCAGTTCGTGATAGGCCCAGTGGGTGGTTGCGCGTTTGCCTTTCAGCAGTCCCGCCGCGCCCAGCACCAGCGAACCGGTGCACACCGACGTCACATACCTTGCCTGCTCCGCCTGACGCTTGATGAACCCCAGCGTCTGCTCATCTTCCATCAGCGGCCCGACCCCGGCCCCGCCGGGAATGCAGAGCACATCCAGATCCGGGCAGTCTTCGAAGGTGGTGGTCGGTTTCAACACCAGGCCGGTGCTGGCGGTGACCGGCACCAGATCTTTCCAGATCAGATGCACCTGCACGTCCGGCAGCGAGGCCAGTACGTCATAGGGACCGGTCAGGTCGAGTTGCTGCACCTGCGGAAACAACAGAAAACCGATCTGCAACGTCATGGGGTTTTTCTCCAGTTGAGGGGTGGACGGCTTCACTGTAGGCGCGTAGGTTCTGGCGTATACGCCAATAACCCCACGAATTACGCCAAATGCCCAAAGCCATTCACGTACTCGCGTTCGCCAACATGCAGATCCTCGACGTCACCGGCCCGCTGCAAGTGTTCGCCTCGGCCAACGACATCGCTCGCCAACGCGGCTTGCCGGTGCCTTATACGCCGTCGGTGATTGCCAGTGAGGGCGGCGCGGTGATGTCGTCGGCGGGGTTGGCGGTGCTCGCCGAACCATTGCCGCAGCAGGCCAGCGATACCTTGATCATCGCCGGTGGCTGGGGCATTTACCCGGCGGCGGAGGATTTGGCACTGGTGGACTGGGTGCGGGAGCATGCGGCGAAATGCCGACGCGTGGCCTCGGTTTGCACCGGCGCTTTCCTCTTGGCAGCCAGTGGCTGGCTCGACGGACGTCGCGTGGTCACCCACTGGACCCGCTGCGAACAACTGGCGCAGCAGCACCCGAAGTTGCAGGTCGAAGCCAACCCGATCTTCATCAACGACGGCCCGGTCTGGACCTCGGCCGGCGTTACCGCCGGCATCGATCTGGCGTTGGCGATGGTCGAGGAAGATCTGGGCCGCGACATCGCCCTCGACGTCGCCCGGCATCTGGTGGTGTTCCTCAAACGTCCGGGCGGGCAATCGCAATTCAGCGTGACCCTGGCCCTGCAGAATCAGGGCAATCGCTTTGATGAGCTGCACGCCTGGATCGCCGAAAACCTCACCTGCGACCTCGGCGTCCCAACGCTGGCCGAACAGGCCGGCATGAGCGAACGCAGCTTCGTCCGCCACTACCGCGCCGACACCGGCCAGACCCCGGCCCGCGCCATCGAACTGATCCGCGTCGAAACTGCGCGCCGCTTGCTGAGTGACACCGGGCTGCCGGTGAAACGGATTGCGGCCAACTGCGGGTTTGGCAGTGAAGAGACACTGCGCCGCAGTTTTCTGCGGGCGATCGGGGTGACGCCGCAGGCTTACCGGGAGCGGTTTTCGGTCAGTGCTGGAGCGAATACGGTGCGTTTATAGAGCCGCCTGAGAGTTTTTAGAGTATCGATACTTGAAGCGATCACCATAAATCGATTTGAAAACCAATTCATAGTCCACCCGCTCGTTGGCATATTTTTGCAGCAGCAGGTTACTTAATGCGCATGTTTTGGGGGCTTTCGGATTGGCTTCAATAAGGCGCTCCTCGCTGCCTACTTGGAAAGCGTCGTTCGGGCGCGGGCCACCGATTAAAAAACACAGTGGTTCCAGCCCAAGGGCGTTGACGGCAGAGAAGAATTTTCCGTACGGATGATCCGCGACTGCTTTTCCGTCCACGTACACTTCAAGGCTTTCAACAAAAGCATTACCCATACCGTTGTTGAAGGCGTAGATACCCCACTGGTCTTTGTTCCCGTTGTTGGAAAAGTACGAGGTGATTCGCGGCTCTACCGAGACGTGGTTATGTTTGATTTGAGCTTGTCCCTGCCAGATGGTCGCCCCCAGTGCCAGCGCAGCAACCGCAAGGGCGAGCTTGTCCATGTATGTTTTTGTCACACAGTAATCCGTAGTCGATAAGTTGAAAGGTACAAAAACACTCGTATGAATCAGACCTGTATACGAGATGTGCGCTTTCTATGCCTCGGCTTCCGCCACCTGATTGAAATACTTCGTCCGATCTGGAGTAAACGTCACCCGCATCTTCGTCCGCGAGCAGGTCAGCGAGCGCTCTTCACCCAGAGCAATATCCAGATCCTCGCCACGCAAGCCCTGCCACTGCGCCAGGTATTTCAGCGAGCCGTATTTCTCGTTTTTCTTCAGGCTGCGGCTCACGCCGCCTTTCCAGCCAAGCACCGGCAGTTCGCCGGCGAGGCATTGTTGGGCGAGGTCGGGGAAGCGGGTGGCACGCTGACGGCCGATTTCCCAGCACTTGATCAGGCCTTTGTCGGCGGCTTCCCAGAGTTGGGTGCGGGTCAGGCCGGTGCGCAGGGGCGTGGCGATGGAGCGGTGGACGTGCTGGGTCATTCTGGTTCCTTGAATTCGGGTTTTATTGGACAGCTCCGCTGTGCCCGTTGCGGTGGATGGTAGGGGGGGATGTAACAGCTGGCAACAGGGTATTTCAGGGTGTAAGTGCAGGTTGCGGGGGAGGGAGTGGTTCGGGTTTGTTTAGACGGAGTAGGGGCTGAATGACCTGGCATGTGGCGAGGGAGCTTGCTCCCGCTCGGCTGCGAAGCAGGCGCAAAGCCAGGCAATGCGGTTCTTCTGAAGAAATGATGGCGCAGGGATTGGGGTCGCTTCGCGACCCGGCGGGAGCAAGCTCCCTCGCCACAGAAACTCACCAACGTTTATTTTTGTGTAGGAATTCGTCCTGCAAACCCGAGTTGAAGGGATATTTCCGACAGAGCGCGGCGAATATTACGGCTGCCACTCACCCTTCTCCCCACTCAAACGCCGATCGAGAAAACTCGCCGCACTGATCAGCGCCAGATGCGTCAGCGCCTGCGGGGTGTTGCCCAGATGCCGGCCATGGCTATCAAACTCTTCGGCGTACAGCCCCAGCGGGTTCGCATAACGCAGCAATTGCTCGAATTCCAGATGCGCCTTTTCCACCTGACCGGCCCGGGCCAGGCATTCGACGTACCAGAACGAGCAAGCGGCGAAGGCGCCTTCGGTGCCGGCCAAACCGTCGATGTTGGCGTCATCGTTACGGTAGCGGTAGACCATGCCGTCGCGCACCAGAGACTTTTCGATCGCTTCCAGAGTCGACAACCAGCGTGGATCCTTGGCGCTGACGAAACGCACCAGCGGCATCAGCAGCATCGAACCGTCGAGCGCGGTGCCGCCCTTGTACTGGACGAAATGCCCGCGTTCTTCGTCCCAGAAGTTGTCCCAGATGTCGGCGTAGATCGCCTGCCGGGTCTGATCCCACTGGGCGAACGGTGCTGGCAGTGAGCGTTTCGACGCCAGGCGAATCGCCCGGTCCAGGGCCACCCAGCACATCAGTCGCGAGTGCAGGAAGTGATGCTGCTCACCGCGCATTTCCCAAATGCCTACGTCGGTTGTCTGCCAGGTCTCACACACCTGATCGACCACTTCGCGCACATGGTTCCAGCCCTGGTGGGAAATCGCATCGCCGTACTTATTGACCAGGTACACCGCGTCCATCAGTTCGCCAAAGATGTCGAGCTGAATCTGGTCGTACGCGCCATTGCCGATGCGTACCGGTTGCGCGCCGCCATGACCGCAGAGGTGAGAGAGTTCGGTTTCCGGCAGTTCCTGACGACCGTCGATGGCATACAGAATGTTCAGTTTCGTTGGCTGGCCGCAGCAATCGCTGACCCGCCCGCGCAGCCAGCCCATATAGGCGTTGGCCTCGTCGACAAAACCCAGGCGCATGAACGCGTAGACGGTGAACGAGGCGTCGCGGATCCAGGTGTAGCGATAGTCCCAGTTGCGCTCGCCGCCGGGGGTTTCCGGCAGGCCGAAGGTGGCGGCGGCGAGGATCGCGCCGTGCTTGCGCGAGGTCAGCAGCTTCAACGCGAGGGCCGAACGATTGACCATCTCCCGCCAGCGCCCGCGGTAGTTGGACTGGCCAATCCAGTCGCGCCAGAACTTCAGCGTACGCTCCAGGCACATTTTCGCGCCGTCATCCCTGAAGCGTGGATCGTCGGCACCACCGAGGACGAATTCGGCGTGCTGATCCTGTTTCAAGCTGAAGGAAGCAACGGCCGCTTCGCCATCGATGTGCAGCGCCTGATCCGCCACCAGCCGCAACGAAGGCTGACCCTCGGCGCTGAAAATCACCGATTGTTGATCCATCTGCGCCCGGGTGTTGGCGCGCGCGTAGTCATGGCGCACTGCGCAGCGCATGTGAAAGGTCGCTTCACCGCTGACCACCCGCACCCGGCGCATCAGCAGCGGCAGGTCATCGACACTGTCGCCGATCGGCAGCAGGTCGGTGATTTCCACCACCGCATACTCGCTGAGCCAGCGCGTCTGCAGCACGTTGGTGTCGGGCAGGTAGATCTGCTCGCGCCGGGCATCGGGCAAGTCCGGGGCGAGCTGGAAAATTCCTGCCTCGGGCGTGTCGAGCAGCGAACAGAAGATCGACGGGCTGTCGAATTCCGGCCAGCAGAAAAAATCCACGCTGCCCTTGTCGTTGACCAGTGCGGCACTGCGCAGATCGCCGATGATGCCGTGGGCGTCGATCGGGCTTTGTCGTTCAGGATGATGCTCAGCCATTGCCACGAAACTCCGGATAAAGACTCATGCCGCCGTCGATGAACAGGGTGGTGCCGACGATGTAGTCGGCGGCGTCGGAGGCGAGAAAGACCACCGCGTTGGCGATGTCCTCGACGTCGCCGATACGACCGTATGGGATCAGCTCCAGCAGCTTTTCACCGGCAGCGCCTTCGGTGGCTTGCTGATTGATTGCCGTGCGAATCGCCCCCGGCGCGATGCCGTTGATGCGGATACGCTGATGGCTGACTTCCTGGGCGAGGGTCTGCATCAACTGATCGACGCCGCCCTTGGACGCCGCATAGTTGACGTGCCCGGCCCACGGAATGCGTTGATGCACCGAACTCATGTGAATGATCTTGCCGGCCGCGCGGGACACGCCTTCGCGTACCCCTTGGCGGTTGAAAATCCGCAGCGCGGCGCGGGCGCAGAGGAACTGGCCGGTGAGGTTGACGCCGATCACCGTGTTCCAGTCTTCGAGGGTCATGTCCACCGCCGGCGCATCCTTTTGCAGGCCGGAATTGGCCACCAGAATGTCCAGCGCGCCAAAGGTCTCGAGGGTCTCGGCGAACAACCGTTCGACCTCGTCTTCCTTTGAAATATCGGCGCCGATAGCCAGCGCCTGACCGCCGTCGGCGATGATTTGTCGCGCCAGCGCTTCGGCAGGTTCGGCCTGATGGTTGTAATTGATCACGACAGCAGCGCCGGCAGCGGCCAGCGCTTTGGCGGCAGCGTGGCCGATACCGGAGCTGGCGCCGGTGACCAGTGCCACTTGGCGGGCGAGGGATATTTGCATGCAGGGTCGCGCCTTGAGTGAGGGCCTATTTAGCTGACTGGTCGCAAGCCATGAGAGTTCATTCGACGGTGCGGTGTTGTGGTGAACATGCCGGCCTCTTCGCGAGCAGGCTCGCTCCCACGGTTAGAATGCGCTGCCCCCGTGGGAGCGGGCTTGCTCGCGAAGGGGCCTTCACATTCCACCAACAATTCCTCGCTTCCACGTCACTCGGCCCTATGGCAACTTGGCGGCCCCTGATGAGGCTGTACCCATGGCAAACCCCTACCGCGAATTATTCACCGCCCCCGGCGCCCGGGCTTTTGTACTGGCCGGGATGATCGCGCGCATGCCGATTTCCATGACCGGCATTGGCGTGATCACCATGCTCTCGCAGCTCAAGGGCGGGTACGCGCTGGCCGGTGCGGTGGCGGCGACGTTTGCCCTGGCCACGGCGTTTTGTGCGCCGCAGGTGTCGCGGCTGGTGGATCGTTTCGGCCAGGGCAAAGTGCTGCCGTTGTCGGCATTGATCGGTGGCGGGGCGCTGTTGATGTTGCTGCTGTGTACGCGTTTGCAGGCGCCGACCTGGACGCTGTTCATTTTCGCCGCGCTGGCCGGGTGCATGCCGAGCATGTCGGCGATGGTGCGTGCGCGCTGGACCGAGATCTATCGCGGCCAGCCGCAATTGCAGACTGCCTATGCGCTGGAATCGGTGCTCGATGAAGTCTGTTTCATCGTCGGCCCGCCGTTGTCGGTGGGTTTGTGCGTGGTGGCGTTTCCCGAGGCCGGGCCGTTGGCCGCGCTGTTGGCGCTGGCGATCGGGGTGACGGCGTTTGTCGCCCAGCGCAGGACCGAGCCGGCGGTGCATCCGCAGGAATCACAGCATCAGGGTTCGATCATTCGCTCGACCGACGTGCAATGGCTGCTGGCATTGATGCTTGCCATGGGCGTCATCGTCGGTGTGGTCGAT
This sequence comes from Pseudomonas sp. GW823-FHT01D03, assembly GCF_058798255.1. Classification (NCBI taxonomy): domain Bacteria; kingdom Pseudomonadati; phylum Pseudomonadota; class Gammaproteobacteria; order Pseudomonadales; family Pseudomonadaceae; genus Pseudomonas; species Pseudomonas sp. GW823-FHT01D03. Next base: position 2,118,227 of record NZ_JBXAKK010000001.1, read on the forward strand.
GTGGTCAGCGTCGCCTTCGCCCAGCAGCAGGGCCAGCCGGCGGCGGCGAGCATCGTGTTGTCGGTGTACGCCATCGGCTCGTGTCTGGCTGGTATCGCGTTCGGCGCGATGCGTTCGAAACTGCCGTTGCCGCGGCTGTTTCTCTACGGCGGCGTGGCGACAGCGGTGACCACGCTGCCGCTGTTGCTGGCGAGCAATATTTTCGGTTTGTCGCTGGCGGTGTTTGTCGCGGGATTGTTCTTCTCGCCGACGCTGATCGTGGCGATGGCGCTGATCGAGCGCATCGTGCCGCCGGCCAAATTGACTGAAGGCCTGACCTGGCTGGTGACGGGCTTGAGCATCGGCGTGGCGATTGGCGCCGCCGGCTCGGGCGCTCTGGTGGATGCTTTCGGTGCACGCAGCGGATTCTGGCTGGCGATTATGGCGGGGGCGGTGGTCCTCATGTCGGCAGTACAAAGCTTCCGCCATTTGAAATGAGCTCACCATGGTGGGAGCGGGCTTGCTCGCGAAGGCGTCAGATCAGTCGACATCGATGTTGAATGAACGACCGCTTTCGCGAGCAAGCCCGCTCCCACAGGATTTACGGGGTTACCAGCCTCTGCCCGAATTCACCCAGAAATTCACTGACAGCGACGTCGACACCGATTCCACCTGATGGAACCAGCCCTCCGGCAAAAACAGCAGATCCCCGGCCTCCAGCGTCACGCGCAGGAATGTCACATCGCGTGCCGCAGGAAAACGCTCGTAGTCCGGCGCGTCGGGGTTGAAGTCGCAGCCGTCCAGGCCACCCTTTGGCGCCGTCGACCAGGTGCCCAGTGCTTCGCGGTGATGCGGGGCGGCGAGGGTGAACTGCTTCTGGCCCCAGACCTGCGCGAACAGGTTGTCGGTGTCGTCACGGTGCAGCGGCGTCAGCGTGCCTTTGGGGCCGATCCAGATGCGTGGCGGGATGAACAGCGAAGCATCGAAGTAGGGCGGGTACTTGATCTGCTGCAGCAATTGCGCCGGCAAGATGTTGTTGCCCATGTAGGCCGGCGGTTCGCCGTCAGCCCGTTTGACTGCCGGTTGATCCAGCGAGGCAATGAACTCGGCCATCGACGTCGAGCGGAAATCACGTTCGGTGGAAAAGGTTTTCTTCACGTAATCGCCGTGGCGGGTGATGCCCTGCAGTTCGGCGAAATGCACCAGTGATTCTTCGCGACTGAGCTTGAACAGCGGCCAGTCCTGCAGGGCATTGCTGATCACCACCGGGATGCCGTTGGGCAAATAGTTGCTTTTGAACTCGTTGACCGACAAATCATTGCACGCACGGCGCTCGATGCGGGTCTGAGTCGGCAGGCCGGCGGTGAGTTTTTCGCTGAAGCGTGGCGGGGTCGGGTAGCGCTTGTTCATGTCGACTTTTTCCACCACTGCGCCACCGTGCATCGCATGCTCGATGATCTGCGGCAGCAGCGTCGCCAGGCCCATGTTGCCGCCGATTTTCAGACGGCCGCTGGCGAACAGTTCTTCGACATTGACCCGGCCGCCCATGATCCCGAGAAAATCGCTCTCGGCCACTTCAATGGTCACGTCGGGGCTGGGATGGCGTCCGGGCGCGGTGCGGCTGCTGGCCTTGACCTCCGACCAGTAGGCCTGCTGCGGGCCAAACACGAATTGGAAAACGCCTTCGATGCCGACGGCACCGGCGTTGGCGAACAACTTGCCCAGGATGCTCTGCAGGTCCACGGTGAATCCTCATTATTGGTTTTGGCCTGAACAGTTAACGAGCGCCTGTTGGTGCAATTTACCGGTGCACGACTAATTTGCCGGGCGGGTAATCCGTTTCTCTCTACAGACAAATTTTTCGAGGAAAGCCGGGTGAACAAGCTGACCCTGCTGTGCCTGCCGTACTCCGGCGCCAGTGCCATGGTCTACAGCCGCTGGCGGCCAAAACTGCCGCAATGGCTGCAATTGCAACCGGTGGAACTGCCGGGGCGCGGCGCGCGTTTTGACGAGCCGCTGCACACGGATATGCGTGTGCTGGCGATGCAACTGGCCAAGGAATTGCGGCCGAATCTCAAGGCGCCATATGCGTTGTTCGGCCATAGTCTGGGCGCGTTGCTGGCCTGCGAAATCGCCCATGCGTTGCGCCTGTTGGGCTGTCCGGAACCAGTGGCGCTGTTTGCCTCGGGCACGGCGGCGCCGACGATGCGCGCCGATTACGATCGCGGTTTTGCCGAGCCGAAAACCGACGCCGAGCTGATCGATCAATTGCGCACGCTCAACGGCACCAGCGAAGAAGTGCTGGCCAATGCCGAGCTGATGAGCCTGACCCTGCCGATCCTGCGCGCGGATTTTCTGCTCTGCGGCAAATTCGAGCCGTTGCAGCGGCCGTTGCTCACCTGCCCGGTGCACGTACTGGGCGGCAAGGCAGATCGCGCGACCACCGAGCAACTGATCGGCTGGAGCAAGGAGACCCGTGGCAGCTTTTCGGTGGACATGCTCGCCGGCGGGCACTTCTTCATTCATGAGCATGAGGCCAAAGTGCTCAAGGTGATCAAGGATCAGCTTGAAGGGCATCATCGCCGGCATGCCATGGCCGCTACCGCCTGAGCAGCGCATCACTCAATGTGGGAGCGGGCTTGCTCGCGAAAGCGGTATTTCAGTTATTGCATCGTTGACTGACACACCGCTTTCGCGAGCAAGCCCGCTCCCACATTTGATTTGTGATCATGAAAAAAGCCGCTCAACCGCCCGCCTGACAGTTGTTCTCATTCGCTAATTTTTCCGGTCTGCATTCGTTTTATAGGGACGACGTGCCTTTGTGCTTCCTGCCTACTGATCCGGATGCTGAGAAATGAATGCTGAAGACTCCTTGAAACTTGCTCGCCGGTTTATCGGGTTGCCCCTGGAAAAGCGCCAGATGTTCCTCGCGGCCCTGCACAAGGAGGGCGTGGATTTCGCGCGGTTCCCGATACCGGCCGGCATCGCAGCCGAGGATCGTCAGGCGCTGTCTTACGCACAGCGCCGCATGTGGTTCCTGTGGCAACTCGACCCGCAGAGCGGCGCTTACAACCTGCCCGGTGCGGTGCGGCTCAACGGGCGGCTGAACCTGGCGGCGCTGGAGCAAGCCTTCACCAGCCTCGTGGAGCGCCACGAAACCCTGCGTACGGTGTTCCAGCGCCAGGCCGATGACAGCCTGCTGCAAGTGCCGGCCACCGCGCCGCTGCTGATTAACCGGGAAGACTTCAGCGCACTGCCGGCCAGCGAGCGCGAGCAGGCGGTGATCCGCGCCGCTGAGCAGCAGTCGGTGCTGCCATTTGATCTGGCGGTCGGCCCGTTGCTGCGAGTGACCTTGCTCAAGCTCGCCGAGCAGGAACACGTGCTGCTGCTGACCCTGCACCACATCGTGTCCGATGGCTGGTCGATGAACGTGTTGATCGACGAATTCATCCGTTGCTACGACGCGTTCGACGCCGGTCAAGCGCCGCAATTGCCGCCACTGCCGATCCAGTACAGCGACTATGCGCTGTGGCAACGCCGCTGGCTGGAAGCCGGTGAGCAAGCACGTCAACTCGATTACTGGCAGGCACAACTGGGTGACGAACACCCGGTGCTGGAGCTGCCGCTGGATCATTCGCGCCCGGCGATGCCGAGCTATCGCGGTACCCGTTACGAATTCGCGGTCGACGGCCAATTGGCCGAGCAACTGCGCAGCACCGCGCAACAGCATCAGGTCACCGTGTTCATGTTCCTGCTCGGCGCTTTCAATGCGCTGCTGCACCGTTACACCGGGCAGACCGATCTGCGTGTCGGCGTGCCGATCGCCAACCGCAATCGCGGCGAGATCGAAGGCCTGATCGGCTTCTTCGTCAACACCCAAGTGCTGCGCACGCAGCTGCACGGCCAGACCCGGGTCGACGAACTGCTGCGTGCGATCAAGGAAACCGCGCTCGGTGCCCAGGCGCATCAGGATCTGCCGTTCGAGCAACTGGTCGAAGCGCTGAAGCTGGAACGCAGCCTCAGCCACACACCGCTGTTCCAGGTGATGTACAACCATCAGCCGCACGTGGCTGATATCGCCACCATCAGCACCGCATCTGGCCTGCAACTCGACAGCCTCGACTGGCAGAGCCGCACCACCCAGTTCGACCTGACACTGGACACCTGGGAGAAGGGCGGCAAGCTGCACGCCGCGCTGACCTACGCCAGCGACCTGTTCGATGCACCGACCATCGAACGCATGGCGCGGCACTGGCTGCGCCTGCTGACGGCGATGGTCGCCGATCCGTCGCAGCGCATTGGTGAGTTGCCGCTGCTGGAGGCAGACGAGCAGCGCACGCTGGTGCACGACTGGAACAACGTCCACGCGCAGTACCCAAGCGACACGCCGATTCACCAGTTGATCGAAGCGCAGGTCGCGCGTACGCCGCAGGCACCGGCACTGGTGTTCGGCGAACAGACGCTGAGTTACGCCGAAGTGGATGCCCGGGCCAATCGCCTGGCGCATCTGCTGCGCGAACAAGGTGTGCAAGCGGACAGTCTGGTTGGCGTGTGCGCTCTGCGTTCGGTGGAAATGGTCGTCGCGCTGCTGGCGATTCTCAAGGCCGGCGGCGCCTACGTGCCGCTGGATCCGGAGTACCCGCAGGAGCGTCTGGCCTACATGATCGAGGACAGCGGCATCACCTTGCTGCTGACGCAACAGGCGCTGCTGGCAGCGCTGCCGACTGACGGCGTGAAACTCATCACCCTGGATCAGCCGGGGCTGCTCGACCGTTACAGCGATAGCCGTCCGGAGGTCAGCGTTGATCCGCTGAACCTGGCTTACGTGATTTACACCTCCGGTTCCACCGGCAAACCGAAGGGCGCCGGCAACAGCCACGCGGCGCTGGTCAACCGTTTGTGCTGGATGCAGGAAGCGTATGAGCTGGACGCCAGTGATTCGGTGCTGCAGAAAACCCCGTTCAGTTTCGACGTGTCGGTGTGGGAGTTCTTCTGGCCGCTGCTGACCGGCGCGCGGCTGGTGGTGGCTGCGCCGGGCGCGCACCGTGATCCGCTGCAACTGATCGATAGCATCAACCGCTATGGCATCAGCACGCTGCACTTTGTGCCGTCGATGTTGCAGGCGTTTATTCACGAGACCGGCGTGGAAAGCTGCAGCGATCTCAAGCGGATTGTCTGCAGCGGTGAAGCGTTGCCGCTGGATGCGCAGCTGCAGGTTTTCGCCAAGCTGCCGAACGCCAGCCTCTACAACTTGTATGGCCCGACCGAAGCGGCCATCGACGTCACCCACTGGACCTGTGTCGATGAAGGCGCGGACAGCGTGCCGATCGGCCGGCCGATCGCCAACCTTCGCACCCATGTCCTCGATGCCGAACTGCTGCCGGTGCCGAGCGGTGTCGCCGGTGAACTGTATCTGGGCGGCGCCGGGCTGGCGCGCAGTTATCACCAGCGCCCGGCGCTGACGGCCGAACGTTTTGTGCCGTGCCCGTTCCATGACGGCGCGCGCCTGTACCGCACCGGCGACCGTGTGCGGCAGCGTGCCGACGGCGTGATCGAATACCTCGGGCGTCTCGACCATCAGGTTAAGTTGCGCGGTTTGCGCATCGAGTTGGGCGAAATCGAGACCCGCCTGATGCAGCACTCGCTGGTGCGTGAGGCGGTGGTGCTGGTGCAGGGCGGCAAGCATCTGGTGGCGTATCTGGTGCTGGAGCAGGCGCAGGCCGACGAACAGTGGCAGCAAGACGTCAAGGCGTGGCTGCTCGGCAGCCTGCCGGAATTCATGGTGCCGACCTACCTGATCACCCTCGATAAATTGCCGGTCACCGCCAACGGCAAACTCGACCGCAAGGCCTTGCCGCAACCGGATGCCGCGCCACAACAGGCGTTCGTGGCGCCACAGGACGCCATGCAGAAAGCCCTCGCGGCGATCTGGGAAGCTGTGCTCGGCCTCGAACGCGTCGGCCTCGAAGACAACTTCTTCGAGCTGGGCGGCGATTCGATCATCTCGATTCAAGTGGTCAGCCGCGCGCGGCAGGCCGGGATCCGTATCAGCCCGCGTGACCTGTTCCAGTACCAGACCGTGCGCAGTCTGGCGCTGGTCGCGAGCCACGATCATCTGTCCTCGGTGGATCAGGGCCCGGTGACCGGCGACGCCGTGCTCGGGCCGATCCAGCAGGATTTCTTCAGTCGGGCGATGCCGGTGCGCGAGCACTGGAACCAGTCGTTGCTGCTGACCCCGCGTGAGGCATTGAACGCGCAATGGCTCGATGCGGCGCTGACGCACCTGATCAATCACCACGACGTCTTGCGCCTGCGTTTTGTCGAAGGCAGCGAAGGCTGGCAGCAAAGCCACGGCCCGCTGCTGACCGGCGCTGAGCTGTGGCAACGCGATGTCGAATCTGCCGAACAGTTGCAGGCGCTGTGCAACGAAGCGCAGCGCAGCCTCGACCTGCAAAACGGCCCGTTGCTGCGCGCGTTGCTGGTGACGATGGCCGACGGCTCGCAACGACTGGCACTGATCATTCATCACCTGGCGGTCGATGGCGTTTCCTGGCGGGTGCTGCTGGAAGATCTGCAGCAGGCTTACGAGCAACTGGCGGCGGGTGGCGGCATTCAGTTGCCGGCGAAGACCAGCGCGTTCCAGAGCTGGACTGCGCGTCTGGCGCAGGAAGTGTCGCGCTTCGATGAGCAATTGAGCTATTGGCAAGCCCAGCATCAGGGTGCCAGGGATCTGCCGTGCGACCGCCCGGATGGCAGCCTGCAAAATTTGCATGGCGAGAAAATCGAATGGCGCCTCGACGCCGAGCGCACCCGCCAGTTGCTGCAACAGGCGCCCGCCGCGTATCGCACTCAAGTCAACGATCTGTTGCTCACCGCCCTGGCGCGCACCATCAGCCGCTGGAGCCAGCAACCGGGCACGCTGATCGAACTGGAAGGCCACGGCCGCGAAGACCTGTTTGATGACGTCGACCTGACCCGCACCGTGGGTTGGTTCACCAGTCTGTTCGCGGTCAACCTGACCGCCAGCGCTGATCTCGACGGCTCGATCAAGGCGATCAAGGAGCAACTGCGCGCGGTGCCGGATAAAGGTCTGGGTTACGGCGTGCTACGGCATCTGGCCGCGCCGGCGGTACGCGCCGAACTGGCCGCGCTGCCGCAGCCGCGTATCACCTTCAACTACCTCGGCCAGTTCGACCGCCAGTTCGACGAGACGGCGCTGTTCGCGCCATCGGTTGAAACCAGCGGCGTGGCGCAGGATCCGTCGGCGCCTCTGGGCAACTGGCTGACCGTGGAAGGTCAGGTGTATGGCGGCGAACTGTCGATGAGCTGGGGCTTCAGCCGCGAGATGTTCGACAGCGTCACGGTGCAGCAACTGGTCGATCAATACGCCAGCGAATTGCAGGCGCTGATCGAACACTGCTGCAGCTTGCCCACCGCGCAAGCGACGCCGTCGGACTTCCCGCTGGCTCGGGTGACTCAGGCGCAACTGGATGCGCTGCCGGTGCCGGCCGGTCAGCTCGATGATGTCTACCCACTGTCGCCGATGCAGCAGGGTTTGCTGTTCCACACCCTCTACGAGCAAGCGGCGGGGGAATACATCAACCAGTTGCGCGTGGATGTGCAAGGTCTTGACCCTGAGCGTTTCCGCGCCGCGTGGCAGGCCACCGTCGCTGCGCAGGACATTTTGCGCAGCGGTTTCGTCTGGCAGGGCGAACTGGTGCAACCGCTGCAGATCGTCCACAAACAGGTGCAGTTGCCATTCAGCATTCTCGACTGGCGTCAGCGCGACGATCAGCCGGCAGCCCTCGCGGCGCTGGCCGATGCCGAGCGTCAGCAAGGATTTTATCTGAGCCATGCACCGTTGCTGCGTCTGGTGCTGGTGCAGACCGCTGCCGAGCAATCGCACCTGATCTACACCCATCACCACATCCTGATGGACGGCTGGAGCAACTCGCAGTTGCTCGGTGAAGTCTTGCAGCGCTACAGCGGTCGCACCCCGGCCCATGGCGGCGGGCGCTATCGCGATTACATCGCCTGGCTGCAACGTCAGGACGGCCAGCTCAGTCAGGACTTCTGGCGCGCTCAGTTGGCCGCGCTGCAAGAGCCGACCCGACTGGCCCGCGCCGCTACCGGCGGCGAGCGCGACAGTGGTCACGGCGACCATTACCTGACGCTGGACGTGCCGCGCACCCAGGCGCTGGAAGCGTTTGCCCGCCAGCAGAAAGTCACCGTCAACACCCTGGTGCAAGCTGCGTGGCTGCTGTTGCTGCAACGCTACACCGGTCACGAAGCGGTGGCGTTCGGTGCGACCGTGGCCGGGCGTCCGGCGGATTTGCCGGGCATCGAGCAACAGGTCGGCCTGTTCATCAACACCCTGCCGGTGATCGGCACGCCGCGTCCGGACCAGAGCGTTGGCCAATGGCTGCAAGCGGTGCAGGCACAAAACCTCAGCCTGCGCGACTTCGAACACACGCCGCTCGCGGATATCCAGCGCTGGGCCGGGCAGGGCGGTGAGGCGCTGTTCGACAACATTCTGGTGTTCGAAAACTACCCGGTCGCCCAGGCGCTGAGTCAGGCCGGGCAGGGCCTGCAGTTCGGTGATGTCGGCAACCTTGAGCAGACCCACTACGCCCTGAGCGTGGCGGTCACCCTCGGTCAGCAACTGGCGCTGCACTACAGCTTCGACCGCAGCCAGTTTGCCGGTGAGGTGATCGAAGGCATCAGTGCCCACCTGCTGCAATTGCTTGAGCAATTTGCCGTGTCGGCCGAGCGCAACCTTGGCGAAATCGCTCTGGCCAGCGCGCAAGAGCATGCCCGTCAACAAGCCGAAAACCAGCCGCAGCCGTACCCGGTGGACATCGCTGTGCATCAGCGCATTGCTGCGCTGGCGGCCGAGCGTCCGCAGCGCACCGCGGTGATCTTCAACCGTCAGCATTTCAGTTATGGCGAGATCGAGCAGCGTGCCAATCAACTGGCTCACGCGCTGATCGCCCGTGGTGTCGGCGCCGAGACCCGGGTCGGCGTGGCCCTGCCGCGCAGCGAGGCGGTGATCGTCGCGCTGCTGGCGGTGCTCAAGGCCGGCGGTGCCTATGTGCCGCTGGACACCAGTTATCCGCGTGAACGCCTGGCCTATCTGATCGAAGATTCGGGGCTGGCGCTGCTGATCAGCGATTCGTCGGTGTCGGCGCAATTGCCGGTGGCCGAATCGGTGCCATTGCTGGAGCTGGATCGTCTCGACCTGCGCCAGTTGCCGATCACGGCGCCACAGGTGCCAGTCGATCCGCACAACCTCGCGTACGTGATCTACACCTCCGGTTCCACCGGCAATCCGAAAGGCGTCAGCGTTGCCCATGGCCCACTGGCGATGCATTGCCAGGCCATCGGTCAGCGCTACGAAATGCGCGACAGCGACTGCGAATTCCACTTCATGTCGTTCGCCTTCGACGGCGCCCACGAACGCTGGCTGACCAGCCTGACCCACGGTGCTTCGCTGCTGATTCGCGACGACACATTGTGGACGCCGGAGCAGACCTACAACGCGATGATCGAACACGGCGTGAGCGTGGTCGCGTTCCCGCCGGTGTACCTGCAACAACTGGCCGAACACGCCGAGCGTGTCGGCCACCCGCCGAAAGTGCGGATCTATTGCTTCGGCGGCGATGCGGTGCCGAGCGCCAGTTTCGAACGGGTCAAACGCGCGCTCGATCCGGACTACATCATCAACGGCTACGGCCCGACCGAAACCGTGGTCACGCCGTTGATCTGGAAGGCTGGCCGTGAAGAGCCATGCGGTGCCGCTTACGCGCCGATCGGCAGCCGGATCGGCGACCGCAGCGCCTATGTGCTCGACGCCGATCTGAACCTGTTGCCACAAGGCATGGCCGGTGAGTTGTACCTCGGTGGTACCGGGTTGGCGCGGGGTTATCTGAACCGTCCGGGGCTGACTGCTGAGCGTTTTGTCGCCGACCCGTTCAGCGCAAATGGCGGCTTGCTCTATCGCACCGGCGACCTGGTGCGCCAGCGTGTCGACGGCACGTTCGACTATCTGGATCGCATCGACAATCAGGTGAAGATTCGCGGTTTCCGTATTGAACTGGGCGAAGTCGAAGCGGCGCTGCAAGCCCTCGACGGCGTGCGTGAAGCGGTGGTCGTGGCGCAGGAAGGCAGCGCCGGCAGTGGCAAGCGGCTGGTGGCCTACGTGGTCGGTGATTCGGCTCGTGCCGAGTTCACCGAAGACCTGCGCGCGCAGCTCAAGGCCAGCCTGCCGGCGCACATGGTGCCGGCGTATGTTCTGCGTCTTGAACGCATGCCGCTGACGCCGAACGGCAAGCTCGATCGCAAGAACCTGCCAAAACCGGACGTCAGCCAACTGCAACAGACCTACCTCGCGCCACAGACGGCGCTGGAGCAGCAACTGGCGGCCATCTGGCAAGACGTGCTCAAGCTTGAGCAGGTCGGCGTCAGCGACAACTTCTTCGAACTGGGCGGCGACTCGATCATCTCGATTCAGGTGGTCAGCCGGGCGCGGCAGGCCGGGATTCGCTTCAGCCCCAAAGACCTGTTCCAGCACCAGACCATTCAGGCCCTCGCTACAGTCGCGCAGACCGGCGAGGCGGTGCAGCCCATCGATCAGCATGCGCAAACCGGCGAAACCGCGCTGCTGCCGATTCATCAGGCATTCTTCGCCGAAGCGATTCCCGACCGTCACCACTGGAACCAGTCGGTGATGCTCAAGCCGACGCAGGCGTTGGACGCTCAGGTACTGGAGCAAGCGCTGGATGCGTTGGTCGTGCAGCACGACAGTTTGCGTCTGGACTTTGTCGAGCAGGCTGCTGGCTGGTCGGCGCACTACCGCGACGTCGCCACGCAAGCGGGGGAAACCATTCTCTGGCAAGTCGAGGTCGCTGATCTCGCCGCCCTTGAGGCGCTGGGCAACAAGGCTCAGCGCAGTCTGCAACTGAGCGGCGGTTCGCTGATCCGCGCGGTGCTGGCGAACCTGGCTGATGGCAGTCAGCGCCTGCTGCTGATCGTCCATCACCTGGTGGTCGATGGCGTGTCGTGGCGGATTCTGTTCGAAGATCTGCAACGTGCCTACCGGCAGATTCTCGCCGGCCACGCCGTGCAGTTGCCGGCCAAGACCAGTGCGCTCAAGGCCTGGGCGGCGGCGTTGCAGGACTACGCCCAAACCCCTGCGTTGCAGGCCGAACTGGGCTTCTGGCAGCAGCAGTTGCAGGGCGCTTCGGCGGCTTTGCCTTACGACCGGCCGCGGGGTGGTCAGCAACACGATCAGGCGCTGACCCTGCGCAGCAAACTGGATCAGACCCTGACCCGTCAGCTGTTGCAGGAAGCTCCGGCGGCCTATCGCACCCAGGTCAACGACCTGTTGCTGACCGCGCTGGCGCGGGTGCTGGTGCGCTGGACCGGTGACGACAATGCCTTGGTATTGCTTGAGGGCCATGGTCGCGAAGACCTGTTCGAACACATCGATCTGACCCGCACCGTGGGCTGGTTCACCAGCGTATTCCCGGCACGCCTGGCACCGGCCGCCGAACTCGGCGCGTCGCTCAAGCAGATCAAGGAACAGCTGCGGGCGATTCCCCACAAAGGCATCGGTTTCGGCGCACTCGCGCACCTCGGTGATGAGCCGGCGCGTGCCACCCTGCAAGCCTTGCCGGCGCCGCGCCTGACTTTCAACTACCTCGGCCAGTTCGACGGCAGCTTCGACGCTGCGAGCGATGCCCTGTTCGTGCCGACCAGCGAGTCCGGCGGCGCAGAGGTCAATCTGCAAGGGCCGCTGGGCAATCCGCTGGCGCTCAACAGCAAGGTGTTCGGCGGTGAGCTGGACCTGAGCTGGACCTACAGCGGCGCGATGTTCGACACCGCCACCATCCAGCGTCTGGCCGACGACTATGTGCAGGAGCTGACTGCGCTGATCGGCCACTGCTGTGACAGTGCCAACCGTGGCGTGACGCCGTCGGACTTCCCGCTGGCGCAACTGTCGCAAGCGCAACTGGATGCGCTGGTGCTGGAGCCGCAAGGCATCGACGACATCTATCCGCTGTCGCCGATGCAGCAGGGCATGCTGTTCCACACCTTGCTCGAACACGGCAATGGCGACTACATCAACCAGATGCGCCTGGACGTCGACGGTGTCGATCCGCAACGCTTCCGCGCAGCGTGGCAGGCGGCGGTGGATGCGCATGACATCCTGCGCAGCGGCTTCTTCTGGCAAGGCGATCTGCCGCAACCGGTACAAGTGGTGCAGCGTCAGGTCGAGGTGCCGTTCAGCGTGCTCGACTGGCACGGCAGGACTGATCTGGAGGCGGCGCTGCAAACCCTCGCCGATGAGGAGCGCGCACTGGGTCTGGACCTGAGCTGTGCGCCGCTGATGCGCCTGGTGCTGGTGCGCACTGCAGCCGAGCGTTATCACCTGATCTACACCAACCATCACATCCTGATGGACGGCTGGAGCAGCGCGCAGTTGCTCGGCGAAGTGTTGCAGCACTACAGCGGCGAAGCGGTCGCCCGTGGCGCCGGTCGCTACCGCGATTACATCGCCTGGCTGCAACGTCAGGATGGCGCGGCGGCTGAAGCTTACTGGCGGGCGACGCTGGGCAATCTGCAGGAACCGACGCGCCTGGCCAATGCCATCGCGCGGCCGCAGGCCGGTTTGCCGAGCGTGGGTTACGGCGATCATTACCAGGTGCTGGACGCTGAGCTGAGCCAGCGCCTGGGCGAATTTGCCCGGGCCGCGAAAGTCACCGTCAACACCGTGGTGCAAGCAGCGTGGCTGCTGCTGTTGCAGCGCTACACCGGCAAGGAATGCGTAGCGTTCGGCGCCACCGTCGCCGGGCGCCCGGCGGATCTGCCGGGTGCCGAAGCGCAGATCGGCCTGTTCATCAACACGCTGCCGGTGATCGCCGCACCGCCCGCGCAGCAGAGCGTGATCGCCTGGCTGCAAGCGGTGCAGGCGCAGAATCTCGCCTCGCGCGAGTTCGAACACACGCCGCTGGCGGATATTCAGCGCTGGGCCGGGCAGGGCGGTGACGCGCTGTTCGACAGCCTGATGGTGTTCGAGAACTACCCGATCGGCGAAGCACTGGAACGCGGTGCGCCGCAAGGTCTGCGCTTCGGCGCGGTGGCCAATCAGGAGCAGACCAACTATCCGCTGACCCTGCTGGTGAACATGGGCGCGCAACTGTCGGTGCATTTCAGTTATCAGCGCGACAGCTTCGCTGCGGCCAGCGTGGCGCAGTTGGGCGCGCATCTGCAGCGTCTGCTGAGCCAGATGGCGGATGCCGGTGAGCGCACGCTCAGCGCGCTGAACCTGATCGAACACCGCCCGCTAGTGAGCACCGACTTCTCCACCGAGCAGTGCATCCATCAAGCCATCGCCAATCAGGTGGCGGCGACCCCGGATGCCTTGGCGGTGACCTTCGCCCATACGCAACTGACCTACGCCGAACTGGACGCGCAGGCCAATCGTCTGGCGCACAAACTGCTTGAGTTGGGTGTCGGCCCGGAAGTGCGCGTGGGCGTGGCCATGCCGCGTTCCGAGCAGTTGCTGATTGCCTTGCTGGCGGTGCTCAAGGCGGGTGGCGCTTACGTGCCGCTCGACCCGGATTACCCGGCGGATCGCGTTGCCTACATGCTCGAAGACAGCCGGGCGCGGGTGTTGCTCACCGAACATGCAGTCGCGGCGACCCTGAGCGTGCCGGGCGATACGCAAGTGCTGCTGTTGGATCAGCTGTCGCTGAGCGACTATTCGGCTGTTGCACCACAGACTGCGGTGCAACCGGACAACCTTGCCTACGTGATCTACACCTCAGGCTCCACCGGCAAACCGAAAGGCGTGGCGATTGCCCATCGCAACGTCATGGCGCTGATCGACTGGTCGGCCAAGGTCTACAGCCGCGACGACATCCAAGGCGTGCTGGCCTCGACGTCGGTGTGCTTCGACCTGTCGGTCTGGGAGCTGTTTGTCACTTTGGCCAACGGCGGCTCGCTGATCATCGCCCGTAATGCCTTGGAGCTGCCGCAACTGCCGGCCCGCGATCAGGTACGCCTGATCAACACTGTGCCGTCGGCGATTGCTGCGCTACAGCGTGCCGGGCAGATTCCGCCGAGCGTGCGCATCATCAACCTCGCTGGCGAGCCGCTGAAACAAGCGCTGGTGGAGGCGTTGTATCAGCAGTCGACGGTCGAGCACGTTTACGACCTGTACGGCCCGTCGGAAGACACCACTTATTCGACCTGGACCCGCCGCAGCGCCGGTGGTCAGGCGCGGATTGGGCGTGCGCTCGAGCACAGTGCCAGCCATCTGCTGGATGCCGATCTGCACGCGGTGCCGCAAGGCGTTTCGGCCGAGCTGTACCTGTCTGGCGCCGGCATCACTCGCGGTTATCTGGGGCGTGCGGCGATGACCGCCGAGCGCTTCGTGCCGAATCCTTTCGTCGGTAACGGCGAGCGCATGTACCGCACCGGCGACCTGATTCGAGAGCGCGAGGAGGGCGAGCTGGAGTACATGGGCCGGATCGACCATCAGGTGAAAATTCGTGGATTCCGCATCGAACTGGGGGAGATCGAGGCGCGATTGCTCGCGCAACCGGCAGTCACCGAGGCGGCGGTGCTGGCCGTCGAAAGCGACACCGGCGCGCAACTAGTGGCGTATGTGGTCGCTCCGCAACTGGAGATGCACGACGGGGACGCGCAGCGGCAACTGCGCGAGGGACTAAAGACTGGCCTCAAGTCTTCGTTACCTGACTACATGATTCCCGCGCACCTGCTGTTCCTTGAGCAGTTGCCACTGACCCCCAACGGCAAACTCGACCGCAAGGCCCTGCCGGCGGTCGATGCCAGCCAGATGCAGGCCGCGTATGTCGCGCCGCACAGTGAGCTTGAGCAGCAGGTCGCGGCGATCTGGCAGCAAGTGCTCGAAGTGCAGCGCATCGGTCTGAACGATCACTTCTTCGAACTCGGCGGGCACTCGCTGCTGGCGGTCAACGTGGTGTCGCGCATGGCCCTTGAACTGGGCCTGACGCTGACCCCGCAACTGTTATTCCAGCACCCCGTCCTGAGCGATTTTGTCGCTCGACTCGATACAGGAGGCGGGGCAATCAACGAACAGAAACTGAGCAAGCTGGAAGCCCTGCTTGACGATATGGAGGAAGTCTGATGGACAAGAGTGTTGCTTTGAGGGTAGCCAAGCGCTTTATCACTCTGCCGCTGGACAAACGTAAGCTGTACCTGGAAAAGATGCTCGAAGAGGGCGTCTCTCCGGCCAACCTGCCGATCCCGGAAACACGTTCCGGGTTTGCGGCGATTCCTCTGTCGTACGCTCAGGAACGTCAACTGTTCCTCTGGCAAATGGACCCGCACAGCACCGCGTATCACATCCCCAGCGCCCTGCGCCTCAAGGGGCGGCTGGATGTGGCGGCGCTGGAGCGCAGCTTCAACGCGGTGGCGGCGCGTCACGAAAGCCTGCGCACCACTTTCGCCGAGCAGGGTGAAAGCTTTTGCCAGGTGATTCACCCGCAGCTGCCGCTGAGCATCAGCCTGACGCCATTGCCGGAGGGCCTCGATGCCGCCGGGGAAGACGCCGCGATCAAGGCCTTTGTCGAGAGCGAAACCGCACGCCCGTTCAATTTGCAGCAGGGCCCGCTGCTGCGGGTGGCGCTGCTGAAAGTGGCGGAAGACGACCATGTGCTGGTGCTGATCCAGCACCACATCATCGCCGATGGCTGGTCGATCAAAGTCCTGGTCAACGAGCTGATCCAGCATTACGCCGCCGACACCGCCGGGCAGCCGCTGAGCCTGCCGGAACTGGAAATACAGTACGCCGACTACGCGATCTGGCAGCGGCACTGGCTGGAAGCGGGCGAGCGTGAGCGCCAGTTGGCCTACTGGGTCAAGACCCTGGGCGGCGAGCAGCCGGTGCTGGAGCTGCCGATCGATTTCCCGCGTCCGGCCGTGCAAAGCCTGCGCGGTGCGCGGCTGGAACTGAACCTGCCGGCTGACCTCGGTGACGCCCTCAAGCAGCTGGCGCAGCGCGAAGGTGCGAGCCTGTTCATGCTGCTGCTGGCGTCGTTCCAGGCGTTGTTGCATCGCTATAGCGGACAGGCGCAGATTCGCGTCGGGGTGCCGACCGCCAACCGTAACCGGGTCGAGACCGAAGGCCTGATCGGCTTCTTCGTCAACACGCAGGTGCTGAGTGCCGAGGTCAGCGGGCAGTTGCCGTTCAACCAGTTGCTGGCTCAGGTCAAGCAGGCGGCGATGGCCGCGCAGGCGCATCAGGATCTGCCGTTCGAGCAACTGATCGAAGCTTTGCAACCGGAGCGCAGCCTGAGCCACAGTCCGGTGTTCCAGGTGATGTTCAACCACCAGACCAGCCGTGATCAGGGGCGCAACGCGGCGCAGTTGCCGCAGCTGAGTGTCGAGGATGTGCAGTGGGAAGGGCGCACCGCGCAGTTCGACCTGACGCTGAATACTTACGAGTCCAGCGACGGCTTTGCCGCCGAGCTGACCTACGCCACCGATCTGTTCAAAGCTGAAACCGTCGAGCGTCTGGCGCGTCACTGGCAGAACCTGCTGCGCGGTATCGTCGCCGCACCGAGCCAGCGCGTCGGCGAATTGCCGTTGCTGGAAAGCGCCGAGCACGGCGTGCTGTTGCAGGACTGGTTGCGCAGCGCCGACCGCACTGCGCAAGCCGAATGCGTGCAGCATGATTTCTCCCGGCGTGCGCAGCAAACACCGCAGGCCACTGCCCTGATCATCGGCGAAGACGTGCTGAGCTACGGCGAGCTGGATGCCCGCTCCAGTCAACTGGCGCACAAGCTGATCGAGGCCGGTGTCGGCCCGGATCAACTGGTTGGCATCGCCGTCGAGCGCAGCGCGGAAATGATCGTCGGCCTGCTGGCGATCCTCAAGGCCGGCGGTGCTTATGTGCCGCTGGACCCGGCGTATCCACAGGATCGCCTGGCCTACATGATCGAGGACAGCGGCCTGCAATTGCTGCTGACCCAAAGCCATTTGCAGACGCTGCCGATCCCGCCGGGCGTACAAAGCCTGTTGCTCGATCAGCCTCACGACTGGCTGGCGGCTTATCCACAGACCGCGCCGGACGTTGCAGTCAATGGCGAGCATCTGGCCTACACGATCTACACCTCCGGTTCCACCGGCAAACCCAAAGGCGTGATGGTGCGCCACGCGGCGCTGAGCAATTTTGTCGCGAGCATGATCAAGCAGCCGGGTATCGTGGCCACGGATCGCATGCTGTCGCTGACCACCTTTTCGTTCGATATTTTCGGCCTCGAAATCTACGGCCCATTGCTGGCTGGCGCCTGTGTGGTGCTGACCGGCAAGGACGTGCATCAAGACCCGCAAGCGGTGCTCGAACTGATCGAGCGTCACGCCGTGACGGCGCTGCAAGCCACGCCCTCGACCTGGCGCATGCTGCTGGACAATGAACAGGCGCCAATCCTGGCGGGCCGCACGTTCCTCTGTGGCGGTGAAGCGCTGCCGCTGGAACTGGCGCAACGCATGCTCGCACTGACGCCGAGCGTGTGGAACCTCTACGGCCCGACCGAAACCACTATCTGGTCGGCGCAGCACGCCTTGAGTGCGGACAACAGCCGTCCATTCCTCGGCACGCCGATCGACAACACCGCGTTGTACATCCTCGGCAGCGACCTTGAGCTCAATCCGCTCGGCGCCCCGGGTGAGCTGCTGATCGGCGGCGACGGCCTCGCTCGTGGTTATTTTCAGCGCCCGAGCCTGACCGCCGAACGTTTTGTCCCCGATCCTTTTTCGAAAACCGGCGCGCGCCTGTACCGCACCGGCGACCTGACCCGCTACCGCGCCGAAGGCGTGATCGAGTACATCGGGCGGATCGACCATCAGGTGAAAATCCGTGGTTTCCGGATTGAACTCGGTGAGATCGAAGCGCGTTTGCTCGCCCTCGATAGCGTGCGCGAAACCGTGGTAGTCGCTCAGGATGGCCCGACCGGCCCGCAACTGGTCGGCTATGTGGTGCCTACCGCCGACGATATTGATGAAGGCGAACTGCGCGCCGCATTGAAAGCCAGCCTCAAGGCCGAGCTGCCGGAATACATGGTGCCGGCGCACCTGTTGTTCCTCGCGCAACTGCCGCTGACGCCGAACGGCAAAGTCGACCGCAAAGCCTTGCCGACACCTGACGCCAGCCAGTTGCAATCAACTTACATCGCCCCGCAAACCGCCACTCAACACAGCGTCGCCGAGATCTGGCAAGCGGTGCTCAAGCTTGATCGCGTGGGCCTGAGCGATAACTTCTTCGAACTGGGCGGCCACTCGTTGCTGGTCACGCAAGTGGTCTCGCGGGTGCGTCAGGCGCTGAACGTGCAGGTGCCGCTGCGCACGTTGTTCGAACACAGCACGCTGGAAGACTTCGTCGCCGCGCTGGGTGTCGATCAGGCGCATCGGGAGCCGCCGATTGTTGCCTTGCCACGCCAGCAACCGCTGGCGCTGTCCTATGCCCAGGAGCGTCAATGGTTCCTCTGGCAACTGGAACCGACCAGCACCGCTTATCACGTGCCGGCGGCGCTGCGTCTGCGCGGTGAACTGGATCTGCCGGCGTTGCAGCGCAGCTTCGACGCGCTGATCGAGCGCCATGAATCCCTGCGCACCTGCTTCGTCGAACAGCAGGGCCAGACCCTGCAAGTGATCCAGGCTCACGGCACGCTCGATCTGCAGGTGCAGGACGTGGCAGCGGAGCTCGACGAGGCGGCGCTGCAAGCGCTGGTCGCCGCCGAAACCCTGCACCTGTTCAATCTGCAGCAAGGCCCGTTGCTGCGGGTCAAACTGCTGCGTCTGGCCGCCGATGACCACGCACTGGTCATCACCCTGCATCACATCGTCTCCGATGGCTGGTCGATGAATGTCATGGTCGATGAGCTGGTGGCGTTGTATGCCGCCTACAGCCAGGGCCAGAACGTGCAATTGCCGGCGCTGCCGGTGCAATACGCCGACTACGCCGTGTGGCAGAAACAGTGGATGGACGCCGGTGAACGCGAGCGTCAATTGAGCTACTGGACCGCACAACTCGGCGATGGTGATCAACCGCTGCTGGAGTTGCCGACCGACCGTCCGCGTCCAGCCGAGCAGAGCTATCGTGGCGCCCGTCGTGATATCCCGCTGAGCCGCGAACTGTCCACCGCGCTCAAGCACCTGGCGCAACGCGAAAACGTCACGCTGTTTGCGCTGTTGCTGGCGTCGTTCCAGACCCTGCTGCATCGCTACAGCGGTCAGGCCGATATCCGCGTCGGGGTGCCGGTGGCCAACCGCAACCGGGTCGAGACCGAAGGCCTGATCGGTTTCTTCGTCAACACCCAGGTACTCAAGGCCGAGTTCGACAGTCAGCAGACGTTCCGCAGCCTGCTGCAGCAAGTGAAAAATACGGTGCTGGGTGCGCAGGCGCATCAGGATCTGCCGTTCGAGCAACTGGTCGACGCGCTGCAACCGGAGCGCAGCCTCAGCCACAGCCCATTGTTCCAAGTGATGCACAACCACCAGAGCCAGGTGCGTCAGGCGCAGGGTGCCACGCGTCTGCCAAAACTGGCGATTGAAGGCTTGCCTTGGGCGTCCAGTACCGCGCAGTTCGACCTGACCCTGAACACCTTTGAATCGAGCGACAACGTCTGGGCCGAGCTGACCTATGCCACCGACCTGTTCGACCTCGAGACCATCGAACGCCTGGCGCAACACTGGACCCATCTGCTGCAAGGCATCGTTGCCGACAGCGTTCAACGCATCGCCGAACTGCCGCTGCATGACGCCGCCGAACGCGCGGCGACCTTGCAGCAGTGGAACCCGGCCATCCGCGATTTCCCGAGCGAGCAGTGCTTGCATCAATTGATCGAACAACAAGCCGCCCGCGCCCCGCAAGCGATTGCCGTGAGCTGTGCCGGGCAGTCCCTGAGCTACGGCGAACTCAACAGCCGCGCCAACCAGTTGGCCCACAAGCTGATTGCCAGCGGTGTCGGCCCGGACGTGCGCGTCGGTCTGGCGGTGGAGCGCAGCCTCGACATGCTGGTCGGCCTACTGGCGATTCTCAAGGCCGGCGGCGCCTATGTGCCGCTGGACCCGACGTACCCGGAAGAACGCCTGAGCTACATGATCGGCGACAGCGGCATCGCCTTGCTGCTGACCCAGAGTCATCTGATTGGGCGTTTGCCGGTGCCGGATTCGTTGCGCAGCCTGATGCTTGATCAGGAACGTGACGGTCTGGAAGGCTACAGCGACAGCAATCCGCACGTACGCATGAGTCCGGACAACCTGGCTTACGTGATCTACACCTCCGGCTCCACCGGTCAGCCGAAGGGCACGTTGCTGGCCCATCGCAACGTGCTGCGCCTTTTTGAGGCCACTGATGCGTGGTTCGATTTCGGCGCCACGGATGTCTGGAGCCTGTTCCATTCCTACGCGTTCGATTTCTCGGTGTGGGAGATTTTCGGGGCGCTGCTGTACGGCGGCAAACTGCTGGTGGTGCCTTACGAGGTCAGCCGTTCGCCGGAAGATTTCTTCGCCTTGCTCTGCCGTGAAGGCGTCACCGTTCTGAACCAGACGCCGTCGGCGTTCAAGCAATTGATGCAAGTGGCCTGTGCCCCCGAACACGCGACGCAAGCACTGGCGCTGCGTTACGTGGTGTTCGGCGGCGAGGCGCTGGAGGTCAAGAGCCTGCGTCCGTGGTTCGAGCGTTTCGGCGATCAGGCACCGCAGCTGATCAACATGTACGGCATCACCGAAACCACCGTGCACGTGACCTACCGGCCGATTTCGCTGGCCGACTTGCAGCGTGACGCCAGCAGCCCAATCGGCGAACCGATTCCCGATCTGTCCTGGTACTTGCTCGACGGAGATCTGAACCCGGTCGCCAAAGGCTGCATCGGTGAGCTGTACGTCGGTCGCGCCGGCCTGGCTCGCGGTTACCTGAACCGCGCGGATCTGACCAGCCTGCGCTTCATTCCCGACCCGTTCGCCGCCGATGGCGGGCGTCTTTACCGTACCGGTGACCTGGCGCGCTATCGCGCCGACGGCGTGATCGAATACATCGGCCGGATCGACCATCAGGTGAAGATTCGCGGTTTCCGTATCGAACTCGGCGAGATCGAAGCGCAACTGCTGGAACAGGCTGCCGTGCGCCAGGCCGTGGTGCTGGCGCAGCCGGGCCTCAGCGGTCAGCAACTGGTGGCGTATCTGGTGCCAGGCGACGCCGCGCTGCTCGACGCAAGCCCGGCCGAACAGGCGCTGTGGCGCGACAGCGTGCGCGCCGAACTCAAGGCCCATCTGCCGGATCACATGGTCCCGGCGCACCTGTTGCTGCTGGCGCAATTGCCGTTGACCGCCAACGGCAAACTCAATCGCAACGCCTTGCCGTCACCGGACGCCAGCCAGGCGCAGCAGACCTATCAGGCGCCGCAAAGCGCGATGGAGCAGGGGCTGGCGGCGATCTGGCAGGACGTGCTGAAGCTGCCGCAAGTCGGCATCCACGACAACTTCTTTGAATTGGGCGGTGACTCGATCATCTCGATTCAGGTGGTCAGCCGCGCCCGTCAGGCCGGCATTCGCCTCAATCCCAAAGACCTGTTCCAGCACCAGACCGTACAGCGTCTGGCGCTGGTCGCGCAGTGGGGTGGCGACGAATCGACGATTGATCAGCAAGCCGCGAGTGGTGCAGCGTTGCTGCTGCCGATCCAGCAGCAGTTCTTCGCCGACGAGATTCCGCAGCGTCATCACTGGAACCAGTCGGTGCTGCTGCAACCGCGGCAGGCGCTGGATGCTGAAAAGGTCGAGCAAGTGTTGCGCGCACTGGTCGCTCATCACGATGCCTTGCGCCTGAGCTTCACTCAGCGCGATGGCGTGTGGCAGGCCGAGCATCGCGCGGTCGAAGCGCTGCCGCAGAACCTGCTCTGGCAGGAACAGGTCGCGGATGCCGCCGCCCTTGAAGCCTTGGGTAATCGCGCCCAGCGCAGCCTCGATCTGCAACACGGGCCGTTGCTGCGTGCGGTGCTGGCAAATCTGGCCGATGGCACTCAGCGTTTGCAGTTGGTGATTCATCACCTGGCGGTGGACGGCGTGTCGTGGCGGATTCTGCTGGAGGATCTGCAAAACGCTTATCAGCAATTGCTTAATGATCAGCCGTTGAGCCTGCCGTCCCGGACCAGTGCCTTCAAGGACTGGGGCGAGCACTTGCAGCGCTACGCCAACAGCCCGGCGTTGCAGGCAGAGCTGGCTTGGTGGCAGGCCTGCCTGAGCGATGTGAGTACCGATCTGCCGTGCAAACGCACGGACGCCAGCCAGGACAATCGTCTGGCCCAGACCGTGCAGACCCGGCTCGGCACCGAGCTGACGCGGCAACTGCTGCAAGAGGCCCCGGCGGCGTACCGCACCCAGGTCAATGACCTGTTGCTGACGGCACTGGCGCGAGTCATCGGCCGTTGGAGCGGGCAGGCGTCGACGCTGATCCAGCTCGAAGGCCATGGCCGCGAAGAACTGTTCGACGGTGTCGATCTGACCCGCACGGTGGGCTGGTTCACCAGCCTGTTCCCGGTGCGCCTGACGCCGGCAGACACGCTTGGCGAGTCGATCAAGCAGATCAAGGAACAACTGCGCTCGATCCCCAACAAGGGCATCGGTTTCGGCGCCTTGCGTTACCTCGGTGATGCCCGCGCGCAGCAGAGCTTGCAGGCCTTGCCGAGCCCGCGCATCACCTTCAACTACCTTGGGCAGTTCGACGGCAGTTTCGCTGGCGACGAGGCTGCGCTGTTCGTGCCGTCGCCGGACAACGCCGGCCTCGATCAGAGCCCGGAGGCGCCGCTGGGCAACTGGTTGACCCTCAACGGTCAAGTGTATGGCGGCGAGCTGCGGGTGGGCTGGACGTTCAGCCGCGAGCGTTTCGACAGCGCGGTGATCGAAGCCCTGGCCGAAGATTACGCCACAGAACTCGCAGCGTTGATCGGCCATTGCCTGACCCCGGGCATCGAAGGCCTGACCCCGTCGGACTTCCCGTTGGCCGGCCTGACGCAGGCGCAGCTCGATCAGTTTCCGCTGGCGCCACGGCAGGTCGCCGATGTGTATCCGCTGTCGGCGATGCAGCAGGGCATGTTGTTCCACAGCCTCTACGAGCAGGCCACCGGCGATTACATCAACCAGGTCCGGCTCGATGTCGAAGGCCTCGATCCGCAACGCTTCCAGCAAGCCTGGCAAGCGGCGGTGGACAACCACGACATCCTGCGCAGCAGCTTTGTCTGGCAGGGTGAGCTGGCGCGTCCGGTGCAGGTGGTGCACAAGCAACTGGACATGCCGTTCCGCGTGCTCGACTGGCGTGATAGTGACGATTGCCAGAGTGATCTGAATGCATTGGCCGCAGCCGAACAGGCGCAAGGTTTCGACTTGAGCCAGGGGCCGCTGTTGCGCATGGTCGTGGTGCGGCTGGACGAGCAGCGCTGCCACTTGATCTACACCAACCACCACATCCTGATGGACGGCTGGAGCAACTCGCAGTTGCTCGGCGAAGTCCTGCAGCGTTACAGCGGGGTTGCCCAGCCGCCACTGGCCGGACGTTATCGCGATTACATCGAATGGCTGCAGCGTCAGGACGTGCAGGCCAGCGAACGTTACTGGACCGCACAACTGGCTGACCTGCAAGCGCCGACCTTGCTGGCGCAAGCGTTGCAGGCGCAGCGCGGCGATGCGCCACGCGATGGCCACGGCGAACATTTCTGCGTGCTCGACGCTGAGCAGACGCGGCGTCTGGGCGAGTTTGCGCGCCAGCAGAAAGTCACCCTCAACACGCTGATTCAGGCGGCATGGCTGCTGCTGTTGCAGCGCCTGACCGGCCAGCCGTGTGTGGCGTTCGGTGCCACGGTGGCGGGGCGTCCGGCTGAGCTCAGAGGGGTCGAGCAGCAGATCGGTCTGTTCATCAACACCTTGCCGGTCATCGCCAGTCCGCAGTCGCCATCGAGCGTTGGCGAATGGTTGCAGAGCGTGCAGGCGCAGAACCTGGCCTTGCGTGAGCATGAGCACACCCCGCTGTTCGATATTCAGCGCTGGGCGGCTCGCAATGGTGAGGCGCTGTTCGACAACATTCTGGTGTTCGAGAACTACCCGGTGTCCGAGGCGCTGGCGCAGGGCGCACCACAAGAACTGCGCTTCGGCGAAATCCACAATCATGAGCAGACCAACTACCCGCTGACGCTGCTGGTGCACTTGAGCGACGAGTTGTCGATGCACTTCAGCTACCAGTGCGAAAGCTTTGCCGCGCACAGCGTGGTGCAATTGGCTGGGTATCTGCAGCGCTTGCTCGGGCAAATGAGCGAGTCGGGGGAGCGTTCGCTCAGCGAGCTGAACCTGATCGAGCACAGCCCGCTGGTGAACAGCGATTTCGTCACCGATCTGTGCATCCATCAAGCCATCGCCCGCCAAGTGGCAGCTAACCCGGATGCCTTGGCGGTGACCTTCGCCCATACGCAACTGACCTACGCCGAACTGGAGGCCCAGGCCAACCGTCTGGCGCACAAACTGCTTGAGTTGGGCGTCGGCCCGGAAGTGCGCGTGGGCGTGGCGATGCCGCGTTCCGAGCAGTTGCTGATTGCCTTGCTCGCGGTGCTCAAGGCCGGTGGCGCCTATGTGCCGCTGGACCCGGACTATCCGGCGGATCGCGTTGCCTACATGCTCGAAGACAGCCGCGCGCGGGTGTTGCTCACCGAACATGCGGTCGCGGCGACCCTGAGCGTGCCGGGCGATACGCAAGTGCTGCTGTTGGATCAGGTTTCGTTGAGCGATTATTCGGCTGTTGCGCCACAGACTGCGGTGCAACCGGACAACCTCGCCTACGTGATCTACACCTCCGGCTCCACCGGCAAACCGAAAGGCGTAGCAATTGCCCATCGCAACGTCATGGCGCTGATCGACTGGTCGGCCAAGGTCTACAGCCGCGACGACATTCAAGGCGTACTGGCCTCGACGTCGGTGTGCTTTGACCTGTCGGTGTGGGAGCTGTTTGTCACGTTGGCCAACGGTGGCTCGCTGATCATCGCCCGTAATGCCTTGGAGCTGGCGCAACTGCCGGCCCGCGACCAGGTGCGCCTGATCAACACTGTTCCGTCGGCGATTGCCGCGCTGCAGCGTGCGGGGCAGATTCCGCCGAGCGTGCGCATCATCAACCTGGCGGGTGAACCGCTGAAACAAGCGCTGGTGGAGGCGCTGTATCAGCAGTCGACGGTCGAGCACGTTTACGACCTGTATGGCCCGTCGGAAGACACCACTTATTCGACCTGGACCCGCCGCAGTGCTGGCGGTCAGGCACGGATTGGTCGTGCGCTCGAGCACAGTGCCAGTCATCTGCTGGATGCCGATCTGCACGCTGTTCCGCAAGGCGTTTCGGCCGAGCTGTACCTGTCCGGCGCCGGCATCACTCGCGGTTATCTGGGACGTGCGGCGATGACCGCCGAGCGCTTCGTGCCGAATCCTTTCGTCGGCAGCGGCGAGCGTATGTACCGCACCGGCGACCTGATTCGTGAGCGCGAAGAAGGTGATCTGGAGTACATGGGCCGGATTGACCATCAGGTGAAGATTCGCGGCTTGCGTATCGAGCTGGGCGAAATCGAAGCACGCCTGCTGGCGCATGCCGCCGTGCGTGAAGCGGTGGTCGTGGCCAGCGAAGTCTCGGGCAGTCAGCAACTGATTGCTTATCTGGTGCCGAGCGATCCGGCGATCATCGACGCCAGCGCCGAGCAACAGGCCGAACTGCAGCAAGCCCTCGGCAATTGGCTGGGTGCGACCCTGCCGGATTACATGGTGCCGAGCCATCGCCTGTGGCTGGCGCAACTGCCGCTGACCCCCAACGGCAAGATCGACCGCAAGCGCCTGCCAGCACTGGAACTGAGTGCCGCGCAGTTGCATGTCGAACCGGTGAACGCCACCGAGCAGGCGTTGGTGGAGATCTGGAAAGAGGTGCTGGGCCTTGAGCAGGTCAGCACCCACGACAGTTTCTTTGCCTTGGGCGGCGACTCGATCATCTCGATTCAGGTGGTCAGTCGCGCCCGTCAGCAAGGGCTGGAGCTGAGCCCGAAAGACCTGTTCCAGCAACCGACCATTCAGCAACTGGCCCTGTGCGTGCAGGCTGCCGAAGGGCGTTTGGCGCCGGAGCCGGCGCTGATCGATCTGCCGCTGCACGGCTTGAGCGAGGCGCAAGTCGCGCAACTGCCACTGCCGGCGGGGCATCTGGACGGGCTCTATCGCTTGTCGCCGATGCAGCAGGGCATGCTGTTCCTCGGCCTGAATTCGCCGGAATCGGACCTGTACGTCAACCAGTTGAGCGTTCCGGTGCAGGGCCTTGAGCCGCTGCGTCTGCAAGCCGCGTGGGAAGCCGTCAGCCGTCGCCACGACATTCTGCGCACCGGTTTCCTCTGGCAGGACATGGCCGAGCCGCTGCAATTTGTGCTCGCCGATCCGCAGTTGCCGTTCAGTCTCCTCGACTGGCGTGAGCAGGATCATTGCGCCGAGGCCTTGCAAGGCCTGGCGGATGCCGAGCGGGCCAAGGGCTTCGACCTTGACCAGCCACCGCTGCAGCGGCTGACGCTGGTGCAAGTCGGCGAGCACAGCTATCAACTGATCTGGACTTACCATCACATTTTGATCGACGGCTGGAGCAGTTCGCAGTTGATCGGTGAAGTGCTGAGCCAGTATTCCGGACGACCACTGGCCGACGCGGTGCCGTACCGCGGTTACATCAACTGGCTGCAACAGCAGGACGCGAATGCCAGCGAAGGTTTCTGGCGTCAGCACCTGAGCCTGCTCGACGAGCCGACCTATCTGGCGGACGCGGTGACGCGCACCGGCAGCGGTCGCGGTCACCAGGCGCTGTACAGCCGTTTGGGCGCAACCCGCACCGAGCAGTTGAAAGCCTTTGCCCAGTCGCAGCAGATCACCCTCAACACCTTGGTGCAGGGCGCGTGGCTGGTGCTGCTGAGCCGGTACAGTGGGCAGCGTTGCGTGGCGTTCGGCGCCACGGTGGCGGGGCGTCCGGCGAGTCTGCCGGCCTCGGAATCGATACTGGGCCTGTTCATCAACACCTTGCCGGTGATCAAGGACGTGCCGGCCGAGCAGGCCGTGGGCGCCTGGTTGCGCGAGTTGCAGGACTTCAACCTGGAACTGCGCGAGCGCGAGTACACCCCGTTGACCGACGTCCAGCGTTGGGGCGGGCGTGCCGGGCAGTCGCTGTTCGACAGCATCATCGTGTTCGAAAACCACCCGATCGATCAGGCGCTGCGTGAGTGGCGCGATGATTCGCTGAAGTTTGGCGAGATCAATAACTCAGGCCTGACCAACTTCCCGATGGACCTGATGGTCACCCTCGAAGACGGGTTGGTGATCGAGTACATGTTCCTGCGCGAACACTTCGATCTGGCGACCGTGGAGGGCATCCGCAGCAACATGGAAGGCTTGCTCACCGCACTGGTTCAGGACGCCGGGCAGGCGCTGGGACGCATCGGTCTGCCGACCGGGCAAGTCGCGCCCGCGCCAGACGTTGTCGCGCACCCGCAGACTAAGCTGGTGCACCAGCGTATTGCCGGGTGGGCCGAGCAACATGCCGAACAAACCGCAGTGATCTTCAATGAGCAGGCCTTCAGTTATGGCCAGATCGAAGCGCGGGCCAATCGTCTGGCGCATGCGCTGATCGCCGAAGGTGTAGGCCCGGAAGTGCGGGTCGGTGTGGCCCTGCCACGCAGCGAAAACATGATCGTCGCGCTGTTGGCGGTGCTCAAGGCCGGGGGTGCCTACGTGCCGCTGGACGCGACTTATCCGCGCGAGCGCTTGAGTTATCTGATGCACGATTCGGGCATCGCCTTGCTGCTCAGCGATTCGAGTCTGCGTCAGGTGCTGCCGACCCAGGCCAACCTGCATGTGCTGGAGCTCGATCAACTGGACCTGCGCACTCAGCCAGATTCGGCGCCGCAGGTCGCGGTGCAGCCGGGCAACCTGGCTTACGTGATCTACACCTCCGGCTCCACCGGTCAGCCGAAAGGTGTCGGCGTGGCGCACGGGCCGCTGGCGATGCACTGCCAGGCGATCGGTCAGCGTTACGAAATGAGCGCGGCCGATTGCGAGTTGCACTTCATGTCATTCGCCTTCGACGGCGCGCATGAGCGCTGGCTGACCACCCTGACGCACGGCGCGCGTTTGCTGATTCGTGACGACAGCCTGTGGACTGCGGAACAGACCTACGACGCCCTGCATCAGCACGGCGTGACCGTGGCCGCGTTCCCGCCGGTGTACCTGCAGCAACTGGCCGAACACGCTGAGCAGCACGGCAATCCGCCGCCGGTACGGATCTACTGCTTCGGCGGGGACGCGGTGCCGGTGGCGAGTTTCGAACTGGCCAAACGCGCACTGCAACCGCAGTACATCATCAACGGCTATGGCCCGACTGAAACCGTGGTCACGCCGCTGATCTGGAAGGCCGCGGTCGACGATCAATGCGGCGCGGCCTATGCGCCAATCGGCAGCGTGGTCGGCGAGCGCAGCGGTTATGTGCTCGACAGCGACCTCAACCCGCTGCCGGCCGGCATCGCTGGTGAGCTGTACTTGGGTGGCGCGTTGGCGCGCGGTTATCTGGGGCGTGCCGGTGGCACCGCCGAACGTTTCGTCGCCAACCCGTTCAGTGCCGATGGCAGTCGCCTGTACCGCACCGGCGACCTGGTGCGCCAGCGTGCCGACGGCACCGTCGACTACCTCGGGCGGATCGACCATCAGGTGAAGATCCGTGGTTTCCGCATCGAGCTGGGTGAAATCGAAGCGCGCCTCAAGCAGCAGCCGGGCGTGCGTGACGCTGCCGTAGTGGCCCGCGAGGGTGTCAGCGGCAAGCAACTGCTCGGCTATGTGCTGGCCGCTGCCGAGACGCCGGCCGACGGCTTGGGCGAGCGTCTGCGCGAGCAACTCAAGGCCAGCCTGCCGGATTACATGGTGCCGGCACACCTGATGGTGCTTGAGCGCATGCCGCTGACGCCGAACGGCAAACTCGACCGCAAAGCCCTGCCGAATCCGGACGCCGAACAGCGCCTGGCCTACGTCGAGCCGCGCACCGAGCTGGAAAAAGCCCTGGCGAAGATCTGGCAGGAGGTGCTGAAAATCGAACGTGTCGGGCTCACCGACAACTTCTTCGAACTGGGTGGCGACTCGATCCTCAGCCTGCAAGTGGTGGCTCGCAGTCGTGTGCTCAAGGCTCAGGGCCTGAGCCTGAAACTGCGCGACCTGATGCAGAAACCGAGCATCGGTGAGCTGGTTGCCAGTGTTCAGGGCACGGCGGAAAAAGCCTCCGGGTTGCTGGCGATGAACGCCGAGGTCAAGGGCGTGACGCCGCTGTTCTGCCTCCACGCCGGCTTTGGCACGGTGTTCGACTACGAGCCCCTGGCGCGGCGCCTGAGCGGTCAACGCCAGGTGTTGGCGATTCAGTCGCGGATGCTGCTGGATCCGACGTTCAACGACACCTCGCTGCAGGAGATGGCCAGTGATTACCTGGCGCAGATTCGTCAGAAACAGCCGCAGGGGCCTTACCACCTGTTGGGCTGGTCGCTGGGCGGTACGCTGGCGATGTTGATCGCCGCGCAACTGGAGCAGGCCGGGCAACAGGTCAAGTTTGTCGGGCTGGTCGACAGCTTCGTGCCGTCGGCGGCGGTCGACGCCGGGGCTGTCGATGACTGGCAAGCCGACCTGCGCGACTTCCTGCAGGTGACGCTGCCGGACGCCGCACCGGGCCTGTCCATCGACGGTGAAGAAACGCCGCACAACCTGCGTGCGCTGTTCAAGCGTGCCATCAGCGCCGAGCGCGGAGCGTCGACCTATGTGGCGCTGGGCGCCGAAGAACTGGCGCATGTGTTCAGCGTGGCGCGCCGGCTCAAGCAGCTGTCGCTCAAGCTTGAGCGCTGTGCGCCGCTGACCGTCAACCCGGTGTGCTGGTGGACCTTGGGACGCGAAGCCGAGGCACTGGAGCTGGCGGCGCAACTCGGCCAGCCGGGCATGGGCGGCGAGTGGCTGGATTGCGGGCACTTCCAGATCCCGCGCGATAAAACTTTCCTGTCCGAGGCTGAAGAAATGCTCGGCCAGATCGTTGAATCAGTAGTCATGTCCTGAAACCTGCTGTGAAACCCAAGTAAAACCGATCGGGCGCTGATGGCGCCCGAATCGGTTTGGAGATTTGAATGTCATTGAATCCTGATATCGCCGCATTTCTGCAACTGGTCGGCAACGGCCGGGCCAGTGGCAAACGCGTCGGCATGCACGAGTTGAGCCCGACCGAGGCCCGTGAACAATTCGATCAGTCATCGTTGCTGATGGACGCCGGCGGTGAAGAACTGGCCGTAGTCGATGAGCTGCAATTGCCGGTGCGTGACGGTGCACTGTTGAACGCACGGATCTACAGCAATCATCCGTTGCAGGCGGGCGCCGGACGTCCGGCACTGTTGTATTTTCATGGCGGCGGCTATGTGGTCGGCAGCCTCGACTCGCATGATTCGCTGTGCCGCGCGTTGGCCGCGCTAGCCGATTGTGTGGTGTTGTCAGTGGCGTACCGACTGGCACCGGAACATCGTTTCCCGACAGCGGCCGACGACGCCCGCGATGCCTGGGACTGGCTGGTGGCGAGTGCTGCTGATCTGGGCATCGATGCGGCGCGGCTGGCGATTGCCGGCGACAGCGTCGGTGGCAGCCTGGCCACGGTGCTGGCTGCGCAACTGACGGATGCTGCTGTGCAGCCGCTTTTGCAGGTGCTGATTTATCCGGTCACCGATGCCAGTCGCAGCACGCCTTCGATCGAGCGTTTTGCCGAAGGTTATCTGCTGGAGAAGGCTTCGTTGCAGTGGTTCTACGCGCACTATCAGCGTGATGCCAGCGATCGTCTCGATCCGCGTTTCTCGCCGTTGCTCGGCGAAGTCCCGGCCGATGTCGCGCCGGTGGTGATGGTGTTGGCCGAGTGTGATCCGTTGCACGATGAGGGGGTGGCTTATGCCCGGCATTTGCAGGCGGCGGGGGTTGTTGTGGATTTGCAGGTGTACTCGGGCATGACCCATGACTTTATGCGGATGGGGGCGATTGTTGATGAGGCTGAAGAGGCGCTGGAGTTGATTGCTGGGCGCTTGGTAGAGGTGTTTGCTTTGGCTTGATGGGGTGGGGGGGGGTGAATATCCGTTGCTGCGGTAACGGCGGCCTAGGGTTCCGCCCTTACGGCGGGTCACTTTTGGCAAACGCCCCAAAAGTAACCAAAAGGTCTATGCCCTGACGTTCGGCCCTCGCTTAGGCTCGGGTTCCTTCGCTGCGGGATTCATCCGGGGGGCAGCGCCTACGGTTTGCTTCGCTGCACCTCCTCTCGCTGTGTTTGGCTGCGCCAAACGGTCGCTGCGCTCCCACCCCCCGATAAATCCCTCCACTCAGCCTGCCGACGGGCCCTGAGATCAAAAGCTTTACTCGAGCTAACGCTCATCGTGTTGAGTGGTGGAAAAGCGAGCGCTCGGCTTTTGCTTTTCTGTAGGAGCCAGCCTGCTGGCGATGGCGGCCTGCGAGCCGACCAGTCTCTAACTGACCACACCCCATCCCCCTGTGGGAGCGAGCTTGCTCGCGAAGGCGGCCTGACAGCCGACCAAACTCCAACTGAATGCACTCAATCCAACTGTGGGAGCGGGCTTGCTCGCGAAGGCGGCCAGCCAGTCGACCAAACTCCAACTGAATGCACTCAATCCAACTGTGGGAGCGGGCTTGCTCGCGAAGGCGGCCTGACAGCCGACCAAACTCCAACTGTAAACACCCAATCCCATGCAGGAGCTGCCGAAGGCTGCGATCTTTTGATCTGCTTTGGCTTTGGCTTTGGCTCTTGATGTGGCTTTTGATCTTTTGCCCCTTCGGCAGGCCGAGCGTAGGTGTCCATCAGGGGGTTAGGCGCGCAGCGCCATGCGGCGGAGCCGCATACATCGAGAGGAGGTGCAGCGAAGCAAACCGGAGGCGATGCCCCCGGATGGACACCGTAGCGAGGGAACACTGAGCCTCAGCGAAGTGCCGTACGCCGGGGCAAAGCCTTTTGGGTTACCTTTTCGGCGTCTGGAAAAGGTAACTCGCTGTAAGAGCGAAACCGCCAGCAGCAACACCCGCAGAAACGGATATACACCCAAAACCCCAAGAGCCTGGTCGGCCCAAAGGCCGCCAAGCCCCAATCAGCCCCCAAAAAAAACGCCAGCAAATGCCGGCGTTTCAGTGAGCGCTAAACGTATTACCAGTTGTAGGTCACGTCAGCAGTCATGGTCCGGCCTTCGCCGTAGTAGCAGTCGAGGGTGCCATTGCACGCGGCCACGTATTTCTCGTCGGTGAGGTTCTGCAGGTTGGCTTGCAGTTTCACGCCTTTGACATGCAACGGCGATTTTTCCAGGTCGTAGGAGACCATGGCGTCATACACGGTGTAGGACGGAATCTGGAACGAGTCCGACTCGTAATCCGAACCGTAGCTGCTGCGCACGTAGCGGGCGCCCAGGCCCATGCCGAAACCGGCGAGGGCGGTGGAAATGTCGAAGTCATAGTTGACCCACGCGGAGGCGGTCAGCGGTGGACGCATGGCCAGAGTGCGACCTTCGCGACCGTCGTTGTCCTTCTCCCACTTGGTCTGGTTACGCGACACCGCCGCCAGCACGCGCAGGTTGCGGGTGACGTTGACCTTGCCTTCCAGCTCGATACCGCGCGAACGCACGGAGCCGCTCTGGGTGCTGAAGCCCGGGTTGTTGAGGTCGGTGGTCAGCA
Organism: Pseudomonas sp. GW823-FHT01D03; assembly: GCF_058798255.1. Taxonomy (NCBI): domain Bacteria; kingdom Pseudomonadati; phylum Pseudomonadota; class Gammaproteobacteria; order Pseudomonadales; family Pseudomonadaceae; genus Pseudomonas; species Pseudomonas sp. GW823-FHT01D03. The sequence continues at coordinate 2,151,020 of NZ_JBXAKK010000001.1, forward strand.
TGTTGTCCTGGTTGATCTGGTACGCCGACAGCTGAATGAAGCCGTCGATCGACTTCGGCTCGTACTTGACGCCGACTTCGTACTGCTTGCCGGTGGTCGGTTCGAAGGCGCCGCCGCTCATGTCGGTACCGGTTTGCGGCAGGAACGATTCGGCGTAGCTGACGTACGGCGTGATGCCGTTGTCGAACTCGTAGCCGAGGCCGGCACGACCGGTGAACTTCTCGTCTTTCTGGTTGCTGTGGCCGCCGCTCAGCGGTTGCTTGTTGTCGGTTTCGGCGAAGTCATAACGACCGCCGAGGGTCAGGAACCACTGGTTCCAGCGCAGTTGATCCTGAGCGTACAGGCCGGTCTGAGTAATGGTGTTGTCCCATTTGTACGGCTGACGGAAATTGATCTGGCTGCCATACACCGGGTTGTACAGATCCAGACCTGGAGCGGTGCGGTCGTACAGGCCGAGGAATTTCGAATTGTAGTGGTAGTAGTCCACGCCCAGCAGCACGGTGTGCTCGACGTCGGCGGTGTGGAACTTGGCCTGGGCGATGTTATCGATGCCGTAGACCTTGTTGTGCTGCGACCAGTCCACGCCGTAACGGGTCTGGTAGCTGCCGTCGTTGAGACCGGTGACCGGGTTGGTCGGGAACGCATAACCGTGCAGCGGCGCCACGTACTGGTCGTTGATGTCGGCGTAACGCGCGTTCTGCTTCAGGGTCCAGACGTCGTTGAGTTCGTGGGCGATCTCGTAACCGACCACGAACTGCTCGCGATGGTACTTGTTCACGTCCGGCTCGCCGAGGAACAGGCTGCGGCTGATGCGCCCGGCCTGGCTGCGATGCACCGTGCCGTTGGCCGGCAGGCCCTGGGCTTCCGGTACGTCGTGGTCTTTCTGGTACTGACCGAACACGGTGATGGTGGTCTGGTCGTTGGGCAGCCAGGTCAGGCTTGGCGCCAGCAGCATGCGGTTCTGGCTGGCGTAGTCGATGGCCGAGCCGCTGTCGTTGACCACACCGGTCAGGCGATAGAGGAATTCGCCTTGATCGTCGATCGGGCCGCCGAGGTCGAAGGCACCGTACTTGCGGTCATAGCTGCCGCCACCGAGCTTCACTTCGTGCAGCGGGGTCGCGGTCGGACGCTTGCTGACCATGTTGACGATACCGCCCGGCTGGTTCTGGCCGTACAGCACCGAGGCCGGGCCCTTGAGCACTTCGACGCGCTCCAGGGTGTACGGGTCGATCTGCAGCGAACCGCCGGTGCTGCCGCCGCCGTAAGGCATGTGCAGGCCGTCGAGGTACAGCGGAGTAGGGGAGAAGCCACGGGAGGTCGGTTCGTCGAAGATCTTCACCCGATCCGAGAAACCGCCGCCGGTCATGCCGGGGGTGTATTGCAGGGCCTCGGTGACGGTCTTCGAGCCGCGCATCTTGATTTCGTCTTGAGTGACGACGTTGATGGTCTGCGGGATTTCCTTGAGCGACGAATCGGTCTTCGAACCGGTGGCGCTGCGCTTGGCGACGATCCCGTCTACCGGGCCCCAGGCCGATTCGGCGGTGGCGGAAATGCTGGTCGGGGCCAGATCGAGGCTGGCACCGCCGGTGCTGCGCGAACGCAAGGCGACGTTGTTGCCTTCGACGCTGTAGGCGATGTTGGTGCCTTGCAGCAGTTGCGCGATGGCGGCGGTCGGTTCCAGGTTGCCACTGACGGCGCTGCTGCGCAGGCCGCTGACTTCATCCGGGCTGTAAAGCACTTGGAGGTTGGTCTGGCGACCGAATTCCTGCAACGCGCTCCCCAGCGACTGTGCAGGAATATTGATCGCCACGGCGGCGGCCTGGGCCTGGCCGATCATCGGCACAGTCAGGGCCATGGCGCAGAACGCTGGCAAGGTGCAACGGAAGGAGCGGCGGATCAGCAGGGCCTTGGCGAGCGGGTGGAGTCCGTGCGGTGCGGGCATTGTTCTTCTACTCTTCAAAGTGTTGACTGAGAACTATTTCTATTAACTGTTAGTAAGACGTTGAGCCTTCCGAAAACCGGAAAGCTCAACGCAATTTTTTTACAAATTTTTCACAGTCAGGCGGGTTGCAGCTCAGTGACCACTTTGCCGGCGCTCATGCGCACCAGTTGGTCGGCGACATCGAAGTAACGATCGTCGTGGGAAATGACGATGATGGTCTTGCCCAGGCGCTTCAGGTCCGGCAGCAGTTCGGTGTAGAAAATCCGCCGGAAAGTCGGGTCCTGATCGGCGGCCCACTCGTCGAACACCAGCACCGGACGCTCTTCCAGCCAGGCATTGATCAGGGCCAGACGCTTGCGCTGGCCGGTGGACAGGTCGGTGGTGGTGAACGAGCCGTCACGCACACTGACCTTGTGCGCAATTTCCAGACGCTCCAGGTATTGGTTGGCGTCTTCCGGGATATGCGTATCGCCCTGGACCACGTCGTCGAACAGGTAGTAGTCGGCGAAGATCGTGGTGAACAACTGGCGATAATCGTCGCGGTTGCTGGCGTCGACGAGCTGCTGGTTGAGGCGGATTTCGCCTTGCTGTGGCGCGTACAGGCCCAGCAGCAACTTGATCAGGGTGGTCTTGCCGCAGCCGTTTTCGCCGACGATGAAAATGATGTCGCCCTGTTCGATTTTCAGGTTCACCGGCCCCAGCCGGAACGGCTTGGCGCCTTCTACCGTCGGGAAGCTGTACGAGACATCGGTCAGTTCCAGGCTGTGCACTGGGGTCTTTTGGTGGCCCTGATCGCTGAGCAGCAGGTGCGGCTCTGGCGAGGAAAACTGTTCGGACAGATCGGCGATCCGGCGGAACGCGATTTGCGCGCGACTGACGATCGGCAGGGTGCCGATGATGTGTTCCAGCGGCCCTTTCATGTACAGCAGCACCAGCACGAAGCCGCTCATGACTGCTTTGTCAGCACTCGGCCACAGCGATTGCAGGCCCAGCGCCAGGCCGATCACCACGAAGAACAGCATCGAACCCAAAGTCTTGGCGACCACGAAAATGTTTACCGAACGCACCTGCGTTGCGCAGATCTTGTCGGCCGTGCCTTCGATGCCCGAGACGAACATGCGATGCCGGCGCGGGCGGTGTATGCGCAGTTCCTTGGCGCCCTCGGCGACTGCGTGATAGTGCTTTTGCAACTCGTCTTCGTAGTCACGGGCCTTAAGGAAACCCTGCATGCCGCGCCCGCGTGCGATGTATTGAATGACCGTGCCGATCAGGATCGCCACCGCCATCATCAGGAACATCGGCCACGACAGCATCGCCAGGTAGCCCATGCAACCGAGGGTAACAGTCAGGGAAATCGCCAGCGGCGCAAAGGCGAAAGCGAAGTCGCTGATGGTGTCGACGTCGTGGGTCAGCACCGGAATCAGCCGATGGCTGCGATAGCGCTCGATCTGCTCGATCGGCGCCGAGAGGACTTTCTCGCCCAGCTCTTTGCGCAACTTGGCGATGATGTGCTGGCCGACGAAATTGGTGCCGATGTCGGAAAAGATCGAACTGGTCAGGGCCAGCAGGCACAGGCCGGCAAACACCGCGACCATCGTGCTGGTCAGTGCGCCCTCGGCGTGCAGCACGTTATTGATGGTCGCCAGCAGTGCGGTGACGCTCAGGCCACCGACCATGCCGAGCAGGATCGACACGCTGACGATCAGTCGAAAGGGTTTGAGCAGGGCGAACAATTCATTGATCACCCCGCGTGTTGGTTTGCTCATGGAGGTTCCCTGCTTGAAGGAGCGGCGAACACCGGCACTGCTCGTGGGGTTCGCCTGGATGACGTAGAGGGCGGTGGGCGTGCCATGGAGGATCGCGCCCACCTGTAGAACGACTGGCAGGACGGCTAATTTAGCCGGGCGATGGCGTTACAGATCGCGGGCGACCCGGAAGCCGATCCAGTCGCCACGGGTGTCGGTGTAAGTGGCGTTGCGGTTGCCCGAACGCGAGAACACCGGGGCCTCGCCCCAGTCGTTGCCACGGATGCGCCGCACTTCGCACTTGCCGCTCAGCCAGGCACTGCCATCGCTTGGCGCGCCGACGTAATTCTCGTTGTAGCAATCGGCGGTCCACTCATAAATATTGCCGTGCATGTCGTAGACGCCGAAGGCGTTGGCCGGGAAGCTGCCGGCCGGCGCGGTGAAGTTGTAGCCATCGGCGGCACCATAGGTGTTGGCGTGTTTGGCGATGCTGTATTCCTTGCCCTCGTCGAACGGGAAGGGGAACGGCCCGGTGCTGCCGGCGCGGGCGGCGTATTCACGCAGCGACTCGCTGACCAGCCGGTATTGCTGGCCGGTCTTCTTCGACAGCCAGGCCACGTAAGCTTCGACCTCCGGGAAATCCATGCACACCGCCGGGTGCTTGTCGGTGTACTGCTTGCGCGGGTCGCTGCCCTGATAATCCGGGATCCCGGCCTTGCAGGCGCGACCGGGGCGCGTGTCGCCGTCGGGCATTTTGTAGCCGCTGTCCTTGAGGTAGGCGTCCCACTCGCCGCGCAGAATCTGGAAGCGGCTGATCGCCAGCGGTTTGGCAAACGTCACCGGGTGCAGCGGTCCTTCGTCCGGCTCGCGGCCGACCTCATCTTCCGGGGTGCCCATGGTGAACGTGCCGGTGGGCAGCACGACCATTTCCGGGCAGTCCTTGCAGTCCTTGAACACCTTGCCCGGCGCAGGCGGGGTGGCGGCCTGCGCGGCGCCCGGCAGCAGGCCGACGGCGAGGGCGGTGAGCATCAGCGCCGGCAGCGCCTTCAAGGAAAATCGACGCAGTTCACTGTTCATTGCGAGTCTCGCTAAAAGGAAAAAGGGATCGTTCGGATCAGAGGGCCTGATCGAGCACGGCCAGCAAACGATCGATTTGCTTTTCGTCGTTGAGCAGCCCCGGCGCGGTGCGAATCACCGGGCCGACATCGCGGTGCACGGCATCGGCCACCACGCGGTTGGCCATCAGGTGCGCCGCGATCTTGTCGCTGTCCTTGCCCTTGACCCGGAAGAAGGTGAAACCGGCGGACAGTTCGGGGCTCAGTGGCGTGACCAGTTCGATCTGCGGACGCTGCTGCAGACGTTGTTTCAGGTAGCTGTTGAGCGCGTGAATACGCGCCTCGACCTCGGCCTTGCCCAGCTCAAGATGCAATTTGAACGCTTCGTCCAGTGCCCAGCGGTGCTCGAACGAGTGGTAGCCGCCGGGCGTCATGGTGGTGGAAAACGTCGTGGCTTCGGAGAACGTCGGAATGATCGGGGTGACGTATCTGACTTCGGCGAAGCGACTGCAGACGATGCCGGTGCCGCGCGGGCCGAATATCCACTTGTGGGTGCCGGCGATGAAGAAGTCGCAGTTCATTTGCGCGAAGTTCAGGTTGTCCACGCCGAAGCCATGCACCCCGTCGACCACGTAAACGATGCGGTCAGCGTCGCTGCGGCCGCGGTTGTGCTTGTCGACGATGGCGCCGATCTCACCGATGGGCAGTTTCATGCCGCTGCCCGAATGCACCCAGCACATGCCCAGCACCCGGGTTTCGGGGCGGATGGCTCCGTCGATGGCAGCAAGGATTTCCGCTTTGCTCGCGCTGTACGAATCCTTGAACAGACGAATCTTGCGCACCCGGGTGCTGTCGCGTTCGCTACGCAGGGCGAGGATGGTGTGGGTCGCGTAGTGCTCGTGCTCGGTGGTGAGGATTTCCTGATCGGGGCGCACGCGCACGCCGCCGTAAATCATCGCCAGACCTTCGGTGGTGCTGCCGGTCAGGGCGATCTGTTTGGCATCGGCTTGCAGGTAGCGTCCGGCCCAGACCCGCACGTTCTCCTCGCGCTGTTCGATCACGCCGAGGTCCCAATCCATGGCCAGTCCGGGATTTTTGTCGAGGGCGGCGCGGTGCCGCTCAATCGCCTCGCGCACCGGTTTCGGGTGCGAGGTGATCAGGAAATTGGAGAAGTGCAGATACGCCGGATCCTGATCGAACAGCTGCTGCAACCGCGTCCACTTGTTGCCGGTTGCGGGCGCGGCGTTCGTGGCACCGGCGACATTCGGCAGGCTCGCGCCCAGTGGCAGCGCTGCCGCGAGAATCCCCGCCTGCTTCAAGAACTCACGACGATTGCTCATGGCTTGGCAGTTCCCGGCGCAGCGGCCAGTGCCGGTTTCGCGGCTTTCTCGACCTGATCCCAGACCCGCAGGAAGTTGCCGCCCCAGAGCTTGGCGATGTCCGCTTCGGAGTAACCGCGCGAGATCAACTCGGCGGTGACGTTGCGGATTTCGCCGACGTTCTCGAAGCCTTTGACGCCGCCACCTTCGTTGAAGTCGGAGCTGATGCCGACATGGTCGATGCCGATCTTGCGCACCGCGTAATCGATGGCATCGCCCAGATCCTTGAGGCTGGCTTTCGGTTCTTCTTCGAGGATGCCGTAGAGGCGACTGGCGTACTGGCCGAACTTCTGCTCGGACCACGCCGCAATGATCGGGTCGCCGGGCATCAGCGCCATCGCCAGGTTCGGCAGCGGCGGCAGGTCGAAGTCCTTGCGCATCTCGTTGAGCTTGTCCTGGGTCTGCTGGGTGAGCGGACGCAGGTACTGCGAGAACGCGACGATCTGCACCACGCCGCCGCTGTTTTTGATCAGCTGCATTTCCTTGTCGCTGAGGTTGCGCGGGATATCGACCATCGCACGTGGCGCCGAATGCGAGGCCACCAAAGGTGTGCGGCTCAGTTGCGCAACTTGTTCGAGGGCCTTGGTCGACATTTGCGAGACGTCGATGATCACGCCCAGATCGTTGAGGCGCTTGACCGCTTGCTTGCCCAGATCCGAGAGGCCGTCGAGGGCGTCCGGCGAATCATTGAGAAAGGGCAGCGGCCGCGACGAATCCGCCCAGTCGTTGTTGCCGATGTAGCTGAAACCGAACATGCGCATGCCGCGCGCCGTCCACAGGTCCAGCAGGTTGAGGTCGTGGCCCAGTGGATAGGCGTTGAGCATGCTGATGAAAATCGCGAATTTGCCTTCGCCGTGCAAGCGCCGGAAGTCGTCGGGGGTGTAGGCGATAGCGACCTGATTGGGGTAGTCACGGACCATACCGGAGATGATCTTGAAACGGATTTCCTGCTGGTTGCGCGCCTCGTCGACGAAACCGGGGGTCGGCTTGTGCGGGGCGTTCGGGCCGTTCCACATTTCCGGCCAGCCGAAGATGGTCAGCGCGGCGCCGGACAGGCGCCCACGGTTGGCCTTGGCGAGGTCGAACTGGCCGTCGCCGTCCTTGTCGGCTTCGTGGCCGGCGGTGCCGAAATTTTGCGTCAGGCTGACATGGCTGTCGAAAGAGAGCATGCGTTCGTGCAGCTCATCGGCCTGCTTCATGACTTTGGCCGGGTAGCCGAGGTCGTCCTTGAACCAGTGATGCCATACGGCAAAGCCTGCGCCGGCGCTGATCGCCAGGGCCAACGGCAGGCCGATGAATAGAGCCTTTTTCGAACGTGGTTTTGTCATTGCCATCTCAGTCAGGTTCGCCATCGAGGTGCAGGCGCGGGGGCCTTCGCTATCTGGGAAGAACGAGTGGTTGGCGGCAAAATTTAAGCCTGGTGCTGTGGAGAGGGGCATCATCGCCGGGCGCGTTAAATTTGCCGGGGCAACAAACGTTCTAGCTTGGATAAAGCCTGCTTCATGGCTGACACAGGTAGGGCAATGAAGATTTCTCGACGATGGTTCATGGCGGGTCTGGCGCTGACCGGCGCTGCCGTGCCTGCGGCGTATTTCGGGCATCGTGAATGGACGAAGCCGGACCCGACGATCACCCCGGGCGAAGCGTCTTTCGACGTCGCCGACATGGCCGGACAGCGCCTGGCGAATGCGTTGCGCGGGGTGTGGGATATCCGTTTCGAAGGTGCCGATGCCGGCCTTGAGGGCTTGCCGCTCAAGGGCCTGCAAGTGTTTCTCGACATCGGCCAGAAGGGGCGCGGCGTGTGCGGTTTTCTCGACACGCCCGAGCGCCTGCGTTCCGCTGAAACACCGAGTTACCGAATTCTGGGCGACCTCGCGAAAGCCGATGCGGCGAAGCTGAGCTGGCGCCTGATCGGCGCCGATGGCCAGATCAGTTACGAGCTGGAGATGATCCTCGATGAGGTCTGGGCCGACTTCGGCAATGCCGGCAGTGGCACCCTCAGCGGCAAGGCTTTGCGTCTGGACCGGTCGCTGGCCTTGCCGGCGCAGGACAATCGCTTCGTCGCCGTCAAGCGGCTGTTTCCCGAAGCGCGCGAGCGCACGCCGCTCAACCCGACGTTGCTGGCGTGGCTTATCTCTCCCGAGCATCGCCTGTTTCATCAGTTGTGGCATGCGACCCGGGACAAGTGGCACAAACTGCCCGAGGATAAACGCGAGGCCTTGCGCGGCATCGGCTGGCAGCCTGGCCCGCGCGACAAGGAGCGTGATGCCCGTGGCCCGCGCAAGGATCGCAATGGCTCGGGCGTGGACTTTTTCTTCATGCACCGGCACATGCTCGGGACGGCGCGCTCGATGCAGGATCTGCCGTCGTGGGAGTTTTTCCCGCTGCCGCAACCGGAGCTGATCCGCGACCGCGTCGGCTTCGCCCGCTATTTCGATAACCACGACGGCACGGCCTTGCCGCCGACCTGGACGGCGGCGGGCGATGACGAATTCAGCCAGTGGGTCAGCGACATCAAGACTGCCGAAACCTACGAAAGCAACTTCCAGGTCTGGGAGTCGCAGTACCGCGATCCGGCGTATCTGGCCCGGCTCACCCTCGGCCAGTTCGGCTCCGAAGTCGAGTTGGGCCTGCATGACTGGCTGCACATGCGTTGGGCCTCCGTGCCGCGCGATCCGTCCAACGGTGAGCCGGTGCCGTTTGCCCGCGATCCGGCGGACTTCGCTGCCCGCTGGTACAACGCCGAAAACGACTTTCTTGGTGATCCGTTTTCTTCCCACGTCAACCCGACGTTCTGGCATTTCCATGGCTGGATCGACGATCGCATTGAGGACTGGTTCCGCGCCCACGAGCGTTTCCATCCGGGCGAAGTCACGCGGCTGCAGGTCAATGGCGTTCCATGGTTTGCCCCGGGGCGCTGGGTAGAGGTCGATGACCCGTGGCTCGGGCCGATCACCCATGGCTGCAGCACCACGCCGGGATTGCAGATGGGCAAGTCAGTGGAGATGGATCCGGAAACCATGAAGCTGGCGCTGCGCATCACCTTCATCACCGACGAGGAAAAACTCGCCGGCCTGTTCCGCCGCGTGCCGCAACGGCCATGGTATGCGCGCAATCTGAAGGCTAAAACCAGCCCGGCTTGAGCACCGCGTTATCGTTATTCGCGAGCAAGCCCGCTCCCACAGGGTTATGTGTCAGACAATAATGTTCGGGCTGACTCCTGCATGAGAACGCATTCTTACTGATGGAGCGCGTTCAAATGTGGGAGCGGGCTTGCTCGCGAAAGCGCTCTGTCAGTCGCTGCAATTACCGAGCCTGCCAACCCCCACCCAACGCCTTGTACAGCGCAATGCTCGCCTGCATCCGTGCCAGGCGCAGTTGCACGCTCTGGTCCTGCGCGGCATACAAGGTGCGCTGGGTTTCGAGGACAGTCAGCAAGTCTTCGGCGCCGGCCTGGTAACGGCTCTGGGCAATGTCGAATGCGGTCTGCGCCTGATTCAGTTCTTCGCTTTGCCACTGCCGCTGGCGATCCAGCCCGCGAATGCTGTTCAGGGCCTTTTCCACGTCGGCGAAACCATTGATGATCGCGCCACGATAGGTTTCCAGCAGTTCCTCCTGACGTGCCCTGGCCTTGTCGCGTTCGGCGCTCAAGCGACCGTTGTTGAAGACCGGTGCGACCAGTCCAGCCGTGAGGTTGTAGAACGGATTGCGCAGCAGATCATCGAACTGATTGGCGCCCGAGCCGAGCTGAGCGGTCAGGGTCAGCTTCGGCAGCATGGCGGCGCGAGCGACCTTGACGTCCGCTTTGGCGGCGGCCAGTTGCGCCTCGGCGCGGGCGATGTCCGGCCGACGGTTGAGCAATTCACTGGGCACCCCGGCATCAGTCTGTGGCCATTGCAGTTGCGCGAAGGACGCCTGCGGTGCCACCTGCTGCACCGGTCGGCCGAGCAGGGCGGCGAGGCTGATCAGCGCGTCCTCGGCCTGTTGCTGCACCCGTGGCAATTGCCATTGCTGGGCGGCGACCAGGCTTTTCTGCTGGGCCAGTTCCAGCGCGGTGGCCGAGCCTGCATCGAAGCGGGTCTGCACCAGTTTCAGCACGCTCTGTGCGTTGGCCAGGTTCAATTCGGCGATGCGGCTTTGTTCGCGCAGGGACAAGGTTTGCGCATAGCCGTTGGCGACGCCGCTGAGCAGCGTCAGCTCAACCGTCGCCCGATCGAACTCGCTGGCTTGCAGGCTGAACTGCGCACTGTCGCGAGCGGCGCGATTGCCGCCCCAGAAATCCACCTCGTAAGTGGCGCTCAGGTTGCTGTCGAAATAGTCCACGGCGTTGTTGCTGCTGTTGGTATCGAGTTGGCTATAGCCGCTGCCGCGCAGCAGTTTCTGCCGGTTGGCATTGAGGCCGGCCTTGACCTCGGGCAGCAGCGAACCACCGGCAATCACCGTCTCGGCCTGGGCCTGACGCACGCGAGCGACAGCCGCCGCGAGGTCGAAGCTGCCGACTTGCGCCTGTCCGATCAAGCGGTCGAGTTCGGGGCTGCCGAACTGTGTCCACCACTGCGGATCGATACGTGCGACGCTGGCGGCATGAGGCGATTGCCAGGCAGCAGGCGCCTGCACACCGCTGTCTGGGCGTTGAACGGGACTGCCGCAGGCACTGAGGATCAGGCACACGGTCAACAGGCTGAGGCGCGGTTTCATAGATCGATCATTCACTGGTAAGGGCCGTGACCGGGTCGAGCCGGGCAGCTTTGCGGGCAGGCATGAAGCCGAAGACAACACCGGTGACCAGGGCGCAGCCGAACGCGCCGAGTACCGCCATCAAGGAAAAGGCTACGGCCACTTCGCTGAGGATCAGCACGCCACCGACGATCAGCGCCAGGGCGATCCCGGCAATGCCGCCGACCACCGAGAGCATCACCGCTTCGGTGAGGAACTGGCGGAGGATGTCGCGCTGGCGGGCGCCGGTGGCCATGCGAATGCCGATCTCGCGAGTCCGCTCGCGCACGGTCATGAGCATGATGTTCATCACGCCGATGCCGCCGACCAGCAGCGAAATCGCGGCAATCGAGCCGAGCATCAGCGACAGGGTGTTCTGGGTGCGCGCCTCGGCCTGAATCATGGCGGCATTGTTGGTCAGTTCGAAATCCTTCTTGCCGTTGTGCAGGCGCAGCATCAGTTGCTCGATGGCCTGCTCGGTGTCCTTGACCTTGCGCGCGTCGGCGGCGGCGATGGCCACGTATTCCGGATTGCGCGTGCCGAACAGCCGAACGCTGGCCGCCGAATAGGGGATGGCGATGCGATTGTCGCTGTCGGAGTCGCCGGAGCTGGCGCCCTTTTCGGCGAGCACGCCGACCACCTGGAACGGTACATTCTCGATCAGGATGAACTGGCCGATCGGGTTCGGCACGTCCTTGAGCAGTTTGCTGCGCACCTTGTGGCCGATCACCGCGACGGCTGCAGCATTCTGCTCATCGGCCTCGGTGAAGTAACTGCCTTGCACCACCGGCCAGTTGAAGATCGCCGGAAAGTTGGTGTCGTTGCCGCCGACGTAACTCAGGTGGTCGGCATTGCCGTAACGCACGCCGGCCTCGGCGCCGTTGACCGGCATGATCCGCTGCACTTGCGGCAGGCTTGCCAGCGCGTGCACATCATCGAGGGTGATGATCCCCGGCGGCGTGCGCGGATTCGGCGCCGATCCGCTCAGGTAAATGATGTTCGAACCGAAGGCGCCCATCTGCGCCATCACCTGGCGTTTGCTGCCTTCGCCGACCGCCAGCATGACCACCACCGACGCCACGCCGATGATGATCCCGAGCAGGGTCAGTGCGGTGCGAAAGCGGTTGATCCACATCACTCGCCACGCGGCATGCAGAGCGTCGACCAGTTCGCCTTTCCAGGCGCCGGTGGCTTCGGCGCCGTCGGCCAGACGCTGGCGCAGATCCACCGCTTGCAGGGCGCCGGGGTTGGCGCTGGTCTGGGCGTGGGGATTGTCGCGGGCGCTGTCGCTGATGATCAGGCCGTCGCGGATTTCGATGATGCGTTTGGCCCGGGCTGCGACTTCGCGGTCGTGGGTGATGAGGATCACCACGTGGCCCTGGCTCGCCAGTTCATCGAGCAGCGCCATCACTTCTTTGCCGCTGTGGCTGTCGAGGGCGCCGGTGGGTTCGTCGGCGAGGATGATGTGGCCGCCGTTCATCAACGCCCGGGCAATCGACACCCGTTGCTGTTGGCCACCGGACAGCTGATGCGGGCGGTTGCCGGTGCGCGAGGCCAGGCCGAGTCGGTCGAGCAGGGCGGCGGCGCGGGCGTGACGCTCGGCGGCCGGGGTGCCGGCATAGATCGCCGGCATCTCGACGTTTTCCTGGGCCGAGCCGGACGGAATCAGGTGATAGCCCTGGAACACAAATCCAAAGGCTTCGCGGCGCAGCCAGGCCAGCTCGTCGCTGTCGAGGCCGGCGACGTTTTCCCCGGCAAAGCGATACTCGCCGGAGGTCGGCCGGTCGAGGCAGCCGAGGATGTTCATCAGGGTCGATTTGCCGGAGCCGGAAGCGCCGACAATCGCCACGAATTCACCGGCGTGGATCGACAGGTCGATGCCGCGCAGCACGTGCACTTCAGGTGCATCGCCACCACCGTAGGATTTACGAATGTCCTGCAGGTCGATCAGAGGCGTTTGCATTTAGCCTCCGCTGCCGTCGACCGGGCCGATCAACAGGTGATCGCCTTCATTGAGGCCGTCGACGATCTGCACCTTGAGCCGGTCGCTGATGCCGGTGCGCACCTCGCGCTGCTGAATCTCGCCGTTGGCCGCCACCACCTGAGCGGTTTGCAGGTTGGCCGTGGTGCTGCCCTGCAACGCGGCGACCGGCGCGGTGAGCACGCCTTTGGCCTGATTGGCGACAAAAAACACCTGAGTGGTCATCTCGGCCATCAAGGCGTTGTCGGCGTTATCGACGTCAAGCAAAACCGTGTACAGCACAACGCGGGCGCTGCCGCTTTTGCTGGTGCTGGCCGGGCTGCCGCCGCCTTGGCTGGTCTGATCCAGCGGCTTGGGCGGCACCGGCAGGATCTGCCGCACGGTGCTGCTCCAGCGCCGCTGGCCGCCGCTGAGGGTGGTGAAGTAGGCGGTCATGCCCGGTTTGACGTGACCGATGTCGGCCTCGGAAACCTCGGCCCACACGGTCATCGGTGACAGCTTGGCGATACGCAGGATCAGCGGCGTCTGCTGTTGCGCGTTGAGGGTCTGGCCTTCGCGGGCGTCGAGGGCAACCACGGTGCCGGCCATCGGCGCGTAGATCCGCGTGTAGCCGAGTTCAGCCTGATCGCTGCGCAGACTGGCCTCGGCCTGGCGGATCTGCGCCTGGAACATGTCGATGCGCGCCTGAGTGGCTTTCAATTCTGCACGGGCGGTCTGCACGTCTTCTTCACGGGTGGCGCCGCCGGCGACGAGATTTTGCTGCCGCTGATACTTTTGCCGCGCCAGTTCATGCTGGGCGCGCTGCTCCTGCAATTGCGCCTTGAGGTTTTCGATCGAGAAGCGCCCGGCATCGAGTTTGGCCTTCTGCGTGGACGGATCAATCTCCACCAGCAGTTGACCTTCCTTGACCACGTCGCCGACTTCCACGTGGATCTTCTGGATCTGCCCGGAGGCCTGCGCACCGACATCGACATATCGGCGCGGTTGCAGGGTGCCCAGTGCGGTGACGCTGCTTTCGATGTCGCCACGGCTGACTTGCACGGTGGCGAAGCGGTCGCGGCCCGGCGGCATGATTTGCCACGCGGCGTAGGCAACAACGGGAATCAGACAAAGGACTGCGAGCAGGGCGCGTCGAGCGGGGCGGGGACGTTTCATGCAGGGTTCCGGCCAGTGGAATTCGGCCCGTCGTCCGGCTGCACGCCACAGCGCGCAGCCGCTGAACGCTGTCGCAGGGCGCGACAGACACGGGGAGCTGTCCTGTAAACGATGAATGCACAGGGGAATTTAAGCGAAGACACAGGATGTTACAGGTATAGAACGGCACTATTTAGCGGGCAACGACAAACGCCACTTTAAATCTATATGAGAATTACTATAAATTACGCACCTCAGTTGCCACTATCTTGCTACCCGTGTTCGCGGGCCGTCGATCAGTGTGCTCAAGGATCGAATCCGCATCGATGCGGCCGGGAGTCATGTTGGAAAACTACTATCGCGAGCTGGTGTGTTTCCTGAACGCCAAGCTCGGCAACCGTCAGGTCGCCGAAGATGTGGTGCATGACGCTTATGTGCGCGTACTGGAACGCTCCAGCGACACGCCCATCGAGCAGCCGCGGGCGTTTCTTTATCGCACGGCGCTGAATCTGGTGATCGACGATCATCGGCGCAACGCCTTGCGTCAGGTCGAACCGCTGGAAGTGCTCGACAACGAAGAGCGCTATTTCACCCCGTCGCCCCACGGTACCCTCGATCACGGCCAGCGTCTGGAGATGCTCCAGCGCGCACTGGCGGAATTGTCGCCGCTGTGTCGCGACAGTTTTCTGCTGCGCAAGATCGAAGGCCTGTCGCACCCGCAGATCGCCGAACATCTGGGGATTTCCAAGGCACTGGTGGAAAAACACATCGTCAACGCGATGAAGCATTGCCGCCTGCGCATCAAGCAATGGGATGCCCATTGAGCCGCCATCGCTAAATTTTATTTCACTGTCCTCGTTCCTACTCAACAGACGACCTGCTGTCCTGCTCAAGGCCAGTCGGGTCACTTAGGCTCTCCTTTCCCCTTGTTGAGGGGTTCATCCAGAGGACACTGGAAATGACTCAGGCAATTGCATCGCCCATCGTTCACGACCTGATCGGCGTCGGTTTCGGCCCTTCGAACCTGGCGCTGGCCATCGCTCTGCAAGAGCGCGGCCCGACCCACGGCGAGCTGGATGTGCTGTTCCTCGACAAGCAGGCCGACTACAGCTGGCACGGCAACACTCTTTCGACCCAAAGCGAATTGCAGATTTCCTTCCTCAAGGATCTGGTGACCCTGCGCAACCCGACCAGCCCGTACTCGTTCGTCAATTACCTGAAGGCCCACGGCCGTCTGGTCGACTTCATCAACCTCGGTACCTTTTACCCGTGCCGCATGGAGTACAACGACTACCTGCGCTGGGTTGCCGGGCAGTTCACCGAGCAGAGCCGCTATGGCGAAGAAGTGCTGACCATCGAACCGGTGCTGCACAACCATCAGGTTGAAGCGCTGCGCGTGATCTCCCGCGACAGCGAAGGCCAGCAGTTCGTGCGCACTGCGCGTTCGGTGGTGGTCAGTGCCGGCGGCACGCCGCGGATTCCTGAAGCTTTCAAGGCGCTGAAGGGCGACAGCCGCGTGTTCCACCACTCGCAGTATCTGTCGCAGATGGCCAAGCAGCCGTGCGTGAACAATCAACCGATGAGCATCGCAATCATCGGCGGCGGGCAGAGCGCGGCGGAAGCCTTCATCGATCTGAACGATTCGTTCCCGTCGGTGCAGGTCGACATGATCCTGCGCGGCTCGGCGCTCAAGCCTGCGGACGACAGCCCGTTCGTCAACGAAGTGTTCTCGCCGGAGTTCACCGATCTGGTGTTCCAGCAAAACAGCGCCGAGCGTGAGCGGCTGGTCAACGAGTACCACAACACCAACTACTCGGTGGTCGACATCGACCTGATCGAACGCATCTATGGCATCTTCTATCGCCAGAAAGTCTCGGGTATCGCCCGTCATGCGTTCCGTACCCTGACCACTGTGGAAAGTGCCACCGCCACCGAGCGCGGCATCGAACTGGCGGTGCGCAACAACGCCACCGGCGAAGTCACCGTGCGTATCTACGACGCCGTGGTCCTGGCCACCGGTTATGAGCGGCAGATGCACCGCAAACTGTTGGCACCGCTGGAAGAATACCTCGGTGATTTCGAGGTCGATCGCAACTACAAACTGATCACCGACGAACGCTGCAAGGCCGGCCTGTACATGCAGGGCTTCTGCCAGGCCAGCCATGGTCTGAGCGATACGTTGCTGTCGGTGTTGCCGGTGCGTGCCGACGAGATTGCCGGGTCGCTGTATGAGCATGGCAAGAACCGTGGGCACAGCCGTTCGATGGCGGATCTGCTGTTGGCGACTGCCAGCTGATTCTGTAGCGCCTGACACACCGCTTTCGCGAGCAAGCCCGCTCCCACACTGGTTCTCTGCTGACCACAAAATCTGTGTTCAATGAAGATCCCCTGTGGGAGCGGGCTTGCTCGCGAAGGGGCCCTTCAGCAATACCGCAAAACTCATTCCTGAACCCTTCCTGAACATCCCCGACACACCTTCTTTCACGGGTTTACTCTCCAATCATCGAGGCGTAAGCTTCGCGCGTTTTCATCAATAGCGGAGACCCACAGTGGGTACTTGTTCGAGTGACAGTTGTCGGCCGGTCTCGGTAACCGGCAGATTCTCGGCAAGATAACGCGCAGCCTTTCTCTGCCGTTGTCTCGCCGTAAAGCGAGCAGCGGCATCCCGATCATGGTCAGTTGAGACCATGTCCCGACGTCCTTCTCATCGACACTGAACGTATGTGATTTCGACCGTGTGCTCGCGATCGCAAACCTATCGACACGCCTGTCTTTTCTGACCGGCGCGCCAAGCCTTGCCGTGCCGGATTTTCCGGTGAACGAGGCATGCTCGTACCTGCTCGACGGTTTCCCGGCTGACCATAGGGGCAACAGCCATGAAACTTACGCTCAAGGAATTTTTCGCAGGCTTCCTGCGTACACGCCACATCGCCCGGCACTTCCGTCGTCTGGCGCTGCTGGAATCGATCACCGACACCACGGTCAGCCGTGAAGTGCCGCCAACCCTGGCCAATACCCTGGTTGATGCGGCCCAGCGTGACAGCGGGGAACTGCTGTCGTCACTGGGTACCCACGCCGATGGC
The DNA here is from genome assembly GCF_058798255.1 of Pseudomonas sp. GW823-FHT01D03. NCBI lineage: Bacteria > Pseudomonadati > Pseudomonadota > Gammaproteobacteria > Pseudomonadales > Pseudomonadaceae > Pseudomonas > Pseudomonas sp. GW823-FHT01D03. Next base: position 2,168,055 of record NZ_JBXAKK010000001.1, read on the forward strand.
CTGACCGACTTTGAGGTCGATGCACTGCGCGCGCAGCACGGCCTCAACGAAGTCGAACACGAGCAGCCGCTGCCGTGGTGGACTCACCTGTGGCACTGCTACAAAAACCCGTTCAACCTGCTGCTGACGTTGTTGGCGGTGATCTCGTGGCTGACCGAAGACCTGAAAGCCGCCACGGTGATTTTCTCCATGGTGGTGCTGTCGACGCTGCTGCGCTTCTGGCAGGAAAGCAAATCCAACCAGGCCGCCGACGCGCTCAAGGCGATGGTCAGCAACACCGCCACGGTGATGCGCCGCGACGAGCCGCGCATCGAACTGCCGATCAAGCAACTGGTGCCGGGCGATCTGATCGTACTGTCGGCCGGCGACATGATTCCCGCCGACTGCCGGGTGCTCAGCGCCAAGGATTTGTTCGTCAGCCAGGCGGCGATGACCGGTGAATCGATGCCGGTGGAAAAATTCGCCCGGCAGGCCGACCGCGACACGCGCAACCCGCTGGAGCTGGAGAACATCCTGTTCATGGGCACCAACGTGGTGTCCGGCACGGCGGTGGCAGTGATTCTCACCACGGGCAACAGCACCTATTTCGGCGCGTTGGCGCAGCGGGTCGGCGCCACTGACCGCGCGGTGACCTCGTTCCAGCTGGGCGTGAACAAAGTCAGCTGGCTGCTGATCCGCTTCATGTTCGTGATGGCGCCGCTGGTGCTGTTCATCAACGGTTTCACCAAGGGCGACTGGACCGAAGCGCTGCTGTTCGCGCTGTCGATTGCCGTGGGTCTGACCCCGGAAATGCTACCGATGATCGTCACCTCGACGCTGGCCAAAGGTGCGGTGTTCCTGTCGCGCAAGAAGGTCATCGTCAAACGTCTGGACGCGATCCAGAACTTCGGCGCCATGGACGTGCTATGCACCGACAAGACCGGCACCCTGACCCAGGACAAGATCTTCCTCGCGCGCAATGTCGATGTCTGGGGTGAAGACTCTGACGATGTGCTGGAAAAGGCCTACCTCAACAGCTACTACCAGACCGGGCTGAAAAACCTGCTCGACGTGGCGGTGCTGGAACACGTGGAAATCCATCGTGAACTGAAGGTCGGCACGGCATTTCGCAAGGTCGATGAGATCCCGTTCGACTTCAACCGTCGGCGCATGTCGGTGGTCGTGGAGGGGCGTGGCGAACCGCATCTGCTGATCTGCAAAGGTGCGGTGGAAGAAGTGCTGGCGGTGTGCACCCGCGTGCAGCACGGCGACGTCGAAGAAGCCTTGAGCGATGAATTGCTGACCCGGATTCGTCAGGTCACCGCAGCATTCAACGCTGAGGGCTTGCGCGTGGTGGCGGTGGCTGCCCGCTCGATGCCGGCAGGTCGCGACACTTACAGCCTGGCGGATGAGCAGGAGCTGACGCTGATCGGTTACGTGGCATTCCTCGATCCACCGAAGGAAAGCACCGCGCCGGCGCTCAAGGCGCTGGCCGAACACGGCGTGGCGGTCAAAGTGCTGACCGGTGACAACGAACTTGTGACCGCCAAGATCTGCCGCGAAGTCGGTCTGGCGCAACAGGGCTTGCTGCTGGGCAACGACATCGAGCGCATGAGCGACGCCGAGCTGGCCGTGGCGGTAGAAAAAACCAACGTGTTCGCCAAACTGACGCCGTCGCACAAGGAACGCATCGTGCGCATCCTCAAAGGCAACGGGCATGTGGTCGGCTTCATGGGCGACGGCATCAACGACGCGCCGGCGTTGCGCACTGCCGACATCGGGATCTCGGTAGACAGCGCGGTGGACATCGCCAAGGAAGCCGCCGATATCATCCTCCTGGAAAAGAGCCTGATGGTGCTGGAGGAGGGCGTGCTCGAAGGGCGCCGCACCTTCGCCAACATGCTCAAGTACATCAAGATGACTGCCAGTTCCAACTTCGGCAACGTGTTCTCGGTGCTGGTCGCCAGTGCGTTCATTCCGTTCCTGCCGATGCTGCCGATGCACCTGCTGGTACAGAACCTGCTCTACGACATTTCGCAGATCGCGATTCCGTTCGACAACGTCGATGACGAGATGCTGAAAAAGCCGCAACGCTGGCAGCCGGCGGATGTTGGACGCTTCATGCTGTTCTTCGGGCCGATCAGTTCGATCTTTGACATCACCACGTTCGCCTTGATGTGGTACCTGTTCGATGCCAACACCCCGGATCACCAGACGCTGTTCCAGTCCGGCTGGTTCGTGGTGGGCTTGCTGACCCAGACGCTGATCGTGCACATGATCCGCACGCCGAAGATCCCATTCCTGCAAAGCCGCGCAGCCATGCCGCTGCTGGTGATGACCGGAATCATCATGGCGGTCGGGATCTTCCTGCCGATGGGGCCGCTGGCCAACTACTTCAAACTGCAGGCGCTGCCGTCGCTGTACTTCGTGTTCCTGCCGATGATCCTGCTGGCGTACATGGCGCTGACCCAGGCGGTGAAAGGCTTCTACATCCGCCGGTTCGGCTGGCAATAACAACAGGACACGCTGTTCCCTCTGTAGGAGTGAGCCTGCTCGCGATGGCAATCCGTCAGTCAAAATTTCAACGACTGACACACCGCTATCGCGAGCAGGCTCACTCCTACAGGGGATTGGGATGTTTTCAAGGACAAGACTATGCAAGCCATCAACAACCTCAACCTGACCTCACTGCTCGACACCCTCGTCAGCCTCAGCGCAGCGTTCATCCTCGGTGGCCTGATCGGGTTCGAGCGCCAGTACCGGCAACGCACCGCCGGTCTGCGCACCAACGTGCTGGTGGCGGTCGGCGCGGCGATTTTTGTCGACATGGCCAACCGTCTCGGCGGCGCTGAAGGCGCGGTGCGGGTGGTCGCCTACGTGGTCTCCGGCATCGGCTTTCTCGGCGCCGGGGTGATCATGCGCGAAGAAGGCAACGTGCGCGGCCTCAACACCGCCGCGACCCTGTGGACGTCAGCCGCCGTTGGCGCCTGCGCCGGTGCCGACCTGTTGGCCGAAGCGCTGCTCGGCACGCTGTTCATCCTCGCCGCCAACACGTTGCTGCGGCCGATCGTCAACAACATCAACCGCCAGCCACTGGACGTGGTCTCGGCCGAAGTCACCAACATCGTTTACGTGATCGCCCGGCGCTCGCAGCAGAAAGCCGTGTTCGCCCTGCTCGAAGCCGAGCTGGAACGCAGCAACTACCCGGCCAGCGACGTCGATGTACACGCCTTCGGTGCCGACGAAATCGAGATCGAAGCCACACTGGCAACCACCTCGGTGGACGGTGACGAGCTGGATGCCCTGGTGGCACGGATCTCGACTTCAGCGCTGGTGGTGCAGGCGTTCTGGAGTCCGAGTACCACCGAATAAGGCCACAACGTCGGGCAGCCATTCGGCATGGCTCATGGGTGCGGATGAATGACCGGTTTTTTAGGAAAAGTCCTACAGAACTGCTCCTGAGGCTTGCGTAGTCTTGGCGCACCCATCCACCTCACGAGATCGAGCATGATCAATAAAGCCCTGCGTATCCTGATTGCCGATTCGCAGCATTTTCACCGGATGAAAATCGAGCGCCTGTTCAATGGCCTCGAATACTTCCGGGTTGCTCCGGTACAGAGTCTGTTTGAGCTGCTGACCCTGGTGGACTACGGCTGTGCACCGTTCGACGTCGTGGTCATCAACGCCGAGCTGGCGGCCGGATCGCTGGACCTGCCGGGGTTTTTCCTCAACAACCCGCAGGTGCGCCACGCCCTGATCTATAACGAGCCCTCGGCGCCTGCGCCGACACCCGCAGGCTTTGCTCAGGAAAACCTGCAGATCAGCCATGTCGGCCTGCCCAATGCGGCCGCGATCAAGCACCTGATGGCGCGCGTCGACGTTGCCCCGGTGTGTGCTGCCAATGCCTGGAACCCGGCGCCAGCCTTGCAACGCCGGGCTTGAGCACGAATTACATTTTTGCGCAACTGTCAGATCTGACAGGTAGATACGCCTGGCTTCCCGTGTAACAGTTCTTGCGCAGCCACCCCGGCCGGAACAGCCGATACCGGTGGCGCCATCGTCTTGTTTTTGCCCTGGGAGCGGTCATGAAGTCAGCGCTGATCGTCGACGATCATCCGGTGGTAAGGGCTGCCGTGAAACTCGTACTCGAAGCCGAAAGGTTCAAGGTGATTCACGAAGCATCGAACGCCAGCGAAGCCGTGGAGCTCAGCCGCGAGCACAAGCCGAAACTGGTGGTACTCGATCTCAAGTTGCCGGGAGTCGGCGGACTGGAGGTGCTGGAGCGGCTCAAAGCCACCGACCCCGACTGCAGGGTGCTGATCTTCACTTCTCAGGATCCGCTGCACTATCAGGATCGCTGTCTGCGTAGCGGCGCCATGGGTTACGTGGCTAAAACCAACCAGTTGCTGCAATTGCACAAGGCTGTCCAGGCGCTCATGTCGGGCTACTCCTATTTTGTTGCACTGCTTGATAGCGGCCCTGTGTCGACCCCGTCGCACCGCAGCGAAAAACAGCTGATCGACGAGCTCTCCAACCGAGAGTTGAACATTCTCGTGCAGTTGGCTCTGGGCAAGCCCAACAAGAAAATCGCCGCTGAAATGTTCCTCAGCCACAAGACCGTCAGCACCTACAAAACCCGCTTGATAAAAAAGCTGGGTCTGCACTCAAAGTCAGCGGTGTACTTGCGCGAATTCGCCAAGCGCAACGACTTGATCTGAGTAGCACAGTGAATCTGCGACGCTGGTGGTGCGTGCTGTGGTTGAGCTTCACGGCCACCTGCTGGGCCAGTGAGTCGCCGCAGCCTCTGGAGTTATTGAGCCAGGCCGCACTGGAGAACATTCAGGTTCCGCTCGACCTGCAGGATCAACAGTGGCTACGCCGCCATCCGACGTTGCGCATGGGGATTTCCGGGCCCGATTATCCACCGTTCGAGATCACGCGAAATCGGCAGGAGCTGGAAGGTCTCACCGCCGACTATGCCGAGCTGCTGGCGCAACTGCTCGGGGTGCGGATCGAGGTGCAACGCTACGCCAACCGCGACGCGGTGATGAGCGCACTCAAGCGCGGCGAACTCGATCTGCTGGGCACCTCGAACAATTTCGAGCTGGCCGACCCGGATTTCATCCTGTCGCGCCCTTATGCCGAAGACCAACCGATGCTGGTGACCCGGCTCGACGAAACGTTGCCGGCCGACCTGGCGGGCAAACGCATCGCCATGGTCGAGGACTATCTGCCGCTGGCCAGTGTGCAGTCGTTATATCCCGAGGCGAACGTGCAGCGTTACTCCTCGGCAATGGATGCGCTGGGTGCGGTGGCATTCGGAGTCGATGACGGCTATCTCGGCGACCTGATCAGTGCCAATTACCTGATCAACACCAATTACCGCAATGACCTGCAACTGGCCGGGCCATCGGGCCTGGATGCCAATCCCTTCGGTTTCGCCCTGCTGCGCAGTGAGGTGCGCCTCAAACGCATCATCGACAAGGCGCTGGCGGCCATTCCCATGGAGCGCCGACAGCTTATCGAACAGCGCTGGAGTGCGGGGGGCGCGCACATGGCCGCGCAGTCACGGGTACGCCTCAGTGTCAGCGAGCAGCAGTGGCTGGAGCAACATCCTCGGGTGCGAGTCGGGGTGATCGAGGATTTCGCACCGCTGACATTTTTTGATGCCGACGGGCGATTCAACGGGTTATCGGCGCAGTTGCTCAACCTGATCAGTCAGCGTACCGGGCTGCAATTCGAGTTGGTTCGGGGGCGTTCGCTGGATCGTCAGATTGAGCAGCTCAAGGCCGGTGAACTCGACGTGTTGCCGGTGGTGACCCCGAGCAGCGAACGGGAAACCGAGCTGCAATTCACCCGTGCCTACCTGAATAATCCGTTTGTGCTGGTCAGCGCGACGACGGCCGGCAGCCCGCGCAGCCTCGCCGATCTGCCGGGCAAACGGCTGGCGATTTATCGCGGTCATCCATTGCGCGACTTTATTCTGCAGCAGGTGCCCGGGATCCGTCTGGTGGAGGTGCGCAGCCCGGCCGAGGGCATGGAGCAGATCGCCAAAGGCCAGGCTGACGTGACCGTCAGCTCGCTGCTGGTGGCGCGGTTTCTGATTGCCCGTCATTACCGCGAGCGCCTGCGCATCACCAACACGACTGGCGATCAGCCGGCACGCATTGCCCTGGCGACAGCAGCGCAGGATACGGCGCTGCACACGATTCTGAACAAGGCGCTGCTGAGCATCGCGCCACAACAGATGGACGAACTGGTCGAGCGCTGGAGCCATGACGTGGTCGTGGAAGAGAGCTATTGGCAGCGTCATCGCCGCGAAATCCTGCTGGCGTTTGCCGCTGCGGCAGGGTTGCTGTTGCTGGCCTTGGCCTGGATCGGTTTTCAGCGCTCGCAACTGCGCCAGCGTCAGCAGTGGCTGCAGCAGTTGCAGCAAGCCAAGGATGCCGCCGACGACGCCAATCGGGCCAAGACTACGTTTCTGGCGACCATGAGCCATGAAATCCGCACGCCCATGAATGCCCTGATCGGCATGCTCGAAATGGCCCTCAAACGTGCCGAGGAGGGCGTCATCGACAAGCTGGCAATCGAGGTCGCGTCCGCTGCCGGCCAGCAATTATTGGCGTTGATCGGTGACATTCTCGATATCGCACGCATCGAGTCCGGGCATTTGTCCCTCGCGCCGGAGCGGGCCAATCTGCGTGAACAAGTGATCGCGGTGTGCCGCGTATTCGAGGGGTTGGCGCGGGAGAAACGCCTGCTGTGGCAGGTCGAACTGGATGCGCACAGTGACGTTGAGGTTCTGCTCGACCCGACACGCTTCAAGCAAGTGCTGTCAAACCTGTTGAGCAACGCGATCAAGTTCACCGAGCACGGGCAGGTCAGTCTGCAACTGGCGGTGACCAGGGCGGCGCTTGGCCAGTTGGCCGTGAAACTAGCGATTGCAGACAGCGGAATCGGCATCAGTGCCGATGACCGCAAACGCCTGTTCAGTCCGTTCGTCCAGGCCGCTAATCAAGGCCAGTCAGCGCGTAGCGGTTCGGGGCTGGGCCTGGTGATCAGCCGTAACCTCTGCGAAATGATGGGTGGCACTCTGCGCCTGGACAGCGAGCCGGGGCATGGAACGCGGGTTGAGGTAAACCTGCAGTTGCCGCTGTTGACCGCGCTCGAACCCGAGACGGCAGGCCCGCAAGTGGCGGATACGCCAGCGCGTTCGCTGAGCGTGCTGGTGGTGGACGATCATCCGGTCAACCGCTTGCTCCTGTGCCGGCAATTGAGTGAACTGGGCCACGCTACGGTCGATGTCGAGGATGGTGAGCTGGGCTTGCAGCGCTGGCGAACACAGGCTTTCGATGTGCTGATCACCGATTGCAACATGCCCCGCCGCAACGGTTACGAACTCGCTCGGACACTTCGTGAAGAAGAGGCGGCGAGCGGTCGGGCACGCTGCCTGATCCTCGGCTTTACCGCCAACGCGCAGGTTGAGGAGAAAATCCGTTGTCTTGAGGCCGGCATGGACGATTGTCTGTTCAAGCCGATTCGCTTGCACGATCTGCAACAGGCATTGAAGTCGGCCAGCCGCGGCGACAGTGATCAGCTGTCGAACCCGACACCGCCGCTGCCCGAGATCGACCTGAGCGCGCTTGAGCAGATGGCCGGGGACAATCCTGCAGTGATGCAACGTCTGCGCGAACAAGTGCTGCGCAGTCTGCACGAGGACCTGCAAAAACTGGACGCTGCGCGCCAGCCACAGGATCTGAGCGAATTAACCACCCTGGCGCACCACATCAAGGGCGGTGCGCAAATGGTCGGTGCCGCGCGGGTGGCGGCGGCGTGCGCGGAGCTCGAACAGGCGTGCCGCGACGCCGAAACCCTGGCGGTCCACCGCTCGGCGGATGCGCTGCGCAGGGCTATGCTCGGCCTCGCGCAGCGACTTCAGGACTGAGCGATCAATCCCACTGCGGGGCAATGCCTTTCGGGCTGGTCAGGCGCTGGCCCCGCTCCAGACCGGCGATCAGCGCCATGTCGGACTCGCTCAGGGTCAGCGCGGTGGCGCCGAGGTTGCTTTGCAGGTTGGCGCGTTTGGTCGACGATGGAATCACCGCGTAACCCGACTGCATCGCCCAGGCCAGAGTGACCTGCGCCGGGGTCGCTTGCAGGCGTTCCGCGATCTGCTGGATCACCGGATCCTTCAGCACTTCGCCATAGGCGAGGGTCATGTAGGAGGTGATCTGGATGCCCTGGCTGCGGGCGAACTCGACCACTTTGCGGTTTTGCAGGTACGGGTGCAGTTCGATCTGGTTGGTGGCGATGTTGTCTGCGCCGACCGCTGCGATGGCTTGTTGCATCAAGTCGATGGTGAAGTTGGACACCCCGATCTGCCGGGTCAGGCCCAGACGCTTGGCTTCGAGCAGCGCGCCCATGAATTCGGCGACCGGCACCTGATCTTCCGGCGACGGCCAGTGGATCAGTGTCAGATCGAGGTAATCGGTCTGCAATTTCTGCAGGCTTTCCTTGAGGCTGTCGATGAGACGGTCCTTGGCGAAGTTGGCGATCCAGATCTTGCTGGTGATGAACAGCTCTTCGCGAGCAATGCCGCTGGCGGCGATGGCCTGGCCGACCTCGGCTTCGTTCTCGTAGATCTGCGCGGTGTCGATGGCGCGGTAACCGAGTTCAAGGCCGGTGCGCACCGAATCGATGACCACCTGACCTTTCAGGCGAAACGTACCCAGACCAAAAGCGGGAACAGACATTGATGACTCCAGGATTGCAGTGGGAATGGGCAGGAGTATCCGCGTCTGTTTCCTTGAGAAAAACCGCTGCTGGGGCAAAGCACTGTTGAGCAGAAGTCATGAATCTTTCCCGATAGTTGTGTTGTCCGGACTGGCACCTTCGCGAGCAAGCCCGCTCCCACAAGAGATCAAGATTCAAAGGTGGGACTGTTCTATAAATGGAACACTAAGGCCGGTTTTTACCGTCTAGTCCTTCAGCCGTCATGGATTTAAGCTTAATCCATTGCGTCACCCACCTTTTCTGGAGGCAACCATGAAAAACATCATCGGTATCTACACCAGCCCTCGCGGCCATTGGGTCGGCGATGGTTTCCCGGTGCGCACTCTGTTTTCCTACGACAACCTGGGCAAACACATCAGCCCGTTCCTGCTTCTCGATCACGCAGGCCCGGCCGAATTCACCCCGACCACCGAGCGTCGTGGCGTCGGCCAGCACCCGCACCGTGGGTTCGAAACGGTGACCATCGTTTACTACGGCGAAGTGCAGCACCGCGACTCCACCGGCAGCGGCGGCACCATCGGCCCCGGCGATGTGCAGTGGATGACCGCCGCGTCCGGGATCCTCCACGAGGAGTTCCACTCGGATGATTTCGCCAGAACCGGCGGCAAGCTGGAAATGGTGCAGCTGTGGGTCAACCTGCCGGCCAAGGACAAAATGGCTGCGCCCGGCTACCAGACCATTCTCGACGGCGATATTCCGAATATCGCGTTGAAGGACGATGCCGGCCGGCTGCGGCTGATCGCCGGTGAGTTCGATGGGCATAAAGGCCCGTCGCACACTTTCACGCCGATCGACGTCTGGGACCTGCGGCTGAACGCCGGCAAGTTGCTGACGCTCGATCTGCACGAGGGGCGCAACACTGCGCTGGTGCTGTTGAAAGGTTCGGTGCAGATCAACGGTGTGGAAACTGCGGGTGTCGGGCAGTTGGTGCTGTTCGAGCGCGACGGTCGTCAGTTGACCCTTGAGGCCAGTGAAGATGCAGTGGTGCTGCTGCTCAGCGGCGAGCCGATTGACGAACCGATTGTCGGCCATGGCCCGTTCGTGATGAACACCGAGCAGGAAATTCATCAGGCATTCGCCGACTTCCAGTCCGGGCGTTTTGGCCAAATGCACGGGTAAATTCTCACCCCTGTGGGGGCGGGCTTGCTCGCGAAAGCGCAGTGCCAGTCAATGCATGTCTGACTGACCCTCCGCCTTCGCGAGCAAGCCCGCTCCCACATTGGTTTTCGGGTGTTTTTGCGGCGGCGTTCAATCTCTGAAATCAATTACTCCTACACTTGCCCAATCTGTGCGATCTTCTCGCGACCGGGCCCTGTCGGAGTGCTTTGATGTTGTCTTTTTTGACCGAACATCCGTTGTTTTGCGCGTTGATCCTGATCCTCCTCGATCTGGGCCTGTGGCGCCTGATCAGCTCCCGTGGCAGCGAGTGGAAGCTGCTGGTGCGGGTGCTGATTTTCACCCTGTTCAGTGCGGTATTGTTCAACGAAGGCCTCAACCCGATGGAGCCGGCGCCGTGGGCTGACAACGTGCCGCTGCATCTGGCGGCGACGGGGTTGCAGATCGGCTGGTGGCTGTTCGGCGCGCGTACCCTGACCGTGCTGATCGGCGCGGTGATGATGCAGCGCGTCGGGCACACCGGACGACTGTTGCAGGATCTGCTCGGTGCGGTGATTTTCCTGATCGCGATTATCGCGGCCCTGGCCTACGTGCTGGATCTGCCGGTCAAAGGTGTGCTGGCGACGTCCGGCGCCTTGGCGATCATCGTCGGTCTGGCGTTGCAGAGTACTCTGAGCGACGTGTTCTCCGGGATCGTGCTCAACACCACCAAGCCCTACCAGATCGATGACTGGATTTCGATCGACGGCACCGAAGGCCGGGTCGTCGACATCGACTGGCGCGCCACGCGTCTGCAGACCAGTCAGGGCAGCATGGCGGTGATTCCCAACTCGCTGGCGGCCAAGGCCAAGATCATCAACTTCAGCCGGCCGAGCAACATGTTCGGCCTGGCCGTCAGTGTGCAGGTCAGCCCGCATGCGCGACCGACCACTGTGATCGACGCATTGGAGCGGGCAATGCAGGGCTGCCGCCCGCTGCTGGACAATCCTTCGCCAAGCGTCGCGCTCAAGAGCTCCAGCAGCGCCGGCGCGGAATATGAGATCAGCGGTTTTGTCTCGTCGATGGATCAGAAACGCTCGGTGCGCAATCAGCTGTTCGATCTGGCTTACCGGCACTTGCAGGCGTCCGGGGTCAATCTGTTGTCGAGCGTGGAACCGAATGCGCCAAGCGGCCTGTCGCGGCCACGGGCGCTGCTCGACAGCTCGCCGATTTTCTCCACCCTGCGCCAGGAAGAGAAAGACACTTTCAGCCAGAACATGACCCTGCAAACCTTCCGTGCCGGGGAAACGATCCTGGAGGCCGGGGAGGTCAGCGATCATTTGTTCATCATCGAATCGGGCGTGGTCAGCGTGACCTTGACCCGCCATGGCAGCCCGTTCGAATCCGGGCGCATGGGACCGGGGGAGGTGATCGGCGAGGCTGGGATTCTGTCCGATTCTTCAGTGCCGGCAACCTTTGCGGCGAAAACCTTTTGCGCGTTGTATCGCATCGAAAAGACCTACCTGAAGCCGTGCCTGGATGCCCGCCACGACATCAATGAGGCGATGAAAGCCTTGCTCGATTATCGCCTGCACAAGGCTCAGACCCTGACCCAAGACGTGCCGCCCGTGGTGGCGAAAACCGGGTTTCTGCAGTGGTTGCGCAATCGCGTGTGATGCGGTGGTCTACTCGTCTTCCGGGAGATTGGCTATTTGTGCGGAGCGGGGGTGGGACTACCTTAGTCACACATTCACTGGCCCCGGAAACTCACCATGCAAACTCGTACCGATTTCTACACCGCTTCCCCTGACGCCATGAAAGCGATGATGGCCCTGGAAACCGCGGTCTCGAAACTGCCGCTGGAAAAGACCCTGGTTGAACTGGTCAAGCTGCGCGCTTCGCAGATCAACGGCTGCGCATTCTGCATCGACATGCACACCGCTGACGCGATCAAGGGCGGCGAAACCCCGCGCCGGCTGTTCGCCGTCACCGCGTGGCGTGAAGCGCCATTCTTCACCGAGCGTGAGCGCGCTGCGCTGCTGTGGACCGAATCGCTGACCCAACTGAGCCTGACCCACGCCCCGGACGAAGACTACGACATCGTCGCGGCGCAATTCACGCCCAAGGAAATGGTCGACCTGAGCGTGGCGATCAACACCATCAACAGCTGGAACCGTCTGGCGGTGGGCTTCCGCAAAATCCCGCAGCTCTAAGCCCCAGACACAATCTTTTGTAGGAGTGAGCCTGCTCGCGATAGCGATTATCCGTTCAACATTAATGTTGAATGAACTGGCGCCATCGCGAGCAGGCTCACTCCTACAGGGGGCATGCATTGCAGATCTGGATCAATGCCCATCCGCACTCGGCGCGGCCGGTGGTTGTACCTTGCGCATCAAGGGCACCATCGCCGTGGCGATGATGAAGCACAGCATGATCATCAAAAAGGTGTCGCCATAGGTCTGGGTCTGCGCCTCGCGGTAGGTCAGCAGCCACAGTTGACGCAGGCTGGCAGTGACCCCTACGTCACCGCTCTGACCCAGCGTCGCCAGGTTGCCACCGACCTGCGCCAGCCACTGATTCATCGCCTCGTTACTGCTGTTCAAATGCTCGGCCAAGCGGGTGAAGTGCAAGTTGGTGCGGTCATTGAGAATGGTCGCGCACGCAGCAATGCCGATCGCCCCGCCCAGATTGCGCATCAGGTTGAACAGCCCCGAAGCGTGCTTCAAGCGTGCCGGTGCCAAACCTCCCAATGTCAGCGTCACTGCCGGCGGCACCGCCAGTTGCTGGGCGATCCCGCGCAGCGCTTGCGGTAGCATCAACTCAGCGGAACCCCAGTCGTGGGTGATCGGACTGAACTCCCACATCGACACCGCAAACAAGCCCAGGCCGATCATCATGATCCAGCGCAAATCCATGCGATTGGCGAGAAAGGCATACAGCGGAATCGCCATGATCTGGAACACCCCGGTGGAAAAAACCGCCAGACCAATGTCCAGCGCGCTATAGCCACGCACCCGTCCAAGAAACAGCGGAGTCAGGTAAATCGTTGCGAACAGGCCGATCCCGGTGACAAAGGAAAAGAAACAACCCAAGGCAAAGTTGCGATCCTTGAGCGCGCGTAGATCAACGATTGGATTGGCCACGTGCAAGGTGCGCCCGATAAAGGCCAGACCCGCCAGAGCGCTGATCCACGCCGTGGTCAGAATCGTTTGATCGCTGAACCAGTTCCAGCGCGGGCCTTCTTCGAGGGTGTATTCCAGGCAGCCGAGAAACAGCGCAAGAAACACCATGCTCAGGTAGTCCGCACCCTTGAGCAGCGACAGCTCCGGCTGGTCGATCTTCACCAGCATCGGCACGGCTACGGCGACGAAAATCCCCGGCACCAGATTGATGTAGAACAGCCAGTGCCACGATGAAATGTCGGTGATCCAGCCGCCGATCACCGGCCCCAAGGTCGGCGCCAGCGACGCCACCGCACCGATGGTCGCGGCGGCGATTACCCGTTGTTTGCCGGTGAAGAAAAAGAACGCGGTGGTGAACACCAGCGGGATCATCGAACCGCCGAGAAAGCCTTGCAGCGCGCGAAAGGCGATCATGCTCTGGATGTTCCAGGCCACGCCGCAGAGCAGGCTGGCCAGAGTAAAACCGACCGCCGAGGCGCAGAACAGCCAGCGTGTGGAGAACACCCGCGACAGCCAGCCCGACAGCGGAATCACGATGATTTCAGCGATCAGGTAACTGGTCTGCACCCACGCGGTTTCATCGGTGCCGGCCGAGAGTCCGCCGCCGATGTCACGCAGCGACGCCGAGACGATCTGGATATCCAGCAGCGCGATGAACATGCCGATGCACATCGTGGCGAAGGCGAACACTTTGGTCGCGGTGGCCATGTCGGCGGCATTGAACGGTTGCGCCGGGGCGGTGAGGGCGGTGCTCATGGCGCGACGGCCACGGCACTGGTTTCGGCTTGTGCGCGGGTGTCGACTTCAGCGGTGACCGAGAGCCCCGGCCGCAGATGGCCAAGCACGCCGTCGGCCGGATCGAGCAGGATGCGCACCGGCACCCGCTGGACGATTTTGGTGAAGTTGCCGGTGGCGTTCTCCGGCGGCAGCACGCTGAATTGCGAGCCGGTGGCCGGGGCGAGGCTGTCGAGGCGGCCGTGGAATTCCTGGCCGGAAAGCACGTCGGCACGGATGCTCACCCGTTGTCCGGGTTTCATCCGCGCCAGTTGGTCCTCCTTGAAATTGGCATCCACCCACAGACCGCTGGCCGGCACCACCGACAACTGTTGCGAACCTGCCTGGGCATAGGCGCCGACCCGCGCGCGGCGGTTGCCGATCACGCCATCAACCGGCGCGCGCAGCTCGGTGTAGCCGAGATTCAACTGCGCCAGATCACGCTCGGCGCGGGCCTGTTGCAGGGCGGCGCGGGCCTGTTGTTTCTGAGTGTCGATCACCGCCAGTTGGCGCTGTGCGGCGAGCAGTTCGGCCTGGGCACGCGCACTCAGGGCCTGAGCGGTCTTGAAGGTGGCGTCGGCGCGCTGGGCACTTTCCACCGACACGGCATTGGTGCTGACCAGGCGTTTGTAGCGCGCATTGTCATCCCGCGAGCGGGCGGTTTCGGCACCGGCGGCATCGATGCCGGCGCGGGCCTGGCCGATCACTGCTTGCTGCAATTGCTCGGTAGCGTCGAGGTTGGCCAACAGCGCTTCTTCGGCGGCGACTGCGCCTTCGGCTTTGGCGAGGTTGGCGCGATAGTCGCGCGCGTCGAGGCGGATCAGCACGTCGCCGGCCTTCACCGACTGGTTGTCGCTGACCAGCACTTCTTCGATGTACCCGGCGACCTTCGGCCCGATCACCGTGACGTCGCCACCGATGTAGGCATCGTCGGTCTCTTCGAGAAAACGCCCGGTGCCCCACCAGTGAGCGGCGTACACGCCGAGCGCTACCAACGCAATCAGGCCGGCGCCGGTCAGCAGCAGGCGTTTGCGCAGTGGCAGTTTGGCGGGGGAGACCGGGGCAGACAGGTCTGGCTCAAGGGTGGGCATGCTGGTCATGGTGTAATACCTGCAGAAACGGGCTGTTATTACGGCTGTAATATGACGTGAGTAATATTTTGTGGCAATTGAATTTTTGTGCCGGTCGTCAGTTGCTTGCCAGGACTCGGGGTTTGGAGCGGTTTCGATAAACGACAGCGTCATTAATACGGGACAGGTCTTCGAAAACCCAATGAAAAGCCTCGGGGAAATCCTGATGGCGTGGCGTTGAACGCAGCAAAATCAATTGTTTAAGAAATGTAAGCGCTGTAGGAAGCGTCTTGCATTTGTGTAGGAAGGCTCTGACTATCACCAGCATTGATGAAGTGGCATTACGCCATTTTATGATTGCAAGGATGTTGCGTGCCGTATTCGCTTCGCGTTGTTTCTCGTCGTCGTTCCACGCTTTGCCCGCTGTTGTCGGCCTTTGTGTTGAGTGTGTGTGCTTCCTGGATTCAAGCGGCTGACCCTGTTGCGCCGGGTCAGGAAGTGCTGCGCCAGCAGCAACAGCAACAGCGCGATCTGCAACAACTGCAGATGGAACAACGCAAGCGCCAGCTGGAGCGCGGTGCGTTCGGCCCGGCGCCGGCCACACCAGCGCTCCCGCAGACAGTCGCCCCCGATGAACGTTGCTGGCCGCTAAGTGGCACGCGCATCGGCGGTGTCACGCTGATCGACAGCGACAAACTCAACGCCCGGATCAAACCGCTGCTGGCGCCGTGCATGGGCGTCGGCCAGATCAACCATTTGCTGGCGACCATCACCGCGAGCTACGTCGAAAAGGGCTACATCGCCAGCCGCCCATATCTGCTGAGCGCGCCGGCGGCGGGGCAGTCGCTGGACATCATGATCGACGAGGGCTACATCGAGTCCATCGAACTGGCCGATCAGAGCCTGCCCGTTTCGCTGGGCGGCGCGTTCCCGCACATGCTCGGCCAGCCGCTGAACCTGCGCGATCTGGAGCAGGGCCTGGATCAGCTGAACCGCTTGCGCTCGATTGACCTGACCGCTGACATCGCCCCCGGCAGCCAGCCCGGCGCGTCGCGAATCATCCTGCGTTCGCGCACGGCCGGGCAGTCGCGCTGGGCGTTGGGCCTGGGCATGGACAACCTCGGGAGCGCCAGCACCGGGCGTGATCGCGATACCGTAAGTCTGAGCTTAGACAGCCCGTTGCAACTCAACGATCTGTTGAGCCTCAGTGCCAGTGACACGTTGAATCAGGGCGACCGCTACAGTCGCAACGCCAGCCTGTATTACGCGATTCCCTACGGCTACTGGACCTACAGCGCGTTCGCCAGCCACGCCGAATATCGTGCGCCGTTCAAACTGCCCAGCGCGACCTTGTACAGCACCGGCATCACCGATCAACTGAGCCTGCGCGCCGACCGCGTGTTGTGGCGCGACCAGAGCCGTCAGCTCAGCGCCAACCTGCAACTGGCGCACAAGGACGTCGACAGCTATCTGGAAACTGTCCGTCTGGGCATTCAAAGCCCGACCCTGACCGTGGCCGAAGCCGGACTCAATCTGTTCTGGCTCGACCGTGCGGTGTGGAACCTCGACTTCACCTATTCGCAAGGCCTGCGCTGGCTGGGCGCCGATGACGACGCCAATCACGCGGTCAGCAACCTGCCCAAAGCGCAGTTTCGCAAGTACCGCGCCGGCCTCAGCCAGTGGCGCAACGGCCAGTTCGGCGCGCAAGCGTGGCAGTGGCAGAGTCAGCTCAATCTGCAATACAGCCCCGACCCGTTGCCGGCCATCGAACAACTGCTCGGCACCGACGATTCGGCGGTGCGCGGTTATCGGGTCAGCAGCGCATCCGGTGCCAGCGGCGCGATCTGGCGCAACACCTTGCGTCTGCCGCTGCGCAGCGATTGGCCGGTGCAGATCACCCCGCGCGTGGGCCTGGACAACGGCTGGCTCAAGGCTGACCACGGCGCCCAGGGCCAACGCCTGAGCGGTGCCAGCGTCGGGCTGAATCTGGGCTGGAAGAATCTGCAAGTGGACGTCGATTACCAACGCGCCCTCAACACCCCCAAAGGTTTACAGCACGAGCCAGAGACCTGGCTGATGCGCGTGGGGTTGCAGATATGAGCACCACCGAAACTTATCAAGCAGTGAACAAACAGCCGTCGGATCTGAGCGCGACAGCCACGGCCAAGACTAAATCGCGCGCCGTGATGCCGTACTTACATGGAGACGTTTTTATGCCAGCACACACCTTTGCATTCCATCTTTCTCCTCGGGGTAAATTGCGCTGGGCGATTGCCAGCCTGTTCTTCGCCGTGCACCTGCCCAACGCCATTGCCGGCGGTGTGGTGGTCGCTCCCGGCCCCGGCGGCACCGCGCAATTGCAGACCCAGGGCGGCGTGCCCATCGTCAACATCGTCGCGCCCAACGGCTCGGGCCTGTCGCACAACCAGTTCCTCGACTACAACGTCGACCGTCAGGGTCTGGTGCTGAACAACGCCTTGCAGGCCGGGCAATCGCAGCTCGCCGGGCAACTGGCGGCCAACCCGCAATTACAGGGCCAGGCGGCGAGCGTGATCCTCAACGAGGTGATCAGCCGTAACCCTTCGGCGATCAATGGTGCCCAGGAAATTTTCGGCCGCGCGGCCGATTATGTGCTGGCCAACCCCAACGGCATCTCGGTGAACGGCGGGAGTTTCATCAACACGCCGAACGCCAGTCTGCTGGTCGGTCGTCCGGAATTGAACGACGGCAAACTGCAAGCCTTGAACACCCGCGACGCCAGCGGTCAGTTGCAGATCCAGAGTGGCGGCCTGCGTAACGCCGAGGGTTCGGTCAACCTGATCGCCCCGCGTATCGACAGCCAGGGCCGCATCGATGCCCGCGATCAACTGAACCTCACGGTCGGACGCAATCAGGTCGATTACGCCAGCGGGCAGGTTAAAGCTGTGGATCCGGCTGGCAGCACTAAAGATCAACGCATCGACGCCAGCCTGTTCGGCGCGATGCAGGCCGGGCGCATCAACATCGTCAGCACCGCCGAAGGCGCGGGCGTGCGCGTGGGTGCGGTACAAGTGGCCGGGCGTGACGGCGTGCAGATCCGTTCGGCTGGCGACCTCAGCGTCAGCGGTGAAGCCATCCCCAACAGCCTCGAAGTGACCCGTGCCGGCATTCGCAGCAGTCAGGGCGATGTTGGTCTGCACAGCGGCAACGATCTGACGCTGGCCGCCACCGACGTCAGCGCTCGCGACGTCAGCGTCAATGCCAAGCGCAATCTGACCCTGAGCAGCGTCGAAAGCCGCAAGCTCCAGGAGCAGCGCGAAAACTGGAGCAACAGCACCATCGGCATCACCTGGGAAACCTACGACCGCACCCAGACCGACAGTGAAACTCGCCAGCACGGCAGCCAGATCGTCGCCAGCCGCGACGCCAAATTGTCCTCCGGCAAAGACACCGAACTCAAAGCCGCGAAAGTTGAAGCGGCGAAAAATCTCGATGTGCAGAGTGGCGGCGATTTGCACCTGACAGCTGCCACCGAAAGCCACACCCAGACCGATCAGGGCAACCATCGCAAGCATCTGTGGAAGGCTGACTGGAACAACAGCAGCGAAGAGCAGCGGAGCATCGGCAGTCAGTTGAAGGGCGGCAATATCGCGCTGCAAACCGCCGCGTTGCTGCGCGCCGAAGGTGCCGAACTGAACAGCACCGGCGATGTGAAACTGGCGGGCAAGCAAGTGGACGTCACCACCGCCACGCGCACCAGTCGCAGCAACAACAACAGTTACTCCGGCGACCTGGTTGGCGGCGGATTCTTCGGCAAGACCGGTGATGCCGACAAGGGCCAGACCCGGCATCAGGGCAGCAAAATCAATGCGGCGGGCAAACTGATCGTCAAGGCTGACGACGTGCGCATCAGCGGCAGCCAAGTCCGTGGCGGCACCGAGGCCAGCGTGATCAGCGATCAGGGTTCGCTGGTGATCGACGGCGTGCAGGACACTTCGCACAGCAACAACCACGACAAGGACAGCAAGTTCTTCGGTATCAGCAAGGACGAGTCGCGGCAGAACGCCAAGGACAGCACCACGCTGCGCAGCGAGCTGGTGTCCGACAGCAACCTCAAGCTCAAAAGTGCCAAGGACATCGAAGTCGCCGGCTCCACGGTCAAGGCCGGCGGTGCGCTGACGGCGGACGCCGCCGGTGATGTGAACGTGCATTCCGCGCAGAACACCCACGACAGCAGCTCGACCACCGAGACCCGTGGCTTCGATGCCTACGCCAAGGAGCAAACGCCGGAGCAATACCGCGCCGGGGTGCACTACGAAGACAAGCAGCAGACCGTCACCCGCAACGACGTCAACCAGCAAGGATCGAGCCTCAGCGGCGGCAGCGTGCAGGTGAAGGCCGGCGGCGATCTGACGATCAAGGGCGGTGAAGTCAAATCCACGGCCGGCGACACCACCCTGAGCGGCAAAAATGTGTCGTTGCTGGCCGAACAGGACAGCCACAAAACCTCATCCGACACCTCCAGCACCGGCGGCGGTTTCTACTATACCGGTGGCCTCGACCGGGCCGGCAGTGGCGTCGATTTTGCCCACAGCACCACGCAAGACAGCAGCAGCAAAACCAGCGCGCAAACCACCAATGTGCAGAGCAGCGGCAGCCTGAACATCAACGCCGACAAGCTGGTTACCGAAGGCGCGCAGGTCAAGGCTGGCAACGGCGTGAACGTCGCGGCCAACGAGATCGACAACCGCGCCGCCAGCAACACCGAAAGCAGCAGCCACAATCAGAGCAACTGGTCGGCGGACATCGGCGCCAACGTCGAGTACAAGGACATCGCCCGCCCGATTGCCGGTGCAGTCAAGGATGTGCTCAACGGCAAGGTGCCGGACAAGGAAGCCCTGAGCAATCTTGGCCAGCCGAACGTCGGCCTCGACGTGGCGATCGGTCACGGCAGCGCTGACAAGACCGAGCACAACAGCAACGCCGTGGTCAGCCGTTTCGACGGTGGCAGCGTCGAGGTGAAAACTGCCGGCACCCTGCACGACGAGGGCACCCAGTACAGCGCGAGCAACGGCAAGGTCAACATCAGCGCCGATAAACTGGTGGCCGATGCCGCGAGCAACACCCACAGCAGCACCGATAACTCAGTGGACGCCAAGGTCGACGTGCGGGTCTACACAAAGACCGGCGAAGACGTGAACGTCGCCGGCAGCGGTGCGGGCGGCAACAGCTACAGCAGCAAGGACAGCAGCACCGCAGTGGTTGGCGGTTTTGCCGGCAGTCAGGGCGTGAACATCAAAGTGGGCGGTGACGCGCAGTTCGCCGGCAGCCGTTTTGACGGCGGCCAGGGCGGTGTGAGCATCAATACCGGCGGCGATCTGGCGCTGAATCAGGCCAGTGACCGCCAGAGCAGCAGCGACTCCAGCCTGCGCGGCAACGGCTCGCTGACGGTCGGCACCTTGCCGGGCACCGACGGCACCAACGTCGACCTCGGCGCCGGCTTCCAGCTCGATCACACCGGCAAGCAGACCACTGACACTCAGGCCCATGTGGCGAGCATCAGCGGCAACGGTCCGGTGCAACTGAGCAGCGGCGGCAATCACGTTCAGCAAGGCACGAAGATCGACAGCGCCGGCGCTATCGATCTGCACGCTGATGGCAAGCTTGATCTGCAAGCGGCCACCGCTACGCACACCGCAACCGGCAGCAATCTCGGCGGCGGTTTGAAGGGCGGAGGCAGCAAATCCAGCAGCGAGAAGAGTCGTGATCAGGGCGGTAATCTGAGCGGCAACTTCAACATCGGCCGGATCAACGAAAGCTCGCAGACGTTGACCGGTGGCCAGCTCAACAGCCAGAGCGGGGTCGCGCTGAGCGGTGACGCGGTGCACCTGCAAGGCACGCAAGTCGGCGCGCCGAATGTCAGCATCGATGCGCAGAAGGGCGGTTTCGTTCAGGAATCGGCGCAGTCCACCGAGAGCCGCAACAACTGGAACGTTGTGTTGAATGCCGGCGGCAACCTCAGCAGCAAGACCCCGACCGCTGCCGACGAAAAGGCCAGCAGCGATCACGGCTTCAATGTCGGGGCCAAGATTGGTGTCGATTATCTGCAAGGCACCACCCAGCAAAACAGCTATATCAAGGCTGACAGTGTGGTGCTCAACAGCGCAGGCGATGCACAACTGTCTGGCGCGCGGATCGACGCGAACACTGTCGGCGGCAAGGTCGCCGGTGATCTGACCGTCGAAAGCCGTCAGGACTCGAAGACGCAAGCCAAGGTCGATGTCGATCTGGGCCTGACCGCGAAGAAGAACCCACCAAGCGACAAGGAAAAACTCGCTGGCACCGACTACAAACCAACGCTGAAAGCGCAGGGCGAATACGCGCACAAGGACAGCGTGGCGCAGGCGTCCGGCATCAGTGGCAATCAGGGTGTGAAGTTGAACGTTGGTGGTACGCAGCTGACCGGCGCACGGATTTCATCGACGGACGGCAAGGTCGATCTGGGCGCTTCGAAAGTCGGTAGCAGCGATCTGGTCAACCGTGAATATGGGGTGAAAGCCGGGCTGGATCTGCCGCAGAAAACCGAGGAGAACGCACCGAAGGTGTCATTCGATAACGGCAGTCTGAAAGTCGGTCCGGTGACCTTGAGCGGCAATCTGGACAGCCAGACCCTGCAGGCCGGGATCGACGAAAAAGGCTGAGCAGCACCGCTGTAAAAACTGTGGGAGCGGGCTTGCTCGCGAAGGCGGTGGTTCAGTCGATAAATTAGCTGACTGAATTGACGCTTTCGCGAGCAAGCCCGCTCCCACATTGGTTTTCTGTCTCGACCCGATCTGGCGGTCAGCTCGAAGCCTTCGCCTTACCCGCATTCATCAGCACGACCACCGCCAGCAGCGCGGACAGGATCGAACCCAGCAACACGCCGACCTTCACCGAATCGACCAGATGCGGCGCGCCCGGGAACGCCAGCGCGCCGATGAACAGGCTCATGGTGAAGCCGATCCCGCAGAGCAGGGCGACGCCGTACAGTTGCAGCCAGCTCGCGCCTTGCGGCAGTTGCGCCAGGCCGCTGCGAATCGCCAGGGCGCCGAGGCCGAGGATGCCGATCTGCTTGCCGAACAACAGCCCCAGCGCCACGCCCAGTGGCACCGGCTCAAGCAGATTACTTGGGGAAATACCGGCCAGCGATACACCGGCGTTGGCGAAGCCGAAAATCGGCACCACAGCGAATGCCACCCACGGGTGCATTTTTTCTTCGAGGTAGAGCAGCGGCGAGTTGTGCTCGTCTTCGGGATTTCCCAGCGGAATGCACAGGGCCAGAATCACCCCGGCGAGGGTTGCGTGGATCCCCGATTGCAGCATGAAGAACCACAGGAAGGCGCCGGCGATCAGGTATGGCCAAAGCTTTCTGACACCGCAGCGGTTGAGGATCACCAGCAGTGCAATCACTGCCAACGAGGCCAGCAGCATGCTCACCGACAGGCCGCTGGTGTAGAAAATCGCGATGATCACCACTGCGCCCAGGTCATCGAGGATGGCCAGCGCCGAGAGGAAGATTTTCAGCGACACGGGCACCCGTTTGCCCAGCAGCGACAGCACGCCCAGGGCGAAAGCAATGTCGGTGGCGGCGGGGATCGCCCAACCGCTCAGGGTCTGCGGATTACCCCAGTTGATCGCAACGTAGATCAAGGCCGGGACCAGCATCCCGCCCAGCGCGGCGAAGCCCGGCAGCGCGCGCTGACCCCAGGTCGACAACTGACCGGCGAGCATTTCGCGCTTGATCTCCAGGCCCACCAGCATGAAGAAGATCGCCATCAGGCCATCATTCACCCAATGCTCGATCGACAGACCGGCGATCTTGATGTGCAAGGTCGAGAAATACGTGGCCGCCCAAGGCGAGTTGGCGACCAGCAGCGCGGCCAGGGCAGCGGCCATCAGAATCAGGCCACCGGCGGATTCGGCAGCGAAAAAACGCGAGAGAAAGGCCAAGGCAGAAGGCGACTCCTGGCGGGCAGGGGCAGGGGCAGTCTGCAGGCGTGACGGATCGTGGCTCATAGGCACAGCAACTCCGCGCGGCGGCCCGACCTGCGCTGAATTAAACCTGCCCTGCCGCGTTGTTGCGGTGGCACCCGGGCGGCATTTTACACAATAGCTGAAGCAAAGGCGTGGTTTCGCTGACGAGTGCGCCTCGTCGCGCAGTCCTGGAGGAAAATGAGCTTTTGATGTTTTGATCGACGTGGCTGTGTCAATTTAATTTTTGAATATTGACATATTCAGAAACAAGTGTGAATGTATTGCCCATGAGTAAGGATAGTACTCAGTGGACTAAAAAATATATACGCTCAAGGGATTGGCATGTTTCATATCGAAGCTATAAATACGTCCTTTTCTCCCTTCGCCTTGTTTTCAGGGCATCTCGTGAATTATACGTTCGCGCTAGGTTTTATTTCTGCGGCCGAGGTCATTACCTGAACGGTATTGCCTGGTCTCTCGTCTGTTTGCCAATCTTTCGATATAAAAATATCTACGTCATGACTCTATTGGTCCTGCGCGTAGCTGTACGCCATCCATTCCGTTTTTGAAGTTGACATAGAGTTTTACAGACCAGAATAAAACCATACCGATGTGTCGCGGCGCTGTGTGCGCTGTTAAAAAATATAATCCGGAATTTCTGAGCGCACGGCGCGTTCAGTTATGGAGAGAATCGATTATTGTGAAAGCTCAGGGGCAATCCTGGACTCAGATCCGATTTATACGAAAAGGCCGTATGGACATGAAAAAAACATTCACCGCATTGCTCGGGTTCTTATCACTGTTGCAAGCGTCATTATCCTGTGCGGACAATGTTAACGGGAAAAACCTTTATCTACAGCGATGTGCCGTGTGTCACGGAGCCGATATCAAGGGAACCGGGCCGCTGGCGAATAAAAGCAGTCCTCCAACGCCAGACCTTACAACATCTGTCTTCAAGAAACGCCTGAGTGATTATCCGGGCGTTATTGTTTCCTCGGTGATACTTCGCCCCAGTGGGAACCTGATTCCAAGGACACTGCGAGAGAACGCTGTAAAAATACCGCCACATGTCTGGACTATTAATGATTTGCGCGACCTGCATCAATACATGAGTGGTGTAATTGCGAAAGCACGATAATTTTTAGATAAGTCGGCGCAGCGCTGACGAGAGGCTCGATACGGCCAATCACTGAAACTGTTAAAACCTTATAACTCAGAGGGACAAACCCATGCGGACAAAGGTTGCAATTATTGGAGCGGGCCCGGCCGGGCTGATGTTGGGGCAGCTCCTTTCACTTATGAATATCAGTAACGTGATTGTTGAGAGTCGCTCAAGAAGTTACGTGGAAGGGCGCAGTCGCGCCGGTCAGATCACCCCGGCCACGGTCCGGATACTGACTGAAAGCGGTGTCGGTTCGAGAATCCATACCGAGGGAATGGTTCATTCCGCGCTACAGTTCCATTATGACGGCGCGACACGCGAGTTGGACTTTCAGGCACTTACCGGGAACACGGTAACCATTTATGGACAACAGGAAATTATCAAGGACCTGATTGCTGCGCGCTTGAAAACAGATCATCCGCTTCTGTTCGACGCAGTCGATGTTCAGATTCACGATACCAATGGCAGCGCGCCTTCAGTTTCTTTCCGGCACGACAATAATCATCAGACTCTGGAATGTGATTTTATCGTTGGCTGCGATGGTTTTCATGGTATTTGTCGTCCGCATATAGCTGACGATCTGACTTTCTTTTCCCACACCTATCCTTTTACCTGGCTGGCGGTGCTCGCTGAAATGTCACCCATTTCGCGGGATGTGATTTTTTCCAGCCACGACACCGGTCTTGCGTTATTCACCATGCGCTCCCCAAGCGTCTCAAGAATCTATTTGCAGTGTTCACCGGATGCAGATCTGAATGAATGGCCAGCGTCGCGCATCTGGGATCTTTTACAGTCACGGATAGAAGGCAGACCCGAGAAAGTAAACGGCGGCGCGATTATCGAAAAAAGTATCGTGCAACTGAGAAGCTTCGTAGCTGAAAAAATGCAAAAAGGCAGGTTGTTTCTGGCAGGCGATGCTGCACACATTGTGCCGCCTTCCGCAGCCAAGGGACTTAACCTTGCGGTTTCCGATGCCAATATTCTTGCGCAGGCCTTTAAACGATTTTACGCCAGTGACAAAGAAGATCTCTTGCTTTCTTATTCCGATATCGCCTTGAAGCAGGTGTGGAAGGATGTGCAGTTTTCGCACTGGATGGCCATGTTGTTGCATCGGTTTGATGACAACTCCGGTTTCCATAGACGACTTCAAATGTCTGAACTCGATCGAATTCTGGGGCCCGGCCCGGCGGCACGGAATTTCGCAGAACTATGGGTCGGCGATCCTCCCTACGTCGCGTCGATCTGAACCAGTCCTGGATTAAGTTGATCGTCTGAAATTATGGAGTTGTGCTATGGATCAAACACGGAAGATCCTGATTATCCTGCATCAGGAGCATTCAACCCCTGGTCGGGTCGGGGGGCTGCTGTGCCAACAGGGTTTCGAGCTTGATATCCGTCGGCCGCGATTTGGTGATCCTCTCCCCCAGAACATGTCCGAGCACGAAGGTGTAGTGGTTTTCGGTGGACCGATGAGTGCCAACGACAGCGACCGTTATATCCGTGATGAAATCGATTGGTTGGCCAAACCGTTGCAGGAGGGCAAGCCGTTTTTGGGGCTGTGCCTGGGTGCTCAAATGCTCACTCGTCACTTGGGGGCACGCGTCTATCGACTCGATGACGGAGGAACCGAAGCCGGTTATTACCCAATCACTCCACTGGCGGCCGCTCACCAGATTACGGCTGACGCCTGTGCTCCCTTTCCGGACCATGTCTATCAATGGCATAGCGAGGGCTTTGATTTACCCCACGGCGCGACGCAACTTGCCGAGGGCTCGACCTTTCCGGTTCAAGCTTATCGATATTGCGGTAACGCTTACGCTTTGCAATTTCACCCCGAAGTGACTTACGAGACGATCGATCGCTGGGCAACGCTGGGCACCGAGCGGCTCAGGGCGCCAGGTACGAAGCCGGCTTCGGAACATCTTGCTGGCTGGCGCCAGCACGATTCCGCAGTGGCGACGTGGATCAAGGCGTTTCTCCCAAAATGGATAGATTCACGTGCTCAAACCTCCGAGTGATTGCATATCCATATCTCATGTATAACTTCATTCAGAGCTAAAACTCTGGTATTTGGCACCCATCCGAGAATCAGCGCAGTATGGACTTTCAACTTTGGATATTGTTTTGCGTCGTGTTTCTTTCAGCGGCGATCCTTCCGGGGCCTAATGTTGCGTTTTCTATGGCGCAAGCATTGGAACATGGATTTAAAGAATCTTTTCCGGGTGCAATTGGTTTCGGCCTGGCGAGCGGAGGGCACGCTGTCATTGTCCTTTCCGGTCTCGGTATTCTCGTGAAGGAAAACCCCGATATTCTCTTCTGGTTGAAATGGGTGGGTGTTGTATACCTGCTCTATCTCGCGCTGAAAGCATTACGCTCGCATTCTCAGGTAGCGGTTGCAACATCAAGTAAACGCACACCTCTGCAAATGTTTACCGGGGCGGTCATTGTCTCCTTTACTAATCCCAAGGGTATATTGACGAACATAATACTTTTTCCGACCTTCATAAATAAGGCGTTACCCTATATTCCGCAATGCATCGCCCTGGTAGCAACGGCGATATTCATTTCCACATCGGTGTACGCCATGTATATGCTCATGGCTCGTCATGCCGCGAAAATTTTTCGAACCAGACGTCAAATGAGTGTAGTAACGGGGCTTTTATATATCGGGGTCGCTACTGCGATAGCAACTACAATCCAAGTGAATGTGGCCGCTGGTTAATCCCAGGATTTAAGTGAGGTTCGGATGATTGGCGTTTTTGATTTCGGTAGCGGCGGTTTAACAGTGATGCGTGCGTTTGAATCCGTTTTGCCAAATGAGCACTTCGTCTATTTGGGTGACCATGGCAACGCGCCTTATGGCAGTGATGCGACCGACTCTATCCACGATCTGACACAAGCGGCCCTGGCTCGACTTTTCAGCCATGGCTGCACGCTGGTAGTCATCGCCTGCAACACTGCGGTAGCCATCAGTCTGCGAAAATTACAACAGGGATGGCTTTCAGAGGCGTTTCCTGGTCGCAGGGTGATCGGCGTTATTGCACCTATTGCTGAAGCACTGTCCCGGCCTTTCCCGGTTACAACTTTCTCTGAGCATGCTCTATTCCAGCAGCCTGTGGAAAACGTGGCCATTTTCGCGACCCGGCATACGGTTGAATCAAATGCCTTTGCTATGGAAATAAATAAAAGAAATCCTGATATAAAAGTTTCTCAGCAGGCATGCCATGGTCTTGCCTTGCTCATTGAACAGGACGCGCCCGAGAGTGTGTTGCACAACGAGATTGCTAAAAATGTCGATGCTCTGCTCAGCGTAACTGCGAGAGTGCCGGATGTTTGCATACTGGGATGCACGCATTATCCGATCGTCGAACATATTTGGCGAATGGTATTGCCCGACTCAGTGCGGATACTGTCGCAGTCAAATGCCTGCGCACTGAGTCTGGTAGATTATCTTGAAAAAAATCCGCAATTCTCTAATGTCGGTGTACAAGGCAATCAGTTCTTTACCACCGGAGAAGTGCAAGCGGTGTCAGAACGTGCATCTTTGTTTTATCGGTCCAGAGTGCAGTTCTCGAAGCTTGATTAGTAGTAGTTTCGTATCAGTCACGCTTGTGTGAGTTTCGCTCTTTGTTCAGTTGTGACACAGAGTGGATGTTAGTTAAAACGGACGTTCAAGACTTTAGGAGAAAGTAATGAAACTGGTAGGCATGATGGGGTCCCCCTATGTTAGGCGTGTGGCAATTTCGTTACGCTTGATGGATCTGCAACACGAACATCGACAGATCTCGGTGTTTCGCGATACTGAAGAGTTTCGGAGCATCAACCCGGTTGTGAAGGCACCGACCCTGATTTGCGATAACGGCGAAATGATCATGGATTCGTCGATGATTCTTGATTATCTGGAGTCGCTGGTCGAGCCGGAACTCAGTTTGATGCCAAGAGACCCGAAAGAGCATCAGAAGGTGCTTTCGCTCATTGGACTTGGGCTCGCGGTCTGTGAAAAAGCCGTCCAGCTCGAGTATGAGCACAACAAACCTGTGGAATATCACTACGTGCCTTGGCTGACGCGTATCACCGAGCAATTGCACGCCGCGTTGGCACTTCTGGAGGACGCGGCAGGCGGCGCTGATCCCTGGCTTGCAACGGCGCAGTTGTCTCAAGCCGATGTCACAGTCGCCGCGGCCTGGCGTTTCACGCAATTCAGGGTTGCTCACCTTGTTGATGTCCAGACCTACACCAGGCTCGCCGGTTATTCCGAGCGAATCGAACGGCTACCTGCGTTTGCCACTACACCACTGAAATAAGCGCTGTGCCTGCCCTCCAGCGCAGTGAGGGCAGGTTTGATTCGGATAAATCCCGGAGCAGTTTGTCGTTGAAGGACAAAGCCCTTCAAACGCGGCAACCCGAAACCCTCTCGTTCGAAATGGCAGGTCTGAGCGCAGCGCTCTGGCGCACTCGGCCGTCTGTTACCGCGTGATTCACAGGAGATGAACATGTTGAGTCTGGAAGAGTTTTTTGCCTACGGCGAAGCGGGGTATACCCATGTTCCGCTTTGGCAGAGCCTGCCGTTGCCGCCAGGGGTCGAAGCAATCTCGTTGTATCAGGCATTGGCCAATTGTGGGCAGGATTACCTGTTCGAAACAGGGCACTGGAAAGAGGGAGTGTTCGAGCAAACGTACTCAGCGATTGGTCTGCCTTGCAGTCAGCGTGTCGAACTTGATGAGGGCATCTTGCGCGTTTACCGCGACGGCCAGATGTCAGCCACCATTGACTGCGAAGATCCGTTGGCAGAGTTGGCCAGACTGCAAAACGACTTTCGCATTCCGAACTGTCCTGGCCTGCCTTTTTTCAGCGGCGGGTTTTTCGGCTATTTCGGATTCGAAACCACCCGGCTGATCGAGCCTCGCCTACGCCGGATGCCACGCAAACCCTCCGGTTTTCAGCTTCCTGACGTATTGCAGTTGATCAGCACTGAACTGGTCGTACTGGATCACCGTGAGCGTCTGGCCTATTGCATCGTGCATGAAAGCCCGAAGACGCTGGGGGATTACCAGTGCGGGCAGGATCGGCTTACCCGACTGGTTGCGCATTTGCGTCCGCTGCTTGTCGCGCCTGCGCCCCGCAGCCATGTGGTTGAAGTGACAACCCCGGCGTTCGTGTCGGCCTTTGCCCAGCCAGCCTTTGTTCAGGCAGTGGGCCGCATCAAGGACTACATCGCGGCAGGGGATGTGATGCAGGTCGTTTTATCCCAACGCATGAGTCTGCCTTTCGAAGAAGACGCCCTGGCCTTGTACCGCGCCCTGGCTGATCTGGGGCACACACCCTACCGTTATTTATTGAATCTGGGTGATTGCCAGGTGGTCGGTGCATCGCCGGAAATGTTGTTTCGCCAGGACGAGCAAACGGTGACGACCCGGCCGATGGCGGGCACACGCCGTCGAGGCAACGTGGCGGCCGAAGACAGTCGACTCAAGGAAGAACTGCTCGCCGATCCGAAGGAAATTGCCGAGCACATGATGCTTGTCGATCTGTCGAGAAATGATCTCGGTCGGTTGGCGAGCACCGGTAGTGTGCAGGTGAGCCAATTGCTGAATGTGGAATATTTTTCCCATGTGATGCACATCGTCTCAACCGTTACCGGCCATGTGCCGGACAACGTCAGCGGTCTGCAACTGCTCAAGAGCATTTTTCCCGCAGGCACGTTGAGCGGGGCGTCGAAGGTGCGTGCGCTTGAGATCATTGCCGAGCTGGAGCCGCACTCGCGCGGAGTGTATGGCGGTGCCATCGGCTATCTGGACTGGAACGGTCGGGCCGACCTCGCGATCGCCATTCGAACCGCATTGTTGCAAGACGCCCGTCTCTACGTTCAGGCAGGCGCGGGCGTGGTACAGGACTCGGTAGCAGAGCGCGAGTGGCAGGAAACCATAGAGAAAAGCCAGTTGATTCGTGTTGCAGCCGGCCGCTGTCAAACGCTCGCACAACGCCAGGAGGTAGCGTATGCACTTAATGATCGATAACTACGATTCGTTTACCTACAACATCGTGCAATACCTGGGCATTCTCGGGGCGGATATCCAGGTGCGGCGCAATGACGACATCACACTGGCAGAAATGGATTCACTGGCGCCGGAGTCGTTGATTATCTCTCCCGGGCCGTGTTCGCCGGCAGAAGCGGGAATTTCCCTTGCGGCAATCAATCATTTCGCCGGTCGTTTGCCCATATTGGGTATCTGCCTCGGTCACCAGTGTATAACCGCCGCGTTCGGCGGGGAGGTGCGCAGGGCCCGCGAGGTGCTGCATGGAAAAGTCTCGCGTATCAGTCATGACAGACGTGACCTGTTCGAAGGCCTGCCTGACGAATTGCAGGTCGCCCGGTATCACTCGTTGGTGGCCGGCGTCTTGCCCAGCCAATTGGTTGCCACGGCACATGCGCTGGACGAGTACGGCAGGCCGGGGGAGATCATGGCGCTGCGCCACCGGGAGCTGTCGATTTATGGGGTGCAATTTCATCCTGAGTCACTGATGACCCAACAAGGCCTGGCAATGTTGGCCAATTACCTGCAACTGGTTGAGCGAGAACGCCTCACCAACACCGCGGCTTGACCGTCTACACCGTGGGGCCGTTACCCTTTCGGACGAGGTGGCAAGGAATGAATTGCCGGCCTTAATAGGAAGCATTACTATTCACGCCCTTTCCACAGCACGCCGTTATGAACCCCATGCTGCCCCGCAGACCCGGCTTTTTCGAGCATTACGAAGAGTTGATCGGCACCTGGACCCGGCGCCTGCGCAATCGCGCGCAGGCCGAGGATCTGGCGCACGACACCTTTGTGCGGGTGCTCGAATCCGATTCGGCAGCGGTGCAGCAGCCACGGGCGTATCTGCACCAGACCGCACGCAATATTGCGGTCGACGGTTATCGGCGTGAGGACCGGCGGGAAGCCATGGAGTCGCAGGCGATCGATCACAGTGTGTCGTCCACTGGCGACCCGGAGCATTACATGCAGGCGATCCAGCTGGCCGACTCCATCGAACGGGCGCTGCAGGAACTGCCGCTCAACTGCCGGAAGATTTTCGTCTGGCAGAAGATCGAAGGCCTGACCCAGGCGGAAATCGCTGAACGTCTGGGGCTGTCGAGGAACATGGTCGAAAAGTATATGATCCGCACCCTGCGCCACTTGCGCGATCGCCTCGACGGCATGCAGTCATGAGCGGCCGCCGCTTTTCATCCCCAGCCCGACAGGACATTCCATGATGGATACCCGTGATTGCGCGTGCGGGCAAACAACGGTGCGCGATGAAGCGGCACGCTGGTTTGTGCGTTTGCAGGAACCGCTGATCAGCGCCGACGAACAGCAGCGCTTCGACGTCTGGCTGAATCAGCATCCGCAACACCGTGACGAATTCCAGTTGCTGCAAGGCCTGTGGACAGCGGCCGATCTGCTGCCGGCGCCACGCCTCAAGGCCCTGGTCGAAGCCCCGCCAACTCGCCGCGAACGTCGCCCGCTGCTGCGCTATGCGGTGGCGGCCAGTGTGCTGGCGGTGGCGCTCGGCCTCGGTTTGTTCAGTGGTCTGAATCACCCGGACGGCTATAGCGCCGAGTTCGCGACGGCGTTGGGTGAGCGCAAACATGTGGCGCTGCCGGACGGATCGGTGATCGACCTGAACAGCCGCAGCCGTCTGCAGGTGCGTTTTGAGAAGGATCGGCGGCTGATCGAATTGAGCGAAGGCGAGGCGCTGTTCAGCGTTCAGCACGACACCGCGCGCCCGTTCGTGGTCGAGGCCGGCAGCGGCAAGGTCACGGTCACCGGTACCCGTTTCGACGTGCGCCGCGATGTCACGCAAACCCGGGTCGCGGTGGAGCAGGGCACGGTCAAGGTGCAGGGGCGCAATGCTCCGGACGACCAATTCATCAACCTGACCGCAGGCCTTGGCACCCATGTCGATGCCGAAGGCAAAGTCGCTGCCGCCTACGCGGTCAACCCCGCTGAACTGACGGCGTGGCGCGGCGGCAAACTGGTGTTCAACAACGCCAGCCTCGGCGAAGTGGCGGCGGAGGTTTCGCGTTATCGCGACAAGCCGCTGACGGTCAGCAACCCGACCGTGGCCAGTCTGCGCCTGACCAGCGTGTTCAAATCCGACAATACCGACGCCTTGCTCAAGGCCCTGCCAGACATCCTGCCGGTGGCCGTTCGCACCTTGGCCGATGGCAGTCAGGAAATAATTTCAAAATAAAATTCAGGTTTTTTTCGAGTTCATCGTCTTCCTGTTCAACTGCAACTGGTTTGCATTAACAGACGCACACTCTTGCGCTCCACAGGACTCCGTTCGACGTGAAAAACACCTCAGCCAACAACAAAAAATCCCCTTGGTTGCCGCTGGCCCTCGCGCTGGCTGTCAATGCGGCGATGCCGCTGGCCTATGCCGTCGAGGCCATTCACATCCGCGCCCAGCCGCTGGGCCAGGCTCTGAGCGAACTGGCCCAGCAAACTTCGCTGCAAGTGTTTTTCAGCCCGGATCTGGTCGCTGGCAAACAGGCGCCGGCGGTTGACGGCAATCTTTCCCCCGAGCAGGCGTTGCGCCAATTGCTTCAGGGCAGCGGCCTCGACTATCAGATCAACGAAGGCTCGGTGACTCTGGCGCCAGTCGCAACCGCCGCCAGCAATGGCCCGCTGGAACTGGGCGTGACCGACATCAAAGTGGTCGGCGACTGGCTCGGTGACGCTGACGCCGCCGTGGTGCAGAACCACCCGGGCGCACGCACGGTGATCCGTCGCGAAGCCATGGTCGAGCAGGGCGCGATGAACGTCAGTGATGTGCTCAAGCGTGTGCCCGGCGTGCAGGTGCAGGACTCCAACGGCACCGGCGGCAGCGACATTGCGCTGAACGTCGGCGTGCGTGGCCTGACTTCGCGCCTGTCGCCACGCTCCACCGTGCTGATCGACGGCGTGCCGGCCGCGTTCGCACCGTACGGCCAGCCGCAACTGTCGATGGCGCCGATCTCCTCGGGCAACCTCGACAGCATCGACGTGGTACGCGGCGCCGGTTCCGTGCGTTACGGCCCGCAAAACGTCGGCGGGGTGATCAACTTCGTCACCCGCGCCATCCCGGAAAAAGCCACCGGGGAAATCGGCACTACCCTGGAAACCACCCGTTACGGCGGCTGGAAGCACATCGATACGGCGTTTCTCGGCGGCACTGCCGATAACGGCATGGGCGTGGCGCTGTTGTATTCCGGGGTCAACGGCAACGGTTACCGCGAGCGCAACAACGATAACGACATCGACGACGTGCTGCTCAAGACCCACTGGGCGCCGACCGATCAGGACGACTTCAGCCTCAACTTCCATTACTACGACGCCAGCGCCGACATGCCCGGCGGCCTGACGCAGAAGCAGTACGACGACAAACCGTATGATTCGGTGCGCGATTACGACAACTTCAGCGGTCGGCGCAAAGACGTGTCGTTCAAGTGGATTCGGCAGATCGACGAGCGCACTCAGGCAGAAATCCTCACCTACTACACCGACAGCTTTCGCGGCAGCACCATCGCCGCCCGCGATCAGAAAACCCTCAGCTCGTACCCGCGTTCCTACTACACCCTCGGTGTCGAGCCGCGGGTGTCGCGGGTGTTTGACGTCGGCCCGACCACCCAGGAAGTCAGCGTTGGTTATCGCTACCTGAAAGAGGCGATGCACGAGCAGTCGAGCCGTCTGGCGCTGGTCAACAATCAGCCGGTGGTCACGCCGACGTCCGACGGCCATGTGTTCCAGGACCGCACCGGCGGCACCGAAGCCAACTCGGTGTACGTCGACAACAAGATCGACGTCGGCAATTGGACCATCACCCCGGGCATTCGCTTCGAACACATCAGCACTGACTGGCATGACCGCGCCGTGCTCGACACCGCAGGCAAACGCGTGCCGGAGAAAAACCGCAGCATCGAAAGCAACGAACCGCTGCCAGCGCTGAGCGTGATGTATCACCTGTCGGACGCGTGGAAACTGTTCGCCAACTACGAAACCTCGTTCGGCAGCCTGCAGTATTTCCAGCTCGGCCAGGGCGGCTCGGGTGACCAGACCGCCAACGGCCTGGAGCCGGAAAAGGCCAAGACCTACGAGATCGGTACGCGCTACAACAATGACGTGTGGGGCGGGGAAGTGACGCTGTTCTACATCGACTTCGATGACGAACTGCAATACATCAGCAACGATGTCGGCTGGACCAACCTCGGCGCGACCAAGCACCAGGGCATCGAAGCGTCGGTGCACTACGACATGGCAGCGCTCGATCCGCGTCTCGACGGCCTGACCGCCAACGCCGGTTTCACCTACACCCGTGCGACTTACGAAGGCGAGATTCCGGGCTTCAAGGGGCGTGATCTGCCGTTCTATTCGCGGCAGGTGGCGACCGTGGGCTTGCGCTACGACGTCAATCGCTGGACCTACAACATCGACGGTTTTGCCCAGTCGAAACAGCGCTCGCCGGGCACCGGGGTCAACGCCGATGGCAGCTTCAACGGCAACTACATCACCGAAGGCACGGCCGACGGGCAGTACGGCGACATCCCGGGTTACGTGACCTGGAACGTGCGCGGCGGGTATGACTTCGGGCCGCAGGTGTCGAACCTGAAGCTCGGCGCCGGGGTGAAAAACGTCTTCGACAAGCAGTACTTCACCCGGTCCAGCGACAACAATTCGGGGATGTATGTGGGCGCGCCAAGGACGTTCTTTGTGCAGGCCAGCGTCGGTTTCTGATAACGCCTGATCCTGTGGCGAGGGAGCTTGCTCCCGCTGGACTGCGCAGCAGGCCCGATTTTTTGGGGTCGCTTCGCAACCCGGCGGGAGCAAGCTCCCTCGCCACAATGATGCTGTTCAGACCTTGAGGACTTTGCCGCCAATCGCCACCGCCACCAACAGCAGCGCCATCAACCCGAACGCAAAACTCAAACTGCTGGCATGCGCGACAAAGCCGATCACCGCCGGCCCCGCCAGAATCCCTGCGTAACCCAGCGTGGTGATTGCCGGCACCGCGATGCTTTCCGGCATCACGGTCTGCTTGCCCACCGCCGTGTACAGCACCGGCACGATGTTCGAGCAGCCGGCGCCGACCAGCGCATAACCGAGCAGCGCGGCTTCCCAGCTCGGGGCGAAGGTCGCCAGAAACAGACCTGCCGCTGCCAATAACCCGCCGAACAGAATGATCCGCGTGGCCCCGACACTGCGCACGATCCTGTCACCCAGCAGGCGTCCCGCCGTCATGGTCAGGGCAAATGCGGCGTAACCCAAACCCGCGTACGCCGTGTCGATCCCGCGTTCCTGGGCGAGGAACACCGCGCTCCAGTCGAGCGCCGCGCCTTCGGTGAGGAACACGATGAAACACATCCCGCCGATGAACAGCACGATGCCGTGGGGAATGGCGAACGCCGGTCCGGAACTTTCGCTGCCGTACGGCAGCATGTGCGGCACCGCTTTGAACAGCGCACCGATCAACACCGCCACCACCACCAGCATCGCCGCCAGCGGCGTCAGCCCGAGGCCGAGCAGGGCGCTGACACCGGCTGCGCCGACAATCCCGCCGAGGCTGAACAGGCCATGAAAGCCCGACATCATATTTTTGCCGCTGGCCCGTTCGACGATCACCGCTTGCAGGTTGACGGTCGAGTCCACCGTGCCCAACCCGGCACCGAACATGAACAGCGTGGCGATCAGCGCCGGTATCGACGACACCGTCGCCAGCAACGGCAGTGCCGCGCAAATCAGCAGGGTGCCGCCGGTGGCGACTTTGCGGCAGCCGAAGCGCGTGGCGAGAATCCCCGCCAAGGGCATCGCCAGAATCGAGCCGACCCCCAGGCACAGCAGCAGAAGGCCCAACGTACCCTCATCGAGTCCGGCGCGGGCCTTGGCGTACGGCACCAGTGGCGCCCACGCGGCAATACCCAGGCCGGCGATGAAAAAAGCGATGCGCGTCGACATCTGTTGCAGGCGTCCGGGGACGAAGGTGTCTTGGGGGTTGAGGCTGGTCATATCGGTCCTTGGCAAAAAACGTCGCGTCCCCGAATGACAGTGATAGCGCGTCGAGGTTCGATCGCAGGTCACGGGGGGAGTGCAGCCGACATCCTAACCTGTAGGGATGAGTCTGCTCGCGATAGTGGTGTGTCAGCCAAAAAATATAGTGAATGACACACCGCCTTCGCGAGCAAGCCCGCTCCCACAGTGATCTGCGCATGACAGCAGATTTGTGAGCGCCCGCCATTTAATGTGGGAGCGGGCTTGCTCGCGAAGGCGGTGGCTCCGGCAATGAATAGGGCGCCTGACACCCCGCTATCGCGAGCAGGCTCACTCCTACAGGGGATCGCGGTTTACAGTAGGTGCCTCGACTAGGTGAGTGAGGCTAGTGATGACGCAGTTTTACGATGCACGGGGCAATATCTACGGGGTGGTTTCGCCGCAGAGGCTTCGCGAGGCGGGGATCGATCTGCCGAGTGGAGCCGCGCAGTGTGCTGCGTCGAGAACGGAATGGAGCCACGCCGCCATTGCGCTGTGCTGCGACTGGCCCGAGGGGCAGCGTCCGGCGGAGAGCAAATCGCACCGCAGCGATGGCCTGCTGATCGGCCCGTTTCAGTCGGCAGCGCCGTTCGACGTGCTGATCGTCAACACCGACGGCACCTTGGCCGAGCGCAGTGGCAACGGTCTGACGATCTTTTCCCAAGCGTTGCTTGAGCAGGGGCTGATGCCGGAAGAAGGCGCGTTGCTGAAGGTGCATCACGACAAGGGTGATGCTGTGCAAACCGTGGTGAAACCGGCCGCAGTCGAAGACGCTAACGGCTTCTGGCTGGACCTCGGTCAACCGGGCTTCGGGTCTTCAGCGGTGGCCGCTCAAGGTGTTGAAAGTCGCGAGTTCAATGATCGTGAGGTGATCCACGTAACACCCTTGGCACAGCTCGATCCCGCGTGGCAGCACAGCCAGTTTGTGCGCATCGGCAACCCGCATTGTGTGACGTTGTTGAGCGACGTCGCCGAGCTGCCGAGCAACGCACAAATGCGCGAGTCGCCCTTGGCTGAAGGCCTGACCCGAATCGCCTACGCCATGCCGACTGGCGCCGGATTGCCATGCCCGGCGGGCGTCAATCTGCAATGGGCCGCGCTCGAGTCAGCGCAGCGCATCGTCGCCCGAGTATTCGAGCGTGGCGAAGGGCCGACCGCGTCTTCCGGCACCAGCGCCAGTGCAGTGGCGTGTGCTGCATGGCGAGTGAATTGGGTGACGGCAGGGGAGGTGGAAGTGATCATGCCCGGCGGCACCGCGCCGATTCTGCTCGAAGAAGTGCACGGAGAGCTGGTGCGGGTCAGGTTGTTCGGTGCGGCGCGGTTGATGGGCTGAGTTCTGAATCGTCATCGCTGGCAAGCCCGGCGCCCACATTGGATTCAGGTGGACACGAATAATGTTTCCACACAAAACCCTGTGGGAGCCTGGCTTGCCAGCGATGAGGCCCGCAGAGTTACCCTGTCAAATGAGCCTTGAACAACGTCACCGACACTACATGATCATCCTGCACCGCCAACCAGAGCAGTGCACGTGGCGAAAGCTCATCCTCGAAACATTCAACAATCACCGTATGCACCGAACTGGCCTGTAGCGCCAGCCTTTGCGCATGTTTCAACTGGCGCTTTACCGCGCCACTCACAGGAATCGGTGCATGCCCGGTGCGCACTTGTTCACAGAAGGCCTGTGCGACTTCACGGGGTGTCGGTGGGGGCGGTGAGGTCAGGCCGGCTTCGTCGAACAGCCGATTGAGTTGCTCCGCTGCGCTGACCGCCCGAGGAAAACCGGCAAATGCCGAGGCCTGCAACAACACTTCGGTCATTTCGCCGGGCGCCAGCCCCGAGGCCATTCCCGTCTTGAGGTGCACACTCAGCGGCGGACCGACCATCCCCGAGGCGACAATTGCAGCAAACGATACGGCTTCACGCAAACGCGGGTCGAGGCCGGGGCGCGCATGCAAATGCCCGTAAACCACACCCACCGCCAACTCGCCCAACGCGGGCACGGTGTGAAACAGAGCATCGAGACGAGCGCCTCCATCGGGTACAAGTCCGGTAAAGGTATGACGGCCTTCGTGGTACAGCGTGGCCATGGGAGAAGGTTTGTGATTCATGGAGAAATCCTCAAGCCAATGAGGATGGCGGTTGATCAACTACGCACGAACTTCAGCATGAAAAAGCGTCCATCGAGGTGGGGGAAAATCGGCGTCATCGCGACGCCGATATGATTATCCTAGACGAACTCCACCACCGGCATCTTCCGCTGCATCAACACCTTGCCGCCGCGAATCGAATACAGCGGCAGGCCCTGGCTGCGGATCACTTCGTAATCGCTGTCCGCCGACAGAATCAGCAGGTTCGCCGGGCGCCCCTCTACCAGCCCATAACGCTCGCCCAGGTGCATGGCCTTGGCACTGTTGTCGGTGACCAGATCCAGCGCGTTCTGCAGGTTGCGATAGCCGAGCATGTGGCAGATGTGCAAACCGGCTTCCAGCACGCGCAGGATGTTGCCGTTGCCCAGCGGGTACCAAGGATCGACGATCGAGTCCTGGCCGAAACACACGTTCATCCCGGCCTCCAGCAATTCATTCACGCGAGTCACGCCACGGCGTTTCGGGAAGTTGTCGAAGCGCCCCTGCAGGTGAATGCTTTCGGTCGGGCACGAGACGAAACTGATCCCGGAATGCCCGAGCAGGCGAAACAGTTTGGCGCAGTAGGCGTTGTCATAAGAGCCCATTGCCGTGGTGTGGCTGGCGGTGACCCGCGCACCCATGTCGCGGCTGCGCGCCTCTTCGGCGAGCACCTCAAGAAAGCGCGAGTGCGGGTCGTCGGTCTCGTCGCAATGCACGTCAACCAGGCAGCCGGTGCGCTCGGCCAGATCCATCAGAAACTTCACCGAACTGACGCCCTGATCACGGGTGTACTCGAAATGCGGAATGCCGCCGACCACATCGGCGCCCATGCGAATCGCTTCCTCCATCAGCTCGCGACCGTTGCGGAACGACTCGATGCCCTCTTGCGGGAATGCGACGATTTGCAGGTCGATCAGTTGCCGGGTTTCTTCGCGCACTTCGAGCATCGCCTTGAGTGCGGTGAGTTGCGGATCGGTGACGTCGACGTGGGTGCGCACGTGCTGGATGCCGTGGGCGGCCAGGGCCTGGATGGTTTTCCTGGCGCGGGTTTTGGTGTCTTCTTCGGTGATGGTGACCTTGCGCTCGCCCCAGCACTCGATGCCCTCGAACAGCGTGCCACTCATGTTCCAGCGCGGCTCGCCAGCGGTCAGCGTGGCGTCGAGGTGGATGTGCGGCTCGACGAAGGGCGGCACCACCAGATTGCCGCCGGCGTCGAGGTCGCCGGGGTTGAGGGTCGGGGCTTCGGTCTGGCGGCCGATGCTACGGATCAGGCCGTCTTCCAGGTGCAATTCGTGCAAACCGTCCTGGTTGCGCAGTCGGGCGTTGATGATGTGCATCAGGCGAATCCTTCTTATAGGTCTGGTAGTGGCGCACTGGCGCGACGGGCGCCGAGCAGGCCGGTGACGATGACATACGTTAGCGCGGCGGCGGCAATCCCTACCAGCGGCGCGACCCAGGGCGAGTTGAACGCGGCGAGCGTGCCGACCGCGTAAGCCCCCAGCCCCGGCCAGTTGAACGCCGGTAGCCGTGCGTCGGCCAGCCGCGGATAGCGCCCGCGCCAGCGGAAGAAAAAGTCGGCCATGATCACCCCGCCAATCGGCGGAATCACCGTGCCCAGCAGAATCAGGTACGGCACCAGCATGTCGTACATACCCAGCAGGGCGAGCAGGGTGCCGATCACCGCGCCGGCCAGGGTCACGGTTTTGCGCCGTCCGGTGCGCAGCAGGTTGCAGCCGGCGACGGCAAAGTTGTAGATGGTGTTGTCCTGGGTGCTCCAGATGTTCAGTAGCAGCATGGCCATTGCGGCCATGGCGAAACCTTGCAGCAGCAACACTTCAACCACGTCGGGCTGCTGATAGACGATCGCGCCGTAGGCGCCGATCAGCACCATCAGGCCATTGCCGATGAAAAATCCGATCAGGCTGGCCAGCACAGCAACCCGTGCCGAGCGTGAGAAGCGGGTCCAGTTGGTCGCCTGGGTCGCACCGCTGACGAAGGTGCCGAAGACCAAGGTGATGGCGGTCGACCAGTCCAGCGAACCCGTCGGTACCACGCTGAGCAAACCTTCGAGGCCGCCGACTTTCACCGTCGCGACCCACATCGACAGCACCAGCAGCAACATCATCGCCGGCACCGCGATGTACGACAGAATCTCCAGACCGCGATACCCGACATACGCCGTGGCGCAGAACACCAGGCCGAACAGCACCATCAAACCGAGCACCGCGCCTTGCTCCAGATCGAAGTATTTGCCGAGCACCACGGCGGCGGTCGCAGTACCCCAGGCGTACCAGCCGATCTGGGTGAAACCGAGGATCAGGTCGCTGAGCTTGCTGCCGACTTCACCAAAACAGAAACGCCCCATCAGCACCGAATTAAGCCCGCTCTTGAAGGCGATATAACCGAGGCCTGCCGCATACAGACCGAGCAGCAGGTTACCGACGATGATCACCGCCATCATCTCGCCAAAACTGAAGGCGACCCCAAGCTTGCCGCCGGCAAACATGGTTGCGGTGAAAAATGTGAATCCCAGTAACACCATGGCGGTCGAGGCCAGACCTTTTCGCGCGTGCATCGGGACTTCGCTGAGGGGGTAATCGTTGCCGGGATCGTTCTGCGTCATGGGGCGTTCCTTGCTGGATTGGGGAGACGCGAAGCAAGTTGCAGTGGTCGTGCCAAATACCGTTATGCGGATTATGTATAGCCGAGTCAGGGATTTCGGCGCGAAAGCAGTGCACCAGAACGCACACAGGCCCAATGTGGGAGCGGGCTTGCTCGCGAAGGCGCCGGGTCAGCCATTGCAGGTGGCGACTGATGCAGCGCTTTCGCGAGCAAGCCCGCTCCCACCGTTTTGAACTGTGTTGGGGGTCAGAGGAAGCGCAGCAGGGCGGCGACGATGGCTTCCGGGGCGTCCTCCTGGACCAGGTGGCCGGCGTTGGCGATGGGGTGAAATTGCGAACCGGGGATCATCTGGTGCAACGCCAGACCCCGCTCGATGGGAATCCACTGATCGGCTTCACCCCAGAGAATCTGCACCGGACAGCGGATGTTCGGGTACAGCGGTTCGGCCTCGCGGGTGTAGCGCTCGTCCATCTGCGCGATCTGCCGATAGAACGCCGCTTGCCCGGGTTCGCCGAGCCACGGTTGCACGTAGGGCGCCAGTTCTGCGTCGGGGATGTCGCGGTGAATCGCCCCGCGAATGTAAGTCGGGACGATCGCGCGCTGAATGTAATCGGGCAGGCCGCTGAACGCCGCTTCATGCTGGCGCACATGCTGCACGAACGGCGAACCCCACGGCGTCAGCGCCACCGGATCGATCAGCGTCAGGCTGCGGTAGTCCCTGCCATTGAGCAAATGCGTGCGCAACGCGGTGGCGCCGCCGAAGTCATGGGCGACCACGTCCGGGCGCTGGATGTTCCAGTGATCGAGCAACTGCGCGAGAAGTTGAT
The DNA here is from genome assembly GCF_058798255.1 of Pseudomonas sp. GW823-FHT01D03. Taxonomy (NCBI): domain Bacteria; kingdom Pseudomonadati; phylum Pseudomonadota; class Gammaproteobacteria; order Pseudomonadales; family Pseudomonadaceae; genus Pseudomonas; species Pseudomonas sp. GW823-FHT01D03. The sequence goes on from NZ_JBXAKK010000001.1 coordinate 2,209,724, forward strand.
TCTGTACGCCGAGGGAAACGTCGGCGTCCGGTTGTGCGGAGCGTCCGTAGCCCAGCAGATCGAAATAATGCACCCGATGACTGGCAAAGAAATGCGGCGCGATGCGGTGCCACACGTAAGACGAGAACGGCGTGCCGTGCACGAACACCAGTGGCGGGCCGTCACCGCGCACGGCGTGGCGCACCGGATGCCCATTGAAATCGAAGACCTGATCCAGCAGCCAGTCTGTCATCGGCCTGTCCTCTTGGCGGGGTTTAGCCAAAAAGCATAGGCATAAAAAAACAGCCGTGAAGGCTGTTCTCTATTTTCCTGACAAACACAGATCCTTTGTAGGAGTGAGCCTGCTCGCGATAGCGTCGGCACATCCGAAATCAATGTGTCTGACAAACCGCTATCGCGAGCAGGCTCACTCCTACAGGGGGATTTGTGTTCAATTATTCACCGCGATAGATGCAACCGCTGGTGCAGGTCTCGTGAATGCGGATCGCGCTGAGTTCCGGCAACAGTGGCTTCATTTCATTCCAGATGAATTTGGCCAGGACTTCGCTGGTCGGGTTTTCCAGGCCGGGAATGTCGTTCAGGTAGTTGTGATCCAGGCGCTCGTACAGCGGCTTGAAAATCGCCTTGATCTCGGAGAAGTCGCGGATCCAGCCGGTGTGCGGATCGAGGTCGCCGCTCAGGTGAATCGCCACCTTGAACGAGTGACCGTGCAGGCGTCCGCACTTGTGGCCGTCCGGTACGTGCGGCAGGCGGTGGGCGGATTCGAAAGTAAATTCCTTGAAGATTTCCACAGTATTTTCGGCTCTGTTCAGGTGGCGTTCGCCGCAGCGATTCGGGCAGGCGGCGAGTTTACCAGCTTGTGTTTGGCGATGCGGGAAAACACTGACTAAAGGGTCAGCAAGCGCTCGACGAGGCGACCGTTGGTGGTCAGTTCGAGAAACTCGTCGCCCAGTCGGCGGCTCTCGTCCATCGCCGCGTGCCAGTACTTTTGGCGGCTCGGCGCATCACCCATGAAGCGCTTGAAGTCGTTACGATCCGGGAGTTTGCCGTAGGGCAGGCGCGCCAGATATTCCTTCGATGGCGCGAGCAACAGCACGTCCTGCAAGCGCTCGACCGAGGCCTTGCGCCAGGGCAGAGTCTTGTCGAACCAGCCCGGAATCACCCGGTCGGTGAAGTGCGGATAGAGCACGATGCCGTCGCCGCTGTAGGGCAGGTCGAGGTGATAGTCGAGCAGCCCGCCATCGCGGAACGTGCCGGCACCGGCGCCCGGCAGGTCACGTACGCCTTCCATGACCATCGGGATCGAGCCGGAGGCCAGTAGCGCCTGGCGCAGGTTGCCCGCATTGAGGGCGACGAAGCGCGACGGAAAGTCATTCAGCGCCTTCACCGGCGGCGCCAGGCGCGGGTCGTGAATGATCAGCCGTTCGAAGTGCCGCGACAGCCGCGCGCGACCGCGCAGGTTATCGGCGATCACCGAACCCAGCGCCAGACCGAGGCGGCCACGATGATCGTCGGCCAGGCGTCCGTGGCTTTTCACCACCATGATGTTCAGGCGGTAGTCGGCATTGTTGAGGATGCTGGCGTCGCGGCCGTCGAGCAGGTCATTGAGCATGCGCTGCGAGCTCGCGCTGATCGCGGCCATGGTCACGCCTTTGTTGAAATTCTGCTCGGCGTACAACTGACCGAGGCGGCGGATGCCTTCGGCGGCGTCCGGCAGGCAGGCGCTGGCGAAGCGCCAGGAACCGACCGACGCGCCGATCAGCGAGCGCTCACGCGGCGCGCTCGGCAGCCATTCACCGAACAACGCCAGGTCCAGCCCCTGAATCCCCAGAGCCTTCGGCCCGCCGGCCGCACCGGGCAGGGTGCCGACGTCAGCGGCGTTCAGACCCTGAGCGCGAATGCGCGCCATGGCCCGTGGGCCGGCCTTGAGGGTAAGGGCGGGGAACTTGATGTGGATGGCAGTCATACCGGTCTCGATCGTTAGCAAGCGAACAATTATAAGCACATGTTACAAAACACTGTAGGAGTGAGCCTGCTCGCGATAGCGGTGTATCAGACATATCAATGCTCAATGACACATCGCAATCGCGAGCAGGCTCACTCCTACAGGGGAAAGGTATTGCTCTGGGGCAATGATGGCAATTCAGTTTCAGTTAAGTTCGCACCGCTATGGTGCCCACCGTAGCTGCACATAAAAATACGGAGACACCCATGAGAACCCTGACTGCCCTGTCCATTGCCTCGATCATCGGCCTGACCGCCAGCCTCGCCCATGCCCGCGATCTTGGCCCCGATGAAGCCCTGCGCCTGCGCGACGCTGGTACTATCGTCTCCTTCGAGAAGCTCAACGCCACGGCGCTGACCAAACATCCGGGGTCGACCATCACCGATACCGAGCTGGAAGAGCAGTACGGCAAGTACATCTATCAGATCGAAATGCGTGATCCGCAAGGGCTGGAGTGGGACCTGGAATTGGACGCTGTGACTGGGCAGGTTCTCAAGGATCATCAGGATACGTAATGAAGGTTAATGTTCGCGCCACCCGCCGCACGGCGCTGGCGCTGGTGATGTGTTGTTCGACGGCCATGGCCCGCGATCTCGGTCCGGACGAAGCGCTTGATCTGCGCAAGCAGGGCGTGATTCTGCCGCTTGAGCAAGTGCTGCAGCAGGCGATGGACCGTTACCCCGGCGCAAAACTGCTGGAAGTCGAGCTGGAAGAAAAACACGACGTCTACATTTATGAAGTCGAGTTGCTGACCGTCGAAGGTGTCGCCCGTGAGCTGCACCTGAAGGCCGATACCGGCGAACTCGTGAAAGACAAGGAAGATTGACCGATGCGTTTGCTACTGGTGGAGGACCACGTGCCGCTGGCCGACGAACTGATCGCCGGCCTGCAGCGCCAAGGCTACGCGGTGGACTGGCTGGCGGACGGGCGCGATGCGGTTTATCAGGGCAGCAGCGAGCCCTATGACCTGATCATTCTCGACCTCGGCCTGCCCGGCGTTCCCGGGCTGGAGGTGCTGGCGCAGTGGCGTGCCGGTGGCCTGGCGACCCCGGTGCTGATCCTCACCGCTCGCGATTCCTGGGCCGAGCGCATCGAAGGCCTGAAGGCTGGCGCCGACGATTACCTGACCAAACCGTTCCATCCTGAAGAACTGCACCTGCGGGTGCAGTCGTTGCTGCGCCGCTCCAAGGGCCAGGCCAACCAGCCGACGCTCAAGGCCGCCGGCCTGCACCTGGATGAAGGCCGCCAGTGCGTGATTCGCGACGGCAGCGAGATTCAGCTGACCGCCGCCGAATTCCGCCTGCTGCGTTATTTCATGCTGCACCCGGAACAGATCCTGTCGAAAACCCACCTCGCCGAGCACCTCTACGACGGCGAGACCGAGCGTGACTCCAACGTCCTCGAAGTTCACGTCAACCACCTGCGGCGCAAGCTCGGCAAAGCGGTGATCGAAACCCGTCGCGGCCAGGGTTACCTGTTCGGCGGGCAAGCTTCGTGAGGTCGATCCAGCGCCGTTTGAGCCTGGGATTGATCAGCGTGATGGTGATCGTCGGCCTGGTGCTGGCGCAAACCAGCCTGTGGTTGTTCGAAGTCGGTTTGCAGCGTTATCTCGAAGCCGGTCTGCGCAACGACAGCGAAAGCCTGCTGGTCGCGCTAGTGCGTGGCCCGCAAGGGTTGCAACTGGATGAGCGGCATCTGTCGCCGGCCTATCAGCGACCGTTTTCCGGGCATTACTTCCGCATCGATTTTGCCGACAGCCACTGGCGCTCGCGTTCGCTGTGGGATCAGGATCTGCCGCTGCTGGAGCACCCGGGTTTGCACAGCAACCTGCAACTGGGGCCGGACGGTCAGCAGTTGCTGGTATTGCGCTCGGACTATCGCCGGCTGGGGCAGTCGATCTCGATCAGCGTTGCGCAGGATTACACCCCGGTGCGCGAGAGTTTCCAACGCATGCGCCAGATCGGCCTCGGACTGGGGCTGGCCGGCTTGCTGCTGATTCTGCTGCTGCAACGGCTGACGGTGCGCCGCGCGTTGAAGCCGCTGGAGCGCGCGCGCGAGCAGATCGCCCAGTTGCAGCAGGGCCAGCGCTCGCAACTGGACGATCAGGTGCCGGTGGAGCTGGAGCCGCTGGTGGCACAGATCAACCATTTGCTGGCGCACACCGAAGACAGCCTCAAGCGCTCGCGCAATGCACTGGGCAATCTCGGACATGCGCTGAAAACCCCGCTGGCGGTGCTGCTGAGTCTGGCGTCGAGCGAGAAACTCGATGCCCACCCGGAGTTGCGCCGAATCCTCAAGGAGCAACTGGAGCAAGTGCAACAGCGGCTCAATCGCGAACTCAATCGCGCACGGTTGTCCGGAGATGCGCTGCCCGGTGCGCTGTTCGACTGTGATGCGGAACTGCCGGGACTGCTGGCGACGCTGAACATGATCCACGGCGAGCATCTGGCGCTGAGCTACGTTGCGCCGCCGGGGCTGCAATTGCCCTGGGATCGCGAGGACTTGCTGGAGCTGCTCGGCAACCTGCTGGACAACGCCTGCAAATGGGCGGACGCCGAGGTGCGTCTGAGTGTGATCGAACGTACTGACGGCTACGCCCTGAGCGTTGAAGATGACGGGCCGGGGATTCCTGAAGAGCAACGCACTCAGGTGTTCAGCCGTGGCACGCGGCTCGACGAGCAGACTGACGGGCATGGTCTGGGGCTGGGGATTGTGCGCGATATTGTCGAGACGTGGGGCGGGTTGCTGGTGTTGGGCGAGAGTGAGTGGGGCGGGTTGAAGGTGGTGATCGAGTTGCCTAAACGCTAACCCCGGCCTGCCAAAGAACTGTAGGAGTGAGCCTGCTCGCGATTGCGCCGATACATTCGAAATCAATGTGTCTGACAAACCGCTATCGCGAGCAGGCTCACTCCTACAGGGACGGATGGTTTTCAGACCCGGAACTGATCCATCAGGCTCTGCTGCTGATTCGCCAGGCTGTTCAGCGACTGGCTGACGCGCGCCGACTCATTGGCCTGTCCGGACAGCGATTCGGTCACGTCACGAATGGTGGCCACGTTGTTGTTGATCTCCTCGGCCACCGCGCTCTGTTCTTCCGCCGCGCTGGCGATCTGCAGGTTCATGTCGCTGATCACCGTCACCGCATCGCCGATCTGGCGCAGTGCGGTCACCGCTTGCCCGACCTGTTCGACACTGCCCTGAGCCTGACGATGGCTGTTGCCCATCGACCCCACCACGTCCTGGGTGCCGGTCTGCAGTTGCTCGATGACCTGACGGGTTTCCTCCACCGACTCTTGGGTGCGGCGGGCGAGGTTGCGCACTTCGTCGGCGACCACGGCAAAACCACGCCCGGCTTCACCGGCACGCGCTGCTTCGATCGCCGCGTTGAGCGCCAACAGGTTGGTCTGTTCGGCGATGGCGCGGATGGTTTCCAGCACGGTGCCGATCTTCTCGCTGTTGGCGGCCAGGCCTTCGACCTGAACCATCGCCGCGCTCATGTCGGCGGCGAGGGTGTCGATACTCGCGGTGGTGCGGTCGATCACGGTCAGGCCCTGGCGGGTGGCGCGGTCGGCGTCCTTGGCCGCTTCGGCGGCTTGCGCGGCGCTGCGTGCAACGTCCTGCGCGGTGGCGCTCATTTCGTGGGAGGCAGTGGCGACCTGATCGACCTGACGGTATTGCTGCTCCATGCCGGCGCTGGTCTGGGTGGCGATGGCCGAGGACTGGTCGGCGGTGTTGCGCGCATCCTGCACCGAGCGTTTCACCTCGGCGATGATCGGCTGCAACTTGTCGAGGAACTTGTTGAACCAGCCGGCCAGTTGACCGAGTTCATCCTGCTTGTCATAGGCCAGACGTCGAGTCAGATCGCCTTCGCCGCTGGCAATGTCTTCCAGCATATTGGCCACGCCGAGGATCGGTTTGGTCACGCTGCGCGCCATCAGCCACACCAGCAGCAGGCCGACCAACGCCGCGAGCACGCCGAGGCTCAGTTCGATCAGGGTGCCGGAGTTGTTGCTCGCATCCAGTTGCTGCTTGAGCGCTTCGGCGCGGCTGACCAGCACCTTTTCCGGCACGTCGAGCAACACGGCCCACGACGGGCCGCCGGGAATCGGCTGGAACGGCGACAGCACTTTCAACTGGCCGTTGCTGTGCAGGCTACTGACGCTGCTGCTGGCCGCGAGCTGACGCAACAGTTCGGCACCACTGACGGTGTCCACGGCATCCAGACGCTTGCTCAGCTTGCTGGCGTCCGGGCTGTAGCCGGCGAGCAGGCCGGTGGAGCTGATGATGCTCACGGCGGTCTGGCCGTCGTAGAGTTTTTTGCTCGCGCCCTGGCTGATCGCCTGCAGGCTGTTGAGATTGATGTCCACCGACAGCGAGGCGATGACTTTGCCGTTGACCATCAGCGGGAAGACGATGCTGGTCATCAGCACGTTCTGGCCGTCGATCACGTAGAAGTACGGTTCGATCACGCACGGCTTGAGCGTGGTGCGCGGGCAGGTGAACCAGGCGTTGGCAGCCTGACCGCTGGGGCCGGTGCTGGTGTCGGCCATGTCGCTTTCCGGCAGGGCCATCGAGGTGACTTTGCCCGGGGTCGGCTGCGACCAGTACAGGGCAAAGCGGCCCTTGTCGTTGCTGCCGAGTTCGGCCTGACCGGCGAACAGTTCATCCTTGCCATCCAGCGCATTGGCTTCGAACACCAGCGACAGACCGAGCAGATCCGGGTTGGCCTGCAGGGCGGACTTGACCTGACGGGTCATGTCTTCGCGCAGGTCGAAGGCGTCGAGGAAGCGCTTCTCGGCCTGTTCACGCAGGAACAGCACCTGACGCGAGAAGCCGTGGCCGTACTGATAGGCATCCATGAATTGCTGGCGAATCCCGGCAGCCTGCACTTCGCCTTGCGATTCAATGCGCGCCTGGGCCGACTCGGTCAGCATCTCCATGCTCGAAGCCTTCACCAGCTCGGAGCTGTGCTCCATGCGGTACAGCGAAAGACCCACCAGCAGGGTCACGATGCCCGCCAGGCACAGGCCGGCGAGCAGGGTGATTTTCCATTGAATGGAAAGTTGTCTGAGCGACATGGAGACGTCCTTATTCGATAAATATCTGAGACTTTGCACTGTAACGGCCGCGCTTCGGCTTTCTTTATTGTTCAAGTGCAATATGACTAATTGCCGCAGCTGAGTGACATTTAGATCCCTGTGGCGAGGGAGCTTGCTCCCGCTGGGGTGCGTAGCGCCCCCAAATCCTGCTGATGCGGTCATTCAGGCATAACGCGTCTACCGGGTTTGCGACTGCTGCGCAGCCGAGCGGGAGCAAGCTCCCTCGCCACAGGGATCTCCTGCGCATCACCGTGTTGTGCATTGGCAGTTACATTCAGTTCAGCCGCTCGCTTTGACACCGCCGCCACTCTGCGGCACAGTGCGCGCCCTTCTAATAAGACCCTCTTTGCAAATCCGCCGGTTAACCGTTGGCGGACTCATCCTGTCTGGCGGTGATATTTCATCGCAGTGTTTTTGAGGTAGTGAAATGAATGCAGTGATTGCTGCGGTCGGCGTCATGCTGATCCTCAGCCTGTCCCGCGTGCACGTGGTGATCGCCCTGATCGTCGGTGCGCTGGTCGGTGGCCTGACCGGTGGTCTGGGCATCGACGCCACGCTTAAGGCGTTCAACAGCGGCCTGGGTGGCGGGGCGACGGTGGCGTTGTCCTACGCGTTGCTCGGCGCTTTCGCCGTGGCGATTGCCAAGTCCGGCCTGGCCCATGCGCTGGCCGACAAGGCCCTGGCGATGGTCGATCGTCAGCATTCGACGGGCGGCGGCAGCGTCAAGTGGCTGCTGATCGGCCTGCTGTGGGTGGTGGCGATTGCCTCGCAGAACATCCTGCCGATCCACATTGCGTTCATTCCGCTGCTGGTGCCGCCACTGTTATATGTGCTGACCAAGTTGCAGCTGGATCGCCGGCTGATCGCCTGCGTCATGACCTTCGGCCTGATCACCCCGTACATGGTGTTCCCGGTGGGTTTCGGCAACATCTTCCTCAACCAGATCCTGCTGGCCAACGTCAGCAAGGCCGGGGTCGATATCAGCCAGATCAACGTCATGCACGCCATGGCGATTCCGGCGCTGGGCATGGTCTTCGGCCTGTTGCTGGCGGTGTTTTTCAGCTATCGCAAGAAGCGCGTTTACGATCTGCAGAAGATCGAACAGGTCGAGCAAGTCAGCGTGGCGTACAACCCAAAGACCATTGGCATTGCCGGCCTGGCGATTGCCGCCGCGTTCATCATTCAGTTGCTGCTGGACTCGATGATTATCGGTGCGCTGGCCGGGTTCCTGATCTTCTCGGCCTCGGGTATCGTCAAGTGGCGTGAGACCGACGACCTGTTCACCGAAGGCATGAAGATGATGGCGATGATCGGCTTCATCATGATCTCCGCCTCGGGCTTCGCCGAAGTGCTCAAAGCCACCGGCGAAGTGCGCTCGCTGGTGGAAAGCGCGGCGGCGTGGATCGATCACAGCCAAGCAATCGGTGCGCTGTTGATGCTGCTGGTGGGCCTGATGGTGACCATCGGTATCGGCTCGTCGTTCTCCACGGTGCCGATTCTGGCGGCGATTTTCGTGCCGCTGTGCGTGCAACTGGGCTTCAGCCCGATGGCCATCGTGTGCATCGTCGGCACCGCCGGGGCATTGGGCGATACCGGCTCGCCGGCCTCCGACTCGACGCTGGGCCCGACCTCGGGTCTGAACGTCGATGGCCAGCATCACCACATCTGGGACACCGTGGTTCCGACCTTCGTGCACTACAACTTGCCGCTGCTGGCGTTCGGCTGGGTGGCGGCGATGGTCCTCTGATCACCACATACCCCTTGTAGGAGTGAGCCTGCTCGCGATAGTGATGTATCAGTCGACAGATGTAGTGGCTGATACACCGCTATCGCGAGCAGGCTCACTCCTACAGGGGATGGGGTCAAGTCGAAGCTCAACTTTTGCTATTGCGTGCCGTTAAAGCCTTTAACCACGCCAATAAAACCAAAAGAGTGAGCCCCCCAATGCGCTTGAGTCTCAAGGCCAAAGTCCTGTCCCTTGCCGTCCTGCCGGTGCTGCTCTTTGCGCTGGTCATCAGCCTGACCATGCTGTTCATCCTCCAGCAGCAGGCGCACACCGAGGTCGAGCAGACCCGCGAGCGCTTGCTCGCCGACGCCAAGGCCACCTTGCAAAGTTACGTCGCCGTGGCCATGACCACGATCAAACCGCTGTACGACGCAGCCGCCCCCGGTGACAACGCGGCGCGGGCGCAGGCGATCAAGTTGCTCTCGGGCATCCGCTACGGCAAGGACGGCTACTTCTTCGGCTACGACTCCGAGACCGTGCGCCTGTTCAAGGCCAACGACCCCGAAGGCGTGGGCAAAAGCTTCAAGGACAACCGCGACCCGAATGGCGTCTACGTCAACCTCGGGCTGGTGAAAGTGGCGAAAGACGGCACCCACTATCTGCAATACAGCTCACCGCTGCCGGGCAATGCCAGCGTGCTGGTACCGAAACTCGGCTACACCGAGTACCTGGCGAAGTGGGACATGGCGGTCGGTACCTCGGTCAACCTCGACGGCATTGAAGCGCAAGTGGCGGTGGTCGAGGCGCAAGTGCAGGAGCGCATGCAAGGCGTGATCCTCAGCATTGTCGGCGTGGCGGTGCTGGTGCTGCTGGTGATTGCCATCGCGGGGATGCTGCTGGCCAACACCATTCTGCGCCCGCTCAACCTGATGAAAGCCAACCTCGACGACATCGCGGCGGGCGAGGGCGATCTGACCCGCCGGTTGAACATCACCAGCCAGGACGAACTCGGCGAACTGGCCGGCTCGTTCAACCGCTTCGTCGACAAGATCCACGGCCTGGTGCGGCAGATCACCGAGATGACCACGCAACTCACCGGCCTGGTGACCCAGGTTTCCGATCAGGCCCAACGTTCCGATCAGGCGATGGAGCGTCAGCGCCACGAGACCGATCAGGTCGCCACGGCGATCAACGAGATGTCCGCCGCCGCCCAGGAAGTCGCCAAGAGCGCGCAGAACGCCGCGGTCGCTGCGCAGCAGACCGACGAAGAAGGCCAGAGCGCCAAACGCGTGGTGGCCGGCAGCATCAAACAGATTCATGCGCTGGTGGATGACATTCGCAGCAGCGGCGTGTCGCTCGACAGCCTGCAGCAGGACGTGTCGTCAATTGTCGGTGTGCTCGGGGTGATCCGCTCGATTGCCGAGCAGACCAACCTGCTGGCGCTCAACGCGGCGATTGAAGCGGCGCGGGCCGGGGAGGCCGGGCGCGGCTTTGCGGTAGTGGCGGACGAAGTGCGGGCGCTGGCCAGCCGCACGCAGATCAGCACCCAGGAGATTCAGGGCATGATTGATCGCCTGCAAGCGGGTACGCAGTCGGCGGTCGAGGCGATGCGCCGTTCCAGTGAAGCGGGCGATGGCACCTCGGCGCAGGCCAATCAGGCCGGGGCGTCGCTGGACGCGATGGCCGATCTGATCGCGACCATCAACTCGATGAACGCGCAGATCGCCAGCGCGGCCGAGGAACAAACGGCGGTGGCCGAAGAGATCAACCGCAGCGTGCATCAGATCGCGGTGGCGGTGGACAGCGTGGCGGACGAGACCCAGTTGGGCGCGCAGACTTCGCGCAGTCTGGCAGAGCTTGGGCAGCGGTTGGGCAAGCTGGTGGGCCAGTTCCGCATTTAAAAAACTCCGCAAAAAACCATTGTGGGAGCGGGCTTGCTCGCGAAGGCGTCATGTCAGTCAGTATTTTTGTATCTGACACACCGCCTTCGCGAGCAAGCCCGCTCCCACATTGGGTTTTGTGTAGGGCTCAGGGCCTGTCCCAGTACGGCACTTCGCCAAAGCACTCGACAAAGAAATCGATCACCGTACGCACCTTCACCGACAGCCGCCGGCTCCCCGGCCACAGCACCGCAATCTGCTGCGGCTCCAGGCTGTTCGATACCTGATATTCGCCCAGCACTGGCACCAGCGTGCCGTCGCGCACCGCCTCACCAATCAGCCAGGACGGAAACATCACCAGCCCCAGGCCTTGCTCGGCGGCCTGGGTGAGGGTGTCGGCGTGGTTGCCGGTGATCGGACCTTTGACCGAGTACGGCGTCCAGTCGCCCTGGTGCTGACGGAAGAACCAGCGCTGCTGACCGGTCGCACCTTTGTAGGCCAGGCATTGGTGTTGCGCGAGTTCGTCGGGATGCTGCGGTGTGCCATGGCGCTTGAGATACGCCGGGCTGGCCGCGACCTGAAAGCGGTGCGGCGCGAGGATCCGCGCCTGCATGCTCGAGTCGTGCATCGGACCGATGCGAAACAGCAGGTCGGCGCCTTCCTGCAACGGGTCGACGTAATGGTCGGTCTGCTGGATGTCCAGTTGCAGCTTCGGATAGCGCGCGCACAACTGACCGAGCCACGGCGTCAGATGACGTTGGCCGAACACCACCGGTGCGTTGATCCGCACCAGTCCGGTGGGTTCGCTTTGCTGCTCCTGCAACGCCTGCTCGGCTTCCTCCAGTTGCACCAGCACCAGCCGCGCATGGTGGCCGAGCATGCGCCCGGCCTCGGTCGGGGTGACGGCGCGGGTGTGGCGGTAGAGCAATTGCTGGTTCAGCGCCTGCTCCATCAACTGGATCTGCCGCGAAATCGAAGAGGGCGCCACACCCTCGCGGCGGGCGACTTCGGAAAAGCTGCCGTGGTCGAGCACCGCCACAAACAGCCTGAGTGCCTTGAATCCCAGTTCATTGAACCCGTGCATGAATCATCCTGCTGTGCATGTTGCGCAAAAGTGTTGTCCGGATACTCCCATTTATCGCACAGCTGCGCCAGCCGATAATCCGCGCCATCGTTTACTTGCACGGGTTTTGGTTATGCAGACGTTGGATGAAGTAAGTGTGGCGGCGCCGGCGACCCGGTCGTGGTTGCGCCTGTTGTTGCTGCCGCTGGTGATTCTGGCCGGCATGGGTTTGTCGGTGGAGGCCGGGTTGCTGGGGCCGTTGGGGGAGCAGGTCGGGCATCTGTGGGCGACCTTGAGCATCTTCGGTGTGGGTTCGGCGATTCTGTTTTTGCTGCTGTTGTTCGCCGGCCCGCAGAAAGGCCCGGCGCTGACCGAGCTGCCGCGCTGGCAATTGATCGGCGGCTTTCTCGGGCCGATGTACGTGGTGGTGCTGACCCTGGCGACGCCGCATATCGGGATCGCGATGACGATGATCGCGATCCTGTCCGGGCAGGTCGGCAAGAGTGTGCTGATCGACCATTTCGGCTGGTTCGGCGCGACGCGCAAGAAGGTCAATGCCGAGCGCTGGCTGGCGTTGGGGTTGATTGTGGTGGCACTGGTTCTGATTGCGCGGGGTTGAGAATATGAGTCTGGTTATTTTGTTGGCAGTGGTGGTGTTGGCGGGCGCGGTGTTGAGTGTGCAGGCAGCGATCAATGGGCGCCTCGGTGAAAGCGTCGGAGTGTTGCGCAGCAGTTTGCTGACGTTTTTCGTCGGGGCTGTGGTCACCGGGTTGTTGATTGTGTTTTTTGAGCCGGCGCATGCGGTGAGTTTGCTCGATGTGCCAAAGTGGCAGGTCTGCGGGGCGTTGTTTGGGGTGGTTTACATGATGGTCATGGTGGGGGCGGTGCCTGTTGTGGGGACTGCGGTGGCGACTGTTGCGGTGATCGTCGGGCAGCTTGGGATGGGGATGTTGATCGATAATTTTGGCTGGCTGGGGAATCCGGCGATCAAGCTTTCGTCTTCTCGGGTGTTGGCGATGGTTTGTCTGGGGTTGGCTTTGGTTTTTATGTATCGGAGCAGTGTTCGGGGTTCTGATTGAGTTTTGGGTGTATATCCGTTGCTGCGGTAACGGCGGCTTAGGGTTCCGCCCTTACGGCGGGTCACTTTTTCCAGACGCCGAAAAAGTAACCAAAAAGGCTTTACCCTGACGTTCGGCCCTCGCCTAGGCTCGGGTTCCTTCGCTGCGGGATTCATCCGGGGGGCAGCGCCTACGGTTTGCTTCGCTGCACCTCCTCTCGCTGTGTTTGGCTGCGCCAAACGGTCGCTGCGCTCCCACCCCCGGATAAATCCCTCCACTCAGCCTGCCGACGGGCCCTGAGATCAAAAGCGGTACTCGAGCTAACGCTCATTGTGTTGAGTGGGGCGGCTTCGCCGCTTGCGGGCACGCAATCTGAACTGTAGGAGCCAGCCTGCTGGCGATGGCGGCCTGCGAGCCGACCAGTCTCTAACTGACCACACCCCATCCCCCTGTGGGAGTGAGCTTGCTCGCGAAGGCGGCCTGACAGCCGACCAAACTCCAACTGAATGCACTCAATCCAACTGTGGGAGCGGGCTTGCTCGCGAAGGCGGCCAGCCAGTCGACCAAACTCCAACTGAATGCACTCAATCCAACTGTGGGAGCGGGCTTGCTCGCGAAGGCGGCCTGCCAGTCGACCAAACTCCAACTGAATGCACTCAATCCAACTGTGGGAGCGGGCTTGCTCGCGAAGGCGGCCAGCCAGCCAACCAAGCTCCAACTGAATGCACTCAATCCAACTGTGGGAGCGGGCTTGCTCGCGAAGGCGGCCAGCCAACCAAACTCCAACTGAACACACCCAATCCCATGCAGGAGCTGCCGAAGGCTGCGATCTTTTGATCTGGCTCTGGCTCTTGATGTGGCTTTTGATCTTTTGCCCCTTCGGCAGGCCGAGCGAAGGTGTCCATCAGGGGGTTAGGCGCGCAGCGCCATGCGGCGGAGCCGCATACATCGAGAGGAGGTGCAGCGAAGCAAACCGGAGGCGATGCCCCCGGATGGACACCGTAGCGAGGGAACACTGAGCCCAAGCGAAGTGCCGTACGCCGGGGCAAAGCCTTTTGGGTTACCTTTTCGGCGTCTGGAAAAGGTGACTCGCTGTAAGAGCGAAACCGCCAGCGGCAGCACCCGAAGCAACGGATATTCACCCACATCGCCAGCAGAAACGGATATTCACCCAATTCCCCAAAAAAACCAGATCAAAAGATCGCAACCTTCGGCAGCTCCTACACTGGTATCTACGGCTTATCCCAAAAGCCCCAGACAACCACCCAAAAAGGAGTCTGCCCCCATGCCCGACAGAAAATGCGATTGCCCCAACTGCAAATGCACGATCAAGGAAGGCGACCACGCCTACGCCGTGCACGGCAAACACTATTGCTGTGAAGCCTGCGCCCACCACCACAAGGACGGTGCGGAGTGTTCAAGCAAAGGCTGCCATTGCGCCCACCCCAAATAACCGCGCGCAAAAAAAGTGGAGCCTAATCAGGCTCCACTTGCAGTTTCAGGCTTTCATCATCCAGGCGTTCGATATGGCGCACGGTGCCAAGCAGTCGTCGGCCTTCAACCCAGACCACCACGGTTTTCGCCTGGTCCAGGTCTTCCGGTAACGGCGCCGGCACGCGCACGGCAAAGCGGTACGGGTCATCTTCGACGGGTTCCAGGCCCAGCTCACAGTCGACGCTCTTGGTGATACGGCCGAACAGGGTGTCGAGGCCGTAATCCAGATGCGCCAAGCTGAAGAGGTTGCTCATGTGTATCCCCCCGAAAAGTCGCCGTTGCCTGGCGGGAGTCTAGCCCGCCGGTCGCCATGTGACGTTTTCCACGCCGAATTTCTCCGCCATCGGTTTGCTGGTCTTTTGCACTTTTTCCCGGCCGAAACGCGGGATGCGACCCACACCGGCGTCGCAGCTTGCCCAGTGCCACGCCTCGGCGTTGTCCATTCTGTCCGAGCGGATAATGAACGACTTAGGCGTGCCGTGAAGGGTGTAATCGATGACAAACAGTTTTGCGTTGTTCATAAAGCCCGTATTCCTCCCTGTGGTATTAGAAGGATCGCGGCGCGTCGGGAAAATTCACTCGGATTGTCCGACGGTATCTATCGTTGTCGACGCTGTGACCGACTGGTTACCATGCGCCTTCCGCCAACCCCAATGAATGCTCGCCATGGCCCTCGCCGCACCCCCTGATCTCACGGATACCGATGTGCCGGTGCAACCGCTGGCGCGTACCTATCCGCGTGGGTTGTTCATCGAGCCGCACGAGCATGTCTGGGGTCAGTTGCTGTATGCGATGAGCGGGGTGATGTGGGTCGAGACCCCGCACGAGGCGCTGGTGGTGCCGCCGCAGCGCGCGGTGTGGTTGCCGCCCGGGGTGCCGCACGGGATTCGCGTTGTCTCGGACTTGCAAATGCGCAATATCTACCTGCGCCCGGCGCTGGCGGCGACGCTGGATCCGACGGTGCAGGTGATCGAGGTCGGTGGCCTGTTGCGTGAGTTGATCGTCGGGCTGGTGGAGCAGGGCGACAGCGGTGAGCCGGCTTATTACGACGCCTTGGTCGGGCTGGCGTTGCTGGAGCTCAAGCGCGCCCGGCGCTCACAATTGAAGATCCCGCTGCCGGACGATTCCGACCGGCGTCTGATGAACTTGTGTCAGGCAGTGATGGCGGCGCCGTCGCTGGACATTCCGTTCGAGCAGCACGCGGAAAACGCCGGGGCCAGTGTGCGGACGCTGGCGCGGCTGTTCAAGGACAGCCTTGGCATGGGCTTCGCCGAATGGCGGCGGCAGGTGCAACTGGCGACGGCGGTGGCGGAGTTGATTCAGGGCGTGCCGGTGAGCGCGATCGCTCGCGAGCTGGGATATTCGCCGAGCAGTTTCAGTGACATGTTCCGCCGCGAGCTGCGTGTGGCGCCTTCGCAATTTACGATCACCTGAACGCAACCCCTGTGGGAGCGGGCTTGCTCGCGAAAGCGGTGTGTCTGTGAAGCATAAGGTGACTGACCCGCCGCCTTCGCGAGCAAGCCCGCTCCCACATTTTTACCGTGTTGTACTCAGGATTACGGGACACCGTTTTCCCACACCGACCAGTGTTTCAGGATGTCTGCACCAGCGGACTGCCTGTGCGATAGAGGTTCTCCAGCTCCGGCTCCCCTGACACCGCAAAACAACTGTGGGAGCGGGCTTGCTCGCGAAAGCGGTGTGTCTGTGAAGCATAAAGGGACTGACCTGCTGCCTTCGCGAGCAAGCCCGCTCCCACAGGGGACGGCAGTGAACGCGGGGAATTGGCCGAAATTCAGAAGTCCTTGGCCGATACCTCTGCCGATCCTTCCCTAGACTTTGCCCATTCCTTTCACGCGGCGGAGTTTCCTCCCATGAACTACCTGATTTCGCTGGGCATCGGTCTCGGTGTCGGCCTGCTCTATGGCGCGCTGGATTTTCGTTCCCCGGCACCTCCGGCGATTGCGCTGGTGGGGCTTCTGGGCATGCTTGCGGGTGAGCAGCTGTGGCCGATGGGCCGGCAATTGGTCGCCGGTTGGCTGTCTTGAATGTCCTTTTTTTTCCTTTGGTGGATGTCCTCATGAAAGCACTGCAATTCGATAAAACCGGCGACCTGTCTTCCCTGCATTTCGTCGACGTACCGACCCCGGTGCCCGGCGCTGATGAAGTGCTGGTCGAGATCAAGGCGGCCGGTCTGAACCCCAGCGATGTGAAGAACGTGCTCGGGCGGTTTCCGTACACCACGTTGCCACGGATTCCCGGGCGTGATTTTGCCGGTGTCGTGGTCGAGGGGCCGCAGGCGTTGCTCGGTCAGGAAGTCTGGGGCACCGGGCGCGAGTTGGGCTTTTTCGCCGATGGCTCGCACGCGCAGTTCGTCAAGCTGCCGGCCAATGGCGTGGCGCACAAACCGTCGCACTTGAGTTTCGCCCAGGCCGCCAGCCTCGGCGTGCCGTACACCACGGCGTGGGATGCGCTGGAGCGTAGTTCGGTAAAGGCTGAAACCCGTTTGCTGGTGATCGGCGGCGGTGCGGTGGCCACGGCGGCGTTGGCGTTGGCCAAGGTACGCGGGGCGCAGATCCTCGCGGCCGCGCGTAGGCCGGAGCAGGTCAAGGAGTTGCAGGCGCAGGGCTTCCAGGCGATTCAGCTGGAGAAACCCGAAGACCTCGGCGCACAGGTCAACGCGGTGTATCGCGGCGGCGCTGACGTGATCTTCGACACCACCGGTTTCTGGCTGCCGGCCTCGGTCGCGGCATTGGCAGCGTTCGGGCGCATCGCGATCATCGCCGCACCGGTCGACGGCCATGTGCAATTGCCGGCGCTGGCGCTGTACCGCAAGGGCGGTTCGGTGGTCGGGATCAATTCGCTGCTGTACGGCGTGCAAGCCTGCGCAGCGATGCTGGAGCAATTTGGGCGGTTCTTTGATGAGGATCTGTTGCCGTTGCCGCAGGGGTTGGTGGAGGTGCCATTGGCGGAGGGGGTGGACAGCTACGCGCAGGTGAATCAAGGCAGTGGCGACAAGATAATTCTCATCCCCTGACACCACAAAACAACTGTGGGAGCGGGCTTGCTCGCGAAAGCGGTGTGTCAGCGAAGCAAATATTGACTGACACAGCGCATTCGCGAGCAAGCCCGCTCCCACATTTTTTACCGTGTTGTACTCAGGATTGCGGGACGCCGTTTTCCCACGCCGACCAGTTTTTCAGGATGTCTTGCACCAGCGGATTGCCGGCGCGATAGAGGTTCTCCAGCGCCGGCACGAACCCGCCCTGATCGGCGTACTTGAGCAGGTTGTCCACTTCGCTGCCGCCCGGCGCCGGACGATCAAAGTCAGAGCCTGCACGCACCACCGCCAGACGCTGCACATCCACCAGGCCTTCGCGACTGGCGCGCAACAAGGCCTCGTAGGTCGAGTTGTCTTCCTGTTGCGTGGTGCAATATTCACCCTGGTTGTCGGTCAGCAGTTTCGTCCAGACTTCGGCGCGTTCGCTCAGGCGTGTACCGGAGAACCAGGTGTTGCCCGCCAGTGTGTCGCAACGCGTGACCACTGGCGGCTGATTGGCCGGGGCTGACGGGTATTTCCGGCGCCAGGCCGCCGATTCCTTACTCTCGCTCAGTTCGACCTTATGGCTCAGGGCGAAGGCCTTGGCCTGCAATTTCGGGTTGAGTTCGAAGACTTCGGTCTTGTAGTCCAGCGGCGGTTTTTCGTTCGGTCCCTTGGTGTTGATGCCCAGGTAACCGGTCGGCCAGCTCGCCGGCGCGTCGCGCGAATCCAGCTCCCATTGGGTACCGAATTCCACCAGGTAGTGCGCCCACGCGGCGGTGCCGATGGTCCCGTGTTTGGGGCTGATGCCGGCGATCCCGGCGATCAGGAACCAGCTTTTGCGCAGGTCGAATTTCGGCGACAGCGCCAGTGCCAGGGTCGAGGCGGCGGCATTGGTCTGGCCCATGCCGGTGGTCAGCAGGCATACCTGTTGCGCGTTGCAGCGCACAGTCGGGTACTCGGCAGACAGGCCAGGCACGCGGATTTCCTGTTTCAGATCGAGGCGCTCGATCCAGTTCTGCGCCTCGGGGGCGAACATGGTGATCAGCACGACTTTCGGCTGGATCGGCGCTTCAGCCGCCCACGCCGTGGAAGAGAGCAGGGCCGCAGCGGCCAGGGTCAGACGCGTCATTGCTTGCATGAGAATCTCCTGAATTCAGAACTGGTAGCCGATGCCGGCGTAGTAACCCCAACCATTGGAGCGTGCGCGGAAATTGCCGTCGCCGAAGTTCAGCTCACTGCCGTCCTCCCAGTTGCCGCCGTTGTGGAAGTAACGGCCGACCAGGGTGAAGCGCAAGTGGGTGAACGAGTAGAGCAAGACGTTGGTCGCCACCGTGGCATTGGCGGTGCGCGCCGGGTTGTCCTTGTGGATGTCCGAGCCGAAGTCGAAGTTGGTGAAACCGATGTAGGTCAGCGACGCGCCGTTGCTGAATTTGTCGATGGGCACGATGTACTTGAGCTGCGCGCGGTAGCCGTCCCACGAATACTCATTGCTCGCGCCGTAGTTTTCCCACTGGTAGCGCCCGTACAGGTTGGCCGACAGGTTGACCCGCGAATGGGTGTCGATGTCGGTGCCGAAGCCGCTGTACAGGGTGTTGGCGCGGTTCTCTTTACGGCTGCCGTGATCGTAGATCCAGTCGAACGCCACGTACCATTCCTTGAACGGGCCGATGGCCAGGCTGCGGCCGGCGAGGTAGTCGATGGAGATGCGCGGCTCGTGCTCCATGAACACCGGTGAGCCGTGATCCCACACGCCTTTGTCGTGGCTGTTGCCGATGTTGAAGATTTTCGGAATGTCGACATAGCCGTACAGCTCGAACGGCCCCTTGCGCCCGAAGTACTCGTATTCCAGATAGATGTCGTCGGCCGGTTGCGGGCCGAAACTGATGTCTTTGCTGCCGATCAGCGTCAGGTCCTGGTTGTACCAGTCCGACAGATACGCACCTTGTTTGGGCGGGCTGGCCTCGGGGCTGAGGGTTTCGCCTTGCGCCGATTCTTCGGGAAGCGCCGGTTGCGCCAATGCGCTGTGGCTGAGAACTCCGGTAACGCCGGTCAGTAGCAAGGAAACAGCAAACGTGCGCGCAAACGGGGCGCGTAGAGGGGAAGCAGCGTGCATTCAAAGTCCTTTTTTTGCGGATCGAGGCCCGGGTTCTGCGGGTCTGTACGGTTTTGTTACGAAAAAGCGGTTATAGGCAGGTCGCAAACGTTTGCACAAGGCGTACCAGTTTCTTTTAAACGCTGAAATTCTCCTGTGGGAGCGGGCTTGCTCGCGAAGGCGTCGGGTCAACTGACACATCCTTCACCGATACACCGCTTTCGCGAGCAAGCCCGCTCCCACAGGGTTGGTCAGCCGTCGCCAGATCCAGTGTTTACTGGCCGAAACCCCCGTTCCAGACGGCCCTAGTATTAAAGTATTAACACCATTTAATCAGTGCTCCATGGCGGGGCGTCTACTAGCTTGTCACCCAGAACGCGGTTTTGTGATGACCGTCGCTGTCTTGATTCGCGTGTGGAATAAGTAGGGTTTGCACGCCTTCAAGGAAGAATTTGGCCACGACAAGGAGTAGCCCGTGGAAGCAAGGTTTGGTGTCGCCCTCGTTTCGCGTTTTTCCCCTCTTTCCCTTGCCGTGCACTTGAGCGTTGCCGGACTGTTGTTCGGCGGCGTCAGCGCACCTGCACTGGCCACATGCTCCACGGCGGGTTCCACAGTGACCTGTACCGGCGTGCCGAGTCTGCCGCTGTTTCTCAACAATTTCGCCAGTGCCACCAACGGCCTGACGGTCAACGTCAACTCCGGGGCGCAGATGAACGCGACGCTCGGCGGCCACGTGATGGACCTGACCGGGGTCAACATCAGCCTGAACAACTCCGGGACGATCGACCCGGCGCTGCTCGGGCTGGTCTCGGTGTTGAGCGGCGGCGCCTTCATCGGCACCGGCGCAACCAGTACGGTCAGCGTGCTCAACAATGCCAGCGGGATCATTCGCGGTACCGGCATGTTGCTCGGGCTCAACCTGACCAGCATCGACGGCTTGGCGATTGGCGTGAACAACGCCGCGGCCGGCACCACCAGCATCACCAACAACGGCACCATCACTTCGACCGGACTCTCGATCGGCGGCATCACCCTGGCCGATACTCCGGTGGTTGGCGTGTACGGTGGTTCGCAGGTCAACATGACCAACAGCAGCACCGGCGTGATCAACGGCCGGATTGCCTTCGAGACCTCGGCGGCGGGCAACACTTTCACCAACGCTGGTGCGATCACTGGCGGCGTGTCGATGGGCGCGGCCAGTACCAACACCTTCACGGCGGTAACCGGCTCCAGCGTCAACGTGGGTGACGGCGTACAGATCAGCGTGGGCCTCGGCGGGCTGATCGGCATCAACCTGACCTTCGCACCCACCGGTACCGTCGACGGTGGCGCAGGCGGCACCAACAGCCTGATTCTGCAGAACCCGAGCGGCGTCGGCGGCGGCATCACCGGGGTCGGCACGGCGTCCAGCGCGACCTACGTCAATTTCAACAACCTGACCATCAACAGCGGCACCTGGACCTTGCAGGGACCACTGGTCAGCGGCGCGACTACGCTCAATGGCGGTGTCGCCCAGTTCAACAACAACGCCACGTTCGGCAGCGGGGTGCTCACTTCCAACGGCGGGATCCTCCAGGCCAGCAACGCCGGGTTGAACCTCAACAACCAGATCTCCCTCGGTGCCGGTGGCGTGACCGTGCAGGGCACCAACGCGACGACCCTGAGCGGGGTGATTTCCGGCAGCGGCGGTCTGACCAAAATCGGCACAGGGCAACTGAGCCTCAGCGCCGCCAACACCTACCTGGGCAACACCACGCTCAACGGCGGCACGGTGCAGTTGGGCAACAACCTGGCGTTGAGCACCGGAACCCTCAACGTCACCGGCGCAACCACCTTGAGCGCGCCCGGCACGATCAACCTGAGTAATGCCATCAGCCTCAACGGTACCTTGACGGCCGGCGGCACGGGCGCGCTGACCCTCGGCGGCTTGATCAGCGGCAGCAGTGGCCTGACCAAAACCGGCAGCGGCAGCCTGACCGTCAGCGGCGCCAACAGCGGCTTCACCGGCACCACCACCGTCAGCGCCGGCAGCCTGCTGGTGACCAACAACAACTCGCTGGGCAGTGGTGCACTGAACACCGCCGCCGGCACCAGTCTGGACAGCACCGCCAACGTCACACTGGCCAACAACATCGGCATGACCGGCGCGCTCAACGTACTCGGAAGCAATGCGCTGACCCTCGGTGGCGTGTTGTCCGGCACCGGCGGGATTACCAAATCCGGCAGCGCCAGCCTGACGTTGACCGGCAACAACACCAACAGCGGCAACACCTTGCTCAATACCGGTAGCCTGTTGGTGGGCAGCAACACCGCGCTGGGCACGGGCGCGTTGAATACGGCCGCCGGAACCACGCTGGATGCGACGGCGGCGGTGACGTTGGCCAACGCCGTTGCGGTAACCGGGGCGCTGACCCTTGGCGGCACGCAGGCGCTGGGCCTGAGCGGCGTGGTCAGCGGCACCGGCAACCTGATCAAGAACGGCACCGCGAACCTCAGCCTCAGTGGCAACAACACCTTTTCTGGCGGCACTGCGCTGAATGCCGGTACGCTGATTGTCGGTTCCAACACCGCGCTGGGGACGGGTGCCTTGACCACGGCGGCAGGCACTACGCTCGATGCCAGCACGGCCGTTGCGCTGACCAACGCAGTCTCACTCGGCGGCAACTTGAACGTCGGTGGCAGCGCCAACCTGACCCTCGGCGGCATCGTCAGCGGCAGCGGCGGGCTGACCAAGAATGGCGCGGCCAATCTGATTCTCAATGGTGCCAACACCTTCCTCGGTGCCGTGGCTTTGAACGCGGGCACGATTACTGCCGGCGCGAATGCGGCGCTCGGCAGCGGCAACGTCACCGTCGGCGGCGTGGCGACTCTGGACAGCAATGCGGCGGTGACGCTGAACAACAACGTCATTCTCAATAACAGTCTGGGGATTGGCGGCAGCAACGCGCTGACCCTCGGTGGCGTGATCAGCGGCACCAGCCAACTGGTAAAAAACGGCGCCGCCAATCTCACCCTCAGCGGCACCAATACCTACAGCGGCGGCACCACGCTGAATGCCGGTAGCCTGACCGTCGGCAACGGCGCGGCACTGGGCACCGGCGCCTTGTCGGTGGAAGGTGCGGGCACACTCAACAGCAGTTCGGCCGTGACCCTGAACAACAATGTCATTCTCAACGCTAATCTGACTGCTGGCGGCGCCAATGCACTGACCCTCGGCGGGGTGATCAGCGGCGGCAACGGCCTGATCAAGACCGGGGCATCGAGTCTGACCCTGACCGGCAACAACACCTACACCGGCACCACAGCACTGAATGCCGGGTCACTTATCGTCGGCTCCAACACCGCACTCGGCACCGGCACACTCAACGCGTCGAACGGCACCACTCTCGATGCCAGCACCGCCGCGACCCTGGCCAACAACGTCAACCTCGCCGGCACGCTGGCCGTGGGTGGCACGAATGCGCTGACCCTTGGCGGTGTGGTCGCCGGCATCGGTGGGCTGACCAAGAACGGCGCGGCCGACCTGACCCTCAATGGCGCCAACACCTATTTCGGTAACACCGCGCTGAACACCGGCAAACTGACCGTCGGCAGCAACAGCGCGCTGGGCGCCGGTACGCTGAACGCGGCGGCCAACACCACGCTGGATGCAAACACGGCGGTCAGCCTGAACAATGCCGTGGCACTCGCCGGTGCCTTGAACATCGGCGGCACGGCGAATATGACGCTGACCGGTCTGGTCAGCGGCGCCGGCAGTCTGGTGAAAGACGGCGCGGCCAACCTGATTCTCAATGCGGCCAACAACTACCTCGGCGGCACCACCCTTAACGCCGGTACGCTGACCGTTGGCAACAGTTCGGCGCTGGGTTCCGGCGCTTTGACTGTCGCTGGCGCTGCCACACTGGACAGCAATTCGCCGCTGGTCAGCCTCAACAACGCGGTCGCCTTGAATGCGGCGCTGACCGTGGGTGGCACACAGAATCTCACCCTTGGCGGCGTCACCAGCGGCACCGGCCAGTTGATCAAGAACGGCGCGGCCAATCTCACCCTCAACGGCAACAACACTTTCAGCGGCGGCACCACCCTCAACGCCGGTACCCTGACCCTGGGCAATGCCAACGGTCTGGGCAGCGGCGGCTTGACCGTCGGCGGTGCGGCGACTCTGGATAACAGCGCCTCGTTCGGCATCGGCAACGCAATCACCCTCAACGCCGGCCTGACGGTGGCCGGCAATAACGACCTGAGCCTCAACGGCATCATCGACGGCGCCGGCAGCCTGACCAAAAACGGTTTGTCTGACCTGACTCTGGCCGGCAACAACACTTTTACCGGCGCACTGAACATCGTCTCCGGCAGCGTCACCACCCTCAACAGCAATGCGCTGGGCAGCACTTCCGGCGTCAACATCAGTGCCGGTGCCGGCCTGAATCTCGGTAGCGATGCCAGCCTCGGCGCGCTGACCGGCAGCGGCAGTGTGCAACTGACCGGCAGCAATACCCTGACTGTCGGAGGCGGTAACGTCACCAGTACGTTTGACGGTGATCTCAGTGGCAGTGGCGGCCTGACCAAAATCGGCACCGGTACTTTGAACCTCACTGGCATCAACGGCATCACCGGCAATACCGCGATCGATGGCGGTATCGTGAACCTGAGCGGTTCGCTGGGCAGTGCGCAGGTCAACGTCAACACCGGTGGCACGCTGACCGGTACCGGCTCGGCGCTCGGCGCGGTGAACATCAATAGCGGCGGTCATCTGGCGCTGTCATCGGGCAACACCCTGTCGGCGGGTGCACTGACCCTTGGGGCCGGCAGCAATGTCGATGTGGCGCTGGGGACACCGTCAACCGCGTCGCTGATGAACGTCGGCGGCAACCTCACCCTCGACGGCAATCTCAACGTCAGCGATGCCGGCGGTTTCGGCGTCGGCGTGTATCGCCTGTTCAACTACACCGGCGCCCTGACCAATCTCGGTCTGGACGTCGCCAGCGTGCCGGTCGGTTACGCCCTCGGCGATCTGGTGGTGCAGACTGGCGTGGCCAATCAGATCAACATTCAAGTGTCGGCACCGAACAGCAACATCCGTTACTGGGACGGCAGCCAGACCATCGCCAACGGCGTGGTCGATGGTGGCAGCGGCACCTGGAACGCGGTCGGGACCAACTGGACCGATGCCAACGGTCTGGTCAACCAGCCGTGGGCCGGTGACTTCGCGGTGTTCCAGGGCACCGCCGGCACCGTGACGGTGAACGGCACACAAGCGTTCACCGGCATGCAATTCCTTACCGATGGTTACAGCCTGGTCAACGGCGCGGCGGGGCAACTCACAGCGGTCAACGGCACCGGCGGCACTACTTCGTTGCGCGTCGATCCGGGTGTGACGGCGACCATCAATGCCAATATCGATGGCAGCGGCATTCTCAATAAACTCGACGCCGGCACCTTGGTGCTCGGCGGTGCCAACGCCTACACCGGCGGCACGCAACTGGACGGCGGAAAAATCATCGTCGGCAGCAACACCGCGCTCGGTACCGGCACGCTGACGGCGAATGCCGGCACACAGCTGGACAGCAACGCGGCGGTGACACTGGCCAACGCGGCGACACTCAACGGCAACCTCACCGTAGTCGGCAGCAATGCGCTGACCCTCAACGGCGTAATTGGTGGCACTGGTGGTTTGATCAAAACCGGCACGGCGAACCTGACCCTCGGCGGCAACAACGCCTTCCTCGGCCCGGTAGCCTTGAACGCCGGCGGGCTGATTCTGGCGTCGAACTCGGCGCTGGGTTCCGGCACCTTGAACGCGGCGGGCGGCACCACGCTGGATGCGAGCACGGCGGTTTCGCTGAACAACGCGGTCAACCTTGCGGGCAACCTCGGCATTGGCGGCACCGCAGATCTGACCCTGGCCGGCACGGTCAACGGCGCCGGCAGCCTGAGCAAAAACGGCGCAGCCAACCTGACACTCAGCGGCAACAACAACTTCCTCGGTGGCACCACCCTCAACGCCGGCATCCTGACCGCCGGTAGCAACTCGGCACTCGGCCTGGGCAACCTGACCGTGGCCGGCGCTTCGGCGCTGGACAGCAGCAGTGCGCTGAGCCTGGGCAACAACGTCGTGCTCAATGCCAATCTGAGCAACTCCGGCAGCAACAACCTGACCCTCGCTGGTGTGGTCAGCGGCGCGGGCGGGCTGATCAAGAATGGCGCGTCGAACCTGACGCTCAACGGCATCAACACTTACTCCGGTGGCACCACGCTGAACGCCGGTACGCTGACCCTCGGCACGGGCGGCTCCCTGGGCAGCGGCGCGCTGACTGTGACCGGCGCTTCGACCCTCGACAACTCCGCGCCTCTGTTACTGGCCAACAACCTCAACGTCAATGCCAACCTGAGTCTGGCTGGCAACAACAACCTGACCCTCGGCGGCGTGATCGCCGGGGCGGGCACCCTGACCAAGAATGGTCTGGCCGACGTGACACTGTCCGGCAGCAACACCTTCAGCGGCACTTTCGATGTGCTCTCCGGCAGTCTGACCACCCTGAGCGGCACGGCATTGGGCAACAACGCCACGGTCAATCTCGCGGGCGGCGCGGCGCTGAATCTCGGTGCTTCGGGCAGCCTCGCCAGCCTGACCGGCAGCGGTACCGCGCTGGTCGGCACCGGCAACAACCTGAGCCTGGGTGGCAACAACGTCAGCAGCACCTTCGCCGGTATCCTCAGCGGTGACGGCGGGCTGACCAAACTTGGCTCGGGTACGCTGACCCTCAGCGGCATCAGCGATCTGACCGGCGATACCAACGTCAACGCCGGCACCTTGCAGGTCAACGGTTCGCTGGCCAGCGGCAACGTGCTGGTCAACAGCGGCGGCACCCTCGGCGGCAGCGGCACCTTGACCGGTGCGGTGACGGTGGCCGATGGCGGGCATCTGGCGGGCGTTACCGGCAGTACGCTGAACGTGAGTTCGCTGGTGTTGAACGGCAACTCAAACTTCGACGTCGGCCTCGGCACACCGGTGTCCGGTGGCGGCAATGCGCTGGTGAATGTCGGCGGCAACCTGACCCTCGACGGCAACCTCAATGTCAGCGACATCGGTGGATTCGGTAGCGGCGTGTATCGGCTGATCAACTATACCGGCGGCCTGACCGACAACGGCATGCTGATCGGCACGGTGCCGGGCAGCGTCACCCCGGGCGATCTGACCCTGCAAACCGCGCTGGCCAATCAGATCAACCTGCTGGTCACCGCACCGGGCGTCACCGTGCAGTTCTGGGACGGCAACCAACTGGTGGCCAACGGCTCGGTGGAGGGCGGCAGCGGTACCTGGGGCACCGGCACCACCAACTGGACCGACGTCAACGGCACCACCAATCAGGCCTGGACCAACAACTTCGCGGTGTTCCAGGGCGCGGCGGGCACGGTCACCGTCAACGGCGCACAAACCATCACCGGCATGCAGTTCGTCACCGACGGCTACAGCCTGGTGAACGGCACGGCGGGTTCGCTGAATCTGGTCAACGGTTCGCTGGGCAATGCCACGGTGCGGGTTGATCCGAACGCTACCGCGACCGTCGGCGTTGCGCTCAACGGCAGTGGCACGCTGGGCAAATACGACAGCGGGACACTGGTGCTCAACGCCGCCAACGGTTACACCGGCGGCACCGCGCTCAATGGCGGCAAGATCGTGGTCGGCAATAACGCGGCGCTGGGCACTGGCGTGTTGACTGCCGCTGACGGCACCGCACTGGACAGCAACGCGGCCGTCACGCTGGGCAACGCTGTGGTGGTGAACGGTGGCCTGACTGTCGCCGGCAGCAACGCCTTGACCCTCGACGGTGTCGTCAGCGGTGCGGGCAGCCTGATCAAGACTGGCGCATCGAGCCTGACCCTCAACGGCAGCAACACCTACAGCGGCGGCACGCAACTGGCTGGCGGCACCCTGGTGCTGGGCAACAACAGCGCAATCAGCAGCGGTGCATTGAGTGTGACCGGCAACGCCAGCCTCGACAGCAGCGCGGCGCTGCAACTGGCCAATGCCGTCAACCTCGGTGCGCAACTGACCCTGGCCGGCAATCAGAACACCACCCTGCTCGGTGCCATCACTGGCACCGGCAGTCTGGTGAAAAACGGTGCCGGCGATCTGGTGCTCAGCGGCGCCAATACCTACAGCGGCGGTACCACGTTGAATGCCGGCACTACGCGCGGTGACACCAGCAGCCTGCAAGGTGCGATCGTCAACAACGCGACGCTGACCTTCGAACAAAACGCCGACGGCAGCTACACCGGTAACCTTACGGGTGCCGGTACGCTGAACAAAACCGGTACGGGTGAGTTGCTGCTGACTGGCAATAACAGTTTCACCGGCAACACCTCGGTGCAGGCCGGCAACCTGATCGTCAACGGCGTGCTCAACAGCGCCAATGTCAGTGTCGCCAGCGGCGCGAGCATCGGCGGTGGCGGTCAGCTCGGTGGCGCCGTGCAACTGGCCGACGGTGCGACGCTGGCCGGTGGCGGCACCGCGACGCCGTTGTCGGTCGGTTCGCTGGCACTGTCCTCGGGGACCAATCTGGACTTCAGCCTTGGCTCGGCAACCAGTTCGACCACCGTGGTCAATGTCGCTGACAACCTGACCCTCGACGGTACGCTCAACGTCAGCAATGCCGGCGGGTTCGGTACCGGGGTCTATCAACTGTTCAGCTACGGCGGCAGCCTGACCGACAACGGTCTGGTCTATGGCAGCCTGCCGGTGTCAGAGGCCAATCTGACCCTGCAAACCGCGATCGCCAATCAGGTCAACCTGCTGGTGCAAGGTACGCCGGGTGAGGTGCAGTTCTGGAACGGTGGCAAAACCAATCCGGACGGCAGCATTGGTGGCGGCAGTGGCGTGTGGGGGCCGGGGACCAACTGGACTGATCCGAACGGCACCCAGGCACTCGTTTCGAATGGCCAGTTTGCGGTGTTCGGTGGTCAGGGCGGCACGGTCACCGTGCAGGGCAATCAGAACTTCACCGGCCTGCAATTCCTCGCCAATGGCTACAGCCTGACGCCGGGCGCCGGTGGCTCACTGACCCCGATCAACGGCACGGACGGTAGCCTCGCACCAGTACGGGTCAATGCCGGCGCGAGTGCGGAAATCTCCGCGCCGCTGGTGGGCACAGGGGGTATCGAGAAGCTTGATTCCGGCACGCTGGTATTGAGCGGCGCCAACACCTACAGCGGTGGCACCACGGTCAGCGGCGGTACGCTGGTCGGTAACACCACCAGCCTGCAAGGCAACATCCTCAACAACGCTTCGCTGTTGTTCTTGCAGAACTTCAACGGTCAGTTCAACGGATCGCTGCGCGGACTTGGTGCGATGCTCAAACGCGGGACCGGCACCTTGCTGTTGACCGGTGACAATCCATTCAGCGGCACCGTTTCGGTCGATCAAGGCGTGCTGCAGGTGGGTAGTCGTGCCGCGCGCGCCTCGCTGGGCGGACAAGTCACCGTGGCCAACGGTGCGGGTCTGAGCGGTAATGGCAGCGTCGGTTCGGTGGTCAACCATGGCGTTGTCGCCTCGGGTTCTGAAGCGGGCACCTTGAGCGTGGCCGGTAACCTGACCAACGCCAGTGACGGTGTGCTGGCGCTGACCGTCAGTTCGCCAACCGCAACGCCACTGGCAATCGGCGGCACGGCGACCCTGGGCGGCGGCTTGCAAGTGAACTCGCTGGCCCCGTTCACCGGCAACACCACGTATTCGCTGATCACGGCGGGCGGCGGTGTAAACGGCACTTTCAGCGCTGCAGACCTGCCGCAATACGCGTTCCTCAACAGCGCACTGGTGTATGACGCCAACGCGGTGAATCTGGTGGTCAGTCGCAATGGCAATTCCTTTGCCGATGTCGCCGCCACCGGCAACCAGTTCCGGACCGCCACTGCGCTGTCGAACAACGGCCCGGCGGGCGCAGCGTTGCAGAACGAAATCGTCAATCTCAGCGTGGCCGGTGCACGCAATGCCTTCGACAGTTTGTCCGGTGAGATCCACGCCAGCACCGCCAGCGCCATCCTCGAGGATTCGCGCTACGTGCGTGAGGCCGTCAACGACCGCATGCGTCAGCCATCGTGCAGCGCGCCGGATGATCCACGCCGTGCTCTGGCGCCGAGCGACAACCAACTGAGCAGCAACGGTTGCCACGGTGAAATGGTCGGCTGGGCGCGCGCACTCGGCGCCTGGGGAGAATCGGATGGTGACAGCAACAGCGCCAAGCTTGATCGCAACCTCAGCGGCTTCATGCTAGGTACCGACAAGCAACTCGATGACCAGTGGCGCGTGGGCATGGCCGCCGGTTACACCCGCAGCGACCTCGATGCGCATGATCGTCGCTCGGATGCCACTGTCGAAAGCTACCACCTGGCGGCCTACCTCAACTCGCAGTTCGATGCCTTGGCGGTGCGCCTCGGCGCGGCTTACAGCTGGCACGACATCGAAACCAAACGCGACGTCAGCGTCGGCGGCTACAACGACCGTCTGAAAGCCAACTACGACGCACGCAGTGCGCAGGTGTTCGGTGAAGTCGGTTACACGATTGAAGCTGGCGGCATTGCGCTTGAGCCGTTCGCCGGGCTGGCCTACGTCAATTACGACACCGACAAGGCCAAGGAGAAAGGCGGAGTAGGGCGCCTGGAGGCCGATGCCGATCAAGACATCACCTTCTCGACCCTTGGTGTGCGCGCCGGCAAGGTCATCACTCTGGCCAACGGTGGGCAATTCACCCCGCGCGCGGCCATCGGCTGGCGCCACGCGTTTGGTGACACCAAGCCTGACGCTGATCTGACCTTCATCGACGGCGGCGCGTCGTTCAGCACTCAGGGCGTGCCGATCGCCAAGGACAGCGCCATCGTCGAAGCGGGAGTGGACTTCCAGATCAGCCCGACCGGCAAACTCGGGGTTGGCTACTCGGGTCAACTGTCGAACGACAGCAACGACCATGCGATGACCATCAGCTTCAGCCTGGGCTTCTGAATTTAGGGTCGAAGTACTTTTAGCCGCCCGCAAGGGCGGTTTTTTTTAGGGCAAAAGGGTGGCTCATTCCTCAATCAGGAATCTGGGTGTAGCGCTCATTTTTTCCTGTCTTTGATTTGAACTTTCAGTTCGATTTCAACCCGTCGATCGACCGCCAGACATTCCTTCTGTTCTGGAAGTGACAGGTCTCTGGGGCAGTTCGATTTAGGCACTAGAGAGCCTTGGCCCAATCGTTTCACCTGTGCATCCGACAAATCGGCAAACAGATCCTTGATCTCGGTATACACACTGTCAGCACGTCGAATAGACAGGGCCATGTTGGAGTCTCCGGTTTTTAGCACTGGAATTCTGTCGGTGTGACCGGTGATGGTGGCAGACAGGATTTGCAGATTGTCGGCTTCCAGTTTGTGTTTGGTTTCCTGAGTAAAATTGGCAAGCTGGAGCTTTCCGTTGTCGCTGATTTTGTCTTCGTAAATATCGAAGAGCGTGTCGGTATTGACTGTCAGGCAGGTTTTGAAGCTGTTCTTTTTATCGGCAGGGGTGAGAACATTCAAACCACTACGGTCCAGCTCTATCTTGGCCTTAGCTACCCAGTTGTTTTTTTCATATGCAAGTAGTTGTACCAGGCTACGCTCGCCCAAGCCGTGCCAAAGAACATTGAAATGATGAACTATATTGGTTTTGTCACCGTCTTTGACGCAGCCGTAAATTGAAAGGTTGAATTCCTTTGCTACATCGCTGACGATTTTTTGATTGCTTTCGTTCAATGCGAGAGAGACATTTTTTTGTTGGATTCCGATTAGTCCGAAGCTCCCATCGATGAATTTTCCAAATACTGGAAGTGCAATTGTTGGAACTATGAAGATGGCAGTAAAAATTAATGCCCCTCGCATGCGTGCGCGACTTTGCTTGTTTTTGTCATCAATATCGGGGGCATCCGGCTTCCATTGGACCACCGCAAAATGCAATAAAAAACCACTAAGTAAAGGCGCGATGGTGGCTTCCAGACTACCCAGCCAGTAAGCGATAAAGAATACAATTGACAAAAATGAAAGGCAGGCGGCACCGTCGAGAAATCGAGATGTTCCCTTTTCGGTGAAAGCGGAGTGACCAAAGTAAAAAGACATGAATCCGAACAATAACCAGGTGCAATACAGTAAGCCGAACCCCAGTGCGATGAAGATAAATACCAAGCTGTCTGCAAGGTTAAGACCTGTGGGGAAAAAATTTATAGAAAACGCGCAATATCCCCACGTGACTAAAACGCCAAGGGTAATGATGGCTTTCGCTGCAAATGAGCCTTGTTTATTGATGTAGTCCAGTAATTCAGACACTGTGTTTCCTGCCATGGATTGTCGGTGGGGTAAGTTGTCCAATCCGCAGATGCGAAGAGGTAACGAACGATCCGGAAGAAGTGATGACTCTCCATCCCGGATCGCTACAGCAAGTGTTCAAGTCGCCAGACTGCTTTCCAACTCAAGCAGCAACCGGTCATTTTCTTCCATCGCCTGCGCCAGACTCCGGTCAAGCCTTTCACCCACCTCGATGATTTCGCGGTCGCGGTTCACGCCTAGAGGATCAAGCCTGTCCACCAGGTAAACAACAAAAGTGCTGGCTAGCCCTGTCAGTGCGCCGACGATGACCGCAGACAAAATCGCCCCCACAGTGCCGAGCCCGGTAATCAGCAGCATTTGTTTTTCGATGACTTCTTCAAGTGCGACACCGGCAATGATCACACCTCCGGCGCAAGTGATCTTGATCGCCTCGTGTGCTGCCTGACGCAGGGTGAGTCCCTCAGGAGGCAGCAACAGTGTCTTCAGTGCCTTGAGCAACGACAGGAACCCTTCACGGAACATGCGCACAGCACGTTTGCCCGTGGTGACAAAGACGTTGATCAGGGTGGTGACCAGGTTGGCCAGTACGCCGGCCACGAAGCCTGCGCCACCGGCAGCCAGCGCCGTTTGCCATTGATTGCCGACTCGTTTGGCAACGCGCCCGAGGCGCGCGCGTAGCTCCGGGACCAACGATTCGTGGCTTCGGCCATGGCGGTACAGGTCCATCAGTTCGTCGAACGTTGCGCTGAAAAACTCGATCAGCATGACGCCGAAGGCTTGTTGAAACGCCATTTTGCCGCCTTCCTTGAGGCTGGTCCTGGCAAGGTCCGCTTTGAACTTGTCGCTTTTGTAATAGGCGTCGTTGAGTTTCTTTTCATACTCGGCACGTGCTGCCTTGTCCTTCGCCAGCAGCAGATCAGGATTCTGCGCGATGGCTTCATGCTGTTTGAGCAGATTGAGGCGATTTTCTTCTTTAGGCGTCAGTTCGGTTTTCTCCGACAGCCGCTGCATTTCCTCCCGACGACTGACCGACTGCGTCTGCAGCTTTTCAACAAGTTCGGTGGCACTCAATTTACCTTTTGACTGGTTAAGCGCTTTCTTCGTCGGATTCAGATTGGAGTCGACATTTGCCAGTTTCGGTGCATCGAGATCGGCCAGCACTCGTCCCGGATCGGTATAAATTTCATTGGCTGAAATGGTGTGGTCGAGGTTGCGCGGATCCTGCTTCTTGTTCTGGCCGAAGGTCTCGTTTGTGTAGGCGTCCTTGAGGGTGCCCGATTGCTGAGCCAGAGTGTCTTTGGCGTTTTTGTCGGTGTAAGCCTTGTCCTTGTGAAATTTGTCCGAATCATAAGCAGGCAAGTCGGTGTACTTCCTGGCAGCAGCATCGCTGGCGTACACCTCATTCCTCGCGTTATTGATGGTGTCGACGTTGCCGCCTTTTTTATCGTAAACCGCGAGCACTCGACCCAACCCGAAAGGTACCGCAATAGCCTGCAACACCTCGCGTCTACTGTCCCCGATGAGTTGCTCGAAACGTTCCTGATTGAACGCTTGCGAGTAGCCTTTGAGCGCTTCCTGGGCTTCATCATCCGTGACGTCAAGCTCCACCGAAAAATCAGCGGCAAGAAAATCGTCCTCCAACAGCAGAGGGCTCAGGGGCTCCTCAAGCAATTGTCGAGCAAGGTCAGCCTCGGGCAACCCGACAAGGCGGGTCGCACTGGCAACCGTTGCTTGCTGGCGTTGCCGGGCTTTGAAACGTTCGATTCGATCCGTCATGGCAGTTCTCCTATCAAGCAGCGGCAGACAGCTGTGCCCATCCCGAGCGAAACGCTTTCTGCGGCTCACTCATTTCACCGTTCAGGGTCGTGACGAAATCGATGATTTCATCGAACAACGCTTGCGCCTCGATTCCGGTTTCTCGTGCTCGGATGAAAGCCTCCTTGAGCGTCGGAGGATTGTTAGCGAGCAGATTCATCGCTGCTTGAACTTTGGCGGGCAGGAAGTCGCCACCCATGCCCAGCAGGAACTCATTGATTTGCTGCTTATCCTCTTCACTGGCGCCGCCATTGCACGCGGCGCTCGCCTGTGCAACGGCTTGCATGGCAATCAGCATGCGGAAATAGGCTTCATGGCTGTCAATGCACGCCTTGGCTTTTGCGAGCGCCTCGCAGAAGCGCCTTTCCCTGACCTCACTCTTCGCCTTTTCGCGGTTCTCGCCGCGAGTTTCAGCATTTTTTTCCTTGCGCTCTTCCAGTTCTTTTTTGGCATTCCAATAGGTCGCCATCGAGGTTCCGAAGTCGGCTACATAGTCCCGGGAACTGTCGTAACCGCTGGTGATGGTTTCGCGGGTGAAATCGTAAGCATCACTCAGGACATCGCCCACTTTGTCAGCAGCGTCCACAACGGATTCAACGGCTGTGGTGTAAACGTCTGCCACAACGTCGGCGGCATTGGAGGCGGTTTCGACAGTGGAGTTGTAGGCATCGGATACGGCATCGCCAACCTTTTCGGCTGCTTCAGTCACGACGTCAGTCACCGCATCGGCGGCATCGGAAATCGTTTCGACGGTGGCGCCATACAGATCGCCGACTTTGTCTCCAACGATGTCAGCGGCTTCTGCAACGGTCTCGCGGGTCGCATCGAATGCGCGGCCGACCGCGCTGGTGATAGAGGAGAAAATGAATGTCGTGTTGAAACTTTCTGGACAAAAGGGCTCGGGTTCGCGTCGCCAAGAATCAATAAAGGAGCCAGTTTCGGTTGGTTTGGAGGCGCGTTGTTTCATAGTAGTCCCTGACTTTGAATGAAGCGTTGCGCGATTCTCCCTGGTTGAAGGGTGATGTCAATATGCCTTCAGTTATCTTAAGAGGGATTGACACCGCCGAGCTGATTTGGACCTCTGCTAGAATCGCCCCCATCAACTGCCAGAGACTCCCCCATGAGCGAGCCGATTCGTCTGACCCAATACAGCCACGGTGCCGGTTGCGGCTGCAAGATTTCCCCGCAAGTACTGGAAGTGATTCTGGCCGGCAGCGGCGCACAGAACCTTGATCCGAAGCTGTGGGTTGGTAATGCCTCGCGTGATGATGCGGCGGTGTACGAGATCGACGCCGAGCGCGGTGTGGTGTCGACCACGGACTTCTTCATGCCGATTGTCGACGATCCGTTCGACTTCGGCCGGATCGCTGCGACCAATGCGATCAGCGACATCTATGCGATGGGCGGCGATCCGTTGATGGCGATTGCGATCCTCGGCTGGCCAGTGAATGTGCTGGCGCCGGAAGTGGCGCGGGAAGTGATTCGCGGCGGGCGCGCGGTGTGTGACGCCGCCGGCATTCCGCTGGCCGGCGGGCATTCGATCGATGCACCGGAGCCGATCTTCGGCCTGGCCGTGACCGGTCTCGTCGAAAAACGCCACATGAAACGCAACGACACCGCCACCGCCGGTTGCCTGCTGTACCTGACCAAGCCGTTGGGCATCGGCATCCTCACCACCGCCGAGAAAAAGGGCAAATTACGCCCCGGCGATGTCGGTGTGGCCCGCGACTGGATGTGCACCCTGAACAAACCCGGCAGCCGTTTCGGCAAACTCGCCGGGGTCACTGCGATGACCGACGTCACCGGTTTCGGCCTGCTCGGGCATCTGGTGGAAATGGCGGATGGCAGCGGCCTGACGGCACGCATCGCCTATGCTCGCGTGCCGCGTCTGGACAGCGTCGAGTATTACCTCGATCAGGGCTGCGTGCCCGGCGGCACGCTGCGCAACTTTGACAGCTATTCGAGCAAGGTCGGCCGCGTGCAGGAGCTGCACAAGCGTGTGCTGTGCGACCCGCAAACCAGCGGCGGTCTGCTGATTGCAGTCACTCCCGAAGGCAACGACGAGTTCCTTGCCGTCGCTGCTGAACTGGGCCTGGACCTGATGCCGATCGGCGAGCTGGTTGAGCGACAGACCCACGCAGTCGAGGTGATCTGATGTCACGCGACTGCACTGATTACCGCGATATTTTCCTCAACGACCGGCCGATGATGGATGCCCGTGCGCCGATCGAGTTTGCGCACGGCGCGTTTCCCGGCGTGGTCAACCTGCCGCTGATGAACGACCGCGAGCGCGAGCAGGTGGGGACTTGCTACAAGCAGCATGGGCAACAAGCCGCCATCGCCCTGGGTGAGCGGCTGGTGTCTGCCGACGTGCGTGAGCAGCGCATTCAGGGCTGGGTCGAGTTTGCCCGGGCGCACCCCGACGGCTACCTGTATTGCTTTCGCGGCGGCTTGCGCTCGCAGATCGTCCAGCAATGGATCAAGGAAGAGGGCGGGATCGATTACCCGCGGGTCGGCGGTGGCTACAAGGCCATGCGCACGTTCCTGCTGGAGACGATCGATCAGGCCGTGGCCGAGTGCGATCTGGTGCTGCTGGGCGGGATGACCGGCACCGGCAAGACCGAACTGCTGGTGCAATTGCGCAACGGTCTGGATCTGGAAGGTCACGCCAATCATCGGGGATCGAGCTTCGGCAAGCGCGCCACCGGGCAACCGACCAACATCGATTTTGAAAACCGTCTGGCCGTTGATCTGCTGAAAAAACGCGCCGGCGGGATCCAGCAGTTTGTACTGGAAGACGAGAGCCGGGTAGTCGGCAGTTGTGCCTTGCCACTGCCGCTGTACCGAGGCATGCAAGTGGCGCCGATGGTCTGGCTCGAAGACAGCCTGGAGCAGCGGGTCGAGCGGATCCTGCAGGACTATGTGATCGACCTGCACGCCGAGTTCGTCGCCGTACATGGCGAGCAGGGCTTTGCGCTGTATGCCGAGCGGTTGATTGCGAGTTTGAACAATATCCAGCGCCGGCTGGGCGGCGAGCGCCATCAGCGGATGTTCCTGCAGATGGAAGAGGCCCTGGCCGAGCAGGCGCGCAGCGGTTCGGTCGAGATGTTCCGGGACTGGATCAGCGTGTTGCTGCGCGAGTATTACGACCCGATGTATGCGTTCCAGCGTGAGAAAAAGGGCGGGCGGATTGAGTTTGCCGGGGAGCGCGGGGCGGTGCTGGAGTATCTGCGTGAGCGAGCCAGCCAGAAAGATTGAGGTTGTAGCGGCTGGCCTCTTCGCGAGCAAGCTCGCTCCCACAGGTGATCTTCACTGGGCAGAAATTTTCTGCCTGACGCAGATCCCCTGTGGGAGCGGGCTTGCTCGCGAAAGGGTCGGCACAGGCAGCCAATCACTCAAGTCGGACAGGTCGCCTTGCCGTTATCCAGCCCCTGCTTGTAGCTGTGGCTTTGCAGGCTGGCCTTGCCGTTGTGCCAGGTCAGGGTCAGTACGTACAGCGAATCGAAATCACCTGAGGCCCAGTCGTCGGTGATGGTCTGCTTCTCGCCGACGGCCTTGCCCGCGACCTTGTTGATCAGCTCCGGCAAGTAGCCGTGCGACCAGGCGGTGTAGATCGTCGCGTTGTGGTACTTGTCCTCGATCAGTTCGCGCGCCAGGTCACTGGTGTCGTTGGCGGAAAACTCGATGTTCACCGGCAGGCCGAGCTTGATCGCGGCGGGGCTGATGGTCATCAACGGACGGATGTAGCTGTAGGAGTTGTCCAGTTCGCCTTCCTCGACATTGCGCGTCGGGTTGGCGGCGAACACATAATCGGCCTTGCCGAATTTTTCCGGCAACAGGGTCGAGAGGTCGATGGCGCGATTCAGGCCCTGACAATTGAGCTGGCCGAGACCGCCCTCGGGCTTCTCCGCATGGCGCAGGAAGACCAGCGTCTGCGTACCGTCCACCGGTTGCGCGCGAATCTGGCTCGACTCCAGCGACAGGAACAATGCACTGACCGCCAGCAGCGAAGGCAGGGCCACGTAGGCGCGATGTTTGAAACGTTTGGCGAAACTCATGAGGTTCGTCATTGAATATAGGTTCTTCAGCAAATTCGGTTGGGGCTGACCAACCCTTACACCACGGGCTCCCAGCACCGGATGTTGTCCATGTCGTGTGTCGCGCTTCCTTTGCGAAAGGCATAGCTCAGAGTCCTCTGAGGCCGGTTTGGTTCATGCACAGTACCCGCAAGATGTTACGGTTCGTGTAGGAGCTGCCGCAGGCTGCGATCTTTTGATTTGGTTTTTAGAAGCCAGATCAAAAGATCGCAGCCTGCGGCAGCTCCTACATTATGATCAGCGCTTCCCATGTGACTGGATGTTTCCAATGACCGATCTGTCCGCGTTCCCCATTACCCAGAAATGGCCGGCGCAGTACCCCGACTGGATTCAGCTCTACTCCCTGCCGACCCCCAACGGCGTCAAGGTCTCGATCATGCTCGAAGAGATCGGCCTGCCCTACGAGCCACACCGCGTGGGCTTCGATACCCAGGATCAGCTGTCCCCCGAGTTCCTGTCGCTGAACCCCAACAACAAGATCCCGGCGATCCTCGACCCCCACGGCCCGCAAGACCAGCCGCTGCCGCTGTTCGAGTCCGGCGCGATCCTGATCTACCTCGCAGACAAGAGCGGCCAGTTGCTGGCCCAGGAAGGCGCGCTGCGTTACGAGACGATTCAGTGGCTGATGCTCCAGATGGGCGGTATCGGCCCGATGTTCGGCCAGCTCGGTTTCTTCAACAAATTCGCCGGCAAGGACTACGAGGACAAGCGTCCGCGTGACCGCTATGTCGAGGAGAGCAGACGCCTGCTCAACGTGCTCGACAAACGTCTGCAAGGTCGCGACTGGATCATGGGCGAGCGCTATACCATCGCCGACATCGCCACGTTCCCGTGGGTGCGCAACCTGATCGGGTTCTATGAGGCGGGAGATCTGGTCGGGATCAGCAACTTCCCGAATGTGACCCGGGTGCTGGAGCGCTTTCTGGCGCGCCCGGCGGTCGTCCGAGGCCTGACCATTCCTTCCTGAGGCCACACATAACCCTGTGGGAGCGGGCTTGCTCGCGAAGGCGTCGTGTCAGTCAACACGTCTTTTTCTGATAGACCTCCTTCGCGAGCAAGCCCGCTCCCACAGGAATAGTGATGACGCCCGCAGATTATTGCGTCCTTGGTAACGCACTCTTGATTGATCCAGGTTTGTACCTGCGCCCACCGAAGGCATAAGCTTCGCCCCTACGACTTTCGTCTCATCTGCCGTTTTCAGGAAGCGCCATGTCCAGCCAGTTCCCCGAAGCACGTCCCCGCCGTCTGCGCCGCAATGCGAGCCTGCGCAGTCTGTTCCAGGAAACCGAGTTCAGCCTGAATGATCTGGTGCTGCCGATTTTCGTCGAAGAAGAAATCGATGACTTCGTACCGATCAAGAGCATGCCGGGGGTGATGCGCATTCCCGAGCGCAAGCTGGCCAGTGAAATCGAGCGTTATGCCCGTGCCGGGATCAAGTCGGTGATGACTTTCGGCGTGTCCCATCACCTGGACGCCAACGGCAGTGACACCTGGCGCGAAGACGGTCTGGTTTCGCGCATGTCGCGGATTGCCAAGGACGCCGTGCCGGAAATGATCGTGATGTCCGACACCTGCTTCTGCGAATACACCGATCATGGCCACTGCGGGGTGATGCACAACCACGAAGTCGACAATGACCAGACCCTGATCAACCTCGGCAAGCAAGCCGTGGCGGCGGCGCGTGCCGGTGCGGACGTGATCGCGCCGTCGGCGGCGATGGACGGCCAGGTGCGGGCGATTCGCCAGGCGCTGGACGCCGCCGGTTTCACCCAGATTCCGATCATGGCCTACTCGACCAAATTCGCCTCGGCGCTGTACGGCCCGTTCCGCGAGGCCGGCGGCAGCGCGCTGAAGGGTGATCGCAAAAGCTATCAGATGAACCCGATGAACCGCCGCGAAGCCCTGCGCGAATCGCTGCTCGACGAACAGGAAGGCGCCGATGCGCTGATGGTCAAGCCGGCCGGTGCGTACCTCGACATCATCCGCGACATTCGTGAAGCCTCGAACCTGCCGCTGTCGGCGTATCAGGTCAGCGGCGAGTACGCGATGATCAAGTTCGGCGCCCAGGCCGGTGCAATCGACGAGGACCGCGTGGTGCGCGAAAGCCTGGGCGCGATCAAGCGCGCGGGTGCGGATCTGATCTTCACCTACTTTGCGATGGATCTGGCATTGGCCGGGATCTGACGAATACCGCACAACCCCCTGTGGGAGCGGGCTTGCTCGCGAATGCGGTGTATCAGCAACGAATAGGTTGACTGACACGACGCCTTCGCGAGCAAGCCCGCTCCCACATTGGGACTGTGTAGTGTCAGGGGCCGTTAAAGTAGGGCCGGATCCCGTGATCCCGGAAGTACCGCTCGATCACCTTCGGATCCGCGCTGTTATCGGCAATCGCCACATAGGTATCCGGGCGCAACAGGTAAAAGCCGTTACGCCCCAACCCCGCCGTTTCAAACGCCGGCCGCCAGTCGAACACGTGCAGCGGCAGATGGTGTTCATTGCACCAGGCGATCATTTCGTCGCTGGTGTCGCCATACACGTGCACCTGCCAGCACGGCTGGCGCAGCGGCTCGAAATTATCCCCCTCACCATCATGCGCCCACGGCAAGCGGTCGCCGCCGTGGACGTGGCCGGCCGTGCCTTGGCTCAGCGGCATGCCGCGATAGTTGAGGGTGACCTGTGAGACGGTGCGAAAGAGGAATTCGCGGCTGGCCTCGAACGTGGCCATTTTCGGGATCAGAAACGGTGCCAGGCGCGTGCGCAGCAGATCGGCAATGCGCCCTTCGGCGGTGACGAAGCTGAACACCTTGTCGGTGGTTGACACCAGCCTGTGGGCGAAGGCGATGCGCTCGGTTTCGTAGGTGTCGAGCAGTTGCGCCGTGGCGCTGCCGTTGAGCACCGCGGCGAGTTTCCAGGCCAGGTTGATCGCATCGCCAATCCCGGTGTTCATGCCCTGGCCGCCGGCGGGGCTGTGCACATGCGCGGCGTCGCCGAGGAGAAACGCCCGACCGCTGCGAAAGTGTTCGGCCACGCGGTGATGCACGCGGTAGGTGGAGAACCAGTTGACCTCGTCGATATGCACTTTCAAATGCTCGATAGCGCGGCTGCTGACGTCGGCAAATTGCAGGGTTTCAGCACGGTCGGCACGTTCGTCACGCACCGTGCCGATCAGCCGGGCGCGGCCTTCACCGGCCAGCGGGAACACCGCGAGAAAATCCGCTTCGTCCAGATCCAGATGCAGCTCGCCATTCAGTGCCGGGCCGCTGGCCTGCACATCCGCGACGTAGAAAATCTGCTGATAGGTGCCGCCCGGGAATCCGGTGTCGAGGGTTTTG
Source organism: Pseudomonas sp. GW823-FHT01D03 (assembly GCF_058798255.1). Lineage (NCBI taxonomy): Bacteria > Pseudomonadati > Pseudomonadota > Gammaproteobacteria > Pseudomonadales > Pseudomonadaceae > Pseudomonas > Pseudomonas sp. GW823-FHT01D03. The sequence continues at coordinate 2,250,761 of NZ_JBXAKK010000001.1, forward strand.
CGCACCACCGAGCGCGCGCCATCGCAGCCTGCCAGAAAGCACGCCTGACAGATTTCCTGCTGCCCGTCCGGCAAGCGCAAATGCGCGCTGAGGCCGTCGCCGGTTTCTTCGAAACTCTCCAGTTCGGTGTTGCGCTCAACCGTCACGTCATAGTCTTCGAGGCGTTCGAGCAGCAGCCGTTCGTGCAGGTCCTGGGGAAATATTTCGATGAACGAGTAGGGCGTCAGGCCTTCGCCGATGCGCTGCAACGGTAACTGCGCGACCGGTTTGCCCTTGACCCAGAAATTCGCCGCCGCGACCTTGTGACCGTTGCGCACCACGGTATCGGCCAGGTCCAGCTGGCGGTACAACTCCAGGGTGCGCGCCTGCACCGCCAGTGCCCGTGAGGTGGTGCCGGGCGCAGAGGTCTTGTCGATGATGCGCACGCGCACGCCCAGTTTGCTCAGCCACAGGGCCAGCACTAGACCGGTCGGGCCGGCGCCGATGATCAGTACGTCGCTGCGGTTCATGGGCCTGTCCTCCGTTTGCTGTGGAGCAAGTATGGATCAGATGGAAAGGGTAGCCAGTACCGGCCCCTTCGCGAGCAAGCCCGCTCCCACAGTCGAACGCATTCCAATGTGGGAGCGGGCTTGCTCGCGAAAAGGCCTTTTCAGGCACTCAAAAACCAAAAAGGCCCCACAGCGGTAAAGCTGCGGGGCCTTTTTCATTTTGGCGGCGGGTTAGAAATCGATCGTCCCCGACAGCTTCGCCACTCGTGGCTCACCCTGGGTCAAGTAGCCGCCCTGCGCCGATTCCCAGTATTTCTTGTTGGCCAGGTTTTCGACGCCCAGACGCAGGGTCACGTCTTTCTGCGAGACCTTGAACGCATAACGCGCACCCGCGTCAAAGCGGTTCCAGCTCGGCAGGCTGAGGTTATTGGCCGCGTCGGCGTACTGGCCACCGGTGCGCAGCATCCGCGCATTCAGCGCCACGCCTTGCAGGCCCGGTACATCCCAGTCGGCACCAGCGTTGAACTGGAAGCTCGGCACGCCAATGGCGCGGTTGCCGTCGTTGGCACCGTTCTGGGTGTTGCGCAGTTCAGTGTCCATCAGGGTCAGGCCGCTGATCAGGCGCAGGCCGTTGATGGGCTCGCCGAACACGTTCATCTCTACGCCTTTGTTGATCTGCTCGCCTTCACGCACGTAGGTGCAGGTGGTGGCGCTGTTGATTTCGCAGTAACCGTCGCTCGGCTGCTCGATGCGATAGACGCCCAGGCTCGCGCCGTAAGTGCCCATGTCGACCTTGACCCCGGCCTCGGTCTGCTTGGAGCGTGCTGGTGCGTAGACTTCGTTGCCGTTGGTCACGCGTAAGCCGCCGGCGCTGGTCGGCGAGGTCGGGCCTTGTGCCAGGCCTTCGATGTGGTTGGCGTAGAACGACACGTGCTCCCACGGCTTGAACACGATGCCGTAGACCGGCGTGGTGATCGATTCGTCGTAGCTCGACTTGCGGCTGCCGCTGCCGTAACTGGCGTAGTTGTAGCCTTGCACCACCAGTTGCTGACGACGCAGGCCGGCGGTGATCAGCAGGCGATCATCGAAGAAACCGAGGGTGTCGGAGAGCGCGAGGCTGCGGTTGAAAGTCTTGCCGACAATGCCCGGATCGCTGACGTCGCCGCCGGCAAAATTGCCGACCGGCGACGGCGTTTGCACCGGGTGGTAGATATTGTTGGCGTACTTGGTCAGGTCGAAATCATAGGCGCTGCGCTGTTCCGCCCACAGACCGCTGAGGCCGAAGTTGAGTTTGTGGCTGACCGCGCCGGTGTTGAACTTGCCGTTGAGGCCGGCCATCAGGCTGGTGTTGTCCTCATCGTGGGGGATGAACGAGCCGGTGGTGTAGGAGGCGCCGTTGTTGCCCACCAGCGTGGTCGAATTGTAGCGGCCGACTTCGCGGGTGTGCTTGGCGCCGCCGGCGACGTACGCGGTCCAGTTGTCGTTCAGGTCGTACTCGGCGCGGAGCATGCCGAAGGTGTCTTCGATGTCGGTGTAACCCCACTTCGGCGCGTAATTGGTGTCGGCTGACGGCGCGTCCGGAATGTGCGTGGCGGTGCCGAGGTTGACCGAGTTGCGGCCACCGTTGACGCGTTCTTTCTGGTAGGCGAAGTCGCCGGAAACACGCAGCGCGTCACCACGGTAGTCAAGGCCGATGCTGAACAGTTTCGAGCGCTGGTTTTCGTGATCGATGCCGGTGTCGCCCTCGCGCTGCGACAGGTTGATCCGTGCGCCGACGCGGTTGTCTTCGCCGAAGCGCTGGCCGATATCGAAGTGCTGACCGATGCGACCTTCGCTGTTGATCTCGGTGGTGTAGCGGCGCAGCGGCTCGTCGCCGGCGCGCTTGGGCTGCAGGTTGACGCCGCCACCGATGCCGGAGCCGGTCGGGGTCACGCCGTTGATGAAGGCGTTGGGGCCTTTGAACACTTCCACGCGCTCCAGCGCATCGGTGGAAATGATCTGCCGGGGCAGCACGCCGTACAGGCCGTTATAGGAAATGTCGTCACCGTTCAGCGGCAGACCGCGGATCATGAACACCTGCGCCTGGTTGGAGAAACCCGAAGCCTGACGCACCGACGAATCGTTGAGCAGGACGTCGGCAACGTTTTCCGCTTGCTGGTCCTGAATCAGTTGTTCGGTGTACGACGCGGCGCTGAACGGCACGTCCATCATGTCCTGATTGCCGAGCACGCCGAGTTGACCGCCACGGGCGACCTGACCACCGGCGTAGACCGGGGGCAGGGCGTCGGGCGTCGGTGCCTGGGCGTTGACGTTGACATTGTCGAGCACCAGCGCCTTGCCGTTTTCATCGGCAGCATGGGCGGTGACGGTCAGGGAGCACAGCAGGGCGAGAAGCGTCGGGCGGAACGGGACGGCGAGTCGAGCTGAAACGGGCATGTCGATACCTGGAGGCGTACGGCCGGTGAGAAAATTAGAACGGCGCGGGGAACTCCTTGCGCAAATACGACTCCAGGCACAAATGATAGGAGTTCGCAGTAACGTTTTGCAATCAGTTTGTCATCAACCCGGAAAACTCATTCACCTGTAGGAGCTGCCGCAGGCTGCGATCTGTTGACTTGGTTTTTAAAAGACAAGATCAAAAGATCGCAGCCTGCGGCAGCTCCTACAGGGATTGTGTATGGTGGTTCGGGCTTACTGGATTGGATGAAGCAACATGCGATTACTTATTACCCTCGCCGCGCTGTTGGTGCTCGCCGGTTGCGCCGGCCAGCGCAGCCAGGAGCCGGCGCCGCGCGCACCCGCCGAAGTGAAGGCCGAAATCGTCCGGCTGATGCCGGCCAAAACCGCTGATCGGCAAGGCTGGGCCACCGACATCTACGCCGCGTTCGCCGCGCAGGGCATCAGCCCGACCACGCAAAACCTATGTTCGGTGCTGGCCGTTGCCGAGCAGGAATCGACCTTCCAGGCGGACCCCACCGTGCCGGGCCTGGGCAAGATCGCCCGCGACGAAATCGACCGTCGTGCCGCCAAAGTGCATATCCCCGGCCTGCTGGTCAGTGGCGCGCTGCAAGTGCGCTCCACCAACGGCAAGACCTACAGCGAACGCTTGAACGCGGCACGCAGTGAAAAAGAACTCAGCGCCATTTTCGACGACTTCATCGGTAGGGTGCCGATGGGCCGCACCTTGTTCGGCGGCTTCAACCCGGTACACACCGCCGGACCGATGCAGGTCAGCATCGAATTCGCCGAGCAGCACGCCAAGGATTATCCATACCCGGTAGACGGCACGATCCGCCACGAAGTGTTCACCCGCCGTGGCGGCATGTACTTCGGCATCGCGCACTTGCTTGGCTACCCGGTGAGTTATCGCGAGCCGCTGTACCGCTTCGCGGACTTCAACGCCGGCTGGTACGCCAGCCGCAATGCCGCGTTTCAGAACGCCGTCAGCCGAGCCTCGGGCATCCCGTTGGCGCTGGATGGCGACTTGATCCGCTACGACTCGATCATGCCCGGCGGTACCGAACTGGCGGTGCGCACCCTCGGCAAGTCGCTGGGCATGCGCAACCCGACCATTCGCGATCAACTGGAGAAAGGCAAGACTCTGGAGTTTGAAGACACCAAGCTTTATCAGCGGGTGTTCGAACTGGCGGAGCAAGCGGAGGGAAAAAAACTGCCGCGTGCGGTGTTGCCGGGGATCGTGCTGCAGAGCCCGAAAATCACGCGCAAACTGACCACGGCGTGGTTCGCCAAGCGCGTGGATGAGCGCTACAAGCGTTGCATGGCCAAGGCCGGTTGATGCCGGTTCAAAGCACTTTGACGGCTCGGCCAATCGCCTGAATCGGTCCGGTTGGTTTGCCGATCGGCGAGCCATTGGCGCCTTCCAGCGTCAGCTCGAACAGCTGATTCGGTTGCAGCGGCGGCAATTTGTCCAGCGGCACCGACAGCGTCTGCCCCGGTTTGACCAGCCCCAGCGACACCGGTCCTTGCCAGCCGTCAGCCTTGGTCCAGAACTCCAGCGCCTTGTCTGCCGGCACTTCGACCACGCCCAGCGGGATCAACTGGATTTCACGCGGATTGCTGGCCTGGATCACCCAGCCCGGCGCCTTGTCCTGCGGGGCGACCAGCACCACCAGATAATTCGGTTTAGGCGGGGTCTGGGTCAGCAGAATTGAACCCAGGACCAATGTCGCAGCCAGTCCGGCAGCGCTCAGCCCGCGCCACAGCGGCAGCAGATTCCACCACGAGGTGGTGGACGTTTCAGGCGTCAGTCGCTCGACGCTGCGCTCGATTCGCGGCCACAGGAACGCCGACGGTTGCTGCGCTTCGGCATAGTCCGTCAGCTCCAGCAGCCGCCGTTCCCAGGCGTCCACCGCTGCGCGCAGATCCGGCTCATGCGGCAGACGTTTCTGCACCTCGATCCGCTGTTCAGCAGAGAGTGTGCCGAGCACGTATTCGCCGGCCAGTTCATCACGTTCCTGCGCCGATTCAGTGGTCATCCCATGCACTCCCGCAAAGCGTTGAGGCTGCGTTTGATCCAGGCTTTGACCGTGCCCAGCGGCGTGCCCAACCGTTGGGAAATCTGCGCGTGGCTGTAGCCATCGACATAGGCGTGGAGGATGCAGCTTCGGCGTTGTGGGTCGAGTTGTTCCAGGCAGCGATGGATGCGCCCCGAATGCGCCTGGGCATCGAAGCCGTCATCTTCTTCGGCAGGCATTTCATGATCTTCGCTGAACGGGGTTTCCCGAGGCTGATTGCGCAGCAGATTCAGCGCCAGATGCCGGGTCACGCTGAACATCCAGCCCCGCGCCGAGCCGCGCGCCGGATCGAACTGCGCCGCACCGTTCCAGATCTTGATGAACGCCTCATGCACGATGTCCTCCGCCAGCGCCGTGTCACGCACCAGCCGTTTGGCCACGCCGAGCAGGCGCGGTCCTTCCTGCACGTACAAATCGCGCAGGGCCTGACGCTCGCCGCGGGCACAGGCAGCGAGGCGGGCTTCGTAATCAAACACGGATTCGGTCAAGGACATGTGGTGCAATCTAGCTCACATTCCGCAAACATCCAGACAACCCGATTCCCCTTGTAGGAGTGAGCCTGCTCGCGATGACGGTGTATCAGTGGAGCAGTTGTTGGCTGACACACCGTCATCGCGAGCAGGCTCACTCCTACAGAGGCTTTGTGTTGAGTCGGGAACTCAGTTCGCCGCCCAGAAAATGTAGTCCGCCTGATACTTCACCACTTCCTGCTTGCCCTTGTTCGCCGCCGTGCATTCGCTGCCTGGCGCTACGCCGCCCTTGAGCGCGACCCGCTGGATGTAACTCACGCCGCTCATCGCGCCTTTGCCTTCAGCCGGGTTGGCCTTGACCAGTTGATAGGGCAGGTTGCCCGGGCTCGACGGAGCGACGGCCAATTGCGTGCCGGTGACTTTCGATCCGTCCTTGGCCTGCCAGGTGGCTGGCGGGCCGAAGTAGGTGCCGACCTGCTTGCCGCTGCGATCATTGAGCACCGCTTTAGGGCCGACGAAGGTCCATTCGGTCTGCCCGGCGGCATTGGGCTTGTCGCGGCATTCGTAAGTGATCTCGCCGACGCCGGTGGTTTCCATGGCGATCTTGTGGCCTTCCGGGACTTTGATCGCATCGGGATAGCTGCTTTGGGCGAAGGTTGTCGAGGACAGGGCGAGCAAACCGGTGAGGCCAATCAGTTGAGTGATGTTCATCAGTGTTATCTCCGAAAGGGGTAGATCGCTGACAGCCGAAGAGGGCTGTTACAGGGACTACCCGTGAAGGAGGCGTTTGGATGCAGTGCCCGAAAAATATTTTCCACCTCCACCGATCTCCCCCTGTGGGAGCGGGCTTGCTCGCGAAGGCGTCCTGTCAGTCGATATTCATGTCACAGGCATATCGCATTCGCGAGCAAGCCCGCTCCCACAGGGATTTGCGTCGGGCTTGAGGCCGGAGGCTTTCAGCAGTTCCTGGGTGTAGGGGTGGGTTGGCGCAGCAAAAATCTCCCGCGACGAACCCTGTTCCACCACCTTGCCATCCTTGATCACCAGCAAGTCATGGGCCAGCGCATGCACCACCGCCAGGTCATGGCTGATGAACAGATACGTCAGCCCATGCTTGATCTGCAGTTGCCGCAACAGATCTACCACTTGTTTCTGCACCGTGCGATCCAGCGCCGAGGTCGGTTCGTCGAGCAGAATCAGCGCTGGCTCCAGCACCAGCGCGCGGGCGATGGAGATGCGCTGGCGCTGACCGCCGGAGAATTCGTGGGGGTAGCGATGACGGCTCTTGGGGTCAAGGCCGACTTCCTCCAGCACGCGAATCACCGCCGCCTCTCGCTCCGCCTCAGTGCCGATGCCGTGGGTCAGCAAGCCTTCGGCAATGATCTGCTGCACCGACATCCTTGGACTCAGGCTGCCGAACGGATCCTGGAACACCACCTGAATCTGTCGCCGCAAGGGGCGCATCAAACGTTGATTGAGCAGGCTCAGCTGCTTGTTGCCGAAGCGGATATCGCCCCCGGATTCCACCAGCCGCAGGATCGCCTGACCCAGCGTCGATTTGCCCGAACCGGACTCGCCGACAATCCCCAGGGTCTTGCCGCGTTGCAGGCGGAAACTGACCCCGTCCACCGCTTTGACGTACGCCTGTGAACGACTGAACAGCGTCTTGGGCAGGGCAAACCAGACCTTCAGATCATCGACTTCCAGCAGATTGTGTTCGTACGGGCTCGGCACCGGCGCACCGCTCGGTTCAGCTTCGATCAGCAAGCGGCTGTAAGGATGCTGCGGCGCGCGAAACAGTGTCTCGCAGTCGGCCTGTTCGACGATTTCGCCGTGGCGCATCACGCACACCCGTTGCGCGATGCGCCGCACCAGATTGAGATCGTGACTGATCAGCAGCATCGACATGCCGAGCCGCTGCTGCAACTCGATCAACAGTTCGAGAATTTTCTGCTGCACGGTGACGTCCAGCGCCGTGGTCGGCTCATCCGCGATCAGCAGTTCCGGCTCATTGGCCAGCGCCATCGCAATCATCACCCGTTGCCGTTGACCGCCGGAAAGCTGATGTGGATAGGCTTTCAAACGCTGCAGAGGTTGGCGAATACCCACCAGTTCGAGCAGCTCCAAAGTGCGCGCACGGGCGGCGCGACCCTTGAGACCCTTGTGAATCTCCAGCACTTCGCTGACCTGTCTTTCCACGGTGTGCAGGGGATTGAGCGAGGTCATCGGCTCCTGGAAAATCATTGCGATCCGGTTGCCGCGCAAACCACGCATCTGCTGCTCGCTGGCGTGCAGCAGGTTCACCCCGTTATAAGCAATCGACCCATTGCTGCTGACGGTTTTGCCCGGTAACAGACGCAAAATCGAATGCGCCGTGACCGACTTGCCCGAGCCGGACTCACCGACCAGTGCCAAGCATTCGCCACGCCGAATATCGAGGTTCAGACCGTGCACCACTTCCTGCCCGGCGAAGGCGACACGCAGGTCGCGGATTTCAATCAGGTTGTCGCTCATGTCAGCTCCTCGGATCAAGATCTTGGATCAAACGCATCACGGCAAGCCTCACCGATGAACACCAGCAACGACAGAATCAGCGCCAAGGCAAAAAATGCCGTCAGCCCCAGCCACGGCGCTTGCAGATTGCGCTTGGCCTGACCGATCAATTCGCCCAGCGAGGCGGTGCCGGCGGGCATGCCGAAACCGAGGAAATCCAGGGCGGTGAGGGTGGCGATGGCGCCGGTCAGAATGAACGGCAGGTAAGTCAGGGTGGAGGTCATCGCGTTGGGCAGGATGTGCCGCAGCATCAGTTCGCTGTCGGTCAGCCCCAGCGCCCGCGCGGCTTTGACGTATTCCAGATTGCGTCCACGCAGGAACTCGGCGCGCACCACGTCCACCAATGCCAGCCAGGAAAACAGCGCCATGATTCCCAGCAACCACCAGAAACTTGGTGAGACGAACCCGGACAAGATGATCAGCAGATACAGCACCGGCAGCCCCGACCAGATCTCCAGCACCCGTTGCCCGAGCAGGTCGACCCAGCCGCCGTAATAACCCTGCAAGGCCCCGGCAACGATGCCGACCAACGCACTGATACCGGTGAGGATCAGCGCAAACAGAATTGAAATCCGTGTGCCGAAAATCACCCGTGCCAACACGTCCCGCGCCTGATCGTCGGTGCCCAGCCAATTGCTGGAAGAGGGTGGGCTGGGTGCCGGTTCAGTCAGGTCGTAATTGACCGTGTCGTAGCTGAACGGGATCGGCGGAAACAGCATCCAGCCGCCCTGATCCTCGATCAGCCCGTGCACGTAAGCGCTGGCGTAATCCGGCTGGAACGGCAGTTCACCGCCGAAATCGGTTTCCAGGTATTCGCTGAGAATCGGGAAGTACAAGGCGCCGTGGTAGCGGATCACCAACGGTTTGTCGTTGGCAATCAGTTCGCCGCCGAGGCAGATCAGGCACAGGCCAATGAACAGCCACAGCGACCAGCGTCCACGGCGGTTGGCCTTGAACTGCGCGACCCGGCGCTGACCCAGAGGAGAAAGTGTGAACATCAGGCAGTCCTCGCCGAGAAGTCGATACGCGGGTCGAGCAGGGTGTAGCAGAGATCACCGATCAGCTTGATCAGCAGGCCAAACAGGGTGAACAGAAACAGCGCGCCGAACACCACCGGGTAGTCACGCGACACCGCCGCCTCGTAACTCATGCGCCCGAGGCCGTCGAGGTTGAAGATGGTTTCGATCAGCAAGGAACCGGCGAAAAACACCTCGATCAGCGCCGAGGGCACACCGGCCACCACCAGCAACATGGCGTTGCGAAACACGTGGCCGTAGAGCATGCGGCGCTCGGTCAAACCCTTGGCCCGCGCGGTGATCACGTATTGGCGGCTGATCTCGTTGAGGAAGCTGTTTTTGGTGAGGATGGTCAGGGTGGCGAACCCGCCGATCACCAGTGCCGTGACCGGCAACACCAAGTGCCAGAGGTAGTCGCCGACCTTGCCCAGGGGGCTGAGGCTGTCGAAGTTATCCGACACCAGGCCCTGCACCGGAAACCAGTTGACGTAGCTGCCGCCGGCGAACACCACGATCAGCAGCATCGCAAACAGAAACGCCGGCATCGCGTAGCCAATGATGATCGCGGTGCTGCTCCAGACATCGAACGCGCTGCCGTTTCTGATCGCCTTGCGGATGCCCAGCGGGATTGAAATCAGGTAGGTGATCAGCGTTGCCCAAAGACCCAGGGACAGTGACACTGGCAGCTTCTGCATGATCAGATCGGTGACCTTGGCGCCGCGAAAGAAACTGCTGCCCAGATCCAGCTGGGCGTAGTTTTTAAGCATCAGCCACAGGCGTTCGTGCATCGGCTTGTCGAAGCCGTAGTGGTGTTTGATTTCCTCGATCAGCGCCGGATCGAGGCCACGGCTGCTGCGCCCGGCACCGCCAATCGCGGCGACTTCGCCACCACCGCCCATGCCGTGCCCGCCGAAACCTTGCAGGCGCGCAATGGCTTGCTCGACCGGCCCCCCCGGTGCGGCCTGCACAATCACGAAGTTGACCACCAGAATGCACAGCAGCGTGGGGATGATCAGCAGCAAACGTCGACTCAGATAACGCAGCATGTCACTGACCCCCTGCGAGCTGGGAGTGCATCTGTTGCGTGGTCAACGGCTTGGCCGAGACCTCCCACCAGGTGTTGAGGCCTTCGTCGTACGCCGGTTGCACCGCCGGCATGCCGAAGCGGTTCTGATACACCGTCGGCGTGCCCTTGGAGTAGTAGTTGGGAATCATGTAGTAACCCCATTGCAGCACCCGGTCGAGGGCGCGGGCGTAATGCACCATGGCGTCGCGGGTATCAGCCTTGACCAGCCCGTCGATCAGTTGATCGACCGCCGGGTTGGCCAGCACCATCGAGTTCGAACTGCCGACTTGCGTGGCACTTTGCGAGGCATACAGGCTGTACAGCTCGCGGCCGGGGGAGACGATCGGATCGCCACTGCGCGGGAAACTGGTGACGATCATGTCGTAGTCGCGGGCGTTGAGCCGATTGACGTATTGCGCCGAGTCGATCCGCCGTAGATTCAGGGTGATGCCGATCTGCGCGAGGGTGCGTTTGAACGGCAGCAGCATGCGGTCGAAACCGCCCTGACCGTCGAGGAAGGTGAACTCCAGAGGCTCGCCGGCGGCGTTGACCAGTCGGCTGTGTTGCGGCGTCCAGCCGGCCTCGGCGAGCAGCTTGAGGGCTTGCAGCTGCTTGTCGCGGATGTAACCGCTGCCATCGGTTTTCGGCGCCTGATACACCGTGGTGAACACCTCGTCCGGAATCTGCCCGCGCAACGGCTCAAGGATCTTCAGTTCCTCGGCGTCGGGCAGGGCGGTCGCGGCCATTTCACTCTTCGGCCAGAAGCTGTTCTGGCGCACGTAGAAGCCACGCATCATCTGCTTGTTGGTCCATTCGAAATCCCACAACAGGCTGATCGCCTGACGCACGCGGCGATCCTGAAAGATCGGGTTTTGCAGGTTGAACACGAAGCCTTGAGCCGCGGTGGGTTTCTGCGGGGCGAGGATCGCCTGTTGCAAGCGACCGTCACGCAGTGCCGGGCTGTCGTAGCCGACCACGTAGCCGGACGAGGAAAACTCGCGGTTGTAGTCGAAAGCGCCGGCCTGCAACAGTTGGCGCGCGACGTCGGTATCGCCGTAGAAATTCACCGTGAGCGTGTCGAAGTTGTACATGCCGCGACTGACCGGCAGGTCCTTGCCCCACCAGTCCGGGTCGCGCTGGAAACTGATGCTGCGTCCGGCATCGACTTTGCTCACGCGGTACGGGCCGCTGCCCAGCGGCGGTTCGAAGCCGCCGCCGTTGGCGAAATCGCGCGTCTTCCACCAGTGTTCGGGCACCACGCGCAGTGTCGCCAGATCCAGCGCCAGGGTGCGGTTGAGGTTGTTCTTGAAGGTGAAGCGCACCTGCCGTGGGTTTTCGATCAGCACGTCCTGCACGTCGGCGTACTGCTGACGATAACTGAGGCTGCCCTTGGTCATCAGCAGGTTGAAGGTGTAGCGCACGTCTTCGGCGGTGATCGGCGTGCCGTCGGCGAAGCGTGCCTTGGGGTTCAGGGTGAAGCGCACCCAGAGACCCTCGGGATCGCGCTCGATCTGCTGCGCGACCAAGGCGTAAACGGTGTAGGGCTCGTCCAGCGAACGGAACGCCAGCGGCGCATATACCCAGTCGTTGACCTGCACCACGGAAATGCCCTGATCGGCATACGGAGTGATGTAGTTGTACTGGCCGATCTCCATCGACGCGCGGCTGAGCGAACCACCCTTGGGCGCCTTGGGATCAACGAAATCAAAATGCTCGAAGTTCGCCGGATACTTCGGCGCCTCGCCGTATACCGTCAGTGCGTAGCTGCCGGCGGCCAGTGCCGGCACGGCGGCGCAGAGCAAAGCGCCGCCGATCAGCAGGCCTGCCATGTTGCGCAAAACACTCATGCATTCACTCCTCAAAATCCCTGGAAAAGCTCAGCTCAACCTGTGGGAGATCTACTGTGGGAGGGGGCTTGCTCCCGAAGGCGGTGTGTCAGTCAACACACCCTTCACGGATATACCGCCTTCGGGAGCAAGCCCCCTCCCACAGTGGAAACATCTCCCACAGGAGAGACATCCGGTGCTCTCGGTCAGAAGTGATACGTCATGCGCGCGAACAGCGTGCGGCCCAGCGGGTCGGTGTAACGCGGGTCATAGCCGCTCTGGAAGTTGTAGGCCTGGTTGGAGAACGGTGGGTTGCGGTCGAACATGTTCTTCATTCCGGCATCGACATCCAGCACCTTGTTGAAGGTGTAGCCGGCCGACAGGTCCCACACCGAATACGAGGCCACGCGCGCATGGGTATCGCGGTCGTAGTCGTTGTAACCGGTGGTGAAGCGGTTGGTCAGCGACGCCCGCGCCGCGCCGAAAGTCCAGCTGCCGGTCAGGTTGTGTTTCCAGCGCGCGATCACGCCGTCACCCTGGAAGTCGCCGACCTTGTCAGTGAACGGGCCCTTGATGGTGCTCTGGAAGTCGTACTCGTCCACGTAGGTGCCTTGCAGGCCCAGACCGAACTGGCCGTAAGGCATGTTCGGGAAGCGGTAGTCCAGCGACACATCGACACCGTTGGTCTCGACGATGCCCAGGTTGGCGTTGCCGGTGACGATGTAGTTGAGCGTGCCGTCGGCGTTGCGCACGAAGCGATCCGGGTAGCTGCCGGCCTGATCGAACACGGTGGATTCAGGGAACGGCTGGATCTGGTTGGAAATGTGAATCCACCAGAAATCCAGACCCACCGACAGGTTGTTGACCGGTTGATAGACAAAGCCCAGGGTCACGTTACGCGCCTTCTCCGGGGCCAGATCTTCGTTGCCGCCAATCTGGTTGAGGAACTGCTGGCCGCAATCGCGCCCGCCGTTGCCGCCCGGTTGCACCACGCCACCGGTACACAGCACCGGGTCGTTGTAATAGCCCTGAGTGAAGGTGATGCTGCGCGGCGAATACAGCTCGTACAGCGACGGCGCACGGAAGCCTTCGCTGTACGCGCCGCGCACTACCAGCTCTTTGAGCGGTTGATAACGGAACGAATATTTCGGGTTAGTGGTGCTGCCGAAGTCGCTGTATTTGTCGTGACGCACGGCGGCGGACAGTTCGAGGCTGTCGAGCACCGGCACGTTGATTTCGGCGTACGCGGCTTTCACGCTGCGGTCGCCCTCGACGCTGCCGGCCGGGTCGATGCCGAGGCTCTGAATGTCGCCGGCAAACTCTTCGAAGTCCTGATGGAATTTCTCTTTGCGGTACTCGCCGCCCAGCGCCAGACCGGAGGGACCGGCACCGAACCAGTCGCCGATTTCGCGGCTGATGCGTCCGTCAAACCCGGCGACCCGACCAACAGCGGTGGAATAGGCGCCGTGGTAAGCCGCTTGATCGATGTATTGCTGACCGGCCGCCGACTGCGGGCCGAACGGGTTGAGCAGACCGCTGGCCAGCCCATCGATCATCGCCTGATCGCTGACATAACCGCTGGTGACGCTGGAGACGATTTTGTTCTGGTTGTACGAGGCGCCGACGTTGTAATCCCAACCGCCGACCAGACCGTCAAAACTCAGCAGAAAGCGCTGGCTGGTGTTCTGGTCTTTCGATTCACGCGGGCCGGCGGCGGTTTCGCGCCAGTTCACATCGACCGGTTGCGTCGGGTCGAGGGCGAAATCGGTCGGGGCGGGGGTGATGCCGTTGCCCGGGTAGTAGGGCGACGAGGAATCCAGGCTCAGGCCGGTGAGTGGGGCCGGGCCGACTGCGGTGGCGTTATTGTTGCGTGACCAGAAGTATTCGAGGTTGACGTTGTGATCGTCGCCGAGCTTGCCGGTGGTCTTGCCGAAAAACGAAGTCTTCTCGGTTTGCGGCACCAGGTCGATGTATTCGCGGGTGCTGAAGCGGCATAGGCCATCACGGGCGACCAGGTTGGGGCCGTTGCAATTGCTGTTGGCCAACGGGTTGGTGGCGTTGCCGTTCTGGCTGTAATTGCCGGGGAATGCGGTGCCGGAGGTCTGGTCCAGGCCACGACCAGGATCGTAGTCGCGGGCGAAGGAGCGGTCGTTGGCGTCGAGGTTCTGTTGCTTGTTGTAGTTGAATACGCCGAGCACGTTGAAGCGGTCTTGCTCAAGGTCGCCGTAGCCCCAACTGGCGCTCATGTCTTTGGTGGCACCGCCGCCGCTGTGGGTCGGGGTTTCGCCACCGAGGGTGAGCTGGCCGTCGGTCAGGGATTTTTTGGTGATGAAGTTGATCACGCCGCCGATGGCGTCGGTGCCGTACAGCGCTGATGCGCCGTCGCGCAGCACCTCCACGCGCTCGATCGCGGCAAACGGGATCATGTTCAGATCCACCGCGCCGCCGGCCGAGTTGGTGCCCGACAAGGCGCTGTTCGCCAGGCGTCGACCGTTGAGCAGCACCAGGGTCTTGTTCGCGCCGATGCCGCGCATGTCGGCAAACGAAGCGCCGCCAGTAGCCGCGCCCACCGAGCCGGCGCTGTTGTTGATCGACTGGCTGCCGGTGATTCGCTGCACCAGTTCGGCGGTGGTGGTCACGCCCTGTTTGCGCAGCTCATCGGCCTTGAGAATGGTGATCGGCACGGCCGTTTCCGCATCGACCCGGCGAATCGCCGAACCCGTCACTTCCACCCGTTGCAGTTGCGTGGTCGGCGCCACCACCGCTGCCGCAGCGGGCACGGTGGCGTTGTCATCCTCGGCGGCTTGCACAGTCCCGGCGCCCATCCCCATGGCCACCAGATACAACGGAACAAAACGGTGGCGAGAGATCGATGCCACCAAAGGTTTGAGCGTGAAGCGTGGAGTTTTCATCAGCATGGTTATTTCCGACTTTTTAGACGTTATCGAATTGGCCTTGTGAGCCCCTCATTGCTCCGCTTTCGGTGATACCGCGTGCGGAAAACCACTTTCTTCAAGCAAGCCGATCCCCTCCGAAGACGCGTGGCGTTTTTTCGGTCGGCTGGTTGCGACGGGAGTCAGCGAACGGTGGCGGACGTGTCCCTCAATGCGCGCCCGCCACCGCACTCAATGGGTGGTCATCACCGAAATCTTGGTAATGCCCGAGCGTTCGATGGATGCCATGGCTTTCGCCACCTGGCCGTAATTGACGGCGGAGTCGGCCTGCAACTGCACGCGAACTTCGGCGTCCTTGGCCTTGACCTCCTTGAGGCTGGCTTCCAGCGATTCCGGCGCCAGTTCGGTTTTCGCCAGGTAGAACTTGCCGTCCTGATCGACGCTGACCACCACCGGGTCTTTCTTTTCAGCGGGGGCGACGGCGTCGGTTTTCGGCAGATTGACCTTGATCGCGTTGGTCATCAGCGGCGCGGTGACGATGAACACCACCAGCAGCACGAGCATCACGTCCACCAGCGGCGTGACGTTCATTTCGCTGAGCACTTCATCGCTGTCTTGGGTAGAAAAGGACATCAGCTGGCCTCCCGCACGGCGGCTGTGGTTTTGCTGGCGATGGCCTGACGGCTGATGGAAAACGCACTGCGCGAGGCGAGGGCATCGAAGTCGTGGGCGAAGTCATCCATGTCCGCCGAGGCGAGTTTCAGGCGGCGCAGGAAGAAGTTGTAAATCAGCACTGCCGGGACCGCGACGGCGATCCCCACACCGGTGGCAATCAGTGCATGGCCGATCGGGCCGGCGACCGCTTCAAGGCTGGCCGAACCGGTTTCGCCGATGCTTTGCAGGGCTTCCATGATTCCCCACACGGTGCCGAACAGACCAATGAACGGCGCGGTGCTGCCGATACTGGCGAGGATCGCCTGACCGTTTTCCAGCGAGCGGCGTTCCTTCTGAATCTGCTGGCGCAGGTTGCGCTCCAGGCGATCGGAACGGTTGATGGTGTGCGCCAGTTGTTGCGTGGTACGTGGCGATTCTTCCACCAGCAAGGCTTCGAAACCGCTGCTGGCGATGCGCGCCAGCGAGCCCGGATACTGGCTGGCGTGTTCGGCGGCAGTCAGCAGATCCGGCGCGCCCCAGAAAGCTTTGCTGAACTGTTTGTTCTGGGATTTCTGGCGCAGGTATTGCGCCGACTTGACCAGCAGGATCGCCCAGCTGACCACGGAAAACAGCACCAGGCCCCAGAGCACACCGGGGACAATCATCGAAGACAGTGAATTGTTCATCGCTACACCTCGCTTGCATTAAGTCGGTTGTGAGTTCGTCGGGTTGTGCCGTTATTGCGGCAATTTGAAATCGATGGTCTGGGTGGCGAAGCCGTCAATCGGCGTGTCACCGCGTTTGGCCGGGATGAACTTCCAGTTCTTCACCGCCGCGACGGCGGCGTCATCCAGTTGCGGCTTGCCGCTGGACTTGGTCACTGCCACCGTGCCGGCGCGACCATTGGCCAGCACCTGAATGCGCAGCACCACGCTGCCTTCCCAATTGCGCCGCAGCGCCAGCGACGGGTACTCCGGCGGCGGGTTGCCAAGGCTGGCGAGACCGGAAATCGCTGCCGATTCCTTGACCGGGCCAGGCGCGGCGGCCGGGGCCGGTGGCGCGCTCGGTGTCGCCGGCGCAGCGGGAGCGGCCGGTTGTGCCGGGGCGGGCGGAGCTTTTGGCGGCTCGACTTTCTTCACCGGTTTGGGCTTCTCGACCGGTTTCGGTTTTTCGATCGGCTTGGGTTTTTCCACCGGTTTTGGCGGTGGCTTGACCGCGTCTTCGTCTTCCACCGGTTGTTCCGGTTCCGGAGGTGGAGGGGGCGGCGGAGGCGGCGGCGGTTCCGGTGTGGGCGGTGCCGGCGGCGTCGGGCTGGTCAACTCAACGGTCATTTCCGGAATCTGCGGCGGAGTCGGCAGTGGCTCGGGTCGGGTCTGCTGGAAAAACCACCAGGCGCCGCCGTGTATCAGCGCCGACACAGCCACCAGCAACAGCATCTGCTGTTTGTTCAACCCGCCGGGTTGCGAGGTATTGGCCGTGAAGGCTGGCCTGTCCGGTGACAGCGGGATTGGCGCTTCCCGTAACGACCCCGGCAGGGTTCTGTGCTTTACCGCATCGTTCATTAAAGCTCCCTCGGGTTGATGAAGGGCAATAAGGTGCCGTCCGAACATTGGGGTGATGTTCGAGTGGGTGGGTGTAACTTTCTTCAAGGTGTGCGCAGGCCGATAGTTGAACTATCCATTGAACAGGGCTTGCTTACAGTTACTGGCTTAGAGCCATCGACTTCGAATATTCATTATCCATTCCTTGGTGTTCTTCAATGTAGGAGCTGCCGAAGGCTGCGATCTTTTGATCTTTATCTCTAAAGGCAACATCAAAAGATCGCAGCCTGCGGCAGCTCCTACAGATCTTGTGTTCGATTCTGTTTTGCAACCGCTGTGCCAGATATTGCTGAAATGTAGAGCGCTTATTTCATCAGTGTTACCCATGTCGCATTTATATAAGTTTTGCCTTGATCGTGTATTCCTCCGGCCAACAGTTTCCCGAAACTCCCGTGAGTGGAGTTTTTTCAGAGGCGAGTCAGGCTCTACGCGGTATCACGCTGATCGGCGGGATAGAGCGGCGGCTTGGCTAACGGCCGGGGCACTTGCTGGTGCGCGGCGGACTGATTTGGTGCGGGTCTTTGTTTTAGCGGATCACGGCGTTTATTCCTTGTTCTTGTTTAAATGAAATCAGTGTTTTCAGTGTTGAGTAGTTCAGGTTCCTGGAGCCGTTTTGGTGCACTTGCGAAGTCTTTGAAAGTTATTGTCCGACAATCTCGTCTACGCTCATTTAATACGGCGCTCGGGCAGTAACTTTTGCAGTTGTATTTAAAAAATAAATACACGCCATTGTCGGCGAAGAGCTCATCGCCAATCACGGTATGCGGTCATGCAGTCAGGTAATAAAGTACAGGCGCTCGCCGCCAGGACTGTTCGAACGAACGCGGCGTTGTGGATAAACAAGCAAGCAGAGGTTGATGCGGCAGAGCGTTTGAAGATTCACGCGGTGAACTCCTTGTTGCCAGCTCGGATACGCGAACTTTTGGTTCGGTATCGCACCTTACAAGAACGCGGATAGCGCTCGATGATTGCTCTTGGTGCGGGATGGGCACCGCCAGCGCTGTTTTGCGAGGTTTGAATTCGCAAGTCGCCAATGCATGGGAAAAACGTGCCAAAGCGGATACACCCGCTATAAATAGGGCTACACAGATCTGTCGAGATCGAGGAGGGGGCATGTATCAACTGTACGGACATCGCAATTCAGGTGCCGCAGCCATCGAGGCGGCGCTGGAGTTATGCCAGATCGCCTATCGCTTTATCGATATCGAAGCCTCGACCGAGGCCGCGGAGGCACTGGCGCGCCTCAATCCACTGAAGCAGGTGCCGACCCTGCAATTGCCCGATGGCAGTGCGATCACCGAGAGTGTGGCGATTCTGATTCATCTGGGCCTGAGCTTTCCCGAGTCCGGCCTGTTGCCGGCCAAGGCGGCTGATCGCGATCAGGCGATTCGCGGCATGGTCTACATCGCCAGCAATTGCTATGCGGCCATCGGCGTCATCGATTATCCCGAGCGCTGGCTGGTGATGCCGGACGAAGCCTCACGGCAGAACCTGATGGCCGGCGCACGTGAGCGCCTGCACTGGAGTTGGGAAGTGTTTGCCGACCAGTTTTCCGCCGAGTTGTACCTGGACGACGAAACGCCCGGCGCGCTGGACGTGCTGGCGGCAGTGGTGACGCGCTGGGCGGGGAGCCGCGAGCATCTGCGCCAGACCCGTCCAGGGTTTTATGCGTGGCTGCAACGCATCGATCGGCACCCGGTGCTGGCGCCGGTGTTTGCCCGGCATTGGCCGTCCTGAACACCCGGTAAACCAATGTGGGAGCGGGCTTGCTCGCGAATGCGGTGTGTCAGTCAGAGATGTTTCGACTGATACACCGCATTCGCGAGCAAGCCCGCTCCCACAGGGGATTTGCGGTGCTCGGACGGAAGGAGATCACTCCCCGCGAATGTACTGCTCCAACTGCTTGATCAGCTCTGCCTGTTCGGCAATCGCCTCTTTCACCAGGTCGCCGATCGACAGCAGGCCGATCAGCTTGCCGTTCTCCACCACTGGCAAGTGGCGCAGGCGTTTGTCGGACATGATGCCCAGGCAGGTGTCGACGGTCTGGTGGGTGTCCACGGTGATGACATCCTTGACCATGATGTCGCGCACCGGTGTGCCGACTGACGAGCGCCCGTGCAACACCAGTTTGCGTGCGTAATCACGCTCACTGATGATGCCGACCACCTTGTCGTCTTCCACCACCAGCAAGGCGCCGACGTTTTTCTCGGCCATCTTCATCAGCGCTTCGAGCACCATGTGATCAGGTTTGATCTGGTGTACTTCCTGATTTTTCTGATCTTTGAGCTTGAGCAGTTGGGCGACGGTCTTCATGGCGGTTACTCAGGTGTTGTCGTTGTTCTTCAAGCATCGTAGACCCTTGCGCGCAGGGCAAGGTGGCAAAGCGGCAGATAGCACGCAAAAAACGTCATTTGGCGGTTTTTCCGGGTTGGCTCTAATCCTGTGGCGAGGGAGCTTGCTCCCGCTGGACTGCGTAGCAGGCCCAAACCCTGAGAATTCGGTTTGTCTGATACGCCGCATTGCCTGGTTTTGCGACTGCTGCGCAGCCGAGCGGGAGCAAGCTCCCTCGCCACAGGGGATGGGGTTATCTCGGACGATGCCGCGTAGAATGCCCCTCTGATTCAATTCCTGAGGTTGCAGTGGTGGATTTACAGCAGGGCTTCGTCCTGACCCGGCATTGGCGCGATACCCCGGCCGGCACCGAAGTCGAGTTCTGGCTGGCGACCGACGCCGGGCCGCGCCGTGTGCGCCTGGCGCCCCAGACCTCGGTGGCGTTTATCCCTGCCGCACAACGCGAGGCGGCCGAACGTCTGCTGCTTGACGAAAAGAACGTCGAACTGCGACCACTGGCCTTGCAGGATTTCGAACATCGTCCGGTGTTGGGCCTGTATTGCCAGCAACACGGCCAGTTGATGCGCCTGGAAACTGCGCTCAGCCGGGCCGGGGTCGACGTCTTTGAGGCCGATGTGCGCCCGCCCGAGCGCTACCTCATGGAGCGTTTCATCACCGCACCCGTGCTGTTCGGCGGTAGCGCCGACGCTGACGGCGTATTGCTCAACGCCCAACTCAAACCTGATCCGAAATACCGACCGCAACTACGGCTGGTCTCGCTGGATATCGAAACCACCGAAACCGGCGAGCTGTATTCCATTGCCCTCGAGGGCTGCGGCCAGCGTCAGGTGTACATGCTCGGCGCGCCCAACGGTGACGCCAGCATTGTCGACTTCGATCTGGAGTATTGCGACTCTCGCACGCTGATCCTGAAGAAACTCAACGACTGGTTCGCCCTCCACGACCCCGACGCAATCATCGGCTGGAACGTCGTGCAGTTCGACCTGCGCATCCTCCACGAACACGCGCGGCGCCTCGGTGTGCCGTTGAAAATCGGCCGTGGCGGTGAAGAGATGCAGTGGCGCGAACACGGCAGCCGCACGCACTTCTTTGCTTCGGCGGCGGGGCGGCTAATCATCGACGGCATTGAATCGCTACGGTCGGCGACCTGGAGTTTCCCTTCGTTCAGCCTGGAGAATGTCGCGCAGACCTTGCTCGGCGAGGGCAAGGCGATCGACAACCCGTACCAGCGCATGGATGAAATCAACCGCATGTTCGCCGAGGACAAACCGGCGCTCGCCAAGTACAACCTCAAGGACTGCGAGCTGGTTACGCGGATCTTTGCCAAGACCGAGTTGCTGACGTTTCTCCTCGAACGCGCCAGCGTTACCGGCCTGCCGGCGGATCGCAGCGGCGGCTCGGTGGCGGCGTTTACCCATTTGTACATGCCGCTGATGCACCGTCAGGGTTTCGTTGCGCCAAATCTGGGCACCAATCCACCACAGGCCAGCCCCGGCGGTTTCGTCATGGATTCGCAGCCGGGGCTGTACGAGTCGGTGCTGGTGCTCGATTACAAGAGCCTGTATCCGTCGATCATCCGCACTTTTCTGATCGACCCGGTGGGCCTGATCGAAGGCCTGCAACACCCGGACGATGCCGATTCGGTGCCGGGCTTTCGCGGCGCACGGTTTTCGCGCACCCGGCATTGCCTGCCGTCGATTGTCGCGCGGGTCGCCGAGGGCCGCGAGACCGCCAAGCGCGAGCACAACGCACCGTTGTCGCAAGCGCTGAAGATCATCATGAACGCCTTCTACGGCGTGCTCGGTTCCAGCGGCTGCCGGTTTTTCGATACGCGGCTGGCGTCGTCGATCACCCTGCGCGGCCACGAGATCATGCTGCGCACCCGTCAACTGATCGAAGCGCAGGGCCACGCGGTGATCTATGGCGACACCGACTCGACCTTCGTCTGGCTGCGTCGCGCGCACGGGCAGGAGGAAGCGGCGCAGATCGGTCAGGCGCTGGTCAAGCACGTCAACGACTGGTGGCGCGAGCACGTGCGTAAGGAATACGGCCTGCAAAGCGCCCTCGAATTGCAGTACGAGACCCACTACAAACGCTTTCTGATGCCGACTATTCGCGGCGCCGAGGAGGGCAGCAAGAAGCGCTACGCCGGACTGGTGACACGCGCCGATGGCAGCGAAGAAATGGTCTACAAGGGCCTGGAAACCGTGCGCACCGACTGGTCGCTGCTGGCCCGGCAGTTCCAGCAGGAACTCTACGAGCGGATCTTCCAGCGCAAGCCGTATCAGGATTACGTGCGCGATTACGTGCGCAAGACCCTGGCCGGCGAATTCGATGAGCGACTGGTCTACCGCAAACGCCTGCGTCGCACCCTGGATGACTACGAACGCAACGTGCCGCCGCATGTGCGTGCGGCGCGGCTGGCCGACGATTACAACGCGCAGCAGGGTCGCCCGCGGCAATACCAGAACGGCGGCTGGATCAGTTACGTGATCACCCTGGCCGGGCCGGAACCGTTGGAAGTGCGCCGCGCCGCGATTGACTACGACCACTACATCACCCGCCAGCTGCAACCGGTGGCGGATGCGATCCTGCCGTTTGTCGACGACGATTTCTCAACCTTGATCGGGGGGCAACTGGGCCTGTTTTGAGTCCAGCAGTTGCAGGGTCCATTCATCGAGGATGCCGTGGAAGTAGCGCTCCAGTGCCTGAGCAAACGGGCAATCTTCGGCGCTGAACTGCGCAAACAGGGTCATCGAGGAGTGGAATTTCAGGTCATCCGGGTGGCCGAAAACCTCGGCAATCGAACGCTGGCGGAGGTTCAGCACCAACTGCGTGCAGGTACGCAGCCGCGCACCGAGCAGGTCGTGGGCCAGATAGGCCCGCGCCTCGTCGGCGGATTGAATGGCGAAGCGCCGGGACGTTTCGCTGCCGCCCAGCCCGGCGAACTGCGGGAACACAAACCACATCCAGTGGCTGCGCTTGCGCCCCTCGTTGAGCTCACGCTGGACCCGTTCGAACACCGGGTCCTGGGCCTGGACGAAACGCTGCAGATTGAACGGGTCGTACTGATCAGTGCTTCTCATGACGAAGCCCTCGCCAGCAGCCAGCGACTCAGACCATCGCCAGCCGCTGCTTGCGTTGTGGCGCTTTGAATACCTGATCCAGCGCCGCCAGATCCCCGGCATCCAGTTGCAACTGCGCCGCTTGTGCATTGAGTTGCACGTGTTCCGGTCGCACAGCCTTGGGAATCGCAATTACATCATCCTGACGCAGAATCCACGCCAGCGAAACCTGCGCCGGGGTCACGTTGTGACGAGCGGCAATCTCTTTCAGCACCGGTTCGGCCAGCATCGCACCGCCCTGGCCGATCGGGCAGTACGCCATCAACGGCATGCGGTGTTGTTGGCACCATGGCAGCAAGTCGAATTCGACGCCGCGCTCTTCCAGGTTGTACAGCACCTGATTGGTCGCGCAGGCCGGGTTGGCCAGTTCGTCGAGGTCATCGACGTCGAAATTCGACACGCCCCAACGGCCGATCTTGCCGTCCTCGCGCAGGCGTTCGAAGGCTTCGACGGTTTCTTCCAGCGGATACTGGCCGCGCCAATGCAGCAGATAGAGGTCGATGTAATCGGTATCGAGCCGGCGCAGGCTGCGCTCGCAGGCTTGCGGGATGCCTTTGCGGCTGGCGTTGTGCGGATAGACTTTGCTCACCAGAAACACCTGATCACGCAGGCCGGCAATGGCTTCGCCGACCACGCTTTCGGCACCGCCCTCGGCGTACATTTCCGCCGTGTCGATCAGAGTCATGCCGAGTTCGATGCCTTGGCGCAGCGCGGACACTTCACGCGGGTGCGCCGAGCGATCTTCGCCCATGCGCCAGGTGCCCTGGCCGATCACTGGAACCTGCACGCCTGCCAGTTCAAGGGTACGCATTCAAACCTCCTGTGCTGATGGTCATACCTTAGTGGGCAGCAGGATAGCGCAGGGGTTCCAATGGAGGTCGATGAACCTGTGGCGAGGGGATTTATCCCCGATGGGCGCGTAGCGCCCCCAAGAAGCAGGGTTGCTGCGCAATCCATCGGGGATAAATCCCCTCACCACAAGACCGGTGTTATTTAGCGGAGAACTTCAACACCACGCTGTGATTGTAGGTCTGCCCTGGATCCAGACGCGTGCTCGGGAAGTCCGGCTGATTCGGCGCATCCGGATAGTGCTGGGTCTCCAGGGTAAACGCGCCCCAGTGCGGATAGACCTTGCCACCCTTGCCCTTGACCGTGCCATCAAGGAAGTTGCTGGTGTAGAACTGCACACCCGGCTCGCTGGTGAACAGCTGCAGATGCCGCCCTGACTGCGGATCGCTGACCTCGGCGGCGACTTTGCTCACATCACCTTTGGTATCCAGCACCCAGTTGAAATCGAAGCCACCCTGTTTCGGCTCGGCGAATTTCAGCTGTGGGTGATCAGCCTTGATGTGCGTGCCGATCGCGGTGGGCTTGGTGAAGTCCATCGGTGTGCCGGCCACTGGCGCCAGTTCGCCGGTCGGGATCAGTTTGCCGGTGACCGGGGTGTAATGGCTGGCGTGCAAGGTGGCAACCTGCTGGAGGATGTCGCCATTGCCGGCGCCGGCGAGGTTGAAGTAGCTGTGGTTGGTCAGGTTGAGCACCGTCGGTTTATCGGTGCTGGCCTTATAGTCGATGCGCAACTCGTTGCTGTCGGTCAGGCGGTAGGTCACTTCGGTGGTGAGGTTGCCGGGGAAGCCCATTTCACCGTCCGCCGACAGATAGGTCAGGGTCACGCCGACTGAATCCTTGTCCTTGGTTTCCTGCGCTTTCCAGACCTTCTTGTCGAAGCCCTGAGTGCCGCCGTGCAAAGCGTTGGACTTGTCGTTCTGCGGCACCTGATAGCGCTTGCCGTCCAGTTCGAAGGCGCCGTCGGCGAGGCGATTGCCGAAACGGCCGATGGTCGCGCCGAAATACGCGGTGCCTTTCTGGTAGCCCTGGACATCGTCAAAGCCGAGCACCACGTCAGCGGCTTTGCCGTGTTTGTCCGGCACCAGCAGTGATTGCAGGGTGGCACCGTAGGTGATGACAGTCGCCTGCATGCCGTGGCTGTTGCGCAGGATGTATTGCTCGACGGGCGTGCCGTCGTTGGTTTTGCCGAAGGCTTTGTGTTCAGCGGTCAGGCCCGCCGCATTGGCGGAAAGGGTGGCAATCATCAGAGACAGTCCGAGGCCGGATAGCAGGTGACGGGATTGAAGCATGGTTGACCTTCCTTTTTGTTGTTGTTTTGAAAACACCACAATTCCCCTGTAGGAGCTGCCGAAGGCTGCGATCTTTTGATCTTGATTCTAAAAACGAAGGTCAAAAGATCGCAGCCTTCGGCAGCTCCTAAACGGTACTAGTCAATCTATTTGTGCAGGTGAAGAGGGTTTATAGCTGATTTATCGTGTATATCAACAATAAAGACTGACTAATTGGCTTGACGCTCCTTCGCCGCCAATCAGCCGGGCACATCCGCCACTGCACTTTTTCGCAATTGCCGGCTCTATCCATGGCCAGGATGCGGCGACGCCCGCCGCACAGGAATGTGCCTGTTCGAGAATTCATGCCGAGAGTTTTTCATCAGATCGCCCGATTTGTTCACCGCCCGTGCCTGGTGCTGGCCTGTCTGTCATTGCTGTTTGTCAGTGGTTGCTCGCATCAGGACGGCAATGGCTTTATCGCTCAGATGCGTGAAGGACAACCGCAGGAATTCCTGCAGACCAGCGTCGACCGCATGGCCACGCTGGCGATGCGTGACAACCTCAACAGCCTTTATCGGTTGATGGGCAAGCTGTATTTGCGCAACCCGGAAGAGCTGCGCAAATCGGGTTTCCTCGATATCAACACCGCGGTGAAACAGGTGCGCCTGGCGGTCGAGCAGCAGCAACCGTTGCCCGTGCTGGGCGGCCGCAAGGATCTGGCGGCGCTCAGCTATGCGATGAGTCCGGAGTTTCTCGGGGATCGGGTCGGCGCTTTCATCTATGCCATCGGAAGCATGCTGCTTACTGCCCATGGCAATCGCGTCGAGTTCTACATGACTGATGCGATCAACCCGACCTTCGTCCACAACGCCGCGCGCAACATCGAAAAAGCCACATGGATTCTGGCCCAGCGCCAGAACAAGGAAGGCCAGCCGCTGCTGTTCTCCAACGAAATCTCGGAGGAGGGCAGCAACCTCAGCTTCGCCACCGAGTTCGGCAAGATCGTCGCGCGGCTCGATCTGCTGACGCAGATGCTCGACGAGCGCTACCGGCGCATCGGGTTGAATTACGCGCAGAGTCTGTTGTTCCTGAATTTCCTTCCCGTGCAATAAGCCGCCCCGCAACCTGTAGGAGCTGCCGCAGGCTGCGATCTTTTGATCTTGATCTTAAAAAATAAAGTCAAAAGATAGCAGCCTGCGGCAGCTCCTACGTTGTTAAATGTGATTGTTGGGCATAACGATAGACCGCATCGATATATGTGGTTATATGAAAAATCGCTATGCTGCGGGCCAGATTTTTCCTGTCGTTTTTCTGGACGTCTTAATGGAATTGGCAAATTTCGGCCTGGTGATTGCCGGGCTGGTGGTGGGTTTTATTGTCGGCATGACCGGTGTCGGCGGCGGTTCGTTAATGACGCCGATCCTGCTGTGGTTCGGCATCAACCCGGCAACAGCAGTGGGCACTGACCTGCTGTATGCGGCCATTACCAAATCCAGTGGCGTGCTGGTGCACAAGAAGAACAACAACATCGACTGGGCCATCACCGGCTGGCTGACCCTCGGCAGCGTGCCGGCAGTCGCCATGACGTTGTGGTTTCTCAGCACCCTGCACACCGCGCCCGAAGCGATGAACGCGATCATCAAACAAGCCTTGGGCTTCGTGCTGTTCGCCACGGCGCTGGCGATTCTGTTCAAGAAGCGCCTGCTCGAATTCGCCCACAAGCGCGCGGGCGGCAACTACAACCCGAGCGGCGCGCGCCTGAATGTGATGACGGTGATCACCGGGTTGATCCTCGGCACCATGGTCGCCCTGACCTCGATCGGCGCTGGCGCCCTCGGCACGGTCGCGCTGTTCATCCTTTATCCGCTGCTGCCGACCCGGCGCCTGGTCGGCACCGAAATCGCCCACGCCGTGCCGTTGACGCTGGTTGCAGGTCTGGGCCACGCGAGCATGGGCAACATGGACTGGGGCGTGCTGGGCTTTTTGCTCATGGGTTCGTTGCCGGGCATCTGGCTCGGCAGCCACCTGACCGGACGCATTTCCGATGAATTGCTGCGCCCGTGCCTGGCGACCATGCTGCTGTTGATCGGCTACAAATTGGCGTTCTGAACCAGCCCTTTCGAGACGCCGCAGTCCCCTGCGGCAGCTCCTACAGTGGGTCTTGAAGGATGTTGAATTTCATGACGGTCACTGGCAGTTCTTCGTAAACCAGATCCTCGACCACCTCCCACCCCAGCCGCGCATACAGCGATTGCGCGGCGTCGGTGTACAGATACAACTCGGTCACGCCCAGCGCCGCCGCTTCATCGACGATCCTGTTGACCAACTGCGAAGCAACCCCGCGTCCACGCTCCTCGGCCTTCACATAAACCCCGGCCAGCCAAGGCGTCAGCTCGGGACGGATCTTCATGTCGCTGTCGATCAACAGCGCGCCACCGAGCAATCGGCCGTCTTCAATGGCCACCACCGCGCTGGGAACCGCACCCTTGCCGCAGGCCGCGCGCATTCGCTCGGTGCGGGCTTCAAGGGTATCGCCGTCACGGAATTCGCCCCATTCCTTGAAATTGAGCGCAGCCAGTTCCTCAATCAAATGCGGGTGATCGCAAAGGTAGTCGATGTGCATGGGTTGAACTCCATTTCGTGGGCAGAACGACCACCCTAATGCGCTCATAAAAGGTAATCAAATCCGCGTCACGATTACGCCGATGCGGTTGCGCAATGACGCGGCTGACCTAAGCTTCTGACAAGGCGAAACATATTTGCCGGGCACAACCCCGGAACAATCGCCGCGATGCGCAATCATTAGAGCGTGGATATCAAAAGGAGATGCGCATGCTCATCAGGTCACTGACCCTGACACTCTTGCTGGCGATTGCCGGCCCCTTGTTCGCCGCTGACAACGATTCGCCCATAGCCGGGGACATGGGGCGGGCCCGACCGTTGATCGTGATCGCGCAAAGCACCGTCGACCCGGTGTGGGTGGGGCTGAAAAAGTCGCTGGAAGATCCGGCGAACAAGAAAGGCGTCACCGATCGCAACATCAAGGTCTACACCATTCTCAATATGGCCGGCCAGCTCGACGGCAAGGATCTTGGTCAGCAGGACACCATGGCTTTGCTGCGATCGCTGAAACTCGGTGCCGGCGCGTACCCGAAGGTTTTCCTGCTGGGCAAGGATGGCGAGATCAAGCTTTCGGTCTCGGGTGATGAAGCGAAATCGGTGGATCTGAAGAAAATCTTCGACACGGTTGATGCGCTGCCGGCGAGCGAGAAAGAAATCAGCGCACCGACAGTCGCAGAAACCGCCGCCGCTGCCGCCGAACCGGCAGCCAAGAAAGGCGAGAAGGGCGCCAAGGCGAGTAAACCGGTGAAACCGAGCAAGCCACCGCAAATGCCGGATGATTGATTGAGGCAGGCTCTGAATAAAAAATGGCGAACGTTTTAAACGTTCGCCATTTTTTTGTCCGCGGGAATGATCACGATACTTTGAATGTCAGGGCAGGA
The DNA here is from genome assembly GCF_058798255.1 of Pseudomonas sp. GW823-FHT01D03. Lineage (NCBI taxonomy): Bacteria > Pseudomonadati > Pseudomonadota > Gammaproteobacteria > Pseudomonadales > Pseudomonadaceae > Pseudomonas > Pseudomonas sp. GW823-FHT01D03. Next base: position 2,278,964 of record NZ_JBXAKK010000001.1, read on the forward strand.
GCTGCCGGATGACATTGACCAGAACCGGAGAGAAAGCCGCAAGCTGGCCATTCTTGGGAGTCAGCATGTCATCAAGGAGAATGCCCAGAAGCTCTTCATCTTCAAGGTCATCGGGTTGCATGCCTCCTGTAAAGATCAGCTGATCAACCAGCTGTTTCCGCGCCCCTATGAGTCCGCGATTGCTTTCTTCGGTATGACCGAGATTCAAAATTTCCAGAGCTGAATTTGCCCGTTCAGTTTTGCCGGTCACTCTGCCGGACAGATAAAACTTCAATTCCGACTCGCACTCCTCCATCAACGGCGTCAGATCCAGTGGGCGCGTGCCTCGATGATGTCCACATTGATTCTGGCGCTGGCAACTGGCGACGATGTTGGTGAACTCCAAGGTGCGATTGGGAGCTTTATCCTGGGCCTCAACGTGCTCGTTATGTGAGTTGTCGCCTGCAATGGTCTGGCAGCAATAGGCGCAAAGGCTGAACTGTTCCGCTATACAGGCCGTGCGCACGCTCACGCGTTCTTCGCTGGGCAGGTCCCGGTAACGTAATGTTGTGTTGGCGCGTTTCCATCTGATGAGTTGTTCCGGCTCGGCGCCCTTGGTGATTTTACGCACGGCGCAACTCCAGTTTGCGCAGCAATAGCGCGGCTTTCGCCAGCTCGATATGACCGTCCGGAAGTTCTTCTGCCAGTTCGGCGAATAGTTTTTGTGCGGTTTCCAGATCACCGTCCTGCAAGCGTTCGAGCAGTGCGTTCAAGCGTTTTTGAACGTCGCTGTTGCGGATATCGGTGTTCATGACTTCCAGCAGCACCTGATTGGCATCAAGTCCGTACAGGCCTTTGTGTTCGTGGATTTCACCGTCATTGAGCACGTAAACCAGCACATCCTTGGCGTCGCTGATGACCAGTGGCGAGTGGGTGGTCAGTACGAACTGGCAGTTGGGGAAAGTTTCGCTCAGTTGGCGGATCAGACTGCGTTGCCATTTCGGGTGCAGGTGAAGATCCACTTCGTCGATCAGCACGATGCCGTCCCCGTGGAGCGGGTTATCCAACGACTGGTTCATCATTGCCAGGCGACGGGCGATATCACCGACCAGCGCCATCATCGACTTCTCGCCTTGCGAGAGTTGGGCGACGTTGAGGGTGACGCCGTCCTTGTCGATGGCCATGTGCAGGCGCGGCTTGCGTTGCACGCGCAGGTTGGTGAAGCCGGGCATGAAGGCGGCGATGGCGGAGCGGACGGCGGTTAGCTGACGGTCGCGGGAAGATGCTTTCAGGTTGGATAGGGTTTTCCAGACGTCGCTATCCGGTCCGAATTTCTCGGAGATTTCAGCCAATGCAGTGTCGGAAATGCCGGTTTCGTTTTCGCTGTCTTCCCTTTCGCGGAACCATTCGAAGAACCGGCGGAAGTCGACGCCTCTGTTGAGTGAGTTGTCGTAGCCGTCGAGTTGGTCGAAGGTGTGTTTGGTGCGGATTTTTAGCGGTATTTCGAGGACGGAGCGTTCGACAGGATAGTAGGCGATTAGGGGAAGAGATGCTTTTTCATCTTCCGTCAACTTTGTTCGGTAGCGGTCTGCCAAGTGGCTAGCTTGAGTCAGCTCACTATGAACACTCGATTTTCTTCCTTGTTTGGCTCTGGCTACAGTCCAAACATATAGGATTTCTTCTGCCACCTCTCTGGGAACATTTGCGCGTGCTTTGGATCCGTCTATCAGAGCCGCGGTAACAAAAGCAAATGAGGCGCCGGTACGAATATCATCGTTTATTAAATGGCTACCAGTGCCTCTTTCGGTACGAATTCTGGAGACCAACCAGCTCAGCGAGGTGGCAAGTGACTTCAATAGTGTGGTTTTCCCAGCACCGTTATTTCCCACGATCACCGTTACGTTCGAGGAGTTTTTATTCGTGGGGGCGAAGTGAATGGTCAGGTCGGCAAACCGACCTACATCCTTTAGGCTTAAGTTGAGAATTTCCATTACAACGCCCTTTAAGAATCAGTTGGTTTAAATACTTCGGCGCGCATTATGTCATCCCTGGCCAAGGATTGATTCGTTGCAGTGTAGATACAACAAATTCACTCGCTCCTCAAAATTCGTTGCAGCATATTCCTACGGAAATGTCTGAGACAAAGGCCTTCATGCACTGCGGATATTTCCTGCAGGGCGCGGCGAATTCGGTGAACTGGTGCGTTGTGGGGCAGAGGGATAACCTTCGTGAACCGCTGAAAAAAAACAGTGGCCAGATATGGAAGTCCGCTGGGTAGGGAATTAAGCAAGCTTCCATGAAACGCAGGTAGTTGGCGATTCTGTTGCGTGACAGCTGTGACCTGATGGATGTCATCGGGTGGAAGTTGCAGGCGCAGCTTCAAGCGCCAAAAATAACAGATCGCAGCCTGCGACAGCTCCTGCAAGATCGGATTTTCACTCGGTCAATATAGGAGCTGCCGCAGGTTGCGATCTTTTGATTTTCAGTCGGCTAAAGCGCTGAGGATGTTGTGGGCAATCTTTACCCGTTCAGGAATCGGGAAGTTCTTGTTGGCCATGATCACGATGCCAACATCCTTGCTCGGCACAAACGCCACGTAGGTCCCGAAGCCACCGGTAGAGCCGGTCTTGTTGATCAGCACATTTTTCGCCTGCGGCTGTGGCGGGTTGAGCCATTGCACCTTGTGCGGCTGCATGGCCATTTCCGTGCTGTTACCGGCCAGCAAGCGGTCGAGGCTGATCGGGTAACGGTACATTTCCCAGCCCAGACCCTGGGTCATGTCGCCGACGCTGTAATAACCGGTGTGGGTGTTGGCGATGGCTTGTTGCAGCGGGGTTTCGAGGCTTGCCGGTTTCAGGTTGGCCTGCACGTATCGCAGCATGTCGGCGGCGCTGGTTTTCACGCCGTAGGCTTCTGAATCCATTGCGCCCGGGGTGACGCGCACCGGTTGGTTATTCTTGTCGTAGCCCTGCGCGTACAGGTTCATTTGTGCTTTCGGCACCTGCAGGTAGGTGTGTTGCAGGCCGAGTTTCGGCAGCAGGGTTTCGCTCATCGCCTGATCATATGACTGACCGAGGGTCTTGGCGGCCAGATAACCGAACAGACCCAGGCTCGGGTTGGAGTACAGACGCTGGCTGCCGGCCGGGAAGCTCGGTTTCCACTGTTGGTAATAGCCAAGCATCTTCTCCGCCGAATCCCACGGAGCAGGGAATTGCAGCGGCAGGCCGCCGGCGCTGTAGGTGCCCAGTTGCAGCACGCTGATGCCATCGAATGCGCTGCCCTTGAGCTCTGGCCAGAGCTGGCTGGCCTTGGTCGACAGATCCAGTTTGCCCGCGGCCTGTGCGTAGCCCGCTAGGGTCGCAGCAAAGGTTTTGCTCACCGAGCCAATCTCGAACAGAGTATTTTCGCTGACTTTCTGCCCGGTATCCTTGGCGGCGACGCCGTAGTTAAAGTAATGCGGCTGACCCCTGACGGTGATAGCCACGACCAGGCCCGGAACCTGCTGTTGCTGCATCACCGGGGTGACGGCTTTATTCACCAGGGCTTGCAGTTGCTCGTCGCTGGGCATGGCAGCCAGGCACGCGTTAGCAGCGAAAATTACGCCGAATGCGCTGCAGGAAATGACTTTGCTCGGGTTGATGAAGGACATGAGTGAACCACTCTCCATGAGTATTGAGGGTGATATCCCGCTAGACTGCGGGCAATTGAAACGTTAGTCGACTGATCAGCGCCGACAATTTAGGCAGTCTGGCACTCGTCGACAAACGATGATATTTCGCATGAGCCATTAGAAAAATTTAGGACTGGGCATGATTCGACCTCAACTGCCGCTCAATGCACTGCGCGCGTTCGAAGCCTCGGCGCGGCATCTGAGCTTTACCCGTGCCGCCGTCGAGCTGTGCGTGACCCAGGCGGCGGTGAGCCATCAGGTGAAAAGCCTTGAGGCGCAGCTCAACGTCACTCTGTTCAAGCGTCTGCCGCGTGGGCTGATGCTGACGGGGGAGGGCGAAACCCTGTTGCCAGTGCTGACCACCTCGTTCGATCACATTGCGCAGATGCTTGAACGTCTGGCTGGTGGACAATACCGCGAAACGTTGACCGTCGGCGCCGTGGGGACGTTCGCGGTCGGCTGGCTGTTGCCGCGGCTGGCGGATTTTCAGGCGAAACATCCGCTGATCGATTTGCGCCTGTCGACCCACAACAATCGGGTCGACGTCGCCGCTGAAGGGCTGGATTACGCGATTCGTTTTGGCGCCGGGGCGTGGCATGGGATCGAGGCGACGCGACTGCTCGATGCGCCCCTGTCGGTGCTGTGCGTGCCGGAAATCGCCCGGCAACTGCACACGCCGACGGATCTGCTGCAACAGCGCTTGCTGCGTTCCTATCGCACCGATGAATGGCCGGAATGGTTTCACGCCGCCGGCCTGACGACTCACGCGGCGCCGCCGCAGAGCATTGTGTTCGACTCATCGCTGGCGATGATGGAGGCCGCGCTGCAGGGCAGCGGGGTAGCGTTGGCACCGCCGCTGATGTTCGCCCGGCAACTGGCGGCGGACGTGATTCGCCAGCCGTTTGCGATTGAAATCACCACTGGCAGTTATTGGCTGACGCGCTTGCAGTCACGGCCGGAGACGGCGGCGATGACGGCGTTCAAAAACTGGCTGCTGCAAATCTCTGCCTGACATAAATCCCCCCCCCCGTGGGAGCGGGCTTGCTCGCGAAGGCGGCGTGTCAGTCAACTCAAATATCGACTGACACACCGCCTTCGCGAGCCCGCTCCCACAGGGGACAGTGGTGGACTAGAGATCAGGATTCAGCGCACCAGACACGGCCGCTTGTTATCGAACGTCCATCCCGGAATCAAAAACTGCATCGCCACGCTGTCATCCCGCGCACCGAGGCCCATGCCTTTGTACAGTTCGTGAGCCTTGGCCAACTGATCCATGTCCAGCTCCACACCCAGCCCCGGTTTCTGTGGCACTTGCACGCAACCGTCGACAATTTGCAGCGGTGCCTTGGTCAGACGCTGGCCGTCCTGCCAGATCCAGTGCGTGTCGATGGCGGTGATGTCGCCCGGTGCCGCCGCCGCGACGTGGGTAAACATCGCCAGGGAAATATCGAAGTGGTTGTTGGAGTGCGAGCCCCAGGTCAGGCCCCACTCATGGCACAACTGCGCGACACGCACCGAGCCTTGCATGGTCCAGAAGTGCGGGTCGGCCAGGGGGATGTCCACCGACTGCAACTGGATGGCGTGGCCCATTTCGCGCCAGTCGGTGGCGATCATGTTGGTCGCCGTCTTCAGCCCGGTGGCGCGGCGGAACTCGGCCATGACTTCGCGCCCCGAGTAACCGTTTTCCGCACCGCACGGGTCTTCTGCGTAAGCCAGCACGTGATGTTGATCGCGGCACAGGCGGATCGCTTCTTTCAGTGACCAGGCGCCGTTCGGGTCGAGGGTAATTCGTGCCTCGGGAAAGCGTTCGGCCAGCGCCGTCACCGCTTCGATTTCCGCGTCGCCACTGAGCACGCCGCCCTTGAGTTTGAAATCCTGGAAACCGTATTTCGCCTGCGCCGCTTCGGCCAGACGTACCACCGCTTCGGCGCTCATGGCCTTCTCGTGACGGACGCGGAACCAGTCGTTATCGGCATCCGGTTCGCTGCGGTAGGCGAGGTCGGTCTCGCGTTGATCGCCGACGTAAAACAGATAACCGAGCATCTTCACTTGGTCGCGTTGCTGGCCTTCGCCGAGCAGCGCCGCGACTGGCACGTCGAGGTGTTGCCCGAGCAGATCGAGCAGGGCGGCTTCGAGTCCGGTGACCGCGTGGATGGTGATGCGCAGGTCGAACGTCTGCAGGCCACGGCCGCCGGCGTCACGCTCGGCGAAGGTCTGGCGCACCTGATTGAGGATTTTCTGATAGTTGCCGATCGCGTTGCCGAGCACCAGGCTGCGGGCGTCCTCCAGCGTCTGGCGGATGCGCTCGCCACCGGGCACTTCACCGACGCCGGTGTGCCCGGCGTTGTCCTTGAGGATGACGATATTGCGGGTGAAAAATGGCCCGTGGGCGCCGCTCAAGTTGAGCAGCATGCCGTCGTGGCCGGCCACGGGAATCACCTGCATTTCAGTGATGATTGGCGCTTTGGCAGTGTCGTATGCGGTCATGGTTTTTATCCTAATCAGACAGAGTTCAAGCGTGCTTCGGCGCGGCTTCGGCCACGGCGATGTCAGCAGCGGGTTTCGGGGTGGTGCGTGCAGCGAAGACGATGACCGCGGCGATGATCGAGGTCGCGGCCAGGCCGTAGAGGCCGCCCTGAATCGAACCGGTGTGTTCTTCGAGCAGGCCGAAGGTGGTGGGCGCGACGAAGCCGCCGAGGTTGCCCACCGAGTTGATCAGTGCGATCACTGCCGCGGCGATCCGTGCATCCAGATAGGCCTGCGGAATCGGCCAGAACAAAGACGAGGCGGACTTGAAACCCAGCGCGGCAAAACAGATCGCGACAAAGGCGAAAATCGGCCCGCCGGTGGTGGACATGAACATCCCCGCTGCGGCGATCAGCAATGCGGTGGCGACCCAGGCTTGCTGGTGCTTCCACTTGGCCGAGAGCGAGGCGAAGGCGTACATGCCGACGATCGACAGCAACCACGGAATCGAGTTGAACAGGCCGACCTGGAAGTCACTCATCTCGCCCATTTTCTTGATGATGCTCGGCAGCCAGAACGTTGCAGCGTAGATCGTCAGCTGAATGAAGAAGTAGATCAGACAGAACAGGATGATCTGCCGGTCCTTGAGCAGTTTGCCCATTGATGGACGGATCGGTGTCGCGGCTTCGCGGGCCTTCTGTTCATCGTCGATGGCGCTGACCAGTGCGTCCTGTTCGGCGCGGGTCAGCCATTTCGCGTCGTGGGGTTTGGCGTCGAGCCAGAACCACACGAACACGCACAGGCCTACGGAAAACATCCCTTCGATGAAGTACATCCATTGCCAGCCGTGCATGCCCAGACCGTTGATCTGCAAGAGCAGGCCAGACAGCGGGCCGGAGATCAGCGAGGCCACCGCCGAACCACTGAGGAAAATCGCGATGGCCTTGCCGCGTTCGGCACCCGGCAGCCAGCGGGTGAAGTAGTAGATCACTCCGGGAAAGAACCCGGCTTCGGCCACGCCGAGCAGAAAGCGCAGGATGTAGAAGTGCGTTTCGTTCTGGATGAACGCCATGCCGGCGGCGACCAGACCCCAGGTGAACATGATGCGGGTCAGCCAGATGCGCGCGCCGACTTTCTGCAGGAGCATGTTGGACGGCACTTCGAACAGTGCGTAACCGATGAAGAACAGACCGGCGCCGAAGCCGTAGGCGGCAGCGCCGATGCCCAGATCATGTTCCATGTGGGTGCGGACGAAACCGATGTTCACCCGGTCAATGTAATTGACGATGAACATGATCACGAAGAGCGGCAGGACGTGGCGTTTCACTTTCGAGATGGCGGACGCGAGTGTCGAATCGACGCCCTCGTTCATCCCGGAGACGGAGGTTTTCACTTGGTTTTCTCCCACTGATTATTTTTATGCGGGGTAGGGCTGGGTGCTGCGTTGTTGATAGACATCATACAACTTAGATTTTTTGTCCTACAAGTGGGGTGCAGCGATTAAATTTGTCTGGTGAACGAATTTTTTATTTCTTTTTGGTGGTTGGCCCAGTTTTTATTGGTTCTAGACGCACCCGTCAGACGCACTTCACGGTTCACGATCTAAATGTTCAAACAGGGCGTAGCGCTTGCTTGTTGCAGTTGTTTTCTTTTGCATTGAGTGTTGTCATACAAGTTGAAGGCTGATTCGGCGCTAAAATCAAATCTCGTCAGCCACCGCGCAGTGCTACGATCGCCAAGCCCCGATCACCGGAACCGAACATGCAAGAAGACCTCGACGCTCCCGCCCGCAAACGTGCGCATAACCTTGCGCATGATCTGGTGGAAAAACTCACCCAGAGCATCCTGCTCGGCCAGCTGTCGCCCGGCGACAAACTGCCGTCGGAGAACGCCATCGTTCAGGAGCACGGCGTCAGTCGCACGGTGGTGCGCGAGGCGATTTCCAAGTTGCAGGCGTCGGGGCTGGTGGAGACGCGGCACGGCATCGGCACGTTCGTCATCGAGCGCGTCGCGGAGCAGGGCTTGCGCCTGAATGTCGACACCGCGCTTGGGGTGCGCAGCATTCTTGAATTGCGCATGGGCCTGGAGACCCAGGCCGCCGCGTTGGCCGCGCAACGGCGCAGCGAGCAGCAACTGCTGCAGATGCGCCAAGCGCTGGATGACTATCAGCGCCTGTTGGACAGCAATGACAGTTGTGTTGAAGCCGACCGACGTTTTCACCTGCTGATCGCCGAAGCCACTGGCAATGTCTGTTTCAGCGAAATCATGCAGCATCTGGGCAGCGCGATGATTCCGCGTCAGCGGCTCAATGCCGCCGAGCGTGGCGCAGCGGATCTGAGCAAGCTGGGGCAGTTGGCGCATCTGGAGCACGAAGCGATCCTGAATGCGATCAAGCGTCAGGATCCGGACGCGGCGCGCGCGGCCATGTGGCTGCACCTGACCAACAGCCGCGACCGCTTCGGTGCGCAGGGCTGATTGCCGTTGGTCTGCTCAATGGCACGGCCTGCGCAGGCACGCTTCCAAGCTGTATGGCCCGGGTTTTCCGGACCTCCTTGGTGAGGTGTGTCATGGCTAATGATTTGCTGTTTCAAGGTGGTGTGCTGCCGACCGATCCGACCCGTCCGGTGCCTGGCACGGATGAGCCGACACTGACCGATCACGATGCGCCGCCGGGCATGAGCCCCGGGCGTGATCCGCTGAGTGATGCCGATCGGCCGGAAGACTGGAAGGATCCGGCGGCGGACGATGATGATGTGCCGCCGGCGGATGAGCCGACGCCGTTGTCGGATGACAGGCGCTGAGGCTGACCCGGCATGAGATATTTATAGTCTGCGCCGGCCCTTTCGCGAGCTAGCTCGCTCCCACAGGTAGAACGCATCCCCCTGTAGGAGTGAGCCTGCTCGCGATGGGGTCATCAGCCTCAGTAAAAACCTCGATCAGACCTCAACCGGTCGACCCTCCACCCGCCGCTCCAGATTCAACGCCAGCACACTGATCAACACCACCGTCGACCCCGCCAGCACCATCAGCGTCGGCCGCTCGCCCAATCCCAGCGAAGCAATCCCCATCGCCGTCGGTGGTATCAGGTAGAACGTCATTGTCGCCCGGCTCAAGTCCACATGCTTGAGCACAAAGCCCCAGGCCAGATAGGCCAGTGCACTGGGAAATACCCCCAGCGCCAGCACTGCCCATTGCACTCTTAGCGGCGCTTGCAACACCGCCGCACCCAGCCCCGGCAGATAAATCAGCAACAGCAGCGTCCCCGACCACACCGCATAACAGGCCAGACTGAAGCCGTCATAACGCCGGGCGTGATGTTTTTGCAGGGCGAAATAAATGCTCCATGACAGCGCCGCCAGCAGAATCAGCAAGCCATGCGCGTCGATCTGCCCCAGGCCTTGATCGGCGCTGACCACGATCACCACCCCGACCAGTCCCAGCAACACGCAGCCCCAACGCCAGACACTGACCTGATCCTTGAATACGTAGCGCGCCAGCAGCGTACTGAACAATGGGCTCGACTGCGCCAGTACGCTGGAGGCGCCGGCGCTGACGCTTTGCTGGCCGATGTTCAGCGCCACGTGATGCAGGCTGACGGCAAAAAATCCCAGGGCGAACAACAGCGGCACGTCGCGCGGTTGCGGCAGGCGAATGCCTTTGAGCGCCGCGATCACGGCCATGAACAGCGACGCCAGGAGAAACCGCAATAACGCCAGGTGCCCGGGGTCGTAGGCTTGCAGGCCGATGTGAATGCCGGTCGGCGAATAGGCCCAGCAGCCGACCACGAAGGCCATGGCCAGAATGATTTTTACAGGAGAAGGAGACGGCATGATCGGCGCACCGCAAGGGTTGATGCGCCGAGTATCCGGGCGGTCAACAGGTCTCCACAACTGACTTATACTGCGCTGAATGTTCACTTTGAGTGATGAGTATGGAGCTGGCGCAGATCCGCATGTTCAAGACCGTGGCCGACGAGGGCAGCATTGTCCGCGCTGCTGAAAAGTTGTTTTGTGTGCCGTCAAACATCACCGCACGGATCAAGGCATTGGAAGCGGAGCTCGGTGTGGCGCTGTTTCTGCGCGAGGGGCGCGGGCTGCGGATCAGCCCGGCGGGACAGACGTTTCTCGCTTATGCCGAGCGGATTCTGGCACTGACCGCCGAAGCCAAGCGCGCAGTAGATCCCGGCGCCGAGCCGTCCGGCCCGCTGCGTATCGGCGCGATCGAGTCCTCGGCCACCGGGCGTTTGCCCCGACTGTTGGCCAAATTTCACCAGCGCTATCCGCAGGTGGCACTGGAGTTGACCACTGGCACCTGGGGCCAATTGCTCGACGACACCGTCAACCATCGCCTCGACGGCGCAATCGTCGCAGTGGACGTCGAGCGCTCGCAGCTCAAACGCACACCGATGTACCGCGAGGAGCTGCTGCTGATTGCTTCGACGTCGTTCGGCCCGGTGCGCGACATCCACGATCTGCAGGACAAAACCGTGTTCATGTGGCCGCAGGGTTGCCCGTATCGGGCGGCGCTGGAGCTCTGGCTGTTGCGTCAGGGCCAGGCGCTGCCGATTGTCAGCCTGGCCAGTTACGGGGCGATTGTTGGTTGCGTAAGTGCTGGCGCCGGGGTCGCGCTGGTGCCTAAAGGCGTGTTCGAGCAATACGCCAGAGGCGCTGGCTGCGTGGGCTATGAGTTTTCCGAACTGACGGCGATCGACAACCTGTTTTACTGGCACGAAAACGCCGGGGTACACCCGGCGCGTGAGGCGTTTGTGGCGATGTTGCGCGAGGAATTCCTCTTATCCCGTTACCCCGCGTTTCCCCTGTAGGAGCTGCCGCAGGCTGCGATCTTTTGACTTTGTTGTTGAAAAACCAGATCAAAAGATCGCAGCCTGCGGCAGCTCCTACAGGGTGGATTCAGGAACTCAGGTCGCGCATCAGCAGGCCAAAGCGCAAATCCACCGCATCCGGAATTGGCAGGTACACCGTGTGCCCGTCACCGGGGGCGACGTCAATGGCTTCACCGTTGGCACTCTGCAACTGGTGCAGGTCGAAGTGGAAATTGCCCTTGGGCGTCATCAGTTCCAGATGATCGCCGAGGGCAAAACGGTTCTTCACCTTGACCTCGGCCAACCGGTCGCGGCGCTCGCCGGTCAGTTCGCCGACGAACTGCTGGCGCTCGGACACCGAGCTGCCGTTCTGATAATTCTGGTATTCGTCATGCACATGGCGGCGCAGAAAACCTTCGGTGTAGCCGCGCTGGGCCAGTGATTCCAGATCGGTCATCAGGCTGCGATCGAACTCGCGTCCGGCCACTGCATCGTCGATCGCCCGGCGATAGACCTGGGTGGTGCGCGCGCAATAGAAGTGCGATTTGGTCCGGCCCTCGATCTTCAGCGAATGCACGCCCATGCGCGTCAGGCGTTCGACGTGCTGCACCGCGCGCAGATCCTTGGCGTTCATGATGTAGGTGCCGTGCTCGTCTTCAAATGCCGGCATCAACTCCTCGGGGCGATTGGCTTCCTGCAGCAGGAACACTTGATCGGTCGGCGCGCCAATGCCCAGGGTCGGCTCCGGCTGAAAGGTCTGCACGATCTCGCCGAGCTGATTTTCCGTGGCTTGCTGTGCTGAATACTTCCAGCGGCAAGCGTTGGTGCAGGTGCCCTGATTGGCGTCGCGTTTGTTCATGTAGCCCGACAGCAGGCAGCGCCCGGAGTAGGCCATGCACAGTGCTCCGTGGACGAACACTTCCAGCTCCATGCCGGGCACCTGTTCGCGGATTTCGCCGATTTCTTCCAGCGACAATTCCCGCGACAGGATGATCCGGCTCAGGCCTTGTTGCTGCCAGAACTCGACGCTCGCCCAGTTCACCGTGTTGGCCTGCACCGAAAGGTGGATCGGCATCTGCGGGAAGTGCCGGCGCACCAGCATGATCAGGCCCGGGTCGGACATGATCAGTGCGTCCGGCGCCATCTCGATCACCGGCGTCAGATCCTTGAGGAATGTCTTCAGTTTGGCGTTGTGCGGGGCGATGTTGACCACCACGTAGAAGCGCTTGCCCTGGGCCTGCGCTTCGCGAATGCCGAGGGCGAGGTTGGCGTGGTCGAACTCGTTGTTGCGCACCCGCAGGCTGTACCGCGGCTGGCCAGCATAGACCGCATCGGCACCGTAGGCGAAGGCGTAGCGCATGTTCTTCAGGGTGCCGGCGGGGGCGAGCAATTCCGGGGCGGCGAGGGGGAGGTCTGGCTTCATGGCGGCATCGGTCGCAAAAGCGCGGCAGGGTAGTGCAGTGGCAAGTGCGGTTTATTGATCTGGATCTACGTTTGCGTGCGCGGAGTTTATCTGTGCAGAAAGGGCACAGATCATGTGCCGGTTTCACTGTGTTCGGTGCGGTGGTGGCTGCTTAAGATTCGCTTATCAAATCAACCGAAGCAGGACTTTCCCATGCAGAACTTTACTCGCCGCTTTCTCACCGCTTGTGCATTTTCCGGTGTAATGGCCAGCAGCGCAGCGATGGCCGACAACCACCCGACCATTCGGGCAATGTCCGGCGCTACACCGGTCGATCATCTGCCAGCGGGCAAGTCTGCGCTGGTGGTGATTGATTTTCAGAATGAGTACTTCAACGGCAAGATGCCGATCCCGGACGGTGCCGCTGCGCTGGCGAAAACCCGAGAGCTGATCACCTTTGCCGACAGTCACAAGATCCCGGTGTATCACGTGCAGCACGTCGCGCCGGCCGGTTCGCCGGTATTTGCCATCGATGGTCAGACCGTCAAATTTCACCAAGACATGCAGCCGCGCCTGCAAGACGTGGTGCTGCAAAAAAGCACCGTCAGCGTGTTCGCCAGTACCGACCTTGACCAGCAACTGAAACAGGCCGGCATCCAGACCCTGATCATTTCCGGCCTGATGACCCACGCCTGCGTGGCGGGTGCCGCTCGGGATGCCGCGCCTTTGGGTTACAACGTGATTGTCGCCTCCGATGCCTCGGCGACCCGCGCCATCACTAGGGCTAACGGCGTAACCATCCATAAGGACTCCCTGCACAAAGCCGCATTGGCGGAAGTCGAAGACACCTTCGGCGACGTGTTGAGCACTGCGCAGATCGTCAAACTGCCGGTGCGCTGATTAGCCGAGCTGCATCGTCCAGGCAATCTATGCTCCATGAACAAAGATGGCACTCGCGCGCGCCCCGGCTGACTAAGGTTCGGGGCGTGCGAGACGCCTGACTGACATGGATCGGACATGAACGAAAAAACCCTGCAATTCAAATCCCTCACCGTGCTGTTGCTGTTGGTGACGGTCGCCTTCATCTGGATTCTGCTGCCGTTCTACGGCGCGGTGTTCTGGGCGGTGATTCTCGGCATTCTGTTTGCGCCGATGCAGCGCAAGTTACAGCTCAAGTTTGGCTGGCGGCGCAACCTGACAGCGCTCTGCACTCTGGGCATCTGCCTGGTGATCGCGATTCTGCCGGTGATCATCCTCAGCATCCTGTTGGTCCAGGAAGGCGCAACGCTGTACAACAACATCGAAAGCGGCCAACTGGACATCGGTGCCTATCTGGCGCAGTTCAAGCACAGCCTGCCCCCGTACTTCCAGCATCTGCTCGATCGCTTCGGCATGGGCGAGCTCAACGGCGTGCGCGAGAAAATCGTCAAGGCGTCGATGCAGGGCAGCCAGGTGCTGGCGAGTCAGGCCTTCAGTTTCGGCCAGGGGACGTTCGAGTTCGTGGTCAGCTTCGGCATCATGCTGTACCTGCTGTTTTTCTTTTTGCGTGATGGCGCCGAACTGGTGCGCAAGGTACGCACCGCGGTGCCACTGGAAGAGAGCCACAAACGCCGTTTGCAGTTGAAGTTCAACCGGGTGGTACGCGCGACAGTCAAGGGCAACCTGGTGGTGGCGGTCACTCAGGGCGCATTGGGTGGGGCGATTTTCTGGTTTCTCGACATCCCCAGCGCGTTGCTGTGGGCGGTGTTGATGGGCTTTCTGTCGCTGTTGCCGGCGGTGGGTGCGGGGATTGTCTGGGCGCCGGTGGCGCTGTATTTCTTGCTCAGCGGGATGATCTGGCAGGGCGTGGTGCTGGCGCTGTTCGGTGTGTTTGTGATCGGCCTGGTGGACAACCTGCTGCGCCCGATCCTGGTCGGCAAGGACACGCGCATGCCCGATTACATGATCCTGATCTCGACCCTCGGCGGTCTCGCGGTATTCGGCCTCAACGGTTTCGTGATCGGGCCGCTGATCGCGGCGCTGTTCATGTCCAGTTGGGCGCTGTTCATCGAGACCAAACCGAAAGTCCAGTTGCCTTAGGCGTGGAACGGCGCACTGACCAACTTCTGTGACAGGGCCTGCGCCGCTGTCAGCGACGTGAGCGGGCCGCTGATCGGCTCGCCTTCGCGCACCAGATACCAGCAGGCGAGCAATCCCGACGCTCTGAGCGATGCGGGAACAGCGCTGCCGATTACCGACATGATTTGAACCTGAGCCATGAAAAGTACCTCCATCAATCTGTGGAGTTACCTTAGGGATTCGCTGCGCTCAGGAACAATCAACGCTTTTGATAGTGGTCATTGATCACAGTGAGGGCTGAATCAGTCGACAACCTGGTCGAGCATGTGCACCACTTCGCGCTCATTGAGCAGGCCCTTGTGCACGAGATTCTCCGCCAGCAGCGAAAGAAACTTGGCGCAGCGGTGGCCTTCCAGGTGTTTCAGTTCAGTCAGCGCGCTGTACACCTTGCTTGAAGTGCACAGGCCGACGATGCGGTGCGGATTTTGTGTAGGCATGGGTCGTCCTTGTTTTTATCAACCTGTTGTTTACGGACGGATTCAGATTGCGGTTCCGTCATGACAAATAGATGACCGTTCTGTGTTTTGCCCCCAACGGTCAAGTCCATCATGCCGACTTTAGCTGCTGGAACTGTCCTCACAGCGACCTTGACGAGATTTTTTCAGACTCTGCCCGACCGACGGTCATAAAAAAGCCCCGCTATAAAGCGGGGCTTGATGTTTGAGATTACCAGCGTGGGCCACCGTAGTAGCCATGTGGCCGGCCGTAGTAGCCGCGTGGCGGGCCGTAGTAGACCGGGCCTGGCACATAAACCGGTTGTTGCACGTACACCGGGGCCGGCTGGTAGTAGACCGGTGGTGGCGGTTGTTGCACATAAACCGGTGCCGGTTGAGCGTAAACAGGCTGTTGCACGTAGACCGGCCGGTCCTGGTTGATCAATGCGGAGCCGATGATGGCCGAGCCGACGATCGCACCAAACACTGCCGGACCCTGCCAGCCACCGCCGTGGGCTTCTGCCTGACCTGTGATAGCGAATGCACCAATCAACAAGGCCACGATGGGGAGTTTACGAATCATGATAATTCCTCGGTTTTTCGACCCGGCGTCCGGGCCTGCACCAGGCCCAACGTTGTCGCGGGGATACTTCTATGACAGCGAAATTCTGAAAATCAGCACGGCCGTTGGGTAAATTTTGTGTAAGGTCTGTACCGGTTTCTTTACCGGCAGGTCAAAGGGGCTCGCGGCCCGTTGCAGACAGGCGCTTATGATCGTCCAGAACTCGATGGAATGGCTAACTCCGTCCATCCGAAAGTCCGTTTTGAAGGAGAAGTTTCATGCAGATGAATCCCAACAAAGACACCCAGCTGTGCATGTCCCTGTCCGGGCGCCCCGGGAATTTCGGTCTGCGCTTTCATAACCATTTGTACGAGCAGTTGGGCCTGAACTTCTATTACAAGGCGTTCAGCAGTCAGGACTTGCCGGGGGCTGTCGGCGGCATTCGTGCGCTGGGGATTCGCGGTTGTGGCGTGTCGATGCCGTTCAAAGAAGCGTGCATCGCGCTGGTCGATGAGCTGGATGCGTCGGCGGCGGCGATCCAGTCGATCAACACCATCGTCAACACCCACGGCCACCTCAAGGCTTACAACACCGATTACATCGCTATCGCCCAGTTGCTGGAAACCCACGCGGTGCCAAAGGATACGAGGTTCGCCCTGCGCGGCAGCGGCGGCATGGCCAAAGCGGTGGCCAGTGCCTTGCGCGATGGTGGCTACAAAAATGGCTTGATCGTTGCGCGTAACGAGCGCGCCGGACGGGCACTGGCGGACTCGCTGGGCTATCGCTGGCAGGCGGAGCTGGGCGAAGAGCGGCCGCAGATGCTGATCAACGTCACCCCGGTAGGCATGGACGGCGGGCCGGAAGCCGGGCAACTGGCGTTCGAGCCTGAAGTGATCCAGGCAGCCGAGATCGTGTTCGATGTGGTGGCGATTCCGTCCGAGACGCCGCTGATCGTGCGCGGGCGGGCCGAGGGCAAGAAGGTGATTACCGGGCTGGAGGTGATTGCGATCCAGGCGCTGGAGCAGTTTGTCCTGTACACCGGGGTGCGGCCAAATGAAGAGCAGTTTGCGGCGGCGGTGGCATTTGCTCGCAGCTGATCATTGAGTTTTGCGCTGAGCCATCGGGCCTCTTCGCGAGCAAGCCCGCTCCCACAGGTATCAGGTTGCAACACAACCAGGTGAGCAACCACAAATCCTGTGGGAGCGGGCTTGCTCGCGAAGGCCGCGACTCGGTTGTTAGTCGGTTGCCTATACTGCGGCCTCAGCAAGCCCAGACTTGCCCCTCATAAAAAACCTGATCGAGGCTCCCCATGCATCCGCCCATCCTCAACCTGCACCAGGTCGAACTCGAACCTTTACCCGAAGCCCTCGCCCCGGAAGGCGAAACCGCTGGCCGCTATCAACAACGCATGGCGCGCATTGGCCAGCAGCTTGGTGCGCAAAAACTCGGCTATCGGTTGTACGCATTGCCGCCAGGCATGCGCGGCAGTCCGTTTCACAGCCATCGGGTCAATGAAGAAATGTTCTATGTGGTGGCCGGGGAGGGCGAAGTGCGGCTGGGGGCCGAACGCTTTCCGATTCGCGCGGGCGACGTGATCGCCTGCCCGCCGGGCGGCCCGGAAACGGCGCATCAGATCATCAACACCAGCGACGGGGAGCTGCGTTACCTGGCGGTCAGCACCCAGCAGCAACCGGATATCTGTGAATACCCGGACTCCAACAAATACGCGGTGATGGACAACTTCAAAGTCGATGACCAGGGCAATGCGTCAGGCTTTGTTGCCGTGGCGCGGCAGGCGGATGGGGTGGATTACTGGGATGGGGAATAAATAGAGATCTTCGGCTTGGTATAGATCCTGTGGGAGCGGGCTTGCTCGCGAAAGCGGTGTGTCAGTCACAGCGCTTTGACTGACACAGCCCCTTCGCGAGCAAGCCCGCTCCCACCATAGGACTGTGGTGATTATTCGAGACGCGCCAAACGCTCTTCCAGTGCGGCAATCCGTGCTTCCAGCTCTTCGATGCGTTCAACTGACACACCGCTTGGCGCGCGTTCCCCCGGATTCTGCCGTGCTGCCAGAATCGCCTCGATATCCGCCGGATCGCCCAGTGCATGGGTGTAGCGGTCTTCACGCTGACCGGCCTGACGCGGAATCAACACCGCCAGCCCGCGCGCGATCAGGCGTTCGAGCTGATGCACCACTTGCTCGGCATCTTCGAAGTCGTGCATGCGGCCGCTGCGGGTCAGCAGCTCATTTACCGTCTGCGGGCCACGCAGGAACATCAAGCCAGTGAGAATCACCTGGGCCGGCACCAGTTCCAGCGCCTTGTCGAGCTTGTGCTCCCAGCGGTCGGCGCGACTGCCCATGACCAGTCTGGCGTAACCGTGGCTTTCCAGCGCGCGCAGGCTCTGGCCGACCTGGCCTTGAGTCAGGTTCATCACCGGCTCGCGGCTGGTTTTCTGATTGCAGGCCAGCACCAGCGCATTGAGGGTCAGCGGATAGGTTTCCGGGCTGGTGGCCTGTTTTTCGATCAACGCACCCAGAATGCGGATTTCCGTGGCGTTGAGCCGTGGTTCGTCGGTAGTTGTTTCAAGTTCTGTGGTCATCGCGCGTTCCCTCTGCAGTCGAAGGCGCCTAGCCTAATCCTTGGCTAACAAAAGGCAAGCCGTGCGGTCATCAAGCATGGCTATAATCGCCTCCACGTTCCACCCAGCCACTACACGAGACTGCCATGACCATTTCCCTGTACGCCGCATCCGTCCCGGTTTTTCAACAAATGCTCAACGCCCTGAGCGATGTCCTGAAAAAGGCTGAAGCCCACGCCACCGAGAAAAACATCGACCCGAACGCCTTCCTGCAAGCGCGCCTGTACCCGGACATGTTCCCGCTGGTGCGTCAGGTGCAGATCGCGGTCGACTTCGCCAAGGGCGTTTCCTCGCGTCTGGCCGAAGTCGAAATCCCGAAATATGACGACACCGAAACCACCTTCGCCGAGCTGCAGGCGCTGATTGCCAAGGTCCTGGCCTACATCGGCGAGATCAAGCCGGAGCAGATCAATGGCAAGGAAGGCATCGAGATCGTGACTCGTCCGGGCACCCCGAAAGAGAAGCGCTTCAGCGGCCAGGCTTACCTGCTGAGCTACGGTCTGCCGCAGTTCTTCTTCCACGTCACCACCACCTACGCGCTGCTGCGCCACAACGGTGTTGAAGTGGGTAAACGCGATTACATGGGCGCGTACTAAAACACCCAGCTACAAAAAAGCCCGCCAAGGTTTGCGCCTTGGAGGGCTTTTTATTGCTTTTTGTAGGAGTGAGCCTGCTCGCGAAGGCGGTGTGTCATTCAAAGGTGAGTTTGCAGATCAGACGCTATCGCGAGCAGGCTCACTCCTACAGAGGTTATGCGGTGCGTTGGGCTTTCGCTTCTTCACCCAGGCATGCCGCAGCGGTGAACAAAACGTCAGTCGACGAGTTCAGCGCGGTCTCGGCGGAGTCTTGCAGAACGCCGATGATGAAACCGACCGCCACCACCTGCATGGCAATCTCGCTCGGGATACCGAACAGGCTGCACGCCAGCGGAATCAGCAGCAGCGAGCCGCCGGCCACGCCCGAGGCGCCACAGGCGCAGATCGCTGCGACGACGCTGAGCAGAATCGCGGTTGGAATGTCCACGGCAATCCCCAGCGTGTGCACCGCGGCCAGGGTCAATACGGTGATGGTGATCGCCGCGCCGGCCATGTTGATGGTCGCGCCCAGCGGGATCGATACCGAGTAGGTGTCTTCGTGCAGGCCCAGGCGTTTACTCAGTTCCAGGTTGACCGGAATGTTCGCCGCCGAGCTGCGGGTGAAAAACGCGGTGATCCCGCTTTCGCGCAGGCACTTGAGGGTCAGCGGGTACGGGTTACGGCGCAGTTTCCAGAACACGATCAGCGGGTTCATCACCAGCGCGACGAACAGCATGCAGCCTAGCAGCACGCCCAGCAGGTGCGCGTAACCGATCAGTGCACCGAAGCCCGAAGTGGCCAGAGTCGAAGCCACCAGACCGAAAATGCCCAGGGGTGCGAAGCGAATCACTACACGCACGATCAGCGTCACGCCGTTGGACAGATCGCCAACCACTTCGCGGGTGGTGTCACCGGCATGGCGAATCGCGACGCCCATGCCGATCGCCCAGGCCAGAATGCCGATGAAGTTGGCGTTCATCAGCGCGCTGACCGGGTTGTCGACCACGCTCAACAGCAGGCTCTGCAGAACTTCAGTGATCCCGCCCGGAGCCGTCACCGCCACGTTCTCGATGGACAGCACCAGATGCGAGGGAAACGCCATGCTGGCGATAACGGCGACCACCGCCGCAGCAAAGGTACCGAGCAGATACAGAAACAGGATCGGCCGGATGTGGGTTTCCTGGCCGTGCTTGTGGTTGGCAATCGACGCCATCACCAGCACGAACACCAGAATCGGCGCCACGGCTTTCAGCGCCGAGACGAACACTTTGCCGATGAACGCGGAGCCTTTCGCCGCTTCCGGGGCGAACAGCGCCAGAGCGATACCGGCAATCAGGCCGATCAGGATCTGCGTGACCAGGCTGAGGTTTTTCAGGCGTTGCAATAGAGAAGGGGATGAAGCGGTCATAACGGCATCTCTGATTTTTTATAGGGTGCAAGGTTGCGTGAAACCGGTGATACATCGGGGGCAGGTCACCGGCACCAACCGAAAGGGCTGACGCGCCATCAACGCTGTTAAACAGGCCGCTGAATAGGGTGTACGTTTTTCAGGGCGCGGACTTTATCACAGCGTAGGCGTTATCCTTCAGGCCTGTGACGATCTGCCACCGGATTGATCGGCAAGTCGGCAGGTTTGTGCAAGTCAGCCCGGAAACACTCTGTTAAGATTCGCCATCCTCATTTTCATAGTCTGCCAGCGGGCCTCTTGGTCATCGCTGGTGTCGTCGTTTTGCTGGAGTTGCTCATGCTGTTGCCCATTCTTCTGTTGTCCGCCGCCGGATTCACGGTGCTGACCACGGAATTCGTCATCGTCGGCCTGTTGCCGGCCATCGCCCGCGACCTGGCGGTAACCATTCCGCAGGCCGGTTTGCTGGTGACCTTATTCGCTTTCACGGTGGCGATGTTCGGTCCATTTTTGACCGCGTATTTCGCCCGCTTCGAGCGGCGCAAGTTGTTCATCACCATTCTGATCATGTTCGGTCTGGCCAACACCGTGGCGGCGCTGGCGCCGAACATCTGGGTCATGGCCATCGCCCGGTTGATCCCGGCGCTCGGCCTGCCGGTGTTCTGGGCCTTGGCCAGTGAGACAGCTGTAGACATCGTCGGCCCGGATCACGCTGGCCGTGCGATTGCCAAGATCGGCTTCGGTATTGTTTGCGCGACGGTGTTCGGCATCCCGGTGGGTACGTTGATTTCCGATGCGTTCGGCTGGCGCAGTGCGTTCGCGATTCTGGCGGTGATCGCTTTCGCCAAGGCCTTGCTGCTGTTGGTTTACCTGCCGAAAACCAGCCTGCACCAGCATCAGGTCAGCTTCGCCTCGCAGTTCAAGATTCTGCGCAGCCCGCTGATGCTCGGCCATGTGCTGTTGTCGATTCTGGTATTCAGCGGCATGTTCACTGCCTACACCTATCTGGCCGACATTCTTGAACGTCTGGCCGGGTTCAACGGCACGCTGGTTGGCTGGTGCCTGATGGGCTTCGGTGCGGTCGGGCTGATCGGCAACTCGCTGGGTGGCCGCGCGGTGGATCGTCATCCGTTGGGCGCGTCAGTGCTGTTCTGCGCGTTCATGATTGCCGGCATGGTCTCGCTGGTGCCGAACATTCACTCGACGGTGGGGCTGGCGGTGGCCATGGGCATCTGGGGCATTACTCAGGCTGCGCTGTTTCTGGTCAGCCATGTACGTCTGATGAAAGCCGCGCCGGAAGCGCCAGCCTTTGCCGCTTCGCTGAATATCGCCGGGGCCAACCTCGGGATTGGTCTGGGCGCGATGATCGGCGGTCGGGTAATCGACAGTGCCGGCCTCGGCTTTCTGGGGTTCGCCGCTGCCGGGTTCATTCTGTTGTCGGTGTTCCTCGCCATGGTGCTGATGACGCTCAAGCCGCGCGAAGAATGCGCCCAGGCGTCATAACGTCGTAAACAGCTCGCGTCGGGCACCTTCGGTAATCGCAACGATGCCGGGGTGCTTGACCTTGCGCTCCACCGAAATGGCATAGAACGACTCGGTCACCGCGTCAGTCTGGCCAATCACTTCGACGCCATACTGGCGTTTCACTTCATCGGCAATCACGCTCGGACCGATGAAAATCCCGCTGCCCGATTGGCCGAAAGCCTGCATCAGGGCGCTGTCATCGAACTCCCCGACGATTCGCGGCTGAATCTGTTGCTCGGCGAACCAGCGCTGCAAACGGCTGCGCACTACGGTTTCCGCCCCGGGAATCAACAGCGGTGCACCGTTGAGGCTGCGCGGGAAATCCTGCCCGTATTGTGCCGCCAGCTGCGCGGTGGCGAAGAAACTGATCCCACATTCCCCGAGCTTCTGGCTGTAGCCTTTGATGTCGAGGTGCGACGGCATCGGGCTGTCGGAAATCACCAGGTCCAGGCGCTGGATCGCGAGATCCGCCAACAGCCGTTCGAGTTTGTCTTCGCGGCAGGTGATGCGTAGCGGCTCGTGCAGCTCCATGGTCGGCGCGATCAGGCGGTAGACGATGGATTTGGGCACCACGTCCGCCACGCCGACGCGAAACAGGATCTGCTGCTCGTCAGGCTGCGCGCGCAGCATCAACTCCAGTTCACCGCCTAACTGAAACATCTGCTCGGCGTAGGGCAAGGCCTGGCGTCCGGCTTCGGTCAGCTCCAATTGGCGGCCGACCCGTTGAAACAACTCGATGCCGTAGGTTTGTTCGAGCAGTGATATCTGCCCGCTGATGGTTTGCGGGGTCAGGTTGAGCTGTTCGCAGGCGCGCACGATGCTGCCGGTCTTGGCGACCACCCAGAAGTAATGCAGTTGTCGGTAATTCAGCATCCGTCGCGCCCCCTCTGTAGGAGCTGCCGCAGGCTGCGATCTTTTGATCTTGCTTTAAAAAATCAAAAGATCGCAGCCTTCGGCAGCTCCCACACTGATTGTCATAGTTCGTTAGAACCGAAGTATAGCCGCTAAAAATACGAATTTTCCTGAAGTGTTTGTCTCCCTAGAATGCCCAGCCATCGACGGGCGGTCTGTGGCCCTGTCTGTTCATTCGAAGGAAAGCCTCATGAAATACACAATTCCAGCATTGATGTTTACGTCTTTACTGTTTATGGCCGGTTGCGACCAGGCCGAAAAAAGCGCCCAGCAGTTGATGGGCAAGGCCGCCGAGAGCGCCAAACAGGCGATCGACGATACGCACAAGGCTGCTGAACAAGCGCTCAGCGACGCCACCGGCGGCTTGATCGAGAAAAAAGAAACACCGGAAAAAGACGCGGAAAAATCCGAATCTTCCTCCAAGACCATCTAAATCGTCTTACACAGAGTCAGGACTGACCCATGGAATATCTGTTAGAACTCGCCGCCAGCCCCGCCGCCTGGGTTGCTTTGGCCACACTGGTGGTGATGGAAATCGTGCTCGGCATCGATAACCTGATCTTTATTTCGATCCTGACCAACAAGCTGCCCGTGCAGCATCGGCAGAAGGCGCGGCGCATCGGTATCGGCATGGCGCTGATTCTGCGTCTGGCTCTGTTGAGCACCATCGCCTTTATCGTGCAGTTGACCGAACCTGTGATCGAAATCATGGGCCAGGCGTTCTCCTGGAAGGACATGATCCTGATTGCCGGTGGTCTGTTCCTGGTGTGGAAAGCCACGACCGAGATCCATCACAGCATGGACCCGGCGCCGGAAGACCCGAAATCCGCGACGTCGACCGTGACCCTGGGTTTTGCGGCTGCGATCGGTCAGATCCTGATGCTGGACATGGTGTTCTCCATCGACAGCATCATTACTGCGGTGGGCATGACTGAGCACTTGCCGATCATGGTGATCGCGGTGGTGGTGTCGGTGATGGTGATGTTGTTCGCGGCTGAGCCGCTGGCCAAGTTCATCAACGACAACCCGACGGTGGTGATGCTGGCGCTGGGCTTCCTGATCATGATCGGCATGACGCTGATCGCCGAAGGCTTCGGCGCCCACGTACCGAAAGGTTATGTGTACGCGGCCATGGCCTTCTCGGCAGCGATTGAGGTGCTGAACATGATGTCGCGCCGGGCAAGACAGAAGAAGCTGGCTGAGCAGGCGTAAACCGTAACAAATAAAAAGGCCGGCTGGACTTCAGGAGTTCAGCCGGCCTTTTTGCCTTTTGCCTTATGTAGGAGCTGCCGAAGGCTGCGATCTTTTGATCTTCAAAGTCAAAAGATCGCAGCCTTCGGCAGCTCCTACAGAGGTTTACGTCAACTGACCGATCAGTGCGCAGTCGCGTGGCGGGTACGGTGCTTTTCAGGCTTGTGAGCCGAGGCGGATTCGACCGGGTGGTGATGGCGCCGCGCGATTCGCAGCACGCCCCACAACATGGCGCTGGCCACGGCCAGCCAGCCGGCTATCAACATTACGATGGTCATGGTCAGGCTCATCAGTGCCTCCTCTTTGCCCTGCATCGGGCACACACTTTTTCAACTCGCTCTGTTTCAGTGACAGTCTAGACAATGGGGTGTTTCAGACTATTGACCAAAGGTCGGTAATGACCAATCAGTTCGCTCTATGCAAACGATCGGTCTGCGGTTTAAGGCTATACCGCAGGCGTGAGCCGCCCTATGATCGCAGGCGTTGCCGGAACACGATGACCGGCGTCTGATGAGAGTGACGATGGTGCAGGTATTTTCTCGATTGCGAGGGGCGTTGCTGATGGCCGGTTGCGTGGCCGTGTTGGCGGGGTGTGCGGGCAGTGTGGCCCCGCAGGTCAAGCGTCTGCCGGAACGGGTCGAACTCAGCGGCACGTTCTATCGCGGCGAAGCCAATCAAAGTGGTCCGCAAGTGCTGGCCAGCCTGTTGTCGCAGCAGGGCATCATGATCACCCCGGGCCTGCTGGAAAAACCGTTGCATCTGCCGGATGCACAAGAGCAGTTGCAGCAGAACCTGCAGAGCCTGGCTCGCGATTACGGCATGGTGGTCTATCCGCTGGACAAGAATTTGCCTGCCCTGTTGACCCAGGTCGCGGCAGGTTATCCGGTAATGGTGCGCTTCAGTGAAGGCTCGGCGTTCTGGGCCGAACCGCGTTACGCGATCCTTTCCGGGTATGACCGGTTGAAACAGAAGGTGCTGTTGCGCGCCGGAATGAATCGCCGCGAACTGATGAGCTTCAGCTCCTTTGAATCGGCGTTCGAAAAATCAGGCGGCTGGGCGGTGCTGATCCAGAAACCGTCGCAGATTCCCGCCGAGGTTGATCGCCAGCGCTGGCTCGCCGCAGCGGATGAGCTGGCGCAGGCCGGGCAGGAACGTGAAGCGGCGCAAGCCAAAAAGGCTCTGGCCGCACATTAAGGCTCCGTTCGTCATCTGCCGGGCACCCTCACGCTCGGCAGGCCTCTCACTGATAGAGCCCGAATGTGCGGGTGAATCAGGAGGCGAGCATGGCAGATTCCCCATCCCCGAAAGGCCCACACTCAAGCGAGCATTCGTCCGGTCATGATCTGGGTTTCGATCCGGATTCACCGGATCTCGACGATCCACAGGTCGACCCCGTCGGCCCGGCCAAGGCGCCGAAAGACGTGGAACCCGGCGAAGACAGCAAGCGTCCGGCCAAACCTTACGATCCTTTGGCTGACTTGAAACCGTGAAGTGAGGTGCGTATGAGTACCGATTCAAGTTTCGACGATAAACATCCCGACAGTGTGCCGACCACGCCTGAAGAGGAGGTGGATCCGGTACTGGACCCGGACAGCCCGCTGCGGGATCCGCTGGCCCGGCCTAATGTGCTGACGCCAGATCCGAGCGCTGGCGACGGCATTCCTGATGACGACAAAATGCCGTTACCCAATGATTGAATAACGGGTTTTTAAAGACTGGCTAATAACCTCTGTGGCGAGGGAGCAAGCTCCCTCGCCACAGTTGGGTATTTCGGTTACTTCGAGGCTTCGACCACGCCGCTCTGGCGTGCCTTGAGGTTCTTCTGAGCCTTGTATTGTTGAGCCACTGCCGGAACGTTGGCGCTCCGGCCGGTTTCCATCCAGCTGCGGATACGGCTCGCATCGGCAAAATGCGTGTACTTGCCGAACGCATCGAGAATCACCAGGGCAACCGGGCGGTTGCTCATCCGCGTCACCAGCACCAGGCAATGACCCGCCGGGTTGGTGAAGCCGGTTTTGGTGATCTTGATGTCCCAGTCGGCCTTGTTCACCAAGTGATCGGTATTGCGGAAACCCAAGGTGTAATTGGGTTTGCGGAACGCTACGGTTTTTTCCTTGGTGGTGGTCAGCTCGCTGAGGATCGGATGCTTGCTCGCCGCCACCAGCAGTTTGGCTAGATCGCGTGCAGTGGACACGTTGCGTTCCGACAGTCCGGTCGGCTCGACATAGTGAGTGTTGGTCATGCCCAGCGCTTTGGCTTTGGCGTTCATCGCCGCGATGAACGCGGCGTAACCACCGGGATAGTGATGCGCGAGGCTGGCGGCCGCACGGTTCTCCGAGGACATCAGGGCAATCAGCAGCATCTCGCGACGCGGCAATTCGCTCTTCAGTTTGACTCGGGAGAATACGCCTTTCATCTCCGGCGTATGGCTGATGTCGACGTCGATCCATTCGTCCATGTTCTGGTGCGCTTCAACCACCACCAGTCCGGTCATCAGTTTGCTCACCGAGGCGATCGGCACGATCACATCCGGGTTGCTCGAATAGATGACTTTATTGGTCTGCAAATCCATAAGCAGGGCGCTGCCGGAGGCGATCTTCAGTTGTGAAGCGTCGCGTGGCGCGGCGGTAGTTTCTGCGGCGTTGACCGTTGGCGTGACGAATGTGCCTGCAACAGCAAATAACAGGCTCAGGATCGAAAGACGAATTTTCACGCGGGCGAACTCATAAAGGTTGGATATTCCGTTAGTTTGTAACGGGTTATTTCTTCAAAGCGTCGCATTCTAGAAGTATGGCTGAAGATCTGTCGATGGTTGTTTGAATGACCTGAAAATCTCGTGAAAAGGCCTGTAAAAAGAGGGGTTTCCGGCGAACGGTTAGTGTTTTTTCTCAGATACAAAAAACCCCGCAAAAGGCGGGGTTCTTTTATTGCGGAAAAGCGTCTCAGGCGTGCAGGGTTTCTGCCGCGTAGAGGGTGTTTTCCAGCAGGCAGGCACGGGTCATCGGGCCAACGCCGCCCGGAACCGGAGTGATCCAGCCGGCGCGGGGCAGGGCGGTTTCGTATACCACGTCACCGACCAGTTTGCCGTCGTCCTGACGGTTGATGCCGACGTCGATGACGATCGCACCTTCCTTGATCCACTCGCCCTTGACCAGACCCGGCTTGCCGGCGGCGACCACCACCAGATCGGCGCGACCAACATGCCCGGCCAGGTCCTTGGTGAAACGGTGGGTGACGGTCACGGTGCAACCGGCCAGCAGCAGCTCCATCGCCATCGGACGACCGACGATGTTGGACGCGCCAACCACCACCGCATCCAGACCATAAAGATCCACGCCGGTGCTTTCCAGCAAGGTCATGATGCCTTTTGGCGTGCACGGCCGCAGCAGCGGAATGCGCTGGGCCAGGCGGCCGACGTTATAAGGGTGGAAGCCGTCGACGTCTTTGTCCGGGCGAATGCGCTCCAGCAGTTTGGAGGCGTCCAGGTGCTCGGGCAGCGGCAGTTGCAGCAGCACGCCGTCGATGGCCGGGTCGTCGTTGAGGCGATCGATCAGATCGGTCAGCGCTTCTTGAGTGGTGTCGGAAGGCAGGTCGTAGGCTTGAGAGAGGAAGCCAACCTCTTCACAGTCTTTACGCTTGTGCGAGACATAAACCTGAGAGGCAGGATCGCTGCCGACCAGGATCACCGCGAGGCCGGGAGTGCGCAGGCCTTGCTGGCGACGCTCGGCAACTCGTTGGGCGATCTGCTGGCGCAGGCTGGCGGCGATCGATTTGCCGTCGATTAGTTGTGCAGTCATTGCGCGTGATTAACCATCGAGAGGGGAAAAAAAGAGAACGCATTCTCGCATGTCAGACGGTGAGGGCAAAGGCGCTTGGTCAGCAAATTCCCCTAACTCCTTTAATTAAATGAATTTTTTTCAAAAAGGATTTGACGACCTTGGGAGCGCTCTATACTATTCGTCGCACTTGTCGGGCACAGCCTAGCACTGGTTAAGAAGGTTGAGCGGAATTAGCGTTCTGCGAAGCTGGAAAGCATTTAGTTTGTAGTCCTCCAAGAGTACAGATTAATAAGGCGCCCGTAGCTCAGCTGGATAGAGCATCCGCCTTCTAAGCGGATGGTCGCAGGTTCGAGTCCTGCCGGGTGCGCCATTAGGCAGCTTTGGCACAAGTAGCGCGATATGGTGGGCGTAGCTCAGTTGGTAGAGCACGGGATTGTGACTCCCGTTGTCGTGGGTTCGATCCCCATCGTCCACCCCATATTTCGAAAGGCGCCAGATGTAACAGTCTGGCGCCTTTGCTTTAAAAAGCTTCATCTGCGGATGTGGTGGAATTGGTAGACACACTGGATTTAGGTTCCAGCGCCGCGAGGCGTAAGAGTTCGAGTCTCTTCATCCGCACCAATTAAAGCTTCATTCATGCCGAAGGCCTGATGAAGTTCAGCAAAGAAGTTGAATGGCTTTTTTGTGACGCAATATGGTGGGCGTAGCTCAGTTGGTAGAGCACGGGATTGTGACTCCCGTTGTCGTGGGTTCGATCCCCATCGTCCACCCCATATTTCGAAAGGCGCCAGATTTAACAGTCTGGCGCCTTTTTTGTTTTACGGCTGGTGGTTTGTCGCGCAGCGTTTCGGGTCGAAGGGCAGGGCATTTCGTCGTGTTCAGCGGCTTGCTGCCAGCGTGCCGACCGCCGGCCATGTTCGCGGGATCAGCCGTCAGGGAGATGGCTCGCGGTCTCTTCTATATATATAGAAGCGGTTGAACAGAGCCCTGGCGTGATGGTCTTTATTCGTCTTCGGGGTGGAGTGCATTGCTGCATTCACACCTATAAATGGCCTGCTGTTTTTTTACCCGTTTTCAGTAGGGTGACTTCTTGAGTTTGACCCACTAGAATGCATGCCCTTGATTCTGGGGTCGGAAACGGCCGGCTAACGTCTGTGCAACGAGGAATATCCATGCAAGTTTCTGTTGAAAATACTACTGCTCTTGAGCGCCGCATGAGCGTCACCGTGCCGGCTGAGCGCATTGAGAGCCAGGTCAACAAGCGTCTGCAGCAGACTGCCCAAAAGGCCAAGATTGCTGGCTTCCGTCCAGGCAAAGTGCCAATGAGCGAAATCAAGCGCCGTTTCGGTGCTGACGCTCGTCAGGAAGCTGTTGGTGATGTCATCCAGTCCTCCTTCTACGAAGCCGTGGTTGAGCAGAAGCTGAACCCTGCCGGTTCGCCTTCGATCGAGCCGAAGTCGCTGGAAGCTGGCAAGGACCTGGAATACGTAGCCGTATTCGAAGTGTTCCCTGAGTTCACCGTTGCCGGTTTCGACGGCATCACTGTCGAGCGCCTGAGCGCTGAAGTGGCTGACGCCGATCTGGACAAGATGCTGGACATCCTGCGCAAGCAGAACACCCGTTTCGAAGTGGCCGATCGCGCTGCTCAGAACGAAGACCAGCTGAACATCGATTTCGTTGGCAAGGTTGACGGCGAAGTGTTCGCTGGCGGCTCCGCCAAGGGTACTCAGCTGGTGCTGGGTTCCGGCCGCATGATTCCGGGCTTCGAAGAAGGCCTGGTGGGTGCTAAAGCGGGCGAAGAGCGCGTTCTGAACCTGACCTTCCCTGAGGACTATCAGAACCTGGACCTGGCCGGCAAAACCGCCGAGTTCACCGTGACTGTAAACACCGTTTCCGAGCCAAAGCTGCCAGAGCTGAACGAAGAGTTCTTCGCTCAATTCGGCATCAAGGAAAGCGGCATCGACGGTTTCCGCACCGAAGTTCGCAAGAACATGGAGCGTGAGCTGCGTCAGGCCATCAAGTCCAAGGTAAAAAATCAGGTAATGGACGGTCTGCTGGCCACCAACCCGATCGAAGTGCCAAAGGCTCTGCTGTCCAACGAAGTCGACCGTCTGCGCGTGCAGGCTGTTCAGCAGTTCGGTGGCAACATCAAGCCTGACCAACTGCCGGCCGAGCTGTTCGAAGAGCAAGCCAAGCGCCGCGTGGTGCTGGGTCTGATCGTGGCTGAAGTGGTCAAGCAATTCGACCTCAAGCCTGACGAAGCCCGCGTTCGCGAAATGATTCAGGAAATGGCTTCGGCTTATCAAGAGCCTGAGCAGGTTGTGTCCTGGTACTACAAGAACGAGCAGCAACTGAACGAAGTTCGTTCGGTTGTGCTGGAAGAACAAGTTGTGGATACTGTTCTGCAGAAAGCTAGCGTGACCGACAAATCGGTCTCTTACGAAGAAGCGGTCAAGCCGGTAGAAGCTCCACAAGCCGACTGATTGTTTTTGCGTTAAGAAGTGCTCACATAAGCCAGCTCTCGAGCTGGCTTATGCGTATTCAAGACATAACTATTTGGGAGTGACTGCAGAGCATGTTCCGTAATTCGTATATTCAGCAGAACTCTGATATCCAGGCCGCAGGCGGCCTGGTTCCGATGGTTGTCGAGCAATCTGCTCGTGGCGAACGCGCCTATGACATCTACTCGCGCCTGCTCAAGGAGCGAGTGATCTTTCTGGTTGGTCCGGTAGAGGACTACATGGCCAACCTGATCTGCGCGCAACTGCTGTTCCTTGAAGCGGAAAACCCGGACAAGGACATCCATCTCTATATCAACTCCCCGGGCGGTTCGGTGACAGCGGGCATGTCGATCTACGACACCATGCAGTTCATCAAACCCAACGTATCGACCACTTGCATCGGCCAGGCCTGCAGCATGGGCGCTTTCCTGCTGACCGCAGGTGCTCCAGGCAAGCGTTTCTGCCTGCCGAACTCGCGTGTGATGATTCACCAGCCACTGGGTGGTTTCCAGGGCCAGGCTTCGGATATCGAAATCCATGCCAAGGAAATCCTCTTCATTCGCGAGCGCCTGAACACGCTGATGGCCAAGCACAGCGGTCGCACTCTGGAAGAAATCGAGCGCGATACCAACCGCGACAACTTCATGAGTGCAGAAGCTGCGAAGGAATACGGCCTGATCGACGAAGTCATCAACCAGCGTCCTGCGTAAAATAAGCAGCTCAAAATAAGGTGGGTCGGCAGGTCCGACCACCAGCGGGCTTGAAAAAGCCCGCAATAGCCTTCATCTTGTGTTGCAAGCCTATCGGATTTGGATCGAACGAATGACTGACACCCGCAACGGCGAGGACAACGGCAAGCTGCTCTATTGCTCCTTCTGTGGCAAAAGCCAGCATGAAGTGCGCAAATTGATTGCCGGCCCCTCGGTCTTTATCTGCGACGAGTGCGTCGACCTGTGCAATGACATCATCCGCGAGGAGGTGCAGGAAGCACAGGCCGAAAGCAGCGCGCATAAATTGCCTTCGCCTAAAGAAATCAGCGGCATCCTTGACCAGTATGTAATCGGTCAGGAGCGTGCGAAAAAGGTTCTGGCCGTAGCGGTGTACAACCACTACAAGCGCCTGAATCAGCGTGACAAGAAGGCTGACGACGTCGAACTCGGCAAGAGCAACATCCTGCTGATCGGCCCGACAGGCTCCGGTAAAACCCTGCTGGCCGAAACACTGGCCCGCCTGCTGAACGTTCCGTTCACCATCGCCGACGCAACTACCCTCACCGAGGCCGGTTACGTAGGTGAAGATGTCGAGAACATCATTCAGAAACTGCTGCAAAAGTGCGATTACGACGTGGAAAAGGCACAGATGGGCATTGTCTACATCGACGAAATCGACAAGATTTCCCGCAAGTCCGACAACCCGTCGATCACCCGCGATGTTTCCGGTGAAGGCGTGCAGCAGGCCTTGCTCAAGTTGATCGAAGGCACGGTCGCTTCCGTCCCGCCGCAAGGTGGTCGCAAGCATCCGCAGCAGGAGTTCCTGCAGGTCGACACCCGTAACATCCTGTTCATCTGCGGTGGTGCGTTCTCCGGTCTGGAAAAGGTTATTCAAAACCGTTCCACCAAGGGCGGCATCGGTTTCAACGCAGAAGTGCGCAGCAAGGAAGAAGGCAAGAAGGTCGGTGAATCCCTGCGTGAAGTCGAGCCTGACGATCTGGTCAAGTTCGGTCTGATCCCGGAATTCGTCGGTCGTCTGCCGGTTCTTGCGACGCTGGACGAGCTGGATGAGGCTGCGCTGATGCAGATCCTCACCGAGCCGAAAAATGCTCTGACCAAACAGTATGCCAAGCTGTTCGAGATGGAAGGCGTGGATCTGGAATTCCGGACCGACGCACTGAAATCGGTCGCCAAGCGTGCCCTGGAGCGTAAAACCGGTGCCCGTGGCCTGCGCTCGATTCTCGAAGGTGTGCTGCTCGACACGATGTACGAAATCCCTTCGCAGTCCGAAGTGAGTAAAGTCGTCATCGATGAAAGCGTGATTGAAGGCAAGTCCAAGCCACTGTATATCTACGAAAACAGTGAGCCGACGGCCAAGGCAGCGCCGGACGCGTAAGCGTCCACACTGCCGGAACAAAGAAGGGGCCTTCGGGCCTCTTTTTTTTTATGTCGTTTTTTACATCCGCTTTGCGCTTGTTTTTTTTCAAGGCAGCCCCCATCTTGGTTTCAAGTTTAATTCCATCTGATTACGGCCATATGGCCGCCGTAGAGGCGAAATCATGAAGACAACCATCGAATTGCCTCTCCTGCCATTGCGTGATGTCGTGGTTTATCCGCACATGGTTATCCCGCTGTTCGTGGGGCGCGAGAAATCCATCGAAGCCCTCGAGGCCGCGATGACGGGCGACAAGCAGATCCTGCTGCTGGCCCAGAGAAACCCGGCTGACGATGATCCCGGTGAAGACGCTCTCTATCGCGTAGGTACTATCGCCACTGTATTGCAGCTGCTGAAGCTGCCGGACGGCACCGTCAAGGTTCTGGTCGAAGGTGAGCAGCGCGGCGCTGTAGAGCGCTTCAGCGAAGTCGACGGGCATTGCCGCGCCGAAGTCTCGCTGATCGACGAAGTCGACGCCGCCGAGCGTGAATCCGAAGTGTTCGTGCGTAGCCTGCTGTCGCAGTTCGAACAATATGTGCAGTTGGGCAAGAAAGTCCCGGCTGAAGTCCTGTCTTCGCTCAACAGCATCGATGAGCCTGGCCGCCTGGTCGACACCATGGCCGCGCACATGGCGCTGAAAATCGAGCAAAAGCAGGAAATCCTCGAAATCATCGATCTGTCGGCCCGGGTCGAGCACGTGCTCGCCTTGCTGGATGCCGAGATCGATCTGCTGCAAGTTGAAAAACGCATTCGCGGCCGCGTCAAAAAGCAAATGGAGCGCAGCCAGCGCGAGTACTACCTGAATGAGCAGATGAAGGCCATTCAGAAAGAGCTGGGCGACGGTGACGAAGGTCACAATGAAATCGAAGAGCTGAAAAAGCGCATCGATGCCGCCGGCCTGCCGAAAGATGCCCTGGCCAAGGCCACCGCCGAGCTGAACAAGCTCAAGCAAATGTCGCCGATGTCCGCTGAAGCCACCGTGGTGCGCTCCTATATCGACTGGCTGGTGCAGGTGCCGTGGAAGGCGCAAAGCAAGGTACGCCTCGACTTGGCGCGTGCTGAAGCTATTCTCGATGCCGATCACTACGGTCTCGAAGAGGTCAAGGAGCGCATCCTTGAATACCTCGCCGTGCAGAAGCGCGTGAAGAAGATCCGTGGCCCGGTGTTGTGCCTGGTGGGTCCTCCTGGCGTGGGTAAAACCTCGCTGGCAGAGTCGATTGCCCACGCCACCAACCGTAAATTCGTGCGCATGGCCCTGGGTGGCGTGCGTGACGAGGCGGAAATTCGTGGCCACCGTCGGACTTACATCGGTTCGATGCCGGGAAGATTGATTCAAAAGATGACAAAAGTGGGAGTACGCAACCCGCTGTTCCTGCTCGATGAAATCGACAAAATGGGCAGCGACATGCGTGGCGACCCGGCGTCGGCGTTGCTGGAAGTGCTCGATCCGGAGCAGAACCACAACTTCAACGATCACTATCTGGAAGTCGATTACGATTTGTCCGATGTGATGTTCCTGTGCACCTCGAACTCGATGAACATCCCGCCGGCACTGCTGGACCGGATGGAAGTCATTCGTCTGCCGGGCTACACCGAAGACGAAAAGATCAACATTGCCGTCAAGTACCTGTCGCCCAAGCAGATCGCCGCTAATGGTCTGAAGAAGGGCGAGCTGGAATTCGACGAGGAAGCGATTCGCGACATCATCCGTTACTACACCCGTGAAGCCGGTGTGCGTGGCCTCGAACGTCAGATCGCCAAAGTCTGCCGCAAGGCCGTGAAAGAGCATGCGCTGGAAAAACGCTTCTCGGTAAAAGTGACAGCAGACCTGCTGGAGCATTTCCTCGGCGTACGTAAATTCCGCTACGGTCTGGCAGAGCAACAGGATCAGATTGGTCAGGTGACTGGCCTGGCGTGGACTCAGGTGGGCGGCGAATTGCTGACTATCGAGGCGGCTGTAGTGCCGGGTAAAGGTCAGCTGATCAAGACCGGTTCGCTGGGCGATGTAATGGTCGAATCGATCACTGCCGCGCTGACCGTTGTGCGCAGCCGTGCCAAAAGCCTGGGCATTCCTCTGGACTTCCACGAGAAGCGCGACACCCACATTCACATGCCGGAAGGGGCGACCCCGAAAGACGGTCCTAGCGCTGGTGTGGGCATGTGCACGGCATTGGTGTCGGCCTTGACCGGGATTCCGGTGCGCGCCGATGTTGCCATGACCGGTGAGATCACGTTGCGTGGTCAGGTACTTGCGATTGGTGGTCTGAAGGAAAAACTGCTCGCGGCTCATCGCGGCGGAATCA
Source organism: Pseudomonas sp. GW823-FHT01D03 (assembly GCF_058798255.1). Taxonomy (NCBI): domain Bacteria; kingdom Pseudomonadati; phylum Pseudomonadota; class Gammaproteobacteria; order Pseudomonadales; family Pseudomonadaceae; genus Pseudomonas; species Pseudomonas sp. GW823-FHT01D03. The sequence continues at coordinate 2,313,455 of NZ_JBXAKK010000001.1, forward strand.
AGATTGTGATTATTCCGGAAGAAAACGTGCGCGATCTGAAGGAGATTCCTGACAATATCAAGCAGGATCTGCAGATTAAACCGGTTAAATGGATTGACGAGGTCCTGCAAATTGCGCTGCAATACGCGCCGGAGCCCTTGCCGGATGTGGCTCCGGAGATAGTTTCCAAGGACGAAAAACGTGAGTCTGATTCAAAGGAAAGAATTAGCACGCATTAATACGTTTTTGCCTGGGTGGCTTCCTTGACAGCTTTTTAGAGCCCTTGTTATAAAGCGGCTCTTAAGTGTCTGTAGGCCATTCAGCACTCGTTTTTGCTTTCACCAAAAAACTTAGAATCATCTCAAAATAGATATAAGGGGACTTAGAGTGAACAAGTCGGAACTGATTGATGCTATCGCTGCATCCGCTGATATCCCGAAAGCTGCTGCTGGCCGTGCGCTGGACGCTGTGATCGAATCCGTCACTGGCGCTCTCAAGGCTGGCGACTCCGTTGTTCTGGTTGGTTTCGGCACTTTCTCCGTGACTGATCGTCCAGCTCGCGTTGGTCGTAACCCACAGACCGGCAAGACGCTGCAAATCGCTGCTGCTAAAAAGCCAGGTTTCAAAGCCGGTAAAGCACTGAAAGAAGCTGTTAACTAAGTTAGTTTGTTTCAGGTTTTTACCCATCCGGGTCGGGGTCATGCCTGACTTGGCAGCGGAGCGGTAGAGCAGGTCGCTGGAACAGCCGCCTGTAACGCCGGGATCGAGGGTTCGAGCCCTGTCCGCTCCGCCAGTTACGAGAAGGCGCATCCTCGGATGCGCCTTTCTTCTATCCGGATTCTACCCACGCTCCACGGTTGCCAAATTTTTGAAGTTCAACCGTTTCTGGGGGACGCATGCTGCAGAATATCAGGGACAATTCACAAGGCTGGATTGCCAAGACCATTATCGGGGTCATCGTTGCACTGATGGCTCTGACCGGTTTCGACGCCATTTTCCAGGCCACGACGCATACCAACGATGCGGCCAAGGTCAATGGTGAAGAAATCAGCCAGAACGAGCTGAGCCAGGCCGTTGACATGCAACGCCGTCAGCTGATGCAACAGCTGGGCAAGGACTTCGATGCTTCCTTGCTTGACGAAAAAATGCTCCGCGAATCGGCCCTCAAGGGTCTGATCGATCGCAAGCTGCTGCTGCAAGGCGCAGAACAGTCGAAATTCGCTTTCTCCGAAGGCGCACTGGATCAGGTGATCCTGCAGACTCCTGAATTCCAGGTGGACGGCAAGTTCAGCTCCGAGCGCTTCGACCAGGTGATTCGTCAACTGGGCTACACCCGCATGCAATTCCGCCAGATGCTGGCTCAGGAAATGCTGATCGGTCAGTTGCGCGCCGGTGTTGCCGGCAGCGGCTTTGTTACCGACGCCGAAGTGCTGGCCTTTGCCCGTCTGGAAAAACAGACCCGCGATTTCGCCTCGCTGAACGTCAAGGCCGATGCGGCCGCGGTCAAGCTGACTGACGATGAGGTCAAGGCTTACTACGACGAGCACGCCAAGGAGTTCATGACCCCTGAGCAAGTGGTTGTCGATTATGTCGAGCTGAAGAAGTCCTCGTTCTTCGACCAGGTTGCGGTCAAGGACGAAGACCTGCAGGCGGCGTATCAGAAAGAGATCGCCAACCTGTCGGAACAGCGTCGAGCGGCGCACATTCTGATCGAAGTCAACGACAAGACCACCGACGCTCAGGCCAAGGCGAAGATCGAAGAAGTCCAGGCGCGTCTGGCCAAGGGCGAGAAATTCGAAGCGCTGGCCAAGGAGTTCTCGCAGGATCCGGGTTCGGCCAATAATGGCGGTGACCTCGGTTTCGCCGGTCCTGGCGTTTACGATCCTGCCTTCGAAAAAGCCCTGTACTCGTTGAACAAGGATCAGGTATCCGAGCCGGTGCGTACCGATTTCGGTTACCACCTGATCAAGCTGCTGGGTGTTGAAGCGCCGGAAGTTCCGACCTTGGCCAGCCTGAAAGACAAGCTGACCCGCGAGCTGAAGACTCAACAGGTCGAGCAGCGTTTTGTCGAGGCAACCAAGCAACTGGAAGATTCGGCGTTCGAAGCGTCTGACCTGGCTCAGCCTGCGGCAGATCTGAAACTGACTGTGCACACCTCCAAGCCGTTCGGCCGTGAAGGTGGTGAAGGCATTGCGGCCAACCGTGCTGTGGTGACCGCTGCGTTCAGCCAGGAAGTGCTGGAAGAAAACGCCAACAGCACCGGCATCGAGCTGGATCCGGAAACCGTGGTTGTCCTGCGTGCCAAGGAGCATCTGAAGCCCGAGCAACTGCCGCTGGAAGCAGTCAACACCTCGATTCGTGCCCAGTTGACCAAAGAGCATGCCAGCGCTGCGGCCAAGACCAAGGCTGACCAGTTGATCGCCAGTCTGCGTGATGGCAAGACTCCGCTGGACAAGGCAGTTGATGGCCAGAGCTGGAAGGTTGTGACGGCGGCGACTCGTGCTCAGGAAGGGGTTGACCCGACTGTGCTGCAGGCGTTGTTCCGTATGCCGAAGCCGGCGGCCAAGGGCAAGCCGACGTTCAGCAGCGTGACCTTGCAGGACGGTAGTCTGATGATTGTGCGTCTGGACGGTGTGAATGAAGCGGTAGCGCCGACTGATGAAGAGAAGGCGCAGTACCGTCGTTTCCTTGCTTCGCGTGAAGGTCAGCAGGATTTTGCGGCGTTGCGTAAGCAGTTGGAGAGTCAGGCGGACATCAAGCGGTATTGATGGTTGACTGAGTGGTAACTGGAATGCCCCGATCTTATGGTCGGGGTTTTTTTTTATGGTTGAGATTTGGGTGTATATCCGTTACTTCGGGTGCTGCGGCTGGCGGTTTCGCTCTTACAGCGAGTCACTTTTGCAGACGCCGGAATGCCGGCCCAGCCAAAAGTAACCAAAACGCTTGGCCCCGGCGTACGGCCCTCGCTTAGGCTCGGGTTCCTTCGTTGCGGGGTTCATCCGGGCGCATCGCCTCCGGTTTGCTTCGCTGCACCTCCTCTCGATGCATTTGGCTTCGCCAAACGGTCGCTGCGCTCCCACCCCCGGATAAACCCCTTCACTCAGCCTGCCGATGGGGCCGGCACGGCAAGATCAAGAGCTTTCGGCGAGCTGACACTCGGCCATTTGAGTGGTGAAGAGCATGCGTTCGGCTTTTGCGCTTCTGTGGGAGCTGGCCTGCTGGCGATGGCGGCCTACGAGCCGACCTGTCTCTAACTGACTATCCGCAGATCAATTGTGGGAGCTGGCTTGCCAGCGAAGACGGCCGACTAGCCGCCCGGCCCCTTACAGACAAACATCCCAATCACACAAACCCATAGCCCCGCGCCCTGAGTACCGCACTCAAGGTCAAAACCAGCAATCCCACAACAATCCACGGAAAAACCCCAACCCCCAGACTCCCCAGCAGCAAACCACCCGCCAAACCACCCCCGGCAATCCCGACATTCCACAGGGTCACCAGCATCGACTGGGCCGTATCGGCAGCTTCTCCAGCGGTTTTCGCCGAGGCAGTCTGCAGCAGCGAAGGCATCGCACCGAACGCCAGGCCCCACACGGCGACGGCGATGTAGACCACGGTCGCCGAGTCTCGCCACAGGCCCAAGGCGATGGCGGAGAGCATGAACAGCAGCGTGCTGATCAGCATCAGCTCGCGCAGCCAGTGATCGATCAGGCTGCCGACGATCCACAGGCTCAGCACTGAGGCGAGGCCGAACACCAGCAGCACCCGGTCGATGTCGCTGGCCAGTCCCGACGGTTGCAGGAATGGTGCGATGTAGGTGTACAGCAGGTTGTGGGCGATCACGTAGGTCAAGGTTACGAAGAGCACTGAGCGTACGCCGGGCAGGGTGAAGACCTGACGCAGAGGCAGGCGTTTTCCTGCGCGTTCTCCGGCAAAGTCCGGCACTTGCCAGCGTACCCAGATCACCAGCAACAGCGTCAGCGCAGTCATGATGGCGAAGCTCAGGCGCCAGCCGACCAGTGTGCCGAGCAGTGTTCCCGCCGGGATGCCCAGCGACAGCGCCAGCGGCGCGCCGAGCATGGCGACGGTGATCGCGCGGCCTTGCAGGTGTGGGGCGACCATACGGCTGGCGTAGCCTGCCAGCAACGCCCACAGCAGCCCGGCAAATATCCCGGCGAGCAAGCGTGCGGTCAACGTCAGCCAGTACCACTCCGACACGGCGGTGATGCTGTTGGCGATGGCGAAGCCGCCGATGGCTGACAGCAGCAATGGTCGGCGACGCCAGCTGCGGGTGGCGATGGTCAGCGGAATGGCGGCGAGCATCGAGCCAATCGCGTATAGGGTAACCAGTTGCCCGATCAGTGCCTGCGAGACATTCAGCCCCGCGCTCATTTGTGGCAGCAGGCCGGCGGGCATGGCTTCGGTCAGCACCGTGATGAAGCCGGCGGTGGCCAGGGCCAGCAGAGCGCCGAGGGGTAATCGTTCGCGGGTGTCGACTGGCTGGGTGAGGACCGAGGAGGCCAGTTGTGCGTCGTTCATGAGTCAGCGTCCATGTGCCGAAGTGGGTGAAGGCCTTAGGCTAGGGCGCTGCGCACTGGAGAAAAATGGGTTACGGTTCCGAACATATCGGACACGGATGTCGTGAATCGGAGGGGTGGAATGGACAGTCTGGGCAGTATTTCGGTGTTTGTGCAGGTCGCCGAGACCCGCAGCTTTACCGAGGCGGGGCGGCTGCAGGGCGTGTCGGCTTCAGCGGTGGGCAAAAGTATCGCCCGGCTGGAGGCGAGGCTCGGCGTGCGGCTGTTTCATCGCACCACCCGCAGCATCACCCTGACCAGCGAGGGCGCGCTTTTTCTTGCACGCTGTCGCAAAATTCTTGCCGAGGTGGAAGCCGCCGAGTTCGAACTCTGCGATTCCGCATCCCAGCCCCATGGCAAACTGCGCATCAGCCTGCCGCAGGTGCACGGCCTGGTGATGCCGGTGATGAATGAGTTCATGGCGCTGTACCCGCAGATCGAGCTGGATCTGGACCTGACCGATCGCATGGTCGATGTGGTGGAGGAGGGCTTCGATGCGGTGATTCGTACCGGTCAGCCACGAGATTCACGGCTGATGGCGCGGCCCTTGGGCGAGTTTCACATGGTGCTGGTGGCGAGCCCGCTGTATCTGCAGCAGCGCGGCGTACCGCAAATCCCCGCCGATCTGGCGGAGCACGCCTGCTTGCGGCACACCTTTCATGCCACCGGCAAGCTGGAGCCGTGGCCATTGATTGGCGAGGAGGGCGCGCCGGAGCCGAGGTTGCCGACGCGGCTGGTCACCACCTCCATCGAAGCCGTCAATCATGCGGCCCTGGCAGGGATGGGTATCGCCTGCCTGCCGGATTTCATGACCCATGAGGACGTAGCGCAGGGGCGCTTGCAGCGGGTGCTGGATGCGCATCTGCAACACATCGGTCAGTTCTGGGTGTTGTGGCCGTCCAGCCGCCATGCCACGGCCAAATTGCGCGTCTTCATCGATCACTTGGCGCGGCGACTTTTTCCGGTGAACAAGGGTCAATAGGGTTGTAACGGCTTTAAGACACAATCCATGCGCCGCAGGGCCAAGTTCTGTTGCACAATACGCCCCGGACTGTTTTTCCTCAGGATGTTCAATGTTGATTTCAATTCCCATGCGTGTCTTTGGGTTGGCGCTGTTGTTGACCGCTGTTGCTGGCTGTTCGAAGGACAAGCCGATCTATGAGCATGAGAACTTCGATGATTCCGGCACGTTCTCGCGCAATTATCCGGTGGCCGATACCGCGAGTTGCGAGGCGGCCCGTCGTGCGTTGCTCAGCCAGGGCTACATCATCACCAGCAGTGACCCGAAACTGGTCAGTGGCCACAAGAGTTTCCAGCAGACCGGGGAAACCCACCTGGAAATCAGCTTCAACGTGGTATGTGCCGAAGATGGCAGTGCCAAGCACCATGCCACGGTGTTCGCCAATGCCCTGCAGGATCGCTACGCGCTGAAGAAGACCAACAACTCCGCCAGCCTCGGGGTGGGGGTGTTGGGTTCGGTATCGATGCCGATCGGTTCGTCGGACGATTCGATGGTCAAGGTTGCCAGCGAAACCGTGACTTCGCAGAAATTCTACGAGCGGTTCTTCACTCTGGTTGAGTTGTTCCTGCCGGCAGATGCGAAGAAAGCCGCGCACATCGAAGAAAAACCCAAAACCGATCTCGGTGTGCCGGAGCCCAAGCCTGCCGCTGCAGCGCCGGCGACGTCTTCAACACCTGCGCCGGCAGCAGAGACAGCGCCTGCGCCGCAGCCAGCCGGGATTGTCGAGCCTGCCCAGACCACGACGCCGGCAGCCCCGGCAGCGACCCCGGCGCCGGCCCAGGTTGCGCCGACCCCAACGGGTTCCGAGCCGGTAGTGCCGCCGGCCGAGTCAGCGCCGATTACCCCGGCACCGAGCGCAGAGCCTGCACCGGCCACCGAAACGATCACGCCGCCGGCCAACCCGACCAATATCCCGCCGCCGTCCGAGCCGATTCCGGCAATGCAGTAAGCCGCGCCGGGTTTTCCTGTGGGAGCGGGCTTGCTCGCGAATACGGAGTGTCAGTCCATGTACATGGCGACTGACACTGCGCTTTCGCGAGCAAGCCCGCTCCCACATTTGTTTTGTGGTGTACTTAAATCTCGTTACATTCCCCCGACAAAAATCCTGCGATAAATTCCTGACCACCTGCTACGTTTTATTCATGAAGGCTGGATGTCACTTTTCCTTCATACGGGCACGATAGGCTCGAGGCACTGGTCAGTTGGCCGGGCTATTTTCAAGCGGGCAGCAGGGGGATGACACGATGGACGACTATCAAGAAGAACTGCTCGAATACCAGGCGTATGAACTGGATCAGCCAGAGCCGGCCGAAGACGCCACCGAGCTGTAAGGTGTCAGGCGGTTTTGCGGTGACTGCGGCGAAACTCGCCGGGGGTCTGGCCGCTCCAGCGCTTGAAGGCGCGTTGAAACGCCTCGGCTGAAGCAAAGCCCAGCAGGTAGGCAATTTCGCCGAACGCCAGTTCGGTGTCGCGGATGTAGGTCATCGCCAGATCACGGCGGGTGTCGTTGAGGATCGCGCGAAACTGTGTGCCTTCCTCCGCCAGTTTGCGGCGCAAGGTCCAGGTTGGCAGCTTCAGGCGCGCCGCCACTTCTTCCAGGTCGGGTTCCCGGCCACCATTGAGTAATGGCCCCAACAGCTGAGTAATGCGTTCACGCAGGCTGCGGGTGCGGGTCAATTGCTCCAGTTCCCGTTCACACAACGCGAGCAAATGCTTCCAGGTACTCGGGCAGTGCTCGGGGTTGCGCAGCGCAAGGCTGTTCAGGCTCAGGCGCAATTGATTGCGCTCAGCGCCGAACTGGATCGGGCAGTCGCCCAGTGCGCTGTAGGCGTCGCGATAGTCCGGCGCGTCAAATTCGATCTCGATGCGTTCGGCGCGCAGTGGCTCGCGCCCGACGCTGGACAACTGATGCAGCCAGCCGGCGATGATCGAATCCACCACAAAGCGGTTATAGGCGTTGTACGGACTGATCGAATAGAAGCGCAGCCACGCGCCATGGGCGTCTTCATGAAAACTCGACTGGCCGCGATAGTTGGAGCCGTACAGCGGCTCGAAGCGGATCAGGCAGCGGGCCGCCTCGCGCACGGTCGGCGCTTGTGCGGCGGTGATCCCGGCCAGCCCAGCCTGACTCAAACGGCTGAGCTGGCCCATGCGCAGGCCCAGCGCCGGATCGCCGGTCAACTGGATCGCGCTGTGCCCCAGACGCATGTAGCGCGGAATCGACAACCGCGCGCCGGCCTCGGCCAGTCGCGCGGCATCCAGACCATATTGTTCAAGCAGTGATTGCGGATCAGCGCCGTGGCTGCGCACCGCATCGGCCAGGCTGTGAACGAAGCCTATCGACAGATCCCCAAGGCGCATCGGCAGCGGCTTCATGTCTTACAACCAGACGTTCAGCAGGCGCGCGCCACGGGCTTCGCCGTCGGCGAATTGCTGGCCGTTGCTGCTGAGGAAGCTTTGCCCCGAGCCGGGCTTGTCCCAGAATTGGCCGCGCAGGAACACACTCATGCCGGCAATCGCACGGCTGCTCGGCGGTTGCGCGGTCAGCGTCAGGCGATGCCACGCCTGACCTTCACTGATTTCCCCGGGCTTGAGGCTGACCGACCCCGGCGTACTCGAACCCTTGTAGCCGGCCCACGGCTGATTCCAGGCGTCGTGACCGACGACGAAGGCGGGCACCGCTACCAGTTGTGCGCCATGCTCGTCGAGTTGGCGATAGTTGTCGGGGTACCAACTGTCGCTGCCGATCAGCACACCCAAACGCCCGGCCGGGGTCTCGACCACGTTGATCGCGTGGGCGTCTTCGCTATCGAGGATGTCGCGCTGTTCGAAGATCGGGTGCATCTGCCGCTGGGGCTGGCCCAGCGGCACGCCATCACGACCGAACACCACGCTGCTGTTGAACAGCGCGCCGCTGCCGGGCTTGAGCTGGCCATCGCGAATGCTCGGTTCGGGCAGGACGATGGAGCCGGCCACCAGCGTCACCTGGAATTCCTTGGCAAGACCACCGAACAACGCTTGGTAGTCCTTGGCCATGGCCTTGGACTTCATGCGCAGGTGCGCGTCGTTCAGGCGGTTATCGCCCTTGGCGGTGAGCCAGGCGCGGGCGAACAGCAGCGGGTTGCTCGCCGCCAGCCAGTTCATGGCTTCGGCGAGGGTAGGGGCCTGATACAGCTCGTCTTTTTCGCCGCTGATCATCAGCCAGGTACCGACATGCTCGGGCAGCACCACCACGGTTTTTTCGTTCAGCAACCCCTGATCCTGCGCTTGCTGTAAATAGGCCGCGAGCTTGCGATGCAGGCGTTCCGGGCTTTGGTAGTCGGTGGGAAACAGTTCCGGCTGGATGCCCAGCAAATTGCCACGGTCGGATGGGGTGCCCTGATCGACCGCCAGTTTGATCCGCAGGTCCGACAGATAATGCCCCGCCGGCCGGTCCGCCGCCCACATGGCGTAGGTGGTCAGGGCGGCAACGATAGCCATGGAGAAAAACAGATACAGAAGTTTGCGCATGAAAACCAACAACAACCGGGTACAGGGTGTGGCGACTAGGGTAGGGCGCATGCCTGCGCTTGCCAAGGGGCGCTGCGCATTTGGATCAATAAGTTGTCAGTTTCGGTCATTGAGTGACAGCAGTGCGACTCTTAGTCTGTCGAACATGACTGACGGGGGACGCAGAGCTCCCGCAATTTCCGTGATTGCTCGTTGTGGAGTTACCGATGACCGCCGCTCACTACCCGCACCTGTTGGCCCCGCTGGACCTGGGATTCACCACGCTGCGCAACCGCACCCTGATGGGCTCGATGCACACTGGCCTTGAAGAGAAACCGGGCGGCTTCGAACGCATGGCCGCGTACTTCGCCGAGCGTGCCCGTGGCGGCGTCGGCCTGATGGTCACCGGCGGTATCGGCCCGAACGACGAGGGCGGCGTGTACTCCGGTGCAGCCAAGCTGACCACCGAGGAAGAAGCGCTCAAACACCGCATCGTCACTCGCGCAGTGCACGAGGCGGGCGGCAAGATCTGCATGCAGATCCTCCACGCCGGGCGTTATGCCTACAGCCCGAAACAGGTGGCGCCAAGCGCTATTCAGGCACCGATCAACCCGTTCAAGCCCAAAGAGCTGGACGAGGACGGCATCGAGAAACAGATCCGCGATTTCGTCACCTGCTCGGTGCTGGCACAGAGCGCCGAGTACGACGGTGTGGAGATCATGGGCTCGGAAGGTTATTTCATTAACCAGTTCCTTGCCGCGCACACCAACCACCGCACCGACCGCTGGGGCGGCAGCTACGAAAACCGCATGCGCCTGCCGGTGGAAATCGTTCGCCGCGTACGCGAAGCGGTCGGCCCGAACTTCATCATCATTTTCCGTCTGTCGATGCTCGATCTGGTCGAGGGCGGCAGCAGTTGGGAAGAGATTGTGACCCTGGCCAAAGCCATCGAGCAGGCTGGCGCGACCATCATCAACACCGGCATTGGCTGGCACGAAGCGCGGATCCCGACCATCGCCACCAAGGTGCCGCGTGCGGCGTTCAGCAAGGTCACCGCCAAGCTGCGTGGTTCGGTGAGCATCCCGCTGATCACCACCAACCGCATCAACACCCCGGAGATCGCCGAGCAGATTCTCGCCGAAGGCGATGCCGACATGGTCTCGATGGCGCGGCCGTTCCTTGCCGATCCGGACTTCGTCAACAAGGCCGCCGAAGGCCGCGCCGACGAAATCAACACCTGCATCGGTTGCAATCAGGCGTGCCTCGATCACACCTTCGGCGGCAAGCTCACCAGTTGCCTGGTCAACCCGCGTGCCTGCCATGAAACCGAGCTCAATTATTTGCCGGTGCAGCAGATCAAGAAGATTGCCGTGGTCGGTGCCGGGCCTGCCGGTCTGTCCGCCGCGACCGTGGCCGCCGAGCGCGGCCATCAGGTGACGTTGTTCGATTCGGCCAGCGAGATTGGCGGCCAGTTCAACATCGCCAAGCGCGTGCCGGGCAAGGAAGAATTCTTCGAAACCCTGCGCTACTTCAAGCGCAAGCTGCAGACCACGAATGTCGAGGTGTGCCTGAATACTCGCGTGGACGTGGCGAAGCTGGTCGAGGGCGGTTACGACGAAATCATCCTTGCCACCGGCATCGCACCGCGTGTGCCGGCGATTCCGGGCGTGGACAACGCCAAGGTGCTGAGCTATCTGGACGTGATCCTAGAGCGCAAACCGGTGGGCAAACGCGTTGCCGTGATTGGCGCGGGCGGTATCGGTTTCGACGTCTCCGAGTTCCTTGTTCACCAAGGCGTGGCCACCAGTCTGGATCGCGCCGCGTTCTGGAAGGAGTGGGGCATTGACACCCATCTGGAAGCCCGTGGTGGCGTAGCCGGGATCAAAGCCGCGCCGCACGCTCCGGCTCGCGAAGTGTTCCTGTTGCAGCGCAAGAAAACCAAAGTCGGTGATGGTCTGGGCAAGACCACTGGCTGGATTCACCGCACCGGTCTGAAGAACAAGCAGGTGCAGATGCTCAATAGCGTCGAATACCTGAAGATCGACGACGAAGGCCTGCACATCCGCATCGGCGAAACCGGCGAGCCGCAAGTGCTGGCGGTGGACAACATCGTCATCTGCGCCGGCCAGGATCCACTGCGGGATCTGCAGGATGGTCTGGTCGCAGCGGGGCAGAACGTGCACCTGATCGGCGGCGCCGATGTGGCGGCCGAGCTGGATGCAAAGCGCGCGATCAATCAGGGTTCGCGTCTCGCCGCTGAACTTTAACCACCACGACCCCCCCTGTGGGAGCGGGCTTGCTCGCGAAGGCGGAGTGTCAGTCAACGCATAGGTCGGCTGACACGACGCTTTCGCGAGCAAGCCCGCTCCCACAGTAGATGTATGGCGTTCGCACGGATCCTGTAGGAGTGAGCCTGCTCGCGATGGCGTCCTGTGAGCGACTAGAATGCCGGCTCTGCCTCGAATGATCAGTCGCCCATGCTTGTTCCTCCCGCCAACTGGCTACCCCAAGCCCCCCTCGAATTGCTTCAACTCGACTGGCTCACCAACGCCGGAATCGAGGTCGCGATCCTGCGTCTGGACCGGATCGACCCGCTGATCAGCGGCAACAAATGGTTCAAGCTCGTCGAGCATCTCAAGGCCGCCAACCACGCCGGCGCGCAGGGCATCATCAGCCTGGGTGGCGCGCATTCCAATCATCTGCATGCGCTGGCTGCGGCTGGCAAGCGTCTGGGTTTCGAAACCGTCGGCCTGTTGCGCGGCCATCCGCAGCAGACGCCGACGGTTGCGGATTTGCGGGCGTTCGGCATGCAACTGCACTGGCTCGGTTACGGCGGCTATCGGGCGCGGCATGAGCCCGGCTTCTGGGAGCCGTGGCAGGCGCAGTACCCGAATCTGCACGCAGTGCCGGAGGGTGGCGGCGGATTGGCCGGTGCGCTGGGCTGCAAAGCGCTCAAGGAGCAGGTGGGTTCGCGACTGAGCTCGCTAGGCTGGAGCGATTACCACGGCTGGTGGCTGGCGTGCGGCACCGGGACGACTCTGGCAGGGCTGGTACTCGCCGAGGCGGGAGAGCGTGCGGTGTACGGCGCGCTGGCGGTGCCGGAGGATCATGGCGTGGCGGCGCAGGTGGAGGCGATCGTTCGGGAGGCGGAAATGGCAATGACAAATTACGCGTTGTTCGACGCGAGTCGGGGTGGTTTCGCAGAAATCGATCCGGTGTTGCTCGAATTCATCGACAACACTGAACAGAGCAGCGGCGTCCCGTTGGAGCCGCTGTATACCGGCAAGGCTTTGTTGATGCTCAAGGAGCAGATCGAGGCCGGCAGATTCGAGCCAGGCACCCGGTTGATCTTTGTTCATACCGGCGGTTTTCAGGGGCGCCGCGGATTCACTTCCTACAGTTGAACTTCTGTGGCGAGGGAGCTTGCTCCCGCTCGGCGGCGCAGCCGTCGTCGATTCAGCGAATACAGTTTGCCTGACAGTCCACATTTTCAGGATTCAGGTCTGCTGCGCAGCCCAGCGGGAGCAAGCTCCCTCGCCACAGGGGAAATTCACCGAGTTGGTGTTCAACCGCGCTTGGGCATCATCCGCAGCAACGTGTTATCGCCCACCACATAATGGTGATAAAGCCCCGCCAAGGCATGCAGACCGATCAGCCAGTAACCTGCGGTGGCAATCAGCACGTGCCAGCCTTCAACTTGTTTGGCGAACGCTTTGTCCTCGCTCACCAGCAATGGCAAATCGAAACCGTAGAACATCACCTGGTGCCCTTCGGCGCTGGTGATCAGCCAGCCGAGAATCGGCATGCTGATCATGAACAGGTACAACAGCCAGTGCATCACCCGCGCCAGCAGAGTTTGCCACTGCGGCGAGGCCGGGAAGATTTTCGGTGCCGGGCCGATGCTGCGTGCTACCAGACGAAACCACACCAGCACGAACACGGTCAGGCCTAGCATGTAATGCACTTCGCGGATCAGCGTGCGACCGCCACTGCCTTTGGGAAAAATCCCGCGCAATTCCATGCTGGCATACACCAGCACCAACAGGACCAGCATCAGCCAGTGCAGCAGCACGGACACGGTGCTGTAGCGGGATTCGGAACTTGTCCACGGCATACGGTGTTTTCCTCACAGATCAGGGTCGCCACGTGCCGTTCTTGTGCGACGGCATGCTTTAACTGTAATCCGCTTTGGCGGATTTGCCTGAGGCTGATCGGAGTTTCACTGCGCTGAGTCAGGGCTTTAGCCAAAAAAAACGCCAGTGTCGCGAAGACCCTGGCGTTTTCTATTGTTTGACCAAACGCGCAATCAGCTCGATTGCGGCATCTCACCGTTGGCCAGACGCTTGTTGATGTCGGCAATCACTTCCGGCAGGTCGCTGATGGTGTCGATCATGTAGTGCGGACGCGAATCGGCGAACAGCGCGTGGATGCGTTTGCGTTCGCTGGCCAGTTCGTCGCTGCCCAGCGCCCGGTAACCGGCGTAGTCCAGGCCCAGTGCGTTGCCCGAGCAGATCAGCGCCACGGTCCACATTCCGGCGCGACGACCTTCGAGGATGCCCGGCACGGTGTCATCGATCTTCACGCAGGCCGCGACGTCGTCGATGCCCAGGGCGATCACGTTGGCCAGGGCCTGAGCCGGCCATGGGCGACCGTTCGGCACTTCGTCGGTGGCGACTACATGGTCGGCGACGTAGCCGTTGGTAGCGGCCAGCGCCACGACCTTGTCCATCACCTGTTTCGGGTAGCCGGAGCAGGAACCGATCTTGATCCCTTGCTGGCGCAGGTTGGCGATGGTTTCCAGTGCGCCGGGAATCAGCGCCGAGTGCTCGGCGATCTTCTCGATCTGCAGCGGCATGAAGCGGTTGTAGATCGCGGTCACGTCATCGTCGGTCGGGGTGCGGCCGAAGGCTTTGCGATAACGCTCGGCCACTTGTGGTTGATCGCACAGGGTACGAATGTGATCCCACTTGCCCATGCCCATCGGGCCACGGGCCTCTTCGATGGACACCTGAACATCGAATTCGGCGAAGGCTTCAACGAAGATCTGCGTCGGTGCGAACGAGCCGAAATCGACCACGGTGCCGGCCCAGTCGAGGATGGCGGCTTGCAGTTTGTTTGGGTTGGTATAGTTCATGGCAGTCAATTCCTGAGTTGGCAATACGGTTCAAAACTGTGGGAGCGGGCTTGCTCGCGAATGCGGCGGCACATTCAACATTGATGGCGGCTGACACTCCGCCTTCGCGAGCAAGCCCGCTCCCACAGGGGGGATTAGGGTGTTGTTCAGATCTCTAGCACTTCCATCTCGCGCAGCACTTCACCCACTGCCGCCACGGCCTGGCGCATTTCGTCCGGATTGACGTGGCCGATGCAGCCGACGCGGAAGGTTTCGACCTGGGTCAGTTTGCCGGGGTAGAGGATGTAGCCCTTGGCCTTGACCCGTTCGTAGAAGTTCTTGAACTGGTAACGCGGGTCTTGCGGGGCATGGAAGGTGGCGATGATCGGTGCCTGGATCGCTGCCGGCAGGAAGCTGCGCAGCCCGAGCTTGCCCATCTCTTCCATCAGCGCCTGACAGTTGGCGGCGTAGCGCGCATGACGGGCGGGCAGGCCACCTTCTTCGTTGTATTGCAGCAACGCTTCGTGCAGCGCGGCGACCACGTGGGTCGGCGGGGTGAAACGCCACTGACCGGTCTTTTGCATGTAGGTGTGCTGGTCGTACAGGTCCATCGCCAGCGAATGCGAGTTGCCGGCCGCTGCAGCCAGCGATTCCTTGCGGGCGAAGACAAACCCCATCCCCGGCACGCCTTCCAGACACTTGCCGGAAGCGGCGATCAGCGCATCGAACGGGACTTTTTGCGCATCCACCGGCAACGCGCCAAACGAGCTCATGGCGTCGATGATCAGGCGCTTGCCGTGCTGCGCAACAACGTCGGCGATCTCTGGCAGCGGGTTGAGGATGCCGGTGCTGGTTTCGCAGTGGATCAACGCGACGTGGGTGATGTCGCCATCGGCGTGCAGCAAACGGTCGACGTCAGCGGCGGTGGTCGGTTCGTCTTCAGCGGTTTCGAAGGTGCTGTACGAGCGGCCGAGCACTTCGCAGATTTTCGCCAGACGCTTGCCATAGGCACCGTTGATCAGCACGAGGATTTTGCCGTCGCGTGGCACCAGGGTACCGATTGCGGCTTCGACCGCGAAGGTGCCGCTGCCCTGTAACGGCACGCAGTGGTGAGTGGCGGCGCCGTTGAGGATCGCCAGCAATTGTTCGCAGAGGCTGGCGGTCAGTTGATTGAAGCGGTCATCCCATGACCCCCAGTCGACCATCATTGCCTGGCGGGTGCGGGCCGAGGTGGTCAACGGGCCGGGAGTGAGCAGGATGGGTGCGGCAGTACTCATTCGTGTGTCCTCGCGTAAGCGCTGTGGGATGAAGCTACGGGGCATACGTTGCAATTCGGCGGTCTATCAATCAAATTGTTTGTTGTTATGCCAGCCATCAGTGAGGGTTATCCATGAATCTGTTCCAGCTGCGCGCCTTCGACGCCGTGGCCCGGGAAGGCAGCTTCACCCGCGCCGCCGCGCGTCTGTTCATCAGTCAGCCGGCGGTCACCGGACACATCAAGGCGCTGGAGGAGCATTACCAGATCACCTTGTTGCGCCGTACTGCACGCCGGGTGGAGCTGACCGAGGAGGGCACTAAACTGGCGGCGATCACCCGCGCCATGTTCGGTCTGGCCGAGGAAGCGCAGACCCTGCTCGAAGCCAACCGCCAGTTGCTTACTGGGCGTCTGGAGGTGGCGGCGGACGGCCCGCACATGGTCATGCCAATGCTCGCCAGCCTGCGCGCGCGCTATCCCGGGATCACGGTGAATTTGCGCCTGGGGAATGCGCAGGAAACCCTTGCCGCGCTGTTATCCGAGCATGCCGACGTGGCGGTGCTGACCGAGGTCGAACCGCGCAAAGGCCTGCATTTGCAAGCGTTGAGCGAATCGCGGATTTGCGCGCTGGTGCCCGCCGCACATGTGTGGGCGCAGCGTGCCGGCGAAGTGAAGCTCAAGGAGCTGGATCAGGTGATCATGGTGTTGCGCGAGCCGAGTTCGATTACCCGGCGCACCTTCGATCAGGCGTGTGCGCAGGCGGCGGTCAATCCACGGGTGCTGCTGGAACTGGACAGCCGTGAGGCGGTGACCGAAGCGGTGGCGGCGGAGCTGGGGGTGGGGGTGGTGTCGTCGGTGGAGGTCAGCCATGATCCGCGGGTGGTGGCGATTCCGATTGTTGGCGACGGGCTGGTCAATCGGCACATGATCGGCTGCATGGAGCGGCGGCGGGAGTTGCGCTTGATTCAGGCGTTCTTCGGCCTGGCGCCGGCCTGATACACCGTGGTGCTCCAATCGCGAGCAGGCTCACTCCTACAAGTGTTGTGGGGAGCACATAATGTTTGACCGACATAGATCCTCTGTAGGAGTGAGCCTGCTCGCGAAGGGGCCAGACCGGTTTACACAAGGCTCTCGCGCACCATCTCGAGAAACGTCGCCACCACCCGCCGTGAACTCTGCTCACGCAAGCACACCAGTGTCTCGGTCAAGCGCCGGGTGCAATCGGTAATCGGCAACGCACACACCCGCGAATCCGCGCCAAACTCCGCCGCCGATACCACCCCCACACCGATCCCCACCACCACCGCCTCGCGCGCCGCTTCCCGGCCCTCGACCTGAATCGCCGGACGAATGCGGAACCCGGCGCGGGCCATTTCTTCTTCCAGAGTCTGGCGGGTCACCGAGCCGTGTTCGCGTAGCACCAGTGGCGTATCGTCGAGATCGGCCAGACAGATCGACTCGCGCTCGGCCCATGGGTGGTGGCGCGAAACGAACGCCACCATCGGGTCGTTACGCAGCGGCACGCACAGCAGACGTTCATCACTGACATCACGCCCGAGCAGCGCCAGATCGGCCTGATAGTTGAACAGGCGAAACAGCGATTCATCAGTGTTGCCGGTCTCGATCTTCACGCTGATCCCCGGATACCGCTCGCAGAACCGCGCGATCTGCGGCAGCACGTGAATCGGCGCGTCCACTGCGAGAATCAGGCTGCCGGTCTGCAACGCCTGGGATTCCTGCAGCAGCTCCTGGGCTTCAGCCTCGATCACAAACAGCCGCTGAGTGATCGCCAGCAGCCGCTCACCGAGATCGGTCAGGCGCACCGAGCGCTTGTTGCGATGAAACAGCAACACGCCGAAGCGTTCTTCGAGTTTGCGCACCTGGTCGGAAATCGCCGGTTGCGTGAGAAAAAGCCGTTCGGCGGCTTTGGTAAAGCTTCCATGGACGGCCACGGCGTGGAAGGCTTTGAGCTGGGCGTGGGACACCGACATGCAGCCTCCAGTAACAAGCTGAGCTTATGTGTGAAATACGATAAATCGATTTTATTTATTAAACAGTAATTGCTTTGATCCGCTCACGCCAGCGCTGACAGTCCGCTCGGACAGCAGCGTTGGCGATGAGCCTGTGCGTGCAACAACAGGACTCATCTGACCGCTATCGCCATCAGGGATGGGGCGCTGGCGCAGTGCTCAACAATAAAAAACACAGGCGTTTACTTAACGATTCTGCCGGCACACTCACACCCTGAGGTCAGAACCACAATGAACAAGCACATCGGCACCATTGCGCGTTGGCGCATGCAGATTTTCGCTATCACCTGGCTCGCATACGCCGCTTTCTATTTCACCCGCAAAGCGTTTTCGGTGGCCAAACTGGGCATCGCCGAAGACCCGACGTTCATGCTCGACAAGATGGCCATGGCCAACCTCGATGCGATCTATCTGGCGGCCTACGCCATCGGCCAATTCACCTGGGGCATGCTCGCCGACCGCTTTGGCCCGAGGGTCGTGGTGCTTGGCGGGCTGCTGATTTCCGCTGGCGCGGCATTGGTGATGGGCAGTTTTGCCACCTTGCCGATCTTCGCCACCTGCATGCTGATTCAAGGGCTGGCGCAGTCCACCGGCTGGTCGGGCTTGTGCAAAAACCTCGGCAGTTTTTTCCCTTCCGTACAACGTGGGCGAGTGCTTGGGTTGTGGAGTTCCTGCTATGCGTTTGGCGGTCTGGTGGCGTCACCGTTCGCTGGCTGGTGGGCGTATACGCTGATGGGCACATGGCATGCGGCGTTTATTTCCAGTGCGGCGGTGGTCGCGGTGGTGGCGGTGTTGTTCTTCATTTTTCAGCGCAACAAACCCGAAGATGTCGGCCTGCCAGCGGTAGAGCCGGAGCCGGAACTGAGCGCTGAAGAGATCGAAGCCAACAGCAAACTCAGCATCTGGGAGCCGTTGAAGGAAATCCTGCGCAACCGCACGGTGCTGGTGCTGGGGCTGGCGTACTTCATGTTGAAACCGGCGCGTTACGCGATTCTGTTGTGGGGCCCGGTGATCGTCTTTGAGCAGATGCCAAGTGTCGGCAAGGTCGGCGCGGCGATCATTCCCACCTCGTTCGAACTGGCCGGGTTGCTCGGGCCGATCCTGATCGGTCTGGCCTCGGACAAACTGTTCGGTGCCCGGCGCATGCCTGCCTGTGTGTTGAGTCTGCTGGCGCTGACCGTGACCCTGGCGCTGTTCATGGGCGCCTTGCAAACCGGCAGTGTGTTGCTGGTGGTGGCGCTGCTGTTTGTCATGGGCCTGACCCTGTACGGCCCGGATTCGATGATCAGCGGCGCGGCGGCCATCGACTTTGGCAAAGCCAAGGCTGGCGCTACCGCTGCCGGCTTCGTCAACGGTTGCGGCTCGGTCGGCGCGGTGCTCGGCGGATTGCTGCCGGGTTACTTCGATTCGGTGACGGTGTTCATCGTCTTCGCTGGCTGCGCGTTGTTCTCGGCGCTGGTGCTGATTCCGCACTGGAACAGCCGCCCGGTCGGAGTGATGGAACCGCGCGCGGCCATTCCCAATTGCCCGCTGACCATCAAACCCCTTCGTAACTGAAAACCCTTGCCTGGTGGCCTGCTGCGGCGCTCGCGGCGGGCTGTGCCGTGGCCATCTGACTGGAGAATCCCATGCGACCGTTTTGGCTCGAACAGGCCTTGCAGGCCGACCCATCCCCGACGTGCCCGCCGCTGCAAGGCGAAGTGCGCAGCGACGTGTGCATCGTCGGCGGCGGCTATACCGGGTTGTGGACGGCGATCATGCTCAAGCAGCAGAACCCGGAACTCGATGTGCTGCTGATCGAAGCCGACATCTGCGGCGCCGGCGCCAGTGGGCGCAACGGTGGTTGCGCGTTGTCGTGGTCGGCCAAGTATTTCACCCTCGAGCGACTGTTCGGTGTCGAGGAGGCGGTGCGCCTGGTCAAGGAATCCGAGCGCAGCATCCACGCCATTGGCGCGTTCTGCGAACAGTACGGTGTTGATGCCGATTACCGCCTCGACGGCACGCTGTACACCGCTACCAACCAGGCGCAGGTCGGTTCGACCGACGCCGTGATCGCAGCACTGGAGCGCAATGGCATCAACTCGTTCACCCAGCGTCCCGTGGCTGATGTGCAGCGCATGGCCGGATCCCGTAAGCATCTGGAGGGCTGGTTTTCGCCGGCGGCGGCCAGTGTGCAACCGGGCAAACTGGTGCGCGGGCTGCGTCGGGTGGCGTTGCAGCTAGGCGTGAAGATTCACGAGAACACTGCGATGACCGGCCTGGAGGAGGGCCGTCCGGCGCGCATTCACACCGCTGGCGGCAGTGTGATTGCCGACCGCGTGGTGCTGGCGATGAACGCGTGGATGGCCCGCGCTTTTCCGCAGTTCGAGCGCAGCGTGGCGATCGTTTCCAGCGACATGCTGATCACCGAGCCGCGCCCGGATCTGCTGCAGAAAATCGGTTTGACCAGCGGCGTCACGGTGCTCGATTCGCGGATTTTCGTGCACTACTACCACAACACGCCGGACGGCCGGATCATGCTGGGCAAGGGGGGCAACACGTTTGCGTTTGGTGGGCGGATGTTGCCGGTGTTTGATCAGCCATCGCCTTATGCGGATTTGCTCAAGCGCAGCCTTGGGGAGTTTTTTCCGGCGTTTGCCGAGGTCAAGGTGGATGCGACTTGGAATGGGCCCTCGGATCGTTCGGTGACCGGGTTGCCGTTTTTTGGGCAGATGAGTGCCAGTGGCAATGTGTTTTATGGTTTTGGTTATTCCGGCAGTGGCGTCGGGCCGTGTCACATGGGCGGGCAGATTCTCGCCTCGTTGGTGCAAGGGCTCGATAACCCCTGGACCCGTTCGCCGTTGGCGAACGGGCCGCTGGGGTATTTTCCGCCGGAGCCGATTCGGTATCTGGGATCGTTGATGGTGCGTAATGCGATTCGACGCAAGGAGCGGGCTGAGGATCATGGGCGGCGGCCGCGGCATCTGGATGTGCGGTTGGCGAAGTTTGCGGCGGCGGCGGGGAAGGCTGACAAGGGGTGATTGGGGGCTGGCGAGCGCTGCGTTCTTTTGGGTTACCGAGTACATATCCGTTTCTGCGGTAACGGCTTCTTATGGTTTCGCTCTTACAGCGACTCACTTTTCCAGACGCCGAAAAGTAAGCAAAAGGCTTGGCCCCGGCGTACGGCCCTCGCTTAGGCTTGGGTTCCTTCGTTACGGTGTTCATCCGGGGGCATCGCCTCCGGTTTGCTTCGCTGCACCTCCTCTCGATGTGTTCGACTTCGTCGAACGGTCGCTGCGCTCCCACCCCCGGATGAATCCCTCCACTCAGCCTGCCGATGGGGCCGGCACGGCAAGATCAAGAGCTTTCGGCGAGCTGACACTCGGCCATTTGAGTGGTGAAAAGCATGCGTTCGGCTCTTGCGCTTCTGTGGGAGCTGGCCTGCCGGCGATGGCGGCCTACGAGCCGACCAATCTCTAACTGCCCACACCCAATCCAACTGTAGGAGTGAGCCTGCTCGCGATAGCGACCTCACAACCAACCAATCTCTAACTGCCCACAACCAATCCACTGTGGGAGCTGGCTTGCCAGCGATGGCGGCCTACGAGCCGACCAATCTCCAACTGCCCACACCCAATCCACTGTGGGAGCGGGCTTGCTCGCGAAGGCGGCCTGCGAGCCGACCCACCTCCAACAGCCCACACCCAATCCAACTGTGGGAGCTGGCTTGCCAGCGATAGCGACCTCACAACCACCCAGTTTCTTCCAGGTGTACTCAATGCCAATGTCTGCGGCACTTAAGGATCGGCACCGTGCAGCAGCCAATCGAGCAACAGGCTGCTGTCGCGCGGTGGTGGTGTTTCACTCGGTGGCGCAGGGCGTGGGTTGGCGAGGCACAGAATCGGGCGATCCGGGTCGCTGTCGAGGAAGCTGACCCACACCTCACTGCCGGCGCGGGGCAACTGGTGGGTGGCGAGCCGGCCGGCGCCGGTCAGTGCGATTGGCAGCCACAGGCATGCAGACTCAGTTGTCTGCGCCGGCCAGAGGTTGACGCCGATGCGCCCGCGATCATCCAGTTGTGCGGGCTGGCCGGGCGATCCCAGCACTTGTGCCAGGTGGTAGCCGCCGATGTTCGGGCGCGGCTGTGCCAGTGGCGGGCGAAAATCGTTTGACCAGGGCAGGGCAGTGAAGTCGTTTCGATAGCGATGCACATCCGTTGTCGGATCGAGGATCGAGGGATGCTGGCCTTGATGGTGCAGCTCGGTGATCAGCCATTGTTCATTGAAGGCATTGATCGGATGTTCGCTGATCTGCAACAGATGCCCGCTGCGCAACGCGCTGCAATCGCAGGTGCCGCGGATCGAGCGCGACTGACAGCGCTGGCGCTGCAGATGGCGACGGCTGCGTTGTTCGGCGTGACGCTGTTCCCCCGACAGGTTCTGCGGCGTGAGCGGGGGCACGGGATGATTGGCTGCGTCGGCGGCGATGGCCTCTTGTCCACGGTTGCGAATGCCGTGCGCGGCCATCAAGGGTGGCGCGTCATGGCGCTGAAACAGCGTGCTGACACGCGGTGACGGCGTGTCGTCGGTGATGCCAAACGGTACCGGCAATGGTTCCTGCGGCAGACTGAGGTTGTCATCGGCAAACACCAGCACATGCCCGTTCGGGTGATGTTCGAAGTGATAATGGATGCCTTCCTCCTCACACAGCCGTTGCACGAAGGCCAGGTCACTTTCTTCGTACTGGATGCAAAAGGGCCGCGGCGGGTATTGGCCGACGCTCATTTCGATCCGGTAACTGTCCGCCGGCAATTCATATTCGCCGAGCAATTGCGCGAGGATCGCCGGCACGCTCGTTTGCACGAAGACCCGGCGCCGGGGCGGCTGGTCCAGACTCAGCAGCAGCGGGACGAGGATCAGCCGGTAGCCGATGCGGTGGCTGGCGCGATGCTCGCAACTGACGCTGTGGATCAGACCGTGAATCCCGTGATCGGCGCCCAGGCGCAGGAACGCCGGTTGATGCAGCAGACTGCCAGGGGACAATGCCGGCGCCAGACCGATCACTTCGATTTCGAAGCGAAACGGCTGATTGAGTGCTTCCTTGCCACTGAAACGCAAGACCGGCAGGCACAGCGGGCCGTCGGTCAGGGTCAGGGTGAACGGGCTTTCCTTGTCATTGAGCATTCGTACGGGCTCTGTGGGCAATACGGACGGCAGAGGGTACGAAAACGCGAGCACGAATGGTCATGGCTGGTGGGCTTTTCAGAATCGCCCTACAAGTCGTGGTGAAGATGTCGATTCAACAATGATTTTTTTGGTCGATTGCCGACTTTAGGCCGTATAAACTTGGCGCCACGCGTCGGCCAATAGATGTCTCGGCGCCACAGATCAAGAGAGTGAGTAATGGGCGCACAGTGGAAGGTTAAACACAAAGAAGCGGCAGCCAACGCCAAGGGCAAGATCTTCGGCAAACTGGTGAAAGAAATCACCATCGCTGCCCGCAACGGTGCCGATACCGCCACCAACGCACACCTGCGTCTGGTGGTCGAACAGGCCAAGAAAGCCTCGATGCCCAAGGAAACCCTGGACCGCGCCATCAAGAAAGGCGCCGGCCTGCTGGGCGAAACCGTGCAGTACCACCGTGTGACGTACGAAGGTTTCGCGCCGCACCAGGTTCCGTTGATCGTCGAGTGCGTCACCGACAACATCAACCGCACCGTCGCGGAAATTCGCGTGGCGTTCCGCAAGGGCCAGCTGGGCGCTTCCGGTTCGGTGGCCTGGGACTTCAACCACGTCGGCATGATCGAAGCCTCGCCGGACACTCCGGACGCCGATCCGGAAATGGCCGCGATCGAGGCCGGTGCTCAGGACTTCGAGCCGGGCGAAGAGGGCGCGACCCTGTTCCTGACCGATCCGACCGACCTCGACGCTGTGCAGAAAGCCCTGCCTGAGCAAGGTTTTACCGTGCTGTCGGCCAAACTCGGTTACCAGCCGAAGAACCCGGTCAGCGGCCTGAGCGCCGAGCAGATGGCTGAAGTCGAGGCGTTCCTCGAAGGCCTCGACAACCACGATGACGTGCAGGACATGTTTGTCGGTCTGGCGGGCTGATCTGTTGCAAAGATAACTGTGGCGAGGGAGCTTGCTCCCGCTCGGCTGCGCAGCAGTCGTTGTTTTTGGGACGGCTTTGCCGTCCAGCGGGAGCAAGCTCCCTCGCCACAGGATTTGCGTCAGTTACAGCGTTTCCAGCACCTCAATCACTTCGCTGAACCCCGGCCGCGCCAGCACATCTGGCTGACAGCAACGCTGTTGCAGCGCTTCCAGCACTTCGCGTCTTTCATCGCTCAACCCCGAGTCGATGCGCGCCAGCAATTCCCCGAGCAGAACCCCGAACGCCCGCACTTCGAGGCGTTGCAGCGCCCGGGTTTCCAGGGTATCGGTGGTGGCATGGAACGACGCCGCGCCGAAATCCCCGAGCAAGCAATCACCCTGATCGTTCAATAGAATGTTGTGGCCGTAGAGGTCGCCGTGGGTGATGCCCTGTTGATGCAAGTGTTCGGCCGCCGAAGCGATGCCTCGGGCAATGTTCAGTGCCACTTCGGCACTGAAGCGGCAATCCTCGGCATACACATCCCGCGAGCAGCTCGCCAGGCTCGGTAATGCCGCCAGATTGCGAAAGCTTGGGTCGATCAGTTGCATCACCAACCCCTGTTGACCATCGGGATGCTTGTGAATACGGCCTTCGACGCGGATCAGGTTCGGGTGCAGTCCGGCGGTGATGCAGGCGTTCATCTCGTGCAGCGGCGAACCGTCGCTGGTCATTTCACCTTTATAGAGCTTCACCGCGACCGGCACCTGCGAGCCGTCGTCGCGCTGCCACTGCGCCCGGGAAATCACCCCCGAGGCGCCTTCGCCCAGGCGCTGTTCCAGACGCAGCGCCGACCAGTCGATCAGCGGCGTGGCTTCCAGCGCGGCGGCATCGGCCTCGGTTTCCAGCGGATTACCGGCGTACGCCAGCCAGGTCAGGCTCGGCAGGGTCAGCAGCCACTGCGGCAGTTCACGCATCTGGTTGGCGGCGATGCGGATCAGCTCGAGGCGATGGCATTGGCTCATGGAGGCGGGCAGCGCTTGCAGGCGATTTCCGGCCAGCAGCAGTTTTTGCAGATAAGGGCGCTCGCCCAATTCGTTCGGCAAGGTTTCGATGCAGTTGTCGGTCAGGATCAACCAGCGCAACAGCGGCGGCAGTGCGGCGCCCGGCACGTGGCTGATGCGGTTGGCCTTGAAGCCGATCATCGTCAGCGCTGTACATTGGCCGACGCATTCCGGCACTTCGGTGAAGCGGTTGTCCGAGCAGAACAGAATGCGCATCCTGGTCAGGCGATGCAGGTCGTCCGGCAAGCTGCTCAAGGTGTTGCCGCTGAGGTTGAGCACCTCCAGCGTATCGGCCAGCTCGAAAATCTCCCGGGGAAACTCGGTCAGTCCGCAAGACAGATCCAGCCGGGTAATGCCCGACAACTCGCCGGCGCGCAATTGAGCAAGGGTGTGCATGGGGATGTTCACTATCAAAAGAAAGAAGCGTCGGGCGCTCGAAACGGGCGACATGATAACGGCAAAGCCAGGGTTTGCATTGATCTGACCCTCGCGAACACCAGAAACCCTGTGGGAGCGGGCTTGCTCGCGAAAGGGGTATGTCAGTCGACATTTGCGTCGGCTGACACTCCGCCTTCGCGAGCAAGCCCGCTCCCACAGGGGATCCGAGTTGTCAGTGGATTTCCTGCAACTGCCCCAGGCGACTGCGGGTGCGGGCCAGGTCGATGGCATTGCCGCCTAGCGCTTCACGCAGTGGCAAGCGGCTGAGCAGGGTCAGGTGTTTGTCCTGGTCGTAGAGCACGTCGACCAGGTTGATGAAGCGCTGTTGTGCAGCGATCGAGCACTCACCGAGTTCCGGCAGGTCGTCGATGATCCACTGGTCGAAACGCCGACACAGCTCCAGGTAATCCATTACCGCCGTCGGTTGCTCGCACACATCGTTGAAGGTGAAAGCGACGCGGCTGCCATCGCACAGGCGCGCCTGAACGTGTCGGCTGCCCACTGGTAACGCAATGACCGGGGCACCTTCGGGCGGCAGGTTCAGGGTCTGGCGCTGGGTTGCGGTGGCTGGCCACACATAGTGGCCCTGCGTGAAAACCTGATGCGCATGGTTGCTCGCCTGGCTGCGGTAATCGTGCGGGCCGCCGACTTCCATCACTTGCATTCGGGCGTTGATCAATTCGATCACCGGTTTGAAGCGTGCGTGATAGAGCGGATTGGGCAGCAAGCCTTCCGGCGGATAGTTGGAGGTCACCAGCAGCAGAATTCCGCGCTGAAACAAGGCCTTGAACAGCCGAGTGATGAGCATCGCATCGCCGATGTCATGCACATGAAATTCGTCGAAACACAGTACCCGGCAATCATCTAACAGCTCGTCGAGGGTGACGCCGAGAGCGTCGTCCTGTTCGCGATGGTGGAACATCCCCTGATGCAGCCGGGCAAAGAATTCATGGAAGTGCACGCGCTGTTTCTGCGCGGTCGGCAGGGCCTGGAAAAAACCGTCGAGCAGCCAGCTCTTGCCGCGTCCGACCGCGCCATGCAGGTACAGGCTCGGCGGCGTTTGCGGCTTGGCGCCGAACAACAGGCTGGCCTGCTGCGCCATGCAGTCGATCACCCGCTGCTGGCTGTGGCTGAGGGTGTAACCCTGGCCGTGAGCCTTGTGCCGGAAGTATTCGCGGATCGACTGGGCATTCGCGTCATGCCCGGCATTCGCGGGCCGGCCCTTGGCGAACCAGCGGCGCAGCGCCGACCAGCGTAGGGTCAGTGGCGATCGTTTGGGCGATCGAAAGGGCACAGTGCAGTCACTCCGTAGTCATCAGGCCGACGCCCGGGAGCGCGGCGCCGTAGTGTAACCAGAGGCGGCGCGCGTCTCCATCGCGGCTCGTCGACTGTGGGCGATCACTGAACAAATTTGTGCGGGACGTACAGCTATTTTCAGCGATGTAATTCGCCGTGTTGCCAAACTTTCGAAACATATCCCGGCAGATCCATGGATCCAATCGACTGGCGGATTCGTCGACCGTTGCTAACCTGAAACACAGCAACGTCATCCAGGATGTTCCCTCACAAGGAAATGGGACAGTGATTGCACGTGTGGTGGTGGGCCTGCTCGGGGTGCTGGGCACCTCGGTGTATGCGGCGGATTTTCAGGTCGAAGTCCGCGTTGACGTGCAGCGTGGTTGCCAGTTGATCGGACAGCAGCGCGAAGCGGGTATCGAACAATTGGGCGTGCTGGATTTCGGCAGTACTGCGCGTCTCGATGACCCGGCCGGGCCACTCGGAGCGGCGCTGACCAACCAACGGTTGCCACGCCTGGAGTGCAACCCTGACACGCCGTATCAGCTGCGGGTCGACGGTGGCCTGCATGGCGGGGTTGGTGAGGTTCGCTATATGGCGGGGGCGGCGGGGAGCCAGCCGATTCCTTATCGGCTGTATCAGGACGCGGCGCGCCGGGTGCCGCTGGTGGTGGACGTACCGGTGAGCGGTCGGGTGCCGGACACCGGCACTGTGGAGCTGCCGCTGTACGCGCGGATCGAGCGTCTGGCCCAAGTGCCGCAGGTCAGCCGCTATTCGGATCTGGTGAAAGTCACCGTGACTTGGTGAGTGCAGGATTTCAGGCAATCCGCTGGAGGCGGATTGCGCAGGGAAGGGGCGTTCAATGCAGAACGCAAGGTACGCAGGCATCCTGAGGGAGTAGGAGCGGACGCAATGACAGGCAAGCACTGGATGGTTATCGCCGCAGGGACAATGCTGTTGCTCGCTGACGACGCACAGGCGGCAATCAGTGGGCAGATCAATGCGCGGCTGATCCTGATCGCCGGGTGCGAAGTCACCAACAGTGCCACGCCTGCGATCCCGGTGAGCAATCTGGGTACCCTCGATTTCGGTCAGCAGGGGCCGACCTGGACTGCGCCGATCAAGGCCAGTCTCGACGGCGACAGTAGCGGCAAGCTGAACGTCGCCTGCAATCCCTCGGTCACCGGTTTCACCGTCACTATCGATGGCGGCAGCCACGGTGACGGCACCACCCGCCGCCTGAGCAACGGGCGCCAGACCCTGCCTTATCAACTCTTTCTGGATGCCTCCGGCAGCCAGCGCTACAGCATTGGCCAACAACACAACTTCGCTGTCACCAGCGGTGCGCAGATACCGATTCCGGTGTTTGGCACGGTGGTGGCGAATACCCGCGCGGTACCGGCAGGTGTCTATACCGACACGCTGACGGTGACGCTCGACTGGTAACCCCGTAGAGGAAGGACACCATGCGCAAGTTTGCATCAAGGATAGGTTTGTCGTTGCTCGGCCTGACGCTGGTTTCCAGTGCCAACGCCGCCACCACGGTCACCGGCCAGATCACCGCCAGCCTGACCCTGATCAGCAGCTGTCAGGTCAACGGTGCCGGTGGTTCCACCGGGCTGAACTTCGGTGCGCTGAACTTCGGCACCGCCAACAGTCTGTTCACCACCGCCAGTGGGCAAGTGCTCGGCGGTGGTGGCGGGGCGCTGTCGATTCTCTGCTCCAGCGGCACGACCCCGGTGGTCAAGGTGCGTGCGGGTGCTCACGACGGGCAATCGCCGGGTGGCGCTCGCGCGCTGTACGACGGTGTCGCCAACTACGTGCCATACGACTTCTACACCGATGCCGGGCATTCGCAGCTGCTGCCGATCGACGGCACGATCAACCTGGCGACCAGCACTGGCGTGGCGCAGACGGTGAATATCTACGGTCAGGCGGTGGGCAAGGCCGGGTTGCCGGCGGGTACGTACACCGACACCGTTGCTGTCGAACTGACGTTCTGATGCCATGCGCCGCCAGGGCTGCGCCGCGCTGCTCCTGCTCTGTGCGGGCAGTGTGCCGCTGCCGCTGGGGGCGGCGACCAGCCAGAGCTTTCAGGTCAGCGCGACCATCACGCCGGGGTGTCTGGTGATGGGCGGAGTGTCGAATTACGGCGGGCTGAATTTCGGCTCACGCTCAGCCCTCGCGACCGGCACGGTGCAGGTGGCATTGACCGGCGGCGTGCAGTTGCAATGCACGCCGGGGGTGGCACTGAACATGACGGTCGATGGCGGTCAGTACAACAGCAGCGGTCGGCATATGCAGATCAATAGCGGCAGTGCGCGGGTGGCGTATGCGCTGTTTCGCGATGCGGCTTACAGCCAGAGTCTGGGCATCGGCCAGAGCGTGGCGGTGGCCTATAGCGATGCGAACAACATCAGCCTGCCGATTTACGGCCAGGTGCAATTGCCGGGCAATCAGCCTGGGGGGACGTACAGCGACGTGTTGCAGGTGCAGCTGTCGTGGTGAGGCGAAGTTTGAATGCTGACAAGGAGCAGGTTCATGGGGGTAATTACTTCACGGCATTCGGTTGTGCAGCAGGTGTTGCTGGCGCTGGTCATGCTGGGGGCCGGGCATGCACAGGCCGCCAGTTCGGTGCTGATCTGGCCAATCGATCCGGTGCTGGAGGCCGATCAACAGGCCAGTGCGTTGTGGCTGGAGAATCGCGGCACGGAAACCGCCAACCTGCAGATCCGCGTGTTCGGCTGGAGTCAGAGTGGCTTTGCAGAGCAATACCAGAACCAGCGCGATGTGATCGGCAGCCCGCCGGTGGCGAAGATCGAGCCGGGGCAAAAACAACTGGTGCGCCTGACCCGGACCAGGGATGTGCCGCCGGGGCAGGAACTGGCCTACCGGATCATCATCGACGAAATCCCTTCTGCCCAGCCACCGGTTGCCGAGGGCGGCAAAACCGCAGCCGCGATCCGCTTTCAGATGCGTTATTCGGTGCCCTTGTTTGCCTACGGTGCAGGGCTGTGGAGCAAGGAGGACAGCACCCGCCCGCGGGATCCCAAAGGTGTCGGTGTGCCGCAACTGAGCTGGCGCACGGTGGCGGTGGACGGTCGGCCGTATGTCGAGGTGCGCAATCAGGGTGCGGTGCATGCGCGGCTGACCGACGTGGTGATCAAACAGGGTGGGCAGAGCAAGCCATTGGCCGAGGGCTTGCTGGGTTATGTGTTGCCGGGAGCAGTGATGCGCTGGCCGGCACCGGGGCCGTTGGCCAGTGAGTCGGCGTTGCAGGTGCGGGTCAATGGCGGGGCGCAGGTGCAGAGCATTGCGCCGGTACGCTGAAACAAGACGCTGTGTCGAGATGATTACGGTGGCGAGGGAGCTTGCTCCCGCTGGGTTGCGAAGCAGCCCCAAGCCGTGTCAGGTAGTCCGCTTCAACAGTTCTGACGACGGCCACGCCGCCGAGCGGGAGCAAGCGCCCTCGCCACAATGATTGCGTCGGGTCGTCAAAAACCCAGAGAAAGATAACTGGCTTTGGCAAGAGTGGCATCAGGAGGATCGAGTCCATTGACGGACACAAAGCGTGTATGAGCCCGGGATGGGCTCGTCGTATTCAGCGTCCGTTGTGGCTCATGACCGGCGCGTGGTGCCTGATGTTCGTGCAACCATCTGAGGCCGGCGAACTGCCGCCACCGCCCAGCGGCATGGAGGCCGTGAGTGATGCACAGTTGTTTCTGGAACTGGTGGTCAATCAGATGAACACCGGGCGGGTGGTGGCGGTGCAGCAGCGTGACGGGCATCTGTTTTTGCCGGCCAGCGTATTGGCTGAAACCGGGATGAAATTGCCGGGCAATCCTGGTGCTGAAGTTGATCTCGACGGCCTGCCTGGACTGCACAGCGAATACGACAGTGTCGGCCAGCGCCTGCTGCTGGTGGTGCCACCGCAGTGGCTGCCGGATCAGTTCATCGGTAATCGCGAGAACTATCCGCGCACCCCGGCGCTGAGCAGTTTCGGCGCGTTGTTCAACTACGACATGTACCTCAACGACACCGACGATGCCGGCACTTATCTGGCGGCGTGGAACGAGGTGCGGCTGTTCGATAGCTGGGGCACGTTGTCCAACACCGGGCAGTACCGGCGCACCTTGTCCGGCGATTCGGTCAGCACACTGGACAACGGCTACCTGCGCTACGACACCACCTGGCGTTACTCCGACGACGAGCGAATGCTCACCTACGAGGGCGGGGACGTGATCAGTGGCGCCTTGCCCTGGAGCAATTCGGTGCGTCTGGGCGGTGTGCAGTTCTCACGGGATTTTGCGGTGCGCCCGGATCTGGTGACCTATCCGTTGCCGCAGTTCGCCGGTGAGGCCGCGGTGCCGTCGTCGGTTGATCTGTTTATCAACGGCTACAAGTCGAGCAGCGGCGACCTGCAACCGGGGCCGTATACCCTGACCAACATTCCGTTCATCAACGGCGCCGGGGAGGCAGTGGTGGTGACCACTGATGCGCTGGGGCGGCAGGTGTCGACCACAGTGCCGTTCTATGTCACCAGCAGTTTGCTGCAAAAAGGCCTGAGTGATTTCTCGGTGGCGGCCGGTACGTTGCGCCGCGATTATGGTTTGAAGGACTTCAGCTATGGCCCTGGCGTGACCTCCGGCAGCCTGCGCTACGGTGTCAGCGACAGCTTCACCCTGGAAAGCCACGCCGAAGCGGCTGACTCGCTGACCCTCGGCGGGATCGGCGGCAATTGGCGTCTGGGCAATTTCGGCGTACTCAACAGCGCCATCAGTCAGAGCCGATTCGACGGCGACGGCGGCGAGCAGTTGAGTCTCGGTTATCAGTACAGCAGCCAACGCTACAGTTTTTCCTGGCAGCGCCTGCAACGCCGTGATCAGTACGCCGACCTCAGCGTGATCGACAGCCCTTACATCAGCCTCAGCCGGCGCAGCGAGCAGGCGACTCTGAGCGTCAACCTCGAACGCTGGGGCAGCCTCGGTGCTGGCTACTTCGACGTGCGCGCGGCGGACGATTCGCGCACGCGGTTGCTCAACCTGAGCTGGAGCAAACCATTGTGGCGCAACAGCAGTTTTTATCTGTCGGCCAATCGCGAGATCGGCGACAGCAACTGGGCGGTGCAGGCGCAACTGGTGATTCCGTTCGATCTGCGCGGCAGCCTGGCGATCAGCAGCGAGCGCAGCAAGACCGGGCAGAGTCAGCAGCGGGTCAATTACAGCCGCTCGGTGCCGACCGAGGGCGGGGTCGGTTTCAATCTGGGTTACGCCAAGGGTGATGGCCCCGATTATCGCCAGGCCGACGTCACCTGGCGTCTGCAATCGGTGCAATTGCAGGCCGGTGTTTATGGCACTTCGGAGGCTGAAACCCGTTGGGCCGATGCCAGTGGTTCGCTGGTGTGGATGGACCGCCAGGTGTTCGCGGCCAATCGCATCGACGATGCTTTTGTGGTGGTCAGCACCGAGGGTTTTGCCGATATTCCAGTGCGCTACGAAAACCAGCAGGTCGGTCAGACCGATAAAAACGGCCACTTGCTGGTGCCGTGGAGCAGCGCGTACTACCGCGGCAAATACGAAATCGATCCGCTGAATCTGCCGGCCAACGTGCGCAGCCCCAACGTAGAACAGCGCATCGCCGTGCGTCGTGGCAGCGGCTATTTGCTGGAGTTTCCGCTGACCCGGGTGATCGCCGCGAGCATCGTGCTGGTGGATGCACAGCAACGCGAGCTGCCGTTGGGCGCGGGCGTGTTGCACGAGCAGAGTGGTGCGCGCACGGTGGTCGGCTGGGACGGGCTGGTCTATCTGGAAAACCTGCAGGCGCAGAACGCGTTGCTGGTGACGTTGGCGGACGGCAAGACCTGCAGGACGCAGTTCGAAGTGGACATGCAGCAGAGCCAGGTGCCGCTGATCGGCCCGTTGGTGTGCCAGTGAATGCGGCGCGGATCTGCCTGTGTCTGGCGCTGCTACTGCCGGGGGTAGCGCAGGCCTTGTGTTCGGTGGTGAGCACCACGGCGGCGGCGTTCGGCTCAATCAGTTCGATTGCCGTGCGCACCACGACGCAGCCCAGTTCCACCCTCAACGCCGGGTTGAGTTGTACCGGTTCATTGCTGTCATTGCTGACCAGCAACGACCATTTCTACGCCACCATCACCTCGACCCAGAGCGGCTTGCGCGGGCCGACCGGCGACGTCATCGGCTACACGATCTACGCTAACAACAGCACCAGCTACCCGGTCACCCGTGGCACCGCATTCGACTTCGCCCGCAACGGCATCATCGATGCCTTGGGGCTGCTCAACGGCACCACCCCGAAAACCGTGCCGCTGTATCTGGGCACGACCATTGGCAGCAACGTCGCCGCCGGGGTCTACACGGAAACCCTGAGCATTTTCTGGAACTGGAATTACTGCTCGGGCATTGGCATTGGCGCCATTTGCATCGGCCGCGATATTGCCAGCGGCACCACCACGCTGACCGTGAACTTGACCGTGTCCAACGACTGCACGATTACCGCGCCGAACATTGCCTTCGGCAGCGCACCGGTGATCAGCGCTTTTACCCCGGTGACCGGGCAGACGATCAACCTGGCCTGTACCAAGGGCAGCGCCTACAGCGTCGGTTTGAGCGACGGGCAGAACCCGCTCAGCGTCGGCGGGCGACGACGGATGATTTCCGGGAGCAACTATCTGGCCTACGACATCTTCAAAAGCGCCGGCACCACCCGGTGGGGCAGTGTCGGCAGCGCGCGCCGGTCGAGCACTGACGCGGAGGTCAATCCGGGGAATGGGCTGGGCACGGGGAGCCAGATTTTCAATTACAACGCGAAGATCTACACCGACCAGACCACGCCGCCGGCGGGGACGTACCTGGACAATGTGGTGCTCGACGTAGGTTTCTGACTCATACGATGAACCCTTGTGGGAGCGGGCTTGCTCGCGATAGCGGTAGACCAGCCACCATCATTGTTGAATGACACACCATATTCGCGAGCAAGCCCGCTCCCACAGGGGTATTTGCGCAGTTTTCACAATGGCAGTGATTGCCTCAGTTGCTGCGCCGCCGGCGAGTCCGTCGGGCTGACCATCGCATAGTTGTACCCGCCGCCGGACCAGTAATCGGCCTGCAGATCACCGTCGCTGCGGCTACCGCGTGGCAGGAAGGTGTTCTTCGGTCCCGGTGGCCGCACGTAGAAACTGACCTTGTGGCCGCTGCGATCCTCATACATGACCATCGCCGCCGGGCCTTCGTCGGTGCTGAGCAGGCGGCCGCTGACCGGTTCGAAGCCGGCGGATTTCAGATCCGGCAAGCGACTGGCCTGGGTGAAATAACGGTCGAGCCAACGCTGCATATCGCCGTCAGTGTCGACTTTGTAGTCCGCCGGCAAAATCCCTTGCTGGGCGATCAAACGATAGGCCTGCAAGGCATCGGTCATCGGCAGCATGGAGGAGCGCACGAGGGTCATCTCCCGCGCCTGCCAGCCACTGAAGCCGCCGATGCCGACCGCGATCAGCAACACCGCCGCGCTGGCCAGGTGGCGCCGCGACTGACGCTTGAGGCGCTGGCGAATCAGTGCCGGATCGAGCTCTGGATTGGCCGGTTGCTGCAAGGCACCGCCCAAGGCTGCGCGCAACAACTGGGCGTCGTGCTGCCAGGCGCGCACTTGCGCGGCGGCTTCCGGGTGAGTGGTCAGCCAGGTGTCGACCAGACGCCGGTCGGCTTCGCTGAGTTGGTGATCGACGTACGCGTGCAGGTCGCGCTCGCTGGGGGGCATGCTGATCATTTGAGTATCCGCAAGGAAGGGCTGCTGATTTCGCCGTCGCTGAGTTGGCGCAAGGCCTGGCGGGCGCGGGACAGGCGCGACATCACGGTGCCGGTGGGGACGTCGAGGATGTCCGCGACTTCCTTGTAGCTCAGGCCTTCGACCGAGACCATCAGCAACAGCGCGCGTTGTTCGGTGGGCAGGCGATCGAAGGCTTGCAGGGTCGATTGGGCAATCACGGTGCGCTCGGTCGAGGGTTCGGCGTCATCGCGCCCGGTGAAAAATTCGAGCATCCGCGCATAACGGCGCGAGCGCCGATGGGCGTCGAGAAATTGCCGATAGAGAATCGCGAACAGCCACGCGCGCACATCACCCTCGGCGCGTTTCGCACCCCAGCCGGACAAAGCCCGCTCGAGGCTGGCCTGCACCAGATCGTCGGCGCTGCTGCTGTTGCGGGTCAATGACACGGCAAAGCGGCGCAATCTGGGAATGATTTCTCTCAACTGTTCGTCGAATTCGCTCATGAATTTCTGCTAGTCACTACGCTGTGGACTAGGGAGACGTCTGCCGTTCGAGGTTATTCCACGTTCGGAAAAATAAATACCGGGCTATGGAATAAATCCTGATGGGGTGCGTCTTGCTGATTCTTCCTACTTGTGGCCGATGGCCCTGGAGTTATTCATGGTTGATCGCACTTCACCGCCGGGCAGGCCGTCGCGCCCGCCCTTGAGTGCCGCGAGCACAGTGTTGCGCCTGACGGCGATTGCCGTGGTGGTTGCCGCTGTCGCCGGGGCGTTTGCCTACGTGCACGGTAACCTTGACCCACAACGTCTGACGCCCAAGGCGCTGGTCGATGTGCTGGAGAAAAACAACGGCGTGCATCCCGGGTTCCGGCGCAACCACGCCAAGGGCGTGTGCGTGATCGGGCATTTCGAGAGCAGTGGCGAGGCGCGGGCGTTTTCTTCGGCGCAGGTGTTCAACGAGGCGCAAACCCCGGTGGTCGGGCGTTTCGCATTGCCGGCGGGGAATCCCTACGCCCCGGACAGCAGCGTGCCGATCCGCAGTCTGGCGCTGCGTTTCACCCAGGCCAACGGTCAGCAATGGCGCACCGGGATGAACAGCATGCCGGTGTTCCCGGTCGGCACTCCAGAGGCGTTCTATCAATTGCAGCAGGCGCAGTCGCCGGACCCGGCCACGGGTAAACCGGATCCGTCGAAAGTGCCGGCATTCTTTGCCGCGCACTCGGAAGCCGTGCCGTTTCTGACGTGGGTGAAGACCGCCAAACCGTCGGCCAGCTATGCCACTGAAACCTACAACAGCGTGAATGCGTTCTATCTGGTCAACGCCAGTGGGCAGAAGCAGGCGGTGCGCTGGAGTGTCACGCCACTGGCGCGCGATGCCGCCGGAGCCTCGGCGCCGGAGGGTGCGGATTTTCTCGAGAAGGATCTGGTGCAGCGCCTGGCCGAAGGGCCGTTGCGCTGGCAGTTGAACATCACCTTGGCTAACCCCGGTGATCCGGTGAACGACGCCAGCAAAACCTGGCCCGAGGGCCGCAAGGTGATCAACGCCGGCACGCTGGTGCTGCAGAAGACCCAGCCGCAGCTCAGCGGCGAATGCCGTGACATCAACTACGATCCGCTGGTGCTGCCGGCCGGTATCGAAGGTTCCGACGACCCGCTGCTCGCGGCGCGTTCCGCCGGTTACGCCGATTCTTATTTACGGCGTACCAGTGAAGTCAGCCAATTGCCCGCCGCCAAACAGGAGGCTCGCCCATGAGCACGCAACCGACTCATTTCGCTCTCTTGGCGCGCCTGCTGCACTGGCTAATGGCGGTAATGATCATCGCCATGTTGTTCATCGGCGCCGGCATGGTCACTTCGGTTTCACAGCGGCATGAATGGCTGATTCATCTGCACAAACCGTTGGGGATCGCGATTCTGCTGCTGGTGGTCGTGCGCCTGTTGGTGCGGTTTTCCACTCGACAGCCGCCGCTGCCGGCGGATCTGCCGGGCTGGCAGGTGATGGCGGCCAAGGCCTCGCATGTGTTGTTGTACGCGTTGATGCTGGTGCTGCCGCTGCTCGGTTGGGCGATGATCAGTGCGTCGGGGGAGCCGGTGATGCTCAGCAATACCTTGCACTTGCCGTCGATCCTGCCGGCCGATGCGCAAGTGTTTGCCCTGCTGCGCAAGGCGCATGGCTATCTGGCGTATCTGTTGTTCCTGACCGTGCTGTTGCACCTGGCGGCGGCGCTGTTCCATGGTTGGGTGCGCCGCGACGAGGTCCTTGACAGCATGTTGCGCGGTCGTGATCGCGACTAGCCCGCCTGGGTGGCGCACCGCTGGGGTGCGCCATTTTTCAAGTTCAGCCACCAGTAACCCAGCGCCATCGCATTGATAGCGGCACCGAGCAGACACACGCCGGTCCAGCCGCCCCAGGCGTACATCGCCGTCGACGTAATCGAACCCAATGCACTGCCGATCGAATAGAACAGCATGTAGCCGGCGGTGAGACGGCTTTGCGCTTCGGGGCGCACGCTGTAGATCATGCTCTGGCTGGTGACGTGCACGGCCTGCAAGCCCAGATCGAGGGTGATCACGCCGAGCAACAGCGCCCACAGCGAGGACTGGGTGAGGGCGATCGGCAGCCACGAGGCGAGCATCAGCAGCAGCGACAGACCGCTGACCCATTGGCCCAGACCGCGATCAGCCAGATGTCCGGCGCGCGCGGCGGCGAGTGCACCGGCGGCGCCGGCCAACCCGAACAGGCCGATTTCACTGTGCGACAGCGACAGTGGCGGGGCAGCCAGCGGCAGCACCATCGGCGTCCACAGCACCATGGCGCTGGCAAAGGTCAGCAGCGCGAGAATCGCCCGTTGCCGCAGCACCGGCTCTTGCCTGAACAGGCTGAACACCGATGCGATCAGCGCGCCGTAACCGCTCGCCGGCTGCGCGGCTTCATCCTTGGGCAATACGCGCAACAGCAGCAGCGCCATCAGCAGCGTCAGCCCCGCCGACAGCAGATAGATCGCCCGCCAACCGGCCAGATCAGCCATGACCCCGGCAATGGTGCGGGCGAGCAGAATGCCGACGACGATGCCGCTGGTGACCACGCCGACCACCCGGCCGCGTTGCGCCGGGATCGCCAGGGTCGCGGCGTAGGCCACCAGCACCTGCGTGACCACGGCGAGCAAACCGGTCAGGGTCATGCCGAGCAGCAACCACGCGCTATCGGGGGCCAGCGCGATCATCAGCAGGGCAGCAGCCGAGAGCAGGGTCTGGGTGACGATCAGCCGGCGGCGGTTGAGCAAATCGCCTAGCGGTACCAGCAACACCAGACCGAGGCCATATCCGATCTGCGTCAGGGTGATGACGATGCCGATGGTTGCCGGCGCCATGGCGAAGGCCTCGGCCATGGCGTCCAGCAGCGGCTGCGCGTAATACACGTTGCCCACCGCCAGTCCACAGGCGATGGCGAACAGCAGCACCACACTACTTTTGAGGGGTTGAGATTGCATGCCCTGATTCCTTTTTGGGTTTCAAATTAAAACCAGAATCAAGGTAGGCAGTTTGGTTTTAATTTGCAACCTTGTTGGTCGTGGCATTTCATTGCGCAAAAAAAGATCGCAGCCAACAGCTGCGATCTTTGGGTGGAGCGGAGGAGGGATCAGCGCAGAGTGTCGACCATGTCGGCGATGGTGGTCAGCACGTCCTTGCCCAACTGTTTCGAGCGCTTGCCCGACCAGCCCGTTTCTTTGTCCGGATGGTCGTCGTGATCCTTGAACGGCATTTCCAGGGTCAGCGACAGGCAGTCGTACTTCTGACCGACCGCGTTGCAGGCCAGGGTCATGTTGGCCTGGCCCGGTTCGTCGCGGGTGTAGCCATACTTGGTCTGGAAGTCTTTGGTGGTGTGCTTGAGGTGCGTGCGGAAATGCTCTTCGAGCTTCTCGATGCGCGGCGTGTAACCCGGGTTACCTTCACAACCGGCGGTGAACACGTGGGGGATTTCTTCGTCACCGTGTACGTCGAGGAACAGATCGACGCCGTACTTTTCCATCTGCTGCTGTACGAAAAGTACCTCCGGGCTGACTTCCTGACTGGCGCTCTGCCAGGCGCGGTTCAAATCCTGGCCCATGGCGTTGGTGCGCAGGTGACCGTGGAATGCGCCGTCCGGGTTCATGTTCGGCACCAGATACAGATCGGCGCTGGCCAGCAGCTTGTTCAGCACCGGGTCGTCGTGGCGTTCCAGGCGCTCGATCACGCCTTCCATGAACCATTCGGCCATGTGCTCGCCCGGGTGCTGTTGCGCGATGATCCAGATTCTGCGCTGGCCTTCGGCGCCGCTGCCCTTGCGCAGCAGTTGAATGTCACGACCTTCGACGCTTTTGCCGGTAGCCAGTAGCTCGGTGCCGGCCTTGCTCAGCGCCTGCTCGATCAGCCAGTCGTGACGACCGCGGCTGTAGGGTTCGAAGTAGGCGAACCAGGCGTGGGTCTGCTCGGCTTCGAGGCAGAAGCGCAGGCTGTCGCCTTCGAAGCTGGTAGGAATACGGAACCAGTTGACGTGGTCGTAGGA
Organism: Pseudomonas sp. GW823-FHT01D03; assembly: GCF_058798255.1. Lineage (NCBI taxonomy): Bacteria > Pseudomonadati > Pseudomonadota > Gammaproteobacteria > Pseudomonadales > Pseudomonadaceae > Pseudomonas > Pseudomonas sp. GW823-FHT01D03. Next base: position 2,352,110 of record NZ_JBXAKK010000001.1, read on the forward strand.
CGCGACAGCCTGATAGCCAGTCCAGGCCTTGTTGTAAGAGGATTGACTGGCGTTGACCAGGCGAAACCAGTGTTCCTGATGGACATGCAGGCCGCTGGCCTTGAAGTGGAACCACTGGAAGTGAGCGCTCTGGGTATCCGGGCGAATGGCCAGAACCGGGTTGAGCGGATTGGAGATGTCGATGACTTGAATGTTGCCGCTGTCGAAGTTGGCGCTGATGTCGAACGAAGATTTGGCCACGGTCATAATCGGTTCCTGAATATGATTTTTATGGCGGCTACTTTACACGCAAGACAGGGGTGAAACCGAGGGAAATTGCGGGCTGCGTGGGGGGCGTCTTCCATGACGCGCAAGCAGCTTAGAGAGTGTGCGATTGATTCTCAAGTGCTAATTGTCATTAGTTTGGCCCAATCGGGCCGGGCTTTGCTTGCCAAGCGATATTCTTTTGATATTATCCGCGCCATCGAATTTGCAACACCAACGTCTTCATTAGCCTGAAGCCATAAGCCCGAAAAACGGGCAAAAAAAGACCCGGCAAAAAGCCGGGTCAAAAACCGTGATTAGCCTGATGAGGAGATAGTCCAGAAGACCGACCTAAGGTCTCTGGTCCATCGACTGATCTCGCGACCAGCTGCTTGCAATAATAATCATTATCATTTGCAAGTCAAATGTTTTTATCTGCGCGATTGGAAAATTCTTTCCTGTCCGTCCGCTTCCCGTGTCCGTCAGAGCTGTTCGCCATCGATTGAATGGTCGACCATCGCCCGCGCCATATCCACCATGTGCACCACCGAAAAGGCAAGGTCGCGGCTTGCACCCTGCAGGTTTTCGGCTGCCTTGAAGGCAGTGGCTGCTGCACAGCGCAACAGATCCGACGCATGTACCAGGGCTTCTTCGCCGCTGAGATGGCGTTTCACATTGAAAAAACGCTCCTCGACCTCGGGTTCTGAAACAGCTGGTTTCAAGTAATAATCCAGCGCCCGCTGCGCTGCCGCGTTGCCTTGAGGGGAGGTGAACGTGGTGTCCATTTGCAGATCGGGCAAGTCTTTGCTGCTGATATTCATGGTGAAGGGTCACTCCTTGTTCGATTGAAAGTCCGTGCTTCCAGCATAGTACGATGCGTAGTTGTGACCAGAATTTAAATACTACAATATGTGTTTTGCTGGCCGAAGGCGGGGCAAGTAAGGTGCCGCACATGGATAAATGGATTGAGTTGGTCAAGGCCAAAATGAGTGAACTCAAAATCACTCAAACAGAGCTCGGAGAGCGCGTCGGCATGTCCCAGGGCGGCATCGGCCATTGGCTGAACAAACGTCGCGAACCGGGCATCACCCAAATGAACCGCGTGTTGCAGGCGCTGGGCATGGACTTCCTCGAAGTCGTGCTGGTGATCCGTGAGCCGCAGGAATCCACGGATGACGAGATGCCACTGGCGCAGAAGTACAACCCGTACTTCCGCTACCCGGTCAGCGATTGGCGCACCTCGTGTGAAACCCGCGAAAGTGCAGCCACGAGCTATGCCCCGGCGCAGGACAAGCAGCGCTTCGAACTGACGGATTATCACGCCCGTGGTGCAGCGTTCTGGCTGACGGTGGCGGGGGACTCGATGACCGCACCCACCGGCCAGAGCATCGCCGAAGGCATGCTGATCCTGGTGGACCCGGAGGTGGAAGCAGTGCCCGGCAAACTGGTGATCGCCCAGTGGCAGAACAGCGAAGAAGCGATCTTCCGCAAACTGGACGAAGAGGGCGGCCAGCGTTACCTGGTACCGCTCAATCCGACCTGGCCCAAAGCCCTGTTCACCGAGGAGTGTCGAATCATCGGCGTGGTGGTTCAGGCTACGGCGCGTTTCTAGTCAGATCGATCCTCGCTCGGCGTAGGATCGATCTCCCATTTACACGGCTTTCAATTCAACCAGAGCGCTGCCTTCGCCGACCATTTCGCCTTCCTGGCAATACAGCGCTTTGATCACTCCCGCATGGGGCGCGCGAATGCTGTGCTCCATCTTCATCGCCTCCAGCACCACCAGTTGCGCACCGGCCTCGACCGATTGCCCGGCCTCCACCAACACCCGCACGATGCTGCCGTTCATGGGCGCAGTCAGACCGCCCTGATGGCTGTGGCTGGCGTCTACGGCGCTGATCGGATCGTAAGTCTGAATGCGCCGCAACTCGCCGTCCCATTGCAGGTACAGCGAATCGCCCTGACGAATGGCACGCAAGGTTCGGCGCACGCCATCGTGCTCGACGACCAATGCTTCATCCGTCAGTTTGGCGTTGTCGGCGGTGCTCAAGGTCAACGCCCGATCCTGACCTTCACAGCTCAAATGCAAGGTAATTTCCGCCGGCAACCCTGCGCGCAACCCGCTGTTCAACGCCCACGGCGAACCAAGGTCATCCGCCCGAACAGCGCCCGGCAAACTCTGCGCGAATGCCTGCGCTGCGGTCTGCCAGAACTTATCGCTCAACTCACCCGGAGCGGGCAGCAGCGTTTCCTGATAACGCGGAATAAACCCGGTATCCAGCTCTGCCGCGGCAAACGCCGGATGCGCGATGATTCGCCGCAGAAAGTTGATGTTGGTCTTCAAACCGCCAATCGCGAACTCATCGAGCATGCTCAACAGCCGCAGGCGCGCCTGCTCTCGATCTTCGCCCCAGGCAATCAGCTTGCCGAGCATCGGGTCGTAGAACGGCGAAATTTCATCGCCTTCTTCTACGCCGCTATCGACCCGACGCCCAGGTCCTTCAGCCGATTCACGGTACAAATCCAGGCGACCGGTAGCCGGCAGGAAATCATTCGACGGATCTTCGGCATACAGGCGCACCTCAATCGCATGGCCATTGAGCGGGACCTGATCCTGGGTGATTGGCAACGCTTCACCGCGCGCTACACGAATCTGCCACGCCACCAGATCGAGGCCGGTGATCGCTTCGGTGACCGGGTGTTCGACCTGCAGGCGCGTGTTCATCTCCATGAAGAAAAACTCGCCGCGCGCATCGAGCAGAAACTCCACGGTGCCGGCACCGACGTAACCGATTGCCTGTGCCGAACGCACGGCCGCTTCGCCCATGGCGCGGCGCAGTTCCGGGGTCAGGCCCGGGGCCGGGGCTTCTTCGACGACCTTCTGGTGCCGGCGCTGGATCGAGCAATCGCGCTCGTTGAGGTATAGGCAGTTGCCGTGCTGGTCGGCGAACACCTGGATTTCCACGTGACGCGGTTTGAGCAGGTATTTCTCCACCAGCATCCGCGAATCGCCGAACGACGACTGCGCTTCACGCTGCGCCGAGGCCAGCGCTTCGGCCAGTTGGCTGACGTCCTCGACGACTTTCATGCCTTTGCCGCCGCCTCCGGCAGTGGCCTTGAGCAGCACCGGATAACCAATGCGTGCGCAGGCATCGCGGAAGGTTTCGAGATCTTGCACCTCGCCGTGATAGCCCGGCACCAGTGGCACACCGGCGGTTTCCATCAAGGCCTTGGCCGCAGATTTGCTGCCCATCGCGTCAATGGCCGAGGCAGGCGGGCCGAGGAATATCAGCCCGGCCTGTTCAATGGCGCGAGCGAAGCTGGCGTTCTCCGACAGAAAGCCGTAACCCGGGTGAATCGCCTGCGCGCCGCTGGCCTTGGCCGCTGCGATCAGCTTGTCGATTTGCAGATAACTGTCAGCGGCTTTGCTGCCACCGAGATCAACGCGGATATCCGCTTCGCGGCTGTGGCGCGCTTCACGGTCGGTGGCACTGTGCACGGCGACGGTGGTCAGGCCCAACGCCTTGGCGGTACGCATCACCCGGCAAGCGATTTCGCCACGGTTAGCCACCAGCAGGGTGGTGAGAACAGGTGCGCTCATCAACGCGGCTCCTTGGTGGTGGATGCGGCTTGCCAGCTTGGCGGACGTTTTTGCAGAAAGGCGCGCAAGCCCTCTTGGCCTTCAGGGCTGACGCGGATGCGCGCGATGGCGTTTTCGGTATAGCGGCGCAGAGCTGGGGTCAGTGCGCCGTTGCCGACTTCGCGCAGCAGATCCTTGCTGGCGCGCATCGCGGCGGGACTGTTGAGCAGCAGATTGTCGATCCATTGCTCGACGGCTTGATCAAGCTCGGCGGCCGGGTAGCTCTCGGACAACAAACCGATTTCCCGCGCACGCTGCCCGCCGAAGCGCTCGGCGGTCAGCGCATACCGACGCGCCGCACGTTCGCCGATGGCCTGCACCACGAACGGACTGATCACCGCCGGCGCCAGGCCGATGCGCACTTCCGACAGACAGAATTGCGCGTCATCGGCGCCGATCGCCATGTCGCAGCAACTGATCAGGCCTAGCGCGCCGCCGAACGCCGCGCCTTGCACCACTGCCACGGTCGGGATTTTCAGCTTGGCGAGGTTATACATCAGCTCCGCCAATTCGCGGGCGTCGTCCAGATTGGTGTGGTAATCGAGTTCGGCTGACTGCTGCATCCACGCCAGATCGGCGCCGGCGCTGAAGTGTCTGCCACGCCCGCGCACCAACAGGAAACGCAGGCTGGCGTCGCTGGCAACCTTGTCCAATGCCAGAATCAGCTCGCGGATCATCTCGGCGTTGAACGCGTTGTTCTTTTCCGCACGGTTGAGCCACAGGGTGGCGAAACCCCGTGGGTCGTTGTGCAGTTCGAGGGTGTTGAAGTCGCTCATATTTATCCGTCTCCACGGTTCTTGTGGGAGCTGCCTGTGCGCCTGGATTACGATTGCTGCGCAATCGAACGGGAGCAAGCTCCCTCGCCACACAAGCCCGCTCCCACAAAAAAGCATCACATCCGGAACACGCCGAAGCGGCTCGGTTCGATAGGCGCGTTCAACGACGCGGACAAGGCCAGGGCCAGCACATCGCGGGTCTGCGCCGGGTCGATGACGCCGTCGTCCCACAGTCGTGCGCTGGAGTAGTAGGGGTGACCCTGCTCTTCGTACTGGTCGAGGATCGGTTGCTTGATCTCGGCTTCCTGCGCGGCGCTGAAGGCCTGGCCGCTGCGTTCGGCCTGCTCGCGCTTGACCTGCACCAGCACGTCCGCAGCCTGTTCGGCGCCCATCACGCCGATGCGCGCATTCGGCCACATCCACAGGAAGCGCGGATCGTAAGCGCGCCCGCACATGCCGTAGTTACCGGCGCCGAAACTGCCGCCGATGATCACGGTGAATTTCGGCACTTTGGCGCAGGCCACCGCCGTCACCAGTTTCGCGCCGTGCTTGGCGATGCCTCCGGCCTCGTACTTCTGGCCGACCATGAACCCGGTGATGTTCTGCAGGAACAGCAGCGGAATGCCGCGCTGGCAGGCCAGTTCGATGAAGTGCGCGCCTTTTTGCGCGGCTTCGGCGAAGAGGATGCCGTTGTTGGCGAGGATCGCGATCGGGTAGCCGTGCAGGTGCGCAAAACCGCAGACCAGCGTGGTGCCGAACAATGCCTTGAATTCATCGAACACCGAACCGTCGACCAGCCGCGCAATCACTTCGCGCACGTCGAATGGCTGTTTGGCGTCGGCCGAAACCACGCCATACAACTCGTCGCTGGCGTACAGCGGCGCAATCGGCGTGCGCTGCTGCACTTCGCCGAGTTTGCGCCAGTTGAGGTTGGCAACGCTGCGGCGGGCGAGGGCGAGGGCGTGTTCGTCGCTCTCGGCGTAATGGTCGGCCACGCCGGAAATCTTGCAGTGCACATCGGCACCGCCAAGCTCTTCGGCGCTGACCACTTCTCCGGTCGCGGCTTTCACCAGTGGGGGGCCGGCGAGGAAAATCGTTGCCTGATTGCGCACCATGATCGCTTCGTCGGCCATCGCCGGCACGTAGGCGCCGCCCGCGGTGCACGAGCCCATGACCACGGCGATCTGCGGAATGCCCATCGCGCTCATATTGGCCTGGTTGAAGAAGATCCGGCCAAAGTGCTCGCGATCCGGGAACACTTCGTCCTGACGCGGCAGGTTGGCGCCGCCCGAGTCCACCAGATAGATGCACGGCAGGCGGTTTTGCTGGGCGATGGTCTGCGCGCGCAGGTGTTTTTTCACGGTCAGCGGGTAGTACGAGCCACCTTTCACCGTCGCGTCGTTGGCGACGATCATGCACTCGACGCCTTCGACACGGCCGATCCCGGCAATCACCCCGGCGGCCGGTACGTCTTCGCCATACACGGCGTGTGCGGCGAGCTGGCTGATCTCGAGAAACGGCGAGCCCGGATCGAGCAGACGGTTGATGCGTTCGCGCGGGAGCAACTTGCCCCGCGAGGTGTGACGTTCCTGGGCTTTCGCGCCGCCGCCCTGCGCCACTTGGGCGAGCAGGGTGTGCAGCGCGTCGACCTGTTCAAGCATCGCCGCGCTGTTGGCGGCGAACTCCGCTGAACGGGGATTGAGCTGGGTATGCAGGATAGCCATGTGCAGCTCCGTTTTAGCGGGTTTCGTTGAACAGTTCGCGGCCGATCAGCATGCGCCGGATCTCACTGGTACCCGCGCCGATTTCGTAGAGCTTGGCGTCACGCAGCAAGCGGCCCGCAGGGAATTCGTTGATGTAGCCGTTACCGCCAAGAATCTGGATGGCGTCGAGGGCCATTTGCGTGGCGCGTTCGGCGGTGTAGAGGATCACCCCGGCGGCGTCCTTGCGCGTGGTTTCGCCACGCTCGCAGGCCTGGGCCACTGCGTACAGGTAGGCGCGGCTGGCGTTGAGTTGGGTGTACATGTCGGCGACTTTGCCCTGAATCAGCTGGAATTCGCCGATGCTCTGGCCGAACTGCTTGCGGTCGTGGATGTACGGCACGATCAGGTCCATGCACGACTGCATGATCCCGGTCGGGCCGCCGGACAGTACGACGCGTTCGTAATCGAGGCCGCTCATCAGTACTTTCACGCCGCCGTTGAGCACGCCGAGGATGTTTTCTTCCGGCACTTCGACGTCATCGAAAAACAGTTCACAGGTGTTGGAGCCGCGCATGCCGAGCTTGTCGAACTTGTTGCTGCGGCTGAAGCCTTTCCAGTCGCGCTCGACGATGAACGCAGTGATGCCGTGCGGGCCTTTTTCCAGGTCGGTCTTGGCGTAGATCACGTAGGTGTTGGCGTCAGGGCCGTTGGTGATCCAGGTCTTGCTGCCGTTGAGCACGAAGCGGTCGCCGCGCTTGTCGGCGCGCAGTTTCATCGAAACCACGTCGGAACCGGCGTTCGGTTCGCTCATGGCGAGTGCGCCGACGTGTTCGCCGCTGATCAGCTTCGGCAGGTATTGGCTTTTCTGTTGGTGATTACCGTTGCGGTTGATCTGGTTGACGCAGAGGTTGGAGTGCGCGCCGTAGGACAGCGCCACCGAAGCCGAACCGCGGCTGATTTCCTCCATCGCCACCACATGTGCCAGGTAACCCAGGCCCGCACCGCCGTACTCTTCCGGCACGGTGATACCCAGCAGGCCCATGTCACCGAATTTGCGCCACATGTCGGCCGGGAACAGGTTGTCGTGGTCGATCTGCGCGGCGCGTGGCGCGATCTGATCGGCGACGAAGGACTGAACCTGATCGCGCAGCATGTCGATGGTTTCACCGAGGGCGAAGTTCAGGGATGGGTAGCTCATGGGTCACCTTTTGGCTTTTTTGTAGGGTGGGGAGGGCGTTCAATGGCTCTCACCTTTACGTTAACGTAAGCCTGTGACGAATGGCTGTCAATCACCCTTTACGTTAACGTCAACATAGGCGAGAGTAGGGCCAGTTCAGGATTGAAGCGGAGTGCTTTTGGTGGGAGCGGGCTTGCTCGCGAATGCAGTGTGTCAGCCTATACATCTGGCGACTGATCCTCCCCATTCGCGAGCAAGCCCGCTCCCACCCGAAGCAAAATCCCGGTAAACCCACTAATAAAGACAATAGGGGTCGTCATGGATCAACCCAGTGCAAACCCGCAGCGCAGCTACACCCGAGGCTCCCAGGACAAAGCCTTGCTGGCGATGACCATCGGGCAGAAGTTCGACCAGACTGTCGCGCAACACCCGGATGGCGAGGCGCTGGTCGTACGGCATCAGCAGTTGCGCTACACCTGGCAGCAACTGGCCGATAGCGTCGATCTGCACGCCAGAGCCTTGCTGGCGCTGGGTTTGCAGGCCGGCGATCGGCTTGGCATCTGGGCGCCGAACTGTGCGCAGTGGTGCATCACGCAAATCGCCACGGCGAAGCTCGGCGTGATCCTCGTCAACATCAACCCGGCCTATCGCAGCTCCGAACTGGAATATGTGCTCAAACAGTCCGGTTGCCAGTGGCTGGTTTGCGCCGGCGCGTTCAAGTCCTCCAACTACCACGCCATGCTGCAAGGAGTGGTGCCGGAACTCGCCGAGCAATCCATCGGCCAGTTGCGCAGCGAACGTCTACCGGATTTGCGCGGGGTGATCAGCCTCGACGCACAGCCACCGTCGGGCTTCCTGCCGTGGTCGCAACTGGCCGATCTGGCGAGCAGTGTTTCGCCCGAACAACTGCGTGAGCGCAGCGACAGCCTGCACTTCGATCAACCGGTGAACATCCAGTACACCTCCGGCACCACCGGTTTTCCCAAAGGCGCGACCCTCAGTCACTACAACATCCTCAACAACGGTTACATGGTCGGTGAAAGCATCGGCCTGACCCCGAGCGACCGTCTGATAATCCCGGTGCCGCTGTATCACTGCTTCGGCATGGTCATGGGCAATCTCGGCTGCATCACCCACGCCAGCACCATGATTTATCCCAACGACGCGTTCGACCCGTTACTGACTCTGCAAACCGTCGCCGAAGAACAAGCCACCGGCCTCTATGGCGTGCCAACCATGTTCATCGCCATGCTCGATCAGCCGCAGCGGGCCGAGTTCGACCTGTCGACCCTGCGCACCGGGATCATGGCCGGCGCCACTTGCCCGATCGAGGTAATGCGCCGGGTCATCAGCGAGATGCACATGAGCGAAGTGCAGATTGCCTACGGCATGACCGAGACCAGCCCGGTGTCGCTGCAGACCGGACCCAGCGATGAGCTGGAACTGCGCGTGACCACCGTCGGCCGCACTCAGCCGCAACTGGAAAGCAAAATCATCGACGAGGCCGGCAACCTGGTGCCGCGCGGTACCATCGGTGAGCTGTGCACCCGCGGTTACAGCGTGATGCTCGGTTACTGGAGCAACCCGCAGGCCACCGCTGAAGCCATCGATGAGGCCGGCTGGATGCACACTGGCGATCTGGCGAGCATGAACGATGAGGGTTACGTGAACATCGCCGGGCGCAACAAGGACATGATCATCCGTGGTGGCGAGAACGTTTATCCGCGTGAGCTCGAAGAGTTTTTCTTCACCCACCCGGCGGTGGCGGACGTACAGGTGATCGGCATTCCGTGCTCGCGTTACGGCGAGGAGATTGTCGCCTGGATCAAATTCCACCCCGGCCACAATGCCACCGAACAAGAGCTGCAAGCGTGGTGCAAGGAGCGCATCGCGCACTTCAAGACGCCGCGTTACTTCAAGTTTGTGGAGGAGTTTCCGATGACGGTGACGGGCAAGATCCAGAAATTCAGGATGCGCGAGATTAGTATCGAGGAGCTCCGCGAAAAGCAGGCCTGACAACAATCAAATGTGGGAGCGGGCTTGCTCGCGAATGCGGTGTATCAGATACAAATTTGTCGCCTGACACTCAGCATTCGCGAGCAAGCCCGCTCCCACAGGGAATCTGTGATGTTTTTCGGAATCACAGAAAGCACAAAGGGGAGCCGAAGCTCCCCTTTAATTTTGTCGTCGCGTGCTCTTTTTTTATTATTGAGGGGCGGTCTGTTGTTGTTTTTGGCAACCGTGGCCCTTTACCGCTGTTTTTGGCGACCCCCATCCGGGGTCAAGAGCAAACGTATTTTTTTGAGCGCTGATCTGCTTTCTCGTTAAACGATCCAACCGATTCGGGAGCTACCTGAAGGTAGTTTTATTGTTCTCTGCCCGGTTGCGGGTCACTCCTGAGAGCACCCTGAAAAGCACACCTTCTCCAAAAAAATCTGTTAGCTGCGTCTCTGCCGTGTTGTTTTTGTTATGTCAGAGTCGGTACGTCTTATTTTTATTGGTTTGCTGCTTTTTATTCTTGTTATGCCATAGAAATAGCAGAAGCCGTGCCAACTTTTTAAAAGCCTTGAAAATCAAGGGTTTGAGATTTTTGAAGGATTTTTCTTTCAGGCAAAGCCAGACAATTTGTTTCCGTGTTACTCGACTACGCCCACGTTTCCGACACAGCGGTAACACCTTCACCCTCACTGGGCGTTACGGGCCTTGGCCACACGCGAACCGCTCGGGCGACCGAGCACCGCGCTGATCTGCTGACCCGCCGCAATCAGGGCGTCGAGGTCGATGCCGGTGTCGATACCCAGACCATTGAGCAGGTACACCACGTCTTCGGTGGCGACGTTACCGCTCGCGCCTTTGGCGTACGGGCAGCCGCCGAGGCCGGCGATAGAGCTGTCGAACACCGCGATGCCTTCCAGCAGGCTGGCATAGATGTTGGCCATCGCCTGGCCGTAGGTATCGTGGAAGTGCCCGGCGAGTTTTTCCCGTGGCACTTGCGCTGACACCACTTCGAACAGCCGCCGGGTCGCGCCGGCGGTGCCGGTGCCGATGGTGTCGCCGAGAGATACTTCGTAGCAGCCCATCGCATACAACTCGCGGGCGACCATCGCCACTTGTTCCGGTGCGACCTCGCCTTCATAAGGGCAACCGAGCACGCAGGACACGTAACCGCGCACGGTAACGCCATGCTGTTTCGCCGCTTCCATGATCGGTGCGAAGCGCGCCAGGCTTTCGCTGATCGAGCAATTGATGTTGCGCTGCGAGAACGCCTCGGACGCGGCGGCGAACACCGCGACTTCTTTCACGCCTGCTGCCAGCGCGTCTTCAAAGCCGCGCAGGTTCGGCGCCAGTGCGCCGTAGGTCACACCGGGCTTGCGCTGGATCTGCGCGAACACCTCGGCGGACCCGGCCATCTGCGGCACCCATTTCGGTGAGACAAAACTGCCGACTTCGATGTAACCAAGGCCGGCGGCGCTCAGGGCGTCGACCAGTTGCACCTTGTCAGCCACGCTGATCGGTTGGGCTTCGTTCTGCAGGCCATCGCGCGGGCCGACTTCGATCAGGCGTACTTGAGAGGGGAGGGACATGGGATTGACCTGCTCTTCTGAATTCGAGGAGAACCCCTGTAGGAGTGAGCCTGCTCGCGATAGCGGTGAGTCAGACCATATTTGCTCGACTGACACACCGCTATCGCGAGCAGGCTCACTCCTACAAGGTATTTGTGTTGTTTACTAGCTCGCCTGCTGGCTCTTCAGCGTCTGCTCCAACGCCTGCACACAGCGTTCTTCAGCGGTATCGAGTTCCAGCTTCATCTGTTCGATGTCGAGCAGCTGCTGCTCGAGCTGTTCGCGGCGCTCGCTGATTTTCGCCAGCATGCTGTTGAGCTGTTTGGTGTTACCGCTGGACGGGTCATAGAGCTCGATCAACTCACGGCATTCGGCCAGCGAGAAACCGATGCGCTTGCCGCGCAGGATCAGCTTCAGGCTGACCTTGTCGCGTGGCGAGTAAATGCGTTCCTGGCCACGGCGCTCAGGGCTGAGCAGGCCTTGTTCTTCATAAAAGCGGATCGCCCGGGTGGTGATGTCCAGCTCGCGGGCGAGGTCGGAAATGCTGTAGGTCTGGCTGCTCATGAACGCGCTCGGAAAAGGTCTTGGCGCTAAGCTAATGGCGAGTTGACGTTTACGTCAAGCAGGATGATCTGCGGTGTTCTTGTGGGCCTCATCGCGAGCAGGCTCACTCCTACAATTGAAACGCGGTCGTATGTAGGAGTGAGCCTGCTCGCGATGCCAGCGACTCGGTAAAAAGACTTACACCTTATCGAGCTTCTTCTCCTGCGCCGCCACCTGCTGGCACAACTCGATGATCTGCTCGCGCATCCAGCGATTGGCCGGGTCCTGGTCGGTGCTTTCATGCCAATACAGATGAGTCTCCAGCGGCGGTACGTCGTTGACCGGCAGGTTGAACGCATGCAAGTCATTACGCCGGGCAAAGCGCTCGGGTACCGTCATCACCATGTCGGTCTGCTGCATGACCTGCGACGCCATCAGATAATGCTGCGAGCGCAGGGCGATCTTGCGCTGAATGCCCATTTTGCCCAGCGCCAGATCCACATAGCCCAGCCCGCTGCGGCGGCTGGAGATATGGATGTGGGTCAGCGACAGATAGTCATCCAGCGACAGTTTCTCCTTGCCCGCCAGCGGATGGCCCTTGCGCATCGCACAGACGTAACGGTCCTCCATCAGCTTGACGTGACGCACCTGCGGGTCAGTGTTGAGCGGTGCATCGACGGCGAAATCCAGACGTCCGGCGGCCAGTTCCTTGGTGGTCTCGCGGCGTTTGGACAGGAAGCTCTCGATGATCACCGTCGGCGCCAGACGCCGCAAACGCTGGAACAGCGGCGGCAGAATCACCGCCTCAGTGAGGTCGGTCATGCTGATGCGGTAAGTCTTCACCGCCTGCGCCGGGTTGAAAATCCGGCTCTCCTGCACTGACACCCGCAGCAACGACAGCGCGTTGCGCACCGGGCCGATGATGTTCTGCGCCATCGGCGTCGGCACCATGCCCTGCGCGGTGCGCACGAACAGCGGATCGTTGAAGGTCTCGCGCAACCGCGCCAGCGCGTTGGACACCGCCGGCTGGGTAATCCCGACAATCTGCCCGGCGCGAGTCAGGTTGGCTTCGGTGTAAATCGCGTCGAAGACGATGAAAAGGTTGAGGTCGACCTTACTCAGATTCATAACGCGGCTTCTCTTGTTCTGTGGGCTGACGATCAGCGGATCATATATCGGTGATGAATGTTTATACACGCCGAGAATAGGCTAGGTAAATTATCCGCGCTGTTCTAGCATCGATTGCATGATCTGAACAACCTCTGCCTAAAGAAGGTAATTGCTCATGGATTTCGCTTATTCGCCCAAGGTACAAGAACTACGTGAGCGCGTGACCGCGTTCATGGACGCTTACGTTTACCCGGCCGAAGCCGTGTTCGAACGCCAGGTTGCCGAGGGCGATCGCTGGCAGCCGACCGCGATCATGGAAGAGCTCAAAGCCAAGGCCAAGGCCGAAGGTCTGTGGAATCTGTTCCTGCCGGAATCGGAACTCGGCGCCGGCCTGACCAACCTTGAATACGCACCGCTGGCGGAAATCATGGGCCGTTCGTTGTTGGGGCCGGAGCCGTTCAACTGCTCGGCGCCGGACACCGGCAACATGGAAGTGCTGGTGCGCTACGCCAACGAAGAGCAGAAACAGCGCTGGCTCGAACCGCTGCTGCGCGGCGAGATCCGCTCGGCGTTCGCCATGACCGAGCCGGACGTGGCCTCGTCCGACGCGACCAACATGGCTGCCCGCGCCGTGCGTGATGGCGACGAGTGGGTGATCAACGGCAAGAAGTGGTGGACTTCCGGCGCCTGCGATCCGCGCTGCAAGATCCTGATCTTCATGGGCCTGAGCAACCCCGACGCACCGCGTCATGCGCAGCACTCGATGATCCTCGTGCCGGTTGACACCCCCGGGGTGAAAATCGTCCGCCCGCTGCCGGTGTTCGGCTACGACGATGCACCGCACGGCCACGCCGAAGTGTTGTTCGACAACGTGCGCGTGCCGTACGAAAACGTCCTGCTCGGTGAGGACCGCGGCTTCGAGATCGCTCAGGGTCGCCTCGGCCCAGGACGGATTCACCACTGCATGCGCTCGATCGGCATGGCTGAACGCGCACTGGAATTGATGTGCAAACGCTCGGTGAGCCGCACCGCGTTCGGCAAACCGCTGGCGCGTCTGGGCGGTAACGTCGACAAGATCGCCGACTCGCGGATGGAAATCGACATGGCGCGCCTGCTGACCCTGAAAGCGGCGTACATGATGGACACTGTCGGCAACAAAGTGGCCAAGAGCGAGATCGCGCAAATCAAGGTCGTCGCACCGAACGTGGCGCTGCGGGTGATCGACCGGGCGATCCAGATTCACGGCGGGGCCGGGGTCTCGAATGATTTCCCGCTGGCCTACATGTACGCCATGCAGCGCACCCTGCGCCTGGCCGACGGCCCGGACGAAGTGCACCGCGCGGCGATCGGCAAGTTCGAAATCGGCAAGTATGTGCCGAAGGAAATGTTGCGTAGCGGTCATTAAGACCGCGTCGCCGGCTTCGCGAGCAAGCCCGCTCCCACATTCGACCGCATTCCAGCTGGAAGCATGCGATCAAAAGTGGGAGCGGGCTTGCTCGCGAAGGGGCCCATGCATCCAGCACATCAACATCAGGTTCAGTAAACCCAAACCTCAACCCGCCGATTCTTGATCCTGCCTTCATCCGCACTGTTCGCCGCCACCGGCATCAGCGCGCCAAACCCGCGCACCTCGCGCATCACCACGCCGTTCTTCACCAGCTCGCGACGCACGGCCATCGCCCGCAGCTTAGACAGCAGGTCAGCGCGTGCCGGATCGTCTTTCTCGTCGCCAAACCCCACCAGCGTCACCGCGCGCTCGGTCTTGTCGTGGCGCTGTATATAGTCGAGCACCCGCGCCAGATCCTGCCGCGCCTTGTTGTCGAGGCTGGCGCTGCCTTCTTCAAATCGGAAATTCACCGTCAGACGCTGGGCATGCCGGCTGAGGGATTGATAACCCTCGGGCATCAGCGCATTCGGCGTGACGGTCATCGCGTGCACGGTCTGGCTGATGAAGCCGTTGGCCGCGACAATCTTCTGGCCCTGTGAGCTTTGCGCAAACGCCACCAATGCCGATGCCCACGGATTCTGGTTGTGGGGCGGCAGATAAAAGAACAGGCGCCGCGACAGCGGATAGTCCTCAGTGGCAATCAGGCTGTTGAGCGGCAACATCGATTGCGATGCGCCGTCGGCAATCGCTACCGCTTTGGCCTGACGCACATACGGCAGACCGATGAAGCCGATACCCTGCGGATCACTGCTCACCGCGTCGGACAATTGCTCGCTGGATTCGAAGCGTTTCGCACTGGAACTCAGATTTTTCCCACGCCGACCCAGCACCAGTTCCTTGAACGTGTCGTAAGTGCCGGACTGATCATCCCGCGCATATAAATGAATCGCGCCGCCGCGACCGCCGAGGTCTTCCCAGGTTTTCGCCTCACCGCTGAAGATCCGCGCCAGTTGCTCGGTGTCCAGTTGCTGCAGTGGGTTGCCGGGGTGAAGGATGATCGCCAGGCCGTCGATGGCAATCACCTGCTCGGCGGCGGCGCTTTTCAGGTCGCCGAGCGCTTGCAGGCTGAGCAGTTCGCTGTCCTTGATCGGGCGGGAAGAAGCGGCGAGGTCGGCACTGGCGTTTTTCAGCGCGGTGAACCCGGTGCTGGAACCGTGGGCGGCGACTTCAATCACCACCCGTTTGCCTTGGTTGGTCTGGCCGACGATGTGTTGTTCGTTGGCGGTATCGGGGTTTTCGCGGTGAATTTTCAGCAGACCCTGATCCTGCAGAAAACCTTCGACCAGCGCCGGGCCGAGATCGGCGCCAATGGTGTTGGAACCCTGAATGCGCAATGCCGGGCCGTTTTCGGGGATGGGCAGGGTGGCGGCAGACACCGACAGCCATGCACTCGACAGAAAAGCGAACAGAACACGCAGGGTCATGCCGGCACCGAATCAAGCCAAGGGGATTGCCGGGGAGATTAAGTCAGGCGCATGACCAAAACATGACAGTGATCCAATGTAGGAGTGAGCCTGCTCGCGATGGCGGAGTATCAGCCAATAAACACATCGACTGATCCACCGTCATCGCGAGCAGGCTCACTCCTACAAGGTTCTCTTAAAGCTTGAGATCAGGCCAGCTCAAGCCAGATCGGCGCATGATCCGACGGTTTTTCCATGCCGCGCAGTTCATAGTCCACGCCCGCATCTTTGACCCGCGGCAGCAAGCCATGGGAGGCGAGGATCACGTCGATGCGCAGGCCACGTTTCGGTTCGTCTTCAAAACCACGGCTGCGGTAGTCGAACCAGCTGAACATGTCGGTCACGTCCGGGTTCAGGTGACGATAGCTGTCGGTCAGGCCCCAGCTTTTCAGGCGGGCCATCCACTCGCGTTCTTCCGGCAGGAAGCTGCACTTGCCGGTTTTCAGCCAGCGCTTCATGTTGTCCGGACCGATGCCGATGTCGCAGTCTTCCGGGGAAATGTTCACATCGCCCATCACCACCAGCGGCTGTTCGTTGTGGAACTGGCTTTCCAGCAGGGTTTGCAGGTCGCTGTAAAAGCGTTGCTTGGCCGGGAATTTGGTCGGGTGATCGCGGCTTTCGCCCTGCGGGAAGTAGCCGTTCATGATGGTCACCGGCACGCCATTGGCGTCGGCGAAAGTGCCCCAGATAAAGCGACGCTGCGCGTCTTCTTCATCGCTGGCGAAGCCTTTGTGAATGGCGATTGGTTCTTTGCGCGACAGTAGCGCGACGCCGTAATGGCCTTTCTGGCCGTGGAAATAAACGTGATAACCCAGCGCACGCACTTCTTCCAGCGGGAACTGGTCGTCGTGAACCTTGGTTTCCTGCAGGCCGATCACGTCCGGCTGATGCTTTTCGATCAGCGCTGCCAGCTGATGCGGACGGGCGCGCAGTCCGTTGATGTTGAAGGAAACAATCTTCATGGTCGGCAGTCCTGGCAAAAGGGCGATGCTAGCTGACATGTGGGATGGGGGCCAGTGTGGGGTGGGAGAAATCATTTTCATCTGTGGGATGTGGGTTGGCCGAGCTGACGCCATCGCGAGCAGGCTCGCTCCTACAATTGGAATGCGTACCCCCTGTAGGAGTGAGCCTGCTCGCGATGGCGGCCGCCCAGTCGATGAAGATCCCGAGTTGGTCTATACCTGTGGGGAACTGCGCCACCGGCAAAAGGTTCGTACCATCAAGAGCGCAGTCATTTGAGCCGCGCCCCGGGGAGAATCACCGTCATGCCTGAAACCCAGACCGCCATCGCCGACATCCACATGCTCGACCGCGGTTACTCGCGCGAAGCCCGATCGCTGCTGTATCAGGCCTATCGCCACGAGCCGACCTTCGGTTACCTGTTCGAGGCCGAGCGGCCCGGGTACGAGCAGCGCGTGCGGGCCACGGTGCGCGAACTGGTCAAACAGCATTTTCTGCAGGATCAGCCGGCCATCGGCCTATTGATCAATGACCGCCTGATCGGCATCGCCCTGATCGCGCCGCCGCAGCGTCGCCTGGGCATCACCGAGAGTTGGGCGTGGCGCCTGCGCATGGTGCTCAGCACAGGTTTCCGCTGCACCCGGCGTTATCTGGAGTACCACGATGCGGTGGCCGCCTGCGTGCCCACCGACTCGGTGCACATGCTGCCGCTGCTGGGCATTCATCCGCAGTTTCAGGGCAAACACTTCGGCGAGCAGTTGCTGACCGCCGTGCACAACTGGTGCGCGGTGGACGAAACCTCGCAAGGTGTGGTGCTCGACACCGGCAACCCGCGTTACCTGGAATTCTATAAACGCCAGGGCTACGAAGAGATCGGCGAAGTGGCCGTCGGCCCGGTGCGCGAGCACGTGTTTTTTCACGCCAATCCGCAGGTGTTACAAACTGCAACTGCTTAGCCATAGAACTTTTCAGGAAATTTCCTGTTCTATCACGCTCCCAAGCCCGTGATAGCATCCGCGCCTATGAAGTTTCCAGGAAGATTTACCAGTGGCGTGCTCATGCTGTTAACCAGCTGCGCGGCGCTGGCGCAAAGTGAATTGGACGTGCGGATCAAACCGTCCAACGACGAACTCAAGGCCAATATAGAAGGCTATATCGGCAGCCTCGGCGATCGTGATGAAGAAGCCTTGCTGCGCTTCAGTCGCGGGGCCGAGGAGCAGGCGCGCAAAGCTGCGCAGGCCTTGGGTTATTACCAGCCGCAGATCGACAGTGACGTGAAGGGCGGCGAAAAACCGCGCCTGGTGCTGAACATCGATCCCGGCGAACCGATTCGCCTGCGCAACGTAACCATCCGCGTCGACGGGCCTGCTGCCTCCCTCAAATCCTTTCGTGTGCCAAGCAGTGACACGCTCAAGTCCGGCGCGGTGCTCAACCATGGGCGTTATGAAGACGCCAAACGCCTGATCCAGAACCAGGCCTCGCGCTTCGGTTTTTTCAGTGGCCATTTCACCAGCCAGAAGCTCCTGGTCGACCCGCGTGCCGGGGTGGCCGATGTTGAATTGATTTACGAAAGCGGCCCGCGTTATGCGCTGGGCAAAGTCAGTTTCGAGGGCGATACGCCGTTCGACGAAGACCTGCTGCAACGCATGGTGCCGTTCAAGGCTGGCGATCCGTATGACTCCGAGCTGATCGCCGAACTCAACCGCGACCTGCAATCGAGCGGCTATTTCGAAGGTGTGCGCGTCGATGCGGCGCCGACGGCGGCGAAAAACGACGTAATCCCGGTCGACGTCAAACTCGACACCCGCAAGCCACGCACCATGGGCCTGGGCCTCGGTTATTCGACCGACGTCGGCCCACGGATCAAGGCCAACTGGACGCGCCACTGGGTCAACCCGCAGGGCGACAGTTACGGCTGGGAGGCCGAGTTGTCGGCGCCACGGCAGAACGTCGGGTTGTTCTACGATATCCCGCTCGACCCGCCGCTGACCGACAAGCTGCGTTGGGCCGGTGGTTATCAATTTGAAAACATCGACGGCTCGGACACCCTGAGCAAGCTGCTGACCTTCGGCCCGGAATGGCACAGCAAGTTGCCCAGCGGCTGGCAGCGGGTGATCTCGCTGAAATGGCAGCGCGAAGAATATGAACTCGGCGACGACTCCGGCCTCAGTACGTTGCTGATGCCCGGCATCAGTTACTCGTACCTGAAAAGCGACAACCGCATCGACCCGCACAACGGCTATCGCCTGAGCTTCGAAAGCAAAGTGGCCAAGGAAGGCCTCGGTTCGGACAACAACCTCTTATATGGCACGGCGTTGATCAAAGGCCTGACCACGGTGTTCGACAAACACCGCTTCCTCGGTCGGGTGCAGGTCGGCGGTAGCGCCACCAACGGTTACAACTCGGTGCCGCCGTCGCTGCGTTTCTTCGCCGGTGGCGATCAGAGCGTGCGCGGTTACGACTATCAGAGTCTGTCTCCGGAAAACTCCGATGGCGACCGCATCGGTGGACGCTACATGGTCGCCGGCAGCGTCGAGTACCAGTATTCGATTGCCGAGAAATGGCGGGTCGCGACCTTCGTCGACCAGGGCAACTCCTTCAACAAACTCGAACTGCCGAACCTCAAGACCGGGGTCGGTATCGGTGTGCGCTGGGTCTCGCCGGTGGGGCCGATCCGCCTCGACCTGGCCCACGCGCTGGACGACGACGGCGGCATCCGGCTGCACTTTTCCATGGGGCCTGAGCTGTGAAGCGTGGTTTGAAAATAGCGGCACTGGCGCTGTTGGCGCTGGTGCTGTTGGTTGTAATGAGCATCAGCGCGGTACTCGGGACGCAGGCCGGCAGCCGTTGGGCGCTGAGCCTGGTGCCGGGTTTGAGCGTGGAGAATTTCCAGGGCCGTCTCGGTGGCCAATGGAGCGCCGATCATCTGCTGTGGCAGCAGGACAGCAGCCGGGTCGAACTGAACCAGGCGATTTTTGCCTGGTCGCCGCTGTGCCTGACCCGCATGACCCTGTGCATCGAACAGCTCAAGGCTGATCAGGTGATCCTGCAATTCCCGCCGAGTGCGGAAACCACCGACAGCGGTCCGATCAAACTGCCGGATCTGCAACTGCCGCTGGCCATCGAGCTCGGTGACGTGCAGGTCGGCAGCCTGCTGTTCAACGGCAGCGAGCAACTCAAGGGCTTGCAGCTGGCGGCGCACTGGACTGCCCAAGGGCTGCAAATTGACAGCGTGAAGTTGCAGCGCGACGACCTCAGTCTGAACCTCTCCGGCCTGCTGCAACCGACCGGCAACTGGCCGCTGAATATCGCTGGTGACCTGACCTTGCCATCGCCGGGCAACGGCCCCTGGACACTGGCGCTGAAGGTTGACGGCGATCTGCTGAAAACCCTCAACCTGCACGCCGACAGCCACGGTTACCTCGACGGCCAGTTGAGCGGCGAACTGCAGCCGCTGGCAGAAAACCTGCCGGCCAAGGTGCGCATCACTAGCGAGGCGTTCAAACCGAGCGCCGATTTGCCGGACACGCTGCAACTCAATCAACTGGTATTGACCGCCGACGGTGACCTGCAAAACGGTTATCAGCTCAACGGCAACGCCACGCTGCCCGCCGATAAAGGCCCGGTGGCGCTGCTGCTCAAAGGCAAGGTCGATGCCAGCGGTGCGCAGATCGCCGGCCTCGACCTGAGTGCCAATGACAAGCAAAGCCTGAAACTCACCGGCAGCGTTGACTGGAGCAAGGGCCTCACGGCTCAGGCCAATATCAACTGGCAGGATTTTCCGTGGCATCGGCTGTATAACGAGATCGACGAGCCGCAGGTCGCCTTGCGCACCTTCACTGGCGAAGTCTCCTACACCGACGGTCAGTACCTCGGTAACTTCGCCGCCGACCTCGATGGCCCGGCGGGGGAGTTCAGCCTGAGCAGCCCGTTCAGCGGCAGCCTGAAACAGATCGCCTTGCCGCAATTGAAAATGGAAGCCGGGCAGGGCAAGGCCGAAGGTCATGTGAACGTGCAGTTTGCCGATGGCATCGCCTGGGACACGGCGCTGGATCTGTCGGCACTCAACCCGGCGTACTGGGTTGCGGAGCTGCCGGGCACCTTGGCCGGGCCACTGAAAAGCAAAGGCGAAATGAAGAACGAGCGCTTGAGCCTGACCGCCGACCTCGATCTGAAAGGCAAATTGCGCGGCCAACCGGCAATCCTCCAGGCCAAGGCTGACGGTGCTGGCGAGCAGTGGAACCTCAACGCCCTGCAAATCCGCCTCGGCGACAACAGCATCACCGGCAAGGGTAGCCTGCAACAGAAACTCACCGGCCAGATCGACATCAAACTGATGCGTCTGGCCCAGCTCTGGCCGCAGTTGCGCGGGCAGGTCATGGGGCAGGTCAACGTTGCCGGTACGCTGAAAGCTCCGCAAGGCAAACTCGGCCTGCAAGGTTCGCAACTGGCGTTCCAGGACAATCGCCTGCAAAGCCTCAACCTCGACGCCACGCTCGACAGTGCGCAACGGGCGAAGATCGATCTCAAGGGCAGCGGCATTCAGGCCGGCGACACCAATCTGGGCGTGTTGACCGCCAGCGCGCAGGGCGACATCAAGAACCAGAAACTCAACCTCGACCTGCTCGGGCCGAAGCTGAAACTGGCCCTCGGTCTGGACGGCAATCTGGACAAGGGCAACTGGCGCGGCCGTCTGGCCAGCGGCGATATTCAGGCCGGCGGCCAAAACTGGAAACTGCAGAGCCCGGCCAAACTCGAACGCCTCGCCGACGGCAAGATCAACTTCGGCGCGCATTGCTGGATGTCCGGTAATGCCAGCCTGTGCGGTGAAGATCAGCGACTTCTGCCGGAGCCGAAACTGCGCTATCACCTCAAGCAGTTCCCGATCGAAAGCCTGGCGCAATGGTTGCCGAAAGACTTTGCCTGGCAGGGCAAGCTCAACGCCGACCTGCAACTGGACCTGCCAGCCAGTGGCCCCAACGGTGTGGTCAGCGTCGACGCCAGTGGCGGCACCTTGCGCATGAAGGAAAAGGATCAGTGGCTGGATTTCCCGTACCAGACCCTGAAGCTCACCAGCAAACTCACACCGAAGCGCGTCGATACCGAACTGAGTTTCGTCGGCGGCAAGCTCGGCGAATTGATGGTGCAGGCACAGCTCAATCCGCTGCCGAAAAACAAACCGCTGAGCGGCTCGTTCCGTCTCTCCGGACTGGACCTGTCGGTGGCGCGGCCGTTTGTGCCGATGGTCGAGAAACTCACCGGGCGCTTGAACGGCAGTGGCACGATTTCCGGCGGACTGCTGGCGCCGCTGGTCAACGGCACGGTGCAACTCAGCGACGGCGAAGTGTCTGGCGCCGAGTTGCCGATGGAGTTGCAGAATCTGCAACTCACCGCTGTGATTGCCGGCGAATCGGTGCGCCTCGACGGTGGCTGGAACAGCGGCAAGAGCGGGCAGGGCAGCCTGAACGGTAACGTCGCCTGGGGCCAGGCGCTGGTGGTTGATCTGGCGTTGAAAGGCACGCAATTGCCGGTCACCGTCGAGCCCTACGCCAAGCTGGAAGTGGCGCCGGACCTGAAAATTTCCATGGCCGGCGATGAGCTGAAGATTGCCGGCAAGGTACAGGTGCCGCGAGGCGAAATCACCGTGCGTGAACTGCCGCCATCGACGGTGAAAGTGTCCGACGACACGATCATCGTTGGCGCGCAGACCGAAGAGGGCAAACCACCGCTGGCGATGAAAATGGACATCGACGTGGTGGTCGGCGAAGACAAACTGAGCTTCGCCGGTTTCGGCCTGACCGCCAACCTGCAAGGTCACGTGCACATCGGCGACAACATGGACACCCGTGGCGAGCTGTGGCTCAACGACGGCCGTTACCGCGCCTACGGCCAGCGCCTGAACGTGCGTCGTGCGCGCCTGTTGTTTGCCGGCCCGATCGATCAGCCGTATCTGGACATCGAAGCGATCCGCCAGACCGACGACGTGATCGCCGGTATCCGCCTGAGCGGCAGCGCCGAGCAACCGACCACGCAAATCTTCTCCGAACCGGCGATGAGTCAGGAACAGGCCTTGTCCTACCTGGTACTGGGGCGTCCGCTGAGCACCAACGGCGAAGACAACAACATGCTCGCGCAAGCGGCGTTGGGCCTGGGTCTGATGGGCAGCTCCGGGGTCACCAGCGGTCTGGCCAAAGACCTGGGGATTCAGGACTTCCAGCTCGACACCCAGGGCAGTGGCAACACCACCAGCGTGGTTGCTAGCGGCAATATCTCCGAGAAGCTCAGTCTGCGTTATGGCGTCGGCGTGTTCGAACCGGCCAGTACCATCGCCCTGCGCTACAAGCTGAGCAAGAAGGTTTATGTCGAAGCCGCCAGTGGCGTCGCCAGTTCGCTGGATATCTTCTACAAGCGCGATTTCTGAGGACGTGGCCAATAGCCGGGTCGTGACGCTGCGATCCGGTTTTTCCAGGATGTATTAGACTCACCGAACCCTCAAAACCTTGCCGGTTGCGCCTATGGTTCGCTTGAGTATGGTCTTGCTCGGTAATGACTTTGTCCGCAAACGCTGGACCGCGCTGGCGCTGACCGGCATTGTCTGGGGCGCGGCCGGGGTGGCGATCTTCATCGATGCGCTGGATGGCGTTTTGTATTTCCCGCTGCATCTCTTCGGCTATCTGTTGTTGCTCGAAGCGCTGATCCTGCTGCTGGTGCCGGCCCCGCAAACTGGAACGGCTGCTGCACTGCGTAAAGCGCGAGGTCTGGCGTTTCTCTTGCTGGGGCTGCTGATCGTTGACCGGCAACATGCTGCCGGGCTGATCTTGGCGGTGCTGTTTGGCGGGGCTTTCATCGTTGATGGGGTCTTCAGGCTGGCGGCTGCGGTGGTGGTGCGCTTTGTCGGCTGGCAAGTGTCGCTGCTGGCCGGATTGTTCGAAATCGGCTTTGGCCTGTTTATCCTTGAACCGTATCCGACGTTGTACAAGGGCACGGTGCCGTTCTGCATCGGCATGAGCCTGTTTCTCTCGGGCTGTGCGTTGTTGCGCCAAGCCGTGCGCTTCAGGCACCTGCCGCCGCTGACAAGCCCTGTTGCGCTTAGTGCGCCGGCCGGCAGCGACGCATTGGTCATTCATGTCTGGACCCCCAGCGGCACCGTCGATGACACTCTGGTGCGCAACCGTCTGCTCAACCGCTATATCGCCGCAGTCGACATCAACGGCGTGATCTCGGCTGGCCACGCGGCACTGGAATGTGGCCCGGACATTTACATCAGCCATTACCCGCTGGACGACATCGATCGTTCGGCGGGGGATTTCGTGCGCTTGCTGCGGGCGACGCCGAACAACGATGTCGCCGGGCGGTTTCTGCCTGACTATGCGGGGGAGGTGGCGGACTGGTGCCCGTCTTCGGTTCAGGTCAGTTTTGCTCACTACGACGCCCGGCGACTGCAGGCGTTCTGGGCTGAGTATCGACAGAACAGCACGTACAACCTCACCAGCCGCAACTGCTCGAGTGCCGTCGCCCACAGCCTCGAAGCAGCCCTTGAAGGGGCGATGAATCGCGGGCATTCGAGCATGCTCGACTTTGCCCGAGTGATCTTCAGCCCCGAGTTCTGGGTGGCGGCGCAGGTGCGTAAACGCGCCGAAGTGATGGCCTGGACGCCCGGTCTGGTGCTCGATTACGCACGGGCGCTGCATGCCGCCATCGAGCCGGCACCGCCGGGCTGGCACAGCATGTATGCGGTGATCAAACGCGCTTGCGGTTATGCAGTGACTGCTTTGCGCGGGCGTGAAGTGCATCCCCTGCAGCCGCCGGCGGCTGCCCGTCCTTCCGATGAAGTCTGATCGGCTCTAAACCGAGTTGCTGCCATCGCGAGCAGGCTCACTCCTACATCGGATTGCTGATCGACGCGAAGTCTGTGTTCGCAGGAGATCCCTTGTAGGAGTGAGCCTGCTCGCGATGGCCTTCTTCTATGCGCCACAAAAACCCAGTCCACTGGTCAACTAATTACAAAGCAACCTAACTATTACGTTGACATTCGCTGCCTAGGCAGTAACATCTCGACATACATTCACTGCCTAGGCAGTTATTAGGTGAGCACATGAAGCATTTCACCCCGGACGAATTCAAACATTGCCACCTCGGCCTGTTGCTCGGCCGTGCCGCGCTGCTAAAAGACCGGATCATCGACACCCACATGGAACCCCACGGCATCACCGCCGCGCAGTTCAAGGTGTTGATCATCATGGCCCAGTTTGGCGTCGACACCCCGGCCGAGCTGTGCCGGCATCTGTCGCTGGACAGCGGTTCGATGACACGCATGCTCGATCGTCTGGAGCAGAAAGGTTTCCTGGCTCGCCAACGCAGCGAAGGCGATCGCCGTCAGGTGCAACTCAAGCTCACCGAGCAGGGGCAGCAACTGGCCGATCGCCTGCCATACATCGGTGCCGATGCGATGAATGAACTGGCCGGCGCCATCTCCCGCGAAGAGCTGAAAACCCTGGAATACATCCTCAAGAAAATCCTGCTGGCAGCCGGTGACCCGATCACTATCCAGCGGTTAGGTGAACACAATGAGCGGTAAAACCTTGCGCAGCAGCCTGACCCTGGTGCTGTCGGCGATGATCCTCGCCGGCTGCGCCAACTACAGCGGCCTCGACACTCAAGGCAAAAGCCTGGATGCGAAAAGCCTCAACGCCAGCCAGTCCCTCAACGGCGTGACCCTGTCGCCGGCCGCATGGCCGAAGAGCGACTGGTGGACCAGCCTTGGCGATCCGCAACTCGACGGTCTGATCCGCGAAGCGTTGCACGACAGCCCGGACATGCAGATCGCCGAAGCCCGCGCGCATCAGGCCAGCGCCGCCGCGTATGCCGCCGATGCCGAACGCTATCCGACCCTCGACGCCAGCGCCGGCATCAGCCGTTCGCGGCTGGCCAAGGATCAGGACCCGCGAGGGCAGGGCGATGCTTACGCCACCGTGCGAAACGTCAGCGCCGGTTTCAATTACAACTTCGACTTGTGGGGCGGCCAGCGTGATGCGTGGGAAGCTGCACTCGGTCAGGCTCGCGCTGCCGAAGTCGATCGTCAGGCAGCGCAATTGACTCTGGCTGCCGATGTGGCCCGCGCCTACAGCGATCTGGGGCAGGCGCACATCGTTTATGACCTGGCCAACGAAGACCTCAAGCGCACCAGGCAGATGCTCGAGTTGAGTGAGCGCCGCCTGGGTGCCGGGATCGACAGCCAGTACCAGTTTCAGCAAACCCAGAGTCTGGAAGCCAGTTCCGAAGCCAGCCTGATCGACGCGGAAAAACGCTTGAACAGCGCGAAAATCGCTTTGGCCGTGCTGCTCGGCAAAGGCCCGGATCGCGGCAATGAAGTTGGTCGGCCGAAAGTCCTGCAAGCCAGCGCCGTGGCGGTGCCCTCGGTATTGCCGGCGGAACTGCTCGGTCGGCGTCCGGATCTGGTCGCTGCGCGCTGGCGTGTAGAGGCGGCGAGCAAGGACATCGACTCGGCGAAAACCCGCTTCTATCCGAACTTGAACCTCACGGCCTCGGCCGGTGCGGAATCCTTGTTGGGTGACGCGATGTTCGGTTCGGCCAGTCGTTTCTTCAACATCGCCCCGACCATTTCGGTACCGATCTTCGACGGCGGGCGTCTGCGCGCCAACCTCGATGCGCGCGACGCCGATTACGATCTGGCGGTGGCGCAGTACAACAAAAGCCTGGTGAAAGCACTGGGCGATGTCAGCGACACGATCAACCAGTTGCGTGACATCGGCCGGCAGATCGGTGCGCAGCAGCACGCCACCGAGATTGCCCAGGATTCTTACAACACCGTCGTCCAGCGTTACGGTTCCGGCATCGGCAACTACCTGGACGTGCTCAGCATCGAGCAGCAATTGCTACAGGCCCAGCGTCAGTTGGCCAACCTCAATGCCGAGCAGATCGACCTGTCGATTCAACTGATGCAAGCGCTGGGCGGCGGCTTCCAGGGTGAAACCCTGACCGCAGCCAACGCCACCCCAGCCACGTCGCACAACTAATTCAGGTATTTGTCATGGCCACTGCCGAAAACACTCAAGCTCAAGCCAACACCCCCGACACCGGCAATCCGCGCAAGCGCAAAGTCATGCTGTTGGTCTTGGCCGTTATCGTGCTCCTCGCCTGTGCTGGCGTGTGGGCGTATCACGAATTCATCGGGCGCTTCAACGAGAGCACCGACGACGCCTACGTCAACGGCAACGTCGTTGAGATCACGCCGCTGGTGACCGGCACTGTGGTCAGCATCGGCGCCGACGATGGCGATCTGGTTCACGAAGGTCAGGTGCTGATCAACTTTGACCCGAACGACGCCGAAGTCGGCCTGCAAAGTGCTCAGGCAAAACTGGCGCGTACCGTGCGTCAGGTGCGCGGGCTGTACAGCAACGTCGATGGCATGAAAGCCCAGGTCAACGCGCAACAGGCTGAGGTGCAGAAGGCTCAGGACAACTACAACCGCCGGAAAAACCTCGCTGCTGGCGGGGCGATTTCCCAGGAAGAACTGTCCCACGCCCGCGACGACCTGACCTCGGCGCAAAACGCCCTGGCCAACGCCAAGCAGCAACTGAAAACCACCAGCGCGCTGGTCGATGACACCGTGGTTTCGTCGCACCCGGACGTGATGTCCGCCGCAGCGGATCTGCGTCAGGCGTACCTGACCAACGCCCGCAGCACGCTGATCGCGCCGGTCACCGGTTATGTCGCCAAACGCACCGTGCAACTCGGTCAGCGCGTACAGCCGGGCACCGCGCTGATGGCGGTGATTCCGCTGGATCAACTGTGGATTGACGCCAACTTCAAGGAAACCCAACTGCGTGACATGCGCATCGGCCAGCCGGTGGACATCGAGTCCGACATCTACGGCAGCGACGTGAAATACAGCGGCACCGTCGACAGCCTCGGCGCCGGTACCGGTAGCGCGTTTGCTCTGCTGCCGGCGCAGAACGCCACCGGTAACTGGATCAAGATCGTGCAGCGTGTGCCGGTGCGGATTCACATCAATGCCGAAGAGCTGGCCAAGCACCCGCTGCGTGTCGGCCTGTCGACCAACGTTGAAGTGAACCTGCACGACCAGAGCGGCCCGGTGCTGGCTCAGCAACCGCCGCAAAAGGCCTCGTTCAGCACCAACGTCTATGACCGCCAACTGGCTGAAGCCGACGCGATGATTGCGCAGCTGATCCACGACAACAGCGCAGCGGTGAGCAAAACCGCGCAACGCTGACCTGCACTGACCTTGTAGGAGTGAGCCTGCTCGCGATAGCGGTGTATCAGTCGAGAAAATTGGGTCTGACCCATCGCTATCGCGAGCAGGCTCACTCCTACAGGGCTGCAGCGACCATCAGGTTTCATAGGATTCACAATGAGCAATAACGCCTCTTTCACGCCGCCCAGCCTGTTGCTCAGCACCATCGGCCTGTCGCTGGCGACGTTCATGCAAGTGCTCGACACCACCATCGCCAACGTGGCGCTGCCGACCATTTCCGGCAACCTCGGGGTGAGTTCGGAGCAGGGCACCTGGGTGATCACCTCGTTTGCCGTGAGTAACGCCATCGCGCTGCCGCTGACCGGTTGGCTCAGTCGGCGTTTCGGCGAGGTGAAGCTGTTTCTCTGGGCCACCATCCTGTTTGTGCTGGCCTCGTTTCTCTGCGGTATCTCCACCTCGATGCCGGAACTGATCGGCTTCCGTGTGCTGCAAGGCCTGGTGGCCGGGCCGCTGTACCCGATGACGCAGACGCTGTTGATTGCGGTCTATCCCCCCGCGAGGCGCGGCATGGCCCTGGCGTTGCTGGCGATGGTCACGGTGGTCGCGCCAATTGCAGGTCCCATTCTTGGTGGCTGGATCACTGACAGCTACAGCTGGCCGTGGATCTTCTTCATCAACGTACCGATCGGCATCTTTGCGGTGATGGTGGTGCGCTCGCAACTGGCCAAGCGCCCGGTGGAGACCAGTCGCCAGCCGATGGACTACGTCGGTCTGATCACGCTGATCATTGGCGTCGGCGCGTTGCAGGTGATCCTCGACAAGGGCAATGACCTGGACTGGTTCGAGTCGAACTTCATCATCATCGGTGCGGCGATTTCGGTGATCGCCCTGGCAGTGTTCGTCATCTGGGAAATGACCGATCAGCATCCGGTGGTGAATTTGCGCCTGTTCGCTTACCGCAACTTCCGTATCGGCACGCTGGTGCTGGTGTTGGGTTACGCCGGGTTCTTCGGTATCAACCTGATCCTGCCGCAGTGGCTGCAAACCCAGATGGGCTACACCGCGACCTGGGCCGGTCTGGCCGTGGCGCCGATCGGCATTCTGCCGGTGCTGCTGTCGCCGTTTGTCGGCAAGTACGCGAACAAGTTCGACCTGCGCCTGCTGGCTGGGCTGGCGTTCCTCGCGATTGGCCTGAGCTGCTTCATGCGCGCCGAGTTCACCAACGAGGTCGACTTCCAGCACATCGCCCTGGTGCAACTGTTCATGGGGATTGGCGTGGCGCTGTTCTTCATGCCGACCCTGAGCATCCTCATGTCCGACCTGCCACCGAGCCAGATCGCCGACGGCGCAGGCCTGGCGACCTTCCTGCGCACCTTGGGCGGCAGCTTTGCCGCATCGCTGACCACGTGGATCTGGATCCGCCGCGCCGATCAGCATCATGCATACATGAGCGAAAGCATCAGCACCTATGAGCCGGCGACCCGCGAGACCTTGAATCATTTAGGCGGCGCGAGCCAATCGGCGTACGCGCAGATGGATCAGATCCTCACCAGCCAGGCGTACATGCTCTCCACTGTGGATTACTTCACGTTGTTGGGCTGGGGCTTTATGGGGCTGATTCTGATTGTGTGGCTGGCGAAGCCGCCGTTTGCGGCGAAGGCCGGCCCGGCCGCCAGCGGTCACTAAGCAAAACGCGGTCAAACTGTAGGAGTGAGCCTGCTCGCGATATCGGTATCACATTCAACATCTTCGTTGACTGGTACACCGCTATCGCGAGCAGGCTCACTCCTACAGTAGTTTGTGTTTGGCTGTTAGATTGCGGGAGCGGGCAGGGCTGGCGGCGGGGCAAAGTCGAACGGCGCCAGGGCAAACCCGTTCTCATCCACCTGCAACGCCCAACCCTGACGATCCCAGTCCCCCAGCACAATCCGCTTCGCTGCCTGCTCGCCGAGTTGCAGCTTGTGGATCGCCGGACGATGGGTATGCCCGTGAATCAGGGTTTTCACCGCGTATTGCTGCATGATCCGCGGAATTTCCTCAGGCGTGACATCAACAATGTCATTAGCCTTCATCCGCGTCTGCGCGCGACTTTCGCTGCGCAGCTTGCGCGCCAGTTTGTGGCGAGTGCTCAGCGGCAGGTGGCGCAGGATAAACAGCGTGATCGGGTTGCGCAGGTAGCGCCGCAGCTTCATGTAGCCAACGTCGCGGGTGCACAGGCTGTCGCCGTGCATCAGCAGCACTGGCTCGCCGTAGAACTGCACGACACTCGGGTCCTTCAACAGCGTGCAGCCGGCTTCTTTGCAGAAGGCCTTGCCGAGCAGGAAGTCGCGATTGCCGTGCATCAGAAAGATCGCCGTGCCGCTGTCGCTCAATTGGCGCAGGGCCTGGCAGATGAAACGCTGGAAGGGCGTCATGGCGTCGTCGCCAATCCACGCCTCGAAAAAATCGCCGAGAATGTACAACGCACTCGCCGAGCGGGCGCGTCCGGCGAGCAAATCCAGAAACGCCCGGGTAATGTCCGGGCGCTCCTCTTCCAGATGCAAATCTGAAATCAGCAATATCACGCTTCGATGATCTCGGCTTTCTCGATGATCACGTCGTCTTTCGGCACGTCCTGGTGACCGGCCTTGGAAGTGGTGGCAACGCCTTCGATCTTGTCGACCACGTCGGTACCGGCAACCACTTTACCGAACACGGCATAACCCCAGCCCTGAGCGGTCTTGGCGGTGTGGTTGAGGAAGCTGTTGTTGGTGGCGTTGATGAAGAACTGCGCCGAGGCCGAATGCGGGTCCATGGTGCGGGCCATGGCAACGGTGTACTTCTCGTTCTTCAGGCCGTTGTCAGCTTCGTTCTGAATGCTTGGGCTCTTGTCTTTCTTTTCCTGCATGCCAGGCTCGAAACCGCCGCCCTGGATCATGAAGCCCTTGATCACACGGTGGAACACCACGTTCTCGTAGTGACCTTTCTTAACGTATTCGATGAAGTTGGCAGTGGTGATCGGCGCTTTTTCCGCGTCCAGTTCGATGACGATGTCGCCGTAGTTGGTGGTCAGTTTGACTTGAGTCATGATCGCTACTCTTTATAAGGAATTCGTGGTTTTCGGACACTGAGTACCGAAACCGGTTCAGCCTGCATCGGCCAAGGTGCGCAGTTTAGCGTGACAGGCGCGAATTTCGAGGCTGTTTTTCAAATCCCGGCGATTAAATGCGCTCCTTTATAGGCCACGCTCTGTCAGCCCCTTGACAGCATCGGCTATGATAGCGGCTTTGTTTTGTCTGGCCCCCTTTGCGGCCGCGCACATGTAAGTCAAGGATCCTATGAGCAAGCCCACTGTCGACCCTACCTCGAATGCCAAGTCCGGCCCTGCCGTGCCGGTCAATTTCCTGCGGCCGATCATCCAGGCAGACCTGGACTCGGGCAAGCACACCCAGATCGTCACCCGTTTTCCGCCTGAGCCCAACGGCTACCTGCACATCGGCCACGCCAAGTCGATCTGCGTGAACTTCGGCCTGGCCCAGGAGTTCGGCGGCGTCACGCACCTGCGTTTCGACGACACCAACCCGGCCAAGGAAGATCAGGAATACATCGACGCGATCGAATCCGACGTCAAATGGCTGGGCTTCGAATGGTCCGGCGAAGTGCGCTACGCCTCGCAGTATTTTGACCAGTTGCACGACTGGGCCGTCGAGCTGATCAAGGCCGGCAAGGCCTACGTCGACGACCTGACCCCTGAGCAGGCCAAGGAATACCGTGGCAGCCTGACCGAGCCGGGCAAGAACAGCCCGTTCCGCGACCGTTCGGTGGAAGAGAACCTTGACTGGTTTGCACGCATGCGCGCCGGTGAGTTCCCGGATGGCGCCCGTGTGCTGCGCGCGAAGATCGACATGGCCTCGCCGAACATGAACCTGCGCGACCCGATCATGTACCGCATCCGCCACGCCCATCACCATCAGACCGGTGACAAGTGGTGCATCTACCCGAACTACGACTTCACCCACGGTCAGTCGGACGCCATCGAAGGCATCACCCACTCGATCTGCACCCTGGAATTCGAAAGCCATCGTCCGCTGTACGAGTGGTTCCTGGACAACCTGCCGGTGCCGGCCAACCCGCGCCAGTACGAGTTCAGCCGCCTGAACCTGAACTACACCATCACCAGCAAGCGCAAGCTCAAGCAACTGGTCGATGAAAAGCACGTCAATGGCTGGGACGACCCGCGCATGTCGACGCTGTCGGGCTTCCGCCGCCGTGGCTACACGCCGGCGTCGATCCGCAATTTCTGCGACATGATCGGCACCAACCGTTCCGATGGTGTGGTCGATTTCGGCATGCTCGAGTTCAGCATCCGTCAGGACCTGGACGCGAACGCCCCGCGCGCCATGTGCGTGCTGCGTCCGTTGAAAGTCGTGATCACCAACTACCCGGAAGGTCAGGTCGAAAACCTCGAACTGCCGCGTCATCCGCAGAAAGAAGAACTGGGCGTGCGCCAGCTGCCGTTCGCCCGTGAAATCTACATCGACCGCGATGATTTCATGGAAGAACCGCCAAAGGGCTACAAGCGCCTGGAGCCGAACGGCGAAGTGCGTCTGCGCGGCAGCTACGTGATCCGTGCCGACGAAGCGATCAAGGACGCTGACGGCAGCATCGTCGAGCTGCGTTGCTCGTACGACCCGGACACCCTCGGCAAGAACCCTGAAGGCCGCAAGGTCAAAGGCGTGATCCACTGGGTGCCGGCGGCGGCCAGCATCGAGTGCGAAGTGCGTCTGTACGATCGCCTGTTCCGTTCTCCGAACCCGGAGAAGGCCGAAGACAGCGCGAGTTTCCTCGACAACATCAACCCTGACTCACTGCAAGTGCTGACCGGTTGTCGTGCTGAGCCATCGCTTGGCAACGCACAGCCGGAAGACCGTTTCCAGTTCGAGCGCGAAGGCTACTTCGTTGCCGACATCAAGGACTCGAAACCAGGTCAGCCGGTATTCAACCGTACCGTGACCCTGCGTGATTCGTGGGGCCAGTGATTTAGCGTCAAGGAAATATAAAGTGCTGACGATCTACAACACGCTCACCAAGAGCAAAGAAGTCTTCAAGCCGCTGGATGGCAACAAGGTGCGCATGTACGTGTGCGGCATGACCGTGTACGACTACTGCCACCTCGGCCACGGCCGCAGCATGGTCGCGTTCGACCTGGTGACCCGCTGGTTGCGGTTCAGCGGTTACGACCTGACCTACGTGCGCAACATCACCGACATCGACGACAAGATCATCAATCGTGCACGCGAGAACGGTGAGTCGTTCGAAGCGTTGACCGAGCGCATGATCGCCGCGATGCACGAAGACGAAGCGCGCCTGAACATCAAGAAGCCGGACATGGAACCGCGCGCCACGGATCACATTCCGGGCATGCACGCGATGATCCAGACCCTGATCGACAAGGGCTTCGCCTACGCCCCGGGCAACGGTGACGTGTATTACCGCGTCGCCAAATTCATGGGTTACGGCAAGCTGTCGCGCAAGAAGATCGAAGACTTGCGCATCGGTGCGCGCATCGAAGTCGACGAGTCGAAAGAAGACCCGCTGGATTTCGTCCTGTGGAAAGCCGCCAAGCCGGGCGAGCCGAGCTGGGAATCGCCGTGGGGCGCCGGGCGTCCGGGCTGGCACATCGAGTGCTCGGTGATGTCCACCTGCTGCCTCGGTGAGACCTTCGACATTCATGGCGGCGGCAGTGACCTCGAATTCCCGCACCATGAAAACGAAATCGCCCAGAGCGAAGCGGCCACCGGCAAGACCTACGCCAAGGCGTGGATGCATTGCGGCATGATCCGCATCAATGGCGAGAAGATGTCCAAGTCCTTGAACAACTTCTTCACCATTCGCGACGTGCTCGACAAGTACCACCCGGAAGTCGTGCGTTACCTGCTGGTGTCGAGCCACTACCGCAGCGCGATCAACTACTCGGAAGACAACCTCAAGGACGCCAAGGGCGCTCTGGAGCGTTTCTACCACGCGTTGAAAGGCCTGCCGAGCGTTGCTCCGGCTGGTGGCGAAGCCTTCGTCGAGCGTTTCACCACGGTAATGAACGACGACTTCGGCACGCCGGAAGCTTGCGCGGTGCTGTTCGAGATGGTGCGTGAGATCAACCGTCTGCGCGAGAGCGATCTCAATGCGGCGGCCGGTCTGGCGGCACGTCTGAAAGAACTGGCGAGCGTGCTGGGCGTGTTGCAGCTGGAAGCCGATGACTTCCTGCAGGCGGGCGCTGAAGGGCGTGTCGATGCGGCTGAGGTTGATGCGTTGATTGCGGCGCGTCTGGCGGCACGTGCGGGTAAGGATTGGGCTGAGTCCGACCGCATCCGCGACCAGCTGACGGCAATGGGCGTGGTGCTGGAAGACGGCAAGGGTGGGACTACCTGGCGTTTGGCTGACTGAATGCCTGATCCGCTTTAAAAACAAAACCCGCCTTGTGCGGGTTTTGTTTTTGGGGGGGCGCTGTGGTTTTTGTGGTGAAGGGACTGGCGCCTTCGCGAGCAAGCCCGCTCCCACACGGGTCATCGGTTACGCCACCAATCCTGTCGGTCGCAAATCCCCGTGGGAGCGAGCTTGCTCGCGAAGAGGCCCACAAGGCCGACGCATCATTCGGCCTGGCGCAAGCGCTTGTAGAGGGTATTGCGGCTCACCCCAAGCCTGCGTGCCAGATGCGAAATATTCCCCCCGGCCGCTTTCAACTCGCGGTTCAACGCCTCCACATCATTCAGATCCAGCCCCAGCGGCTGCACGCTCTCCACCGGCTCCATCTCCAGATCGACAAAAAAATCATCCGGCAGATGCTCCGGCCGCACCGGTTGTTCCTCGGCCATTGCCAGCGCTACCTGCATCACACTGCTGACCTGACGCAGATTGCCCGGCCACGGGTGCCGCTCGAACAGCTCCAGCACTTCGCGGCTGAGCCCGGCCCATTGCGTCGGCTCACGATGCTGTTCCCATAGTCGTTTAAACAACGCCTCCTTATCACTGCGCTCCCGCAGCGGCGGCAGTTCCAGGGTCAAACCGCCAATGCGGTAGTACAAGTCCTCACGAAACCGCCCCAGTTGCACTTGCTCGCGCAAAGAGCGGTTGGTCGCCGAGATGATCCGCAGATCCACCGGGAACAACTCGCTGCTGCCCACCGGTTGCACGCAGCGCTCCTGCAACACCCGCAGCAGCCGGGCCTGAGTCGGCAACGGCATGTCGCCGATTTCGTCGAGGAAGAGGGTGCCTTTGTCGGCTTTGCGGATCAGGCCGATGCTGCCTTTCTGGTTGGCGCCGGTGAACGCGCCTTTTTCATAGCCGAACAGTTCCGACTCCACCAGTTCGGCGGGGATCGCCGCGCAGTTGACGGCGATAAATGCCTGTTTGCTGCGCGAGCTGGCCTGATGCAAAGCTTTGACGAAGACTTCCTTGCCGACCCCGGTTTCGCCGTGGATCAGCAGCGGAATGTCTTTTTCCAGCAGGCGTTCGGCCTGGCGCACGGCTTTCTCGACGCGGCTATCACCGAAGTGCAGGGTGCTGAGGCTGATCGCTCCAGTTGGTTTGTTCGACGTTTCGGTGTTTTTCGGGTCTGCAAACAACCGGGGCTGGATCGCAGCCTGTTTCGGCCGCTTCAGCAAACACTGAAAACGGTTGCGCCCGGAGGTCTGCAGGGCGAACGGCAAGCCGTCCGGCTGATTGATCAGCTCCAGCAGCGACACGTTGAACAGGCTCTCGACACTGACCCGCGACAGGCGCACGCCGAGCAGATTGTCGGCGCGGCGATTGGCCGACAACACCTGACCGCTCTCATCGAAAATCAACAAACCGGCCCACTGGCTGTCGAGGTTGTTCAACCCGGTGTTGAAGGTCAGTTGAAAGTGCTGGCCGTGGAACAGGTTGAGGATCAGCCGGTTCTCCACGGTCTGGCTCATCATCTTGACCATGCCCAGCGTGTGCGAGGGCGGCAGATAGCTGTCGCTGGACACGTCGAGCACCGCGATCACCTTGCGCTCGGCATCGAAAATCGGCGCGGCGGAACCGGTCATGAAACGGTTGGCTTTGAGAAAGTGTTCATCGTGCTCGATGTGCACCGCTTGCTCGCAGGCCAGCGCGGTACCGATCGCGTTGGTGCCGCTGCAGCGCTCCATCCAGCTCGCCCCGGCCTGAAACCCCCGCGCCAGATTCGGCTCGATAAAGCGCTGAGTACCCCACGAGGTCAGCACCTGGCCCTGATGGTCGGCGAGCATGATCAGGCAGTTGGAGTTGCTGAGGATGTTCTCGTAGTACGGCAGCACTTCCTGATGGGTGGTCTGCACCAGCGCGTGGTGACTGTCGAGCAACTGCGCGATGCCGGCGGCGGGTAGTTGATCGAAGGCCGGGGTGCTTTGGTGGTCAAGGCCGAACGCGCGGCAACGTTGCCAGGAGGTCTGGACAATTGCGTCGTGGGACAGCGGCGGGGCAGGTGCGGCCATGGTGGTGGGCCTCTGAAGGGCATTTTATTGTTGTTATGGCGCTGCTTTCAAAACCAACACAGATCAAAACTGTGGGAGCGGGCTTGCTCGCGAAAGCGGTATATCAGACACATTTACATCGACTGACACACCGCCTTCGCGAGCAAGCCCGCTCCCACATTGGATTTTCATCGTTCACAAAATCTGGGCAAAAAGCGTTCATAGAGTGTTGTTCACTATTGTTCATTGTCAATCGCCCAACTGTTCAAATGTGTTCAGCAATGAACGCCCATTCCCCGCGTTTTCAGCCCTTTTCACGACAAATCAACCACTTGCCATTTCTGGCACGAATGTCGCTCTGCTGCACAGGTCGCTTGACTCCAATAATAAAAAGGCCGAGCCATGTCACTCACCCTGGAGCACGTCAGCCGCACCGTCGAGGGCCAGACCTGGATCGACGATGCCTGCCTGAAATTCGAACCCGGATCCTTCAACGTTCTGCTCGGCCGCACGCTGTCCGGCAAGACCAGTCTGATGCGCCTGATGGCAGGTCTGGACAAGCCTGACAGCGGCCGCATCCTGATGACCGGCGTCGACGTCACCCAGCGCCCGGTGCGCCTGCGCAACGTGTCGATGGTCTATCAGCAGTTCATCAATTACCCGACCATGACCGTGTTCGAGAACATCGCCTCGCCGCTGCGTCAGGCCGGTGTTTCCAAAGAAATCATCCATAGCAAAGTGCTGGAAACCGCGAAGATGCTGCGCATCGAGAAGTTCCTGCAGCGCTATCCGCTGGAGCTTTCCGGCGGCCAGCAGCAGCGCACCGCGATGGCCCGGGCGCTGGTCAAGGATGCCGAGCTGATCCTGTTCGACGAGCCGCTGGTCAACCTCGATTACAAGCTGCGCGAAGAGCTGCGTCAGGAAATGCGCGAGCTGTTCAAGCTGCGTCACACCATTGCGATTTACGCCACCACCGAACCGAACGAAGCGTTGGCGCTGGGCGGCACCACGACGATTCTGCACGAGGGTCGGGTGATCCAGAGCGGCCCGTCGACTTCGGTTTACCACCAGCCGCAAACCGTGCTGGCGGCGGAGCTGTTTTCCGAACCGCCGATCAACCTGATGCCCGGGCGCATCGCCGGCAACGAAGTCAGCTTCGCCAACTTCGTGCACTTCCCGCTGAACGTCGACCTGCGTCCTGTAGGCGAGGGCGAGTTTCGCTTTGGCGTGCGCCCCAGCCATATCTCGCTGGTGCCGAGCAACGATGACGATCTGGAGCTGGCGGTTACCGTCGAAGTGGCGGAGATCAGCGGCTCGGAGACCTTCCTGCACGTGCGCAACGAGCATTTCCTGCTGGTGCTGCACCTGCCGGGGGTTCACGAATACGACGTCGATGCGCCGATCCGCATCTACATCCCGACTCACAAACTGTTCGTGTTCGATGCGCAGGGCCGTCTGGTGCAGGCACCGGGCCAACGTGTCGCGAGGGTTGCCTGATGGCCGAAATCCGTTTGCAGCACCTCGCCCACAGCTACAGTAAAACTCCGAGCGGCGCGGAGGATTACGCGATCCGCGAGATGAACCACGTCTGGGAGCAGGGCGGCGCTTATGCCTTGCTCGGCCCTTCGGGTTGCGGCAAGTCGACCTTGCTCAACATCATTTCCGGCCTGCTCAGCCCCTCGCAAGGGCATGTGCTGTTCGATGGCAAAGCGGTCAACGACCTGACCCCGGAGAAGCGCAACATCGCCCAGGTGTTCCAGTTCCCGGTGGTCTACGACACCATGAGCGTGTTCGATAACCTGGCCTTCCCTCTGAGAAATCAGGGCATGGCCGAGGCGAAAGTGCTCAGCAAGGTGCAGGAAATCGCCGAAGTCCTCGACCTGCAAAACCTGCTGAGCAAGAAGGCGCGCAACCTCACCGCCGACGAAAAACAGAAAGTCTCCATGGGCCGTGGCCTGGTGCGCGACGACGTTTCCGCAATCCTGTTCGACGAGCCGCTAACGGTGATCGACCCGCACCTGAAATGGAAGCTGCGGCGCAAGCTCAAGCAGATCCACGAGCAGTTCAACATCACCATGGTCTACGTCACCCACGATCAGCTTGAAGCCTCGACCTTCGCCGACAAAATCGCGGTGATGTATGGCGGGCAGATCGTGCAATTCGGCACGCCCCGTGAGTTGTTCGAGCGGCCGAGCCATACCTTTGTCGGCTACTTCATCGGCAGCCCCGGCATGAACCTGATCGAAGTGCAGCCGCAGCCGGGTGGGGTCGGTTTCGCCTCGACGCACTTGCCGTTGTCTGACGCCTTGCAACGGCATATCGAACATGGTCAGTGGAAAAATCTGAAGGTCGGCATCCGCCCGGAGTTCATTCACGTCTGGGACGAGCCGTTTGATGACGCGATGCAGGCGCGGGTGGTCCACGTCGAAGACCTCGGCACCTACAAGATCCTCACCCTCGACCTCGATGGCGCGCCGCTGAAGGTGCGTCTGGCCGAAGACAAACCGGTGCCGCAGGGCACGGCGTACATCAGTTTTCCGGCACAGTGGCTGATGGTCTATGCCGATGAGTTTCTGCTTGAAGCCGATGAAGAGGTGCAGCCATGAACAAGGTGCAGAACAACAAGGCCTGGTGGCTGGTGTTGCCGGTGTTCCTGCTGGTGGCGTTCAGTGCGGTGATCCCGATGATGACCGTGGTCAACTACTCGGTGCAGGACATCTTCGACCAGTCCAGCCGCTACTTCGTCGGTGCCGACTGGTACAAGCAGGTGCTGCTCGACCCGCGCCTGCATGACTCGCTGCTGCGCCAGTTCATCTACTCGGCCTGCGTGCTGTTGATCGAAATCCCGTTGGGCATCGCTGTCGCCTTGACCATGCCGACCAAGGGGCGCTGGTCGTCGGTGGTGCTGATCATTCTGGCGATTCCGTTGCTGATCCCATGGAATGTGGTTGGCACCATCTGGCAGATCTTCGGCCGCGCCGACATCGGTCTGCTCGGGTCGAGCCTGAATGCGCTGGGCATCAGTTACAACTATGCGGCCAACACCATGGACGCCTGGGTGACGGTGCTGGTGATGGACGTCTGGCACTGGACTTCGCTGGTGGCGCTGCT
The DNA here is from genome assembly GCF_058798255.1 of Pseudomonas sp. GW823-FHT01D03. Classification (NCBI taxonomy): domain Bacteria; kingdom Pseudomonadati; phylum Pseudomonadota; class Gammaproteobacteria; order Pseudomonadales; family Pseudomonadaceae; genus Pseudomonas; species Pseudomonas sp. GW823-FHT01D03. The sequence goes on from NZ_JBXAKK010000001.1 coordinate 2,391,535, forward strand.
GTGTTTCTCCGGGCTGCGGGCGATTCCCGACGTGTATTACCAGGCGGCGCGGATCGACCGCGCCTCGGCCTGGGCAGTGTTCAGGCACATCCAGTTGCCCAAGCTGAAGAGCGTGCTGCTGATCGCGGTGATGCTGCGCTTCATGGACAGCTTCATGATCTACACCGAGCCGTTCGTGCTCACTGGCGGCGGGCCAGGCAATGCCACGACTTTCTTGAGCCAGACCTTGACCCAGATGGCCGTCGGCCAATTCGATCTGGGGCCGGCCGCGGCGTTTTCGCTGGTGTACTTCCTGATCATCCTGCTGGTCTCGTGGCTGTTCTACACCGCCATGACCCATTCCGACGCCAATCGCTGAGGGCCCGGCCATGAGCAAGAGAAAGCTGATTCCGCTGCTGGTGTACATCCTGTTTCTGCTGGTGCCGATCTACTGGCTGCTGAACATGTCGTTCAAGAGCAACACTGAAATTCTCGGCGGGTTGACCCTGTTTCCGCAGGATTTCACCTGGCACAACTACAAGGTGATTTTCACCGATCCGAGCTGGTACACCGGTTATCTCAATTCGCTGTATTACGTCAGCCTGAACACGGTGATCTCGCTGAGTGTGGCGCTGCCAGCGGCGTATGCGTTTTCGCGCTATCGCTTCCTTGGCGACAAGCACCTGTTCTTCTGGCTGCTGACCAACCGCATGGCGCCGCCGGCGGTGTTCCTGCTGCCGTTCTTCCAGTTGTATTCGTCGATCGGCCTGTTCGATACGCACATCGCTGTGGCGTTGGCGCATTGTCTGTTCAACGTGCCGCTGGCAGTGTGGATTCTGGAGGGCTTCATGTCTGGCGTGCCCAAGGAAATCGACGAAACCGCTTACATCGACGGCTACAGCTTTCCCAAGTTCTTCGTGAAGATTTTCATCCCGCTGATCGGTTCCGGCATCGGCGTCACGGCGTTTTTCTGCTTCATGTTTTCCTGGGTCGAACTGCTGCTGGCGCGCACGCTGACTTCGGTGAATGCCAAGCCGATTGCGGCGGTGATGACGCGCACGGTGTCGGCCTCGGGCATCGACTGGGGCGTGCTGGCAGCGGCGGGGGTGTTGACCATCCTGCCGGGCATGCTGGTGATCTGGTTTGTTCGCAACCACGTGGCCAAGGGCTTTGCTCTGGGTCGGGTCTGAGGAACGCATGATGGAATGGATGAGCTGGACCACCCCCACGGCGGGGTTCTTTATCGCCATCGGCCTGTTGCTGGTGGGTATGACCACCTGGGAATTGCGCTCGCCGAGCATCCTGCGGCGAGGTTTTCTGCCGATTGCCACCACCCGTGGCGATCGCTTGTTCATCGGTCTTCTCGGCAGCGCCTACCTGCATCTGCTGGTAATCGGCGTCACCGACTGGAGCATCTGGGTAGCGTCCGCGCTGTCTCTGGTGTGGCTGTTGGCTGTGGTGCGCTGGGGCTAGTCGAGTCGCTCGGCAATCGTGCTCCGTAACTCAAACTGGAGGTCTCTATGTTCGACAAAAACAATAAGCTGCGACATAGCATTTCATTGGCAGCCATGCTGGCACTCAGCGGTTTGAGCGCATCTGCCTGGGCCGATGCCTACGAAGACGCCGCGAAAAAATGGATCGGCAGCGAGTTCAAACCGTCGACCCTGACGGCCGAGCAGCAGCTCGAAGAATTGAAGTGGTTCATCAAGGCCGCCGAACCGTTTCGCGGCATGGAAATCAAAGTGGTTTCCGAGACCCTGACCACCCACGAATACGAGTCGAAAGTGCTGGCCAAGGCCTTCAGCGAAATCACCGGGATCAAGCTCACCCACGACCTGCTGCAAGAAGGCGACGTGGTGGAAAAAATGCAGACGGTGATGCAGTCGGACAAGAATATTTACGACGGCTGGGTCAACGACTCGGACCTGATCGGTACGCACTTTCGCTACGGCAAAACCGAATCGATCACCGACCTGATGGCCAACGAAGGCAAGAACTTCACCTCGCCGACCCTCGACATCAAGGACTTCATCGGCATCTCGTTCACCACCGCGCCGGACGGCAAGATCTATCAATTGCCCGATCAGCAGTTCGCCAACCTGTACTGGTTCCGCGCCGACTGGTTCGAACGCGCCGATCTGAAAGCCAAGTTCAAGGAAAAGTACGGCTACGAACTCGGCGTGCCGGTGAACTGGTCGGCCTATGAAGACATCGCCAAATTCTTCAGTGAAGACGTCAAGGAAATCGACGGCAAACGCGTCTACGGCCACATGGACTACGGCAAGAAAGACCCGTCGCTGGGCTGGCGTTTCACCGATGCCTGGTTCTCCATGGCCGGTGGCGGCGACAAGGGCTTGCCCAACGGCTTGCCGGTGGACGAGTGGGGGATTCGCGTCGAGGATTGCCACCCGGTCGGTTCCAGCGTGACCCGCGGCGGCGACACCAACGGCCCGGCGGCGGTGTTCGCCACCACCAAGTATGTCGACTGGCTGAAGAAGTACGCGCCACCGGAAGCGGCGGGCATGACTTTCTCCGAGTCCGGCCCGGTGCCGTCGCAGGGCAACATCGCCCAGCAGATTTTCTGGTACACCGCGTTCACCGCCGACATGACCAAACCGGGCCTGCCGGTGGTCAACGCCGACGGCACGCCGAAATGGCGCATGGCGCCGTCGCCGCGTGGGCCGTATTGGGAGGAGGGCATGAAGCTCGGCTATCAGGACGTGGGTTCGTGGACGTTCATGAAATCCACGCCTGAGAAACAGAAGCTGGCGGCGTGGCTGTACGCGCAATTCGTCACCTCGAAAACCGTGTCGCTGAAGAAAACCATCGTCGGCCTGACGCCGATTCGCGAGTCGGACATCAACTCGCAGGCGATGACCGATCTGGCGCCGAAACTCGGTGGTCTGGTCGAGTTCTACCGCAGCCCGGCCCGCGTGCAATGGACCCCGACCGGGACCAACGTGCCGGACTATCCGCGTCTGGCGCAATTGTGGTGGAGCCACATCGCCGAAGCGGCCAGCGGCGAGAAGACTCCGCAACAGGCGCTGGACGGCCTGGCCAAGGATCAGGACGCAATCATGACCCGCCTCGAACGCTCCAAGGCGCAAGCCACTTGCGCACCGAAAATGAACCCGGAACGCGACGCGCAATACTGGTTCGATCAACCGGGCGCCCCGAAACCGAAACTGGCCAACGAGAAGCCGAAGGGCGAGACCGTGAGCTACAACGAACTGCTGAAATCGTGGGCGGATGCGCGTAAGTGATGGTTGATGTGTGAAAGGCAAACGGCACCGTAAGGTGCCGTTTTTTTGGTGCCGCTGCGATTGCTATCGCGAGCAGGCTCACTCCCACAGAGGTTTGCGGCGTACACCGCATCTGTGAACGACACAAAAACCTGTAGGAGTGAGCCTGCTCGCGATAGCGGTGTGTCAGACGAAAAAGATATCGACTGACCCGCCGCCAGCATTGATGTGTGCCGGTACTGGATGTGTCTTGATCAGACCAGAACAGCCAGATCGGTGTACCGAGCAACCAAAGCATCAGCCGTGAGCAACTTCATCGGTTCGGTCATTGCTGTGGCCACGATAATGCGGTCAAACGGATCCCGGTGATGGTGCTCAAGATCCTTAACGGCGATGGCGTGCTCTGCAGTCACTGGCAGTTCGATAAAGCCACTGTCGAGACAATATTGGCGGACTTCTTCCAGATCAACATTCAGCTTGCCGAGCCCGACCTTGATCGCCATTTCCCAGAAGGTGGCGGCGCTGATGTAGATTTCGGCGGCGTTCTCAATCAATTTTCTGGCTTTGCCGGACAGTCTGGCGTCATCACTGAGCGTCCAGAGCAAAATGTGCGTGTCGAGCAGAAGCCTCATGCTTGAGTGCCCTCAAATGCATCAAGCATGTCATCGGGCAATGGTGAGTCGAAATCGTCGGGCAACACCAGTTTGCCCTTCATTGCGCCAATACGCTGAGCGCTGGGTTTTCCTACGGGAACGAGGCGAGCCATCGCCCGCCCATGCTTGGCAATCGTGATGACTTGGCCAGCAGCGGCATCATCGACGAGTTTGGATAAATTGTTTTTGGCTTCAGCCAGCGGAACGATGATCATCAGCTCACCCCTGTATTCTGGACAAATATAGCCAGAATATTTCAACGCTGCCAGACCACAGAATTCTTCAGCCCATTCGCAAACGATATCCCTGTTCATTTTTAGCCTCTCGTCGGTATTCCATCTGCCAAGGCCTCCACCATAGAGCTATCTACGCAAAACTGGCTGTAGGACAAAACGGAGGTTGCGGCGAGAGCTTTCGGCGTTTGTGTGGGGACGGGAGCAAATCGGTAAAAAATCGTACAAAAATATCGACTGACCCACCGCCATCGCAAGCGGGCGAAGGCCTGCAGGTTTCAGTGGTGTCCACAAAACCTGAGTACCCCGCAAATCACTGTGGGAGCTTGCCTGCAAGCGATGGGGCCGTTGATGGCACCGCAGGGAAAGCGAGGCGGAACACCGTCATCGCCCCCGGCAAACTCTTAACCTCCGCCACACCCTGATGCAGGCTCATGATCGAGCGCACAATTGCCAGCCCCAATCCGGTGCTGCCCTGCGAGCGCGAGCGGCTGCTGTCGACGCGGTAGAAGCGGTCGAACAGATGTGGCAGATGTTGCGCCTCAATCCCGGCACCGGGGTTGCTGACCAGCAGGGAGGCCTGGGTCGCTCCTTGTTCGATCAGCAACGTCACGGTTTTCCCGTTCGGGCAGTGGCGTAGCGCATTCGACAGCAGATTGGAAATCGCCCGCTGAATCATCAATCGATCCCCCATCACCTGTGCGCTGCCGAGCACATTCAAATGAATCTGCTTGTCCTGCGCCGACAAGGAAAACATCTCCGCCACCTTCGCCACTTCAACTTCCAGCGCCACCGCTTCAAACGGCGCCAGCGCCGACGGATGACTTACCTGCGCGAGAAACAACATGTCCGAAACAATCCGCGCTACCCGCTCCAGTTCCTCGGTGCAGGACACCAGCACATCCTTGTATTCCTCGGTCGTGCGTTCGCGGGACAAGGTCACCTGCGCCTTGCCCATCAAATTGTTGATCGGCGTACGCAACTCATGCGCCAGGTCATCAGAGAACTGCGACAACTGCTGCACCCCGGCATCCAGCCGATGCAGCATGAAGTTGATGCCTTGCGCCAGTTCACTCAACTCCTGCGGCATGTTCACCACGGACAATCGATGTTCCAGGTCCTGGGTCGAGACCATCGCCGCTACTTTGCGGAACTCGCGCAGCGGCGCCAAACCACGCTGCACCGCGCCCCACGCGGTCAGGCCGATAAACACCAGCAGCAACGGCAAGGCAATCAGCGTCGAGCGCAGGTAGGCGCTGAGGAGGGCCTCATCGTGGGCGTTATCCACTGACAGCAGCACCGGCACGCTGTTGCCGTCCTTGAGGCGAATCAGTTTCGAGGCGGTGAGGAATTTCTTGCCTTCAGCGTCGGTGCTGTCGCTGTAAGCCAGTTGATCGGTGGTGGCGCGCACCGCTTTCAGTTCCACGCGCGGTTCGCTCAATCCCGAGCCGGATTTGAGCAGCGGCGAGCGATGATTGAGTCGGTCGTAAATGGTCAGCGTCAGGTTGTCATGTCCCATCACCTGATCGAGCAGAATATGCGGCTTGCCGGTGATTTCATTGGCATCGACGTACAACGACAGACTGTGCTCCACCTGCGCCATCTTCTTTTCCAAACTGTCTCTGGCAAGCGAATTCAGTTCATGGGTCAACGCGAAGTAGGCAAGGATCGCCAGAAACACCACCAACAGCGCGCCGAGAATACTCACTGTCAAACCAAGGCGCATCGACAGGCTGGAGGGCTTCATTCCCGTGCCTCCAGCACATAACCGACACCGCGCAGGGTGTGGATCAGTTTGCTGTCGAACGGGTCGTCGATCTTCGCCCGCAAACGGCGGATCGACACTTCGACAACGTTGGTATCGCAGTCGAAATTCATGTCCCACACCAGCGAGATAATTTGTGTGCGCGTCAGCACTTCACCGGACTGGCGCATCAGCAGATGCAGCAGGGCGAATTCCTTGGTGGTCAGGTCAATACGCTGCTCGCCGCGAAACGCCCGATGACGCCCGGGATCGAGTTCCAGATCGGCGACTTTCAACACCTGCGGCAGCGGGATGTTTTCGCTGCGGCGCATCAGGGTGCGCACCCGCGCCAGCAGTTCGGGAAACTCGAAAGGCTTGACCAGATAGTCGTCGGCGCCCAGGTCCAGACCGCGAATCTTGTCCGCCAGCCGCCCGCGCGCAGTGAGCATCATTACCCGCGTCGAGTGGGTGCGACGCAGTTGTTCCAGCACGCCCCAGCCATCCAGTTCCGGCAGGTTCACGTCGAGAATAATCAGGTCATACGCCTGCTGTTGCGCCAGATGCAAGCCATCGGCGCCAGTGGCGGCGTGGTCAACGATATAACCACTTTCGGTCAAACCCTGATGCAAGTATTCGGCAGCTTTAAGCTCGTCCTCGACGACAAGGATTCGCATGATCTTTCACCACTTTTATTTAAGGGATATTTAATTAAGGTGGCCAGGAAAGTTATGGTTTTTGTAAGGTCTTCCGGACGCTGTTCAATAACTGAATGACGAACACGGTAAAGGCTGTAGTGGCTACAGGGTCAATCTCGGAGGCCTTTAAACGGCCATCCGCGACAGCCTGTCGCAGCCTGAATGCCCCAGCAGACATGTATTGCATTCAGGCAAGTGCTGTTCAGCAGATAACTACCGAGTATTTGTTTCCATGTATTTCGGCAAAGCCGTTTGCACTTCGCATCCTAGAACAAAACAACTTTGCTGAACCGTGGATAACGGATTTGTAATTTTCCAGTCACCTTGTCGATAAGTTCAAAACCCTAACGTGGCGGCATCGAAAAATCCTGAATTAAAGGAAGTCCTCCATTGCCCGGTCTAATTGAACTGACGGCGCGATCACGCCTGAAAAAAGCTGCCAGCGGCCTCTTGTTGCTGGTTGGCAGCAGCTTGGCCAGCGCATCGACCCTGACACTGGATCAGGCGCTGCAAAGTGCCTTCGCCGGCAACCCCGATCTCGCCGCCGCGCAGTGGGAAATCGGCATTGCCGAGGGCGATCGGCAACAGGCCGGGCTGATCCCCAATCCCGAGGTGTCGTGGGAGGCCGAAGACACCCGGCGCGACTCGCGCACCACTACGGTGATGCTCAGCCAGCCGATTGAACTGGGCGGCAAACGCGGTGCGCGCGTTGATGTCGCCAGCCGTGCGCAGGACGCCGCCGGCATCGAGCTGGAGCGCAAGCGCAATGCCTTGCGCGCCGACGTGATTCAGGCGTTCAACAGTGCGCAAACCGCGCAGCAACGTTTGCAGCTGTCGCGTCAGTCACTGCAACTGGCCGAGCACGGTTTGCGCGTCGCTCAGGGGCGGATCGAGGCCGGCAAATCGTCGCCGGTCGAGGGCACGCGAGCACAGGTGCAGCTCTCGGAAGTGCGCCTGGAGGTGAGCCGCGCCGAGCGCGATCAGGCCAACGCCTATCAGCAACTGGCGCAGGTCATGGGCGCACCGTTGCCGACTTCGACCAACGTCCAGGCCGCCACGCAAAACCTCGCCACGCTGCCGCCGCCCGGGCGTTTGCTCGAGCGTCTGAACCAGACCGCCGAGCTGCGTCTGGCGAAACTGCAGATCGATCAGCGCGAAGCCGCGTTGGGCCTGGAAAAGTCCCAGCGCATTCCTGATCTGACGGTGAGCATCGGCAGCCAGTACAGCGAAACCGAGCGCGAGCGGGTCAACGTGGTCGGGCTGTCGATGCCGATTCCGCTGTTCAACCGCAATCAGGGCAACGTGCTCGCCGCCGCACGGCGCAGCGATCAGGCGCGGGATCTGCGCAACGCCACCGAGCTGCGTTTGCGCACTGAAGTCCAGACCAGCTTTGAGCAATGGCAGACCGCCAATGGCGAAGTCAACGCGTTCAACCAGACCATCCTGCCTGCCGCACAAAGCGCAGTGGACAGCGCCACCCGTGGTTTCGAAATGGGCAAGTTCGCTTTCCTCGACGTACTCGACGCCCAGCGCACCCTGATTGCCGCGCGCAGCCAATACATCCAGGCCGTCAGCGAGGCGACCGACGCCCGCGTGCGCCTCGAACGGATCTTCGGCGACCTCAGCGTCAGCCCTTGAATTTCACTTTTCAGATAACTGCGCGATGGCACGGCGCAGAGGAGTTTCCATGGATAAAAAACTGATGGTGGTCGCGGTGGCGACCTTGGCGCTCGGCATTGGCCTCGGTTCGATGTGGCCGGCCAATTCAAATATCGACGCGCATGCCGATGAGGCCTCCGAACACGCCGATCACGCCGAGGAGGGCGCTGCCGCCGAAGGCGAACATGCCGAAGAAGGCCACATCGAATTGAGCGCTGAGCAGATCGCCGCCGCAGGCATTCAACTGGCCGAGGCGCGGGCGCAGAGCATCAGTCTCGGCCTGTCGTTCCCCGGCGAAGTGCGCTTCGACGAGGACCGCACGGCACACGTCGTGCCGCGCGTGCCGGGGGTGGTCGAGTCGGTGGCGGTCAACCTCGGGCAAACCGTGAAGAAGGGCCAGTTGCTGGCGGTGATCGCCAGTCAGCAGATCTCCGATCAGCGCAGCGAACAGGCCGCCGCGCAACGTCGCTTGGCGTTGGCGCGTACCACCTACGAGCGCGAGAAAAAGCTCTGGCAGGACAAGATTTCCGCCGAACAGGATTTCCTCCAGGCCAAGCAGGCGTTGGAAGAGGCGGAAATCGCCATGAACAACGCCCGGCAAAAAATCAGCGTGCTCAGCGGCAGCGTGGTCGCCACCGGCGGTAATCGCTACGAACTGCGCGCACCGTTCGACGGCGTGGTAGTGGCAAAACACCTGACGCCGGGGGAGGTGGTCGATGAAACCACCGCCGCGTTCACCCTTTCGGACTTGTCCCGGGTGTGGGTGACCTTCGGCGTTTCGCCCAAGGATCTGACCAGGGTGCAGGTGGGTAAACTGGTGACTGTCAGCGCGCCGGAATTGAACGCGCAAGTCACCGGCAGCGTGGCTTACGTCGGCAGTCTGCTCGGCGAACAAACCCGCACCGCGACCGTGCGCGTCACCTTGGAAAACCCGCAGGGCTCGTGGCGCCCCGGGCTGTTCGTCAGCGCGCGGGTGGCGACCGACAGCCGCGAAGCGCAAGTCGCCGTACCGGAAACCGCGATCCAGACCGTCGAGGACAAACCCACGGTATTCGTCCGAACCGACGACGGCTTCAAGGCGCAGGCGGTGGAGCTGGGCAGCCGCGCCGCCGGCCACGTCGAAGTCACCCAAGGGCTGGAACCGGGCGTGCAAGTCGCCAGCGCCGGCAGCTTCGTCCTCAAGTCGGAGCTGGGCAAAGCCTCAGCCGAGCACAGTCATTAATTCTGGAAGGTCACCATGTTCGAACGCCTGATCCAGTTTGCCATCGAGCAGCGCATCATCGTGCTGCTCGCCGTTCTGCTCATGGCCGGCCTCGGCATCGCCAGTTATCAGAAACTGCCGATCGACGCCGTGCCCGACATCACCAACGTCCAGGTGCAGATCAACACCGGCGCCGCCGGGTTCTCACCGCTTGAAACCGAGCAGCGCATCACTTTCCCGATTGAAACCGCGATGGCCGGTTTGCCGGCGCTGGAGCAGACCCGGTCGCTGTCGCGTTCGGGGCTGTCGCAAGTGACGGTGATCTTCAAGGACGGCACCGACCTGTTCTTCGCCCGCCAACTGGTCAACGAGCGTCTGCAGATCGCCAGGGAGCAATTGCCCGAAGGCGCGGAAGCGCTGATGGGGCCGATTTCCACTGGCCTCGGCGAGATTTTTCTGTGGACGGTGGAGGCGAAGGAAGGCGCGTTGAAGGACGACGGCACAGCCTACACGCCGACCGATCTGCGGGTGATTCAGGACTGGATCATCAAGCCGCAATTGCGCAACGTACCGGGCGTTGCCGAGATCAACACCATCGGCGGGTTTGCCAAGGAATACCAGATCGCGCCCGATCCGAAACGCCTTGCCGCGTACAAGCTCACCCTCACCGATCTGGTCACCGCGCTGGAGCGCAACAACGCCAACGTCGGCGCCGGGTACATCGAGCGCAGCGGCGAGCAGTTGCTGATCCGCGCACCGGGGCAAGTGGCGAGCACCGAGGACATCGCCAACATCGTCATGGCCAATGTCGACGGCACGCCGATCCGGGTGAAGAACGTCGCCACCGTGGAAATCGGCCGTGAATTGCGCAGCGGCGCAGCCACGGAAAACGGTCGGGAAGTGGTGCTCGGCACCGTGTTCATGTTGATCGGCGAGAACAGCCGCACGGTCTCGCAAGCGGTGGCCAGCAAGCTCGAACAGATCAATAAGTCCTTGCCACAAGGCGTGATCGCCGTGCCGGTGTACGACCGCACGCACTTGGTCGACAAAGCCATCGCCACGGTGAAAAAGAACCTCGTCGAAGGCGCGATTCTGGTGATCGCGATTCTGTTCCTGTTCCTCGGCAACATCCGCGCCGCGCTGATCACGGCGATGGTGATTCCGCTGTCGATGCTGTTCACCTTCACTGGCATGTTCAGTAACAAGGTCAGCGCCAACCTGATGAGCCTCGGCGCGCTGGACTTCGGCATCATCGTCGACGGCGCGGTGGTGATCGTCGAAAACACCCTGCGCCGCCTGGCTCACGCGCAGCAGCATCACGGGCGTTTGTTGACCCGTGCCGAGCGTTTCAAGGAAGTGTTTGCGGCGGCGAAAGAGGCGCGGCGACCGCTGATTTTCGGCCAGTTGATCATCATGGTGGTGTACCTGCCGATCTTCGCCCTGAGCGGCGTCGAAGGGAAAATGTTCCACCCGATGGCGTTCACCGTGGTCATCGCGCTGCTCGGTGCGATGCTGCTGTCGGTGACCTTTGTGCCGGCAGCGATTGCGCTGTTCGTCACCGGCAAGGTCAAGGAAGAAGAGGGCGTGGTGATGCGCGGTGCACGTCGGGTGTATGCGCCGGCGCTGGCCTGGGTCATGGCCCATCGCACGGTGGCCGTGGGCGCGGCGTTGGGGGTGATCGTGCTCAGCGGCGTGCTCACCAGCCGCATGGGCAGCGAGTTTGTACCGAGCCTCAGTGAGGGGGATTTTGCCCTGCAAGCGCTGCGCGTGCCGGGCACCAGCCTGACGCAATCGGTGGACATGCAACAGCGTTTGGAGACGCTGATCCTGGCCAAAGTGCCGGAGGTTGAACGGGTGTTCGCCCGCACCGGCACGGCGGAAATCGCTTCCGATCCGATGCCGCCGAACATCTCCGACAGCTACGTGATGCTCAAACCCAAGGACCAGTGGCCAGACCCGAACAAGTCCCGCGAAACCCTGATGGCCGAGCTGCAAGCCGCTGCCGCGACGCTGCCGGGCAGCAACTATGAACTGTCGCAGCCGATTCAACTGCGCTTCAACGAACTGATCTCCGGTGTGCGCAGCGACGTCGCGGTGAAGGTGTTCGGCGATGACATGGACGTGCTCAACGCCACGGCGGCGAAGATCGCGGCGGTAATGCAAAAGGTCAACGGTGCCGCTGAAGTGAAGGTCGAGCAGACCACCGGGTTGCCGGTGTTGACCATCAATATCGACCGCGACAAGGCGGCGCGTTATGGCCTCAACGTTGGCGATGTACAGGACACCATCGCCGTCGCAGTGGGGGGACGGCAGGCTGGCACTTTGTACGAGGGTGATCGGCGCTTCGACATGGTGGTGCGCTTGTCCGACGCCATGCGCAAGGACATCGACGGCTTGTCGGCGTTGCTGATTCCGGTGCCGGCGTTGAGCGGTGCGGCGAATCAGATCGGTTTTATCGCGCTCAAGGACGTCGCCAGCCTCGATCTGGTGCTCGGGCCGAACCAGGTCAGCCGCGAAAACGGCAAGCGCCTGGTGATCGTCAGCGCCAACGTGCGCGGGCGCGATATCGGCTCGTTCGTCAGCGAGGCGGGTGTGCTGATCGAGCGCGAGGTGCAGGTGCCGGCCGGGTACTGGACCAGTTGGGGCGGGCAGTTCGAGCAACTGCAATCAGCGGCCAAGCGCCTGCAGATTGTGGTGCCGGTGGCGTTGCTGCTGGTGTTCGGGTTGCTGTTCATGATGTTCAACAACCTCAAGGACGGCTTGCTGGTGTTTACCGGGATTCCGTTTGCCTTGACTGGCGGGGTGATGGCGCTGTGGTTGCGGGATATTCCGCTGTCGATTTCCGCAGGCGTGGGGTTTATCGCGTTGTCCGGGGTGGCGGTGCTCAACGGGCTGGTGATGATTGCGTTCATTCGCAATTTGCGTGAGGAAGGAAGGTCGCTGACGGAGGCGATCAATGTCGGCGCGTTGACGCGGTTGCGGCCAGTGTTGATGACGGCGTTGGTGGCGTCGCTGGGGTTTATTCCGATGGCGCTGGCAACCGGCACCGGTGCCGAAGTGCAGCGGCCGCTGGCGACGGTGGTGATCGGCGGGATTCTGTCCTCGACGATCCTCACGCTTCTGATATTGCCCGCGCTGTACCAGATCGCCCATCGCCGGGATGAGGACACCGTACCGTCTGAATAGGTGATCCCTTGTGGGAGCGGGCTTGCTCGCGAAGAGGCCGTGTCAGTCGACATCAATGTTGGATGACACACCGCTTTCGCGAGCAAGCCCGCTCCCACATGGGTTCCGTGCACTGATCCGGCAGATAACGGATATGTAATTCCCCCGCCACCGTCACGAAAGGTGCGCCTTGTTACCTTGATCCCGTCAGCTACTTAAACGAGGAATCAACCATGAAATTCGCCCAACTGAGCACCTTCGCAGTCGCCCTGATGTTGTCGTCCCTGGCCATGGCCGAAGGCGGCGGTGACCGCACCTTCGATCGGATGATGACCGCCAATGACCGTTCCATGGAGCTGTTCGTCGCCAAGGAACAGGCCCGCGACCCGGTCGTGGTCAACGAGAAGAAAGACGACAAGACCAAAGACCTGTAAGCCCGGCGCACTGGAACAAGCCCGTTGTCGTGTGCCGATGCCGGGCTTTTTTACGGAGGAGTAAACATGCAGTTGATCAAATGGATGACCTTCGCCGGCGTCATGGCGATGTCGGTAAATGCACTGGCTGAAGGCGGCGGCGATCGCACTTTCGAGCGTGCGTTCAGCGCCAACGCCAAAGCCATGGAGCAATACGCCGCCGAGCAGGGCAAAGCGGCGCCGGTGGTCAAGGAATATGAATACGGCATGAAGCTCGACGTGGTGAAAATCGTCAGCGTGGTGAAGCCGCAGCCGGCTTGCTCGGTGGTGCCGACCGCCATGACCTACGAGGACTCGCAAGGGCAGCTCAATACGCTCAAGTACAGCGTGGCGGGCGTGTGCCGCAACAGTGGTGGCTAACCAACACCTAATCCCTGTAGGAGCTGCCGAAGGCTGCGATCTGTTGATCTTGGTCTTCAAAGTCAAAAGATCGCAGCCTTCGGCAGCTCCTACACGGGGCACATTTTTAGTATCACGATCTGTATTTAGATTCGGAATGTTTAAAGGTTGTGTGGGAAAAGCTGAACCTTCCCACAATGTTTTCAGGTTGTCCCTCGGACGTCCGCTCTCTAGCCTGTGTGGGTCGCTGCCAAATCAGCGATCGGGATTGGAACCCCTCGGCTTAACTGAAGCAAAACGCACTGTTCATGACGTATGCTTGCGCACTTTCATGTGTGCACTCCGTTATGGCGGCTGTGCGCGGGAGACTTCGAGTCTGTCGGGTTTTGCTCAGTTACCCGGGTTCCAACCTGCGTACAGCTGCCACCCCTTCGCGTGGAACCGAAAGGGCCAGCTCCACCGTCAAGCTGAGTGAAAACATTATGAAAAAGCCAACACCCAATCCGCCCGAAGCGAACGCTGCTGCAGACCCCGATCCAACATCCCCCTACGCCGCCATCGACACCCACAAACTCCATGAAGCCGCCGAGCGCGCCCTCGACTACTACCTCAACCCCGCAGCGCCCATCATGGCCACGCCTTACACCGCCAACGCGCTGTTCCTGGTCAACCCCAACGCCGACACCGAATCCCTGCTGGCCAACGCCTGCGAATCCCTGGCCTCGGCCACTGTGATGCTCGGCGACTTCGCCGCGTTGCTGGAGGGCACGCATCGCAAGACGCTGCTCGGCATCGCGCAGGTGGTCATGCTCGGTGAACTGGCGGTGAACAAAGCGCTGGATAACGTGGACGTCGCGACGTAGGCGAAGGTCCTTTGACGAGGATCCTTTTCTCGCCAGACCTGAATAAAATGACCGTGTATCTGAAAGCTATACGCGTATATGCATTAGCTACACGGTCGGTATAGAATCGACTCCGAAGTCGCTCTCATGGCTTCGCACCTCAAACGTTAGATCTCACGTTAAGAGCATGGCCTAAACCTCTCCGGGCCACTCAAGGAGTCAGAAAATGAAAAATAAACAAAAGCTGATGTGCTAACGCCATAAGGAGGCTCCAGCTCCAACATCACCTACCCAGATGGGAAACAGAACAATGTCCACAACTGAAAGCGTTGAAAAATCCAAACCCGTTCCAATCAACATGAGAGCGGACGAAAAGAAACGTAATCTGATCGATTTGGCAGCCGCCATGTCTGGTCGTGATCGCACAAGTTTTATCCTGGAAGCTGCCTGCCAAAAAGCTGAAGAGGTGATTCTGGATAAACGACTGTTCCTTCTCGACGACAGCGCATTTGACGCATTCGAACAGGCTATTGAAGCCAATCCGGCTCGAGGTAACGAATGCCTGCACCAACTGCTCGCTCGTCCAAAACGTTGGAGTTGACCGCGCCCGAGAAGCTCAACGACCAACACGAACTTGATGCCTTCGATTCTGGTGAGGTGACCATTGACCAATACCTGCAGAGGAAGGCGCGAAAAGCCCAATCCACCAAGCAGGCTGTTGTGTACGTCAGTTGCCTCAAAGGCACGTCGAATGTGATGGCCTACTACACGCTATCCAGCGGATCAGTCGCCCGCGCCAGCGTCATGCCGAAAAGCCGTCAACGCAACTCGCCCAGTGTCCATCCGGTAACTCTATTGGGACGTATGGGCGTAACACGGGAAGCTCAGGGCCAGGGCTTCGCCATCGATTTACTGCAAGATGCGATTGAAAGAGCTCTCAACGCGTCTCAGTCGATCGGATCCAGCGCGATAATTGTTCATCCCTTGAATGATCGGCTGTCGAGCTTTTATATCAAGTACGCGGGATTCATTCCGTGCCCCGACATTTCCCCTATAACACTGATGCTGCCTTTACGCTAAAAGCTTGGATTAATCAGCTATCCGCCAGGTTGTCTCGATAGCGGGTTGATTATGTCGCGACCGCAGAGCAAAAAAGGCGCCCCGAAGGGCGCCAAAAAATTCACCTCTGACCAAAGGAGCAAGGAGCCTCTAAAGGTGAATGGTATTGCTCGGGGAAACTCAGAGAATCGCCAACGGATACTCGACGATCACCCGCACTTCATCCAGATCCGACTCGAACGCCGTGGCGCGGGTAGTGGCTTGGCGCAAGCGCAGTGACAGGTCTTTCATCGAACCGCTCTGCACCACGTATTTGACTTCGATATCACGCTCCCAACGTTTCTGATCGGTCAGCGGATTGCCCTCGGCATCGCGGCGCATGTACACGGCGTTAGCCTTTGAATAGTCAGCGTCGGTACCACGTGCGTAACGGGTCATGAACGACAGACCGGGTACGCCGTAAGTGCTCATGTCGAGGTCATAACGCACCATCCACGAACGTTCTTTCGGCGAGTTGAAGTCGCTGTACTGGATCGAGTTGTCGAGGAAGATCGAGTCCGACTGGCGCAGGTAATCGAAGTCGTCGTTGCCGTTGTTGCGCTGGTGGGAGAGGGCGACGGAGTGCGCGCCGAGTTTCACGCCGACGCGGCCGCTCCAGATGTTGTTGTCGAATTCGCCGAGCAGTTGTTTGCCTTCGTCGACTGCCTTGTAATAGTTCAAGCCGCCGAACAGCGACAGGTCATCCGACAGTGGGTAGGTCCATGCGGTGCCGGCGTAATACTGGTTCCAGGCATCCTTGAGGCGACTGGAATACAGGCTGAAACTGAGGTTCTTGTTCAGCACATAATCACCGCCGCCATACGCGATCCACGGCGAATTGACTGGGCCTGCGTAGAAGGTCGCGAAGTTCTCGCGCATGTCGCTCGACACCGGCTGGCTCATCGCGTGCAACCGACCGCCCTGCACCGACAGACCTTCAATGCTGGTGTTGCTTGCCGTCACCCCGCGAAAGCTTTCCGGCAGCAAGCGCGAGTCACCCGCCGCGACCACCGGATTGGCCGGGAACACATCGCCAACCTTGACCACCGTATCGAACGCCCGAATTTTCGCAGCGCCACCGACCTTGGTGTATTCGTCCCGTGCTTCGCCGTCGCTGTTGACCGGCAACACATCAAACGAACTGCGCCCGCCGTTGCGCCCGTCACCGGTATCGAGCTTCAGACCGATCATCGCAAACGCATCGACTCCAACCCCGACGGTGCCTTGGGTGAAACCGGATTCGAACTTGCTGATCACGGCATGCGACCAGGCTTCGGAATAACCGTTGCCGGTTGGGCTGGACTGGCCGTTGCGATGATCACGATTGAAGTAGAAGTTGCGGTTGAGCACCGTCAGGCTGCTGCCCTCGACAAAGCCCTCAGGCTTGTCTTCTGCAAACACCATGGACGGCCCGGTGCCGACCACCACCGCTAAAGCGGCCATCGACATTTTTGTATTGTTAACCATCAAACACTCCTTGGGTTCGGCAGAACGGGAACGTGCGTCGGCGTGGTTTTATTGTTCGACGGGCAAAGGCCCGCCGGCAGTGGTCGCCGGGTCATATCGTTGCAAGCTGCGGATAACGCCAAGGTGATGGGGGAATTACAATTTCGTCATGTGGCTGGAATGAAAACCCTCTATCAGGTCAGGGCTGCGAGTTGTTCGATTGTCTGTGGAAAACGCTCGACCAGACGGATCAGGGTTGTGGCCTGAGCATTGGGCGTTGCTCGTCCTTGCTCCCAGTTTTCCAGCGTTCGCGTGTTGGTGCGTAGATACATCGCGAATACTGACCGGGAGAGATTAAGTTGCTGGCGGATGGCTACCACTTCCTCAGCAGTGATCGGCATCAGTTTTGGCAGCTGAACCTTGTGGGTACGCAAGGTGATTTTGCCTTGGCGTTCATCGGCCAGTGCTTCCAGTCCATCCATCAGTTCGGAAAAAATGTCACGTTTCATAGTGGCTTCTCGCGTTGAGTTCTCTATCCAGTGTTTTTCTGAAAAGTTTTTTCTGGGCAGGCGTCAAATCGTCCTGCTCGTTTTTGTTGTAGACGGTAAAGAGCCAGAACTGATCGAAGCCTGACCACCAGTAATAAATCACTCGTAATCCGCTGCGCTTGCCTTTCCCTCTTCGTTGGTCGCTAAAGCGAATTTTACGAAGCCCGCCTGTGTCCTCGATGAGATCGCCCGCTTCCGGATTTTTCAGCAACTCCAATTGAAAGCTGCGAAACAGATCGTCATCCAGATAGTCGTCTCGGTGCTTCTGAAATACAGGTAATTCGATAAATAGAGCATCCATGTTCTGTACGTTACCTACGTATAGTGTTGTCTCGATAATCGAATTGGTCAAGGCCTCCTGGCCTTGCTTTTCGTCCCTTTTTCAACGGTAGACGCCGGTCGTAAAAACACCTGTAGGACGAATCGACGAGTGTGGTGAGAACGTTCGATTGAGTAGCGAGGAGGCTTGGCAATTGACGTGTCGGAACAATCCGCAGCACTATCGCCCCATGACTGTCCAACTTCGAATGAACATGATGTGCTCCTCCATGACCGCTTCCGGCGGGCCATGAGGTCATACGTGTTTGTCATTTGACGTGTTACCCAAAGCCCCGCCAGCAATGGACGGGGCTTTTTCATTGCCCCGTCCGCACATGGCTCAAGGAGAGAGAAATGTTCGACATCAGAAGAGCCACCGCGAATGACGCCCAAACCGCATTCGACATACGACGCTTGGCGATCAGGCATCAATGCATCGGTGCCTACACCGAACAGCAAATGCACGACTGGACCAAGGGCTCGGCTGAAGACGGTTACGACACGCTCATGGAAAAGCATTTCTATCTGGGCTGGGTTGAGGACGAGCCAGTGGCAACCGGAATGCTTGATCTGGAGTACCGTGAAATCGGTGCAATCTTCATTCATCCGGATTTCATGCAGCGCGGACTGGGCAAACAGGTTCTGCACTTTCTTGAAGATCTGGCAAGGGAGCTGGGGCTGGCAGAGGTGTGTCTGGACGCAACGTTGAACGCTGCCGATTTTTACCGGAGCTGCGGTTACGTCGGGGAGGGGAGTGCGATTTACCAATCACCTTCAGGGCTGCAACTGGCGTGTGTACCGATGGTGAAGAAACTGTGATGCCATTGTGGCGAGGGAGCTTGCTCCCGCTGGACTGCGTAGCAGGCCCCGCTTCTCAGCTGAACAGCGGGACCGCTTCGCGTCCTGGCGGGAGCAAGCTCCCTCGCCACAGGTTATTTGTTGCTACATGGAACCCGTAAAACAAAAACGGCACCCGAAGGTGCCGTTTTCACTTGTAGCCAGCCGAGCAATCAGCCCGCCAGACCCGCCTGCTGAACCAGGGTCAGCAATGGCTGCGGGTACACACCGAGGAAGAACGCGACCACGGCGATGGCCAGCAGCATTACACCGCCTGCCTTCTGTTCCCAGTGCAGCTGGGCGTCGTGGCGGCGCAGGTTCGGTTCGATCAGGTACAGGGTGACCATTACGCGCAGGTAGTAGAACACGCCGATGGCGCTGCCCAGTACCAAGGACCCGACCAACCACCATTGGTGCGACTCGACACCGGTGGCGATGATGTAGAACTTGCCGATGAAGCCAGCGGTCAGCGGGATACCGGCCAGGGACAGCATCATCACGGTCAGTACCGCGGTCAGGTACGGACGGCGCCAGAACAGGCCGCGATACTCGTACAGGGCGTCGGCGTCACGACCGTTGTACGGCGAGGACATCAGGGTGATAACGCCGAAGGCGCCGAGGCTGGTGATCACATAAGTCACCAGGTACACGCCGATGGCTTCCACCGCCAGACCCTTGCTCGCCACCAGCGCGATCAGCAGGTAGCCGAAGTGCGCGATGGACGAGTAACCGAGCAGACGCTTGAGGTTGCTCTGGGTCAGGGCCAGCAGGTTACCGAACAGGATCGAGGCGACGGCGATCACGCTCAGTACGTCGCTCAGCACGCCACTGCTCGCGGCAGGGGAGATCTGGAACAGACGCACCATCACCGCAAACACGGCAACCTTCGACGCCGTGGCAAGGAACGCGGCGACCGGTGCCGGAGCACCTTCGTAGACGTCCGGGGTCCACAGGTGGAACGGTACCAGCGACAGCTTGAATGCCAGACCGATCAGCATCATGCCCAGACCCAATTGAGCCAGCGAGCTCGGCAGGTTGGTGGTAGCCAGCGCCTGACCGATACCGACGAAGCTCAGGGTGCCGGCGTCAGCGTAGAGCAGGGCCATACCGAACAACAGGAACGCGGAACCGGCGGCCGACAGCACCATGTACTTGATGCCGGCTTCCAGCGAACGCTTGTTGAAGAAGGCGTAAGCCACCAGACCGTAGACCGGCACCGACAGCAGTTCCAGACCGATGAACAAACCGGCCAGGTGCTGCGCGCTGACCAGAACCAGACCACCGGCGGCGGCCATCAGGATCAACAGGTACAGTTCTTCACGGTTGCCCGGGTAACCCGAACCGCCGTCGCCGAGGTAGGCATGGGCGAGGGTTACACAAGCGAGGGTGGCGACCAGGATCAGCGCCATGTACAGGCAGGCGAAGGTGTCGATTTGCAGCAAAGGAGTCACGGCCAGAGGCGCGACTTTCAGGGCTGGCAGGATCGACAGCAAGGCCAGGTTCAGACCGGCGACCGAGATCAGGAAGGTCTGCGAGTGGTTGCGGCGCCAGGCGATTGCCAGCATCACCACGATAATGGTGAGGCTGGTGATCAACAGTGGCGCAAGCGCAATAAAGTGTTGAATCGTGAATTCCATAGCGCTCTTACCGGGCCGAAGCGAGTTGAGTGAAGGCGGTGCCGAGCCACTGCTGCACGCCATGCATCGTGGCGGCGGAAGTGTCGAGGAACGGTTGCGGGTAGACGCCGAGGTAAATCAGCAGCACCGCAAGGCCCAGCACCATGGTCAGTTCGCGACCGTCCATGCCGTGCAGGATCGAATCCGATTTCGACGGACCGAAGTAGGCACGGTGGATCATGATCAGCGAGTAGACCGAACCGAACACCAGACCGGAGGTGGCAATCGCGGTGATCCATGGCGCGCTGGCGAAGGAACCGATCAGGATCAGGAACTCGCCGACGAAGTTACCGGTACCCGGCAAGCCCAGCGACGCGGCGGCGAAGAACAGGCTGATCGCCGGCAGGTAAGCGATACGCGACCACAGACCGCCCATCTCACGCATGTCACGGGTATGCAGACGCTCGTACAGCTGACCGCTGAGGATAAACAGTGCCGCGGCCGACAGACCGTGTGCCAGCATCTGGATCACTGCACCTTGCAGCGCCAGTTGGCTGCCGGAGTAGATGCCGATCAACACGAAGCCCATGTGGGACACGGACGAGAAGGCGATCAGACGCTTGATGTCGGTTTGCGCGAACGCCAGGAATGCACCGTAGAAAATCCCGATCAGACCGAGGGTCATGGCGATCGGCGCGAATTCGGCCGAGGCATTCGGGAACAGCGGCAGGGCGAAACGCAGCAGGCCGTAGGCCGCGGTTTTCAGCAGGATACCGGCGAGGTCGACGGAACCGGCGGTCGGCGCCTGGGCGTGGGCATCAGGCAACCAGGAGTGGAACGGTACAACTGGCAGCTTGACCGCGAAGGCGATGAAGAAGCCGAGCATCAGAATGTACTCGGTGGTCATCGACATCTTGGTCTTCAACAGATCGGCGTAGTTGAAAGTAATCACGCCAGTGTTGTTGAAGTTGACCAGCACCAGACCGAGGATCGCCACCAGCATGATCAGGCCGGAAGCCTGAGTGAAGATGAAGAACTTGGTCGCGGCGTAGATCCGGGTTTTCTTGCCGTCCGAAGAACTGTGACCCCAGAGCGCGATGAGGAAGTACATCGGCACCAGCATCATTTCCCAGAAGAAGAAGAACATGAACAGGTCGAGGGCGAGGAACACGCCGACAACGCCGCCCAGGATCCACATCAGGTTCAGGTGGAAGAAGCCCACGTGACGCTGGATCTCTTTCCACGAGCAGAGTACCGAGAGGATACCCAGCAGACCGGTCAGCAGGATCATCAACAGCGACAGGCCGTCGAGGGCCAGGTGCACGTTGATGCCGAAGCGCTGGATCCAGACGTGCTTGAACTCAAGCGCCCAGGTCGGATCGGCGCCAGGCGCCGGCGCAAATGAATAGTCACCGTGGGCCCACAGCCAGAGGCCGAGGGCGAGTTCCAGGGTCATGGTCAACAGCGCAATCCAGCGGGGGAGGGTAGCGCCGAAGCGCTCACCCATCCAGCACAGCAGGCCGCCGATGAAGGGGATCAGGATTAGCCAAGGCAGAATCATGACGGGCTCGTTTCCTTTCGCAAATTCGCAAGGTTCATATCAGACCGCTACCAGCACGATGGCGCCGATTACCAGCACGGCACCAGCAGCCATCGAGGCGGCATACCAACGCAGTTGACCGGTCTCGGTGCGGCTCAGGGCGGTGTGTCCGCCTTTGGCCATACGCGGGATCAGACCGATGGTCTGGTCGAGCGGGTCTCTGCGCAGAACATGGCTGATCGCAAGGTACGGCTTGACGAACAGTTTGTCGTAGATCCAGTCGAAGCCCCAGGCAGCGAACCACCAGGCCGAAAGGAAACGGCCGATGCCGCTGTTGGCGATCGCCGTCACGAAGCGACGCTTGCCGAGGAACAGCAGGGCCGCCAGCAGGATACCGGCCAGAGCGATAGCGCCCGAGGCGATTTCCAGACTGTGCTTGGCTTCGCCGCCAGCATGGCCAACGCTCTCAGGCAGTACGCCGTGCAGAGGCGGAACGATCATGGCGCCGACGAAGGTCGACAGCACGATCAGCACCGACAGCGGCAGCCAGTGAGCGATGCCGTGACCGGCGTGGGCTTCAGTCTTGGCTTCACCGTGGAACGTGATGAAGATCAGGCGGAAGGTGTACAGCGAAGTCATGAACGCGCCGACCAGACCTGCGTAGAGCAGACCGTGGTTGCCGCTGGCGAACGCTTCCCAAAGGATTTCGTCCTTGGAGTAGAAACCGGCGGTGACCAGTGGCAGAGCGGCCAGAGCGGCGCCACCGACGATGAAGCTGGCGTAGGCCAGTGGCAGTTTTTTCCACAGACCGCCCATCTTGAAGATGTTCTGCTCGTGGTGGCAGGCAACGATCACCGCACCGGAAGCAAGGAACAGCAGGGCCTTGAAGAAGGCGTGGGTCATCAGGTGGAAAATCGCGCCATCCCAGGCACCAACGCCCAGCGCCAGGAACATGTAGCCGATCTGGCTCATGGTCGAGTAGGCGAGGATACGTTTGATGTCGGTTTGTACCAGTGCGGCGAAACCTGCGAGAACCAGAGTCACACCGCCAACGATGCCGACCAGGTGGAGGATTTCCGGCGCCAGGGTGAACAGACCGTGGGTACGGGCGATCAGGTAGACACCAGCGGTCACCATGGTCGCGGCGTGGATCAGTGCCGACACCGGGGTCGGACCGGCCATCGCGTCCGCGAGCCAGGTTTGCAGTGGCAGTTGCGCCGATTTACCGACCGCACCACCCAGCAGCATCAGGGTTGCCAGGGTGATCCAGAAGTCGCCGACCTGGAATTTCTGCGGTGCCAGCACCAGCAGTTCCTGGATGTTCAGCGTGCCCACTTGCTGGAACAGGATGAACAGGCCGATGGCCATGAACACGTCGCCGATCCGGGTCACGATGAAGGCCTTGAGTGCGGCGTTACCGTTGTTGCGGTTGCTGTAGTAGAAACCGATCAACAGGTACGAACACAGGCCCACGCCTTCCCAGCCGAAGTACAGGAACAACAGGTTATCGCCGAGGACCAGGAACAGCATGCTGGCGATGAACAGGTTGGTGTACGAGAAGAAGCGCGAGTAGCCCGCTTCGCCGCGCATGTACCAGGACGCGAACAGGTGGATCAGGAAACCGACACCCACCACCACGCCGAGCATGGTGATCGACAGGCCATCGATGTAGAGGGCGAAGTCAGGCTTGAAGCCTTCGACCGCCATCCACTTCCACAGCACCAGGGTGTAGTGGCCGCCCTCGGGAGGCGCGACGTTGAATTGCCAGATGACGTAGGCGGCGACAATCGCCGACAAGCCAATGGAGCCCACGCCGATCAGCGCCGAGAGGTTTTCCGACCAGCGTCCACGGGAGAACGACAGCAGCAGGAAACCGATCAGAGGGAATACAAAAGTCAGAAAGATTAGGTTCATCCGCGCATCTCACTGGCAGCGTCGATATCGAGCGTGTGGAAGCGGCGATACAGTTGCAGCAGGATCGCCAGACCAATACTGGCCTCGGCGGCTGCCAGGCTGATCACCAGGATGAACATGATCTGTCCATCCGGTTGCGCCCAGCGGGCGCCCGCAACGATGAAGGCCAGGGCAGAGGCGTTCATCATCACTTCCAGACTCATCAACACGAACAAAATGTTGCGGCGGACCATCAGGCCGACCAGACCAAGGCAGAACAGGATGCCGGCAACGGCCAATCCATGCTCGAGAGGGATAGCAGGCATGTCTTACTCCTTCGCCTCGTTACGGCCCAAATGGAACGCCGTGACGGCTGCGGCGAGCAGCAGCATCGAGGCGAGTTCGACCACCAGCAGATACGGGCCGAACAGGCTGATGCCCACGGCTTTCGCGTCTACGGTGGTGTGGCCGATGGCCTGACCGCTCTGGTGAGCGAACAGCACATACAGCAGTTCGGCCAGCAGCAGGGCGGCGAGAATCACCGGGCCTGCCCAGATACCGGGCTTGAGCCAGGTGCGTTCCTGCTGAACCGAGGCCGGGCCCAGGTTCAGCATCATCACCACGAACACGAACAGCACCATGATGGCGCCGGCGTAGGCGATCACTTCCAGCACGCCGGCGAACGGCGCGCCGAGGGCGAAGAAGGTCATGGCCACGGCGATCAACGAGATGATCAGGTAGAGCAGGGCGTGCACAGGGTTGGTGTTGGTGACCACACGTAGCGTGGACACAACCGCGATACCCGATGCGAAATAGAAAGCGAATTCCATCGTTCTTCCTTAAGGCAGCAAGCTCTTCACGTTGATCGGTTCGGCTTCGTTCTGTGCAGAGCCTTTCGGCTTGCCAGCGATTGCCATACCTGCAACACGATAGAAGTTGTAATCAGGGTTTTTGCCGGGGCCGGAGATCAAAAGATCTTCTTTCTCGTACACCAGGTCCTGACGTTTGAACTCGGCCATCTCGAAATCCGGGGTCAACTGGATTGCGGTGGTCGGACAGGCTTCCTCGCAGAGACCGCAGAAAATGCAGCGCGAGAAGTTGATACGGAAGAAGTCCGGGTACCAGCGACCGTCTTCGGTTTCAGCTTTCTGCAGCGAGATGCAACCCACCGGGCAAGCCACGGCGCACAGGTTGCAGGCTACGCAACGCTCTTCGCCATCGGGGTCACGGGTCAGGACGATGCGACCACGGTAGCGTGGCGGCAGGTAGACCGGCTCTTCCGGGTATTGCAGGGTGTCGCGCTTGCGAAAGCCATGGCCGAAGACCATGACCAGGCTGCGCAACTGGGTACCGGTACCCTTAACGATGTCGCCAATATATTTGAACATGGGTCAAATCCTCACTGAACCGCAACCGCAGGTGTGTTCCACAACACAACCGCAGCGGTTATCAGCAAATTGATCAGGGTCAGTGGCAGGCAGAATTTCCAGCTGAAATCCATCACCTGGTCATAACGCGGACGCGGAATGGAAGCGCGCAGCAGGATGAACAGCATGATGAAGAACGCGGTCTTCAGTGCGAACCAGACGAAGGACAGTTGCGGCAGGATGCCGAACGGACCGTGCCAGCCACCGAAGAACAGGGTGACCAGCAGCGCCGAGATCAGGATGATGCCGATGTATTCACCGACGAAGAACATGCCCCATTTCATACCGGCGTATTCAATGTGGTAACCGTCGGCCAGTTCCTGTTCCGCTTCCGGCTGGTCGAACGGGTGACGGTGAGTCACGGCCACGCCAGCGATGAAGAAGGTACAGAAGCCGAAGAACTGCGGAATGATGAACCACAGGTTCTGCGCCTGGTACTCGACGATGTCGCGCATGTTGAACGAGCCGACCTGCACCACAATGCCCATCAGGGCCAGGCCCATGAACACTTCGTAGGACACGGTCTGCGCCGAGGCACGCAAGCTGCCGAGCAGGGCGAACTTGTTGTTGCTCGACCAGCCGGCGAACAGCACCGCGTAGACCGACAGACCGGCCATGGCGAAGAAGAACAGCAGGCCGATGTTCAGATCCGCGACGCCCCAGGTCGGGGTGATCGGGATGATCGCAAACGCGATCAGCAGGGCGGACATGGCCACCACCGGTGCCAGGGTGAAGATCACCTTGTCGGCAAACGGCGGGGTCCAGTCTTCCTTGAAGAACATCTTCAGCATGTCGGCGGCGATCTGGAACATGCCGAACGGGCCAACGCGGTTCGGGCCGTAACGGTCCTGCCACCAGCCCAGCAGGCGACGTTCGACAAAGCTGAGCAACGCGCCCGCGACCACAACGGCCAGCAGAATCACGATGGCTTTGATGACCGTCAGGATCACATCGATCACTTCAGGGGTGAACCAGGTCATTGCGCTGCCTCCTGCAGACCGTCGACGGACAGGCCGGCGAATGCCGGTGGAATGCCGGCGATGCCCGCAGGCAAGGCCACCAGACCAGCGCCCAGCTCTTCATTGATGCGCAGCGGCAGACGCAAGGTCTGGCCGGCCACGTTCAGGCTCAGCAGAGCACCGTCGTTGACGCCCAGGCGATCCGCTTCGGATTTGGCCAGCGCCACGTACGGAGCCGGAATGCGTTCCTGTACCGGTGCGGCTTTCGACGAGTTTTCGTCGCTGCCGAACAGGTGGTAGAACGGCACTGCCTGCCAGGTGCCCGGCGCCGGGTTGAATGCGCGCGGAGCAGCGGCGAACCAGTTCAGCGAATCACCGGTGCTTTCGATCAGGCGGGTGCCCGGGTCGCCAGCACGCAGGTGACCACCGACTTCATCCTGGAACTTGTTCCAGGCTTGCGGCGAGTTCCAGCCCGGCGACCAGGCGAATGGCACCTGCTGACGCGGTTCGGCCGAGCCCGAGTAACCTTCCATGGAGAAGGCGAACGCGGTGTCTTTATCTTGCGGGGTGCGCGGTTCGTGAACGCTGATGTCGGCGCGCATTGCGGTACGACCGGAATAACGCAGCGGTTCACGTGCCAGTTTCAGACCCTTGATGCGGAACGCGGCAGACGGCGCGGCGTCGACGATACGCGCCAGTTGCTCGGTGCTCGATGCCACGGCAGCGGTGACGTGGTCGAGTTGCGTCCAGTCGATCGGTTGGTTCAGCAGGGTCGAGCGCAGGGCGTGCAGCCAGCGCCAGCCTTCGTGAACCAGGATGCTCGCATCCATGTATTGCGGATCGAAAACCTGGAAGAAGCGCTGGGCGCGACCTTCCTGGCTGACCAGCGTACCGTCGCCTTCAGCGAAGCTCGCCGCTGGCAGAACCAGTTGCGCGCGCTCGGTGGTGGCGGTCTTCTGGTGGTCGGCAACGATCACTACTTTCGCAGCGTTCAGCGCGGCATCGACCTTGGCTTTCGAGGTGCGGGTGTACAGATCGTTTTCCAGCACGACGATGGCGTCGGCTTTGCCATCGATCACGGCTTGCAGCGCCGCGTCGACCGATTCGCCACCGAGCATGGCCAGACCGAGGCTGTTGGCTTCCGGCACGATCAGGCTGATCGAACCGTTCTTCTCGCGCAGCTTCAGGGCTTTGGCGATGTTCGCCGCCGCTTCGATCAAGGCTTTGGAACCCAGCGAAGTACCGGCGATGATCAGCGGACGTTTGGCCGCGAGCAGGGCGTCAGCGATACGCTGAGCCAGTTCCAGTGCTTCGGCGTCCAGACCTTCAACGGCCGGGGCGCTGGCGTCCAGTGCGTGAGCCACGGCGAAACCGATGCGCGCCAGATCATCCGGAGCTGCGTGAACGCATTCTTCAGCGATGTCGTCGAGCTTGGTTTCGGCCAGGCTGGCGATGAACAGCGGGTTCAGTTCGTGCTGACCGATGTTCTTCACCGCGGCGTCGAGCCATGGCTGAACGCGCATGGCTTCGGCCATGTCTTCAGCTTTGCCCTTGACCGACTGACGCAGGGACAGCGCCATACGGGCGGCGGTCTGGGTCAGGTCTTCACCGAGGACGAACACGGCGTCGTGGTCTTCGATGTCGCGCATGTTCGGCACGGGCAGCGGGCTGTCTTTGAGCACTTGCAGAACCAGACGGATGCGCTCCAGTTCGGAGGCTTCGATACCGGAGTAGAAGTGCTCGGCGCCGACCAGTTCACGCAACGCGTAGTTGCTTTCGAGGCTGGCACGCGGCGAACCGATACCGACGATATTGCGACCGCGCAGCAGGTCAGCGGCTTTATCCAGCGCGGCATCCAGACCGAGCTTGGTGCCGTCGGCCAGCAGCGGCTGACGTGGACGGTCGGTGCGGTTGACGTAGCCATAACCGAAACGGCCACGGTCGCACAGGAAGTACTGGTTCACCGAACCGTTGAAACGGTTTTCGATGCGACGCAGTTCGCCGTAACGTTCGCCCGGGGAGATGTTGCAACCGCTGGAGCAGCCATGGCAGATGCTCGGCGAGAATTGCATGTCCCATTTACGGTTGTAGCGCTCGGAGTGAGTCTTGTCGGTGAACACACCGGTCGGGCAGACCTCGGTGAGGTTGCCGGAGAACTCGCTTTCGAGGGTGCCGTCTTCAACGCGACCGAAGTACACGTTGTCGTGGGCGCCGAACACACCGAGGTCGGTGCCGCCGGCGTAGTCCTTGTAGAAACGCACGCAGCGATAGCAGGCGATGCAGCGGTTCATTTCGTGGGAAATGAACGGGCCGAGTTGCTGGTTCTGGTGGGTGCGTTTGGTGAAGCGATAACGGCGCTCGTTGTGGCCGGTCATCACCGTCATGTCTTGCAGGTGGCAGTGACCGCCTTCTTCGCACACAGGGCAGTCGTGCGGGTGGTTGGTCATCAGCCATTCGACAACACTGGCGCGGAACGCCTTGGATTCTTCATCGTCGATGGAGATCCAGGTGTTGTCGGTGGCAGGGGTCATGCAGGACATGACGATGCGACCACGGGTGTCGTTCTCGTCGGTGTACTGCTTGACCGCGCACTGGCGGCAGGCCCCGACGCTACCAAGCGCGGGGTGCCAGCAGAAATAAGGGATGTCGAGGCCCAGCGACAGACATGCCTGTAACAGGTTGTCTGCCCCGTCGACTTCGAGCGCTTTGCCGTCTACGTGGATAGTGGCCATGGTTCAAAGGTCTTCGTTGGCCCGGTGTCAGCGGGCGTGGCTAATGGAATCTTGTTATCCGTCCGAATCCAGTCAGCCCCGAAAGGCGTCATCGGACGAAAGGCGAAGGGCACGGACCCTTCGCCTTTTTAAGCGTTTACGCGCCGACTACGATCGGCCTTGCCAGAGGCGGGACGGCGGCGCTTGCGGGCGCGATACCGGCTTCGAACTCTGGACGGAAGTATTTGATGGCACTGCCCAACGGCTCCACGGCACCCGGTGCGTGAGCACAGAAGGTCTTGCCTGGGCCGAGGAAACCGACCAGACCCAGCAGGGTCTCGATGTCGCCTGGCTGACCACGGCCTTCTTCAATGGCCATCAAGAGCTTGACGCTCCATGGCAAACCATCACGGCACGGGGTGCAGAAGCCGCAGGATTCGCGGGCGAAGAACTGCTCCATGTTGCGCAGCAAGGAGACCATGTTGACGCTGTCGTCCACCGCCATCGCCAGGCCGGTACCCATCCGGGTGCCCACTTTGGCGATGCCGCCGGCGTACATTTGTGCGTCGAGGTGTTCCGGCAACAGGAAGCCGGTACCGGCGCCACCTGGCTGCCAGGCCTTGAGCTTGTAACCGTCGCGCATGCCGCCGGCGTAGTCTTCGAACAGCTCACGGCCGGTGACGCCGAATGGCAGCTCCCACAGGCCAGGGTTCTTGACCTTGCCGGAGAAGCCCATGAGCTTGGTGCCCATGTCTTCGCTGCCCTCGCGGGCCAACGATTTATACCAGTCAACGCCGTCGGCAATGATCGCCGGCACGTTGCACAGGGTTTCGACGTTGTTCACGCAGGTCGGCTTGCCCCACACGCCGACGGCGGCAGGGAAGGGCGGTTTGGAGCGCGGATTGGCGCGGCGGCCTTCGAGGGAGTTGATCAGTGCGGTTTCTTCACCGCAGATGTAACGCCCGGCGCCGGTGTGGACGAACAGTTCGAAGTCGAAACCGCTGCCCAGAATGTTTTTACCCAGCAGGCCCGCAGCCTTGGCTTCTTCCACGGCACGGTTGAGGTGCTTGGCGGCGGTGGTGTACTCGCCACGCAGGAAGATGTAGCCACGGTAGGTTTTCAGTGCGCGGGCACTGATCAGCATGCCTTCGATCAGCAGATGGGGCAGTTGCTCCATCAGCATGCGGTCTTTCCAGGTGTTCGGCTCCATCTCGTCCGCGTTGCACAGCAGGTAGCGGATGTTGATGGATTCGTCCTTGGGCATCAGGCCCCACTTCACGCCAGTGGGGAAGCCTGCACCGCCGCGGCCTTTGAGGCCGGCGTCTTTCACGGTCTGGACGATGTCGTCCTGAGCCATGTCGGCGAAGGCTTTGCGCGCAGCGGCGTAACCGTTCTTGGCCTGGTATTCGTCGAGCCACACGGCTTCGCCGTCGTCACGCAGACGCCAGGTCAGCGGGTGAGTCTCGGCCGAACGCTTGATGCGGTTGGCCGGGCCGAAAGATGTCAGGGTCATACGTAGCCCTCGAGCAGTTTGGCCACGCCGGCAGGCTGCACGTCGCCAAAGGTGTCGTCGTCGATCATCAGCGCCGGTGCCTTGTCGCAGTTGCCGAGGCAGCAGACAGGCAGCAGGGTGAAACGACCGTCGGCGGTGGTCTGACCCAGGCCGATGCCCAGATTGTTCTGGATTTCGCTGACCACCGACTCGTGGCCACCGATGTAGCAGACCATGCTGTCGCAGACGCGAATGATGTGACGGCCGACCGGCTGACGGAAGATCTGGCTGTAGAACGTCGCCACGCCTTCAACGTCGCTGGCCGGGATGCCGAGGATCTCGCCGATTGCGTACAGGGCGCCATCCGGCACCCAGCCACGTTCTTTCTGAACGATCTTCAGGGCTTCGATCGACGCCGCGCGCGGGTCTTCGTAGTGATGCAGCTCGTGCTCGATGGCCGAGCGCTCGGTTTCACTCAAGGTGAAACGGTCTGTCTGGATAAGCGTGCTGTTCATGCTTAGCGGTCCACGTCGGCCATAACGAAGTCGATACTACCCAGGTACGCAATCAAGTCCGCGACCATGCTGCCTTTGATCACCGAAGGGATCTGTTGCAGGTGCGGGAAGCTCGGAGTACGGATCCGGGTACGGTAGCTCATGGTGCCGCCGTCGCTCGTCAGGTAATAACTGTTGATGCCCTTGGTCGCTTCGATCATCTGGAAGGATTCGTTGGCCGGCATGACCGGGCCCCACGAAACTTGCAGGAAGTGCGTGATCAGGGTTTCGATGTGCTGCAGCGTGCGCTCTTTCGGCGGCGGCGTGGTCAGCGGGTGATCCGCCTTGTACGGGCCTTCCGGCATGTTGCGCATGCACTGGTCGATGATCTTGATGCTCTGGCGCATCTCTTCGACGCGGACCATGCAGCGATCGTAGGCATCGCCATTGGCGGCCAGCGGTACTTCGAATTCGAAGTTCTCGTAGCCGGAGTATGGACGCGCTTTACGCAGGTCGAAGTCGCAACCGGTCGAACGCAGGCCGGCACCGGTGACGCCCCATTCCAGGGCCTCTTTGGTGTTGTACTGGGCGACGCCGATGGTCCGGCCCTTGAGGATGCTGTTCTGCAGGGCCGCCTTGGTGTATTCGTCGAGGCGTTTTGGCAGCCATTCAACGAAGTCTTTCACCAGTTTGTCCCAGCCGCGCGGCAGGTCGTGGGCGACGCCACCGATGCGGTACCAGGCCGGGTGCAGACGGAAACCGGTGATGGCTTCGATCACCGTGTACGCCTTCTGGCGGTCGGTGAAGGTGAAGAACACCGGGGTCATGGCGCCGACGTCCTGGATGTAGGTGCCCAGGAACAGCAGGTGGCTGGTGATCCGGAAGAACTCGGCCATCATGATGCGGATGACGTCGACCTTCTCCGGCACCTTGATGCCGGCCAGCTTCTCGACCGAGAGCACGTACGGCAGGTTGTTCATCACGCCGCCGAGGTAGTCGATACGGTCGGTGTACGGAATGAAACTGTGCCAGGACTGACGCTCGGCCATCTTCTCGGCACCACGGTGGTGGTAACCGATGTCCGGCACGCAGTCGACGATCTCTTCACCGTCCAACTGCAGAATGATGCGGAACGCACCGTGGGCCGAAGGGTGGTTCGGGCCCAGGTTGAGGAACATGTAGTCCTCGTTGGCCCCGGAACGCTTCATGCCCCAGTCTTCAGGACGGAAGCGCGCGGCTTCTTCCTCAAGCTGTTGCTTGGCGAGGTTGAGGCTGAACGGATCGAATTCGGTGGCGCGCGCCGGGAAGTCCTTGCGCAGCGGGTGACCTTCCCAGGTCGGCGGCATCATGATGCGCGACAGGTGCGGGTGGCCTTTGAAGTCGATGCCGTACATGTCCCAGACTTCACGCTCGTACCAGTTGGCGTTCGGCCAGATGCTGGTGACGGTCGGCAAGCTCAGGTCGCTTTCGGACAAGGCGACTTTGATCATCACGTCACTATTACGCTCAAGCGACATGAGGTGATAGAACACGGTGAAGTCGGCGCCCGATGGCAGCCCTTGACGCTTGGTGCGCAGACGCTCGTCCACGCCGTGCAGGTCATAGAGCATGACGTACGGCTTGGGCAGGTTGCGCAGGAAGGTGAGGACTTCGACGAGTTTGGCGCGCGCCACCCACAGCACCGGCATGCCGGTGCGGGTCGACTGAGCGGTGAACGCTTCGGCGCCAAAACGGTTGTTCAATTCGACGACCACATCCTGGTCGTCTGCCTTATAAGGCGGGATGTACAGAGCGCTGCCTGTAGTCATGGTTATTTTTTCGCTTTCGGTCAACGTAAAGAATGAAGCCAGCTTCTCGTTTCTTTGAAACAGACTGGATCAGACTTCGTCAGGGCTGCGCAGGTTGGTGACTGCGATTCGCTGTTCGCGGCGCTGTTCCTTTTGCGAAGGCATGTCGGCGCGATAGACGCCTTGGTCGCCAACGACCCAGGAAAGCGGACGACGCTCCTGTCCAATCGATTCCTGCAACAGCATCAAGCCTTGAAGGAATGCTTCTGGACGAGGCGGGCAGCCAGGTACGTAGACGTCCACGGGCAGGAACTTGTCCACCCCTTGAACCACGGAGTAGATGTCGTACATGCCACCGGAGTTGGCGCACGAACCCATGGAGATAACCCACTTCGGCTCGAGCATCTGCTCGTAGAGACGCTGAATGATCGGCGCCATCTTGATGAAGCAGGTACCGGCGATAACCATGAAGTCGGCCTGACGCGGTGATGCCCGGATAACTTCGGCGCCAAAGCGCGCGATGTCGTGGGGCGCCGTGAAGGCGGTGGTCATTTCCACGTAGCAGCACGAAAGGCCGAAGTTGTACGGCCACAGGGAGTTTTTACGCCCCCAGTTGACCGCGCCACTCAGCACGTCTTCGAGCTTGCCCATGAAAATATTTTTGTGGACTTGATCCTCTAACGGATCGGAAACGGTTTCCCGTTCGCCGATCGGATACTGCTCGTTAGGAGCATCGGGGTCGATTCTGGTGAGATTGTATTGCATTGCCAAAGCCTCATTGTTTCAGCTTCGCCTGCCGCTTGCGACGAGCTTCCGGAGCCCAGTCAAGGGCGCCCACTCGGAACAGGTAGACAAGACCTGCCAACAGAATTGCTATGAAAACGAGAGCTTCGACGAATCCGGTCCAGCCGCTTTCGCGGACGGACACAGACCATGCAAAGAGAAAGAGGGCTTCGATATCGAAGATCACGAACAGCATCGCGACCAGATAGAATTTGGCTGAGAGCCGCAAGCGGGCGCCACCTGTAGGTAGCATGCCGGACTCGAACGGTTCGTTTTTGCTGCGGCCCCAGGCTTTTGACCCGAGGAGGCTGGAGACGCCAAGCATGAAGGCACACAGGCCGACGACACCCAGAAGGAAAATGGCAAAGCCCCAGTTGTGGGCCATGAGTCCTGTCGCTTCGGGCATGCTGGTAATCCTTAACAGAGAGCAAAGGTCTCTGAGCTTGATAAAGAAATAGGCAGTGACGATATGTCGCAGCAATCAATCGCGCTGATTTTATGGCTAAACACCCGGCAAGTAAAATTCCTATAGCGAAATTATTTATTGGAATAAGGACATAGCGTACCTCCAATGCCCTGCAGCCCATGCGTTGCGGGCATTAGCCGGGTTTATGCAAATAATGTTTTGTAGGGAATGTAACGAACATAGTTGCGGGTAAATGATAATTGATATCGTTTGCAGGGGTTTTGTAACTGTTTAGCGGCGCAG
The DNA here is from genome assembly GCF_058798255.1 of Pseudomonas sp. GW823-FHT01D03. Classification (NCBI taxonomy): domain Bacteria; kingdom Pseudomonadati; phylum Pseudomonadota; class Gammaproteobacteria; order Pseudomonadales; family Pseudomonadaceae; genus Pseudomonas; species Pseudomonas sp. GW823-FHT01D03. The sequence goes on from NZ_JBXAKK010000001.1 coordinate 2,425,418, forward strand.
TAAACAGAAAGTTGTCTTATATGCCTGTTACTGCAAGTAGCGGTGGCGCCCGTTTTAGCTGATTTTTCTGACCTGAGTACTGGTCTGGATCAATGTTTTGTCGCACGGCCGGCGCTAAACCTGTGGGAGCGGGCTTGCTCGCGAAGGCATCTCGTCAGTTTGCATAGGCGGTGGCTGACACACCGCATTCGCGAGCAAGCCCGCTCCCACAGTAGAGCTGTGGTGTTTGGGGAGTCGGCGGGCAAAAAAAACGCCCCGAACCAGTCGGGGCGTCAGTCTTGCGGCTTTGCGGTTAGCTTTCTATACGATCCGCAAAGGCCGTTTGCTCAGCGAAGCCGAATCAGTGGAACTGTTCTTCTTCGGTCGAACCGGTCAGTGCGGTTACCGACGACGAGCCGCCCTGAATCACGGTGGTCATGTCGTCGAAGTAGCCGGTGCCCACTTCCTGCTGGTGAGCCACGAAGGTGTAACCCTTGGCGGCGTCAGCGAATTCCTGCTCCTGCAGCTTCACGTAGGCAGTCATGTCGTTGCGGGCGTAGTCGTGCGCCAGGTTGAACATGCTGTGCCACATGTTGTGAATGCCGGCCAGGGTGATGAACTGGTGCTTGTAACCCATGGCGGACAGTTCGCGCTGGAACTTGGCGATGGTCGCGTCGTCCAGGTTTTTCTTCCAGTTGAAGGAAGGCGAGCAGTTGTACGACAGCAGTTGGTCCGGGTATTCCTTCTTGATCGCTTCAGCGAAGCGACGGGCTTCTTCCAGATCCGGCTTGGCGGTTTCGCACCAGATCAGGTCGGCGTACGGTGCGTAGGCCAGGCCACGGGCGATGGCTTGATCGAGGCCGGCACGAACCTTGTAGAAGCCTTCCTGAGTGCGCTCGCCAGTCACGAACGGCTGGTCGTACGGGTCGCAGTCGGAAGTCAGCAGGTCAGCAGCGTTGGCGTCGGTACGGGCCAGGATGATGGTCGGGGTACCGGCAACGTCAGCAGCCAGACGCGCAGCGGTCAGCTTCTGTACGGCTTCCTGAGTCGGAACCAGTACTTTGCCGCCCATGTGACCACACTTCTTCACGGAAGCCAGTTGGTCTTCGAAGTGCACGCCAGCGGCGCCTGCTTCGATCATGCTCTTCATCAGCTCGTAAGCGTTCAGAACGCCGCCGAAACCGGCTTCAGCGTCAGCCACGATCGGCGCGAAGTAGTCGATGTAGCCTTCGTCGCCCGGGTTCTTGCCGGCTTTCCACTGGATCTGGTCAGCACGACGGAACGAGTTGTTGATGCGCTTGACCACGGTTGGCACCGAGTCCACCGGGTACAGCGACTGGTCCGGGTACATCGATTCTGCGGAGTTGTTGTCCGCAGCCACTTGCCAGCCCGACAGGTAGATCGCCTGGATACCGGCCTTGACCTGCTGAACAGCCTGGCCGCCGGTCAGGGCGCCCATGCAGTTGACGAAATCTTTCTCTGGGCGGAAGGACGGCTTGGCACCCTGGGTCACCAGGTTCCACAGCTTCTCGGCGCCCATTTTTGCGAAGGTGTGCTCAGGTTGAACCGAGCCACGCAGACGGACGACGTCAGCAGCGGAGTAAGTGCGAGTCACGCCTTTCCAGCGCGGGTTTTCAGCCCAGTCTTTTTCAAGGGCTGCAATTTGCTGTTCGCGTGTCAGTGCCATGGAGATAAACCTCGTCGCGTCTTTATGAAAAGTTGTTCTGCGGTGGAAAATTCCTGCGCTCGCTGATCAGAAGCTTAGGTGGTCAAGTCGGATTCGGTGGGGTAGGCGACGGGATGAACGATGGGCTCGAGGGGAAGTGAGCAGGTAGTGGCGGACTGCGGGCGCATTCGGGCGTCGTGGGCCTTTACACGGTCTACAGCGTGAAGCCGGGTTACCTAATTACGCTTCCGTCCCTCGGGACAACTTCGTTCCAGTCGGCAACCTCGTCAAACACACCTTGTGGGCGGTACAGACACGAAGCGGTTCGCGGGGTAGGTGCGAACGTCGCTTCGAAGGCCCTTGCCAGGGCCTCTGATTAGCGGGAGCGAGGCCATCATGCCTTCGCTTTTTTGGCTCGTCAAACGTTTTGTAGTGCTTTTTTTCAAGCACTACATCTTTCGTCTAATACGACTAATCAGTCAGTTTTCGGTGCTTTAGTCCAGAGCGTCGACTTTGACCCGCAAGGTCATGTCATCCCGGCCTTGAGTCGAGTAGCTGCGGGTCAGGCCCTGTTTGTCGGCCTGAGTCTGGCGATTCACGCCGGCGAGGGTGATCCATTCGCCCAGGCGTCCGCTGACCGTTGTGTCGGTACTTTGCACGTTCACTACATCAGGACGGTCCTGGCTCATACGGTCACGGTTGGTACTGATCGCCAGGTGAACGATGTCGCCGGTGACGCTGGCGGTAACGTAGAAGCCTTGGGTGACGTTGCGGTATTGGGTCTGGCTGTTGTAACCGCCGTAGGAGTCACTTTGAACATTGGTGATCGGCACGCTCTGACCAACCTGAATCAGCGCCGGCATGCCGTCGGTGGCCTGCACTTGCTGCACGCCGCCGTCACGGCTGGCGGTGCTGCGGCTGATGATCCGGGTCTGATTCGGCTGCGCGCCGTTGACCGAATAACCTTCATCGCCGCGACCGTTGTTTTCATTGGTGTCGACGGTGATCAGCAAGCGCTTGGGCGCAGTGTCCAGTTGCGTGATCAACGCCTTGAGTTCCTGGATCTTGTCCGGCTCGGCCTTGATGATCAGTTGGTTGCCATAGGCGCTGACCTGGCCGTCCTTGCCGATGAAGTCTTGCGCCATCGGTAGCATGTCGGCGCTGGTGCGGTAGTTGAGGGGGACGATTTCTGTGGCTGCCATCACCGAAAAACTGCAACCGAGCAGCAGGGTGGTGAGCAGGGTGCGTAGGGACATGTCCGTTATCTCCGCTTTCGAAAGGCTTGATATTGCCAGTTTGTCGGCCCGGGGTGGGGCAAGTTGAATCGTAGACAGCAAAACGCCCCGGCATCCGAAGATGGTGGGGCGTTTTGAGGGTGCTCACATACCGCTTTTTGTGGCGAGGGAGCTTGCTCCCGCTGGGCTGCGCAGCAGACCCCAAATTTTCAGGGCCGCTTCGCGCCCCAGCGGGAGCAAGCTCCCTCGCCACAGGGTTTCACAGGTATGGGATCTCTGTTGATCAGGCCGAATGCCGAACCATATCGACATGCGGAATCCCGGCTTCGAGGAATTCCTCGCTGACCAGGCTGAAGCCCAGGCGCTCATAGAACGCCGTGGCTTGTACCTGGGCGCTGAGCATCTGCTGCTGCAGGCCGCGGGCTTCGGCTTCGGCGATGACCGCTTGCATCAGCGCATCGCCTACCTTCATCCCGCGCCAGTCCTTCAACACCGAAACCCGACCAATGTGCCCGTCAGGCAGCAGGCGGGCGGTGCCGATCGGAAAGTCGCCTTCGAACGCCAGAAAATGCACGGCGGTCGCGTCATCGGCGTCCCATTCCAGCTCGGGTGGCACCGATTGTTCGGCGATGAACACCGTTTCACGAATGCGCCGGATCTCGGCGATGTCCTTCTGCCAGTCTGCGACACGTACGCGAATCTTATTCATCGGCAAATCCCAGGCTGCCCTGTTTGACCAGCTCGCACAGCAGGCCGCGACCATCTTCGTCGTTCAGCCACTCGCCGAGGTTGTCGACGTGCAGCGCATCGGCGGCGCAGATCATCTTCAGCAGCTCGCGCAGCTTGCCCGGCAGGTAACGGCTCTGGCCGCTGGCGAACAGCAGCAGATCGTCATCGACTTCCGACCAGGCCAGTCGCGCGCTCGGGTTGCGGATCAGCACTGCGCCGTCCTGCAGCGCGTTGAGGAAGTCATCCTCTTCAACGTCTTCCGGGCCGACCACCAGTTCCGGGTAGCGCGGTTCGGTCATGTACTGGCCGAACCAGGTCAGCAGCAGACGCTCGTCGCTCATGTGTTCGGCGAGCAGGCTTTTCAGGCGGCCGAGTGCGTCGTGCTGGATCTGATGCGGATCATCGCTGACCGGTTTCGCATCGGCGTCGGTGTAGCGTTCTTCGTCAGTCAGGAACTGGCTGAGGAAGTCGGTGAAGTGGGTCAGCACTTCCGAGGCGCTCGGGGCGCGGAAGCCGACCGAGTAGGTCATGCAGTTGTCCACGGCGACACCGCAGTGGGCCAGGCGCGGCGGCAGGTAGAGCATGTCGCCCGGTTCCAGCACCCATTCTTCGGTCTCGTGGAATTCGGCGAGGATGCGCAGATCCGCGTGTTGCAGCAGCGGGCTCTCGGAGTCGCACATCTGGCCGATTTTCCAGTTGCGCTGGCCGTGGCCTTGCAGCAGGAACACGTCGTAGTTGTCGAAGTGCGGGCCGACGCTGCCACCCGGGGCGGCGAAGCTGATCATCACGTCATCGACGCGCCAGCTCGGCAGGAAGCGGAAGTTTTCCAGCAGCTCGCTGACTTCCGGCACGAATTGATCAACGGCCTGAACGAGCAGGGTCCACTCTTTTTCCGGCAGTTTGCTGAATTCGTCTTCGGCGAACGGGCCGCGACGCAGCTCCCACGGGCGCTCGCCGTGCTCGATCACCAGGCGCGACTCGACCTCTTCTTCCAGGGCCAAGCCGGCCAGCTCGTCGGCGTCGATCGGGCTTTCGAAGTCAGGGATGGCCTGACGGATCAGCAGCGGCTTTTTCTGCCAGTAATCGCGCATGAATTCGCGCGCCGTGAGACCGCCCAGAAGTTGAAGAGGAGTATCAGGATTCATGTGTAACCTATTGAAAAAAAGCATTTTTCAGACGGGAATAAAAACGCCCGGCGCGGCCGGGCGTCTCAAACGGGTCAAGCGGTGAATCAGATGCGTTTGGCTTGCGCCACAGCGTTGCCGATGTAGTTGGCCGGGGTCAGCTGTTTCAGCTCGGCTTTCGCTTCGGCTGGCATGTCCAGGCCGTCGATGAAAGTCTGCAGCGCTTCAGGGCTGATGCCCTTGCCGCGGGTCAGTTCTTTGAGCTTTTCGTACGGGTTTTCGATGTTGTAGCGGCGCATCACGGTCTGGATCGGCTCGGCCAATACTTCCCAGCAAGCGTCCAGATCGGCAGCGATCTTGTCAGCGTTCAGCTCAAGCTTGCTGATGCCTTTGAGGCTGGCTTCGTAGGCGATCACGCTGTGAGCGAAGCCCACACCGAGGTTGCGCAGTACGGTGGAGTCGGTCAGGTCGCGCTGCCAGCGGGAAATTGGCAGTTTGCTCGCCAGATGCTGGAACAGTGCGTTGGCGATGCCCAGGTTGCCTTCGGAGTTTTCGAAGTCGATCGGGTTGACCTTGTGCGGCATGGTCGACGAACCGATTTCGCCAGCGATGGTGCGCTGTTTGAAATAACCGAGGGAGATGTAGCCCCAGATGTCACGGTCGAAGTCGATCAGGATGGTGTTGAAGCGTGCGATCGCATCGAACAGCTCGGCGATGTAGTCGTGCGGTTCGATCTGCGTGGTGTACGGGTTGAAGCCCAGACCCAGCTCGTCTTCGATGAAGGCGCGGGCGTTGGCTTCCCAGTCGATCTGCGGGTAGGCCGACAGGTGCGCGTTGTAGTTGCCCACGGCGCCGTTGATCTTGCCCAGCAGCGGCACGGCAGCGACTTGAGCGATCTGACGCTCGAGACGGTAAACCACGTTCGCCAGCTCTTTACCCAAAGTAGTCGGGGAGGCCGGTTGACCGTGGGTGCGCGACAGCATCGGCACGTCGGCGAAACGGATCGCCAGTTCGCGGATGGCGTTGGCAGTCTGGCGCATCAGCGGCAGCATCACGTCGTCACGGCCTTCGCGCAGCATCAGGGCGTGGGACAGGTTGTTGATGTCTTCACTGGTGCAGGCAAAGTGGATGAACTCGCTGACCTTGGCCAGCTCCGGCAGCTTGGCCGCCTGCTCCTTGAGCAGGTATTCGATCGCCTTGACGTCGTGGTTGGTGGTGCGCTCGATCTCTTTGACGCGCTCGGCGTGCTCCAGCGAGAAGTTTTCAGCCAGTTCATTGAGAACGGCGTTGGCCTCGGCGGAGAAGGCTGGCACTTCCGGGATACCGGCGTGGGCGGCCAGGCGCTGGAGCCAGCGCACTTCAACCAGGACGCGGGCACGGATCAGGCCGTACTCGCTGAAAATCGGGCGCAGGGCCTGGGTTTTGCCGGCGTAGCGGCCGTCAACAGGGGAAACCGCAGTGAGCGAAGAGAGCTGCATGGGGTGTTCTCGGACAGTCGGGCAACGAAATGGGGCGCGTATCATACATGAAAAAATCCGCCGGTCCGTTGCCAACTGACCGGCGTATTACGCGCTACAGACTACAAAACTTTTATTGCGCGACGATTTACTCGCTGCGCATCAACGGATACAGCTCTTTGAGCAGCTTGCGCCGACTGATCACCAACTGCCAGCGGTGGCCGCCGAGCTGCCGCCACAGGCGTGCCGAGCGGATGCCGGCCAGCAGCAGGGCGCGAATCTTCGAAGCGTTGCTCGGTTGCTGCAGGTTGCGCATGTCGCCATGCACCTGGATGCGCTGGCGCAGCGTGCTCAGGGTGTCCTGATACAGCGCGCCGCAGGCGGCGATCACGTTTTCGTGGGCCGGGCCGAAGTGTTCGACCTGCGACTGAATCTGCGGCAAGCGTTTGCCAATGGTGTCGAGCATGTCGTCACGTTTGGCCAGTTGGCGTTCCAGACCGAGCATCGACAGGGCATAGCGCAGCGGTTCGCGTTGCAGGGTGCTCGGGTCGCGCTCAAGGGCGCCGATCAATGCCCGATAACCCTCGCGCAGATTGAGGTCGTCGCCGCCGTACACGTCCAGTGTGTCCTTCGGGTCGCGTACCAGCAGGCTACCGAGCATGCAGCTCAGGCCGGCCTCGCTGGTCTGGCCGGTCTTGGCGATGCGGTCGACCAGCACGGCGGCGAGAAACACCCCGCCCAGCGCCGTCAGTTGCTCCTGAGTCGGGCTCATGCCTGGCCGCTCCACGGTTCGGCGACTTCGATCACGCCGCCACCGAGGCAGATTTCACCGTCATAGAACACCACGGACTGGCCCGGGGTCACCGCGCGTTGCGGTTCGTCGAACACGGCGCGGTAGCCGTTTTCGGTTTTTTCCAGGGTGCAAGCCTGATCGCTCTGGCGATAACGCACTTTGGCAGTGAGGCGCAGTGGCTGGCTCAGGTCGATCGGGTTGACCCAATAGATTTCCGAAGCGAGCAGGGCGCTGGAGAACAGCCACGGATGATTGTTGCCCTGGCCGACGATCAGCTCGTTAGTGTCCAGATCCTTGCGCAGCACGTACCACGGCTCGTCGCCGGCATCTTTCAGGCCGCCAATACCCAGGCCCTGACGCTGACCGATGGTGTGGTACATCAAGCCGTGGTGACGGCCGATGACTTCGCCTTCGGTGGTCTTGATCTCGCCCGGTTGCGCCGGCAGGTATTGCTTGAGGAAGTCGCTGAAACGTCGCTCGCCGATGAAGCAGATCCCGGTGGAATCCTTCTTCTTGGCGGTCGCCAGCTCGTATTTCTCGGCAATGGCGCGAACTTCCGGCTTTTCCAGTTCACCGACCGGGAACAGGGTCTTGGCGATCTGTTCGCCGCCAACGGCGTGCAGGAAGTAGCTCTGATCCTTGTTCGGATCGAGGCCCTTGAGCAGTTCGGTGCGGCCATCGATGTCGCGACGGCGCACGTAGTGACCGGTGGCGATCAGGTCGGCGCCAAGCATCATGGCGTAGTCGAGGAACGCCTTGAACTTGATCTCGCGGTTACACAGGATGTCCGGGTTCGGCGTGCGACCGGCCTTGTATTCGGCGAGGAAGTGCTCGAACACGTTGTCCCAGTACTCGGCGGCGAAGTTGGCGGTGTGCAGCTTGATGCCGATCTTGTCGCACACGGCCTGGGCATCCGCCAGGTCGTCCATGGCGGTGCAGTATTCCGTTCCGTCGTCTTCTTCCCAGTTCTTCATGAACAGGCCTTCCACCTCATAGCCCTGCTCGATCAGCAGGAGAGCGGAAACGGAAGAGTCCACGCCGCCGGACATGCCGACAATGACGCGCTTCTTGGATGTGTCAGAAGGGGCTGGATCACGCATAGGGATTCAATGAGTGTCTTGAAAAAGGACGCGATTCTAGCAGGCTCACGGCCTCAAGGCTAAAGAGAAGGGCGGATCAGTTCGAGACTGAAGTGATGGCCGGCCAGATAGTCGTCGATGCAGCGGATGATCAGCTCACTGCGCCAGTTGTCACGCTGAGCGATTAATTCGCTACGGGTCAACCACTTGGCGCCGACGATGCCGTCGTCAAGTTGATAGTCCGGGTGGTGTTTCACCGCTTTGGCGCTGAAGCACACGCGTTGATAAGTCACGCCGTTGCTCGGCGCGGTATACAGATAAATGCCGATCACGCCGGTGGGTTCGACGTCCCAGCCGGTTTCCTCGAGGGTTTCGCGGATGGCGGCGTCGATCAGGGTTTCGTTCGGATCCAGATGGCCGGCGGGCTGATTGAGCACGTTACGCCCGGCTTTGTGCTCTTCGACCATCAGGAAGCGACCGTTGTCTTCGACGATGGTGGCGACGGTGATGTGGGGGAGCCATTCCATAAAACCTTCCTCAAAATCCAGGTTAAAACTCAATCCTCTTGTGGGAGCGGGCTTGCTCGCGAATGCGGTGGGTCAGTCAATGACGATGTTGAATGATAAACCGCATTCGCGAGCAAGCTCGCTCCCACAGGGGGCTTGTGTTGTGTTCGGAAACACAAACCCCGGCACACGGCCGGGGTTTGTGATGTTCCCTTTACAACCTTAAACCAGCGCAGCAATCGCCGCGTTGAAGGTTGCGCTTGGGCGCATGGCCTTGCTGATCAGCTCGGCGTCGGCGTGGTAGTAACCGCCGATATCGACTGGCTTGCCCTGCACCGCGTTGAGCTCGGCAACGATGGTCGCCTCGTTCTCGGTCAGGGTTTTGGCCAGGGTCGCGAATTGCGCTTGCAGTGCAGCGTCTTCGGTCTGGGCGGCCAGGGCCTGAGCCCAGTACAGCGCCAGGTAGAAATGGCTGCCGCGGTTGTCGATGTTGCCGACCTTGCGCGATGGCGACTTGTTGTTGTCGAGGAACTGGCCGGTGGCCTGATCCAGAGTTTTCGACAGAACCAGCGCTTTCGGGTTGTTATAGTTCACACCCAAATGCTCGAGGGAGGCTGCCAGTGCGAGGAACTCGCCCAGCGAATCCCAGCGCAGGAAGTTCTCTTCGACCAGTTGCTGCACGTGCTTCGGCGCCGAACCGCCGGCGCCGGTTTCGAACAGGCCACCGCCGTTCATCAGCGGCACGATCGACAGCATCTTGGCGCTGGTGCCCAGTTCCATGATCGGGAACAGGTCGGTCAGGTAGTCACGCAGTACGTTGCCGGTCACCGAAATGGTGTCCTTGCCTTCGCGGGTGCGCTGCAGGGTGTACTTCATGGCATCGACCGGCGCCATGATCTGGATGTCCAGACCGCTGGTGTCGTGATCCTTCAGGTAAGCCTGAACCTTCTCGATCACCACGCCGTCGTGGGCGCGCATCGGGTCCAGCCAGAAGATCGCCGGGGTGCTGCTGGCGCGAGCACGGTTGACGGCCAGTTTGACCCAGTCCTGGATCGGCGCGTCTTTGGTCTGGCACATGCGGAAGATGTCGCCGGCTTCGACAGCCTGTTCCATCAGCAGGTTGCCCTTGCTGTCGGTGACGCGAACCACGCCGTCAGCCTTGATCTGGAAAGTCTTGTCGTGCGAGCCGTACTCTTCGGCTTTCTTCGCCATCAGGCCAACGTTTGGCACGCTGCCCATGGTGGTCGGATCGAACGCGCCATTGGCTTTGCAATCTTCGATCACGGCCTGGTAGATAGTTGCGTAGCAACGATCCGGGATCACCGCCTTGGTGTCGTGCAGCTGACCGTCGGTGCCCCACATCTTGCCAGAGTCGCGGATCATTGCTGGCATCGAGGCGTCGACGATGACGTCGCTCGGCACGTGCAGGTTGGTGATGCCTTTGTCGGAGTTGACCATCGCCAGGGATGGGCGAGCAGCGTAGACCGCCGCGATGTCAGCTTCGATCTGTGCTTGCTGCTCGGCCGGCAGGGCCTTGATGCGCGCGTACAGGTCGCCGATGCCGTTGTTCAGGTTGAAGCCGATCTGGGCCAGCACGTCAGCGTGCTTGGTCAATGCGTCTTTATAGAACTCGGCAACGATCTGGCCGAACATGATCGGGTCGGAGACCTTCATCATGGTCGCTTTCAGGTGCACCGAGAGCAGCACGCCTTGCGCTTTGGCGCTTTCGATTTCAGCGGCGATGAACGCGCGCAGGGCGTTTTTGCTCATCACGGCGCAGTCGAGGATTTCGCCGGCCTGAACGCTGGTTTTTTCTTTCAGGACGGTAGCAGTGCCGTCTTTGGCGATCAGCTCGATTTTCACAGCGTCAGCGGCGTCGATCAGGGCAGCTTTTTCGCTGCCGTAGAAATCGCCGGTGCTCATGTGAGCGACGTGGGACTTGGAGTCTTTGGCCCACGCGCCCATTTTGTGCGGGTGCTTGCGCGCGTAGTTTTTTACCGACAGCGGAGCGCGGCGGTCGGAGTTGCCTTCACGCAGAACCGGGTTCACGGCGCTGCCCTTGACCTTGTCGTAACGCGCCTTGGCTTCTTTTTCGGCGTCGTTGGTCACGGTTTCCGGGTAGTCCGGCAGGTTGTAACCCTGGGCTTGCAGCTCTTTGATTGCCGCTTGCAGCTGAGGTACCGAAGCACTGATGTTCGGCAGCTTGATGATGTTGGCTTCAGGCGTAACGGCCAGGTCGCCCAGTTCGGCGAGGTGGTCGGCTACGGCTTTGTCGCCCAGTTGCTCGGGGAAGCTGGCCAGGATGCGCGCTGCAAGAGAGATATCGCGGGTTTCCACGGCGATATCGGCCGAGGAGGTGTAAGCCTCGATGATCGGCAGCAGGGAATAGGTGGCGAGGGCTGGAGCTTCGTCGGTGAAGGTATAGATGATCTTCGAGCGGGTGGGCATATTCGGATTAACTCTCTCTTCTTTGCTAAAGCGTGCGCAGAAACTCGAGGGGCGCCGGGTAAGCGCGTTCGTTCAAAGTCATCCATGAACCGAATGTCGAGAATCTTCGCGGTGATGTTGGGTGCATCAGTAGAGCGTCAAGCAGTCAGGCTGCGGTAACAACCCGACCAATCAGGCGGAAAGTCTCGTTCTAGAGAGGCCAGCCGTCGTGACCCTGTGGTCAGCGGGCGGCATTATACATAGGTAGCTGGCAATCTGCCGATGGTTCATATGCAACCCGTCTCGTCCATTGGTCTAAAGGTCGCAGGGGTGGGTGGGGCGTAGAGTCGCTGCGAATGCTTGAGTTTGGCGCTTTTCCCTTTGCTTTCAGGCTTGTACGAAACCAGATGTGCCCGCGCCGTGAACAGAGGGTTTGCGTGTTGATTTAACTGGGTTACGCTCGAACCAAGCCAGATGTTCAATCCAAACAATGGAGTTCAGCATGGGTTACAAGAAGATTCAGGTTCCAGCCGTCGGCGACAAAATCACCGTCAATGCAGACCATTCTCTCAATGTTCCTGATAACCCGATCATCCCCTTCATCGAAGGTGACGGCATTGGCGTCGACGTCAGCCCGGTGATGATCAAAGTGGTTGATGCTGCCGTGGCCAAGGCCTACGGGGGCAAGCGCAAGATTTCCTGGATGGAGGTTTACGCTGGCGAAAAAGCGACTCAGGTCTATGACCAGGACACCTGGCTGCCCCAGGAAACCCTGGACGCCGTCAAGGATTACGTGGTCTCCATCAAGGGCCCGCTGACCACCCCGGTCGGTGGTGGCATCCGCTCCCTCAACGTAGCCCTGCGCCAGCAACTCGATCTGTATGTATGCCTGCGCCCGGTGGTGTGGTTCGAGGGTGTGCCGAGCCCGGTGAAAAAGCCCGGCGACGTCGACATGGTGATCTTCCGCGAGAACTCCGAAGACATTTATGCCGGTATCGAATGGAAGGCCGGCTCCCCTGAGGCCACCAAGGTCATCAAGTTTCTGAAAGAAGAGATGGGCGTCACCAAGATCCGTTTCGATCAGGATTGCGGTATCGGCATCAAGCCTGTTTCCAAGGAAGGCACCAAACGTCTGGTGCGCAAGGCCCTGCAATACGTGGTGGACAACGACCGCAAGTCGCTGACCATCGTGCACAAGGGCAACATCATGAAATTCACCGAAGGTGCCTTCAAGGACTGGGGTTACGAGGTGGCGAAGGAAGAATTCGGTGCCGAGCTGCTCGATGGCGGCCCATGGATGAAGTTCAAGAACCCGAAAACCGGCCGTGAAGTCATCGTCAAGGACGCCATTGCCGACGCCATGCTCCAGCAGATCCTGCTGCGTCCGGCCGAGTACGACGTGATCGCCACGCTGAACCTCAACGGTGACTACCTCTCCGACGCCCTGGCGGCTGAAGTGGGCGGTATCGGTATCGCGCCGGGCGCCAACCTGTCCGACACCGTGGCCATGTTCGAGGCGACACACGGTACCGCGCCGAAGTACGCCGGCAAGGACCAGGTCAATCCGGGCTCGGTGATTCTGTCGGCCGAGATGATGTTGCGTCATCTGGGCTGGACCGAAGCGGCTGACCTGATCATCAAGGGCACTAACGGCGCCATCAAGGCCAAGACCGTGACCTATGACTTCGAACGTCTGATGGAAGGTGCCACGCTGGTGTCTTCTTCGGGCTTCGGTGAGGCGATCATCAAGCACATGTAAGTCGTGCAGGTACAAAAAAACCGCCTTCGGGCGGTTTTTTCATGACTGGGTGACGGTTGAGTCAGCCTGATACCTTTTCTTGTTGGGAGGCATGCTTGGCCGATTCGTTTGTCTCCTTCTCCGCCTGGATTTTTACCGCGTGCAGGCCTTTGGGGCCCTGAACGATGTCGAAGTTGACGATTTGTCCGGCCTTGAGGGTTTTATACCCGTCCATGTCAATGGCGGAGTAGTGTGCAAAGAAATCGATCTCTTTGCCGTCCTCGTCGCGTCCTTCCCGGGCATCGGTGTTGATGAAGCCGAACCCCTTGGCATTGTTGAACCACTTGACCTTGCCGACAGCCATGCTCAAATCCCTCTGCAACAGACTCCATCGCTGGAGTATCATCCAGGACATCCGCAATCTGATTCGTTAAAAGAATTGACTCCGCGGATCTTTTTTACCCACTGTGGGCTCTATTGGTTGTAACACCGTTTTCCCGATAGTCAAGGTGACCGGGCAGTCGGAGTTGAAAAGGTGTACAGCCGCCCCCACCACTGTATTTGCACAACTGACGAACCTTTCTTTCCATGCATGCAATCAGCCAGATTCGACTAACATTCAATCAGGATCGCCCGCTTCTCCAAAAGGATCTTCCACAGGAGCACGACGACGATTCGGCAGGCGTTGCTGTTCAGGAAGCAAAGCCTGCGTTACAGGCGCCGCCGATGTACAAGGTGGTTTTGTTCAACGATGACTACACACCGATGGATTTCGTCGTCGAAGTGCTCGAGGTGTTTTTTAACCTGAATCGCGAGCTGGCGACCAAGGTCATGCTGGCCGTTCACACAGAAGGACGGGCAGTATGTGGAGTGTTTACCCGCGACATCGCCGAGACAAAGGCCATGCAGGTCAACCAGTACGCCAGGGAAAGCCAGCATCCGCTACTCTGTGAAATCGAGAAGGACGGTTAATCGCCGACCACTTGGGTATGAGGTGAAGCTATGTTAAACCGCGAGCTCGAAGTCACCCTCAATCTTGCCTTCAAGGAGGCTCGTTCGAAGCGTCATGAATTCATGACCGTCGAACACCTGCTGCTGGCCCTATTGGACAATGAGGCTGCCGCCACCGTATTGCGTGCCTGCGGCGCAAACCTCGACAAACTCAAGCACGACCTGCAGGAGTTCATCGACTCCACCACGCCACTGATCCCCGTCCATGACGAAGATCGCGAAACCCAGCCAACTTTGGGCTTCCAGCGTGTACTGCAACGTGCTGTCTTCCATGTGCAGAGCTCGGGCAAACGCGAAGTAACCGGCGCCAACGTGCTGGTTGCAATCTTCAGTGAGCAAGAGAGTCAGGCCGTATTCCTGCTGAAACAGCAGAGCGTTGCGCGCATTGATGTCGTCAATTACATCGCCCACGGCATTTCCAAAGTGCCAGGGCACGGCGATCACTCTGAAGGTGAACAAGATATGCAGGACGACGAGGGCGGTGAGTCTTCTTCTTCAGGCAATCCGCTGGATGCTTATGCCAGCAACCTCAACGAACTCGCGCGCCAGGGTCGGATTGATCCGCTGGTCGGCCGCGAATCGGAAGTCGAGCGTGTCGCGCAGATTCTTGCGCGCCGGCGCAAGAACAATCCGTTGCTGGTCGGCGAGGCAGGCGTGGGTAAAACCGCGATTGCCGAAGGCCTGGCCAAGCGCATTGTCGACAACCAGGTGCCGGATCTGCTGGCCAACAGCGTCGTCTATTCGCTCGACCTCGGTGCACTGCTCGCAGGCACCAAGTATCGCGGTGATTTCGAGAAGCGCTTCAAGGCGCTGCTCAATGAACTGAAAAAACGTCCGCAGGCGATCCTGTTCATCGACGAGATCCACACCATCATCGGTGCGGGTGCTGCGTCCGGTGGCGTAATGGATGCCTCGAACCTGCTCAAGCCGCTGCTGTCGTCTGGCGACATTCGCTGCATTGGCTCGACCACGTTCCAGGAATTTCGCGGCATCTTCGAGAAGGATCGTGCGCTGGCGCGACGCTTCCAGAAGGTCGATGTCGTCGAACCGTCGGTGGAAGACACCATCGGTATCCTGCGCGGCCTGAAAGGGCGTTTCGAGCAGCACCACAACATCGAATACAGCGATGAGTCGTTGCGCGCCGCTGCTGAACTGGCATCGCGCTACATCAATGACCGGCATATGCCGGACAAGGCCATCGACGTGATTGACGAGGCGGGTGCCTACCAGCGCCTGCAGCCGGTCGAGATGCGCGTCAAGCGCATCGAAGTGCCGCAGGTTGAAGACATTGTGGCGAAGATTGCGCGGATTCCGCCGAAACACGTCACCAGCTCCGACAAGGAACTGCTGCGTAACCTGGAGCGTGACCTGAAGCTGACGGTGTTTGGTCAGGATGCGGCGATCGATTCGCTGTCGACCGCGATCAAACTGTCCCGTGCCGGCCTCAAGTCGCCCGACAAGCCAGTCGGTTCGTTCCTGTTCGCAGGTCCCACCGGTGTCGGTAAAACCGAGGCTGCGCGGCAACTGGCCAAGGCGTTGGGTATCGAACTGGTGCGTTTCGACATGTCCGAGTACATGGAGCGCCACACCGTATCGCGTCTGATCGGTGCGCCTCCCGGCTATGTTGGCTTTGATCAGGGCGGTCTGTTGACCGAAGCGATCACCAAGCAGCCGCACTGCGTATTGCTGCTCGATGAAATCGAGAAGGCGCATCCGGAAGTCTTCAACCTGCTGCTGCAGGTGATGGACCACGGCACGCTCACCGACAACAACGGGCGCAAGGCGGATTTCCGCAACGTGATCGTGATCATGACCACCAACGCTGGCGCCGAAACCGCGGCGCGTGCTTCGATCGGCTTCACCCATCAGGACCACTCGTCTGATGCGATGGAAGTGATCAAGAAGAGCTTCACGCCGGAGTTCCGTAACCGTCTGGACACCATTATCCAGTTTGGTCGCCTCAGCCATGAGGTCATCAAAAGTGTGGTGGACAAGTTCCTTACCGAACTACAGGCGCAGCTGGAAGACAAGCGTGTGTTGCTGGAAGTTACCGATGCGGCGCGCAGTTGGCTGGCGGCCGGCGGTTATGACTCGGCGATGGGCGCACGTCCGATGGCGCGTCTGATCCAGGACAAGATCAAGCGTCCGCTGGCGGAGGAGATTCTGTTTGGCGAGCTGGCCGAGCATGGCGGTGTGGTGCACATCGACATCAAGGATGGTGAGTTGACGTTTGACTTTGAGACTACGGCTGAGATGGCCTGACGGTTGTAGATTTAAAAGGCGCCTTCGGGCGCCTTTTTTGTTTTGTGTCTGGATTTGGTGTTTGGGTGTATATCCGTTGCTGCGGTAACGGCCGCTTAGGGTTCCGCCCTGACGGCGGGTCACTTTTGGCAAACGCCCCAAAAGTAACCAAAAGGTCTATGCCCTGACGTTCGGCCCTCGCTTAGGCTCGGGTTCCTTCGCTGCGGGATTCATCCGGGGAGCAGCGCCTACGGTTTGCTTCGCTGCACCTCCTCTCGCTGTGTTTGGCTGCGCCAAACGGTCGCTGCGCTCCCACCCCCGGATAAATCCCTCCACTCAGCCTGCCGACGGGCCCTGAGATCAAAAGCTTTACTCGAGCTAACGCTCATTGTGTTGAGTGGGGCGGCTTCGCCGCAGGGTTGCACGCTCTCTGAATTTTAGGAGCCAGCCTGCTGGGGATGGCGGCCTGACAGCCGACCAATCTCTTGCTGATGCACCCGGCCCAATTGTGGGAGCTGGCCTGCCAGCGATGGCGGCCGACCAGTCTGCCAATCTCCAACTGCCTACCCCAATCCACTGTGGGAGCGGGCTTGCTCGCGAAGGCGGCCTGTCAGCCGACCAAACTCCAAATGAAAACACCCAATCCCATGTAGGAGCTGCCGAAGGCTGTGATCTTTTGATCTGCTTTGGCTTTGGCTTTGGCTCTTGATCTGGCTTTTGATCTTTTGCCCCTTCGGCAGGCCGAGCGTAGGTGTCCATCAGGGGGTTAGGCGCGCAGCGCCATGCGGCGAAGCCGCATACATCGAGAGGAAGTGCAGCGAAGCAAACCGGAGGCGATGCCCCCGGATGGACACCGTAGCGAGGGAACACTGAGCCTAAGCGAAGTGCCGTACGCCGGGGCAAAGCCTTTTGGGTTACCTTTTCGGCGTCTGGAAAAGGTGACTCGCTGTAAGAGCGAAACCGCCAGCGGCAGCACCCGCAGAAACGGATATACACCCAAACCCAAACCCCAGATACAAAAACGCCCGGCATAAACCGGGCGTTCTGTATTGACTTGATTAACGAGCGCGGTAAGTAATGCGCCCTTTGCTCAAGTCATAGGGCGTCAGCTCGACGCGCACTTTGTCACCGGTAAGAATACGAATGTAGTTCTTGCGCATCTTGCCGGAAATATGCGCGGTTACGACGTGCCCATTTTCCAACTCCACACGAAACATGGTGTTGGGCAGGGTGTCGACGACAGTGCCTTCCATTTCGAAGCTGTCTTCTTTCGACATGCAGTAAAGCCCTCGGTATCCAATGAATGGCCCGGTGCAACTGCGCCAGGCAAAAGCGGCGTGCATTGTGCCCGAAAAAGGCGGTTTAAGCCAAGGGGTTTACGGCTTGCGATCAGTTAAGGATCACCCAGCGCTGATTAATCAGCAATTCGATGGGGCGATATTGGGTCTTGTAGCTCATCTTTTTGCAGTTCTTGATCCAGTAACCGAGATACACCGCTTCCAGCCCCAGGCGCTGGCTTTCGGTGATTTGCCACAGGATTGCGAAACGGCCCAGGCTACGGCGCTCCTCGTCAGGTTCGTAAAAGGTGTAGACCGCCGACAGGCCGTTGGGCAGCAGATCGGTTACCGCGACGGCGAGTAACCGTCCGTCGAGACGAAATTCATAGAAGCGCGAAAAGGGCAGGTCGCGCACCAGAAAGGTCGAAAACTGGTCGCGGCTCGGCGGGTACATGTCGCCGTCGGCATGTCGCTGTTCTATATAGCGCTGGTACAGATCGAAATATTCTTCGCTGAAGTGCGGTTTTACCGGGCGTACCTGCAGATCGGCATTGCGTTTGAAAATACGTTTTTGCTGGCGGTTGGGGCTGAACTGCGCCACCGGGATGCGTGCAGGCACGCACGCATTGCAATTCTGGCAATGGGGCCGATACAGATGATCGCCGCTGCGACGAAAACCCATTTCCGACAGGTCTGCGTAGACATGCACATCCATGGGCTGACTCGGGTCGAGAAACAGCGTCGTCGCCTGCTCCTCGGGCAGATAACTGCAGGAATGAGGCTGAGTGGCATAGAACTTCAAGCGCGCCAACTCGGTCATGATCAACCCTCGGGATAAGCTGGTGAATTAAGTGTAAGCCACGCGCGCAAAAGTCGCTCAGCAAACCCAAGTGGCACGACTGGGTTGATCCAGGTGGCGAGCCAGATAGTCGGCGAATTCCTGGCGGGGGATCGCGCGGGCGCCGAGGCTGTGCAGATGATCGGTCGGCATCTGGCAGTCAATCAGAACGAATTCCGCTGCCTTCAGATGCTGCACCAGCGTGGCAAAGCCGAATTTGGAGGCGTTGTCGGCGCGGCTGAACATCGATTCGCCGAAAAACAGCTGCCCCATCGCCAGGCCATACAGGCCGCCGACCAGTTGGCCCTGATCCCAGACCTCGACCGAGTGGGCGAAGCCGCGGCGGTGCAGTTCGAGGTAGGCGTCCTGCATGGCTTCGGTGATCCAGGTGCCGTCGGCGTAGTCCCGTGGCGCGGCGCAGGCACGAATCACTGCGTCGAAATCCTGATCGAAGGTCACTTGGTAGCGTTGCTTGCGCAGCAGTTTGCCGAGGCTGCGCGAAACATGCAGTTCGTCGGGAAACAGCACGGTGCGTGGGTCCGGCGACCACCAGAGGATCGGCTGTCCTTCGGAAAACCACGGAAAACAGCCGTGCCGGTAAGCCTGCACCAGACGATCGGCGGACAGATCGCCACCGGCAGCCAGCAATCCATTGGGATCGCGCATGGCCTTATCCAGGGGCGGGAAAGTCAGGGAATTGCGTTGTAACCAAGTCAGCATGGCGTCCAGGCTTGCAGAAGGGGAGGGCGGTACGGGCGCGAGGCCCGCGCTAAAGTGTGCCGTTAAATGACAGGAATGTCGTCCAGATACTTCTCCGCGTCCAGTGCCGCCATGCAACCGGCGCCGGCCGAGGTCACGGCCTGGCGGTAGACATGGTCGGCCACATCGCCGGCAGCGAAGATGCCGGGGATCTCGGTGGAGGTGGCGTCGCCGTCGCTACCGCCCTTGACCAGCAGATAGCCGTCGCGCATTGGCAATTGGCCCTGAAACAGCTCGGTGTTGGGTTTGTGGCCGATGGCGATGAATACGCCGGCCAGTGCCAGTTCGCGGGTCTGCCCGGTGTGGCTGTCACGCAGGCGCGCGCCGGTCACACCGCTGGCGTCGCCCAGCACTTCGTCCAGATTCTGGTTCCAGTGCAGGCGAACGTTGCCATTGGCGGCTTTTTCGAACAGTTTGTCCTGGAGGATTTTCTCGGAGCGCAATTTGTCGCGGCGGTGGATCAAGTGCACCTCTTTGGCGATGTTCGACAGGTACAGCGCCTCCTCGACAGCGGTGTTGCCGCCGCCCACCACGGCGACCACCTGATTGCGATAGAAGAAGCCGTCACAGGTCGCGCAAGCCGAAACCCCTTTGCCGGCGAAGGCTTCTTCCGAAGGCAGGCCCAGATACTGCGCCGAAGCGCCGGTTGCGATGATCAGAGCGTCGCAGGTGTAAGTGCCACTGTCGCCGATGAGCTCGAACGGGCGTTGCTGCAACTTGGCGGTGTGGATGTGGTCGTAAACGATCTCTGTGGCAAAGCGCTCGGCGTGTTTTTGCATGCGCTCCATCAGCACCGGGCCGGTCAGGCCTTCGACATCGCCAGGCCAGTTGTCGACTTCGACGGTGGTGGTGAGCTGACCACCGGCCTGCAGCCCGGTAATCACCACCGGTTTGAGGTTGGCACGGGCAGCGTACACGGCGGCGCTGTAACCGGCGGGGCCGGAACCGAGAATGATCAGGCGTGAATGCTTCGCTGCGTTCATCAAATACACCTCATAAGCCTTTGTCACAAAAGGCAATGCATGCTCAAATTGAACCGCAGGATTTGTGCGCTTGGCTATGCTCAGCTATGGGGTTTGAAGCATGGCATCAGCCGCACAAACCCGTACAATGCCGGGCTGTTACAGAATATTTGTAGAGCGCTGTGTTTATGGCCGTGTTTATAAAAGCTGCGGCACAGTGTTAAAAGTAGTCTCAGATGCGCCGGTTCACTTTTTTACCTGCCTGGATTGGGCAGTTTTTTATCGACATTCAATAGATGGACGCGCCCCGGGCGCAGGAAAAGAAGCGTTTTGAAGAAATCCACCGCAGCACCAAAAACAGTCGTTCCGCTCTGGCGCCAGCAATTGCACTACCGGCTCAAGGAAGGTGCATTGATCGCCATCGGTGCCTTGTGCCTTTTCCTGATGATGGCCTTGCTGACCTACGGCAAGGATGATCCGGGCTGGAGCCACAACAGCAAGATTGACGACGTGCAGAATTTCGGCGGCCCCGCCGGTTCCTACAGCGCCGACATCCTGTTCATGGTGCTGGGTTACTTCGCGTACATCTTCCCGCTGCTGCTGGCGGTCAAGGCGTATCAGATCTTCCGTCAACGTCACGAGCCGTGGCAGTGGAGCGGCTGGCTGTTCTCCTGGCGTCTGATCGGTCTGGTGTTCCTGGTGCTGTCCGGCGCTGCGCTGGCGCATATCCATTTTCACGCCGCCACCGGTCTGCCGGCGGGTGCGGGCGGGGCGCTGGGCGAAAGTCTCGGCGATCTGGCGCGCAACGCGCTGAATATTCAGGGCAGCACGCTGTTGTTCATTGCGCTGTTCCTGTTCGGCCTCACGGTGTTCACCGACCTGTCGTGGTTCAAGGTGATGGACGTCACCGGCAAGATCACTCTCGACCTGTTCGAACTGTTTCAGGGCGCGATCAACCGCTGGTGGTCGGCGCGTACCGAGCGCAAGCAACTGGTCGCGCAACTGCGTGAAGTCGATGACCGCGTCCACGATGTGGTCGCCCCGACTGTCACCGACAAGCGTGAGCAGGCCAAGGTCAAGGAGCGCCTGATCGAGCGCGAGCAGGCCCTGAGCAAGCACATGTCCGATCGCGAGAAGCAGGTACCGCCGGTCATCGCCCCGGCTCCGGCCAAGGCGCCCGAGCCAAGCAAGCGCGTGCAGAAAGAGAAGCAGGCGCCGTTGTTCGTCGACAGCGCCGTGGAAGGCACCTTGCCGCCGATCTCGATCCTCGATCCTGCGGAAAAGAAACAACTCAATTACTCGCCGGAATCCCTGGCAGCGGTCGGCCACTTGCTGGAGATCAAGCTCAAGGAATTCGGCGTCGAGGTCACCGTGGACTCGATCCATCCGGGCCCGGTGATTACCCGTTACGAAATCCAGCCTGCCGCCGGCGTCAAGGTCAGCCGCATCGCCAACCTGGCGAAAGACCTTGCACGTTCGCTGGCCGTGACCAGCGTGCGGGTGGTCGAGGTGATTCCGGGCAAGACTACGGTCGGTATCGAGATTCCTAACGAAGACCGGCAGATCGTGCGTTTCTCCGAAGTGCTGTCGACCCCCGAGTACGACAACTTCAAATCGCCGGTCACCCTGGCCCTGGGCCACGACATCGGCGGCAAACCGGTCATCACTGACCTGGCGAAGATGCCGCACCTGCTGGTCGCCGGTACTACCGGTTCCGGTAAGTCGGTGGGCGTGAACGCGATGATCCTGTCGATCCTGTTCAAGTCCGGCCCGGACGACGCCAAGCTGATCATGATCGACCCGAAAATGCTCGAGCTGTCGATCTACGAAGGCATTCCGCACCTGCTGTGCCCGGTAGTGACCGACATGAAAGACGCCGCCAACGCCCTGCGCTGGAGCGTTGCCGAGATGGAACGTCGCTACAAGCTGATGGCGAAGATGGGCGTGCGTAACCTGTCCGGCTTCAATGCCAAGGTCAAGGAAGCCCAGGACGCCGGCGAGCCGTTGAGCGATCCGCTGTACAAGCGCGAAAGCATTCACGACGAAGCGCCGCTGCTGCAGAAGCTGCCGACCATCGTCGTGGTCGTCGACGAATTCGCCGACATGATGATGATCGTCGGCAAGAAGGTCGAAGAGCTGATCGCCCGTATCGCACAGAAAGCGCGTGCCGCCGGTATTCACCTGATCCTCGCGACCCAACGTCCTTCGGTGGACGTGATCACTGGTCTGATCAAGGCCAACATTCCGACCCGTATGGCGTTCCAGGTGTCGAGCAAGATCGACTCGCGGACCATCATCGACCAGGGCGGCGCCGAGCAACTGCTCGGTCACGGTGACATGCTCTACATGCCGCCGGGCACCAGCCTGCCGATCCGGGTGCACGGTGCGTTCGTTTCCGACGATGAAGTACACCGCGTGGTCGAAGCCTGGAAACTGCGTGGCGCACCGGAATACAACGATGACATCCTCAACGGTGTCGAAGAGGCGGGCAGCGGTTTTGAAGGCAGCAGCGGTGGCGGCGACGGTGATGATCCGGAGGCCGACGCGCTGTATGACGAAGCCGTACAGTTCGTCCTGGAAAGCCGCCGGGCGTCGATTTCTGCAGTACAGCGCAAGCTGAAGATCGGTTACAACCGCGCTGCGCGCATGATCGAAGCCATGGAAATGGCCGGGGTCGTCACCTCAATGAACACCAACGGTTCCCGTGAAGTCCTGGCCCCGGGCCCGGTACGCGACTGATTGCAAACGCAAGAGGCGGGACAATGATGTGCCGCCGCTCTCCCAACGAGTATTCAAGAGGACTCCCATGCGTCTTATCCGCATGCTGTTGCCAGTACTGGCGCTGACCACGTTCACGGCCCACGCCGATGACAAGGACGTGGCGCGTCTGACCCAATTGCTGGAAACGTCGAAAACCCTGACCGCGAACTTCTCGCAGCTGACCCTCGACGGCAGCGGCACCCAGTTGCAGGAAACCACCGGTGAGATGACCCTGCAGCGTCCGGGCCTGTTCTACTGGCACACCAAAGCCCCGAACGAGCAGACCATGGTCTCCGACGGCAAAAAGGTCACCCTGTGGGACCCGGATCTGGAGCAGGCGACCATCAAGAAGCTCGACGAGCGTCTGACTCAGACCCCGGCGCTGCTGCTGTCCGGCGACGTGTCGAAGATCAGCCAGAGTTTTGATATCACCGCGAAAGAGGCGGGCGGCGTGATCGACTTCACTCTGAAGCCGAAAACCAAGGACACCTTGTTCGATAACCTGCGCCTGTCGTTCCGCAATGGCCTGCTCAATGACATGCAACTGATCGACAGCGTCGGTCAGCGCACCAACATCCTGTTCACCGGGGTCAAGGCCAACGAAGCGGTACCGGCGTCGAAGTTCAAGTTCGACATCCCGAAGGGTGCTGACGTAATCCAGGAATAAACCCGGATCCCGGGTTGGGCTCTTGTGGCTTGGAGCTTTTGTGGCGAGGGAGCTTGCTCCCGCTGGGGCGCGAAGCGGCCCCGCTCTTGAATCAAAAGCGGGGACTGCTACGCAGTCCAGCGGGAGCAAGCTCCCTCGCCACCGGTATTCCAACCGGTTTCAGACAATCAGAGGTTTCAACGCTACGTGATGGATCTGTTTCGCAGTGCACCGATTGCCCAGCCACTGGCCGCGCGTTTGCGTGCGACCAATCTGGATGAGTACGTCGGTCAGGAGCACGTGCTCGCTCGTGGCAAGCCTCTGCGTGAGGCGCTGGAGCAGGGTGCCCTGCATTCGATGATCTTCTGGGGGCCGCCGGGCGTGGGCAAGACCACCCTGGCGCGATTGCTCGCGGAAGTCTCGGATGCGCACTTCGAAACGGTCTCGGCGGTACTCGCCGGGGTCAAGGAGATCCGTCAGGCCGTTGAAATCGCCAAGCAGCAGGCCGGTCAGTACGGCAAGCGCACGATTCTGTTCGTCGATGAAGTGCACCGCTTCAACAAATCGCAGCAGGATGCGTTCCTGCCGTACGTCGAAGACGGCACGCTGATTTTCATCGGCGCCACTACCGAAAACCCTTCGTTTGAATTGAACAACGCGCTGTTGTCGCGGGCCCGCGTCTATGTGCTGAAAAGCCTCGACGAGACGGCGCTGCGCAAACTGGTGCACCGCGCGCTCACCGAAGAGCGTGGGCTGGGCAAGCGCAACCTGACCCTCAGTGACGAAGGCTTCCAGATGCTGTTGTCGGCCGCTGACGGCGATGGCCGGCGCCTGCTCAATCTGCTGGAGAATGCCTCGGATCTGGCCGAAGACAACAGCGAGATGGGCACCGAGTTACTGCAAAGTCTGCTCGGTGACACCCGGCGACGCTTCGACAAGGGCGGCGAAGCGTTCTACGACCAGATCTCCGCGCTGCACAAATCGGTACGCGGTTCCAACCCCGATGGCGCGCTGTACTGGTTTGCGCGGATGATCGATGGCGGCTGCGATCCGCTGTACCTGGCCCGGCGCGTGGTGCGCATGGCCAGCGAAGACATCGGCAATGCCGACCCGCGTGCCCTGAGCCTGTGTCTGGCGGCGTGGGAAGTGCAGGAGCGCCTCGGCAGCCCCGAAGGCGAGCTGGCGGTGGCCCAGGCCATCACCTATCTGGCCTGCGCGCCGAAAAGCAACGCGGTGTACATGGGCTTCAAGACCGCGCTGCGCGCCGCTGCCGAATACGGTTCGCTGGAAGTGCCGCTGCACTTGCGCAATGCACCGACCAAACTGATGAAGCAATTGGGCTATGGCGACGAATACCGCTACGCCCACGACGAACCGGATGCCTATGCCGCCGGCGAAGATTATTTCCCGGAAGAGCTCGAGCCGATTCCGTTCTATCAACCGGTGCCCCGTGGCCTGGAATTGAAGATCGGCGAGAAGCTCAACCACCTTTCCCAACTCGACCGTTTAAGCCCAAGACAGCGGAGAAAATAGTGCTTCCATTGATCGTTGCAGTCTCCGTCGGCGGGATTGCCGGCACCCTGTTGCGCTTCGCCACCGGCAATTGGGTCAACGCCAATTGGCCGCGGCACTTCTATACCGCGACGCTGGCCGTTAATATCGTGGGCTGTCTGCTGATTGGCGTGTTGTACGGCCTGTTTTTGATACGCCCGGAGGTGCCGATCGAGGTGCGTGCCGGGTTGATGGTCGGCTTCCTCGGGGGGCTGACGACATTTTCATCCTTTTCACTGGATACGGTGCGCCTGCTGGAAAGCGGGCAAGTGCCGCTGGCCCTGGGCTATGCGGCGATCAGCGTATTCGGCGGGCTGCTCGCGACGTGGGCCGGCCTGTCCCTGACCAAACTTTGATAACGAGAAACCGACATGCTCGATTCCAAACTGTTACGTAGCAACCTTCAGGACGTAGCGGACCGCCTGGCTTCCCGTGGCTTTGCCCTGGACACCGCGCGCATCGAAGCGCTGGAAGAACAGCGCAAGACCGTCCAGACCCGCACCGAAGCACTGCAGGCTGAGCGTAACGCGCGTTCCAAATCCATCGGTCAGGCCAAGCAGCGTGGCGAAGACATCGCGCCGCTGATGGCGGACGTCGAGCGCATGGCGGGCGAGCTGAGTGCCGGTAAAGTCGAGCTGGACGCGATCCAGACCGAACTGGACTCGATTCTGCTGGGTATCCCCAACCTGCCGCACGAATCGGTACCGGTTGGCAAAGACGAAGACGATAACGTTGAAGTGCGCCGCTGGGGCACGCCGACTGCTTTCGATTTCGAAGTGAAAGACCATGTCGCGCTGGGCGAGAAGTTCGGCTGGCTGGACTTTGAAACCGCCGCCAAACTGTCCGGCGCCCGTTTCGCCCTGCTGCGCGGCCCGATCGCCCGTCTGCACCGCGCCCTGGCGCAGTTCATGATCAACCTGCACGTCAACGAGCACGGCTACGAAGAGGCTTACACGCCTTATCTGGTTCAGGCCCCGGCGCTGCAAGGCACCGGCCAGTTGCCGAAGTTCGAAGAAGACCTGTTCAAGATCGCTCGCGAAGGCGAAGCCGATCTGTACCTGATCCCGACCGCCGAAGTGTCGCTGACCAACATCGTGGCCGGTGAAATCGTCGATTCGAAACTGCTGCCGATCAAGTTCGTCGCCCACACCCCATGCTTCCGCAGCGAAGCCGGTGCGTCGGGTCGCGACACTCGCGGCATGATCCGTCAGCACCAGTTCGACAAGGTTGAGATGGTCCAGATCGTCGAGCCGTCGAAGTCGATGGAAGCGCTGGAAGGCCTGACCGCCAACGCCGAAAAAGTCCTGCAATTGCTGGGTCTGCCTTACCGCACCCTGGCGCTGTGCACCGGTGACATGGGCTTCAGCGCCGTGAAAACCTACGACCTCGAAGTGTGGATTCCGAGCCAGGACAAGTACCGCGAAATTTCGTCGTGCTCCAACTGCGGCGACTTCCAGGCCCGGCGCATGCAGGCGCGTTTCCGTAACCCGGAAACCGGCAAGCCTGAGCTGGTACACACCCTGAATGGTTCCGGTCTGGCAGTCGGGCGTACGCTGGTGGCAGTGCTGGAAAACTACCAGCAGGCTGACGGTTCGATCCGCGTGCCGGACGTGCTGAAGCCGTACATGGGTGGCCTTGAGGTCATCGGCTAAATGAAATATCTGCCGCTGTTTCACAACCTGCGCGGCAGTCGTGTGTTGGTGGTCGGTGGGGGGGAAATTGCCTTGCGCAAATCCCGCCTGCTGGCCGATGCCGGTGCGCTGCTGCGGGTGGTCGCACCTGAAATCGAAGCGCAACTGCGCGAACTGGTCACCGCCAGCGGTGGCGAGTGCGTGCTGCGCGGTTACGTGGAAGCGGATCTGGACGGCTGCGGTTTGATCATTGCCGCTACCGACGATGAAACGCTCAACGCTCAGGTCTCCAGCGATGCCCATCGGCGTTGCGTGCCGGTCAATGTGGTCGACGCGCCGCAGCTATGCAGCGTGATCTTCCCGGCGATCGTCGACCGTTCGCCACTGATCGTTGCGATCTCCAGTGGCGGCGATGCGCCGGTGCTGGCCCGTTTGATTCGCGCCAAGATCGAAACCTGGATTCCTTCGACCTACGGCCAACTGGCCGGTCTTGCCGCGCGTTTCCGCAATCAGGTGAAAAACCTGTTTCCGGATGTGCAGCAGCGTCGTGGTTTCTGGGAAGACGTGTTTCAAGGCCCGATTGCCGACCGGCAACTGGCCGGGCAGGGCACTGAGGCCGAACGTCTGTTGCAGGCCAAGATCGATGGCGAAGCGACCGTTACCACCGGTGAGGTGTATCTGGTGGGGGCAGGGCCGGGTGATCCGGATCTGCTGACCTTCCGCGCCTTGCGTCTGATGCAGCAAGCCGACGTTGTGCTGTACGACCGTCTGGTGGCGCCGGCGATTCTCGAGTTGTGCCGTCGCGATGCCGAGCGTGTCTACGTCGGCAAGCGTCGCTCAGACCACGCCGTGCCGCAGGATCAGATCAACCAGCAACTGGTGGATCTGGCCAAGGCCGGCAAACGCGTGGTGCGCTTGAAGGGCGGTGACCCGTTCATCTTCGGTCGCGGTGGTGAAGAAATCGAAGAGCTGGCGGCCCACGGGATTCCGTTTCAGGTGGTGCCGGGGATCACGGCGGCCAGCGGTTGCGCGGCGTATGCCGGGATTCCGCTGACCCATCGCGATTACGCGCAGTCGGTGCGCTTCGTCACCGGTCACTTGAAGGACGGTTCCACCGATCTGCCATGGGCCGACCTCGTCGCCCCGGCGCAGACGCTGGTGTTCTACATGGGCCTGGTGGGCTTGCCGGTGATTTGCGAGCAGTTGATCAAACACGGTCGCAGCGCGGACACCCCGGCGGCGTTGATCCAGCAGGGCACCACGGTCAATCAGCGAGTCTTCACCGGCACGCTGGCCGACCTGCCACGCCTGGTGGCGGAGCATGAAGTGCATGCGCCGACGCTGGTGATCGTCGGCGAAGTGGTGCAGCTGCGCGAGAAACTGGCGTGGTTTGAAGGGGCTCAGGCGCAAGTCTGAAAACCGAGTTGCCCTCATTCGCGAGCAAGCCCGCTCCCACATTGGATCTGTGTCATGCACAAATCATCTGTGGGAGCGGGCTTGCTCGCGAAGAGGCCCTCAAAAACACCGAATCAATTAACCCCGCCGCCAAACTCCTTTCCCACTCAGCCGCACCCGATCATGGGCGATGGTGAAATCCTGTTCCGGCCCCTTCGGCACAACCCCCGTCGGATTGATGGTTTTGTGGCTACCGTAGTAGTGATTTTTGATGTGCTGAAAATCCACCGTCTCGGCTATCCCCGGCCACTGATACAGCTCACGCAGCCAGTTCGACAGGTTCGGATAATCGGCAATTCGCCGCAAATTACACTTGAAGTGCCCGTGATACACCGCGTCGAAGCGAATCATCGTGGTGAACAGGCGCACGTCTGCCTCAGTCAGGTATTCGCCCGTCAAATAACGGTTGGCGCCCAGCACCCGCTCCAGATGATCCAGCTCGGCAAACACTTCATCGTACGCCTCTTCATAGGCCTGTTGCGAGGTGGCGAAGCCGGCGCGGTACACGCCATTGTTCACCGCCGGATAAATCCGTTCGTTCAGTGCATCGATCTCGCCGCGTAACGGTGCCGGATAAAAGTCCAGCTCGTTACCGGTCAGGTCATCGAAGGCGCTGTTGAACATGCGGATGATTTCCGCTGATTCATTGCTGACGATGCGCTTGAGTTTTTTGTCCCACAACACCGGCACCGTGACGCGCCCGGTGTAGTTCGGGGTGTCGGCGGTGTAGCGCTGGTGCATGAAGTCAAAGTGGTCGAGCTTGTCGCCAGTCGAGCCAAGCGCCTTGTCGAAGGTCCAGCCGTTTTCCAGCATCAGCCAGCTGACCACGGACACGTCGATCAGGCTTTCCAGGCCTTTGAGCTTGCGCAGAATCAACGTGCGGTGTGCCCACGGGCAGGCGAGCGACACATACAGGTGATAGCGCCCGGCTTCGGCGGCAAAACCGCCTTCACCGCTCGGCCCGGGCTGGCCGGCAGTGGTGACCCAATTGCGCCGTTGCGCCTGTTCGCGCTGAAAGGCGCCGTCTTTGCTGCTTTCGTACCACTTGTCCTGCCAGTGGCCATCGACGAGTAAACCCATGATCAAGACTCCTGATTCCAATAAGCGTTGGAGCCGAGTCTATTCCGATGAGTTCGAACAAAAAGCGCAAAGATCGGGCGTCTATGATCGGTTAAATCGATTTGTTGCGCGCCGCCCAGTACTGCTCGGCAGTTGCGAACGCTTGCTCGCGGCTTTGACCGAGGCCGCGCAGGGCCAAGGCCATGGTTGAAATCAGGGCCATTTGCGGATAGCTGTCGACCACCTCGCCGCGCCACACAGCCTTGAGATGTTCGACGTCCAGCGAGGCCGGTTTGACGTGGCGCTGGCTCGACAGTTGCGGCCATTCCTCGTCCCAGCTCTCGCCGCCCTTGGTGCCGTACAGATGGCTGTCGGCATCCGGGTTGATCTCGATTTCGCCGCCGTCACCCTTGACCACGATCGCCGTGTCGCCGAGCAGACCACTGGCCTCGCGATGTACCGCTTGATAGCCCGGATGAAAAATACTTTGCAGGCCACACCGCGCGCGCAGCGGGTTGAGGATGCGTGCCAGCGAATGGATCGGCGAGCGCAGGCCCATGGTGTTGCGCAGGTCGATCATCTTCTGCAACTGCGGCGCCCAGTCGATCAGCGGCATGAACGCCAGACCGCCGTTGTCCAGCGCGCTGCCGACCTGCTGCCAAGTGCGGCACAGCGGGATGTTCAGTTCGCCAAGCAGTTGTTCGGTGTACAGGCGCCCGGCGGTGTGCGCGCCGCCGCCGTGCATGAAAATCCGCACGCCGTGTTGCGCCAGGCACTTGGCCGACAGCAGGTACCACGGCAGATGGCGTTTCTTGCCGGCATAGGTCGGCCAGTCCAGATCAACATTCAGCGCCGGTGCCTGCAAGCGCTCGCGCAAGGCTTCGGTGAAACCGGCCATTTCCTCGGCGCTTTCTTCCTTGTGCCGCAGCAGCATCAGAAAGGCCCCGAGCTGGGTGTCTTCGACTTTGTTGTCGAGCACCATGCCCATGGCCTCCCGCGCTTCTTCACGGGTCAGGTCGCGAGCACCGCGTTTGCCCTTGCCGAGGATCCGTACGAACTGCGCGAACGGGTGCTCGGCGGGCGTTTCAAGGGTCAGCGCTGGAAAGTCGGTCATAAGCAATTCGTCGGTTTGGGCAGGCCCGCCAGTTTCGCGGCGAGTTTGGCAGGGGTGCCTTTGAACAGTCGGTTCAGGTGCAGGCTGTTGCCTTTGTCCGGGCCGAGTTTGAGTGCGGTGTACTTGATCAGCGGGCGGGTGGCCGGCGACAGCTGGAATTCCGCGTAAAAGCTGCGCAGCAGGTCGAGGACTTCCCAGTGTTCGGGGGTCAGGTCGATGTCTTCAGCAGCGGCGAGGGCGCTGGCAACGTCATGGGACCAGTCGTCGAGGTCGACCAGAAAGCCGTCCTTGTCCAGTTCGATGGCGCGGGCGCCGACATTCATCGAGTTCATAGCCAACTGTTGACCTTGTCGTGGTGGATCGACAGTTCGACGAAGGCCGGGTAATCGATGGCTTCGGCCCAGTCGGGAGCAACGATGGCACGGGCCTGCAGGTCTTCCGCGAGGGCGAACAGCTTGACCCGGCGCTCGTTCAGCGTGGCGAATGGCGCAGTGCCCGGTTGCAGGGCGTAGACCGCGTCGCCGGATAACAGCAAGGCGTCGGCAGCGCCGATCACGCGCAGGCAACTGTTCAGGCGCTCGTCGCCGAACGGGGAATGAGACAACACATGCAAAGTCGACATCAGAGGGTGATCACCTGGTCGTAACGGTCAATAAGGGCGGTGATTTCGCTGGCGCCGAGCGGCTGCGCTTCGTCCAGCGACAGACTGCTCAGACCACGATTGCTGGCGCTGTCGGCGCAGTAGAACAGCTCTTCAACGCCGAACATCGGCAGCGCCTGCAGGTTGGCGCTGAGATCTTTCTGTTGCAGAACCTTGGCGTTCTGTCCGGCGACCAGTTGCAACACGCCATCGTCGAGAAACAGCAGGCCGATCGGCAGATCGAACGCGCCACCGGCGAGGACGATGTCCAGCGCTTCGCGGGCGCCAGGGCCGGACCATGGCGACTGGCGGCTGATGATCAACAGGGATTTGGCCATCTCACGCGCCTCCGAAGCAGATCAGTCGATCGGCGTCCTGCACCGCATCGTGCAACTGGCCGAGGCCGGACAATTCCCACGGCGCGCTGACCGCGACGGCATCACGCTGGTAGCGTTTGGCTTCTTCGTCATTCAGTACGCCACGGCGCAAGGCGGCGGCGATGCACACTACGCCGTCCAGTTGCTGCTCGGTGATGAACGCGCGCCACTGTTTGGGCAGGTCCAGCTCGTCCTGCGGGGTGACCACCGCGTCGGAGGCGTTGTACACACCGTCCTGATAAAAAAACAGCCGGACAATCTCATGCCCGCCGGCCAGCGCAGCCTGCGCAAACAGCAGGGCACGGCGCGAGGAGGGCGCATGGGCGGCGGAAAACAGCGCAATGGCGAACTTCATGACGGACTCGATCAGCAAAACTGCGGCCATGATAAAGCTTTATGACGGCATCCGCGAAACCGAAGTCAGGCGCATGCCCTCTGTGGGAGCGGGCTTGCTCGCGAAGGCGTTGGGTCAT
This sequence comes from Pseudomonas sp. GW823-FHT01D03, assembly GCF_058798255.1. NCBI lineage: Bacteria > Pseudomonadati > Pseudomonadota > Gammaproteobacteria > Pseudomonadales > Pseudomonadaceae > Pseudomonas > Pseudomonas sp. GW823-FHT01D03. Next base: position 2,456,945 of record NZ_JBXAKK010000001.1, read on the forward strand.
TCAAAAAGTCTTTGACTGATGCACCGCTTTCGCGAGCAAGCCCGCTCCCACTGGATCGTCTTTCAACGGGGCATATAGCCCAGTTGCCAACGCCGCGGAATGCTCAGGGACAGCACGCCCAGCACCGCCGCCAGCAAGCCGCTGGCGAACAATGCCCGAAGCCCGAAATGCTGCTCCAGCAGCGCGCCGAGAATCGCGCCGATGAACATCCCGCTCCACGGCACCAGTTGCACCCGCCAGCCATTACGCCGCTCGCCGAGCATCCAGCGCCCTAGTCCACGGCCGAACCGCGACAGCGCTCCGGTCACGTAGGTCAGGCCCACCGGCAGGCCATTCACTTCCTCGACCGCCGCGTTGAGCATGCCCATCGCGATGATCGCCGCCAGCAACGCCGGCAGTTGCGTGTCATACGGCCAGGCCGCCGCCAGGCAGAGCAGGGTGGCGATGCACAGCAACAAGGGCAGCGTGCGCCGGCCGCCGAGGCGTCCGATCACAATCCCCAGCGCATTGCCGATCACGAACGTGACGACGAGGATCACCAGACGCAAGGTCAGACCGAGGTCGCCGTCACTGATCGCCACTGCCAGCCGCGTGGTGTTGCCGCTCATGAACGAAACGAAATCGCCGCTGGCCATGAAGCCGATCGCATCGGTCATGCCGGCGAGTACCGACAGGCTGGCGACCAGCGCCAGACCGATGCGCCCGCGCCATTTCTGCCGATGCAGATGCCCGGAAGTGGCGCGGTGAGTCGAAGTGGAGGGCAGCATCGGCGACGATATCCTTCAGCGGCGGTTACGGTTCCAGCCCATACAGATCGCAGTAATCTGCCCAGCTCATGTGCGCCATTTCCGCTACCTCGCGATGCACCTCCATGCGCTGGGTCTGATACTCCTCAGGCGTTGCAGCCGTGAGCAGCAAAGTCAATTCCCAGGCAAACAGCCCCTGTTCTTCAGCTTCGGCCTCGAAGGCTTCATGCAAGCGTTCTTCACGATACTGCGCGGCGGTTTCACCCTTGGCCTGGGCCAGCAGCGGATTGAGATGATCGAGGGTTTCGCGCAATTCGGGGCGCGCGTCGAGAAACAGTTTCAGGGCTTGTTCATGTCGCTGGTCGGTGGGCGCCATGTGTGTTCCTTGTGAGGCTGATGACCCTAGGGTGCCGGAGCGGCTGCCGCATGTCGCGCTATAAATGCAGTAAAGCAGAACGATTTTGCCCGTTGCGATGATACAGTCCGCTTTTTTCTGAATGAGCGAATGCAATGCGAATTCTGATGGTAGCGCTGGCCGCGACCCTGCTGGCTGGCTGCGCGGGTTCGGTGATGGACGATTCTCGCACCAAAGCCCCGTACAAGGTTCTGACCTCGGACAAGCCGGAGAAAGTTGTCGCTCAGTGCGTACAGTTCGGCTGGCAGGACGAAGCAGTGTTTGGCGTGGACGCCGGAGCGTATCTGCAACCGGGCAAGAAGGGTGGTTCGACGGTGTACACCCGTTCGGCGGAATCATTTGTCGACGTGACCAGCGATGCTTCGGGCACCGTGCTCAACTACTACGCGCAGAAGGATGATTTTGTCGCCAAGCGCCGGTTGGCGGCGTTGGCGACCTGTCTTTGATATTGCGCTGAAGCGGCTGCGGTCTTCGCGAGCAGGCTGGCTCACACACATTGGATTTGTGTTCGCCACCGATCCTGTAGGAGTGAGCCTGCTCGCGATAGGGCCAGTGAGTTCAACCGATCAGACGCTTCTGGAAATAATGCCGGCTATGCCCCGGCGGGTAATCAACGATCTCGCCAAACTGGCTGAATCCCAGCTTCTCGTAGAACGCCGGCGCCTGAAAATCGAAGGTGTCCAGCCAGATGCCGAGGCAGTTCTTCTCCTTGGCCAGATTTTCCGCCATGGCCATCAGTTCCGAGCCGATGCGTTGCCCGCGACCCTGTTCCGGGACGCACAGCAACTCGATGTACATCCACTGGAAGATCACCCGGCCGTACAAACCGCCGAGAATCGCGTCGTGCTCATCGCGCACCAGCAGGGCGAAAGGTTCAGAGGTGGAACCACCGGTCCGGGCGTCGTTATACGCAATCAAAGGCTCGAGAATGGCTTTGCGCTGTTCTTCCGTAGGGTTCTGCGACAGCTCGATTCGCAACGTCATGTGCAACTTCCTTGTGAGGTGAACCGCCAGCCTATCCTGCCCGGGGAGCGTCTTCCAAGTCCTTCCTCATCCCTTTGGAACCGCCGCTGTCGCGCCGGGGTCTAGCTTTTACAGCGTCATTCCGAACGCGGTTGATGAGGATCCCCCATGAATATTTTCGAAGCCCTTCGCGAAAGCCACGACCGCCAGCGCAGTTACGCCAAAGCCCTGGTCGAAACCAGCGGCGACACCCCGGAGCGGGTTGAGGCCTACAAACAGCTCAAGGCTGAACTTCAGGCCCATGAAACCGCCGAAGAACGCCACTTCTACATCCCGCTGATGGAGTTCGACAACGGTGTTGACCTCAGTCGCCACGCCATCTCCGAGCACCATGAAATGGACGAGATGATGGAAGAACTGGATGAGACCGAGATGTCCAGCCCGGCGTGGCTGGCAACGGCGAAGAAGCTCTCCGAAAAAGTCCATCACCATCTCAAGGAAGAAGAGCAGAAATTCTTCCAGATGGCCGGCAAATTGCTCGATGACAAGCAAAAGGAACAACTCGCTGGCCAGTACGAAAAGGAGTACCAGGCGCAACTGCCATGAGTACTGAATGCCAGTTTTTGCAGTGTCGGCGTGTAGGCCTTTGGCCATGCGTTGGGTGGGTCTTGTCGTAATGGACTGTATATTCATCCAGTATTTTCGGCGTTTTTGACTTGAGACGCCGATTGACTGCGACAAAACCGCCGATGGACAAAAAAACCACCTCCGTTAGCTTGAAGGCCTCTCCTCGGACAGGAGAGTTCTTAAATCAACGGAGTGAAAAACATGAATCAACCACAAGCTCAAACCCAACTGCGACACGGTCGCGTCACCTCTCCAGCCAGCCGCGGTGCGGTAGCCATCGAGCAAGGATTGCTCGGTGCCTGGCAGGTCAACGAAATGGAAGGCGGCAAGAACTTTCCGGCGCTGACGGCAGGGCCTTTTCCTGCGCCGTATGGCAGCGACAGTGACAGTGTCACGCCGCCCGCCGACGGTTACATCCTCAGCGGTGGCAAGACCGATGCCCGTGACTGCGTGAACTTCACCGACGAGGAAATGGGCAAAAAGCTCAATCGTCCGTTCAGCTGGCCACTGCTCAGTGTCACCCCTGGCCAGACGCTGGAAGTGAAGTGGGAATACACCGCGCCGCACACCACACGTGGCTACCGCTGGCTGATCACCAAGGATGGCTGGGATCCGAAGCAACGTATTTCCCGTGCACAACTCGAAGCGCAGCCTTTCGCCGAAGACTTCTACACTCAGGTGCCGTATTACAGCTATCCGGGGGAATTGAAGGCCAAGGTCAATCATTCGGTGAAATTGCCGGCCAACAAAAAGGGCCGTCACGTCATCGTGTTGATGTGGATCGTTGCCAACACCGGCAACGCGTTCTATCAGGCGTTCGACGTCGACTTCAAATAACGGCGTTACGCTCAACCCACAGGTTCTGAAGGATTAGAACATGTCAAATATCGACTTCACGCTAGTGCAAAACCAGGCGGCCGACGCGGCCTCGCTGATGCCGAGCATCGCCGGCAAAAAAATACTCATGGGCTTCTGGCACAACTGGCCGGCGGGTCCAAGTGACGGCTATCGTCAGGGCCGCTTCGCCGAAATCGCTCTGGAAGCGGTGCCCAAGGAGTACAACGTGGTCGCGGTGGCGTTCATGAAGGGCAGCGGAATTCCGACCTTCAAGCCGTACAACGTCTCCGATGCCGAGTTCCGGCGTCAGGTCGGCGTGCTCAACAGCCAGGGGCGGGCGGTGCTGTTGTCCCTGGGTGGCGCCGATGCGCACATCGAGTTGCGCAGCGGGCAGGAACAACCGCTGGCCAATGAAATCATCCGTCTGGTGGAAACCTACGGCTTCGATGGGCTGGACATCGATCTTGAACAGAGCGCGATTGATTTCGCTGCCAACAAGACCGTGCTGCCGGCCGCGCTGAAACTGGTCAAGGATCACTACGCAGGCCAGGGCAAGCACTTCATCATCAGCATGGCCCCGGAGTTTCCGTATCTGACCACCAACGGCAAATACGTCGGTTACCTGCAGGCACTGGAAGGCTATTACGACTTCATCGCGCCGCAGTTCTACAACCAGGGCGGCGACGGGGTCTGGGTACCGGAAGCCAATAATGGCAATGGTGCGTGGATCGCGCAGAACAACGATGCGCTGAAGGAGGACTTCCTCTATTACCTGACCGAAAGTCTGGTGACCGGTACTCGGGGCTTCACCAAAATCCCGGCGGAAAAATTCGTCATCGGCCTGCCGGCCAACGTCGATGCGGCCGCCACCGGTTATGTGATCGACAGCACCGCGGTCGGCAATGCGCTCAAACGTCTGGCGATCAAAGGGCTGCCGATCAAGGGCCTGATGACCTGGTCGGTAAACTGGGACAACGGCGTCAGCAAGGATCGCGTGCCGTATGGCTGGGAATTCAGTCGGCGTTATGGACCGCTGATTCACGGAGCGAAAACAGCGGCACAGGAAACGGATGACACGTTGTCGCGCGTCGCCCGTTAGCAGCAATTAAAGAGCCCGGTAGCGCTGCCGGGCTTTTTTGCGTGGGCCAGGCAAACAATGCCCGGATGTGAGTCATAGCGGAGCGGGTTGTTTATCCGATTGGAGCGCGCTCGATACATTGAATGACTTGACGAGATCCAGCAAGCAGGCAGCCGCCTGATTGATCTGCGTATCGGTAAGCGCCGCGTAGCCAATCAGCACGCCGGGTTTGACCGCGTGACTGCTGGTGAATGCGGATACCGGTTGCAGGCAAAGATTGAAGAGGGCAGCCCGTGCGCAGAATTCTCTTTCATCAATGTCTGCGGGTAACCAGAGCACAAAATGTAATCCGGATTGCTCGCCGGAAATCTGCAGATCAGGGTTTTCTCGCAGCTTTGAGATCAGCAAATCGCGTCGATGTTGATACGTCTGTCGCGAGATGCGCAAATGCCGTACATATTTTCCGGTGCAGAGAAACTGGTTGAGTGCGAGCTGACCCAGTATGCCGGGCGTCTGGCCGGTGTCTTCGATGAGGTTGATGACTTTCTTCTGTAAATGTTTGGGAATGACCATGAAGCCCAGACGAAAGTTGCTGAACAGGGTTTTATTGAAGCTGCCGCAGAAAATCACCCGGTCGTTTGTATCTATTGATTTGATGGCGGGCAGGGGAGCACTGCCATAGTTGTACTCGCTGTCGTAGTCGTCTTCGATGATGATCGCATTTGCAGCGGTGGCCGAGGCCAGCAGGGCCTTGCGGCGTGCCATGCTCATGCAGACACCCAAAGGAGCCTGGTGGGAGGGCGTGACATAAATGGCCTGAACCGGACTGGCGGGTGACAACGCTTCAACGATCAGACCTGCATCGTCCACTGGAATATCGATGATTGTGTTGCCGGAACAATTGAATATCCGCCGGGCCCAGTAATAGCCGGGATCTTCCATGGCAACGACGGCCTCTTTTCCCAATACCCGGCTGATAAGGTCGAGACAGTGTCTGATGCCATGGGTAATCACGATGTCCTGAGGTGAGCAGTCAATCCCGCGGTAGATCTGGATATGGTCGCAAATGGACTTGCGCAAGTTTTCGTCACCGCCGAGTGACGAGGCCGATACTGCGGTGGCGAGGTCTTTGGCGGAAGGTGTGCATAACGACTTTACATCTTTTTCTTCGAGCAATCCCGGATCGGCCAGTCTGGCAATAAACGGTACATATGGCTGTAAATAAGTAATGGGAGCAGGTGAATCGGATGACCGGTGAGTATCAAGTTCGACTTGCAGTTCCTTAGTTCTGGTCGCGGCGATCAGATTGTCCGGCAATGTTGCGCAGACCACCGAGCCGGCACCTCGCTTGCGAATGATGAAACCTTCTTCGCGTAATTGATCGAAAACAGTTTCCAGGGTCCCTCGGGAAACTCCCCATCTTTGCGCAAGCGTGCGCGTGGAGGGCAGCGCTTCGCCGGACGGGAGCCGGCCGGAACTGATCAGGTGTTCAAGGAAACGGCACAAAAGCTGATGTTTGGTGGACAGCGAATGTTCGGTCAATTCGAACGGCAAGACTAGGTCGAGGCCAACTGGCCGCTTACCTCTGGTCATAGTGGTACACACCAAAATCCATTTAATGGATCTTCATCTTAGCGCGGCATACAAATACGCTCAACGCCGCTCAAGCTAACGCGTTGAGGGGTGGCGCGCGAGTCATTGGGGTCAAGAGAAACTGGATTGGTATAGGGATATCGTCGGCAATGACTGCTTTTGAAAAACTGTCAACACTCAATAAGACTAATCATCGCGAGCCGCAACTAAAGATTGCGATAGTCGGAGGGGGTGCAACAGCGATTAGTGTAATTGATGCGTTGCAGCGCGACGTTAAGCTGAAAAATATGGATGTTGCAATTACTCTCTATGAGCCTGACAAGAAAATCGGTCCAGGTCGCGCTTATCAAAACGATGGTGATTATGGATTGATTAATCGCCAGGCCCGATTCATGTCCGTTAAAAGTGACGATCCCCGGCACTTTGTAGGATGGGTCACTCATAAATATGGAAGTGCACTGGCGCAACTTGATTTCTTGCCCCGTCACTATTTTGGTGAGTACCTGTCCGATTGTTTTGCCGAGCAAGTGGCGCTGGCGCGTGACCTCAAGCGACCGATTCGGGTGATCGGGCAAAAGGTCACCAGCCTGACGATGCACGATGACAAAGCGGTCGTCGGTGTCGAAAACGGGCCGCAACAAGTATTTGACCGGGTGATTCTGTGCATCGGTACCGCTGAACCGGCAGATATCTTCTCGTTGGCCTGTTCCCAGAATTACATCGGTAATCCGTATCCGATGTGGACCAAGTTTTCCGCGATTGGCGGCGACGATCAGGTGGCGATCATTGGTTCCAGCCTCTCTGCTGTCGATGCAGTCCTGGCCCTGAGTGCCCAGGGACACCGCGGCAAGATCGTCATGCTGTCGCGCAATGCGCTGCTGCCAGCGGTGCGCATGCCGCATCACGACTTCACTTACAAGGTCATCACCCGCGAGCGTATCGAAGAGCTGCGTGATGAAGCGGGGATGATCTCTTGGTCGAAATGGCTTGGCCTGATCACCTTCGAACTGACTGCCCAAGGCGTGGATCTGGAGAAGCTCAAGGCTGAACTGGCGCCAGGTCAACTGCCGTTCGAGCGGCTGGAGCGCCATCTTCAGGCGTCGGCCCGCGGCGAAAAGTGGCTGTCCATCCTGATTGATATTGCCAACGACTACGTCGAGCTGGCCTGGGACAGCCTGAGTGCTGGCGATCGCAGTTACTACATGGCCAACTACCATTCGATTTTCATGAGCCTGTGCAACCCGATGCCTCCGGCAACGGCCAACAAGTTGCGCAACATGCTTGAGTCCGGGCACCTCGTGATTCGCCCTGGCCTGAAGGGCGTGGAGCTGAGCCCTGGTGGTGGTTTTGTCCTCAATTATCAGGCAGGCGCCTGTCATGCCGACTGGGTCATCAATGCCACGCGATCTGAAACGGGTGGCGTCGGGCAGACAGGTACCGAGCTGGTGTCCTCGATGGTCAACAATGGCGTCGCTCAGCACCATCCGTTTGGTGGCCTGCACGTGTCATTCGGTTCGCACAAGGTCATCGACCGCAGTGGCAAGGCCAGCGACGCTATTTATGCCTTGGGCCAACTGGCTGCCGGTAACCATTACTACACCAGTTCACTGGCCATGATCACACGTCAGATCGACCGGGTTCTGCCGCATTTGCTGACGACTGATCAATACCTCAAGGAGCTTTCTGCGTGAAATCCAGCCGCCCCGGAATCCTGTTACCTGCAGCGTTGTTGTCGGCTGTAATCGTGCCGCAGCTCGGACTTGGCCTGATGACGCCTACGGTTGCAAAACTGGCGGAAGAGTTTCGAGTCCCCCATGAGGCGATTCAGGAAACATTCGTTGTTTACATGATCGGGTATGCGTTGTCCGTGGTATTGGCGGGGATTCTTGCCGATCGTATCGGAGCCCGTCGTGTACAGATTTCGGGGTTGTTGATTTGTGCTGCCGGGTGCCTGCTTGCAGCGTTCTCGGACTCCTTTTACCTGTTTGCGGTTGCGCGTTTCATGCAGGCCCTCGGAGGGTGTGTAGGGACCGTAACCACCAGACTGATCGTGAAATCCGATTATCCGGAAAGCAAACGCCTGCGAATTCTCACCACTCTTGCCTCGGCGATAGCGCTCACACCGTGTATTGCACCGTTGCTCGGCGGCATGCTGTTACCTTCGTTGGGATGGCGCTGGATGATGGGCGGCGTGGGGATCTTCAATCTCGCGGCATTGGTGCTTTTCTGGCAGGTCGACACCTCTCCGGGGGCATCGGATTCGACGGGCCGCAGCATCATTGCCGTTTATGCCGCCAACTTCAAAAATGCGGATTATCTGGCTTATGCCGCCGGGATCAGTCTGGTGTGGATGAGTTACTTCGTGTTCCTGTCCTGTTCGACTTATGCGCTGCAGACGGAACTGGGCATGTCCAGTCTGGGTTACGGCGCGGTGATCTCCCTGTGCGCCGTCGGTTATGTGATTGGCAGTACGCTGGCGCGAGCATTGAGCGCCAGGTGGGCGTTGAACGAGATCCTGCTGCTTGGAAGCAGGGTAGGCATGGCCGGGTGCATGTTGCTGGGCATTCTGCTGTCGGTGTTCGGCAGTGTGCTGCCGGCGCTGCTGATTCCGATGGTGTTCATTCTGTTGTCGGTCGGGATGGTGATTCCCGCGACTCAGGCCGGATTATTGAAGAGTGTCAGCCGCGATATCGGTATTTCCTCCGGGCAGTTTTTCTTTTTCCAGATGGCGGCGGGGGCCGGTTACGGTTTGCTGGTCAGCTCCTTTTCCGAACTGGGCGTTCGTGGCCTGGCACTGTTTATCGCCATTCCGATGGTCGTGTTGTTCGTTTTCCTGAATATGTCGCGGGCACTGTCGAAGTCCCCGGATGAGCAGTTGAAGGCAGTCTCTCGGACCTGAGTTTGCTGTTGCTGCGACCCTGATAAAAAAAACAAGGATGTGTAGTCGTGCAGTATCTGAAATCGCTGAAGTTGAACAGTGTGTGTTATGACATTCGTGGCCCGGCACTGGAGCAGGCCAGAAAGATGGAGGAGGACGGCCAGCGCATTCTCAAGCTGAACATCGGCAATCCCGCGCCCTTCGGTTTCGAGGCACCCGACGAGATACTCCAGGATGTGATCCGTAATTTGCCGACGGCGCAAGGTTATAGTGACTCCAAAGGCTTGTTCAGCGCCCGCAAGGCCGTCATGCAGTACTGTCAGCAGAAGCAGATCGAGGGCGTCGGCGTCGACGATATCTACTTGGGCAATGGTGTCTCCGAGCTCATTGTGATGTCACTGCAGGCGCTGCTGAACAACCGCGATGAAGTGCTGGTGCCCGCACCGGATTATCCGTTGTGGACCGCTGCGGTGAGTCTTGCCGGGGGCAATGCGGTGCACTACATGTGCGACGAACAGCAGGACTGGTGGCCGGACCTTGATGACATACGGGCCAAAATCACCCCTAACACCCGAGCTTTGGTGATCATCAACCCCAACAATCCCACCGGTGCGGTGTATCCGCGAGACGCGCTGCTGGGAATGCTGGAGATCGCGCGCCAGCACAATCTGGTGGTGTTCTCCGACGAGATCTACGACAAGATTCTCTACGACGAGGCGGTGCACATCAGCACCGCCTCGCTGGCGCCGGACCTGCTGTGCCTGACCTTCAACGGCTTGTCCAAGTCGTACCGGGTGGCCGGGTTCCGCTCCGGCTGGCTGGTGATTTCCGGGCCGAAGCAGCATGCCGCCGGCTACATCGAAGGCATCGACATGCTGGCGAACATGCGCCTGTGCGCCAACGTTCCGGCCCAGCATGCGATCCAGACCGCGCTGGGGGGTTACCAGAGTATCAATGACCTGGTCTTGCCTCAGGGGCGCCTGCTCGAACAGCGCAACCGGGTGCATGAACTGCTCAACGCTATTCCCGGCGTCAGTTGCGTCAAGCCGATGGGCGCGCTGTACGCATTTCCAAGGATCGATCCGAAAATTTGCCCGATCAAGGATGACGAAAAGTTTGTCCTCGAACTGCTGATGTCGGAAAGGCTGCTGGTGGTCCAGGGAACCGCGTTCAACTGGCCCGCAGCCGACCATTTCCGCGTGGTCACGTTGCCGGCATTGCCGGACATCGAAGACGCCATGGCGCGGATTCATCGATTCATCAGCAGCAGGTCAGTCAACAACCTGAGCGTTCGCCGAATGTCGAATAACGCCCGGGACCTGTGGCCGGTCTTCTGATTCCAGACGCAGATCAAGTAAGCAAGTTGTCATGCCAGACGTAAGTTCGTGGCAGGTGTGACAGCGCGAAGTGCCAGACGGCTGGATGCCACGCTCGGCCATCTCTCTAAGTTGTGCAGCATAAAGGAATGAGTATGCGGAACTTTGATGCGCAGGTTTCTTATCGGGTCATGCTTTCTCAGGATGAGATTAATCATCGTGGGGTCGGTTGGGAAAAAGAGGCTTTGAATGAACTGGAAGAGCGACTTGGGGCAGGGTCCGACTTTCCCTGCATCTTTTCCAAGAATGCATTCAAGAAGTCTTCGATCAAGTTTGTATTTGTCGACACTTTGGATGCCCAAGGGCTGGCGAAACTGGCTGAAGGCTTGAAAGAGTATGTGACGCTTTCCAGAACATGGAGTGGTTCAATCGAAGACGCTTATCCGCTTATCGTGTTCTTTTCAACCGACGCAATATTCGCCAGTACGGCGCAGGAGTATCAGGCCGCGGGGTGGGGCGTGTTGCAGAGCCTGCACTGGCTGGATGAAAGCCCGTGGCCGGACAGCGTCGATGTCGACCCGGAGTCACCGTTCTGGTCGATGTGCTTCGCGGGAATGCAACTTTTTGTGAATATGAGTTCTCCCGCACACAAACTTCGCAAGAGCAGAAACCTCGGGTCGAGATTTGCGCTGGTGATTAATCCGCGTGAACGCTTCGATGTATTTGCCGGCGATACCGTGGGCGGACGTAATGTTCGCGCCAATATACGTAAACGCATCCTTAAATATGATTCGGTGCCCCACGCCTTGCAATTGGGCGGGTTTGGCTCTGACGCCAAAGAGTGGTGGCAATACGGTTTGATTGAAGAAAATGCAGAGCGTACGGATGTTTGTCCATTCAAACATTCCAGCCATGAAAATAAAGAGGAAGCCTGATGTTCAAGTTGATTGTATCCAACGGCAGAGTGGCAGACCGCACGGCATTTACCCGTATCGGTGCGTTGAAGGCCGCGTCGGCACTTGAAGCAAAGTACGGTGTAGCGCCGCTGTATATCGGTGATGGCAGTTGCGAGCCGGCTGCCGATGACTGGACAGTCAGTCTGCCGGCAGGACGCGAGCAGATCGATTCGCTGCATCGCGCCGTGGCCTGTGCGGTAGAGGAGCAGCAACTCACAGTGGTCATCAACGGCACCTGCCCGGCCAGCCTGGGCAGCGTACCTGCGGTGGCCAGACATTACCCGGACCTTTGCCTGGTGTGGGTCGATGCCCATGGTGACTTCAATATTCCGACGACCACTGACACGGGCTACCTGGGCGGGATGGTGGTGTCGGCATTATGTGGCCTCTGGGACAGCGGCTGTGGCGCCGGCGTGCGTGCGGAGAACGTCATTCTGGTCGGCGCGCGTGACATCGACGGGCAAGAGCAGCGTCTGCTGAGCGCCAATAATGTGCGCACGCTTTCCCCGCAGCAGGCAACCGCCGACGCAGTGCGCAGCGCTATCGGCCAATCGAAGGTCTGGGTCCACATCGATTGGGATTCTCTTGAGCCTGGCTATGTGCCCGCCGATTACGCAGTGCCTGACGGTCTGCTGCCACAACAGCTCGCGGCGATCCTGGGAGCGATTCCGCTGGAGCAGATCGTCGGCCTGGAAATCGCCGAGTTCAATGCATCCTGCGATGCGGCGACGGCACAGCGTGCGACCCAGTGCATCATCGATATCGTTGACCCGCTCCTGTCCAAGGCGTGTCTTGAGGCGAGTGTGTGCCATGCATAAACCGCCTGCTGCTGCCCGACTGCGTTTCAGCAAGATGCACGGTGCGGGCAACGACATGATCATTCTCGATCTGCGTGATGCGCAGGATCCGTCGCGCGAATTGTGCAAGTACCTGGCTAACCGCCATAAAGGTATCGGCGCCGATATGGTTCTGGGTGTCAAGGCTGCGCGCAATCCATCGTCCGTGGCCTCGTTCGACATCTGGACGGCGCAGGGCGAGTCCTCCCGGCAATGCGGCAACGGTGCGCGGTGTGTCGCCGCATGGCTGGTTCGGGCAGGTCTGACCGAGGCGTCCGAATTCACCCTCGACAGTCCCTCCGGTACCCACCGGGTCCGGGTCATGGAGGACGGCAACTATCAGATCAGCATGGGCGCGCCGAATTTCTCGCCCGCTGCTATCCCGGTGTTCGGCTTCGACCAAGCGCAGTCGGCTTATCAACTGGAACTCGCCGGGCAACACCTGGCGTGTTCGGCGGTATCGATGGGCAACCCGCATGCGGTGATCGAAGCCGAACGTGATCAGTATGAGATTCCAGCTGTCGGCAGTGCCCTGCAAAACTCCGGGTATTTCTCCCCTGACGTCAACGTCGGGTTTGTACAGCTGCAATCGCGCAACAGGATAAAACTCAAGGTCTACGAATTCGGCGCTGGCGAGACGCTGGCCTGCGGCAGCGGTGCCTGCGCGGCGGTCGCGGTGCTGGCGCGGGCCGGGCGGGTCGACCGCTCGGTCGATGTCGAACTGCCCGGCGGAACCCTTGAAGTGACATGGGAGAGTGACTTGTCCGCAATGTACCTCTCCGGCCCTGCTGAATTCGTATTTGATGGAGAACTCGCTCATGCCGTTGTATGAAAGCATTCTGGACACGATCGGCCGTACGCCAATCGTCAAGCTGCAAAGGCTCGCCCCGGAACACGTCAGCATTTATGTGAAGGTCGAGTCGTTCAACCCCGGTGGTTCGGTCAAGGACCGACTGGCGCTGGCTGTGGTGCTCGACGCCGAAGCCAGAGGCCTGTTGAAGCCTGGCGATACGATCGCCGAATGTACCTCCGGCAACGTCGGCATTGCGTTGGCGATGGTTGCCGCGGCGCGCGGCTATAACTTCGTGGCGATCATGTCCGACAGTTACTCGATCGAACGGCGCAAGCTGATTCGCGCCTATGGCGGCAAGGTTCTGCTGTTTCCTGCTCATCTGGGCAGCAGCGGCGGCAACCAGATTGCCGATGAACTGGCACAGAAATTTGGCTGGTTCAGATCGCGACAATTCGATAACCCGGCCAACCCTTCCTATCACCGCGAAACCACCGCCACCGAAATCCTCGGTGATTTCGCCGGTAAACGCCTGGACTACTTTGTCACCGGTTTCGGCACCAGCGGCACACTGACCGGCGTTGGCCAGATGCTGCGAGTCGCGCGACCTGCGGTGCAGATCGTTGCCGCAGAACCGGAAAATGCTGCGTTGCTGTCGGGCGGCACCTGGGGCGTGCACCAGATCCAGGGACTCGCGCCCAACTTCACGCCGACCATCATGGACAAGACCGTCATCGATAAAGTCCTGACCGTGAACGAGTACGAGGCGCGCGACACTTCGCAGCGCCTGGCCAGGGAAGAGGGGATCTTCGTCGGCATTTCTTCGGGCGCCTCGGTCGCCGCAGCGTTGAAGGTTGCCGAGACCGCAGCGGCCGGTTCCGTGCTGCTGGCCATGCTGCCGGATACCGGTGAGCGTTATCTCTCGACCTTCCTGATGGATGGCATCGCCGAAGGTTCCGACGATGACTGGTTGCAGTCGCTCGAGCCATAACAGGCAACCGGTTACTTGGCGAAGCAGGCGCTCTAAGGGATTAGCATCATGGTGGAAACTCTTCCGGCAGCAGATTACATCGAGTTCGCGCGCCCGTTTCCAATGCATCGTGGAGGTGTACTGGAAGATTTCAGGCTGACGTATGAGACGTTCGGGCAACTGAATGATCGTCGCGACAACATCGTCCTGGTGTTGCCCGGCATGTCCGCCAACAGCCACGTCTGCAGTGTCGCCCGCGATCCTGAGGCGGGCTGGTGGGAGGACTTTGCCGGTTCAGGCAAGCCGATCGATACAGACCGCTGGTATGTGATCTGTTTCAACTACCTGGGTGGTTGCAAGGGCTCGACGGGGCCGCTGTCCACCGAGCGGGCGAGTGGCAGGCCTTACCAGTCGCGCTTTCCCGAGCTGAGCATCGAAGACATCGTCGACACGATCGTCATGGCCGTGAAAGCGCTGGGCATGGCGCAAGTGACCTGCCTGATCGGCGCTTCGATGGGTGGCATGTGTGCGCTGGCCCTGTTGACCCGGCATCCGGGGTTTGTCCGGCATCACATCAACCTGTGCGGCGCGGCCAGTTCACTTCCCGTGTCCACGGCCTTGCGTTCATTGCAGCGGGAAGCCATTCGCAGTGATCCGCTGTGGGCCGGTGGGGAGTATTCGCCGGATGCGCGCCCGATCCACGGCATGACGCTGGCCCGCAAGATCGGCCTGTTGAGTTATCGCTCCGGCGCGCAATTGAATCGCCGTTTCAGCCGCAGCGATCAGGCGGCCGGTAAATCCGCCGGGATGACCCACGACTTTGAAGTCGAGGATTATCTGCAGGCCAATGCCTGGCGATTCGCACGGGATTTCGACCCCAACAGTTATCTGCAGCTAAGCCGCGCGATTGATCTTTATGCCTGTCTGACGCCGCCGCAGGGCGGTTTTCAGACTGCCGGGCTGGAGCAGGTTCTGGTGGTCGGCGTCGAGAGCGACACGCTGTTTCCTGTCGCGCAACAGCAGCACATCGCTCAAGGGCTCGAACAGGATGGTGCCGAGGTGACCTTTGTCCGGCTCGATTGCCCGGACGGACACGACGCCTTTCTGACCGATCTGCGGGCGTTCGGGCCGCTGCTGGAACATTTCATGAATCGTATTGGTTCCGTCCTCCCTGCGGGCAGGGCGGAGCGTTGTCTGGAGTTGCACGATGAACGATTTTGACAAGGTTGCATTGGTAACCGGCGCCAACCGTGGCATCGGTTTTGAGGTGGCGCGACAACTGGCCGCCGAGGGCGTGACGGTGGTGCTCAGTGGCAGGAATTATCAGGCTGTCGCTCAGGCGGCCGATGAGCTGACCGGCATGGGCTTGAAGGCGTTCCCGTGCCTGCTGGATGTCACGGATGAAGACAGCATCGCCTCGGCGGTCAAATTGCTGGAGGCGAAGTTTGGTCGACTGGATATCCTGATCAATAACGCCGCGATCCGTATCGAATCCTACGGGTTGAACCCTTCGCAACAACCACTTCAACAGTGGCGCCAGACGTTTGAAACCAACCTGTTCGGCATGGTCGCGGTGACCCAGCATTGTCTGCCGCTGATTCGCCAGTCTGCGGCCGGACGCATCGTCAACGTATCCAGTCTGCTGGCATCGCTCACCACCCATACGGACGTCGATTCCTACGCCTATTCACCGATGTTCAAATCCTTGCCGGGCTACAGCGCCAGTAAAAGCGGGGTGAATTCGTGGACGGTTCACCTGGCTTACGAACTGCGCGACACGCCCGTCAAGGTCAATGCCGTGCACCCCGGTTACACCAAAACCGGCATGAATGACGGCGCCGGTGATCTCGATGTGCAGGAAGGCGCGCGAACCAGTGTCGCGCTGGCGCTGATCGGCGCCGATGGCCCCACGGGCACTTACCGCCATCAGGATCGCGTGATTCCCTGGTGAGTCGTTGCTGTTTTTCTGCTTTTAACTGTTCAGTAGAAAGGATTCTTCATGATTAAGCTTGCACTCGTCACCGATAAGCCGAACCTGCACATTGACTACGACATGCCGCCATTGCTGGAAGCCTGCAAGCAACTGTCGATCAACGCCGATGTGTGCTTCTGGGACGATCCGTCAGTCGATTGGGCGGCGTATACCGCCGTATTGATCCGTTCACCGTGGGACTGCATTGAAAGCCTCGACGAATTTTTTGCCTGGTGCGACAAGGTGCATGCACTGACCTGCCTGTTGAACGTGCCGTCCGTGGCCCGGTGGGGTTTGAACAAGTTGTACCTGAAGGACATTGCTGCGCGCGGCGTGCCGATTATTCCCAGTGTGTTTCTGGCGCCCGACGACGCTCCCGAGGTTTATCTGGCTGACTTCCTCGACGCGAACACCGACAGCCGCGAATTTGTCGTCAAACCGACGATCGGCTCGTATTCGCGCGGAGTGAAACGGTTTGTCCGCGGCGGTTCCGAGGCCGCGCTGGCGCACATCCGCGCGCTGCAAAAGCGCGGTTCGCACGTGATCATCCAGCCGTACATCACCACCATCGACACTTACGGCGAGACGGACCTGACCTTCTTCGATAACACCTTCAGCCATTCCATCCGCAAGGGCGCCATGCTCATGGCGGACGGTACGGTGAACGTGCCGACCCCCGAATTTCGCCAGCCGCGCGAGGCGGATGCCGAGGAGCAGGCGGTGGCGCTATCGGCGCTGGTGGCTTCTGCCGAGGTGCTCGGACTTGAGCTGCCGTTGCTCTATGGCCGGGTCGACGTGATCCGCGACTATGACGGTCGGCCGATGATCATGGAGATGGAGATTTGCGAACCGTCGCTCAACCTGCCGTTTCGCGCCGACAGTGCGCTGAACCTGATCAAGGGCGTGCTCAAGCGCATCGACCGGCACCTGGTCGATCTCTGACAACCTCCGCGAACGCCGATTAACAAGCCCGACAGCATTGCCGGGCTTTTTTTGTGCGCGCGATTATTCGACTATGGGCGTTTTCCGATGGCACAAGGAACAGGCGTCATGACCAAGACAGCCGAGCGGGTCAACATTGTCGACACTCAGGTGTTGTCCCACGACTGGTATCTGTTGCAGAAAATCACCTTCGACTACCTGCGCAACAACGGTGACTGGCAGCGGCAGACTCGCGAGGTCTACGACCGTGGCAATGGCGCGGCGATTCTGTTGTTCAACCGCGACAAGCGCACGGTGGTGCTCACCCGCCAATTCCGCTTGCCGGTGTTCGTCAACGGCCACGACGGCTTGTTGATCGAAGTGGCGGCGGGGCTGCTGGAAGGTGCGGCGCCGGAACAGCGGATCCGCGACGAGGCCGAAGAGGAAACCGGTTACCGCGTGCATGAGGTGAAGAAGGTCTTTGAGGCCTACATGAGCCCCGGCTCGGTGACCGAAAAGTTGCACTTTTTCATCGCCGAATACGACGCGAAGTCGAAGGTCAGCGAGGGCGGCGGTCTGGAAGAAGAAACCGAAGAACTGGAAGTGCTGGAGTGGCGCTTCGATGAGGCACTGGCGGCGTTTCAGCGCGGCGAGATCTGCGACGCCAAGACCATCATGCTGTTGCAGTATGCGGCGATGAATAATCTTTTCGACAGCTGATTCAGCGCCAATCCATTGTGGCGAGGGAGCTTGCTCCCGCTGGGCTGCGCAGCGGCCCCAGGTTTTTGCCAGTTCTGCGCACTGGAGCGGGAGCAAGCGCCCTCGCCACATATGGCATTTACAGGGTTAAAACAGGTCGCCTGTTCTACCGACATCAGACCAGTCACCACCCTCCAGCACCAGCAACCGCTCTTTGGCCTCAAGCCCGCCCGCAAACCCGGTCAACTTCCCCGACGCGCCGATCACCCGATGACACGGCGCCACAATCGAAATCGGATTGCGCCCGTTCGCCGCGCCCACCGCACGCACCGCCGTCGGGTTGCCGATCTGCTCGGCGATCTGGCTGTAAGTGCGGGTTTCGCCAAACGGAATGGTCAGCAGCGCCGCCCAGACCTTCTTCTGAAAATCGGTGCCGACAAAGTCCAGCTCCAGATCGAAACGATCACGGCGGCCGGCAAAATATTCTTCAAGCTGCTGCGCGGCTTGCTGCAGCAGCGGATTGTCCGGTGCTTCAGTCATCGGCCCGAGGCGCACCCGGCCCGGTTTGTCGTTTTCCCAGAGGATGGCCGCCAGTCGTGCGCCGTTCGCCACCAGCTTCAATTCGCCGACCGGTGAGGGCAGGGTGATGAACGTATAAGACATGGACAGAACTCCGGATCGGTACGGCGAGAGCCCCCAGCATACTGCCTGAGCGGGGAGGCGCAAATCGCAATAGCGACCATACTGCTTGGTGCTTTTGCTGCGTTCCCCTCTGTTCTGCACAGAACCCGAAAACAAAAAAGAGATCGACTCATGAAGTACGAACCTTTGGCCAAAACGCTGATTGCGACGTCACTGGCACTGAGCTGCCTCATGGCCCACGCCGCTTCCGTAGCACCGGTTGCCGCCGAAAACGGCATGGTGGTCACCGCTCAACACCTGGCCTCACATGTCGGCGTCGATGTGTTGAAAAACGGCGGTAACGCGGTGGATGCGGCGGTCGCTGTGGGCTATGCGCTGGCGGTGGTGTATCCCGCAGCGGGCAACCTCGGCGGTGGCGGTTTCATGACCATTCAACTGGCGGACGGGCGCAAGACGTTCCTCGACTTCCGCGAAAAAGCCCCCCTGGCGGCGACCGCCAACATGTACCTGGACAAGGACGGTAACGTCGTCCCGGATCTGAGCACCCGTGGTCACCTCGCCGTGGCAGTGCCGGGCACCGTGTCGGGCATGGAGCTGGCGCTGAGCAAGTACGGCACCAAACCGCGCAAGGACATGATCGCCCCGGCGATCAAACTGGCTGAGGACGGTTTCGAACTGGAGCAGGGCGACGTCGATCTGCTGGACTACGCCACCGATATGTTCAAGAAGGACATGCGTGATTCCGGCTCGATCTTCCTGCACAACGGCGAGCCGATGCAGGTCGGGCAGAAACTGGTGCAGAAGGATCTGGCGAAAACCCTGCGCACCATCTCGGACAAAGGCGCCGACGGTTTTTACAAGGGCTGGGTGGCCGACGCCATCGTCACATCCAGTCAGGCCAACAAGGGCATCATCACCCAGGCCGACCTCGACAAATACAAGACCCGCGAACTGGCCCCGGTGGAGTGCGATTACCGTGGCTACCATGTGGTCTCGGCACCACCGCCAAGCTCCGGCGGGGTGGTGATCTGCGAGATCATGAATATTCTCGAAGGCTATCCGATGAAGGATCTGGGCTTCCATTCGGCCCAGGGCATGCACTATCAGATCGAAGCGATGCGTCATGCCTATGTGGATCGCAACAGCTATCTGGGCGACCCGGATTTCGTGAAGAATCCGATCGAGCACCTGCTGGACAAGAACTACGCCACCACGCTGCGCAATGCGATCCAGCCGCAGAAGGCCGGGATCTCCGCCGAGCTGAAACCCGGCGTCGCCCCGCATGAAGGCAACAACACCACGCACTATTCGATTGTCGACAAGTGGGGCAACGCAGTGTCGGTGACTTACACCCTCAACGACTGGTTCGGCGCCGGGGTGATGGCGAGCAAGACCGGGGTGATCCTCAACGACGAGATGGATGACTTCACCTCCAAGGTCGGCGTGCCGAACATGTACGGTCTGGTGCAGGGCGAGGCCAACGCCATCGCCCCGGGCAAAACCCCGCTGTCGTCGATGAGCCCGACCATCGTCACCAAGGACGGCAAAGTGGTGATGGTGGTCGGTACGCCGGGTGGCAGCCGCATCATTACCGCGACCTTGCTGACCATGCTCAACGTCATCGACTACGGCATGGGCCTGCAGGAAGCGGTCGACGCGCCGCGTTTCCATCAGCAATGGATGCCGGAAGAAACCAACCTTGAAGACTTCGCCGCCAGCCCGGATACCAGGAAGATCCTCGAGAGCTGGGGCCACAAGTTCGCCGGGCCGCAGGACGCCAACCACATCGCCGCGATTCTGGTCGGCGCGCCGTCGCTGGGCGGTAAACCGGTGGGCAAGAACCGTTTCTACGGGGCCAACGATCCACGGCGTAACACCGGGTTGTCATTGGGTTATTGAGCGGCGTAAAAAGGGCGGCGGGGCTTGGCTCCGCCCCCTGTCTCAAGGATCGATCAAGGAAGGCCCATCATGTCTAGCGCATTGCTGATCATCGACGTCCAACAGGCTCTCTGCTCGGGCGAGTATCAGTGCTTCGACATCCACCGTGTGATCGACACCATTAACCAGCTCAGCGCGCGCGCGCGCAAGGCGGGCGTGCGGGTGGTGCTGATTCAGCATGAGGAAAAGGACAGCCCGCTAGCCCATGGGGCCGAAGGTTGGCAACTCGCCGCCGGCCTGCTGACGACCGCCGAAGACCGGCGCGTACGCAAAACCACCCCAGATTGGTTTTATCAGACCGAGCTGGGCAAGCTGCTGCCCAGCGAAGACTTCGAACGTCTGATCATCTGCGGCCTGCAGACCGACTACTGCGTCAATGCCACCGTGCGCCAGGCCCATCAGCTGGGTTACGACGTCGTGCTCGTGGCTGACGCCCATTCCACCGTGGACAACGGCACCATGAGCGCCGAAGACATCATTGCCGAACACAACAAGGACCTGGCGCACCTGACCGGCGCCATGACCCGGGTCGACGTCAAACCCGCAGCCGAGATCATTTTCTAAAACCAGCGCATACCCCTGTGGGAGCGAGCTTGCTCGCGAAGCGGTGGGCCTGTGACGCATGCGTTGGCTGACCCGACGCCTTCGCGAGCAAGCCCGCTCCCACAATGATTGATGGTGTTCACGGATTCCCATGTCCAGCACAAATCCCCTGTGGGAGCGGGTGTTCACAGATTCCCTTGCCCAGCACAAACCCCCTGTGGGAGCGGGCTTGCTCGCGAAAGCGGTGGGCCTGTGACGCATGTGTTAGCTGATCCGACGCCTTCGCGAGCAAGCCCGCTCCCACAATGATTGAGGGTGTTCACAGATTTCCATGTCCAGCATGAGTTCCCTGTGGCGAGCGAGCTTGCTCGCGCCGGCTGCGTAGCAGCCCTCACATTTCAAGTCGCAAACAGAACTCCACGAATCGCCCCAACCTGCGGGGCCACGACGCCCTCCAGCACCAGCCGCGTAATGGTCTCGGCTGCCGTCGCGTAATCCTCATCCTGCGGCACTTCGCGCCCGGTGATGCAGCCTATCTGCCAGCCAATATTGGTGTAGGTGCGGGTTGCCGACCAGATGAACAGCATCAGGTGTTCCGGGTCCACCGGGGCCAGCAGGCCGCGCTCGATCCAGCTGCGCAGGCACTCGACGTTGCGGCGGGCTTCGGCGTGCAGCAGGTCGCGGCATTCGTCTGGCAACTGGCGCCCGCCGAGCAGCAGCTCACCGCTGAATAC
The DNA here is from genome assembly GCF_058798255.1 of Pseudomonas sp. GW823-FHT01D03. Lineage (NCBI taxonomy): Bacteria > Pseudomonadati > Pseudomonadota > Gammaproteobacteria > Pseudomonadales > Pseudomonadaceae > Pseudomonas > Pseudomonas sp. GW823-FHT01D03. The sequence goes on from NZ_JBXAKK010000001.1 coordinate 2,478,399, forward strand.
CTTGGCAATCGCCGGGTGTTCACGGGCGATACGGATGCGCGCGGCGATGTAGGCGCGCAGGCCGATCATGGGATCGTCGCTTTCGCGCAACGCCGCTGAGGCTTCCAGCAGCGGTTCGACAAACTCCAGCAGAACCTTGGAATAGAGGTTTTCCTTGGTCTGGAAGTAGTAATACAGGTTGGCCTTGGGTACGCGGGCGCGAGCGGCGATGTCGCGGGTCTGGGTCGCGTCGAAGCCGTTGGCGGCGAATTCTTCGCTGGCGGCGGCGAGGATCAGTTGCTCGTTGCGTACGCGGATGGCGCTCATGGGAACACGGTGTGAATAGAAGGCATGGGAGATTCGGGCAAAATTTGGTTTCGCAATATACAAAACTATATAGCGATGAGGCCAGCTAACTGCTCGACTCGTGTCAGGGCCGACTGATTTTTTGTGTAAATTTCCCGATTCAGTCTTTCCTCTGGCGAGCGCTCTCTCTAGAATCCGCCCGGCCTTCGCAATGGAGGCTCTTTGATATCATTTGGCTGGGTTCTCATAGGGAAGACAACATGCAATTCGGGAAAATCCTGGCGCTGGGCCTGGTGCTTGCGCTCGGTGGCTGTGCCAGTTTCACCAAAGACGAGGTCGCGCCGGTCAAGCTGCCATCGATGGCCAGCTACGCCAACAAACCCAATGTCTATGTGGACTTCGACTTCTATCAGGGCGAGCCGAAAAGCGCTTCGGCCGTAGAAGTGCCGCAGGCGCGTGACCAGCTCAAGCCTGAGCTGCAAAAGATTCTGAGCGATTCGGGTCTGTTCGGCCGTGTCACCCTGGACGAGTTCCAGAAGCAACCGGGCGACTACAGCCTGCGTCTGAAAATGTACAACCATCCGCCGAATGCCGGTTCGATGGTGCTGGGCTTCATCAGTGGTTTCAGCCTGGGGGTGATCCCGGCATACGGTACCGATCAGTACACCATGAGCCTCGAAGCCGTGGACGGCACAGGTCAGGCCCTGACCACCGCGAGCAACCATGATGCGGTCGGAACCTGGATCGGTATCTGGTTCATTCCGCTGATGGGCAACACCCCGAAGGCGGCGGTCAACGACACATTCGCCCGTCAGGTCAACGCGCTGCTCAAGCAGATGATCGACAACAACAACCTGAAATACTCGGCACTCGAGCCCCGTACTCCACGGGTCTGATGCCAAAAAAAAGAGCCGCAATCGCGGCTCTTTTTTTCGCCCTTACTTCAGGGCCTGGATGAACTGCGGATCGCTGTACAGTTCCTTCAACAGATCACGCAGCATCGGGTTATAGGCGTTGACCGCGTTCGGAATCGCAATGAAACCAAAGAAGCTGCTGCTCCACTGGCTGCTGACATGCTTGGTCGCGTCGTAAACCACGTTCTGCCCATTAAGCAGGGTGAAGCGTGCAGCGAGTTCGCCATCGCCCGTGCCCATGCCGGCCGACAGGTTGTTCTTCACCACCAGCACTTTCAACTGACGCTGAGCCTGCGGATCAAGCAGACCGGCCTTGCGCAGTTCTTCGGTGATCGCGTCCTGGATATGCGCCGGGATGCTGCCGGATGGCGAGCGCACCGGGTTGGCTCGAACTGTCAGCGAACCTTCGCCAGACTCGGCAGTTACCTGAGGATTGCTGATCGCTTGCAGGGGCGGGGTCTGCTTGAGCTTCTGAACGTTTTCGAAGCTCGGCTCATAGCGGGTCATGGTCATGCCACAACCTTGCAGCAGCACTGCCAGCATCGGGATCAACAACAGAGACTTTTTCACGGCGTTTCCTTGCGTGAGGAATAAGGGGGGCGAATTATGGGCAGAGTGCCATCACTGGGCAACCGACTTCACCGTGAAAGTGCTCAGAGCTTCAACAGATTCTCGATCTGCGCCAGTTCCCAGGTACTGAGCAGATTCACCGGGTCGGTGCCGTTACGGCTGTTGAATTGCCATTCGCGGCCATCCGGGCAGCGGCACTGTTCACAGTGATGCAAGTGCCCACCCTCAAAATCAAGCAACAGGCGCCAGCCCTCGATATCGACCGCGATCAGTCCGGCATCACTGGATATCTCGGATCTGTTGAACATCAGCACACCCAGCGCAGCCTCGCGCAAGCGCTGGCAAACGTCGCGGGCGGTCAGCAATGCAGTCATGGTCGTACTCGATGGGGGCAGAAGCGCGTCAGGATAAATCGCGCGTCGACGGGTGTCAGCGATCACTGGCCCGATTCCGAACTATTCCGTAACATTCGCACCCCTCATTTTCGCGAACATCCGCGGCCACCCTCGTTGGCCGCTCAGTCAGGTAAGCCATGAAACCGAAACGTCTGCGCGCCGATGTCCTGGCCGGACTCACCACCTCGTTTGCCCTGTTGCCCGAATGCATTGCGTTCGCGCTGGTGGCGCATCTCAATCCGCTGATGGGCCTGTACGGCGCGTTCATCATTTGTACGCTGACGGCGTTGTTCGGCGGCCGGCCGGGAATGGTCTCCGGCGCAGCAGGTTCGATGGCGGTGGTGATCGTCGCGCTGGTGGTGCAGCACGGCGTGCAATACCTGCTGGCAACGGTGTTGCTCGGTGGTTTGATCATGATGGCGTTCGGCTTGTTGCGCTTGGGCAAACTGGTGCGCATGGTGCCGCACCCGGTGATGCTCGGCTTCGTCAACGGCCTGGCGATCATCATTGCGCTGGCGCAACTGGAGCATTTCAAGAGCGGTGAACACTGGCTCAGCGGCACGCCGCTGTACCTGATGACCGGGCTGGTGTTGCTGACCATGGCCATCGTCTACATCCTGCCGCGCCTGACCCGCGCCGTGCCGCCGGCATTGGTGGCGATTCTCGGTGTTGGCCTGCTGGTCTACCTGTTCGGCCTGCCGACGCGCACCCTTGGCGACATGGCGCACATCGCCGGCGGTCTGCCGAGCTTCGCGCTGCCGGACATCCCGTGGACGCTGGAAACCCTGCGCATCATCGCTCCGTACGCGATTCTGATGGCACTGGTCGGCCTGCTGGAAACCCTGCTGACCCTGAACCTCACCGACGAAATCACTGAAACCCGCGGCTACCCGGACCGCGAGTGCGTGGCGCTGGGCGCGGCGAATGTGGTCTCCGGCGCATTCGGCGGCATGGGCGGTTGCGCGATGATCGGCCAGACCGTGATCAACCTCAGCTCCGGCGGCCGCGGGCGTTTGTCCGGGGTGGTGGCGGGGGTGCTGATTCTGCTGTTCATCCTGTTTCTGTCGCCGCTGATCGAGCGTATTCCGCTGGCGGCACTGGTGGGGGTGATGTTCGTGGTTTCGCAGCAAACCTTTGCCTGGGCGTCGTTGCGGGTGTTGAACAAAGTGCCGCTCAACGATGTGCTGGTGATCATCGCCGTGACCACTATCACCGTGTTCACCGATCTGGCCACCGCCGTGCTGTGCGGGATCATCATTGCCGCGCTGAACTTTGCCTGGCAGCAGGCCCGCGAGTTGTACGCCGATGAACACCTGGAAGCCGACGGCAGCAAGCTCTACCGCCTGCATGGCACACTGTTTTTCGCCTCGACCACGCCGTTCCTCAACCAGTTCGACCCGGCCAATGACCCGGCCCGGGTGACTCTGGACTGCCGGCATTTGAGCTTCGTCGATTACTCGGCGATTGCCGCGTTGAAGACCCTGCGCGAGCGTTACCAAAAGGCGGGCAAGGAGCTGCAGGTGTTTCATCTGTCCGAGCGCTGCAAGAAGCTGTTGAAACGCGCCGGCGTCGAACACCACTGAGTGCAGTTGTGGGAGCGGGCTTGCTCGCGAAGGCGGTATGTCGGTGAAACGGTATCGACTGCCATTACGCCTTCGCGAGCAAGCCCGCTCCGACAGCGGCGATGCCAAAAATCACTATCGGGAAAATTTCTTCGCCCCGGCCACACAAAGAATCACGCCCACCGTCACCACCAGCATGCCGATGCTGACTTGCTCATGCAGCAACGTCGCTGCCAGCGCCAGGCCGAAAAACGGTTGCAGCAACTGCAGTTGACCAACCGCGGCAATCCCGCCCTGGGCCAGACCGCGATACCAGAACACGAACGCGATCAGCATGCTGAACAGCGAAACGTAGCCCAGACAGACCCATGCCGACACGCTGGTGCCGCTGAAGGACGGCGGGGCCAGCCACAGGCTCGCGATTGCCATCGGGGGCAGCGACAATACCAGCGCCCAACAGATCACCTGCCAGCCACCCAGGGTGCGCGACAGTTTTGCGCCTTCGGCATAACCCAGACCACAGACCAGAATCGAGGCCAGCATCAGCAGGTCACCGGTGGGCGAGGCGGACAATCCCTGTGACAAGGCGAACCCCACCACCAGAGCACTGCCGAGGATCGAGAAGAACCAGAATACCGGGCGCGGACGCTCGCCACCGCGCAACACGCCAAACAGCGCAGTGGCCAATGGCAGCAAGCCGACAAAGACGATCGAATGCGCCGATGTCACGTGCTGCAATGCCAACGCCGTCAGCAGCGGGAAGCCGAGCACGACGCCCAATGCCACGATCAGCAACGAAAACCACTGATCTCTGGACGGCCGCCGCTCACGGAACAACCACAACAGGGCAACGGCCAGGACGCCGGCAATGGCGGCGCGCGCGACGGTGAGAAACACCGGGTCAAACTCCAGCACTGCCAGGCGCGTCGCCGGAAGCGAGCCGCTGAAGCACACCACGCCAATAAAGCCATTGATCCAGCCGCTGGTTTTTTCCAGTGCCGGGTTGCTCACGTTTGAAGTCCGTTCCATACGATTCACACTCATTGTGGGTTGCTTTGAGAGAATCCTATGATCGAGAATCAGGACAATCAAAAAATTGTCATGGATACATCCCGACATGTCCCGCTCTCGTTACAAGACCCTCGTCGACACTTACGCCGCCGACATTCGCACCGGACGTCTGGCGCCCGGCACCCGTCTGCCGACGCACCGGCAACTGGCCACGCAGGAAGGGCTGGCACTGGTCACGGCCTCGCGGGTGTACGCCGAACTCGAAGCCATGGGGCTGGTCAGCGGCGAAACCGGGCGCGGTACCTTCGTGCGCGAAACCTCGTTGTCGCCGGGGCAGGGCATCGACCAGAAAGACGTGGCCGTCGGCATGATCGACCTCAATTTCAACTACCCGTCCTTGCCCGGTCAGACGCAATTGTTGCGCACCGCACTGCGCCAGTTGGCGTTGTCGGGAGATCTGGAAGCGTTGTTGCGCTATCAGCCCCATGCCGGCCGGGCCCACGAACGGGCTTCGGTCGCGCGCCATTTGCTCAGTCGCGGTGTCAACGTCGACGCCGAGCAAGTGCTGCTGGTCAACGGCGCCCAGCAGGGGCTGGCGGTGACGCTGATGGCGTTGCTCAAGCCCGGCGATGTGATCGCCGCCGATGCGCTGACCTATTCCGGGTTCAAAGTGCTGGCCGAGGCGTTGCATCTGGAAGTGGTGGCGATCCCGGTCAACGAGCAGGGGCCGGATCTGGCCGCGCTGGAAAAACTTTGCCGCAGTCGCTCGGTACGCGCGGTGTACAGCATGCCGACCCTGCACAACCCGCTCGGTTGGGTGATGCCTATCGAGCAGCGCGAAGAATTGGCTGCCATCGCGCGACGGCATGATCTGACCCTTATTGAAGACGCGGCCTACGCTTTTCTGGTGGAAGACCCGCCGCGTCCTCTGATCGACCTGGCGCCTGAGCGCACGGTGTACGTCTCGGGCCTTTCGAAGAACATCGCCACCGGCCTGCGCGTCGGTTTCATTGCTGCGCCTGCGGCCCACGTTCCTGCGTTGGAGCGGGTGATCCGCGCAACCACCTGGAACACCCCGGGACTGATGACCGCGATTGTCTGTGGCTGGCTCGACGACGGCACCGTGATCGAGCTGGAAGCGCAAAAACGCCACGATGCTCAGGCGCGCCAGGCGCTGGCTGCCGAGTTGCTCAAAGGGTTGCCGTGCGTCGCCCATCCAAACTCGTATTTCCTGTGGCTGCCCTTGCCGGAAGACGTGCGTGCCGATCAGATTGTGGTGGAGCTGATGCAGAAGCAGATTTCGGTCACCACCGCCGAGCCGTTCGCCGTATCGGCGCATGTGCCGCATGCGATTCGACTGGCCCTGGGTTCGGTGGAAATGGATGTATTGCGGCAGGCCTTGACCACCGTCAGGAAGGTCATTGCCGCTTACCTGTAAAACGAGGCCCGGGGGGACAGATGTTACCCTTGCGCAGCCAGATTCAAGCCGTTCCGGAACCTTAGATGAAAAACACCGTTGCACTCTTGCTTGCCTTGACCGCCACCGCCGTACTGTTCAGCTCGACCACCCGCGCCGCAGGCGATCCGCAAGCCGGCGAAAAGATCTTCCCGCGCCTGTGCGGCGGCTGCCACCAGGTTGGCCCGGATGCGCGTTCGGGATTCGGCCCACAACTCAACGGCATTATCGGTCGAGCGGCTGGGACCTCGGCCAATTACGTGTATTCCGAGGCGATGAAAAACTCGGGCAAGACCTGGGACCGCGAAACGCTGACCGCGTATCTGAAGGATCCAAAGGGCGTGGTGCCGGGCACGCGGATGATTTTCTGGGGGCTGAGTGATGAGGAGAAGATCGATAATTTGTTGGCGTATCTGCAGCAGTTCCCCAATTAAAGATTTTGCTCGGTCGGCCCGGCAAACCAGGCCAACGGCATTTGCGAAGTCAAAGAGGGCCGATCAAGCCACCTGATTACGGCCCGCCGCTTTCGCCTGATACAACTGCTGGTCGGCACGTTTGATCAGCATTGTGTGGCTGTTGTCCGCCGGGTCGGCCAGTGCGACGCCAATGCTCACCGTGACCTGTCCGATGTCGGGAAAGTGCGCTTGGGCCACGGCGACACGGATTTTTTCCGCGACCACCTCCGGTGTATCAGGCTGGGCGACTTCCGGTAGCAATACGGCGAACTCCTCGCCGCCGTAACGGGCGACGAAATCGGTGGCACGCACGCTGACCTGAATGAGTTGCGCCAATTGCTGTAGCACGTCGTCGCCAATCGCGTGGCCGTAGGTGTCGTTGATGCGCTTGAAGTGATCGGCGTCGATCAGTAGCAGGGCAAACGGTCGCCCGGTGCGCCGAAACAGCAGGCTGTATTCGCTGAGCTTTTCATCGAAGCGGCGACGGTTGTAAACGCCGGTCAGGGCATCGTGGGTCGCGAGGTTCAACAGTTCGGCATTGGCTTGCATAAGAGCGGCGGTGCGCTGGGCGACGGTGGCTTCCAGCGAGGCGTTGGCTTCCTGCAGTTGGCGCTCCTTGGCCAGCAGCGACTGGGTCATGGCGTCGATCGACTGCCCAAGCTGAGCGATTTCCCGCACCGGGTGCTGCAGCGGGAAGTGTGCGCCGGGCTGCTGGTTCTGCACCTGTTTGGCCGAGTGCGCGAGTTGCTCGATCGGCCGGCTCAGATACTGCGCCAGATAGTACGCCACCAGCCCGAATGCCACGGCGGCGGCCACACCCAGCAGCAACAATTTATAGAGCAGCAGGCGCGCCGGCTCCAGAGCGGTGTCCAGTGGCTGGCGCACGGCAATCGACCAGGACAGCGCAGTACTCGAAGGCGTCGGTACGGTGACCATGCTGGTCAGGTAACCGTTGCCGACCGACCAGCCCGGCAACTTCGACACATTCACCGCCAGTTGTTGGCCCATCAATGCTTCCGGGTACAGCACCTTGCCGTCATGATCGATGATCAGCGCTTCGATATCCGGCGATGCATTTTTATGCGAGAACGCTGCCGATTCGACGATACGCGTCACCCAGCTCCAGTGCGCGTGCGCCCCCAGCACGCCAACCACCTGGCCGTCGGCGTTGCGGATCGGGGCGGCGAAATCGATGAAACGCAGCGGTTCGCCGTTGGGCGTTCCCGGCAGCAGTTTGGCCAGCAACACCGCTTCGTGCGGGTCACCGGTGTACTCACCCCGCAAGCCAGCCTGGAACCATGGCCGCTGCTGTACCGATTGCCCGACCAGCAAATTGTTGACCGCTTGATGCACATGGCCGTCGGCATCGGTCACGCCCATCCACGCATACTCGGCCCGGGCCTGGGTGCGCAGTTGCATCGATTTGAGAATTGCCGGGCTGTCGAGATCGCCGCGTTCCAGATGCGGCGCACGGCTGAGCAGGTAAACCTCGAGCTGGCGCTCGCGCAACTGGTCACCGAGCAGCGTCGCCGCCGAACGCGCGGTATTGAGCAATGAATTGCCGCTGACCTGTTTCGTCTGTTCGGTGGCGATATGACCGACATATAAACCGACGCTCACCAGGGTCAGCAGGGACAAACCGGCGAACCAGAGGGTCAGGTGGCTTCGCAGACTGGCTTTGAGCATGGGCAGGCAAATTCTGTTTGGACGTTGTGGCCGCATGGTATGCGCATTAAGCGTCGGGCTGCCAGTCGGTCGCTTCGGATAAGCACCGTCGGAAGTTTCGCCAATGCTCTGCCTGGCAAGATCGTTTCTGACGCGAGTTGTTGAAAAGAACCACGGCTGCAAACGACGAAATGAAAAAGCCCGGCTGATCAGGCCGGGCTTTCTTTGACTGCTTCAGAACCGTTGTTTCAGGCATTGCGGCTTTCGATCAGACGATCCGAGCCACCTTCGGCAACGCGGCGCTCCAGCAGACGATCGGAGCCACCTTCGGCAACGCGGCGCTCCATCAGACGGTCCGAGCCACCTTCGGCAACGCGGCGCTCCATCAGACGATCCGAGCCACCTTCGGCCACACGGCGCTCCAGCAGACGGTCCGAGCCACCTTCAGCGACGCGACGTTCCAGCAGACGATCCGAACCACCTTCAGCGACGCGGCGTTCCAGCAGACGATCCGAACCACCTTCAGCGACGCGGCGTTCCAGCAGACGATCCGAACCACCTTCGGCCACACGGCGCTCCAGCAAACGATCAGAACCACCTTCAGCCAGACGGCTTTCAATCAACTTGTCCGAACCGCCTTCAGCGACCAGGGTGTGAGCGGGTGTTGCTGCAAAAGCGTTAACTGCAAGAACCGAGAAAGCGATGCCGAGGATGGTTTGGCGTTTCATGATCGTGTGCTCCGGGGTGTATTGGGTTGGTATGGAGCTGATGTTACGCCGCGGATTTTTTATGAGAACTTCATTGGCGTGATGTTGACTATCGACGCCAGCGATGTAAGCCGGAACGCCTGATTCAGAGCTTCTGCACCCGTATGCATAGCTCGCCGGTGGCGCGGGTCAGGGCCAGATCATGCAGTGTGTCGTGGGTCAGACCCTGCCGAGCCTTGGCCAGCCAGACCGGGCAATTCGGGTCGCGGCGATGCGGCGCGAAGTCGGCGTACTGGCGCAGCAGGCGGGTCTGCAATTCATCCAGGCGCGGACGAATCTGCTTGGCCAGATCCGGTCGCGGGGTGTCTGGCGCCACACCAGCCGCTTGCCATTGCGCGAGCAATCCGTACTGCACCAGTTTGTTCGCTTCCATTTGTGCAGCGATCAACTGGGCGACGTCTTCGGGGTCGAGCTGGTATTCGGTCGCCAAAGTGCGGCATTGGCGATGACCTGGGCTTCGCGCGGGCTGTCCTGAATCGGCTTGCCACTGTCCCATTTGGTAAGGGCGACGAGGTCGCCGATGTTCAGGCGTTCGTTCAGGGTGGTCAGCAAAGGACGCAATGCTTCGGAGGAAGCAGGGGGCTCGGCGGCGTGCGCCATGTGACTGAAAAGAACCAGCAGGGAACAGGTCAGAGCATTTCGCAACGGATTCATGGGCAGGCGCGTTCCACAAAAAATAGTGCCGACATTTAAGCCTTGAGCAGAGGCGATGTCGACCGACTTTATCCCGCCCATCTAGCGTAATATCCCTCGCATCTCCCACCCCGAGAACGATCCTTAATGCAAACCCCCAGCACCATCAAACCGCTCTGGCAAACCTACCTGTTGTTCCTTGCGCCGATGGTGTTGTCCAACTTCCTGCAATCGATGTCGGGCACGGTCAACAGCATCTACATCGGACAGATGCTCGGTACGCAGGCGCTGGCGGCGGTGTCGGGGATGTTTCCGGTGATCTTTTTCTTCATCGCGCTGGTGATCGGCCTGGGCGCGGGCGCCGGGGTGTTGATCGGCCAGGCGTGGGGCGCACGCGAGGCACACATGGTCAAGGCGATCGCCGGGGCAACGCTGTTGCTGGGGGTGCTGATCGGTTTGCTGGCGGCGGCACTCGGCAGCGTGTTTGCGCGGCAGGCCTTGCAAGGGCTGGGGACGCCGGCGGATGTCCTGGACGACGCAGTGGCGTATGCGCACGTGATGATGTGGATTCTGCCATCGATGCTGGTGTTTGTGCTGTTCACGCAATTGCTGCGCGGGGTCAGCGATACCGTGTCGCCACTGTTGGCGCTGATCGTGTCGACCTCGGTCGGGCTGGCACTGACCCCGGCGTTGATTCGCGGCTGGTTCGGTCTGCCACAGTTGGGCATTCAGAGCGCCGCCTACGCGGGTCTGGCCGGTAACCTGTCGGCAATGGCATGGCTGGCGTGGCGGCTGATTCGCAACAAACATGCGCTGGCGCCGGACCGCGAGTTCTTCGCGGCACTGCGGCTGGACGCGGCGATTCTCGGCAAAGTGCTGCGCATCGGCCTGCCGACCGGGGTGCAGATGATTGTGTTGTCGCTGTCGGAGCTGGTGATTCTGGCGCTGGTCAACCAGCATGGCTCGCAGGCGACAGCGGCCTATGGCGCGGTGACGCAGATCGTCAACTACGTGCAGTTTCCGGCGCTGTCGATCGCGATCACCGCATCGATTCTTGGCGCGCAGGCCATTGGTGCCGGGCAACTGCAACGCCTGGCAGCGATCCTGCGCACCGGGCTGTTGATCAACGTGTGCCTGACCGGCGGTTTGATCGTGCTCGGTTACCTGTTGTCGCACTGGTTGCTGGGATTGTTCCTGACCGAAGATTCGACCCGGGCGATGGCTGAGCACTTGTTGCACATCATGTTGTGGAGCCTGTTGGTGTTCGGTTTCCAGGCGATCATCGGCGGCATCATGCGCGCCAGCGGAACGGTGCTGGTGCCGGTCATTATTGCGATTGTTTGCGTGGTCGGCGTGCAGTTGCCGGCGGCATACTGGCTGGACGGTCAGTACGGTTTGCAGGGTGTGTGGATGGCGTTCCCGGTGGCTTATCTGGGCATGCTGGTGTTGCAGACGCTGTATTACAAACTGGTCTGGCAGCATCAGAAGATCGAGCGTCTGGTCTGACGAACAAAGAGGGTCGTCCCCGGGCGGCCCTTTTTCGTGTCGCTGGCATTGTCGATCAAAGCGTCGTAGCTTACCCGCCATAACAATAAGGATGTTTGAGGGTATCGATGGGAGCTTTCCGTCTGTTGCTGGCCGTTCTGGTCGCCGTTTCTCATATGGGCAAGACGGTCGCAGGGTTCAATCCGGGAGTGGTCGCGGTCATCTCCTTTTTGATCATCAGCGGGTTTGTCATGACTTCGCTGATCGAGCGCAACTACAGTGTCCCCGGGAAAATCGGCCTGTTCTACGTGGACAGGGCCTTGCGGTTATACCCGCAGTTCCTGTTCTACTTCCTCCTCTCTTGTACGGTGATCCATTTCCTTCTGCCCGGCACTCCTCAGGCGGCGGAACTGACGCTTAAAACAATCGCCAGCAGCGTGCTCATGCTGCCGCTCGGCTTCTACATGTTCGGAGTCGCGGGAACCGAAATCGTCCCTCCGGCCTGGTCGCTCGGCCTGGAGATGTGTTTCTACCTGGTGATCCCGTTCCTGCTGATTTTCAAGCTGCGGGGCGCTGCATTTGTGCTCTCGCTCGGCATTTTCATGCTGGCGTGTCTGGGTTACCTCAACACGGATGTCTACGGTTACCGGTTGCTGCCCGGGGTACTTTTTATCTTCCTGTGCGGCAGTTATCTGTATCGGTCTCAGGCCAAAGGGGTGGCAATCGCCGCTGGTACAGCGGTGCTGGCAGGGTTGCTCTTCGTCGCGATCATGGCGGGGCTGATCGAACGTCGCCCGTTCAACGCGGAGGTGAGCCTGGGTATCGCGTTGGGCATCCCTGCGGTGTATCTGCTGACTCGATGCAAATATCACCGGGTTGACGAGTTTCTCGGCAACATCAGTTACGGAGTGTTCCTCAATCATTTTGTGGTGATGTATTTTTTGCGCGGTTTCTGGCCGGTTGCCTACGACGCCCACATCGTGGTGGCGGTGCTGGTGCTGGCCTTTGCGCTGAGCGGGGTTTCCTACTACTGCGTCGAACGCCCGGCGTTGAAGCTGCGTCATCGGCTGCGTCGCGGGCAGCGGCAGAGCGTTCAAGCCCAAGGCGTCGAGACGCCGGCCTGAACTACACCGGCAGACAAATGACATGGCGCATTCGCGGGTTGTTTGCTTAAGTCAGTCGAGGCCTCGAAGGTTTGCCCTGTCCGGAGAATCCCATGCGTGCCCGATTCACCGCTGCGGCACTGTTTGCCTGCCTGTGCGTCACGAGTGTGGCGCACGCCGCTGAATACAACCGCGTCAATACCACCGCCAGCCAGATCAGTTTCACCTACAGCCAGATGGGCTCGCTGATGTACGGCACTTTCGGCAAGTTCGACGCGACACTGCAGTTCGACAGCGACAACCTCGCCGGCGCCCACACCACATTGCACATCGACCTTACCAGCATCGACGCCGGCAGCACCGACGCCAACACCGAACTGGTGAAACCGGCGTGGTTCGATACGCAGCGCTTTCCCGTGGCGGTGTTCGAGTCCAGCCGTTTTACCCGGGTGACGGGCAATCATTATCTGATCGCCGGTCAGCTCACCCTCAAGGGCATCACCCGCGAGGTCGAGGTGCCGGTCGAGCTGAAACCGGACAGTTCGATCGGCATTTTCGACGGCGAACTGGTGCTCAAGCGCAACGAATTCGGACTTGGTGCGGGGGAGTGGGCGGACACAGTGGTATCCAACGATATTGCAATCAGGTTCAAGGTGGTGGCGCCACAGCAGTGACGCCAGCCGCTCAGGTCAGTAGGCGCGCCAGTGTCCCGGCGCCCAGCGCCACTCACGTCCATCCCAACGATAATGACCGGCGACCCAGTGATAACCGGGCGCTGGCATGACCGGCACGACTTCCACCGGCGGCGGTGGCCGATGCGGCCGTACCGGTTCGACAATGCAGCCCGACAGGGTGATCGCGACCAGTGAGGCGGCGAGCAGGGTTTTCAGGTTTCGCGACATGGTGGTCTTCCCGGTAGATGAAGTTTGCAGGCGAGGCGGTTTCAACGGGCCCAGTGACCTTCGATCCAGTACCAGTTCGGCCCGCGTGCCTGCCAGTGCCCCGGCCGCCAGTGCGCACCATGGCGCACCGGTTGCCAGTGGCCGGGCATCCACACATAACCGCGTCCTTCCCAGCGCCAGTGGCCCTTATCCCAGACATAGCCGGGACGCGCGCCGGGCATCACTTCCATACGCATCGGTGGTGGGGCTTGCTGAACAATCACCACCTGCTGGGCAAACACCGGCGCGCTGGCCAGCGCCGCCAGCGTCATCGGCACCAGCAGCAGGGTCTTTCGCCATTTGAACAGTGAACGCAAAACGCTCATGACAACTCCTCAAGGCCTGCGTGAAAAAGTGAACGCAGTAGAAGAATTGGACGCCAGATCGGCGAAAGATCCGGTCCGCGCAGGATGAAATTTTCTTCAGGTCAACCACCATCCTCCCTGTAGATACCGTCTTGCCCCTTACCGGGCAAGTGCCAATTTCGGGTCAAATGGTTGGCCCGATTTGAGCACTCCGTAAACGAAGTGCAGCAACTTGCGCATGGCTGCACAGATGATCTGTTTGGGCGCCTTGCCATTGGCCTTCAAGCGTTCCTTCATGGCGATGATCGCCTCGTTGTGCTTCAGCGCTACCAGGCCTGGCATGTACAGACCCGCGCGGACGCGAGCCGATCCGATCCTGGAAATCACTGTTCTGCCTTTGAGCTTTCCCGAGTCCTGCAGCTTTGGGTTCAACCCCGCAGCAGCGACCAGTTTGCGAGGGTCGTCATATTTGCGCAGGTCGCCCAGTTCGGCCAGCAGCCGCTCAAGGGTTTTCTGCCCGATACCGTCGATGGTCACGATCAAGTCGCGCATCTGGCGCATGTCCGGATCATCGTCGATGTGTTTCTTGATCGCTTTGTGCGTTTCAGCGATCTCTTTTTCGATGTGGCGCAGAACGGAGTTGATCGAGTCTTTGACCTTTTCGTCGGACACATCCAGACGATTGAGCTCCATCTGTTCCATTTCCTGAAGATCATCCAGCCGACGCACCATCGCCTTCAGTTGGCGGTATTTCAGTGGCTCCGGTGCCCAAAGCTGAAGCTTTTCAGCCTTTTCCCGAGCAAAATCAGCGATCAGTTTGGCGTCGCTTTTATCGGTTTTGATCCGGCGTAACTCGCTGTCGGCGTAAGCATGGGTCGTGGCCGGATTGACGACACAGACCCGGTAACCCTTGCTGTAGACGAACTCGGCAAGTTCCAGGTGATAGATGCTGGTGGCTTCCATCACGATCAAGGCTGTAGGCTCGACCTGCTTGTTCAACCAAGCTTCAAATTCTTTGAAACCCTTCGAGTTATTAGGCAGCTTGGCCTTGGTTTTGTGCTTGCCGTTCGGCAAGTGCGTGGCGATATCAAAGGTATTTTTAGCGACATCGACACCGACGAAACTGGACATGACTGTCTCTCCATTGATCCGTTTTCGATCATCACTGCACTCTGTCCAACCTTGCGAATGCGAGCTCTCGCCAGAGACGGGCCCAAGATACCGTTCGAACTATATGAGTGAGTGTGGAGGGCTGGAGCACGATCTACATCACAGGCAAAAAGCCTAAGGAGCTGCACGGCTTCCAAGTCCCTCCCTCGATGATCAGTCGAGAACTATCGCTCCTGACGGAGCGATAGTCGAGATACAAGGAGCTGCCGCAGGCTGCAATCTTTTGGTTTTTTAGACACAAGATCAAAAGATCGCAGCCTGCGGCAGCTCCTACATAAAGCGGGCGTCGGGACACGGTATGATGTCGCGGTTTTCCGCCGGAGTTCAGCTGTCATGCCACGCATCACCCACTACAAATCCCCATGTCCCGAAAGCGTCAACAGCCAGATTCTGCAACTGGTGGTCGATTACCTCACCGACATCAGCGCGGTCGGTCTCGGCCCGAGCAATCTGCTGTACAACGTCTACCAGTACGCGGTCGGCTATGAGGTGCATCTGTATCTGGAAGCGCTGAACGGCGAGAAGGGCACCGAGGTGGAATTGCTGGTGGCGACCGCCGAGGATGATCCGGAAAAGGTCACCGGTTTCCTCCTGTATCTGCCGGTGCAAGGCGACTGGGAAGCGTGCAGCGTCGCCTACATGGCCGTGCGCGAAGGCTATCGGCGTCAAGGCGTGGCGCGGGCGATGATTGGCGAGATGGTGGCGCGTTATACGCATGCCGAACTCACCTGCAGCGTCGGCAAAGTGCCGTACTTCGAGGCGCTGGGTTTCGAGGTGATCGGCGCGCGCGAAACCCAGGTGCTGATGAGCACCCGGCATTACCGCAGCAACGGCCTGCGCGGTTTTATCGACACCACGCCGATCTATCGCTCGCTGGAAGTGCAGCAGATCCACACCTACCTGCTGCAGAAAAACGGCAAGCGCGCCATGCTCGATGCCGAAAAACAGCGCGACCGGCATCTGGATCAGGTCACCCGGCACACGGAAGAATTCGTGCGTCAGCGTTTAACGCTGCACTGAGCGCGGCGCAAAAAAACAGACAAAAAAAGAGCCTCAAGGCTCTTTGATGGGGAGAAGTAGAGCCCATGAGGCTCAAGCTGCGCATGAAACAGGGAACAGGCTTGATTTGGGGTTCAGAACACCCGTTCCCTACGCAGTCGCTCAGGAGTCAAGCGCCTGCGTAGCTTCATGATGGGAACGCGCGGGGGCTGACTCAAGTACCGCTAGTCGCACGGGCGGCGGCCCGTTCCACCATCGCGATGATGGTGGCGAACAACTCGTCCTTCGCTTGCCCGGCACTGATTTCAGCGCTGGCGGCAGCATTCGACAATGCCTCGGCAGCACCGAGCATCGCGCGCAAACCGGCCTGGGTGATTTCCCCGCCAGCAGCCAGCGGTTGCAGCACACTGCGGCACTTTTCGAGGAAGATTGCCTCGTAGTCGCGCTTGATCTTTTCCAGCTCCGGCGTGCTGCCCAGCGCTGCAATTACCCCCGGAATCTCATTGCCCTGCAATAACACGCAATCGACGTACGCCGTGGCGATCACCGTCGCGGTGTCGATCAGCGTTGGCGGGCACTGGTCGATCGCTGCATCCATCACCGCAGTCTGGCGCGTATCGAAGTCGCGATACAGCGCCGCGAGCAAGCCCGAGCGAGTGGTGAAGTGGTCGTAGACCACCGGTTTGGTCACCCCGGCCTTGTCCGCCAGATAACCCAGGGTCAGAGCATCGGTGCCCTCGGCCCGAATGATCTGCCAGGCGACATCGAGCAACTGGCGGTTGCGATCTTCGCGCGACAGGCGACGTCGTGGTTGGGCAGGGGGATCGGCTTCGGTCATTTCTTTGGTTGACATCGCTTATATACCAAACGTAACTTACTGTTCGTAACTTACCAAGAGTATATAGCCCTTGGTCAGCGCAAACTTACAGGAGAATGACCATGCACGCATTGATTGTTGTGGCGCATCACGAACCGCGCTCGCTGACCCACAGCGTGGCAACGCAGATTGCCGAGGGCTTGACCCGCGCCAACCCCACCAATACCCGGGAAATCGCCGATCTGTACGCCGAGGGATTTCAGCCGGTGTTCGGCGCAGCGGATTTCGCCGTGCATCACCGTGAGGCGCGGCCGCCAGCCGACGTATTGGCGGAACAGGCACGGATAGATCGGGCCGACGCCCTGGTGCTGGTGTTTCCGGTGTACTGGTGGTCGATGCCGGCGTTGCTCAAGGGTTGGATCGATCGGGTGTTCAGCAACGGCTGGGCGTTCGATTTCGCTGGCGACCTGAAGCATGTGAAGAAGCTGCAGCGCCTGCGCGTGCATCTGGTCGGCCTTGCAGGGGCCGATGAACGCGCCTACGAACGCCACGGTTATGGCCCGGCGATGAAGGCGCAGATCGAACACGGGATTTTCGATTACAGCGGGGCGACGGTGGTCAGCTCGACGCTGATGGTGGAGTCGGAGGTGCGTGATCCGCAGGAGCATCTGCAGACGGCACGGCACATCGGCGCGCAGATGTTCACCTGAGTCGCACCTCCTGTAAGAGCTACCGAAGGCTGCGATCTTTTGATTTTTTTAAAGCAAGATCAAAAGATCGCAGCGTGCCGCAGCTCCTACAGGTCAACGTGATCCGGGCCAGCCGGCCTTGGCGAGGGCCGCGAGCAGCGTTTCCGAATCCAGCCCCGGTACCGCATGCCCGTTGCCCTCGGTGCTCTCGCTGGCGAGCAGGGCGTTGATGATCGCTTCTTCGACTGCTTCGGTGGCGGCCAGGAACAGCTCGCTGATGTGGTCATTGTTGACCATGCGCAAGCCGTCGCAGGTCGGCGCGCCTTTGCCCTCGTAGGCGGCGGGCGGCACGTGTTCGTTGCCGGTGGCGAAGGCGATGAAGATGTCGCCGCTGTGATCTTCGTTGCCGCCGCCGCTGCGCGCCAGACCGAGGCTGGCGCGCTGTGCCAGGCGCGTGCATTGATGCGGCAGCAGCGGTGCGTCGGTCGCCAGGCAGACCACGATCGAGCCCATGCCCGGATGCGGCAGTGAAGCACGCAGGAACGGCGAATCGACCTGCTCCATGTAGCGCCCCACCGGATAACCGTCGACCCGCAACTCACTGCGAATGCCGTGGTTGGCCTGGACGATCGCGCCCACCGTCCAGCCGCCTTGAGCGCTGCTCAAACGCCTTGAAGCGCTGCCGATGCCACCCTTGAATTCGTGGCAGATCATGCCGCTGCCGCCACCGACGGCACCTTCTTCAACGGCGCCGTCATGTGCTGAACTCAGCGCCTCGGCGACATGCTCGGGTTTGACGTGAAAACCATTGATGTCGTTGAGCAAGCCATCGAAGGTTTCCAGCACCACCGGCATGTTCCAGTAGAGGCGCCCGTCGTCCGGTTGCTGTTGGCGATCCAGCGCAATCAACGCATCGCGCACCACGCCGAGGCTGTGGGTGTTGGTGAAGGCGACGGGACTGGTCAGCAGCCCGGCTTCGCGAATCCACTCAAGGCCGGTGGCATCGCCATTGCCGTTGAGCACATGCACGCCGGCGAAACACGGTTGCTGGTTGGTCGAGCCGCGACGCGGTTCGATCACTGTGACGCCGGTGCAGATGTCACGTCCGCTGTCGCTGCGACCACGCACGTTACTGTGGCCGACGCGCACGCCGGGAACGTCGGTGATGGCGTTGAGCGGGCCGGGTTGCAACTGGCCGATGCGGATGTTGAGGTCACGGGCACGGGATTTCATGGGTTGTCTCTCTATAAAAATCTGAAGGACTCACGGACCTTGTAGGAGTGAGCCTGCTCGCGATTGCGGTGAGCCAATCAACAAAGATGTTGAATTCAAAGACGCCATCGCGAGCAGGCTCACTCCTACAGGGGAAATGTGTTGGGGTTACTGACCGTTCTTGATCTTGCTCCACACCCGCGTGCGCACGCGCTCGATGGCTTTGGGCAGCGGCTCAAGCGTGTACAGGGTGGCCATCGCCGCCGCCGACGGATATACCGCCGGGTTATCCCGCGTGGCCGCAGCCACCAGTGGGGTGGCGGCGCGATTGCCGTTGGGGTACGACAGGTGATCACTGACCGGCGCGATCACTTCCGGGCGCAGCAGGTAGTCGATAAACGCCAGACCCTGAGCGCGGTTCGGCGCATCCTTGAGCAGCACCAGCGTGTCGAACCATACCGGCGCGCCTTCCTTGGGCAGGCTGTAGGCGATCTTCACGCCGTTGTTCGCCTGTTCGGCGTTGGTTTTGGCTTCGAGCATCGCGCCGGACCAACCGACGGCCACGCAGATGTTGCCGTTGGACAGGTCACTGATGAATTTCGACGAGTTGAAGTAGGCGATGTGCGGGCGCAATTTGAGCAGCAGCGCTTCGGCTTTCTGATAGTCCTCGGGCTTGGTGCTGTTGGGCGGCAGCCCGAGGTAGTGCAGGGCCACCGGGAGCATCTCCGACGGCGAATCGAGCATCGCCACCCCGCACTGGCCAAGCTTGGCGAGGTTCTCTTCCTTGAACACCAGATCCCACGAATCCAGCGGCGCCTTGTCGCCGAGTGCGGCGCGCACCTTGTCGACGTTGTAGCCGATGCCATTGGTGCCCCACAGGTACGGCACGGCGTATTGATTGCCGGGGTCGTTGTTGGCCAGTTTGCTCAGCAGATCGTTGTCCAGATTCTTCCAGCCCGGCAGTTGATCGCGCGGCAGCGGGGCGAGGGCGCCGGCCTTGATCAGCGTCGGCAGGCTGAAGTTGCTCGCCACCACCACGTCGTAACCGCTGCGGCTGGTCAGCAGTTTGCCTTCGAGCACTTCGGCGCTGTCAAAGGTGTCGTAAACCGGTTGAATGCCGCTGTCGCGCTTGAAGTCAGCCAGGGTATTGGGGCCGATGTAGTCGTACCAGTTGTAGACGTGCACGCTCGGTGCGTCGGCGGCACTGGCGACGGATGCGACGCCAAAACAGGCGAGCAGGCCAAGGTTGATGCCCCGGTTGATATAGCCACGACGACAACGCATGATGCGGCACTCCTGGCCTGCGGCAGGCCGGTGATTGACAGGAGTGCTCAGCCTAGCGGGGCGGGCGTGCCTGACCCATTCCCATCATGGGTTACTCAAAAGGGGTAGAGCGTGGACGCGTTGTTGCAGGAGTTGCCGGTGCATCAAAGTCTGGCGCGGGTGTTTGCCACGGTTGGGCAGGACGGTTTCTGGCGCGCGCTGGTCGACACGCTGCGCCTGCTGGTGCCGCTGGACAACGCGCTGGTGGCGCTGATGAAGGCGGGGCAGGCACCGCAATTGCTGATCGACTTCGACAGCAAGGGCCGCGCCGATGAACAGGAAGAACTGGCCAGCTACAGCGCCGGGATGTACCTGCTCGATCCGTTCTACCAAACCGCCTCGACCGGCATCGCCGATGGCCTGCACAGCCTGGCCTCGGTAGCGCCAGACCAGTTTCTGCACAGCGAGTATTACCAGAGCTACTTTCGCTCGGTGGTCGGTGAGGACGAGTTGCAGTTCATGATCAACATCGAGGGCGGGGTGCTTGGCCTGTCACTGGGGCGCTCGACGGCTTTCGATCTGGTCGAGCAGGGCCGTCTGCTGTGTGTGCGCGACTGGGTGTTGGCGGCGATGCGGCGCCATATGCAGCTGTTGCCGCCGCAAGGGACCGGCAGCGAGCCGGTGGCGGGGGATCTGGCAACGCTGCTCGATCGCTTCGATGCACGCCTGACCACCCGTGAAGTCGACACCGCGCGGCTGATTCTGCAAGGCTTTTCCAGCAAGGCCATCGCCCAGCAGATGGGCATCTCGCCGGAGACGGTGAAGGTGCATCGGCGCAATCTCTATCACAAGCTCAATGTGAACGGGCATGGCGAACTGTTCGCACTGGTGCTGCGCCCACCCACTGCCTGAACCTGTGAGAACTGGCTTGCCAGCAATGACGGCCTCAAAGTCCACCAATCCCCAACTGAATACACCCGATCCAATTGTAGGAGCCAGCCTGCTGGCGAAGACGGCTTACCAGCCAACCAATCTCCAACTGAATACACACGGTCAAATTGTGGGAGCTGGCTTGCCAGCGATGGCGGCTTGCCAGCCGACCAATCCCCAACTGAATGCATTCGTTCCAACTGTGGGAGCGAGCTTGCTCGCGAAAGCGGCCTGCCAGACAACATCAAAACAACAGGGTAACTCTCGATACCCCCGCGCATATAAACCTAACTCCGCAATCACGTTTAAACTACACGAACCGTTACGCCATAACGGCTACAACGCCTTGCGCCGTTACCTACGCCTACGCCAGAATCCGCCGGCTTACACGACCATACCCTGCGCTATATCGTTTCCCTGCCACTGCCCATCGGTGGTCGGGTTTAGTAGCCCGTATGGTTTTAGTAAGTGCATGAGTCCCATTGAGCCAGGCGTATCTATTGCCTGCACTTCGATGTGGTTGTGCGCAGGGTGCTCTCGAGCGCGCCGGTCTTGCTAATTCCTCCGGTCTACTAACCTGTGCACAGCCGCCACCCTTCTTTTAGGAGAGAACGGTCGCAGCCTTAATCAGGAATTAGATATTTATGTTCAAAGCCACACCCAACCCCCCGGACACCTCAATCCCATACGACTCAGCCCTCGACCCGCAGAAGATAAAAGCGGCAACCGAGCGTGCCATCAACTTCTACCTCAACCCCGGCGCCCTGAAGATCTTGATCCCTTAAACCTCGTCACGCCAATCGAACAGAATCTTCCTCATCGGCTTCACCGTGGACGAAGAAACCTTGCTCGTTGAAGCCTGCGAATCGTTAGCCGCCGCCAGCGGTATGGCCCGCGACATCGGCGACGCCGTCGACAACTCACAACGCCGAGCCATGCTGATGCTGCATCAGGTGATCATGCTCAGTGAACTGATGGTCAACCGGGTACTGGACGGTGGTGATTCAGGCGCTGGATAATGTTGTGCCATAGCAATAGGTGCCAGGGGACGAATTAATGAATCCGTCATATGGCACCTCAGTCTGACCACGCCTCCCATGAGCTGCGGAACGCTGAATTATTTCTGTTGTATTGAATTTTTTTGGTCAGCCGTATAGCTCGAATTTATCAAAATACAAGTGCTGCCCCAAAACTCCACGAATTTCCATGGATGCAATTCCTTCATTTGAGAAAGAAAGTTGCTGCTGAGGACCATCTATAGCATTAAAGCTCTTTGATCCTAGTTTTCTTCCGTTGCTATCAAAGTAATCAGATTGAGCACTTGCATTTGGAGATTGGTTTATGGCGAATTCATACCAAAAATCTACTCGTCGGTACGTTTTCAGAAAGCGAATCCTGAAGTTAAATGAGCCGGGCACGCCGTCACCACGTACTTTTGAGATAAATAGCACACCCCCACTTAAACCGACCCCTGGTCTCCCATAAGGCATCACGGTCCCCATGTAATGTTCCGCACTTGTAATTGCCGTGATCTCCATTGTGCTGAGTCTTTTCGTTTGCCCCATATATATGGTCCATTTAGACTCACTTTCAAAATCCTCTTTAGTTATCGAGGCGGCTACAGTGAAAGTTCTAGGCTGACTGTCCACAGGGTTAACTGGGTACAATGCGCGTGCAATCAGACTATGGCCTCCGATCGTTAGGCCCGAGATGTGAAGAGACCATAGTTCGTTACTGTCCACAGAGATAACTGGCCCCACTTGGACGCCATTATCATAAATTTGCAGTTGTTGTCCTGCCGGACCTTCGCCGCCTACAGTTACGTTAGTGTCATAAGTAGTAGCACCAGGGTTTACGGTTCCTTTAGAGTCGGTGACCATGGTGATGCGAGGAGTGAATAAACTGGCAACATTAACGACACGCGGCGGATCCGACACTTCCCCACTGCCATACAGAGCAGTGGCGGTGAACCTGTGGGAGGCGGCGCTCAGGTTCCTTGCCGTGAACACCCAGTCACCACTCTGTGGATTGACGTCGGCCGTGGCTATCTCGATGTTGCCGTCCTTTATCAGGACTTTCTGACCTTTAGCCCCTTTTCCTTTGAGCGTGACCGTGGTGTCGAAGGTCGTGCCATCTGGGAGAATCTCTACTCCTTTCGAGTCTTCCGCACGAGTGATGGTCGGTGGGTTACTGGCCGTCACCGTCAACGTCCACGCCGCGGACACCTGACCACTGCCATACAGCGCGATGGCGGTGAAGCTGTGAGCGGCCACGCTCAAGCCTGTCAGGGTCAGTTCCCACAGGCCGGTCGTCAGGTTAACCGTGGCTTCACCTTTGACGGTGGTGCCGTCCTTGATCTGGACTTTCTGACCTTTGGCCCCGGCCCCTGACAACGTGATCTGGGTATCGACGGTGAATCCGCCTTTGGCAATCTCATTCCCTTTGGAGTCGATGGCCTTGGTGATGGTCGGTGGGTTACTGGCCGTCACCGTCAACGTCCACGCCGCGGATACCTGCCCACTGCCATACAGCGCGATGGCGGTGAAGCTGTGAGCGGCCACGCTCAAGCCTGTCAGGGTCAGTTCCCACAGGCCGGTCGTCAGGTTAACCGTCGCTTCACCTTTGACGGTGGTGCCGTCCTTGATCTGGACTTTCTGACCTTTGGCCCCGGCCCCTGACAACGTGATCTGGGTATCGACGGTGAATCCGCCTTTGGCAATCTCATTCCCTTTGGAGTCGATGGCCTTGGTGATGGTCGGTGGGTTACTGGCCGTCACCGTCAACGTCCACGCCGCGGACACTTGCCCACTGCCATACAGCGCGATGGCGGTGAAGCTGTGAGCGGCCACGCTCAAGCCTGTCAGGGTCAGTTCCCACAGGCCGGTCGTCAGGTTAACCGTGGCTTCACCTTTGACGGTGGTGCCATCCTTGATCTGGACTTTCTGACCTTTGGCCCCGGCCCCTGACAACTTGATCTGGGTATCAACGGTGAATCCGCCTTTGGCAATCTCATTCCCTTTGGAGTCGATGGCCTTGGTGATGGTCGGTGGGTTACTGGCCGTCACCGTCAACGTCCACGCCGCGGACACCTGGCCACTGCCATACAGCGCGATGGCGGTGAAGCTGTGAGCGGCCACGCTCAAGCCTGTCAGGGTCAGTTCCCACAGGCCGGTCGTCAGGTTAACCGTCGCTTCACCTTTAACGGTGGTGCCATCCTTGATCTGGACTTTCTGACCTTTGGCCCCGGCCCCTGACAACTTGATCTGGGTATCGACGGTGAATCCGCCTTCGACAATCTCATTCCCTTTGGAGTCGATGGCCTTGGTGATGGTCGGTGGGTTACTGGCCGTCACCGTCAGCGTCCACGCCG
Organism: Pseudomonas sp. GW823-FHT01D03; assembly: GCF_058798255.1. NCBI lineage: Bacteria > Pseudomonadati > Pseudomonadota > Gammaproteobacteria > Pseudomonadales > Pseudomonadaceae > Pseudomonas > Pseudomonas sp. GW823-FHT01D03. Next base: position 2,502,396 of record NZ_JBXAKK010000001.1, read on the forward strand.
CGGATACCTGCCCACTGCCATACAGCGCGATGGCGGTGAAGCTGTGAGCGGCCACGCTCAAGCCTGTCAGGGTCAGTTCCCACAGGCCGGTCGTCAGGTTAACCGTGGCTTCACCTTTGACGGTGATGCCATCCTTGATCTGGACTTTCTGACCTTTGGCCCCGGCCCCTGACAACGTGATCTGGGTATCGACGGTGAATCCGCCTTCGACAATCGCTACCCCTTTGGAGTCTTCCAATCCGGTAATTTCTGGCCGCACATCCTCAAACGCTTTGATCGTGTAAGTGCGCACTGGGAAGGGCACCGCCTCGCTTTCATTCGTGCTCTTGCCGAACGCGGCTTTGAACTCCATGGTCAACGGGCTGCCATCCTTAAGGTTTCTCAAGCCTGCAAAAGCGATGCTCCGCTCGTAATAACCTTGTTCGAGCCACTTGTCGCTGACCATTGAGCCTGGTGCCGTATGAATCTGCAGGTTGTAGTCGCTGCCATCAGCGTTCGTCCCTTTCAGACGCAGCCAGACATATTGGCCTGTGGCAATCAACGGCCAGACGCCCATGCGATAGGTGGCATTGCTGGTCAGATTCCCTACGTTGAACTCCGGGCCGTCGCCGTCGTTGTCCGCGTCCTTGATGATCGGTTTGAGCAGTTCATTCTGCGGCATGCTCAACACAGTCAAATCAAAGACGAGGGACGGCAGCGGCTTGCCGTCGCGGATGACGACGTAGGACACCTTCACATCTTTGTTCAGGTTGAACGCGACCACACTATTCGGAATCGCAAACTCCCGGTTGCTGCCCAGCGGCCGAGGAACAGAGGTGTGCGAACCGCCTGCGGGCGTACCCTGTGCGCCAGTCCAGGTGGCGATGATTTCATCAGTTGGCAGCAACGCGCTGTTGTCCGGCACCACGATGGTCAAGGTGTCCCTGACCAGCAGCGGGTTGAGTGCGCTGTCGCCGTTGTTCTCCTTGATCGAGGGGGCGAGCAGTTCCAGCGCGACGCCCACGGTGAACACCAATGGATTCGAAAGGCTGGTCTCATCTGTGGCATGGCGCCAGAGCTGGTAGCGGACGGTGATCTTGCTGCCGCGGTTCGGTTCGATGTGTTGGGCGACGAAGGCGGCGTCCAGGTTGATGATCCAGTCTTGTTGGGCGGTTACGGCATTGAATGTGCGGGACCCGGGTTCCTCGCCGGAGATGTCGCCCACCCACTTCCAGGTGGCCTCGTCGTTGGCTACCCATGGCTTCACCACAGGCCTGGGGATGGTCAGTTTACTGGTACCGCCGGGCAGTGTGGCCGGGTCGAGGACGCCGTTCGCCACCCCGAGGACAATCGGGGCGTCCAGCTCGAATTTCGGTTCACCCACATTGAGCAATTTCGTGTGCAGCGATTCGCGTCTGAGGATCTCGTCGCCTTCGGCTATCAGCAGGTCGTACCACCCCTTCAGGGTTCCGCCGTCAAGGAGCTTGAGGTTGTAGTCATCGACGGTGATGACGAAACCTTCGGGATTCTCGACTTCATCCTCCTCCGGAATGTGCCACTCCAACTCAGGCAGGAAGGTGCTGCCGTCCGGGCTTTTACCCAACAGAAACAGCTCGATGCCCATGCCGTACTCGATGGCCGGATCGAACGGAATGCGGACGTTGATTTGAGTTGCGGTGGGATCGATGAACTCTCCCTCGGCTTCTTCGATGATCGGTGCGGCCAGGCGGTGGGCTGCGCCGGTGACTTGTACAAATTGCCCTTTTGAGCGTAACGGGTCACTGCTGCCGCTGCGTTCCAGCCGATAGAAGAAACTGACCTGGGTATTGACCAGTTTACGCACGGCCGCAATGGACAGCTTGAACTCGTAGTTATGCGGGATATTGTCGACGGTCTGGGGCAGGGCGGTGACTTCGACTTTTTCGCCCTCCAGGGTGGTGCCGAGCATGGTCAAGTGAATGATGTCATTCATCTCGAAGTCTGGTCGGTCGGCCGTGACATGCACCGTGATGTCGTTGTCGCCCTGTTTATCGGCGTCGAGTTCATTATTGACAGCCTCCTGAACAATCGGCGCGGCCAGCAGGTCGATGCCGGTGGTGACGACGATGCGGGTTGCCTTGCACCAGTCTTCCGATTCATTGCCGACGATGTCGCGCACTTTGAAGGTGACTGCCAGACCGAAGAGGTCGGTGTCACCAGCCCGTTCAATAGTGGCTTTGGAGACCGTGATCAATATCGGGTTTGCCGCTGGATCGACGATCTGCTCCTGGGTCACTGGTGTGGAATACTCAAAAAAGCCACCCCAACTGAGATGGATGACGTCGCCCACCGCGATGTCCGGGTAAGGCAAGCCGCTGCCGGACTCGGATCTGATGACAATCGGCACTCCCGCTTCGGCAACGTCTTTGTCCACGCCGCCGTTGACGATTTCCGGGGGAATGTACATGTACAGGTTGGAGTGACCAGGGCCCGGGTCGATGTCCTGGCCAGCGGGGAGTTCCAGTTTGACGAAGAGGTTAAGGGGCTTGTCCGGACGCTCTTCTTTTTGATTGGGCTGTTTGATTTCGTAGGTGAGTTGGTAAGGACCTGTCTGCAGATGACGGGGAGCCACCCACAAGAGGGTCGGTTGCTTGAGCTCGGCCTCGTCAATGATGGGACGCCCGTCGACCTCACGGTCATTGAGCAGCAGCTTGACGGTATCTCCAACAGCCTTGGTGGCCCAGATGGGGATGACGACAAGCAGGCCGAGGTCGGGAAAAGTGAACACCGCCGCCCGGTTGATCCCCCACTGGCCGGAAGGCAGGAGGCGCCCGAGCACTATCGGGTCCAGCAGTGAATGGGGGGCAGAGATTTTCTTCTTGGGCTGAACGAGCATGGACGGAACTCCAAGCGAACTGTCGGAAGACAAGGGCATGGAGTTATTCAGCGCTGAAGACGACGGCTGTGGCTACTGTCAGAAATTACAGGTAGGGAGGTATTTGCGATGAACGGTCGGGGGGCGCTGAGGTGATTGCGAGTGGGCAGGATAGCGCGGCGATCATCAGCCGCGTGCTCAATGATCATTCGTTGAAGACGGGTACGATTTGATCTCGGCCTGAAACGACAAAACCCGCCGCCCCGGTTGATCGGGGCGGCGGGTTTTGTCCTTCTGAAGAAATGGGTTGCCGGTGAGTCAGTCTTCGCGAGCAGGCTCACTCCTACAGGGATGAGCGGGGTTTGCGGGATGTCGGGTCAGTCGAGGCGTTTGAAGACGAGCGCCTTCAGGCCGCTCTCAGGATCAATATCCGGAAACTCAGGCGGATTCTCCAGCCGCTGCTCAAAGCGCAAGCTTGGCGCCTCTTGCGTCACGCCATCGATCAAAAAATCCGAACCAAATGACGGATCATTCATGCACGCCAGCACCGTGCCGTCTGCCGTGAGCAATTCCGGTAAACGACGCAATACGCGCTGGTAGTCCTTGGTCAGCAGAAAACTGCCCTTCTGGAACGATGGCGGGTCGATGATGACCAGGTCGTACGGGCCGCTGTTGATCACCTTGCCCCAGGATTTGAACAGGTCGTGGCCAAGGAAACTCACCTTGCTCAGGTCATGCCCGTTCAAGCGATGATTGTCGCGGCCACGGCTCAGAGCGGCGCGGGACATGTCGAGGTTGACCACATGGCTGGCGCCGCCTTCGATTGCTGCCACGGAGAACCCGCAGGTGTAGGCGAACAGGTTCAGCACCCGTTTGCCTGCGGCCTGCTCACGCACCCAGTTGCGCCCGTAGCGCATGTCGAGAAACAGCCCGGCATTTTGCTTGCGGCCCAGGTCGACGCGGTACTGCAAGCCGCCCTCGACGATGCTCATCTCGTCGATTTCATTGCCCAGCAGCCATTCGGCAGTGCTTTGCGGCAGGTAACGATGTTGCACCAGCAGGGTGTGCGCGCCGGACTGCTGCCACTGGGTCGAGGTGCTGAGGTCGAGCAGCGATTGCTTGAGCGCTTCGAGCTGTTCGGGCTGCGGCTCCTTGAACAGCGAGACCAGCACCACGCCTTGCAGCCAGTCCACTGTCAACTGTTCCAGCCCCGGCCAGCAACGCCCGCGGCCATGGAACAGGCGGCGGGTTTCGCTCGGTGCCGCGGCGAGTGCAGGCAGCAGATGGGCGCGGAGGGTGGCGAGGGCTTCAGGGTTCATCAGTCACGGTCGGCAAGCAAAAGGGCCGGCATTTTAACCACAAAAACCGCCTGACGAACGCCGGTCAGCCAAGGCCACTGTCGACTGTTAAGAAAAGACCTGTATCAAAAATGAATTTATGCAGGGCGCGCTGCTCATACCAGATAAGCAGCGGATTTGAGCCGCTAAGTCGTTAATGCAATTCAGGGAGTGCCAGTTCATGAGTCCAACATCGACACCGAGCGCGCTCCTTCCTGGCGGGTTGATTCTGGTGGTTGAGGACGACCCGTTGATTCTGGAGTTTCTCTGCGAAATTCTTCAGGAGGAAGGTTTCAAGGTCGAGCCGCAAACCAGCGCGGATGCCGCCAAGCTGTATCTGGAAAAGCACGCGTCGGATGTCGCGTTGCTGCTCACCGATATCACCATGCCCGGCGAAATCAACGGCGCAGGGCTGGCCAATCTGGTCGGCGAGCGCTGGCCGGAAAAACCGGTGATGGTCATGTCCGGTTATGAAACCCCGGAGACTTCCGGGGTCAAGCATCCGGTGGCGTTCATCAAAAAGCCTTGGGCGATCGGCCAGTTGCTTGACTGTGTCGACAGCGCGTTCAAGTCCAAGGCGCCACGTCTGCACTGAGGTGGCGGGTCGAACTGCCGGGTAAAAATGCTACATTGCCCGGCCAATCCGCCCAGTTCTGTCAAAGGATGCGACCTTTTGTCTGCTCACGATAACGTCTTCGACCGCGCGTTCGGCGCGTTCCTGTTCGACATGGACGGCACTGTCCTCAATTCCATCGCTGCTGCCGAGCGCGTCTGGGCTGCGTGGGCTAGACGTCACGGCGTTGATGTCGAAAGTTTCCTGCCGACCATTCATGGCGCCCGCGCCATCGACACCATTCGCCGCCTGAACCTGCCGGGGGTCGATGCCGAAGCGCAAGCGGCGTTCATCGCGCAGGCGGAAATCGATGATGTCGAAGGGATTGTGCAGATTCCTGGCGCGGCAGCGTTTCTCGCCAGCCTGCCGGCCGAGCGCTGGGCGATGGTGACCTCGGCGCCTCGGGATCTGGCGGTGCGGCGGATGGCTGCGGCGGGGATTCCAGAGCCGGCGCTGATGATCACGGCCGAGGACGTGACGGCGGGTAAACCTGATCCGGCGGGTTATCGTCTGGCGGCGAAACGCCTAGGGCTTGATGCTCGTGACTGCCTGATTTTCGAAGATGCCGCTGTTGGCATTCAGGCCGCTGAAGCGGCGGGGGCGGGGCTGCTGATCATTACCACGACGCACCAGCATCCCCTCGAAACCCGCCATGCGACCATCGACAGTTATGAGGCGCTGAGCGTCACCGTCGACAGCCAAGGCCAACTGCGCCTGCAAAAAATCTGACACAACACAATCCTCTGTGGGAGCGGACTTGCTCGCGAAGGCGTCGAATCAGTCACCATTGATGCCGGATGTACCGGCCCCTTCGTGAGCAAGCCCACTCCCACCCTTGATCACGGCCAGCCGAGACCTCCATTCACCGACAATCCCCCAGTGGGAGCGGGCTTGCTCGCGAAGGCGTCGGGTCAGTCACCATTAATGCCGGATGTACTGGACCCTTCGTGAGCAAGCCCACTCCCACCCTTGATCACGGCCAGCCCGAGAACCTACATCCACCGACAATCCCCCAGTGGGAGCGGGCTTGCTCGCGAAGGCGTCGGGTCAGTCACCATTGATGCCGAATGTACCGGCCCCTTCGTGAGCAAGCCCACTCCCACCCTGGATCGCGGCCAGCCCGAGAACCTACATCCACCGACAATCCCCTGTGGGAGCGGGCTTGCTCGTGAAGGCGTCGAATCAGTCACCATTGATGCCGGATGTACCGGCCCTTTCGTGAGCAAGCCCACTCCCACCCTGGATCGCGGCCAGCCGCAGAACCTCCATTCACTGACAATCCCCTGTGGGAGCGGGCTTGCTCGCGAAGGCGTCGGGTCAGTCACCATTAATGCCGGATGTACCGGCCCCTTCGTGAGCAAGCTCACTCCCACCCTTGATCACGGCCAGCCCGAGAACCTCCATTCACCGACAATTCCCTGTGGGATCGGGCTTGCTCGCGAAGGCGTCGGGTCAGTCACCATTAATGCCGGATGTACCGGCCCTTTCGTGAGCAAGCCCACTCCCACCCTGGATCGCGGGCAGCCGCAGCACCTCCATCCACCGACAATCCCCCAGTGGGAGCGGGCTTGCTCGCGAAGGCGTCGGATCGGTCGGGACCGGTCTTTGGTCGGCAACGCCTTCATCCGGCGTATATCAGGTCTACGCTGATCCATTCCTTGCAATTTCCGTGTATTGCCGATCAAAGAGGTGAACCCATGAAAATCGACTTGAGTGGAAAACTGGCCATTGTCAGCGGCAGTACAGGTGGCATTGGTCTGGGCATCAGTCAGTCGCTGGCCGACGCGGGGGCCACGGTGGTGGTGATCGGCCGCGAGACGGCCAAGGTCGAGCAAGCGCTGGCGAGCATTCGGCAGAACGTGCCGGGTGCGCAGTTGCGGGGTCTGACGGCTGATCTGGGCACTGCCGAAGGTGCGGAAAAGATGTTCGCCGCTGAACCGCGCGCAGACATTCTGGTGAACAATCTGGGGATCTTCGACGCCGTGGATTTCTTCGACACCCCGGACAGCGAGTGGACGCGTTTCTACGAGGTCAACGTGATTTCCGGCGTGCGCCTGTCGCGCCATTACGTGCCGGGGATGGTCGAGCAGGGCTGGGGACGGGTGATTTTCCTGTCTTCGGAATCCGGCGTGGCGACGCCCGCCGACATGCTCAACTATGGCGTGACCAAGAGCGCCAACCTCGCGGTATCCCATGGCTTGGCCAAGCGTCTGGCGGGCACCGGTGTGACGGTCAATGCGATCCTGCCGGGCCCGACCTTTACCGGTGGCGTTGAACACATGCTCAAGGACGCCGCCGCCGAGTCCGGCCGTAATCTGCGTGAAGAGGCTGATGCGTTTGTGCGCAGAGCGCGGCCGACGTCGATCATCCAGCGGGTGGCCGATGTTGCCGAGGTGGCGCATCTGGTCACGTACATCGCTTCGCCGTTTTCCTCCGCCACCACCGGCGCGGCCTTGCGCGTGGATGGCGGTGTAGTCGACAGTATGGCGATCTGAACCGCGAAGACTCTGGAGAAGCGTTTATTTATGGCAACTGCATCAGCAACGATCGATATCCCGGCTTCGGCCGATCAGGTCTGGCAATTGATCGGCGGCTTCAACACGCTGCCGGACTGGCTGCCGTTGATTCCCAAGAGTGAACTGAGCGAAGGCGGCCGCGTGCGCACCCTGCAAACCGCCGACGGCGCGGTGGTGATCGAGCGTCTGCAAGCGTTCGACAACGCTGCCAGGACCTACAGCTACTCGATCGAACAGGCACCGTTCCCGGCGACTGACTATCTGGCGACGATCAAGGTTGAAGCTCAGGGGCAGGGCGCTCGAGTGACGTGGTCGGGACGCTTCAAGGCCAAGGGCGTGAGTGATGAAGAAGTAGTGGCACTGTTCAACGGCATCTATCAGGGTGGCCTTGAGGCGCTGCGGGCCAATTACCCAGCCTGATTGAACACCACAAAAACCCTGGTAGGAGTGAGCCTGCTCGCGATAGCGGTCGATCATTCAACAATTATGTTGGCTGACCCACCGATATCGCGAGCAGGCTCACTCCTACAATGCTGCGCGGTGATTTTCAGGACTGCGAGATCAAACTCTGCCGACAATCCAGCACCAGTTTCGCACCGCCCAGCTCACTGCTGCCGACCTCAAGATTGAAGCCATGCAGGCTGACAATCGCCGCGACAATCGACAATCCCAGGCCAAAGCCGCTCTGCGGTTGCCCACCCTCGGCCCGATAGAAACGCTGAAACACCGCCTCACGCTCTGCCTCGGGAATCCCCGGCCCGGAATCGTGGACTTCGATCCGCGTGTGCCCGGCATCATTCACACCACGCAAAATTACCGTGCCACCCGCCGGGGTGAACTTGATCGAATTGCTCAACAGATTGGCCAGTGCCTCGAACAGCAACGCCCGGTCGCCATTCAGGGGTGGAAGGGTTTCCGGCATGTTCAGCACGAACAGCAGTTCGCCTTCCTCGGCCAGCGGCAGGTAAAACTCATGCAGTTCTTCGAGCAATTGCACCGGATCGAGCTCGACAAAACCTGAGCGGCGCTGACGATCTTCCAGCTCGGAAATCCGCAGCAACCCGCGAAACCGCGCCATCAGCGTATCGGCCTCGGCCAGCACCAGGTCCAGTTGCGCCGCTTCCTGCGAACCTTCACCAGCCTGCTGTTGCATGCGATACAACTGCGCGCGCAAACGCGTCAGCGGCGTGCGCAGGTCGTGGGCGATGTTGTCGCATACGCCTTTGACTTCGTGCATCAGCCGTTCGATGCGATCGAGCATGGCGTTGACGATGGCGGCGAGCATGTCCAGTTCATCGCGGCGGTTGGACAGCGGCAAACGGTGGGTCAGGTCGCCGGCGACAATCGCCTGGGCGCTGTCTTGAATCGCGCGGATGCGGCGCATCGGTCGGCGGCGCAGCAAATGCCAACCGGCAATCCCCGGCAGGATCGTCAGCGACACCCCCCAGAACAACGCATGCAGAATGATCCGCGTCACCGCGAACAGCGAGCCGTTGTCGCGCAGCAACACCAGCCAGCGACCATCGCGGGTCTGGGTTGCCACCGCGTCACAGCTGTCGGCGGGCAGGGTCGGGTCGTCGGAATCAGCGCACTCATTCAGGGTATGAATCTTGCCGTCCAGCGGCAGGCCTTCGGGCAGTTGCTGCAACGCGCCGCCGAGGTACATGCCCTGGGCGTCGAACAAGCCATAGGCGTCGATGCCGCGGATGTCGAAGGTCATGCTGGCGGCGAGCGCTTCTTCCAGTTGCTCACCGCGAAAGTGCGAAAACAGATGCTGACGTTGCATCAGCGAATGCTTGGCAAGGTTATCGAGGTAGCTGGACACCTCGAAATACATGACCCCCATGAGGATCGCGCTCCAGGCCACGAACAGTGAACTGTAGAGCGCCAGCAAGCGGCTGCTGGAGGAGCGCCAGCCGTCAGACGGGTTCGGCAATGACATAACCCGAGCCCCGTACCGTGCGAATCAGCGGGACATTGCCCGCCGCGTCGATCTTCTTGCGCAGACGACCGATGTGTACGTCGATCAGGTTGGTGCCCGGGTCGAAGTGATAGCCCCAGACTTCTTCGAAAATCATCATTCGCGAGAGGATCTGCCCGCTGTTGCGCATGAGGAATTCCAGCAGCTTGTATTCGGTCGGCAGCAGCGTCAGCACCTGCCCGGCGCGGCGTGCTTCGTGGCTGATCAAATCCAGTTCGAGGTCGGCGACCTGCAGCGTGGTGGCCTGGGTGGCGACGCTGTTCTGCCGGCGCAGCAAGACCTCCACACGCGCGGCCATCTCGTCGGTGGCGAACGGTTTGGTCAGGTAATCATCGCCGCCGGCGCGCAAGCCGCGCACGCGCTCATCGACATCGGAGAGGGCGCTGATCATCAGAATCGGCGTGGCCACGCCCATGGTGCGCAGGGTGGTGACGATCGCCAGGCCATCGAGTTCCGGCAGCATGCGGTCGAGGGTGATCAGGTCGTAGTTGCCGCTGACGGCACGGTCGAGGCCTTCGCGGCCATTGTCGACCCAATCCACTTGCAGGCCGTGGCTGCTCAGTTCGGCGACGATTTCACGGGCAGTCACGGCGTCGTCTTCGATGGTCAAAATACGCGTCATAGGGCAGGCCTTGATCGGTTCAAACGGAATGGCTGCATTTTGCCAAGTATTTCGCGTCGCGCTTTAAATTAACTTTCATGTACAGCCTGTCACAAACGTCAATCCAGGGCGCTTTGCCGCTTTGGCGTCAATGCATAAAACCCGCTGCTTTCAGTCCATTGTTGCAAATTGCAATGAATGTAGAAGTTCAGTCTTTTTAAGTCATTGAAACTCAAAGATTTATTTAAAGTTGTCGACTGGCACGGTCGCTGCAATTCCTCTCGTGACGAGTTGTAACACCATTTTTCATGCCTGGAGCACTACAACAATGAATAGATCCCCTGATGGGTTTTATCCTGCCTTCGAAGGAGAGTCGAGCAACGTGTCAGGCGTGTCCTGGGGCGCGATTTTCGCGGGCGCAGCGGCGGCCGCAGCACTGTCGATGATTTTGGTGCTGCTTGGCTTCGGTTTGGGATTCTCTGCCGTTTCACCTTGGGCCGGGGAGGGCGTCAGCGCCAAGAGTCTGGGGATTTCGACGATTGTCTGGCTGGCGGCGACGCAAATCATCGCTTCCGGTCTGGGTGGCTACATCGCCGGTCGCCTGCGGGTGAAGTGGGCCAACATGCACGGGGATGAAGTGTATTTCCGTGATACTGCCCATGGCTTCCTTGCCTGGTGTGTGGCTACGCTGGTCACCGCAGTATTGGTAGTCGGCTCGGTCAGCAGTGTGATCAGTGGCGGTGTGCAGGCCGGTGCCAGTGTCGCCGGTGGCGCAGCGGCTGCCGCGACTCAGGCTGCCGGTAGCGCAGCGGCCAACACCGACAGCAATCAGTACGGTTACTACATCGACAATCTGTTCCGCGATGACCGTCCTGCGTCGGTCAGTGATGATGCCGCCCATGGCGCCGTAGCGCGGATCTTCGCCCAGAGCCTGGCCAACGGCCAACTCAGCCCGGAAGACCGTACCTACCTCGCGCAACTGGTCGCACAACGGACCAATCTGAGTCAGGCCGACGCCGAGCGTCGTGTCGATGAAGTGTACGCCCGCACTCAGAAAGCCATCGCCGACGCCAAAGTCAAAGCCCAACAGGCTGCCGACACCGCCGCGAAAGTCGCTGCCTGGACCTCGCTGTGGATGTTCATCGCGCTGCTGGCCGGTGCGTTCTTCGCCAGTCTCGCCGCCACCTTCGGCGGTCGTCGCCGGGATGCGGTCGAGTACGTTGAAGTCGAGACCTACGCCACCACGACCACTCTGCCTCCAGTCCGTTAACAAGGAGAATCACCATGCGCTCTCTATTACTGTTTTTCCTCGGTGTGCCAATCCCGATCATCATCCTGATCGCCCTGTTCGTACACTGATTCAAATGCTCCATTGAGGCCCATGCCTCGGCCGCTTTCACTTCACGGTGAAAGCGGCTTTTTGCTTTCTGGCGTGCACCATTCGTCTTCTCCAACCGAATCGTTGAACAATCCGACCGCTTTCACTGGCCTGGATCAATATTCGCGTTTGTAACTTCCCCTAACGTAAATGTTCCAGGCCTTTGCTGAGGTTTGAACTACAGTGCTTCACGCGCACTTTGCTGCGCTGACGAAGTACCCGCGAGCCCGCCCGCGATCCAACAATTAAACGGGCCGCACGGTGTAGAGCAGCAAGGAGCTGACGCAATACATTCCCCTGAACCTTTTCACGGATGAACTTCGTAATGCACTGCCTAGAACGCACTTTCGATATCCAGCCCCTGACCCAGGCGGATATGACCGTCCACATCAATGGTCAACCGGTGACGGCGGCCATTGGCGAAACCGTCCTGAGCGTTATCCAGTCCCTTGGCGTGCGCCAGGTCGCACGCAATGACCATGGCCAGATCAGCGGCGCCTACTGCGGCATGGGCGTCTGCCAGTGCTGCCTGGTGAAAATCAACGGCCGCCACAAGCGCCGTGCCTGTCAGACCGTGGTGCGCGACGGCATGCAGATCGAAACCCAGGTCAACCGCATCAACGAGCAGGAGGTCGTATGAGCCTGCAACCGGTGATCGTCGGCGGTGGTCCGGCGGGGATGGCGGCGGCCATCGAGCTGGCAAGTCATGGTGTGCGCTGCACCTTGCTCGAAGAGGCCTCGCGCCTTGGTGGGGTGGTCTATCGCGGGCCGTTGCGCGACGGCGTGCAACTGGATTATCTGGGGCCGCGCTATTCCGAAGCCCTGAACAAACTCCACGGTGATTTCCAGGAACAGTCGGGGTTGATCGACGTGCGCCTCAATCATCGCGTGGTCGGTGCCGAAGGCACCCGTGCGCTGGTGGTGCTCGACGGCGACGAGCAGCTTCACGAGATCGAATATCCGCAATTGCTGCTGGCCGCCGGTTGCCACGAACGCAGCGTGCCGTTCCCCGGCTGGACCCTGCCGGGGGTGATCATGCTCGGCGGCTTGCAACTGCAAATCAAAAGTGGCGTGGTCAAGCCGCAGGGGCCGGTGGTCATCGCCGGTACCGGGCCACTGCTGCCACTGGTGGCAACGCAGCTGCACGCGTCCGGCGTCAAGGTCGCGGGCGTGTACGAAGCCTGCGCCTTCGGCAAGATCGCTCGCGAAAGCCTGGCGTTGCTGAACAAGCCGCAGCTGTTCCTCGATGGTTTGAGCATGCTCGCTTACCTGAAACTGCACGGCATCCCGATGAACTACGGCTGGGGCGTGGTCGAAGCCCACGGCGACGGCGAGCTGAAAAGCGTCACCGTGGCACCGTACTCGGCCAACTGGGAGCCGGACCTGACGCGCATCGAGCGCTTCGAAGCGCAGACCCTGGCGGTCGGTTACGGCTTCATTCCGCGCACTCAGCTCAGTCAGCAGATGGGCCTCGATCACGGTTTCAGCGACGATGGTTACCTGCGCGCCAATTCGAACAACTGGCAGCAAAGCAACGAGCCGCATGTGCACCTGGCCGGTGACATGGGGGGAATTCGCGGCGGTGAAGCGGCGATGCTCGCCGGCAAGATCGCCGCGACTTCGATCCTGCTGCAACGCGGGGTAATCGAAGAAGAACTGGCTCGGGTACGCCGCGACCGTTATCTGGGCAAACTCAAATCCATCGTGCGCTTCCGTGCGGCCGTCGACCGTTACACCGAACGTGGTGTCGGCCAGACCGCTTTGCCGGCCGCCGACACCGTGATCTGCCGCTGCGAACACGCCACCCGCGCGGATATCGATCTGGCACTGGAGCAGGGTGTGCAAGACATCGCCAGCCTGAAAATGCGCACCCGCGTCAGCATGGGCGATTGTCAGGGGCGGATGTGCGTCGGCTACTGCAGCGACCGTCTGCGCCAGGCCACCGGGCGCAAGGACGTTGGCTGGCTGCGCCCGCGCTTCCCGATTGATCCGATTCCTTTTTCCGCGTTCCAGTCCGTCGGCACGGAGGCCGCATCCCATGAGTAAGTTCTATGACGTGATCATCGCCGGCGGCGGCGTGATCGGGGCGTCCTGCGCCTATCAATTGTCCAAGCGCCAAGGCCTCAAGGTGGCGGTGATCGACGCCAAGCGCCCGGGCAACGCGACCCGCGCTTCGGCCGGAGGCTTGTGGGCCATCGGCGAGTCGGTAGGGCTGGGCTGCGGGGTGATTTTCTTCCGCATGATGTCGGCCAACCGCAAGCGCGAAACCCAGGGCGCGGCTGTGGCGGTGGACGCCAGCACGCCACACATCCTGCCGGAGTCGTTCTTCGATTTCGCCTTGCAGTCCAACGCGCTGTACCCGGCGTTGCACCGCGAGCTGAAGGACAAGCACGGGATGGATTTCAAGTTTGAAAAGACCGGGCTGAAGTTCGTCATTTATGACGACGAAGACCGGCTCTACGCCGAGCACATCGTCAGTTGCATTCCGCACCTCGCTGATCAGGTGCGCTGGCTCGATCAGGCCGCGCTGCGTGAAGCCGAACCGAGCGTCAGCCATGAGGCCCGTGGCGCGCTGGAATTTCTTTGCGATCATCAGGTCAGCCCGTTCCGTCTGGCCGATGCCTACATGGAAGGTGCGCGGCAGAATGGCGTCGACATCTTCGTCAACACCAACGTCACTGGCGTGTTGCACCACGGCAGCCGCGTGACGGGTGTGCAGACGGCCGAAGAGGGCGTGTTCCACTGCAAGACGCTGATCAACGCCGGCGGTGCCTGGGCGGCGGATTTGAGCGAGTGGGCCACCGGTGTGCGGATTCCGGTGAAACCGGTCAAGGGCCAGATCCTGCTGACCGAGCGCATGCCGAAAATCCTCAACGGCTGCCTGACTACCAGCGATTGCTATGTGGCGCAAAAGGACAACGGCGAAATCCTGATCGGCAGCACCACCGAAGACAAAGGTTTCGACGTCACCACCACCTACCCGGAAATCGCCGGACTGGTGCAGGGCGCGGTGCGCTGCCTGCCGGAACTCAAGGACGTCAACCTCAAGCGCACCTGGGCCGGCTTGCGTCCGGGTTCGCCGGATGAACTGCCGATCCTCGGGCCGATGCGTGGAGTGGAGGGGTATCTGAATGCCTGCGGACACTTCCGCACCGGTATCCTGACCTCGGCGATCACCGGGGTGCTGCTGGACAAGCTGGTCAACCAGGAAGCGCTGCCGCTGGATATCACACCGTTCCTCGCGGATCGGTTTGAGGTGGCACCGGTCAAGCAAGAACGTGAATTGGAAATGGCCTAAGTCCATCCACAATTCCTGTAGGAGTGAGCCTGCTCGCGATGGCGGTGTGTCAGTAACAGAGATGGCTACTGATAGATTGCAATCGCGAGCAGGCTCACTCCTACAATTGGAATTGTGGTGAATTCAGACCTTGCGCGCTTCCTCTTCCAGTTGATCCGACTCGAACAACCGCGCCAGTTCCGACCGGGCTTCCTGGGCGGTTTGCAGGACTTTGGCCGCGTCGTCGTAAACCGCGTGCTGGGCTTCCAGCACTTGTTCGTCGTGATGCTTGAAGCGCTTGATCCGCGCATCGGCCTGGGCCTGGGTCAGACCGAGGCCGACCAGGGTGCGGCGGCTCATTTCCAGACTGGAGTAATAGGTCTCTCGAATCGGCTCGGCGCCGACATCGACCAGGCGGTGCACGTGCTGACGGTTACGTGCGCGGGCGATGATTTTCATGTGCGGATAGAGCTTGCGCACGATCTCGGCGGTCTTGATGTTGGTCTCCGGATCGTCCGTGGCAATCACGAAATACTCCGCCTCGCCAACCTTTGCCGCATTAAGGATCTCCGGGCGCATCGGGTCGCCGTAGAACACCGGCACACCGCCAAAACTGCGCGACAGTTCGATGGTTTCCACCGAGGTGTCCAGCGCTACGAACTTGATGTTCTGCGCCCGCAGAATCCGCGCCACGATCTGGCCCATCCGGCCCATGCCGGCGATCACCACGCGCGGCGCCTCGGTGTCGATCTCGCGGAATTTCTCCGGTACTTCCACCGGCTGCACCTTAGGGCTGACCAACCGCGCGCAAATCAGCAGCAGTAGCGGCGTCAACGCCATCGACAGAGTAATGGTCAGTACCAGCAGGTCATACAGGCGCGGTTCGAACAGGCCCTGATCGCGCCCGATCTTGAACACCACAAAGGCAAATTCACCGCCGGCGGCGAGCACGATACCCAAGCGAATCGCACTGACTTTCGTCAGCCCACCGGCCAGACGCCCGACCACAAACAGCAGCGGCAACTTCAAACCGATCAACAGTAGCGTCAGGCCCAGCACGGTGATTGGCGCGCTGAGCAGCAGGCTCAGGTTGGCGCCCATGCCGACGCTGATGAAAAACAGCCCGAGCAGCAAGCCTTTGAACGGCTCGATCTGCGCTTCCAGTTCATGGCGATACTCCGAATCCGCCAGCAGCAGGCCGGCGAGGAAAGCTCCGAGGGCCATCGACACGCCGACAAGATCCATCAGCCACGCCGTACCGATCACCACCAGCAAGGCGGTGGCGGTGGACACCTCCGGAAGACCGGTTTTCGCCACTACGCGAAACACCGGACGCAACAGATAACGCCCGCCGACCACCACCACGGCGATCCCGCCGAGCACTTGCAAACCGTGGTTCAGGCTTTCCGCGTTACTGCTGGCGTGGGCGCTGCCGGCGAGCATCGGCACCAGCGCGATCAGCGGGATCGCGGCGATGTCCTGAAACAGCAGAATCGCAAACGCCAGCCGCCCGTGGGGGCTGGTCAGTTCCTTGCGCTCGGCCAGGCTTTGCAGGCCGAATGCGGTGGACGACAGCGCCAAGCCAAGACCGAGCACGATCGCACTGTTCAGCGGCTGACCGAACACGTACAACGCCAGCACACCAATCACCGCCGCCGTCAGCAGCACCTGCGCCAGACCGACGCCGAACACCGACTTGCGCATCACCCACAAGCGGCGGGGTGACAGCTCAAGGCCGATGATGAACAGCAGCAACACCACGCCCAGTTCGGAAATATGCGCAACGCTCTGCGGATTGCCGATCAGTCCCAGCACCGACGGGCCGATGATCACCCCCGCCAACAGATAACCGAGCACCGCGCCCAGTTGCAGACGCTTGGCCAGTGGCACGGTGAGCACGGCTGCGAAGAGAAACACGACAGCGGCTTGTAACAGGTTGCCTTCATGGGGCATGGGTTGACTCCTGACAGCGGTACGGCGGGGGGTGACAAGGATAAAGGCTGCGCCGCTCGTCAATCCACCACAAAACCCTGTGGGAGCGGGCTTGCTCGCGAAAGCGCTGGTTCAGTCGATGTTGATGGCGACTGGTACATCGCATTCGCGAGCAAGCCCGCTCCCGCAAGGGCGATATCATCAAAACTGTAATAATTTGCATCATTTGGTTACATTGATAGCCTTCGCGAATCAATCTTTTCGAGTCCGCCATGGCCATCAACTTCGACCTCAACGACCTGCAAGCCTTTCGCGCCGTGGTCGAGCAGGGCAGTTTCCGCAAGGCCGCCGACACCGTGCGCCTGTCACAACCGGCCCTGAGCCGGCGCATCGAAAAGCTCGAAGACGCCCTCGGCGTAAAGCTGTTTGAGCGCACCACGCGCAAAGTCAGCCTGACCCAGGCCGGGCGTGGTTTCATGCCCAGCGTCGAGCGCTTGCTGGATGATCTGGATGTGGCGTTGCTGGGCATCAGTGAAGTCGCTTCGACCCGATTGGGTCATGTCACCGTGGCCTGCGTGCCGTCGGCGGCGTACTACTTCATGCCGCGGGTGGTTGCTCGCTATCACCAGCAGTTTCCACGGATCAAGGTCAAAGTCCTCGATTCCAGCGCCCACGATGTGCTCAGCGCAGTGGTCAACGGCGAGGCGGATTTCGGTTTGAGTTTTCTCGGCACGCAGGATGCCAAAGTCGACTTTGAACCACTTGTGCAGGAGTGCTATGTCGTTGCTTGCAGGCGCGATCACCCGTTGGCCGGGCGCAGCAGCGTGACCTGGGACGAGTTCTATCAGCAGGATTACATCTCGCTGGACAAGACGTCCGGCAACCGTTTCCTGCTAGATCAGGCTTTGAGCCGTGTGGTGCCGCAGCGCCCGAGCATCTGCGAGACGCGGCATGTGACGACGATGATTGGTCTGGTGGAGGCGGGGCTTGGTGTGGCGGCGGTGCCGTTGATGGCGATGCCCGGGCCGGATCATCCGATTCTGACGCGAGTGCCGTTGACCGATCCGCAAGTGATGCGCAGTGTCGGCATCATCAAGCGCCGGGGTCGCACGTTGACCCCGGCGGCATTGGAACTGGAGCGGCTGGTGGTGGAAATGAAAGTCCAGCCGCCAACGCTCAGCGCTTGACCGAATCCAGCCCGGTGGCCTGCACGTCAGCCTGAGCGGCAGGCGCGGCGAGGTAGTCGAGCAAGGCCTTGGCCTCTTTTGGATGCTGCGCGCCGACCGGGATGCCGGCGGCGAAGCGCGTCACCGACTGCACCGACTCCGGAATCTTGCCGACAAAACTCACCCCCGGCACCGGCAGCAATTCGCTGACCTGCTGGAAGCCCAGTTGATAATCGCCGGTGGCAACCACCGAGCCGACCGGGACTTTCGGGACCATCTTCGCCTTCGGTTTCAACTGATCCTCGACACCGAGTTTGCTGAACAACTCCTTCTCGATGTACACGCCGCTGGCGCTGTCGGAGTAGGCCACCGATTTTGCGTCGAGCAAGGTTTTCTTCAGGCTTTCAACGCTGCTGATGTCCGGCTTCGGCGCGCCTTCACGCACCACCAGACCGATCCGCGAATCCGCCAGTTCGACACGCGAGGCCGGGTCGACCTTGCCCTGTTTGATCAGGTCATCGAGGGCGTAGCCGACCATGATCACCACGTCGGCGTGCTCACCGCGTGCGAGGCGATTAGGGATCGCTTCCGGCGCCTTGCCCATCGACGGGCCGAGTTGGGTGTCGAGGGTGTTGCCGGTGGCGGCCGCGAATTTCGGGCCGAGAATTTTGTAGGCGGCGGTGAAGCCGCCCGACGTCATTACGTTCAGTTGTTCTGCGTGTGCCAGGGCGCTGAAAGCGAAGAGGGCGATGGCGCTGAGATTGATCAGTTTTTTCAAGGTGATTGCTCCTTATGCGGCAACCGGTTGCAAACGGCCGCCTGCGCGGCGATAGAGGTACAGCGTGGCGCACAACGCACACAGTGCGCCGACGCTCATCCAGTAACCTGGCGCGGCTTTGTCGCCGGTGTACTGGATCAGGAAGGTCGACATCGCCGGAGTGAAACCGCCAAAAATCGCGGTCGCCAGGCTGTAGGCGAGAGAGAAACCGGCCACCCGCACCTCCACCGGCATGATCTCGGTCAGCGCCGGAATCATCGCGCCGTTGTACATGCCGTAGATGAACGACAGCCACAGCAGCGACAGCAACATATGGCTGAAACTCGGCGCCTGCACCAGGTACGACAGCGCCGGATAGGTGGTGGCCAGCGCCAGCAGCGACATGGCGATCAGCACCGGACGCCGGCCGATACGGTCGGACAACATGCCGCCAATCGGCAGCCAGAAAAAGTTCGACACGCCCACCAGCAAGGTCACCAGCAACGCATCGGAAGTGCTCAGGTGCAACACAGTCTTGCCGAAGGTCGGCGCGTACACGGTGATCAGGTAAAACGCGGTGGTGGTCAGCGCGACCATCAGCATGCCACCGAGCACCACGCCCCAGTTCTGGCCGAGGGTGCGGAACACTTCCTTCATGCTCGGACGGTGTTTGCGTGCGGCGAACTCTTCGCTTTCTGCCAGATTACGGCGCAGGAAAAAGATGAACGGCACGATCAGGCAGCCTACGAAAAACGGAATCCGCCAGCCCCAATCGGCCACCACGCTCGGCGCCATCCACGCGTTCAGCGCGTAGCCCAGCGCAGCGGCGACGATGATCGCGACTTGCTGACTGGCCGACTGCCAGGCGGTGAAAAAACCTTTGCGACCCGGTGTGGCGATTTCGGACAAGTACACCGAAACACCGCCCAATTCCGCACCGGCGGAGAAGCCCTGCAACAGCCGACCGATCAACACCAGCGCCGGCGCAAAAAGACCGATGGTTTCGTAGCCGGGCACTAGCACAATCAGAATCGTGCCGCTGGCCATGATCGACAGGGTGACGATCAACCCTTTGCGCCGACCGACGTCATCGATGTACGCGCCGAGCACGATCGCCCCCAGCGGACGCATCAGAAAGCCTGCGCCGAATACGGCAAAGGTCATCATCAGTGAAGCGAACTCACTGCTCGCCGGGAAGAACACTGCCGCGATCTGCGTGGCGTAGAAGCCGAACAGAAAGAAGTCGAACTGTTCGAGGAAGTTACCCGAGGTGACCCGGAAAATGGCGCCGGCCCGCGAGCCGCCGTTTGGGATTGAGGCTGTCATAGTAAAAAACTCCACCGCTTTTATGACGTGCGCTACGTGGAAGCGGCGCACGGTTGTTATTGCGGCGGATGGTCGCGCAGCTGTAACAGGATGTTAATTGCATTGTTGGCATGGATTGATGCGCAAAGCGGATCAATCCTGAAAACACCGTCTAACCTGTGGGAGCAACTGTCTTACTGCGACCGTTCGTCACCGCCACTCTGTGCCGTCTCGCAGCATGGCATTCAATCTGATCAGCAGTATTCGCATGCAGGCGATGAGCGCGACTTTCGCGCTCTTGCCTCGTTCTCTTAGTGATTCATAGCGGGCCTTGAAATCGGCTTGATGGCGGATAACGACCCAGCACGACATGTAAAGCGCACGTCTGACGCGTGCTCTCCCTCCGTAAATCTGACGTTTCCCGCTGTGATTACCGCTGTCGTCGTTATAGGGGGCGATTCCCGCCAAGGCGGCGATCTCCCTGCGATCCAGCTCGCCGAGTTCGGGTAGATAAACCATCAAGCTGGCGGTCGCCACAGTGCCGATGCCTTTGACGGAGATAAGCCGATCGGCTTTTTCCGCATCCAGCTCACGCATGCTTCGATCAATGGCTTTGCCAAACTGTTTGATCTGAGTCTGCAGGTAGCGAATATGATCCTTGATCGCCTCTATGGCCGCGGGCAACTGGGCCTGTTGCAGCCGGCGCTTGTTGTCATCACGCTGCTGGACGAAGTGCTCGCGTAATTGAATCAACTCGCGCAGGGCTTCACGCTCAGGCGAGATGGGCTTTTCGCGAGACGCATGCAACGCTTCGGCAAAGTCGGCGAGAACCGCCGCGTCGATGGGATCGGTTTTGGCGTTCTTGCCCATTGCTACGGCAAAGGCTCTGGCCCGGCGAGGATTGATCCTCAACACGCTGAAACTTGCCTGCTGCAATGCCGCCATGACCTTGCGTTCATAGCCGCCTGTGGCTTCCAGCAATACACGGCCAACCGTGTACTGAGCTAAACGTGCGATCAGCACATCAAAGCCTTCAACCGTATTGGGAACTTCAAAGCCGTCTTTCTGTGGTTGAACCCAGACGACGAGATTGGATTTGGAGATATCGATGCCGACCCAGGAAATCATGGCAAAACCCTCTTACACTCAGAAGTGAGAGTGCTCTGGCTTTGCCCACGCTTGTGATTCGAGTGGCGCTCGTCCAACTGTCCGGGCTTAGGGGCCAGAGTAGAAAGGTGGATGGCAGCTTTGCTCCCACTCGTGCTTTAAGCACCGCGGACTCACAGCTTGCCATCCACCCCTCTCACCCCAGAGTTTATCCCCTTACTCAGACACAAGCGGGCTTGCTCGCGAAAGCGGTGGTTCAGGCGGAAAAGTGTTGAATGTGCAGGCCTCTTCGCGAGCAAGCCCGCTCCCACAGTTTCCCGGGTCGATCACAAATCTTGTTTCATCACCGGACCCTGTGGGAGCTGGCTTGCCAGCGATGAAGATCGGCCCGCCAACTACAATCCCCCAACCACCCCAGACAAAAAACAAGGAATGATTCCAGTCCTCCGCAGTCGGAGTTCAGGTATCACACATCTGAAGGAGGTTCACCGATGAACAGCAAAACCCTAATCGCCAGCCTGGCCCTCGTCGCCGGCATTGCCGGGATCAGTCCACTTGTTCAAGCGGCGCAAACCTCAAGCGATCCCACGGTCCAGTCGCCGACCAGCGACCGCGAATTGAAGGTCAACGACCGGGCTCCAGACATTTATCAGCGCAGCGACAAAGCGTTGAAAAACTGGAAACAGAAAGGCTTGAAAGCCCCGGTCGATCAGGCGCAGTGGGTGCAGATCAATGACAAGTACGTGATGGTCATGATCACCAACGGCACCATTGTCGAGATGCAACCTGTCGAGCGCTAAGCGTTTCGGCAACAATTGGCCATGGACGGTCGATTGCATTCGGGCGCTATTCGGGTAAAACGCGAAGGGCGTTTCGAGTGACTGGATGTCAGGAGCAATCGTTGGAAAAGAAACCTCTTTATCGCAAAGTAAATACCACTGCTCACAACGTCTGGCGCAACAATCAGGGCAGTCACTATCGGTATGAGCGTAATACCAAAGCCGAGAGGCGTAGCGAGGCGACGCGGGGTTCGATGCATGGAATCAAGCATCACGGCTACGATTACACTCCATTATTTCGCTTTCTGTTATCTCGTGCCGGAGGTAACTGGGATGAGATTTACAGTGAGGCGGTGGCGCGCCTTGATCGTCCGGAGCCAGTGTTCTGGATGGTGTCCATCCATGAAGATGATCGCGAGGACATTGTGCGACTGGGTGAGTCGAGCTACTTCAATGGCCTGTACGTCGATGAGCAAAAGCGTCTGCAAATCGTCAACCCGGACTTGAAGGCCGAGGAGATGAAACCCCATTGCCAGTGTTGCACCCATACTTTCAATGGCGTTGTGTTTGGCTTGCCTCCTGACTGAGTGTTTCCACTCGATAAACCGCCAATCATTGGTTAATGAGTTGCGAACAGCTGCCATTTCTGGGAAAACGGCCGCCAGTTAAGCAATTGAGTGAATGTCATGACTGATGAACTGCAGGTAATCGATCTTCAGGTGGGCGAGGGCAAGGCTGCCGTCAAAGGCGCGCTGATTACTACCCAATACACTGGCTGGCTGGAAGACGGCAGCGAGTTCGATTCTTCCCACAGCCGTGGCAAACCTTTCCAGTGCGTGATTGGCACTGGCCGGGTAATCAAGGGTTGGGATCAGGGACTGATGGGCATGCAAGTGGGCGGCAAGCGCAAACTGCTGGTGCCGGCGCACTTGGGCTATGGCGAGCGGACCATGGGCAAGATTCCGCCGCATTCGAATCTGGTGTTTGAGATTGAGTTATTGGAGGTTTTGACGCGGGAGGATTGAGGCGGATGTAGTAATGACCGCCTCTCGTAAGCCTGAGAATCCGAGCGGGCGTCACGCCCAGTGCAGTGGTGGGGCCTGGGGGAAGCAGATGTCTACTTCCAGTTTCGCTGCGGCCGATAGATTGACCAGCGCATCCAGAGAAAATTTGTCGATTTTCCCGTTGAGCACGTCATTGAGGCGTGGCTGAGTAATTCCCAAGCGCTTGGCGGCCTCCTTTTGAGGAAGCTCCCAGGCACGAACCGTCTCGCAAAGCGTGCGCATAAGTTTGGCCCGCAGGCGCATGTTGGCCGCGTCCTGCGGCGTGTCTTCCAGTGCGTCCCAGATGCTTGAGAAATGCTGGGAAGGGTATTGATGGTCCTTCATGGCTTAACCTATTTCCTGGTATCTGGCGCGTGCCAGTTCGATATCTCGCGTTTCAGTTTTGCGAGTGGTCTTTTGCATGGCGTGCAGCACATAGATCGCGTCAGGCCGATTGACCACGTAAAACACTCGAAACGCTCCTGAGTCTTCGGTGATTCTGATTTCATTGACACCCCGTCCTACGGTTTTCATGGGGCGCCAATCAAAAGGCTCGTCGCCCTGTTGCAACAGATCCAATTGAAATCCCGCAGCTCTGCGAGCATCCAAAGGAAAAGCTCTCAGATCCTTGAGTGCACTTGCGACAAACACCACATCCTTGTGTCTTGGCATCGACTTCTCCTTTGTTGAAAGGAGAAGCGTAATGGCTCCGACGAAAACGCGTTGCGGCGGTGTGTTGCAAAGAATGGCAGAGGTCACCTATCAGCAGGCTATATCGAAACCGATATAAATCAAGCTTGATTTTCCTTATCTGATAGTCGGTATCGACATCGCCAGTTTGCTCCCACAGGGGATTAGAGTAGGGCACGCACATCATGAGCCTGAACCCCAAGCGCTGAGCCACAGCGCCTAAGTCTGTGCCGCGCTGAACAGCGGGATCCGCCCAGTGAGCGATGGGCGGTAATGCCACGTCAGCTGTTGCAGATTCACACCCTGATCGAGGATTTCTCTGACAGTCGCAGCGGCAATGCTCAGCGCCAGCGCTTCTCCCGGACACTGATGCCGGCCGCTGCCAAAGCTGAAACTGCGCCGGTCAGGACGATCCAGCACAAATCGCTCAGGCTCCTCATTTAACAAGGGATCGCGGTTGGCCGAGGCCAGCAGCACCAGAATTATCTCGCCGGCCTCGAGCCGCACGCCATCGATCTCGCAAGTCTGTGCGACAAAACGCCGGGTGTTCTGCACCGGCGGATCAAAGCGCTGAACCTCGGCCAACAGTGCTTCCACAGCGGCGTCATGCAACTCAGGCTGACGTCGCAGCGCGATCAGTGCATTGCCGATCAGTCCCGCACTGGCCTCGAACGTCTGCGAACAGAGACCGATCAGGTTGGCAATCAGGGTTTCTTCGTCTCCTGCAAATCGCTGTTCGATAGCCCTGAGCAACTCGCTATCGGCTTCGGCCAGCAACTCGATGAAGTAACCGCGCAATTGCTCCGCCGCCGCGTGCGCCGCCGCCAGTTGCAGGTCATTGCTCAGCGGCGACAGGCAGGCGACGAAATCCGCCGTCAATTCACTGATCGCCCGGCCTTGCGCCGGGGTGAAGCCGAGCAGCGCCGCGACCACGCACACCGGCCCGCGAAACATCGCCTTATACAAGCCGTCGGCGTCCGCTGTAATCAGACGCGCAGCCACTAGTGCGCGTACTTGCTCGTCATCTATCAACTGCAGTGACGGCTCGATTGCCGCACGCGGACAGCGTTGACGTTCGCCATCGTTCATCCGCATCAACTGCCCGAACACCTTGCCAGCCAGCCCCGAGGCAATCGTCTTGGGCACCGGTTCCTGCGGCGGTCGCACCCGACAATCGGCGTGCGTCAGCACTGCGCTCACCGTTCGGGCGCTGCTGGCGACCCACAGTTTTAATCCATGATCGAAGGTCAGTCCGCCCTCGGCGCGCAGTTTGGCGTAGTAGGGGTAGGGATCGGCATGCGTCGCAGCGATGATCGGGTTCATGGTGCACAGCCTTGTCGTCGGGAAAGTGATGCGAGTATCTTCAGTTCGCAGCGACGACGATTCGTCGGGGAGCGAAATATGCACGCAGAACATCAAGACGTCGGCGTATCGCAGGTGGCGGCCGCCATCGCCGAACCGGCACGCACGAAAATTCTCTGCTCGCTGATGGACGGCCACGCCCGTACCAGCACTGAATTGGCCGCCGTTGCCGAGGTCAGCGCGTCCACTGCCAGCGCGCACCTGGCCAAACTCAAGGATCTGTCGCTGGTGCGCCTGCATGTGCAGGGCCGCCATCGTTATTACAGCCTCGCCGATCAGCGCGTGGCGCAGGCGCTGGAAGCGTTGATGGTGATCGGCCAGAACGCCGCACCGAGCTTCAAGCCGCACACCCCGGATCGCATGCAATTCGCCCGCACCTGCTACGACCACATGGCCGGCACGCTGGCGGTGTTGCTGCATGACCGTTTGCTTGAGGCGGGGTGGCTGGTGGAAACCGACGAGCGGGTTTATAGCTTGAGCGAAAGTGGCGAGGCGCTGTTCGAAGGCTTGGGGATTGAGGTGCAGGATTTGAGTAATTTGCGTCGCAAGTTCGCCTGCCCGTGCCTGGACTGGAGCATGCGCCGGCCGCATCTGGGCGGTTCGCTGGGGGGGGCGCTGTTGCAAATGGCGCTGAAACGCAAGTGGGTGACGCAGGATCTTGATAGTCGGGCGTTGGCGCTGACCGTGGCGGGGCGAAAGGAAATGGGCCTGCGATTTGCTCTCGAGTTGCCGATAGACGCGAAGGTCAAAAGATCGCAGCCTGCGGCAGCTCCTACAGGGAGTGTGCACATCTGAAAAATGTCGACTATTGCGATTTAATGTAGGAGCTGCCGCAGGCTGCGATCCTTTGATCTTGAGCTTCTGCCCGACGAGGTGCGCTTCTTGCACCTTGTAACCCTGTGCTCGGATCTATACTGTATATCCACACAGTAAAGAGCCCGCGCCATGCAAATCATCGACAAGCTCAGCATTCTCGCCGACGCCGCCAAGTACGACGCCTCCTGCGCCAGCAGCGGTGCGCCCAAGCGCAGCTCCGAGGGCAAGAGCGGGTTGGGCTCGACCGATGGCATGGGCATCTGCCATAGCTATACGCCGGACGGCCGTTGCGTGTCGCTGTTGAAAATCCTCCTGACCAATTTCTGTCTCTACGACTGCCAGTACTGCGTCAACCGCCGCTCCAGCGATGTGCCGCGCGCACGTTTCACCCCCGAGGAAGTGGTCACGCTGACCCTGGATTTTTACCGGCGCAACTGCGTCAGCGGGCTGTTTCTCAGTTCGGGGATCATCCGCTCGGCGGACTACACCATGGAGCAACTGGTACGCGTGGCGAAGCTGTTGCGCGAGCAGCACGAGTTTCGCGGCTACATTCACCTCAAGACCATTCCCGAGGCCGATCCGGCATTGATCGAAGAGGCCGGGCGCTACGCCGATCGCCTCAGCGTCAATATCGAACTGCCCACCGACGCCAGCCTGCAAACCCTCGCGCCGGAGAAGCAGATCGGTTCGATCAAGCAAGCGATGAACACCATCTACACCGGCGTGCAAACGGTGCTCAACGAACCGCGTTCGGCGAAGTTCGCCCCGGCCGGGCAGAGTACGCAAATGATCGTTGGCGCCGATGACACCGACGACAGCACGATCCTGCACAGCGCTCAGTCGCTGTATGGCAACTACCGCCTGCGGCGCGTTTACTATTCGGCCTTCAGCCCGATCCCCGACAGCCCGAAAAGCGTGCCATTGGCCGCACCACCGCTGATGCGCGAACATCGTTTGTATCAAGCCGATTTCCTCTTGCGCAGCTATGGCTACAGCGCCGATGAGTTGCTCAAGGGCCCAGGTAATCTGGCGCTGGATATCGATCCGAAACTGGCTTGGGCGCTGCAGAATCGCGAGGTGTTTCCGCTGGACCTGAATCGCGCCGAGCCGTCGCTGATCGCGCGCATCCCGGGCATCGGTCTGCGCACCACCGAGCGTCTGGTGCAATTGCGCCAGCAACGGCGTATCCGCTATGAAGACGTGGCGCGTATGCGTTGTGTGCTGGCCAAGGCCAAGCCGTTCATCATCACCAGCGACTACCACCCGCAACAGGCCGAAGTCACCAGCCAAATGCTTTACCAGCAACTGCGCGACCGGCCGCAACCGCAGCAGATGGGGTTGTGGGGATGATCAATCTCGATTGCGACGACCTGTTCGACACTTGGCGCCAGCAGGCGCGCTGGCTGCTCAGTCATGAAGTCGACCCGAGTCTGGTGAGTTGGGCGTCGGAAGGGGTGAGCGATCTGTTTGCCAGTGACGTCTCGGTACCCGAGGGGCAGGGGCCGTTTCAGGCACGCATCCCCCGTGCACTGCTCGAGACCCTGGAACAAGCTGCACGCTACCGGGGCGACCAGCGCTGGAGTCTGTTGTATGAAGTGCTGTGGCGCGTCAGCCATGGCGATCGCACGGCGATGATGGCCGGCGACAAGCTCGGCAGCGAGTTGCAGCGGCGGATCAAGCAGGTGCAGCGTGAAGCCCACCATTTGCATGCGTTCGTGCGTTTCATCGAACGCCCGCAGGATCAGCCAGGCCCGCAATACATTGCGTGGCACGAACCGGCCCACGACATCCTGCACAGCGCCAGCGAACATTTCATCGGGCGCATGGGTCGCCACCGCTGGTTGATCGCCACGCCGCGTGACGGGGTTTATTACGATGGCGAACAGTTGATTCATCAGCGCCAGTGCCCGATGGAGTGGCAGCAACTGGCGCAGAACATCGATGATCCGCACGGCGAGTTGTGGCTGACGTACTACAGCCACATCTTCAACCCGGCGCGATTGAACGAGAAGGTCATGCAAGGGCACTTGCCGGTGCGATTCTGGAAGAATCTGCCGGAGGGCGAGTTGATCCCCGGATTGATAACCCAGGCGCGGATGGGCAAGCAGCAGAATGGGCAGGCGAGCGGGATAGCTGCGCGAGGCGGTAAGCGGATTGCGCTGAAATAGAAAATCAAAAGATCGTCCGAACGCGGCCCGAGCCTGCGGCAGCTCCTACAGGAGATCTGTGTAGGAGCTGCCGCAGGCTGCGATCTTTTGATCTTGCTTCCAATAAAAAGCCCCCATCGATCACTCGATGGGGGCTTTTGTGCATCAGCAGCCGTCAGATCAAACCTTGACGATCCAGCCCGCTGGCGCTTCGATGTCGCCGGTCTGCACGCCAGTCAGCTCTTTGTAGAGCTTCTGGGTGACCGGGCCGACTTCGGTTTCGCTGTGGAACACATGCAGGTGGTCGTTGTAGCTGATCCCGCCGATCGGGGTGATCACCGCCGCAGTACCGCAAGCACCGGCTTCCTTGAAGTCCGACAGTTTGTCGATCAGCACATCGCCTTCAATCACTTCCAGACCCAGACGGGTTTTCGCCAGTTCGATCAGCGACAGACGGGTGATGCCTGGCAGCACGGATGGCGAGTTCGGGGTGATGAACTTGTTGTCGTGGGTGATCCCGAAGAAGTTGGCCGAACCGACTTCCTCGATCTTCTTGTGGGTCAGCGGATCCAGGTAGATGGCGTCAGCGAAGTGCGCCTTCTTGGCCTGAGAGCCCGGCATCAGGCTGGCGGCGTAGTTGCCACCGACCTTGGCCGCACCGGTGCCTTGTGGGGCGGCGCGGTCGAAGCTGGAGATCTGGAAGTTGTGCGGAGTCAGGCCGCCCTTGAAGTAGGCGCCGACCGGGATCGCGAACACCGAGAAGATGAACTCCGGCGCGGTACGCACGCCGATGTTGTCACCCACGCCGATCACGAACGGACGCAGGTACAGCGCGCCGCCGGTGCCGTATGGCGGGATGAAGCGCTCGTTGGCGCGAACCACTTCCTTGCACGCTTCAATGAACTGCTCGGTCGACACGTGCGGCATCAGCAGGCGGGCGCAGCTGCGCTGCATGCGCGCGGCGTTCTGGTCGGGACGGAACAGGTTGATCGAGCCGTCCTTGCAACGATAGGCCTTCAGGCCTTCGAAGCACTGCTGGCCATAGTGAAGAGCAGTCGAGCCTTCGCTGATGTGCAGCACGTTGTCTTCGGTCAGGGTGCCTTTGTCCCACTCGCCATTGCGAAAGTACGACAGATAGCGTTTGTCGGTCTTGATGTAGTCAAAACCCAGCTTGTCCCAATTGATGCTCTCGTTACCCATGACACCCTCTATCACTGAACAACCGTCGAAACGGTTCAAGGCTTCTGACGTTTTTTTGGATGGGCACAACAATACTTCATTCTTGCGCGGTTTCGCAGCCCGGACTATCGGATGACAGGCAGATAAATCGTGTCGGCCTCAAGAATTCGCGAGCAAGCCCGCTCCCACAGGGGGAATGCATTTTCCTGAAGAAGCCGCTCCCACATTTTGGAATGCATTTCCCTGTGGGAGCGGGCTTGCTCGCGAAGAGGCCATCACTGCCACCGTCCATCACAGATGCAACGCATGCCCCAAAGCACGCAACGCCGCTTCCTGCACCGCTTCACCCAAGGTCGGATGCGCATGAATGGTGCCGCCGATGTCTTCCAGACGCGCACCCATTTCCAGGCTTTGCGCGAACGCGGTCGACAACTCGGAAACCCCAACACCCACCGCCTGCCAGCCGACAATCACATGATTGTCACGACGTGCGACCACGCGCACGAAGCCGCTTTTCGATTCCAGGGTCATCGCCCGGCCATTGGCAGCGAACGGGAAGCTGGAAACGATGCAGTCCCACCCGGCAGCCTTGGCTTCGTCCGGGGTCTGGCCGACCACCACCAGTTCCGGGTCGGTAAAGCACACGGCGGCAATGGCGGTCGGGTTGAATTCGCGGGATTTGCCGCTGATCAGTTCGGCAACCATTTCGCCCTGAGCCATGGCGCGGTGCGCGAGCATCGGTTCGCCGCTCAGGTCGCCGATGGCGTAGACGTTGCGCATGCTGGTCTGGCAGCGGCTGTCGATCTTGATCGCCGAGCCGTTCATGTCCAGATTCAGTGCTTCGAGGTTCCAGCCCTGCGTATTCGGCTTGCGACCGACCGCCACTAGCACCTGATCGGTTTCCAGATTCAAGGTGTCGCCGTTCGGGTCACGCACCTGCAAGGTGCCGTCGAAACCCAGCACGCTGTGCTTGAGATAGAGCTTCACGCCCAGTTGCTTCAGCGCTTCGTGCACCGGCTGGGTCAGCTCGGCATCGTAGGCTGGCAGGATACTATCCTGCGCCTCGACTACACTGACCTCGGCGCCGAGCTTGCGGTAAGCAATGCCCAGCTCCAGACCGATGTAACCGCCGCCCACCACCACCAGGCGTTTCGGCACGGACTTCGGCGCCAGCGCTTCGGTGGAGGAAATGATCGGCCCGCCAATCGGCAGGATCGGCAGGTTGACGCTGGTCGAACCGGTGGCCAGCACCAGATGTTCGCACTGGATGCGTGTATCGCCGACTTCCACGGTTTTGCCGTCAATGACTTTGGCCCAGCCATGGATGACTTGAACCTTGTGCTTTTTCAGCAGCGCGGCGACGCCGGTGGTCAGGCGATCGACGATGCCGTCCTTCCACTCGACGCTTTTGCTGATGTCGAGGGTTGGCGCCGAGACGCTGATGCCCAGCGCAGAATGCTGACTGTGATGTTGTGTCTGGTGAAACTGCTCAGCCACATGAATCAACGCTTTGGACGGAATGCAGCCGATATTCAGGCAAGTGCCACCGAGCGATTGGCCTTCGACCAGAATGGTCGAAATGCCCAGTTGCCCGGCGCGGATCGCCGTGACATAACCGCCGGGGCCGCCGCCGATGATCAGCAGCGTAGTGTTCAGAGATTGCATGCGAGCCTTACTCCACAAACAAAGTGGCAGGTTGTTCGATCAAGCCACGAATGGCCTGGATGAAGAGCGCCGCGTCCATGCCGTCGACCACGCGGTGATCGAAGGAGCTGGAGAGGTTCATCATCTTGCGGATCACCACCTGACCTTTGACGACCATTGGCCGTTCGACGATTTTGTTCACGCCGACGATTGCCACTTCCGGCAGGTTCAGCACCGGCGTGCTGACGATGCCGCCCAGCGCACCGAGGCTGGTCAGGGTGATGGTCGAGCCGGACAGTTCATCGCGGCTGGCCTTGCCATTGCGCGCGGCGTTGGCCAGACGCGAGATCTCCGCGGCGCTGTCCCACAGGCTGCGCGCCTCGGCGTGACGCACCACCGGCACCATCAGGCCGACGTCGCTTTGCGTGGCGACACCGACATGCACCGCGCCGAGGCGGGTGATGACTTGGGCTTCGTCATCGTAACGGGCGTTCATCTGCGGGAAGTCGCGCAGAGCCACGACCAGTGCGCGGACGAGGAACGGCAGCAAGGTCAACTTGCCCCGGCTGGCACCGTGTTTTTCATTCAGATGCGCGCGCAGTTCTTCAATCGCGGTAACGTCGATTTCCTCGACGTAGCTGAAGTGTGCGGCACGCTGGGTGGCGTCCTGCATGCGCTGGGCGATCTTGCGGCGCATGCCGATAACCTGAATCTGTTCTTCATCGTGACGCTGGGCATACGCGGCGGTTGCCGGTGCCGAAGCGTTCGATTGACCTTGCGCCAGATAGGCCTCAAGGTCTTCGTGCAGTACGCGACCGGCGGGGCCGGTTCCGCGTACCAGGCGCAATTGAATGCCCAGATCCAGTGCATGTTTGCGCACGGCCGGCGAGGCCAGCGGACGTTCATCAGCCTCGCGGGCAACCATCGGGCCCTGGCAAACCGGCGCCGGGCGCGGCGCGGCAGCGGCGGCAGGTTTGCTCTCGGCAACTGTTTCAACTTTCGGCGCAGCAGGCGGCTCTTTTGCAGCAACAGGCGCTGGTGCGGCGGACTCTTTCAGGTTGCCGGCACCTTCCACTTCAATGCTGATCAGCACACTGCCGACCGCCATCACTTCACCCGGCTGACCGCCGAGCGCAATCACCTTGCCGTGGACCGGCGACGGAATATCGACCATGGCCTTGTCGGTCATGACATCGGCCAGCACCTGGTCTTCGACGACCAGGTCACCGACCTTGACGTGCCACTGCGACAGTTCGACTTCTGCGATGCCTTCGCCGATGTCCGGCATCTTGATAACGTGCGTGCCCATTCAGACCTCCATGACCCGTTTCAACGCCGCGCCCACTCGGGACGGCCCTGGGAAATACGCCCACTCTTGCGCGTGCGGGTAGGGGGTGTCCCAACCGGTGACGCGTTCGATCGGCGCTTCCAGGTGATGGAAGCAGTGCTCTTGCACCAGCGACACCAGCTCGGCGCCGAAACCGCAGGTACGGGTAGCTTCGTGCACCACCACGCAGCGACCGGTTTTCTTCACCGACTTGACGATGGTTTCCAGATCCAGCGGCCACAAACTGCGCAGGTCGATGACTTCGGCGTCAACGCCACTTTCTTCAGCAGCAACTTGCGACACGTACACGGTGGTGCCGTAGGTCAGCACGGTGACGTCCTTGCCCGGACGAGTGATCGCGGCGACGTCCAGCGGCACGGTGTAGTAACCGTCCGGAACCTGGGCCTGCGGATGTTTCGACCACGGGGTTACCGGGCGGTCGTGGTGGCCGTCGAACGGGCCGTTGTACAGGCGTTTCGGCTCGAGGAAGATCACCGGGTCATCGTTTTCGATGGAGGCGATCAGCAGGCCTTTGGCGTCATACGGGTTGGACGGCATCACGGTGCGCAGGCCGCACACCTGGGTGAACATCGCCTCGATGCTCTGGCTGTGGGTCTGACCGCCGTAGATGCCGCCGCCGCATGGCATGCGCAGGGTCATCGGCGCGGTGAACTCGCCGGCCGAGCGATAACGCAGGCGCGCCGCTTCGGAAATGATCTGGTCGGAAGCCGGGTAGACGTAGTCGGCGAACTGAATCTCGGCCACCGGACGCAAACCGTAGGCGCCCATGCCCACGGCCACGCCGACGATGCCGCTTTCGGAGATTGGTGCGTCGAATACCCGCGAGGTGCCGTACTTGGTCTGCAGGCCTTCGGTGCAACGGAACACGCCGCCGAAGTAGCCGACGTCCTGACCGAACACCACCACATTGTCGTCACGCTCAAGCATCACATCCATGGCCGAGCGCAGGGCCTGGATCATGGTCATGGTGGTCGTGGTCATGGCGGTTTCCAACTGAATATTGTTGTTGTGATCGTTCATGTCAGATCCCCAACTGCTGACGCTGGCGCTTCAAGTGCTCCGGCATCTCTTTGTAGACGTCTTCGAACATGGTCGCGGCGCTTGGAATCTGCCCGCCGGCGAGGGTGCCGTACTGTTCGGCCTGTTTCTGCGCGGCAATCACTTCGGCTTCGAGCTCGGCGCTGACGGCGGCGTGCTCTTCTTCCGACCAGTGGCCGACCTTGATCAGGTGCTGCTTCAGGCGGGCAATCGGGTCGCCCAGCGGGAAGTGGCTCCAGTCGTCGGCAGGACGGTATTTGGAGGGATCGTCGGAGGTCGAGTGCGGGCCGGCGCGGTAGGTGACCCATTCGATCATGGTCGGGCCGAGGTTGCGCCGGGCGCGTTCGGCAGCCCAGGCGGAAGCGGCGTAGACCGCATAGAAGTCGTTGCCGTCGACGCGCAGCGAGGCGATACCGCAACCGACGCCGCGTCCGGCGAAAGTGGTGGCTTCACCGCCGGCGATAGCCTGGAAGGTCGAGATCGCCCACTGGTTGTTGACCACGTTGAGAATCACTGGCGCGCGGTAAACGTGAGCGAAGGTGAGGGCGGTGTGGAAGTCCGATTCGGCGGTAGCGCCGTCACCGATCCACGCCGAGGCGATTTTCGTGTCGCCCTTGATCGCCGAGGCCATGCCCCAGCCGACGGCCTGAATGAATTGGGTGGCGAGGTTGCCGGAGATGGTGAAGAAACCGGCGTCCTTGACCGAGTACATGATCGGCAACTGCCGGCCCTTGAGCGGATCGCGCTCGTTGGACAGCAGTTGGCATATCAGGTCGACCAGCGGCACTTCGCGGGCCATCAGGATGCTTTGCTGGCGGTAGGTCGGGAAGCACATGTCGTCGATGTTCAAGGCCAGGGCCTGGGCGCTGCCGATGGCTTCTTCGCCAAGGCTTTGCATGTAGAACGACATTTTCTTCTGACGCTGGGCGACCACCATGCGGTTGTCGTAGATCCGCGTCTTGAGCATGGCGCGCATGCCCTTGCGCAGGATCTCGACCGGCACGTTTTCAGCCCAGGGGCCGAGGGCGTTACCCTGATCGTCGAGCACCCGAATCAGCCCACGCGCCAGGTCGGCGGTGTCGGCAGGTTCGACGTCGATGGAAGGTTTGCGCACCGTGCCGGCATCGGTCAGATGCAGGTAGGAGAAGTCGGTTTTGCAGCCTGGGCGGCCCGAGGGTTCAGGGACGTGCAGACGCAGCGGTTCATACGCTTGGGTCATGGCTTCTACGCTCGATCTTGTGAATTTCTTGTAGTGAGCTGGCAATCATTCTTGGGTGAAAGAAATCTTGTCCTACAACAATCATAGGCCCGGGCCAGAAGAATATTTCTCTCTGTTTCGTTGCGCTGGAGACGATTTGCAGATAGAAATTCTGCATAAACATAAAAAACAGGTGATTTTGTCTCATGCGCAAACTGGACCGTACCGACATCGGCATTCTCAACAGCCTTCAGGAGAATGCGCGCATCACCAACGCCGACCTCGCGCGCTCGGTGAATCTGTCGCCGACGCCGTGTTTCAACCGGGTCAAGGCGATGGAGGAATTAGGGCTGATTCGCGAGCAGGTGACGCTGCTGGATGCCGACCTGTTGGGCCTGCACGTGAACGTGTTCATTCACGTCAGCCTGGAGAAACAGGTCGAGGAGGCGTTGCAGCATTTCGAAGAGGCGATCTCCGACCGCCCCGAAGTGATGGAGTGCTACCTGATGGCCGGCGACCCGGACTATCTGATCCGGGTGCTGGTGCCGACGATTCAGGCGCTAGAGCGGTTCATGATGGACTTTCTGACCAAGGTGCCGGGGGTGGCGAATATCCGCTCGAGTTTTGCCTTGAAGCAGGTGCGCTACAAGACGGCGTTGCCGTTGCCGGCGAATGGGTTGACCCTCGGGTCCTGAAGATCAAAAGATCGCAGCCTTCGGCAGCTCCTACACAGAGCACACATAAACCGTGTTCCTGTAGGAGCTACCGCAGGCTGCGATCTTTTGCTTCTAGAGCTTATTGATCGGCACCTTCAGGTAAACCACACCATTGTCCTCGGCCGCCGGAAAATTCCCCGCCCGCACATTCACCTGAATTGCCGGCAGCAACAGCGTCGGCATGCCCAGCCCGGCATCGCGTTTGGTGCGCATCGCGACAAACGCCGCTTCATCAATCCCGTCATGCACATGAATATTGCTCAGGCGCTGCTCGCCGACGGTGGTTTGGCACTGCGACTCGCGGCCTTCGGGCGGGTAGTCGTGGCAGACGTAGAGTTTCACGCTGGCGGGGAAGGCCAGCAGTTTGTGGATCGAGTTGAACAGTTGATGCGCGTTGCCGCCGGGGAAGTCGCAGCGGGCGGTGCCGACGTCGGGCATGAACAGCGTGTCGCCGACCAGAATCTGTTCGCCGTCGATCAGGTAAGCCATGTCCGCCGGGGTGTGGCCGGGGACGTGCAGGGCGGTGGCGTTGAGGTTACCGATCATGAACGATTCGTTCGGTGCGAACAGGTGATCGAACTGCGAGCCGTCGACGCAGAATTCCGGTTCCAGGTTGAACAGCACCTTGAACACGTTCTGCACCTTGCTGATCGACTGGCCGATGGCGATCTTGCCGCCCAGTACGCGGCGCAGGTACGGCGCGGCGGACAGGTGATCGGCGTGGGCGTGGGTTTCCAGCAGCCATTGCACCTGCAAACGGTGTTCACGGACGAAGGCGATGAGCTTGTCGGCCTGCACGGTGCCGGTGCGACCGGCAGCGCCGTCGTAATCGAGTACCGGATCGACGATTGCACACTGCCCGCCATCAGCTTCATAGACCACGTAGCTGTAGGTCGAGGAGGCGGGGTCGAGGAAAGCTTCAATCTGCGCGGGCATGGTCACCAACCTGAACCAGGGAAATGGGTTGCAACACTTTATCTAAAAACATAATGTTCGCAGCTTAAGTGACGTTGAAGGCATCGTGCAAATGCAATCCAGTCTGACCGAATGTGAAGTCGCCCAGTTGCGGGCGTCCGCCTCCAAGGCCTGCGCGCTGCTCAAGGCGCTGGCCAATGAGGATCGTCTGTTGATCCTGTGCCAGCTGACCCAAGGCGAGCGCAATGTCGGCGAACTGGAAAAAATGACCGGCGTGCGCCAGCCGACGCTGTCCCAGCAACTGGGCATCCTGCGCGATGAAGGCCTGGTGGCGACCCGTCGTGAAGGCAAATACATCTTTTACGGTCTGGCCAGTCCTGAAGTGATTCAGGTGATGAAAACCCTGTCCGGGTTGTATTGCGGAGCGGTGCTGAAAAGCCTGGGCCATCAATAAATGTCAGCCACCACACAATCCCTGTAGGAGTGAGCCTGCTCGCGATAGCGGTGTATCAGCCAACATCTTCATAGACTGACATACCGCTATCGCGAGCAGGCTCACTCCTACAATGGATTTGTGGGATGGCCAAGAAATCCTTGCATGCAGCAATAAGGAACAAGCAATGAACGATCAACACTGGGGCCCATCCATCAGTGCCGATATCGTGGTCATCGGCGGCGGCACCGCCGGCATCGGCTTCGTCGCCAGTCTGCTCAAGCGTGATCCCACTCTGAACATCACCGTGATCGAGCCAAGCGCCCAGCACTACTACCAACCGGCGTGGACGCTGGTTGGCGGTGGCGCCTACGACGTCAAAGACACCGTCCGCCCGATGAGCAAAGTGATGCCGCGTCAGGCCACCTGGATTCAGGCGGCGGTGACTGGCGTCGATCCCGATCAGCGCCAGTTGACCCTCAACGATCAGCGCACCGTCACTTACCAGAACCTGATCGTCTGCCCCGGTCTGCGTCTGGCCTGGGAGAAGATCGAAGGCCTGCAGGAAAGCCTCGGCCAGCACGGCGTGACGTCCAACTACAGCTATCAGCACTCGCAGTACACCTGGGATCAAGTGCAGAAACTGCGTGGCGGCAAGGCATTGTTTACCCAGCCGGCGATGCCGATCAAATGCGCCGGCGCGCCGCAGAAGGCGTTATACCTGTCGTGCGATCACTGGCGCAAAACCGCTGTGCTGAACAACATCAAAGTCGAGTTCAACCTGGCCGGCGCCGCGCTGTTCGGTGTCGCGACCTTCGTTCCGCCGCTGATGAAGTACATCGAAAAATACAACGCGCAACTGGCCTTCAACAGCAGTCTGGTCAAGGTTGACGGCCCGGCAAAAACCGCGTGGTTCGAGATCAAGGACGCCGACGGTAACGTCACCACACAGGCGAAAACCTTCGATCTGCTGCATGTAGTCCCGCCGCAAGTCTCGCCAGATTTCATCGCGCAAAGTGCGCTGGCCGACGGTGCTGGCTGGTGCGAAGTCAATCCGCATAGCCTGCAACATCCGCGTTACCCCGAGGTGTTCGGCCTCGGTGATATCTGCGGCACCAGCAATGCGAAAACCGCTGCGGCGGTGCGCAAGCAGATTGTGGTGGTCGCGGAAAATCTGCTGGCCGTGCGCAAGCAACAACCGCTGCCACTGAAGTACGACGGCTACGGTTCGTGCCCGCTAACGGTGGAGAAGGGCAAGGTGATCCTCGCCGAGTTTGGTTACGGCGGAAAGTTGCTGCCGACCTTCGCCCTCGATGCGACCGTGCCGCGCCGCTCGGCGTGGTTTCTCAAGGCGACGCTGCTGCCGTGGTTCTACTGGAACGGCATGCTCAAGGGCCGCGAGTGGCTGACCGGTTTGTCCAAAGTCGACTGAGAACTCCCTATGTTGCTGGCAAGTCTGTTTGGCGTGTTGATGGGGCTGATTCTCGGACTGACCGGGGCGGGCGGCGGGATTCTCGCGGTGCCGGCGCTGGTGCTTGGTCTCGGCTGGAGCATGACCCAGGCCGCGCCCGTGGCGTTGTTCGCCGTCGGCAGTGCGGCGGCAGTCGGGGCGATCGACGGTTTGCGTCATGGTCTGGTGCGTTATCGCGCGGCGCTGCTGATTGCCGCGCTCGGTGCGCTGTTTTCGCCGCTGGGCATTTATTTCGCGCACCAGTTGCCGGAGAAGATCCTGATGATCCTCTTCAGTCTGCTGATGGTCATGGTGGCCTGGCGCATGCTGCGCCGCGAGCGTGCGCAAGAGGGGCCGAGCGACCACGGCCACGCGAGCTGGGGGCAGAAAAACTGCATGCTCAATGAGCAGACCGGGCGTTTCGACTGGACCGCCAAATGCACCGCGACCCTGGCGGCATTGGGCGCGGTGACCGGTGTGGTTTCGGGCTTGCTTGGCGTTGGCGGTGGTTTCCTGATCGTGCCGGCGTTCAAGCAACTGACCGATGTGCAAATGCGCGGGATTGTCGCGACGTCGCTGATGGTGATCAGCCTGATTTCGGCAATTGGCGTGATCGGTTCCTTTCACGCGGGCGTGCGGATTGACGCTCAGGGCGCGGCGTTTATCGTGGCCAGCATTGTCGGCATGATCATCGGCCGCAAACTCTGCGCCCAGGTGCCGGCGAGGACGTTGCAGGTGGGGTTTGCCAGCGTGTGTCTGGTGGTGGCGGGATACATGTTGTTGCGGGCCTGAATGTTGGCAGATCAAAAGATCGCAGCCTTCGGCAGCTCCTACAGGAATCGCATTCCCATGCAGGAGCTGTCGAGTGAAACGAGGCTGCGATCTTTCAGGCTGTTACAACACCAAGTGCGGTAGCCACAGGGAAATGGCGGGGATGTAAGTGACCAGCATCAACACCAGAAACAGCACCGCATAAAACGGCAGCAGCGCTTTCACGGTGCTCTCGATACTGACCTTGCCCACCGCCGAGCCGACAAACAGCACCGCGCCCACCGGCGGTGTTATCAGCCCGATCCCGAGGTTGACCAGCATGATCATGCCGAACTGCACCGGGTCGACACCGATGCCGAGAATCACCGGCATCAGGATCGGCGTCAGAATCAGGATCAGCGGCGCCATATCCATCACCGTGCCGAGCAACAGCAGCATGACGTTGATGCACATCAGGATCACGTAGCGGTTGTCCGACAGGGTCAGGAACAGCGTGGTGATTTTCGCCGGAATCTGCATCAGGGTCATGATGTAGCCGAAGCTCGCGGCGAAACCGATCAGGATCATCACGATGGAAATGGTGCGTACCGTGCGGTGCATCAGCTTCGGCAGTTCACGCCACTTGTAGTCGCGGTAGATGAACATGGTCACGAAGAACGACCACAACACGGCGATGGCCGCCGATTCCGTAGCGGTGAAAATCCCCGAGAGGATGCCGCCGAGGATGATCACCATCGCCATCAGGCCCCAGAGGGCTTCGCCGACGATTTTCAACGCCTGGCGCATCGGGATGACTTCACCCTTGGGGTAGTCGCGTTTTTTCGCGAAGATCAGACACAGCACCATCAGGCAGGCGCTCATCAGCAACCCCGGCACGATGCCCGCCATGAACAGCGAGGCAATCGAAACCGTACCACCGGCGGCCAGGGAGTAGAGCACGGAGTTGTGGCTTGGCGGAGTGAGCAGGGCTTGCACCGAGCCGCTGACGGTCACCGCGGTGGAGAAATCCCGTGGATAGCCCTTGCGTTCCATTTCCGGAATCAGCACCGAACCCACCGACGCGGTGTCGGCCACCGAGGAACCGGAGATCGCGCCGAAGAAGGTCGAGGCGACGATATTGACCAGCGACAGGCCGCCGCGCACGAAGCCCACCAGCACCCCGGCACACGCCACCAAACGCCGGGACATGCCGCCCTCGGCCATGATCGCCCCGGCCAGGACGAAGAACGGAATGGCCAGCAGCGAGAATTTGTTCACCCCCGACGCGACCTGGATCATCACCGCCTGGAACGGGATGTCGATCCACCATGCACCGATCAGCGCGGCGGCGCCCAGCGCATAGGCGACTGGCATGCCGATCAGGATCAACAGGATAAAACTGCCCAGCAGAATCAGAGCGTCCATTAAGCGCCACCTTCACTTTC
This sequence comes from Pseudomonas sp. GW823-FHT01D03, assembly GCF_058798255.1. Lineage (NCBI taxonomy): Bacteria > Pseudomonadati > Pseudomonadota > Gammaproteobacteria > Pseudomonadales > Pseudomonadaceae > Pseudomonas > Pseudomonas sp. GW823-FHT01D03. The sequence continues at coordinate 2,542,152 of NZ_JBXAKK010000001.1, forward strand.
TTCAACCAGATCGAACTGCACGACCCGCCGTTTGCTCTGGTCACCGAGCAAGAGTTTTTCCAGGACGAAAACCAGCGTCAGCAAGCCGCCCACGGGAATCGGCAGATAGGTCACGCCAACCCGCAGATCGGGCAGGGCTGCCATGAACTGGTTCCAGGTGGACATGCACAACTTGGCGCCCCAGATCGTCATGAAAATGCAGATCGCCGCCATGAGCAGTTGGGAAAAAATCGCCGCCGCGGATCTCACGTGCGGTGGCATGCGGTCGGTGAGCATGGCCACGGCCATGTGCGCACCGGCGCGGTAACTGGCGGCGGCACCGATGAAGGTGAACACCATCATCAGCAGGATCGCCGTGGGCTCGGGCCAGCTCGAACCGGTGCCCAGCACGTAGCGAGCGAACACGCCCCAGGGAATCATCAGGGAAATTGCCAGGACGGAAAGACCGGCGACCCAGATACACGTCATGTAGATCTTGTCGTTGATACGCAGCAGTAGATTCTTCATCGGGTTCCACCGTAACCGGGCGCGCCTGAGTCATCAGGTGCGCCGGGCCTGGTTAATGAGGACGGAGCGGGAGGCGTTACTGAACGGCTTCGATTTTCTTGATCAGGTCGGCGTACTTCGCACCGTACTTTTCCCGCACCGGTGCGGTGGCGTCGTAGAAGGGTTTTTTGTCAACCTGGATAAACTCGACGCCAGCGGCCTTGAGTTTTTCTTCGCTGGCAGCGGACTTCTTGTCCCACAGCACGCGCTCTTCAGCCTGGGCAGCCTTGGCGGCGGTCTTGACCAGCGCCTGTTGATCCGGGGTGAGTTTTTCCCAAGTGATTTTCGACATCACAATCGGCTCTGGCAGGATCAGGTGACCGGTCAGGCTGTAGAACTTGGCGTTCTGGAAGTGGTTGTGTTCGAGCAGGGTCGGCGGGTTGTTTTCCGCGCCGTCGATCACGCCGGTCTGCAAGGCACTGAAGATCTCCCCGGTGTCCATGGCGATACCGTTTCCGCCCATGGCGTTCATCATGTCGATGAACATCGGGTTGCCCTGCACACGAATCTTCATGCCTTTGAGGTCTTCGAGCTTGCGTACCGGTTTCTTGGTGTAGACGTTGCGTGTGCCTCCGTCCATCCAGGCCAGAGCCACGAGGCCGAATTCGGAGTTGGTGATTTTGTCGAGGATCTCGTCGCCCACCGCGCCGTCGATGACGTTACGCATGTGTTGATGGTCGCGGAAGATGAACGGCATGTTGAACACGTTCACATCCGGCACTACCGGGCCGACGATACCCAGGCTGACGCGAGACAGCTGTACCGCGCCGACTTGCATCTGCTCGATGACTTCCTTTTCCGAGCCCAGCACGCCGCCGGGAAAGTATTGGAAGGTCAGCTCGCCGTTGGTTTCCCTGGTCAGGGTCTTGCCCATGTTTTCTTCGGCCACCACGGTGGGATAACCGGCGGGATGGATGTCAGCGAATTTGAGTTGCAAGGCCTGGGCGGCGCCTGTGAAGGTAAACATCAGCGGGAGTGCAGCGGCCAGCAAGGTGCGTTTGAAGTTCATGGGGGTGAGTCTCCAGTCTTGTTATTTTTGTGTTCAAGGCGCAGCGGTGCAGCAGAGGCGGGTGTTACAGGGAATCGTCGAACAGCGGTTCTTCCAGGCCTTTGACCCCGGGGTTGAGGGTAAACACCCCGCCGGCCAGGGATTGCGGATCGTGGTCGTCGCCGGGACGAATCGAGGTCACGAAGAGGGTGTCCAGGCGGCTGCCGCCGAAGGCACACATCGTCGGTTTCTTCACCGGCACTTGCAGCGAGAAATCGAGGCGGCCGTCCGGGGTAAAACGGTGAATCAGGCCGGCGTCGTTGGCGCAGATCCAGTAGCAGCCTTCGGCATCCACGGCAGCGCCATCCGGTCGGCCGGGGAAGTGGTTCATGTCAACGAAGATCCGCCGGTTCGACGGTGTGCCGGTCTCGGTGTCGTAATCGAAGGCCCAGATCAATTGCACGTGCGGATGTGAATCGGACAGGTACATCGTCTTGCCGTCAGGGCTGAAGCCGAGGCCGTTGGGCACGATGAAACCGTCGAGCTGCGCTTCGATTACACCAGACTGCTCGGCGCCGTAGCGGTAGAGTCGGCCTTCGTACGCACTCAGGCCCATGTTCAGCACCATGCTGCCGGCCCAGAAACGGCCCTGGCGGTCGCAGCGACCATCGTTGAGGCGCATGTCACGTCGGCTGTGCTCGACGGCGGCGAGCCATTCGCTGTCGAGGCTGCCATCGCTGTGCGGGTGCAGATGAAAAAAGCCGCTCTCCATGCCGGCAACCCAGCCGCCATCGCTGTGACGGGCGATGCAAGCGAGCATTTGCGGGGTTTTCCAGGCATGCACATGGCCGGTGTCAGCGCTCCAGCGTTGCAGTCCGCCGTTGGGAATATCGACCCAATACAGTGCGTTTTCCTGCGGCACCCAGACCGGGCTTTCGCCCACGGCGTTGCGCGCATCGACGATCAATTCGGCTTGCATACTCATTCCTTTGCGTCGTTGGCAGAGTGTTCAGTCACCGAAGGGGCCGGCCGCGACGAACGCGCCGCCCTGATAGACCCGCGCCGGGTCATCCGCGGCGGGCATAGGCTGTGCTTCGACTTTTTCGCGGAACACTTCGGAGCTGTCCTTGGCTTCAAAATCGAGGTGACTGGCGAAGCGGTTGTCCCACCAGACGTCCTTGTTGGCGGACATGCCGTAGACCACGGTATGGCCAACGTTTGGTGTGTACAGCGCGCGCTCGAGCAAGTGCGTGAGGTCGTCGAAACTCAGCCAGGTGTGCATCATCCGGCGGTTCTGCGGCTCGGGAAATGAAGAGCCGATGCGGATGCTGACCGTCTCGATGCCGTAGCGATCGAAGTAGAAACTGGCCATGTCTTCGCCGTAGGACTTGGACAATCCGTAGTAGCCGTCGGGGCGGCGGGCGCAGCTGGCGTCGAGCGGCTCGTCCTGTTTGTAGAAGCCGATGACGTGGTTGGAACTGGCGAAGATCACTCGCTTCACACCATGGCGGCGTGCAGCTTCGTAGATGTGAAAGACACCGCAGATGTTGGCGCCGAGGATTTCTTCGAAGGGCCGCTCTACGGAGACACCGCCGAAATGCAGGATCGCGTCGACGCCTTCGACCAGTTGGTGCACCGCCTGTTTGTCGGCAAGGTCGCAGGGGACGATTTCTTCGCGATCATCAACGGCTGGGGTGAGAGCGGCAATGTCTGACAGGCGCAGGACATGGGCATAAGGGCGCATGCGTTCGCGCAGGACTTTGCCCAGGCCACCGGCAGCGCCGGTCAGCAGCAGACGGTTGAACGGGGCGCGGGGAGTAGAGGTAGACGTCATGGCAATCCCTTACACGTTGTTATTAGGTTTGTTGTAGGTTGTCGTATGACTGCGCTGAAGTATCGGTAGGGTTTCCGGAACTTGTCAACGCGACTTTTGGTGCAAGTGACGGAAGGCCCGGTTCCTTTCCCTTCAACACAATTCCTTCCCTGCAATGCAATCCCCTGTAGGAGTGAGCCTGCTCGCGATAGCGTTGTGTCAGTTGAGGAAGAGGCGGCTTACACACCGCTATCGCGAGCAGGCTCACTCCTACAGGGGAGCGGCGCCTGGCGGTTACAACAACGAAATCGGATAGCTGACAAAGATCCGGTTCTCATCGAACTCATTGGTGCTGAAGTCCCGGCGTATCGTCGCGTTGCGCCATCTCACATTGAGGTTTTTCAGCGGCCCGCTCTGCACGGTGTATCCCAGTTCCGACTCGCGACCCCATTCCTTGCCATCGGTAATCGTCCCGGTGTGCACGTTGTCGCCGCTGATGTAGCGGTTCATCAGGGTCAGGCCGGGAATGCCGAGGGCAACGAAGTTGTAGTCATGACGCAACTGCCAGGAGCGCTCTTTGGCGTTGTCATAACTGGCGTTGTAGCTGTCGTTGGCCAGGGTGCCGCCGCTGGTGCCGTTGACGCGCATCCACGCGTCGTCGCCGCTGAGTTTTTGCAGGCCGACATAGAAGGTGTTGCCGCCGTAGCGGGCCGAAAGCATGGCAAATGCAGTCTTGTTATCGAGGTCGCCGGCCTGGGCGCTGCCGTCTTCCTTGCCAGTGAAGAAACCGAGGTTGGCGCCCAGCGTCCAGTCGCCCAGCGGCTGGCTGTGGCTGAGGTTGAAATACTGCTGCTGGTAGATGTCGCTGAGTTCGGCGTACCACACGCCGACCAGGGTGCGCTTGTCGTTGAAGGTGTATTCGCCGCCGCCGAAGTTGAAACGGTCGGAGGTGAAGGCGCCGCGGCCGTTCATCGACATGTCTTCCATGCTCGCATCGTTGCGCGGGCTGTTGCCACGGAACTGCCCGCCGTAGAGGGTCAGGCCGTTGATTTCGGTGGAGGTGATCTGGCCACCGCGAAAGGTCTGCGGCAGGGAGCGGCCATCGTCCGAGCGCAGGATCGGCAGCACCGGCATCCATTCGCCGACCTTCAATTCGGTCTTCGACACTTTGGCCTTCAGCGCCACGCCGAGGCGACCGAAGTTGTCCGCCGGACGCCCGTCATCGTGAATCGGCAACAGTTGCGTACCGCCGGTGCCCTTGCCGCCATCGAGTTTTTGCGAATACATCCCCAGCACATCGAGACCGAAACCAACGGTGCCTTGGGTAAAGCCGGATTTGGCATCGAGGATGAAGTTCTGCGTCCACTCTTGCGCCTTGCCCTGCGGGTAGTTCGGGTTGACGAAGTTGCGATTGAAGTAGGCGTTGCGCAGGTTCAGCGTGGCTTTGCTGTCTTCGATGAAGCCCTCGGCGTCTGCACTCATCGGCAAAACCAGGGCGAGGCTGCTGCAGCCGATCAAGCTCAGGGTGGAACGCGGGCGGGGGATGGAAAAACGGGACGTGCGAACGGAATTGCAGACGAGTGTGCTCACTGTGACGCTCCCTGTTGCATTTGTTGTTTTTATTATTTGTTATACGTCGTCGTACAACATGGTTGCGGATAGTTGCGAGGTTTTCCGCAAAAGTCAACAGGGCTTTTTACGACGAGTTTGCGCGAGGTGGCAGCCCTCCAAATGCGGCGAAGAGGGCTGTTTCGTTGCCCGGCGGGGGAAAAATCCGTTGCGGGCGAGAAGACCTTTAAACAGAATTTACCAATCCACCGCGGACCCTGTGGGAGCGGGCTTGCCCGCGATAGCGGTCTGCCAGTCAGCTTGTTGCCGAGCCGACTGCCGTCATCGCTGGCAAGCCAGCGCCCACAGGATTGTGGGTTTGCCGCAGGATTTGCGGCAAACTCCCGGCAACACATGCACAAGGCCTTTCAATGGATCGATACGCCCCGCGCAACTGGCAGCCTCACGAGAAGCCCAGTCTGCCCGGTTCCCCCTCGACGCCGCTGCACTCCAACCCCAAGCGCCTGGCCTATGCGCTGGTCGGGCTGCTGGTGGCGGTGACCGGTGGTTTGGGTAACTCGCTGGTGGTCGCCAACCTGCCTTACCTGCAAGGTGCGCTGGGTGCGACCACGGCGGAGATGGCCTGGCTGCCGGCTGCGTTTGTGATGACCAACGTGTCGATGAACCTGCTGCTGGTGAAGTTTCGTCAGCAGTTCGGCCTGCGTGCATTCACCGAAGTGTTTCTGGTGCTGTATGCACTAGTGACGTTCGGTCATCTGTTCGTCAACGACCTGAGCTCGGCCATCGCGGTGCGGGCGGCGCATGGCATGGTCGGTGCGGCGCTGAGTTCGCTGGGCCTGTATTACATGGTTCAGGCATTTCCGGCCAAGTGGCGGTTGAAGGCGCTGGTGCTGGGCCTCGGCGCCTCGCAACTGGCTTTGCCGCTGGCGCGATTGTTCTCCGAAGACTTGCTGCAGATTGCCGAATGGCGCGGCTTGTACTTGTTCGAATTGGGCATGGCCTTGCTGTCGCTGGGCTGCGTGCTGCTGCTCAAGTTGCCGCCCGGTGACCGCTTCAAAACCTTTGAACCGCTGGACTTTCTGACCTTCGCGATTCTCGCCAGTGGCGTGGCACTGCTGTGCGCGGTGTTGTCGCTGGGGCGCATCGACTGGTGGCTGGAAGCCAATTGGATCGGCTACGCGCTGGCGGCCTCGATTGCCCTGATCCTCGCCGGCCTGGCGATCGAGCACAATCGCAGCAACCCGATGCTGATGACCCGCTGGCTCGGTAGCGGCACGATGATCCGCCTGGCGCTGGCGGTGACCCTGATTCGCATGGTTACCTCGGAACAGTCCACCGGCGCCGTCGGTTTCATGCAGAACCTCAACATGGGTTATGAGCAGTTGCACAGCCTGTACGTGGTGATGCTGATCGGCAGCATCGCCGGGTTGGCGACCAGCGCCCTGACCATCGACCCCAAGCACCTGCTGATGCCGCTGATCATCTCGCTGGCGCTGATGGCCACCGGTTCGGTGATGGACAGCTTTTCCAACAACCTGACCCGCCCGCAAAACCTGTATTTCAGTCAGTTTCTGCTGGCCTTCGGCAGCACGTTTTTTCTGGGACCGACCATGGTTTTCGGCACCCGCAACGTGCTGACCAACCCACGTAATCTGGTGAGTTTTTCGGTGTTGTTCGGGATCTGCAACAACCTCGGTGGCCTGCTCGGCGCGGCGTTGTTGGGTACGTTCCAGATCGTGCGCGAGAAATTTCATTCCAGCCATCTGGTCGAGCACCTGACGCTGTCCGATCCGTTGGTGGCTGCCCGCGTACAGAGCGGCGGGTCGGCGGTCGGCTCGGTGCTGGCCGACCCCAGCCTGCGCAACCTGCAGGGCATTCGCAGCCTGGCGAATGCCGCGACTCGCGAAGCCAACGTGCTGGCCTATAACGATGTATTCATGCTGATCGCCGTGATTGCGGTGCTGACCATGATCTGGCTGTCCATTCGTGCGCTGTGGCTGATGAGCACCACCAAAGCCGTCGACCCCGCGCCTTCCGTACCTTCTAGCGGTGCCTCCAATTCATGACCGAACCGACTACCACAACCACCAATGCCATCGCCGCCACCCCGGAAGGCGTGGCGCCGCCGTCTTCGCCGAACACCGAGCCGCGCTCGTTGCGGGTGCGGATCATCTCGTCGCTGGGCTTTGCCGCGATTGCCGTCGTCGGCGTGCTGATCGTGCTCTACGCCTGGCAGTTGCCGCCGTTCAGCAGCGCGGTCGAGACCACCGAAAACGCCCTGGTGCGCGGCCAGGTGACGATCATCGGCCCGCAGCTCAGTGGCTACGTGTTTGAGGTGCCGGTGCAGGACTTCCAGTACGTGAAGACCGGCGACTTGCTGGTGCGTCTGGACGACCGGATTTATCAGCAGCGCCTCGATCAGGCGCTGGCGCAACTGGCGGTGCAGAAGGCTGCGCTGGCCAACGTGGTGCAGCAACGCAACAGCGCCGAAGCGACGATCAAACTGCGTCAGGCGGTGGTGGCTGACAGCGAGGCGCAGTTGCGCAAAAGCGAGGCGGATCTGCGCCGTAACAAGGAGCTGGTGAGTGACGGCTCGGTGTCGAAACGCGAGATGGACGTGGCGCTCGCGGCCAATGCGCAGAGCATTGCGGCGGTGGCGCAGGCCAAGGCCAATCTGGAAATCGCCCGGCAGGATCTGCAAACGGTGATCGTCAATCGCGGCTCGCTGGAAGCCGCAGTGGCCAGCGCTGAAGCGGCGGTGCAACTGGCGCGGATCGATTTGTCGAATACGCGCATTGTTGCCCCGCGTGACGGCCAGCTCGGACAGATCGGCGTGCGTCTGGGCGCTTACGTCAACTCCGGGGCGCAGTTGATGGCGTTGGTGCCGAACCAGAAATGGGTGATCGCCAACATGAAGGAAACCCAGATGAACAACGTGCGCGTCGGGCAGCCGGTGCGCTTCACCGTCGATGCGCTGAACCACCGCAAGTTCACCGGCCATGTGCAGCATATTTCGCCCGGCACCGGTTCGGAATTCGCCCTGTTACAGGCCGACAACGCCACCGGCAACTTCGTGAAAATCGCCCAGCGCGTGCCGGTGCGGATCACCATCGATGAGGGGCAGCAGGAAGAGGAACGCTTGCGCCCGGGGATGTCGGTGGTCGTCAGCATCGACACCGCAGCGGGCGATACACAACCGCATTGACCTGCGCAGATCAAAAATGTGGGAGCGGGCTTGCTCGCGAAAGCGGTGTGTCAGGCGATATTTTCGTATCTGACACACCGCTTTCGCGAGCAAGCCCGCTCCCACACTCAGATTGGGTTTATCCAGCAATCATCGGCGGCAGTGTGCCGAGCAGGGAGACGGCTGCAACAGCACCCATGCCCAGCAACCATTCCAGCAGCACACTGCGTTTGAGCGTGCCCATCCGCTCTTCGCAATCATCAATCCGCAAGCGGTTGAACAACGCCAGCGCGAGCATGCCCAGCACCAGCAACGCCTTGATCAGCAGAATCAAGGCAAAGCCTGCAAACAGCGGCGTCGGCCACCATTGCCCGGTCAGCACGCGCACGTTGATCAACCCGGTGATCAGCAGCCCGCCAACGATCGCATAACCGACACCGCTGAAGCGCTGCAGGATCCGGCCCATCGCTGCGCCTGGCTGGCGCAGGATCAACACCAGCAGCAACAAGCCGCCAAGCCATGCGGCGACGCAGGTCAGGTGGACGATCTGGTTGAGGATCAGCAGTTGCCCGCTGAGGCCGTCGAGCATTGCGCCGTGACCGACCGGCGCCAGGGTCGCCAGGAGCAGCGCGCTCAAGCCCAGGCGCAACGCCAGGCTTGATCGCCAGGGCGTGAACAGCAACGCCAGCAACAGCGCGTTGATCAGCAGCTGCCAACGCCAGACCTGGCCGAAAAAGGTGTTGCCGAGCACCACGCCAATGGTCGTCGGGTCGAACGCGGCCGCCGCCGAACCGGCCATGCTCGCGGTGATCAACAGTGCCCAGGTCACACCGCTGAGCAGCGCAATCGCCGTCAGCCAGCGCGCCATTCGCGCTTGTTGCCGATCCAGTGTCGGCACTGGCGCCTTGAGCAGCAGCGGCCGAAACAGCCAGGCGCCGAACAGCATCAACACCGCGCTGAAATGCACAAAGCGGCACAGCACCAGCGCTTCACTCATGAATTACTGGCCAACCCTGAACTGGTAGGCGCCTTCGCTTTTGTGCGTGTCGACCGACACCGCGTGCCATTCGACTTTGTATTCACCGGCGGCGAGTGGTGTGGCGGGGGTGACGATCAGGGTTTTCTTGTCGCCTTCGGTGGTCAGCGGTTTGATCGCGACCGGGGCGCCATCGTGGGTCAGGCTGACTTTGGTGAAACTGGCTTCGACGCCTTCAGAAAAGGTCAGGCGCAGATCGGCCGGAGCGGCGACGGTGCTGTCGGCGGCCGGGGTCTGGCTTTTCAAGTGGGCGTGGGCGAAAACCGAAGATGCGGCGAACAGCGAAGCGAGCAGGGCAGTGGTGGTCAGGACGTTCTTGAACAGCATCGCGGATACCTCTGAGGCAGGACAAAGAAGCGCCAGTTTAGCCATGCGCAGACCTTCGTACGAAGTTTTGTTTGCAGCGGTCGCCCCGAGGCCAGAGCGGATGCTAGTCTTCAGCAACGTCGTTGTCAGGGAGCCCTCATGGGCAATCACAAGATCGAGATCCGTCGCAGTAACGTCGAGAAAATCCTGCTCGCGGCGGAAAAAGTCTTCGCCGAAAAAGGCTTCGGCGGCACCGCCATGGCCGACATCGCGGCCGAAGTGCAACTGCCGCGATCCAACCTGCATTACTACTTCTCGACCAAGAGCGAACTGTACAGCGCGGTGCTGTTCGACCTGCTGGAAGTGTGGAAGCAGGATGCACTGTGCTTCGAGATGTTCGATGACCCGCGCGTGGTGCTGAGCAGCTACATCCGCGCCAAGATGAACCACTCGCGCAGCCGGCCTTATGGTTCGAAAGTCTGGGCCAACGAGATCATCCACGGCGCGCCAACATTAGGTGAGGCGCTGGATCTGAGCCTGTATGACTGGGCGAAAATGAAGGAAGCGAAGATCCGCCAATGGGTCGAGGACAAGCGGATTCTGCCGGTGGAGCCGTCGAGCCTGCTGTACATGATCTGGGCCTCGACCCAGCATTACGCCGACTTCGATCATCAGGTGAATATTCTGAACGAGCATCAGCCGCTGTCGGACATGCAGTTCGAGCGGGCGGTGCAGACGGTGACCAGTGTGATCTTGCGCGGGATCGGGTTGGAGCCCTGATATATGAGTTGAAGCGGCTGGCCTCTTCGCGAGCAAGCTCGCTCCCACAGTTTTGAAATGCATTCCAGATGTGGGAGCGGGCTTGCTCGCGAAGGCGTGAGTTCAGACGCTACCTGCCCTAAGCTGAGACATGGTACGGATTGCGCGGATCATGATTCCAGTCCAGAAACGGCTTGCCGGTTTCCATCGGCACCATCTCGATACAGTCCGCCACCGGACAAGTGATCTGGCACAAGTTGCACCCCACACACTCCTCATCGATCACTTCATATTTGTGTGTGCCGTCAGCCTGTTTCAGGCTGCTGATCGCCTGGTGTGAAGTGTCTTCGCAAGCAATGTGGCAACGCCCGCAACCGATGCACGCGTCCTGGTCGATCCTGGCGATGACCTGATAGTTGATGTCGAGGTACTTCCAGTCGGTGGTATTGCCCACTGCGCGCCCGGAAAACTCGGCGATGTTGGCGTAGCCCTGACTGTCCATCCAGCGCGACAGCCCGTCCTTCATCTCCTCGACAATCCGGAACCCGTGGAGCATCGCCGCCGTGCAAACCTGCACCGCGCCGCTGCCCAGCGCCATGAACTCCGCCGCGTCACGCCAACTGCCGATGCCACCAATGCCGCAGATCGGCAGGCCTTGAGTCTGCGAATCACGGGCGATCTCGGCGACCATGTTCAGCGCGATCGGTTTGACGGCCGAGCCACAGTAACCGCCGTGGGTGCTTTTGCTGCCGACGGTGGGCAGGGCGACCATGTGTTCCAGGTCGACGCTGGTGATCGAGTTGATGGTGTTGATCAGCGACACCGCATCGGCGCCCCCGCGATGCGCAGCGCGGGCGGCGACACGGATGTCGGTGATGTTCGGTGTCAGTTTGACGATCACCGGTAGCGAGCAATAGGTCTTGCACCAGCGCGTCACCTGCTCGACGTACTCCGGCACCTGACCCACCGCTGCGCCCATGCCGCGCTCGGGCATGCCGTGCGGGCAACCGAAATTCAGCTCGATGCCGTCGGCACCGGTGGCTTCCACCAGCGGCAGGATGTGTTTCCACGACTCCTCGACGCACGGCACCATCAGCGAGACGATCAGCGCACGATCCGGCCAATCCTTCTTGACCTGAGTGATCTCGCGCAGGTTGATCTCCAGCGAGCGGTCGGTGATCAGTTCGATGTTGTTGATGCCCAGCACTTCACGGTTGTTGCCGTAGTGTGCCGAGTAGCGCGACGAGACGTTGACCGCTGCCGGGTCCTCGCCGAGGGTTTTCCAGACCACGCCACCCCAGCCGGCCTCGAAGGCGCGAACCACGTTGTAGGCCTTGTCGGTCGGTGGCGCGGAGGCCAGCCAGAAGGGATTGGGCGCTTTGATGCCGGCGAAGACTATCGAGAGATCGGCCATTTATGCAGCCTCCACGTTGAGCATCAGTTGCGCGTTGATCGCCTCGGCGGCGAGTTTGCCGTGCTGTACCGCTTGCACGGTGAGGTCCTGATCGAGGCTGGTGCAGTCGCCGCCGGCATACACGCCGGGAATGCTGGTGCGCAGGTTGTCATCGACCTGAATCCGTTCGCCCTGACGCTTGAGTTCACGGGCCAGCGGGTCGGCGAGGGCGCTGCTGTCGAAGGCCTGGCCGATGGCTTTGAAGATCGCGTCGGCGGCCAGTTCGAAGGTCTCCCCAGTGGTTTGCAGACGACCGTCGACCAGTTGCGTGCGGGCGAAACGCATGCCGCGCACCTTGCCTTGCGCGTCGAGCAGCACTTCCTCCGGTTGCGCCCAGGTCAACAGACGCACCTGACTGGCTTTGGCGATGTCTTGTTCGTGACCGGTGGCGCCCATGTCCGCCGCACCCCGGCGATACACCAGATTCACGTCACGCGCTCCGAGGCGGGCCATTTGCACGGCCATGTCGATCGCGGTGTTGCCGGCGCCGAGGACGATGCAGCGTTCGGCCAGTGGCAGTTGCGTCAGGTCATCGGCCTGGCGCAGTTCGCGGATGTAGTCGGTGGCGGCGAGCAGGCCAGGGGCGTCTTCGTGCGGCAGGCCGAGCTGTTTGCTGGCGTTGAGGCCGAGGCCGAGGAACACCGCGTCGAACTGCTGATGCAGCTCGCTGAGGGTCAGATTCTCGCCGAGTTTCTGCCCATGACGGATTTCGATGCCGCCGATCTGCAGAAGGAAATCCAGCTCCTTCTGCGCGTAGTCGTCGACCAGTTTGTACTTGGCGATCCCGTATTCATTGAGGCCGCCAGCCTTCTCCCGTGCTTCGAAAATCACCACGTCATGCCCGTGCATCGCGCTGCGGTGAGCGCAGGACAAACCTGCTGGCCCGGCGCCGACCACGGCGATGCGCTTGCCGGTGGTGGCGGCGCGCTGAAACGGGTGCTCGGTGAAGTGTGCGTTGTCCACGGCGTAGCGTTGCAGCAGGCCGATCAGTACCGGCGCGCATTCCTGGGCGTTGTTGCGCACGCAGGCTTGCTGACAAAGAATTTCCGTCGGACAGACCCGGGCGCAACTGCCGCCGAGGATGTTCGCCGAAAGAATTTTCTGCGCCGCACCGGGCACGTTGTCCTGATGGATGTTGCGGATGAACGACGGAATATCGATCTCGCTCGGGCATGCGTTGACGCATGGCGCGTCGTAGCAATACAGGCAGCGCGACGCTTCCAGATGCGCCTGCCGGGCGTTGAGCGGTGGCGCCAGATCAGTGAAATGGCCGGCGAGGGCGGCCGCGCTTTCGTGCGGGTGCGGGAGATGGTTCAGGGTCTCGATCACGGTTTTTTGCCTCACGGTTATTGAGGTTCTCTGCCTCTGATGGGCAGTGGTTTTTTTTGTTGTCTGAACTGGCGCTATCGCGAGCAGGCTCACTCCTACAATTGGAATGCGTACACCTGTAGGAGTGAGCCTGCTCGCGATGAGGCCGAAGGCCTCGCTTTAGCGCTTAACGGCAGTCGGGCGATGTTGCTCAGCCCGCTTGCTCAGCAAATCAAACACCGCCGGATACGCCGGTCGTTCGACATAGCGCCCGGCCCCACGCTCGGCGCGCAGGTCGCCGTCGGCCCAGACCACTTTGCCCTGGCTGACGGTATGGCTCGGCACGCCGCGCACGGTCTTGCCTTCGAAGATGTTGAAGTCCACCTGCTGATGGTGGGTCTTGGCGGAAATGGTGCGGGTGCCTTGCGGATCCCACAGCACCAGATCGGCATCGGCGCCGACGCGGATCGCGCCTTTGCGCGGGTAGAGGTTGAAGATTTTCGCGGTGTTGGTGGAGGTGAGGGCGACGAAATCCTGCATCGACAAACGACCACTGTTGACGCCTTCATCCCACAACACCGCCATGCGATCTTCAATGCCGGCGGTGCCGTTGGGGATCTTGCTGAAGTCATCGCGCCCGGCGGCTTTTTGCTCGGCGCAGAAGCAGCAGTGGTCGGTGGCGGTGGTGTGCAGATTGCCGCTTTGCAGGCCATGCCACAGCGCCTCTTGATGACCGCGCGGACGGAACGGCGGGCTCATCACGTAACCGGCAGCGGTCTGCCAGTCCGGGTGTTGATAGACGCTGTCGTCGAGCAGCAAATGCCCGGCGAGGACTTCGCCATACACCGGTTGGCCTTTGCTGCGCGCATAGGTGATTTCGTCGAGGGCTTCCTTGGTCGAAACGTGCACCAGGTACAACGGCGTGCCGATGGTTTCAGCGATACGGATCGCCCGGCTCGCCGCTTCGCCTTCCACCTGCGAGGGCCGCGACAGCGGATGCGCCTCCGGCCCGGTGATGCCCTGGGCCATCAACTTGCGTTGCAGGTGATAAACCAGTTCGCCGTTTTCCGCGTGCACGGTGGGCACGGCGCCGAGTTCCAGGCAGCGTTCGAAACTGGCCACCAGCGTGTCGTCGGCGGCCATGATCGCGTTCTTGTAGGCCATGAAATGCTTGAAGCTGTTGATCCCGTGATGGCTGACCAGCTCGGCCATTTCCTCACGCACCTGTTCGCTCCACCAGGTGATCGCGACGTGGAAGCCATAGTCCGACGCGGATTTTTCCGCCCAGCCGCGCCACTGGTGAAACGCTTCCATCAGTGACTGCTGCGGATTGGGAATCACGAAATCGATGATCGACGTGGTGCCGCCGGCCAGACCTGCGGCAGTGCCGCTGTAGAAATCTTCACTGGCCACGGTGCCCATGAAGGGCAGTTGCATGTGGGTGTGTGGATCGATGCCGCCGGGCATCAGGTATTGGCCGCTGCCGTCGAGCACTTCGGCACCGGCGGGAACATCCAGGTTCTGACCAATGGCTTTGATCACGCCGTCGGCGCAATAGACGTCGGCGCGATAACTTTCATCATGGGTAACAACGGTGGCGCCACGGATCAACAGAGACATTCCGAGTTCCTCGCAGGCATGACCGACTTGTGCCGGTTCTAAATGTTTTATTGATGTACAACGCTGATCGGCGTATTCCTGTCAGCGCTGTCAGGAATAGAAACTAGTCGCAGTTTTGCAATTGATCAAGATTATTTTTTATAAGCTTATGACAGTTTTAACTGTATGAAAAATAACGATAAAAAACCTAAATCACCAAAATGGTGAGGCTGTTCACCATTTTGACGCACTTGACAGGATGGAAATATGAGCAAGATTTCCTATGTGAAATCAGCCGCTTGAAGTTGAGCTGCGGTTGAGCGCCCGTGATGAAAAAAAGTGCAGTGCACCAGATTGAGTCCTGACAGTTCGAACAACTTGGCAAACGTTTGGCCTGAGCGTGCAGACAAGTTTTCGCGGACTCTTTCGGTGAATAATTAAAACCGAGCAATATCAGAAAGTTGCAATGTGTTTGAACCACGGCCCTACCGTCAAGCGGGGCACCCGGCACGTTTATTGATGCCGCCGCTGACACCATGGCCGGTACACGAAAGTTGTCAGTTCCTCCGGCCATCGTCCGGCTCGCACCCCGGTGTGCAGCCGCCTGATGAGCAAAAAAATAATCAGAAGAACAGTGGAGCGGCCATGCAACAGATCAGATCGCAAATGACCGAGCGCGACGGCTTGTTCGAACTCGAAGCCGGCAGCGACGTCCTCGACAGTCCCCGTTACAACCACGACATGGCACCGACCAAGGTGCGCGAACGAACCTGGAACAAATGGCACATCACCGCGCTGTGGGTCGGCATGTCGATCTGCGTGCCGACTTACACCCTCGGCGGCGTGCTGACGGCGTACTTCGGCCTGACCGTTGGTGAGGCGCTGCTGGCGATTCTTTTCGCCAACATCATCGTGTTGATTCCCCTGACGCTCAACGCCTTTCCCGGCACCAAGTACGGCATTCCGTTTCCGGTATTGCTGCGCTCTTCATTCGGTATTCTCGGTTCCAATGTGCCGTGCCTGATTCGTGCGCTGGTGGCGTGCGGCTGGTTCGGCATCCAGACCATGTTCGGCGGGCTGGCGATTCACCTGTTTCTCGGCTCGGTGTTCGAGGGCTGGAAATCCCTCGGCGGCACGGGGGAGGTGATCGGCTTCATGATCTTCTGGGCGCTGAACCTGTGGGTAGTGATCCGTGGCGCCGAGTCGATCAAGTGGCTGGAAACCCTGTCGGCGCCGCTGCTGGTAGCGGTCGGCATCGGTCTGCTGGTGTGGGCGATGCCCAATGTGTCGATGACCGAGTTGCTGGCGATTCCGCCCAAGCGTCCTGAAGGCGCCAGCGTGGTCAGCTACTTCGCCGCCGGGCTGACGGCGATGGTCGGTTTCTGGGCCACGCTGTCGCTGAACATTCCCGACTTCAGTCGCTACGCCAAGAGCCAGAAGGACCAGATACTCGGGCAGATTTTCGGCCTGCCGCTGACCATGTTCCTGTTCGCTGCGCTGGGGGTGGTGATGACCGCCGCGTCGGTGAAACTGGTCGGCGTGACCGTGTCGGATCCGGTGAGCCTGATCGGCCATATCCAGAGCCCGGTGTGGGTCGCGGTGGCCATGGCGCTGATCATCGTCGCCACCCTGTCGACCAACACCGCAGCGAACATCGTCTCGCCGACCAACGACTTCCAGAACATCGCGCCCAAGGTGATCAATCGCACCAAAGCGGTGTTGCTCACTGGCTTGGTCGGGCTGGCGTTGATGGCTCACGAGCTGCTGAAAAAACTCGGGCTGATTGTTTCCGATGTCAGCCTGGAAACCGTGTATTCCAACTGGCTGCTCGGCTATTCGAGCCTGCTCGGGCCGATCGCCGGGATCATGGTGGTGGACTATTTCCTGATCAAGAAACAGCAACTGGACTTGGCCGGGCTGTACCGCGACGACGTATATCCGGCATGGAACTGGGCTGGGTTTACCGCGTTTGGCGTGCCGGTGGTGCTGACCTTGCTGTCGCTGGGCAGCGATGCGTTCAGCTGGTTTTACAGCTATGGCTGGTTTACCGGTTCGGCGCTGGGCGGGGTGATTTATTACGGGTTGTGCGTGATGCGGGCGCAGCCTTCGGTCGTGAAATCGGCGGTGTAGCGGAGGGCGCTTTCGCGAGCAAGCCCGCTCCCACAGGGTGAACGCATTCTAAATGTGGGAGCGGGCTTGCTCGCGAAGACGGCCTCAAATACACACAAGAACTGCCTGAAGAAACTCATAAAAAACTGCCTGAGGAGATCAACATGAACGCAGCCGTAGACGTTCTGCAATCCACCCATCAGCACATCAACCGCGACCGGCTCTGGGCCTCGCTCATGGAGCTGGCCAAGCTCGGCGCCACGGTCAAGGGCGGGGTCTGTCGCCTGGCCCTGACCGAACTCGACCGTCAGGCCCGCGACCTGTTCGTGCAGTGGTGCAAGGACGCCGGGTGCAGCGTCACGGTGGATGAAGTCGGCAACATCTTCGCCCGTCGCCCGGGACGCAATCCGAACCTGCCGCCGGTGATGACCGGCAGTCACATCGACACCCAGCCCACCGGCGGCAAGTTCGATGGCTGCTTCGGCGTGCTCGCCGGCGTCGAAGTGCTGCGTACCCTCAATGACCTCAGCGTGGAAACCGAAGCGCCGCTGGAAGTGGTGGTCTGGACCAACGAAGAAGGCTCGCGCTTCGCCCCGTGCATGATGGGCTCCGGGGTGTTCGCCGAGAAATTCACCCTTGAAGAAACTCTGGCTAAAGTCGACGCCGAGGGCATCACCGTGGGCGAAGCGCTCAACGCCATTGGTTACGCCGGATCACGCAAAGTCAGCGGGCATCAAGTCGGCGCCTACTTCGAAGCACACATCGAACAAGGCCCGATCCTCGAAGACGAGCAGAAAACCATCGGCGTGGTACTCGGCGCCCTCGGGCAGAAGTGGTTCGATCTGAAGCTACGCGGCGTCGAAGCCCACGCCGGGCCAACGCCGATGCACCTGCGCAAGGATGCCTTGGTCGGCGCCTCGGTAATCGTCGGTGCGGTCAACCGCGCGGCCCTCGGTCATCAGCCCCACGCCTGCGGCACCGTCGGTTGCCTGCAAGCCTATCCCGGCTCGCGCAACGTCATCCCCGGCGAAGTGCGCATGACCCTCGACTTCCGCCATCTGCAGCCAGAACGTCTGGACTCGATGATCGCCGAGGTGAAGCAGGTCATCGACGCCACCTGCGAAGAACACGGCCTGACCTATGAACTGACCCCGACGGCCGACTTTCCGCCGCTGTACTTCGAAAAGGGCTGCGTCGAGGCGGTACGCGGCGCGGCAAAAGGTCTGGGCCTGTCGCACATGGACATCGTCAGCGGTGCCGGGCATGACGCCATCTTCCTCGCTGAACTCGGCCCGGCCGGGATGATCTTCGTGCCGTGCGAGGGCGGGATCAGCCACAACGAAATCGAGAATGCCGCGCCGGACGATCTGGCGGCCGGGTGTGCGGTGTTGTTGCGGGCGATGCTGGCGGCTTCGGCGATGGTGGCAGCGGGGCAGCGCGCGGCTTGAATATCAAAAGATCGCAGCCTGCGGCAGCTCCTACAGTGGGATTGCGTTCAACTTGTAGGAGCTGCCGCAGGCTGCGATCTTTTAGTGTTCACCTGTAGGAACGTCTGGTTTGATCAACCGGGCCGGTCATTTTTGCCGGCAGTGCCCTGGCGTCGGTCAGAGCCGTTGGGGTTGCCCAAATCCAGCAACCGTCGTTCGACCAGGACATTCTCCAGTGCCTGACGCTCGACCGGCGCCATTTGGTGTTCGCGCTTTTTCAGCTCCAGCAGAATCGGGCTGGACCAGGTGCGATAAGTCTGTTCGATGTTGCGACGCGACGTCATCAGTCTCTCCTTGATCAAGAGCCCGGTATAGCTGGCAGGGGCTCAATCCGATGAGGAGTTAACGTTAGTCGACAATCCCTGAAGTCGCGAATCCTGCAGGGTTTTGTGGTGTTGTCGAACTGCTCGGCACGATCACGAACGCCCGCGGTCGTAATCTTCACACGCGAATTCCCTGTGGAGATCCAATGAGCCAGGAAGTCCTGACCACCGAAACCAACCGTCGCCAGTTGCAGCAGATCATCGCCGGGCTGTCCGACGGGGTGATTCTGCTTGAGCTTGATCAGAGCATCCTCTGGGCCAATGAGGCGGCGCTGGCCATGCACGGTGTCAGCCGGATCGGGGAGCTCGGCATTAATGCCGATGAGTACGCCAAGCGGTTCACTCTGCGTTATCGCAACAATCACCTGTTACCGCCCGAGAACTATCCGATCAGCCGCGTCGCGCGCTGTGAAGTGTTCAGCGACCTACTGATCGAGATGCATGCCGTGGATGACCCGGAACGGGTCTGGGTGCACAGTGTGCGCAGCATGGTGCTGACCGACCGCGAAGGGCAGCCGGAGTCACTGGTGCTGATCATGAGCGACGTCACTGATTGGGCCAACGCCGAGCAGCGCTTCGAAAAGACCTTCAATGCCAACCCGGCGCCGGCGGTCATCTGCCGCCTCAGCGATTTGCGCTACATCAAGGTCAATCCGGGGTTTCTGGAGATGACCGGTTACACCCGCGACCAGGTGATCGGCACCTCGGCTTATGAAATCGATATTTTCGAGCAGGCCGAGCAAAGGGATCTGGCGATCCAGCGCTTGCGCGACGTGGCGACCATTCCGCAGATGCAGGCTCAATTGCGTCTGCCCGAGGGCGGCAGCAAGCAAGTGATCGTCGCCGGGCAACCGTTGGTGCTCAATGATGAAGATTGCATGCTGTTTTCCTTTGTCGACATGGAGCTGCGCCACAAGGCCGAAGTCGCGCTGCGTCAGAGTGAAGAGCGCTTTGCCAAGGCGTTCCGCCTGACTCCGGTGCCGATTCTGATCTGCACCGCCGACGAGCAGCAGGTGATCGATGTCAATCAGGCGTTTCTCGACACCCTGGCTTACGCCAACGACGATGTCGTGGGCAAAACCGTGACCCAGCTGAATTTCATTGACGACGATGGCGCCCGGGCCCGACTGCTGACCGCACTGGCGAAAAGTGGACGATTGGACCGGGTCGATGTGCGGGTGCGCAAGAAGGACGCGGATCTGCTGGAGTGCGCGGTATCGGCCGACACCGTGAATATCCAGGACACGCCGTGCTATCTGCTGGTGCTGATGGACATCACCGAGCGCAAGCGCACCGAGCTGGAGCTGGTGGCGGCGATTGAAGAGGTGATGAAAGACGCTTCGTGGTTCAGCCGGACGCTGATCGAAAAACTGGCCAATGTGAAGAAGGTCAACTCGCCGCAACTGCCGAGCGTGTCGTTTACTGATCTGACGGCGCGGGAGCGCGACGTACTGGGACTGATCTGCGAAGGGCTGGCTGACAAGGAGATCGCCGCACGCCTGAAACTCGCGCCGAACACCGTGCGCAATCATGTGGCGACCGTGTATTCCAAGCTTGATGTGCACAGTCGCAGCGAGGCGATTGTCTGGGCGCGGGAGCGTGGTCTGTTTTCCGGTGAATGGAACGGGAAGGGGCAACGGTAGGTGCAAATGCACTAGTTGATACGGTGCAAATGGAGGTTTTGGTGGGGTGGGGCAGTTCTTAGTCTGGTGGCGTGCGATACGAGCCTGTCGGCTCGGGATCGTCTCCCTTCGAAGCAGCTAAAGGAACAGCCTCCATGATGAATCTTGCGCAGTTGCGCTCCCGCCTGGAGCAGAGTTTTTCGCCGTTGGCGTGTGAGTGTCTGGTGGATGGTGATCATTCATTGACGGTGAAGTTGTATCACCCGGAGACCGGGCAGGTGGATCTGGTGATCAGTGGGCTGAAGCTCAACTTGTTGCGTACGCCGGAGGCTGTGGCGGCGTTGATTGATGAGTTGCGGTATGAGTTGGAGAGCAACTCTTTGCGGGCTGCTCGGGATCCGGATATGGCTTAGGTTTTTTTTGGGGGTATATCCGTTGCTGCGGGGGTTGCTGATTAGGGTTCCGCCCTTACGGCGGGTCACTTTTGACAAACGCCTCAAAAGTAACCAAAAAGGCTTTACCCTGACGTTCGGCCCTCGCTTAGGCTCGGGTTCCTTCGCTGCGGGATTCATCCGGGGGCAGCGCCTACGGTTTGCTTCGCTGCACCTCCTCTCGCTGTGTTTGGCTGCGCCAAACGGTCGCTGCGCTCCCACCCCCGGATAAATCCCTCCACTCAGCCTGCCGACGGGCCCTCAGATCAAAAGCGGTACTCGAGCTAACGCTCATTGTGTTGAGTGGGGCGGCTTCGCCGCATGCGGGGCACGGTCTCTGAATTGTAGGAGCCAGCCTGCTGGCGATGGCGGCCTGACAGCCGACCCATTTCCAACTGAACACACCCATTCCAACTGTGGGAGCTGGCTTGCCAGCGATGGCGGCCTACGAGCCGACCGAATTCTAACTGAACACACCCATTCCAACTGTGGGAGCGGGCTTGCTCGCGAAGGCGGCCTGACAGCCGACCCATTTCCAACTGAACACACCCATTCCAACTGTGGGAGCTGGCTTGCCAGCGAAGGCGGCCTGACAGCCGACCGAATTCTAACTGAATGCACTCAGTCCAACTGTGGGAGCGGGCTTGCTCGCGAAGGCGGCCTGACAGCCGACCGAATTCTAACTGAATGCACTCAGTCCAACTGTGGGAGCGGGCTTGCTCGCGAAGGCGGCCTGCCAGTCGACCGAATTCTAACTGAATGCACTCAGTCCAAATGTGGGAGCGGGCTTGCTCGCGAAGGCGGCCTGACAGCCGACCCATTTCCAACTGAACACACCCTTCCCAACTGTGGGAGCTGGCCTGCCAGCGATTGCGGCCTTCCAGTGAACAGATTTCTTGCTGAAGTACTCCTCCAATAAGGTCTGATCCCCACAAAATCGACAGCCAATTCCCTTATCCCCCTCCATTTCACTGGCGCTTACAGGGTGGTCGGCTATAAAGAATGAGTGATCAGGTCTTCTGTCATTCGCTGCAGTTGTGCGCGACGGCGGAAGTGGCTTTTCCATTCATCGCGGGTCGTCCTATGAATAATCCTGGGAAACGCGTGTATCTGGCGTTGTCACTGGCTTTTTCTGTCGCGCTGTCCAGCGGCTGCGCCAGTCCTCCGCCACCGCCTCCTGCTGCACCTCCACCACCGCCAGTGCGTACCTGTCAGACGCTGGAAGACACTCAGGTGTCGGGCAATATGTACGTTGACGAGCAGGTCACCCGACATATCACCACCACCCGGTGTGTCACGCAGTAGTGCTGTGGGGGACATTGTCTGACAGCTAACCCGTGTGGGAGCGGACTTGCTCGCGAATGCGGTGTGTCATTCAAGGCAATGCCGCCTGACACTCCGCATTCGCGAGCAAGCCTGCTCCCACCGGGTTAATCATTTGTCAGAGAAATCAGGACAAGAACCCGCCATCCACATTCAGCGAAACCCCGGTGGTGTAGCTCGACGCGTCGCTGGCCAGGTACAACACTGCGCCGGCCATTTCACTCGGATCGGCCACGCGCTTGAGCGGAATCTGCGTCAGCGCCTGCTTGAGGATCGCGTCATTCTTCACCAGCGCCGAGGCGAATTTGGTGTCGGTCAGGCCCGGCAGCAGGGCGTTGCACCGGATGCCGAATTGCGCGCATTCCTTGGCGAAGACCTTGGTCATGTTGATCACGGCGGCCTTGGTCACCGAGTAGATGCCCTGGAAGATCCCCGGTGAAATACCGTTGATCGACGCGACGTTGATGATGCTGCCGCCGCCGTTCTCGCGCATCAGCTTGCCGGCTTCCACCGACATGAAGAAGTAGCCGCGAATGTTCACGTCGACGGTCTTCTGGAACGCGCCCAGATCGGTGTCCAGCACGTTGCAGAACTGCGGGTTGGTCGCAGCGTTGTTCACCAGAATATCGAGGCGACCGAACTGTTCCTTGATCCCGGCGAAGACCTGGCTGATCTGCTCCATATCACCAATGTGGCAAGCCACGGCGGTAGCTTTGCCGCCGGCAGCGATGATCGCGTCGGCCACGTGCTGGCAGCCTTCGAGTTTGCGGCTCGAGACGATCACGTGGGCGCCTTGCTGGGCCAGCAGTTTGGCGATGGCTTCGCCGATGCCACGGCTGGCGCCGGAGACGAATGCGATTTTGCCGTCGAGGTCGAACAACTGAGTCTTGGACATAGGGGTTCCTTGGTGTGGGCCGTCAGAGGCTCGATTTCGCAATGACCTGCAGGCTCATGTGCTCCAGCAGTTTGTTCATGTGAATGAACTGCGCGAAGCGTTTGTCCTGAGTCTGGCCGTGGTAGAAGCGGTAGTAGATCTGCTGCACGATGCCGGCCAGGCGGAACAGGCCGTAGGTGTAGTAGAAATCGAAATTGTCGATGCGGATACCCGAGCGTTCGGCGTAGTAATCGACGAACTCGCGGCGGGTCAGCATGCCCGGGGCGTGGCTCGGCTGGCGGCGCATCAGTTGCACGGGCGCTGGGTCATCTGCCTGAATCCAATACGCGAGGGTATTGCCCAGGTCCATCAGCGGATCGCCGAGGGTAGTCAGTTCCCAGTCGAGCACGCCGATGATCTGCATCGGGTTGTCCGGGTCGAGGATCACGTTGTCGAAGCGATAGTCGTTGTGGACGATGCTCGACGTCGGGTGATCGGCCGGCATCTTCTCGTTGAGCCAGGCTTTGACCTTTTCCCAGTGCGGTGCGTCCGGTGTCAGGGCTTTTTCGTAGCGCTCGCTCCAGCCTTTGATCTGACGGGCGACATAGCCTTCAGGCTTGCCCAGGTCGCCGAGGCCGCAGGCGTTGTAGTCGACTCGGTGCAGTTCGACGAAACGGTCGATGAAGCTTTTGCACAGCGCTTCGGTTTTCGCTGCATCGAGGCCCAGTTCCGGCGGCAGATCGGAGCGCAGGATGATGCCTTTGACCCGTTCCATCACGTAGAACTCGGCACCGATCACCGATTCGTCGGTGCAGTGCACGTAGGCTTTCGGGCAGTAGGGGAAACCGTCGCGCAGTTGATTGAGGATGCGGAATTCGCGGCCCATGTCGTGGGCGGATTTGGCTTTGTGGCCGAACGGCGGCCGGCGCAGCACGAATTCCTGCTGCGGGTATTCCAGAAGGTAAGTCAGGTTCGACGCACCGCCGGGAAACTGGCTGATCTGCGGCGTGCCGGTCAGCCCCGGAATGTGCTTCTTCAAGTATGGATCGATCAGGCTGGCATCGAGTTCTTCGCCAGAGCGGATCCGGGTGGACTGGTCAGTAAGCGCCATGCTTATCCCTTCTGCTTATTTTGGTAGCAAGACATCATTGGCTAATCTAATGGCGCACTCGGACGGCCACAAGCGCGCAGCGGTCTTATAGCTTAGCGTGTTGCAGGATAATCAGCGTTTCGAATAGGTAAGGCAGCAGGGCGCTGCCGGCTCTTTTCAGTGCACGCGCTGGTTGTTGAGCCTTGGGGGCAGGGCGATCGGCGTTAGCACCGGTTGCCCGGAGAAAAACGCCACGAGGTTTTTGCCGACCAGTTCCACCGTGCCTTGGGTGGCTTCGGGTGACAGGCCGGCAACGTGTGGCGTGAGAATCACGTTGTTCAGGACTTTCAGCGCATCCGGCACCTGCGGTTCGTGATCGAACACATCCAGCGCAGCCCCGGCAATTCGCCGTTGCTCAAGTGCGCTGATCAGCTCGGCGGTGGCGATCACACTGGCCCGGGCGATATTGACGATGAAACCTTTTGGTCCCAGAGCATCGAGCACCGGGCGAGTCACCAGATGCTGGGTGCCTATTCCGCCCGGTGTGGCGACGATCAAAAAGTCCGAGGCGCGTGCCAGTTCGGTCGGCGTGGAACAGAACGCATAGGGGACATCACTGCGCAGCTGACGGTTGTGATAACTGATGTCCATATCGAAACCGAGGTGGGCACGCTTGGCAATCGCCATGCCCACCGCGCCCAGGCCAAGAATCCCCAGGCGTTTATTGGCCAGCGACGGGCGCATGATCTTCGGCCATTCACCCCGGCGCACCGCGGCGTCGCAGCGTGGAATATCGCGCACCAGTGCCAGCAGCATCGCCATCGCATGATCGGCCACCGACGAGGCGTTGACCCCGGCGCCGTTGGTCACGGTGATCCCGCGGTCGCTGGCAGCCTGCAGGTCGACGTGTTCGTAACCGGCGCCGATCACGGTGATGATTTTCAACGCTGGCAGGGCGTCGATTTCCTCAGCGCTCAGGCCCAGCGGACCTCGGGTCAGCACCGCGTCGATCCGTGCGCCGTGGG
Organism: Pseudomonas sp. GW823-FHT01D03; assembly: GCF_058798255.1. NCBI lineage: Bacteria > Pseudomonadati > Pseudomonadota > Gammaproteobacteria > Pseudomonadales > Pseudomonadaceae > Pseudomonas > Pseudomonas sp. GW823-FHT01D03. Next base: position 2,566,997 of record NZ_JBXAKK010000001.1, read on the forward strand.
TGGCGATGGCTTGCGTGCGTTCGGCAGGGGTTGGTGCGAGGATCAGATGAAAGCCCTGATGCTCGAGAATCGGCAAATAGTCATTGATGGTTTCAACCAGTACCAGAACGGTGGCGGGCATTGCGCGGCTCCTGTGATCAGTGGCGGTGTGGTCGCGAAAGTCGTGTCAGAGTGCTGATTCCAGAGCGGTTTGGCAATGATGGCCGCAGCCCCGCTTCAGCCAGTGTAGGAGCTGAAACGGGGAGCGCGCGGGCGCTTCGTCAGAAGCTCACGTCGGCACTGTTGATCAGCCGTGCGAATGCCCCGCCGAGGGTGGCGTTGTGGTGCTCGATGATGGCTTGGGCGGGCAGTGCCGGTGTGTCCATGCAAGTGTGCGCGTCGGCCACCAGCAGCGGTTTGAACCCAAGATCGGCAGCGGCGCGGCAGGTGGTGTCGATGCAGAACTGCGTCTTCATGCCGACCAGGTACAGATCTTCGACGTTTCGACTTTTAAGCTGCTGCGCCAGATCGGTGTCATGGAAGGCGTTGGGCCGGGACTTGTCAAACACATGGTCGGACTCGGCATCCAGTTCGAGTTCTGGCAGCAATTGCCAGAAGGGGCTGCCGGCAGCAATCGGCGAGCCTGCCGGGCCGGTGTGGCGTACGGCGTAGATCGGCACGTGCTGCCGGCGTGCCTGACGGATCAGTTGCCGGATGTTGGCGAGCACACGTTCGCCGTCGTGGGGTTTTTCCGGTCCATGAAACAGACCGACCTGCATATCGATGATCAACAGTGCTGCGGACATGGTGTTTCTCCTTGAGGGCTGCAAGTGCCGCACGGACGGGAGAAACAACAAGGCCCCGTCCATTGCTGGCGGGGCCTTGGGTTCACTGCGCTGGATTCACCTCAGGCAGCAACACCACGACCCGCCGATGGCGGTCGTGGTGGTACGGGTGAGGTGCAGCGGGCGAGGGTTCATGCCGCCGATCATGCTGGCGGCGGCGAAGGGCTGTCAACTGGCGTATTGAGCGAGGGGTATGGGCGAAGACTCCGTGGGGCAGGGGACTCGTCTCACGCCAGATTATGTCGGGAAAATTGAAAGTAGGGAGTGATGATCTCGCCGTTGATTTTGTAAGAGGCTGCCTACTATTTGCGGGGAATTTGCCTACGAAATTGGCAGATGCTTCTGCTAGCGGAATGGTGATGAACGCGAAATCATGTGGGCACAAAGCAGCCCGGCCAGGGACTGCCAGCAGCCAAGGAAGGCGAATGCTCAAGAACAATCTTGAAAATCTGGAACTCGACAGGCTGGAGAATGAGTCAAGAAAGCTTGTTGCCGAAAGGAAAAAGCTATTGGCGGAGGAAAAAAAGTTTAATAGAGAGACAAATTTGTATCCACTTGCAGTAATAGCTGGGGTGGTGACAGCAATCACCGCAGTAGCAGGCGTTTTCTTCAAGTTTTGATTGTTCGCGTTCCGCAACTGTCAGATCCATGCCAAAAAAGGAAAATCCACATGAGTACCTATGACCGCAAAGCCAGAATGGAAGAACTGGAACGTGAGCACGAAGAGTGGGAGGAAAGAATGCGTATTAAAAACAAGGGCGATATGTACCCAATCTGGGGAATGCTAGCGTTCGGCCTGTTTTGCATGTCACTCGGATTCATGTTGGCTCGATCGATCTGATCAAGCCTTGTCGTTCGCATTGGCGCTGAAACTTGCCTGAAAACGACATCTGACGTACCTGGAGCCGACAGCCATTTTCCCGAAAACGACAACCCGCTGATCTGCTCCGCACAACCATTCCTCAGCTAAGTCTTTGCTTCTGCTCATTTATCGCGGAGAATCGCGCCCCTGTTTCGGCCGGAGCATGTCTGTCGGTTTTTTCCGACGCGTCCTGACCGAGTGGCAAGTGACCGGAATGCGGAGATCCGACCGGATGAATGATCAGGCCAATAGCGTCGACGCACGCTATGAAGCGGCAGCACCAGCTGAACTGTCGAGCTGGAATCGCCATGACACCACGTGGATGTTGGGACTGTTCGGGACGGCCATTGGCGCCGGCACCCTGTTTTTGCCGATCAACGCCGGTCTGGGTGGCTTCTGGCCGCTGGTGATCCTCGCGTTGCTGGCCTTCCCGATGACATTCTTCGCTCACCGAGGCCTGACCCGCTTCGTGCTCTCCGGTCGCGAAGGCGCCGACATCACTGACGTGGTGGAGCAGCATTTCGGCATCAAGGCCGGTGCGCTGATCACCCTGCTGTACTTCTTCGCCATCTTCCCGATCCTGCTGATCTACAGCGTCGGCCTGACCAACACGGTTGCCAGCTTCCTCGAACACCAACTGCACATCACGCCGCCACCGCGCGCGCTGCTGTCGTTCGTGCTGATCCTCGGCCTGCTGGCCGTGGTGCGTTGCGGCGAAACGGCGATCGTCAAGGCGATGAGCCTGATGGTTTATCCGTTCATCGTCGCGCTGCTGTTCCTTGCGGTGTACCTGATTCCGCACTGGAACGGCGGCATTCTCACCACCGCCTCGCAAGTGCCGGCGCCATCGGCGCTGTTGCATACGTTGTGGCTGGCGATTCCGGTAATGGTGTTCTCGTTCAACCACTCGCCGATCATCTCGGCGTTCGCGGTGGATCAGAAGCGTCGTTACGGTGCCAATGCGGAGCAGCGCAGCTCGCAGATCCTCTGCCGCGCCCACCTGCTGATGGTGGTGATGGTGCTGTTCTTCGTCTTCAGTTGCGTGCTGACCCTGTCGCCAGAGCAACTGGCGGAAGCCAAGGCGCAGAACCTGTCGATCCTGTCGTACCTGGCCAACCACTTCAGCAACCCGGCCATCGCCTTTGCGGCGCCGTTGATTGCCTTCGTGGCGATTTCCAAGTCGTTCCTCGGCCACTACATCGGTGCCAGCGAAGGCCTCAAGGGCCTGATCGTCAAGAGCGGCAAGCGTCCGGGCGCCAAGGCGCTGGATCGCATTGTCGCGGCGTTCATGCTGGTGGTGTGCTGGATCGTTGCGACCCTGAACCCGAGCATTCTCGGGATGATTGAGGCCGTCGGCGGTCCGGTGATCGCGGCGATCCTGTTCCTGATGCCGATGTACGCGATTCGTAAAGTACCGGCGATGGCGCGCTATCGCGGCCAGGCGTCGAACGTGTTCGTAACCGTGGTCGGTCTGGTGGCCATTTCGGCGGTGATTTATTCGCTGACGGCGTAAGCCAAAGCGCCAAAGACTCGGTGACAGTGGCCGCTGTGCGTAATGCGCACAGCGGCTTTTTTTCGTCTGGAGACAGTTGGATTGTCGAGCGCGCCCAACTGTTCTTCCAGCGAGGGCATAGGACGGGCAAACGGCTGATTCTGGCGCGGCTCAAGCATGATGCACTGGCGGTGCAGCAGGCCCTCAAGCCCGCGCCTACAGGTCTCCAGGCATAAAAAAACGCCGCGCATCTCACGATGGGCGGCGTTTTCTAGTGCTTTGTAACCTTAGGCTTGAACGACCGGAATCTTGGCGTTCGCAGCCGCTTCACGGAACTCGGCGATCTGGTCGAAGGACAGGTAGCGGTAAACATCGGCCGCCATGCTGTCGATCTTGCCAGCGTATTCCATGTACTCCTCGACGGTCGGCAGGCGACCTAGGATCGAAGCCACGGACGCCAGCTCGGCCGAGGCCAGGTAGACGTTCGCGCCGTCGCCCAGACGGTTCGGGAAGTTACGGGTCGACGTCGAGACCACGGTGCTGTTTGGCTCAACGCGTGCCTGGTTACCCATGCACAGCGAGCAGCCTGGCATTTCCATGCGTGCGCCGGCCTTGCCGTAGATGCCGTAGTAGCCTTCTTCGGTCAGTTGGTGAGCGTCCATCTTGGTCGGCGGCGACAGCCACAGACGGGTTGGCAGCTGACCCTTGACCTGATCCAGCAGCTTGCCGGCAGCGCGGAAGTGACCGATGTTGGTCATGCACGAACCGATGAACACTTCGTCGATCTTCTCGCCAGCAACGCTGGACAGCAGACGGGCGTCGTCCGGATCGTTCGGCGCGCACAGTACAGGCTCGCTGATGTCGGCCAGATCGATTTCGATGACTTCGGCGTATTCGGCGTCGGCATCGGCTTCCATCAGCTCAGGGTTGGCGATCCAGGCTTCCATCGCTTGAGCACGACGTTCCAGGGTACGCGCATCGCCGTAGCCTTCGCCGATCATCCAGCGCAGCAGGGTGATGTTGGACTGCAGGTACTCGGTGATCGACTCTTTCGACAGCTTGATGGTGCAACCGGCAGCCGAACGTTCGGCCGAGGCGTCGGACAGCTCGAACGCCTGCTCCAGGGTCAGACCTTCCAGGCCTTCGATCTCCAGGATGCGGCCGGAGAAGGCGTTTTTCTTGCCTTTCTTCTCGACGGTCAGCAGACCGTTCTGGATGGCGAAGTAAGGAATGGCATGAACCAGGTCACGCAGGGTGATGCCAGGTTTCATTTTGCCTTTGAAGCGCACCAGGATCGATTCCGGCATGTCCAGCGGCATGACGCCGGTGGCAGCGGCGAATGCGACCAGACCGGAACCGGCCGGGAACGAGATGCCCATCGGGAAACGGGTGTGCGAGTCACCACCGGTACCCACGGTGTCCGGCAACAGCATGCGGTTCAGCCACGAGTGGATGATGCCGTCGCCCGGACGCAGGGAAACGCCGCCGCGGGTCATGATGAAGTCAGGCAGGGTGTGGTGGGTGGTCACGTCGATCGGCTTCGGATACGCCGCGGTGTGGCAGAAGGACTGCATCACCAGGTCAGCGGAGAAGCCCAGGCACGCCAGGTCTTTCAGTTCGTCACGGGTCATCGGACCGGTGGTGTCCTGAGAACCTACGGTGGTCATCTTCGGTTCGCAGTAGGTGCCAGGACGAACGCCTTGGCCTTCTGCCAGACCGCACGCCTTGCCGACCATTTTCTGCGCCAGGGTGAAGCCCTTGGTGCTTTCAGCCGGTGCTTCCGGCTTCTTGAACAGGTCGAACGCAGGCAGACCCAGTTCGGCGCGCGCCTTCTCGGTCAGGCCACGGCCGATGATCAGCGGAATACGACCGCCGGCACGGACTTCGTCCAGCAGCACAGGGGTCTTCATTTCGAAGGTGGTGATGACTTCGTCGGTACCGTGCTTGCAGACTTTGCCAGCGTGCGGGTACAGGTCGATCACGTCGCCCATGTTCATGTTCGATACGTCGAACTCGATTGGCAGGGCGCCGGCATCTTCCATGGTGTTGTAGAAGATCGGAGCGATTTTGCTGCCGAAGCAGAAACCGCCAGCGCGCTTGTTCGGCACGTAAGGGATGTCGTCGCCGAAGAACCACAGCACCGAGTTGGTTGCCGATTTACGCGAGGAACCGGTACCGACCACGTCACCGACGTAGGCGATCGGGAAGCCTTGACCGCGCATTTCTTCGATCTGCTTCATCGGGCCGGTCTTGCCTTGCTCGTCCGGAACGATGCCGTCACGGGCCATCTTCAGCATGGCCAGGGCGTGCAGCGGGATATCAGGACGCGACCAGGCGTCTGGCGCAGGGGACAGGTCGTCGGTGTTGGTTTCGCCGGTGACCTTGAATACGCGCAGGCTGATCTTGTCGGCCAGGACAGGACGCTTCTTGAACCACTCGCCGTCAGCCCAGGATTGCAGCACGGCTTTGGCGTGAACGTTGCCGTTCTTGGCTTTTTCAGCCACGTCGTGGAAAGCATCGAACATCAGCAGGGTGTGCTTGAGTTCTTCGGCAGCCACTGGCGCCAGTTCGGCGTTGTCCAGCAGTTCAACCAGGGTCACGATGTTGTAGCCGCCCTGCATGGTGCCGAGCAGTTCTACAGCGCGTTTCTTGTCCAGCAGAGGGGAGGAGACTTCGCCTTTGGCCAGGGCCGACAGGAAACCGGCTTTGACGTAAGCGGCTTCGTCCACTCCTGGTGGTACGCGATTGGTGATCAGGTCAACGAGGAAAGCTTCTTCGCCAGCCGGAGGATTCTTCAGCAGCTCGACCAGGCCTGCAGTTTGTTCGGCGTTAAGCGGCTGGGGAACGATACCCAGGGCTGCACGCTCTTCGATATGTTTGCGGTAGGCTTCAAGCACAGTTATTACCCTCATCAGTGGTCCCAAATGGGTGTCCGGGACGCTCATCCCGAAATTGCCGTACTCATGCACCGCACGACGTTGTGAGTCGTTTGGCCAGAATTACCGGCAATTCCTTACAGAAGCTGCTTTCAAAGTTTTACGCCTGCAGAACGGGGAGCTGATGAGGGTTGGCGTTGGGCTTTTCCCCGCTGGAAAAACCCTTCGCCAACACCGCTCTGAAGGAACGACTGTGCTCGTGACGCTTTGAAAACAGCTTCTAACGGACATTGGCGCCTTAAAAGGCTGGCTGATTCTACGGCAAAAAAAATTTAAAGGTAAGTCGCGCTCTATTGGACTTTGGTGGCGTTGTGCACGGGCAGGGTAAACCGCGAGCCAGCGCTTGCCCCTGACGTTTGAGGGGTGATCAATGCCCGACAAAGGGCTAACATGCCGGCCTGTTCCGCGTTTCAGTGTTTTGCCAATTTATGCCCAATCAGACCATCAAGACCCCCTGCGTCGGCCTCTGCTCCACTGTTTACGGAGATCTGGTGTGCCGTGGCTGCAAGCGTTTCCACCATGAAGTGATCCACTGGAATGGTTACGGCGAGGAGGAAAAGCGTGCAGTGTGGTTGCGTCTGGAGCAATTGCTGTCACAAGTGATGGCGAGCAAAGTCGAGATCTTCGATCCGGCGCGCCTGCGCCAACAGCTGGAACAGCGCAAGATTCGCTTCGTGCCGCATCAGTCGGAATATTGCTGGGCCTATCAGCTGATTGCGCGCGGGGCGCGGGTGATCATTAATCTGGAAGCCTACGGAATGGTGTTGCTGCCGGAGTTCCGCGACTGGAACCTGCCGGAGTTGCGCGATGCCATTGATCGGGAATTCTTCCTGCTGTCGGAAGCGCATTATCAGCGCTATATCGCCCCGGGCTTCCTCAAGGACGCCTTTGGCGCCTGAAGATCAAAAGCTTCGCGAGCAAGCCCGCTCCCACAGGAGATTGCATTCCAAATGTGGGAGCGAGCCAGCTCGCGAAGGCGCCGGTTCAGGCACCGTAATCCTCAGTGCTTCACCGCCAACTCCACCAGATGATCTTCAATCTCCTCCGGCTTGAGCACCAGCACGTCGCTTTCCAGGGCATCCAGCACCACTTCGGCGGTATTGCCGATCAGTGCGCCTGACAACCCGGTGCGCGCCACAGTGCCGATCACCGTCACCGCCGCCTGCAGCTTGTGCGCCATGAATGGGATCAGCACGTCGGCCGGGCCTTCCTCGATGTGCAGATGCGCGTCATCGACATCGAATTCCGCCTGAAACGCCCGGCATTGCTCCCGATAACGTGCTTCGATGGTTTCGCTGAGCTGTAAGGTCGGATCGGCTGCCGAGAGCATCGGCGACGGATGCGCGCTGATCACATGCAGATGCGCCTTGGCCAGGCTGGCGATGTCGTACCCGTGATCGATGATTGTGGTGTGCAGATGCCGGTGTTCACCATCGGCATTGCCCACGTCGACAGCCGCGAGAATCACCCGGTCTTTCCACGGCGTGGCGGTTTTCACCAGCAACACCGGAGTCGGGCAGTGCCGCAGCAGTTTCCAGTCCGCCGGGGTCAGCAAAGCCTTTTTCAGCGCACTGTCGGGATAGTGCTGTTTGATCACCAGCCCGCAGCCTTCGGCCTGCTGCACATCGATGATGGTTTCGTGCAGGCTCTCGTTCCACGCCTGCTCGGTGGTCACGCTGTAGCCGTCGGCGATCAGCGCGGCTTTGAGCACGCCAAGCATGCCGGCGTGGTCGTGCTTCTTGTCGCACACCAGCAGGTGCAGATGGGCCTGGGTCACGCCGGCGATCAACTTGGCGCGCTTGAGCGCCAGGCTTTCCGAATGTTCGGGTTCGATGACCACCAGAATGCTGCGAATGGCTTGCATGAGCGGAGTCTCCAGCAAAGAAAAGGCACGGCGTTGCACAACTATAGTTGCTGCTCATCGGGACGCGACTTGATGCATATCAACGCCTGCGACTGGTGGTCTGCGGGCAGGCCGGTATAATCGGCGCCCTTCGCGCCAATACCTTTACCGTGAGCCCCATGATCCTTCCCGAAATCCACGAATTCCTTGGCTGCCGCACGCCCGACGCCTGGGTCCAGGCGGCACTGGCCGATCAGGAAACCCTGCTGATCGACCACAAGAACTGCGAGTTCAAGGCCGCCAGCACCGCGCTGAGCCTGATTGCCAAGTACCATTCCCACGTCGACCTGATCAACATGATGTCGCGCCTGGCCCGGGAAGAGCTGGTGCACCACGAACAAGTCATGCGCATCATGAAACGCCGCAAGATCGAGCTGCGCCAGCTGCATGCCGGGCGCTACGCCTCGGGTCTGCGCAAAGTGGTGCGCAGCCATGAGCCGGTGAAGCTGGTGGATACGCTGGTCGTAGGCGCATTTATCGAGGCGCGCAGTTGCGAGCGTTTCGAAGCGCTGGTGCCGCATCTGGACGAAGAACTCGGCAAGTTCTATTTCGGCCTGCTGAAAAGCGAGGCGCGGCACTTCCAGGGGTATCTGAAACTGGCTTACCAGTACGGCGACGCGAAGGACATCACTCAGGTGATCGACAAGGTGCGTGCTGCCGAGCAGGTGCTGATCGAGTCGCCGGATGAAGAGTTCCGCTTCCACAGTGGTGTGCCGGTCGCGGCCTGAAGATCAAAAGATCGCAGCCTTCGGCAGCTCCTACATTGGGAATGCGTTTCCCTGTAGGAGCTGCCGCAGGCTGCGATCTTTACTCTTGATTGTTAAAAACTCTTAAGAGTATGAAATATCACCGAAAACCGGCCCCTGTAGCCGGTTTTTGCTGCCCGAAACAACGCCTCGCCAGCGATTGCCGCCATACTGTCGCCCACTTCACATATGGGTTGGCAGACGGTCGTTATGGATAACCTGGGTTTTGGCAAAGTCCTGCTGGTCGAAGACGATGAGCGTCTGGCCACGTTGATTGCGCACTTTCTCGAACAGCATGGCTACGAGGTGCGCGCGGTGCATCGCGGTGATCTGGCAGTGGCCGCGTTTCTCGAGTTCCAGCCCAAAGTGGTGGTGCTCGATCTGATGTTGCCGGGGCAGAGCGGGCTGCACGTGTGTCGGGAAATTCGCAGCGTGTCGGACACGCCGATTGTCATCCTCACCGCCAAGGAAGACGACCTCGACCATATTCTCGGCCTGGAATCCGGCGCCGACGACTACGTGATCAAACCGATCAAACCGCCGGTATTGCTCGCTCGGCTACGCGCCTTGCAGCGGCGGCAAATGCCGGAAGCCGGCGTGGTCAGTGCGCTGGAGTTCGGGCGCTTGAGCATTGATCGCAGCTGTCGCGAAGTGCGTCTGGCCGGCGAGATCATCGAAATGACCACCATGGAATTCGAGCTGCTGTGGTTGCTGGCCAGCGCCGCGGGCAAGACCCTGTCGCGCGATGACATTCTCAACCGCATGCGCAGTATCGCCTTCGACGGGCTCAATCGCAGCGTCGACGTGTACATCAGCAAGTTGCGCAACAAACTCAAGGACAATCCCCGCGAACCGGTGTGTATCAAGACCGTGTGGGGCAAGGGGTATCTGTTCAATCCGTTCGCGTGGGAGCTGTAGATGCTGCGGTTATTCCTCGGGCTGTTTCTGGTGATGACGGTGGGCCTGGTCCTGGCCCTGCAAACCGTCGAACACACCTTCAACGCGTTGCTCGACAACCAGATGCAGGCCTACAACCGTGAGGCGGTGCGCGGGCAAGCGTGGTCACTGGTCGAGCACATGCGCGATCAACAAGGCGCGGCGCGCGAGCAGCAACTGGAGACGTTGCGCCCGCACTACGGTTTGTCGCTGAAACTGGTCGAGGCCGACCAACTGGGGCTCAGTCCTGAGGAAAAATCCGAATTGGCGCAGAACCTGTTGGTGATCCGCGACAACTACACCCAGTTCATCAGCAACATCGACGGTGGCTCGCAACTGCTCAGCATCAAGTTGCCGCCGGAGCCGAGCCTGATGCCGTTCTACATCGCAGTGGCTTACGCGATGCTCGCGGTGCTGATCGGCATTGTGCTGTTCTTCTGGGTGCGCCCGCACTGGCGCGATCTGGAAAAACTGCGCCTGGCCGCCGAGCGTTTTGGTGACAACGATTTGTCGGTGCGCATTCAACTGTCAAAACGCTCGAACATCCGCGATCTGGCGGAACACTTCAACCTGATGGCGGCGCGCATCGAGAGCCTGATCGCCAATCAGCGCGAACTGACCAATGCCGTGTCCCACGAGTTGCGCACGCCGATTGCGCGGCTGTCGTTCGAGCTCGATCAGCTCAAGCAACAGCCGGACGCCAGTCAGAACCGCGAACTGATCGCCGATATGTACGCCGACCTTGGCGAGTTGGAAGAAATGGTCTCCGAACTGCTGACCTACGCCAGCCTCGAACGCGGTGCGACGGTGATCAAGCGTGAAAACATTCAGGCCGCCAACTGGCTCGACAGCGTGGTCGGCAGCGTGGCGCTGGAGGCGGAAGCGGCGGGGGTGCAGTTGCTGATTGGTGACTGTCGGCTCGACACCGTGCGCATCGAGCCACGGTTCATGGCGCGCGCAGTGATCAATCTGCTGCGCAACGCCATTCGTTATGCCGAGCAGCGGGTCGAGGTGACGCTGGTGCGCAGCGGCGATTATTACGAAGTGCGGGTCAACGACGACGGCCCGGGTGTGCCGGTGGAAGGCCGGGAGAAAATTTTCGAACCGTTCTCGCGGCTGGATGCCAGTCGCGACCGTCGCACCGGTGGCTTCGGCCTGGGGCTGGCGTTGGTGCGGCGGGTGTCGCAGTCCCATGGCGGACAGGTCGAGGTCGGGGAGTCGATTTGGGGGGGGGCGTCGTTTCGCATGACCTGGGCGCATCTGGACTGATTTGTGTAGACAGGTTGGGCCCTATCGCGAGCAGGCTCACTCCTACATTTGGAATGCATTTCCTTGTAGGAGTGAGCCTGCTCGCGACAGGGCCATCAATCACAACACAACCCCCTGCTCATTTGACCAACCCCAACCGCTCATGCCACTGCGCAATCGATTCCTCGGGATACACCGCAAACTGCTTGTCCTTGGGCTTGGCATTCACCTCAACCCACGGCGCCTTCGACCCCAGCATCAAATGCGTATGCTCCGGCGGCACCGGCAGCGGCGTATCAATGGCCGAGGCGAACGGATGAATCAGCTCCGGCCACTCCGGGCTGAACAACCACAAGCCGCTGCCGCACTGTGAGCAGAAATGCCGCTCGGCGGTGCTGCGATGGGCACGTTTGTCACCTTCTTCCTTCATCCTGGCGTGGTAGATGCTGATGTGTTTACGCCCCTGAACCTTGAGGCTGGCCGCATCGCCACCGAGGTTGATCGCGTAACCGCCACCGCCTTGGGTCTTGCGGCAGATCGAGCAATAGCAGCGTTGATAAGGGTAGGGATGGGCGCTGGTCAGGCTGAAAGTGACGGCGCCGCAGTGGCAGGAGCCTTCGAGGTGCATGAGGGGCCTCCGGTTGGCTGAAGTGGTGCGGTTGAGCCTAGAAGATTTGTGGTGGTCATGTTGACGCCTTCGCGAGCAAGTCCGCTCCCACAGGGGGACGCATTTCAAAATGTGGGAGCGGGCTTGCTCGCGAAGAACGATAACGCGCTCTAGACCTTGGCAACGCGCCACAGGTACCAAGCTGCCACCGTCCGATACGGACTCCACGCCAGGCCAATCTCGATCATCTGCCTGCGCGTCGGCTGTACCTCCAGCCCCTTCAAGCGCCGATAGCCCTCGCGCACGCCAAAATCATCCGCCGGCAGAATATCCATGCGCTCGAGGCTGTAGATCAGCAGCATCTCCACGGTCCAGCGGCCAACCCCGCGCAGGCTGACCAGGCGTTCGATCAGCGCTTCATCGTCCATCGCCAGCGCGGTAGAGTAATCCGGCACCACGCCGTCCAGCGTTGCCCGGGCGATGCCCTGAATGGTCGCAATCTTGCCCGCCGAAAAACCGCAGCCGCGCAGTTGATCGAAGTCACTCGCGAGAATCTGTTCCGGCCGGGGAAACGTCTGCCCCGGAAACAGCGCCACCAGACGCCCGACAATTGCATCCCCGGCCTTGGCGTGCAGTTGCTGATAGGCAATCGCCCGCACCAGCGATTCGTAAGGGTCACGCGCCGGGTGCGGTTGATGCAGGCAGGGGCCGACGGCTGCAACGTGGCGCTGCCAGTCCTCGTCGAGCGTGGCCAGAAACTCGCTGGCCGCCTGATAACGATCCGGCATGCTATTTCAGCAGCCCGTTGACTTCGCCGTAGGTCAGCGCCTTCAGGTCGTGGGTGTCGAGCTTGCCGCTGGCGAGGAAGCTTTTCACCAGCGAGCCCATCGCGCCGTAGAGGAACTCGGCGATCCCGGACCCGGCGCTCAAGCGCCGCACGCCCAAAGCTTGCAGCTCGGTCGGCGAGGGCAGGCAGGCGAAGCCGAGCACGTTCACCGGCAGTGACGTGCCCTTGCAGATTGCCTCGATTTCATAAGCGGCGGTCACGCCAGCGGCAAACAAGCCATCGGCCCCCGCCACCTGATACAACGTCGAACGGCGCAGGGTTTCGGCGACGCGATCCTCGGCCGGTACCAGGCCCTTGAGGTAGACGTCAGTGCGTGCGTTGATGAACAGCTTCACACCACGCTTCTGAGCGATCTGCCGTGCTACTTCGATCTTGCGCGCCAACAGCTCCGGGGCGCCGCTGCCGTCCTCGATATTGATCCCGACCGCACCGGCGGCGAGCACCGCATCGACCACTTCGGCCACACGGCCAAGGTCATCGGAATAACCCGCCTCGATGTCCACGCTCAGCGGCACCTGGATCACCCGCGTGATGGATTCCACGGTTGAAATCAGCCGTTCGAGGGGCAGGGTGTTGCCGTCTGGATAGCCATGCGCCCAAGCGACTGCCGCGCTGCTGGTGGCGACCGCTTGCCCACCCGCGTGCTCGACCAGCCGCGCGCCGGTGGCGTCGGCGACGTTGGTCAGGATCAGCAGACCTTCCTGGTGTAACTGGTGAAACCGAGTGTCGAGCGCGTTCATCGAAATCCCTTCTTGTGAGTGCTGCAAAGCGTCAGAAAGCCAATGGTTGCGTGAGCTGCACCGCAGCGTTTTCCAGCCTCAGCAGAAACGCCTTGCGCGGCTGTCCACCACCATAGCCGGTCAACGAACCATCCGCACCGATCACCCGATGGCACGGAACCACGATCGACAGCCGATTGTGCCCATTGGCCAAGCCTACCGCGCGACTGGCGCCGGGTTTGCCCAGGCGTGTGGCGATGGCGCCGTAGGTGCTGGTCTGGCCATAGGGAATTTGCAGCAGTTGCTCCCAGACTTGCCGGTCGAACCCGCTGCCGGGCAGATGCAGCGGGACCCTGAATGCACTGCGCGTCCCGGCAAAATATTCGTTGAGTTGTTCTTCGATCTGCCGCAAATGCGCGTTGTGTCCCGGTGCGACCACGTAGCCATGACGGGTTTGCAGCTCTTCGACTTCGCGGGTCAGCGCCGGGCGATCGAGAAACTCCAGCAACACCAGTCCGCGACGTTCGGCCATGGCGATCATCGGCCCCAGCGGCGTGGTCAGGCGGGTGAACAGCAGCGGTTCACTGTTCGCCGCGCGGCCCGGGGTGATGTGGAACGACTTCTGGAATGCATCGCGAAAACCGCTGAGCGATTCGTAGCCGGAATCGAACGCCGCATGGTCAATCGAGGTGCCTTGGCGGATGCCGCCCAGCGCCATGCCGAGTCGACGGGTGCGCAGCCACGCATGGAAGGTCATGCCGAAATGCTGCTTGAACCAGCGCCGCAGCTTCAGCGGTTCGATGCCTTCGGCCAGCAACTGGGCGTCGCTCCAGCGCATTTCCGGGTCGGCATCGACGGCGGTCAGCAGGCGCTGCACCCAGTCGGGGGCGATGGCTGCGGCGTCCAGCGGTTTGCAGCGCAGGCAGGCGCGATAACCGGCGCTCAAGCACTCATCGGCGTGGGCGAAGAATTCGACATTTTCCGGTTTCGGCTTGCGCGCCGTGCAACTGGGGCGGCAGAAGATCCCGGTGGTTTTCACGGCCGTGAAGAACACCCCCTCGTAGGCGGTGTCGCGCTCGAGCATGGCGCGAACCATCTCGGCGTGGGGCGGCAGCAGTGCGGTTTGTATGTTCATGGGCAGAGCTTAAATCCAGGATTTCGATGGCTCCACCGAAAAATCGACAGTGAATTTTTTCGATTCTGCACCACAATCAGCGGATCGCCGATTCGCTGGAGCCAACCATGCCGCCGTTCATCATTCAACACATCGATCACATCGTTCTGCGTGTCGCCGATCTGCAACGCAGTATTGATTTCTACCGCCAGGTCTTCGGCGCCGAGGTGGTCAGGCACAACGAACCATTGGGTCTGGTGCACCTGCGCGCCGGCACCTCGATGATCGACCTCGTCGACTTGCAAGGCGAACTTGGCAAAAAGGGTGGCGGGGCGGCCGGTACCGAGCGGCGTAACGTCGATCACTTCTGCCTGCGCATCGAGCCGTTCGATGAACCGGCGCTGACCGAGCACTTGCAGGCGCACGGTCTGACCGTGGAAAAAGCCGCCCGACGCTTCGGCGCCGAGGGCTACGGCATGTCGTTGTATTGCTTCGACCCGGACGGCAATCAGGTCGAACTCAAAGGCCCGTCCGAGGCCTAGGCATCACGCGCGTTTCGCCAGCAACAACACCGAAGCCGCCGCCGACAACAGCCCTGCGCAGCATCGGTTGAAGAACCGTTTGCCGCGCGGCTCGGCGAACCAGCGGCGCATGTGCAGGCCCATCCAGGCATAGGCGCCGATGGCAATCCATTCCAGCAGCAGAAACAGCGCGCCGAGCACGGCGAATTGCGCCGGCACCGGGCGGCTCGGATCAACGAATTGCGGCAGAAACGCGGTGAACAGGAGGATTGCTTTCGGATTGCCCGCCGCCACCAGAAACTCCTGCCGCGCCAGCCGCCAGAACCCCACCGACGCTCCGGCCATCTGCTGCTCGGCCTCGGGATTGGCCCGCCACAGTTGCCAGGCCAGGTACAGCAGGTACGCCGCGCCGATGATCTTGATCGTATGGAACAGCCATTCCGAGTTCTGCAAAACCACCGACAATCCGGCACCCGCGAGGGCGATCATTGCGGCGAACGCGATAATCCGTCCGATGCCGGCGGCGCAGGCCCGACGATAGCCGTAGCGGGTGGCATTACTGACCGACAGCAGGTTGTTCGGGCCGGGGGCCATGTTCAGGGCGAAACAGGCCGGGAGAAACAGCGAGAGCGTGGCGAGATCCATGGGCTTGGGCTCCGGAAACGATGGTGCTTTTTTATCACAGGCTGCGGGCGCCTTGACCCGTACAGTCACGCAGTGCTGTCGCGGTACAGCATCAGCAGTCCGTCCATCGAGTCGAACTTTTCCGGTTGGCCGAAACTCTCAAAGGTCTGAAGGCGATGGTTTCGTCAGAAAAAACTGTGTGCCAAGTCAGAAAAAAGGCGTTTGCGTGTAATATCCGTCCCACGTTGCAAACACCCTGCCGGCCCCGAAGCGGCCCCACCAAGAGCGATCTACATGCAAGCAAAGGCCCGTGAAGTTTATGTGCCACCGGTGCTGCAAGATCTGCGAGCCGGCACTGCCGAACTGCACATCGCACTGGAAAAACGTCTTCCTTTTTTCTCCGATACCCTCGATTCCAAGGCTTTTTTGCGGCTGATGCAGGCCTACTACGGCTTTTATCGGCCGATGGAAAGCGCATTGCTCGACAGTGGCGTGATCCCGGTCGATTTCGATCTTGCGCCACGTCTCAAGGCGCCGACCCTGTTCAATGATCTGAGGGCCCAGGGCCTGTCGGTCGAGGCTATCGCCCGTTTGCCGCTGTGTCAGGCGCTGCCCGTGATCGACTCCAGCGCTGCCTGCCTGGGGGTGATGTACGTGCTGGAAGGGGCAACCCTCGGCGGGCAGATCCTGCGTCGCGAAATCGCCTCGCGGTTGAGCCTGAACGCCGATAACGGTGCGGCCTTCCTCGATATTTATGGCGCCGCCACCGGCCGCCGCTGGCGCGATTTCATTGAATACCTGGGCAGTCGATCGCTGGATGCGAGCGAACGTGAAGCCGTGGTTGCGGCGGCCCGAACCACATTCAGTTGTTTCGAGCGCTGGCTCGAGAGCCGGGAGGTACTGGCATGAACCCGCAAGACCAAGAAGCCTTTGAAGAACTGCTGGCCAACTGCGCCGACGAGCCGATCCGCTTTCCCGGCGCGATCCAGCCTCATGGCCTGTTGCTGACCCTGAGCGAGCCGGCGCTGGAAATCATTCAGATCAGCGCCAACGTCGAGACCCTGCTGGCACGCCCGGCGCAGGAACTGATCGGCCAGCCGCTGCACCAATTGCTGGGTGAGACGCATGCGGCGGCCGTGCGTGAGGCGTTGCAACAACCGGTATTTGCCGATGCCGGACCGCTGCACTTTCGCCTCAACGGCACCGCGTTCGAAGGGTTGCTGCACCGTCATCAAGGCGTGTTGATTCTGGAACTGGAAATCCACGTCGAAAATTTCCAGCCGCGTAACGTCGCCGGCAACCAGACCCATCTGGGGCGCATGCTTCAGCGACTGCAAGCGGCAACTTCGCTGCAGGCGCTGTACGACATCAGCGTCAAGGAAATCCAGGCGATGACCGGTTACGACCGGGTGCTGATCTACCGCTTCGAGGAGGAGGGCCACGGTCAGGTGATCGCCGAGGCGTCCGATCCGTCGATGGAAGTGTTCAACGGCCTGTTTTTCCCGGCCTCGGACATCCCCGAGCAGGCGCGCGAGCTGTACCGCACCAACTGGCTGCGAATCATCCCGAATGCCGATTACCAGCCGGTGCCGCTGGTGCCCAAGCTGCGCCCGGACACTCAGACCCCACTGGACCTGAGTTTCGCCACCCTGCGCAGCGTTTCGCCGATTCACTGCCAGTACATGAAGAACATGGGCGTGCTGTCGTCGATGAGCATTTCGCTGCTCAAGGGCGACAAACTCTGGGGCCTGATCAGCTGCGGCAACCGCCAGCCGTTGCATGTGCCGCATGAACTGCGCAGCGCCTGCCAGACCATCGGTCAGGTGCTGTCGCTGCAGATCAGCGCGATGGAGGCGCTGGAGATCAGCCGCCAGCGCGAAGAGAAAGTCGAGGCGCTGGCGCTGCTCAATCAGGCGATGATCGACTCCCCGCAAAATGTCTTCGATGGTCTGGCGCAGCAGCCGCAAGTGCTGATGGCGCTGGCCGGGGCCGGGGGCATTGCGATCATCGAAGACAAGCAGTTGCACCGTTATGGCAACTGCCCGGAGCCGGAAGACATTCGCGCCCTGCACAAGTGGTTGCAGGAAACCGGTGAGCCGGTGTTCGCCAGCCATCATCTGGCGAGCGTTTATCCGCCAGCCGCGCAGTTTCAGCAAGTGGCCAGCGGCGTGCTTGCCATGAGCCTGCCCAAACCGGTGGACAACGGGGTGATGTGGTTCCGTCCCGAGGTCAAGGAAAACATCAACTGGAGCGGCGACCCGCGCAAGCCGCTGGATCTGGAAAACTCCGACGCCGGCCTGCGTCTGCGCCCGCGTACTTCGTTCGAAATCTGGAAAGTCGAGATGGCCGGGATCTCCACCAAATGGAGTCACGGTGATCTGTTTGCGGCCAATGACTTGCGCCGTTCGGCACTGGAAAACGACCTGGCGCGTCAGGTACGCCGCGAGCAGGAGGCAGTGCGCGCCCGTGATGAATTGGTAGCGGTGGTTTCCCACGACCTGCGCAACCCGATGACGGTGATTTCCATGCTCTGCGGCATGATGCAGAAGACCTTCAGTTCCGACGGCCCGCACACCTCGCGGCGCATCTCCACGGCCATCGACACCATGCAGCAGGCAGCCGGGCGGATGAACACGCTGCTCGAAGACTTGCTCGACACCTCGAAGATCGACGCCGGGCGTTACACCATCGCCCCGCAGACCCTGGATGTCGGGCAGATGTTCGAGGAGACCCAGTCGCTGCTCGGGCCACTGGCGATGGACAAGGACATCAGCATCTCGTTCCAGGCCGATCCCGACCTGAAAATCCATGCCGACCCGGAGCGCCTGTTTCAGGTGCTGTCGAACCTGATCGGCAACGCGATCAAGTTCACCCCGCGCAAAGGCTCGGTGGGCGTGTTGGCGAAGTTTGACGGCAAGGAAATCGTGTTCACCGTGCGCGATACCGGCGAAGGCATTCCCAAGGAAAACCTGGCGCGGGTGTTTGACCGCTACTGGACGGTGAAGGAGGGCAACCCGACCGGAACCGGACTTGGCTTGTACATCACGCAGGGAATTGTTGAAGCCCACGGCGGGCGGATCGAGGCCAGCAGTGAGCCGGGTGAGGGCACTGAGTTTCGGTTTACCGTGCCGGCGATGCTCTCCGGGGAATGAAGAAATCCGTGCCACGTTAAACGGGGCACGGATTTTGGGTGGTTAGCCCAGATCGCTCAACGACATGAACACGTGTTTCGGCATCGGTACAAATCGATTGTTGCGCAGTTGGCTGATCGCATACACCGCGCTGGCGGTACGACCATTGCCGTCGCCGAAGCCTTGAAAACCGGCGATGGCCGCCAGCAAGTGTTTGTCGACATGCTCATGGGCGGCATCGAGCGTCTTCAGATGTTGTTCCAGCGAAGCATAACCGCTGATGCTGCCACCATATTTTGTTGGCTGTCCTACCTCGCGCACAGACTCCGCCAGTTTAGGCACCAGTCGAGCGTGGATCTCTTTGACCACGTTCGCATCGGTGAGCGATTTATTGTTGCTCGTATACTCGCGCAGGATCGCGACAATGTGCTCCAGTTCGTTGTCGGAGGACGAACCCTTGACCATCCAGGCTCCGGCTCTCTGTATATTGT
The DNA here is from genome assembly GCF_058798255.1 of Pseudomonas sp. GW823-FHT01D03. Taxonomy (NCBI): domain Bacteria; kingdom Pseudomonadati; phylum Pseudomonadota; class Gammaproteobacteria; order Pseudomonadales; family Pseudomonadaceae; genus Pseudomonas; species Pseudomonas sp. GW823-FHT01D03. The sequence goes on from NZ_JBXAKK010000001.1 coordinate 2,585,998, forward strand.
CGGTGAAACCCTGCGGGTTGAACGCCGTTTCGGGCATCACGTCGCTGTAGGGTGGCTTGCCCAGATCCAGCTTCAAGACGCTTTGCTGATGATTCTTCAGATAGATGACTTTCCTGGATTCAAGCTCGGCCATTGATCCAAGTATTTCCGAATAGTCACCAGCTTTTGTCGTGAACTTTGTGCCGTTGAACCGGGGGCCTCTGCTTTTGGTGAAGCTGATCAGTACGTCGTTCGCCGCGGCATGACCTATTAACGATTCCAGTTGCTGGAATCCCTTTGAGGACTGAGTCGCTTCCCTCGTTGCAGCGTTGAACAGATGCTGCAGTTCTGTCGCATTGCCGCCCTTGGGGATGGAAACAACGTCCTGGCTCAGGCGTGTGACGAGCTGTTCGACTGTTTCGAGTGCATCATCCTTGAACAATGCCCGGGCATGCGCCAGCGTCGGCAACGTCATGCGAATCTCCGCTGCAACCCCGGTCTTGCTCAGGGCCTTGACCAGGTCGTACGAGCCGCTGCTGGTACTGCTCAGCGCTCGAAGTTGTCCGGCTCCGGCCCGGATGACGGTATGGCCGAAATGGCTGAGTTTCATCACGCCTTTGCCGACCAGTCTGGCACCACCGTAAACCAGCTTCGGAACGCCATCGAGCGGATTGAACACCGACAGCGCAACGCTTGCGCCGACCTTGCTCAGGCTTAACAGTCTTGTACTGCTGCCCAGCGCCTTGCTGAACGGCCCCAGCGCTCCGGCAAAGACGAAGAGGATCGCGGTAAGGTCCATCACACAGCTGAATATGGCACCGCTACGGAGATCCGGGTCACTGGAGGACAGGCCTCTGATGCACTGGCGGAACGGGATGACGATGTCGAGAATGGTTTCGGTGACGTTGTCCCAGTCATCATGTTTTTTCTCCAGGGCAGGTCTGTCGTAACTGATTGCATAAAACTGATCGTAATGGGTCGGGGGATTATGTTCGGCAATGATTTCGCCGATCTTGTTGAAACGTTCCGAGTTGAAACTGTGCATAGGGCTACGCGTAAGGGGTAGCGCGTCGTCAGGTTCATCGAATTCGGCAAAGCGTTCGAGAATGATGCCCGGCCTGTCTCGCAGCTCCTCGCTCAAGGGGGGCTGGCCTTCGAAGTAGGCGGTTTTCTTGATTCGCGCATGAAGATACGTCAGCGACTTGAAGTCTTTGTCGCCGTTCGGTCCCTCGGTAAACCATCCGATCTCATCGAGTGTCTGGCCGCGGATGTAGGCTTCAGCAAGAGCCGGATTATTGCGGCAAATGCCTTGCAGGGGGAATATTTCAAAACAGTAGAACTGCAATCCATACTTGCAAAACAGTATGTTGCCGAAGCGCGCTATTTTACGTGGATCAAACGGCACAAAGCTGCTGTTTATCGGGGTTTGTATGGAGAAGTCCCGAACGCTGAATATGGCCACCTTGCCAAATTCAAGTGCCATCCGTTCTTCCAGTGACAATCGTGAAAGTGTCAGGCGCACAGTGGTATTGATGGCCGTTTTGTATTGCTTGAAGTGTTCTTTTACTTTTGCCTTGTAAATGTCGTTGATTGGCTCGAGTGTCAGCAGATCCGGATACGCCTTGTAGATACTTGTGCCGGATTGCCTGTCATAGCCCTTTTTGAACAGCAAGTTGCGGGTCATATAAACATCAAGTACGGAATGATAATTGCGTTTGTATCCGTATTCGACCGGCAACGCTATTTGCATCATCGGGTCGCAACCAACGTCGTACAGCTCGGCCTTCGCCAGCTTGCGCCGGCTGACCGGTGGGGTGGCAATCGTTGTCAGTGCGGCGTTGATCGCCTCGATGTGGGCGTTGTATTGGGTGGCTGCTTGCTTGAACAGCTCCTGGGTTGGCAGGTCATTGGCATTCTCAGGTTCCAGGCCATTCAGCATCGACCAGTCCATGATGCCTTGCAGGTTCGCCCAGTCATGCAGGGTCTGCTGTTGCGCACTGGTGGGCAAGATCGCGCCCAATTCAAGCAGCTTGTCATAGGACATCTGACTGGACAGGCCAGGCGCGATGCTCTCGGCCAGACTTACCGATTTGCGCAAAATTACCCAGCCTGGCGTGCCGATCTGTAGCGTCGTGGGTGTCCTGACCAGGAATTCGGGCGCAAGTCCGGCGAGGATCAGTTCCAGCGTCATGGGAACTGCATATTCCTTGATACGTCGGCGTCCGAGTGCCTGTTCCAGTGCCAGGTTGACCTCATGGGAGGTAGCCTGCACGTAACCTGGGTTATAGATATTTTGCTCGATGAAATTCTGGTTCTTGTCATCGCGACCCAACGACAAATCCAGCATGACCGCTGCGACCAGCAGGCGACTGCGCTGCGCTGTGCTCAGCACAGTCGCATTGGCCATGGACGGTCCATTCAACGCTTCAAGGCAGGACTGGACGAAAGCTCTGGCTTCTTCGGTCTCGATCAGCAATGCCCAGGCGCGACGCGGGTATTCACGCAGGGCTGTCGGCGTCTCTTTCTTGAGCAGTGCGCCCGCCAGATAATTGATCAGCGGTTCCGCGCGCGGCTCGCCCTTGTCCATCAACTTATGGATGACCTGGTAGATAGCCGATTGCTGATCTTCGTCGATGCACAGCTCTGTTGCGCCGGTTTCGCTCGATATCCCCCAGTAGTTGCCATGCGTCGGTGGCAGCGGCAACGTCAGTTCGAGCCAGGCAATCAGGTTTTGCAACTGGTCTGCGGTCTCGGGCAGGTTCAGTTGCTGGAACTGCAGCCAGTTGAGCAAGGGCAGACGGTCGCTTGAAGACACGATGCCACCTGTCATGACTGCACTGCTGGCCAGCAGTTGCAGGTCGGCTTTCAACGAATCAATCTCGTGGACCTGCTGGGTGATATCAATGCGCTCGATAAACGTCCCGACAGTTGTTTCGATTTCATGGACTTGAAAGATTTCGCCCTTTTTATTGACCAGTGTCCAGTTGTCATCATTGATTTCCAACGTATCGACGATTGCAACGAATTGTGGCTGACGTACCAGTTGGCGCAGGACGATGTGTGCCGAAAAATGCGCTTGATTGAATAGACTTCCCTCAAGAGTCGATATGCACAGTTGTTTATTATTAACACGGTTGGTGAGGTAGGCATAGTTGTCGCTGGTCTTGGCCTTTTCCCACTTTTCGAGCATGGCTCTGATTGTCTGCGCAATAGCACGTCGCTCAAGTTCCTCACTTGATAGAGGTGCCGGGGTAAAAAGATTGGTTAAAGTCGTCATTGGGTGTCAGTCCATCCATGGCTATATAGGTGGGTCAATAAACGGGTATAGCGAAGTTTTGTTTTCGCATGGCGACTATATCGGCGCAGTCAGGGTTTGTTCTGCAGTATTGGTTTCAATGTATGTTTCCTGTCGGTCGATACGAGGGCAATTTTGTTCAATACAGGAGGCTATGCCTTAGTTAGCCTGAGTCTCTTTGTCCCCAATCTGCGGCAGGTGCTTAATGAGTCTGATTGTGTCGATGGCGACGTTTGCGCTGGTGGCGTCCATAACCCCTGGGCCGGTGAATATAGTGGCGCTGAGTTCCGGTGCGCAGTTCGGCTTTCGGGCCAGTCAGCGGCACGTGGCGGGAGCGACGCTGGGGTTTGTGTTGTTGCTGGTACTGATGGGCCTGGGCCTGCATGAAGTCCTGAAACTGTGGCCATTCCTGACCCGGGTCGTGCAATTGGCCGGGGTGGCGTTTCTGTTGTTCATGGCCTGGAAACTGGCTGCCGATGACGGCCAGTTGCACGCCGACGAGGCGGGGCGGGCGCCGTCGATGTTGTACGGCGCGGTGATGCAATGGCTCAACCCGAAAGCCTGGCTGGCGTGTGTGGCAGGGATGGGCGCGTTTGTCGCCGATGGCGAGGCGCGGCTGGTCTGGCAGTTCGCCGCGGTGTATCTGGTGATCTGTTATCTGTCGGTCGGTTGCTGGGTCTATGCCGGGACGTTTCTGCGTGGGTATCTGGGCAATCCGAAGGGGATGCGCTTGTTCAACCGGTTGATGGCCTTGTTGCTGGCGGCGAGCGCGGGTTATCTGCTGTTGCCGTGAGCCCGGCGCCAGGATCAGCCGCGATATTGGCCGGGTGTCGCCGCCAGATGCTGTTTGAACGCCCGTTGAAAATGCGCCTGATCGGCAAACCCTGCTTCCAGTGCGACATCGGCAATCAACTGGCCGCTACGCAGGCGTTCGCGGGCGAACTGGATGCGCTGATTGATCACAAACGCATGCGGCGTCATGCCGTAATGCTGCTTGAACGCTCGGATCAGATACGACGGTGACAACTGCGCCGCCGTGCAGATTTCCTCCAGGCTGAGCAGGTCAGTGCAGTGTTCGCGGATGAAGTCGGCGGCGCGTTCGAGTTTGCAATTCGGTTCGCGCAGCGCCGGTTCAACCGGGTTCAGGCGCCACTGCAGATCGCTGAAAAACTCTACCGCTGCGCTGTGTTTGCGCAGTATGTCCTGCTGCTCATCGACCAGTGTGGCGTAAAGCCCTTGCAGGTCACGAAACAGTCGCGGGTCATCCAGATGAGTAGTGGAAAACCGCCGAAACTCAAGCTCCGCACTGAACCCCAGTTGATGCTGCAGATCCGTCAGCCACGGCGTCTCCACATACAACATCAGGTACGACCACGGCTGATCATCGATCGGATTGCAGGCATGCACGTCTCCTGGATTCATCAGCACCACCGTTCCGTCGGCGACTTCGAACCGCGATTGCTCATGCACATAAATGCTGCGCCCCGCCGTGATCGCGCCGATCGAAAAATGCGCATGGGAATGGCGCGAGTAGCAGACCTCACGGCCATCGGCGATGGCCCGCGCTTCGATGAAGGGCAGGGCATCGTCGCGCCAGAAGCGTGGGGCTTTTTCAGGATTTTTGGCGGCAGCGTGTTTCATCGTTATGGTTCCCGGCAGGCCAGAACCGCAGTGTATTAGCTCTGGCCGGCAAAGGCCCGCTCCAGTTCGGCGATGTCGAGTTTTTTCATCTTGAGCATGGCCTGCATCGCCCGTTGCGACTTGCTGGTGTCGGGATCCAGCATCATGTGAATGAACGCCACCGGCACGATCTGCCACGACACCCCGAACTTGTCCTTGAGCCAGCCGCATTGCTGGGCCTCGACCGGGCCGCCGGCCGACAGGTTGCCCCAGAAGTGATCGACCTCTTCCTGATTCTGGCAATTGACCTGAAACGAAATGGCTTCACTGAACTTGAACATCGGCCCGCCGTTGAGGCCGGTGAAGGTCTGGCCGTCGAGTTCGAAACTGACAGTCATTACCGCGCCTTCCGGCTTGCCGTGAAATTCCTGGCCGACCTTGCTGTAGTGGGTCAGGCCGGTGATTTTCGAGTGATCGAAGATCGAGCAGTAGAACTTCGCCGCCGCTTCGGCCTGATCGTCGAACCACAGGCACGGCGTGAGTTTTTGAAAGCGTTGCATGGCAGTCATCCTCGGCAGGTTAGACACGCAGGATTTACAGCGTAGTCAGTCCTTGGTCGAAGGGCGGTGCCGTAGATCGACAAGTGCGTCGCTTGCTCACAAACCCTGTAGGAGTGAGCCTGCTCGCGATGGCGTAGGGTCAGGCAACGCCTATGCAAGCTGCGACGACGCCATCGCGAGCAGGCTCACTCCTACAAGGAGCGCCGCTCGGCAATCATCAACAGCGACTGTGGCACCGGGCTTTGCGGATGCTGCGGCTCCTGCAAGCCGAGAATGTGAAACCCGGCCATGTCCAGCGCGTTGCACCAGCTCGACAGCGTGCGGAAATACCACGGCATCGGCTGCCACTGGCCTTTGAACCCGGCAAAGGATTCTTCTCGCCAGCCGTCCTGATAATCGCCGGCCGCTACGGCCCACGGATGCAGGGTCTGAATGATCATGGCGCCGCCGGGAACCAGTAACTCATGCATTGCGGCGAGCAATGGAATGATGTCCTGATGCAGCAGCGAGAAGTTGGCGCAGATCAAATCGTAATCACGACCGATGTCGACTTCGGCCTCGACCAGCGTCTGGTAACTGGCGACATGCACATTGGCTGAACCGACCGCGCGTGCCGCCTCGATCAACGTCGCATCGCCATCGACGCCTGCTACATCGATACCGCGATCCGCCAGCGCCCGCAACAACCAGCCTTCGCCGCAACCCAGATCCAGCACGCGTCCCGGTTGGCGGCCCATGATCGCCAGCAGGATCGCCTGATCGGTGACCTGCTGACGGCTTTCGATGGCACCGCTGCGGATCACTTCGATCCAGGCATCAGCGTTGGCGTGCCAGCTCTGTAACAAGATGGATTCGGGGGAGGGCATGGCGCTGTCTCCGGCAAAGGCAGAATGTGGGCGTTGGCTTGTACGACTGCTATGGTCAAAGGCTGAACAGAGTCTGGCAGAGGATAGACACCATGAGCCCATTAACTGGCGGCTGCCTGTGCGGCGATGTGCGTTTCGAAGCATCAGGCGAACCTTACCGCGTCGGGATCTGCCACTGTCTCGATTGCCGCAAACACCACGGCGCGTTGTTTCATGCCTCGGCGATATTTCCCGAGAATGCGCTGACCGTCAGTGGCAAGACCGGCGAGTATCAAGGGCGGGTGTTCTGTCCGCGCTGTGGGTCGCCGGTACTGGCACGTTCGGGGGATGAAATTGAAGTCAATGTCGGCTCGCTGGACGCGCCGAACCAGTTCAAGCCGACTTATGAGCTGTGGACTATCCGTCGCGAAGCCTGGTTACCGGCGCTGCCATTGGCCCACCACTACGAACGTGATCGCGAAGGCACGGGGCGCACCGAGGAATAGCAAAAAGTCCGGGCAATACCGAGTCCCCTGGTGGGAGCGGGCTTGCTCGCGAAAGCGGTGGTTCAGCCAACTCGATATCGACAGGCCGATTGCCTTCGCGAGCAAGCCCGCTCCCACAGGATTTGTGTTGGATGGATAGAAGTGTGCACGCCACCGACTATGGTGGGAGCGGGCTTGCTCGCGAAAGCGGTGGTTCAGCCAACCCGATGTCGACAGACCGATTGCCTTCGCGAGCAAGCCCGCTCCCATAGGATTTGTGTTGGATAGATAGAAGTGTGTACACCACCGACCTTGGTGGGAGTTGGCTTGCTCGCGAAAGCGGTGGTTCAGCCAACCCGATATCGACAGACCGATTGCCTTCGCGAGCAAGCCCGCTCCCACAGGATTTGTGTTGGATGGATAGAAGTGTGCACGCCACCGACTATGGTGGGAGCGGGCTTGCTCGCGAAAGCGGTGGTTCAGCCAACTCCATATCGACAGGCCGATTGCCTTCGCGAGCAAGCCCGCTCCCACAGGATTTGTGTTGGATAGATAGAAGTGTGTACACCACCGACCTTGGTGGGAGCGGGCTTGCTCGCGAAAGCGGTTGTTCAGTCAACCTGATATCGACAGACAGAAAGCCTTCGCGAGCATGCCCGTTCCTACAGGGGAGTCAGCTGACTTCGGTTATCTCAACCGCGAATAAACGCCAGCAGATCCGCATTGATCGTCTCCGCCTCAGTCGTCGGCATCCCGTGCGGAAACCCCGGATACGACTTCAACGTGCCATTTGGCAGCAGTTTCGCCGACAAAGGCCCAGAGTTTGCGTACGGCACGATCTGATCATCCTCGCCGTGCATCACCAGCACCGGCACGGTGACCTTCTTCAGGTCTTCAGTGAAATCGGTCTGCGAGAACGCGACGATCCCGTCGTAATGCGCCTTGGCCCCGCCGATCATGCCCTGACGCCACCAGTTGCTGATGATCCCTTCCGAAGGCGTGGCCCCCGGGCGGTTGTAACCGTAGAACGGGCCAGTGGGAATGTCGCGGTAGAACTGCGCACGATTGGCCGCCAGTTGCGCCTGAAAATCGTCGAACACCGATTTCGGCAAACCACCCGGATTGCTCTCGGTCTTGACCATCAACGGTGGCACCGCGCTGATCAACACGCCTTTGGCGACGTTGTCCTGACCATGCCGGGCGATGTAGTGGATGACCTCGCCGCCGCCGGTGGAGTGGCCGACATGCACCACGTTCTTCAACCCCAGGTGCTGAACTACCGCCAGCACATCGTCGGCGTAATGGTCCATGTCGTGGCCGTCCCAGACCTGGCTCGACCGTCCGTGCCCGCGACGGTCATGGGCAATCACCCGAAAGCCCTGGGCCAGAAAGAACAGCATCTGCGCATCCCAGTCATCCGAGCTGAGCGGCCAGCCGTGGTGGAAGTGGATCACCGGGGCGTCCTTCGGCCCCCAGTCCTTGTAGAAAATATCGACGCCGTCTTTGGTGGTGACAAATCCCATGTTCGCGACTCCTGACCAAGGTGATGGGTTACCGCGCTCGTCGCAGAACGGTCGTGAGGGTTCGGATGAGCGCCGTTATCAGCCAGAGGATTAAAGTCGACATTTTGGCGTTGAGGCATGACCGGTGGTCGCCACGTCTGGCTTCACGCGCAAATTAGGCTTTGCTGAAAGGGATAAGCCAAGGCGCGCACAGGCTTTGCTGGCCGTAGCGACGCCCCTTCAGAACACCGTGAGTCTGAGGACAATCCCCGATGCTGACCTTGAATATCAATGGCAAGGATCAGGAACTCGATGTGCCGGCCGACATGCCGTTGCTCTGGGTCCTGCGAGATGTGGCGCACCTGACTGGTACCAAATTCGGCTGTGGCATGGCCCAGTGTGGCGCCTGCACCGTACACGTCGATGGCGCGCCGCTGCGTGCTTGTATCACGCCCGCCACCGCCGTGGCCCACGGCCAGAAAATCCTCACCATAGAAGGACTGTCCACCGACGGCTCGCACCCGGTGCAGCAGGCCTGGGCCGAACTCGACGTGGTGCAGTGTGGTTACTGCCAGTCCGGGCAGATCATGTCTGCCGCCGCGCTGCTGGCGAAAATCCCCAAGCCCACCGACAGCGATATCGATCAGGCGCTCTCCGGCAATATTTGCCGCTGCGGCACCTATCCGCGAATCCGCGCGGCGGTCAAGCGCGCGTCCGAAATCGGCTGATGCATGTTGGGAGAAGGCTGATGAACAGTCCTGTATCGCGTCGCGGATTTCTCAAGGGCAGTGCCGTGTTGGGTGGCGGTCTGGTGGTGGCATTTGCCGTCCCCGCTGCCCATCGTTTTGCTCTGGCAGCGGAGAATGAAGGCAAGGTCTTCGCGCCGAATGCATTTTTGCGCATTGGTGCCGACAACAGCGTGACGGTGTTGCTCGGGCACTCGGAAATGGGCCAGGGCATCTGGACCGGTCTGACCATGCTGATCGCCGAAGAGCTGGACGCCGACTGGTCGAAGATCCGCGTCGAACACTCGCCGGCCTCGGCCGCCAACTACGGCATGCCCGCATTCGGCGGGATGCAGATTACCGGCGGCTCGACCTCGACCTGGATGGAATTCGACCGTTACCGGCTCGCCGGGGCCACGGCGCGGCAGATGCTGGTGGAAGCGGCGGCCAAGCGCTTTAACGTCGCTGCGTCGACGATTCGCACCGAGTCGGGCGTAGTGATCGCCGGCGATAAACGCGCGACGTACGGCGAACTGGCGGACGCCGCCGGGCAACTGCCAGTGCCGGATCCGAAGTCGATCACCTTCAAGGAGGCCAAGGACTGGAAGGTCATCGGCAAACCAACCAAACGCCTCGATACCCCGGAGAAAATCACCGGCCGCGCCAGGTTCGGCATGGACGTGCAGTTCGAGGGCTTGATGACCGCGATGGTTGCCCGTGCACCGGTGTTCGGCGCCACGGTCAAATCCTTCGAGGGCGCCGAGGCACTGGCGGTGCCCGGTGTGCACAAAGTGGTACAGGTGCCGACCGGTGTGGCGGTGATTGCCGACCATTACTGGGCGGCGAAACTTGGTCGCGATGCGCTGAAGGTCGATTGGGATCTCGGGCCGCACGCTGACCTGAGCAGCCAGGGCCTGCTCGACAGTTTCCGCAAACTGGCGGCGGCACCGGGCACTTCCGCCAGCCAGGCTGGGGATGCGCAGGGCAACTTCGACAAGGCGGCGAAGAAAATCGATGTCGAATACAGCGTGCCGTATCTGGCGCACGCACCGATGGAACCGCTGAACTGTACGGTGAAGATCAGCGCGCAAAAGTGCGAGATCTGGACCGGCACGCAATTCCAGACCCTGGACCAGATGGTCGCCGGCAAGATCACCGGGCTCAAACCGGAGCAGGTGGAGATTCACACCGAGTTTCTCGGTGGCGGTTTCGGGCGCCGGGCCAATCCGACCTCGGACTTCGTCGCCGAAGCGGTGCAAGTGGCGAAAGCCGCCGGGATGCCGGTGAAAACCGTGTGGTCGCGCGAGGATGACATTCGCGGCGGTTATTACCGCTCGATGTTCCTGCATCAGGCGCGCATCGGCCTCGACGGGCAGGGCATGCCGCTGAGCTGGCAGCATGTGCTGGTCGGCCAGTCGATCATGGCCGGCACCATGCTCGAACAGACCATGGTCAAGAACGGCATCGATTCGACTTCGGTCGAAGGCGTGGCCGACAGCCCGTATATCAAGGGCCTGGCCCATCAGCAGGTCGAGCTGCATTCGCCGCAGACCGGGATCAATGTGCTGTGGCTGCGTTCGGTGGGGCACAGCCACACCGCGTTCGTCATGGAGTCGCTGATCGATGAGATGGCCACGGCTGCGGGCAAGGACCCGGTCGAATATCGACGCACCTTGCTCAAGGACCATGCGCGGCATCTCGGCGTGCTGAATCTGGCGGTGGAGAAGGCCAACTGGAAAGCGCCATTGCCGGACGGACATGCGTTGGGTGTGGCGGTGCACGAGTCGTTCGGCAGTTATGTGGCGCAGGTGGCCGAGGTCTCTCAGGACAATCTGGCGATCCGCGTGCACCGCGTGGTGTGTGCGGTGGACTGCGGGATCGCGGTCAACCCGCAGAGCATCGCGGCGCAGATGGAATCGTGCATCACTTTTGGCCTGGGCATGGCGCTGCACAGCAAGCTGACGGTCAAGGACGGCGCGGTGGTGCAGTCCAATTATCACGATTACCAGGTGCTGCGGCTCAACGAGATGCCGCTGGTCGAAGTGCATATCGTGCCCAGCAGCGACAAGCCCGGCGGCATCGGCGAGGCCGGGGTTCCGCCCACCGCGCCGGCGGTGGCCAACGCGGTGTATGCGCTGACCGGGCAACGCTTGCGTGAACTGCCGCTGCAACTGTCGGGGGTGTGAGATGAAACGACATCTGCTGTTGGGCACGATGATGTTGCTGGGGCTGGGCGGCTACGCCTCGGACCTGTTTGCCGATGATCAGGAGGCGCTCAAGGCGTTCGGCACGGTGCAGAAAGTGTTCCAGAGCCCGCGCTGCCAGAACTGCCACATTCCCGGTGATTCGCCGCTGCAATTCGATGCCGGCATTCCACACGCGATGAATGTGGTGCGGGGCATGGACGGCAAGGGCGCTGCCGGTTTGCCTTGCGCCACCTGCCATGGCGAGAGCAATCCGCCTGAAAGTTATGGCGCGCATGCACCTCCGGGAGCGCCGCACTGGAGCTTGCCGCCGGCGGCGCACAAGATGGCCTGGATCGGCCTGCCACCGGACAAGTTGTGCGCGATGATCAAGGACCGTTCGAGCAACGGCGACCGTGATTTTGCCGCACTGATCAAACATGTCAGCGACGACAAACTGGTGTTGTGGGGCTGGAATCCCGGGGCAGGGCGCGCACCGGTGCCGGTGCCGCATGACATTTTTGTGGCCCAGTTCAAGCTTTGGGCCGATGCCGGTGGGCCGTGCCCGGTAGCCGGGAGTTGACGATGTGACCCTGCGCAAAATCAGGCTACTCTACGGCCACTGACCTCGATGGAGTGCGTGATGCTGGCCCCGAGTAAACCCGCCAATGAAGCTGTGCGAATCCAGGCGTTGCACGCACTGAACGTCCTGGATTCTGCGCCCGAAGAACGCTTCGACCGATTAACCCGTCTGGCCAAACGCCTGTTCAACGTGCCGATTGCGCTGGTCACCCTGGTGGACAAGGATCGGCAATGGTTCAAGTCGTGCGTCGGCCTCGACGTCAACGAAACCCCGCGTGATGTGTCGTTCTGTGGGCACGCGATTCTTCAGGACGAATTGCTGCTGGTGCCCGATGCCAAGCAGGACAAACGCTTTCATGACAATCCGCTGGTCACCGGTGAGCCAAAGATTCGTTTCTACGCGGGCTACCCGCTGACCGTGCCCAACGGCAACAAAATGGGCACGTTGTGTCTGATCGACACCAAGCCGCGCGAACTCGACGACGAGGAGCGTGCCCTGTTGCGCGATCTGGCCGGTATGGCCGAGCAGGAGTTGATGGCGGTGCAGATGGCGAACATGGACGAGCTGACGCTGCTGTCCAACCGCCGTGGCTTCAAGGCCCTCGCTCAGCATGCGCTGGATGCCTGCAAGCACCGGGACAAACCGGCGACACTGCTGTTTTTCGACCTCAATGACTTCAAACACATCAATGATCACTACGGCCATGCCGAAGGCGACAGTGCGCTGAAGACCTTCGCCGATGTGCTGCGCATTGCCTTTCGCGAGAGCGACGTGATCGGGCGCCTGGGTGGCGATGAGTTCGTGGCGCTGCTGACCGGCTCCTGTCACGTCGAAACCACGGCGATCATGGCCCGGCTCAAGGAGATCCTCGACGAGCGCAACGCCACGTTGCAGCGCGGTTATGACATCCGCTTCAGCGTCGGCCAGATTGCCTACGATCCGCAGCGCCACGACAGCGTCGATCGGCTGCTGGCGGATGCCGACGAGGCGATGTATGCGCACAAGCAGGCATTGAAGCGGCGCTGATTCGGGCCTCATCGCTGGCAAGCCAGCTCCCACAGATTTAGCGGCTGCCCACGAAATCCAGGCACATCGCAGAACCTTGTAGGAGTGAGCCTGCTCGCGAAAGCGTCCGGTCAGGCTATATCCATGTTGAATGTGCCGGCCTCTTCGTGAGCAAGCCCACTCCCACAGATTTAGCGGCTGCCCACAAAATCCAGGTACACCGCAGAACCCTGTGGGAGCGGGCTTGCTCGCGAAAGCGTCCGCTCAGGCGATATCCATGTCGAATGTGCCGGCCTCTTCGTGAGCAAGCTCACTCCCACAGGTTTATCGGCTGCTCACAAAATCCAGGTACACCGCAGAACCCTGTGGGAGCGGGCTTGCTCGCGAAAGCGTCCGGTCAGGCGATATCCATGTTGAATGTGCCAGCCTCTTCGTGAGCAAGCCCACTCCCACAGGTTTATCGGCTGCCCACAAAATCCAGATACACCGCAAAACAGTGTGGAAGCGAGCTTGCTCGCGAAAGCGTATGCTCAGGCAATATCCATGTTGAATGTGCCGGCCTCTTCGTGAGCAAGCCCACTCCCACAGGTTTGTCGGCTGCCCACAAAATTCAGGCATATCGTAAAAACATTGTGGGAGCGGGCTTGCTCGCGAAAACGTCCGGTCAGGCGATATCCATGTCGAATGTGCCGGCCTCTTCGTGAGCAAGCCCACTCCCACAGGTTTATCGGGTGCTCACAAAATCCAGGTACACCGCAGAACCCTGTGGGAGCGGGCTTGCTCGCGAAAGCGTCCGCTCAGGCGATATCCATGTCGAATGTGCCGGCCTCTTCGTGAGCAAGCCCACTCCCACAGGTTTGTCGGCTGCCCACAAAATTCAGGCATATCGTAAAAACATTGTGGGAGCGGGCTTGCTCGCGAAAGCGTCCGGTCAGGCTATATCCATGTCGAATGTGCCAGCCTCTTCGTGAGCAAGCTCACTCCCACAGGTTTATCCGCTGTTCACGAAATTCAGGCTCACTCCTACAGGGGGATTTGGGTTGTTGAAGACATTGCAGGCACAAAAAAACCCGCCGATTGGCGGGTTTTTTATCGGCTATCGAAGATTACTCTTCGATGTTGCCCATGGCGGTGGTGTTGAAGCCGCCGTCCACGTACATGATTTCACCGCTGATGCCCGACGCCAGGTCGGAGCACAGGAAGGCGCCGGCGTTGCCGACTTCTTCGATGGTGACGTTGCGGCGCAGTGGGGTTTGCGCTTCGTTGGCGGCCAGCATCTTGCGGAAGTTCTTGATGCCGGAGGCTGCCAGGGTACGGATCGGACCAGCCGATACGCAGTTGACGCGGGTGCCGTCCGGGCCCAGGGAGCCGGCCAGGTAACGTACGCCAGCTTCCAGCGAAGCTTTGGCCATGCCCATCACGTTGTAGTTCGGCATGGTGCGCTCGGCGCCCAGGTACGACAGAGTCAGCAGGCTGCCGTTGCGGCCTTTCATCATTTCGCGGCCAGCCTTGGCCAGGGCCACGAAGCTGTAGGCGCTGATGTCGTGAGCGATGCGGAAACCTTCACGGGTGGTGGCTTCGGTGAAGTCGCCGTCCAGTTGGTCGCCCGGGGCGAAGCCGACGGAGTGCACGATGCAGTCCAGGCCGTCCCACTTCTTGCTCAGTTCTTCGAAGACCTTGGCGATTTCTTCATCGCTGGCCACGTCGCACGGGAAGCACAGCTCAGGGCTCGAACCCCAGCCTTGAGCGAATTCCTCAACACGACCTTTCAGTTTGTCGTTCTGATAAGTGAAGGCAAGCTCAGCGCCCTCGCGATGCATGGCGGCAGCGATGCCGGATGCGATGGACAGCTTGCTGGCGACACCGACGATCAGTACGCGCTTACCGGCGAGAAAACCCATGTGTTGCTCCTCTTTCAGGTTATTGCGCAGTGGCTGGTGCCAAAAAAGCGGCTTCCAGCAACTGCTGTGTATACGGATGTTTGGGGGCGGCAAAAATATCTTGCGCAGCTCCCTGTTCGACCACTTGGCCATGCTTGACCACCATCAGCTGGTGGCTCAGCGCTTTGACGACAGCCAGGTCATGGCTGATGAACAAATACGTCAGGTTGTACTTGGCTTGCAGTGAACGCAACAGCTCCACCACTTGCCGCTGCACCGTGCGGTCGAGCGCGGAAGTCGGCTCGTCCAGCAGGATCAGCGCCGGTTTCAGCACCAAAGCCCGGGCAATGGCGATACGTTGCCGTTGCCCACCGGAAAATTCGTGGGGGTAGCGGTGCCGGGTTTCCGGGTCCAGACCTACCTCCTTCAATGCCGCAATAATCGCCGCTTCCTGCTCGGCCGCGGTGCCCATCTTGTGAATCCGCAGGCCTTCGCCAACGATGTCGCTCACGCACATCCGCGGGCTCAGGCTGCCGAAAGGGTCCTGAAACACCACCTGCATCTCCCGACGCAACGGGCGAATCTCGTTCTGCGTCAGGCAGTCTAGCTGCTTGCCCTCAAAGCGAATGGCGCCTTTGCTGCCGATCAGCCGCAAAATCGCCAGACCCAGCGTGGATTTGCCGGAACCGCTTTCCCCCACGATCCCCAGGGTCTGACCCTGAGGCAGGCTGAAATTGATGCCGTCCACTGCCTTGACGTAATCCACCGTGCGCTTGAGCAGGCCTTTCTTGATCGGGAACCAGACTTTTAGGTTCTCGACTTCGAGCAACGGCGCCCCGATTTTATTGGTCGCCGGGCCCCCGCTGGGCTCCGCACCGAGCAATTCCCGAGTGTACGGATGCTGCGGCGAACGGAACAGCTCTGCGCACGATGCCTGTTCGACGATGCAACCGCGCTGCATGACACATACGCGATGCGCAATTCTTCGCACCAGGTTCAAATCGTGACTGATCAGTAGCAGCGACATGCCCAATCGAGCCTGAAGTTCCTTGAGCAAATCGAGGATTTTCAGCTGAACGGTCACGTCCAGTGCGGTGGTCGGCTCGTCGGCGATCAGCAACTCCGGCTCGTTGGCCAACGCCATGGCGATCATCACGCGCTGGCGCTGGCCGCCGGACAATTCGTGGGGCAAGGCCTTGAGGCGCTTGTGCGGCTCGGGGATGCCGACCATCTCCAGCAGCTCCAGGGTGCGTCTGGTCGCGACTTTGCCGCTCAGGCCCTTGTGGATGCCGAGGATCTCGTTGATCTGTTTTTCAATCGAGTGCAGCGGGTTGAGCGAGGTCATCGGCTCCTGAAAGATCATCGCGATGCGGTTGCCACGGATGTGGCGGATGGTCTTTTCGCTCAGGTCCAGCAGATTCTGCCCGGCATAGTTGATGCTGCCGGCCGGATGGCGGGCCAGCGGGTAGGGCAGCAGGCGCAGGATCGAGTGCGCGGTCACCGATTTGCCCGAGCCGGATTCGCCAACCAGCGCCAGGGTTTCGCCGCGTTTGATGTCGAAGCTCACGCCTTCGACCACCCGGTGCCGCCGCTCGTTGAGGCCGAACTCGACGGCGAGGTCGCGCACTTCGATCAGATTGTCCTGATTCATTTCACTTCCTCGGGTCGAAGGCATCGCGAGCGGACTCGCCGATAAACACCAGCAAACTCAACATCAACGCCAGCACGGCAAACGCGCTCATGCCCAGCCACGGTGCCTGCAGGTTGGATTTGCCCTGAGCGACCAGCTCACCCAGCGACGGGCTGCCTGCGGGCAGGCCGAAGCCGAGGAAATCCAGCGCAGTCAGGGTACCGATGGCGCCGGTGAGGATGAACGGCATGAAGGTCATGGTCGAGACCATCGCGTTGGGCAGGATGTGGCGGAACATGATTGCGCCGTTCTGCATGCCCAGCGCCCGCGCGGCGCGCACGTATTCGAGGTTACGGCCACGCAGGAATTCGGCGCGCACCACGTCGACCAGGCTCATCCACGAAAACAGCAGCATGATCCCCAGCAGCCACCAGAAATTCGGCTGGACGAAACTGGCAAGAATGATCAGCAGGTACAGCACCGGTAGCCCCGACCAGATCTCCAGAAAACGCTGCCCGGCCAGATCGACCCAGCCGCCATAGAAGCCCTGCAGCGCGCCGGCAATCACGCCGATGATCGAACTCAACACGGTCAGGGTCAGGGCAAACAGCACCGAAATGCGGAAGCCGTAGATCACCCGTGCCAGCACATCGCGGCCCTGATCGTCGGTGCCCAGCAGGTTGTCCGCCGAAGGCGGGGCCGGGGCCGGGACTTTCAGGTCGTAGTTGATGCTCTGGTAGCTGTAGGGAATCGGCGCCCACAACACCCACGCATCCTTGGCCTTGAGCAGTTCGCGGATGTACGGGCTCTTGTAGTTGGCTTCCAGCGGGAATTCGCCGCCGAAGGTGGTTTCCGGGTAGCGCTTGATCGCCGGGAAATACCAGTTGTTGTCGTAATGCACCACCAATGGCTTGTCGTTGGCGATCAGCTCGGCACCGAGGCTCAGGCCGAACAGGATCAGAAACAGCCACAGCGACCACCAGCCACGCTTGTTGGCCTTGAACAGTTCGAACCGGCGGCGGTTGAGAGGGGACAGATTCATCTCAATGCTCCCGGCTGGCGAAGTCGATGCGCGGATCGACCAGGGTGTAAGTGAGGTCGCCGATCAGTTTCACCACCAGACCGAGCAGGGTGAAGATGAACAGAGTGCCGAACACCACCGGGTAATCGCGATTGATCGCCGCTTCGAAACTCATCAGGCCCAGACCGTCGAGGGAGAAAATCACTTCCACCAGCAACGAGCCGGTGAAGAAAATGCCGATGAACGCCGACGGGAACCCGGCAATCACCAGCAGCATGGCGTTGCGGAACACGTGGCCGTAGAGCACGCGGTTGCGCGTCAGGCCCTTGGCCTTGGCGGTGACCACGTACTGCTTGTTGATCTCGTCGAGGAAGCTGTTTTTGGTCAGCAGGGTCATGGTCGCGAAGTTGCCGATCACCAGCGCGGTCACCGGCAGCGCCAGGTGCCAGAAGTAGTCGAGAATTTTGCCGCCCAGGCTCAATTCATCAAAGTTGTTCGAGGTCAGGCCGCGCAGCGGGAACCAGTCCAGATAACTGCCGCCGGCAAACACCACGATCAGCAGAATCGCAAAGAGGAACGCCGGAATCGCGTAGCCGATGATGATCGCGGAGCTGGTCCAGACGTCGAAGTGGCTGCCGTGCCGTGTGGCCTTGGCGATCCCCAGCGGGATCGACACCAGGTACATGATCAGCGTGCTCCACAGCCCGAGCGAGATCGACACCGGCATCTTTTCCTTGATCAGGTCGATGACCTTGGCATCGCGGAAGAAGCTGTCGCCGAAATCCAGCTGCGCGTAGTTCTTGACCATGATCCACAGGCGTTCCGGGGCCGATTTGTCGAACCCGTACATGTGCTCGATTTCCTTGATCAGCGCCGGGTCCAGGCCTTGCGCGCCACGATACGCGGAGCCGGCCACCGAGACCTCGGCACCGCCACCGGCGATGCGGCTGGTGGCGCCTTCGAAGCCTTCGAGCTTGGCGATCATCTGTTCCACCGGACCGCCGGGCGCGGCCTGGATGATCACGAAGTTGATCAGCAGAATGCCGAACAGGGTCGGGATGATCAGCAGCAGTCGCCGAAAGATATACGCCAGCATCTGATTACTCCGTGCCCACAGGGTCGGCTTGCAGTTTGGTTTCGACTTCTATGGCGGGTTTCGCGTCAGGCTTGACCCACCAGGTGTTAATCCCGATGTCGTATTTGGGCGAGACTTTCGGGTGACCGATGTGGTTCCAGTAAGCCACGCGCCAGGTCTTGATATGCCAGTTGGGAACCACGTAGTAACCCCATTGCAGCACTCGATCCAGCGCCCGGGCATGCGCCACCAGGCTGCTGCGTGAATCGGCGTTGATCAGGTTCTCTACCAGTTGATCAACGATCGGATCCTTCAGGCCCATGGTGTTGCGGCTGCTCGGTTTGTCGGCGGCGGCGCTCATCCAGAATTCGCGCTGCTCGTTGCCCGGCGAGTTGGATTGCGGGAAGCTGCCGACCATCATGTCGAAGTCCCGCGAGCGCACGCGGTTGATGTACTGCGAAACGTCGACGCGGCGGATCACCAGGTCGATGCCGAGGTCAGCCAGATTGCGTTTGAACGGCAGCAGCACGCGTTCGAATTCGGTCTGTGCCAGGAGGAACTCGATGACCACCGGTTTGCCGTTGGCGTCGACCATTTTGTCGTCGACGATCTTCCAGCCAGCCTCCTGCAACAGTTGATAGGCCTCGCGCTGCTGGGCGCGGATCATGCCGCTGGCGTCGGTCTTCGGGTTCTCGAAGGCCTCGCTGAACACCTGCGCCGGCAGTTTGCTGCGAAACGGTTCGAGGATCGCCCGTTGCTCGGCGTCGGGCAGGCCGGTGGCGGCCATTTCCGAGTTCTCGAAATAGCTGCGGGTGCGGAAGTAGGCACCGTTGAACAGCTGTTTGTTGGTCCACTCGAAATCAAACAGCAGGCCGAGCGCCTGACGCACCCGCACATCCTGAAACACCGGGCGGCGCAGGTTGAAAACGAAGCCCTGCATGCCGGTCGGGTTGCTGTTGGCGATCTGTTCCTTGATCAGCCGGCCTTCGGTCACGGCCGGGATGTTGTAAGCGTTGGCCCAGTTCTTCGCGGTCATTTCCAGCCAGTAATCGAACTGGCCGGCCTTCAGCGCTTCGACGGCGACGGTGTTGTCGCGGTAGTAATCGGTGGTCATCACATCGAAGTTGTAGAACCCGCGATTGACCGGCAGATCCTTGCCCCAGTAATCCTTGACCCGCTCATAGCGCACCGAGCGCCCGGCCTTCACTTCGGCGACCTTATAAGGGCCGCTGCCCAGCGGAATTTCCAGATTGCCCTTGGTGAAATCGCGATTGGCCCACCAGTGTTTCGGCAGCACCGGGAGCTGACCGAGGATCAGCGGCAACTCGCGATTGTTGGTGTGCTTGAACTTGAACAGCACCTTGAGCGGGTCTTCGGCGATGACTTCGGCAACATCGCTGTAGTAACCGCGAAACAGCGGCGAGCCGTCCTTGGTCAGGGTCTGGAAGCTGAACACCACGTCTTCGGCGCGCACCGGATGGCCATCGTGAAAACGCGCTTCCGGGCGCAGGTAGAAACGCACCCAGCTGTTGTCCGGGGCCTTCTCGATCTTGGCGGCGATCAGGCCGTACTCGGTGAACGGCTCGTCGAGGCTGTGCTTGGTCAGGGTGTCGTAGATCTGCCCAACGTCATCGGCCGGCACGCCTTTGCTGATGAACGGGTTGAGGCTGTCGAAGCCGCCGAATCCAGCCTGGCGGAAGATCCCGCCCTTGGGCGCGTCGGGGTTCACGTAATCGAACTGCTTGAAGTCCGCCGGGTATTTCGGCGGCTCGTTGTACAGGGTCACGGCATGTTGCGGGGCGGCAATCGCCAGCCCGGCGAACAGCAGACCGCTGGCCTGCACGAGCAGGGCGCGGATGGGCATCATTTATTGTTCTCCGAAGATTTCAGCCACCACGCGCTCAGGCCCAGGGTGTAGGGCGGTGTGGTGACGAAAGCCAACCGGTTGCGGTAGGCCAGTCGGTGATAATTGAGGTACCAGTTGGGAATGCTGTAGTGCTGCCAGAGCAGCACGCGGTCGAGCGCCTTGCCGGCGGCGACCTGTTCGTCGCGGGTTTGCGCGGCGAGCAATTGTTCGAGCAGGTGATCGACCACCGGGTTGGCGATGCCGGCGTAATTCTTGCTGCCCTTGACCCCGACCTGACTGGAATGGAAGTACTGCCATTGCTCCAGGCCCGGGCTGAGGGTCTGGTTGAGTGTCATCAGGATCATGTCGAAATCGAACTGGTCCAGGCGCTGTTTGTACTGGGCGCGATCCACCGTGCGCAGGCGCGCGTCGATGCCGATGCTGTTGAGGTTCTCGATGTACGGCTGGAGGATCCGCTCCAGGTTCGGATTGACCAGCAGCAGTTCGAAACCCAGCGGCTGACCCTTGGCGTTTTGCAGGCGCTGGCCGTTGAGCTTCCAGCCGGCCTCGGCGAGCAGGGCCAGGGCCTTGCGCATGGTTTCCCGGGGGATGCCGCGGCCGTCGGTCTGCGGCAGGCTGAACGGTTCGGTAAACAGCTTCGCGGGTAACTGATCTTTATACGGCTTGAGCATCAGCCATTCATGCCCGACCGGCAGGCCGCTGGCGCTGAATTCGCTGTTGGGGTAGTAGCTGGTGGTGCGTTTGTAGGCATTGCTGAACAGCGCGCGGTTGGTCCACTCGAAGTCGAACATCAAGCCCAGCGCTTCGCGCACCTTGACGTCGCTGAAGGTCGCGCGCCGGGTGTTCATGAACAGGCCCTGGCTCTGGGTCGGGATCTGGTGCGGGATCTGCGCCTTGATCACCTCGCCACGGCGCACCGCCGGGAAGTTGTAGCCGTTGGCCCAGTTCTTTGCCTGATGCTCGATGTAAATGTCGAATTCGCCGGCCTTGAAGGCTTCGAACGCCACGTCGCTGTCGCGGTAGAACTCGACTTCCATGCGATCGAAGTTGTACTTGCCGCGATTGACCGGCAGATCCTTGCCCCAGTAATCCTTGACCCGCTCGAAAATCAGCTGCCGCCCCGGCGTCACTGAGGTGATGCGGTACGGGCCGCTGCCCAGCGGTGGCTCGAAGGTGGTGGCCTTGAAGTCGCGATCC
This sequence comes from Pseudomonas sp. GW823-FHT01D03, assembly GCF_058798255.1. Classification (NCBI taxonomy): domain Bacteria; kingdom Pseudomonadati; phylum Pseudomonadota; class Gammaproteobacteria; order Pseudomonadales; family Pseudomonadaceae; genus Pseudomonas; species Pseudomonas sp. GW823-FHT01D03. Next base: position 2,607,450 of record NZ_JBXAKK010000001.1, read on the forward strand.
TTCCAGTAATGCTGCGGCAGCACCGGCAATTCACCGAGGCGCAGAATCAACAGCGGATTGCCCGAGCGCTTCATTACGAAACGGATGCGCTGCGGGTTGAGGATGTCGACCCGCGACACTTCTTGCAGGGCGGTGCGGTACAGCGGGTGGCCGTCCTTGAGCAGCAAGCGATAGGAGAACGCCACGTCGTAGGCGGTGATCTGAGTGCCGTCGTGGAAACGCGCTTCCGGGCGCAGATTGAACACCACCCAGCTGCGATCTTCGCTGTATTCCACCGATTGCGCGATCAGGCCATAACTGGACGCCGGTTCGTCACCGGATGGCGAATACTGACCGGTGCCGACCATCAGTGGCTCGTTCAGCTCGTTGATGCCGTACTGCAGGAAATTCGGTGTCGTGACCGGGCTGGAGCCCTTGAAGGTGTACGGGTTGACCGTATCGAAGGTGCCGAACGCCATCACCCGCAACGTACCGCCCTTGGGCGCTTGCGGGTTGACCCAGTCGAAGTGGGTAAATCTGGCCGGGTACTTGAGCGTGCCGAACTGCGCATAACCGTGACTTTCGGTAATCGTCGCGCTTGCGGGTGAGCTCAAGGCCAGGCTGATCAGGAGCAGGAGGAGGGGACGCTTCAAGTCAGATCCGATCCAGGCGGCTTGGGCTTTGTGGGCCGTACAGTAACAGCTTGTCTGGACAGGAAAAAGACAGAGGTTAATGTGGGGTTAATCGGCAAGGCCAAGAGCCCCTCACCCTAACCCTCTCCCGGAGGGAGAGGGGACTGACCGAGGTGTTTATGAGAAGTACGCCGACCTGAAATATCGAGTTGAACTCAGGTTTGAAAAAGCCCCCAATCTGCTCCCTTTCCCCGTCGCCCCCTTGGGGGAGAGGGTTGGGGTGAGGGGGAGAAAATTTGAGGGCATCAACAAAATCAAGCCAGGCGCCAGGCGAAAAAAAGCCCCTGAAAATTCAGGGGCTCTTCTGTCAGTGTGGCTGGTAAACCGTGAGCATCTGCCCAGGCTTGAGGGCCTTGCCGGCACCCGGGTTCCAGCGCTTGAGATGCTGCATCTCGACGTTGAAACGCTTGGCCACCACATACAATGTGTCGCCACGCTTGACCTTGTACTGGGTCTGCTGCTGGCTGTCGGCCTTGCCTTTGGTCTTGCTGTTGGCGGCAATCACCGTGTTGACCCGGCCACTGCTGCGCGCCGGGGCGCGCTTGGTGGTGTCCTGCATCACCAGAGTCTGGCCGACCTTGAGGTTCTTGCCGGTCAGCTTGTTCCAGCGCTGCAGATCCTTGACTTCGACCTTGTTGGCCTTGGCGATGGAACCGAGATTGTCGCCGCGTTTGACCCGGTAAGCGCGCTTGAGCTTCGCCACTTCAGTCGGGTCGGCACCGTCGAATACCGGCTTCAGCGAACGCGGGCTGATCAGCTCTTCAGGCCGCATGGTCTGCAGGCTGGCGGTCAGCAATTGCGCCTTGGACGTCGGCACCAGCAGATGCTGGGGGCCGTCGATGGTGGTGCGCTGCTTGAAGGCCGGGTTGAGCTGGAACAGCTCGTCTTCGTCGATGTTGGCCACCGCCGCAACCTTGGACAGGTCCATGCGCTGGTTGATTTCGACGACCTGGAAATACGGTTCGTTGGCGATCGGGTTGAGGTTCACCCCGTAGGCCTCCGGGGCCAGCACCACTTGCGACAAGGCCAGCAGTTTCGGCACGTAAGCCTGGGTTTCCGCCGGCAACGACGACAGGTTCCAGTAGTCGGTCGGCAGGCCCAGCTTCTCGTTCCGCTCGATGGCGCGGCTGACCGTGCCTTCACCGGCGTTGTAGGCCGCCAGGGCCAGCAGCCAGTCACCGTTGAACATGTCGTGCAGACGAGTCAGGTAGTCCATCGCGGCGGTGGTCGAGGCGGTAATGTCGCGACGGCCATCATAAAAGCGGGTCTGGCGCAGGTTGTAGTAACGACCGGTGGAAGGAATGAATTGCCACAGGCCCGAAGCGTCGGCCCGGGAATAGGCCATCGGGTTGTAGGCGCTCTCGATGACTGGCAGCAGGGCCAGCTCCAGCGGCATGTTGCGCTCTTCGAGACGCTCGACGATGTAATGAATGTAGAGACTGCCGCGTTCGCCGGCGTTCTCCAGAAATGACGGGTTACTGGCGAACCACAGGCGCTGCTGCTCGATGCGCGGGTTGACGCCCAGGCTGTCCTGTAGCTGAAAACCACCGCGCATGCGCTCCCAGATGTCCTGAGGCACTTGCGGGCTGGGCTTTTCAGTCAGCCAGATCGGCTTCTGCTTGGCTCGCGCAGCAATGTTCGGCGTATGGGTCGCTTCAGGCTGCGGAGCATGGCTGGAGCAGCCCGCCAGCGTGGCGGACACAGCCACCGCGATGGCTTGAGCCAGGCGGGTCAATGCGTCTGAATTGACGGACTTACGTATGGATGACGACATTGGCTGGAAGTAAGTTCCGGGCAAAAATGTCGGGCGATTCTAGAAAGCGCACCCCCTGCGGTCAACCATTCAGAATTTTTGTACCAGGTGACAAGTCACTTAGAACGTATCTTTCCATGCCCGCAGAGCCGCAAAAACCTCACTCGGCGCCCGGTTTTGAGCGCCTGCCCGTTCGTCCACTTTTTGTGTAACTAATGTTTCAGCGGTGCGCAAAAACGGATTGGTGAGCTTTTCCAGGGCCAGGGTCGAGGGCAGGGTCATCACGCCTTTTTCCCGTTGCCCGGTAACTTTTTCCAGACGGGCGGCAATGTCCGGGTTGCTCGGTTCGACCGCCGCAGCAAACTTCAGATTGCTCAGGGTGTATTCATGGGTGCAATACACCAGCGTATCCTCGGGCAAGGCAGCGAGACGGCCGAGCGAGTGGTGCATCTGCTCCGGCGTGCCTTCGAACAGGCGTCCGCAACCGGCGGCGAACAGGGTGTCGCCGCAAAACAGCAGGCCGTGGTGGTAATAGGCGATGTGGCCGAGGGTGTGACCGGGCACCGCATAGACATCGAAGTCCCAGCCGAGCACGCTGACCGTGTCGTTGTCCTTGAGCGCCACGTCGCGCCCCGGGATGTTTTCGCTGGCCGGGCCGTAGACTTTGGCGCCGGTTGCCGCTTTCAGACGTTCGACGCCGCCGACATGGTCATGGTGGTGATGGGTGATCAGAATGTCGCTCAGCACCCAGCCCTCGTGTGCCGCCAGCCAGGCCTGGACCGGCGCGGCATCGCCCGGGTCGACCACAGCGCAACGCTGGGTGCGGTGATCCTGTAACAACCAGATGTAGTTGTCGGTGAACGCGGGCAGGGCACTGATCTGTATCATCGTCGGAATTCGCCAAGCGGAAAACATTGGCGCATCTTAGAGCTTCTAGCGGCGTTGGAGAATGACATGACCGATAAAGCGTTCGCTCAGGCCGATCCCGACTGGCTGGCGTTGATCGGCGCGGCCCGTGAGTGGCTGGCCGGCCCGCTCGGGCAATTTCTGCTGGATGAAGAACGGCGCATGCTCGAAGACGAGTTGGGGCGGTTCTTCGGCGGCTATCTGGTGCATTACGGGCCGTCGGCCCAGACCCCGCCGTCGGCGCCGCAGGTACAGCGCAACGTGCGGCTCGGCGCGCCGTTGCCGGGTGTCGAGATCGTCTGCGAGGAACAGGCCTGGCCGTTGAGCGAGCACGCCGCCGACGTGGTGGTGTTGCAGCACGGTCTGGATTTCTGTCTGTCGCCCCACGGTTTGCTGCGTGAAGCGGCGAGCAGCGTGCGCCCCGGCGGGCATCTGCTGATCATCGGCATCAACCCCTGGAGCACCTGGGGCTTGCGCCACGTTTTCGCTCATGACGCGTTGCGCCAGGCACGCTGCATCTCGCCGTCGCGGGTCGCCGACTGGCTCAATCTGCTGGGGTTTGCGCTGGAGAAACGCCGCTTCGGGTGCTATCGTCCGCCGCTCGCGTCGCCCAAGTGGCAGGCCCGACTGGCCGGCTGGGAACGCAAGGCCGGCGACTGGCAACTGTCGGGCGGTGGCTTCTATTTACTGGTCGCGCGCAAGATCGTGGTTGGCCTGCGTCCGGTGCGTCAGGAACGCCGCGAGCCGATGGGCAAGCTGATTCCGCTGCCGATGGCCAAGGTCAACCGCCGTCGTATCGAACCGTAAACCTTCTTTTTATAGTGGCCGGACTTGCTCCGGCCGCGGCCATCGTCGATCCGCGATTGACGGGGCCAGGCATTTTTCTGGATAGAGTGGAATGAGCGAAAGCGTCGATAGCGTAGAACTGTTCACCGACGGCGCCTGCAAGGGCAACCCCGGCCCGGGCGGCTGGGGCGCCTTGCTGGTGTGCAAGGGCGTCGAAAAGGAACTGTGGGGCGGCGAAGCCAATACCACCAACAACCGCATGGAACTGCTCGGCGCCATCCGTGGCCTCGAAGCCTTGAAGCGGCCCTGCGAAGTGCTGCTGGTGACCGACTCGCAATACGTGATGAAGGGCATCAACGAGTGGATGGCCAACTGGAAAAAACGCGGCTGGAAGACGGCGGCGAAAGAACCGGTGAAAAACGCTGACCTGTGGAAAGAACTGGATGAGCAGGTCAATCGCCACAAGGTCACCTGGAAGTGGGTGCGCGGGCACATTGGTCATCACGGTAACGAACGGGCTGACCAATTGGCCAACCGTGGGGTGGATGAGGTTCGCGGGTACAAGCAGAGCTGAGTCCCGCCGTTGCACCGAGTCGTGGCCTTCGCGAGCAAGCCCGCTCCCACACTGGATCTCCTGTGTACATCAGCACTGTGCCCACCGCAGATCAATTGTGGGAGCGGGCTTGCTCGCGAATGGAGCGACTCGGTCTACCTGAAACACCCCCACCGAGCGTGTTAACATCGCCGCTTTTGCACGATTGACCCCGTTGAGAATTGAACACTGATGGCCACCAGATCCGTTGTACTCGATACCGAAACCACCGGCATGCCGGTGACCGATGGTCACCGGATCATTGAAATCGGCTGTGTCGAACTGATCGGTCGGCGCCTGACAGGCCGGCACTTTCACGTCTACCTGCAACCGGATCGCGAGAGTGACGAAGGCGCGATCGGCGTTCACGGCATCACCAACGAATTCCTCGTCGGCAAACCGCGTTTCGCCGAAGTCGCCGACGAGTTCTTCGAGTTCATCAACGGCGCGCAGCTGATCATCCATAACGCGGCGTTCGACGTTGGCTTCATCAACAACGAATTCGCCTTGATGGGTCAGCACGATCGCGCTGACATCACCCAACATTGCACCATTCTCGACACCCTGATGATGGCCCGGGAACGTCACCCGGGGCAGCGCAACAGCCTCGACGCCTTGTGCAAACGTTATGGCGTCGACAACTCCGGCCGTGAACTGCACGGCGCCTTGCTCGACTCGGAGATTCTCGCCGACGTCTACCTGACCATGACCGGTGGCCAGACCAGTCTGTCGCTGGCCGGCAACGCTTCCGACGGCAATGGCACGGGCGAGGGCGCGGACAACTCCGCCACCGAAATCCGTCGTCTGCCGGCGAGTCGTCAGCCTGCGCGGATCATTCGGGCGACGGAAGAGGAACTGGCGGCGCATATGGCGCGGCTGGAGATCATTGCCAAGTCGGCGGGCGGGCCGGCGTTGTGGACGCAGATTGCCGAGGCTGATGCTCAAGCTTGATCCCCTCTGTGGCGAGGGAGCTTGCTCCCGCTTGGCTGCGAAGCAGTCATAAAACCTGAATGCACATTGATGCTGAACGAATACCGGGGGCCGCTTCGCGCCCCAGCGGGAGCAAGCTCCCTCGCCACAAAAGCCGAGTCAGGCTGAATGAAGCCAACTGGCCACCCTCGCCACTTTCGCTGCAACCCTCTACCCTGAGTGCATTGGCAGACTTTGATCCGCCGCCTCGGGACACTGAGCCTCATGTACAAAGATTTGAAGTTTCCGGTGTTGATCGTCCACCGCGACATCAAGGCCGACACGGTCGCCGGTGACCGTATCCGTGGCATTGCCCGGGAGTTGGAGCAGGAAGGTTTCAATATCGTTTCGGCCATCGACTACAACGAAGGGCGGTTGGTGGCTTCCACCCATCATGGTCTGGCGTGCATGCTGATCGCGGCCGAAGACGCCAGCACCAATTCGCACCTGCTGCAGAACATGGCCGAACTGATCGGTCTGGCGCGGGTGCGCGCGCCGGATCTGCCGATCTTCGCCCTGGGCGAACAGGTCACCCTGGAAAACGCCCCCGCCGATGCCATGGCCGAGCTCAATCAACTGCGCGGCATTCTCTACCTGTTCGAAGACACCGTGCCGTTTCTCGCCCGGCAAGTGGCGCGGGCGGCACGCAAATATCTGGACGGTCTGCTGCCGCCGTTTTTCAAGGCGCTGGTGCAGCACACCGCCGATTCCAACTATTCCTGGCACACCCCCGGGCATGGCGGAGGCGTGGCTTATCACAAGAGTCCGGTGGGGCAGGCGTTTCACCAGTTCTTTGGCGAAAACACCCTGCGTTCGGATTTGTCGGTATCGGTGCCGGAACTCGGTTCGCTGCTCGATCACACCGGCCCGCTGGCTGAGGCCGAAGAACGCGCGGCGCGCAACTTCGGTGCCGATCACACGTTTTTCGTGATCAATGGCACCTCGACTGCCAACAAGATCGTCTGGCACTCGATGGTCGGCCGTGATGATCTGGTGCTGGTTGATCGCAACTGCCACAAGTCGGTGTTGCACGCGATCATCATGACCGGCGCGATCCCGCTGTACCTGTGCCCGGAACGCAATGAACTGGGGATTATCGGCCCGATTCCGTTGAGCGAATTCAGTCGCGAATCGATTCAGGCGAAGATCGACGCCAGCCCGCTGACCAAGGGCCGTGCGCCGAAAGTCAAACTGGCGGTGGTGACCAATTCGACCTACGACGGCCTCTGCTACAACGCCGAGCTGATCAAGCAGAGCCTGGGTAATAGCGTCGAAGTGCTGCATTTCGACGAGGCGTGGTACGCCTACGCAGCGTTTCACGAGTTCTTCGCCGGGCGCTATGGCATGGCCACCTCGCGCACAGCAGACAGCCCGCTGGTGTTCACCACTCATTCCACGCACAAGCTGCTCGCCGCGTTCAGCCAGGCCTCGATGATTCATGTGCAGGACGGCGGTGCGCGGCAGCTGGACCGTGACCGTTTCAACGAAGCGTTCATGATGCACATCTCGACTTCGCCGCAGTACAGCATCATCGCTTCGCTGGATGTAGCCTCGGCCATGATGGAAGGCCCGGCCGGGCGTTCGCTGTTGCAGGAAACCTTCGATGAGGCGCTGAGTTTTCGCCGGGCGCTGGCCAATCTGCGCCAGCACATTGCGGCGGATGACTGGTGGTTCTCGATCTGGCAGCCGCCCGGCGTCGAAGGCATCGACCGGGTGCAGACCGAAGACTGGCTGCTGCAACCGGACGCCGACTGGCATGGTTTCGGTGAAGTCAGCGACGACTATGTGCTGCTCGACCCGATCAAAGTGACCCTGGTCATGCCCGGATTGAATGCCGGTGGCGCGCTGAGCGAGAAGGGCATCCCGGCGGCGGTGGTCAGCAAGTTCCTCTGGGAGCGCGGGCTGGTGGTGGAGAAGACCGGGCTGTATTCGTTCCTGGTGCTGTTCTCGATGGGCATCACCAAAGGGAAGTGGAGCACGCTGCTCACCGAATTGCTGGAATTCAAGCGCAGTTACGATGCCAACGTCAGTCTCGCGACCTGCCTGCCGTGCGTGGCGCAGCAAGACACCGCGCGCTATCGCGGCATGGGCTTGCGCGATTTGTGCGATCAACTGCACGCATGCTACCGCAGCAACGCCACGGCCAAACACCTGAAGCGCATGTACACGGTGCTGCCGGAAATCGCCATGAAGCCGGCCCACGCCTATGATCATCTGGTGCGCGGCGAGGTGGAGGCGGTGCCGATCGATGAGCTGGAAGGGCGGATTGCGGCGGTGATGCTGGTGCCGTATCCACCGGGAATTCCATTGATCATGCCCGGCGAGCGCTTTACCGAGGCAACCCGCTCGATCATCGACTACCTGAAGTTTGCCCGTACGTTCGATAGCAGCTTCCCCGGTTTTGTCGCTGATGTGCATGGACTGCAACATGAAGATGAAGGCAATGGACGGCAGTACACCGTCGATTGCGTCAAGGAATGAGGACTTTTCCGAGTATGCAACCGGTCATGAATCCGAAATACCCAGGGTTGTCGGTGCGCGTCGCCGACGATGGTTTTGCGGCGTACATCTGGGGCAGCGACTTCAGTTTCGAGGTGGCCGCGTACGGTGCGGCCGTCATTGGTCAACCGGTCGAGCGCTGGGCGGTGACGCCGATCGTGCCGTATCGCAAGTGCTACGGCATCGATCCTGAAGAGTTCAGCAGCTATCGCGATGCCGCCGACAGCGCGATTTTCATGGCGTATCTGGATGACGAGCCGGTCGGCCATCTGGTGATCAGTACCAACTGGAACGGCTTTGCTCACATTGATGAGCTGGCGGTGCACGCACCGGCGCGCCGGCATGGTGTGGCCAAGGCGCTGCTGGATGTCGCGCAGTTCTGGAGTCGCAAGAAAAAACTGCCGGGGATCATGCTCGAAACCCAGAACAACAACCTCGGCGCCTGCCGTTTGTATGAGCGTTGTGGCTACGAGATTGGCGGTATCGACCATTTGCGTTATCGCGGGATTGATCCGAACACTGCGGAAATTGCGCTGTTCTGGTACCGGCTGTTCGATAACCCGCTGGAAAACCCGCTCAGCTCGCCAGCATCGCCTCGGCTTGTTCCGTGACGATCGTCAGCAGGGTCTGAATCGCGGCCGGCATGGCGCTGTGTCGGTAGGTCAGCGCATACAGGCTGATCGGCACCGCCGGTGACAACGGGCAGACATCCAGCCCGCTCGTCCGCGCGCCGAGAGCGGTGAACGGGTCGACGATGGCCAGGCCTTCGCCGGCCTCGACCATGCTGCGCATCATCTGATGGGTTTGTACTCGGGTCTGGATGCTCGGTGCCGGGCGCAGGGCCTGGAGTTTGTTCTCCAGCGCCGGGCTCAACGGGTCGTGGCCTTCGAGGCCGACCATCGCCTGGCCAGCGAGATCCTGCAGGGAAATGTATTTTTGCTTCGGCTGCAGCCAGCCGTGGGGCGCAAGCAGTTGAAGCTTGCCGTGGGCCAGCGGTTGCGCGTGGATGTCGGGGTGTTCCGGATCGTGCAGGCTCAGGCCCAGATCGCTTTCGCGCAGCAGCAGGCTGCGGACGATGTCGCAGGTCGGAGAGCTGAGCAAGCGGCAGGGCGCATCGGGCAAGCGTCGGCGCAGCAGCGCGATACTTTGCGGCAACAGCTGTTGCGCCAGCGGCGGGGTGCCGATGATGCGCAGGGGCGGGGCGAGGTATTGCTTGAGGCTGCTGGCCAGACGCTGCACCGGCTCCAGCGCCTGATAGACGTGAGCGATTTCCACCTGCAACGCCCGCGCTTCAGGCGTCGATTGCAGCCGACCGCGTACGCTGGCGAACAGCATGAACCCCAACGCGCTCTCGGCTTCGCGCAAACGCTCTTCGACCTCGGTCACCGGGAGCTGCAGCCATTCGGCGGCGGTGCCCAGGTGACCGGTCTGCAAGAGCGCCTGAATCACTTCGATATGACGTAAACGCATGCGTGAAGTCCATGTTCAGCAGGTGGGGTCAGTGGCTGAATCCTACCCCAAGTCTGCGCACATGACTTCTGCTCATAACGGCCAGTTATGAAGCGATGGTTGTCTCAGGCTCGCGGGTCAGGGTGATACCTGACTGAACCAGGAGAAACTCGGTGTCGCTGACTTTGTTGACGCGATCGCCAATGGCCAGTTTGTAAATCGGCTCCGAGCCAGTGGAACCGTCTGCCGACGGGGTGGATTCCTGGAACTCATGCACGGAATAAACGCGGCCTTCCGCATCTCTTGCATGGAACTGACCGACGAGTACTGCTGCCATCTGCTTAGAACCTCTGGAGATAAAACGCTTGATTTGCGGCTTGGTAGACCGTCATCAAGCCCTGTAAGTTTTCCTACAGGAAAAAAATAATCAGCGCGAAGGAATTTCCCTTGCTCGCTGGTGAAACTGTCATCGAATCATCTATAACTACTGGCTCTTCCCACGGACAGTCGAGAGTCTTCCAATGAGCAATGTCTACAACGTCGCTGTAGTCGTCGGCAGCCTGCGCAAAGCATCGATCAACCGCAAAGTCGCGCTGGCGCTGGCCGAGCTGGCACCGGCGAACCTCAAACTGAAGATTGTCGAGATTGGCGACCTGCCACTCTATAACGAGGACATCGACGGCGATTCACCGCCGGCAGCCTACAGCACTTTCCGCCAGGAAGTCGGTTCTTCCGACGCGGTGCTGTTCGTCACCCCGGAATATAACCGCTCGGTGCCGGCGCCTTTGAAGAATGCGATTGACGTGGGTTCACGGCCGTATGGCAAAGCCGTCTGGAGCGGCAAACCGGGTGCGGTGATCAGCGTGTCGCCGGGGGCGATTGGCGGTTTTGGCGCCAACCAGCATTTGCGCCAGTCCTTCGTGTTTCTCGATGTGCCGTGCATGCAGCAGCCGGAAGCGTATCTGGGGGGCGCGGGTTCGGCGTTTGACGAGGCGGGCAAGTTGAACGAGTCGGTCAAACCGTTCCTGCAGAATTTCATCAATGCGTACGGGAAATTTGTGGAACAACACAAAAAATAATCTGGTCAGAGCTGCGATAAAACAGAGATCCTGTGGGAGCGGGCTTGCTCGCGAAAGCGGTGTGTCAGACACAAAGTTGTCATCTGACACACCGCTTTCGCGAGCAAGCCCGCTCCCACGTTTGGATCTCCACTCATTGAATAATTGAAGGCTGTCGCGAATGCTCGCTGCGTCACTGATCTTCCTGCTGACCATCACCCTTGTCATCTGGCAACCCAAAGGCCTCGGGGTCGGCTGGAGCGCGACGCTCGGCGCGGTGCTGGCGCTGATCTTCGGCGTTGTGAACCTGAGCGATATTCCGCTGGTGTGGCAGATCATCTGGAATGCCACCGGCACCTTCGTCGCACTGATCATCATCAGTCTGTTGCTCGACGAAGCCGGGTTCTTCGCCTGGGCCGCGCTGCATGTGGCGCGCTGGGGGCGGGGCAGTGGGCGCAAGCTGTTTGCCTTCATGGTGCTGCTTGGCGCGCTGGTGTCGGCGCTGTTCGCCAATGACGGCGCGGCGCTGATTCTCACGCCAATCGTGATTTCGATGCTGCTGGCGCTGCGCTTTTCCCCGGCGGCGACCTTGGCGTTCGTCATGGGTGCCGGTTTTATTGCCGATACCGCGAGCCTGCCGCTGGTGGTGTCGAACCTGGTCAACATCGTCTCGGCGGACTTCTTCCACATCGGCTTCAACCGCTACGCGGCGGTGATGGTGCCGGTCAACTTCGTCAGCGTGGCCGCGACGCTCGGCGTGCTGATGTGGTTTTTCCGCCGCGACATTCCCAAGGCTTACGACCCCGAACAGCTCGAACAGCCGCACACGGCGATCCACGACAAGGCCACGTTCTATGCCGGTTGGGTGGTGCTGGTGATTTTGTTGATCGGCTGCTTCTTCCTCGAACAGATGGGCATCCCGATCAGCGCGATCTCGGCGGTCTGCGCGGCGCTGCTGCTGGGGATCGCCGCCCGAGGCCACAAGATTTCCACGCGCAAGGTGCTGAAAGAAGCGCCGTGGCAGATCGTGATTTTCTCGCTGGGCATGTATCTGGTGGTGTATGGCCTGCGCAATGCCGGGCTGACCGAGTATCTCGCTGGCTGGCTGGATGTGTTCGCCGGGTACGGCGTATGGGGCGCGGCGCTGGGTACCGGGGTGCTGACCGCGCTGTTGTCATCGATCATGAACAACTTGCCGACGGTGCTGATCGGCTTGTTGTCGATCGATGCCAGTCAGGCCAGCGGTGTGGTCAAGGAAGCGATGATCTACGCCAACGTGATCGGCAGCGACCTGGGGCCGAAAATCACCCCGATCGGCAGTCTGGCGACGTTGCTCTGGCTGCATGTGCTGGCGCGCAAGAATATCCGGATTGGCTGGGGCTATTACTTCAAGGTCGGGATTGTGCTGACGGTGCCGGTGTTGTTGATTACTTTGGCGGCTTTGGCGTTGCGGTTATCCATCTAGACCGTGTTGACCCCTTCGCGAGCAAGCCCGCTCCCACAGGGGGATCGCATTCCAATGTCTACATTTGGAATGCAGCTCAAAATGTGGGAGCGGGCTTGCTCGCGAAAGGGCCGGTCCAGGCACTGCAGAAACTCAGGCCTGCCCCGGCACATTCGGCCAAAGATCCGCCACCAGAAACAACCGCTCCGCCTCTTCCCATTCGCCCCGGGCATTCTCGGTCAGGCGCACCATCAATTGCGCCGGGGCCATCGGTTCCAGAGCGTCCAGCCACATCTGCAGGTGTTCAGCGCTCCAGGTCTGATCCGCGGGGTAGTGCGCCGGCGCCAGCCAGGCATGCCGGGGCAGGGGTTGCCAGCGGCCCGCCGGGCGCTGGGCGACAAATGCCGACCAGTCCTTCTGATGCAGCCAGCTGCCACGCAGGTGCTGCGGATGCGCGCCTTTCGGCGGTTCGGCCTGACCGGGCCACGGGTACAGCAGATATCCGCCCAGCCACAGCTGCGCACTGAACACCTCGATATCCAGCTTCGCCAGTACCTCACGGCTTTCCGGGCGCGCCGAGATCGGCAGTTGGTGTTCGGCCAGATGCGCCAGTTTGCGGTCCAGTCGATCATGACAACCCGGCCCCAGCCATTGCGCCGGGTCGTGGCCGTCGCCCTCCTGCGGGCCGAGATAGAGCTTGATCGCCAGTTCCAGGTGATGCACGCCGTCGCGGTCGCGCAGCAGCATGTCCAGTTCACCGAGGGTGTGGCCTTCGCGGCGGATCGGCAGGTTGGCGGCAATCAGCTCGATGCCCGGCGCATGCTGCACGGCAAACTGCCACAACCGTTCGTAATACAGGCCCAGCCGCCGCGTGCGCGCCTGCGACAGCCAATGCAACAAGCCATAACTGTCGCGATCGAGTTGCCGCAGCCAGTGCTCCAGGCGCTGCGGATCACTGACCCAGTCGCTGCCGGCCAGCGGATGGCGCTGCGGCCACGGCGTTGCGGCCAGCATCGGCGGGGCGAGAATCACCCACGCCAGGTCACGCACTTCCGGATGGCGTAATTGGTGTGGCAACTGGAGCAGGTCGGGAAACAGGATCATCTTGCGAGCATAGCCTTAAACACGCGCGCACCCTTGAGGCTGAAAGGATTTTGTCTATGGCGGGCTTTCGCCCATAATCGTGTTTTTCGCGTTTTCGATTGTCCGCAGAGGTCCCATGGAGCAATTTCGTAATATCGGCATCATCGGTCGCCTGGGCAGTTCCCAGGTGCTGGATACCGTCCGCCGACTGAAACGCTTTCTGCTCGATCGTCACCTGCACGTGATCCTCGAAGACACCATCGCCGAAGTCCTGCCGGGCCACGGCCTGCAAACCTCGTCACGCAAGATGCTCGGCGAAGTCTGCGACATGGTCATCGTCGTCGGCGGTGACGGCAGCCTGCTCGGCGCCGCGCGGGCGCTGGCCAAGCACAATATTCCGGTGCTGGGGATCAACCGTGGCAGCCTCGGTTTCCTCACCGACATTCGTCCCGATGAGCTGGAAGTCGAAGTGGCCAAGGTGCTCGACGGCCACTATCTGGTGGAAAATCGCTTCCTGCTGCAAGCCGAAGTTCGCCGCCATGCCGAGGCCATCGGCCAGGGCGATGCGTTGAACGACGTGGTGCTGCACCCGGGCAAATCGACGCGGATGATCGAGTTCGAGCTGTACATCGACGGCCAGTTCGTCTGCAGCCAGAAGGCCGACGGCCTGATCGTCGCCACGCCGACCGGTTCCACTGCGTACGCGCTGTCCGCCGGTGGCCCGATCATGCATCCCAAGCTCGACGCCATTGTGATCGTGCCGATGTACCCCCATATGTTGTCGAGCCGGCCAATTGTGGTCGATGGCAACAGTGAGCTGAAAATCGTCGTGTCGAAAAACATGCAGATTTACCCGCAGGTCTCTTGCGACGGGCAGAACCACTTCACCTGCGCGCCGGGCGACACCATCACCGTCAGCAAGAAAGCCCAGAAGCTGCGGCTGATTCACCCGCTCGACCACAACTACTACGAAGTCTGCCGGACCAAGCTCGGCTGGGGCAGCAAGTTGGGTGGTGGAGGCGACTGATGCTCGATCCCGCGCGCAGTTATGACTTGATTGGTGACGTGCACGGATGCGCCCTGACCCTCGAACACTTGCTTGACCGACTCGGTTATCACAAGCAGGGCGGGGTCTGGCGGCATCCATCGCGCATGGCCGTGTTCGTCGGCGACATCATCGACCGTGGCCCGCGAATCCGAGAGGCGCTGCACATCGTCCACGACATGGCCGAAGCCGGGCAGGCGTTGTGCATCATGGGCAACCACGAATTCAACGCACTGGGCTGGAGCACGCCGGCGCTGCCCGGCAGCGGCAAGCAGTTCGTCCGTGAGCACACGCCGCGCCACGCGCGCCTGCTGCAGGAAACCCTGACCCAGTTCGAAGACCATCCGGGCGACTGGCATGATTTCCTCAACTGGTTCTACGAGCTGCCGCTGGTGGTTGATGCCGGGCGCTTCCGTGTGGTGCACGCCTGTTGGGATGCCAGCCTGATTGAACCGTTGCGCGGGCTGTTTCCCGATGCGCGTATCGACGAGCACTTTCTCCAGGCCTCGGCCGTGCCCGGCAGCTTCGCCTGCACCGTGTTCGACCGCTTGCTGCGCGGCACCGACATGCGCCTGCCGGATGGTCTGACCATGACCAGCGGCGACGGTCTGGTGCGTTCGTTCTTCCGCACCAAATTCTGGGAAGACGACCCGAAAACCTACGGCGACATCGTCTTCCAGCCGGATGCACTGCCGGAGCCGGTGGCGCAGAAGCCGCTGACCTCCAGCGAAAAAAACAATCTGCTGCGCTACGGCATTGACGAGCCCTTGCTGTTCGTCGGCCACTACTGGCGCAGCGGCAAACCGGCGCCGATCCGCCCGAACCTCGCGTGTCTCGATTACAGCGCGGTGCTCTACGGCAAACTGGTGGCCTATCGTCTGGATCAGGAAACACGCCTCGATCCGCATAAATTTGTCTGGGTCGATGTCGAGCGGCCGGAGGTGCTGCAATGAGTGCGGTAGCGGTATTGCGTCTGCCGTTGGCAGTGGATCTGAGCGGTTTCGTCCAACTGCTGCAACGGATGCAGGTGCCGCATCGGGTCAGTGAAGAGGCGGGCGAGCAGGTGTTGTGGGCGCCAGCGGAAATCAGCGAGGACGTGCGTACGCTGTACGAGCGCTTCCCGGCGGGTGACCCCGATCAGCAACTGGACCTCCCGGCGGCGCCGGCCTTCAAGCGCCCGAGCTTCGCCGAACAACTCAAACACGCCAAGGCCACCGGGTTGATCCTGCTGCTGAGCCTGCTGGTCGGCGGCCTGACCTATCTGGGCGACAACCTCGAAACTGTCCGTTGGCTGACCTTCCTCGACTTCCGCGTGGTCGGCGAGTACATCCAGTTCACGCCGCTGGTCGACAGTCTGGCGGCGGGGCAATGGTGGCGCCTGTTCACGCCGATGCTGCTGCACTTCGGCATCCTGCACCTGGCCATGAACGGCATGTGGTACTGGGAGCTGGGGCGGCGCATCGAGTCACGTCAGGGCAGCATCAACCTGCTCGGGCTGACCCTGCTGTTCAGCCTGGTGTCGAACTACGCGCAGTTCGCCTGGAGCGGCCCGAGCCTGTTCGGCGGCCTGTCCGGCGTGCTCTACGGCTTGCTCGGCCACTGCTGGATTTTCCAGTTGCTGGCGCCAAACCCGGCGTATCGCCTGCCGCGCGGCGTGCTGGTGATGATGCTGGTGTGGCTGGTGATTTGCATGTCCGGACTGGTCTCGATGATCGGTTTCGGCCAGATCGCCAACGCCGCGCACGTCAGCGGGTTACTCATCGGATGCTTCACCGGTTTGTTGGGCGGTTTGTATAACCGCCGTAAACTGGCCGCCTGAAATTTTAAGTGAATAAAGAGCACGGAGACCCTGATGTCCTCTTTTAACGACATGATCAAAAACATCACCCCGGACATTTACGAGAGCCTGAAACTGGCTGTGGAAATCGGCAAGTGGTCCGACGGCGGCAAACTCACCGCCGAACAGCGCGAGCTGTCGCTGCAGGCGATGATCGCCTGGGAAATCCAGAACCTGCCTGAAGACCAGCGCACCGGTTACATGGGCCCGCAGGAATGTGCGTCGAAGTCGATCGAAGTGCCGAACATCCTGTTCAAATCGGATGCCATCCATTGATCGAGATTGGCCGCGGTGCAATCAGCAAAATGTCGGCGCGCCTGGACGGGCCGAATGTGCAATACGCGTTTCGTCTGGATGACGTCGAGGTGCCGGTCAACCCCATGATCGGCACCACGGTGCGTCTGGAGTACCTGGGGGCGATTCATTGCACCCATTGCGGGCGCAAGACCAAAACCAGTTTCAGCCAGGGTTACTGCTACCCGTGCATGACCAAACTGGCGCAGTGCGATCTTTGCATCATGAGTCCGGAGCGCTGCCACTTCGAGGCCGGCACCTGCCGCGACCCGGTATGGGGCCAGCAGTTCTGCATGACCGATCACGTGGTGTATCTGGCCAACTCGTCGGGGATCAAGGTCGGTATCACCCGCGCCACGCAATTGCCGACCCGCTGGCTCGATCAGGGCGCAAGTCAGGCGCTGCCGATCATGCGCGTATCGACGCGCCAGCAGTCGGGCTTCGTCGAAGACCTGTTCCGCAGCCAGGTGGCCGACAAGACCAACTGGCGCGCGTTGCTCAAGGGCGATGCGGCGGCGGTGGATCTGGCCCAGGTGCGCGACCAGTTGTTCGAAAGCTGCGCTGAGGGCTTGCAAGGCCTGCAACAGCGATTCGGCCTACAAGCAATTCAGACGATTGCCGATGTAGAACCGCTCGAAATCCGCTATCCGGTCGAGCAATACCCGGCCAAAATCGTCAGCTTCAACCTGGACAAGAACCCGATTGCCGAAGGCACGCTGCTGGGGATCAAGGGTCAGTACCTGATTTTCGACACCGGCGTGATCAACATTCGTAAATACACGGCCTATCAGCTCGCCGTGCATCAATAAGGATTCCAGCATGCGCACCGAACAACCGAAGATGATTTACCTGAAGGACTATCAGGCGCCCGAGTACCTGATCGACGAGACGCACCTGACCTTCGAGCTGTTCGAGGACCACAGCCTGGTCCACGCGCAACTGGTGATGCGCCGCAACCCGGAGCGTGGCCCGGGCCTGCCGCCACTGGTACTCGACGGCCAGCAGCTGGAGTTGCTGTCGGTGACCCTGGCCGACCAGGAACTGAGCGCCAGTGATTACCAACTGAGCGAAAACACCCTGACCCTGCAGCCGGCCAGCGCCAGTTTCACGGTCGACACCAGTGTCAGGATTCACCCGGAAACCAACACTGCGCTGGAAGGCCTGTACAAGTCCGGCACGATGTTCTGCACCCAGTGCGAGGCCGAAGGCTTCCGCAAGATCACCTATTACCTCGACCGCCCGGACGTGATGAGCAAGTTCACTACCACGGTGGTTGCCGAGCAGCACAGCTATCCGGTGCTGCTGTCCAACGGCAACCCGATTGCCTCCGGCCCGGGTGAAGACGGCCGGCACTGGGCGACCTGGGAAGACCCGTTCATGAAACCGGCGTACCTTTTCGCGCTGGTGGCCGGTGATTTGTGGTGTGTCGAAGACACCTTCACCACCATGACCAATCGTAATGTCGCGCTGCGCATCTACGTCGAGCCGGAAAACATCGACAAGTGCCAGCACGCGATGAACAGCCTGAAGAAGTCGATGCGCTGGGACGAAGAGGTCTACGGTCGCGAGTACGATCTGGACATCTTCATGATCGTCGCCGTCAACGACTTCAACATGGGGGCGATGGAGAACAAGGGCCTCAACATCTTCAACTCCAGCGCCGTGCTGGCCCGCGCCGAAACCGCCACCGACGCCGCGCACCAGCGGGTCGAGGCGATCGTCGCCCACGAATACTTCCACAACTGGTCGGGCAACCGCGTGACCTGCCGCGACTGGTTCCAGCTGTCGCTCAAGGAAGGCTTCACCGTGTTCCGCGACGCCGGTTTCTCCTCGGACATGAACTCGGCCACGGTCAAGCGCATTCAGGACGTGGCGTACCTGCGTACCCACCAGTTCGCCGAAGATGCAGGCCCGATGGCCCATGCGGTGCGCCCGGACAGCTTCATCGAGATCTCCAACTTCTACACCCTGACCGTGTACGAAAAAGGCTCGGAAGTGGTCGGCATGATCCACACCCTGCTGGGCGCCGAAGGTTTCCGCAAGGGCAGTGACCTGTACTTCGAACGCCACGATGGTCAGGCCGTGACCTGCGACGATTTCGTCAAGGCCATGGAAGACGCCAACGGTGTCGACCTGACCCAGTTCAAGCGCTGGTACAGCCAGGCCGGCACGCCGCGTCTGGCGGTCAGCGAGTCCTACGATGCCGCGGCGAAAACCTACAGCCTGACCTTCCGCCAGAGCTGCCCGGAAACTCCGGACAAAGTGGAAAAACTGCCGTTCGTGATCCCGGTCGAACTCGGTCTGCTCGACAGCAAAGGCAACGAGATTGCCCTGCGTCTGGCCGGTGAAGCGTCGGCGCAAGGCACAACCCGCGTGATCTCGGTGACCGAGGCTGAGCAGACCTTTACCTTCGTCGACATCGCTGAACAGCCGCTGCCATCGTTGCTGCGTGGTTTCTCGGCACCGGTGAAACTGAGCTTCCCGTACAACCGCGACCAGTTGATGTTCCTGATGCAGCACGACAGCGACGGCTTCAACCGCTGGGACGCCGGTCAGCAACTGTCGGTGCAGGTCCTGCAAGAACTGATCGCGCAGCAGCAGAAGGGCGAGAGCCTGATGCTTGATCCGCGTCTGATCTCGGCGCTGAAAACCGTGCTGTCCGACGATTCGCTGGATCAGGCCATGGTCGCCGAAATGCTTTCGCTGCCGAGCGAAGCGTATCTGACCGAAATCAGCGAAGTGGCGGATGTCGAGGCGATCCACAACGCCCGCGAATTCGCTCGCAAGCAACTGACGGACAACCTGTTCGAAGCGCTGTGGCTGCGTTATCAGGCCAACCGTGATCTGTCGAAGCAGACGCCATACGTGGCCGAGGCTGAGCACTTTGCCCGTCGCGCGCTGCAGAACATTGCGCTGTCGTACCTGATGCTCAGCGGCAAGCCGGAAGTGCTGGCCGCTACGCAGGAACAGTTCGAAAACAGCGACAACATGACCGAGCGCCTGACCGCGTTGGCGGTGCTGGTCAACTCGCCGTTCGAAGAACAAAAGGCCAAAGCGCTGGCGACTTTCGCCGAGCACTTCAAGGACAATCCGCTGGTCATGGATCAGTGGTTCAGCGTGCAGGCCGGCAGCACTTTGCCGGGCGGTCTGGCGCGGGTGAAGGCGTTGATGCAGCACCCGGCGTTCAATATCAAGAACCCGAACAAGGTGCGTGCGCTGGTCGGTGCGTTTGCCGGGCAGAACCTGATCAATTTCCACGCCGCCGACGGTTCGGGCTACCGCTTCCTCGCGGATCTGGTGATCGAGCTGAACGGCTTCAACCCGCAGATCGCTTCGCGGCAACTGGCGCCGCTGACCCGCTGGCGTAAATACGACAGCGCCCGTCAGGCGTTGATGAAAGGGGAGCTTGAGCGGATTCTGGCTTCCGGTCAGCTGTCCAGCGATGTGTACGAAGTGGTCAGCAAAAGCCTGGCGTAACGCGCAACGAAATGTGGGAGCGGGCTTGCTCGCGAAAGCGGTGTGTCAGACACGGAGATGTCGACTGGTATACCGCATTCGCGAGCAAGCCCGCTCCCACAGGTTTTTGCGTTTTCTGTTATTTCAGGTCAAACCGATCCAGCTCCATCACTTTGGCCCACGCCGCCACGAAGTCTTTGACGAACTGATCTTTCGCATCAGCACTCGCATACACCTCGGCCAGCGCGCGCAGTATCGCGTTGGAACCGAATACCAGATCAACCCGCGTCGCCGTCCACTTCACGCTACCGGTCTTGCGGTCGCGTCCTTCGAACTCGTCCGCCGCTGCTGACGTCGGTTTCCACTCCACGCCCATGTCCAGCAGGTTGGTGAAGAAGTCGTTGCTCAGCGTTTCAGTGCGCGAGGTGAACACGCCATGTCGGCTTTCCCCGACGTTGGCCCCCAATACCCGCAGACCACCGACCAGCACGGTCATTTCCGGAGCGGAGAGGGTGAGCAATTGTGCCTTGTCGATCAGCAGTGATTCGGCGGAGACCGTGTATTTGCCCTTGCTGTAGTTACGGAAACCATCGGCAATCGGTTCGAGGAAACCAAACGACTCGACGTCGGTTTGCTCCTGAGTCGCGTCGGTTCGACCTGGATTGAACGGCACCGACACCGAGTGCCCGGCGTTTTTCGCCGCTTGCTCGACCCCGGCGTTACCCGCCAGCACGATCAGATCCGCCAGCGAGACTTTCTTGCCGGATGATCCGGCGTTGAACTCGTTCTGAATGCCCTCAAGGGTCTTCAGCACCTTGTCCAGTTGCTCCGGCTGGTTGGCCTGCCAGAATTTCTGCGGGGCCAGACGCAGACGTCCGCCGTTGGCGCCGCCACGTTTGTCGGAACCACGGAAGGTCGACGCGGCAGCCCAGGCGGTGGAAACCAGTTGTGACACCGACAGGCCGGAAGCCAGCACTTTGCTTTTCAGCGCCGCCACATCGTTGCTGTCGATCAGTGGGTGAGTGGCCTCAGGAATCGGGTCTTGCCACAGCAGTTCTTCGTTGGGCAGTTCCGGGCCGAGGTAGCGCGACAGCGGGCCCATGTCGCGGTGGATCAGCTTGTACCAGGCGCGGGCAAAGGCGTCTGCCAGTTGATCCGGGTTGGCCAGGAAGCGGCGGGCGATAGGCTCGTAGATCGGGTCGAAGCGTAGCGCCAGGTCGGAGGTGAGCATGGTCGGCGAGAGTTTTTTACTTGGATCGTGCGCATGGGGAACGGTGCCAGCCCCCGCGCCGTTCTTCGGTTTCCACTGGTGCGCACCGGCCGGGCTTTTGAACAGTTCCCACTCGAAGCCGAACAGGTTTTCCAGGTAGTTGTTGCTCCATTGGGTCGGGGTGGTGGTCCAGGTGACTTCGAGGCCACTGGTGATGGTGTCGGCGCCTTTGCCGGTGCCGAATGCGTTGCGCCAGCCGAGGCCTTGTTCTTCCAGGCCAGCCGCTTCCGGCTCAGGCCCGACATTGTCCGCCGGGCCGGCGCCGTGGGTCTTGCCGAAGGCGTGACCGCCAGCGATCAGGGCCACGGTTTCTTCGTCGTTCATGGCCATGCGGCCGAAGGTTTCGCGGATATCGCGGCCCGAAGCTACTGGGTCCGGATTGCCCTCTGGGCCTTCCGGGTTCACATAAATCAGGCCCATTTGCACCGCGGCGAGCGGATTTTCCAGATTACGTTCGCCCTGATCGGTGCGGCTTTGCTCTTTGCCGTGCAAGTCCGGTTCGGCCACCAGCGTACCGTCACCGGGCTCCTGCATGGCCGATTTGTCTTTGCCGTAGCGACTGTCGCCGCCGAGCCATTCGCGTTCCGAACCCCAGTAGACGTCTTCGTCCGGCTCCCAGACATCGGGACGTCCACCGGAGAAGCCGAAGGTCTTGAAGCCCATCGACTCCAGCGCGACGTTGCCGGTGAGCACGATCAGGTCGGCCCAGGAAATATTGCGGCCGTATTTCTGTTTGATCGGCCACAGCAGTCGCCGCGCTTTGTCGAGGCTGACGTTGTCCGGCCAGCTGTTGAGCGGAGCGAAACGCTGTTGCCCGGAACCGGCGCCACCACGGCCATCGGCGGTGCGATAGGTGCCGGCGCTGTGCCAGGCCATGCGGATGAACAGCGGGCCGTAGTGGCCGAAGTCGGCCGGCCACCAGTCCTGGGAGTCGGTCATCAGCGCACGCAGGTCTTGTTTCAGGGCCTGGAAGTCCAGGCTCTGGAAGGCTTTGGCGTAGTCGAAGTCCTTGCCCAGCGGATCGGACTTGGGCGAGTGCTGGCTGAGGATCTTCAGGTTCAGTTGATTCGGCCACCAGTCACGGTTCGTCGTACCACCACCGGCGGCGTGGTTGAACGGGCATTTCGATTCGTTTGCCATGTTCGGATCCTTATCAGGTCTTGTGCGGCCGGCTCGTGCCGACTTCGGACTAGTAAGGCTAGACCCGACTTGGGCAACCAGCTAATAGGCCGACTATTGGAGGCTGATAGGCAAATTCTTGAACTAATGATGCTATGGAATGAGTTGAAGGTTTTTTAGCTCGAAATCGACTAAATGACTGTCATTTCTGACAGTGCGCGGAGGAATTAATAAAAATATATTGGCTGCATGTTAAGGGCCTGATGAATCACAAACCTTTGTTGGCAATCGAGTCGGGAGTGTATTTGCATGAAAAATTCAATTAAACCAGAAGAGCAAATTCTTAAGCTGATTCATGAAGGTCGCGGTAAATATAAAGGCACGTTTAAAGCTAACGTTGATAACGTAGAGTTCATGTTCGCGGATACGAACGTGGTGTTTCACAGGGCAGGAGAGGAATATTACATTGTTGGGGCTGATAGAGATAATAAAAACTCCGTAGCCTTCTGTGTTCCATGGGCTATAAAAGAAGGCCCTCACGAGGTGAAGTGGTACAAAGGTGGTCTGGTTTGGAGCGTTAGTAAGGGCGGCGATTTTCACGAGATTCAACAAGGGGTGGCAACTGTGACGTTCTTACAAAGCGGCGAATATAAATACGGTGTTAAAGGTGAAATCGATTTTAGTTTGCCTCGAGTAGGGAAAATAACAGGTAAATTTGAAATTACGCTTCGTGAGTAAACGTAAAGGGACGGATCCAACCAATCCGTCCCTTCCCTGATTTCAACTCGATTGCACAGTCTCATCATCCGGCAATGCATCCAGCGGATCTTCCTGCCCCGGCAATTCAGTAATCACACTGAAATCCGTGACCTCGACCGCGCCCAATCCATAACCCAGCAAATGAAACGAGAAAGCCTTGCGCTGCTGCGGGTTGTCGAAGCTGAAATCCATCTGCAGCGGCTGATCCGCCGTGGCGACCATCTCGGTCGGCAGGCCCAGTTGCACGTCCTGTTCGAACTCCTTGGCCTTGAGCTGAATGTACGCCGCCTGCTGCGGATCCACCGAGCGCACGGTCAGGCGCACGCGGGTGTGCGAGCCCTTGGGCATTTCCAGGTATTGCGCACCGATCAGGTTATCGGCCCAGTCATCCTTGATCTGTGCCTGTAGCGGGATGACGTTGTTGCTGCCGAACTGGTAACGCTGATTGAGCGGGGTGCGCAGCAGCGACAGGTCCAGCGCCATGGCCCGCGCGGCAATCTGCCGGGCCTGCTGGCTGCTTTCATTGCCCTTGAAGGTGGCGCGGTCGGCAATGAAACCGGGGCTTTCGTAGTAACGGCAACGGCGCGGCATGTCGCACTCGGAGAAGATCCCCTGGCCATTGTGGTAGCGCAGTTTGCCGTTGGTGTAGGACATGATTTCACGCCCGCCGTCATAGTCGCGGAACAGCGAACGGCCGCTCAGCGCCGACGGCACCGGCAGATCGAAATAATCAAGGATCGATGCGCTCAGATCGACGTGACCGTAGACCCCGGCATTCAGTCGCGGCAGTTGCTCGTGTTCCGGGGCCAGGGTCAGGTTGAAGCCCCAGGACGATGCCAGACGCACGCCATCGATGCCGTGGGATTCGTCCGAAGTAATCACCACCAGCGTGTCTTTGAGCACGCCCTGGCGTTCGAGGCCGCTGAGGAACTGCTCCAGCGCATCGTCCAGATAACCGACGGCCGCCTGTTTCGGCGTCTCGTAGCGCGCCAGATAGTCTTCCGGTGCGGAGTAGGGCTGGTGCGTGCCGACAGTCAGCAGGGTGAGCATCCACGGTTGCTTCTGCTTCTTCAGTTGGCCGACGTAATTCAGCGCGCCTTCGAAGAACGCCTTGTCATCCTTGCCCCACGGGAACTCCAGATAGTTGGCGTTGCTGAACCATTCCAGACCATGGGTTGCATCGAAGCCGATGTGCGGCATGATCTTGTCTTTGGCCATGAAGCGCAGACCGGCGCCTTGCAGGTAATGAGTGCTGAAGCCGTTCTGCCGCAGCTGCGCCGGCAGGCAGGCCTGATTGCGCTCCTGCTGGGTGAGCATTTCCACGCCTTTGGGCGTGCCGTTGTTGAGCTTGTCGTAATCGCCACAGAGCATGGCGTACAGGCCGCGAATGGTCTGGTGCGTATGCAGCACGTAATCCGGGGTGTTCATGCCGCGCTCGGCCCAGCGGCTGAGATTGGGCATCAGGTCTTCCTGATAGCGGCTGCCGATGGCCTCGCGATTGGCGCGGATGTACGCGCCGGGAATGCCTTCCAGGGCGATGATCAGCACATTGCGCGCCTGTCCGGGTGCGGCCAGTAGCTTGTGGCCATTGAGATCCAGATCGGTCAGCCCGGCCATCTGTGGCGCGGGCTCTTCGACGTCACCGTCCAGCCATTCCTCGGCCTGCAACTGCAGATCGGCCACTTGAGCGGCGAGCAACTGATGCGGCAGATTGTACAGGCGCCACGGGTCTTCATCGTTCGGCCAAAGGTTTTGCACGCCCCAGTGCGCGGCGAACAGCAGCACCGGTGCGGCCCACATGGCGCGGGGCAGGGCAGCAGGGGATTGCGTGCGATTGGCGAAGCGCGTCAGCAACCAGAGCAGCAGCGCCAGCAACAGGGTGGCGCCCAACGCCGGGTGGGCGATACCGCCACCGGTGGAGTTCTCCACGAATTGCGGATCAATCAGGTAATGCAGGTCGGATGGGTTCGGCAACCGGCCGACAGCGCTGACCAGCTCGGCCGTCGCCACCGCCAGCAACCCCCAGAACAGCAGCAACGGCAACGCCAGCCACCACGCACGGCGATGCAGCAACAGCACCAGCAAACTACCAATCGCCAGGTCGGACAAATAGCCCAGCGACGACGACCAGCCCAATGCCGCGCGCAGGCACACCGGTACGATCAGCACCAGCAGAATCAGGGAAAACAGGCGGGCATGCGGCTGCCGCAACCAACGCAAAAGAACGCTCACAAACAAAGACCTTCCAGCCATCAAACCGTCATAAAAGTGTGCGCGATGATACCAAGGGTGGGCTGTCTGATCGCCCTTTTAAACTCCCGGCTGATCCGCTCTCGCAAGCGCGGCGCAGGGCTTGAGGCCGCGACTGGCGTTGGTGTCAGCCCGCTAGCGGCTGACGTCCAGCTTGTAACCGGTGGCAGATTTATTGTTTCAGGCTGTTTAAACCGGCGCACGATGGCAAACGCGGGCGTGCTATCGATATTCGATAACGGTATTTAATTTCTGTTTTTTATAGCGATAGAGTTCGGCCTTTCAGCCAATCCACCCTGCTGCGAGGTTGCCATGGCCACACTGTTCAAACGTTCTGCGCTGACTCTGTTGGCCGCATCTCTGACAGGCAGTCTGCTGCTCAGCGGCGGCGCCCAGGCCGAAGGCAAGATCAGCATTGCCCAGCAATTCGGCATCGGTTATCTGATTCTCGATGTGATCCGTGATCAGCAGTTGATCGAAAAACACGGCAAGGCGCAGGGACTGGAGATCAAGGTCGACTGGAACAGCATCTCCGGCGCCACCGCCATGAACGAAGCACTGCTGACCGGCGCACTGGACGTGGTCTCCGCCGGGGTGCCGCCGATGCTCACCGTGTGGGATCGCACCCGTGGCAAACAGAACGTCAAGGCCATTGCCTCGCTCGGCTCGATGCCCAATTACCTGCTGACCAACAACCCCAACATCAAGACCCTGAAGGATTTCAGCGACAAGGATCGCATCGCCGTACCCGCAGCGGGCGTGGGTTTCCAGTCGCGGACCCTGCAGATCGAAACGGCCAAGGAATTCGGCAATGATCAATACAAGAAGTTTGACGACATCTCGGTCAGCCTGCCGCACCCGGATGCCACGGCGGCGCTGATTGCCGGCGGTTCGGAAATCAACTCGCACTTCTCCAGCCCGCCGTTTCAGTATCAGGCGCTGCAAAATCCCAACGTGCACAAGGTGCTCAGTTCTTACGACGTGCTCGGCGGCCAGGCCACGTTCAACGTGCTCTACACCACGGAAAAATTCCACGACGAAAATCCCAGGACCTACAAGGCGTTCTACGACGCGTTGGCCGAAGCGGAAAAAATCATCAAGGCCGACAAACCCGCCGCCGCCCAGGCGTACATCCGCGTCGAACAGTCCAAGCTGCCGCTGGCGCTGGTCGAGCAAATCGTCAGCGATCCGGAAATCGACTTCACAGTGGTGCCGCAGCGCACGTTTATCTATGCCGAGAAATTGCAGGAACTGGGCGTGCTGAAGAACAAGGCCGGCAGCTGGAAGGATTACTTTTTTGAAGAGGCGCATGGTGGCGCGGGGAGCTGATAACGGCTCGCCAAATAGCGCAAACTCAAGGGGCGGCGTAATGACGGTTCGTTAGTATCGAGCCTATTGGCCCGCAAGCGCGGCTGACATGCGCGAAAAAAAGGGGCGACCTGATCATCAATCAGGCCGCCCCTTTTTATTGCCGCCAAGTCAGATCAATGCATCTTGCTGTGATCGTGGCCTTCCATGTGCGTCAGCGCACGGACTTCGGCTTTGACTTCGACGGTTTCTTTCTCGCCCTTGGCGTTTTCCACGGTCAAGGTCAGCGGCACGCTTTCGCCTTCCTTAAGCTGGCCGGTCAGGCCCATCAGCATTACGTGGTAGCCGTTCGGGTCGAAGGTGACGGCTTTGCCGGCCGGCAGGTCGACCGACTTGACCGGGCCCATGCTCATCACGTCGTTCTTCATGCTCATTTCGTGGATCTGCACATCTTTGGCCACCGGCGAGGCAACGCTCAGCAGTTTGCTGTCGCTGTCAGCAGTGACGGTCATGAACGCGCCGCTGGCCGATTGGGTCGGCACGGTCGCACGCACCCAGGCGTCGTCCACTTTGGTCTGAGCCGAGGCTTGAAACGCCAGGCCCAGCAGCGACAGAGCGCAAACGGCGCGTTTGATGTTGTTCAAAACGGGGTGCATCAGCAGACCTCCATAACGGTGAGCAAATCTTCCGTGCACTCTTGTGCCGAAAGCGATACAGACAGACCCATGCGCAGCTGGCCGCGCGAGTCATAGACGTAACTGGTGGACGTGTGGGAAATCGTATAGGTGTCGCCGGCCGGCACCTTCTCGAAGAACACGTCGAATTCCTTGGCGGTGGCCTGGGTTTCTTCCAGCGTGCCGTACAGCGCGACGAAGCTCGGATCGAAAGCTTTGACGTAGGCGTCGAGGATCTGCGGCGTGTCGCGTTCCGGGTCGAGGGTGATGAAGATCACCTGCAGACGGTCGCCGTCCTTGCCCATCAGCTTCTTGATTTGCGCAGCGCGGGCGAGGGTGGTCGGGCACACCGCCGGGCATTGGGTGAAGCCGAAGAAGATCATCGGCATCATCCCGCGAAAGCTCGACAGCGTCATGGTTTCGCCGTCGGTGTTCTTCAGCTTGAAGGTGCGCCCGAGGATCTTGTCACTCAGGTCCTTGCCGTACTTGTACGACAGTTGGCCACGGGTGTCGCAGCCGGCGAGCAGGCCCAGGCCCAGCACGCCCATTCCCGCAAGCACCTTGCGGCGAGTCAACAAAGCCGTCATCTAATACCGCCTTTTGCAGCCCGTCAGTCGGCAGGACTGGCGGGGGGTTAACCGTAAAAGCGGCGCATGATACCAAACTGACGGCAGACGCCGGCCACGGATCGCCGCGCGGCGTCGGATCGGGCGACAAAAGGTGTAAGAAAAAGTGACGAGGGGCTACTGAACCCGGGCCTCATCGGCCCGCCAGCCGCCGCCCAGCGCGGCGTACAGGTTGACCTCGGCGACCAGTTGCGCGAGACGATCAGTGATCAGCCCCTGCTGTGAACTGAACAGCGAACGCTGTGCATCGAGAAACACCAGGCTGCTGTCGACACCGTTCTGATACCGGTGCTGCGCCAGGTTGTAGTAGTCCTGGGTCGCCTGTACCAGATCGCGTTGCGCCTGCAATTGCTGCTGATAAGTGCTGCGCGCTGCCAGGCCGTCGGCGACTTCCTGAAACGCGGTTTGAATCGATTTCTCGTATTCGGCGACCGCGACGTCTTTCTGCAATTTCGAATAATCCAGGCTCGCGCGCAGGCTGCCGGCGTTGAAAATCGGCAGGTTGATTTGCGGCTGGAACGTCCACGCGCCCGAGCCGCCGCTGAACAGTCCGGACAGATCGCGGCTGGAGGTGCCGGCGCTGGTGGTCAGGCTGACACTGGGGAAAAACGCCGCGCGCGCTGCACCGATATTGGCATTGGCCGCTTTCAGTTTGTACTCGGCCTGCAGAATGTCCGGCCGCCGTTGCAGCAGATCCGACGGCAACCCGGCCGGCAATTGCTGGACCAGATCGCTGGCCAGTGGTTGCGCCGGCAGTTGCTCCGGGACTGGTGCGCCGATCAGCAGCGTCAGGCTGTTCAGATCCTGCGCCACCTGGCGTTTGTATCGCGCCAGATTGGCCCGCGAACTGTCCACGCTGGTTTGCGCCTGCGCCTGCTCCAGCGCTGAAGACTTACCGGCGTCGCGGTTGCGCGTGGTCAGGCGCAGGCTTTGCTCATCGGCGGCCAGGGTCTGGCGCGTCAGTTCGAGCAACTCCTGATCGGCGCGCCAGGTCAGGTAGGCGTTGGCGACGTTGGCCACCAGACTGAGCTCGGCACTGCGCCGCGCCTGTTCGGTCGCCAGCCAGGTTTGCAGCGCCTGCTCGCTGAGGCTGCGCACTCGGCCGAAAAAATCCAGTTCATAGGCGCTGACGCCCAGATTCACCGCATAGGTCGAATTGATCAGCGCCTTGCTGCGAGTCACGCTGGGCGGCATGCGCTGGCGCGACCCGCTGGCATTGGCCGACACCGCCGGCAGCAGATCGGCGCGCTGGATCCGGTATTGCGCCTGAAACGCCTCGACGTTCAGCGCTGCCACTCGCAGGTCGCGATTGTTCACCAGCGCACTTTCGATCAACTGTTGCAAGGCCGGATCGTTGAACAGCGTGCGCCAGTCTTCAGTGCGCGCTGCGGCGGGTGTCGGTGTCGGACCAACCGCGCCTTGCGGGTACTGCGCAGCGCTCGGTGAAGCAGGGCGCTGGTAGTCGGGAATCAACGAACAACCGGTCAACAGCACGGCAAGGGACAACAGGGAAATGCGCAGCATCGAACGCTCTCATGCAGAAAAAACACGTGCCGGGGACTGCGTCCCCACACCACCATCGAACACCGTTGAACCACGGCCGCGCGGTTACGCCCCGGCCATCCAGCGCGCCAGACCATGCCGTCCGCTGACCCCCAGTTTGGCGGTCGCACGCTTGAGGTAGGTCTCGACCGAACTGCTCTTGACCCGCAGCTTCTCGGCGAGTTGCGGCACGGTGCCGCCGGTCAACAAACCGAGGCAGACTTCTTTCTCCCGCGCCGACAGCACAATGCCGCCCAGCGCCAGACGCTCGTCGAACACCTGCTGCAACGGCGCCTGTTCCAGGTCGGCCAACGGCAGACGCGGTTGTTTGGCGATGATCTGCCGGCTGAGTTGCGCGTGGCGCTCGATCAGCGGCAGCAGGGTGTCGGACAGGCTTTTGAGAAACGACAGCTCCGGCAGGGAAAACACCCGGTGCGTGTGCGGTCGATAGAACGAGATGACACAACGCCGGTTGGAAGTGCGCGACACCAGATTGCACTGGTGCACGCTGTGCTGCGGATGGCGGGGCTGCAGCGAGGCTTTGAGTTGAATCAGCAGGGAGTCATTCATCTCGATCATCTTCTGCAACAGCGGATGATCGTCCGGGCGCGGCAACGAGTCCGGCGGCGGGAAGGTCTGCGGCAGGCCCGCGCTGCCCAGCGCCTTGATCTCGACCACGCTGGCCTGGCGCTCGTCCAGCGTCCATTCGCTGAGATCGACGCGATTGACCGGCACCAGAGTGTCGACCAACTGAAACAGGTTGCTGGCGAAATGATCGTCGCCGGTGCTGGCAATCAGTTCACCCAGTTGCCAGTAGAAATGCGGGTTTTCCATGTTGCGAATGCTGCCGGTCAGATTCATATCCTTGTCATCCCTGGTTCCGAGTCATCACCGAGTCGTCCGCTGTTTATGCAAAAGCCGCCCACGCAATCGTCTCTCCTTGAAACTGATCTGGGGCGGGATTTAAGCCTATGGATTTGTCCTACGTCTGTAGGGGAAAACAGGGACACAAAGTGCCATCATTTCTGAAAGTTGGCGCCGGGCTTCTGACGCCGTTTGGTACAGATGTCGCGCATTGCGTGACTGTTTGGTCACGGCAAGACCCTGAAAACCGGGGCTATTGCGTTTTTGTGAGGTCATCACGCAGGTCGATGGCAGCGCTGGTGTGTGGCATTTTTCCTACAAAGTTTTCAGTCTTTCCTCTCCGAACTTTTAGATGGTTCCCGCCCAATCAGGGTCAACAAGCGCTGACAGGCGTGCACCGGGGGCGGGGTTGTCCGGGTTTTACGTGTCATGTCGGCATCGGGGCCGATGCTTGAATAGGCGCAAAATCACCTGAGAAGGATCTTATGCCGCCTATTTCTGCCCCTGCGGTGGCCACGCCGTCCGCATCGCTCCAGACGTATCCGCTGACCGCTGCGCAGCTGGATATCTGGCTGGATCAGCTGAGTCGCGGTGATTCGCCGCTGTACAACATCGGCGGCTACCTGGACCTCAGCGGCCCGCTGGATCCGGCACGGATGCAGGCTGCGCTGCAAGCGCTGGTGGCCCGGCATGACGCGCTGCGCACGGTTCTGCTGCCAGGCGCCGGGGCTGATGGCTTGCCGTTGCAGCAGTTCGCCCGGTCAGTAGCGGTGCCGATGCCGATCAACGATGTGTCGACGCACAGCGACCCGGAATCGGCGGCGCGGGCATTGGTGCAGGCACGCATCGATCAACCCTTCGTGCTGGACGGCGGCTGCCTGTTCCGCTTTCTGTTGATCCGCCTTGATGAGCAGCGACATTGGTTGTCCGTGCAGGCTCACCACTTGATCGTCGATGGCTGGGGCTTCGGCGAGATGTTCAAGTCGCTGGACGAGATCTACAACGCGCTGGCGAGCGGCCAACCGGCACCGGTCGCGGCGCCGTCGTACATCGACTTCATCGAGGACAATGCGCGCTATCACGCGTCGCCGCGTTATGCGCAGGATCGCGCCTACTGGCTGGACAAGTACCAACACTTGCCCGAGCCGCTGTTACTTCCACGGTATCAGCAGAGCCTGGTCGGCCAAACCGTGCAGACGCAGGTCTACGCGCAGCCTTTGCCGGCGCTGCTGCACGAGCGCATGCAGCAGGTGGCCCGGGCGTTCGGCGCCTCGGCATTCCATGTGCTGCTGGCGGCGCTGCATGTCTACTTCAGCCGCACTGAGCAACGGGACGAATGGGTGGTTGGATTGCCGATTCTCAACCGCTCCGGCGCGCGCTTCAAATCCACCCTCGGGCTGTTCGCCCAGGTCAGTGCGGTGCGCATGGGCTTCGGTCGCCAATGCACGTTCGCCGAACTGATCACGGCGATTCGTGATGAGTTGCGCCAGGACTTTCGCCATCAGCGCTACCCGGTGAGTGAGATGAATCGTGCCTTGGGTTTGCTGCGCGAGGAGCGCTCGCAGCTGTTCGAGGTCACGGTGTCCTACGAGCAGGGCACTCACGATTATCGCTACGGCGAGGCGTCGGGACGGATCATCAAGGCTTCGAACGTCGAAGAGGCCACACCGCTGGCGGTGCATTTGCTGAGCAATCTGGCCAATGACGACGCGCGACTGTACCTGATCTACAGCGAGGCGTATTTCAATGCCGATGAAGTCAAGGCATTGACCGAGCGCTGGTTGCTGATTCTGGAGCAGGGGCTGGAAGCGGTGAATCTGGCGGTGGCGGATTTCGACCTGAGCACGCCGGAAGAAACCGCGCTGCTGCAGCAGTGGAATGCCACGCGGGTGGACTACCCGGCTCCGACGACCATTCAGCAGCGTATCGAAGCGCAGGCGACGCTACGGCCGCAGGCGCTGGCGGCGGTGGATCAAGGGCAAGGCCTGACCTATGCCGAACTCAATCAACGCGCCAATGCGCTCGCTCATCATCTGCTCGATCTCGGGGTGCGCGCGGATGACCGGGTGGCGATCGTCGCCCGACGCGGCCTCGACACACTGGTCGGGCTGTTGGCGATCCTCAAGGCCGGGGCCGCTTATGTGCCGCTGGATCCGGCGCATCCGGCCGAGCGCCTGAGCTATCTGCTGGAGGACAGCGCGCCAATCGCGGTGCTGACCCAGCGTGCGCTGCGCGGGCATTTGCCGGCGCTGGCGGTGCCGGTGATCGAGCTGGATCAGCCGAGCTGGCCCGCCGCCCATGTCGGCGCGCCGAAGGTGTCGGGGCTGACCCCGGCCAACCTCGCTTATGTGATTTACACCTCCGGTTCGACCGGCCTGCCCAAGGGGGTGATGGTCGAGCACCGCACCTTGTGCAATCTGGTCGATTGGCACGCTGATGTCTTCGACCTGCATGCCGGCAGCCAAACCTCAAGCCTGGCCGGTTTCGGTTTCGATGCGATGGCCTGGGAAGTCTGGCCGGCGCTGTGCGTGGGCGCGACCCTGCACCTGGCGCCGGTCAGCGAGGGCAGCGAAGACATCGATGCGCTGCTCGACTGGTGGCATACGCAGCCGCTGGACGTGAGCTTTTTGCCGACGCCGATCGCCGAATACGCGTTCAGCCGCCAGCTCGATCACCCGACATTGCGCACGCTGCTGATCGGTGGCGATCGCCTGCGCCAGTTCCCGCGTCAGCCATCGTTCGAAGTGATCAACAACTACGGGCCGACCGAAGCCACGGTGGTGGCGACCTCGGGGCGCATCAGCGCCGGGCAGGCGCTGCACATCGGCAAACCGGTGAGCAACGCCACGGTGTATCTGCTCGACGAGCAGCAGCAACCGGTGCCGCTTGGCGTGACGGGCGAGTTGTACGCCGGCGGGGCCGGGGTAGCCCGTGGTTACCTGAACCGCGCCGACCTGAGCGCCGAACGCTTCCTGCGCGACCCGTTCAGCGCTGAGCCGGGCGCGCGCATGTATCGCACCGGCGACCTTGCACGCTGGCGCGCCGACGGCAATCTGGAGTATCTGGGGCGCAACGACGATCAGGTGAAAATCCGTGGCATCCGGATTGAGCCGGGCGAGATCGAGAGCGCACTCGCCAGCCATTCGGCGGTGCGCGAAGCGGTGGTGCTGGTGCGCGACGGGCAATTGCTGGCGTGGTTCACCGAGCAGGCGCCGCTGGACATCAATGAGCTGCACGCGCAGCTGAAAACTCGCCTGAGCAGTGCCATGCTGCCGAGCGCCTACGTGCGTCTTCCGGCGCTGCCGCTGACCGCCAACGGCAAGGTCGATCGCAAGGCACTGCCGGCGCCCGGGCCGGAAGATTTGATCCGCCGCGAATACGAGGCGCCGCAGGGTGAGGTCGAAATTGCCCTGGCGCAGATCTGGGCCGAAGTCCTGCAAGTCGAACGGGTCGGGCGTCATGACCATTTCTTCGAACTCGGCGGGCATTCGTTGCTGGCGGTGATCTTGATCGAACGCATGCGTCAGCTCGATCTGAGCAGCGACGTGCGCGTGCTGTTCAGTCAGCCGACTCTGGCGGCGCTGGCGGCTTCCGTCGGCAGCGGTCGGGAAATCGAAGTGCCGGCCAACCGCATCGCCGCCGATTGCACCTGCATCACGCCAGAGATGTTGCCGCTGGTACAACTGCAGCAGGCGGACATCGAGCGAATCGTCGCCACGGTGCCGGGCGGGGCGGCCAACGTGCAGGACATCTATCCGTTGGCACCCCTGCAGGAAGGCATTCTCTACCACCACATCACCGCTGAGCAGGGCGATCCGTATCTGCTGCAATCGCAACTGGCGTTCGACAGTCTTGAACGCGTCGAGGCTTTCGCTGCGGCACTGCGCGAGGTCATGGCGCGCCACGACATTCTGCGCACGTCGGTGCTCTGGGAGGGCCTGAGCACCCCGGTGCAGGTGGTGTGGCGCGAGGCGATTCTGCCGGTGCAGGAGGTCGAACTGGACCCGGCTAACGGCCCGATCATCGACCAGTTGCACGCGCACTTCAACGCCCGGCGTTATCGCCTCGACGTCAGCCAGGCGCCGCTGATGCGCCTGGTGTATGCCCGTGATCCGGCGCTGGATCGGGTGGTTGGGATTTTGCTGTTCCATCATCTGGCCATGGATCACATCGCTCTGGAAGTGATGCGCGGCGAGATGCAGGCCAGCCTGTCCGGGCAAGCTGTTGAACTGGCGCCGCCGGTGCCGTATCGCAATTATGTGGCGCAGACGCGGCTGGGCGTCAGCGAGCAGGAACACGAGGCGTTTTTCCGCGCGCAACTGGCGGACATTGACGAGCCGACCCTGCCATTCGGGCTGCAGGAAGTGCAGGGCGACGGGCGCGGCATCGACGAAGCGCAGCAGGCGCTGCCGGCTGACGTCTATCAGCGCCTGCGCACCCAGGCACGACAGGCCGGGGTCAGTGTGGCGAGCCTGATTCATCTGGCGTGGGCGCGGGTGCTGGCAGCGACTTCGGGCCAGCAGCGCGTAGTGTTCGGCACTGTGCTGATGGGGCGTATGCAAGGCGGCGAGGGCGCCGACCGGGCCTTGGGCGTGTTCATCAACAGCTTGCCGTTGCGCATCGATGTCGACGCCGGGGTGCTCGACGCGGTGCGCGCCACCCATGCGCGGCTGACCGCGCTGCTCGGGCATGAGCACGCGTCGCTGGCATTGGCTCAGCGCTGCAGCGGCGTCGCCTCGCCGTCACCGTTATTCAGCGCACTGCTCAACTACCGCCACAGCGATGAGTCCGAACTGCTGGAGCCGTCCAGCCAAGCCTGGCAGGGCATCGAGACCCTGGCCAACGAGGAACGCACCAACTATCCGCTGACCATGAGCGTGGATGATTTTGGCAACGGCTTGCGCCTCACCGGCCGGACCGTGGTGCAGATCGGCGCGCAACGGATTTGCGGTTACATGCAAGCGGCGTTGAGCGGCCTGGTGCAGGCGTTGGAGCAGACCCCGCAACAGCCGTTGCACCGTTTGCCGATCCTGCAAGACGAGGAGTTGCAACGCTTGCTGATCACGTTCAACGCCACCGACGTCGATTGTCCGCTGGAGCAGCCGTTGCACAGGTTGTTCGAAGCACAGGTGCGGCGTAAACCGGACGCCATCGCGCTGCAATCCGAGCAGGGAAACCTGACTTACCTTGAGCTCAATCAGCGCGCCAATCGCCTGGCCCATCATCTGCGTGAACTCGGCGTGCAGCCGGACTCGCGGGTGGCGATCTGCGTCGAGCGCGGGCTGGATCTGATCGTTGGTTTGCTCGGCATCCTCAAGGCTGGCGGCGCCTATGTGCCGCTGGATCCGGACTATCCGCTGGAGCGCCTGAACTACATGTTGCAGGACAGCGCGCCGGTCGCACTGCTGGTGCATGGCGCCACGCGGCAATTGCTGGGCGAGCCGGGTGTGACGCTGATCGATCTGGATCACGGCAGTTGGGAGCAGCAGCCGTCAGGCAATCCGCAGGTGCCTGGCCTTAATGCTTCGAACCTCGCTTACATGATCTACACCTCGGGCTCCACCGGGCTGCCCAAAGGCGTGATGATCGAGCATCGCAGCGCCTGCAACATGGTGCATTGGGGTTCGCAGCTCAGTCAGCCGACCGAACACGGTGCGTTGCTGCAAAAAGCGCCGTTCAGCTTCGACAGTTCGGTGTGGGAGATCTTCTGGCCGCTGTGCTCCGGGATGCGTCTGGTACTGGCACGACCGGACGGCAATCGCGATTCGGCGTATGTGGTGCAGACCATTCGCGAGCATCAGGTCACCGTAGTCAAGTTTGTCCCGGCGCTGTTGCAGCAGTTCATCGAGCAGGACGGTGTCGAGCAGTGCACCAGCCTGACCGATGTGCTCAACGGCGGTGGTGAACTCAGCGCAGCGCTGGCCCGCCAAGTGCGTGATCGCCTGCCGTGGGTGCGTTTGCACAATGTTTACGGCCCGACTGAAACCACGGTGGACAGCACCGGCTGGACGCTGGAACCGCACATGCCGGTGCCGGACAACGTGGTGCCAATCGGTACAGCCTTGAGCAATACACGGCTTTACGTGCTTGATGCGTATGGTCAACCGGTGCCGCAAGGCGTCAGCGGTGAGTTGCACATCGGCGGCGTCGGCGTGGCGCGTGGTTATCACGGACTGCCGGAGATGCAGGCCGAGCGCTTCATCGACAGCCCGTTTGTTGCGGGTGATCGCCTGTACCGCACCGGGGATCTGGCGCGCTACAACAACCACGGGGAACTTGAATTCCTCGGCCGCAACGACTTCCAGATCAAGCTGCGGGGCTTGCGTCTGGAGCCGGGAGAAATCGAGGCGCGGTTGATCGAACATCCGGCGATTCGCCAAGCGGTGGTGATGGTGCGCGATGAGCGTCTGGTGGCCTGGTACAGCTTGCGCGCCGGCATCGACGCGCCATCGCTGGAAACCTTGCGCAGCCATGTGCTGGAGCGTCTGCCGGAGTACATGGTGCCGGGCGCGTTCGTATTGCTCGACGCGTTGCCGCTGACACCGAACGACAAGATCGACCGCAAGGCCCTGCCGGAACCGGGGGCAGATGCAGTCATCAATCGCCCATACGTGGCGCCCGAGGGTGAAGTCGAAACCGCGCTGGCGCAGATATGGGGCGAGGTGCTCGGCGTCGAACAGGTCGGTCGTCACGACAACTTCTTCGAACTCGGTGGGCACTCGCTGCTGGCAGTGAGTCTCGTAGCACGGATGCGTCAGAGCGGCCTGCACACCGACGCCCGGGCGCTGTTCAGTCAGCCGACGCTGGCGGCGCTGGCGCTCAGCACCACACCCGAGGCGCAGCAAGTGTTCATCCCGCAAACCACCATCCCGAGCCTCAATCGCAAACGCCGGATCTGACCCGTAACTCATTGTGCAAACCAAACCCTGTGGGAGCGGGCTTGCTCGCGAATGCGGTGGGTCAGTCGATGTTGATGGCGACTGTTACACCGCATTCGCGAGCAAGCCCGCTCCCACAGGGGTATTGCGGCGGCCGAGCCGGCGGCTTGTCCCCGCTTCCCATGTCAGCCCCCCAGGCCCCGATGTTTTAGTTTTTCCAGGCTGCGCACAGAAGGCACGGACTCGCGGCTGCGCGCTCCTTTTTCTCGTATTTACAGCAGGTTATCCCATGCATTTCAGCGAACTGATGGCTGTTCTTTCCACCCATGCGATCCGCCTTCAACAGGAAGATGAAGACCTGGTCATTCTGGGCAGCGACGACGCGCTGGACGATGCGTTGTGGGACAGCCTCAGCCAACACAAGGCGCAGCTGCTGGAGCTGGTCGCCCGGCACGGTGGCGACTGGCTGAGCCCGGCGTTTCGCATCACCCCGGACATGCTGCCGCTGGTGACCCTGGATCAGCCGACCATTGACCGCCTGGTTGCCAATGTGCCTGGCGGCGCCGCCAACCTGCAGGACATTTACCCGCTGGCGCCGCTGCAGGAAGGCATGCTCTATCTGCACCTGTCGGCGCCCGCCGGTGACCCCTACGTGTCGCAAGCGCGATTCGCCTTCGACAGCCTCGAACGTCTGGAGGCTTTCGCCGAGGCGCTGCAATGGATGATCGAACGCCACGACATTCTGCGCACCTCGTTCGTCTGGGAACGCCTGGCCGAACCCCTGCAAGTGGTGCAGCGGCAGGCTCGTCTGCACTGCGAAGAAATCGCCCTCGCGCCGGGCGCGGATGCACTGACGCAGCTGCTGGAGCGCCACGACCCTCGGTTCTTCCGCCTCGACATCCAGCAGGCGCCGCTGCTGCGTCTGGTGTACGCCATGGACCCGGCCAACGGTCGCGTGGTCGCGCTGTTGCTGTTTCATCACCTGATCATGGATCACGTCGCCCTCGACGTGGTGCGCCGCGAAACCCGCGCGCATCTGCTCGGCCAGACCGCGCAGGTCGGGCCGCCGGTGCCGTATCGCGATCACCTGGCCAAGGCCCGTCTGCGTCTGGACGAGCAGGTTCACGAAGGGTTTTTCCGCGAGATGCTCGCCGACATCGACGAGCCGACCTTGCCCTGTGGTCTGCAGGATGTGCAGGGCGACGGCCAGGACATCGAAGAAGCTGTGCTGATGCTCGACACCGATTTCAGCCGGCAACTGCGCGGCCAGGCGCGTCAGCTCGGGGTCAGTGTCGCAAGCCTGATGCACCTGGCACTGGCGCGGGTGCTCGGTCAGTTGTCCGGGCGCACGGCGGTGGTGTTCGGCACCGTGCTGCTGGGGCGGATGGAGGCGGGTGAGGGCGGCGAACGGGCGCTGGGGATGTTTATCAACACCTTGCCGCTGCGGGTGGATGTCGGGCAGGACGGCGTGCGCGCCGGGGTGCTGGCCACCCATCGACGCCTGACCGCGTTGCTCGGCCATGAACAGACCTCACTGGCACTGGCTCAGCGTTGCAGTGCGGTGGCAGTGCCGACGCCGTTGTTCAGCGCGATCCTCAACTATCGCCACAGCAGCAGTGAAGAGATCGCCGAGGTCAGCGAACTGGCCCCCGGTGTGCAAGTGCTGGGCGCCCGCGAGCGCACCAATTACCCGCTGACGATCAACATCGACGACCTCGGCGAAGACTTGCGCATTACC
This sequence comes from Pseudomonas sp. GW823-FHT01D03, assembly GCF_058798255.1. Classification (NCBI taxonomy): domain Bacteria; kingdom Pseudomonadati; phylum Pseudomonadota; class Gammaproteobacteria; order Pseudomonadales; family Pseudomonadaceae; genus Pseudomonas; species Pseudomonas sp. GW823-FHT01D03. Next base: position 2,646,320 of record NZ_JBXAKK010000001.1, read on the forward strand.
GCGCTGGCCGATGCGGCGCTGGGCGCCGAACGCATCGCCGCTTATCTGCACACCGCGTTGCACAGCCTGCTGCAGGCCTTGCAATCGACCCCGGATGCGCCGCTGCAACGCCTGAATATTCTGCCGGCGACCGAGCGCGATTATCTGCTGCACGGGGTCAACTCGCCGTTGCCACAGTTCCCGGAAACCCCGTTGATTCACCAGCAGTTCGAGGCCCACGCGGCGGCGCGCCCCGAGGCCACAGCGCTGCTGTTCGAGGAGCAGACGTTGAGCTACGGCGAACTCAATCGCCGCGCTAATCAACTTGCGCATCACCTGATGGCGCGGGGGATTCGCCCGGATCAGCGCGTGGCGATTTGTGTCGAGCGTGGCCCGCAGATGATCATCGGCTTGCTCGGTGTGCTCAAGGCTGGCGCCGGTTATGTGCCGATCGACCCGGCGTATCCACTGGAGCGCATCGCCTACACCTTGCAGGACAGCGCCCCGGTGGCGGTGCTGACCCAGGCCGATACGCTGGACCGGGTTGGCGCGCTCAACGTGTCGATCATCGATCTGGACAGCGTGCAGTTGCAGGCTGAACTCAGCAGCAATCCGCAGATTCCCGAGCTGACCCCAAATCATCTCGCCTACGTGATCTACACCTCCGGTTCCACCGGGTTGCCCAAAGGCGTGATGGTCGAACACCGCAACGTGGTGCGACTGTTTTCGGCGACCCACGACTGGTTCAACTTCAACCCACAGGACGTGTGGGCGCTGTTCCATTCCTTCGCCTTCGACTTCTCGGTCTGGGAGATCTGGGGCGCGCTGGCGTTTGGCGGCCAGTTGTTGCTGGTGCCGCAGGCGGTCAGCCGCTCGCCGGACGACTGCTACGCGCTGCTGTGCCGCACTGGCGTGACCGTGCTCAATCAGACCCCGAGCGCCTTCCGCCAGTTGATCGCGGCGCAGGGCCGCAGCCCGTTGCAGCACTCGTTGCGCGAAGTGATCTTCGGCGGCGAAGCACTGGAACCGGGCCTGCTCAAACCGTGGTACGCGCGGGTCGGCAATGCCGGTACACGATTGGTGAACATGTACGGCATCACCGAAACCACGGTGCACGTAACCTATCGGCCACTGGAGGCAGCGGACTCGCTACTGGTCGGGCGCAGCCCGATTGGCGTGGGCATTCCCGACCTGCAACTGTACGTACTCGACGCGCAGCGCGAACCGGTGCCGGTCGGCGTGATCGGCGAGTTGTACGTCGGTGGCGCCGGGGTTGCCCGGGGTTACCTCAACCGCGAGGCGTTGACCGCCGAGCGCTTTATCGCCGACCCGTTCAGCGGCCGTGCCGAGGCGCGTCTGTACAAGACCGGTGATTTGGCGCGCTGGACCGCCGATGGCAGCCTCGAATACCTCGGGCGCAACGACGATCAAGTGAAGATCCGTGGTTTCCGCATCGAACTCGGTGAAATCGAAGCTCGCCTGGCAGCCTGCGCCGGGGTGCGCGAAGCGGTGGTGATCGCTCGCGAAGACAGCCCCGGTGACAAGCGTCTGGTGGCCTACTGGCTGGCCGCCGCAGGCACTGAGCCGAGCGCCGCGCAACTGCGCGACGAGTTACTGCTGTCGCTGGCCGACTACATGGTGCCGAGCGCGTTTGTGCGCCTCGACGCGTTGCCGCTGACCACCAACGGCAAACTTGATCGCAAAGCCTTGCCACAACCGGACAGCGATGCGTTCGCCCGTCGCGGTTTCGAAGTGCCGCTGGGGCCGGTGGAAACCCTGATTGCCGGAATCTGGCAGAGCCTGCTCGGTGTCGAGCAGGTCGGGCGGCACGACAATTTCTTCGAACTTGGCGGCCATTCGCTGCTGGCGGTGAAACTGATCGAACGCATGCGCCAGCACGACTTGCAGTGCGACGTGCGCGTGCTGTTCGGCCAGCCGAGCGTCGCGGCACTGGCGGCGACCCTGAGCCACAGTCACGCCCTGCGGGTGCCGGACAATCTGATTCCTGCCGATTGCACGCGGATCACCCCGGACATGCTGCCGCTGGCCACGCTGGATCAGGCCGCCATCGACTGCGTGGTCGCCAGCGTGCCCGGCGGCGTTGCCAATGTGCAGGACATCTATGGTCTGGCACCGTTGCAGGCGGGGATTCTCTACCATCATCTGGCGACCAGCGCCGGTGACCCCTACGTGCTGCAGGCGCAATTCGCCTTCGCCGGTCTGGCGCAGATCAAGGCCTTCGTTCGGGCGTTGAACGCGGTGATCACACGCCACGACATTCTGCGCACCAGCGTGATCTGGGAAGGGCTTGAGGAGCCGGTGCAAGTGGTCTGGCGCGAGGCGCCGCTGGCGCTGGAACGAGTCGATGCCGACCTGCTTGAGGGTGATGTGCTGGAACAGATGCAGGCGCGGTTCGATCCACGGCACTACCGCCTCGACCTGCGCCGGGCGCCGCTGATGCGTCTGGCCTACACCGAAGACCGAGCACAGCAGCGCTGGGTCGGCATCCTGTTGCTGCACCACATCGTGCTCGACCACACCGCACTGGAAGTGCTGCTCGCGGAAATGAACGACAGCCTGTACCCGAGCGGTGCGGATCTGCCGGCGCCGGTGCAGTACCGCAACTACGTGGCGCAGGCGCAACAGCACGCCGATACCCAGGCGCATGAAGCGTTCTTCCGCGACATGCTCGGCGACATCGACGAGCCGACCGTGGCCTTCGGTGTGCAGGACGTACATGGCGACGGCAGCAGCATCGTCGACAACGAGCAGGCGCTGGACGCTGGCGTGGCCGAGCGGTTGCGCGAGCAGGCGCGCCGCCTCGGCATCAGCGCGGCCAGCCTGGTGCACCAGGCCTGGGGCCAGGTGCTGGCGCAGGTTTCGGGGCGCGAAGAGGTGGTATTCGGCACCGTGCTGCTCGGGCGCATGCAGGGCGGCGAGGGCGCCGATCGCGCACTCGGCATGTTCATCAACACCTTGCCGTTGCGGGTCAGTGTTGGCGCGACTGCGGTGGAGCAAGGCGTGCGCGCTACTCATGAGCGTCTGGCGCAACTGCTGGCGCATGAGCAGGCCTCGCTGTCGCTGGCCCAGCGTTGCAGCGGTGTGGCTGCGTCGCTGCCGCTGTTCAGCAGCTTGCTCAACTATCGCCACAGTGCGGCGGAACCGGCAGGCGTGGCTTGGGACGGGATCGAGATTCTCAGCTCGCGCGAGCGCAGCAACTATCCGCTGGTGGTCAGCGTCGACGACCTCGGCACCGGTTTCCGCCTGAGCGTGCAAGCGGTGCCGCAAGTGGATGGCGCGCGGGTCTGCGACTACCTGCAAACCGCGTTGCACAATCTGCTGACGGCGCTGGAGCACACGCCGGCCGCGCCGCTGCGGCAGATCTCGGTGCTGTCGCCGAGCGAACGCCAGCGGGTCCTGGTCGGCTTTAACATCACCGGTCGCGACTACCCGCCGGCGCAAACCGTGCAGCGTTTGTTCGAGGCTCAGGCGGCCGCGCACCCCGAGGCTTTGGCGGCGGTGCAAGGTACCCGGCAGTTGAGCTATGGCGAGCTCAATCAGCGGGCCAATCGCCTGGCGCATCACCTGATCGGCCTTGGCGTGCAGCCCGATGACCGGGTCGCCCTGTGCGCCCGGCGCAGCCCGGACATGCTGGTCGCGCTGCTGGCGATCCTCAAGGCCGGCGCCGGTTATGTGCCGGTTGATCCGGCGTATCCGCCGGAACGCATCGCCTATCTGTTGCAGGACTGCGCCCCGGTGGCGGTCGTGGCGCAAGCATCGACCCGCGATCTGCTCGGTGGCGTGCCGGTCATCGATCTGGACAACGACCTCTGGCAGCACCTGTCGGATGCCAATCCGCAGGTGCCGGCATTAACCCCGAACCATCTGGCTTACGTGATCTACACCTCCGGCTCCACTGGCCAACCGAAAGGGGTGATGGTCGAACATGCCACCCTGGAAAACCTCGTGCACTGGCACGCTGAAGCCTTCGACTTGCAGGCCGGCAGCCAGACCGCGAGCGTCGCCGGCTTCGGTTTCGATGCGATGGCCTGGGAAGTCTGGCCGGCGCTGTGTGTCGGCGCAACCTTGCACCTGCCGCCGCCGTCGATCCGCAACGAGCACCTCGACGAGCTGCTCGACTGGTGGTGCGCGCAGCCGTTGCAGGTCAGCTTCTTGCCGACGCCGGTGGCCGAATACGCGTTCAGCCGGCAATTGCAGCACCCGACCTTGCGTACGCTGCTGATCGGTGGCGACCGCCTGCGTCAGTTCAGTCGTGCGCAAACCTTCGACGTGATCAACAACTATGGCCCGACCGAAGCCACGGTGGTCGCTACCTCGGGGCGGGTAGAGCTTGACCAGCCGTTGCATATCGGCCGCCCGATTGCCAACGCCAAAATCTATGTGCTGGACGCCGAGCAGCGTCCGGTGCCGGTGGGCGTGGCGGGCGAGTTGTATGTCGGCGGGGCAGGCGTGGCGCGCGGCTATTTGAATCGCCCCGAGCTGAGCGCTGCGCAGTTCCTGTTCGATCCGTTCAGCGACGAGCCGCAGGCGCGCATGTACCGCACCGGCGATCAGGCGCGTTGGCTGGCCGACGGCAACATCGAGTACCTGGGGCGCAACGACGATCAGGTCAAATTGCGTGGCGTGCGTATCGAACTCGGTGAAATCGAAGCCGCGCTCGGCAGCCACGCTGCGCTGCAGGAAGCGGTGGTGCTGGTCCGCGACGGGCGGCTGATTGCGTGGTTCACCGAGCGCACGGCGGTCGATATTCAACTGTTGCACACGCATTTGCAGGCTCGCTTGCCGGATGCGCTGTTGCCGTCGGCATACGTGCGGCTGGACGCATTGCCGTTGACCGCCAACGGCAAGATTGACCGCAAGGCCTTGCCGGAACCGGAGCATGGCGCGTGGCTCAGCCGCGAATATGAAGCGCCACAAGGTGCCGTGGAAAACGCGCTGGCGCAGATCTGGATCGACGTGCTGAAAGTCGAGCGAGTCGGGCGTCACGACAACTTCTTCGAACTGGGCGGGCATTCGCTGTTGGCGGTGAGCCTGATCGAACGCATGCGCCAGATCGACCTCGCGGCTGACGTGCGCGTGCTGTTCAATCAGCCGACCCTGGCTGCACTGGCCGCCGCTGTGGGCAGCGGTCGCGAAATCGAGGTGCCGGCCAACCGCATTCCGTCGGGCTGCACCCGCATCACCCCGGACATGCTCAGCCTGACCGAACTCGATCAAGCGAGCATCGAGCGCATCGTCGCCACGGTTCCGGGCGGGGCTGCCAACGTGCAGGACATCTATCCGCTGGCACCGCTGCAGGAAGGCATTCTTTACCACCACTTGAGCGCCGAACAGGGCGATCCGTACCTGCTGCAATCGCGGCTGATCTTCGACAGCGTCGAGCGCCTGCGCACCTTCAGCCAAGCCTTGCAGCAGGTCATCGCGCGCCACGACATTCTGCGCACCAGTGTGGTCTGGGAAGGGCTGACGAGTCCGCAGCAAGTGGTCTGGCGTCAGGCGCCGCTGGTGGTGCAAGCGGTGCCGCTGGATCCGGCGCAGGGCGACGTCCTCGAACAGTTGCACGCGCGCTTCGATGCCCGGCACAACCGCCTCGACCTGAGCCAGGCGCCGCTGATGCGCATCGTCTACGCCGAAGACTCGGCGCAGCAACGGGTGGTGGCGATCATCCTGTTCCAGCACTTGATTCTCGACCACACCGCCATGGAGGTGGTCGGCCAAGAAATGCGTGCTTTCATGTTCGATCAGGCCGACAGCCTCGGCACGCCGATGCCGTATCGCAACTACGTGGCACAGGCGCGTCTGGGTGCCAGCGAACAGGAGCACGAAACGTTCTTCCGCGACATGCTCGGCGATATCGACGAACCGACCCTGCCGTTCGGTCTGCACGACGTGCAAGGCGATGGCGGCGACATCGAGGAGGCGCAGCAAGCCGTCGATGCCGGGTTGACCCTGCGCCTGCGGGAACAGGCGCGGCAGTTGGGTGTCAGCCCGGCGAGCCTGATGCACCTGGCGTGGGCGCAGGTGGTGGGGGTGCTTGCCAACCGCCGCGACGTGGTCTTCGGCACGGTGCTGTTGGGGCGTTTGCAGGGCGGTGAGGGCGCGGATCGCACCCTCGGCGTGTTTATCAACACCTTGCCGCTGCGGGTGGATATCAGCGAAGGCGTGCGCGCTGCGGTCAAGACAACCCACGCTCGGCTGACCGCGCTGCTCGCCCATGAACATGCGCCATTGGCGCTGGCCCAGCGTTGCAGCTCGGTGTCCGGGGCGCCGCTGTTCAGCGCCTTGCTCAACTACCGGCATACCGCTGCCGAAGCGCAGCCGCGTGACGGTCAGGGCATCTGGGAAGGCGTGCAATTGCTTGGCGGCGAAGAGCGCAGTAACTATCCGCTGACCCTCAGCGTCGACGATCTCGGCGAAGACTTTTCCCTGTCCGTGCTGGCACTGGCGCAGATCGGCGCGCAACGGATCTGCGGCTACATGCACACCGCGCTGGAGCATCTGGTGCACGCACTGGAGCAGACGCCACAGCGTGCGCTCAACCGTTTGTCGATTCTTGCGGTCGAGGAATACGAGCGCTTGCTGGTCGGTTTCAACCCGACGGCGGCGGCATACCCGCGCGGCGCAACGATTCAGGCGCTGGTGCAAGCGCAGGCCGAGCAGCAGCCACAGGCGCTGGCGGTGGTGCAGGGCACGCAGCAACTGACCTACGCGCAGCTCAATCAGCAGGCCAATCGCCTGGCGCATCACTTGCTCGGTCTCGGCGTGCAGCCGGACGACCGGATCGCCGTGTGCCTGCAGCGCAGCCCGCAGATGCTGGTGGCGCTGCTGGCGATTCTCAAGGCCGGCGCCGGTTATGTGCCGGTCGATCCGGCGTACCCGGCGGAGCGCATCGCCTACCTGTTGCAGGACAGCGATCCGGTGGCGGTGCTGGCGCAGGGCGCGACCCGCGAGTTGCTGGGCCGTGTGCCGGTGATTGATCTGGACAATGTCACTTGGCAGCACCTGTCCGATTGCAATCCGCAACTGCCGACGCTGACCCCGGCGCATCTGGCCTACGTGATTTACACCTCGGGCTCGACCGGCCAGCCGAAAGGCGTGATGGTCGAACACGCGACCCTGGAAAACCTTGTGCACTGGCACTGCGAGGCATTCGACCTGCGCGCCGGCAGTCACACCGCCAGCGTCGCCGGTTGCGGTTTCGACGCGATGGCCTGGGAAGTCTGGCCGGCGCTGTGTGTCGGCGCGACCCTGCACCTGCCGCCGCCGTCGATCAGCAACGAACACCTCGATGAACTGCTCGACTGGTGGCGCGCGCAACCGTTGCAGGTAAGTTTCCTGCCGACGCCGATTGCCGAATACGCCTTCAGTCGTGAGCTGGGTCACCCGACCTTGCGCACGCTGTTGATCGGTGGCGACAAGTTGCGGCAGTTCCCGCGTGAGCAGACCTTTGCCGTCATCAACAACTACGGCCCGACCGAAGCCACGGTGGTCGCGACCTCCGGGCAAATCCATGCCGGACAGCTGCTGCATATCGGCCGGCCCATCAGCAACGCCCGGGTTTACCTGCTCGACGAACAACAACGTCCGGTGCCGGTTGGCGTGGCGGGCGAGTTGTACGTCGGTGGCGCAGGTGTGGCCCGTGGTTATCTGAACCGCCCCGAGCTGACCGCCGAACATTTCCTCGAAGACCCGTTCAGTGACGAACCGCAGGCGCGCATGTACCGCACCGGCGACCTCGCACGTTGGCTGGCCGACGGCAATATCGAGTACCTGGGGCGCAACGACGATCAGGTCAAATTGCGCGGCGTGCGGGTGGAACTGGGTGAAATCGAAGCCGCGCTGTCCAGCCATCCGGCGGTGCAGGACGCGGTGGTGCTGGTGCGCGAGGCGCGGTTGATCGCCTGGTTCACTGCCCGCGCAGCGGTCGATATCGAAGAGCTGCGTGCGCATCTGCAAGCGCGTCTGCCACAGGCACTGGTGCCGGCAGCTTACGTTCGGCTTGAGGCGCTGCCACTGACCGCCAACGGCAAACTCGACCGCAAGGCCTTGCCCGAACCGGATCAGGACGCCTGGCTCAGCCGCGAATACGCAGCCCCGCAAGGGCCGGTGGAAACCGCGCTGGCGCAGGTCTGGGCCGAGGTGTTGCAGGTCGAACAGGTCGGGCGACACGACAACTTCTTTGAACTGGGCGGGCATTCGTTGCTGGCGGTGACGCTGATCGAGCGCATGCGTCAGCTCGGCCTGAGCACCGACGTGCGCGTGCTGTTCAGCCAGCCAACCCTCGCCGCGCTAGCCGCCGCCGTCGGCAGTGGTCGCGAAGTCGCGGTGCCGGTCAACCTGATTCCGCTTGGTTGCACGCATATCACGTCGGACATGCTGACGCTGGTGCAACTGGATCAGCAGAGCCTCGAGCGAATCGTTGCCACGGTGCCGGGCGGTGCCGCCAACGTGCAGGACATCTATCCGCTGACGCCGTTGCAGGAAGGCATTCTTTATCACCACTTGAGCGCCGCGCACGGCGATCCATACCTGCTGCAATCGCGCCTGGCATTCGACAGCCTTGAACGCTTGCAGGCCTTTGCCGCCGCGCTGCGTCAGGTCATGACTCGCCATGACATCCTGCGCACCGGAGTGGTCTGGGAAGGGCTGGCGACGCCGGTGCAAGTGGTCTGGCGTGAAGCCGAGCTGCCGCTGCAGGAGGTTGCATTCGATCCGGCGGGCGGTGATGTTCTGGCGCAGTTGTATGAGCGTTTCGACGCGCGGCATTACCGCATCGACCTCAGTCAGGCGCCGTTGATTCGCCTGGTCTATGCACAAGACCCGGCCAATGATCGAGTGGTCGCCATGCTGCTGTTCCATCACATCGCCATGGATCACACGGCGCTGGAAGTGGTGCAGCAGGAACTGCAGGCGCTGCTCTTCGGTCACGGCGAAGCGCTGATACCCGCCGTGCCGTATCGCAATTACGTGGCGCAGACCCGACTGGGCGTCAGCGAGCAGGAGCATGAAGCGTTCTTCCGCGCGATGCTTGGCGAGATTGACGAGCCAACGCTGCCGTTCGGTCTGCTGGATGTGCACGGTGACGGCCATGACATCGAAGAAGTCCGTCAGGGCCTGCCCGAAGCCTTGGCGCGGCGCTTGCGCAATCAGGCGCGGCAGATGGGCGTGAGCGTCGCGAGCCTGTTCCATCTGGCGTTTGCTCAGGTATTGGCGGCGACTTCCGGACATGAGCGCGTGGTGTTCGGCACCGTGCTGTTGGGGCGGATGCAGGGCGGTACCGGCGCTGATCGCGGTCTGGGGATGTTCATCAATACGCTGCCGCTGCGGGTGGATCTGGGTGATGTTTCGGTGCGTGCCGGGGTGCGCGCCACCCATGCGCAACTGACCGCATTGCTTGGCCATGAACATGCGTCACTGGCATTGGCCCAGCGTTGCAGCGGGGTGGCGGCGCCGTCGCCACTGTTCAGCGCCATGCTCAACTACCGGCACAGCGTCAGCGCAGAACAGTTGCAAGCCAATCGCCTGACCTGGCAGGGCATCGAAAATCTTTCCAGCGAAGAGCGCACCAACTACCCGCTGAGCTTCAACGTCGACGACCTGGGTCAGGGCTTTGACCTCACGGCCATGACCCCTTCGCAGATTGGCGCGGCGCGGGTGTGTGGCTACATGCAGCAGGCGTTGGCGGGGCTGGTCGAAGCGCTGGAGCAGACACCGCAGCAGGCCTTGAATCGCCTGCCGGTACTAGCGGATGCCGAGCGCCAGCAGTTGCTGTTCGGCCTGAATGCCACCGAGGTCGATTACAACCTTGAGCAGACCATTCACGGCTTGTTCGAAGCGCAAGTGGCGCGCACGCCTTGGGCACCAGCGGTGGCCGCTGATGAACAGCCACTGACTTATGCCGAACTCAACGCCCGAGCCAATCAACTGGCGCGGCACCTGCGCGAATTGGGCGTAGGGCCGGACTCACGGGTGGCGATCTGCGTCGAGCGCGGTCTGGACATGGTGATCGGGCTGCTGGCGATCCTCAAGGCCGGTGGCGGTTATGTGCCGCTGGATCCGGCGTATCCGCTGGAGCGTCTGGCTTACATGCTCGAGGACAGTGCCCCGTTGGCGGTGTTGGTGCAGGGAACCACGCGCTCGTTGCTCGGTGACGTTGGCGTGCCGGTGATCGACCTGGATCAGCCGCATTGGCAAGCGCTGCCGACAGACAATCTTGCGATAGCCGAACTGGCCCCGCAGCACACCGCGTACGTGATCTACACCTCCGGTTCCACCGGCCAGCCGAAAGGCGTGATCAACGAACACAGCGGGGTGGTCAACCGTCTGCTGTGGATGCAGGACGCCTATCAACTCACCGCCAGCGACACGGTGTTGCAGAAGACCCCGTTCAGTTTTGACGTCTCGGTCTGGGAGTTCTTCTGGCCGTTGATGACTGGCGCACGTCTGGTCATGGCCCGGCCCGAGGGACACAAGGATCCGCTGTACCTCAGCGAAATCATCGAGCGCGAACACATCACCACGCTGCACTTCGTGCCGTCGATGCTCGACGTCTTTCTCGCCCACGCCGACACCGCACGTTGCAGCAGTCTGCGGCAAGTCATGTGCAGCGGCGAAGCGTTGCCGGGCAGTGTGGTGCGGCGCTTCAAGCAGCAACTGCCTGGCAGTCAATTGCACAACCTCTACGGCCCGACCGAAGCGGCAGTGGACGTGACCGCGTGGAATTGCGCCGGGCCGCTGGAAAGCACCCCGGACAACACGCCGATCGGCAAACCGATCGCCAACACCCGCATGTACATCCTCGATGCCCAGCAACAACCGGTGCCGCACGGCGTGGTCGGCGAGCTGTACATCGGTGGCGTGCAGGTAGCACGTGGGTATCTGAATCGCCCGGAACTGAGCGCCGAACGCTTCCTCAATGATCCGTTCCAGAGCAATGGGCGCATGTACCGCACCGGCGACGTCGCCCGCTATCTGCCGGACGGCAATATCGAATATCTCGGCCGTAACGACGACCAGGTGAAGATTCGTGGCCTGCGCATCGAACTCGGTGAAATCCAGGCACGCCTGACCCAGATCGATGGCGTGCAGGAAACCGCCGTACTGGCCCGCGAAGATGCATCCGGCGATAAGCGTCTGGTGGCGTACTACACCGGGGCGCGCCTGGAAATCGACGTGCTGCGCAGCCATTTGCTGGAGCACCTGCCGGACTACATGGTGCCTGCGCTGTTCGTGCATCTCGATGCACTGCCGCTGAGCCCCAACGGCAAACTCGACCGCAAGGCGCTGCCGGCGCCGGATCAGGGCGCATTGCCGGTGCGCGAATACGAAGCCCCGGTGGGCGACGTCGAAATCACCCTCGCACGGCTCTGGGCCGAGTTGCTCAACGTCGAGCGGGTAGGGCGCCACGATCATTTCTTTGAACTGGGTGGTCACTCGCTGCTGGCGGTCAGTCTGATCGGCCGGCTGCGTCAGGAAGGCATGGAAGCCGATGTCAGGTCGCTGTTCGAACATCCGACCCTGGCCGGCTACGCCGCAATTACCGAACGAATGGAGATCGTCCTGTGAACGTGATCGAACTGTTGGCCACATTGAAGGCTAAAGATATTCAGCTGGCGGTCGCGGACGACCAATTGCGGGTCAACGGCAACAAGCAGGCGTTGAGCGACCCGGCGTTGCTGGCGCTGTTGCGCGAGCACAAACCGGCGCTGATCGAATTGATCAAGGCCGGGCAGTACTCGGCCAGCAAGCACGGCCAGGTCGAGGTGCCGGCCAACGGCATCGTCCCGGGCACCACGCACATCACCCCGGCGATGCTGACGCTGGTCGAGCTCGACCAGGCGACCATCGACCACCTCGTCGCACAAGTCCCCGGCGGCGCAGCCAACGTGCAGGACATCTACCCGCTGGCGCCGCTGCAGGAAGGCATCCTGTATCACCACGCCAGTGGCGGTGACGGTGATCCGTATGTCATGCAATCGCATTTCGCCTTCGCCAGCCGTGAGCGTTTTCAAGCGTTTGCTCAAGCGCTGCAAGCGGTGATCAATCGCCATGACATTCTGCGCACCGCTGTGCATTGGGCAGGGCTGGACGCGCCGGTGCAGGTGGTCTGGCGCCGGGCCGAACTGCCGGTGGAAGAGGTGACGTTGCCTGATGCAAATGGCGACGTGCTGGCGTATCTGCACGAGCGCTTCGATGCCCGGCATTTCCGCCTCGACGTTACCCAGGCGCCGCTGATGCGTCTGGCCCACGCCTGGGATGAGGCCGGGCAACGGGTGATCGCCACGCTGCTGTTCCATCACATGGCCCTCGACCACTCGGCCCTCGACGTGGTGCGCCACGAAATGCGCGCCTGCCTCACCGGGCAGCGTGAACGGCTCGGGCGCCCGGTGCCGTTTCGCAACTACGTGGCGCAGGCACGTCTGGGCGTCAGCGAGGCCGAGCACGAGGCGTTTTTCCGCGAGATGCTCAGCGACATCGACGAACCGACACTGCCCTACGGCCTGCAGGATGTGCAAGGTGACGGCAGCGAAATCGTCGAACTCAGTGTGCCGGTCGCGGCGCTGTTGGGCCAGCGTCTGCGGGCGCAGGCGCGGAAGCTCGGCGTCAGTGTCGCCAGCCTGTTCCATCTCGGCTGGGCGCAGGTGCTGGCCGCGCTGACCGGCAAGCAGCAGGTGGTGTTCGGCACGGTGCTGATGGGTCGCATGCAGGGCGCCGAAGCGATTGACCGGGCGCTGGGGATTTTCATCAACACCTTGCCGTTGCGGGTGAACATCGACGGCCAGGATGTGCGCGCGGCGGTCAACGCCACCCACGCCCGGTTGACCACGCTGATGCGGCACGAACACGCACCGCTGGCCCTGGCTCAGCGCTGCAGTCACGTGGTGGCGCCGACGCCGCTGTTCAGCACGCTGCTCAATTATCGCCACAGCCACAACGTCGCTACCGCCAGTGCCGAAACCCTCGCGGCGTGGGACGGTATCTCCACGTTGCACTCTGAAGAGCGCAGCAACTATCCGCTGACCCTGAGTGTCGATGACCTCGGTGACGCCTTCAGTCTGACCTTGCTGGCGAGCACCCAGACCGATCCGCAGCGTATCTGCGATTACCTGCACTGCGCGCTGGAAAACCTCGTGCTTGCGCTGGAGCAGGCGCCGCAGACACCGGTCAACCAACTGCCGATCCTGCCGGCGGCAGAGCTTGAACAGGTGCTGCTCGACTTCAATGCCACTCAAGTGGATTTCCCGACGGCACAGACTATCCAGCAGCGTTTCGAGGCGCAGGTGGCCGCACGGCCGGACGCGCTGGCGGCAGTGTTTGCCCATGCGCATTTGACCTACGCCGAACTCAATCAGCAAGCCAACGCCTTGGCGCAGCATCTGATCGGCTTGGGCGTGAAGCCTGACGACCGAGTCGCCATCGTCGCCCGTCGCGGGCTGGACACCCTGGTCGGGCTACTGGCGATCCTCAAGGCCGGCGCCGGTTACGTGCCGATTGACCCGGCACACCCTGCGGAACGCTTGAACTACCTGCTCGACGACAGCGCGCCAGTGGCGGTGCTGACCCAAAACAATCTGCGCGAGCGCTTGCCGACGCTGACCGTGCCGGTACTCGAACTCGACCGCTGCAACTGGCCGCAGGGCGTGGCCCATAATCCGCGCGTTCCCGGCCTGAGTACCGAAAACCTGGCCTACGTGATCTACACCTCCGGCTCCACCGGCCTGCCCAAGGGCGTGATGGTCGAGCATCAGACCTTGAGCAATCTGGTCGACTGGCACTGCAGCGCGTTCGACCTTTGTGCCGGGCGCCACACCTCAAGCCTCGCCGGGTTCGGTTTCGACGCGATGGCCTGGGAAGTCTGGCCGGCGCTGTGCGCGGGCGCGACCCTGCATCTGGCGCCGACCCAAGAGGGCGGCGAAGACATTGATGCCTTGCTGGCGTGGTGGTGCGCGCAGCCGCTGGACGTGAGCTTCCTGCCGACGCCAGTGGCCGAATACGCCTTCAGCCAGAACCTCGAACACCCGACCCTGCGCACGCTGCTGATCGGCGGCGACCGCTTGCGGCAGTTCAATCGCAATCAGCATTTCGACTTGATCAACAACTACGGCCCGACCGAGGCCACAGTGGTCGCGACCTCAGGTCTGGTGCAACGCGGCGACGCGCTGCACATCGGCAAACCGCTGAGCAATGCCACGGTGTACCTGCTCGACGAACAACAGCGCCCGGTGCCGATCGGGGTGGCCGGCGAGCTGTACGTCGGCGGTGCCGGGGTTGCCCGTGGCTACCTGAATCGCCCGGACATGACCGCCGAGCGTTTCCTGCGTGACCCGTTCAGTCGCGCACCGAACGCGCGGATGTACCGCACCGGCGACCTTGCACGCTGGCGTGAAGACGGCAACATCGAGTACCTGGGGCGCAACGACGATCAGGTGAAGATCCGTGGCGTGCGCATCGAGCTGGGCGAGATCGAAACCTGCCTCAACCAGTTGCCGGGGATTCAGGAAGCGGTGCTGCTGGCCCGCGAAGATCAACCCGGCCAGCCGCGACTGGTGGCCTACTTCACCGAGCAGGCGCAGGTCGAAGCGCTGCCGCTGGGCGAGTTGCGCGCGCAATTGCTCAGCCGGTTGCCGGAATACATGGTGCCGACCGCGTTCGTCAAACTCGCCGCGTTGCCGCTGACCGCCAATGGCAAGGTCGACCGCAAGGCCTTGCCGGCGCCGGATCTGGCAGCGCTGTTCACCCGCGAGTACGCGGCGCCCGAAGGCGAGGTGGAAACCGCGCTGGCGCAGATCTGGGCCGACGTGCTGCAAGTCGAGCGGGTCGGGCGGCAGGATCACTTTTTCGAACTCGGCGGGCATTCGTTGCTGGCGATGCGCATGGTCTCGCAAGTGCGCCAGCGTCTGGGTGTCGAGCTGGCGCTGAGCGATCTGTTTGCCAACGCCGAACTGGCGGCGGTCGCGTCAGTGCTGAGCGAGGCCGGACGCTGTGCGCAACCACAGATCGTGCCGGTCCCGCGTGACGGCGCGTTGCCGCTGTCGTTCGCCCAGCAACGCTTGTGGTTCCTCGCGCAAATGGAAGGCGCCAACACCGCCTACAACATTCCCGTGGCCCTGCGGCTGCGTGGCCGTCTCGACGACGCGGCGCTGCAACGCGCACTGGCGCGGATCGTCGCGCGCCACGAAACCCTGCGCAGCCGCTTCGCCCAATTCAACGACGAAGCGCAGGTGCTGATTGCCCCGGTGGACACTGGTCTGCTGCTGCGGGTCGAAGACCTGCGCCAGCACCCGCAACCCGAGGAAACCCTGCAGGCGCTGATTCAGGGCGAAGCCTCGGGGCCGTTCGACTTGCAGGACGATCCGTTGATTCGCGGGCGACTGGTACGCCTGGCGGATGATCACCATGTGCTGTTGCTGACCCTGCACCACATCATCTCTGACGGTTGGTCGATGGGGGTTTTGACCCGCGAACTGATGGCGCTGTATCAGGCGTTCAGTCACGGCCAGCCTGATCCATTGCCGCCCCTGGCGCTGCAATACACCGACTACGCGGTGTGGCAACGACGCTGGCTCAGCGGCGAGGTGCTGCAACGCCAGAGCGAATATTGGCAACGGACCCTCGCTGGCGCCCCGGCGCTGTTGATGCTGCCGACCGATCGGCCGCGCCCGGCGCAGCAGGACTATGCCGGCAGCAGCGTCGCCGTCGTGCTCGACGAACGCTTGAGCGCCGGGCTCAAAGCCTTGGGCCAGCGCCACGGCGTGACCCTGTACATGACGTTGATGAGTGCCTGGGCGATGCTGCTCAGCCGCTTGTCCGGGCAAGCTGAAGTGGTGATCGGTTCGCCGGTGGCCAACCGCACCCGCGCCGAAATCGAAGGCCTGATCGGCATGTTCGTCAACACCCTGGCGCTGCGCATCGACACCTCGGGCGAGCTGAGCGTCGAAGCGCTGTTGGCGCGGGTCAAGGCGCAAACCCTGCAAGCGCAGGCGCATCAGGATCTGCCGTTCGAGCAAGTGGTGGAAATCACCCGGCCCGTGCGCAGCCTGGCGCACAGCCCGTTGTTCCAGACCTTGCTCAGTTGGGATGGCCTCGAAAGCCCGGCGCTGGCCCTCGGCGAACTGACGCTGGAAGGCGTGGCCGAGCCGAGCCACTTCGCCAAGTTCGACCTGTCGCTGAGCCTCAGTGAGTCCAACGGCATCATTCGCGGATCGCTGGAATACGCCACAGCCTTGTTTGACCAGAGCACGGTCGAGCGCTTCGTCGGTTACTTCCAGCGCCTGTTGCAGGCGATGGTCGCCAACGATCAGGCGCTGCTGGAACAGGCGCCGCTGCTGGCGCCGGAAGAACAGCAGCGCTTGCTGGTCGAGTTCAATGCCACGGCGGTCGGTTACAACCTTGAGCAGACCATTCACGGCTTGTTCGAGGCGCAAGTGGTGCGCTCGCCGCAGGCACCAGCGGTGGTCGCTGATGAGCAGCAACTGACTTATGCAGAACTCAATGCCCGAGCCAATCAACTGGCGCGGCATCTGCGCGAGTTGGGCGTAGGCCCGGATGCGCGGGTGGCGCTCTGCGTCGAGCGCGGTCTGGACATGGTGATCGGGCTGCTGGCGATCCTCAAGGCTGGCGGCGGTTATGTGCCGCTGGATCCGGCGTATCCGCTGGAACGTCTGGCCTACATGCTGGAGGACAGCGCGCCGCTGGCGGTGCTGGTGCAGGGGGCGACGCGTTCGTTGCTCGGCGAAGTCGCCGTGCCAATGATTGATCTGGATCAGCCGCACTGGCAATCGCTGCCTACGGACAATTTGTCGTTCGCTGAACTGAATCCGCAGCACAGCGCTTACGTGATCTACACCTCCGGTTCCACCGGCCAACCGAAAGGCGTGATCAACGAACACAGCGGGGTGGTCAACCGTCTGCTGTGGATGCAGGACGCTTATCAACTGACTTCTGCCGACACGGTGTTGCAGAAAACCCCGTTCAGCTTCGACGTCTCGGTCTGGGAGTTCTTCTGGCCGCTGATGACCGGCGCGCGCCTGGTCATGGCCCGGCCCGAGGGGCACAAGGATCCGCAGTACCTCAGTGAAGTGATCGAGCGGGAACAGATCACCACGCTGCACTTCGTACCGTCGATGCTTGACGTCTTTCTCGCCCACGCCGACACCGCACGTTGCAGCAGTCTGCGGCAAGTCATGTGCAGCGGCGAAGCGTTGCCGGGCAGCGTGGTGCGGCGCTTCAAACAGCAACTGCCGGGCAGTCAATTGCACAACCTCTACGGCCCGACCGAAGCGGCGGTGGACGTGACCGCGTGGAACTGCGCCGGGCCGCTGGAACAAACGCCAGACAACACGCCGATCGGCAAACCGATCGCCAACACCCGCATGTACATCCTCGATGCCCAGCAGCAACCGGTGCCGCACGGCGTGGTCGGCGAGCTGTACATCGGTGGCGTGCAGGTGGCGCGCGGTTATCTGAACCGCCCGGAATTGAACGCCGAACGCTTCCTCAATGATCCGTTCCAGAGCAATGGGCGGATGTACCGCACCGGCGACGTCGCCCGTTATCTGCCGGACGGCAATATCGAATACCTGGGCCGCAACGACGATCAGGTGAAGATCCGTGGCCTGCGCATTGAGCTTGGCGAGATTCAAGCACGCCTGACCCAGATCGATGGCGTGCAGGAAGGCGCCATACTCGCCCGCGAAGACGTTCCGGGCGACAAGCGTTTGGTCGCGTACTACACCGGCGCACCGCTGGAAATCGAAACGCTGCGCCGCCATCTACTGGAAAACCTGCCGGACTACATGGTGCCCGCGCTATTCGTGCATCTCGCTGCACTGCCGCTGAGCCCCAACGGCAAACTCGACCGCAAGGCGCTGCCGGCCCCCGATCTGGCGGCGCAGACCGCCCGTGAATATGAAGCGCCGATCGGCGAAGTGGAAATCGCGCTCGCGCAGCTCTGGGCTGAATTGCTCAAGGTTGAGCGGGTAGGGCGCCACGATCATTTCTTCGAACTCGGTGGCCATTCGCTGCTGGCGGTGAATCTGGTGGCGCGGATGCGTCGTGCCGGACTGAGCGCCGACATTCGTGTGTTGTTCAACCAGCCGACCCTCGCCGCGCTGGCCGCTGCCGTGGGCGGTGAACCGGAGGCCGAAGTCGCGGCCAACCTGATCACTGCGGACTGCACGCGCATCACCCCCGAGCTGCTGCCACTGGTGACGCTCGACCAGCCAAGCATCGACCGCATCGTCGCCAGCATCCCCGGCGGCGTGGCCAACGTGCAGGAGATTTATCCGCTGGCGCCGTTGCAGACCGGCATCCTGTTCCACCATTTGTCCGCCGCACAGGGCGATCCGTACGTGTTGCAGGCGCAGTTCGCGTTTGCCGATGAACAACGCCTGAACACCTTCACTCAAGCCTTGCAGAACGTAATCCAGCGTCACGACATCCTGCGCACTTCGCTGTTCTGGGACGGGCTGCAAGACCCCGTGCAAGTGGTCTGGCGTGAGGCGCCGCTGGCGTGCGAAGCGCTGGAGCTGAATGGCGCGGACGGCGATGTACTGGAGCAATTGCGCCGGCGTTTCGACGCCACGCAGTACCGCATGGCCGTCAATCAGGCGCCACTGATGCGCGTGGTGCACGCCTGGGACGCAGACAATCAGCGGGTGGTGGCGTTGTTGCTGTTCCATCACCTGGTGATGGACCACGTTGCGCTGGAAGTGCTGCAACATGAAATGCAGGCGTTCCTGAGCGGTCAGCCGCAACGTCTGGCCGAGCCGGTGCCGTATCGCAATTACGTGGCGCACACCCTGTCGGGGATGAGCGACCAGCAGCACGAAGCGTTCTTCGGCGAGATGCTCGGCGACGTCGACGAACCCACCTTGCCTTATGGGCAGAGCCCGGCGCAGGAAGGGCTGGCCACGCAGGCACAGCTGAGCCTCGACACCGCGCTGAGCCGCGACCTGCGCAGTCAGGCGCGGCGTCTGGGTGTCAGCGCGGCGAGCCTGATGCACCTGGCGTGGGCGCAGGTGCTGGGGCAGTTGTCCGGTCGCGATGACGTGGTGTTCGGCACGGTATTGCTTGGTCGTTTGCAGGGTGGCGAAGGCGCGGAACGGGCGCTCGGGGTGTTCATCAACACCTTGCCATTGCGCATCGATCTGCGTGCGCACAGCGTCAAGGGCGCGGCCCTGGCGACGCATCAACGGCTGAGCCAGTTGCTGCAACACGAACACGCGCAACTGGCGCGCATCCAGCATTGCAGCGCGATGGCGCCGACCACGCCATTGTTCAGCACGTTGTTCAATTATCGCCACGGGGCCACGGCGGGTGGCGGTTCTGCCGAGGCCCAAACGGCCTGGCAGGGCATGCAATTGCTTGAGACCGAAGAACACAGCAACTATCGCCTGACCCTCAGTGTCGACGATCTCGGTGAAGGCTTCAGCCTGACCGCACTGACCGGTGCCGGTATCGATGCACGGCGCACCTGCGACTATCTGCAATGCGCCTTGCACAGGCTGGTGGATGCGCTGGAGCACGCGCCGCATCAAGGTTTCGAGCACCTGTCGATCCTGCCGGACGCGGAGCGCGAGCAGTTGTTGCACCGCTTCAACACGACCCGCGCCGATTACCCGCAGGGGTTGACGATTGCCCAGCGTTTCGAGCAGCAAGCGCTTGAGCGACCGCAGGCGCTGGCGGCGGTGTTTGCCGATGCTTCGCTGAGCTATGCCGAGTTGAACCGGCAGGCCAACAGTCTGGCGCATCATCTGATTGCATCGGGTGTACAGCCTGACGATCGCGTGGCCATCGTCGCCCGACGCGGCCTTGATACGCTGGTCGGGCTGGTGGCGATTCTCAAGGCCGGCGCCGGTTATGTGCCGGTGGATCCGGCGCACCCGGCGGAGCGCCTGAGCTATCTGCTGCAAGACAGTGCGCCCGTCGCGGTGCTGAGCCAAAGCGATCTGCGTGAGCGCCTGCCGGCATTGTCGGTGCCGCTGATCGACCTTGATCTGCACCAGTGGCCAAACGAGCCAATCGACAACCCGTCGCTGCCGGCCCTGACCCCGCAGCACCTGGCTTACGTGATCTATACCTCCGGCTCCACCGGTCTGCCGAAAGGCGTGATGGTCGAGCACCAGACGCTGAGCAACCTCGTGGACTGGCACTGCGCGGCCTTCGATCTGCACGCCGGCAGCCATACCTCAAGCCTGGCCGGGTTCGGTTTCGACGCCATGGCCTGGGAGGTCTGGCCGGCGCTGTGCGTGGGTGCGACCGTGCATCTGGCGCCAAACCATGAAGGCAACGAAGACATCGACGCGTTGCTCGCCTGGTGGCGGGCGCAGCCGCTGGACGTGAGCTTCCTGCCGACCCCGGTGGCCGAATACGCCTTCAGTCAGGAACCGGCGCATCCGACCCTGAAAACCCTGTTGATCGGTGGCGATCGTCTGCGCCAGTTCAACCGCAACCAGCCGTTCCGGGTGATCAACAACTATGGCCCGACCGAGGCTACGGTGGTCGCCACCTCCGGTTTGATTGCGGCGGGCGAGGTGCTGCATATCGGTAAACCGGTGAGCAATGCCACGGTGTATCTGCTCGACGCACGGCAACGCCCGGTACCGCTGGGGGTGATCGGAGAGTTGTATGTCGGTGGTGCCGGCGTGGCCCGTGGTTACCTGAACCGTCCGCAGATGACCGCCGAACGCTTCCTGCGCGATCCGTTCAGCAGCGTGCCGAATGCTCGTATGTACCGCACCGGTGACCTTGCGCGCTGGCGTGAGGACGGCACGCTTGAATACCTCGGGCGCAACGACGATCAGGTGAAAATCCGCGGCGTGCGTATCGAGTTGGGCGAGATCGAAACCCGGCTCAATCAGCTCCCCGGTGTTCAGGATGCGGTGTTGCTGGCCCGTGAGGACGAACCCGGTCAGCCACGGTTGGTGGCGTATTACATCGAGCAGGGCGCATCGTTGAGCGTCGCTGATCTGCGCGCGCACCTGCTCACGCAATTGCCTGAGTACATGGTGCCGGCGGCGTTTGTCCGGCTCGACGCGTTACCCCTGACCGCCAATGGCAAGGTTGATCGTAAGGCATTGCCGAAACCTGACCTGACTGCGCTATTCACCCGCGAATACATCGAGCCGCAAGGTGAGTTGGAAACCGCGCTGGCGCAGATCTGGGCCGAGGTGCTGCAGGTCGAACGGGTCGGCCGGCATGATCACTTTTTCGAACTCGGCGGCCACTCGCTGCTGGCCATGCGCATGGTCGCGCAGGTGCGTCAGCAACTGGGGCTGGAGCTGGTGCTGGCTGATCTGTTCGCCAACCCTGAACTGGCGGCGGTCGCCGAATGCCTTTGCGTAGCGCAGGTCAGTAGCCAACCGCAGATCGTAGCGGTGCCGCGTGACGGCACGCTGTCCTTCGCCCAGCAACGCCTGTGGTTCCTCGCGCAAATGGACGGCGGCAATTCGGCGTACAACATTCCGCTTGGCTTGCGCCTGCGCGGGCAACTCGATGTCGAAGCCTTGCAGCGCGCGCTGACGCAGATCGTTGCGCGGCACGCAACCCTGCGCAGCCGTTTCGTCAGCATCGACGATCAGGCGCAGGTGACGATTGCACCGGTCGATAGCGGCCTGCTGTTGCAGGTGGAGGACCTGCGCCAGGATTCACAGGCCGAAGCTACGGTGCAGGCACTGCTCGCGCAGGAAGCCGCGACTGCCTTCGATCTGCAACACGATCCACTGATTCGCGGACGCCTGCTGCGTCTGGCTGACGAGCATCATGTGCTGTTGCTGACCGTGCATCACATCGTCGCCGACGGCTGGTCGATGGGCGTGCTGACCCGCGAACTGATGGCGCTGTATCAGGCTTTCAGTCACGGGCAACCGAATCCGTTGCCACCACTGGCGCTGCAATACGGCGACTACGCCGTGTGGCAGCGGCGCTGGCTCAGCGGTGAAGTGCTGCAGCGGCAGAGCGATTACTGGCAGCAGACCCTCGACGGCGCGCCGGCGTTGCTGACCCTGCCCACCGACCGTCCGCGTCCGGCACAGCAAGATTTCGCCGGCAGCAGCGTCGAAGTGCGGCTCGACGAGCGTCTGAGCGCCGGGCTCAAAGCCTTGAGTCAGCGTCACGGCGTGACCCTGTTCATGACCCTGATGAGTGCCTGGTCGCTGTTGCTGAGTCGTCTGTCCGGGCAGTCCGACGTGGTGATCGGCTCGCCGGTGGCCAACCGCACCCGGGCCGAGATCGAAGGCCTGATCGGCATGTTCGTCAACACCCTCGCCCTGCGCATCGACACCTCAGGCGAACCGAGCGTGGCCACGCTGCTGGCGCGGGTCAAGGCGCGCACGCTGGAGGCACAGGCGCATCAGGATCTGCCGTTCGAGCAGGTGGTGGAAATCACCCGGCCGGCGCGCAGTCTGGCGCACAGCCCGTTGTTCCAGAGCACGCTGAGCTGGGACAGCAGCGTCGGCCCGCACCTGGCGCTGGGCGATCTGCGTCTCGAAGGTGTGGCCGCGCCGGGCCAGGTGGCCAAGTTCGACCTGACCCTGACCCTGGGTGAGGTCAACGGGGTGATTCGCGGATCGCTGGAGTACGCCACGGCGTTGTTCGATCAAGCGACCGTCGAGCGTTATGTCGGCTACCTGCAGCGCCTGCTGGCGGCGATGGTCAGCGATGAGCAGACGGTGTTGGAGCGGGTGGCGTTACTCACCGAGCCAGAGCGTCAGCGCTTGCTCTACGAGTTCAACGCCACGGCGCGCGAATACCCGCAGGCGCTGACCGTGCACGGGATTTTCCAGCAGCAGGCAGCGGCGCATCCCAAAGCGGTGGCGGCGGTGCATGGCGAGCATTCGCTGAGCTACTTTGAACTGAACGCCCAGGCCAACCGTCTGGCGCATCACTTGCTCAGCCAAGGCGTGCAGCCGGGCGACCACGTGGCGATCCTGTTGCCGCGTTCGCTGGAATTGCTGGTGGCGCAACTGGCGATTGCCAAGTGCGCGGCGGCCTATGTGCCGCTGGATATCAATGCGCCGAGCGAGCGGCAGGCGTTCATGGTCGAGGACTGTCACGCGGCGGCGTTGCTGACCCTCAGCAGTGAAGTCATTGACTACGCCGCGCCACGCATCGACCTCGACCGCTTGATCCTCAGCGGCCAACCGACGCACAACCCGAACCTGGCGCAGTCCTCGGAGTCGCTGGCGTACATCATGTACACCTCCGGCTCCACCGGCACCCCGAAAGGCGTGATGGTGCCGCACCGCGCCATCGGCCGCCTGGTGCTGAACAACGGTTACGCCGATTTCAATGCGCAGGACCGCGTGGTCTTCGCCTCCAACCCGGCGTTCGATGCGAGCACCATGGACATCTGGGGGCCGCTGCTCAATGGCGGGCGCGTGCTGGTGATGGATCACCAGACCCTGCTCGATCCGAGTGCGTTCGGCCATGAGTTGAGCGTCTCCGGGGCGACCGTGCTGTTCGTCACCACTGCGCTGTTCAACCAGTACGTGCAACTGATTCCGCAGGCGCTCAAAGGACTGCGCATTCTGTTGTGTGGCGGTGAGCGTGGCGATCCGGCGGCGTTCCGTCGACTGCTGGCCGAGGCGCCGGCTCTGCGTATCGTGCATTGCTACGGCCCAACCGAAACCACCACTTACGCAACGACGTTTGAAGTGCGTGAAGTGGCAGAAAACGCCGAGAGCGTGCCGATTGGCGCGCCGATCTCCAACACCCAGGTGTATGTGCTCGACGCGCATCAGCAACCGGTGCCGATGGGCGTGACCGGCGAGTTGTACATCGGCGGGCAGGGCGTGGCGCTGGGTTATCTGAACCGCGCCGATCTGACCGCCGAGAAGTTTCTGTGTGATCCGTTCAGCGAGCAGCCGGGCGCGCTGCTGTATCGCACCGGCGACCTCGCACGCTGGCTGGCACCGGGGCAGCTCGATTGCATCGGGCGCAATGACGATCAGGTGAAGATTCGCGGTTTCCGTATCGAACTGGGCGAAATCGAAAACCGCCTGCTCAACTGCCCGGGGATCAAGGAAGCCGTGGTGCTGGCGCGCCGCGATGGTCAGGACATCACCCGTCTGGTGGCCTACTACACCGCCCACGCCGGGCGCCTGGACAGCGCCGACCTGCACGCGCACTTGCTGGCACGACTGCCGGAATACATGGTGCCGAGCGCTTGGGTGCAATTGGATGTACTGCCGTTGAACAACAACGGCAAAGTCGACCGCAAGGCGCTGCCGGCGCCGACCCAGGCAGCGATGCTCAGCCGGCTGTATGTCGCGCCGATCTCGGCGCTGGAGGAACATCTGGCGCGGATCTGGGCCGGTTTGCTGCAGCTCGAACAGGTAGGTCGTCACGACAACTTCTTCGAACTGGGCGGGCACTCTTTGCTGGCGATGCGCATGCTGTCGCAGGTGCGCCAGCAGTTGGGCGTCGAGCTGACGCTCGCCGAGCTGTTCGCCAACCCCGAGCTGGCCGCTGTCGCCGAGGTGCTGAGCCGGGCAGGGCGCAGCACCTTGCCGGAGATTTTGCCGGCGCCCCGTGATCAGGCATTGCCGCTGTCCTTCGCCCAGCAACGTCTGTGGTTCCTGGCGCAGATGGACGGCGGCCACAGCGCCTACAACATCCCGGTCGGTCTGCGCCTGCGCGGTCGGCTGGATGAAGACGCGCTGCAACGGGCACTGGCACGCATCGTCGCGCGTCACGAAACCCTGCGCAGCCGCTTCAGCCAGATAGACGATCAGCCGCAGGTGCTTATTCTGCCGGCCGAGAGCGGCCTGCTGCTGACGGTAGAAGACCTGCGTCAGCACCCGCAGGCTGACAATGCCTTGCGCGGTCTGATCGAGGAGCAGGCCTGTGCCTCGTTCAATCTGCAGCACGATGCGCTGCTGCGCGGACGTCTGGTGCGTCTGGCTGATGATCATCATGTGCTGTTGCTGACGCTGCACCACATCATCGCCGATGGCTGGTCGATGGGCGTGCTGACCCGCGAGCTGGCGGCGTTGTATCAGGCCTTCAGCCGTGGCGAAGACGATCCGCTGCCGCCGCTGGCGCTGCAATACACCGACTACGCGGTGTGGCAACGGCGCTGGCTCAGTGGCGAGGTGCTGCAGCGTCAGAGTGATTACTGGCAGCAGACGCTGGCCGGCGCGCCGGCCTTGCTGACCCTGCCCACCGATCGTCCGCGGCCACCACAGCAGGACTATTCCGGCAGCCGCGTCGACATTCTGCTCGATAAACATTTGAGCGCCGGTTTGAAAGCCTTGTGTCAGCGTCGCGCGGTGACGCCGTACATGGTGATCATGAGCGCCTGGGCGATGTTGCTCAGTCGTTTGTCCGGGCAGAACGACGTGGTGATCGGCTCGCCGGTGGCCAACCGCACCCGGGCCGAGATCGAAGGCCTGATCGGCATGTTCGTCAACACCCTGGCGCTGCGCATCGACACCTCGGGCGAACCGAGCGGCGAGGCGCTGCTGGCGCGGGTCAAGGCGCAAACCCTGGACGCTCAGGCGCATCAGGATCTGCCGTTCGAGCAAGTGGTGGACATCAGCAAACCCGTCCGCAGCCTGTCGCACAGCGCGTTGTTCCAGACCATGCTCAGTTGGGATAACAACGACGACCCGAGCCTGACCCTCGGCGACCTGACCCTGGAAGGGGTGGCCGGCGACAGCCACTTTGTGAAATTCGACCTGTCGCTGAGTCTTGGCGATTCGCACGACGGGATTCGCGGTTCGTTGCGCTACGCCACGGCGTTGTTCGATGAGTCGACGGTGCAGCGTTTCGTCGGCTACTTCCAGCGGCTGCTGGCGGCGCTGGTTAACGATGATCAGGCCGTGCTTGCGCGAGTGCCGTTGCTGGCACCGCAGGAGCAGCAGCGCTTGCTGATTGATTTCAATGCCAGCGCCGTCGATTGTCCGCTGGAGCAGCCACTGCACGGCTTGTTCGAAGCACAAGTGCGGCGCAAACCGGAGGCTGTCGCGCTGCAATCCGCGCAAGGAAACCTGACCTACCGCGAGCTCAATCAGCGCGCCAATCGTCTGGCTCAGCACCTGCGCGCGCAAGGTGTGCAGCCGGATGCGCGGGTGGCGATCTGCGTCGAGCGTGGGCTGGATCTGATCGTTGGTCTGCTCGGCATCCTCAAGGCTGGTGGTGCCTATGTGCCGCTGGACCCGGGGTATCCGGCGGAGCGTCTGGCCTACATGCTCAAGGACAGCGCGCCGACCGCGGTGCTGGTGCAGACCGCTACTCGCGGGTTGTTCGATGACGCGGTCGCCACGGTGATCGACCTTGACCGCTGTACCTGGCAGCACCTGCCGGATCACGATTTGCCAGTGCCGGGCCTCAGTGCTTCGAATCTTGCGTACATGATCTACACCTCGGGTTCTACCGGGTTGCCGAAAGGCGTGATGATCGAGCATCGCAGCGCCTGCAACATGGTGCATTGGGGTTCGCAGATTTCGCCGCCGACCGAGCACGGCGCGCTGCTGCAAAAAGCGCCGTTCAGCTTCGACAGTTCGGTGTGGGAGATCTTCTGGCCGCTGTGCTCCGGGATGCGTCTGGTGCTGGCACGACCGGATGGCAACCGCGATTCGGCGTATGTGGTGCAGACCATTCGCGAGCAGCAAGTCACGGTGGTCAAGTTCGTTCCGGCGCTGTTGCAGCAGTTCATCGAACAGGACGGTGTCGAGCAATGCACCAGCCTGACCGATGTGCTCAACGGTGGCGGCGAACTCAGCGCGGCGCTGGCCCGCCAAGTGCGTAATCGCCTGCCGTGGGTGCGTTTGCACAACGTTTATGGCCCGACTGAAACCACGGTGGACAGCACGGGCTGGACGCTGGACCCGGAAATGCCGGTGCCGGAAAACGTGGTGCCAATCGGTACAGCCTTGAGCAATACACGCCTGTACGTGCTCGACGCGTACGGGCAACCGGTGCCGCAAGGCGTCAGCGGTGAGTTGCACATCGGCGGCGTCGGCGTGGCACGTGGTTATCACGGTTTGCCGGAGATGCAGGCCGAGCGCTTCATCGACAGCCCGTTTGTGGCGGGGGATCGCCTGTATCGCACGGGAGATCTGGCGCGCTACAACAACCACGGCGAGCTGGAATTCCTCGGCCGCAATGACTTCCAGATCAAGCTGCGGGGCTTGCGCCTGGAGCCGGGGGAAATCGAGGCGCGGTTGATCGAGCATCCGGCGATTCGCCAAGCGGTGGTGATGGTGCGCGATGAGCGTCTGGTGGCCTGGTACACCATGCGCTCGGGCGTAGAAGCACCCAGTCTGGAGGCCTTGCGCGCGCATGTGCTGGAGCGCCTGCCGGAGTACATGGTGCCAGGCGCGTTTGTGCTGCTCGACGCTTTGCCGCTGACGCCAAACGACAAGATCGACCGCAAAGCCCTGCCGGAGCCGGGAGCCGACGCAGTCATCAATCGCCCATACGTGGCGCCACAGGGTGAAGTCGAAACCGCGCTGGCGCAGATATGGGGCGAGGTGCTCGGCGTCGAACAGGTCGGTCGTCACGACAACTTCTTCGAGTTGGGTGGGCACTCGTTGCTGGCGGTGCGGCTGGTCAATCTGCTGCAACGGGCCGGGCTGCCACTGTCGCTGGCCGAGCTGTTCCAGCATCCGAGCATCGAGTCTGCCGCCGCGCTGCTCAGTCAGGGCGAGGCGCTCAGTCAGCCTGACGGGCTGGTCGTGGTGCGTGCCGGGACGCACGGTACGCCGCTGTTCCTGCTGCATGAATTCAGCGGCAGGGACGTGTACTTCCCGACGCTGGCCCAGCACATCGGTGGTGAGTTCCCGATTTACGGCCTGCCTGGCGTGACGCTCGGTCAGCCGCAATTGCGCACGCTTGAGTGCATGGCGCAGCGCATGGTCGGGATCATCCGCGCGGTACAGCCTCACGGGCCGTATCGGCTGGCGGGCTGGTCGTTCGGCGGGGTGCTGGCGCATGAGGTCGCGCAGCAATTGCTCGGTCTCGATGAACCGGTGGAATTTATCGGCATGCTCGACAGCTACGCGCCAAATCCGCTCGCCCAGGACAAAACGATGTGGAGCGGCGAGGGCCTCGACAAGCGTCAGTTGCTCGGCCATTGCCGTGGGCGTTCGCTGATGCTTGGTGCTGGAAGCGAGATGGCGCTGGCGGCGGTACAAGCGCTGGAAGCGCAAGTTGAACAACTGGATTTCCCCGAGCTGTTCAAGCGCTGTCAGGCGCAGCAGCTGACCGATCCGGAACTGGCCACAGTCAGCGCGGCGGACGCCTGGCATTACTTTGATCGCGAAGCGGCGCATCGTCTGGCGCTGGCGCATTACCGGGTCAGCCCGGCCAGCCAGCCGATCCATCTGTTCCGTGCCCAGGAGCTGATGGACGGCCAGTCATTGCCGAGCCCGACGCGCGGCTGGGAAGAGCGCTTCGACATTGGCTTGTTGCGTTGCATCGACATCCCCGGCGATCACCGGACCATGATGAAGCACCCGCACATTCAGGCACTCGGCCAGGCCGTTACCCAGGCGCTGGAAACCCTGGTGACGCCGGAACCGACGCTGTATCAACCGCTGCTGACGATTCAGACCGGGCAGCCGGGGCATGCGCCGATTTTCTGCGTGCCGGGGGCGGGTGACAGTGTCACCGGGTTCATTCACCTGACCGAGGCGATAGGCCCGGAATGGCCGATCATCGGTCTGCAACCGCGCGGGCTGGACGGCGTCAGTGTGCCGCACAGTGCGGTCGAAGCCGCTGCGGCGTTCTACCTGAAAGCCATCGAGCAGATCCACCCGCAGGGGCCGCTGCACCTGATCGGTCATTCGTTCGGCGGCTGGGTCGCGCATGCCATGGCCGCGCAGTTGCAGGCGGCCGGGCGCGAGGTGGCTTCGCTGACCTTGATCGACAGCGAGGCACCGGGCGGTGACGGCACGGCGGGCAAGCCGTACACGGCCACTGCCGCGCTGCAACGGCTGATTGACACCCTGCAGTTGTCCTGTGGCAAATCGCTGGGCATCGATCCTGCAACCTTCGCCAACGCCGACGACACCACGCAATTGCGTCTGCTGCACGCAGGCATGGTGCGCGCCGGGGTGTTGTCGGAGCGCGCGGCGCCGGACGCGATGCATGGCCCGGTACGCACCTTCGCCAGCGCCTTGCGCACGGTCTATCAACCGCGACTGGCCTATACCGGGCCGGTGCGGCTGGTGCTGGTCGATGACCCGACGCTGGACGAGTGGGGCAATCAGCGCGAACAGGCGGCGGTGCTTGCAGGCTGGCAGCGGCAGGTCAGCGATCTGGCGGTGTGGTACGGGCCGGGCAACCACTTCACGATTCTCAAGGCGCCCAACGTCTTCAGTTTCGCCGCGTGGTGGCATGACGGCCTGGCGCTGACGGTCGGCGAAGTGCTGTCCTGAGTGTGGTTGTTCTATCAAGACCCGGCCGCTGGCCGGGTTCATCCCTGAACGGACTTGTGGTTATTTATGGAAAAGTCGAAGTTGCGCAAAGTCGGTATGGGGTTGGCGTTGGCGGCGGTGGCCGGGTTGGTGCTGTACACGGTGCAGGCACCCGCCGAAGCGCCGAAATACCAGACCGCCCCGGTCGAACGCTCGGATATCGAAAACACCGTGCTCGCCACCGGTTTGCTGGAAGGCGTCAAGCAGGTGGACGTCGGTGCCCAGGTGTCGGGGCAGTTGAAGTCGCTCAAGGTCAAGGTTGGCGACAAGGTGAAGAAGGGCCAGTGGCTGGCCGAGATCGATCCGCTGGTGCTGCAGAACACCCTGCGTCAGGCGCAGGTCGATGAGGAAAACCTGCAGGCGCAAAAGCGCGCCACGCAGGCCCAGCTCAAACAGACTAAAGCGATCTACGAGCGCTATCAGAACCTGCAGGAAGACGCGTCGATCTCGCGTCAGGATTTCGAGACCGCGCAATCGGACTACGAGGTGCAGCAGGCCAATCTGCTGTCGCTGGACGCGCAGATCAAAAGTGCGCACATCCAGATCGACACCGCCAAGGTCAACCTCGCGTATACGCGGATCGTCGCGCCGATCGATGGCGACGTGGTCGGCATCGTCACCCAGGAAGGCCAGACCGTGATCGCCAACCAGTTGGCGCCGATCCTGCTGAAACTGGCGGATCTGGACACCATGACCATCAAGGCCCAGGTGTCGGAAGCCGACGTGATTCATATCGCGCCGGGGCAGCAGGTGTATTTCACTATTCTCGGCGAGGACAAACGCTATTACGGCAAGCTGCGCGGCACTGAGCCGGCGCCGCAGAACTTCCTCGAAACGCCGCCGGCCGGTACGCCGAAACAAAACACCGCAGTGTTTTACAACGCGCTGTTCGAGGTGCCCAATCCCGACCACCGCTTGCGCATCTCGATGACCGCGCAGGTGCGTATCGTCCTCGATACCGCGCAATCGGTGCTGACCGTGCCGGTGGCCGCGCTCGGCCCACGCAACGCCGATGGCAGCTTTCCGGTGCGGGTGCTGGACGCCAAGGGCCAGGCGCAGTCGCGCAACGTGCAGACCGGGATCAACAACAACGTCAAAGTGCAGATCAATCAGGGCCTCAGCGAAGGCGAGCGGGTGGTGATCGGTGATCCGTTGCCCGCCGTGGCGGGGGCTTGAGCATGACGCAAGCGTTGCTGCAACTGACTGGCATCACCCGCAGTTTCACTGCCGGCGACCGCGAATTTCTCGCGCTGAAGGACATCAACCTGACGATCAACGCCGGAGAAATGGTGGCGATCATCGGCGCCTCCGGTTCCGGCAAATCAACCCTGATGAACATCCTCGGCTGCCTCGATTACGCCACCGCCGGCAGCTACAAGATCAATGGCCAGGAGACCCGCGACCTCGACGATCAGGCGCTGGCCGAGCTGCGTCGCGATTACTTCGGTTTCATCTTCCAGCGCTATCACTTGCTGCCGCACCTGAGCGCGATGCACAACGTCGAGATGCCGGCGATTTACGCCGGGATCCCGGCGCCGCAACGCCATGCCCGCGCCCGTGAGCTGCTGGCACGGCTGGGCCTTGATGGGCACCTGACCCACCGGCCGAGTCAGCTCTCCGGTGGTCAGCAACAACGGGTGAGTATCGCCCGGGCCTTGATGAACGGCGGCGAGGTGATCCTCGCCGACGAACCCACCGGCGCCCTCGACACCGCCAGCGGCAAGGAAGTGATGCGCATCCTGCTGGAGCTGCACGCGGCCGGGCACACGGTGATTCTGGTGACCCACGACCCGAAAGTCGCGGCCAATGCCGAACGCATCATCGAAGTCAGCGACGGTGAAATCCTCAGCGACCGGCGCAATCAGCGCGACAGCGGGCAACTGTCGGGCGAGGAGGAGGTGCCGCCCAAACCACCGGCGACACGCCGTTTGGTCGCCAGCTTCGGGCTGTTCAAGGAGGCCTTCAACATGGCCTGGGTGGCGCTGATTTCGCACCGCATGCGCACCTTGCTGACCATGCTCGGGATTGTCATCGGCATCACCTCGGTGGTGTCGATTTCGGCGATCGGCGAGGGCGCCAAACGCTACGTGCTCAAGGACATTTCGGCGATCGGCAGCAACACCATCGACATCTATTCCGGCACCAGTTTCGGCGACAAACGCGCGGCCTCGATCGAAACGCTGGTGCCAGCCGACGTCACCGCGCTGAATCAGCTGTACTACGTCGACAGCGCCACCCCGGTGGTCGGTCGCAGCATGCTCTTGCGCTATCGCAACATCGACCTCGACGCGCAGATCAATGGTGTCAGCGACCAGTATTTTCAGGTGCGCGGGATCAAACTGGAGGCGGGCATCACCTTCAGTGAGAGCGACGCGCGGCGCCAGGCGCAGGTGGTGGTGATCGACTACAACACCCGGCATCGGTTATTCGGCGAGGGCGTCGATCCGCTGGGGCAGGTGATCCTGATCGGCAACCTGCCGTGCACGGTGATCGGCGTGGCGGCCGAGAACAAAAATCTGTTTGCCTCCGGCAAGACTCTCAACGTCTGGGTGCCCTACGAAACCGCCGCCGGCCGTATCCTGGGCCAACGCTTCCTCGACAGCATCAGCGTGCGGATGAAGGACGGGCAGTCGAGCAAAGTGGTGGAAGAGCACGTCAACCAGTTGATGCTGCAACGCCACGGCATCAAGGATTTCTACACCAACAACCTCGACAGTGTGATGCAGACCGTGCAGAAAACCAGCCGCTCGCTGGCCTTGCTGCTGTCGCTGATCGCGGTGATTTCGCTGGTGGTCGGCGGCATCGGGGTGATGAACATCATGCTGGTGTCGGTCACCGAGCGTACGCGCGAGATCGGCATTCGCATGGCGGTCGGCGCGCGCCAGTCGGACATTCGTCAGCAGTTTCTGGTGGAGGCGGTGATGGTCTGCCTGCTCGGCGGGGCGATCGGCATTTCCCTGTCGTACGCCATCGGCCACCTGTTTTCGCTGTTCATCAAGGAATGGGAAATGGTGTTCTCCATGGCCTCGGTGCTGACGGCGGTGATCTGCTCGACGCTGATCGGCATCGTCTTCGGCTTCGTCCCCGCGCGCAATGCATCGCGCCTGGACCCGATCGAGGCGCTGGCGCGGGACTGATTGCCGAAGCTGATTGGCCGGGCTCGTGCCTGAAGCGCACAAATCGAAAGGGACGGGTCATCAACCCGTCCCTGTTTTTCGTCCTCATTCCAACTGTGGGAGCGAACCTGCTCGCGAAAGCGGCCTCACAGCCGACCAATCCCCACCTGAATGCACTCATTCCAACTGTGGGAGCTGGCTCGCCAGCGAGGACGGCCCACAAGCCGACCAACCTCCCACCTGAATGCACGCATTCCAACTGTGGGAGCGGGCTTGCTCGCGAAAGCGACCTCACAATCGACCATTCCCCAACTGAATACACTCGGTCAAATGGTGGGAGTTGGCTTGCCAGCGATGGCGGCCTGCCAGCCGACCAACCTCCCACCTGAATGCACTCATTCCAACTGTGGGAGCGAGCCTGAACTGGTCAAGTAATCTTGGACACTGATTAAGGTTTCACGCCGCCAACTTCTCCTTGGCGACTGGTGACCGATAGTCGTTGTAGCTATGTGGCCTGGTGATGTTGTAGCGCGATATATAGCGCTGCACATCCGCTCGGGCCTCGTGTTCCGATCCGTAGCCTGCTTCTGGCACCCACTCTGATTTCAAACTTCCAAAGAAACGCTCCATCGCAGCGTTGTCCCAGCATTCGCCTTTACGGCTCATGCTCTGCCGGAGCCCATGTTCCAGCAGTTCATTTCTGAATTTATGGCTGGTGTACTGGCAACCTTGGTCGGAGTGAAACAGTACGTCTTTTGGGCGACCGCGTAGTTCAATCGCCATCCGCAGGGCTTCGCAGGTCAGCGTGGCATCGGAGATCATCGAAAACGACCAGCCCACGATCCGGCGAGCGAACAAGTCCAGAACCGCCGCGAAATACAGCCAGCGCTTGCCGACTTTGATGTACGTCACGTCCCCACACCACACCTGATTGACCGCCGTAACATCAAACTTGCGTTTGAGCACATGCGGTGCCACCAACGCTTCCACGCCGGGTGACTTGTACTTATGGCGCCGGCGTTGACGGCTGACAATGCCTGCTTCTCGCATCAAGCTGCGAGCCATGAAACGCCCGACATCATGCCCGCCGGCTTGCAGCTGTTTAGCCAAGGTACGAGCGCCCGCAGACTCTCTCGACGCCTTGTGGTGCTTGACCAGCATGGCCTTGAGCTGCTCTCGCTTAGGGCTCACTTTGCCTTGGCGCTGACGCCATGCGTAAAAGCTACTGCGGTTTATCCCGAACACACGACAGCAATCGTTAACGCCGTACTGCTCGCCCAGCTCACAGATCAACGAGAGTGATCTTTGGCGTCCAAAAGCAGGAGAGCACTGGCCTTTTTTAGGATTTCGATATCCCGATCTTTTTGCCTGAGCAAGGCTTTAAGTTCCTGAATCTCTCGCTGATCCGCGGTGATCGCCTTGGCTCCCACCGGAGTCGAGCCCAAGCGTTCCTTGCGAACCTGATCGACCCAGCGGCGTAAGGCCGTAGGGCCAATATCCAAACTGGCACAGACCTCGGGAACCGACTGCCCCTCGTCCAGCACCATGCTGGCAGCCTTGAGTTTGAACTCACTTGAATAAGATTTACGCATATCCAAACACCTCAGATTTGGGCGCCATCATAGCGCCCGATTGAGGTGTCCAAAATCATTAGGCCAGTTCAGCCTGCTCGCGAAAGCGGCCTGCCAGACACCATCAAAACTACAGGAGCAATCCCGGTTCTCCACACACACAATAAACGCACCCCTGCAATCACGTTTAAAGTACACGAACCGTTACGCCATAACGGCTACAACGCCTTGCGCCGTTACCTACGCGTACGCCAGAATCCGCCGGCTTACACGGCTATGGGGCGGGCTATATCGTTTCCCTGTCACTGAAAATCAGTGATCGGGTTTGGTAGCCCGTTTCTAAGTGTGATGGCGACACCGTGTGCAGTCCCTTTTCAGGGACTCGATTTCATGGTGGCCATGCGTGGGGCTCCTTCGGGAGCGCCGGGTTTTCCTGCTTAGACCGGTCTACCAACCCGCGTATGGCCGCCACCCTCGTTTGGTAGCGAGAGTGATGGCTCCTTACTTTTGCTAAGCAGGAGCTTCACCTATGTTCAAAGCCACACCCAACCCCCCGTACACCTCAATCCCGTACGACCCGGCCCTCGACCCGCAGAAGATAAAAGCCGCGACCGACCGTGCCATCAACTACTACCTCAACCCCGGCGCACTGAAGATCTCGATCCCTTCAACCTCGTCATGCAAGGCGAACAGAATCTTCCTCATCGACCCCACCGTGGACGAAGAAACCTTGCTCGTCGAAGCCTGCGAATCTCTGGCCGCCGCCAGCGACATGGCCCGCGATATCGGCGACGTCGTCGACCACCCACAGCGCCGGGCCATGCTGATGCTGCATCAGGTGATCATGCTTAGTGAACTGATGGTCAACCGGGTACTGGACGGCCGCCGCGTGCCGAACTAGTAGCCCGGTCCCCCTGTAGGAGCTGCCGAAGGCTGCGATCTTTTGATGTTGCTTCTAAAAACAAGAGCAAAAGCTCGCAGCCTTCGGCAGCTCCTACACGAAGTCATTCTTCCAAAGTGCCTCGATCGGAGTTCCTGCTGATGTCCGAAACCAAGCCCAATCCGCCAATCACAGACCCGCTATCACCCTACGAATCCCTCAACTCCAGAAAACTCCATGAAGCCGCCGAACGCGCCCGCGACCATTACCTCGCGCCCGCAAACATCATGGCAACGCGGTACACCCCCAGCAGCATGTTCATGGTCAACCCGCAAACCGACACCGACTCGCTACTGGCCAACGCCTGCGAATCCCTGGCCTCGGCCACGGTCATGCTCGGCGATTTCGCCAGCACGCTGGAGGGGCCGAGTCGTAATACGGTGTTGGGCATTGCTCAAGTGGTGATGCTCGGGGAATTGGCGGTGAATCAGGTACTGGATAATGTTGTGCCCAAGGAATAGGCGCTGACAGTTCTGGCCTCTTCGCGAGCAAGCCCGCTCCCACAGTGGATCTGCGTTGGTCACAGGTTAAGTGGCCGGCAAAGATCCCTTGCAGGCGTGAGCCTGCTCGCGATTGCGATTAAATAAATCTGTCCCCTTATACCGCCTTTTTTTTCAGATTGTTTTTCGCAGCCCAAGAATTGGCCTGCATATGTTTTGAGTAATGGAGGTGAGTATTCGGATACAGCTGTGCTTGCGTTAATGGGTCGGGGTAACACTTTCGCGGGAAAGCGTTACCCCTGCCAATAACCTCCTGTGTTCACTTCAGCTCATCGAAAACACACCGGTTTTAGACGTATTTGCTAAGCACCTCCCCCCTAGGAGAGGCGCGTGGATTACCCGCTTTCGTGTCAGTGATACTTTTGGAAAGGTCACGGGAGCTGTTTAGCTTTTGAAAGTGACCCTCTGGATGTCAATAAAATCAGTAACCTCGCTCTTCGCATACCCAGTCACCACGAACTTGAGTGTATTGAACGCTCGGCCGTTTTCTGGGGCGACTTCCCTCTCATACCAATCATGTGGCGGCGCACCTTCGTAATACGACATTGAGTGCACCACATCATTGTTCTGTAGAAACTCAAGCCGGATGCTGATAGGTACACGTACGGAATATGTTCCGTAAATTGTCGCACACTTGGCATATCCTTGTTTCAGTACTAATGAATATGCAAGTGTGAATGAGCTATAAGACTCATTTATAGTGCCACGGAAGCGCGTTGCATAAAGTTCGAAAAGTACACCAACGCTCTGTGTATACCCTCCGCTAGTTGTATTCAATACTATTTTGGTGTGTGTCCCCTCTAGGGACTGCCCTGGTTTTTTTATATATACCCTCTGTGGATATGACTTAAATTCTTCAACGAGGTCAACGAGATCGACCACGACCACGACCCACGAATCCGATGCCTGCTCACTGCCATATCTGGCGATGGCGGTGAAACGGTGATCACCCACGCTTAAGCCCGTTACAGTCAACTTCCACAGGCCCGTCGCAGGATCAACCATTGCCTCTCCCTTGTCGGTATCACCATCCTTGACCTGGACTTTCTGACCTTTAGCCCCGGAGCCCTCAAGCGTAATCGAGGTGTCGCCAGTCGTTCCGCCCGGGAGAATCTCATTCCCTTTGGAGTCTTCCACACGGGTAATTTCTGGCCGTACATCCTCAATCGCCCTGATCGTGTAAGTCCGCACCGGAAACTCCACCGCCTCACTCTCCACCGAGCTCTG
Organism: Pseudomonas sp. GW823-FHT01D03; assembly: GCF_058798255.1. Lineage (NCBI taxonomy): Bacteria > Pseudomonadati > Pseudomonadota > Gammaproteobacteria > Pseudomonadales > Pseudomonadaceae > Pseudomonas > Pseudomonas sp. GW823-FHT01D03. The sequence continues at coordinate 2,683,097 of NZ_JBXAKK010000001.1, forward strand.
ACCAAGCGCCGCTTTAAACACCAATTCCAGATCGCTGCCATCCTGCAGAGCTTTGAGCTCATCGGCTGGAAGCGGAAAAGTGAAGAACCGGTCAGCAATCCAGTCGGGGTTGGTGCCGGCCGTCGGCGCACTCCAGATCTCGCGCACGTAAGCGCTACCGTCGGCATTGGTCCCGCACAGGCGCAACCAGACGTACTGGTTGAGGGCGATCAGCGGCCAGTCGCCCATGCGTACGGAAGCTTGGGTCAGGTTGCCGGTATGCAGGTCCGGGCCGGCGCCGTCGTTGTCGGCCTGCTCGATGGTGGGGCTGGCCAGCGCGCTCTGCGGCATTGCTTGCACCGTCAGGTCAAATACCCGGGACGGTGTTGGATGACCATCAATGATGACGACGTAGGAGATTTTTACCTGCTTACCCAGATTGAACGCCACCACGCTGTTGGGGATCGCAAACTCAAGCCCTTCGCTTACCGCACGCGGCGCTGAGGTGTGCGACCCGCCGGCCGGCGTGCCGTCAGCGCCAGTCCAGGTGACGCTGATTGCATGGTTTGGCAGCAACGCGGTGTTGTCCGGCACCACGATGGTCAAGGTGTCCCTGACCAGCAGCGGGTTGAGTGCGCTGTCGCCGTTGTTCTCCTTGATCGAGGGGGCGAGCAGTTCCAGCGCGACACCCACGGTGAACACCAATGGATTCGAAAGGCTGGTCTCATCTGTGGCATGGCGCCAGAGCTGGTAGCGGACGGTGATCTTGCTGCCGCGGTTCGGTTCGATGTGTTGGGCGACGAAGGCGGCGTCCAGGTTGATGATCCAGTCTTGTTGGGCGGTTACGGCATTGAATGTGCGGGACCCGGGTTCCTCGCCGGAGATGTCGCCCACCCACTTCCAGGTGGCCTCGTCGTTGGCTACCCATGGCTTCACCACAGGCCTGGGGATGGTCAGTTTACTGGTACCGCCGGGCAGTGTGGCCGGGTCGAGGACGCCGTTCGCCACCCCGAGGACAATCGGGGCGTCCAGCTCGAATTTCGGTTCACCCACATTGAGCAATTTCGTGTGCAGCGATTCGCGTCTGAGGATCTCGTCGCCTTCGGCTATCAGCAGGTCGTACCACCCCTTCAGGGTTCCGCCGTCAAGGAGCTTGAGGTTGTAGTCATCGACGGTGATGACGAAACCTTCGGGATTCTCGACTTCATCCTCCTCCGGAATGTGCCACTCCAACTCAGGCAGGAAGGTGCTGCCATCCGGGCTTTTACCCAACAGGAACAGCTCGATGCCCATGCCGTACTCGATGGCCGGATCGAACGGAATGCGGACGTTGATTTGAGTTTCGGTGGGATCGATGAACTCTCCCTCGGCTTCTTCGATGATCGGTGCGGCCAGGCGATGGGCTGCGCCGGTGACTTGTACAAACTGCCTTTTTGAGCGTAACGGGTCACTGCTGCCGCTGCGTTCCAGCCGATAGAAGAAACTGACCTGGGTATTGACCAGTTTACGCACGGCCGCAATGGACAGCTTGAACTCGTAGTTATGCGGGATGTTGTCGACGGTCTGGGGCAGGGCGGTGACTTCGACTTTTTCGCCCTCCAGGGTGGTGCCGAGCATGGTCAAGTGGATGATGTCATCCATCTCGAAGTCTGGCCGTGTGGCCGTGACATGCACCGTGATGTCGTTATCGCCCTGTTTATCGGCGTCGAGTTCATTATTGACAGCCTCCTGAACAATCGGCGCGGCCAGCAGGTCGATGCCGGTGGTGACGACGATGCGGGTTGCCTTGCACCAGTCTTCCGATTCATTGCCGACGATGTCGCGCACTTTGAAGGTGACCGCCAGACCGAAGAGGTCGGTGTCACCAGCCCGTTCAATAGTGGCTTTGGAGACCGTGATCAATATCGGGTTTGCCGCTGGATCGTTGATCTGCTCCAGGGTCACCGGTGTGGAATACTCAAAAAAGCCACCCCAACTGAGATGAATGACGTCGCCCTCCGCAATGTCGGGGTAAGGCAAGCCGCTGCCGGACTCGGACCTGATGACAATCGGCACCCCCGCTTCGGCAATGTCTTTGTCCACGCCGCCGTTGACGATTTCCGGGGGAATGTACATGTACAGGTTGGAGTGACCAGGGCCCGGGTCGATGTCCTGGCCAGCGGGGAGTTCCAGTTTGACGAAGAGGTTGAGGGGCTTGTCCGGACGCTCTTCTTTTTGATTGGGCTGTTTGATTTCGTAGGTGAGTTGGTAAGGACCTGTCTGCAGATGACGGGAAGCCACCCACAAGAGGGTCGGTTGCTTGAGCTCGGTCTCGTCAATGATGGGGCGCCCGTCGACCTCACGGTCATTGAGCAGCAGCTTGACGGTATCGCCGACAGCCTTGGTGGCCCAGACGGGGATGACGACCAGCAGTCCGAGGTCGGGAAAAGTGAACACCGCCGCCCGGTTGATCCCCCACTGACCGGAAGGCAGGAGGCGCCCGAGCACTATCGGGTCCAGCAATGAATGGGGGGCAGAGATTTTCATCTTGGGCTGAACGAGCATGGACGGAACTCCGTGCGAACTGTCGGGAGACAAAGGGCGTGAAGTTATTCAGCGCTGAAGATGACGGCTGTGGCTACTGTCAGAAATTACAGGTACGAGGCCTTTTCGGATGAGCGGTAAGGCATGGCCCGACGGATAAAAAGACGCTTTCCGGCCTCCCTTGGCGCCTTCTGTGTCAGTCGCGGGCAGTGCCTGCAGGGCTTGAATGAGAGGGTTGCCAGCCGTACCGGCCTCTTCGCGAGCAAGCCCGCTCCCACAGTTTTAGCCGGGTGTTGCCGTAACCATTGGCTCAGCGCATACCAATGTGGGAGCGGGCTTGCTCGCGAATGCGGTGTGCCAGCCAACACCTTAAGTGCCTGACACGGCCTCTTCGCGAGCAAGCCCGCTCCCACAGTTTTAACCGGGTGTTGCTGTAACCATCGGCTCAGCGCATTTCGATGTGGGAGCGGGCTTGCTCGCAGCGGCAGTTCCTGCAGATCGGGCACCATCAAGCGGCGTGGGGTGAGCCGGGCAGGGTGGTGGTATGTTCAGGCGAATACATCCAGCGCATCAGTGAATGCCGGCCGCTGATACCCAGCTTGATCGCGGCGCGCTTGAGGTAGCTTTCCACCGTGTTGACCTTCAACTGCAACTGCTCGGCCAGCTCCGGCGCGGTTCGCCCGGCGAGCAGGCCGATGCACACTTCGGTTTCGCGATTGGACAGGCTCAGGCCCAGTTGCTGCAAACGCTCGTTGAAGCGCAGCCGCAGGTTTTCCAGGCCCTGTTGCGCGCCGTCAGCGCCGGGCGACGGGTCTTCTGTGTTGGTCTGCTGGGGTTGCAGGGCGTGAATGTGTTTTTCCACCATCGGCAGCAGTACCGGGGAAATATCCTGCAACAAGCTTCGTTCCTGAGCCGAGAAGTGTTGTGACTGATCGTGTCGATATACCGAGATCACATAGCGGTAGCCGTCCTTGCGCCGGGTCAGGTGCAGTTGCGAGGCGTCGGTACTGGCCGGTTGCGCGTCGACCGGCTCGGCGCTGCGCGCGGCACTGTGCTCGGAGAACACTGTTTCGGCCAGTTGCGCCGGGTCTTTTCCGATCTCCGGCTGGCTGCGATTCGCGGTACGGCCCACTGGCTCAACGCGCATCTGGCGAATGTGCATGGCGTCCACTGCCAGTTGAGTCTGGATCAAGTCATGCAGCATTCGCGGAAAGTGCCGGCTGCCGGTGCTGGCGATGACTTTACCGATGTGGGGAAACAGGTATGAGTTCATAAGCGTCATCCATGATTTACAGGTGAAACGATCCATTCCTGACGCTGTGCCATCCGTGTTCCGTTGGACGACGCAATGTCGGGAATTGGATCCTATCCTAGTACAACGATTGAAAGACGGTTTAATGAAGGTGTTATTAGCTCATAACCTTTGACTGTCCGCTTTGGGTTGACAGTGAAACGCTTTTCAACCGATTTATCCGTTCAGGCGGTATCCGTAATCTGTGCCCATGTTCAACGCAACGCCCACTACCTCAACCAAGAAAAGGGATTCAAACATGAGCACTGCAACCTACAACCGCCTGAACAAAGACGACGCCGTAGTCCTGCTGGTCGACCACCAGACCGGTCTGATTTCTCTGGTTCAGGACTTCTCGCCGAACGAGTTCAAGAACAACGTGCTGGCTCTGGCCGATCTGGCGAAATTCTTCAACCTGCCGACCATCCTCACCACCAGTTTCGAACAAGGCCCCAACGGCCCGCTGGTCCCGGAACTGAAAGAAATGTTCCCGGACGCGCCGTACATCGCCCGCCCAGGCCAGATCAACGCCTGGGACAACGAAGACTTCGTCAAGGCGATCAAGGCCACCGGCCGCAAGCAGATCATCATCGCCGGCGTGGTGACCGACGTCTGCGTCGCATTCCCGACCCTGTCGGCACTGGCCGAAGGCTTCGACGTCTTCGTCGTCACCGACGCCTCGGGTACCTTCAATACCACCGTGCAGCAAGCCGCCTGGAGCCGCATGACTCAGGCCGGCGCCCAAATGATGAACTGGTTCTCGGTCGCCTGTGAGCTGCACCGCGACTGGCGCAACGACATCGAAGGGCTGGGCAATCTGCTGTCGCAGCGGATTCCGAACTATCGGAACCTGATGAACAGTTACTCGGCGTTGACCGCGCAACAGAAGTGATTGCAGCGTTGTGAACGTGAAAGCCTGCCCTGAAAAGCAGGCTTTCTCTGTTTGCGCCGCGGCATCAGCGTTACTCCCCGTTGCGATGAACCGAGCGCTGGCTTCTGCGGTTTTTTGATCAGACTCAGCTGGGTTTTCCGTGACGTTTACGGCTAATCTGCGCACTCGCTGACGACAACAAGACAAAAACAGGAGTCATTGATGCAACCGATCCGTCTCGGTCTGGTGGGCTACGGCAAGATTGCCCAGGATCAACATGTTCCGGCGATCAACGCCAATCCCGGATTTCGTCTGGTGGCGGTCGCCACGCAAGGTAAACCCTGTGCCGGGGTGGAGAACTTTCACTCGTTGAGCGAGTTGCTGGAAAACGGCCCTGAGGTGGATGCGATTGCGTTTTGTACGCCGCCGCAAGGTCGGTTCGCACTGGTGCAGCAGGCGCTGGCCGCCGGCAAACATGTGTTGGTAGAAAAACCGCCGTGCGCCACGCTGGGCGAGGCGCTTGCCCTGGTCAGTCAAGCGCAGCAGCAGGGTGTCAGTGCGTTGTTCGCCTGGCATTCGCGCTACGCCCCCGGTATTGAAGCGGCCCGCGACTGGCTCGCCAGCCGCACGTTGCAAAGCGTGCAGATCGACTGGAAGGAAGATGTGCGCAAGTGGCATCCCGGTCAGACGTGGATCTGGCAACCCGGTGGTTTGGGGGTTTTCGATCCCGGCATCAATGCCTTGTCGATTGTCACCCGCTTGCTGGCGCAACCACTGTTCGTGAAGTCCGCCGAACTGCGCGTACCGGACAACTGTCAGTCGCCGATTGCCGCGTCGATCAAGATGTCCGATGCGCACAGGCTCGACGTGCAGGCGGAGTTCGATTTCGACCACGGTCACGACGAACTCTGGAGCATCGAGATTCGCTGCGCCGAAGGAGTGCTGCGCCTGGACAGCGGCGGGGCGCTGCTGAGCATCGACGGCGTGCGCCAAACGGTGTCGGAAGAGGGCGAGTACACGGCGGTGTACCGACACTTCCGGCAACTGATTGGAGACCGGGCCAGCGACGTCGATCTGCAGCCGCTGCGGCTGGTGGCTGACAGTTTCTTTGTCGGCAGCCGGGTGGCGGTCGAACCGTTTTATGACCCGGCACGTTGATCCGTTGAAGCGCAATTAGCGTTGTTAAAAGGTCGGCGCTCAGGAAAGCACTCAGTTCATCCAGCACTGCGTCGGGATGACTGCGAACCTGAGCGTCAGGCCTAAGCTAATGCAAAAAGGGTATTTGTTCGTGGTTTTTAAGATCGTTTAGTTTTGTCTCACGACGAATCAAACGCATCAAACCGATAGACCCCCGATTGCCATGACGGCACACGCTGAATCGATCAAAGGCTCTTCAGGTTTGGTTCACACGGGAGTGAATCATGCCGCATACCCTCGATATCACCACGCTGCCGACGCTGGACCTTTCGTTGTTCGAAGGCACCGCGCAACAGCGTTATGAATTTCTTGAAAACCTGCGTCACGCCGCGCGTGACGTTGGCTTCTTCTATCTCACCGGCCATGGCATCGACAGCGACCTGCTCAAGCAGGTGCAGGATCACGCCCGGCAGTTCTTCGCCTTGGCCGAGCAGGAAAAGACCGCCGTCGGCATGATCAATTCGCCGCACTTTCGCGGGTACAACCGTGCCGCTTCCGAGATCACTCGTGGTCAACGCCGATTGGCGTGAGCAGTTCGATCTCGGGGCCGAGCGCGAAGCGTTGCCGCTGGACGCGGACAGTCCGTTGTGGGCTCGGCTGCAGGGGCCCAACCAATGGCCGGCGGCGCTGCCAGAACTGAAAACGCTGCTGCTCGAATGGCAACAGGCGATGACGCGCATGGCGTTGCGTCTGTTGCGTGCCTTTGCCCAGGCGCTGTCGCTGCGGGCGGACGCGTTCGATCGGTTGTACGGCGACAAGCCCAACGAACACATCAAGTTGATGCGCTATCCAGGCCAAGCCGCCAACGCGAGCCAGCAGGGCGTCGGCGCGCACAAGGATTCCGGGTTCCTCAGCTTTCTCCTGCAAGACCAGCAGGCCGGTCTGCAAGTGGAGGTCGAGGAGGGGCGCTGGATCGATGCGCTGCCCCGCGACAACACCCTGGTGGTGAACATTGGCGAACTGCTGGAGCTGGCCACCAACGGTTATCTGCGCGCCACAGTGCATCGCGTGGTGTCGCCGCCCGCAGGCAGCGAACGCTTGTCCATCGCCTTCTTCCTCGGCGCGCAACTCGATGCCGTGGTGCCGCTGTATCCGTTGCCCACCGCGCTGCTGCGCGAAGCGCGTGGCCCGGCGAGTGATCCGCTCAATCCGTTGTTTCGCGATGTCGGCTGGAACTACCTCAAGGGTCGGTTGCGTTCGCACCCCGACGTCGCCCGGCGCTTCTATGCCGATGCGCTGATGCCCGCCGCACCGGCTCGTAAAACCGCCAACGCCTGATTCATCACTCGCTCAAGGACTCCGCCCATGTTGAAAAAAGCAGGTTTGACCCTGGCCGTGCTCGGCGCGCTGGTGACTTCGTTCGGCGCGCAGGCACTGGAGCCGCTGCGCGTGGCGGCCGACCCGGTGCCCCACGCGCAGATTCTCGCGTACATCCAGACAATCGATCCGCAACTCAACCTCAAGTTCATCGAGATTCCTAACGGCGTGAACTCCAACGAGCTGTTGGTGCATGGCGATGTCGATGCCAATTACTTCCAGCATCTGCCGTATCTGAAATCCCAGGAGCAAGCGCTGGGGCAGAAACTCGCGGTGGCCGCCACGGTGCATATCGAGCCGCTGGGCATCTATTCGCGCCGACACAAAAGCTTCGCCGACGTGCCGGAAAAAGGCACCGTGGCGGTGCCCAACAACGTCACCAACCTGAGCCGTGCGCTGTACCTGTTGCAGGATAACGGGCTGATCAAACTCAAGCCCGGTTTCAAGGATCCGGCAGCCGATCAGGCCACACCCAAGGACATCGCCGAGAACCCGAAACAGCTGAAGATCCTTGAGATCGAATCGCCGCAAATTCCTCGGGCGCTGGACGACGTCGACCTTGCGGTGATCAACGGCAACTACGCGCTGGAAGCCGGACTGGTGCCGGCCCAGGATGCGCTGGGGCTGGAGAAGGCCGAGCACAATCCGTACGCCAACATTCTGGTGACCACGCCGACACTGCAGAACGATCCGCGCATCGCACAACTGGCCAAAGACCTGACCTCGCCGCAAGTGGCGAAATACATCACCGATAACTTCAAGGGGTCGGTGATTCCGGCGGAGGATGCCAAGCCATGATCGTCGTCGAGCAGTTGAGCAAGACCTACCCGGCGGCGCCGGCACCAGCACTGGATCAGGTGTCGCTGAGTATTCCCGACGGCGCGATCTACGGCATCCTCGGGCGGAGCGGGGCAGGCAAGTCGACCCTGTTGCGCTGTCTCAATCTGCTCGAACGCCCGGACAGCGGGCAAATTCTCATCGACGGCGTGGACCTGCTGACCTTGTCGCCCAGCGACCTGCGCCGCCAGCGGCAGCGCATCGGCATGATTTTCCAGGGCTTCAATCTGCTGCATTCGCGCACCGTCTTCGACAACATCGCCGTGCCGCTGGAAATCGCCAACGTCGGCAAACCGTGGCGCCATGTGCGGGTGCGCGAGCTGCTGGAACTGGTCGGCTTGACGGACAAGGCGCAGGCCTTCCCCTCGCAGTTGTCCGGTGGGCAAAAACAACGGGTGGGGATCGCCCGCGCGCTGGCTGCCGAGCCTGCGTATCTGCTGTCGGACGAAGCCACCAGTGCGCTGGATCCGCAAACCACGGCGTCGATTCTTGAGCTGCTGCGCGACATCAATCGGCAACTGGGCGTGACCATAGTGCTGATCACCCATGAGCTGGAGGTGGTCAAGTCGATCTGCGATCACGCGGCGTTGATGGCGGACGGGCGCCTGGTCGAGTCCGGCCCGGTGCCGCGTTTGCTCGCCGATGCGCAATCGAGTCTCGGCATTTCGTTGCGTCCGACCTGCGGCCTGCCGCTGGGCCACGACATTCCCGGGCTCAGCTTCCTCAAGCAATATGGCGTGCGGGCGGCCCAGTCATGAGCCGCGCGATCAACTGGGATGAAATCCTGCAACTGCTGTTCAACGCCACCGGCGAAACCCTGTACATGGTCTTGCTTGCCGGGCTGTTCACGCTGCTGATCGGTTTGCCGCTCGGGGTGTTGCTGTTTGTCAGTCGGCGCGACGGACTGTGGCCGCTGCCACGCCTCAATGCTGCGCTGGGTTCGCTGGTCAATCTGGGGCGCTCGCTGCCGTTTGTGGTGATGTTGATTGCACTGATTCCGCTGACCCGTCTGCTGGTTGGTACGACGCTGGGCAGCACCGCTGCGGTGGTGCCGATCACCATCGGCGCGTTTCCGTTTTTTGCGCGGATCGTCGAGAACGCGCTGGACGAAGTCGACAAGGGCCGCATCGAAGCGATCCTCGCCATGGGCGGCGATATCCGTCATGTGATTTGCAAAGTGCTGTTGCCCGAAGCGCTGCCGGCACTACTGGCGGGGATCACCCTGACGCTGGTGATGCTGATCGGTTTTTCTTCCATGGCCGGGGTGATTGGCGGTGGCGGCCTCGGTGATCTGGCGATCCGTTATGGCTATCAGCGTTTCAACAATGAAGTGATGGTCGCCACCGTGGTGGTGCTGGTCATTCTGGTGCAGGGCGTGCAGAGCCTGGGCGACCGGCTGGTGCGTTCGTTGGCCCATCGACGTTAAGGAAATTTATGAGTGCAGCGGTGCCCGCCAGGCCGCCGAGAACACTGTGGGAGCGGGCTTGCTCGCGAAAGCGCTGTGTCAGTCGCCGGAGATTTTGCCTGTGCCGGTGTCTTCGCGAGCAAGCCCGCTCCCACAGTGGATTTTTGCCAGCCAGCGATCCAGTGGTTGCCACGAAATCCTGTGGGAGCTGGCCTGCCAGCGATGAGGCCAGGTCGGCCAGCACAATGCCCAGGCTGATATCCATTGTAAGGATCACCGCTAATCCGTGTGGGAGCGGGCTTGCTCGCGAAAGCGCTGTGTCAGTCGCCGGAGATTTTGCCTGTGCCGACGTCTTCGCGAGCAAGCCCGCTCCTACAGTGGATTTTTGCCAGCCAGCGATCCAGTGGTTGCCACGAAATCCTCTGGGAGCTGGCCTGCCAGCGATGAGGCCAGGTCGGCCAGCATAATGCCCAGGCTGATATCCATTGTAAGGATCACCGCTAATCCGTGTGGGAGCGGGCTTGCTCGCGAAAGCGCTGTGTCAGTCGCCGGAGATTTTGCCTGTGCTGACGTCTTCGCGAGCAAGCCCGCTCCCACAGGGGGGCTGTTACGGGGCGGCGGCTGGTTTCGCCAGCGCAATCCCCGCATCCCCCAGCCGCTTGAGTATCTCGAACAGCAGATCACTCTTGGTCCCGCCGACGATCCGTGGGCTGCCGACGTAGCCTGTCACCGTCAAGGTGATGCCATCGGGCGACAGCTTGCTGAAGCGCACGTACGACGCCGGTTTGTCGAGGATGTTTTCGTTTTCGCGGTAGGTGTTCAGCAGCAGTTCCTTGACCTGTTCGGGGTCGATGTCCAGCGGGAACATCAGCTCCAGGCTCGCCACCCCCTGGGCGCTGCCGCCGAGGGTGACGTTGCGCAGGTTTTGCGAGATCAGTTGCGAGTTGGGCACGATCACGATGGAGCGGTCACTGAGCTGGATTTCCGTGGCGCGCACGTTGATCCGGCGGATGTCGCCCTCGACGCCGCTGATGCTGATCAGGTCGCCGACTTTCACCGGGCGCTCGGTGAGCAGGATCAGCCCGGAGACGAAGTTCTTGACGATCTCCTGCAAGCCGAAACCGATCCCCACCGACAGCGCACTGACGATCCATGCCAGATTGGTCCAGCGCACGCCCAGCGACGACAAGGTCAGGAGGATGACGGTGGCATAACCGATGTTGGAAAACAGCGTGCTCAACGACGCGCACATGCCCGGATCCATGTCGGTCTTGGGCAGGAATTCGTTGTCGAGCCAGCGGCGCAGGGCGCGGATCAGGTAGATGCCGATCAACAGCGCCAATACCGCATTGATCAGATGCGCCGGGACGATGTTCAGCTTGCGCAAGCCGGCGCCGCCGAGAATACCCATGACATTGGTGGTCAGTTGCCCGAACGTGGTGCCGATGCCGCCGACGAACAGGGTGATCACCGCCAGCAACAGCAGCCCGGCACGGCTGGCACCGGACAGCACAATCGATATCTGCTCCAGCCGCCGGTCGCCCATGCCCAGGGTCTGCTTGATGGTCTTGCCGGCGGAGTAGCGCGGCGAGAACAGGTACTCGCAGGCATCCTTGACCACTTGAATCAGCAAATAGAACCCGGCCAACACGATATAGGCCCACACCAACTCATAGGTGACGAAGCGGGCCAGCGACACGTAGCCGGTGAGCAAGGCCAGCGCCGATATGCACATGCACACCGTGGCAATGCTGTAGATCGCCCCGGCAAACGTGCTGCCGGCCTCCGGGTCATTGGCGGTGAGCAACGCCTTGCGCACTTTGCCGACGCGCAACAGCAGCGGCACCAGAATCACGATCACCACGATGGCAATCACCCCGCGCTGGGCGATCACGATCTGGCTGCTCATGCCGGTGGCGTTGCTGACTTGCACCAGGGTCACCAGCACCAGCAGGGTGGCGGCGAGAATCCGTGGATAGGGTTGAAGCGCCAGTGCCACCGAGTCGGCAATCGCCGGCAGCCGCCACGATGGATGCTGGGTCGACAGCAGTGCGCGGCTCAGCGCGGTGATCAGGACGCAGGCGTAAACGGCTTTTTCGAACTCCTCGGAAAAAGTCTGCAGCATGGGCGTCAGTGGTTCGTGGCGGGTGCCGGCATAGAACAGCAGATGCAGAGCGATGGCCGTGGTGCCCAGGGTCGCCAGCGCCGAGGCGAATGCCAGCGCGCTGCGGCGCAGGCGCCCCTCCGGCATGCGATGGATGCACAGCCAGGTCAGCCCGCGCTCGGCGAGCCGGCGGCCGACCGTCCAGAAAGCCAGCGCCAGCAGCACCAGCACGCAGGTGAAAAAGCGCTGCCCGGGCGCCCAGACCGTGGCCCAAGTGACGCTGACCTGATCGATGAAAAACTTCAGGCGCTGACGGTCATCCGGCTCCGGCACCACCAACGGCGACCAGAAGGCCGGACTCAGGATGCTGTCGGTGCGCAGCGTCAGTTCGCTTTCGAGCAGCGTGCGGCGAATGCCGGCGATTTGCGTGATCAGCTCGGCGGCACTTTGTTTGAGCGCGGCAAGGCTTTTGAGCGTGGCATCGACCTTGTTTTTCTGCTCGTTGAGATACGCCCGTTGTGCGGCGATTTCCGCCTGTTCGGCGGCAATCTGCGTATCCGGCGCCGCGCCGAGCACGCCCAACTGCACCGCCAGTTGCGCCTGCTGCGGCAACAACGACGCCGACAACCGATCGACATCAAGAGTGAACGTCTGTACCCGGTCCTGCGGGCCTTCGAGCTGGTTGTAGTTATTGGCAGCGGAAATCTGCTGCTTCAACCCGTCGAGGCGCAGTTGCAGCGCTTGCAGATCACTTTGCGAGACCTCCACCAGCGGCGCCGGAGTCGTCGCCGAAGACGCCGGCAAATCCGCCGCCCACAACGCCGAACCGCCCGGAGCGAGCAGGAGCAGCGCGACAAAAAACAATGACTTCAATGTGTTGCGCATGAGAGGGGCCGGTTCTCGTTGATCACACAAGCTATGAGGTTAGGTGATCGAACCGGGCGCGGCGGAAAATTTCGGGGCCCATGGCGGTGCCCTGGCTGACGGCGTCCTCGGCGCATTTCTTGCCAACTTGTTCGAACTGCAGAGAGCGTGGCATTGAATGTCCTTATACGTTGAATCAGGAAAGGTCTTTTACGCGGATGGATTCGGATCACGGCAGTTGGTTGTCAGGGGCCTGGTTCTGGTCGCTGTCCACGACATTTCGATATGCGTTTCCGTCGCGCCAGTCTGGCGAAAGCCCAGCCGTTCATAGAGCTTCTGCGCCAAAGTGTTCGTACGAAAAGCGCCCAATTGCAACGGCACTTGACGTGCGGCAGCTTCCAGCTGGAGGTTCTTCAGAATGCGCGAGCCAATGCCCTTGCCTTGGTATTCGGGCGAAATAGCGATGTTCTGAATATGGATTCGATCTTCCTTATCCAGAATCTGCACGTATCCAACAATCCCGCCGTCTTGTTCAATAACCGAAGTGGCTGCGCATGCGAATTCCGTTGCGAAATTTGCGCGTTGCCAACTCTCATTCCAGCCCCATATTTTCTCGATGTGTTCGCGCAAGACTACTCGATGCAAGTCGAAGAGGGCTGTCAGATCGCTATCGGTGGCGGGGCGTACCGTCATGCTGATCTCCGATTTGTGCTTTTGGATTGGTAAGGCTAGTGGCTGCAACAATAAACGGCAATTCGGATCGATATGCCCCGCAGCATCTGATTGCCCCAAGTACGTCGAATGACGAAGACAGTTGCGCGGCGTGGAAGCGCAGGGTGGTCTGTCGATAAAGCGGCGCGGGGGAGAACGGCGCCAGCGCGGCCAGTGTTTTCAGCAGGAGCGAGGTGATTGGGCTTTCAGTACCTGGGCTGCCAAATGTCCGTCGATGTCGGATGGCAATGTACCCATGACAATTTTTTGATTGTGATGAGCGGCAGATTTTACGATGAGTCATCGCCCATTTAGAGACTCACCATGCACATCGCCATCCTGACCTTTGAAGGCTTCAACGAACTCGATTCGCTTATCGCGTTCAGCATTCTCAACCGGGTGAAACAGCCCGATTGGCGCGTGTCGATCGCCAGCCCGACGGAAAAAGTGCGTTCGATGAATGACCTGGTGATCGAGGCTCAGGTGTCATTGGAGGAGGCGAGCGACGCGGACGCGGTGTTGGTGGGCAGCGGAAGTCTGACCCGGGATATCGTGGCGGATACCGAGCTGATGGCGCGGCTACGGCTCGATCCGCAGCGCCAGCTCTTGGGCGCCCAGTGCTCGGGCACGCTGATCCTGGCAAAGCTCGGTCTGCTGAATGACGTTCCAGCCTGTACCGATCTGATCACCAAGCCCTGGGTTGAGGAGGCCGGCGTGGCAGTGCTCAATCAGCCGTTCATGGCCAAGGGCAATGTCGCCACCGCTGGCGGTTGCCTGTCCTCACAATATATGGCGGCCTGGTTCATCGCCCGTCTGGCCGGTGTGGAGGCTACCCGCAACGCGTTTCATTATGTGACGCCCGTTGGCGAGAAAGAGCTCTACATCGATCGGGCGATCGCGAACATCGAGGCGTATCTGTAAAGCACGTTTAATTGAGGCCTGATGCAGCCAATCAGCTCTCGCGGGTCTCAACCGGTTCGGCCGCCGCTTCGGCAGCCAGTTTCGCGCGGTCGGCCTTGCTGATGTACTTGGGCTTTTTCGGCGCGAGTTTGGCGCTGGCCTTCTTGGCCTTTTCCTTGAACAACTGCTGCAGTTTCTTTTGGCGGTTCATGTTTCTACTCGATTTGAAAGTACGGTGATGAGGATGGCAGCCTGAGCACTAAGCCCGAGGCTCGAGATAAGGCTTCACGGCGTCCTCAAGAATGTCCACCAGCTCGGGATCCATGAAGCGATAGTCATCTGGAATATCCAGCGTGTGGATCGGCTTGTGTTCAAGTAATCGGGCGTATTCGGCTTGCAGGCGATTGAGGTGCTTGCGTTCCATGACAAAGATGACATCGGCCCAGCGGATATCCGCCGGGCCGATGGGTTTGCGTGCGTTGGGGCTGGTGCCTGCCGAGCGGGCCTCGAACCCGGGCCGACGGCGCCAGATCGCTTCCGCCGTCGGACTGCGCCATTGGTTGCGGCTGCAAACGAACAGGAGATTGGTCACACTAGATCCAGCAATTGGCGGGTGGTGCGGATGGGATAGCTCATGCCCAGTTGACGTGCCCTGGCCAGTTTGTCGGCACGGGTATACATCAGCTTCCAGTTCTTTTGCGGTTTGAACTTCAGCGGATCAGCCGCTTTGCCGTTGCCGCGTTTACGGGCCTGATGACGTCTCCAGGCGCGGGTTCTTTCCATGCTTCATTTCCTCGTGAGTACCGGGTTCAGCAGCCGCGGTAATACGAGTTGTGGGTATGGTAAGCGTGAATCGACGCAGTGGCTAGGTGGTTGAGCCGTTGAAGCCTTGCCTCTGCAGCCACTGGTCACACCAGCGCAGTAAGGCGCTTGCCCGGATTTGAAATACCCACCATTGCCCGCTAGAGTCGCGCCCCTTGTCCGGCAGCAGTGCCGGCGATGGCTGGGGAAGAGGGCGACAGTTGAACGAACACACATTGTCCATGCGACTGGAGCGGGTGGCGGCGCATGTACCGGCCGGCGCGCGCTTGGCGGATATCGGCTCGGATCACGGCTATCTGCCGGTGGTGCTGATGCGCCGTGGCGCCATCGTTGCGGCGGTGGCCGGCGAGGTGGCGCTGACGCCGTTCCATGCCGCGGTGCGCACGGTGCGCGACAACGATCTGCAGCAGCACATCAGCGTGCGTCTGGCCAGTGGCCTGGCGGCGATCGAACCTGATGACGGAATCACCGCGATCAGCCTCTGCGGCATGGGCGGCGAGACGATTCGCGACATCCTCGACAGCGGCAAGGCGCGTTTGCACGGTCACGAGCGGCTGATCCTGCAACCCAACGGCGGCGAGCAGCCCTTGCGCCAATGGCTGATGGACAACGGCTACCGCATCCTCGACGAGGAAGTGCTGCAGGAAAACCGCTTCTTCTACGAAATCATCGTCGCCGAGCGCGGCGGGCCGGTGCGCTACAGCGCCGAACAGCTGTACTTCGGCCCGTTGCTGATGCAAGCACGCAGTCCGGCATTCCTCGCCAAATGGCAACGTTCTTTAAGGCAGCAACAGAAAACCCTGAACAGCTTCAAACAGGCGCGCCAGGCTGTGCCCGAGGAGAAGCTGGAAGAGGTTGCGCGACAGGTGCAGTGGATGACCGAGTTGTTGGCCTGATTTGCTGTGTTGGCTGTTGCACCCCTTCAGGTTTAAAGTCAGCTTAAAGGTTAACGTGCTGCGGAGTCGGACATGAGAATTGGTGAACTGGCAAAAATCAGCGGACTGGCGCCATCGCGTATCCGTTTTTACGAGGCGAGCGGGTTGATCACTTCGGTCGCGCGCAAAGCCAATGGCTATCGCGATTACGCCCCCGACACACAGTGGGTGTTGCATATCATCACCGGCGCGCAGGCGGCAGGTTTCTCCCTGGAGGAAATTCGTCAGTTGATGCCGATGAACGCGAGTGGCTGGCAGCACGACCAGTTGCTCAGTGGCTTGAAGCAAAAGGTCGAAGAAATCGAAGTCCTGCAGCAACGGCTGGCGCAGAACAAGGAACAACTGTTGCTGGTCATCAAAGGGATCGAGGGCAAACCTGCGGGTATGGCGTGTGCGGACAATGCGCAGAGGCTGATCCAACGGCTTTGCGAAGACGGCGTGGCTTCTGCGCCCGCCAAGCAACCAGCAGCTGCGGCAAGAAAAGCAAACGCCCGTCAGGCATCCAGAGCCTGACGGGCGTTACAGTTTTCAGCGCTTGCCAACCAGCGTGGCAAGCGGTTTTGGCGCATAGAGCGCACTCTGAAACTCAGGGACATATTCGTACTTGAGCATTTTCCCCAAATTCAAGTCGCGCAAGTAGTTCGACAGGCTGCCATCGCCCAGTGTCAGCGTGGCGGCATCCGCGTCCCGGCTGGAACCGTGGCTGAGCTGGCGCGACACCGCGTAGCCATAGGCCAGTTCGCCCTGGTGATCGAGGTTGGTGAAACTGCTGGTGACGATATCCTCATCGCGCGACAGTTTGTCGAGCTTCTTCGCAGCGAAGGACACGTCCGGTTTGCCGGTCTGGCTGTCGCTGATCTCATAGATCACCGATTGCCCGTTTTCTTTGCGATCAATCCCGGTCAGCCATTTCGGCAGGTTGTAACCGACGATTCCGCGCACCCGTGCCAGCTCGGTATTGACCGGCAACTTGAGCACATAACCCCAGAAGTCTTCTGACATCGACTGGCCAATCAACGTGAGCGGGCCCAGGTTGGCTTTGCCGGGTTTGTTAGTGATGATCGACACGGCAACTTCGTTATAGGCGTCGTTATCGCAATGCTCGTAGGTGTACGCAGTGAATGCGATCAAGCCGCGTCCTGGCCAGACTTGCAGCGGCTGCACGGTGGCCAGTATTTCGGGCGGCATCAACGCCCGGAGCCGGTCGAGGTCGGCCGTGTAGATCGCCGTGACACGACTGTTCTGGTAGTAGAAGTTTGGGGAATAGGACTCGAAGCCAATGTCGACCTTGTGCTTTTCCAAGCCCTTGAACCAGCTCAAATCAACGCCCGGGACTTCGGCGGCAATCACCGACAACGGCGGATTGGAGCGAAAGCGGTCATAGAGGCCACCCTTGACGACGGGTACTGAATGGCCGGCAATGTCGATGGTGTTGGTCTCGGTCAGATCGGGCATTTCAGGTGTCTCCGCCAACGTAGCGTTGGCAAAAGTGGTGATCAGCAATCCTGTTAAAACGGCGCTCGCGAGTTTCAATCGGACGTTCTCCGGTGGGTAGGCACTACGAAAAGATTCAGCGCGTTCGTGCGCCGGCGCTGAGCACCGCCATCACGGCTTCAGCCACGGCCTTGGGCGATTGAGGGTTCTGGCCGGTCACCAGTCTTCCATCGGTAATGGCAAACGAAGTGAACGGCAGCCAGCCCTTGCGGTAGTGCGCGCCCTGGCTCACCAAGCGGTCCTCAAGAAAGAATGGCACCTGATTTTTCATGCCCGAGAGCAGCTCTTCGCGGTTAGAGAAACCGGTGATGTTTCGGTTCTTGATGATCAATTGGCCTTGGCTGTCCTTCAGATCCAGCAGACCCGCTACGCCATGGCACACGGCCGACACGATGCCGCCCTGGTTGTAGATGGTTTCGGCGACACGGCGCAGGTCAGGGTTGTCGGGAAAGTCCCACATGACGCCATGGCCCCCGGTAAAGTAGATGACGCCGAAGCGGGACGGATCGACCTCGGCGATCGGCAGCGTATTGGCCAGGCGCGCGCGGAACGCAGGGGACTGCAAGTGCTCCCGCGCAGCCTTGTCCATGTACAACCAGCCCAGACTGCGTTCGTCCAGAGGCACCGCGCCACCCTTGGGGCTGGCAAACACGGTGGTGTAGCCGGCCGCTTCCACCACATCGGTGAAGTGGGTCAGCTCGGTCAGCCACAACCCGGTGGTATCGGTGCGAGAGGGATAGCTGGCGTGATTGGTCATGATCACCAGGATCTGGCGATCCTTGATAGCCGCCGACTCAGCATTTGCAAACGTCATGAAAGCACCACCTATCAATACCAGGGCAGAGGAAACAAGGGTCTTGAGCATCTTCCGGGCTACATCGAGCAAGCAGGTGGGAGCATGCTCACCTTAAACCTCACTTTAAGGTCAACCCCGCTGCTGCGAATAATTTGTGCTGATGCCACCGGACTTTCGCTTGACCCTCAACCTGACTTTAACGCTAGCGTCTGAAGCTGATTGGGCAAGGCAATAACGCCGGTCATCAATCCACTCAGGAGCCAGGCATGAGTCAGCAAGACCAACCGGATACACCGATGAAATGGATGATTTATGGCGCCAACGGCTATACCGGCGAACTGATCGCTCGCGATGCCGTCAGGCGTGGACTCAGGCCGGTGTTGGCCGGACGTAGCCGCGACAAGGTCGAAGCGTTGGCCCGGGAGCTGGGTCTCGAAGCCCGGGTGTTCGGTCTGGACGACCCTGCGCGGTTGCTGGCGCAGATCAAGGGCCATGGTTTGATTCTGCATTGCGCGGGGCCGTTTTCCGCGACCGCCGCGCCGATGATCGAGGCCTGCCTGCGGGCCGGCGCGCACTATCTGGACATCACTGGCGAGATTGCCGTATTCGAACATGCGCAGTCCCTGAATGAGCGGGCGCGGGCAGCGGGGTCAGTCATTTGCCCCGGCGTCGGCTTCGATGTAGTCCCGACCGACTGCGTTGCCGCCGCCCTGAAAGACGCGCTGCCGGATGCGACGCATCTGGCGCTGGGCTTCGATTCACGTTCAAGCTTTTCACCCGGCACTGCCAAGACTTCAATCGAAGGCCTGGCGCAGGGTGGCAAGGTCCGACGTGACGGCAAGATCGTTTCCGTGCCGCTGGCCTACCGGGTACGGCGTATCGATTTCGGTGCCGGGGAGAAGCTGGCGATGACCATCCCCTGGGGCGATGTGTCCACCGCCTGGCACACCACCGGCATCGCCAATATCGAGGTGTTCATACCGGGTTCGGCGGGGATGATTCGCGGCGCCAGGCTCGCCAACTGGATTCGTCCGTTGCTGGGACTGTCGTTTGTGCAGCGGCTGCTCAAGGCGCGCATCGGCAAGACAGTCACCGGCCCGGATCAGGCAAAACGTGCTGACCAAGGCACCTATGTGTGGGGCGAGGCCCGCAATGCGCGCGGTGAAAGCAAAGTCGCCCGCGTGCACACCGCGAACGTTTACAGCCTGACGATCGACGCTGCGTTGGCGGTGGTCGGCTATCTGTTGCAGACAACACCACCCGGCGGTGCCTACACACCTGCGCAGTTGTTGGGCGCGGATCTGGTAACGCACTTGCCAGGGTCGAGCGAAATCAACATTGAATGACCTTGAAAAAAGTCATTGACCTTAAAGTTGACTTCAATCTTATGGTGGCCTCATCTCCAGTTGAGGACCGCCCCATGAGCTTGTTCGACCCCCTGACCTTACCCAACGGTTCGACCATCAAGAACCGCATCGCCAAAGCCGCCATGGAAGAAAACATGGCGGACGCCGACCAGGCGCCCTCCGCAGAGCTGATGCGTCTGTATCAGGCGTGGGCCGACGGTGGTGCCGGGCTGATTATCACCGGCAACGTGATGGTCGATGGCCGCGCCATGACCGGGCCGGGCGGCGTGGTGCTGCAGGATGATCAGCAACTCGACAAGTTCAAGCGCTGGGCGCGGATCGGCCGTTCTGCCGGTGCGCAGTTCTGGTTGCAGATCAATCATCCGGGGCGCCAGATGCAGTCCAGCCTCGGGCAGAAAACCTGGGCGCCGTCAGCGGTACCGCTGGAGCTGGGCAAACTGTCCAAGCGTTTCGCCACACCCCACGCGATGACCGCCAGTGTGATCGAGGACGTCATTCAGCGTTTTGCCAATACCGCACGCCTGGGTGAACAGGCGGGGTTCACTGGGGTGGAAATCCACGCCGCTCACGGCTATCTGTTGAGCCAGTTTCTCTCGCCACTGACCAATCAAAGGACGGACGAGTGGGGCGGCTCTCTGGAGAACCGCGCGCGGTTGTTGGTCGAGATCGTCAAGGCCGTCAGGGCAGTGGTTTCGGCGCAGTTCGCAGTGGCGGTGAAGCTCAATTCCGCCGATTTCCAGCGCGGCGGATTCACCGCTGACGATGCGAAAAAGGTAGTTGAGCTGCTCAACGATCTGGGCGTGGATCTGGTGGAACTGTCCGGTGGCAGCTACGAAGTTCCGGCCATGCAGGGGGAGGCGCGCGATGGTCGAACCCTGGCTCGCGAGGCCTATTTCGTCGAATTTGCCCGAGACCTTCAGACCGTTGCCAAAATGCCAGTGATGGTCACCGGCGGCATCCGCCGTCGTCCGGTGGCCGAAAGCGTCGTGCACAGTGGTGTGGACATGGTCGGCATCGGTACCGCGTTGGCCATCGATCCGTACCTGCCGCGTGACTGGCTGCAGGGCAAGGACAACGCCCCGCAATTGCCGCCGATCACCTGGAAAAACAAGGCCATCGCCGCCCTGGCGAACATGGCGGTGGTGAAGTTTCAGCTGGGTAAACTCAGTCAGGCGAAAAAGCCTGATCCGGGGGTGTCACCGTTACGCGCGCTGATTTTGCAGCAGATCGCCATGGCGTTTCGCACCCGGCAATATCGGCGCTGGGTGGAAAAACGTTTGGCATGAGTCGCAAGGCATTTCAATCGTGACGTTGGCGGACGCTCTGACGAGAGTCCGGCATCGCCCAGTCGAAAATGGCCGCGACATCACACTTTGCGCATGACCTCCCCATGGCATTTGCTGTTCGGCAAACTGCCTCGACTCGCCCGCAACGTGACCCAGACAATAAAAAACCAAGCTGCACCGCAAAAGACTCAATGATTGGCAGCGTCGCTCAGTTGTTGAAGCTCAAGTTGCCTGGCAGCACTCGCTTCGAGGGCCGCACGCTCTACATCCAGATATCGATGAATGCTTTGGAGGTTGGCAATTTTCTGTTTGATTTCGGCCATCTTCTTTTCAATCAGCTTCGCGCCGTCAGCACAATCGATCAGCTTGTTGCGCTGCGCATCGAGAATCTCGCCTATTTCCCCCAAAGAAAACCCCATGCTTTGGGCGCGCTGGATAAAGTCCAGATCCTGCAGGGTTTGCTCGGTATAGACGCGATAGTTGTTGGTTTGCCGCAGCGGTGAGATCAGGCCGATTTGCTCGTAGTAACGCAACGTATGACGGCTGGCGCCACTGCGGATTTCGAGTTCGCCGATTTTCATGAAAACACCGCTTGACTGTAGAGTTGGGTCGATACTTTACGCTTGATTTCTCACCTTCAACAAGGAACAGGGAAATGAGCGTGGAGTGTTTTGTCACAGGGGGTACTGGCTTCATCGGTCAACATTTGCTGGCGAACCTGAGTGCAAAAGGTCACACCCTTCGGGTGTTGATGCGTCGCCCGGAGCGGCTGGCTGCGTTACGCGAGCAAGTTGATAATCTGGGCGGGTGCGCGGCACGGGTATTTGCCGTCGCTGGCGATCTGGAACAGGACAATCTCGGACTGAGTCTGGCTGACCAGGAAGTGCTGAGGCGCGCCAGCGTCGTATTCCATTTGGGCGCCCACTTCGCATGGGGGCTTTCAGTTGAGCACTCGCGCGCGGTGAATGTGCAGGGGGCAAAGCGTGTGGCGCTGTTGGCGGCTGAGCAAAAAAGCCGCTTGGTGATGATCGGCGGCTACATGCTGAACAATCATGAACATCTGCAACGCATCGGCATTGATCCTCGTCATCCGGAGTTGACGAATTGGCCCGCCGTCTACCGGCGTGTCGGTGGTTACGAGGCAAGCAAACTGGAGGCGCATTTTGCGACTCTGGAAGTCATGTCGGCCAAGGGCGGGGAGATGACTGTTGTGCACCCTGCGACGGTCTGTGGTCACAGCCGCACGGGGCATATCCTTGACGGTCAGCCGCTGGTGGCGCTGATACGCAACCTGGTGCAGGGCAAGATGACTGCCGTGCCCGGTACCGCCGAGCACTGGCTGCCACTGGTCACCGTGGATTATCTGGTCGAGCTGGTGGCCGCTTGTGCTTTTGATCCTGCCATGGTGGGCGAGGAACTGCTGGCGCTTGATGATCAGACTCCAAACTTGCGAGAACTCCTGGCGCAGGTGGCTGAACCTTTGGGCTTGAAGTCCCCCAAGCATCACATTTCACTCCGATTGCTGAAGTGGCTACTGAGTATTCCCCCGGTCGCGTGGTTTTTGAATACCAGACCCGAAGCCTTGGACTTTATCCAGACCACTCGTTTTAACACTGCGGCAGTCGAGCAATTTGCCAACAGGCATGGAATCGCCAAACCGGATATACGTCAGGCGTTGCAGCTCACGGCAACATTCGTTAACGCGTACTGCATAACCAAGGGCAGGGCGCTCTGACGTTCAGCGCTATCTCGGTCGACGACAAGCGGTCAGCATGGCGGGCAGTTATAGCTGACGCGTAACGACTTAAATCGAACACCCTTGCATCACCTTGCCGATTGATGGCCAGGTTGACGGTGCCCGCGGTAAAGCGGGCACCGTTTCCTATATGGAAAAAAGGCTTACTCGCCGGCTTACCAGTTGTAACTCACTTTGGCGGTAATCTCCCGACCCGGGTTGTAGAAGTTCGCTGTGCCGGAACCGACCACGTGCTGCTCATCCAGCAGGTTGCTGACATTCACTGCAAGTTCGGTACCCTTGGCGATCTTGTAGTTGAAGGCGGCGTCGAACAGTGTGGTGCCATCGCTTTTGCCGGAGTTGGCTGCATCGAAGTAATAAGAGCCGACGTAGCGCGCACCCAAGCCAACGCTGACATCAGTGCCGGGTACGTCGTAATAACTCCAGAGCGAAGCGGAATGCTTGGGTGCCGTGGAGAACTCATTACCCTTCAGGGAACTGCCGTCGTACAACGAACCGCGCAATACCTCGGACTCCATATAGGAATAGCCACCGATCAGGCTGAGGTTCTGCGTCACCTGCGCCTTGGCCTCCAGGTCGAGGCCGCGCGCCCGCGACTCGCCCACTGTCTGTTGCTCAATGATGCCGCTCGGCAGCACCACGGCGATGGTGACGTTTTCCTGGGTCAGGTCGTAAACGGCTGCGGAGAACAGTGCGTCCATCCCCATCGGCGCATACTTCACGCCGACCTCGTACTGCCTGCCCGTCTGCGGTGTCACCCCGACCTGCGGCGGCGAGACGGATTCCACCATGCTCACATAGGTGGACACCTCGTCGTTGACGATATAGGTCAACGCGCCTCGGTAGGAGGTTTCGGAGAAGTTGTCCTTCTCAGTGGATTGCAAGCCTTTGCTGGTCAGGTCCATCGAGTCGTTGCGCACACCGCCGGTAACGATGAAACGCTCGTAGAACGACAGGTTCTGCTGAAGGAATACGGCCTTGGTGGTCGCGTCTCGCTTGTTGACGGCATACGGCGTGATTGAGCGTGAAACGCCAGTAAACACGGGATTGGCAATGTCAATCGAGGTCGTCGGGGCGTAGACCGAGCTTTCCCTGGTGGTCGAATCGAGGTACTCCACGCCCACCAGGCTGCTGCTGTCGATGTTCTCGAAGCGGGCATCGTATTGCAGCATCAGATTGCCGTTGAACTGGTCGGCTTTGGTGTCCGTGCCAAACTGATACCGGTCAACGCTCGTACCGACACGTGCGGCGCTGTCGCTGAGGTAAACGTAGCCGAAATCATCGGTCAACTTGCTGTAACGCAGGTTGCTGCGCAGCACGAAGCCGTTGTCGAAGTCATGGGTGATGTTACCGCTGAGGCTGGTGCGCTCGACATCGTGAAAGTTATAGCTGGGTTCGCCATAGAACTTGCTGCGGTCGTATTCCTTGTCCAGCGGATAGCCACCGCTGTTTGGCGAACTTTCGGTCTTGAGGTAGTCCAGAATCATCGTCGCCGACGTGTAATCCGTCGGTGCCCAAGTGAGGCCACCCATAAACAACTGGTTGTCGTCCTGCGAGTGATCGTATTCACGGTCGCTGTTTTGGCCTTTGGCAGTAAAGCGGCCAGCTACGGTTTTCTCGTCGTTGAGTGCATCCCCGACATCGATGCCCGTCTCTACATGGTTAAACGAACCGTAGGTCACGTAGCCTTGACCAAACTGCTCGAAACGCGGCTGTTTGGTCACGAAGTTCACCGAACCGCCCGGATCCGCGGGGCCAAACAGCGTGGAGTTGGCGCCACGCAGAATCTCGATGCGCTCATACGCGAATGGATCTTCGCGTACGCCGCGCATCGAACTCAGGGTCAAGCCGTCACGGTAGGTGGTGGCCTGGAAGCCGCGGATCTGGAAATAGTCGTTGCGGTCATCCGTACCGTAGAAGTCACTGATCACGCCCGGCGTGTATTGCAGCGCCTCTTCCGTGGTGCTGACGCTGCGTTGCTGCATTTCCTTGTTGGTAACAACCGACACCGATGCCGGTGTATTGAGAATGCTGGTTGCCACCTTGCCGCCAACCCAGAGCTCCTTGGCGACCACCGAGTTGGCATCGTCGTCGGCACTGACCCTGACCTTGGCATTGATGATCAGGGGGGCAAGGCGATAGTCCTCGACGTCCGTTGCGTCGAGCTCCAGCGGGCCGGCGGTCTTTGCTTGAGGGACCAGCAGGTACGCATTCGGGCCTTGCTGTTCGATCTGCAACTCGCTCCCCTGCAACAACGATGACAGCGCTGCCGACGTTTCGAGCGTGCCATTCACGCCAGCAGTGGTGCGGTTCGCGACACTCGACGCGTCGAAGGAAAGACTGATGCCAGCCTCGCGCGCAAAGCGGTCAAGCGCCGGCGCCAGTGGGCCCGCAGCGACGTTCCACTGTTTGACTTGATTGCGCGGGGCAGCGCTCGATGTTTGCGCCAGCGACGGCAATGCGTAGCTGCTGACGATCACACCCAAAATCGCACCGTGCAAGGCACGATTTAATGGATGGCGCTGTGAAACCGGGGACGAACTCATTTTCTCGCTCCAAGAAAGGACATCGGCAGACTGGCCTGTATTCCGGCCTTCCTTAGAGGTCGAACGAGAATGAGAAACCACCTCATTAATTTTCCGGTAGCAAAAAGTTTCGGTTTACTCAGGTGGCGGCGGTCACGGTGACCCAATAACGGGTCCGGTAATCTACGTGCAAGTGCAGTGACTGCGCGATCAATGCCAGAACCTGATCGTTGTCGGCGAGCTGGAAGGTGCCGGAAACGCGACGATCAGCGACCTCTTCGGCGCAACGCAATACCCCGGGGCGATAACGCGACAACTCCACGATGAAATCATTAAGGCGCATATTGCGCGCACTGATCACCCCGTCACCCCAGCTCCATAGATCAAGGCCCGTGTCACTGAACGTTCGCACGCCACTGGTTGTGAGCAGCAGCTGATTTCCTGCCTCGACGCTGCGGCTTGCAGGCGTTTGACTGGAGCCGGGGAACAGGGTGACTGATCCTTCCTGAGCCGCGACCAGCGTGCCATCGTCACGTTCGCGCGCCAGAAAGCGGGAACTCTGAGCACGCATGATCCCGTCACGTGATTGCACCCAGAACGGCCGTGCTTGAGGCGAGTGTTGATCCGCGCCGACATTCACGATGATTTCACCACGTCGCAGGATGATCAGGCGTCGCCGGGCGTCGAAATCGCTGTCGACCGCGCTATCGCTATTGAGCTGGATACGGCTGCCATCATTGAGCTGGAAACTTCGTTGCTCGCCGGTGCTGCTGCGCTGCTGCGCAAGCATGGCTGGTACGGGTGTGTAGTCTCGGCCGAGCCAGACTGCAGTGCCAACAGCAGCAAATATGCCCAGTAGCTTCAGGCTTTCCCGCCGCCGGATTCCATGATTGGTGCCATTAAGGGTTTGTCGGGCCAGTTGAGGTGGCACGCCGGCGAATTCATCCCCAAGCGTTTCCACACGCTGCCACGCCAACGCATGCTCTGGGCGCTGTTGCAGCCAGTGCTCAAAAGTGTGCTGTGTTTGTTCATCGGCTTGATTGAAGCGAAGGCGCACCAGCCATTGAATCGCCTGCTCAACGATGGCCGGATCCAGCGCCTGCGGCTCACGCCTCGACATAACGCAAGCGATAGCAGTGCTGCAGGGCCGTGGCAAGGTCACGCTCCACGGTCGCGCGGGAAACCCCCAGCTTTTCGGCTATTTGTGCGCACGTCAGACCGTCTAGTCGGGCAAACAAAAACGCCTGGCGAACTCTTGGTTTAAGCATATTGAGCATGCGGTCTATGCGCTCGAGCGCATCAAGAATCATCAGCCGGCTTTCCTCCGAGGGAACCTCGTGTTGAGGCAGCAACATGACGCTTTCCAGGTAGGCGCGTTCGAGTTCACGACGACGATACTGATCAATCATCAGTCCGCGGGCGATACTGCTCAAATAGGCGCGTGGTTCGCGCAAGGGGCTGGACTGACGGGATTTGAGCAGTCGCACGAAGGTGTCCTGCGCCAGATCTGCTGCGTTATCGCGACATCCAGTGCGTCGGATCAGCCAGCCGTGTAACCACGAGTGGTGGGTGCGATAGAGCAGCCCTAGATCTGCAGTGCCTAGTGTTTCATCGCTGCGCATCGGAATCCCGGCAAGTACATAATTGATAATTAATCGCATTCTACTCAGGGGATAGGCCTTAGGCAAATACGTGGCGCTCAGTGTTCGTTCTTGGGCAAACGTCATCATTCTGTAGAGGCCTGCGAGTGGACGCGCGATGAATGGGGTCGACTGCCGCGCAGCCTCGGATGCGCGGCAGGAGCTTGTTTCGATACTCAGGAACTATCGTGAAACTCGCGTTGTTTCTACAACGCAAACGTCGTCCCACGAGTGTTCACAAACAGCGAGTAGATCGAGTGACTACTGGCCATGAACAGTCGATTGCCTTCGCGCCCCCCGAAGCACAAGTTCGGGCAGCGCTCTGGCAGGGAAATGTGCCCGATGGCCTTGCCCTGCGAATTGAAAACACGCACGCCGTCGAGTTTTTCCAGGTCGGCCTTGGGATCACCATTGCCGCCCCAGCCGCACCACAGGTTGCCCGCTTCGTCGCACTTGATGCCGTCAATCGCGGCATAGTCCAACCCTTCGATGTGCTTGCGGCGTTCGCCCAGGGTGCCGTCGTCTTTCACCGCAATCGCCCAGATCAGGCGATTGGGCTTGGCGCGACCTTCGACGACATACAGGGTCTTTTCATCGGGAGAAAAGCACAGGCCGTTGGGGCCGTTGAGGTCGTCGATTACCCGAGTGACTTTTTGGCTCTCGCCGTCGATGCGGTACACGGCGTGGGGTTGGGTCGGGGTGACTTTGTGGCCTTCGTAGTTATTGCTGGTCTGGAATGGCGGGTCGGTGAACCAGATCGAGCCGTCACTTTTGCAGACGATGTCGTTGGGCGAGTTGAAGGGCTTGCCGTCGAAGCTGTTGGCCAGTACGGAGATCGTGCCATTGTGTTCGGTGCGCGTGATGCGGCGCCCTTCGCTAGTGGTGGTGGAGCCTTCGCAAACGATCAGACGCCCTTGGCGATCCCGGCACATGCCGTTGGAAAAGTTTGAGTGTTCGCGGTACACCGTGAAGGAGTCGGTGATTTCGTCCCAGCGCATGATGCGATTATTGGGGATGTCGCTGACCAACAGATAGCGGCCATCACCGACCCACACCGGTCCTTCGGCCCAGCGCATGCCGGTGGCGAGTTTTTCAACACTGGCGTTGAAAACGCGTAGCTCAAGGAAACTGTCGTCGAGGATGTGAATCAGTGGATCAGGGTAGCGCTGACTCAAGGGTTCGGCGGCATCGGAAAAGCGGGGTAGTGCGGCGCTGCCGACGGTGGCGAGCGTGGCGGAAACAGCGAGCGACTTTTTCAGGAAACTGCGGCGGGTATTGCCTTTCGCGTGGTCAAGGCTTTGAGGCTTGGCGGACAGGAATGAGTCCATGTAGCGACCTCCGTGGTTTTATTTTTGTTGAGGAGACCTAGTAATACCCTGTGATAAGACATCGTACAAGTCGGCATCCCATCGCCAGCGCTGCATTTTATCGCGGGAGAGTTGCTCAAACCGGTGATTGGAATCGATCCGGCCGACACGGCGCTAACGCGGTCGCAAAGCCTCCCCCGACGATCTCCTCGGCCACCAGTCGTCCTACGACTGCCGCCAGTGTCACGCCCGGATGCATGACGCAAACATAGGCACCACTGAGGTTGGGCAGATAGCCAATGACTGGAATGCCATCGACCGGCATCGGTCTCAGGCCGACGCACGCCAGTTGCGGCTCTATGGATAGCACCCCGTGCAGCGCGTGCTGGATGGCGTTGGCCGTTCTCTGCGCGATGGCTTGCGCACTGTTTTGCGGCGCTTCATCTATATAGTCTTCCGCAGCGAGCAGATTACCGTCGGCGTCGTGCCTGATTTCCATGTCAGGGCTGGAGATGATCGTGTTCACTCGCTGCGGTTGGGTTTGGTAACGGATGAATATTGCGGGTGAGGCGTCGATGGGCAGGGCGACGTTCAGTTGATCCACCAACAGCGGGGTGGCGGTTCCGGCTGCCAGTACGACAACGTCGGCATCGTGCTTGCCCGTCGCAGTGATCACGCCGCTGACGATACCGTCCAGAATCTGCAAACCGAGCACTGGCGTCTGGGTAAGCAGAGTCGCTCCATGCGCCTGCGCACCTGCAATCAAGGCCCGCGTTGCCTGCACGGCATCCAGCGCGCCTTCTTCGGCGGCAAAGAACGCCCGTTCTGGAGGATGTTTGAGGTTGGGTTCAAGCTCGAGAATCTGCGCGCTATATATAGAAGGCGCTTGAAGTGAGCCATCGCCGTAAGACAATGCGCCAGTCCAGCGCACCTTCAGCCCCGGCAGTTCGGATTCAAGTCGGCGGTATTCTGCGATGGCCGCTGCGCGCAGCGGCGCAACGGAGTCGTGACCGCCGTGCGAAGTGTTGATCCAGGCAAATGAGCAGCCCGTCACACCGGACGCAATCTCACCGGCCTCGATCACAACCACTTTTGCACCTTTCACGGCGAGGTGATACGCCAATGACGCGCCGACGATTCCCGCGCCGATGACGATGATTCGTTTACTCATATCAACCTCCGTTGTCGAGGCGCTGACGTTACTACATCGCCGCCCTTTGACGCAGGCTTGCTTGGCCCAATGATATCAGGGAAGCTGCGCCGAACCCGGTTATGGGCAGAGTTGAATCGTTCAGGGAAGCGTTGATGGTACTCAGGGTGTTAGTGGTTGGCGGGTATGGAAACTTTGGCAGTATCGTTTGTCGGCATCTGATC
Source organism: Pseudomonas sp. GW823-FHT01D03 (assembly GCF_058798255.1). Classification (NCBI taxonomy): domain Bacteria; kingdom Pseudomonadati; phylum Pseudomonadota; class Gammaproteobacteria; order Pseudomonadales; family Pseudomonadaceae; genus Pseudomonas; species Pseudomonas sp. GW823-FHT01D03. Next base: position 2,712,398 of record NZ_JBXAKK010000001.1, read on the forward strand.
GATATGCCGGGCATCGAACTGGCGATCTCGGGGCGCGATCCGCAGAAGCTGGAAGGCAAGGTCGCCGAGTTGGGGGCGAGCTGCGAGCGCTGGTGTGGTGACGCAATGAGCGCCGGTTTCGCCGCCGCTCTGCGTGCGATGAATATTCAACTGGTGGTTCACACGGGCGGCCCGTTTCAGGGGCAATCCTATGCGGTGGCCGAAAGCTGCATCGAGGCGGGCGTGAGCTATTGCGATCTGGCGGACTGCCGGACGTTCGTCAATGGCATCGGCACACTAGATGCACGGGCGAGAGAGGCCGGTGTCGCCATCCTCAGTGGTTGCAGTTCGGTGCCGACGCTGTCGTCGGCGATCATCGATGAGCAGCGCTATCGCTTCAAACGCATCGATTCGATCGAACACGGCATTTCCTCGTCAGCGAAAATGCCGGGATTGTCGACGATCGAGGGTGTGCTGGCGTATGCGGGCAAACCGATCCGCCAGTTGCGCAATGGTCAAGTGCATGAGGTGATGGGTTGGGAGGACCTGACCCTGCGCAAGCTGCAGAACCTGGGCACTCGCGCGCTGGCCAATGTTGATGTACCGGACATGGACATCTTTGCCAGCCGCTTTGGTGCGCACACGTTGAGTTTCAAAGCTGGCGCTGGCCTCAAGCTCGGCGGCGTGGCCAATTATCTGTTTGCGCTGGCGATGAGGAAAGGGCTGGTGCGTGACCACAGGGTGTGGGCGGCCCGGTTGCATCGGTGGGGGACATGGTTTGAGCGTTTCGGTGATGGCAAAAGTGCGATGTATATAGATGTGCGAGGTGTTGGCTTGAACGACCAGCCGTTGTCGATGACGGCGCAACTGACCGCGCTGAATGACAAGGGGCCGGAGATCCCTAGTTGTGCTGCCGTCGCTCTGGCCGCGAAGATCGCTCGAGGTTACTTGCCCGAACCGGGAGCCCGTCCTTGTGTCGGTGAGATCAGCGTCGACGAATACATGGCAGCGATCAACGATCCGCAGAATCTTGGCCTGTCCGTGATTTTCTCTGGCGGGATGCGTTGAGCATGCTTTATCTGAGCGTGAAGTACTTGCATGTCACCGCTGCGATTTTCCTCTTCGGCTTCGGCATGGGTTCCTATCTGTACCTGATCGCCGCCAGTCGCACGGCCAATCCGCAAGTGATTGCGCATATGGCGAAAATGGTCGTGCGCCATGACGCCTGGATCACTACGCCGGCGGGATTCATCCAGATCGCGACGGGTTATTGGCTGACTAGGCTTTCCGGGTTGCCCTTGACCACGGACTGGGTGCTGATGTCGCTGATCCTCTTCTTTATAGTGGGTTCGCTTTGGTTGCCGGTGCTGTTGCTGCAGAAACGTTTGCAGGGGATGGCGGCGGATGCGGTGCAATGTGGGGCAGGGCTTGATGCTAGTTACCGGGCTGTTTATCGGCAGTGGTTCTGGATGGGCGTTTGCGGGTTTCTCGGGATGTTCGTGATCGTGCTGATGATGGTGACGAAGATGACGCCGGGGCAGTGGCTGCAGTTGATGTTGTAGCTGAGCATTCACACCGGCGACTTGAGAAAGCGTCGTTCGTGATCGGGGTCGGGTAACAGGCAGCTGTCGTACTTGCCGAAGATCCGATAGCGATTCAGTGCGACGCGGTCGTAGGCCCAATCTCTAAGTGCTCGTGGGAAAACTCGCAGAAGCCTGACCGGCGACCAACGAGCCGGCAGTTGTGCAATGACTTCGAAGAACGCATCGGAGCGCACCCAGTAATGCTCGTCGCGGATCACCGCCATAGTGTCGAACTCGTCCACCGGGAGACCGGCCCATGCCAGCAAGGCCTGACCTTCTGGCGATTGCACTGCCGCCAGGCGCACTTGCTGCTTGTTGTCATGACGAATCAGAAAACGCGCCCAGCCGTTACATAGCTTGCAGGCGCCGTCGAACAGCACCACGGTCTCGCCTGGATTGAGTAGGGGGGCGGGGGTAGGGCGGACTCGGGAGCCGGGCATGGGGGAAGATCCAGGAAGTTGGGCTGTCATTGTGAGGCATCATCGCAAATTGCTTCAGGCGATGGACCGTATGCTGCGCATCCGCTGACGGTGCGTCTATATATAAGCAGGCTTTTTCGGTGCATTGATAGAAAACTGAAATTAACGGTTGACGGCAGATTCAGGAGGTCTATAATTCGCCCCACTTCCGGCGCAGTCGAAACGGAAAACTCCTTGAGATTCAATGAGTTATGCGATTTTCGACAGCGAGTTGCTTCAGTTCATCGAAGCCTGGAAGGAGTTGAAAGGGCGGTGATGTTTGGCTCTTTTGACGGTTCGATCTTCTCGGTCGAAAGCGGTGAAAAAGAGGTGTTGACAGCAGCGTGTAACGCTGTAGAATTCGCCTCCCGCTGACGAGAGATCGGAAGCGCAAGTGGTTGAAGTTGTTGAAGAATTCTTCGAAAACTTCTGAAAATAATCACTTGACAGCAAATGAGGCTGCTGTAGAATGCGCGCCTCGGTTGAGACGAAAGATCTTAACCAACCGCTCTTTAACAACTGAATCAAGCAATTCGTGTGGGTGCTTGTGGAGTCAGACTGATAGTCAACAAGATTATCAGCATCACAAGTTACTCCGCGAGAAATCAAAGATGTAACCAACGATTGCTGAGCCAAGTTTAGGGTTTCTTAAAAACCCAAAGATGTTTGAACTGAAGAGTTTGATCATGGCTCAGATTGAACGCTGGCGGCAGGCCTAACACATGCAAGTCGAGCGGATGAAGGGAGCTTGCTCCTGGATTCAGCGGCGGACGGGTGAGTAATGCCTAGGAATCTGCCTGGTAGTGGGGGACAACGTTTCGAAAGGAACGCTAATACCGCATACGTCCTACGGGAGAAAGCAGGGGACCTTCGGGCCTTGCGCTATCAGATGAGCCTAGGTCGGATTAGCTAGTTGGTGAGGTAATGGCTCACCAAGGCGACGATCCGTAACTGGTCTGAGAGGATGATCAGTCACACTGGAACTGAGACACGGTCCAGACTCCTACGGGAGGCAGCAGTGGGGAATATTGGACAATGGGCGAAAGCCTGATCCAGCCATGCCGCGTGTGTGAAGAAGGTCTTCGGATTGTAAAGCACTTTAAGTTGGGAGGAAGGGTTGTAGATTAATACTCTGCAATTTTGACGTTACCGACAGAATAAGCACCGGCTAACTCTGTGCCAGCAGCCGCGGTAATACAGAGGGTGCAAGCGTTAATCGGAATTACTGGGCGTAAAGCGCGCGTAGGTGGTTTGTTAAGTTGGATGTGAAATCCCCGGGCTCAACCTGGGAACTGCATCCAAAACTGGCAAGCTAGAGTATGGTAGAGGGTGGTGGAATTTCCTGTGTAGCGGTGAAATGCGTAGATATAGGAAGGAACACCAGTGGCGAAGGCGACCACCTGGACTGATACTGACACTGAGGTGCGAAAGCGTGGGGAGCAAACAGGATTAGATACCCTGGTAGTCCACGCCGTAAACGATGTCAACTAGCCGTTGGGAGCCTTGAGCTCTTAGTGGCGCAGCTAACGCATTAAGTTGACCGCCTGGGGAGTACGGCCGCAAGGTTAAAACTCAAATGAATTGACGGGGGCCCGCACAAGCGGTGGAGCATGTGGTTTAATTCGAAGCAACGCGAAGAACCTTACCAGGCCTTGACATCCAATGAACTTTCCAGAGATGGATTGGTGCCTTCGGGAACATTGAGACAGGTGCTGCATGGCTGTCGTCAGCTCGTGTCGTGAGATGTTGGGTTAAGTCCCGTAACGAGCGCAACCCTTGTCCTTAGTTACCAGCACGTAATGGTGGGCACTCTAAGGAGACTGCCGGTGACAAACCGGAGGAAGGTGGGGATGACGTCAAGTCATCATGGCCCTTACGGCCTGGGCTACACACGTGCTACAATGGTCGGTACAGAGGGTTGCCAAGCCGCGAGGTGGAGCTAATCCCACAAAACCGATCGTAGTCCGGATCGCAGTCTGCAACTCGACTGCGTGAAGTCGGAATCGCTAGTAATCGCGAATCAGAATGTCGCGGTGAATACGTTCCCGGGCCTTGTACACACCGCCCGTCACACCATGGGAGTGGGTTGCACCAGAAGTAGCTAGTCTAACCTTCGGGAGGACGGTTACCACGGTGTGATTCATGACTGGGGTGAAGTCGTAACAAGGTAGCCGTAGGGGAACCTGCGGCTGGATCACCTCCTTAATCGACGACATCAGCTGCTCCATAAGTTCCCACACGAATTGCTTGATTCATTGAAGAAGACGATAGAAGCAGCCCGAAATTGGGTCTGTAGCTCAGTTGGTTAGAGCGCACCCCTGATAAGGGTGAGGTCGGCAGTTCGAATCTGCCCAGACCCACCAATTTTTGTGTGGGAAACCTGTAGAAATACGGGGCCATAGCTCAGCTGGGAGAGCGCCTGCCTTGCACGCAGGAGGTCAGCGGTTCGATCCCGCTTGGCTCCACCACCACTGCTTCTGAAGTTTAAAAGCTTAGAAATGAGCATTCCATCGCTGTGATGGTGAATGCTGATTTCTAGTCTTTTGATTAGATCGTTCTTTAAAAATTTGGGTATGTGATAGAAAGATAGACTGAACGTTACTTTCACTGGTAACGGATCAGGCTAAGGTAAAATTTGTGAGTGACTCTTAAGAGTTTTGCGAATTTTCGGCGAATGTCGTCTTCACAGTATAACCAGATTGCTTGGGGTTATATGGTCAAGTGAAGAAGCGCATACGGTGGATGCCTTGGCAGTCAGAGGCGATGAAAGACGTGGTAGCCTGCGAAAAGCTTCGGGGAGTCGGCAAACAGACTTTGATCCGGAGATGTCTGAATGGGGGAACCCAGCCATCATAAGATGGTTATCTTGTACTGAATACATAGGTGCAAGAGGCGAACCAGGGGAACTGAAACATCTAAGTACCCTGAGGAAAAGAAATCAACCGAGATTCCCTTAGTAGTGGCGAGCGAACGGGGACTAGCCCTTAAGTGGCTTTGAGATTAGCGGAACGCTCTGGAAAGTGCGGCCATAGTGGGTGATAGCCCTGTACGCGAAAATCTCTTAGTCATGAAATCGAGTAGGACGGAGCACGAGAAACTTTGTCTGAATATGGGGGGACCATCCTCCAAGGCTAAATACTACTGACTGACCGATAGTGAACTAGTACCGTGAGGGAAAGGCGAAAAGAACCCCGGAGAGGGGAGTGAAATAGATCCTGAAACCGTATGCGTACAAGCAGTGGGAGCCCACTTTGTTGGGTGACTGCGTACCTTTTGTATAATGGGTCAGCGACTTATTTTCAGTGGCGAGCTTAACCGAATAGGGGAGGCGTAGCGAAAGCGAGTCTTAATAGGGCGTCTAGTCGCTGGGAATAGACCCGAAACCGGGCGATCTATCCATGGGCAGGTTGAAGGTTAGGTAACACTGACTGGAGGACCGAACCGACTACCGTTGAAAAGTTAGCGGATGACCTGTGGATCGGAGTGAAAGGCTAATCAAGCTCGGAGATAGCTGGTTCTCCTCGAAAGCTATTTAGGTAGCGCCTCATGTATCACTGTAGGGGGTAGAGCACTGTTTCGGCTAGGGGGTCATCCCGACTTACCAAACCGATGCAAACTCCGAATACCTACAAGTGCCGAGCATGGGAGACACACGGCGGGTGCTAACGTCCGTCGTGAAAAGGGAAACAACCCAGACCGTCAGCTAAGGTCCCAAAGTTATGGTTAAGTGGGAAACGATGTGGGAAGGCTTAGACAGCTAGGAGGTTGGCTTAGAAGCAGCCACCCTTTAAAGAAAGCGTAATAGCTCACTAGTCGAGTCGGCCTGCGCGGAAGATGTAACGGGGCTCAAACCATACACCGAAGCTACGGGTATCACGCAAGTGATGCGGTAGAGGAGCGTTCTGTAAGCCTGTGAAGGTGAGTTGAGAAGCTTGCTGGAGGTATCAGAAGTGCGAATGCTGACATGAGTAACGACAATGGGTGTGAAAAACACCCACGCCGAAAGACCAAGGTTTCCTGCGCAACGTTAATCGACGCAGGGTTAGTCGGTCCCTAAGGCGAGGCTGAAAAGCGTAGTCGATGGAAAACAGGTTAATATTCCTGTACTTCTGGTTATTGCGATGGAGGGACGGAGAAGGCTAGGCCAGCTTGGCGTTGGTTGTCCAAGTTTAAGGTGGTAGGCTGAGATCTTAGGTAAATCCGGGATCTTAAGGCCGAGAGCTGATGACGAGTTACCCTTTGGGTGACGAAGTGGTTGATGCCATGCTTCCAAGAAAAGCTTCTAAGCTTCAGATAACCAGGAACCGTACCCCAAACCGACACAGGTGGTTGGGTAGAGAATACCAAGGCGCTTGAGAGAACTCGGGTGAAGGAACTAGGCAAAATGGCACCGTAACTTCGGGAGAAGGTGCGCCGGTGAGGGTGAAGGACTTGCTCCGTAAGCTCATGCCGGTCGAAGATACCAGGCCGCTGCGACTGTTTATTAAAAACACAGCACTCTGCAAACACGAAAGTGGACGTATAGGGTGTGACGCCTGCCCGGTGCCGGAAGGTTAATTGATGGGGTTAGCTAACGCGAAGCTCTTGATCGAAGCCCCGGTAAACGGCGGCCGTAACTATAACGGTCCTAAGGTAGCGAAATTCCTTGTCGGGTAAGTTCCGACCTGCACGAATGGCGTAACGATGGCGGCGCTGTCTCCACCCGAGACTCAGTGAAATTGAAATCGCTGTGAAGATGCAGTGTATCCGCGGCTAGACGGAAAGACCCCGTGAACCTTTACTATAGCTTTGCACTGGACTTTGAATTTGCTTGTGTAGGATAGGTGGGAGGCTTTGAAGCGTGGACGCCAGTTCGCGTGGAGCCATCCTTGAAATACCACCCTGGCAACTTTGAGGTTCTAACTCAGGTCCGTTATCCGGATCGAGGACAGTGTATGGTGGGTAGTTTGACTGGGGCGGTCTCCTCCTAAAGAGTAACGGAGGAGTACGAAGGTGCGCTCAGACCGGTCGGAAATCGGTCGTAGAGTATAAAGGCAAAAGCGCGCTTGACTGCGAGACAGACACGTCGAGCAGGTACGAAAGTAGGTCTTAGTGATCCGGTGGTTCTGTATGGAAGGGCCATCGCTCAACGGATAAAAGGTACTCCGGGGATAACAGGCTGATACCGCCCAAGAGTTCATATCGACGGCGGTGTTTGGCACCTCGATGTCGGCTCATCACATCCTGGGGCTGAAGCCGGTCCCAAGGGTATGGCTGTTCGCCATTTAAAGTGGTACGCGAGCTGGGTTTAGAACGTCGTGAGACAGTTCGGTCCCTATCTGCCGTGGACGTTTGAGATTTGAGAGGGGCTGCTCCTAGTACGAGAGGACCGGAGTGGACGAACCTCTGGTGTTCCGGTTGTCACGCCAGTGGCATTGCCGGGTAGCTATGTTCGGGAAAGATAACCGCTGAAAGCATCTAAGCGGGAAACTTGCCTCAAGATGAGATCTCACTGGAACCTTGAGTTCCCTGAAGGGCCGTCGAAGACTACGACGTTGATAGGTTGGGTGTGTAAGCGCTGTGAGGCGTTGAGCTAACCAATACTAATTGCCCGTGAGGCTTGACCATATAACACCCAAGCAATCTGAATGCTCGAAAGAGACCAGATTGCGGTGTGTGAAGACGCAATGAACCGAAAGTTCGCGATGCTCACAAACACCTGTATCACATACCCGATTTGCTGAAGCGAGGCCAACCGGTCACGAGTCAGTACCCGAATTTCTTGACGACCATAGAGCGTTGGAACCACCTGATCCCATCCCGAACTCAGAAGTGAAACGATGCATCGCCGATGGTAGTGTGGGGTTTCCCCATGTGAGAGTAGGTCATCGTCAAGATTAAATTCCGAAACCCCAATTGCGAAAGCAGTTGGGGTTTTGTTTTGCCCGCAGGAAAGTGGTTTGCCTGCCAATACAGGCCCTAACTGCTTGTTTTTGCCCCGATCTGACGCGAAAGCCACACCCGGCTGTAGGTCAGAACACGGCTAGCCATGGTGGTCGGAAAATGGATAAAGCCATGGGCGGAAGAGGGCAGCAGATGGACTTCAACCGGTGCTGATTGTTGCCAGCGTTCAGCCAGTTCCAGCGTGTCGTCGCGCAGAGGATCCAGTTCACCGGTGAACATCAACGCCGGTGGCAATCCGCTCAAGTCGCCGTACAGCGGAGACAGTGGCGGCTGCCGGCGTTCATCATCGCTCAAACCTGGCGTCAGCAGGCGCAGCGCCTCGGCCATGCCCGGGCCGTCGAGTACCAGCGTTTCAGCAGAGGCCGAGTGCACGCTCGGGGTGCCCGCGAGATCGTAGACGCCGTAATAGAGCAGGGCGCCGCTGACCCGCTGCAGCAAATCGGGTGATGCTTTGAGCGCTAACAGGGTGGCGGCTGCCAGATGCGCGCCCGCCGATTCTCCGACAACGATCACCGGCAGGCCGACGAACTCCGTGCAATCGTCGCTCAGCAGCCAGCGTGCGGCGCACAGACAATCCTCCATCAAATCCTCAACCGGTGTATTGACGGCCAACCGATAGTCGACGGATACCACCGCCACGTTGCATGCCTTGACCATGCCGATATTGAGGTCGTCGTTCATCCGCGCATTGCCGATCACCCAGCCGCCACCATGGTAATCCAGCACCACACCTTGAGCCTTTCCCTGCGGGCGGATGATTCGGACGGGCACTGAAGCACCTTGCGAATACACCACAGTGTTTTGCGCACGCAGGTCATGTTTGAGCGGTTTGTCCGCGCTGACAATTTGACTGGCGCGCAGCAATGTCTGGATCAAGCGCGGCGTCAGCCGATTGCGGATGCGAAACCGCGGTAGCCAGGCAAGTTTGCGGTTGAAGCGCTGCATCTGTGCCAGATCACTTTCGCTGAACTCAAGCGTGTTATCAGCCAAATTCTTTCACCCTCATCAGCAATTCCCACTTAACAATACATGCCGTTACGGCGCAGCGCCGAAGGGCGCTTCGCGGTCAGGAACACTTGCATCATTCCCCACACGCTGCAATGTTTCCGGCACCGTCAGCCACAACAGCACAAGCGCCACCCCGGCAATCACGGCCAGGGTCAGAAACGCCGCGTTGTAACCGGCCTCCTGCAACACAATCCCCGCGACACTACTGCTCAATGCCGCACCCAGACCGAAGACGGTCGAGAGGGCGCCGAGGCTGATATTGAAGTGGCCGGTGCCCAAGGTCAGGTCTTTGACCACCACCGGGAACAGCGCACCGAAGATCCCCGCACCGACGCCGTCGAGCATCTGTACGGCAACCAGCCAGTAAGGGTCGGCGGACAAGGTATAAAGCACGCCACGCAACGGCAGAATCAGGAAGCCTGCAAGCAGCAGCGGCTTGCGTCCCCACACATCGGCTTTGGCCCCGACCAGCAAGGCGACCGGCACCATGATCAGTTGCGCGGCGACGATACAGGCCGAAGTCAGTGGCGTCGCCATCTGCAAGTTGACTTGCGCGAGTTTCTGGCTCACCAGCGGCAGCATCGCCGCGTTGGCCAAGTGGAAGAGGGCACAACAGACGGCGAACATCAGCAGCGCCTTGTTGGTCAGTAACACTGTCAACCCGGAAGGCGCCTTGCCGTGCCCGACATCGCTTGGGTCTAGGCCTCGTGCGAGATCATGGTTGATGGCGTTGCTGTCGACGAAGCTCACGGCGATAACACTGCACAGCGCCATGACCGCCATCAGATAGAACACCGCCACCGGCCCGAACAGGTAAGCGAATCCACCGGCCAGCAGCGCCGCGCAGGCGTTACCGGCGTGGTTGAAGGTCTCGTTGCGTCCGGTGCGCCGGGTGAATGCGCGGGGCCCGGTGATGCCCAGGGTGATCGCCGAGATTGCCGGAGCGAATACCGACGCGGCTGCGGCGCTCAGCGCTTGGGTGATCGCCACCAGACTGAAGGACGTAACGAAGGGCAACACCACACAACTACCGGTCACCAGTAAAGCGGCAATCGCGATCACCGCTCGTTTACGGCGTGTGTTATCGACCAGGGCTCCGGCGGGTGTCTGGGTGACAAGGGCGGCGATGCCTGCGAGGGTCATCACCAGCCCGATGCTGGTTGGCTCCCAGTGATGAACTGCCAACAGATAAATCGCCAGATACGGCCCGAGTCCGTCGCGCACATCGGCGAGGAAGAAATTCAGGCTGTCCAGCGAGAGGTTGTTGCGACGATCGGTATGAGTGACCACGCTGGCATCTTCAATAAACGAGGTTCGGCGAAATGCCTCAACCTCCGCTAAGTCAGTGACTTGTGGCCTGCGGATTTAGTTTCCTGGCGGATGCCGACGGCACACACTTTTTCGCTCGGCGCTCGCCCCAGCAATGGCAACCCTACCAGGGTCAGACCGATACCGAGTAGCGCGCTGGCACTCAGCGGATCGCCGAACTGCATCCACGCCCACAACAGTGTCACCGGTGGCGTCAGAAACAGCGCGCCACTGATGCGCTGCATGCTGAAACGCTGCAGGCACAGCCAATAAAATCCGTAGCCGCCAAAAGTCGAGAAGATCACCAGCCACAGCACGCCACTGACGAAGTCTGCACTGATCGGCGGGCGCAATTCACCCTCAAGGCCTGCCAGCAGCGCAAACACAGGAATCACCGCACACACCTGAATAAACAGCGCCGTGGTGGCCGGCATCGCGACCCCCGGCCGGGCTTTCTCAAACAAGGTCGCCGCCGCCAGCGACAATACCGCCAGTAACGGCAAGCAGTAGGCCCACAACCCCGCACTGGCCCACTCGACACTCGCAGCGCTGGCCAGCAGCATGCCGATCACGCACAGCGCCAAACCCAGCCATTGCCAGCCACGTGTGCGCTGCCCCGGAACGCTGCCGGCCAGCAGCACAATTGTCAGTGGCAACAGATTGGCAAACAGCGACGCAGTGCCCGGCGTGACGCCAAGTTGAATCGAGGTGGCAATCGGTCCCATGTAGCCACCCATCGCGAACAGCCCAAGCAGTGCCTGATGCCACATGTCTCTACCGCGCAAACCACGCAAGCCAGCCCAGGCGAACGGCAGCAACAACAATGCCGCCAAAACAAAACGCCATAACGAGGCCAGGTACACGCTGCCTTGATCGGCGACGTAGCGATAGCCAATGAACCCGGAACTCCAGCTGACCACCATTGCAATCAGCAGTGAATAATGAACAGGCATGACGTTCATCGCATGGCACCTGACAGAGGATTGAATTCGATGATATGAATCAGGTGCTGATGCATTCAAACGATACGATTCGCACCACTGATGCAGGAATTCTCAAGCATGGCCGAAGCCCTTGATATCGAACTGTTGCGCACCTTTCAGGCGATCGTGCGCTTCGGGCAATTTCTTGCCGCCGCGAGTTTCCTCAACAAGAGCCCGTCGGCGGTCAGCCTGCATGTTCGGCGTCTGGAAGCGCTGGCGGGCGGGCGCTTGCTGGAACGCGATAACCAGACGGTCAACCTCACCCCACTGGGTCGACGCTTCGCCCTGCAGAGCGCCGAATTGCTGCGTCACCACGATCAATTGCTGGCGAGCTTCAGCACCCCGCTGGCCAGCGGGCGGATCCGTCTGGGGATTTCCGAGGAGTATGCCGGTGCGGTCCTGGGCTGTACGTTGCCGCACTTGTCGGCAGATTTTCCGCACATCGAGCTGGAAGTCGAAACGGGTGCCAGCGGCCGTTTGAGTGCGCGTCTGGAGCGCGGGCAACTGGATCTGGCGTTGCTGGTGGTCGTCGCCAATGCGCCGCCATCGTCGCGTTGCGTAAGGATGCTGGGCCTGACCCAGCCAGTGTGGGTCGCCGCGCACAACTACACGCAGGATCTCACCCGGCCGGTACCGCTGGCCTTGCACGGCAAGGGTTGTCCCTATCGCAGCGTTGCCGTGGATGCGTTGAGCGAGCAGGGACGCCGGTGGCGCGCGGTGATTGTCAGCGCCGGTGCCAGCGCGCTGGAAACAGCCATCGAAGCCGGACTGGCGGTGGGCATTGTTGATCGGGCGCAAGTGCGCCCCGGCATGCGCGTGCTGAGCAGTGAGGAGGGATTACCCGAGTTGCCGCTGCACGAGTTGCGCCTGATGCAGGCACCGGGTGAATTGAGTGAGGCGGGGGAGGTTCTGGGGCGCTTGATCGGTGACGGCTTCGTGCTGTGACGTGTTGATCGACGGCAGCCCCGGGCAGGGCCGCCGTCGGGCACCACATCAGTTAATGCGCGGATGCTGTTGCACCAACTCCTTGCGTTTGGCTTCCAGTTCGGCGATTTCGGCGTCGATGTCTTCGATTTTCTGCTCGATGTTGTCGTGGTGTTCCTTGAGCAGCTCCTTGGCTTCTTCGAGGTCCGACGCTGCCGGCGCAGCACCGCGCAGGGGCTTGTTGGCGGTCTCTTTCATGGTCACGCCGGTGATCAGGCCGACCACGGCAATCACCATCAGGTAATAGGCCGGCATGTACAGGTTGTTGGTGCTTTCCACCAGCCAGGCCACGGCCGTCGGAGTCAAACCGGCAATCAACACCGAGACGTTGAACGCGGCGGCCAGTGCGCTGTAGCGGATGTGCGTGGGGAACATCGCCGGCAGGGTCGAAGCCATGACGCCGATGAAGAAGTTGAGCAAGACCGCGAGCATCAGCAGGCCGGAGAAGATCAGGCCGATCTTGCCGCTGTTGATCAGCATGAACGCCGGAATCGCCAGCAGGAACAGGCCGATGCTGCCGACCACAATGAAGGGTTTGCGGCCAATTTTATCGCTGATAAAACCGATCGCCGGCTGCACGAACAGCATGCCGACCATGATCGCGATGATGATCAGCACGCCACGGTTTTCGCTGTAGTGCAGGTTGTGCGACAGGTAGCTCGGCATGTAGGTCAGCAGCATGTAATAGGTGACGTTGGTCACCGCCACCACGCCGATGCAGGTCATCAGGCTGCGCCAGTGTTTGGTCGCGACTTCCTTGAACGAGACCTTCGGCCCGCCCGCCAATCCTTCACGGTCGCCTTCTTCGAGTTTCTCGACGTGCTGTTGAAACGCCGGGGTTTCTTCCAGCGCATGCCGCAGATAGAGGCCGATCATGCCCAGCGGCAGGGCGAGGAAGAACGGCAGGCGCCAACCCCATTCGAGGAATTTCTCTTCGCCGATGATCGTCGAGATCAGCACCACCACGCCGGCGCCGAGGACGAAACCGGCAATCGAACCGAAGTCCAGCCAACTGCCGAGGAAGCCGCGTTTGCGGTCGGGGGCGTATTCGGCGACGAAGATCGAGGCGCCGGTGTACTCACCGCCGACCGAGAAACCCTGGGCCATTTTCGCCAGCAACAGCAGGATGGGCGCCCAGATGCCGATCGACTCGTAGGACGGTATCAAGCCGATGGCGAAGGTGCTCAGCGACATGATCACGATGGTTGCGGCCAATACTTTCTGCCGCCCGTACTTGTCGCCCAGGGCACCGAAAAACAGGCCGCCCAACGGCCGGATCAAGAACGGCACCGAGAACGTCGCCAACGCCGCAATCATCTGCACGCCAGGATCGGCGCCGGGGAAGAAGATCTTGCCCAGTGCATAGGCGACGAAGCCGTACACCCCGAAGTCGAACCATTCCATGGCGTTGCCCAGTGCGGCGGCGGTGATCGCCTTGCGCATCTTGGCGTCGTCGACAATCGTGATGTCTTTCAATCCGATGGGATTGACCTTGTTTTTCCTTGATTTCATGCGGGTCACTCATAGCTGAACGGATTCGATGCCATTGTTTTGGTGGCATGGGTTCTTTCCGTCAGATACAAGAAGACACGAAATAATTCACTGCTCGCGGCATTTTTGTCGTCCGCACCCGCGAAGATTCAGCAGCGCCCACCCGGCGGCGATTACGCAAAAGCACAAGACGTCAGGCTGAAAACCCGGATAATGGCCGCCAATTCGTTTTTGCTCTCTGGTAAACCCGCATGGAAATCAAGGTCAACTTTCTCGACAACCTTCGACTTGAAGCCAAGTTCGACGACTTCACGGTGATCGCCGATCAGCCTATCCGTTACAAGGGCGATGGCTCGGCACCGGGGCCGTTCGACTACTTCCTGGCGTCGTCGGCCTTGTGCGCGGCTTACTTCGTGAAGCTGTACTGCGAAACGCGCAACATCCCGACCGAGAATATTCGCCTGTCGCAGAACAACATCGTCGACCCGGAAAACCGCTACAACCAGATCTTCAAGATCCAGGTCGAATTGCCCGCGGACATTTCCGAGAAGGATCGTCTGGGCATCCTGCGTTCGATTGATCGCTGCACAGTGAAGAAGGTTGTACAGACCGGCCCCGAGTTCGTGATCGAGGAAGTCGAGAACCTCGACGCCGATGCGCAAGCCTTGTTGATGCCGCACTCGACCTCTGAAGCGGGCACCTACATCGCCGGTAAAGATCTGCCGCTGGAGCAGACCATCGCCAACATGTCGGGGATTCTTGCCGATCTGGGGATGAAGATCGAAATCGCCTCGTGGCGCAACATCGTGCCGAACGTCTGGTCGCTGCACATCCGCGACGCGCACTCGCCAATGTGTTTTACCAACGGCAAGGGCGCGACCAAAGAGGGCGCACTGGCCTCGGCACTGGGCGAGTTCATCGAGCGCCTGAACTGCAACTTCTTCTACAACGACCAGTTCTGGGGCGAGGACATCGCCACCGCCGAGTTCGTGCATTACCCGAACGAGCGCTGGTTCAAGCCCGGCCCGAAAGACGAGCTGCCGCCAGAGATTCTCGATCAGTACTGCCTGGACATTTACAACCGCGACGGCGAGCTCAAAGGCTCGCACCTGTTCGACACCAACTCCGGCAACACCCAGCGCGGCATCTGCTCGCTGCCGTTCGTGCGCCAGTCGGATGGCGAGGTGGTGTACTTCCCGTCCAACCTGATCGAAAACCTGTTCCTGAGCAACGGCATGAGCGCCGGCAATACCCTGGCTGAAGCCCAGGTGCAATGCCTGTCGGAGATCTTCGAGCGCGCGGTCAAACGCGAAATCCTCGAAGGCGAAATGGCCTTGCCTGACGTGCCGCAGGAGGTACTGGAGAAGTACCCGAGTATTCTCGCCGGGATCAAAGGGCTGGAAGAGCAGGGCTTCCCGGTGCTGGTCAAGGACGCGTCGCTGGGCGGCGAGTTCCCGGTGATGTGCGTGACCCTGATGAACCCGCGCACTGGCGGCGTGTTTGCCTCGTTCGGCGCGCACCCAAGCCTTGAAGTAGCGCTGGAACGCAGTCTGACCGAGCTGCTGCAGGGCCGCAGTTTCGAAGGCTTGAACGATCTGCCGCAACCGACTTTCTCGGGCCAGGCAGTGACCGAACCGAACAACTTCGTCGAGCACTTCATCGACTCCAGCGGCGTGGTGTCGTGGCGCTTCTTCAGTGCCAAGTCTGACTTCGAATTCGTCGAGTGGGACTTCTCGGGGCAAGGCGAAAACTCCAACGCCGAAGAAGCCGCAACGCTGTTCGGCATCCTCGAAGACATGGGTAAAGAAGCCTACATGGCGGTCTACGACGACCTCGGCGCCAACGCCTGCCGGATCCTGGTGCCGGATTACTCGGAAATCTACCCGGTGGACGACCTGATCTGGGACAACACCAACAAGGCCCTGCAATTCCGCGCTGACATCCTCAACCTGCACAGCTTGAGCAAGGTCGGCCTGCGTAACCTCGCTCAAGGCCTTGAAAACAGCGAGCTGGACGATTACACCGACATCACCACGCTGATCGGCATTGAGTTCGACGACAACACGCCGTGGGGCAAACTGACGATTCTGGAACTGCGCCTGCTGATCTACCTCGCCCTGCAGAAATTCGAGCAGGCCAAGGATCTGGTCGAAGCCTTCCTGCAATACAACGACAACACCGTCGAACGCGGCTTGTTCTATCAGGCGGTGAACGTGTGCCTGGAAATGGAACTGGACGAAGACCTGGAACTGGCCGACTACGAGGCCAACTTCCGCCGCATGTTCGGCGACGAGCGCATGGACGCGGCGATTGGTTCGGTCAACGGCAGTGTGCGTTTCTACGGTCTGACACCCACCAGCATGAAGCTCGAAGGGCTGGATCGTCACCTGCGTCTGATCGACAGCTACAAGAAGCTGCATGCGGCGCGGGCCAATTCGGCGGGTTTGAATCGCTGATTGCAGACAGCCATTTTGCGCTGAGTGAACCTGTAGTGAGGGAATTCATCCCCGATGGCGCGCGAAGCGGGCCCGGCCTCTTCAACCAATAAAGAAGCGGGCCTGCTGCGCAGTCCATCGGGGATAAATCCCCTCACCACGGGTGAATATTCTGGGGACATGGAGATTCAAGGATGGCAGAGAAGGTCGTGAAGTCGAAGCTGGTCAACTTTCTGGTGGCTGACGTCGAGGTGGATTACGAAGGTGTCGGCGATTTTTACGATGCTGCCGGCAGTGGCAACGTCGGCGCATTGGCCGGCGTGCTGGAAGGTTTCAAGGAGGTGTACGGCGGGCTGTGGGTCGGCGGCAAAATGACCCTGACCAATACCGCTGTGTACCTGAATGCCAACGCCATGAATCGCATGGTTCAGGACGGCACACTGGACATCAGAGTGCCGCTGGGGATGATCCGCAAGGTCACGCTTGAAGGTGGCTTCATCACGAAAATCGTCTGCCTGGATACCGATGCTGGCAGCATTCTGTTCCGTTGTTATGGGGCGAAGGACATCGTTGCACTGATCGAAAAGTCGATCCAGCCACGGGTTTCGACAGCGGTGCTCAAGCGCGGAGCCTGATTCGATCGTCAGGCCGTTCGCCAATCTCACCTGCAGCGAAAAACCTGCGGGAGCCAGCCGCTAATTCTGAGTCCACTGCACAACCCCATTTGGGAGCGAGCTTGCTCGCGAAGAGGGCGTGTCAGTCGCCATCGCTTTGGCTGACAGATCGCATTCGCGAGCAAGCCCGCTCCCACATTGGATCTCTGGCAGCCGCCAATCCTGAATCTACCCAATAACCCTGTGGGAGCTGGCTTGCCAGCGAAGGGGCCGGGTCAGCCAATATCAATATCGGCGCGATCAGCGCTTGCACTGCGCCTGCACCACCTGGCAAGTGTTCGGCGTACCTCCGGAGCGGCCCGCATAACGCATGCAGTTATTCATCGATTTCTTGCGCGCCATGCTCAAGGTGTCGCCCCAGGCCAGACCACCTTCGCCGGAAGTGGGCACGGCTTTGGCGTAGCAGTTCGAGCCGATGGTGGCGTAGCGTTTGCTCGAACAGCCGGCTGTCAGCGCCAGGGTGGTGGCGAGCAGGGTGAGTAGCAGCCAGGACGAGCATTGGCGTGCGGTGATTGTGGTCATCTGGGTTCCTCGTTGGGGCATGCGCCTCAATTGCCTCGCTGACAGGTGTTGGGCATTATCCAGCAATCGACATAAGGAAACGTCCCCAATGCGTGCACCCACACTACACCTGATGTGCGGCAAGATCGCCTCGGGCAAATCGACACTGGCCAAATCACTGGCTGAGGAGCACGGCGTGCTTGTGTTCAGTGAGGATCAGTGGCTGTCGCGGCTGTATCCGGAGCAGATCAAATCCGTGGCCGATTACGTTCGATGTGCGCGGCAGATTCGCGGAGTGCTGGGGCCGTTGGTGATTGATGTGCTTAGCGCGGGGGTGAGTGTGGTGCTGGATTTTCCGGCCAATACTGTGGCGGATCGGCAGTGGTTGCGAGGGCTGGCGGATAGCGCGCGAGTGCCGCACTGCCTGCATTTTCTGGAAGTGGATGACGCCACCTGCCGTGCTCGGCTGCATGCGCGTAATACGCTGGCGGAGCACGAGTTTGCCGCTTCGGATGCAGAGTTTGATTTGATCACCCGTTACTTTCAGGTGCCGGAGGTGGGCGAGGGGCTGGAGATCGTCATGCACCGCAATCGCCAGCAGGGCTAGCTCCCACGATGATCGTCACCGCCTGATCCACGGAGAGACTCGCGGTGTCGAGCCGAAGGATCGGCTGCGTCCAGGCCTCATATTCGTGATTCACAACAGAAGACCAACTGGGGGGAGTCAGACCCGTTATGTCTGATTGCCGATGCTCCACCCGGCGACGATGCTCACGTCGGTCTGAGCAAATCACTTCGATGTTGAGCAACGGCGCGCCCGAGCGAACCGCGATGTCGGCCCACGCTTGCCGGCTCTCAGCGACCGGATTCACGCAATCAACCACGACACTGTGGCCGGGACGCAAATTGTTCATGGCCAGCTCGTTGGCGACCCGGTAACCGCTGGTACCGACATCATTAGCCAGAACCCCGGCGTTGCGGATGGCTTGTTCGATCGTGTCGATACGCAGACAGGTTGCACCCAGCCGGGTCGCGAGTGATCTGGCGATGGTGGTCTTTCCGGTTCCCGGCAGGCCGCTGAAGACAATTAGCACTGGCAGTCCTCGTTCGCAGTGGCCCATGTCGCGTTCAAAAGTGGATGAAGACCTGACTTACAACGCCCACATCCGAACCAGGGCAAATTGCAGATCCACAGTTACGCATGTCCGGCCATCCACCCACTCATCTTCGCGAAGACGGCGCCCGGTATTGGTTTCGCGTTCGCCTTTGGCGATGACCAGGACGAACAGGCGGGTGGGGCATTCGAAAGAGCGCAACCGATCAACATCGGCCCGCACCGACCAGTCGCCTTCCAGGCACTTGGCCTGCGAGACATCGCCGAGGCACTTGATTTCGGCGACCATCCTCTGAGCACCGTTGTCGTCCAATGAGTACAGGTCTGCCTTGCGTCGGTCGCCTATCGGCAGATCCGTCCAGATCTCGATCTCATCTTCGAACCAGGCTTGCAGGCTGATTTGGGCTTGAATCCAATGCTCGCGGCAACTGTTGAGTTGCAGCACTTGCTCAAGATTCTTCTCCATGCCTTGAAAGGCGCGCTCGAACAATCCGAGCCATTGAGTGGTGTCCATTTCACATTTCCTGTGTCAGTCCATTTGGGGGAGGGATTATGGACGGAATCGCCTTCAACCGAAAACTCCACATTCATCACCGAACCCTGTAGGAGTGAGCCTGCTCGCGATAGCGGTATATCGCTGACATTTGCGTTGTCTGACACACCGCTATCGCGAGCAGGCTCACTCCTCCAGTGGCTCTCCGGCAGATACGGACAAAAAACGCGGCCCACGGCCCGATCGCGCAGCCATTTCCTTGCGCAGTCGTTCTGTCATATTCGGTATCAGTTGATTGCAGATAGTAGCCAGCCCAACGCTAATTCCAATGAGGCTGCACTGTGTTTCAACGTCTTGTGTGTTCGCTGTCCGTTTTGAGCCTGTCCATCGCCGCTGCCCACGCCGCCGAACCTGTGGTGCTCGACACGCCGCGCCTGCAAAGCATCGACAACTTCCGCGATGTCGCCGGCCTCACCACCGCGTACTCCACGGCCCACGACGGCACCATGCGTGGCGGCGTGTTCTACCGCTCCAACGCGATCACGCCGTCGGCAGCGGATCTGGCGACCCTCAACAGCCTTGGCATTAAAGCCGTCTACGACTTGCGCACGCCGAGCGAAATCGCCGGTACGCCGGACACGATGCTGACCGGCGCGACCTACCAGAACATCGACATCATCGGCAGCACCACCTCGGGCGCGAACATCACCAGTGTGTCGTTCAAAAGCGCTGCCGACGCCATCGCCATGATGGAGCAGACCAACCGCGCCTTCGTCAGCGATGCGGGGATGCGCGGTCAGTTCGGCAAGCTGTTCAACGAGCTGGCCAGCACCGATGGCGCTCAACTGTTTCACTGCACCGCCGGCAAGGACCGCACCGGATGGACCGCCGCCGTGTTGCAGAGCATCGCCGGGGTCGACAATGCGACCATCATGGCCAACTACCTGGCGACCAACGACTACACCGCCGCCCGCGTCGCCGCGACCCTCAAGGCGCTGCCGCCGAGCATGGCTTCGGTCTACGCGCCACTGCTCGGTGTGCAGGCCAGCTACTTGCAGGCCGGTCTCGACGAGGTCACCGCCGAATACGGCAGCATGGACAACTACCTCAAGCAAGGCCTCGGCCTGTCGCAGGAAACCATCTACGTGTTGCGCGGTAAACTGGTCGAGTACAACAGCCTGCCGGGTCAGGCCGGGCTGATCGGCAACGCCGCTGCCGGTGCCGAATTGCTCCGCGAATTGCAGAACAGCAACCTGTCCGGCACCTACAGCGCCTACAACTCCTACCTGCAATCGGCGATCGACGCCGGCACCCTCGGCGGTGTCGAGTCTCAGGTCGGCGGCCAGGTTCACGCCGACGCCGCCAGCTACTTGCTGCGGCAGAACGCGTTGATTGAACAAGCCGCCGCGCCTTACGCCAGCGGCACCGATCTGAAAGTCGGGCAATACCGTTTGTGGACCACCGCGCTCGCCGGTTACCTCGGCACCGACGGCTCGTCCCACGCCGAGAGCAGCAACGAACACAGTCAGGGCCTGATGGTCGGCATCACCCAGCGCTTCTCCGAACAACTCAGCGCACGCGGCGGTTTCGGCTACAGCAAAGGCACCGTCGGCGGCGCGGGCGGCGAGGCCGATACCGATTTCACCTTCTTCAACCTCGGTGCGCGTTACGGCTTCACCAGTCTGGAACGCGGCCTGTTCGTCGACGCCAACGCCAGCGCCGGCTACGTCGATTATGACAGCAAACGCGAACTCGGCGGCGGCCTCGGCACGGCCAAGGGCGACACCCACGGCAACCTCACCGGCGCGACGCTGGCGCTGGGTTACCGCGCCCCGGTCAACGGCATGATCCTCGAACCGAGTCTCGGCTTGCGCGTCAGCCACCTTGACCTCAAAGGCTTCAAAGAGAAGGGCAGCGAACTGTCACTCGACATCGACGACAACACCGCCACCCGCCGCAGTGCCGTCGCCAACCTCAACGTGGCATTTGCCTCGGTGGCGATGGGCGCGTGGCAACTGGTGCCGGGCGTGCAAGTCGGCTACGAACGCACCCTGGGCAACAACGACGTCAACAGCCAAAGCCACCTGCTGGGCCTCGACATCGAACAACGCGCCGCCTTCGACAACCGTGACCAGTTCAGCGGCGGCGTCAACCTGATGGCCAGCCTCGGCGCGGTCAGCGTCGGCGCAGAAGTCGGTGCCAGCGGCGGTGGTGACAGCCACGGCTTCAGTGGCAGCCTCAAGGCCAGCTACGCGTTCTAAAGCTGGGACGACAGCGCAAGGTCAAGGATGACCACCATTGACAAAGCATCAGCAAAATATGGTGGAGCAGGGAACGGCCAACCCTGAGTCACCGCAAAAACCTGTGGGAGCGGGCTTGCTCGCGAAGAGGCCATGTCAGTCACCATCACCTCGCCTGACCCACCGCATTCGCGAGCAAGCCCGCTTGTGTCTGAGTAAGGGGATAAACTCTGGGGTGAGAGGGGTGGATGGCAAGCTGTGAGTCCGCGGTGCTTAAAGCACGAGTGGGAGCAAAGCTGCCATCCACCTTTCTACTCTGGCCCCTAAGCCCGAACAGTTGGACGAGCGCCACTCGAATCACAAGCGTGGGCAAAGCCAGAGCACTCTCACTTCTGAGTGTAAGAGGGTTTTGCCATGATTTCCTGGGTCGGCATCGATATCTCCAAATCCAATCTCGTCGTCTGGGTTCAACCACAGAAAGACGGCTTTGAAGTTCCCAATACGGTTGAAGGCTTTGATGTGCTGATCGCACGTTTAGCTCAGTACACGGTTGGCCGTGTATTGCTGGAAGCCACAGGCGGCTATGAACGCAAGGTCATGGCGGCATTGCAGCAGGCAAGTTTCAGCGTGTTGAGGATCAATCCTCGCCGGGCCAGAGCCTTTGCCGTAGCAATGGGCAAGAACGCCAAAACCGATCCCATCGACGCGGCGGTTCTCGCCGACTTTGCCGAAGCGTTGCATGCGTCTCGCGAAAAGCCCATCTCGCCTGAGCGTGAAGCCCTGCGCGAGTTGATTCAATTACGCGAGCACTTCGTCCAGCAGCGTGATGACAACAAGCGCCGGCTGCAACAGGCCCAGTTGCCCGCGGCCATAGAGGCGATCAAGGATCATATTCGCTACCTGCAGACTCAGATCAAACAGTTTGGCAAAGCCATTGATCGAAGCATGCGTGAGCTGGATGCGGAAAAAGCCGATCGGCTTATCTCCGTCAAAGGCATCGGCACTGTGGCGACCGCCAGCTTGATGGTTTATCTACCCGAACTCGGCGAGCTGGATCGCAGGGAGATCGCCGCCTTGGCGGGAATCGCCCCCTATAACGACGACAGCGGTAATCACAGCGGGAAACGTCAGATTTACGGAGGGAGAGCACGCGTCAGACGTGCGCTTTACATGTCGTGCTGGGTCGTTATCCGCCATCAAGCCGATTTCAAGGCCCGCTATGAATCACTAAGAGAACGAGGCAAGAGCGCGAAAGTCGCGCTCATCGCCTGCATGCGAATACTGCTGATCAGATTGAATGCCATGCTGCGAGACGGCACAGAGTGGCGGTGACGAACGGTCGCAGTAAGACAGTTGCTCCCACATTTGGATCCCGGCCAGCCGCCAAACCTGAGTCCAGCACATCAGCCGTGTCACCGACCAGCGCCAGTCCTGAGCCCACCAACTAACCCTGTGGGAGCGAGCTTGCTCGCGAAGGCGCCATGTCAGCCAACATCACCATCAACTGATCCACCGCATTCGCGAGCAAGCCCGCTCCCACATTCAGATCCCGGCCAGCCGCCAAACCTGAGTCCAGCACATCAGCCGTGTCACCGACCAGCCGCCAATCCTGAGTCCACCAATTAACCCTGTGGGAGCGAGCTTGCTCGCGAAGGCGCCATGTCAGCCAACATCACCATCAACTGACCTACCAGCATTGTCCGCCGATAAACCAATCAACCTCTCCCCCTCAACTGCGCCGGACTCACCCCATACGCCTGTTGAAAATACTGACAAAACCGCCCGACATTACTGAAGCCAAAACGCAGCGCCACCTCCGTCACCGATGCCGAATGCCGTTGCCCCAGCGCCTCGAAAGCCCGCTCCAGCCGCACCTGCCGCTGATACGCCACAATGGACATCCCGACAAACCGCCGAAACCCCTCCTGCAATGCACGCTGACTGACATTGCTCAACCGCGCCAACTCCACGCCACTCACCAATTGCTCCGGATGCGCCTGAATAAACTCCATCGCCAACTTCACATGCCGCGGCGCCACCCTCGGCGCCGGCTGGCGCAACGCCTCGGTAAAATTGTGCGGCCACGCCTCCAGCACCGCATCGATCAACATCTCGCGCAACCGCGACGGCATCAGCGTGCCGCTGTTGAGCAACAAATCAAACTCCGTCCCCGTCGCTAGATCAATCAACGCCTTGATCCCACCAAACGCTGCCGAGTGCAGATCCACCACCGGCTCAAACACAATCTTCTGCACAATCGGCCGCCCCAACAACGCCGCCAACCGCTCCGTCAAATGCCCCCGATTCACCGAAATCCCGTGCTGCGCGTGATTGTCGAGAAACCGCATCGAACGGATATCCGCCTTATCAATCGCCAACCCCACCTGCGCCACACCGACGGACTGGGTGCGGTGGTTGAACACAATCTTGCCCGCCGTGGGAATCACAAACGTGATCTCGTCCTGCGGATCGGGGAAGGTGACGGTGAAATCACCGTGGTAATTCATACGCCGGAAACTGACCCCGTCGTGCCGCCCGTAGACGCCGCCGATGATGATGTTGGAGGGGATCGGCGGGTTGTCGGCGTAGCGATTGCCGAAGAGCCGGGAGAAGAGGGCGCCGAAGTCATCGGAGTGGAGGTTTTCGGAGCGGAGGATGATTTTTTGGCGAGGCGGGGGTGGGGACACCTTGGGGGCACCTTTTATTGACGCTCTAGGGTAGAAATGAAAGGTTAACAAGCTTGGGTGACACGGAGATGACTATAGGGAAGGGGGGGATCAAAAGATGAATAGTTTATAGTCAAAAAATTGAGGCGAATGAACGTGTTAGCTCCTCTTACAGGTTCGGACGTTATGATCGGGAACCATGTAACGCCATAGCGCATCTAGGGCAGCTCACAACGTGCTTCTTGCAAATTGTTTCGATCCCCTATTCTATGAGCCGACAAGCTTGATACGGAAAGCGCACAGATAGCCTCCTGTGAAAAGCCTTTAACAAAAGCTCAAAAGTAAAGTCGTTATTTAAGGGATTGAAAGAATGGCGATAAAATTTGAATTGCCGGCTAAAGATGCAGTCGTTACTGAAAGTGACGTGGAACAGAAAATAATTTACCCGCTTCTCGTTGCGTTCGATGAGGTTGGGCTTCAATATCAGTCTGCCGAGATTATAACTAAAGGTGATATTCGTAAGCTTTCGATAGATAAAGATACCAAGAAAAAAATATACTATCCAGATTATATGGTGGTGATTGGTGGGTTTCCATTGCTCGTAATAGAGGCAAAAAAGCCCAGCGATGCCGATGTGGAAGATGCATTTAGAGAGGCGCGACTTTATGCTAATGAACTCAATGCCTATTTTCCTATCGGTGTTAATCCTGTTCGCAAGGTGATCGCGACAAATGGTGTCGTTCTTTTGGCTGGCTCAAGTGACAATATTAAGCCGCAGCTAGTTATGAATATTTCTGAATTGGTCGCTTCGTCTCAAAACTATCATGATTTATTCAAGGGATTTTCCAGAGGTGTATTGGAAGTTTTTGTGGAGAGATTTAATCAAGAACTAGCTTCTGGATATTTATCCAAGCCGCGTAGGCTAGTAGGGGGGCGTGCAGTTCAGGATGAAGAAATTGGACATAATTCTTTTGGTGCCAATATAGCTTCTGATTTGGGGCATATTTTCAATCCTGCGACTATTGAAGATAGAATATTTATCGCAAAAAATGGATATATACCTTCAAAGAGGCGCGAAAGGTTTATTGAACCAATTGATAGGTTAATTCGCGCAGCTAAGCCTCCGAGTGAGATTAATGCAACTACAATCGAAGATACTTCGGTACCTCGAGAGATAGTTTCGGTTCTGGCTAAGCAAAGTAAATTTCTTGAGCGAAAAGTTGTTCTTCTAGTAGGAAGTGTGGGGTCGGGTAAAACGACTTTTATTGATTATCTTAAAGAGGTGGCGTTGCCAAGCGATGTAATTGATAGGACGGTGTGGGTTCGCATTAATATGAACGAATCTCCAGTGTCTCCTGATGAGATTTATGATTGGTTACGAAATGAAATAATAGAAGGCTGTAAGGCTAATACTCCACAGTATGACTTTGATACGCTGGAGGCTGTTAAGAAGGTTTACTCGGTTGAGTTGAATCGTTTTGAGAAGGTTTACAGGCCATTGTATGAAGGAGGAGCGGAGTATAATATTAAGCTCGGTGAAAAAATTGAAGATTTAGAGTCAGATATTCATCTTTCCGCGCTAGCATATACAAGGTTTTGCGCAACTGAGAGGGGTAAGCTTCTAATAATCGTTTTAGATAATTGCGATAAGCGAACCTTGGATGAGCAGTTGCTAATGTTTCAAGCGGCTCAATGGCTGCAAAAAGAATTCCGATCGCTTGTGATACTCCCGTTAAGAGAAGAAACATATGACAACCATAGAGATCATCCACCCTTAGATACAGCGCTGAAAGATCTTGTATTTAGGATAGAGCCGCCGTTGTTTCAGAGTGTTCTTGCCAAGCGCGTACAGCTTGCCTTAAGGGCTCTGGATGGTAACGGTGGGCAAAATATGCTGACTTATGAACTGCCAAATGGGTATACGGTTGAATATAGTAAGAATGATACCTCGTTTTATTTGACGTGTATCTTAAAGTCTATCTTTGAAAATGATAAATATGTGCGTAGGATTATAGTTGGGTTATCGGCTCGTAATATTAGGAGGGCGCTGGAGATATTTCTGGAGTTTTGCACAAGTGGGCATATTGCGGAAGATGAAATATTCAAGATTCGACAGTCACAAGGGATGCATACCTTACCGTTACATATTGTGTCCAGAGTTCTCTTGCGGATGAATAGAAGATATTATGATGGGGATCATTCGCATGTTAAAAATCTTTTTACTACTCTGTCCTTTGGTAAGAGAGGTAACTATTTCTCTCGGCTTATGATTCTTAGGTGGTTAAAGCAAAAGTTTCATAATATTGGTCCTTCCGGTGTTCAAGGATATTTTCCGGTGATCGAATTGAAGTCAGAGTTGATTCCGCTTGGGCTTGAATCTGATGTGATTATAAGAGACTTGGAGTTCTTGCTTGCTGGACACTGTGTTGTCTCCGAGGATTTCACAGTTTCAGAAATTACTGATAGCAACTTGATTAAGCTTGCGCCCGCAGGCTTCGTGCACTTAGATTTGTTGACTAATGTTAGTTATTTGGCTGCACTTGCTGAGGACACCTTGTACACTGAAGAGAAAACGGCCAGAGAAATAGCCGAGAGGATAAAGTCACTTGAGTTGCAGTACAATCAACGCACCGCATATCAGAATGCAGTAGATTTTTATAACTATATCAAAAAGCAGTACGAGTCTTTGTTGGCTAGTACTTCTAGTTATTTGGAAAATAGTAGTCTTGCTAGTCTGGCTTCTATATCGGAAATGGAGCCGAGCCTTAACGCTTTTAAAAGAAACGTTCTACCAGCTATTTGGCAAGATGCTGAGTTGCTGTATACGCCTGGAAAGCAATACACATGTGAGGTTGTAAGGTATGCGAAGAATGGTTTGATAGTTAAAATGAACTTAGGGATGACCGTGTATGTGCATCCCAATCAGTTGCCAAAGGACTTTGTTGAAAGAGATTACAAGCGTGGTGATAAGGTTGATTTTTTAATTAATTCCATAGACGTTTTTAGTCAAAAAATACGCTTGGATTCTGTAGATGTCTCTACTGGTTAATAGTTAGCTCTACGCTTTAATGAGATTTAAATTAGGAGAGGATTGTATCAGGGACGGTGGATCTGAGTCACAATCACCGTCTAGTACTAGCTAGTTTATGTTGAATGTTTTTTACTTTTTTATCCCTCTGTGACAAAAAATAAATTTATTTGGCATAGAGGGACTATTTTTAGTCTAAAGGCACAAAATTATCCAACGCCTGATTCACCGCCAGTTCCCCCAGCATCACCACCTGCGCAATGCCCAGCAGCGTCTTGCGAATCGGCCCCTCTACCAACGCCGCCACATCCCCCAACATCACTGTCGCTGAACCCAGTGATTCACTGGCGTTCGCCAGCAATTCCTCGGTGGCGATTTTGGGGTTGGCGAGGAACATGGCGTTGGGTGTGTAGGGCGTGGCCATGATCTGGCTGGCGGGGTTGAGGTAGTGGTCGAGGGCGCGTTCGGCGGCTTCGCTGAGTTTTCGGGAATCGGGGGATTCGTAGGGGGAGACCGTTTCGGTTTCGGGTGGGTTCGGTGTGACTTTGAACATGATGAAACTCCTGGGAAAGCGATTAAGGAGCCATCACGCTTCGCTACCAAACGAAGGGTGGCGGCCATGCACAGGTTGGTAGACCGGCCCAGGAGCCCGGCGCGCCCTAAGACGCCCTACGCATGACCACCATAAAACAGGGACGAGAAATCGACCTCTGCATAAGGGGAGCTATGCGACCTGGAAGTGCCGGGCTACCAAACCCGATCGCTGCTTTTCAGCGACCGACCCACGATAGAACCCGCACCCTGGGCGCACAAGCCGGCGGATTCTGGCGTAGTCGTAGGCAATGGCGCAAGGCGTTGTAGCCTGGGATGACGTAACACTGGGTGTCTTTAAACGGCTTTGGCAAAACCTTAAACACGAGCGAGAAACTGACCGATTCGCGGCTTGAGCATTTCGATCGCGGTGATACGATCGTGGCGCGCCACCCACACCAAAGAGCAGAATCGGTCACCATGAAACCCAGTTTCGAAAAGATCCCCACCGAAGCCACTGCTTCCTGGACGCTGCTGAACCGGCGTCTGCCGGAGGCGATTCCGTTCGAATGGCATCACCATCCCGAGTACGAGCTGACGCTGACGTTGAACAGTCGTGGCC
The DNA here is from genome assembly GCF_058798255.1 of Pseudomonas sp. GW823-FHT01D03. Taxonomy (NCBI): domain Bacteria; kingdom Pseudomonadati; phylum Pseudomonadota; class Gammaproteobacteria; order Pseudomonadales; family Pseudomonadaceae; genus Pseudomonas; species Pseudomonas sp. GW823-FHT01D03. Next base: position 2,740,439 of record NZ_JBXAKK010000001.1, read on the forward strand.
ATCGCTACATCGGCAATGACGTGGCGCCTTACGATGACGGCGATCTGATTCTGGTCGGGCCGAATGTGCCGCATAGCTGGTCGTCGGCGGAGCGGGTCGACCATGGGCAACCGCATGTAGCGCTGGTGATCTGGTTTTCGACGGAGTGGGCGGAGTCGTTGGTGACGTTGTTTCCGGAAATGGGATCGGTTCGGCAATTGCTCGCGGCGGCGCGGCAGGCGTTGAGTTTCAGTGCGGCGACGTCGCGGGAGACTAGGCCGCTGATTGAGGCGATGGTCGAGCAGGAGCCGGCCGAGCGTCTGATCGCGCTGTTGACCGTGTTGAGCAAACTGACGCGGGACGTCGATGCCAGGCGAATCCCCTCTGCGTCGAGCTCGCAGGCTGGCAGTCAGATTGTCGAAGACCCGCGAATTCATCGGGTTCTCGATTACGTGCACGGTCACTACACCGAGGCCATCAGCATTCCAGCGTTGGCCGAGATGGCCTGCGTCAGTGTGTCGGCGTTCCATCGGATGTTCCGCCGTCATACGCGCTGTACGGCGCTGGACTACATCGTACGGCTAAGGGTCGGACATGCCTGTGCGCTGTTGATGCAGGGGCACTCGACGGTTTCGCTGATCGCCGAGGCAGTGGGGTATTCGTCGCTGGCGCTGTTCAATCGCCAGTTCAAGGCGTTGAAGGGGCTGACGCCTTCGGAGTTTCGTCGTCAGCACGGTCATCACTTTCTGTAAGCGGCGCGCTGCTAAACGCCACAATCGTATTAGCCGACGCGGCAAATCAGGCTGCCGCCGCCACCCTCGGAAGTGATCCCATACCTGCACCAACAACAAGGTCTGCAGGTCCCCCGATGAGCAAATACCAGGCATTCGAGAGCGCAACGCTGCCGGAGAATTACCGCGACAGTGTCGTCAAAATGAAACGCATCTTGCGCGCGCAGATCGGCGATGTGCAGGGGCTGTTCGCCGAGGTCAGTGAGTTTATTGCCGGCGAGATTGCGTCGATCAAAGCGCAGGAGGCACAGACCGGGTCGGGCTGGCCGGTGCTGGAGTTCGCCGACATCGCCAGCGGCACAGTGACTGGCGAGCAGTTGGCGTTGATCAAGCGTCGCGGCTGCGTAGTGATCCGCAATCACTTCCCCCGCGAGCAGGTGCTGCAGTGGGATCAGGGGTTGCTGGATTACCTCGACAAGAATCGATTCGATGCGCTGTATCGCGGGCCGGTCGACCAGTTTTTTGGCAATCTGGAGGCGTCGCGGCCGGAGATTTTTCCGATCTACTGGTCGGCGTCGCAAATGCAGTTGCGCCAGCATGAGCGGATGGGCACGACGCAGGCGTTTCTCAATCGATTGTGGAAGACTCATTCGCACGGTCAGGACTGGTTCAATCCGGACATCAATGCGCTGTATCCGGATCGGGTGCGCCGGCGTCCGCCGGGTACACACTCAAAAGGCCTTGGGCCGCACACCGATTCCGGGGCGTTGGAGCGCTGGCTGCATCCGGCGTATCTGAAGGTCTTCGACAAAATCTACAGCAATGACTTCGCGGCCTACGACCCATGGGATGCGGCGTTTCGTACCGAGGTCGATGAGTACGCCTACAAGGACACGGTCAAGTGTTCGGCGTTTCGCACATTTCAGGGCTGGACTGCGCTGTCGGATATGCAGGCCGATCAAGGCGTGCTGCACACCTTGCCGATCCCCAAGGCTATGGCCTATCTGCTATTGCGGCCGCTGCTCGATGACGTGCCCGAAGATGAGTTGTGTGGTGTGGCGCCGGGCAAGGTGCTGCCGGTATCGAGGCAATGGCATCCGCTGTTGGTGGAGGGCTTGAGCCCGATTCCGGATGTGCAGGCCGGTGATTCGGTGTGGTGGCATTGCGATGTAATCCATAGCGTCGCGCCGGTGCAGAACCAGCAGGGCTGGGGCAACGTGATGTACGTGCCGGCGGCGCCGATGTGTCCGAAGAATCTGCGTTATGCGCGAGATGTGTTCAGGGCATTCGAGCAGGGCGCTTCGCCGGATGATTTTCCGCGTGAGGATTATGAGCGGTCGTGGGAGGAGCGTTTTAGTGTGGAGAGTCTGAACCCGCTGGGGCGTGCGGGGCTTGGGCTGGAGTGAGGGGGATTGCATCTTCGCTCGGCAAAGGCCGGGCGAAGATGCTTTGCGCCATCGCGATCAATAATCCCAGATTGCCGGAATCCAGCGGAATGCTTCGCCGTTGACGGAGACACGGCCAACCGAAGGGAAGGGCAGGTGCGTGGCGACAAACAGTTCGCCGCTGGCGGCGGCTTCCTGCAGCAGCCGTACGCGCACGCGCACCGCTTCTTCGGGGTCGTGCTCGAAGCCGTTGTGCCAGTCCGGGTGGTCGAAGGCTACCGGGAACAGGGCGTCGCCGGCAAAGGTAAGGCGTTCGGCGCCGGACGTCACGTAGACCACGCAATGACCCGGGGTGTGGCCGCCGGTGAGCCTGGCGACCACGCCGGGGGCCACTTGGTATTGGTCTTCGAAGATACGCAGCTTGCTTTGGTACTGGTCGATGAACGCGTTGGCGGTGGAGCGCAAGACGTCCGGCACCGGCGCGGGCATGTCGGTATAGGTGAAGTCCGGCGAGGTCCAGAAGTCGACTTCGGTGGCGGTGACGTGGATACGCACGTCGTCGCGCAGACGGTTTTTCACCGCGTCGACGAGCAGGCCGCCGATGTGGTCCATGTGCATGTGGGTGATCACGATATCGGTGACATCCGCGAGGTCGATCCCGGCCGCCGCGAGGCGTTTGGGAAACTGCCCGGCACGCGGGAAGCCGGGGAACTGGCCGCCGAGGCCGGCGTCGACGAGGATGACTTGCTCGCCGCTGCGCACCACCAGCACGTTGAGTGCCCAGTCGAACGCGTCGGGGCCCAGGTACATCTCTTTGAACCACGCAGCGCGGTCGGCGGGATCGGCGTTGGTCGACATGGTCTGGGTCGGCAGCGGCAGCACGCCGTCGCTGATGACCATGACGTCGATGTCACCGAGGCGCAGTGCATAGCGCGACGGCACCAGTTCTTCGGTCGGGGTTTGCAGGGTTGCGCGGTTGGCGGTGAAGGAATCCAGAGGCAAGGTCATGGTGTTCTCCTTTTTATCAGGCAAGGTAATCCGGGTTGAGATCAGGCCACGGGGATCATCGGGTCGGCAGCGGCGAGGGCGGTGCGCCGGTCAGCGGCTGGCGGGTAGATCCACACGCTGTTGATTTGTGTCTTCAGTTCCTTGGCTTCGGCTCGCACCAGTTTCAGTTGGCGGTCCCAGCCTTCGGTGTACACCGCGCCCCAGGCACCCAGGTCCAGGCAGGTCACGTACTTGGGCTGACGGTAAGTGGTTGGCGCCACACCCAGCAGATCGGCGACGGCATTGTTGCCGGCATGCCGACCGAGGCTGATGGCGTGCTGGCAGGACATTACCGAGAAGTTGCCGACGTCGTCGGTGGCGGCGCGGGCGACGTCGCCGGCCGCGAATACGTGATCAAGGCCTTGTACTTTGAGGTTGCCATCGACGTGCAGACGCCCCTGGCCATCGCGCTCGGCGGCGAGCTGTTCGGTCAGCGGGCTGGCGCGGAAACCCACGGTCCAGATCACCGTGTTGCTCTCGATGTGGCGACCGTCAGCGAGCGTGACGCCGTTGGCATCCACGGCGGCGACGGTCGCGTCGACGATCCATTCGATGCCCAGGTCTTTTGACGCCTCGATGATCGACGGACGAATGCCGTCGCCCATGGTCGCGGCGATGTCTTTGCTGCGATCAACGATGATCACCCGAACGTCTTGCTCCGCACCGAGAATGGCGCGCAGACGGCTGGGCATTTCGGTCGCGGTTTCGATACCGGTGAAGCCACCACCGGCGATTACCACGGTGTTGCGCGCAGCGCTGACAGGTTGCTTGGCCAGCGAGTGGAGATGGCGCTCGAGGCGGGCCGCCGATTCGATCTGGTCGACGTCGAACGCATGTTCTTTCAGGCCGGGTACCGGCGGACGGGCCAGTTGGCTGCCGCTGGCCAGCACCAGGCGATCGTAGGTCAGTTCACCGGGGCGGCCGGCCTCATCGCGATAACCGACACGCCGCGCCTGGCTGTCGACGCTTTCGGCGCTGCCTTTGATGAAGCGTACGCCCACGGCATCGAGCAGCGCATCCAGCGGCGCGCACATGCTCTGAACATCGGGCTCGTAGAAACGCGGACGAATGCGCAGTTCGGCTTGCGGGGCGAGCAGTGTGATCTGCACATCGTGGCGGTCATGCATATCCAGCAAGCGCGCGGCGCTCAACGTGCTCCACAACCCGCCGAACCCCGCACCGATCACCAATAATTGCTGTTTCATAATGTGCTCCCTGACGCAGATGGATGGATAAACCGAGTCGTGATTGCGACTCTGGCGTGACGATCACCGGCCGCCGCAAACTGCTTGCCGTACTGCATGGCGCTTAATCGCCCGCTGTCGAAAGCAATGCTATGGCGCAAAAGCTGCGGGCGCAGTTGTCCATCGGTGTATGCGGGTTACGCATGGGTCGAAGGGGGGTATACGAAGGTATCGGGCGGGTACGCCAAACTGTAGATACCGTCTTGCCCCTTACCGGGCAAGTGCCAATTTCGGGTCAAATGGTTGGCCCGATTTGAGCACTCCGTAAACGAAGTGCAGCAACTTGCGCATGGCTGCACAGATGATCTGTTTGGGCGCCTTGCCATTGGCCTTCAAGCGTTCCTTCATGGCGATGATCGCCTCGTTGTGCTTCAGCGCTACCAGGCCTGGCATGTACAGACCCGCGCGGACGCGAGCCGATCCGATCCTGGAAATCACTGTTCTGCCTTTGAGCTTTCCCGAGTCCTGCAGCTTTGGGTTCAACCCCGCAGCAGCGACCAGTTTGCGAGGGTCGTCATATTTGCGCAGGTCGCCCAGTTCGGCCAGCAGCCGCTCAAGGGTTTTCTGCCCGATACCGTCGATGGTCACGATCAAGTCGCGCATCTGGCGCATGTCCGGATCATCGTCGATGTGTTTCTTGATCGCTTTGTGCGTTTCAGCGATCTCTTTTTCGATGTGGCGCAGAACGGAGTTGATCGAGTCTTTGACCTTTTCGTCGGACACATCCAGACGATTGAGCTCCATCTGTTCCATTTCCTGAAGATCATCCAGCCGACGCACCATCGCCTTCAGTTGGCGGTATTTCAGTGGCTCCGGTGCCCAAAGCTGAAGCTTTTCAGCCTTTTCCCGAGCAAAATCAGCGATCAGTTTGGCGTCGCTTTTATCGGTTTTGATCCGGCGTAACTCGCTGTCGGCGTAAGCATGGGTCGTGGCCGGATTGACGACACAGACCCGGTAACCCTTGCTGTAGACGAACTCGGCAAGTTCCAGGTGATAGATGCTGGTGGCTTCCATCACGATCAAGGCTGTAGGCTCGACCTGCTTGTTCAACCAAGCTTCAAATTCTTTGAAACCCTTCGAGTTATTAGGCAGCTTGGCCTTGGTTTTGTGCTTGCCGTTCGGCAAGTGCGTGGCGATATCAAAGGTATTTTTAGCGACATCGACACCGACGAAACTGGACATGACTGTCTCTCCATTGATCCGTTTTCGATCATCACTGCACTCTGTCCAACCTTGCGAATGCGAGCTCTCGCCAGAGACGGGCCCAAGATACCGTTCGAACTATATGAGTGAGTGTGGAGGGCTGGAGCACGATCTACATCACAGGCAAAAAGCCTAAGGAGCTGCACGGCTTCCAAGTCCCTCCCTCGATGATCAGTCGAGAACTATCGCTCCTGACGGAGCGATAGTCGAGATACAAGGAGCTGCCGAAGGCTGCGATCTTTTGATCTTGTTTTTTGAAGATCAAAGTCAAAAGATCGCAGCCTTCGGCAGCTCCTACTTGGGAGGTGTTTGGTTCAGGGCGATCGCGATGTGCCTGAGCAGGTCTTCGGCGCGGAAGGGTTTGGCCAGGCAGGCGATGACGCCGGGGGGACGGTTCTTCATTTCATCGGGACAGGCGGTGACAAAAATCACTGGAATGCGCCAGCCTTGCGCGTGTAATGCGGCATGCATTTGCGGGCCGCTCATGCCCGGCATCTGGATATCGGAAATCAGACAGTGCGTCTGCGCCGGACCTTCCGACTCAAGGAAAGCCTGCCCTCCCGAATAGCCAAGCACTTGATAATCACTGGCGCGCAACAGGCTTTCCAGCGCACGGCGAATGGCCTCGTCGTCGTCAACCACGGCAATGACAACTTTATGTTGCATAGGGCTCCCTGGCCGGATGGGCACGCATGGCGACTCCTGTCGTTCTTGCACCATACGCCGTCGGCAGCGGCGCAAAACTATACCTAGGTATAGCGCGGCCAGCCCCTTTGCCAGTCAGTGCTGACGGCGTCAGCCTTCGCGGCTGAAGCGGCTGCGATAGTCACGCGGTGAAATCGACAGATGACGCTGGAAGCAGGTGCGCAAACGCTCTTCATCGCCGAAGCCACTGAGACGCGCGACCTGGTCGATGTTGTGCGTCGAGGTCTCCAGCAAACGCCTGGCTGCTTCGAGGCGAAACAGCTCGATGGCCCTGGAGGGCGTGTGACCGGTGCTCTGTTTGTAGACCCGGGTGAAATTGCGCAGGCTCATTTTGGCCTGTTCGGCGAGGCGTTCCACTGTCAGCTTCGGATCGCTTGAGTGATCCATCAGCCACAGGTGCAACGAGTCGAACTGCGGGCTGCCCTGCATCTGCGATTGCAGCAAGGTGCTGTATTGCGCCTGGCCACCGGGACGCTTGAGGTACACCACCAATTCGCGGGCGACCTGCAACGCCACCTCACGGCCGCAATCAGCCTCGACCAGTGCCAGAGCCAGATCGATTCCTGCCGTGACCCCGGCCGATGTCCACACCGCGCCCTGTTGAATGAAGATCGCATCGGCATCCACCTCGACCGCCGCAAAGCGCTCGCGCAACGTGTCGCACATGGCCCAATGCGTGGCGGCGCGGCGACCGTCGAGCAAACCGGCCTGAGCCAGCAGAAAGGCGCCGCTGCACACCGAAACCACACGTCGCGCGGCCTGGCTTTCATGCCGTAGCCACGCGGTGAGTCCGGCGTGATCGTCGAGGGTCTGGCAAATATCGGGCGCGCCGGGCACGACCAGGGTGTCCAGCGCGGCCATGTCGAGCTGGTGCAGCGCCCGGGTGTCCACGGCCAGGCCTTCGATGGTGTTGACCAGGCCGCCTTCAAGGCTGGCGGTGTGCAGTTGATAACCGGGTTGGCCGCGTTCGGCCAAGGCTTTGCTCGCCGCCCAGAACACGGTTTGCGCACCACTGAGGTCGAGCAGACTCATTCGCGGGTAGGCAATAAACACCACGTCGCGCGGCTCAGGCCTGGGCCAGGTGAGGGTTTGCAGAGAAACGCTGGACATGGAAATCGGGCCTGTTCAAACGGTGGCAGAGGGGCGGCGGTGTGGCCGATTTTCAGGGGTTTCTGGCCTGTCGGCAATGCGTCCCCACTGCTAGCCTGTGGCGCGACCGTTTGGCTGGCCTCTGGCTGCGTTCGCCATCATGGACTAGATTTATTCACCTGCACATCGCACGCGTTGCGATCTCGCCGAGGACTCACGATGACCCTGTGGTCGCATTCCAGCCCCAGCGCAACACCGCCCGCGTTGGGGGAGCCGGTGGTTTATGTGGTCGACGACGACGCGTCCATGCGTCAGGCCCTCGACGGTTTGCTGCGCTCGATCGGGCTGCAGGTGCAGACGTTCGAAACCTCCCGGGACTTCCTCACGTCGGCCAGACGTGACGCGCCCGGTTGCCTGGTGCTCGATGTGCGTTTGCGCGGTGAAAGCGGCCTGATCGTTCAGGAACAAATGGAGAAAAACGGTCTGCGCATTCCCGTGGTGTTTATGACCGGCCACGGCGACATTGCCATGACAGTCAAGGCGATGAAGGCCGGGGCGGTGGATTTTCTGGCCAAGCCTTTTCGTGATCAGGACATGCTCGATGCGGTGGCCAGCGCATTGGCCCGTGACAGTGCGCGACTGATCGCCGAACAATCCGGTGCGGCCCTGCGTCTGGCCTACGAGACACTGACGGTGCGTGAGCGCGAGGTGCTCGGTTTTGTCATCAGCGGGCTGATGAACAAGCAGATTGCCGCTCAACTCAACCTCAGCGAAGTGACGGTTAAAGTCCATCGCGGCCAGGTGATGAGGAAACTTGCCGCACGTTCGGTGGCCGATCTTGTGCGTATCGCCGAGGCGTTGGGCATCGAGCCGGCACGGCGCTCCAGTTGAGCTGAATACGCGGGGGAGATTCACCGCGTGGCAAAAACCCTTTGACGGTGTCGACCCGTATGGCCAGCAAACAGCAGATTTTGTGGAGTGACGGCGAGCGGGTGTTTTCCCGTGGGCGCGGTAAGGGTGAGGGCAGTCCCAGTGTGCTGGTGATGCGCCCGACCCTTGATCAGCCGTTGCCTGCAACCCTCGACCGATTGGCACACGAATACAGCCTCAAGGACTCTCTCGGCGATCAATGGGCGTTGTCGCCGCAAACCCTGGAGCGTGCCGGCGGGACAACGCGCCTGGTGTTCGACGACCCCGGCGGCGAGCCACTGTCACGCTTGCTCGTCGCACCGCTGGACACGGAAACCTGCCTGTCGCACGCGATCAACATCGCCGTCGCGCTCGGCCATGTGCATCAGTGCGGGCTGGTGCACAAGGATCTCAAGCCTCAGCATATTCTGGTCAATTGCCACGACGGTCAGGCGCGTCTGACTGGCTTCGGCCTGGCCTCGCGTCTGCCGCGCGAACGTCAGGCGCCTGCGCCGCCGGAAACCATCGCCGGCACACTGGCCTACATGGCGCCCGAACAGACCGGGCGAATGAATCGCTCGATCGACTCACGCAGCGATTTGTACGCCTTCGGCGTGACGTTGTATCAGATGCTCACCGGCTCGTTGCCGTTCAGCGCCAATGACCCGATGGAGTGGGTGCATTGCCACATTGCGCGGCTGCCGATGCCGGCCTGTGAACGGGTGGCCACGGTACCGGTGATGTTGTCGCGTGTGGTCATGAAGCTGCTCGCCAAGACGGCCGAAGCACGCTATCAAACGGCCGCCGGCGTCGAACATGATCTGCGCCGTTGTCTGGACGAGTGGCGGCGGACGCGGCAGATCCAGGTGTTCACGCTGAACGAGCAGGGCGCGAACGACCGCTTGTTGATCCCGGAGAAGCTCTACGGGCGTGAGCGCGAAGTGCAAACGCTGATCGACGCCTTTGCCCAGGTGGTAAAGACTTCTTCGCCGAGGCTGGTGCTGGTTTCGGGTTATTCGGGCATCGGCAAGTCCTCGGTGGTCAGTGAATTGCACAAAGTGTTGGTGCCGTCGCGGGGGCTGTTCGCTGCCGGTAAGTTCGATCAATACCAGCGCGACATCCCCTATGCGACGCTGGTTCAGGCTTTTCAGGGATTGGTGCGCACGCTGCTGGGCAAGCGGCGTGAGGTGCTGGCTGACTGGCGCGCGGCGTTGTTGCAAGCACTGTCACCGAACGCGCGGTTGATGACCGAGCTGATCCCGGAACTCAAACTGATCATTGGCGAACCGCCGCCGGTGCCGGAACTTGAGCCGCAGCAAGCGCAGCAGCGTTTCATGGCGGTGTTGCAACGCTTCATCGGCGTGTTCGCCCGGCCCGAGCACCCGCTGGCGTTGTTCCTTGATGACCTGCAATGGCTGGATGCGGCAACACTCGATCTGCTGGAAGACCTGCTGACTCGCTCGGACCTGGGGCACTTGTTGCTGGTGGGGGCTTACCGCGATAACGAGGTCGATGCCGATCACCCGCTCAACGGCAAGCTCCGGGCCATGCGCACTGCCGGCGTGCACATTGATGAGATCCGCCTGGCGGCGCTCGCCGGCGTGCACATCGAGCAACTGATTGCCGAATCCCTGCGCTGTCCTCCCGCAAGCATCGTTGCATTGGCACGGCTGGTGCTGGACAAGACCTACGGCAATCCCTTTTTCGTCATCCAGTTTCTGCACGCGCTGTTCGAGGAGCAGTTGCTGGTCTACGACCATCAGTTCAGCCGCTGGCGCTGGGATCTGGCACTGATCAACGCCAAGGGCTACACCGATAACGTGGTCGATCTGATGCTCGGCAAACTGGCGCGCCTGCCGCTGGACACTCGCCAGGCGCTGCAACAACTGGCCTGCCTGGGCAACGTGGCGCGGATCGACACGTTGGCGACCGTGCTCGACCTGTCGACGGTGCGCGTACGCGCGGTGCTGTGGCCGGCGGTGCGTCAGGAACTGATCGAGTTGCACGAAGGCACCTGTGCCTTCGCCCATGACCGCATTCATGAGGCCGCGTATTCGCTGATCGCCGACGCTGAACGCGCGCAACGGCATCTGCGCATCGGCCGCTTGCTCGCTCTGCAAACGCAACGCGAAGGGCGCGAAGAGGCGATCTTCGAAATCGTCGGCCAGCTCAATCGCGGCGCCAGCCTGATCAGCGCCCACGCCGAACGCGAACAGTTGGCCGAATTCAACCTGCTCGCAGGCCAGCGCGCCAAGGCGTCGACCGCTTACACGTCCGCGCTGACTTACCTGGGCGCGGGGGCGGCGATGCTTGGCGAGCAGGACGGTGACAGTCGCCATGAACTGGGGTTTGCCCTGGCGCTGAACCGCGCCGAGTGCGAGTTCCTCACCGGGCAACTGCCGCTGGCCGAGGCGCGTCTGGCCGCGCTGGCCGAGCGCGCCATAACCACCGTGGAACGGGCGGCAGTCACCTGTTTGCAGATGGATGTCTACTTGCTGCTCGATCGCAGTGATCGCGCAGTTAGCGTGTGCCTGGCGTATTTGCGTCAGGTCGGCATTGACTGGACGGCGCATCCGGACGATCAGCAAGTGCGTTTCGAGTACGAACAGATCTGGACGCAACTGGGTGAGCGCAGCATCGAGCAGTTGATCGACCTGCCACTGATGCAAGATCCGGCCGCGCTGGTCACGCTGGATGCGTTGAGCAAACTCTTCGCACCGGCGTTGCAGTCGGATGCCAATCTGGCCTGCCTGACCATCTGCAAGGCCGTCAGTCTGAGTCTGCAACACGGCAACTGCGATGCCTCCTGCATGCTCTACGCCAACGTGATGCGAGTCGCCGGCCCGCGCTTCGGCGACTATGCCGCCGGTTACCGCTTTGGCCGTTTGGGCTGCGATCTGGTCGACCGCCGTGGACTGACGCGATACGAAGCGCGTACCTACCTGTGCTTCTCGATTTTTGTGGTGCGCTGGATGCGACCGGTGCGTGAGTGCCGCGAATTGCTGCGCCGAGCACTCAGCGCCGGCAACCGCATCGGCGATTTGCCTTATGCGGCCTATGCCGGTAATAGCCTGATTTCCGATCTGTTGTTTATTGGCGAGCCGCTGGCGCAAGTGCAGGTTCAGGCCGAGACAGGGCTGGCTTATGCGCAGAAGATTCGCTTCGGTCTGGTGGTGAGTTTCATCAGTTGCCAACGCGCGCTGATTCGCATGCTGCGCGGGCAGACGCCGCAGTTTGGCTGTTTCAACGACGAGCACTTTGATGAGGCAAGTTTTGAGACGAACCTTGCCGCCCCGGATCTAGCGCTTGCTCGCGGCAAATATTGGGTGCGCAAGCTGCAGGCGCGCTATCTGGCCGGGGATTATCCGGCGGCGGACGCCTGCGCAGCGCAGGCAAAGGTTTTGTTGTGGGTGATCTCCTCGTTTTTTGAAGAGGCCGAATATCACTTTTACGCCGCGTTGACTCTGGCCGCTGCCGCCGAATCAGACCCTGATCAACGGCAACGCCTGAAGGAACACCTCGATCAACTGCAAGTCTGGGCGCAACAGTCTGCGCAGACTTTCGCCAGTCAGACGGCGCTGGTCGCTGCTGAAATCGCTCGGGTTGCAGGGCAGTCGATCGAAGCGCAATCATTGTACGAGCAGGCGATTCAACTGGCCCGGGACAGCGGTTTTGTGCATGTCGAAGCCTTGGCCAACGAACTCGCCGCGCGCTTTTACAGTGCCCGTGGTCTGGACAAGATCGCCCGTCTGTACCTGCAAGACGCGCGCTACGGTTATCGGCGTTGGGGCGCCGAGGGCAAGGTGCGACAACTGGAACGATGCCATCGCTATTTGCGCAATGAAGAGGCGTCGCCCAACCCGACCGCGACCATCATCACCCCGGTCGAGCATCTTGATCTGGCCACGGTGCTCAAGGTATCCCAAGCCGTTTCAAGCGAAATTGTCCTGAATCGATTGATCGAAATGGTCATGCGCACCGCCATCGAACAGGCTGGCGCCGAGCACGGTCTGCTGATTTTGATCGAAGACGAGACGCCCTATATTGCCGCGCGAACCAGTCTGGGCGCCGACCGCACGCAGTTGTGCAACGAGCCGGTGAGTACGACAGCGTTGGCCGAATCAGTGCTCTACCGGACCCTGCGCACCGGCGAAAGCCTGTGCCTGGACGATGCCGTCGCCGATCCGGCCATTGCCGCTGACCCGTATATTCATCAGCGCGGCGCGCGTTCGATCCTGTGCCTGCCATTGATGAATCAGGGGCGGATTGCCGGGGCGCTGTACCTGGAAAACAACCTGTCTGGCGGCGTGTTCAGCCCGGCACGTTTTGCCGTGCTGCGACTGGTGGCTTCACAGGCGGCGATCTCGCTGGACAACGCGCGGCTGTATCGCGACGTCGCCGAGCGTGAGGCGAAGATTCGGCGGCTGGTCGACGCCAACATCATTGGCATCATCGTCTGGAATATTGAAGGGGAGATTATTGAAGCCAACGACGCGTTTCTGCGCATGGTCGGTTACGAACGCGAAGATTTGCTCTCGCGCAGGGTGCATTGGCGGGACATGACTCCGCCGCCATTGCGCGAGGAAAGTGAAGTTGCGCTGGCGACCGCGATCCGCACCGGGCGCGCGCAGCCGTTCGAAAAGGAATACATCCGCAAGGACGGCAGCCGCCTGCCGGTGATCGTCGGTCTGGCCGCGTTCGAAGCCAGTCAGCAGCAGGGCGTGGCGTTCGTCCTCGACCTGAGCGAGCGTAAACAAGCTGAAGAACAAGTACGCGAGAGCGAACGCCGATATCGTCAGGTCCAGGCGGAACTGTCCCACGCCAACCGCGTGGCGACCATGGGCCAGTTGGCAGCGTCCATCGCCCACGAAGTCAACCAGCCGATCGCGGCCACCGTGACCAATGCCAACGCCGCGTTGCGCTGGCTCGGTGCGCAACCGGCGAACATCGACGAGGTTGAGCAGGGCCTCAGGCGCATCATCAACGATGGCAATCGCGCGGCCGAGGTGCTCGGACGCATCCGCGCACTGATCCGCAAGACGCCACCGCAACGCCAGGCGCTGAACCTCAACGCGGTAGTGGGCGAAATGGTCGGGTTCACGCGCAGTGAGGCGGCACGATGCGGGGCAGTGGTCAGCACACAATTGGCCAGCGACTTGCCTGCGGTATTGGCCGACCGGGTCGAATTGCAGCAGGTCCTGCTCAACCTGATCATCAATGCCCTGGAAGCAATGGAGGTGATGGAGGCGGGCGAGCGCAGACTGCTGATCAGCAGCGAATCCGTAGCAGAAGACGTTCGGATCATGGTCAGCGACTCCGGGCCGGGATTCGCCTGCGAGCGTGCAGAGGAAGTGTTCACTGCGTTCTACACCACCAAATCGACCGGGCTGGGCATGGGACTGTCGATCTGCCGCACCATCATCGAAGCCCATGGCGGACGCTTGTGGGCAGAGGCCAATTTGCCGTTGGGTGCGCGAGTGTTATTTACGCTGGCGGCGTGCAACCGCGTTGCAACCCTTCAGCGATCGTAGCCGGGGAGGCAGGTGACGGTCGTCTCGGGTTCTTTGTTGACTGGGCTGGCGCCTTCGCGAGCAAGCCCGCTCCCACATTGGGTTTTGCGGTGTTCGAGAATACTGTGGCGGACGCAAAACCTGTGGGAGCGGGCTTGCTCGCGAAGGGGAATCCACGCGATTCCCAGTACTTGGTCGAAACTTACCGTCCACTGCAATTGGCGTCGTCAGCGCCGAAAATCTAAACACCGCAACTGCGCAAAAAGTTGCGCAGTTGCTTCGCCAATTTCACCCGAGAATTCCCTTCAAGCCTCTCTAAACCAAGCCCTCCAGCCAAGTGCGCAAGAAGTTGCACAGTACTGCGCAACTTCTTGCGCACTTTTTTCTGTTTATCGAAGTTTAAAACGCCGGAACGCGAAGGTATTGCCGCCAACCCATTGATCCGAAATGGCTAGATGATGGCTGGCACGGAACTTGATATTCGAGCAGGTACCCGGGCAGGCAATGGTGCCTGTCGGTTGTGTTTTTTCAGGCAAGGAGAGCATCCCCATGGCAACACCAGCGTACATGTCCGTCACTGGCGAAAAACAAGGTCTGATCACTGCCGGCGCGTTCACCGCCGACTCCGTGGGCAACACCTTCCAGGAAGGCCACGAAGACCAGGTCATGGTTCAGGCCTTCACCCACGACGTGATCATCCCGCGTGACCCGCAATCCGGTCAGCCAACCGGTCAGCGTGTGCACAAGCCAGTGGTCATCACCAAGGTCTACGACAAGGCTTCGCCTCTGCTGCAAGCGGCGCTGACTTCCGGCGAGCGCATGAGCGAAATCGTTATCCAGTGGTACCGCACTTCGGCTCAAGGTACTCAAGAGCACTACTACACCACCAAACTGGAAGACGCGATCATCGTCGCCATCAACAACAAGATGCACAACTGCCAGGACCCGTCGAACGCCCACTTCACCCACCTGGAAGAAGTGCAGTTCACCTACCGCAAAATCACCTGGACCCACGAAGTCTCCGGTACTTCGGGCTCCGATGACTGGCGTGCTCCAGTCGTTTAATCGCGACTGATGGTTGTACCACCCCGGCCAGTGGGCTGGCCGGGGTGGCTTGTACCTACAGATTTTTTTGCGTGCGCCACGCTTCATGGAATGGCGTCAGTCGCAGCATTGCGCGAGGAACAAGGGATGTTCTCACCGGCCAATCAGCCTCATTTCAATCTGACCATCGATGGCGCGGACAGCGATTTCCAGGTGCTGTCGTTCACCGGGAAAGAGGCGCTCAACAGCCCCTTCGAGTTCGAGCTGGAACTGGTCAGTGAGAAGGCCTCGATCAACCTCGAAAGCCTGCTGCACAAACTTGCGTTCCTGCAGCTGTCGCCCAGCGGCACGGGGATTCACGGGCTGATCTACAGCATCGCCCAGGGCGAGGCCGGCAAGCGCCTGACCCGCTATAAAATCTCCCTGCGCCCGCAGCTGTCGTACCTCGCGCATCGGGTCAACCAGCGCATCTTCCAGCAGATGACCGTGCAGCAGATCATCAGCAAGGTCCTGGAAGAACACGGCATCCTCGCCAGCGACTATCACTTCCAGTTGAGCGCGATTTATCCCGAGCGCATTTACTGCGTGCAGTACGACGAAAGCGATCTGCATTTCGTTCAGCGCCTGTGCGAGGAGGAGGGGATTCACTACCACTTCCAGCACACGTCCAGCGGCCACAAACTGATGTTCGGCGATGACCAGACGGTGTTCCCGAAACTGGCGCCAGTGGCCTATCAGCAGGACTCCGGACTGGTCGCCGATCAACCGGTGGTCAAGCGTTTCGGCCTGCGTTTGGTCACGCGCACCAGCCGCACCACTCGGCGTGATTACGACTTCGTCAAACCGAAGATTGAGCTGGAAAGCGATGCCAAGAGCAGCGCCCAGCCGGATCTGGAAGATTACGATTACCCGGGGCGTTTCGTTGACCGCGAGCGCGGCAAGCATCTGGCCAATCGCGCACTGGAGCGCCATCGCAGCGACTATCGTCTGGCCGAGGGCAACAGCGATCAGCCGATTCTGGTCAGCGGGCATTTCCTCGCCCTGACCGAACACGCCAACCCGACGTGGAACGATCTGTGGCTGCTGACCGAAATCTTCCATGAAGGCAAGCAGCCGCAAGTGCTCGAAGAGTCGGTGACCAGCGACACCACCGACAACAAGGACGATTTCCACCAAGGCTACCGCAACCGCTTCAACGCGATTCCGTGGGACGTGCCGTACCGGCCGCCGCTCGATCACCCGAAACCGAAGGTCCTCGGCACTCAGAGCGCCGTGGTCTGCGGCCCTGAGGGCGAAGAGATCTACTGCGACCAGTACGGCCGGGTGAAGGTGCAGTTCTTCTGGGATCGCGAAGGCGAGCACGACGACAAGACCAGTTGCTGGATGCGTGTGGCCTCGAACTGGGCCGCGGAAACCTTTGGCGCGATCAACATTCCGCGGGTCGGCATGGAGGTGTTGATCACCTTCCTCGAAGGCGATCCCGATCAGCCGCTGATCACTGGTTGCCTGTACCACGGCGCGAATCTGCCGCCGTACAAACTGCCGGACTTCAAGACTCTGGCCACGGTCAAGAGCAAGGAATACAAGGGCAGCCGCGCCAACGAACTGCGCATCGACGACACCACCAGTGAGATCAGTATTGCGCTGCGCAGTGACCACGGCGCCAGTGCGATCAACCTCGGCTACCTGACCCATCCACGCCCGAGCGGCGGTCAGCCGCGTGGCGAAGGTTTCGAGTTGCGCACCGACCGCCATGGTGCGGTGCGTGCCGGCGCCGGCCTGCTGATCACCACCGAGCCGCGCCCGAACGAGTCCAAGCACCACAAAGACCTGCCGGAAACCGCCGAGCGCCTCGCCACCGCGAGCGATCAGCAGGACGGTTTCGCCACTCAGGCCAAAGAGCTTCAGGCCCAGGAGGCTGGTGATCAGGACGATGTGGCCAAAGCCTTGCACGCGCAACATCAAGGCGTGCTCGGCAGTGGCCCGGCGAATATGACCGCCAATGAATTTCCGGAATTCACCGAGCCGCATCTGGTGCTCGCCAGCCCCGCCGGTATCGCCCTGACCACGCCGCGCTCCAGCCACATCGCCACCGGCGAACACCTGGCGCTGAGCAGCACCGGGCACACCAGTTTTTCCATTGGCAAACGCCTGCTGGCCAGTGCCAGCCGTGGCATGCGTCTGTTCGTGCAAAGCATGGGCTGGCGCCTGGTCGCGGCCTCCGGCGACATCGACGTCAAGGCCTTGAAGGACAGCATCAACCTGCTGGCCAAACTCAACATCACCGCCAACGCCGACCGCATCACTATCACCGCCAAGACCGAACTGGTGATCCAGGGCGGCGGCAGCGCGACCACCTACAACGCTGGTGGCATCACCCACGCCACCACCGGCCCGTACACCGCGCACGCGGCGAACTTTGCCTACACCGGGGCGAAAAGTCTGGCCGGGGTATTCCCGGAACCGCCGAAACCGGGCAAAGGCAATCTGGAGCTGTTCAACCAGTACGCCGGGCGTCAGGGCATCAAGGAAGGCGATTACGAAGTCATCGACGCCCTCGGCAAAAGCATCAAGGGCAAGCTCGACGCCAAGGGTTTCGCCAGCGTTTCTGGCGCTGCACCAGGCCCCGCGCGTGTGTTGTTCGGCAAGGATCCGGCGGACACCTGGAGTGAGGGCAGCTACATCGGCAAAGCGGAGTGGCCGCTGAAACCGCCAGCCGCAGAAGACGTGCCGAGCCAGGTGCAGGCGATGGTTGCGCAGGTTCTGCCGAACAAGAACTGGGACATGCTGGAGAAGGGCAAGGAACTGGCGCAGAGCGGCATGGGCGCCATGCAGACCGCACAGGGCGCGATGCAGACGGCGCAGCAGGTGAAAGGGGCGGTGCAGGGCGGGGTGGCCGGGTTGCCGAAACTTGCCAGTGCGGCGCTGCCGAGTGCATTGAGCATCCTCGGCGCAGCGAGCAAGGCAGGGAAACTGCCAAGCCTCCCGGCCCCGTCCTTGCCCAAACCATCGCTTAAGACGCCTGGCCTGCTGAATGGGGAGGTGCTCTCATGACTGAGGCAGCCGTTGCCAAGAAGCGCGAGCCGCAGGTCGCTATCGTTCCGCTCAACACGCTGGACGTGCAGGACGTAGGTCGTGGTGCCGCCCGGTTTGATGCCTGGCTGCGATCCATCAGCGGTGGTGTCGTCACGCTCGATCGAATCAAAGGAGTTGCCGGGTCGCTGCCGGTTGTCGGCAACATCATGGCGCTGGTCGATGCGCTGGGCGATATCGTCACGCTTACCAGAAGCAAGCAGCGGGAGTTGCTTGATTGGGTCAGCCTGGGGATCAACCTGATCGGTGTTTTACCTGCGCCTCCGACCATGGCGGCTGCTCGTATGAGTTTGCGTCCGACCTTGTTTCTGGTACGTCAGGAATTGCGTAACAGCGTCAAGATGCTGTTGGGCGATTCAATGATCGAAGTGCTGGTCGGGCATTTGAACGCGACAATCGTCGGCACGATCGATGACTTCGTGAAACAGGCTCAAGGCAAACTCTCGGGCATTCTCGCCGATGCAGGAAAACTGGGCGAAAGCGCAGTCACCGAAATTGCCAAGGGTCTTGAGGCCGTTGTAAATGGCAAGCTTGATTCAAAAGGCGATGCGCGCGCGGCTGGACAAAAGATCACGGCGGCGGGCAATCAACTGCTCAGCGATCCCAAAGCGGCGATCAGTAATATCTTCGGGGCGGCATTCAGTGCCTACAAAGCCGTGGGTAAAGGGGTTGCCAACAGCGCGGCGAAGAATCTTCTGCCGGATCAGGCCAAAAAACTGGTGATGACGCACACCGGCTCATTGAGAGCGATGGGGCCTGAGATCAAAACCCAATTGAGCAAATTGGGTGACCCGGGAACGCGTCACACGATTGGTTGGTTGTTGCAAATGCTCAGCGGTGCTGTGTTGACGTGGCGCAAGCGTCGTGGGCATGGACAGAGTGCCAGCGTTAAACCCAACGCCACCAGTAAGGCTCAGAACAAGGCAGGTGAAGGACGACTCGAGGCCAGCAGCCATCAGGCTCCTGCGAACGCCAACGCCAATGGCAAAAAAAATGGTGCTTGTGCGGGTACTTGCAACAGCATCAGTTTTGCGTTGGGATCCGAGTCACTGAGCCATACCGATTTCATCCTGCCGGGTCCATTTCCTATCGAGTGGGTGCGCACCTACAGCTCCCGGTTCGATGCTTTTGACAATGGCGAATCAGGGGCACGGTGGGTAACGGAGTTTACGACCCGATTCGACTGCAAGGACGATGGACTGGTTTTTTTTGGAGCCGATGGTCGTAGCATCGACTTCCCCCTGCCCAAGCCAGGCCTCTTTCACTATGACCCCGTTGAAAATCTCACTCTGGTTCGTTCCGCTGAGGATCAACTGCTCGTTTGCTTCGGTTTCGAGCGCAAGGAAACCTATGTCCGTCGTGGTCGTTCCTTTTGGCTGACGGATGTCAAAATGCGCAGTGGTGCCGGGCTGATGCTGCATTACGAGCATCGTCATGGGGACGCCCTCGTATTATCCGACCTGATCACCTATCAAGGTGACGTCACGCAAGTTCACTTGCACATCGGAACGCTGCTTGATGATCAAGGACGCTTGAGCGGTCTCTGGGAGATTCGTGACGGCGCGCCTGTACGGCAATTGTGCCATTACCAATACGACATCCATGGCAACTTGATCCAGGCGCAGGATGAAAACGGTGCTGCCTGGAGTTATCAGTATCAGCATCACCTCCTGACTAGGTATACCGATCGCACCGGCCGCGGGTTGAATCTGCAGTGGGATGGTCACACATCGCACGCCAGGGCTGTGCGCGAGTGGGCGGATGACGGCAGTTTCGATACTCGCCTTGAATGGGACGAAAATATCCGCCTGACTTACGTGACTGATGCCCATGGCAACGAGACTTGGCATTACTACGACATCAAGGGCTATACCTACCGGATTCGCTATGCCGATGAACGTTCAGAGTGGTTCTTTCGCGATGATGCGAAGAACGTGATTCGTCACGTTCATACAGATGGCACCACCGATCGCTACAGCTATGACGAGCGCGGTAATTTGCTCGAGCACATCAGTCCCGACGGCAGTGTCGCTCACTACGCCTACGATGATCTCAACCAACTGATCAAGGTAAGTGATGCAGAAGGCGGTCAGTGGCAACGAGCTTACGATGACGCCGGCAATCTGGTGGAGTCGGTCGATCCGCTTGGCAACACGACGGAGTACGCCTATGACAAAGCAGGTCAGTTGATCGCTATCAAGGATGCAACAGGCAACGAGAAAACGCTTGAGTACAACGTTGCCGGTCAGCTTCTCAAATATACCGATTGCTCCGGCAAGACCAGCGAATGGGAATACAACGATCGCGGTCAGATGATCTGCTTTACCGATGCAGCGGGGCAAAGCACCGAGTATCAGTACAAGGCCGGGCATGTCGCCTTGATAACGCATCCGGATAAAACCGAGGAGCGATTCGAGCGTGATGCCGAAGGGCGTCTGCTCGCTCATGTTGACGGTCTGGATCGCTGTACGACGTGGAGCTATAACGCGGCCGGTCTGGTTGCCGAGCGAGTAGACGCCTGCGAGCAAACGCTTCGTTACCGTTGGGACCTGCTAGGCCGTTTGATAGCACTCGAAAACGAAAATGAGCAGCGCACCCGGTTTCACTATGATCCTGTCGGAAGATTGCTCGAGGAAAAAGGCTTCGACGGTCTTGCCACACGCTATCAATACGACGCTGAGAGCGGGCGGTTGGCGAGCGCCATCAGCGGTGAGCGCATCATTTCGATGGCGTTTGACCCAATGGGGCGGCTTGTTGAACGCCATGCGAGCCTGGGCAATGCGACTCAAAGCGAATCCTTTGCGTATGACGGTAATGGCAACATGGTTTTGGCCACGAACGACCAGAGCCGGTTGCTGTGGTTCTATGATTCGGCCGGTAATCTGATCAGAGAGCACCAGCATTATCAGGATCTGGATGCACCGCTCGTTGCCATCTGGAGGCATGAGTACGATGCCCTCAATCAGTGTGTCGCCACGACTCGTCCGGATGGCCATCGGGTTAGCTGGTTGACGTACGGCAGTGGGCATTTGCTCGCGTTAAAACTGGATGATCACGAACTGGTCGGCTATGAGCGAGATGATTTACATCGCGAAGTCGCTCGTTATCAAGGGAATCGCCTGCGCCAGACGCAAAAGTGGGATCCGGCAGGGCGGCTACAGGAGCAACTGCTCGGTCGAAGCGACGACAATTCGACGTTGCTCAAACGCCAGTACCAATATGATGCGGTCGGCCAGTTGACCGAGCTGAACGATACTCGTCGCGGACCGCTTACCTACCGTTATGATCCGGTCGGGCGACTGATCAGCGCAGCAAGTCGCCTCGGCGTTGAAAACTTCGCGTTCGATCCTGCCAGCAACCTGCTCGACGAGAAGGTGACAGAAGTGCGCCGGCCTCTTGATCAGGCCCCGGCACGTAGTCGGTTGGTAGACAATCTTTTACGTGAATACGTCGGTACTCATTACGAGTACGACGATCGTGGCAACCAGACATTGCGTTGGCACAATGGTCAACGCAGTCGATTGCAATGGGACCTGTTCGATAGGTTGGTGCATTTTGAGGATGATCGTCTTTCGGTCAGATTCGCCTACGATGCCTTGGGTCGCCGGCTGTATAAGCACTCGACAGCCCATTATGTGAACCGTCCTGAAGCAGGTTCGCACTGGAATAAAAATGAGCAGGGGCGCATTCAGCGCTTGCTTGGCTGTGGCTTGACCTTGTACGGGTGGGACGGGGACAACCTTTCCTGGGAAAGCAGTCCAGCCCCTATTGATGGGGGGACAGGTCGCACCGTCCATTACGTTTATGAACCCGGCACATTCGTACCGGTGGCTCAAGCCCTCACACACGCCTCGATTGATCTGTTGAGTCAGCCTGAATATGTCGGCGGCGACAATCTTGAAGATGATCCGCTGTGGAGTCACGCTCCTGAAGCACAACCGTTCGATGCCCTGGCCTGGTATCAGTGTGACCATTTAGGCACACCATTGGAACTTACCGATCAAGACGGTGAGATCGCCTGGAGCGCTCAATACAAAGCGTGGGGGCAGGTGAAAGAACAGACATCAGCCTCGGCAGTGCGGCGCGGGCTGACTAATCCAATTCGTTTCCAGGGTCAGTACCACGATCACGAAACAGACTTGCACTACAACCGCTACAGGTACTACGACCCCCATGTAGGTCGCTTCATCTCGAAAGACCCGATAGGTCTGATGGGCGGTATCAACCTTCATCAATACGCGCCTAACCCGACGCAGTGGGTGGATCCTTTAGGTCTGGTCAGAAAACCGCCATCCAAGCGCGCGCTGAAGGACGGTGCTGGAGCCTCCGCTAAAGACATCGCTGCGAGCAAGGTCGGCGGCGGTAGTCGGAAAGGACAAGCGGCATGTCGCAAAAAACTTATTGCCAAAAGCAAACCGGTGGGTGTGTACAAGTGCTGGCGGTGCGGGCATACCTCTAGCAATCCTGATGACATGCACTTGGGGCATAAAAATGTGGCGACCTCGAATGGCGGCAACCTGGCCGATGTCAACGTAGATCTTGAGGGCGCATCGTGTAACCTGAGTGCTGGAAACAGCGGTTACGTGAAAGAAGGGATGTCGTGTGTCGAACGTGGAAGTTGTGGAGCGCCATATGGACGATAAAGAATTGCCTGTTCTGATTGAGGTGTTTGTATCAGATGACGATGGCCCTGTATTCGAGGAGCTCCCTGCAATCGCGATGGGGCAGGATACTTATCAGCTGCTGTCCTCACCTGGTCTTGCGTTGAATTTGGCTCGAGGTGACATCATCTCGATAAAAAACAAAAACACTCACGCTGAAGTCCTGAAGCGCGGAGGAAATTTTTGTATTCATATTTACGCCGACTACATCCCCGAGGACGTCATTGCACAACTGGAAACTGATGTCGGCAATGAACTGGGTGGAACGCTGGATGGCGTTTTCGAAGGCAACCTGTCACTGGCTGTGCCGTCAAGCAATGGCATGGACAGCATCAATGCGTTTTTTGATCGGTTCCGCGAGAAAACCGGACTCGAATGGTATTACGCCAATATCTATAAAAACATTGATGATGAAGATGATGAAACGCTGCTCAATTGGTGGCTGCAGAGCTGACTGACAGGCCAGCGGACGGCAAGGTCACGAGACCAGGATCAAGTCAAAGGAGTGACAACATGAAAGACGCCATTCGCTTGGGCGACTCCACCACCCACGGTGGCAAGGTGCTCGAAGCCTTCTCCCAGACCGATCTCAATGGCAAGCCTGTTGCCGGGGTCGGTCACAAGGTCAGCTGTCCACTGTGCAAAGGGGTTTTCCCGATTGCAGAGGGCAGCAGCACCTACACCGTTGATGGCACGCCCATCGCTCTGGACGGTATGAAAACCGCTTGCGGTGCTGCGCTGATTGCAAGCGGCCCGAAAGGGGCTGTGATCAGTTGAATCAACATGTACCGCATCGGCATATGCCGGGCATCACCTGATGTTTGTTGCATGAGTGTTGGCAGGCCCAGGCCATCAATCATTTCTTTAAAGTCTTGAACTATCTTACGGATGAGATGCAGTCATGACGACTGAAACGCCTGTCGCGAAAGTACGTGAACCTCAAGTGGCGATCGTTCCGCTCAACACCATTGACATTAAGGATGTCGGACGCGGTGCAGCCAGATTCGATGCCTGGCTGCAATCGATCAGTGGTGGAGTAGTCACTCTTGAGCGCGTCAAGAACGTTGCCGGAGCGTTGCCGGTGGTGGGCAACATCATGGCCTTGGTGGATGCGCTCGGAGACATTGTTGTCCTTGCCAAAAGCAAGCAACGCCAGATTCTGGACTGGGTCAGCCTGGGTATCAATCTGATCGGTGTTTTACCGGCCCCACCCACAATGGCCTCGGCGCGTATGACCTTGCGTCCGACCCTGTCACTGGTGCGTCAAGAGCTTCGTAACAGCGCCAAGATGCTGCTGGGCGATTCGCTGATCGAAGTCCTGATCGGACATTTGAATGCCACCATTGTCGGTACGATCGATGACTTTGTAGAGCAGGCCAAGCCGAAGCTGGCTGAAATACTCGACAACGGCGGCAAGCTTGGCCAGAACGCGGTCAACGAAATCGCCAAGGGACTGGAAACGGTCGTCAACGGCAAGCTCGATGCAAAAGGCGACATGAAGTCGGCGAGTGCCAAGATGAGTGCGGCCGGAGGTCAGTTGTTGCATGACCCCAAGGCAGCTATCAGTAATATTTTCGGCGCAGCGTTCAGCGCCTACAAGGCTGCCGGTAAAGGTGTTGCCAACAGTGCGGCAAAGAACCTGTTGCCGGACAGTGCCAAGGCTTTGGTGCTGAGCAATACCGGCATGCTTCGTACTATGGGTGTGGAGTTGCGCACTCAAATGAACAAGCTGGGTGATCCCGCTGTTCAGCATTCAATCGGTTGGCTGCTGCAGATGCTGGCAGGTTCTGTTATGACCTGGCGCAAGCGTCGAGCACATGGTCAAGGGGCCAGCGTCAAGCCGGATACTACTTCAAAGACTCAGCACAGGGCTGGAGAGGGGCGGCTTGAAGCCAGCAGCCAACAAGCGCCAGCGACGCATAACTGCAAAACATGTAAAAACGGCGTCATGCCGGGCACGGTGCATAGCATCAGTTTTGCCCTGGGCTCTGAATCGCTGAGCCATATGGATTTCAACCTGCCTGGTGCATTCCCTCTCGAGTGGACACGCACCTACTGTTCGCGTCTGGATGCGTATGACGCCAGCGAGATGGGCGCCCGCTGGATTACGTCGTTGACTACCCGTTTTGACTGTGTTGGCGGGAGTCTGGTGTTCCATGACGCTGATGGTCGCAGCCACGACTATGTGCTGCCCGAGACAGGGCAGACTCACTACGATGCCATTGAAAACATGACGCTGGTACGGGTGACCGATGACCAGCTTCTGTTGTGCAGAGGGTTTGAACGCAAGGAAACCTATCTGCGTCGTGGACAACGTTTCGTGCTGGTCGGCGTGGTTTTGCGCAACGGTGCGGGAATCATGCTGCACTACGAGCATCGCCACGAAGGAATGCCGGTGCTGTCCGACCTGATTACCTATCAGGGTGATATGGCCGACGTCAGATATCACCTCGGCACCCTGCTTGATGAGCACGGTCGCGTGAAGGGGCTTTGGCTGATCAGCGACGGTGTTCCTCAGCGTCAACTGTGTGCCTATCACTACGACAATGTCGGTGATTTGATTCAGGCTCAGGACGAGAACGGGGCGGCCTGGAGCTATGAGTACCAGCATCATCTGATCCGTCGTTACACCGATCGGACCGGACGGGGCATGAATCTGGAATGGCAGGGCACAGGCGCTGATGCCCGGGCCGTTCGCGAGTGGGCGGACGACGGCAGTTTCGACACGCGCCTTGAGTGGGACGAGAATATTCGCCTGACCTATGTCACCGATGCGTACGGTAACGAAACCTGGCACTACTACGACATTCTTGGTTATACGTACCGCATTCGCCATCCGGATGAACGTTCCGAATGGTTGTTCCGTGACGAAGCGAAAAACCTGATTCGACACGTACACGCTGACGGCACAACTGATCGCTTCATCTACGACGCGCGTGGCAACGTCGTCGAACATTTGCGTGCCGACGACAGCGTGCTGCATTTTGCCTACGACGATCTGGATCAACTGATCAAGATCAGCGATGCAGAAGGGGGGCAGTGGCAGCGTGCTTATGACGATCATGGCAACCTTGTGGAAGCAGTCGATCCCCTTGGTAACGTAACGGAGTTCGCCTACAGCCTGGCAGGGTTGCCGACAGCGATCAAAGACGCCGACGGCAATGAGAAGAAGCTCGACTACAACGATGCCGGTCAACTGATCGAGTATGTCGACTGCTCAGGAAAGACCAGTGCCTGGGAGTACAACGAACTTGGACAGATGATCTGTTTTACCGACGCGGTCGGCCAGAGTACCGAGTACGGGCATCGACTGGGCCAGCTGGCCTGGATCAGGCACCCGGACAAGACCGAGGAGTATTTTGAACGAGACGCTGAAGCCCGGTTGCTCGCGCACACGGATCGTCTTGGCCGCTGCACTACCTGGAAATATACGGCTGCGGGTCTTGTAGCCGAGCGCATCGATGCTGATGAGCATACATTGGTCTACCGCTGGGATCGTCTCGGGCGCTTGCAGGCGCTGGACAACGAAAACGAGAGCCGGGCGCATTTCCTCTACGACCCGATAGGTCGCCTGCTGGAAGAAAAGAGCTTTGATGGTCGTATCACCCGCTATCGGTATGATTCTGATACGGGCCATTTGAGTCATATCGTCAACGGCGAGCGTGTGATTTGCGTGAACTTTGATGCCATGGGACGCCTGATTGAGCGACGCGCCAGTCATGGTGAGAAATCGCAAAGCGAGCGCTTCATTTATGACGGCAACGGTAACCTGATTGAAGCCGCCAACGCAGACAGTCGTTTACAGTGGTTTCACGACCTGGCCGGCAATGTGCTGCGCGAGCATCAGCATTACCTTGGGCTGGACCAGTCCCCGGTAGTTGGCGTGTGGCAGCACGAGTACGATGTGCTCAACAATCGGGTCGCGACAGTTCGTCCGGACGGGCACCGTGTCAGCTGGCTCACCTATGGCAGTGGTCATTTGTTGGGGCTACGCCTGGACGAGCACGAGCTGATTGGCCTGGAGCGCGACGACCTTCATCGTGAGATTGTCCGGCATCAGGGCAACCACCTGCAGCAGACGCAAAAGTGGGATTCTGCCGGTCGTTTGCAGGAGCAGGTGCTGGGGCGCAGTGAGGACGGTGCGACGCTTGTCAAACGGACATATCAATACGATGCCGCGGGTCAACTGACTGCGGTCAACGATACCCGAAGAGGCCCGATTTCATACCGTTACGATCCTCTCGGTCGACTGTTGGAAGCGGCGACACGACAGGTGGTTGAAACATTCACCTTTGACCCGGCCAGTAATCTGCTTGATGAAAAGGCGAGTGAAATTCGACGACCACTGGATCGGTCTCCGCGCCAGGAGAGGCAGGTAGACAACCTGCTACACGAGTACGAAGGTAATCAGTTCACATACGATGAGCGCGGCAACCTGATCGAGCATCTGCAAAACAATCAGCGGAGCTTCCTGCAATGGGATCTGTTTGACCGTTTGGTGCGATTTGAAGATCAACGCTTGTCGGTTGAATTCGCCTATGACGCTCTTGGACGTCGTCTTCACAAAAACTCTGTCGCCCATTCCAAGGGGCGTCCCGAGGCGGGGTCGCACTGGAACCGGAACGAGCATGCACGCATACAGCGAGAGTACGGCTGTGGCTTCACGCTCTACGGCTGGGACGGTAACCGACTTGCCTGGGAAAGCAGTGCCGCGCAACTGGATGGCGGTGCCGGACGCACGGTGCACTACATTTTCGAGCCCGGTAGTTTCATTCCTGTAGCACAGGCCATACGACATGCCCCGATTACACTGACGAATCAGCCTGAGTATCAGGGAGAGTACAGCCTTGATGACGATCCGTTGTGGAATCGCAAGGTCACGGTTCAGCCAATTGACGTTTTGCTCTGGTATCAGTGCGATCACCTGGGTACGCCTCAGGAACTGACCGACTCTGAGGGGCAGTTGGTCTGGACGGCTCAGTACAAGGCATGGGGGGCGATATCGGAGCAGCAATCGCAATCGGCCCGACAAAGTGATGTGAGAAATCCTATAAGATTTCCGGGGCAGTACCATGATCATGAGACCGGGCTGCATTACAACCGGCATCGTTACTATGACCCGGCGGTGGGGCGATTCGTCAGCCAGGATCCGATCGGTTACGCGGGCGGTCTGAATCTCTACACCTATGGTCCGAACCCTACAGGGTGGGTGGATCCGATGGGCCTGACGGGGGTCGATGTCTATCGGGCCATGAAAACCGACGAAAAAGGAAAGCCCATTGCTGACTCGACCGCGCGTGGCCTAGGGGTACGTCCTGTCGATATTCCAGTTGATAAAGATGGGAACGTTCATCCCAATACCGGTGGGATGTCCGTAGCGCCGGATACTCCGCAAAACCTGCCGGATCATCGGCGCCCCTCTACGTTACCCGGCGGAACCGGCAAAGACAGCGCCTGCAAATTGAATACCGCTTCACTTCCGGAAAGTCTTCGTTACGTGCAAGACAAAAAAACTCACGGAACCATTCAGCCTAGTAAGGCCATGCCACTTTCTGATTACCAGAAGGCACTAGGGTCGACGGCTGAGCATTGGGAGAAACAATGATGAAAACGCTTGATAAACCGTTGGACGATGAACTGTCCGGCGCATTGAGGAGGGGGGATGATCTTCTTTCGATACGGGAAATCCTGCTGAAGTATCGAGATAAGGGTTTTTCGGCTATATCGGTTAATGAACTGTTGGGGTCAATGCGCGGTGATGCCGATGAAGAGTTGGAGGATCGGATTCTGGAGGTGATGGATATCGTTACCGGGTTTTGTGCGCCAGCTCTGGAAGTCTGGTAAGCGGCGGGTTTGGAATTGAGAAGTTTCACTGGAAATCTGGGGAATGAGCATGAAAAACACTGCTGTGATCCTTGCACTGACCGCCACTTTCGGCCTCTCCACCCTGGCCCGTGCAGAAGCACCAGATCCCGCTACCCTGAAAGGCATGTACGACACCGGTCGCAACATGTCGGGCCTGATCAAGCATTGCGTCGACAAGGGCTACCTGAAAGCGGACAGCACGGAATACGCCAACAAGATGGTGGCGTTCGTTGCGAATATGCCGGGCGCGTTCGACAAGGCTGATGGCGACAAGAACGAAAGTCTCGGTCGCAAAGGCGAAGTGTTGGCCGACGGTCAATACAAGAGCCTGAAAAGCAACCTGCCGCCGGACCTGAGCCTCGAACAATGGTGCAAGCAAGCGGATCAAGGGATGCGTGAAGGGCTCAAGCAAATCGGCTTGTAAACCACATCGAAGAGAACGCTCGCCATGAGACCTGAAAAACCACCCACCGACGCCTCGGCATTCATCGACGCACGAATCGCTGAACTGGACGATTGGCGTGGCGTCATGCTCAGCGATATTCGCAAGGTCATTCATCAGGCCGATCCCGAGGTGGTGGAGGAGTGGAAGTGGCGCGGTGTTCCGGTGTGGGCACGGGGCGGGATCATTTGTACCGGGGAGACCTACAAGGCGGCAGTCAAAATGACCTTCGCCAAGGGCGCGGCGCTGGCCGATCCTGCGCGGTTGTTCAACGCCAGCCTTGAGGGCAACACCCGCCGGGCGATTGATTTTCATGAGGGCGACCAGGTCGATGAGCCGGCCTTGAAAGCACTGGTTCGCGAGGCGATTGCGCTGAATCTATCGAGGTGAATTGTGGCGTTTGCCTTGGCTCAGAAATAACTGGCTGTTTTAAAACAAATTTTTTTGCACTCAGGGCTTCCCAGATCAAAAAAAGCTTGGTAAATTGCGGCCCATTCTCGCAGAGCTTGTTACAGAGCTTGAGATACAGGGGCGTCGCCAAGCGGTAAGGCAGCAGGTTTTGATCCTGCCATGCGTTGGTTCGAATCCAGCCGCCCCTGCCATATTCAGAAAAAACGCCAGTCCGAAAGGGCTGGCGTTTTTTTATGCGCGCGATTTGTGGCTGGGGCTGACAGTTGCCTGAGCCAAAGCGGGGGACTGTTGTAAACTCCCCGGCGAAAAGTCCCGGTGCGTTGCTGGCCGGCGCCCCTCAATCTCTCCAGACAAGAGACTTTCATGGCTAATCAAGACCTCAGCTTCACCCCTGATCCGGATGCAGATTCGATTTCCAGCGACGTTGTCGGCTTCAACGGCATTCTGGTTTCGACCCAGATCCCGACCCGCGCCGACGGCAGCCTGGAGCTGGGCGATATCACCCTGCAAAGCGAATGCACCCTGCAGGCGCTGAAAGTGGCGCTGGAGCGGGCGGGCAGTTCGATGGATCGCGTGATGCACCTGACCATCTACCTCACCGACATGGCCGATCGCGCGGCTTTCAACGAAGTCTACAAGCGCTTCTTCGCCAGGCCATGGCCGGTGCGTGCGGCGGTGGGCGTGGCGTCGCTGGCGGTGGAAGGCATGCGCGTGGAAGTCACCGCAATGGCCGCCAAGGCCTGACCGCCCCCTGTAGGAGTGAGCCTGCTCGCGATAGCGGTAAATCAGCCACCATCAACGTTGACTGTGCCACCATCATCGCGAGCAGGCTCACTCCTACGGGAGACTCTCGTGTCGGATTGGAGCGAGGTCATCTGCCACTTGGCAGCACAGGCGTGCCGCTCGGGCGTTTCGCGGCTACAATGCGCGCCTTAACCGTGACAGCCTGACTAAAAAAACTATGTCCTTGCCCAAGCATCATCTGGAATTGCTCAGCCCCGCCCGTGACGTGGCGATTGCCCGCGAGGCGATCCTGCACGGCGCCGACGCCGTGTACATCGGTGGCCCGAGCTTCGGCGCGCGCCATAACGCCTGCAACGAGGTGAGCGAAATCGCCGAGCTGGTGGAATTTGCCCGCCGTTATCACGCGCGCATTTTCACCACCATCAACACCATCCTGCACGACAACGAACTGGAGCCGGCGCGCAAGCTGATCCACCAGTTGTACGACGCCGGTGTCGACGCGCTGATCGTCCAGGATCTGGGCGTGATGGAACTGGACATCCCGCCGATCGAACTGCATGCCAGTACCCAGACCGACATCCGCACCCTTGAGCGGGCGAAGTTCCTCGATCAGGCCGGTTTCTCGCAACTGGTACTGGCCCGTGAGCTGAACCTCAAAGAAATTCGCGCCATCGCCGACGAAACCGATGCCGCGATCGAATTCTTCATTCACGGCGCACTGTGCGTGGCGTTCTCCGGGCAGTGCAACATCTCTCACGCGCAGACCGGGCGCAGCGCCAACCGTGGCGACTGCTCCCAGGCCTGCCGTTTGCCGTACACCCTCAAAGACGAAAAGGGTGGGGTGATCGCCTACGAAAAACACCTGCTGTCGATGAAGGACAACAACCAGAGCGCCAACATCCGCGCGCTGGTCGAAGCCGGTGTGCGTTCGTTCAAGATCGAAGGTCGCTACAAGGACATGGGCTATGTGAAGAACATCACTGCCTACTACCGCCAGCGCCTCGACGACGTGCTCGAAGACCGCCCGGACCTGGCCCGCGCTTCCAGCGGCCGCACCGCGCACTTCTTCCTGCCGGACCCGGAAAAGACCTTCCACCGTGGCAGCACCGACTACTTCGTCACCGATCGCAAGATCGATATCGGCGCGTTCGACTCGCCGACCTTCACCGGCCTGCCAGTGGGCACCGTCGAGAAAGTCGGCAAGCGTGACATGCAGGTGGTGACGCAGGAGCCGCTGTCCAACGGCGACGGCCTCAATGTGCTGGTCAAGCGTGAAGTCGTGGGTTTCCGCGCCAACATCGCCGAGCCCAAAGGCGAGTTCGAAGAAGACGGCGAGAAGCGCTATCGCTACCGCGTCGAGCCGAACGAAATGCCCGAAGGCCTGTACAAGCTGCGGCCGAACCATCCGCTCAATCGCAACCTCGACCACAACTGGCAACAGGCGCTGCAGAAGACCTCTGCCGAGCGTCGTGTCGCATTGAGCTGGGTTGCACGCCTGCGTGAAGAGCAGCTGGAAGTGACTGCGACCAGTGAAGAGGGCATCAGCGCCAGCGTGACTCTGAACGGCCCGTTCGGTGTTGCCAACAAGCCGGAACAGGCGCTGGAGCAATTGCAGGATCTGCTCGGCCAGCTCGGTACCACCCAGTACCACGCCACCGACATCAAGCTCGATGCGCCGCAGGCGTTTTTCATTCCGAACTCGCAGCTCAAGGCCTTGCGCCGTGAAGTCATCGAAGCCCTGACCGCCGCCCGCGTCGCCGCGCACCCGCGTGGCAGCCGCAAGGCCGAAACCACGCCGCCGCCGGTGTACCCGGAGTCGCACCTGTCGTTCCTGGCCAACGTCTACAACCAGAAGGCCCGCGACTTCTACCACCGTCATGGCGTGAAGCTGATCGATGCGGCGTACGAGGCGCACGAAGAGGCCGGTGAAGTGCCGGTGATGATCACCAAGCACTGCCTGCGTTTCTCGTTCAACCTGTGCCCGAAACAGGCGAAAGGCGTGACCGGCGTGCGCACCAAAGTCGCGCCGATGCAGCTGATTCACGGCGACGAAGTGCTGACCCTGAAGTTCGACTGCAAGCCGTGCGAGATGCACATCATCGGCAAGATGAAAGGCCACATCCTCAACATGCCGCAACCGGGCAGCGTGGTTGGCCACATCAGTCCGGAAGACCTGCTGAAAACCATCCCGCGCGCGCCACACTGAGTGACGGGCGGGCGTGGCGCTACGGTGTCACGCCTGCGCGGGCTCGCGCTCCGCGAGGTCTTCGAGCAAGTCGGCTGACGGCACAAAGAACAGCCCCCCGGTGACTGCCGTGCTGAAGTCCAGCAAACGGTCGTAGTTGCCGACGGGGTTACCGACAAACATGTTCTCCAGCATCTGCTCGATCGGTTCCGGCGAGCGCGCGTAACCAATGAAATAGGTGCCGAACTCGCCAGCCCCCGGACGACCGAACGGCATGTTGTCGCGCAGAATCTTCTGCTCCTGACCGTCCTTGGTGATGGTGGTCAGGGCGCTGTGGGAATTGCTCGGCTTGACCTCTTCACCGAGTTCGATGTCGGCCAGCTTGGTGCGGCCGATCACCTTCTCCTGAGCCTCGACGCTCAACGCATTCCACGCCTCCATCTTGTGCAGGTACTTCTGCACCAGCACATAACTGCCGGATTCGAATGCCGGGTCTTCGTTGCCGATCAGGGTGAAGTGGTCTGCCTTGCGGCCCACCGGGTTCTCGGTGCCATCGACGAAACCGATGATGCTGCGCATGTCGAAGTAGCGGAACCCCTGCACCTCATCCACCACGGTGATCGCGCCATTGAGCGCGCTGCACAGCTGGGTCGCCAGTTCGAAACACAGGTCCATCTGATCGGCACGGATGTGCAGCAGGATGTCGCCGGGGGTGGCTACGGCGCGGCGGCCCTCGACGCCGAACTCGCGGAACGGATGCAGCGAGGCTGGGCGCGGGCTGCCGAACAGGGCGTCCCAGGCGTTGGCGCTGAACCCGCAGACACACGACAAGTTACCGCTGGGCACGCGTTTGCCAACCGAACGGGTGAGGGCGGCGATGTCGCCGCACCAGCCGCGCACCTGACTGGCGGCGTCGCTGCCGGGCAGCAGCGTGGCGACGATGAAGATCGCGCTGCTGGTGATCGGGTTGCAGATCGCTTGTGGCTCGGGTGTCTGGGTATCCATTGATGAAGTCATAGTCGGTTCCATATGCGCGGGGCCAAGGTCGGCGCTCAGTATGAAACCAAAAACGTTTCATCGGTATCTCAGAAACGACCCAGTCGATAGGCATCCATCGTCGGCACGCCGGAATGGGTCGAGGGAGACGCCAACTGAGCAATCATCTCGGCAGTCACCGCCGCCTGCGTCAGCCCCAGATGCTGATGCCCGAACGCGAGCAGCACCTTGCCGTCGCAGACCTTGTCGATGACCGGCAACGAATCCGGTAGCGACGGACGAAAACCCATCCACGGCGTCGCGTCCTCCACATTCAAATCATGGCGGAACAAGCCCTTGCTCAAGTGATGCAATTGCCAGGCGCGCTCCATGAACGGCGGGCGCTGCAGGCCGGCGAACTCCACCGTACCGGCCAGGCGCAGGCCGCCGGTCATTGGCGTCATGATGAACTTGCGCTCCAGCGAGGTGACGGCGAACGGCAGGCGTCCGTGCTCGTGCGGCAACATCAGGTGATAGCCGCGCTCGGTGTCCAGCGGCACGCGTTTACCGGTCAGCGCAGTGGTGAGCTTCGCCGAGTGCGCGCCACAGGCGATCAGCACCTGCCGCGCGGTGACGCGGCCCTGATCTGTGAGCAACGACACGCCATGCTCCTGCAACTGGCCGCCCTGAACTTCCTGCTGGAAGAACTGCACGCCGGCCGTTTTGGCGGCGCTCACCAGTTCACACACCACTTGATACGGATCGAGAAAATGCCCGGTGCGCGGGTAGAACAATCCGCCATGAATCTGTTCACTGAGCTGCGGCGCGCGCTTCCTTACGGCGTTGGCCGACCACAACTCCACCGGCACCTGCTGCTGACGCATGCGCGCCTGCAAGGCATCGATGGCTGGCCGCGACTCGGCGCGCTCGAACACCAGCAGCGAGCCATCCTCCTTGAGCAGGTCGGGGCGGGCGATGCTGTGCAGCAGGCGCTTCCAGGCGTCGAGGCTGCTTTCATTCAG
This sequence comes from Pseudomonas sp. GW823-FHT01D03, assembly GCF_058798255.1. Lineage (NCBI taxonomy): Bacteria > Pseudomonadati > Pseudomonadota > Gammaproteobacteria > Pseudomonadales > Pseudomonadaceae > Pseudomonas > Pseudomonas sp. GW823-FHT01D03. The sequence goes on from NZ_JBXAKK010000001.1 coordinate 2,774,683, forward strand.
CGCGCGCAAACCGGCCACGGTGCGCTGAAACGGCGCGGGGCGCAGGTTCAGCAGCAGGCGGGTGAACCACGGCACGGCGCGTGGCAGATACTTCCAGTCCAGGCGCAGTGGTCCCATCGGGTCCATCAGCATCGCCGGCAGACGCTTGAGGATCGACGCATCGGCAATCGGGAACACCTGCTCGGTGGCCAGATGCCCGGCGTTGCCGAACGAGGCGCCATGACCGGGTGGCTGGCGGTCGATGACCACCACCCGTTTACCCTGACGCGCCAGTTGCAGGGCGCAGGCGACACCGATGATGCCGGCGCCGATCACCGCGATATCGGCGTTGTCCGCTGTGAGGTTGTCGGGCATGTTCAGGCTTCCCTCTGGCCGTCGAGCAAGCGCCGTAATTGCAGCGGATTCGCCTGTTTCAGCGGCTGCGGCAGCAGGCTGTCGGGAAAATCCTGATAACACACCGGACGCAGGAAACGCAGGATCGCCGCCGTGCCGACCGAGGTGCTGCGCGAATCCGACGTGGCCGGGAACGGCCCGCCATGCACCATCGCATCGCACACTTCGACCCCGGTCGGCCAGCCGTTGACCAGTAGGCGTCCGGCCTTGCGCTCCAGTGTTGGCAACAAGGCCCGGGCGTGATCCAGATCGGCGTCATCCAGGTGCAGGGTGGCGGTCAATTGGCCTTCGAGGTGCTCGCAGACCTGACGGATTTCATCGTCGTTGGCACATCGCACGATCAGCGACGCCGAGCCGAATATTTCACCTTGCAGACGCACATCAGCGAGGAAGTCCTGCGCCTGAGTGACGAACAACTGCGCCTGACACTGGTTCGGCCCTTCAGTCGCGAGACCGCTCGCCACGCGTTGCGCCTGAGGATGTTCGGCCAACGCGGCGACCGCGCTTGAATAGGCCCGGAAAATCCCCGGCGTAAGCATGGTCTGCGCCGGGCTGCGCTGGACCCCTTCGGCGGCAGCGGCGATGAAACTGTCCAGTGCCGTCCCCTGGCGAGCAATGACCAGCCCGGGATTGGTGCAGAACTGCCCGGCGCCCTGAGTCAGCGAGGCGACAAAGCCCTGCGCCAACGCTTCGCCCCGTGCGGCGAGCGCTGCGGGAAACAGCAGCACCGGATTGATCGAACTCATTTCCGCATACACCGGAATCGGTTCCGGCCGCGCTTGCGCCGCTCGGCTCAGGGCGAGGCCGCCACTGCGCGAGCCGGTGAAGCCCACCGCCTTGATGCGCCAATCGCTGACCAACGCAATGCCGACCTCATTGCCGGAACCGAACAGCAGCGAAAACACGCCCTCAGGCAATGCACACTTTTTCACCGCGCGACTCAGCGCTTGGCCGACCAGTTCACTGGTGCCGGGATGCGCGCTGTGTGCCTTGACGATCACCGGGCAACCGGCGGCCAGCGCCGAAGCGCTGTCGCCGCCCGCCACGGAGAACGCCAGCGGAAAGTTGCTGGCGCCGAACACGGCCACTGGCCCCAGCGCGATCTGCCGCTGGCGCAGATCCGCACGCGCAGCGGGTTGACGCTCAGGCTGAGCATTGTCGATCCGCACATCCAGCCATTCGCCGGCACGTACGGTGCGGGCAAAGGTGCGCAATTGCCCGCAGGTGCGCCCGCGTTCGCCTTGAATACGTGCGCGTGGCAGGCCGCTTTCGGCCACGGCACGGTCGATCAGCGCATCGCCAAGGGCTTCGATCTCATTGGCGATGGTTTCGAGAAATTCGGCGCGAGCCTCCAGGGACGTCTCGCGATAACGATCAAAAGCCTGCCACGCCAGTGCGCAGGCCTGTTCGACATGCTCGCTGCTGCCCCCGGCGTAGGCCGGTTGCAGCGCCGCGTCGGTGGCGGGATTGATCGCGCGGATCGCTTCACGGCTGCCGGCAACGGCTCGGCCGCCGATCAACATGTGGCCTGTCAGAGTCATGACGCTTCCTTGAAAAAAAGAGGTGAAGCCCCGGCATCTCGCCGGGGCAGGAGCAGGGGCAGGGGTTGCGGTCAGGCGAGGTTCTGTTCGGCAGACCAGTTTTTGTACCACTGACGGAACAGCGCGTACTGGGTCTCGGCGTAACGGCGCTGGGCATCGCTGAGGGCGTCGGTTTCGTTGAAGTGCAGGGCGTATTCGCGGTCGCCGTTGAGCACCATCAGGTGCTTGTAATACAGCACCAGATCGCAACCTTCATCGAACGACGACAGCACCGCCAGCGCCGCTTCCAGTTCGCGGGCAAGACGTCGGGCCTTGGCATCGCCCTTGGCTGCTTGCTTGCTCAGCGCCACCAATTGCAGCACTTCGCGCGGCAGGGCGTTGCCGATGCCGGTGATCGCGCCGGTGGCGTTGCAGTTGACGAAGCCGTGCACCACTTGCGTATCGACACCGACCATCAGGGTCACGGCATCGTCCTGCGAGGTGATGTTTTCGGCGGCGTAGCGCAAGTCGGCGCCACCGCCGAACTCCTTGAAGCCGATCAGGTTCGGGTGTTCGCGGCGCAGTTCGAAGAACAGGTCGGCGCGGGTGGCGAAGCCGTAGTAGGGGCTGTTGTAGATCACCGCCGGCAAGTTCGGCGCGGCGTTGAGGATCGCGGCGAAGTGGGCTTTTTGCGCGGTGGCCGAAGCACCACGGGACAAGACACGTGGAATCACCATCAGGCCATGGGCGCCGACTTTCGCCGCATGCGCGGCATGGGACACCGCTTCACGGCTGTTGACCGCGCCAGTGCCGACAATGGTCGGCACCCCGGCGGCGACCAGACGCGCCACGCCTTCCTGACGCTCAGCCTCGGTCAGCAGCGGCCAGTCGCCCATCGAGCCGCAGTAAACCACCGCGCTCATGCCGATATCGATCAGCTCGCGACCCTTGGCCACCAGTGCGTCGAAGTCAGGTTTGCGCGCGGCGGTGCACGGGGTCATCAGCGCGGGAATGCAGCCAGTGAAGATGTTATCGCTCATTGTTGTAGCTCCTCGGGACATTCATTCAGATCGGTAGAAAGCGGGGCACTCAGATGCCCCAGGCGAAAGGATCCTGCTCGTCGATCAGCAGGGTGGCGTCGGCGGTCATGTAGGCGCGGCCGGTGATGAACGGGCGCACGCGCTCGCCGTGCCATTCGAAGCGGCCTTCGAACTGGCTGCCGGTGATGCTGGCCTGAGTCCAGACCTGGCCTTCGGCGAGTTTGCCGTCAGCGGCCAGGCAGGCGAGTTTGGCGCTGGTGCCGGTGCCGCAGGGCGAGCGGTCGTAGGCTTTGCCCGGGCACATGACGAAGTTGCGGCTGTCGGCGTGGGCGTCGTCGGCAAACAGTTCGACGTGGTCGATCAGCGCGCCGTCCTCGCCATGGATGCCCTGGGCCTCGAGAGCCTTGAGCATCGCCCAGGTGTAATCGGTCAGGGCGTCGACGTTGCTCATCTGCAGGTCCTGGCCGTGCTCGGAAACCAGGAAAAACCAGTTGCCGCCCCAGGCGATATCGCCGGACACGCGACCGTAACCGGGCACATCCACCGGCACCTGTTTGCGGTAGCGCCAGGCCGGGACGTTGCCCAGGGTCACCGCGCCGTCTTCGTGCAGCGTGGCGCTGACCGGGCCGACCGGGGTGTCGATCTTGTGCACGCCCGGTTCGATCAGCCCCAGGTAATGCAGCGAGTTGACCAGGCCGATGGTGCCGTGGCCGCACATGCCGAGGTAGCCGGCGTTGTTGAAGAAAATCACCCCGCAGGTGGCATCCGGCGACACCGGCGCGCAGTACAGCGCACCGACCAGCACGTCGTTGCCACGGGGCTCCAGCAGGCAGGCGCGGCGCCATTGATCGTGGCCCTCGCGCAAGGCATCGCGCTTCTCGGCCATGCTGTTGCCGGGCAGCTCGGGGAAGCCTTTCATCACCAGGCGCGTGGGTTCACCGCCAGTGTGGGAATCGATGATGTGCAGTCGTTTCATGGTTCGTCCCTTGAGTGAAGGTCAGGCGTGAGCAGGGCGCTGGCCCGTTGCCGAATGGGTGGAGGATTCAGCGGCTTCGCTTTCGTCGTCCTCGGTTTCCAGACGAATCAGGCGTGCCGGCACGCCGGTGGCCGCGCCCCAGTAGTAGATGGCCAGCGCGCAGACCGCGACGATCACCGTGTCGAACGGATGGCTGAGCACGCCGATGCCGCCGAAACTGCCGAGCTTGGAGAGGACGATGGTCACCGCGTAGAAGCCGATCAGCCACGCCGAAGAGCGCACTTGCTGGCCAAGATTGAGGTGCGCGGTCGGCACCATGCGCCCGCACAGCAGGTAGATGACAAACATCAGGATTTGCAGGCCGAGCAACCACGACACGGTGCCCCAGCCCGACCAGTAGACAATCAGCGCGGCGATGATGAACGACAGCGGCCCAAGCACGCTCATGCCCTTGACCCGGAACGGACGCGGCATGTCCGGCGCATTGCGACGCAGTGCGGCCACCGTCACCGGCGCCACCGCATAGCTCAATACCAGCGCGGCGGAGACCACGTTGATCAGCGCTTCCCACGACGGGAACGGCAGGGTCCAGAACACCGACAGGCCAAAGGTCAGCCACAGCGCCGGGCGCGGGATGCCGGATTTTTCGTCGATGCGGGTGAAAATCTTGAAGAACGTCCCGGTCTGCGCCCAGCCGTAGATCACCCGTGGCGTGGCGTTCATGTAGATATTGCCGCAGCCGCTGGGCGAGATCACCGCATCGGCCACCACCAGATACGCCAGCCAGCCGACACCCAGTGCCAGAGCGATGTCGCGGTACGGCAGGGCCAGTTCCTTGGCGACGCCGGCCCAGCCATTGGCGAGCATTTCGGTCGGGATGCCGCCGAGGAAAGCGGTTTGCAGCAGCACGTAGATTGCGGTGGACAGCAGCACCGACAGGATCAGCGCAATCGGGATCGTGCGTTGCGGGTTCTTCACTTCACTGGCCACGGAAATGATCGGCGTCAGGCCCAGATACGCGAAGATCACCCCGCCGGCCGACACGGCCATTTCAATGCCGGACAGGCCGAACGGCGCAAAGCCGTGCACTTCGAAATTCGCCGGTTTGAAGAAGCTGAACAGCACGCCGATCACCAGCAGCGGCACGATGAACTTGAACACGCTGACCAAATTGTTGGCCATGGCGAAGGTCTTCACGCTGCGGTAATTGAGCAGGAAAAACAGGCACAACAGCCCGAACTGTACGAACCAGCCCAGCACGGTCGGGTCGCTGGAGCCGACCTTGGTCAACTCGGGAAACCACGCCGCCGCATATTGCCGCGAGGCGACCACTTCGATCGCCACCAGGCTGGAAAACGCGATCAGCGTAATGAAGCCCATCAAGTAGCCGAGCAGCGGGCCGTGGGAGTAAACCGGGTAACGCACCACACCGCCGGCACGGGGCAACGCGGCGCCCAATTCGCAGTAGACGATGCCCAGCAGCAATACGGCGAAACCACCGAGCAGCCAGGAAAAGATCCCCGCCGGGCCGGCGATGGCCGATACGTGACTGGCGGCGAACAACCAGCCCGAACCGAAGATCGCCCCCAGTCCGATGAACGTGAGGTCTATCAGTGAAAGTTGTTTCTTGAACTTGCCTTGGCCTGTCATAGCGTCGCCTTCTTGTTGGTTGTTGGAGGGGCGTGCAGTGGCGCTACAGTGAACTCATCAGGCATGGGCGATTGATGTTTTTTGCCGGTGACGATGACGAAATCAGCACAATGGCCCACGGCAAAGGCCCGGCTCGACAGGCATGTCAGCCATGGGGCAATCTGCGTGCAAGTGATAAAACCGAGTGGGGAGTGAAAGGCATGCCGCAGAACGCGTTTGCGATCCTGAGCCAGCACAACGAAGCGAGCCGACCGCACAGCCTTGACGATCTGCTCGCCGGCGTGGCGCTGCTGTTGCCGATGCTCGATGTGATTCCCAACGCGGCGATCTTCATCAAGGATCCGCAGGCGCGCTACGTCATGGCCAACCAGACGCTGGTGCAGCGCTGCGGTTTGAAGGACCTGCGACCGTTATTGGGCAAGACCAGCGCCGAGGTGTTTCCGGCGCAATTGGGCCCGGGCTACACCGAGCAGGATCGACGGGTGCTGGAAGAAGGGTTTGTGCTGGAAGATCAGCTGGAGCTGCATCTGTACGGCAGCCGCGAACCGGGCTGGTGCCTGACCCATAAGCGTCCGCTGTACGACCGCGACAACCGGATCATCGGCCTGGCGGGAATTTCCGTCGACCTGCAAACCGCCAGCGAAACCCATCCGGCGTATCAGCGACTGGCGGCGGTAGACGAGTACATCCGGGCGAACTTCAATCAGCGCGTCAGCCTGAGCGAACTGACGCGCATCGCCGGAATTTCAGTGGCGCAACTGGAGCGCTACTGCAAGCGCGTGTTCCACCTGACGCCGCGGCAGATGATCCAGAAGGTGCGTCTTGAGCATGCGCATCGGCTGTTGCACGGCGAGTTGCCGATCACCGAAGTGGCGCTGCAGTGCGGTTATACCGACCACAGCGCGTTCACCCGGCAGTTCAAGGCTTCGACCGGATTCACCCCGCGCCAGTATCGCTTGGCGACAACGCCCTGAGGCTTGCGCGTCAGGCCTTGACCCAGCGCTGCCGGCTCCACGCACTCAGCGAATCCACGCCCAGCACCAGAATCAGCATCGCCAGAATCACCGTGCTCGCCTGCGCTTCCTGAAACAGGCTGAGGCTGACATACAGCATCTGCCCCAAACCCCCGGCACCGACGAAGCCCAGCACGCTGGCCATGCGAATGTTGTTTTCCCAGCGATACAGGCAATACGCGAGCAATTGCGGAGCGAGGTTGGGCAGGGTGCCGTAGCAGAACGCGAGCACCGGGTTGCCGCCCTGCAAGCGGATCGCTTCGGCCGGTTCCGGCGGGGTATTTTCCAGCGCTTCGGCGAACAACCGGCCGAGCACGCCGGTGGTGTGCAGGGCCAGCGCCAGGGTGCCGGCATTCGGGCCGAGGCCGGCGGCGAGCACCATCAGTGCCGCCCACACCAGTTCCGGAATCGCTCGCAGGCCGTTGAGCAGCAGGCGCGAAGCGCTTTGCAGCGGCCAGCCGAAGCGTCCGGCGGCGGGCAGCGCGAGGAGGATGCCGAACACCGCTGCGAGCAGGGTGCCGAGGGCCGACATGGCGAGGGTTTCCAGCGCGCCCTTGAGGATCGCCCGCAAGTGCGTGGCGCTCAGGTCCGGGCTGAGAAAGCGCTGCGCGTAGGCACCCATCTGCTTGAGGCTGGTGGCGCTGCCGAGTTCACCGAGGTCGAGTTCGAGGTAGCCGAACGAGGCGATGACCGCGACGCCAATCGCGACGATCAGCAACAGATTGATCAGGCGATTCATGTCAGCCTCCAGCGCAGCAGGCGGCTGAGTTGATCGGCACCGAGCACCAGAATCAGGAAGGTCAGCAACATGCTTGCCACTTCACCGCCGGCGAACATGCGCAGCGACAGATCGATCTGCTGGCCGAGGCCGCCGGCGCCGACAAACCCCATCACCACTGACGCACGAATCGCGCACTCCCAGCGATACACCGTGTACGACAGCAACTCCGCCGCGACATTCGGCAGAATCCCGTAGGCGAACGCCGCGAGCCGTCCGCTGCCGGCCTGCATCAAGGCATGCGCCGGACGCTGGTCGGTGGACTCGAAAATCTCCGCGTAGACCTTGCCGAGCATGCCGCTGTAGGTGATGGCGATCGCCAGTACACCGGCCGCCGGGCCGAGGCCCACGGCCCGTACAAACAGCAGCGCCCAGACGATCTCGGGCACGCTGCGCAAGAAGATCAGCAGCCCGCGCACCGGCCAGCGCAGCAAGCTTCCGACCCGACTGGGAATGCCGCTGCGGGACGCCGCCGACAACGACAGTGCGCGACTGGCAATCAGGCTCGCCGGCACCGCCAGCAGCAGCGCCAGAGCCATACCGGCGGTGGCGATGGCCAGGGTTTGCAGGGTCGCCTTGAGCAGTAACTGGAGAAAATCGTGGTCATGCGCGGGTGGCCAGAACCCGGAGATGAAACGACCCATTTCGGTCTGGCTGTCGCTGTGCAGCAGCACGCCAAGGTCCAGTTCGCTGAGCTGGATCCCCGGCCACAGCAGGGCAAGTGCCAGCAGGGTCAGCAACAATCGCGGCGCGGCGGCCGGGTCGCGTGAATCGGCCCTCAGCATCGCGGGATCTGCACAATCAGCGGCGCACTGGGCGTCGTCGGGCTTTGCAATTGCTCGTTGGCGTACAGCGTATCGAACATCTCGCGGCTGACCTGTTCGGCCGGGCTGTCGAACAGGATCTGGCCGTCGCGCAAACCGATGATGCGCGGAAAGTGCGCCAGCGCCAGTTCCACCGCATGCAGGCTCGCCACCAGCGTGACGTTATGTGCCCGGGCGTGCTGCGAGAGGATCGACAGTGTGTGCCCGGCGAGTACCGGGTCCATCGCCGACACCGGTTCGTCCGCCAGCAGAATCTCCGGTGCCTGATACAGCACCCGGGCAATGCCCACGCGCTGCAATTGGCCGCCGGACAATTGCTGGCAGTAAGCGAAGAGTTTGTCGCTCAGATCCAGGCGGGCGAGGGCCGCACGGGCGCCGGGAATATCCGTGGGATGCAGCAGATTAAGCAGGCTTTTGCCCAAACTCCACTGGCCGAGTTTGCCGGCCAGCACCGCCGTCACCACGCGCTGGCGCGGCGGCAGCGGTGGGGCTTGATGCACCAGGCCAATACGTGCGCGCAGGCGTTGCCGTTGACCGGCGGAGAGGTGCCAAGGGCGTTCGCCCAGCACCTCGATTTCACCGCTGCTGGGGCGCAATGCGGTGGCCAGCAAGTTCAACAGACTGGATTTGCCGGCCCCGGACGGGCCGATGATCGCCACCTGTTCGCCCGCACCAATCTGCAGGTCGACGCCACGCAGCGCATCGACTCCGTTGGCGTGGTGCAGACGGGCTTGTGTGAGGCTCAGGGTCATTTCAACAGTTCGGCAGCGCGAGCAGCTTCCTCGATGCCCTTGTAGTTCTCGGGTTTGGTGTCGATGAAGCGGCTGGCCGCCTGCAGATCAAGAATCTTCTTCTGCTCCGGGTTGGCCGGGTCGAGGTCGAGGAAGGCTTTCTTGATCTTCGCCGCCAGTGCCGGGTCGAGGGTGCCGCGCACGGTCCAGTTGTAATCGAAGTAGGCCGGGGTGGTGGCGAAAACCTTGACCTTGCTGGTGTCGACCTTGCCGGCGTCCACCAGTTTTTGCCAGACGCTGGCGTTCAGCACACCGGCATCGACCTTGCCCGCCTGAACCCAGGCGACAGTGGCGTCATGGGCGCCGGAATAGGCAACGCGACTGAAATAGGCTTCCGGCTTGATGTTGTCGTTCTTCAGCATGAAGTAGCGCGGCATCAAGCTGCCGGAGGTGGACGACACCGAACCGAAGGCAAAGGTCTTGCCCTTGAGGTCGGCCAGGCTCTTCACGTTCGGGTCGGCGGTGATGAATTTGCTGGTGAACTGCGCGTCCTGCTCGCGCTGCACCAGCGGGATCACCGGGGTGGTGGCGTCGGTCTTCAGGCGTGCCTGAACAAAGGTGAAACCGCCCAGCCAGGCCATGTCGAGGCGGTCGGTCGCCAGTGCTTCAACCACCGCCGGATAGTCGGCCACGGGAACGAACTGCACTTTCATGCCCAACTGCTGCTCCAGATACGCACCGAGCGGCTCGAACTTGCGCAGCAATTCGGTCGGGGCTTCATCGGGAATCGCGCTGACCCGCAACACATCGGCGGCATGCGCCACCAGAGCGGAAAAAGACAGGGCCAGACCAGCAGTCAGTGCCAGGGTTCGTTTGAGCATGGAAATCTCCGTTTCATGAGCGTCGCATTCTAAGCGCCACCGGGCGCGGTGTCGCGCCCGGGCGCTCAATCAGGTTAGACGAAACGGCGAGGTTATACGCAGCCGCGCTGTCAAAGGCCAGCAGCGGTGTCCGACGATGTTTTACCCCGGATTACGATCATGGGGTTTCCGGGAGTTTGGCAATCACCTTGATCTCGAACTGAAACCCGGCCAGCCAGGTCACGCCGACCGCAGTTATCGTCGGATACGGTGCGCTGCCCCAGAACTCCGGCACCACTTCCCAGATGGTTTCGAAGGTCGCTTGCGGATCAATCATGAACACCGTGACGTCCACCGCGTCGGCGAAGCTGCAACCGGCGGCACCGAGGATCGCATTGAGGTTGTTGAAGGCCAGGCGCACCTGGTCCTGCAGATCCGGCTCGGGCGAGCCGTCTTCACGGCTGCCGACCTGTCCCGAGACGAACAGAAAGCCGTTGGAACGAATCGCCGGCGAATAGCGATGGCGCTCGTAAAGCGCATGGCGGGCTGGTGGGAAAACGACGTCGCGCTGGGTCATGGGTATCTCCATCATTGTTTGGTGGTTGTTGATGGAGTGACTGTAGGGACTTGCGCAGTGGCGATAAACGCGCAAGCTTGGCGTTCACTGTTTGCAGATTCCAAACAATCGGAGGGCGAGAAGTGGATCGTTTCGATGCAATGCAGGCGTTCGCCCGGGTGGTCGAGGCGGGCAGTTTCACCAAGGCGGCCGAGACCTTGCACATGAGCAAGACCACCGTCACTCAGCTCGTCCAGCAGTTGGAAGCCCGGCTGCGGGTCAAGTTGCTCAATCGCACCACACGCAAGGTCAACGTCACTGCCGATGGCGCGATCTATTACGAGCGAGTCATCAAGCTGTTGGCCGATATGGACGACGCTGAAACCAGTCTGTCCGGCGCCTCGGCATTGCCCAGAGGACGCTTGCGCGTAGATGTGCCGAGTCCGCTGGCGAGGCTGATTCTGGTGCCGGCATTGCCTGAGTTTCATGCGCGTTATCCGGACATTCAGATCGATATGGGTGTCAGCGACCGCATCGTCGACATCATCGATGAAAACGTTGACTGCGTGGTGCGCGGCGGCGAATTGCTCGATCAGTCGCTGATGGCGCGGCGGGTGGCCGATCTTCAACTCGGGGTCTTCGCTGCGCCGAGTTACCTGGCCCGCGCCGGCACGCCGCAGCATCCACGCGAGCTGGAAGACTCGCATCATCGGGTGGTCGGCTTTCTCTGGGCGCGCACCGGCAAACCGGTGCCTTACGCCTTGCACAATGGCAGCGAGCACCTGCAGATCAAAGGCCGCCACGTGCTCGCCGTCGACGACGGTAACGCCTACCTTGCGGCAGGGCTGGCCGGCATGGGTGTGCTGTGGCTGCCCAGGTACATGTCGCATGCGCATCAGGCCCGGGGCGAGTTGGTGCCGCTGTTCGAGGACTGGCAACTTGAGCCGATGCCGCTCTATGTGGCGTACCCGCCGAACCGGCATGTGAGCCTGAAACTGCGGGTGTTCGTTGACTGGATCGTGGAGCTGATGGCTCAGCATGCGCCGGTCATTGAGCATCGAGGTTAGTGATCAGCCACTCGCAGAAACTGCGCGCCAGCGGATCATTCTCGCTGTCGCGATGGGTCAACAGCGCCCAGTTCGGCCCACGAATAGTTTGCTCCACCAAGGGCTGCAACAGCCCGTTTTCCTGCGCCTGACGGCTGAGCAACTGACTGACCAGTGCTATCCCCAGCCCCGCCGCAGCGGCATCGAGCAGCAGGCCTGGATCGGAAAAATTCAGCCCCTGATCCTGCTGCCCGACATCGACGCCGGCCTCCACCGCCCAGTGGCTCCAATCCATTTCCCGCTCACCGTGAAGGGTGGTGCGCTGCGCAGCGGGCTGCGCCAAAACGCTGGGATGACACGCCGGAAACAGGCGGTCGGCATGCAGCACCTTGAAGCTGCATTCAGCCTGGGAGCTGATGTCGTCGCGCACCGCCAGGTCGATGGTTTGCGTGGCCATGTCCGGCACTTCATCGGTGCTGAAAATCCACAGATCGACTTGCGGATGCTGGCGCCGAAAATCTGCCAGACGCGGCAGCAGCCAGTGCCGGGCGAACGCTGGCGTGGTGTTGAGCACCAGTTGATTGGGCTTCTGATATTGCCCCAGACGGCGGATACCGACCGCCAGTTGCTGCAGCATCGCCTGGGTGGTGCTGAGCAGATCGTGGCCGGCATCGGTCAACGCCACGCTGCGGCCGCTGCGAAAGAACAGCGGTTGTTCGAGGTACGCCTCGAGGCTGCGGATCTGCTGGCTGATCGCCGATTGGGTGAGGCTCAACTCATCGGCCGCCTTGTGAAAACTGCCGAGGCGCGCAGCCGCTTCGAAGCCGCGCAGGGAACTGAGCGGCGGCCAGTGCTTGAGCATATCGATAAGTTCCTCTAATCAGTTGTGCGCTAAATCCATCGTTTGTTGACGCGATTTGCGCGCCGTAGCATTCACCTCACGCCAAATCCCGGCAATTTCCATCGAACACAATGGCTTAATCGAGAGGTACTTGTCATGCCGCGCAACGAGAATAACAACAACGCTTGGATGATGCCTGCCGAATGGGTGACGCACGCGGCGACGTGGATGGTCTGGCCGCATAACCAGGCGCTGTGGGAGTCGGGGTGGCGCGTGACTTTGCCTCTGGTGCAGGAAGATTTCGCCCGAGTCGCCAACGCCATCGCGCGCTTCGAACCGGTGAAAATGGTCGTGGACCCTTCGGCGCTAGCGAGCGCCAAAGCCCTGTGCGGGCCGAACATCGAGCTGATCCCGCTGGCGGTCAACGACAGCTGGTGCCGCGACTCCGGCCCGAGCTTTGTCTGCCACCCGCAACAAGGGCTGGCCGGTGTCAGTTGGCGCTTCAACGCCTGGGGCGGCAAGTCGGCGCATGAGCTGGACGAAAGCCTCGCGCGGCGCGCACTCAATCATCTGGGGCTGGAATGCTTCGGCACGCCGTTGAGCAACGAGGGCGGGGCGATTCATGTCGACGGCGAGGGCACGCTGATCACCACCGAGTCGGTGCTGCTCAACCCCAATCGCAACCCGGGCATTGGCAAGGCCGAAATGGAGGAGATTTTCAGCCGTTTGCTCGGCGTGAAGAAAACCATCTGGCTGCCGGGCGATCCGGGTTACGTCACCGGCGACATGACTGACGGCCACGTCGATGGCGTCTGCGCCTTCGCCCGTGCCGGGGTATTGCTGGTGGATGCGACGCATGACCAAAGCTCGGTGTACGCCGAAGTGGTGCGCGAAAACCGTCGTGCACTGGAACTGGCCACCGACGCACAGGGCCGCAAATTCGAGCTGATCGAACTCTACGAAGCCAGCGAAGCGGTGGACAGCGACGCCGAAGTGTTCTGCGCCTCGTACACCAATTTCTACATCGCCAACGGCGCGATCATCATGCCGGCCTACGGCATCGAGGCCGACGAGGCGGCGGCCAAAGTGCTGGCGCAGGCATTCCCCGGACGCGAAGTGGTGCCGGTGCGTATCAATCATCTGGCCCATGGCGGCGGCGGGGTGCATTGCATCACCCAGCAGCAACCCGCCTGGCCGGTGGAGGGTTGAGCGATGAGCAATCTGACCATCGCCACCACTCAGATGCCGTGCACCTGGGACCTGCCGCGCAACCTCGATCAGGCCGAGCAACTGGTGCGTGAGGCCGCCGCGAAGGGCGCGCAGGTGATCCTGTTGCAGGAGCTGTTCGCCACGCCGTATTTCTGCATCGAGCAGAGCCACAAACATCTGGCGCTGGCCGAGGAGTATCGCGAAAGCCGCGTGCTGCAGCGTTTCGCTGCGCTGGCCAAAGAGCTGGGCGTGGTGCTGCCGCTGAGCTGGTTCGAGAGGGCCGGCAACGCCTTCTTCAATTCGTTGAGTGTGGCCGATGCCGACGGGCGTCTGTCGGGGGTGTATCGCAAGACCCACATCCCCAACGCCATCGGCTATCAGGAGAAGGAATATTTCAGCCCCGGCGATAGCGGTTTCCGCGTGTGGGACACCGCGTTCGGCCGCCTCGGCGTGGGTATCTGCTGGGATCAGTGGTTTCCCGAGACTGCGCGTTGCCTGGCGTTGATGGGCGCTGAAGTGCTGCTGTTTCCCACGGCTATCGGCTCCGAGCCGGGCTGCGCGGCGCTGGATTCTCGCGACCACTGGCAGATGACCATGCGCGGCCATGCCGCCGCCAATCTGCTGCCGGTGGTGGCGGCCAACCGGGTCGGGCGCGAAGTGGCGAGCACCGATCCGTCGCTGCAGATGAGCTTCTACGGTTCGTCGTTCATCAGCGATCACAAGGGCAAGTTGCTGGCCGAAGCCGATCGCGACAGCACGGGCGTGCTGGTGCACAGCCTCGATCTCGATGCGATGCGCGAAGAGCGCCTGAGCTGGGGCATCTACCGCGACCGCAGGCCGGACATGTACGGCGCGCTGCTCAGTCAGGATGGTCGCAATCTTCATGCACGCTGGAACGCTCAAGGGGTTTGATATGGCTAAGCATCACAAACGACTGGTCGGCGTTCTGAGCCTGGCGCTGACCTGCGTGATTCCGTCGCTGCACGCCGAGGACAAAACCATGCGGCTGTACAACTGGGCCGATTATTTTGCCGAAGACACCCTGAGCCGCTTTACCGCGGAAACGGGGATCAAGGTGATTTACGACGTCATGGACGGCAGCGAAACGCTCGAAGCGAAGATGCTTTCAGGTGGCAGCGGCTATGACCTGATTTTCCCCGGCGACACCGTCGCCGAGCGCCTGATGCGCGCCGGCAGCCTGATGCCGCTGGACCCATCGAAGCTCACGGCGCTGGCCGACATCGAACCCGGTTTGCAGAAGCTGCGCAGCCATTACGAACACTCCAGCCAGGCCACCGTGCCTTACACCTGGGGCACCATCGGCCTGACCTACAACGCGGCGCAGATCAAGCAACGCATGGCCGACGCGCCGGTCAACAGCCTGGACATGCTGTTCAAACCGGAGCTGGCGGCGAAGTTTGCCGACTGCGGCATTTCGCTGATCGACTCGCCGGACGAAGTGCTGGCAGTGGTGCTCAATTATCTGGGGCGCGATCCGCGTAGCGCGAAACCGGTGGATCTGGCGGCGGCCAGTGAGGTGCTGATGAAGTTGCGGCCTTATGTGCGTAAGTTTCAGTCGCAACCGGTGACCGATCTGGTCAACGGCAACCTGTGCCTGTCGCTGGGCTACAGCGGCGACATGACCCAGGCCCAACGCACCTCGGACAGTGCCGGCAAGACCACCCGGTTCGAGTACCGCATCCCTCGCGAAGGCACCACGGTGTGGATGGACACCATGGCGATTCCCGTCGATGCGAAACACCCGGAATACGCCTACGCGTTCATCAATTTCGTGATGCGCCCGCAGAACATGGCGGCGATCAGTAACTTCACCGGTTACCCGACTTCCAACGCCAAGGCGCGGGACAGCGTCGATGCGGCGATGCGCAACAACCCGGACATCTACCTCGACGAGGCGACCTATGCTCGATTGATCCCGGGCAAGGACATTCCTCAGGCTGATATGCGCGCCCGCATGCGCACCTGGACCAAATTCAAAACCGCCACTCAGCCATGATCCAATGGCCGGCGCCCGGTCGCCGGCCCTTTTCAGGAAAACCAGATATGTCGACGCGTCGCGAATTCATCAAACAGGTATCGGTCGCCGCAGGTGTCAGCGCAGCCATGGGCCTTGGCCTGGCGCCGGGCAAACTGCTGGCGGCCAGCGCGGGAGATTGGTTCATGCCCGACGAGGGCGACCCGCACGAGCGCGCCTTCATTGCTTTCGGCGCACAGGATGCGATCTGGGAAGATTTCACCGCGGATGTGCAGGCAGCGCTGGGCCGGATCGCCCGCACCATTGCCGTTTATGAACCGGTCACGGTGTTGTGTCGCAGTGGCGAACGCAGCCTCGCCGAAGAGTATTGCGGCACCCGCAACGTCACCTACGTGACCGCCGCGCTCGACGACATCTGGATGCGTGACATCGGTGCCAATTTTGTCATCGACGACAAGGGCGGGCTCGGCGCGGTCGACTTCAATTTCAACGGTTGGGGCGACAAACAGCGGCACAGCAAGGATGCGAAAATCGCTGCACGAGTGGCCGCCGACGCCCAGGCGACGTACCTGCGCAGTGAACTGGTGGGCGAGGGTGGCGGCATTGAAGTCGACGGCCACGGAACCGGGATCATGACCGAAAGCAGCTGGATCAACAGCAACCGCAATCCCGGCTGGAGCAAGGCCGATGTCGAGGCTGAATTGAAGGAACGTCTGGGCCTGCGCAAAATCATCTGGCTGCCGGGGATCAAGGGCAAGGACATCACCGACGCCCACGTTGATTTCTATGCGCGGTTCATCAAGCCCGGTGTGGTCATTGCCAACCTCGACAACGACCCTGAATCCTACGATCACCAGGTCACGCTGGCGCACCTGGAAATCCTCAGGAAAGCCACCGACGCTGATGGTCGCAAACTGCAGATCCACACGATTTCGCCGCCGCTCAAGCCGCGCAAGAGCAAGTTCAACCAGAACAACCCGGATTTCGCTGCGGGTTACATCAACTATTTCGTGATCAACGGCGCGATCATCGCTCCGGAGTTCGGCGACAAGAAGGCGGATAAAAAGGCTTATGACCTGCTGTCGAAGCTGTACCCGGAGCGCAAAGTCGAGCTGCTGAACATCGATGTGATCGCTGCCGGCGGCGGCGGGATTCACTGCGTGACCAGTCATCAGCCACAAGCGTGATTGACTCTTTGGCCCTTCAAGCCAACTATCGGCGCATAACAACATGACCGATGGGCCAGACCTTGATCGAACGACGTCAATTCAGCGGAGGCATGAAGGGTAAAAACCTCCGCTATCTGAATGAGCAATCCGCCGAGACCCGCATCACCCGCACCGGTTTCCTGTTGCTGGAGCACTTTTCACTGCCGGCCTTCACCCAGGCGCTGGACACCATCATCACCGCCAACCTGTTGCGCGCCGGACTGTTCAGCTCGCGCACGTTCGGTTTGGGTGAGGGTGAGGTGATCAGCGATCTGGGGCTGGTGATTCGCCCGGATGCGCGGATTGATCCGGCCAGTCTTGCGGATCTGGACTTGCTGGTGGTGTGCGGCGGCTACCGCACTGAGCTGAAGGCCAGCGAAGAGTTGATCAGCCTGCTGCGCGCGGCAGCGGAACGCGGGGTCAGTCTGGCCGGTTTGTGGAACGGTGCGTGGTTTCTCGGCCGCGCCGGGCTGCTCGATGGCTTTCGTTGCGCGATCCACCCGGAACATCGTCCGGCGCTGACGGAAATTGCCAAAGCCACCCAGGTCAGCAGTGAACCTTATGTCATTGATCGCGACCGGCTCACCGCGTCGAGTCCGTCCGGAGCTTTCCATATGGCGCTGGATTGGATCAAGAGCCTGCACGGCAAGGCGCTGGTCGAAGGCATCGAGGACATTCTGGCGTTCGAGGAGTCGCGGTATCGGCGGATCAAACCGGATGAAAACCTCTGCGTCAGCGCACCGTTGCGCGAGGTGGTCAAGCTGATGGACGCCAACCTCGAAGAGCCGCTGGAGCTGGAGCAACTGGCGGTGTACGCCGGTCGCTCGCGGCGACAGCTGGAGCGCTTGTTCAAGGAGCAGCTCGGCACCACGCCGCAGCGTTATTATCTGGAACTGCGCATCACCGAAGCCCGGCGCCTGTTGCAGCACACCGAGCTGTCGCAGATGGATGTGCTGGTCGCCTGCGGTTTCGTTTCGCCGAGCCATTTCAGCAAGTGCTACAGCGCGTTTTTCGGTTATCGCCCGTCCAGGGAAAAACGCCTGGTCAAATAGACCGAGGCGTTTTCTGCCTTCGACCTCAGAGGTGATCGGCGTCGATCACTGCCTGAGCAAACGCCTGCGGATCTTCCTGGGGCAGGTTGTGGCCGATGCCGCCGTTGACCAGGCGGAACTGGTACTTGCCGGTGAACCGCTTGGCGTAATCCTCAGGCGCCGGGTGCGGCGCGCCGTTGGCGTCACCCTCAAGGGTGATGGTCGGCACGCTGATCGACGGGGCGCTGGCGAGTTTCTGCTCCAGCGCCGCGTATTGCGCTTCGCCCTGCACCAGGCCCAGACGCCAGCGGTAGTTGAACACGGTGATCTCGACGTGATCGGGGTTTTCCAGCGCTTTGGCGCTGCGGTCGAACGTGGCGTCATCGAACGCCCACTTCGGCGAGGCGAGCTGCCAGATCAGCTTGGCGAAGTCGTGAGTGTTTTTCCGGTAGCCGTCGCGGCCACGTTCGGTGGCGAAGTAGAACTGATACCACCACTGCAATTCGGCCTTGGGCGGCAACGGATTCTGCCCGGCAGCCTGATTGCCGATCAGGTAGCCGCTGACCGACACCAATGCCTTGACCCGTTCCGGCCATAGCGCCGAGACGATGTCTGCCGAGCGTGCGCCCCAGTCGTAACCACCGAGCACCGCTTGCTTGATGTTCAGGGCATCCATGAAGTCGATCACGTCGCTGGCCAGCGCCGCAGGCTGACCGTTACGCAGTGTCTTGTCCGAGAGGAAATGCGTGTCGCCATACCCCCGCGCATACGGCATCAGCACCCGATACCCCTTGGCGGCGAGCAGCGGCGCGACCTCGTCATAGCTATGAATGTCGTACGGCCAGCCGTGCAGCAGAATCACCACCGGCCCCTGCGCCGGACCGGTTTCGGCGTAGGCCACATCCAGCAGCCCGGCCTTTACATGCTTGAGCGGGCCGAACGGCGAGGGCGCGGAATAGCTGACGCTGTGCTCGTCGGTTGCCGGTTGCGCGGCGGCGGCGGTTGGCATTTGCGTCGCCGCCATTGCGCCGAACAGCGCCACGGCGAGGATGTTCATACGGTTGAATGCTGCGTTTTTCATGCTGAAGTCTCCTTGGCAAGCCTGTTGGGGGCAGGTGCGGGCCGAGCCCGGCAAACCTTGCAGGCATTTGAACGCCGGGACGTATCTGGCCCATGTCGAAAAAGCGCGGTGATTCAAGTTCATGTATCGCCGCGGCGTCTGTACACACTGTGATACACAGCCGGTGTGCTTTGTATGGCCGTGTATCCAGCATTGCGCGCGATACACGGCGAGACCAAACCCGGGTTTTTCGACACATCGCCGCTACACACGGCAGTCACAGTGCAGGCCTTCACACCATGACTGTCGAGAGGGTAATTGCATGCAACGCACACTGATTCTGGCCACTGTTGCCGCACTGGTTTCATTCACCGGCCTGGCGCAGGCGGCAGACGCTCAAGCCATGAGCTGGCAGCAGGGCCTGAGCCGTACCGACCTGATTCGTCAGGACCTGGGCGCCGCGGATCGCGAGGTGATACAGGCGCGGATCGATTTCGAACCGGGTGTCACCGCGCCGCGGCATGCGCATCCCGGTGTCGAGGTGGCGCATGTGCTCAGCGGCACGCTGGAGTATCAGCTGGAGGGACGTCCGGCGGTCACGCTAAAGGCCGGGGACTCGCTGTTCATCCCGGCTGGCGTGGCCCATGTGGCGAAGAACGTCGGCCAGGACAAAGGCGTGGAACTGGCGACCTATGTGGTGAAAAAAGGCCAGCCACTGCTGGAGCTGAAGCCGTGATCGGGCTTATCTGGCGCGCAGCAACTTGCGGTAATCCACCGGTGAAATCCCGCGTGCCTGACGGAAGGAATGGCTGAAAGAACTGGCCTGCGAGTAACCCAGCATCAGGGCGATGTTCATGATGCTGGTCTCGGTGCGGCGCAGGTAATGGTCGGCCAGTTCCATGCGCATGGTTTCCAGCACCTGATTGAAGTTTTCCCCTTCGGCGGCCAGTTTGCGCTGCAAGGTGCGCGGCGAAATCGCCAACTGCCGGGCCAGACTTTTCAGGCTGAAATCACCGGTCGGCAACTGTTCGGTGAGCAGTGCGCGCAATCGATCCGTCACCGAAAGCGCCGGGTACGACAGGCACAACTGCCAGTCGGCCTCCAGCAACATGCTGCGATGCATGCGCGGGTCGGCGCCCTGGATTCGTGCCGAGAGTGTCGACTCGGCGAACACCAGCGCATTGCATCCGGCCTCGAACTGCACCGGACAGCCAAAAAAGTCTTCGTACAGCGCCGGCTCACCCAGCGCCGGATGCATCATCCGGACTTCGAGCATCGGCTGATGACTTGCGATCAACCAGCGGCCGAACGCTGCCCAGCCGACCATCAGCGCTTCCTGATGCAGGGCGCAGTAAGGTTCCAGTTCACTGATGCGCTGATCTTCGAGAGTCACGCGGCCGTCGCCGATAACAATCCGGGTCTGGCTGGACGGACTGTCGTAAACGATCTTGCCGAACCGCAGAATCATGTTCAGCGATTCGCCGAGCGTCGCGCTGGTCATCAGCACATAACCCAGCACGCCGTAGGTGCCCGGGCGTACGGCGGCGCCGACCAGCAGGCCGAAATGCGGCAGGTTGCTGCTGAGCGCCGCCAGCTCCAGCAAGCTACGCAGCTGGCGCATGGGGATGCGCACAATCGAGTCGGACAACTGCTCGCGTGAAAGTCCGGTTTGCCGCAACAGCCAGTCGCCATCGCAGCCGTGTTGCTCGGCGACGTCAAGGACGTGGTTAACGAAGGCAGCGCTGGAGGTGGCGGGTCGCATGGGGGGAGGGGAAGTCCGGTAATCCGGTGATCTTGCTTTTCCGAAAGGTGAAGAAAGCGACGTCGCCAAGGCGCGCGGCGTCAATAGACCCTACATGCGCCCGATCACCGGAATACCGGTGCCGGTGACCGCTGAAGCCTGTTCCGAAATCAGAAACAGGATGACCGCCGCCAGTTGCGCAGGTGTCACCCAGCGCTGGTGCTCGGCATCGGGCATGGCCTCACGGTTTTGCGGGGTGTCGAGCACGCTCGGCAGCACGGCATTGACGGTGATACTCATGTCCTTGAGCTCTTCGGCGAGGCTTTCGGTCAGGCGCAAAACGCTGGATTTCGACGCGGCGTAAGCGCCCATGCCCAGCCCGGCCTTTGCCGCCATGCTCGATCCGATATTGACGATGCGCCCGGCCGAGGATTGCAGCAGCAATGGCAGCAAGGCTTTGCTGGCGTTCAATGCGGTTCGAAGGTTCAGCGAGTAGAGCCGATCCCAGGCCTCTATCGCACTGCCCAGCAACGGCTCCCAAGCATAGCCGCCGGCGCCGTTGACCAGGGCGTCGAGGCGACCGAAATAGCGATTGATCTGGTGGGCGACTGCCTGGCAATCGGCAAGGGAGGTCAGATCGATGCCGGACAGGACCAGTCGATTGTGGGAACTGGGCATCGCCATCGTCGCCTGATCGATCAGCACCAGATCTGCGCCCTGGGCTGCGGCCATGTCCGCCAGGGTCTCGCCGAGATTCCCCAGGGCGCCGGTAATCGCCACAACGCGCCGTGAGAGTGACTGAGTCATCAAGAGTCCTTTCCTTTTTAAGGGCGCATACTCTAATGACATCGGTGGCCCGTGGCATGCTTTTGGATGTCAACTTGTTGCGCAAAAGTGCCAAAATTTTATGCTTGGCAAAACAACGGGAAAGGGTCGTTAAACAGGCGTCAGAAAGTTGGCTTGAGGCTGGCGGCGCCAAGCGGATTCTGAAAGCCTGGCGATGGTTTGGTCTGGCATTCTTGTCGCTGTTTCGCCAAGCGCAAATGCTGTCCTGAAGTCTTTAGCACGCTTTTTTTCGGACGACGCAGTACAAACCAGAAGTCTGTTTTTTGCGTCACATAATCTGTTGCTGCAGCAAGTCAGTGCTGCTTGTATCCTTGCGCGCGACAAGGACACGCGGCTGCAGTCATCGAGTCGGTCGACCCGCCGCAGGAACGGAAACCGGACTTTCCCAAAGGTAGTAATGTGAAGCGTGATACCCGCCTGGTTGTGCTTTTGTTGTTGGTGATCGGTTGTTCCCTCGGGTCACTGACGGTATGGAAAGTGTTGGCCTCTCGAGAGCGCGCACTGGAGGAAGTCAACGTTCATGGCTTGAACCTGACCCAGACGCTGGCGACTTATTCCGAAGGGATCGTCCGCCAGAGTTCGTTGCTGCTGCTGGGGATCGTCGAACGTCTGGAAACCGAAGGCAGTGGCCCCGCGCAGATCCAGCGTCTGAGCGCACTGGTCAACCGTCAGGAACCGCTGATGCCACAGCTCAGCGGCATCACCATTTACGACAATCAGGGCCGTTGGCTAATGTCGTCCAACCGACCGATCCCGGCCGGGGCCAACAGCAGTGATCGTGTGTATTTCATCCATCATCGCGATGATCCGAGCCGCGAAACCTTTATCGGTCCGCCGATCCAGAGCCGCTCCAATCAGGAGTGGGTGATGACCGTCAGCCGCCGTTTCAATGACGCGCACGGCGAGTTTGCCGGGGTGGTGGCGGTGACCCTGGGAATCGAAAACTTCCTGCGCCTGTTCGGCAAGATCGACGTCGGGCAGGAGGGGGCCATCGGTTTGTCCTACACCGACGGCACGTTGCTGGTGCGCTATCCCTTCCGCGAGCAGGACATGGGGCGCAACTTTTCCAAGTCGCCCATCTATGCGAAGTATCTGGTTGATCGGTCCGTCGGTACCGCGTCGTTTACCTCCAGCCTCGATGGGGTCGAGCGGCTCTACGCCTTCCGCAAGAGTGACCGGCTGCCGCTGATCACCACTGTCGCTCTCGGCAAGCGCGAGGCCCTTGCTGCGTGGCGCATGGAGGCCTGGCTGTCGGCAGTGGTGGTCGCGGGGTTGCTGGGGCTTACCGGGCTCATCGGCTGGCTCCTGATTCTCGATATTCGCAGGCGTACCAGGGCTGAAGACCAATTGCGCGGGACGCAGCAACAGTTGCTTTCCTCCAATCGTCAGCTTGAGTTACTGGCGATGAAGGACGCCCTGACCGGCCTGGCCAACCGGCGCTGCTTCGATGAGAGCCTCGCCATGGAAGCCCGGCGCGCACAACGTGACGGCACGACGCTGGCGTTGCTGATGATTGATATCGACTACTTCAAGCTGTTCAACGACTCATTCGGGCATGTCGCCGGCGATGCCTGCCTACAGAAGGTCGGCACAATCCTTGAAGGTTGTGTACGGCGCCCCTCCGATCTGGTGGCGCGTTACGGCGGCGAAGAAATGAGCGTGATCATGCCTGCCACCGACAGCGACGGTGCTGCGGTGGTGGCGCAGCTGATCCTCGAACGCTTGGAGCAAGGGAACATCGCACACCCCTCCAGCCCGTTCGGCCGGCTGAGTGTGAGTATCGGCATCGCTACGGCTTCGGGGTCGCAACTGCAATCCTTGCAAGGGTTGATCGAGGTCGCCGATCAGGCGCTGTATAACGCCAAGGCGCTGGGGCGTAACCGGTTTGTGAAATGATGGGTGGGCATTTATCCGATAGATCGCCGTCGGGCTGACTTTCACGCCGGGCGGCGAACCCGCTGGGTGTCTTTTGATGGCGGACACCCGAACTGGCGACTGTATTCCCGGCTGAATTGCGACGGGCTTTCGTAGCCCACTCGATAGCAGGCACTCGCCACATCCAGCCCTTCGCCGAGCAATAAGCGGCGGGCTTCCTGCAGGCGGAGCTGTTTCTGGTATTGCAGCGGACTCATGGCCGTCACGGCCTTGAATTGATGATGCAATGTGGAGCTGCCCAGACTGGCAACCCGGGCGAGTTCTTCGATGCGCAAGGGTTGGGTGTAGTGGTTGTTCAGCCAATCGATTGCCCGCGTTACCCGGCGTGTTTGCGAGTCACCTAGGGCAAGCTCATACAGACGACGACCGTGCACACCTCGCAGGAGCCGGTAATACAGCTCGCGAAGGGCGAGGGGCGCGAGCATGCCGATGTCCTTCGGTGTTTCCAGCAGCCGGACCAGCCGAAGCATTGTTTCCAGCAGAGGCACATCGACCTTTTCAATGAACAGGCCAAGCTCCGGCTCGTCGGGGACGCCCGTCGGGGGCGCATCGGCGATGACCTGCGCGATTTCCGTGGCTTCGAAATCAATGCGGATACACAGATAAGGCGCCTCCGGGCTGGCCATCAGCACGCGCCCGGACACGGGAAGTGTCACTGAGACCACCAGGTAACTGAGCGGGTCGTACAGGTAATGGTCGTCACCCAGGCCGACTTCTTTTTGTCCTTGCACGATCAAGCAAAGTGCCGGCTTGTGCACGGTGTGGATCAGCTCCGAAGGTGCGTCAAAACGGATCACATGCAAGGGCGCTACGGCGGTCTCATAGACCCCGGGTGCGCTAAACCGTTGCGTCAGCAAGCGAACCAGTTCGTCACGGTAGATGGCCGTGTTTTGCAGGATGAAAGCATCGCTCTGTTGCATTTCAGGCTCTCACAAGTGTGCATGAGCGTCTGCCCGGAACTGTCCAGGCAGACGATATTCACCCGACATCATTAAAGTGCTCATTGCCGATAAAGGACCATGCCGGCGTGATACAGCACGTCGTCATGAAAATGCCCGTCAGCGGTGAAGCCGGTGTCGTCCCAGTACTGGATATAGTCACCGGTTATTTCGTAGCGACCTTCATAAGCACTGTTATTTTTACCACGCGCCTCGTCATAACGCCCAGTGGTCAGAAGCTCGTGACGGATGAATCCATCGGCGGTAACCCACATGCCGGCGTAACGATGGTCAGGCGTGATTTGTCTGGCATTTTTCATCAGCTTTACTCCTCAGTCCTCATTCAATCCGAGCGGCCTGCCTTGGCCTGTGTCTGCATCCGTTGCGTGCTTTCAGATTACGTAGCCGAGCGCAGTGGTGTTAGGACGAAACTGCCGCAGATTTGCCTGATCCTCTCGGGCTTGCCGGCGGATCTTTCCTGTAATGGCTCACCCGGCCTTGACGGTCATGCCGCCGTCGGCCATGACCACCGAACCGACCATGAAGCTGGCACGGTCCGAGGCGATGAACGCGACCACTTCGGCGATTTCTTCCGGTTGTGCCGCACGGCCGATCGGCGCGGCCTCGCCGTGCTGGGCGAGAAATGCCGGGCCATCGTCGACTACATTGTTGAGGATGTTGGTCACCACATCTCCGACGCCGACGGCATTGACGCGAATGCCGTGGCCAATGACCTCAAGCGCCAGGGTGCGCGTCAGTTGCGCGAGTGCGCCTTTGGAAGCGGTGTAGGCGGCGATGGTGGGGAAAGCGAAGTAGGAGGCGTAAGACGCGATGTTGACGATCGAACCGGATTTATTCGGCATCATCGCCTTGACTGCTTCGCGGCTATGCAGAAATGACGCCGTGGCATTGACCGCCTGAATGCGCTCCCAGTCTTCGCGAGTCATGTCGATGACCAGCTTGTTGATGATGATGCCGGCGTTATTGACCAGAATGTCCAGTCGACCAAATTGCTCGATGGCCAATGCGACCGCGCGTTCGGCGGCCCCGTCCTGAGTGATGTCGGCTACCAGTGGTACCAGCCCGGGGCGAGCCAGCGCCTCTACCTCAGGGTTGATATCTTCGGCGATGACTTTGGCGCCGCGGGCATGCAGCAGTAGCGCGATGGCCTTGCCGATGCCACTGGCCGCGCCAGTGATCAGAGCCACTTTACCGGCCACTTCGTTTGGTGTGCTGTGCTTGATATCGGTCATGATGTTCTCCAGCATTTTGATCGAGTAGGGATTGGCCGGGTCGGCGCCCGCAAGGCGCTGTCATCGGCGACGGGCCTACTGTCTCGCAGCGGGGCGAGGTCGGCTTTCGGGAGATTGCCCAGGCTGTCGGGGTTTTGCGCTGAATCTCAGCAAAAGGACATGTTCATGACCAATACCGGGCGAACGGCGTTGCAACAGAAGTCCACTTCCTCCCAGGACTTGCGCATCACCGGGCAGTCGATGGGTGACTACCTGCCGAGCGAGCCGCAGGCGTTGCCAGCGTGTCCGGAAATCAAGGACACCGTGATCCGGTTTTTTACCCATGGCAGCGTGGTTGAACCCGTTCTCGTGCCTGCGGTGGTGGAGCCGCTGCTCGTCCTGGTCCTGGCGGGGGCGGCGAGGGTGGAGGAGCGCGTGCCGGGTGGCGAGTGGGAAGCGGCGGAGGTCAGCGCCGGCGATTTTTTCCTCACCAGTTCCGACGAGCCTTATGAGATGCGCTGGCAGACTCATGGGGGCGATACCTTTGAAGTCATGCACCTTTATCTGGGGCTGCCGCTGATCGAGCACGCGTCGCGTGAGCTGTCGGGTGAGTACGCTGGCGCTGTGCGTTTGCGTGATATTTCCGGGGCACGCGACGCGCGCGTCGCGTTTGTGATGGAGCAGTTGCGCACCGAACTGGTTCTGGAGCGCTCGCCCAGCGCGCTGTTTGCCCGCTCGCTGGCACAGGCGCTGGCCGTGCATCTGGTGCGCAGCTATCGCGCCGAGGCCCGCGGCGGACGTCGGAGCAACGCCTTGCAAGCCTACAAACTGCGCAAAGTCACTGACGCCATGAGTGCGGATCTGGGCGCTGAATTCAGTCTGGCAAAACTGGCCGGACTGGCCGAGCTGAGCGAGTACCACTTCAGCCGTCTGTTCAAGCGTGCGACGGGTTTTTCGCCTTCGCAGTACTTCATCCGCTTGCGCATGATTCGCGCGCGGCAACTGTTGCTCGAGACCGGCCGCAGTGTCATCGACATCGGGCTGGAGGTCGGCTATTCAAGCCCCAGTCACTTCTCTCAAGTGTTTCGTCGCGAGGTGGGCGTAACGCCCAGCGAGTTCCGTGGGGCTTGAGCATCGCTGCCTTATCTGTTTTGCAGATTGCTGCACACCGACACGAATAGGCAAAAGTTGCGCAGGTTTCGGCACGCGCCGCACAGACGTGTGCCCTTAATCTTTTCGACGTACCCCAGCAGTAACGCCCGCGACTTCAGCGGTCGCTGCTGAACTTCAATGCTGAGAGCAGGAGCTACGGATATGTCGAACATTCAAAACAAAGTCGTGCTGATCACCGGTGCAAGCAGTGGTATTGGCGAAGCGGCGGCCAGGCTGATCGCCAGCAAAGGTGCCCATGTGGTACTCGGTGCCCGCCGTACAGAGCGTCTGGACCAACTGGTCAGCGAGATCCAGGCCGCAGGTGGCTCGGCCAGCGCCCGCGCACTGGATGTCACGGATCTGCAATCGATGCAGGCGTTCGTGACGTTCGCCAAGGCGCAACATGGCAAGGTCGACGTGATCATCAACAACGCGGGCGTGATGCCGCTGTCTCCTCTGGCCTCGCTGAAGGTCAACGAATGGAACCAGATGCTCGATGTCAACGTGCGCGGGGTGCTGCATGGTATCGCTGCGGTCTTGCCGGACATGCAGGCGCAAGGGTACGGGCAGGTTATCAATATCTCGTCGATCGGCGGTCTGGCGGTCTCTCCAACCGCCGCGGTGTACTGCGCGACCAAATTCGCCGTCCGCGCCATCTCGGATGGTTTGCGCCAGGAAACCGACAAGATCCGTGTCACGGTGGTGTGCCCGGGTGTCGTCGAGTCGGAACTGGCCGATACGATTTCCGATGAGGAGGCACGCGAGGCAATGAAAGCCTTCCGGCGTGTGGCGCTCAACGCCGACGCCATTGCACGAGCACTCGCTTATGCCATCGAACAGCCCGACGATGTGGATGTGAGTGAGATCGTGGTACGCCCGACGGCCAGCCCGCACTGATCGGTCCTGGCAGGCAATCGTTCTCCGGCCCAAGGCAGTCGTGGATTAACGGCTGCTTTGGGCCGCTTCATTTATTGAGGCCACAACGAAAACCATCTGTCGCGCCGTCAGTCGCCGCCGCTGAACACTCCAGAACCGCAGCCCTCTACCGACTTACAAGTCACCCGGGGGCAATAACCATGTGCGACATTCGCAAAGAGCAGGCGTTGGCCGCCTGGCGAAAATTACTGGAAGAGCCGGAGATCCGTATGGACGCCGAGGATCAATACGACGAGTTGCTGAAAATGGCCGATACGATGGAGCAGGAAGGACTGATTACAGCAACAGAATGGCGCCAGCTGGTGCGCAAGGCCGGGGTGAGGTTCGCCCAGACTACGGAGGGACTCTCGGGCGGAACCTGAAAGTTCGGCGGGGCAGGGCGCTGAGCGCCCTCTGGATCGCGGCCTTACCCGTTACGCGAAGCAGACCGCAACCGCCTCGCGCGACAGCTTTATCGGCGAAAAAGACGCAGGCAAACTGCACAACGACAACAACATGGCGCAATTGCGTTTTGAGCACATGCTCAACGACGACCGGACCTTGGGCGGCGGTTTCCAGTGGCTCGACGGTTCGCTCAAGGGCAACGCAATCGAGGCCAATGGCATTGCCGATGACGGCCGCACCCTCGGGCGAAATTTCAACTATCGCAAGCTGGAGTGGACCGAAAAGGATACCCAGCTCAACCTGACCGGGCATTTCTATACCGCGGGTTTGCAGCACAGCGTTGACCGATAAACTCAAGGTGCTGGCCGGGGCGCGTTTCGAGCGCTTCGAACATGATTACGAAACTTACGTGCCCGGAGGCAAGAGCTGGCAGGCCAGTGACAACGCGGTGACTCCGCGCATCGGCGTGACCTACGACCTGACCGAGACATTGGCGGTCTATGCCGACGCTGCGCGCTCCTTCAAGCCTTGTAGCAAGGTGGAGCGCAACGCTCACAGGCCACAAATGAAACAGCCCTGAATATCCAGGGCTGTTTCTTGTTTATCCGATAACGCTTGAAACGTTCTTGCTGTAGCCGCTGCCGGCCTCGGTCAGATTAGCGTAAAAGATACAGCCGATCAGTCTCGCGAACAGGCCTAACGTGTCCGCCAGATCCGGGTCGTCGAAAATGACCGCCCTGGAGTCCAGTGCACACAGCGCGCCCCAAAGTTGTCCGTCGGGCAGGAAAATCGGCGCACCTGCGTAGCTTTCAATCAAATATTGCTTTACCACCGGGCGTGTGGAAAACCTGCCGTCGCGACTTATCTGCGGCACGAAAAGCACCTGAGGGTCTCTGCGAAACTCGCTGCACAGCGTGGTCTCCAATTCCAGCGTGTCGCCGGAGTTGATCCCAAGTTCGATCGGATCGTAGGCGGAACAGACGATCCAGTCCGTGTCGGTGAATTTTGCGATCGCCGCGAAGCGTGTCCCGGTCATGCGTGTGACGAGCTGCAGAATATTGGTGGTGGCTTCAATTTCAGCGATAGAGGAACGTTCCTCTGCGCTTAGCAACGCTCTGTGAATGGTCTCACTGAGAGGCATGCATTGTTCTCCGGTAATGAATGATCGAGCTGGCGACTGCTGAACGCGATTGAAACTGCCCGTTTTGATACCAAGCCAAACGGATTCGTTCACATGAAAGGTTCCTGATGGCTGCCATAGCGAAGGGTCATTGGCGTTCGGCTTGAGACGCCGTTATCGGCGGCGTAGGCTTGATCACACCATTTGTTGGATATCGCGAAGTGCAGGGTGATGAAGTGGAAGGCGTAGTGTTGAACGAAAAGATGCAGCGTGAGGCTGATCGGCTCTTGGCGCAGATTGTCCGGGCAGACTCGATGATCATCGCGGTGAAGGCGGGTGCCCGTGCGGATGGCTTCGTGCTTGGGCTGGAAACCAGCGGGGTTTTACGTGCCGGCGATGCTGAAAAGTTGTACGTCATCTTTGAAGCGGCTTTGGTAGAGCGTCTGAAAACGCTTTCGCGGCCTTGAGCTGCGTGTCAGTCGCGCGCGGGTGGGCGGAAGGGAAAAGGCGTAGCGGGGTAGTGGGGCCGGCGGTGGAGGCTTAGTCCGAGCCACCGGCAACGAGCATGGTTACTCTACGATGCAAATCCAGCGGTGGTTCTGCCGGTATGGCGCGCGAGTGAAGTGAACATCTGAAACCAGATTCATTCCTTGCTCTTGGAGCGCCTCGGTCAGTTGTACGAGTGTCTCTGCCTGGATAGTCATTGCTGTCACCTCGTCAGATTTTCTGCGTTCATAATTCTTGACCAAGGGGGCAACTGGCTAATTCAATTTTTCTACCTGATTGATATGCAAATCACCCAGACCCGCTACTGGCGTCGGTTTGTAGCATCAAATTGTCGACATGCGAGGGGGGGGCTACCTCATTCGGCCGATGCGCGATGACATCGATGGCCTAATGTGTCGTCAATTGAGAAGTGCGGGTTGCATTCAGAACAGTGACCAGCCACTTCGATCTCAACGGAGTGCTGTAGAAACTCTTGATCGCGGTAGCAGGATGACTTGATCGATCTTCGGGCCTTAGACTGCGAAGACCCGAAGATCGGAGCTTTTTTTAGATCCGATGGATCTGAGTGATGTGCGGCTTGCCATTAATTGGCGCGTAGATTTCTACGATCGCTTGCCAGCCGTTTGGCGAACCCGGAAGCGTAGCTTTCGACTTGTAGCGATAGTTGGTGCCATTAACGACTTGGCTGGAAACCTCTTCGGGCGTGTAGCTCACGCCAACGAAGCCGGCCAGTGCTTCTTTGAAGACTTCCTGATCCTTGGGAGTCAGTTTGTGGTAAGGGGTCCATCCACCAACAAGATGTTCTTGAGCTGTCATGAATTAAATCTCCCTATTTAAATTCCTACTCGTTTGGCTTTTCGGAGTACGCCCCGTTTATTCAATGGTTTCCGGAATCCATATCCTGAATAGTTTTCCGTGCATCCCTGACTGCATTGAGATGATTGTCCAGGAAAACACCGATACGAGCTTACTGCCGGTGCCGGGGAGTGTAGGTGAAGAGGGAGGGAGGTCAAGGCGATCGCTGCGAAGAGGTCAAGGCGGCGTCTTGTAAAAAAGGCAACCGGAGCTGGCATATGTCGAATGGGTAGGAGCGCTAACCACGAGCGTCCAGTTGCGCCAAGTGCACTTTTCCGGCACCGGTTTCAAAAAGTCGAGGCGATTGCCTGGGCGAGTTGCATGTCGGTCATCAAAGGCGAGCCGTACGTCGAGCGGTAGTATCGAGATGCTTGCTCAAATTGAGCGTCGCGGATCTCGCCATCTGAGCCAATGAATGCAAGAGCATCAGCCTTCGCAGGCTTGAAGTTTTTTGCCGCCAACTCAGACAGTCCAGTGGTTCCTGACAGGAGGAATGTTGGAGCCATCATCATCATCGAGTTTTCGTACGAACCCCTATCTTCCGCAAGGGCTTGGGTGCTGATCAGTGCGAGAGTGATGATGCCGGAGGCTTTCCATGAGCCCATATTACAACCGCTTCCTTGCTGTCTAATGTGATGGCGCAAAGATAGCAGAGTAGGGTGTTTGCTAGAAACAAGAAGCCCGGCGCTGGACCGGGCTTTCAGGAAAAAATCAGGAGCTGAACTGCGGTTTATTTGTGTAAGCGGAAATCGCAAGTTAAGCGACGGACACGGGGAGCGCCTTCTGCTTGACCTTCGTGGCCAGATAGGTCTCAAACTTTCCAGATCCGAAAGTAGTCGGGGTAATTGTGGTCATACTTGATCCTGGGGCCGTAGAAATTTTTAAGTTCGGCAGTCTTCCAGTGTTTTGCCCAATAAATCCCGACGCTTCCATCTGGCACGAAGGTGCTATCAATAGGGATGCCACCCTGGCCAAGGTGGACAAATACGTTGCTGGAGAGTTTTAACTATACGGGTCTGCCGTCTGTTTCGGAAGGAAAAGCAAGTCTGTCAGCTTTCGCTTTATCATAATGCTTAGTCAAAAAAATAGTTTTGCTGCGGAGGCTGACAAGCACTGTTTTCATGGCTTTGGTCTTCTGGCTATATAATCAGATGATCGTTTGGAGTATGGGTAAGGGTGCATTCGGACGATTGCGAATGTTTTTTGGACGCCAGAATATTAACTGTTTGACTAGTTCTTGGTAATTTTGTATTTCCACCTCAGGAAGAAATGCTAGGAATTAGTAATGAAAAAATTGCATAAAAAGATCGCCTTGGTCACTGGGGCTTCTAAGGGCATTGGTGCAGCGATTGCTAGGGAATTAGGAAAGGAGGGTGCAACTGTAATAGTCAATTATGCAAGCAGTAGCGAGGATGCTGATCGAGTCGTTTCGCAGATCCTTAAAGCTGGTGGCAGGGCTTATGCGATACAAGGTGATGTCTCCAGTAACGTCGATATCAGCGCCTTGTTCAGGAATATCATGCATCAACATGAATATTTGGATATTCTGGTGAACAATGCGGGCGTTTACTCGACCAACGCTTTGGCTGATATTACCGAAGACGAGTTTCACCGACACTTTAATCTCAACGTTTTGGGCCTTATAAAATGCACCCAGGCAGCGTTGGATGTGTTCAATCCAGCAGGAGGCAGCATCGTCAATATCAGCTCTAGCGTTACTTCATTTACTCCCGCGAACTCTACGGTTTATACAGCTTCCAAGGGAGCGGTAGACGCTATCACCCGTACACTTGCCAATGAGTTAGGGCCAAGGAATATACGTGTTAACTCGGTTAATCCAGGTTTGGTCGTAACAGAAGGTGTGCATGCTAGTGGTTTCTTCGCAGAAGAATTCCGTCAAAAAATTGAAGCCATTACGCCCTTGGGGCGCATCGGCAAACCAGAAGATATTGCGCCCGCCGTTGCCTTTCTCGCTTCACACGATGCAAGTTGGATAACCGGAGAAACACTGGTTATTGGTGGTGGCCTGCACTAAGATAAAACGGTATGCTCACGGGCATACCGTCGAGGTGATTTCGACATGACTCGCTTGAAAGCGGTACTGAAAGCGCTTTCCGACTCATACCCTAATGAATAGGCAATAGTGGATATAGATTCTTCGGATTTTCTCAGGCGATCACTGGCTAAAAACATACGCCAATACGTCAGATATTCCATTGGGGCTAACCCAATTACTTGCTTAAAACGCAGTGCGAACGCCGAGCGTGACATAGCTGCTAACTGTGCCAGTTCTTGGACGGTCCAGCGACGTGATGGATTTTCATGAATTGCCCTCAAAGAGACGCAGATGCAGCGATTAGCCAAACCATACAACCATCCAATACCTAGTCTGTCGAGAGTCGCTAGGTGCGCGCGAAGAACTGCGGCTAAGATGATATGTACTAGATACTCGCTTATAAGTATGCGTCCAGGAAGTTTCTCTCGCAGTTCTGAACTAAAACGCTCGAGTGCCCAGCGCATGATCAACGTCTGATTTTCATTACCTTGCATGTGAACCAGGCTGGGCAATGTACTGAGTATGAGTTGGGAAGGAGCACCGGAGAATCCAAGTCGTACACCTATAAGTTGAGTGTCATCACCCCCGTAATTCAATCTAATTTCCTCTGAGCTGAAAGTTCGGATGTGATCATCTGAGTTCATGACTGTTTTGGACGTATCAGTGTAAAGCTTGAAAGATTTTCCATGGTTTATGAGAAAGCAATCGCCTTCAAGTAGTTGTTGTGGCTGTTGTTCACCATTGACGTGCAGCCAGCAACTACCCTTAAGGATCGCTGAAAAGTAAATGCCTTCTTTCTCCGGAAAGCTAAATGCCCAAGATCCACCCAATGTTAGTGACATTGAGCAGTGGTCGCTGGTCATTATTAATGATAAAACATTGGATAATGGATCCATTTATTACCTTGAATGGTTATGGTGTTGTATTTTATGATTTTATATATGTTTTTATTGTGCGTTTCCCCGGTTTTCTCTGTGGAAATTTCGCGAGTGCGTAAGCTAATAATTTCTATTGTGGTAGTGAGGTCTGAGACAGGTTGGCGCATCTCAAGACCGGGCGAGTTTAGCTTTTTACGTGCTTGTAAATCCGTGGCGCATTTCTTTTGTAATGTTTTGGTATAATAAATCTGTGATGGCTAAATGGTTTTTTAAAACTAATTTAATGCGCCGGTTTGTAATTGTTTTGATTCGGTGGTCGGTTTATTTTTATTGGTAAGATGGTTGATGGTTGTTTTTCAGTGCTCTAGACTTTGAGAGTGCAGGTGGCGTTACTGGCTCAGTTTTCATGCTCTCTAAGAATTTTAACTTTGGGGAGAGAGTGAAGTGCAAGTGATTGAAATTCGATCATAGTTTAGTTTCTTATTACGCGCCGGCAACGCATAAGGCGCTTCGCAACGCTGGCCCTGCCAGTTGATGGTCAAGATGCCGGCATCGGCTTCTACCAGCGCCAGTGCCTTGCCGCCCGGGTCGGAGATCGCCAGTTGCTTGCCGGCGCCGTCCTCCAGCGAGGCGCCAAACGGAATCGGCTGGTGCTGCGCGTCGAACAAGGCGAACTGCACGCGGCGTCCGGTCTTGCTGGTGTAACGCGCCAGCACGACGGCACCGCGACGTGGCACCACTTGCTGGGTGGCATTCTCGATCTCGACATCGCCGCCCAGATCGCGGGTGTCGAGGTTGATCCAGTTCACGCGATAGGGCTGCGCATTGGGCACCACGGCGAAGCCGTTACTGCCGGTGGTGGCCCCGGTGAAACTGCCGATTTTCACTCCTTTCACGCCTTCGACCTGGGCCAGTGCGAACGTCTCGCCCACGGTTTGTCCGAGGTTGATCCCGCCGGCATGGCCGACGATCGAACCTGCCAGGTTCAGGTTCTGCGAGTTGTAACCGCGGCCCTGACTGAAACCGGCACTGATATCCATCACCGAGGTACGGGTGCTGAGGTTGACCGAACCGGAGCTGCCACCGGTGCTGCTGTTGCCGGCTTGTACCGAGTAATAGGTGTCGCTGTCTTCCGACAGATAGCCGTTGATGCCCATTTGCGTGGTGTCGCTGGATTTCTGCGTGCTGGCCGAGACAAACGCCCGGGGAGCGCGGGGCTTGAACCCCAGCGGGAACGACACCGACAGGTTGACCAGTGTGTCGTTGTTAGCCGGTCCGTAATTGCCGACATCCTTTGTATACGTCGCACTGAGGTTGTAACTCACATCCCCCCAATAGTTGCTGTAACCGGCCGACAGGCTTTGTGAACCGCCGCGCTCCCAGTAACGCTGGTCGCTGGCGTTGATGTAGACGCTGCCATATTCCTGGCTGCGCCCCAGGCTCTGATTGACGGTCAGGTCGGTACGGGTTTTCGAGTTGCCGGTACGTGGCTGGCCATCGCGGCTCAACTGCTCGACGTGCTCTGTGAGGGTGCGATAGCCCTCGGTCGAGTAGCGATAGGCGGCGAGGGTGAAGTTGGTGTCGGTGCCAGTGAACGTCTTCGCATACAGGGCCCGCAAGCTGTTGCCGGTGAGCGTTTCGCCGAAGGTGTTGCTCATGGAGTGGGTCAAGTCCAGTGAGATCGCACCGATAGCAGTATTGCGGCCAGCGCCGACGGACAACGCCTTGAAGTTGTCCGTGGCCTGCACCCCGACGATGCCGGACAAGTTGCTGCTGATGCCATACGCCAGTGTGCTGCTGACAAACTGCGGGGTCTTCTGATCCTCGCTGTTGCTGTTGTACTGGCCAGTTGAGACGCTGTACTTCAACTGGCCCTGGCGAACCATGATCGGCAGGCTGGAAAACGCTTGCACCGTCACTCGGCGCCGACCATCGGCTTCGATAATCGTCACTTCCAGGTCGCCGTTGGAGCCGCTGGGATAGATATCGCTGATTTCGAACGGCCCCGGCGGTACGTTTGCGCTGTAGAGAATGTAGTTGTTCTGGCGAATCTCCACGGTCGCGCTGGACTGCGCAATCCCGCGGATCACCGGTGCATAACCGCGCTCGCTGTCGGCACGCATGCCGTCGTCGGACGCCAGTTTCACACCGCGGTAGCGCACGCTGTCGAACAGGTCGGCATCGGAGAAAATATCCCCGGCGCTGAACTGGCCTTTTAAGGCGGTCACGTCATGTTGCAGGTAACTGCGGTTGCTTTTGAATGTGCTGGGGCGGCCAGTGCTGCTGTTGAAGTTCGATTCGTTGCGCAGGCGCCAGCCACCGAAGTTGATTCCGTTGCGCAAGCCGAGGTTGTTGGACAGGGTGTTGTCAGCCTGGGTGCTGTTGCGGCTGCTGCTCAACTGATAATTGATGAACGCGGCGGGT
Source organism: Pseudomonas sp. GW823-FHT01D03 (assembly GCF_058798255.1). Classification (NCBI taxonomy): domain Bacteria; kingdom Pseudomonadati; phylum Pseudomonadota; class Gammaproteobacteria; order Pseudomonadales; family Pseudomonadaceae; genus Pseudomonas; species Pseudomonas sp. GW823-FHT01D03. Next base: position 2,810,419 of record NZ_JBXAKK010000001.1, read on the forward strand.
ACACCTTCGTCCCACAGCGCCGGGTCGACGTAACCCCGTCGGCCACGTTCCATAGCGCGTTGCGGGACACTGACCATCAGGCGCAGGCGCGGTACGTCGTAACGCACGCTGGCGTGATCGATCAGGGCGGGCAAGTTGATGCAGGCATCGGGGTTGTCACCGGCCAGTTTGCCGCTGGCTTGCAGTTTGCCGATGTCGACCCCCAGTTGCTGCACCATCTCCAGGGTCAGACAGGCCTCGACCTTTCCCGTGCCAGGGTGACGACGAAATTCAATATCCCGCCGGCCGACTAGCGTCTCGTTGCCGTAGAGGTCGACCCGGTAAGTGCCGGGCAGCACGCGACTGCTCGCGAGCAGTGATTGCAGGTCGACTGATGAGGGGGCGCCCTGCAGAAACGATGTGTTGAATTGTTCTTCGTCATCGGCCAGGCAGGTGCAACTGATAACCAGAGCAACCGAAAATGGCGCCCATCCGTCGCGTTTGAGTAAAAACATGCAGGAACCCTATATCACCTCCGATACGAACTAACGGAGCGAAGAGAAATACAGTGAATGTGTGCGATCAGTGCGATTCGCGAGTTATGGCACTTCTTTCTTTGGACTGGCGCGAGTGTCGGCGCTGTTGGAAAGTTGCGCGGTGAAGCGATCTTGGGCGCCATAGTCGTTAATGCTGCTGAACAACAAACTTGCCGCATTAGTCGAGTGAAGTTGTTTAAGCGCGAACTCTTTGCGTTCGCCGGGCGCGATCATCATCGAATCAAACGGGTGCTCACTGAGTGCGCCGGATTGCAGAGTGATATCGGCGATGGACACGTGATAAAGACCGGGGTTGTTCAACATCAGCACGCTTTTGCCGGCGCGCTCGGCCAGGCGCCAGGTCAATTCGCCTGGTGCCAGATAGGCGTTGTTTTTCAGGCCCGCCGGGCGGAAGAACACCTTGATGCGCTGGCGCACGGCGAGTTGCAGGGTGTTCTGGGTTTTCGCGTTCTGGGGGATTTCCTGCACGTTGAGCCAGACCACCGACTCGCGGTCGGTCGGCATGCCCGCGCCTTCGTAGATCACCCGCAGGATCTGCTGTTCGTCGCCACTGACGCGCACCAGTGGCGGAGTGACGGCAAACGGTACCGCGGCAGTTTCACTGGAGTCGGTGTCGATCCATGATTGAATCAATACATCAGCACCACTGTTACGCACGGTGATTCCGGCTTCCTTGTGCTGGCCGTCGAAGACCAGACGGGTGCTGCTCAAGGAAATGCCGGCCATGGCCTGATTGGCCACGAGCAGGCCCAAAAGGCCCGCGCAGAGGGACAATGAGTGACGATAAAACATAAGGGGTACCGCGCTGTTGATTGAGGGTGCAGGGCCGGCCGGCCCTGCACCAGGCGTGAGTGTTCGCGCGGGTTATTCGTATTGCAGCGTGAACGGCAGGGTCGCGTCACCGCGACCGGCAACGGCGGTTGTCACGTCGCCAGTGGTAACGTAGGCGGCCGAAAATCTCAGCGTGGTGTTGCTGTCTTGCAGAGTATTTTCGATCTTCGCAGTTGACGGCGAGCTCAGGTCGATCAGCGCTCCGTTGGAGTCGAGCAAGGCGATACCAATGTTCTTCGCAGCACCAAGACCGTCGATCAGCTTCAGCACTTTGGTTCCGGCAACGATGCCCGAACCTGCGCCCTTGGTTGGCTCGAAGATCATCGCAACCTTGGTCCCGGCGTTGCAGTTGATCTTCATGTCGAAGTTCTCGACGCTCATGGTGCCGTTGCCTTTAGGCGCAGTGGCGGTGCCCATGTTCTTGATCGACACTTCACCCATGTCGACCGAAATGGTTTTGTTGTTGCCGGCGCCTGCAACCGAGCAGGCATCGTTGTTGATGGTGCCGGTGAAGTTGATCGTGCCGCTGCCGGCTTTGGTCGGGGTCAGTGGCGGGTCGGCTGCCAGGACATTGCCGGCCGCAGCGAAGATCGAAAGGGCGAGAAGCGTTCGGGACAACTTTTTCATGTTGCTTTTTCCATTGATGGGGTTAGAGCAACACAATAAAGCGCGGTTTACTAGTGGAACATCAGACGATTCCTAGATGTACGAAAGTATCAGAGAGGTGGCTGATTTATTAATTGAACAAGTTGCGCTCAATACAATAGGCCATTAACTCTTGGTCGCTATTGACTTCAAGTTTGCGCATTGCCGATATTTTTTGAGTACTGATGGTTTTTGCACTTCTGTTCAGGTGACGGGCAATGTCGTTGACGCCTTGGCCCTGAACGAACAAACGCAGAATTTCATGCTCCTTGGGCGACAGCCGGGAAAAACGTTCATCCAGAGCGGCGCCGTCGTTCACTACGGATGTCGGCGCGGGTGCTTGCCAGCGCACCGGGCTGCCTTTGGCGATGGCTTTGAGGGCGGTCTCGATTTCGTCGTGCAGTTGGTTTTTCTGAATGACCGCCAGCACGCCCAGCTCCTGCAGGCGCGTCAGGATCAAGGGGTTGGAAATCATGGTCAGCACCAATACCCGGAGCTTGGGAAAGTGTCGTGTCAGGTATTCCATCAGTTTCAGACCGTCTCCGTAAGGCGAATCGGCGGGCATGTTGAAGTCGGTGATCAACAGATCTACAGGCTTGGTCTCCAGCAGCTTGATCAGCTCATCGGAGCTAACGGCTTCGCCCACCACGCGAAAGCGTTGGTCACGCTCAACCAGTTCCCGCACCCCCAGCACCACGATGGGATGATCATCGGCAATGACAACGTTGAAGGTTTCCATGAGTGATTTATCCAGAGTGAAGTTATTCGAGGGAGTCGAGCAGATCTTGCAGCCGCGTCATATTTTGTCGCACCGCCACGGCCAGAGCGGGCGTCACGGCCATGCCGGTCAAGCGACATTCCAGCTCGACAAACGCGCTGGCCAAGACGTTGACCTGCACCGCTCCCAGCGCTCCCGCCATGCTGTGCAGTTGCTGCGCCACGCTATTGGCGTCGGCCGCATCCAGTGCCGCCAGGGTGGTTTGAATATCCTGGCGCAGGGTCGCGACAAACAGCTCGCGCATTTTTGCTGATAGGGTTGGCGGGGCATCGATAGCGGGGGGCAGAGCGATTTTGCAATGCTGCACCAGTTGCGCGCGCAGGGTGGCGAGATTCAGTGGCTTGACCATCCAGGCGTTCATGCCGACGGCTGCGCAACGTTCGCCTTCTTCGCGCAGAGCGTTGGCGGTGACGCCGATGATCGGCAGCGTTGTGTCCTGTTGGCGTATCGCTTCGGCGAGTCGGTAGCCATTCATGACTGGCATGTTGACGTCGGTCAGCAGCAGATCGAAGCGGCCGGGTGTCCATTGCGCCAAGGCCTGTTCGCCATTCGCGGTGACGACCACCGTGCAGCCCAGTGCTTCCAGTTGTTCCTTGATAATTGCCGCGTTGATCACGTTGTCTTCGGCCACCAGCACTTGCAGATTCAACGGGCGGGTCTTTGCCTGCAACGAGGCTGGGCGCTGCGCATTGGCGCCGAGTTGGGCCAGATGAATCGCCCAGGCGATCGCGCGGACATCATCGGCATCGACCGCCCAGTCGGTGCCGTTTGACTGCGCCGGATTGGGGCCACCCGGCACGGCGACGATCCGTGGCCCGTTCCGGAGCGGGGCATTGTCGATGGGCGCAAGGTCCACCAGCAGCGACGATGGCGGCGGCATCTCGCTCACCACCAAGCGGCAATCAAGACCAAAACGATTGAGCCAGGCAATAAGGTACTGCGCCAATTCGCTGACGGGGGCACGTACATAAACGGTGGGACTGCCGGCTAAGAAGGCAGGGCAGTCAGCCAATGCCCCCGGCACGTTCTCCAGCGCGAGCTGCAGGGTAAAACTGCTGCCCAGTCCCGGTTCGCTGACCACGTTCAACTTCCCTTGCATCAACTCGCACAGCCATTTGCAAATAGCCAGGCCCAGACCCGCGCCGGCCTGACTGTCGGCGTCGTTGACCTGATAGAACGGGTCGAACAACTGCTGCTGTTGTGCCAGGGAAATCCCCACGCCGGAATCACTGACCTGCCACTGCACCTCGGTGTTGCCAGGGGCGTTTTGCAACACGTGTAGGCGCAGCGCCACGCGGCCGTTGTCGGTGAACTTGATCGCGTTGCTCAGCAGGTTGTTGAGGATCTGGCGGATGCGCAACGGGTCACCGCGCAGTCGATCCGGCAAGGTCGAATCGATGCAGGCATACAGTTGCAGGCCTTTCGCGCGGGCAAATGCGCTGTAAGTACGCACGACGTCTTCAGTCAGCTCCAGCGGGCAGAAGTCCTGAAGCTCAAGAGTCATTTGCCCAGCCTCGATCTTCGACACATCCAGCACATCGCTGATCAGCTTGAACAGGCTGGCGGAGGAGCGCTGGATGGTGTCCAGATAATCCTGCTGGCGCGGGGCGAGTGGTGTCAGTCCGAGCAATTCAAGGGTGCCCAGTACACCGTAGAGCGGGGTGCGAATCTCATGGCTCATGGTGGCGAGGAAGCGGCTTTTGGCCTGGTTGGCCGAGTCGGCGGCCTGACGGGCTTCTTCCAGCGCTGCCGCGTCTTCGATATGCCGGGTCACGTCATGCAGTGCACACAGCCAGGCATCCTGGCCTTGGTAACGCGTCGATACGAAGTCGACATGCACGTGGCGGCGGTCAATCTCCAGTTCCGCGTGACCAGGCCCGGTCGACTGCTGGAGCAGACTCATCAGATCGCGGGTGTCCTGCCATTGCTGCGCACGCTGGTTTTGCAACAGCACGCGGTGATCGCTACGGCGGATCACGCACAGGCCGGTGGGAGCCGTGTCGATGATCGCGCGGCCGAAAGCCTCGCTTTCGGCGATGCTGGCGTGAGCGCTCTGCGCCGGCAGGATGACCCGGTTCGTGTACCAGCGATTGAACGCGCGGCCGCAACCGAGCATGGTCACGACCAGAGCGAACAGGCCCAGCAGTGGCCACAGCGCGTAATCCATAAAACTCTGCACGCTGATGACGTAGATTGCCGTCCAGTGCTGATCTCCGGCACTGCTAAGTTTGAACACCAGACCGTCGCGATTGAAGTTCACGCCCTCATCCAGCGCCTGAGCAGATCGCTGTGCGCCGGTCAAAACCTCGCCAGCGGGACTGATCAAGGTGAAGTCATCGTAAATCGACCACTCCATCAATCGCTCGATGTTGTTCACCTGAGACAGTTTCAGCAACGTGCCGAGCACCACCCAGGAATCGGCGCCCTCAATGCTTAGTGTGGGCTGCAGCAGATTGATCCTGACGTAGGCCAGCAGCGTCGGTGTCGCTTCGTTGTCCTGAGTGGGCGGGTAGGGTGCCCAATGCACTTGATGATCGGCCGCCGATGAAGGCTGTTCGCGTGTGTGCTGGTTCATCTGGCTAATGATTTGGGCGACCGCGCCGATTTGCATCGGGCCGGCACCGCGCAAGCGCCCGGCGGAGGGAACGGCCACGTCGAAGTTGTCGGGGCCATTAAGCAGGATCACTTGCGGCGACTGATAGTGCGATGCCGCCCAGAACGCGCTGTAGTAGGCGGCCAGATAACTGCCCAGCGCGAAAACCTTGGGGTATTGGTCGGCGGCGATTCTCTGCGGATCAATCTTTACACTGAACGCCAGTGAGAACGGCAAGCCACGCCCCTCATAGACATTCGGGCCCTCTTCTGGCAGCAGTTTTTGCGAATAAGTGGGCAACACGATCAAAGGAAAATATTGACCCTTGGCACTGGCCTGGGAGATATCGCGCAGGAACACTTCCTGCTCATGGATATTTTCCATCAAGCGGGCGAAGTGAAACTGCAGCGTGTCACGCTGTTCTTCAATCATGCGCTGCGCGCCCAGATAGCTGACGCCGAGCAAAAACAACACCAGTGCGCCGAGCACTGGCAGGCTTTTGTTCAAACGCAACGAACTGCTGGCCAGTTTATCCAGAAATGCATTGGTATGCGGCATTACAGCGCCTGACCAGCGTTGATGGGGCGGCTTTGGAACACAGTGACCTCGGTAGCGAGCGACGTTCAATAACCGCCACGTGCCGCTCAATAGGCAGTCGCCGGCCCGTCGTGGGTCAGCAAGTGCTGGAACTGATCGGCTGAAACGGCGTGGGAGATCAGGAAGCCCTGAACCTGAGTGCAGTCGATCTTACGCAATAGGGCAAGTTCTTGCGCGGTTTCCACGCCTTCGGCGACTACGGTCAGGCCCAATTGGCGACCGAGGCTGACAATGCTGGTCAGGGCTTGCGCGAGTTCGGCGTTGACGTTGCAGCCTTGCACCAGCGCGCGGTCGATTTTCAGTTCGGTGAACGGTGCCGACACCAGGTTCATGTACGAGCTGTAGCCTTTGCCGAAATCGTCCTGCGACAGACCAAAACCTTTGATCCGCAAGCGGCAGGCGCCGGCGTAGAAATTGCTGATGTCGTCGGGCACCGAGCACTCCATCAACTCGAAACAGATCCGCGCGGGCAGGCCTTGATGGGCCAGAACGAACGCGAGAATGCGGTCGGGCAGGTCGTGGCTGTTGAGCAAGTGCGTGGGCAGGTTGACCGAGACCGGAATGTCATAGCCCTGTTCGCGCCAAGTCGCTTGGGCGGCGATCGCCTGTTTCAGCACGCACCAGAGCAGAGGCTCTTCGAGACCGAACGCAACCAACGCCGGCAAGAATGCCCCGGGTAACAGCGTGCCATGTTCAGGGTGATTCCAGCGTACCAGCGCTTCGGCGGCGACGATCCGGCCATTGTTCAAAGCCTTCTTCGGTTGAAACCAGGCTTGCAGTTCACCGTTGTCTAGGGCGTTGCAAATACTCTGGCGATCAATGCCGGGATGGCACGCCGTCGGGACGCTTTGGCGCAGTGCCTGCAATTGATCGATCAGGCAGCGCAGGGCGGCGGCATTCACCGGTTTGGAAATCAGCCCGATGACTTTCACTTGCAGATTGCTCGCCACCAGGCTCGCGCCCATCAGCATGCGTCGTGAAGCGGCGCTCATGATCGCCAGTGCCGGGCGTGAGCGTTGCGCGGCGAGGCTCTGAATGAATTGCACGCCGTCCATGCCCGGCATCAGCAGGTCGGTGAGGACCATATCGAAGTCGCGTTGTTTCAGGCAGTCCAATGCTTCTTCGCCGTCCCTGGCGCATGCCAGATCGAAGTCGCCCAACTCGCTGAACAGGTTCTGCAAATACAGGTGCTGGAAGGGGTGGTCTTCGACAATCAGAATGCTACAGGGCTTCATGAGCAACTCGTTCGTAGGGAGCCAGGATCGCGGACAAGGCTCGCAGCGTAAAAGGTTTGACCAGACAGTGATTCATCCCGGCCGCCAGACACAGGGCGTCTTCACCGCGCAGGGCGTTGGCGGTGGCGCCGATGATCGGAGTGACGCAGCCCGCGCGGCGCAGGGCTGCGGTGAGTTCGTAGCCGTTGAGTCGGGGCATGTTGACGTCGGTGAGGACAATGTCGAACTCACCCTCGCGCCAGATTGACAAGGCCTCTTCGCCATCGCTGGCCAATGCGACCGTGCAGCCCAGTTCTTCGAGCTGGTCGCGCAGGATCAGTTGATTGATGACGTTATCCTCGGCCACCAGAATGTGCAGGTGTAATGGACACAGCGTATGGGGTTCGTGTTGTTCGGGGTGGTGGGTAATCTGACCACCCTGTGCTTGGTGTACGGCGCGCTGGATCGCCGCCAGATCGTTCAGATTGACCTTCCAGCCACTTACGTCGAACTGCGGCTCATGGGCGCCGTCGCCACTGGCCAATACTCGCGGGCCGGGCCATGCCCGGCTCGGGCGTTGATCGAAGGGCGTTGGATACAGCTCAAGCAGCACAGCGCTGCTGTCGGGTTCCATGCAGTCGGGTGCGCCAATCTGCGGACGGGCGCCCCAGCGGCGCAGCCAGCCGCAGAGACTTTCGGCCAATTCACGCACGGGCGAAACCACGTGAACGAGGTCCGGCGCCAATGCCGGCACGAGGTCCGGCGAGGTCTTGTTTGAGGGTTGCTCCAGCGGCACACTCAGGGAAAAACTGCTGCCCAGCCCCGGCTCGCTGACCATGCGCAGGGTACCGTTCATCAAGTGCGTCAGCCGCTGACAGATGGGCAGGCCCAGGCCTGTGCCGGCCACCACGTTAGTGTTGCCTTGAGTCTGGTAGAACGGTTCGAAAATGAACGCCTGATCGTCATGGGCGATGCCCTTGCCAGTGTCCGAAACCTGCCATTGCAGGCACACCCGTTCGCCTTCGCGATCGAGCAATTTGACTCGCAGCACCACACGCCCGGAATCGGTGAACTTGACCGCGTTGCTCAGCAGATTGTTGAGAATCTGCCGCACGCGGCTGGCATCGCCGATCAACCGCTCCGGCGTTTGCGGGTCGAGGCAGGAGTACAGTTGCAGGCCTTTGCTCTGCGCCGCCGCCGCGTAGCCTTGCACCACTTCCTGCACCAGCATCATCGGTCTGAATTCGCTCAGTTCCAGCGCCAGTTGCCCAGCCTCGATTTTTGATACATCAAGCACGTCGCAAATCAACTGCAGCAGGGTGGCGGACGAGCCTTCGATGGCATGCAGGTAACTTTTCTGTTGGGTATCGAGTTGCGTACGGGCGAGCAATTCCAGGGTTCCCAGCACGCCGTATAACGGTGTGCGGATTTCGTGGCTCATGGTCGCTAGGAACAAGGTCTTGGCTTCATTGGCGGCGTCGGCGGACTGGCGAGCCTGCTCTAGCGCCGCTTCGATTTGCCGGCGTGCACTGATGTCGCTGAAGGCACAGAGCAACACGTCTTCGCCTTTGTAGCGGGTCGGCGCGCAGCTCAGGTACAAGTGACGGCCATCGGCGGTCGCGAAGTAATCGGTGAGAGCGGGTTGATGCTCGTCAAACGCTGCACGAATCCAGCCCGGCCCCAGTTGTTCACCGCGGCGGCCCAGCCATTGGCGGGCGAGGGTGTTTTCAAGCACCACCTGAGCGTCGGTGCGGCGCAGCACGCACAGCGCGACCGGGGCGGTCTGGATCACGTCGCGGCTGAACAGCTCGCTTTCCACCAACGCCTGGATCCGGTGAATCGCCGGGTTGATCACGCGGTGTTCCAGACGCCGGGTCAGCAGGCACACCAGGCTGATGCTCAGCAGACAGAACAGCAGCGCGCCGAGCATTTGCGGCCACAGCGCCCACAGCACTGCTACTAAATCGATAGAGTACGTGAGCTGCCAATCCGATGATTTGAGCTGTTTGCGTAATACCAACTGTTCGGGCAGCCAGCCGTCACCGACAAATCCGAAAAAGTCCTGTTGCCGCAGCAATGGCAGATTCTGCCCCGGCGGCGGATTGTGGCTGTTGCTGAACAGCGGCATGCCCTGCGAATTAAACATGGTGAACTCGCCGGCGCTGTGATCGCTCAAGGCGCTGGAAACCTCGCGGTCGTCCATTTCCAGACCGAGCCAGCCGGAGTTGATGTCGCGTTCGTCCAGGCGAATGAAGATGTACAGCTGCGAGTGCCCGTCAGCAGCATGGGTCAGCCAGAGCTCTTTCAAGTTGTCGCTGTGGTGGTGCTTGAGTGTTTGCAGTTGCTCAAGCGTGGCCCGTGGAAAAGCACTGGTCACCGGCGTCGCGTTGTACAGACGCCACACTTGAGGCTGGGGGCCGCTGCTGACATAGACCAGGTTGAGTTGCCGGGCCTTGAGATAGTCGCGCATGCGTTGGGTGAGCCAAATGCTCCATTGGTGTCCCGGCACTTGACCGAGGAGCAGACGGGTTTCTTCTTCGGAGACTGGCAGGTTCATGTTGGCCATGCGCGTGGCCGACAGGCTGAGGCTTTTCAGCAGCGCTTCCCGGGTGGTGAAAAAGGTGTGCGCTTCGGCGATCGCGCTGCTCATGTAGCTGCGCCGCTGGGATACTTCATTGTTGAAGGTAAACAACAGAAAGCTGTAGACGCCGCCGAGAATACCCACCAGCAGTACCAAGGCAAAAATGCGAAGCAGACGGCGTGCCGCATGGGGCGTGGAAAATATTGGGCTAATTTGATGGAGGCGATTTTTTAATGGCATCCCCCACTGTAAGGGCGGCGTGAAGTGGAGAAAATCAGACGATTCCTAGAATTCTGAAAGTAGTTGACCGTGAAAAAATAGCTGTGGTTTCACCTGCTCCGAGTTTCCTGTTGACAGCCTGATAAACACAACTCAAGGGTGGTGGTTGCTCTCGAGATACATAGCTCTACTATGGGATTGGTGGTTGCGAAGAAAAAATAAATTAAGATTCGTCTTATGTTGTTTGGCTATAACTGTGAAATGCTATGTCGTCTGTCGGTTTATTTGGATATTATTTATGTGCTTCTCTAAACGACTTGCCTTCACTGTTGCTTTGGCTTTGGTGTCGCCAGCACTCTTCGCAGGAGTATGTCGTTCGAATTCCCCCCACTCAAAATATACAATTTAACGGGCTTATTCCGGAATCTGGATTGAGCGCTGCCCCAAGAGATCCAATTGGCACCGTTTATTATGTTGTAGAGCGTTACGGGGCTGCTATTGATTGGACCTGTGACGGAAGCACTTTATACGGGATTTCCATGAATCCTAAATTCGGCAGTGTCGCCGGAGCCGTACATGAATTCCCAATAAACAAGACAGGGCTATCATTCCGCATTTGGATAGATTCGCTGGCGCGCTATGAATCCAATCAATTTATACTGCCTGGAAAAAAGTTTGTTATTCCTGCAACGCGGCTCCAGTTGGAAATATTCAAATCAAGCGAGCTTGCCCCCAACATCACTGTCAGTGGCGGCTTGTTGGCTACTTTGAAAAGCGATAACCTGGACTTGATGCGCTTCAATATCCCTCCCATTTACTTCAAGGCGAGAACCTGTCAGGCGCCTTCCCTAGCGGTCGCGATGGGAGATGATTATCAGCTCCACCAGTTCAATGACACAGGGTCGGTAAACCGTATGGTCAGGTTCAATATCGAGTTGAACAATTGTGAGGCAGGCATTCAGAAGATTACCTACTCGCTGCGCGCCAATACCCCTATAGTTGACGAGGCAAAAGCTGTGGTTGAGCTCAGCGGTAGCTCTACTGCGAAGGGTATTGGCTTGCAGCTATTGAGTGGTGCAGGGCTACCCATCTCATTGAATACCGACTACATACTCCAAGACTTTACCCCGTCGGGCACCAACTTTAAATTCCGTTGCAGGCTTCCTGCTACCGACTACCCGTCAGTAAAATCAAGGCAGGGAGCGCTAATACTGGAATTTCCTTTGTTGTAAACTATTTATAGCTCGGTGCCAGCAGATTTGGCGGATGTTTAACGGCGAGATTTTGTGAAAATAAGAATCGTCTGATTTTCAGGTTTATTTAAATCGCCTAAATTTCCTCTATTTGAATAAAAATTTCAGGAGCCCCATTTAAGGGGCGCTGAACCAATAGAGGACATCACCCTATGAGAAAATCTACATTATTTTTTGCATTTTTTATTCTGACATTCCCCATCTACGCTAACTCAGCAATCTGTTCTTTTTACAAAGATCACGCTATGACGACCTTTAATGTAAGCGTCCCATCAACGCTATCCATTCCTCGCGACACGCCCAACGGTACAGTTGTATATGAAAGTCCGCCAATCACACTAAACTCGATAAACAGTTCTTACACATGTACTGCCAATTCTGTATCGGGCATTAAAAATAATGTTGGGGAGTCCGGGAAGGATAAGTTGCTTCCTATAGGAAATACCGGCCTTGCATGGTCGTGGAAATACCAAGGCGCACCCGTAAACGTTTTTCCCAAGGATGTCTCAGTCAAAGGTACTTACGGGTTTAACGGCACTACACACAATCTTGTCATCGTAAAAGCTGCGAATATAACCAGCGCTCAAAAAATACCTTCTGGAATTCTAGGGTATTATCAAGTTGGTGAGGTATCTGTACTCGCGATGTCGATCCAAGGTATGACAATTTTGCCGCAGTCTTGCGAAACGCCTGATGTGAAGGTGGACATGGGCGAAAATGATCTAAGTCAATTCTCAGAGTTTGGTAAGCACACCGATCCGGTAGGCTTCACTGTCAAGGTCAATAATTGCCCTCGCGGCATAAATAAAATTACTTATACTTTATCCCCCACTCCAAACAGCCCAGAAGTTAGTGCTGGTTCGGGTGTCGTGAGTTTAAATCAAAACTCCACGGCAAAGGGAATAGCATTACAGTTACTTGATTCGAACCAGGTTCCAATCGAGTTTAATAAGGCGTATTTGTTGTCTGGCTATTCAGTTGAAGGGGGAAACTACAATATTCCACTTAACGCGCAGTACATCAGGACCGTGCCCACTGGCAATCAAGGGGGGTTGGATCCCGGTATGAGAGCAGGATCTGCGAATGCGGAAATCTGGTTCATCATGAGCTACCTATAAAGACGACTCATTTAAGGGGCGCTGCTGAATTTTGTATCTTGTGATTTCTTCGTCACTTAACAACATCAGCTTCAAGGCAAGCGTCACAGTAAGACGCCCGTGTTTTGAAACCGCATTTCTAAGGCTCGAACCGGCCTTGATTCCATAGTCATATCTAAATGACCGCTTTTGGCCATTCACTACCTTGTGCGACGGATCGAAAACGACCTATTAAAGGGTAACGGCGATGCGGGATGAAATTGAGGCGGATGAGCTGTATCAAACCATCGGAAATTTCGCGGTGAAGAGGGTGCCACTCTCTTGTGTTGAATTCACCGACACGACACCGTTATGCGCCCTGACGATCTCTCGAACGATAAAGAGTCCAAGCCCCACGCTTCGCGAATCGGTGCCGGTTATTTCTCCCCGAATCATAGGCTCAAACAAAACGCCCATCACAGACTCGGGAATGGCCGGCCCCAGGTTTTGTACCGATACAACGGAGTTATCCTGCTCGATGCGTGAAGTGATCGTGATCGGCTGTTGTAGATCACCATACTTCACGCTGTTAGCCACCAGATTACCAAAGATTTGCTGCACCCGATCTGCATCCAGACAAGCAGTGCCGGTTCCCACGGTCTGATGCACCAACGTGGCTTCGGGGAACGTCATACGCAATTCATCGACGCTGGCGCCAACGAAGGCATGCAAATCCACGGTCGAAGGGCCGATAGTAATGCCTTGCCCAACTCTGGCTAATGCCAGATCTAGCAGGTCGCCAATCATGCGTTCAGCACGGTCAGCCGACTGGCTGATGTGGCCGAGCATCCTGATATCTCGAGTGGTGCGTTCTTCTCGGGCAAGGATGCCAGAGGCCATTTTGATAGCCGTCAGCGGGTTTTTCAGATCGTGGCTGACGATGGCAACCATTTGTTCGGCGAACGCGGCGCGAACCTGGGCCTTTTCGTAGGCGTTTTTTAGCTCCTCCTGAGCCAGTCTGAGGGCTGTTTCGGCGGCGGTTTTTTCGCACAGCAGGTCTTCGGCGATTTTTCGTGCGTTGAGCAGCTCGCGCTCATACTTATCGAGATCCTTGGTGCGAAACAGCGCTAACTCATAAAACGCACCGCTGGCGTGCTTGCGTCGGACGCCATTAAGCAACATGGTCACAATGTGTTTGTCATGGTGAACCAGGTCGAGCTTTACCTCAGCGACGGAGCCTTGCATCTGCATCAGCGGCGACCAATGCGTTTGGTGGAAAATGCGTCCGCCCATCGTCAGTAGGTCCTGGAAACGCCGCCCTATGATCGCCTGGGTGTCCAGGCCGATTGAATGGCTGAACGTCTTATTGCTGCGAAGAATCGTGCCGTCTTCCTTCGTTACCACCAATCCGCATGGGGCTTCATCTAACAGCGCGTGAGCATCGGGCAGCAATTGCTGGTCAGTCGACATATTCGCCCATCCAGGGTAACAAGAAGTTCTCCATGGCCTCAGAACATGCACTGGGCGAACTCATGTGGGGGCAATGGCCGACGTTAGCCACCAGGCAGAGCGTGCTAGAGGGCATCACAGACTGCAGGTATTCGCCAACGGCGACGGGAGCGATCAGGTCATCGGTGGATTGCAGGATCAGCGTGGGTGTCGCCAGCCCAACGATGTCTTGGCGGTTGTCGGACATGAACGTCACTCGCGCAAATTGCTTGGCGATATCGGGCTCGGTGCGGCAAAAGCTATTGGTCAGATCTTCGCTCAGTGCCGGTTGCCCTGGTGTGCCCATGATCACTGGAGCCATGGTGCTAGACCAGCCAAGGTAGTTGCTGTCGAGTGTGTCGAGCAGTGAGTGGATGTCCTCCAGCTTGAAACCACCGACATAGTCGTCGGTGTCCATGTAGCAGGGTGAGGGGCCGATCATTATATGGGCAGCGATGCTTCCGGGCGCCTGGCGGTCAGCCAACGCACCGATCATGCTGCTGACAGAGTGGCCCACGACGATCACGGGTCCACGGGTGCAATGGTCGATGATTTCATTCAGGTCACGTGCGTACCCGGCCAGTGAGTTGTACTTTTCCCGATCATAGGCTTCAAGATCCGACTCACCCGCGCCGACGAGGTCGTACAGAACAACTGTAAATCGATCGGTGAAACCTTCGGCGAGATAACGCCACATGGTCTGATCGCAGCCGAAACCATGGGAAAAGATCAACGTTGAAGGACCATCGCCCATTATTTTCACGTTGTTGCGATGTTGAAGGTCCATGCGTGTTGCCCCGGTCGAGCCAAAGGTTTTGGTGCCTGCGGCAGTGTAGATAGTCAAGGGTACCGCGTTACGCGGTATAGGTTTATGGCTCCTTGATGACGTCGAACTTATCTCGGACAAACGATTTGATTCTCGCGCCCGGATGATAACTACCAATTTCTGCTTCGGCCGAAAGCTGCCTATGAAGACAGCCACACCCCCGTGAGTATAGAGTCGAATTAACTAAATTTGAGGGGGACGCACTAGTGTCGAAGGGGCAGGGTTGCGGAAATGACCGAAAAGATGCGGAAACGATCTGGACATTGAGGAGAAAAAACTCGATTCCCAGAAACGACAAAGCCCTGAATAATCAGGGCTTTGTCGTACATAAGATGGCGGAGGCGATGGGATTCGAACTCATGGACCTGTTACAGTCGACGGTTTTCAAGACCGTTGCCTTAAACCACTCGGCCACACCTCCGTTTGCGTTGCGGGCGCCATAATACCTGAATGAAACACACTGTCAAACTCTGTGCATGGCTTGTTACAGAGCGTCTGTTATGATCTTTGCGACTGAACGTTTCAAACCAACAGGAGTGTCGCCATGCGCGAACAGGATTACGCAGTTCACAACAGCGTGCAGGCTGAGCAGCTAGAGGTTAGCCGCGTCCTGCGCAACACATACGGCCTACTGGCGCTCACCCTCGCATTCAGCGGTGTGATGGCGTTCGTGGCCCAGCAGATGCGCGTCGGCTACCCGAATATTTTCGTGGTGCTGATCGGCTTCTACGGGCTGTTCTTCCTCACCAACAAACTCCGTGATTCCGCGTGGGGCCTGGTGTCCGCTTTTGCGCTGACCGGTTTCATGGGTTTCCTGCTCGGCCCGATCCTCAACCGTTACCTGGGCATGCAGGGCGGCGCTGAAGTGGTCAGTTCGGCGTTCGCCATGACCGCGCTGGTGTTCGGTGGTCTGTCGGCCTACGTGCTGATCACCCGCAAGGACATGAGCTTCCTCGGTGGTTTCATCACCGCCGGTTTCTTCGTCCTGCTGGGTGCAACGCTGGCGAGCCTGTTCTTCCAGATCAGCGGCCTGCAGCTGGCGATCAGCGCCGGTTTCGTGCTGTTCTCGTCGGTATGCATTCTGTTCCAGACCAGCGCGATCATCCACGGTGGCGAGCGCAACTACATCATGGCGACCATCAGCCTGTATGTATCGATCTACAACCTGTTCATCAGCTTGTTGCAGATCTTCGGCATCATGAGCCGCGACGACTGATCGCTGTTTATGAATCAACAAAAAACCCGCTTCGGCGGGTTTTTTGTCGTCTGCGAAAAGCGGATCAGTTGATCACCATGCTGCCATCGGCCTGCTGCTTATAAATCGTGTAGGGCAACAGAAACGTATCCAGCACACCGGAAACCGCTGCATCGACCACCAGACCAAAAGAAGCGTTGTTGTAATTGAACGCGTCGACGTCATCCGGCTTTTCGGCGTGCAGCATGCAGAAGTCGTAGGTTGCACCGCTGTAAATGCGCGGGACCGCGCCGCAGTAGCTTTTCCTGGTTTTCAACTGGTCTACGGAAGCCTTGTCGCTAAGCACAACGGTCTGCACCGTCCCGCACCCGCTGAGCATCAACACTGTCAGCATCACTGCCTGAATTCTCATTACCGCCAATCCTTCGCCGGAAAAACCTCAATCTACGCCGAGCAGGCGCAAAAAGCACTCACGCCATCGGCGGCAATCGGCGTTTGACCGGGGTTTTCTTGACGATCGCGGTGTTGGTTTCGGCCAGTGTATTGAGGCGGTCGAGCAGGGTGTCCAGCTGTTCCATCGAGCGCACGTGCAGGCGGGCTATGAAGCAATCCTCGCCCGTGACCTTGTCGCACTCGGTGAACTCCGGGATCGACATGATCTGCCGTTCCACTTCTTGCAGTTGGCCCGGCAGCGGCCGCACCCGGACGATGGCCTGGAGCTGATAGCCGAAGCATTTGGGGTCGATCTCGACGGTATAGCTCTTGAGCACACCGCGCTCCTCCAGGCGGCGCAGGCGTTCGGCCACGCTGGGTGAGGACAGGCCGCTGATTTGCGCCAATGCCTTGAGCGAGCGACGCGAGTCGTCCATCAAGGCGCTGATGAGGATCTGGTCGATATCGTCGGTCATGGGGCAACTCCGGTATTAGGCATTTAAGGGAAACCACCCACGATAAAAAAGGCAGAAATCGAGTTTAGCCTGCTTTTTGCGCTGGAGGCGCTCGTGGTCGGCTTGGCATACTTTTGCCATGCTTTCGTCAAACGCTTAGGGAGATCGATGATGGACAACACAATCCGCCGTGGTTCATTGGAAATGACCGCCGCCATGCTGATTTCCGGAACCATCGGCTGGTTCGTGCTGGTGTCCGGGCAACCGGTGCTGGACGTGGTGTTCTGGCGTTGCGTGTTCGGCGCCGGCACCTTGCTGCTGATCTGCGCGGCATTCGGTTTCTTGCGTCCGGGCATTCTGAACCGCACCACGTTCCTGCTCGCGGTGCTCAGCGGGGTGGCGATTGTCGGCAACTGGGTGTTGTTGTTCGGCTCGTATTCCCGGGCCTCGATCGCCATCGGCACGGCGGTCTACAACGTGCAGCCGTTCATGCTGGTCGGCCTGGCGGCGCTGTTTCTCGGCGAGAAAATCACCTTGCAAAAGCTGTTCTGGCTGGCGATTTCCTTTCTCGGCATGCTGGCAATCGTCAGCGCCCATGGCACGCAGAGTGAAAGCGGAAGCGACTATCTACTGGGCATTGCGCTGGCGTTGGGTGCGGCGTTGCTCTACGCGATTGCGGCGCTGATCATCAAGCGCCTGACCGGCACGCCGCCGCATCTGATCGCGTTGATACAGGTCTGCACCGGAGTGCTGTTGCTCGCGCCGTTCGCGCATTTCAACGGCCTGCCACAAACCAGCGGAGCCTGGGCCAGTCTGGTGACGCTGGGCATCGTCCACACCGGTCTGATGTACGTGCTGCTGTACGGCGCGATCCAGAAACTGCCGACAGCATTGACCGGAGCACTGTCCTTCATCTACCCGATTGCAGCGATCTTCGTCGACTGGTTCGCCTTCGGCCATCGCCTGGAGATCCTGCAATGGATCGGGGTGGCGGCGATTCTGCTGGCCGCCGCGGGAATGCAACAGGGCTGGAGATTGAAGTCGCGACGGCTGGCTACTCCGTAGGCTCAGATGTTCCAGCGCGGCGCCGTCATCGCCAGACGCTGACGCAGCTCACCAATGTTCGCGGCCAGTTGTCGGGTCAGCAAACGGTAACCGTCCAGCGTGCTGTAGACCGGTGTGTCGAGGCTGGCGTCAGGCAACTCCAGCGGGCGCTGCAGGCGTTGCGTGGCGCCGGACTTCAAGGCCCGGGCCATGCCGATCAACTGTATGCGGATCACCCGGTGTTCGGCCCGCAGCGCTGATTGCAGGTGCGCCATGGCTTCGGGGTCGTTGGCATCCGGGCGGGTGTTGCCGAGGATCTCCAGAGTGCTGACGCACGTCCGCAGGTTGCGTTGAATCGCGTCCAGTTCGGTCATGGAGATCTTCACTTCCTTGGACACCGAAGGCATCAGCGAGCGCAGTTGCACCATCACCGTGGTCACCCGGCCCATCAGCTTCAGATGCTCATCGGCGCTGACCGGTTGGCCGCTGATGATCCGCCCGTACAACGTGGCGCAGTCGCGCAAGGCGTCGGCCAGGTTGTAGCGCCACGAATACACCGCGTACAGCGGCAGGGCGAAGGAAAATGCGAGGGCCAGGGCGATGCCGATCAGGATGTCGACCCCGCGCCATAAGCCATCGGTGATCGGGTTGTCGCCATGTCCGGCGACGATGAACACGGTGATCGCCGAGAGCAGGGCGGTATAGCCGCCCTTGCCGATCGCGTGATAGGAGAAGAAGCCGCAGACCACCGCCATGGCAAAGTAGGTCAGCCACGGCAGGCCCAGCCACGCCTGTTGCGCCACCAGCAGCAGACCCACCCCGGCACCGATCAGGGTGCCGGTGGCACGTTCGGCGGCTTTCTTGCCGATGTTGCCGTGGTGTTGCAGGCCGCCGATCACCACCAGCATGGTCACCGACGCCCACTCGCCGTGGGGCAGGTTGATGCCGGTGGTCAGCAGGATGGTCGCCAGCAGCCCCAGCGCTACCCGCACCGCGTGAATCAGTCGGGCGTTCTGGTAGCGGCGGTACGGGTCCAGCAACGGACGCAGGATTCGCCGCAGCAGCGGTGGCAGTCGTTGGGTGCTGAAGGTGCTCAGTGCAAGGTCCTCGTCAGAAGATGTAGTCGGTGGTCAGGAAGCTCGAATCGCGGCCGCGAATGATTTCGCTGATCAGGTCCTTGTTGCTGTCCTGGAACTTGGTCGCCACCAGTGTGCGGATCGAAAACACCCGCAGTGCATCGTGTACCGACAGCGTGCCTTCGGCGGAGTTCTTGCGCCCGTTGAACGGGTAGGTGTCCGGGCCGCGCTGGCACTGGGCGTTGAGGTTGATCCGCCCGACCTGGTTGGCGAAGGTGTCGACCAGTCGGCCGATTGCCACCGGGTTGGTCCCGAACAGGCTCAGTTGCTGGCCAAAATCCGATTCCAGCACGTAGTCGATCACGGTATCGAGGTGACGGTACGGCACGATCGGCACCACCGGGCCGAACTGTTCTTCGTTGTACACGCGCATCTGCGGCGTCACCGGGTACAGCACCGCCGGGTAGAAGAACGACTCCCGGCTCTCGCCGCCGTTCGGGTTGACCACTTGTGCGCCCTTGCTCTGCGCATCGGCCACCAGACCGTGCAGGTAATCGACCTTGCCCGACTCCGGCAACGGCGTCAGCGCCACACCGCTGTCCCACGGCATGCCCGGTTTCAGCGTAGCGAGTTTGGCATTGAATTTTTCGATGAAGGCGTCGACCACATCCTCATGCACAAACAGGATTTTCAGCGCGGTGCAGCGCTGGCCGTTGAACGACAGCGAACCGGTGACCGCTTCGCTGACCGCATTGTCCAGATCGACTTCCGGCAGGACGATGCCGGGGTTTTTCGCGTCCAGGCCCAGCGCGGCGCGCAAGCGGTGTGGTTTCGGGTGCAGTTTCTTCAGGTCACTGGCTGCCTTGTTGGTGCCGATGAAGGCGAAGATGTCGATCTTGCCGCTGGCCATCAGCGCGCTGACGGTCTCGCGGCCACTGCCGTAGATCACGTTGATCACGCCGCTCGGGAAGCTGTCGCGGAACGCCTCGAGCAGTGGGCGGATCAGCAACACGCCGAGCTTGGCCGGTTTGAACACCACGGTGTTGCCCATGATCAGCGCCGGAATCAGCGTGGTGAAGGTTTCGTTCAGCGGGTAGTTGTAAGGGCCCATGCACAGTGCCACGCCGAGCGGCACGCGGCGGATCTGGCCGAGAGTGTCCTGTTCCAGTTCGAAACGGCTGGAGCGGCGGTCGAGTTCTTTCAGTGCATTGATGGTGTCGACGATGTAGTCGCAGGTGCGGTCGAACTCTTTTTCCGAGTCCTTGAGATTCTTGCCGATCTCCCACATCAGCAGCTTGACCACGGCTTCGCGCTGCTGGCGCATGCGGCCGAGGAACGCTTCGACGTGCTGGATGCGTTCGGCCACGCGCATGGTCGGCCACAGGCCCTGACCACGATCGTAGGCACGCACGGCGGCGTCGAGGGCGGTGAGGGCGGTGTCGGCGTCGAGCAGCGGCGTGCTGCCGAGAATCACTTGTTCATCACCGTTTTCGCCGTGCAGGTACACCGGGCTGCGCACGGTGGCAAGCGGGCCGTCCCAGCGCCGCAGTTCGCCGTCGACGAGGTATTCGCGTTGTTCGACTTGACCGTCGAGACGGTATTTTTCCGGGATGTCGCTGACAGAAGGGAACAGATTGCCAAGGATGTTTGCTGTGGTCATGTCGCTACCCCGTGTTGATGTCCGTATTCAGATCAAAAAGTCTTTACAGGTTATACGCCTGAATGCGCCGACATTTAAACCCGCCAATGTCACGCGAATGTCACGCAGATCCCCGGAGCAGAGCTTTGACTGGTTTATGAAATCCACTGTGGGAGCGGGCTTGCTCGCGAATGCGTCCTTTCAACTGACATCCTCATTGCTGACACACCGCATTCGCGAGCAAGCCCGCTCCCACAGTTGAATCGGGTTGCCTGAACACTCTCTACTGGCCCCGTTTGCCCCCATCGTTGTCCCGCAATGCCCTCAGCCCGCAGCCGAGCCTGCCTTAAGGTGGGATCAAAACAATAAGCGCTGCCATCCTCGAGGATCGTTATGCGGGCAATCCCACTCACTTTACTGCTGGCGCTGTCCATGACGCTGTGCGGCTGCGACGAAAAATCCGCACCGCCGGCGACTACTCGCAACGCCACCCCCTCCGACCCGGCCCTGGCGCAGATCTACGTCAACAGCTGCCAACTGTGCCACGCCAACCCGGCTGCCAATGCGCCGCTCACTGGCGATCGTCAAGCCTGGGAACCACGCATCCGCCAAGGCGCCGACACGCTGCTCGACCACGCCATCAATGGCTACAACGGCATGCCGCCGATGGGCCAGTGCGTCGAATGCTCGGAAGAACAATTCCTGCAACTGATCGGCTTCATGGCCGACCAGCCCCTCCCACAGTAAGGGCGCGCGCATGAGCATGGATCTGACACGGCGTCAGTTGTTGCAACGGGCAAGCATCGTCGGCGCGTTCAGTGCGTTGGCGGCCAATCCCGCGCTGGGGCAATTGATGCGCGCCCCGCGACTGATTCCCTGGCGCAACTGGTCGGGCGGGCAGAGTTGCCTGCCAGCGGCGCGGCTGGCGCCGAAGAATCTTGATGAACTAAGCGCTGCGATTCGTCAGGCCCAGGGCAAGATCCGCCCGGTCGGTTCGGCGCATTCGTTCAGCGCGCTGGTGCCCACCGACGGCACGCTGCTGTCGCTGAGTTACTTCACCGGCCTGCTCGACCACGACCCGAACACCCTGCAGGCGGAATTCGGCGCCGGTACGCCGATGTCGCGCATGGGCGTGCCGCTGAAGGACGTCGGTCAGGCCCTGCAGAACATGGCCGACATCGATTACCAGACCCTCGCCGGGGCGATTGCCACCTCGACCCACGGCACCGGCACAACCTTTCAGTCGTACTCGGCGCACGTCTGCGGCATGCAACTGGTGACGGCCAATGGCGAGGTGCTGGACTGCGACAGCCAGCGCCACCCGGAAGTGTTCAATGCCGCCCGGGTTTCCCTTGGGGCACTGGGCGTGGCGACGAAAATCCGTCTGCAAAATCGCCCGGCCTACCGCCTGCGTGAGCGTCAATGGATCGCCAAGACCGAAGAGCTGCTGGAAGACCTCGACAAAAACACCCGGGAAAACCAGCACTGGGAAATGCTCGTCGTCACCCATTCCGACTATGCGCTGTCCATCGCCCTCAACGAAACCAGCGACCCGGCCACGCCGCCGATTCCGCCCGAAGAGGAGGGCGGCAACGAGTTCGTCACCCTGATCGAGAAACTCGACAAGTACGGCAGCGACTTCCCCGACTTGCGCCGCACGCTGCTCAACAGCCTGCGCCATCTGGCGAGTTTCGACGATCGGGTCGGCGACTCTTTCGACATCTACGCCAACGTGCGCACCGTGCGCTTCAACGAGATGGAATATTCGGTGCCCGCCGAACACGGCCCGGCCTGTCTGCGTGAAATCCTCAAGCTGATTCAGGACAAGGACCTGCGCACCTGGTTTCCCATCGAGTACCGCTACGTCAAGGCTGATGACATTCCGCTGAGCATGTTCGAGGGCCGCGACAGCTGTTCGATCTCGGTGCACCAGCATTACCAGATGGATCATCACAACTTCTTCGCCGCGGTTGAACCGATTTTCTGGAAGTACAACGGCCGTCCGCACTGGGGCAAGTTGCATTCGCTCAATGCGCGCACCCTGCAACCGCTGTATCCGCGCTGGCGCGAGTTCGTCGAGGTGCGTCAGGCACTGGACCCGAGCGGGCGTTTTCTCAATGCACATCTGGCATCGATTTTGGGGGTGAGCTGATGGCGGTCAATCGACGCAATTTTCTCCTCGGCACGCTGGGTGTCGGCGCTTTGTTAGTGGGCGTGGGCGCCTGGCTGCGACCGAGTGATCGTGGCGGCCCGTACAGCGAGTATTTCCGCGCGCTGAATAAAGAGTTGAAGGACAACGGACCGATGCGCCCGGTGCTGTTGATCGATCTGGATCGCCTCGATCTCAACATCGACGTGGTGATGCAGTCGGTCAAACGCGGCGGCAAGCAATTGCGTCTGGTGGAAAAATCCCTGCCGTCACCGGGGTTGTTGAGCTACATCGCACAACGGGCCGGGACGCAAAAACTCATGTCGTTTCACCAGCCGTTTCTCAATCACGATGCGCTCACGTTTCCGCAGTCCGACATCCTGCTCGGCAAGCCGTTGCCGGTGCGTTCAGCCGAGCTGTTCTATCAAACCCACAAAGGCCCGTTCGATCCGTCCATACAGCTGCAATGGCTGCTCGACGGGCCTGAGCGCTTGCAGCAATACCTCGCGCTGGCAAAGAGTTTGGGCACGCGGCTGCGCATCAACATCGAACTGGATGTCGGCTTGCATCGAGGCGGGGTCAGGGATGTGAATGTGCTGGGGCAGATGCTCACGCTGATCAGCGCCAACCCGCAGCACTTAGCGTTCGCCGGGTTCATGGGCTACGACCCGTTTGTGGGCATGGGCGTGCCGGGGATACTCGGCTCACCGGAAGACCTGTTCGCCAAGGTGATGGTGATTTATCAGCGTTGCGTGGATTTCACTCGCCAGCAGTTTCCGGCGTTGTGGAACGAAAACCTGTGCCTGAACACCGCCGGCAGCCCGAGTTACCGCATCCACGAAAACGAAAAGCTGAGCACCGAGGTTTCGGTGGGCACGGCGATGCTCAAACCGACGCACTACGACCTGCCGTCGCTGGTCGAACATGTGCCTGCCACGTACATCGCCACCCCGGTGCTGAAGAGTACCGGTGCGGTGAATATTCCGGCGCTGGACGACAAGTCGACGTTGTTCTCGTGGTGGGACACCAATCAGCGCCAGACCTTTTTCATCTACGGCGGTTACTGGATGGCCGAATTCGAATCGCCGCTGGGGTTGCAGAGCAATGGGGTGTATGGGCGCAGTTCGAATCAGGAGATGGTCAACGGCTCCCACGCCGTCGGCCTGACCGTTGAGGATCAAGTGTTTCTGCGCCCGACCCAGACCGAAGCCGTGCTGCTGCAATTCGGTGATCTGCTGGCGGTGCGTGACGGCAAGATCGTCGACACCTGGCCGGTTTACACCTGACCCGCAGCCACCACAAATTTCCTCTGTAGGAGTGAGCCTGCTCGCGATAGCGTCCTGTCAGCTGAACTGTATTTTGCTGATCCAACGCCATCGCGAGCAGGCTCACTCCTACATTAGATTGATGTACACCTGACATCCCGCGCCATCTCCCACCCTCTGTAATGAAGCTTTTATGACAAAAGTTCGGTAGCACATCGCCAGTCCGGTCATGCCTATGTAACGCGCTTGAGGGGCCCAACGGGGCGCTTTTCACAAGCCGAGGCGGGACGCCGGGAGTGAGGCAATGGGGACTATGGAACGCTACTCAAAAGTGGGCATGCAGGAACTCGATCAGCGCCTGTCGAAGATCGTCGAAGCGGCGCGCAAGAAGCCGGTTTCGGTGTATCGCTACGGCGCGCCGTGGGTCTGGATCGTCTCGCAGGATGATTGGCAGGGCGCCTTGAAAGAGGTCTCCAGCTACATTCCGCCAGGCCATTCGCTGGTATTGCTGCGCCCGCAGATCGACGACTTGCTCGACGCCCATCAAGGCCTTCTGCACGAACTGAATGCCGAGCCCGGCATGCTCATCCCCGCGCAAACCGTCATGCACATCCTGCTCCTGCAACTGCTGTATTCGGTGCCCAGCGAGCAGCAACTGTATGAACAACTCAATTACAACCTGCTGTTCCGCTGGTTCGTCGGTCTTGGCCTGAACCAGAAAGTCTGGAGCTTCAACGTCCTCAGTCGCGACATCGCCACGCTGCTCAACAACCCGCGTGCGGTGCAGCTCATTCAGAAAATCATCGGCGAAGTGTTCTGCGGTGCCTTGCTGCAAATGCCCGAGTTCTCCTTGAACTTCGCGCTCCTGCACACCTGGCTCGGCAAGCACAGCGGTGCCTCGACAGTCAGCAACTGACGCAACACACAAGGCGCGCAACAGCGCCAACAGGTCATCGCGAATTCAGGGGGTAGTGTGGATCAGATTTTCACGTCACGGCTGGCGCTGTGGGGCTGGCTGCTGGTGACGGCCGGCGCGCAACCGGCATTCGCCGAAGAGGCTGCCCAAGACGCCGCACCGCAACGTCTGGTGGACGTCAACGAATACTTCGTGCGCGGCAACACCGTGCTCGACGCCCGGGCAATTGAAGAGGCGGTGTACCCGTTTCTCGGCCCGCAAAAAGCCATGACTGACATCGAAGGCGCCCGCGATGCCTTGCAGAAGGCTTATCAGGAACGCGGCTACCAATCGGTGTTCGTCGAACTGCCGGAGCAAGCGGTAGCGGACGGCATCGTCTATCTGCAAGTCAGCGAAACCAAGGTCGGCCGGGTGCGTGTGGTCGGCGCCAAACACTATTCGCCGCTGGACATCCGCGACAACGTCCCGGCGCTGAAAGAAGGCGAGGTGCCGGACTTCGCCAAGGTTCAGGGCGAACTGGCGCAGCTCAATAAAACCCCGGGCCGCCAGGTCATGCCGCTGGTGCGCGAAGGGCAACGCCCCGGCACCATGGACGTCGATTTGCAGGTCGAAGACCAGAACCCGTGGAGCGCCAGCGTCGGCCTCAACAACGACTACAGCGCCGACACCGAGAAGCTGCGCGCCGTGACCAGCCTCGGCTACAACAACCTCTGGCAGCTCGGCCACAGCATCAACCTGACGTACTTCACCGCGCCGCAGGACACCGACAACGCCAAGGTCTGGTCGGCTTCCTACACCGCGCCGCTGACCGAGCGCTGGAGCGTGCAATTCTCCGGTTATCAGTCCGACAGCAACGTCGCCACCATCGGTGGCAGCAACGTGCTGGGCAAGGGCCATTCCTATGGCGTGTCGGCGATCTACACGTTGCCGTCCAGTGGCAACTGGTCGAACTCGCTGTCGGCCGGTATCGACTTCAAGGACTTCGACGAACGCCTGACCCTGTCCGGCGAGAGCGACAAGGTGCCGCTGAAATACGCGCCGTTCACCTTCGCCTACAACGGCTTCCGCTACACCGAAAAGAGCCAGCTCGGCCTCGGCCTGAGCCTGGTCGCGGCCACCCGCAGCATTTTCGGCTACGGCAGTTCCGACGAAGACTTCGATTACAAGCGCTACCGCGCCAACCCGAGTTTCGCCGTGGTCAAGGGCGACAGCAACTTCACCTGGACCTTCGACAACGACTGGCAGAGCGCGAGCAAAGGCGCGTTCCAATTGGCGTCGGGGCCGCTGGTTTCCAACGAACAGTTTTCCGCTGGCGGCGCGACCTCGGTGCGCGGCTATCTGGCGGCCGAGCGCACCGGCGATGACGGCGTGCTGCTCAGTCAGGAGCTGCGCACCCCGTCGCTGGCGAAATACGCCGGCAGCTGGATGCAGGAATGGCGCTTCTACGCCTTCGCCGAAGGCGCGCAACTGTACCTGCGCGACGAACTGCCGGACCAGGACGCCAGTTACGCCCTGGCCAGCGTCGGTCTCGGCACCCGCGCCAGCCTCAGCAAATGGCTGTCCGGCAGCCTCGACTGGGGTTACCCGCTACTCGAAGGGCCGAACACCTCGAAGCAGGAATCGCGCCTGCACTTCAACCTTCAAGCCACTTTCTAAAGGAGCACGTTCATGCAGCGCCTCATTCTTTCGTTGTTGATCTGCCTGGGCTTCGTGCTCCCGGCCACGGCGCAGGCCTGGTGGCAGGACGACTGGCATTACCGCAAACAGATCGCCGTCGACACCACGCCGCAGGGTGCCGGGATCAATCAGGCGCTGGGCCGCACCGCATTGCTGGTACGCCTGCACACCGGCAACTTCACCTTCGACGGGGTCAAGGAAGACGGCGCGGATTTGCGCTTCGTCGCCGCCGATGACAAAACCGTGCTCAACCACCAGATCGAAAGCTTCGACGCGCTGATGGGCATGGCGCTGATCTGGGTCGATGTGCCGAATGTCGAGGGCGGTCAGCGTCAGGACATCTGGATGTACTACGGCAATCAGAAGGCCCCGGCCACCGGCAACGGCCAGTTGACCTTCGATCCGAATTACACCGCGCTGTATCACTTCGACGGCGCCACCGGCACCCCGGCCAAGGACACCACCGCCTACGGCAACACCGCACAACGCGCCACCGGTGCGGCGATTGACGGTGTAGTAGGGCGCGCCTTGCAGTTCAGCGGCCAGCCGTTGCTGCTGCCGGCCAGTCCGTCGCTGCAGCACAGCGCTGGCAACGCGTTCACCTTCAGCGCCTGGTTGCGTCTGGATCAGGCCAATGGCGAGCAACTGATCCTCGCGCGCCGTGAAGGCGCCAACAGTCTGCTGGTCGGGGTCAATCAAGGCGTGCCGTTCGTGGAGATCGACGGCCAGCGCGCCGTGGCCACTCAGCCGCTGAATCCGGGGCAATGGCAGCATGTCGCGCTGACTGCCGAAGGTTCGAAAGTCAGCTTGTACATTAACGGTCGTGAGGGCGCGTCCCTCGCTCAAGCGATGCCGGCGTTCAATTCGGTGATGGCGATTGGCGGCGATCTGACCACAGGCCCGTTCCAATCGTTCGTGGGCGCCATCGACGAACTGCGCCTGTCGAAAGTCGCGCGTCCGGCGCCGTTGCTGCTGGCCGACGCCACCGCGCAAGGCGCGGAGTCGAAACTGGTGGCCTACGGCGTCGATGAAGAACAGTCCGGTTTCGGTTTCGGCAGCCTCGGTTTCCTGCTCAACGCGGTGCCGGTGGACGCTTGGGTGATTATCGCCGTGCTGGTGCTGATGATGTTTCAGTCGTGGATCATCATGCTGCGCAAGAACCGCACCCTCAGCCGCGTGAGCAAGGCCAACGAGGACTTCCGCGAGCAGTTTGCCAAGGTCGGTACGCGTCTGGAAATGTTCGCCGACGACGCGCAACTGGCTCAGCGTCTGCAGCACTCGCCGCTGTGGCGCCTGTACTCGGTGGCGGTCAAGGAAATCCGTACCCGCCGCGAGCAGGGCGCCGATACCTCTTCGGTTTCCGCAGCGACCATTGAAGCGATCCGCTGCTCGATGGACGGCGTGCGCACTCGCGAGAACCAGGCCCTCAGCTCGAAACTCTCGACCCTGTCCAACGCCATCGCCGGCGGCCCGTATATCGGCCTGCTCGGCACCGTGCTGGGGATCATGGTGGTGTTCCTCGGCACGGCCATGGCCGGCGACGTGAACATCAACGCCATTGCGCCAGGTATGGCGGCAGCCTTGCTCGCCACGGCCATGGGCCTGTTCGTCGCGATCCCGGCGCTGTTTGGCTACAACCGCCTGATCACCCGCAACAAGGAAGTCAGCGCCGACATGCGCGTGTTCGTCGACGAGTTCATCACCCGTCTGGCGGAGATGCACGGCGAAGGCCAGTCCAGCGAAGCGGCGCATCAGCGCGGCCATCACGCCAACCACTCCGTACCGGCCTGAGGAGCACTGCCATGGCGTCCGTAAATGCCTCCCACGACGATGACGAAGATGCAGCGGTGGACAGCATCAACATCACCCCGTTGGTCGACGTGCTGATGGTGGTGCTGGTGATGTTCATCCTCACCGCCACCGCGCAGGTCTCCGGGATCCAGATCAACCTGCCCAAGGCCAGCGCCGCCGTGTCGCTGTCCGAGGCCAAGACCAAGGCGATTTCGGTCAACGACGGCGGCCAGGTGTTCCTCGACGCCTACCCGGTGACCTTGCCGGAGCTGGAAGAACGCCTGCGCATCGAGAAGGCGCAGAACCCGGACTTCCCGGTGATCGTGCGCGGCGACGCCACGGTGCAGTACCAGAAGGTCATCGAAGTGCTGGATCTGTTGCGCCGGCTCGAACTGTCTCAGGTCGGTCTGGTGACCGGCAAACCGACGCAGGGCTGACTGATGACCGCACAACTTCCGATCGAGCCGCTGCCGGTGAAACGCTCGCCGTTGCGTTACCTGAAGTGGGGCGCCGGGCTGCTGCTCGGCGCGCTCGCCGCGTGGTTTCTGTGGCAGTGGGCCAATGACATGAGCGGCGTGCGCCGTGAAGCGCCGAAGGTGCCGACGATCATTCCGTTGCCGCCTCCGCCGCCGCCACCTCCGGAAAAGCCACCGGAGCCGGAAACCCCGGTGGAAGAAAAAGTCGTCGAGCCCGAACCCACGCCCGAGCCGCAAGAGGTCAAGCCCGAGGAAGAGGCGCCGCCATCGCCGGCGGACGATCTGGCCAACCCGATGCAAATGGACGGTGACGCGCAGAGTGGCAACGACGCTTTCAACATCGGCGCCGGCAAGGGCGGCGGCATGGCCGGCGCGGGTGGCGGACGCCTGGGCACCGGCACTTACAGCCAGTTCCTCGCGTTCACTTTTCAGCGCTTGCTGCGCGAGAACCCCGACCTGCGCAACCTCGCATTTTCGCTGCAGGCCGATGTGTGGCTGAGCAGCGTCGGCGAAATCACCCGGGTCGAGCTGGTCAAGTCCAGCGGCAATCCCGAGATCGATACCCAGGTGCTGGCGGCGCTGCGTAACGCACCGCACCTGAGCGAACGGCCACCGGCCTCCATCACCTTGCCTGTGCGCCTGTCCCTGCAAGGGCGGCGTCCGGGTTAACCGAATTCATAAAGCTGTATGAAAAGGAGTTGTGTGCAGATGATTTCCAACGTGAATCGATTGTCCCTGGCGGTCGGCATGGTCATCGCGACCCTGGTCGGTCAGGCCGCGGCAGCGCCTGCGCCCTCGGAGAACGCCACGATCAATCTGATCCGCTTGCTGGTCGAGCAGGGCATTCTGAAACAGGACAAGGCCGACGCGCTGATCGCTCAGGCGCAGAACGAAGCGGCGCAGGCCAAGCAGGCCGCCGCTTCCACCGCCGTAGCGGCCGGACCGGTGGCGGCACCGGGCGATGTGCGCGTGCAGTACGTACCGGCCGCGGTGCGCGACCAGATCCGCGATCAGGTCAAGGCCGAAGTCATGGCCACCGCCAAGCAGGAAAACTGGGCGGCGCCCAATACCTTCCCGGACTGGGCTTCGCGTATCAGCTTCGACGGCGACATTCGTCTGCGTGACGAGTCGCGCTACTACTCGGGCAGCAACAGCAACGAAATCGTCGACTTCGCCAAACTCAACAACAACGGTCCGTACGACGTGAACCCCAACAGCAGCACCAGTCTGCCGCCGTTGCTCAACACCCGTGAAGATCGCACCAACCAGTTCCGCCTGCGCGCACGGCTCGGCATGAAAGCGGTGATCTCGCCGGAATGGACCGCCGGCATCCGCATCGGTACCGGCTCGGACAACAACCCGGTGTCGACCACGCAGAACCTCGGCGGCGGTTTCGCCAAGAAAGACATCTGGCTCGACCAGGGTTACCTGAACTGGAAACCCACCGACGAGTTGACCCTGACCGGCGGGCGCTTCGCCAACCCGTTCATGTCCACCGACATGCTCTATTCCAACGACCTGAACTTCGATGGCGTGGCGGCGATTTTCGACCACAAGCTCAATCGCGACTGGGGCGTGTTCGGCACCGTCGGCGCGTTCCCGGTGGATTACACCAACGACACCAGCACCAGCAACGGTTTCGACAAGGAAGAAAGCGACAACAAGTGGCTGTACGGCGCGCAGCTCGGCGCCAAGTGGGCGATCAACAGCAACAACCGCCTCAAAGGTGCGTTGGCCTATTACCGTTTCGACGACATTCAGGGGCAGCGTTCCAGCCCTTGCGAGCCGTGGGCCGGCGCTCCGGGCTGCGACACCGATGGCAGCCGTGCAGCGTTCATGCAGAAGGGCAACAGCGTGTTCCTGCTGCGTGACATCACGCCGAACCCGGCCAACCCGACCACCACGCCGCAGCCGCAATTTGTCGGTCTGGCGTCGGAGTTCAACCTGCTCGACCTCAACCTGGTGTGGGACGCCGATCTGCCAGAGGACTTCAAGCTGCGCAGCCAGGGCAACTACATCCACAACCTCGGTTACGACGAAGGCGACATGCGCAAGCGCTCCGAGGGGCAGATCGTCAACAACCTCAACAGCAACGGCGAGATCGAAAGCGGCGCCAATGCGTGGATGGTCCAGTTCACCCTCGGCAACGCGCTGGACCTGAAGAAGCAGGGCGACTGGAATATGTTCGCCGGCTACAAGTACATCCAGCCGGACGCCTTGCCTGACGGCTTCAACGATTCCTCGTTTCACCTCGGCGGCACCAACGCCAAGGGCTATTTCCTCGGCGGCAATTACGGTCTGGCGAAGAACGTCTACGCCACCGGCCGCTGGCTGAGCACCGAGGCGGTGTACGGCGCGCCGTTCGACATCGACGTCTTGCAGCTTGAGATCAACACGCGCTTCTAAGGCGCCGGGAGTACGGTCATGCACGCACGAGTTTTTCTGTTGGGGCTGAGTTTCTTCATCGCACAAGGCGCGTACGCCGAAGGCATGGAAGAGCGTCTGCGTACCCAGTTGCGCAGCACCACCCAGCAGTTGCAGGCCCTGCAAAGCCAGCAGGCCCAGGCCAGCGCCGCGCAACTGGCGGCACAGAACGAAGCCAAGGCCGCGCAGGCGCAGATCAGGCAATTGACCGCCGAACTGGCCAAGGCCAAAGGCCTGGCCGAGCAGTTGGCCAGCCAGCAGCAGAACCTGCACAGCCAGGCCCAGGCGCAAGTCGCCGCCAGCAGCGAACAGGTCGGCAAGTTCAAGAAGGCCTACGACGAGTTGCTGGTCATGGCCCGTGCCAAAGAGGCAGAACGGTCTAAGCTTCAAGCGCAATTGGCTGAACGTGACACACAAGTGCAGCAATGTTCAGTCAAGAATCAGCAGATGTACGGCGTCGCCAAGCAGATCCTCAATGCCTACGAAAACATCGATGTGGCCGAGGTGATGAAGATCCGCCAGCCCTTTGCGGGCAGCGCCCGGGTCAAGTTCGATGAACTGGCTCAGGGCTTTGGCGATGAACTGTACAAGACTCAATTCGATGCGCCACAAGCTGCGATTGCGCACTGATTAAAAGACTCATAGACAAGGAAGAAGTAATGACTCAATTGATCTCCCACGTATCCCCGCAATCCCTGACCGACGTCCTGCAAGCCGCCGGTTATCGCGTCAACCAGACCGAACAGAACGGCATCGTACAGTTGCTCAGCGCCAGTCAGGGCATCGGTTATGCCGTGCGTTTCGGCAACCCGGCGGTGGAGCAGGGCAGTTACGTCGATTTCACTTTCAGCTGTGCGCTGCGGGTGCAAGGTGAGTTGCCACAGGGTGTGGCCGAACAGTGGAACGCCACCCGGCGTTTTGCGCGGTTGTCGCTGCAGGGCGAGTTTCTGGTGATGGAAATGGACGTGGTGCTGGCGGCCGGTGTGAGCAGCGATCACCTGCGCGGCAACCTGGAATTGTGGGATCGCCTATTGCAGGAATTTATCGTCTACCTGCGTGACTTCAGCCAGGCTGCGCAAGCCTCGACCGCCAAAATCGCTACCGCTGAGCAAGAGGAAGTCGCGCTGTGAGGAAGCCTGCCATGGTGATCGGCGCCGGGGCAGTGGCGCTGTTGGTGGTAGCCGTGGCGCTGGTGCTGCGACCGGGCACTGACCCGGTCGCAGCGCAGCAATCGTCGCCCTTGGCGGCGGTTGCAACAGGGCCTGCGGTAGCGCGGTTGGGCAATCAGCAGGTGACGCCGCAGGAATTGCAGGCGCTGCTGGCTACCGTCCCGCCGGCGACTCGCGAGCAATTGCGCGGCAACCGTGAAGCGCTGGAACGCTGGATTCGTGCGCGTCTGGCTGAGAAAGCCGTGCTGGAACAGGCCGATGCTCAGGGCTGGGCGCAGCGCCCGGACGTGGTGCGGCAAACCCGCGCGGCCACTGAGCAGATCGTCTTTCGCGATTACCTGCGCTCGGTCAGTACGGTGCCGGCGGACTACCCGAGTACGGCCGAGTTGCAGCAGGCGTATGACGCTGGCAAGGGCAACTGGCAGACTCCGGCGTTGTACCGGGTGAGCCAGATTTTCCTCGCTGTGAATGAGCCGCAGAACCTCGAAGCGGTGCGCAAGCAGGCGACGGAACTGAGCAAAAAGGCTCAGGCCGCTCCGGGCGATTTTGCGGCGCTGGCAACCCAGTATTCGCAGGATCGGCAGACTGCCGAGCGCGGCGGCGATACCGGGCTGCAACCGTTACAGCAACTGGTGCCGGAGGTGCGGGGTGCGGTGGCGAAATTGAAGGTCGGCGCGGTGTCCGATCCGCTGCAGAGTGCAGCCGGTTTCCACGTGATCAAACTCACCGAACAGCAACCGGCACGTACCGCGACCCTCGACGAACTGCGCGACCAACTGACCCAGGCCTTGCGTGCGCAACGGCAGGAGCAGATTGCCCAGGCGTATCTGGACGGGATGCTCAATACCGCAACGCTGAGTATCGATGGGGCCGAGTTGAACAAGGTCCTTGAATCCAACCATTAGAGCACTGGCACACCACAAACCCTGTAGGAGTGAGCCTGCTCGCGATAGCGATGTGTCAGGCAAAGAGATGTCAGCTGTGCCGACGCTATCGCGAGCAGGCTCACTCCTACAGGGGATCTGCGCAATGTCTAAATACAAAGATCGACAGGGAGTCATCGATGTCATTCACCGAACCCGCAGGACGACAGGGTAGCCCCGACTATCGCTGGGCACAGGGCGAACGCGAGCCGTGGCTGGCGCAAGCCGCGACCATTGATGCCGAGGTCGCGCAATATTTTCTGGTCAGTGCCCGCTGTGGCTGTTTCATGCAGGCGGCGCGCAGCCTCAACGTGCGCTCGACCTTGCTGCGCAAGCAACTGGCGCAGCTGGAGCAAACGCTGCAGCACTCGCTGTTCAGCTTTCAGGGCAGCGCCCTGAGCCTGACCCGTGAGGGTCAGCAGTTGCAGGCGCAACTGGTGGCGCTGGCCCACGAGCGCAAACTGCCGGTGGTCGAGCAGCCGCTGGTGCGTCTGGCGGTAGCCGAATCGATCCTGCATGACATCCTCGGTCGCGACCTGATCGCATTGCTGCGGCGCAATGCCAGCGTGCGCCTGGAGATCATTGCGCTGGACAGCGAACTGGCGCTGCGTGCGGTCAGTGCCGACGTGGTGCTGTGGCTGGCCCACGGCGAAACCCCCAGCCCCGGCCCGACCTTCGCCACCAGTCAGCCGCAGGCCCTGGCGCGCCTGGATTACCTGCCACACATCGCCAAACGCTATTCCCGGGTCACCGCGCGCCCGGCGAGTGCCGACGACCTCAGCGATTTCATGCTGGTGCAATGGCAGCACGACCGGCAGATCGACAGCTTCCGGCCGTGGAATGAGCTGGTCGAACAACGCCTGGCCGGCGTGGTGCAGATGCAGTCCTATGAGCTGATGCTGGAAATGATCCGCTGCAGCGCCTGCATCGGTTTGTTGCCGGCGTACATGAGCCGCTTCGATCGCGGGCTGATTGCGCTGCCGGGGCTGTTTGACGAGCCGATGCAGTTGCAGGCATGGCTGGCGGTCAACGCTGATTCCCGGGACGTCGCCGAAGTGCAAACCCTGGTCGAACTGATCCAGCACACCTTCAACGAACGCCAGGAATGGTTCCAGACTTGATCTTCCCAACACCCCCAATCCCCTGTGGGAGCGGGCTTGCTCGCGAAAGCGGTCTGAAATTCAACATCTGTGTTGCCTGACACACCGCTTTCGCGAGCAAGCCCGCTCCCACATTTTGATATTCGCCAGCCAGACGCTCAACGGTTTAGAGTAAGCGGCCACCCATCGATCCAGGAAGGATCCGCCATGCCCGACCACAACCCCGCCATCACCCTCGAACGCTTCAACGAATCGCATATTGAGGCCGTCACCGCGCTGTACAACGATCCAGCCGTGACACGGCAAGTGCTGCAGATGCCGTTTCAGTCCACCGAGATCTGGCGTCAACGGCTACTGGCGGAGAACGAGCGGATGGTCAAACTGGTGGCGCTGCATCAGGGCGCGGTGGTTGGTCATCTTGGGCTGGAAAATTATTCGCGAATTCGCCGCGCCCACGCCGGCAGTGTCGGCATGGCGGTCGCTGTGGCGTGGCAGGGCAAAGGTGTCGGGTCGAAACTGCTGGCGGCGGCGCTGGACGTCGCCGACAACTGGATGAACCTGCACCGGGTCGAACTCTCGGTGTACGCCGACAACCAGGCGGCCATCGGTCTCTACCGCAAGTTCGGCTTCGAGAACGAAGGCCTGTTTCGTGACTACGCCGTGCGCGACGGGCAATGGGTCGACACCCTGAGCATGGCCCGTCTGCGTCGTCGATAAGCCAAAAATCCTGTGGAGTCAGTCGCCGAGCGCAAACGCCACTGCCGCCTGCGCATGCAGTTCGGTGGTGTCGAGCAGGGGCAGGGCGCTGTGTTCGGGTTTGACCAGCAGGCCGATTTCCGTGCAGCCGAGGATGATCGCCTGGGCGCCGCGCGCGGTCAGCGTTTCGATCACTCGTTGATAGATTTTGCGTGATTCGTCAGTGATGACCCCGACGCACAGTTCGTCGTAGATGATCCGGTGCACGTCCTTGCGCTCGACGTCGTCTGGCACCAGTACCGTCAGACCCTGTGCAATCAGACGCTGCTTGAGAAAGTCCTGCTCCATGGTGAACGCCGTGCCGAGCAGACCGACTGTGCGCGCGTCAATGTCCAGTGCTGCCTGCGCCGCCGGCTCGGCAATGTGCAGGAACGGAATGCTGATCGCTGCCTGAATCTGCGCCGCGACCTTGTGCATGGTATTGGTACACAGCACCACGCATTCGGCGCCGCCGGCTTCGAGCCTGCGTGCGGCATCCACCAGTATCGCCGCCGCATCGTCCCAGCGCCCGGCGTGCTGGGCCTGTTCGACCGGGCCGAAGTCGACGCTGTACATCAGGATTGGCGCCGAGCGCAGCGGGCCGAGGCAGTCGCGGACCTGTTGATTAATGAGACGATAATATTCAGCGCTGGATTCCCAGCTCATGCCGCCGATCAGGCCGATGGTGCGCATTGAAATTCCTCGAACAATGGCCCGTATTGGAAAAGTCGGGCTCCGGCCGAGTGTCCATCGGTTCAACGACGGATGCCAGTACAAAGCAACTGTACCGTTGATCCTGTTGCCAAGTGTCCCGGTGCCGGCGCTCAAGGTTTAACGTACGCCGGCGCGCCGATCTGTCACTATCGACTATCGCAGGCTCTCCCCGAGGAACGTACCGATGAACGACGTACAACAACTGGGCGAAATGCTTCGTCACTATGCCGAGAGTGAAGCGCACAAGAAGCAATTGTTCGAAACCCAGTCACAGGCGTGGGCCAGCCGGATCACTGAGCTGTTCGGCCATATTCAGCAATGGCTGGAACCGGTGCAGGCACCGAACCTGCTGGAGGTGAGCCGCGAGGCTTACGTCGCGTTCGGGCCGAGCACACCGGTGGAAACCTCGACCTTCAAGACCGAAAAACTCAGCATTGTGATCGCCGGCAAACCGGTGGAATTCGTGCCAGACGTGATGGGCAGCGCCGGGCAGATTTCCCTGGCGGTGATGGGCCTGACGGCGGCACGTTATGGCAGCATTTCGCTGGTCGGCTTGCCCAATGGCGAGTGGCAATGGCGCAAGACCAATGGCCTGAAGGATCCGGACACCTTTGTGTTTGATGCGGATTTTCTCGCGCAGCAGCTGCAGAGCCTGATTCCGCGCGACCGCAGCTGATATCAGGGCTTCACCCATTACCCCCTGTGGGAGCGGGCTTGCTCGCGAAGGCGGCAGCCCATTCGACATTGATGGCGACTGATAGAGCGCTTTCGCGAGCAAGCCCGCTCCCACAGGGGATTGAGGGTGATCCTACATATCGAGGTTGATCCACCCCGGTTTCGCCTCTTCCGGCGCCACTGCTTTCACGGTTTTACCGGTGGCTAACTCAACCCGCCGCGCCACCTCCGGATCATCGGCAAACGGCACCATGCTCGCGTCGTCGAGGCTCTCTGAGGTCTGATGGCGCAGGCAGTACTCCACCGCCAGCCACAGAAACACCACCCCCAACACATTCAGGAAAATATCCATCCTCTGCGGCTCCCTGCCTCAGGCAATCTGCGCCTGGCTGCGCGCCAGCGCTACGTCGGCGACCCGCACCGTGCGCCAGACGTTGTAGGCCATCAGCAGCATGCCGCTGAGGAAGAACACCCCGCCGGCAAAGCGCACGATGAACCCTGGATGACTGGCCTGTAGCGCTTCGACGAACGAGTAAGTCAGCGTGCCGTCCTCGTTGATCGCCCGCCACATCAGGCCCTGAGTGATGCCGTTGACCCACATCGACGCGATGTACAACACCGTGCCGATGGTCGCCAGCCAGAAGTGCAGGTTGATCAGCGGCGTGCTGTACATCTGCTCGCGGCCAAAGACTTTCGGCAGCATGTGATAAGTCGCGCCGAAGGTGATCATCGCCACCCAGCCCAAGGCCCCTGCGTGAACGTGGCCGATGGTCCAATCGGTGTAGTGGGAGAGGGCGTTGACCGTTTTGATCGCCATCATCGGCCCTTCGAATGTCGACATGCCGTAAAACGCCAGCGACAGGACGAGGAAGCGCAAAATCGGGTCGGTGCGCAACTTATGCCAGGCGCCGGACAAGGTCATCATGCCGTTGATCATCCCGCCCCAGCTCGGCGCCAGCAGGATCAGCGACATCGCCATGCCCAGCGACTGCGCCCAGTCCGGCAGCGCGGTGTAGTGCAAGTGGTGCGGGCCGGCCCAGATGTACAGGGTGATCAGCGCCCAGAAATGCACGATCGACAACCGATACGAATACACCGGGCGATTCACCTGTTTCGGCACGAAGTAATACATCATTCCGAGGAATCCGGTGGTCAGAAAGAAACCCACCGCGTTATGCCCATACCACCATTGCACCATGGCATCGGTGGCCCCGGAATACACCGGATAGGATTTGAACCAGTCCACCGGGATCGACAGGTGATTGACCACGTGCAACATGGCGATCACCAGAATGAACGCGCCGAAGAACCAGTTGCCGACGTAGATATGCTTGGTCTTGCGCTGTACCACGGTGGTGAAAAACACGATGGCATACGCGACCCAGACCACCGCCATCCACACCGCGCCGGAGAATTCGATCTCGGCGTATTCCTTGGTGGTGGTGTAGCCCAGCGGCAGGGTGATCAGCATGATCACGATCACCGATTGCCAGCCCCAGAAGGTGAACGCCGCAAGCTTGTCCGAATACAGCCGCACCTGGCAGGTGCGCTGCACCGCGTAGTAACTGGCGGCGAATTGCGCGCTGCCGGCGAACCCGAAAATCACCAGGCTGGTGTGCAGTGGCCGCAAGCGGCCGAAGGTGGTCCAGGGCAGGTCGAGGTTCATGTCCGGCCACACCAGTTGCGAGGCGATCCATACCCCCATCGCCATGCCGACGACACCCCAGAAAACCGTCGCGATAACGAATTGGCGGACGACCTTGTAGTTATAAGCCTGTCCGATTGTTGCTGTGCTCATGGTCAGTTCTTCCACGGTTGCAAAGTCTTGCCAGGCCACCCGGTCTGGCACGAGCTGCACTGTAGGAACAGCGCCAGAAACAAAACAGGCTCAGGAATATTTCATTTGTACGGATCAGATTGAAGTGCTGCCTGCGGCGTTCTGCCGCGCCCTGATATGGTTTTTATCGTTTCAGGTGAATCTGTTGCATGCTGCGCTGCTCGTCCATAGTCGGGGAAAATCTGTAGGAGTGAGCCTGCTCGCGATTGCGGTGTGTCAGTCAACAAAGCAGTTGCCTGACACACCGCAATCGCGAGCAGGCTCACTCCTACAGGAATTGCGCACAATTCTGATGAGGTAGCCGCTGCATGTATCAATACGACGATTACGACCGCGCACTGGTGTTCGAGCGCGTTGCGCAATTTCGCGATCAGGTCGAGCGCTTCATGGCCGGCGAATTGAGCGAGGAGGAGTTCCTGCCGCTGCGTCTGCAAAACGGTCTCTACCTGCAAAAGCACGCCTACATGCTGCGGGTGGCGATTCCTTACGGGACACTGAGTGCCGAGCAGATGCGTACGCTGGCGAGCATCGCCGCCGACTACGATCGCGGCTACGGCCACTTCACCACGCGGCAGAACCTGCAATTCAACTGGATCGAACTGGCGCAGGTGCCGGACATCCTTGAGCGCCTGGCGCAGGTCAACATGCATGCGATCCAGACTTCCGGCAACTGCGTGCGCAACATCACCACTGAAGCGTTTGCCGGGGTCGCGGCGGACGAGATGATCGATCCGCGCCCGCTGGCAGAAATTCTCCGGCAATGGTCGACGATCAACCCGGAATTCCTTTTCCTTCCACGCAAGTTCAAGATCGCCATCTGCTCGGCGAAGCAGGATCGTGCGGCGATCATGATGCATGACATCGGCCTGTATCTTTATCCGGGGCGCGACGGGCAGATGCTGTTGCGGGTGATCGTCGGCGGCGGGTTGGGGCGCACGCCGATCCTTGGTCTGCAGATCCGCGAAGGTTTGCCGTGGCAGCATCTGCTGTCCTACGTCGAAGCGATCCTGCGGGTCTACAACCGCCATGGCCGGCGTGACAACAAGTACAAGGCGCGGATCAAGATTCTGGTCAAGGCGCTGGGCATCGAGGCGTTCGCCAAAGAGGTCGAGGAAGAATGGCAACACCTCAAGGACGGCCCGGCGCAGCTGACCGAGGCTGAATATGAGCGGGTCGCCAGTGCCTTCGTACCGCCGATCTATCACACCCTGGCCGATACCGATCTGGACTTCGGCACGCGCCTGGCCGAAAGTCCGGCGTTCGCCCGCTGGGTTGCGCGCAACGTGCAGCCGCACAAGAAGCCGGGTTACACCAGCGTAGTGCTGTCGACCAAACCGGGGCTGAGCGCACCGCCGGGGGATGTCACCGGTCAGCAGATGCTGGCGGTGGCCGACTGGTCGGAGCGCTTCGGTTTCGGCGAGATTCGCATTGCCCACGAACAGAATATCGTCCTGCCCGATGTGCAGAAGTCTGACCTGTATGAACTCTGGCGACTGGCCTGCGAGCGCAATCTGGGCAGCGCCAACGTCGGCCTGCTGACCGACATCATCGCCTGCCCGGGCGGCGATTTCTGTGCGCTGGCCAACGCCAAGTCGATCCCGATTGCCCAGGCGATTCAGGCGCGTTTCGACAACCTCGACTACCTGCACGACCTGGGTGACATCAGTCTGAACATCTCCGGCTGCATGAACGCCTGCGGCCACCACCACATCGGCAATATCGGCATTCTCGGCGTCGATAAAAACGGCAGCGAGTGGTACCAAATCACCCTCGGCGGCGCGCAGGGCAAGCACAGTGCACTGGGCAAGGTCATCGGCCCGTCGTTCAGCGCGACCGAAGTGCCACAGGTGATCGAACGGATCATCAATACGTTTGTGCGTTACCGCGAAAGCGAGGAGTTGTTTGTCGACACCGTGGCGCGCATTGGCCTCGAGCCGTTCAAGGAGCGGGTCTACCCGAAAGCGCTGGAGGTGTCGGCATGAACAATCTGCTGCGCCTGGAGCAAGGTGTTGCGCGGCTGATCGAAGACGATCCGTGGACACTGATCCGCGAGCCGGAGCAGGGCAGGCCACAAGGATTGCTGATCCTGCCGCTGGCGCACTGGCTGCAATCGCCTTCGACTCACGCGGTGTGGCTGGGGCCGGACGATGAGGTCGAAAGCGTAGTGCCGTGGCTGGCCTCGCTGCCGCTGATTGCCCTGGACTTCCCGAGCTTTCG
This sequence comes from Pseudomonas sp. GW823-FHT01D03, assembly GCF_058798255.1. Taxonomy (NCBI): domain Bacteria; kingdom Pseudomonadati; phylum Pseudomonadota; class Gammaproteobacteria; order Pseudomonadales; family Pseudomonadaceae; genus Pseudomonas; species Pseudomonas sp. GW823-FHT01D03. The sequence goes on from NZ_JBXAKK010000001.1 coordinate 2,850,965, forward strand.
CGACGGTCGCGCCTACAGTCAGGCGTATCTGCTGCGCAGCCGGTTTGGCTGGGCTGGCGAGTTGCGCGCGATCGGTGATGTGCTGCGTGATCAACTCAGCCATATGCGCCAGTGCGGGTTCGACAGCTCCGCGGTGCGCGAGGACAAATCGGCCGAGGATGCACTCAAGGGCTTGGCCGGCATGAGCGTGCTGTACGGCCGTTCGGTGATCGAACCACGGCCGCTATTCCGTAGACGCTGAAGACTCTGTGGCGAGGGAGCTTGCTCCCGCTGGAGTGCGCAGCACTCCCAAACAGGCATGATGCAATCGGTCAGATAAATCGCGTTGTCTGGTTTGGGGCGGCTTCGCCACCCAGCGGGAGCAAGCTCCCTCGCCACAGGTGTCTGGCGTTGCTCGTACAGGGGAAACCCTTACATCCCGCACCATTCCCGGATTTTTCCTTGGGTCGATGCTGGCCTTTTGGTAGAGTCGCCGTCGCCAGCGGGTTTTCGGCTGGACGACGGAACGAAGAAGGGAGTCTGGGTAGTGAGTGCGGGCAAAAAGATTTTGGGCCTCACGGCGTTGCTGTTGATGCTGACGCTGTGGGCCAGTTACTTCTATGTGTTCAAGGAAAACCGCGACGGCCAGTTGGGCGGCGCCGGTGAAAGCACCGCGTGGTGCGGCGCGCCGCCGTCCACCGAAGCGGCGCTGTTGGGCAAGGATCAACTGACCTTGCGCGTCACCAACAACCTGCGCGGCGAGTTCATGCTCAGTGGCTCGCTGGTGGTCTCCGAACGCACCTTCAACCGTTACGACCTGGGCCGCAACGAACTGCGTCTGCGCCTGGAACCGTTGCAGTGGTCGTACGGCGTGACGCCGATCTTCCTCGAACAGGTCAAGGTTCAGCCGCTGAGCCGCAACCTCGCCTCACCGACCAAAAGCGCCTACGCCGAGCTTGAGCCGCGGCCGATCGGCGTCCAGGGCCAAGTCACCGAATTCCCCTTCGACACCTATCGCTACGGCTACAAACCGGTGCTGTATTACCTCAAGGGCAGCGAGCGCATCGACCTGCGCTTCAAGAACATCACCACGCTGATGGAGATGTCCAACACTTTCACGCCGATTCAGAAATACAACCGCGTCGAGTACATCAACGAGAAAAACTCCATGATCCGCGACGAGGATTACAAGGCCTACGGCCCCCACGAATGCGCGTTTAGTGTCGAGCGCAAAGGCTCGTTCAAAGTCGTGGTGCTGTTGTTCCTGCTGGTGCTGTGCCTGCCGCTGCTGCACGTGTTCTATCGCGACGAGCCGGGGATCGACTTCCTCGCCACGCTGGTGACGATTGCCGTGGTACGGGTGCTGCTGGTGGGGCCGGTGCAGGACTTCCAGTTGTACAACATCGACTTCCTGTTTGGCGCGGCGATCCTGCTGGTGGGCTCGGTGTCGCTGATCAAGGCGATGCGCGCCAACAGTCGGCGGGAGATGGCGTTGAAGAGCGGCGCGACGTCTTCCTGGTAACGCCCGGCGCTTGAGATCAACACTGACCCTGTGGGAGCGGGCTTGCTCGCGAATGCGGTACATCAGTAACCCTGATGTTGGCTGAGAGAATGCATTCGCGAGCAAGCCCGCTCCCACAAGGGATCAGCGGTTATTTCAGCGCCGGATCCCCCATGTTCATCTTCTTCCAGCCCTGCAACAACACCTGCGCTTTCGGCTCCTGGCCGTTCTCCAGGTAGTACTGGATCAACGACAGCCGCGCATTGCGGTTCGCCGGTTGCACCTTGAGCAAACGCTCCAGTTCGTCACATGCCTCAGTCACCTTGCCACTGTCGTGCAACGCCACCGCCAGCACATATCCGTACTGTGCGTTCTGCGGCTCCAGTTGCGCGGCTTGGTGCAGGGCGGTCATCGCTTGTGCCGTCTTGCCGGCGCGGATCAATGACAGGCCACGGGTGTGCTGCAACAACGCAGCCTCCGGGTGTGCCTTGAGACTGCTGTCCAGCAGGGTTTGCGCTTCCTGACCCCGACCATTGGCCTCCAGCCATTGCACCAGCGTCACCAGCGCCGGGTAGAAGTCCGGATCGCGTTTGAGTGCCGTACGCAGCAATCCTTCGACCTCGGCAGCTCGGCCACTGGCTTGATACAGCATCGCCAGATTCAGGTTGGCCTCGGCCCGTTCTGCGAGACTGTTCTGCACCGCCTCATACTCGGCAATCGCCGCGTCCCAATTGGCCTGTGCGGCACCGAGGCCGTTGTTGCGCGCGACGCTGAGCAGGTCCCGCGCCGCGACGATGCGCACGGCTTTCACCGGATCGCCGAGCAGTGGCGTCAGCAACGACGCGCGCTCGGTGGGTGGCAGGAAGGCACTGATCGCCCGCACTGCGCTTTCACGAACCTGCGGCGCCGGATTCTGCAGATCCCGGGTCGCCAGTTTCAGCGATTGATCGCTTGGATACAGCGGCAGTTCGGCGAGTAACGTCGCACGCTGAATGGCCGGCAGATCGCTGCGCTGCAATTGTTCATGCAAAGCGTCCGCCGCGCCCGGCTGGCCGTTGCGGATCAGCCACAGGCTCTCGTCATAGCGCGGTGCCTGCGGTGTCGATGCGGAGGCATTCCACAACTTGAACTGCGCGGTGACCTTGTCGCCGGCCTTGCCCTGATGGCAGCTCAGACACGCATCGAGCGTACCGAGTTTTTGCGCGCGTTCCGGGTTGGGGATGCTGAAGCTGTGGTCATGGCGCCAGTCGTTGCCCATGTAGAACTTGCCGGGCATGTGGCAATCCACGCACTGCGAGCCGGGCTGGCCCAGGGTGTGGCGGGTGTGTTCGATGGAATCGTAGTTCTTCGCTTGCAGACCCTTGCCGTCGACGCCCGCGACCGAAGTCTTGCCAGCCGTGTTGTGGCATTGCAGACACACCGCGTTGCCCGGTGCCTTGAGTTCAGTGCTGTGCGGATTGTGGCAGTTGCTGCAGCGCACACCCTTGTCGAACATCTTGCTCTGCAGGAACGAGCCGTGTTCGAACACTTCATCCTTGATCTTGCCGTCCAGCGCATACAGTTCGCGGGTGAGAGTGCTCGGCAGGTAGTCGTCCATCAAGCGCTTGCCGACGGTGTAGCCATCGCCCAGCGGCGCACGGCGGGCGTGGCAGCGGGCACAGGTTTCGATCTCGACGCTGGCGTTGTTGTCCTTGAGGTCGACGGCAAAACCCTTGTGGATCAGGTCGTCTTTTGTCTGCGCCCATTGCAGGTGATTCGATGCCGGGCCGTGGCAGGCCTGACAGCCGACACCGAGGCTGTTCCATTGGCTGTTGAACCTGTTGCTGGCCGCATCGAAATTACGCTTGAAACCGGTGGTGTGGCACTCGACGCACATGAAGTTGGCGTTCTGGCTCGGCTTGCTCCAGTGCAGCGGATTCTTGAAGTTCACGCCCTGGCCGGGGTAGAGGTGAAACCAGCGGTGTTTCTCGGTATCCCAGGCCACGCCAAGCGCCTGCAATCGGCCTTCGCCGACCTCGATCAGGTACTGCTGCAACGGGGCAATGCCGAAGGTGTAGGCGACTTTGAAGTCAGTGTTCTTGCCATCGATACCCGGCGTATTGACCCAGAACTCGTCGCCCTTGCGCGAGAAGCGGGTAGTCTCGTTTTCAGCCTTGAAGGTGACGTTGTTGAAGTCGCCGAGCATGGTTTCACCATTCGCTGCCTGCATCGCCAATTGGTGATGCGAGCCTTGCCAGTCCTTGACCTGCTCGGTGTGGCAGCCTTGGCATTGTTGTTCATCGACCATGGTTGCGGGCTTTTGTGCCACCGGTTGCGGTTTGGCGGCGACAGGCGTCGCCGCGCTGATCGGCGGCGCGGTGTGCGGCGCGGGCGCGGGGCTGAACAGAAACCAGCCAATCCCCGCCACTGCGGCCAGCAGCACACCGATGGTGAGGGGGAACAGGTAACGTGAAAGGGACGGTCGGGACGAATCAGGATCAGGCGGTACGACTTTATTTTTATGCTTGGGCATTACGACTTCCATGGTCCAGGTGCATTGGCCTGCTGGCGTGCATTCAAGCTTGATGCAGCTTTGCCGGATGCCCGGCGTCTGTCAAACGCCGGTTGTGAAGCAGCCCCCGAAGTTGTGTGAATTTTCCGGTTTTGCAGCGCAATCGGCGGGGTTTTAGCTATACCTGTAACTCCCCCATACGCAATACATTCAGGCCTTCTGACAGGAGTTACAGCATGAAGCTAGCCGTAATGATGGGCACCCTCTGCATCGCCACCCTTGGCGTGGTGGGTTGCTCCAGCAAAACCGTTGCTCCCGATGAGTATTCCGGCTTTCTCAAGGACTACAGCCAACTCAAGGAGACCAAATCGCCCTCCGGTGCCGAGGTGATGCGCTGGATCGATCCAAAGGTCGACATCAGCAAGTTCACCAGCGTGTATATCGAGCCGACCCAGCTCTATCCAAAGCCGCAACCGACCGCGAAGATTTCGCAGCAGACCCTCAACGGCATCACTTCCTATTACGACCAGGCGCTCAAGCGTGAAATCAGCAAGGATCTGCCATTGGCCAACGGCCCCGGCCCAGGAGTGATTGTGGTGCGCGCGGCGATTACCGCCGTGAGCAGCAAGACCGAAGGCCTGCAGGTGTATGAAGTGATTCCGGTTGCGCTGGTCGCGGCAGCGGTCAGCACTGCCAGCGGTATCCGTGATCAGGAAACCACTCTGGCCACCGAAGCGGTGTTCCTCGACGGTGCGAGCAACAAGGTGGTGGCGCAAGTGGTGCGCAAAGGCACCGGCAAACCACTGGAAAATGACACCCAGGCGATGAAGGCAACCGACGTCAAACCGGTGATTGATGGCTGGGCCAATGACATGCATCAGATGTATCTGAAGCTCAAGGCCAGCTCCAAATAATCCAGCGAGGCGTGGGCCCATTCGCGAGCAAGCCCGCTCCCACATTGAGATCTGCGCCGGACACATAGCCTGTGTCCACTGTAGATCCCCTGTGGGAGCGGGCTTGCTCGCGAAAGCGGTCTTTCAGGCAACCCATTACTGCCCGGTAAACCAACGGAAGTACGGGTTGCCGCCATCCCAACGCATCACTTCACGCATATCCCGCCCCCAGGCATCCCGAACCCCGTCATACGCATGCAGGCTGGCGCGGTAGAACTGCATCAGACGTTGGCGGTGCGTGTCCATTCGCTCAGTGAACCCGGCATCGGCATTCACCAGCGGCGGCGGCACATACAGATCCAATAGCGCCGGCAGCACCCGGGTGATTTCCTTGCTGCGCACCCACGGCGCGTATTCGATCCGGGGCTGATCGTCGGTCACCGCCGGCGCATTCGCTGCAAAGCGCTCAAGGCCTGCGCGGTCGGTGACCCAGGTCGCGAGCAACGCTGGTGCCGAGCCAATCCCGACATCCTGCAAGGTGCTGCGTACGCTGGCCTGCTGGAAGCGCTCGGTGATTTTCGCCGCGTCCAGTTGCATCGGCTGCAGCGAACCGACCAGCAGCATCTCGTGGAACTCACTGGTCCACAGCGAGGCATACGGGAACACGTCGAGGAAGCTGCGTACCAGTGAGCGAGAGTCATCAATGTTTTGGGTCGGCAACGGCAGCCATTGCGCGACGATGCCTTGTTGTTCAAGACGACTGGCTGCCAGTTGATAAAAGTCGCGGGAGTACAGATTGACCACGCCGGCCGCCGACGGTGGTGGCGGTTCGAGGGTGATCAGATCGTAGGTTTGCGGGCTGCGCAGCAGTTCCTGACGGCCATCGCGCAGGCGCACATCGACCCCGGGATCGCTGGCGGCGTTGAAGTTGCCTTTGAACAGAGGCGCGGCCTTGACCACCGATGGCAGCAGCTCGGCGACCACCCGATGTTCCAGCCCCGGATAGCGCAGCATCGCACCGGCGGTGATCCCGGTGCCGAAGCCGATCACCAGTGTCGAACGTGGTTCGCCGTTGTGGATCAGCAACGGCAGCAGCGCCTGGATGCGCATGTAGCGCAGCGACGGCATGGCGTCGCCGGTGTTGGACACGCCCTGAATGTACAGGCGGTGGAAGCTGTTCTCACCACGGCCCTGAGCGACCACCGCGACGGTACCGCCACGGCCTTCTTCATAGAACGCCAGCGTGCCGTTGCGCGCACCGGGCAACAGGCTGGCGAGTTTGTCCACCGGCGTCAGCGCGGCCAGTGCCACCGATACCAGCCCCAACGCGACCACGGCCTGACGCCGGCCTTTCCTGACGTGGTGGCCCTTGCGCACGGCCACATAGCCGATGCCCGCAGCGATGATCGCCAGCAAGCCCAGCGTGCGCACCAGCCCCAGCAGCGGAATCAGCAGAAAACCGCAGAGCATCACCCCGACAATCCCGCCCAGCGTGTTGAACGCGACCATGGCCCCGACATCGCGACCGACGCGTTCACGCCCCACACTCAAGCGCAGGGCCAGCGGAAACGCCGCGCCGAGCAGCAATGTCGGCACGAACACGATGCTCAACGCTGCCACCGCAAACCGTGCGCTCATGCCAGCCAGCTCGCTGGCGCCCATCGCCAGCAGCCAGCTCTCGGCCTGACTTTGTGCCAATACCAGCCAGCGCCCGAGCAGGGCAATTTCCAGCAAGGCGATCAGCCCGGCACCGGCAATCAACAGACCGAACACGCCCCATGGATCGCGAATGCGCTCGACACGGCGGGCGAGCAGGGCGCTGCCGATGAACAGCCCGGTCAGGTACGTCGCGAGCACCACGGCGAACGCGTAGGTGCGGGTGCTCATGAACTGCACGATCGACTGCGACCAGACCACTTCATACCCCAGCGCCACGCCGCCGGCGATGGCGTACAGCCACAGCGCCGTGCGGTCCGCGGCTTTCTCGGTGTGATGTTTGACCGCAGCCGCCACCGGCGTCGGCTGCTGACGTTGCAACCACAGCGCAGCGGCTGCGGCCAGCAGATTGAGCATTGCGGCAAACAGCGAACTGCCGCGCACGCCGAGGGTGGCGATCAGCACGAACGCGGCGAGCAGGGTGCCGACAATCGCGCCGAGGGTGTTGGCCGCATACAGCTGACCGCCGGCCCTGCCCGGATCCGCGGCCAGCGAGCGCACCAATACCGGGAGCGTGCCGCCCATCAACACCGCCGGAATCCCCACCAGCGTGAACGGCAAGCACCAGGCGAGAAGGCCGACATGACCTTGCAACCAGGCAAACGGGCTCGCCGCCAGGCTCATCGCAACCGTGGCGCCAACCCCGAGTATCGCCACCAGCACTTCCAGCCCGGCATAGAGCAACACCGGTTGCTGCAAGCGATCAGCCCAGCGCCCGAACAGCCAGCCGCCAATGGCCAGCCCGGCAAAAAACGCGCTGATGCCGGTGGTGATGGCATAGACCTCGACGCCGACCACCAGCGACAACTGTTTGATCCACAGCACCTGATACACCAGCGCGGCGGCGCCGGAGATGCACAGCAGCAGGGCGGGGATCAGCAGCGCCGGGGTGGCGGCTTGGGTGGTGGGTATGGCCGACGGCTTGCTGGCGATACGTGAGGGCATGCGGATTGCCTTATTTCAATTCAGAAATTGCGGTGATGGTGCTGGCCTTTTCGCGAGCAAGCCCGCTCCCACACTGGACTTGTGTCCACCACAAGTCCCCTGTGGGAGCGAGCTTGCTCGCGAAGGGGCCGACACAGTCCCAAGTTGGAAACAGGGCCGCCCGCCAATGCGGGCGGGCGACAGTTCAACGGTCTTACTGCGCAGCCGGAGCCGCTTTCATTTTTTCTTCAATCTTCGCATCCACCGCAGCACGGATCTGGTCGATGCTGAAACTCGCCGGTTTCTGGCTCGGCGGGTACTCGATGAAGGTCTGCAGGAAGCGCGCTGCCTTGGTTGTCGCAACGGCGACCAGATAAACGTTCTTGGTCGACCAGTCGTAGTATTGATCGGAAACCACGTCGGCCCGCTCGTACGGGTCCATTCTCAGGTTGAAGATCTTGGGCACGCGCAAGGGGGTAAACGGGTTGCTCCAGACTGCAAAACCACCCGGCGCTCGCTGCTCGGCGAAGACGGCCTTCCAGTTGCCAAAGCGCATTGAAACCAGCATGCCGTCGTCGTTGAAGTAGTAGAACTCCTTACGCTCACCGTTGGGTTGCTGGCCGGTCAGATAGGGCAACTGGTTGTAACCGTCCAGATGCACTTTGAAGTTGCTGCCTCCGGAAGTCGGCGCCCAGCCCTTGAGCAGCTTGTCTTTGACCTCGGCATCACCGGCAGCAGCGAGCAAGGTCGGGAACCAGTCCAGACCCGAGAACATCTCGTTGGAGACTTCACCCGGCTTGATCTTGCCCGGCCAGCGAACCATCGCCGGTACGCGGTAGGCGCCTTCCCAGTTGGAGTTTTTCTCGTTACGGAACGGCGTGGTCGCTGCGTCCGGCCATGAGAACTGATTCGGGCCGTTGTCGGTGGTGTAGACCACGATCGTGTTGTCGGTGATTTTCAGGTCGTCGAGGGTCTTGAGCAATTTGCCGACATCACCGTCGTGTTCCAGCATGCCGTCGGCGTATTCATTGCCGGGCATGCCGCTCTGGCCCTTCATCGAATCACGTACGTGGGTGAACAGGTGCATGCGCGTGGTGTTCATCCAGACGAAGAACGGCTTGTCGGCCTTGGCCTGTTTCTCGATGAACGCTTGTGCGGCAGCGGTGGTTTCGTCGTCGATGGTTTCCATGCGCTTGGTGGTCAGCGCGCCGGTGTCCTCGATCTTGCCGTCGGCGAAACTGTGGATTACGCCCCGTGGCGAGTTGGCTTTGACAAAGTCCGGGTCATCCTTGGGCCAGTAGGGGCGTTCGGGTTCCTCTTCGGCGTTCAGGTGATAGAGGTTGCCGAAAAATTCGTCGAAACCATGGTTGGTCGGCAGGTATTCATCCTTGTCCCCAAGGTGGTTTTTACCGAACTGGCCGGTGGCGTATCCCTGAGATTTGAGCGCCTGAGCGATGGTGATATCGCGCTTTTGCAGGCCGACAGTCGCTCCCGGCGCGCCGACTTTCGACAGGCCGGTACGCAGTGGCGTCTGGCCGGTGATGAACGAAGAGCGTCCGGCGGTGCAGCTGTTCTCGGCGTAATAGTCGGTGAACATCATGCCTTCTTTGGCGATCCGGTCGATGTTCGGGGTCTTGTAGCCCACCACGCCCATGGAGTAGGCGCTGATGTTGGTCTGGCCGATGTCGTCGCCGAAGATCACCAGAATGTTGGGTTTCTCAGCCGCTGTGGCAGTTGCCGACAGCGCCATCACCGAGGTTGCCACCAGGGCGAGTTTCGGTAGCCACTTGCGTATGCGAGTCATCTGACTTGCTCCTTATCGCGGGGGTCGTTGTTGCGACTTACGTTTGTTGCAGTCCTGCATCACGCTTTTTCTTATTGCACCTGCCCGGTTGCCGGTGGATCGAACGGGTAGATCCGGCGCCATTCGGTCGCCATGTCCACCACGGTCCAGCCACGGGAATTTGCTTCGTCGAGGGCTTTGTCGAGTCGCCCGATATCGGATTTTCGGTCGTAGGCCCACTCGCGTCTGGCGTCGGTGTGGTGCACCAGCCCCATGAAGCGTTTGCCGGGGCCAGCGGCGGTCCACTGCAGCATCTGCAGGTCGCCGTCGGAGTTGCCGAACGCGAGGATCGGCCGTTTGCCGATCACTGCATCAATGCTTTCCGGTTTGCCCGGGCCATCGTCGTTGTGCGCCAGTTTCCGGGTGCGCAGGATCGAGGCTTTGCCGTCCTTGAACTGGAACGCAGTGACGAACGTGGTGCCGATCACCTGTTCCGGCGGGATGCCGTAGACCTTCTCGGCAAAGGCGCGCATGAAGCCGGTGTCGCCGCCGGAAACGATGTAGGTCTTGAAGTCCTGGCTGCGTAGGTAGTCGAGCATTTCCAGCATCGGCTGGAAGATCATTTCGGTGTAGGGCTTGCCGGTCTTCGGATGCCGGGCCTGACTCAGCCAGGTCTTGGCGTGGTCGTCGAAAGCCTCGGTGGTCATGCCGGTGTGGGTCGCGCCGAAGATCTTGATAATCCCGTCCATGCCGGCGGCGGCCAGGGCCTTGTGGTCGTTTTCCAGCACGGCTTTGAACGGCTGGGTGGTTTTCCATTCCGGGTGCTGCGGCGCATTGCGCTTGACTTCGTCGAGGGCGAACAGCAACTCGAAATACATCGGCTGCTCGCTCCACAGGGTGCCGTCGTTGTCGAATACGGCGATACGCTCGGCGGGTTTGACGAAGTCTTTGCCGGACTGATCGGTGACCGCTTGCACAAACTCGATGATGTGTTTTTTGGCCGGGCCGTCGTTCCATGACGGCAGTGGCTCGCTGGCCTGGGCCAGCAGTGGCAATGCCAGCGCAAACAACAGCGCAAGGCTGAAACGTTGACGCTGCGGCGGTGGATTGGTCATGGGAAATCCCTTTCATGAACGGGGTTGAGCGGGCGCAGGGCCGACGCCGGTTTGTGCGCCTTTTGTTCGGCCTGATTGTGAAGCGTAGTCAACGATTCACGCAGTTGAGCGAGTGTTTGTGCAGTCTGCGGCTGACGTCCATAAAGTCCGCGCAGCAGGCCTTGCAGGCGCGGGCCGGCATTCATCAGTTGCAGCCCCAACCGACTGCGCCGCAGCCACAGGTACAACGCGCTCAATTGCGCCGGTTGCGCCCGCAGCTGCGGGTTGATCAGGTGCCAGGCGAAGTCCGCCGATTGCTCCCAGGCCAGTCGACGCGCGTGCTTGCGTGCCTGCCATTGGCGCCGGGCGCGCATCAGCGCCGGACGCAGCCAATTACCGACACCAATGCACACGGCGAGTAGCGCCAGCCACAGCAGCCAGCGCGTGGAAAAATGCGGGTTATTGCGGCCGAGTTGCTGGAGATCCTCGGTGATCGAAAACACCGGTTTATAGGCGCTATTGGCTGTGGCCTCAAAGTATATGGCGGGCACCTGCGCCGTTCGGCTCTGCTGCGTTTTGACATCCCACCATTTCACTGCGATGGCCGGCAGGGTGTAGGCGCCAGCCTTGTCGATGCGGTAGGTGACGGCGTCGATGCGCCGACCACCGAGCACGTTGCCGCGACCGTCATCCAGGCGGGTGACTTGTGGGGCCTGCAGGTAACGACTCAGGCCGGCCACGTCAGCCAATGGCGGAACCGGGAGCGCCATCGCCAGTGCGCCATCGGCTTGCAGGAGCAGTTGCCGGGTGATGCTGTCACCGGTTTTCAACGGGGTTGCCGAGTTGGTCAGGCTTTGGCTCAGGCGCACACCGCTGGCCACCAGCGGCGTTTCTCCGGGTTTGAAGCCGGGTGGCTGGGTGGTGCTGAAGTGCAATGGTTGGCTTTGGGCGCTGATCGCTGTGCTGGCCTGACCCGGTGTCGCACTGACCGTCAACGGCGGAATATCGAAGCGGCGGGCGACATTCGGGGTGATCAGGTAGCTGTAGCGCAAGCCGCTGAAGGATTGCCCGTCGATGGTCTGATTCAGGTGTTGGGCCTGGCCGTCCGGCGGCGTGACCAGAGCACCGTCGAGTTTCAGTTCGGGCAGGGTGGCGGCGCTGGTGAACCAGGTGTCGGTGAGTACGTCGACTTGCAGCTCGACCAGTCCGTCGACCATTGCGCCTTCGGCGGGTTGCAGGTGGGCCTGGACTTTCAGTTGGGGTTCGGCGGCAGAGGCCTGGATTGTAAAAAGGCAACTGGTGAGCAGGGTTAGCAGGGTTGCGGTGATCAGGCGGGCGCCATCGCGAGCACAGGGGATTTGTGTTCGCCGAAACTCTTCTGTAGGAGTGAGCCTGCTCGCGATAGCCGCAACCCGGTTCATGGTCTGGCCCCCGACTGATCCTGCAAACTGAATTTCTGCCTGAGAAACTTCGCCGGCGAAGTCGTCAGGTTCTGTAACCACAACGCATCGGACGTCGCCTGTTCGGTCTCAACCTTTTTGCTCTGGCCCTTGCCCGGCGCCTTGTCGAATTTCACTTCGTCCGGTTTGGTCTTGGGAGCGTTTTTCTCGGCGCTGTCGGTGTCCTTGAGCAACGCCTGCGCCAGCGCCAGATTGGCCGTGGCTTCGGGGAACTGCGGTTGCCGCTGCAAGGCCTGGGTGTAGGCGGCAATTGCCTGATCGAACTTGAAGCGCCGCACGTAAATGTTGCCCAGGTAGAACCACGCTTGCGCCGTGTCCAGCCGGGCAAAGGTCGCCAGTGCGAGGTCGTAGTCCGCCGCGTGATAGGCCGCCACGCCTTTCCAGTACGGATCGACAAACAGCGCCGCTGCTTGCGGCCAATGCTCATGCTCGACAGCCCAGCGCCCTTGCTGATCGCGGGTGAAGAACGCGTCGGTCAGTGCACTGGCCTGGGCGGGTGCGGCAGGCCAGCCCAGGCCCGCAGCCAATAGCAGCGCCGGTACCCAGTTGACGCTCCAGCCCTTGCGCACACCGAGCAGCGCCAACAATAGAAGAGGCCAGCACAGCCAGTAACCGGCATCCTTCCAGTGCAATTGCTGCTGTTCGGCGCTGGCACTCTGGAAGTGTTGTTGGGCGTGCAACTCGATCCAGTCCAGATCATCGTCGTCGAGGGTGAGGCTGCCCAGAGGCGCGTCGAGGGCGGCGGCCAATTGCTTGAGTGCCGCCGGATCGAAATGGCCGAGCAGCGGACGCCCGTTGCTGTCGACTGCCGGCTGGCCGTTGGCGCCCTGAATCACGCCGCCATCCGCGTTGCCGACCGCCAGTACCAGCACCTGCAATTGGCTGTCATCGAGTTGTTTGTCGAGGCCATCGAATTGCGTGGTGTCGGCACCGTCGGTGATCAGCAGCAGGCTGCCCGGGGTTTTCTCGGCACGGAGCAGGCGTTTGGCCTGCTCGATGACGGCGCTGACGTCCTTGCCGGGTTTGTCGATGAGGCCTGTGCCCAGCGCCTGAATGAAGGTGTCGAGCAACGCCGGATCGTCGGTCGACGGCAACACCAGATGCGCGCTGCCGGCATAGGCGATCAGCGCGGTGCGGGCGCCGGCGCGACGCTGGATCAGGTCGTGCAGTTTGTGTTTGGCCGCTTCCAGGCGCGTCGGTGGTACGTCGCTGGCGTCCATCGATGGTGACAGGTCCACCGCAACGATCAGTGGAGAGCGATTTTCCAGAAAGTCCGGACGATCCTGCTCCCAGGTCGGCCCAGCGGCGGCAATCGCCCCAAGGGCCAACACCGCGCACAGCCAGTGCACCGGGCGCAGGCGCTGCTGATCCTTTGGAGTCACCAGCAGGTGCGGCAGCAAATGTTCGGCGATGTTGCTGCGCAGCCGGCGCTGCAAGTCGCGGCTGCGGCGCCAGAGCAGCGGCAGCAGCGCGGCAAGCAGCGCGAGCAGCAGCCACAGCGGGCGTAAAAAGTGCAGGTCGCTGAGATTGATCTCCATCTCAGACCTCCTGCCGCTGGCGGGCAAGCGCCAGGCGCGGGCGCAGCAGGGCGCAGAGGTGATATAGCGCCAACAACCCCAGCGCCGCGCCCAGCGGCCAATGGAACAACTCGCGTTGCGGCTGATGGCTGAGGGTTTTCACCTGATGCGGCGTGAGGCGGTCGAGGGTGCTGTAGACCTGATCCAGCGCCGTACGATCTTCGGCGCGGAAGAACTGCCCGCCAGTGGTTTGGGCGATCTGTTGCAGCCCGCGCAGATTGACCTGCGCCTCGCCGGAAGCCGTCGGGTCGCCGATGCCGATGGTGTGAATGACCACGCCCTTGTTGGCGGCCATTTCCGCTGCGTGGTCGGGGGTGATCGCGCTGCTGGTGTCGTTGCCGTCGGTGAGCAGGATCAGCACCTTTTGCTGTTCGTGCGCCTGGTCGAGCAGCTTCAGGCTCAAACCGATGGCATCGCCGATGGCGGTGTTGGGCCCGGCCATGCCGATGCCGGTGTCGGCCAGCAACAGCGCAAGGCTGGCGTGATCGAGGGTCAGCGGCGCCTGCGGATAGGCGCCGCTGCCGAACACGATCAGACCGATGCGGTCGTCCTTGCGCTTGTCGATGATGCCTTGCACGACCTGTTTGACGGCGGCGAGGCGATTGATTTTCTGGCCGTCGGCATTGCTGAAATCTTCAGTCTCCATCGACTGCGAAATGTCGATGGCAAGCATCAGGTCGCGCACTGGTTGCTGGCGTTCGATGGGTTTTTCAACGAACACCGGGCGCGCGGCGGCGAGCAGGATCAACGTCCACACCAGCAGATTGAGCAGCAGTTGCCAGGGGTTCTGACGATTGCCGACCCGGCTCGGCGCTTCCCCGACGGCGCGGCTCATGGCGCCGAAAAACGGCACGCGCACGGCGCTGCGGGCTTCCTGATACGCCGGCAGATAACGCAAGGTCAGCCACGGCAGCGGCACCAGGAGCAGCAGCCACGGGTAATCAAGCTGCCACATGGTGCTGCTCCACCCAATGTTGGCAGGTGTCGAACAGCGCCTGGCGCTGTTCGGCGGGGAGGGCGCGCAGGGTGGCGTCGGGGGCGTAGGCGAGTTGGGCCAGTTGTGCGCTGAAATTGGCCGGTAGAGGTTTCTTGCTGTGTTGCTGCAAAAACGCCTGCCAATCATCTCTCCCCAGCGCCGCGGGACTCTGTGGGAGCGGGCTTGCTCGCGAAAGCGCTGTGTCAGGCGCCATCAATGTTGGATGTGCCGACGCCTTCGCGAGCAAGCCCGCTCCCACTGGTCGTGTGTTCCTGTTCCGGGATTGGATTGGCATCGAAAGGGCCACGCGTTTGAGCAGTTCGGGCAACTCGCGCAGGGCATTGAGGTCATCGCTGCGTTCACGCAACTGCGCCAGCCCTTGCGACTCATCTCTCCCCAACGCCGCAGGACCCTGTGGGAGCGGGCTTGCTCGCGAAAGCGCTGTGTCAGGCGCCATCAATGTTGGATGTGCCGGCGCCTTCGCGAGCAAGCCCGCTCCCACAGGTCGTGTGTTCCTGTTCCGGGATTGGGTCGGCATCGAAAGGGCCACGCGTTTGAGCAGTTCGGGTAACTCGCGCAGGGCATTAAGGTCATCACTGCGCTCACGCAACTGCGCCAGCCGCACCAGCGCTTCGCGCCGATACTGATCCCGTCGCCACTGCACATAACGCCGCACGCCAACAATCAACGCCAGCACAACCAACAACGCCAGCAACAGCCACCAGCCCCAAGTCTGCGGCGCATAACTGACCGGCGCCGGCAGGCTCAGCTCCTTGAGCTGGCTGATGTCGGGGATATTCGGGTTCATCGCCGTGGGCCGGCAGACTTGCCAAGCTCGGCACGCAATTGCGCGTGGGCCTCTTCGGCGGTGCTGAACATCATCAGCGGCACCTGACTGCGACGCAGCAGGGTGGCGACATCCTTGAGCCGGCCACCGAGGTAATCGCCCAATGGCTGATGCACGCTGCGTTTCTCGACAGCCAGTTCCACCTGCAACTGACCCTGGGTGACCAGCAGCCGGCCATCGCTCGGCAGCTTCAAGGCCAGTGGATCGTAGACTTGCAGGGCGATCACGTCATTGTGCGCGCGCAGTTGCCGCATCAATTGCAAGGTGCGTTCACCCGCCCCGGCGAAGTCGCTGACGATGCAGATCAAATGGTCATGCCCGGCCAGCGCCAGGCAACGCTGCAAGGCCTTGTCCAACTGGTCCTCGTCTTCGGCGTCGGGATTGGCCGCGTTCAGCGCCTGATTCTGTTGCGCCACGCGGCTGAGCAGGGCTTCGACCCGTTTGCGGCTGCGCAACGGTGCGATGCTGTCGATGCGTTGATCGTTGAACACCAGACCGCCAACCCGGTCACCGGCGTTGAACACCATCCACGCTGCCAGTGCGCCGAGTTCAGCGGCGAGGGCAGATTTGAAACTGCGTCGCGAGCCGAAGAACATCGACATGCGCTGATCGACCACGATCAACGCCGGGCGATCGCGTTCTTCAGTAAAAGTGCGTACCACCGGTTTGCCGGTGCGCAGCGAGGCGCGCCAGTCGAGGTGGCGCAAATCATCGCCTGGTTGATAGCGGCGCAACTCATCGAAGTTCAAGCCGCGTCCACGCAGGCGCGAGGCATGGTTGCCGGCGAGGATGCTGCCCTGGGGCTGGCGCGCCAGAAAGCTCAGGTCACGGGCCTTGAACTCCAGCGCCATCAATTGCGCCAGAGAGACGTAGACCAGGCCGTCCGTGTTCATGCTGGAATCGCCACTTTATCCAGCAAACGGTCAAGCACCTGATCGGCAGTCACGCCATCCGCGACCGCGTCGTAGCTCAATTGCAGGCGGTGACGCAGCACCGGATGCACCACGGCGCGCACGTTGTCCGGCGAGACGAAATCCTGGCCCTGCAACCACGCATCGGCCCGCGCGCAACGATCCAGGCCAATGCCGCCACGGGGACTGGCACCGATGCTGATCCAGCGTCCGAGGTCTTCGTCGTAATCGGCCGGGTGGCGAGTGGCGTTGATCAGGTCGATCAGATAGCGGTCGATGGCCGGTGATACATGCACCGCGCTGACCTCCTTGCGCGCGGCGAAGATCACTTCCTGTGACAGGCTGAAGCCCTTGCCCGGCGCGGTGTTCGCGCCTTGGGCAAACTCCTCGGCGCGCAACAGGCGCAGTACCTGGCTCTCGTTATCGGCGCTGGGGTAATCCAGCAACACCTTCATCAGGAACCGGTCCATCTGCGCTTCCGGCAACGGATAAGTACCTTCCTGTTCGATCGGGTTTTGCGTGGCGACCACAATGAACAGTTCCGGCAGCACGTGACTGGTGCCAGCCACGGTAATCTGCCGTTCTTCCATGGCTTCCAGCAGCGCCGCCTGCACCTTGGCCGGGGCGCGGTTGATCTCGTCGGCGAGGATCAGATTGCCGAACAGCGGGCCTGGCTGGAAGCGAATCTCGTTTTGCCCGGCGACCTGATGCAGCACTTCGGCGCCGGTGATGTCCGAGGGCAGCAAGTCGGGGGTGAACTGGATGCGGCTCATCTTCGCGTCCAGGTGCGTGGCCAGCGCCTTGACCGTGCGCGTCTTGGCCAGCCCCGGCAGGCTTTCGAGCAGCAAATGCCCGTTGGCCAGCAGGCCAAGGAGGATCTGCCGAATGACCTGATCCTGGCCGAGTACGGCTTCAGCGATGCTCGCTTGCAGGGCGTTGAGGTCGGTGAGTGCGGTCATGGGACAGTCCTTTGTGGCCGGTCTAGAAAAACGCCAGGGTCATGTTGACGGCAATGCCGTTGCCTTCGGGTCGGTTCTTGGTGTCGAATTCCGGCACCCAGCGCGCACTGATGTTGGCTTGGGCATCGGCGAATTTGCCGCTCCAGGCGACTACCGGCCCGGCGCCGACGGAGCGTCCACGGAAGCCATTGAGGCTGTCGGCGGTCTGCCCCTTGTCGTCGGTGACTTGCTGGATATAACCGGCCGCGAGACCTGCGCTCCAGCCACTGCCGAAGCCGTGAGTCCACAAGGCGTCGAGGGTGAAGATGTTGCCGTTGCGGTAATCGGTGGCGGTGTTTTCGGTGTAGAACTCCAGGCCACTGGACAGGGTGAATTCACCACCCTTGCCGTCCAGATGGGTGAAGGCCACGGTGGGCATGAACGTGTAATTGTTCTGCCCCGGGTTGGCCAGGCGATTGTCGTTGTAGGCGCCGGTCGGCACGTAGATCGGCAGGGAGAACGCGATGTGGTTGAGCTCGTCGAAGTGGTAGCCGGCGGCAATCGGGGTGACCAGCGCGTCGGCGAACTGAGTCCCGGAATCGCTGGTGCCGAGGGTGCGACCGCGCGGGCCGGTGATGGCTGCGTCAATGTCGGTGTACTGCACTGGAACGCCGATTGCCGAGGCGAAGTTCCATGGGCCTTTGCCGGTGTCCCAGATGTGCGTCAGGTTGGTCATGGTGTAGGACACTTTCATGTCGATCCCGGCACTGACTTCACCGGAAATCGGCGCGCCGCGACTGCCCTTGAGCGATCCGTCGTACCAGATGCTGGTGACCGAGACGACCCAGCCCGGTTCGGGCGGGATGATCCCGGCGTTGGAATACACCTGTTGCCCGGTGATTGGCCGGCCCACGCCGCCCTCGGCTGCATAGAGTTGAGTACTGCCGATCATGCACAGCGCCAGCAGCGGACGCACAACGTAAGGCTTGACCATCACTGGCTCCGTTTATTGTTTTGAGTTGACCGGGTTGAGCAGCGGCATCTTCCATTCGCCGCTGGCCACTTCCGGTTTCGGCAGGTACAGGCGCAACACGCCGTAGAACGGCCCGTCCGGTGCCGGCAGCCAGTTGGCCTGCTTGTCCTTGCCGGGATTTTTGTGCTGCACGTAGAGGGTCAGCCCGCCGTCGGCATCGAGCTTCAAGTCGGGCAGCATCCGCGAGTTGATCAGGTAGCGATTGAGCGGGTTGGCCACCAGCAATTTGCTCTTGCCGTCATACATGGTCAGCGACCAGAAGGCGTCGGCCGGGGGCAGGGCGCCCTTGTCGAAATGCAGGGTGTAGTCGTGTTTCGCCGCGTCGACCGGCTGGCCGTCCTTGTCGACGAAATAACCGATGTAGTTCGCCTCTTCGGCAGAGTTGCCGAAAATGCCCATGTTGGCGCCGGCGTAGCGATACAGGTAATTGCCCTTGAGGTGATCGCGGGTGCCGAACAGGTCACCGCTGCTGATTTCGTGCGTGTCGACCTTGTCTTTCTTGAACGCGGCGAATTCGGCCTTGGCGTCACTGATGCCGTCTTCAAGGGCCTTGCGTTGCTCGGCGCTGAGCTGTTTCAGGTCGAATGGCTGACCGGCACCGATGCCGATTTTGGCGAAGCGCGCGAGCAGGTCTTTTTCGACGTCCTGCGGCGCAGTGAAGGCGAGCATGAAGTTCAGGTAGCGGAACAGATCCGGGGTTTCACTCATGGTCGGCGTCGGCTTCGGCCAACTGACTTTCGGTGCCGGCGCCGGAGCTTTCTGTTTCACGTATTTGCTCAGCGGCTCGACTTTGTAGCCTTTCTGGATCTGCTTGACCTTGCCCAGATCTTTTTCGTCGAACAGCTGCGTGCGGTACAGCGCGTAGGCTATGTTGCTTTCGCTGCGCACCAGGCGGTCGATGTTGATCGGTTGCTGACCCTGCCAGTCAGGCCCGGCGATCATGAAATGGCCACCGTTATTGCCGGTGCTGCGGGTACCCAGGTAAGCGAAGTTCTGCGTGTAGGCGTCGATCAGTTGCACCGAGTAGTAACGGTGCTCTTCGATCGGCGGCAAGGTCAGGATCAGCGGTTCGCTGCGCAAGTCCATCCAGACGAACGAGTAGGGCGTGTCGGCGTTCGGCGTGACGAACGCGGTGTCTTTGGCAGTGAAGGCCTTGGCAGTGTTGCCGATCTGGTTGAACGGTGCCTTGAAGTTCGGGCTCTTGCTGTCCACGGCCTGGGTGTACAGGGTTTTGTACATTTCCACTACCGGGAAGCCATACAGATAAGCGTCCTTGGCGATGCCTCGGGCTTCTTCGGGGCTGGCGCTGAAATCGGCCCAGGCACTGCTGCTCAAGGCGAGGGTCAGGCCGGTCAGCCATAGCTTGCGTGTGTTCATGAGGCGTCCTTATTCATTGCACGACCGTGATGTCGTCGAGTTTCCAGCTCTTGTCGAAATAGGCTTCGGTCGGCGCGTACAGGCGGAAGTAGCTGAACCAGTGCTTTCCGGGCACGGTTTGCACCCAGTTGTTTTCGAAGCCTTTGGGTGCGCTCGGGCCGAAATACAGGTCTACCGAGCCGTCGGCGTTTTTCTTCAGATCCTGGCGCGAAGACAGGTCGGCCTTGCGCTGCGGATTGTCGATCAGGCAACGGCTGTCGATGTCGTACACGGTCATCGACCAGAACTGCTTGGCCGGCGGGTTGGCGCCGACGTGCAGGCGATAGGTCTTGCCGCCGTCGAGCCAGTCACCCTTGGCGTCGGTGTAGGCACCGAGGTAGGTCTGACCGAGGCCCGGGGTCTTGGAAACCATGCCCTTGGTGTTGGTCACCGCTTCATAAAACCAGGCGCTGCGTTCCCACAACTGGTCGTAATAGGCCACGCGCTGCGACGGTTCGGCGATGTTCAGCACCGTGTCCCAATGCCGGTCGGGCCAGTACTGCGCCTGAGGAAAGCGCTTGGCAAAGGTGTTGGCCTTGGCGATCAGCTCACCGACCTGCGCGCCGGACTCCAGGGCCTGACGCTGCTGGGTGTTGGGGTTGAAGGGTTTGTCCTTCTCGATGCCGAGACTGGCGAGCATCGCCATGTAGAAGCGATCACGCTCATTGACCGGTTCTTTCTGGATGATCTGGTGCAGCCGCTGCCAGTAAGCGATGCCGCGCGGCTGGGTGCCCGACCACTTTTTACCGTCAGGCGACAGCAGGCGGGTCTTGCTCGGCTCGGCACGTTTGGCGTACGGGTACATCTTGAATTTCTCGACCAGCGCCTTGCCTTTGGCCGGATCCGGATCCAGCACCCGGAAGCCCACCAGCACGTTCATGGTTTCCGATTTGGCCAAGTAATACTTGTCGGCATCGGCCGGTGGCTCCGCGCCCGGTGGCAGCACCAGATATTTGCCGCCCTGGCCTTTGTCCGGGCCGGTCTGACCCATGTCGATGATCGCCCGCTGCCAGAAATCGCCAATGCCGCCAGCGGTCGGTCCCGGTGGCAGTTCAATCACCAGCGGCCCGGTTTCGCTGAGGTCGACGAAACCGAGAATGTACGGCGTGGTGGCGTTGGCGGTGATCACGCCGAGCTTGTCTTCGTAGCTGTCGAGCACCATCAGATCGCCGCTGCGCGCGCCGAGCTTGTCGCGAAATTCTTCCTGCCACTGCGCGTAGGACACCAGCGGCAAGGCCCACAGGTAACTCTGGGTCGCTTGCTGGAAATCCAGCTCGGCGTAGAGTTTGGCGATCGACTCATGCGCCGGCAGTTCGCCCTCCATGGCGATCTTGCCGATACGGGTGTCGAGCGCCTGAGCACCGACGCCGCAGCTGGCGAACAGGGTCATCAGGCTGAAACCGGCGGCGCGCAAAGCGATGTGCATGGCGATGTCCTTATTTTCCGAATGTCACGTTGATCCCGGCGAACAGGGTGAACTGCGGCACACCATCGCCTTTGCGTTCGACGGTCCATTGCGGTTCGAGGAAGGCGTTGAGAATGTTGCTGCCGGACTTCCAGACCTTGCCCGCACCCAGACCGATCGGGATGTAGTGAGTGTTGTTTTTCAGATCGAACGTCCAGGTGCCGGTGGAGCGCAGGTACCAGCCCTTGTCGAGGTTATGAATGATGAACGGCTGCAGGGTTGCGGTTTCGACATGCGCTCGGTCGTGGTCGCCGGCGAACGAGCTCTGGTATTGCACCAGCGCACCGAGCAGGCCGCGCGGTGACGAATCGATCGCCACCGCAGCCAGGCCGGCCTGCCACTTGCCGGTGCCCAGTTCATCCTCGGCAGCGGTCGGCGCGGTGATCTGCGGGCCGATACCCAACTGCACGCCGTCGGTCTTGAGCAGAAAGATGTCGAACAGGTTGAGATCGCCGATGCCGGTGCTGTAGCCGCCGCGCGGATCGGGGCGGGTGCTGATCGGCATTGTTGCGCGCAGCAGTTGCGGCACACCGATGAAGTCGTTGGGCGCAATCGGCAACGTGCCGCGCAGCAACGCATCGTTGGTGTGCAGATTGCTGTCGAACAGCTTCGGCGTGTAGTAATCCTGCAGGTTGGCGCCGGGCGCCAGGTTCAGCGGATTGTTGCTTTTGTTGGCCTCTTCGGCGTTATTCGCAAAGGCACAAACCACAGGCGCCAGCGAACTCGCCAGCAGCAAGGCGTGAATCCCCAATTTTTTCGACATGATCCCCGTTTCCCTGGTGGCTACTGCATGGAGGTCCCGGCGCTTCTCGGCCGTTGGACGTATTCCCTTTTTTATCAAGCCCGTAGGACACGTCTGAATGACGCTAGCAGCTAACGGGGAGTTAGCCAGTCGAATGGATTAATTCTTTGGTTTTGTGTACGGCTTCGCAGTCGAGTGATGAACTGATCAGTTAGATGTGTGGCGGCAGTGATAACGCTTTCGCGGGCAAGCCACGCTCCCACAGGTATTGAAGCGTTCACAAATCCTGTGACCGACTCAATGCCGGTGGGAGCGTGGCTTGCCCGCGATGGCAATTTCAAATTCAACGCGGCATGGGATCAGGCATTTTTCTTCGCTTGTTCGCGAACACGTTCTTCCTGCGCCCGCGCCTCAGGCGTGAACTCGGCGCCGAAATCCTCGGCAGAGAAGATCTGGCGGATCTCGATATCCGATTCGCCCGGCATCGGGTTCGGGCAACGCTTGACCCATTCGATGGCTTCTTCCTTGGATTTCACTTCCCAGATCCAGTAGCCGGCCACCAGCTCCTTGGTCTCGATGAACGGGCCGTCGATGACCGTGCGCTTGTCGCCGGAGAAATGCACGCGCGCGCCTTTGCTGCTCGGGTGCAGGCCATCGGCGTCGATGAGGATGCCGGCCTTGACCAGTTCTTCGTTGAAGTTGCCCATGGCGGTGATCAGCTCTTCACTGGGCATGATGCCGGCTTCGGAATCGGCGCTGGCTTTGACAAGGATCATGAATCGCATGGTGGTTTCTCCAGGGAATGGGGTTGATTCACTGCTTAGTCGAACGGGAGGGGCGTGAATCGACAGGTCTCTGAATAAAAGATGCAGTCCGGCGTTTTAACAAACGCAATCCGACACACTGCAACTGCCAATGCAGGAGCTGCCGCAAGCTGCGATCTTTGCTCCTGTCGTTAAAAACCAACATCAAAAAATTACAGCCTTCGGCAGCTCCCAGTGCGTATTTCAATTCAGGATGTTTAAAAGTTGTTTCGATTTTGCGGAACGTTCCCACAAGGTTTTCAGGTTGTCCGTCGGACGTCGGGTCTCTAGCCTGTGTTCGTCGCTGCCAATTCAGCGACCGGGACTGGAAACCCCGACGGTTATTAGTGGCGCGTACACGCCTTTCATAACGTATCCTTGCGCACTTCGAATGTGTGCACTCCGTTATGGCGGCTGTGCGCGGGGGACCTTCGGGTCGTCCGGGTCGCCGCTGCCCGGGTTTCCAACCTGCGTACAGCTGCCACCTCTTCGTCCGGAAACCGAAGGGGGCAGCTCCGACTATTCAGTGGAGTTACACCATGAAAAAACCAACACCTAACCCCCCAGAATCAGGCGCCGACACCACAACCCCTTACGCCTCAGTCGACAGTAAAAAACTCCACGAAGCCGCCGACCGCGCCCTCGACTACTACCTCAATCCCGCCGCCCGTATCATGTCTAGCGCCAACGAACCGGAATCCATGTACCTCGCCAATCCCAGGTACAACACCGAATCTCTTCTAGCCAACGCCAGCGAAACCCTCGGCTCGGCCAGCGAGATGCTCATCAACTTCGCTGCCTCGCTGGAAACTTCCCAGCGCAAAACAGCACTGGGTATTGCTCAGGTCGTCATGCTGGGCGAATTAGCGGTAAATCAAGCACTGGATCACGTAGAACTTAAAGACTGATTGATCATGATCCTTCCCGCGCCCAGCAAAGCAATGTAGCCCTTGACGCTCTGCGTCAGATTCGTGAGTTGGCGCGCATAGCTCTCTTGTTACATTCCTTTGCCGCGCGTTGGAACGGTCAACGACCAACCAAAAAAGACTCTAGCCGGTCGTATTTTCTATCCAGTCCGGAGGTGCCATGGATACCCTGTTTTCCAGAACAAGATCGGGTAACATCCGCAGGTCGTGATATTCAATGGAGAGAAACGATGGCAGGAAAGCCAGTCGCAAGGCTCGGAGATCCAGGTAGTCACGGTGGAAATATCACCACTGGATCAAGTCCCATTTTTGTTAATTCGACTCCCGTAGCTTTGGTAGGAGATATCTATTCCTGCCCGATTCACGGCAGTAATCCTATAACAACGGGCGCCCCCCATGTTTTTGGGTTGGGAAAGGACGTTGCCCATGTCGGTTCCCAAACGGCATGTGGAGCGATGATTACTGCTGGATCACCCGACACCTTCGTCGGTGATTCTGGTAGTGCTCCCGCCAGCTTCTTCTCGCAGTTTCTGAAAGAAAAGACTTTCGTCGAGTTTCAGTTGCTTAATCAAAGAGATGAACCTGTAGCCAACGAGGCGTATGAATTGACGCTTCCCGATGGAACCTTGATGACTGGCGTCCTCGACGAAAATGGCTTTGTGCATGTTGCAAATATTCCCAGGGGGAGTTGTAGCATAAAGTTTCCGAAACTTGAAGATACGGAACATCTTTAATGGTTCAGTCTACTAAAACTACCAGCACAACCCAGGCAGCAAAAAATACAGGCGCACCAGGGAAAACCACAAAAACCAATCAGGTGGTCGTATCCGGTGCGTATATGGAAGTGCTGGTGGGTGGTCCCTACACTCGCGATAAAGAAGAACATCCTTTCGGGCACGCGGCTTTACACGTGGTGGTCGGTAGCAAAGACATTACTTATGACTTTGGTCGCTATTGAAAAACCTGGGGCACGTTCGATAGCGAGGGCGAAGGCGTGTTGAACGTCTGGACGTCCTTCAAAGCGTATATCTCTGGTGAAAACAGTTTGGGGCGTACAACAACAGGTTTTGTTTATTTTTTGGAAAATGCAAAAGCCGAGGCTGTGATCGCTCATTTCGACGGCATTGTCGCCCAGCAAAAAGAACAGCGAAAAAAGACTGCCTCATCAGCTCGGTATGTCTTGCCATCGAACTATCATCCGACAACGAATAACTGCACAACCGTGACAATTGCAGGAGCAAAGGTTTCCGGAAAGTCAATTGTGCAGAATCCGGCGAAATTCAATGAGATGCGAGGTCTTTCTTTCATCGAAAGACAGGCAGCGCGTACGCAAAGTAGTCCGAAGGACGGTATTTTCATGCCTGCGGATTTACAAGCCATGCTGGAAGCGAATACCGAGGCTCCCTATGATAAGAAAAATGTTTACAAATAGACGTCTTGGCCTATGGCTGGTGGCAGTTTTATCCGTCAATGCGATTTTTTTGGCTTTTCTGATTTTTGGCGATATTGCGAAGGGGCACAATATGAAAATGATCAAAACTAAAGAACCGTTGCTGATTGAAGGGCCAAATGGCGACGAGAATTACTATGTCCTGCCTTTGGGTACTACCCTTTATCACGATAAAAGCTTTCCTGAAGGGCATGACCGTTATGTGGTGTATCTCAATCATAAAGGTGCAATTGCACACGAAGAAGTACCCATGAAGCCTGAGTATGGCGGTTCGTTTATAGACCCGCTCTGGCTGGCCAATGTTGATGAGGAAACCTTGAAAGAAATTTTCAAACGGTTTCCGCTCTCCAAAACCGATATTGCCGCTGCTATCAAGGCCAATGAACTAACCAAGGATGATCTAGCCGACATCATCCGATCCATGCCCGACTGACCAATTCTTTTAGCTGTCGGTGAAACGAAGCTGCGATCTTTTGATCTTGATGAAAAGGTAAAGTCAAAAGATCGCAGCCTGCGGCAGCTCCTACCGGGGGGGGCTTGGGTTGTATACAATTTTTTGCGCAGGCCCCTGACAATTTTCTGTCAGGGCATAGGTCGTCGGACAATTTCGTGGTTAACTTCGGCCACTTGCATGCTCAATAACCACGTTAAGAAGGACTAAAGTCATGGCTCAAGTCACCCTCAAAGGCAACCCGGTTCAAGTCAACGGCCAGTTGCCACAAGCCGGTTCCAAGGCGCCAGCCTTTTCCCTGGTTGCCGGCAATCTGTCCGACGTCACCCTGAAAGACTTTGCCGGCAAGCGCAAAGTGCTGAACATCTTCCCAAGCGTTGATACCCCGACCTGCGCCACTTCGGTACGCAAGTTCAACGCTCAGGCCAACGAACTGGCCAACACCGTGGTGCTGTGCATCTCGGCTGACCTGCCATTCGCCCAGGCCCGCTTCTGCGGCGCCGAAGGCCTGGAAAACGTGCAGAACCTGTCGACCCTGCGCGGTGCCGAGTTCATCGAAAACTACGGCGTAGCCATCGCTGACGGCCCGCTCAAAGGCCTGACCGCCCGCGCCGTGGTAGTGCTGGACGAGAACGACAACGTTCTGCACAGCGAACTGGTCAAGGAAATCGCTGAAGAGCCGAACTACGACGCAGCACTCGCCGTTCTGAAATAAGCGCTTTTACAATTGTTAACGGCCTGGCCCTGTCCAGGCCGTTTTCATTTGTGTATCAGTGTTTTGCCTCACACCTTGAAACGTAAGTTGAAGGTAAATTGCCGGTAAAGCTGCTTTGCTTAAATCCGATCAGTGCTTATCGTTCAGCCTCCCGTAAAAGAAGCCCACGCGCCCAATGGTTAATCAATCCATGCAATCGTCCCCTCGCAATTCCCGTCGCTGGCTAATCAGCCTGCTCGTCCTGTTGGTCATCGCCGTTTTGTGCTGGAAATTCTGGCCCGCCGGTTCGGCCCACAAGGAGGGCGCCGACAAGGCGGCGAGCGGCCACGCCGGACGTTCGGGGATGATGCGGCCGGGCTTCGGCGGCGCGGCCGGGCCGATTCCGGTGCGGGTGGCGCCGGCGGTCACGGGGGACTTCCCGCTGTATTACAAGGCACTGGGGACGGTGACCGCGCTCAACACCATCAATGTGCGCAGCCGGGTCGGCGGTGAACTGGTGAAGATCAACTTCGAGGAAGGGCAGATGGTCAAGGCTGGCGACCTGCTGGCAGAGATCGATCCGCGTCCGTACCAGAACGCCTTGCTCCAGGCTGAAGGCACCTTGCTGCAGAATCAGGCGCAGTTGAAAAACGCACAGGTCGACGTCGAGCGTTATCGCGGTCTGTACAAGGAAGACAGCATCGCCAAGCAGACCCTGGACACCGCCGAAGCGCTGGTCGGCCAGTACCTGGGCACGGTCAAGACCAATCAGGCGGCGGTCAACGACGCCAAGCTCAATCTCGAATTCACCAAGATCCGCGCACCGATTGCCGGTCGCGTCGGCCTGCGTCAGGTCGACGTCGGCAACCTCGTCGCCGCCAACGACACCACGTTCCTTGCGGTCATCACTCAGACCCAACCGATCAGCGTGGTCTTCACCCTGCCGGAAAACAGCCTCGAAACCGTATTGGCGCGCTACCACAGCGGCGCCAAACTCCCGGCCGAGGCATGGGATCGCGGCGATACCAAGATCCAGGCCAGCGGCGTGCTGCAAAGCCTCGACAACCAGATCGACGTCGCCACCGGCACCCTGAAATTCAAGGCCCGTTACGATAACCGCGACCAGTCGCTGTTCCCCAATCAGTTCGTCAACGTCCATCTGCTGGCCGATACCTTGAAAGGCGTGGTACTGGCACCGTCGGCGGCGATTCAGTTCGGCACCAACGGCACGTTCGTTTACGCATTGGACGGCGACAAGAAAGTCACCATCCGCCAACTGAAGATCGGCGCCAGTGACGGCACCAACACCGTGGTCACCGAAGGCCTCGCCGCGGGCGATCGCGTGGTGCTGGAAGGCACCGACCGCCTGAAGGAAGGCAGCGAAGTGGAAGTGGTCAACGACAGCAATGACGTGCCGACCACCCCGACCGGGCACCTGCAGGGCAAACCCGCCGCCAGTGCACCGGACGCCGCCGCGGCTGACAAGGCCAAGAAGGGCGCATGAACATTTCGCGGCTGTTCATCCTCCGTCCGGTAGCCACTACCCTGAGCATGCTGGCCATTGTGCTGGCCGGCCTGATTGCCTATCGCCTGCTGCCGGTCTCGGCCTTGCCGCAGGTCGATTATCCGACCATTCGCGTCATGACCCTGTACCCCGGCGCCAGTCCGGACGTGATGACCAGTGCCGTCACCGCGCCGCTCGAACGTCAGTTCGGGCAGATGCCGGGCCTGACGCAAATGGCCTCGACCAGCTCCGGCGGCGCTTCGGTGCTGACCCTGCGTTTCAGCCTCGACATCAACATGGACGTCGCCGAACAGCAGGTGCAGGCCGCGATCAACGCCGCGACCAATCTGCTGCCGACCGATTTGCCGGCGCCGCCGGTGTACAACAAGGTCAACCCGGCGGATACCCCGGTGCTGACCCTGGCGATCACCTCGAAAACCATGCTCCTGCCCAAGCTTAATGATCTGGTCGATACGCGCATGGCGCAGAAGATCGCCCAGATCAGCGGCGTCGGCATGGTCAGCATTGCCGGCGGTCAGCGGCAGGCGGTGCGGATCAAGGTCAACCCGGAAGCCCTCGCGGCGAACAGCCTGAACCTTGAAGACGTGCGCACGCTGATCGGCGCGTCCAACGTCAACCAGCCAAAAGGTAACTTCGACGGCCCGACCCGGGTCTCGATGCTCGATGCCAACGACCAGCTGACGTCGCCCAAGGACTACGCCAACCTGATCCTCGCCTACAAGAACGGCGCGCCGTTGCGTCTGAAGGATGTGGCGGAAATCGTCGATGGCGCGGAGAACGAACGTCTCGCCGCGTGGGCCAACCAGAATCAGGCAGTGCTGCTCAATATCCAGCGTCAGCCGGGCGCCAACGTGATCGAGGTGGTCGACCGGATCAAGGCGTTGCTGCCGAGCATCACCGATAACCTTCCGGCCGGCCTCGACGTTACCGTGCTCACCGACCGCACCCAGACCATCCGCGCCTCGGTGACTGACGTGCAGCACGAACTGCTGATCGCCATTGCGCTGGTGGTGATGGTGACGTTCCTGTTTTTGCGGCGTGCCAGCGCGACGATCATCCCGTCGGTGGCGGTGCCGCTGTCGCTGATCGGCACGTTTGGCGTGATGTATCTCGCCGGGTTCTCGGTCAACAATCTGACCTTGATGGCGCTGACCATCGCCACCGGTTTTGTGGTCGACGATGCGATTGTGATGCTGGAAAACATCGCGCGCTTCATCGAGGAGGGTGACAGCCCGATGCAGGCGGCGCTCAAAGGCGCGAAGCAGATCGGCTTCACCCTGATCTCCCTGACCCTGTCGCTGATCGCGGTACTGATTCCACTGCTGTTCATGGCTGACGTGGTCGGACGGCTGTTCCGCGAGTTCGCCATCACTCTGGCGGTAGCGATCCTGATTTCCCTGGTGGTCTCGCTGACCCTGACGCCGATGATGTGCGCGCGCTTGCTCAAACGTGAGCCGGAAGCCCACGAGCAGGGCCGCTTTTACCGGGCCAGCGGCGGCTTCATCGACTGGATGATCGCCGCCTACGGGCGCAAGTTGCAGTGGGTACTCAAACACCAGCCGCTGACCCTGTTGGTGGCTATCGGTACGCTGGCGCTGACGGTGTTCCTATATATGGTGGTGCCCAAGGGCTTTTTCCCGGTGCAGGACACCGGGGTGATCCAGGGGATCTCCGAAGCGCCGCAGTCGATTTCCTTCGCGGCCATGGGCGAGCGTCAGCAGGCGCTGGCCAAGGTGATTCTCGAAGATCCGGCGGTGGAGAGCCTGTCGTCCTACATCGGCGTCGACGGCGACAACGCCACGCTCAACAGCGGTCGTCTGTTGATCAACCTCAAGCCCCACGGCCAGCGTGACCTGAGCGCCACCGAAGTGATCGCGCGCCTGCAACCGCAACTGGACAAACTGGTCGGCATCCGCCTGTTCATGCAGCCGGTGCAGGATTTGACCATCGAGGATCGGGTCAGCCGTACCCAGTACCAATTCAGTATGTCCTCGCCGGATTCTGAACTGCTCAGCCAGTGGAGCGGGCGTCTGGTCGAGGCACTGGCCCAGCGTCCGGAGCTGACCGACGTCGCCAGCGATTTGCAGGACAAGGGTTTGCAGGTCTATCTGGTGATCGACCGCGATGCGGCTTCGCGCCTCGGTGTGTCGGTGCAGAACATTACCGATGCGTTGTATGACGCCTTCGGCCAGCGGCAGATCTCGACCATTTACACCCAGGCCAGCCAGTATCGCGTGGTGCTGCAGGCACAGGCCGGGGAAAAGATCGGCCCGGCGGCGCTGGATCAGATTCACGTCAAGACCACTGACGGTGCGCAAGTGCGCCTGTCGAGCCTGGCCCATGTCGAGGAACGTCAGGCGCAACTGGCAATCACCCACATCGGCCAGTTCCCCGCCGTGATGATGTCGTTCAACCTCGCATCCGGCGTGGCGCTGGGGCATGCGGTGGACATCATCGAACAGGTGCAGCAGGACATCGGCATGCCGATTGGCGTGCAGACCCAGTTCCAGGGTGCGGCCGAAGCGTTTCAGGCCTCGCTGTCGAGCACTTTGCTGCTGATTCTGGCGGCGGTGGTGACCATGTACATCGTGCTCGGCGTGCTTTACGAAAGTTACATCCACCCGATCACCATTCTCTCGACCCTGCCGTCGGCGGCGGTGGGAGCCTTGCTCGCGTTGCTGCTCAGCGGCAATGACCTGGGCATGATCGCGATCATCGGCATCATCCTGCTGATCGGTATCGTCAAGAAGAACGCGATCATGATGATCGACTTCGCCCTCGACGCCGAACGCACCCAGGGCATGGCGCCGGAGCAGGCGATCTATCAGGCGGCGCTGCTGCGCTTCCGGCCGATTCTGATGACCACGCTGGCGGCGCTGTTCGGCGCGGTGCCGTTGATGCTCGCCACCGGTTCCGGGGCTGAATTGCGTCAGCCACTGGGTCTGGTGATGGTCGGCGGCTTGCTGGTGAGCCAGGTACTGACTCTGTTCACCACGCCGGTGATCTACCTGTATTTCGACCGTCTCGGCCGGCGCTTTGGCAAGACCAATGCTGACCGCGAAGAGGTTTCGGTATGACTGTCCGTACACATACCCCTTGTAGGAGTGAGCCTGCTCGCGATAGCGGTGTGTCTGTCCCTACCGATATTGAATGTGCCGACCTCATCGCGAGCGGGCTCACTCCTACAGGGGAGTGCGGTGAAAGTAAGGATCTTGGTCAATGAACCTCTCCGGTCCTTTCATCAAGCGCCCGGTCGCGACCATGCTCCTGAGTCTGGCGATCATGCTGCTGGGCGGTGTCAGTTTCGGTCTGTTGCCGGTGTCGCCGCTGCCGCAAATGGACTTCCCGGTGATCGTGGTCCAGGCCAGTCTGCCCGGCGCCAGTCCCGAGGTCATGGCGTCCACGGTGGCGACGCCGCTGGAGCGGTCGTTCGGCGCGATTGCCGGCGTTAACACCATGAGTAGCCGCTCCAGCCAGGGTTCGACCCGGGTCATTCTGCAATTCGACCTCGACCGTGACATCAACGGCGCGGCGCGGGAAGTGCAGGCGGCGATCAATGCTTCGCGCAACCTGTTGCCGAGCGGGATGCGCAGCATGCCGACCTACAAGAAGGTCAACCCGTCGCAGGCGCCGATCATGGTGCTGTCGCTGACGTCGGACGTGCTGGAAAAAGGCCAGCTCTATGACCTGGCCTCGACCATCCTCTCGCAGAGCCTGTCCCAGGTGCAGGGTGTCGGTGAGGTGCAGATCGGCGGCAGTTCGTTGCCGGCGGTGCGTATCGAACTTGAACCGCAGGCGCTGAACCAGTACGGCGTGGCGCTCGACGATGTGCGAGAGACCATCGCCGGGGCCAACGTGCGCCGGCCCAAGGGCTCGGTCGAAGACGGCGAGCGCCTGTGGCAGATCCAGGCCAACGACCAGTTGGAGAAAGCCAAGGATTACGAGTCGCTGATCATCCATTACAAGGACGGTGCGGCCCTGCGTCTGAAGGACGTGGCCAAGGTCAGCGACGGCGTCGAAGACCGTTACAACAGCGGCTTCTTCAACGATGACGCGGCGGTGCTGCTGGTGATCAACCGCCAGGCCGGCGCCAACATCATCGAGACGGTCAACGAGATCAAGGCGCAGTTGCCGGCGTTGCAGGCGGTACTGCCGGCCAGCGTCAAGCTGAACCTGGCGATGGATCGCTCGCCGGTGATCAAGGCCACGCTGCACGAAGCGGAAATGACCCTGCTGATCGCCGTGGCGCTGGTGATTCTGGTGGTGTTCCTGTTTCTCGGGAATTTCCGCGCCTCGCTGATTCCGACGCTGGCAGTGCCGGTGTCGCTGGTCGGCACCTTTGCGGTGATGTACCTCTATGGCTTCTCGCTGAACAACTTGTCGCTGATGGCGCTGATTCTGGCTACCGGACTGGTGGTGGACGATGCCATCGTGGTGCTGGAGAACATCTCCCGGCACATCGACGAAGGCGTCAAGCCGATGCAGGCTGCCTATCTCGGGGCCAAGGAAGTCGGTTTCACCTTGCTGTCGATGAACGTGTCGCTGGTGGCGGTGTTCCTGTCGATCCTGTTCATGGGCGGGATTGTCGAGAGCCTGTTCCGCGAGTTTTCCATCACCCTGGCAGCAGCCATCGTGGTCTCGCTGGTGGTCTCGCTGACGCTGACTCCGATGCTCTGCGCGCGCTGGCTCAAGCCGCACACGCCGGGCCAGGAAAACCGTTTGCAACGCTGGAGCCGCCGGACCAACGACTGGATGGTCGGCAAATATGCGACCAGCCTCGATTGGGTGCTGCGCCATCGGCGTCTGACCTTGCTCAGTCTGATCATCACGGTCGGGGTCAACGTTGCGCTGTACGTGGTGGTGCCGAAGACGTTCATGCCGCAGCAGGACACCGGCCAGTTGATCGGTTTCGTCCGGGGTGACGACGGTCTGTCGTTCAGCGTGATGCAGCCGAAAATGGAAACCTTCCGCCGCGCCGTGCTCAAGGACGAAGCAGTGGATAGCGTCGCCGGGTT
Source organism: Pseudomonas sp. GW823-FHT01D03 (assembly GCF_058798255.1). Classification (NCBI taxonomy): domain Bacteria; kingdom Pseudomonadati; phylum Pseudomonadota; class Gammaproteobacteria; order Pseudomonadales; family Pseudomonadaceae; genus Pseudomonas; species Pseudomonas sp. GW823-FHT01D03. The sequence goes on from NZ_JBXAKK010000001.1 coordinate 2,883,575, forward strand.
TATCGGCGGCACCAACGGCACCAACAACGCGTTCATGCTGGTACGGCTGAAGCCGATCAAGGAACGCAACCTGTCGGCGCAGAAAGTCATCGAACGCCTGCGCAAGGAAATGCCCAAGGTGCCCGGCGCCCAGTTGATGCTGATGGCGGATCAGGACCTGCAGTTCGGTGGTGGCCGCGAGCAGACCACCTCGCAATACAGCTACATCCTGCAAAGCGGCGATCTGGGGGCGTTGCGCGAGTGGTACCCGAAAGTGGTGACCGCGCTGCGCGCACTGCCCGAGCTGACTGCAATCGACGCCCGCGAGGGCCGTGGCGCGCAGCAGGTGACGTTGATTGTCGACCGTGATCAGGCCAAGCGCCTGGGAGTCGACATGAACATGGTCACGGCGGTGTTGAACAACGCCTACAGCCAGCGGCAGATTTCGACGATCTACGACAGCCTCAACCAGTATCAGGTGGTGATGGAGGTCAATCCTAAATACGCGCAGGATCCGGTGACGCTCAATCAGGTGCAGGTGATTACCGCTGACGGTGCGCGGATTCCGTTGTCGACCATCGCCCATTACGAAAACAGCCTGGAAGACGACCGTGTCAGCCACGAAGGCCAGTTCGCTTCCGAAAGCATCGCGTTTGACATGGCCGAAGGCGTGACCGTGGAGCAGGGCAGTGCCGCGATCGAGCGGGCGATTGCCAAGGTCGGTCTGCCGGAAGACGTGATCGCGAAAATGGCCGGCACCGCCGATGCGTTTGCCGCCACGCAGAAGAGTCAGCCATTCATGATCCTCGGTGCGCTGCTGGCGGTGTATCTGGTGCTCGGTGTGCTGTATGAAAGCTACATTCACCCGTTGACGATCCTTTCGACCTTGCCGTCGGCCGGGGTCGGTGCGTTGCTGTCGATCTATGCGCTGGGCGGCGAGTTCAGCCTGATCTCGCTGCTCGGATTGTTCCTGTTGATCGGGGTGGTGAAGAAAAACGCGATCCTGATGATCGATCTGGCGCTGCAACTGGAGCGCCATCAGGGCCTGTCGCCGCTGGAGTCGATCCGCAGCGCCTGCCTGCAACGGCTGCGGCCGATTCTGATGACCACCCTGGCGGCCATCCTCGGCGCCTTGCCGTTGCTGCTCGGCCGCGCGGAAGGCGCAGAAATGCGCCAGCCGTTGGGCCTGACCATCATCGGCGGCCTGATCTTCAGCCAGGTATTGACCCTTTACACCACGCCTGTGGTTTACCTCTATCTCGACAAGCTGCGCCACCGCTTCAACAAGTGGCGCGGCGTGCGTACTGACGCCGCTCTGGAAACTCCGCTATGACTGACCGTTCGCTTCTCAATCTGGCCACTGCGCGCGGTTCGCGCTTGTTGAGCCTGTCGCTGTGCGTGGCGATGCTCAGTGCCTGCGCCGTCGGCCCGGACTATCAGCGTCCGCAGACCGCCGAGGTCGCGCAATACAAAGAGGCCGAAGGCTGGCGTCAGGCCAATCCGAGCGACTCGCTGGCGCGCGGCGCCTGGTGGGAGTTGTATGGCGATCAGCAGCTCAATGGCCTGATCGAAAAACTTAACAGTTCCAACCAGACTGTCGCGCAATCCGAAGCGCAGTTCCGTCAAGCCCAGGCCTTGGTGCGCAGCGCCCGTGGGGCGTTTTATCCCAGTGTCGACCTGAGCGTGGGCAAGACCCGCTCCAGCCAAGGCACCGGCAGCAGCAGCTCAAGCCTGAGCAGTTCTGCCAGCGGTATTCGCGATACCTACAACGCGCAGTTGGGCGTGAGTTGGGAAGCGGATATCTGGGGCAAATTGCGCCGAGGCCTGGAAGCCAACGAGGCCAGCGCCCAGGCGAGCTTCGCCGATCTGGCCGCGATGCGCCTGAGCCAGCAGTCGGAGTTGGTGCAGAACTACTTGCAACTGCGGGTCATCGACCAGCAGAAACGCCTGCTTGAAGCCACCGTCGCGGCCTACGAAAAATCCCTGCAAATGACCCAGAACCAGTACCGCGCGGGGATTTCCGGGCGTGATGCGGTGGCGCAGGCGCAAACCCAGTTGAAAACCACTCAGGCCGATCTGGTCGACCTGATCTGGCAGCGGGCGCAGTTTGAAAATGCCATCGCCGTGCTCACCGGGCAGGCGCCGGCCGAATTCAGCATCGCCGAAACCCAGAACATCCCGAATCTACCGCAGATTCCCCTGAGCCTGCCGTCGCAACTGCTGGAACGCCGCCCGGACATTGCCTCGGCGGAGCGCTCGGTGATCGCCGCCAACGCCAATATCGGCGTGGCCAAAGCGGCGTACTACCCCGATCTGACCTTGAGCATGAGCGGCGGCTACAGCAGCAGTACCTCGAAAAATCTCTTAACGCTACCTAACCGTTTCTGGTCGGTCGGGCCGAAACTGAACTTGCCGATATTCGACGGTGGCATCCGTTCGGCCGAAGTTGATCGCACCGAGGCGGCGTACGATCAGACCGTCGCCAAGTATCGCCAGACCGTACTCGATGGCTTCCGTGAAGTGGAAAACTATCTGGTGCAATTGAAAGTTTATGAAGACGAGGCGGCGGTGCGTCAGGAAGCACTGGATGCCGCGCGCGATTCGCTGCGCCTGACCCAGAATCAGTACAAGGCCGGGTTGATTGCCTACATCGACGTGGTCGTGGTGCAAGCCACGGCGCTGAGCAACGAGCGGACTGTGCTGAACATTCTGCAGAGCCGCCTGATTGCCAGCGTGCAATTGATTGCAGCGCTGGGTGGCGGCTGGGACGGACAACTGGCCACCGAATAACCTGTGTAGGAGTTGCGGCACGCTGCGATCTTTTGATCTTTAAAAGCAAGGTCAAAAGATCGCAGCTTGCCGCAGCTCTTACAGGTTGTGATGGTTGTTCCAGAGCCTCGAAAAACCATCAAACAAGCGTTTCATCGGCTTGATGGCAAAATGATTACTTTGTCAGTGCGTTCTTCCGCGCAATCAGTACAATCGCCGCATTTGCCCGGCCGAGAATGGACGCAGTACGGCGTGGGTGGTCGCGAGAATCTTCATGCTCATCGGTAATTATTCCTTCACCCTGGTTTTCATTTCTTTGTGTGTGGCGATCCTCGCGTCCTACACCGCGCTCGACCTGACCGGGCGCATCGCCAGCGCCCGTGGCCGTGCAGTGCATTTCTGGACGGCGGGCGGCGCGCTGGCAATGGGGGTCGGCGTCTGGTCGATGCACTTCATCGGCATGCTCGCCTTCAAGCTGCCGATCGAACTGGGTTACGACATTGCGATTACCGCGCTGTCGCTGCTGATTGCCGTGCTGTCCTGCGGGTTTGCCTTGTGGCTGGTCAGCCAGCCGAGACTGCCGATCCTGCAGTTGGGTTTCGGCGCCCTGATCATGGGCGCCGGCATCAGTGCAATGCATTACACCGGCATGGCCGCGCTGCGCATGATGCCGGGCATCGATTACGACCCGACCCTGTTCGGTGCCTCATTGCTGATCGCGGTCGGGGCCTCGGCGGCGGCGTTATGGATCGCCTTCCGCCTGCGTCAGCACTCGCCTTATGTGCGTCTGATTCGAGGTGGTGCGGCAGTGATCATGGGCATCGCGATTGTCGGCATGCACTACACCGGCATGGCCGCCGCGCAGTTTCCTGACGGCAGTTTCTGCGGCGCGACGCTCGACGGCCTCAAGGGCAACGGCCTCGACAATCTGGTGCTGATCACCACGCTGGCGGTGCTGTCGATCGCCTTGCTCACTTCGATTCTCGATGCGCGCCTTGAAGCGCGTACCGCCGATTTGGCGCATTCGCTGACCCTGGCCAACCGTGAACTGACGCAACTGGCATTGCACGACACCCTGACCGGTCTGCCGAACCGCATGCTGCTGGACGACCGGATTAATCAGGCGATGAAGAAGGTCGAGGAGCAGGGCGGTTGTTTTGCGTTGATGTTTATCGATCTGGACGGTTTCAAACCGGTCAACGATGCCTTCGGCCATCACATGGGCGACCAGTTGTTGCGCGAAGTCGGGGTGCGCCTGCGCGAAGATCTGCGCAGTCAGGATACGCTGGCGCGGATCGGCGGCGACGAGTTCGTGCTGCTGGTGCGCCTGAGCGAACCCGACGATGCACTGGGGCTGGCCGCGCGTCAGGTCGGGCTGCTTGGTCAGGCGTTTCGCGTGGCCGAGCACGACTTGCAGATTTCTGCCAGCGTCGGCATCGCCCTGTACCCGGGCAACGGCCTGAACGCTCAGGAATTGCTGATGAACGCCGACGCGGCGATGTATCACGCCAAGGGCAGTGGCAAAAACGGTTACAGCTTCTTCGATGCCTCGATGAACAGCAACGCGCGCAAGCAGTTGCAGCTGTTGCAAGATCTGCGCGCCGCGCTGGAGCACAGTCAGTTCAGCCTGTATTTCCAACCCAAATTCGACGCCGCCAGCGGTCGTCCGGTCGGTGCCGAAGCACTGCTGCGCTGGCAGCATCCAATGCAGGGCATGTTGCTGCCGGACAAATTTATCGATCTGGCAGAGAAGACCGGCCTGATCATCGCCATCGGTGAATGGGTGCTCAATGAAGCTTGCCGGCAGATGCGCGAATGGTACGTGCTCGGTTACACCGACTGGCGCATCGCGGTGAACCTCTCGGCCTTGCAGTTCTGTCACGCGGGGCTGGTGCAGAGCGTGGCCAGGGCGCTGGCGACGCATCATCTGCCGGCCAATAGCCTGACCCTGGAAATCACCGAAACCACGGCCATGAGCGACGCCGATGCGAGCATGAAGGTGTTGCAGGAGTTGTCGGACATGGGCGTCGACCTGTCGATCGACGACTTCGGCACCGGCTATTCGAGCCTGATGTACCTCAAGCGCTTGCCGGCCAACGAGCTGAAGATCGACCGCGGTTTTGTCCGCGATCTGGAGCGCGACAGCGACGACGCGGCCATCGTCTCGGCGATTGTGGCGCTGGGCCAGGCACTGGGTTTGCGGATTGTTGCCGAGGGGGTCGAGACCGGCGTGCAGCAGGATTTCCTCACGCAGTTGGGCTGTGATTCGTTGCAGGGTTATCTGTTGGGCCATCCGATGCCGGCGGATCGCTTCATGCAGAACATTGCCCGTGGAGAGGCTCTGGCCGCTGTCTGACTGCATTCTGTGGCGAGGGAGCTTGCTCCCGCTGGGGCGCGAAGCGGACCCGTTTTTACTCGGTTGTACCGTATTGGCCGGATTCACGGCTGCTTCGCAGCCGAGCGGGAGCAAGCTCCCTCGCCACAAAAAACCTCTCAGTCTCATGCATGGTTTTGTCTTTGACAGAGCCCATGCAAAACCGCCCAATGGCGGTTATTCTTCCACCCGACTGTTACGTGTGCATTGGGGGGAAGGGCCAGCATGGATAAAGTCATGGTTATCACCGGTGGCGGGCGCGGAATCGGCGCCGCTACGGCGTTATTGGCTGCCGAACAGGGCTATCGGATCTGCATCAACTATCAGTCGGATGAACAGGCCGCGCAAAGCGTGCTGGAGCAAGTGCGGGCGCTGGGGGCGCAAGCCATTGCGGTACGCGCCGATGTCAGCATCGAAGACGAAGTGATCGCGCTGTTTCAGCGGGTCGATACCGAACTCGGTCGGGTCACCGCGCTGGTGAACAACGCCGGCACTGTCGGGCACAAGTCGCGGGTCGATGAAATGTCCGAATTCCGCATTCTCAAAATAATGAAAACCAACGTCCTGGCGCCGATCCTCTGCGCCAAGCACGCGATCCTGCGCATGTCGCCCAAACACGGCGGGCAGGGCGGCAGCATCGTCAACGTCTCCTCGGTCGCCGCACGCCTGGGCTCGCCCAACGAGTACGTCGACTACGCGGCGTCCAAAGGTGCGCTCGACACCTTCACCATCGGTTTGTCCAAGGAAGTGGCGGGCGAGGGGATTCGGGTCAACGCGGTGCGTCCGGGCTATATCTATACCGATTTCCATGCACTGAGTGGCGATCCGGATCGGGTCAGCAAGCTTGAGTCGGCGATCCCGATGGCCCGGGGCGGACGCCCGGATGAGGTCGCGGAGGCGATTGTCTGGCTGCTTTCCGATAAGGCTTCGTATGCGACCGGGACGTTTGTTGATCTGGGTGGTGGGCGCTGATCGTTGGGATTTGTGTTGCCTGATCCGGCCTCTTCGCGAGCAAGCCCGCTCCCACAGTAGACCGCGTTTCTCCAGATGGAATGCGATCTACTGTGGGAGCGGGCTTGCTCGCGAAGGCGTCATGAGCGGCAACATCCAACTGTCAGAACGACCGCACAATCCGCCCCAACGTCTCCATCGCCTTCTCCGAATCCTCGGTCCACGGGCTGCCGTAGTTCAGGCGAATACAATTCCTGAACCGCTGGGTCGGCGAGAAGATCGGCCCCGGCGCGATGCTGATGCCCTGCGCCAATGCCATCTGAAACAACTTCAACGAATCCATCTGCGGTGGCAGTTCCAGCCACAGAAAGTAGCCGCCGGCCGGCTGGCTGACGCGGGTCTGTGCCGGGAAATACCGAGCGATCGCTGCGAGCATCGCGCTTTGCTGTTCTTCCAGGGCATAGCGCAGTTTGCGCAGGTGACGGTCGTAGCCGCCGTGTTGCAGGTAGTCGGCGATGGCCGCTTGCGCCGGCATTGAGGCGCAGAGCGAGGTCATCAGTTTCAGTCGTTCGATTTTCTGTGCGTAGCGCCCGGCAGCGACCCAGCCGATGCGGTAGCCGGGGGCCAGGCTCTTGGCGAACGAACCGCAGTGCATCACCAGCCCTTCGGTGTCGAACGCCTTGGCCGGTTTCGGCGCTTGCTGACCGTAATAGAGTTCGGCGTAGACATCGTCCTCGATCAGCGGCACCTGATGCAGGCGCAGCAGCTCGACCAGTTCCTGTTTCTTCGCCTCGGGCATGGTCGCGCCCATCGGGTTCTGGAAACTGGTCATGCACCAGCAGGCCTTGACCGGGTGCCGTTCCAGGGTCTGGGCGAGCACGTTGAGGTCGATACCGTCGCGCGGGTGCACGGGGATTTCCACGGCTTTGAGTTTCAAGCGCTCCAGCACTTGCAGGCTGGCGTAGAACGCCGGAGCTTCGATGGCTACCAGATCGCCCGGCTCGGTGACCGCTTGCAGGCACAGGTTCAGCGCTTCGAGGGCGCCGTTGGTGATCAGCAGTTCTTCCATCGGCAGCATCAGCCCGCCGACCATGTAGCGCAGGGCGATCTGTCGGCGCAGTTGCGGGTTGCCCGGCGACATGTCGGTGACCACCATGCGCGGGTCCATCTCCCGCGCGGCACTGGCCAGCGAACGCGACAGACGCTGCAACGGGAACAGGGTCGGGCTGGGGAACGCGGAGCCGAAGGGCACGGTGCTCGGGTCCTTGATCGATTCCAGCACTGAGAACACCAGTTCGCTGACGTCGACTTCGGTGGAGTCGTTGACGTGGCTGCTGATCACCGGCTCCGAGAACGGACTCGGTGCGTGGGTGTTGACGAAGTAGCCGGAGCGCGGCCGCGCGCGAATCAGGCCGCGACGTTCCAGCAGGTAATAGGCCTGGAACACCGTGGACGGGCTGACCCCGTAAGTCTGGCTGGCGTAGCGCACCGACGGCACCCGTTGCCCGGGGCCGAGGACGCCGGAGCGGATCAGTTCAGCGATGTCGTCGGCGAATTTTTCGTAGCGTTTCATCGGTATCCCGCGATGGACTGAATTCGAATTGCTTGTTGTGGCGAGGGAGCTTGCTCCCGCTGGGCTGCGCAGCGGCCCCAAAAGCTTGTGAGTGCTGCGCACTCAAGCGGGAGCAAGCTCCCTCGCCACAGGTATCACAGTGTCAAAAGAGAGCTGCATCTTAAAGGCTCAACGATTCATCGGCGCCACAAACCTGCTTTTCGCCACGCTATAAATCTGCGGCTCGTCGCTGTCGGCGATCTTGAAGCTCAAGGTCTGCGAGCTGCTGGCCGGACGCTCGGTGGTCATCGCTACCGACACTGGCACGTCGACAATCTCCCCCGGCGCCAGACTCAGTTCGGTCTTGCCCTGCAACTGGAAGCCGTCGCCGTCCACCAGGCTCAGGTGGTAGTCCTGGCGCTGCTGGGTCTTGTTGATCACCTTAAGGGTGTAGATGTTCTCGATCTGGCCCTGACCGTTTTCGCGGAACAGCCCGCGATCCTTGGTCACGTCCAGCGAGACCATTGGCCGCTCGACCAACGCCAGCGCCAGGGCGCCGATCATCACCAGCAGCAGCGCGACATAACCGATCAGCCGTGGTCGCAGCAGATGGGTCTTGCCACCCTGCAATTCGCGCTCGGAACTGTAGCGGATCAGGCCGCGCGGATAATTCATTTTGTCCATGATCGAATCACAGGCGTCGATGCACGCCGCGCAGCCGATGCACTCCATCTGCAGGCCGTCGCGGATGTCGATGCCGGTCGGGCATACCTGCACGCACAACTGGCAATCGATGCAATCACCCAGTCCTGCTTCGGCGGGCTTCACATCACGTTTACGCGGGCCACGGTTTTCGCCACGGGCCACGTCGTAGGAAATCGCCAGGGTGTCCTTGTCGAACATCACGCTCTGGAACCGCGCATACGGGCACATGTGCATGCACACCGCTTCGCGCAGCCATCCGGCGTTGATGTAAGTGGCGGCGGTGAAAAACAACACCCAGAACAGACTGACCCCGCCGATCTGCAGGGTGAACAGCTCTTCGGCCAGCGGGCGGATCGGGGTGAAGTAGCCGACGAAGGTCAGCCCGGTCATCACGCTGATCGCCAGCCACAGGGTGTGCTTGGCCGCGCGCCGCGCCAGTTTGTTCAGGCCCCAGGGCGCCGCTTGCAGTTTGATCCGCTGGTTGCGTTCGCCTTCGGTGACTTTCTCGCACCACATGAAGATCCACGTCCACGAACTCTGCGGGCAGGTGTAACCACACCAGACCCGGCCGGCGAACACGGTGATGGCGAACAGGCCGAACGCGGCAATGATCAGCAGCGCCGAGAGCAGGATGAAATCCTGCGGCCAGAAGGTCGCGCCAAAGATGTGGAATTTGCTTTCGGCCAAGTCCCACAGCACCGCCTGGCGGCCACCCCAGTTCAGCCACACGGTGCCGAAGAACAGCAGAAACAGAAAGCCCGCGCCGCTGATGCGCAAGGTGCGGAACAGGCCGGTGAAACTGCGGGTGTGGATCTGCGTGTCGGTGGAGCCGGCCTTCGCCTTCATCGGGCGACCAGGCACATTTTTTATGGTGGGGCTTGCTTCTACGGTTCGGACGGGGATTTGTTCGCTCATGGTCATTCGCTCATCAGCCTCCATCAGGCGAGCGAACTATGAGCGCCGATCTGTTTGCATAACAGACTCAGCTATTTTAATAAAAAGCGTATCAGATGGCTCTGGGCACACATCCTGCGACAACTTGAAGCAGCCCGCAGGCGCAGGCGCAAACGCCTATCGCAGGCGTCTGCGCCGGATGTTGATCAGGGTCAGTCAAATCACCGAATCACTCTCGTCGGCCTTCAGGTGCTTGCGACCATCCTTCGCGCCGGCGACGGTCAAGGCGTCGGCTTCTGCTTCGGTGATGTAGATGCGCCGGTTTTCAACCTCTACAAAAGACATGGCCTTTTCACTATCGGTTTTGACTTCCAGCGTGTCGCAGATGCGAATTTCCTCGCCATTTTCGACGCTGAAAAAACACACTTTTGATTCGGGATTGGATTCATCGATTCGAACGGGCATGAGGCTGTCCTTTTTTCATGGGTACCTAAAAGGTTAGGGCGCGTGCTTTGCCAATCGTTCTGCGCAACTGATTAATGGTCGCTGCTGTCCATCCACTAACGACCAATAAGAAAGGACGGTGCAATGAACGCCTGGTGGCATGAAGTGTGGGAAACGCTGCAAGCGGAGTTCGCCGACATCGGCGATGCCTCGCAATTGACACGCATCACCGTGCGCCTGCTGATGGCGGCGGTGCTGGGTGGGATTCTCGGTTTCGAACGTGAGCACAAGGGCAAGGCCGCCGGGGTGCGCACGCACATGCTGGTGGCGTTGGGGGCGGCGCTGTTTGTGCTGGTGCCGCAGACTTCAGGGGCTGAATCCGATGCGATGAGCCGGGTGTTGCAGGGGGTGATCGCCGGGATCGGCTTTCTCGGTGCCGGGACGATTCTGAAGAATCAGGCAGGCGATGAGGGGCATGTCAAAGGACTGACCACGGCTGCCGGGTTGTGGATGACGGCGGCGATCGGCGTGGCGACCGGGTTGGGCAGGGAAGCCACTGCGCTGCTCAGCACCTTGCTGGCGCTGGGGATCTTCAGTGTGATGCCGCGGGTGGTCAGGTTGTTCGAGAAGGAAGGGGAGAAAAAACCACACCTGTAACAACCTTGGATTAACTCCTGTAGGAGCTGCCGAAGGCTGCGATCTTTTGATTTTGCTCTTAAAAACAAGATCAAAAGATCGCAGCCTGCGGCAGCTCTTACAGGATGGGGGGCACATGCTCAGACGATTACGGGCGGCATCGTCGTCGGTGGTTCTTCCTTCGGCGGTGGCGTGGTGCCTGGGGGTTCCTGCTCGGGGATCGGTTGCGGCTCGGTCTCGGGCAGGGTGGGTTTGTCGATGTTCGGATCGGGCGTTTCGGCCGGGATCGGGATGTTCATCTGTAGACCTCCGTGTGGCACATGGCGTGAGAAGTGCTTAAGTGGATTGACCACCGTGTGATGAATTCGATCCGCTTTTCTGTCCAGACAAATCCCTGTGAACTTTTCCCCGCGCCGGTCGCTCGGAACCTAAGTGAGTTCAAGTCGGGGCCGGTGCCTCATTGTGAACACTGTTCCGGCACAAGAGCGTCCTTGGGGCGTTAAGGAGAGATGCTCGATGTCTGCTGAAAAACCTTCAGAGCAGAGCTACAACCCGCACATGCCGCTGTCGCAGGCATTGCTGCTGCCGCGCATCGTGATCGAAAACACCATGCCGACCCTCGATGGCGGGCAGTTTGCCGTCAAGTCGATCGTCGAGCGTGACGTGATCGTCACCAGCAAGGTCTTTGCCGACGGCCACGACAAGCTGGCCGTGCGCATCCGCTGGCGTGCCGAGGGCGAGGAGAGTTGGCACAGCGAGGTGATGAACGAGCTGGGCAATAACAGTTGGCAGGGGCAGTTTCGTCCCGAACGCCAGGGGCGCTACCTGTATTGCATCGAAGCGTGGATCGACCATTTCGCCAGTTTCCAGTACGAACTGGAGAAAAAGCACAACGCCGCCGTCCCGGTGTCACTCGAACTGCAGGAAGGCCGCAGCATGGTGCAGCAGGCTGCCGAACGCAGCGAAGGTCAGCTCAGCGAGGAACTCGCTGCCTTGCATCATGAATTGTCCGGCCTGCTCGAAACCGAGCAGGTGGCGCTGTTTCTGCACTCGCGCAGTGCGCAATTGATGGCGCAGGCCGATCACCGCGCCTATCTGAGCCTGAGCGCCGAATTCCCGGTGGATGTCGAACGGGAGCTGGCCGAATTCGCCAGTTGGTACGAGCTGTTTCCGCGCTCGATCACCGACGATCCCAAGCGTCACGGCACTTTCAACGATGTGCACTCGCGGCTGCCGATGATTCAGGACATGGGGTTCGACGTGCTGTACTTCACGCCGATCCACCCGATCGGCCGTGCCCACCGCAAGGGCCGCAACAATTCTCTGACCGCAGGTCCCGATGATCCGGGCAGTCCCTACGCGATCGGCAGCGAGGAGGGTGGTCATGAGGCGATTCACTCGCAGCTCGGCACCCGCGAAGACTTCCGCCGGTTGGTCGCCGCTGCCGCTGAGCATGGCCTGGAAATCGCCCTCGATTTCGCCATTCAGTGTTCGCAGGATCACCCGTGGCTCAAGCAGCATCCGGGCTGGTTCAACTGGCGCCCGGACGGCACGATCAAATACGCAGAAAACCCGCCAAAGAAATACCAGGACATCGTCAACGTCGACTTCTATGCGCCGGATGCGATCCCCAGCCTCTGGGTGGAACTGCGCGATATCGTCGTCGGCTGGGTCAACGAAGGTGTGAAAATCTTCCGCGTCGACAATCCGCACACCAAGCCGCTGCCGTTCTGGCAATGGCTGATCGCCGATGTGCGGGCGCTGCACCCGGAAGTGATCTTCCTCGCCGAGGCGTTCACCACGCCGGCGATGATGGCGCGTCTGGGCAAGGTCGGTTACAGCCAGAGCTACACCTATTTCACCTGGCGTAACACCAAGTCGGAGCTGGCGACCTATTTCACCGAACTCAACGAGTCGCCGTGGCGTGAATGCTACCGGCCGAACTTCTTCGTCAACACGCCGGACATCAACCCGGCGTTCCTGCATGAGTCGGGGCGTCCGGGCTTTCTCATCCGGGCGGCGCTGGCGACCATGGGGTCGGGCCTGTGGGGCATGTATTCCGGTTATGAGCTGTGTGAGGCGGCACCGGTGCCGGGCAAGGAGGAGTATCTCGATTCGGAGAAGTACGAGATCCGCGTCCGCGACTTCAATGCGCCGGGCAACATCATTGCCGAAATCGCCCAGCTCAACCGCATCCGCCGGCAGAACCCGGCGTTGCACACGCACCTGGGGCTGAAGGTTTACAACGCGTGGAACGACAACATTCTGTACTTCGGCAAGCGCAGCTTTGACGGCAGCAATTTCATTCTGGTGGCGGTGAGCCTCGATCCGCACAACGTGCAGGAAGCCAATTTCGAACTGCCGCTGTGGGAGATGGGCCTGCCCGACGACGCGACCACCCACGGTGAGGATTTGATGAACGGGCATCGCTGGGACTGGCATGGCAAGTACCAGTTCATGCGCATCGACCCGGCGTACCAGCCGTTCGGGATCTGGCGGATTACTGCCGCGTAAGGTCGTGCACAGAACCTTGTGGCGAGGGAGCTTGCTCCCGCTCGGCTGCGCAGCAGTCGTAACCCAAGTGAACGCGGTGCATCAGAACAAATTCAACGGGGCTGCTTCGCAACCCAGCGGGAGCAAGCTCCCTCGCCACAGGTATTAGCCGTGTGGCTTTCCGGAATTGAACAGGAGTTTCACATGGCGAAGAAACCCAAGGCAGCCACCTTTATCAAAGACCCGCTCTGGTACAAGGATGCGGTGATCTATCAAGTTCACGTCAAATCGTTTTTCGACTCCAACAATGACGGGATCGGCGACTTTCCCGGCCTGATCGCCAAACTCGACTACATCGCCGAACTCGGCGTCAACACCATCTGGCTACTGCCATTCTATCCGTCGCCACGTCGCGATGACGGTTACGACATTGCCGAATACCGCGGCGTACACAGCGACTACGGGACCATGGCCGACGCCAAGCGCTTTATCGCCGAGGCGCACAAGCGGGGTTTGCGGGTGATCACCGAGTTGGTCATCAACCACACCTCGGATCAGCACCCGTGGTTCCAGCGGGCGCGCAAGGCCAAGCCCGGTTCGGCGGCGCGCGACTTTTATGTGTGGTCGGATGACGACCAGAAATATGACGGCACGCGGATCATCTTCCTCGACACCGAAAAGTCCAACTGGACCTGGGACCCGGTCGCCGGCCAGTACTTCTGGCACCGTTTCTATTCGCACCAGCCCGACCTCAACTTCGACAATCCGCAAGTGATGAAAGCGGTGCTGTCGGTGATGCGTTACTGGCTGGACATGGGCATCGACGGCCTGCGTCTCGACGCGATTCCGTACCTGATCGAACGCGACGGCACCAACAACGAAAACCTGCCCGAGACCCACGACGTCCTCAAGCAGATTCGTGCCGAGATCGATGCGAATTACCCCGACCGCATGCTGCTGGCCGAGGCCAACCAATGGCCGGAAGACACCCAGCTGTACTTCGGTGACACCGATGCCGAGGGCGTCAACGGCGACGAATGCCACATGGCGTTTCACTTCCCGCTGATGCCGCGTATGTACATGGCGCTGGCCCAGGAAGATCGCTTCCCGATCACCGACATTCTGCGTCAGACCCCCGAGATTCCGGCCAACTGCCAGTGGGCAATCTTCCTGCGTAACCACGATGAGCTGACGCTGGAGATGGTCACCGACAAAGAGCGCGACTACCTGTGGAACTACTACGCCGCTGACCGCCGCGCGCGGATCAACCTCGGCATTCGTCGGCGTCTGGCACCGTTGATGGAGCGAGACCGCCGCCGCGTCGAGTTGCTCAACAGCCTGCTGCTGTCGATGCCCGGCACGCCGACGTTGTATTACGGCGATGAAATCGGCATGGGCGACAACATCTACCTCGGCGACCGCGACGGCGTGCGTACGCCGATGCAATGGTCGATTGACCGCAATGGCGGTTTCTCCCGCGCCGATCCGGCCAGTCTGGTGCTGCCGCCGATCATGGACCCGCAATACGGTTATCTGTCGGTCAACGTCGAAACCCAGGCCGGCGATCCGCATTCGCTGCTCAACTGGACGCGACGCATGCTCGCCGTGCGCAAGCAATCCAAGGCATTCGGCCGTGGCACGCTGAAGATGCTCTCGCCGAGCAACCGACGGATTCTGGCCTACACCCGTGAGTTCACTGACGTCGACGGCAAGCACGAAATCATTCTTTGCGTGGCCAACGTCTCGCGCAGCGCGCAAGCGGCGGAACTCGATCTGTCGGCGTACGTCGGCATGGTTCCGGTGGAGATGCTCGGCGGTAACGCGTTCCCGCCGATCGGCCAGTTGAATTTCCTCCTGACCCTGGCGCCGTACGGTTTCTACTGGTTCGCCCTGGCTGCGGAAAACCAGATGCCGAGCTGGCACGTGGAGCCGGCGCAGAGCCTGCCGGACTTCACCACCCTGGTGCTGAAAAAACGCATGGAAGAGCTGCTCGAAGCGCCGACCCGCAATACCCTGGAGCAGAGCATCCTGCCGAGCTGGTTGCAGAACCGCCGCTGGTTCGCCGGCAAGGACGCAGCCATCGAACAGGTCAATCTGGCCTACGGCGTGCGCTTCGGCGATGCGCAGCATCCGGTGCTGCTCAGCGAGATCGAAGTCACCAGCGCCGGGCAAACCAGCCGCTACCAACTGCCGTTCGGCTTCATCGCCGAAGATCAGGTCGGGCCGGCGTTGCCGCAGCAACTGGCGTTGTCCCGTGTTCGTCGCGGGCGTCAGGTCGGTCTGATCACTGATGCGTTCAGCCTCGAAACGTTTGTGCACGCGGTGCTGCAAGGCATGCAGAGCAACACCGTGCTCAATTCCGAACAGGGCGAGATTCGTTTCGCGCCGACCGCGCAACTGGAAAAACTCGGCCTCGGCGCCGAATCCGAGGTGCGTTATCTGTCGGCCGAGCAATCGAACAGTTCGGTGGTGATCGGCAACAGTCTGGTGCTGAAGCTGATCCGCAAGGTCGCTTCGGGTGTTCACCCGGAACTGGAAATGAGCGCGTACCTGACCGAGGCCGGTTTCGCCAACATCTCGCCGCTGCTCGGCTCGGTGATCCGCCGCGACGCCGCTGGCGAAGACAATCTACTGATGATCGCCCAAGGCTATCTGAGCAATCAGGGCGATGCCTGGGAATGGACGCAGAACAACCTCGAGCGAGCGTTGCGTGATGAACTGGCGGACGCGATGTCCGAGCAGGAACAGCATTACAACGCCCTCGGCGAGCTGAAGGACTTTGCCGGCATGCTCGGCCAGCGTTTGGGCGAAATGCACCAAGTGCTGGCGGCGCCAAGCGACAACGCCGACTTCGCCCCGCAAACCACCAGCGCCAAGGACGCCCAAGCCACTGGCAAGGACGTTGCGGCGCAGGTCGAGCATGCGTTGAAGCTGCTCAAGCAGCATCAGAGTCATCTGAGCGCGGCGGATCAGAAAATGGTCGCGCGGCTGCTCGACAACAAAAAAGTCATCCTCGGCCATGTGCAGGAACTCGCGCAGAAAGCCGTGGGCGGCTTGCGGATTCGCGTCCACGGCGACCTGCACCTGGGTCAGGTGCTGGTGATCAAGGGCGATGCCTATCTGATCGATTTCGAGGGTGAACCGGCGCGGTCGCTGCACGAGCGGCGCGGCAAACACAGTCCGTACAAGGACGTCAGCGGCGTGCTGCGTTCCTTCGATTACGCGGCGGCGATGACGATCAACGTGCACAACGTCGATCACAGTCCAGAGTCGGAAGCGGCCCGGCATCGGGTTGCCGAGCGCTACCTGCGTGAGGCGCGCGAGGCATTTGTTCAGGCGTATCGCCAAGCGGCAGCTAGTCTTGATCATGCCTGGCAGGATCCTGCGGGTGCCGACGCTGCGCTTGCGCTGTTCGGCCTGGAGAAGGCGGCCTATGAAGTGGCCTATGAAGCCGAAAATCGCCCCACGTGGCTGCCCGTGCCGTTGCACGGTTTGTATGGGTTATTGACGGGGCTTAAACCCTTTTCCGATCTTGGTGGAGAGTAGTCATGAGTTTCTCGAACAAGGAACAGGGTCACGCTAAAGAAGCGTTATTGCCGGCGGCGCGGGACATCGACGCCCTGGTGCGCGCGGAACACCACGACCCGTTTTCCATTCTCGGCCCGCACGGTGATGGTGCCGGTGGGCAGTTCATCCGCGCTTATCTGCCGGGTGCGTTGAAAGTCGAAGTGCTGGACAAGGACAGCGGTGAAGAACGCGGCGAACTGCAAGCCACCGAAACGCCGGGATTGTTTGTCGGTCACTTCGATCAGGCGCGGCCGTATCTGCTGCGTACTCGTTGGGCCGGCGGCGAACAGGTCGCAGAAGATCCCTACAGCTTTGGCCAGTTGCTCGGCGAAATGGATTTGTATCTGTTCGCCGAAGGCAATCACCGCGACCTCAGCAGTTGCCTCGGCGCGCAACTGACCACGGTCGATGGCGTCGACGGTGTGCGTTTTGCCGTGTGGGCGCCGAATGCTCGCCGAGTGTCGGTGGTCGGCGATTTCAACGTGTGGGACGGTCGCCGGCATCCGATGCGCCTGCGCCATCCGTC
Organism: Pseudomonas sp. GW823-FHT01D03; assembly: GCF_058798255.1. NCBI lineage: Bacteria > Pseudomonadati > Pseudomonadota > Gammaproteobacteria > Pseudomonadales > Pseudomonadaceae > Pseudomonas > Pseudomonas sp. GW823-FHT01D03. Next base: position 2,900,465 of record NZ_JBXAKK010000001.1, read on the forward strand.
CGGGGTCTGGGAGTTGTTCATTCCGCGCCTGCAAGCAGGGGAGTTGTACAAATACGAAATCCTCGGCGCCCACGGCATCCTGCCGCTGAAGGCCGACCCGATGGCCCTGGCCACCAGCCTGCCGCCGGACACCGCGTCGAAAGTCGCCGCACCGCTGCAGATCAACTGGCAGGATCATGACTGGATGAACGGCCGTCGCGAACGGCAGAAGCATTCAGCGCCGCTGTCGATCTACGAATTGCATGCCGGCTCGTGGCAGTGCGAACTGGACGATCTGGGCGAAGTCGCTCGCCAGTACACTTGGCCGGAACTGGCCGAGCGCTTGATTCCTTACGTCAAGGAGCTGGGTTTCACCCACATCGAACTGATGCCGATCATGGAGCACCCGTTTGGTGGTTCGTGGGGTTATCAGTTGCTCTCGCAATTCGCCCCGAGCGCCCGATACGGCACGCCGGAGCAATTCGGTGAGTTCGTCGATGCCTGCCACCGTGCCGACATCGGCGTGATCCTTGACTGGGTGCCAGCGCATTTCCCCACTGATACTCACGGTCTGGCGCAGTTCGACGGCACGGCGTTGTACGAATACGGCAACCCGCTGGAAGGCTTTCATCAGGACTGGGACACGCTGATTTACAACCTTGGGCGCACTGAAGTTCACGGCTACATGCTGGCGTCGGCGTTGCACTGGTTGAAGCATTTCCACATCGATGGCCTGCGCGTCGATGCGGTGGCCTCGATGCTGTATCGCGACTATTCGCGCAAGGCCGGCGAATGGGTACCGAACCGTCACGGCGGGCGCGAGAACCTCGAGGCGATTGATTTCCTCCGCCACTTGAATGACGTGGTCGAACTGGAAGCACCGGGCGCACTGGTGATCGCCGAGGAGTCCACCGCATGGCCGGGCGTCAGCCAGAGCACCCAGCAGGGTGGTCTCGGTTTCGCCTACAAATGGAACATGGGCTGGATGCACGACTCGCTGCACTACATCCAGCAGGATCCGGTGTACCGTGCGCATCACCACAACGAATTGAGTTTCGGTCTGGTGTACGCCTGGTCCGAGCGCTTCATCCTGCCGATCTCCCACGACGAAGTGGTGCACGGCAAGCACTCGCTGATCGACAAGATGCCCGGCGACCGCTGGCAGAAATTCGCCAACCTGCGCGCCTATCTGAGTTTCATGTGGACCCATCCGGGCAAGAAGCTGTTGTTCATGGGCTGCGAATTCGGCCAGTGGCGCGAGTGGAATCACGATCAGCAATTGGACTGGTACCTGCTGCAATACTCGGAACACAAAGGCGTGCAGAAACTGGTCGGTGACCTCAACCGTTTGTACCGCGAGGAACCGGCGCTGCACGATCAGGACGATGCGCCGCAGGGTTTCCAGTGGCTGATTGGCGATGATGCGATCAACAGCGTGTACGCGTGGCTGCGCTGGAGCAAGGACGGCAAACCGGTGCTGGTGGTGGCCAACTTCACTCCGGTGCCGCGGCAGTCGTACCGGGTCGGCGTGCCGTTCGCCGGGCGCTGGAACGAGCTGCTCAACAGCGATGCCGACACCTACGCCGGGTCCAATTATGGCAATGGCGGCGGGGCGTTTACCGAAGAGGTGCCGAGCCATGGCCAGTCGCTGTCGCTGGAGCTGAATCTGCCGCCGCTGGCGGTGTTGATTCTCAAACCGGAGGGTTGATCCGCGACCGCGTCCCTGCCATCGCGAGCAGGCTCACTCCTACATTTGGAATGCGTCTCCCTGTAGGAGTGAGCCTGCTCGCGATGGCGTCAGCTTAGAGGCCATCGCCCCTCAAGCCGAAATCACCAACGCATCCGCACCCCCAAGCTGCCAATCAACCCGTTCAAGTCATTGTCATCCACATCACTGCTGTAATCGGCGCTGACATACAGGCTGACCGCCGGCGTCACCCGCGCCACCAAACCCAGCCCTAATTCGACCGTCGATGATTTGCGGCTGCTGCTGATCTTGTCGACCTGATCGAGAGTCACCGTGTTGCCGGTGTAGACCGTGTGCCAGAGGTTGGTGCGCACGTAGGGTTCCACGGGCAGACCGTTCACATCGTAGCTACCTTTGAGGCGGGCGCCGACGCGGCCGCTCCACGCCGACAGATCCGATGACGACGCATTGCCGGAGCCCGCGTACGGCGTGTCGAGGGTGATGCGCTGATTGATCAGTTGCGCCTGGGGTTCAACCACCCAGTTGCCGCCCAGGCCGATCGGATATCCACCTTCGACCGAGAAGGTCATCGCACTGCCTTCGGTGGCTTGGCGCGCGCCTTGTTCGTTACGACTGAAACCGCTGACCCGGCCACCGCTGGCCGACAGGTCGACATGCCAGCCTTGCGCGCCCGTCAGGCGGTAATAAGCGCCGAGGCTCTGGCCTTGCAGGTTCAGAGTGTCGGCGGCCGGGTCGGCGAGGGCGCGGCTGTTGATCGGGCCACCGCTGTTGGCCTGGATCTGGTTGTATCCGCCAATCAGACCGAGGGTCTGAGTGTGGCCGCCGGCGCTTTGCACGGTGATTAATGGCGGGCCTTTGAAGTCGCCGTGGCCGGGCGTGGCAAAACCTGGCGACAGCACGTCGGTTTGCGCTCGCCGGGCGCTTTGCCCGTACAGCTGGTCCCAGGCCAGCGGCGCCAGATCCTCGGTGATCAGATCGGTGCCGCGCAGGTCGGGACGGGGACTCAGGCGTTGGGGCCCGGGGGTAATAACGGTCGCCGGCAGGGTCAGGACGGGCACGTCCTGGCGATACCAGGGGGTGGTTTCATCCGCTGCAGGACCGGCCTGCGCCTCCATGGATGAGCACAGCAGAATCGAACTCGACACTGTGCAAAACGTCACTTTGATTTCTTGCGGGGTGAATGAGCTTTTCATGGAGGTCTACCTTGCAAGCGCATGCGGGCTCTCTTTTCTGGCGTCTCTCCTACCCCGAACGAGGGGCGACCGAATGGGGCGGGGCGAACCGCGGCGCTCGATTTCGCGAGTGCCGGAAGGGTCGCCCCGGTTAGTGATTCCGGGGGTAGTAAGGTAGAGATAAGAAGAGTGATGCCCATGCGTCAAGAAACTGAACGATGAGCGGTACAGCTAAATCAGACGCTGCAAGTGTTTGTTTTTCTGAACATATCTAAGTCGTTGTCTGTGCTCACAAATGCACTTCGACCGCCAGCGGCAAATGGTCCGACAAGTGCGTCCACGGCTTGTTGCCGAGGATCTGCGGGTCGTGACTGCTGGCATTGCGCAGGTAAATGCGGTCCAGGCGCAGCAGTGGAAAACGCGCGGGGTAGGTCTTGGCCGGACGGCCGTGGTGGCGTTCGAAGGCTTCGTGCAGATAATCGCGGCGGGCGAGGGCGGCATTGCCCTGCAGCTGCCAGTCATTGAAGTCGCCGGCAATGATCACCGGTGCATCGTCGGGCAATGATTCGAGCAACTGGCAAAGCAGTTGCAACTGCAATTGGCGGTGGCTTTCCAGCAGACTCAAATGCACGCAGATCGCATGCACTTCGGCGTGGCCCGGCACGTCCAGCACGCAGTGCAGCAGGCCGCGGCGCTCGGGGCCGGTGATCGACACGTCGAGGTTGCGGTATTCGCGGATCGGGTATTTCGACAGCAGGGCATTGCCATGATGACCATCTGGGTACACCGCGTTGCGCCCGTAGGCGAAATCGCTCCACATGCTGTCGGCAAGAAATTCGTATTGCGAGGTTTGCGGCCATTCGTGGTAGCGATTGGAATGTCGCTCGTGTTCGCCCACCACCTCCTGCAGAAACACCAGATCAGCCGAGGTGCTGCGCACCGCTTCGCGCAGTTCCGGCAGGATGAAGCGCCGGTTGAGGGCGGTAAAACCCTTGTGAGTGTTGACCGTCAGCACGCGCAGGCGATGGATGACGGGTGCGTCGACGATGAGACGCTCGGGATCGCTGGACACGTTCACTCCTCTGAAAAAACGGCTTCCTGTTCATGCGACTGGTCTGTGAGCGGGCAGTTCCTTCCAGATGCCCCAGGCCGTAATACAAATCACCAGAGCCACCACGAAACCTGAGGGAGCGAGCTTGCTCGCGAAAGCGGCCTCCCGATCGACCAATCTCTGACTGAATGCACTCGGTCAAACTGTGGGAGCTGGCTTGCCAGCGATGACGGCTCACAAGCCGACCAACCTCCCAACTGAATGCACTCGTTCCAACTGTGGGAGCGAGCCTGCTCGCGAAAGCGGCCTGCCAGGCACCATCAAAACTACAGGAGCAATCCCGGTTCTCCACACACACAATAAACGCACCCCTGCAATCACGTTTAAAGTACACGAACCGTTACGCCATAACGGCTACAACGCCTTGCGCCGTTACCTACGCGTACGCCAGAATCCGCCGGCTTACACGACCATACCCTGCGCTATATCGTTTTCCTGCCACTGCCCATCGGTGGTCGGGTTTAGTAGCCCGTATGGTTTTAGTAAGTGCATGAGTCCCATTGAGCCAGGCGTATCTATTGCCTGCACTTCGATGGTGGTTGTGCGCAGGGCGCTCTCGAGCGCGCCGGTCTTGCTAATTCCTCCGGTCTACTAACCTGTGCACAGCCGCCACCCTTCTTTTAGTAGAGAACGGTCGCGGCCCTCAATCAGGAATTAGATATTTATGTTCAAAGCCACACCCAACCCCCCAGACGTCGACCCGATCCCGTACGACCCGGCCCTCGACCCGCAGAAGATAAAAGCGGCAACCGATCGCGCCATCAACTTCTACCTCAACCCCGGCGCACTGAAGATCTCGATCCCTTCAACCTCGTCATGCAAGGCGAACAGAATCTTCCTCATCGACCCCACCGTGGACGAAGAAACCTTGCTCGTCGAAGCCTGCGAATCATTAGCCGCCGCCAGCGACATGGCCCGTGATATCGGCGACACCGTCGACCACTCGCAACGCCGGGCCATGCTGATGCTGCATCAGGTGATCATGCTCAGTGAACTGATGGTCAACCGGGTGCTGGACAGCCGCCGCGTCCCGAACTAACTGCCCGGTCCCCCTGTAGGAGCTGCCGAAGGCTGCGATCTTTTGATCTTGATCTTTAAAAGCAACATCAAAAGATCGCAGCCTTCGGCAGCTCCTACAGGTCATCATCCTTTCAAAGTGCCTCGATCGGAGTTCCAACTGATGCCCGAAACCCCACCCAATCCGCCGGTCACAGAATCGGTATCGTCCTACGAATCCCTCAACTCCAGAAAACTCCACGAAGCCGCCGAACGCGCCCTCGACCACTACCTCGCGCCCGCGAACATCATGGCAACGCCATACACCCCCAGCAGCATGTTCCTCGTCAATCCACAAATCGACACCGAATCCCTGCTAGCCAACGCCTGCGAATCCCTGGCCTCGGCCACGGTCATGCTCGGTGATTTCGCCGGCACGCTGGAGGGGCCGAGTCGCAACACGGTGTTGGGTATCGCGCAGGTGGTGATGTTGGGAGAGTTGGCGGTGAATCAGGCGCTGGATAATGTTGTGCCAAAGGAATAGGCGCTGACAGTTCTGGCCTCTTCGCGAGCAAGCCCGCTCCCACAGTGGATCTGCGCTGGTCACAGGTTAAGTGCCCGGCAAAGATCTCTTGTAGGTGTGAGTTTGCTCGGGATTGTCATTAAATAAATCCAACCCTTATCTATGGTAGTACGCCAGCCCACCCAGTTCTGGGGAGAATGGTATTGATGGGGTTTAGCAGGTAGTTGGGAAGGTATCGATTGGCCGCGTCTTCAAATTTGGCAAAGTCCAACGACAGCTTGAATTTTCCGGCATAACTTAACGTGTTGTTTCTTAAGGCAAGAGAGCCTGACACAAAGCCAAGCTGCATGTCGCTCAGGCTTTTCCAAAAAAACACCCTACGAAAACGTATCTCTCGTAGGGTATCGGGGGAAGTAGATTTGCCTAGCGCACTGAGCTTCAGGATAAAGCAAGTGCAATACTATTCAAAAATCAAATACAGTTCATCGACGCCCTCCAAAACAGTAAATACCTCGACAAGCACTACCACCCCCCTAAAAGCCCTTATCATTCATCGATATTTTTACATGAAGCAATTCCAGATCGGCAGCCTCTAAACCACTTTTAAACATAAAGCAAATTTATTTTGCGGTTGTGCATTAGGCCAGCAACTCAAAAACGCTCTGTACGCAGTGTCGCCTAGCACTTGCATAGTTCCAGGCTGGGGGAAACTAGTGGTGCACGGGGCGCACACGTGGTAACTACTTTGGGGAGCCATCGAGAACATCGCAAGAAAGAGGTCAACATCCACCGCGGAAGCATATCCAGGGGCAATTGGAGTTCCTCCTATGCTAGCAGCCCACTGTGTTGAATCGGGGCCAAGTATTGGTTGTGGCGACTGGATGAGTCGGATGACATTCGACGCATTAACGATGAAAGACTTTCTTTGAGGCGGGCTTGAAGAGTCCGTTACGGTGATTATCGCACTACCATTTCCTTCGCTTTCAACACTACCGCCTAGAACAGATGCAATTTGTGGTGCCGAGGAAGTGTATGTATATGGAGGTCTTCCTCCAGTTGCTATACGTTCGACTCTCGTATTGGGGGGGATGTAGCCCCCCCAACGATTCAATTGAGGTACCACGCCTTGCTGCGAAATATTTCTCCCATTTAATGTAACTGTTGAAGTATCCAAGATTAACTCCGAAATCACTACCACGACCCTCGGCGGATTCGACACCTGCCCACTGCCATACAGCGCGGTGGCGGTGAAGCTATGGGAGTCCACGCTAAGGCTGCGCACCGTGAACACCCAGTCACCACTCTGTGGATCGATGTCGGCAGTGCCTTTGACAGTATTGCCGTCCTTGATCTGGACTTTCTGACCTTTAGCCCCAGCCCCTCTAAGCGTGATCGAGGTGTCGACGGTCGTGCCACCTGGGAGAATTTCTGCTCCTTTGGAGTCTTCAGCGCGAAAGATGGTCGGGGGGGCGCTGGCCGTCACTGTCAACGTCCACTCCCCCGACTCCGTCCCGCTGCCATACAACGCCTTGGCCTTGAACACATGCTCCGTAGTTGTCAGCCCAGTCAGCTCAACCGTCCATATGCCATTCTCATTGGCCAGGGCCTTTTTGCCAGTGGAGCTGTTACCGTCGAAAATTTCCACCTCAAGATACTTGGTCGCCGTCCCCCTCAGACGAACAGTGGTGTCAACAGTGCTTCCATCATTGCTGATTGGCTGCCCTTTGGAATCCTCCGCACCGGTGATGGCCGGCACGACCCCATTCAACACGGTCAGGCGCCAGGGATTCGACGGCGGGTTATTTGCGTATTGACCAATGGCCTTGAAGGTATGCAACACATCCAGCGATAACCCGCTCACGGTACGGGTCCAGATAGAGTTGCTCTCTGCCTTGGCCTTGCCTTTGGAGACCGCACCGAGGAAAACTTCCACCTCCTCGCCGGCCGGCGCGGAGCCCTCGAGCGCGATACTGGTGTGCACGGTATAGCCGTTATCGGGGATGTTCCATTTGCTTTCGTCTTGCACTGAGGTGATCGTGGGTGCAGCAGCTGCCACCACGTTTACCGCCCACTCTCCCGACTCCGTCCCGCTGCCATACAATGCCTTGGCTTTGAACACATGCTTCGTACGTGTCAGCCCGGTCAGTTCAACCGTCCATATGCCATTCCCATCGGCCTCGACCCTTTTGCTAGTGGAGCTGTTACCGTCGAAAATTTCCACCTCAAGATACTTGGTCGCCGTCCCCCTCAGACGAACAGTGGTGTCACTGGTGCTTCCATCATTGCTGATTGGCTGCCCTTTGGAATCTTCCGCACCGGTGATGGCCGGCTGGACCCCATTCAACACGGTCAGGCGCCAGGGATTCGACGGCGGGTTATTTGCGTATTGACCAATGGCCTTGAAGGTATGCAACACGTCCAGCGATAACCCGCTCACGGTACGGGTCCAGATAGAGTTGCTCTCTGCCTTGGCCTTGCCTTTGGAGACCGCACCGAGGAAAACTTCCACCTCCTGGCCGGCCGGCGCGGAGCCAGTGAGCGTGACGCTGGTGTGCACGGTGTAACCGTTTTCGCGGATGTTCCAGTTGCTCTCGTCTTTTACTGATGTGATGGCCGGTGTGTCGGCAGCCACCACGACCACGATCCGCGGAAGCGATACCTCCTCATTACCATACCGCGCAGTAGCGGTGAAACTATGGGTGTCGGCGCTCAGCCCCGTCACCGGGAACTCCCAGTCACCACTCTGTGGATCGACGTCGGCAATGCCTATCTCGATATTGCCATCCTTGATCAGGACTTTCTGACCTTTAGCCCCTTTCCCTTCAAGCTTGATCGAAGTGTCAACGGTCGTGGCGCCTGGGAGAATTTCTTCCCCTTTGGAGTTTTCCACCCGAGTGATAGTTGGCGCGGTAGGAGCGGTCACGACCACGACCCACGGTTCCGATATCTGCCCATTGCCGTACTGGGCAGTGGCGGTGAAACTATGGGAGACAAGGGCCAGCCCCGTCACCGGAAACTCCCAGTCACCACTCTGTGGATTGACGTCGGCTGTACCTTTGACGGTGGTGCCATCCTTGATCAGGACTTTCTGACCTTTAGCCCCTTTGCCTTTAAGCGTGATCGAGGTGTCAACGGTCGTGGCGCCTGGGAGAATTTCTTCCCCTTTGGAGTTTTCCACCCGAGTGATAGTTGGTGCGGTAGGAGCGGTAACGACCACGACCCACGGTTCCGATATCTGCCCATTGCCGTACTGGGCAGTGGCGGTGAAACTATGGGAGACAAGGGCCAGCCCCGTCACCGGAAACTCCCAGTCACCACTCTGTGGATCGACGTCGGCTGTACCTTTGACGGTGGTGCCATCCTTGATCAGGACTTTCTGACCTTTAGCCCCTTTGCCTTTAAGCGTGATCGAGGTGTCAACGGTCGTGGCGCCTGGGAGAATTTCTTCCCCTTTGGAGTTTTCCACCCGAGTGATAGTTGGTGCGGTAGGAGCGGTAACGACCACGACCCATGGATCCGATACCTGCCCATTGCCGTACTGGGCAGTGGCGGTGAAACTATGGGAGACAAGGGCCAAGCCCGTCACCGGGAACTCCCAGTCACCACTCTGTGGATCGATGTCGGCTGTACCTTTGACGGTGGTGCCATCCTTGATCAGGACTTTCTGACCTTTAGCCCCTTTGCCTTTAAGCGTGATCGAGGTGTCAACGGTTGTGGCGCCTGGGAGAATCTCATTCCCTTTTGAGTCTTCTACACGGGTAATTTCTGGCCGCACATCCTCAAGCGCTTTGATCATGTAAGTGCGCACTGGGAAGGGCACCGCCTCGCTCTCATCCGTGCTCTTGCCGAACGCGGCCTTGAATTCCATGGTCAGCGGGCTGCCATCCTTGAGGTTTCTCAAGCCTGCAAAGGCGATGCTCCGCTCGTAATAACCTTGATTGATCCACGTATCATTGACCTGTGAGGTGGGTGCCGTATGGATCGGAAGGTTGTAGTCGCTGCCATCAGCGTTCGTCCCTTTCAGACGCAGCCAGACATATTGGCCTGTGGCAATCAACGGCCAGACGCCCATGCGATAGGTGGCATTGCTGGTCAGATTCCCTACGTTGAACTCCGGGCCTTCGCCGTCGTTGTCCGCGTCCTTGATGATCGGTTTGAGCAGTTCATTCTGCGGCATGCTCAACACAGTCAAATCAAAGACGAGGGACGGCAGCGGCTTGCCGTCGCGGATGACGACGTAGGACACCTTCACATCTTTGTTCAGGTTGAACGCGACCACGCTATTTGGAATCACAAACTCCCGGTTGCTGCCCAGCGGCCGAGGAACAGAGGTGTGCGAACCGCCGGCCGGCGTACCCTGTGCGCCAGTCCAGGTGGCGATGATTTCATCAGTTGGCAGCAACGCGCTGTTGTCCGGCACCACGATGGTCAAGGTGTCCCTGACCAGCAGCGGGTTGAGTGCGCTGTCGCCGTTGTTCTCCTTGATCGAGGGGGCGAGCAGTTCCAGCGCGACGCCCACGGTGAACACCAATGGGTTCGAAAGGCTGGTCTCATCTGTGGCATGGCGCCAGAGCTGGTAGCGGACGGTGATCTTGCTGCCGCGGTTCGGTTCGATGTGTTGGGCGACGAAGGCGGCGTCCAGGTTGATGATCCAGTCTTGTTGGGCGGTTACGGCATTGAATGTGCGGGACCCGGGTTCCTCGCCGGAGATGTCGCCCACCCACTTCCAGGTGGCCTCGTCGTTGGCTACCCATGGCTTCACCACAGGCCTGGGGATGGTCAGTTTACTGGTACCGCCGGGCAGTGTGGCCGGGTCGAGGAAACCGTTCTGCACCCCGAGGACAATCGGGGCGTCCAGCTCGAATTTCGGTTCACCCACATTGAGCAATTTCGTGTGCAGCGATTCCCGTCTGAGGATCTCGTCGCCCTCGGCTATCAGCAGGTCGTACCACCCCTTCAGGGTTCCGCCGTCAAGGAGCTTGAGGTTGTAGTCATCGACGGTGATGACGAAACCTTCGGGATTCTCGACTTCATCCTCCTCCGGAATGTGCCACTTCAACTCAGGCAGGAAGGTGCTGCCGTCCGGACTTTTACCCAACAGGAACAGCTCGATGCCCATGCCGTACTCGATGGCCGGATCGAACGGAATGCGGACGTTGATTTGAGTTTCGGTGGGATCGATGAACTCTCCCTCGGCTTCTTCGATGATCGGTGCGGCCAGGCGATGGGCTGCGCCGGTGACTTGTACAAACTGCCTTTTTGAGCGTAACGGGTCACTGCTGCCGCTGCGTTCCAGCCGATAGAAGAAACTGACCTGGGTATTGACCAGTTTGCGCACGGCCGCAATGGACAGCTTGAACTCGTAGTTATGCGGAATATTGTCGACGGTCTGGGGCAGGGCGGTGACTTCGACTTTTTCGCCCTCCAGGGTGGTGCCGAGCATGGTCAAGTGGATGATGTCATCCATCTCGAAGTCTGGCTGGGTGGCCGTGACATGCACCGTGATGTCGTTATCGCCCTGTTTATCGGCGTCGAGTTCATTATTGACAGCCTCCTGAACGATAGGCGCGTCCAGCAGGTCGATGCCGGTGGTGACGACGATGCGGGTTGCCTTGCACCAGTCTTCCGATTCATTGCCGACGATGTCGCGCACTTTGAAGGTGACCGCCAGACCGAAGAGGTCGGTGTCACCAGCCCGTTCAATAGTGGCTTTGGAGACCGTGATCAATATCGGGTTTGCCGCTGGATCGTTGATCTGCTCCAGGGTCACCGGTGTGGAATACTCAAAAAAGCCACCCCAACTGAGATGAATGACGTCGCCCTCCGCAATGTCGGGGTAAGGCAAGCCGCTGCCGGACTCGGACCTGATGACAATCGGCACCCCCGCTTCGGCAATGTCTTTGTCCACGCCGCCGTTGACGATTTCCGGGGGAATGTACATGTACAGGTTGGAGTGACCAGGGCCCGGGTCGATGTCCTGGCCAGCGGGGAGTTCCAGTTTGACGAAGAGGTTGAGGGGCTTGTCCGGACGCTCTTCTTTTTGATTGGGCTGTTTGATTTCGTAGGTGAGTTGGTAAGGACCTGTCTGCAGATGACGGGGGGCCACCCACAAGAGGGTCGGTTGCTTGAGCTCGGCCGCGTCAATGATGGGACGTCCGTCGACTTCACGGTCATTGAGCAGCAGCTTGACGGTGTCGCCGATAGCCTTGCTGGCCCAGACGGGGATCACGACCAGCAGTCCGAGGTCGGGAAAAGTGAACACCGCCGCCCGGTTGATCCCCCACTGACCGGAAGGCAGGAGGCGCCCGAGCACTATCGGGTCCAGCAATGAATGGGGGGCAGAGATTTTCATCTTGGGCTGAACGAGCATGGACGGAACTCCGTGCGAACTGTCGGGAGACAAAGGGCGTGGAGTTATTCAGCGCTGAAGATGACGGCTGTGGCTACTGTCAGAAATTACAGGTAAGGACGTATTTGCGATGAACGGTCGTGAGCCCTAGCCACTGGCTCGCCGCATATCAATGTGGGAGCGGGCTTGAACTGGCCTAATGATTTTGGACACCTCAATCGGGCGCTATGATGGCGCCCAAATCTGAGGTGTTTGGATATGCGTAAATCTTATTCAAGTGAGTTCAAACTCAAGGCTGCCAGCATGGTGCTGGACGAGGGGCAGTCGGTTCCCGAGGTCTGTGCCAGTTTGGATATTGGCCCTACGGCCTTACGCCGCTGGGTCGATCAGGTTCGCAAGGAACGCTTGGGCTCGACTCCGGTGGGAGCCAAGGCGATCACCGCGGATCAGCGAGAGATTCAGGAACTTAAAGCCTTGCTCAGGCAAAAAGATCGGGATATCGAAATCCTAAAAAAGGCCAGTGCTCTCCTGCTTTTGGACGCCAAAGATCACTCTCGTTGATCTGTGAGCTGGGCGAGCAGTACGGCGTTAACGATTGCTGTCGTGTGTTCGGGATAAACCGCAGTAGCTTTTACGCATGGCGTCAGCGCCAAGGCAAAGTGAGCCCTAAGCGAGAGCAGCTCAAGGCCATGCTGGTCAAGCACCACAAGGCGTCGAGAGAGTCTGCGGGCGCTCGTACCTTGGCTAAACAGCTGCAAGCCGGCGGGCATGATGTCGGGCGTTTCATGGCTCGCAGCTTGATGCGAGAAGCAGGCATTGTCAGCCGTCAACGCCGGCGCCATAAGTACAAGTCACCCGGCGTGGAAGCGTTGGTGGCACCGCATGTGCTCAAACGCAAGTTTGATGTTACGGCGGTCAATCAGGTGTGGTGTGGGGACGTGACGTACATCAAAGTCGGCAAGCGCTGGCTGTATTTCGCGGCGGTTCTGGACTTGTTCGCTCGCCGGATCGTGGGCTGGTCGTTTTCGATGATCTCCGATGCCACGCTGACCTGCGAAGCCCTGCGGATGGCGATTGAACTACGCGGTCGCCCAAAAGACGTACTGTTTCACTCCGACCAAGGTTGCCAGTACACCAGCCATAAATTCAGAAATGAACTGCTGGAACATGGGCTCCGGCAGAGCATGAGCCGTAAAGGCGAATGCTGGGACAACGCTGCGATGGAGCGTTTCTTTGGAAGTTTGAAATCAGAGTGGGTGCCAGAAGCAGGCTACGGATCGGAACACGAGGCCCGAGCGGATGTGCAGCGCTATATATCGCGCTACAACATCACCAGGCCACATAGCTACAACGACTATCGGTCACCAGTCGCCAAGGAGAAGTTGGCGGCGTGAAACCTTAATCAGTGTCCAAGATTACTTGACCAGTTCAGCTCGCTCGCGAACAGGCCGGCATATTCAACATCACAGGTGACTGAACCGACGCTTTCGCGAGCAAGCCCGCTCCCACAGGGGATGGGTGCTTCAGATGAAGACAATTTCGTAGGGTAGGCGCATGCGTTCCAGGATCACCGGCGGCAGCATCGGCGCGATGCCGATCGCCGGTTCGCCCTTGAGCTGGCTGGCATAGGCGTGGGTGGCGTGGCTTTTGCGCGCCACGGTCCAGGTGTCGAGGCGCAGTTTGCGTGCACGATCCCAGGGGATCAGGCTCTGCTCGCGCTCCGGCCAGTGCCAGGCCCAGACTGCCACGTCGTGATAGGTGGCTCCGGCTTGCGCTGCCGCTTTGGCACTCGCACGTCCGACCGCTTCGTGGTCGTCGTTGCCGTCGTTGCGCCAGGTGCTGAACACCACGTCGCCGGGGCGCAGATAACGCGCGATGAAACTGCTGATTTCGGTCTCGCGTTCGAGCAGCGCGTTGTCGGTGAACCCGCCGCGCACCCATTTCAGACTGTGCATCGGCAGGCCGAGCCGACGCAGGGCTTCGACGCTCTCTTGCGGACGGAACACGCTCAGGCGTTTTTCCGACCACTGTCGCGAGCCGGGATGGCTGGCGCTGCCATCAGTGATCGAAAGCAGTTGCAACGGATGGCCAAGGCTGGAGAGCAATTGCAGGAGGCCGCCACAGGTCACCACTTCATCACCCGGATGCGGGGCGACGACGACGGCGCGAGCACCGCGGGGAACTAGGCTATGGGTGTTGATGACGGGAATGTTGTCCAGCTGCGGGGCACTGTTCCAGATCTGTACCGGCGGCGGGTTTTCGTTGAGGAATAACGGTTTCATGGGTGCTACGTCCTTGTCGAGTCAGGCCCTCAGCCGAATCTGCACCGTGCAAAAGCAGGTGCGCTCGACCCGTGAAGGCGAATGGATTGCTGTGCGACGCTCCCAACCCTGGATTGCCGCGCAGCAGAGTATTGCTCATGAAAACCGGTTCGTCGCGTTACAGATCAATCTGATCCGCTTTTTTTATGTCTAACTGTACCAATTTTCGCAGGTAGTCCCCGAAACCGCCCCGGGCACGGCTGTCCAGACGGGCGCTGGTGTGCACTTGCGGACGGTGGCTCCAAGCGATGTCGGCACCGAGCAATTCCAGTTGCCGCACCAGTTGCACGTCCTCATCGCAGGTCAAGGGGGCGAATCCCCCAGCCCAACGATAAGCATCGGCACTGACCCCAAGATTGGCGCCGTGGATATGGCGATGCCCGTCCCGCGCCAGATAGTGACTGTGATAACGGATTTGCGCGCTTTCGTCGAATGTCGGATCCCAATGTTCAACGGTCACCGTGCCGCACACCGCGTCCGCACCCAGACCCAACTGCGCCACCAGCCAGTCATCGGCCACACGGCTGTCAGCGTCGGTGCAGGAGATCCAGCGCGCGCCACGTTCCAGCAACACCTGCGCGCCAGCGGCCCGGGCCTGGCCGACGTTGCGGGCGTCGATGTGCAGGCTCAGTACCGGAAAGCCGCTGACGATCTGTGCCGAGCGATCGGTGCAGCTGTCGAGCACCACCAGCACTTCGACCGGTTCGCCGGCCAGCAGCCCGTGTTTGCTGGCGCGTACGGCGGCGGTCAGGCACTGTTCGAGCAGGTCTTGCTCGTTGTGCGCGGGAATCAGAATGCCGATCATCGCAGGCCCTCCAATGCGGCCACCGAGCGCGGCTCACGGCTCCAGACTTCAAGAATGAAGTCCGCTTCCTGATGCAAGGCCAGACGCGGCAGCGGTAATTGCTCGTGGATCAGGTCGTGCACCTGCCGGGCATTGAGCGGGCAGCCGTCGATGGGCGGGCGCCAGTGGCAGGCCAGCAACTGGCCGTCCGCGGTCAGGGATTGACTGATGCGCCGGATCACTTCTGTCAGATCCTGGGCATCGAGGTAGTAGCCGATTTCGCTAAATACAATCAGGTCGAATTTTTCTTCCGGCCAGTCGCCGGGCAAGCGACTCTGGCGCACCTCGGCGTGGTCGAAAAGGCTCAACCGGGTACGCGCCAGGTTCACCGCAGCACTGGCGGTGTCGCAACACAGCAGGCGGTCGCAACGCTCGGCGAGTTCGGCGCTGAGTTCGCCATTGGCGCAACCGGGCTCGAAGATCGCCCGGTAATGCGCACGGGGCAGGGCGGCGAGGGTGATCGCGCGTTTGCGCTGTTCGTACCAGCGCTCGCGGAAGGCCCAGGGATCGTCATTGGCGCTGAACAATCCGTCGAAGTAACGATCATCGACGCTCATAGAAACACCACTTCGAAAGGTTGCAGCAGGCGATCCAGCACGTACGGCGCCAATACCGGTTGCAGCCCGGCTTGCGGGTCGCCCTCCAACTGACTGGCGAAGGCATGGATCGCGTGGCGTTTGCGCGCCACCTGCTCGGGTGACAACAGAATTTTGCGCGCGCGCTGCCACGGCACCGAGGCGTCTTCGGGTGAGGCCCAGTGCCAGGTCCATACCGGCAATTCGTGGCAGGTGGCGCCGACCCGCCGCGCGGCTTCGATACTTGCGCGGCCGGCAGCTTCGTGATCGCAGTGGCCGTCCTCGCACCAGGTGCTGAACACCACGTCGCCGGGGCGCAGGTGGCGTTCGATGAAGGCGACCAGCGACGGCTCATCCGCGGCGACCTGGCTATCGCTGAAACCGCCGCGCAGCCATTTCATCCGGTGCAGCGGCACGCCGAGGCGGCGCAGGGCTTCGGCTGATTCCTGCGGCCGCACCACGCTCAGACGCTCCACCGGCCAGCGCTCGGAGCCGGGGTGACTGGCGCTGCCATCGGTGACCGAGATCAACTGCAACTGACGCCCGGCGGCGGCCAGCAACTGCAACATCCCGCCGCAGCCGAGCACTTCGTCGTCCGGGTGCGGGGCGACAATCACCGCCCGCGCGCCCGGTGGCACCAGACTGAGGACGTCGACGCTGTCCAGCGCCGCCAGGTGCCGGGAATGTTGCCATTGCAGCAGCGAAGTGCCTTGGTGGCCGATGATCGGATCGGGTTTGTTCACGGCATTCATAGCGTCCAGGCCTCCTCGGGGTGTTCAGCCAGCGTTTGGCCAAGGGCCGCCAGATCACGCTCGGCATGGCTCTGGCGCAGGAACACCGGCAGATCAGCGATCAGCCGGGCGAAGTGCCGGTCCTTGCAGAACGGAGCGGCACCCAGCGCCCGACCGGTCTCGCGCATCACTTGTTCAGCCGATTGCTCGACCACGGCGCGGGCACGCCGGGCCAACAGTTCGGCATCGGCTTCGGGATGCGCATCGATGTGCAACGCACTGAAACGCAGCACATTGGCCGCTGCGTACAGCGCCGCATCGACCGCACCGAGGTGGGCGAGGGCATGCGGCTCCTGACGTTGCGCGCAGTGTTGACGCAGTGCCTCGGCGATCTGCCGCGCCGCGCCGTACCAGCACGCGGCAATGCCGATCCCGCCTTGCCAGAAACCCGGACGATTCAGGTAGTCGCCGGGTTCGCCGATGGCCTGGGCCTCGGCGCCGTCGAAAAGCACTTCAACGCTGCCGGTGGCACCCATGCCGACCGCTTGCCAGCCCTGATCGGTGATGGTCACGCCCGGTTGATCCAGCGCCACCGCGACCAGTTGCTGACGGTCCTCGGCGTCCCACGCGGTGAGCAGCGCATGGCTGAGCACCGCCGCCCCGGAGCACCAGGCCTTGCGCCCGTCGAGGCGCACCATGTGCCCGGCCGGGCGCACCTGCACCCGCGCCTGCGGTGGTTCCGCCGCCCACATGCCCCAGGTGCTGCCCGGCGTTGGCGAACCACCGAGCTGTTCGATGATCGCCAATGCGTCGGTGTGGCCTTCGTAGAGTTTGCACAAGCCCAGATCATGTCCGCCGACTTCAGCCAGACGCTGAAAGCGCTCCAGCGTGCGGCCGCTGCCCGCTAACGGCAACTGATCCAGACCGGCCTCGACCAGCGCCCGCAGGCAATGGCCGAGTGCGGCGGTGTCGCGATAGTCGGGCGGGCGGCGCGCCAGATAACTGTGCAGGTCCATATCAGTCTTCTTCTTCGCGTTGCAGTTCGAACAGCAGCAGCGAACGGCCGGTGACCGAATACTCATGGCCGAACTCGAAGCGTTCCTGACCGCGAACCGACGGCTGATTGGTGTCGATCATGCAGGTCCAGAAACTGCCTTCCGGCACTTCCGGCAGGCTGAAATTGACGATGTCGTGATGGGCGTTGACCACCAGCAGCAGCGTCGCATCGGCACCCTTGCGGCGGATCCCGGTTTCCTGCGCGCGACCGTCGAGCAGCATGCCCAGGCAACGGTTGTGCGCGTCATGCCAGTGTTCGGTGGTCATCTCGGTGCCGTCCGGCGCCAGCCAGGTGACGTCCTTGACGCCGATGTCCTCGTTGTACTCGCCGACCAGGAAACGGCCCCGGCGCAGGATCGGGTAGGCCATACGCAACTTGATCAGTCGTTTGACGAATTTGAGCAGCGCCTTGCCGTCCTCGCTCAGGTCCCAGTTGACCCAGCCGATCTCGCTGTCCTGGCAATAGGCGTTGTTGTTGCCGTCCTGGGTGCGGGCGAATTCGTCACCGGCGACGATCATCGGCGTGCCTTGCGACAGCAGCAGCGTGGCGAAGAAGTTGCGCATCTGCCGATGGCGCAGTGCATTGATCTCCGGGTCGTCGGTCGGGCCCTCGACACCGTGGTTCCACGACAGGTTGTTGTTGCTGCCGTCCTGGTTGTTCTCGTCGTTGGCTTCGTTGTGCTTGTCGTTGTACGACACCAGATCGTTGAGGGTGAAACCGTCATGCGCGGTGATGAAATTCACCGACGAGTACGGCCGCCGTCCACGCTGATTGAACATCTCGCCGGACGCGGTCATGCGACTGGCGAAGTCGGCGACCTGGCCGTCATCGCCCTTCCAGAACGCGCGCACGGTGTCGCGGAATTTGTCGTTCCACTCGACCCAGCCCGGCGGAAAATTGCCGACCTGATAGCCACCGGGGCCGCAATCCCAAGGCTCGGCGATCATTTTCACCTGGCGCAGCACCGGGTCCTGACGGCAGGCGACGAGGAAGCTGTGACGCTCGTCGAAACCGTCGTGATAGCGCCCGAGAATCGTTGCCAGGTCGAAGCGGAAGCCGTCGACGTGCATCTCGCTGGCCCAGTAGCGCAGCGAGTCGGTGACCATTTGCAGCACGCACGGGTGACTGAGGTCGAGGGTGTTGCCGGTGCCGGAATCGTTGATGTAATAGCGCTTGTCGTCCGGCATCAGGCGGTAGTAGGAGGCGTTGTCGATGCCGCGCATCGACAGGGTCGGGCCTTGTTCGTTGCCCTCGGCGGTGTGGTTGTAGACCACGTCGAGGATCACTTCCAGATTGGCCTCGTGCAGGTGCGCGACCATCTCCTTGAACTCGGCGATCTTGCCGCTGGCCAGATAACGCGGATCCGGGGCGAAGAAGGCGATGCTGTTGTAGCCCCAGTAGTTGGTCATGCCCTTTTGCAGCAGGTGCTGGTCGTTGACGAAAGCATGGATCGGCAGCAGTTCCACACTCGACACGCCGAGTTTGCGGATGTGCTCAAGCACGTCGTCGACCATCAGACCGGCAAACGTACCGCGCACGTTCTCCGGCACCGAAGGGTGACGCATGCTGATGCCGCGTACGTGGGTTTCATAAATGATGGTTTTGTCCCACGGCACGCTGACGCGATGATCGTTGCCCCAGGTGTGCGCCGGGTCGATGACCTTGCACTTGGGCACGAACGGCGCGCTGTCGCGTTCATCGAAACTGAGGTCGGCGTCAGGGTGGCCGATGGTGTAGCCGAACAGCGCCTCGGACCATTTCAACTCGCCGACCAGTTGTTTGGCGTACGGGTCGATCAGCAGTTTGTTGTGGTTGAAGCGATGGCCGTTGGCCGGGTCATACGGGCCATACACGCGGTAGCCGTAGATCAGCCCCGGGTGGGCATCGGGCAGGTAGCCGTGGTAGATCTCGTCGGTGTACTCCGGCAGTTCGATGCGTTCGAGCTCGACTTCGCCGGCATCGTCGAAAATGCACAGTTCAACCTTGGTGGCATTGGCGGAAAACAGTGCAAAGTTAACCCCCAGACCATCCCAGGTCGCACCGAGCGGGAAGGGCAGGCCTTCACGGATTCTCGAAGGTTCAGCGTGCGCTGCGGGCTCGGTATTCTTTGGACGGGTCATGATTGCTCCTGCAAAACGGGGAAATTCTCGGCTGATACAAAACCTTGTAGGAGTGAGCCTGCTCGCGATAGCGGTCTGCCATTCGATCTCGATTTCGCCTGATACATCGCTATCGCGAGCAGGCTCACTCCTACAGGGAGGTTGTATGTTTCTTGAGGACGAGTTAGTCCTCGGTGGCGAGCGAACCCGCCACACGGTCATTCAGTTCAATAATCCGGGTGTGTCAGTTGGCCGGGGGCTTGCGTGGGGCGCGGGGCTTTTTCTCGGCGGCTTTTTCACCCGGCGGTACGACTTTGGCGGCGCCGGCCGGCTTGGCCTTCGCGGCCGCTGGTGCCTTGGGCTTGGCCGCCGGGGCCTTGCTGTCGGTGTCTTTGCCGGCGGTCTTGCTGCCCGCCGCTTTCGGTGATTTCTTCGGCGCCAAAGCTTCGGCTTCAGCCAGTTTGCGCGCCATCTCCCAATGACGGGCTTCGTGACCTTCCGGCTTACCTTCCGATTCCCAGATCTGATAGGCGAACTCGCGGATGCGTTTATCGTCGGTACTCATCGCAATGCTCCTGAACTGAACTCGTCGTTACGTAAAGAGTTGGATAAAGAGATTGACCGGGATATCCCCCAGCGCGGCGCTGACGTTCAGCTCCCTGTTTTTTGTGACTGCGCTGCTGTGAAAAAGTCCCTTCAGGTTTGTGTCGGAGGCGGCGAACGGTAAAACCACCCGTGTATCGCCCCAGCGCAGCGCATCCACCTGTGGCACGGCACTGTTTTCCAGCAACGTCGCGCAGCGGACCGGCACGATCACGATGGCGTAACGGCCCTCGTGCTCACGGGCGAACGCGAGCACGTTGTGCGCCTGCTCGCCCAGCACCTCCAGAGCCTGATACGTGCCCCGGCGAAACAGCTCGGCGTGTTCGGCGCGCAGGTTCAGCACTTGAGCGATCAGCGATTGCTTGATGCGCCCGTCACGCCAGTTCGCCAGCAGTTCCTGGAGCGGTGCGTGTCCGTCCAGGGCCTGCGCACGCGCGGCGTAATCCACCGGCCGGCGGTTGTCCGGATCGACCAGGCTGAAGTCCCAGAACTCGTTGCCCTGATACAGATCCGGCACCCCCGGCACGGTCATGCGCAGCAAGGTTTGCGCCAGACTGTTAAGGGCGCCGGCTGCCGCGATGCTGTTGACGGTCTTGCTCAGTGCTGCGCGCAGCAGCTCACCTTCGTCACCGGTGAGCAGGCGTTGGGTGAACGTCTGCGCAGCGTTTTCATAGGCTTCATTCGGCGCACTCCAGCTGCTTTGCAACTTGGCTTCGCGCAGGGCTTTCTGTTGCCACTGCCAGATGCGTTCGGCGTAGTCGCTGAAACCTGACTGATCGTCATCGCTCAGTTGCAGCGGCCAACTGCCGAGCAGCGCCTGATAAAGGATCAGTTCATCACCGGACGACGGCACTTGGTCATCGTCGCGCAACGGCCGGGCGAGGGCGCGCCACAACTCCACCTGTTCGGCGTACCAGTGGCTGCGTTCACTGAGCACCGCCAGTCGTGCGCGGGTGTCTTCGCCACGTTTGTGATCGTGGGTGGCGGTGGCCAGCAAGTTGTCGGGGAACGCCGCCAGCCGTTGCTGATTGACCGCGTGGAAATCACTGACCGGTGCGCTGAACTGCTCGGTGTTGTAGCCGACGTCATTGCGCGACAGCAGCACCGCCGAGCGATACAGCGCGGTGTCTTCGACGGCTTTGGCGGCTGCCGGCGAAGTCAGTTGCTGGAAGCGTACGCAAGCGTGCTTGAGAATCTTGCGCGAGCGTCCACGCGGCTTGTGCCGCCATGGCGTGCCACCGAGCCAGGCCGCCACACAATCGAGCACCGGCCAGTCGCCTTCGCCCAAGGTCTGGCGGGCACCATCCATGGCTTGCTGGAAAAACTGTTCATCCTGCGCCGAGCGCCCGAGCGCGCTGATGTAAGTGCGATACACCGGGAAATGCACGATCAGCGCCTGCAACACCCGGCGGATCGCGCCGAGGGTCAGGTCGCGGGTCATCAGGTCATCCCGGGCCACTTGCAGCAGCGCCTGGGCGACGCTTTCGAAGTCACTGGCCAGCGAGCCGTTGAGGATCTGCTGGCGCGCCAGTTGCGCTTCTTCGATGAACGCCGCCGGACGCTCGGTGCGTCGCTGCCAGAGGTCGCCGAGGACGTGTTCGCCATCCGGGTCGTGTTGCAGCAACGACAGCTGATTCATGAACTCGTAACCGGTGCTGCCATCCACCGCCCAATCGGTGCGCAAGGTTTCGCCTTCGCCGAGAATCTTCTCGACGTAGATCGGCAAGTGCCGACCCGGCGCAAGCAAGTCGAGGCGCCGGCGTAACTTGCGGCAGTAACCGCGCGGGTCAGCGAGGCCATCGATATGGTCGATGCGCAAACCGTCGACCAGGCCTTCGGCGATCAACTGAAAGATCTTGCCGTGAGTCGCTTCGAAAACGGCGGGGCGTTCGACGCGCAGGCCCCCGAGCTCGTTGATGTCGAAAAAGCGCCGCCAGTTGATGTCGTCCGCAGCGGTACGCCAACTGGCCAGACGGTAGCTCTGGCGTTCGAGCAATTGATGCAGCTTGTCGAAGCCTTCTGCAGTCGTGGAGTCGTAATGCGCGAGACTTTCCTCGAACGCGGCGAGAATCTGCGGATCGCTTGCCAGCTCTTTCAGTTCAGCCTTGAGCGGCATCGCCAGCGCATGCGCGTCGGTCTGGTAGCTCAGGGCGCTGAAACGATCGGCCAGGGATCTCAGCGCTTCGACCGGTTTAAGCAACTCGCCGTAGTCATTCGGGCAGATCGGAAAGTGATGCTGGTAATGCTCGACGTGGAAGCGACCTTGCTGCGCATCGAAATGCAGTTTCAGCGTGCCTTCTTGCAGCGCGACGCCATAGTCGCTGCCGAGAAACGGCAGCAACAACTGGCCTTCCATCAACGGGTCCGGTGAGTGCCACTGGATGTCGAAGAACTCGCCGTACGGACTCAGGCGGCCCCATTCCAGCAGATCGAGCCACCACGGGTTGTCACCGCCGCCGACCGCCATGTGATTGGAGACGATGTCGAGGATCAGGCCCATGTTGTGTTCGCGCAGGGTGCTGACCAGACGCCGCAGCGCCGGTTCGCCGCCGAGTTCCGGATTGACCTGGGTCGGGTCGACCACGTCGTAGCCGTGCATCGAACCGGCGCGGGCCGCGAGCAGCGGTGAGGCATAGATGTGGCTGATGCCGAGGCGGGCAAAGTACGGCACCAGCGGCACCGCCTGTTCCAGAGTGAAACCCTTGTGAAATTGCAGGCGCAGGGTGGCGCGCAGGGGTTGGATGAGGGTCTGGTTCATTGGTCACGCTCGGCAGCTTGCAGGCGGGCACAGGCCAGCAGTTCCAGACGGCGCGCGGCATCGGCGCCATCAAGCAAGGCTTCGCTGTTGCCGGGCAGGCGTCGCGACCAGTTCGGGTGGCTGTCGATGGTGCCCGGCAGGTTGGCCTGCTCGTCGATGCCCAGCGCATCTTCCAGCGGCAGCAACACCAGCGGTGCGCGGGTATGACCGAGGAAACGCACGCTGGCATCGACCACTTGATCGGCTTCGTGGGATTCTTCGCGGAAGTTTTGCGGGTCTTGGCTCAAGGCCCCGCGCAGGCCTTCGCGCTCGCGCTGGCGATGGCGACGCCATTCGATTTCACCGTTGGCGTCGACAAATTCCAGACGCGCGTTCCAGTCGATATCGCGGCCATGCCACCAACCGTTGAGCGTCGGCAGGTCGTGGGTGCTGGTGGTCGCCAGCGCATTGTCCGGCCAGTCGAGGATCGGTTTGAAAAACGTGTTGTCCTGTTCGAACAGCAGCACGCGCATGCCGAGGATCGCCCGCGCACTGAGTTTTTCGCGCAGACCGTCGGGCACGGTGCCGAGGTCTTCGCCGAGGACGATCGCCTGATGCCGATGGGACTCAAGGGTCAACAGGCGCAGCAGATCGTCAAACGGGTAATACAGATAAGCGCCATCGGCCGGGGCCGCGCCATTGGGGATCACCCACAGACGTTGCAGGCCCATCACATGGTCGATGCGCAGCCCGCCAGCGTGGGCGAAGTTGGCGCGCAGCATGTCGATGAACGCACGGAAGCCGTTGCGGATCAGGCCTTCGGGGGAAAACGCGGAAATCCCCCAGCCCTGACCGGAGCGATTGAGAATGTCTGGGGGGGCGCCAACGGTGAGCGAGGCGAGCAGTTCGTCCTGAAAGCTCCAGGCCTGGCTGCCGGCGCCATCGGCACCGACCGCGAGATCGGCGATCAGGCCGATGCCCATGCCGGCACTGCGCGCAGCCGTTTGCGCACGCTCCAGGCAGCGGTGGATCAGCCACTGGCAAAAGGCGAAGTAACTGATGCGTTCGGCGTATTCCTCGGCAAAGGCTTCGAGGGCGGCGCCGCGCGGGTCATGCCAGTGTGCCGGCCATTCGCGCCAGTCGAGGCTCTCGCCACGGGCGGCGCGCATTTCCTGAATGGCTTCGAAACGGCAGTGGTTTTCCAGGGCTTCGCCACCGGCATGGCGGAAACTGGCGAAGTCCGGATGCAACGGATGCTCGCCCGCGACGAAACCGTCGTACAAGGCTTGCAGCAATTTCTGTTTGGCGTCGGCGGCGGCGGGCCAGTCGATCAGCTTCAAGTCTTCCAGTTGCCGGAATTGCTCGGCCAGACCGCTGGCGTCGATCGCATCGCGCAGCGCGCGTTCGCCAAGGATGGCGCCCGGTGCGGCGTACAAGGCATTGAGAAACAGGCGGCTGGACGGCGAATAGGGGCTGTAGCGTCCGGTGTCGGCGCTGAACATCGCATGCAGCGGACTGATTGCCAGCGCATCGGCGCCGCGCTCGCCGGCCACCCGCGCCAGTTCTTCCAGCGCCTGGGTGTCGCCGAAGCCGCAGTCGCCGGGGCGGCGCAGACTGTACAACTGCGCGCTCAACCCCCAGACGCGAGGGATCGGGTTGTCTACCGCATCGCCGACGCTGAAGCAGCGCTCGGGGGCCACGGCCAGGGTGAAATATTGATCGGCGATGTGCACCTGCTGATAACCGACCGGGATCAAACCGGGCAGTTTCGCTTCGGCGTCGAGTTTGAGGTTAAGCCGTGAGCCGTCTTCGAGGTGGATTTCGCAAGGGGTTTCAGGCTCGAAATAGCGGGCCAGGTCAACGCTCACCCCGACATCTGCGGTCAACAGTGGCGGCAGGTGGCGATCCTGCTGCACTTGCTGCAGTTGCAGCAGACTGGCGTCGATTTCCTGTGTGGTATTGGCCGGATGACCCAGGCCGGTGAGAACATTGCGCAGCACCGCCGGGGCGACTTTCTGCGGGCGGCCGTTGGCGTCGATCCAGTCGACGGCGAGGCCGGCGCGGCTTGCGAGTATTTCCAATTGCGCATCGCTCATAGGCGCTCTCCATCCAGAGGTTGCAAGGGGGTTGCGGCCGTGAGGCTGACAAGCGCGCAATACGCGGGCAGTACGCCCGGTTCCGACAGGGCAACGGCGGGCGGCTGCTGAAACAGCCACACAGCGTCGGTCTGTGCAGGGTTGACCACTGGCGTATCGCTGAGGTTCAGGTCAATTCGCAGCTCGCTGCCATCACCCAGACGCCAGCGCGCACTGACAGCGCCATGGCCGAGCATGTGCGCCCCAAGCGCCTGAGTGCCGGACAGATGGGGAATGATGTAGCGGTGGCGCAATTGCAGCAGTTGCCGGTACAGCGCGAGGGTTTCCTGCTGTTTCGCGCTGCCGCTGCCTGTGAGGCGCGGCTGCGAAGCGTGGAAGGTCTGCTCGGCATTCGGATCAGGAATCTGCTCGCGCTTGTGCGGATCGGTGAAGGCGCTGAACCCGGCGAATTCATTGCGCCGACCTTCGCGCACCAGATCCGCCAGTTCACCGTGGTGGCTGGTGAAGAACAGGAACGGTTGCTCGGCGGCGAATTCGTCGCCCATGAACATCAGCGGAATCATCGGTGACAGCAGCAACAGCACGGTGGCGGCCTGCACCGCGCGTGGATCGGCCAGGTGATGCAGACGTTCGCCGAAGGCCCGGTTGCCGATCTGGTCGTGGTTCTGCAGGAACAGGATGAAAGCGGTGGAGGGCAGGTGTTCGCTGGGCTCGCCGCGCGGTTCGCCGTGGCGGGTGATGTGGCCCTGAAACACGAAGCCTTGGCTCAAACACCGCGCCAGTTGCTCGGTGGGTTGCAGCGCATAGTCAGCGTAATAGGCGTCGGTTTCGCCGGTCAGCAGCACGTGCAGGGCGTTGTGGCCGTCGTCGTTCCACTGCGCGTCGTAATCCTCTTCGAGCAGGCTCGACTGATTGAGCTCGTTTTCCACGGTGAGCCAGACGTGGCGGCTCGGATCGATCTGCTGACGAATACGCTGCGCCAGTTCGGGCAGGAAATCCGGGCTTTCGATGGCGTGCACCGCGTCCAGGCGCAGCCCGTCGAAGCGGTATTCGAGCACCCACATCAGCGCGTTTTCAATGAAGAAGTCCCGCACTTCACGGCGGCGGAAGTCGATCGCCGCGCCCCATGGCGTGTGCTTGTCTTCGCGGAAAAAACCTTTGGCGTAGCGCCCGAGGTAATTGCCGTCGGGGCCGAAGTGGTTGTAGACCACGTCGAGAATCACCGCCAGACCATGGCCGTGGGCGCTGTCGATCAGATGTTTGAGTTGTTCCGGGGTGCCATAGGAGGCTTGCGGTGCGAAAGGCAGTACGCCGTCATAACCCCAGTTGCGTGTGCCGGGAAACTGCGCCAGGGGCATCAGTTCGATGGCGGTAATGCCCAGCTCGACCAGACGCGCCAGATGCTGCTCGACTTCGGCAAAGCCGCCGAGCGCGCCGACATGCAGCTCGTAGATCACCGCTTCGCTCCACGGCCGGCCGTGCCAGGTGGTATGTCGCCAGTCGTAGGCCAGCGGATCGACCACCACGCTGTGGCGGTCAAGGTCGCCGTCCTGGGCGCGGGAGGCCGGGTCGGGCACCTCCAGTTCACCATCGATGTTGAAGCGGTAGCGGGTGCCCGCCGGGCACCGGGTCTTGATCACGAACCAGCCATCGGCCTGCGGCAACATCGGCAGGGACTGGCCGGTTTCAAGTTCGACACTGACGTAAAACGCATCCGGTGCCCACAGCGCAAACTGAGTGTGTTCGGCGTCCTGCATGATCGCGCCGTGGGGCCAGTTTTGTTGGGTCCGTAACGGCATTGTGAAAAGCTCCCTGAGTTATTTGTGGCCGGCTTTACCCAGCGCCTTGGCGACCAGTTGTTCGTAGAGTTCGGCGTAGGGTTCGACCGCTTTGCACCAGTTGAACGGCGCAGCCATTGCCCGGCAGCGCATGGCATTGAGCAGTTCGGGGAAGGCAAAGACCTTGAACGCGCGGCTCAGGGCTTCGCGGTAGCTCTCGACAGTGGATTCGTCGAAGAGGAAACCGGTGACGCCGTTTTCGATGGTGTCGGCCAGGCCGCCGGTATTGCGCGCCACCGGCAACGAGCCGAAGCGCTGGGCGTACATCTGGCTCAGGCCGCAGGGTTCATAACGCGACGGCATCAGCAGGAAATCGCTGCCGGCGAACATGCGCCGGGCGTCGGTTTCATTGAAGCCGATGCGCACGCCGATCTGCCCGGGGAAGCGCAGCGCCAGTTCACGCATGGCCTGTTCTTCTTCCGGCTCGCCACGGCCGATGATTGCGATCTGGCCGCCGTTCTGCACGATGTATTCGGACACCGCTTCAGTCAGGTCCAGGCCCTTCTGATAAACCAGACGCGAAACCACGGCGAACAGCGGGCCGCTGGAATCTTTCAAGCCAAACAGTTCACGTACATGGGCGGCGTTGATCGCTTTGCCTTCCCAATCGCCGATGGCGAACGGCGCGAACAGGTGTGGATCAGTCGCGGCGTCCCAGCTCTCGTCGATGCCATTGGGGATGCCGCTGAGCAAGCCTTGCTGGGTCTTGGCGGCGAGAAAACCGTCGAGACCGCAGCCGAAATCCGGGGTGGTGATTTCCTGCGCGTAAGTGGCGCTGACCGTGGTGATGTGGCTCGAATAGGCCATGCCGGCCTTGAGGAACGACATCTTGCCGTAGAACTCCATGCCTTCCTGTTGCAAAGCATGGGTCGGAATACCCAGCTCCGGGCATGAGCCGAGGCTGGTCACGCCTTGGTAGGCGAGGTTGTGAATGGTGAACAGGGTCGGCGTGCGCTGCCCGCGCCAGTGCATATAGGCCGGGGCCAGACCGGCGGGCCAGTCGTGGGCGTGCACCAGATCCGGGCACCAGTGAATTTGCGCGAGGTTGGCGGCGATGTCGGCAGCGGCCAGGCCCAGGCGGGCGAAACGGATATGGTTGTCCGGCCAGTCGCGACCGTTGTTGGCACCGTACGGCGAGCCTTCACGCTCATACAGCTCAGGGCAGATCAGCACGTAGATCACCAAGCCGTCCGGCATGTCCATGCGGCCGATCTTGCACGGAGGCAACGCGGCATGGCCGCCAAGTTCGCCGATGATGTGGATCGGGTTCTCGCTGTGCATCACCTGTGGGTAACCGGGGATCAACACGCGCACATCGTGCAGGTGCGCCATGGCGCGGGGCAGGGCGGCGGAGACGTCCCCCAGACCACCGGTCTTCACCAGATCGGCGATTTCCGAGGTCACGAACAACACTTTCTTCTTGTTGGGATTCTGGCTGGCGACCGGCGTCAGCGTTTTGGTGCCCGGGACGTTGATCGACCGGCTGCCGGGAAGACTCACCGTGCTCGATTCACCAACCGCCTGCTGAGCACGCTCTCCCTGAATATCCAATGCCGCACTGATCATATGAATCTCCCGTGTCGTTGATCTGATTCTTGTATCGAACAAGCTGTGGCCAAATCCTGTGGCCGGGCGCAAACGCGCCACGCATCGGTGAGCAAACGCTACCCAACACGTGCAAGCAGAATGGGTGAAGGGGCCGTTGCAAGGATTGCACCACTCGCGTTGACCCTGCCTTTCAGATGACCCGCCGCCATCTGCAAAAGTTTCGACAATTTTTCGGGTTTGTGACTGACCGGTTTTAACCCGCGAAAATCAGTCTAGGCCAGATCCTAGAGCGGGCGGCAGCAAACGGGTAAATTGTTCGACAATCGGTTGGCAGGCAGCGAAATCCGTGGTGTTCAAGCAGGAACGCACCGACGAAGGGCAGGTTTTTTTCAGGGAGAGGGCCAAAACGGTGACTGATCGGTCACGATTTTGTGCTAGCGGAAAGGCAGGGCGCACTGTTGTGGTGCGGGCAGTTTGTTGATGTGTTGTCTATTAAGGCCCCTTCGCGAGCAAGCCCGCTCCCACAGTTGATTTGTGTACGACACTTTTCCAATGTGGGAGCGGGCTTGCTCGCGAAGGCGTCAGTCGATTCAGCGCAATCGAAAAGTTGCGATCAATTCAACAGGCGCAGCGGGCTCCCGGCGGCCCACCCCTGAATATCTTCGATCATCTGCGCAAAGAACTGCCCATAGTTATGTCGGCTGACATACCCCACATGTGGCGTGGCCAGCACGTTGTCCAAGGTGCGGAACGGGTGCAGTGCAGGCAGCGGCTCCTGATCGAATACATCCAGCGCCGCCCCGGCGATCTTCTGTTTCTGCAGCGCCTTGATCAGCGCTGCCTCATCGACGATCGGCCCGCGGGCGGTGTTGACCAGCAGCGCAGTGGGTTTCATCCAGTCCAGCGCCTGCGCATCAACCAGCCCGCGACTGCGCTCGCTGAGCACCAGATGCACGGACAGCACGTCGGCCTGTTCGAACAGTTGTTGCTTGCTGACCCAGGTCACGCCGGCCTGCTGTGCGCGTTCGGCGGTGAGATTCTCGCTCCAGGCAATCACGCGCATGCCGAACACCTGGCCGAATTGCGCGACCTTCTGGCCGATGCTGCCCAGACCGAGGATGCCCAACGTCTTGCCGTGCAGGTCACCGCCCAGCCCTTGCTGCCAGCCGCCGGCGCGCAGGGAGTTGGCTTCGTTCAGCAGATTGCGCGTGGCCGCCATGATCAAGGCCCAGGTCAGTTCCGGCGCCGCGTGTTTGTAGCTGTCGGTGCCGCAGACCTTGATCCCGAGGCTGGCGGCCGCCGGCATGTCCAGCGCTGCGTTACGCATGCCGCCGGTGACCAGCAGCTTGAGATTGGGCAGGCGCTGCAGCAGATCCTGATCGAAACGCGTGCGCTCGCGCATCACGCAGATCACCTGGTACTGGCCCAGACGTGCGGCCAAAGTGGCGTTGTCCGCCGGGTAGTCATGCACAAACGTCACTTCGCCGATGCTGTCGAGCGCCGACCAGTCGACCACCTCCTGCGCCACGTCCTGCCAGTCATCAATCACTGCAATCTGCACCGCCATCAGCCTTACCTCATCAACGAACGGGATCGGGGTTGTTCAGCCAGCCGAGCAAGGCCTGGTGAAACTTCGCCGGTTCTTCCATCTGCGGCGCGTGGCCGAGGCCGGGGAATTCCACCAGTGTCGATTGTGGAATCAGCTTGGCGACCTGCTTGCCGAGCACCTCATAGTGGCCGATTTTCGCCTTGACCTCGGGTGACGCGAGGTCCTTGCCGATGGCCGTGGTGTCGGACGTGCCGATCAACAGCAGGGTCGGCATCTTCAGGTCCTTGAACTCGTAGTACACCGGTTGGGTGAAGATCATGTCGTAGATCAGTG
The DNA here is from genome assembly GCF_058798255.1 of Pseudomonas sp. GW823-FHT01D03. Taxonomy (NCBI): domain Bacteria; kingdom Pseudomonadati; phylum Pseudomonadota; class Gammaproteobacteria; order Pseudomonadales; family Pseudomonadaceae; genus Pseudomonas; species Pseudomonas sp. GW823-FHT01D03. The sequence continues at coordinate 2,930,634 of NZ_JBXAKK010000001.1, forward strand.
CCGAGTTCCACGCCACCTGGGTTTTGCCCGGGCCGTTGCTCAGGCCGGCGAGCATGTCGACCCAGCGGTCGAATTCGGGTTTCCAGCGCCCGTCATAATAGGTGTTGCGCTCGTAGTCGCGAATGCCTTGGGCGGTGACTTTGAGTTCGCGCTGATACCACTGATCCACGGTGCGGTACGGCACGCCGAGGGCTTTCCAGTCTTCCAGGCCGATCGGATTGACCAGCGCCAGTTGTTCGACCTGATCCGGGAACAGCAGCGCGTAGCGAGTGGCGAGCATGCCGCCGGTGGAGTGGCCGAGCAGGGTGGCTTTCTGGATGCCGAGGGCCTTGAGCAGTTGTTGAGTGTTGGTCGCCAATTGCTGGAAGCTGTACTGATAGTGGTCGGGTTTGCTGGAGGTGCAGAAGCCGATCTGATCCGGCGCGACGACCCGGTAACCGGCCTCGCTCAAGGCCTTGATCGAACTGTCCCAGGTGGCGGCGCAAAAGTTCTTGCCGTGCATCAGCACCACGGTGCGCCCGTTGGCCTTGCCGTGGGCGGCGACGTCCATGTAACCCATCTGCAGGGATTTACCCTGGGACTGAAAGGCAAAGTGCTTGAGCGTGTAGGGGTACTGGAAACCTTGCAGCTCCGGGCCATAAGTCGGGGCATTGTTCGGGACTGCAGCGGGTGCGGCGGCGTGGGCAAACAGCGGCAGCGCGGCGCTGAGGAACAGGCCGGGCAGCCAGCGGGATAGCGTGACGGACATAAGGGCAAACTCCATGGAAATCGGCCGATGCTGGAACGCCCGGATTAGGGCGACGTTAACCACAGGCAACGCGATGGCCGGAATGTTCAACCGAGCCAGCCCAGGGTCAGCATCGCCACCACGGCGTAACGCGCAGCTTTGGCCAGCGTGACGATCAGCAGAAAGCGCCCGAGCGGCTCGCGCATGACGCCAGCGATCAGGGTCAGTGGATCGCCGATCACCGGCAGCCAACTCAGTAGCAGCGACCAGCGACCGTAACGCTCGTAATGTTTGCGCGCGGTGGCCATGTGTTTCGGGCTGACGGGAAACCAGCGTCGATCCTGAAAGCGTTCGAGGCCGCGCCCCAGCCACCAATTGACCAGCGAACCGAGGACATTGCCCAGCGTCGCCACGCCCAGCAGGCCCCAGAGCCAGTATCGATCACTGACGATCAGACCGACCAGCAGCGCTTCGGATTGCAGCGGCAACAGCGTCGCAGCGCCGAACGCGGCGGCGAACAGCCCGACGTAAGCGGCAGGCATCAGTGAGCCGGGTAGTCCGCCACCACCACATCCGTGCCGTCCTTTTTCAGGCCGATCACTTGATAGGCATCACTCATGCCGTCCATTTCCATGCCCGGCGAACCCATGGGCATGCCCGGTGCGGCTATACCCAGCAGATCATCACGCTTGCTCAGGGCCAGCACTTGTTCAGCCGGCACGTGGCCTTCGACGAACTTGCCGTTGATCAGTGCGGTATGGCACGAGCCCAGGCGCGGTGGCACGCCGTGTTGCTGCTTGAAGCTGCTCATGTCGCTTTCGACGTGGTCTTCGACTTTGAAGCCGTTGGCTTCGAGGTGGCTGATCCATTTTTTGCAGCAGCCGCAATTGGCGTCGCGATGGACTTCGATAGGGATCAGATCGGCGGCCTGGGCCAGGGAGGACAGGAGCAGGGCGCTCAGGGCGGCCAGTCGCAGGGAGGTTCGCATGGTGGGCTCTCGACAAGGATGACGGTCAAAAAGGAAAGTATTTTGACTGGATTATCCTGCCGGGCATCAACGGAGTGTTTCAAGTTGATACAAGGCAGGCTGGCAGGATGATCATGGATCAAGCCTGACAGCCTGCTGAGCGAGAGATTACAAATCTGTCAGATAAAACACGACCCCTGTAGGAGCTGCGGCACGCTGCGATCTTTTGATCTTGGTTCATAAAATCAAAGTCAAAAGATCGCAGCGTGCCGCAGCTCCTACAGGAGAATGGTGGGTCACCGGACTTTGAACCGCCCCATGATCGCGCTCACCCGGTTGTTGGCTTCCAGCAACTGTCGGGTGTTGCGCTCGCTGACCTCGCCGCTGTGCACCAGTTCTTCGACCATGTGGCGGATCTGCACCATGCTGCGGTTGATCTCTTCGGTCACCGCACTCTGCTGTTCGGCAGCGGTGGCGATCTGGGTGCTGAGGCTGTTGATGTGGCTGACCGAACCGGCCATTTCATCCAGACCGGAGTTGACCCGCGCCGTGGCGTCAGCGGCGGACTGGCAGCTGGCCTGAGTGTTTTCCATGGCGCTGACCGAGGAACTCACGCCTTGGGTCAGGCGGGTCAACATCTCGTTGATTTCCGAGGTGCTGGCCTGGGTGCGAGCGGCGAGGGCGCGGACTTCATCGGCAACCACGGCAAAGCCGCGACCCTGTTCACCGGCCCGGGCGGCTTCGATGGCGGCGTTGAGGGCCAGCAAGTTGGTCTGGCCGGCGATTGCGCCGATCACCCCGAGAATCTCGGTGATGCGCTGCGCGTCTTGCTGCATGTTCTCGACTTTCTGGGTGGCGCTGGCCACTTCATCGATCAAGGCCACTACGCTGTTGGTCGCTTCACCGACCACCACCCGTGAGCGATCGGCGTTTTCATTGGCGCGCTGGGTGAACGCTGCGGTTTCAGCGGCGTTCTGCGCGACGCTTTCGGCCGTCGAACTCATTTCGGTGATGGCGGTAACGGTCTGATCGGTTTCCGAAGCATGGCGCAGCAGAATCTGGCTGGTGTTGGCCGATGTGCGCTGCAGGTCGTCCAGGCTCGAAGCCATGGCGCCGGTGGCCTGGGTCACTTCACCGATCATGTTCTGCAGGTAGGCAATAAAGGTGTTGACCGAGTGGCCGATGGCGCCCAGTTCGTCTTCGGCACGGATGGTGATGCGCCGGGTAAGGTCGGCATCGCCGCTGGACAGCAAGTCGATATTGGCTTTCAGCGCTTTCATGCGCGAAACCAGTTGGCGGATCGCGTAGACCTGCAACAACACCAGCAGGATCACCAGCGGAATCTGCAGCAGACTCAGGCTGCTGAGCACGTCGTCACGCTGGGCGGTGAGCATTTTCGTTGGCAGGGCGGTGGCAAGGAACCACGGCGTGCCTTCGATCGGGCGCATGAAGAAAGTGCTGGCTTCGCCGTTGTTGTTGAACTCGACGCGTTGCGCCTGATCGCGGTTCTGCAGGCCGGCCTTGACCTGACTGGCGAAGGTCGAGCCGGCGGCCAGTTCGCTGATGTTCTTCAGCACGATCGGGCCGCTGATGCGCGAGCTGTTGCTGATGATCTTGCCGTCGGCCTCGACGATCAGCATTTCGGCGTTGAGGTCTTTTTCCTTGCGCGCCACCAGATCGTTGAAGAAGCCCAGCGTTACGTCGATGGTCGACACGCCCCAGGCCGCACCGTTTTTCTGGATCGCCATGGCGCAGTTGGTGCGCGGCTCGGCACTCGCATCATCTTTATAGGCCGCAGCCCAGGCACATTGGCCGCGCGGGGTCTGCATGCCACCCTTGTACCAGCTCTGATCGTAGTAGTTGGGCGCCGCGTCGCTGTTCCAGAAGGTATTCACCGCCAGTTTGCCCGAGGCATCGCGGTGCCAGAACGTGCTGAACTTGTTGCGCCCGGCCTCACGCTGACCCGGCAGTGGCCAGATCCCGCCGCCGAAGACTTTCAGCTCGCCGTATTGATCCACCAGCCCCGGCAACACCGTGTCAATGGCCGCGCTGTCGAGCAGCGGAATGGTCTGGGTGATGCTGCGCTGTTGCGCCTGGACTTTGTTCAGTTCGCCCTGAATCTGTTCGGCGACTTCGGCAATCCGGTTGAGCACCACCTGTTCTTCGGTATGCCGCAGCTTGGGTGCGACCAGTTGGCTGATACCGACCACGGTCAGCACCGACAGCAGCAGGATGAACAGAACCAGAGATAACGTGTAGCGAGCCTGAATGGTGCGGAATGCGGGCATGGATACCGGTCCTTGAACTGCGATTTTTATTGTGGGGTCGGGGGAAAACGGCGGGGTCACACCAGCGTATCGTCGGCGAAGCGGGAAGCTTTAAGTACTTTGGTGCAAGAAAGTGTCGGGCTGACGGAAGGGGCGTGTCGACTCCGATACAAATGAATCGAGCCTCTCGTCAGCCGGCGCAAAAAAGTATCGCAAGCAATCGTCAAACTGCCATGAAACCGCGACACAGTAAGCTTCTGGCATTTTGTATCGAGAATGTACAAAAATTGTAAGCGACTGCACTAAAAGGGTTGGTGCCACCAGTTCGCCGGTAGATACTTCCCGGCATTCAAGTAGTCCAGCAAGGACATTTCATGGTTATTTCACAGGGAGTCTTCTCATGACGATCGGCATTGTCGGCGGCTGGGAGAGCAAGGCAGGGGTGCTGGTTCGCAATACAGGCGCGAAGAAGGAGGTCAAGCAAAGCCTCAAGGTGCAGCAGATGCTCGCCAAGGTCGGCACCAATCCGACCGCGCTGAACACTGCCGAAATGGACAAGCAGGGCCTGCGCAAAAATATCAAGGGGTTCGATCCGGCGAATGTCTCGGTCAAGCAACTGAGCAATCTGAGTGTTTTCCTGCGTGAACGCGGACTGATTTCCGACATCACCTCCTTTACCTTGCTCAATGCCGGCGACAAGTTCGACCGTTTCGGCGTGACCAAAGACCCGGATGCAAAATTCAATGCGCTGGAGTATTTCGCCACCCAGCTCGACGCCATTCAGAACAATGGCCTCAATGGCAATGCCTACGGCAAGAACCTGATCCCCGAGTACAAGAAGGCGATCTACGTGCTGCAGAACCTGAAAACCTACGGTGAAGGCAACGCGGCGAAACCTGTGGATCAAGGCGTCAAGTCCAAGGCCTGAGCCGGTCACCCACGGCCCACCCATTGATTGGGTGGGCCGTTTTCGTTTTTAGTCCTGGTACCTTTCGCCGGCCTGCTGGGCCTGATCCTGCAGGTGCTGCATGTGTGGACAGTGCAGGCTCAGCGTTGAGGCCTGGTAGCCACGATGAAACAGTGCCAGCCAGCCGTCGCTGTAGTCATCGGGGACAATCCCGGTGAAAGCGAATCCGGCATCGGCCAGTTTGTGCAGCGCGCTGGAAAAGCCTTGGGCGAGTCTGAGTCTGATCGAAATCAGCCAGTGCGCCGGCAGTTGCGCCAATTGCTCGAGCAGGTTGTCATCGAGGGACTTGATCAGCAAATCATAGCGCCCTGATACGTGATCGAAGCGGATCTTCGGGCCTTTCCATGGCACCGCATTGTCGGTGGTACCGAACACCGCCTCCAGACGCGACATCAGCTCGCGGCAATCCTGCGGCCAGGCGAGTGCCGGCAGCGGGCGCTGATAACCGTCGATGCTGCAGTGACCCACAACAATCGTCTCCCGCCCTGTTCCACCGAACGGCGAGGGTGCGTAATCGGGCAACAGACCACAGCTGTGAAACCCCAGGCCGGCGGCCATGCGCTGCGTATACGGGTGGTGCGTGACCTGCTTGATCGTCACGCCTCGGCAATCCAGCGCCTGGGCATGAATCAGCAGCTGCTGGCCCAACTGGGTGGCGATGTTTTGCCCGCGAGTGTCCGGGTGCACCACGGTCAGTGCCAGCTCCGCCAGTGCGCTTCGGCCAGATTGACGAAACAACGTGGCGTGCCCGCAGATATGCTCGTTGACCACCGCTACCAGCGAGTGCCAGCGACCGTCACTGTGGTTCTGGCTGATCATCCAGGGCAGATACACGTGGGGTTGAGGATAATGAACGCCGTAGATTTCTTCGAACAGGCGGCTGACTGCCGGCGCATCGGCGACGCGATAGCGGCGGATGATTGTCGTGTCCATCACGCTTGCCCCTGTTGCGGATGGTCGTAAACCCGTCGATCCACGACCCGCTGATGTTTGCCGGAGCGTGGATGACAGGTCAGTTCATCGTTCGCACAGGCGGTCACGTTCAGCTCCAGCAATTGATCGGACTGCAGCTTCTCGATCAGCGGGTATTGGTCGATCAGCGCACGGCGCAGGGTTGAGCTTGCCTGGCTGATGTCAGCCGTTCGCGTGCAGGGTACCCACTTGAGGCTCAGCAGATCCTGGCTGGCTCGCTGTTCGATGAGCAGTTGCCAGTCATCGCTGGCGGCGATCGTGCGCACCAGCTCGCCGATGTCACCGGTATCCAGACTCAACACGCTGACCCGCACGCGCTGGCTGTTCATGCTGCGGCCCATCAGGGCGAACTTGCGCATCGGCGTCCCTGCCGGTTCACGCCAGCAGGCGAGGTCGCCGACCGGATAGCGGATCACCGGCATCAAGCGCCGGGTGAGGTTGGTCAGGACCAGCCTGCCGTTACGGTTGCATTCTTCGATGACGTCACCGCTCACCTCGTCGATGATCTCCAGCACGCTATGCCGCTCCAGCATCCGGTGTTCGCCCAGGCTGCAATCGCGAGCGCTGACGCCGATCAGTCCGGCATCGACGCTGGCGTAGCCGATAGAGGCGATGCGTGCGTTCGGGAACACTCGCTGGAGAGTTTGCAGCTGGGCGGCGAACAGGCTTTCGCCGCCGTAGAGCAGGGTTTCGACGCCCTCCAGGATCCGTGACTGGCGTTCCAGCCAGGCGGCGAATTTGAGCATTTGCGCCGGCAGACCGGCCAACACATTGATCCGGTACGCAAGGATCGACTCGGCCAGTACGGCGCTGTCGACGGCCCCGGTGAAGGGAAATTCGCTGACGGGGGTCTGGACATGGACCAAGGCGTCGTGGAGAAAAACGAAGCTGGCATACAGGTCGCCGACGAAGAACAGATTGGCGACCCGGTCGCCGGGGTTCAGTTGCGCCGTGAGGTGGTTGCCGAAATCGCGCACCAGGGTTTGCCATTCTGCGCGGGTAAACAGCGAGAGTTTTCCTGAGCCGGTGGTGCCCCCGGTCTTGAAGACCATCGCGTCTTCCAGCGGGCCTGACAGCACTGGCCACCGGTGCGGATGCTGACTGTCACGCCAGTATTGTTCAGGGTCGATAAGGGGAAGTTCGGTCAAGGCGCTGATGGGGGCCGCGACATCTCTGAAGTGTTCGCGGCAATAGGCCGAATGTTGCCGGGTAAAACCGAGCAAGTTGTTCAATTCAATGAGCGTGTTCATGATTTCTTCTTGTATGAAGTGGCGATGGGCCGCGTGCAGGTTTCTGCTGTCAGCGGCGCGTATCAATCAGTAAGGGTGTCTTGCCGCTGTGCCGGTTTCGGGCGAACAGCTCGACGGCACATTGCTCGACGTCCAGCGTGAGCAAACCGGTCTGCACCAGCGTGGTCAGCGTCGAATAATTCTGCAGTCGGCGGTGGGCCTCGGCCGGCTCCAGAGGGCAGTGCAGGCGCATGCGTTCCAGGCCGTCAGGGCCATGATCGAGAACCAGTTGAAACGGCGCCTGAAGATGCTGCTCCAGGATCACCAGTGAAATGAAATCGGTGCCGATGCGCAGCAGGTTGCCGTGGCGTTGCAGCAGTTCGAAGCGCGGCGAGGTCAGACCGCAGGCGCACGGGCCGGGTAACCAGCGTCCGCTGTCGCCAATGTCATAGCGCTGCACGGACTGGCCCTGACGCCCACGAGAGGTCACCAGCAGACGGCCGGATTCGCCGTCACTGACCGGCGCGTCGTGTTCAAAATCGACAATTTCCAGGTGCTGGATGTCGCTCATCAGATGGAACACACCATCTGCCGTGGCTCGGCAGGCATGCCCCAAGGGGCCGGCATCGACGCTGCCGTAAATCGCCGAGCGGATCAGGCTGACGCCGCAACTTTGCAAGAGCTCGCGGGTTTGCTCACTCAGGTGTTCGCCACCGAGAAAGACCTTGGCGACGCCACCATAGCGCCGCAGTATTTGTTGTTCGTTGATAAACAACCGATGCAGGGTGCCGGGCATGCCGATCAGCACGGTGATCCGTTGGGCTTCGATCATCTGCGCGATCTCGCGGTAATCGTCGTCCGCCGGGGCGCCCATCGGCCAGTGTCGGGCCTGCAGTTGTTCCAGCACTTTGGCAAAACTGGAAAAGCCGCCGTACAGCCCGCCGCTGAAAAACAGGTTCATGACCCTGTCCTGCGCCGGGTCCAGTCCGGCCGCGAGCAAGCCATCGGCGGCCGCCTGCATCTGGCGCTGGAAGTCGTGGTAACTGAAGCCGGAAAGCACAGGTGCGCCACTGCTGCCGCCAGAGCGAAAGAACAGCTGCGCCGCTGAAGTCGGCGGCTGGCCGACGAATTGTGCCTTGTCCATGATTGGCAGGCCGGTCAGTGGTGGTGGGGCAGGCAACTGATCAAGCGTGGAGTGGCTGGTCAGCACGTTCGGCGGCAGACTGACCGACACGCGTCGACTCAGGCGCTGCAGGGCATAAACACCGTCGTGGGGTTCGCCGTCGTAGCCATCGTGAATAGTCTCGATCGGGGTAATGCGCGTCACACCGGCGGCAATCAGCGTTTGTGCCAGTTCGGCGATCTGCGCCTCGGGACACAGCAAGGCGCAGCTCTGCAGCACGTTGCGCCAAGGCAGCAATGTGGCGCTGAGCCGCTCGCGGGGCAGTGGTTTGAGCAACAAGCTGCGAAACAGCGCAGAAGGTTCGAGCTGGCGATCATGACTCCAGATCACCCGCCAGCCCGGCGCACTCCAGACCCGGCCAGTCTGCCCGGCAAAACTCTGGGCCAGCCGGGCCATCGCCGTGCAGGTGGTGATTTGCGAAGCCTCTTCAAGCGTCGGTGCAAGGGCCGGCCATTGTCCGGCACGGCGTTCGAACGCGGCGGCCAGTTGCGTCCCGATATCGTTCAGTACGCTCGCGTCGTCGCTGTCCACCAGCAACCACTGCGGGCTGGAGCAGGCTTGCTGATCGAGGCGGCAGACTTCATCGACAATCGCATCGAGCACGGCGGGCGATGCCGCGTCCGGGATCAGGTAGGCGAAGCTGATGCGGTGCCCCCAGTCGATCCAGCGACAGCCTGGCGGGATCTGCTGGCGGATGGCTTGCAGCGCGGTTTCGCCGCCCCACGCCGCGACACCGTTGGCGTGCCTGCACAGCTGGCCGATTTGTTCGGTGCGGGTCGGCAGCACTGCCACGTAACCATTGAGTTGTCCGCTTGCATCACATGCAACCAACGCCTGCAGCAGGCGCGCGGTGAAGCCAGCGTCACTGCTGCTGGGGCGCAGCCAGTTGACGTTGCCGCTCAGCAGACTCTCGATCACCGCACAGAACGCCAGCAGCGGCGCGTTGGCCGGAGTGATATGCACCACCAGGCCCAGCGGACTCCAGCGCTCGAAGCGTGACTGTCGATAGTCGATACGGCGCAGCGATTCGGGGCGCAAGCCCAGTTCACGATCCAATTTGGCTTGCAGGGCGGCAGGCTGGCAGAAATCGATCAGTGCCTCGCGCTGACCGGGAGCCAGTGGCAGTTCCGTTTCTTCTTGTTGCAGACGTTCGGCGAAGGCCTTGGCAGTGGCAAGCAGTGTGCTGGTTTGCAGTGGAATCTGCAGCCTTCGTGGCAACTCCAGCTGAAGTTGGTGCAAGGCGCTGTCGAGGCTGCACTCGGTGTGCAACTGACCGTTGATCAAGTACATATCAGTGCCTCCCCAGCAGTTCGGACGCGGCCATGGCACAGCTCCTCGCGGCCGTGGTGCCGGCGCGGCCATGCAACTGGAACCAGTCGCTGGCCAGACCGCAGGCACAGCTGGTGCCCGGATGCAGTGTGGCCAGATCGCTCATGACCACGGCATGGGCCGGGCTTGAGGAAATGTAGGGTGAGACCAAATTCAGCAGGCCACGCTGGCCATAGGGCAGCACCGAAAAATCCACCGGGCTGCGTACATACACTTTCGCGTAGACCGGTACATGAAAGTGATGGTGGGTACATTCGACGTAAGGCACCGCGTGTTCGACGGCGCCGTAACCGTCGCGACAGTCTTGGGAAGGGATGCCCAGTTGTTGCTGGATCCGCGCATACAAGGCTTGTCTGGGGACTTCTTCGGCGGCACGGGTTTTCCAGCCGCCGCCGAAAAATGCCAGCGATCCGGCCGCCAGTTGCAGGTCTGCCACGCCGGTCGCGCGCATGCGTTGCAGGGTTTCCCAGAGAAAGGCGGGAAAGCCGAAGATGCGCACCGGCAGACCTTCTTCGGCAAAGGCCTGCAAGGCGCTGATCACGCCGAACAGATCAAACTGGTGGCCGTCACCATTGCGACGCAGGGCGTAAACCACCCGATTGGCGGGAGCAAAACTGCAGAGGAACTGATCGGTGAAGGATGTGCCCAGGGTGTTTTTCTGCTCGGGCTCATAGCCGAGCAACAGGTAATTGCACGGGGCATGCGGGGTAATCCAGCCATATTGGGCGAAAATCCGTTCGACCATGTACTGCGCGGCGCCGAGGCTGCGCGCGTCATAGCGCATGCGGCTCTTCTGCCCGCTGGTGCCGGAAGAGGTCAGTTCCAGGGCGTCCTCGCCCGTGGGACTGAGCAGCATCTGTTGCTTGAAGAAACTGGCGAAAATCGGTGGCAATTGCGACCAGTCGTCGAGCGTGTCCAGGTCATCGACAGCGATTGAATGGGCGCCAAGCCAGTGGTTGTAACCGGGCGTATGGCGAGCGTGGAACCGGGTGATTTCGCTCATGGCCTGATTGAACAGCCCCTTGGGCACGGCATCCGCGCAATAGGGCTGCGGCAATGCGCAAAGCGCATCGCTGTGGGGAAACTGAGTCATCGAATATCCTTATTGATGTGTGGTGGGTGCGGCGAGTGCCGCAGAAGGCGGTAGAGCAGGGGCAGGCACAGCAGGCCACCGAGGCCTGCCAGCAGGGAAAAGGATTGCAGGCTCGAACCACCGCCGATAACGGCGATGAGCGAGCCGCCGCAGCCCATCACGGCAATCGACAGCATGCCGATCATGGCCGAGACCAGCCCCTTGCCCGCATCGCTGGAAAACAGCGCCAGGCGGTACAGCGCGGCGTTACTCATGCCAAGCCCCAGTGCATACACGGCCAGTGCGCAAACGGCCAATGGCAGCGCAGCCGAACTCAGGGCAGCAGTGATCAGCCCCAGCAGTCCGAGGCAAAACGGCCACAGGGCCAGACCGATCACCTGGGCGAGCGTGTGCCCGACGAGCAATCGATCCAGTAATAAATTGCCGAGGATCACCGCCGCAAACACCGGGATCTGCCACAGGCCATATTCCAGCGCAGACAGCTCCAGGCGTTGCATGAGCAGCACCGGCGCCAGTCCGATCCAGGCAATCAGCGGTAGGCTCATCAGGCCCAGTGTCAGACTGGCGCCGATGAATCGGCGGTTGCGCAGCAGCGCGAGGTAACCGAGGCCGATTTGCCTGAGCGAAAACGCGGCGGGAGCCTGTCGCTGGCCGTCACGGCGCACGACGCCGATCGTTTCCGGCATCCAGGCAAACAGACCGAGCCAGACAACCACACTCGTTGCCGCCAGCCCCAGAAACATCTGTCGCCAGCTCAGCCATTCCAGCAGCAGGCTGCCGAGCAAAGGGCCGAGTAGCGGCGACAACAGTGCCACGTTGCCCAGTAATGCCATGAGACGCACCGCATCCGCCTCGCAGAACACTTCCTGCAGGGTCGGGTAGCTGACGGCGACCACAAAGCCCAGGCCCATGCCCTGGATCAGGCGCAACACATTAAAGGCTTCAATGCGCTGCGTTACGACTGCGGCGCTGCACGCCAGGCCGAACAGCGCACAACCGAGCAACAGCAAGCGACGCCGGCCGTAACGGTCGGAAAGGGGGCCGATCAGCCATTGCAGGCACACGCCGCCAATCAGATACAGGTTGAAGGCGTTGGCTACATGCCGGGTATCGGCGTTGAACTCGCCGGTCACCGTCAACATGGCCGGCATGATCATGTCGCTGGCCATATAGGTGAGCAGCTCAAAAGCGGTAATGGCCAGGCAGAAGCCGATAATCTGCACGGGCGCCATTACGATCAAGGTTCTCTGCATAAACATCCCTGTTTCAATAAGCGAGAAAAGTTCGCAGAGACTAGAGGCAGAGTTGTCGCGGCAGCCAATCCTTTGCTGCGACATGAAATTTCAAATACTTACAGCGTATTTACTTTCCCCCGCAGGCCGATCGACAAGGCGTTTGCGAGCACAGGCGCGCCAACAAAAATGCCCGCTGGCGGGCGGGCATGGTTGGCATTGAAAAGGCTGGTGAGGTATCCCGACCGGTATTTCAGGCGTACCGGCGGGCGAACGACCCTGTTCTATCGATGGTAATAACCGGGGCCTTCCTGATAACGATGGTGGCCGTCATGCCAGCCGCCGTGGGGGAAAATGATGCAGCCGCTCAAGGTCAGTACGGCAAGGAGGGGAATCAGCCAGGTGATTCGACGGAACATTTCAGAAATCCTCATGGTTACGCCGTCATGAAGCCAAAACTCTTCATCGGCTGTAACATGAGACCGCGTTCGGCCAGGTCCATCCCCGCAACACGGTATGTGCATGGCATGCAACCGGATACAGACCGGATACATTTGAAAGGTTCAGGAACCCGCGATGACTCAGAAGCAACGTTTGAAATACTCGATACTGATCGCCCTGTCGGTGCTGGCGATCATGCTCGGCCTGTCCTGGCTGCAAAATGCCGGGATGATCAGTGAGAAAATGTTCCAGTACATCGCCATCGGTGTGGCGGTGGTCGTGGTGGTGATCAACGGGGTGATGCGCCGCAAGGTCAAACCCTGACGGCGATCGCGGGACGCTTCAATCGTGATTGAGCACTGCAGCAGCCTGTGGATGCAGGCTGTAACTCTTGTCCGGGTTGAAGGTGACCACCCCTTCGGCGCATAGACGCTTCAACACTTCGCGCACGCTGAGAAAGGACAACGGAATATCCAGGTCCAGCAGTTGGCTGTGCACGCCGCGCACGCCCAGGCGTCGATCGCTTTGTGCGGCGACCAGCAGGGCGTCGATGACTTTCAGACGAATCAGGCTGGTGCGCAGGCCGAAGCTTTTCAGCAACAGACGAATCCGCTCATTGCCCTGGCGCTCGGGGCTGGGGGCGAAGCTGCTCGCGCGGGAACTCATGGAAGCTCCTTGTGACGCCTGGCTACCGTCCATTGGTAGTTGCGAGTTGTACATGGGATTACTCCTTTTCAGAGCCCGATCAGGAAACGTTTTGACTGCTCTCAGTAAACAAGACGTTTCAGCACGACAAATCATGAAAGGAAATATGTAGAAATTTTGTCGGTTATTCGTTGTTTTCCCGTAATCAGTGGATTGCACCCCCGTCAATCGGGCTAAATTTTTTTTCTCGCATTCGTTTCCTGAACAGCCGTCTTGCGCCCAGGCGCATGAATCAATTTCAGAGCGGATCCGGCGCAAGCGCCGATCCTTGTCTTGTCGTTCAGGAGCGAGTGTGATTATTTCCCGACAGTTAACCGGACTGGCCCTCGCCGGTGCGTTTCTCGGACTCAGTCTGTCCGCCCATGCCTTCAGTCCCGCTGCACAAGCCAGTGCCGATATCCGCCGCACCTCCTTTGGTGTGCCGCACATCCGTGCGGAAAATGAACGCGGACTGGGTTTCGGCATCGGTTACGCCTATGCGCAGGACAACCTGTGCCTGCTGGCTAACGAGATCGTCACGGTCAACGGCCAGCGCTCGCGTTATTTCGGGCCGGAGCAGTTCACCGTCGAACAACGCGAGAATCGCGTCAGCGACCTGTTCTTCACCTGGCTCAACACTCCCGCAGCGGTGAAAGCCTTCTGGGACGCACAACCGGCGCAGGTGCACGACCTGGTGGAAGGTTATGCCGCGGGCTACAACCGCTATCTCGCCGAGCGCCGCCAGCAGGGTCTGCCGCAACAGTGTCAGGGTGAGTGGGTGCGTGATATCAGCGCCGAAGATCTGGTGAAACTCACTCGGCGCCTGCTGGTCGAGGGCGGTGTCGGGCAGTTCGCCGAGGCGCTGGCTGGCGCGACGCCGCCGCAGGCCACGGCGCAGCTCGGCAGCAATGCCCAGGCCTATCAATTGGCGGACGCGCGCCTGCAGCGCTTCGCTCTGGATCGCGGTAGTAACGCCGTGGCGGTGGGCAGCGAGCGCTCGTTCAACGGGCGCGGCATGCTGCTGGCCAACCCGCATTTCCCGTGGGTGGGCGGCATGCGCTTTTACCAGATGCACCTGACCATTCCGGGCAAACTCGACGTCATGGGCGCTGCCTTGCCGGGGTTGCCGATGATCAACATCGGTTTCAATCAGCATCTGGCGTGGACCCACACCGTGGATTCATCCAAACACTTCACCCTGTATCGTCTGCAACTCGACCCGAAAGACCCGACCCGCTACATGCTCGACGGCAAGTCCCTGCCGCTGAACAAGCAGACGGTCACCGTGCAGGTCAAACAGGCGGACGGCCAGGTGGTGCCGGTTTCGCGCGATGTCTACAGCTCGCAGTTCGGCCCGATCGTGCAATGGCCGGGCAAGCTCGACTGGGATCATCAGTACGCCTACAGCCTGCGCGACGCCAACCTGGACAATGATCGCGTGCTGACGCAGTGGTACGCGATGAACCAGGCGTCGAGCCTCAAGGATCTGCAGGATTCGGTGCACAAGATTCAGGGCATCCCCTGGGTCAACACCCTGGCCGTGGATGACCAGGGGCAGACGCTGTACATGAACCTGTCGGTGGTGCCGAACGTCAGCGCCGACAAACTGGCCAAATGCAGCGACCCGCGCATCGGCTTGCAGATGATCGTGCTCGACGGTTCCAACAGCGCGTGCGCCTGGGATATCGATCCGCAAGCTGCGCAGAAGGGCATCTATGCTGCCAGCCAGCTGCCGCAACTGTTGCGCAAGGATTTCGTCCAGCACTCCAACGATTCCGCGTGGCTGGCGAACCCGGCACAACCGTTGACCGGATTCTCACCGCTGATCAGTCAGGACGGCCAGCCGCTGGGCCTGCGTGCGCGATTTGCGCTGGAGCGCCTGAGTGCTCTGGGCAAAAAAGGTTCGTTGGCGGTGAAGGATCTGCAACAGATGGTGATGGACGACAACGTTTATCTGGCGACTCAGGTGCTGCCTGATTTGCTAAAGTTTTGCGCCGCGGATCTGGGTGCGGACGCGGCCGCGTTGAAGCCGGTTTGCGCCAGTCTCAAGGGTTGGGATGGCCGGGCGAATCTGGATTCGGGCATTGGTCTGGTGCATTTCCAGAACATCATGCAGGCGCTGCAAGCGTCGCCGGATGTCTGGCGCGTGCCGTTCGATCCAAAAGACCCGCAACACACGCCACGCGGTCTGGCGATCGAGCAACCGGCGGTGAGCAAGGCCCTGCGTGAAGCGCTGCTGGCGTCGGCCGCCACCGCGCAGAAAATGGGCCTGAAACCCGACACCCGCTGGGGCGATATCCAGGTGGTGAGCAGCGGCGCTCGACAAACCGCGATTCACGGCGGGCCGGGAACGCTGGGGATCTACAACGCGATCCAGAGCGTGCCGCGTGAAGATGGCAAACTCGAAGTGGTCAGCGGCACCAGCTATCTGCAAGTGGTGACCTTCGACGACAAGGGCCCGCACGCTCAAGGGCTGCTGGCGTTTTCGCTGTCGAGCGACCCCGAGTCGAAATACTCCCGGGATCAGACCGAGGCGTTTTCGAAAAAGCAGTGGAGCGTGTTGCCTTTCACTGAGCAGCAGATCGCTGCCGATCCGCAATATCAGGTGCAAACGGTTCGCGAGGTGGCGGGCAAGACTGCCGGAGTGGCTGCGCAGTAAGTTGTCCTGAACGAAAAAGCCGCTGCTCCTTGACAGGAACAGCGGCTTTTTTAATGCCTTGAGTCAGCCATGGCCGACGGGAACCGGTTTCAGGTTTTTGGCGGCTGCCGCGGCATCGAGTTGATCACCGGATCACCGTCGGTGTTACGCGTCAGGTAAACCGGCAATACCTTGGGCAGGGTGTTGACGAGGCCGCCGAGTTCTTTGATGTTGTAGACGCCGCCGACGCGGATTGCGCCGGTACTGGCGTCGGCCAGTTTCAGCGGTTTGCTCAGGTAGCGATTGATCAGCGGCAAGGCTTCGTTCAGTGCCAGGTTGTCGAGCACCAGTTTGCCGCTGCGCCAGGCCAGGGCGTTATTGTTGGCGTAGGTCTGGCTGATCTGTGGCGTGTAGTCGCCATGCCGGTACTGCGCCTGCATGGCCGGCCCCAGGCGCAGACCGTCGCCGGGCAGGGCAGCGTTACTGGTCACCAGCACCGAGCCTTCGATCAGATTGACCCGCACCTGATCTTCGTAGAGCCAGACATTGAAGCGGGTGCCGGTCACGCGGATCTTGCCTTCGCCGGCCCTGACCACGAACGGGTGGGAGAGGTCATGGCTGACTTCGAAAAACGCTTCACCCTTTTTCAGGCTGACCCGCCGCTCGTCCTTGTAATTGCTGAAGGTCAGCTCGGTGTTGAGGTTGAGCTCGACCTGACTGCCGTCCTTCAAGGTGACTTGACGGACATTGTCGGTGGCTTCGAAATGCTGATAGCTGTTGGGCAACCAGCCCAAGTTCCAGCCACTGTACGCCGCCAGTGGCAAAGCCAGGGCGCAGACGCTTGCGGCGATTGCATAGCGCCGCCAGGCGGGCACCGCATTGGTCAGCGGCACAGTGAGCGTTGGTGGCAGCGGCGGACGCGGCAGATGTTCGGCAACGTCCCAGATCTCCAGCATGGCTTCATATTCGAACGCATGCAGCGGATGAGCATCGCGCCATTGCTCGAAAGCCAGACGCTCCTCGACAGAGCAGTCTACGGCGTGCAGACGCATGCACCAGTGCGCGGCGGCATCGGTGATCGCATCGTATTCGGCTTCCGAGAGGGATTCTTGGGTCATTGACTCGTCCTGATTTGCTGCATTCTAACCTTGAGAGCCGGGTGCCGAGAACATCCGTCATGGCAATTGCCCATCAAAGTGGAACTTATTTTTCCGTGTGACGCCAAAATTCAGGACGTCTGACGTACATCATCCACAAATGGAGTGAAAAAATGATCAAAAAAACCTTAGCCGCTGCAATCGCCACTGCCGCCTTGTTCAGCGCCGGTGCCGCCATGGCTGATCGTCCCGGTGCGGGCTGGGTCACCATCGAAAAGGCTATCGAGATCGTGAAAACCAAGGCCGGTTACGTCGAAGTCTATGAAATCGAGGCCGACAATGACGGCTACTGGAAAGGCGAGGGCCGCAAAGCCGACGGTTCGGTGTATGAATTCCGCATCGACGGCGCTTCGGGCAATGTATTGCGTGACCAGAAAGACTGAGTTCACCCAGCGATAAACAATGCGCAGGCCAACCGCCTGCGCATTTTTTTTGCCTCAGTTGAGCCCTCCGTGAGGTTGGGTTACCGGGTCGAGCTGACGGCCCATTTCGCAGATCAGGAAGGCGATCGAATCGGCGTTGCGCAATATCGTGTCGATGCGTGGATGCGGGTTGGTCGGGCTGAGAAACGCCGTTCGCGCGTCCTCAAGATTCCTCGTCCCCGTGGTCTTGAGAACTTCCCTGCGCACATGTTCCATGCCCTCAAACTCGTCGATATCGAGCCACTCCTGAAGGTTGTCGCTCCAGCGCGAAAACAGCTCTTCACGGCGCGTGGACAGTGACAGTGCTTCGCGCTGAAATCGTGTCTGTACCTGTTTGCGGGCCGCTCCGTAACCGGTCACCGTAGCAATCAGATCAGCAAACGGGCGCCGCGCTTCCAGGGAGGCAATGTCGACGGTCTTGCTGAACTGATGGGAAAACTCGTGGATCAGCGTCGCTGCCCGCGCATGCCCGTCAACATTGAACGGTTCGGTCAGGCCCGTGTTGTACCAATCCAGCCCTTGATTGAAGAACTTTTCGGTGAAATGGACTTTCTTGAGTAAATCGCCACCCAGTACAAAGGCGATTACACCCGAGCTGCTGTGTCTGTTCGAGCCGACCACAAAGCGACTGGTGTTCAACAGGTCTTCTGTTGGATCGACCAGTGCATCACAGATCGGCACGATCGCCTGCTTCAATTTGTCGAGAATGTCGGCATCAATCCGTTGCACACCAAAAAAAGACTTGAGAAAAGTATCGAGGCGGGTGCCCGGTACATAGTTTCTCAGTTGGGCAAGATTGTGCAGGCTGTTGAACGCGTAATGCCGGGCCAGATCAATCGCCTCGATCAGCATGCGGGCTTTTTCCGGATGGCGGGCGCGGATTTCCTCCATGCCTTGCGCTTCGATATTCAGCATGTACCGCGCCTGGCGATCGGTGGCGTAATGGTTGAACATCGTCGACATGGCCTTGCCGAAATGCACGGTGTGGCGATCCGGATCCAGCACCAGTTGCCGGGAAGCGGTGTGTTGCAGCACCGGGCCTGGCTGCTCGGCGCCCTTGATTTGCCAGACGGCTCCCGGCCGCTCCACGGGATAGACTTTGCCGGCGATAGGGGCGTAACTCGCTTTGGTTTTCAGATCCTGATACGTGCCCTCGGCAGCATTGTGAGTCAGATCCTTCAGGGCGACTGTTGGAGTCTCGAATGACTGCAGCGAGGTGCGCAGCGGATCGGTCGGCTTTGTCTGCGCAAGGACGGGAGCGCTCAATGTGGTTGGCTGCGGTGATTGCGGCGCTGCCACGGCTTGAGATTCCAGACGCGATTCCAGTGCCAGCCGCCCGAGACTGATCATCTCCGCTGCGCCGGCGATAAAGGTTTCCAGCGCACGTTTCCAGTGGTGGTCCTGCAACGCTTCGGCCGAACCCATGAAGTCTTTGAAGCTTTGCCAAAGAAACTGCACATAGGCGAGTTTGCCCGGCAGCAGGCCCCGGATCTGTTGGATGCCGGAACTGAACAGGTGCTTCGCGGCGTCCCAATCCGCCTGCGCCGATGGCAGCGAATGGCTGCTCAGCAAGTGCGGCAACAACGCCAGATTGTCGTCGAACAACTGCAGCAGCAAGTTGCCGTCGACCGGAGTGGTTGCCAGGGTCATCTCGCTCGTCTGGCCGCTGCTCGCCTTGAACAACGCGCTGAAGATCGAACGTTGACTTTCCGGCAAGCGGCGCAGCAGCAAATCCTGCAGTGAGCCCGGCGTATTCAGCGCGGCGATCACTGCCGCCTCGTCCTCGAACTCACTGAATGCGTGTTCTCCATGGTAGGGCGCATACAGCACCTGCGGGCCGGGTTTTTCCGCAGGGCCGATCAAGTACAGCCCCAGCGCCTCGATCGCTGATGCCCCGGCGGTCTTGATCAGCGCCAACGGACGGACAATCGCATCTGCCCCTTGCACGGTCGCGCGAGCGACGGCATCGGGCATGTCGAGCACCTGTGAAATCAAGCCGAAGGCCTTCGGCGACAAGCGTTGTTGCAGTTGTAGCTGATGGGCATGCTGCAGCAGTTGCCAGGGTAGTTGCTGGACGAAACGCAGCTTGCGTTGCTCGGCATCGACGTCATTCGCGGACAACACCGTGGTGATTTTATCGGCAAATGTTGTCGCAACGTTCAAGGACAGCAGCAGGCTTCGGACCGCTTGCTGGTCGAGTCCGGTCGGCAGCGCCCGGTCGGTGCGCGAACTTAGGGTGAATGCAGTGTCCTGGGCAATATGCGCATGGTTCAAGGCGAAATCGGTCAGGCTCATCGCAGACCCTATCAGGCTCAGCGCCGGGGTGACGGTGATTTGTTCGGGATCGAGATCCTGCCTGTGCAAGCGGGTGCTCAGCAGCGTCTTGAGGGTCTGCCGGATGTAATCACGCAAGGTTGGCAGCGCGTGGAGATAATCCTCGTCGTCGATGACGCTGTGCCGCCACTGTTCCAGCAGTTCCAGATGCAACTGCTGATCGTCAAGCCTAGCCATTCCCAGCCAGGCAGGCAGTGAATGCTGTTTAGCGAGGGCCTGCGCCAGAGCGGTGGCGCGTTGCAGGTTGGTTTCCACGACTTGCCCACTCAACATCTTGAGGATCTGATGTTCCCGTGGCTTTGGCCATTGGCGGCCCCGCACCTGTTCACAGCGCTGGAGGAAGTGTTCGATTGCTGATTCGGTGCGATCCTGCAGGACATTGCCGCTGATCAGCTGTAACCGTCCCAGCGTGTAGTGTTGATGGAACCTCTGGTTCAGGGGTGAAAGGTTTTCCAGCAGCATCAGGCGTTTTTGCGGGTCCAGCAGCCGCTGGCTCAGAACCTGCCTGGCTTGCTCGATCGAGCGGAAAACTTCCAGGCCCAGAGCCGGTGTCCACAAGATCGCGCGTCCGGAGTGCTGCGTATCGAGGCCACCGCGCTCCGTGAGCAGGACGCAGTTGGCCAACGGCAGCACTTCGCTCTCACCGGCGACCTGTAACGTCAATGACCAGGCATCCGGCCGAATCCCGTTGAGTGCCTTGCGGCGGCTGCGATCCGGGTGATCCGGATTGAACACGGTGTCGACCAGGGTTTGCGCATGACGGCTTAGCGTTCCGCCCAGGACTCTCAACCGTGCTTCGCCATTGATGCCGACAGACAGGGCGTGCGCCAGCTTCGCTGCGATACCTTGCAGGTAGCTACGCTGCAGCGCTGTGACGGTCAACGGCTGGGCGGCGAAGTCTGCGGCGATGGTTGGCATGATGCTGGCGAACTTGCGCACTTCGGCTGCGGCGGTGTCCGCCAGCACCCTTGAAGGCAATGGGTTGCCGGTGAGCATCGGCCGGGTGCTCCAGCGCCCGCGAGCATCCAGGGTGACAAGGCGCTCGTGGAGCATCGAGCGGATGTCCAGGGCCTTGTCGAACAGTGCGCGGATATCCACCACGCCGTCGCTATGCCGGTACAACTGCAAGGCATAGTCGATGTTCTGTCGTTGCTTGGTGATGATCAATTCGAGCAGTACGCTGAACACGTCTCCGGCAATCGATTTGCCGGAAACCTGTGGTCGGTCGAAACCGAGGAAGCGCTGGCGCTCGTCGAGACTCAGCAGACCATAGAGTTCGTCTTCGTGCCCGGGGCTGGCGAACTTGCCGAGCAGCATGGATTTGAGATCTTCGTAGTCCCTGAGTACCTGCAAGCCGTGCGTCGGGGTATACAGGCAACTGTCGGAATGGCTGATCATCAGCGCGCCGGCCAGCTCCACGAAGTTTGCCTGGTGCTCCCATAGCCGCACGGTTTCCACGGCCGCGCGGCGTGCCGGACTTTCACTGAACCCCAGCGACGTCAGCAGGCTGTCGAATTGGCGCTGATCGATGATGCCGGCCTCGCGTTTGAGCAAAAAGTCTGCCAGCGCCTGCTGCCGAATGATCTGCGCCAATACGTCGCGCCGCGAGGCCCCGTCAGCACTGGGGCCATTCCAGTAGCGCTCCATTTGCTGGTACAGCAACACCAGCAGTTTGCCTGAAGCCGTGGTGATGGCTGTCTCCCAGTGTTGCTGGTCACTGGCCAGGAAAGTCCGGTCGGGGTGCGAAAACTCATGAGTCTGGCCAACCGCCCATCCGGAGTGGCGATAGTGCAACAGCAACGCATCGCCAAGTGACGGCGCTTCAACCCCGCGCCGTGAAGCAAGGTCGGTCGATGCCGGGCCGGTGGCAGTCGTGGTCGCGTACAGGTTCACGCGCGTGCGTGTCTGGTCGACGCCGCGCATCGTTGGCGTCAGTAGTGCGTCGACGATGGTCTGGAGCAGGCTGCCAAGTTCGGGCAGTTGCATCAATTCATCAAGCATGGCCTGCGCGTTGAGCTGTTGGCAGTCCTCGATGGCGACGCGTTGATCCTCGAAGATATCGCCCTCGACAAGCTGGTAGGTCACGCTGATACCGTGCTGTTCTGCCAGTCGTTTGCGTTGGGAAAGGGCGAGGAACGCCAGCAGCCGGTCGTCCTCGCTGGCGCTGTTCAGATGCTGTTCCAGGTGCGCGGTCAGGGCGGTGAGGCTGGCATGTTTTTTCAGCCCGGCGAAAGGCGTGTACAACAGGATGCCGTGATCATCCGGGGTGGCACTGAGTATGAAACTGCCGGCCAGAGGCACCGCTGGCGCACCAGCGGTATTGAGCAGGATGCGCTGGGCAAGCATGGGCGGGGTCTGCTGACTGCGCAGTGCGTGGGTCGCCAGTTGCACGTGACTCAGCCATTGGAAGTCAGCGCCGGACAAGTGATGGACATTGCCGAGTTCGCGCCACGATCCGGGGGAGTTGAGGATGGGCTGGAACAGCAGGGGAGGAGTGGGAGCAGGCATCATCGGGTCTCGTTCAGGGCACCGTCCGGTGCACCGGTAAATTGAGACACGAGACTAAAGACCGGATCGATAGCAGAGGTGGTACATAGTTACCGCACCAGCGGCAACGCAATGTGCTTGCTGCGACAGGCAGACACCGCAACGGTTGACAGCACCCATGTCTGACGTGGTTAATCGCTGGGCAAGGTATTCTTACGCTGTTGTTCCCTCCAATAATTAGTCTGGAGCTTCAGATGTCTGCGCCACACGATTGCGTGTCTTCCCCCGTTGCGTCCACACTCCCGCTCGAAGCGCTGACGCAACTGCTTGAAAAGGTTTTCCTGCGTCACGGTACGTCGGCGTCCGTCGCCCGAACCCTGGCTGCCAACTGCGCCGGCGCTGAACGTGACGGTGCGCACAGTCATGGTGTGTTCCGTATCCCCGGTTATGTCTCGACACTCAATAGCGGTTGGGTCAATGGACAGGCTGTGCCGCAAGTCGAGGACGTAGCCTCCGGTTTTGTGCGAGTCGATGCCGGCAACGGTTTCGCCCAGCCCGCACTGGCCGCTGCTCGGCCGCTGCTGGTGGAAAAGGCGCGCAACGCCGGGATCGCCGTATTGGCGATTCGCAACTCCCATCACTTTGCGGCGCTATGGCCGGACGTCGAGCCGTTTGCCGAAGAAGGGCTGGTAGCGCTCAGCGTGGTCAACAGCATGACCTGCGTGGTGCCGCATGGTGCCGACAGGCCGCTGTTCGGCACCAACCCGATTGCCTTTGCCGCGCCCCGGACGGGTGGCGCGCCGATTGTCTTTGATCTGGCGACCAGCGCCATTGCTCATGGCGACGTGCAGATTGCGGCGCGCAAGGGCGAACGGCTGCCTGCCGGAATGGGCGTGGACGGTCTCGGGCAGGCGACGCAGGATCCGAAGGCCATTCTTGAGGGCGGCGCACTGTTGCCATTCGGCGGCCACAAAGGTTCGGCGTTGTCGATGATGGTCGAGCTGCTGGCGGCGGCGTTAACCGGGGGCAATTTTTCCTTCGAGTTCGACTGGTCGAACCATCCCGGGGCCAAGACCCCGTGGACCGGACAACTGCTGATTGTCATCGACCCGAGCAAGTCCGCCGGGCAGAGCTTTGCCGAACGCAGCGAAGAGCTGGTGCGGCAGATGCATGGGGTGGGGCTGAAGCGCTTGCCGGGTGATCGTCGGCATTTGCAGCGGGCCAGATCGCTGGCCGAGGGGGTCGTGCTGGATGAGCAGACGCTGGCGCAGTTGCGCGAATTGGCCGGGGAATAATTGGCAGATAGCCAATGTGGCGAGGGAGCTTGCTCCCGCCGGGTTGCAAAGCGGGCCCCCTTGTCTATTTAAGAACAGGGGGACTGCTGCGCAGTCCAGCGGGAGCAAGCTCCCTCGCCACAGGTTTTTTGTCAGACGTCGATCAACGACGACCGAGCAGCAGGCCCACCACCAGACCGAAACCGGCGGAAATCGCCACGGTCTGCCACGGGTGGCCGCCAATGTAGCTCTCGGTGGCCTCGACCGCAGGTTTGGTGCGCTCACGCACGCTCGACACCGAATCCAGTGCCTGTTGCAGTTTCAGGGCGATTTGTCCGCGCAGGGTCTCGGCTTCTTCGCCCACCAGTGAGGCGCTGCTCTTGAGCAGTTTGTCGGACTCTTCGATCAAAGCCTGAAGTTCGCTGAAGGCCTGATCCTTGATTTGGTCTTCGACGGCTTGCACGCGGGATTTGCGGGCCATTGGGTGACTCCTTGCAGATGGATGAACAGTGATCAATGGAGTGTGGCGCTGACTGAAAAGTTGCACTGATTTTAGGTGCGAAAGAAAAACCTGCGCGGGAGATTTCCGCCGAGCGTGTAAGATGTCGCCATTTTACGCAGCAGGTATTTCCCCATGAGTTTCAATCTGGCCGACAAATCCCTCGCCGAGCGCGCTGCGCTGGAAGACGAGAAATCCCGTCTGTTCGAACTCTGGCAGAACAATTTGGGCAAAGCCAAAGGCGAAGCCGCGCGATTGTTCGGCGAACGCTCCAAGCGCAAGGGCAAATGGGCCGAGTGGGTGCGCGCCGAGCTGGATGGCATGTCCCCGCCGGAATTCGCCAACATGGTGCGCAGTGAAGTCAATCGACTGATGGCCGCCAACAAGTAACACCCGCCTCAGTCCGCGTTGAAACACCCGACGATTGCCTCACGCACCTTGATCACCACCGGATCGATCTGCGTGCTGGTGCGCCAGCCCATTTCGATCGGGTAACGCGGCAACGCCAGCGGGCAGGGCAGCAGCACCAGTCCGCTGAGCTCGGCAATGGCCTGAGCGGCATGGGTCGGGATGGTTGCTACCGCGCCGCTGCCCTTGAGCAGATGTGGCAGCGCGGCAAAGTGCGTGGTCGAGGCGCAGACCCGCCGGCTCAGGCCCAGCGCCGCGAGGCCTTCATCGGTGATGCCGATAAAGCCGCCCGAGGACACCAGAATGTGCTCGCGGGCGACGAACTCCGGCAAATCGATGCGCTGTTGGCCGGGCGCCAGACTGCCCGGATCGACCAGACACGCATAATCCCCTTCACCCAACACCTGACGGCTGAGCAGACGCTCGGCGAATCCACCGGCGGTGATCGCCAGGTCGATGCTGCGCTCCATCAGCGCGCGGGCGACGATCTGGCTGTGGGTCTGACGGAAGATCAGCCGCAGTTTGGGCGCGCTGCGAGCAATGGCATCGATCAGGCGCCGGCCATAGGCAATTTCAAAATCATCCGACAGGCCCACGGTGACCGATCGGCCGTCGTAGTGGTGGGCCGCCGGATCGACCATCGCCAGGCTCTGCCGACATTTGTTCAGCGCTTCACTGACCACCGGTTTCAGTTGATTGGCCTTGAGTGTCGGCGCCAATCCGCGACCGGTGCGTACGAACAATTGATCGCCATACATCTCACGCAATCGACGCAATGCTGCGCTGACCGCCGATTGCGTCACGCCCAGACGCAGCGCCGCACGGCTGGCGCTGGACTCCTCATGCAGGGCTTCGAAGACTTTCAGCAGGTTGAGGTCGACGGTTGCGATATTCATTTGGCTCATATCATTCAGCAGTGAGTCGGTCTTTATTCATGATCCCGCGCCGCCGCAGAATCGGCAACACTTGAACCCGATGGAGTGACCGCAATGCCCAAATCAATCGTCGCCGCCCTGCAGATCGGCGCCTTGCCCGGTGGCAAGGGTGAAACCCTGGAACAGATCCTCAGTTGGGAAGACGCGATCAGCGAGTCCGGCGCGGCACTGGTGGTGATGCCTGAAGCGTTGCTTGGCGGTTATCCGAAAGGCGAGGGCTTCGGCACGCAGTTGGGCTATCGCTTGCCCGAGGGGCGTGAGGCCTACGCCCGCTACTTCGCCAACGCCATTGACGTGCCGGGGGCAGAAACCGAGGCACTGGCCGGTTTGTCGGCGCGCACCGGGGCCAATCTGGTGATCGGCGTGATCGAGCGTGCCGGCAGCACGTTGTATTGCACGGCGCTGTATTTCGATCCGCAGGCGGGGCTGGTGGCCAAGCATCGCAAGCTGATGCCGACCGGCACCGAACGGCTGATCTGGGGCAAGGGTGATGGCTCGACGCTGCCGGTGCTCGACACACGGGTCGGCAAACTTGGTGCGGTGGTGTGCTGGGAAAACATGATGCCGCTGCTGCGCACGGCGATGTACGCCAAGGGCATTGAAGTCTGGTGCGCGCCGACCGTGGACGAGCGCGAGATGTGGCAGGTCAGCATGCGTCACATCGCCCACGAGGGCCGTTGCTTTGTGGTCAGCGCCTGTCAGGTACAGGCCTCGCCGAACGAGCTGGGCGTGGAAATTGCCAACTGGCCGGCGGATCGTCCGCTGATTGCCGGCGGCAGTGTGATTGTAGGGCCTATGGGCGATGTGCTGGCCGGGCCGTTGCGCGGCGAGGCCGGGTTGCTGACGGCTGAGATCGATACTGATGAGCTGGTGCGGGCGCGGTACGACTATGATGTGGTTGGCCACTATGCGCGGCCGGATGTGTTTGAGCTGTCGGTTGATGAGCGCGCCAAACCCGGCGTGCGCTTCACCGCATAACTCGCGCACCGACCTGTAGGAGTGAGCCTGCTCGCGATAGCGCCAGATCAGCCAATACCTTTATTGACTGACACGATGCTATCGCGAGCAGGCTCACTCCTACAGTTAAGTGGGTTACCAGGTCGCGGCGGTGGCCTTTGGCAAACTCAGCTTGCCGCTGTCGACAAAACGCATGGTGCCGAATACCCCGCCCGCGAGTTTGCCGCGCAGCACGTAAGGCAGGTTGTCGAGGGTTTGAGTCTGGCTCAGGCCAAGGGTCTGGCGTAACACCGAGAACGCGGACACGCTGACCGGCACGCTGACCACGGTTTCCGAAAAGCGCGGGATCGAGCCGACCTGATCGCTGACGCCCGAGGCCAGTGGACGGCCATTGACCTCCAGATCCAGGGCGATGCCGTTGTAATCGATGGCCGTCTCATTGGGGTTCTGCACCCGCAACTTGATCGCGAAACGCACTTCCAGATCCTGGCTCGGCAACGGTTCGAGGCCGACCACGTTGATGTTCACCGGGTCTCGGTTAGGAAACAGCGCGCAGGCGCTCAGGGACAACAGCAGCAGGGACAGGATGACGGCGTGGGCGCGGCGCATAAACAGTCTCTCAACGAAAAAGGGCTGAACCGTTGCCGGCTCAGCCCTTTTTTCATGGCGCAGCGTCAGCGGTTCAACTGTGCGACCGCCGCTGCAGATGCAGGTTCAGCTTTGGCCGGCAGATCGGGGTTTTCCATGACCTGCAGAATCGACGCTTCCGGATCGAAATCGTCTTCTTCCAGCTCAATGAATTCTTCCGGCAGGAAGATATTCAGCACGATAGCGCACAACGCACCGACGGTGATCGGCGATTCGAAGATGTTACGCAGCGCTTGCGGCAACTCGCGCAGCACTTCCGGCACGGCGGCGATGCCCAGGCCCATGCCCACGGAGATCGCCACGATCAACATGTTGCGCCGATGCAGGCCAGCCTCGGCGAGGATCTTGATCCCGGCCACGGCCACGGTGCCGAACATCACCAGTTCAGCGCCGCCGAGCACCGGTTTAGGCATCAGTTGCAGCACCGCGCCGATCATCGGGAACAGCCCCAGCAGCACCAGCAGGCCGGCGATGAAGAACGCCACGTAGCGGCTGGCGACGCCAGTCAACTGGATCACGCCGTTGTTCTGCGCGAACGTGACCATCGGCATGCTGTTGAACACCGCGGCCATCGCCGAGTTGAGGCCGTCGGCAAGCAGGCCGGACTTGATCCGGCGGATGTACAGCGGGCCTTTGACCGGTTGCCGCGAGATCATCGAGTTGGCGGTCAGGTCACCGGCGGCTTCCAGCGGCGAAACCAGGAAGATCACCGCCACCGGTACGAACGCCACCCAGTCGAAATTGAAGCCGTACTTGAACGGCACCGGCACGCTGACCAGCGGCACTTCGGGCATCGAGGCGAAATCCACCGTGCCCATCAGCCAGGCGACCACGTAGCCGAGGGTCAGGCCGATGACAATCGCACCCAGGCGCAGAAACGGCACGTCGACGCGGTTCAGCACAACGATAGTGCCGATCACCAACGCGGCCAGAAACACATGGCTGGCGGCGCCCAGATCAGCGGCGCCGAAACCGCCGGCAATGTCGGTCATCGCCACTTTGATCAGCGACAGGCCCATCAGGGTGATGATGGTGCCGGTGACCACCGGGGTGATCAGCATCCGCAGTTTGCCGATGAACTGACTGAGCACCACTTCGATGAACGCGGCGAAAAAACACACGCCGAAAATCGTCGAGAGGATTTCATCGGTGCCGCCGCCCCGGGCCTTGACCATGAACCCGGCGCTGAGAATCACGCTGATAAAGGAAAAACTGGTGCCTTGCAGGCACAGCAGACCGGAACCGACCGGGCCGAAACGCTTGGCTTGAACGAACGTACCCAAGCCCGAGACGAACAGCGCCATGCTGATCAGGTACGGAATTTCGCTTTGCAGGCCGAGAGCGCCGCCCATGATCAGGGTCGGGGTGATGATGCCGACGAAGCTCGCCAGCACGTGTTGCAGGGCGGCGAAGACGGTGGCGGTGAGGTGCGGACGGTCGTTGAGGCCGTAGAGCAGATCGTTGTTGCGCGGGACTTTTTCAGAGGCGGTCATGGTGTTTTGCGCGCCGTAAGGCGGGGCCGGGTCAGAAAATGGAGGCGCAGGATGCCGGAAGAGGACGGCGAGGGCAACGAGCAAAAATTGCCTGAAAGGTCAGGTTTTATTGGTGTTGGCGGTAATCCGCGCACCCTGCCACACATTGTTGTGGCGAGGGAGCTTGCTCCCGTTCGGCTGCGTAGCAGTCGTAAAACACTATTGACTGGATAATGCAGAGGGCTGCTTCGCACCCCAGCGGGAGCAAGCTCCCTCGCCACAAAAGCTTAGAAGTCATGTAAACGCGCTGAGCAGGTCCTCCTCAAACGCCTTCTGCGCATCCCCCGGTACCTGTGCACGATGCCGGGCCAGATGAAACGCCACTTCGAAACTCAACTCCCCAGGTCGCAACGCGCGTAGCAAGCCCTTGTCCTCCCAGACCCGCGCGTAGTGATCGGGCAGATAATCGACGTGCTTGCCGGAAAGAATGAAGGCGAGGGTGCCTTCGACCTGCTCCGAACGCGCGGAAAAGCGCTTGTCCGGAAACGGCTCGCCCGTGCGCATGAACCGATACGGATGATCCACCCGGTCACAGGCCTGCAACGCCGCGTCATCCGGCGCATCGACGCTGAACAGCGGATGCCCCTGCGCGCAATACAAATGCTGGGTTTCCCGGAACAGCTCGCGGTAATCGAAAGCGCTCTGCACCTGGGAGAAATAACCAATGGCCAGGTCCAGCCGCTGTTGCAGCAGCAGGCGCTCCATCTCTCCGGGCATGGCGCTGATCAACTCGATGCGCACCGACTCATCGCGCTCGCGAAAGCGCCGGATCGCCTCCGCCACTCGCAGCAGCACCGAGTGATCAAGCGCCTCGGACAAGCCCAGCCGCACCTCACCGATCAACCGTCCGGCAACGCCGTTGGATTGATGCCGGAACGTCTCGATGGACTGGAACAGTGCGCGAATCGCGATCAGCAGTTGCTCACCCTTGGGCGTCACACTGAAACCGCCCTTGCCCCGGCTGCACAGGCGATAGCCGAGACGGGTTTCCAGTTTGGCCATTTGCTGGCTGATACTCGACTGGCTCAGGCCCAGTTCACCTTGCGCCGCGCTGAAGCCGCCACATTCCACCACACGCACAAACAGGCGCAGCAACTGCAAATCGACGTCGTGAAGCTGACCGAGCATTACATTACTCCGGGATAAAGTCAGGTTAACAAACTTGATATTTCTGCAATGTATCCGACGGCGCATCCTGCCACCACTTCCTCCGGTCAGGTGTTCGTCATGGCTCCCGTGTTCAAGGTGTGTTTTCCCGCGCTGTTGTTGTCCGTGGTCATCCAGGCACAGGCCGAGGACAAAACCCTCAATCTCTACAGCTGGGCCGATTACGTACCTGCGCAAACCCTGCAGCGTTTCGAGCAGGAGACTGGCATTCATGTGCGCTACGACACTTTCGATACATCCGAGGTGCTGGAAACCAAACTGCTGACCGGTGGCAGCGGTTATGACGTGGTGGTGCCGTCGTCCAGCGTGCTGGCCCGGGGTCTGGCAGCGGGTGCACTGAAGGAAATCCCGCACGAAGGCCTCAAGGGTTACGCCAATCTTGATCCCGATCTGCTGGAAAAACTCGCCGGCGTCGATCCCGGCAATCGCTACGCCGTGCCTTATACCTGGGGCACGCTCGGGTTGGGGCTGAACGTCGAGGCGGTGAAAAAGCGCCTGCCGGACGCGCCGCTGAACAGTCTCGATCTGCTGTTCAAGCCCGAGTACGCGAGCAAACTCAAGGACTGCGGAATTGCCCTGCTCGATTCGCCGCAGGAAGTCATTGGTCTGGCGCTGCACTACCTCGGTAAAGATCCCTACAGCACCGACAAGAGTGATCTGGCCGCCGCCGAAACCTTATTGCAGAGACTCCAGCCGTCGGTGTTGTACGTCGCCACCGGCCGGCAGATCAACGATCTGGCCAATGGCAGCGTGTGCCTGGCGCTGACCTACAACGGCGACGTGAGCATGGCTGCCGATCAGGCGCACAAGGCCAACAAAGCCTACGAAGTCGCCTACCGGATTCCGCGCGAAGGCACGTTGATCTGGCAGGACAATCTGGCCATTCCCAAGGACGCGCCGAACCTGCAAGCGGCGCGCACGTTCATCGAATTCATGCTGCGTCCCGAGTCGGTCGCCGAACTGACCAACACGCTGTTTTTCGCCACCGCCAATCAGGCCGCGACGCCGCTGGTGGACGAAGCCGTGCGCAATGATCCGGACATTTACCCGCCCGCCGAAATGCGCGAGCGCTTGTACGCCGACCGCAGCATGAGCCTCAAGGACATGCGTCAGCGCACGCGTCTGTGGACCACTTTCCGTAGCCATCAATAACAAAGGGAGCACACCGATGGACGTGCCGATGCTCAACGACCAAGCCCTGACCCGCGACAGCCTGTACGGCACCTGTGCCGAAAGCACCTACGCCGGGATCACCAGTTTCATGCGTCGCCGCTACAGCCGTGATCTGCGCGGCGTCGACGTGGCGGTCAGCGGGGTTCCGTTTGACACCGCCACCAGCAACCGCCCGGGCGCACGCTTCGGGCCACGGGGGATCCGCGCCGCCTCCACCGGGATCGCCTGGGAACGCCACTGGCCGTGGGCGTTCGATCCGTTCGATCATCTGGCGGTAATCGACTACGGCGATTGCGACTTCGATTACGGCTCGCCGCACACCATCCCGGAAAGCATCGAGGCCCACGCCGAGCGCATTCTTGATGCCGGCAGCGCGATGCTGACGTTTGGCGGCGACCACTTCATTACCTATCCGCTGCTCAAGGCCCATGCGCGCAAACACGGTGCGCTGTCGCTGATCCACTTCGATGCGCACAGCGACACCTGGCCGGACGAGGGCGGCAAACGCGTCGATCACGGCACCATGTTCTGGCACGCGGCCAGGGAAGGGCTGGTGGATCCGGCGCGCTCGGTGCAGATCGGGTTGCGCACCACCAATGACGACCATCAGGGCTTTGCCGTGCTCGATGCCCGCCAGGTGCATCGGCGTGGCTGCGAGGCGATTGTCGAGGCGATTCGCGCACGGGTCGGCGATCACCCGGTGTACCTGACGTTTGATATCGATTGCCTCGATCCGGCCTTTGCCCCGGGCACCGGCACTCCGGTGTGTGGCGGGCTGAGCACGGTGCAGGCGCTGGAAATCCTCGGCGGGTTGCGCGGGATCAATCTGGTCGGCATGGACGTGGTGGAAGTGGCGCCGGCTTATGACCATGCGGACGTGACGTCACTGGCAGCGGCAACCCTGGCGATGGAAATGCTCTGCCTGTACGCCGCGCGACACAAAGTCGACCTTTAAAACACCGCAAAGCCAATGTGGGAGTGGGCTTGCTCACGAAAGCGGTGTGTCATTCAACGATGATGTTGGCTGACTTGACGCCTTCGCGAGCAAGCCCGCTCCCACAGGAGGTTGTATTCCAGGCAGTTGCTGCACGCTGTTTTGAGGTCGCGAGATATACAGTCGATCTTTGCCCCCCACAAAACCCATGTGGGAGTGGGCTTGCTCACGAAAGCGGTGTGTCATTCAACGATGATGTTGGCTGACCTGACGCCTTCGCGAGCAAGCCCGTTCCCACAGGAGGTTGTATTCCAGGCAGTTGCTGCACGCTGTTTTGAGGTCGCGAGATATACAGTCGATCTTTGCCCCCCACAAAACCCATGTGGGAGTGGGCTTGCTCACGAAAGCGGTGTGTCATTCAACGATGATGTTGGCTGACCTGACGCCTTCGCGAGCAAGCCCGTTCCCACAGGAGGTTGTATTCCAGGCAGTTGCTGCACGCTGTTTTGAGGTCGCGAGATATACAGTCGATCTTTGCCCCCCACAAAACCCATGTGGGAGTGGGCTTGCTCACGAAAGCGGTGTGTCATTCAACGATGATGTTGGCTGACCTGACGCCTTCGCGAGCAAGCCCGTTCCCACAGGAGGTTGTATTCCAGGCAGTTGCTGCACGCTGTTTTGAGGTCGCGAGATATACAGTCGATCTTTGCCCCCCACAAAACCCATGTGGGAGTGGGCTTGCTCACGAAAGCGGTGTGTCATTCAACGATGATGTTGGCTGACTTGACGCCTTCGCGAGCAAGCCCGCTCCCACGGGGATCTGTGTTTCAGGCAGTTCCTGCCAGGGCAGTATTTCCCTGCTTCGTGGCATACTGCCGCGCATGACTTTCGACTCCCCCCTAAGCGCCTGGCAGCACGCGATCGAGCACAAGGGTTTCATCCAGGATGAAGCCCAGGAGCACGCGGTCTGGGCTTTGCAAAAATGCCATGAAGCCTTGCACACCGGTGCCCGTTCGGTCACTGGCGTGTACTTGTGGGGCCCGGTGGGGCGCGGCAAGACCTGGTTGATGGATCAGTTCTATCAGAGCCTGCGGGTGCCGGCCCGACGGCAGCACTTTCATCATTTCATGGGCTGGGTGCACCAGCGCTCGTTCCAGTTGACCGGGATCGCCGATCCGCTGCGAGCGCTGGCCAAAGAGCTGGCGGCGGAAGTGCGGGTGCTGTGTTTCGATGAACTGTTCGTCAACGACATCGGCGACGCGATCATCCTCGGTCGGCTGTTTCAGGTGATGTTCGACGAAGGCGTGGTGGTGGTCTGCACCTCCAACCTGCCGCCGGATGAGCTGTACGCCGACGGCTTCAACCGCGACCGGTTTGTCCCGGCGATTGCCGCGATCAAGGCGCACATGCAAGTGGTGGCGGTGAACGGCGCCGAGGATCATCGCCTGCATCCGGGCGCGGGTCTGCAGCGTTATTTTGTCGCGGCGCCGGGGCAGGACAGTGCGCTGCAGCAAGTGTTCCAGTCGCTCAATGCCGGGCAGCCCGCCAGTGCGGAGCCGGTACCCGTCGGTCATCGCATATTGAACGTGGTGCAGGCCAGCGAATCGGTGCTCTGGTGCCGCTACGCCGATCTCTGCGAGCAACCATTTGCCGCGATGGATTTCATCGCACTGTGCGACAGCTATCGGTCTATTCTGTTGAGCGAAGTGCCGAACCTCAGCGCGCAGAAACGCGAAGGGCGCATCGCTCGCGGCACGGAGGACGGCTCGGCGCAGGTGGTGGCCGGCGACCGTGAGTTGCCGCAACTGTCGGTGCACGACGACGGCGTGCGTCGTTTCATTGCCTTGGTCGACGAGTGCTATGACCGTAAAGTCCCGCTGTACATTGAGGCGCAGGTGCCGATGGAGGCGCTGTACACCGAGGGTTATCTGGAGTTCCCGTTCCGGCGTACCCTCAGCCGTTTGCAGGAGATGCAGCTGCAGCGTTTTGCCGAATCCTGAGCGAAGAGGGCGCGAGCATGAGTCAACCGTTGTCGCATCATTTACTGACCATGGCCTACCAGAACGCGTGGGCCAATCATCGCCTCGGCAAAGCCTGGAATCAGCTCGACGCCACTGAGCTGGCGGCGCCACGAGTGAGCTTTTTTCCGAGCATTCGCCTCACCCTCAATCACATCCTCACCTGCGACTGGTTCTACGTCGACGCTCTGGAACGCGAGTTGCGCGGTGACGAGCCGCATCCCGACTGCTATGTGTTTTTCAACCGTGACGAGCCATTTACCGAGGCCGCAGCGCTGCGTGAAGAGCAGGCGCAGGTTGACCGCCGGTTGATCGCTTATTGCGAGCAACTGCGCGATGCCGATCTGGGGCGGATCGTCACTATCGCCCGGGAAACGCCGCAGCATGACAGTCGCCTGCGTATGCTGTCGCACCTGTTCGAGCATCAGATCCATCACCGGGGGCAGGTGCATGCGATGCTCAGCGCGACCTCGGTAAAACCGCCGCAACTGGATGAGTTTTTCTGCGTCGGCGAGAGCGGGTTGCGTGCTCAGGATTTTGCCGAGTTGGGCTGGACGGAAGAGCTGATCTGGGGACGCTGAAGCCTGGAAATCAAAAGATCCGGTTGTGGCCCGCAACATCCTCGCGGTAAGGTCGAGCAGCCTTTCAGGCGCGCACCTTGCACGCCGGGGCCATGATCGGGGATGGAAATGGATTCCGCAGAAATTCTTGTGCTGCAAGCCAGTTACAGCAATCCAGTGCATGCCGAGGCCATCGGCATCGTGCTCAATCACTACGCAGAAGATCCCATGGGCGGCGGCTATTCGCTTGACCCCGAGCTGCTGCGCCGCCTGCCTGAAGAACTTGCCCGCAGGCCTC
The DNA here is from genome assembly GCF_058798255.1 of Pseudomonas sp. GW823-FHT01D03. NCBI lineage: Bacteria > Pseudomonadati > Pseudomonadota > Gammaproteobacteria > Pseudomonadales > Pseudomonadaceae > Pseudomonas > Pseudomonas sp. GW823-FHT01D03. Next base: position 2,965,166 of record NZ_JBXAKK010000001.1, read on the forward strand.
ACGCGTTCAGCGTGCTGGCGTTCGTCGGTGGTGAGCCGGCCGGGCTGGTGAACTGCTTTGAAGGCTTCTCGACGTTTGCCTGCAAGCCGCTGGTCAACGTCCATGACGTGGCGGTGATTTCGAAATTTCGCGGCCTCGGCCTGAGCCAGAAAATGCTGCGCAAGGTCGAAGAGATTTCCCGCCAGCGCGGCTGCTGCAAGATCACTCTGGAAGTGCTCGAAGGCAACGAGGTGGCACAGAACTCCTACCGCAAGTTCGGCTTCGCCCCCGGCATGTTCGACCCGGAACATGGCCGCATGCTGTTCTGGATCAAGGATCTGCAGGTATAAAAAAAGGCGCCCCAAACAGGGCGCCCAACTGTCGTCTCCGAGGCCAGAGCGGAGCCATCGGAGGTCCATCGGTTGCTCGGTGAATCAGTTGCGATAAGTCTCGGTGACTTGCGCGGTCTGATCGTCCGGAACCTTCAGCTCCGTGGCTTTGCTGTCGGTCGGCTGTTCGCTTGGCGCGTGGTGAACCGGGAAGTTGTCGTAGTAATGCCGCATGCGTTCGGCGCCGCCCTCGGCAAAGGCGCTGGCGGAACCGAGGGCGAGGAGCCCGGCGAGAATGATGGTAGTGGTTTTCATGGTGCCTCCTACTGAAAAACGTGGGAGCCGTTCGTCCATGAAGCAGATCTCGGGACACAGTGTCCCGTCGGGGAATTAACTCGGGGTTAACAGCAGTGGTGAGGGGATTTGGTGACGCATTGCGCGTCACCTTGCGAGTGGGGCCGCTTCGCGACCCATCGGGGATGAATCCCCTCACTACAGGGGTTTTGTTGGACCGGTGCGCTCAGAGCTTCCAGTCCAGGCTCAGCGTCACTGTGCGCGGGTCGCCCCAGTACACGCCGTTGTAGAAGCCGACGTTGTCGTAATACTTCTTGTCGAACAGGTTATCGACATTGAGCGACGCCGAGAGATGCCTGTCGAATTCATAGCGCGACATCAGCTTGACCACGGTGTAGGCCTCCTGATTGATCCGCGACCGCTCGGTGATAATCCGGCCGTTGGCGTCGCGCCCGACCGGGCGGTTGGCCGCGCCGTAGACATCGCTCTGCCAGTTCACCGCGCCACCCACGGTCAGTGCGTGCCAGTTGTCCGGCAGGCGATAGGCCGTGGACAGCCGCAGCATGTTCAGTGGTTGAGCGGTGTTGCTGCGCTGTTTTTCGCCGTCGACTGAGTGGGTGTAGGTGTAGCCGGCGGTCATGTTCCAGCCGCTGAGAATTTCCCCGGACACTTCGGCCTCGAAGCCATTGACCTTGTTACCCTTGCCGCCGGACTTGAAAAACTCCTCGCCGCTCACCGGGTCTGGCGGTACCGAGTTGTCGCGCTCGGCGACGTTGTCCTGCTTGCTCCAGAAGACTGCCGTCGCCAGGTTCAGGCGTTCGTCGAGCAGGCTGCCCTTGAGCCCGACTTCGTAGTTGCTGCCAACCACCGGATCGAGGTAATTGCGGTTGCTGTCGCGGCTACTCTGCGGTTTGAAAATGTCGGTGTAGCTGGCGTAAACCGTGTACTCCGGCGTCAGGTCGTAAAGCAGGCCGGCGTAGGGTGTCCAGATATCATTCTGGCGTTGATGGGTGGCATCGGTGCTGGTCAGTTTTTGCTGCGCATCATAGTAGTAATCGGTGCTGGATTCGTCCCAGCTGCCATAGCGGCTGCCGATTACCGCATGCAGCTCATCGGTCAGGCTCAGACGGGTGGCGAGATAACCGGCTTTCTGCCGGGTGATGCCACGCGAACCCGGCAGACTGGTAACGGTGTCGGCGAATTTGCCGATATCGCCCATGTATTTCCAGTCGCGGATCTTGCTGTAGTCGGCGGCTTGGGGACTGTTGAAGGCGTAGGGTGAGGTGGAGCGGTTTTCCGCCTCGCCATAGCCGAACATCATCTCGTGTTCGCGGCCGAACAACTGGTACGGCCCTGACAGGTTGAAGTCGTAGACGGCCATTTTCTGCGTGCCGAGCATGTGTCCCATGTAGGCCGTCATGCCGCTGCGGTCGGCTTCGGGATAACCGGCGCCGCCGTAATAGACCTTGCCGTCGGTATCGCTTTCGCGGTGGGTGTAGGCGGCCTTCAGCTTCCAGCCGTAACCCAGTTGCTGGTCAAGGGTGACGAACGCGGTCTTGTCCTTCAGCGGCCAGGAACTCCAGGACGTCGCCATGTTCGTCGACCGCCCGAGGCCGGCCTTGCTGCCGTCGGCGTTCCAGTACGGCACGGTGCCCCAGGAGGTGCCCTGAACCTGCTTGTCCTGGTAGTCGTAACCGGCGGCAAGCACCGTGGAGTCGGTCAGGTCAGCTTCGAGAATGCCGTAGCCGACCTCGCGTTGCAGCGCGTATTTGTCACGGAACGACTGGCTGTCGCGATAGGCCAGCACCGTGCGCCCGCGCAGCCGACCATCGAAGGCCAGCGGCCCGCCGACATCGACATAGCTGTAGTAATTGTCGTAACTGCCACCGCTGACCCCGGCCAGGGCTTGCCACTGAGCAGTCGGGCGTTTGCGCACCATGTTGATCGTCGCTGAAGGATCGCCGGCACCTGTGGTCAGCCCGGTCGCGCCGCGTACGACTTCGATGCGATCGTAGATGATGGTGTCCGAGTCCGACTTCATGCGCCCGAAGGTGTTGAGCATCCCGTCGATCTGGAAATTGTTGATAGGGTAGCCACGCGCCGAATAGCTGACCCGATCCGAATCGTTGTGCTGGACGACGATGCCGGTGGTCTGGCGCATGGCTTCGGATAATGTACCGAGCTTGAAATCATCCATTTGCTGGCGCGTGACCACCGACACCGATTGTGGGGTTTCCTTGATCGACAGGTTCAGCCGCGTCGCGGTGCTCATCGCGCCAGTGGTATAGGAATCAGTGTTTTCGGTGTTGAGGCCGAGGCCTTCGGCGCTGACACTGGTGGCGTCCAGTTCCAGCGCCTGGGCGGCGGATTGTGGCGCTGTTTCAGGATCGGTTTCAGCCAGCAGATCGGGACTCAACGCCATGCTGAACAAGCCGACAGTCAGGGTCATGGAACGGGTAATGGGCGCGAACATCGCAGCCGACTCCTTGTCTTCGAGGGAAAAAATCCGTTGGTTCAAAGACGAGGTGCAGGCCGGCGATTTAGTCACAAACAAGAAATATTGTTATTTGGAGATGTTTCCCGACTTCGCCGAGACGGGCGAAAAGCTGCTCACGGCGCTTGCCCAATAGACGGCGGCGGGTATGCTGTTGGCCTGCCGAGGAGATAGCAATGGCCTACGATTTTGACCTTTATGTGATTGGTGCCGGTTCCGGCGGTGTACGTGCAGCGCGCTTCGCCGCCGGTTTCGGTGCGAAAGTGGCGGTGGCCGAGAGCCGTTACCTGGGCGGCACCTGCGTCAACGTCGGCTGCGTGCCGAAGAAACTGCTGGTGTACGGCGCGCATTTCGCCGAGGACTTCGAACAGTCGTCCGGTTTCGGCTGGAGTCTGGGCGAAGCGAATTTCGACTGGGCGACCCTGATTGCCAACAAGGATCGCGAGATCAATCGCCTCAACGGCATTTATCGCAACTTGCTGGTCAACAGTGGCGTGACCCTGCACGAGGCCCACGCGAAGATCGTCGGCCCGCACGAGGTCGAGGTCAACGGTGAGCGCTTTACTGCGAAAAACATTCTGATCGCCACCGGTGGCTGGCCGCAGATTCCGGAAATTCCGGGGCACGAACACGCGATCAGCTCCAATCAGGCGTTCTTCCTCAAAGAGCTGCCGAAACGGGTGCTGGTGGTCGGTGGTGGTTACATCGCGGTCGAGTTCGCCGGGATTTTCCATGGCCTGGGCGCGAACACCACGCTGCTGTATCGCGGTGATCTGTTCCTGCGTGGTTTCGATGGCTCGGTGCGCAAGCATCTGCAGGAAGAATTGACCAAGCGCGGCATGGATCTGCAGTTCAACGCCGACATCGCGCGCATCGACAAACAGCCTGACGGCAGCCTCAAGGCAACCCTCAAGGATGGCCGCGTGCTGGAAGCCGACTGCGTGTTCTACGCCACAGGCCGGCGTCCGATGCTGGACAACCTGGGGCTGGAAAACACCGATGTGCAGCTCACCGACAAGGGCTTCATCAAGGTCGACGAGCAATACCAGACCAGCGAACCGTCGATTCTGGCACTGGGTGATGTGATCGGTCGGGTGCAACTGACGCCAGTGGCACTGGCCGAAGGCATGGCGGTGGCGCGGCGCTTGTTCAAGCCTGAGCAATATCGTCCGGTGGATTACAAGATGATCCCGACGGCAGTGTTCAGTCTGCCGAACATCGGCACTGTCGGCCTGACTGAAGAGGAAGCGCGGGAGGCGGGTCACGAGGTGGTGATTTACGAGAGCCGCTTCCGCCCGATGAAGCTGACGCTGACCGAATGCCAGGAGAAAACCCTGATGAAGCTGGTGGTCGACGGCAAGACCGACAAAGTCCTCGGTTGCCACATGGTCGGCCCGGACGCGGGAGAGATCGTCCAAGGCTTGGCGATCGCGCTCAAGGCTGGCGCGACCAAGCGTGACTTCGACGACACGATCGGGGTGCACCCGACGGCCGCCGAAGAGTTCGTCACCCTGCGTACGCCGGTCGGCGCTTAAGCGTCCTTCGCTTTGGCTGTGTCTGGCGCTGCCGCCACGGTAGCCGCCAGACGCAGGCTGTCCTCGAGGCTGGCCTGAGTCTTGGTCAACTCCTTTTCCAGTGACTGATTGAGCTGCCGCTGTTCGTCGGCATCCTGTTTCAGCGTCTGACTTTCCAGCAGGGCCACGCGCAGGCGTTCCTGGAGGAGGGTGCGTTCGTTGTCGACGCGAGTGGCTTGCTCCAGCAACTGATCCTGACGCTGGTTGCTGTGCTTGAGCTGATCCTGCATCAGGCTCAGCTCGCGCTGAGTGCCACGGTTTTCCGTGAGCAGGCGTTCGTTGTCGCGATGCAACTGAGTGATCTCGTCCTGACGCACCAGTGCACTTTGTTGCGCCTGGCGCAATTCCATCTGCAACTGCTGCAGCTGTCCTTCGTGACGGGCCTGTTCCTGCTCGCGCTGCTCTTTGGTGGCGTTGCGGTAATGCTCAAGCGCATCGCGAGCGTGCAGATGTTTCTCTTCCAGCGAGCGGATCTGCTCGTCCTTGTCCTGCAGGCGCAACTCGAAATCGGCCAGCGCCTGATTGAGTCCGGCGTTGCGGGTTTGCTCGGTCTGCAGCATCGAACGGGTTTCTTTCAGCGCCTCGGATTCCTTGACCAGCGCCGCGCCTTGAATGTCGTGCTGTTGTTCCAGTTGCACAAGTGCCTGGCGCACCTGCTTGAGTTCCGCTTCCAGGGTTTCGCGCTGCTCTTCGAACTGCTCGCGCGCTTGTTCGATCGGCTCTTGCGCCTGTTCTTTCAGGCGCTGGGCGAGACGCGAGACCAGTGCGGTCAGTTCGTCATTAATCGGTTCCGCGGACGCTTCGACCGGTTGGCTGCCGTCATCCAGCTCTTTCAGATAGCGATGGATCGTGGTTTTCGAACCGGTGTTGCCCAGTTCGATGCGTACTGCATCGATGCTGGGGTGTTCGCCTCGGGCCAGAATCGCTGAGCGCGCGATCTGCACCACTGCTTTGTTAACGCCACCACGGGCCATTTTAACTCCTACCATTACGTACTGTGGTACATGCCACCAAAGTAAGCAGTGTACCACGCTGAAAATAAAGTTAAATGCTTGATTAATCACAGGCGGGATATACTGGTATTACCCAATGTCAGGTGCTTAAATGGCTTTTCCGAGTCCTGAATCAGTACGCCAGCGAGAACACTGCCCATGAGCGACATCGATCGCTATCTGCAAGCCGCCACCCGTGACAACACCCGCCGCAGCTATCGCTCGGCGATCGAGCATTTCGAAGTGAAGTGGGGCGGCTTCCTGCCGGCAACCGCCGACAGCGTGGCACGGTATCTGGTCGAGCATGCCGGGGTGCTGTCGATCAACACGCTGAAACTGCGCCTGTCAGCGCTGGCGCAGTGGCACAACAGTCAGGGTTTTGCCGATCCGACCAAGGCGCCGGTGGTGCGCAAAGTGTTCAAAGGCATTCGCGCACTGCATCCGGCGCAGGAAAAACAGGCCGAACCGTTGCAACTGCACGATCTGCAACAAGTGGTCGACTGGCTGGAGCAGGAAGCCAGCAACGCCAGAAAAAATCAGGATCGCCCGCAACTGCTCAAGGCCTATCGCGATCGGGCGCTGATCTTGCTGGGCTTCTGGCGTGGCTTTCGCAGCGATGAGCTTTGTCGTCTGCAGATCGAGCATGTGCAGGCGCACGCCGGCAGCGGCATCACCCTGTATTTGCCACGCAGCAAGGGCGATCGCGACAACCTCGGGCAGACGTATCAGGCGCCAGCGCTGCTCAAGCTGTGTCCGGTGCAGGCTTATATCGACTGGATCACCGAGGCAGCGCTGGTGCGCGGCCCGGTGTTTCGCGGCGTTGACCGCTGGGGCCATCTGAGCGAGGAGGGCTTGCACGCCAACAGCATCATTCCGCTGCTGCGTCAGGCACTGGAGCGCGCCGGCATCCCGGCCGAGCGTTACACCAGCCATTCCCTGCGCCGCGGCTTTGCCACGTGGGCGCATCAAAGCGGCTGGGATCTGAAATCGCTGATGAGTTACGTCGGCTGGAAGGATATGAAGTCAGCCATGCGCTATGTTGAAGCCAGCCCCTTTCACGGGATGGCTCGGATTACGGATAAACCGGCTTCGTCGTAGATATGGTTTTCTTCTATTAATACAGTCTGCTAATAGCGAAAACAAATCAGCAGCATCAGGTTTGCCAATGAGCCATCCGTCGAGTGAGTGGGTAGGATTCACCCATCGAATTCACAACCCTGACGGAGAGTCATCAATGCCTATCATCAACAGCCAAGTAAAACCGTTCAAAGCTACCGCGTTCAAAAACGGCGACTTCGTACAAGTCTCGGACGCTGACCTGAAAGGCAAATGGTCCGTAGTGTTCTTCTACCCAGCCGACTTCACCTTCGTGTGCCCAACCGAGCTGGAAGACCTGGCCGACAACTACGCTGCGTTCCAGAAACTGGGCGTTGAAATCTACAGCGTTTCGACCGACACCCACTTTGCTCACGCTGCCTGGCACAACACCTCGCCAGCCATCGGCAAAATCGAATACACCATGATCGGCGACCCGACCCACGTCATCTCCCGCAACTTCGACGTGCTGATCGAAGAAGCTGGTCTGGCTGACCGTGGCACCTTCGTGATCAACCCTGAAGGCCAGATCAAAATCGTTGAACTGAACGATGGCGGCGTTGGCCGTGACGCTTCCGAGCTGCTGCGCAAGATCAAGGCTGCTCAGTACGTTGCTGCTCACCCAGGCGAAGTTTGCCCAGCCAAGTGGAAAGAAGGCGAGGCTACTCTGGCTCCGTCCCTGGACCTGGTCGGCAAGATCTGAGTCTGTGAGACACGCAACACAGGGCGGGACTCCGCACCTACTTCAGTAAGCTGCACCGCCCATTGAAAAAGCCCGGGCGAGATTCGCTCGGGCTTTTTTTCGCCTTGAATAAAGACACAGGAGATCGCCCGTATGTTGGACGCCAATCTTAAAGCCCAGTTGAAATCGTACCTGGAACGGGTTACCCAGCCGATCGAGATCGTTGCTTCCCTCGACGACGGTGCGAAATCCCGGGAAATGCTTGACCTGCTGAAAGACGTTGCCAGTCTTTCGAGCCAAATTACTCTGATCGACAGCGGCACCGATGCCCGCAAGCCGTCGTTCTCGATCAATCGCCCGGGTGCCGACATCAGCCTGCGTTTCGCCGGCATCCCGATGGGCCATGAATTCACATCGTTGGTGCTGGCCCTGTTGCAAGTCGGCGGCCACCCATCGAAAGCCAGTGCCGAAGTGATCGAACAGATCCGCTCGCTCAAAGGTGAGTTCAGCTTCGAAACCTACTTCTCGCTGTCGTGCCAGAACTGCCCGGACGTGGTCCAGGCGCTGAACCTGATGGCCGTGCTGAATCCGAACATCCGTCACGTTGCCATTGACGGCGCGCTGTTCCAGGACGAAGTCAACGATCGCAAGATCATGGCCGTACCGAGCATCTACCTCAACGGTGAAAACTTCGGTCAGGGTCGCATGGGCCTGGAAGAAATCCTCGCCAAACTCGACACCGGCGCCATCGAGCGTCAGGCCGAGAAAATCAGCGCGAAAGAAGCTTTTGACGTGCTGGTGGTCGGCGGTGGCCCGGCCGGTGCTTCGGCTGCGATTTATGCGGCACGTAAGGGCATCCGCACCGGTGTTGCGGCTGAGCGCTTCGGCGGTCAGGTGCTGGACACCATGGCCATCGAAAACTTCATTTCCGTGCAGGAAACCGAAGGCCCGAAACTGGCCACGGCGCTGGAAGAACACGTCAAGCAGTACGACGTCGACATCATGAACCTGCAACGCGCCGACAAGCTGATTCCCGGCAAAAGCGGCGAGCTGCACGAAGTCCACTTTGCCAGTGGTGCAACCCTGAAAGCCAAGAGCGTGATCCTGGCAACCGGTGCGCGCTGGCGTGAAATGAACGTGCCGGGTGAGCAGGAATACCGTAACAAGGGCGTGGCGTACTGCCCGCACTGCGACGGCCCGCTGTTCAAAGGCAAGCGTGTGGCGGTGATCGGCGGCGGTAACTCCGGCGTCGAAGCGGCCATCGACCTGGCCGGTATCGTGTCCCACGTGACGCTGCTGGAGTTCGACGGGCAACTGCGTGCCGACGCGGTACTGCAACGTAAACTGCACAGCCTGCCAAACGTCACCGTGATCACCAGTGCGCAAACCACTGAAGTCACTGGCAATGGCGAGAAGGTCAACGGCCTGCGCTACAAGGATCGCAATAGTGACGAACTGCGTAGCGTCGAGCTGGAAGGGATTTTCGTACAGATCGGTCTGCTGCCGAACACCGACTGGCTCAAAGGCACCATCGAGCTGTCGCCGCGTGGTGAAATCATCGTCGACAACCGTGGCGAGACGTCGATCCCGGGGATCTTTGCGGCCGGTGACGTGACCACTGTGCCGTACAAACAGATCGTGATTGCAGTGGGCGAGGGCGCCAAGGCTTCCCTCAGCGCGTTCGATCACTTGATTCGTACTTCGGCGCCGGCGTAAACGTCAGCCGCTGAAATGAAAAAAACCCATGAGCGATCATGGGTTTTTTTATGCCTGACACAATCCAATTGTAGGAGTGAGCCTGCTCGCGATGGCGGCTGCACATTCAAAACATCATGGCCTGACACACCGCTATCGCGAGCAGGCTCACTCCTACAGGAGAAATTTGTGGACAGTTACAGCGGCGCAGGCTGAATGATTTCAACCCAGTAGCCATCCGGGTCCTTGATGAACGCCAGGCTTTTCATGCGGCCATCAGTCAGGCGCTTCTGGAAATCACAGCCCAGTTCTTCAAAACGTGCGCACGCGGCAACGATGTCCGGCACCGAGATGCAGATATGACCGAACCCGCGCGGGTCGGTATTGCCGTTGTGGTAGGCGAAGTCGGCGTCGTTTTCGGTGCCGTGATTGTGGGTCAGTTCCAGAATGCCGGGAATCGACTTCATCCACTCGGTGCGAGCAGCGGCGTCGGCCGGGATCTGTGCCTTGTCGACCAGCGCGAGGAAGTACAGGCTGAATTCGGCTTCCGGGAAATCACGCTTCTCGACCAGCGAGAAACCCAGGACGCGGGTGTAGAAGTCCAGCGATTTGGTGATGTCCTTCACACGCAGCATGGTGTGGTTGAAGACGAAGTTGCGGGTTGCGCTGTCTGGAGTGGCGGTGACGCCAGGGAAAGTGTTCAGTTCGTGCAGGCTCATAGGCCCTCCGTAACAATGGGGCGAGTGAATGGGCGCAATGATACGCATGCGGGGCGACATCGCCAAACCGAATGCGCGGCTTGCTCTGTGGGCTGCCGGGCCTCAGACTTTGCTGCTCAATCTGCGAGTGCCTCTGGTAATGATCCGACCGTTCAAAGCGCTGTTCGTTTGCCTTTTCTCATCGCTGCTTGCCGTTCCGGCGCTGGCGGATCAGCCCAGTATCACCTGGCCTGCAGGCTGGGAAGTGGAGGCGCTGCCTGATCAAGCCCCTCAGGTTTCGCGCCAGCGCGCGGTGAAAAACGATGCTGACGGCAATCAGGTGATGGTGATGGAGTTGACCATGAGCCAGGTTGAGGCAGGACATCAGGTCAATGTGCAGGGTGTCCTGCTGGAAATGCGCAAGTCTATTCAGAAAGACTTCTTCCAGGGCGGCTACCAAAGTGTTTGCAACAAGGTGCACCCGGCGACGCTCGGCTCTTTGGCTGCGCTGGAAACCACCTGTACGATCACTGAAAACGGCCGACATGTGTTGTCGCAAACATTGGTCGCTGCGGCCTCGGCGGGTAAGGCTTATGTACTTTCCTGCGCGGGCCGGGCGGAGGTTTATAAGGCCAGCACTGACGAAATAGAAGCAGTGAGAAACAGCTTGAAACTTTAAGTAGCTGTTCGCTCTCTGGCAGGATTAGATACCCGAAGGAATTAAGCACAAAGTTTAGCAGCGGTTACAGCTGCAACATCCCGGCGCAAATTGTTTGGCCTCACGTCTTGTGGGTGCTAAAGCGAATTGATAACTAGCGCGGGGGGAAATCGTTGCTTTTGTTAGATATTGTCGAAAAAAAAGCCCTGCGTACAGCAGGGCTTGTTTATTGACGCAAGATTAACCGCGCAACCAGGAATCGACGGTGGCAGCACCGTACTGTTCCTTCCAGGCTTTCAGGCCGCGGTGGTTGCCGCCCTTGGTTTCGATCAGTTCACCGGTGTGCGGGTTGTGATAGACCTTGACCACGCGAGCGCGGCGGGTTTTCGGTGCGGCGGATACTTGCAGGCCGGACTTGGACGGGTTCGGATCGAGGATGGCGATGATATCTTTCAGGCCTTTGCCATAGGTTTTCATCAGCCCCTGGAGCTTTTCTTCGAATTCGATTTCTTTCTTGAGCCCGGCATCGTTCTTCAGCGATTCCAACTGCTTGAGCTGTTCCTGAAGGGCCTTTTCAGCTGCACGAAATTCAGCGAGTCTGGACAATATCTTTACTCCAATAGTGTGTTTGGCTGATACCAACCGCAAACAAAGCTATAAGCCAAGAGCCTTGAAGCGACTCGGTGATAATGGCTCACCTGCCAATCTTGCACAGGCTGAAAAAATTGTAGTAGTTAATGCGCCAAGAGTAAATCCTGATCTTGTCGTCATGTAACAACAGTGGTTTTTTGTATCAATTTGGTGCGTCCGGTCGCAGCGCCGGGCTTAATTTATTTTTAGTTAATGGTGACTTAATGCATCGATGAAGTCGGCGCCGGGCATGGGTTTTCCGAACAGATAGCCCTGCAGGAAGTTGACGTGGTGTGCGGTCAGATAGTCAGCCTGTGCCGGAGTTTCTACACCTTCGGCAACAATACCCAGATCGAGCTTGGCCGAGAGTTCGATAATCGTGTCCAGAATATGCCGCGACAGCGCATCAATGCCGATCATCGCGACGAAACTCTGGTCGATCTTGAGAAAATCGACATTGAATGTCCGCAGGTAGCCCAGGCTTGAATGGCCGGTACCGAAGTCGTCGATGGCGATCATCACCCCCAGCGTGTGCAACTGCTCGAACAACTGGTGCGTGATATCGGTTGGCTCAATCAGCTCGCGCTCGGTCAGCTCCAGCACCAGGTTGATACTGCCGGGGGCAAATACGGCGAGAAACTTGCGACAGTCTTCGACCAGTTGCAGATCCTGGCAGTGGCTGGCGGTGATGTTGATGCCGATGTGGAACGGTTTGTCGAAGTCCGCCGACAATGGACCGAGCAGGGCGGCAGTCTGCTGCATCAGCGAACGGGTCATGGGCACGATCAGGCCTGAATGTTCGGCAAACGGAATGAACAGGTCCGGACGCACCAGACCTTCCTTGGGGTGATTCCAGCGCATCAGCACTTCAGCACCGGACCATTTCCGGCTGTCGCCATGCACCACCGGCTGGAAGTAGGGAATGAATTCGCCAGCCTCCAGCGCGCGCAGCATTTCATGGCTGGGTGAGGTGGCGCGCCGTTGCAGGACGTGGGCGATAGCGCCCGCAATCACCCCGAAAAACATCAGCAGGCTGAACAGCGGCGGGTATTCGCCGGCCATGTAGCGCCACGTTTGTCCCTGCGGGAAGCCTGCACTGACACTGAAGGCATAGCGCGAAGACGCGAGCATGCTTTGCGCCACCGGCAATGGCGGCAGGGCGCCTTGATGCACCTTGCCATCGACGGACAGCCAGTTATCGCCGACTTGCAGCAACAGCAGCGTCTGCCGGCCGATTAGTCGCAGGATGTTGCTCAGGTGATAACCATCGAGGGTGGTCAGCGCGCCACCACGACCTTCGCTGAGCCGATACACCAGCAGCGCGGTGTTGGGCGTGACGGGGTTGCCATTCATCAACCACAGTTTGCCCTGCGCATAGTCGCCCGGGTTCACGGCCTCCTTGAACTCCCCGAACAGCGAGCTGCAATAGAGGTTGTTGTCCCACACCAGATTGGTCGAGCGCACAAAAGGTCGACGCGTCACCTGTTCACGCAAGGCCAGTTTCACGCTGTCGCAGGGCTGACCGGCCAATGGCAACAATTCACTGGCGGCCTGGGCGGTGTTGTCGAGCATCAGTTCAAACTGGCGCAACGCCTCCTCGGCAGTATTTTGTGTGCTCTGTTGCAAGGCGCGTCCGGCTTGCAGATACAGAATCCCGCCGCCTAGCAGGACGGGCAAAACACCACAAAGCAGGCTCACAAAAATGCGTACGCTGCGTTTGCGGCGGGGTCTGACGGTCAAGGGCATTGGCGCATCCTGTCGCGATGGGGTGGAACTCTCGAATGCAGGCCTGGCAACGGCGCACCGGTGAAAAACAGCGAAGTCAGAAGGGATGATAGATGGCCGTTGGCGCTTGTGCCGCTCACGGCTGGTTGATCTGCGTGGCGAGTTCGATAAATGCCCGCGTGGCGGGCGAAGCCTGACGCTGATCGAGGACTGCGAGGCCGATCAGGCGTTGTACCGCCGGCAACAGCGGTTTCTTCAGGTAACGCGGCGCTGGATCGTCCGGCAATGAGCCCTCGGCGACAACGGTGATGGCATCGCCCCGGCTGACGACGTCCAGCGTACTGAGCAATTGCGAGCAGCGGTAGCGAATGTTCGGTTGCAGGCGCGCGGCAGTGAACAGACGTGAAACCAGCTCCGATGACCCGGCCTCGGTCAGCACAAAGGGGGCGGCACTCAAATCCTGGAGGCTCAGCGCCGCACGTGCGGCCAATGGGTGATCGAGCGGGAGCAGGGCAACCATCTGGTCTTCGACCAGAGCAAAAGTGTCGAAGCGCTCCTCGGGCAGCACCACAAAACCGACGTCGATTCGCCGCTCCTCCAGCCACTGCAGCACCTGCCGGTCCGGTCCCTCATCAATGTGCACTTCAATGCCCGGATGCACTTCGCGATAGCGCTGCAGAATCTTCGGCAGCAACTTGATCGATGACGTCGGGCCGAATGAGCCGATACGCAACGTGCCGGTTTTCATGCCTCGCGCATCGGCCGCTTCCTGGCGCAGGGTGTTGGCCAGACCGAGCATGGCCCTTGCGCGCTGCAGCAGTTGCTCGCCGATATCGGTGAGCTCCACCTGCGACTGGTGCCGCCGCAACAACTCCACGCCCAACTCCTGTTCCAGCGATTTCATCGCGTGAGATATCGCCGACTGCGAAATCCCCAGACGATGGGCAGCGAGGGTAAATCCGCGCAGTTCGGCGACCAGCGAGAAGATCTCTAGTTGCGTGAGGGTCATGAGTGTTTGCTCATTTTACGATGAGAGGGCATGAGGGGAATGATACGCCATCCTTCAACTTCTTTCGTTTGGAACGTCATGCGCAACCTTGAGCAACCCCACATAACGGCCTCCGACCGGCCGGTATACCTGACGCTGGCAGGGGTGACCATGATTTGGGGCGGGACCTTTGTCGCCGGGCGTTTTCTGGCGGGCAGCCTCAGCCCGTTGTTCACCGCCAGCCTGCGCTTCCTGCTCGCCAGCGTCGCGTTGCTCGGGTTTCTGTGGATAGCGCGTATCCCGCTGGCGCGACCGACGCCCCGGCAATGGCTGCAACTGAGTTTGCTGGGGCTCTTCGGGATTTTCTTCTACAACCTGTGCTTCTTTTATGGTCTGCGGTACATCAACGCTTCACGAGCTTCGTTGATTGTCGCGTTGAACCCGGCGGTGATCGGTCTGGCCTCGTGGTTGTTGTTCAAAGAGCGCCTGGGTCGGGCGAAAGTCGCCGGTATCGCGATCTGCATCGCGGGCGCCGGCCTGGTGATTGTCAGCCGTAACCCGCAATTACTTGCCGTGACACCCGATGCGTGGATCGGTGATCTGTTGATTTTTGGCTGCGTGTTGAGCTGGGGTGTTTACTCGCTGTTTTCCCGGGGGCTGAACCAATCCATCGGCCCGCTGCAGACCGTGACGTTTTCCGTGTTGATCGGCAGCGGGATGCTGTGGGCGCTGGCAACGTTGCGTGGCGAGGTCAGCGGAGCAGCCTTGATCAACCTCGGCACGCCACAATGGCTGAGCCTGATTTACCTCGGCGTGTTCGGCTCGGCGCTGGCTTACATCGGCTACTACGATGGCATCCGCAAAATCGGCGCGACCCGATCCGGCGTGTTCATTGCCCTGAATCCGCTGACCGCGGTGGTGCTCGGCGCGTTGCTGCTCGGTGAGCAACTGACGCTGAGCATGTGCCTGGGCGGCGGGTTGGTGCTGGTGGGGATTTACCTGTGCAACAAACCCCTTGCACCGATGCGAAAAAGGCGGATTTTATAGAGAGGGCAGACAACCCTATTTACGCTGTGTAGAATCCGGTTACGCATACAATAATAAACGTCTTCTGGCAGCAGAAGCCTCGCCCGCAAGAGCCTTGGGTCGACAATGAAGATATTCGGGTTTCAACTGATCTACGGTGACTTCCTCGCCCGCAGTGTGCGAGGCATCTCCTGCGCACCTCCCGCCGGTCTCAGCATTACTGACAAATAACTCTGGTTAATTGATAAGAATGATGAGGCGTCACCATGACCGATTTATACGAAAACCCAATGGGCCTGATGGGCTTTGAGTTCATCGAGTTCGCATCGCCGACTCCTGGCACCCTGGAGCCGATCTTCGAGATCATGGGCTTCACCAAAGTCGCGACCCACCGTTCCAAGAACGTGCACCTGTATCGCCAGGGCGCGATCAATCTGATCCTCAACAACGAACCCAACAGCGTCGCCTCGTACTTCGCCGCCGAGCATGGCCCGTCGGTGTGCGGCATGGCGTTCCGCGTCAAGGATTCGCAGAAGGCCTACAACCGTGCCCTGGAACTCGGCGCCCAGCCGATCCACATCGAAACCGGCCCGATGGAGCTGAACCTGCCAGCGATCAAGGGCATCGGCGGTGCGCCGCTGTACCTGATCGACCGTTTCGGCGAAGGCAGCTCGATCTACGACATCGACTTCGTGTTCATCGAAGGCGTTGACCGCAACCCGGTCGGTGCCGGCCTGAAGATCATCGACCACCTGACCCACAACGTATACCGCGGCCGCATGGCCTACTGGGCCAACTTCTACGAGAAGCTGTTCAACTTCCGCGAGATCCGTTACTTCGACATCAAGGGCGAATACACCGGCCTGACCTCGAAAGCGATGACCGCACCGGACGGCATGATCCGCATCCCGCTGAACGAAGAGTCGTCCAAGGGCGCCGGGCAGATCGAAGAGTTCCTGATGCAGTTCAACGGCGAAGGCATCCAGCACGTGGCGTTCCTCACCGACGACCTGATCAAGACCTGGGATCAGTTGAAGAAGATCGGCATGCGCTTCATGACCGCGCCGCCGGACACCTACTACGAAATGCTCGAAGGCCGTCTGCCGAACCACGGCGAGCCGGTTGATCAACTGCAATCGCGTGGCATTCTGCTCGACGGCTCGTCGAACCCGGACGACAAGCGCCTGCTGCTGCAGATCTTCTCGGAAACCCTGATGGGCCCGGTGTTCTTCGAATTCATCCAGCGTAAAGGTGATGATGGTTTCGGCGAGGGCAACTTCAAGGCCCTGTTCGAATCGATCGAGCGTGATCAGGTGCGTCGTGGTGTGCTCGCGACTGAGTAATCCGCCACCAGAATGAAAAATCCCGGCTTGCAGTCATGCACAGCCGGGATTTTTTTGCGTCAGCAAAATTGTGGGAGCGGGCTTGCTCGCGAATTCGGTCTTTGGTTCAAGATCTTTGTTGACTGAACTGGCGCTTTCGCGAGCAAGCCCGCTCCCACAGTTGTTTTGTGGTGCGATTAAGGGCGGCGTTGCCGCATCAGGTGCTTGAAGCCTTCGAAGACCAACACCACCACCGCCAGCCAGATCGGAATGTACGTCAGCCACTCACCCGCCTTGATGCTTTCACCGAGCAACAGCGCCACGCCGAGCAGCAATACCGGCTCGACATAGCTGAGCAGACCAAACAGGCTGAACGGCAGCAAGCGGCTGGCAATGATGTACACCACCAGCGCCGAAGCACTGATCAGACCGAGCAGCGGAATCAGCCAGAGCAAGCCCGGGTACTGATCGAACACGCCAAAGCCTTGCTCACCGCCGCGCACGAACCAGTAGGCCACCGGCAGCATCAAGGTCATGTCGACCCACAGACCGCCCAGGTTATCGGTCTTCAGGCGTTTGCGCAGCACGAAATACAGCGGATACCCGACCACGACCACCAGGGTCGCCCAGGAAAATCCGCCGACCCGATACAGCTCGTTGGCCACGCCCAGAACGGCAAAAAACACCGCGATTTTCTGCAGGTACGACAGGCTGTCGCCGTACACGATGCGTCCGGTCAATACCATCGCCAGCGGCAGCAGGAAATAACCCAGCGACACGTCGAGGCTGTAGCCGTTGAGCGGCGCCCACATGAACAGCCACAACTGCACGCCGAGCAATGCCGCCGAAACGATCAGGCCGCCGATCAGCTTTGGAGTGCCGGCCACTCGGCGCAGCAACTCCAGCACTCGCCGCCATTCACCCGACACCAACATGAACACGGTCATGCACGGCACGGTCAGCAGCATCCGCCAGCCAAAGATTTCCACGCCGCTCAATGGGGTGAGCAGCGAGGTGTAGTAATACATGACGGCAAACAGCACCGAGGCTGAAACCGATAGAGCGATACCTTTAGACAAACTGTCCTCGCGGGTGGGTGATCAAACAGGGCGCGCAGGATACGTGGTTTTTGTGCTGAATATTGGCCGAGTGATCAATATTTCCAACATGCACATTGGCGCCGCCTCCTCACCAGCGTAGTCAGTGGATTCGGGCAGAGCCCGAAATCCTTAGCAGGTTCGCGGGCATTACTGTTCTGCTTTCAACGGATTTGCGAAGTGCTCGATGTACATCTGACCAAACCTATAAGAGGCGTAATCGGTCAAGTGGCCGATGTCACGGTAGACCGGCAGGCCGTCGACGGTCGTCGCGCAACCGGCCTGCGCGCATTGCACGCTTTTCGGATCGATCACCAGCAAGCTCGGGTATTCGGACTTCAATTCATTCAACAGCCTGGCCAATACCGGTTCTTCACTGCCTGACCAGGGTGTCGTGGCGCAGGCACGGCTTTGCTCGGTACTGCCCAGCGTGCCGCGCAACTTGACCTGCTTCGACAGGCATTCGTTGATCCCCGCCGGCATTGGCAGCGTGCTCAGCAAAAAGACCGGAGTTGCACCTGACTTGACGATAATGTCCAGTGCTTCGCGGATCGCCACCCCCAAGCGTTGATGAGATAACTCAAGGCTGCGAGGGTCATCCAGGCGGGTAACAACGGCGTCGCTCAGATACGCCTCCCAGATCTGGCCGATGATCACGTACTGAAAGTGATCGCTGGCCACGATGTCGTAGTAACGTTGAGCGGCATCGTGGCACTTTTGATACAGCGCGTTCTTGTATTTGTACCAGTTGTACAAATAGACGCCGGGCATCGTCAGGCACGCCGGGTAAGCCTGGGCGAGTACTGAAAGGTTGGCATCTTTGGCCAGTGATTCGACAAAACCCCAATACTGGTTCGAATAGGAATCCCCCATCAGGAACGCGTTGGGCGTGTCCCGCACAGCACCGAATACGCAGCCGGGGTCAGCACCGTCGCTGACACCCAGGCAACCCTCCCGGGCAGGCGGAATGGCGGCGCTCAGGGTGTCGAACTGGCTGCTGTAGGCGTGGCCGAAGCGGAATGGCCAACCGTCATGTTTCTCGCCCGCTGTGTGCAACAGCGACAGGCTGACCGCCGGCAGGACCATCAACCAGAGCAGTGTCTTGCCAAACCGTACGCGTGTTCTGCGAAACCGGTTTTCAACCAGCACATAGGAGGCGTAGCCGATGATGAAGGTGGCGATGAAATAAACGGTCGTCAGCAACGGAATCAGGGCAAGGCCCATGTAATTCATCACCGCGAGGATTGGCCAGTGCCACAAGTACAGCGAGTAGGAGAGCGTGCCAATCAACACCAGCGGTTTGAACGCCAATAACTTGGAGGTCAGGCTGTTATCGCCGATACCGCGAAAGAGCAGCACTGCGGTGGCGAGGCACACGACAATGGCGTGGTAACCGGGAAAGCCAGACAGGATGCCTTCTCGGGTGGCGCAGTAGAAGATCGTGGCCAGCGCCAGCACACAGACCAACGTGGCACTTGTGCGATTGAGCCTGAAGTTTTGCGCACTGAAGATGACGGCGCAGGAGCCGATCATCAATTCGAAGATTCGAGCGGTGAAGAAGTAGTAGTTCTTGTCGGGGTAGGCGCGGGACAGATAGAGCGCGAGCGCCATCGCCGCCAGGGTCAAGCCCAATACCGTCGCCTTGAACACGCTTTTCGCCACATACCGGTCGAGCAGCCAGATACCCAGCGGCAAGGCCAGATACCACTGCCATTCGATGGCCAGTGACCAGGTGTGCAGCAACGGCAAGCTTGCGGCATCGGGTGTGGCATAGCCGGTGGTGGCTTTTGAGAAGTACTGGTTGGAAATGATTAACGAGGTGTACTTTTCGCTCTTGAGAAATTCGACATAGTCATGGGGCAAGTACAGCAATGTCGTGGCGATCAGTGTGGCAATCAGCAGTGCAATCACCGCCGGTTGCAGGCGCCAGATGCGCCGGTTGTAAAACCCGGCAAAACTGAATGTACCGTTGTCCAGCGACTTCATGATGATCGAGGTCGTCAGGTAGCCCGAGATCACGAAGAAGATATCGACGCCAATAAAACCCGACGGAAACAGCGCCAGGCCGCCGTGAAAAATCAAGACAAGCAGCACAGCGATTGCGCGCAGGCCGTCGACATCCGCACGGTATTGCAGTGAAGGTTTCCCATCTCCGAAGACTGCCCCTGCCAGCGGCGAAGCGTGCGTGGTCGATGCGTCCTTGTTGCCAATTACTTTGAACAGCATCCCGCGCAGAGGCTTGCACGCTAACTGAAGAGGGCGGTTGAACATCATTTATCCCGGGCCATTTGCACACGATCAATCAGCGTTTTCCATTTGATCGCACTTGGTTCAATGAAAAAAAACAGCCGATTGTATCGGCTGTTGTACAACGAGGGAAAAACTTATGGCTGGCGCGGTTTACGGCCCGACACAAAATGGCTCACATCGTTAAACCCCGGCGTCGAAGCATGCCCCGGCGTCACCAGCGAGTCGATAAACGCTTCATCCTCCGCCGTGATCTGCACCGCCTGCGCCTTGGTATAAGCATCCCACTGTTGTTCGGTGCGCGGTCCGACGATTGCCGAGGTCACCGCGCTGTTGTTCAGCACCCAGGCAATCGCGAACTCGACAATCCCGACCCCACGGCCCTGGGTGTACTGCTGAATCTGCTGGGCGATGCGCAGCGATTCCACCCGCCATTCGGTTTCCAGAATGCGTTTGTCCTGACGCCCGGCGCGGCTGTTGGCGTCGGGAGTGACGTCGGGTGCGTACTTGCCGCTGAGCACGCCGCGAGCCAGCGGGCTGTAAGGCACCACGCCGAGGCCATAGGTTTGCGCGGCATTGATCTGCTCGGTTTCGGCCTGACGGTTGACGATGTTGTACAGCGGCTGGCTGATCACCGGACGGTCGACTCCGAGCTTGTCAGCGATACGAATCACCTCGGCAATCCGCCAGCCGCGATAGTTCGACAGGCCCCAGTAGCGAATCTTGCCCTGGCGAACCAGATCGCCAATCGCCGACACCGTGACTTCCAGAGGGGTGTTGTGGTCTTCGCGGTGCAGGTAATAGATGTCGAGATAGTCGGTGCCAAGACGCGTCAGGCTGGCTTCCAGACCGTTGAAGATGTGCTTGCGGCTCAAGCCGCTGCGGTTCGGCACACCGTCCGCCGGGCCGAAACCGACCTTGGTCGCCAGCACCCACTCATGCCGATTGCGGGCTATCGCCTCGCCGACGATTTCTTCCGAGCGGCCGTTGGTGTACACGTCGGCGGTGTCGATGAAATTGATGCCCTGATCCCAGGCCTTGTCGATGATGCGTAGCGAATCCTCGGCGCTGGTCTGCTCGCCAAACATCATCGTGCCGAGGGTGAGGGTGGACACCTGCAACCCCGAGTGCCCCAGTGTGCGATAGCTCATGCCGAAATCCTTTTATCGGTGGGAAAACTCCAATCAAATACCAGAAGCATCCCACGGGGCAAAGTGAATTATCGGCTGAGCAACCCGCCTGCAATACCTGAGCTTGCTAGGGCATCGTAAAAAGATCGCAGCCTGCGGCAGCTCCTACGCGCAAATACGCGTTTCCCTGTAGATACCGTCTTGCCCCTTACCGGGCAAGTGCCAATTTCGGGTCAAATGGTTGGCCCGATTTGAGCACTCCGTAAACGAAGTGCAGCAACTTGCGCATGGCTGCACAGATGATCTGTTTGGGCGCCTTGCCATTGGCCTTCAAGCGTTCCTTCATGGCGATGATCGCCTCGTTGTGCTTCAGCGCTACCAGGCCTGGCATGTACAGACCCGCGCGGACGCGAGCCGATCCGATCCTGGAAATCACTGTTCTGCCTTTGAGCTTTCCCGAGTCCTGCAGCTTTGGGTTCAACCCCGCAGCAGCGACCAGTTTGCGAGGGTCGTCATATTTGCGCAGGTCGCCCAGTTCGGCCAGCAGCCGCTCAAGGGTTTTCTGCCCGATACCGTCGATGGTCACGATCAAGTCGCGCATCTGGCGCATGTCCGGATCATCGTCGATGTGTTTCTTGATCGCTTTGTGCGTTTCAGCGATCTCTTTTTCGATGTGGCGCAGAACGGAGTTGATCGAGTCTTTGACCTTTTCGTCGGACACATCCAGACGATTGAGCTCCATCTGTTCCATTTCCTGAAGATCATCCAGCCGACGCACCATCGCCTTCAGTTGGCGGTATTTCAGTGGCTCCGGTGCCCAAAGCTGAAGCTTTTCAGCCTTTTCCCGAGCAAAATCAGCGATCAGTTTGGCGTCGCTTTTATCGGTTTTGATCCGGCGTAACTCGCTGTCGGCGTAAGCATGGGTCGTGGCCGGATTGACGACACAGACCCGGTAACCCTTGCTGTAGACGAACTCGGCAAGTTCCAGGTGATAGATGCTGGTGGCTTCCATCACGATCAAGGCTGTAGGCTCGACCTGCTTGTTCAACCAAGCTTCAAATTCTTTGAAACCCTTCGAGTTATTAGGCAGCTTGGCCTTGGTTTTGTGCTTGCCGTTCGGCAAGTGCGTGGCGATATCAAAGGTATTTTTAGCGACATCGACACCGACGAAACTGGACATGACTGTCTCTCCATTGATCCGTTTTCGATCATCACTGCACTCTGTCCAACCTTGCGAATGCGAGCTCTCGCCAGAGACGGGCCCAAGATACCGTTCGAACTATATGAGTGAGTGTGGAGGGCTGGAGCACGATCTACATCACAGGCAAAAAGCCTAAGGAGCTGCACGGCTTCCAAGTCCCTCCCTCGATGATCAGTCGAGAACTATCGCTCCTGACGGAGCGATAGTCGAGATACAAGGAGCTGCCGCAGGCTGCGATCTTTTGATCTTGAAGCGTGATTAAGCCCGCAGAGTCCGCGTCATGCGCAACGCCAGCAAGCTGCCGCCAACGATCACCCCTGCCAGCAAATACAACGCCGCATCGGTCGAACCGGTGCTGTCCTTGACCCAACCCACCAGGTACGGGCTGAGGAAACCGGCCATCTGCCCCATCGAGTTGATCAACGCCAGACCACCGGCCGCGGCACCCGCGCTCAACAGGGCGGTCGGCACCGGCCAGAACATCGGCAGACCGGTCAGTGCGCCCATGGTGGCGATGGTCAGGCCGAGGATGGCGATAGCGGGGTTGGCGGCGAAATTCACTGCAATCAGCAGACCGAGCGCGCCCATCAGCATCGGCACTACCAAGTGCCAGCGCCGTTCTTTGCGCAAGTCCGCCGAACGCCCGACCAGCAGCATGAATACCGCCGCCAGCAGATACGGAATCGCGCTCAGCCAGCCAATCACCAGGTTGTCGCTGAAACCGAGGTTCTTGATGATCGACGGCAGCCAGAAGTTGATCGCGTACACGCCGCTCTGGATGCAGAAGTAGATCAGGCCGAAGGCCCAGATCGCCGGGTTCTTGAACACCGCAAGCAGCGAGTCCGAGGTGGTTTTCGGTTTGTTCGCCAGGTCTTCGGCTTGATCCGCCTCAAGCACCGCGCGCTCATGCGGACTCAGCCACTTGGCATTGGCGAAGCTGTCGCTGAGCAGGAAGTAGGCGAGCACACCGAGGATCACGGTCGGAATGCCTTGCAGCAGGAACATCCATTGCCAGCCGGCCAGTCCACCTTGGCCGGCGGCGAAGTGATTGAGGATCCAGCCGGAGAACGGGCTGCCAAGCAGGCCCGAGACCGGAATTGCCGACATGAACAGCGCCATGATCCGGCCACGGCGGAACGTCGGGAACCACTGCGAGAGATACAGCACCACGCCCGGGAAGAACCCGGCTTCGGCGGCGCCGGTGAACAGGCGCAGGGTGTAGAACTGGGTCGGGGTGGTGACGAACAACAGGCAGGTCGACAACGTGCCCCAGGTGATCATCATCAGTGCGATCCAGCGGCGCGGGCCGAATCGGGTCAGGGCCAGATTGCTCGGCACGCCGCACAGCACGTAGCCGATGAAGAAGATCCCGGCACCGAGGCCGTACACGGTTTCACTGAACTTCAATGCATCGAGCATCTGCAGTTTGGCGAAGCCAACGTTGACCCGGTCGAGGTAGTTGAACAGGTAGCAGATGAAGATGAAGGGGATCAAACGCAGGGTGATGCGTTTGTAGACGGCGTCTTTACCGTCATCGATGGTCTGGGTAGCTGCGGCGCTCTGCGACATAGCGGCTCTCTCTTTATTATGATTTTTTGCGATGCACAGGTTAACGTTGATCGCCGTGAGAGTCTCGGCCACCTGTGGCCGGATTGTCTTTGTGCCTGAGCACAGGGTTTGCCGCCAGACCCTGTGCGGGTGAACAACCGTCCGCCGCCGTTGCTTAAGGATTTTGCCGATCATGTTCGAACTCGATCACGACCTCGCTCAGGATATCGTCGACCGGGCCATGGCCATTTTGCCCTACAACGTCAATGTCATGGACAGCCAGGGCCTGATCCTTGGCAGTGGCGAGCCGGAGCGTATCAACACCCGTCACGAAGGCGCGCAACTGGTGCTGGCCAACGGGCGAGTGGTGGAGATCGACGCGCAAACCGCGGTGCATTTGAAGGGCGTGCAGCCGGGGATCAACCTGCCGCTGTTGCTCGATCAGCGCCTGATCGGCGTGCTTGGCATTACCGGCGAACCGGAGCAACTGCGCACCTACGCCGAACTGGTGCGCATGACCGCGGAAATGCTCGTCGGCCAGCGCAATCTACAGGCCGAGCAGCAATGGCGGCGCCAGCGTTGCGACGACCTGCTGGCGTTGCTGTTGAGCGAAGCCGGGGATTCGCCGCGACTGGTCGATGAGGCGCAGCAATTGGGGCTCAAACCGCAATTGACCCGGGTGCCATATCTGTTCGAACTCGGTCTGGAACATGGGCCGGGGCAAACCGTCGAGGCCTTGAGCGCCTGGTTGACCTCGCGCTACCCGGACAGCTGGTGCGTGAGTTCGGCCAAGTCATCGCTGCTGTGGTGCCGGCCCGCAAGTCAGACGGTTGAGCATGATCGCCTGCTGGAAAAACTCGATGGTCTTGGCTGGAACATTCTGCGTATCGCCGTGGGTGGGCAGGCGGATGGGCTGGCCGGGTTACGCCGCTGTTATCGGCGCGTCGGCGATCTGCTCGCCTATGGCCGGGATGTGCTGCCGCAGTCGCGAATGTTGACGCTCAATCGTTATCGCCTGCCGGTGATGCTCTGGCGCCATCGCAACGATGATGCGCTGGATGAATTGCTCAAACCGTTGCGCAAAGTCATCGCCAAGGACGGCAATGGCCAGTTGCTCGCGACCCTGCGCAGTTGGTGTGAACACGATGGGCAGAGTCAGGCGTGTGCCGATGCGCTGGGCATTCATCGCAACAGCCTGCGTTACCGGATGGAGCGGATTGCCGAGTTGAGCGGGGTAGACCCGCTGCGGCTGGACGGGATGCTGGCGTTGTACCTTGGGGTGCAGTTGTTGCCGCAGACTGACCCGAGTTGATCGGGTGTTTTCAGAGACGCCATCGCGAGCAGGCTCACTCCTACATTTGAAATGCATTCCCCTGTGGGAGTGAGCCTGCTCGCGATAGGGCCAGAACATTCAGCATCAATCCCAAGGCTTTTGTAGAAATGAACAATAATCGCCCACTGCACTTGTGCAGCGGACAGGCGTCAATGCGCAGGCCGACTGGCAGCATGAACGGCATTGGAACTGGAGAATTCGCATGAAGATCGTCATCGCCCCCGATTCGTTCAAGGACAGCCTGAGTGCCCAAGGCGTTGCCGAAGCCATTGCCCTCGGGCTGGCGCAAGTCTGGCCGCACGCGACGCTGGTCAAATGCCCGATGGCCGACGGCGGCGAGGGCACGGTGGAGTCGATTCTTGCCGCTTGCGAGGGCGAACTGCGCCGTACCCGGGTGCGCGGGCCGCTGGGTGCGCCGGTCGACGCCGCGTGGGGCTGGCTGCCGCACAACCACACCGCGATCATCGAAATGGCCGAGGCCAGTGGTTTGCAATTGGTGCCTACGGGGCAGCGCGATGCCTGCATCACCAGCACCTTCGGCACTGGCGAGCTGATTCGCGCCGCGCTGGATGCCGGCGCGCAACGGGTGATTCTGGCGATTGGCGGCAGCGCCACCAACGACGGCGGTGCCGGTGCGATGCAGGCGCTCGGGGTGAAATTGCTCGATGCGCAGGGGCAGGCGCTGGTGCCGGGTGGTCTTGCCTTGGCGCAATTGGCCCGTCTTGATCTGAGTGATCTGGATTCGCGTCTGGCGCAGGTACGCTTCGACATTGCCGCCGACGTCAACAATCCGCTGTGTGGCCCGCATGGCGCCTCGGCGATTTTCGGCCCGCAAAAGGGCGCATCAGCGGCACAGGTGCAGCAACTGGATCAGGCGCTGGAGCACTTCGCCGGGCTCTGCGCGCAAGCGTTGGGCAAGGACGTTCGCGATGAGCCGGGTAGTGGTGCGGCAGGTGGCCTGGGTTTTGCGGCGAAGGCGTTTCTTGGCGCGCAATTTCAGGCTGGCGTCGAAGTGGTTGCCGAGCTGGTGGGCCTGGCCGAAGCGGTCAACGGCGCCGATCTGGTGATCACCGGCGAAGGGCGTTTCGACGCGCAGACCTTGCGCGGCAAGACTCCGTTCGGCGTGGCGCGGATCGCCAGGCAGCACGGTGTGCCGGTAATCGTCATCGCCGGCACCTTGGGCGAGGGCTATCAGGAGCTTTACGGCCACGGCATCGACGCCGCATTCGCCGTCACCAGCGGCCCGATGACCCTGGAACAGGCGTGTGCCGAAGCGCCGCGCTTGTTGCGCGAACGGGCGACAGACATCGCCCGGGTCTGGCAGATGGCCAAACTCAATAGTTGACGCCCTGAAGATGTTGTGGCGAGGGAGCTTGCTCCCGCTCGGCTGCGCAGCAGTCGTCAATCCGGCTGATGCGGTGAGACTTATGATACGTGGTGGCAGGTTATAGGGCCGCTTCGCAGCCCAGCGGGAGCAAGCTCCCTCGCCACAGAAGTAGGCCAAGCTTCACGGTGTTTCACTGGTGAAACACCTTGAAAAATACTTGAGATTTGTACGAAACCTTCCTGAAGACCCGCCGATACAGAGATCAGGCGCACACAGATTCCCTTGAACAGTGACGCCGTACTGGCCCCGCCCCCAAGGGCCAGTGATGACGGCAAGGACGCTCGCAGCTACCTCTATCCGAGAGTCCAACCATGTCCTTGCGTAACCTGAATATCGCACCCCGCGCCTTCCTCGGTTTTGCCTTTATCGCCTTGCTGGTGATTGTCCTTGGCGTGTTCGCCGTCAACCGCATGTCGACCATCCGCCAGGCTTCCATCGACATGGATACCAACCAACTGCCCAGCGTCACTTACCTTGGCGTGGTGACGGAAAACGTTCTGCGCCTGCGGATTCTGTCGTTCCGGATTCTGGTCAACCGTGACCCGGCAGGTCTGCAAGAAGCGCAAACGCGCATCGGCGTACTGGTGGACAAG
Source organism: Pseudomonas sp. GW823-FHT01D03 (assembly GCF_058798255.1). Lineage (NCBI taxonomy): Bacteria > Pseudomonadati > Pseudomonadota > Gammaproteobacteria > Pseudomonadales > Pseudomonadaceae > Pseudomonas > Pseudomonas sp. GW823-FHT01D03. The sequence continues at coordinate 2,991,883 of NZ_JBXAKK010000001.1, forward strand.
GTGCGCAGTGCTCAGGCCAGTTACGCCGCGTTGCCGGCAGAGAGCGAAGAGCGTGCGTTGTATCAGACGTTCGCGACCACGCTCGACAACTACCTGCAAGCGCAAAACCAGATGATGGAGCTGTCGCGTCAGGACAAGGTCGACGAGATGCGTACGTTGATCAACACGCGGATCAAGGACGGCACCGACCAGATGGGCGAACAGCTCAACAAGCTCATCGCCATCAACGCGGCGGGGGCGAAAGTCGCCTCCACTCAGGCCGGCGAGTATTACGACAGCGCCATTACCGGTATCGTGATCGTCGCTGTGGTGGCGGCACTCGCCACCGTACTGCTGGCCCTGTTGCTGACTCGCAGCATCGTCACCCCGTTGAACCGTGCGGTACTGGCAGCGCAAACCATCGCCGGCGGCAACTTGACCCAGTCCATCGAAGTCGACGGCAAGGACGAAGCCACACAGCTGTTGCAAGCGCTGGCGACGATGCAGACCAACCTGCGTCAAACCATCGAACAGATCGCCGGTTCCGCCACTCAGCTGGGCGCGGCTGCCGAAGAGCTGAGCGCGGTCACCGAAGAAGCCTCCCGTGGCCTGCAACAGCAGAACAACGAGATCGAACAAGCTGCCACCGCCGTCAACGAAATGACCGCCGCCGTGGAAGAAGTCGCACGCAACGCGGTGTCGACGTCCGAAGCCTCGAACCAGTCGACCCAGGCCGCCCGCGAAGGTCGCGATCAAGTGGTGAAAACCGTCGACGCGATCCAGACCATGACCCATGACGTGCAGAGCACCGCGCAAATGATCGAAGGCCTCGCTGCACAGGGCCGCGACATCGGCAAGGTGCTGGATGTGATCCGCGCCATCGCCGAACAGACCAACCTGCTGGCCCTCAACGCGGCGATCGAAGCAGCGCGTGCCGGTGAGGCCGGACGCGGTTTTGCGGTGGTAGCGGACGAAGTACGCGCCTTGGCCCATCGCACTGCGCAATCGACTCAGGAAATCGAAAAAATGGTCGCTGGCATCCAGAACGGTACCGGCGAAGCGGTGTCGTCGATGCAGCAAAGCAACCAGCGTACCCAGACCACTCTGGAAATGGCCCGCGCTGCGGGTGTGGCGCTGGAGCAAATCACCCAGTCGATCCACCAGATCAACGAACGCAACCTGGTGATCGCCAGTGCCTCGGAAGAACAGGCGCAGGTCTCGCGTGAGGTCGACCGCAACCTGGTCAACATCCGTGATCTGGCCACGCAGTCCGCCGCGGGGGCCAACCAGACCAGCGCTGCGACCCATGAACTGTCGCGTCTGGCGGTGGATTTGAATGCGATGGTGGCGCGGTTTGTGATTTGAGAAATACGCAGTTGCCTGATGTGGGCCGAACCAGATGAGTGTTCGGCCCACCTCGAAGAAATCACCGCCTCAAGACAGGTCCACTTTGACTGCCCTAAACAAAGATTGTTGCCCAAGGTTTCCTGCACGATCGCGCAGCCTGTAAAACGCGAACATGGTGCCGGAGCCTATCCCACGGATAATCGCGCCACTCAGTTTGATAACGGTAGGTGAAGTTGCATCATGCACCGTTTTAATGATGACTGGCTCCGCCGCAAGTGAGCCAAAGTGAAATTCGATGCTGTCGCAGGCTCGCTGCTGCATATAGGTGGCAATGGTTACCAGAACTTCATCATTGTGGGCGGCGAGATACTGCTGGGTGATCCCCTCAATGTCGATTTCTGGTGGAAATTGCGGAGGTTCTCCCGGATTGCCGAAGTTGGGAGCCGTTAGATCGACCGTGATCGGCGTGCTACTTGCCGGCGCTGTATTCCCGCCAATATTGACGATATATGAAATCTCGTGCTCGCCTTCCTGTGCCAGGTCGGTCTCAGGGATATGGGCCGCAAATGGGAAAAGCGCCGGGTCGATGGGTGTCGTAAAAGGATAGTCCGCCACCGGTTTCTCATTTAACAACAGCGTCAACAGTACTTGCACTGGCACTGGTTCAGGAGGTGAACACTGCCAGTCTGGAATCAACACCTTTAGTGGCGATACCAATGCACTCAATGGCAACAGGTTAACCTGACTGCCAGGGAAATTGGGTCGCGCATCGGGGATTCCCGGTGCGTCCAATAAGAGGATTTTTTCATTCAGATTCGTCATCGTTTCAACACTCCGTCGTTTCGATTAGAGGGGGCCGCAGTTGTTTCCTCATGTTGATTAAGCGAGCGTTTGTGAAGTGGGTCTTCTGTCAACTCTGACAGGTAGTCAGCCGACTGCTAATCGACCACAGTGCGAAGTTCTTCTTTAAATTCATCCAAAGGACAAAGCGGCTGGCGCGGTTTGTGATTTGACCTAGGGTGAAGGCTGGAGACCGCGCAATCAGGAGACGTGCATGCGCTATTCAGCCTTGACCCAACGCATCGCCGGGGACGGAGCCGCTGCCTGGCAGATTCATGACCGAGCGCTGGAGCTGCGCGCCGAGGGGGTCGATATCCTGCTGCTGAGCGTGGGCGATCCGGATTTCGACACGCCGTTGCCGATCATCCACGGCGCCATCGACAGTCTGCTGGCCGGCGATACGCATTATTCCGACGTGCGCGGCCGTTTGGCGCTGCGCAAGCTGATCGCCGCCCGCCATCAGCGGCGCAGCGGTCAGGTGGTGGATGCCGAGCACGTGATCGTGCTGCCCGGCGCGCAATGTGCGGTGTATTCGGTCGCGCAATGCCTGCTGGATCCGGGTGACGAAGTGATCGTCGCCGAGCCGATGTACGTGACCTATGAAGGCGTGTTCGGTGCCTGTGGTGCCACGGTGGTGCCGGTGCCTGTGAAGCCGGAGAACGGTTTTCGCGTTGATCCCGCCGATGTCGCCGCGCGGATCACGCCGAAGACCCGCGCAATGTTGCTCAACAGTCCCAATAATCCTTCCGGCGCGAGCCTGTCGCTGCTGATCTGGCAAGAGTTGGCGGCGCTGTGCGTGCGTCACGATTTGTGGCTGATCAGTGACGAGGTCTACAGCGATCTGCTCTACGAGGGCGAACACATCAGCCCGGCGAGTCTGCCGGGCATGGCCGAACGCACGGCGACCATCAACAGCCTGTCGAAATCCCACGCCATGACCGGCTGGCGCATTGGCTGGTCGATCGGGCCGAAGGTGCTGGCCGAGCATCTGGTGAACCTGTCGTTGAGCATGTTGTTCGGTCTGCCGGATTTTGTGCAGAAAGCAGCGGAGGTCGCGTTGGCAAGCGATCTGCCGGAGGTGACGCAGATGCGCGAGGAATATCGGTTGCGCCGCGATCTGGTCTGCGAGCGTTTGCGCGGCTGCCCGGGGTTGCAGCCGATTCGCCCGGATGGCGGGATGTTCGTGATGGTCGATGTGCGCCAGACCGGGTTAGGCGCGCAGGCGTTTGTCGAGCGCCTGCTGGAAGGTTACGGGGTTTCGGTGCTGGCCGGTGAGGCATTTGGGCCGAGCGCGGCGGGGCATATTCGCATCGGACTGGTGCTGGATCGGGTGCAATTGGCGGATGCCTGTGCGCGGATTGCGTTGTGTGCGGTGCAGCTGTTGCAGGCGCGCAGTGCCTGAGAGATGGGTGTTGTTTGAGCCGGCCTTTTCGCGAGCAAGCCCGCTCCCACAAGGGACTGGGTTTTCAGGCGGGCGAGTCGAGGTTGTCGAGGGCGCGGTTGCCGGTCAGTTCGCCGAGCATCACGACTTGCTGAATGCCTAGCAGGGTCTCGCTGTCGGCGGCTTCGTGAAGTTTTTTGAGTCGATGGATTCGTAGGGCGACGTCGGGTCTGAGTCCGGGTTTAATCACGGCCATCAGAACCCCAGCGGGTACTGAATCACCACATAAATCCGGTCGATATCATCCCCGGCCTGCGCCTCGTTGGCCCGGTGCGAGACGTGCGACAGCTGCACCGACAGATCCTTCGCCGCACCCGACTGCACGATGTATTTCAGATCAATATCCCGTTCCCAATGCTTGCCGCCAGCGCCTTGCTGCGGCTGATAGCCGCCCGTGTCGGCATCGAACGGGTTGTACGCGCCGCCCTTGGGCGCGTGAGTGCCGTCGATGTGGCTGCCGGAGACGTAGCGGGTCATGAACGTCAGGCCGGGAATGCCGAAGGCGCCGAGGTCAAGGTCGTAGCGTGCTTGCCAGGAACGTTCGCCGGCGCCGTTGAAGTCGGCGTATTTGATCGAGTTGGCGAGATAGATCGAGTCGCCGCCCACGAAATCGAACGGCGTGTCGCCATTGATGCGTTGCCAGCCGAGCATCACCGCGTGCGGGCCGAAGCTGTACTTTCCGGACAGGCTGAACGCGGTGTTGTCGATCGCCCCGGCCAGCGCGCGACCGGTATCGCGGGTGTGGTAGAGGTTGGCGTCGAGCAACAGGCCGGACTGTTTGAAATGCAGATTGGCGTAGTACTGATGCCAGGTGTCAGTCAGGTCTGAGGCGTAAAGCGATCCTCCCACCGGACTGTCGCCGAACAGATCGGCGCCGAAAAAACTGATTCCGCCGGCCTCGGTGTTGGCGCCGTAACCATAAAAGTCGCCACGGCCTGAGGAGCTGTCCTGATTCTTGAATGCGCTGAAGCGGCCGGCCGTGAAGTTAACGTTGTCGATTTCGTGGCTGTTCAGCAGCAGGCCCGTGGCGTATTCCGGTTGCAGGCGTTTGTCCGAAGTGTCGAACACCGGCGTTTCCACCGTCATTTCGCCAAACGCGAGGGTAGTGCGCGAAGCTTTCAGTTTGAACGCGCCGCCAGCGCTGGAGTAGTTCGGTTCACTGCGACCATTGCTGTCGACCGGCAACAGCCCCGTGCCGGAATGACCTTTGCCGCCATCGAGTTTCAGGCCGAGAAAGGCGTGGGCATCGATGCCGAGTCCGACAGTGCCCGGTGTGTAGCCAGAGGTGAACGTGCCGATAAAACCCTGGGCCCATTCCTGTTTATAGTTTTTGCCGGAGGGAGAGGGCGAGCGGTAGTCGTTGCTCAGGTAGAAGTTGCGGCTGAGCACTCCGGTTTTGGCATCGTCGAAGAAGTCGCTGGCGAAAACAGTGTCGGTCGCTGCGCACAGCAGGGCCAACAGCGCAAATTGGGGTGTTGAGGAAGCCATCGTGAGAGACCGACAATCAGGGAAGGTCTCTGATGATGGGCACGATCATCCGTGCCGGATTGAGCCGATGTGCTGAGTTCAAGGCATACCTGATTCCCTTGTAGGCCTTCGCCTGCTCGCGATAGCGTTCGATCAGTCAAAACCGATGTGAATGACACACCGCTATCGCGAGCAGGCGAAGGCCTACAAGGGGTATGCGTTACAGCACGCCATACTCGCGCGCCGTGCGATCCACGGCGATCCGTGTTTTGTTGACCAGTTCATCCAGCTCCGCCCGCGTGGCGATCAGCGCCGGGGCCATGATCATTCGGCCCAGCGTCGAACGAATGATCAAGCCTTCTTCAAAGCCAATGGTGCGGCAGCGCCAGGCGATGTCGTTCTCGTTGACGAAGCGCTTGCGGGTGGCTTTGTCTTCGGCGAACTGCAATGCCGCCACAAGCCCGACGCCCTGAACCTCACCCACCAGCGGATGGTTGCCGAACACTTCGCGCAGGCAGTTCTGCAAGTACGGGCCGGTGTCGTTTTTCACCTGGGTGACCACGCCCTCATCGCGCAGCGCCTTGAGGTTGGCAATCGCCACCGCAGCCGCCACCGGGTGACCGGAATATGTCAGGCCGTGAGCAAACACGCCGCCTTTTTCCACCAGCGCCTCGGCCATTCGTCGCGAAAGGATCAGCCCGCCCATGGGGATGTAGCCGGAGGTCAGGCCTTTGGCGATCGACAGGGTGTCCGGTTCAAAACCGAAGGCCTGGTGCGCGAACCATTCGCCGGTGCGACCGAAACCGCCGATGACTTCGTCGGCGCACAGCAGCACATTGTATTTGCGGCAGATGCGCTGGATTTCCGGCCAGTAAGTGGTGGGCGGAATGATCATGCCGCCAGCGCCCTGGAACGGTTCGGCGACGAACGCGGCGACCTTGTCGGCGCCCAGTTCGAGGATCTTGTCTTCCAGTTGCCGTGCGGCGCGCAGGCCGAATTCTTCCGGGCTGAGGTTGCCTTCGTGGGCGAACCAGTACGGCTCGTCGATGTGCGCGACGTCAGGGATGGTGCCGCCCATTTCGTGCATGAATTTCATGCCGCCCAGCGCCGTCGCAGCCAGGGTCGAGCCGTGGTAGCCGTTCCAGCGGCCGATCATGATTTTCTTCTCGGGCTGGCCCATCACCTGCCAGAACTTGCGCACGGTGCGGATCAGCACTTCGTTGGCTTCCGAGCCGGAGTTGGTGTAGATCGCGTGGCTGTAGTGCTGGGGCAGCAGGCTGAACAACAGCTCGGAGAGCTCGATCACCTGCGGGTGAGTGGTGTGGAAGAACATGTTGTAGTAGGGCAGTTGTTGCAGCTGCGCGGTCGCGGCAGCGGCCAGGTCCTTGCGCCCGTAACCGAGGTTGGTGCACCACAGGCCGGACATGCCGTCCAGGTAGCGCTTGCCGTCGTTGTCCCACAGCGCCAGGCGATCACCGCTGACCATCACCCGCGGGCCTTCCTCGTTGAGGGCCTTCTGATCGACGAACGCGTGAATGTGGTGGGCGGCGTCGGCGGCCTGATAATCGCGGGTGCTGCGGGTCGGATCGAATTCGGCGGACATGGCGGTTCTCCAGAGCAATGGGGCAGGTGAGTGCGCGTTCATTCCAGCGGTGTACGGTCAATATTTGTCACTTAAAAATATTTTTGTAAAGAAAATATTTGTCGGTTAAAAAAGAAATCCGTAGGCTGACGCCGATCAGCAAGACAGGACATCAGCACCATGAGCGGGCTCAGAGAACGGCAAAAGGAACAGCGCAGAGAAGTCATCGCGCAGGCAGCGCTTGAGCTGTTCATCAGCAACGGCTTCGGCGCGACCACGCTGGAGCAGATCGCTAATCAGGCCGGGGTGTCCGCGCCGACGGTGGTCAATTATTTCGGTGGCAAACAGGAGATTCTGCTGGCCTTGCTCAAACAGCCGGACGAGCAGGCGATGCGCGATGCTCGGGCCAATCTCGACGACGACAGTGATCCGCTGGAGGCGTTGTGCGAGTTCGAAGGCCTGATGACCGACTACCAACTGCAAGCAATGCCGGCCTCGCTGTGGCGTGAATTGGCGCCGTTTCTGCTCACCGGTGAACTGGCTCAGGCCTTGAGCCCGTGGAATGCGGCGGTGATCGAAGAAACCAAGGCGCTGCTCGGGCATTTTCAGGCGCAGGGCAAGGTGCGGGCGACGGTCGATCTCGATGTGGCGGCGACGTTGTTCAACCAGTACGCGAATATGGCGTTTATTCGGCTGGCCACCCAGGAAGTGCCGGACCGGCCTGCGCATGCCTCGCACATGCGCGGGGTGTTGCAGCTGTTGTGTCACGGCATGCTGGAGGGGTGAGCCGGGGGCACTGGCCTTGAGGCCTCATGACTTGCTTTGTCCAGGCACCGGCTCTTTATTGGCCTGGTCAATTAACCGTCCGCCGCTGCTTGCGCTGCGTCACCTGCGAATCGCCGCGTACGACTTGCCCAGATCACTGGCCCAACCATCCAGCACGCCTTTGACGTCATCGGCGGTCAGCACCTGTTTGTCGTTTTCCAGGGGCAGCCCGATGCCCTTGCGCACGACTTCGGCGACCACTTCGCCGGTGGAGCCGTCTTCGAACGAGACTTCGGTGGTGATTTCACTGTCCTGGTCACGGATGCCGCTGGCGGTGCTCACGCCGGCGGCAACCAGGGTCACCGGGAGCCACTCATAAAAGCGCAGGCCCTGGGTGCTGGCGGCGACGCGGGTGATCGCCGGTCTGACGGTCAGGGTGTTCGGGCCGGGTTGCGATACCAGGCGCATGACCTTGCCCAGTTCCAGCCTGAGGGCGGCGTCGTAGTAGTCGGTGACGCCGGACAATGTGCTCAGCGGGATCCGCTCGGTCGGTGCAGCGCTGGGGTAGAACTGGCTGGGCGCCAGATAGGCCTGAGTGTAACGCCCCCGCGCCAGCGCCGGGCTGACCCAACCCAGCACCGTCTGCCCAGATGGCGACTGGCGCTCGCTGAGCACGCTGTAATCGTGCAGGAATCCGGTGTACTTCTGCGGTTCGACGGTTTTGCTGCTGCAGGCCGACAGGCTCAGGGACGCCGTACACAGCACCGACATCAAGCAATGGCTTCTGATCATGCGAATCCTCGTTTTGCGCTTTTGCTCCGCGTCGTTCAAGCGCGGGCAGTGATTGGGGAAGAGAGCGGCGGGGTGTTGTCCGAGCATTCGATGTGCAACTGGCCGTGGCTCATGATCCATTGGATGAGGTCGGCGGTCGGAATCGAATGCACGTACTCCACCCATTGCGAATCGCCGGGGCGGTACTGCTCGAAATAGCGGCGCAGGACGATACGGCTTTGGTCATCTGACAGGCCCAGGCAGAACTCCTGGAACAACAGCGGCGTACCCTGCTCAGGCGCGCTGGTGCGCTGGCTGAGAATCAACGGATAGCGGGCGTCGTGGCCCTCGGCGGTATAACGGTTGTGCAATGCGCTCATTGAAAGCCCCCCGGTTGTCGATGGCGTGCAGGGTGCCTGAGGGTTTTTGCCGCAGAATGTCCGCTTGATGTCCGGGACGACGGAATATTGCTCGATTGAAATATATGACCCGCCCGCCAGAATAGTTTTAGATGCGTTCTTTTTTGGCCTGAGGATCCTGTGCCCGTGAGCAGACTGCTGATCGTCGACGATGACGTGGAAATTCTCGCCCTGCTGAAGAAGTTCTTCGTCCAGCACGCCTACGAGGTCGATGTCGCCGCCGACGGCGCAGCGATGTGGGCGGCGATTGCCCAGCAGCGTCCGGACACGATCATTCTCGACCTGATGCTGCCTGGCGAAGGTGGGCTGAGCCTGTGCCAGAAAGTGCGGGCGCAGATGGGCATTCCGATCATCATGCTGACCGCCATGGGCGAGTTGAGCGACCGGATTGTCGGCCTCGAACTGGGCGCCGATGACTACGTCACCAAACCGTTCGCCCCGCGTGAATTGCTGGCGCGCCTGCGTGCCGTGCAGCGTCGCGCCGGTGAGCAGGTCAGTCCTGCGAGTGAACCGTCGCGGCCGGTGATCGCCTTCGCCGGTTGGCATCTGGATATCACTTGTCGCGAGCTGCGCTCCCCGGAAAACGTGATGATTCCGCTGTCCGGTGGCGAGTTCGATCTGCTGGTGGTGTTTCTCGAACACCCGCAGCGCATTCTTACCCGCGAACAACTGATCGACCTGTCTCGCGGTCAGGGCCACGACGCCTTTGATCGCAGCATCGACGTGCAGGTCAGCCGTCTGCGGCGCAAGATCGAGCCGGACAGCAAACGCCCTGACCTGATCCGCACCGTGCGCAACGGCGGTTATATGTTCACCGCCAAGGTCACGCGTTCATGATCCGTCGATTCCTGCGCCGTGATCCGCTGAGTCGACGGATCGCGCTGACCATCGTCGCGGCCATGCTCGCTTCGCTGGCGCTCAATTTTTTGTTCGTGGAGGTTGCCGGAACCTGGGCGCGACCACCGATTGAACGCACCGGGCTGCTGGAGCAGATCGCGGCCACCGTCAAGGTGATCGAGGCTGCACCGGCGCCTTTACGCCCGAAACTGGCGCACGCGGCAACCGGCCCGACGCAGGAGGTGACGTGGAGTGCGCAACGCGACGAACTCGGATTGCCAGCGGGAGGTACGCAGCTCGTCGCCAACAAGACGTCGGGGTTGCATCAGTTGTTGGGCGATGAGCGAGACATTCGGGTGTTCAATCCCGCTGACTGGCCAAGCGACAGCCCGTTGGGCCGCTATGCGGCACTGATTCAACTGCCGGATTCCAGCTGGTTGCTGTTCTCTTCGCCCGAACGTTCCTGGGGCCTGGACATCGGCACGCGCATCGCAATCATCATCGCCCTCGGCCTGATCGCCACCGTGCTGGTGGCCTGGCTGGCTACGCAGCAACTGGCCAAACCGCTGCAACGTTTTGCCAGCGCCGCCCGGCGTTTTGGCGGCGATCTGCGTGCGCCGCCGATCAAAGTCGAAGGCCCGGACGAGATCCGCCAGGCAATCATCGCTTTCAACACCATGCAGGCGCAGATTCAGCACTACATCAGCGAACGCACGCACATGCTCGCGTCGATTTCCCACGACTTGCGCGCACCGCTGACCCGTATGCGCCTGCGCAGCGAGTTCATGGAGGACTTTGATCATCAGGGCAAACTGATCCGCGACATCGAAGAAATGCAGTCGATGATCAACGCGGCACTGGCGTTCTTTCGGGAAGACACTCAGCCGGAGCAAAGCACCGCGTTCGACCTCTCGGAATTGCTGCAGACGATCATCGACGACTACCGCGACCAGAACATCGCCATTGATTTCCACGGCCCGGCGCATCTGGTCTACGAGGGCCGGCCGCTGGGGATCAAACGGGTGATCGTCAATCTGCTGGAAAACGCCGAAAAGTACGCGCAGCAGCCGGCTATCGCTCTGAGCAGCGACGGTTACAGCGTGTGCATCGACGTCAGTGACAATGGGCCGGGAATTCCCGAAGCGTCGTTGCAGCGGGTGTTCGACCCGTTTTTTCGCCTGGAAACCTCGCGCAACCGGGAAACCGGTGGTGTCGGGCTCGGGCTGTCGGCGGCGCGGGCGATTGTGCGCGAGCAGGGCGGCGAACTGACGTTGAGCAATCGCAGCGGCGGTGGTTTGCTCGCTCGGGTTGAGCTGCCGCTGTAGCACCTCAAGCCTGAGGTACGAAACATCCAGCTGTTACGGCGACCCTGATAACGGGTGAAAAACGCTTTGCTGCTTGTCGCTATGAAAATTGTTCTGTAGATTTTCATGAAATTATAAGAAATAAATTTCATGAGGCGCCGAATGTTTCAGCAATCCCAGCAGCATGTCGCCAGCTATTACGCCCACAGTTGCGCCGATATTCTCAGCACACGGCCGGCGCTGGAAGGTGCGCACGACACCGAAGTCGTGATCATCGGCGCCGGTTTCAGTGGGCTGCACACCGCGTTGCGCCTGGCCCTGGCCGGCAAGCGCGTCACCGTGCTCGAAGCCAGTCGCGTGGCGTGGGCCGCCTCGGGGCGCAATGGCGGGCAAGCGATTCTGGGCTGGTCGTGCGACATGCCGCCGCTGGAAGCCGCGCTTGGATATGAGCGCGCCCGGCGCCTGTGGGACGGCATGCGTTGGGCCGCACAGGAGCTGCGTGAATTGCCCGGGCGGCATGGGTTCGATTGCGACTATCGCCCCGGCCATTTGTGGACTTCGGTGATGCCGCGTCGAGTCCGCCTGCTGACTGAGTGGCAACACGAGGCCAGCCACAAATGGGGCCACGACGGTCTGCAGTTCATCCCCCGTGAAGACCTGCCGCAATGGGTCGCCAGCGAACGCTATCAGGCCGGCCTCTTTGACGCCGAAGGCGCGCACCTCAATCCGCTGAAACTTGCGCTGGGGCTGGCCGCCGCCATCGAGCGCGCTGGCGGGCGTATTCATGAGCAAAGCACAGCGTTGAGTTATCAGCAGGAGGGCAACGGTTTCCGGGTCAATACCGAGCGCGGTTCGGTGAAGGCCGACGTGCTGGTGCTGGCCTGCAACGCCTATCTCGATCAGCTTGATCCGCAACTCTCCAGCTGCATCCTGCCGGTCGGCACTTATCAAGTCGCCACCGCGCCACTCACACCGGAGCAAGCCACCGCGCTGCTGCCGAGCAACGTCTGCGTGACTGACAACCAGTTCGTCCTCGATTACTTCCGTCGCACGCCGGACAACCGCTTGTTGTTTGGGGGTGGTTGCACCTATCTGGGGGGCATGCCCAAGGACATTGCGGCGGCGACCCGGCCGTTTCTTGAACGGGTGTTTCCGCAGCTCAAAGGTGTCGAGGTGGAATTCGCTTGGGGCGGGCATATCGATCTGACCATGAACCGTACGCCGGATGTCGGCGGCGCGGGCAATTGTTATTGGCTTCAGGGTTATTCGGGGCACGGCGTGCTGCCGACGCTGGCCGCCGCGCGTGCGGTGTCCGATGCGATTCTCGGCAAGGATGATGAATTGGCGTTGTATCAGGGCCTGAGCAATGGTCGTTTCCCCGGCGGCAAGCACTTCGCAGCACCGCTGGAGGCCATCGGTAAGGCCTGGTATCGGCTGCGCGACAGCATTTGATGAGATTTTGACCATGAACAAGCAAGAAGAAATCGCTGCGCTGGCGATCCTGATCCACGACCTGCGCAAGCATAAGAAATACACCCTCAAGGATCTGGCCGACAAGATCGGTCGTTCGGTGGGTTTTCTCTCCCAGGTCGAGCGCGGCCTGTCGCGCCCGACCGTGGCCGACCTCACCGCGATCAGCGAAACCCTCGGCGTGCCGACCACCTATTTCTACAGCCTACCCAAGCCCAAGGAGTTGCCGTGGGTCACCCGTCCTGACGAACGCCGCACGCTGTATTACGCCAACGGCATCACCGACATTCTGGTGTCGCCGCAGATGCGCGCCTCGTTCTCCATGCTCGAAAGTCATCTGGAACCGGGCGCGAGCAGTGGTGACCGGCACATGAGCGACAGCTCGGAGCAGGGCGGTTACGTGCTCGAAGGCGAACTGACTTTGTGGCTGGGCAACGACGACGAGCCGGTGACCTTAAAGGCCGGCGACAGCTTTCAATTCGACAGTCATACCCATTGCCGTTACGGCAACCTCACCGGGCAGCTCACCCGCGTGCTTTGGGTCTACACCTGATAACAACAAAGGATGAACACGATGGACGCTGTCTGCTCTGACCTGCTCGCCGAAGTGCGCGCGTTTCGCCAACGCTACCCCGAAGTGCGTTATGTCGACCTGATTTCCCTGGACATTCCGGGGCATTTTTACGGCAAGCGCTATCCGGTGGACATGCTCGAAAAAGTCGCGGCGGGCAGCGCACTGAAGCTGCCGCAGAACTGCGTGTTGCTCGGCGTGCAGGGCGGTCTGTTCAAGATTGGCGATTACTGCTTCAACGACGGCGACCCAGACGCCGTGCGCCGCTTGGTGCCCGGCACTTTGAAGCCCGTGACATGGGAAGCGCAGCCGCTGGGGCAGATGCTGATTACCTCCGACGGCACCGCCAAACCGATCGAATTCGAACCCCGCGAAGTGCTGGCGAAGGTACTGGATCGATTGGCGGGCAAAGGCATTCACCCTGTGGTGGCCTTCGAACTGGAGTTCTATCTGTTCGATAAAAAACTTCGCGACGGCCTGCCGCAATTCCCCCGCGACGAACTGACCGACGATGCCGATGATCAGCCGAACATGCACATCGAACGCCTGTCGCGTTTCGCTCCGGTGCTCGACGAAATGGTTGAAGCAACGCGAGCCCAGGGTATCGACGCTACTGTGATTACCGCCGAGCTGGGCCCGGGGCAATTCGAGATCAATTTCGGCCATCTGGACGACGGCTTGCGCGCTGCGGACTGGGCGGCGCTGTTCTGTCGCAGCACCCGTGGAGTTGCGCTCAAGCACGGCTACCGCGCCAGTTTCATGGCCAAGCCGTACGTGGAGCATCCGGGCAGCGGCATGCATGTGCATGTCAGCCTATATGACGCGGCCGGCAACAACCTGCTGGCCGCTAATCACCAGCAAGCACTGCGCCATGCGGTGGCCGGCTGCCTGGATCTGCTGCCGCACAGCATGCCGATCTTCGCCCCGAACCAGAACGCCATGCGCCGCCTGAGCGGCACGGTAAACACCGCGACCAAGGCGAGCTGGGGTTACGAAGATCGCGACGCCTGCCTGCGCATCCCCGAATCGGACACGAAAAACCTGCGCATCGAATACCGTCTGGCCGGCGCCGACGCCAACCCGTATCTGGTGCTGGCGGCAATCCTGGTGGGCCTGGAGCATGGTCTGGGAACCGGCAAGGAACCGATCCCGCCGCTCAACGATGACCGCAACAGCGGTATCGATTTCCCCACTGAAATCCTTGACGCCGTGCGGGCTCTGCAACACCAGCCGCAACTGCGTGCGGGTCTCGGCGACGAGTTCGTGGACGTGTATTGCGAGAACAAACGTCAGGATCACCTGGCGTTCATGCAGGAGATCAGTGCGCGGGAGTATCGCTGGTATTTGTGATTGCTGGTTCAGCAACCCCACTTGAGTCAGGTGCGGGGGCCGCGATGACCGGATGGAATTCAGTACCGGTGAATTCCATCCGGTTATCAAAATTGATGATCGAGCCACGAGGGATTTTGAAAACCGGACGTGAAGATGGCGAAAGAACGGCTTGAATGACGTCTGGAGAAAATCCAACGCCATCCCTTGAAATGTCTGCGCTGAGTTGGAAATAGTTGACTTTGGCTGGCAGCTATCGGCCAGAAGCGGTCGTTCCCAAGCGGCGGCTTTCGACCCATAGTTGTCGATCAGACACACTTCGACTAGGTGAAACATTTTTCTAGAACCACTTGATTTGAGACCGCTGGAATGTATCCCATCGTTGGATGCGAAGTCTTCAGCTAGGTGCGGTTAAGCTTGGAAGTCCCAGATTCTGAGGGTTTTCAACGCCCCCAAGCAGTTCGGCTTGAGGTATAGTCAGCGTTGCCAGTCAATCCAGCACTTGACTTGTCGCCGGTTCAAGTTGCTCGCTCCGCTCGCTGGACGAGCAAAAGCTTACTTCTTAACTAAACCTTATATTTACTGAGCAGGAAAAAAGGATATTCAGATGCCAACAACTACATGCAGCAATGAAGAGTGCGGCCAAGATATAGAATTTGACCTGTCCGCCTTGGACGTTGAAAACTCAGAATCATCTGGAAGTCATACCACGCAGTACTCCGGCTCCGGAACTATTGAGTGCCAAAATTGCGAATCAGAAACTGAGGTTAGTTGTGTTTGGGATGTGTTGGATGATACAGGTGAAGTACTGAGCATTGATATGCTTTAAGTTGGGCGTGGACGACATCAGAGTTCAGCCCCCTCAGTCGGCCACAAATCTAGACGGATAGGAAGAAAAGGGGACTGATTTATTTTCTGAGAAATACACCAGCCCCCCTTTTCTGATTTTTTCAATTACCCTGGAAGGGCCAGCCTCCGGTTTTTTCGTCCCTACACCGCGTTATTTGTCACCCTCTCGGGATATTGGTGCACTTATGAGCCCATTAAGTTTTACAGTCTGGTCTGGGCTCAGCAGCGGACTTTGGAAAAACTTTGTACCCAAAATTTCTATACCTCCGCGATTAGTATTGGCAAGCGCAATCTCATAATTGCGGAGCCCGGCTGAAAGCTGGAGTGAGTAATCTAAGGAAGCTTGGCCTTTCTTAGCCTCGCCACACTCTCCTTCGCTAGGCTGCATTCCAAATGCTTCAGTTGGTTTAAGGGTCCTGAACCAGCACCGAGCAATTGACCAATTAGCTCCATCTGGAGCAGTCATGCCAGGTGGATTTTTTTGAGCTGTCATGTGACAGGAGAGACAAGACGAGTTTGGGTTGTCGACTGGTCCGTTCATCCTGCCACCTCGACCGAAATTCCGTTTGAAATCGAATGTTGACAAAACGATCCCTTCTTTCGGTTTTTCCTGATTACTCGCCATTTCGTCAGTGAGGGCGTGGTCATTGCCCCACATCAGGCCGACGGGCCGCAACTTTTTCCAAGGGTCTGACCCAGGTTGTGTCCCATCGTAGAAGAACGTTCCAAATACCCAGCCTGATGCATCATTGGCACTACTATCGCGCACACCGATATCAACCTGAAGTAGCCGTAAAGTAGCTTCGATTCTTTTAGCTGGCACCCCATTTATATTGTCGGCCGGGCATTTATCATCATCCGGATTGGGATCCTCGATAATTCTAGCCTGAATTGTTGGCGCTCCTGAAAGAGAAGACAGATCTGTAGTATCTGCTTGTGTGTAAAGGAATTTCACTACCACGGTACCAGGAGGAAATGGCAATGCTGAATAGTCGGGCTCCTGTGAGGTTCCACTCACTATCGGTGCCCAGAAACGCCCCAATGTGTACCCTCCGACGGGGTTGTAGAATCCAACTGCCCAGTTTTGCCGGCACTTTGTATGAGTGGGTCCAAGCTCTTTTGGCTGTGACCGGCGCTCAGATGTAAGCCCGTTAATGTACTCGCGCCCCTTCCCGCCAGGCCCCATCCAAGGCGCGTGATACCACTTGCGCACAGGGTTTTTTTCCACCGCCCACCGGGATCTGTCCTGCCCCTCAAGCGCATATTGCAATACGGCCGCCATATAGAGCTCAGGGTTCAACTTAAAGGAAATTTTTTCCCAAGGGCGGGGTTCGGCCGCTGGCAATGCTCGAGGAAAATCAAAGCTTGGCTTAAAAACTGGCCCAACATAATTCGGCTCCGGAGCCTCCGCCTGGTCCAGATGACTGCTTTTAGTTGGCGATTCTGCTACTGCATGATACGAGTAGGAGTTAAGGCTGAGCATTACCAAAAGCATCGCATATCGACTCATCATCCATCCCTTCAGGTCGGCACTTTTAAAGAAAAATTGTGTGGAGCGATGGAACTTTATTCTTTAATTAAAGCTTGGATCACACACAACGCAAGTAGCCATCTAATATGAAGAGGCTTTGCTCATTACCATCTTCGGCTATAAAAAAATGGGGACGCAGTTACGCGCGTTCAACAAGAAACTTGCCCGGCCGTCGTGCTTTCGCATCCGCAATCGCATCGCATCGCATCACACCACGGGCGATTCAGTTGCTGTTGCGCCTCAGCCAATTGGGCGGTGCGAGAAAGTTGCTCAAGCACGGACTCGAGGCCGAACACAAAGTGGTTGGCGTCGACGGCGCATCAGTGCCGGTGCGGATCATTCGGCCAAAGACAAAGGCCAAAGGCGTGGTACTGGATTTTCATGGCGGCGGCTGGGTCATCGGCAATGCAGAGATGAACGACCACCTCAACATCGGCATGGTGAACGCCTGCGACGTGGCAGTGGTCTCCGTCGATTATCGGCTTGTGGTCTCGACGCCGATTGAAGGCGTGATGCAAGACTGCCTCACGGCGGCTCGCTGGCTGCTGAGCGATGACTGCCACGAGTTTGCGAACCTGCCCGTCATCGTCGTGGGCGAGTCGGCCGGCGGCCACCTCGCCGCCGCGACCCTGCTGCAACTCAAACAGTGGCCGGACTTGTTCAAACGGGTGAGCGGGGCGCTGCTGTACTACGGCGTCTACGACCTGACCGAAACCCCCAGCGTACGCAACGCCGGGCCCGATACCTTGCTGCTGGATGGGCCGGGATTGAGCGATGAAGAACACCGGCAGCCACCGTTGTCTCCGTTGTATGGCGACTTCACCGGGTTTCCGCCGGCGTTGATGTTTGCGGCGGAGTTGGATCCGCTCAGGGATGACACGCTTGAGTTGGCTGAGCGTTGGGGCAGGGCGGCGGAGGTTGAAGTGCATCTGCTGCCGGAAACGGCGCATGGGGTGATTCATTTTCCGCTGGGGTTGGCGGGGAGGGTGCATGGGTATAGTTGGGAGTGGGTTGCGGGGCGGGTTGGTGAGGGGTGAGTGTTCTGGAAGCGCCCGCATCTCGCTTGATGCCATGACCGCAAATCACTTATTTCTTTACCTGTATTCATGCTGAAGATATGTTGCTGGCAAAAGGATATTAAATATTCGAGTCTCAGGGAAAGGCGCTCCAAAGTGATCACTCGACTGGCTCACCCACCTGCATCCCTTCCCTGATCTTCGTGACTCTAGCAAACCAAGCTCGGCAATCGTTGTGTCCGATGAGTTGATCCCCTAGGTTCAAACTTTCGGCTGACTGCTCGCTAGACTTCCCTGCCATGCTTCTGGTGATGGTGTCAACGTGGGACAGTTTCTCCATAAGCATCTTTCCAGGCCGCAGACACGATCGAAGCCGTTAATGTGCAAATTCAGATAGCAGGTTTTCCTATGAATGCAGTGATCGGCCAGAAGCTACAGAGCAGTCGCAAAGAGCTTCTGGATATCGGGCTCCGCAACAACATGCTCAATTTCCGCAAGACCGCCAAGACCCTGATAGTGGTCGATGAGCAGTCCGAAGAGGTCTTCAAGACCCTCTATCGTCAGGAAAAGGCCATGACCTTTGCGCCAATGGCTCGCAAGAAGCTAGCGGAGCTGGTCAGGACCTCCAAGTCAGCAGAGGAAGGGGAGGACAATACTGATACTCCCGGCGATGAAGAGCTGTTGTATGAGCTCGACAGTTTGGACTGGACTGCCGCCACTGGCGACGCAGGCGCGGATGAAACAGGCAAGGCTCGCCGTCATCTCGATACGCGTTTGCAGACCGCCATCGAAGATGATCGGCTTTTTCTCCAACTATTGAAAATCCATACCGAGGCCAAAGGTTTTATCGAGGAGCAGGGCGTCAACACACTGTTCTTGTCCCTTGGCTTCCTGCATTGGTATGAGGCCGACAGTTCTGAAAACCTGCGAAAAGCGCCTTTGATTCTGCTGCCCGTCACCCTTGAACGCAGCGGGGCCAAAGATGCGTTTAAGCTTAGGTACTCCGGTGACGAGCTGATGCCGAACTTGTCCCTAGTCGCCAAGCTCAAGACCGACTTTGGCCTGGACCTGAGTTCTTGTGCATTCGACGAGGATACCTTCGATGCTGATGAAAACAGTCTCGATCGCTTTTTCAGTGATGTTTCTGCTGTGGTCAGCAAACAACCCAGATGGAAGATTGCCAATAACGAAATAGCACTGGGCTTTTTTTCGTTCGGCAAGTTCTTGATGTTCAAGGATCTCGATCCGAAAAGTTGGCCAGAAGACAAGCAGCCTGATGCCAATCCGGTGATGAAGCGATTGCTGGGCTCGGGTTTCGGCGATCTGCGCGCGGCATTTCCAGAGGATGTGAATATCGACTCGGTGATCGAGCCGGGTGAAGTTCGTTTCGTCAAGGACGCCGACAGCAGCCAGACCGAAGCGATCCTGGAAGTGCGCGAAGGCTCCAACCTAGTCATTCAGGGCCCACCGGGTACCGGTAAGTCCCAGACGATTACCAACATCATCGCCGAACTGATCGGGCAGAAAAAAACCGTACTGTTCGTTGCCGAGAAGATGGCGGCCTTGGAGGTCGTGAAGCGCCGCCTAGATGAAAGCCATCTCGGCGACGCGGTACTCGAGCTGCATTCCCACAAATCCACCAAGCAGTCTGTGCTCAAGGAGTTGGGGCGAACCCTGAGCCAAGGGCGGCCAATCACCAAAGGCGCAGAGGGAGACCTGGCCAGCCTGAAAGAACTTCAGGTATCCCTTAATAATTACTGCGGAGCCGTCAGCGCGTCGGCAGGGGCGAGCGGTTTGCCCTTCCTCGATGTGCTGGGTCGTTACCTGAGACTGAAGCGAGTTCATCCGGGACTACCCGTGATCCCGTTTGGGCCAATGGTCGGCTGGAGCTTTACTCAGCAGCAAAAGCAGCGAGAGCTGGTCGAAGAATTAGTGCTCCACCTTAACGCGATGGGGCGCCCGGATCGCAGCCCCTTCTGGGGCAGCCAGCGGACTTTCTTCTCTCCTATCGAACAAAGTACTGCCAATGACGAGTTGCAGTCGGCGATCTCGCACCTCCATGCGTTGCAATCCGCCACTACCGCGCTCTCCGAGCGATTGATGCTGACCCAGCCGGCCACCTTGGCGGATGTCGATGTAGTCTGCCGCGCCGCACGCCGTGCGGCGGAGGCCCCGCGACTTGAGGGCATCAAGATATCCACGGGGGAATGGCAGTCGCGTCGCGATTCCATTCGCGAATTGCTCGAGGCCGGCGAGAAGATGTCTGTCTGTCGTGATCAATTCGACAAACAGTTGATCGACGCAGCTTGGGACCAGGATCTTTTGGAGGTTCGCCAGAACCTGCAAGCCTACGGTGACAAATGGTGGAGAGTCCTTTCGGGTCGCTTCCGCGCCTCGCGTACTCGATTGCAAGGGCTTGTCCGCGAGGTATTGCCGAAAAGCAATGCAGGCATGCTCGAGCTGGTCGACGCGGTCTTAATCTACCAGCAGAACAAGAAGGTGTATGACCAGCACGAAACCTTGGGAAGTGCACTGTTTGGGGCTCAGTGGCAACGCCAGAAGACCGACTGGCCTGTGCTTGAGCGCTTGAGTGCCTGGGTTATCCAGTTGCATGACGATCTGGGGCATGGACAGATCCCGCAGGGCATTATCGCCTTCTTGGCCGGACATGCCGATGCCACAGGGCTGGGCGATGCGGTCGCTGATGTAGAGCAGCATGTAAGTGGGCTGGACAAAGCGATTCGTGGTTCGCTGGAAGTGACTGGCATGCAGGAGGAGAACGCCAAGGCTGATGTCAGGAAACTCTCTCTGGCTACTCTGGAGGCGCGTCTGCAGGAATGGCAGGGCAATCTCACCGCCCTCTACCAGATTTCGCGATTCAACGTGCTCGCTGGACAGATGCTTACGGCCAACTTGGGCGAGCTACTTGGCATCGCCATCAGGAGTGATCAGCACGAAAGTCTGACTGCCATTCTGGATCTTTCCTGGTATGCAGGCCTGGTGCAATCAGTGTACGCCCAAAACCCGGCGCTCCAACAGTTCGACCGGATCAAGCATGAGCACCAGATCGCGCGTTTCAAGTCGCTTGATCTCGCCTCCCTTAATCACGCCCAGACGTCCCTGGCGAAGCAGGCGTGGGAAGGAATGCCTAATATCAACCAACCCGGTGAGATGGCGGTATTGCGAGCTGAGCTGAACAAGAAGCGCCGCCATATGCCGATCCGGCAAATTATCGAGAAGGCGGGGCGAGCGATCCAGCAAATAAAACCGGTGTTCATGATGAGCCCCATGTCGATCGCCAACTTCCTCCCGCCAGGCAAAGTCGAGTTCGACGTGGTGGTGTTCGACGAAGCTTCCCAGGTGAAAGCGGTCGATGCATTTGGCGCCATCATGCGCGGCAAGCAGGTGGTTGTCGTGGGTGACACCCGCCAGATGCCGCCTACTGACTTCTTCAGTCGTGATGTCGAGATGGACGACGAAGAGGGCGTTACCGCCGACATTGAAAGTATCCTGAGCATGTTCAAGGCCGCCGGTAGCCAGGAGCGTTATTTGCGCTGGCACTATCGTAGCCGGCACGAGTCGTTGATTGCGGTTTCTAACGTCGAGTTTTACGACAGCAAACTGGTGGTCTTCCCATCGGCGGGGCAACATCCTGATGCCACAGGTATCAGCTTCGACTACTTGCCTGAGGCAGTCTACGACCGGGGCCGTACCCGCACGAACAAGGGGGAAGCCAAGGCTGTCGCGAAAGCTGTCATGGAACACGCGATCCGCACGCCTGACTTATCGCTGGGAGTAGCTGCCTTCAGCGTGGCGCAGCGTGATCTGATCCAGGTGGAAATCGAGTTGCTGCGTCGTCAGTCGCCGGAAGCAGAAGCGTTCTTTACCGCCCAAGGGAGTGAGCCATTCTTCGTTAAGAACCTGGAAAACATACAGGGTGATGAGCGGGACAAGATATTCATCAGCATCGGGTATGGGCGTAACGAGTCCGGCCGCATTGCCAAGGAGTTCGGTCCAGTAAACCGGGAGGGCGGCCACCGTCGCCTCAACGTTCTGATCACACGGGCCAAACTGGCTATGCGCGTGTTCAGTAATTTCAAGGCCGAAGAACTTGAACTCGACTCCAATGCTCCTCAGGGCGTCAGGGCGCTGAAGAATTTTCTCAAGTATGCTGAGACAGGCGAACTCGAAGTCGCATGCGAGACTGGTAAAGCAGCAGACTCGCCGTTTGAGCTGGAAGTGATTGAGGCGCTGAGAGACCGAAACTATGTGGTGGAGCCGCAGGTAGGAACCGCAGGTTACTTCATCGATATTGCCGTCAAGGATCCGGAGTATCTGGGGCGCTATGTCTTGGCGATCGAATGCGATGGCGCTGCCTATCACAGCGCACGATCGGCGCGTGATCGTGATCGCCTGCGCCAGGGAGTGCTGGAGGGGTTAGGCTGGAACTTCCACCGGATCTGGAGCACGGACTGGTTCCGCAATCCTCAGCAGGAAATTACACGCGTCGTTGCAGCGATCGAAGCAGCTCGTGCCAGGATCGCTGAGGGGCGGAATGCGCTTCCCCAAGTGGCGTCGGAGCTGAAGCATGAGATTTTCAGGGATGTGCCGGCCGTGGAAGCTATGCCGAGTGCCAGCAGGCTATACGTGAAAGCTCGTCTGGCACCCGTAGCCTCGCTGAATGAGCTGCATCAGGAAAAGCCAGAGCGCCTAATGCAGATGATACGTACTGTGGTGGAGGTCGAAGCTCCGGTGCACACCGCCGAAGTCACTCGCCGACTCATGGAGGCGTTCGGTGTGACGCGGGCGGGCTCGAGGATTACAAACGCGGTTGAGCAGGCTATTCGTCTTGGCGTGCAGCACAGGTTGTTCCACGGACGAAGTGGCTTCATGTATTCAGCTGAAAACAAAGCTATCCCTATCCGTAGCCGGGCCCATTTTGAATCTTCGGAGCGTAAGGTGGAGTGGGTCGCCCCGGAAGAGCTTGATCAGGCACTTGTAGAAACAGTCACCCTAGGATTTTCGATGAGTCGGGATGACGTTATTTCAGGAGCGCTGGCGCTTCTGGGCTTTGGACGGGCAACGGCGAAGATTGCTGGAATGGTTGACGAAAGGATTGTTGTTCTGGTCAACAGCGGGCGTTTGCGAATGGTTGATGGGCTGGTAACTCCTGAATCGACCTCGCTTTCGTAGACTCTTTAATCCTCAAATGGGCGTCCTCTGAGCCGCTGCATAGCCGTCCGCTTTTGGCCGAAAGCGGAGGCCTGGTGCGGCAGGTTTGGGCTAGAAGCGCACTCGACAGTTAGCCGCTGATGTCTCTACGCTGATCGATCTGGTGAAAGCACACCACTAAAAGGAGTAGTCATGTTTGTAGTTGCCATTGATCGAGATAGCGTTCATGCGGGAGATGATCTGGAAAGTCATGCAATATCGATCACACTCGATCAATCAGCAACACTACGCACCTTGATCGAAGTGATACAAGATATGGACTACCTACCTCGTATCAGTGGAGGCAAGGCCACTTGGGTTGTTTATTCATCTGGCGAACCATTAGGTGTTTTAGCCCAGCAATGGCCTGAGCCTAAATGGGTCGTGCGCCCCGAGAGCATCGTGGATCAATATTTCAGAAATATCGAGCCTCGCCTACTTTTCAGATATTGGTGTCAGGCAGATCCAGATGAGGTCTTTTCGGATGCCCAGGCCGGAAATGAACTGCCATCACGATTTTAGGATGGACAGGAGGCATTGCTTTAGATCAATGCGGTTCAGATTACTGCTGTGGGTCGATAGCTGCCTCCCGTGAACGACTGCTTTTGGCCGATAGCTACCGGTCTCGAATGGAAGATTTCGGCCCAGCTTTTCAAGATAAAACGGAAGCAAGTATCCAACTTACTGCCTGTGAGGTTCGACCCGCATCAGTCGGCCGCTGAGGCGCAGGCCGTCACGCATATTCAGCCCCATTAATGCGATATTGGTGGCCCCTGCGATCAGTTCGATTACCTGTACGAAGTAAAAACGCGTATCGAAGCTCCCCGCCCACGCCCATTGGTTGAGCACAATGGCGCACGGCATCAGAACCAACAGGCCATTGGCGGCAATGAATGGCATGCGTTTCTTCTTCAAAGCGATCAGTCGACCTTGTCGTTTCCGACTCATTAACACTCCACTTGCACCGGTCGCAATGATTGCCGGTACCAGTATCCAAAGCCCGGGACTCACGATCAGCTGCTTAAGTGAGGCTATCGAGTGACGGGATCCGATAACCTCAACACAAATGGTCGACAGAAAGAAGGTGGCGATGCACAGCAGTGCCAGTGTGCTGAAGATCAAATGTAATCGTTTGAGCATTTATCTAATACCGTGGGACAGTTGGTTAATAATCAGGCCGTGCAGATATTCGACACAGCTACCTTGGTAAACAAATGCGGCATGGCCAAGGCGCTTGAGGGATACCGACTCAGGGCGTTGGCGAACTCCGGATGATTGAAAGCATCGCGAAACCGCTCTACCGATTCCCATACGGCGTAATTCAAGAACATGTTGCTGCCACCGATGGCCTGATGGAGCTGCGTGGAGATGAAACCGGCACGTTGCTTCATCCAGTTGGCATCCAGTTCCCACGCGCAAAGCAGGTCAGGTATATCGTCTGCGTCGACAGTGAAGAGGTTGATCAATACCACAGGAGCTTCGCTGCACTGCAACTGTTGAGTGATGGGAACGATCGGATCAAGGGGGCGAATAGAAAGCATGGCGGCCTCTACATTGTAATCATGATGACAGTTTGGTTTTCACGCTCCAAACCTACTGCGTTTGACAACATGGTGTCAACGTGGAAGGATTCACGCCATGCAAAAGACAAACTACACACCCGCAGGGTGCGCCACGAGCGATCTGGTTCTTGAAATCTTTAGAGCAAGCGCGCGCCTGCTTACTGCAGGCGATCGACTCGTCGCAGAGCTAGGTCTGACAAGCGCCCGCTGGCAACTCTTGGGTACGATTGTGTACGCCGAACGAGCACAACCGGTTTCATGGATTGCTCGCGACATGGGGGCAAATCGGCAAAATGTTCAGCGGATCGTCAACGATCTGGTGAAGGAAGGGCTGCTCGAGTTTCAACCCAACCCACATCACCGCAGGGCGCAGCTGGTTGTCCTGACTGAAGCTGGGAGAAAGGCATTCGATCTGGCGATGCAGCTACAAACGCCTTGGATTAATGAGCTGGCGGAGGGATTGGACATGGAGTCTATCCAGACTGCCCATCAGGTTCTAAAGCACCTGCGCAATAGGCTTGAGGAGGACCCGGCCGAATGACCTGGCCAGCGTCAGCATCATCCAGCTACTCAAAAGTTCAGGCAACAAAAGACTGGGCCAGGTTGTAAACGGTGGTTCGTGGACGTCCGCTTCTAGCCGATTGCTGCCTGGTGTGAGGGGTTGCACCGGTCCGAAGCTGACGGACGGTCTGGCTCAGTTTCAGATTGGGCAAGCCGGTCTCTCCCCCAACCGCTCTACCAACCTTACGAGATAACCGTCGGGATCCTGGACGATGAATTCGCGCTGGCCTACTTCAACATTGTCAGCCCGATACCAGGTGTCTTTGCATTCTCGATAGAGTGGGCATCCAGCCTCATCAAGTTTTCGGATGACGGGTGCGACAGCCTCAACATCAATCTGTAAGTTGATGCCTCTTCCAAACGGCTTGGCCAACGGCGCAGTCAGCCATTGCCCTGCGTCGGAATCAATCTGCTCAAGCATTACTTGAGCACCGTTCAAATCAAGATAAGCAAATCCATCTTCCGGGCGTTGATAAGCGACTTTGAACCCCAGACAAGAAACCCAAAAAGCCAGGCTGCTATCCAGGTTGGTGACCATTAACTCCGGAACCAGTTTGTTACGTTCGAACATGAGATGACTTCCGTTTCAAAAGGCTCGTTTTTGCGGACGGCCAGGTTCTGCACTGATGGCTTCGATACCACGACGGGATCGTGGCGAGCGCGATGATGCGCGCTCGGGTGAGAGTTAACGAGTCGCGTTGACCGGAAGTTGCCCTACGCGAATGGCGGATCAAGAGGAACGTCTGTCGCTCTCGCTTAACCCAACCTCACGCCAACGCATCATCCTGATGTGACAGCGGTTGCACCGCCAGGTGTGGCGTTTCGCCGAAGAACTCGATCAGCAGTTCTGTGAGCACACGAATTTTGCGCGCAGGATGCGGGCCCGGCGGGCGGAGGATGTAGGCACCGGCCGGAGGGGGAGGATGGTTTGTCATGATCGGCACCAGTGCGCCGGATGCCACGTGTTCATGGGTGAGGCAGTCGGGCAGGTAGGCGACACCGAGGCCTGCGGTCGCGGCGGCGACCAGGGCGATGCCGTTGTCGGCCTTGAAGCGGCCTTGCGGACGGACCGTGATGACTTTGTCGCCATCCATGAATTGCCAGGCTTCGGTGCCCTGCATGAGGGCCTGATGGGCAATCAGTTCATCCGGCGCCTGGGGTTCTCCATGCGCGTTGATGTAGGCGGGGCTCGCGACGAGCTTGGTGTAGACCGGGCCAATCCGTCTGGCGATCAAATTGGAGTCCTGCATATAGCCCACCCGGATGGCGCAATCGTAGCCCTCGGCAATGAGGTCAACGAAGCGATCGCTGTAACAGGTCTGGATGTGCAACTGCGGATGCCGACGCGCCATTTCTGCCAGCATCGGGGCGAAGTGACTCTGGCCGAACGACAGCGGCACGGCCACGCGCAAGCGGCCGCGGAGGGCGCCGGCGGGCAGGATCGTTTCCTTGGCAATGTCGATCTCGGTGCAAACCCTGGCGGCGTAGTCCCGGAACGTCGCACCGGCCTCGGTAAGCGCCGCCCCGCGCGTGGAGCGTGCCAGCAATTGCACACCCAATTCGGTTTCAAGCCGAGCCAGGCGGCGGCTGACGATCGATTTCGACACGCCAAGCCGCAGGGCAGCCTGCGAAATGCCCCCGGCATCAGCCACTTCCACGAAGGACTGCAGTTCTTCGATATCCACGCTTGCGTTCCTCTTTTCGCGACACAGCACGTCGCGCAATGCTACTACTGCGTCGAACATGGGAACAGCACAATGGATTTCCGGGCATGGCGTCATTCGCACGTGTCTCGGAACCCATCACCCGCACAGGCTCCGGCCTGATTCACAAACGTGCGTCACCCATGAAAAGGATTTACCAATGGCAAGCGAGACTCTCCGCAACCCCCATACCGATCAGCTACTGACCCCGGAAAATTCGGCATTGATCATCATCGATTATCAGCCTGTTCAGGTTTCTTCGATCCGCTCGATGCCGCGTGATGAACTCGTCTTCAACATAACCAGCGTCGCGAAGGCGGCGGTCAACTACAACCTTCCGATCATTCACTCGACAGTCAATGTCGCGACCGGCCGCAACAAGCCGCCGATTCAGGAGTTGCAAAAGGTGCTCGGCCATCTGCCGACCTATGACCGCACATCGATCAATAGTTGGGAGGACACGCAATTCAAGCAGGCAGTCAAGGCGCTCGGGCGCAAGAAGCTGATCATGACTGCACTCTGGACCGAAGCGTGCCTGACATTCCCGGTGCTCGACGCGATCCAGGAAGGTTATGACGTTTATGTGCCGGTCGATGCGGTCGGCGGCACATCGCTCGCCGCGCACGAGGCGGCGTTGCGCAGAATGGAACAGGCGGGCGCGAAGCTCATCAGCCGGGTACAAATGTACTGCGAACTACAGCGCGACTGGGCGCGAGAAGTGACCGTGCCGGGCTTTCTGGGCGTATTCGAGAACTTCGACGGGTTCAACGCTGAAAAAGCGCTGGAAGAGGCGGACAAGAAGGCCTGATTAGCGGGCAGGGGATGAAGGTGTCGCTCGCGAAAGCGGGCGCCACCTGGCTTACGCGGCGGTTGGTGGCCAGCGTTACTCCAGTGCCAGTTGCTATCAGATAGCCCGGTCAGGGATGCCCAACCGGTTAAATGACACGTCCTTTCTTCGGTGATGGATGAGTGGCAGGCTCGGCTCTGGCGCTTTTCAACAATTGCGCAAACGCCGTCTTGTCGATCGGCCGACTCATGAAGTAACCCTGTACCTCGTTGCATTGATCCTTGCCGAGAATCTCCAGTTGCTCCTCGGTTTCCACGCCTTCTGCGGTGACGGTCAGGCCCATGGCTTTACCCAGGCCGATGATCGCCTGGACCACGGCGCGATCGTTGGCGCCGTTGCTGATCGAGGCGATGAAGCGTTTGTCGATCTTGATCCCGTCGAACGGGTAGGCGCGCAGGTAGCCGAGGGACGAATAGCCGGTGCCGAAGTCGTCCATGTTCAGCCGCACGCCAAGTTCCTTGAGCGCATTCATCGTGGCCAGCGCGCCGTCGGTGTCGACGAGCATCACGTTTTCAGTGATTTCCAGTTCCAGGCGACTGGCCGGGAAACGGGTCTGGATCAGCGCTTCGCGCACGTCTTCGACGACATCGCTGAGGGCAAATTGCGCCGGGGACAGATTGACCGAAAGCAGAATGTCCGACGGCCAGCTCAGTGCCGTTTCACAGGCTTCACGCAATACCCAGCGCCCCAGCGCCACGATCAGGTCGGTCTGTTCCGCCAGGCCTATGAACACGTCCGGCCCCAGCAGGCCCTTGGTCGGATGCTGCCAGCGCACCAATGCCTCGACCGAGACGATGTGCTTGCCGTCGACGGTGTAGCGCGGCTGGTAATGCAGGATGAATTCGTCGTTCTTCAACGCGCCACGCAAATCGCTTTCCATTTGCCGGCGGGTCTGGATCTGGTCGCTCATGTGCGCTTCGAAATAGCACCAGGTGTTCTTGCCCTCGGACTTGGCCTGATACAGCGCAATGTCGGCGCAACGGATCAACTCGCTGGGCACGAAGCCTTGACGGCGGCTCAGGGCGATGCCGATGCTGGCGCCGACGTGCAGCGGGTGATGCTCGAAGACCATCGGTTGATGCAGGCTCTCGACCAGCCGGGTACAAAAGCGGTCGACCTCTTGCCGAGTGTCCATGCCATTGAGCACCACGACGAATTCGTCACCGCCCAGGCGCGCGACGATGTCGTGCTCACGGGTGCATTCGCGCAGGCGACTGGCGACTTCCTGCAACACCGCATCACCGGCCGGATGGCCGAGGGAGTCGTTGATCGGCTTGAAGTTGTCCAGGTCAATCACCAGCAGCGACAACGGTGCGGCATGTTCCTTGAGCAACAGCGCCTCATCCAGGTAACGCGCCAACTGGTTGCGATTAGGCAGGCCGGTCAGGGCGTCGTGCATCGACAGGTGCTGGATCTGCGCATGGGCGGCGACTTCGTCGGTGATGTCGCTGGCAGTGCCGCGATAGCCGACTACGGTTTGCTTTTCGATAATCGGCCGCGCTGATAGCCGACAGTGGCGTTGCTGCCCGGCGTGATCGCGGTAGGTGCAGCGCAGGTCGCTGGCATTGCTGTCTTCGGTGAGTTTTTTCAGCCACAGCTCCAGCGGCGTGGTATCGCATGACACCAGTTGCCCGATGCCTTGCCCCAGCCACTCGGTTTGCGGGTAACCGGTCACCTCGCTGAAGCGCGCCGAGAGATAGGTCAGGCGCAACTGGTTGTCGACTTCCCAGATCCAGTCCGATGCCGCTTCGGCCACCGCGCGAAACCGCTCTTCACTGGCTTCAAGTGCATGGTTGGCCGCCTCCAGCGCCTGATTCGAGGTCTTCAACGTGTTGAAACTGTGGTCGACGTAGGTCGAAGATCGCACGGCGTGACGCAGGAAATAGGCGGTCAGCAGCATCAGCACCGCCAGCACGCTGCCGAGTGTTGGCAGCAATGACCACAACAATTGCTGCCCGGGTCGCTTCAGATCTGCCGTCAAGCTGAAACCGGTACTGTCCAGCGGCACGCGTGGTTGCTCTCCGCTGAGCTGTTCATCCGGAATCAGCGTCAGGTTGTTCAGGCCATAGGCCACGCCAAGCGCTTGCAGTTTGGCCGGTGTCAGCTTGTCGACGAATACCAGCACCGACGTCTGTTGCGGATCGCCCACCGGACGCTCATCGTTGGGCAGAATGGCCGCCGCCGTGACCAGCGCCGGCCAGCCTTCGAACAGCGAGTAAGTGCTGACAGGCACGGTCAACTCGGACTGATTTTGCACCTGCTCAATCAGCGACGCGGCAGGCACCGCGAGCCAGCGCGCGATGTCCGCGTCTTCCTGCTGTCCTTGCACCACGGCGTATTTGGTGCCCTGCCGATCCAGCACAAACACGCCGTCATAACCGTCAGTGGTGAACAAAGTTTTGCCAATGTTCTGTTGAGTGTACGCCCAGTCGGTATCGACCTGGGTATGCAGGTGCTCATAGGCGGTGGTCCAGTCGGCGTAACTGGTGATGTAGCTCTTTGAGGTGCTGATGCGGTTTTCCAGGGCGCGGGCCGTGTAGAAACGGTTTTGCTCGACATCCTCCCGATCCAGGCGAGCGGCAATGCCGAGCAGGGTGCCGATAGCGGCAATCACCCCGACGATAAACAGCGTGCCGACCGCGAACGCCAGCCGGCGGGTGATTGTGCTTTGCTGAGGCGGAACCGGCGCAGCGGGAGCGAAGACATCCATATGTTCGTCCTTGATTCTCTGTCTGAATCATCTGGAACAGCGGCCTGCGTGCAATGTTCAATCTGCTGTTGGCGATTGCGCTGCGGCGGATTTCTCAAGCGTAGTGAATGCGCGGGGATTTTGCCTTTGAGGCAACGCTATTGCGTTCTGATTAACTGCCCCAAAGCTTGCAGCTCACCTTCTCCACATCGGCCCCCCAGCACAATGTGTGCATCGACGGCCGGCTCAACCCGAACGCCGAGGCTTCGTTAGTGAAATGTGAAGCAACAGAGGTGTAATAATGGATACAATGATGGCACTTTGTACGTAGCTTCCATTATTATTGTCTGATATTACGGTCATCCCGATCGTTCATTCGGACTCACAATATGGATTCCAGCACGCGAGCCGAAGCCGTTACCCGACACTGCGGGACCTAGAATCCAATGTGTCAGATGATTTAAGTCGACAAATAAGATAATTGTCAGCTGAAACCAAGGAGTTGGGATTGGTAAATGTAATTGACCGCTTGAAGGACAATATTGACGCTTCAGTGCAAGCTAACAAACCTCCATTTATAAGCTACGTGGTTGGAAATAACGGCACTGGGAAAAGTCGAATTTTGGCTGAAATTGCCCAATTGTATGGTGCGGCCGAGCGTAATAACGTCACGAGCGTTTTGTGTATTAGCAATGCAGTTGTTGACAAGTTCACATTCAATAAAGGATTTGGCAAGATAAAATATCTAGGAACCCGTTCCGTAGGTAACGCGGTTCACTGGGTGTCACTAGATCGCACTATAGCCAAAGGGTTATGCGCAGGCTTTATTAGAAGCAAGGGGGATTTCTTCGCCGAGCTAAAAAAAATAATTGGCATGGAGTTTTTTATAAACTTTCCAGTGGTGCCGGAAAACTCGACTTTAGCATTGGAAGACTTGCCAGAATTTGTTGATAATCGGCGACTTAGGGATTCAGAGATATCTGAAAAGATCTCTCTTACTGGTCGACGGTGGTTAGCGAAAAATATTTCAAAAAGGATTGAGTTGCAAAGTGTTCCGCGAGCACGCATTAAGGATTTATTAAGTTTTCTGGAGTTGAACCCTACGGTTACCGCAGAAGTTAAGAAGGGAGGCGATTTCCTGACTTTCCGAGATCTGAGTTCTGGGGAACAGAACCGTATATCTCTAGCGGTGAAAGTATTGGCGCATGCAGAACATGGAATGCTTGTGCTCATCGATGAACCAGAAATCAGCTTGCATTTGCAATGGCAGGCTGAATTTCACAGATTTCTCTCAACAATATTGGATGGCTACGCGAACTACCATGTGGTAGTCGCCACCCACTCCCCAGTTATTGTTTCAGAAGCAGGCAGGGCCGCACGTGGTAGCGCAGAGGGCATTTTTATTCTGGAGAAGAGTCCGGATTCAGAAGTGGACCAGATTCAGTGTCAGGTATCCAATACTAAAGATATTAAAAGCTTCGAGTTTGCCGTCCTTGATTATTTTAAACTGGCAACGTTCAATACACCTTCCTTTGACATGAAAATTGCAGAGATTATGCTGAGCGCAGTCGATGCACCCAAAGACAACAGAGATGCCGAAGAGGAAATCAAGGAGCTTCAAAACCTAAAGAACGTTGAAAAAATACCTAATGAAACTCGAAAGGTAATAAATGAAGCAATTGATCTCATCAGGAAGCATTTTTCAAGAAATAATTTATGAAAAATATAGCCAACAAAATCGCAAAAAAGATCCTGATCGCCTTGGCATCCTCGATAAAAAATAACGTTATCACCACCACTGAGGCATGGACTTTATTTTCTAGGCCGGAAGAGAAAAACATTCCAGTTAAAATGCTCCGCAAGCCTTCTAAAGAAGATCTGCAGTACCTGATCGCTTTGCGTGACGAAGTTAAGAGTATTTTGCGGGTAAAGGCCCGAAAACGTTGCGCTTACTGTAGAAGGCCAATGGGTTCGCATAACATATCGTGGCACATTGAGCACATTAGACCTAAGGCTAAATTTCCTGAACTTATTTTTGATATGAGCAATCTGGTGTTTGCGTGTATAGATTGCAATTATACGAAAAATAATCAGGTGGATGGCGCGAAACAATATGTTTTTGATATCATACACCCCGGTGTTGACGGGTTTAGCTACGTCGGAGAGTTGGAGTATGTGCAGCTAACAACTGAGCATTTACATATATTGAAGTATGATCCAATTTCGGATGAGGGTAAAAGTACCTATGTGCGCTTAAAGTTGGATAGAATTGAAGCGCTTGAAGTCGTCTCTGGACTGAACTCCACTGTGAGGGAAATTTCGCACAGAATTGATGACGCTATCGTAGAGCTTTGTAAAGATGGGGATCGCGAAGATATCGGCCAGTTTCTAACAGGGCTGAAGCTTCAATTAGTCACCCATAAGTGATTTTCGGCTTTTTTCCGTGGTAAACCGCAAATGTGGTTGAATGCACCCAGAAGAGCAAACGATGGGTAATTTCGTGTGAAACCAGCGATTCTTCTTAGATAGATCCGCGGTCCGTTTTCCGCCAGCGCCTGTACCAATGAGTACACACTTTTTCACAAAGACCTCCCAGCCTCCATTCGATGGCAGAATCTCCCTGACTTGAAAGTTCAGGAGACCACCATGCTTCGTGTGTTTGAACGAAGACTCGACCCTTTCCCGCCTGACGAGGTGCCACCGCCACCCAATGGTCTGGCTAAATTTCTCTGGGCCTGCACTCGCGGTGCTCGCGGCTACATCCTCGCGCTGGCGTTGCTCAGTGCCGCTGTGTCGGTTTATGAAGCGTGGCTGTTTTCCTTCCTCGGCCAGGTCGTCGATCTGCTCTCGACGTGGCAGGCCGGCGGTGAAGCGGCGGTGCAGGAGAGCCGCGTGTTGTGGGGTATGGGCATTGTCATGGTGCTCAGTGTCGGGCTGGTGGCGTTGCGCACCATGGTCCAGCACCAGATTCTGGCGATTAACCTGCCGCTGCGCCTGCGCTGGGATTTCCATCGGCTGATGCTGCGGCAAAGTCTTTCGTTTTTCTCCGACGAGTTCTCCGGCCGGGTCACGACCAAGGTGATGCAGACCGCGCTGGCGGTGCGCGACGTGCTGTTCACCATGATCGAGATCCTGCCGGGGATTGGCGTGTACTTCATCGCGATCATTGCCCTGGCCGGCGGTTTTGCGCTGAAGCTGATGCTGCCGTTTCTTGCTTGGGTCGTGCTGTTCGGTCTGGCCATGTGGTACTTCGTGCCGCGTCTGGGTAAGGTCGGCCAGGAGCAGGCCAATGCGCGGTCGATGATGACCGGGCGTATCGCCGATGCGTACACCAACATCACCACGGTGAAACTGTTTTCCCACTCCAACCGCGAAGCGCACTTTGCGCGGGCGGCGATGGAAGATTTCAAGCAGACCGGTTTTCGCCAGATGCGTCTGGTCAGCCTGTTCGAGATCGTCAATCAGGCCTTGGTGGTGGGGTTGATCATGTCTGCCGGGGGCTACGCCCTGTGGCTGTGGCACCAGGGAGATGTCGGCGCAGGTGCGGTAGCAGCGATCACCGCCATGGCGTTGCGGATCAATGGCATGTCGAACTGGATCATGTGGCAAATGACCTCGCTGTTCGAAGGCATCGGCACCGTCCAGGACGGCATGGCGACGCTGACCCAAGGCACCAAAGTGCAAGACGCGCCGGATGCCGGCGTGCTGGTCACTTCTGGCGGCGCGGTGACGTTCGATAAGGTCAAGTTCAACTACGGTGGCGAGCGTCAGGTGCTCGATGGCCTGAGCCTGAGCATTCGTCCCGGTGAAAAAATCGGTCTGGTAGGGCGCTCAGGTGCGGGCAAATCGACGCTGATCAACTTGCTGCTGCGCTTCTATGACGTCGACAGCGGCGAGATTCTTATCGACGGCCAGAACATTGCGCACGTGACTCAGGACAGCTTGCGCAGCGCGATCGGCATGGTCACCCAGGACACCTCGCTGCTGCACCGCTCGATTCGCGACAACATCGCCTACGGCCGGCCTGATGCCACCGACGCGCAGATCCGCCGCGCCGCTGCCAACGCTCAGGCTGATGAGTTCATCAGCCAACTCAGCGACCGTCAGGGCCATACCGGCTACGACACCTTGGTCGGTGAACGCGGGATCAAGCTCTCCGGCGGCCAGCGTCAACGGGTGGCGATCGCCCGGGTGATGCTGAAGAACGCGCCGATCCTGCTGCTCGACGAGGCCACCAGCGCGCTGGACTCGGAAGTCGAAGTGGCGATTCAGGAAAGCCTCGATGAGATGATGCAGGGCAAAACCGTAATCGCGATCGCGCATCGACTGTCGACGATTGCGGCGATGGATCGGCTGATTGTCATGGATGACGGGCGCATCATCGAGCAGGGCACCCACGCCGAATTGCTGGAGAAGAACGGCGTGTATGCGCGGTTGTGGGCGCATCAGAGTGGCGGGTTTCTTGGGGAAGACAAAGGAGTGGTGGAGGCTTTGGATCAGGCGTAAACGGGCAGGGCGCATGGCCGGGGCATCTTGGGTGTCCCCGGCCGATTTGCCTCGGTTTGGTCAAGCCAGATCGGTACTCGCCATCATTCGAACACTGGCAAACGTCGATTCGTTTCTTGCCTGATCCAGCGTTGTCAGTGTGTTGATCGATGACGGCGGCGTTATCCGTTTACGACTCATGGCGGAACCTGAGCGCTCGTCGCTAGGCGGCACCCCAAACTGCTCGCGATAGCATTTTGAGAAATGCGGTGTGGAGGCAAATCCGCAGACATACGCCAGTTCCACGATCGACAGCGAGGTTTGCTTGAGCAGTTGTCGCGCGCGAATCAGCCGCAACCTCAAGTAGTAGCGTGACGGCGTGCATTGAAGGTATTTCTGAAACAGCCGCTCCAACTGTCGGCGTGACAGATCGACGTATTCGGCGAGATGGTCCAGCTCGATCGGCTCCTCAAGATTGGCTTCCATCAACGCAACGACTTCCTGCAGCTTGGGTTGATGCGTCCCGACCACATGCTTGAGTGGCACGCGTTGATGGTCCTGCTCGTTGCGGATGCGCTCGTATACAAACATATCGGAGATGGCGGCGGATAACTCACGACCATGATCCCGGGCGATCAGGTGCAGCATCATGTCCAGCGGCGCTGTTCCTCCGGAGCTGGTAAAACGGTTGCGGTCGAGGGTGAAGAGGCTTGTGCTGACGTTTACGCGCGGGAAAGCTTCCTGCATGGCCGCCAGAAATTCCCAATGCACGCTGCACTCATAGCCATCGAGCAATCCGGCTTTGGCGAGTGCCCAACTGCCGGTGCATACGCCACCCAAGCGTCTGGATTGGCGCGCCAGGGCTTGCAGCCAAGTGGTGTGCTCACGGGTGATCACGCTCTGGATGCCAACCCCGCCGCAGACAATCACCGTGTCCGCCACGCCGGGATTGTTCCATGAGGCGTCCGGCGTGATCGGGACCCCGTCGCTGGCCCAAACAGCCGCACCATTGGCGCTGAAGGTATGCCAGCGATACAGCGTTCGCCCCGACAATTGATTGGCCATGCGCAGTGGTTCGACGGCGGATGCCAGCGACATGAGGGTGAATTTATCCAACAGCAGAAACCCGACGGATTGGGTCGTACCGTCGGCCACGGAGGGGGTCGATGACATCGTGTCCTCACAGGAATCGGTCTGAGATGCAGGCGTCGGTCATTCCCCCGGCCTTGGCCAAGGGAACATCAGCTTCGGCGTGAACGCCTAGCCCACCGACGTTGCGCGTGCCGCCGGGGCAGGGTGACGTGACGTCATCAGGCCGATAAAGGAGATTGCCAGCGCCAGGCCAATGGTGGTGGTGACTTCGGTGCGGTGCTGCGGGGTGATCATCATGACCGCCAGCGCCGCGCAGATGAAGCCGATCACCAGCCACGTCAGCCATGGAAACAGCCACATGCGGAAGGTCAGCTCGACCTTGCGCTGTTGCAATATCCGCCGCATGCGCAGCTGCGACACCGCAATGGCGAGATACACCAGAAGGGCAATCGCCCCGGAACTGGCCAGCAGGAACTCGAACAGCCCGGCGGGCATGAAGTAGCTCCACACGGTGATCGATGCACCCAGCACGGTGCTGGCGATCACGGCGGCCCGTGGCACACCGGCAGCGGAAGTCGCCTTCAGCGCTTTCGGTGCATCGCCGCGACGGCCCAGCGAGTACAGCATGCGCGAGGCAATGTAGATCGAGGAGTTCATGCAACTGGCCACGGCGATCAGCACGACAACGTCGACCATGAACTTGGCGTTTGGAATATTCATGATTTCCAGGGCGCGCTGATACGAGCCCACCGAGGCCAGCAGCGGATCATTCCAGGGCACCACGGAAATCACCACGAAGATCGACAGCAGGTAGAACACGCCGATGCGCCAGATCACCGAGCGGGTGGCCTTGGCAATGTTCTGCGCCGGGTTATTCGATTCGGCGGCGGCGATGGTCACCGCTTCCGTACCGATGAAGCTAAACATGATCGTGATGAAAGCGCCGACCACCGCCGACAAACCGTTGGGTGAAAATCCGCCGTGCTCGGCCATCAGGCCGCTCAACCCGCTGACTTCGCGGTCGGGCACCCAGCCCATCAATACGGCAAATCCGACCCCGATGAAGCCGATGATCGCCACGACCTTGGCCATGGCGAACCAGAACTCGAACTCACCATACTTGGACACGCTGAACAGGTTGGTCACCACCAGCGCAATGATCGATCCCAACGCGAACAGCCAGGCATCGACCTGCGGGAACCATTGGTGCAGCACATGCCCGGCCGCCAGTGCCTCGATCGGAATTACCAACACCCAAAACCACCAGTACAGCCAACCGATGGTAAAACCGGCCCAGCGGCCGATGGCCTGGTCGGCGTAGGTGGAGAACGAACCGGTGTCCGGATTGGCCACCGCCATCTCGCCGAGCATGCGCATGACCAGCACGACAAGCAGACCTGAAAACAGATAGGCAAGAAGCACCGCCGGCCCTGCTGCGGCAATCGCGTGTCCTGAACCGACGAACAAACCGGCGCCGATAATCCCGGCGATGGACAGCATTGTGACGTGACGAGGCTTGAAGCCCTGCGCCAATTGGCTACTCGAATCCATGGAGTTCGGGCTGATCATCGGTATTTTTATTCTCTGCTGATCGACATTTAAGCAATTGAACGGGCACGCGATCGGTCACCATCGTTGCCTGCTGAACTCCCGAGAGAAGCCCGTCCAACCGCCGCAGTTCTTATCAACCCCATGATCTGACCGGGATTGTTTTGATAGGAAGACACAGCACCTTAGCCGGCCTTGTTGCCGATTCAATAGCCTGATTGCGCCATGGTCGTGTCTGATATCGACATGTGAATACCATGAGGTCGTATTGGAGACCTATCGGTCACGCAAGGCTCTGGCAATCAAAATCCAGATTGACCAAGTCATGTTCGTTTTTGAGATGGGGCCTGAATTCGATGGTGAGCCAAACTGGGCCCCACAAGCCAGGCTCTCTATACTGGCCTTCCAGGATGGTAAATAGAGCACAACCTATGCCCGTCGCACCCAATCAGAATTCCCCAGTCATTTTGGTCCCGGCTCAACCAAGCGACCTGGAAAATCTTGTAGCCATTCGAATTGAGGCCATGCGCGAAAGTCTGGAGCGTGTCGGGCGATTTGATCCGGTGCGTGCGCGTGAGCGGTTTGTTGGCGGTTTTGACGCTCGCAACACACGCTATATCGAGGTATCTGGAGAGAGGGTTGGTTTTGTAGTGGTCAAGCATCACCACAATGAACTCTTGCTCGACCACCTGTATGTGAGACCGAGCGCACAAGGATCAGGTGTAGGGGCTGCTGTTCTCACTCAGATTTTCAAAGAGGCGGATGCGGCTGCGCTCCCTGTTAAAGTTGGCGCTCTCAAAGAAAGTGCTTCGAATCGCTTTTATACCCGCCATGGCTTCCAATTCACCGAAAGCAGTGAATTCGACAATTATTATGTGCGTCAGAGTGTTCCGGCGAATGGCCCGGCTTAGTGGGCAAAACAGGATCAAATCACAGTAGGCTGCAACTCCTGCGCCAGTTCAATCAATGCACGCAACCGCGCGGGCACGAAGCGATGGCCCGAGTAGTAAAGCCTCAGTCCGCCAAATGAAGGGCACCACGGCATCAACACCGGCAGCAGGGTGCCGCTCGCCAGCTCTTCCTGGATGAACCACTCGGAAATGAAACCAATACCAAGGCCTGACAACACCGCCTGTTTGATTGCCAGTATTTCGTTGGAGGCGAAGCACACCGGCAGATCCATCTGCAGCTTTTGGCCATCGCCCTCCAATTCCCACTGGTAGAGGCCACCATGGGCCATGCGCATGCCGATGCTTCGGTGGGTGAGCAGATCTCGCGGATGTTCGGGTACGCCGTGGCGTTCGAAGTACTCGGGCGTTGCGACCACAAGCATCCGAATGTCACCTGACAGTGCCACGGCAATCATGTCTTGCGGCACGGACTCCGCCAGGCGGATCCCGGCGTCGAAGCCACCGGCGATGATGTCGACCATGCTTGATTCGCTGACGATGTCGATACGTACATCGGGATAGCGCTGAGCGTACTGCTTCAATAGCGGATCCAGCAGCAGGTAAGCCGCGCCATGCGGTGCATTGATGCGCAATGTGCCGCTGGGCTCGTCGGGGCCGACGCTGGCTTCTTCGCCGGCACTTTTGATCTGTGCCAACGCAGGTGCGATGCGTGCCACATAGCGTTGGCCGATGTCGGTGAGAGCAACGCTGCGCGTGGAGCGATTGAACAGGCGCACTTTCAGGCGTGCTTCCAGACCGGCCACCGCGCTGCTCACAGCAGTTGTGGACATGCCCAGCTCCTGTGCGGCGCCGCGAAAACTGCTGCGCCGCGCCACGGCCAGCACCACTTCCAGCTCGGTCATTCCTGTTCTGTGCATGGATCGTCCTGAATATAAGGATGCTTCATCAGCCAATGGATGGCTTATCGGAATAATGAACCCTTCTTAGACTTCATCACAGAGGCTCGATTCAGACGAGTCGTTTTGAGCGAGGAGTCGCCATGCAACGCATTGAACATATCTATATCAACGGCGAGTTCGTTCTTCCACACGGTCAGGAATGGTTCGTCCTTCATAACCCGAGCACCGAGCAAGTCATCGGTCAGGTTCGATTGGGCGATGCGCTGGACGCACAGCGTGCGATCGCAGCCGCCAAGGCTGCATTCCCGGCGTGGGCCCGTACAAGCCGGGAGGAGCGCATTGCGGCACTGCACCGCATGCACCGGGCGGTGGCGGCAAAGGAGGAAGAGCTGTTGGAAGCCATCCTCACGGAGTATGGTGCACCTGCGGCTCGCGCGCGCTCGATGGCGACTTATCCGGCCGACGTGATTGCGCAGGCAATCGAAGCTCTGGAGGCGTTCGATTTCGAGGAGCAGGTCGGCACGGCCAGGGTCATTCTGACGCCCGTGGGGGTGGCCGGTCTGATCACACCATGGAACAGCAATGCGGGCTTCATCTGCAACAAGCTGGCCACCGCGCTGGCGACAGGCTGCATCGCCGTCATCAAGCCTAGCGAGATGAGCGCGTTGCAGACGCAGGTCGTGGTCAGTGCGTTGCACGAAGCTGGGTTGCCACCGGGTGTATTCAATGTCGTCAACGGACGGGGTGATGTGGTTGGCGAGGCGATCGCCGGTCATCCCGACGTTGCCAAAATCTCGTTTACGGGATCGTCCGCTGTCGGTAAGCATCTCGTCAGAACCGGTGCCGAGACCATGAAGCGTGTGACGCTGGAACTCGGCGGCAAGTCGCCCACCGTGGTGCTTGATGATGCTGATCTGCACGCGGTCATGCCGATGGTGCTGCAAGCTGGATTTCTCAACAGCGGTCAGGCGTGCATCGCGGGCACTCGTATCCTCGTGCCGCGCGGCCGGCTGGCAGAATTCGAGCGGATTGCAAAGGAGGGCGTCTCACAGATCCGATCGGGCGATCCGCGTAACACCGACACCGATATCGGTCCGATGGTGAGCCAGAAACAATGGGAACGGGTGCAGCGCTACATCCGTATCGGCCAGGAAGAAGGCGCGAGGTTGCTGGCGGGTGGCGAAGGTCGCCCGGAAGGCTTGCATGCCGGT
The DNA here is from genome assembly GCF_058798255.1 of Pseudomonas sp. GW823-FHT01D03. NCBI lineage: Bacteria > Pseudomonadati > Pseudomonadota > Gammaproteobacteria > Pseudomonadales > Pseudomonadaceae > Pseudomonas > Pseudomonas sp. GW823-FHT01D03. Next base: position 3,032,120 of record NZ_JBXAKK010000001.1, read on the forward strand.
TGGTTTGTGAAGCCCACGATCTTCACTGATGCCAACAACCGGATGCGCATTGCACGTGAGGAAATCTTCGGGCCGGTGTTGACGATCATCCCCTACGAGGATGCTGCCGAAGCGATCAGCATTGCCAACGATACGGACTATGGGCTGAGCGCCCTGGTACTGGGAAAAAGCGCTGAACGTTGTATGAACGTAGCCCGCCAGATCAATGCGGGACGCGTGCTCATCAACACCCTGACCCACGAACCGCGTGCCCCCTTCGGTGGATTCAAGCATTCAGGCCTTGGGCGCGAAATGGGCAAGTGGGGGATGAGCGCGTATTTGGAGCCGAAGACGTTGATCAGCGATGACACGTTGAAATGACTGGGTCAGGTTCCTGTTGCCAACGGGTTCGAGCAACTTGCCGCCTCATGGCGGCAAGTTGCATCAGGCCCTACAAGGTAAACGACAGCGCGGAGAAAACCATCCCGCCACTGCCTGCCCAGCCCATGCAAAACTGGCCGTTCTCAGCTTCGCCTCGACTCATGGCATCGAAGATGCCGTAGGGGATGGACGCGGTAATGATGTTGCCGGTCTTATGCCCGACGTGGTGCAGTTTGTGATCAATACCGATCAGTTGCCCAATGTGCTCCCACATCTTTGGCGAACCGGTATGGATAAACACTTTATGAACATCTGCTGCAGAGATGTTTTGCAAGTTGAAGACTTTGATCGCTTCATTGCGACCATCTTCATGCAAGGCTGCCGCGTAGGAGTTGAATTGATACTGCCCGCCGGTCGGTGAAATACGCGGAATATCCTCCTCATTGCAGAACAGTTTCCAATCCGGCAGGGAGATGGTCGACAAGTCACTCAAGTCCGGCCGGTTGATGTACGAGAACTTGAAGTTGCCGGGTGCCTCATGACTGAGGATGGTGACCGTGACGGCTTCGCCAATGGTAAAACTCGGAAACTTGTAAGCCAGTTCCGCCGACGACTGCAAAGAGAAGTTCTTGGGCATCACCGGCCCGCCAGCAGACATGCCAAACTCCATATTGACGATTGCCGCATAGCGAATCTCGCCGGCCTGCATTTTGCTGTTGACGACATCCATGGCGGTCACCCAGCCATTGCAGGCGTCCACCACATCAAAGTTTCTGCAGCTCAGACCCAGCGCCTTGGCGATGAACGTACTGTTGGCGGGTTCGATAAACCCGCGGGTGACGTTCGGATAGATCAACAGATCCAGGTCGGCCTTGTCGATGTTGGCCTGAGCGAGCGCCGAGTTGAATGCAGTCTCCATCAATTGCATTGGCGTTTCGTTGGCACCCAGCCAATGACGCGTGCCGCTGCCGCTTTTTTCAAGCAACTTGCTGATGGTCTTCAATGTTTTTGGCAAGTCTTCCTGGAAGGTATCTTTAGAATGTTCCTCGACCAGGTTTATAACGTCCTGATTGCTGACAATGCGTGACGGGAGAATCCCGGACAGCCCAACTATTTTCATATGACTTCCTTGTTGAAAGTATGCATCCGTGGGCAATGGCTGTGGATGAGCAAACCCTTACTCATCCCTGTAAGGAGCCACTGGCGGCAATACTTTTAGCACAAAGAAAACGCGGATCAAGAAGGTTGTTCGTTATTTCTTTCAATCGAATTGAATCATGATCTGGGTCAATTTAACGGGCTTTAAGGTTGATCGAAAGACAGTCGGGCGGACCCTCGCGTCACGGTTGGCATCTGTGTTTGATGTCGTCAGCTATCGGCGAAAAGGACACACCTGAAGGGCCAACCCCCCCTCAATAGCCAATTGTCGTCACGTAGTCGCGTAAAAGCCCCAACCTGGCCCTAAAATCCGCGAACAACGAGGGAACTATTAACGTCTACCAACAGACTGAGCTGCTGGTGCGACCCTCATGCAAACGTCGCACGAAACGATTTCTACAATAAATGGAGCGCACAATGGGCAGGGCAGGCGATGAGTTTGATTTCTGGTGGGGTACGTCCGGGTCGTGGGTTGAACCGCCGAATGTGCGCCGAAGCGGTACCAGCGGTGTCCAGCTGGTTGTTCAAGGTGACAAGACGTTTTTCGTCAAGCGTCAGACCGGCCATTTGTTCCGCAGTCTCCGTTACCCCACTGGCCGACCCACCGCATTGCGTGAAGGCGTTGCCCTTTCAAGGCTCGAAGAGCTGGGCGTGAATGCGCCGAGACCGGTATTTTATGGCGCGAGAAAAGTCGACGGCGTGTGGCAGGGTGTCTTGGTTACCAAAGACCTGGGCGGCTTCATTGATCTGGATACCTGGTATAGCCAGGGCGCTGCAAGCCTGTTGACCACAGAGCAACATCTGCGACTTTTTGAGCGTTTGGCGCAAATGCTGGCACGGATGCACTCGGGCAGATGGCAGCACGGTTGCATGCGTTCCAAACACGTCTTTATCAAGGCGTCGATTACCGACGCAGACTTCGATTTCGAACTGGCGCTGCTTGACCTGGAGAAGTCTCGCGGTCGGGCTACGGCAATGGGTGCGGCGCGTCACGACATTCCTCAACTCAGACGGCATTCTTTCTGGGATGAGTCGCAGTGGCGGCATTTCCTTTCCTGCTACGAGCAAGCCGTTGGCAGAACCCTGTAAAAAGATTGTGCGGCAGTGACACCCGCTCAATCTGCGCCTGACAATAGCACCAGCGAACGCCGTCCGGGTTGGTAATGCACACACTCAGGCGTGGGGTGGCGGGCGACCGCGACAATCGCCCGCTGGCTGCTCAGATTTGCGCCTGGCCACCGTCAACAAACAGCTCGATACCGTTAACGAAGCTGGCGTCATCGGAGGCCAGGAACAACGCGGCGCTGGCAATTTCGTCAGCTTCACCGACACGCCCCATGGGGATCTGCGAGGCCATGTAGTCGAGCAAACCCTGCTGCTGAGCGGCATCGGGGCCGGCCAATTCAACCAGGCCAGGCGTGCGGGTGGCGCCGGGGCTGATGGTGTTGATGCGCACCTGGCGGTCTTTCAAGTCCAGAATCCAGTTGCGGGCAAATGAACGCACGGCGGCTTTGGACGCGGCGTACACACTGAAGGCGGCGGTGCCCGAGCTGCCCGCCGTAGAGCCGGTGAGAATCACCGAGGCTTTTTGGGCCAGCAGTGGCAGTGCCTTTTGCACAGTGAACAGCACGCCTTTTACGTTGCGATTGAAGGTGTCGTCGTACTGCTGTTCAGTGATTTCACCCAGTGGCAGCATCGATCCGCCACCTGCATTGGCGAACAGCACGTCGATTCGGCCGTGGGTTGCGCCAATCTGGCGATACAACGCGTCCAACTGATCAAGGTTGGCGGAATCCACCTGAACGCCGGTGGCGTTGCCAACCGCGGCGACAGCGGCGTCCAGTTCGGCTTGACGACGGCCCGTGATATAGACGTGAGCGCCTTCCTGAGCGAAGCGTTTGGCAGTGGCCAGACCGATGCCTGAGGTGCCGCCGGTAACCAATGCAATTTTGCCTTCGAGTTTGTCAGTCATGGTGTTTCTCCCGTATTTCGATTGAGTGAGTTGCGGTGTGGGAGAAGCTTATCGACGGGAAAATACTTTCAAAATAGAATTGTCTGAAACCTATCGTTGCAGAAATGAAATGAGCAGACTTCCGGATTTTGAAGGGTTGGCGATGTTTGCCAAGGTAGCCGAAGAGGGCTCGTTCGCTGGCGCGGCACGGGTCATGAGTGTGTCGGTGCCGACGGTATCGCGAGCTGTCGCACGGTTGGAGGAGCGTCTGGGCGGGCGCTTGTTCAACCGCACCTCGCGGCAACTGGCACTCACCGAATTCGGCGCGAGCATGGCGGCCAAGGCGGGGGAGATTTATCGGCGGGCTGAAGAGGTGGAAAGCGAGGCTCAGGATTTATCGGTTCAGCCCCGCGGCCAGGTTCGTCTGGCGATCCCGATGTCGTTTGGACTGCGTTGGGTGGCACCGCTGATGCCGCAGTTGATCCGCCAGTATCCCGAGCTGTCGATTGACCTGCACCTTTCGGATGCCTCGGTTGACCTGATCGCCGAGGGCTTTGATGCGGCGTTACGCATCGCCGTATTACCGGATTCCTCGCTGGTTGCACGGCGCCTGTGTGCCGTCACTCAATACCTGGTCGCCTCACCGGCTTATCTGCAAGCTCATGGAAACCTTGTCCATCCCCGCGAACTCGCGTCCCGCACGTGCCTGAGTTATGCCTACCGGGCCCGCAGCCAGGTGTGGCGATTCACTCATCAAGACGGCAGCGAAGAAGACGTGGTGCCCAGCGGTCCATTAAGAGTGACCAACTCGGATGCGTTATTGCCGGTGTTGCTTGAGGGCCAGGCCATCGCCGAACTGCCGGAATTTATCGCCAGCGAATACTTGAAAGACGGACGCTTGGTCGTGGTGCTACCGGAATGGAGCATGGCCCGTGGCGGTTTGTATTTCGTCACCCCTTCGGCACGTACCCGGCCGGTAAAAATCAAAGCGCTGTCGGACTTCTTTGCCGAGCATCTAAGCCAGCCTGAATGGCGATGGTCGTCATGAGGCGTTGGCTTTCAATTATGAAACGATGATTTTCATTAACGTCTATTTTTGAAATCAAAGGGATCTCCTAACGTGATCAGGTCAGCACCTGCAGCGTGCCCATCCCTTATGCGTTTCGGAGAAAGTCGTCATGAAAAATGCCGTGGAATTACTTCAAAACTACCTGGATGCCATCCAGACGCCGCACCTGGCGGCAGCACTTTTCGCGGAGGATGGCGTGCTGGAGTTGCCCTACCTGGAGTCGCTGGGCATTCCCCACCGTGTGCAAGGCCCCGCCGCCATTGAGAGTTTCATCGGCTCATTGCTCGGTAAAGTGCCGGACTTCAAATTTCGCAACGTTCACTTTCTGATCGACACACCCGACCAGGCGTTTGCCGAATACAGCGTAGAGGCCTTGGTGTCTGCCACTGGGCGCATCTACCGGCAAATGTACGCCGGCCGCCTGGTGGCCAAAGACGGCAGGATTCAGCTGCTGCGCGAATCTCTGGATACCGTGGCCGCTGCCAAAGCGTTCGCGCCGGTTGATTCAGAGCGAGACCAATAAATCGCGATTATCCCGGTATGGCGGGCAGGGACTGGTGCTGGCATGGATCACTTCCCTCAGGGGGCGTTCGAGCGCAGATAATGATGCAGTTCCTCGCCCACCACTTCGAACGCCTTGGCGATCCGTTTGATTTTGCGCAAGTCACTGTGCATCGCGATCCACACTTCGACCTCGAAGCCGAAGCTGTCTGGCAATACGTGAATCAGCCCATGATTTCTGGCGATAGGTATCGGGCAAAGACCGAAGCCCAATCCCGCTTTCAATGCAGCCAGTTGCGCAAGGTGGTGATCCGTGGCAATCGCGAAATGCTGATCGGCTTCACACAGCCCGGCTTCGACCAAGCGACGCAAGTCGGCTGAGCGACGGTCTGGCCCGATCAGCGGCCGCTGGCGCAGCGACGTCAGGCTGACGGGCTCACCATAACGCTCCAGGCACTCGGCACTGGCATGGACGCCGATCCGCAAGCTGCCGACCCGCCGCACCACGATATCGGCCTCCATCGGACGCATCAGGCGTAAGGCTATATCCGATTGCAGCCTGGCGATGTCTTCCAGTGCGTCGCCGATGCTCAGTTCGAGCTTCAGTCCAGGATGGTCGTAATGGAAGTTCCGCAGTAAAGCGGGCAATACCTCCACTCCCAGCAATTCGCCACAGGTCAGCCGCACCGTGCCGTGGTCCACCGACGTTTCAGCGCTGGCCGCCCGGCTGAAGGCTTGCGCGGCGAGGTCCATGGCTTCGACATGATCGATGAGGCGCTGCGCCCCACTCGTAGGCGTCAGGCCTGAGGGCGTGCGGGTGAACAGGCTCAAGCCGAGTGTCTGCTCAAGATGATCGAGGCGTCGGCGGGCCGTGGCCTGCGCAATCCCCAACAACTTCGAAGCACCGCTCAGGCTGCCGGAACGTAGCACCGCAAGGAACACCTGCTGGCTCTCCCATTCAAGACCGCTCATACATTCTTGACCAACAGCTGCTCCTTTTTTGCTCTTCTGCTCGGGCGTGTGAAAAGGGATCATGCGCGCCGAACTTATCTGGGCGTCATTGTAAGGAGTCAACGCATGAGATTCACCGGTCAATGTCTGTGTGGGCGCGTCAGCATCGAAATCGAGGCGCAGCAACTGCCACCGCTGTATGCCTGTCATTGTCTGAACTGTCAGCGTTGGAGCGGCAGCGCGTTCGGTCTGCACGTGCTATGTCCGGCTTCGGCAGTGCAGGTGAAGGGCGAAGCGGCGACCTTTGTACGCGAATACCAAGGGCATACCTCCACGCAACATGTCTGCGGCGAGTGCCATACCCGCCTGTTCAACGAGACCAGCGCCGCGCCCGGCATGCGTGTGGTGCGGGCCGGCGTGTTGGAAGGTACGGAGCGCTTCACGCCGGTGGCGCATATCTGGACGCGACGCAAGCAACCCTGGCTGGTTCTGCCGCAAGGCGTTGCACAATGGGAAGAGAGCCCGACGCCCCAGGCGTTTGCCAGCGCACTCGGGTAAAGAAGCAAGATGGTGGCTTAACAATACTCACCAACGCTTGTACGTTGCCCCTTGGATAAGGGGGCAACACACTTCATCTCTATTGATCGAATCAAATCATGCGTCCTCCAGCGCTGGTCAAAAACGCCTGTTCTGGGGCCATACAGCTGAACGATCACCAAGATGCCTTTGTTCCGTTGCGATCCTTATCCAAGTTCTTGCCTTCAGCTTGCGATTACGGCCCAAGAGCTGAGGGACAGTTATCAGAAATGGAAATAGGATCTTAATTTTTCATACCTTTTCTGGCCGATCTCATTTCCTCTGCTAGGTTTTTCTAACGAACAATCTTCCACCAGAAGATTGATTCTCCGAGAAACCGTCCCAAGCAAGGATGCCTTCCGTATGAACAAAACACCTTTATTCGCCAGCGGCATGCTCGCTACCGCGCTATTGCTCGGCGCAGTTGCCGTGCAGGCACAGACCTCGCCAGTAGTGCAGGTATCCGGCCCCGAAGCCGATGTGAAGGTGACCGAAACCTACGTACGGATGATGGCGCGGGAGGCGTATTTCTGGGGTTGGCCGATGGCCAATATTTATAATCGCCGCCTGAAGTTCAAGGATCTGCCGCAGGCCGGGTTGATGGGGGGCATCGTGCCCGTGGCGCCGATCAACCATCTGTCGATGCTCACCGACTACATTTCACCGGGGGAACGCCTGGTGGCTTGTCCGAACCAGGATGTGGTCTACGGTGCGGGCAGCATTGCGCTGGATATCGAACCGGTGGTTTTGCAGGTCCCGGACTTTGGCGACCGGTTTTGGGTTTATCAGGTGGTGGACCTGCGCTCCGACAGTTTCGCCGAGCTAGGAAAGATGTACGCCACCAAACCGGGCTTCTATCTGTTGGTGGGGCCGGACTGGAACGGCAAGGTGCCTGAGGGCATCACCCAGGTCTTTCGCGCAAAGACCAACACCGGTTTCGTGATTCCGCGGGTCTTCCAGGACGATACGGCCGAAGATCGCAAGGCCATCCAGCACTATCTGTCGGGCATCGACATGTACCCGCTGTCCAAATACGACGGCAAACTCAAGCAGCGTGACTGGAGCCAGTCGCCGAAATTCCCCGCCGAGGCGTCGGGTGACGAGGAAACGCGTTGGGTGCTCCCGGAAACGTTCTTCGATGAGCTGCCGGCGATTCTCAAGGACGCCAAACCGCTGCCGGGAGAAGAGGCGCGCTATGCGCAATTGGCGGTGCTGGCACACATTGCCCAGCGTGATCCCGAGCTGAAAAAAGCCATGATCGACGAGGCGCAAAGGTCTGATGCAGAAGTGGTCAAACCGCTGTTGCAGTTCCGCAACTACGGGAAGCAATTGCCCAATCACTGGAGCACCATCGATAACGGCGCAGCGTTTGGCACTGATTACTTCCTGCGCACGGCGGTTGCCCGGTCAAACATCTTCGTCAACAAACAGATCGAGACCAAGTACTTCTATCAGGATCTGGACGAGTCCGGCGTCCGACTCAACGGTGCCCAGCGCTACAGCGTGACCTTCCCCAAAGGCGCGCTGCCGCCGGTCAAGGGTTTCTGGTCGCTGACGCTGTACAACCAGCAGCATTTCTTCGCCGAAAACTCGTTGGGGCGCTATTCCCTCGGTACCAAGAACAAGTCGCTCAAGACCAACGCCGATGGCTCGCTGACGCTCTACGTGCAGAGCGATTCGCCGGGTGCGGACAAGGAAAGCAACTGGCTTCCGGCGCCGAAGGGCGCGGACTTTTCGCTCTACGTTCGCGCCTACTGGCCGGAAGCGGCCGCGATGAATGGCCAGTGGACGCCACCGGCGGTGGTCAAGGTCAACTGAACCGATTTCCAACTGCGTTCATAAGGACAGCCCATGAACCGTTTGCGCACCTCCCTGACGGCCCTGGCCGTATGCCTCTCTCTAAGCGGCGTGGCCGATGCCGCGACGCGCTATGAAGAACTGGCCAATCAGCCTTTTGAAAAAGGCTTCCCGACCGAAGCAACCGCGCGCAGCCTGATCGATGAGCTGGTGTTCCAGCGCGCCGTGCAGTCGTATCTGTGGGCCTTGCCGGCGATCAACATATGGTCGATGAAGGAAGCGTCGGAGAAGCAGTTCGGCGCGGGCTACAACATCCTGCCGACCTGGAAAAAACGCATCAATGCCAAGACCTTGGTGACAACGCCGAACTCCGATCTGGTCTACGCCATGAGTTATCTGGATCTGGCGAAGTACGGCCCGTTGGTGGTCGAAGCACCGCCCGGCGTGCAGGGCATGTTCGATGATTTCTTCCAGCGCCCGATTGTCGGGCCGACCATCGACGGCAGAACCTGGCGCGGTGACGTTGGCCTGGCGGGTCCCGACAAGGGCAAGGGCGGCACCTATGTGCTGCTCCCGCCTGATTACACAGGGCCGGAGCCGACCGAGGGATTCGTCTATCGCTCGCGCACCAACAACGTGTTCCTGTTCTGGCGCACCTTTTTCAAGGATCCGAAAGACCTCAGCGTGCCGGTAGCCGAAGTCGAGCGTACGAAGATTTATCCGCTGGGCAAGAAGGACTCGGCCCTGCCGATGCAATTCCCCGACGCCACCGGCGCACCGATCAACATGCTGTTCCCCGAAGACGGTCGCTACTTCGACATGCTCTCGCGTTTCATCGACGCCGAAGCCGTCGATCCGGCGGACATGGACATGCGCGGCTTCCTGCACACCCTGGGCATCGAGAAGGGCAAGCCCTTTGCCCCGGATGCCGAACGACGCAAGCTGCTGGATGACGCCGCGCGCACCGCGTTCAAGATGAGCAAGGTGGTGACCAGCCACTTGCTGTACAAAGAGCCGGGTGGTCTGTACTACAAGGATCGCCAATACGTGAACACCTTTGCCGGAGAGAATACCGAGTTTCAATCCAGCGGCAGTTTCACCAATCTTGAACAACGTGTGGCGTTCTTCACCTCGGCCTATTCCGACAGCCCCGGCATGGTCATGAACATGGTCGGTGCCGGCGCCAAGTATCCCGCGACAACCCGCGACGCCGAGGGCAAGTTCCTCGACGGCGCCCAGACCTACAAGCTCAACCTCCCGGCCAATGTCCCGGCGGCGTTGTTCTGGTCGGTCACCGCCTACGACAACCTGACCGCGTCAGGTCTGGACAATGGCCAGCCGTTCCCGTCCCTCAATCAGATGGATAAACCGGCGCAAAACAGCGACGGCTCCACCGACATCTACTTCGGCCCGACATCGCCGGGCGAGGGCAAGAACTGGATCAAGACCGTACCGGAGAAAGGCTTCCTGGTGATCGTGCGGTTGTATGGGCCGAAGCAGGCGTTTTTTGACCAGAGCTGGAAACCAAGTGATCTGATCAAACAATAGAAGCGACCAGGGCGTGAACACCTGGACCCTGCGCCTTCAATACGCCTGGTGAATGGAGTGCAAATCGATGCAATCGATAAGGATTCGATCAAGTCTGACACTCTGCGGGGCGGTGCTCAGTGGCTTGGCCTGTGCCGCCAGTCCTCTGCCGAAACTGGGTTCCCCGTCGGTTGCAGGGGCCAAGGTCGATCCGGAAAAATGCCACCAGCTACAACAGGACTTCGACATTGACCTGAAAGAAGTGGTCAAGGCCGGCTGCGAACCGTCCACCGAACAGATATCCAGACTGATGGACAACCCGGTGGGCAACCTTGTTCTGCTGTTCAACCAGTACGATTACACCGCGCTCAAAGGTCCGCACAGCAACGGCACACGGATGCTCGGTAAATACAGTTTCATGCCGACCTTTCCGATCGCTCTTGGTGAAGACTGGAACCTGATCAACCGCCTGCCGATCAGCTACGTCAGCGCCCCGGTCAACCGCAAGGCCGGTAACCTGATAGGCATGGGCCCCAACGAGATTCTGCACGATCGCGGTGACTTCACCTCGGTTGTGCAGGGCCCGTTCGACCGCACCAGCGGTTTCGGCGACCTGGCCTACGTCGGCGTGTTTTCGCCCAAGGAGCCGATCCGCTTTGCCGGGGGTGGCAAGATGGTCTGGGGGTTCGGCCCGACCGCGATGTTTCCGACTGCCGAAGAAGACGTGCTCGGTACGGGCAAATACTCGCTGGGCCCGGCGTTCGTCGCCGCGTACCTCGGCCCGGACTGGACCCTTGGCGTGTTTCCGCAGCACTGGTGGTCGGTTGGCGGTGATAGCAAGCGCAAGGACGTCAGCCTGACCAATGTGCAGTATTTCATTCAGCGGGCGATTCCCGGGCCGGAACAGTGGCGCATCGGCATGACCCCCAACGTCACGGTCAACTGGAAGGCCGAGGGCGGCAACAGAGTCACGTTTCCCATCGGGATCGGCGCTGGGCGAATCTTCAATTTCGGCAAGTTGCCGGTAAGGGTTTCCGGGGAGATTCAGTACTCGGCGATTCATCCGGATGACCTGATCAGCAGCCGCTGGAATTTCCGGCTGTCGTTCATTCCGGTCATTCCTACCTTTATGTTTTGAGGATTACCCCAAGCCCGGATGTTTGTGGGGCCGTATCAGAGCGGAGGGTTTGTGGGGCAGGGTAGAGACGCGGTTGCGGCAGTGGGTCAATCGGCGGCCGTAAGGTCTGTCGTGTTGCGAGTCAGGAGTTGGCTCCTACAGGCGCTGGTGCGTGCTCAGCACATAAGTCACGCACCAGACTCGTTTGAATAATTACCACTGACCGCTTCCGAGGCAGGCGATTATTTCCCAGCCACTGAATTCCCACCAGGAATAGCGCTCATCAGAGCAGCTTCTGGCCAGGCTGGCCGTCTGGATTTCTCCAGCTTTCTGTTGTGTTGAGAAAGGCGTGTCAATCGAGGCTGTCACCTGCTTGACCGTCTGTGGAGCAGTGATGGTGGTTGGATGCACGGCAGCGTTTGTGGCCGTTGCGGCGAGAGCGAGCGTCGCCGCGATGGCCAGGGTAGTCATGGACTTTTTCATGTTCGAATCCTTTCAGTTAGCTGACAGCGGGCTTAAACATCGGCCCCGACCTGCCTTCTGAACAGATCGGGCATTCGCGTAATGTCACGCCAGAAAAGCCTATCACTACGCTATCTCCAGAACAGTCGCACAACTGTGCTATTGACAACTTGTTGAACGGACGTTCTTCGTCAAGGGGCGCTGGATCGAGTCAAATAATCTGAACCCCGCCCGAACGCCCACGCCTAACGATCAGCTTGTGTTCATTCGCACAGGCCCGGTGCCAATACCGGCACATTCCGAGAGGTGGTCAACGTGGCTAAAGACGAGAAGAAGAGCAAAAAAGACGATGCTTCGAAAGCCAGCAAGGACTTGAAAGACAAAAAGTCTTCGCCGGAAAAGAAATCAGCGGCAGCTTCGGCGCTTTCCAAGTCCTCCGACAAGAAAGACAAGAAGAAAGACGCCGAACCGAAAAAGTCAGCCAAAAAAGCCGATAGCAAGCCGGAAAAGGCCAAGGACTCAAAGAAGGCTGACAAGCCGGCGAAAAAGAAGAAGTAATACCTGCGACTCGCCAGGGCTTTACGCCCTGGCATCCATCAGATCGCTGTTCAAGCCGTTTCTTCAACCCTGCGTGCGTCCCCCAGCGAATCACGCTGCATCGACTGCAGGTTTTTCTCGATGGTTTCGCACAGGGCTTCCATCTGGATCTGGTGCTCGCTGTGGCGAAACGGGCTTTGCAGGTCAGTACCGATGCGTTCGATGGCCAGCAGCATGAAGCCCACCACCGTCGAGGCCAGCGGGGTGAACCAACCCAGCGATTCCACCAGCCCCACCGGCACGATCAGGCAGAACAGCGAGATAAACAGGCGTGGGAAGTACACGTAAGGGTAGGGCAGCGGGGTATTGGCGATTCGCTCCATGCCGCCTTGGCTGTTGGACAGATCGACCATCGTCGATTCCAGTCGTGCCAGACGAATGCTGTCCAGGCGCCCGGCCTTGTATTCCCGGGCGAGCAGCGCCGCGGAACCGGTGAGGATGTCGTTGGCAAAGTTGTTGGTGGTGCCGCTGCGGGCGAATTCATCCGCCGGGATGAACGCGCGGACTTCCTCCGGGCAAGGCTGACCCTGCAGATGCGCCGCGAGGCAATTGACGTAGGCCACATGGCGGCGCAACAGCGTCGCCTTCAGCGGGTTGATTTCGTTATGCGGATCATCCAGCAGCGTCAGCACCTGCCGGGCGAAGCTGCGCGAGCTGTTGATCATCATGCCCCACAGCGTGCGCGCTTCCCACCAACGGTTGTAGGCGCTGCTGTTGCGGAAACTGATCAGCACCACCAGCGCTGAACCGAGCAACGTCAGCGGCATCAGCGGAAGGTTGATCTTGGCGTTGAGGAACAACATGAAGTCGACGGTGACGGCGATGTCCCAGAGCAATAGCCAGAACAGCGACCAGCCCACGTAGCCCATGGTCTTGATGATCAAGCGGTATTTTTTGACGATGGTGGCTTTCAAACGGAAACCTCGTGGCGAGCGGTAAGCGTTAACGCCCTAGCTCCGACGCTGGTTTGGGGGTAAAGGTTCGGTGTTGACTGATCATCTCGGTTACGACAATTTTCAGGCAACAAAAAACCCGGTCATTACCCCGGGTTTTTTACTGCCTGCAGCCTGAAGACTCAGAGCGAGGCTTTCACCTGTAAGCCAAACACCAACGCATTGTCGATGCCCTGCCCGGAAAACGCGCCCGGTTCGATGATGTATTGCATGTTCGGGCGCAGCGTCAGCCACGGCGTGGCCTGGTAGCCGTAGCCGAGTTCGATCAACTGCTCGCCACTGTCCAGGTTCGGGAACTGCGTGCCGTTGGCCATGGCGGCGTCCTGTTGCACGTCGCGGCTGCGCGGGTTAGGCACGGCGCGGCCGTAGCCCAGAGCAACGGTGTCGCGCGGGCGACCTTCGAACGGTTTGTACAGCACCAGTCCGGTGCCATACCACTTGCTGAACGGCGAAGCCGCTTCGCTGGCCGCCGAGTACTGGCCGAACGCATGCAGGCTGCGGCCCTCGGACGTTGGCGAACTCCATACGGCTTGATCGATCAGCAAGTAGTGACCGCCACGGCCGGAGACTTCTTTGTCGCTGCCGATGCGTTTCACGTCGGAGCTGTCGTAGTAGTAACCCAGCTTGTATTCGCCGGGCAATTGGCCCGCGTGCTTGTACACCAGTTCGATCGGCACCACGGTGCCGGTGGTGTGTTTCGGGCCCAGATGCCAGGCGCGGCTGGAGTTGCCGTTGCTTTCCGGGTCGACGTTGAACGCCGCTACGCGCAGTTGCCACGAGGACGACAAGTCGTACTTCACCCGCACGCCCAAGTGCGCGTTTGGGTAGTTGGTCCAGCCACTGCCGCCGGACATGTTCAGCGGATGGCCGCAGAAACCGGCGTTCATGAAGTTGCACAGAATGCCGCTGTCCAGACCACCGAGGTCGTTGCCCATGGCCATGTAACCCAGCTTCACGTTGAGCGCTGGAGTGAACAGGCTGCGCTCGTAGCTGAGTTCGGTCAGGCGGGTGTAGAGACCACCGTAGTTTTCCTGGATCGGCAGACGGTTGCCAACCAGATCTTCCGAGGCGCTGTTGCCGCGGCGGTCGTTGATGGTCAACTGGACCTTGCCGGCGTTCTCTACGCCATACAGCTTGCTCAGGTCGAACTGGGCGCCGAGCTTGATGTTCTGCGAGTAACGGCCGGAGCGATGCAGGCCGCCATCGGCGTTGTAAGCCATTTCACCGGTGTAATCGCCGGTGAATTTGATGCCGTCTTGGTCCATCTGGTGGCGCAGACCGCCCCAATCGCCGGTCAGGGTGTTGCGGTTCAACAGGTTTGAATCGGTATCGGCGAAGGCGGGCAGGGTGGTGCAGGTCAGGCTCAACAGCACGCCGTTGACCCAGCCGTTACGAGTAAAACCAAACATGGAGATCTTCCTGCTCAAAGCTGTAGCGATATCGGAAAGCGGCGCGGCACCCTCAGGTGCCGCGCGCAAAAAGAAAGCGCCCATGTTCAGGACGGGCGCTGCGGCTTACGGCAAGGCGTAGGCCATCACGTAGTCGCCGCGATCGGTCGACTGACGTGCACCACCGGCGGTAACGACGATGTACTGCTTGCCGGTCTTCGGCGACACGTAGGTCATCGGGCCGCCCTGACTGCCAACCGGCAGGCGCGCTTTCCACACCTCTTCACCGTTGCCGCTGTTGAAGGCGCGCAGGTAGAAGTCCTGGGTGCCGGCGATAAAGATCAGGCCACCCTGGGTCGACAGGGTGCCGCCGAGGGTTGGCAGACCGATCTTGATCGGCAAGTGCATGCGGATGCCCAAGGGACCTGTGTCTTCAACGGTGCCGACCGGAACCTGCCAGGCAACTTTCTGAGTCTTCATGTCGATCGCGGTCAGCGTACCGAACGGCGGAGCCTGGCAAGGAATGCCGGCCACCGACAGGAAGCGGTTTTTATTCACCGCATACGGCGTGCCCTTGAGCGGTACCGCGCCCATGCCGGTGTTCAACGCTTCGCCACCGGAGGAGGCCTGCGCCTTGTTCTGCGACGGGATCATCTGAATCCACAGACCCAGGCGCATGTCGTTGACGAAGATGAAGCCGTGCACCGGGTCAGTGGAGATGCTGCCCCAGTTCATGCCGCCCAGCGAACCCGGGAAGCTCAGCGATTTGTCGGTGCCCGGCGCGGTGTACAGGCCGTCGTAACGCATCGATTTGAAATCGATCCGGCACAGCAACTGGTCGTACGGGGTGGCGCCCCACATGTCCGATTCAGTCAGGTGCTGGGCACCGATCTGCGGCATGCCCACCGATTTCGGCTGGGTTGGCGAGTACGGTTCGTTCGGGATGTTCGCGGCTTTGACCGGGACTTCTTTAACCTCGGTCAACGGTTTGCCGGTGGCACGATCGAGCACGTAGATCTGCCCGGCCTTGGTGCCGATGACCAGCGCCGGAAAGCTTTTGCCGTCCTTGGTGAAGTCGATCAGGCTCGGCTGCATTGGCAGGTCGAAGTCCCAGAGATCGTTGTGCACGGTCTGGAACACCCAGCGTTCATCACCGGTGGTGGCGTCCAGCGCGAGGATCGAGGCGCCGTAGGTGTGATCGAGTTTACTGCGCTCGACACCATAGATGTCGGTGGACGAGCTGCCCATCGGCAGGAACACGGTGTTGGTCGCCGGATCGTAGGACATCGGCGCCCAGCTGTTCGGCGTGCTGCGCACATACGTGCTGCCGTCGGCCGGTGCCTGTTTGTCCTGCGGGTTGCCCGGGTCGAACGCCCAGCGCATGGCGCCGGTGATTACGTCAAAACCACGGATCACGCCGCCCGGCATGTCGGTCTGTACGTTGTCGGCTACACGACCACCGACCACTACAGTGGTGCCGGCCATCAGCGGCGCGGAGGAGAGCTGGTAGTAGCTGTCCGGCACGTCGCCGAGACCGGCCTTCAGATCAACCTGACCGTTGTTGCCGAAACCCTGGCAGAACTCGCCGGTGTCGGCATCGACCGCGATCAGGCGGGCGTCGATGGTGTTGGTCAGCAGACGGCGCTGGCAATTGGCGGCCGGTGCCGGTTTGGCTTCGATGATGCTCGAATTGCTTGGCTGAGCGATGCTCTTGGTCGCATCGAAGTAGGCCATGCCACGGCAACGCTGCCAGACTTTCGACTGGGCGTTGATCGCGTTCTTCCACAGCTCTTTGCCGGTGTCGGCATCCAGCGCGATCAGGTTGTTGTGCGGGGTACAGATGAACACTTTGTTGCCGATCTGCAACGGGGTGAGCTGGTCTTCGGCACCGTTGCCATCGCTCTCGGCGACGTCACCGGTGTGGTAGGTCCACGCCACTTTCAGCTTGTCGACATTGTTGCGGTTGATCTGGTCCAGCGCGGCAAAGCGGCTGCCGCCTTCGGTATTGCCGTAGTGCGCCCAGTCTTTTTGCGCCTTGTCTGGCTCAACCGGGGTCAGGCCTGGACCCGTGCCGGTAGCGGCGACAGTCGGGTGCGCCACGAACATGTTGCCGGCAGCCACCGCCAGCCCTACGGCCAGGACAGCGGCAACGCCGTAAGCGCCACGACCCGGAACACCCCCGTTGGCACGCTTGAGCAGCGGGTAGACCAGCGTCACCGCCAGACCCACGGCGCTGAACATGAACAGGCGCGAGAACACCGGCCAGAACACCAGCCCGGCATCGCTCACCGCCCAGATCGCTGTCCCTACCAGAAATGCCGCGAACAGCCAGGCGCCGGCCGTCTTGAAGCGAGCGATCAGCAGACCGGAAACGGCCATCACCAGACCACCCACGAGGAAGTACCACGACCCTCCCAGGCTGACCAGCTTCACTCCGCCAGCCGCAAGTGCCAGGCCGAGCAGGGCGATGATCACCCCCAGCCCGACCAGAATGAATTTTGATATGCCCGAGAGGCGTTGACTCTGCTTCACGTTGAATGTCCCGTTGAAATGAGGCGTGCATTATATAGATAGGTAACTACCTAGTTAAATCACTAATTCAGTAATGAACTGTTGTTCATTGCGAAATCCCCGTCCTGAGCGGGGACCTGCGCTTTCAAGGGGTTGCAAAGATATTTTGAATGCCTGAAAAAGAGCCTTTTTGTCAGAAAAAATGGGAGTTATGACAGCTGCCGTCATCAACCACGATTATTGCGCAGAATCGAGAAATTCAACGCCGCCGCCACACACAACCAGGCCAGATAAGGAAACAGGATCAACCCGGTGATCAAATCCAGGCGCAACGCCATAAACACCATCACCGCGACCACCAGCCACAACAGCAGCAGAATCACCATGGCGGCGGCCACCTGATGCGCGCCGAAGAACACCGGTGTCCACAACGTGTTCAAGGCAATCTGCGCCGCCCACAGCGCCAGTACCGTCTGACTGCCAGGAATCAGGCTCAAGCGATAACCGGCCCAGGCCAACAATAGATAGATTATTGTCCAGGCCACCGGAAACGCCCAATTGGGCGGGGTGAATCCGGGTTTATTGAGTCCTTCGTACCATGGCCCGGGTTTGAAAATCACCCCGGTAGTCGCCGCAGCGCCGCACGCGATCAGAAAAATCAGAAACGTCACCATTTATCACTCCTTGGCCGCAGCCACTCTCTCTGGGATTACAGCGCCGCAACGGTCGCTCATTCGGATTTCATCGCCATCAGGTCGCTGACCCGCGCCACCAGCGTGTCGACGGCAAACGGCTTGGTCAGCACCTGCATGTCCGGGCCAAGCTGACCGGCACCAATCACCGCGTTTTCCGCGTACCCGGTAATGAACAGGGTCTTCAGATTCTGGCGGATTTCCCGGCCCGCATCGGCCAGTTGCCGACCGTTCATGCCGCCCGGCAAGCCGACGTCGGTGATCAGCAAGTCGATGTGTATGTCCGAGCGCAACATCTTCAGCCCGACCACACTGTCAGCGGCCTCTATCAAGGTGTAGCCGAGATCGCCGAGCACGTCTGTCAGCAGCGCACGCACCGTAGGCTCGTCGTCCACCACCAGAATCGTCTCGCCAGACTTGGGCAAGGCTGCCGGCGTGTTGTCCTTGTGATCCTGATTCGGCACGGGCTCGCCATGGTAGCGCGGCAGATAAATGCACATCTCGGTGCCCTGACCGACCTGCGAATGCACGCGCACCTGCCCACCGGACTGCTTGGCGAAACCGTAGATCATCGACAACCCCAACCCCGTGCCCTGGCCCAGCGGTTTGGTGGTGAAGAACGGGTCGAAGGCCTTGGCGATGACATCGGCGGTCATGCCGGTGCCGGTATCGGTCACGCACAGGCACAGGTATTCGCCCTCGGGCATGTCCAGCGTGCGCGCCGTCTCGCAGTCCAGCGCACGGTTGGCCGTTTCGATGGTGATGCGCCCGCCATCGGGCATCGCATCGCGCGCGTTGATGCACAGGTTGAGCAGGGCATTCTCCAATTGGCTGGCGTCCACCAGCGTTGGCCAGAGCCCCGGTGCGGCGCGGGTTTCCAGAACGATGCTGGGGCCGACCGTACGCTGGATCAACTCGGTCATGCCGGTCATCAGCGTGTTGACGTCGGTCGGCCGCGGATCGAGGGTCTGGCGTCTGGAAAACGCCAGCAGACGGTGGGTCAGGGCGGCGGCTCGCTTCACAGCGCCCTGGGCGGTCACCATGTATTTGTCGACCTCATTCAGCCGGCCCTGACTTATGCGCGCGCCCATCAACTCCAGCGCGCCGGAAATGCCGGCCAGCAAATTGTTGAAGTCATGCGCAAGGCCCCCGGTCAGTTGGCCGACGGCTTCCATTTTCTGCGACTGACGCAGTTTTTCTTCGGCTTGCATCAGCTCTGAAGTGCGCGATGACACGCGCTGCTCCAGCGTATCGTTGAGCGCGCGCAACGCGGCGATGGCGCGGTCGCGCTCCGCTTCGACATTGCGCCGTTCCTCGACATCGATCAGCACGCCGGGAAAGCGCAGCGGCGTTCCATCATCGGCACACTCAACACGGCCGTTGGCTTCGATCCACTGATATTTGCCGTCTGTGCGGCGCACACGGTACTGGTGGGAGTAGGCGCCACCACGGCCGATGGCTTCGTTGATCGCGGTGGTCAGTCCATCCTGGTCTTCGGGATGCACGGTCACCATGACTTGTTCGAGGCTGAGCCCTTCGCGGCCCAGCGCCGGGTCGAGATCAAACACCCGGGCGAACGCTTCGTCCACGGCAAAACGGTCGGTGAGCAGGTCCCAGTGCCAGGTGCCGATGATCGCACCGGCGGCGAGCGCCAGTTGCACACGCTCGACGTTCTCCCGCGCAATGGCCTCGCTGGCTCGCAAGCGCTCCTCGGCGTCGCGCCGCTCGGTGACGTCGTTGAACAGAATGGCGATCTGCCGGTCAGCCGGATCGCCGACACGCACCGCGCGTACGTCGAACCAGCGTTCGAAGGTGTTGGCGTAGCTCTCGAAGTTCGCTGGCTCTCCGGTCTTGGCCACGTGGCCATAGGTTTCGAACCAGAATTTTTCCAGATTGGGCGCGAACTCGGTCACCCATTTGCCGCGCAGGTTGACCCCGCACTGGTGTTCGAACGCCGGGTTGGCTTCGACGAAGTAATAGTCGACGGGCTTATCCTCGGCGTCGAATTTGACCTTGACGATGGCGAACGCCGACTCGATGGTTTCCAGAATGGTGATGAAGCGAGCCTCGCTGCGTGCGAGCGCATCCCGACTGGCTTGCAGTTGCGCCGCCATGTCGCGATCGAGGTCAACGACCTGTGTGTCGTCCTGAGGGCACTGAAGCGCCGCGCGCAATCGCCTTACCTCTGACTCAAGCGCTTCGCGGCTAAGGTGTTCAAGGGTATCCATGTGACCTGCTTATTGAATTTTCAGGGTCTGGCTTCATACAGCGCGTAGGCACACACGAGCAGTGAAAGTTGCGCTCGCAAGGGATTCGACCGCCAATCATCCGTTGACCGGGCGCGCTGTGCTTAAGTTTCACCACCCGCGCAAGCGAGCGTTCATTTCAGATCGATTCGCCGTTATCCAGACGCGCCAACAGGTTCTGCCCGCGTTGCCACAGCGCCTCCTGTTTGGCTTGCGGCATGCGGTCGAGGTTCTTGTACATCATCGCCATGCGCTGATTGCCGCGCAGTTGCTCACCGTGGCGCATCAGGAAATGCCAGTACAGCGAATTGAACGGGCAGGCATTGTCCGCGGTACTTTCGCTGACCTTATAGGCGCAGCTTCGGCAGTAGTCGGACATGCGATTGATGTATTGGCCACTGGCACAATAGGGTTTGGAACCGAGATAGCCGCCATCGGCATGCATGACCATGCCCAGCGTGTTGGGCAGCTCGACCCAGTCGAAGGCATCCATGTAGATCGCCAGATACCACTCGCAGATCTGGCTCGGCACGATGCCGGCGAGCAGGGCAAAATTGCCGGTGACCATCAGCCGCTGGATGTGATGCGCGTAGGCGTGCTGCAGACTCTGGCCGATGGCCTGGCGCATGCAGTTCATCTGCGTAGCGCCGGTCCAATAGAACTCGGGCAGTGGCCGGTCGTTGCCGAATACATTGCCCAGCGCGTAGTCCGGCATTTTCAGCCAATACACGCCACGTACATATTCCCGCCAGCCGATCAGTTGCCGAATGAAGCCTTCGGCGGCATTCAGCGCAATCCTGCCGGCCCAATAAGCCGACTCGACGTCGCTGCACAACTGCCGCAAATCCAGCAGGCCTATGTTGAGCGCGGCGCTGATGCGCGCATGAAACAGGAACGGTTCGTCACTGGCCATGGCGTCCTGATAGTCGCCGAATCCTGCCAGGCCATAATCCAGAAAATACTCCCATAGCGCCTGCGCGTCGGCATGGGTGACCGGGTAGTTGAATTCGTCGAGTGCACCGTAATGCTGACTGAAGTGCGCCTTCACCAGATCCAGCACTTCGCCGGTGATCGCGTCATTACTGAAACGGATCGGGTAGGGGGCTTTCACGCCTTTGGGCAGGGACTTGCGATTCTCCGCATCGAAATTCCACGCACCACCCACCGGCGTGCCGTCGCCATTGAGCAGCAAGCGACTCTTGCGGCGCATCTCGCGATAGAAGAACTCCATGCGCAACTGCTTTTTGCCGGCGGCCCAGGCGGCGAACTCATCGCGACTGCAAAGAAAACGCGTATCGGCGTGCCAATGGATGGGCAAGCCAGAGTCCTTGATCGATTGCTCCAGGCGCCAGTCCCCGCACTCGGTGACGTGCACTTCCTCGGCGTGCAACCGCTGTTGCCAGCGGCGTAATTCCCCAGGCACCGAGCCGCTGTTGTGCGGATCATCCAGGGTCACGTATTCGACAGCAACGCCCTGGTCTTGCAGTGCCTGGGAGAAATGGCGCATGGCGCTGAAGATCAGGGCAATCTTTTGCGGATGGTGCGGCACATGGCTGGCTTCTTCCATGACCTCGACCAGCAGCACAGTGTCGCGCTCGCTATCGAGCGTCTGCAATGAAGCCAGATCGAAGGACAACTGATCGCCCAGCACCAGGCACAACCGACGTTTCTGGTTCATTCACAGCATCCGTTTCATAGCGGTGTGGCCAACGAAAACGGAATCCGCAGTTCTTCGACTGGCCCGCTATCACGCCCGCACATTTCGTCGTGCACGCATTGCTGCACCAGCACGCAGGGGAATGCCGGCACGGTCTGCAGCAAGTCACGCAGATGGGTGATCGAGCGCAGGTGCATCGGTTTGGCCGCGTCGTCGAGCAAGGTGAACTGGCCGTGATCCAGACGGATGCGGGCCAGATAAAAACCACCTTCAAGCGACAGCAACTCCAGCTCACGAATTTCACTGTTGGCCGCACGTTCGGTCAGGGTTTGCAGATTCATGCTTCACTCCTTGCCTACCAGGGCAGGCGTTGTCCATCGTAGGCAAAGAACTGGCCGCTGTCGGCCGGGGTCAATTGGTCAATCAGGTTGAGTAACTGGTCAGCGGCAACGTCTGCCGGGCGGGCGCTGGAAGCCCCGCGAAAAGGTTGCGACAAACCCGACACGACCGTGCCCGGGTGCAGACTCAGCAAGCGACTGTGCGGGCGGGTGCGCGCCAGTTCGATCGCCGCGGTCTTGATCAGCATGTTCAGCGCCGCCTTGGAGGCGCGATAGGCGTACCAGCCGCCCAAACGGTTGTCGCCAATGCTTCCGACCTTGGCCGAGAGCATCGCCATCGCCCCTTGGGGATCGAGCAGCGGCAGAAAATGCCGCAACACCATTGCCGGTCCCAGCGTGTTGACTTGAAACACCGCTTGCAGCGCATCCGCCTCGATCGCGCTGTAGCTCTTTTCTGGCTTGATCCGCTCACGATGCAGCAGACCCGCAGCGTGCACGATCAACTGATAGGGCGCTTCTGCGGCCAATTCGGCGGCGGCGCTGGCGATGGTTTCCGGTTGCTGCAGATCCAGCGCCGGAACGGTACGACGCCCCAGCTCACGAACCCCGGCACAGCGCGGATCCTGACTGAGCTGCTGGCAAAACGCGCTACCGATAGCACCACTGGCACCAATCACCAGTGCGCGATAACCATCGCCCAGGGAAGCCATGCTGAACGGGCTGTTCATTGGTTTTCTCCCGCGCCCTGGCGACGGAAGAACAAGGTCACCTGGCCAACTTCAACCCCGAGCTTGGACATGCTGGTGCGATTGATCAGTGTGTCCTCGTCCATCTGGTACATCCAGTCGTCCATGCTCATTTCATAGGTCGTGCCGTCGACCGGCAGATTCAGGCGATAACGCCAGTGCAGCGCATTGCCAGCGACCTGACCTGTGGCGACACCCACCACATCACCCGCACGCCCGCTCCAGCGCCCCTGGCCCTCGGGCGTCAGGGTCCAGACGCGGCGTTGGCGCGTGCCGTCGCTGTACAGGAAGTGCTCATCGAGAATCAGGTTGTCGCCTTCACGATGGCTGACGATGTTGACCTCAAAGCGCTTGACCACTTCCCCGGAGCGCTTTTGAAACATTCCCCAGGCTTTCACGGGTTTGCTGAAAAAGCGTTGCAGATCCAGCGCCGGTTGCTGATCGGCATAGTGGCTGACATCCACGCTGCCGCAGCTCGCAACGCCGAGTACCAGAGCCAGTAAGAGCACAAGTCGGGCCATTGCCGTTCTCCCTGAGTGCACGGGTATGTGGGTGAAATTAGGAGCATCGTGCTTGTACAGTGGGTTTGCTGTGTACAGGTTTATCGCGCCTGTCGAAGATCGGAAATCAACTCCGCCGCCCGATCAGTTGCAGAAACTCCTGACGCGTCGTGGAGCTGTCGCGAAAAGCACCGAGCATCACCGAGGACGTCATGATCGAATTCTGCTTTTCGACGCCGCGCATCATCATGCACATGTGCCGGGCTTCAATGACCACGGCCACGCCGGCGGCATCGGTGATCTGCTGAATCGCCTCGGCGATTTGCCGGGTGAGGTTTTCCTGGATCTGCAGACGACGGGCGAACATGTCCACCACGCGCGCTACTTTCGACAGTCCCAACACTCTGCCGGTGGGGATGTACGCCACGTGCGCCTTGCCGATGAAAGGCAGCATGTGGTGCTCACACAAGGAATAGAGCTCGATGTCACTGACGATCACCATCTCATCGCTTTGCGATTCGAACAGGGCACCGTTGGTGACATCTTCCAGGCTCATTGAATAGCCGTTGCACAGATACTGCATTGCTTTGGCCGCACGTTTGGGCGTGTCGAGCAGACCTTCGCGCTCCGGGTTTTCACCGACGCCGACAAGAATTTCACGGTAATGGCTGGCTAGTAGTGGGTTCATTCAGAGTGCTCGCGGCAGTGCTGTGCGTGAGGGCCAATCCATAGCGGAAGAGTTGTACGCAGATAAGTGCTTTGTATAGGTTTTATTCAAGATAGGCTGAAAAAATTCAACTGACAATCAATCGGCAATCTTTTTTGTGCGGATGCGAGAACCTCGCGGCGCAGCGCGCGAGGTTGCGGGTGTAGCGGGGGAGAGGAGGAAGCGCTCCCGGTGAGTGGGAGCGCTGGGCGAGATCGCGGATTATTCGCTGTAGGTAGGGTAATCCACATAGCCTTCGGCATTGCCGCCGTAAACCGTGGCGGGGTTCAGCGGATTGAGCGGCCAGTCATTGGCGATGCGCGCGGGCAGGTCCGGGTTGGCCATGAACGGACGGCCGAAAGCCACCAGATCCGCCAGTCCCGATTCAAGCAACTGCGCACCGGATTCAGCGTTGTAACGCCCGGCGTAGATGATCGCGCCACTGAAGGTATCGCGCACTGCACGGCGGAAGGTTTGCGGCATCGCGGGCGCGTCGTCCCAGTCCGCTTCGGCGATGGACAGGTAGGCGATGCCCACATCCTCAAGCACTTTGATCGCTTCGATGTAAGTGGTGTGCGGGTCCTCTTCGACCATGCCCAGATAGGTGCGCGCTTCATCGGTGGTGGTGAACAGCGGCGCGAAACGCACGCCGACTTTCTCCTTGCCGATGCACTCGGCGACACCCGACACCACTTCGCGCAGAAAGCGCAGGCGGTTGTGCAGCGAGCCACCGTACTGATCGGTGCGCACGTTGCTGTGGGCCGAAATGAACTGGTTCACCAGATAGCCGTTGGCGCAGTGCAGTTCGATCCCGTCGAAGCCGGCGTCCATCGCATTGCGCGCCGCCTGTATATAGAGCTGAACCAGTTCCTGGACTTCATCGGTGCTCAGTGCACGCGGCGCGGATGGCGTGACCAACTCCCCGGCGCCCGGCGCGGTTTCGATGAACACGCTGACCCGCTCGGTGGCGATGGCGGATGCGGACACCGGTGCCGCGCCATCGGGTTGCAGCGCGGTGTGGGAAACACGGCCGACGTGCCAGAGTTGCGCGAATATCACGCCGCCCTGTGCATGCACCGCTTCGGTGACTGTGCGCCATCCGGCAATTTGTTCAGGGGTGTGAATGCCGGGAGTCCAGGCGTAGCCCTGACCGCGAGGCTCGATCTGCGTGCCTTCGGTGACCAACAGACCGGCGCCGGCGCGTTGCTGGTAATACTCGGCCATCAATGCGTTGGCGACATTGCCCGGTTGCGTGCTGCGCTGGCGGGTGAGGGGCGGCAGGACGATGCGGTTTTTCAGGGTGTGCAGGCCCAGTTTGACGGGGGTGAAGTAAGGGCTGTTTTTCATGTGATTCCTGTTCTGGTCTTATTAGACCAGTCGACTAGCAATGCGGTAAAAAAAACACCGTGCGGGATGCGCACGGCGTCTGGAGCGGTGGAGGGCTCAGGCCAACAGCTTCAGCAGTTTTTCGGCGACGGCTGCCGAGCTGGCCGGGTTTTGACCCGTCACCAGTTGGCCATCGGTCACCACGTGAACCTGCCAGTCAGCCACTTTGGAGTAACGCCCGCCGAGCCGCTGGAATTCGTCTTCGATCAGGAACGGCACGACATCGGTCAGGCCAACGGCGGCTTCTTCAGCATTGGTGAAACCGGTGACGTCGCGGCCTTGAATCAACGGTTTGCCATCGGCAGCCACCACGTGACGCAGAACGCCCGGCGCATGGCAGACGAAACCGTGAGGTTTGTTGCTGCGGTCGAACGCTTCGATCAGCGCGATCGAGTGTTGGTCTTCTGCCAGATCCCACAGTGGGCCATGGCCACCGGGATAAAACACGGCATCGAAATCCTCGGCGCTGACATCCGCCAGGCGCCCGGTATTGGCCAGTGCCTGTTGGGCTGCAGGGTCCTTGCGGAAGCGGTCGGTTTCAGCGGTTTGCGCATCGGGCTCATCGCTTTTCGGATCGAGCGGTGGCTGGCCGCCGGCCGGCGATACCAGAGTGATCTGCGCGCCGGCATCCTTGAAGGCGTAGTAGGGGGCCGCGAACTCTTCGAGCCAGAAGCCGGTTTTCTTGCCGGTGTTGCCAAGCTGATCGTGGGAAGTCAGAACCATCAAGATTTTCATAGAGCGCCCTGTATTGGTCTGGTGTCCTCGACGGGTTCGTCTGCGACACCTCGGAAGGAGTGACGGGCACAGAATAGATTCATATTAGACCGGTCGTCTAGTAAATTTTTACGCCCGTGTTTCCAAGCCATCACTGTGGCAAACTCCTGCTCATCAGAAATATACGACTGGTCTAATGTTTGGTATTTTGCGCCCCATGAAACCGACCTACGACGATACCCGCCAACACCTGCTCGACACCGGCCACCGCATGATGGCCGAAAAGGGCTTCACCAGCGTTGGCCTGAGCGAGATCCTGCAGACCGCCGGTGTGCCCAAGGGCTCGTTCTATCACTACTTCAAATCCAAGGAACTCTACGGCCAGGCGCTGCTGGAGGATTACTTTGTCGGCTACCTGGCAGATATGGAGCGACGCCTGACCCTGCCCGGCCTCAGTGCCTATGAGCGGCTGATGGATTACTGGCAGGGCTGGCAGAACCGTTGCACCCTGGAAGGCCATGGAGATGAATGCCTGGTGGTGAAGTTGAGCGCGGAAGTCGCCGACCTGTCCGAGTCGATGCGCCTCACCTTGCGCGACGGCGCCGAGCGCATCGTTGCGCGAATTACGACGTGCCTGGAAGAAGGGCAGTTGGATAAAAGTTTGCCGCAGACCGACCCTCGGCAACTGGCAGAAACCCTGTACCAACTCTGGTTGGGTGCCAGTCTGTTGAACAAACTGCAGCGCACGGGGCAGTCGCTGCAGACGTCGATGGTGATGACCAAACAGCTTTTGCAAAGCTGAGGACACCCACAACCCTTTCTCCCGACCCGCCAAGGAAGCGTCAATGGGCGTGCGACACACTTCTTTTTTTCACATGCCAACGGGTTGCATCTTGGCATTGGCCGGCATGCTTCTCAGCGGCTGCTCCAGCCACACGTTGCCCCGATCGGTCGAGCGCGACCCTTGCCTCGACGCAGGCCCGGTAAACAGTGTCGGTTACGATCACTGTGTGGCTGAGCGGGATCGCCAAAGGAAGGAGGCACTTGAAGCGCTGCTTGACGATGACCCGGCTCATCTGCAGCACTTGCAAATCATCGAAATGCCCGAGAGCAAGTACCAATCTTCTGATTTCCCGGATACGCCCATCCCCATGTCCTACAGGGGAGTGGATTCGATTTCGCTGGCTGAAAAGCAAGCGCTGCCGTTCAAAGCCCGGATAGTCTGGAAATATTCTTCATCGAGTCTTCAGCCGCAGCGCCGAGACGCCCTGCAGATGGAGAAAATGCAGGTGCTGATCATGGCGGCGGTGCAGGAAAACAGGCTGGCGAAGTGGGTATGCACGGCCACCGGTGGGCAACAGCGGGAGTGGATCTTCTATACGCAAAGCGATGAGGCTTTCATCACCAAGGTACGAGCCACTCTGGCGCAGACCGGTCCATACCCCGTCGAGTTGAAGGTACAGAGGGACGCGGCGCCCAGCGTCGGGAGGCAACCAGCACAAGATATCCGTGTCACCCCTAAATTGTGTATGGAATGAAGCGCGTGCCGCGGGCGCGGCGATTACCTTTTTGAGCACCACTGACGAGCGGCAGCCATAAAAAGTGGAACTCCAACTCACAGCCACCAGTCAACTTTTCTGTCGAGACTCAGAGCTTCCCACTTACACGAAGGTTTATGAATCATGAAGAGTGAACAGGTAGAAGGCGTAGCGGAAAAGTTGGCTGGCAAGGCGCAGAGCGCGGTCGGGAAACTGATGGGTGATTCGAAGATGGAAGCTGAAGGTGCCGGACATCAGGCAGCTGGACAACTGACTAAATCCTACGGCGATGCACTGGATAACGTGTCGACCTTCGTTAAAGAAAAACCGATAGCTGCAATCGCGATAGGTGCTGCGGCATTGATCCTGATAAACCGAATTTTTCGTCGCTGAGTGAGTGACCGGGTTTGTCACCAGACGTTGAAAGACAGGAAAATTGAATTAAAGGAAAGGGCCCTTAGGGGCTCTTTTTTTTAATCGGTCTTTCATGGACGTTATGGATTCAACGACAGACCGCCGAATGCGCGGGAAATGCAGCGTTGCTCTCACTGATATTTGATGATGCTCTGGAGGGTCAGCGCGCCGCCCAATCGGCTCGATACTGCAGCAGAAAATCGACGAATGCCCGGACCCGCTGAGGGACATAGCGGCCATGGGGGTAGAGCAGGGTGTAGGGCCTGGAGCGTCCATTGTAGGGCTGTAGTACCTCGACGAGGCTGCCATCGGCCAGTTCGCGCTCGACAATGAATTTGTAAGTCTGGAACAGACCCGCACTGTGTTTGGCCAGGGTAACGCCACCCAGCACATCATCCGAGCAGCAATAGCTGCCCTCAGTGAAGATCTCCCGATGTTTGCCCTCGACGTCGAACAGCCATGAGATGCGTCGACCGCTGCTGGGCAGTTCAAATTGAATGCACTCGTGAGCGACGAGGTCATTCAGTGTCGTTGGTGTGCCGGCCTTGCTCAGGTATTCAGGCGTTGCGACCACGACCAATTGTGCGTCTTCGAGCAAGCGTGCAATCAGGGTCGAGTCCGGTTGAGCACGGACCCGAATCGCCAGGTCATAGCCCTCCGCCACAAAATCGATATTTCGGTTACCCAAGTGGATATCCACGGTGACGTCTGGATATAGCGCTCGAAACTTCGGCAGAAGCGGCAAGATCCGATGATGCCCATAGGTGGTCGGAAGACTGACACGCAGCCGCCCTGAAGGCTTCGATTGAGCGCCCATGACTTCTTGCTGCGCTTCCACCAATTGAGTCAGGGCCTGTCGGCATTGTTCGTAGAACACCCGTCCCGGTTCAGTCATCCGGATGCTGCGCGTGGTTCTCACGAACAGGCGTGATCCCAAACGCCCCTCAAGACGCAAAATCGATCGGCTTACTGCCGCAGGCGTCACACCGGCGACCTGCGCGGCTGCAGTAAAACTGCCGGTTTCCGAGGCGAGGCAAAACAGCTCGATGCTGCCTAGCTGCAGGTCATCAAAATGGCGCTTCATATTAATCACACCGGATCTTCGCGAAGTGCCCGAAAGCATACCGATGTCGATGATGCAGTGGCGAGGACCGCGGATCGATTCATTACACCGCGTCACAAATGAAGTAACCGCACCCGCATTTATTCATTGAAGGCAACCTCCTAGAGTTCACTCCACTTGCCGCCTCCTCATGCCGATGAGGCGCGAACTGGAGACTCTCCCGTGCCTTTCATCAGCGTTCGTATCACCCGCGACGGCGTTACCAAAGAACAGAAAGCCCAGGTCATTGCCGAGATCACCAAAACCATGCAGACGGTGCTCAACAAGGATCCGCACCTGACGCACATCGTGATCGAGGAAGTCGATACCGATAACTGGGGCTACGCAGGAATAACCACTACCGAGTACCGCCAGTCGCTGGTGGAGCCCAAGTAATGACGCCATCAGGCTCGTCTGTGTGTGAAACCCCTTTTGTAAACTATTGAGGAATTATCATGAGCCATTCAAAAAAAGTCGTTGTGGTCACTGGCGCATCCCAAGGGCTGGGCGCAGGCATCGTCGAAGGTTTTCGCAAACTCGGCTATCAAGTGGTGGCGACTTCGCGCTCCATCAAACCGTCAGCGGATCCGGACATCCTGACCGTCGCCGGCGACATTGCCGATCCGGCGACTGCCGAGAAAATCATCCGCGAAGGCGTAGCGCGTTTCGGCCGCATTGACACGTTGGTGAACAACGCCGGGATCTTCCTCGCCAAACCGTTCACGGCCTATACCCGCGAAGAGTATGTAAATACTGTGGCCACCAACATGGGCAGCTTCTTCCACATGTCGCAGCAGGCGATTGCCCAGATGGAGAAACAAGGTGAGGGCGGGCATGTGGTCAGCATCACCACATCGCTGGTCGATCACGCCATCGATGGCGTACCGTCGGTGCTGGCGTCGCTGACCAAAGGTGGTATGAACGCCGCCACCAAATCTCTGGCGATCGAATACGCCAAGCGCGGCATCCGCGTTAACGCCGTATCGCCCGGGATCATCAAGACCCCGATGCATGGCGAGGAAAGCCACGCCGCTCTGGGCAGCCTGCATCCACTCGGACACATGGGCGAGGTGCAAGACATCGTCGCCGCGGTGTTGTACCTGGACAGCGCCAACTTCGTCACCGGCGAAATCCTGCATGTCGATGGCGGCCAAAGCGCCGGTCACTGATGAAGACAGCGAGTCTACAAGAAGCCGCCACAAGCGGCTTCTGCCTCACTTATATGTAGCCATCACATCTGCTTGCCGTTACGCGCTGCGATCGCAACGGTGTTCGGCGAATCAGCCAGTGACACGAATTTGCGGGTCGCGCCATCCAGAGCATCGATGCATCCCGCCTCGATGTCATAGACCCAGCCGTGCAGATTCATGCGTCCCTGCTCAAGCGCCAGGGCCACCGATGGATGCGTCCGCAGATTCGCCAGTTGCGCGATCACGTTTTCCCGCACCAGACCATCAAGCTTGGCGCGGGGCGTGTCGAACTCATGCGCTGCGTTAATCGCTTTCGCGGCGTCCGAGTGACGTAGCCAGTTAGCAACCGCCGGAAGATGATCCAGGCACGTGCAGCGTGAAATCGCGCCCATCGCCCCACAGTCCGAGTGGCCGCAGATCACGATGTCCTGTACCCCGAGCACGGCGACCGCATACTCGACGGTCGCCGACACGCCACCCGGTTCAGGGCCGTAAGACGGCACAATGTTGCCGGCGTTACGAATCACGAACAGTTCGCCCGGCTCGCGCTGCGTAAGGAGTTCCGGCACCACACGGCTGTCCGAGCAGGTGACGAACAACGCCTTCGGATTCTGTTCTGTCGCGAGCTGCTTGAACAGCTCGACGCGTTGCGGATAAACCTCGCGCTGAAAGCGCAGAAAGCCGTCAATAATGTCCTGCATGAAGTCCTCCAAACCCGAAAAGCAGATGTGGGCACGAGCACTCGATATGCCTTCGCGCCGCTGTGGTCGGCATTATTGCAGACGTCGCAGGTGTTGGCTGTACTCGATGTCTGCAACATGAAGCTGATGACAGCCGGGCGCTTGGGAAAATAGCGGGGCGGCCGGGTGAGGGCAGGGCCATGCCATTGGAAATGACAGTTCAGCCATCTGAATGCCGGAAATACGGTTACAGTGGTCCTCCATGTCTGTTTTCGCGCAGCTGCACCAAGTGGTAGTAGCGAACGTACAGAGGCAGAAAACCGCGAATCCATCGTTATGTGAACAATGAATAATCCGCTGTTTGTTTCTCTGGATGGCCCCAAAGGCACCGGCAAAACCACGCTGTTGGAGTCTGTTACGAAGGCGCTGAGGGCAGGCAATAAGAAAGTCATCCGGCTTTGCGAGAGAAAAAGCGATCCTTTCCGGGCTAAAACCATGGCCCTGATCAACGCACTTGCCAGAAATCCTTCTCAGGATCTGGAATGGGCTGTGTGCCAGCGCCTGGCTGATAGTCGGCGCTGGATTTCCCGAAACGTGCTGACGGAGCAGCCGCTGGACAGCATCATCCTGATCGATCGCTGGTATCCGTCGGATGCAGCGTTTCGCCGAACCATCCCGTTTGCCGAGATTCTCCAGTTGAATCTGGATCGAGACGTGCGAGTGCCGGATCTGCATGTCGGCGTCGTCACCGATCCGGATATTTCATGGACAAGGGCTGCGACGAGATCGCGAGGATTGGGCGGCACTGTGATTCAGAAGTACGCAGAGCATGTGGTGTGTACGGAGATGTTCGAGCAAGCGGTCAAGGAGCACGGTTGGGTTCTGTGTCGTAATGAGGGAACGATTGACGACGCTACGATGCAGGTGGCTTCTGAGATTTATAGGGTGCTGGGGTGATTTGGAGTGAAGACAGACGTGGTGCATTAGGCACGTAGCGTAATACACGATTTAACATAATATACATTACACGTAACAAGATGTTTCAGGATTAGCCCGGTTGCACGCCAGATTTCAATCCAGCGTATTCCCCCAAAACCTGACTTTTCAAAACCGCGGCCTTGCCTGACATCGGCGACCTTCAATCAGCATCCCGCGTCAGCTTTTCAATCAGCGTGCGATGCTGTGGAAATCGCGCAATCAGTTTGCGTCGATCACCCATCTCCATGTCGGCAAAATCAAATCCCGGCGACACCGCTTCGCTGATCAATCCAAATCCTTGCTCACCCTCAAGCAGTCGCGAAGCTTTCCAGATTCCACCAGGCACGTGCATTTGCAAATGCTGGCCTGCAAGAACGTCGCTACCCATCACCAGCGTTCGTAACTCACCATCACTGAGGATCATGCTGTACTCGACAGGATCGCCCAGATGGTAGAAATGCAGGATGTCCGATTGGTTGAAATGAAATTGACCCACCGGCGAATCTTCAGTCAGCAAGTAATAGATCGAGGTCATCAGGTAACGTGGGCCACCGGCGGTTTGCAGCATGGCGCGCTGATCTGCTTGAAAAGTCCTGCGAAAATAGCCGCCTTCGACATGAGGCTGCAGATCCAGCGCCGCAATCACATCCATGACGCTTGTTTTCCCTCGATTCATGGCCCACTCCATTGATTTAAGGACAGATGCGGCGATAGCTCTACTAAACGGCTATTTAGTGGAGTTAACAGTAGATCGGCGGATTTCTAAGCAAATACCCTTCTTTTGAGCACCTGTTTATTCAAGAAGACCATTCAGAAATCCACCGTTGCCGATAGCAGATAAGTCCTTGGCGTCGAAAGCGTCAACCCGGGTTCGCTGTCATCTGATGCGCCTGCCGAACTCCAGTAGCGTTTATCCAATACGTTCTCGACATTGGCGCGTACGGTGATGGTCTTGTCGTCCAGTTTAAAGGCGTAACGCGTCCCCACGTCGAATCGCTCCCATGAGTCGATTTCCTTCTGGTTGGACTGATCCAGATACTGCGAACTCGAATAGATTCCGCGCCCTGTCAGCGTCAGCCCTTGCACACTGGGGACATCCCACTCTGCGCCGAGATTGACGTTGTACTTGGGGGTCGCGGGTGCGCGGTTCCCGTCAAAGGCTCCATTGGTGGTCTGGGTCAGTTCGCTGTCGATGTACATCAGGCCGCCGAGCAATCGGAACCCTTTGAACGGCTCGCCGAACAGACTCAACTCCACCCCGTCGTTCTGTCGTTTGCCGTTCGGGCCGAAGACTCGTGTCGTGGCGTTGGTTTCGTACGCAGGCTGTTTGATCCGGAACACGGACGCTGTGAGCGCATACGAACCCGCGTCATATTTGGCCCCGACTTCGACTTGTCGGCTGATAAAAGGCGGGAAGATTTCATCCTCGTTGACTGACGTCGATGGTGCGATTTTCCCTTGGCTGAGTCCTTCCATGTAGTTGGCGTAGAGCGACAACTTGTCCGTCGCCTTGAACAGAATGCCGCCGGATGGCGAAAGTTTTTCTTCGTCATAAGCCGTGTCGCCCTTCACGTCATCGCTCCAGTCGTCGACTTGAACCCTTTGCCAACGGGCGCCAAGGGTCAGCTGCAGGCGATCATCGAAGAAACCCAGCGTATCGGACAGTGCGACGCCGCTGAAGCGGTTTTCCGTGTAGACCTTGGCGTCGTAGCGTGTTGGCGTGCGCGGTTTTGCGGTTTCCACCGGGTCATACAGATTGCTGCGCCCTGCTGCATACCGCGCGCCGCCATTTTCGAAATCCATGTAGAAGTAACTGGCCGCCAGGTTGAGCTCGTGGCTGACCGAACCGGTATGGAACCAGTTGCGCACACCCGCCGTGGCGGTCCGGACATTTTCGTCACGGGTGAAATCCCGCGGTTGAACGCTGAAGTCGCCGGCGTCGTTGGTCACCGACACCGCATGCCGAAGGAAATCGTGGTTACTTTTACGGGCGCCGACGCCGCCATACAACATGACCGAATCGCTGACGTCGAACTCGCCATTGAGCGTGCCAAACGTATCCTTGGTTCGCGCCTGGCTCCAGGGTTGCGCGTAGTTGTCGCGCACATCATCAGCATCCGGAACTTTAGCGTTTGCACCGACCTGCACACGTTCTTGCGGCGCATCGGTATCGCGCTCGGTATGACCGATATCGGTAGAAAGTCGCAGGCGCTCACCGCGAAAATCTAGGCCCAGCACGGCCATGTCGCGATCGACGCTCTGGTGATCCCATTCGGTGTCACCCGATTGCTTGACGCCGTTGAATCGCAGGCCGAACTGGTTGTCCTCACCAAAGCGACGGCCGATGTCGACGGCGCCGCCGAGCTGATTGTTCGAGGCGTAACTGGCCGTCAGCGACGTATTCGGCTGATCGCCGGCACGCTTGGGCACCACGTTGATCCCCCCTCCTACACTGCCCCGCGGCGAAATCCCGTTGATCAGTTGGCTCGGGCCCTTGAGGATGTCGACGCGGTCGGCCATTTCCATGTCGATCGTGTAAGTGGGCAGAACCCCGTAGAGGCCGTTGTAGGAAACATCACTGTTGAACAGGCTGAAACCGCGGATGGTGAATTGCTCATAACGGCCGCCTGCCGGGTTGGTCGCACGCACCGAAGGATCGCTGGCGATCAGATCGCCCAGAGTGCGAGCCTGCTGGTTTTTCACCGTTTCGCTGGTGTAGGTGGTCATGCTGAACGGGGTCTCCATGAAATCCCTGGAACCCAGCAGCCCTTGCGAGCCTCGGCGCGCCACCTGGCCACCGGCAAAGACCTCGGAATCCGTGCTCCCCGTCGACCCAAGAATCGAAGTGGGTGCCAGTTCCAGACTACCGCCGTCCGGCGCCGGAATGACTGTGTAAGCACGCTCGCCCGCCGGTTGCAGCTGTAGACCAGACCCCAGCAACAACCGGGTGAAGCCCTCTTCCACGCCGAACTCACCCGACAAACCATTGCTGTTGCGCCCGCTGACCAGGGCAGGATCTACCGACAGATTGACCCCGGCCAGTCCGGCAAAACGGGTCAGCGCAGCACCCAGGCTGCCGGCAGGCACCTGATAAGCGCGGCGGTCGGGGCTTTCCGCCCAACTGCAGGGGATCAACAGGGGGCTGGCACTCAGGCTCAACAAAAGGCTCAACTGCAACAACGGACGTAAACGACCTGGGAATACTGCAGGCATAGGAAAAAGCTCTCGATTTGGTTCACTTGCCTGGAATGACCAGCGAGGCGAAAAAAAGGGACAGATCTCAGACTGTTTTTTTGGACTGGGACAATTTTCGCGGAACGAGAGAGACCCAGAAGCGCGTGCGTTGCTGCACGTCGATCGGCAGGCTGGCAGCCAACAGCGAGAGCACTTGATCAGTGTTATCCAGGCGAAAACTGCCGGTGATGCGCAACGACTCCAGCTCCGGATCCCAGCGCAGCACGCCTGGGCGATAACGGCTCAATTCGCGCAAAAAATCCCCCAGCGGCTGGTTTTGCGCCATCAGTACACCGTCGCGCCAGCTCGGCATTGTGCTGTCAAACGCCAGGACAGA
Source organism: Pseudomonas sp. GW823-FHT01D03 (assembly GCF_058798255.1). NCBI lineage: Bacteria > Pseudomonadati > Pseudomonadota > Gammaproteobacteria > Pseudomonadales > Pseudomonadaceae > Pseudomonas > Pseudomonas sp. GW823-FHT01D03. The sequence goes on from NZ_JBXAKK010000001.1 coordinate 3,067,496, forward strand.
TCCCGCACCAGAAGCCTGCAGCCTGATCTGCTGGCCCTGATTGAGGATCAGCGCCGGCCCCCTTGACGGTTGCAACTGCACCGAGCCACTGACCACCGACACATTGCAGTCACGCTCATTGAGACGCACGCAAATCTCACTGTGACTGACGATGATCCGCCCGTACGGCACATTGATGATCAGGGCTGAGTCGCCTGGCACATCAAGCGCCATCTCGCCACGCACCAGTGTCAGCTGACCGGCAGCAAGATCCACATTGACGGCGCTGTCGGTGTTCAGCTGCAACGAACTGCCATCCGCGAGCCGCAATCGCTTGTGCTCGCCAGTGCTGGTGTGCAAATCCGCGCGCCAGACATCCAGAGGCAGTTGCCGACTGATCAGCCAGGCCGCCGGCACCAGTGCCGCGATGCCGAGCGCGCGTTTCAGCGCGGCCCGACGCGCAGCGTCCGGACGATCCAGCGTAGCCATGGCCAACGCAGAAGGCAGAGCGGAAAACCGTTCGCGCAAGCGCTGGATTTTCTGCCACGCGTGTTCATGCCGGCTATCGCTGTTGCGCCAGGCCTGCAATTGCGCATGATCGTCAGCGCCCGCTTCGCCGGACTCAATCAACGCCAGCCATTGCGCGGCGGCGCGGGCGACTTCGCGGGCTTCATCGCTGGGGGCTACGCGCATCAAAGCTCCACCAGCAGACAATGCTCGTAGGCCTGCGCCATGTAACGTTTGACGGTGCGCTCGGACACTTGCAAGCGCTCGGCGATTTCGCGGTAACCCAGGCCTTCAAGCTGACTCCACAAAAACGCCCGGCGCACTGCTCGGGGCAAACCATCGAGTAACTCATCCAGTGCTTGCAGGGTTTCCAGCAGCAGCCAACGCTGCTCGGGCGACGGCACGCACTCCTCCGGCAGTTGCGCGAGGGCTTCGAGGTAGGCTTTTTCCAGACTGCGGCGGCTGTAGAAGTTGCTCAGTAGACGCTTGCCCACGGTCAGCAGATAGGCACGAGGCTCACGCATGTCGGCAATCGGTTGCGCGCTGCACAGCACACGCAAAAAGGTGTCCTGACTCAGATCCGCCGCATCCCACGCATTGCCCATGCGTCGACGCAGCCAGGTTTCCAGCCAGCCCCGGTGATCGCGGTACAGCGCGTGCAGGCTCTGCTCCGATGGCGTGGCGGCTTCAATCATCTCGGGAGACCCTGCGCGAAGTTAGATTCAAATGAGACTGATTCTATTTAACTTCGCTTGGGACACAAGATCTTTTTGCCCGTTACTGCAATCTCTAGCGTTTCAGCGTCTCGCTCGGCAGCTCTTTGAACAGCGCCCGATAACTGCTGGAAAACCGCCCCAGATGCCAGAACGACCAGTGCATCGCCACCTCGGCCACGGTGGTTTCGGTAGGCCGGCGCTTGAGCAATTCGCGGTGTGCACTGTTCAGTCGACGCAGGCGTAACCAGTGACTCGGGGTCATCCCGGTGTAGGCCTTGAACGCCTGCTGTAATTGTCGCAACGGCACCCCTGCGACCTTCGACAGTTCGAGCAGATTGACGGTGTCTTCCGGCGAATCCGCCGCCCACTCCCCTACTCGCTTCATGATCATCCGTTCTTCGCTACGCCGCTGTAATCCGCCGCGATCAAGACGGGTGTGTGCGTTGTCGAGGATGAACAGGCAGTCTTCGAGTAACTGCTGAGTCAGTGAGTCTTTATCAAACGCATCAACAGCTTGCGACAACTTCGTGAGAGTTGAGCTTAACCAGCGACTGAACAAGGCGTTCTGCCCGCAGTTAAGCGGTGCCATGAACAATCCATCGAGTCTCGCCACGTCCAGACCGTGCTGACGGACGAATTCCGGGCCGAACACCACGGCGATTTCCTGGTAGTTCTCCGGGGTGATCCAGATGTTGCGGCTGTCTTCGTTGAGCAGATACAGCGCGTTGTCGCTGCGATCAAAACAGAACGCCAAGGCACCCGACGGCGCGCTGAATGTCTGCTCGACGCGGGTGTTCATCTGTTCTTCGTAGACCTGCACGCCCTCCAGATCCAGATAGCGGATCTGCCCGGCGAAATGGCCGGGAGACATCTGCTGGTAATGCTGAACCCAACCCGGCGTGGCGCGGATCTGTTCGCTGACATCAGCGGTATTGAAAGCCTGAACCTGAAGCGGATTACACGTTGTCATGGGAGACCTTGCGCACTCTTTTGGTGCGCTTTGGTGCTGCTTAAAGTGGATAGATGGAACGGCAAGGCACGCCCAAGATAGTCGCCAACGCGCCACAGGGGAAGCGGCGGAAGATGAAACCCGCCCTCCCCGGCGTCTATAAAACCAATAACGAGGTCTTTATGAATGCCCCTTTCGATCAGCTGTTCACGTGGCTGAAAGATCACAAGATTACCGAAGTTGAATGTGTGGTCAGCGACCTGACCGGCATTGCCCGCGGCAAGATCGCACCGACCAACAAGTTCCTGCATGAGCGAGGCATGCGCCTGCCGGAAAGTGTGCTGCTGCAAACGGTAACCGGGGATTTTGTCGACGACGACATCTACTACGACCTGCTCGACCCGGCCGACATCGACATGGTCTGCAAACCGGTGAGCGACGCCGTGTATGTGATTCCATGGGCGATCGAGCCGACCGCCATCGTCATCCACGACACCTTCGACAAGTTCGGCAACCCGATCGAACTGTCGCCGCGCAACGTGCTGAAGAAAGTCCTGCAGCTGTACACCGACAAGGGCTGGAAGCCGATCGTGGCGCCGGAAATGGAGTTCTACCTGACCCAGCGCTGCGAAGACCCGGACCTGCCACTCAAGGCACCATTGGGGCGTTCGGGCCGGGCTGAAAGCGGCCGGCAGTCGTTCTCGATCGATGCCGCCAACGAATTCGATCCGCTGTTCGAAGACGTCTACGACTGGTGCGAGCTGCAAGGTCTGGATCTGGACACGCTGATCCATGAAGACGGCCCGGCGCAGATGGAAATCAACTTCCGTCACGGCGACGCACTGGATCTGGCCGACCAGATCACCGTGTTCAAACGCACCCTGCGCGAAGCGGCGCTCAAGCACAACGTCACCGCCACGTTCATGGCCAAACCGATTGGCGACGAGCCCGGCAGCGCCATGCACTTGCACCAGAGCGTCGTGGAGATCGCCACCGGCAAGCCGATCTTCGCCAATGCCGACGGCACGATGAGCGAGCTGTTCCGCCATCACATCGGCGGCCTGCAGAAGTACATCCCGAAAGTGCTGCCGATGTTCGCGCCCAACGTCAACTCGTTCCGCCGCTTCCTGCCGGACACTTCGGCCCCGGTGAACGTCGAGTGGGGCGAAGAAAACCGCACCGTCGGCCTGCGTGTGCCGACCTCCGGGCCGGAATCCATGCGCGTGGAAAACCGCCTGCCGGGCGCCGATGCCAACCCGTATCTGGCGATCGCCGCGAGCCTGCTGTGTGGCTACATCGGCATGGTCGAAGGCATCGATCCGAGTGCCGCCGTCGAAGGCCGCGCCTACGAACGCCGCAACCTGCGCTTGCCGATCACCATCGAAGACGCGCTGACGCAAATGGAAGAGTGCGACACCGTTGCCCGATACCTGGGCAACAAGTTCGTGCGCGGCTACGTCGCAGTCAAACGCGCCGAGCATGAAAACTTCAAGCGCGTGATCAGCTCCTGGGAGCGCGAGTTCCTGCTGCTTAGCGTCTGATCCATCCCACAAAGCCCCTTCACCTCTGTGGGATGGGCTTTTGTGGGAGGGGGCTTGCTCCCGAAAGCGGTCTGTCAGTCACAGAAATGTTGAATGTGCCGGCCTCTTCGGGAGCAAGCCCCCTCCCACAGGGATTAGCGAACCACCTGAAAAATCCAAAAAAATCGAAGAGGTGTCGATATGCGTCTATTGAAATCCATGGTTCCCGCCGCACTGGCGCTGTTGTGCAGCACCGCAGCCCTGGCCCAGCCACAGGTCAGCGTCTACAACTGGACCGACTACATCGGTGAAACCACCCTCGCCGACTTCCAGGCCAAGACCGGGATCAAGGTGATCTACGACGTTTTCGACTCCAACGAAACCCTGGAAGGCAAACTCCTCGCCGGCCGCACCGGCTACGACGTCGTGGTGCCATCCAACCACTTCCTCGCGCGTCAGGTGAAGGCCGGGGCGTTCCTCAAACTCGATCGCGAGCAGTTGCCGAACTGGAAGAATCTCGATCCCAAGCTGCTCGAATTGCTTGAGAAGAACGACCCGGGCAACCAGCATTCGGTACCGTACCTGTGGGGCACCAACGGCATCGGCTACAACGTCGACAAGGTCAAGGCTGTGCTCGGCATCGATCACATCGATTCCTGGGCGGTGCTGTTCGAGCCGGAGAATCTGAAGAAACTCACCCAGTGCGGCGTGTCGATGATGGACTCGGCGGACGAAGTGTTCCCGGCGATCCTCAACTACATGGGCATGGACCCTCGCAGCGAGAACCCGGAGGACTATAAAAAGGCTGAAGCGAAACTGCTGAGCATCCGCCCGTACATCACCTATTTCCACTCCTCGAAATACGTTTCCGACCTGGCCAATGGCGACATCTGCGTAGCCTTCGGTTACTCCGGCGACGTGTTCCAGGCGGCCAACCGCGCCAAGGAAGCCAACAACGGGGTGAACATCGCCTATGCGATTCCCAAGGAAGGCGCCAACCTGTGGTTCGACCTGCTGGCAATCCCGGCCGACGCCAGCAACACCAAGGAAGCTCACGCCTTCATCAATTACCTGCTCGATCCGCAAGTCATCGCCAAGGTCAGCGCTTCGGTCGGTTACGCCAACCCGAACCCGGCTGCCAAGCAGTTCATGGATCAGGCGCTGGTGAACAATCCCGAGGTCTATCCGTCGCAGGCCGTGCTGGACAAGCTCTACATCTCCTCTACCCCGCCCCAGTCGATCATGCGTCTGATGACCCGGTCCTGGAGCAAAGTGAAGTCGAACAAATGAATCAGTACAGCAAAGAACACGCCCGCTCCTATTACGCAGCTTCGGCCCGGGCCAGCACGCCCTGGCCGGCACTCGACGCTGATCTCAGCGCCGATGTCTGCGTGATCGGCGGCGGGTTCACCGGGGTCAACACCGCGATTGAGCTGGCGCAGCGCGGGCTGTCGGTGGTGGTGATCGAAGCCCGGCGCATCGGCTGGGGCGCCAGCGGGCGCAATGGCGGTCAATTGATTCGCGGTATCGGTCATGAGGTCGAAGGCTTTGCCCGTTACGTCGGCAATGACGGCGTGCGTTACTTGCAGCGCGCCGGCATCGACTCGGTGGAACTGGTGCGCCAGCGCATCACCGAGAACGCCATCGAGTGTGACCTGCGCTGGGGCTTCTGCGAACTGGCCAACACTCCGGCGCAATTCGCAGCGTTCAAGGACGAACAGGTCAGCCTCGACGAACTCGGCTATCAACATCAGACCCGCTTGGTCGGCCCGGAGCTGATCCGTCAGCAAGTGGTCAACGCCGACGTTTACGCGGGGGGGCTGATCGACATGGGCTCCGGCCATCTGCATCCGCTGGATCTGGTGCAGGGCGAAGCGCGCCTGGCGGCGTCCCTCGGTGTACGCATCTTTGAGCAGAGCCCGGTGCTGCAGATCATTCATGGCGAAACCGTTGAAGTGCGCTGCGCCACCGGCAGCGTGCGCGCCGGCAGTCTGGTGCTCGGTTGCAACGCGCATCTGGATGAACTCGAACAGCAACTCAGCGGTAAAGTACTGCCCGCCGGCAGTTACATCATCGCCACCGAGCCGCTGTCCGAGGAACGTGCCGCGCAATTGATCCCGCACAACCTCGCGTTGTGCGACCAGAAAGTCGGTCTCGACTACTACCGGCTCTCGGCGGATCGACGCCTGCTATTTGGCGGCGCCTGTCATTATTCCGGGCGCGACCCGGCGGACATCGCCGCCTACATGCGCCCGAAGATGCTCAAGGTCTTCCCGCAACTGGCCGACGTGCGCATCGACTATCAATGGGGCGGCAAGATCGGCATCACCGCCAACCGCTTCCCGCAGGTCGGCCGGCTCCAGCAGCAGCCGAACGTGTTCTACGCTCAGGGTTACTCCGGTCACGGCCTCAACGTCACGCACTGGTGCGCCAAGCTGCTGGGCGAGGCCATTCACGCCGGCCACAGTCAGGGCATGGACGTGTTCAGCGCCGTGCCGCACATGACCTTCCCCGGCGGCCCGGCCTTGCGTTCGCCGCTGCTGGCACTGGGCATGTTCTGGTATCGCCTGCGTGAAATCCTCGGCTAGCCCTTCCCCCTGTAGGAGCTGCCGAAGGCTGCGATCTTTTGACCTTAAAAACCAATATCAAAAGATCGCAGCCTTCGGCAGCTCCTACACGTAACCTTATTTGCTCTATCGCCAAGCACTTCTATATTGATGAAGTGCTTTTGCGTTCCTGACGCTCAGCATCCACCAAACCGAGGAGGACATGGATGAAGTCGTCAGCCGCCGATGAGCCACGAGCACCGGGCCAAGCGCCGATCAAGACGCGTCGTTTCAGTATTTCACTGGTGTGGATCGTGCCGATCGTCGCGGTGCTGGTCGGTATTTCGCTGGTGGTGCACAACCTGATGCAGGAAGGCCCGACCATCGTCGTCAACTTCAAGACCGGCAGCGGCCTGACCGCCAACAAGACCGAAGTCAAATACCGCAATGTGGTGATCGGTCAGGTGACTGACGTCGAGTTGAGCGGCGATCAGAAAAGCGTCGACGCCACCATCAAGCTGTCCAAACAGGCTGAAACCTTCACCCGCGAAGACTCGCAATTCTGGGTCGTGCGCCCGCGCATCGGCGCCGGTGGCGTTTCGGGCATCGACACCCTGCTCTCCGGCGACTACATCGGCGCCGATATCGGCCAGTCCGACAGCCGCGCCAAACGCTTCAAGGGCCTGGAGAATCCACCGCCGATCACCTACGGCGAACCGGGCAAGCGCTTCATGCTGCACGCCCCGGACCTGGGCTCGCTGGACATCGGTTCGCCGGTCTACTACCGCAAGATTCCGGTCGGCCAGGTCGTGACCTACACCCTCAACCCCGAGGGCAAGGGCGTGGACATCGAAGTGTTCATTCACTCGCCAAACGACGCGTTCGTCACCGAAAACACCCGGTTCTGGAACGCCAGCGGCATCGACATCAATGTCGGCGCCAACGGCTTTGCGGTGAAGACCGAGTCGCTGTCCACCATGCTGGTCGGCGGCATTGCCTTCCGTGCGCCGGATTACAGCCCCAACGATGTGGCCGCCGCCGACGACAAGGACTTCGAACTGTTCGCCGATCAGCAGACCGCCCTCGCCCCGCCCAACGGCAAGGCGCAATACATGGTGCTGCGTTTCGAACAGTCCTTGCGCGGGCTCAAGGTCGATGCGCCGGTAGAGTTTCTCGGCATGGAGATCGGCCGGGTGGTCGGCATCAATCTGGATTTCGACGCGAAGAAACGCACTTTTCCGCTTAACGTCGGCATCGTCATTTACCCGCAGCGCCTCGGTCAGGCCTACAAAAAGATGCTCACCGAATTCAAGCACGATCCCAACGACGAAGCGGCCGGCATTCGGCTGCTCGGTACCTTCGTCGACAACGGCCTGCGCGCCCAGGCCCGCAGCGGCAACCTGCTGACCGGGCAGTTGTACATCGCGCTGGATTTCTTCCCGAAAGCCGAGAAAATCGCCTTCGACGCGACGGCCCGGCCGGTGGTCTTGCCAACCGTGCCCGGCAGCCTCGAACAGTTGCAGGAAAAACTCGAAGCGGTGGTCGACAAGCTCAACAAACTGCCGGTCGAGCGGATTGCCGGCAACCTCGACAGCAACCTCGTGGAGCTGCGCAAAGGCCTGACCCAGTTCAACGCGAAAACCCTGCCGAGCGTGCAGACCACCCTGGCCGACGTCAGCAAGACCTTGCAGTCCGCCAGCTCGACCCTGGCCGAGGATTCGCCGCAGCGCGAGAAACTCACCGAGACCCTCGACGAACTCGGGCGCATGTCGCGTTCGCTGCGTGAGCTGTCGGATTATCTCGGCCGCCATCCCGAATCGCTGATTCGCGGTCGTCCCGACAACGCGGCGCCGCTGGATCTGAAAGGGCCGCCACGCAATTGAGCACAGGAGCTACCCCATGGCTTTACCGCTGAAGATTACCGTGCTCGCTGCGTTCATGCTGCTTGGCGCCTGCCGCAGCGAGCCGATCAACTTTCACACCCTGACCCCGGTGCAACTGCCGCCGTCCCGGGCCGGCGCGCAGATTCCAATCGAGGGGATCAGCGTGCCGCCGCAGGTCGACCGCCCGCAAATCGTCATCCGTCAGGGCAACAACGGCCTGGCGATTCTGGAAACCCAGTGGTGGGGGGCGAGTCTGGCGGATGAGTTGCGCAGTGCCTTGAACGATCAACTGAGCAATACCGGCGGTCGCGGCAATGTCTCGGTGCGCATCGATGTGCAGCGGTTTGATTCGATCCCCGGCCAGTACGGGCTGATCGACGTCAAATGGCGCCTGCGTCCCGGCGGTGCGGCGGACAATGCTCTGCTGACCTGCCATTCAACCTTGCAAACAGCGTCCGGCCCGAGCATCGACGACCTGGTGGCCGCGCAACAGAACAACGTCAAACGCCTGGCCGCCGTCATCAGTCAGGCGGCGGGCAACCCGCGCGGGTGTCCGCCAGCGTCCTGAACGGTTGACCGCCTCTCTATGCCCCTGGACAGAGTGTTCAGCAACCATTCAAACAGACCATCGTAAAGTGGCTCGCGTCATCAACCATACGTTGCGCTGAATGAAATGTTGCGGGTCAAAGGTTTGGCACTGTGCGCTGAGTCAATACAGTCTTGTCTATTTAAGGCGATTCCCGGGCTGGTACTGGCTTTCGTGGTGTTTTATCTGCTGCCACTAATGAGCCACGGGCTTTGGATTCCCGATGAAACCCGTTATGGCCAGATCAGTCAGGAAATGCTCCTGAGCGGTAACTGGGTCGCTCCGCACTTCATGGGCATTCGCTACTTCGAAAAGCCGATTGCCGGTTACTGGATGATTGCCATCGGTCAGGCCATTTTCGGTGACAACCTGTTTGGTGTACGTATCGCCTCGGCGTTGAGTTCCGGGCTCAGCGTCTGGCTGGCGTATCTGCTGGCCCGCCGACTGTGGAACAACCCGCGTACCAGCGCGACTTGCGCCTTGCTGTACATGAGTTTCGGCCTGATCGCCGGTCAGGCCGGATACGCGAACCTCGATCTGCAGTTCACCTTGTGGGTCAACCTGAGTCTGGTCGCGGTGTGGTTCGCGATCGACAGCAAAACCCCACGTGCACGGCTCGGGAGTTGGACTCTGCTGGGCATCGCCTGCGGCATGGGGCTGATGACCAAGGGTTTTCTCGCCCTGCTGCTGCCAGTGCTGATCGCCCTGCCCTACATGATCTGGCAACGTCGCTTCGGTGAACTGCTACGTTATGGGCCACTCGCGGTGCTGGTGGCCACGCTGATCAGCCTGCCGTGGGGGCTCGCTGTTCACTCTCGGGAAGCGGATTTCTGGCGTTTCTTCTTCTGGCACGAACACATTCGCCGTTTTGCCGCGGGTGAAGATGCCCAGCACGCCCGGCCATGGTGGTTCTACCTGCCGTTGTTGTTCGCCGCTACCCTGCCATGGGCAGCGCTGCTGCCGTCGACGCTGATGCGCATCTGGCGGGAAAAACGCGAGCCGAAAATCGCCTTCCTCGCCCTGTGGTTCCTGCTCCCGCTGGCATTCTTCAGCCTCAGCAGCGGCAAACTGCCGACCTACATCATGCCGTGCCTGCTGCCACTGGCGTTGTTGATGGGCCACACCTTGATCAACTGGCTCAATACGGGCGACGGCCGCGTCTTGCGCGCCAATGGCGTGATCAACACCCTGCTGGCAAGCGCGGCGCTGTTCGCGCTGCTGTATGTACAGGCAACCCGGGAGATCTACCAGAACAGCGAGATGTTCAGCCTGTCGCTGCTGTACATCGTGCTGGTCGGCTGGATCATCAGCAACGCCTTGCAAGTGCTGCGCCCGCTGACGCTGTGGGCGATGCCGGCGTTGGGCATCGGCCTGCTCGTCGCGTTGTTGCCGGCGGCGATGCCAGCGACCATCGTCAACTGCAAGATGCCGGATCAGTTCATTGCCGAGCATCAGCAGGCACTGAGCGAAACCAGCTCGTTGCTGAGTAACGACCTGGGCGCAGCCTCCGCGTTGTCATGGCGCTTGCGTCGCCCGCAGGTGGACCTGTTCAACACCGTCGGCGAACTCAAGTACGGTCTCGATGACCCGGCCATGACGTCACGCAAGGTCAGCCTCGACGGCGTCAGCGAGTGGATGACCCAGGCGCGCAAAAAAGGCTCGGTGGGTGTGGTGATGCGCGTCAACAGCACCTCTGACGAGCAACAACTGGCGCTGCTGCCGGTCGATGGCCAGCACTGGCGGCGTGGCAACCTGGAAATCTTCATCTTTGCCCAGAGCCAACCATGACCGTCGAGTTGATCAGAGATCGAAGCGATCCACCGCTCGCCGCCGCTCGTTGTCATCGCGCACATCGTAATTGGCGGTGGTCTGGATGTTGCTGTGATGCGCGAGTTTCTGCGCGATCGACAGGTCATGCTCCTCGATCACCCGAGTGATGAACGAGCGACGGAAGTCGTGCGGCATGATCTTCACCCCGACCTGCGTGCCGCGCTGGCGAGCGATGTAGTAGATCGCGTGCTTGGTGATGCGCTCGCGGGTGATGTGGCTGCCACGGCGAATACGGTTGAACAGGAAGGCATCGTCGCTCTCGCCTTCCTTGAGCTGTGAACGGCGCAGTTCGAGCCACGCATCAAGTTTGCTGAACGCCCATGCCGGTGCGTATTTGATCAACTGTTTGTTGCCTTTACCGGTGACGCACAGGCTGCGTTCCGTGAAGTCGACCTGATTCAAGTCCAGATCCACCGATTCCGACTTGCGCATACCGGTGCCGTACAGCAACGCAATGATTGCCGCATCACGCAGGCCCTGTGGGCGCGGGTCGGCAGCGCAGACTTCCATCAACTCGTGAATCAATGTGCGCTTGAGATTGCGCCCCTGAGACAACCGCGTGCCGGCGATGCCCTTGACCGAACGCATCTTTAAAAGATGTTCCTGACTGATCAGGCTCATGCGCCAGGCCTCATTCATGACCCCGCGCACCGCATTCACATACAACGAAGAAGTGTTGGGTGCGTAGTTGTCTGCGCGTAATGCCGCGACCAGCGCTACAACATCTTCCGGTTGCAACGCATGCCAGGGAATCTCTTCGACATTCATGTCTTCAAAGCCCAGGCGATCGGCCGCATCTTGCAGCACGTAACGCATGGTCAGTTGGCTGGAAGGCGCCAAACGCGCGAGGTACAGGCTCATCGGGTTGGTTTTTGGTGCGTCGGGGTTTGCAGCAACTAAATCAATCAAACGTTAAACCTTAAGTAAAAAACGTACAGCACTACAACAACTAAAAAATGCAATGTACTTGAAGTAAAGAAGGTACTTGAACCGCACTGGCTGACTAAAAACCACGATGAACGGCAGAAGTCTGAACGGCGGCTGTATAAGTCACAGATAAACGATTCGCCCACCGGTTTTTCATATTCCTTTCACAAAAACCGGCATAGCCTTAGTTCCCATAGGTGCGGTACCGGCTATGCCCAACCTGCCGGGCAAATCGTGAAAAGTCAATCAATCGCCGACGTCATGCTTTTTGCCAAGTTATTGATGCAAGGTCAGTTTTCTGTGTCTGCGCTGAGGCTGGATCGAATAACTGCGTGAATCCATCCTTTATTTTCTTGTAAATGAGGTGCCCATGAGTCAGGCGTTTCTCCCCTTCTCCCGCCCAAGTATTGGCGATGAGGAAATTGCCGCTGTCGAGCAAGTATTGCGCTCGGGCTGGATCACCACCGGGCCGAAAAACCAGGCACTCGAAGAGCAGTTTGCACAATACGTGGGTTGCAAACATGCGGTGGCCTTGTCTTCGGCCACCGGCGGTATGCATATCACGTTGCTGGCCCTGGGCATCGGCCCGGGCGACGAAGTCATCACCCCGTCGCAGACCTGGGTCTCGACTGCCAACATGATCTCCCTGCTAGGTGCCAAACCGGTGTTCGTCGATGTCGATCGCGACACGCTGATGACCGACGCCGCGCGCATCGAAGCGGCCATTACTCCTCGGACCAAGGCGATTATTCCGGTGCACTACGCCGGCGCCGCGTTCGATCTCGATCCGCTGTACGCCCTGGCTGACAAGCACGGCATCGCGGTCATCGAAGACGCCGCTCACGCTGCCGGCACTCGCTACAAGGGGCGTCACGTCGGTTCGCAAGGCACGGCGATTTTCTCCTTCCACGCAATCAAGAACATGACCTGTGCCGAAGGTGCGATGTTCGTCACCGACGATGAAGCCCTGGCCAGCCGTGTGCGCATGCTCAAGTTCCACGGTCTGGGCGTTGACGCCTATGACCGTCTGACCGGTGGCCGCAAACCGCAGGCGCAAGTCATGGAGCCGGGCTTCAAGTACAACCTGGCCGACATCAACGCCGCGATTGCCCTGGTGCAGTTGCAGCGTCTGGACGACATCAACGCCCGCCGCACCGAGTTGGCCACCACCTATTTGCAAAAACTCGAAGGCCTGCCGGTGCAACCGCTGGCCCTGCCCGCCTATGCCCAGCAACACGCCTGGCACTTGTTCATCCTGCGCATCGACAACGAGCGCTGCGGCATGGACCGCGAAGCCTTCATGAAGGCGTTGCAGGATCAGGGCATCGGCACTGGCATCCATTTCATCGCCACCCACCTGCACACCTGGTACCGCCAGCGTGACCCCGACCTCTACCTGCCCGACACCGAATGGAACTCGGCGCGGCTGTGTTCGATTCCGCTGTTCCCCGACATGACCGGTCAAGACCTTGACCGGGTGGTCGGTGCCATCGCACAAACCCTGGAAAACCGCCTGTGAAACCTTATCCAATCCGTAGCGTGTCGATCGTCATCCCGATCTACAACGAACAGGAAAGCCTGCCCGAGCTGCTGCGTCGTACCGAGGCAGCCTGCCGCCAGTTGCATCACGATTTCGAAATCGTGCTGGTCGACGACGGCAGCCGCGACGAATCGGCAAACCTGCTCGAAGAAGCCGCCGGGCGTGAAAACAGTCCGTTCGTGGCGGTCATTCTCAACCGCAACTATGGTCAGCACGCCGCGATCATGGCCGGTTTCGAACAGTGCAAGGGCGACGTGGTGATCACCCTCGACGCCGACCTGCAGAACCCGCCGGAAGAAATTCCACGGCTGGTGGCCGAGGCCGCAAAAGGTTACGACGTGGTCGGCACCGTGCGCGGCAACCGTCAGGATTCCGCCCTGCGCCGCTACCCGTCGAAGCTGATCAACCTCGCCGTGCAACGCTCCACGGGCGTTGCCATGAGCGACTACGGCTGCATGCTGCGCGCCTACCGCCGCACCATCATCGACGCGATGCTCGCCTGCCGCGAACGCAGCACGTTCATCCCGATTCTGGCCAACAGCTTCGCCCGTCACACCACCGAAATCGTTGTAGCCCACGCTGAGCGTGAACACGGCGACTCGAAATACAGCCCGATGCGTCTGATCAACCTGATGTTCGATCTGGTCACCTGCATGACCACCACCCCGTTGCGTCTGCTGAGCATCGTCGGCTTCGCCATGGCCGGGCTGGGCGTGCTGTTCGCGATTGCGCTGATCGCCCTGCGCCTGACCTTCGGTGCCGGTTGGGCCGGTGACGGCATGTTCGTGCTGTTCGCCGTGCTGTTCGTGTTTACCGGTGGCCAGTTCATCGGCATGGGCCTGCTGGGTGAATACCTGGGCCGCATGTACAGCGATGTGCGCGCCCGTCCACGTTTCTTCATTGAAAAGGTGTTGCGTAACCAACCGGCCCATCCGGCGCCTGCCATCACCGTTGATGGTCTTTCTTCTACTTCCTCTACTCCCGATCAGGTGCTCTCATGAGTGCAAAAACTGTTGTTTTCGCTTACCACGATATTGGTTGCACCGGCATCGAAGCCTTGCTCAACAGCGGCTATGACATTGCAGCCGTGTTCACTCACGCCGATGATCCGAAAGAGAACGCGTTCTACGCGTCGGTTGCACAACTGTGCGCCAGCAAAGGCATCCCGGTGCATGCCCCGGAAGACGCCAACCATCCGCTGTGGATCGAGCGCATCGCCAAGCTCGACCCGGACTATATTTTCTCCTTCTATTACCGCCACCTGCTGAGCGAACCACTGCTGGCCCTGGCCAAAAAAGGCGCGTTCAACCTGCACGGCTCGTTGCTGCCACGTTATCGCGGTCGTGCTCCGGCGAACTGGGTGCTGGTCAACGGCGAAACCGAAACCGGTGTCACCCTGCACCGCATGGTCAAACGCGCTGACGCCGGGGCCATCGTTGCCCAGCATCGCGTTGCCATCGAACGCAGCGACACCGGCCTGAGCCTGCACGGCAAATTGCGCACGGCTGCCAGCGACCTGCTGCGCGACATCCTGCCGAGCATGCTGCAAGGCAACATCACTGAAACCCCGCAGGACGAATCGCAAGCCACCGTGTTCGGTCGCCGCACCCCGGCAGACGGCAAACTGGTCTGGGCCAAACCCGCCGAAGAACTGTTCAACCTGGTGCGTGCCGTGACCCGCCCATACCCCGGCGCGTTCTGCGCCGTGGGCGAGCACAAACTGATCGTCTGGAGTGCAGAGGTTGTCGGGGGCAACGAAGGCCAGGCGCCGGGCCGCGTGATCAGCGTTGATCCGCTGCGCATTGCCTGCGGTCAGGATTCGCTGGTGATCAACGCCGGTCAGCGCAACGACAACGGTCTGTATCTGAGCGGCCCGCAACTGGCCAACGAACTGGGGCTGGTCGATGGCTCGCTGCTGCGCGGCGCTGAATCCGGTCGTGCGCCACGTCGCACTCGTGTGCTGATTCTGGGGGTCAACGGCTTCATCGGTAACCACTTGTCCGAGCGCCTGCTGCGTGACGATCGCTACGAAGTCTATGGCCTGGACATCGGCTCCGACGCCATCGACCGCCTGCGCAGCCACCCGCACTTCCACTTCGTCGAAGGCGACATCAGCATTCACTCCGAGTGGATCGAGTACCACATCAAAAAGTGCGACGTGGTCCTGCCGCTGGTGGCCATCGCCACCCCGATCGAATACACGCGCAACCCGCTGCGCGTATTCGAACTGGACTTCGAAGAAAACCTGAAACTGGTGCGCTACTGCGTCAAGTACAACAAGCGCGTGATCTTCCCGTCGACTTCGGAAGTCTATGGCATGTGCCAGGACAAGAACTTCGACGAAGACAGCTCGAACCTGATTGTCGGCCCGATCAACAAGCAGCGCTGGATCTACTCGGTCTCCAAGCAACTGCTGGACCGCGTGATCTGGGCTTACGGCGCCAAGGGCCTGAACTTCACCCTGTTCCGTCCGTTCAACTGGATGGGCCCGCGCCTGGATCGTCTGGATTCGGCGCGTATCGGCAGCTCCCGCGCCATCACCCAGTTGATCCTCAACCTGGTAGAAGGCACGCCGATCCGTCTGTTCGACGGCGGCGAGCAGAAGCGTTGCTTCACCGACATCGCTGACGGCGTCGAGGCACTGGCGCGCATCATCGATAACGACAACGACGTCTGCAACGGCCAGATCATCAACATCGGCAACCCGGACAACGAAGCCAGCATCCGTCAGTTGGGCGAAGAGCTGCTGCGTCAGTTCGAAGCACACCCGCTGCGCCACAACTTCCCGCCGTTCGCCGGTTTCCGCGACGTGGAAAGCAAGGCGTTCTACGGTGCCGGTTACCAGGACGTCGAACACCGCAAGCCAAGCATTGCCAACGCCAAGCGCCTGTTGAACTGGGAGCCGGGCGTGGAAATGCGCGAGACCATCGGCAATACCCTGGATTTCTTCCTGCGTGAAGCCATGCTCGAAATCGCGGACAAGCAATAATGCAGGCAGGTCTTCGTATCGACGTCGACACCTACCGTGGCACCCGGGAAGGTGTGCCGCGGCTGCTGGAAATGCTCGACGAGGCGCAGGTCAAGGCAACGTTTTTCTTCAGTGTCGGCCCGGACAACATGGGCCGGCATCTGTGGCGCCTGATCCGCCCGCAGTTCCTCTGGAAAATGCTCCGTTCCAACGCTGCCGGCCTGTACGGCTGGGACATTCTGCTGGCCGGCACCGCCTGGCCGGGCAAACCGATTGGCCGTGATCTCGGGCACCTGATGCGTCAGGCCCGGGACGCCGGTCACGAAATCGGCCTGCACGCCTGGGATCACCATGGCTGGCAGGCCAATGCCGGACGCTGGAGCGACGCGCAACTGATCGAACAGATCCGGCGCGGCGTCGACACCTTGAGCGACATCCTCGGCGAAAAGATCCAGTGTTCGGCCGCCGCCGGTTGGCGTGCGGACGAGCGTGTGATCGAGGCCAAGCAGACTTTCGGCTTGCGCTACAACAGCGATTGCCGTGGGCAAAGCCTGTTCCGTCCGCTGCTGGCGGACGGCACGCCGGGCACCCCGCAGATTCCGGTGGATCTGCCGACCTTCGACGAAGTCGTCGGCCCGCGCGTGGCCGCGAAGGACTTCAACGCCTTCATCCTCGACCGCTTCCGGCCGCAAGCACTCAACGTCTACACCATTCATGCCGAAGTCGAAGGGATTCTGATGGCTCAGGATTTTCGTCAATTGCTGGCCGATGCACGCCAGCGCCACATTGACTTCCAGCCCTTGGGCGACTTGTTGCCCGAGTATTTCAATACCTTGCCCGTGGGCCGTGTACAACGTGGCGCGCTCGAAGGCCGTGAAGGCTGGCTGGGAGTGCAAGGCGCATGACCAGACGCTGGGCACTGCCGCTGTTGGTGGGTTTCTGTCTGCTGGCCTATCTGTTGCCGTTGAGCAGCCATGGTCTGTGGATCCCCGACGAAACCCGTTACGCACAGATCAGCCAGGACATGCTGCTCAGTGGCAATTGGGTGTCGCCGCATTTCATGGGCTTGCGTTATTTCGAGAAACCGATTGCCGGCTACTGGATGATCGCCCTCGGCCAGGAATTGTTCGGGCAGAACCTGTTCGGCGTGCGCTTCGCCTCGGCCCTCAGCACGGCTTTGAGTGTGCTGCTGGCCTACCTGATTGCGCGCAGGCTGTGGAACGACCCGCGCAAGAGCTTCGTCTGCGCCCTGCTCTACATGAGCTTCACGGTGGTTGCCGGTCAGGCCGGGTACGCCAACCTTGATCCGCAGTTCACCTTTTGGGTCAACCTGAGCCTGGTGGCGCTGTGGTTTGCGCTCGACAGCCGCAGCACCGGGCAACGGCTGGGCGCCTGGGCGCTGCTGGGGCTGGCCTGCGGCATGGGCTTCATGACCAAGGGCTTTCTCGCCTGGTTGCTGCCGGTACTGATCGCGTTGCCGTGGATGCTTTGGCAAAAACGCTGGCGCGAACTGCTGGTGTTCGGTCCGGTGGCGGTCGCCATCGCGCTCATCGTCAGCCTGCCGTGGGTACTGGCGGTGCATGCACAGGAACCGGATTACTGGCGGTTCTTCTTCTGGCACGAACACATTCGGCGCTTTGCCGGTGACGATGCACAGCACGACGCGCCATGGTGGTTCTACCTGCCACTGCTGGTGGCGTTCAGTCTGCCGTGGGTGGGCCTGTTGCCGACCACGTTCAGGCAAGCCTGGCAAACCCGGGCCGAGCCGAACATGGTCTTCCTGCTGTTGTGGCTGCTGCTGCCGCTGGTTTTTTTCAGCCTGAGCAACGGCAAGCTGCCGACCTACATCCTGCCGTGCCTGTTACCGATGGCGTTGCTGCTGGGCAATGCGCTGGCCGATCGCTTGCGTCTGGAGCAAGGTCGGGCGCTGGCGATCAATGGCTTGCTGAACCTGCTGCTGGGTGTGCTCACGCTGATTGCACTGGTTTACCTGCAACTGAACCAACCGGTGTACGACCACGAACTGCACAGCCTGGTGTTGGTGTTCATCGCCCTGATCGGCTGGATCATCGCCAACCTGGCGCAAGCGTTCCTGCCGCTGCAATGCTGGGCGGCACCGGCGCTGGGCAGCCTGTTGCTGGTGGGGATCCTGCCGGCCGCATTGCCCGAGTCGGTGGTGGCCAACAAAACCCCGGATCAGTTCATCCGGCAGCACGTCACCGAGCTGTCTGGCGCCACGCATCTGCTGAGTAATGATCTGGGCGCCGCAGCGGCACTGGCCTGGCGCATGAAAGACCCGCAGGTCGCGCTGTACAACACGGTCGGCGAGCTCAAGTACGGACTTTCCTACCCGCAAGGCGCAGCACGCCGAATTACCAAGGACACCGTTCAACAATGGGTACGTGACGCGCGCCGCAGCGGCTCGGTGGGTGTGCTGATGCGCGTCAAGGGACAGGGCGAACTCGAAGAGCTGGACCTGTTGCCCAAGGACGGTATCCGTTACGAGTCGGGCAATCTGGTGATCATGGTGCTGCCGGAGGATCCGGCATGAGCTGGTTTTTGTTACTGACGGCGTGCCTGCTGACCTGTCTGGGGCAAGTCGCGCAGAAATTCGCCGTGGAGAGCTGGCGCGGCGTCGCTTCGTCGTGGGCCGACAAACTGCGTTCGCCGTGGTTGTGGCTGGCGCTGGTTTCGCTCGGCGCCGGGCTGCTGGTCTGGCTGCTGGTGTTGCAACGCCTTGAAGTGGGCATCGCTTACCCGATGCTCAGCCTCAATTTCGTGCTGATTACCCTGATCGCCCGCTTCATCTTTCGCGAACCCATCGACCGTCGGCATTGGCTGGGCGTGGCGCTGGTGATCGGCGGCGTGGTTCTGCTGGGGCAACCGTCATGAACCAGGCGCAAGGTATCGGTTTCGCTCTCGCCAGCGTGGGGCTGGTCAGCAGTGCCCAACTGGGCATGCGCTGGAGCATGACGCGCCTGCCGCAGCCGGAACAATGGCTGGCAGCGCTGAGCGCCGGCCGTGTCGATCTGTCGGCATTGGCCGTGGTTGTGGCCGCGATTTTCGCCTACGCCCTGTCGATGCTCTGCTGGCTCGCGGCATTGCGCGATCTGCCGTTGGGGCGGGCTTATGCGCTGTTGAGCATCAGCTACGCGCTGGTATACCTGCTGGCGGCCAGCCTGCCGCTGTTCAACGAATCGTTCAGTTTCACCAAGTCGCTGGGCGTGGCACTGGTCATGCTCGGGGTTATCACTATTAACACTCGTCCCTCTCGTGCGCCCGAACTCAGGAGTGCTCCATGAAAATCACAGTTTTTGGTAGCGGTTATGTCGGTCTGGTGCAGGCCGCCGTGTTGGCCGAAGTCGGTCACGACGTCGTGTGCATGGACATCGATCAGAAGAAAGTCGACCTGCTGCGTCAGGGGCACGTCAGCATCTTCGAGCCGGGCCTGTCGAGCCTGGTGCGCGAAGGACTGGACTCCGGTCGCCTGCATTTCACGTGTGATGAAAAACTCGCAGTGCAACACGGTCGCGTCGCCTTTATCGCCGTGGGGACGCCGTCCACCGAGAATGGCTCGGCCGATCTGAAATATGTGCTGTCGGTGGGCGACGTCGTGGCGCGGCATCGGGAACAGCCGCTGATTCTGGTGGAGAAATCCACCGTGCCGGTCGGCACCGGCGACACCCTGCGTGCACACATTCAGGCCGCGCTGGACAAGGCCGGTCGAGCGTTGCGGTTCGATATCGTCTCCAACCCGGAATTCCTCAAGGAAGGTTCGGCGGTAGCCGATTGTCGTCGTCCCGATCGCATCGTCATTGGCTGTGAAGGTGACGACGTGCAAGACGTGATGCGCGACCTGTACTCGCCGTTCAACCGCAACCACGACCGCATCATGTTCATGGACCTGCGCAGCGCCGAGCTGACCAAATACGCCGCCAACTGCATGCTCGCAACCAAGATCAGCTTCATCAACCAGATCGCCGAACTGGCCGAGCACCTCGGGGCCGACATCGAGTCGGTGCGTCAGGGTATCGGTGCCGACTCGCGCATCGGTTATCACTTCATCTACCCGGGTTGCGGCTACGGCGGGTCGTGCTTCCCCAAAGACATGCGCGCGCTGATTCACAGCGCCGAGCAGGCGCACTGCTCCAGCGACCTGCTGCAAGCGGTCGAGGCAATCAACGAGCGGCAGAAGCACAAGTTGTTCGACCGCATCAATGCGTTCTACCAGGGTGACCTGCGCGGCAGGACCTTCGCCCTGTGGGGCCTGGCCTTCAAGCCGAACACCGACGACATGCGTGACGCACCAAGTCGCGTACTGCTCGAATCGCTGTTCGCCGCCGGTGCCCATGTTCGTGCGTTTGACCCGGAAGCCATGCAGGAAACCCAGCATCTGTACCTGAACGAAGAAAAACTGATGCTGATGGGCACCCCTGAATCGGTGCTGGCCGGTGCCGATGCGCTGATCATCTGCACCGAATGGCAGCAGTTCAAGGCACCGGATTTCGACCTGATCCAGCAACGCCTGAAAGCCCCGGTAATCTTCGACGGGCGCAACCTGTACGACGCCGAGCGTCTGGCGCGCAATGGCTTCCAATACTTCCCGATCGGCCGTGGTGACTCACGCAAACTGCCGATGCCGCTGCAGCAGTGGTCTGACAAAGCGAAAGTCGCTTGATCAGCTTGTCGCCTGTCATCCGCCGGCAGTCCCTGATCGCAGGGCTGCTGGCACTGCTGCTGTTTATCGCCGGGGTTCACGGACAGGCGCCCGTTGGCTTCGATTCACGTTTCGTACTGTTTGCCCAAGAGATGTTGCGACACGGGCCAACGGTATTCCCGACCACTTACGGTGAGCCGTACGCCGACTATTCGGCGCTCTCGACCCTCTTCATCTGGTTGTTGGCGTTGCCCTTCGGCGCGATCAACACCCTGACGGCATGGCTGCCGAGCGCCATTGCCGGCGGTGTGATCGTGACGTTGATGTACCGCTTGCTGGCGGTGCATTCGCAGCGCTGGGCACTGATCAGCATTGCGTTGCTGATGCTCACCAGCACCTTTGTCACCGAAGTGCGCGCGGTGTCACAAGACCTGATGCTCGCCGCCGTGGCACTGTCGGTGTTTTACCTGGGCTACGCACACGACCACTTCGGTTCGCGCCGGCGCTGGCCGTTGATCTTTGTCCTGTTGTTGCTGGGCTTCGGGATTCGTGGGCCCATCGGTCTGGTGGTGCCAACCGGCATGCTCTGCAGTTACTACTTGCTCAATCGCGAGTGGCAACGCCTGTTGGTGTTCGGTGTGCTGGCGTCGATCCTGCTCGCCGCGTGCGTCGGCCTGCTGCTGTGGCTGGCCAGACTCAGTGGTGGCGAAGCGTTCCTGCAGGACGTGATCCGCATGCAATTCATGGGGCGCATGGACGGCAGTGAAGGCGTCAGCGGCTCGCTGTATTACTTCACCAGCTCCATGGGCAACTACGCGCTGGCGTATCCGCTGGCGATCCTGACGCTGGCCGCGACCTGGCTGAGCAAACCGCATCAGCGCGGGCCGGCCTTGCGTCTGGTGCAGTACTGCGCGGCCGCCGGGCTGATCGTGATGGTCGGCTTGTCGATTCCACAGGCAAAGAAGGCGCGTTACCTGCTGCCGATGTTGCCGATGGCGGCGATCATCGCCGCGTATCCGTTCCAGGTGCTGCATGGGCGGGTGTTCCGCGTATTGCGTGGGGTGATTCAAGGCATCTGGCTGGTGACGCCGGGGCTATTGATGGTGGCCCTGCTGGTTGCCAGGCGCCGCTTTCCCGAGCAACTCGACGGCATCACTGTGGTACTGATCGTACTTGGTGTTGTGCAATTGCTCGCGTTGTCGCGCTTGTTGATCCCGCGCTGGCGAGCCGAAGTGTTGGCGCTGTGCGCAGTGCTGGCGTTGTGGACGGTGTATGCCGCGGTGTTCGAACCAGTGGAGCGACGTCTGTACGACACGCAGACCTTCAGCCGCGCTGCCTTCACGCAGGTGCAACAGCACCCGGCGCCGCTGGTGCTGCACGGCATGGGCAAAGACGCCAAGGCGATCAAGTTCATGGTCAACGTCGAGCAGGATCTGCAACCGCAGTTCACCGAAACGGTGCAGCAACTCGAAGCCCTCAAGGGCCCGGCCTGGCTGATGATGGACAGCAAGGACCTGCAATCGCTGCAAGGTACCTCGCTGGCTGGCCTGCAACCGGTGCTGACGGGGCGTTTCGACAAGAACGATTACGTGCTGTTGTATCTCAAGCCCTTGTAGGAACTGATTGAGGCTGCGATCTTTTGCGCTTTCAGGAAAAAGATCGCAGCCTGCGGCAGCGCCTACAGGGACTTTTTACCATGAGTTTTGTTGTACGCCGGGCGCGGCAGAATGATGCCGCCGCCCTCCCCGCCATTGAACGCTCGGCCGCCGAACTGTTTCGCACAGATCCGACCCTCGCCTGGCTTGCCGACACCGACGTGGCCAGTGCCGCGCAACATCGTCAGGCCATCGACACAGCCCATGTCTGGGTCGCCGAAAACACCTCGGCGCAACTCGCCGGATTTATCCGCGCGCAGGATGTTGGCAAGCAACTGCACATTGAAGAGCTGTCGGTCAGCCTCGCGTTTCAGGGTCAGGGCGTAGGCCGTCGACTGATGCAGGCCACGATTGAACATGCCCGCCATCAACAAATGCGCGCCGTGACCCTGACCACGTTTTGTGACGTGCCGTGGAATGCGCCGTTTTATCAGCGGATGGGGTTTGTCGTGATCGCACCGGGTGAGCAGGAAGTGCATTTGCGAAATGCTCTGCAGAAAGAGATCGAGCATGGCTTTGCTGCCGAGCGACGCTGCGCCATGCGCCTGAGATTGCCCTGACAGGACAAATCCCTTGTAGGAGTGAGCCTGCTCGCGATAGCGTCCTGTCAGTCAACTGCGTTGGCGCCTGACACTCGGTATTCGCGAGCAGGCTCGCTCCCACAAGGTTTCTCATCATAAAAATAAGGACATTTGCACAGCCGTGGCCACCTACTCCCGCCTGATCCGCCGACTGATGATCACCTCGCTGAGCATCGTCATCAGCCGTGCCCTGATCAGTCCCCTGCTGACCCTGTTCCTCAGCAACAAACTGGGCCTCAACCCGCAGGACGTCGGGCTGCTGTTGGGCATCGCCGTGTTCAGCGCCACGCTGTTTTCGCTGTACGGCGGCTACATCATCGATCGTCTCGACAAGCGCCAGCTGTTGATCCTGACCATGCTTTCCAGCGGTGTCGGCCTGATGCTGCTGACCTTCGCGCAGAATCTGTACCTGGTCACGCTGGTGCTGATCATCAGTGAAACGGCGTCGGCACTGTTCCTGATCTGCTCCAAAGCGATGCTCAGTGAAAACCTGCCAGTCGGCCAGCGGGTCAAGGCGTTTTCGCTGAACTACACGCTGACCAACATTGGCTACGCCGTTGGCCCGATGATCGGCGTGGTGATTGCCGGGGTTCAGCCTTCTGCGCCGTTTATCGTCGCGGGGCTGATTGCCGCTGGCAGTGTTTTTCTGCTGCTGGGCGTCTCTCGCGAGTCCAGTCCGGTTGCGCCGGGCAGCCCGCCGCAGAGTTTCCTGAACACCCTGATCATCCTGAAAAACGACCGCACGATGATCCTGTTCACCCTCGGTTGCCTGCTCAGCACCCTGGTTCACGGGCGCTTCACCCTGTACCTGTCGCAATACCTGCTCGCGACTCACACCCAGCAACAGACCCTCGACACCATGGCCGCCCTGCTCGCCTGCAACGCGATCACGGTGATCCTGCTGCAATACCAGATCGGCCGCTTTCTCAAGCGCGAGCACCTGCGGTTCTGGATTGCCGGCGGCACCGCGCTGTTCATCGTCGGCCTGATCGGCTTCAGCCTGGCCGACAGTCTGGTCGGCTGGTGTGTGGCGATGTTCATCTTCACCCTCGGCGAGATGATCATTTACCCGGCGGATTTCCTCTTCGTCGACACCCTTGCACCCGAAGAGCTGCGCGGCAGTTACTACGGCGCGCAGAACCTCGCGGCGCTGGGCGGCGCGCTGAGCCCGGTGATGTGCGGGTTCCTGCTGATGCACACGCCGGCACCGAGCATGTTCT
This sequence comes from Pseudomonas sp. GW823-FHT01D03, assembly GCF_058798255.1. NCBI lineage: Bacteria > Pseudomonadati > Pseudomonadota > Gammaproteobacteria > Pseudomonadales > Pseudomonadaceae > Pseudomonas > Pseudomonas sp. GW823-FHT01D03. Next base: position 3,091,560 of record NZ_JBXAKK010000001.1, read on the forward strand.
ATGCCTTGAGCGCCTTGGCCGCGCTGGGTGGGTACTTGTGTTTTGTCAGTGGACGCCGCGTGGCGACAATTCAAAAATAATGCACTGAAACTGCATTTATATGAATTTGTCAGCATCGAATTTGCCCGGCACACTGTGCGTGTTCCTCCCCCAATAGTTGGAACGCTTCGAGGACTTTCCGAAACGGACAAGTCCTTTTTTTTGCCCCGAATTTACCGCAAGGACCCGATTCACATGCTCGCTCGCTGGTTGCCTGCCGCCATCAACACCCGCCCCACCGAATGGAGCCGCGCCGCGATCGGCATGGCCTTGGGCACTTTGTTCAGCGTCTGGGCGTGCAGTCAGGTGTTCGGTATCGAGGTCGCGTACCACCTGATCGGGCCGTTGGGCGCCTCGGCGGTGCTGCTGTTCGCCGTGTCCTCCGGCGCACTCGCGCAACCGTGGTCGATCATCGGCGGCTACCTGTGCGCCAGCGTTGTCGCACTGTTGGTGGCCCACGTGTTGGGCCGAACCCTCGGCAGCGCCTGCCTCGCGGCGGGCATGGCACTGATTCTGATGTGCTGGCTGCGTTGCCTGCATCCACCGGCCGGCGCCCTGGCGCTGACGCTGGTACTGGCCGATCCGGCTACCATCGCCATGGACTGGAAAGCCATGGAACCGGTGATGCTCGCCGCCGCCTGCATGCTGCTCAGCGCCCTGGCCTACAACAACCTGACGCGCATCCGCTACCCGAAACGCGCGGCCGAGCCAGCGCCGGCACTGGCGCCGGTGGATAGCCAAGCAATTACCGCTGAGGATTTGAAACTGGCACTGGCGGACATGGAAGCGTTTATCGACGTCACTCCCGAAGACCTTGAACAACTGATCCACGCCAGCGAACTGCACGCCAAGCGCCGCAGCATCGGTGAAGTTTTCACCCGTTAAGCACCTGACTCTTTGTGGCGAGGGAGCTTGCTCCCGCTCGGCTGCGCAGCAGTCGTAAACTCGCCGTGTCGGGCCGCTTCGCAGCCCGGCGGGAGCAAGCTCCCTCGCCACAAAGGCAATCCTCAACCTGCTGCAAAAACGCAAACTCCCCCTGCACATATCCCGGTTGTACACGGCAAATTTGCACTGTTACGATCCGTCAACGCTCGCGCGCGAGCTTCTCGAATAAAGACAATAAAAGCAGGGAGTTAGTGATGACTGCTCAGGCTTCATCCCCGCGGACGCCGTCCATGGATGCCACACCAGACGAAGTGCTGGCCGAGGTTCGCAATCACATCGGTCACCTGACCCTCAACCGCCCCGCCGGTCTCAATGCCATCACCCTCGACATGGTTCGTCAGTTGCAGCAGCAACTCGATGCCTGGGCGACTGACACCAACGTGCGTGCCGTTGTTTTGCGCGGTGCCGGTGAAAAGGCTTTTTGTGCCGGTGGCGATATCCGTTCGCTGTACGACAGCTTCAAAAGCGGCGATACGCTGCACGAAGATTTCTTTGTCGAGGAATACGCCCTCGACCTGACGCTTCATCATTACCGCAAACCGGTGCTGGCCTTGATGGACGGTTTCGTCCTCGGCGGCGGCATGGGCCTGGTGCAAGGTGCGGATCTGCGGGTGGTCACCGAAAAGAGCCGGCTGGCGATGCCGGAAGTGGCGATCGGTTATTTCCCCGATGTCGGCGGCAGCTATTTCCTCTCGCGGATTCCCGGTGAACTGGGGATCTATCTGGGCGTCAGCGGCGTGCAGATTCGTGCGGCCGATGCGTTGTATTGCGGGCTAGCTGACTGGTTCGTCGACAGCAGCCAACTGCCGAGCCTCGACGAACAACTCGACCACCTGGAATGGCGCGACACGCCGCTCAAGGATCTGCAGGGCCTGTTGGCGAAAAACGGCGTGCAAACCCTCGCCGATGCACCGCTGAAGAAACTGCGTCCGGCCATCGACCATTTCTTCGCCCTGCCGGACGTGCTGAGCATCGTCGAGCAACTGCGCGCGGTCACCGTCGCCGACAGCCATGAGTGGGCGACCGCCACTGCTGATCTGCTGCAGACCCGCTCTCCGCTGGCGATGGCCGTGACCCTGGAAATGCTCCGTCGCGGTCGGCACCTGAGCCTGGAACACTGTTTCGCCCTCGAACTGCATCTGGATCGCCAGTGGTTCGAACGCGGCGACCTGATCGAGGGTGTGCGCGCCCTGCTGATCGACAAAGACAAGACACCACGCTGGAACCCGCCGACCCTTGCTGCGCTGGACGCCGGGCATGTCGCGAGTTTCTTTCACGGTTTTACTGAGAGCGGGAGCTGAGCCATGCACGATCTCGAACTGACTGAAGAACAAGTGATGATCCGCGACATGGCCCGGGACTTCGCCCGTGGCGAAATCGCGCCGCATGCGCAAGCCTGGGAAAAGGCCGGCTGGATCGACGACGCGCTGGTGGCGAAGATGGGCGAACTCGGTTTGCTCGGCATGGTGGTGCCCGAGGAATGGGGCGGCACTTACGTCGATTACGTGGCCTACGCCTTGGCGGTGGAAGAAATCTCTGCCGGCGATGGCGCGACCGGCGCGTTCATGAGCATCCACAACTCGGTGGGCTGCGGGCCGGTATTGAATTACGGCAGCGAAGAACAGAAAAAGACCTGGCTGGCGGATCTCGCCAGTGGCCAGACGATTGGCTGCTTCTGCCTGACCGAACCGCAGGCCGGCTCCGAAGCGCACAACCTGCGCACCCGCGCCGAACTGCGCGACGGCCAGTGGCTGATCAACGGCGCCAAGCAATTCGTCAGCAATGGCAAACGGGCGAAACTGGCGATCGTGTTTGCGGTGACCGATCCGGATCTGGGCAAGAAAGGCATTTCCGCGTTCCTCGTACCGACCGATACCCCAGGCTTCATCGTTGATCGCACCGAACACAAAATGGGCATCCGCGCCTCCGATACCTGCGCAGTGACGCTGAATAACTGCAGCATTCCCGAGGCCAATCTGCTCGGCGAGCGCGGCAAGGGTCTGGCGATTGCCCTGTCCAACCTCGAGGGCGGCCGCATCGGCATCGCCGCGCAGGCCTTGGGCATCGCCCGGGCAGCGTTTGAAGCGGCGCTGGTGTATTCCCGCGATCGCATCCAGTTCGGCAAGCCGATCAACGAACACCAAAGCATCGCCAATCTGCTGGCCGACATGCACATGCGAATCAACGCGGCGCGCTTGATGATCCTGCACGCGGCGCGCCTGCGTACGGCGGGCAAACCGTGCCTGTCGGAGGCCTCACAGGCCAAGCTGTTCGCCTCGGAGATGGCCGAGAAAGTCTGCTCCTCGGCTATTCAGATTCATGGCGGGTATGGGTATCTGGAAGACTATCCGGTCGAGAAGTATTACCGCGATGCGCGGATTACCCAGATCTACGAAGGTTCGAGCGAGATTCAGCGGATGGTGATTGCGCGGGAGCTGAAGAACTACCCGTTGTAATGCCAAAAGCTTCGCGAGCAAGCCCGCTCCCACACTGGATTTGTGTACGACGCAGATCCAGTGTGGGAGCGGGCTTGCTCGCGAAGGCGTCAGTCAGCTCAGCGCATTATTTGCCCTGAAATTCCGGCGCACGCTTGGCGACAAACGCCGCCATGCCTTCCTTCTGATCCTGCGTGGCGAACGCCGCATGGAACACCCGGCGCTCGAAGCGCACGCCTTCAGTCAGGTTGACCTCAAAGGCACGGTTGACGCTTTCCTTGATCATCATCGCAATCGGCAACGACTTGCTGGCGATCACTGCGGCGACTTTCAACGCCTCGTCGAGCAGTTCATCGCTCGGCACGATCCGCGCAACGATGCCGCAGCGCTCAGCCTCCACCGCATCGATCATCCGCCCACTGAGGCACATTTCCATGGCCTTGGCTTTGCCCACGGCGCGGGTCAGGCGCTGGGTGCCGCCCATGCCCGGGAGCACGCCGAGGTTGATTTCCGGTTGGCCGAATTTGGCGTTGTCGCCGGCCAGAATGAAGTCGCACATCAGCGCCAGTTCGCAGCCGCCGCCAAGGGCGAAGCCGTTGACCGCAGCAATGATCGGCTTACGGCGGTTGGCCACGCGATCACTGTCGCTGAACAGGTCATCCATGTAGATCTGCGGGTAGGTCAGCTCGGCCATTTCCTTGATGTCGGCACCGGCGGCGAAGGCCTTCTTCGAACCGGTGATGACGATGCAGCCGATGTTCGCATCAGCCTCCAGCTCATCCAGGGCATGGTTCACTTCGCTGACCAGTTGCGCGTTCAGGGCGTTCAGCGCCTGTGGGCGGTTGAGGGTGATCAGGCCGACGCGGCCGTGGTTTTCCAGCAGAATCGTTTCGTAGCTCATACATGACTCCTGAATTTGTACCCTGTAGGAGCTGCCGCAGGCTGCGATCTTTTGATCTTGTTTTTTAACAATCAAAAGCAAAAGATCTCAGCCTGCGGCAGCTCCTACACAGGGTTGGGCTTAAAGGTTTCGTGAGATGACCATGCGCTGAATGTCGCTGGTGCCTTCGTAGATCTGGCACACGCGCACGTCGCGGTAGATGCGTTCCAGCGGAAAGTCGTTGAGGTATCCGTAACCGCCCAGCGTCTGCAACGCCATCGAGCAAACCTTCTCGGCCATTTCCGAAGCGAACAGCTTGGCCATCGAGGCCTCGACCAGTGCCGGTTGACCGCTGTCACGCAGGGCCGCGGCGTAGTGCACCATCTGCCGGGCGACGGCGATCTGCGTGGCCATGTCGGCCAGACGAAACGCCACGGCCTGGTGCTCAATGATCGGCTTGCCAAAGGTGTCGCGCTCACGGGCGTAATCGCGGGCCGCTTCGAACGCGGCGCGGGCCATGCCCACCGCTTGCGAGGCGATGCCGACGCGCCCGCCTTCAAGGTTGGCCAGGGCGATCTTGTAGCCCTCGCCCTCTTCGCCCAAGCGGTTGGCGACCGGCACTTTGACGTCTTCAAACAGAATCTGGCAGGTGTCCGACGCATGCTGGCCGAGCTTGTCTTCGACCCGCGCGACTTTGTAGCCCGGCGAATCGGTGGGCACGATGAACGCCGTGATGCCGCGTTTGCCGGCACTCGGATCGGTCACCGCAAACACGATCACGATCCCGGCGTTCTGCCCGGAAGTGATGAACTGTTTGCAGCCGTTGAGAACGTAATGATCGCCTTCCAGCCGTGCGCGGGTTTTCAGGCTGCTGGCGTCGGAACCGGCCTGTGGCTCGGTCAAGGCGAAGGCGCCGAGCATGGCGCCGTTGGCCAATGGCTTGAGGAAGCGTTCGCGCTGGTCGTCGTTGCCGAACTTGAGAATCGGCACACAGCCCACCGAGTTGTGCACGCTCATGATGGTCGAGCAGGCGCCGTCGCCGGCGGCGATTTCTTCCAGGGCCATGGCGTACGCAAGATAGCCGGTGTCACAGCCGCCCCACTGCTCCGGCACCAGCATGCCGAAGAAGCCCAGTTCGGCCATTTCGCCAATGGCTGCCCTGGGGAAACGATGCTCGCGATCCCACTCGGCGGCGAACGGTTTCAGCCGCTCCTCGGCGAACTGCCGGGCCATGTCGCGGATCTGGGTTTGGTCTTCGTTGGGAATCATTGTGAATCCTTAATTTAAGTCGACCCGCTTTCCCTTGTAGGAGTGAGCCTGCTCGCGATAGCGGTGGGTCATATAAATCTGTATTGACTGACACGACGCCATCGCGAGCAGGCTCACTCCTACAAAGGGATTGCGTGAATCAATAAACGCATTCCACGGCCATGGCCGTGGCTTCGCCGCCGCCAATGCAGATCGCCGCAATCCCGCGCTTCAGGTTTTTCTGGCGCAGGGCCGAGAGCAAGGTCACCAGAATCCGCGCGCCCGAGGCACCGATCGGATGGCCCAGCGCGCAGGCGCCGCCGTGCACGTTGAGCTTGTCGTGGGGGATTTCCAGGTGGGTCATCGCGGCCATCGCCACCACGGCGAACGCCTCGTTGATTTCAAACAGATCGACCTCGTTCAACGCCCAACCGGTCTTCTTCACCAGCTTCTTGATCGCGCCAATCGGCGCCACCGGGAACAGGCCCGGCGTGTCGGCAAACGCCGCGTGACCGTGAATCACCGCCAGCGGTTTGAGGCCGAGTTTCTGTGCTTGCGACTGGCGCATCAGCACCAGCGCCGCCGCGCCGTCGGAGATCGAGCTGGAGTTGGCCGCAGTCACCGTGCCGCCTTCGCGGAACGCCGGTTTCAGCGAGGCGACCTTGTCCAGTTTGGCTTTCGGCGGCTGCTCGTCGTTGCTGATCAGCACCTGCTCCTTGCCGACGGTCACGGTCAGCGGAACGATCTCGGCCTTGAAGCTGCCGTCCTCGATCGCCTGCTGGGCGCGGGTGGTCGAAGCGATGGCAAAGGCATCCTGGGCTTCGCGGCTGAAGTCGTTGGTTTCGGCGCAGTCTTCGGCGAAGGTGCCCATCAGCCGGCCCTTGTCGTAGGCGTCTTCGAGGCCGTCGAGGAACATCGAGTCGAGCACCCGGCCGTGGCCCATGCGGTAACCGGCGCGGGCACGATCCAGCAGATATGGCGAGTTGGACATGCTTTCCATGCCGCCGGCGATCACCACGTCGGCGCTGCCGGCCAGCAGCATGTCGTGGGCGAGAATGGTGGTTTCCATGCCCGAGCCGCACATCTTGTTGACCGTGGTGCAGCGCGTCGATTTATCCAGCCCGGCACCCAGTGCCGCCTGACGCGCCGGCGCCTGGCCGAGGCCGGCAGGCAATACGCAACCGAACAGCACTTCGTCGACCGCATCGCTGGCGACACCGGCGCGCTCAACCGCAGCCTTGATCGCGGCAGCGCCGAGTTGCGGTGCGGTGAGGCTTTTCAGTTCGCCCTGAAAACCGCCCATTGGGGTGCGGACGGCGCTGACGATAACGATCGGATCGTTGGAACTAGTCATGACAAATCCTCCTTACTTGGCGGCCATGCGCAAGGCGCCGTCGAGACGGATCACCTCACCGTTGAGCATGCTGTTTTCGATGATATGCCGAACCAGCGCGGCGTACTCGGCAGGTTTGCCAAGACGCGGCGGGAACGGCACGCCGGCGGCCAGCGACTCGCGCACTTCCGGGGTCATGCCGGCCATCATCGGCGTTTCGAAAATGCCCGGGGCAATGGTCATCACGCGGATGCCGAAGCGCGCCAGTTCACGCGCGGCTGGCAGGGTCAGGCTGGCGATCGCGCCTTTGGAGGCGGAATACGCGGCCTGACCGATCTGGCCGTCGAACGCCGCCACCGAGGCGGTGTTGATGATCACCCCGCGCTCGCCGTCGGCATTCGCCTCACTCTCGGCAATAGCCGCCGCAGCCAGACGCAGCATGTTGAAGCTGCCGATCAGGTTGACGTTGATCACCTGGGCAAAACTCGACAGCGCATGCGGGCCGTTCTTGCCGAGGATCTTTTCGCCACGGACGATACCGGCGCAGTTGACCAGACCGTTGAGGCTGCCAAAGGCTTTGAGCGTCGCCTGCACGGCGGCTTCGGCAGCGGCTTCATTGCTGATGTCGGCGACGACGCTTTGCGCGCCGAGGCGCTGGGCCTGAGCGGCAACGGCTTCGGCGTTCATGTCCACCAGCATCACTTTGGCGCCGGCGTTGACCAGCAATTCAGCGCTGGCCGCGCCCAGGCCGGAGGCGCCGCCGGTGACGATAAAAACCTTGTTCTCGATCTGCATGACTGACTTCCTGATTCAAGCTGAAACGTTATGCGCCGCAGCCTCTTGAGCCTTGGCGATTTCCTGGTTGCGCAAGATAAAGCGCTGCAATTTGCCGCTTGGGGTTTTCGGCAATTCGCTGACAAATTCGATTTCGCGCGGGTACGAATGCGCGGCCAGACGTTTGCGCACGTGTTGCCGCAACTCCTCGGCCAGCGCCGGTTCGGCGCGGTATTGCGGGTTGAGCACGACGAAGGCCTTGACCAGTTCGGTACGCTCCGGATCCGGCTTGCCGACCACGGCGGCTTCGACCACGGCCGGGTGCTCGATCAGCGCGCTTTCGACGTCGAACGGGCCGACGCGATACCCGGAGGTGGTGATTACGTCATCACTGCGGCCGACGAAGCTGATGCTGCCGTCCGGGTTCCACTCCACGGTGTCGCCGCTGAGGTAGTAATTGCCGACGAAAGCTTTGGTCGGCACGCCTTCGTAGCCGCCGAACCAGCACATCGGCGACTGGGTGCGATCGATGGCGAGAATGCCCGGCTGGCCGACACCGAGTTCGTTGTAATGTTCGTCGAGCACCACGATGCGATGGCCCGGCGAGGCGAAACCGGCGGCGCCGAGGTGGATCGGGTGCTGCAGACCGTGGTGGTTGCACAGAACCATGCCCAGTTCGGTCTGGCCGTAGTGATCGTGAATCACCACGCCGAGGTTGTCAGCGAACCAGCGGATCACTTCCGGGTTGAGCGGCTCGCCAGCGCTGCTGACGATGCGCAGCTTGCCCTTGATCGACTTGGCGAACTCGTTGCCGCCGGCAATCAACAGGCGATACGCGGTCGGCGAGCCAGTGAGGTTGGTGATGCCGTATTTGTTGATCACCCGGCAGGTGCTTTCGAGGGTGAACGGACCATCGTAAAAGGTGATCGGATGCCCTATCGCCATCGGCCCGGTGACGCCGAAATAGATGCCGTAGGCCCAGCCCGGATCGGCGACGTTCCAGAACGAATCTTCGGGGCGCAGATCCACCGCGTCGCGGGTGTAACTCTGGAACGCGACGATCGCCTTGAGCGGCACCGACAGTGCTTTTGACGGGCCGGTGGTGCCCGAAGTGAACATCAGCAGGAACGGGTCTTCGCCCGTCAGTAATACCGGTTCGCAGACGCTGGAATGATTAGGCAGCTCGGCCCAGAAACTGAAATCGCCACGGACGATGCCCTGGCCCTTGGCGCCGCCGACGGTGACGATGGTCGGGCATTCGCTGACTTCAGCGAGTTTCGGCCGGTTGACCGCGTCAGTGACCACCACTTTCGCGCCGGAACTGTTCAGGCGATGCTCGATGGCCTTGGGGCCGAATGCGGTGAACAGCGGCTGATACACCGCGCCAATACGCCAGGTGGCGAACACGGTGATGAGCAATTCGATGTTGCGTGGCAGCAGGCCGGCGACCTTGTCGCCCTTCTGCACGCCTTGTTCGAGAAGGAAATTGGCGAAACGCGCGGCTTTGTCTTGCAGCTCGCTGAAGGTGTACGTGGCGCTGGCGCCGTCGCGGCCCTCCCAGAACAGCGCAATACGCCCCGGCAACGCGTGGCGGTCGCAACATTCGACGCAGGCGTTGAGCGCCTCCAGCGTGCCGCTGAGCGCAGCGTCCACGGTGTGCTGATAGTTGAACTGTTCGGTGGCAGACAGGTAATCGCGCATTGCCAGAATCCCTCGGTGTTTTTATTAGGCTGGGAACCGTAAACAACACAGGGATAGTCGCGCTGCGGCGCGGAGGCGGCAATGGTCAAAGCCATCAAAGTGGCTGACTGGTTTGGCCAAGGTTCGCGAGATGTACAGGCTGGACTGACGCCTTCGGGAGCAAGCCCCCTCCCACAGGAGATTGCATTTCACAATGAGGGATCAGCCACAAAAGCAAGGGAGGCTGCAATCAAAGAAGGAATGCATTTCAAATGGTGGGCCACCTGGGCAAGCCAGGCAGGCTGCAGATCACAGGAACAATGCATTTCAAATGATGGCCACTTGGGCAAGCCAGGCAGGCTGAAAATTACAGGAACAATGCATTTCAAATGGTGGGCCACCTGGGCAAGCCAGGCAGGCTGCAGATCACAGGAACAATGCATTTCAAATGATGGCCACTTGGGCAAGCAAAATTACAGGAACAATGCATTTCAAATGTGGGAGGGGGCTTGCTCCCGAAGAGGCCTGATCAGGCTGCAAACATTCCGGATCAAACCGCTTCGTTGAGGATCAGCGTGCGGTAATGCCCCGGATTGGACCCCGACCACTTGCGAAACGCCTTGTAGAACGAACTCGCATCGGCAAACCCCAGCCGCGTGGCGATCTCGACGAAGCTGATCGACGGCTCCGCCAGCCAGGTGATCGCCAATTCCTTGCGCACGCTGTCCTTGAGGCCCTGATAGGTCTGCCCTTCCTCGGACAAACGCCGGCGCAGGGTCGAGGCGGACATGCACAGCTGCTGCGCCAGAGCCTCGGTCTCCGGCCACTGTTCGGCAGGTAGCTGCCGCAGATCCTGTTTGATCCGGCTGGCCAGGCTTTCGGGGTCGCGGTATTTCACCAGAATGTTCGCCGGCGCATGGGCCAGAAAGCGTTTCAGCTCTTCGGCCGTACGCTTGATCGGCAGGTCGAGGCAGTCGGCGGCGAAGATCATCCGCGTGCGTGGACGGTCGAAGCGCAGGTTTTCCGAGAACATCACCCGGTAGTCGTCGCAGAAATCCGGCTCGGCGCAGCGCAGCTCGATCGCCAGAATCGGGATCCGCCGCCCCGCCAGCCAGCAGGCGACGCCGTGGACGATCATCCAGTAGGTGAAATAGGTAAACGCCCGACGCGGTTCGGGGTCGTCTTCAAGCAGGACGATTTCCGCCAGACTTTGCTGATGCGCCAATTGCGCGGGCATTTTTTCCAGCATCAAGGAAAGAAAATTCAGGCCCATGCTCAGGCCGGCGGCCAGGGTCGGTTGCGCCATGGCGCTTCGACAAAGGAACTCAAGGCTGCCGGACTTGAGCTTGCGTGGATCCATGCCGAAGAACTCGTCATCACCGCGCCGGGCCAGCAAGCGCCAGAGTTTCGCGTATTGCGAGGCCGGCACCCGGCCCTCTGCGCCGTGCAGCAAGGCTGAATCGATACCGACCTTGTTCAAGACTTCATCCGTGGCCACGCCCGGGGCACAACTTTGCAGCAGTGCTTCACGCACCAGTTGCACGGCGATGGTGTCTTTTTCCGACATGGAGCGAGGCAGACCTTGTTGTTTTCGAGTGACCGGCATCTTAACGCAGGATGCGAATTCAACACGAATCCCCTGTAGGAGCTGCCGAAGGCTGCGATCTTTTGACTTTGATTTTTAAAAACAAGATCAAAAGATCGCAGCCTTCGGCAGCTCCTACAGGAGGAAGGTGCGGGGGCAAAAAACAGCTCGTTCAGCGAATGTTCAGGTAAATGTCAACCATCCCCATTTGGGAATGAGTGTCATTATGTTACAACTTAGCCACCTAACTAAATCACTCGTGGTTGCCTGAATGCTCGTTCCCTTTCTGATCATGCTGCGCGAAGGCATTGAAGCCGCGCTGATCGTTGGCATCATCGCCAGCTACCTGCAACAAACCGGACGTGGCCAATGGATGCCGGCGGTGTGGATCGGTGTGTTTCTTGCCGCTGCGCTGGCGTTGCTGGTCGGCGGTGGTCTGGAACTGGTCAGCGCCGAATTCCCGCAAAAACAGCAGGAATTGTTCGAAGGCATTGTCGGGCTGGTCGCGGTGGGCATTCTCAGTTCGATGGTGTTCTGGATGCGCAAGGTCGCGCGTTCGATCAAGCATTCGTTGCAGGCCTCGCTGGATCACGCCCTGACCTCGTCAAAGCATCAGGTAATCGCGCTGATCGCCATGGTGTTCTTCGCCGTGGCCCGCGAAGGCCTGGAAACCGTGTTCTTCCTGCTCGCCGTGTTCCAGCAGAGCGAAGGCCCGGGCGCGCCGATCGGCGCCCTGCTCGGTCTGGTGCTGGCAATCGTTGTCGGTTTCCTGATCTACAGCGGCAGCATGCGCCTGAACCTGTCGGCGTTCTTCAAGTGGACCGGGTTGTTCATTCTGGTGGTCGCCGCCGGGATCCTCGCCAATTCGGTGCAGGCCCTGCATGAAGCCGGCGTGTGGAATCACCTGCAGACCGTGCTGTTCGACCTCAGCGCGACGCTGCCGATGGACGGCCCGCTGGGCTCGGTGCTGGCCGGCATGTTCGGTTATCAGGATGCGCCGACCGTCAGCACCCTCGGTGCGTACCTGATCTATCTGGTGCTGGCGCTGGTGATGTTTTTCTACCCCGCCGCGCCGGCCTCCAGCGCTGACGCAGCTGGCAAATCGTCTTCCGTTTCCAGCCAATAAGGGCAACCATGTCAAAGCCTAATACTCCCCAGGCCTCCCCTCCCCGCGCCTTGCGTTGGGCGGTGGCCGGTTCGGTGGTCGTGATGATCGCCGCCGGTGGCCTGTTCTACTACGCCTCGAAAATGGCCGCGGCCAAGCGTCAGCACAACCATGATGAAGTGGTGGTCAACATCAACGCGCACAGCTGCGATCCGAACGAGCTGACGGTTCCCGCTGGCCGCGCCAGTTTCCGCATCGTCAACCGTTCCGACCGCGCGGTGGAATGGGAAATTCTCGACGGTGTGCTGGTGGTCGAAGAACGCGAAAACATCGCGCCGGGCCTGAGCCAGGTGATCAACGCCAACCTGCAACCCGGCGACTACGCGATCACTTGCGGTCTGCTGAGCAATCCACGCGGCGTGCTGCACGTAACGCCGACTGCGGCTTCCGATGCTGCCGCCAAGGCCAAGCCATCGATGGTCGCTTTCGTCGGGCCGCTGTCGGAGTTTCGCGTGTATCTGGCGACTCAGGGCAGCGCGCTGATCAAAGCCGTGACCGCGCTGAATCAGGCAATTACCAGCGGCGACCTGGCCCAGGCGCAAGCGCTGTACTTGCCAGCGCGTGCCGCTTACCAGCGTTTGGCGCCTGCCGCGCAACGGCTGGCGGAACTGGACAACAGCATCAATGCCCGCGCCGATTACTTCGAAAAACGCGAGCAGGATCCAGCCTTCGTCGGCTTCCATCGGGTCGAATATGCGCTATTCCAGCAACGCAGCCTCGACGGCTTGAACCCGGTCGCCGAGCGTCTGCTGGCCGACGTCACCACGCTCAAGCAACAGCTGCTGGCCCAATCGCTGCCGCCGGAACAACTGGTGAGCATCGTGGTGCGCAACCTCAACACCCTGGCCGACGTGCGCGCCGCCAGCGGTGAAGAGGAACGCTACAGCCACGCCGACCTCAACGGCTTCGCCAACAACCTGGAAACCGCGCACAAAGTGGTCGAGCTGCTGCGGCCGATGCTGACCAAATCGGCGCCGGATCTGCTGCCGAAAATCGACGCGGCGCTGAGTGATTTCGACAGCGTACTGAACAGCTTCAAGGTCAAGGACGGCTACGCCACTTACGACACGGTCAGTGGCGAACAACGCAAACAGATCGCCGACAAGGCTCAGACCCTGGCTGACGCTCTGGATGGCATCGATCCCGCCCTCGGCCTCTCCGGCCTGTAAGCAGAAGACGAATACCGATGAAAGAATTGCAAAACCTCGATCTGCAACGTCGCCGCCTGCTGATGGGCATGGGTGTCGCCGGCGTCGCACTGGCCGGTTCGGCCCTGAGCTGCCCGGCCATGGCAGCGGCCCCGGCGCAAGTCACCGAAGCGCCGAGCAGCGACAAGACCGAAGACCGCCACGATTTCCATGGCGTGCACCAGACCGGGATCGTCACCCCGCGTCCGGCGTCCGGCATGTTCGTGTCGTTCGACGTACTGGCCAGTGATCGCGAAGACCTTGAGCGGCTGTTCCGCACCCTCAACGAGCGCATCGCGTTCCTGATGAAGGGCGGCCCGGTGGCGCAGATCGACCCGAAACTGCCGCCGCCGGATTCCGGCATCCTCGGCCCGGTGGTGACCCCGGACAACCTGACCATCACTGTCTCGGTAGGCGAATCACTGTTCGACGAGCGCTTCGGTCTGGCCGCCGCCAAACCGAAGCGCCTGCAACGCATGGTCGGCTTCCCCAACGATGCGCTGGAGGCCGATTGCTGCCACGGCGACTTGAGCCTGCAGTTCTGCTCGAACACCGCCGACACCAACATTCACGCCCTGCGCGACATCGTCAAGAACCTGCCAGACCTGCTGCTGGTGCGCTGGAAACAGGAAGGCAGCGTGCCGCCGCAAGCTCCGGCGAAACCGGGGGTGCCGGCGCAATCGGCGCGTAACTTCCTCGGTTTCCGTGACGGCTCGGCCAACCCCGACTCCAACGACGCCAAGGCGATGGACAAGATCGTCTGGGTGCAACCGGGCAGCGATGAACCGGCCTGGGCGACCCACGGCAGCTATCAAGCGGTGCGGATCATTCGCAATTTCGTCGAGCGTTGGGATCGCACACCGCTGCAGGAACAGGAAAGCATCATCGGTCGGGTCAAGACCACGGGCGCACCGATGGGCGCGCAGCATGAGACCGAAGTCCCGGATTACAGCAAAGACCCGGAAGGCAAACTGACCAAGCTCGACGCGCACATTCGCCTGGCCAACCCGCGCACCGCCGCGAGCCGGGCCAACCTGATTCTGCGCCGGCCGTTCAACTACTCCAACGGCGTCAACAAGAACGGCCAGCTCGACATGGGCCTGCTGTTCATCTGCTATCAGGCCGATCTGGAAAAAGGCTTCATCACCGTGCAGACCCGGCTCAACGGCGAACCACTTGAGGAGTACCTCAAACCGGTCGGCGGCGGCTACTTCTTCACCCTTCCGGGTGTCACCGGCGACAAGGATTTCATCGGTCGCTCGCTGCTCAACGCCACCCAACCCAAAACCGCTGCCTAACCATAAAAAACCTCGGAGCCGCTCCATGAAAAAGTCGCCACTCGCGTTACTGCTGACCCTCGGTTTGCTCAACACCCCGCTTTCCGCGTTCGCCGCGACGGCGCCGCTGGATCTGGTCGGCCCGGTGTCGGACTACAAGATCTACGTCACCGAGCAACTGGATGAACTGGGCAGCCACACCCAACAATTCACCGATGCGGTGAAGAAAGGTGATCTGGCCACCGCGCAAAAGCTCTACGCCCCGACCCGCGTCTACTACGAGTCGATCGAGCCGATTGCCGAGCTGTTCAGTGACCTCGATGCGTCCATCGACTCCCGCGTCGACGACCACGAAAAAGGCGTGAAGGCGGAAGACTTCACCGGTTTTCACCGCATCGAATACTCGCTGTTCTCGGAGAAAACCACCGAAGGCCTGACGGCGCTGGCGGACAAGCTGGACAGCGATGTGAAAGACCTGCAGACCCGCGTCGCCGGCCTGACCTTCCCGCCGGAGAAAGTCGTTGGTGGTGCGGCTGCTCTGCTGGAAGAGGTTGCCGCGACCAAGATCTCCGGTGAGGAAGACCGTTACAGCCACACTGACCTTTATGACTTCCAGGGCAACATCGACGGCGCGAAGAAAATCGTCGACCTGTTCCGTCCGCAGATCGAGAAGCAGGACAAGGCGTTCGTTGCCAAAGTCGACAAGAACTTCGCCACTGTGGACAAAATCCTCGCCAAGTACCAGACCAAGGATGGTGGTTTCGAGACGTATGACAAGGTGAAGGACAACGATCGCAAGGCGCTGGTTGGCCCGGTCAATACCTTGGCGGAAGACCTGTCCACATTGCGTGGCAAGCTCGGTCTGAACTGATTGATGTAGAGGCCTTAAGTGCCCCATCGCGAGCAGGCTCACTCCTACAGTTGGAATGCATTCCACTGTAGGAGTGAGCCTGCTCGCGATAGCGGTTTTAACCGCACCGAATAATCTGAAGGTTTACAAAATCCTGTAGAGCAACCGCTCGATCCGCACCCGGCTCACGCGCTTGAGAAACTTCGCCACCCCCGCCGGGTACTCCGGCAAGGTCTCCAGGTTCTGGAAGCTGGCAATCCGCGTGGTGTTGCGGAAAATCTCTTGCTGCTCCTTCGCCCGTGGCTCAAGCCACTCGCCTTGCGGATCATCGATCAGCAGCGCGTTTTCCAGGTCGAGGCGGAACGCCCGTGGATTGAGGTTGTTGCCGGTCAGCAGCGTATAGCGCTGGTCGACCCACATGCCCTTGAGGTGATAGCTGTTGTCGCCGTCACGCCACAGGTGCAGGTTCAACTGGCCGCTGTCGATGTTGCGCTGATGGCGCTTGGCAAACCGGCGCAGGCTGATTTCGTACAGATACGGCAGCGCCGCAATCACCTTGAACGGCTCGCTCGGCGGAATGTAGAAATCGTTGGCGGTCTTGTCGCCGACCACGATGTCGATCTTCACCCCACGGGCCAGCGCGCGATTGATCTCGCGGATGATCGGCAGCGGCAGATTGAAGTACGGCGTGCAGATGGTCAGTTGCTGTTGCGCGCTGGCGATCAGCTCGACAATCACCCGGTTCAACGGATTGTTTTTGCCCACGCCCAACAATGGACTCACCGACAGGCCGCTGCGCGCCGTGCTGCCGGCACTGGTGTCGTACGCCGCATACTTGAGACGGCTGCGCAGATCGCCGATGTCGTTGCGCAGGCTGCGGGTGGTCGGCAGATTCGGCAGGTCGAGGCGATGTACAGCCTTGGACTCGATCAGGCCATGCTTGACCAGATGATGCATCGAGTCGGCCAGTTCGCGGCTGTGCAGCACGTGATAACGGTCGAATCGGTACTTGTCGAACTTGTGCAGGTAGACGTTGTTCAGGCTTGCACCGCTGTAAACCACGCAATCGTCGATCACGAAGCCTTTCAGATGCAGGACGCCGAACAGTTCGCGGGTCTGCACCGGCACGCCGTAGACCGGCACTTCGCTCTGGTGCGTGCGAGTCATTTCCTGGTACCACGCCGAGTTGCCCGGCTGTTTGCCGGCACCGATCAGCCCACGCTGGGCGCGCAGCCAGTCAACCACCACGACGATCTCCAGCTCCGGGCGCTTGAGCTTGGCGGCGTGCAAGGCATCGAGGATTTCCTGACCGGCCTCGTCGTGCTGCAGATACAGCGCAACGATGTAGATGCGCCGGGTCGCCTCGGCGATTTTCTCCAGCAGGCAACGACGGAACTCGGCGGCGCCGGACAGAATGGTCACGGCCTCGGAAGTCAGCGGAAAGCTGCTCAGTTTGGGCAGCAAAGAGCGTTTGAAAAGCAACGGCATAGGGCTCGCAATGGGTCGAATCCGAAGAACCCGAGAGCTTACACCATCAACCGGTTCGGGTCTTGTTGCTGTCTGTAATGCCCCCTTCGCGAGCAAGCTCGCTCCCACATTCGAATGCATTCCCCTGTGGGAGCGAGCTTGCTCGCGAAAGCGGTATGGCAGACACAAAAAAATAACCGCTTGACCAAGGAGAACGATCGTTCTACTGTTAGCCACATGAACGAAATCACTGACACCTCGACCCGCGACATCATTCTGGATGTCACCGAAAAGTTGATCTACAAAAGTGGCATCGCGGCCACCGGCATGGATCTTCTGGTGAAAACCGCCGGCGTCTCCAGAAAAAGCATCTACCGCTACTTCGCCAACAAGGAGGAGCTGACCGTCGCCGCCCTGCAACGCCGCGATGTGCGCTGGATGCACTGGTACCGCAGCGCCGTCGATCAGGCCGAAACCCCGGCCGACCGCCTGCTCAACCTGTTTACCGTACTCAAGGGCTGGTTCGCCTCGGAAGGCTTCCGCGGCTGTGCCTTTATCAATACCAGTGGCGAGACCGGCGATCCTGAAGACCCGGTGCGCCAGGTCGCCAAAGACCACAAACAGAAACTGCTCGACTACCTGTGCGAGCTGTGCACCGAACATGGCACCGAGGACCCGCAACGTCTGGCCAGACAGTTGCTGATCCTGATTGACGGCGCCATTACCGTAGCGCTTGTGATGGGTGATCACAGTGCCGCTGATAATGCGCAATGCATGGCGCGTAAGTTATTGGACCTGTAACGCCTTAAATAAGCCTCAACCGTTGTTTAATCGTTAATTAGATCGGGAGACTGACAATGTCGACTGCTGCCCAAGTGCGTCCACCGCTACCGCCATTCAATCGTGAATCGGCTATCGAAAAAGTACGTCTGGCCGAAGATGGCTGGAATTCCCGCGATCCCGAGAAGGTGTCGCTGGCCTACACCCTGGATACGAAATGGCGCAATCGCGCCGAGTTCGCCAGCAACCGCGAAGAAGCCAAGGCCTTCCTGACCCGTAAATGGGCCAAGGAACTCGACTACCGCCTGATCAAGGAACTCTGGGCCTATTCGGACACGCGTATCGCCGTGCGCTACGCCTATGAATGGCGCGACGATTCGGGTAACTGGTTTCGTTCCTACGGCAATGAAAACTGGGAATTCGACGAGCATGGGCTGATGTTCCAGCGTTATGCCTGCATCAACGACATGCCGATCAAGGAAAGCGAGCGCAAGTTCCACTGGCCGTTGGGTCGGCGCCCGGATGATCATCCGGGGCTCTCCGATCTCGGTCTGTAAGCTCACATAGTTCCAATTGTAGGAGTGAGCCCTGCTCGCGATAGCGGTGTGTCAGTCAACCTAAATATTGAATGTTCATACGCAATCGCGAGCAGGCTCACTCCTACAGGAGATTTGTTGGTGGTCAGGCTACTGCGGCAGTCCTTTCAGCCTCCAGTTCCCGCACCAGCGGCAACACCCGCTTGCCGAAATATTCCACCTCCTCCTGAAAGTGCAGAAATCCCGTCAGCACCAGATCCACTCCCACCGCTTTCAACGCCACAATCCGCTCGGCAATCTGCTGTGGCGTGCCGATCAGGTTGGTCTTGAAGCCATCGTTGTATTGCACCAGATCCTCGAAAGTCGATTTCGCCCAGTTGCCCTCACCTTCCGGCGACGCCCTGCCCGCTTGCTTCGCCGCATCGCCAAACGCGTTCACCGCCTCAGGGTCGGCCTGGTCGATGATCTGCGCCAGTACAGCGCGCGCCTCTTCTTCGGTGTCGCGGGCGATGACGAAGGCGTTGACGCCGATCTTCACCGAATGCTTGTTCGCCGCCGCTTTGGCGCGGATGTCATCGACCTGCGCCTTGATCCCCTCGATGCTGTTGCCGTTGGTGAAATACCAGTCGGAGACTCGCGCCGCCATGTCTCGTGCCGCGCGGGAACTGCCGCCCTGAAAGATTTCCGGGCGGCCCAGCGGTTTCGGTTTGAGGCTGTAATTGTCGAAGCGGTAGAAGTCGCCGCGAAAGCTGAAGTTGTCCTGACTCCAGATCCCGCGCAGCGAGCGGATGAATTCTTCGGAGCGCCGGTAGCGCTCGTCGTGCTCCAGCCAATGTTCGCCGATGGCCTGGAATTCGCCCTTGAACCAGCCGCTGACGATGTTCACGGCGATCCGGCCGTTGGTGAGTTGATCGATGGTCGCCAGTTGCTTGGCCGCCAGCGCCGGTTGCCATGGCCCCGGCAGAATCGCCGCGATCACCTTGAGTTTGCTGGTGGCGGCCAGCAGCGCATGACTGAACGCCACCGACTCATGCTGGAACTCGGCACCGTAACCGGCGGTAAAGCGGATCTGCGTCAGGGCGTACTCGAACCCCGCCGCTTCGGCGAGTTGCGCCAGTTTGCGGTTGTAGTCGATGCCCCAGTCGGTGCGCTGCTCGATCTTGCTGACCACCAGGCCGCCACTGACGTTCGGCACCCAGTAGGCGAATTTCACGGCTTGCTTGCTCATTGGCGTGTCCTCGGGACATTGGGAAGGTCAATGGGGCAGAGCAGCAAGCGTGCCAGGGTTCAGTTACCCGGTTTTATTGGGCTTGAGGCTGATGGAGTTGCATTGTTGGAGGGTGATTTGTTGTCGAGGTGTTGGGTGGGCAACAGTTGGGTTTTGAGTTCAAAGGGCTGACCCCATCGCGAGCAGGCTCACTCCTACAGGGGGAACGCATTTCAAATGTAGGAGTGAGCCTGCTCGCGATGAAGCTTTACGGGTCGCCGCAACACCTGGAAATGAGTAACATGTCAGCCCTTCCCCGCAGCCCTTCTGCGCCCTGCCGAATAAGCCGATTCCATGCCTTTCGAACTCAGCGTTGACCTCACTACCCTGGCCGTTCTGGCCCTCGTCGCTTTCATTGCCGGTTTCATCGACGCCATCGCTGGCGGCGGCGGTCTGTTGACCACCCCGGCGCTGCTCACTGCCGGCCTGCCACCGCACCTGGTGCTGGGCACCAACAAACTGAGTTCGACCTTCGGCTCGGCCACCGCCAGTTTCACTTTCTACCGCCGCAAACTGTTCCACCCTCGACAGTGGATGCACGCGATCGTCGGTACTCTGATCGGTGCGCTCACTGGTGCTGTCGTCGCGCACTACCTGCCGGCGGAATGGCTGAACAAGATGCTGCCGGTGATCGTCTTCGCCTGTGGCCTGTATCTGTTGTTCGGCGGCACGCCAAAAGCGCCGCTGGACAGCGACGCCCCGATCAAGAAGAAATGGCAATCGACCCAAGGCTTCAGCCTCGGTTTCTACGACGGTGTGGCCGGCCCCGGCACGGGCGCGTTCTGGACCGTCAGCAGCCTGCTGCTCTACCCGATCGACCTGGTCAAGGCCAGCGGCGTGGCGCGCAGCATGAACTTCGTCAGCAACATCGCGGCACTGTCGGTGTTCGTGTTTTCCGGGCAAGTGGACTGGATCATCGGCCTGAGCATGGGCCTGTCGGTAATGGTCGGCGCGTTCTTCGGGGCGCGCACCGCAATCAGCGGCGGCGCCAAGTTCATTCGTCCGGTGTTCATCACCGTGGTACTGGGCCTGACTGTGCGGCTAGCCTGGCAACACTGGTTCAGCGTGGCCTAAACGGCGCGCCACGTAGACGTCGATCAGGTAACGGGCAATCGATTTTGACGCCGGCAACGGCGGCAGATCGTGCACGTTGAACCATTGGGCGTCTTCGATCTCGTCCTCCTGACAGACGATCTCGCCCCCGGCATATTCGGCATGGAAGCCGAGCATCATCGAATGCGGGAACGGCCAGCACTGGCTGCCCATGTACTGGATGTTCTTCACCTCAATGCTGACTTCCTCGCGCACCTCGCGAATCAGGCAGTCCTCCGCCGATTCGCCCGGCTCGGCGAACCCGGCCAGCGTGCTGTAGACCCCGGTGACGAAACGCGGTGAGCGCGCCAGCAAAATTTCGTCTCCGCGGGTGATCAGCACGATCATGCTCGGCGAAATCCGCGGATAACTGCGCAGGTCGCACGGCTGGCAATACATCGCTCGCTCGCGCGGCACCTGCGTCATCGCCTGCCCACAGTTGCCGCAAAAGCGATGTTCACGCGCCCAGGTGCCGATCTGCGCGGCATACCCGAGCACTTTGTAGACGGTGTGATCGCCATCGAGCATGAACGCCCGCAGGCCTTTCCAGTTGCAGCCCGGCACGTCACTGGAACTGCGCAGCTCCAGCAGATACACCGGCTCGCCATCGAGATGGCCGATGCCGTGTTCGGCGAGGACTGACAGGTCCTGACGCTTGAGCCATTCGCGCGGGAACAGCGCGCCGTTGTCATCAAACAGAAAGCCTTCGGGGCTGCGCGCCACGGCCCAGCCGCCGGGTTGATCGGTGTCCAGTACTGCAGTGGTCCAGCGAGCTGTCATGGTTTCTCAATCCAGAAATTCGGGTTTCTGTTTACTCATATGGGCGGCCATGGCCACGCGCAAGTCGGTGGATTGCAACATGGCGGCGTTCCAGGTGGCAACGTATTCGAGGCCGTCGTCGATGCGATGATCGCGCATGTAGCTGATCATTTCCTTGGTGCCGGTGACCGCAATTGGCGATTTGCTGGCAATGTCACGGGCAATGTCCATGACGCCGTCGAGCAGCAGCTCTTTGTCGCCATACACGCGATTGACCAGGCCGATGCTGCGCGCTTCTTCAGCGCCGAAGGTGCGGCCGGTGTAAGCCAGTTCACGCAGCATGCCGTCACCGATGATCCGTGGCAACCGTTGCAAAGTGCCAACATCGGCGGCCATGCCGATATCGATTTCCTTGATCGAGAATTGCGCGTCTTCGGCCGCGTAGCGCATGTCGCAGGCGGCGATCAGGTCGATGGCGCCACCCAGGCAATAGCCTTGAATCGCCGCCAGCACCGGTTTGCGGCAGTTGTCGACGGCATTGAACGACGCTTGCAGGGTGAGAATCTTGCGCCGCAGCAGGCGCGCGTTACGGCCGACGTCCTTGCCCAGTTCGTTGGCGACGCCGGCGAGCATCATCAGGTCGATGCCGGAGGAAAAGTGTTTGCCGTTGCCGCTCAGCACCACCACCCGCACTTCATCAGTGTCATCGATCCACTGGAAAATCTCGACGATCTCGCTCCAGAACGCGGCGTTCATCGAGTTGATCTTTTCCGGGCGATTGATCTGCACATGAGCGATGTTGTCGGCCAGTTCGACGCTGAAGGCGGTGTATTGAGTCATGGCAGTGATCCTTTACCGGGCAGAAAATGAGGCCCGAACTATAACAAGGCATCACGATGGCGGTTCGGCCAAATGCGGGACTGCTTCGAGAAATGGGGTGTCAGGGCTGGCCTTTTCGCGAGCAAGCCCGCTCCCACGGGGTCAGGTTTGATCACAGATTTAGTGATCCACCCAAGACCTGTGGGAGCGTGGCTTGCCCGCGATAGGCTCACCGCCGATCTAACTGACCTTCACCGCCACATACGCCGCTGTCACATAAGGCACCGTCAGCTCATGTCGCCCACGCAACGCCGGTTCCGAGACAATCAGCGCGCGAATCTGCTCATCAACCTTGTCGCGCTGCGCCTGCGGCAATGCTGCAATGAAACTGGTGGAGCGCACCCGATTGAAAATCACGTCCTCGGGCGAGCCGGTGTGTCCGTGATGAAACTGCTGCAACTGCAGCGCCCCGAACGCCGGATGCGGAAACGCTTCGCGCCATTGACCGGTGTAGTAACGCGGCGTGTCCCCCTCCAGCGCGTTGACGATTGCGTCGAGCTTCGGCACCCAACTGACCTGCGTATCGCGCAGGTTCCAGATCAGGCCAAGCTTGCCGCCGGGCTTGAGTACCCGGGCAATCTCGCTCAAGGATTCTGTGGTAGCAAACCAGTGAAACGCCTGGGCGCAGACCACCACGTCCACCGACGCGTCGGACAATGGCAGATCGGTCGCGGTACCGCTCACGGCCAGTACATCGGGCCAGGCAGCGGAGAGTTTTTCCAGCATCTGCGCCACCGGTTCCACAGCGATCACCTGCGCGTCGGTCGCCACCAGCCGTCCGGTGAACTTGCCGGTACCGGCGCCCAGATCGATGACAGTCTTGTGACTGTCCAGACCCAGCGTCTGCGTCAGCCACTGACTGACCTGCGGCGGATAATCGGGGCGGCCTTTGACGTAGGTATCGGCGGCAGTCTTGTAGCCGGCAGCAGCGGAGTGATGAACCTGATCTTTCATGGCAGTTCCTCATGTGTCAGCGCGGCAGCATGGCAAGGCGCTGGATGGACGGCTGGCATTGCTGAGCATAACGCCGGCATTTGCGCGTTCCTTGAACAGAGCCTGACAAAACAATGAATCAAATGCCGTACGGTGTTGTTCAAAGTGAAACATAACCCTCTGTGGAACCTTGCCCATGACTATCCGTTCCGTTATGTTCGCCGCCCCGTGGCCGCTGGTGACCACGCTGTCTGCGTCGATGGCGTTTGCCAACGGTGATGAAAGCACCGCCTGCGAGGAATACCAGGACCTGGCTGAAGCCATCAACGATTCATCGAAAACCTGACATAGATAAAGGAACGCCATCATCGTCAGCGATCAGGCATTCAGAGCGGAACTCGGACAGCATCTGGCGCGGCTGTGGCGCTACGGCCTGCTGCTGTCGCGCAATCGGCACGTGGCCGAGGATCTGGTGCAGGCCACGTGTGTGCGGGCGCTGGAACGTGCCGGCCAATATGTGGCCGGCACGCGCATGGATCGCTGGCTGCTGAGCATCCTGCATTCGATCTGGCTCAACGAAGTGCGCGTGCGTCGGGTGCGTCAGGGTGCGGGACAGGTCGATGCCGACGGGCAACTGGCCTTCGCGCAGACTCATGTGCTGGCGGCGCAGGTGATCCGTCGGGTCGATGCGTTGCCGGAAACCCAGCGTGAAACCGTGTACCTGGCGTATGTCGAAGGCTTGTCCTACCGCGAAGTCGCCGAGATCCTGCAAGTGCCGATCGGCACGGTAATGAGCCGTCTGGCCACCGCGCGGCTGAAACTGGCGGAATACCCGCCGCTGCAAGCCGTGCCGCAAACCACCGGAGGTGACCGCTCATGAACAAGCCCTCCGACGAACAACTGACGGCATATCTCGATGACGAGCTGGACCCGGCGTATCGCAGCCAACTCGACAGCGCGATTGCCGACGACCCGTTGCTCAGCCTGCGCGTGCAATGGCTTGACCGCAGCAGCCTGCCGTACAAGGAAGCCTATGACGAACTGGCGCAACAGGCACCGCTGGAACGTTTGCAGGCGCGCCTTGATGCCATTCCCGCCTCTCAGCAGCCAGGCCTGAGCCGGCGCTGGTTCATCGGTGCCGCCGCCGCGAGTCTGCTGGCGGGCGGCGTATTGGCCGATCGCCTGTTTCTCGCCTGGCAAACCCGGCAAACACATAACTGGCGTGCGCTGGTGGGCGACTACATGGCGCTGTATGTGTCGCACACCCTCGATCACCTGCCGAGCGACGAAGCCAGCCAGCGCGCGCAATTGCGTGCGGTGGATGCACGCTTGGGGCTCAATCTGTCGCCGGCGCTGGTGAGGTTGCCGGGCGCCGAACTCAAGCGTGCACAAATGCTCGAGTACGACGGCGTGCCGATTGCACAACTGACCTATCTCGATGCGAAGCATGGGCCGCTGGCCTTGTGCGTGACCCGCTCCAACAGCGGCAGTCGGCCTTTGGCGCACGAACGCCGACACGAGATGAACGTGGTGTACTGGACCGAAGGTGAACATGCCTGGATGCTGATCGGCCACAACCCGGCGCCGGCGCTGGAAGACCTGGCAAAACACCTGGTCGACAAGCTGGGCGCGTGAGTGCCGCTCCACTATGCTGAGCGGGTGATTATCCAAGGAGGAAGCCCCGATGCAGATTTCACCCCGCACCGCCCTGCTGGTCATTGACGTGCAGAACGACTTCATCCCCGGCGGCCAGTTGGCCGTGCCCGAAGGCGATCAGATCGTGCCGCTGATCAATCGCCTCGGTAGCCTGTTCAAACAGGTGGTGATTGCCCAGGACTGGCACCCGAGCGGCCACGCGTCCTTTGCCTCAAGCCACCCCGGACGCCAGCCTTACGAGGTGATTCAGTTGCCCTACGGCGAGCAGGTACTCTGGCCGGAGCATTGTGTGCAAGGCACATCCGGTGCCGAGTTTCACCCCGAGCTGAACCTGCCGCACGCGCAGTTGATCATCCGCAAGGGCTGCAATCCGGACATCGACAGCTATTCGGCATTTCTCGAAGCAGACCGGCACACCACCACCGGTCTGGCCGGTTATCTGAAGGAACGCGGTATCGACACGGTGTACATGGTCGGTCTGGCGCTGGACTTCTGTGTGATGTTCTCGGCGCTGGATGCGCGGGCGGCGGGGTTCAATGCGTTCGTGGTGCTGGACGCCTGTCGTGCCATTGACAGGGATGGATCACTGGCAGCGGCGATGGAGCGGATGCAGACGGCCGGGGTTGGCTTGATTAAGTCGAACCAACTCATCTGACCAACACAAATCCCTGTGGGAGCGGGCTTGCTCGCGAAGGCGGAGTGTCAGTCGACATAAGTTAATCTGACACACCGCTTTCGCGAGCAAGCCCGCTCCCGCAGGTTTCGGGTCAAGTCATGTCAGGCAACCACAACCTGAACCGCGCCCCACCCAACGGCGAACTTTCCACCGTCAGCGTCCCGCCCTGCGCCTCCAGCGCCCGGCGGCTTATCGCCAGGCCCAGACCAAAGCCGCCGGTGGCGCGGTCGCGGCTGCGATCAAGGCGATAGAACGGTTCGAAAATCCGCTCCCGCTCGTCATCCGGGATGCCAATGCCATCGTCGTCGACCCAGATCTCGCAACCATCGGGGCTGACCTGCACACCAATCTGAATACGTTTTTCGCAATAGCGCATGGCATTGCGCAGCAGGTTCTGAATCGCCCGGGCGGTCAGGCGCGGATCCAGCGTGAAGCGTTCGAGCTGACCGTGCAGCAGCACATCGATGACGATGTCCGGCGAGTCCAGTTCTTCATCGACACTGCCCAGAATGCTGTCGATGAACTCATCCAGCGAAACCTCGACCTGCTCCGGCAACTGCGCCGGGTTCTGCAAACGGCTGTAAGACAGCAGTTCCAGCACCAGCTCATCCAGTTCCCGAATGTGTGCGACCAGCCCTTGCAGGCGCTCGCGACTGGTCACCGGCAAGTCATCGGACAGCGCCAGGGCCAGACCGAAGTCCAGACGGGTCAGCGGCGTGCGCAATTCGTGGGACACCGCATTGAGCAGGTCGCGCTGCTGATTGAGCAGATCCTCGATGTCGCCGGCCATGGTGTCGAACACGTTAGCCAGACTACCGATGTTGGAACTGGCCGGAATCTGTGTGCGCTCGTTCAGATGCCCCTTGCCGAAGCGTTCGGCGGCGCCCTTGAGGCGCTCCAGATCGCGCCAGTGCGGACGAATCCACAGCAGCAGGCAGGCGAGCATGCTCGCGCCGATCAGCACGTTGATGCTCCAGTACAACAAATTGACGTCCAGCGGATCCGGCGGCACCACCATTTGCACAGCAACGTCATCGTTCAGTGGAGTGACCGCCAAGGTGCGCCACCCCCAATCGCCGATACGCACCACGTTTTCCCCGGCGCGCAAACGCGCCTGCTCGGCGTTGGTGAACCCGGCGTCGTCGATGCGCGCCAGGACGATGTGCAGCGGCTGGAAGTCCTTGTCCATCGACTGCGCCAACGCTGGCCACTGCTCCTGCGGTACCGCGTGAAACTGTCGGGTGATCAGCGATTGCAGGCCGCGCGAGTAGTCGAGGTTGTAGGTGATGAAGCGCTCGCGGAATGCCATGACCACCAGATCCGGCACCAGATAGATCGCCGCGCTGTAGGAGACGATCGTCACCAGATACAGACGAAAGAGGATTCTGAACATCAGCTCAGCATTCCCATTCGGAACGGCTGAACAGGTAACCCTTGCCCCACACGGTCTTGATCTTGCGCGCCTCGCCCGCATGGTCGTCGAACTTGCGCCGCAGCTTGGAAATCGCCACGTCCACCGAACGATCAGTGCCGTTGAACTCGATGCCGCGCAGACGCTGCAGGATCTGGTCGCGGCTCAGCACTTCCCCGGCATGCCGGGCCAGCACCACCAGCAAATTGTATTCGCCGCTGGACAGCTCCACCGGTTGCTCGCGCCAGGTCACGGTGCGCTCGGACAAGTCGATGCACAGATTGCCCATCACAATCCGGTCATTGACCGTCATCGGTTCACCGAGGCTGCTGCGCCGCAGCAAAGTACGCACCCGGGCCAGCAGAACCCGTGGCTCGCAGGGTTTGGTGACGTAATCGTCGGCGCCCATTTCCAGTCCGAGTACCTGATCGTGACTGTCGTCGCGGGCGGTCAGCATCAGGATCGGCAGCGTTGCCGAATCGGCCCGCAGCAAGCGGCAGACCTGCAAGCCATCGAGGCCGGGCAGCATCAGGTCGAGGATCACCAGATCCGGCGGATTGATTCGCGCCCGTTCACGCACATGGTCGCCACGCCCGATCACGCAGACGGAATAGCCGTTGCGCTCCAGGTAGCTGGAAATCAGTTCGGCGAGGGCGGTGTCGTCTTCGACCAGGAGGATGTTGGGCATGGGGTGTTCCAGGAAAGTGCTGTGGCGACTGTTTGGGCCTCATCGCGAGCAGGCTCACTCCTACAAGGTTCGTGTCTGGCACAGTTCCAATGTAGGAGTGAGCCTGCTCGCGATGGCGGTTTATCTGTCGCAATAAATTTCAAGGCGTAAAGGATATACGCCCTCACCCGTCCCTGAGTAAAACCCTTACACAATTTCACACAGCGCCTACAAAGCTTCACCGCTACCCTCGGCGTCTGGCCTTAGGATGCGGGCTTCAATATTGGGGGTGGTACATGTCGAAAAATCTGCTGGCCGGGCTCGGCCTGATCGCCGTTGCGCTGTTGCTGAGCGCCTGTGATTCGTCCTCGAAGGCCGAAGAAGAAGCGCCGCCGGCCACCGTGCGCATCGAGACCATCGAGGCCCGCCCCCTGTCGATCAGCAGCGAACTGAGCGGGCGTATCGCCGCGCCACGCATCGCCGAAGTGCGCGCCCGGGTGGCCGGTGTGGTGCTGCAACGGACCTTCCGTGAAGGCAGCGACGTGAAAAAGGGCGACGTGCTGTTTCGCATCGACCCGGCACCGTTCAAGGCTGACCTGGACAGCGCCGAAGCCGCGCTGCGCAAGGCTGAGGCCAATGCCTTCCAGGCCAGGCTGCAGGAGCAACGCTACGCGCAGTTGATCGATGACAAGGCCATCAGCGCTCAGGATTACGACAACGCCCGCGCCAATGCCCGGCAAACCGCCGCCGACGTGGCAGCCAATAAAGCTGCGGTAGAACGGGCGAAGCTGAACCTCGGCTACGCCACCGTCACCGCGCCGATTTCCGGGCGTGTCGGTCGTGCTCTGGTCACCGAAGGTGCACTGGTCGGGCAGAATGAAACCACCCCGCTGGCGCTGATCCAGCAGCTCAACCCGATCTACGCCGACCTCACCCAGTCGACCCGTGAGCTCAATGAGCTGCGCCGTGCATTCCGTTCCGGGCAGTTGCAGGAAGTCGGTCAGGATCAGGTCAAGGCCACGCTGATTCAGGATGACGGCAGTCTCTACCCGTTACCGGGCAAGTTGCTGTTCAGCGACATCACGGTCGATCCGGGCACCGGCCAGATCATTCTGCGCAGCGAGTTCCCCAATCCTGACCTCGACCTGCTGCCGGGCAGCTTCATCCGCGTACGTCTGCAACAAGCTACCGTACAGAACGGCATCACCGTGCCGCAACGTGCGGTGCAGCGCGACAGCGCGGGTATCGCCCAAGTGCTGACTGTCGACGAGCAAATGCGCGTGGCCCAGCAGCCAGTGCAGCTGGGTGCGGTGCAGAGCGATCGCTGGATCGTCAGCGGTGGCCTCAAGCCCGGCGACCGCATTGTCATTGAAGGCCTGCAGCACGCCCGTCCCGGCGAAAAAGTGCAGATCGACGACACCCCTCTTCCACTTGCCCAGACCTCTGGTCAGTAAGCAGGACGCTTTTATATGCCGCAGTTCTTTATCGATCGCCCGGTGTTCGCCTGGGTTGTCGCCCTGTTCATCCTGTTGGCCGGTGCGCTGGCCATCCCGCAATTGCCGGTGGCGCAGTACCCCGACGTTGCCCCACCGCAGATCGAAATCTACGCCGTCTACCCCGGTGCCTCGGCGCAGACCGTCGATGAAAGCGTGGTCAGCCTGATCGAGGAAGAGCTCAACGGCGCCGATCATCTGCTGTACTTCGAATCGCAAAGCAGCCTCGGCAGTGCGACGATCAAAGCGACGTTCCAGCCGGGCACTAACCCGGAACTGGCTCAGGTGGATGTGCAGAACCGCCTCAAAGTGGTCGAGTCGCGCCTGCCGCAGGCAGTCAATCAGCAAGGCCTGCAGGTGGAGAAAGTCTCTGCCGGCTTCCTGTTGCTTATCACCCTGACCTCCAGCGACGGCAAGCTCGATGACGTGGCGCTCAGTGATTACCTGGCGCGCAACGTGATGAACGAGATCAAACGCATCGACGGTGTCGGCAAGGCTCAGCTGTATGGCGCCGAACGCGCGATGCGGATCTGGATCGATCCGCAGAAGCTGATCGGTTTCAACCTGACCCCGGCCGATGTCAACGCCGCCATCGTCGCGCAGAACGCCCAGGTGTCGGCTGGCAGCATTGGCGACTTGCCCAATCCGTCCTCGCAGGAAATCACCGCGACCATTCTGGT
This sequence comes from Pseudomonas sp. GW823-FHT01D03, assembly GCF_058798255.1. Lineage (NCBI taxonomy): Bacteria > Pseudomonadati > Pseudomonadota > Gammaproteobacteria > Pseudomonadales > Pseudomonadaceae > Pseudomonas > Pseudomonas sp. GW823-FHT01D03. The sequence goes on from NZ_JBXAKK010000001.1 coordinate 3,121,254, forward strand.
CAAGGGTCAGTTGTCGACGCCAGAAGAGTTCGCCGACATCGTGCTCAAGGCCAATCCTGACGGCTCCACCGTGCGCATCGGCGATGTGGCGCGGGTCGAAGTCGGCAGTCAGGAATACCAGTTCGGCACGCGCCTGAACGGCAAGCCGTCCACCGCCGTCGGCGTGCAACTGGCGCCGGGGGCCAATGCGCTGGCGACCGCCACTTTGATTCGGGCGAAGATGGACGAGCTGTCGCGCTATTTCCCGGCCGGTGTCGAATACAAGATTCCGTACGACACCTCGCCGTTCGTCAAAGTCTCGATCACCAAAGTGGTTTACACCTTGGGCGAGGCGATGCTGCTGGTGTTTGCGGTGATGTTCCTGTTCCTGCAGAACATCCGCTACACGCTGATCCCGACGCTGGTGGTGCCTGTGGCCCTGATGGGCACCTTCGCCACCATGCTCGCGCTGGGTTTTTCGATCAACGTGCTGACCATGTTCGGCATGGTACTGGCGATCGGCATTCTGGTGGACGACGCCATCGTCGTGGTGGAAAACGTCGAGCGCATCATGGCCACTGAAGGACTGTCGCCGAAAGAGGCGACGCGCAAGGCGATGAAGCAGATCACCGGGGCAATCATCGGCATTACCCTGGTGCTGGTGGCGGTGTTCATCCCGATGGCGTTCATGCAGGGTTCGGTGGGGGTGATTTACCGGCAGTTCTCGCTGTCGATGGCGACCTCGATCCTGTTCTCGGCGTTCCTGGCCCTGACTCTGACGCCTGCACTGTGCGCCACGCTGCTCAAGCCGATCGCCAAGGGCGAGCACCACGAGAAAAGCGGATTCTTCGGCTGGTTCAACCGCCGCTTTGAGCAACTGACCGATCGTTATCAAGGCTGGGTCGGTTACGCGCTGAAGCGCAGCGGGCGTTATCTGCTGATCTACGGCGTGCTGCTGATCGGTATGGGTTTGTGCTTTGCGCGTCTGCCCTCCTCGTTCCTGCCGGTTGAGGATCAGGGTTACACCATCACTGATATTCAGTTGCCGCCGGGTGCGAGCAAGAACCGTACGGTGCAGGTGGTCGAACAGATCGAAGCGCACAACGCCAGTGAACCGGGGGTGGGCGACAGCACGGTGATTCTCGGCTTCAGCTTCTCCGGTAGCGGGCAGAATGCGGCGCTGGCGTTCACCACCTTGAAGGACTGGTCGGAGCGCGGCAGCGACGATTCGGCTACTTCGATTGCCGACCGCGCCAACATTGCCCTGAGCCAGATCAAGGACGCCATCGCGTTCGCTGTGTTGCCGCCGCCGGTTGACGGCCTCGGCACGTCGAGCGGCTTCGAATTCCGTCTGCAGGATCGCGGCGGTCTCGGTCACGCGACATTGATGCAGGCGCGCACCGAACTGCTCGCCGCCGCCGAGAAAAGCCCGGTACTGATGAACGTGCGCGAAAGCGCGCTGGCCGAAGCGCCGCAGGTGCAACTGGAGGTAGACCGCAAGCAGGCCAATGCGCTGGGCGTGTCGTTCGCTGATATCGGCAACGTGCTGTCCACCGCCGTGGGTTCTTCCTACATCAACGACTTCCCCAATCAGGGGCGCATGCAGCGGGTGGTGGTACAGGCCGAAGGCGATCAGCGCAGTCAGGTCGAGGACCTGCTGAAAATGCATGTGCGCAATAACGCCGGGCACATGGTGCCGCTGTCGGCGTTCGTTCAGGCGAAATGGACGCAAGGCCCGGCACAACTGACCCGATACAACGGTTACCCGGCAATTGCGATTTCCGGCGAACCGTCGCCGGGGCACAGCACCGGCGAGGCCATGGCGGAGATCGAACGGCTGATCGCCCAAGGTCCGAAAGGTCTGGGTCAGGAATGGACCGGGCTGTCGTTGCAGGAACGGCTGTCCGGCAGTCAAGCGCCGATCTTGCTCTGTTTGTCGTTGCTGATCGTGTTCCTGTGTCTGGCGGCGCTGTACGAGAGCTGGTCGATTCCGACTTCGGTGTTGCTGGTGGTGCCGCTGGGTGTGCTCGGCGCAGTGCTGGCGGTGACCTTGCGCGGCATGCCCAACGATGTGTTCTTCAAGGTCGGGCTGATTACCATCATCGGTCTGTCGGCGAAAAACGCGATCCTGATCATCGAATTCGCCAAGAGCCTGTATGACGAGGGGCACGATTTGATCGATGCGACGTTGCAAGCCGCGCGCCTGCGTCTGCGGCCGATTGTCATGACTTCGCTGGCGTTCATCCTCGGTGTAGTGCCGCTGGCCATCGCCACTGGCGCCAGTTCGGCGAGCCAGCAGGCTATCGGCACCGGAGTGATCGGCGGGATGATCACGGCGACGCTGGCAGTGATCTTCGTGCCATTGTTCTTTGTAGTAGTGATGAAGCTCGTACAACGCTTCAGCAAACACCACTGATCCCTGTGGGAGCGGGCTTGCTCGCGAAGGCGTCGTGTCAGTCAACATTCATGTAGCTGACACACCGCTTTCGCGAGCAAGCCCGCTCCCACAAGGTCATTCGAACAGTCAAGTCAGTGTTCATCCAGTGATCTTCGTGCCGTTGTTCTTTGTGGTAGTGATGAGGCTCGTACAACGCTTCAGCAAACACCACTGATCCCCGTGGAAGCGGGCTTGCTCGCGAAGGCGGTGTGTCAGTCAGTATTCATGTAGCTGACACAGCGCTTTCGCGAGCAAGCCCGCTCCCACAAGGTCATTCGAACAGTCACGTCAGTGGTCATCCCGGACGTCGCTGGGCTAAGGTGTAAAGACATCCTGGCCCATCGAGTCTCCATGCGCTTTCTCGCCCGCACCCACCCTCGCCTGTCCGCCGCCGCTCTGGTTGGCCTTGCCACTGGCCTGCTGATCCCTGCCGACTCCATCGTCAGCAAAATCCTCATCGGCTGGAATGCCGGCGTCTGGACTTACCTGATCCTGATGTTCTGGCTGGCCATTCGGGCCAAGGCGTCGGACGTCAAACGCATCGCCGTCGTTGAAGACGAGAACGCCGGACTGGTGCTGTTCGTGGTGTGTATCGCAGCATTGGCCAGCCTGGCCGCCATCACCCTGGAACTGGCCGGTACCAAGGATCTGGATACCCATCACAAACTTCTGCATTACGCGTTCACCGCCGTCACCGTCGTAGGTTCCTGGCTGGTGATTGGGGTGATCTTCTGTGTGCACTACGCGCGCCTGTTTTACACCTGGGATGGCAAGGAACCGGCCCTGCGTTTCGCTGAAGGCCTGACCACGCCCAATTATTGGGACTTCCTGTATTTCTCCTTCACCATCGGCGTGGCAGTGCAGACTGCCGATGTCGGCGTGGCTACCCGCGACATTCGCAAGATCGTCCTGGCGCAATCATTGATCGGTTTTGTGTTCAACACCGCGATTCTGGGCTTTTCGATCAATATTGCTGCCGGCCTGTTTGGCTGAGCATTGCGCAGATACTTCAATAACGCTGAGCACCGCCCGTCGGCGCCAAGTTGAAGTACCACGCGCATTCACTTGACGAAGTATCAGCTTCTGGTGTTTCCTGAAACCGGTTTCAGCGCCATCGAGGCGCACGAAACGAATAAATCCAATAATAGGTTTCAGACCGTGAACGACTTCTCCGCCGCCCAGCGCAGCCGCGTGACCATGCTTGATGTTGCCGAACGCGCCGGCGTATCCAAGGCCAGCGTCTCGCGCTTTATCGGCGACGACCGCGCCCTGCTCTCCGATGCCATCGCCTTGCGTATCGAGCAGGCGATCAGTGAGCTGGGTTATCGCCCGAACCAGATGGCCCGTGGTCTGAAACGCGGGCGCACGCGCCTGATCGGCATGCTGGTGGCCGATATCCGCAACCCTTATTCGATTGCCGTGATGCACGGGGTGGAAACCGCCTGCCGTGCGCATGGCTACAGCCTGGTGGTGTGCAACACCGACCGTGATGACGAACAGGAACGCCAGCACCTGGCGCTGTTGCGCTCGTACAACATCGAAGGGCTGATCGTGAACACCCTTGGCCATCACCGTGAGGAACTCCACGAACTGCACCGGGAAATGCCGCTGGTGCTGGTGGATCGCAAGGTCGATGGCCTCGACAGCGACATGCTCGGGCTGAACAACCCGCAGGCGGTCGAGATGGCCCTGACGCACCTTGAGCAGCGCGGCTATCGCGATGTGTTGCTGGTGACTGAGCCTTATGACGGCACCAGTTCGCGGATCGAGCGGGTCAGCAGTTTTCAGACGCAGATCGCCCAGCGCTCCGGGTTGACCGGGGCGGTGCTGGAAACCAGCGACGCACTCGCTACTCATCTTCAAATCTTTTTGGACACACCGGCGACCGGGCCGAAAGCACTGTTCTGCGCCAACGGTGTGGCAGCGTTGGCCTGCACCCTGGCCTTGCGCGAAATCGGTTGCCAATTGTTCGAGGATGTCGGGCTGATTGCCCTGGATGATCTGGATTGGTACCCGTTGGTCGGCAGCGGAATTACCGCCCTCGCCCAGCCCACAGCCGAGATTGGCGCGCGGGCGTTTGAGTGTTTGTTGAAGCGTTTGCGGGGGGATGTCGAGGTAGCGCGCAGAGTGGATTTTGCGCCGGTGCTGGTTGAGCGTGGGTCTACCCGAGGATCTTTGCGTTGACTGTTATGGCGCCATCGCGAGCAGGCTCACTCCTACAGGGGGAGCGCATTCCAAATGTAGGAGTGAGCCTGCTCGCGATGGCGCCCGAACGCCCGACGACGATCAATCAGATTTTTTTGAACAAAAATGAAACCGGTTTCAGAGGTAGATAACAATGAATAAACCTGCCGTTTCCATCAGTCTGTCCAGCTACGGCGCCGAGCTTGTGCGCCAACGCGGGCAGGACTTCTTCATCGATGTGCTGGCCGCTGCTGGCGCTGATCGCATCGAGTGGCGCGAAGAGTTGCTGACCCGCGAAGTGCCCGAGCAACTGCACGCCGCCGCCCGGGCGCAGGGACTGCAAAGCATTTATTCGTCGCCGAGCGAACTGTGGCTCGCCGGGCAGGCACGGCCCAACCCCGAGCTGATCAGCGCCCTGCAACATGCCGAGGCGTTTGGCTCGAAATGGCTGAAAGTCTCGCTCGGTTACTTCACCGACAACTGTGATCTGCAGGTGCTGAAACAACTGCTGGGCAACAGTCCGGTGCAGTTGCTGGTGGAAAACGATCAGACCTTGCATGGCGGCCGCATCGAGCCGTTCCAGCGCTTTTTCGCGGCAGTCGAGCAGCATGATTTGCCGATCAAGATGACCTTCGACATCGGCAACTGGCAGTGGCAGGACCAGTCCGCCGCCAACGCCGCGCGCCTGCTCGGACGCCATGTCGGCTACGTGCATTGCAAAGCTGTGGCCCGCCGCGTCGACGGCAAACTGGTCGCCGTGCCACCGGCCGTCAGCGACCTGCATTTGTGGGAACAACTGCTGCGGCACATGGCCCAAGGCGTCATGCGTGCCGCCGAATACCCATTGCAGGCCGATGACCTGGTGGCACTGACTACCGAGCACGTCGCCGCCCTCGCCCGCCTCGGCCAATCGCGTCTGGAGCCTGCCCATGTCTGACATCGATATTCTGTCGTTCGGCGAAACCATGGCGATGCTGGTCGCCGAGCAGACCGGTGATCTGGCTGCGGTCGAGCACTTTCACAAACGCATTGCCGGCGCCGACAGCAACGTGGCGATCGGCCTGTCGCGCCTGGGTTTCAATGTGGCGTGGCTGAGCCGGGTCGGCAGCGATTCCCTCGGACGTTTTGTGGTCGAGACCTTGATCAAGGAAGGTCTGGATTGCAGTCACGTCGCGGTCGATCACCAGCATCCGACCGGTTTCCAGTTCAAGTCCCGTAACGACGACGGCAGCGACCCGCAGGTCGAGTATTTCCGCCGTGGCTCGGCGGCCAGTCATTTGTCCGTGCAGTCGATCAGCGACACCTTGCTCGGCGCCCGTCACCTGCACGCTACCGGAATTCCACCGGCGCTGTCGGCAACCGCCCGGGAAATGTCGTTCGAGCTGATGACACGCATGCGCCATGCCGGGCGCAGCGTGTCGTTCGACCCCAATCTGCGCCCGAGCCTGTGGGCCTCTGAGCAGGAGATGATCCGCGAGATCAACCGCCTCGCCGCCCTCGCTCACTGGGTACTGCCGGGTTTGAGCGAAGGTCGCTTGCTGACCGGGTTCGAAGATCCGGCGGACATCGCGGCGTTTTATCTCGATCAGGGCGCTGAAGCCGTGGCGATCAAGCTTGGACCGCAGGGTGCCTATTACCGCACGCAGCTGGATCAGGGTTTTGTCGCCGGGGTGCCGGTGGCCAACGTGGTCGACACGGTGGGTGCGGGCGACGGATTTGCCGTCGGCATGATCAGTGCCCTGCTGGAGCATCAGAGCTTTGCCGAGGCGGTGCAACGTGCGAACTGGATTGGCAGTCGGGCGGTGCAGAGTCGCGGGGATATGGAGGGTTTGCCGACCCGGTCTGAACTCATCGTTGAATTCGAGGCCGCTGATCGCGAGCAGGCTCACTCCTACATTGGATCTCCGCCAGTCACAGCTGCAGCGGCAAACACATAACCCTTGTAGGAGTGAGCCTGCTCGCGATGAGGCCCGCTCAGACAACCGATTCATTGAACCTGCTGCGACAAAAACAACAAGCTCAGGAGCAACACCATGAAAACCGCAACCCTCGCCGCCCGCCGTTGGTGGTACATCATGCCCATCGTGTTCATCACCTACAGCCTGGCGTATCTGGATCGCGCCAACTACGGCTTCGCCGCCGCGTCCGGTATGGCCGCCGACCTGATGATCACCCCGGGCCTGTCTTCATTGCTCGGTGCGCTGTTCTTCCTCGGCTACTTTTTCTTCCAGGTGCCGGGTGCGATCTACGCGCAGAAGCACAGCGTGAAGAAGCTGATTTTCTTCAGCCTGATTTTCTGGGGCGGCCTCGCCACCCTGACCGGCGTGGTGTCCAACGCTTACTGGCTGATCGTGATTCGCTTCATGCTCGGCGTGGTCGAAGCGGCGGTGATGCCGGCGATGCTGGTCTACCTGTGCCACTGGTTCACCCGTGCCGAGCGCTCGCGGGCCAACACCTTTCTGATCCTCGGCAACCCGGTAACCATGCTGTGGATGTCGGTGGTTTCGGGCTATCTGGTGCAGCACTTCAGCTGGCGCTGGATGTTCATCATCGAAGGTTTGCCGGCGGTGCTATGGGCTTTTATCTGGTGGAAACTGGCCGATGATCGTCCTGCTCAGGCCAAGTGGCTGAGCGAGCAGGAAAAGCACGACCTGGAAAGCGCCCTTGCCGCCGAACAGGTCGGGATCAAAGCGGTGAAGAACTACGCCGAAGCCTTCCGTTCGCCAAAGGTGATCATTCTGGCGCTGCAGTTTTTCTGCTGGAGCATCGGCGTCTACGGCTTCGTGCTGTGGCTGCCGTCGATCCTCAAGGCCGGCGCGCAAATGGACATGATCGAGGCCGGCTGGCTGTCGGCGCTGCCGTATCTGGCGGCGGTGATTGGCATGCTCGCGGTGTCGTGGGGCTCGGACAAACTGCAGAAGCGCAAACGCTTCGTCTGGCCGCCACTGCTGATCGCCTCCATTGCGTTCTACGGCTCCTACGCCTTGGGCGCGGAACATTTCTGGTGGTCGTACACACTGCTGGTGATCGCCGGTGCCTGCATGTACGCACCTTACGGGCCGTTCTTCGCCATCGTTCCGGAGATCCTGCCGGCCAACGTCGCCGGCGGCGCGATGGCGCTGATCAACAGCATGGGCGCGCTGGGTTCGTTCGGCGGCTCGTACCTGGTCGGCTACCTGAACAGCTCCACCGGTTCGCCCGGTGCTTCGTACCTGCTGATGAGCGGCGCGTTGCTGCTGTCGGTGGTGCTGACGATTTTTCTCAAGCCTGGCGCCAGTGATCGTGTCGTGGCCAAAGCCGTAGTCACGCGTCCCGTGCCGGCGCATTCCTGAAGAGATTTTTGCTCATGAAAAAGCAAGTCGTGCTGTACAAGAAACTCTCGCCGGCGCTGATGTCGCGTCTGCAGCAACAGTGTGAAGTGACGCTGATCGAAAGCCTCGACGCCGACGGCTTGATGAAACTGCGCGACGCCCTGCCCGGCGCGCACGGTTTGCTCGGCGCCAGCCTGAAACTCGATGCCGCGCTGCTCGATCTGGCGCCACAACTTGAGGCGATTGCCAGCGTCTCGGTGGGTGTCGACAACTATGACATCGACTACCTGACCCGGCGCAAGATCCTCCTCAGCAACACCCCGGACGTGCTCACCGAAACCACCGCCGACACCGGTTTCGCCCTGATCCTCGCCACCGCCCGGCGCGTGGTCGAGCTGGCGAATATGGTGCGCAGCGGCCAGTGGCATCGCAACATCGGCCCGACGCATTTCGGCACCGATGTGCACGGCAAGACCCTGGGCATCATCGGCATGGGCCGCATCGGCGAGGCGTTGGCCCAGCGTGGACATTTCGGTTTTGGCATGCCGGTGCTTTACCACAGTCAGTCGCGAAAACCGGCGGTCGAAGCGCGCTTTGACGCGCAGTACCGTAGCCTTGAGGCGCTACTGCAAGAGGCGGATTTCATCTGCCTGACCCTGCCGCTGACCGCGCAGACCGAAGGCCTGATCGGCGCCGAGCAGTTTGCGCTGATGCGCCCCGAGAGCATCTTCGTCAATATCTCGCGGGGCAAAGTGGTGGATGAAGCGGCGCTGATCGACGCGTTGCGCCATCAGCGGATTCGCGCAGCGGGGCTGGATGTGTTCGAGCGTGAACCGCTGAATCATGATTCGCCGTTGTTGCAGCTGAATAATGTGGTGGCGACCCCGCACATGGGTTCGGCGACGCATGAGACGCGGGAGGCGATGGCGCGGTGTGCGGTGGACAATCTGCTGGCGGCTCTGGCTGGGGAGAAGCCGGTGAATCTGGTGAATCCGGCGGCTTGGCAGGGCTGAAAAATGCGCTGAATGGCAGATTGCATTCGCGAGCAAGCCCGCTCCCACAGGGTTCGGTGTGTACAGAATATTTGTGTACAGCCCCATCCACTGTGGGAGCGGGCTTGCTCGCCAAGGCGGACGACCAGTCGACATAGATCTTGAATGACATACCGTTTTCGCGAACAAGCCCCCTCCCACAGGGTTCGGTGTGTACAGAAAATTTGTGTACAGCCCCCATCCACTGTGGGAGCGGGCTTGCTCGCGAAGGCGGACGACCAGTCGACATAAATGTTGAATGACATACTGCATTCGCGAGCAAGCTCGCTCCCACAGGGGATTGGGTGATGCTGGGTAATTGGCGGAAGGCAGCCGGAGTCGAACCTGCCCGGGAACGGATGCCGTCCCCAACCGGGTTTGAAGCCCGGCCGCGCCACCGGGCGCGATTGCCTTCCTGTGAACTCAGGGTGCGTCGGCACTGGCCAGCGCGTTGTCGTGGCGGATCACCCGGGATTCGCCGATGCGCCGGGTCAGGCCGAGGCGGTCGAAGTATTCCAGGTACTGAATACAACGTTTGCGTCCCAAGCCTAGCGCATCCCGGAAGGTTGTCACCTGGATCGACGGATTTTCCTGTTCCAGTTGCAACAGAATGTTGGCCATGCGCCGCAGTTGCCCGTCAGACAGAAACAGATCGCGCACCACTTGGTGCATCAGCCCCAGGCGCGCCAGTTTGCGCAGCAGCAGGCGCACCACGGCATCTTCCGTACCGAGCACTGTGGCGACGTCGCGCACCCACGGCGGATCAAACCCGGCCTGTTCGAACAGCGGTTGCATGCGCTGCCAAAGAGTTTGGTCTTCAGCATTCAAACGCACCTGATGCTCCGGCAGATGCAACCACGGCCCGCTGGCGTTGATCGCCCCGGCGGCGCGCAGTTCTTCCAGCAGGCTGCCAAAGGTCGAGCGCTCCAGCGCCAGACCACTGAAACGTCGCAGGCGATCGCGATCCGGTCCCATCTGGTCCGGTTCCAGCTCGTGCAATTTCGCCAACTGTTCCAACAAGGTGAACTTCAACTGCCCCCAGCGCTGCACGTTGAACAGCACCGGGCCTTGGCGGGTGTCGATCAAGCGCACGTTGGCCGGTAGTGCCCAGTCTTCACGCGGGCGATTGAACTGACGCTCCAACCGCTGCGGATCGAGGCCGCCAGCGCTGTGGTCGAGCAGCAGCGGCAGCGCTTGTTCAAGACTGTCGCTGCCCGCCAGGGCCTGCAGTTGCGCCAGCCGTTCTGGGCTGCGGCGCTGGCGGACCGGGGCGAACGGGTCGAGCACCTGACCGCCACCAAGGGTGCGTTGCGCGCTCTGGTCCCGCAGGATCAAGCGATCACCCTTCACCGCGTGCACCGGGGCGTTGATCAACAGTTGCGCGAACATGCGTTCGCCGGGACGCAAACGCGGGCCTTCGAGCAACGCCACGCGGGCGATGACGTCTTGCGTGCCGAGGTGCACATGCACCGGGTGAAAATGTTCGAACGTGCGCTCGCCGGGCAAAAGTTGAAACTCGATATCGAGCCGTTGCGTCGGCGCGTGCAGCCACTCCGCCAACAGCCATTGGCCGCGATGGATCTGCTCCAGGGTCAATCGATCGCCGCTGATATTCAGTGCCACCCGTTGCCCGGCGAAGGCCTGCTCGGTGGGCTGGTTTTGCGCGTGCAAGCCCCGCACCCGCACCGATTTCCCGGACGGCCCGAGGACCAGTTTGTCCCCGACAGAAACCGTGCCCGACAACGCCGTGCCAGTCACCACAATCCCGGCGCCCGCCACACTGAATGCGCGGTCGATGGCCAGGCGAAAACCACCATCGCGACTGCGCTCATGCACTTCACGTTGAATCTGCAGCAATGTCTGGTGCAGTTCATCGACACCCTGCCCGGTCACGCTCGACACCGTGAGCATCGGCGCGCCGGCAAACGGCCCGGCTTCCAGCAAATCCAGAACCTGGCGCTGCACCTCCTCTACCCTGCCCGCTTCAACCCGATCGCATTTGGTGATCGCCACCAGTGCCCGGGGAATGCCCAGCAACTGGACAATCGCCAGATGCTCGCGGGTCTGCGGCATCACCCCGTCATCCGCCGCCACCACCAGCAACACCAGATCAATGCCCTGCGCGCCGGCGAGCATGTTGTGGGTGAATTTCTCGTGGCCCGGCACATCGATGAACCCGGTCAGCCCGGCACCGGGTTCCAGCTCCGCGTAGAGATAACCGAGGTCGATGGTCATGCCGCGTTCGCGCTCCTGCGGGCGGCGGTCGCCGGTTTGGCCGGTCAGGGCTTGCAACAGCGAGGTCTTGCCGTGGTCGATGTGCCCGGCGGTGCCGACGATCACGACTCGACCTGCAACTGTGGCAACTGCGCCAGCCACGCCGGCTCATCGTCGAGCTGCCGCGGATCGAGCCACAGCGCATCGTCGTCAATGCGCCCGAGCACCGGGATCGGCAACTGGCGCAATGCCGCTTCCAGATTCAGCAGACAACGCCCGCGCATGCGTTTCGACACCTGCGGGCGCAGACACAGCGCCGCACTCGGCAACCGCGCCACCGGTTGGCTGCCGCTGCCGATCATGCCCAAGGCCTGCACGGCGCTGACTTGCCAGGGTTCGCCCAAGGCTTCAGCCATCGCTGGTTGCAAACGGCAAGCTTGGGCGAGGATGTCGGCTTGCGGGCGAGTCAGCAGGCGCAAACTCGGCAGACGTTCGGCGAGACGATCCGGATCGCGATACAGGCCCAGCACTGCCTCCAGCGCCGCCAGGGTCAACTTGTCGACCCGCAAGGCGCGCTTCAACGGATTCTTCTTGATCTTCGCGATCAAGTCTTTGCGCCCGACAATCAACCCGGCCTGCGGCCCACCGAGCAATTTGTCGCCGCTGAAGGTGACGATGTCCGCGCCATCAAGCAGCGCCTGTCTTACCGTCGGTTCCGCTGGCAGCCCCCAACGGGTCAAGTCCAGCAGACTGCCGCTGCCCAGATCCTCCAGCAGCGGCAAGCCGTGCCGATGGGCCAACTCGGCCAGTTCGGCGGTGGGCACCCGGGCGGTAAAGCCTTCGATGCTGTAGTTGCTCGCATGCACGCGCATGATCAAGCCGCTGCGTGGGCTGATCGCCGCTTCGTAGTCGCGGGCGTGGGTGCGGTTGGTGGTGCCGACTTCGTGCAGGCGCACGCCAGCGCGGGCCATGATGTCGGGAATGCGGAACGCGCCGCCGATCTCGATCAGCTCGCCACGGGAAATGATGCCTTCCTTGCGCGCACCAAGGCTGTTGAGGGTCAGGAGCACCGCAGCGGCATTATTGTTGACCACGGTGACGGCTTCAGCGCCGGTCAGTTCGCGGATCAGGCCTTCGATCAGGTCATCGCGATCACCGCGTTTGCCACTGACCAGATCGAATTCCAGATTCAGCGGATAACGCGCGGCCATCTGCACCGCGTCGATGGCTTCGTCCGGCAGCAAGGCGCGGCCCAGATTGGTGTGCAGCACCGTGCCGGTCAGGTTGAACACCCGCCGCACGTTGCTGCGCTGTTGCTGCGCCAGACGCTCGCCGACGCGGCCGGCGAGCACTTCGGGGCTGATTTCGACGGCTGACAATTGGCCGTTCAACACACTGAAACGCAACTCATCAAGCAACTGCCGCAAGCCGCTCAGCAACGCCTCACGACCATAACGCTCGGCCAGCGGCAGACAGGCCGGGTGACGCAACAAACCATCAATGGAAGGCAACCGCAGGGCAACACTCGAAGACATCAGCCACTCCCGAAAACAAGACTCTCCGGCATGACCTGACGCAACGCGTCTAAATACAGCACACCGGCCCCCAATTGTGGGAGCGGGCTTGCTCGCGAAGGGGTCGTGTCATTCAGAACATTTGTGGCTGACACGCCGCATTCGCGAGCAAGCCCGCTCCCACAAGTGCTTTTAGAGTGTAGACGCTCTGGTCATTCGTCTCCCGGCGCCAGCAACAGATTCGGTGCCAGACGCTGAAAACCGTCCTGCGCCAGACGCATGTCGAGCAGCAGGCTGGTAAGGTCAGCCGACAGCGCTTCGCCTTCGGCATCGTTCTCCAGGTACACCAGTTTCAGATAACTATTGCAGCCCGGACAGACCTCTGCCCGAATCGGCGCCTGATTGGCCGCATGCCGATCATCCTCAAGACTCAGGTAATCCAGGCCTTTGCTCGACTCGCAATACACGCACTTGACCCGCACCACATGCCATTCGCACGCACACAGCGAACACACCAGATAGCGCAGACCGTTGTGTTTGCCGCGATGGCGGATCACCCCGGCCATCGCTGGCGAACCGCAACCCGGGCACTGGCTGAGGCTGTCGCCGGGTTTCAGTTGCAGGTTCGGGGCGCTGAGCAGCCAATGGCTCCACGCCGCTTGCAGCCCGGCGCCGAGAAACGGCACCAACTGCGCCGGCACCATCGAATATTGACCGCTGACCAACGCCACCGCCCACGCACGCAACTGACCGGCACCGGCGCCGCGCAGTGTGGCGAGCGCTTCGACTACGGCGGGTTGATCGGGCGCCACATAACGTTGCAATAAAGCACCCAGATAAGCCTGCCAGCCCTCTTCGCGCACCAATGTGTCGGCAGCGAACGGCGGCAAGCCATGTTGCTGACAGGCTTCGATCCTTTGCTGATCAAATGGTGCCGTCAGCGGTGGATCGTCGAAAACCTGCTGTTGAGCCCGGCACAATCCGGCGATCAGACGCAGGTAATCGGCCAGCGGATGCCCGTGAGCCAATTGCTCCAGACGCTGGGCGCGCAAGGTGAAGAGGTCGTTCGGTGGCAGGTGCAGAAACGGCGGCGAGCTGGCCGCCGCTTCGATTTCCCCGGGTTCAAGAATGGTTGCCAAAGGTCAGCCCTTTTTGGTGATCGGTCGCTCCGGCACGTCCGGATTGCGTTCATCGCGGGTGATCTCGCGATACCAGAGTTCGTGGTGTTTCCTCGCCCAGGCGCGGCTGACCCAGCCATGCAGCATCGCGTCCACCGAGCCCTTGATCCACAGGCCCGCGTAGATGTGAATGATGATGCTCAGCACCAGAATGAACCCGGCCAGCGCATGCAACAGCATCGCCCAGCGAATCACGGTGATGCCGAAATACGCACTGAACCAGGCGCGCCAGATCACCAGCCCGGTAAACAGCAACCCGAGCATGCACAGCAGTAAAGTCCAGAACAGCAGCTTTTGCCCAGCGTTGTACTTGCCCACTGGCGGTACGCTTTCTTCGTCGTTGACCAACACCCGATCGATGCGGCGCATCCACTTGCCGTCGTTGCTTATGAAGAAGTTGGCGCGCCAGAAACTCAGCACCAGACCGAGGAACAACACGAACATCGCTATTCCCATGTACGGATGCAGAATCCGCGTCCACGGCCCGCCGCCGAACAGATGGGTCAGCCAGAACATCGACGGATGAAACAACGCCAGTCCCGACAGCCCGGCCATGAAGAACAGAATCGCCACCAGCCAGTGATTGGTGCGCTGGTTGGCGGTGTAGCGCAGGATCGTTTTGTTGCTCATGGCCGGTCCTCCCCGCGTGGATCGAAGGTATGCACCGCCGGATCGACGACATGCACCGAAGTATCCGGCGGCGTCGGATGTTCATCTTCCTCGACGCGATTCGGCCCGATACGCACGTAATGGAAGAACCCGGCCAGCACCGCCGCGCCCATCGCCAGCAAGCCCAAGGGTTTGCTGATGCCTTTCCACAAGCCCACCAGCGGACTGATGGCCGGCGCATCCGGCAATCCGGCGTAGATCTTCGGCGTGTCGGCGTGGTGCAACACGTACATCACGTGGGTGCCGCCGACGCCTTCCGGGTCGTACAGCCCGGCGTTGTCGAAGCCACGGCTTTTCAGATCGACGATGCGTTCGGCGGCGTGTTCCTTCATATCTTCCTTGGTGCCGAAGACGATGGCGCCGGTCGGACATGTTTTCACGCAGGCCGGCTCCAGCCCTACCGCGACGCGGTCGGAACACAAGGTGCATTTGTAGGCCTTGTGATCCTTCTGCGAGATGCGCGGAATGTTGAACGGGCAACCGGTGATGCAGTAACCGCAGCCGATGCAGTGATCCTGATCGAAATCGACGATACCGTTGGCGTGCTTGATGATCGCGCCGGGACTTGGGCAGGCCGCCAGGCAACCCGGCTCGGCGCAATGCATGCAGCCGTCCTTGCGGATCAGCCACTCGAGGTTACCGGCGTCGGTTTCGTGTTCGGTGAAGCGCATCAAGGTCCAGGTTTCTGCGCTCAGATCCTGCGGGTTGTCGTAGGTGCCGTGGTTGTGGCCGACCTCGTCGCGCAGCTCGTTCCATTCCGAGCAGGCGACCTGGCAGGCCTTGCAGCCAATGCATTTGGTGGTGTCGATCAGCTTGGCCACCGCCTCCTGATTCCTCACCGAGGGCGGCACCGTGGTGGTGGCCGAGCGGGCAATGATGTCTTGGCTGGCCATTTACAGTTTCTCCACGTTGACCAGGAATGACTTGGATTCCGGGGTCTGTGTGTTGCCATCGCCGAGGAACGGCACCAGGGTGTTGGTCAGGTAACCGTGGCGTGTCTGACCGGTGAATCCCCAGTGCAGCGGGATGCCGATCTGATGCACCACCTGGCCGTTGACCTGCAGCGGCCGGATGCGTTTGGTCACCACCGCCACCGCCTCGATGAACCCGCGCTTGCAGCTGACCCGCACCCGATCTCCCGCCGCAATGCCTTTCTCCTTCGCCAACACTTCGCCGATCTCGACGAACTGCTCGGGCTGGGCAATCGCATTCAACTTGCAATGCTTGCTCCAGAAGTGGAAGTGCTCGGTCAACCGGTAACTGGTGCCGGCGTACGGGAAGTCCTTGGCTTCGCCGAGGCTTTCCCAGACCGAATCGAAGATCCGCGCCGCCGGATTGCTGATGGCTTTCTTGTTTTGCGGGTGCAGCGGGTTGATGCCGATCGGCGTTTCGAACGGCTCGTAGTGCTCGGGGAATGGCCCTTCGTTCATTTTGTCGACGGCGAAGAACCGCGCCACGCCTTCCGGGTTCATGATGAACGGGTTCATCCCGGCTTCCGGCGGCACATCGGCCTTGTAGTCCGGCACATCGGTGCCGCCCCAGGCCTTGCCGTTCCACCATACGAGGCGCTTTTTCGGATCCCACGGTTTGCCGGCGACGTCCGCCGAAGCGCGGTTGTAGAGGATCCGCCGGTTGGCCGGCCACGCCCAGGCCCAGCCCTGATGCTGATGCATGCCATACGGGTCGGCATTGTCACGTCGGGCCATCTGGTTACCGGCCTCGGTCCAGCTGCCGGCGAAGATCCAGCAACCGGACGCGGTGCTGCCGTCGTCCTTGAGCAAGCCGAACCCGGCCAGTTGCGAGCCAGCCTTGACCGCCACGCCGCTGGCATCGGTGAAGTCGACCATGGCGCTGCCGTTGATCTCCTTGGCCAACTCCTCCGGCGAAGGCTCATCCGGGATCTTGTACGGCCACGACAGGTTCAGCAGCGGATCGGGGAATTTGCCGCCCTCGGCCTGATAGCGCTTGCGCAGGCGCAGGAACAGTTCGCTCATGATGCGAATGTCCGTCTGCGCTTCGCCGGGGCCGTCGGCGCCTTTCCAGTGCCATTGCAGCCAGCGACTGCTGTTGACCAGCGAGCCGTCCTCCTCGGCAAAGCAAGTGGTCGGCAGGCGAATCACTTCGGTCTGGATCTCGGCGCTTTTCACGTCGTTGTACGGCCCGACGTTTTGCCAGAACTCCGAAGTTTCGGTGGCCAGCGGATCCATCACCACCAGCCACTTGAGCTTGGCCAGCGCGCCCATCACCCGGTTTTTGTCCGGCAGCGCAGCGATCGGATTGAAGCCTTGGCAGAAGTAGCCGTTGACCTTGCCCTGGCTCATCAGGTCGAACATCTTCAGAACGTCGTAGTTCGGGATATCCAGTTTCGGCAGGTAATCGTAATTCCAGTTGTTCTCCAGCGTGGCGTTGGCTCCGTACCACGACTTCATCAGGCTGACGTGGAACTTGCTGTAGTTCTGCCAGTAGGACAGTTGCCCCGGACGCAATGGCACTTGTGTGCGTTTTTTGATGAACGCGGGGTAGTCCTGCTCAGCGTCGCTGCCCAAAGTCAGATAGCCCGGCAACGCGTTGGACAACAACCCGAGATCAGTCAGGCCCTGAATGTTCGAGTGCCCACGCAAGGCATTGACCCCGCCGCCCGGCATGCCGACGTTGCCCAGCAGCAGTTGCACCATCGCCGCACTGCGGATGATCTGCGCGCCGATCGAATGTTGCGTCCAGCCGAGGGCATAGAGAATGGTCATGGTCTTGCCGGGCGTTGAGCACGTGGCAATCTCATCCCAGATTTTCTGCATGGCATCGACCGGCATCCCACAGATCTGGCTCGCCAGATCAATGTTGTAGCGGCTGTAATGCTGCTTCATCAATTGATAGACGCAGCGCGGATCCTGCAGGGTCGGGTCGACCTTGACGAAGCCGTCCTCGCCCAGCTCGTAACCCCAGCCGGACTTGTCGGTGTAGCTGCGTTTGGCCGCGTCATAGCCGCTGAAGATGCCGTCCTCAAAGCCATAGCCGGCTTTGACGATGAACGAGACGTCGGTGTAGTTGCGCACGTATTCGTGCTGGATCTTGTCCTGAGTCAGCAGGTAATTGATCAGCCCGCCCATGAAGGCGATGTCGGTACCGGTGCGGATCGGCGCGTAATAGTCGGCCACCGAAGCGGTCCGGGTAAAACGCGGGTCGACCACGATCAGCCGGGCAGCGTTATGCGCCTTGGCCTCGGTCACCCATTTGAAGCCGCACGGATGCGCTTCTGCAGCGTTGCCACCCATCACCAGGATCAGATTCGCATTGGCGATATCGGTCCATGTATTGGTCATGGCACCACGGCCGTACGTCGGGGCAAGACTTGCCACCGTCGGGCCGTGTCAGACACGCGCCTGGTTATCGAACCCCAGCATGCCGAGACTGCGAATCACCTTCTGGGTGATGTAGCCGGCTTCGTTGGACGCGGCCGACGCGGCGAGGAACCCGGTGGTCAGCCAACGATTCACCGTTTGCCCGCTGTCGTTCTTCTCGATGAAGTTGGCGTCACGGTCGGCCTTCATCAGGTCGGCGATGCGATCCAGCGCCTCGTCCCAACTGATGCGGGTCCATTCGCTGCTGCCGGGTTTGCGCGTTTGCGGATACTGCAAGCGGCCCGGGCTGTGAATGAAGTCCAGCAGGCCCGCGCCTTTTGGACACAGGGTGCCGCGGTTGACCGGGTGGTCGGCGTCGCCCTCGATGTGAATGATATTTTGCGCGACGTTCTTCGAGGTATCGCCCTGGCTGTACATGATCAACCCGCAACCGACCGAGCAATACGGGCAGGTGTTGCGGGTTTCATGGGTGTGGGCAAGCTTGAAGTGGCGCACCTGCTCGGCGAAGGCCTGCGTCGGGGCCATGCCCAACGCGCCCAGGCTAGAGCCTGCAAGGCCGATACCGGCGACCTTGAAGAATTGACGACGGCTGAGATCCATCGTGCACTCCTGATCAGGTGGAACCCGGTACTTGAGCCGGGCTTTTTCTGGACAAACACGGTTACGGCAGAATGCCTGCCGGCTTTTTCACTGTAGACAATGACCACACACTCTGTGTGAAAACCGACCGTCGGCGACAATCGGTCATGTCCTGGAAAACCTGTGGGAGCGAGCCTGCTCGCGAAGAGGCCCTGTCAGTTGAGACAAATATTGACTGAAACACCGCCTTCGCGAGCAGGCTCGCTCCCACAGGTTTTGTGTATCCCCCAAGTGTCATGGGTTTATCATGACGCCCATGAACAACCCGCCTTCACGAGACCGCGCATGACTTTCGATTTTGATCAGCTATTCGACCGCCACAACACCGGCAGCACCAAGTGGAGCCGCTACCCGGTCGATGTGTTGCCGATGTGGGTCGCTGATATGGATTTCGCCGCGCCGCCGGTGATCATCGAGGCATTGCAGCAACGCCTTTTGCACCCGCTGGTGGGTTACAGCGTGGCGCAGGACAACCTGCGTGAAGCCATCGTCGCCGACCTGTTGAACAAGTTTGCCTGGAAGGTCAAACCGCAGGAGCTGATCTTCCTGCCGGGCGTTGAATCGGGTTTCAACATGGCTTTGAAAGCGCTGGTGCAGCCGCAGCAGAATGTTGTGGTGCAGGTGCCGAACTATCCGCCGCTGCGGCATGCACCGGGGCATTGGGGGCTGAACAAGGTCGAGCTGGAATTCGTCGTCCAGGCCGATGGCACTTATGCCACGCCGCTGGAGACCCTGCGCGAGTCGCTGAACGGTGGCGGCGCCCTGCTCCTGAGCAACCCGCACAACCCGATCGGCAAGGTGTTTGGCCGTGAAGAACTGCAAGCCGTGGCCGACATCTGTGCGGCACAGGACGCCTGGATCATCTCCGACGAGATCCACGCCGAGCTGTGCTTCGACGGCCGCGTGCACATTCCGACCGCCTCCCTGAGCCCGGAAATCGCCAAACGTACGATCACCCTGATGTCGGCGAGCAAGGCCTACAACATCGCCGGTCTCAAGACCTCGTTCATGATCATCCAGGACGCCGCCCTGCGCGAGCGCGTCAACCACGCCCGTTGCGGCATGGTCGACAGCGTCAACCCGCTGGGCATGGAAGCCACCCGCGTCGCCTACAGCGAAGGGGCGCCGTGGCTGGCCGAACTGAAAACCTATCTGCAGGCCAACCGCGACTGGCTGGTGGATGCGGTGCGCAGCCGCTTGCCGGGCGTGACGATCAATGTGCCGCAGGGAACCTATCTGGCGTGGCTCGATTGCTCGGCGCTGGACCTGGACAATCCGCAGCAGTTCTTCCTTGAGCAGGCCAAAGTTGGTCTGAGCGCGGGGCTGGATTTCGGCGATCAGCACCAACAATTCGTGCGCCTGAACTTCGGCTGCCCGCGGTCGTTGCTCGAAGAAGGCATCAGCCGCATGGAGCGTGCCCTGACTAACCGCAATATCTGAAAACACAGATGATCCTCTGTGGGAGCGGGCTTGCTCGCGAAGGCGGAGTGTCAGCCGACATCAATGTTGACTGAACCACCCCATTCGCGAGCAAGCCCGCTCCCACAGGGTTTTGCATTGTCATCGCCAGAAAATCCAGCGCAAATCCGATCGAACTCACGGCAAACCGTCCGGGTCAACCACCCATACCTGCCCTGAGAACCTCGGAGATTTGTGATGACCGACTACCCAAAACCACCCTTCCCCGCACAAGCCCAAGCCGTCCCCGGTGCGCAAAGCAAAATGCAGCCTTACCCTGATTGTGGCGAGCAAAGCTACGTCGGCTCCGGGCGGCTGGCCGGCAAGATTGCGCTGATCACCGGTGCCGACAGCGGCATTGGCCGTGCAGTGGCGATTGCCTTTGCCCGCGAAGGCGCAGATGTGGTGGTGGCCTATCTCAATGAACATGACGACGCCAAAGAGACCGCGCGCTGGGT
The DNA here is from genome assembly GCF_058798255.1 of Pseudomonas sp. GW823-FHT01D03. Classification (NCBI taxonomy): domain Bacteria; kingdom Pseudomonadati; phylum Pseudomonadota; class Gammaproteobacteria; order Pseudomonadales; family Pseudomonadaceae; genus Pseudomonas; species Pseudomonas sp. GW823-FHT01D03. The sequence continues at coordinate 3,141,685 of NZ_JBXAKK010000001.1, forward strand.
CGAACAGGCGGGCCGTCAGTGCCTGCTGCTGTCCGGCGACCTCGCGCACAAGGCCCACTGCCAGGAACTGGTGGACAAGACGGTCGAACGCTTCGGGCGCATCGACATTCTGGTCAACAACGCCGCGTTCCAGATGACCCACGAAACCTTCGAAGAAATCCCCGACGACGAATGGGTGATGACCTTCGACGTCAACATCACCGCGATTTTCCGGTTGTGCCAGGCAGCGATCAAACACATGCGTCCCGGTGCCTCGATCATCAACACCAGCTCGGTCAACTCGGACATGCCCAAACCGACCCTGCTGGCCTACGCCACCACCAAGGGTGCGATCGCCAACTTCACCGGCGGACTGGCGCAGATCCTCGGGCCGAAAGAGATCCGCGTGAACTGCGTGGCCCCAGGGCCGATCTGGACGCCGCTGATCGTCTCGACCATGCCCGATGAGGAAGTGCAGAACTTCGGCGGCAACACCCCGCTCGGCCGCCCGGGGCAACCGGTAGAAGTGGCGCCGATTTACGTGCTGCTGGCCTCCGATGAAGCCAGTTACATCACCGGGCAGCGCTATGGCGTAACCGGCGGCAAGCCGATGCTCTGAGCGGCGCGAGAAAAACTGAACCTGGCGGCATGACGTCCCTCCATACCTTTAAGAGCCCCAACCGGTCCGCAGGATCAGGAGGTCGTCATGTCCGCCCCGCTCATCAAACTCTTCACCCAGCCCAACTTCGTCTGGACTGACATCCGGCGCGAAGAAGAGGCCCATCCCCGTCACTACCTGGCGCATCTGCTGCTGTTGGCGCTGATTCCCGCCGTGTGCCTGTTCCTCGGTACCACCTATGTCGGCTGGAGTCTGGCAGCCGGCGAGACCGTTCGCTTGAGCACGGCCAGTGCACTGCAACTGAGCATTCTGCTGTATGTGGCGATTGTGGCCGGGGTCGCGATCATCGGCGGGTTCATCCGCTGGATGTCACGGACGTTCGACGCACGCCCCACGCTTAACCAGTGCATCGGCTTTGCCGCCTATACCGTGACGCCGTTCTTCGTCGCGGGGATCGCCGGCCTCTATCCGAGCCGCTGGCTGGCGATTCTGGTGCTGGGTGCCGCGTCGGTGTATTCGACGTTCCTGCTGTTCGTCGGCCTGCCGACGTTCATGCATGAGCGTAAAGAACAGGGCCTGCTGTACTCGGCCTGCGTCTGGGGCGTCGGCCTGCTGGTGATGGTGACCATTCTGGTGTCGATGATTCTGCTGTGGTTCAACGTGCTCTCGCCCGAGTACCTGCGAACTACCGTTGGTTAACCCGGTGCCAACGCTGTCGTCGATGGACGACCGGACATGAGCTTTGTCGTGTGGGTCGCGGTGCTGGGCGCCGTGTTGCTGACCCTCGCGCTGACCTCGTCATACCTGCGCTGGATGCCGGTCACCACTTCGGCGGTGTGCCTGCTGCTGGGGATCGGCATCGGCCCCAGCGGTCTGGATCTGCTGAAGCTGTCACTGGAAAACGCCTCGGTGTGGATGGAACACCTCACGGAAGTGGCGGTGCTGTTTTCACTGTTCGTCTGCGGGCTGAAGTTGCGTCTGCCACTGCGCGACAAGCGTTGGCGGATTGCCTTCGGGCTGGCCGGCCCGGTAATGGTCTTGACCATCGCCGGGGTCAGCGTATTGCTGCACTGGGGCCTGCAACTGTCGTGGGGGCCGTCGCTGCTGATTGGGGCGATGCTGGCACCGACCGACCCGGTACTGGCCGCGCTGGTGCAGGTCAACGATGCGCGGGATGTCGACAGCGTGCGCTTTGGCCTTTCCGGAGAAGCCGGGCTCAATGACGGCATCGCGTTCCCGTTCGTGATTCTCGGCTTGCTGCTGTTGCAGGCCGACGCGCAACCCGGCGCTTTGACGGATTGGGTGCTGCACGGTCTGCTCTGGGCGGTGCCGGTGGGTTTGCTGACCGGTTACTGGATGGGTCGCGGCATCGGTCGGTTGACCCTGTCGCTGCGCATCCGCAACGACGACAGCACCCTGAGCCCGAACGACTATCTGGCGCTGTCGCTGATTGCCTTGGCCTATGTCGGCGCGGATGCGATTGGCGGTTACGGTTTTCTGTCGGTATTCGCCGCCGGCCTCGGCTTGCGCCAGGAAGAAGTCAAATCCACCGGCGCCAGCCAGCCGCCGGCCGAACATCTGGTGCAACCGGTGGTGGGCCATCAGAACATCGAACCGCAGGACGCGGTGCACGGTGATACCGAACGACTGGAAAGCAGCCAGGTCGCCGCCGGCATCATGATGGGCGACATGCTCTCGTTCGGCGGTCTGGTGGAACGGGCCATGGAAGTGTTTCTGGTGACTCTGCTCGGCGTGGTGCTGGTACCGCATTGGGACTGGCGCGCACTGGTCATCGGCGCGGTCCTGTTCTGCGTAGTGCGTCCGCTCTGCGTCGCGCTGATGCCGTGGGGCTCCTTGCTCGACGGTGGTCAGCGCCTGTTGATCGGCTGGTTTGGCATTCGCGGGATCGGCAGCCTGTTCTATCTGTTTTATGCCTTGAACCACGGGCTGAGTCCTTCAGTTGCGACGTTGTGCACCAACATCACCCTGTCAGTGGTGGCATTGAGCATTTTGCTACATGGCATTAGCACCCAGCCGCTGCTGGCCCGCTACGAACAACGGCAAAAACGAAAAAACTGATTTTTCAGACGGGAATCACTTGGGTAATTCATCGAAGTTTTTTCTGAAAATAAATGGATCCCTCGACCAAAGCGGACAGTCACAAGCATAACCCCTCGCTGGAAGCACTCGGCGGGGTCCGGCAGGTTCGGTTCCCCTGCGGCTTGCAGCCCATGAAAAGGAATCTTTGGATAACAAGGTCACGGTCATGAAAGAATGCTCGACTCCTGCACAAATCAAGGCTTGCAGGGCTTTGGCCCTGGAACGCAATCGTCAATTGTTCGAAGACGCCCACGCCCTCAACCGAGCGGCTTACGAGCTGCTGGAAGCGGACAATCTGGACCTCGAACAGTTTGAGCACTATCGAGCACTGCGCCGCAAAGCCGATGCGAAGTTCGAGGAAGCCATCGATCACCTGTGTGTCCTCAACGAAGACTTCCCGCCGATTCCGATGTCGCCGCATCATTCTCAGGAACTGCGTCGGCAGCTTGAAACCGTCGAATAAAGCGCGCAAGAAAAAGCCCGGCAGCGATGTCCGGGCTTTTTCTTTGGGCGGCGTTCAGCCCCCGGGATTGGTTACCTGAATGAACACCGCGTAAGCCCCGAGCAGGATCCAGAACGTAGCGAAAATCCAGGGCGTGCGCACCGAAAACAACAGCGACTTGCGATAGCCCTTGTGGCTCGACTCCATCTCGCTGAACAGCGGCGACTCGTCGTAAGCCATGCCCATGATCGGCTCGCTGCGCAACAACTCGCTCTGCTTGTAGTGCCAGTGATCGATGATGTCGTACGCCGCACGAATCCCCGGCCAGGCGTTGAGCGAACTGAGTAGCCCAAGCAGTGCGAGAAACGGCGGCACCACCAGCGTGAACAGCTTGCCCCACTCAGGGTTGAGGTTGGCCATGCACGAAGCAAAGGCAATCACCAGAAACGACTGCGCCGCCAGATAGGCATCGGTGCGATTGGCGAGGATGCTGGTTTCGTACTGGATTTCCTTGCGATAGAAATCCAGCCGTTCCTTGGGTGAGCCGAACATCTTGGCGTCATGTTCGGTCAAGTGTTCTTCAGCGGTGGGCTGGGTCAGTATGCGAGGCAAGGGACGCGCACTCCGTGGCAGGGAAACCTTTTAGAAGGCCCTCGCCACGGACAAGTTCAGGCGGATTCACTTCATCGACTGCGCGATGATTTCCACCAGGTTGAGCTGGGTGAACGGCTTGGGCAAACGCGGCAATTGCGCGGCAAAGCCTTCCAGGCGTTCAGCGTAACCAGTGGCCAGAATGATCGGCAGATCCGGCTTGAGCAGACGCACCGCATGCGCCAGTTGTGCGCCGCTCATCTGCGGCATGGCCATATCGGTGATCATCAGATCAATCACTTCACCCTGCTCAAACAACGTCAGCGCCCTGGCACCGGATGTCGCGCTGATCACCCGATGACCAAGGTCTTCGAGCAGCAGCGTGGTGCTGGTCAGCACCAGCGAATCGTCATCTACCACCAGCACGCTAAGGCGTGGCACCAACACCGGTTTGACCGCCGGGTAGAGGTATTTAGCTGTCTCCCCGGCCAGCGCCACCGGTATCCACATTTCAGCGCGGGTGCCATGGCCTTTTTCGCTCTTGAGAATGAAACGGCCACCCAGTTGCTCGATAAAGCCATGCACCATCGACAATCCCAGGCCGGTGCCCTTGCCCACGCCCTTGGTGGTGAAAAACGGATCCCTTGCCGAACCCAGCGTGGTTTCGTCCATGCCTTCACCCGTGTCGATCACGCTCAGGCACACATAGCGCCCCGCCGCCATTGACGAATGGCTTTGCTCAAGCACGACTTCCGGCTGCGCGGTAATGCACAGGCTGCCACCGTCGACCATGGCGTCGCGGGCGTTGGTCGCCAGATTGAGCAGCGCCAGCTCCAGTTGGTTGCTGTCGGCCAGCACCGGTTGCAGATCCTCGGGAAAGCGCGTCTCGATGCGGATCCCGGGGCCTATCGAGCTGCGCAGCAGCCCGCTGATACCTTGCACCAGTTGCGGGATATCGACCGGCTCGGTCTTGAGTTCCTGACGGCGAGCGAAGGCCAGCATGCGTTGGGTCAGCGATACGCCACGCAATGCACCCTGCGTGGCGTTTTCCAGCAGACGACTGTTTTTCGGATCGTCACCGATGCGCTTTTGCAGAATCTCCAGATTACCCAGAATCACCGTCAGCAGATTGTTGAAGTCATGGGCGATGCCGCCGCTGAGCTGACCGATGGCCTGCATCTTCTGCGCCTGGAACAGCGCTTCACGGGTTTTTTCCAGCGCCACTTGCGACTCATGGGCTTCGGTGACATCGCGGGTGATCTTGGCAAACCCGAGCAGCGTACCGGTTTCGCCGCGAATGGCATCGACCACCACGTGGGCCAGAAACCGCGTGCCATCCTTGCGCATGCGCCAGCTTTTGTTCTCGAAACGGCCCTCGCGGGTGGCAATCTCCAGCGCCCGTTGCGGTTCGCCGGCCAGACGGTCTTCGGGGGTGTAGAAAACCGAAAAATGCTGGCCGATGATTTCTTCCGGCTGGTACCCCTTGATCCGTTGGGCGCCCTGATTCCAGTTGCTCACGCGACCTTCGGGGCTGAGCATGTAGATCGCATAATCGGTGACCCCCTGCACCAGCAGGCGAAACTGTTGCTCGCTTTGCTTGAGGGTTTCCTCGGCCATCTTGCGATCAGTGAGGTCGCGGGTGATCTTGGCGTAGCCGAGCAGTTTGCCGTTGGGATCGATGATCGGATCGATGACCACGTGACACCAGAAGCTGGTGCCATCCTTGCGCACCCGCCAGCCCTCGCCTTCGAAGCGTCCTTCGCGCAGAGCCGTGTCGAGCGCGCGTTGCGGCAGGCCCGCCACACGATCATCGGCGGTATAGAAACGCGAGAAATGCTCGCCGAGAATCTCCGCCTCTTCGTAGCCCTTGAAGCGTTTCGCGCCGGAGTTCCAGCTGGTGATGATGCCGTCTGGATCGATCATGTAAATCGCATAATCGACCACCGCATCGATCAGCAGACGGAAACGCATCTCCTCGATCGCGGCAGTTTTGCTCGGGTTGTCACTCATCAGGTTCACCGCTGGTTTTCATTAGCACAAGTATGCGGCAATCCGGCGCCATGGGAAGGTGCAAACGCGCTTCTAATTACCGCCACCGCAATGATGCTCAACGATTGGCGTATTTGATAATGCGTGAGTACAAAGCGTTGTAAACAAATGCCGGGATCTGGTCGGCGTACTGAGCGGTTTTTTGCAGGGCCAGATGACACTCCTTGATCATCTCGTCGCGCTCGGCAAGGCTATTGATGGTGTTGCTCGCAATGCTTTCGTAGCTGGCGTAGTCGTACCCTTGTCCGGTCGATGTCAACTCCAGCGTGCCTTGCGTGTTCCGCTTACAGGTACTGTGCCCGCGCAACGCCCTGTCTTTCAAGACGCCCAGCCCACGCTCGTAAAGGAATATCTGCGAACCCTCGACGGTTTTTGCAGCGGATTCAAGTTGAAAGATCACTGCGTGCGAGTTGTTCAAACTGGTTTTCAGATCAGAGGACCTGACAAACCGTTCCAGCTCCGATTTTTCCAGGCTTCTCAACCCGCGTTTGACGTTAGACAGAAAGGCGAAGGCATGACCACAGGCAACAATATGGATTTCCAGCTGGTAGCCGTTGGTCGCAGCCGCCGTTGGCAGCGCAGCAAAATCGATGCTATCGAAGGCGCACTCCATGATGATGTCGAGTTTGCGCCGGAATGCTTCCTCGAAAATCCTCGCACACACTGCTCTCACAAAGGCTTCGGTGTGTTCATAGGCGTGCAGTTTGCCGAGCTCGACCATTTGCCTGTATTGCGGATGCTCTTCGCGATACTCGGGTTTGTACAGGCGCACATAGTTATCGTATCGACCCGAAGTCAGCAGGCTTTTCTCCAAAAGATAGGTTTTGCCTGACGCTTGTACACCTGCGGTAATCAGCATCCGGGGAATGGTTTCGGCGGTTTTCCCGGCGAACAGAGTGGCGCTGATTTTGTTGAAGGCTGTGTTGATGTCGGCGGCGGTGTAGGTATAAGCGGTAGTCGCGTTCATGTCTTGATGTCCTTATCAAGTGTCGATGGCAGATACTCTGCCCTCTCAATAAAGCCTGATTGCAGACGATATGCAAAAAGCACTTCAAGACAGAATATGTCGCTGTTTTTTAAAGGATATTTTCCTACACCAGAACAGCAAACGCTGACGTCTGGTGAGCGCCTGACGGACAGAAAAATGCCGCTTCACCCTGCCGAAATCGGGACGTTTTCGCCCGCATTGAGCGACCACCAGCGCGGCAACAGTTGCTGAATACGCGGTTCGGCGAAGCGGTCATCGATCAGCATCACCACGCCACGATCCTCGCGGGTGCGGATCACTCGCCCGGCAGCCTGCACCACTTTCTGCACACCCGGATACAGATAGGTGTAGTCGTAGCCGGCGCCGAAAATCGCCGCCATGCGCCGTTTCAACTGCTCGTTGACCGGGTTGAGCTGGGCCAGCCCCAGGGTCGCAATGAACGCGCCGATCAGCCGTGCTCCGGGCAGGTCGATGCCCTCGCCGAACGCACCGCCCAACACGGCGAAGCCGATGCCCTGGCTGTCGGCGGTGAACTGGTCGAGAAAGGCCTGCCGTTGCCCTTCGGCCATGCCCCGGGATTGCTGCCACAGATTGATCTGCGGATGGCGTTCGGCGAGCAGCGTCAGCACTTGTTGCAGGTAATCGAAGCTGCTGAAGAACGCCAGGTAATTGCCCGGGCGCTCGCTGAACTGGCGGGCGATCAGCTCGACGATCGGTTCCAGCGACGCCTGCCGATGATTGAAGCGCGTCGAAATGCGGCTGACGATCTGCACCTGCAACTGTTCGGCGCTGAAGGGTGATTCGACGTCTATGCATACCGTGTCGGCGGGCGTGCCGAGCAGATCGGCGTAATAGCGTCGCGGGCTCAGCGTCGCCGAGAACAACACGCTGCTGCGCGCCGCTTTCAGGCGCGGGCCGATGAACGCCGCCGGCACCACGTTGCGCAGGCACAACTGCGACAGCGGCCGCTTGCGCTCAAGGTCGCGCTTGCTGATGTCGAACAGGTAATGCTCGTCGAACAACTCCGCCACCCGGCCGAACTGCAGCATGTCGAAGTAGAAGGTTTGCAGTGCGCTGTCGAGTCCCTGCGGATGGTCGTTGAGGTAATCACCAATCGCCGCGCTGCACAGGGACACCGCTTGCAGCAGTTTCTCCGGGGCCTTGTCGTAGGCTTGATATGGTGCCAGTTGCGGCTGATGCAGCGCGTTCCACTCACGGTTGACCCGTTGCAGGGATTTTTTCAGCACTTCGGGCGCAGTCTTGCGCACACTGGCCAGCGCGGCCTGATCGAGACTGGCGCTGTACATCGAGCGCCCACGTTCGACCAGGTTGTGCGCTTCATCGGCCAGCACCGCGACTTTCCACTGATTGAGCTGGGCCAGACCGAACAGCAGCGCGCTGAAATCGAAGTAATAGTTGTAGTCCGCCACCACCACGTCGGCCCAGCGGGCCATTTCCTGGCTCAAGTAATACGGGCACACCGTGTGCTGACGGGCCTCTTCGCGCATCGCCGCTTGATCGAGCAGATTGATCCGGCTGGCCGCTTGGCGGGCGGCGGGCAGGCGATCATAGAAGCCCTGGGCCAACGGGCAGGATTCACCGTGACAGGCTTTGTCCGGGTGTTCGCAGGCCTTGTCGCGGGCGACCATCTCCAGCACCCGCAGCGGCAGGTTTTGCGATTGATCGAATAGCACCTGACTGGCATCCAGCGCCAGCTTGCGCCCCGGGGTCTTGGCGGTCAGGAAGAACACCTTGTCCAGTTGCTGCGGCGCCAAAGCCTTGAGCATCGGGAACAGCGTGCCGAGGGTCTTACCGATCCCGGTGGGCGCCTGGGCCATCAGGCAGCGACCGGTGCTGACCGCTTTGAACACCGATTCGGCCAGATGCCGTTGGCCGGGGCGAAAGTCGGCGTGGGGAAAGCTCAATTGCTGCGCGGCCAGATTGCGCGCCTCGCGGTGGGCCATTTCCTGCTCGGCCCAGTCCAGGAACAACCGGCATTGTTGTTCGAAAAAGGCCTGCAAGGCGGGTGCATTGAAGGACTCGACCAGACAGGTTTCCTTTTCGCTGACGATGTCGAAATACACCAGTGCCAGATTGATCTGCTCAAGTTCAAGCTTGCGGCACATCAGCCAGCCGTAGATCTTCGCCTGCGCCCAATGCAGCTGCCGATGGTTGGCCGGTTGCTTGCTCAGGTCACCGCGATAGGTTTTGACTTCTTCCAGACAGTTCTGCGCCGGGTCGTAGCCGTCCGCCCTGCCCCTGACTTTCAATTGCAGAAACTCGCCTTCCAGTGCCACTTCGCTCTGGTATTTGTCGCTGCGCCGCGAGGCCACAGTGCGGTGACCGAGCATACCTTCGAGGGCTGTCGGCGATGGGGTAAACCGCAGGTCGAGGTCGCCGGTCTTGGCGGTGAACTCGCACAGCGCACGCACCGCAATGCTGTAGCTCAAGCGCTCTGCTCCGCCCATTGCACGTAGCACACGGCGACCGGCATCTGGTGTTGGTGGCAGAACTCCAGCCAGCGCAGCTGGTTGTCCTGCAAGCGGTCACCGGGGCCTTTGACTTCGATCATCCGGTAGGTCTTGTGCTGCGGCCAGAACTGGATCAGATCGGGCATACCGGCGCGGTTGGCCTTGATGTCGAGCAGCAGCCGATTGAACCAGTGCTTGAGGTGTTCGGCCGGCAAGCACGCCAACGCCTGTTCCAGCAATTGCTCGTTCAACGCGCCCCAGAACACGAACGGTGACTGCACGCCCCATTTGGCGGTGAAGCGCTCACGAATGGTCTCGGTGTAACGGCCGTCGTCGAGTTGGTCGAGACAGGCCTGGAACAGTTCGGCCCGGCGTTGCTGAAAGTCTTCGTTGAGCAGGTCCACCGGCCCGCGCTGGAACGGATGAAAGAACGCCCCCGGCAACGGCGCAAAAATCGCCGGCCAGCACAACAGGCCGAACAGCGAGTTGATCAGGCTGTTCTCGACGTAATGCACCGGGCCGCTGTCTTCGTGCAGATGCGCCTGCACGTAGAACTCCACCGACAATCCCGGATCAGTGCGCGGCAGTTGCAGATCAAGGCGCTCGACCGGGCGTGGCGTTGCCCGTTTGAGCGGTGGCCCGCCGAGTTTGCGTCGCAGCCGTGGCAGCATCCGTTGCAGGCTCTGCTGTTCGGCGGCGCTTTCCGGCGCCTGTTCGGCGAGGCTGGCGAGCTCCAGCGCCAGTGCGTATTCGCCGCAGCGCTCCAGCACGCGAATCATTCGCTGACGGGCACCGGGGTAGGCACAGTTGCGGTAAATACTCAGGGCCAGGGCAAACTCGGCGATGCGCTCGCAATACTGGCCGATCTGGAACAGCACCTTGCCGCGCCGCCGTTGCAGCCACGGGTTGTCGAAACGCAACGCGCTGACCTGCTCGACGATGATCTCCAACGGCTCACCGGCCTCGAAGCGTTGCTGGCACTGATGCAGGAACAGACAGGCGTCAACGTCTTCACGGCTGCGCAGGCCACGGGAGTCAGCGCAGAACTCGACTTTTTCGTAGGTAAAGATCCCGAGGTCGGCGAGGACGAATTCCGACCAGTCCTGATACAGGTTGCCGAAGAACATCAGACGCAGGCGGTCGCACAGGTCCATGATGGTCAGGCTGAGCAAGCAGTCGCCGAGCGTCGGCGCCCAATCACAGAGGCTGCGCGACTCGCTGAATTGCTCGGCGAGCACCGGCAGCCAGTCGTCCTTGCGGCCCTTGGGGTGCTCGATAAAGCTGCCGAACGCCTGCAGCAGTTCAGCCTTGAGCAACACGTCGAACACTTCGGGCACGCTCAACAGAGCCTGATCGTCGAGCCAGCCGTGACTGAGCAACGGCTGCGCGGCAGCGCTGATGTCCCCGATTTCCGGGTAATTGAGTTTGCCGAGGCGGAAATGCACGCCCTTGCGCATTATCATGCGCACCAGCAAACCCTGCGAAGTGCGTGGCAAGGCCTTGAAGTGGCGGATAAAGCCGTGCTCGGATTCGCTCATCACATCGGCATAGCGAAGCTCAAGCCAATCAAGCACTTGCCGGAAGTTGTTGAGGTAATAAAACGGATCGTCGAGCGGGTTGGCAGTCACGGGAATTCAGGGCCATGGCGAGCGAATACTGGTTATGCGTACAGATACCAGCTCTGCCCTGTCTCCTGCAAACGGAAAAAGATCAGTGGCAGCGGCAATCGGGATTTTTTCAGGGTGCCATCGAACTTTTCCCGGTTCGACGGCACCAACCGCGTTAGAGACCGGATACGGTCAATTGATATGGAATGAGGTATTTGAGGTGGGTATGAACATCAAGACTCTGGGTCTTCCCCTGGCGGTAGCAGCCTTCCTGGCATTGGGCGGCTGCTCGACACCGACGGTGGTGACCTTGCAGAACGGCACTCAGTATTTGACCAAGGACATGCCGAAAACCAAGAACAAGGACGGGTTCTACGAGTTCGAGGATATTTCCGGGACCAAGGTGAAGGTCCGCTCTGACGAAGTCGCGACCGTACGCAAGGAAGACTGACACCCCGATAACCCTGTAGGAGCTGCCGAAGGCTGCGATCTTTTGACTTTGTTTTTCAAGATCAAAATCAAAAGATCGCAGCCTGCGGCAGCTCCTACAGGGGAAGTGTTATCCGCCTGGGTTATTCGAAAGCAGGCAAACCCACAATGCTGTTGTCACAGCTGAAATAATGCTCGCCCCGCCGCGCCAGCTCGGCTTGCAGTCGCCGGCAGCGCTCCAGATCCTGCTGAGTCATGCGGTCGATGCTCAGGTTACCGGTGGCTTGCGCCTGTTTGTCGTCACCCCGCCGAAACGTCACGAACGGCTGTTCGGGCTGGATCTGAAACAGGCTTTTCTCTTCGACCGGCTCGGCTGCTTCGGTCTTCGCCGGTTTCGGCAATTGGTCACTGCTGATGCCGTAGCGGCTCAGAATCGAGGTTTGAGGCAGATCGGCCCAGGCATTGGCCGATAACAGCGCCAGTCCGACAATCCCGACATACCCCTTGAACCTTTTCACGTGTGCATCTCCTGTACTCAATGGCGGCTGGCTATAGAACGTGTGTGCACGTGCTGGCTTTAGGCCGCTTCTGCTGTTTGCAGAGCTTTTGAGTCAGGGTGTGGCTGCTGAGTCACTTTTGATACCAGGTTGTGGCGAGGGAGCTTGCTCCCGCTTGAGCGCGTAGCGCTCACAAAATCTTCAGGGCCGCTTCGCGACCCAGCGGGAGCAAGCTCCCTCGCCACAGGTTACGGATGCATCAGGCGATCACAATTCCATCGGCACTGAGGCTATTCAGCGCCACCCCAACCAGCGTCACCGAATCACCACCAAACTTCAGCACCGTGTCCTGCCCCACCATCGAGGCATGCGCGCGGAAGTCATCATTGGGCAATACACCCTGCACGCCAAGGAACACCAGTTTGTCGTTGGAGGTAAAACCGACCACCCGATCCTGACCGAACGCGCCGTTGAACAGGAACGTATCCGCCCCGCCCCCGGACTCCATCAGGTCATTGCCGGCGCCACCGACAAACACATCGTTGCCGACGCCGCCAATCAAATGATCGTTGCCATCCAGACCAAACAACCAGTCACCGCTGGCGTTTGCCTTGAGCGTGTCGGCGCCGCTGGTGCCTTTGACGCTGGACTCATACTGCGTGACGTTGCTGCCGACCTTCAAGCCGCTGGCTGTGACGCTGTGGGTCACGTCGTCCTTGAACAGCCCCCAGAGAAAACCCGGCTCCTTGGTGACGATGCTGCCGATGTCGCGGGTGATGCTGATCCCGCCGTTGGCATCGCGCACGTACAGGTTGCCGGCGCCGTCGTTGGCGAAGTCGAAAGTGTTCACCGATTTCTGCAAGTCGAGGGTGTTGTTGCCGGCGCCACCGAGAATCACGTTGTAGCCGCCACCGTCACGGAACGTGTCGTTGCCGGCGCGACCTTCCAGATAGTCGTTGCCGCTGCCGCCCTGGATCAGGTCGTTGCTGTCGCTGCCGATGATGAACGTGCTGCCCTTGTGGGTTTCGGCGTTGCGGTTGAGGTCCTGCACCCAGGTGTTGGCCCGCGCCGGATCCGACAGGTTGGCGACGATGATCGTCGAGTCCTTGCTGGTCAGGTCGTAGAACTTCGACTCGATGATGCGGTTCATGCCGTCGCCGTAAGCGGTCGGCAGGTGCGAGATCCAGGTCGGTATGTTGAGGATGGAAAACGGCAGCAGATTCCACGCGGTCGAGGCGTAGTGATCGTTGAAGCTGACGATGTTGTCGGTGGCCGACTCCTTGGGTGCGTCGTGCACGCCGACCGAGGCGCCGGTAAAGGTCGAACCGTCGAGGGCGCGGAACACCGGATCGTTTTCGTAACCGACGTTGAGCACTTTGTCGGTGCTGCTCTGGGTCGGCGAGGCGTAGGCGATGTAGTTGGAATCGGCGAAGAATCCGCCCCACTTGCCACCGCTCAGATCGGCCATGCTGTTGACCGCCAGCCCACCGAGACTGTGGCCACTGACCAGCACATCCTTGCCGGTGAGGCCGTTGGCCTTGGCGAACGCCACTACATCGTTGAGCAGATTGCCGAACGCTTCGCCGACGTAATTCTTGGCGTAGTCTTTGGGGCCGAAGGCTGCCAGCAGATCGTTGATCACGTCGCCGATGGAGTCGATGATCAGGTTTTCCCGAGGGCCGCTGGTGCCGCGAAAGGCGATACCGATTTCGGTGAGATGGCCCTGGGCGTCGTACTTGCCGAGGATTTCCACCTGAGCGGTGGTGTAACCGGCCTTCTCGCCGAAGAAAGTCCCTCGGGCATCGGTCTTGCCGTCGTAGCCCAGTTGCGAGGCGGTGATTGGTGTCCAGCCAGCCTTTTTCACCGCGTCGAGGGCGAGTTTTTCCGAGTCGGGGTTCCACGGAATCCCGGGAATCACCCCTTGCGAATCAGTACCGCCGAGCAGCGCGGTGACCAACGTGGCCGGCAGGCCGAGACCGAAACCGTTGTGCTGATAACCGGCGGCAAAACCGTTATCGAGGTTGTGATAGGAATACAGCGTGATCGCCATGGCATCGCTGAACAGCGCCTTGGAATCGGCTGTGCCGAAGTTCTTGTAGTCATACACACCCATTGCTATTGCCTCTCTTTTGTTGGAATTGTCAGAGATAGCTCACAGCCAGGGCGCCCCTCACGGGCACGCCCCGGAGCATTTCAGTACTACTTGCATTGCTTTTAACTGTAGGAGTGAGCCTGCTCGCGATGAGACCGTGTCAGGCAACATGGATGGAGACTGACTCACCGCGATCGCGAGCAGGCTCACTCCTACAGGGATTGTATTAACGAGGAGCTAGGCGAAAACGAACGCCGAGTCCGACAGGTTAGCCACTCCCACCCCGACCAGGGTCACGGCATAGTCGCCAATCTTCAGCACGGTATCAGCCCCCGACTGTGCAGCATGCTGCTTGTAGTCGTAGCCCTGCCCCGCGCCTTCGACGCCCATGAACACCAGTTTGTCGCTGCCCTGATAGCCATTGATCGCGTCGAAACCGAACGCGCCGCTGAACAGGAAGGTATTGTTGCCAGCCACCGCCGTCATCACGTCATTGCCGGCGCCGCCGACAAAAGTCACATGGCCCTTGTCGCTGATCAACTGGTCATCTCCACCCAGACCGAACAGCCAGTCACCGTCGGCAGTCGCGTGCAGCGCATTGCCGTAGGCATCGCCGTTGAGCGAATGGGTGTACTGGGTCAGTTCGCTGCCATTGGTCAAACCCTTGGCCGTAACGCCCCAGGTGATTTCCTTGCTGCCCCACCACGACCCCGACTCCTTGCTCACCAGCGCGCCGATGTCGCGGGTCATGCTGATGCCGCCGTAGGCATCGCGCACGTACAGCGTGCCGTCACCGTCGTTGGCGAAGCTGAAGTTCTGCAGCGGTTTCTGCAGCTCGAAGGTGTTGTGGCCCTGACCACCGAGGAGGATGTTGAAACCACCGTCATCGCGGAACCGGTCATCGCCGCCCAGGCCTTCGAGGAAGTCGTTACCCGCCCCGCCCTTGAGCCAGTCGTTGCTGTTGGTGCCGATGATGAAGGTGCTGCCGGTGTGCGGCTCGCCGCTGCGCCCCAGGTCCTCGACCCAGGTCTTGCCCCGGGACGATTCCTCAAGGTTGGAAACGATGAGGGTCGAGTCCTTGTGCGTCAGGTGGTAGAACTTCGAGTCGATCACCCGGTTCAAGCCATCGGCATACCCGAGCGAGCTGTGGGCCGACCAGTTCAGCGGATTGGCGATGCTGAACGGCACCAGGTTCTGCGCGGTGGACGCATAGTTGTCGGTGAAGTTGACGATGTTGTCGGTGGTCGACTCATGCGGCCCGTCGTGCTTGCCCAGCGACCCGCTGCTGAACGTGGTGCCGTCCAGCGCGCGGAACACCGGATCGTTTTCGTAACCGATGTTCAGCACGTTGTTGCCGGTGCTGCTCTGGGTCGGCGAGGCGAACGCGATGTAGTTGGCGTCCTTGAAGAACCCGTTCCAATTACTGCCGCTCAACTCGGCCACGCTGTTGACCCCAAGGCCACCAAGGCTATGGCCGCTGAACAACACGTCCTTGGCGGCGATGCCGTTGGCCATGGCGAATGCAGCGACAGCCTTGAGCAGGTTGTCGAAGGCGTTTTTCGCGTAGTTGCTCGCGTAATCCGATGGCCCGATGGCGGCGAGCAGATTGTTCTTCATGTCGCCGAAAGTATCGCTGTAACCCAGCCCGCCGGTGCCGCGAAAGGCCACGCCGAGGCCGATCAGCTTGCCGCCGGCGTCGTACTTGCCGAGCACTTCGGCCTCGGCGCTGGTGAAGCCATCCTTCTCGCCGAAGAACGTACCTTGCGCGCCGACCTTGCCCTGATAACCCAGTGCCGTCGCGCTGAGCGGTTTCCAGGCGGTGGCCGGCAACGGCTGGCCGGTTGGCGTGTAGGCATACAGCGTCAGTGCGATGGCATCGCTGTACAACGCTTTGCCGTCGGCATTTTTATAATCGAACAATCCCATGTTGTGCTCTCTCTTCCTTCAAAACCGGCAGCCCGCGAGGACTGCCGGCACGCTTTTAGAACTGCCAGTCGAGGGTCAGACCCACACCGTGGTCTTTCTCGTTGTTACCGATCAGTCCGTTGTAATCCAGGTTGACCCGGACATCGCGATTGAGCGCCAGCCCGGCGCGCACGCCGACCACGGCTGCATCACGATCCATCGACACACTCTGTACGGTGAACGCGCTGTTGCCATTGGCGAAGGCCAGGTGGCTGTCAGCATCGACATTGCTCAGGTTGTGCTGCCAGCCGAGGGTCGCGCCCAGTTCCAGCTGATGTTTGTCCGACAGCGCGAAGCTGCGCTTGGCGCGCACGCCAAGGGTCGACAGCACCACATCGCGGTTGTCTTCGCCGCTCTTGAGCGCCGCAGCATCACCCTTTTCGGTGAAGCTCTCGGTGTTCAAGTGCACGTACGACAGATTGGCGAACGGCTCCAGGTTCATCGGTTGCAGACGCAGATCGTAAGCCGCTTCGGTGAACACCTGAGTGGTCGCCGCATCGTGCTTGGTTTTCTCTTTGCCATTGACGCCCGCGAACTGCAGATCACGCTTCACGTCCACGCGATGCCAGCTGTAAGCGGCACCGGCGGTCAGACGCAGCGCATCGACCTGATGCCCGAGGTACGCGCCCAAATGGTAGCTGTCGACCGAGGCCGAAGAATGCGTACCGCCGCCCATGTTCAACGAACTGTCGCTATAACCGGTAACGAAACCCAGACGGGTATCTTCAGCGATCAGACCGTCGACACCGGCCAGCAGGCCGCCGATGGAGCTGTTGGAGTCGGCGTTTTCGTGGCCGCCATCGCTTTTGCCCCACGACCCCAGCACCTTGACCCAGGCATTGCTGCGATCGTCAGTCGGTGCGTCGGCATTGAACAGGTCACGCTCGCGCAGACGCTCGCCCACTGCCTCACGCAGGTAGCGGCTGTCGTTGATCAGCATCGTACTTATGGCCGGGTGAATCTCCCCGGACAGTTGCTGGAAGGCTTGTTGCGCCGACGCCGCGTTCGGCGACAACAGCAAGGTTTCGAACAGCGCATTGCCCGCGCCCAGCCCTTCGGCAGCCGCACCAACCGCACGCTGGTTCGGCGTCAGACCGACACTGGCGAACGACGCGCCGTTGCGCCCGACGTCCAGTTGTACTCCGCTTGCCGAGTACGCCAGGGTGCCGCCGAGAAACGCGTAGTTCGGCAGCACTTGCCCGAACTGGCCTTGAATGCCGCCGGCCGCTTGCAGGATGTTGAACTGCGAACCCAGCAGGCTCTGCACTTCGGTGGTGCTGAGCAGGGTCGGGCTGTTTTCCAGCGACAGACTGACCGTGGCGCCATCGATCACGGCTTTGCCACCGGCAACGATCTGGTCGCTGCTGGTCGGTGAGACCTCTACCGCGTAGGTCGAACCGCGCTCGAAGGTCACATCACCGGCCACGTTCAGCGTGCCGATCGAGTTGCCCGGCGCGACGGTACCACCGCTTTTCGCAGTCAGCGCGCCGATGCGGCCGTTACCGCCGAGGATGCCGCTGTCGTTGACCGTGACTGCCGAAGCCAGCGAGCCATTGATCGCCAGACGCCCCTGATTGACCAGGGTCGGGCCGCTATAGGTGTTGTTGCCGGTCAGCACCAGTGTGCCGATGCCCTGCTTGGTCAGGCCGCCGTGACCGGAAATGTCGTTGCGCCAGGTATCGAGGCCGCAGGTGATGTCGTTGCACACGCGCTCGGTGGGTTTGCCCTTGTCGAGGATCGCGCCGATGCCCGGCAGGTCCGCGACGAACTGCCCGGAACCGTAGGCCCCCTGAATGCGGAATTCTTCCGGGATGTCCTGCTCGGTGACGAACATCGACGGGCCATCAATGCCCTTGCGCAGGTTGATCATGCCCCAGCCGTACAAGGCGTCGATACCCGGTGCGCCGAGGTCGGTGGCGGTGGTACGCAGTACCGTGGCGACCTGATCGCCCGTCATGTACGGGAAGCGCTCCATCAGTACCGCCATCGAGCCGGCCACATGTGGTGCGGCCATCGAGGTGCCGTTGTAGTTTTTGTAGCCGGTGGTCAGGTTATCGGCATTGGTACCTTCGATAATCGAGCTGAAGATTTTCGTGCCCGGCGCCGAGACGCAGAGACTCGCGGTGTAGCCGCAGCGCGAGGAGAACGTACTCATGATGTACGGGTTGGCGCTGGCCTGATCCGGGTTCTGCTGCAACGCGGCGACGGTGATCCAGTTCGGCGCGATGTCCGGCACGAAGTAGCCGAGGCCGGCGATGGCGTCCGGGTTGTTCAGGTTGTAATCGTTACCGGCAGCGAAGATTGTCACGATACCGCTGCGGGCGGCGGCAATCGCACCGTCGTAGGCTCCGCCGGGCTTGGTGCCGAGCAGTGTGCGGATCTCGTTGAACTGCACTTGCGCGTCGTTGACGGTGAAGTGCGGATACGCCGGATCGCGCCCACCGAGGTCGAAACGGTCGGTGATGCCGATGCCCCAGCTGTTGTTGATGATCCGCGCGCCACTGGCGATCAGCGCATCCCAACCGGCCTTGTACACCGCACCATCGTTGCCACGGACGATGCCGTCTTCCGGGCCCGGGTCGCCGTTGTCGGCGCTGATGATCTGCGCACCGAACGCCACGCCATGCATCGGCCCGCCGTCACGGCTACCGGCAGCGATGCCACCGACGTGGGTGCCGTGGGCGCCGAGCTTGCCGTCGGAACCGACCGAGGGCGAACCGTCATAACGGAACGCATCGCCGGCTTTGACCGGGATATACGGGTCGGTGTATTCGCGGATCCCGCTGGTGACCAGGGTGACGACTTTGTTGGTGCCGGAAAACTCCGGGTGCGCGGCGTACACCGGCTGGTCGAAGATCCCCAGTTTCACGCCTTTACCGGTGTAACCGGCGGCGTAGGCGTGATCCGCGCCAATGGCGCCCAGGCCCCAGTCAGCCTTGAATTCGGCACTGCGCCAACTGGCGGGATCGCCGCTGCGGCCGCTTTCCACATAAGGCGCCGCGTGCGCGGTGCCCCAAGTGGCCAGTGCGCAGAGTACGGCGCAATTGAGGGTTTTCATGGCGAAGCGACCGCCCGTTTGCGCGGGGGTTTTGTTGTTATTCATCCAGCGACCTTCCTTAGTGTTGTTGCGAAAAAACCGTCTATTCCAATCTCATGAATGCTGCTTCATGTGGCGAGGGAGCTTGCTCCCGCTGGGGCGCGAAGCGGCCCTCTGCGTTCTTCCAGTCGAACCCTGCTGGGCGGATTTACGACTGCTGCGCAGCCGAGCGGGAGCAAGCTCCCTCGCCACAGGTACGTGCCCACAGCGCCTACAGGGGGACGCTTACGCCCTCCGTCAGAACTGCCAGTTCAGGCTCAGCCCCACGCCGTGGCTCTTCTCGCGGTTGGCCAGTTGCCCGTTGTAATCGAGGTTGACCCGCACGTCCTTGCTCAATGCCAGGCTGGCTTGCACGCCAACCAGCGCCGCATCACGCACCAGTGCCGAACTCTCGACCGTGTACGGCGCGCTGCCGCTGGCAAAGCGCAGATGCTGTTCGGCGTCGATGTCGCTCAGGCTGTGCTGCCAGCCGAGGTGGCCGCTGACGTCCAGTGCCTGTTGCGCCGACAAATTGAAGCGCTTGACCGCCCGTACACCGAGGGTGCTGAGCACTGCGTCGCGCTGATCGCCCGAGCTTTTCAGTGCCGCCGCGTCGCCCTTCTCGGTGAAGCCTTCGGTATCCAGATGCACGTAAGCGAGGTTGGCGAACGGCTCCAGCGCCAACGGTTGCAGGTTCAGCCGGTAAGCCGCCTCACCGAAAACCTGCGTGGTGGCCGCATCGACCTTGGCTTTCTGTTTGGCGCTGACGTCGCCGTATTGCAGATCGCGCTTCACATCGGCGCGATGCCAGCTGTAGGCCGCGCCGGTGCTCAGGCGCCAGGCGCCGATGTCATGACCGGCGTAAGCGCCGAGGTGATAGCTGTCGACCTTGGCCGACGAGTGCGTGTCCGAGCCCATGTTCAGCGAGCTGTCGCTGTAACCGGTGACCAGACCGATGCGCGTCTGCTCGTCCAGCGCGCCGTCAACACCGGCGAGGAGACCACCGATTGAGGTGCTGTAGCGCGAAGTGTCGTTACCGGAGTCGGTCGAACCCCAGGCGCCGATGGCCTTGATCCAACCATTGCTTTGCGTGGCGTTGGCATCGTGCAGACGTTCGCCGACCGCGTCGCGCAACTGGCGGCTGTCATTGATCAGCATCGAGCCGAGCGCCGGGTAGATTTCGCCGCTCAATTGCTGGAAGGCTTGCTGCGCCGATGCAGCAGACGCCGACAGCAGCAGGCTTTCGTACACCGAATTGCCGGCGCCGAGGCCTTCGACGGCGGCCGCCACCGCACGCTGATTCGGGGTCTGCCCGACGCTGGCGAACGAGGTGGCGTTGCGCTGAATGTCGAGCTGAATGGCGTTGCCCGTGTAGTCGAGGTTGGCGCCGATGAACAGGTAATCTGGCAGCACCGCGCCGAACTGGCCCTGAACACCACCGGCCGCTTGCAAAATGTCGTACGAATGGCCGAGCAGGCTGCGGGTTTCAGTGGTGCTGAGCAGGGTCGGACTGTTTTCCAGCGACAGGCTGACCGTGGCACCGCTGATGCTCGCGCTGCCGCCAGCGACGATGCGGTCGCTGCTGGTTGGCGACAGCTCGACCGCGTAGGTCGAGCCTGGGGCGAAGGTCACGTCACCGGCCACGCTTAAGGTGCCGATGGAGTTGCCCGGCGCCACCCGGCCGCCGCTGTTGGCGATCAGCGCGCCGATGCGCCCGGAACCACCCAGAGTGCCGCTGTCGTTGACGGTCACCGCCGAGGCCAGCGAGCCGTTGACGCTCAACAAGCCGCCATTGACCGTGGTCGGGCCACGGAAAGTGTTGTCGCCGGTCAGCAGCAAGCGCCCTGCCCCGGACTTGATCAGGCTGCCCTGATAGACCCGCGTCGCCGCTGCGGCATCACGCGCCATGCCCACCGCGTAGTCAGTCTGATCCTGCTGACTGGCGCCGGCCGGAATACCGTTCTGCCAGCCCTTGTCCTGCAGGGTTTGCTGCCAGGCGCTGTGTTCGGCGAGGTCTTCGCGCTGGCGCTGAATCAATGCCTTGTCGGAGATGTCATTGCTCCACACATCGCTTTGCCCGGCCGCCAGGTTGGCATCGAACGCGCCAAGCAACTGCCCCGGCCCGCGCATCGCCCGATTGAGGTTGGCCACGCCCCAGCCGACCCGTTCGGTCGGCGCATCGGTAACCGAGCCGTCGAGTTGCGTGGCGGTGGTCAGCAGCACTTCCAGCGCCTGCTGATTATTCATGTACGGATAGCGTTCCATCACCAGTGCCAGGGCCCCGGTGGCGTGCGGCGCGGCCATCGAGGTACCGGACTTGATCGCGTACCCGCCGTCCGGAATGGTGCTGTCGATCTTCGCCCCCGGCGTGGTGATGCACCAGTATTTGGCGATGCCGCACTGGTTGTACTTCTGCTGATTGCTCTGATCCAGCCCGGAAACTGCCAGCCAATGACCCTCCAGATCCGGCTGAAAGTACGGCAGCGCCGAGCGCACGCTGGCGTTCGGGTAGCCGCTGTTGCCGGCGCTGAACACGTTGATCACGCCACGGCGCGAGACATCCGCCGCCGCGTCGAGCCAGGTGCCCTGATTCCAGTGCTGAGCGTACGCGGCGTGCAGATCGGCCAGAGTGCGGTAGCTGACATCCGGCGGCTGGCTGCCCCAACTGTTGTTGATCGCGCGCACACCGGCATCGGCCAGAGCGTCGTATACCGCTTTGAAATAACGCGGATCGGGTTTCGGGCCGAACAGAAAACTGTCGTTGTTGTTGGTGTTGCCGACGTAGATCTGCGCGTTGTACGCCACGCCGTGCATGCCATTGCCGTCACGGCTTGCGCCCATGGTGCCGACCACGTGAGTGCCGTGGGAATCGTTGTTGGGATTGAGCGTGCCGTTGACGTTGAACAGCGAGCCGTCGACGTAACTGCCGGAGGCCAGCACCGGCTGATAGCGCTCGCTGGCGAACTCGGGATGGGCGGCGTCGAAACCGGAATCGAGGGCGCCGATTTTCACGCCTTTACCGGTGATCCCGGCGGCGTAAGCCTGATCGGCCTGCATCCGCGCCAAGCCCCAGTCGCGCTGGAATTCGGCGCTGCGCCAACTGGCCGGATCGCCGGGCTTGCCGGTTTCAAGGTACTGCGCATTGGCTTGCGCGATGGAAACTGCGAGCAACAGGCTGCCGACCGCTGCCGGCTTGATGCGTACTTCCATGTTCACCACTCACTTTTCTTATGTTTTTGTTATGACCCGTTTCGCAGGGCGAGCACTTCTTGAACTATCGAGCGAGTCTATTTGTGGCGAGGGAGCTTGCTCCCGCTGGCTGCGCAGCAGCTCAAATCTGGTGAGCGCTACGCACTCAAGCGGGAGCAAGCTCCCTCGCCACAGGTTCGCTGCCAAGCATTAACGCGAGTTGCTTTTCGGACCTTGTCCGAACGCCTCATCCACCCGCGCCAGATCCTGTTCGTTCAACGTCCCCGCGTAGTAATGCAGCTTGGTCCAGGCCATCAAATAGTCGTAGCGCGCCTGAGCCAGATCGCGGCGGGTGGTAAACAGTTGCTGTTCGGCGTTCAGCGCATCGAGGTTAGTCCGCTCGCCGCCGAGAATGCTTTGCTTGGTCGACACCACCAGCGCTTCAGCCGAAGCCAGCGCCTTCTGGTAGGCGCGCAGTTTGTTGACCCCCGACAGGCAGGCGCTGAACTGGCGGCGCAGTTCGATCAAGGTTTCGCGGGTCTTGCCATCCAGTTCGTATTCCGCCTGCTCCATGGTGCGGCTGGCCTGACGGGTTGAGGCCGATACCCCGCCACCGGCATACAGCGGCACGTTGACTTCAAAGCCGATGGTGTTGGTGTCATAGCGCTGGTTATAGGTGTTGCCGCTGTCCGATTCAGTCTTGCGGATCGACGCATAGGCACTGACTTTCGGCAGGTGCCCGGCGCGGTTGCGCTCGACTTCATACTTGGCCACTTCCACCGCCTGGCGCTGCGACGCCAGGTTGGGGTTGTTGCTGATCGCCAGCTCGTGCCAGGTGTCGTAGTTGGCCGGCATCAGGGCGAAGGTCTGGAAATTCTGATCCAGTGGCGCCAGCTCGCTGATATCCACCGTCTGCACGCCGACCAGCGCCCCCAGTTCACGCAGCGCGGCGTCCTGCTCATTGCGTGCCTCGATCTCTTCGGCGGTCGCCAGCTCATAGCGCGACTCGGCTTCCAGAATGTCGGTGCGCGTGCCCTCGCCCTGCTTGAACATGTGCTCGTTCTGCTGGAACTGCTGTTCGTAAGCCTTCTTTTTGGCCTGGGCGATGTCGATCTGATCCTGGGCGAACAAGGCCTTGGTGTAGTTATCGAGCACCCGCACCAACAACTCCTGACTCTTGCCGCGAAACGCCTCGTCGGCAAACAGCGACTGAGCCACGCCTTTGCGATACGCCGCGTAGGCTTCGTAGTCGAGCAACGGTTGCTGCAAGGTCAGGGTCGAGCCGTAACTGTTGTAGTTGCGATCTTCGGTCAGGTTGCCGCGATTGGTCAGTTGCGTGGCCTTGGAGGTGTTGTGACCGCGGTTGTAGTTGTAACCCAGTCTTGGCAACAGCCCGGCACGGCCGATGATGCGGTTTTCCAGGCCTGCGTCGCGCTCCTTGATCGCGCCGAGGAACACCGGGTCGTTGCGCAATGCCTGTTCGTAGACTTCGAATGGCCCCATGGCCGCCAGCGCGCTGTTTCCTGCGAGCAGCGCGAACGCTGCTCCCAACATCGAAAGCTTATTCATACAGCCGAACATCCTTATTCTTCAGTCAACGCAGATCCAGCGCGATCGAGCAATGGTTTGAACAGGTAGTTGAGCAGTGAGCGTTCGCCCGTGCGCACGAACATTTCCGCCGGCATACCGGGTTTGATCACCAGGCCCTGGAGTTTCTCCATCGCCTGATCACTGACGCTGCTGCGCAACACGTAGTACGGCACGCCGGTTTTCTCATCGACCATCTGGTCGGCGGAAATCAGGCTGACCTCACCCGGTACACGCGGGGTCTTGCTCTGGTTGAACGCGGTGAACAGGATATCGACCGGCAGATGCGTGCCGACCTTGTCGATCAGGTTGATCGGCAAGTGCCCCTCGACTTCCAGGGTGGTGCCTTGCGGGACGATCTCCAGCAGGGTTTCGCCCTGACGCACCACGGCGCCTTCGGTATGCACGCCAAGGTTGACCGCCACGCCGTCGGCGGTAGCCAGAATCTCGCTGTGCTGCAGGTCGAAACCGGCCGAGGTCAGTTGCTCGGACAGGGTCACGCTTTTGAGCTGCGCGTCGGCCAGTTGCGTGCGCACTTCCTTCTGGTATTCCTCGCCATGCTGTTGCAGTTTCAAACGAGATTCGAGGATGCCCTGCTCCACCCGGCCGCTTTCACCGGTGTTTTCCGCCAGTTGCTGCTGCACTTGCGACAGCTGCCGCTGGTACTCCATCAAACGGTTGCGCGGGATGTAGCCGTTGTCCGCCAGCGGCTGCAGGTTGCTCAGTTGCTGTTGCAGTGAATCGGCCTGGGCATTGAGGTCGGTACGGGCGCGGCGCATGCCCGCCAATTGCGCGGTGGCACCTTCGATGCTGGCGCGCAGCCCGGCCTGCTCGCGGTAGAACGCTTCGCGGCGGCTGCTGAACAGTTGACGCTGACCTTCCAGCACCAGCGCCAGACGCGGATCCGGGTCGTTGCTCAGCTCGGCGGGAAAAGTGATCTCTTTGCGGTTGTCACGCTCGGCCTGCCAGCGTGCGAGGCTGGCCCAGGCCATGCGGTATTGCGCCTGCAACGACTGCACGTCGGCGGCCACCTGGGTCTGATCGAGACGGAACAGCGGCTGGCCCTGTTTGACGATCTCGCCTTCGCGCACCAGGATCCGGCTGACCACGCCGCTGCTCATCGACTGCACAGCCTTGCGCTTGCCCGAGACCACCACGGTGCCCTGCACCGGGATCCCTTGATCCAGCGGCGCCAGTGCGGCCCAGGTGAAAAAACTGCCAGCGCCGACGATGGCCAGAATCCAGCCCATGCGCGCGAAGAATTTCGCATCGCGCTCCGGGCGCTCGGTGACGTACGCGTGTTCCATGCTCGCTTCGTTTTCAGTGTTCATGCTGGCGCTGCTCATACACCCGAATTCCTTGTCGTGGGCTGGTACTGCCGGCTCATGCTGAGCCCGCCCGGTGCCTGCGCAGATTTTTCCCGTTGTTGTTCCTGGGCGCCGGACAGCGCCTTGAGGACTTCCTGGCTGGCGCCGAACGCCTGCAAGCGGCCATCGTTGAGTACCAGCAGTTTGTCCGCCTGAGCCAGTACCGAAGAGCGATGCGTCACCAGCACCACCGTGGTGCCCTTGGCCTTGAGCTGGGCGATGGCGCTGGCCAGCGCGGCTTCACCGACCGTGTCGAGGTTGGAATTCGGCTCATCCAGCACCACCAGGCTCGGATCGCCATACATCGCACGGGCCAGGGCCACACGCTGCTTCTGACCGCCGGACAGGCCACTGCCGTCCTCGCCCAGTTGCGTGTCGTAGCCTTGCGGCAGGCGCAGGATCATTTCGTGCACGCCGGCCTGTTGCGCGGCGGCCACGACTTTTTCCGGGTTGGCTTCGTTGAAGCGGGCGATGTTCTCGGCGATGCTGCCGCTGAACAGTTCTATGTCTTGTGGCAGATAGCCTATGTACGGGCCGAGTTCGTCGCGGTTCCAGCGATGGATGTCCGCACCGTCCAGGCGCACCGTGCCGCCGAGTGTCGGCCACACGCCGACCAGCACACGGGCCAGGGTTGACTTGCCGGAACCGGAGGCACCGAGCACGCCGAGCACTTCTCCGGCGCCCAGATTGAAATTGATCATCTGCAAGGTTGCCGCGCGCTGCCCCGGAGGGCCGGCACTGACTTGCTCGAAAGTGATCTGGCCTTTCGGCGCCGGCAGCGCCATGGCGTCGTCACTCGGTGGGAAAGCCTGCAGCAAGGAGTCCAGACGACGGTAGGCCAGCTTCGCCCCGCTCCACTGTTTCCACACGGCGATCAACTGGTCGATCGGGCTCAGCACGCGGCCCATCAGGATCGAACCGGCAATCATCATCCCGGCGGTCATGTCGCCCTTGATCACCAGCAACGCACCGAGGCCCAGAACCAGCGATTGCAGGCAAAGACGCAGGGTTTTACTGATCGAGCTGATCACCGCACCGGTGTCGCTGGCCTGATTCTGCAGGCCGAGGAACCGCGAGTGCACACCGAACCAGCGCTTGCGCAGCGCGCCGAGCATGCCCATGGCCTGAATGGTTTCGGCGTTGTGCAGGTGACTGGTCGCCAGTTGGCTGGATTTCTGCGAGTAACCGGCGGCTTCGCCCAGCGGTTTTTTGGTCATGTATTCATTGAGGCAGGCCAGCGCAATCAGCAGCAGCGCACCGGCGGTGGCGAGCACGCCCAGCCAGACGTTGAACAGGTAGATGACAAACAGATAGACCGGGAACCACGGCGCATCGAAAAACGCGAACAGGGCCGGCCCGGTGACGAATTGGCGAATGTGGGTCAGGTCGCCCAGCGATTGCCCGGCGTTGCCCTCGCCCTTGAACAGGTTGCGTTCGAACGCCGCCTGATACACCCGCAGGTTGAAGCGGCGCTCCAACTGGCTGCCGATGCGGATCACGATGAAGCTGCGGATCACTTCCAGCATGCCGATGAAGGCAAAGAAGCCGACCACCATCAACGACAGCATCGCCAGCGTCGTTTCGTTCTGCGAAGACAGTACGCGGTCGTAGACCTGCAGCATATAAATGGAGGGCACCAGCATCAGCACGTTAATCAGTGCGGTAAAGCACCCGACGCTGATCAGAATGCTTTTATAGTCACCCAAAGCCTTGAACAAGGGAGCGGTGGCTGGGGCCTTCGCCATCTTCATTGATTCTTCCTGAAATGATAGATCCCGCCAGACTTCGGCGAGCGCTCAATTAATGTTCCGCCTACCTGCGAAAGATGTTTTGCAAGTACCCGCTTACAATTCAACAACAACTGCAACGATCACTTATAACGTTCAAGCACTGCCATATATTCAATCTGGATTAGTTGAGCGTTTATTTCGTCGCGCGTTCGAGTGTAACAATCAGGCCTGACTTCAAAGTGCTGGAATAAAGCCCGTCACGTTGTCGGCTGAAAAACACGATTCTTGAACCTTCCGTGCCGGTGATCGAAATTCCGTCGGGTTCCGGAAACCAGCCGATGGGCGACTCGTTCAGCCATGCGCCAAGGCATTCGGCGCCCTTGCCGACGGTCTGGTTGGCTTGCAGTTCGAGGGCACAGGTGTTCGACGGTTTATCCTGCAGCTTTTGCGCTTCGGGCGCGTCATTTTCAGCGCTCAACGTCGCCTGCCATTGCCCGGCAAAAACCGATGGATCTTCAAGTCTGAGGCTGCTTGCCATGGTTGTTTCTCCAGAAATCATGATCAGCGCCGCCGAAAGCCACGCCATTGCCTTGTAGGTAAAAACTTTACAGATCATCAGAAAATTCGCTCCGGCACCTAGCCTTGCCCAGCAATCCACACGATGCAAGCAAAGAAAGCGGCGCATCGAGCGCCGCTTTCCCGTTACATCACGCCACGATGTCGCTGGTCGCGGCCTGGCCCACGGTGCTGACCTGGAAGTCCGCCACGCCATGCCCGGAGAAATCCACCGACAACAGGCTGTTGCCGCCCGACGACGTCAGGATCGCGTCACCGGCCGAACCGGTGAAGCTGTTGACGAAGTGCAGGCCTGCGCCTTTGGTGATACCGGTCAGATCGATTTTGTCCAGACCGCTGACGAAATCGAGGATCTGATCAATCGCACCCGGCTTGGAGTCGGAACTGGCTGCGAACACGAAAGTGTCCGAACCTGCGCCGCCCCACAGCTTGTCCGCACCACCGGCGCCGTAGAGGATGTCGTTACCGGCACCGCCTTTCAGCTCGTTGGCTACGCTGTTGCCGATCAGCAGATCGTTGCCCGAACCGCCAATGGCATTCTCGATGGTCACGCCTTTGGCGATCGACACGTTACCGATCATGCCGCCAACGTCGGAGAACGAAGCTTCATTGAGGTTGATCTTCTGGTTCTGGGTGAAACCCGAGAAGTCGAAGGTGTCCTTGCCGCCCGCGTCCCACACCGAGAACACCAGCTTGTCGCTCGACGACGAGGCGCTGAGGAAATCGCGACCGGCGTTGGAGTTGAAGCCGTAGGTGGTGTCACCGGTACGGGTATTCATGTTGGCGCCGTAGAGTTTCTGGATCGCGGCAATGTCGTCCATCAGCGGGCCGGAGGAATAGGCTTCCACACCGCCCTTGCTGAAGTTCTGGCTGGTATTGCTTTCGCTCCAGTAGCTCATGACGCTGTAGCCGCGGGTGTCTTGCCCGTAGGTGGCGTCATTGTAGGTCGGGTTGCCGTTGCCGGCGTTGTAGTCGCCCGGGTGCGCCAGGCCAAGGGTGTGGCCGATTTCATGGGTCAGGGTCTGACGACCGTAGTTGTTCAGATCCGGGGTCTTGTTCTGCGTGTAACCGCTGTTGATCAAGTACCACGAAGTGCCGTCGTAACCCGGACCGGTACCCGGCAGGTAGGCGAACGCTGCTGCGCCGTCAACGCCACCGCTGTAGTTGGCGAAAGTCATGTGGCCGTCACCGCCGGTGGCTTTCTCGGTGAAGGTGACGTTGGCCACGTCGGCCCAGGATTGCATGGCGAGCACGGCCTGGGTTTTCTGTTGATTACTGAACTGACTGAACCCTGTGATCCCGTGCTTGTTCATCGTGCTGGACGATACCGAAGTCAGGAAC
The DNA here is from genome assembly GCF_058798255.1 of Pseudomonas sp. GW823-FHT01D03. NCBI lineage: Bacteria > Pseudomonadati > Pseudomonadota > Gammaproteobacteria > Pseudomonadales > Pseudomonadaceae > Pseudomonas > Pseudomonas sp. GW823-FHT01D03. The sequence continues at coordinate 3,170,380 of NZ_JBXAKK010000001.1, forward strand.
GTGTAGGTGAGTTCGATCTTGCCGCTGCCATCCTTGTCCTGATAGGCAGCGCCGTCACGCAGCAACTGGGTTGCGGCCTGGTCGACGGAAAAGGAGGGTTTGCCATTGACCGTGAGGTTGCCGCCACGGTCGTACTGGTGGCTGAAGCTATTGATCTGGTTCCAGGCGGAGCTGGTTGCCGCCAGAGCCTGCACTGCGCCTACCGGCACGAATGTGTCTGCAGTGATATCAATAGCGTTAGCTTTTACTTTCGACATAAACACACTTCCTTGTTTAGCAATGGAACAGTTTTTGTCAGATAGCGACGATCCCTGGCGAGATCGTCCTATCACTCGCCCAATGAAGGCGTAAGAAACCTGACACAATTTGAAATCTGTCGTCTAGCATTTTTTTGAGATCAAATTGCACTGTTGCGTAAAACTGCCGTAAACAAAGCCTGTGAGGTCGAGAGATTGTTTTAACGGGTTGCGCCCCGTCCAATTGTCTGACGATTTTCTATTTAAATATTAAATATTAGTAAGTTGTTTTTTGTTGGGTGCGTCTCACTTTCCCGCACTCTATTAGTGCGATGCCAGTGTATTGATATCAATTAAATCAGCATTGCTAAAACACTTGTGGGAGCGGGCTTGCTCGTGAATGCGGGTTATCTGCCAACCTGTTTGCTGACTGATCGAACGCATTCGCGAGCAAGCCCGCTCCCACAGGGGGGGGGTGATGTGGTTTAGCTACCGGTGCGGATCTTGTTCCACACACGCGTGCGGATCCGGTCGATGTTCAGCGGCATCGCCTCAAGCGCAAACAGCTTGCCCATCATCTCCGGGCTCGGATAGACCTTGGTGTCATTCTTGATTGCCGGATCGATCAGGCTGTCGGCCTGTTCGTTGCCGTTTGCGTAGTGCACCGAGTTGCTGATATCAGCCATCACTTCCGGGCGCAGCAGGTAATTCATGAACGCATAGCCGGCCTTCTCGTCCGGTGCGTCATTGGGCATGGCAACCATGTCGAACCAGATGGCCGCGCCTTCCTTGGGAATCGCGTAGCCGATTTCGATACCGTTCTTCGCCTCTTTGGCGCGGCTCTCGGCTTGCAGAATATCCCCGGAGAAACCCACGGCCACACAGATGTCACCATTGGCCAGATCACTGGTGTACTTCGATGAGTGGAAATAGCTGACGTACGGCCGCACTTTCATCAGCAACGCTTCGGCCTTCTTGTAGTCTTCGGGATTCTTGCTGTGGTGCGGCAGCCCCAGGTAGTTGAGCGCCGCTGGCAGCAATTCCGGACCGTTGTCGAGGATCGCCACGCCGCATTTCTGCAACTTTTGCATGTATTCAGGTTTGAAGATCAGATCCCACGAATCCACCGGTGCGTCGTCACCCAGCACAGCTTTGATCTTGGCGACGTTGTAACCGATGCCGGTGCTGCCCCACAGATACGGAAAGCCGTGTTCATTGCCCGGATCGTTGGTTTGCAGCGCCTTGAGCAATACCGGGTTGAGGTTCTTCCAGTTCGGCAACTGGCTCTTGTCGAGCTTTTTCAGCGCCCCGCCCTGAATCTGCCGCGCCATGAAGTGATTGGACGGAAACACCACGTCGTAACCAGAGTTGCCAGTCATCAACTTGCCGTCGAGGGTTTCGTTGCTGTCGTAGACGTCATAGGTGACGCCGATGCCCGTCTCTTTCTGAAAGTTTTTTGTCGTATCCGGCGCGATGTAGCTGGACCAGTTGTAGACCTTGACCGTCTCGGCGGCGTGGCTGATCGAGGCGGCCAGCAGCAGCGGCGCCAGGGCGAGGGTTTTCTGGATCATGGGGTCGATTCCTGTAGAGACTATTGTTGTTGGCAGGCAATCAAAGGATCAAACAATCAGAAAATCAGCACGTAGCTCTTGCGCACGGTCTCCTGGATATCCCAGATGCCGAGCGTATTGGCCGGCAACATCAGTGCGTCGCCACCTTGTATGTGCAGGGTTTCGCCGCCGTCGTCCGGGGTGAACGTGCAACGGCCGGAGATGAAGTGGCAGAACTCCTGCGCGGTGATCTGCCGGCGCCAGCGCCCCGGGGTGCATTCCCAGACGCCGGTTTCAACGCCGTCGTCGCGCTCGACACTGGTGGTCGAGGCAATGGCGATCGGCTCACCGAGTGGCACGGCCACCGGGTTGGACTCATCCAGTTGCAGGCTGGCGGTGTTCTTGAACTGCGTAATGCTCATGGTGGGACCTGTCGTGTGAAGAAAACGGCGTTTAATGCATGAAACCTTCCATGAAGCCCGCCACCTGGCTGGCCAGCTTGCGCCGCCACGGCGCGCTGGCCGGGTTGGCCAGGGTCTGATCTTCGTGGACGAAGCTTTTGATGATCGCGTTGTAACCGAGCCAGCGGCACGGCTCCGGTTCCCAGGCGCGCAGCGCGTGAATCCCGCCGTCCGGCAGCACCCACGGCTGATGCACCAGTTCGGTGTCGCGCTCGAGAATCAGATCGGCCAGGGTGCGACCGCCGAGATTGCTGGCACCCACACCCTCGCCGCCATAACCGCCGGAGAGCGCGATGCCATTGGCACGATCACAGAGCATGTGCGGCTTGAAGTGCCGGGACATGCCGAGGTTGCCGCCCCAGGCGTGGGTGATCTGCACGTTTTTCAGTTGCGGGAACAGTTCGCCGAACAGATAGCGCCGCAACTCGACTTCATCACGGGTCAGATCGAAGTTATGGCGCAGCTTGCCGGCGAACTGGTAACCGCCGCGGGCGCCGAAGATCAGGCGATTGTCGGCACTGCGCTGGCCATAAGTGACCTGACGGCTGAACTCGCTGAACGCCTGGCCACGGTTGAGGCCGATTTCATCCCAGGTCGCTGCTGACAACGGCTCAGTGGCAACAATCAGGCTTTGCACCGGCAACTGATAGCGACCCAACGGTGGGAGCGTGACCGAATAACCTTCGACGGCCGGCACAATCCAGCGACTGCGCACACTGGCCCTGGCCGTGCGCAAGCTGCCGGACTGCCAATGGGTGACCGGGCTGTTTTCATAGATTTTCACCCCCATGTTTTGCACGGTACGCGCCAGACCGCGCACCAGTTTCGCCGGGTGAATGGTCGCCACGTGCGGCGCATAGATGCCGCCATAGGGTTTCGCCACGCGAATCTGTTGCGCCAGTTGCTCGGGGTTCAGCCAACGGTAATCGCTGTCGGTCAGGCCTTGGGCGTGCAGTTTGTCGAGGTATTCGCGCAGGTTGGTTTCCTGCTCCGGGTAGCGGGCGGCACAATACAGCACCCCGCCTTTGCGGTAATCGCAGTCGATGCCCTCACGTTCGAGGACAACTTCCACCTCATCGGGGATGCTGTGCAGCAGATCAAACGATGCGCGACGTTGTTCTGGAGAGAGACCGGCGAGCAGCCGATCCTCGCCCAGCAGATTGCCCATCAGCCAGCCGCCATTGCGCCCGGACGCGCCGAAACCGGCGGTTTGCGCCTCGATGATGGCGATATCGAGACCGGGGGCGAGTTTTTTCAGGTAGTACGCGGTCCACAGCCCGGTGTAACCGGCGCCGATGATGGCTACGTCGACATCCAGATCCTGCTCAAGCGCCGGCCGTGCGATCAGCGGCTCGTCGAGTTGATCCATCCACAAACTGATAGTGCGCCACGCCGGCATGCAAGACTCCGCCACTGAAAACCTTCGATGGCGTCGATCCTAGTGCGTGACTTCAATCACTGTCTTGCGCGCGTGCCCGCAAAGAAATTTGTTTGGCGTAGGCCTTCGGTGACTGGCCGGTGTGTTGGCGAAAACAACTGTAGAACGCTGACAGCGAGTTGAAACCCGCGGCAAACGCCAGTTCGTCGATACGCAGCGGCGGCGCGGCGTGGTCCAGCGACTTGAGCAAGTGCTGCAGGCGGGCCTGATTGACGTAGCGATAGAAGCTCTGGCCGAGCACCTGATTGAGCAGATAGGAAATCTGATTGCGGCTGTACCCGCACTCTTTTGCCACCCTTTGCAGGTCCAGTTCCGGATCGAGGTACGGCTGCTGCCGCTCAAAATACTGCTGCAGATCCTCGGCCATGAAACTGATCTGGCGCGGCGACAACCCCAGGCGACTCACCGCCGGGCGCTGACTGGGTGCGACAGCGCCGTTGGTTTGCGTGCGGACCAGCGAGGCGTATTCGTTGACCCGCCAGATCAGGCCGTCCTTGACCGTGATCGCTTCGCTGGAACGGAACGACACCAGCCCGTCGCCACCGCGCAAAGTCACTTCGTATTGAATGAACGCGGTGTTGCCATCCACGCGAATCCGGTCGCAATGCTCGAGCGCTTCGTCGGATTCTCGCGGCATGCTCACGCGCACGTACTCGCGCAATTCGTCGAGACCGAGGACCCGGTTCTGGAAGAAATCGTTGTATTGGACGTCCGGGTGATACAGCGCCATGACGCTGTCCAGATCGCGGTGTTTCCAGCTCAGGTGATAGCGCATGACCGTAGCGGCCGTGGCCGGAGTCTGTTCTGGGCCGTCATCGTCGGCGTGCATAAAGGTCTCGGCGCAAAAGAACCGAGCTTGCCCAAGTTCGCCAAAACGATCAACGAGCAAACCGTAGTGGCCATTTGGCGATGAGTGATCACAGCGTGACTTACATCAAAAAATGCGTAGCAATCGCAAAATGAACTGAAAAATCTCACGGAAAATTCACATGCGGGTGCTACTTTTAACGTCATTGAACGGTTGAGCCAATGAAGGTTCTTCCCACCTAACGTGAGCAAAAGGAAGCGCTCGATGAAGAAGGCGGGCAACACATGAATAAAGGTTCCAGCAAAGTCACGTTCCCCAATGCGTGCCAGCTGATGCGCTGGCACTTTCATCCCATGGGTTTTGAAGCGACGATGGATGCGCCGGGCAGCATGATCGCCCGTCTGTTTGATCGGGCCAGCGGCGAAACCATGATCGCCATCGCCGGCATTCCTTGTGCGACAGTGATGAACGCGGCCGATGTCGAGCGCATCATCGAGGCTGTGGAAGACGAACTGGAGGCTTTCATTCCTCCGGAATCTCTCAAGAGTTACGCATAAGCTATTGTTTTATATAAAAAAGCCCGCCAATTCAGACGGGCTTTTTTGTGCGTGTGTATTAGGCGTTTTGCGGCTGTTTCCGGTGATCGGCGAAGAACGCCTTGCCTTGGACAACCCGATCGGACGCCCTTGGCATGTTCACGGCCTGAGTATCCTGCGGCTCGACGTACCAGTAGCAATGGCTGACCGCCCGGGTGATACCCACGTAGGCCAGCCGCAGAATCTCGTCCTTCTGCGCCGCGTCATAAGGCTCGCTGTCGCCAGCCTTGCCCAGGCCGGCCATGCGGTAGACCTGATTCTTGTACGGCGAGCTGGTCAGGTGTTGGCAATCCCCGAGCAGGAACACCGCATCCGCCTGCAGCCCCTTGGCGCTGTGGTAAGTCAGCTGTTTCAGCCGTCGCGCTTCGTAAGGCAAGCTCGAATCAACATTAACTACAGGCTGAATATGTTGCTCTATCAATAACTTATCGCTGCTTTTTCGATAGAGCATCAAGATCGAATCACCACGATTGTAATGTTCAGCCAAGCGCTGCCCCAGGGCCTGGTCATCACGCTCCAGCACATTGACCGGCTGCACCGGCTTGGGTGCGCCGCTGGCCTTGGCCTTCTTGCCGGGAATTGCCGGCGCGGCGCGAACGATGTGCTCGGCAGCATCGATGATGTGTTGATGGCTGCGATAGTTGTCGCTGAGCATCACTCGCGTGGTGCTCGGTGACGGGAATTCCTTGTTGAACTCCATGAAGTAACTCGGCGAACTGCCGCGCCAGCCGTAGATCGACTGCCAATCGTCGCCGACGCAGAGCAATGATGAGCGCTGCGCGCCCCGCCCGACATGCATGGCCGGACCGCGACTGCGGATTTCCGCGAGGCTGGCGCGGATCCACGAGACGATCTGCAGCGATACGTCCTGAAACTCGTCGATCATCAGGTGCGACATGGGCCGCAGCAGCTCATCGCTGAGCAACTTGAGGTTCTCCGGCGAATGCTCGCTGAACAGCGCGAACATTCGGTTGTAGGTCATCACCGGCGGCTTCTGATCGAGCAGATGATCTTCCAGTGCTCGCCAGAACAGGCTCAGCGCCTCAAAGAAAAACCGATCCGGGTCGTCTTTGGCAAAACTCATGCGGCCGACCGCATCCGGCACATCCAGCCCAAGGTTTTCGATGAAGCCGGCCGCCGCGACAAAACAATCGAGCAGCGGCGCCGAGACCAGCTCACCTTTGACCTTGTAGTCGAAGCCTGGACCGGCGCTCGCGTCGCCGGCCAAGGTCGACAACACCCGCTTTGAGGCCTCATAACTATCTAGCCAAATCAATGGCTTACGACAGAAAGCTTGAAACAGGGTGCGTTTGACGGCCCACTCGGCGCGTACGCTGAGCTTCGCGTTGGGCCGGCAAATCTGCGGGTTTTCCCGGGGATCGAAGCCGAGCACCACCCAGGCATCGAGGCTGGGAATGTAACCATGACAGTGGAAGGTCGATCCGTTGATCTCGAACGTCTGCCGGCTGGGCTCGATGCCCTTGATCGGCCAGGCACCGGCGCGGAACCACAGGTCCTCGATGGCGTCGCACAATTCTTCGTCGCGCTTGGCCGCCAGTTCGGTCACCGCCACGCGTTTCTGCACGTCCGGGTGATCGCGCTCCAGTTCCTTGAGCTGCAAGGCAGCTTTGGCCAGCGGTTGAATCAACTGGCGGAAGCGTTCGTCTTGATTGAACAAGCGGTGATAGCAGGCGTTGAGCTGCTGGCGCTGGGCATCGTTGATGCGCAGATCGAACGGGTTGCTGTCGACCTCCTCGTCAGCGCCTTGAGGTCGCAGGCTAAGGTTTTCAAACGCCTGCAAGCGCTCGAACCCCGGCAGGCTGCGAACCATTGGCAGAATGCGTGAGTGAAAGGTGCGCACCAGATCCCGCGCGTGTTTCAGGCTCAATGGCCGCCCCCAGAGCGCGAACATCTCGATCAGCTTATTGATGAAATCCTTGCGCGACTCGCGGGTGAAGGTCACCACGGTCATCGAATCCAGCTCAAAGCCCAGATAATGCGTGAGCAGCAGAATACGTAGAACCAGGGTGGTCGACTTGCCTGCCCCCGCCCCGGCGATCACCGAGGTCGAGGGAGTGTCACTGAAAATCATCTTCCATTGCGCAGCGCTTGGCTGGGCATGCTCGGGCAGCAGGCGTGCTACGTCAGCCTTCATGCGTTTCTTCAGCTCAGCGGTGAGTGGCAGGCGCCAGTCGTCGAACAGAAGATTATCGACGCTCGGCGGACGATGCTCGTTGCTGCGACTGTCACGAATCAACAGCACCTGCCGGCCTTCCTCCAGGCCTTCGAGCTTCCCCTCCTTGAAGCCGTACTCAACGCCAGCGGTGTGACCGCTACGAAAACCATCCGCCTGGCCGTGCAGCCACGACGCACGGTGTTGAGCGCGCAAGCGTGTCAGGCCATGGCCGAAGAAACGCGCGGCCAGACGCTTGAACCACGGCATTTCGGCCAGTAGACGGAGTTCGGGAGGCAGATCGGGAGTGTGTTGCGCCACGCTGAGGGGCTCCAGTGTGTGAGGCTGTTGGGGGCTATGGTGGCTTTATTTGCTCATGAGTTCTAGCGAAATGCTTACAGGTCATTGGTTTAGGCGATGAACTGAAAGCTGCGTGAGATTATTTTGAGCCGGTTTCCCATCAACGGATTCGATGAGAATGCCGCACTTTTTACGCTTTTTCTCGATGGTGGCCTGATGGATGATGCCCGTCATTAATCGACGGTCTCGCTTCGTGGCTCTGGCGTTACGCCCCATGACGAACCTTTTCAGGAGACGATCATGCTTGAACTCAGACCTTTCAACACACTGGGCGGCGCTCACCACGGCTGGCTGGATGCCCATCACCACTTTTCGTTCGCCGAATACTACGATCCGCAGCGCATGAACTGGGGCAATCTGCGGGTGTGGAACGATGACGTGATCGCCGCCGGCACCGGGTTTCCGCTGCATCCGCACCGTGACATGGAAATCATCACCTATGTGCGTGAAGGTGCGATTACCCACCAGGACAACCTGGGCAACAAGGGACGCACTGAAGCAGGCGACGTACAGGTCATGAGCGCCGGCACCGGCATCGCGCACAGTGAGTACAACCTGGAAGACAAAGAGACCCGAATCTTTCAGATCTGGATTCTGCCGACGGAAACTGGCGCGCCGCCATCGTGGGGTGCCAAACCGTTCCCCAAAGGCCAGCGCGAGGGTTTCGTGACCCTCGCCAGCGGCAAGGACGGCGACGACCAGAGCCTGCGCATTCGCGGCGATGCGCGTTTGGTCGCGGCCAACCTCAAAGCCGGCGAAACTGCTGAATATCAGCTGGATGCGGGACGCCGAGCCTATCTGGTACCTGCCACCGGTCTGATTGAGGTCAATGGCTTGCGCGCGCAAGCTCGAGACGGTGTTGCGGTTCAACAGGAAAGCCTGCTGACCGTAACGGCACTCGAAGACAGCGAAATCGTGCTGGTGGATCTGGCTTGATCGCCTGATTTGCAGGCAAAAAAAGGGGCGACCGTCATGGTCGCCCCTTTTTTTGCACCTTTTGTGGCGAGGGGATTCATCCCCGATAGGCCGCAAAGCGGCCCCTCTTTTTAATAGAGCGGACTGCTAAGCAGTCCATCGGGGATAAATCCCCTCACCACAGGAAGAACTCACCTCCCTGAAGATCACTTGGTGCTGATTGCGCCATCCACCAGCGTTTGCGCTTCAGCCACCAGTTGCTTGAGGTGGTCATCGCCAATGAAGCTTTCGGCGTAGATCTTGTAGATGTCTTCGGTGCCGGAAGGACGCGCGGCGAACCAGCCGTTCTCGGTCATCACCTTCAAACCGCCGATGGCCTGATCGTTGCCCGGCGCATGGCTGAGAATGCTCTGAATCTTCTCGCCTGCCAGCTCGGTCGACGTCACTTGCTCCGGCGACAGTTTGCTCAACAGCGCTTTCTGCTCAGGGTTGGCCTTGGCATCGACGCGCACCGAGAACGGTTCGCCCAGCTCATCGGTCAGGGCGCGATAAGCCTGGCTTGGATCACGCCCGGTACGAGCAGTCATTTCCGCCGCCAGCAGGGCCGGAATCAGGCCGTCCTTGTCGGTGCTCCAGACGCCGCCATCCTTGCGCAGGAACGAAGCGCCAGCACTCTCCTCGCCACCGAAACCCAGCGAGCCGTCGAACAGGCCATCGGCAAACCATTTGAAACCGACCGGCACTTCGTACAGACGACGTCCCAGACGCTTGGCCACGCGATCGATCAGACCACTGCTGACCACGGTTTTACCCACAGCCGCATCGGCGCGCCATTGCGGACGGTTCTGGAACAGATAGTCGATGGACACCGCCAGATAGTTGTTCGGCGCCAGCAGACCACCCGACGGGGTGACGATGCCGTGACGATCGTGATCCGGGTCGCAGGCGAAGGCTACGTCGTAACGCTCCTTGAGACCGATCAAACCTTGCATGGCATAGCTGGACGATGGGTCCATGCGGATCTGACCGTCCCAATCGACGGTCATGAAACGGAAAGTCGGATCGACCTGCTTGTTCACCACGTCCAGATCAAGACGGTAATGCTCGGCAATCGCCGACCAGTAGCGCACCCCTGCTCCGCCCAACGGATCTACGCCCAGACGCAGCTTGGCGTCGCGAATGGCATCGAAGTCGATCACATTGATCAGGTCGGCGACGTAAGTGTTCAGGTAGTCGTGACGGTGGGTGGTGCTGGCCTTGAGCGCCTGCTCGTAGCTGATGCGTTTGACGCCTGCCAGTTTGTTCGCCAGCAGTTCGTTGGCCTTGGCTTCGATCCACTTGGTGATGTGGGTATCGGCCGGGCCGCCGTTGGTAGGGTTGTATTTGTAGCCACCGCTTTGTGGCGGGTTGTGCGAGGGCGTAATCACGATGCCGTCGGCCAGCCCCGAAGTACGGCCACGGTTATAGCAGAGGATCGCGTGCGATACCGCCGGAGTCGGCGTGTACTCGTCACCTTCGGCAATCATCACGGTCACGCCATTGGCCGCCAGCACTTCCAGCGCACTCGCCCCGGCCGGGGTCGACAGCGCGTGAGTGTCAATACCGACAAACAACGGGCCAGTGATGCCCTGCGCTTCGCGGTACAGGCAGATCGCCTGGCTGATCGCCAGGACGTGCCACTCATTGAAACTCAGATCGAAAGAGCTGCCGCGGTGCCCGGAAGTACCAAACGCCACACGCTGGGTGGCAATCGAAGCGTCCGGTTGGCCGGTGTAATAAGCCGTTACCAGTCGCGGGATGTCGACCAACAATTCTGCCGGTGCCGGTTTGCCCGCAAAAGGACTGATAGTCATGCAAAACCTCTGAAATAGAGTGGTTCAGGAAATACAGCGCAGTGTACTGGCAGTTCGACCACAGCGCGACGGGATCTATCCGACAGATTTCAACGTTCATTCCAGCGGCGCCAAGCGCAATGCATCACCCAGCCTGTCGAGCGCTCCACCCAAGCCGCTCTCGCCATGATCCAGCAGGCTCAAGCGCAGATGCCGACGGTGCAATCCCTGCAAGCTGAACAGCTCGCCGGGCGCGATCAGTACCTGTTGCCTGAGCAGGCGCTGAAACACATCGCGCATGTCCAGCGGCCGCCGTGCCCGCACCCAGACCGTCGCCCCGCCTTGTGGTTCGACAACCTGTAGCGCATCGCCCAGACGCTCGCGCAACAAGTGGATCATCGGGGTGCGCCGCTCCTTGAGGAGCCGGCGAAGCACGTGCAGATGCTGATCGACCCGACCGTTTCCATACAGACGAGCGATGGCCTTCTGGCGCACGGGCGATAACCGGAACGAACGCATCAGAAAATGCCGCTGCATTTCGTTCTTCCACTGGCGCGACAACACGTACCCGTAGGGAGCTTCGAGACCGATGAATTTCTCGAACGTGGAGAAGATCAGCAGTCGGTCAGGATTCAGATGATCACGCAAACGCTCGGCGCCGGTTGCCTCACCCAGTTCACCGTAGCAGTCGTTTTCCAGCACCCAGGTGCCGTGCTCGCCAAGCAAGCCGGCAATCGTGTTGCGGTTATCCGCAGGAATCGGTGTACCGCGCGGCATGCACAGGCCCGAGGACAGCAGAATCAGGCGCACGTCTTCGGTCTTGAGCAGGGTTTCCAGCCGTTGCGGCTCCAGCCCGCCACAGGCCTGCAACGGCAGTTCGATTACACGCACCTCTGCCGCCTGCAGCAACCGCAGTATCACCCAGTCACAGGGCGACTCGACCAGTATGGTCGTGTGCCTGAGCTGCAGAACGGCCACCAGGATCTCCAGCACCCCGCGCAAATCCGCGCCGATGTAAACATCCTCGGCGTGCCAGCATTGCTTCGGCGAGGTGGTATAGCGGGCCGCCAGAACGGTGCGTAATTCCAGCTCACCACAGGGTTGGTCGAGCAACGGTGGCTGGCGGGGATACTGGCGCAGCAGTTCACGCTCCAACAACAGCAATGGACTGTCCAGTGATTGCAGCGAAACCGGATCATCAGCATTCAACAAACGCATGCCCGGCTGCCGCGCGTTGACATAGAGCGTTTCGAGCAGATCATTGCTCATGGCGGGTGGCCTCAGCCCCGCAACCGCCCTGGCGTAATACCCGGACTTGGCCACCGAATAGATCCGCCCTTCCTTTTCGAGCAACGAATAGGCGTATTGAATGGTCGAGATCGACACGTTCAAGCGATCTGCCAACTGACGCAGCGATGGCAGCCTTGCATTGCCAGCGCCAGCCGATTCGGCCATCAAGCGCATCAGGTAACGGTAGACCGCCTGGTAGGCAAAACCGGATTCCCGTTCAGCCTTCATGAGGCGGATACCATAACCGACGGTGCGCCGAAGGATCGCTCGCTCACCTCATCGTTCCGCTGACCGGTCACCCACGCCGGCGCCATCGAGACCTGCCGCGTCGAGTTCCGCCTCCAGTGCTTGCCGGGGCGCACCATGCGCTGGCAAGGGTTCCATGGCGTAGAGGCGACAGATGAGCCGGACCGGCAACCCGCTGACGTCCACCATCCACTGCAGCACCTGCTCCGGGCCGTGCAACCCCTGCATGGCCCGATGCAAATCAGGCAGCGCCACCAACATGCCGGGATGACAACTGCGCAGGAACCGCTCGAGCCCGGCTCCACGCTCGATGAACGGCGTGAACAGCAGGCATACCCATTGCGCCTCGTTAAGACCGTAAGTCTGCTGCAGCCAGTTCGCCGCCGCTTCGCGCAGCTCTTCAGTGGTCTGCCGTTGCCCCAGTCTTGCGATCATCTGCTCGCAGACCGGTTCCGGCACCCGCTGCAGCTGCATGTTCGCCAGCATGCGCTGGACATGCTCCGAGAACCCCGCTTCATAGCTGCGGCCGCTGATGAATTCGGCTTCCAGACCGCGTAAATGGGCCTCGATCAAAGGGTCGGCATATTCACCCTCACCTAGGTGAAACATCCCTTCCTCTGCTTCGAACCCCAGAAACTCGCTCAAGAGCGGCCAGCGTTCTTCAAGATTGCCGACCGCCATGTCATGAATGTCGACAAATGTCGTGCGACGACACGACTCGAAGCCCCCCTCGGGGCGCCAGCATTGCCGCTCCGATTCGGGGTAAAAACCGCGATACAAATCCCCTCCCAATCCGTCGAGCAAGGCGAACAGCTCATCGAACGTCCCAGAATTGGGCTTCAGCGCACCGATACCGGCTTTCTGCACGGCCCGGTCGAGGTCTTCGACAAACTGCCTCTGGCGACGCGGCGACTCGCTGGCGAGCCAGGCATCGACGCCGTTACCCCAGCGCGCAATCTGGCCATAAAATTCGGCCCAGGCCAGGCAGGCGTCGTCCCGCCACTCAAGCTTCTCGCCCCTGGCACGTCGATGCCCCATCAGCAGCAGATTGGTGCGATGGGAATCCGCACTGTCCTTTTCGAGTGGTGCCAGAGGATTGAACGGCAACACTTGTCGATGTTCCACCATCAGCAACTCGACACGGGGATCGTCATACAGAAACAAGGCCGCGAAGCTGCGGTGCAGGTTGTTCAGCGCCGCCGCCCCCGCTCCGCTGCGGCGCAATGTGGCGACACGCAACTGGAACGTGGCGGGTGCGCGGCCGGCGATACTCAACTGGGCGGCGCGCAGCAGCGCCAGCATGTAGCAACTGTCGCGGGTACCGGATGGCGTCACCATGACCTTGTATTCACCCATGCGCTCCATTCCGCCGGCGGCGACCACCAGCCGCTGGATCAGCAACTGCAGCGCTGTGCGCTCGGCTCTGGAAAAGAAACTCAGCAGGCGTTGCAATACTTGCTGGTAGACATAGTTCATTGCCTGATCATGGATCGTGCTCATCAGTACTTTACCCGGCGTAAAAAATTCATATCGCGCATCAGCGATGACGCTGGCGCAATAAATTCATCAATAAGTAATAGACGATCAAATACTAACACTTATGATTTTGAAGTTATTTGAAACACTTGCTGCGAAGGAGCCTGAAATCCAACCGCCTCAGGCGACGTAAGCCCCTGTCTTTATTGAGTTTTTTCTTAACTCAAAATATCTGAGGAAACTTCTTACAGCGTCCCACGAACATTGAGTACAACAAAAGCAGAACAACAATAGGAAATACCCTACAGTCATTAAACAAAATCCGGCATATCGCCCACGAGAGGAAACATTAAACGCGCAATGGAAAACAGAATGCACAGACATGGCTCATTCCTTGAGATGAAAGTAATCATTCAATTATCAGGGCTTATATGGCGATTAGAAGATACAGATGGCAGACAAAAACCGGTTCAGATGCACAACCGGCCACGCACCATGCCTGGTCTGTCTGATTATTTGCGAGGGGTAAAACGCAAGAGTCCGTGGGGCCACGGACTCTGTTCGGAGGGAATTACGCGGGTTCGACCTGCAGGGCGACCCGTTCACGACAAGGGCATTCATCCATATAGCGGTGAGCTTCAACGAACTCGTTGAACGGAAAAACCCGTGTCTTCAACGGCAGCAGCACGCGGTCGGCCGTCAACTGATTGATATCACGCAACGCGCGCTGCAAGGCGACGTGGTCCTGAGTAATGCCCAGCTCGGGTTTACCGGTGAAATTGCCGATGCAGTGTACGAAGAACTGGATGTTCTTCTGGAACGCCGCACAGGCCGGGAATGGTGTCTGGTTACCGCCCTGCAGGCCATACAGAACCAGGCTGCCACGTGGTGCGAGCACATCGCCGAGCAACGACATCTGCGGACCGCCCAGACCGTCGAACACCACGTCGACACCACGGTTGTCGGTGATTTTGTTGATTCGCATCAACAGATCTTCTTCCTCGGTGACGATGACTTTCTCGGCACCCAGGGACAACAGGTAATCGCGTTCATCGGCGGTTTTTGTCGCCGCAATCACCCGCACACCCATGGCCTTGCCCAACTGGACAAAGGACGGACCGGCGCAATGGCTGGCGTCAGTGACCAGAGCAAACTGCCCGGGCTTGACCCGCGCCAGATCGGCATAGGCGAAATAGGCGATCAACAACGGCGTGTAATGCACGCTGGCCTCGACCGGACTGAGCACATCCGGATAACGGGTCAGCGCGGTGCGTGGCAGCACGATCTGCTCACCATACACCGGGTAGTCGTTCGGGCTTTCGGCCGGAAAACTGGCCACTTTGTCGCCAACCGACAGATCGTCCACATCGTCACCAACCGCAGTGACCACACCGGCCATTTCATGGCCGAGACCGGACGGCAGGCGTGCCTGGGACGAGGCCAGGTTCTGACGCCAGAGAATGTCGTACCAGCTGATGCCGATCGCCTCGACACGCACCTGCACTTCGCCAGGACCTGGCTGAGCGGCCGCATGCTCTTCGCATTTGAGCACCTCGGCCGGACCAAACTTGTGAAAACGGATCGTGCGGGACATCGCAAACCTCGTCAAAGTAACCTCTAATGCCCTGAACTCTATCTGGGCTTTTGACCCAAGACTATCAGTGGCTATTAATAGTCGACATGCCTGTCATTGATTCCGCAGTATGAACGGCATTGGCAAAATCGATGAAAAAATGCCGCAATCGGCCCGGTAAAGCTGAATTTAGCGGTGCAGAGTACCAGCCTTTCCCCGTAATATTCATGCCGGCCATTGTTCTCATATGGTCGCTCTCGTCAAGCTTGATGACTCTGCCAGGACTCCAGATGAATCGTAATGACCTGCGTCGTGTCGACCTGAACCTGTTGATCGTATTCGAAACATTGATGCACGAGCGCAGTGTGACCCGCGCCGCCGAGAAGCTGTTTCTCGGCCAGCCGGCGATCAGTGCGGCGCTCTCGCGCCTGCGCAGCCTGTTCGATGACCCGTTGTTCGTGCGCACCGGACGCAGCATGGAACCGTCCGCCCGCGCGGTGGAAATCTTCGCCCTGCTCTCGCCGGCACTCGACTCGATCTCCACCGCTGTCAGCCGTGCCGCCGAATTCGACCCGGCCACCAGCACCTCGGTATTTCGCATCGGCCTGTCCGACGACGTCGAATTCGCCCTGCTGCCGATGCTGCTCAAACGCCTGCGCGCCGAAGCACCGGGCATCGTCCTCGTCGTGCGCCGAGTCAACTACATATTGATGCCGGGCCTGCTGGCCTCCGGCGAAATCTCCATCGGCGTCAGCTACACCACCGACCTGCCGGCCAACGCCAAGCGCAAGGTGCTGCGCCGCAGCCAGCCGAAACTGCTGCGCGCCGACACCGTGCCCGGCCCGCTCAGTCTGGATGACTACTGCGCGCGTCCGCATGCACTGGTGTCGTTCGCCGGTGACCTCAGTGGTTTTATTGATGAAGAACTGGAGAAACTCGGGCGTAAGCGCCATGTGGTACTGGCCGTGCCGCAGTTCAACGGTTTGAGTACGCTCCTCGCCGGCACCGACATCGTCGCGACCGTACCGGATTACACGGCGGAGGCGCTGACCGCTGCGGGCGGTGTGCGCGCGGAAGATCCGCCGTTGCCGACGCGTACGTTTGAGCTGCACATGGCTTGGCGTGGATCGCAGGATAATGATCCGGGGGAGCGTTGGTTGCGGTCGCGGATTCAGATGTTCTTTGGCGATCCGGACAGCCTCGAGCTGCCTGCACATTAAGCAGGCAGCCAAACATTCAAATTACGGCCCGGCTGTTGCGATAAATCGACAGGCAGTAAAACGCTAACGCCGAAGCCGCCAGCATCCCGCCAACCACCCCGATGTAAGCAAAACCAAACTGACTGCCCACCCAACTCCCCACCAGTGCCCCGCCGCCGATACCGATGTTGTAGATCCCGGAAAACAGCGCCATCGCCACATCGGTGGCGTCCGGCGCCAGTACCAGGACTTTCGACTGCAACGCCAGACCGAACCCCATGATTGCCATGCCCCAGAACACACTCAGCACGCCGAGGTATGAGACGTTGCCGCTCAACGGCAACAGCAAAGCCAGGCACAAGGCGAGCAACGATACGCAGATGATCAGAAAGCGCTGCGGGTTATAGCTGTGCAGGTAACTGAACAGCAGCGAGCCGAAAATGCCGGCGCCGCCGAATAGCAACAGCAGCAGCGTCACCACGTCGCCGCTCATGTTGGCCACGGTCAGTACGAACGGTTCGATGTAGCTGTAGGCAGTGAATTGTGCCGTCACCACCATCGCCGTCAGAACATAGACGGCCACCAGCGCCGGTCGCTTGAGCAATATCGGCAGACTCTTGAGCGAGCCCGAGTTCTGGCTGGGCAACAGCGGCAGCACCTTCGCCAGACAGAACACCAGCGCTGCCGCAAAGCCTGCAATCACGAGAAAGGTCGTGCGCCACCCCATGGCCTCGCCCAGCAAGCGGCCAAGGGGAATGCCCAGCACCATCGCTAGCGAAGTACCCGTTGCCAGCAAGCCCAAGGCTTGAACCTGTTTGCCCGGGGGTGCCAGGCGCACGGCCAAAGACGCGGTAATCGACCAGAACAATGCATGCGACAACGCCACACCGATCCGGCTCACCAGCAGCACCCCGAAGCTGGTCGCCAGACTCGACAAAATGTGACTGGCGATAAACATCCCGAACAGCACAATCAGCAATTTCCGCCGCTCGACGTTGCGCGTCAGCAGCATGATCGGCAGCGACGTCAAAGACACCACCCACGCATAGATGGTCAACATGAGGCCGACCTGCGCGGTCGACATGTCGAAGCTGCTGCCGATCGAACTCAACAGACCGACCGGGACAAACTCGGTGGTGTTGAACACAAACGCCGCCAGTGCCAGGGCAATCACTGCGTACCAGTTGCCGTTGTTTGTCGCCGTAGAATCACTCATTAAAAGTCGTTTTACTCTTTGATGATCGTGCGTGTTCGTACGCAGCGATCTATGTCCATTTGTCGGTTACTGGTCCACCGATTGCCGAATGTGTCGACGTTGAAGGGGACGCTGGATCAGATGGACAAGCCACATGATCCTATCCTGTACGGCCATTTATTGGCTTGGGGAGTTCGTTTTGTACTCCCGCCGATTCAACCCTTGCGGATTCTTGCTCGCTCCGCAACAAACATTTGTCATCAAACCAATTGATAGCACCCTAACGAAAGGTGCATGCTAGAGGGCTCGAATCGGTCTTATATCATTCCGAATGATAGTTACCTTTGCTTCATTCGATTCGTGCCATCACACCCCGCCGAGCATCATCCGCCCATCTTCAATACATTGGCGGATGATTCCATGGAACAGTCACTCAAACATTTGCGCTTCCCCTTGGCCATGTTGGCCGTGCTGGTGATGAGCGCCTGCGGCAAGACTCCGGAGACTGCCGCCACTATGCCCGCTGCCAAAGTCAGCGTGGCCAAGGTGCTGGAACAACCGGTCAACGAGTGGGACGAATTCACCGGGCGTCTCGAAGCGCCGGAAACCGTTGAAATCCGTCCGCGAGTCTCCGGCCAGATCGACGACGTCGCCTTCACCGAAGGCGCACTGGTGAAGAAAGGCGACCTGCTGTTCCAGATCGATCCGCGTCCTTTCCAGGCTGAGGTTCGCCGCCTCGAAGCCCTGGTCGCCCAGGCCCGCGCCACCGCCACCCGCAGTGAAAACGAAGCCGGTCGTGGCGAACGTCTGCGTGCCAGCAACGCGATCTCCGCCGAACTGGCCGACTCGCGTACCAGCGCTGCCCAGGAAGCCCGCGCCGCCGTCGGCGCCCTGCAAGCACAACTGGATCTGGCCAAGCTCAACCTGAGCTTCACCCGCGTCACCGCACCAATCAGCGGTCGCGTCAGCCGTGCGGAAATCACCGCCGGTAACCTGGTGACCGCCGACACCACCGCGCTGACCAGCGTGGTCTCCACCGACAAGGTCTACGCCTACTTCGACGCCGACGAGCGGGTGTTCCTTAAATACACCCAACTCGCCCGTAACGGTCAGCGCGGCGCCACTACTCCGGTGTATATGGGCCTGTCCAACGAAGACGGCAACCCGCACCTCGGTCAGATGAACTTCGTCGACAACCAGGTCAACCCGAAAACCGGCACCATCCGTGGCCGCGCGGTGTTCGACAACAGCGACGGCAGCTACACCCCGGGCCTGTATGCACGGCTGAAACTGGTCGGCAGCGGCACCTACAACGCCATGTTGATCAACGACGAAGCGGTCGGTACCGATCTCGGCAAGAAGTTCGTGCTGGTGATGGATGCGGACAACAAGACCGCTTACCGCGCCGTCGAACTGGGGCCGAAGATCGAAGGCCTGCGCATTGTGCGCAGCGGTCTGAACAAGGACGACACGATCATCGTCAAGGGGCTGCAGCGGGTACGTCCGGGTTCGCCGGTAACGCCTGAAGTGATCCCGATGGCCAGCGAGCAGACCATTGCCGCTCTGGCTCAACAACGTCAAGCGCTGGAAGCCAGCAACCTGCCCAAAGTCGCGCCCGCCAAAGGTGCACAGGGTACGGCTGTGAAGCTGGCCGCTACGACCCCACGCGGTTAAGGGACGACAACTCCGATGAATTTTTCCCAATTCTTCATTTCACGGCCGATCTTCGCAGCGGTGCTCTCGCTGTTGATCCTGATCGCCGGTGCGATCTCGCTGTTCCAGCTGCCGATCAGCGAATACCCGGAAGTCGTGCCACCGACCGTGGTGGTGCGTGCCAACTTCCCGGGCGCCAACCCCAAAGTCATCGGTGAAACCGTGGCCGCTCCGCTGGAGCAGGCCATCACCGGCGTCGAGAACATGCTGTACATGTCCTCGCAGTCCACCGCTGACGGCAAGATCACCCTGACCATCACCTTCGCCCTGGGCACTGACCTGGACAACGCGCAGGTGCAGGTGCAAAACCGGGTGACCCGGACCGAGCCGAAACTTCCCGAGGAAGTGACGCGCATCGGTATCACCGTCGACAAGGCCTCGCCCGACCTGACCATGGTTGTGCACTTGACCTCGCCGGACAAACGCTACGACATGCTCTACCTGTCCAACTACGCGATCCTCAACATCAAGGATGAGCTCGCTCGTCTGAACGGTGTTGGTGACGTCCAACTGTTCGGTATGGGCGACTACTCGCTGCGGGTCTGGCTCGATCCGAACAAGACCGCTTCGCGCAATCTGACCGCCACCGACGTGGTGACCGCCATTCGTGAGCAGAACCGTCAGGTGGCGGCCGGTCAACTCGGTG
Source organism: Pseudomonas sp. GW823-FHT01D03 (assembly GCF_058798255.1). Lineage (NCBI taxonomy): Bacteria > Pseudomonadati > Pseudomonadota > Gammaproteobacteria > Pseudomonadales > Pseudomonadaceae > Pseudomonas > Pseudomonas sp. GW823-FHT01D03. The sequence continues at coordinate 3,190,087 of NZ_JBXAKK010000001.1, forward strand.
CGCCTCCTGCGCCGAATGCCCAGAGCTTCCAGCTGTCGGTCAACACCCAGGGCCGTCTGGTCAGCGAGGAAGAATTCGAGAACATCGTCATTCGCGCTGGCGACAACGGTGAAATCACTCGCCTCAAAGACATTGCGCGCGTTGAACTGGGTTCCAGCCAATACGCGCTGCGTTCGTTGCTGGACAACCAGCCGGCGGTGGCCATCCCGATCTTCCAGCGTCCTGGCTCCAATGCCATCGACATCTCGAACGATGTTCGCAGCAAGATGGACGAGTTGAAGAAAAACTTCCCGCAAGGCATGGACTACAGCATCGTCTATGACCCGACGATCTTCGTGCGCGGCTCGATCGAGGCGGTGGTTCACACCCTCTTCGAAGCACTGATCCTCGTGGTGCTGGTGGTGATCCTGTTCCTGCAGACCTGGCGCGCCTCGATCATTCCGTTGGTGGCGGTGCCGGTATCGTTGATCGGTACGTTTGCAGTCATGCACCTGTTCGGCTTCTCGCTCAACGCCCTGTCGCTGTTCGGCCTGGTACTGGCGATCGGTATCGTGGTCGACGACGCCATCGTGGTGGTGGAGAACGTCGAGCGCAACATTGAACTGGGGCTGAATCCGTTCGATGCGACCAAGAAGGCCATGGGTGAAGTGACCGGCCCGATCATTGCCACCGCGCTCGTGCTGTGTGCGGTGTTCGTACCCGCCGCGTTCATCTCGGGCCTGACCGGTCAGTTCTACAAGCAGTTCGCTTTGACCATCGCCATCTCCACGGTGATCTCGGCCTTCAACTCGCTGACCCTGTCTCCAGCACTGGCCGCCGTATTGCTAAAGGGCCACGACGCGCCAAAAGACCGCTTCTCGCGAGTTCTGGACAAGATCTTCGGTGGCTGGCTGTTCCGTCCGTTCAACCGCTTCTTTGACAAGGCCAGTCATGGCTACGTCGGTACCGTGCGCCGGGTCATCCGTGGCAGCGGCATCGCCCTCTTCCTGTACGCAGGCCTGATGGTGTTGACGTTCTTCGGTTTCTCCAACACCCCGACCGGTTTCGTACCCGGCCAGGACAAGCAATACCTGGTGGCTTTCGCGCAACTGCCGGACGCCGCGAGCCTGGATCGCACCGAAGAGGTGATCAAGCGCATGTCCGACCTGGCGCTGAAACAGCCGGGCGTGGAAAGCGCCGTAGCGTTCCCGGGCCTGTCGATCAACGGCTTCACCAACAGCCCGAACGCCGGCATCGTGTTCGTGACCCTGAAACCGTTCGACGAGCGTAAAGACCCGAGCATGTCCGCCGGTGCCATCGCCGGGGCCTTGAACGGTCAGTACGCGAACATTCAGGAAGCGTACATGGCGATCTTCCCGCCGCCGCCGGTACAAGGTCTGGGCACCATCGGTGGTTTCCGCCTGCAAATCGAAGACCGGGGCAACCTGGGCTACGACGAGCTGTACAAGGAAACCATGAACATCATTGCCAAGAGCCACAACGTGCCGGAACTGGCCGGGCTGTTCACCAGCTACACGGTAAACGTGCCGCAGGTCGATGCCGCCATCGACCGCGAGAAAGCCAAGACCCACGGCGTGGCCGTCAGCGACATCTTCGACACCCTGCAAATTTACCTGGGTTCGCTGTATGCCAACGACTTCAACCGTTTCGGACGCACCTATCAGGTCAACGTTCAGGCTGAGCAACAGTTCCGTCTCGAATCCGACCAGATCGGTCAGCTGAAAGTGCGCAACAACAAGGGCGAAATGATCCCGCTGGCGACCTTCATCAAGGTCAGCGACACCTCGGGCCCGGATCGCGTGATGCACTACAACGGCTTCATCACCGCAGAAATCAACGGTGCAGCAGCCCCCGGCTACAGCTCCGGCCAGGCCGAGAAAGCCATCGAAAAACTGCTGAAAGATGAACTGCCGAACGGCATGACCTACGAGTGGACCGACCTGACCTACCAGCAGATTCTGTCCGGCAACACCGCGCTGTTCGTGTTCCCGCTCTGCGTATTGCTGGCGTTCCTGGTGCTCGCCGCGCAGTACGAAAGCTGGAGCCTGCCACTGGCGGTGATCCTGATCGTACCGATGACCCTGCTGTCGGCCATCACCGGCGTGATCATCTCCGGCGGCGACAACAACATCTTTACCCAGATCGGCCTGATCGTACTGGTGGGCCTGGCGTGCAAGAACGCGATTCTGATCGTCGAATTCGCCAAGGATAAGCAACTGGAAGGTCTCGATCCGCTGGCTGCGGTACTGGAAGCCTGCCGTCTGCGTCTGCGGCCGATCCTGATGACCTCCTTCGCGTTCATCATGGGTGTGGTGCCACTGGTGTTCTCCAGCGGCGCCGGTGCCGAGATGCGTCACGCGATGGGTGTGGCGGTGTTCTCCGGGATGCTCGGGGTGACCTTCTTCGGTCTGTTGCTGACGCCAGTGTTCTACGTGCTGATCCGTAATTTCGTGGAGCGCAGTGAAGCTCGCAAAGCGGCCAAGGCGCAACATCTTCAAAAGCCACTGGAGGCGCACCAATGAGTCTGAAAGTCTTCCTGCCGAGTCTGCTGGTGCTGGCGTTGAGCGCCTGCGCCGTCGGCCCCGACTACAAGACCCCAGCCACGGAGGCGGCCAACATCACGGCTGCCACCGATGGCGCCGCCGGGCAAAAGAACTTCGACCGTTCGAAATTCGAAGGCATCTGGTGGCAGCAATTCGATGATCCGACCCTCAACCAGTTGGTGACGCAATCGCTGCAAGGCAACCGTGAACTGCGCGTGGCGTTCGCCCGCTGGAAAGCCGCCCGGGCGATCCGCGACGACGCCAGCAACGATGCGATGCCGACCATCACCAGCCGCGCCAGCAGTGATCTGGCCAAGGGACAAATCCCTGGCCAGACCACCAACCGGGTCAACAGCGAACGCTACGATCTGGGCCTGGACATGGCCTGGGAACTCGATCTGTTCGGGCGTATCCAGCGCAATCTGGAAGCCAGCGACGCCGACCAGCAGGCGGCCGAAGCCGATCTGTACCAACTGCAAGTCACCATGATTGCCGAACTGGTGGACGCCTACGGTCAACTGCGCGGTGCGCAATTGCGCGAGAAGATCGCCGTGGCCAACCTGGAAAACCAGCAGGAGTCACGCAAGATCACCATCAGCCTGCGTGATGCCGGCGTTGGTGATCAGCTCGACGTCGAACGTGCCGATGCGCGCCTGGCCTCGGTGGAAGCCAGCGTGCCGCAATTGCAGGCGGAACAGGTTCGGCAGAAAAACCGCATCGCCACCCTGCTGGGCGAGCGTCCGGACAAACTGACCGTGGATCTGAGCCCGAAAGACTTGCCGGCGATTGCCAAAGCCTTGCCGATCGGCGATCCGGGTGAGCTGCTGCAACGCCGTCCGGACATCCTCAGCGCCGAACGCCAACTGGCCTCGGCCACCGCGCGGATCGGTGTGGCGAAAGCCGACCTGTTCCCGCGGGTCAGCCTCAGCGGCTTCCTCGGCTGGACGGCCGGGCGCGGTTCGCAGATCGGTTCTTCGGCGGCCAATGCCTGGGCACTCGGCCCGAGCATCACCTGGGCAGCGTTCGATCTGGGCAGCGTGCGCGCCCGCTTGCGCGGTGCCGATGCGGATGCCGAAGGCGCTCTGGCGACCTACGAGCAACAAGTGCTGCTGGCACTGGAAGAATCGGAAAACGCCTTCAGCGATTACGGCAAACGTCAGCAACGCCTGATCTCGCTGATTCGCCAGAGTGAATCGAGCCGCAAGGCTGCCGATCTCGCGGAAATCCGCTACCGCGAAGGCACCACCGATTTCCTCGTGCTGCTCGACGCCCAGCGTGAACGCCTGAATGCCGAAGACACTCAGGCCCAGGCCGAAGTTGATCTGTATCGCGGCATCGTCGCGATCTACAAGGCTTTGGGTGGTGGCTGGCAGCCGGAAACCGTCGCCAGCAAGTAACGCTTTTCAAAGAGCTCCTTTGGTTGGCCGCGACCAACCAATTTTTTGCCCCGCGTATCATTCGGTCGCGGGGCTTTTTTATGCCCGCCCCTGCGGCAGCTCCTACAGGTCAATTCGCAAGCATGGGTTTGACTCATGGCCTTCTCTGACCGAAGCTTGCCCCTCTGCTATAGAACGCCCGTTCACGGAAATCGCATGCCTCAGTCCCGCCGCTACCTGCTCATCAGCCTTGGCCTTGTGCTGCTCGTCGTCATTGCCTGGTTAACCCTGCGCTCCACCGCCCCAGTGGTGCCAGAAGCGATCAAGCGCGGCTACAGCGAAGCCCTTACGGCGGCCCGCGCCGGTCAGCCGGGAGCCGCGCGGCAGTTGTACCAGCAACTGGGACGCCCGGATCTGTCGGTCAAGCGCATTGTCTGGCTGCTGGCCGAGCTGCCCAATTATCCAAGCCCGCAAGCGCTGAAACTGGCCGACGCCCATCTGCAGAACAACGCCCCCGAAGTACGGCTGGCAGCAATCCAGAGTGTGGTCGGACTGGTGCCCGGCGGACAACGCAGTCTGCTGCTCGGGCCGATGCTCGACGATGAGGATCAAAGCGTACGGTTCGCCGCGATCAACGCCCTGCTCGGCCTGACGCCGGATCAACTGGGACTGTATTTCGCCCCTCTGCAGCAAGCCATCGATGGCTGGGAACACGTGCTCAAGGGTCAACCGCAAAGCGCCGCCACCTATGCGCAACTGGCGCGCCTGTATCTGCACAACGCCGAACTCAAACAGGCGCAGCAGGCGCTGGACAACACGCTGCGTCTGGAGCCGGGCAACCTGCCGGCGCTGGTGATGCAGATCGATGTTCTCGACCGCCAGGGTCAGAGCGACGCCGCGCGCCAGTTGCTCGCCAAACAGCTGCAGGCGCAACCGGATTCCGCCTACCTGCAACACGCGCTCGGGCTGTGGCTGTTGCACCATGACCAGCGTGAGTTCGCCCTGCTCGGCTTGTCCAAAGCGGTGGAACTTGAGCCTGACAACAAGGATTACCGCTACGACCTCGCCACCACCCTGCACGCGGCCGAGGAGCTGGAAGCGGCACAAAAGCAGTTGCAGGAAGTCGTCCAGCGCCACCCCGCCGACCGTAAGGCGCGGGTGCTGCTGATCAACTACTGGAAGGAAAGCGGCCAGTTGCAGAATGTGCAGATTCTGCTCGCGCAACTGGAACAGATGAACCCTGATGACCCGGCGTTGCAGCAGGGACTTTGAGCCTTTGCCCGTTAATTCAATGACACTTTGATATCGAAACCTCGGAACCAGTCATGACTGCAAGCGGTCAAGTAATCAGGTAGAGCACAACGGCTGATACAGCCTGCTGCCTCGATTCCCCTAGTCATGAGAGGGCATTCTTTGTCTACGTCCAACGAGTTGATCAGTGCAAAAGCCGCCACCGGCATCGTCGGCCTGGATGACATCCTCGCCGGCGGTTTGTCCCGAGGGCATGTGTTTTTGCTCGAAGGTGAACCCGGTACAGGCAAAACCACCGTCGCGTTGCATTTCCTGATGGCGGGCGCCCGTGCCGGCGAACGCTGTCTGTACATCACACTGTCGGAAACCGAGCGTGAACTGCGTCAAGGCGCGGCGTCCCACGGCTGGGAGCTGAACGAGAACATTGAAATCTTCGAGCTGACGCCGCCCGAGAGCCTGCTCAACGCCGAGCATCAGCAAAGCCTGCTGTACTCGTCCGACCTTGAGCTGGGCGAAGCCACCAAGCAGATTTTCGAAGTGGTCGAGCGCTTCAAGCCGACCCGCGTGGTGCTCGACAGCCTGTCGGAGATCCGCCTGCTGGCGCAAAGTTCGCTGCGCTACCGCCGGCAGATTCTGGCGATCAAACATTACTTCGTGCGTTACGACGCCACCGTGCTGCTGCTTGACGACCTGACCACCGAGTCGCTCGACAAGACCGTGCACAGCGTAGCCCACGGGGTGATACGTCTCGAAGAACTGACGCCCAATTACGGCGCCGAGCGCCGCCGCGTGCGCATCGTCAAATATCGCGGCCAGAAATACCGTGGCGGTTACCACGACTTCACCATCATGGGCGACGGCGTCCATGTATTCCCGCGCCTGGTGGCTGCCGAACACCGCAGCGACTACCCGCGCCTGCAACTGAGCAGCGGGATTCAGGAAATGGATGCCTTGCTCGGTGGCGGGGTCGAAACCGGCTCCAGCACGTTGATTCTTGGCCCGGCCGGTACCGGCAAATCGCTGATTTCGATGATCTTTGCCGCTGCGGCAGTGGCCCGGGGCGAGAAAGCCGCGCTGTTCATTTTTGATGAAGAGCTGGGCCTGCTGTTCGAGCGCATGAAAAACATCGGCATCGACCTCAAGGCCCTGCAAGCCACCGGCAACCTGTTGATCGATCAGGTGGACGCCGCCGAACTGTCCCCCGGCGAGTTCTCGCATCGGGTGCGTCGCTGTGTTGATGAGCGCAACATCAAGACCGTGGTGATCGACAGCATCAACGGCTATCAGGCCGCGATGCCGGAAGAAAACGCTCTGGTGCTGCACATGCATGAGTTGCTGCTGTATCTGAACCGCAAAGGCGCGGCGACCTTCATGACGGTAGCCCAGCATGGCCTGGTCGGCGACATGCAGGCGCCGGTCGACATCACTTACCTGGCGGACACGGTGATCCTGCTGCGCTACTTCGAAGCCATCGGCAAGGTTCGCCGAGCCATTTCCATTATCAAGAAACGCACTGGCAGCCACGAATCGACCATCCGTGAATACCGCATTTCGGGCCAGGGCATGACCATCGGCGAACCGCTGGAAGCGTTTCAGGGCGTGCTGCGTGGCGTGCCGACTTACCTCGGCGCGAGCAATCCGCTGTTGCGGGAAGAAACCTTGTGACAGCTTCCGTATCACTGTCGGAACGGGCGCTGATCCTGGCGCCCATGGGTCGGGACAGCCAAGTGGCGCTGATGATCCTCAATGAGGCGGGTTACGGCGGGGTCATCACTCCGGATCTGGGCGCACTGTGCGCAGAACTGGAGCCTGGGGCCGGACTCTTGTTGATTGCCACCGAAGCCCTGCGCGGCCCTGAACTGGAAACGCTGCTGCATTTTCTGGAGCAGCAGCCGGCCTGGTCGGATCTGCCGATCGTCTTGCTGACCCACCACGGCGGCCCGGAGCAAGGCCCCTCCTCACGCCTGAGTGAACTGCTGGGTAACGTCACCTTCCTTGAGCGCCCGTTTCATCCGGCGACCCTGGTCAGTCTGGTCTCCACCGCCCTGCGCGGGCGACGACGACAGTACGAAGCCCGCGATCGCCTGATCGATCTGAGTGAAAGCGAACGCCGACTGCAATCGACCCTGGAAACCCTTGAGCAACAGGTCGAGGAGCGCACCGCGCAACTGCGCCACAACGAAGAAGCCTTGCGTCAGTCACAGAAAATGGAAGCGGTCGGTCAGCTAACCGGCGGCATCGCTCACGACTTCAACAATATGCTCACCGGGATCATCGGCAGTCTGGAACTGCTGCGCCGGCGACTTGCTCGCGGACGCCTTGATGACCTCGACAGCCTGATCGACCTCGGTGTCACGTCAGCCAACCGCGCCGCCGGCTTGACCCACCGTTTGCTGGCGTTCTCCCGCCGGCAATCGCTGGACTCCAAAGCCGTGCAGATGAACACGCTGGTGCTGTCGATGGGTGAGCTGCTGCAGCGCAGCCTCAACGAAAGCATTCAACTCGACATGCGCCTGAACGACGACTTGTGGGTGGCCGAAGCCGACCCCAATCAACTGGAAAGCGCCCTGCTCAACCTGGTGCTCAACGCCCGTGACGCGATGCCCGAGGGCGGCAAACTGGTGGTCGAAACCAGCAACCAGGTGCTTAAGCCGGAGTTCACCGAGGCCTACCCGAATCTCGAGCCTGGGGACTACGTGATGCTCAGCGTCACCGATAACGGCAGTGGCATGCCGCAGAGTGTGGTCAATCGCGCGTTCGATCCGTTCTTCACCACCAAGCCGATCGGTCAGGGCACCGGGCTGGGCCTGTCGATGATCTACGGCTTCAGCAAACAGTCCCGTGGTCATGTCTCGATCGACAGCGAAATCGATCAGGGCACCACGGTCAAACTGTACCTGCCGCGCTTTCGCGGCGAAGAGCTGGAGCATCCGGTGTCCGATATTCAGCAGGCCCCGGAAGCAATGGATGGCGAAACCGTGTTGATCGTCGAGGACGACCCCGCTGTGCGCGTGCTGGTCAGCGCGGTGCTCAGTGAGCTGGGTTATGCGTTTGTCGAAGCCGGCGATGCCGACGGCGCCGTGCCGATCCTCAACTCGACGCAGCGCATCGACCTGCTGATCAGTGACGTCGGCCTGCCGGGCATGAACGGCCGGCAACTGGCGGAGATCGGCCGTCAGTATCGGCCGGGATTGAAGGTGTTGTTCATCACCGGCTATGCCGAGCATGCCGCAGTGCGCGGTGGTTTCCTCGACTCGGGGATGCAGATGATCACCAAGCCGTTCACCTTCGATCTGCTGACCGCCAAGGTCCGCGAGATGATCAAGAACTGATCCCCCAAAACGACTGTAGGAGCTGCCGCAGGCTGCGATCTTTTGATCTTGTTTTTTCAAGATCAAAAGATCGCAGCCTGCGGCAGCTCCTACATGGGAAATATCAGCCGCTATGGATCAGGCCAGCAATTCCTGAATCTTTTCCTGCAGCACGTCCAGATCGAACGGCTTTTCCAGGATCGGCGCCTTGCGCGTGATCGGGCTGCCGGTCTCGCGGATTTCCTGCGGATAGCCACTGATGAAGATCACCTTCAGATCCGGGCGCAGTTTTACTGCCGGCTCCGCGATCTGCACGCCGGAGATCCCGCCCGGCAGGCGGAAGTCAGTGATCAGCATGTCCAGATGCGGCTTGCTCGCGAGGATCTCGAACGCCTGCTCGCCGTTTTCGGCCTGCAACACGCGGTACCCCTGCCCCGACAGGTAATCTGTCAGCACCATCAAGATAACCGGTTCGTCCTCGACGACGAGTACTACATCTTGTGCATCTACGCTCATGGGAAGCCTTTGTTCGGTCAATAGCTGCTGATACGACCGTGCGGTCACTCAGAGGTTGCGTCGGATATGCCGTTTTCCTGGATTGGCAGACAAACGCGAAACAGGGCGCCTTCGTTGATTTGACTCTCGACGACGATGGAACCGCCATGGGCGGCGACGATCTGCTCGGAAATGAACAGACCCAGCCCGAGACCAGCCACTACCGTCTTGGCGGAAACCCGTTCGAACTGTTGGAAAATACGCTTCTGGTTCTCTTCGCTGATGCCGATGCCACGGTCCTGAACCTCGACCCGCGCCTCGTCGCCCTCACGGTACACGCGCACCTGAATCGGGCTGCGCCCACCGTAGCGCAAGGCATTGGTCAGCAGGTTGGAGACCACTTGCTCGATACGGAACTCGTCCCAATGACCTTCCACCGGGCCGGAGGCGGTGAACGACACTTCGGTCTCGGCTGCCTCTATCTGCTGGGCGAAGTTCTGCAGCAGGTTGCTCACCAGTTGTGTCAGGTCGAAACGATTCGGCCGGATCGACAACTTGCCGGTACGAATCCGCGAGACGTCGAGCATGTCTTCGATCAGGCGGATCAGGCTTTTGATCTGGCGCTCGTCGCGATCGACCATCGCGTGCATCTTGTCGAGGGTGAACGCCGCGGCGTTGTCCCGCGCCAGGTGCATCTTGCGCAACTGGGTTTCGAGTATCAGGCCGTTGAGCGGCGTGCGCACTTCGTGGGCGACGATCGACATGAAGTCGTCGCGCATGCGCACCGCCTGCTCCAGCTCCGACTGCGTGCTTTGCAGTTGCTGCAGCAGCGCTTCCTGCTCGCGACGGGCCTGCTCCAGGGCTTCGACCTGTTGTTTCATGGCCTTGCTCTGACGGTACAGGTCGACGAACACGTTGACCTTGCTCTTCACCGCGTGGATATCCAGCGGCTTGTGCAGGAAGTCCACCGCCCCGCTCTCGTAGCCCTTGAACGCGTAGTTCAGTTCACGGCCGGCGGCGCTGACGAAAATGATCGGGATGTTCTTGGTTTTCTCGGTGCCGCGCATCAACTCGGCGAGTTCGAAGCCGTTCATCCCCGGCATCTGCACGTCGAGGATGGCCATGGCGAACTCGTGTTGCAGCAGCAGCGAAAGTGCCTCGTCCGCCGACAGCGCCTTGTACACCGTGCGATCCTCGCGCTTGATCAGCGCTTCGAGGGCCAGCAGGTTCTCCGGCAGATCGTCGACGATCAGCAATTTGGCCTGGATATTACTCAGCATGCGATTCGTTCCAGCTCGACAAGCAGACGGCCGATGCCGTGAATGGGTAGGACATGGTCAGGCTGCTGAATCTTCAGCGCAGCCAGAGGCATGGTGGCGACCTGCGCGTCCTGCGGGTCTTGAACAATGGTCAGTCCGCCACGCTGCTTGACTTGCGCCAGGCCGCGAGCACCATCGTGATTGGCGCCGGTCAGCAACACGGCAGCCAGGGTTTCGCCGTAAACATCAGCGGCGGATTCAAACAAGTAATCAATGGCCGGACGGGAATGGTGCACGCGGTCTTCAAGACTCAGCGACAGACTGCGATCCTGTTCCACCGACAGGTGATACCCGGGCGTGGCGAAATAAACCGTGCCGGGCATGATGTCCTGCTTGTCGGTCGCCTCTGCCACCGGCAGCATCAGGCGCCGGGAGAACACTTCGGCCAACTGACTGCGGCGCTCCTCCGGCAGGTGCAAGACGACGATGATCGGCAGCACGTAACCCTGGCGCAGCGGCGCCAGCAAGGTCAGCAACGCTTCGACCCCGCCGGCCGAAGCGCCCACCACGACAGCCTCGACACGAGGCAAATCCACGGCATCGTTCATAATTTGCGGTAGATCCGTTCTTGTTTGACCAGCGGCTCGAACTGATTCGAGTAACCGGAAAAATCCAGCGTTTCCTTGCTGCCCAGCACCAGAAAGCCGCGGTGGCACAGCGATTCGTGAAACAGACCGAAGGCACGGTCCTGAAGTTTCTTGTTGAAGTAAATCAGTACGTTGCGGCAGGAAATCAATTGAGTTTCGGAGAACACGCTGTCCGTCGCCAGGCTGTGGTCGGCGAAGGTCACGTTCTCACACAGGCTCTTGTCGAAAATCGCGTATCCATAGGCTGCGGTGTAGTAATCGGCAAAGGAACGCTGACCGCCGGCCTGCTGGTAATTGGCAGTGTAGGCGCGCACGTTCTCCATCGAGAAAATGCCCTGCTTGGCCTTGTCCAGCGAGCGCGGATTGATATCGGTGGCGTAGATGATCGTACGGTCGAGCAGGCCTTCTTCGCGCAGCAGGATCGCCATCGAGTAAACCTCCTCGCCAGTGCTGCACCCGGCGATCCAGATCTTCAGCGACGGATAGGTGCGCAGCAGCGGCACCACCTCCTTACGGATCGCCAGAAAGTGCGACGGGTCGCGGAACATCTCGCTGACCGGAATCGTCAGCAACTGCAGCAACTGCATGAACGCCGTGGGATCGTGCAGGACTTTCTCCTGCAACGCCGAGATCGTCGCGCATTCGAACTGACTCAAGGCGTGCTGCACCCGGCGCTTGATCGAAGCGCCCGAGTAATCGCGAAAATCGTAGCTGTACTTGAGGTAGATCGCCTCGATCAGCAAGCGTAATTCAATTTCGCTGTTGCGCTCCGCGGAGTGACTGCTATCCACTAAATGCGTTCCATCTTCGGTAACCACACGCGAATCAACGAGAACAGGCGATCCAGATCGATCGGCTTGGCCAGGTAATCGTTGGCGCCCGCCTGCAGGCAGCGCTCCTGATCGTCCTTCATGGCCTTGGCCGTCACTGCGATGATCGGCAGTTTGCGCCAGCGCGGATCCTTGCGGATTTCAATGGTGGCTTCAAAACCATCCATCTCCGGCATCATCACGTCCATCAGCACCAGGTCGATGTCCTCGATTTCATTCAACTTATCAATCGCTTCGCGACCATTACGGCCGATCACCACGACTGCGCCCTTGTGCTCCAGCGCACTGGTCAGGGCGAAGATGTTGCGCACATCGTCGTCCACCAGCAACACCTTGCGGCCTTCGAAGACCTTGTCGCGGCTGCGGGCGGTCTTGAGCATCTTCTGCCGTTCATGGGACAACTGCGATTCGACTTTGTGCAGAAAGAGTGTCACCTCATCCAACAGGCGTTCCGGCGAGCGCGCGCCCTTGATGATGATCGAGCGTGAATACTTGCGCAGCTCGGCCTCTTCATCGCGGGTCAGGTTGCGTCCGGTGTAGACGATCACCGGCGGGAACGAGCAGATGTCCTCGGTCGACATGCGCTTGAGCAGATCGTTGCCGAGCATGTCCGGCAATTTCAGGTCGATCACCATGCAGTCGTAAATCGTCGTGCGCAGCTTTTCCAGCGCGTCTTGCGCCAGACCGACGGCGGTGATTTCGATGTCCTCGTCACCGATCAGGCGGGCAATGCTTTCGCGTTGCAGATCGTCATCTTCGACCAGCAGCACGCGCTTGACCTTCTGGGTCAGCTTGGCTTCGAGACGGGCGAACACGTCCTTGAGCTCTTCGCGGGTGGTCGGCTTGACCGCATAACCGATCGCGCCCATGTGCATCGCCGCTTCGACACGGTCTTCGACCGAGATCACGTGCACCGGGATGTGCCGAGTTTCGGCGTGTTCTTTCAGGCGTTGCAGCACGGTCAGACCGGAATGGTCCGGCAGACGCATATCGAGCAGGATCGCGTCCGGCACGAACTCGCGGGCCAGGTCATAACCTTCATCCGCTCCGTGAGCCACCAGACACTGGTAGCCCAGTTCGTGGGCCAGGTCGTAAAGGATGTGGGCGAAATTCGGCTCGTCTTCCACCACCAGAATGCAGCGCGTGGCGAACGGCGCCTTGCCACGGTCATCGGCAAAACGCGGGATGTGCACCGGCGCCAGCGGCGACACCGCAATCGATGGCGGCTGCACTACCGGTGACGGGGCCGATACCGGCGGTGTGAAGGTCAGCGGGATCGCAGGGCTGTCACCCGGCTCGCTGTATTGCTGCGGCAGCACCAAGGTGAACACACTGCCCTGCCCCGGCGCGCTGCTGACGCTGATCGAGCCGCCGAGCAAGGCCGCCAGATCACGCGAGATCGACAAGCCCAGACCGGTGCCACCGTACTTGCGGTTGGTGGTGCCGTCTGCCTGACGGAACGCTTCGAAGATGCTTTCCTGCTGATCCGCCGCGATACCGATCCCCGAATCGCGCACGATGAACGCAATGCGTTCGTTCGGCTGGCCAGCGATGGTCAAGCTGACCGCGCCGTGTTCGGTGAACTTCACGGCGTTGGACAGCAGGTTCTTGATCACCTGCTCCAGGCGCTGGCGGTCGGTGTACAGCATGATCGGCGCATCCGGCTGCAACTCGACGCTGAACGTCAGTTGCTTGTCCGCTGCCAGCGGTTCGAACACGCTGCGCAGGCCGTCGGCCAGCCGCGCGACACTGGTGTTTTCCGGGATCACTTCCAGCTTGCCGGCCTCGACCTTGGAAATGTCGAGAATGTCGTTGATCAGGTTCAGCAGATCGTTGCCCGCCGAATAGATCGACTCGGCGAACTTGACCTGCTCGGCCGTCAGATTGTCCTGCGGGTTCTCCGCCAGCAACTTGGCGAGGATCAGCGAACTGTTCAGCGGCGTGCGCAGTTCGTGGGACATGTTGGCGAGGAATTCGGACTTGTACTTGCTCGAACGCTGCAGTTCTTCGGCGCGCTCCTCGAGCTGCACCTGAGCCTGATTGAGTTCGGTGTTCTTCTGGTCCATGGCGTCGCGCTGCTCGGCCAGGGTTTGCGCCTGTTCGGCCAACTGCTCGTTGGTCTGCTCCAGCTCGACTTGCTGGGTTTCCAGATGCGCCTGGGATTCCTTGAGAATCCGCGACTGTTCTTCCAACTCTTCGTTGGCGGTTTTCAGCTCTTCCTGCTGCACCTGCAACTCTTCGTTGAGCTGCTGGGTTTCGGCCAGCACTTCCTGCAGGCGCTGGCGATAACGCGCCGCTTCGATCGAGGTGCCGATGTTGCCGGCAATCAGTTCCAGCAATTCGACATCGCGTTGAGTCAGCGGGCGCAGGAAGCCCAGTTCGATCACGCCGTTGACCCGGTCGTCATCGCTGGTCGGTACCACCAGCACACTGTGCGGCAGGCCCGCGCCCAGGCCGGAGCTGACTTTGAAGTAGTCGGCGGGTACCGAATCCAGACGAATCAATTGTCCCTGCTGGGCAACCTGGCCGACGATGCCTTCGCCGCTGTAGATCTGCTGATCTTTTTCTTCCTGTTCGCGGGAGAACCCGTAGGACGCCACGCGCTTGAGGCCGCCGTGCTCTTCGCGGACGTACAGCGCCGCCACCGCAGTGCCCAGGTATTGCGCGCAGAACTGCAGAATATTGCGTCCCAGCAGGTTCAGTGTCAGTTGCCCCAACACCTGCTCCGCCAGCTCGGTCTGGCCGCTGCGCATCCACGCCTGACGCTCCAGACGCTCGGCGCTGGCTTGCTGCGCCGCAAGGTTGGCGCTGTAGCTGTCAGACAGACTGACCAGATCACGGCGCCCGACATAGGCCAGCAAACCGCTGATCCCGGCTATAAACAGCAGGTACAGGACGATGCTCCAGATCGTGGTACGGCGCACCTCTTCGTTGCGCGTGGTGCGCAACTGCTGCTCCATGTCGATCACGTCTTCGAATTGCTTGCGAATTTCGTCGGTCAGGCGCTTGCCACGCCCGGCCTTGACCGCGCCCCGGTAGTCACCGCTGGAGCGCTGCAGGTCGATCATCGATTGCGCGTAGTTGCTCCATTCGGTCTGCAAGGCCTGCAGACGCCGCAGACGATCGGTTTGCACGGGGTTGTCGGCGGTCAGTTCGAGCAAGGTATTGAGCGCCACATTGATCCGCGGCTTGGCAGTCTCGTACGGGTCGAGGAAGTGCTCGTCGCCGCTGAGCAGGAAACCGCGCATGCCGGTTTCCAGATCAACGGTGAGTTTCACCGCTTCGTTGGCGTTATTGATCACCCGGTCGGTGTGTTCCACCCACTGGATCACCGAGAGCAAATAGGTGATCAGCGAAATGAAAAACACTGCACTGATCGCGCCGACGCCCAGGGGCAGACTGATGTTGCGCGTCAGGAGTTTACGGAACCGTGTTTCGTCAACTGTAGACCGAGTGGACATGGGGCAGCCTTGTCGAACTGTCGAAACCCGGGAGTTTGCCCCAAAACGGTACTATGGATCCATTTTTCTCACTGCCATGATGGCAATTTCCTACATTTGCTGCACTTCCCGATCAGGCAACGGGTATCCTTGCCGCCCCGATTTGCAGCTAATCTTTTTCGTATCCGCTCGGGAACTTGTGGCCATGCGCCACTTACTCATGCAAGAGCCCGGCATTTTCGACCGGTCGCCGTTCCGATTTCATTTCTTGAGAGCTATCCCTATGTCCACCCCAGCGTCCACCATCCTTGTAGTAGAAGACGACGACATCGTACGTATGCTCATCGTCGATGTGCTGGAGGAGCTGGAGTTCTGTGTATTGGAGGCGGCAGACGGCGAATCTGCGCTGAACACTCTCCGGGATCAGAGCAAGCTTATCGACTTGATGATGACCGACCACGGTCTGCCGGACATGACAGGTAGTGTACTGGCCGAAAAGGCACGTCAACTGCGCCCCACCCTGCCCGTGCTGTTCGCCAGCGGATACGCCGAAAACATCGACGTGCCTGCGGATATGCACGTGATCGGCAAACCCTTCTCGATCGATCAACTGCGTGACAAGGTCAAGGGCATTCTGAACCAGTGATTGGCCTTGATCCGGCAGCGGCTGCAGATGTGCTCTAATTGCGCGCCATTTTCAGCCGCCTGCCTGCAAGGAACACCCGTCAATGACTGCATCACCCGCCACCAAAGTTCTGGTCATCGGTTACGTCTGGCCCGAACCGCGCTCTTCGGCAGCCAGCGGGCATGTGATGCAGATCCTCGATACGTTCCTGCAGCAAGGCTGGGACATCACCTTCAGCAGCCCGGCCGGCCCGGGCGAGCACAAGGCTGACCTGACGGCACTGGGCATCCGCGAAGTGCCGATCGAACTCAACAACAGCAGCTTCGATAGTTTCATCCGTGAACTGGCCCCGGATATCGTGCTGTTCGACCAGTTCATGATGGAAGAGCAGTTCGGCTGGCGCGTCGAAAAGCAATGCCCGAACGCCTTGCGCGTCCTGGAGACATCCGACCTGCAGAGCTTGCGCCATGCCCGTCACCAACGGCTCAAGGAGCGCCTGAAAGACGACCCGGACAATCAGGATTTCAGTGCCCTGTTCGCCCCGGCGCTGCGTGAAGAGTTCGAGTTGATGGCCGACACTGACCTGGCCAAACGGGAAATCGCCGCGTTGTATCGCTGCGATCTGAATCTGATGATTTCCGAAGTGGAAATCCAGTTGCTGGTCGAACAGTTTCAAGTCCCTGGCGAGCTGCTGCACTGGTGCCCGCTGATGCTCGAACCACCGCGCGCCTCGTTCGTCCCCTTTGAGGAGCGGGCGCATTTTCTGAGTATTGGCAACTTCCGTCACGCGCCCAACTGGGACGCCGTGCTGTGGATGAAGACCGCCGTCTGGCCGCTGATCCGCCAGCAATTGCCCGGCGCCCAACTGCATGTCTACGGTGCCTATACGCCGCCCAAGGCCACAGCCCTGCACAACGCGGCGCAGGGTTTTCATGTGATGAACTGGGCAGAAGATGCGCTGCAAGTGATGTCGCAAGCCAGGGTTTGCCTGGCGCCTTTACGTTTCGGCGCGGGGATCAAGGGCAAGATCGTCGATGCGATGCTCTGCGGCACGCCCAATGTCACGACGCCCATCGGCGCTGAAGGCATGGGCGGTGCGCTGTCATGGCCGGGTGAAGTGGCCCTGTCGGCCCGGGCCCTGGCCGATGCCGCGGTCGCACTGCATGAAGACCAACAGCGCTGGACTGACGCACAGCAGGACGGCGTCGCGTTGTTGAACGCGCGCTATCGGCAGGCTGATCACGGCCCGGCGCTGATCGCTCGCCTGCAACATTGCCGCGACAACTTGTCCGCATTACGTCGCGCCAACTTCACTGGCAGCATGTTGCGTCATCACTTGCATAAAAGCACCCAATACATGGCGCAGTGGATCGAAGCAAAGAACCAGAAAAGTTAATGACTAAAGTGCAAAAACACATTGCCAATACTTTGCAAAGAGTGCTGGCTTGTAGTTTTTCCGCTTGCGCCAAAGAATAACTTCCGAACTGACCAAACAAGTTAACTGGTCGGAAATTAAACTTTATCTGCAACGGAATGCACCATGAGTAATTACCCTTTCAAAAACTGGATGGCGGCTACACCGGATATGGACCGACTGACCCTTGGCGAAGTGGTCTGGCCAGGGGCGCATAACTCCGGGCTGGATTACGACTTTTCGTACCCGGCGTATCTGCAGCCCACTAAAAACTGGTTTGTCTGCCAGGATGGCCCGTTCATTCAGCAACTAAGCGAGGGCGTGCGCGCCTTCGACTTGCGTCTGCATGCCGATGAACACTGGCTGGGCATCAGGAAGTTTCATACGTTTCATGGCGTGAAACTGTTCGAGGGACGTTCCTTGAGCGATCTTGTAAAAAGCCTCAATTTTTTCCTCAATGAAAATCCCAACGAGTTCATCGTATTGGACTTACATGAACTCAAGGGCATCAACGATCAGCCATTCGATTACAAGGGTTTCCATGA
This sequence comes from Pseudomonas sp. GW823-FHT01D03, assembly GCF_058798255.1. Taxonomy (NCBI): domain Bacteria; kingdom Pseudomonadati; phylum Pseudomonadota; class Gammaproteobacteria; order Pseudomonadales; family Pseudomonadaceae; genus Pseudomonas; species Pseudomonas sp. GW823-FHT01D03. Next base: position 3,207,823 of record NZ_JBXAKK010000001.1, read on the forward strand.
AGTCATCACCACAGAACTGGCTTCGCGGCTTATTCCCCGAAACAACAGTCATCTGACCCTGGAACAACTTAAAAAGGCCAGTGCGCTGCAACGCGTGGTGTTGGCAAGCGACTCGCACCCGGATTTCAATTCGCCCCTGTACTGGCCGAAAATCCGCCACGAATGGAGCGGTTCAAATATCACCTCTCCCGAGCAACTCGAACAACACATCACACGCACCCTGGCCAACCCGCCGGCACCCGGCAGCCTCTGGTCATTGTCGGCCACCAGCTACGGCGAACTGGCCGGCGTCAAGCGGATCACCGACAAACTCGATCAATGGTTTGGCCCAGACTCGGGATGGGCGCCGAAGTGCAGCATTATCAATGCCGATTTCATTGGTGGCACTCCACTGATCGGCCATTGCCAGCAGGTCAACCAGTCCAAAGGTCTACGCAAGGCCCGGGGCTGAGGCGCTGGAACTGTCCGTGACGTGCGTGCATGATGGGCGCCTGAACACCACAACAAGACGCATCGGACATGACTCGGGCAACCAGAATCACTGATCCCTCCTACGAACTGATGGACGACCATAACGGGTTGTCCATCATCTACCGTCAGCATGGTTTTCCGTGCCCGTTAGTGCGCTGGCATTTTCACAAGGAATACGAACTGCACCTGATCGTTGCCAGTTCCGGCAAGGTCTTCATCGGCGACTACATCGGCAACTTTTATCCGCAAACACTGTTCCTCACCGGGCCCAATCTGCCGCACAACTGGATCAGCCAGGTGGCCGACGACGAAGTGGTGGAAAAGCGCGACATGCTGGTGAACTTCACCGATGAGTTGTTCGACAGCGGGCACCAGGTGTTCGCCGAACTCAAGACCCTGGCGCCGCTGCTGGAGCGCGCGCAATACGGCATCGAATTTCGCGACAAGGATACGATCCGTCAGGCCATGACGTTGATGCAGCGAATTGCCGATACGCGCGGCGTTACCCGTCTGGGGCACTTTTTCATTCTGATGGAGCTGCTGGCGGCGACTGACGATTATCAATTGCTGTCTGGCGCCACTAACACGCAACTGGCCGACGAGCACAACATCGACCGCACCAACCGCGCGGTCGACTTCATCTTCGACCATTACGCCCGGGAGCTGACCCTGGAAGAAGTCGCCGAACATCTGGGGATGAAACCGACCTATTTCAGCCGCGTATTTAAACAGGCCACCGGGCGCAACTTCATCGAGTTCGTCAATCGTCTGCGCATCAGCAAATCCTGCGAACTGCTGGCCGATGGCGACAAACCGGTGACCGAGGTGTGTTTCGAGTCGGGCTTCAACAATATCTCCAACTTCAATCGGCGCTTCCAGCAACTCAAGGGCATGACGCCGTCGCACTATCGGCGCCTCGCAGTGCAACGCCTGACCGAACAAAACCTCGGCTGACACCACCGCCCCCTGTAGGAGTGAGCCTGCTCGCGAAAGCGGGGTATCAGTCAACTGATCGGCAAATTGACACAGCGCTTTCGCGAGCAAGTCCGCTCCCACAAAGAGCATCTGATGCGATGAAACCTGTACTGATTCGATAGCCCCTTCCCACTGAAATGCCCTTCCCTGTGTTTACCGCAACAATCTCCAGTGCAAAAAAGTACTGATTTGAGTGCGACGGATGATTTGTCAGTCCGTCGATTGAGGGCTGTAATCAGCGCACATTCTTCCTGCATTCGGAAGACACAAAAACAATAACTGTCCTTCTGCCTCCCAACGGACGCAGAAAAGGAGTGCACGATGCAACCCACTGCAAAAGCTCTGCTCGCTCTCACCTGTATGACCCTCAGCAGCGTCAGCCTTGGCGCCCAGACCCTGACCATCGCCACCGTCAACAACAGCGACATGATCCGCATGCAAAAGCTCTCGAAAACTTTCGAGTCCGAGCATCCGGAGATCAAGCTCAACTGGGTGGTGCTGGAAGAAAACGTCCTGCGCCAGCGTCTCACTACCGACATCGCCACTCAGGGCGGGCAGTTCGATGTGTTGACCATCGGCATGTACGAAGCGGCACTCTGGGGCGCCAAAGGCTGGCTGGAACCGATGAAGGATCTGCCGGCCAGTTACGCCCTCGACGATGTGTTCCCGTCGGTGCGCGAAGGCCTGTCGGTCAAGGGTTCGCTGTATGCCCTGCCGTTCTACGCCGAGAGTTCGATCACCTACTACCGCACTGACCTGTTCAAGGACGCTGGCCTGAGCATGCCCGAGCGCCCGACCTGGGAACAGATCGCCGGTTTCGCCGAAAAACTCACCAACAAAGACAAAGAGCAGTACGGCATCTGCCTGCGTGGCAAGGCCGGCTGGGGCGAGAACATGGCGCTGATCACCACGGTCGCCAACGCCTATGGCGCGCGCTGGTTCGATGAGCAGTGGAAACCTGAGTTCAGCGGGCCGGAATGGAAAAACGCGCTGAATTTCTACGTCAACACCATGAAGAAATCCGGCCCGCCGGGCGCCTCCAGTAACGGTTTCAACGAGAACCTCGCGCTGTTCAACAGCGGCAAATGCGCGATCTGGGTGGACGCTTCCGTCGCCGGCTCGTTCGTCACCGACAAGACTCAGAGCAAGGTCGCCGATCACGTCGGCTTCACCTTCGCCCCGCATCAGGTCACCGATAAAGGTTCGGCGTGGCTGTATTCGTGGGCATTGGCGATTCCGACCAGTTCCAAGGCCAAGGACGCCGCCAAAGCGTTCAGCGCCTGGGCCACCTCCAAGGAATACGGCGAGCTGGTGGCCAAGACCGACGGCATCGCCAACGTGCCGCCGGGCACCCGCGCCTCGACCTACAGCGATGCGTACATGAGCGCGGCGCCGTTCGCCAAGGTCACGCTGGAATCGCTGAAAGCGGCAGATCCGAGCAAACCGACGCTGAAACCGGTGCCTTACATCGGCATTCAACTGGTGACCATTCCTGAATTCCAGGGCGTGGGTACCCAGGTCGGCAAGCTGTTCTCGGCGGCGCTGATCGGCCAGACCACGGTGGATCAGGCCCTGACCGCCGCGCAGCAAACCACCGAACGCGAGATGAAGCGCGCCGGTTATCCCAAGTAACCACACTGCTCGCTCCTGCCTTTTGTAGGAGTGAGCCTGCTCGCGATGGCGGTTTTCCATCAAACACCATCGGTGGCCGACACACCGCTATCGCGAGCAGGCTCACTCCTACATTAGATCTCCATAGGTCTGTATGACTCGGTTGTGATCACCATGAATACTTCAACTGCCAAAGCCCACATCGATCTGACCCGGCCGCAGCGCAAAAGCCGCGTGGCCAATCCCGGCTGGTTTCTGGTCAGCCCTTCGGTGGCCCTGTTGCTGCTGTGGATGATCGTGCCGTTGGGCATGACCATTTATTTCTCGATGATTCGCTACAACCTGCTCGATCCGGGGGTGAACGAATTCGTCGGGCTGGAGAACTTCAGCTATTTCCTCACCGACTCCGGGTTCCTGCCCGGCGCCACCAACACCCTGTTGCTGGTGGGCAGCGTGCTGCTGATCAGCGTGGTGTTCGGCGTGCTGATCAGTGCGTTGCTGGAGGCCAGCGAGTTTCTCGGCCGCGGCATCGTGCGGGTAATGCTGATCTCGCCGTTCTTCATCATGCCCACCGTCGGCGCGCTGATCTGGAAGAACCTGATTTTCCATCCGGTCTCCGGAATCCTCGCCTACATCTGGAAGCTCTTTGGCGCGCAACCGGTGGACTGGCTGGCGCACTACCCGCTGCTGTCGATCATCATCATTGTCTCGTGGCAATGGCTGCCCTTCGCGATCCTGATCCTGATGACCGCCATGCAGTCCCTTGACCAGGAGCAGAAAGAAGCCGCGCGCCTGGATGGTGCCGGCCCCGTCGCGATCTTTTGGCACCTGACCCTGCCGCACCTGGCGCGGCCGATTGCCGTGGTGGTGATGATCGAAACGATCTTCCTGCTGTCGGTGTTCGCCGAGATTTTCACCACCACCAACGGCGGCCCCGGCTACGCCTCGACCAACCTCGCCTACCTGATCTACAACCAGGCGCTGGTGCAGTTCGACGTCGGCATGGCCTCGGCGGGCGGCTTGATTGCCGTGGTCATCGCCAACATCGCGGCGATCATTCTGGTGCGGATGATCGGCAAAAACCTGACTGACAAAGCCTGAGGCCTGCCATGACTCTTCAACAATCCCGCCGGCTGCAAAGCCTGCTGCTCGGCACCCTGGCCTGGGCCATCGCGATCGTGATTTTCTTCCCGATCTTCTGGATGGTGATGACCAGTTTCAAAACCGAAATCGACGCCTTTGCCACGCCGCCGCAGTTCATCTTCACGCCAACGCTGGAGAACTACCTGCACATCAACGAGCGCAGCGACTACTTCAGTTTTGCCTGGAATTCGGTGGTGATCTCGTTCAGCGCCACCGCCCTGTGCCTGCTGATCGCGGTGCCCGCCGCCTACTCGATGGCGTTCTACGAAACCCAACGCACCAAGGGCACGCTGCTGTGGATGCTCTCGACCAAGATGCTGCCGCCGGTGGGGGTGCTGATGCCGATCTACCTGCTGGCCAAGAGTTTCGGCCTGCTCGATACACGCATCGCGCTGATCGTGATCTACACCCTGATCAACCTGCCGATCGTGGTCTGGATGATTTACACCTACTTCAAGGACATCCCCAAAGACATCCTCGAAGCCGCGCGTCTGGATGGCGCCACCCTGTGGCAGGAAATGGTTCGCGTGCTGCTGCCGATCGCCAAGGGCGGCCTCGCTTCGACCGTGCTGCTGTCGCTGATTCTGTGCTGGAACGAGGCGTTCTGGTCGCTGAACCTGACCTCGTCGAAAGCTGCGCCTCTGACCGCGTTGATCGCCTCGTACTCAAGTCCCGAAGGGCTGTTCTGGGCCAAGTTGTCAGCGGTCTCGACCCTGGCCTGTGCGCCGATCCTGATCTTCGGCTGGATCAGCCAGAAACAACTGGTACGCGGCCTGTCGTTCGGTGCCGTGAAATGAATATTCCAGAACCAACACCTTCTCCTGTGGGAGCGGGCTTGCTCGCGAAAGCGGTGGGTCATCCAACAATGATGGTGACTGACACGGCCCCTTCGCGAGCAAGCCCGCTCCCACCAAAAGCTTGCCCGGCGCAATTGAATTAACTTAAGCGGAGGCCCATCACCATGGCCAACCTGAAAATCAAGAATCTGCAAAAAGGTTTCGAAGGTTTCTCCATCATCAAGGGCATCGACCTTGAGGTGAATGACAAGGAATTCGTGGTCTTCGTCGGCCCGTCCGGCTGCGGCAAATCCACTTTGCTGCGGCTGATCGCCGGGCTGGAAGAAGTCAGCGGCGGCACCATCGAACTCGATGGCCGCGACATCACCGAAGTCAGCCCGGCCAAGCGCGATCTGGCGATGGTGTTCCAGACCTACGCGCTGTACCCGCACATGACCGTGAAGAAAAACATGTCGTTCGCCCTCGATCTGGCCGGTGTACCGAAAGCCGAAGTCGAGAAAAAGGTCGGCGAAGCGGCGCGCATTCTCGAACTCGGGCCGATGCTCGAGCGCAAGCCCAAACAGCTGTCCGGCGGCCAACGACAACGGGTCGCGATCGGCCGGGCGATCGTGCGCAATCCGAAAATCTTCCTGTTCGACGAACCGCTGTCCAACCTCGACGCCGCGCTGCGCGTGCAGATGCGTCTGGAGCTGCTGCGCCTGCACAAGGATCTGCAAGCCACGATGATCTACGTGACCCACGATCAGGTCGAAGCCATGACCATGGCCGACAAAGTCGTGGTGCTCAACGGCGGCAAGATCGAACAGGTCGGCTCGCCGCTGGACCTCTATCACCACCCGGCCAACCTGTTTGTCGCCGGGTTCCTCGGCACGCCGAAAATGGGCTTCCTCAAAGGCAAGATCGCCCGCGTCGACGGCCAGAGCTGCGAAGTCTCGCTGGACGCCGGCACGCGCATCACCCTGCCGTTCAACGCCGCCAACCTGAGCGTCGGCAGCGCGGTGACCCTGGGCATTCGCCCGGAACATCTGGAGCTGGCACAACCGGGCGACTGCACCCTGCAAGTCACCGCCGACGTCAGCGAACGGCTGGGCAGCGACACCTTCTGCCACGTCACCACCAGCGCCGGCGAAGCCCTGACCATGCGCGTGCGCGGTGACCTGGCGAGCCGTTACGGCGAACAACTGAACCTGCACCTGGACGCCAGCCATTGCCACCTGTTCGACGCCGATGGCGTGGCGCTGACCCGCCCGCTGCGCGCGGCGGCCTGAACCTCGAGACCTGCCCGATGAAACTGAATGAACAAAACCTGCACCGCCTCGCGCCCGAGGTGCAACTGCCGGCCTACAGCCTCGGCGACACCCGTCACGGCATCGCGCACATTGGCGTCGGCGGTTTCCATCGTGCGCATCAGGCGTATTACACCGACGCGCTGATGAACACTGGTCAGGCGCTGGACTGGGCAATCTGCGGCGTCGGCCTGCGCGCGGAAGACCGCCGCGCCCGTGACGACCTCAAGGAGCAGGACTACCTGTTCACCCTGTTCGAACTCGGCGACAACGATGACACCGAAGTGCGGGTGATCGGCGCGATCCGCGATATGCTCCTGGCCGAAGACGGCGCGCAGGCGCTGATCGACAAACTCGCCGATCCGCAGATCCGCATCGTCTCGCTGACCATCACCGAAGGCGGTTACTGCATCGACGACAGCAACGGCGAATTCATGGCGCACCTGCCGCAGATTCAACACGATCTGGCAAATCCGCAGGCGCCGACAACCGTGTTCGGTTTCCTCTGTGCGGCGCTGGAAAAGCGCCGTGGCGCCGGCACACCGGCGTTCACCCTCATGTCCTGCGATAACCTGCCGCATAACGGCGCGGTGACCCGCAAGGCACTGCTGGCGTTCGCCGCCCTGCGCGACCCGGGACTGCGCGACTGGATCGAGCAGAACGTCAGTTTCCCCAACGCCATGGTCGACCGCATCACGCCGATGACCAGCACCGCGCATCGCCTGCAACTGGCCGACAAACACGGTGTCGACGATGCCTGGCCGGTGGTCTGCGAGCCGTTTGTGCAATGGGTGCTGGAAGACAAATTCGTCAACGGTCGCCCGGCCTGGGAACAGGTCGGCGTGCAGTTCACCGATGACGTTTCGCCCTATGAAGAAATGAAGATCAAACTGCTCAACGGCAGCCACCTGGCGCTGACGTATCTGGGCTTTTTGAAGGGCTATCGTTTCGTCCACGAGACCATGAACGACCCGCTGTTCGTGCGCTACATGCGCGCCTACATGGACCTCGACGTCACCCCGCAACTGGCACCGGTGCCGGGCATCGACCTGACCGACTACAAAAATACGCTGGTGGCGCGTTTTTCCAATCAGGCGATTGCCGATCAGCTGGAGCGGGTGTGCTCGGATGGCTCGTCGAAGTTTCCCAAGTTCACCATTCCGACGATCAATCGCTTGATTGCCGATGGCAAGGAAACCAAGCGTGCAGCGTTGGTGGTGGCGGCCTGGGCGCTGTATCTGAAGGGCGTGGATGAGAATGGCGACACCTATGGGATTCCTGATCCACGGGCGGAATTCTGTCAGGGACTGGTGGCGGATGATGCGCTGATCACTCAGCGATTGTTGGCGGTGGAGGAGATCTTCGGCACGGCGATTCCGCGTTCGGCGGCGTTTGTGGCGGCGTTCGAGTGGTGCTGCAACAGCTTGCGTGAGGTGGGTGTGACGCGCACTTTGGAGCGGATTTTGGCTGAGTGATGCGGTGACGCTACTGACGCCTTCGCGAGCAAGCCCGCTCCCACAGGGGAACGCGTTTCAAAATGTGGGAGCGGGCTTGCTCGCGAATAGCAGCCTCACCCTGGCAAACCTGACACCCTGAGGACCTCACTGTGACCACCCGACAACTCTTCCTCGGCATCGACTGCGGCACCCAAGGCACCAAGGCGATCATCCTCGATGCCGCCAGCGGTCAGGTGCTCGGCGAAGGCGCCGCCACGCACACGATGATCAGCGGTGCCAATGGCCGGCGCGAGCAGGACACCCAACAGTGGCTCGACGCCTTCGCCCTCGCCACCCGCCGCGCGCTGCTCGCGGCCAATGTCGACGGTCAGGCGATCCTCGGCATTGGCGTCTCCGGCCAGCAACACGGTCTGGTGCTGCTCGACGATCAGGGCCAGGTGCTGCGCCCGGCCAAGCTGTGGTGCGACACCGAAACCACGGACGAAAACGACCGTCTGCTCAAACACCTCGGCGGTGAAAAAGGCTCTCTGGAGCGCCTCGGCGTGGTCATCGCCCCGGGCTACACGGTTTCGAAATTACTCTGGACTAAAGAACAACACCCGGAGGTGTTCTCGCGCATCTCGCGCATCCTGCTGCCCCACGATTATCTGAACTTCTGGCTCACCGGCCGCGCCTGCAGCGAATACGGCGACGCCTCCGGCACCGGTTATTTCAACGTGCGCAGCCGCCAGTGGGACTTGCAACTGCTGCGCGATATCGACGCCACGGGCCGACTGCAAGCCGCGTTGCCGGAGCTGATCGACGCACATCAGGCGGTCGGCACCCTGCTGCCGGCGATTGCCCAACAGCTCGGACTCAACGCGAATGCGCTGGTCGCCAGCGGCGGTGGCGACAACATGATGGGCGCCATTGGCACCGGCAACATTCAGCCGGGGGCGATCACCATGAGCCTCGGCTCCTCCGGCACGGTGTACGCCTACGCCGAGGCGCCGCAGGTCAGCGCGGATGCTTCGGTCGCCACGTTCTGCTCGTCCAGTGGCGGCTGGCTGCCGCTGATCTGCACCATGAACCTGACCAACGCCACCGGCGCGATCCGCGAACTGTTCGGCCTCGACCTGCAGCAGTTCAATGACCTCGTGGCCGAGGCGCCGATCGGTGCCGAAGGCGTGAGCATGCTGCCATTTCTCAACGGCGAGCGCGTCCCCGCCCTGCCCCATGCCACCGGCAGCCTGCACGGCCTGACCCTGAGCAACCTGACCCAGGCCAACTTGTGTCGCGCCGTGGTCGAAGGCACCACCTTCGGTTTGCGTTATGGACTGGATCTGTTGCGCCACAATGGTTTACAAAGCCGCAGCATTTGCCTGATCGGCGGCGGTTCGAAAAGCGCGGTGTGGCGGCAGATCGTCGCCGACATCATGAACACCCCGGTGATCTGCACCGAACACAGCGAAGCCGCAGCCCTTGGCGCGGCGATTCAGGCGGCGTGGTGCAAGTCATGGTCGAACGGCCACGAGGACACTTTGGCCGATCTGTGCCAGCGCTGCGTGAAGCTCGATCTGCACAGTGAAACCCTGCCGGTCGCCGCCAATGTCGCGGCGTTCCAGCAGGCCTATGAACGCTATCAACAGCATGTCGCAACCCTATAAAGAGCAAACAATTATGTATTTGGTGTGTGGCGAAGCCCTGTTCGATTTCTTCAGCGAAGACGATGCCAGCGGTCTGGCTTCGAAGGTCAATTTCAAGGCGATTGCCGGCGGCTCGCCGTTCAACGTCGCGGTCGGTTTGCGCCGTTTGGGCGTGGATTCGGCGCTATTTGCCGGGCTGTCCACCGACTATCTGGGCCGGCGTTTGCAGCAAGTGCTGCAGGATGAAGGCGTGCGTGCGGACTACCTGATCGACTTCGCCGCGCCAACCACGCTGGCGATGGTCGCGGTCGGCGCCAATGGCTCGCCGCATTACAGTTTTCGCGGTGAAGGTTGCGCTGATCGCCAATTAAGCCTCGCCCATCTGCCCCAGCTCGGCCCTGAAGTGCGTGGTCTGCACATCGGCTCGTTCTCGCTGGTGGTGCAACCGATCGCCGACACCCTGCTGACCCTGGTGCAGCGCGAAAGCGGCAAGCGCCTGATCACCCTCGACCCCAACGTGCGCCTCAACCCGGAACCGAACATCGACCTGTGGCGCGAGCGCGTGGCGACCCTGGTGCAACTGGCCGACATGATCAAGGTCAGCGACGAAGACCTCAGCCTGTTGTATCCCGAACAGGATCCACAACGCGTGATCGAAGGCTGGCTGCAGCATCGCTGCCAGTTGGTGTTCCTGACCCGTGGCGGCGAAGGTGCGACAGTGTTCAGCCGCGTTCATGGTTCGTGGTCAGTACCGGCGTGCTCGGTGAAGATCGCCGATACCGTCGGCGCCGGCGATACCTTCCAGGCGGCGCTGATCACCTGGCTGACCGAGCAAGAACTGGATTCTGTCGAAGGGGTTCAACAGCTCAGCCGCGAGCAGATCGAGGCGATGCTCAGGTTTGCCGTACAGGCGGCCGCCCTTACGTGCAGCAAGACCGGTCCGGATTTGCCCTATCGTCACCAGTTGAGCTGAGCGCGTAGACTGTCGGCCTTTTTGCGCGCATGGGGATGACGGTTTGATTTCAGGGCGGACGGCGGGACTTTTGATACTGGCGGGACTACTCAGCGGCTGCGGCACCTCGCCGCCGCGTTCGCCGGAAGACATCTGCGAGATCTTCCGCGAGAAAAGCGACTGGTACGACGCGGCGCAAGTCACGCAAAAGCGCTGGGGCGTACCGATCCAGGTGCCCTTCGCGATCATGTATCAGGAGTCCGGCTACCGCTACGACGCCAAGACGCCGCGCAAATACCTGTTGTGGGTGATTCCGTGGGGCCGGGTATCGACAGCCTCCGGCTATGCCCAGGCCAAGGATGAAGTCTGGGCCGACTACCAGAAAAGTACCGGGCGCAACTGGGCCGACCGCGAAGACTTCGATGACGCCATCGACTTCGTCGGCTGGTACATGGACAAGACCACCTCGATCAACGGCGTGTACAAGTACGACGCCTATAACCAGTACCTGAATTACCACGAAGGCTGGGGCGGTTTCCGCAACAAGACCTACGCCAGCAAAGCCTGGCTGATGCCCACTGCACGCAAGGTGCAGGCGCGCTCCGACGTATATGCGCGGCAGTATGCCGGGTGCAAGGAAGATTTGAATCGCGGCTTCTGGAGCCGGTTCTGGCATTGGTTGTAGGGATGACTATCAGACCCAATCGCGAGCAGGCTCACTCCTACAAGGGATCGATGGCGAACACGCTATCCGCGGCGACCAAAATTCCTTTGTAGGAGTGAGCCTGCTCGCGATAGCGGTCATCCAGGCGCCATAGTTCTAAGGGTTACAACACCGAAAAGTTGTAACTCACAATCAACCGGGTCTCATCCACATCCCGGGCAAACTTTTCATAGTTGGTGCGGTAAGTCGCATTGCGCAGACGCAGGCTGACATCCTTGAACGTGCCCGTCTGGATCACGTACTTCAACTCGCTGTCGCGCTCCCACTCTTTGCCCTCCTGATCACTGCCCGGGACCTTGATGTGATCACCGTTGACATAGCGGGTCAGGAAGCTCAGGCCGTTGATGCCGATGGCCTTGAAGTCATAGTCGTAACGCAGCTGCCAGGAACGCTCCTGCGCGGCGGCGAAGTCGTTGACCTGCACGTAGTTGACCAGATACGGATTGCTGCCATCGAGGTACGGCATCGAGTTGTCGCCGTTCATGCGCTGCCAGCCGGCGCTGAAGGTGTGGCCGCTGATGCCGTACGAGAGCATGCCGCTCAAGGCGCGGTTGTCGATGGAGCCGGCTTTGGCATCACCGCTGTCGGCGCTTTTCAGCAAACGCAGATCGGCCTTCAGCATACCGTCACCCAGCGGCTGATTGCCGAGCAAACCAATGAAGTGCTGGCGGTAGATGTCTTCCAGCTCGGCGTAGTGATACTGCGCGGTCAGGCGATCATTGATCTTGTAGTCGAAGCCGTACATGTCGAAATGATCGGCGGTGGTGTTGCAGGCGTAGCGCTTGTTCTTGCAGTGCACGCGGATGTCTTGCGAGTCGGTGGAGTCGCGCGCGGTGTACTTGTCCAGACGCGCGGCCATGAAGGTCAGATCCTTCACTTCTTTAGAGGTCAGCATCGCACCGTTGAACATGGTCGGCAGCAAGCGGCCGTCGTTATACTTGAGCAACGGCAGATCCGGCAGCAGCGCGCCGTACTTCAACACCGTGTCCGAGACCTTGACCTTGGCGGTCAGGCCCATTTTCGCGTACTGGCCCTTCGAGCCGCGCGGGTTGTCGCCGCTGGATGGCAACAAGCCGCTGTTGCTGCGATCAGGGCTGGAGTCGAGCTGTAACCCGAGCATGCCCAGCGCATCGATACCGAAGCCCACCGTGCCCTCGGTGTAACCCGATTGCAGATTGAGAATAAAGCCTTGCGCCGACTCTTCACGCTTGGAAGCGCCCTGGTCACTGGAGGTGTGCCCATCACGGAAATCGCGGTTGAAATACACCGTGCGCGATTCGATTTTCGCCGTGGTGTCTTCGAGAAAACCGCTGGCCTGAACCTGCGCGGCAAAACCGGCGCACAGCACAACGGCTCCGAAGCCAAACGACTGGCGCGGGGTGATGAGGGGAAATGGGGGACGCATTAAAAACTCCAACAGTACAGCGTTTGCGCCGGGGCGCAGTCAGCCAGAAAAATAGCTCCCGTCCCGGGTCAAAAACAGCCGGGAAGAAGTGGACACGCAGGGGTGAGTTGCAATGATGGCAGATGGCTTTGACGGCCTGAAGGCGACTTTAGTCTGAAACTGACTGGCGATTCTTCGGCCTGCGATGGGCTCAAAGCAGGTGCTGGCCAGTGGCTCACGACTGCGAAGTCCCCGGTTTCATTGGGTGAAAACGCCGACATAGGGGTTTTCCCTATACCTTGCGGGTCCCTTCCCTACGGCATTTGCGCCTTGAACGAGGCGGTCTAATCCTCCATCATCCGTCACCTGCTTATTCAACGGACGGAATTCAAGGCATGCTGGACGCCAACGCTACCCACATTACCCTTACCCTCGAAGGCGCCTCCGCCGACCTGCAAGTGCTGAGCTTCACCGGTCGCGAAGCCCTCAACGAGCCTTTCCGTTTCGACCTCGAACTGGTCAGCGCCCGCCCCGACCTGAAACTCGAAGAGCTGCTGCACAAGCCCGGCGTCCTGACCTTCGGCGCCACCGGCGAAGGCAAGATTCATGGCCTGGTGTACCGCATCGAGCAAGGCGATTCCGGCAAGACCCTGACCCGTTACAGCATCAGCCTGGTGCCGCAGCTGGCCTATCTGCGGCACAACCATGACCAGCAGATTTTCCAGAACCTCACGGTGCCGAAGATCATCGCCCAGGTGCTGGAAGATCGCGGCATTCTGGCCGACGCCTACAGCTTCCAGCTCAACGCCGAGTACCCGCAGCGCGATTACTGCGTGCAGTACGACGAGTCCGACCTGCATTTCATCCAGCGCCTGTGCGAAGAGGAAGGCATTCACTTCCACTTCCAGCACAGCAGCAGCGGGCACAAACTGGTGTTCGGCGACGACCAGACGGTGTTCCGCAAACTCAAGGCCGTGAGCTACCAGCAAGACTCCGGCATGAGCGCTGACAAACCGGTGATCAAGCGTTTCAACCTGCGCCTGGAAACCCGCACCACCCGCGTCAGCCGCCGCGACTACGACTTCGAAAAACCGAAGATCCTGCCCGAAGGCGCAGTCAAATCCGAGTTCGCCCCGGATCTTGAGGACTACGATTACCCCGGTCGTTTCACCACCCGCGAGCGTGGCAAATTCCTCTCGACCCGCGCCCTCGAACGCCATCGCAGCGACTACAAACTCGCCGAAGGCAAAGGTGACGAACCAACCCTGACCAGCGGCCACTTCCTGACCCTGGCCGAACACCCGCGCGCTGAATGGAACGACTTGTGGCTGCTGCTGGAAGTCTTCCACGAAGGCAAACAGCCGCAGGTGCTCGGTGAAAACGTCACCAGCGACGTCACCGACAACAAAAGCGATTTCCACCAGGGTTATCGCAACAGCTTCCTCGCCACCCCGTGGGACGCACACTACCGCCCTGCCCTCGAACACCCGAAACCCAAAGTCCTCGGCAGCCAGACCGCGGTCGTCACCGGCCCGGCCGGCGAAGAAATCCACTGCGACCAATACGGCCGCATCAAAGTGCAATTCCACTGGGACCGCGACGGCCAGTCCGACGACAAAACCACCTGCTGGCTGCGCGTCGCCAGCGGCTGGGCCGGCGCCGCCTACGGCGGCATCGCCATCCCGCGCATCGGCATGGAAGTCCTCGTCACCTTCCTCGAAGGCGACCCCGACCAGCCACTCGTCACCGGCTGCCTGTACCACAAGGAAAACGTCGTCCCCTACGACCTGCCGGCAAACAAGACCCGCAGCACCTTCAAAACCCTCAGCTCCCCGGGCGGCAAGGGCTACAACGAGTTTCGCATTGAAGACAAAAAGGGTGCCGAGCAGATCTACATCCATGCCCAGCGCGATTGGGACGAGAACATCGAGCACGACCAGAAGATCCGCGTGGGCAATGAGCGGCATGACACGGTTGAGGCCAACACCCTGAGCGAGTTCAAGGTTGAGGAGCACCGGATTACCCATCTGGATCGCATCAGCGAAATGCGCGCGGATGATCACCTGACCGTCGCAGTCACCCAGCACCTCAAGGTAGGCACAGCGCAATTCGTCGAAGCCGGCAGCGAAATCCATTACTACGCCGGCCAGAAAGTCGTCATCGAAGGAGCCATGGAACTGACCGCCAAAGCGGGCGGCAGCTTCGTCAAGGTCGACGCCGGTGGCGTGACCATCAGCGGTGCCGAGGTGAAGGTCAATACCGGCGGTGCGCCGGGCGTAGGTACGCCGGCCGCCCCGTTGCTGCCAGGGCCGATGAAAGTGGCGGATGCGGATAAGGCGGGCAAAGTGCTCATCCCGCTGCCCAAACGCCTCAACGAGTCCGGTATCACGCCGTTGTGCGGCAAACAAAGCAACGGCGCTTGCAGCCGTAAGGATTGCACATGCATGTAAAAGCGCTGAGCGCCCTCCTCGAAGCGCCACGCCACCCCTTCGAGGGTTTGCCAAAAGAAAGCTCCGACCTGAGCCTGTGTTTCATCATTGATCGCGTCCGTCAGCCAGAAGCCATGAGCCGCCTCTACCGTGTCGGCGAACCCGTCGACACCCAAGGCCTGTTCCTCAACACCGACTTCGCCGAAATCGCCGCTGACGGCCCTCTCTGGCTGGTCGCCCCGTGGGGCAGTCGCCTCGCTGCAGAAGCGGCAGGTCTCTGCGAAGAGGACTTTGCCGGCATCGCCCTCACCACAGCAGATCCAGTCAAAGCACTTGCACACGCCCGCTGGCTCCTGCGTGCCAACGATGGCTCCGGCGGTCAAAGTCTGTTGAGTTATCACAAGCCAAGTCTGTGGGCCGCGCTGGCCTACACCGCCGGTGAAAGTTCGCATCAGCTCTTCGGCCCTTGGCAACACGTATACAGCCCGGCACCGGTTCACTTCGGGCGCAATCGCGGTCGCTGGCTCAGTTGGCGAGCCCTTTCGGAACTTGAATGGCTGGGCGACGTCTCAGCGTTCAACCTGCCACCAGCAGCGCCAAAGGTTCAGGAGCATCTTGGATGGGTTTACTGGGCAGACGAGCAATACGCTGCCTACGGTGAACCTACCGACGAACAACTGCCCAACCTCGTGGAAAACCTTAATGTGCTGGTTGCCCACAACATTTACGAAGGTCGTCATTTACTGAAACTGGGCCAAATCACCAACGGCCCGCTGCTCGAAACGCAGCCACAGGCAATGGCCATCCTGCAATCCAGGGAAGAGTCGTTCATCAAAGTACAGCAGTTGCAGCAACTCGCTTACAGCGCAGCTTGATGACCCCGTCCGTAAAGAATGAATGGAAGCGAAATGGAAACTGAAATTTCAGAAGCCCCCAAGGTAGATCTCAACGGACCAAGTGCGAACGTATCGACTTCAGCGGTACCGGTAGAAAGCAAGCCAGCTTTGGAGCTTGATCCCCAGCCTGAAGCGCCTGACAGTTGCTCTAACGCGTTCGACAACGTGAAGACGCCTTGCTCGACGGAATATGGCGAAGTGATCTACGCCACCAAGGAAAAAATGTTCTACCTGTTGCCTAAACGAGCGGCCAGCTCGATCAAAGAGGCGATGAATGAACTCGAGCAACACATCAGCGCCAGCAAGTCTCCGGAAGAACGACTCAAAGGTATGAACACCGCAGGGCTTCTAGAGTACTTTCTGGAGCCCAAACTGAGTAATTTCCTGCAAGGCGAGCAAAAAAGCCGAATGCTCGAAATCGAGGCTCAGGAACCCGATATCGCGCAGCCCACCATGGCTATGCGATTGAAGGCTGTCAGCCGAGAGGCCCGAAACTCCGCTGCTTTGGACACACTGCCAGACCAAAGCGAATACGCTCGCAATCGGGAGCTTGCCAATCAACAGCAAGCGAGCCTGCTTGAAGCCAACTCTGACGGCCAGAAACTGCAGCGCCTCTACAACGAATGGAAGAAGCTGAAAGCGATTGCAGTTGCACAGGCAAAAATTGCTGGCTACACCTACGAGAGCGGCAACCTGTTTTCCCCGGGGGCGATCGAAGCAAGAAATCGCGTGCAGACTTACTTGAAAGCCCGCGCTGCGCTCACGAAGAGTGGCAAGTTGACGACTCTGAAGGAGGCAGACTTTCAGAAAGACAAAAAGGCTTATCTGGACGCCACAAACTGCGTAATCGATGGCAAAGCCCGGATGTGTGGTTATTTAAAGGAAGTCGCTAACGAGCGCAAAAAAGTCGAAAAAGACTTCTCTGCTTATATCGATGCGATTTTGAAAGTTGCCGACTACGGATTGGCCCTACCGGAGTTTGCGCTCATTCCTGAGACGGGTGACATCAGCGCAGGTGTCGAGAAGTTCAAAGCATATCTCGAGATGGAGCAGCAACAGATCAAGCTCACCGAGCAGATCCGCACGAAATATAAAGCCTGGATTGACGCCAGCGGCCAAAACGTCGCGCCCCCCACAGGAATCGTGGAAGCGGAGCAAGCAGAGTGGCAGCGCATCCAACAAGATCGCCTTAAACTCCGCGAAGACGCTGAAGCGGCGGTTGCTGCAGCCCTGCCATTACGACATCTCCTGTGGGAACCAGAGCAGTTTCAACCAAAACCGGAAGAGCGCTTGGTCAAAGCAGAATTTCCTTTGCGCGAAGTTGCACTTTTCAATAGTCCCAACAGTCCCGTTAAACACCTGAGTCTGCTCAATCTGGAGGGCATCACAAAGGTACTGAAAAAGGACGCGAGTGAAATCGGCGCCAAAGCAAGCAAGGATTTGAAGAAACTTCCGGGAAACAGCAACGGAAAAGCAACATCGGACACTGACGACAATCCTTTCCATGAGTGGCTGCGAGCGGAAGGTGCACTAGCCATCAAAGATCAGCAGAGTGACTGGTTTGATGAGAAAGGCTGGTTTGATGTAGAGCTGTTCCATTCTTACCTGAAGTCGAAAAACTACAAGGTCGAAACCTTTGAGGATGCAGGAGCCCGCAAGGACTGGGGACTTCGTCTTCGTCAGTTGCTCTTCAAAGAAGAAGTCAGAAGCTCGTTGCGCCTGTTCGACAATAGCCCCCAAGCGCAACTCGTGCGTTGCCTCACACCGCCGCAGTCATCAATCCACACTGGCGCTAAAATAAACGGCCCGACATTCAGTGTCGCGGATAACTTCAAAGCTTCCGCCAAGGCTGAAGCAAGCCTGGGCATTGACCTCGCACGTGGCGAAGTCGAACTGATGAAAATGGATCTTCCGGGCAGAGATCAGGCCAAAGACATCCTGATTCCTTACCTCGACTACGACAAAAATCGCAAAAACCTGAATCTCGGTCGGTTCTCCATCCACCTGGGCGCCAGAGCCTGGGGATACACAGGTGCCACTCTCCTCCTTTCCTCCAGCGTGCAGTTGGGACGTGCAAACGTACAAGGCGGCCTAAATCTTCCGGAAATCACCGACGCAAAACGTCCTGAAACGACAAATTCAACCGCTGGAACCGTGAGAAGCGAACCGGTGCTGGAAGGCAATGCCGCCAAAGTTCGAGTAGAGGACGGCGCCAAAGCTCAATTCAACCTTTTTGCTGGAGTGCAGGCAGGGATCCTACTGACCGGTGCTCTGAACTGGGCACCACCAAAAGACATAGCAGCCTTGCGCACCGCGCCAACGCCCGGAATGGGTAACAGCGTCAACAGCACCAAAGCCAGTCAATGGTCCAGTCTTGCCAGACTTACTGCTGGTTTTACTGCCGCATACGGGATTGGCACGAATGCAGACATTGGCATTTCCTTGCACGAAGGCCGCTTCATTATGCGGTTCAAGGCATCTGTCATTGTCGGAGCGGGAGCCGGCGGCGAGTTCCAGTTCGAAGTCGGTTATGACGGGGTTACTGACCTGATTAATCTCGTGCGTCGAGAAATCCACAAAAATCAGGATAAATCGCTGATTTTTGTAACCGATGATGCTGCTGACTACATAGACAAGCTTAACTTCCTTGGCGCAGCAGGTATGGAAGTGGCGATGTTTTATATGCAGGGCATAGATATGGTGATGTCTTTATATGAGGCGCTAACTGGCGGAGGTAGAGGAGCCATCATTGCCCACACGATTATGACTTATCGCAATCAAAATGAGTTGGAGCAGTGGTTTCTGAATGCCACACCCAATGCGCTCGGCCCTATGTTAATGACATTAACTTCAGCAGCTGGAAGTTTTAACATTACGGGTGTTTCAGAAGATAGTGGTTCTCGAGAAAAGAAATATACTTACGACAGATCGCAGGCCCACCTTATTCAACAACAAGCAGTTGAAAGGATATTGGGTTGGATTTTGAATAACGCAAAAAAAACAAACACCTTGACGCAAGCTCAAGCACAATTTGAAGAAGCGTGCATCAGTATGAATAGATTTGGCACTAAAAATCTCGACAATGGCCAAATTTATTGCGAGCAACGTCTAGCCATGGACAACTTCATGTCGGAGGCGATACTTCGCTTAGTTGACCAGAGAAACGACCAAATGAGGGCCAGATATAAAAAACATGTTGAGGAGCTTGGCGCGAGACTAGACGGATTTTGTCAACGATTTACGCACTATGGCCGGACGTACCTTCCTGGCGGAAGAGCAACATATAACGGCCCAGAAGAATAAATGAGCAAAACACAACCATGACAATATTTAAAGCAATGGCTGTAGCGATTATCATCGCACTACCAAAATGTGTTTCTGCGACGCTTAGCTCTCAGCAGCAGCTAGCGAAAGAACGCGGAATAATGCTATTCAAGCAGTATAAGACTGCCGAACCCGAATTACGAATAGCGGCAGAAGCAGGAGACGCTGAAGCACAGTTTTTTTTAGCAGAGGAAATACGGCAAAACAAACAATACATCACCGATGAAGCTTATAAATGGTATGAGGCGGCAGCCAGCCAAGGCGACCTCTATTCGATGATTCGAATCGGCCGAACCAATAATGACCTATGCTTGACAATGAAGAATTGTCCAATAGGAAAAAAAGAACCAAAAGAATGGTTGGCTGAAGCGACGAGAATCGCGAAAGACAAATCCGATCATGGTGATGCGGAAGCTCTTTACATAATGTATGAGTTGACCGCAGAGAGAGAGTGGTTAAAGAAATCAGCACTAGCGGGAGATGCGATCGCCCAATATCGAATGGCTATTGGTGATCGTCAAGGAGAAGGTTTTATTCTTCCATGGAAGCGCAAAGAAATAGTTGAGCATTGGTTTTTACTTTCTGCGAAAGCAGGAAACCCCAAAGCAATGATGCAACTTTTTGGTATATATAGAGAAAAAGGCGAACTGGAACAAGCCCGATACTGGGTAGAAAAAGCGGCGTCGTTTGGATATGAAGCCGGAGTCTATAACTATGGATATTTTTTAGCCGTCGACCCTGAAGCGCTCGGATTTACGGAGGATAGAATCAAAGGATATGCATTAATTTCTTTGCTGAAAGAGCTAGACGGCGGTGGAACAGCACAAACAGATGTAGAGGAGATACTTCCACAAATTTCAGAAAAAATGACTCCAACGCAAATTCAAGAAGCAAAAAATTTTGCTGACAAGTGGAAGACAACACACCCCCCTCTTTCTTTCTTTCCTGAAAAAATAGGCTTTTAATCTTGCATCAGCCTCTACAATTAAAAGAAATCTTAACTGCGAGACCAAATTATTTTGAGCTGCTCAAAATTTTTAATATAAGCTTGGCTCTTGCATGCATATTATTTAGCAAACATGCAAACTCCGAACTATCTATCCAACAACAAAAATCAATAAACGAAGGGGTAAAGCTCTACAATCAAGAGACTTTATCATTACCACTCAAGCTTGGCTCCCACACGAATACCGACACAACGCTCGAACAAAACCTTTCAAAGCAAAAAGGCATCACTTTATACAACCAATACAAAGCCACATCTGCAATCCCGTTCTTAACAACCGCTGCAGAAGCGGGCGACCACGAAGCTCAATATTATTTAGGTGAGGCTCTTCGTAAGAAAAATCATTACATGAATATGGAAGCGAAGAAATGGTATGAAGCGTCAGCAGGTCAGAACGATCTTTATGCCATGATCCAATTGGGCCGTATTGAGCATGATATGTGTGAAATATCCAGCGACTGCCCTCCTTCTCAAAAGCAACCAATAGAATGGTTAAATCAGGCAAAAAATATAGCTCAAGAAAGAGCCGAGGCTGGAGACGCGGAGGCAATGTGCATAATGTATGAAATCACGCTAGATGATACGTGGCTGGAAAAGTCCGCATCTGCGGGAAATGCATTTGCGCAATACTGGATGGCGGTCTCCATTAAGCAAGGTGATGGTTTTTTCCTGCCTTGGAAACGAAGCGAAGCAGTTGAAAAGTGGTTTAAGCTTTCGGCTGAAGGCGGCTACCCTAAGTCGATGATGGAATATGCTGCAATATTGTATGAGCGTGGTGATATAGAGGGTTTTCGCAACTGGAATGAACAGGCGGCGCTAGCAGGTTATGCAACCACTGTTTTCGGATACGGTTCTGACTTAGCACATGAGCCTGATACATTCGGATATCCCCTCGACCTAATCAAAGGCTATGCACTTATATACTGGCTGTCCGAGCTAGACGGGGGTGGTGGCATGAAGGAAAACGTTGAATACACGCTACCTCGAATCGCCGCAAAAATGACCGCTGAACAAATTGAAGCAGCCAAAAAGTTTTCTAAAGAGTGGGCTGCGTCGCACCCTCCCCTTTCTTTCTTTCCTGACAAACTTAGCCGCTGAGCATGATGAAACTTTCTATCGCAGGATTTTTGCTAGTCACTTTTGCCCCTGCTACATTGGCACTCACTGACTCCGAACTTGCAATTAAGTCCAGCGGTATAATTCTTTACAATCAGTTTAAAACTATCTCTGCAACTCCTCTACTGAGAATAGCGGCAGAGGCTGGAGACCATGAGGCACAATATTATCTTGCTGAGTCATTACGGCAAAAAAATAGCTACATGAATCCTGAAGCTAAAAAGTGGTATGAAATGGCAGCTACCCAAGGGGATCTTTATTCAATGATCCAGCTTGGGCGAGTAAAAAATGATCTATGTAAATTATCAGAAGACTGCCCTGCCACAGACAAAACACCATCGGACTGGTTGAATCAAGCATCTAGCATCGCTCAGCCTAAGGCTGAAGATGGAAATGCTGAAGCCATGTACATAATGTATGAATTAACGCTCGATACAACTTGGCTAGAAAAGGCAGCCACAAAAAATCACCAAATCTCACAGTATTTATTAGCTAAAAGCTACAATCAGGGAGACGGTTTTTTCCTTCCATGGAAACGCTCGGAAGCGGTTGAAAAATTATTCAAAGCTTCAGCTGAGAGTGGGTACCCGCCCTCCATGATGGAATACGGAGCCCTTCTTTATGAAAAAGGTGACATTGAAGGTTTCCGTCATTGGAATGAGCAAGCAGCTTTAGCAAGCTACGCCACAACAGTTTATGGTTACGGTTCTGATCTTGCTCATGAGCCAGACACGTATGGATTCCCATTCGATGTCGTTAAAGGTTATGCCCTCGTTTACACCTTGAAGGAGCTAGACGGCGGTGGAGGCTTACAAGAAAGAGTGGAGAGTAAGTTACCGAAAATTGAAGCAAAGATGACAGCTGAGCAAATTGCAGAAGGCAAAAAATTTGCAAAAGAATGGAAGGCGACTCACGCACCACTTTCGTTCTACCCGGACAAACTAAGTCGTTGAAAACCAAGCTTAGCATTATCTCTTTTCTGGCGAATTGAACTGATAGAATCCATGAAGTATTTGACCATTTCCCTGCTATTCATAACAATGCTTTCTTCTCACGCGGAAGCCCAACTGGACGCACAGCAGAAAATCGCTAAAAACGAAGGCATTATACTCTATAACCAATATAAGGCCACTTCAGCCATTTCCTTTTTGACAATCGCAGCAGAGGCTGGCGACGCAGAAGCCCAATATTATTTAGGTGAAGCCCTCCGAGCGAAAAATCATTACATGAATATAGCTGCCAGAAAATGGTACGAGGCGTCTGCAGGTCAAAACTATCTTTATGCCATGGTTCAGTTAGGGCGTATCGAACACGACCTATGCGATATATCCAACGACTGTCCCGCTTCGCAGAAAGCACCTATAGATTGGTTAAACCAAGCAAAAAAATTAGCCCAAGAAAAAGCAAATGCTGGCGACGCAGAAGCGATGTATATAATGTATGAAATCACTCTAGATGATAATTGGCTAGAACGATCTGCAACTTCAGGAAATGCTCTTGCACAATACTGGCTTGCCACTTCACTTAAGCAAGGTGAGGGATTTTTTCTACCATGGAAGCGAAGTGAGGCAGTTGAAAAATGGTACAAACTTTCAGCTGAAGGCGGCAACCCTAGATCAATGATGGAGTTGGCTGCTCTTCTTTTTGAGAAAGGAGATATTGAAGGCTTCCGACATTGGAATGAGCAAGCCGCAGTATCAGGTTACGCAGAGTCCATATATGGATACGGTTCATACTTGGCTCACGAGCCCGACACCTATGGCTTTCCGTATGACCCTGTAAAGGGATACTCGCTTATTTTTTCTCTAAGTAGCTTGGATGGCGGGGGCGGAATGCAGGAAAATGTTAAATACAAGCTTCCCCTCATTGCTTCCAAGTTGACCCCTTCGCAAATATTAGAAGCTAAAGAGCAATCAAAAAAATGGATATCCATCCACCCTCCCCTGTCCTTCTTCCCTGACAAGCTAAGCCGTTAGCTTGTTTTATACGAATACAAGGGCACGAGAATCATACAAACGGGAGAGTAGATAGCGTGAGTTTCGTCCAACGCGATCCTACTCCCGTTCTCATTCAAGGCATCAAACCGGCGCCTTCCAATCCAGCATCTGCTGCTGCGCCACCTGCAGCAAATCATTGCCGTCCTGCGCCAGCAGGTACAGCGCATGGGTAATGTGTGGAATGTCCTGAACATCGCCATGGCGGAAGCACAAGCAGTGCAGGGTTTCGAGCAGGTCGCTGCAGGCGCGGATGCGCTGGACGGCGGCTTCGAGGATGTCTTGGGGGTTGGCTTGGGTGTCGATGACCATTGGAGCGCTGTCGGTGACGCCGCTGTTTAGAGGGTGATAACGATTGGGCAACGGATTTAATATCGGCATCAGAGTTATCTCTTGCTGGGTAAGGTAACCCGCCGACACCGTGACCAAACGATGGGAGGCGGACTGTATGCAAGTTTGGTCAACTGAATACCCAATCAGCTCGCCCGAAGGCGTCCTGCACACAGCCGCCACAGCGATGCACTACGAAGACATAGATGTCCGCGGTGCGAATGATGGCACACATGTGTGAGTATTTTCAGGTGACCAAACCCGAGCCGCTGATTTTGCAGCGACGCCAAACCATACCCGCCCTGCTCCCACCGCCGAAAGCAGACAAGGCATCTGCCCTTGTAGGAATCGGCACCGCATCCCCGAGAAATCATCCCTCCGCCAGACAGCCGGCGTTCAGCCCGGTTAACCATCGCTTAACGCCGCAGTCCAAGACTGTACTGAACCGCACACCTCAGCCCCTGGCTGACGCCGAGTGCGGCAGGTTCGGCCGTATGGCGCCGAACGCTTATTCCGTCGCACGGGAGTCCAATTCATGAACATTCGCACGCTATTGTTTACCTCCGCCCTCGCCTGCACCGCGTTCGCCGGGTTGGCTCAGGCCAATGACACCAACGCTGCTACCCAGCCCGTTCCTTACCAGTACGGCATGCCGTTGCATGTGAACAAAGTGATCTCGCTGACCGAGCCACAAACTCAGCAGTGCAAGGTCATCACCGCTGACATGAAGTACATCGACAATGCAGGCAAGCCGGCGGAAATCACCTATCGGAAAATGTCTGACGCCTGCAACTTCCAGAACTGACAGAAGGCTCTGATTTGCGGCTTTGCGGTAGGCGGTGAAGGGTTCGCGGGTTATGCTCGGGGTCACTTCTCACTGCCGCAGGGACTCGCCATGCGGTTGTCGTTTCGCACGTTGTCGATCATCACTGCTTCGTTGTGTTTTGTACTGGCGCTGGTCTGGGGCTTTTTCCCGCAGGTGTTGCTGGCGATCTGGAGCATTGAGTATTCGAGCACGGTAGGGTTTGTTGCGCGGCGCAGTGCGGTGCTGTTTGCGGCGTTGGGGATGATGTTTTATCTGGTGCGCAGCGCGCCGCCGTCGCTGGGTCGCAATGCCCTGAGCAACGGGTTTATCGTCGGTTGTTTTGGTCTGGCGGTGCTGGGGTTTGGCGAATGGCTGAACGGCCACGCGGGCCCCGGGATTCTGCTCGCGGTGCTGGTCGAGTTCGCGCTGGGCCTTGGCTTTGTGCAGGCCCGGCGCGTGACGGTCGAACTGGGTGAAACGGTGAGTTAAAGCGCTCTGGAGCGAGGACTGTAATGCTGTGGTGTGGTTTGTTGCGCCAGATCCGAACGCAGGCCGGCAATCAGTTCATTGATCTCGCGACAGCCATTGAGATGGCTGGCGTCGATACCGCTGACGTGCAGATCAACCTGGTCAGTCTGGTGGTCACCGAAGACCTTGACGGTCATCGACAGGTCTGGCGACAGCGTGCACTGGCAGCGTTTAGGCAAAAAACTGCTTTCAATGATATTGCGTAGTTCCAAGGCAGACAGAAACATGGTGAACCTCTCCTTATTGATGAAACTGCCAATCAACTCTTCACGTTGACCGCTTTTGCTGCCCCTGCACGGGTGTACCCCCGCTGATTCCCTGGTGCGGCAAACGGTTGTACTGCGAAATGCCCATTGGAGTGTAGGCGCCCGACGCCGGTGCGCTGCACCAAAGCGACGCATAAAACATGCCTTTTATCGGGACATTTCGCCCCTTGTGAAATCAAACACTTGGCGCGGTGGCCAGCAGTTGGCCAGTTGCAAAATGCAAGATCGCCCCTCTTGGGTACTGCAATTTGCAAGTCGACGCCGGTTTGCATTCATCGCTGATGACAGTGAGAATGCCCGTCATCCACCCTACACCCGCCAGGAGGCTTTCATGGGTTCTTTACGCGCTCGCGCGACAATCGGTCTGCTCGTTGCCGGCCTTTCCACCCTCGCCCATGCGGCCAGACTCGAAGACGTCGCGCCGTATCCCAAGGCGGAAAACGGCTTTACTCGCCAAGTCATCCACCTGCCCAAGCAGGATCAGGAAGAGAACTTCCAGGTTGAAGTTCTCGCCGGCAAAACCCTGGAAGTCGACTGCAATCGCCAGCGCCTGGGCGGCGCTCTGGACGAGAAAAACCTCGAAGGCTGGGGCTATCCGTTCTATCGACTGGAAAAAGTCATTGGCCCGATGAGTACCATGATGGCTTGCCCACCCGGCACCGCGAAGAAACGCGCCTTTGTCCCGGTTGTCGGTGATGGCTTCATGCTGCGCTACAACAGCAAGCTGCCACTGGTGATCTATGCCCCGAAAGATGTCGAGGTGCGCTATCGCATCTGGTCGGCTTCGGACAAGGTCGGCACGGCCATCGTGGAATGACCTGAACAGGGAGCGCCAAACGTGATTACCTGCCATGTGCGATACGTGATCGATCCGTACCAATTGACCGAGTTCGAGGCCTACGCCAAAGCCTGGCTGGGCATCGTCGAACGCTTGGGCGGCACGCATCACGGCTATTTCCTGCCCTCCGAGGGCGCGAGCAACATCGCTTATTGCCTGTTCAGCTTTCCTTCGCTGGCTGATTACGAAAGCTACCGGCACATCGCGCTGACCGACCCGGAAAGCACGGCGCTGGTGGAATCACTGGTGCAGAAGAAATTCATCGTCAGCTACGAGCGCAGTTTCCTGCGCCCACTGCTGCCCTGAGTGTTATCACGCCGGGACGCCGCACACCGCGGCGCGCTCGGCGACATGGCGCAGGCTGTCGAAGTTGATGTTGGCGCCGGAGTCGATCGCGACGAAGGTTTGCTCACGAACACCGCTGCGCGCCACGTATTGCTTGATGCCGGCCACCGCCAACGCCCCGGAAGGCTCGGTGATCGAGCGGGTATCGTCGTAGATGTTCTTGATCGCCGCACAGAGTTCGTCATTGCTGACGGTGACCACCTCGTCCACGCAAAACCTGCACACTTCAAATCCATAAGCGCCGATCTGCGCTACTGCCACGCCATCGGCGAACGTTCCGACACTGGGCAACACAACGCGCGCATCCGCTTGCAGCGCCGCCTGCAGGCAGGCCGAGTGCTCCGATTCGACACCGATGATTCGCACCTCCGGCCGCAGGTATTTGACGTACGCCGCAATGCCGGCGATCAGGCCGCCACCGCCGACCGGAACGAAGATCGCATCCAGCGGCCCCTGATGCTGACGGAGGATTTCCATGGCCACCGTGCCTTGGCCGGCGATCACGTCCGGATCATCGAATGGAGAGACAAAAGTTCGCCCGGTCTGCTCGGCCAGTTGCAGCGCATGGGCCAGGGCAAACGGAAAACTCTCGCCGTGCAGCAGCGCCTCGGCATCCCGACTTCGTACCCCAAGCACCTTGAGTTCCGGCGTGGTCGAGGGCATGACGATGGTCGCCGCGATCCCCAGCTCCCGCGCTGCCAGCGCCACGCCCTGCGCATGGTTGCCCGCCGAAGCGGTGATCACCCCGCGAGCTTTCTGCGCATCGCTCAATTGCACCAGTTTGTTGTAGGCGCCACGAATCTTGAAGGAGAACGTCGGTTGCAGGTCTTCGCGCTTGAGCAGGATCCGGTTGCCCAGCGCCTCGGACAGCGCCGGTGCCGCTTGCAACGGCGTACGCACAGCAATGTCGTAGACCGGCGCGGCGAGGATCCTTTTCACGTACTGCTCAAGCAGGGCTTGCTGGTCGGGGCTGTGCGGCATGATCGTCTCCTGACGTTTTGATCAGAACCCCGGAGACAGAAAATGAAAACCCGCCTCTAGGGCGGGTTGGGTGCTGCAGTCGTGAGCTAGCCCGCCAAATGAGGAATGGCGGTAATAATGCTTGGCTGGCAGCGCAATACGGTGGAAGTCATGGGCCTGAAATTAGCCCGGCGGCGACCGGCGAGTCAATGGCTTATTTGCAGATGCCCAGGTAGGCTGGCGATTCTGCTCATCACCCAAGGAAGGAATGCATGATGTCTGTCGCCCTGCCCCTCACTGCGTTGATTGCGTTTACCGGCTACACCGTGTCGGTGATGTTCCAGGCCGAACAGTCGCTGATCGACTTCGGTATCAGCCTGATGTCGCGTCCGGACACGGCGCAGGTGGTGATTGATCTGTATCTGCTGGCGACGCTGGCCGGGGTGTGGATGGTCAAGGATGCCCGGTCGCGAGGGATGTCGGTCTGGTCGGTGGTGCCGTATCTGTTGCTGACGGCGGTGTTTGTGTCGATTGGGCCGCTGCTGTATCTGGTGGTGCGTGGGGTTCGGGAGCGCAGGAAAGTGACTGTGGCAGATCCGGCGAGCTGATCCTGAGCCTCCGGTGCTGCTGAAATAGCTTTCGCGAGCAAGCCCGCTCCCACAAGGGAATTGTGTCAGGCACAGATCCCGAGCCATCCCGCAATCCAGTGTGGGAGCGGGCTTGCTCGCGAAGGCGTCAGCTCAAGCCCCATCAATCACTTGGCCAACCGCCGCAACCCAAACAACATCCCCCCCGCCCCCAGCAACATCACCAGCAGAAACACCGGGTAGGAAATCCACCACGGCGTACCCGCCGTCATCATGCTGAACTCGGACATCCCGCCAATGCTGGCGATCAGGTTCAACGGCAGAAACACTACGTTGATCAACGTCAGTTTGCGCAGCAGGTTGTTCATGCTGTTGTTCATCAGATTGCCGCGCGCATCGATCAGCCCCGAGAACACCGTGGAGTAGATCTCCGCCTGCTTGTAGCACTGGTTGTTCTCGATGATCAGGTCGTCGATCAGCCCGATCGCCTCGCTGCCGAAATGCTGCTTTTCCGCGTGATTGCGCAGCCGCGTCAGCACCGCGCCATTGCTGTGCAGGGCATTGATGTAATAGATCAGGCTTTCGCTGAGGTTGAACATCTGCACCAGGTGCTGGTTCTGCATCGAGGCGTTGAATTTCTGTTGCAGCTCGCGGGCCACCAGTTTGATCACCTTGAGGTGGCCAAGATAATGGTGGATGTTGTTGAACAGTAGATCGAGCAACACATCCAGCGGCGCGTTGAGCGGCTGGCGCGTGCCGATGCCGTGCAGCGGCGTGTCGTCGGTGGCGATCACCAGCAATTGCCCGGGCGCAAACAGCAAGCCGCAGGACGACACTTCGAACGCCAGACTGCCACCGCCGGAATAGTTTTCCGGACGTTTCCAGATCAGGAATAAATGATCAGGGTGAAACTCGATTCGCGAGACTTCGTCCGGGTCCAGCGCCGAGGCCAGCGCGTGTTCGTCGACCTTGTAGTGGCTGTGGAGCAAATCGCGCTCGGCCGCATCGGGATTGCTGAACAGCATCACCTCGGCGTCCAGCCGCTCGACCCGCTGCAACGCGCCATGACTCAATGCGAAACTGCTGATCATCGGCGCGTCACCAGGCCTGGCCGCGACGTTTGAGCTCCAGCCGTCGCACGAACTCCTCCAGTACCAGTGAATACAGATCGTCCTGCAAGTAGGCGTCTTCAATGCCGGCGTCGAGGTTCGGGTTGTCGTTGACCTCGATCACTACCACTTTGTCGCCAGCCTGTTTCAGGTCCACGCCGTAGAGGCCGTCGCCAATCAGGTTGGCGGTCTTGACCGCCAGTTCCACCACCGCTCGCGGCGCCTCGTGGACGGCCAAGGTGCGGCACTCGCCGTTGATGTCCTGGCCCTTGGCTTTGTGGTTGTAGATTTGCCAGTGGCCCTTGGACATGAAGTACTGGCAGGCAAAGATCGGTTTACGGTTGAGCACGCCGATGCGCCAGTCGTACTCGGTGTAGAAAAACTCCTGAGCCAGCAGCAACACCGAGTGTTCGAACAGTTCGGCGGTGGCCTCCAGCAGCGCCTGCTGACTTTCAACCTTGATCACTCCGCGAGAAAAACAGCCGTCGGGGATCTTCAGCACCAGCGGAAAACCGAGGCGTTCGCCGACCCGCTCGAAATCTTCCGGTCGTTCCTTGTAGAGAATTTCCGTGGCGGGCATGCCTAACTGATGGCTGTTGAGCAGGTCGGTCAAGTAAACCTTGTTGGTGCAGCGCAGGATCGACGTCGGGTCGTCCATCACCACCAGGCCTTCGCTTTCAGCCTTCTTGGCGAAGCGATAGGTGTGGTTGTCGACGCTGGTGGTCTCGCGGATCAGCAAGCCGTCGTACTCGGCGATCCGCGCATAATCCTTGCGTTCGATCAGCTCGACGTCGATGCCCATGCGCTTGCCGACCCGGACGAAATTCTCCAGTGCCTTTGCGTTGGATGGCGGCAAGGCTTCCTGCGGATCGTGCAGGATCGCCAAGTCGTAACGCGCCACTTGTGGCGAGCGTGGCGCACGCCAGACTTTACGGCTGAAGCCGTCCAGCGCATTGGCGAACTGGTCTTCCTGATCGTCACGCAACTTGTGCAGCGCGCCGGACTTTATGCCTTCGATGTGCCAACCGTTAGTTCGCCGAAACTCAACTAACAGGATTGGACAAGGAAACACTTCAAACAACTGTCGAGCCAGATCCTGCAGCGGCTCGATATGAGTCTTGCCGAAGTAAAGAGTCAAGGTGAAACCTTCGGTATCGCTGTACAGATGATGACTGAGGGCTTTTTCCAGGGTTTTATCGAGATCGTCCAGCGCCAGACCGTAAAGTGCTTTTTTCGTCAGTTCGCTGATGGTGCGCACCGATGGAATCACCTTGTGCCCGCGGGCTTCAGCCAGCAGCGAGCAGTAGTAACCGTGCCCTAGGTATTTGTAGCTGCGACACAGGTTGATCACCTGCACGCGCTTGCCCGGCTCGCTGTCACGGGTTTGCTCGAGGTACTCCTGAGCTGTGACGATGTCCTCGCTGGGAAAGTACGAGGCCCAGTCTTCCTTGCGTTCGACGATTATCAACACTTGACTGGAAGTTCTGATGGCTGGATTTAAAAAAGTTGCCGCCGGCAAACTTTGCTCGGATACTTCGCGCCAATGACCCTGTACCGCTGACATAGAGATTGATCCGTTGGAGAACAAGACCATTTCTATTAAGCACGAAGTTTTTCGAAAGTCCCGTTTCGTTACGCAACTTTTACGGTGGTCATATGAATGCTGTTTTTCGTTTGGCGGTAGTTGAAGATCTGCCAGCGCTGCTGGCCCTGGAAATGCAATGTTTCACCACCGACCGGCTCACCAGCCGCAGCTTTCAGTGGATGATTACCCGCGCCCATGCGCAACTGCTGGTCGTCGAGCTTGATGGTCGATTGCTCGGCTACGCACTGGTGCTGTTTCATCGCGGCACCTCGCTGGCGCGCCTGTACTCGATCGCCATTGCCGGCGAAGCTCGCGGCAGCGGTTTGGGCAAACAGTTGCTGCAACGTATCGAGGCCTGCGCCGTCGAGCATGACTGCGCGTATCTGCGCCTGGAAGTGCGTATCGACAACCCCTCCGCCATCGCGCTTTACGAGCGCAACGGCTACCGACGCTTTGCGTTGATTCACGATTACTACGAAGACCACACCGATGCGTTGCGTCTGGAAAAACGCATTGTTCAGCACCGTGATTCGCGCAACATCAAAGTGCCCTATTACCCGCAAACCACTGAGTTCACCTGTGGCCCGGCCTGTCTGCTGATGGCCATGGGCGCGCTGCAACCTGAGCGTTTACTGGAGCGGCGCGAAGAATTGCAGATCTGGCGTGAAGCGACCACGGTGTTCATGACCTCCGGCCATGGTGGCTGCAGCCCTCAAGGCTTGGCACTGGCCGCTTGGCGGCGGGGTTTCCGGGTGCGCTTGCAACTGAGTATGGCCGGGCCATTGTTCCTCGACGGCGTGCGTGATGAGCATAAAAAAGACGTCATGCGCCTGGTGCACGAGGAGTTCAGCGCACAAATGCAAGAGACCGATATCGAGCGCAAGATTGGCACCCATCTGGATTTGCCGCGCCTGCTACAGGATGGCGGACAGCCTCTGGTGTTGATCAGCAGCTATCGCCTGACCCGCTCCAAGTCACCGCACTGGGTGGTGGTCACCGATTGCGATGAAGATTTTGTGTACCTGCATGATCCCGATGTCGATCACAGCCAGCATCGTCAGCCGATGGACTGCCAGCATGTGCCGGTCAGCCATGGCGAGTTTGAAAAGATGAGCCGGTTTGGGCGGGGGAAATTGCGCGCGGCGGTGGTTTTGTATGCCCGCGCTACGCCAACTATCGTTACGCTCTAGAGACTTTTTTTGTGGCGAGGGAGCTTGCGCCCGCATGAGTGCGTAGCGCTCGCAGAATTTTGGGGGGCTGCGCAGCCCAGCGGGAGCAAGCTCCCTCGCCACAGGACATCTATGAAAGTTTGAAGTGAAGTTACTTCAGACCGATCTTGTAGAGCGCACCATCCTGTTCATCCGTCAGCACGTACAGATAGCCATCCGGCCCCTGCCGTACATCGCGAATCCGCTGTTTCAGTTCACCCAACAGCCGCTCCTCGTGCACCACCTTGTCCCCGTCAAACTGCAACCGGATCAGCTCCTGACTGACCAGCGCACCAATAAACAGGTTCTGCTGCCAAGGCTTGAAGCGGTCAGCGTCATAGAACGCCATCCCGCTGACACCGGGTGATTTCTCCCAGACATGGTGCGGATCAACGGCTCCCTCGACGCTCTTGCCCTTGGCTTCCGGGATCGGTTGCAGCGAATAATTGATGCCGTGGGTCGCCAGCGGCCAACCGTAGTTCTTGCCGCGCTCGATGATGTTCACCTCATCGCCGCCACGGGGGCCATGCTCGTTTTCCCAGATAGTGCCATTCCACGGATTAAGCGCTGCGCCCTGCGGGTTGCGCTGGCCGTACGACCAGATTTCCGGACGCACGCCGGACTGGCCTACAAACGGGTTGTCATCCGGCACCTTGCCGTCGGGGAAGATCCGCACGACCTTGCCTTGCAGCTTGTCGAGATCCTGCGCGGTCGGCCGGTCGTTGTTTTCGCCCAGAGTGATGAACAGGTAACCGTCGCGGTCGAACACCAGTCGTGAGCCGAAATGGTTACCGGTCGAGAGCTTCGGCTCCTGACGAAAGATCACCTTGAAATCGCTGATCGTCTTCAAGTCGTCTGACAGTCGGCCGCGCCCGACCGCGGTACCGGCCTTGTCCCCGGCGCCACCGCCCTCGGCGTAGGACAGATAGACCATTCGATCCTGTTTGAAGTCCGGCGACAGCACCACGTCGAGCAAACCGCCCTGGCCCTTGGCCCAGACCTTGGGCACGCCGCTGATGGGTTCGGAACGCTTGCCGTCGGCGCCAATCAACCGCAGGTTACCGGGACGTTCGGTGACCAGCATGCCTTGGCGATCCGGCAGAAATGCCAGCGCCCAGGGATGCTCAAGGCCTTGGGTGATCGTGGTGACTTCAAGGGTGCCCTGCTCGCTTTGCAACTCTTTAGGGGCAGCGGCAAAGGCAGGCGCGCTGATCAACGCGCCGGCACACAGCGTGGCTAGAAGGGTTTTACGCAACATGCACGATTCCTTTTGTTCATTTCGAAGGCTGACAGGCGTTCAGGCCTGATGTTCAACGGTTGCTGTCGCCAGCGCGTGGCGGTGGGTTGGGGATGAATCTGGGTGGCGTACTCGGTACCGAGCGTTGCTGCTGGCCATTGCCAACGCCGCCATTGCCGACGGTGGGCGTACTGGGCACCGGCACTGTATTCGGCCCGCGAATCGCCGGCGCGCTGGGCTGCGTGCCCTGCATGCTGTTGGGATTGGCCCGGCGGATCGGGCTGTTATAGGGATTGTTGCTGGTGCCGGTGGGACTTTGCGCCAGCAATAGCGGCGCGGACAGTGCCTCGACGTCGGCATGCGCCAGGCCTGCCCCAAGGAGCAGAACGATCATGCCGGGCAATATTCGGTTCATGGGGTGGCCTCTCGATGCGCAGGTGATAGAGCCTTCGAGTCCACGCTACGCCCTGGGTTCGGATTTGTTAACCCATCGCCCTTAAACAAGATGTAACACGGCTTGACCGTCAGCACGGCGTCCCCAGGCAAACGCTGGAAACTTTCGCCACAAGCTGCAGGTCACCTGAACATCACTCGCGGAGGACTCACCATGGCTCGGGCAATCTGGAAAGGCGCGATCAGTTTCGGACTGGTTCATATCCCTGTCGCGCTCGTGTCGGCAACGTCTTCGCACGGCGTGGACTTTGACTGGCTGGACAGCCGCAGCATGGACCCGGTGGGTTATAAACGGGTGAACAAGGTCACCGGCAAGGAAGTCACCAAGGAACACATCGTCAAAGGCGTGGCCTACGAAAAGGGCCGCTACGTGGTGCTCAGCGAGGAAGAGATCCGCTCGGCGCACCCGGTGTCGACGCAGACCATCGACATCTTTTCCTTCGTTGACGCTGAGCAGATTCCGCTACAGAACATCGACACGCCTTATTACCTGGCCCCGGACAAACGCGGGGGCAAGGTCTACGCCCTGTTGCGTGAAACATTGAGCAAAACCAACAAGGTCGCCCTCGCCCGCGTCGTCCTGCACACTCGGCAATACTTGGCGGCGCTGATGCCGCTGGAATCGGCGCTGGTGCTGGTCAAACTGCGCTGGCCTCAGGAAGTACGCGGCCTCGACGAACTGGAACTGGGCAGCGAGGTGACCAAGCCGCAACTGGCCAAGGGCGAGTTGGACATGGCTAAACGTCTGGTGCAGGACATGAGCGGTGACTGGAGTCCGGAGGACTACAAGGACGAGTTTGAAGACAAGATCATGGCACTGGTCGAGAAAAAGGCCCATGAAGGCAAGATTGAGGATGTTGAAACCGTGGGTGGCGAGGAGGAGCGCAAATCTGCCGATGTGATCGACTTGACCGAACTGCTTAAACGCAGCCTGGGCGGTAAGGCGCCGGCCAAAGCGAAGGCAAAGGACAAGCCTGCCAGTAAGGCAGCCCCGGCGAGAAAGACCAAAAAGGCTTCGGGAGAGTAAGCAGATCCGGTTCCTGTCAGGAAGCTGACAGGTTGGCTTTGAGAGACTCATCGCCAGCGGCTCCCTCAGGGAATGCATTCTTTTCTGAACTCACATTCCCTGAGGGAGCCAGCCTGCTGGCGATGGCATAAACAGGCGCGGTACAGCTATCAGATCAAGATGAAGATCGCCAGCAAGCCGCCGAAAATCGCCCACTTTTCCATGTAGTAACGCGTACGGTTGCGCTTTTTCAGGTCTTTGCCGCGCAGTCGCACTTTGTAGATTTTGGTAAACAGGCGGTTGATCCCGCCGGTACGGTCGCCCGCATCGTTAGGTGCACCCGCCGCCGACATCACGGTGCGACTGAACCAGCTGTTGAACGCCGCTGCCCAGCGATATTTCATTGGGCGTTCGATGTCGCAGAACAGGATGATGCGGTTTTTGTCGGTGGTGTTTTCGGCGTAGTGGATGTAAGTCTCATCGAACATCACCGCCTCACCGTCGCGCCAATGGTAGCTCTCGCCGTCGACATTGATGTAGCAACCGGCATCGTTCGGCGTGTCGAGACCCAAGTGGTAGCGGTACGAACCC
The DNA here is from genome assembly GCF_058798255.1 of Pseudomonas sp. GW823-FHT01D03. NCBI lineage: Bacteria > Pseudomonadati > Pseudomonadota > Gammaproteobacteria > Pseudomonadales > Pseudomonadaceae > Pseudomonas > Pseudomonas sp. GW823-FHT01D03. The sequence continues at coordinate 3,242,861 of NZ_JBXAKK010000001.1, forward strand.
GCATACGGGTCACGGTGACGAACCAGTTTCGAACCTGGTGGCAGCTCGGCGAACATCGCGGCCTTGATCGAACCGATGCTCTGCACCAGCTCTGTGGTGCGCGGACACAGTTTCATCGCCGACGGATGGCTGTCGCCGTACCACTTGAGGTAGAAACGCTTCCAGCCAGTTTTGAAGAACGAGTTGAAACCGACGTCATCGTACTGATTGGAACGCTTGATCTCACCGGCACGCAGCAGGTCCTGCCCTTCCTGGCGAATTTCTTCCCAATGCGCCTGCAACGGGCTCAGGTCCGGAAACTCCGACGGATCGAGATACGCTTTGTTCGGTTTCTTCGAAAACAGGTACAGGAAGCAGTTGATCGGCGCCAGGAACGTCGAGTGATCGCTCAACTGCCGGCCCAGTTTGTGGCGCACACGACCACGAAGGTGAACGTATGCAATGGAAATGACATAAATAGCGGCAATGATGAGTTTCACGGAAATCGTCACACGTCAAAAGTGAACAAACTGCGCGCCTGCCGGCCAGAGGCCCAGGGTCTATGCAGTGGCATGAATACAGATACTATCCCGGTGGCACTTCCTTGAGCCCATGCCGTTAGCGGCTATTGGGTAATCGGATGGCATTTTAGCCATACTTTGTAACCAATGGTGAACCTGATCTGTTAAAAACTGTCCGCAGAATCTGCCAAACGGCAGGCGCGACAATACGCTCGTGCAGGTGCAGGAGTGCTGACACAGAGCAAAAACAAAGGTTGGAATACGCTACGACCGAGGTCGCTATGCCGTGCCCAGGGTCGAAGACGTGGACGCGCCCAATAGGTTGACCATGGACGCCATGCTGCCTAAGGGCCCCGCCGTCATGATCCGTTTCCTGACCTTCGGCGCGGCCTTTGCTGGAGACGCTGCCTTAAAACCGGCACGCGATTAATCGAAAGCGCCATTCAGCACTTCGTAAATAAGCCCGCTCGCAATGGCTACCAGAATCAAGTCTGTGCCCGCCTGCTGCCATTCGTAGCCATCGTAATGAGGCAGGCGCCCCGCCAGTCGCCCATCCAGTTTTTTGGCGATACCCGGCGGCAACGGCTTGCCGCGCGCCAGATTCTTCTGAATGCCGGGAGGCAGTGCCGGACCGGGGCTCCAGTAGTCTCTGTAGCCGTTGAGCACGCCCAGCACACCGCTTCGATCGATCACTGGTGCATAGTCCCGGTTGCCCGAGTTGGATCCTTTATTTTTGCCACCCTGATTGCCGTGACCCTGACTGTTCTGGGAGCCGCCCTTGCCGTTCCCTTTGCCATTACCATTGCCATTTCCCGGATCGGCCAGTGCGGTTATTGAGCTCACCGCCAAAGCCAGGCAGGTAACAGACGCAACAAGTAATCGTGTTTTAAACATGACCGTCCTCTCATGAGACATTCCTGTTTGAAATGTAGACGATGTTGCTGGTTTTGGTTGCTCCCTGGATTGCTCCAAGCGCGGGACAAGCCAGCAGTCCGGGCGGACCTCAGCCTTGCGCGGCAATGAACACCGTTACGCAACAGCCTTCAGGTTCATTAGAGTCTGCCATACAACTGCCGCATGACTTATGCGACAATGCGCGCAATGTCTGGCATGAATCCCGCCTTTATTGCCCAACAGCCTGGACACCGCGTCCAGATGCTGCTCTCGCCCCACGCCTGCCGGCTTACCGCCAGCACTGATCGGGGTCGGGAAGAAAAAGCTCCAAAATGCCCCAGAAATGGCCCAAGCGCCAAATGTGCGGCTCGCAACCCATTGATAGGTAAAGCAATTGATCTCCACAGCTAACATCACGATGCGATCTTAAAAGCATCGTGATGCGGCCAAAAACGTAATAATATCAGTCGGTTAGCACGCGCAAGAGCGCACCAGAATACGCCATCTAGCAGATGACGGTATCAAAATCGGTATCAGCTTTATTCATGCTTGATTCCGAAATTCCGGCCGCTGGATAACTCAATTGGTGCAGCAGTAAGAGCGTTCAGACTCGAAAATCTGCTCATTAATCCCCACACAGCAACAGCTCATGACGGCGAGCGAGTGACATATTGGCCCCGGGTAAGGGCGTGTCGTAAAGGTCCCGCACCTTCACTATTCTCACGAAATAGTGGCGGCCAATTCAGCCATGGCCTACCCCAATCTCGCATTTGATCGAACTCACTTACAGCTTCAGAGTCGCGTTTTGGCTGAAGCGGTGTCCGTATGTGCCATACATCATCGATCGGGGGCATTTTCGGACAAGAAGATCGACGATGCGCAGATCTTCAGGCTGCATGTCAAAGCGGCACTCAGAGCTAATGCTAATTGAGGCTCGGCCCGGCTCACTCAGACTTCGATGTGGACGTTGGCGAAAGAACCTTGGGGTTTTGCGCATGGAAGCTCTCGTCCCTTGCTCGATATCATTTCATCGCCATTAACCTACAGCCGCCGCTTAGTGATCGGCTCGTCCCAACCTGATAGTGGAGTGTGCAGTTGAGCTTTTCGCTCTGCCGCCCCTGATTCTCCAATCGATGATGTTTAAACCGAAACCTATTTCCTGCGCCTCGAGCGCGGGATGTCTTTGTCATTCAAGAAAGCAAGACACATGAATAGAACATTTAAACGCTGGGCCGGCGGCACCATGCTGCTGGCTGGCTGCTGCGCCCTCTCCGTCACCGTGCTTTGCGCTAACCCTCGCATTGCACAGGACGAAACTAAACCCGTCAGCCCGGCGATCAAAGTTGCAGTAGCGACTGTCGCCCAGGACGAGAAATCCGACGTGCTCACTGGCATTGGCGAGCTTGAAGCCACTCGCCAAGTCAAGATAAATGCCGAAGTAAATGGCCGCGTTACAGCCATCTTTTTTCGTGCCGGAGAAGTCGTCCAGGCTGGCCAGACCTTGGTCCAGTTAAACGACGCTCCGGAGAGAGGGGAACTGGCGCGCCTGAAAGCACAATCAGTCAATGCAAAACTTCGCCTGCAACGTACGAAACACCTGGTTCCTCAGCAGGCAGCTACACAGGAGCAGCTTGATCAAGCGCAGGCTGACTACCAGGTCATTCAGGGTGATATCGCTCGCGTGACTGCACTGATCGAGCAAAAGCGCGTCAAGGCTCCCTTTTCGGGTGTATTGGGTGTGCGCACAGTCAACCTGGGTGAGTTCGTCAAGTCGGGAGCGGCATTGGTATCTCTGACTGACGTCAATACGCTGTTCGCCAACGTCACCCTGCCAGAGCGTGACTTTGCCAAGCTGAAACCCGGTCAGGCCATACAAATTGCTGTTGATGCCTATCCGAGCCGCACCTTCACCGGCAAGGTCAGCACCGTTGAGCCCCGTATCGACCCAGGTACGAGAACGTTGCTGGTTCAGGCCATGATACCAAATACAGAAAAACTGCTGACGCCCGGCATGTATGTGAAGGCCAGCATCGTGATGCCAACGCGCGAACGAGTCCTGAGCGTTCCGGAAACCGCCGTCAGTTACAACACCTATGGCGATTTTGTTTACGCGGTGCAAGGTAGCGATGAAAAAAAACTCAGCGCGCGCCTGATTCAGGTCAAGACCGGTAACCGTTCGCACGGGCGTGCCGTGCTGCTCGAAGGAGTCAAGGCCGGAGACCGAGTCGTCACCTCCGGTCAATTGCGCCTGAGCAATGGCGCTCACGTCGAAATCATCTCTCAGGACAGCGTGTCGCTCGAAACAGCACCCAAGTCTGACCTTGATAAGTAACAGGCGAAAAAACTGTCATGAAGTTTACTGATCTTTTTGTCCGGCGCCCGGTATTGGCGCTGGTGGTGAGCACCCTGGTCCTGCTGCTCGGGTTGCTTGCCGTCAACCATTTGCCCGTTCGGCAATACCCGCTCACGGAAAGCGCCACGCTGACCATCACCACCCAGTACCCTGGCGCCTCGCCGCAGTTGATGCAGGGTTTCGTGACTCAGGCGATCGCGCAGTCGGTGGCCACTGTCGAGGACGTTGATTACATGACGTCGACTTCGACTCAGGGCCGCAGCGTGATTGCCGTGCGCATGAAGCTCAACGCCGACTCGAACAAGGCGATGACGCAAGTGATGGCCAAGGTCAACGAGGTCAAGTACCGGCTCCCGGCCGAAGCTTATGACCCGGTCATCGTGAAGTCTTCCGGGGAAGCGACGGCTGTTGCTTACGTCGGTTTTTCAAGTCCGACCTTGTCCACCGCCGCGCTGTCGGACTACGTCACTCGTGTGGTACAGCCACAGCTATCGTCAATCGAAGGTGTCGGAAGCATCGACCTCAATGGTGGGCAGAAGATGGCCATGCGGATTTGGCTGGATGCCAACCGCATGGCGGCTCACGGAATCTCGGGCGCCGATGTCGCGCAAGCACTGCGCGACAACAACGTTCAAGCTGCCCCGGGCCAGGCCAAGGGCCTTTACGTAGTCTCCGACATTCAGGTCAACACGGATCTGGTCAGTGTCGCCGAGTTCCGCGATCTGGTGGTCAAGTCCACGTCTGTGGGGATTGTTCGTTTGAACGATATCGCCACCGTCGAACTGGGTGCAGCCGCGACGGACACCAGCGCCACCATGGATGGTGTCAATGCGGTGTTCTTCGGTCTGAACGCGGCACCAAATGCCAATCCGTTGGTTATCGTGAAAAAGCTCAACGAACTGCTGCCGGGTATCCGTCAAAACCTCCCGGCCGACGTCAAGGTCGCCGTGCCTTTCGAACTGGCGCGTTTTATCAGTGCTTCGATTGACGAAGTATTGGGCACCCTGCTGGAGGCGATCATCATTGTCGTGGTGGTGATCTTCCTCGCCTTGGGATCTGCGCGTGCCGTCATCATTCCGGTCATCACCATTCCGCTGTCGATGCTCGGCGCAGCGGCGTTCATGGCGATGTTCGGTTTCAGCATCAACCTGTTGACGCTGTTGGCCATGGTGCTGGCGATAGGTCTGGTGGTCGATGACGCCATTATCGTGGTGGAAAACGTTCACCGGCATATCGAAGAGGGGCTCTCCCCTGCCCGTGCGGCCTTGATTGGTGCGCGTGAAGTGGCTGCGCCGGTGATTGCCATGACGTTGACACTGGCTGCGGTCTACGCGCCAATCGGCCTGATGGGCGGTCTGACGGGGTCACTGTTCAAGGAGTTCGCATTCACCCTGGCAGGCTCGGTCATGGTGTCGGGCCTTATCGCACTGACGCTGTCGCCAGTCATGAGTTCGTTTTTGCTCGACAGCAAAATGAGTGAAGGCTGGATGGCTCGTCGGGCAGAGCAATTTTTCCATCACCTGGGTCAGGCTTACGGTCGCGTGCTGGATATTTCTCTGCACCACCGCTGGGTCACCTGTTTCGTTGCCCTGATCGTGATCTTGAGCGTGCCGGTTCTGTACAGCCACACCAAAAGCGAACTCGCCCCGGTCGAGGATCAGTCCACCGTACTGACCGCGATCAAGTCGCCACAGAATGCCAACATCGACTACGTCGAAAAGTTCGGCAAGAAGTGGAACGAGGTCATGGTCACGCTGCCTGAGCAGAGCAATCTGTGGTTGATCAACGGGATCAACGGAGTTTCCAACAGCATCGGTGGTGTGAACTTCGTCGAGTGGGAGGAGCGTGAACGCAACGCCGATCAGATCCAGCTCGACATGCAAAACCGCGCCAATGCCATTGAAGGCAACAACGTCTTTGCCTTCCAGTTGCCCTCGTTGCCCGGTTCCACAGGAGGCCTGCCGGTGCAGATGGTGCTCAAAAGTGCCAGCGACTACAAAGTGGTCTACGAGGCCATGGAAGAGCTGAAAAGCGCTGCTCGCAAAAGTGGCCTGTTCATGGTCGTGGACAGTGATCTGGACTACAACAACTCCGTCATTCGCATCAAGGTCGATCGCTCCAAGGCTAACAGCCTGGGTGTGACCATGAAGGCCATCGGCGACACGCTGGCCGTGCTGGTGGGTGAAAACTACGTCAACCGTTTCGCCATGGATGGTCGCTCCTATGACGTGATTCCACAGAGCTTGCGCAATGAACGTCTATCGCCAGAAGCGCTTTCGCGTTTTTACGTGACCAGTGTCAGCGGCGCACAAGTACCGCTGTCCAACCTGGTGGAAGTCTCGACAGGTGTCGAGCCAAACCAGCTGACGCAATTCAACCAGCTGAACTCGGCGATTCTGCAAGCCATTCCCAACCCAGGCGTGAGCATGGGTGAGGCTGTGCAATTTCTTGAAGAACAGACCAGCAAACTGGCGCCGGGATTTACCTACGACTGGCTGTCGGATTCGCGTCAGTACCAGCAGGAAGGTGCCGCGCTGTACATGGCCTTTCTGTTCGCCATCATCGTGATTTACCTGGTGCTGGCGGCGCAGTACGAAAGTTTGCTTGATCCGCTGATCATCTTGATCAGTGTGCCGATGTCGGTCTGTGGTGCGTTGATTCCGTTGGCGCTGGGCATGGCCACGATGAACATCTACACCCAGATCGGTCTGGTGACACTGATTGGCCTGATCAGCAAGCACGGCATCCTCATGGTCGAGTTCGCCAATGAAATCCAGATCAAGGAAGGCCTGGACCGCCGCGCTGCGATCCTGCATTCGGCCAAGCTGCGTCTGCGTCCGATCCTGATGACCACCGCCGCCATGGTGACCGGGCTGATCCCGCTGCTGTTTGCTTCGGGTGCCGGCGCCCACAGTCGTTATGACCTCGGTCTGGTGATCGTCGTGGGCATGCTCGTGGGGACTGTCTTCACCTTGCTGGTCCTGCCGACCATGTATTCCCTCATTGCCGTGGACCATCGTGCCGCGGCCAACAATCCCCGCACTCTTGAACTGGACAGCGCGGACGAAGTGACGACCAGCGCGGGTTCCGGAGCTGATCATGCTTAATCGAGGAATGTTCTCAATGCGTATGCGATATCTTCTGCTGTGCCCGGCCTTGCTGGCCGGCTGCACCGTAGGCCCCGACTACAAACCTGTCACCAACCAGCCGATTACCCTGACGCAGCCGCTGCCCACTCACCTGTACTCTGCAGATCGCCTGCAACAGGACTGGTGGCGTCAATTCAAGGACAGCAAACTGGACGCGTTGATTGAGCAGGCACTGGCCAGCAACCACGACATCCGCATCGCTCAAGCCCGATTGAGTGAAGCGCGCGCAGTGCTCGATGAGCGCGAGCTCGACAAGTGGCCGACGGTAACCGCCGGCGCAGACTATTCACGCAGTATCTCTCAGGCAAACACCGGCACTGTGGGTGAGCGGAATCTAAACAAAACCTACAGCGCCGGGCTGGATGCTCAATGGGAAATCGATCTGTTTGGCCGTTTGCAACGTCTTTCACAAGCGGCAGAGGCGCGTAGCGAATCCGTCGCAGATGATCTAGTGCAAGTACGCATTGTGGTGGTCGCTGAAGTGGCTCGTAACTACTTTCAGTGGTATGGCGCTCAGCAGCAATTGAGCGTGGCTCGCGCCAACCTGGCCAACCAGGACGCGGAGGTAACGGTGGTGCGCAGCATGGTAGAGCAAGGCCGCGGGAATTCCGATGAACTGGAAAGTGCGCAAGCACTGCAGGCGAGTATCAAGGCGTCTCTGGCACCGTTGCAAACACGTAGCGATCTAGCCCGTTTTCGCCTGGCAGTGCTGGTCGGTGTACGTCCTGATCAATTGATGGCTCTGGAAAAAGCGACGCCTCTGCCGCCATTGGGCACGCGTTTGCCCATCGGTGATATCGGTGATCTACTGCGTCGACGCCCGGATGTGGCGAGCGCCGAGCGCGCCTTGGCAGCGTCCAACGCCGATGTGGGGGCGATCACCGCCGAACTCTACCCTCGCATCAACTTGGGTGGTTTCCTCGGGTTTGTTGCCTTGCGCGGTGGCGACTGGGGCGAAGGCAGCAGTCGAGCGTTCAGCATCATGCCTTCGGTAAGCTGGCCGGCGCTGCATCTGGCTAGTGTGAAGGCGCGCCAACGTGCAGCACAGGCCCGTCATCAAGGTGCACAGGCGCAGTATGAGTTGGTCGCCTTGCGTGCCATTGAAGAGACCGAAGCGGCATTGACGACCTATAGCCAATCGCAGGAGCGGCTTCGTGATCTCGCCGAGTCTGCTGAGCACAGTGCGCAGGCTGCTTCGCTGGCCGGCATTCGCTACAAGGCAGGACAAGCGCCGTACCTGGTCGAATTGGACGCGCGGCGCTCCTTGTTCGCCTATCAGGACGCCCTCGCCCAGGCTGATACTGCGACGTTTCTCAATGTCGTCGCGCTGTACAAGGCATTGGGCGGTGGTTGGCAGGCTCCGCAACCATCCAGCCACTGACAATTACGCCAAAACTGACGTTTGTACCTTTCCTGCAAACCGTAAAAAAGCCGCCGTATACGACGCCTAGTTGGTGTTGTACATGGCGGCTTTGAGCATTCGGGATGGGTGATCCTCGCTCGGACCATACTTCTCACCTCCTGATAGCGCAACGGGCTATCTGCGTGAGGCATTATGTACCTGGAGCTTGGTAAGCATGCGTGAAGTATCAACGGGCGCTGTTACGTTCTCATCAAAAAACACGCATTGCGCGTGTTCCTTTCAAACCAGGCCATTACGCTTGGCAAGCTCACCGAGGGCAATCAAGTTTTCGACACTCAGTTTTCGCTGTAGGCGAACGCGATAGGTGCTGACGGTCTTGTGATTGATCATCAACTCATCGGCGATATCTTGATTACCCATCCCTCGCGCCAACAACTTCAAAACGGTAATTTCACGATCCGACAGCTGCGCGATCAACAGACTTTCCTGACTGGCTGCCTGGGTATTATCGCGAAGTTGGTGAATGGTGTTTGCCGGAAAGTAGCTGTAACCGGAAAGCACGGCTTTAACCGCACCAATCAGTTCGTCTAGACTGTCGTCCTTGCAAACAAAACCTGCCGCGCCCGCTTGCAACGAGCGCATCGCGAAGTTGCGAGTGTCGCCGGAGGTTAGGATCAATACGCGGGTGGAAATGCCAATAGCCTTCAAGTGAGCAATCACTGCGAGGCCGTCCATTTTGGGAATGCTCAAATCCAGAATGACCAGATCCGGGAGAATTTTTCGGATACTATCGACGGCATCAACACCATTGTCGACTTCCGCCACAACAGTGTGTCCCTCTCCTTCGAGCATTACTCGAACCGCCATCCGCATCAGTGGATGATCGTCGACTATCACTATACTTCCCATTGTCGAATATCCTTGGCCTTTTAATATCGGCTAATGGTGCGTGCCGGGTGAAATAGTGCACGCTCCGTCACGGTGCTGATTAGTATATGCATTTTGCTTCAAATTTTTCATACATCAACTCTTTATTGACCTTCGGAACGTCATACAAAACATCACAGCTTCCCTTGCTCCACTTGATATTGAAGCTTCCCTGGTCTGGAATGCCGAATACCAGCAATCGAGAGGCATTATCAACGCTACCCAGTAAATGTCCGTCTACGCCATAGGCTTGTGCGCCGAATGGCAGCTTCTGACCATCACTCAGGCGCAGGTCGAATTGAATTCGCCGTCCGGACTCAGCCGTAAATTTACGCTTGACCACTGCTCCCCGAGTGGGCACGACTTGGCCTGAGGTTTCTGCAACTTCAACCCCGCTGCCAAAAGTGGAAGTATCCAGGTTGATCCAGTTGTAACGATACGGCTGGGCGAAAGGCACAACAGCGTAGCCCTTGCTGTCAGTGCGGACTGAGCTGGAAGAATCGACACCAATGCCTCCTGTATTGGGTACTTCAACCAATGCAAACGTCTCACCTACCGGCTGTCCGAACGTCACGCCACCGCCGTGCACTACCACCGAACCAGATGCGCCAAGGTCCAGATGTTTGTTGTCACGACCTTGCCCATAGTTGCCGCTCACTTTTGCCACCGGCGCGTCCCAGTTGAGACCCACACTGGTAGAGCTTCCTTCGGTTTTGCTGTGGCTGGCCTGAACCGAATAGTTCAGGGTGTTCTGTTCATTCAGGTTTCCCGACAGTCCAGTTTGAATGGATGAATCACCCTGATTGGATGTGGTCACACTTGAGTACAAGCGCTGCGTGCCACGGCTGCTGCCGAATGGAATGCTGATGGACGCCGTCAGCTGGTTGTCAGCGCCGTGATGGCTCCCCTGTTGTTCGGTGCGGGAAACGGCGAAGTTGTAACTGATATCCGAATAGTTGCCGCCGTAACCAAACTGCCAACGCCGCGTACTGCCCTGCCGATTCCAGTAACTGGTTTCACCCAAACTCAAGAACAGCGAGCCACGCCCTGACAGGGACTGGTTGACGTTCATGTCGAACCGGCTTTTCTGCCGACCATAGTTGCGCGTGCCAACGTGTTCCTGGTCTTCAACGTGCTGGCTGAACGTACGATAGGACTCGGTGGAGTAACGGTAGCCGACCATCGTAAACGTGGTGTCGGTCTGACTCAGTGTCTTGGAGTACAGGAAACGCGCACTCTGGCCGACGTTCTTGCGCCCTGCCCGGTTCTGGGAACTGCTATTGGTCACGTCGAACGACAGTCCGCCCCAAGGGGAGTTGACGCCCACTCCCAGGTTCAACGCTTTGTAGTCTGCGGCCGCTATCAGACCGCCATAGCCGGTCAGGTTATCCGTGGCCCCGTAAACCAGAGTGCCCTGGGTGAATTTAGGTGCAGCCTGACCATCAGCCTGATACTCACCTGCCGCCAAGCTGTAGCGCATGCTCCCTCGGCGCGCCATAACCGGCAGATAGGAGTAGGCCTGTGAGTACTGGCGTTCACGCCCGTCAGCCTCAATGATTTTCACGGTCAGGTCACCGTTCGAACCACTGGGGTATATGTCCGAAATTTCGAACGCACCCGCTGGAACGGTCGTCGAGTAAATGACGTAGTTGTTCTGGCTGATTTCGACTGTCGCGTTCGTCTCGGCGATACCTCGCACAACCGGCGCGAAGCCCACTTCGTCATCCGTAAGCATGCCCAGCTCGGAGTGAATCTGTGCGCCACGAAAACGTACACTGTCGAAAATGTCGCCTTGGGTAAAGAGTTCACCCGCCGCCAGCTTGCCTTTCAGGCTACGGACATCGCGCTCCACGTAGGTGCGGTTGCTGCTGAACTTGTCACGCACGCCCGTCGATCCAGAGATCGATGACTCGTTGCGAAATCGCCATGCCCCTACGTTGAAACCATTACGTAGACCCACATAGCGATAGTCGTTGTTATACCCATTACTGACATTTCGGCTGAAGTTAGCCTGGTAGTTGGTATAGAAAGCCGTCACTCCGTCATCCCACAACGAAGGATCGACATAACCTCGGGACTGATGGCGGATATAGGCTTGCGGCATGCTGATCTGCAAGGCCAACGCGTTCACATCAAACTCGACACTGGCACCGGGAACCAGCGAGGCTACGTCTACAACCGTAGCGTCATCACTTTTCACCGCAATCAGCTTTTCTTTCTTTAGACGATCGATGTCTACGCCAATCGATTTAAGCACGCCCAGGTGAACAACAGGCATGACCTCACCACTTTTATCGGCGACGGAAAACTCAACGCTTTGGCGCAATATCAACGTCTGATTCAGATAGACGTCAACATTATAGGTGCCTGGAGCAACGGAACTCCCCTGCTCAAAGTATTTCAATTCGACAGCAGCACCCTGTTTACTAAGGAAAGCACTATTGAATTCGACCCCATAGGCAGTTGTAGGCACGGAAACCCCAATCAATATTAAACTTGATGGACAAAGACTTCCGAAGGTAGTGATGACACGCTGACCCCACAAACGAAGCATTCGTATATATTCCCTGCTTTACAACCCACATGAGCGGCTCAAGATCGAACAAAATTAATCGACAAGGCGCGTTAATCAAACTTAACCAGACACTTCAACTGTATGTGACTTTGGCGCGCCGTAGTCATCGATAGAATTAAAATCAACAACTGCCTTTATCTGGGAGGCAGACGGACTGGCACCTTTGACCAGAAACTTTTCTCGCGCACCCGGAGCGAGCATTTTTGACTGCACGTCATAAGACTTTCCAGCAACTTTCAAAAATACCGCTCCGAAAGAAATATGGTATTGAGATGGGTTGCTTGCCAATAACCAAAGTTTCCCGTCTTCGCTAATCATCTTCCACTTCAGTTGATGGACCGACTCATCTTGAGTACCCGACAAGCCTGTAGGGCGATAAAAAATCTTGATGCGCTGACGCACAGCTATTTGCAGCGTATTTTCCTGTTCCGACATTTGTGGAATTTCCTGAACGCTGAGCCAGAACACCGATTCCTTGTCCGAAGGAAGTCCTTGGCCAGAGTAGAAAACTCGTAAGCTTTGCTGTTTCTTGGCGCCAAGTCGACTGAGTGCAGGGGTCAGCGCAAATGGCACGTCCAGATCGGGAGACGATGCATCGGGATCCACCCATGACTGCACCATGATATCTTTGTCTCCATCATTTTTTACCATGATGGACGTTTCCTTAAGTTTCTGCGGATATATAATTCGCGTTCCACCCAAAGTAATACCGGCACTGGCAAAGCTACTGAAAAGCATAGCAAGCCCCGCTAACGAAAATTTCGCAATGAGCATCTTCATAATTCAATTCTCAAGTTGAAGAGGCACTTTCGCACCTCTCCAGATGAAACTTACTCGTAAGTCAAGGTAAACGGCAGTTCGCCGTTGGCTGTACCTGGAACAATTTCGTCGCCATTAGCCATATAAGCCGCACGCATATTCAAGTTTGCTGCATATTTGATGTCAGGATCGGTACCGGACTTAACCAGCGCCGCGTTAAAAGTACCGTTGCCCGCAAGGTTGATCAGGTTGTTGCTGCTGTCATACAGCGCAATACCAACACCTTTTGCAACACCTGTAGTTTTCAGCAGGTTGTTGTTTTTGGCGTCTACACCGGAACCAGAATTAGGATCGAACTGAACCTTTACAGTGGTCAGACCGGCAGCAGTATTACCGCAATCAAGGTTGATATTGATCGCTGTACCCGCCACGATTCCTGTAGACGGGGCGCTCAAAGAGTCGATACTGACTTTCCCCAACTTTACGTCAATTACTTGATTTCCTTTTGCTCCGGTGACTGAGGTTCCAGCGCCTGCAGTTGCGCTGCAGGATGCCGCAGTAATTTCACCAGTGAAGTTAATGGTGCCATCCGCGGCCATTGCCGAAGTCGCGAACAGGCCAACGATGGATGAAGCAAGAAGATGTCTGAGTGCAGTAGACACGAGTCTATTCCTTTATTTTACGATCGAGAGCAGATGAATTAACTCTTTCAGTAAGAGTTGGTGTAATTCTTACTCACGCGCCTTCGTCGTCCAATTGCAACAATCCATCTGCCCTGACCGAAAAATCCACGCACCCTGTAGGACATTTCCTACGTACCTGGTAAGGATATTTTTGAAAATCAAAAAAAAACCGCCTTCCAAAGGAAGGCGGTTTTTATTCAGCGGTCATTCAGAGGGGCGAAAACCATATCTCAGGAACCTCATCCTGTAGAGTTATGGTTTTGATCTGAGTGTAGGCACCGAGTGTTTCGCGGCAGAACTCCCGGCCGATGCCACTGTTTTTATAGCCACCAAATGCAGTGCCATCGGTAATGTTAGAATAGCGATTGATCCAAACGGATCCCGCCTCCAGCCGGGATGCAGTTTCCATGGCATGTTTTAGGCTGCTGGTATAAATACCGGAAGCCAATCCGTACTCCGTGTCATTGGCCTGGGCGATCATGGTTTCGTAGTCGTCCCAAATGATGAGCGAAAGTACCGGGCCAAAAATTTCTTCTTGGCAGATTCTCATTCCATTACTGGCCTGGAATATCGTCGGTTGGATGAAATAGCCATGTTCACATCCCTCCACATCTGCTCGCCCACCGCCGGCAAGCAGCTCGGCGCCCTCTTCCAAACCCAGTTTGATGTAGTCCAGCACGCGCTCACCCTGACGCGCATTGACCAGGCAACTGATGCGAGAGTCTTCAGCGAGCGGCGAACCGACTTTCAAGCGAATGAATGAAGCGATGAGTTTCTCGCGAAAAACATCGGCAATGTCCGCATGAACAAACAAGCGAGTGCCGGCTAGGCAGGACTGCCCATTATTATGAATGGCAGCAAACGTCGTGTTGTCGACCACTGCATCGATATCTTCAATGTCAGGGAAGACGATATTGGCGCTCTTGCCACCCAGCTCCAGTGTGGACGGTACGAGGCGTTTAGCGGCCACGCCGGCGATGACTCTACCGACCTCAGTGCTACCGGTGAACGAAAGTTTTCTGACCAGAGGATGCTCACTCAATGCCGCGCCGACGACTTCTCCCAGCCCTGTGACCATATTCACCACGCCAGCGGGGAAAATCTTGTTGATCAGCTTTGCCAACTCAAGGGTCGACAAGGTGGCGTTTTCATCGGGCTTCAGAACAACGGTATTGCCAGCCACCAACGCCGGTGCAAGTTTGAACGCCGCCATGATTGCAGGTGCATTCCAAGGAATTATCTGACCGCACACGCCCAACGGCTCACGCCGGGTTATGGCGTAACCGCCGTCGATTTCACGTCCGGAATCTTCATATGCCATCACTACCGAAGCAAAGTAACGATAGTGTCGTACAGCAGTCAGATAATCCTTGCGCACTTCGCTGATGCATCGGCCGACATCAAGTGCATCGATCATGGCGAGGCGTTCGCTGTTGCGCTCAAGCTCATCCGCCAACAGGTTGATCAGTCGTGCACGCTTTTGCTGACCCAGATTGCGCCAGGCTGGAAAAGCGTTTTGAGCAGCCGTTACAGCGCGATCTACATCCGATTCCGTGCAATATCGAATGTAAGCCAGGTGTTTGCCAGTTGCAGGGTCGACTGCGGCGAAACAGCGCTCTTTTTCGTCTATTTCAAACAAACCGTTAATGAGCGGGCCGTAAAATTTATCAAACTCCACTTTCATGTAAACCTCATATTTATACGCAAATACTGGATTAGCTATGTTATAAAGCGCCAGTCATTTTACTCATCGCCCAAAAGGTAAAGTATGGATCCTCTTTCCGACGTCTTATCTTTATTGAGAATTCGTAACTACCACTCCGCCTCACTTTCACTGGGCGGCGAATGGGCGTTCAACTTCCCTATTAGAGAAGGCATCAAATTCACAGCAGTGGTGAAAGGCAGCTGCTGGTTACAGGTCGAAGGCGAACCAGCGCCCCAACGACTTCACCAGGGCGATTGTTTTTTGATGACCCGCGGCGTGCCGTTTGCGCTGTTCAGCGATCTGTCGCAACCGGTTCTCGATTCAGATGGCTATTTCCAGACCCTAGCGGCGGATGAACTTGCTCTCAGTTATGGAGGCGACGACGTTCAACTGGTCGGTGGCCGCTTTGACTTCACAGGCATACCCACCCATTTACTCCTCAGCACCCTGCCCTCTCTAGTTCACGTACAAGGCAACGAGCCTCAGGCATCGATTTTGCGTTGGGCACTGGAGCGCTTTACCTCGGAACTTCATCAACAACGTCCGGGTCGCTCGCTTATGAATGAACATCTGGCGCACATCATGTTGGTCGAAGTCCTGCGCACCCATTTGGCGACACTGAACAGCAGCGGTATCGGCTGGTTTTTCGGTCTGGCCGATCGCAACCTAAGCCTTGCGTTGGGCGCGATGCACAGCGATCCTTCGCACCGCTGGACTGTCCAGGAACTTGCAAAACTGTCCAACATGTCACGCTCGGCGTTTGCGCTTCGCTTCAAGCAAGTCGTTGGCAACGCGCCAATGGAATATCTGACCCATTGGCGGATGTTGCTGGCGAGTGATCGTCTGAAGAACTCTGGCGACTCGGTATCGACCATCGCCTTTTCATTGGGTTATGAATCCGAGAGCGCGTTCAGTACCGCTTTCAAGCGCGTCATGGCTCAGTCGCCCCGCCATTACGTAAGCGAACATGCGTCTCGGGATTAGTGCAGCCCCCCACCAATGATTAGCAATTCGCCAGTGATCCAGCTGGCGTCTTCCGAAGCCAGGAAGGCGACGGCGGGCGCGATGTCCTCTGGTTGTCCGATACGGCCCAGCGGTGTGATAGCTTCGATCTTTTTCCGAAACTCGTCTTCGAAAAAACCGCTAGCATGGACACCTTCGGTCACTACCAGGCCCGGATTGACGGAGTTGACCCGGATCTTTTTCGGCCCAAGTTCATTGGCGAGGGTCTTGGTGATCGCATCAACCGCGCTTTTCGACGCGGTGTAGACCGTCGAATGGGCAGGCGTGAACGAGGTGACGCTGGAGCTGATGTTGACGATGCTACCGCCCTGAGGATTGAACACCGCTACGGCCTCCTGGGTGCAGCGGATCAAACCCAGTACGTTCAAGTTGAACTGGCGATGGAACTCTTCTTCGGTGATTTCCGCCAAAGCGCCTGTGGCATAGACACCTGCGTTATTGACCAGGATGTCGAGATGCCCGTGTTCATGAACAATTGACTTGAACAACGCCTTCAACTCCAGCGGATCGGCGACGTCGGCCTTGATTGCATAAGCGCGTCCGCCTTTTTCAAGAATCTGCGCAACAACCCGATCCGCGTCTTCCTGGCTACGGGTGTAGTTGACAATGACGGTCGCACCGTCGCTGGCCAACTGCTTGGCGACGGCCGCGCCAATGCCCTTCGATGAACCGGTAACCAGCGCGATTTTCTTGTGTAGTTTTTTCATGATGTTTGAACCTCTCTGGCGTCGACCCACAACGGTCTAATGGTGCGGGAGAGTGGCTCCCGCTCGATGAAATCCAGCTTATGGACGTTGGCGCTGTCCCGTAATAGTTGGCACTCCAGAATAGTTTTGCCATCGTCCAGACTTTAAACCTCAAGGCTTTTTGCGCGCCCTGACATGCCAACGCCACGCTGCAACTGAAAGAAACAGCAACGAGACCAACAACGGAACCAGCACAATGTTGATCAACCGCAACACGTTCCCCAACCGCTCCACTTGGGTATTGAGCTGCAGTGCCACCTGACGCATTTGCTGTTCAAGGGACGCTTTTTCAGCGGTGAACTGGTCGACGGTCTGCTGTTGTTCAGTGGTCAATGGAAGGGTCGGGTCGCCACCGTCAGCAAGTGCCGCCAGCTGCTTTTCGGTCGAGTCCAGCGCCTGTTGCAAGGTGCTGTTCATTTGCCTGAAACGTGCCTGCGCCTGTTGTTTCATTTGCTCAACTACGGTGAATGTGCGGCTGTAGTGACCGCGAGAACGCAAGCTGATCAATGCGTCCGAACCGGACAGGCTGTCGAGTGCATTAAGCACAAAAGCTGCGTTGTCGGCCCAAGGTTCCACCGCGTGGTGATAGCCTTGTGGCTCGACATCGGCCCATAGGTTATCGCTCAGCAGATCGGTGTCCGCTACAACAACCACATTGATCTGATCGCTATGAGTCAGAGCTTTGTCATCCGGTTCATGCACAAATGCCGATTGGGCCGGTCCTTGAATTCGTGCGGCAATCATGTGGCCTTCTGCTGAAGGGACGAAGGTCCTGGCTAGCTCCGTGGGGTCCTTCAAGTGGTCAAGGATCGAGGTTTCAAACAGCATGGTTTTTTGCGAACTGTTCAACAGAGGCGTGAGGGTGGTTTTCGCTTCTTGAACGGCACTCAGGATGCCACCCGTAGACAGGTTGAGGCTGCCAAGACCGGCGGTGATGACATCCTCAGAATTCATGGCGCCAGGTGTCAGCTTGAGAGCCGTAGGTTGCCACACAGGCTCGGTGCCCTGCTGCAGCATGACGAACTGACCGTATAAGTCATCGCCCAATATTCGTCCCGGCAAGAGGCGCACGCCCCAAGCTTTGAGCAAGGGCGCAAGGTTTGAAGATTTGTCCTTGCTGGGAATACCGAAGTAATTGTCGCCACGGTCCCGTTCACTGTACGGGTCCACGAACACCAGCAATCGCCCGCCCCGCAGCACGAACTGGTCGATAGCGCGCAACGTGGATGCCGAAAGATGCTTGGGATGAACCAACATCAAAACCTTGAGGTCCTCGGGGATCTGCTCAGCTTCCGGCGCGAGCTCTTTTACCTCAAAGGCTTTACGGATTTCCTGCGCGATCAACCATGGTGCCTGACTTTTACGCGCCTGAGCATCAAAACCGCCCATAAGCGGCAGTGTCGAGATCAGACCGATTGATGGACGCTTCGGCCGTGCCAGCATTTGCAGCAGACGACTGACATCGTACTCAAGGAACGATTGCTGATTGAGCACAAACATCGGGATGCTGGCGTGGTGACTTTTTCCGTCCACCATGGCAAGACCGAAGTAAACCGGGACAGTGCCCACGCCAAAGTCCAATGGCTTCAGACCTAGTTCGGTCGCCCTCACCTCCTGTTCAGAGAACGCGACCGGATCGATAACGTGCAGCCGTAAACGTCCATCGGAGACGCGTTGATACTCCTGCAGCAAAGCTTCGACCCTTGCCGCGTAGCTGCGCAACACCACGATGTCCTTCGCCGCCTGGCTGGAAAAAAACAGATAGAGATCGACCGGTTCCTTGAGGTCTTGAATGATCTGGCGACTACCGGCACTGAGGGTGTACAACCGCCGTTCGGTGAGGTCCAGGCGTAGGTCCGAAAGACGCGGCGCGATACCTAGGTTGATCAGCAAAAACGATCCTGCTATCACTACAAGCCACAGGCACGTAGAGACGAAGCGGTTGAACACCATGGCATCAGGCCGCCTTCTTCAGTTCAACCGTCAGCACGGTAATGGCAATCCAGGCGACGATTTGGCTAATGAAATACAGCAGATCTCTCGGCTCGATCACACCTTGAGTGAGGCCGCCGAAATGCGCCAGGACACTCATGGACGCTACACGATCCAACCAATGCACCGATACCCAATTACGAAACAAATCTAGAATTACAGAAGAGCCGCAAGCGATAAAAAACAGACACACTGCGGCCCCCAACAGAAACGCCAGCAGAGGACTTTTGGTCAACGCCGACGTGCAATTGCAGATTGCCAGAAAATTCCCCGCCAACAGGACGCAGGCCAGATAGCCGCAAAGAATGACTCCGTTGTCCGGTTCGCCAAGGTAATTGACCGTCAGTACCAAAGGGAACGTCAGTAAAAGCCCCGCCATGGCGATGATCCACGACGCGAAAAATTTGGCGAGAACCGCACCAAGCGCACTCACAGGCAGTGACATCAACAATTCGATTGAGCCTGACTTGCGCTCCTCCGACCAAAGGCGCATGCCCAAGGCTGGCAGCAACAAAATGTACAGCCACGGCAAGTATTCAAAGAAAGGGTTCAAATCGGCATGATTACGCTCATAAAATTCGCCACCGTAGAACGTACAGATACCACTGAGCAGCAGAAAGGCGACCAAATAGATGTACACCGTCGCGGTACTGCCGGCACTGCGCAGTTCACGTTTGAGCAACGCCCTCATGGTCGGCTCTCCCGCGTCAGCGAACGGAATACTTCACTCAATGAGCCGCGTTCGACTTCCTGGCGAAATACGCTCCAGCCTTTAGCATTGATGAGGCTATTGATCTGCGGAACAATCACCTGACCGGGGCGAGCCAACACCCTCACACTATTTGTGACTTCGCCCCTCTCGATCCCCGCCACTCCGGGCAGAACGGCCAGAGACATCAAGTCCAGTGGCTGTCTTGCGAACAATGTCACGGCTTGGTGATAACGCGAGCGGCTTTCCAGCTCTTGCGGCGTGCTGTCGGCCAGCAACTTGCCTTTACCGAGCACCAACGCACGGCTGCACAGGGTTGTGACCTCCTCCAGAACATGCGTCGAAATGAGTACGACCTTGTTCCGCGCCAGTTCTCTGATCTGCTCACGCACGCGGTGTTTTTGATTGGGATCGAGCCCGTCCGTAGGCTCATCAAGAATCAAGACAGCAGGGTCATGCAGAATGGCCTGCGCAAGTCCTACACGGCGTTGAAAGCCCTTGGAAAGGTGTTCGATAACTTGACCATGCACTTCCAGCAGCTCGAACTGTTCCATCATTGCAGTTACGCGCTGCTTCTTTTCACGCCCTCTATAGCCGCGCACATCAGCGATGAAGCTCAGAAAACCCTGCACCGTCATCTCGGTGTAGCACGCATTGCCTTCGGATACATACCCAATCAGCCGCTGGACATGACGTGTGTGACGGCGAATATCCAGACCGTGCACTTTTGCGGTTCCTGAGGTCGGCGCGACAAATCCCGTCAACATCCTCATAGTTGTGGATTTACCCGCCCCGTTTGGACCCAACAATCCAAGTACCTCCCCCGCTTTTACGCGAAACGATAATTCGTCCACAGCAACGGCACCGCTGAACTGCTTGGTCAATCTGGTTAGTTCGATCATGACTTCCACAATAATTAAAGAACTTTTTTCATCATGGGACGCGGCCCATCAATGACGATGCTAGTTACGATAACCGCGCATGAACGTCTGTAGAACAGCGCCTCTGCGAAATCCGAAAAGTCTGAGCCCTTAGGCGATTTATCGTTGGCCAAGTGCGGATTATCTGACATGACTAGAATGGCGAACGGCGTATTCTTTCGCTCAGATGATCATTCCCGATCATCCATTGCGGAGTGATACGAACCGATGCTATGCAGAACGATAGAAGTGCCTGATGCCCAAGGTGAGCTACACAATGCCGCACTGCTTTGCGGCTTTCTGTCGACTCAGAACGATCAGATGTTTTTGCTCTACAGTCTGAATGAAAAGATTAGTGATGACTTGGTTAGGGTTTACCTGACCGCCATCGAAAAAGAGGCTAATGGCGTCAGCATGTGTAGCGCGACGCCAGATGACTTCAAAGGCGCCGCCCAAACGCTGAAGAACATTCTGCGTGATGCCAACTCGCCTGAAGGCCGACAGACCGACAGCTCTTATCGCATCGTGGACCTCTCTAATTGTGACTTTACCTGCACACCCTCAACCACTCATCACAGCTTGAAAATCAGCGAGGCTTGGTTGCTGAGCTTGTTGGAATTTCATCCCAATGGCTTTGCAAGCGAAAGTGAGCGCTCCGCTGTCGCCGATGCGCCCCCCATTGCAGCGAAGGCAGTCAAGGCAGAACTCAATCTGAGCCTACAGGGTAAGGAATATGGTCTGGCTATCCCGACGGCGAGTCCTTACCAAATACATCACTTAGAAGCCATGCAATCGCTGCTCCACCAACTCTCGCCGACGTCCGAGGCCACTCCAAGCATGATCGACAGGCCAGCAACAACGAACCTATTGACGCCTTTGGCGGAGAATGCACCCCACACCAGAAAAGGTGAAATGAAGACGATGCCCGAAGAACAAAATGTACTCGTGCGCACGGATCACAACCTCAAGACCCTGCTGGCCAATGTCCAGTCGCACACGGAGGCCCTACTTGAGAAGTACGCCCGCCTTGAACAACAGCAGCGTCAACAAGAGCAAAAGGAGCGCGAGCTATCGCTACGCGAAGCGTCCGTTGTTCAGCGGGAGCAGGAATTGATGGAAGGTATTACCGCCCTGCTCTCGGCTGAAGAACAACTGAATAGCCTGATCAACGCATAGTTAGTACGCGGTACAAAGCGAATCTGTGCGGGCCGCACTGTCAATCCCGGAACTCTAGGCCTTGCTCCTTCAAAGCTGCCTCGATGCGCTCGATAAAGCTGGCAATAGTCGTGATCATGAGGGTTTGCTCAGTGTCGCGAACGGCAGCTTCAAGAGACTTGCTCGACGCTATCAGGGAATTGGCTCTCGTCACAGCCAACGCACTTCGAATCCGGTGCAGCAAATGCGCAATGGCGTCTGGATCGTAATTTAGTGTCGCTCGTTGCAAATCAGTCAGATCTTGGCGAATAACTTGCGCAAACAGCGTACGCATTTGGTCGGGTATGTGTAACTGATCCACTTCAAGAATCGTTTGACGCTGATGAGTTGGAGGCTGCCTAGCAAACGCCTTCAGACACAGATACAGCCCTTCGATTGAAATGGGTTTGCTCAACCAATTGTTCATTCCCACTCGAATGCAGTGTTCGCCTTCCTCTCGCAAGGCATTGGCAGTCACACCGATGATGGGCAGTTGCAAATCATTCCTTCTCACGGTTTCAGCCAGGGCATAACCGTCCATGACTGGCATGTTGACGTCGGTGAGCAGCACGTCGAATGCCTGGCACTCCAGTTGCTCGAGGGCTTCCCGTCCATTGGAGGAAACGATCACCGCGCAGCCGATGGCTTCCAATTGTTCTCGCATGAGCGTCTGATTGACCGGGTTGTCCTCAGCCAGCAGCACCCGCAGACCCAGATCACGATTCGTTGGCTGATGCACATGCAGGTCATCCTCAGGTATTTCACCGGTGATCGCCATTGAAACGGCTTCAAGAATCGCCATGACGTTGTGCTGATTGACCAGAATGTCTTTACCGATGCACTGGGGCACAAGGCCAAAATCATGTCGGGCAAACACGGTCGCCCCAGACCACTCAGGTTGCAGCCCGCCCTGCGGCATCGCCTCCAACACGGCGTCGAGGGTTTCATCCTGCGGGTCATCCTGAATCGATGTACGGGCACCGAAATGCTCCAGCCAGGCGCACAACGAGTCGGTCAACTCAGGAAACGGGCTGCGCACTTCAACCAGCTTGCCGACCAGATGCTCGTAACGCGGACGGCATTCCTGCCCTTCAATCCAGTCGACCGATACCGACAGACTGAAGACACTTCCCTGGCCCGGAGTGCTTTGAAGTGACAGGGAGGCTCCCATCAATTGGCAGAGTTTCAGGCAGATGGACAATCCCAGTCCCGCCCCTTTGAGTGCATGACACTGGTGGTTGAGTTGAAAGAACGGCTCAAACAAACGATCCTGCTGAGCCTGCGAAATACCAGGGCCGGTATCTTCGACTTGCCAAGTCAGTTGCCAGCGACCGTCCGCGCCCGCGGCGCCACGCAGATACACGCCGATGTAGCCACTGTCAGTGAACTTGATCGCGTTGTTCAACAGATTCGACATGATCTGACGCAGGTGAACGGCGTCACCTTTTAAGCGTGCAGGCAAGGTCGGATCGATACAGCAATAAAGCGCGATGCCTTTTTTAACCGCCATATCGGAAAAGCTGCGAACCAATCCTTCCAGCGTGAGCAATGGGTCAAATTCGACAGACTCTAGCAGCAGTTGCCCCGATTCGATCCTCGACATGTCTAGCACATCGCTGATGATGTTCAGCAGCAGATCGGACGAACTGTCAATGGTATCCAGATAAGTGCGCTGGCGCGGCGTCAGTTCCGTCATACCGAGCAACTCAAGGGTCCCCAGCACACCATATAGCGGAGTTCTGATTTCGTGACTGACGTTGGCAACGAAGCGACTTTTCTCTTCATTGGCAGCATTCGCCGCCTCGCGGGCGAACACAAGCGCGGCGGATGCTTCCCGGTGCGCGGTGATGTCAGTAAACGTGCACAACAGGACTCTCTCATCCTGGAAGTGAGTCGGCGCATACCGTACGTGCAGGGCACGCTCCGCAATTATCAGACATCCCTCGCCCACCTGGGGCTCGCCAACATCGAACAACGGCCAGTGCTGAAGAAGCTCCGGAATATCCGGCGCCTTCCCTAGCCATTCAATGAACAAGCCGTTACAGGTCACACGTTCATTGCCTTTGAGTACGCACAGCGCCAGCGGTACGGTCTGCAACAACGAGTGGTTGAAATCATGGTTGTGGCGCAGTTCGCTGTAATCGCTGCGTGCCGGCACCACAATACGTCTGCGATACCAGCTGTTGAGCCACCAGCCACCCAGTACGAAGGCTGCAAGCAACCCTATCAACCCAGACAATTGCCATCTTGCATTATCGATCAACTGCGCGAAGCTGACGCGATACAGCGCCTGCCAACTGAGCAGCGCACCGGAACTGCGTTTTATGACCAGCCCCGAAGACGTCAAATGAAAGCCATCTTTGAACTCCAAAATGTCCGAGCCCGCAGCACCGAGCAGTAGACTTCCGTCAGGCGCCATCAGATCAATGGAGTCGAAGGTCAGTTTATCGAACAGTCGGCGATCGATACGTCCCCCTGCGTCAGCAGGATCAAACAAGTTTACGAGTGTCGCGGCAATTAGATGCCTTGGGGGTTGCGAGAGATCCTTTCCAGAATCGATGAAGGGTACGGACAAATAGGCTACAAGTTCTTCGGCCGCTGGCTCGCGCTCAGATTTGGTGGCAACCCAATGGACAAAAAGATCGTTTGCCTTGGAGGGTTTGACAAAGGTCTCTTGCACTTCGCGCAGAGCCGTAAGGGCATCATGGGGCGCAACCGATTCATTGTCTGGCGTGGCGGCGATAGCAGGCAGGACAATATCGATTCGTTGATCGGGGTCAAACACAAACATTTGTGGCGAGTGAGTGGAAGACTGGCGCCAGAAGTCGCTATAAACATTAGCCAGACCCAAGCCCAGGGTTAATGCCTGATCGACACGTGAAGGCTCATCATACGGTCGTGCAATGATCAGGGAAAAAGGCATCGCAGACAACTTAGAGTGTACGGTGTAAATAACCGAACCACTCGCTTCTTGTCTCGCGATCATAGGTTCTGCCATGTCTTTTTTCGGGGCGTATTCAGGCGTTTCGCTAGCACTGATGGCCCGAAGGAGGAAAACTTCCTGATCGTAGGCTCGCCCGACAAAATTCAAAAAATGATAGTTGGCCTTTACCAGCTCACCGAGAAATACCTTGTAGGCCACCCAATAGCCAGTCGCCAAAAAAAACACGCCGAACATCAGCGAAAGGGTCAAGCCAAAGTGCATGCGCGAGGACACTTTAGCCATTCGGCCTACAGTTGATCGGTTAAAAGGCATGAGAATCCGTAACGTATTTTTTCTGGAGAACACAAGGGCAACGTGAGGGCCCTTACGGGCCGCGGATACTGAACAAAATATAGCATGTAGGACTAGTCCTACGTTGCAAATGGATCCTGCTGATTACGCAGGGTTAACGAAGCCTTCATTCTTGGCGTCATTAAATGACTGCCGAGGCGAGCATGCAAAGCGTATCTCCGACGACTGCCAAAAGCGCTGTAACTCACTCCTCTTCCTCAAATTTTCAAATGCGTATCGCTCAGCGTATGGAGACCTTCTCTGACGGGCGCGTGCTCGAGCACGCGGTCCTCCAAGCACTCTCCAACCACGAGTTTTTGCCCTTCTATCAGCCTAAGGTCTGCATCGACACATGCGAACTGGTTGGTGTAGAAGTACTGGCTCGCTGGAAACATCCGACACTGGGACTGATAGCACCTGCGCAGTTTCTCCCGGTAGTGGAAAGCCTGGGCTCGCTGGACGAACTGTTCAGTCAGCTGCTGGATCATGCTTTGCAACAACGCCAGGCGTTGCTTGCAATAGGTATCGAATTAAACCTAGCCTTCAATATTCACCCCGCTCAATTACGAAGACCGAAGTTCGTGCAGGATTTTCAGCGCGCACTCAGTCGCTTCGCTTGCCCGGCGCGCGCGATCACCATTGAGCTACTTGAAACAGGGAGGATCACATCTGATGGCCAGAGCTTCAAGAGCCTCCTGCAATTGCGCTTGATGGGCTGCGGATTGTCCATGGATGATTTCGGCAGCGGTTTTTCTTCATTGAAGCGCTTGTGTGAACTGCCCTTCAGTGAGATCAAATTGGATGCCTCCTTCCTGCGACAACTCAACAGTAATCCCAAAACTCGCACCATCATTGGCAACACAGTCAAGCTTGCCAAAGCCATGGAAATAAAACTCGTCATTGAGGGTGTGGAAGAGCTTGATCAGGTTCGTCAGCTCAAGGACATGGGCTGCAGCGTGGCACAGGGTTTCTTCTTCGCTCGGCCCATGTCTTTTGAGCAGCTTGTCCGTTATTGCCAGAGCGGACAGTAATTATTCAAAGCATTCGCCAACAAGATGATTGATTGACTCATGCCTGTTAGAAGCAGCTTTTCACGTGTGCTTTGCTTTTTACTGACTCTCCCTTCTTTAGGTGCGACAAGTAGCGTTAATGCAGAGTCGACTATCAGGCCAACTCTGCTGCACCTGAACAGTCAACTGGCGCCAGAGCCCTTGCGTCTTAATCTCACAGAGTCGGATTGGGCTTGGCTGCGCGAAAAGAAGCATCTGACCGTAGGTGTTGTCGGTCAATCGGCGTTGCCGTTCGAGGTGGTCTACAGCAATGGAAATTACGAAGGAATCAGTGCCGATGTGGTGGCAGTAATCAAGCAGCAGTTGAGTATCGACATCAAAGTCAAGCCGTTCTCCAATCGCGAGGACGCTCTCTATGCCTTGAAAAAACATCAGATCGACCTGATAAGCCGGGCGGGTGAATACGGGAGTCCAGCGGGTACCAGCCAGCTAAGCTTGCCCTACGCGCATAACTTGCCAACGCTCTATCGGCGTCAGAATGATGATCGTCCGATTCCCGATGAGCTACGCGACTTGCGTGTTGCAGTGGCCAAAGATTACTTGCCGGCAAAAATGTTGGCCAGCCGCTTTCCCCAGGCACACATCATCAGCTATCCCAACGATGTTCAAGCCATGGCCGCAGTAGCCTTTCAAGGTGTCGACCTGTACCTAGGAAACTCATTAACTGCGCATTACCTGATAAACAACAGTTTCTTCAGTTATCTGAAGTTTGCGCGCTTCGTCAAAATAGAATCCCAGGGCTATGGCTTTGCCTTGCGCTCCGACGACGTTCGCCTGATGCATATCCTCAACACCACGATGAACGCTATCGGAGCGACCAGGCTTGAGCGAATCGTCAAGCGATGGATCGGTGGCGGCAATATCATGCCGCAAGAGCAAGTGCTATTGAGCGAACAGGAAAAACGCTGGTTGGCGCATCACCCCGTTGCACGCCTGATGATCAACGATGACATGGCCCCTTCAGCTTTTTTTGATGCTGAGGGGCACTTCAACGGCGTCATCTCTGACCTGTTCGAGGTCATTACCCAGCGTACCGGTCTGCGTTTTGAAGTCCAGCGAGTCTCTGACTTTCAAGCGATTCAGCACGCATTGCGAGAAGGACAGACTGACCTTGCCATATTAAGCCCGAGCCCTGCGCGCCAAACAGAGTTTCGCTTCACCCACCCTTTCGCCAACAGTTCGTTCAGCCTGGTGACATCCACTCGCAAACGCGGCCTGACCAGCCTCTCCGCACTGTCCGGCAAGCGCCTGGCTATCACTCGTGGCCACATCATGATCGACACTATTCGTCGCGATTATCCGGCGATCAAGCTATTGACGCCCCCCAACAATCTCGACGCCATGCACATGGTCGCTAGCGGTGAAGCGGATGCTGCGCTAATGGCACTCTCCATGGCCCGCTACTACACCGCTCGCCTTTACGAAAAGGAATTGAGGGTTTCCGGCATTCTGGATGACGAGATGGCCACCGCCAGCTTTGCCATGCGCCGCGGGGACCTTGAACTGCACGCGATTATGGAAAAAGCACTGTTGAGCCTGTCACCCGATGAGTTGAACGCAATCTCAACCCGGTGGCGCGCCAATGCGGCCATGAGTGGGCAAACGTGGCGTGATTATCGTCGCGTCATCATGGAAATCGTCAGCATGGCGCTGTTGGTGTTGTTTGTTTCTGTGGTGCGCATCCTTCAACTTCGCCGTCAGATCCAGCGGCGACGGACCGCGGAAAAGGCGCTTAACGATCAACTGGAGTTTTTTCAGGCGCTGAATCACGCCATGCCGATTCCGGTCTATGTGCGCGACGATCAGGGTCGCCTGCTGTCATGCAGCAGCCGATATGAGCACGTCATGAACGTGAGCGAGGCGCAGCTTCTGGGAAAGACTGCCCTGCAGATGCCCACTGAACACTTCGAGGTCGCGCAGTCGCTGCACAACAGTTACATGCGAGCCATGGCGACCGGACAAGCCATCGAGAAACGTTACGAAGTGGTTATCGCGGGCAGTCCGCAGATCATTGATCACTGGATACAACCTTTCCGTGACTCTGCCGGCGGCATCAAAGGCGTCATTTGTGGCTGGCAGGACGTGACCGAACACCATCAATTGGTTGACGACCTCAAGCGCGCCAAGGAGCAGGCCGACGACGCCAGCCGGGCGAAGACCCAGTTTCTGGCAACCATGAGCCATGAAATCCGCACGCCCATGAGCGCTGTCATCGGCACCCTAGAGCTGGCATTGAAACGTGCCGATCAGGGCGTGCTGGATCGTTACCATATCGACCTAGCGTACACATCGGCGAAAAATCTCTTAGAACTGCTGGGTAACACGCTGGATATCGTGCGTATCGAATCAGGGCATTTGAGTATCAGCCTGCGCCGCTGCACCCTGAAGGAAATGGTCGAGCCGGTAGCACGGGTATTCGATGGACTGGCACGGCAGAAGAACCTCGAACTGGTGCTCGACATCGATGGCGGAGCCACCCGCGAGGTGCTGATTGATCCATTGAGATTCAAACAGGTATTGTCCAACCTGGTCAGTAACGCAATCAAGTTCACCCATCAGGGCCAGGTTGCGATCAGAGTCAGTACATCGGTGGAAGGACCGCACCTGATGGGCGTGCACATTCAGGTAACAGACACCGGCATTGGCGTCTCCGCTGAGGACCTCAGCCTGCTCTTTCGGCCGTTCGCTCAGGTTGCTCAATCAACCTTGAATACGCTGGGTGGCAGCGGACTCGGGTTGGTGGTATCGCGTTCTCTGTGCGAAATGATGGGTGGACGGCTTGAGATGCAAAGTACTCTGGGAAGGGGGACCACGGTGGATATCACCCTCATGCTCAAGGTACTGGATCCGGTTCCGTTACGCGAAGACATCCTACCCAACTCTCTCGAAAACGACGTTGTTAAAGGTGCGCGAATCCTGATTGCTGACGACAACAGCCTCAATCGTCAAATGCTGCATGCACAGCTGGAGTTTCTCGGACACACCGTGACAGAGGCCAGCAACGGTCTGGAAGCTCTCGAACGCTGGCGTCAGCAAGGCTTTGATTGCCTGATCACTGACTATCATATGCCTTTGATGGACGGTGTCGACCTGACGCTGGCAATCCGTCGAGAGGAGCGATTGCGCAACGCGAAACCGTTGCTGATCCTTGGTCTGACGGCCGATGCGCAACGTGAAGAGGTTGAACGATGTATCAACGCCGGTATGCGCGATTGCCTTATCAAGCCGGCAGGTCTGGATGTGTTACAGGATTGCCTGGCACCGTTGATGGCAGGCAGGCGTGATAAAAAAGTGCCCTCCGTCACTGCTGAGAAAATGCAGTTCGACACCCCGCAGCCGATTATCGATATCGGAGTCAATGATCCGGTTGTCATGAAACAACTGCTGGCTGAGATTTCCAGAAGCAACCAACAAGATCTCATCGAACTGAGCGGTCTGCTTGAAAGTCCGGACGAGGCAGCGCTTGCTCGATTGCTGCATCGCATCAACGGTACCGCTGCCCTGATGCGAAATCATTATCTGGCGGGGCTATGTAAAGGGAGAGAACCAGGAGCTCCTACGGACATGCTGGAACGGGCAAGGATGGTCGAGCAAGAACTGCAGCGGATTCAGGACAACTTGAAATTGTGATCAGTGTCGAGCTTGAACTTGCCGGCCATTTTTCCGCTATGCAGAATGGCATCAAACTGGAGGACTCACCCCGATGGATATTTCAACACTCTTCATCTATATCGTTGCCGCCAGCGCAGTAATGATGGTACCTGGCCCGTCCATGCTGCTAGCGCTCAACAACGGCGCATCACACGGTATGCGTGTCGCATCGTTCGGTATGGCTGGGGCGGCGCTTTCGGATCTGATCCTCATTGCGGCGGTCGGTTGCGGCCTGGGCGCATTGTTGCAGGCATCCGAGCAACTGTTCAGCCTGGTCAAATGGCTGGGGGCTGCTTATTTGCTTTACCTGGCCTGGGTACTGTGGCGTGCCCCGACGCGGGCGTTGCAATATGCAACGGGCGCGGCAGCGGCCAGTGGTCGTAGCGCCTTTGTACGAGCACTACTAGTCGGGCTGTCGAACCCCAAGGGCCTGTTGTTCTTCTCGGCGTTCTTGCCGCAATTCATTCGCCCTGATGAACCGGTCGTCCAGCAATACTTGATCCTGGCCATTAGCAGCGCGGCAATCGACTGCGTGATGATGTCCATCTACGCATTCGGCGGACGTCATGCGGTGCGCAGCTTTTCTGCCCGGGTGATAAAGTGGATCAATCGCAGCTGCGCTGGCATGCTTGCCCTATTGGCACTGGGGCTAAGTCTGTATCGCCGCAGCGATCTACGCTGAGCCGACGCACCAGGTCTGCTGCTGAGTCAGGCAGGCTGGCTGGCTGGCTGGCAGGGCGGTTTATCATCCAGCCCCCGTGCTTTATCACATCCTTTGACTTCGTCACTCCCCATCTTTGGACGCTCGCACATAAAGCGTGGTGTTTCGGACAAGTAGGCTTTCAGGGTCAGCCGCTACCATTTGCAGGCGGTATCGAACCGCCCTCCCCTGACCGTTTCTACTGCAATGAAAGCCCTGAATTATGGGCAGGAATACCATGTCCGATACCCGCCACCAGCGCACCTCGAAACTCTTTCTGTTTTGTCTGACGTCAGCCCTGATGATCGCCCTAATGAACAGCAGCGCCCCGACACCGCTCTATCCTTTGTACAAAGAACGCTTACAACTCCACGCCGTTGACCTGACCTATATTTTTGGCGCCTACGGCGCGGGTGTGTTGCTGTCCCTGAGCACCGTGGCCAGCATCGCCGGACGCATGAACAATCTACGATATCTGCTCTTTCCGGCAACCTTGTTGGTACTGCTCGGCGCTGGGCTATTTGCGCACGGCCATTCACTCTGGCAGTTGTGTACGGCTCGACTGGTTTCCGGCATGGGCGCTGGAGCCATGACCTGTGGCATCAATTGCGCACTGGTTCGCTTTGGCCCCACGGACAATGGCAAGTTGGCCGCTTTGCTCGCGACGCTCGCAATGGTGATGGGGCTTGCACTCGGCCCGGTCATCAGCGGTGTGGCGTTGCAATGGGATCTATTTCCCTTTGCCTCGCCCTTCTGGACGATCATGGTGCTTATCGTAATAGCCACATCAGGAGTGTTGCTGTTGTGGCCCTACACAACACATACGCATGCAACAAGCACCTCAAACTCTCATGTTATAAGCCTGCCGAAAGCCCTCGACGGTATCGGTGTACGCTTCCATGTCTATGCCTGGTCGGTATTCTTCAGTTGGTCGTTTGCGGCCTGCCTTTTTGTCATGGGGCCGAGCGCGTCTGAACAACTATTGGGGGTGAGTGATCGCGGTACTTTTGGGTATGTCATTGCGATCTACCTGCTATTTGCCGGGGCAAGCCAGCTTATTTGCCATCGGTTTGAGGCATCGCAAGCGCTGATATCGGGTTTGCTGGCACATTGCATGGCCTTGCTGATACTGCTGATGGGGCTGGATACGCATTCGCTCGCCCTTTCAATCGGAGCTCTGTTAATCGGTGGGTATGCCTATGGCGCCATCTTCGTGGGAAGTGCACGCCTGATCAATCAACTGGCTCCGGCACATTGTCACGCCAGGCTGGTGTCGTACTTTTATATGACCGTCTACCTGTTCAACGCCGTGCCGATTCCGCTCGGGATGATGGTGGATGCATTTGGTATATCCCGAGCGGTCACATGTTCACTGCTCACCTTACTCTTGATTGCCGTGCTTTTGCTCGGCGCCACAATAAGAACGCTCTCCCCAAAACAGCAATCGCCCGCATGATGCAGGCGGCTTTTCTACTGAAGCAACTATTTAAGGACAATGATGATCATTAATGAGCAATTTTTCGAGGACTTCGACCTCAATTCGATCGTGACCTTTCTGGTGCTCTTTCGTGAGCTAAACGTTTCAAAAACCGCAGTGCGACTGAGAGTCGGTCAACCGGCAATCAGCAATTCGTTGGCACGATTGCGCTTGCATTTCAACGACCCATTGTTTTTGCGGGCCGGCCGTGGCGTTCGACCGACGCCCAAGGCTATTGAGATTGCTGAAGCCTTAGTGCCTGCGATCAGAGATATTGAGACGGTGCTCACCCTCACTTTACGGCCCGCTTCTCTACAAATCACAGACAAAAATGAGACTCAGGAATATTCCAACCGTTCGCAGTCAACAAATAAATCACAACCTTAAAGTAATCATTACATTACAATAAATCACTTGATCAGACCAAGCCTACCACCAACCTACTTAAATAGCTTCTTCGCAACATTTGAACGCATCAGAAGTGCAAAACCCGCATGACTGCGTATTAAGAAAACATCATGCCCAGCCTGATATAGTCTAGTTAAAAACCATTAACATCATAGTTGCAGCTCTCAAACATGATCAATCAGAGGTAATTTAACGATACTGGAAATCATTTGTAAGACATTGTTATAGTTACTCCAGCACGCATAACGCCCGGCATAACTGGCCCCTCAGTTCTCACGTACCTAACTCCGAAAGGTTTTGTTAGAACGCCACTCTCAGGAATGATTCCGAATGATCGCTGATTTACTGTGCCTTGGATTGAGGAGTCGGGACCAAAATTAACTGCATCACCTGTATCTGTCACCTGAAAAGAAACCCCCTTGGCAGATGTATCGGTCGCACTTAAGCTCAAAGTGGCAGATCGATTGGCGGGATTATTGATATCTGTCAAAACATAGCTGGCGTTAACACCAGGAAAACAACTTACATCCAAGTTAAATGGTACAGTTGACGAGTAGCTTCCGGGCGCTTGAATAAAACTCACATCCATCCGAGGCAAAGCAATTGTACCGGGCGTCTGAATACTACACCCCTGGTATGAAATTTCGGCACTGCTTGCTGGGGTAGTAATCATACCCCAGCCGAAATATTTACCGCTGACATTAAGCCCCTGACGCATAACTGTTAAAGCGGGAATGGATATATTCCCCTGAGAAGGTCGCTCGGTAAGAACAAATCGTATCGCGAATTGTGCATACCTACTAAAAGGAAAGCCTGAAGGTCCCGTAGGAGTGCTTCCAGTAAAAATTTTCAACTCCGTGGAAGTAAAAGGTGCATACCTACTCCCAGAATCTTGTCCAGTCATAATTACTCCCACACCTTTCGCCCCGCTGTCATAAATCTCATATGTTAGACCCTCATACACCATACTTTTCCCGGTTGAAGGGATCATATTATTTGCAAGACCATAGAATGGGGCGCCAAACGGCAAGTCAGCAGTACCACACGTATACGCAACCTTCAAACCAGAATAATGCCAGCTAGTAGATAACATCTGAGGATACGTATTGCTAGCAACTGAATAGCTAAACTTCGGCACTGGTATTTGAAAGTTTGTATACGTACATGCTGCGTAGGAGTTTTTTGCAAAGAAAGAAAAAACCGATAGCAATAGTATCTTATAGAAGCCTTTTACGCCTTTCAACTCGATTTCCCTCTGTATGCTCGGAGCTTTTATTCTCTTAGACCAGCATCAAATTTATATTACTAGTTAAGAATTAAATACTTTAACGCGCAAGCCATCAGCAAGTCAGACAAACACCGGGCGCGCTCTAGCAGGATTATACGCCTCCTCTAAAAAAAAACATGTAGGAATTATCCGATTATGTTCACGATTGTTCCTACATGGGCTTTGTAAAAAATCAATAAAACCAAAGAGACCTATGTGCGGACGATGTCATAGGCGGAGAAATATTCAGTACGCCGGTATTACGGAAGGTAATGATCTTCCGGAGCAATCACAAAGCGCACACATGAAGTCGCAAGGCAGCAAATAGCCGCCGTTGGAAAAATTGCGATTTACCCGTTATTTTCTGTTGCAAGCTAGCTTATTTGCCATCGGTTTGAGGTATCGCAAGTGCTGATATCGGGTTTGCTTGCACGTAGCCTGGCCTTGCTGACACTGCCGATTGGGCTGGATACGCATTCGCTCGCCCTTTCAATCGCAGCTCTACTGATCTTTTGGTATGCCTATGGCGGCATCTTTGCGGGAAGTGTGCACCTGACCAATCAACTGGCTACGCCAGGCTGTTGTCCTATTTTTATATGCTCGTCTAGCTATTCAATGCCGTGTCGATACCACTTGGACTGATGGTGGATGCGTTTGATATTTACCGAGCAGTTACAGGATCACTACTCATTTTCATTATGGTCGGCATGCTTTTGCTCGTACCACAATAAGTATGCCCTCCAAAACAGTACGTGCGTGCATGATGCAGGCGTTTTGTTCTACTGGAGCCAAAATTCAAGGACGATGATGAATATCAACGAGCATTTCTTCAAGGACTTCAATCTCAATTCGATCGTGATATTTATGGTACTGTTTCGTGAACTGAACGCCTCCAAAACCGCCTTGCGATTAGGTGCTCAACCAGCAATCAGCAATTCGTTGGCTCGATTGCGCTAGCACTTCAATAACCCACTGTTTATGCAGGCGGACCTAGGTGTTCGACTTATTTTTTCAAGGCAATTAAAGCAGCCTGCATTCCACCCCCCTGCTATGCGCCTTAACTAGAAAGTGATAAATCTCGCTTGTGCGGGGCCTCAGCTACCGGCCGAAAACGAGCATTCGTGAACGCCCGCCTTTTGCCTAAAGTGGACAATAATCGAACGCGCTGACTGCAAAATTAGGTCGGCGTACCGTTACTCTCTTTCTAGTACAAATCCGAAGTCGTCACTCGACATCTGAGCCGCTTCATTGAGTCGCTGCCGCAACGCAGCAGTCAGTTGGCGCTCCACTTCCCATGGGTCCGACAAGGCCGCGAGCTGCGGTGCTAATTGCGGCGACATACTCATCAGCGACTGGCTGAGGGAACGGGCCGTTTCATACGCGGCCTTCTGCACAAAGCTGACTTCCACCAGCTCGCCCTGCGCTTTGCGAAACTCCATCTCGGCCATCCGCGCCAGGTAGTGCTCACGATGCGCACGCGCTTTCTGAAAGTCTGGAGAGTGCCCCTGTGCCAAATCAACGGGCGGCGGCGCAGCCGTGTTAGTCGGTTCGGATTTTGATGTGACGTGGCTGTAGACGTCACGCTGGAGCCGTCCCTGCTGGTGTCGAGCGCTGACGCCGGCCTTACTCGGATCCCGCGTCACCTCCAGAAACTGTTCGCTGGCATCGACATCGATCCGGCCCGCTTCATCCAGCACCAGTCGATTATTGAGTATCAATTTGCTGATGTATTGCTTGGACCACCCCTTGAGCTCGCCGTATTCCTTACGTGTTAAAAATGCCATGAAGCCTCCTATTTCCAAGCCCGGTCAACTGGTCAACCAGTCAACTGGGGTCAACTAACTTTCCAACCCAGCCACTAACAAGATCCCGCGGGTTTCCGACCCCGTGTCCTTTGGAAATCCCCAGGGTCCCCGGCGGGTTTCTGCCCGGTCCGGTCGGTCGATTGCCATGCCCTGCCCCCATCCCTTTGGAAAGACGGACATCCCTGCGCTCATTTCAGCTAGAGAGAATCCGCGAGTTCGATAACCCGTGTAGGGGGCGGCCCTCGGGGAGGACCCGTGAAATCTGCACCCTACCCGGCCTGCCCGGCTCATGCCTTCGGCTCGGCCTCGCTCAGGTCCAGCCGCTTGGCCACCCAGCGTTCGTATAAGCCGATGGCAACATCGGCGCCGGCCATCGCGGTCAGGCAACCCAGGGCGCCCGCTGTCCAGATCGACAGGCCCGCGCCGAACAGCAACATCATCGCTGAAACGCCGCAGACGATGCAGGCACCAGATCTAAGTGCGAGGCGCCGCAGTAACGCCCAGCCCCGCGCCCCATCCTTGTCAGCGCGCCACATCTCGCCGGACACGCCGCCAACCAATGACAGGGCAATCACCAACCAGATCGGCATCTCTGCCAGCGCCTGTTGCTCGTTCGTCATGGCCCTGCCCCTTAAACAAAAAGACCCGGCGCAATGGCCGGGTCAGGTGGTGGGTGGCCTGCCGCGCTTGGCGGTCGCACCCATCGAAGATGGCCCCTTTTTACAGGTCGATTCTGGTGGCAGCAAGACCGGTTTAATGCCATCCGGTGAATATGTGGCTTACGTCCGGTGAACGGCTGGCGAATGTCGGTGAATATCTCAACCCGGCTGGCTTTTGCTTCTGCTGTTTCGGCGGCGTCCCATGTGTCCCACTTCTCTAAAACAAGGTGGGACGTGTGAACACCCCGCAGACAGGGGCCTTGCCCCACCGTCCTACTTTTCTTTCTCTTTTCTCGTGTATAGAGAGAAATTTAAAAACACGCGTGCGCGTAAACGCGCGTACCTGTACCCGCTACGCACACACGGGCGGGAGGCAAAACAGGTGGGACGGCGGGACAGCCCAACAACGACGGGGCCTGCGCCCGTCCCATGACTGCAAAAGCAGTAGGACGGACGCAGGTCGGTGGGACGGCGTAAGCCAGAGGAATACCCACGATCAAGCCGCTTCCCCCAGGAGGAAGTGCTCGACCACGATGTGGGCGTCATGCAGGCGCTGGTAGTAGAGGTTGCGTGTGCAGCCACTCTGAGCCAGACGCGCAATCAAGGGCGCATCAGGCTGGAAGTAATGCACCCGCACCACCGTCATCAGCTCGGGATCGAGGCGTTTCTTGACGATGCGCTCGATGTCCAGAGAAGCCTCCAGCGGCACCCTGCTCCCACGCCTGCCGCGCACGAGCTGGCCACCGCTCTCCATCATCATGGCGACCATGTTGCCGCCCGAATAACCGGCGGCGACCTCATCGCTGTGCAGCTCCTGCGCCCATTGCTTGAGAGCCATATCGATCGCTTTAATCATCGAAGCACGGCTCCTCAAACGCAGGTTGCTCCAGTGCAGGCGCCCTGCCCCAACCCTCCGGCTTTTTGTACGCCCATGGCCGCTGGCCGCTCTTGCTCAAGGCGCCCAAACGGAACCGTCGCCACCCGAGCCGATGGAGGATTGCACCTACGCGCATCTGCTCGGGCTTGCCCCAATGACCGGGATCGAGCTTGAGCGCCTGACTCATCACCTCACTGCCGGTGGTGGTCTCGCCGATCTGCGACTCTTCCAGCCAGGTCAGAATGGGCGTTTCCCATTCGTCCACGACGAAGCGTTCGTCCTGCTCCTCGCTGAACATTGGCGCTTCCTCTCGCGTCACCCACCAGAGGTCGCCGGCCTCAAAGCAGAACATGGCTTCAGCCCACAACTGGTCGCGGATCTCGCGCAGCAACGCCACGTCGACCTTGGTACACGCCACCGGCCAATAACGACGGTTGCCGGTGGCGTCCTTGAGGTACTCGTCCTGGTTGGTGGTACCGACGAAAACACACTGGCGTGGCACGTCCAGGGTTCTGCGGCCATAGCTTTCGCGATAGGTGTCTGTGGACGCCGAGAAGAATTGCTTGGCCTTGGTGCTCTCGGCCTTGTTGAAGCTGTCCAGCTCGCCGAGTTCGACGATCCACTTACCGCGAATCGCCTGGAAGCCGTCCTTGTCGCCAAGGGCAAACGGCGTGTCCATGAACCACTCACCGCCGAGCACGCTCATGGCGGTCGACTTACCGGCGCCTTGTACGCCTTCGAGGATCATCACCGAGTCCGCCTTGCAGCCGGGCTTCATCACCCGCGCCACGGCCGAGATCATCCAGCGCTTGCCGACCTTGGACGCGTAATCCGTTGCCTTCACACCCATGACATCGGTCAACCAATGCTCCAGGCGCGGCACACGATCCCACTCCAGCTTTTTCAGGTACTCGCGCACCGGGTGGAAGGCGTGGTCGTGGGCCACGACGCTGACGGCCTCGATCACATGCGAGGACTTAACGCGCAGGTTGTACTGCTGCGCGATCCACTTCATCACGCGCACGTCATCGATGTCGGCCCATTCGCCGGTACCACCGCCATAAGGTGCTGCACGCAGCTTGACGATCTTCGAGCTGAAGGCGCAGTAGCTGATCACCCCGGCCCAGCGCTCGTCGTGGGCCAGGATCAATTCGACGTTCTGCATGTGCGCGATCAGCGCGCCGCTTTCACTGCGAGCGAGCTGATCTTTCCAACCACCAGCAGCGGGTGGGCGGACCACCGCGAGCACTTGCCGGCGAACCGCGTCGAGGCCTTCAGCGACGTGCAGGTCGTTGAAGTCGGTCCACTTGTCATGACGCTCGACAGAGAAGATCGGCGCAACCACCTGGGCACCCACGATCAACGCGGCGTTGCTCGCCTTTTCTTCGCCCGGATTCCAGGCATCGCCATTAGGCTTGGTGGTCTTCCAGTCATCATCGCGGCAGATGATCAGCGGGCAGCCGGCAAAGCGCTCGCGCATGACCTTGCACACGGCCAGCAGGTTGCCCGCATCGAAGGCCACGGCGACGGCGAGCGACGTCGCCATGTGCAGGCTGGCGCCGGTAGCGTAACCCTCACAGACCAGCACCGGTTCACCTGGTACCGGGTGCGGGCCGAGCAGGTGAAAGGTGCCCTCCTTCGCCATGCCGTAAGGCCAGTAGGATTTGTCGCGGCCGGTGTCTTCTTGCTTGTTCGGGAAGATCACCTGCAGGCCCATGATCTGATCACGGGCGTTCTTCATTGGGACCAACACGGCGCCGGTGCGTGGCGCGTAGCGGACGTTGATGCCGACAATCTGTTTGCGGTCCAGGTAATCGCTGCGCCCGGTGGTCGGCATGCGCTCGAACAAACCTTGCGCTCTTTTCGCGGCCCGCCGCGCAGCGTTATTCGCGATTTCGGCGGCGCGGCGCTTGGCTTCTTCCTGGCGGGCGCGCATCACTTCGCGTTCTTCCGGTGACATGCGACCGGCCTTGACCTTGATTTTCTGCGTCTCGCCCGAACGCCAGTCACCGAAGGCGCCGAAGATCAGGGTGTCACCCTTCTCCGTGCGCTGCTCGTGCACCACGTACCAGCCGTTCTTTTCCTTGCCCTTGTCCTGCGATGTCTTGCAGCGGGTCAGCTTGCCGAACACCAGCGGTTGCGCTGGCTCCAGACCGTAATCGGCGAATTGCCCCAATACCTCATCGAGCATGCTGAATCCCCCGCTCAGAGAGGGACTGGCAGCTGATGCATTGCGAGCAACCCGGTTGAGCCAGGCGGCGTGCTTCCGGGATCGGGTCGTCGCAGGCTTCACAGAACAGCAAGGAATGGGCAGCGCTTTCGGCTTTGGCAGCGCTGCGCGCAGCCATGGCCTGATCGATGCGTTCCTGCACTAGGTCGTTAGCGAAATCGGCGATGTCAGCCAAGATCAGCACCTCGCGTCGTCTGGTTGACGTAGGTGGCGCGGTTGAATAACCCCAGCAGCCCTTGAATACCTCGGAACACCTGCAGGCGAATCGCCGCCAGTTCCTGATCAGTCACCACACCGTCGCCGATGCTCTTGGCCCACGTCTCGGCCAGATCAGCGACCTGGCGGAAGTATTCGGCGATCCCCGTCGTCAAAGTCTCGGGCATGTCGTTGGTGTAGGTGTCGGCCAGCTCCTGCCAGATCGTGTCGCCGACCAGCGCATGCACCGCATCCAGAATGCGGCGATCCTTGGTCAGTTCGAGGATCTCGCCAAACTCCTGAATGTTGATGGAGTGACTCGGGTGGGTCGGCGACAGTTTGTGCTGCAGCGTGGTCGGGTTACGACCGGTCGTGGCAGCGATGGCAGCAGCCCCGCCTGGGTAATCGCGAGCGGCGTGGTACAGCGCTAAATCGAGCGGCAGGATTTCCCGCTGCGCCCGTTCCAGAGAACTGAGAGCAATTCGGCTCATGGCATTAATCCTAAAAGTTGCCAGTGCCGCGCGACAGGGAGTGGTGATACATTTGTCGCGTGGCTTGGTATGGCCCAAACGCCGGTAACCCTTGCAGGGGACAACCGGCACCGTGCCGGGGCGAACAATCCGTTGTTCACCCCTGGCGCAACAGCTGCCAGCTCTGTGGTAAGAACGGCAGCAACACCAAGGCTTCCGAGCCTTGGAAACGCAATGAAGGTCGGCGGCATGTGGTGTGCTCGCCTTCCGACATCGCGACCCGATAGCATTGTGGTGATGCTGTCGGGAGAAACTGGGCGACCCTAGGGTCGCCTTTTTTCTATGCAGCCTTCTGCGGTGCAGATTTTCCAAGTAGCCAATCGGCGTCGAATGGATTGCCTTTTTCTCCTGCAGCTGCAGCAAGCAATTTCGCGTACTCAGTCTCACCTGTGTAATCGGTGCGTGGTAACGAAGCTGCTAGCCTCCACTTGTTGAGTGCTTGGTAACTGCGTCCACACACGCGTGCTGCTGCTCCAATACCGCCTACGGCCTCGAAGGCGAAAGCAATGGCATTAGGGAAACTCTGTGGGTCAAGCATGAATGCCTCCTTTCAACTGTCGGTTGATAATAATGTTCAACTGACAGATTAGCAATCATTATGTGACTATCAACCTATGATTGATAAAGAATCCGAAAGACTTATGTTTGCCGAGCGGCTCAATACTGCGCTGGACGCCAATGGCGTTCGCCAGCGTGGCCGAGGGGCAGACATCATCAAACAGCTCAGCTCCAAGGGAGTGGTTAAGACCGCCCAGGCCGTTAGTAAATGGCTTAACGGAGCGGCCATTCCTGAAATCGACAGTTTGACGGCGCTATCCGCTTGGCTGGGCGTGCGCAGAGAATGGCTTGAGCACGGGGTCATGCCTGTTTTCCCTCACGAAGCAGGCAATTCGCAAACAGCGCAGGACGAGAACGTCATTGCCTTGACATCAAGCATGAACAAAGTACCGCTGATTTCATGGGTTCAAGCGGGAGCTTGGTGCGAGATTGCCCCCACCGTTGAACTACTCCATGCCGAGCAGTGGGTGCCCTGTCCCGTGAATATCAGCAGATCAGGGTATGCGCTTCGCGTTGTTGGAGACTCAATGACGAATACCGGTCCAGGTCGCAGTTACCCTGAGGGCTGCATCATTTTTGTCGACCCTGATCTCGTTGTGAACAACGGTGATCGAGTTATCGCTTCTTTGCCGAGCAGCAACGAAGCCACGTTCAAGGTGCTCGTGAAGGACGCCGGAAAGCACTACTTGAAACCGATCAACCCGCAATACCCCATCATAGAAATGACGGACGACATGCAAATTTGCGGAAAAATCGTTGGGTCATTCACCCCTGAGTGATTACTCAATGCGTATTTTTCACCTGATGGTTGTTGACTTAATTTAACCAGCGGTTGATATTTGCCTCACTCTTTACCACAGAGCGAGGCAATACCTATGCGCACCACCGCAACCTTGCATGTTCATCCGGCATGCGTCAGCAATCGCAAACTGATCGAACAGCTACAGCTCTCCACGGGCTGTCTGGTCGTCATTCACAACAGCAAACCCAAGCTTGTCGCCCAATCCTGCCGCCCCTCTCCTATCGATCCGAACGGTGGAGGGCATGCGGCATGATCAAGTACAAGATCGACAACCGCACCCTGCAGTTGCTCAACGCCCAGGTCAACCTGACCGAGACCTTCAACCACGTCCTGCGAACAGCGCCGAAGCGCGAATGCCTGGCATTCCGTCTTAAGGCCGAACGCGGCCCCGTGGAAAGCACTTTTGTCATCGAGCTGGGCAGTGAACGCCACACGCTGACCCTGCCGAACGACAAGAAGATGCACCTCAAGCTGGCCGACTTCATCGAAGAGGTTGCCAACGGCCCGCTTGATCCGAGCAGCACCAACGACCTGGTGCATCGCGCGCACGCCGATCGCCAATACGGACGCTTCGACGTCCAGGACAAGCAACGAGTATTCGAGCTGATTCGTACCGGCGGCGTGCTGAGCCTCGACATGGGCTTCGATCTGCCGCTGCACGTCGCTGTTCATCGCCCGCACACCCTCTCCTGCATCACCGCCATCCTCAGCATCGGCAAGAAGAGTCCGCGCACCCGGTGTTTTACCGCGTGCGGTACCGATGTCGAAATCTACGGCAAGGTCAGCGAATCCATCAGCCAAATTGCTGCAGCGGCCACTCCTGCCGCACACGCGGCTTAAGGAGGGCGCCATGGAACGTACCCTCGCCCAAACAGCTGCTCATCTCGGCCTGAGCCGCCCCAAGCTCATCGCCCGCATGCGCGAAAAAGGTCTGCTAAAGGGAAACCTGCCAGCGGATCTCAACCGCGACGGTGAGTACCTGCGGGTCAAGGACAGCCCCTGGTACGACGAGAAATACGGCATGCAGTACAGCCAGTCGACCCGGGTCAAACAAGCCGGCATCCGCTGGCTGGCCGAGCAGTTGGACATCAATCTTCCTGCCATTCCGGCAGACCGCCGTGACGTGGCCTAGGGAGTATGCCCGCCAGATTGTTGCCATGCGCACACGCGAGGAGCGCAATGCCGCGCTCCTCGAAGTGCCCGAACATCTGCGCGAGCTGACCAGACGCCACTGCCTCAACGCTTGGAACCACCCGGCACGACAACGACTCAAGGAGGCTCGACAAAGCCATGAATAACGCTGCACAGAATCCGCTTCGCCTTCATCCGGCGCCCGAATCGACCACCGTCGAAATGCTCTATCGCACTTTTGGGAATGTACTGATCCCACTGGAAAAAATACGGGAAGCCTATTTTCGCAACTTGAATTCACAGCTGTTCGTGACTGAGATCTACAACGGCCGGATTCAGCTTCCGATCACTACGATCGACGCCAGTCGCAAGGCACTCAAATACGTCCACATACGGCACATGGCCTCGCTGATCGACATCTGCGCCTACAAGGCTGATGAGAACATGCAGCGACAGCATGACGACCAACACGATGCTGCACCCACACCACTGACGGCAGTTACCACCAGCCAACGACAACCCCAGGAGCACACCAAATGATGACTCCAGTACAAACAGTTGCACTCGTCATCTTGATCGTTATGGCAGCCCTCCTGGTATGGGGCGGTTACATCATGGGCCGCAGAGATGGTCTTGAGACCGGCCTGCGCGAGGGTGAAGACATTCAGCGCGCCGTAAGTGCTAAAACCATCCGCGAGCTTCGAGCCTCGCTGCAATTCATTAGCGCAGATCACACGCGCTTGGTACACACCTGCAAACGATTTGAAGCAGGTCCACTCTTCGGCCCGGCCGAGCACCAGACACTGATCGATATCGGCGAGCTGCTGCGGATCGCCGCTGAGACCTTCAGCGCCTTTCGTACCGGCATGAAGCTCGAGCGTGATGCCCGATCGCTGCGCGAACAGGCACTTGCAATGGCGGCGCAGCTGCAACCAGGAATTCAGGGCAACTCAGTAGGACAACCACTCGGTACCGCCAAGCAATTTACTGTGGAGGCTGCGTGATGGTTACTTCTGCCTCAGTCGCAATGGACGGAACGTCCGACCCCGGGCTCATTGGAAGAAGCGCCTTACTCACACAGACGGGAGGGTTAAAGAGATGACGAATAGCAGTCTGGAATCCATACCTCACCCTGACGTAGATAAGGTCTCTGAGGAAGTTATGGCCCATTTTTTAGGCATTTCGTCTAGGGCTCTTGCGACCCGCCGCGCAAGAAAACAGATTCCCGAAGGGGTCTGGAACAAGCAGGGACATCGAATTTTGTATAGCAAAAGAAGGTATGAGGAATGGCAAGAAGCACAATGGATTTGCCCAGTGGAGTGGAACTGTTCCGCAAGTCCCTCAGAATTCGTTTTACTTGGAACGGGGTCCGCAGATGTGAAACGCTCCCCTACCCCGCGACGCAGAAAGGCATTAAAGCTGCATCCCAACTACGCGATCAAGTAAAGAGCCTGATCAAGCTCGGCCTCCTGGATGATACCAAGTACGCCGAGCTGTTCCCCGGCTCGGCCGTTATGCTGAACAGCATTCCTACCTTTCACGAGTACGCCCAGCTATGGCTTGATGGTCGAGTCATCACAACCGGCACGCGTAACAACTACAAAGGTGCACTGAATCTGTACTGGATTCCGCCGCTGGCACTGATCCGCATAGACCAAATCACCACCACACTCCTTCGCCGCATCATTGCGGCCACGGAGTGGACATCGCCAGGAGTTCGGCGTAACGCCCTGGTCAAACTATCGACGATTCTGGAAGCGGCAGTAGCTGAAGAGTTGATCAAGAAGAACCCCGCCGCGACGATAGACCGCCCCAAACGATCGCGAAAGGAGATCAGCCCGTTCTCCCTGGATGAAGCGAACCGCATCATCGCCCACCTGTACCAAACAGCCCACTGGCCCAGCGGAATCTATGCAGCATTCTTTGAGTTCGCATTCTTCACTGGCCTTCGACTGTCGGAGGTCGCGGCGTTGCGCTGGGATGCTGTCGACCTGGTGAAACGCCAGGTACATGTCTGCCGCACCGTAGCGCTTGGCCTCGTCGAGGAGCGAACCAAGACCAACAAGGACCGCTTTGTTCTGCTGAATGAACGAGCGCTGCACGCGCTCAAGTTCGCCCGTCAGTACGCAGAGCGTCGTGCAAACGGCATCGGCAAGATCAAAACCACGCCCTACGTGTTCCCGCCCTCGAAGAACAGCGAGTACATCAAGCAAACGTCGGACCTGCACAAACAATGGAGGCCAGCACTGAAGGCTTTAGCCCTGCCTCATCGGCCGCCGTACAACTGCCGTCATACTTATGCGACAATATGCTTAATGTCCAACATGAACCCCGCATTCATCGCTCAGCAGCTTGGCCACAGCGTCCAAATGTTGCTGACGACGTATGCGCGTTGGCTCA
This sequence comes from Pseudomonas sp. GW823-FHT01D03, assembly GCF_058798255.1. Lineage (NCBI taxonomy): Bacteria > Pseudomonadati > Pseudomonadota > Gammaproteobacteria > Pseudomonadales > Pseudomonadaceae > Pseudomonas > Pseudomonas sp. GW823-FHT01D03. The sequence goes on from NZ_JBXAKK010000001.1 coordinate 3,287,387, forward strand.
ACTCAAGCTCAGACTGGGGGGAGCTGGAAAAGCTCCAGATTGGTATCAAATCGGTATCAGGTAAAAAAGACCAGCTCTAACCCATTGATAGGTAAGGTAATTGATCTCCACAGCTAACATCACGATGCAGTTCGGCGCCAAGCCGCTCTTCGAAAACGTTTCGGTCAAATTTGGCGCGGGCAACCGCTACGGCCTGATCGGCGCCAACGGTTGCGGCAAGTCGACCTTCATGAAAATCCTCGGCGGCGACCTCGATCCGTCCGGCGGTCAGGTTATGCTCGAGCCGAACGTGCGCTTGGGTAAGCTGCGCCAGGATCAGTTCGCCTACGAAGAATTTACCGTGATCGATACCGTGATCATGGGTCACGAAGAGCTGTGGAAGGTCAAGGCCGAGCGCGATCGCATCTACTCGCTGGCGGAAATGAGCGAAGAAGACGGCATGGCCGTGGCCGAGCTGGAAACCGAGTTCGCCGAGATGGACGGCTACACCGCCGAATCCCGTGCCGGTGAACTGCTGCTGGGTCTGGGTATTCCGCTGGAACAGCATTTTGGCCCGATGAGCGAAGTCTCGCCAGGCTGGAAACTGCGCGTATTGCTGGCGCAGGCGCTGTTCTCCGATCCGGAAGTGCTGTTGCTCGACGAACCGACCAACCACCTCGACATCAACACCATTCGCTGGCTGGAAAACATCCTGACCCAGCGTAACAGCCTGATGATCATCATCTCTCACGACCGTCACTTCCTGAACAGCGTTTGCACGCACATGGCTGACCTGGATTACGGCGAGCTGCGCCTGTTCCCGGGCAACTACGACGAGTACATGACCGTGGCGACCCAGTCCCGCGAGCAACTGCTGTCGGACAACGCCAAGAAGAAAGCGCAGATTTCCGAGCTGCAATCGTTCGTCAGCCGCTTCTCGGCCAACGCCTCGAAAGCCAAACAGGCCACTTCCCGCGCCAAGGCGATCGACAAGATCCAGCTGGCCGAGGTCAAGCCGTCCAGCCGCGTGAGCCCGTTCATCCGCTTCGAGCAGAACAAAAAGCTGCACCGTCAGGCGGTCATGGTCGAAAAAATGGCCAAAGGCTTCGACGGCAAGCCACTGTTCAAGGACTTCAGCTTCCAGGTTGAAGCCGGCGAGCGCGTAGCGATCATCGGCCCGAACGGTATCGGCAAAACCACCCTGCTGCGCACCCTGGTCAACGAACTGACCCCGGATGCCGGTAGCGTCAAATGGACCGACGCCGCGGAACTGGGCTACTACGCTCAGGATCACGCGCACGACTTCGAAGACGACGTGACGCTGTTCGACTGGATGGGTCAGTGGACGCAGGGTGAGCAGATGATTCGCGGTACTTTGGGCCGCATGCTGTTCTCCAACGACGAGATCCTCAAGTCGGTCAAAGTGATTTCCGGTGGTGAGCAAGGCCGCATGCTGTTTGGCAAGCTGATCCTGCAAAAGCCGAACGTGCTGATCATGGACGAACCGACCAACCACCTGGACATGGAATCGATCGAGGCGCTGAACCTGGCGCTGGAAAACTACCCGGGCACGCTGATCTTCGTCAGCCACGACCGTGAGTTCGTATCGTCCCTGGCCACGCGCATCATCGAGCTGAGCGCCAATGGCGTGACTGACTTCAGCGGCACCTATGATGACTACCTGCGGAGTCAGGGTGTGGTGTTCTAAATCGCTGCAGGTTTGAAGAATAGCCCTGTCCTTGTGACAGGGCTTTTTGCATTTCAGGGGCGAAAGCTTTGTTGGTGCGACTGCCTTCGCGAGAAAGCCCGCTCCCACATTTTGGAATGCAGTGCCCCTGTGGGAGCGAGCCTGCTCGCGAAGAGGCCCTCAGAAACACCACCGACTCCAAGTAAAATAGTTAGCCTGCTTCCTTTTATTTCAACGCCAAGCCATGATGCCGACTCTCCCACCGCCGCCCGCGAACGAGTCCACATGTCTGCGCAGCAACAGCCTCCGCAAAGCTCCCTGGCGATCACCTTGCAGATCGTTTCCATCGTCTTCTACACCTTTGTCGCCTTCCTGTGCATCGGCCTGCCGATTGCGGTGCTGCCCGGCTATGTTCATGAGCAATTGGGGTTCAGTGCGATCGTTGCCGGGCTGGTCATTGGTTCGCAATACCTGGCCACCCTGCTCAGTCGGCCGATGGCCGGGCGCATGTCGGATACGCTGGGCACCAAACGGGCGATTGTTTATGGTTTGTCGGGGATTGTGCTCAGCGGGCTGCTGACGCTGAGCTCCACGCTGTTGCAGGCCTTCCCGATGCCGAGCCTGATCATTCTGATCCTCGGTCGGCTGCTGCTCGGCATTGCACAGGGCTTGATCGGCGTCGGCACCATCAGCTGGTGCATGGGCCAGGTCGGCGTCGAGCACACGGCGAGGTCGATCGGCTGGAACGGCATTGCCTCCTATGGCGCAATAGCGATTGGCGCGCCACTGGGCGTGGTGATGGTCGCCAATTATGGTTTTGCGAGCCTCGGTATTGCCCTGTCGGTTCTGGCGGCGGGCGCTCTGGTGTTGATCCGCAATAAACCCTCGGTGCCGGTGGTGCGCGGCGAACGGCTGTCTTTTTGGGCGGTGTTCGGGCGGATTGCACCGTATGGCGCCAGTTTGACTCTGGCGTCGATCGGTTACGGCACGCTGACCACCTTCATCACCCTTTATTACCTCAACCGTGGCTGGAGCGGCGCGGCGTATTGCCTGACGGTGTTCGGCGTGTGTTTCATCCTGTCGCGGCTGCTGTTCATTTCAGCGATCAGCCGTTTTGGTGGTTTCAATTCGGCGATTGCCTGCATGAGCATCGAGACCGTTGGCCTGGTCTTGCTGTGGCTGGCGCCGTCCACCCCGTTCGCCCTGATTGGCGCAGGGCTGGCCGGGTTTGGCTTGTCGCTGGTGTATCCGGCGCTGGGGGTCGAGGCGATCAAGCAGGTGCCCAACTCAAGCCGTGGCTCGGGGTTGGGGGCCTATGCGGTGTTCTTTGATCTGGCGCTGGCGATTGCCGGGCCGTTGATGGGCGCGGTGGCGTTGAATCTAGGGTACGCGTGGATTTTCTTCAGTGCGGCGCTGTTGTCGGTGATCGGGCTGGGGTTGACCTTGGTGCTCAAGCGCCGCTCGATGTCCTGAAGTTTCGTACAAATCACTGTGGGAGCGGGCTTGCTCGCGAAGGCGGTCGATCAGTCGCTATCTACATTGACTGACCCACCGCATTCGCGAGCAAGCCCGCTCCCACGGGGGAATTGAGTCGTTTATTGATCTGCGGTCTGCATCCCCGCGCGGTTCGGCTTGCCCAGCGTTCGAGAAAAAAACTGCCCGGCTTCGGAAATCAGGTTGCGATGGATATCTTCGCGGTTCACGCCGTCAGCGTCGGTGCACAGCGCCGGCATGGCGAGAATCTGCTCTTCGTTGCACGGCGCCATGAATACGAAGTGCCCTGCCCCGGCCAGCAACTTGAAGTCTGGTGCGGTCGGCAGCTTGCGCGCCAGCGCGGCGGCGTTTTTGTCGAAGGCCACCAGTTTGTCACCGTCGCCGCTGTACAGCAGCACCGGCACATGCACGTCCGCCAGAGTGCTGCGGCCGAATTTCAGGCTCAGCGGCGCCATCAGCAACAGCGCATGCACGCGCGGATCGGCCACTGGCTGCAGGTCATCGCGGTCGACGATCAACTCGCCCTGGGTGTTGCAGGCATCATGGTCGTCAGGACGCTCCTGGCAGTACCGGCGCAGGCGATCCAGATCCGGCTGCGCGCCAGAGAGGATCAACGCGGTTTCGCCACCGGCCGAATAGCCAATCACCCCGACCTGATCAGCGTTGATGAATGGCGAAAGCATCGGGTCGCCGAGGGTGGCGGTGATCGCTTCGGAAATCTGGATCGGCCGCCCATACAGATTGCTCAGGGTGCCGAGGCGGCTGTGGTCCTTGGAGTTGTCGCCGGGATGAATCACCGCGACCACCACAAACCCCTTGCGCGCCAACGAGGTGGCGAGGTCATGCAGCGCCAGCGGCGTGCCGGTGTTGCCGTGGGACAGCATCAGCATCGGAAAGCGACCGATCGCTACCTTGGTGTCGGCGCCCGCCTCGACGGTGTAACCCTCAAGCAGGCTGCTGTGTTCGCGGTCGCTGGAGGGATAGAAGGCGATGGCGCGCATCGGTTGCAGATCCAGCGGATCAAGGAACGTCATCTCGTGGTAACCGACACTCCAGACAGGGTGTCGCCCCGGCGCGGCATGCACTGAATTAACGCTGCCGAACAGGCACATCAGTAACGCTGCACAAAGACGCATCATGGGATGGCCCACCCTGTGTTACTCAATCGAATGATCCTTTGTGCTCCGACACGCCCGAAACCCGGTGGTTCGGTAATCCGGCGCGGCGCTGCACTCAGATGTTGATCGTCTGACTGCATAACCCGGGCCAGATTATGCAACAGTCAGAAACAAAAAACTCCGCATCAGGCCCTTGCAGAACCAGAATACAGAGTTTTTTGAGGGGCTACATGAACCGCAGCTGGTCTTTACGCAATGCTTATGCAGCGGCGAACAGTTGCTCGCTGATCTTCGCCTGAGCAGCGCTCATCGCGTTGTTGCGCACTTCATCACCGTAGGCCAGACCTTCGGCACGGACGATTTCGATGTCGGTGATGCCGAGGAAGCCCAGTACCAGCTTCAGATATTCTTCGTGGGCGATGCCGCTTGCCTGACCGGCATGGATGCCGCCGGAGGTGGAGACGATCACCACTTTCTTGCCACCGCACAGGCCTTCAGGCCCAGCTTCGGTGTAACGGAAAGTCTGGCCGGCGACGGCGACGCGGTCGATCCACGCCTTGAGCTGGGTCGGTACGGTGAAGTTGTACATCGGTGCGGCGATGACGATGGCATCAGCAGCAATGAATTCGGCCAGGGTCGAAGCGCTCAGCTCTGCTTCGTGCTGTTGTGCGGCGTCGCGCAGTTCAGCGGTGGTACCGGCAGCCACCAGGGTGGTTGACGAGAAGTGGCTGATGGCGTCGGCGGCCAGGTCGCGGTAGGTGACCACGGCGGTTGGCTCGGCGGCTTGCCAGGCTTTGACGACTTGGCTGCTCAACTGGCGGGAAGCGGAGTTGTCGCCCAGAATGCTCGAATCGATGTGCAGCAGTTTCATGTGGAATCTCCTGTAAAGAATCGCCGGCGGCGACGGAATGGAGACAATCCTACGGAAGAAACCAATAGCTGATTAGCCGCCGACAATGCGATAGTTCGTCCCACTGATAGAACGGTGGGCTTTTCATGCAGGATCTCAACGATCTCTACTATTTCGCCAAAGTGGTCGAGGCCGGTGGCTTTGCCGCAGCCGGGCGATTACTGGGCATTCCCAAATCCCGCCTTTCCCGTCGCATTGCCGAACTCGAGGAGCGCCTCGGCGCTCGTCTGCTGCAACGCACCACGCGCCAGTTGAACCTGACCGCGGTTGGCGAGCGCTACTTGCGTCACTGTCAGGCAATGTTGCTGGAAGCGGAGATGGCCGACGAAGCGGTCGCCAGCATGTCCAGCGAGCCACGCGGCCGCTTGCGGGTGTCCTGCCCCACGGGTCTGGCGCGAGAAATGTTGCCATGGGTGATCAGCGAATTCCTCGGCAAATTCCCTCAGGTGCAACTGGAGGTGGTGTTGCTCAACCGCCGGGTGGATCTGGTCGCCGAAGGCTTCGACGTGGCCCTGCGTGTACGCGAGTTGGGCGATGAAGATCCCTTGCTGGTCACCCGGCGTCTGCGCCAGGCACAAATGGTCGTGGTGGCCAGCCCGGCTTTTGTCGAGGGCAAAACCATCACTCATCCGCAGGACTTGAAGAACCTGCCGGTGCTCGGCGCGCTGGAGGCCGATCGCATGGTGCATGTGCGCTTGCTGGACGAGCAAGGCAACAGCGTCGAACTGAACATGGAAGCGCGGCTGGGCATCGATGATTTCATCGTGCGCAAGGCCTGTGTGCTGGCCGGCCAGGGTTTCACTCTGCTGCCGATGATGTATTGCGAAGCCGACCTTGAGAGCGGCGCGCTGGTGCAATTGCTGCCCGAGTGGTCGTTGCCCGGCGGCTGGTTGCAGGCGGTGTATCCGCATCGGCGCGGGGTGATGCCGGCGGTGCGGGCGTGGATCGATCATCTGGTCGAATCGTTCAATGCGTGTGGGGAGCGGTTGTTATGAAACAGGGAAAGATGAACGAAGCGGACGTCGCCGCCTTCTGTCTCGCCTTGCCAGGTGCGCGAGAGGATTACAAATGGGGCGGCGTGCGGGTGTTCTCGATTGCCGGCAACAAGATGTTCGCCCTGCAAGGGCTGCGCGGGGACTCATTGGCGTTCAAAGTCGACAAGGACCTGTTTCTCGGCCATTGCGACCGCCCGGGGATTCACCCGGCGCCGTATCTGGCGCGGGCGCAGTGGATCATCATGCACCCGCCCTACCCGCTGGGTGCCGAGGAGTTGCAGGGATTGCTGCAGCGTTCACATCAATTGGTGGTGGGCAAGTTGCCCAAAAAAACTCAAATCGGATTACTGCTTTAGCTTTTGATTTTGGTGGGAGCGGGCTTGCTCGCGAAAGCGGTGTGCCAATGGACGAATATGTTGTCTGACACACCGCATTCGTCGGAACGCCGCCCGGAGCAAGCCCGCTCCCACAGGGTTTCTTGTGTTGCTTCAGAACAGTGACAGCAGGTTCGAACCGAGAAACACCTGGTCGATCCAGAACACCTGATGCAGCGCCACAATCACCCAGAACAGAATCTGAAACGACACCTTGCGCGTCTTGTGCCGGAATACCTGTTGGGCGATCAGCGCGCCCGGCCAGCCGCCGGCGAGTTCCAGGGCATGGAGAATGTTCTCCGGCGTGCGCCACGCATCGGCGCGGGCCTTGCGTTTGTCCGCCCAGTACATGAAAAACGCCAGCACGCTGACCACGCCATAGGCAGTCAACGGCACCAGCGAGATCCCGCGCAGCCACATCGACAGCGAACCAAACAGTGGCAAGGCGCAAACAATCAGCAGCACTGCCAGTTTCAACTTCAGATGCTGAATACCGCCACGGGACGCGTGTCCATCCGGGCGGCGCGCGCGGGAATCATTCATGGTTTGACCGCCGACCAGTCCACCCAGCCGAACTGCCAGGTCGCCAGAATCACCAGACCAAAAACGATCCGGTACCAGGCGAACGCCGCGTAGCTGTGGCTGGCGATGAACTTGAGCAGACCGCGCACGGCGATCATGGCGAAGATGAACGCGGTGACGAAGCCGATGGCGAATACCGGAAAATCCGCCGGCACGAACAGATCTCGATATTTGTAACCCGAGTACACCGCTGCACCGACCATGGTCGGCATCGCCAGGAAGAACGAGAACTCGGTCGCGGTCTTGCGCGACAGGCCGAACAGCAGACCACCGATGATCGTCGAGCCCGACCGCGAAGTGCCAGGAATCATCGCCAGACACTGGGCGAACCCGACTTTCAGCGCGTCCTTCCAGGTGATCTCGTCCACGGTTTCAGCGTGCACCTCATGCTGGCGACGCTCGGCCCACAACATGATCACGCCGCCCACCACCAGTGCGGTCGCGACGGTGATCGGGTTGAACAGGTATTGGTGAATCAGGTCGGCAAAAATCACCCCCAATACCACCGCCGGCAGAAACGCGATCAGCAGGTTGGCCGTAAAACGCCGTGCACTCGGCTGGGTGGGCAGGCCAATCACCACATCGAGAATCTTGCGGCGAAACTCCCAGACCACTGCGAGGATCGCGCCAAGCTGAATAATGATGTTGAACGCCATGGCTCGTTCGCCACCGAACTCGAGCAAGTCGGCGACAATGATCTGGTGTCCGGTACTGGAAATGGGCAAAAACTCCGTCAGCCCCTCTACAACTCCAAGAATCAGTGCCTGCAAGGCGGTCCAAAGATCCATCAATCCCCCAAAGAGCGATGCACGCGGGCATGCCCCGATAATATTTTTCTAACGTTCACTGCGTTCAGCGTAGCTGTACCGATTCCGCGCGCACAGGATCCACACGAAACGGTCAAAATTCCGTGAAATATCAACTTGGATTCAGGTTTTCACGCGCGGGGCCGAAATCCTAACAGACAAGCCTTGATAGTGCAGCGGCGTTATACGACTTGGGTCGCGTATGCCCGACCACTCAAACGTGGTTGGATGCTGGCGTTGATTTATTACAAGAAAAAGAAATCGGAGTGACAGCGTTATGAACAGCTTGCGCAGTGTGTCGATCAGCCGACGCTTGTGGCTCATTTTGATTGTGGCCGTGGTCATGTTGTTGACCTTGGGCGTGTTGATGCTCAAGCAGATTCACGATGACCTGTATCACGCCAAGGCACAGAAAACCCAGCATGTGGTGCAGACCGCCAGCGGTCTGCTGAGTTACTACCACGACCTGGAAACCAACGGCACGCTGACCCGCGACGCCGCACAGAAACAGGCGCTGACCGCCATTCGTGGCCTGCGTTACGACCAGAGCGATTACTTCTGGATCAACGACCTCACCCCCGTGATGGTCATGCACCCGACCAACCCCAAACTCGAAGGCCAGAACCTCTCGGCGATCCGCGACCCGGACGGCTTCGCGGTGTTCAACGAGATGGTTGCGATCGCCAAAAGCAAAGGCGCCGGCATGGTCGATTACCGTTGGCCCAAGCCCGGCGCCAGCGAGCCGGTCGCGAAAACTTCCTACGTAAAACTGTTCGAGCCGTGGGGCTGGGTGCTCGGTTCGGGGGTTTACGTCGATGATGTGCAAAGCGAGTTCCGCGCTCAGTTGATCAAGGCCTCGGTGATCGGCCTGGTCATCGCGCTGATCATGGCCCTGCTGGTGATATTGATTGCCCGCAGCATCGTCCGTCCATTGCAGGAAACCGTGAACGCCATGGCCAATATCGCCAGCGGTGAAAGCGATTTGACCCGCAGCCTCGATACCCATGGCCAGGACGAAGTCACGCAACTGGCCCACCACTTCAACGCCTTCACCGCCAAGCTGCGCCGGGTCATCGGTGACTTGCAGGTTTCGGCCAGTGCCTTGGGCCAGTCGTCCAGCGAACTGGGCAGCGATGCGACTCAGGCTCAGCAGCGCAGTCAGCAGCAATCGCAGCAGATGGAACTGGTGGCGACCGCGATCAACGAAGTGACCTACGGCGTGCAGGATGTGGCGAAGAATGCCGAGCACGCTGCTGCGGAAATGCGCGATGCCGAAGCCCAGGCGCAACAGGGCCAGATCAACATCGACGGCAGCCTGCAACAGATCGATAAGTTGTCCGCAACCATTGATCAGGCGGTCGAAGTGATTCGCACCCTGGCGGCGGAAAGCACGCAGATCGGCAGTGTGCTGGAGGTGATCCGCTCGATTGCCGAGCAGACCAACTTGCTGGCGCTCAATGCTGCCATCGAAGCGGCCCGCGCCGGTGAACAGGGCCGAGGCTTTGCGGTGGTGGCCGATGAGGTGCGGTTGCTGGCGCAGCGCACGCAAAAGTCGACAGCGGAAATCCAGAGCATGATCGAACGCCTGCAAAATCATTCCGAAGCCGCGGTGAAAGTGATTGGTGACAGCAGCAAGGCCTCGCAACTGACCATCGAACAGGCGGGATTGGCCGGCGCGAGCCTGAATGCCATCGGCCAGGCACTGCGCAATCTCAACGGCCTGAACGCTTCGATTGCCAGCGCCACACTGCAACAGGCGCATGTAGTCGAGGACATCAACCAGAACGTCACCCAGGCGGCCGGCCTGTCTCACAGCACGGCGCTGGCGGCCGAGCAGTCGAGTGTGGCGAGCGTGAAGCTGGGGCAACTGAGTGAACAGCTGAACCAGCTCCTGCGCCAGTTCCGCGTCTGACCTGACTCACTTTGTGGGAGCGGGCTTGCTCGCGAAGGCTTGGTGTCAGTCGCTATTGTCGTTACTGATAAAACGCTTTCGCGAGCAAGCCCGCTCCCACAGGGGGACCAGGTGCCCCGTCAAAATCGGCAAGGCTCACTCCTGCAGGTTTTTGGGTACAATCCGCTCCCTCCTCAACTCCCTCAAGGAACCCCCATGTCCGGGCTTGAACTGTTTGCCGCCGCCCTCGGTGTGATCGCCGTGTGGCTGACGGTCAAACAGAATCCGTGGTGCTGGCCGATCGGCCTGGTCATGGTGTTGCTCTACAGCTGGATCTTCTATGACGTGAAGCTGTATTCGGACATGTTGCTGCAAGTGATTTACGCCGCGCTGCAAGTCTACGGCTGGTGGCAATGGACCCGCGCCGGGACGATGCACGACGGCCGTGAAGTCACGCGCCTGGATCAGCGTTCGATTCTGCTCGGCCTGAGTGTGGGCGCGCTCGGCAGCCTGCTGCTCGGCGCGGCCATGGCCCACTGGACCGACGCCGCACAACCGTGGCTCGATGCCGCACTGACCGCGTTCAGCCTCGTCGCGCAATTGTGGATGGCGCAAAAACGCCTGCAATGCTGGGCGCTGTGGTTCGTGCTGGATGTGATTTTCGTCGGTCTGTTCCTGTACAAGGGTCTGTACCTCACCGCCGCGCTGTATGCGCTGTTCACCCTGATTGCGCTGCAAGGCTGGCGCGAATGGCGCGCCGATCCGGCGTTGCAGCGATGAAGGTAGTTGTTCTCACCGGCCCGGAATCCACCGGCAAGAGCTGGCTGGCCGCTGGCCTTCAGGCGCGCTTTGGCGGCCTGCGAGTGGACGAATACGTGCGCTGGTTCATCGAGCAGAATCCACGCGATACCTGCCTCAACGACATCCCCGCTATCGCCCGTGGGCAGTTGCAATGGGAAGATCAGGCACGGGCGCAGCAACCGCCATTGCTGATCCTCGACACCCATTTGCTGAGCAACATCCTCTGGAGCCAGACCCTGTTTGGCGACTGCCCGGCGTGGCTGGAACCCGCGCTGCTTGCGCGGCATTACGACCTGCACCTGCTGCTGTCGCCGGAGCAGATCGACTGGACCGACGACGGCCAACGCTGCCAGCCACAACTGAGCGAACGCATGGCGTTCTTTCAGGCCACCCGCGACTGGCTGGAACAGCACGGGCAACCGTTGCAGATCATTCAGGGCGATTGGGATCAACGCCGCGTTCAGGCTTCTGACGCCGTCGCGCGGTTATTGGCTGATTGATCCATCGAATAGCTCCGTTCAGGGCAAAAGTGTCCATTCCTGAAACACCTCCCTCAGCGCAAAGCGGCGAGTTCAATGGCCTTCATCGTTTTGTCAGAACATCTGTTACGTCAGTGAAACAGTCTTCGGCAAACCCCTGTTCCAGAGCTTTGCGCCGCCCTTGACCGTGTGCCTGCCTGCCCGATTGTTTCAATGCTGAAACAGCTTTTGTATCAGCGCTGCACGGCGCATCACCAACCCATTGAAAATCAACAACAACTCAAAAGCGGCACAGCTTTCGCTCTCTCCTTCCCAACGCTGACAAGAGCCAGCCCACTGAAGAAGGAATTGCCGCCGTGGGGAATATCAATAAAGGCCTGACCTGCCTTCTGCTGATTGGATCAGCCAGCACATTCATCAGTTTCAACGTTCAGGCCGAAGGCAATGGCGTGATCGTCCTCAACCGCGACGTCCAGCCCATTCCCATCGGGCGCAGCGGTGGCAAAGACCCCTACCCGACCACAGTCAATGCCAACCCTTCGGCTCGCATCAATCAAGCGATGACCAGCACCGAGCTCGATGACGGTGAATTTGCCAGTGTAGCCAGTGGCTCTTCGATTCGCGGCAATATCACCACACCCACCGCCAACATGCCTGGCATGAACACCCTGACCAATCCCAACGGCCTGCCCGGCATGGGCGGCGGTCACGGCGGTGGCGCGGGCGGTTCGATTTCCAACACCGTCAACCGTGCGATGAGTTCAGGTCTTGCTCCGCTGACCCGCATGGCCGGAGGTCAATGAGATGAATCGTTCCCTTCTGCTGCTTGCCCTGTTCGGCTGCGCCAGCGCCATGGCCGATCCAGGCTCCGTGAATAACGCCGACATCCAGAACAGTGGCATGCAGTACCGCGGCAACTTCAACGTCAACCAGGCCGCCGGCGACCAGATGCAACAGACCAACACCAAGGCGATCGCCATTGGCAACAATGCCAGCGCCACGACCATTGTCAGGCAAAAGCTGGATACCCCCGCCAACCCTTCGATGAACGCCAGCGCCACCATCGGCGGCACCTCTTTCAGTAATGGCAACGGGATCCTGGGCGTGAACCAGGGCGCCGGGGCCAACAACCAGATGGCCAACGTTACGCGCATCAGCATCAGTGCTGCCCCGCAAAGCGTTGACGACAGCGCCCTGTCGCAACAGAACGTGGCGCTTTTACCGAGCTCAGGAGCAACTGGCACCTCACCCGGCAGTCGCCAGGTCACGACAAGTGATCAGGCCTTCACCGGCAGCCGAGGGGTGATTCAGGTGAACCAGAGTGCCGGGGTGGGGAACCGTATGGCTAACACCCTGAGCATCCGGGTCGCTGACTGACCCAAACAACAAAAGCAGTGCAATTAGAAAGTACCAACACTTAACCAACTAATAAGCACGACGGAGAAACACCATGAAACCTACAATGGCTCTCAAACCTCTGGTTTTCGCACTTGCAGCAGTAATGGCAATGGCCGCTCAGGCTGGCGGTAATGATCGTGGTAACGGGCACGGCAATGGTCATGACAACCATGGACCAAAAGGCCCAACCCTGGAACAGCTTCTGCAGATCGGCGCAGGTGCCGGAGCGGCAGTGCTCGACGAACAAAACAGCGACGGCAACGTGGTGAAAAACCAGGGCACTCTCAACAACGCCAACGCCAGCGACTCGCTCAATGGTTCTAACGGCAACATGGGCGCCAACGTTGCTGCCGGCGACGGCAACCAGCAAGACAACGCCGCCGCCTTGGCTACCGCCGATGAAAGCTTCATTTTCGGCAGTGCAGTTGCTGCCTCCAGTGCAACTCAAGTCAACAACAACAACTATGTGAAAAACTCGTCAACCTTCAATAACGCTACGCTCAACAACGCAGGCAACAATGGTTCCGGCAACATCGGCATCAACGTGTCCTCCGGCAACTTCAACCAGCAGAAAAACAACCTGGCGATCGCCGTATCCGGTGGCCGCGTAGCCACTGCCGCCGCGTCCGCCAATCAGTCCTCTACTGGTCTGGTTGTAGAAAACAAAGGCGTGCAGGCCTACAAAACCGACACCCTTACCGGCACCTACGCGGCCGCTGGCGTGTTTAAAGCCAAAGGCACTGCAACCATCGAAGACGACAACCATGGCGGTTGGGGTAACCGTGGCGGCGGCCACGGCGGCAACGATGACCAGAAAGCCAAGTTCGAAGCCGTGGGTACCTTTGGCCTCGCTGGCGTCACCACTCAGCAAGTGCTGACCAAAGATGGCTGGAAAACGCCTGTCGTCAACAATGCCAACATGACCAACTCGATGAACAACTTCTCCGGCAACGGCGGAGCCAACGTCTCGGCGGGTGTGGGCAACCAACAAAGCAACTCGCTGTCCATCGCTGCAGGTTGCAAAGCCTGCATGTAATCGCGATCGAAACGAAAGCCCCGGAAACGGGGCTTTTCCTCAGTCCGCAAAGGCGTATCGATCATGCGTAAGACTGCCCTTCTCGCTCTGCTTTGCCTGTCCGGCCTGACCCAGGCTGCCCAGATGCCTATCGCTGCCCTGCCCGGCGGCGTGCTCGTCTACAAGGACGTGCAAAGCATTCGTGAACGCAAGTTTGCCGACATCGTCGAACAGAAAACCGATTTCAGTTGCGGCGCCGCCGCACTGGCCACGGTATTGCGCCAGGCCTATTGGCTCGACGTCGATGAGGAGCACATCATCAAAGGCATGCTGGTCAACGCTGACCAGGACCTTGTTCGTACTCAAGGGTTTTCCATGCTGGACATGAAGCGCTACGTAGAAAGCATCGGCATGCGCGCCAGGGGTTACAAGATTCCGCCGGAGAAGCTCGAAGCAGTCACGATCCCGGTGGTGGTACTGTTGGAAATTCGCGGCTACAAGCATTTCGTGGTGCTGCAGCGTTCGGACAAGAATTGGGTTTACATCGGAGATCCGGTTCTAGGTCACAAACGCTACACCCATGATGACTTTGTCAAAGGCTGGAACGGCATTGTCTTCGCCATCGTCGGCCCCGGATACGACAAAACCAATGCATTACGCAGTCCTCCGACCCCGCTGACCGCCAAGAACAAGCTCGATTCTTTCAACCCTGTCAAAGATGCTGAATTGATGGACTTCGGGTTCATACAGAGCGACTTCTTTTAATCGCCGATTATAAAGAAATGGGGCTGGATGTCCCGGGAGCAGCAGATGAAAACCTCATACTGGCTGGCCGCCGCCTGCCTGGCAGCAAGCGCGTCAGGCTATGCCAATGCAGGATTCAAACCCATCGAAATCAAGGACCAGGAGCTCGCCGAGCTACGTGGTCGTTACGTCATGCCGGGGCGGATCATCAGCTTCGGCATTGTCATGAGCAGTACCTGGCGCAACGCCAGCGGTGATCTGATCGGCGCTGCGACGTCGATGCAAATCCAGGCCGCCACCATCAAACCGGAATTTTATGTCTCGACCATCAAGGAACAGGGCAACGGCAGCACCCCGACTCCGGGCACTGGCAATGTCATTGGTGGTGCGGCACTCAACAGCAGCCAGGGCGTGACCCAAAGCGTACGCGCCGCCGGCGACGGCAACACCGCCAGCAACAACGTGGCGATCAACGTCAAAGAAGCCAACACCCCTCCGCCACTGGCCCCCGCACAAGGCCAGGCGCTGATGTCCGGGCAGACCATCGGTGCCAGCAATGCCGCCGGCAGCGTCGCCGTTTCGGCCAGCAGCGGTGGTGTGCAAATGGCGATTCAGGCTTCGGGCAATCAGGGCACCGCCCTGCAACAAGTCGCCCAGGGTGGCCTGCTGCAGAACACTCGCCTGCTGGGCAGCGCCAACGTGGTCAACAACATGACCCAACTCAATGTTGTGCTTAACAATAACGGCATCAGCCCCGGCGCACTGGACTGCAACCTGACTCAACTCAGGGCACTACGCAATATCGGATATTGAACTACGCTGAGTCTCGATCATTGGGCTTAAAGGGACGGCTTATTCATGTATCGATCAGTATCACTGCGCGCCGCTGTATGTTTGAGTACCCTTCTACCCGCGGCGATGCTGCAAGCAGCTCCCGACGCAGATGTGGAGACCCTGAAACAGGAACTTCTGGAGCTGAAGCAACGATACGAAGTACAACAAAAGGCCCTGGCGGTGCTCGAACAACGGGTCCGTCAGGTCGAGGACCAACCGGCAGCCCCGCAACCCAAACGCCTGGCCAAATCGCCATCCGACATGAAAGGCAATCCAAAAGTCGCGACCGGGACTGGTGCCGCAGCAGCGTCGGGGGGCGCGGCCGGGGGCAGTGGCGCTTCTTACGGCCAGTCGCTGGCCGACGACTCGCAACCGGCACAGAGTGTGTCCAACCTCTACGACGAAGCCAGCGGCTTTTTCGGCGGCGGTAAATTCAGCTTTGAAACCGGTGTGACCTACTCGCGTTACGACACCCGGCAGTTGATTCTCAACGGTTTCCTGGCGCTGGACTCGATCTTTCTCGGCAACATCAACCTCGACCGGATCAAGGCCGACACCTGGACGCTGGACCTGACCGGCCGTTACAACTTCGACAACCGCTGGCAGTTCGACGTCAACGTACCGGTGGTATACCGCGAATCGACCTACCAGTCCGGTGGCGGCAACGGTGGTGCGTCCAACGTCACGACGGAACAGGATGTTTCGCGTGATCCAACCATCGGCGACGTCAACTTTGGCATCGCCTACAAGTTCCTCGACGAGTCGGTCAACACGCCGGACGCCGTGGTCACCCTGCGAGTCAAGGCACCTACCGGCAAGGACCCGTTCGGGATCAAGCTGCGTCAGACCGACGCCAACTCCAACCTGTTCGTACCTGACACGCTGCCAACCGGTAACGGTGTCTGGTCGATCACCCCCGGGATTTCGCTGGTCAAGACGTTCGACCCGGCAGTGCTGTTCGGCAGCTTGTCCTACACCCACAACCTGGAGGAGTCGTTCGACGACATCAGCTCGACCGTCAACCAGAAAACCCCGGGCAAGGTGAAGATTGGCGACAGCTTCCAGATCGGCGCCGGTATCGCGTTTGCGCTGAACGAAAAGATGAGTATGTCGTTTTCGGTGTCTGACCTGGTGCAACGCAAGAGCAAGCTGAAACAGGACGGCGGCGATTGGGAGTCGGTGGTTTCCAGTGACGCTAACGCCGGTTATTTCAACGTCGGCATGACCATTGCCGCCACGGATAACCTGACCATCGTGCCCAACCTGTCGATCGGCATGACCGACGATGCTCCGGACTTTTCCTTCAGCCTGAAATTCCCGTACTACTTCTAAAGCACAAGATCGCAGCCTGCGGCAGCTCCTGCAGAGTTAATCTCTGTAGGAGTTGCCGCAGGCTGCAATCGTTGGGTCTTTGGTTTCTAGCGAATCTGATGTTTATGCAGCAGGCGATAAAACGTCGGCCGCGACACCCCCAGTACTTTCGCCGCAACACTGAGGTTGTCGCTGTGCCGGTTCAACACATCGCACAAGGCCTGGCGTTCGGCCCGGGTCTTGTAGTCCTCCAGCGTGCCCATCGGCGTGTTGATCGAATGCTGGCTGATCAAGCCCAGGTCACGGGCCTCGATCTGCCGGCCCTCGGCCAGCACCAACCCCCGTCGCACGCGGTTGGCCAGTTCCCGTACATTACCGGGCCAATCGTGTTTGCCCATGGCAATCAACGCATCCTCACTGAAGCTGCGCGGGCGGCGGCCGGTTTCATGGCTGTAGAAGTGCGAGAAATGGTTGGCCAGCATCGACAGATCACCGTGACGCTCGCGTAATGGCGCAGTCACCACTTGCAGCACATTGAGACGGTAATACAAGTCTTCGCGAAAGCGTTTTTTCTCGATGGCGGCTTCGAGGTCGACGTGGGTGGCCGCGAGGACGCGCACATCCACCGGAATCGGCTGGCTGCCACCGACGCGCTCAATGTGTTTCTCCTGCAGGAAACGCAGCAGATTGGCCTGCAGTTCCAGCGGCAAATCGCCGATTTCATCGAGAAACAACGTGCCACCGTTGGCCGCTTCGATGCGCCCGACCTTGCGCTGATGAGCACCGGTGAACGCGCCTTTTTCGTGCCCGAACAGTTCGGACTGAATCAAGTGTTCGGGAATCGCCCCGCAGTTGATCGCCACGAAAGGCTTGTTGTGGCGCTGGGACTGGCGGTGCAGCGTGCGCGCGACCAGTTCTTTACCGGTGCCGCTTTCACCGCGGATCAGTACCGGGGACTCGGTCGGCGCCAGTTTGCTCAATAATTTGCGCAGTTCGCGGATCGGCTTGCTGTCGCCGAGCAACTCATGCTCCGGCTGATCAACATGAATCGTGCCTTGCCCCCTCAAACGCGCCATGCCGAACGCACGCCCAAGGGTCACCTGGACCCGCGAGACATCGAACGGCAAGGTGTGGAAATCGAAAAACCATTCGCAGACAAAGTCACCGACGTTCTGCAACCGCAGGACTTCCTGGTTCAACACGGCGATCCACTCGGTGCCGCTGCGGCTGATCAATTCCTTGACCGCTTCAGGGCGTTCAAGGTGAAAAGGCTGCAGGCGTAACAGCCCGACATCGCATGTCCGATCGGCGGCATTTTCCAGGCTACAACTGTCGACATCCCACCCAACCGCGCGCAAACCAGGTAATAACCGGTGACAGTCGTCGCACGGGTCGACCACCAATAAACGTCGTAACGCAGGCGCTTCGATCATGACTGTTCCTTGGCGCCAAATTTAGGGAAATTATTGTAAAAACAGTCATTTGGCAGACCCGACTGTAACACTAGCAAGAAATTGACAGCTCCTTGTATCGATTGCTTATAGATGTACAAGCTAACGAGTTATAAGAAACGAGGTTATTAGTTAGCTATCGAGTTTGAATCTTTCGCCCAGCTTTCAAAAACTGGCGAAAAGTCGAGCAGCGGCAATAAAGTTGAAATTTCTTTGTGTCGTGTGTGACCCGCCACGGGGTTGCGTGCATCAGTACAAGTAACCAGCCGAACGGTAAGCCCAACCGACGGCACATCATTTGATTGGGCACGACAGAGAGACGACCCCATGACCGCCCCGCTCCGTATCAACGAAGCTCTTCTGATTGCCAACCACGCATTCAAACCCTTCCAGTGCGTGGCCTGGGCCCCACAAGACGGCAACGGCGAACTGAACCTGACCGTCATCGACCGTACCAACTCGCACATCGGTCGCAAGCAGATTCCAAGCAGCGCCTATTCCGATCCGGCGCAACTGGAACTGCTGTTGCAACAGGCCCGTGCCGAATTGAGCAAAGAGGGGCATCAACTGCAATCGTGGTCGATGCCACATTGATCAGAGGCTGACGCGGATGACTTTAACGTCATCCGCCCTGTTCTTTGTTAGTTGTCCGCTATCTTCAATACCTCTGTACAACTTTTTTCAACCTGTCAGACGCCACTGCTTGGCAGGCTTTCATTTGGTTCAAAAAGACACTGTTATGGCACAGTGCGACCCTCCACCTGTTAGTTCTGTCAGTTGAACTTGCGTGTATTCAGGGATTGAATGTTCCGCTCATGCAGTTACCGCCCATTCGGGCCTGGTCAACTTGCAAGGAGAGGCATGCATGTCACCCGAGAACGCCTTCGCGCGCCCGGCACTACTCAACAGTTCCGGGCAACTCGACAAACAATTTGCCAGCACTGGCGTTGCCCAAGTGTATTTCGCCGGCAGTGTTTCCAGCATGACCCAGGGTATTGCGCTGGATCGACAGGGGCGCGTGCTGGTCGCCGCCAAAGTCGGCACTGCGCAAGGCAGTCGGTTTGGTCTGGCACGCCTCTTCGCAGACGGTTCGGCCGACCTCGCGTTCGGCCAGCAAGGCAGTGTGATTGGCGAGTTCGAATGCGGTTTTGAGGCCACAGGTGGCAAGGTTCAGGTGTTGCCCGACGGACGAATCCTGCTGGCCGGGCTGCATTATCAAAACACCCATCGCACCCTGCCTGCGCTGGCCCTGTTCAGCGCTGACGGAATCCCCAACCCGGACTTTGGTAAAAATGGCTGCAAAGTGGTACGCCTGCCCGGCGACCTGTCCGTCGGCTCCCGCGATTGCTGGCTGCCACCCGGCGTACCGGGGGCTGAAGCCTGTGACATCGCCGTGCAGGATGACGGGCGTATTCTGCTGATCGCCAATCACCACTTCGAACTCGCCGACCATGCCGGAATGATTCGCTTGATGCCTAACGGCGAGCTCGATGAAAGCTTCAATGGGCGCGGTTTCGTGATGATTCGACATTTGCTGCTCAACACGTGGCTCAGCAGCCTCGTATTGCAAGAGGACGGGCGGATCCTCGTCGCCGGCTCGATTGATTTTCCCCAAGAGGGTCTGGTGGCGCGCTATCTGCCTGACGGGCGTCTTGATGAACGCTTCGCGGTGGATGGCTTCCTGGCTTTCAAAGCCAACGGCAAAAGCGCGATGGTCAGCCAGGTCATCGAGTCGAAGGAACATCTGCACTGCTTTGGCAGCAGTCGCGATCCGATCCGCTGCCTGGCGCTGAGCCTGCACCCTAACGGCCGCCCGGACTGGCGCAACGACACTGGCCACCCGCATCTGCTGGAAATCGGCCCCAGTGGTTGCCAGTGGAGCGCCGCGCAACGCATGGCGGATGGTCGGATCATGGCGGTGGGTGCAACGATCGGCGGCGTCGAGGCTGACTTCATCGTGGCACGCTACAAAGCTGACGGCCATCTCGATCGAAGCTTCGGCAACGGCCACGGCTGGTTACGCACGCGCCTGGGCCGCAGCCTGGACACGGCCAACTCTCTCGCGATCCAGGCAGACCGGAAAATTCTTGTCGGCGGCTACTCGCTCGACGGCAACTACCGCGCCATGGTCGCGCGTTATCTGAATCAATAATTTCCCGGACTTGAACTTGCCAGACACATGCGGCAACTTGCGCGCTTCTTAATACAAGGAGCAACCGATGTCCGGTTCACTGGTACAGGCGTTCGCGCATAACTTCCTCGGGCATTCGCCTCGCTGGTACAAGGCGTGCATCGTCGGGTTCCTGATCCTCAACGCGGTGGTGCTGTTCACTGTCGGCCCGGTCGCCGCCGGCTGGCTGCTGGTGATCGAATTCATCTTCACCCTGGCCATGGCCCTCAAGTGCTATCCATTGATGCCCGGTGGCTTGTTGCTGATCGAGGCCCTGCTGCTGAAGATGACCACGCCGCAGGCGCTGTACGACGAATTGGTGCACAACTTCCCGGTGATCCTGCTGCTGATGTTCATGGTCGCCGGCATCTACTTCATGAAGGATCTGCTGCTGTTTCTGTTCTCACGGTTGCTGCTGGGCGTGCGCTCCAAGGCGTTGTTGGCGCTGATGTTCTGCTTTCTTTCGGCTTTTCTGTCGGCGTTTCTCGACGCCTTGACCGTCACTGCGGTGATCATCAGCGCGGCGGTCGGTTTCTATTCGGTCTACCACCGTGTGGCCTCGGGCAATGATCCGCGTCAGGACAGCGAATTCAGCGACGACCGTCATCTGCCAGCCTTGCACCACGAAGACCTGGAGCAATTCCGCGCGTTCCTGCGCAGCCTGCTGATGCACGGCGCGGTCGGCACCGCACTCGGCGGGGTCTGCACCCTGGTGGGCGAGCCGCAGAACCTGCTGATCGGTCATGAGATGGGCTGGCACTTCGCAGAGTTCTTCCAGAAAGTCGCGCCGGTTTCGCTGCCGGTACTGGCGGCGGGTCTGGTGACCTGCGTACTACTGGAAAAATTGCGCTGGTTTGGCTACGGCACCCTGCTGCCGGACAACGTGCGTGCCGTGCTGGCCAATTACGCTGCCGAAGACAACGCCGAACGCACCCCGCGCCAGCGTGCTGCCCTGCTGGTGCAAGGTGCTGCTGCGTTGATTCTGATTGGCTGCCTGGCGTTTCATGTTGCCGAAGTCGGCTTGATCGGCCTGATGGTGATCGTGCTGATCACCGCATTTACCGGCATCACCGACGAGCATCGTCTGGGCAGCGCGTTCAAGGACGCCATGCCGTTCACCGCATTGCTGGTGGTGTTCTTCGCCGTGGTCGCGGTGATTCACGATCAAAAACTGTTCGCCCCACTGATCCAGTGGGTGCTGGCGCTGCCGGCGGAGCAACAACCGGGCATGCTGTTCATTGCCAACGGCCTGCTCTCGGCGATCAGCGATAACGTGTTCGTCGCCACGATCTACATCACCGAAGTGAAACAGGCCTTCCTGTCCGGGCACATGAGCCGCGAACACTTCGAGACTTTGGCGATTGCGATCAACACCGGTACCAATCTGCCAAGCGTGGCGACGCCCAATGGTCAGGCGGCGTTCCTGTTCCTGCTGACCTCGGCGATTGCGCCGCTGGTACGCCTGTCGTACGGGCGGATGGTATGGATGGCGCTGCCGTACACCGTGGTGATGGGATTGCTGGGCTGGTACGCGGTGAGTTACTGGCTCTGACAACACGCGATTAAAACCGTGGGAGCGGGCTTGCTCGCGAAGAGGCCGGGTCAGGCACTTGATGTGTTGGCTGACACTCCGCATTCGCGAGCAAGCCCGCTCCCACATTGCCAGGGCGGTGAGCCAATGACTCTGACAACACGCGATGAAAACTGTGGGAGCAACTGTCTTACTGCGACCGTTCGTCACCGCCACTCTGTGCCGTCTCGCAGCATGGCATTCAATCTGATCAGCAGTATTCGCATGCAGGCGATGAGCGCGACTTTCGCGCTCTTGCCTCGTTCTCTTAGTGATTCATAGCGGGCCTTGAAATCGGCTTGATGGCGGATAACGACCCAGCACGACATGTAAAGCGCACGTCTGACGCGTGCTCTCCCTCCGTAAATCTGACGTTTCCCGCTGTGATTACCGCTGTCGTCGTTATAGGGGGCGATTCCCGCCAAGGCGGCGATCTCCCTGCGATCCAGCTCGCCGAGTTCGGGTAGATAAACCATCAAGCTGGCGGTCGCCACAGTGCCGATGCCTTTGACGGAGATAAGCCGATCGGCTTTTTCCGCATCCAGCTCACGCATGCTTCGATCAATGGCTTTGCCAAACTGTTTGATCTGAGTCTGCAGGTAGCGAATATGATCCTTGATCGCCTCTATGGCCGCGGGCAACTGGGCCTGTTGCAGCCGGCGCTTGTTGTCATCACGCTGCTGGACGAAGTGCTCGCGTAATTGAATCAACTCGCGCAGGGCTTCACGCTCAGGCGAGATGGGCTTTTCGCGAGACGCATGCAACGCTTCGGCAAAGTCGGCGAGAACCGCCGCGTCGATGGGATCGGTTTTGGCGTTCTTGCCCATTGCTACGGCAAAGGCTCTGGCCCGGCGAGGATTGATCCTCAACACGCTGAAACTTGCCTGCTGCAATGCCGCCATGACCTTGCGTTCATAGCCGCCTGTGGCTTCCAGCAATACACGGCCAACCGTGTACTGAGCTAAACGTGCGATCAGCACATCAAAGCCTTCAACCGTATTGGGAACTTCAAAGCCGTCTTTCTGTGGTTGAACCCAGACGACGAGATTGGATTTGGAGATATCGATGCCGACCCAGGAAATCATGGCAAAACCCTCTTACACTCAGAAGTGAGAGTGCTCTGGCTTTGCCCACGCTTGTGATTCGAGTGGCGCTCGTCCAACTGTCCGGGCTTAGGGGCCAGAGTAGAAAGGTGGATGGCAGCTTTGCTCCCACTCGTGCTTTAAGCACCGCGGACTCACAGCTTGCCATCCACCCCTCTCACCCCAGAGTTTATCCCCTTACTCAGACACAAGCGGGCTTGCTCGCGAAGAGGCCGGGTCAGGCACTTGATGTGTTGGCTGACACTCCGCATTCGCGAGCAAGCCCGCTCCCACATTGCCAGGGCGGTGAGCCAATGACTCTGACAACACTCGATTAAAACCGTGGGAGCGGGCTTGCTCGCGAAGAGGCGTTTCAGGCACTTGATGTGTTGACTGACACTCCGCATTCGCGAGCAAGCCCGCTCCCACATTGCCAGGGCGGTGAGCCAATGACTCTGACAGCACGCGATTAAAACTGTGGGAGCGGGCTTGCTCGCGGAGAGGCCGGGTCAGGCACTTGATGTGTTGACTGACACTCCGCATTCGCGAGCAAGCCCGCTCCCACATTGCCAGGGCGGTGAGCCAATGACTCTGACAGCACGCGATTAAAACTGTGGGAGCGGGCTTGCTCGCGAAGAGGCCGGGTCAGGCACTTGATGTGTTGGCTGACACTCCGCATTCGCGAGCAAGCCCGCTCCCACGTTGCCAGGGCGGTGAGCCAATGACTCTGACAGCACGCGATTAAAACCGTGGGAGCGGGCTTGCTCGCGAAGAGGCCGGGTCAGGCACTTGATGTGTTGGCTGACACTCCGCATTCGCGAGCAAGCCCGCTCCCACGTTGCCAGGGCGGTGAGCCAATGACTCTGACAGCACGCGATTAAAACTGTGGGAGCGGGCTTGCTCGCGAAGAGGCAGTGTCAGGCACTTGATGTGTTGGCTGACACTCCGCATTCGCGAGCAAGCCCACGCCCACATTGCCAGGGCGGTGAGCCAATGACTCTGACAACACGCGATTAAAACCGTGGGAGCGGGCTTGCTCGCGAAGAGGCCGGGTCAGGCACTTGAAGTGTTGGCTGACACTCCGCATTCGCGAGCAAGCCCACGCCCACATTGCCAGGGCGGTGAGCCAATGACTCTGACAACACGCGATTAAAACCGTGGGAGCGGGCTTGCTCGCGAAGAGGCCGGGTCAGGCACTTGAAGTGTTGGCTGACACTCCGCATTCGCGAGCAAGCCCGCGCCCACATTGCCAGGGCGGTGAGCCAATGACTCTGACAACACTCGATTAAAACCGTGGGAGCGGGCTTGCTCGCGAAGAGGCCGGGTCAGGCACTTGATGTGTTGGCTGACACTCCGCATTCGCGAGCAAGCCCGCTCCCACAGTTTGTTTCCGGGTGAATCAGCGACCGAGGATGTACTTCTCGATCGCCTGCGCCACACCGTCTTCAGTGTTCGGCGCTGTCACCACATCGGCTTGGCGCTTCACCGCCTCTTCCGCCTGCCCCATGGCAATCGACAGTCCCGCGCAATGGAACATCGCCGGGTCGTTGCCGCCATCGCCAATCGCTGCGGTCTGCGCCAGCGGGATATCAAGGTGCGCGGCAATGGTTGCCAGCGCGGTGCCCTTATTGGCTTCGAGCGCTGTTACATCGAGATAAACCGGTTGCGAACGCGAAACCTGAGCCATGCCGCTGACCTTGGCTAACAGGCGCGCCTCAAGCTCGATCAGCAAATCGGTGTTGTTACTGGTGGCGACGATCTTGTCGATGCGCTCCAGGTACGGTTCGAAACTCTCGACCACCACCGGCGGATAACCGAGACCGTGCTGTTCGCGCGGCACCATCGGCCCGTGGGGGTCCTTGAGCAACCAGTCGCCACCGCTGAACACCCAGATCTCCACATCCGGCTGGTCAGCGAACAACGCCAGAGCGATCAGCGCGGTCGGCACCGGCAGGTAATGCGCCACCAGCAGACTGCCATCCGAATTGACGATGGTGCCGCCATTGAAGGCGGCGGTCGGCAGATCGACGCCCAGGGCTTCGATCTGCTGCAACATGGCTTTGGGCGGGCGTCCGGTCGCCAGACTGAACAACACGCCGGCCTCGCGCAGCGAACGAACGGCGTCGATGGTGCGTTGGCTCAGGCTGTGATCGGGCAGCAACAGCGTGCCGTCCATGTCACTCAGTAAAAAGCGGATCGATTCACTCATCCCAGACCGTGCCAGACGCGACCATCGCGAGTCAGCAGATCATTGGCGGCTTGCGGGCCGTCTTCTCCGGCAGCGTAGGTCTGCACACTTGCATCCTGTTGCCAGGCATCGAGAAACGGTTGCACCGCGCGCCAGCCGTTTTCGATGTTGTCGGCGCGCTGGAACAGCGTCTGGTCGCCGGTCAGGCAGTCGTAGATCAGCGTTTCGTAGCCGGTGGACGGCTGCATCTCGAAGAAATCCTTGTAGGCAAAACCCAGCTCGATGTTGGCCATGTTCAACGCCGGCCCCGGCCGTTTGGCCAGCAGGTCGAACCACATGCCTTCGTTGGGCTGGATCTGGATACGCAGGTAAGTCGGCTGCAACTCATCGACTTCGGTATCCCGGAACTGCGCGTACGGCGCCGGTTTGAAGCAGATGACGATCTCGGTGTCGCGCACGCTCATGCGCTTGCCGGTGCGCAGGTAGAACGGCACGCCGACCCAGCGCCAGTTGTCGATCATCACCTTCAGCGCGACGTAGGTTTCAGTGTTGCTGTCAGGCGATACGTTGGCCTCCTGGCGATAGCCATTCAACGCTTTCCCATCGACCTCGCCGGCGCTGTACTGACCGCGTACCGAATTGGCTCGCGCCTCTTCAACGCTCCATGGGCGGATCGCGCCGACCACTTTGGCCTTCTCGCCGCGCACGGCGTCAGCGCCAAACGCGGCCGGCGGTTCCATGGCGACCATCGCCAGCAACTGGAACAGGTGATTGGGCACCATGTCACGCAGCGCACCGGTGTGCTCGTAAAAACTGCCACGGGTTTCGACGCCGACGGTTTCGGCGGCGGTGATTTGCACGTGGTCGATGTAATGGTTGTTCCAGAATGCTTCGAACAGGCTGTTGGAAAACCGGCTGACCAGAATGTTCTGCACGGTTTCCTTGCCCAGGTAATGGTCGATCCGATAGATCTGTTTCTCCGACATGACCTTGAGCAGACAGGCGTTCAACGCTTCGGCGGTTTGCAGATCGGAGCCGAACGGCTTTTCGATCACCACCCTTCTGAACGCTTCCGGGGTTTCCTCCAGCAGTTTGGCCGAGCCGAGTCGGCGCACCACTTCACTGAAGAAACGCGGCGCGGTGGCCAGATAGAACACCGCATTGCCGGTGCCGCTGTCGGCGATTTTCGCCGCCAGCGCGGAATAAGTGCTGTCGTCCAGGAAGTCGCCCTGGACGTAGCTGATACCTTTGGCGAGCTTGGCCCACAAGGCCGGATCAAGCATCTGATCGCCCTTGCCGACTTTCGCCGCCACTTCGGTACGGATGAAGTCTTCGAGTTTTTGCGCGAAGGCCTCATCGGTAATGGCGTTGTGATCAACGCCGACGATCCGCAGATTCTCGTCAAGCAAGCCGTCGCGACTGAGGTTGTACAGCGCCGGCATCAGCAAGCGCTTGACCAGGTCGCCGTGGGCACCGAACAGAAACAGCGTGGTCGGTGGTGCGGGTTCTGCCTTGGACTTTCTGCGGATCGTATGGGTCATTTCTTCGGTGTCTCCACGTGGCCGCCGAAGCCGAAGCGCTGGGCCGAAAGAATCTTGTCGCCAAAAGTGCCCTGACCGCGCGAGCGGTAGCGCGAGAACAGCGAGTTCGACAGCACCGGAACCGGCACCGCCTGCTCCATGGCCGCTTCGATGGTCCATTGACCTTCGCCGCTGTCGGCAACAGAGCCGGAGAAGCCGTCGAGTTTCGGATCGCTGGCCAGCGCGTCGGCGGTCAGGTCGAGCAGCCAGGACGACACCACGCTGCCACGCCGCCACACTTCAGCGATGTCAGCTACGTTGAGGTCGAAACGCTGATCTTCCGGCAGGCGCTCGCTGGACTTGGTCTTGAGGATGTCGAAGCCTTCTGCGAAGGCGGCCATCATGCCGTATTCGATGCCGTTGTGAATCATCTTCACGAAGTGCCCGGCACCGGCAGGACCGGCGTGAATGTAGCCGTGCTCGGCGCGGTGATCCTCGGACTTGCGATCCTTGGTGCGCGGAATGTCACCCATGCCCGGCGCCAGAGCGGCGAACAGCGGGTCCAGACGGTTCACCGTCTCGGCGTCGCCGCCGATCATCATGCAATAGCCGCGTTCCAGGCCCCAGACGCCGCCGGAGGTGCCGACGTCGATGTAATGCAGGCCCTTCTCGGCCAGGGTTTTCGCCCGGCGAATGTCATCCTTATAGTTGGTGTTGCCGCCGTCGATGATGGTGTCACCGGCTTCCAGCAAGTCGCTCAAAGCGTTGATGGTGTCTTCGGTCGGCGCGCCGGCCGGCAGCATGACCCATACGGCACGTGGCTTGGCCAGGCCTGCCACCAGGGCTGGAAGGTCGGCAACGCCCGTGGCGCCCTCGGCGGCCAGGGTGTCGACAAAGGCGGTATTGCGGTCGTAAACAACGGTGGTGTGACCGTTGAGCATCAGACGTCGCGCAATATTGCCGCCCATGCGGCCCAGTCCAATAATCCCGAGTTGCATGTGCTGATGCTCCTTACTACAAATAAATGTGTGTCATTGGTTATAGCCCAACGCGACTGATGGAGGTTAGTCCAGAGCGTTGCGATGAAGTTTCCGGGCATTGTGCCCGATCCAGACTGATAACGCCCCGAATCCTGCCGAAGACACACCGACCATGAAAAATAAAAAAGTTCCATTCGCGGGCAAAAGAAATCAAAATTGGCGCCGATAGCAAGTCAGTAGCCCCGACGCGGGGACGATTTGCAGTTGAGACACGCCATTTGCGAGGTGAGCAATGGGCACAGTACACACAGCAATGCCGCCACAAACCCTGTACGTCACGATCCGTCGCGATGAACTGCGTCAGTTGAAAGACGAGCGCGACCAGTTGAAGCAGGAGCTGGCGCAGCTGCGCTCGCTGACCCAGGGCGCTCAGCCCAAACCTCTGCCGGTGGTCCAGCGCCATCCGCACGCCTGACCTGCCCCGCCAGCTTCGGGAACGGCGCCTGTCGTTCCCGACATGATGCTCCCCTGCCCCTGATCGGCAACTAACGAAGTTTTCACACTGCCTTGGTGATACTCCGGCGCATTCTGGCCGTGCGTTTGCGCGCGGCCTCCGTTCGTCGGTTTGATGTAGCACTCCGACGGTGGTTAGTGACGATGAGCTGGAGTGCTGAATGGCATTGTTCAAACGCAGCAAAACGACTGCGACAGGTTTCGACTGGGCCGGGGTTCTCTGGCTGTTCGCTTTCTTCTGGTATTTCTCGGGTATCACCCAACTGCTGATCCAGCTGACCGGCACCTCCGGTTTCAGCGGGTTCCGTCAGGCCTTCGTGATGAGTGCGCTGTGGCTCGCCCCGATGCTGGCGTTTCCCAAACGCACCAAACTGCTGGCCGCGCTGATCGGTGTCGTCCTCTGGGCCTGCTCGATGGCCAGCCTGGGTTATTTCTTCATCTATCAGCAGGAATTCTCGCAAAGCGTCATCTTCATCATGTTCGAGTCGAACATCTCTGAAGCCGGCGAGTACATGACCCAGTACTTTGCCTGGTGGATGGTCCCGGCGTTTCTCGCGCACACCGCGTTCGCCTACTTCCTGTGGACGCGCCTGCGCCCGGTGTACATGCCCCGTGGCCGCGCTTTCGCCGCAGCGATCGCGATCCTGATCGCCGTGGTCGGCTACCCGCTGATCAAGCAGACCCAGCGTACCGGCAGTTTCGCCGGCGGTTTCGAGAAGTTCGAAGACCGCATCGAGCCCGCCGTGCCTTGGCAGATGGCCGTGGCCTACCACCGTTACCTCGACACCCTGGCCGGTATGCAGGACATGCTGCACAGCGCGAGCAAGGTGCCGCCGCTGCATAACCTCAAGGTGGCCGACGCCGATAAACCTTCGACTCTGGTGCTGGTGATCGGCGAGTCGACCAACCGTCAGCGCATGAGCCTGTATGGCTACGGACGCAAAACCACGCCGGAACTGGACAAGCTCAAGGATCAGCTCGCGGTGTTCGACAACGTCATCACCCCGCGCCCGTACACCATCGAAGCGCTGCAGCAGGTGCTGACCTTCGCCGACGAAGAAAATCCGGACCTGTACCTGTCCACGCCGTCGTTGGTCAGCATGATGAAACAGGCCGGTTACAAGACGTTCTGGATCACCAACCAGCAGACCATGACCAAGCGCAACACCATGCTCACAACCTTCTCCGAACAGGCCGACGAGCAGGTGTACCTGAACAACAACCGCAACCAGAACGCCGCGCAGTACGACGGTGACGTGATCGAGCCGTTCAACAAGGCGCTGACCGACCCGGCGCAGCGCAAGCTGATCGTCGTGCACCTGCTCGGTACTCACATGAGCTACCAGTACCGCTATCCGCCGACCTTCGACAAGTTTCAGGACCGTAATGGCGTACCGGCCGGTGTGCGCGACGATCAGGTGCCGACCTACAACAGCTACGACAACGCCGTGCTGTACAACGATTTCGTGGTGTCGAGCCTGATCAAGGACTACGCCAAGTCCGATCCGAACGGTTTCCTGCTTTACCTCTCCGACCACGGTGAAGACGTGTTCGACTCCACCGGCCACAACACCCTGGGCCGTAACGAGAACAAACCGACCGCGCCGATGTACACCATTCCATTCATGGCCTGGGCTTCGCCGAAATGGCGCGAGAACCACGACTGGGACTTCGCCGCTGATCTGGGCCGGCCGTACAGCAGCTCGCACCTGATCCACACCTGGGCGGATATGGCCGGTTTGAGTTTCGATGAACTGGACCGCAGCAAGAGCCTGGTCAGCGACAGCTTCAAACCGCGTCCGCTGATGATCGGCAACCCGTACGAGCGCGAGCAGCGGGCATTGATCGACTTCAGCCTGATGAAGCCGAAGAAAGTCGACTCTGCCGCAACGAATGTCGTGCTGCAGTAACCGCATGGAAGGCGCCGGTCGCGACAGATCGCCATCGGCGTAACGCACAAATAAAAAGCTCCGTATCGCAAGATGCGGAGCTTTTTATTTGTGCGGGCGGACAGGTTGCCCGCTTGTGCGAGGCTCTGCTGTAACGGCTGAAGAGAATCGGGGCAGCCAGCATGCTCGAACGCACCCTCGCGCTTGAAAAAGCAGCGAGCGCGCTCAGAGCGCGTCAGTGAATCGCGGCGCTCGACTCAAGGTTTTTTCCAGCTCAAAAACAAACGCCCCGAACAGGTCGGGGCGTTTGTGGGTGCGTTCGCGCGGGTGCTTTCACACCCTTCGCGAGGCAGATCCGGCGCTATCAGTAAGCCTTGCCGGTCTTGTAGAAGTTCTCGAAGCAGAAGTTGGTGGCTTCGATGTAGCCTTCAGCGCCACCGCAGTCAAAACGCTTGCCTTTGAACTTATAGGCCATGACGCAGCCGTTCTGGGCCTGCTTCATCAGGGCGTCGGTGATCTGGATTTCACCGCCCTTGCCTGGCTCGGTCTGCTCGATCAGGTCGAAGATGTCCGGGGTCAGGATGTAACGACCGATGATCGCCAGGTTCGACGGCGCGTCTTCCGGCTTTGGCTTCTCGACCATGCTGTGTACGCGGTAGATGTCGTCGCGGATCATCTCGCCGGCGATCACGCCGTACTTGCTGGTTTCCTGTGGGTCGACTTCCTGAATCGCGATGATCGAGCAGCGGAACTGCTTGTACAGCTTGACCATCTGGGTCAGTACGCCGTCGCCTTCGAGGTTGACGCACAGGTCGTCCGCCAGCACCACGGCGAACGGTTCGTCACCGATCAGCGGGCGACCGGTGAGGATCGCGTGGCCCAGACCTTTCATTTCGGTCTGACGGGTGTAGGAGAACGAGCACTCGTCCAGCAGCTTGCGGATGCCGACCAGGTATTTTTCCTTGTCGGTGCCCTTGATCTGGTTTTCCAGCTCATAGCTGATGTCGAAGTGGTCTTCCAGCGCGCGCTTGCCACGACCGGTCACGATCGAGATTTCAGTCAAGCCAGCGTCCAAAGCTTCTTCAACGCCGTACTGGATCAGTGGCTTGTTTACCACCGGCAGCATTTCTTTGGGCATGGCTTTAGTCGCTGGCAGGAAGCGAGTACCGTAACCGGCTGCTGGGAACAAGCATTTCTTGATCATATAAGTCCTTGAAAGGGCTGTGTGTACGAGTTTCGGCGCAGTCTAATCAGGCGGCGTGCACCTTACAATGCCCCGCACTGGCTAACCGATGTCAACATAGAGAAATATTCTCGCCGATAGTTCCATTGGCGACTTCGACCCGCGAAAACAGAGTAGTTCAAACACGCAAATGCGCTGCATCACCATACGCTGATCGCCCCACAATGTGAGGATTTGTCGGTATCATGGCGCCTTTGAACCAGCGAACGAGACTGATAGATGGCCGCGGTAAAAATCATCAACGGGTATGTGATCGACAAGAAAGACGGCAAGTGGAACCTGACCACGACCAACGGCGAACACATTGCCGGGCCTTTCGACAGCGAGCAACTGGCGACGGACGTAGCGTCGGTGTTCACCGACACTCCAGCGTCGTCCAAGCGCCGTGGCAAGGATCAGGACTGATCCACTGCGACACATACCGAGCCCTGCCCTTGCGCAGGGTTTTTTATGGCCGGGCGAAAGATCCGTGCAAACAAGTGGCCAATCGCTATAACCTTTTCACTTGGGCGCTGTCAGAGCGCTTAGCCCCTCCCTCGCTGAAGACGACACATCTATGAACATGAACCGATTGCTGCCGCTGATTGCGGTACTGGCCCTGGGTGGCTGTGCTACCTCGCAAACCACCTACCTGAACAACGGCGAACAGGGCTTGAGCATCGATTGCTCCGGCGAAGCCAACTCCTGGGCCACGTGCTACGAAAAGGCTGACGCCTCCTGCGCCGGCACCGGTTATCGCATCGTCGGTACCGACGGCACACCAGCACCCAAGGAAAGCGACAAGACCCTGGGGGTCGATGTCGGCAACTACAAGAACCGCAGCGTGGTGGTGGTCTGCAAATAGACCCTACATGTGGATCTCGGCGAACTTGATCCCGAGCCCGCGCACGATCTCGATCAGGTCGTCGAGACGGGCGAAGGATTCGACTTCGTCGTTATCGTCCACCAGAAAATAGCTGCGACCGGCGCTCTTCTTGAAAAACACGATCCATTCGCCCGAATTCGCCGGATTCTGAATCACATGCGTGGCAGAGATAAGGCCCTCTGCATGCCGTTCCCGTACTTGCTCTCGCTTCATGCGCGACTCCAGAAATGAAAATGCCGTCACAGCATGGCTGCGACGGCATCGGTGCTGATGAGCGCTATTCTATCAGCCGGAAATACAGGCATTGGCGGCGTTTCGCACGTCATGCGGACGAACCGGCACATTGGACATGCGCTCATGCAGCTTGATGCTGCTACCGCCGGATCGGTCTTCGATATCAAACACCGCAGCCGCGCCAGTGGCAAATTTCCCGGGAACAATCACTCGCACGCCATCCTTGTGCGGCTGCATCTGCAGCGCGCCACGACTGCTGGCAAGCTTGTCCGCCAGGCACTGAGCATACTCATGGGGTTTCTTGCCGGAGATCACGCTCATGGTCGGCAGGGTTTCATTGATTTCGGAAACACTCGCGCAACCACCCAAAGCCAATATCAACGGCAGACACACCACACCCCACTTCATACAAACACCTCCCATAAAGACCGTCGGACAGCAGTAATGCCATTTTTCTCCGAGGCTCACTCCATTAAACCCGCATCGAATCGCGAATAACTGTTTTTAATTGTCAAAGCAGCGCTCGACGGCGGGATAATAACC
The DNA here is from genome assembly GCF_058798255.1 of Pseudomonas sp. GW823-FHT01D03. Classification (NCBI taxonomy): domain Bacteria; kingdom Pseudomonadati; phylum Pseudomonadota; class Gammaproteobacteria; order Pseudomonadales; family Pseudomonadaceae; genus Pseudomonas; species Pseudomonas sp. GW823-FHT01D03. The sequence goes on from NZ_JBXAKK010000001.1 coordinate 3,320,053, forward strand.
CGTTCTGGCTGATAAACTGCGCCAATCGCACATGCTATCGTTTTGATTTAGTAGAAAAAGCCCTTCTGGAGGCGCCCATGAAATTCATTCACCAGCGCGAGCACCTCAACGAAGACGACATCGTCGTCATCCAGTGCTCGCAAACCTGCAACATCCGTTTGATGAACGACGCCAACTTCCGCGCCTTCAAGAACGGCGGACGCCACACCTACCACGGCGGCGCTTTCGACACGTTTCCTGCGCGCATCACCGCACCGAGCACCGGTTTCTGGAACATCACCATAGACACCGTCAGCCGTCGCGCCATCAGCGTCACGCGCAAGCCGACCCTGACCCACTCGATCAAGATCATCCGCCGCTCCAGCTCCAAACTCAGCTGAGTTGCCCCCAACGCAAAGGTAAGCACGACCGTGGCCCAAACGACCAAATACGTCATCAAATACAAGCTCAACGGCGAACGCCGCTTCGAGTTCGCGCAACTGGAAAACGGCACCGTGGAAGAAGCCAAGGCTGCACTGGACGCCATTCACGGCCAGACTGACGACGAGATCAGCGATATCGCCGTCAGCAAAGCGCTCTAAGTGCCGACTTGGGAGAAGTGGCATACCCTTGGCACTGTCTGTCACGAGGTTCAATGACCGCCATGCACCCGACCACCCTCGATCTGTTTGCCGACGACGCTCTCGAACAACAGCCCCGCGATGAACAGATCGGCGAGCAATCGTGGGTGTTGCGCGGCTTCGCCCTGCCGGTGATCGATGAACTGCTGCCGGCGCTGGATGGCATTCTCGCCGCAGCGCCGTTACGCCACATGATGACCCCGGGTGGCTTCAGCATGTCGGTGGGCACCAGCAGTTGCGGCGCGTTGGGCTGGATCACTGACCGCAGCGGTTATCGCTATAGCGCTGTGGATCCGCTGAGCGGCAAGCCTTGGCCAGACATGCCTGAGGTGCTGTCCGAACTGGCGCAGGCAGCGGCACTACGTGCAGGGTTTGCCGACTTCCACGCTGATTCCTGCCTGATCAACCAATATGTCCCCGGCGCGAAGATGTCTTTGCATCAGGACAAAGACGAAAATGCCTACGCGGCGCCGATCGTCTCACTGTCCCTGGGTTTGCCGGCGATGTTCCTGTTCGGTGGTTTTTTGCGCAGCGACAAGAGCCAGCGCATTCCTCTGCTGCACGGCGACATGGTGATCTGGGGCGGGGTTGATCGCTTGCGCTTTCATGGCGTGCTACCGATCAAACCCGGGCGGCATCCGCAGTTGGGCGAACGCCGGATCAACCTGACCTTGCGTGTCGCCGGGTGATCTGAAAGTTTGACCGCAAGGCCCGGAGTGTTACCAACATTGCTGCTGGTTAACCTGAATCAAACAGGTCAACGGACTACTCGCCATGAAAAAGCTGTCGCCAATCATCAACGTTGAAACCGATCCACGCTGGGCTGCCGTCGTTGCGCGGGATCCTCGGGCCGACGGGCAGTTTGTCTACGCGGTGAGGACCACCGGCATCTATTGCCGCCCGAGCAGCCTGTCGCGGTTGCCCAAGCCGCAGAATGTCGAATTCTTCGACAACGCCGAAGCCGCCGAGGCGGCGGGTTACCGCCCAAGCAAGCGCACCAGCAAGGATCAGACTGAAGTCGCCAGCCAGCACGCCGCGACCGTGGCGATGGCCTGCCGCCAGATCGAGTCGAGTGAAACAGTGCCCGCACTCAATGAACTCGCCGAAACCGCCAGCCTCAGTCCTTTCCATTTTCATCGGGTGTTCAAGGCCGCAACCGGCCTGACACCAAAGGGTTACGCGGCGGCGCATCGTTCGCGCCGGGTGCGGGAACGGCTCGCAGATGGCGGCTCGGTGACTGATGCGTTGTATAACGCGGGTTTCAATTCCAACAGCCGCTTTTATGAGTCAGCCGACAAAGTGCTGGGCATGAAACCCGGCGACTACCGCGCTGCTGGACGCAACAACGACATTCATTTTGCCGTTGGCCAATGTTCCCTCGGAGCAATTCTGGTGGCGCAGAGTGAGCGCGGCGTGTGCGCGATTCTGTTGGGCGACGATCCGCATCAACTGGTGTGCGATCTGCAGGATCAGTTCCGCAACGCAAACCTGATTGGCGCCGATGCCGGATTCGAGCAATTGATCGCCAAAGTGGTGGGTTTCATCGAAGCGCCAGCGCTGGGCCTCGACTTGCCACTGGATGTGCGCGGCACTGCGTTTCAGGAACGGGTGTGGCAGGCGTTGCGGGAGATTCCAGTAGGTCGCACCGCCAGTTACGCCGAAATCGCCCAACGCATTGGCGCTCCGACCTCCATGCGCGCCGTGGCGCAAGCCTGCGGCGCCAACCGTCTGGCTGTGGCGATTCCCTGCCACCGCGTGGTGCGTAGCGATGGCAATCTGTCGGGGTATCGTTGGGGCGTTGAGCGTAAACGCCAATTGCTGGAGCGCGAAACGCAGCCTTAGCGGACGCCGATGTAGACCGACACGGACTCGGGGCCGGTATAGGCCTCGAAATCCGTGGCGTAACGGCGCTGGATCTGCGGATTCTCTTCAAAGAACTTCCAGATCTTTCCCCAGGTCGAGATGACCGCGTCAGGCAACGGCCCCTGCGCTTCGAATACCAGATACTCGCCCGCCTCGATCAGGACCGACTCGAAGTCTTTGGTCGGGGCATTCACGGCGACGCCGGCAGTGACATCGAACTCACCCGAGGCATCCGACTCGTAACCCGAATACACGCCATAAATCGGCGAATTGGCTGACTTGCCGGGAATGGATTCCGCCAACTTCTCGCCGAAAAACCGGCCCCACATCGGGCCGATTTTCGCAGTTTCGGCTTGGTGCTCTGCGGCGTTGGTGGTGCGAACGCGCAGGCCGGCAACGGTAAAGGCGTCGATTTGCTGTCGTTTCAAATCCATCGAAATTACGGCTCCCTAATAGAAGTGCGGCCACACAGGGCCGCAATGACGCCTACTCTGTCAGCGATTGACGTCGACCACAACCCTGCCGCGAAGCTGTCCGGCCAGCAGTTTCGGCGCCGCGTCGATGGCTTCGCTCAGGGCGATTTCATGGCTGATCAAGGGCAACAGGGCGAAGTCCAGATCCTTGGCCAGACGCTCCCAGGCCTCGATCCGCCGAGCCTTGGGCTGGGTCACGCTGTTGATTCCGGCCAGGGTCACTCCGCGCAGAATGAACGGTGCCACCGATGCCGGAAAATCCATGCCCTGAGCCAGGCCGCAGGCCGCCACCGTGCCTTCGGCGCGGGTGCTGGCACAGGCGTTGGCCAAAGTGTGACTGCCGACCGAATCGATCACTGCGGCCCAGCGTTCCTTGGCCAGCGGTTTGCCCGGCTCCGACAAGGTTGCGCGATCAATGATTTCGCTGGCGCCCAGTTGCTTCAGGTACTCATGCTCGGACACCCGGCCGGTGGAGGCCACCACGCGATAACCCAGCTTGCTGAGCAGCGCGATGGCGAAACTGCCGACGCCGCCATTGGCACCCGTCACCAGCACCTCACCCTGATCGGGAGTGACGCCGTTACGCTCCAGCGCCAGAATGCACAGCATTGCCGTGTAGCCGGCGGTACCGATGGCCATCGCTTGCGCGGGAGTAAAAGCCTTGGGCAGCGGAATCAGCCAGTCGCCATTGAGTCGCGCCTTCTGCGCCAGACCGCCCCAATGACTCTCGCCCACACCCCAACCATTGAGCAGTACTTGATCACCGACTTTATAGGCAGGATGCGAGCTGACCTCGACCGTGCCCGCCAGGTCGATCCCCGGCACCATCGGAAACTTGCGCACCACCGGGCTGCTGCCGGTGATCGCCAGACCGTCCTTGAAGTTCAGCGTGCTGTACGCGACCTTCACCGTCACGTCGCCTTCAGGCAATTGCGCTTCGCTGATCTGTTGCAGGCTGGCGTGATAACCGCTGTCGTCTTTGTCGATCAAAATGCCGTTGAACATGGCTGCCTCTCAATCAATGGGTTCAAATCCTCGTGCCCTGAAATAACACAAAGCAACACATTGCCCCACCCGACTTTGCGCCAATTCATAAATCCGCCCGGTAATTCCAGAGCGGACGACTATGCTTTTTCGACGGTCGTGCTTTCGCTGCCCTCCTGCTGAAAGCGGCCCTGTCGATGGAGCTGACAATGTCTTACCCGCGCCCGTTGCTTGCGATGCTGATGCTATGTCTGCTGGCCGTTGGCAATGCCTGGGCAGCTCCTGCCCCGGCCACCAAAACTTCTGCGGCCGACACCGCCACGAGCGCCCCGACGTGGCCGCAAGTGATCACCAGCGGCAAGGCCAAACTGACCGTGTACCAGCCGCAACTCGACAGCTGGGATGGCTACACCCTCAATGCCCGGGCCGCCGTCGAAGCCACCGGCGCCGACGGCAAACCCACTTACGGCATAGTCCAGTTCAGCGCGCACACGCTGGTCGACAAGGCCACACGCTGGGTCGCGCTGGATCAATACAAAATCATCAAGGCCGATTTCCCTGCCGATGCCAACCAGGCCGATGTCTGGCTCGCGGCGTTGCAAAAAGATGCCGAAAGTCGCAAGAAAACCATTTCCCTCGATCAACTGGAAGCCGCCGTCGGCGTACTGTCGGCGGAGCAGAAGGCCGACAGCGCCCCACTGGAGAACACCCCGCCGGCGATCATCAGTTCCGACGTCCCTGCCCTGCTTGTCTACATTGATGGCGATCCGGTCTACAGAGCAGTGGACGCTACCGCGCTGCAACGGGTGATCAACACTCGCCCGCTGCTACTTGAGGACGCCGCAGGCAAGCACTACCTGCACGTGTTCGATGGCTGGATGGTTGCCGACAGCCTCAGCGGCGAATACACCCGCCTGACCACGCCTCTGGCCGATCTGGAGAAAGCCAGACAGGCGGCGATTCAGAGTCGTCAGGTCGATCTGCTGACCGGCCAGAGTGACCCGAAAGACAAGATCCCCAGCCTGGCCAAACCGCCGCAACCGAAAATCTTCATCGCCACTACCCCCACCGAACTGATCGTTACCGATGGTGCGCCGCAGTGGTCGCCGATTCAGGGCACCAGCCTGCTCTACGTGAGCAACACCACCGGGCACATCTTCAAGGAAATCGGCGACCAGAACAGTTACGTGCTGATCTCAGGACGCTGGTTCCGGGCGGCCGACATGCGCGGCCCATGGACGTTTACCCCGGCGGACAAACTGCCGGCAGATTTCGCCAACATCCCCGACGACAGTCCGAAAGAGAACGTCAAGGCCTCGGTCGCAGGTACGCCACAGGCCAGGGAAGCCGCGATCGCCGCGACCATTCCGCAAACCTCGGCGATCAAGAAAAGTGCAGTGAAAATGACCGCACCGCAGTTCGATGGCGAGCCGCAACTCAAGGCAATTAACAGTACATCGCTGCAGTACGTGGTCAACAGTGCCACGCCAATCATCCGGGTCGCCAACGACAGTTGGTATGCGGTGGAAAACGGCATCTGGTTCACCGCGACGTCGGTGAACGGGCCATGGGCCGTAGCCAGTTCAGTACCGGCGGTGATCTATTCGATCCCGCCGAGTTCGCCGATGCATTACCTCACCTACGTCAAAGTCTATGAATCCAGCGGCGACACCGTGGTAGTCGGTTACACCCCGGGTTATCAGGGATCGACGCTGGACCCGGCCACCGGTGTGGTGGTCTACGGCACCGGTTATCCGTATACGCCGTGGGTCGGCAGCGTCTGGTACGGGCCACCGGTGACCTACGGTTTCGGCGTCGCGATGCGCTACACACCGTGGACCGGCTGGACCTTGGGTTTCGGCTTCGGCTGGAGCTGGGGCGGCAACACCGTGGCGATGGGTTGGGGCTGGGGCGCTTATCCGTGGTGGGGCAATTACGGCTGGGGTTACGCTTGGGGCCCGCGCCTGTACCCCGCGCCGCTGGCCTGGGGCGGCGCCGCTTATGGATATCGCGGCGGTGCTGTGGCCTGGGGGCCCGGTGGCTGGGCTGGCACCACCGGCAACATTTATCGTCAGTGGGGCGACCGCGCGACCGTCAGCCGCTATGGCGCCGGCTACAACGCCTGGACCGGCAATCGCTGGGCCGGCCAGGTCGGCTCGTCCTATAACTCACGCACCGGCATTGCGGCGGCAGGCCAACGCGGCGCGGTACACAATGCCTACAACGGCAATTACGCGGCTGGACGCAGTGGTGAAGTGGTCGGGCCGAACGGTGGCGCCATTGCCGGTGGCCGGGTCACCGCAGGTAATGCTCGCACCGGCACCCAGGTCAGCGCCAATCGTGGCGCGGTGTACAACCCCAACACCGACAAGACCACGCAATACGCCGGCGTGAAAGGCCGCAACGGCGGCGCCGCCCGGGTCGGCGACAACGTCTATGCCGGGCGCGACGGCAACGTCTACAAGAAAACCGATAACGGCTGGCAATCGATGGTCAAGGGCAGCCCGGCCCGCACGGCGCCGGTCAACAACAATGCGCAGTTGCAGAACCTCAATCGCGAGTCTGCCGCCCGCAACTTCGGCAACCAGCGCACCAACAACTTCCACAACTCTTCGCAATTCATGAACCGCTCATTTGGGGGCGGCGGAGGCGGCGGTTTGCATCGACGCTGATCGCTGCATTGAAAATTCAGGCTGGCCCTGAGTCCGGTTTTGCTGTTAAAAAACCGGCTCTGCCGTCCCTGCCCCGCTTCATCGTTCGGAGAACCGCTTTCATGAGCCAATGGCCTGACACCCGCATCCTTGACCTGCTCGGCATCGAGCTGCCGATCATCCAGGCCCCGATGGCCGGTGCCACGACGTCGGCGATGGTAATCGCCGTGTGCAATGCCGGAGGCTTGGGTTCGATGCCGGCGGCGATGCTGAGTACCGAGCAATTGCGCGAAGAGCTGAAGACTATTCGTGAGCACACGGACAAACCGTTCAACGTCAATTTCTTCTGCCACCAGCCACCGGCCGCCGATGAACAGCGCGCGCAAGACTGGAAGCATCTGCTCGAGCCGTACTACCGCGAACTGGGCATCGACTTCGATGCACCGACACCGGTTTCCAACCGCGCGCCATTCGATGAGGCAGCGTGCGCAGTGCTTGAAGAATTTCGCCCGCCAGTGGTGAGTTTTCACTTCGGCCTGCCCGAGAAATCCCTGCTGGAACGGGTCAAGGCCACAGGTGCGAAAGTCCTCTCCTCTGCCACCACGGTCGACGAAGCGGTTTGGCTTGAGCAAAACGGCTGCGATGCAATCATTGCGATGGGGTACGAGGCGGGTGGTCATCGCGGGATGTTTCTCAGCGAAGACTTGAGCAGTCAGGTCGGTACCTTTGCGCTGGTTCCGCAGATCGTCGATGCGGTCAAGGTGCCGGTGATTGCTGCCGGGGCGATTGCCGATGCCCGCGGTGTGGCCGCAGCACTGGTACTCGGTGCGTCAGCGGTGCAAGTCGGTACCGCGTATCTGTTCACACCGGAAGCGAAAGTCAGCGCCTCCCATCACCAGGCGTTGCGCAGCGCCAAGGAAAGCGAAACCGCGGTGACCAATCTGTTCACCGGGCGCCCGGCGCGGGGGATTCTCAATCGGGTGATGCGCGAAATCGGCCCGATGTCGGCCAAAGCCCCGGCCTTCCCGCTGGCCGGTGGAGCCTTGATGCCGTTGCGCGCCAAAAACGAAGCGCAGTTCAGCAACCTCTGGGCCGGTCAGGCGTTCCCATTGGGACAAGATCTGAACAGCGCTGATCTGACCCGGCAACTGGCGCAAGGCGCCCTGGCAAAACTGGCTCGCAGTTGATCCAGTGAACAGGGTGAGACATGGCACCACCTCACCCTGTGTTCACCAGCGCTTCCTGTTTAGCGGCCTTTCGCTATATATTTCGCTATATAGCGTTTCACCTTTCGCATCGGTGCAGTTCACCTCCAACAATCACTGCCCTCTGCACTCGCCCTAACGGAGCCGTTACATGACCATTCGTGCCTCTCGTTTTGCCCCGACTTGCCTGGCCACCTTGCTTGCGGTATTCGCCTTCGGTACCGCTCAGGCTGATGAAGTGCAAGTGGCGGTTGCCGCCAACTTCACCGCGCCGATCCAGGCGATTGCTGCCGATTTCGAAAAAGACACCGGGCACAAACTGGTCGCCGCCTACGGTGCCACCGGCCAGTTCTATACCCAGATCAAAAACGGCGCGCCTTTCGAAGTGTTCCTCTCGGCGGACGACACCACGCCGGAAAAACTGGAAAAAGAAGGCGACACCGTCAAGGGTTCGCGCTTCACCTACGCCATCGGCACCCTGGCCCTGTGGTCGGCGAAAGATGGTTATGTCGACGCCAAAGGTGAAGTCCTGAAGAAGAATGAATACCAGCACCTGTCCATCGCCAATCCGAAAGCCGCGCCATACGGTCTGGCCGCTACTCAAGTGCTGGAAAAACTCAATCTGACTGAGGCGACCAAGGCGAAGATCGTCGAAGGCCAGAACATCACTCAGGCCTACCAGTTCGTGTCCACCGGCAACGCCGAACTGGGCTTCGTCGCGCTGTCGCAGATCTTCAAGGACGGCAAGGTCAGCAGCGGTTCGGCGTGGATCGTTCCAGCGAGCATGCACGACCCGATCAAGCAGGACGCGGTGATTCTCAACAAAGGCAAGGACAGCGCCGCCGCCAAAGCGCTGGTTGAATACCTCAAGGGGCCGAAAGCCGCTGCGGTGATCAAGTCCTACGGTTACCAGCTCTAAATGTCGCTGACGAGTGCCGACTTCGCGGCGATCTGGCTGACCCTGAAACTGGCGTCCCTGACCACCGCTATCCTGCTGGTCGTCGGCACGCCGATTGCCCTGTGGTTGTCGCGCAGCCGTTCCTGGCTGCGTGGCCCCATCGGCGCAATCGTCGCACTGCCCCTCGTGCTGCCGCCGACAGTGATCGGCTTTTATCTGCTGCTGGCGATGGGACCCAATGGCTTTCTCGGCCACTTCACGCAATGGCTGGGCCTGGGCACTCTGACCTTCAGCTTTACCGGGCTGGTAATCGGTTCGGTGATCTATTCCATGCCGTTTGTGGTGCAACCGCTGCAGAACGCGTTCTCGGCCATCGGCACCCGCCCACTGGAAGTGGCCGCAACCTTGCGCGCCAATCCGTGGGACACTTTTTTCAGCGTGATCCTGCCCTTGGCGCGCCCCGGTTTCGTAACGGCGGCGATCCTCGGCTTCGCGCATACCGTCGGCGAATTCGGCGTGGTGCTGATGATCGGCGGCAACATTCCCGACAAGACCCGCGTGGTCTCGGTGCAGATCTACGACCATGTCGAGGCGATGGAGTATGCCCAGGCCCATTGGCTGGCCGGGGCGATGCTGGTGTTTTCGTTTCTGGTGTTGCTGGTGCTCTACTCCAGCCGCAAGACCCGCGCGGGTTGGAGCTGATCGATGATTGATGCACGTCTGAAAATCGCTTATCCGGGTTTCAGCCTGGATGTCGATCTGCACTTGCCGGGGCGTGGCGTGACTGCGCTGTATGGTCATTCCGGGTCGGGCAAAACCACTTGCCTGCGCTGTATCGCCGGGCTTGAGCGAGCCGAGCAGGGTTTCATCCAGATCAACGACGAAGTCTGGCAGGACAGCGAACGGCGCATTTTTGTCCCGCCGCACAAACGTGCAATCGGTTACGTGTTCCAGGAAGCCAGTTTGTTTCCGCACCTGTCAGTGCTGGCCAACCTGCAATTTGGCCTTAAACGCATTGCCAAGGCCCAGCGCTTGGTCGACATGGCGCAAGCCACCGAACTGCTGGGCATCGGCCATCTGCTGGAGCGCCATCCGCAACATCTGTCCGGTGGCGAACGCCAGCGTGTCGGCATCGCCCGTGCGCTGTTGACCAGCCCGAAACTGCTGCTGATGGATGAGCCACTAGCCGCTCTCGACAGCCAGCGCAAAAACGAAATCCTGCCTTACCTGCAACGTCTGCACGACGAACTGGACATCCCGGTGCTTTACGTCAGCCACGCGCAGGATGAGGTCGCGCGCCTGGCCGATCATCTGGTGCTGCTCAGCGACGGCAAGGCCCTGGCCAGCGGCCCGATTGGCGAGACCCTCGCCAGGCTGGACCTGCCAATGGCGCTGGGCGACGACGCCGGGGTGATTATCGAAGGCCAGGTCAGCGCCTACGATGCCGATTATCAATTGCTCAGCCTGCAGCTGCCGGCCACTGAAATGAATATCCGTGTGACTCACGCACCGATGACGGTCGGTCAGGCCCTGCGCTGCAAGGTGCACGCCCGCGACATCAGCCTGGCTCTGCACAACAGCGAGGCCAGCAGCATCCTCAATCGCTTGCCGGTGACCGTGGTCAGCGAGCTGGCGGCGGACAATGCCGCGCACGTGCTGATTCGTCTGGACGCCGGTGGCACACCGTTGCTGGCGCGGATCACCCGCTTCTCTCGGGATCAGCTTGGCATCCATCCGGGCCAGCATTTGTGGGCGCAGATCAAGGCTGTCGCCGTGCTAGCCTGAATTGGTTGGCACGACGGCCACGGCGCGCGGTCAATCGCTGTAACAGAGCGATTCGCCAAGGACACCGCCATGCCCGACACCGCACTAGCCGACGTCTTACCGCCCGACCTGCATTACGTCGACGATACCCAACCCGGCCTCACCCGTAAAAAGCTGCGTGGCAAGTTCGCCTATTTCGATCCGGCCGGGCAGCGCATCACCGACCCTGATGAGATCAAACGGATCAATTCACTGGCAGTGCCGCCGGCCTACACCGACGTGTGGATCTGCGCCGATCCGCGTGGCCATTTACAGGCCACCGGACGCGATGCCCGGGGCCGCAAGCAGTATCGCTATCACCCGCGCTGGCGCGAGGTGCGCGATGCCGACAAGTACTCGCGCTTGCGAGAGTTCGGCATGGCGTTGCCGAAGTTGCGCAAACAGCTCGAAACCTTGCTGGACGCCCCCGGCTTCAGCCGCGACAAGGTCATGGCCACGGTCATCACGCTGCTCGACGCCACGCTGATTCGTGTCGGCAACACCCAGTACGCGCGGGACAACCGCTCCTATGGCCTGACCACCCTGCGCAGCCGGCACGTCGAGGTCAACGGCAGCGCGATTTTGTTCCAGTTTCGCGGCAAGAGCGGCATCGAACACCAGATCACCGTCAAGGATCGACGCCTGGCGCGCATCATCAAGCGCTGCCTGGAGATTCCCGGGCAGAATCTGTTTCAGTATCTGGATGAAAACGGCGAGCGGCACACCGTCAGCTCTCACGACGTCAACAGCTACCTGCAAACCCTTACCGGCGCCGATTTCACCGCCAAGGATTACCGCACCTGGGCCGGCAGCGCATTGGCCCTGGCGGTATTGCGCGAACTGCAATGGGAGTCGGAAGCCGAGGCGAAACGGCACGTGGTGGAGATGGTCAAGAGCGTGTCCAAACAGCTGGGCAACACCCCGGCGGTGTGCCGCAAGTGCTACATCCATCCGGCGGTGGTCGAGCGCTTCCTGCTCGGTGCGCTGGCCGAACTGCCACGCCCGAGAGTGCGCAAGGGCTTGCGTACAGAGGAAGTCGCGCTGGCGATGTTTCTCGAGCAAATGATGGACGCGCCTTGATCGAGGCGCACCGCTGATCTACGCTGGCGACCTTTCCCCTCTTCAGGACAACCGCAGAAAGTGAACAATCAAGCCTTCTGAAAATGTAATCGCGACACGCGCTGAAGCGCGACTGTCAGTCTTCACGATATTTTTCGGAGGTGCCGATGACTCACGTCTCGCGTACGCCTGCCCTCGTCTCGCTGAATCAAACAAGTTTTCAGTTCGCCAATGGCGAAACGATTTTCAACGACCTGAATCTGCAATTCGATTGCACCCACACCGCGATTGTCGGACGCAACGGCATCGGTAAAAGTGTGCTGGCCAAGTTGATTGGCGGACGCCTGCAACCGACTGCCGGCAGCGTCACCTGTACGGTGGCCATGGCCTATGTGGCGCAAACATTCACCGCCGACGCGGCGCAGACCGTGGCCGACGCCACGGGCACCGCTGCCGCTCTTCGCGCATTGCAACGGCTGCAGTCCGGCGAGGCGGCGGTGGAAGATTTTGACATCCTCGGCGAACGCTGGGATCTGCCCGAACGTCTGCGCCAATGGCTGGATGACGCGGGTCTACCGGACATTGCCCCCTCGGATTTGACCGAGTCGCTGAGCGGCGGCCAGCAAGCCCGACTGGCGTTGATCGGCGCCTTCCTGAGTCCGGCGCGCCTGCTGGTGCTGGATGAGCCGACCAACCATCTGGATGCCGCCGGTCGGCGCTGGCTGATGCGTGAGCTGCAACGCTGGCCTGGCGGACTGATCGTTGTCAGTCATGATCGGCAATTGCTTGAGCGGATGCAGCGTATCGTCGAGCTGACGCCATTGGGCGCCACGGTGTTCGGAGGCAATTTTTCCGCTTACCAGCAACAACGACGGATTCATCAGGCGGCAGCGCAAGCGACACTGGATCAAATCAGAACCGAGCGCCGGCGCGAGCAGCAGCGCTTGCAAAAGGAACACGACACCATCCAGCGGCATGCCGCCCGCTCTCTGCGCAATGCCAAAACCGCCAACGTCTCGGGCTTCGAACGCGCCGGCCTGAAAGGTGCCGCGAGGCAGATCATGGGCCAGGTGCGTCATGGTCATCAGCAGCGCAAATCCGGACTCGATGCGCGGGTGCGCGATGCCTACGCCAAAGTACTCCCGGATGATGCGGTGCTGATGAATCTGCCCGGCAGCGCAGTGCCCGCTGCGCGCAGGGTCTGTACGCTGATTGATGCGCGTGTGCCATGGTTGCCGGCGCAACCGTTCAACCTCGCGCTGAGCGGTCCTGTACGCATCTCCGTCAATGGTCCGAATGGCTGCGGCAAATCGACGCTGCTCAGGTTGCTCGCGGGTCAACTGCATCCCGCCAGTGGCGAATGCATCACCCATGTTCCTGCGGCTTATCTGGACCAGCATCTGCAGCTGCTGGACGACGGTCTCAGCGTCATCGAGCAACTGCTCGCGCTGCAGAGTCCGTTGAGTGAAAGCGAATTGCGCAGCCATCTGGCGCACCTGCAACTGGGCGCGCAGCAGGTCACTCGATCAAGTGCTTCACTGAGCGGCGGCGAACGCTTGAAAGCCGCACTGGCGGTGGCCTTGTGGGGCAAGACGCCTGCGCAACTGTTGCTGCTCGATGAGCCGAGCAATCATCTGGATCTGGCATCGGTTGAGGCTTTCGAACAGGCATTGCAGACGTTTCCCGGCGCAATTGTTGCGGTTTCCCACGACATTGAGTTTCTACAAGCGTTGAAACCGACGCACCGTCTGGATTGGCATGCCACAGAATGGCGGTTGCAACCGACGAACTGACTGTCTATTTTTTGCACGATTGGCCAAGGCTTCTATAGTTGATCTGACACCAATTGCTGTGGTGACGCCATGGAAGACATATTTGTCGTGAAGCACTGCAACAAGATCATCATTCACGGCCGCCGCGCCGGGGAAAGCGAGCACGAGCCCGCCGAGGCCAGCAGCTGGTTTCGGATCAATGACACCCGCACCGGCGGTTTCATCGGTGATGGCTACGATCTTGAGGAAGATGCCCGACGCGAATGCCAACGGCTCAATGCAGCCAGCTCGCTACTACCGGCGCGACGATCGGCCGGCTGATGCAATTGACAGGTGGGGTCTATACTCAAAGCAGCTGAAGGACCAGCGCTCCCCAACGGCAAAGCGCTCGCCGCCCGCGGGCTTTTTGCTGCCTCTCAACGGTTTGTCTGAACGGAGGTGTTCCATGTCCGAAAAAGAGTCCATCACCACCCTCCTCACCCTGCTCGACTCCCGTCAGGCTCGCCTGGCGGCGGCCTGCAAGGAAATCGCCGACTGGGTCGATCATCAAGGCGGCCATCCGACCGCCCTGCGCATCCGCGACCGACTGAACGACATCGAAAAAGACACACCGCTGATCCGTAGCACCCTGTCCTCGCTACAGCCTGTCGAACGGCCACTGCCGCGTTTCAGATGACTGCGCCGCGATAAACGACAGCTAACCGGCGTACCGTCTGGCCGATGTAACGAACGCCCCGGGGTGTGGGAGGTCAAAACCTGTACACGTCACCCAGGAGACGGTTCATGGTTATCCATTTCAAAACAGACGGACATCTGGCTTGTGGTCACAAGGGCAGCAACCTTGCCTCAAGCCTGGAACTCAATCGTGTCAAATGCCGCAGCTGCCGCAACACCGACGCCTACAAAGAAGCACGCAAGACCCAACGCAATGCCGCACGCCGCGCAGCGCGCCACACCAAGGCTGATCACGGTACGTCTGACTGGCGTTCGGAGTGGATCGAACGGCTGACCGCGCTGGCCGGGCCGCAGCGCCTGCCTCGGGGCTTTTTCGGGCAAGCGTTTGTATAACCGCTTGATGTTGCGTTTTTAGTCCATCACTCGACGCGAATTGCCCCGAATACTCCACTCGAACCCATCAATGCCCTGGCCTTATCGTCAGGGCTTTTTGTTCAAAACACCGGCTCGAGCAACCCGTAGCCCTGAGTCAAGCTTGCAAATAGCCGACGCGCCCTCATAACCAGAACCGTATCCACAGTCACCGAGAGGCAAAAAAATCATGACCGGACAAACCGAAACCGCGATTCTCGCCGGGGGCTGCTTCTGGGGCATGCAGGACCTGCTGCGACGCTATCCCGGCGTGTTGCAGACGCGAGTCGGCTACAGCGGCGGCGATGTACCGAACGCCACCTACCGCAACCACGGCAACCACGCTGAAGCCATCGAAATCATCTTCGACCCGGCCGTGATCAGCTACCGGCAGATTCTCGAGTTCTTCTTCCAGATCCACGATCCGAGTACGCCCAACCGTCAAGGCAACGATCTCGGCTCCAGCTATCGTTCGGCGATCTATTATCTCAGCGAAGAGCAACGCGACATCGCCGAGGATACCGCCGCCGACGTTGACGCTTCCGGTCTCTGGCCGGGCCGAGTAGTCACCGAAATCGCACCGGCGGGCCCCTTCTGGGAAGCTGAACCTGAGCACCAGGACTACCTGGAGCGGATCCCGAACGGTTACACCTGCCATTTCATCCGCCCAAACTGGAAGCTGCCGAAACGCAGCTGAAAACATACCTGCGTAATCACTCAACGCACGGCGCTGGCCTCAACTT
The DNA here is from genome assembly GCF_058798255.1 of Pseudomonas sp. GW823-FHT01D03. NCBI lineage: Bacteria > Pseudomonadati > Pseudomonadota > Gammaproteobacteria > Pseudomonadales > Pseudomonadaceae > Pseudomonas > Pseudomonas sp. GW823-FHT01D03. The sequence goes on from NZ_JBXAKK010000001.1 coordinate 3,335,210, forward strand.
AAGGCCGGCGCTTGCGCACCTCTGGAATCGATCATTTTGGTGAGCCCTCCGTAGCACAGTTTAAGCGCCCGAGGATGAACATACGTTCATCGCAAGCATGGCTCAATGCGTCTAGCCTGCAGGTTCCAACATAGTGCCTACAGGAGTACCCCACCATGTTCTCGCACGAAAGCCTCCCGCTGATTGCCATTTTCACCATCATGCTACTGTGCGTACTGGCTGCGTTTTTACACCCGGTACATGCATTCTTCAGCTGGCTGCGCAGGCGCAAGGAACGATCAAACGCCCAGGCTGCAAAAGAGGTTGATTCGCGCTGAATGTGTTCCCTCAACTGGCCCGGGTATGCCTGGGCTTTTTGTTTTCTGGCCGAACAGCAGGTACAAAAAAGCCCAGCGCGGGGCTGGGCCTGATTTTTCGTCAACGTTAAAGACACCCAGGCTTTTTAGCCACGAGAGTGCAACCCAAGTGACTTACGCAAAGCTCCTTTCGTGCTCGCTTTCATGGACATAAACCCATGAAATTCCAGATGGCGAGGCCTGATCGACGCGCATCAGCGCCGAATCGACTTTCTTCTTGGTAATCCCGTCTTTGACAAGGTCGAAGACGGCCAGGAAACAGTCCCCGGGAAGCGCTGTGATCGAGAGGTTGGTGATGTGTGATTCAGGGCTTCCAGCACGCTTGCCATACAAGCCCCAAAGTCGCTCCCAATAGTCCGCCCGACTCATGATCTGTCCATCGGTGAGTACCACACGGAAGTCATTCGCCAACGCATCGTACAGAGGCTTGATAGCGCCTTCCGACTGGGAAGACATACCGCGCGACCACGGAAAGAAGAGATTGTACCAACGGTACACCTCGGCTTCGACGAGAGCGGTTTTATCGGTTGCTGCGTGCACTTGATTGATTGCCATCGGTGTTCTCCTTAACACGTCAAAAATGGCGGGGCTGGCGTAACAGACAGGCCGTCTGAATGCCCATCGCCTGAGCGATGTACCGCGCCTTGATCAAGATCCATCCTGATATCAACGCCACCGGGTCAAGCTAAAATGTTCACTCAATGACTTTTGATATCTTCGACCAAGCCACAAACGTAGACGCTTGCAGGATTGGTTGCATCGAGAAGTGACCAACGGTCTTTGCGCGCAGAAACGCAAGGAATTGATGAGGAGCCAGTTAAAAATGGCAATCCGAAAACAAACAAGGGTTTGCTTCAGCTTTCGCCCGCAAACCCTTGATTTTAGATGGTGCCCGAAGCCGGAATCGAACCGGCACGCCCTTACGAGCGGGGGATTTTAAGTCCCATGCGTCTACCAGTTTCGCCATTCGGGCGGTAGCGCTGTTGTAGTGCTCAAATCAGTCGACCAGAGAATCTGTCTGTGTTGAGCCTTTGAAGCAGAGCGGGAAATATATACATCACGTCCCGGTGAAGCAAGTTCACAGTGGCTGATTTCAAGACTAAATCTTGCAGTGCACTGAAAATAAAAAAGCTCCGTAAATCATGGATCTACGGAGCTTGTTTATAGTGGAGGCCGAGGTCGGAATCGAACCGGCGTAGGCGGATTTGCAATCCGCTGCATAACCATTTTGCTACTCGGCCTCAAACGATCGCTGTTTAGTAGCACAACAACAACCGTGTACAAACTTGGAGCGGGAAACGAGACTCGAACTCGCGACCCCGACCTTGGCAAGGTCGTGCTCTACCAACTGAGCTATTCCCGCTTGGTGTGGCGCATTCTATAGATTTCAGATGCCCCGTCAACCCTTTGATTCAAAAAAGTTTTATTTCTTTTCAACGTCGGTTTTCAGATGCGGCCAGGCGGCCCGCAGGTATTGAACCATCGACCACAATGTCAGGCCCGCCGAGATCATCAGCAAGGCGTAACCCAGCAGCACCCAGAAGCTGAAATCGCGGGGATTGGCCAGCAGGATCACCAGCGCCAGCATCTGCGCCGCGGTTTTCCACTTGCCGAGATTGGACACTGCTACATGAGCGCGGGCACCGAGTTCGGCCATCCATTCACGCAAGGCCGATACGACAATCTCACGGCCAATGATGACTGCAGCGGGGAGTGTCAGCCACAAGTTGCCGTGTTCCTGCACCAGCAATACCAGGGCGACCGCCACCATGAGCTTATCGGCGACCGGATCGAGGAATGCGCCGAACGGCGTGCTTTGCTCCAGGCGACGGGCCAGATAGCCATCGAGCCAGTCAGTGGCCGCCGCAAAGGCGAATACCGAGGCGGAGGCCATATAGCTCCACTGATAAGGCAGGTAAAACAGCAAAATGAAGATCGGGATGAGCAGGACGCGGAGGACGGTAATCAGATTAGGGATATTCATCGGCACAACTGGCTACGAGGTGAGTTGGCATTCTACTCGCTATGCAGGTTTGCATAAATCGACTCTGCGAGCTTTTTACTGATCCCCGGTGCTTTGGCGATCTCTTCGATGCTTGCACGAGACAGCTCCTGCAATCCACCAAAATGTTTCAACAAGTCCCGACGTCGGGTCGGCCCGACACCCGCAACGCCTTCCAGCGTCGAGGTACGGCGGGTCTTGCCGCGCCGCGCACGGTGGCCGGTAATTGCGAAGCGGTGAGCCTCGTCACGAATCTGCTGGATCAGGTGCAACGCCGGTGAGTCGCCACGCAGCGTGAACTCATGTGCGGCATCATTGAGATACAAAGTTTCGAAGCCCGCCTTGCGTGTTGCGCCCTTGGCCACACCCAGCAGAATGAGATCCGGCACCGCCAGTTCGTTAAGCACGTCACGGGCCATCGACAACTGACCTTTGCCGCCGTCCACCAACAGAATGTCCGGCAGCTTGCCCTCCCCGTCCTTCAGCTTGCTGAAGCGTCGGGTCAACGCCTGGTGCATGGCTGCATAGTCATCACCCGCCGTGACCCCTTCAATGTTGTAACGACGATAGTCGGATTTGATCGCGCCTTCCGGGCCGAACACGACACATGAAGCGACGGTAGCCTCACCACTGGAGTGACTGATGTCATAGCACTCAAGACGCTGCGGCGGCTCATCCAGGTTCAGCACCTCAGCCAGTGCATCGAAGCGCGCAGCCGTGTGTTGACGGTTGGCCAGGCGTGCGCCCAGCGCCTGCTCGGCATTGGTGACCGCCAACTGCTGCCAGCGCGCCCGTGTGCCCCGCACCCGGTGGCTGATGGTCAATTCACGACCGCGCAACTCGTGGATGGCTTCGATCAAGGCCGTGGCATCTTCCGGCACCACGTTGACGATCAGTTCGCTCGGCAGGTCGCGCTCCGGACTGCTGATGTAGTACTGACCGAGGAACGCCGCCATGACTTCAGCGACCTCCTCCTCGATACCCACCTGCGGAAAGAAGTTCTTGCTGCCCAACACCCGACCGCCGCGCACACTGATCAAGTGAACGCAAGCGCCGCCCGGGTTGACGAAAGCTGCGATAACATCGATGTCGCCCGTTCCACCTTCCATGCTTTGCTGATCCTGAACACGGCGCAGCAAGGCAATCTGGTCACGCAGCTCGGCGGCGCGCTCGAATTCGAGATTGATCGCCGCCTCTTCCATTGCCGTTGACAGCTCATTGGTCAGGGCATGACTGCGCCCCTCGAGAAACATTACCGAGTGGCGCACATCCTCGGCATAAACCTCAGGCTCGACCAGGCCGACACACGGCGCCTTGCAACGTTTGATCTGATATTGAAGACACGGGCGCGTGCGATTTTTGTAATAGCTGTCTTCGCACTGACGGACGAAAAAGGTCTTTTGCAAGAGACTGAGACTTTCGCGAATCGCCCCGGCGCTCGGGTACGGGCCGAAATACTTGCCCTTGGCCTTTTTCGCGCCACGGTGGATGCTCAGACGTGGGAATTGGCCGTCAGACAGAAAGACATAGGGATAGGACTTATCGTCGCGCAACAGAATGTTGTACGGCGGCCGCCACTCCTTGATCAGGGTCTGCTCAAGCAGCAACGCCTCGGTTTCGTTGGCGGTGATGGTCGTTTCGACCTGTGCGATGCGCCCGACCAGCGCTGCGGTCTTCGGCGCCAGCCCGGTTTTGCGAAAATAGCTGGCAAGGCGCTTCTTGAGGTTCTTGGCCTTGCCGACATACAGCAGGCGCGCATCGCTGTCGAACATGCGATAGACGCCGGGGCGCCCGCTGACAGTCGCCAGGAAGGCGCCGGAATCGAATACTTCAGTCATGATCAGGCGCTGGCATCCACCATGCCGTGGCGCACAGCCAGCAACGTCAGCTCGACGTCACTGCTGATCGACAGCTTTTCGAAAATCCGGTAGCGGTAGGTGTTTACCGTTTTCGGTGACAGGCAGAGTTTGTCGGAGATGATCTGCACCTTCTGGCAGCCGACAATCATCAGCGCGATCTGGATTTCCCGTTCGGACAAGGCATCGAAGGGTGAATCGTTGGTTGGCTGGAACGATTTGATCGCCAGTTGCTGGGCAATCTGTGGGCTGATATAGCGCTGCCCGGCAAACACCAGACGGATCGCCTGGACCATTTCCGGCAAACCAGCACCCTTGGTCAGGTAGCCGGCGGCACCCGCCTGTAACAGGCGCGTAGGAAATGGATCTTCCTCGCACACGGTCACCGCGACGACCTTGATGTCCGGGTGGCTGCGCAACAGCTTGCGCGTGGCCTCGAGGCCACCAATACCGGGCATCTTTACGTCCATCAGAACCACATCGGGTTTCAATTCACGGGCCTTGATCAGGGATTCTTCCCCGGACTCGGCCTGTCCAACCACCTGCAAGCCATCGATATCGGCCAGCATACGTGTAATGCCTGTACGAACGAGATCATGGTCGTCGACCACTAGCACCCTAATCAAGCAGACACCTCGCGATATGGTCTTATTGGGATGCCGGACACCTTAGCAAAAAGTGCCAGACAGACCTAGCGGCAAGCATCATTTAAAAAGTTTCAATTCATCATCGAAGGCTTGCCGGCCGTGGGTTTCAGAGCACAGGTGTATCGAAATCGAGTTGCATCCTCAGGAAACACTCGTCCTCACCGCACTCCTTGAAGCCTTTTCTCTTATACAGGCTATGTGCCGGATTATTTTTGAATACTGTCAAGCGCAGTGCCGGGAGTTTTTCGCTGTGAGCCAGGGCGACAACCTGATCAATCGCCCAGGATCCTGCGCCCTGCCTGCGAAAGGCCTCGGTTATTTGCAGCTCGCGGATGTACAAGGCCCGGCGATCGTGACTGAGACTGAAAAATCCCACAGGAGCTTCACCAAGAAGGATCAGCCAGCTGTCGCGGCCATCCCAGGCAACGTCGAACGCTTCGTCCTGCCACAGCAGATCGTGGTCAATGTAATAGCGCAGCATGTTCTGGCACGTCAGCTCTCGGGCGAACGCCCGATCTGCCGATTCGGCACGGCGCAATGCCCATGTCACCGGCCCACCGCCACGGGTACTACCCGTCCCTGCCATGCGCCTGCATCTCGCCGGGCAATAACCAACACTTCACCCGGTCCTTGTGCCGCCACCACCAACGTACCGCTTTCAGACCAGACAGCACTGCGACCCGCCGATTGCCATCCACCCGTGAGCCCGGCGTGATTGGCCATCAGCACTGCCATCGCGTGTTTTTGGGCATAACCCTGCAGCAGCGCGCTATCCACGCCATAGCCTTTTTCCCCGATCAGCACGCCTGCTGCGTACAGGTCGGCGCCCGCACCAGCGGCCGCTGCCGCGTGGCTGGCATGGGAAAAATCAGCGCAGACCGCCAGCGCGACAGTATCGCTGCCTATACGTAGAGTCGAACCACCAACCCCAGGGGCATAGAAGCGTTCTTCGCCACTGTGCAAATGTTGTTTGCTGTAAACCTCAAGAGAACCATTCCCGCCTAATGTCAGCGCGCCGATCAATACCTTCGAACGTTCCTTATTGCGAATCGGCATGCCGACGACAGCGGTGAGGCCCAGCTCGCGAGCGCAATCGCGCAAGGGTTGCAGCACCGCATCCTGCGGATCGATTGCCAGGTCTGCCGCCACTTGGCCTTCGTAGCCTGTCAGCGACAACTCCGGGAACACCAGCAGCTCGACGCCCTGCTCCGCCGCCTCGGCCATGAAGCGCAAATGACGGGCGATGTTCGCCGCCAGATCACCGGCAACGGAAAAGGATTGGGCTGCAGCGATGGTGAATCTCGACATTATTCATCCTTGGGATTGTGCCAAACACGCAGTGTGTCACAACGTCCCTGGCACTCAAGCGATAGGTAACCTCTTGAATGGGCCATAGCAATTTCTGATTGCTCAGGCGTACGGGCCTCTAGTAAGCTCGGCGCATTCATTGGAGACAGACCATGTTCAACGCCCTCTCACAGCCTCGTTCCGCCAGCGCCCTGCGCTCGGTTGCGGCTGCCCGGGTGAATGACGTTTGTGCTCCTGCCAGCTTTTATTTTGGGTATTGGTTTAGCCACTGGCGCGCCTGATACCCACCGGCGCCCATGAAAACGGGTCGCCTACCAGAGAATTCTCAACCCCCGGTCGGCCTCCCGACCGGGGGTTTTGTTTTTTCAGGCCCCAACTTTTTCAGCAACACACCAGACACTTTGAGGATTACCCCATGAACTACGCCACTTATTACCGTTACGACACTTTTACCGCCTGGCGATTTAGCAGCCTCCGCTCGGGACAGCCTGCCGCCTCCGATCGGTCACCCACAGGTGGCAAGCACACACACGCAGCCAATACGGCCAATTGTCGAACACCCCAATAGGGCCGAGTGAGCGGGAAGCACCCGCCGCCAGCCCAGGAATCCCGAATATGAACTCGTCTGTTTCTGCTCTGCCACTGACCACCCTTGATTCTGCCAACGAAGCACTGACCCTGCGTCTGCCCAGCGCGTTGCAGCTCAAACAGCAATTGCCCCTGAGCAATGCCCTCGCCCAGCAAGTCGCAGCCCACCGCCAGGCGGTCCGCGCGATTCTCGATGGCGAAGACCATCGACTGCTGATCGTCGTCGGCCCTTGTTCGATTCATGACCCGCGCTCCGCACTCGAATACGCCGAAAAACTTTCCCGCCTGGCCCATGAAGTCAGCGACGAGATGCTGCTGGTAATGCGCGCTTACGTCGAAAAGCCCCGCACCACCGTTGGCTGGAAAGGTCTGGCCTACGACCCGCACCTGGACGGTAGCGATGACATGGCTGCCGGCCTGACCCTGTCTCGCGAATTGATGATCGAGATGATCCGTCTGGGCCTGCCCATCGCCACCGAACTGCTACAGCCGATGGCCGCCGGCTACTTCGACGACCTGCTCAGCTGGGTTGCCATCGGCGCACGCACCACCGAATCGCAGATCCACCGGGAAATGGCCAGCGGCCTGAACATGCCCGTAGGTTTCAAGAACGGCACCGACGGTGGCGTGAGTGTAGCCGTCGACGCCATGCGCTCGGCAGCACATCCGCACCGACACTTCGGCGTCGACAGCCAAGGACACCCGGCGATCATCCAGACCCCGGGCAACCCCGACACTCATATAGTGCTGCGCGGCGGTCATCACGGTCCGAACTACGATCGCGAAAGCGTCGCCCGGGTACATGCCGACCTCAGCCGACTGAAGATTCCGAGCCGGATCATGGTCGACTGCAGCCACGCCAACAGCGGTAAGGACCCATTACGCCAGCCCGACGTGTTCAACGCAGTTCTCGAACAACGCCTGATGGGCGATCGCTCCTTGATCGGCATGATGATTGAATCCCACCTGTTCGAAGGCTGCCAGACGCTAAGCCCCACACTGCGTTACGGCGTGTCGGTTACCGATGGCTGCCTCGGGTTCAGTGCGACGGAACAGTTGCTGTCGAGCGCTGCCGAACGTCTTCGAGCCTGATGATCCGAGCAGTCTTTGCGGGCTTATCAAAATCCCGCAAAGGCTGATTCATCGTTCAGACTTCACCACCGGGTTATGCCCGCACCCGGATGCGGGTTGTCTCGGAAGCCTGGCTGACATCATCCAGCCGCTCCACTGAATACGACACCTGCACCACAGTTTCCCGGTGTTCTCGCCAGAAACGGTAAGGCACGATGAATACCAAGGGCTGGCCTGCGGTTTCCCGGGTAATGTCCCGATCATCGCGGTGACTGAAATACTCACCATCGCATTTCAAGTAAACCAGCTCCCCCTCCTCGGCCTGGGCATTGCCGATCACCACGGTGATGCCATCCTCGGCATCTACTACCTCCAGTTCGCCATCTTGCGCTTCCAGTACCTGCGGAGCTGCGAGATCGCCGCGCATCAATGGCGCGATCAGAATTCGCGAGCTGGCAGAGTTCCTCACCTGCGCCGCCCCTGATTCCACCCGGTAGCTGACGCTTACCTCCTGCATACGATGAGGGGCGATGCAATCTGCGGGTATCCAGAAGGACAGCGCTTCGCCGACCGCAAACTGCTCCACGAGCAACACATCGTTGATCACCGGCAGTCCTTCGACACCATGCCAGGACAGGATTACCCGGTCCCCGACAGCCATCCGGGCGTAAGGTCGCACGATAACGCTAGTGCCCTGCGGAACACGGGCTGGATCGAGCGTCCCACCCACCGTCTCTTCAAGAATCGGGGCCAGCAGATCGGGTTCCGGATCACCCACATTCAGTTGCAAACGACTGGACGACACCGGCTTCGGCTGCGCAACGCTGTACAGCGTCCAGTAAACTTCCAGCGAGCCGCGCTCCAACGCTGCGATATGCGAACCCTTTACGACAAAGACGAGTTCCTGACCCACCTGCCTTTCACTGACCGCACGTGTGGTTTCGTGAATATAGGGCAATCCTTCGTCATCCAGTCCTTGCCAGCTCAGCACAAGTTTGTCGCCGCACAGCATGTTCGGGTAAGGCGCAACCCTGACGAATGCGTTGTCGAGTGAAGGATCAAGCATTCCGCCCTCCATAACCTCGAGCATCGGTGCAGGCAGCCACGAGTCTGGAGAGGGTGCCGCTGCAGACCCAGGTCGATAGCAGAATTCGAAGTGCTTGCCGTCCACCTTCAAACTCAGAAGACCGCGCTCATCAGAGTCATCCGCTACAGGGGACATATTTGACGCTGATGCCACAGAAGAATCGCCATTGGCTTCGTATATAGACATTCGTAGCTCCATTCCTTGGATAAAACGCCGCCGTGAAGGCCGCGTCGAACGAAACCCATTGAACACCATCCAGCGATTGGCGGAAGTCAGCACAACGTCTTCCATCGGCAGGGTAAATACACCGCATAACGTAGGCTTATGAAGCAGAATCCAGCGATAACGGGCAAAAGATTGCCAAATGTTCCGACTACCCTCTCAAGCAGAAGCGAAAATTCGTACCGCTTTTAGTCCAATTTCCTTTCAGTACCGAGGATTTTTCAGACATCGCCGACCCGCAGGCCTGTTTTACAGTTGCACGCACCAACCACAGACAAGCATCTGCAAAAGAGGCAGGAACATGCAACGGAATGCGACAACCCGCTACCCCATCCTTTTGGTCCATGGCCTGTTCGGGTTTGACCGTATCGGCCATTTCGAGCTTTTTCATGATGTCAAGCAAGCGCTGAGGGAAGCAGGCGGGCAAGTCTTTGTGCCGCAGCTGTCCGCAACCCATGACAACGAAGTTCGCGGCCAGCAATTGATGTTCCAGGTTGATCGCGTTCTGCGCGGCACCGGCGCCGGTAAAGTCAATCTGATCGGACATAGTCAGGGCGCGTTGGCATGCCGTTATGCCGCTGCGCTCGCGCCGGAGAAAGTCGCCTCGGTCACGTCGGTCAGCGGCCCCAATCACGGCTCGGAACTGGCTGACGCCTTACGCCTGGCGCTGATTCCAGGAGGCCTGCCGGAGCAGGTGGCGGAGCACGCTGCGACACAGTTTGCTCGATTCCTCTCGCTGCTCAGCGGTCAACCCGGCATGCCGCAGAACGCCGTCGCCGCACTCAATGCCCTGACGACTGCGGGCGTTGCGCAATTCAACAAAAAGTACCCTCAAGGCCTGCCTTCTACCTGGGGCGGCCAGGGGGCGGAACGAGTCAATGACGTTCACTACTATTCCTGGAGCGGCACGCTGCAGGACAATTTGTTGCAGGCTCTAGACCCAGTGCATTCCGTCTGCCACGCATTATCCAGCCATTTCGTCAAGGAGGCCGGACAGAACGATGGCTTCGTGGGTCGCTACAGTTCTCATCTGGGTCGGGTCATCCGCGCCGACTACCCTTTCAATCACCTTGGCAGCTTGCGCCGTCCGGGCGGGTTGCGAATACCCGGCGCGGATCCCGTCGACCTCTATGTCGAACACGCGGTACGCCTGAAGGCCGCGCACCTATAGATGTACATCAACGCACCGAGTGGAACTTTGCCGAGAAATCGCTTACTGAATCCGGTAGGCTCCGCACTTTACTGAAATAGATTGGAGAGTTTCCCCATGGCTAAAGCCACTGCCCGCCACATCCTGGTTTCCAGCGAAGACAAGTGCAACGAACTCAAGGCCCAGATCGAAGGCGGTGCTGATTTCGCCGAAGTCGCCAAGGCCAACTCCACTTGCCCGTCCAGCCGTCAGGGCGGCGATCTGGGTTCTTTCGGTCCTGGCCAGATGGTCAAGGAATTCGACACCGTGGTCTTCAGCGCGCCAATCAACGTCGTGCAAGGCCCGGTGAAGACCCAGTTCGGTTATCACCTGCTCGAAGTCACCAGCCGTCAGGACTGATTCCGCGTCCGGTCTGCTGTACAACGGCCCGCCTTTTGGTGGGCCGTTGTGTTTTGGTTACAGGATACGGCTGGCGACTGCCGCGCCGCTCGCGTACAAATTGCGCTTATCGATCACCCGGCTTTAAGGCTGACAATGCGACTGGCTTTCCCGACTTTGCTGTTCACTGCCGTGGCCCTGCTGTTGGGCGCCGCTGGTGTGGACGCTACCCCGCAACACGCGTTGACCGTCTATGGCGAACCTGCCAAATACCCGGCCGGCTTCAGCCACTTCGACTACACCAATCCGCAGGCACCCAAGGGCGGCACCATGCGCCGCTCGGCGATAGAGATCGGGCATTTCGATCACATCCTGCCTTATATAGACAAAGGCATCGGTGTCACCCAGATTGACGGCATGCTCTATTCGCCGCTGGCCCAGCGTTCGATGGACGAGCCTTACACCGTCTACGGCCTGGTGGCGCAGAAGATGGAGCGCTCGGAGGATGGTCTGTCCCTGCGCTTCTTCATCGATCCCAAGGCACGTTTCGCTGACGGCAAGCCGATCACTGCGCAAGACGTGCGCTACACCTATGACCTGTTGATGACCCAGGGCAGCCTGCGCTATCGCACGCAGTTCGCCGACGTCAAAGGTGTTGAAGTGGAAGCGCCGCTGACCGTGCGTTTCGATTTCAAGAGCAACGAGAACCGCACCTTGCCGCTGGACATCGCCACCCTGCCGGTATTCCCCGAGCATTGGTGGAAAACCCGCGACTTCGCCGGCGGCGGTGGCTATGAACCGCCACTGGGCAGCGGCCCGTATCGGGTCGGCAAGGTTGATTCCGGGCGCAGCATCACCTTTGAGCGCAACCCCGACTGGTGGGGCAAGGATCTGCCGGTCAGTCGCGGCCTGTACAACTTCGATCACTTCAGCATCGAGTATTTCGGCGACACCGATGTCGCACGCCAAGTACTGCGCGGCGGCGCCTATGACTACAACCGCGAGTTTTCCGCCACCGGCTATTCGATCGGTTACGACAGCCCTGCGCTGAGTGACGGTCGTTTGCAGAAGGCCCACCTGGCCACCGAAGCCCCGCAATCGGCTCAGGGTTTCGTGTTCAATCTGCAGAAGCCGATGTTTCAGGATCGTCGAGTACGCCAGGCGCTGGCGATGCTCTGGGATTTCGAGTGGAGCAACCGGCAGATGATGCGCAACATGTACATCCGCCAGCAGAGCTATTTCTCCAATACCGCACTGGCAGCCCGCGAGCTGCCGGATGCCGCCGAGCTGAAAATCCTTGAGCCATTGCGCGGGCAGGTTCCCGACGAGGTCTTCACCCAGGTCTTCGAGGCACCGAAAACCGATGGCAGCGGGCTGATCCGCGATAAACAGCTGCAAGCCCTGGAGTTGCTCGAACAGGCCGGCTGGAAACCTGATGGCGACCAACTGGTCAATGCCGAGGGCGAGCCGCTGAGTTTCACCTTTCTGGTCAGCCAGAACGGCATGGACCGCCTGCTCCTGCCTTACAAGCGCACGCTGAAACAGATCGGCATCGAGCTGAATATCCGCCGCATCGACTCCTCGCAATACGTCAATCGCCTGATGAGCCGCGACTACGACATGATCGTCACCGGCTACCCGGTCAGCACGTCACCGGGTGCCGAGCTGCTCAACTACTTCGGCTCGATATCGGCCAACGACCCCGGCGCCAACAACTACATGGTGCTGAAAAATCCGGCGGTCGACACCCTGATCAACGGCCTGATCCGAGCCTCGACCCAGAGTGACATGCTGCACTATGCCCATGCGCTGGATCGGGTGTTGCAGTGGAACTACTACTGGATTCCCAACTATTACCCGCCGGGCACCTCCACCGTCTGGTGGAACCGCTTCGGCATGCCGGCGATCCAGGCCAGCAATGACGAAGCCATCGAGAGCTGGTGGGAAATCAGCAGCACGCCGTTGACCAACCAACAGATGACCGCCGAGAAAATCGGGCGTGGCAGACCCGGAGGACCGCACTGATGTGGGCATACATTCTGCGGCGCCTGCTGCTGATCATTCCGACGCTGGTGATCATCCTGCTGGTCAATTTCGTGATCATTCAGGCGGCACCCGGTGGCCCGGTCGAACAGGCCATCGCCCATCTGCAAGGGATCGGCGGCGCGAGTGTCGGTGGCGGCTCCAGCGAAACCATGAGCAGCACCTCGCGTGCCAGCCGTGGCCTCGATCCGCAACTGATCAAGGACATCGAAAAGCAATACGGTTTCGACAAACCGGCGCATGAGCGTCTGTGGCTGATGCTCAAGAACTACGCGCAGTTGGACTTCGGCAAGAGCTTTTTCCGCGGCGCGACGGTCACCGATCTGATTCTGGAAAAAATGCCGGTGACCATTTCTCTGGGTTTATGGGCGACGCTGATCACCTATCTGGTGTCGATCCCGCTGGGCATCCGCAAAGCGGTGCATCATGGCAGCCATTTCGATATCTGGAGCAGCACCGCGATCATTATCGGCTACGCGATGCCGGCGTTTCTGTTTGCGATGTTTCTGATCGTGGTGTTTGCCGGTGGCACGTCATTGAACTGGTTCCCGGTGCGCGGGCTGGTTTCCGACAACTTCGAATCGCTATCGACCCTGGGCAAGATCGCCGATTACTTCTGGCATCTGGTGTTGCCGGTGACGGCGCTGGTGATCGGCGGCTTCGCCACGCTGACGATTCTCACCAAGAACTCGTTCCTCAATGAAATCACCCGCCAGTACGTGGTCACCGCCCGCGCCAAAGGCCTGAGCGAACGACGCGTGCTTTACGGTCACGTGTTCCGCAACGCGATGCTGCTGGTGGTCTCGGGGATTCCGCAGGCGTTCATCAGTGTGTTCTTTGCCGGTTCGCTATTGATCGAAGTGATCTTCTCCCTCGACGGTCTCGGCCGCATGAGCTACGAAGCGGCGGTTTCCCGGGACTATCCGGTGGTGTTCGGCTCGCTGTTCATCTTCACTCTGTTCGGCCTCCTGATAAAACTGATCGGCGACCTGTGCTACACCCTGGTCGATCCGCGTATCGACTTCGCCGCGAGGAACGCCTGATGTTCAAGCTCTCGCCTCTGGGCCGTCGCCGTTTTGCGCGATTCAAGAAAAACCGCCGTGGCTGGTGGTCGCTGTGGCTTTTTATCGGCCTGTTCGTGGTGACACTGGGCGGTGAACTGATCGCCAATGACAAACCGCTGGTGGTCAGCTATCAGAACCAGCTCTACTTCCCGGTCTTCAAGCGCTACACCGAACAGCAGTTTGGCGGGCAACTGCCGTTCCAGGCCGATTACCGCAGTGACTATGTGCAGAACCTGATCCGCAAGGACGGTGGCTGGCTGCTGTTCCCGCCGATCCCGTTCAGCGATGACACGCCCAACTACGACCTCAATCAACCTGCGCCGAGCCCGCCTTCCAAGGTCAACTGGCTGGGTACTGACGATCAGGCACGTGATGTGTTGGCGCGGGTGATTTTCGGCGCCCGGGTATCGATCCTGTTTGCCCTGATGCTGACCGCCGTCAGCGCGCTGATCGGCATTGCCGCCGGCGCCCTGCAAGGCTATTACGGCGGTTGGGTCGATCTGCTCGGGCAGCGCTTGCTGGAGGTCTGGAGCGGATTGCCGGTGCTGTACCTGCTGATCATTCTGTCCGGTTTCGTCGAGCCGAATTTCTGGTGGCTGTTGGGGATCATGGCGCTGTTTTCGTGGCTGGCACTGGTGGATGTGGTGCGCGCCGAGTTCCTGCGCGGGCGTAATCTGGAATACGTCAAAGCGGCGCGCGCGTTGGGCCTGAGCGACCGCAAGGTGATTTTCCGGCACATCCTGCCGAATGCGATGAACGCGACGCTGAGTTACCTGCCGTTCATTCTCACCGGCGCGATTTCCACCCTCACCGCTCTCGACTTCCTCGGTTTCGGCATGCCCGCCGGCAGTGCCTCGCTGGGCGAACTGATCGGCCAGGGCAAGCAAAACCTGCAAGCGCCGTGGCTCGGGCTGACGGCGTTCTTCACCCTGGCGCTGATTCTTTCCTTACTGGTGTTCATCGGCGAAGCGTTACGTGACGCGTTCGACCCTCGATCCTGAAGTGTGACCATGACTGATAACCTGATCGAAATCCGTGACCTGAACGTCGCCTTCCATGGCCAGCCGGCGGTGCGCAACCTGTGCCTGGACATCCGCCCCGGCGAGTGCCTGGCGCTGGTCGGCGAGTCGGGCTCGGGCAAATCGGTGACCGCGCATTCGATTCTGCAATTGCTCCCCGAAGGCGATACGCAAACCAGCGGCAGCATTCGTTATCGCAGTCAGGAACTGCTCGGAGCCGATCCGAAGGTGCTGCGTGAACTGCGCGGCAACCGGATCGCGATGATCTTCCAGGAACCGATGACCTCGCTCAATCCACTGCACACCATCGAAAAGCAGATCGGCGAGACCCTGCTGGTGCATCGCGGCCTGGGCGGTAAAGCGGCGCAGCAGCGCATTCTTGAACTGCTGGAACTGGTGGGTATTCAAAAGCCCAAAGAACGCCTCAAGGCCTATCCGCATCAACTGTCCGGCGGCCAGCGGCAACGGGTGATGATTGCCATGGCGCTGGCTTGCGAGCCGGAACTGCTGATCGCCGACGAGCCGACCACGGCGCTGGATGTGACGGTGCAGCGCAAGATCCTGCTGCTGCTCAAATCCTTGCAACAACGCCTGGGCATGTCGCTGCTACTGATCAGTCACGACCTCAATCTGGTGCGCAGCATTGCGCAACGGGTGTGCGTGATGAAGGCTGGCGAAATCGTCGAGCAAGCCCCGTGCGAAACCCTGTTTACCGAGCCAAAGCATCCTTACAGCTGCGTGCTGCT
The DNA here is from genome assembly GCF_058798255.1 of Pseudomonas sp. GW823-FHT01D03. NCBI lineage: Bacteria > Pseudomonadati > Pseudomonadota > Gammaproteobacteria > Pseudomonadales > Pseudomonadaceae > Pseudomonas > Pseudomonas sp. GW823-FHT01D03. Next base: position 3,350,747 of record NZ_JBXAKK010000001.1, read on the forward strand.
CAACGCCGAGCCGGAAGGCGAAGCCCTGCCCCGCGATGAACGCGAGAACGTGCTGGAAGTGGATGATCTGCGGGTCGAGTTCGTCGTCGGTGGCGGGCTGTTCCAGCGCAAACAATATTTGCGGGCGGTGGACGGCATCAGCCTGAATATCCAGCGCGGCAAAACCCTGGGCATTGTCGGTGAGTCCGGTTCGGGCAAGTCGACCCTGGGCCAGGCGATTCTGCGGTTGCTCGATTCCGAAGGCAGTATCCGTTTCCAGGGTACCGCCCTCGATGGCCTCGATCAGAAGCAGTTGCGGCCATGGCGTCGGCAGATGCAGGTGGTGTTTCAGGACCCGTTCGGCAGCCTGAGTCCACGGATGTCGGTGGCGCAGATCATCAGCGAAGGGCTGGAGGTGCACTGTCACTCCAGCGCCGATGAATGCGACGAACAGGTGATCCGCGTACTCAAGGAAGTCGGTCTCGACCCGCAAAGCCGTCACCGCTATCCGCACGAATTTTCCGGCGGCCAGCGCCAGCGCATCGCCATCGCCCGGGCACTGGTGCTGAAACCGGCGCTGATCCTGCTTGACGAGCCGACTTCAGCCCTCGACCGAACCGTGCAGAAACAAGTGGTCGCCCTGCTCCGCGACCTTCAGGAAAAACACGGTTTGACCTACCTGTTCATCAGCCACGACCTGGCGGTGGTGCGAGCGCTGGCACATGACATGATCGTGATCAAGGACGGCAAAGTGGTGGAACGCGGTGCCAGCCACGAGGTGTTCGACTCGCCGCAGCATCCTTACACCAAGGAGCTGTTGGCGGCGGCGCATCCGGGGTAGGCATAATCGGCGCTTGCCTTGATACCGAGTAGCATCTATCGCGAGCAGGCTCACTCCTACATTTGAAATGCGTTCCATTGTAGGAGTGAGCCTGCTCGCGATGGCGTCGCCAAAGCCGAAAGATATTCAGGATCTGTCAGATGAACACCACCGAAAGCCTCAAGGACTACCAACGCGTTCGCTCGCTGGCAATCCGCTCGCTGTTCGAGATCATCGAGCAGTCCAGCGAAGGCACGGTGATTGTCGATCGTGATGCCAACATCGTCTGGATGAACGAGCGTTACGCCCGGCGTTTTGGGCTGGAGTCGGCGAAAAAAGCCATCGGCCAACCCTGCGAAAGCGTGATCCCCGGCAGCCTGCTGCGTGAAGTGGTGCGCACCGGCCGGCCGATTCTGCTGGACATGCAGGACACGCCGAAAGAGCCGCTGGTGGTGATGCGCCTGCCGATCCACGACGATGCCGGGGCGGTGATCGGCGCCATCGGTTTTGCCCTGTTCGATGAATTGCGCAGCCTGTCGCCGATGCTCAAGCGCTACCTGAGCATGCAGGAAGAACTGGCCTCGACCCGCTCGCTGCTGCGGGCCCGGCAGACCAAATACAACTTTGCCCATTTCATCGGCACCAGCAGTGCCAGCCTCGAAGTCAAACGCCGCGCCCGCCGCAGTGCCAGCGCCGAATCCCCGGTGTTGCTGCTTGGTGAAACCGGTACCGGCAAGGAGTTGCTGGCTCAGGCGATTCACAGCGCTTCGCCCCGGGCGCACAAAGCCTTCGTCAGCATCAACAGCGCGGCAATCCCGGAGGCGTTGCTCGAAGCCGAATTCTTCGGCACTGCGCCCGGTGCGTTTACCGGCGCCGACCGCAAGGGTCGTACCGGCAAGTTGCAGATTGCTCAGGGTGGGACGCTGTTTCTCGATGAGATCGGCGACATGCCGTTGCCGCTGCAAAGCAAACTGCTGCGGGTGCTGCAGGAAAAGGAGTTCGAACCGGTTGGCTCCAACGACGTGATCCAGAGCGATGTGCGAGTGATCGCCGCGACTTCGACCGATCTGCAAGCCGCGATCAAGCGTGGCGAGTTCCGCGCCGACCTGTATTACCGTCTCAACGTGCTGCCGATTCAGGTTCCGCCGCTGCGCGAACGTCTCGACGATCTGCCGGCGCTCAGTGAAGCGATCCTTGAAGAGCTGCGCAGTCAGCATGAGCTGAGTCGCGCAGCGCTGGAATTGCTTGGACAACATGCGTGGCCGGGCAACATCCGCGAATTGCGCAACGTGCTGGAGCGCGCGGCGCTGCTCAGCGATGACCTGATTCTCACCGAAGAGGATATTCGCGCTGCGATCGGCACCTTCACACCGGTTGAACGCCCGTCTGCAACCACGCTCGCCCCGTTGGCGGAAGAAACTTTTGCCGAGGCGCGGCAGCGGTTTGACCGGCAGCTGATCCAGTCTGCACTCGCGCAATGTGCGGGCAAAGTGCCGGAGGCGGCGGCTCGGCTGGGGTTGGGGCGCTCGACGTTGTACAAGAAGATGCTGGCGTTGGGTATCGCCGAGTCTCAATAAAGAGACCAAAGTCTCCAATAAAAGACAACAGCAAAAGCTTCCCGAGCAAGCCCGCTCCCACGGGGGATACGCATTCCAAATGTGGGAGCGGGCTTGCTCGCGAAGGCGTCAGCCTCTCGACAAAAATCTCCAAAGAGAGATAGTTCTTCAACTCTCAACACGCTTAAACCCATAAAACCCTTACATTTCAATGATTTGAGTATCTGGCACAGATCTCGCTAACACCTCTACTGCATCCGCTTCACCCACAAAAATAACAATCCCTGGAGACACTCCATGAGTGTGATCATCGCCTTGGCAGCCCTCGCGCTGCTGATGCTTGCCGCCTACCGTGGCTACAGCGTCATCCTCTTCGCCCCGATTGCCGCCCTCGGCGCTGTCCTGCTCACTGACCCTTCCGCCGTCGCCCCTGCCTTCACCGGGGTGTTCATGGAGAAAATGGTCGGTTTCATCAAACTGTATTTTCCGGTGTTCCTGCTCGGCGCCGTGTTCGGCAAGTTGATCGAATTGTCGGGGTTCTCCCGTTCGATCGTGGCCGCAGCGATTCGCTTGCTCGGCACCCGTCAGGCGATGCTGGTGATTGTGCTGGTCTGCGCCCTGCTCACTTACGGCGGCGTGTCGTTGTTCGTGGTGGTGTTTGCGGTGTATCCGTTTGCCGCCGAAATGTTCCGCCAGAGCAATATCCCCAAGCGCCTGATCCCGGCGACCATCGCCCTCGGTGCATTCTCGTTCACCATGGACGCCCTGCCCGGCACGCCGCAGATTCAAAACATCATCCCCAGCACCTTCTTCAACACCACCGCGTGGGCCGCGCCGTGGCTGGGGGTGATCGGCACGATTTTCGTGTTCTGCGCCGGCATGTTGTTCCTGCAGCGCCAACGCAACAAAGCGCAGCGCGCCGGCGAAGGTTATGGCACCGAGCTGCGTAACGAGCCAGAAACCGCCGAAGACCTGAAGCTGCCGAACCCATGGATCGCCCTGTCGCCGCTGCTGGCGGTGGGCATCATGAACCTGCTGTTCACCCAGTGGATTCCGCAGTGGTACGGCAAGACCCACAGCCTCGCGTTGCCGGGGATGGCCACGCCAGTGACCACGGAAATCGCCAAACTCACGGCGATCTGGGCGGTGCAGGCGGCATTGCTGATCGGCATCCTGATGGTGCTGGTGTTCGGCTTCAAGGCGATCCGCAGCAAACTCGCCGAAGGCAGCAAAAGCGCGGTCAGCGGCGCACTGCTGGCGGCGATGAACACCGCCTCGGAATACGGTTTCGGTGCGGTAATCGCTTCGTTGCCGGGCTTTCTGGTACTGGCTGACTGGCTCAAGCAAATCCCCAATCCGCTGGTCAACGAAGCGATCACCGTGACCCTGCTGGCGGGTATCACCGGTTCGGCGTCGGGCGGCATGAGCATTGCGCTGGCGGCGATGTCCGAGCAGTTCATCGCGGCGGCACACGCCGCGAACATTCCGCTGGAAGTGCTGCACCGCGTGGCCGCGATGGCCAGCGGCGGCATGGACACCCTGCCGCACAACGGCGCGGTGATCACCCTGCTGGCAGTCACTGGCCTGACCCACCGCGAAGCCTATAAAGACATTTTCTGTATTACGCTGATCAAGACCCTGGCGGTTTTCGTAGTGATCGGCACTTTCTACGCCACTGGCATTGTGTGAGGTATTCATGACGACTCTTTCGGGCAAGACCGCACTGGTTACCGGTTCCACCAGCGGCATCGGTCTGGGCATCGCCCTGAGCCTGGCCAAGGCCGGCGCCAACCTGATTCTCAACGGTTTCGGTGATGCGTCGAGGGTGATCGCCGAAGTCGGCCAGTTCGGCGGCAAAGTCGGTCATCATCCGGCGGACGTCAGCGACCCGGCGCAGATTGCCGACATGATTGCTTACGCCGAGCGTGAATTCGGCGGCGTCGATATTCTGGTCAACAACGCCGGGATTCAGCACGTGGCGGCCGTGGAGGAGTTTCCGGTGGAACGCTGGGACTCGATTATCGCGATCAATCTGTCATCGGTGTTTCACAGTACGCGCCTAAGCCTGCCGGGGATGCGCGCCAAGGGCTGGGGGCGAATCGTCAACATTGCTTCGGTGCATGGTCAGGTGGGGTCGACCGGTAAAGCCGCGTATGTCGCGGCCAAGCATGGAGTGATCGGTTTGACCAAAGTGGTCGGGCTGGAAACGGCTACCAGTAACGTCACCTGCAACGCGATCTGCCCGGGCTGGGTGCTGACGCCGCTGGTGCAAAAACAGATTGATGATCGTGCCGCCAAAGGCGTCGATCCGCAGCAGGCGCAGCATGATTTGCTGGCGGAGAAGCAGCCGTCGCTGGAGTTCGTCACGCCGCAGCATCTGGGGGAATTGGTGTTGTTTCTGTGCAGCGAGGCTGGCAGCCAGGTGCGGGGGGCGGCGTGGAATATTGATGGGGGCTGGTTGGCGCAATAGGTAGCGCAGGCCCCCTGTGGCGAGGGAGCTTGCTCCCGCTGGGTGGCGAAGCCGCCCCCGACAATTTACGACTGCTGCGCAGCCGATCGGGAGCAAGCTCCCTCGCCACAGAATTAAGTGCTGCACCCTGGCCTGCGTGCTTGAACAACACAACAAGAGGCAAACCAATGTCCGACCTCCTCTGGCAACCCGATGCCGAGCGTATCGCCCAATCGCGCATGGATCAGTTCCGCCGCGATATCAATCAGCGTCATGGCCTGGCGCTGAGCAGCTACACCGACCTGCACCGCTGGAGCGTGGATCAGCGCGAAGCGTTCTGGCAGGCGATCGTCGACTGCTTCGACATCCGCTTTCACACCCAGCCCGACGCCGTCCTGCGTGAAGGCGCACAGATGCCCAGTGCCGAATGGTTTCCCGGCGCGACCCTGAATTTTGCCGAACACCTGCTGCGCCGTCGTGACGATGCCGTTGCAGTGATCGCCGTGGCGGAAAACGGTCAGCGCGTACAGCTGACCTGGGCCGAACTGGCCGAGCACGTCGCCGGTTTTCAGGCCAGCCTGCAAGCCGCCGGTGTCGGACTCGGCGATCGGGTGGCCGCGTGCATGCCCAACACCTGGCAGACTCTGGTGGCGATGCTCGCGACCACCAGCCTCGGCGCGATCTGGTCGTGCTCCTCGCCGGATTTCGGCACCCACGGTGTGATCGACCGTTTCGGCCAGATCGAACCCAAAGTGTTGATCACCTGCGCCGGCTACCGTTACGCCGGCAAAGACATCGACCAGACCACCAAGGTCAACGAAATCCTCGCGCAACTGCCATCGCTGCAGCAGTTGATCATCGTGCCCTATGCTCGCGCACAGGCCAGTGCCGAGGATTACCACACCCGTGCCAACGTGACGTTGTGGGACGATTTCTACCAACCCGGCGGCGAGCCGCGCTTTGTCCCGGTGCCGTTCAATCACCCGTTGTACGTGTTGTATTCCAGCGGCACCACCGGCGTGCCCAAATGCATCGTGCACAGCACCGGCGGCGTGCTGCTGCAGCATGCCAAGGAGCATGGGCTGCACGTCGATCTCGGCCCCGGCGACCGGTTGTTCTACTACACCACCTGCGGCTGGATGATGTGGAACTGGCTGGTCTCGGCCCTGGCAGTCGGCAGCGCGGTGGTGCTTTATGACGGCTCGCCGTTTCATCCCGGCCATGAGCGCCTGCTGGATCTGATCGACGACGAGCGCATCAGCGTGTTCGGTACCAGCCCGAAATTTCTCGCAACACTGGAAAGCAGCGGTTTGAAGCCTGCGCACAGCCATGATCTGAGTAGCCTGAAGACCCTGCTGTGCACTGGCTCCGCGCTGTCGCCACAGAGCTATGACTTCGTCTACCGCGACTTCAAGCGCGATGTGTGTCTGGCGTCGATGTCCGGCGGCACCGATGTGGTGTCGTGCTTCGTCAACGGCAACCCGCTGTCCGCGGTGCGCCGGGGCGAAATCATGGGCAAGAGCCTGGGCATGGCCGTTGAAGTGTGGAACGACGCCGGCGTTGCAGTGATCGGCGAAAAAGGTGAATTGGTGTGCACCCGGCACTTTCCGGCGATGCCCGTCGGTCTGTGGCACGACCCTGACGGCGAAAAGCTGCGCAAATCCTATTTCAGCCTGTTCGCCGGTATCTGGGCACAGGGCGACTACGCCGAGCAACTGCCCCACGGCGGGATGCTGATCCACGGCCGCTCCGACGCCGTGCTCAACCCCGGCGGTGTGCGCATCGGCACGGCGGAAATCTATCGTCAGGTGGAGAAAGTCCCGCAGGTGCTGGACAGCGTGGCAATCGGGCAGCAATGGCAGGACGATGTGCGCGTGGTGCTGTTTGTCCGTCTGCAGGATGGCGTGACGCTGGATGACGCCCTGCAACAGCAGATCCGCCAGGTGATCCGCGCCAACACCACACCGCGCCACGTGCCGGCGAAGATCGTCGCGGTGACCGATATTCCGCGCACCATCAGCGGCAAGGTGGTAGAACTCGCGGTGCGCAATGTGGTGCATGGCGAAGCGGTAAAAAATACCGATGCGCTGGCCAATCCCGAAGCGCTGGAGCAGTTTCGCAATCGCCCGGAATTGTCGGACTGATCCCAATCCCTTGTGGGAGCGGGCTTGCTCGCGAAGGCAATCTGTCAGTGATAACAATGTGACTGATACACCGCTTTCGCGAGCAAGCCCGCTCCCACAGGGGTGAGGTGTTAATCCATCAAGCCCCAATCGCCTGATATTGGGGGCGCCGGCAGCGGCCCCGCAATAGCCCGGAGCTTTCGGATTAGCACGCCATACCCTTGTGGGAGCGGGCTTGCTCGCGAAGGCAATCTGTCAGTCGATAACAATGTGACTGATACACCGCTTTCGCGAGCAAGCCCGCTCCCACAGGGGTGGGGTGTTAATCCATCAGGCCCCAATCGCCTGATGTTGTGGGTGCGGGCGCCGGGCCCGCCTCGGTGTGCAGTTTCAAACGCAGGCGCAGATTGTTCTGCGAATCGGCATGCTTGAGCGCTTCGTCTTCACTGATCACGCCCTCCACCACCAGCCCGTACAACGCCGCGTCAAAGGTCTGCATGCCGGCCTCGCCGGACTTCTCCATGATGCCCTTGAGTTCGCCCAACTCGTTGCGGCGGATCAGGTCGGCGATGGTCGGGGTGCCGAGCATCACTTCGACCGCCGCCCGCCGCTGACCGTCCAAAGTGCGCACCAGCCGTTGCGAGACGAACGCCTTGAGATTGTTGCCCAGTGCATGCAGCAACTGCGGGCGGCGTTCTTCGGGGAACAGATTGACGATACGGTCCAGCGCCTGATTGGCGTTGTGCGCATGCAGCGTCGACAGCACCAGGTGTCCGGTGTCGGCGAATGTCAGCGCATGCTCCATGGTTTCGCGGTCGCGAATTTCGCCGATCAGCACCACGTCCGGCGCCTGGCGCAGGGTGTTTTTCAGCGCCGCATGGAAACTGCGGGTATCGACGCCGACTTCGCGTTGATTGATGATTGAGCGCTGGTGTCGATGGATATACTCCACCGGGTCTTCGATGGTGATGATGTGCCCGCTGCTATGGCGGTTGCGGTGATCGATCAATGCGGCCAGCGAGGTGGATTTGCCGGAGTCGGTGGCACCAACGAACAGGATCAGCCCTTGTTTGAGCATTACCGTTTCCTGTAACACCGGCGGCAGCTTAAGGTCTTCGAAACGCGGAATATCGAGTTTGACGTTGCGGATCACGATTGACACGTCGTTGCGTTGCTTGAAGATGTTCACCCGAAAACGGCCGATGCCCGTACGGGAAATTGCCAGGTTCATTTCCAGATCCCGATCGAACTCGCGCCGCTGCTCGGCGTCCATCAGGGAGCTGGCGATCGCTTCGACCTCACCGGGCTTGAAAGGCCGCTCGCTGAACGGCGTCAGCACGCCGTCGATGCGCGCACTGGGTGGCGCTCCCGTGGACAGGAACAGGTCAGAGCCGTGCTGGCTCGACAGACGGAGCAACAGTGCATCGATTTCCATGGCAATAAGCACCCGCGAAGCATTCAATGAACAGAAATGACCCGCTGTCGTGACGTAACGGGTCATACAGCGTCTACCGCAAGTGCAAGAATAGTAGATGCCAACGCACTGACCGACGCTCAGGATAGATGTGATGAACGCAACACCCTCCCCCGATGACGCCCAAGCCCTGATCGCCCGTATCGACTGGAGTCGCACGCCGTTGGGCGCTTCTGGCACCTGGCCGCAAAGCCTGCGCACCGCGGTGGACATCGTGATTCACTCGCCGATGCCGATGCTGCTGTTGTGGGGGCCGCAGCTCACGCAAATCTACAACAACGGCTTTGCGATGCTCGCCGGGAGCAAGCATCCGCACGCTTTCGGACAGCCGGCGCACCTTATATGGCCGGAACTTCAGGACTTTACCGACCCGATTTATCGAGCCGTCCTACAAGGCCAGGTGCGCACCTACAGCGAACGGCGATTTACCCTGCAACGCGGAGGCGTAGAGTCCGACTTCTGGCTGGACCTGACCTACAGCCCCATCCGCGATGAAAACACGCAAGTGGCCGGGATCCTGGTGACCGCCATCGAAACCAACGAACGCCGGCGCATCGCCCTCGAATTGCAACGCCGTTCCGAAGAAAGCCTCAAGGCCCAGCGCGATACCGAGGAGCGCCTGCAACTGGCGCTTGCCGCCACCGATGCGGTCGGCACCTGGGACTGGGACATCGGTGAAGACCGCTTCATTGCCGACGCCCATTTCGCTCAGTTGCACGGCATCGATCCGGCCCACGCCAGCCAGCTACCGATCAGCGACTACCTGCAAGGCGTGCACCCCGAAGACCGCGCCCTGATCGCCCGCAGCATCAAGCATTGCATTACCCACGGCACCGAATACGCCGAGGAATACCGCCTGCTGAAAGCCGACGGCGAACTGCGCTGGGTGTTTGCCCGGGGCCGCTGTTACAAGGATCACCACGGGCGACCGGTGCGCTTCCTCGGCGCCGCGCTGGACCTGACCGAGCGCAAGCACACCGAGCAGGCGCTGCGTCAGAGCCAGACGGAATTGCAGCTGATCATCAATGCAATGCCGATCCTCATCAGTTACGTCGACCACGAAGAGCGCTTTCGCCTGAACAACGCGGCGTATCTGGACTGGTACGGCCTGACGCCGCAGGAACTGTATGGCCGCACCATTCGCGAAGTGATTGGCGAAGAAGCCTACTTCCTGCGCGCGCCCTATATCGCCGAGGCGCTGGCCGGGCGGCCCTGCTCGTTCAGCCTGTACACCCCGCATCGCGACGGCAGCAGCCGCCACGCGCTGATGAATTACCTGCCGCGCCACGGTGCCGATGGCTCAGTCAACGGTTTCTATATTTTCGTGATCGACGAGTCCGAACGGAAGAAGACCGAAGAAGCCCTGCGCAATCTCAATGAAACCTTGGAGGAACGGGTCAGCGCCCGTACCGAACAACTGGCCCAGGCCAATCAGCGCCTGCAGAACGAGATGTTCGAACGCGAACGCGCCGAAGACGCGTTGCGCCACGCGCAGAAGATGGAAGCGGTCGGCCAGCTCACCGGCGGAATCGCCCACGACTTCAACAACATGCTCACCGGGATCATCGGCAGCCTTGACCTGATGCAGCGTTACATCGCCGACGGCCGCGCCGATGAAATCGGGCGTTTCACCGAAGCGGCGGTGTCGTCGGCCAACCGTGCGGCCGCGCTGACCCATCGCTTGCTGGCGTTCTCACGCCGGCAGTCGCTGGACCGCAAGACTCTCAACGTCAACGAACTGATTCATTCGCTGGAAGATTTGATCCGCCGCACCAAGGGCGACCCGATCGAACTCACGCTGCGCCTGGCCGACGATGTCTGGCCGATCAGCACCGACGTCAGCCAACTGGAAAATGCCCTGCTCAACCTGGTGATCAACGCCCGCGACGCCATGCCCGAAGGCGGCGAGCTGCTGATCGAGACCGCCAACGTTTACCTCGACGGCAACGACATCACCACCCTCGAACCGGTCAAGGCCGGCGACTACCTGATGCTCGCGGTCAGCGACAACGGCACCGGCATGACGCCGTCGGTGCGCGCCAAGGCGTTCGATCCGTTCTTCACCACCAAACCGATCGGCCAGGGCACCGGGCTGGGGCTGTCGATGATTTATGGCTTCGCCCAGCAGTCGGGAGGGCATGTCAGCCTCGACAGCCTGCCGAATCAGGGCACCTGTGTGCGCTTGTATCTGCCGCGCCTGAACCTGCTGGAGCCGGAACGGCCAGTCGTCGAAACCCTCAGTGCCGCGCCGACGGCCACTTGCGGGGAAACCGTGGTGGTGGTTGAAGATGACCCGGCGGTGCGCATGCTGGTGCTCGATCTGCTCAAGGAGCTGGGTTACCTCGCCCACGAAGCCGCCGACGCCAGCGCCGCCCTGCCGTTGCTGGAATCGGAGCTGCGTGTGGATCTGCTGGTGACCGACGTTGGCCTGCCGGGGATGAATGGCCGGCAACTGGCGGAAATCGCCCGCCAGCATCGTCCGGGCCTGAAAGTGCTGTTCATGACCGGTTATGCGCAGAAGGCCGCCGAGCGCCAGGGCTTTCTCGAGGATGGCATGGACATGGTGGCCAAGCCGTTTTCGATTGAAGTGCTGGCCAACAAGATCCGCGAGATGATCAACCAAACGCCATCACTTGAGGCATAATCCCGCGCCCCGCCGTCACCCCGTTACAGGTATCGCACGATGAAAGCCCAAGCTCGCCACATTCTGGTGAAAACCGCCGAAGAAGCCGAACAGCTCAAACAACGCATTGCCAAGGGCGAAGCGTTCGACGTGCTGGCGAAGAAATATTCAACCTGCCCGTCCGGCAAACGCGGCGGTGATCTGGGTGAAGTGCGGCCGGGGCAGATGGTCGGTGCGATTGATGCGGTGATCTTCAAGAAGCCGCTGCGCACGGTGCATGGGCCGATCAAGAGCAAGTTTGGCTATCACCTGGTTCAGGTGTTTTTCCGCGATTGAGTGCTTGGCCTTAGGGCGTTTGTGGCGAGGGAGCTTGCTCCCGCTGGGTGGCGGAGCCGCCCCAATAAGGCTTGCGCCTGCTGCGCAGTCGAGCGGGAGCAAGCTCCCTCGCCACAAGAACACTCATTCTTTAGGGATCAACGCCCCCGGCACCTGAATCACCCGACTCGCCAGCCAATGCCCCGCCTCAGCCGCCTCGACCGGACTGCCACCCAGCAAACGCCTGGCCAGATACGCCGCGCTGAACGAATCCCCCGCCGCCGTCGTATCCACGACCTTGTCGACCTGCTGCGCCGGCACTTCGAACGCCTCGCCATCACAACGAATCAGACACGCCTCGGCGCCACGCTTGAGCACCACTTCCGGCGTGCCGATCTGCGCGTACGCCTCGAACACCGCGTCGCAATCGGCAAAATGGAACAGCGCCTGCTCGTCATCCACGGTCAGCAACGCCAGATCGACATGCGGCAACACGCTGCGATAGGCCGCCCGCGCCTCTTCCTGTGAAGCCCACAAGCGTGGTCGATAATTGTTGTCGAAGACGATCCGCGCATCGCGCTGGCGGGCTTCGATCAGGGTCTGGATCAAGCGCTCGCGGCCCTTGGCCCCCAGCACTGCGAGAGTGATGCCGCTGAAATACAGCACATCGTAGTCCGGCAGCGCCGCCAGAATCGGCTCGGCCGCCGGGGTGGTGAAGCAATCGCGCACCGCCGCTTCATTGCGCCAGTAGAGGAAACGCCGTTCACCGTTGGCGTCGGTCTGGATGCAGTACAGGCCGGGCAAGCGACCGGGCAGACGCTGCACCATGTCCAGGCCAATGCCTTCGTCGGCCCAGCTCTGGCACATGGCATCGCTGAAGCTGTCGTCGCCGAGGGCGGTGACGTAGTCGACCTGGGCTTTGTCGCCGAGAGCGCGGGACAGGTACACCGCGGTGTTCAAGGTATCGCCGCCGAAGCTTTGCTGCAGGCTGCCGTCGGCGCGGTGCTGGAGTTCGATCATGCACTCGCCGATCAGGGCGATGCGCGGGGTGTTCGGGCCCAGGGGGCTGAGGCTGGTCATTGGGAGGTGTCTCTGGATAATCATCGGTGTTTGGGCGGCCCTCATCGCGAGCAGGCTCACTCCTACAATTGGAATGCGTTCCCCTGTAGGAGTGAGCCTGCTCGCGATGGGCGCGACTCGGTCTGAAGCCTTAGAAGCAGGTCTCCATACTCTCGACCACCATCAACTCCTCATCCACCAGCAACCCCACCCGCCATTTGTCGAAGGTCAGGCACGGGTGCGAGGTGCCGAAGGAAATGATGTCGCCCACCCGCAACTCAACCCCCGACGCCACGCTCATGAACGCATGCTGATCCATCACCGCCGTCACTTTGCACGCACTAACGTCATCGCCGACCGCCGGCACCACACCGGCCTTGTAGCGCAGCAGCGGCACCGGCAGGCCGGCATCGAATGCCACATCGCGCTTGCCGAGGGCGATCACCGCAAAACCCGGCTCCGGCAGCGATTGCACGTGCGCCCAGACTTCCAGCGCCGGACGCAATCCTTCGTGCAGATCGCTGCGACGATCCAGCACGCAGCACTGCGCTTCCTTGTAGATGCCATGGTCATGCGCCACGTAGCTGCCCGGGCGCAGCACACTGAGGAAACGACCGCTCGCGTTCTGCGCTTCGAACGATTCGGCGATCAGGTCGTACCACGCCGACCCCGAGGCAGTGATGATCGGCTTGGCAATGGCAAACGCGCCGCTGTCCTGCAGTTGTACCGCCAGTCGCACCAGCGATGCGGCGAACTCGCGAATACCGCTGACCGCGTGATCGCCGTGGATCACCCCTTCGTAACCCTCGATACCGGTCAGGGCCAGCGCCGGTTGCGCGTTGATCGCCTGGGCCAGCGCGATGACTTCCTGCTCGCTGCGGCAACCGCAGCGGCCACCGACCACGCCGTACTCGATCATCACATTCAACTTCACTCCGCGCGAGGCGAAGTAGGCGCCGAGATCGGCGACGTTGTCCGGGTGATCGACCATGCAGTAGAAATCGAAATCGACATCGGCCAGCAGATCGGCGATCAGCGCCATGTTCGGCGTGCCGACCAGTTGGTTGGCCATCAACACCCGGCGCACGCCGTGGGCGTATGCGGCGCGGGTCTGGGTGGCGCTGGCGAGGGTGATGCCCCACGCGCCGGCGTCGAGCTGACGCTGGAACAGCGCCGGGGTCATGCTGGTCTTGCCGTGGGGCGCGAGCTCGGCGCCGCTGTCGCTGACGAACTTCTGCATCCAGCGAATGTTGTGCTCCAGCGCCTCACGGTGCAGCACCAGCGCCGGCAGGCTGACGTCACGCACAAGGTGCGCACCGATGGCAGCGTCGCCCTTTTCCACAGCGGTATTGATGGCAGTCGTCATGCTTGAACTCCTCACTGTCGCGGCCGCAGGCAGCCGCGGTTATTCGTTGATGCGCCGGGCGAGGCTGTTGGCGCTCTCGATCAGCACCCGGCGATAGTCGTCGTAATTGTTTTTCGCATCGGCCCGTGGGGCGACGATGCACAGGGTGCAGATGGCCACGCCACTGGGATCTTTGACCGGCGCGGCGAAGCAATGGGTGAAGGTGTCGGCCACGCTGTCGAACGAGAAGAATCCGTCGATGCCGGCCTGGCGGATCTCCGCCAGAAAGCGTTCCAGCGGCAGGCGCTCGCCATCGGGCAGGATGTAGTCGTCCTCGTCGATCAGGTCGATGATCTGCTGGTCGCTCAAATGCGCCAGCAACAGGCGTCCGGACGCGGTCCACGGGATCGGCGCGTTTTCGCCGATGTCGGACGAAATGCGGAAATGCCGCTCGCCCTCCTTCATCAGCGCCACCGTGTATTTGCGCCCGTTGAGCAAGCACATCTGCGCGGTTTCCCGGGTCTGGCTGACGATTTCCTGCAAGGCGTGATCGGCCTCGCGACTGAGGTCGAAATGGCGCAAGTGCGCCTGCCCGAGGAAATACAACTGGCGACCGAGATAGACGTGACCGTCCTTGCCCACCGGCTCCAGAATCCTTCGTTCCAGCAGCGACGCCACCAGTTCGTAGACCGTGGATTTCGGGCTGCCAATACCGTTGGCGATGTCGTTCGGACGCAGCGGCTGGCCGATCTCCTTGAGGAAATCGAGGATATCGAACGCCCGGTCCAGACCACGGGCCCGGCGTTTGATGGTGTCTTCGGTCATGTCAGTACTCACTCAAAATGCCTCTGTAGGAGCTGCCGCAGGCTGCGATCTTTTGATCTTGCCTTTGTGGCGCATCCAAAATTGCCAAAAGATCGCAGCCTTCGGCAGCTCCTACAAGAGCCGGCGTCAATCAGGCCTTTTTCTTGTACGCGATGCAATCGATCTCGACCTTGCAATCAACCATCATGCTCGCCTGCACACAGGCCCGTGCCGGGGCGTGTTCCGGTTTGAAGTACTCCCCGAAAACCTTGTTGAAACTGCTGAAATCCCGTGGATCATCCAGCCAGACGCCGGCGCGCACCACGTCCTCCAGGCCATAACCGGCCTCTTCGAGAATCGCGATCAGGTTCTTCATGGTCTGGTGGGTCTGCTCGACGATGCCGCCAACGATGATCTCGCCATCCACCGCCGGCACCTGGCCGGACACGTGCAGCCAGCCATCCGCTTCAACGGCGCGCGCGAAGGGACGTGGCTGGCCACCAGCGGCGGTGCTGCCGGTGCCGTATCGAGTAATGCTCATGGGTACTTCTCCTGATTACAAAGCAAAAATTAGAACCGCGTGCTCTTGAGAAACTCGGCCAGTCGCGGCGATTGCGGGCGTTCGAACAGTTCCTTGGGCGGCCCCTGCTCTTCGATTCGCCCCTGATTCATGAACACGATCTTGTCCGAAACTTCGAAGGCGAAACGCATTTCGTGGGTCACCAGCAACATGGTCATGCCGTCTTCGGCCAGGCCCTTGATCACGTTCAACACTTCACCGACCAGCTCCGGATCGAGGGCCGAGGTGACTTCGTCGAACAGCATCAGGCTGGGGTTCATCGCAATCGCCCGGGCAATCGCCACACGCTGTTGCTGACCACCGGACAACTGCCCGGGAAAGTGATTGCGCCGCTCCAGCAGGCCGACCCGCTCCAGCCATTTTTCGGCCAGCACCACGGCTTGGTCCTTGTGCATTTTCTTAACCTTGAGCAGACCGAGGGTGACGTTCTGCAAGGCTGTCAGGTGCGGAAACAGGTTGAATTGCTGGAAGGCCATGCCGGTCATCGCGCGATGACGGGCGATGACTTTTTCGGCGTGACGCACACGTTTACCGCCGACCTCGTCATAGCCGATGGACTCGCCGTCGAGCAGGATCTGCCCGCCCTGAAACTCTTCGAGCATGTTCACGCAGCGCAGCAAGGTGGTCTTGCCCGAACCGCTGGAGCCGATCAGCGTCACGACGTTGCCGCGCTGCATGCTCAAGTCGACTCCCTTGAGCACTTCGACTGCGCCGTACTGCTTGTGCAGGCCACGGATGTCCAGCAGCGGCTGAGCGTTCTGAACGTTGGAAACTTGAGCTTGAGTCATGGCAGGGCCACCCGCTTTTCAATATGCCGGCCGAGTAATTCGATGCCGTAGTTGATGACGAAGAACAGAAAACCGGCGAACAGGTAGAACTCCAGAGTCATGAAGGTCCGGGCGATGATCTGTTGGGTGCTGAGCAGCAATTCGGCAACGCCGATCACCGAGAGCAAGGTCGAAGCCTTGACGATTTCGGTGGACGAGTTGACCCAGGTCGGCAGGATCTGCCGTAACGCCTGGGGTAGCAGCACATAACCGAGAGACTGATAAAACGTCAGGCCAATCGCCTTGCTCGCTTCCATCTGCCCGCGTGGCAATGCCTGCAAGGCGCCGCGCACGATCTCGGCAACGTGCGAGCCGCAGAACAGCGTCAGGCCCAGCGCACCGGCCTGAAACGCGCTGATCTGCCAGCCCAGCGCCGGCGCCATGTAGAAGCAGGCCAGCACCAATACAAACACCGGCGTGCCGCGAATAATGTCGACATAAAAGCGGAACGGCGCGCGCATCCAGAACTTGCCGTAAGTCAGCACCAGACCGGCGACAACCCCGAGCAGCGTGCCGAACAGAATCGCCAATGCCGACACCTGCACACTGGTCAGGAAGCCTTGCAGCAACGTCTCGCGTGCCACCCACAATTCATGCAACCAACTGGGAGATTCGTACATCGCAGCCTCCTATCGGCGGATCGCCAGACGCTGCTCGAGGTAACGCAGCAGCATGGCAATGAGGTAACAGGCCGCGACATACAACGCCGTGGTCACCAGCCAGGTTTCGATCACCCGGTAGCTCTCGACGTTGATCTTGCGCGCGTAATAGGTCAGCTCCGGCACCGCAATCGCGGCGGCCAGCGAGGTGTCCTTGAACAGCGAGATGAAGTTGTTCGACAGCGCCGGCAACACGTTGCGCAGCATCACCGGCACGGTGACGTAGGCCTTGACCTGCCACTCACCGAGTCCGATCGCCAGCCCCGCTTCGCGCTGGCCTTTGGGGATGCTCAGCAAGCCGCCACGGAACACTTCGGTCAGATAGGCACCGGCATACAGCGACAGCGTGATGATGAACGACGGGATCTTGTCCAGCCGGATCCCCAGGCTCGGCAACGCAAAGTAGATCAACAGAATCAACACCAGAATCGGCGTGTTACGCACCACCGTGACGTACACCGAGGCCAGCACCCGCAAGGCGCGATGCTTCGAGAGCAAGGCAAACGCCATCAGCAGGCCGATCACGCAGCCGATGGCGATCGACACCAGCGCCAGTTCAAGGCCCAGACCGAGCCCCGCCAGCAAGGTGTCGAAATCGCGCCACACGGCAGCAAAGTTCAACTGATAGTTCATGGTCAGCAGTACCTTGAGCGGGGCGCGTGCAGGCGCCCCACTCTCACGGGATCATTTGAATTCGACAGGGAAACCGATCGCCGGCGACGGCAGGTCGACACCGAACCATTGCTTGAAGGATGCCGCGTAAGTCGGGAACTCAACGCCAGTCATGGCTTCATGCAGGGCGGTGTTGACGAAGTTCAGCCAGTCCTGATCGCCGCGTTTGACTGCGCAGGCGTAGGTCTGTGGGCTCCAGGCGTAGGTCGGGCTGCGGTAGCGGCCAGGGTTCTGCATTATCAGGTATTTGACCGACGACTGATCAGTGGCAGCGGCATCTGCGCGACCGGAGTTCACCGCCTGATACATCAGGTCGACGCTGTCGTACTGATCGACCTTGGCCTTGGGCAGCGCCTGATGCACCAGTTCTTCGGCGTAGACGTTTTGCAGCACGGCCACGGTGACGCCGTCGCCGCCGTCCTGAAGGTCTTCGATTTCCTTGTACTTGCTGTTGGCCGGCAGCAGCAGGCCGACGCCTTCGCGGTAGTACGGCAGGGTGAACGCCACTTGCTGCGCACGACTGGCGGTAACGGTGATGAACTGGCAACTCATGTCGACCTTGTCGGTCAGCAGATTGGGAATTCGCGCGTCGGACGACTGCACGACGAACTCGACTTTGCTCGGGTCATTGAACAGCCCTTTGGCCACCATCCTGGCGATGTCGATATCAAAGCCCTGCAACTTGCCGTCCGCACCCTGAAAGTGCCACGGCGCATTGGTGCTGCCGGTGCCGACAATCAGCTTGCCCCGGGCCAGAACACTGTCGAGCTTGCTATCGGCTGCCTGGGCCATGCCCATCACAGCGGACGAAGCCGCAAGAACAAAAACACACGCTTTGAACAACGAAGGACGGCGATGCATGGCAAGCACTCCAGGATGATGTTTATTCCGCTATACCGGAACACGGTTTGTTACTACGGAATAGACAGCAGAAAGTGTGCCACAGGAATCACAGGGAATCTGTATCGGGGTTAAATGTTTTTGGAATCAACGGGATGCAGGAAATGCGAAAAAGGAGTCAGGTGCGGGAACTGATGGGCTGCGCTACCTTAGGCTACAAATATCGAGTAGCAGGTTCCCAGATGGAGCACGAAGGGCTACTTCGGTGCAGTGGTTAGCGATTGAAGGGGCCAGCTCTCCATATCTATCGGCAAGCGGCTTTGTCGTAGACCTCTCCCCGCTCTCTTCTCCCTACCGCAATCACGGTAACTACCAAAACCTCGTTCTTTACGCGATAGACCAGCCTGTATCCAGCACTGCGAAGCTTGATTTTGTATGCGTTTCCCAACCCTCGGAGTCGATCGGCAGGAACGTGAGGATTGACCAGACGTGTAGAGAGCTTTTTCTTGAACTGATTCTGAAGTGCTGAATCGAGCTTTTTCCATTCCTTCCAGGCTTTCTCGGAAAACTCCAGCTCATAGGTCATCTATAGAGACCTTGATGGTGGGATCGTTTTCTCGCTCCTTGCATAGTGCGATCAGTTCCAGATCCTCAAGACGATTCATCATCGCCTCATACTCCTTCGCGGGAACACAATAAAACGCTGGCTCATTTCGATTGAGGATTGCAACAGATTGGCCGCCACCGGCGGCCACGGTACCCATGGGGTTTCTTTTCAATTCAGAAATACTCGCAACGATATTAGAAAGGACTACGTGAGTCATGATGGTGCTCCTTGGAGTGCTGTTAATGGTGCTTAAAATAGCACTCCAAGACGGCTTCGACGCCTATCGCTTATTACCGCCTTCTCTTTTATTGAGTGAAAAAAGGTATCACGTCCCGACATTCCACATTTCCGGGCTTCTTGTCGGGCTGGTCCTTCATAAAAGTGGGAAAAATCTCGCGAATCCACAGGCCACCTGTAATTTCTGACAGTAGACCTGTTCTTCACCCTTCTTTAACGTCATCGAACTTTCGAGGTCGTTGAAAAGGAGTTCTCAATGAGCACTGCCAATACCATTTCCAATCTGGCCCCGGTTTACCGCAAAGCCCTGAAAACCTGGCGCCCGGTGATCCTGTATTTCGCCAATGAACACTGCCCCGCCTGCGAATGGGCAGGGCCGATTTTTCGTCAGATTGCCGAGCCGTACCGTCATCGCGCCAATATCTACATGCTTAACACCCGTGAGTCGCCGCGCCATCCGCTGGTTACCGGCACGCCGACGGTGCTGTTCTACAAGAACGGCAGGCTGGTGAAAAAACTCAAGGGCATCGGCACAGAGGAAACACTGGCGGCGGATTTTGCCCGGCATATTGGCAGGACCAGGGCGCCGGTGGTGCAGCAGAAATCACGGCATGACCTGCCGTGGTTGCGCCGCACATTGAGCAGGCTCTGCACAATCACGCGTGCGCATCGGCGGGTGATTTGAGGCAGTGCATTTCCCGTAATCGTTGCGGCGTATGACGCATCGCTTTCGCGGGCAAGTCCGCTCCCACAGGGGGCAACGTTGTTCACACATTTCGTGTACGACGCGTGCACTGTGGGAGCGGGCTTGCCCGCGCAGGGGTCGGCACCGTCAGCGCAAGGCTGCTGCCTTACGCAGAATCGCGCACCAGCAACACCCGCGTCACTCGTCGTTCCTCAACGGCTTTGACGGTCATTTGCCAGCCTTCGTACTGCAGCCGGTCGCCCTTCATCGGCAAGCGATCCAGCAGGCTCATCACCAGTCCGGCCAAGGTCTGATAGTCCTCGGTCGGTTCGGCGCCGAACCCGGTGCGCTGGCGAACACGCGTCAGGTTCAATGCGCCGCTGACGACAAAACCGCCCTGCTCCTCGATCACGTCCGGGCCTTCGATTTCGCTGGCATCGGGCAGTTCGCCGGCAATCGATTCGAGGATGTCGGTCATGGTCAACACGCCGACGAAGTCACCGAATTCGTTGACCACGAAGGCGATGTGAGTCGACGCCGCTCGCATTTGCTCCAGCGCATTGAGGATCGAATAGCTGTCGAGCAGGTTGATGGTCTTGCGCGCCAGGTGCTCCAGATTCGGCTCGGTACCGGCCAGGTACTCCTTGAGCAACTCTTTCTTGTGCACGAAGCCCAACGGTTCATCCACCGCGCCGTTGCGAATCAGCGGCAGACGCGAATACGACGAGTGCATCAATTTTGTGCGAATCGTTTCGGCGTCGTCGGCCAGATCGATGGTGTCGACGTCCGCGCGTACGGTCATCAGATTACGAATCGGCCGCTCGGCCAGTTGCAGCACGCCACTGATCATCACTCGCTCGCGGCGGTCGAACAGCTCCGCACTCGGGGCTTCGCCGTCATCCAGCAGGTCAGAGATTTCCTCGCCGACCTCCTCCGCCTCCAGCCTGCGCCCGCCCAGCAAACGCATCACCGCATGGGCCGTGCGCTCACGTATGGGGCGCAGGCCTTGCATCGAACGTTTGCGTCGGGCCCGGGCGATCTGGTTGAACACCTCGATCAGAATCGAGAAACCAATCGCCGCATACAGATAGCCTTTCGGGATGTGGAAACCCAGGCCTTCGGCCGTCAGGGCGAAACCGATCATCATCAGGAAGCCCAGACATAGCATGATCACCGTCGGGTGCGCATTGACGAAGCGGGTGAGCGGCTTGCTGGCGACGATCATCAGACCGATGGAAATGATCACCGCGATCATCATCACCGCCAGTTCATCAACCATGCCGACGGCGGTGATTACCGCGTCCAGCGAGAACACCGCGTCGAGCACCACGATCTGCGCCACGATCGGCCAGAACAGCGCGTAAGCGGCGTTGGTCGAGCGCTGGCCGACGTGGCCTTCGAGTCGTTCGTGCAGCTCCATGGTGGCCTTGAACAACAGGAACACACCACCGAACAGCATGATCAGGTCACGGCCGGAGAAGCTCTTGTCGAATACCTCGAACAATGGCTGCGTAAGAGTGACCAGCCAGGAAATACTCGCCAACAGGCCCAGGCGCATGATCAACGCCAGCGACAGGCCGATGATTCGCGCACGGTCGCGCTGATGCGGCGGCAGTTTGTCCGCCAGGATCGCGATGAACACCAGGTTGTCGATACCCAGCACCAGTTCCAGCACGATCAGAGTCAACAAGCCTAACCAGGCCGTGGGATCCGCTAACCATTCCATAAAATGTCTCGATCTCTCTTCAGTGAATTCAGGCTGCCGGGCACGGCAAAGTGCAACGCGAAGGCTCTGAAGCCGCGTTGTCAACGATAGACGGGTGTCGGAAAACCGGATGCTGCGAGTGCGTCAAGACCGCGCCATGGCGCGTGGAGAAGGTACGACTGGGAGGCTCCAAGAGGGTGTTCATGCAAATCCTGAATGAAAAATGGCCTTGGAGCGTACAGGCTCAAGGCACATTTTCTACAGCGGCAAATCATTTCAAAATCTGTAAGAGCACAAGAAATGTGATTTTCCTGCAGGCCCTTTCGCGAGCAAGCCCGCTCCCACAGGGGCTATTCGTCGGACGCAGGTTCTGACTTCAAAGAAGGTCCAATGTGGGAGCGGGCTTGCTCGCGAAGGGGTCATCAAACACACCACATCATCGCCCGGCAAAACGCAAGCGCGACAACTGCCGCAGATCCCCCTCTACGTAATAATCATAAGTCCAGCTGTCATCCACCGCCAACGGACTCACCTGTTTCAATTCAAGCTTCTTTGCAAAATAGCGAAAGCGGTAATGCTCGTAGAACCGCAACAATTCCAGGCCATAACGATCAGCCAGATCGGTGTCGCCACGAATGATCAGGAAGTTCTCGTCATTGCCGTTACTGGCCGAGGTGCTGAAGTTGTGGCTACCACTGATAATCGTCGGGGTATCGCTGGTGAAATCGCTGACCACCGCTTTGGTGTGCACCAGCAGGTTACCCTTCTGGCCTTTCATGTTTTCCTTGAGCCAACCTTCCAGACCGGTGTTCAGCAATGCCGTAGCGGCGAATTCGGCGGAGCGATCGGCGTGAAATCCGGTTATACGGCTCGCGGTGTTTTGCAGACCGTAACGCAGGATGTCGTCATGCGGTTTGCCGAGCAGCGCGTTGAGAATCGCATCCGGCAGGCTGAACGCGGTGACGAACAACACGTCCTTTTTCGCCGCCTCGATGATCTCGACGAACTCGCGCAAATCAGCCCCGCCGCGACGTGGCGAGAACCCGGCGAACAGCGGCTGCGCGGAGTCCATCGGATTGTGCTCGGTGATCCAGTTGCGCGTCGCTCCGACGTCGGCGGGATTGGCCCAAACCTCTTCGAACGTTTGCAAATACCGCGTGGCAATCGTCTCATCGTCGAGCGTATGCACCACATTGGCCTGGCGATAAACACCATTGGCGGTGAAATTGGTGCTGCCGCACAGCACGGCCTGCGGTTGACGCTGACCCGCGCCATCGACACGGCTGAGGACGATGAATTTGTTGTGGAAAATATTGTGAGTGACCCGGCCACGTTTGTTCGCCTCAGGCAACCTGGCAAGGTTCGCTTCGTTGAAGGTTGTGCCAGGGTCATCAGGCTGGGCGTGATACAGCACGCGCACCTGAACCCCACGGGCGAACGCAGCGTTCACTGCATCGACAATCGCCTGCAACTGATACTCGTAGATCGCAATGTCCAGCGCCCACTGCGCGTCCACCGCACGTTCGATAAAACCCAGCAATCGCTCCAGCAGTCCGTTCTCCAGCCACAGGCGCGCCGCGTCGGGCCAGGCTTCGATGGGCAGATTTTTGTTGGCGCTGATCTGCGCGTCGAGGTCGGGAAATTTGCGCTGGAAGGCCTGACTGGCGGCCACGGCACGGTTGAAGATCACGCTCTGGTTGGCCGGATGACCGTCGTCACTGGTGATGCTCAGCTCCAGTGATTCGCCAAGTTGTGGCGCGTCTGCCGTGCCGTAGGCCAGATGCACGCGATAGTGCATCGTCGTGCCCGGATTGACCGCGTAATCGGCCCAGCGAAATTTCTGCAGCGGCGCTTTATCGCTGGGCGTGGCGTGATACTGGAGGAACGTGTGTGCCTTGCCGGGAAACGTCAGGCTGTTGAACAGAAACAACCACGGTTTGTCGCCCTGCTGCTTTTCGATGGCAAACCCGAGCAAGCCTTTACGCCGCGGCTCAGCCAGATCCATGGCCAGCAGCACGCCATTGGTGCCGGCGTAGGCTTTGACGCGGAAATCGTCCTGAGGATTGGCGACCAATACCCGCATGGTTCACTCCTTGTGATTGGGCTGGGGTGGAGCATAGAGCAGCGCTGCAAGTTTGGATGATATCCGTTTGAACCGAGGTGACCTCTTCGCGAGCAAGCCCGCTCCCACAGGTAAAGCAGCGTTCACATTCCTTGTGAGAGCGAGACTGCTCGCGAAGAGGCCCGCTCAGACTTCACACATCATCGATATGCCGATATTCCGCATTCAGCGCCGTCGCTAATTCCCGCGCCCGTGCCAGGCGGATCGGCCCGCGCTCAATGTCGATCAACAATCCCGGACACTCCAGCGGCGGTATCGACGGCAAGGCTTTCAAACGCCCATCCGTCACCACCAGCACGCGCTGCTGCTCGGCCGGGAAGCGCTTTTGTCGTTGGGTCAGCCATTGCTGTGCCTGCGTCAAAGCTGCCACTAGCGGCGTTCCACCGCCCGCCCCTAGTGCCTCCAGCCAGGTGCGCAAGCCACTCGACGCCTTCAACCCCTGCACCTGCCATTTCGGCGCGCTGCCGCTGGCGGTCAGCAGGGCCAGTCGCGCCCGTTGCCGATAAGCATCATCGAACAATTGCGCGAGCAAGCCCTTGGCATCGCTCAGCGCCTGATGCCGACGCGTCGAAGCCGAGGCATCGACGATCACCAGCCACAATTCATGGGGAGTACGAGTGCGCAACTGGAACTGCAGATCTTCGCGAGTCTGCGGCCGACCGTTGAGCAGCGTGCCCGGCCAGTTCACCAGACCGCTGCGCACAGCGTGGCGCTGGCCCTGGCGTCCGTGGTCGAGACGTCCGGCGCGGGGTCTGGCATTCGCCCCCGCGTCGGATCGGGGACGAATGCCGGTTACTTTTTTGGCCAGCTCGGAACTTCGCGACGGGCACCGGTGGCCAGTGCCGGGGCGGGCATATCACCCCACTGCCCCTGGCCCTCGCTTGAGTCGGCTTGCGTATTGGCCGAATTCTGCGCGGGTGGCTGCGGACTGGAAGAAGAGGACTCTCTACGGCGATGACGCAGGGCGAATTCCGCGACCGCGTCGATATCCTGCTCGGCAATCGCTGCCGCGCCGCGCCATGCCGCGTGCGCACGGGCCGCACGCAGCCAGACCAGATCGGCACGCAAGCCATCGACACCCGCCGCAAAGCAACGCTCGGTGATGCTCGCCAACGCGTCGTCATCCAGCGCAATGCTCGCTAACAGGATGCGCGCCTGCTCGCAGCGTTCGCGCAGCGCCTGTTGCTGTGCTTCCCACTGCGCGCAGAACGCCTGGGGACCGCTGTCGAAATCCAGTCGGCGGCGGATGATCTGCCCGCGCTCGGATGGCGCGGTGTTGCCGCTGAGGGCGACGTTCAGACCGAACCGGTCAAGCAGTTGCGGACGCAGTTCGCCCTCTTCCGGGTTCATCGTGCCAATCAAGACAAATCGCGCCGAATGCCGATGGGAGATGCCGTCGCGCTCGATCAGGTTGGTGCCGCTGGCTGCCACATCGAGCAGCAGGTCCACCAGATGATCGGGCAGCAGGTTCACTTCATCGACGTAGAGCACACCGCCGTCGGCCTTGGCCAAAACACCGGGAGAAAACTGCGCCCGCCCTTCACTCAGTGCCGCGTCGAGATCGAGGGTGCCGACCAGACGTTCTTCGGTGGCGCCCAGCGGCAGCGTGACGAACTGACCGCTGGCGAGCAGATCGGCCAAGCCACGGGCCAGGGTAGATTTGGCCATGCCGCGTGGGCCTTCGATCAACACGCCACCGATTTTCGGGTCGATGGCGGTGAGGCACAGGGCGAGTTTCAGGTCATCGGCGCCGACCACGGCGGAGAGCGGGAAATGCGGGGTGTCGGTCATCTTCAATACTCGGTCATGGTCGGTGTGAATTCATTTCAATGTAGGAGTGAGCCTGCTCGCGATAGCGGTGGGTCAGCGACAAATAGGTTGGCTGATACACCGCTATCGCGAGCAGGCTCACTCCTACAAAATGTTGTGGTGTGTCAGGTGTCTTCTTCTATATCCAACAGCAGGTTTTCCAGGGCCTCTTTATAGGCCCCGGGTTCCTGCCACATCCCGCGCTGCTGCGCTTCGAGCATGCGCTCGGTCATGTCGCGCAGCGCGTGCGGATTGTGTTCACGAACAAAATCGCGGGTCGCCGGATCAAGCAGATAGGCGTCCGCCAGCAACGCGTACTGATGATCATCGATCAGTTGCGTGGTGGCGTCGAAAGCGAACAGGTTATCGACTGTCGCCGCCAGTTCGAAGGCGCCTTTATAGCCGTGCCGTTTGACCCCGTCGATCCATTTCGGATTGGCCGCCCGCGAGCGGATCACCCGATTGAGCTCTTCTTTCAGGGTGCGGATTTTCGGCAGATCCGGCTGGCTGTGATCGCCGTGATAACTCGCCGCCGCTTCGCCACGCAGGGTTTCCACCGCCGCGAGCATGCCGCCCTGGAACTGGTAATAGTCGTTGGAATCGAGCAGGTCGTGCTCGCGGTTGTCCTGATTCTGCAACACCGCCTGCACCTGGCTCAGGCGCTGAACGAACTGCTCGCGGGCGGCGGTGCCTTCGTCAGAACCGCCGTAAGCGTAGGCACCCCAGTTCAGGTAGACCTCGGCCAGATCTTCGCGGCTCTGCCACAGACGCCCATCGATGGCGCCCTGCACACCCGCGCCGTAAGCACCGGGTTTGGCACCGAAGATCCGCCAGCCGGCCTGGCGCCGCGCCGCGTCGGCATCCAGCCCCGATTGCAAAAGCGCCTCGCGCTCGGCACGCACTTTCGCGGCCAGCGGATTGAGGTCATCCGGTTCGTCCAGCGCCGCCACCGCTTGCACGGCCGCGTCGAACAAGCGAATCAGGTTGGCAAAGGCATCGCGGAAGAAGCCCGAGACCCGCAGCGTGACATCGACCCGTGGTCGGTCGAGCAGGCTCAGCGGCAGAATCTCGAAGTCATCAACGCGCTGACTGCCGGTGGCCCATACAGGACGCACGCCCATCAACGCCATGGCCTGGGCGATGTCATCACCGCCGGTGCGCATGGTCGCGGTGCCCCACACCGAGAGGCCGAGCTGGCGCAGGTGATCGCCGTGATCCTGAAGGTGCCGTTCGAGAATCAGCGTGGCGGACTGGAAACCGATGCGCCACGCGGTGGTGGTCGGCAGGTTACGCACGTCCACCGAGTAGAAATTGCGCCCGGTGGGCAGCACGTCGAGACGACCACGGCTGGGCGCGCCGCTTGGGCCGGCGGGGACGAAGCGGCCGTTCAGGGCGTCGAGCAGGCCACGCATTTCAGCGGGGCCGCAGGCGTCGAGGCGTGGGGCGACGACTTCGCACAGATTTTCAATGATTGCACTGACTTCAGCCCCCCTCGGTTCCTGTAGGAGTGAGCCTGCTCGCGATGGCGTCAGGTCAGGCAATTCAGTGTTGAATGACACACCGCTATCGCGAGCAGGCTCACTCCTACAAGGGGCGTGCAATGTTTCGGAGATCAGGTGGGTGGCGAACAGTTCGAGGCGTTCGCGGGTATCGCCGGCAGTGCGCCAGACTTCGTCGCTGACGCTTTGCAGCTCCGGCGGGCGCGGGCCGTTCCACGGGTCGGCAAGTGCGCAATCCAACGGATCAAACCCCAGCTCGAAGGCCTTGGCCAACGCCCGCAGCAGACTCGACTGCGCGCCCTTGCCGTCGCCACGCGGGATACGCAGCAAGGCCAGTAGCGTGTCGATGCGCAAACGTCCGGTCGGCGACTCGCCAAAGATGTGCAGGCCATCGCGGATCTGCGATTCCTTCAGGTCACACAGATAGGTGTCCAGACGCGGCAGCCAGATCGCGGCATCGGCGTCGCTGTCCAGACCGGCGTCGAGTTGCAGTTCGCGGTCGATCTGCGTCTCGCGCACCAGTTGCAGAATGTCACGCTGCAGCTCTCGCGCACGACGCGGATCGAGCAACTGAGCCTCGTAATATTCGTCGGCCAACAGTTCCAGATTGCGCAGCGGCCCGTAGGTTTCGGCGCGGGTCAGCGGCGGCATCAGGTGGTCGATGATCACCGCTTGCGTGCGCCGTTTGGCCTGGGCGCCCTCGCCCGGGTCGTTGACGATAAACGGATAGATGTTCGGCAGCGGCCCGAGCAATGCGTCCGGCCAGCAATTCTCCGAAAGCCCCACGCCCTTACCCGGCAGCCATTCGAGGTTGCCGTGCTTGCCGACGTGAATCACCGCGTGGGCACCGTAGGTGTTGCGCAGCCAGAAATAGAACGCCAGATAGCCGTGCGGCGGCACCAGATCCGGGTCGTGGTACACCGCACTCGGATCGACCTGATAACCGCGCGCCGGTTGAATGCCGACGAAGGTCAGGCCAAAGCGCAGCCCGGCGATCATCATCCGCCCGTCGCGGCACATCGGATCGTTTTGCGGCGCGCCCCAGCGTTCCAGCACTGCCGCGCGATTGGCCTGCGGCAGCGCATTGAACATCGCCAGATAGGCATCCATCGCCAGGCTTTGCTGGCACGGACGCAGGTCGATGCTGTCGAGGTCGTTGCTGACGCCGCCGAGCAATTGCTGGATCAGCTCAGTGCCGCTGTCCGGCAACTCAGCAGTCAACGGCAAGCCCTCGGTCTGCAACGCGCGCAGGATATTCAACGCCGCCGCCGGCGTATCGAGACCGACGCCATTGCCGATACGACCATCGCGGGTCGGGTAGTTGGCGAGAATCAGCGCGACGCGTTTTTCCGCGTTCGGCAGCCGCGCCAGATCGCTCCAGCGCCGGGCCAGCTCGGCGACAAAATCCATGCGCTCGGGTTGCGCCCGGTAGCAGACCACGTCGGACTGGCTGCGCTCGCTGCGCCAGGCCAGATCCTTGAAGCTGATCGGCCGGCTGATGATGCGCCCGTCGAGTTCCGGCAAAGCGATGTGCATCGCCAGATCTCGCGGGCCAAGGCCCTGCTCGCTGGCGCGCCAACCGGGTTCGTTGTCCTGGGCGCAGATCGCCTGAATCACCGGAATATTGCGCCGGAACGGGCGCAGATGCGGCGCTTCCGGGCTGGATTGCGCGAACCCGGTGGTGTTGAGAATCACCGCTGCCTCGACCTCGTCCAGCCAGTCCTCGACCACACTGAGGCAGCCGGATTCTTTCAGGCTGGCGACGGCAATCGGCAACGGATTGAGCCCTGCCGCCTGCAAGCGCTGGCAGAACACATCGATGAACGCGGTGTTGGCCGCCTGCAAATGCGAGCGATAAAACAACACCGCCGCGACCGGTTGACCGAGCAGCCATTCGGCTTGCCAGTCGCTCAGTGCGGCGGTGTTTTTCTGTGGGTGGTAAATCG
This sequence comes from Pseudomonas sp. GW823-FHT01D03, assembly GCF_058798255.1. Lineage (NCBI taxonomy): Bacteria > Pseudomonadati > Pseudomonadota > Gammaproteobacteria > Pseudomonadales > Pseudomonadaceae > Pseudomonas > Pseudomonas sp. GW823-FHT01D03. The sequence continues at coordinate 3,379,482 of NZ_JBXAKK010000001.1, forward strand.
CCGTACGCGGCAGCGCTTGCGGTTCGCCCCAGGCGTAGTCGCGCGCCAGCCAGCGGTTGGCCAGACAATGAAAGAAATCCAGCGCATTGCCCATGCCGCCCTGACGCAGGAACTGCCAGAGGCGGTCGCGATCTTCGGTGGGCACAGTGCTCAGGTCGCTGAGTTCCGGATCGGGACGATCATCGCCCGGCACCAGAATCACCTGCACCCCGCGCTCGGCCAACTCCACCAGACGCTCGACGCCATAACGCCAATAGGCAATGCCGCCGTGCAACGAAATCAGAATGACCTTGGCGTGACGCAGCACTTCATCGACATACAAATCGACCGAAGCATGATTCTGCACCTGCATCGGATTGGCCAGACGCAGGCTCGGATAATCCTCGGGCAACTGCTGCGCAGCTTCGGCGAGCAGCGCCAGGCTGGAGTCGCCGCTGCACAGGATCACCAGCTCGGCGGGGGTTTGTCCAAGGTCGGCGATGTTGTCATCCGACACAAAACCGCCGGGCTGGGTCCTGAGCAGGTGCATGGCTTAAACGCTGAGCGCGGCGCGCAGTTGCGCTTCGAGTTGCGCGGCGTCGAGTTCCTGACCGATCAGCACCAGACGGGTGACGCGCGCTTCGTCAGCGCCCCACTGGCGGTCGAAGTGCTTGTCGAAACGCGTGCCCACGCCCTGAATCAACAGGCGCATCGGCTTGTTCGGAATCGCCGCGAAGCCCTTCACGCGCAGGATGCCGTGCTGCACAACCAGTTGCGTCAGCGCGTCGAGCAGCAGGCTTTCGTCGGCTTGCGGCAGTTCGATCGAGATCGAATCGAAGGCGTCGTGATCGTGGTCATCGTGGTCGTCATCACCGTCATGGTGGTGATCGTGATGGCTGTGCCGGCTGTCGATATGTTCTTCGGATCCGGCGCCCAGACCAATCAACACGTCCAGCGGCAGGCGACCGTTGCTGGCTTCGATGATTTTTACTGCCGGCGGCAGTTCTTCGGCGACTTCAGCTCGCACGCGAGCCAGATCTTCGGCGCTGGTCTGGTCGGCCTTGTTGAGGATCACCAGATCGGCGCTGGCCAGTTGATCGGCGAACAGTTCGTGCAGCGGCGATTCGTGATCCAGATTCGGATCGAGTTTGCGCTGGGCATCGACCTGATCCGGGAACGCAGCGAAGGTGCCAGCGGCCACGGCCGGGCTGTCGACCACGGTGATCACCGCATCCACGGTGCAGGCGCTGCGGATTTCCGGCCACTGGAAGGCTTGCACCAATGGTTTTGGCAGAGCCAGACCGGAGGTCTCGATCAGGATGTGATCGAGATCGCCGCGACGGGCGACCAGTTCACGCATCACCGGGAAGAACTCTTCCTGCACCGTGCAGCACAGGCAGCCGTTGGCCAGTTCGTAGACGCGGCCGGTGGCTTCTTCTTCGGTGCAGCCGATGGTGCATTGCTTGAGGATTTCACCGTCGATGCCCAGCTCGCCGAACTCGTTGACGATCACCGCGATGCGACGGCCCTGAGCGTTGTCGAGCATGTGCCGCAGCAAGGTGGTTTTGCCCGAGCCGAGGAAACCGGTGACGATGGTGACGGGGAGTTTGGCCAGTGTTTTCATCGGATGCCCTTTGGCAAGGTGGCGGGCATGCGGGACGAGATCCGCTGCGAGCGTGCGCGCGGAAGAATTCGCCACCGGATCACCCCGCCCGGTTGTAGTGAGAAATCTGTCACGAGGCAGGTCTCCTGGCTGACGGTGTTCAGGCCTTGCGCCTGGCGTTCGTTGCGCCTTCCCGCGGGCTCAGTGGATTGAGCTGGCAGTGGCGTGGCAACGAACTTCACCGTTCACAGTTGCGGGGGCAGCCGCGGCTTTGACCGCGTTCCCTTCTTAGCTTCGGCGTGGGCCGAAGAACCTCGAAAGCGCAAGGCTACGCATCGGTTGGTGACCGGTCAATGGTTGGATTGGGGGCATATCCGTTGCTGCGGGGGTTGCTGATTACGGTTTCGCCATTGCGGCGGGTCACTTTTGCCAGACTTCGGGTTACGGGGTTTGGTTTTTTTGGATTGGGGGCATATCCGTTTCTGCGGGTGTCGCCGCTGGCGGTTTCGCCGTTGCGGCGGGTCACTTTTGCCAGACTTCGGGTTAAGGGGTTTGGTTTTTTTGGATTGGGGGCATATCCGTTTCTGCGGGTGTCGCCGCTGGCGGTTTCGCTCTTACAGCGAGTCACCTTTTCCAAACGCCGAAAAGGTAACCCAAAAGGCTTTGCCCCGGCGTACGGCACTTCGCTGAGGCTCAGTGTTCCCTCGCTACGGTGTCCATCAGGGGGCATCGCCTACGGTTTGCTTCGCTGCACCTCCTCTCGATGTATGCGGCTTCGCCGCATGGCGCTGCGCGCCTGCCCCTGATGGACACCTTCGCTCGGCCTGCCGAAGGGGCAAAAAATCAAAAGCCACATCAAAAGCCAGAGCCAAAGCAGGTCAAAAGATCGCAGCCTTCGGCAGCTCCTACATGGGATTGGGTGTGTTCAGTTGGAGTTTGGTTGGCTGGCAGGCCGCCTTCGCGAGCAAGCCCGCTCCCACAGTTGGAATGGGCGTGTTCAGTTGGAAATTGGTCGGCTCGCAGGCCGCCATCGCCAGCAGGCTGAAAGCGTGCACCCCATGCGGCGAAGCCGCCCCACTCAACACGATGAGCGTTAGCTCGAGTAAAGCTTTTGATCTGAAGGCCCGTCGGCAGGCTGAGTGGAGGGATTTATCCGGGGGTGGGAGCGCAGCGACCGTTTGGCGCAGCCAAACACAGCGAGAGGAGGTGCAGCGAAGCAAACCGTAGGCGCTGCCCCCCGGATGAATCCCGCAGCGAAGGAACCCGAGCCTAGGCGAGGGCCGAACGTCAGGGCAAAGACCTTTTGGTTACTTTTGGGGCGTTTGCCAAAAGTGACCCGCCGTAAGGGCGGAACCCTAAGAGGCCATTACCGCAGCAACGGATATGCCCCCAATCCCAATTGACTCAAATCCTCCCCTCATGCTCTCCTACACAACTTGTTACGGGTGCCCTTCACAGGGTGAAACGGGAAACCGGTGAATCATGTGCTTTACTCAAAGCCATGTCAGTCCGGTGCTGCCCCCGCAACGGTAAGCGAGCGAAGCGTCAAATCCACTGTGCCATTACGGCATGGGAAGGTGATGCTTGCAGGTCGGCCAGACGCCAACCCCTCGTGAGCCCGGAGACCGGCCCGCAACACACAGTGCGCAGTTTGCGTCGCTGAACATAACAAACCCGCGGTGGGCGGGCGCTGTTCGAACCTCTGCGTGCCCGACTCGCAGGGGTTTTCATGCGCTCTGTTGACCCGCTGACACTCCAGAGGGAAGCGCCATGTCGATCATCAGCAGCACCGGCAGCAACACCGATAAAATCTCCAGCACCAGCACATTGAGCCAACGCCTGACCGCCGCGATTTTCGCGTCGATCCTGGGTGCCGGCCTCGTTTACTTCGCCGGTTTCTCGCACATCGAAGCGGTGCACAACGCCGCTCACGATACCCGCCACAGCGCCGCGTTTCCGTGCCACTGAGACCTGCCGACATGATCAAGCGTATCGCGCAAACCGCAGGTTTCACCGGCCTGCTGGCCGCCCTGCTGCTGACCTTGCTGCAAAGCTTCTGGGTCTCGCCGCTGATTCTGCAGGCCGAAACCTTCGAGAAATCCGAACCTGTGGCCGTTCACGAACACGCCGCCGGCACCGCCGCTCACACCCATGACGCCGAAGCCTGGGAGCCAGAAGATGGCTGGCAACGTGTGGTCTCGACCACCGGCGGCAATCTGGTGGTGGCAGTCGGGTTCGCCCTGATGCTCGCCGGCCTGTACACCCTGCGTGCACCGACCAAAACCTCGCAAGGCCTGCTCTGGGGCCTGGCCGGTTACGCGACCTTCGTGCTCGCACCGACCCTGGGCCTGCCGCCTGAACTGCCGGGCACCGCTGCAGCCGATCTGGCGTCGCGGCAAACCTGGTGGATCGGCACCGCCGCTTCCACCGCTGTTGGCCTGGCGTTGATTGTGTTCAGCCGCCACTGGTTGATGAAGCTGCTCGGCGTGGCGATCCTCGCCGTGCCGCACGTGATCGGCGCACCGCAACCGGAAGTGCATTCGATGCTCGCCCCGGAGGCGCTGGAAGCCCAGTTCAAAATCGCTTCGCAGTTGACCAACGTGGCGTTCTGGCTGGCCCTGGGCCTGATCAGCGCCTGGTTGTTCCGCCGCAAAAGCGATGGTCAATACCACGCATGACCGATGACCGCGCAGCGCCGACCTTTGTGGTCGGCCTGGGCTGCCAGCGCGGCTGCCCGGTCAGCACGCTGCGCGCGTTACTCGATCAGGCGTTGCAGGCGCATCGCATCGAGCTGGAAGCGGTCAAGGCCCTGGCCAGCATCGATCTCAAACGCGATGAACCCGGTTTGCAGGAACTGGCCAGCCAGTTGGCGTTGCCGCTGTTGTATTTCAGCAGCGATGAATTGGCCAGTTACCAGCAGCGACTCAGCCATCACTCCCAAATCGCCTATGAGCGCACCGGTTGCTACGGCGTGGCGGAGAGTGCCGCGCTGGCCCTTGCCGAGCAGTTGATTCAGGCACCGGCAAAACTACTGATTTCCCGGCAGAAATACGCTCAGGCGACACTGGCATTGGCCGGCGCTGCGTAAAATCCCGATAATCCCCCCTGTTTGATCATGAGCAATCTTCATCTGAAGTGTTGCCCTGCCCCGTTTTTCACAGGATTTCTTCATGACCGTCTACTTCATCGGCGCCGGCCCAGGCGACCCGGAACTGATCACCGTCAAAGGCCAGCGGTTGATCCGCAGCTGCCCGGTGATCATCTACGCAGGCTCGCTGGTGCCGGCCGCGGTGCTGGAGGGGCATCAGGCCGAAACCGTGGTCAACAGCGCCGAACTGCATCTGGAGCAGATCATTGAATTGATCACAACCGCCCATGCCAATGGCCAGGACGTGGCGCGGGTGCATTCGGGTGATCCGAGCCTGTATGGCGCGATTGGCGAGCAGATTCGTTATCTGCGTGAGCTGAATATTCCGTTTGAGATCATTCCCGGCGTGACCGCGACCGCAGCGTGTGCGGCGTTGCTTGGCGCGGAACTGACACTACCGGACGTGTCGCAAAGCGTGATTCTGACCCGTTATGCGGACAAGACCGCGATGCCGGCGGGTGAGGAACTGAGCAGTCTGGCGCAGCATGGCGCGACCATGGCGATTCATCTGGGGGTCAATCATTTGCAGAAAATCATCGCCGAACTGCTGCCGCATTACGGCGCGGATTGCCCGATTGCGGTGATTCACCGGGCGACATGGCCGGATCAGGACTGGGTAGTGGGGACGCTGGAGGATATTGCCGAGAAGGTAGCGGCCAAAGGGTTTCGGCGTACGGCGTTGATTCTGGTGGGACGGGTGTTGGGCAGTGAGGTGTTTAGCGAGTCGTCGCTGTATCGCGCGGGGCATGCGCACCTCTACAGACCCTGAAGCAATTGTGGCGAGGGAGCTTGCTCCCGCCGGATCGCGGAGCGATCCCAAAATCAGCCAATCCATTCATCACGGGTAAATGCATTATCCGGATTGTGACTGCTTTGCAGTCAAGCGGGAGCAAGCTCCCTCGCCACAGCACCGTTTTTTTATGTTCGCAGTGAACACCTTACTCAGTAGTAGGCATTTTCTTTCTGCGTGTGGTCGGTCACGTCGCGCACACCTTTGAGCTCTGGAATACGTTCGAGCAAGGTGCGCTCGATGCCTTCCTTCAGGGTCACATCGGCCTGGCCGCAGCCTTGGCAACCACCACCGAACTGCAACACGGCGATGCCGTCCTCGACCACATCGATCAGGCTGACCTGACCACCGTGGCTGGCCAGCCCCGGGTTGATTTCGGTTTGCAGGTAGTAATTGATGCGCTCGTTGACCGGGCTGTCGGCATTGACCATCGGCACTTTGGCGTTTGGCGCCTTGATGGTCAGCTGGCCGCCCATGCGGTCGGTGGCGTAGTCGACGACGGCATCGTCGAGAAACGCTTCACTGAACGAGTCGATGTAGGCAGTGAAGCTTTTCAGCCCCAGCGCGGTATCTTCAGGTTTTTCTTCGCCCGGCTTGCAGTAGGCAATGCAGGTTTCGGCGTACTGGGTGCCAGGCTGGGTGATGAAGACGCGGATGCCGATGCCCGGGGTGTTCTGCTTGGAGAGCAGATCGGCCAGGTAATCGTGGGCGGCGTCAGTAATGGTAATAGCGGTCATGGAAACTCCTCGCAGGCTTGGGCGCAGTTTACGCCAATCATTGCGCCGGACAAAGTCCTAGTATTTTTGTCGGGAAAGATTCTCGACAGGTGCGCGCATCGGTTCGCCATCGATCCGCGCTTTAAGCCACTGATAGCTGCGCTTTTCCACCCATTCGTAGCTCAACCATGACCCCACGCCAATGGCCAGCGCACAGATGATGAACATCAGATATGGGTTGATCCCGTAGTGCCGCGCTATAAAACCGCCAACCGACAGTACCAGCACGTGCATCAGGTACACCGAATAAGAACAGTCACCGAGCAGCTTCATCACCCGACTGCACTCGACGTAGCGCTCCAGCGCCATGCAGGCCATCACCAGCACCGCACTCGGCACACCCCAGTTCAACAGCCTTGGCGCTGGCGCCAGGTGATAGATCGCCAACAATGCTGCGCCTATCGCCAACAGCGGCAGCCACAGGCCGGCGCCAATCCAGCCCCGGCGGTAGAGCACGCCGATGCCGATCCCCAGCAAGAACTCGTAGACGATATCGGAACGGTAAAACTCGTTGAGCCAGCCGAACGCCTGACATGCTGAAAACAGCAACGCGGCGACCACCAGCAAGCGCACCTGCCAGCGGAACACCAGCGCACACGCAAACAACACATAGAAGAGCATTTCGTAATTGAGCGTCCAGCCGACATTCAGCGTCGGATAGATCCCATAGCCGCCGGGGTTTTGTGCAGGGATGAATAACAGCGACGCGAGGAAATGCGCCCAGTCCACCGTCTGATCCGGCAACAGCGGCTGGGCGAAGACCACCAGCAACGCCATCAGCAGCGTGTACAGCCAGTACGCGGGGACAATCCGTGACAGCCGATACAACAGGAATTGCCCCGGCCGCAGAATCTTGTCCTCGGTGGACAGGAAAATCACCAGACCGCTGATGACAAAGAAAATATCGACGCCGACCGCGCCTTTATCGATGAAGAACTGCCCGACCGGGCCGCGGGCCTTGAAGTCGAAGAAAATCTGCATGAAGTGGTGGCAAACCACCGTCCACGCGGCAAGCGCCCGCAGGGCCTGCACTGAAATCAACATGATCGGCTCCTGTCCACAACTCTCAAAACCACCACCGCCCCCTTGTAGGAGTGAGCCTGCTCGCGATGACGGCATGTCAGGCGACAACCATTCTGAATGGACTGACGCCATCGCGAGCAGGCTCACTCCTACAGGGAATGTGCGGTGTTGCTTGGAATTGGGACAGCAGGTTGGTCTCAAACGATCAAAGATTCTCGTAGCGGTTCATGTCCAGCACGCCCTCTTCCACCGGGTCGGTTTCGTGGAGGTATTGGCTCAGGTCGTGGAAATAGAACCAGAATTGCGGATGACTGCGACGGATCCCCCAGCGTTCGACGATTTTCTCGAAACGATCGGCATCCTTGGCATTCTCCATGGCATCGACAAATTCCGATACTTGCTCGGCCGGAATGTTGAAGATGAAGTTCGGATAGCTGCTGAGTACGCCCGGGTAAATGGTCAAGGTGTCCAGCCCTGGCTGATAGCGCAGCGACTCGCCCAACAGGAACGCTACGTTGCTGTGCGCGCGATTGCGCAGCAGGCTGTACATCTCGCGTTTGCCGCTGCGAGATTCGATGCGCAGCATGGTTGCTTCCGGCAATTGGTCGATCACCTTCAAACCGGCGGCCGGACGCGAGGTCAGGCGACTCAGCGCCTGCTCGGCGTTCTGTAGCGCCGGGTCGATATTCGGTCGCGAGCAATAGGCGCCGTCACAGCGATTGATCGGATCCGGCCGCGCATTCAGGTCGCCGTAACGCGCCAGCAACTGTATGGCGAAGTCGTATTTCGGGTCCTTCGGATCGAGTTTCAGCGCGGTCGGTTTGTCGTCGTCGATCGCCTCATAGTCGAGCCACATCTTGAACTGGCCGCTGCTTTGGTACCAATCGTCGAGGTAGTCCTCGCGGGAATCGGCCGGCATCAGGCGCAGGAAGTTCTGCTCGGCGCCGTTGCGGATCAGGTCGAAATACAGACGAGTCTGCGCCTGATGGGAGACGTTGCCGAACACATCGAAGTTGACCGCCAACTGATAATAGGTGCGCTCCAGCAGTGGATAGTCGAACAGCCACATGGTCTGTGGCACTTCGCCGATCAGGCCTTTGGTCACCGACGCACTGTCGAAGTGGCGGAAAATGCTCAGCAGCGCGTTGTCGTTGCCGGCCCACAGGGTTGACCAGCTCGGAGCCGGCAGTTCGGCGTAACTGTCGCGGCGCAGGGCTTCGTATTCGTTGCGCTTGTTACGGTAGTTGTGCCACAGGCTCAGCACACTGCCGACGTCGTCGTTCTGCCCGGGCATTGCCAGCAACGGCGTGGCCTGGCCGCGATAGTTGGGATCGGTGATGTACAGATCGTGTTCCGGAGCCTGGAACAGCGCCCAGAAGTTATCGCGGATCACATCCGTCGCAATCTGCCCACGGCACACCGGACCGCGAATAAAGGTGCGGACGAAGTATTCAGCGTTATCGAGCATGAACTGATAACGCGCCTGCGCCGGAATCGCCTCGAAGGTGGCGAACGGGTTGGCCCGGCTCTGCGGGCCGTAACCCGGCAGCGCGTTGACCTGCCAGTTGCCGCTGTAGAACAGACTCCTGACCCGCGCCATCTTCGCCGCACTCAGCGGATAGGTGATGTGGGTCTTGTGCACGATCACCCCTTGCACCGGCCACAAGCGGTAATACACCTGAGTGCCCGGATCGTCATTCGGGCGGCGGGTGGCGATCAGGTCGATCGGCTGCCCTGTCGGCGTGCGCGAACGCACCCACTGGAAGTAGTGCCCCGGCTCACCGTCCTTGAAATAGATATGCGCGAGGAACCAGTGTTCGAACAGCCAGCGCCCGACCAGACTCTGTCGCGCGCCCGGCGCATTGAGCAGGTTTTCCCACTGGACGATTTGCAGCGCTTCCTTGGCGCTCGGCGCCAGCCCCTGCTCGTCGATCGGCGCACCGGACGCCAGCCAGCGCTGCAGGGTCTGGTATTGCTGATCGGTCAGCCCGGTCACCGCCAGCGGCATGCCTTCTTTCGGGTGGGCGCCGGCATAGCCGTCAAACTCGGCGGGCATCGCGCACATGTTTTCCCGTTGCAGGCCGAGGACGATGTCTTCCGGCAGCTTGGCGTTGGGGGTCAGCGGGGTTTTGTGGCCCAGTTCCAGCATCCGCGCCATCAGCGCCGCCTGGCTGCCCTGAGCGTCGAGTACCGAATAAAAGCCCTTCTGCTGCCAGGCACGTTTGCCGAAAGCGTCGTAGAACAGCCGAGTAGTCGGCGCCGCCTGAGTGCGTTCGCCGTCGTAGACCGGCATCTTGCTCGCGCCCCGCCCTGCGCCTTCACCGCTGCCCAGATTGAGCTGGCACGCCGAGTCATAGCAGGCGTGGCAGGCCACACACTTCTCGGTGAAGATTGGCTGGATATCACGCGTATATGAAATAGAAGGTGAGATCGCGGGTTCCTGCGCAACGGCGCCCCAGCTTAAGAACAGCAAGAAAATGCTGATGACGCGGTACGACATGCCCATGATCCCGATCGTGAAAAAAACGCCCGCGATTCTACAGTATGACGCTCGTACCAACATGAACGATATTCATGCAAAAGCAGCACGTGCTCCAAAAGCGCACAGGTTTGTTATGATCCCGGCCCTTCGTCATGGTCTTTTCGAGTAGTCCCAATGTCCGATCGCAGCGTCCGCCTTCAAGCTCTCAAGCAAGCCCTCAAAGAGCGCATCCTGATTCTCGACGGCGGCATGGGCACGATGATCCAGAGCTACAAGCTCGAAGAGCAGGATTATCGCGGCAAACGCTTCGCTGACTGGCCGAGTGATGTCAAGGGCAACAACGACCTGCTGGTGATCACTCGTCCAGACGTGATCGGCGGCATCGAAAAGGCTTATCTGGATGCCGGCGCCGACATTCTGGAAACCAACACCTTCAACGCCACACGCATTTCCATGGCCGATTACGGCATGGAAGAGCTGGCGTACGAATTAAACGTAGAAGGCGCACGCCTGGCGCGCAAGGTGGCCGACGCCAAGACCGCCGAGAACCCGGACAAGCCGCGTTTCGTCGCCGGCGTGCTCGGCCCGACCAGCCGCACCTGCTCGCTGTCGCCAGACGTGAACAACCCCGGCTACCGCAACGTCACTTTCGATGAACTGGTGGAGAACTACACCGAGGCCACCAAAGGCCTGATCGAGGGCGGCGTTGACCTGATCCTGATCGAAACCATCTTCGACACGCTCAACGCCAAAGCCGCGATCTTCGCCGTGCAAGGGGTGTTCGAAGAGCTGCACATCGAACTGCCGATCATGATTTCCGGGACCATCACCGATGCCTCCGGCCGCACCCTGTCGGGCCAGACCACCGAAGCATTCTGGAACTCGGTGGCCCACGCCAAGCCAATCTCGGTCGGTCTCAACTGCGCGCTCGGCGCCAGCGAGCTGCGTCCATACCTGGAAGAGCTGTCGAACAAGGCCAGCACTCACGTTTCCGCGCACCCGAACGCCGGCTTGCCGAACGAGTTCGGCGAGTACGACGAACTGCCGGCGCAAACCGCCAAGGTCATCGAAGAATTCGCCCAGAGCGGGTTCCTCAACATCGTCGGCGGTTGCTGCGGCACCACCCCGGGCCACATCGAAGCCATCGCCAAAGCCGTGGCCGGTTACGCACCGCGGCAGATTCCGGACATCCCCAAGGCCTGCCGCCTGTCCGGTCTCGAGCCGTTCACCATCGATCGCAGCTCGCTGTTCGTCAACGTTGGCGAGCGCACCAACATCACCGGTTCCGCCAAGTTCGCCCGTCTGATCCGTGAAGACAACTACACCGAAGCCCTGGAAGTCGCCCTGCAGCAGGTCGAGGCCGGCGCGCAGGTGATCGACATCAACATGGACGAAGGCATGCTCGATTCGAAGAAGGCCATGGTGACCTTCCTCAATCTGATCGCCGGTGAACCGGACATCTCCCGCGTGCCGATCATGATCGACTCGTCGAAATGGGAAGTCATCGAAGCCGGTCTGAAGTGCATTCAGGGCAAGGGCATCGTCAACTCGATCAGCATGAAAGAAGGCGTCGAGCAGTTCATCCATCACGCCAAACTGTGCAAACGCTACGGCGCGGCGGTGGTGGTGATGGCGTTCGACGAAGCCGGCCAGGCCGACACCGAAGCGCGCAAGAAAGAAATCTGCAAACGCTCCTATGACATTCTGGTCAACGAAGTCGGCTTCCCGCCGGAAGACATCATCTTCGACCCGAACATCTTCGCCGTGGCCACCGGTATCGAAGAACACAACAACTACGCTGTGGACTTCATCAACGCCTGTGCCTACATCCGCGACGAGCTGCCGTATGCGCTGAGCTCCGGCGGCGTGTCCAACGTGTCGTTCTCGTTCCGTGGCAACAACCCGGTGCGCGAGGCGATTCACTCGGTGTTTCTGCTGTACGCGATCCGCGCCGGCCTGACCATGGGCATCGTCAACGCCGGTCAGCTGGAAATCTACGACCAGATCCCGCAGGAGCTGCGCGACGCCGTCGAAGACGTGATCCTCAACCGCACGCCGGAAGGCACCGACGCCCTCCTCGCCATCGCCGACAAATACAAGGGCGACGGCAGCGTCAAGGAAGCCGAGACCGAAGAGTGGCGCAGCTGGGACGTCAACAAGCGTCTGGAGCATGCGCTGGTCAAGGGCATCACCACCCACATCGTCGAAGACACCGAAGAGTCGCGCCAGTCGTTCGCCCGGCCGATCGAAGTCATCGAAGGCCCGCTGATGTCCGGCATGAACATCGTCGGCGACCTGTTCGGCGCCGGCAAAATGTTCCTGCCGCAGGTGGTGAAATCCGCCCGCGTAATGAAGCAGGCCGTGGCGCATTTGATCCCGTTCATCGAACTGGAAAAAGGCGACAAGCCGGAAGCCAAGGGCAAGATCCTGATGGCCACGGTAAAAGGCGACGTGCACGACATCGGCAAGAACATCGTCGGCGTGGTGCTGGGTTGCAACGGCTATGACATCGTCGACCTCGGCGTGATGGTTCCGGCGGAGAAAATCCTCCAGGTCGCCAAGGAAGAAAAGTGCGACATCATCGGCCTGTCTGGCCTGATCACCCCGTCGCTGGACGAGATGGTCCACGTTGCCCGTGAAATGCAGCGTCAGGATTTCCATCTGCCGCTGATGATCGGTGGCGCGACCACGTCCAAGGCGCACACCGCCGTGAAAATCGAGCCGAAGTACAGCAACGATGCAGTGGTCTACGTCACCGACGCCTCGCGCGCGGTGGGCGTGGCGACGCAGTTGCTGTCCAAGGAACTCAAGGCCGGTTTCGTCGAGAAGACCCGTCTGGAATACGTCGATGTACGTGAGCGCACCGCCAACCGCAGCGCCCGTACCGAACGCCTGAGCTACGCGGCGGCGATCGCCAAGAAGCCGCAGTTCGACTGGGCCAGCTACACGCCGGTCAAACCGACCTTCACCGGCACCCGCGTGCTGGACAACATCGACCTCAACGTTCTGGCCGAGTACATCGACTGGACGCCGTTCTTCATCTCCTGGGACCTGGCCGGCAAATTCCCGCGCATCCTCGAAGACGAAGTGGTCGGTGAAGCCGCCACCGCGCTGTACAAGGACGCGCGCGAGATGCTCACCAAGCTGATCGACGAGCAGCTGATCAGCGCCCGTGCGGTGTTCGGTTTCTGGCCGGCCAATCAGGTGCATGACGACGACATCGAACTGTACGACGATGACGGCAAGCCAATGGCGCGCCTGCATCACCTGCGCCAGCAGATCATCAAGACCGACGGCAAACCGAACTTCTCGCTGGCCGACTTCGTCGCACCTAAGGACAGCGAAGTGACCGACTACGTCGGTGGTTTCATCACCACCGCCGGCATCGGCGCCGAAGAAGTCGCCAAGGCCTATCAGGACGCTGGCGACGATTACAACTCGATCATGGTCAAGGCACTGGCCGACCGTCTGGCCGAGGCTTGCGCCGAATGGCTGCACCAGCAAGTGCGCAAAGAGCACTGGGGTTACGCCAAGGATGAGGCGCTGGACAACGACGCGCTGATCAAAGAGCAGTACTCCGGTATCCGTCCGGCACCGGGTTATCCGGCCTGCCCGGATCACACCGAGAAGGCCACGCTGTTCACCCTGCTCGATCCTGAAGCCAGCGAAATGCGTGCGGGCCGCAGCGGCGTGTTCCTCACCGAGCATTACGCGATGTTCCCGGCGGCAGCGGTCAGCGGCTGGTACTTCGCCCATCCGCAGGCGCAATACTTTGCCGTGGGCAAGGTCGACAAGGACCAGGTGCAGAGCTACACCTCGCGCAAAGGTCAGGAGCTGAGTGTGACCGAGCGCTGGCTGGCGCCGAATCTCGGTTACGACGAATGACCGCAACGGTCAGCCCCCGGACCTGCCGGGGACTGACCATTCACCGGGTTTACGCGCCTGACAATTGCCCGGAGGTTCCGGGCAATTGTGCGTTGCCGGCAGACAAACCGATCCGTTCAATCTCCTGTCGCGACAATTCGATGAGCCTGGCATTTCGCGCCGCCGCCTGATCGAACAGCCTGCTCAGATACAGCGGATCGTCAGCACTCAGACCTTCGTCATCGCCCTCCTCCAACAACTGCGTTTCATCCATTTGCCTGAACGCTTCAGGCTGCTGCTCCTTGAGATAATCCAGCCAGAAATCGCGCTGAATCAGGTCCTCCAGAAATCTCTCGGAGCGTTCCGCGCTGACCACCTCGGCCCGCGCATTGACCAACTGCTGCGGGGTGACACCGGAGACAAATTTCATGTTTTTCGGCTGCCCGGGCAACTCCAGTCCATCGTCCCAGCCCCCGGTCAGACCGATCCGGTAACCGAGGCGAACTTCGGCTTCGTCGAAACCACTGCGCGCAGCCGCCGCTTTTGCCAGTTCATCGACCTTGTCCAGCCGGAACAGCTGCCGCGACAGCGACAACAAGGCCTCACCGCGGATGCCCGGGCGGCCGGCCGGTAAATCGAGCAAGGCGTTGTAAGTGAAGACCTTGCTCTCCAGACCACTGAACGTAAGGATGCGCCCGTCCACGCAAGTCCCGTGTGTGGCCGAGCCGGCGAAAATCACCTCGCGCAGCTCACTGTTGGCGGCCGCCGCTTCCATGACCATCCACACGCGTCGGGTCAGATCGGCGTTGGCTACGCGAAACTCCTGGGTGTCCTGCAACCGGTCAAGCAAATGGAAGAATGCCGCGCTATCCGGTTCGGCAGCGAGTTGATCCCAGAGCCTGTCGCGTGCCAACGCCTGATCCGCCGGCAGATTCGCCAGCCACGGCGCTTTCTGTTGCGCATGGGCCTGTTCGCCCGGGAGGGTTTCGTCGGACTCGATGCTGTCGGTGGTTTCACTGAGCCCGCCGGCAACGTCGTCAGCCATTTCCTCCAGATCGGAACTGGAAAAACCGAGCACTCGCAGGCGATTACCCGCAGCCTGATAGGTTCTGAGCCTTTCAAGCGACTCCTCCGACAGGTTGTAGTTGTCAGTCAGGTCGGTGCCGTCCATCAGCTCATCGTGCTGACCGTCCAGCGCCTGCTCGGGGATGGCGGTGATGTCGTTGCGACTGAGGTTGAGTGTCCGCAGGTGCTGCGCATCCAGCGTCCCGGCCGGCCATTCGGCCAGGTTGTTATTACGCAGATCCAGACTTTGCAAATGCTCGAAGTAGCTGGCGTCGAACGCCTCGAGATGGTTGTAGCTCAGGTCCAGTGTTTGCAAATGCTGCAGACCGGACAGCGCGGCATACAGCGGCTCGGTGTCAGTGAAGTTGTTGCTGGCAAGCTCGAGTCGCTCGAGCTGCGGCATTTGCCGGACGCCATCAGGCAGCGCGGTGAGTTCATTGCCACTGAGGGCCAGATCGCGCAGGTGAGTGAAGGACTTGAGAAAGCCGTTGCTGCCTTCGGCCGTCACTCGTGTGCCTGTCAGGTTCAAGCTGCTGACATGCCCGAAGTCCTCGGGCAGCGGCGGCAGATCGCCCAATTGCAGGCCGTTGAGATCCAGCACCGCATCGCCCCCGACAGTCGATAACCTTGCGCGCCAGCACGTCAGAATGCGCCACGCCGCCAGGCTGCGCGATTGCGAGGAGATGACCCAGTCAACGCCACGGGTTTCCCGGGTATACAGCCAGCCATTGAGTCGGCGAACGAGGGTTTCAAAGGTCTGGCTCCAGCCCGCGATCCGCTCGCCGATCTGCACATCAGTCGCACCCTCGGTACGCAGCGCCTCGATCACCTGCATGGCTTGTTCATCGGTAAGGGCCGGCTGCACTCGCTGCAGGTTCTGGCGCATCCGTGTCAGCCCGGTACTGACAGGTGCCTGCGTCAGCGGCAGCAACTGGCGGGCCACTGACAAACCGTTCTCCGCCGGCGGAAAAGTCGCCGGCACCGGCTGCCGGGCAAACGCATCCAGCGCGCCGGCAGGCAGGCCGAGGGTGTGCTCGAGCCGCAGTTGCCCCAGACGCAATTCAGCCGACGCCGCTGCGGTCAGCGGCGCACCGGTCAGGTTGATATTGAGCAGTGCAGTGCTCTCGAGTACGGCAGGCGGCAACGTGCTGATACGGGTATCGCGCAGATCCAGCCACCACAGTTGCGGCAGACCTTCGGCCCCTGTCGGCCACTGTTGCAGGTGCGTTGCCTGCAGGTCGAGGGCCTTTAAACGTTGCAGGCTGTCGACGTTCAGTTCGTTCAGCGGATTGTTCCGCAGATTCAGCTGTTCGAGCGCAGGCAATTCACTCAATCCGCTCTCCAGGCCTGAAGCGTCGGTCAACTGATTGTCGGCCAGATCCAGGTGCACCAGGCGCGAAAGGCTCTGCGACTCGATCGGCCATTCGTGCAAGGCATTGTCACTCAGATCAAGGGTTCGCAATTCGCTGAACGCACTGAGGAAACCGCGCATCTGCGCGGCCGCAACGCGCTGGCCGTTGAGCAGCAGCGTGCGTACATGCGCAAATGCGTCAGCGGGTAACGCCGGCAGGTCGCTGAGCATCAGCCCCGACAAGTCCAGAGTCGAAGCGCTGATGGTCGCGCCATAGCGCTTGAACATGCCCTTGCGCCAACTGGTTTTCAGGACATGGGCCAGGTTTGATCGCGCGACAAGTTCGCGCAGCGATTCTGCCGACACCACCACGCGCTGCTGCCACTGATTGAGTTGGCTATCCAGCGCGGCATATTGATCGCTCAAGGCATTGATGGCGGTGAAACGCTGCTGCTCATCCGGCCATTGCTCGAAGAAGCGATTGAACACCCCCTCCGGCGATTGATTCACGCCCTCGCCCAGGCGCCGCAACTCGCCGCGGCAATAATCCCTGACCATCGTCTCTCGATCGATCAGGTGTTCCGGATGGGTCTTGACGTATTCGTACACGCCAGTGAAGTTTTCCCGGGAGAATCTTGACCAGTCCAGCGACAGCCCCGACCAGAGTTTTTCATGGCCCTGCAGCAGTGCTGCCGGCACGGTGCTGATCCCCGTGTCTCTGAGGTTCAGACGTTCCAGGGCCGGTAACTCCAGCACCCCCGCAGGCCAGTCGAACAATGAGTAGGCGACGATTTCCAGGGTGCGCAGATTACGCATGCCGCTGACATCGAAGGCCAGCGGCTGATAGCTCGAGGTGCTGACGCTCAATGCTTCAAGACGGGTCAGTTGAGCCAGGCGTGCCGGCATGTCAGCGGCAAAGGGCATTGCACTGTAAAGCGTCAGGTCAGTGAACTCCGGCATGTTCTGCAACGCCACCGGCACGTTGGTAAATGTTTCAGCGGTGGCATTGATGCGCAGCGCCTTGAGCCTGGGGAAACTGCCCAACAGTTCATCGACGTTGGCATCGGTGATGCACCGCCCCCTGACTCGCAGATCGCGCACATGCGAGAAGTCCGCCGTCAGCACCGGCAACGGGTCATCGCAGATCAGATCGAGGCGTGCCGCACTCACGTGACTATCGGCCAGCGGCGAATTGCGCCAGCTCTGCTTGAGGCTGCGCACCACGCTGGATCGGCCGCCGATCATCGACTCCAGCGTCGACTCAGGGGCCGGCACACCTTCCCATTGCGCCAGCGACGATTCGAGTTCCTGCCATTCACGCAGGCGCCTTTGCAACAGCTCGTAGATCTGTGCGTCAGTGCGGCCGGTTGCCAGTTGTTTGAGGATGAACCCGCCCGCTTGCTGATCGGTAAGCGCCGGGTACACGTCCTGCACGCGCGTCACCAGCAACGGGTTGACGCCTTCGCCGCGACCGCTGGCGTAATAACCGAGCCCGTGCTGGCGTACCCGCACCGGCGCCTTGAAGCGTTGCTTGTGGCCATGGCGTCTGCTCGCCAGTCGAGCCAGTTCGGCACGGTGTCGGGCCACATACCGGATCAGTGCCCGACGCAGTCCGGCGCTACGCGCAACCTGGGTAAAACCCAGGGCCTGTCGCGACTGGTCGGGCAAGGCATGGAGGATTGAGGCAAAAAAGTTGTCGCCGTGACGCGGAATGCTGTTCAGCTCTTCGGCGCGCTCGTTGTACGCCTGATAGACCGGCCCGCGCTTGACGAGATACTTGGTTTGGCCGGCACTATCGCTGCCGACACTGTCAATCAACGGCCCGTCGAGGCTACCTTCGCGCACCTCAAGACGCACTTCGTCCGACCAGCCCGGCAGTCGTTCCAGGGCGCGCAAGGCCAGCCATTGGCTTTCGCTGCCACCCGAATTCTCCATGTGCAGGCCGGCGACCGCGTGGTTGAAGCGGCGTTGCCGGGCAAATTCACGGGAGATTTCCAGCAGCCGCAACGGCACCCGCTTACCGCTTTGCAGGCGCGCCAGCTCCTCGGCGTTCGCCTCCAGCAGCACGCGGATTGCCGCCGAGCTGCCCAACCCCGGTGTCGCGGCTTGTAGCCTGGCGATTCGCCGGTCGTTCAACGCGGGCTCGTCATAGAGCCTGTCGAACATCGCCGGTTGCCGGGTGCGCAGGTAATCGGCGATCTGTTTGCGCAGTTCCAGCGGCCGGGATGCGACCACACGCGCCGGTTCGGCGCCCAGCAGCCAGCGTGTTTGCGGCTCGTCCAGCGCGGCCAGAATACGCTCAGGCAATTGGCCGTCGAGCACTTCGGCGCGGGTCACCTGGATCGGCGTACGGGTCTGGCCCTCGATCGAGCCTGTCTCCGCGCCGAACAGTCGGCTGGGGCCGGACAGCTGCGCTCCGTCGAAGACTTCCAGAATCAACCCGCTCGGCCAGCGCGGCATTTGCGTGAGCATTGGCAGCGTCAGCAGATACGAATCATCCAGGCTGGCTCCTCGTTCGACCTGATCGATCAGCCGCCCGACCTGCTGATCCGCCTCATACAGACGCAGGGTATCGGCCAGGGCCAGTGGCGCTGGCTGATGATCGAGGTGCATCTGACGCAGAGCATCATCACTGACACCACTGACATCGGCGATTTCGAGCAGTTGCGCATCCGAAAACGCCTCAGTCGAATGCCCGATGCGCCGCAGCAGGGTCAGTCGATCCCAGCTCAGCGGTCGCTCGAGATTGTGGCGCCAGGCCCCCAGTCGATTGTGCTCCAGGATCGGTTGATACGCCGCAGGATCATGCGGGTGGCGGATGCGCCAGCTTTTCAGGGTCTCGTCGTAGTGCGTCTGGTAGACCTTGCCTTGCTGGCGAATGAAGGTCTTGCCATCGAATCGATAAACGCCTTGCGCATCGGGTACGGCAGTCGCTGGCAGGACACTATCGCTGACGTAAGCATCGAGGTCAGGCTTCCACAGGCGGACCGAACCGTCAGGCCGCTCGACCGGGTGCAAGTGCTCGATCGCCGGCTCGGCGGAGGCCGCCTGGAGTCGGCCTGCACCCTTGCCGACCGCGCCCATAACGCCAATCAGCGCCAGGTTCTGCGCCACATCGACCAGATGCGCCTTGGCAGCCTGGCGATCACCTTCCGACCATTCGATGGCGCCTTCGAAGGACTCATAGAGCAGTTGCCCGGCCATCACGGTCATCATGATTTCGCCCAGTACCGGGACGAACATCGACACCATGTTCAAGGCCATCATGCCGAGTTCGAGCAGATGACTGAGTTTTTCTGCGCGTACCCGTGCGTCGACATCCGCTGTGGGGACGGCGTGGGCCCGCGCGTCGGCGATGAATTTGGCCCGGTGCTGTTCGTAGAGGTATTGCCACAGATCGGTGTTGTCGGCCCAGATCCCGGCCACGCCTTTGCGCGTGACAGGCAACGGATCGAGATACGGCTCAGGCTGCGGCTCGCGCTTGCCGGGGGCTTCGGGTGGCAGCTCCTTGATTCGCGCGATGGTCGACAGTGGCGGTATCAGCTGTGCAACCTTGACCCAGATAGAATGCAGCGGGTCACTCGGAGAGTCCGCAGCCTTTTGGGTGAACTGACTGAAATAGTAAGGACGGTCGGCATAAGCCACGAACTGACTGAAAAACTGCTGGTAAGCGGTCGGGCCTGGCCCGGAAGCCGCAGGGTCAGTCGCGGTGAACTTGCCTTTGAACACCTCACGCATCTGCGCCATGGTGTAACGCTTGAGCGGGTGTTGCGGGTCATGGGGAATGTAGACGATGAACTCGTTGGTGTAGCGGTAGCGCTCGCTGATGCTGAACACCACGCAACCGGTCATCCGCCGCTTCATCAGGCTCAAATCACGAAACCACACGGCCTTGCCGCCGAGCTGCGGGTGGATCTGGCCGTCCACCACCGACAGAATCATTCGGTAGTCGGCGGGCTCGATGTCCTGTTTCAGCAGCGCCCATTCAGCGGCGGCACGCAACGCGGTTTTCTGGCTGGCAATGAAGTGCCGGCGCAAGGTGTCGGTTTTCTCGAAAAACGTTTTGATCCGTGCCTGATAACGGGCACCGACGTCCAGCGAACGACACAGCGTCAGAAACTGCCTGACCGTGATGCCGATTTCTGCTGCCTGAAACTCGCCCGGGGTCGCCGTCTCGACCACGAAACCGGATCTGGCGTGATAGGCACCCGCTTCACATTCCGACGCCTCGAAGTTGTGCAATGCCGCTTGCAGCAAGGGCAGCTTCAACACTTCGAACGTGGAAACTTCAACTTCCAGCACCCCGAGTTCGAGGGGCCTTCTGAGGCACAGCAAGGTCTTGTCGAGATCGACCGTGACGTTGAACTGATCCTTGAGTGCCTTGCCGAGCAGCGCCTGGGCAAATGCATCGACGCTTTCAAGGCCGGCCATGGTCTTGTCGAGCCGGGTCTGGGCGATAAAGGCAGCCGTGACCCGGTCTTTCAAGGCTTGTTGCTGATCATTCGGGAAAGGGTGATAGCCGTGCGCTGGACGGGTGCTGGCCGCTTTAATCGCGGCTTGCCGCTCGGGTGAAGCGGCAATCAGCCAATCGGGGATCATCTGCTCCAGCAGCTTGCCGTGAAGGCTGGCGCTGACCGGCGCGCGGGGCAATGTCGGGGGATGAGTGGACATCCTGTCTCTCCTGAAAAATGGAAAGACAGGACACCATATGCGCCGCGCTGATCTGCGGTACATAGTTATCGTATCGGCATGGACTTGTTACCGGACAAGTCATGAGCCCGCGTGCGACCACGGCACAACCCGCTGGATTGACTATGCTGTCGGGACAGCCTTTCGGACGGGGGATTTATGGACGATCCAGTCGACAACAAGCCACCGAGCTTCTGGCAAATGCTGCACAGCGTGATGGCCGCAGCATTCGGTGTGCAAAGCGGGAAGAACCGGGCAAGGGACTTCACCCATGGCAAGCCCAGCCATTTCGTGGTCCTGGGGATCGGCTTCACCGCCGTGTTCGCCTTGACGCTGTTTGCCATTGTCAAACTGGTGCTGCATTTCGCCGGGGTCTGACGGCGCTCAGTGCATCAGGATCTGCAGGCCGAATGGGTAGCGATAGGACGCGGGGCGCCCCTTGGCAGAGAGTTTGCGAAAACTCACGCCGTAATCCGGCGCGGCGCCCATGGCCAGCATTTGCTGCGCCTGATGCTTGTCGATCAGTTGCAGCAGCGACAATTGCCGGTCACGTCCGCCATACCGGTCGAGATCGACGCCCTGATCGTAATCATGCAACTCCACCAGCGCCCAGCCACCCAGCGTGAAGTGCCCGCCCACCAGCGCGCTCAAGCGTCCATCGACCAGCGCCTGCAACGCCTCGGGCGAGGTGTTGACGGCGCTGAACAGCACGTCCTTGCCGGGGGTTTTGCCGGCTTCGGCAAACGCGCGCATGGCGCCGAAGACCATTTCATCGTTGGCCGACCACACCAGCGACACCTCTGGATAGCGGCTGACCAGTTGCCGCGCCTGTTCATAGGCGCGCTGCCGGGTCCAGCCGCTGTACACCAGCTGCCGCAGTCGCACCTTCGGATGCTCGGCCAGAGCGCGTTGCATGCCCTGCTCGCGCAATTGCGCTGACGGGGTGATCTTCAAGCCGGAAAACGCCAGGACTTCGATCTGTTCGCCCCGCGCCACGGGAGGGTGCAGGCGAATCAGCTCCTTCATCATCAGGTAGCCGCCCTCTTCGTCATTCGGCACCAGGCTGCCGATGCGATCGGTACGCTCGCCGACCAGCGCCTGCTGATCGGGGGTCAGCACCGCGTTGACCATGAACAGCTTGACGCCGCTGCCTTGCGCCAGCCGCAGGATCTGTGGTGCAACATACTGCTCGTTGACGAACATCAGATAGTCGGGACGGTTCGGCCCCTGCAGAGCAATTCTGGCCTGGGCCACGGTGAGTTCGGGCTGGCGCTGGGAATAGAGAATCTGCAAATCGACGCCCAGGTCGCGGGCTGCCGCCTGCATGAATTGCGAATAGCTGACCCAGAAGGCTTCCTGAGTTGACCCAGGATTGAGGAACAGCACCGACTCCGCTTTCGCTGCGACGCTGACAGCCGCGCCGAACAGCAGCAGGCTGAGATGGACAAACTTCAACATGAAAAATCCGGGCCCAGGGAAAAATGGCCGCGCATTATAGCCTTCGAACCTACGGCTATTGACGCCTGATCCCGCTTTTGTCCGACAATTGTCGGAAGCGGGCCCGAATCGGTCGTTTACTGATGACTGACCCAGAATACCGCTGTCCCTACGACCAGAATGATCAGGAACAGAATGGCCCAAGCATCGACACTGCTATCGCTTTTTCTTGCCTTGGTCGGATTGCTCATTGCATCGCCTCTTGTCGGTTTTATCGGTGATTGCAGAAAGACTCGATCACAGTTAAGACGATGATTGTCCCCGCGACAAATGTGGATTAATCAACAACTATTCTCGTTAGGCGATTTGGTTCTTTACATATACTCAAACATCACTTTTGCGCATAACTGCAAACGGGTATATTGCCCCGGCTCCGTTAGGGAGTGCGCGGCCGTGCGCGCGTAATTGCCGAGGCACCATCGGACTCCAGCAAGCGAAAACGCAGCGTTTTCCGAGTAGCCCAAAGCCTGAGAACAGGACTTATATGTACGTATACGACGAGTACGATCAGCGGATCATCGAGGACCGCGTCAAGCAGTTCCGTGATCAGACCCGACGCTATCTGGCAGGCGAGCTGAGCGAAGAAGAATTCCGCCCCCTGCGCCTGCAAAATGGCCTCTACATCCAGCGTTTTGCGCCGATGTTGCGCGTGGCGGTGCCTTACGGCCAGCTGACTTCCCGTCAGGTGCGCATGATGGCCAAGATTGCCCGCGACTACGACAAGGGCTACGCCCACATCAGTACCCGGCAGAACGTGCAGTTCAACTGGCCGGCGGTGGAAGACATCCCGGACATCCTCGCGGAACTGGCCACCGTGCAGATGCACGCGATCCAGACCAGCGGCAACTGCCTGCGCAACGTCACCACCGACCAGTTCGCCGGTGTCGCCGCCGATGAACTGATCGACCCGCGCCCATGGTGCGAAATCGTTCGTCAGTGGACTACATTCCACCCGGAATTCGCCTACCTGCCGCGCAAGTTCAAGATCGCCGTCAACGGTTCGACCGCTGACCGTGCGGCCATCGAAGTCCACGATATCGGCCTGGAGCCGGTACACAACGCCGCCGGCGAGCTGGGTTTCCGTGTACTGGTCGGCGGTGGCCTGGGCCGTACCCCGGTGGTCGGCGCGTTCATCAACGAGTTCCTGCCGTGGCAGGACCTGTTGAGCTACCTCGACGCCATCCTGCGGGTGTACAACCGCTATGGCCGTCGCGACAACAAATACAAGGCGCGGATCAAGATCCTCGTCAAGGCGCTGACTCCTGAGGTGTTCGCGCAGAAAGTCGATGCCGAGATGGAGCACCTGCGCGGTGGCCAGACCACGCTGACCGAAGCCGAACTGCATCGTGTCGCCAAACACTTCGTCGATCCGGACTACAAGGCGCTGGAGAATCAGACCGCCGCCCTGACCGAACTCGACAAGGAGCATCCGGGTTTCGCCCGCTGGCGCTCACGCAACACCCTGGCGCACAAGAAGCCGGGCTATGTGGCCGTGACCCTGTCGCTGAAACCGACCGGCGTTGCTCCGGGCGACATCACCGACAAGCAGCTGGACGCCGTCGCCGATCTGGCCGAGCGCTACAGCTTCGGTCAACTGCGCACCTCCCACGAGCAGAACATCATTCTCGCCGACGTCGAGCAGAGCCAGTTGTTCACCCTGTGGGGCGAGCTGCGTGAAAGCGGTTTTGCCACGCCGAACATCGGCCTGCTGACCGACATCATCTGCTGCCCGGGCGGTGATTTCTGCTCGCTGGCCAACGCCAAGTCGATCCCGATCGCCGAATCGATCCAGCGCCGTTTCGACGACCTGGACTATCTGTTCGACATCGGTGAGCTGGACCTGAACATCTCTGGTTGCATGAACGCCTGTGGTCACCACCACGTCGGCCACATCGGCATCCTCGGGGTGGACAAGAAAGGTGAAGAGTTCTACCAGGTGTCCCTCGGCGGCAGCGCCAGCCGTGACGCGAGCCTGGGCAAGATCCTCGGCCCGTCCTTCGCCCAGGACGACATGCCGGATGTGATCTCGAAGCTGATCGACGTGTACGTTGAACAACGTACCGAAGACGAGCGCTTCATCGACACCTACCAGCGTATTGGCATCGACCTCTTCAAGGAACGCGTCTATGCAGCGAATCATTAAGAACAACGAAGTCGTCGACGAAACCTGGCACCTGCTGCCCAAGGACGCGACCCTCGACGGCATCTCCAACTGCGACGACCTGATCGTGCCGCTGGCCCTGTGGCGTGATCATGCTCACGCGCTCAAGGCCCGCGACGGCGGTCTGGGTGTGTGGCTGGACGCCGATGAAGAAGCCGAGGAAATCGGTGACGATGTCGCGCAGTTCCAGGTGATCGCGCTGAATTTTCCGGCCTTCACCGACGGCCGCAACTATTCCAACGCCCGCCTGCTGCGTGACCGTTACGGTTTCAAAGGTGAACTGCGGGCGATTGGCGATGTGCTACGCGATCAGCTGTTCTACATGCGCCGTTGCGGTTTCGATGCGTTCGCCCTGCGCGCCGACAAGGACCCGTACGATGCGCTGGAAAGCCTGAAAGACTTCTCGGTGACCTACCAGGCCGCCACCGACGAACCGCTGCCGCTGTTCCGTCGCCGCTGATCGAATACGCCTTGAGCACCTGCTCAAGGCGTACTCCCCTCCTCTTCTGTATCCGAACTGGCCAGCTCATTGGCCGGATGGCGCACCAGTGCCTGATCGGTGAGCTGGCGAATCAGCACCTGACGTTCATTTCTGAAATTGTCGTGAATCGCATTCATCTGTACCGCTGCCTGGTCGCGCGCCAACTCCGCCTGCTCCTCCAGACGCGCCAAGGCCCGCGAGGTCCGAACATAGACAAGGGCGAAAGCGTCGGGATGCGCCGATTCGAGAAATTCGACCCAGAATCGCTGGCCGATACACCATTCGGGAAACGCCGAAGAGCCTTCGATACGCATGACGGCCTGATAAGCCTGATCCAGTTCTACCTGCGATACCTCGACATTCAACGGGCTGCTCATCGCCCTTGGCTGCCCAGGCAAATTCAGGCGCTCCGCCAGCCCCACCCGATAGGCCAGACTGAATTCGAGCGCATGCTCGTAGACACTCGGTTGGGCGCGGGTGTTGATCTCTGCCAAGGTCTGCTCTTCCAGCGTTTGCAGGCGAAACAAGCCTCTGAGCAAATGCGTCAGTTGCCGCTCCAGCGGCGCGCCATCGATCCCGGCCGCGACCGTGGCTCGATAACACAGCACCTGGACTTCCATCTCACTGAACACCGCAGAATAGCCATCGACACTGGTGGCGACGCGCGCCGTGCGGAACAATTCGCTGCGCAGCCGCGTGTCTTCAGCGGCCGCCTCGACCACATTCCACACACGCTGGCTGAAATACGGGTACAACCGGGTGTAATCGGCCGTGTGGATCAACTGTGAAAGCACATTGAAGAAATCCCGCGAGCCGGGCGCTGCCCGTACAGCCTCCCAGGTAACGCTACGCGGTATCGCTTCGACGGCAGGCCTGCCGGTCAGCCAGCGCGCACTCTGGCCTTCATCCGACACGCCGAGTAGCGGCTGATGTCGATAGACCCGGGCCATTACACCGAAACTGACGCTGTTCGCCTGCTGATACGTCGCAATCTGTCGCAAAGAGTCAGGCGACAAGGGGTTACCCATCAGGCGAACGGCGCGGGTGACCACCAACGGAGCCCTGAGTACCGCCTCCGGCACCGTGCTTATCTGGTTATCGCGCAGATCGATCAGTTGCGGTCGTTGCAAACCGGTGATTCCCTCGGGCCAATGATCGATTGCGCAACCGCGCAGGCGCAGTCTTTCCAGATCCGGCAGCGAGCTGACATCCGGGGCATGCGCAAGATCAACATTGAAGTCCAGGCTCAGCACCCGCAGCTTTTTCAATTGCGCCAGTGACGGCACCGATGCAGAAGATAGTCGAATACGGTTCTCGCTCAGATCCAGATGCGTCAACCAGGGCATGCGTTCCAATGCCACCGGTAACTGGGTCAATTGGTTCCCTCTCAGGGAAAGGCTGCGCAAATTTCTGAAATGACGCAAAAATGCCGTCAGCCCCAGCGGCGTAGTGCCGTCCATGACCAGATGCGTGACGTGGCTGAAATCCCCGACCAGCACTGGCAACTCTCCCAACGGCTCCGGGGCGAAGATCAAGGTGTCGGGTGGCGCGTCGCCCGAGGCCCCCGGTTCTCTGCGCCAGCAGCGGATGATCGCGCGCATGGCACGAGCCTTCGCCGACTGTGGAACATCAAGCAATGCGCCATCGATCCCGTTGTACTGCGTTTGCCGCGTCACCCAACGACTCAGGACTTCGCGAATACCGAGAAACTCCAGGCGCAGCAATTCCAGTTTCATCAGCACCAGGATCTCATTGCGGCCCAAGACGTTGAGTAGCGCATGGATCTGTGCAGGGGAATGGGCCGGGTAGAGTTCCTGAATACGGCGCACCATCACTGAAACGCTCACACCTGAGTTCGCCCAAGGCCCCGCCGGGGGTCGGTCAGCCAGGGCCATCGGCGAATAGTCGCCGGGACGTTCGCCCATGGTCCTCGCAAACGTTGTTCGCCGTTGCATGGCAAGTTCGGTGACTTTCTCCCGTAGCCCGTTCGCCCCGGCCTCCATCGACAGGCCCAACGCGACCTTGCGTTGCGCCGACAACCCATGCCAGAGGGCCTGGAAATAATGCTCGCGGGTGCGCCCGGAAAATGTTTTCAGCGCAGCATCAGTAACCTGCAGAACGCTGATGCGGTCCGCCAACACATTGATGATCACCCGCTCACTGGATGAGCTTGACGCCGTCGTTGCAACACTGCCGTGACTGCCCGACCACTCCTGTATCTCGATCGCTGAAGCCCCTGACCAGCCCGGCAAATGTTCAAGGGTATCGAGCACCAGGCGATTGGTACTGTGACCACCGCCACTCTCCAGGTACAGGCCTTCATAGGCTCGACACACAGCAATCGCCTGTTGATAGCGGCGCACCTCCTGCGCCAGCCGCAATGGTACGCGGGCAGCATCCAGCTCCTGCGCTTCGCCATCCAGGGCACTGCCCGCCAACTCTTCGGCAACACTGGCAGGCAGATCGGCAAAGGTCTTCATCAGCAACGCCACCCGACCATTGCTCGGCGCTTCGTGGCGTCGATAGATTCGCTGGAACAACGGCTCCCGTCGACCTTGTGCCTGCTCGCCGACGATTTGCACCAGCTTGCGCGTCTGAACCGCCGAATCCTGGCTCGTCAGGCCGAGCAAGGTCTTGCGCCGCTGGCTGCCGAGTGCAGCCAGCAGAGAACAGTACAGTTTCCCCCGATGCACATCCTGCTGGGTTATCTTCAGGATCGTGGTGGCGGTGGTAGCGCCATAACGATTGATTGGCGTGCCCGCTGCATCGACGAAGCTGATGGCGCAGTCTGCCGGCCAACTGGCCGATGTCGTCAGCAGGTGCAATTGCAGGTCAGCATCCGCCATGGGGGCCGACAACGGGATCTGCAGTTGCTCGATAAACTCCGTCACCGCTGCATCGGCGCGAAATCTCCACACCGTGTCGAGCAGCAAGGCCGGCGGATGACCGCGATCTACATGGATCTGACGCAACACGCTGTCTTCGATACCGCTGACAGCCAGAGCCTGCAGCGCTCTGGCATCGGACAGCTCCTCGCGGGGATGGCCGAAGCGGCGAAACAGCTTCAATCGATCCCAGTCCTGAACCAGCTCGCTGTCATGACGCCAGGCCCCCCGATCGTTGGTTTCGAGCAGCGGTGAATAGCGGCTCGCCGATTCCGGCGGCGCCTGTACTTCCCACAGCCCGGCCTGAGGCTCGGGGCGCACCGCATAGTGCAGGTCATCGAGCGTCAGGTACGCCTGGCCATCGACCCAACGCAAGCCGCGACCATCGCGACGCACTCCGGCAGGCAAGGCCCGACGCTGTTGATACACGTGCAGGTCAGGCTTCCAGAGGCGAGACTGCCCCGAAGCCATTTTGACCATGCGCAAGCGCTCGATAAAAGCCGATGACCTGACGACTTTGAACGCTGCGCCCACCGCCCTGGTACTCGCAGCGAAAGCCGCCATCAGGATCAGGTTTTCGACGACATCGAAAAAGTAATCCGTCGCCTGCTCCTGCTCGCCTCTGGACCAACTGGCAATCCCTTCATAGACCTGTGAGAGCAACTGCACCGCGGTCACCGCCAACAGAGCCTCTCCTACTACGGGTATGAACGATACAGCGACCAACAGCAGGTCGACCCCGATTGCCTTATAGGTGTCCAGTCGGGCCAGCCGGGTTTTCTCGTCTTCATCGTCCGTTGGGACCACTACGAGCCGAGCGTCGGCCATGGTCTGTTCGGCGTGCTGGCGATACATCAGGCTGAACGGGTCACCCGCAAAATCGATGCCGGACAACGTCACGTAGAACGCGGCACGAGGCAGGATTGAATGACTGTGCGCATACAAACGCCCATCGAGCTCGGTCACCCACGCTGCGCGCTCACTGATCTTGATGTAGCGCATGAAGAATTGGCGAAACGCTGCGCCTTTCAACCGTTGGCTCAACTGTTTCTCGAAATCGCTGAAGGATGAATACTCCTTGAGCGGGTGCAACGGATCACCTGGCAGGTAAACAACGCATCGATAGTCGTCATCGGCGTGCACACTCACCGGGCCGATAAACAGCACACCGTTAAGTGTGACACCCAGCATCTGCAAGGCCTGATAACCCAGGGTGTTGTTGCCCAGTTTGATCGTGTCCTGGTTATCCTTGACTGCCTGCAACATCTCATGCACTTCGACACTGATATGTTTCTTCATCAATGCGACGTGCCGATCCACTTCGAACCGACACCGCAGGTTCGCAGTAAACTTGCCGCGCAACGGATGGGTCTCAGCCTCCACATTGAAGACCGCACGAAGATGAGTCTGATATTGCTTGCCCAAGTCGAGGGTTCGACACAACAGCGCAAACTCGTGGGGCTGGATCGATAATATATTCGCCTCTCGACCGGTTACTTTTTCAGGAATATAGATCAAGGAGGTATCGGTATAATTTGTGGCCTGAGTCTCGCTGAGTTCGAAGTTTTCGCAGGCGGCCGTGAGCAGATCCCGATCAACTGGCAACACCAGTTTCCTGCGCAAGCCCAACAGACTGGAGGTGGAGCGCACGTGCTGAAAAATCACCCCGCCGATATCCAGCGAGTGGCCGAGCTTTTGCGACATGGCGCTGGCCAGTAACGGTGCGCAAAACTCTTCTGGAGACTTGAGGTTCTTCAGAAACGGGTCCACTTCACTCTGGGCGCGGTGGCTGGCAATGATGCTTTGATAAAGTGTTTGACGCAGTTCATCCGATGCTGACAGCAGCCAGCCGGGAGCATTGTTCTTGATCAACTCAAAGAACATGCCTTTTTGTTCGGGCGTTAATACAGGCGTGACAGCCTGAACAGACAAAGAAGACATACTGAACATCTCGAAAGCTGAAAGTAGCAACAGCTTATCGAGCAGGCCTTTTAATAAAAGCGCGAATTACCGATTAAAAATCTTGAATTCAAATCAACTATTCAAACTTAAACCATACATATATACCGCCACCATAAAAAAACCCCTTTTACCGTTACAGTAAAAGGGGTTTTTCTTTGGCCTTTTCTTACCAGAAGCGTTGCTGGGTCAAGCGGCTCCACCAGCTCAGCAGCACGCGATCCACTGAACCGCTGGCGGCCATGCCGATGCGCTCCTGCAGGCTTTTGCGCTCGGCGTAATGCAAGTGGTAAACCTCGGCTTTCTTCGCCCGGTCTGCCAGGTATTCATCGCTGGTCTTGAGCTCGTCCACCAGTTGCTTGTCCAGCGCTGCAACACCAAGCCAGACCTCACCGGTGGCCACTTCGTCGATGGCCAGTTGCGGGCGATAACGGGAAACGAAGTTCTTGAACAACTGATGGGTGATGTCCAGGTCTTCCTGGAACTTCTCCCGGCCCTTTTCGGTGTTTTCGCCGAACACGGTCAGGGTGCGTTTGTACTCACCGGCGGTCAGCACTTCGAAATCGATGTCGTGCTTTTTCAGCAGACGATTGACGTTGGGCAACTGCGCCACCACGCCGATCGAGCCAAGAATCGCGAATGGCGCGCTGATGATCTTCTCGCCAATGCACGCCATCATGTAACCGCCGCTGGCGGCGACCTTGTCGATGCACACCGTCAATGGCACGCCGGCCTCGCGGATACGTGCCAGTTGCGACGACGCCAGACCGTAGCTGTGGACCATGCCGCCGCCGCTTTCCAGGCGCAGCACCACTTCATCCTTTGGCGTCGCGAGGGTCAGCAGAGCGGTGATTTCGTGACGCAGGCTCTCGGTAGCCGAGGCCTTGATATCACCGTCGAAATCGAGCACGAACACCCGGGATTTGCTTTCGGGTTTGTTCTTCTGCTTCTTCTCGGTCTTTTCCGATTTGGCCTGGCCCTTGCGCAAGGCCTTGAGCTGATCCTTATCGAGCAGGGTCTGCTCCAGACGTTCACGCAAGCCTTTATAGAAATCGTTGAGCTTGCTGACCTGCAACTGCCCCGCCGACTTGCGCCGGCCCTTGCTGCGCAATGCAGCAAAACTGGCGAGCACCACCAGGATGGCGACCACCAGCGTTACGGTCTTGGCCAGGAAGCTGGCGTATTCGGTGAAAAACTCCACAGAGACTCCTTAAAACGATGCGCGGATGCAAAACACGCGCGGGATGGTTGCAGCATACCCATGCGTCGCCCCGTCGGCCAGCCGTGAAACCTCTGGCAACAGGCCTGTAACAAGCATTTCAAACAAGCGTATGTTTTTTCATTGACAGCACTCCGTCATCCTCATAACCTCGCCAAACCTTCAACGTACCGGGATGACGCGGACGTGGGCAGCATCTATCTGATTCGACATGGCCAGGCCTCCTTTGGTGCAGACGACTATGACGTCCTGTCGCCCATCGGCGTGCGTCAGGCAGAGATCCTCGGTCAGCACCTCGCCGAGCTGGGAATCCGTTTCGATCGCTGTCTGGCCGGCGACCTGCGCCGCCAGCAACACACGGCCACCAGTGCGCTGGAGCAATTCAGCGCCAAGGGCCTGGCGGTACCGACGCTGGAGACCGATTCGGCGTTCAACGAGTTCGATGCCGACGCCGTGATCCGCGCCCTGATTCCGGCCATGCTCGACGACGAACCGGAAGCCATCGACATTCTGCGCAACGCAGCGCAGAACCGCGCCGAGTTCCAGCGCATCTTCGCTCTGGTGATCGAGCGCTGGCTGGCGGGCACCTACGACACCCCCGGGCTGGAGAGCTGGCTGGGTTTTGTCGAGCGAGTACGGGGCGGATTGCACCGCATCCTCGAACAGGCCGACGGCAACCAGAAAATCGCCGTATTCACCTCCGGCGGCACCATCGCCGCCCTGCTCCACCTGATTACCCAAATGCCTGCCCGGCAGGCCTTTGAACTGAATTGGCAAATCGTCAACACCTCGCTCAACCAGCTGAAGTTCCGCGGTCGCGAGGTGGCTTTGGCCTCCTTCAACAGTCACGCACATCTGCAACTGCTGAAGGCTCCGGAACTCATCACTTTCCGCTGAGTCCGGATAATTGTGACCCTTGCTGTAATCAACCAGCGCTATTACCCAAGAAAGGATCGAACCATGACCTCCGTAGCTGATGCCGTAAAAGCGATGCAAGCCAAGTTCAACCCAGCCGCTGCTGCCGGTCTGGACCTGGTCTTCGGTTTCAACATCACTGACGAAAACAAGCAGTACGCGCTGATCGTCAAAGACGGTACTTGCGACATTCAGGAAGGT
Source organism: Pseudomonas sp. GW823-FHT01D03 (assembly GCF_058798255.1). Lineage (NCBI taxonomy): Bacteria > Pseudomonadati > Pseudomonadota > Gammaproteobacteria > Pseudomonadales > Pseudomonadaceae > Pseudomonas > Pseudomonas sp. GW823-FHT01D03. The sequence continues at coordinate 3,411,570 of NZ_JBXAKK010000001.1, forward strand.
GAAAACCCGGACGCCAACTGCACCCTGGTACTGGACAGCGCAACTCTGAAAGACATCGTCAGCGGTGAAACCGACGGCATGCAGGCGTTCATGGGCGGCAAGCTGCGCGTTGAAGGCGACATGATGCTGTCGATGAAACTGTCCGAGCTGTTCCCGTCGTAAGACTTGCGTTCGGTTTGAAGAAAATCCCGCCCCTGTGGCGGGATTTTTGCGTCTGGCTCCCGGGTTTCGTCATAAACAGGTCATAGGTGGGAGGGGGCTTGCTCCCGAAGACGTCGGATCAGCCACAAGTTTTGCCGCCTGTCACACCGCTTTCGGGAGCAAGCCCCCTCCCACATTGGTCACGTGGCGCACCATAAACCGCAGCATGTACCTTCTACTACGTTGGAGCTGTCATCAACCAGCAAATGATGCCGCCAACAGCTCCTGCGTATACGGATGCTGCGCATCGCTGAACAGCGCACTGGTCTCGCCACGCTCCAGTACTTCGCCATCCTTCATCACAATCAGGTCATGGGCCAACGCCCGCACCACCGCCAAGTCATGACTGATGAACAGGTAAGTCAGCCCATGCTCTTCCTGCAGGCGCCGCAATAAAGCAACGATCTGCTTCTGCACCGTGCGATCCAGCGCAGAAGTTGGCTCATCGAGCAGAATCAGCTCCGGCTTGAGCACCAGCGCCCGAGCGATGGCAATCCGTTGGCGCTGACCACCGGAAAACTCGTGCGGATAGCGATGTCGGGTCGCCGGATCGAGACCGACTTCGCGCAGCACATCGATCACCGCCTGCTCACGCTGGGCAGCATTCAAGTCGCTATGTACCTGCAAGCCCTCGGCAATGATCTGCGCCACACAAAGGCGCGGACTGAGGCTGCCGAACGGGTCCTGAAACACCACCTGCAGGCGTTTGCGCAGTGGCCGCAGTTGTTTGCCGCTCAGTTGCTCCAACGCCTCACCGGCAAAGCGAATGCTGCCCTCGGCGTCGATCAGGCGCAAAATCGCCTGACCCAAGGTCGACTTGCCTGAGCCCGACTCTCCAACAATCCCCAGCGTTTTGCCGCGCTGCAGATTCAGATCGATGCCCTTGACCGCCGCCAGCCAAGTCTTCGGCCGCAGCCAACCGCCCCCCAGGCGAAAACGCACATGCAGATCGCGCACCTGCAACAAGTCCTGCGCGACATCCCGGCACAGCGCTTCGCCCCCCGGCTCGGCGTTGAGCAATTCGATGCTGTAGGGATGCTGCGGCGCGCGGAACAATTGCTCGCACGACGCCTGCTCGACGATCCGTCCACCGCGCATCACCGCCACCCGCTGCGCAATGGTGCGCACCAGATTCAGGTCATGGCTGATGATCAGCAGCGCCATGCCCAGGCGCTGTTGCAGCTCTTTAAGCAGCAACAGAATCCTGCGCTGCACCGTCACATCGAGCGCGGTGGTCGGCTCGTCGGCGATCAATAACTGCGGCTCGCAGGCCAGCGCCATGGCGATCATCACCCGCTGGCGCTGGCCGCCGGAGAGCTGATGCGGATAGGCCTTGAGCCGTTCGCGCGGTTTCTGAATGCCGACCAGTTCGAGCAGTTCAAGAATCCTTTCACGGGCCTGCGCGCCGGCCAGGCCTTTGTGCAGCGCCAGGCTCTCACCGAGTTGCCGTTCGATGGTGTGCAGCGGATTCAGCGAGCTCATCGGCTCCTGAAAAATCATCGCAATACGGTTGCCCCGTAACTGGCGCAGATAGCGCTCATGCACGCCGAGCAGCTCTTCGCCGGCATAACGAATGCTGCCGTCGATCCGCGTGATGTTCGGGTCGAGCAATTGCAGGATGCTGTGGGCGGTCACCGATTTGCCCGAGCCGGACTCGCCGACCAGCGCCAGGCATTCGCCGGGACGAATATCGAGGTCGATGCCATGCACCACAGGCTGGCCGTTGAATGCCACACGCAGGTCGCGTATTTCGATCAGGTTATCGCTCATCTCAAGCCCTCGGATCATAAGCATCTCGGCAGGCCTCACCGATGAACACCAATAGAGAAAGAATCAGCGCCAAGGCAAAAAAAGCCGTCAGCCCCAACCACGGCGCTTGCAGATTGCTCTTGCCCTGGCCGATCAGTTCGCCCAGCGAAGCGCTGCCGGCGGGCATGCCGAAACCGAGAAAATCCAGCGCCGACAAGGTCGCGATCGCCCCGGTGAGGATGAACGGCAGATAGGTCAGGGTCGCGCTCATGGCGTTGGGCAGGATGTGCCGACTGATCACCTGCACATCGCCAACCCCCAGCGCCCGCGCGGCTTTCACGTATTCCAGGCCGCGGCTGCGCAGAAACTCGGCGCGCACCACATCGACCAGACTCAGCCAGGAAAACAGCGCCATGATCCCCAGCAACCACCAGAAATTCGGCTCGACGAACCCGGACAGAATGATCAGCAGATACAACACTGGCAGCCCCGACCACACTTCCAGCAACCGCTGCCCGAGCAGATCGACCCAGCCACCGTAATAGCCTTGCAAGGCACCGGCCGCAATGCCGATCAGCGCACTGGCAGCCGTCAGTGCCAAGGCAAACAGCAGCGACACCCGCGTACCGAAGATCACCCGCGCCAGCACATCCCGTGCCTGATCGTCGGTGCCCAGCCAGTTCTCGCCGCTCGGCGCACTCGGCGCCGGTTCAGTCAGGTCATAGTTGACCGTATCGAAACCGAACGGGATCGGCGCAAACCACATCCGCCCGCCCTGCCCCTCAATCAACTGCCGCACCTGCGCGCTGCGATAGTCCGGCTGGAACGGCAGCTCACCGCCGAAATCCTGCTCGGTGTAGCGCTTGAACGCCGGGAAATACCACTGCCCCTGATACTCGACCATTAGCGGTTTGTCATTGGCGATCAGCTCGCCGCCCAGGCTCAGGCCGAACAACAGCAAGAACAGCCACAGCGACCACCAGCCACGCCGATGCGCCTTGAACCGCGCCCAGCGCCGCTGTCCGATGGGAGATAGAGTCAGCATCAGGCAGTCCTCGCGGTAAAGTCGATGCGCGGGTCGACCAGCGTGTAGCACAGGTCGCCGAGCAGTTTTATCAGCAGGCCGAACAGGGTGAAGATGAATAGCGAACCGAACACCACCGGATAGTCGCGCGACACCGCCGCCTCGTAACTGAGACGGCCAAGGCCATCGAGGGAAAAGATCACTTCGATCAGCAACGAGCCGCCGAAAAATACCGTCACCAGCGCCTGCGGTAATCCGGCGACCACCAGCAACATCGCGTTGCGAAACACGTGGCCGTATAACACCTGGCGCTGGCTGAGGCCCTTGGCCCGGGCCGTCACCACGTACAGCCGCGAGATTTCGTTGAGAAAGCTGTTTTTGGTGAGAATCGTCAGCGTGGCGAATCCGCCAATCACCAGCGCGGTGACCGGCAGCACCAGATGCCAGAAGTAATCGGCCACTTTGCCCCACGGTGACAACTCGGCGAAGTTGTCAGAGACCAGCCCGCGCACCGGAAACCAGTCCAGCGCGGAGCCGCCGGCAAACACGATGATCAGCAGTAACGCAAACAGGAATCCCGGCATCGCGTAGCCAATGATGATCGCCACGCTGCTCCAGACATCGAACGCCGAACCGTTGTGCACGGCCTTGCGGATGCCCAGCGGAATCGACACCAGATAGGTGATCAACGTGGCCCACAAGCCCAGCGACAAGGTCACCGGCAGCTTCTGCCAGATCAGCTCGGTGACGCTGGCACCGCGGAAAAAGCTCTGGCCGAAATCCAGTTGCGCGTAGCTTTTGAGCATCAGCCACAGGCGCTCGCCGGCGGGTTTGTCGAAGCCGTACTGACGCTCGATATCGGCCACCAGTTTTGGATCGAGGCCTCGGGTGGCGCGGGATTCGCCGCCGATGGTTTCGACATGACCGCCGCCCACCGCAGCACCGACACCGATGCCCTGCAAGCGCGCAATCGCCTGCTCGACCGGGCCACCCGGCGCAGCCTGCACGATGACGAAATTGACCAGCAGAATAGCGAGCAAAGTCGGCACGATCAGCAGCAGACGCCGCAGGCTATAACCCCACATGCGCATACTCCTTTTGCTGTTGCTGCATCTGTGTGGCGGTCAACGCAGTCGGGCTGATTTCCCACCAGGTATCGAGCCCGGCGTCATACAGCGGCGCCGTCGCCGGGCGACCAAAACGGTTCCACCACACCGTGGAAATCCCCGGCGGGTAATAGTTGGGAATCCAGTAATAGCCCCACTGCAACACCCGATCCAGGGCGTGAGCATGGCGCAGCAGACTTTCGCGGTTGTCGGCCTGTACCAGCCCTTCGAGCAAGTCATCGACCGCAGGATCGCGCAACACCATGTAGTTGTTCGAGCCAGGATCGTCGGCACCGTCGGAGCCGAAGTAATTGAACATCTCGCGCCCCGGTGCCTGACTCACCGGGTAACCGACGACGATCATGTCGTAGTCGCGGTTGCGCACGCGGTTGGTGTACTGCGCGGTGTCGACCTGACGAATATCGAAGCCGATGCCGATCTGCGCCAGGTTGCGTTTGAACGGCAGCAGCAGCCGTTCAAAGCCCTTCTGACCGTTGAGAAAAGTGAACTGCAGCGGCTCGCCATTGGCATTTACCAATTGATGGCCACGGGGTTTCCAGCCGGCGGCTTCCAGCAGTTTCAGGGCTTGCAACTGCTCGGCGCGGATGTTGCCGCTGCCGTCGGTTTTCGGCGCTTCGAAGACTTGGGTGAACACCTCGTCGGGGATCTTGCCGCGCCACGGTTCGAGGATTTTCAGTTCCTCGGCATCCGGCAACTCGGTGGCGGCCAATGCGCTGTGCGAGAAGTAACTGCGCTGGCGCAGGTACATGCTGCGCATCATCTGCCGATTGCTCCATTCGAAATCCCAGAGCATGGCGATCGCCTGCCGCACCCGGCGATCCAGAAACATCGGTTTTTGCAGGTTGAACACGAAACCCTGCGAACCTTGCGCGGCACCCGGCGCCAGATGTTCGCGAAGCAATTTGCCCTGCTCCAGCGCCGCCCCGGCATAGCCGATGGTGTAACTGGTCGCGGAAAACTCGCGGTTGTAATCGAAGCCACCGGCCTTGAGCACTTGCCGGGAAACATCGGTGTCGGCGAAGAACTCCACGCTCAAGTGATCGAAGTTATAGAGCCCGCGAGTGATCGGCAGGTCATTGGCCCACCAGTCGGCAACACGCTGAAATTTCACGCTGCGCCCGGCATCCACCGCGCTGATCCGGTACGGGCCGCTGCCCGGCGGGATCTCGAAACCGGCGCCCTCGGCGAAGTTGCGCATGCGCCACCAGTGTTCCGGCAACACCGGCAGCGTTGCCAAATCCAGTGGCAGGGTGCGGCTGTCATTGTTCTTGAAGTTGAAGCGCACTTGCGTCGGCGACTCCACCACTACGTCGGCGACGTCACGAAACTGCTGGCGATATTTGAGGCTGCCCTGCGTGGTGAACAGTTCGAAGGTATAACGCACGTCTTCGGCAGTGATTGGCGTGCCGTCGTCAAACCGGGCCTTGGGATTGAGGTAGAAGCGCAGCCAGCGACGATCGGCATCCAGTTCCATCTGCTGCGCCACCAGGCCGTAGACGCTATAGGGTTCATCCTTGCTGCGATAGGCCAGCGGCGCGTAGAGCCAGCCGTCGATGTCGGCGACGCCGGTGCCTTTGTCGGTGTACGGAATCAGGTGATCGAACGGGCCGCTTTCCAGTGAGGAGCGGCGCAGCGTCCCGCCCTTGGGGGCGTTTGGATTGGCGTAGGCCAGGTGTTGAAAGTCCGGGGCGTATTTGGGGGCTTCGCCGTAGACCGTCAACGCGGGTTGCGGGGCGGCCCAACTGAATGGGCTTAAGAGCGCAAAAGCGCTGAACAGAATGAGCCTGGATAGCATTGGCAGATCCTTTCACAAGGTGTTGCGACTGGCCTCTTCGCGAGCAAGCCCGCTCCCACAAGGAAGTTGTGCTCACCGCAGATTCCCCGTGGGAGGGCTTGCTCGCGAAGAGGCCAGTACAGTCACCAAACCTTCTGCCTACCTGTGATGTGCAACAGGCCGGCGATTTTTATAGGGCAGGCTTAGATCAATAAGTGACTAAAACCCGCCGCGTCTGGGCAATCTCAGAACTTGTAATTGACCCGCGTGTACAACGTCCGCCCGAACGGGTCGCCGTATTTCGGGTCGTAGCCGCTCTGGAAGGTGTAGGTCTGGTTGCTGAAAGGTGGCTCGCGGTCGAACAGGTTCTTCGCGCCGAGGGTCACGCTCAGGGTTTTGCGCCAGGTGTAGGTGCCGGCCAGATCCCAGACGTTGTACGAGCCGACGTAATCGTGGGTCTCACGGTCGGAGTCGTGGTAGCCGCTGGTGTAGCGGTTGGTCAGTGCCACACCGTAGGGGCCGTAGTTCCAGCTGCCGGTCAGGCTGTGGCGCCAGCGGGCCACGGCGCCGGCCGAGGAAAAGTCGCCGCCACGGAAATCGCCGAGCTTGTCGATGTAGTCGCCCTTGAGCTGCTGCTGGTACTCGTAGCGGCTGACATAGGTGCCTTGCAGGCCGATGCCGAAGTTGCCGTACGGGGTGCTCGGCAAGCGGTAATCAAAGCTGACATCGACACCACTGGTCTTGATCTTGCCGAGGTTGGCCAGCCCGGTGACGATGTGATCGATCGAGCCATCAGGCTTGCGCACCAGGCGATCCGGATACAGCTCCGGGTTCTCGAACACCGCCGACTCGGGGAATTCGGCGATCTGGTTGGCGATGTTGATCCACCAGAAATCCAGCCCGGTGCTCAGGCGCTCGAATGGTTGATAGACGAAACCGAGGGTAACGTTGCGCGCGGTTTCCGGACTGAGGTCAGTGTTGCCGCCGGTGCGGCTGTAGAACTGCTGGGCGCAGTCGCGGTTGGCGATCCCGCCGTTGCTCGGGTTGCCACCGGCACACAGTCGCGGGTCGTTGTAGTTGGCGACGGTGAACGTGGTGAAGTTCGGGTTGTACAGCTCATACAACGACGGCGCGCGAAAACCTTCACTGTAGGCGCCGCGCACCACCAGTTCCTTGAACGGCTGGAAGCGGAACGAGTACTTCGGGTTGGTGGTGCTGCCGAAGTCGCTGTACTTGTCGTGGCGCACGGCGGCGGACAATTCCAGGCTGTCGAGCACCGGCACGTTGACCTCGGCATATTGCGCCGAAACGCTGCGATCCCCGGCAACGCTGGCATTCGGGTCGACACCGAGGCTCTGCACATCGGCGGCGAACTGGGCGAAGTCCTGATGGAAATCTTCCTTGCGGTATTCGCCACCCAGCGCCAGTGCCGAAGGGCCGGCGCCGAACCAGTCACCGATCTCGCGACTGACACGTCCATCAATCGCCTTCACCCGCCCTACCGCCGTCGAGTAATCGCCGTCCACCGCGTTGGCTGCCAGCAGCGCCTGCCCAGCGGCGGTCTGCGCGCCAAACGGGTTGATGATGCCGTTGGCAATACCGGCGCTGACGGCGCGGTCGTTGACATAGCCGGCCTCGATGGCATTGACCACTTTGTTCTGGTTGTACGAAGCGCCGACGTTGTAGTCCCACCCAACCACGCTGCCATCGAAGCTCAACAGCAAACGCTGGCCGGTGTTGTCGTCTTCGTGCTGGCGCGCGCCGACGGCGGTTTCGCGCCAGTTCACATCCACCGGTTGCGTCGGGTCGAGGGCGAAACCGTTGGGGCCGGGGGTAATGCCGTTACCGGGATAGAACGTCGTGCCAGGATTGACCTGATTACCCATCAGCGTACCGGGGCCGATCTGCGTGCGGTTTTCGTTGCGCGCCCAGAAGTATTCGAGGCTGACGTTGTGATCATCCGCAAGCTTGCCGGTGGCTTTGGCGAAAGCCGAGGTCTTCTCGGTTTCCGGCACCAGATCGAGATAGTTCCACAGGCTCTGGCGGCAGATGCCATTGCGCGCCAGCAGGCCCGGGGCGTTGCAGCCGGAACCGGCCAACGGGTTGGTGGCGTTGCTGCCCTGACTCCAGTTGGCCGGCGATGCGGTGCCGGAGGTGTAATCGAGACCACGTCCGGGCTGATAGTTGTAGGTGTAACCACGGTCTTCGGCAGCCAGGCGTTGCTGCTTGTCATGACTGACTACGCCGAACACGTTGAAACGATCATCCTGCAAATCGCCGAAGCCCCAACTGCCGCTGAAGTTACGACTTTCACCACCGCCGGCATGGGTCGGCGTGTCGTAGTGGGTGCTGAGCTGGCCTTCGGTGAGGCTGGCCTTGGTGATGAAGTTGATCACCCCGCCGATCGCATCGGTGCCGTACAGCGCCGAGGCGCCATCACGCAGCACTTCGACACGGTCGATGGCGGCGAACGGAATGGTGTTCAGGTCAACCCCGGAGCCATTGATCGCATTGGTCGCGTTGTTGCTCAGCCGCCGACCATTGAGCAGCACCAGCGTCTTGTTCGGGCCGATTCCGCGCAAATCGGCATACGACGCCCCGCCGCTGCTCGAACCCACCGAACGCCCCGAGCCGACTGATGACTGGTTGGCGGAAATCCGGCTGACCAGTTCTTCGGTGGTGCTCACCCCCTGCTCGCGCAATTCTTCAACTCGCAGAATGGTGACGGGTACTGCTGTTTCCGCATCGACCCGGCGAATCGCCGTGCCGGTAACTTCGACCCGTTGCAACTGGGTCGTGGGTTCGTCGGCAGCGACTGCCGGCAAGGTATTGATCGCCAGCAGCAAGGCCAGGCTCAAACGGGATCTAACGGGTGAAAAATGGATCATGAACAGCCATCCCTGCGTTTTGGTTTATGCAGGGATGTGCAATGGACAGCAGCGTTTTATAGAGCCCGATTTAGACCGTTGGGTGATGAGGTTATGCAAAAAATGGCACGTGTGGATCAGGCCAGCTCCATCTCCCTCAGCAACCGTGTATCCAGCCCGAACCGCTCCTGGGAAACCATCCTGAACTGCCCCTCCGCCAATTCGCAGCTCACCAGCAGATTCCACGAATGCCGGGTTGCCGCCGAGGGGATCAGTACAAACGGATGCTCTGCCAATAACGCATCGGCGAACAATTGTTGATTGGGAGAAGGCTTGGCGGGGCTCAACCAATAAGGATTCGGCACATCCTCCGGCTGGACGATTTTCACTTTTGCTTCGCTGACGACCTCAAAACACGTGAGCACATAAGGTTCACTGTCCAGCGCATCAAAGCTGTGATTGGCTGCCACCTCCAGAATGGCCGAAGACGGATCGACTGATGCATAAACGACTCGCCGCCCGGGTATGTTCCATCGGCCACCATTGAGATTCGAACCCATGCCGCTGTCCCACGTCCCGCCATAAACCTCGGGGTCCAGCCGCCAGGCATACCAGTGCTCGTCCCAGGGCAAGGGATTCATGTGTAAACCCCGTATATCAGTTGCCCCAGATATTGCTCCACCATCTGAAAACCCAGTGAATGCCGGATCAACTCCACCGGTACGCGTCGGTTCAGGTAGGTGCTGGGTTTGCGCAGCCACTCCTCGGCCCGGGACTGGCGTCCGAAGGCGCGAGTGGCCTTTTCCAGCACCAACGCATATTGGTAGGCGACGACGCTCTGCTGCGGGTCAAGCCGTACCGTTTTACCTTCCTTCAGTAATCGCCGTACGGTGCTGACCGACTTGCCGGTGATGCGTTTGACCATGTCGCCTTGCAGATAAAGCTCAGAGGTTGAAAGCATGTTGACGACATCGCTCAGCTCAAAACCTTCGTCGGTCAGGTCGACGATCAGAAAGGCATCGTCACCTATGTTCCGGCCATTCACGAGCAAATCGACAGGTCTGCCCTCGGCCCTCTTCACCCCCGTCAGCCGGGGCACCTTGACGCTGGGCATCGCGACCTCCTCCATGGGGCATCTGGCACGATCGGTGCGCCAGTGAAGGCGATGGGAATAAGCAGGCGTTTCGTATTCGAGGTGGGGAGTTCGCATAATCCATCCGTTATCAGAGGCCTGAGCGTCCAAGCCGTTTACGACTTCAATGTCAGCTCCGATGCTATAGATCGCGCTTCCGACGACCAACCTGAGAATGTCGTCGGAAATATCCCCGTTTCTGCAAAAAACTCCCCCGTTTCCGTAGGACGTTACTCACAAATTCCGCGCACTCAACTGCCGAAGTGATAACTCACATCCAGCCACCACTGCCGCCCGTACGGGTCATAGTTGCCGGTCGGGTAATACGGCCAGCCGGCCGAGTCATCGTGTTTGATCTGGTTGAGCACGTTGTTCACGGTCAGGCCGACACTGGCGCGGTCGTTGAGTTTGTAGCGGGCGCTGGCGTTGAACACCGTCCAGGGCGACAGACGCCCGTCACCCGCGCCGTTTGTCACGGAGCCGTAACGAATGCCCATCAGCGTCGCCGTGGCCTTCTGGTAGTCCCAGGTCAGACTGGCGTTGACCTTGCTGCGCCAGTCGTAATTGGTCCGCGACGTGCGCCAGTCCTGAGTCGGCGCTTCGTCCGACTCCTTGTAGAAATGCGAAAGCACCAAGGTATAACCCAGCGCCGAGCTGAACGCGCCGTACTCACCAGCACCCCAGCGGATGTTGCTCTTGAAATCCAGACCGCTGACCCGCTCGCTGGCGGCGTTGATCGCATTGACCCGCACCCGTTGCAACTGGTTGGGGTCAATCGCCGCATTGCCCGGGTTGCGGTCGATGCGTGCCAGGGTCGATTGGCAGTTGGCCGAATTGATGTCCTGGGTGCCGTTGCGGCATTCGTTCTCTTGCTGCAACAGGCGGTTCTCGTCGACGGTGGTCAGCAGGTCGTCGATCTCGACCCGCCAGAAATCGGTGGAGAAATCGAAATTGCGCGACGGCGACCAGACAAAACCATAGGTCCAGGATTTGCCGCGTTCGGACTCAAGATCCGGGGTGCCGCTCTGGGTGTAGTCGACCCGCCCACGATCACACGCGCCCTGCACGCCCTGGCTGCAACCGTAGTAGTCGATCTGCGCCGGGTAGTAACCGTTGCTGTCGGACTGGTAGATGTAGTTCAGATCCGGCGCGCGGAAACTGGTGCCGTAACTGCCGCGCAGCAACAGGCTGGTGATCGGGCGCCATTCGAGGCCGAGGTTATAGGTTTTCTGTTGCTCGCTACGGCCGCTGAATTTGTACTGGTCCCAACGCCCGGCGGCGGTGGCCAACACGGTGTCGGTGACCGGAATGCTGAACTCGCCGCCCGCCGCGTAGCGCTTGCGCGAACCGCCGGAGCTTTGCGCCGGGCTCACGCCATAAAAAGTGCCGTCATTCAGACCGTCGTCCGGGTCGACGCGATATTCCTGTTTGCCCGCTTCCAGCACGCCGGCAAACCCGACCGGGCCGGCCGGCAGGTCAAACAAGTCGCCATTGATCGAGGCGTTATAGCTGGTGGAAACCGACTTGCTGCGCTGGGTCAGGTTGCTGCGAAACTGCTCCCACTCTTGTGGCGTCAGCGGGCGATCGAGACGCGAGGCGTCCGGGGCGAACACCGGATAACCGCCACTCACGCCCAATTGCGGGCCGAGGTAGAAATCCTGAATCGATGACAGAGGCGTGTAGCGCGTGGTTCTGACGCTGCGATATTCCGAACGGTTGGCCGCCAGATCGTAACTCCAGCCAGTGTCGGCGATCTTGTCCGAGAGGCCGAGGGTGCCGGTCCATGAAGTGTCGGTCCACTTGCTGTTGTTGCTGGTGCGGCCACCGATTTCCTCTTCACCGTAACGGCGATACCAGCGCTCCAGATTGCCGCTGTTCTGGTTGATGAAGTCCGGCGAAGTAAAAGTCGGGCCACGGGTGTTGTTCTGGATGTGATCGAGGCCATACATCAAGTCGGCAAACACCTGACCGCTGTCGCTGAAGTGCCAGGTGCCGCGGGTGTAGCCGTCGTAGTTTTCCTTTTGCGTCTGGATCGTCCAGTAATCGTTGTACATCTGATCGGTGCGGCAACGACCCGCGTTGTTCAGCAGCTTGTTGTCGAAAGTGCCTTGATAGGCGCCGCAACCGGGGCCGAGGTAGCGATTGTTGCTCAGGTCGCGACGGTAACCGACATCCGCCAGCGGGCCGCTCTGCATGAAGCCGCGATCGTCGGCCCAGATCGGATCGCGGTTGGTCAGCTCCAGGCCGAACAGGCCGTCGAAGTCGCCCCAACTGCCGCCGCCGCTGATTTGCAGGCGCTGATTGTCGCCACCGCCACGCTCGCTGGTGCCGCCCTTGAGATTGACGTCGATGCCATTGATCTGTTTCTTGAGGATGATGTTGACCACCCCGGCAATCGCGTCCGAACCGTAGATCGCCGAGGCGCCGCTGCTGAGAATTTCGATACGCTCGATGACTGCCGAAGGAATATTCGCCAGGTTGGTGAAGTTGACCTTGCCATCGTATGGCGTCGGATAATCGGCGACGCGCCGGCCGTTGATCAGCACCAGCGTGTGGTTGGGGCCGAGGCCACGCAGGTTGATCGCGCTGGCCGCCGGCTGCCAGGTGTTGCCGTAGTCCTCGCCTTGGGTCATGCCGGTGTTTTGCGTCTGCGTCGCCAGCGCGTCATAGACGTTCTTGTAGCCGCGCGCTTCCATCTCTTCGTGGGTGATGACGTTGACCGGGGTCGCGCCATCGCTCTGCGCGCGGGCGATTCGCGAGCCGGTGACGGTGACCTTTTCCATGCGGTAATCGGCGCTGGTGGCTGGGGCCACAGCGGTGACTTTGGCCGCCACCGGCGTACTCGCCGCGCCTTCGCGCACGCTCAGGCCCTGGGCACTTTGCTCGACTTGCAAGCCGCTGCCGCGCAATGCCTTCTCGACAGCCTGACGCCCGTCCAGCGCGCCGCGCACCGCACTGCTGCGCTTGCCCTGCACCAGATTCTGGCTGAAGGAAATTGGTACGCCGGTCTGGCGCGAGATATCCAGCAAGACCTCGTCGAGCGGGCCGCTGGCGATGTCGAAGGTGTAGACCTGGGCCGCAGAATCCTGCGCATACACCGCGATCGGCCCTAGCCCCATCGCCAGTGCGGCGGCGAGGGTCAGGTGCGGTAATTGTTGTTTGAATGAAATCATCAAGGGCTTCCCTGTTGAAGGCGTCTGCAGGGAATGAGCAGCGGGCCGGCGCTTTTTATAGGGCGGCGATTAGGCCAAGAAGTTATGACGCTATAACCGCGCGCCGATGCTGACCCAATAGGGGTTGTGCCAGGTGACGCGGATCGGCAGCGAACGCTCCAGCAATTGCAGGGTGCGGTCACTGTCGTCCAGCGGATAGAGGCCGCTCAGGCGCAGATCGGCCACTTCGGGACTCAGGTGCAGAATGCCCCGGCGATAGCGGCGCAGGCTGTCGATCACCTCGCTCAGCGGCCGGTCGCGTACTTCCAGTCGACCTTGCACCCAGGCACTTTCCTGACCGGTGCTGCGCTCCAGAGCCAGAATGTCCTGAGCGTTGAACAGCAGACTTTCCCCCGCCTCCACCACTTGCCGCGCACCGCCGGCGGTGAGCACTTCGACCTGCGAGTGCAGCATCACCAGCCGGGTAGCATCGTCGCCCTGTTGCACGAGGAATTTGGTGCCCAGCGCCCGCATCCGTCCGTGTTCGGTCGCGACCACGAACGGCCGCGCGGGATCCTTGGCCACATCCACCAGCAACTCACCCGAGCGCAACGCCAGCAAGCGTTGAGTCGCATCGAATTGCGTCACCACCCGCGTACGTGCATTCAGGCTCAGCGCAGTGCCATCCTCCAGGGTGAAATCGCGTCGCTCGCCGGTGCCGGTCGCCAACTCCCCCGCTTCCGGTAGCCAGCCATAGCGGCGCCCGAGCAACGCGGCCAGCACCGCGACACCGAGCACGCTCAAGCTGCCACTGACAAAGCGCCGCCGGCTCGACGGCGCATTCAGGCTATGCAGCAGACTGTTGCGCGGCAGCTCGCGCAAGGTCGGGTTGCGCAGCAGGTTCAGGCCGCCGCCCATTTGTTCGATGATCCGCTGATGGCGCGGGTCAGCCGCGCGCCACGCTTCGAACGCGGCGCGCTCGCCGGCGCTGGCTTCCCCGGACTGCAACAGCGCCATCCACTGCGCCGCCTCATCGATCACCGCCTCGTCCGGCCTCATGCCTGCATCGCCTGATAGCAACGTTTGAAGGCTAAGACCATGTACTGCTGCACACGGCTGGTGGAAACCCCGAGCCGTTTGCCGATTTCGCTGTAGGTCAAACCGTCGAGCTGATGGTAGAGAAACGCGGCTTTGGCCTTGGCCGACAAGCCATTGAGCAAGCGATCGACCGCCAGTAACGCCTCGATCACCAGCGCGCGTTCTTCCGGCGATGGATGCACCGGTTCCGGCGCCAGCGCCAGGCTCTCCAGATAAGCGCGCTCCAGATCCTGGCGGCGCCAGCCTTCATAGACCAGCCGCCGGGCGATAGTGGTCAGCAGCGCCCGCGGCTCGCGAATGGCGCTCGGGTCCGGCAGGGCCAGCACCCGTAAAAAGGTTTCCGAGGCGATGTCCTGTGCGCTGTGCGGGCAACCCAGCGTGCGGCCAACGGCAGCGCACAGCCAGCGATAGTCCTTTTGGAACATGTGCCCAATCATCCGGTAATGCGGGTTCTGAACATCACCCATGCCTTGCTCCCTGAAACGGGTCCCACCCGCTGCGAAAAACCATCGTTCTGCCGGGATCGTCCGGCTCTTGATCAGGCGCGACTGTGCAATAGCGCTGCGGACATTTGAAGTAATAAAAAATCAGGATAAGCAAACCTTTGAGAATAAGACGTTCCGTCGCCGCAGAAATATTGACTGACACAACGTTGACCCGGATCAGTTGCCAGCGCGCAACCACTCTCTAATCTGCGCGCTTCATCGAAAGCCAAGGACGGCTCACCGGAGCCCGCGGCTATCCCTTCAAGGAAGAAAACCATGCGATCACTGAAGATTATTCTGCTGTCCTCGGCCTTCAATGGCCTGACTCAACGTGCCTGGCTCGAACTGCGTCAGGCCGGGCACTCGCCCAGCGTCGTGGTGTTCACCGACGAAGCGTCGGTGTGCGAACAGATCGAACACAGCGGCGCCGATCTGGTGATCTGCCCGTTCCTCAAAGACCGCGTGCCGCAGGCGCTGTGGAGCAATGTGCGGCGCCCGGTGGTGATCATCCACCCGGGCATCGTCGGCGATCGTGGCGCCAGCGCGCTGGACTGGGCGATCACCAACGAACTCACACGCTGGGGCGTGACCGCGCTGCAAGCGGTGGAAGAAATGGACGCCGGCCCGGTCTGGGCCACCTGCGAATTCAATCTGCCGTCGGGCTTGCGCAAGTCCGAGCTGTACAACGGTCGGGTCAGCGATGCGGCGATTCGCTGCATTCGCGAAGTGGTCGAGAAATTCATCGACGGCGTGCAACCGGTGCCACTGGATTACACCGACCCAAAAGTCCGGGGTCGCTTGCAGCCAAACATGAAGCAGGACGACCGCACCTTCAGCTGGCACGACTGCTCGCGCTTCATCAAACGCTGCATCGACGCCGCGGACGGCCAGCCCGGGGTCTTGGCGAGTCTGGCCGGCGGGCAGTATTACGTGTACGACGCGCACCTTGATCAGCGCACCGGCATTCCCGGCAAAATCCTCGCGGTGCATGACGACGCGGTGCTGGTCGCCACTGGCGATCACAGCCTGTGGATCGGCTCGTTGCGACGCAAACCACTGCCCGGCGAAGAGACCTTCAAGCAACCGGCGCGGCATGTGCTGGCCGGGCAACTGGCAGGCGTGCCGATCCTCGACTGGTCGATCGCCAGCGAGCCGTTCAACGACGAGGCGTATCAGCCGATCCGCTACCGTGAATCCGGGCATGTCGGGGAGCTGACGTTCGAGTTCTACAACGGTGCGATGAGCACCGAACAGTGTCAGCGCATGGTCGAAGCGCTGCGCTGGGCCAAGTCTCGGGACACTCGGGTGCTGTTGATCAAGGGCGGGCGCGGCAGCTTTTCCAACGGCGTGCACCTGAACGTGATCCAGGCCGCGTCGGATCCGGGCGCTGAAGCCTGGGCAAATATTCAGGCGATCGACGATGTCTGCGCCGAACTGCTCAGCGCGCGGCAACTGGTGGTCAGCGGCGTGACCGGCAATGCCGGGGCCGGCGGCGTGATGCTGGCGCTGGCCGCCGACATCGTGTTTGCCCGCGCCGACATCGTGCTCAATCCGCACTACAAGAGCATGGGCCTGTATGGCTCGGAATACTGGACCTACAGCCTGCCGCGCGCCGTCGGCCCGGCGATGGCCGAGCAACTGACCCAGGCCTGTCTGCCGGTCAGCGCGACGCAAGCGCTGCAACTGAGCATGATCCAGGAAATCGGCCCGCGCTGCCCGGATGAGTTTTCGCTGTGGTTGCTGCAACGAGCCAATGCGGCACTGAGCGACCCGACCTACGCCGCCGTGCGCGAGCGCAAGTTGCGCGTGGATCAGGTGCTGATCGAGCAATGCCGGGAAAACGAACTGCAGGAAATGCAGGAGGACATGCTCTACAACCGCAACCAGTTTGCCGAGAAGTGCAGCCACTTCGTCTACAAACGCAAGGCCTGCGGCACGCCGGCGCGATTGGTCGAGGAATGGGCGCGGGTGCGCAAGGTTGAGTTGGCGGGGTGATTTTGTGGTGATCGGCGGACCTCTTCGCGAGCAAGCCCGCTCCCACAGGGTTCTGTGTCGTTCACAAAATCCATGGCCACCGCAGAACCTTGTAGGAGTGAGCCTGCTCGCGATGAACGATGACGCGGTGGCGAGCCGGCACTTACAATGCCCGCACCTCAGACACCGGCCCGCCCATGGACATCGACCTCGCCCGCACCTTTCTGGAAATCGTTCGCCACGGCAGCCTCGCTGCGGCGGCGCAGAAGCTGTTCGTCACGCAAACGGCGATCACCGCCCGGGTGCAGAAACTCGAAAGTCAGCTGGGCAGTACCCTGTTCGTGCGCAACCGCGCCGGGGCGAAACTGACCGCCAATGGTGAGGCTTTCGTGGTCTACGCCAATCAACTGGTGCAGACATGGGAAGCCGCGCGCCGCGACCTGCCGCTGCTGGACGGCTATCACAACGTGCTGCACATCGGCGGCGAAGTCAGCCTGTGCAACCCGTTGATGCTCAGCTGGGCCGCCGAACTGCGCGAGAAAATTCCCGGCCACGCCCTGCGCATGGAAATCCGCGACGGCGAAAACCTGCTGCGCCAACTCGAACTCGGCGTGCTCGATGCCGCGCTGGTCTATCAGCCGGAATACTGGCCGGGCCTGCAGGTCGAGCAGGTGCTGGAAGAAAAACTGATTCTGGTGCGCGCGCCGAACCGCCCGGATCCCTACGTCTACATCGACTGGGGGCCGGATTTCCGTCGCCAGCACGACGCTGCCCTGCCGGAAAAGGCCAAAGCTGCGCTGAGTTTCAACCTCGGCCCGTTGGCCCTGCAATACATCCTCGAACATGGTGGCAGCGGCTACTTCCGTACCCGCGTGGTGCGCAGCTATCTGGAAACCGGCGCCCTGGAAGCAGTGACCAAGGCCCCGGAATTCGGCTATCCAACCTATCTGGTGTATGCCCGCGAGCGCGACTCGGCGACGCTGCAACAGGCGTTCGATCTGCTGCGCCAGGTCATCGCCACCGATGACGACTGGTCGCAGCGCTGGAACCCGTTGAGCTGAGTCGGCCGCTTTACACCGGAGCATGGCGCAACTGACCTCAAGGTGCGGCCTGCACAAACGGCCGGATCGGCTAATCTGCCGGGTATAACAACAATACCCACAGGTGAACGCAGTGAGGCAGACCACCGAGGCATTTCGCAGCCGCTACCGCGCGGCGATTCATCCGTTGTACAACCCGTGGCTGCACGGCGCCTTCGTGCTGCTGTTCGGCGTGCTGGCAATCGGCGCCTTCTGGAGCAGCGCGCATCAGGTGCAGCCGCTGGAATGGCTGAGCGTGCCGCTGACCCTGCTGCTGTTCAACTTTGGCGTGTACATGGTTCATCGCCATCTCGGTCACCACAAACAGACGTTCGCCAAGCTGTTCTATGCCCGACATGCCGGTGACCATCACAGCTTTTTCACCCCCGGCCACATGACTTACGACGGCGCCCGCGACTGGCGGGTGATTCTGTTTCCGGCTTGGCTGATTGTCGTGCATACGCTGGTTTTCACCCTGCCGCTGTGGTGGCTGCTCGCGCAGTTCAACACCAATGTCGCCGGGCTGTTCGGCGGCTGCATGGTCTTGGGTTATCTGGCCTACGAGGTGTTTCACGCCTGCGAGCATTTGCCACCGCACAACCTGCTGACCCGCCTGCCGTGGATCCGCCAGATGCGTCATCTGCACGAACTGCATCACCGCCGCGAGTGCATGCAGGAGCGTAATTTCAATATCGTTTTCCCGCTGATGGATTACCTGTTCGGCACCCTGTACTGGGAGCCGCAACCCGCCCCGTTGCGCTATTCGAGATCGCCCATGACCCGCATGCAGCACCAGATCGATATCGCCGGCGAACCGATCGCCGTGCTCCGCTACGCCGCCAGCGTCAACCACTGGCCCGAGTGGCACCCGTCGTCGCTGAAAATCGACGGCCCGCAAGGCCCGCTGCATGCCGGCGCGCGTTTCGAAGAAGACATTCATGCCGGCGGGCGCGCCGGCCATTTGCGCTGGGAGGTCACCGAGTATCTGCCCGGTCGCCGCTGGTGCGCCCGGGCGCGGGGCGATCATGGCCTGTCGCTGCTGCTGACCTACGAGTGCGCGGCGCAAGGTGACGGCACGCGGTTCGTGCGCACTCTGGATTACCGGTTCGAGGGGCTGGGCATGCGCCTGGCCAATCTGCTGCTGCTCAAGCGCCGCATCGAACGTGAATCGGCAACCTCGATGCAGACCCTGCGCGACATGGCGCTCAGGCACCTTACGCTGACGGGGCACCTTTCATGAAGCGCCTGCTGTTATTGCTGGTGATCCTCGTCATCGCGTTTGTGCTGCTGATGCCGACCAAGGTGCAGCCGGTGGCGTGGAAACCGCCAGCGGCTCCGTCACTGAACGAAGGGGTTTACGCAGAAAACCAGCGGCTCAAGGGCGTCGAACAGGTTGGCCCGAGCGACATCGACGGCCCCGAAGCACTGCTGCTGGAGGGCGATTACCTGATCACTGGTCTGCATGACGGGCGCCTGATCCGCACCAGCCTCGATGGCAAAACGCGCAAAGTGCTGAGTGACACTGGCGGCCGGCCGCTGGGCCTGGCACGGCATCCCAACGGTTTGCTGGTGATTGCCGACGGGGTCAAGGGTTTGCTCTCGCTCGATGCCCAGGGTCAGTTGATTCCGCTGACCACCGAGGCCAATGGCCTGCCCTTCGGTTTCACTGATGATGTGGCGATCGACAAGTCCGGGCACTACGCCTATTTCAGCGATGCCAGCAGCCGCTGGGGTTACGGGCATGACGGTGAGGCGATCATCGAGCACGCTGGCGACGGGCGTCTGTTGCGTTATGACTTCCAGACCGGCAAGACCAGCGTGCTGCTGGACAAACTGCAGTTTGCCAACGGCGTGACCCTCGGCCCGGATGACGCCTATGTGCTGGTCAATGAAACCGGCGCCTATCGCATCAGCCGTTACTGGCTGACGGGGCCCAAGGCCGGCACCCATGATCTGTTCATCGAAAACCTGCCCGGCCTGCCGGACAACCTCGCGTTCAACGGCAGCAATCGCTTCTGGGTCGCGCTCTACGCGCCGCGCAGTGCCTTGCTCGACGGCACCGCCGGGCATCCGCTGCTGCGCAAGATGATCGTGCGCGCGCTGATGGTGCTGCCGAAACCGGTGGAGAAACGCGGATTTGTCCTGGGGCTGGACCTTGAGGGCAAGGTGATCGCAAATTTGCAGGACGCCAGCAGCGGCAATTACTCACCCATCACCACGGCGCGGGAGTATGGGGACTGGTTGTATCTGGGGTCGCTGAAGGCTACGCACATGGCGCGGTTGCCGTTGGCGGATGCGTTGAAGTGAGCCTGCTGGTTTTGTGTTAGATCAACTGACGTCATCGCGAGCAGGCTCACTCCTACAGTTGACCGCATTCCAACTGTAGGAGTGAGCCTGCTCGCGATAGCGGTCTGTCAGTTACCGGATCGATCGAACTTGTCCGGATCTTCGTCTTCAGGAAGATCTTCGTCCGGCTCTTCAGGAAAAGTGGTGGTGTGTGCCGGGCTGTTGGGCTCAGGGTGCGTGGGAACCGGGTCGAAACCGCCCTGCTCTTCACTGGGGAATCTGGGTGTGTTCATGTGGCACCTCGCAGAGAGTCGCTGAATGAAGACTCTGAACTTTCGAGGTGCCGAGGGTGGTTGTCGTTCCAATCAATCCGCAACCGTGGGTCGGCGGATCATCCGGGGATCAGGACGGCGCCTGCAAATGGCTGACTATTTCGTCCTTGACCTTCAGACGCTTCTCTTTGAGTTTTTTCAGTGCGTCGTCGCTGGGGGCGTCCGAGGTGGCCGTTTCGGCCTTGACCACGTCGGCGTCAGCCTGGGAATACTTGTTGATCAGTGAATCCAGTCGTGGATCCTGGGTGCGTTTTTGCTGGATCTCTTCCTTCGTGCAGCTCAAGTCCTGAAACAGGTCATGGGGAACCGGCATGGAACACCTCCGTCAGTTGATCGGCAGCCGACGCGACCGATGCGTTAGCCCGTATCAGAATGGCCTTGGTTGAGGGGTTCTGTCGACCACCTGTCAGACCAGCGGTGGCCGTTCGTCGCCCTTTCGGAAACACGATCAAACCTTTTCCCTCTCCGATCCCTCCATTGCATAACGTCAACAAAAACCTGTGTGGAGATACATCAATGGACGGATTCAACCTGCGTCATCTCGTTCTGGCTGTCGCTCTGAGCAGCGGCATGGGCAGTGCCTTCGCCGCCACTTCGAACGACTTCGTCGACAACGCCGCTGCCGGTGGCATCGCCGAGATCGAGACCAGCCGCCTCGCCCTGGAAAAAAGTCAGTCGGCCGACATCAAGGCGTTCGCCAACATGATGATCACCGACCACAGCAAGGCCAACGATGAGCTGGCCAGCATTGCCAAGGCCAATGACATCGAAGTGCCTGACACCACCACCCTGGTCAAACAGGCCAAGGAAAAGATCCTCGACATGCGCGATGAATCCTTCGACGCGGCCTACGCCAACAACCAGGTCAAGGCCCACGAAGAAACCATCGAACTGTTCAAGAAAGAAGCCAACACCGTCACCGACGACAAGACCAAAGGCGCTACCGAGCTGAAAGCCTTTGCGCAGAAAATGCTGCCGGCGCTGGAAAAACACCTGACCGCGGCCAAAGAGCTGCAAGCCAAACACCCGAGCAAGTAACCCGGGCGCTGTACAGCAAAAGGCCGCATTGATTAATGCGGCCTTTTGTCGTTTCAGCGCGATCAACCGCCGTCAGTATCGATGTCGGCATCGGTTTCTTCACCGGGCTTCGGGCGATCAGGCTCAGGTTCGAAACCGGGGCTGAACTCGTTGTCGTTGTCGGTGTGTTTGTTCTTCTGGTCCACCGCAGGGTCAGCGCTCTGGACCTGTTCGCTCTCGCCCTTCGGCGGGATTGGCGGGCTCTGCCCCGGCACTTGCGGATCGATCGCCGGGTCGTTGCGATTGATCGGTTCGGCGTCCGGTTTCTGCTGTTGTTGCGATTGCTCGTTCATAGCCACCTCGTTTTTCAATACTGGCGCGACTCAAACCCGCCGGCCTTGTATATTCGAAGCCACTACAGTGCCAACGTTCAAAACATCGCTGGTTTCAGGGGCGCCGACTAGAGTTACCGGGGCATTCATTGCGCCGGATCAAAAATATCCCTGAGCAACCGAACAACTATTTTGAACGGCAAAGGTCACTGACTTCGCACCGGTCACTTTTTACAGAACCGGCCCCAATACGCTACGGAGCAACAGGCACATGGCAGCACTGCAGAACAGCACATTCGATGCGATGAAAAACAAACAACCCCAACTGCTGAGCGAATGGATCAATGGCCTGGAAGCCAGCGGCGCCACCCGCAATCTCAAAGACCATGACCTGCAACAACAGACCAGCGAATTCCTGCAACTGGTGATCAATGGCCTGCAGGATGACAACGGCACCAACATCAATGCGCCAGGTTGGGAAGCCACCCGCCAGTTCCTCGAAAAGCTCTCCCACAGCCGCGCCCAGCTCGGTCAGGACTCACAACAGACCGCCAGTTTCATCTTCGCCCTGAAGGGCCCGCTGTTTGCCCTGCTGCAAGCGCACTACAAAGAACAGCCAGCGCTGCTCGCCGAACAACTCTGGGAAATTTCCGAACTGTTCGACGCCTTCGGCATGCACACCATCCGCACCTTCCAGAAGTCCCGTGAAGCGGTGATCAAACGCCAACAGGAAGAACTGCTGGAGCTCTCCACGCCGGTGGTCAAGCTGTGGGATGGCGTCCTGGCGCTGCCGATGATCGGCACCCTCGACTCGCAACGTACTCAGGTGGTGATGGAGTCCTTGCTGCAACGCATCGTCGACACCGGTTCGGAAATCGCCATCATCGACATCACCGGCGTACCAACCGTCGACACCCTGGTCGCCCAGCATCTGCTGAAAACCGTGACCGCGATTCGCCTGATGGGCGCCGACTGCATCATCAGCGGCGTGCGTCCGCAAATCGCTCAGACCATCGTCCACCTGGGCCTCGACCTGCAGGGCGTGGTGACCAAGGCCAATCTGGCCGACGCGCTGAAGCTTGCCCTCACCCGCCTGGGCATCAGCCTCGGCAAAGCGGTCTGAGCCGATGGAACGTATCCCGATTCTCCAAATGGGCAAGTTTCTGCTGGTCACCATTCAGGTCGACATGCATGACCAACTCGCCCTCACGTTGCAGGACGACTTGTCCGAGCGCATCAGCAACACTTCGGCTCGCGGTGTGCTGATCGACATCTCGGCGCTGGACATGGTCGACTCGTTCATTGGCCGGATGATCAGCACCATCTCCGGGCTGTCGAAAATCATGGACGCCGAAACCATGCTGGTCGGCATGCAGCCGGCCGTGGCGATCACCCTGGTCGAACTCGGCCTGACCCTGCCCGGCGTCAGCACCGCACTCAACGTCGAGCGCGGGATGAAACTGCTGCAGGAACGAGTAGACCGGCAATGACCGTACGCAGCAGCGGTACTCAACCCATCCATATCGAGCAGGATGTCGTACTCGCACGCCAGACCGCCCGTAAGCTGGCCACCGAATGCGGGATGCGCCTTATCGACCTGACCAAAATGGTCACGGCGGTCAGCGAACTGGCCCGCAACACCATGGTGTACGGTGGCGGCGGCGACATGGACTGGCAAATTCTCGATGAAGATCACAAGGTCGGTCTGCGCTTGACGTTCCGCGACGAAGGCCCCGGTATTGCCGATATCAAGCTGGCGATGACCGACGGCTGGACCTCCGGCAGCGGCATGGGCCTGGGCCTGACCGGCGCCAAACGGCTGGTCGAAGAGTTCGAACTGGACACTGAGCCGGGCAAGGGCACGCGAATAACGATCACCCGATGGACATGAATATCGCAGGGTCGCTGACCCAGGTGCTGCTGATCGAAGACAGCAGCCAGATCGGCCACGCCCGGCGCACCGCGCAACGGCTCGCCGAGCAACACGGTTTTGATGCAACCGATGCCGGGCGGGTAGCGCTGGTCGCCACCGAACTGGCCAGCAACGTGCTCAAGCACGCCAGCCGCGGCGAGCTTCATCTGCGGTTGTTGCCGCGCCCAGGCGGGTTCGGCATCGAAATGCTCGCGGTCGATCGCGCACAGGGCTTTGACCTCGACGCCTGCCTGACCGATGGCTTTTCCACCGGCGGCACCCAGGGTATCGGCCTGGGTGCCGTGGCGCGTCAGACCGAAGTCTTCGACGTGCACGCCGACGCCCGTGGCGCGGTGCTGCTGGCGCGTCTGTATCCGCGCGGCGACCGGCAGCCCGACTTGCGCTACGGCGTCAGCCAGCACTCGCTGCACAACGACCCGGCGTGCGGCGACACCTGGCACCTGGCGTACAACGGCGCCAACGTCAGTGCGCTGGTGATCGACGGCCTCGGCCACGGTGAGGATGCCGAACGCGCGGCCAAGGCCGGCGAACGGGTGTTCGCCAAAACCCCGTTCGCCAGCCCGGTGCTGCTGATGGAGGATATGCACCGCGACATGATCGGCAGCCGTGGCGGCGCCGCCGCGTTCGCCCAGTTCAATGCCGCCCGCGATGGCCTGACCTTTACTGGCGTGGGCAACATCGGCGCCAGCCTGATCACCGCCGACAAGTCGCGGGGCCTGGCCTCGCATCCGGGCATCGTCGGCGGCCAATACCGGAAAGCCCAGCCTTTTGACTATGCTCACGTGAACGGACATCTATTGATCATGTACAGCGACGGCCTGCAGTCCCGTTGGAATCTTCAAGACTACCCCGGTCTGGTGCACCGCCATCCCGCCGTGATAGCCAGCGTCCTGCACCGTGACTTCTGTCGCGGGCGCGACGATGTAACCGTGCTGGTCGTTGCCCTGGAGGCCGCCCATGGCTGAGTCGCCAAGCCTGAACCCGGCCGAACAGGCCGCGCTGATCGCCCAGTTGCAGAGCGAGACCGCGGCCCTGCGCGAAGAACTCGACGAAACCAACCAGGGCGTGCTGGCGCTCTACGCCGAGCTCGACACCCAGGCCGAACAACTGCGCCAGGCCTCGGATCTGAAAAGCCGTTTCCTGTCGTACATGAGCCATGAGTTCCGCACGCCGCTGGGTTCGATCCTGAGCATCAACAGCTTGCTCGCCGACGAGCTCGACGGCCCGCTCAGCCCCGAGCAGCACAAGCAGGTGGCGTTCGTCAGCAGCGCCGCCCGCGAACTGAGCGACATGGTCGATGACTTGCTCGATCTGGCGAAAATCGAAGCCGGGCGGATCAGTATTTCTCCGGCGTGGTTCGACATGTTCGACCTGTTCTCTGCCCTGCGCGGGATGTTCCGGCCGATCGTCGATGCCTCGGCAGTGGATCTGATTTTCGAAGAGCCGGTCGGCCTGCCACGGCTGTACACCGACGACAAGAAACTCGCGCAGATCCTGCGCAATTTCATTTCCAACTCGCTGAAGTTCACCACCCGTGGTGAAGTGCGGGTCTCGGCGCGTCTGGAAGGCTCGGACAAAGTACGTTTTGCCGTCAGCGACACCGGGATCGGTATCGCGCCGGAGCTGCACGGTGCATTGTTCGAGGACTTCTCCCAGGTCGACTCGCCGTTGCAGAAACGCCTGCGCGGCACCGGCCTCGGCTTGTCGCTGTGCAAGCGCTTCGCCGCCCTGCTCGGCGGCGAGGTCGGGATGGACAGCAAGCCGGGGGTCGGATCGACCTTTTTCGTGATCATTCCACTGGCGCTCGCCCTGGAGAATGTCGATGAAACGTGACATCCGTCTGTTGATCGTCGACGACAACGTCGCCACCCGCTACGCCTTGCGCCGGCGCCTGGAGCGCCATGGCTACGAGGTGCTGGAGGCCGGCACCGGCAGCGAGGGCCTGGCGCTGATCGCGAGCAAGGTACTTGATGCACTGATCCTCGACGTCAACCTGCCGGACATGAGTGGCTTCGACATCGTGCGGATCCTGCGCGCCGATGCACACACCGCGCTGCTGCCGGTGATCCATGTGTCCGCCGCGTCGATCCAGACCGGCGACATCATCACCGGCCTGGATGCCGGGGCGGATGCCTACCTGATTCACCCGGTTGACCCGGACGTATTGCTGGCAACCCTGCGCACCTTGCTGCGAGTGCGTGATACCGAAAACGCGCTGCGCGAGAGCGAGGCCCGGTTCCGCGAGATTTTCGTCAATGTCTCGGCGCCGATTGCCGTGCTTGATGCCAACCTGAAAGTGCATGAATGCAACCACGCCTTCACGCAGATGATTCAGGACAACCGCAACCCGGAAACGCTCAGCGAGTGCTTCGACCAAGACCAGGGCGCGATCCTCAACGAGTTGCGCCTGCGGCTGGTCGATGGCGAGCGCTGGAAAGGCACGTTGAACATGCGCGTACAGGGCGAGGTTCGCGAAACCGAGTGGCAGATTTCGCCATATCGCACGCCGCAGCTGAGCCTGGTATTCGTCGAAGACGTCACCGAGCATCGCCACCGCGAGCGCTCGCACCTGGCACAGCTGGACGACACCACCACCCAACTGGCCAAGGAAGTTGCCGAGCGGGTGCGCGCCGAATCGCAGTTGCTGCAAGTGCAGAAGATGGACGCACTGGGCAAGCTCACCGGAGGCATCGCCCACGACTTCAACAATCTGCTGACCGGGATCATCACCAGCCTCGAACTGATCCAGAAACGCATGGCCGATGCGCGTCCGGACAAGGTGCAGTTCTACGCCGAAGCCGCACTGAATTCGGCGATGAGTGCGGCGTCCCTCACTCATCGTCTGCTGGCCTTCGCCCGCCAACAGCCGCTGGATACACGGCCGGTGGACATCAATGAGCAGGTGCGCTCGCTGGAAGAACTGCTGATGCGCACCATCGGCGAACGCATCACCCTCAAACTTGAGCTGACCAACAAACCGGCGATTGCTCTGGTCGACCCGGTGCAGTTGGAAAGCGCTGTGCTGAATCTGGTCATCAATGCCCGGGATGCGCTACCCAGGGGTGGCAATATCTGGGTCAACACCTATGCCGCGTATTCCCATGGCGACCCGAATCTGGCCGATGGTGCGTATGTCGCGCTGTCGGTGCGCGATGACGGCACCGGTATCGAGCACAGTGTGATCGACAAGGTGTTCGACCCGTTCTTCACCACCAAACCGCTGGGCCAGGGTACCGGTCTGGGGTTGTCGACGATCTACGGTTTCGCCCGCCAGTCCGGTGGCGATGCGCACATCCGCAGCGTGGCACGGCGTGGCACCGAAGTGACCATAATGCTGCCGGCGACGAACGACCCGACCGGCGCCGACATCCCGGCACCGAAGGTGGATCCGCAGGGCGCCGGTGAGCATGTCCTGATTGTCGAGGACATGCCGGCAGTGCGCATGTTCGTCACCGAAGTGCTGGAAGACGCGGGTTACCGTTGCACGCAGGCGGCGGATATCGAAACCGCGCTGGAGCGCTTGCAGAATGATCCGACGATCGACCTGCTGCTGAGCGACGTCGGTCTGCCGCGCATGAGCGGCCGGGAACTGGCGGATGTAGCGCGCGGCTGGCGTGAAAGCCTGCCGATCCTGTTCATGACCGGTTATGCCGAGACCGCGATCAATCGCCAGGTGTTCCTGGGCAGCGGCATGGAAATGCTGGTCAAGCCGTTCCAGATCAGCGAACTGCTGGACAAGGTCCGCCGCACGCTTGATGGCGCCTGACCCGTCGCTTTCGCGAGCAAGCCCGCTCCCACCCTGGATCGGTGTTGATCACCAGCCTTGTGCACTCCGCAAAATCTGTGGGAGCCGGGCTTGCCCGCGAAGGCGTCGGAACATTCAGCATCTCTATTGCCTGACACACCGCTTTCGCGAGCAAGCCCGCTCCCACACGGGATTGGTGGTGATCACCAGCCTTGTACACCCTGCAAAACCTGTGGGAGCCGGGCTTGCCCGCGAAGGCGTCGGTATAGCCAGCATCTCTATTGCCTGACACACCGCTTTCGCGAGCAAGCTCGCTCCCACACTGGGTCTGTGTTGATCACAAGCTCTGTACACACCGCAAAACCTGTGGGAGCCGGGCTTGCCCGCGAAGGCGTCGGAACATTCAGCATCTCTATTGCCTGACACACCGCTTTCGCGAGCAAGCCCGCTCCCACCCTGGATCGGTGTTGATCACCAGCCTTATGCACTCCGCAAAATCTGTGGGAGCCGGGCTTGCCCGCGAAGGCGTCGGAACATTCAGCATCTCTATTGCCTGACACACCGCTTTCGCGAGCAAGCCCGCTCCCACACGGGATTGGTGGTGATCACCAGCCTTGTACACCCTGCAAAACCTGTGGGAGCCGGGCTTGCCCGCGAAGGCGTCGGTATAGCCAGCATCTCTATTGCCTGACACACCGCTTTCGCGAGCAAGCTCGCTCCCACACTGGGTCTGTGTTGATCACAAGCTCTGTACACACCGCAAAACCTGTGGGAGCCGGGCTTGCCCGCGAAGGCGTCGGAACATTCAGCATCTCTATTGCCTGACACACCGCTTTCGCGAGCAAGCCCGCTCCCACCCTGGATCGGTGTTGATCACCAGCCTTATGCACTCCGCAAAATCTGTGGGAGCCGGGCTTGCCCGCGAAGGCGTCGGAACATTCAGCATCTCTATTGCCTGACACACCGCTTTCGCGAGCAAGCCCGCTCCCACACGGGATTGGTGGTGATCACCAGCCTTGTACACCCTGCAAAACCTGTGGGAGCCGGGCTTGCCCGCGAAGGCGTCGGTATAGCCAGCATCTCTATTGCCTGACACACCGCTTTCGCGAGCAAGCTCGCTCCCACACTGGGTCTGTGTTGATCACAAGCTCTGTACACACCGCAAAACCTGTGGGAGCCGGGCTTGCCCGCGAAGGCGTCGGAACATTCAGCATCTCTATTGCCTGACACACCGCTTTCGCGAGCAAGCCCGCTCCCACCCTGGATCGGTGTTGATCACCAGCCTTATGCACTCCGCAAAATCTGTGGGAGCCGGGCTTGCCCGCGAAGGCGTCGGAACATTCAGCATCTCTATTGCCTGACACACCGCTTTCGCGAGCAAGCCCGCTCCCACACGGGATTGGTGGTGATCACCAGCCTTGTACACCCTGCAAAACCTGTGGGAGCCGGGCTTGCCCGCGAAGGCGTCGGTGTAGCCAGCATCTCTATTGCCTGATACACCGCTTTCGCGAGCAAGCCCGCTCCCACACTGGGTCTGTGTTGATCACAAGCTCTGTACACCCCGCAAAACCTGTGGGAGCCGGGCTTGCCCGCGAAGGCGTCGGAACATTCAGCATCTCATTGCCTGACATACCGCTTTCGCTGGCAAGCCAGCTCCCACACTGGGGCTGTGTTGATCACCAGCCTTGTGCACTGCGCAAAACCTGTGGGAGCTAGCCTGCTGGCGATGGGGCCAGTGGGATCGCCGTGGTCATCGGCTCAAGGCCCGGGCCAGAAACGGTGCGGTTCGGCTCTTCTTGCTCGCGGCGACTTTCTGCGGCGTGCCGGCGGCGACGATTTTGCCGCCCTGATCACCAGCCCCCGGGCCGATGTCGATCACCCAGTCACTTTGCGCCACCACGCGCATTTCATGCTCGACGACGATCACTGTGTGCCCTGCCGTGACCAGGTTGTCCAGTTGCTCCAACAACCGATCGACGTCCCGCGGATGCAGTCCGGTGGTCGGTTCGTCCAACACATAAAGGGTCGCGCCGCGCTGATTGCGCTGCAGCTCAGTGGCCAGTTTGATCCGTTGTGCTTCACCACCGGACAACTCCGTGGCCGGTTGCCCAAGCCGCAGATAACCGAGGCCAATGTCACGCAGCACCTCCAGCGAACGGCGAATCCCCGGCTGTTCGCCGAACACCTCAACCGCCTCATCCACCGTCAGTTGCAGCACCTGGGCAATGCTCAAGCCCTGCCACTGAATCGCCAAGGTCTGCGGGTTGTAGCGCGCGCCGTGACAGGTCGGGCACGGCGCATACACGCTCGGCATGAACAGCAACTCGACACTGACAAAACCTTCACCCTCGCAGGTCGGGCAACGGCCCTTGGCGACGTTGAAGGAAAACTGCCCGGCGTCATACCCCGCCGCCCGTGCTTCAGGCGTGGCGGCGAACAGTTTGCGCACGTTGTCGAACAAACCGGTGTAGGTCGCCAGATTGGAGCGCGGCGTGCGGCCGATGGGTTTCTGATCGACCTGCACCAGGCGCTTGATCGACTCCAGCCCCGCAGTCACCTGACCGCTGCTGGCCTGCGGCGCATCGTCTTCGAGGCTGAGTTCTTCCGGCTCGTTCTCAATCAGCGGCCGCCCGAGTTGCGCGCCGACCAGCTCCAGCAATGCCTGACTGACCAGACTCGACTTGCCCGAGCCGGACACCCCGGTGACCGAGGTGAAGCAGCCCAAGGGAAATTCAGCGCTGAGGTTGTGCAGGTTGTTGCGGCTGATGCCATCGAGTTTCAGCCATCCGCTCGGTTTGCGCGCGGTGCGGGTCTGCCGCTGGCTCTCGGCAAACAGATAGGCGCGGGTCTGCGATTCGTCGATCTCGGCCAACCCGGCCGGCGGGCCGCTGTACAACACCCGGCCACCCTTCTCGCCCGCCGCCGGACCGACGTCGATCAGCCAGTCGGCGCGGCGCATGGTTTCCAGATCGTGCTCGACCACAAACAGCGTATTGCCGTCAGCCTTCAGCCGCTGCAAGGCTTCGAACAACGCCTCGCCATCGGCCGGATGCAGACCGGCGGACGGTTCGTCGAGCACGTAGATCACGCCGAACAGTTGCGAGCCCAATTGCGTCGCCAGGCGCAGGCGCTGCAACTCGCCGGACGACAGTGTCGGCGTGCTGCGCTCCAGCGCCAGATAACCGAGGCCCAGATCGGTCAGGGTGCTGACCCGCTCCAGCAAGTCCTCGGCGATCCGCTGCGCTGCCAGGCGTTTTTCCAGCGACAGGTTTGGCGTGTGGCGCACGTCCGGCGCACTGGCGTGGCCGCTGGCACCCTGCGCGACGCGTTGCTGACGGGCCTCGCGGGTTTGCGCATGGCTCAGGGTTTCGCCGCTTTCTTCGGCCTGCTGCAAATAGGTCGCCGCTGCCACGGGTTTCAATACTTCGGCCACTTGCAGCAACGGCATCTGCGACAGTTCACCGATGTCGTAACCGGCAAAGGTCACCGATAGCGCTTCACGCTTGAGGCGTTTGCCGTCGCATAACGGACATGGGCTGCCGAGCATGAACTGCGAAACGCGCTTTTTCATCAGCGCACTTTGCGAATGAGTGAAGGTGTGCAGGATGTAACGGCGGGCGCCGGTGAAGGTGCCCTGATAACTCGGCTCCATCTTGCGCTTGAGAGCGACCCGGGTTTCCTCCGGGGTCAGCCCGGCGTACACCGGCACGGTCGGGGTTTCTTCGGTGAACAGAATCCAGTCACGCTGCTTTTTCGGCAGTTTCTTCCAGGGAATATCGACGTCGATGCCCATGGTCACGAGGATGTCGCGCAGGTTCTGCCCCTGCCACGCCAGCGGCCAGGAGGCCACGGCGCGTTGGCGGATGGTCAGATTCGGATCGGGCACCATCAGCGCCTCGGTCACCTCGTAGACCCGGCCCAGACCGTGGCACTCCGGGCACGCGCCTTGGGGGGTGTTCGGCGAGAAATCCTCGGCGTAGAGCATCGGCTGCCCCGGCGGATAACTGCCGGCGCGGGAATAAAGCATGCGGATCAGGCTCGACAAGGTGGTCACGCTGCCCACCGACGACCGCGTGCTCGGCGTACCACGCTGCTGTTGCAGGGCCACGGCGGGCGGCAGGCCTTCGATGGAATCGACGTCCGGCACCCCGACCTGATCGATCAACCGCCGCGCATACGGCGCCACCGACTCGAAATAACGCCGCTGGGCTTCAGCGTACAACGTTGAAAACGCCAGCGACGACTTGCCCGAACCCGATACTCCAGTGAACACCACCAGCGCATCGCGGGGGATGTCGACGTCGACATTCTTCAGATTGTGTTCACGGGCGCCACGCACCCGAACCATGCCGGCGGGTGCTTTGGAATTACGCTTGGAAGTCATTGGCGAGCCTTGATCGGAAAATGTGAGTCGAGCACAAAACCTGTGGCGAGGGAGCTTGCTCCCGCTGGGCTGCGAAGCGGCCCCAAATCCAGACGAATCAACCCGGCAGATAAACCGCGGTTTCCGGGTTTACGACTGCTGCGCAGCCGAGGGAGCAAGCTCCCTCGCCACAGGCAATCGGGAATTAGCCAGCTAGGCACTGAGCACCGAGCGAATCATCTGCAACAACGCCTCCGGGCCATACGGCTTGCCGAGCAAATGCGTGTCCGGACTCAACTGGTGGTTGCGCGAGATGATGTCGCGGGTGTGGCCGGAGGTGAACAGCACCGCCACCGGTGGTGTCTGCACCTTGGCCCAGGCTGCCAGATCGGAGCTCTTGATCAGCCCCGGCATCACCACGTCGGTGAAAATCAGATCCACGTCGATCCCTTCCAGCAGCATCTGCATCGCCACGTCGCCATTGCTGGCGGTCAGCACGCGGTAGCCTTCTTCGCGCAGCAACTCCACGGCCGAAGCGCGCACCGCGTCGTTATCCTCGACCACCAGAATGGTCTCGTGACCGCCGCCCTGTTGCGGGTCGACGTTCGGCGTCTCATCGAGAACCGGACGCAGGCTGCGCGGAAAATACAGTTGCACCCGCGTGCCTTCGCCCACGGCGCTGTCGATCTCGACGTGACCACCACTTTGTTTGACGAAGCCGAACACCATGCTCAGACCGAGCCCGGTGCCCTGGCCATCGGCTTTGGTGGTGAAGAACGGTTCGAACACCTGCTCGAGCATTTGCGGCGCAATGCCGACGCCGGTATCGCTGACCATCACCCGCACGAAATCGCCGGCAACGATGCCTTTGCCGGTGCAAAAGTTGCTGTCCAGCCGGGTATTGAGGGCGCTGAGGACGATCGTACCCTCGCCTTTCATCGCATCGCGGGCGTTGATCGCCAGATTGAGAATGGCGTTTTCCAGTTGATTGCGGTCGACGTTGATGTGCCACGGCTCTTGCGGCAATTGCACGTCGATCTGAATGGTTTCGCCCAACGCGCGCTGCAGCAATTCGCCGACGCCGTCGAAGATCTGCCGCGGATCGCATACCGCCGGTGACAACGGCTGGCGCCGGGCAAAAGCGAGCAGTTGCGACGACAGCTTGGCGCCGCGCTCGACCGCTGCCAGCGAGGCGCTGACCCGGCGTTGCACGTTGGCATTGTCCGGCTCATGCCGCGCCAGCAAATGCAGGTTGCCGGCGATCACTTGCAGCAGGTTGTTGAAGTCGTGGGCCACGCCGCCGGTCAGTCCGCCGATGGCTTCAAGCTTCTGCGACTGGCGCAATTGCTCTTCCGCCGCCAGCCGGGCATCCACTTCGTTGGCCACCCGCTGCTCCAGGTTGCGCGTGAATTTGAGTAGGGACTCTTCGGCAATCTTGCGTTCATGGATGTCGATCAACACCCCGGGGAAACGAAACGGCGCGCCGTGTTCGTCGAACTCGCAAGCGCCACTGGCGAGCACCCACAGGTAGCTGCCGTCCGCCCGCCGCACGCGGTATTCGGCGTTGTACGGCTCGCCGGTCTGCAGCGAGTGACTGACCCGGTCATGCACCCACGCCAGGTCGTCCGGGTGGATCCGCGACTCATTGACGGATTGCGGCAGGTTGCTCAGGTCCTGATCCGGCGGGTAGCAAAAGGTCCGGGCGAAACGCTCGTCGGCCGACAGTACATTGTTCTTCACGTCCCAGACAAACGAGCCAAGCAAGGCCCCGGCATTCAGCGCCAGACGCACCCGTTCGTTGTCGGCTCGATAGGCATCTTCTGCCGCCTGACGCAGGCGCTCGGAGCGCACTAACTCGGTGGTCTCGACCACCATCGCCATCACGCCGGAAGGCACGCCGTCATCGTTGGCCACCGGGCTGTAATACAGATCCATCCAGACATCTTCGGGCACGCCATCGCGCAACAGCACCAGTTCCTTGTTGCGGTAGGACAAGGTGCCGCCCGCCAGACAGGTGTCGACCACGTGCCGGTTGAACTCGGCGACTTCCGGCCACCCCAGTTCCACCGGTGCGCCCAGCAGATACGGGTGGCGACCACCGGCAAACTGCGAGTAGGCGTCGTTGTAGATCATGTACCCGGCGTGGCCCCAGAGCATGACCATCGGCAAGGGCGAGGCCAGCATCAATTGCACGGTGCTGCACAGACTGGCAGGCCAGGTGTCGAGCGGGCCGAGTTCGGTGAGGCGCCAGTCGAACGCGCAAATGCGTTCGGCCATTTCGCCTTTCCAGCCGTCACAACCGTGGCTATCGGATAAAAACTGCATCGATTGACTCGGTGTCCTGTGGTGTTTGCCCGATGTATCGCAACGCTGAACGAACGCGGCGCCCCTGTGTTTCGAGCGCCGCCGACCGCATTGGTTTCATTGAAGGTATAGCCGATTTCTCGCTGCGGCCCGGGTTCAGACCCCGATCAGGTGTTTGAGCGGATGGTAGCCAGTTTTCATCTTCGCGGCGACGTCGAGAATCGCCTTCTCGATGCCGTTCAAATGGGTGCAGGTCAGTTCGATGGCGGCGCTCTGGTCGCCCGCCTCGATGTATTCGATCAGGCGCAGATGTTCGTTGTCACGGCAGGCTTCATGGCTGTCGTCATCGAGTGCGGCGACATACAGCGAGGCGCGGGAAATCAGCTTCTGGAACCAGTCGAGCAGCACCGGGTTGTTGAGGCTGCGCGCCAGTTTGAGGTGGAACTCGCCGAGCAGGTAAATCAATTGCTCGTGGTCGCCCGCCGCGTGGGCTGCGTCCTCCAGTAGCAGGTGCTCGCGCAGAACCTGCATGGCGGCGGTGTCCTTGCGCCGACAGAGTTCGGTGACCATGCCGATTTCGATCAGCCGCCGGGTTTCGAACAGCGAGCGGATCTCTTCGTTGCTCGGCAACGACACCGATGCACCTTTATTCGGCTCGGTGGTGACCAGCCCCTCGGCTTCCAGTTGCTTGAGCGCGGCGCGTACCGACGTGCGGCTGACATTGAACAGTTCGGCCAGCGACGCTTCACCCAGCTTCATCCCCGGACGCAGCGAACGCTTGCTGATCGCCTGGTAAACCCCTTGGTAGACGCGGTCGACCGTGGTTTCCAGTTTCTTCTCGGTCATTCGAACACTCCTTTAGCCTCGGGCAAACACGGTGTTGCAGCGTTATTCGCCGTTTGCGCAGATAAGTGTGGCGCAGGATATCGCCTTCGGCGTCGAGATGCAGGGGATGCGGGGATTTTTTCGAGGGTGGGGAGGAGCGGTTTTGGCCGCTGCCAAATAACACTGATCAACACATTTCCCTGGTAGGAGTGAGCCTGCTCGCGATAGCGGTGTGTCAGTCACGTTGATGTTGTCTGACACACCGCTATCGCGAGCAGGCTCACTCCTACAAAGGTTTTTGTGTCGTACCTAAATCAGTCAGTACCGTATTTCGGCGAACGCGGGCCGTACAACAGGCCGGCGTGCTGACCGGCCGACAACAGGCGATTGCTCGCCACGCCAGCAATCGGGAAACCGGCATCGGTCGAACTGTTGATCACCTGCTTCACCGCCGCCGTGATCAGCATGCCGACCAGGCCGCCACCGCTGTTGTTGCCGCCCTCTTCGCTCGACGCCCGGGCCGAACCGGTCCACAGCGTGGTGCCGGATTTCAGATCGACCAGTTTGGCGGTGGCCGTCACTGCAGTTTCGCTGCTGATCACCATGTAACGCGTACCGTACTCGGTCACGGTGATGTACAGCGCAGCGTCGGCGCCGAAGATTTCCTTGAGCTTGTTGGCCGGTGCCTGATGAATGTCATCCGGGGTGGTCAGGCCGTTCTGACGGAAGGTTTCGTCCACCAGGGTGATCGGCAGCACGTAATAACCGGCCTCGGCCAGAGGGAACGTCACCTGCGACAACAGGCTGTACGACGCTTTCACGTCGGGTGAGGTGTTCAGCGGTGGCAGCACCAGAATGGTCTTCGGCCGCGCCTGCTTGTACGCCGAATAATCCACGGTCTTCGGCGCGACGCAGCCACCGAGTACGGTCAAGGCCAAACCGGCGGCCAGCAGTTTCAGGGTACGCGAGATCATTTGGCGTCTCCGGTCTTGGCGTTTTTAAGCAGAAAATCCATGTACGGGCCGGACTCGGGGAACAGCGCTTTCTCGGTGCGGAACTGCTGCACCATCTGATCGTCCTTGCCCATGCTCAGGTACAGCAGACCCAGGTGCGCGTGGTAACCCGGCGGCACCGCCTTGCCGGTGGAGCGGATCTTCTGCAGGTCGCGCTCCAGCACTTCGGCCTGAGCTTCCTTCGGCTCTTCGCCTTTGAAGTATTCGTAGACCTGCGGTTGGTAGTCTTCCCACTGGTACAGGGTTTTCGGGCTGCTGCAACCGGCCAGCAAGGCGCTGGCGGCCAGCGTCAGGGCCAGCAGCGACCGCGACAAAGTCAGATTCATGGGTGTTGCTCCTTGCAATGAATAGCGATCAGTTACCCGGTTTCCAGGCACCGGCGTTCATGCCATCGACCAGACGATTGATCGCCTCGCGCATGGCCAGATCGAGGACTTTGCCGTTGAGGGTGGAGTCGTACGCAGCAGTGCCGCCGAAGCCGATGATTTCGCGGTTGGACAAGGCGTATTCGCCGGCGCCCTGGGTCGAATACACCACTTCGGAGGTGCTGATGTTGACGATGTTCAGGTTGACCTTGGCGTAGGCGACCTGAGTCTTGCCACGGCCGAGAATGCCGAACAGCTGGTGGTCGCCGGTTTCTTTGCGGCCGAACTCGGTGACGTCACCGGTGACCACGTAATCGGCGCCCTTGAGGCGCTGGGCCTGGCCCTTGATCGCCGCTTCCTGCTGGATCTCGCCCATGTTGTCGCGATCCAGTACCGAGAAACGGTTGGTCTGCTGCAAGTGCGTGATCAGGATGGTCTTGGCCTGGCCGCCGAGACGATCGACGCCATCGGAGAAGATCCCGCGCATGTAGCTGGAGCGGTTATCGAACTTGCCCACCGCCATCGGTACGCGCGCGCCGGTCCAGACTTGCGTGGCGCTCTCGACCTTGGCCACCGGCAGTGCGCGGGAGCTTTCGGTGGCGCACCCGGCAAGGGAGCTGGCGAGGGTGCCGAGCACGGCAATCGCAACGCCTGAGACCAACATCCGGGAGATCATTCTCACTGTGCATTCCTTCTGAAAAAAACGGTGTGTCCCGGCACGGCTACGCGGTGGGGAGCGGAAAAGGGGCGGCATTATGACAAAGTGCCACCATTGGTGACAGAGATTTTTGACGCCAATCAATTGGCTTGTTTGGACACACAAAAATCTCCCCTGTGGGAGCGGGCTTGCTCCGGGCGGCGTTCCGACGAAAGCGGTGTGTCAGCCACTTATTTGCCAACTGACACACCGTCTTCGCGAGCAAGCCCGCTCCCACAGGGGGGCTTTGTGGTGTCCTGGGGTTTAGTGAAAGTCGCGGCTCTGCACGCGGATGCCGTCGAGCAGCGGACTCAGGTCGCTCAGCCGGCCAGCGATCAAATGCCGTACTTCGCCCTCCCGCTCCCAGCGGCCATCGACCTTGAGCAATTGTGAGCCGACCAGCACCTGACGCTGGCGCTCGGCCAGATCGCGCCAGACCACCACGTTGACGTTGCCAAACTCGTCCTCAAGAGTGACGAAAGTCACGCCGCTGGCAGTGCCCGGTCGCTGCCGCCCGGTGACCAGCCCGGCGATGCTCACTGGCCGGCCGTGTTCGACGTCCAGCAACTCCCGCGAACTGCGGCAACGCCGCGCCTTCAGTTCACCTCGCAACAGCGCCAGTGGATGCGGCCCCAGCGTGGTGCCGATGGTCGCGTAATCGGCCTGCAGATCCTCGCCGACGCTGGGCTTGGGCAGCAGCACATCGGCTTCTTCCTGGCTCGGTAACCCGGCAAACAGGCCCAGCTGTTTCTGCACCCCGGCCACTTCCCAGCGCGCGCGATGCCGATGGCCGGCCATCCCGCGTAACGCGCCGGAGTCAGCCAACAGCGCCTGAGCGCGGCTGTCGAGCGCGGCGCGTTCGCCCAGATCGGCGACATCGGCAAACGCCCCGCGTGCCCGCGCCACTTCGATGCGCCGGGCGTCCTCCTCGCGAAAGCCCTTGATCATCCGCAGGCCCATGCGAATCGCCGGTTGCGCGCCACTGATCGGCTCCAGGCTGCAATCCCAGTCGCTGGCACGCACGTCCACCGGACGGATCTGCAATTGATGGCGGCGCGCGTCCTGCAGAATCTGATCCGGGCTGTAGAAACCCATCGGCCAGCTGTTGATCAACGCGCAGGCGAACGCTGCCGGTTCGTGGCACTTGAGCCAGCAACTGGCGTAGGTCAACAAGGCGAAACTGGCAGCGTGGGATTCGGGAAAGCCATAGCTGCCGAAACCCTTGATCTGCTCGAAGATCTGCGCGGCGAATTCCTCGGTGTAGCCGTTTTTCTTCATACCGGCGGCCAGTCGCGCCTTGTGCGGCTCCAGCCCGCCGTGGCGTTTCCACGCGGCCATCGAGCGGCGCAACTGATCGGCCTCGCCGGGGCTGTAGTCGGCGGCGACAATGGCGATCTGCATCACCTGTTCCTGAAACAGCGGCACGCCGAGGGTGCGTTTGAGCACCACTTCAAGTTCCGGCGAGGGATAGGTTTCCGGCTCTTCCTTGTTGCGACGGCGCAGATACGGATGAACCATCCCGCCCTGAATCGGCCCCGGGCGGACGATTGCGACCTCGATCACCAGATCGTAGAACTTAGCCGGTTTCAGGCGCGGCAGCATCGACATCTGCGCCCGCGATTCGATCTGGAACACGCCAATGGTGTCGGCACGGCTGATCATCTCGTAGGTCGCTTTGTCTTTATCAGGGATCGTCGCCAGGCTGAGATCCAGATGGCGATGACGGCGCAGCAAGTCGAAACAACGACGGATCGCACTGAGCATGCCGAGGGCGAGGATATCGACCTTGAGCAGCCCGACCGCGTCGAGGTCGTCCTTGTCCCACTGAATGATCGTGCGCTCGGCCATCGCGGCGTTTTCCACCGGCACCAGCGTGTCCAGCGGTTGCTCGGAAATCACGAAACCGCCGGGGTGCTGCGACAGGTGCCGGGGGAAACCGATCAGTTGCCCGGTCAGGCTCAGCACTCGACGCAGCACCGGGCTGTCGGGGTCGAAGCCGCCTTCGAGCAAGCGTGCCAGCGGTGGTGTTTCATCGCTCCAGTGACCGCAGCAATCGGCCAGTGCATTGATCTGATCCGGCGGCAGACCGAGGGCCTTGGCCACGTCGCGCACCGCACCGGCAGCGTGGTAAGTGCTGACCACCGCCGTCAGCGCCGCACGCCGCCGGCCATAACGGCGGAACACGTATTGCAGGACTTCTTCGCGGCGCTCGTGCTCGAAATCGACGTCGATGTCCGGCGGCTCGTTGCGTTCTTTCGACATGAAACGCTCGAACAGCAGCGTGGTGCGGTCCGGGTCGATCTCGGTGATACCCAAGGCGAAACACACCGCCGAGTTGGCCGCCGAACCACGGCCCTGACAGAGGATTTTTTGCTTGCGGGCGAAACTTACTACGTCGTGCACGGTGAGGAAGTAGCTTTCGTAGCCGAGCTCGGCGATCAGTTTCAGCTCATCGTCGATTTGCTTGAGCACCTTGGCCTGCGGCCCTTTCGGCCAGCGCCAGGCAATGCCTTCTTCGGTCAGTTGGCGCAACCAGGAACTGCCGGTGTGCCCCTCCGGTACCAGTTCTTTCGGATACTCATAGCGCAACTCGCCCAGCTCGAAAGTGCAGCGCCGCGCCAGTTGCACCGAGGCGTCGAGCAGAGCCTGCGGATACAACTCGCGCAACACCTCGAGGCTGCGCAGATGGCGCTCGCCGTTGGGATGCAGGCGCAATCCGGCCTCGGCCACCGGGACGTGATGGCGGATCGCAGTCATGGTGTCCTGCAAGGCGCGCCGGCCACGGGCGTGCATGTGCACGTCGCCGCTGGCCACGGCGGCGATCTGCAGCTGCTCGGCCAGACTCAACAGTGCCGCCAGCCGCCGCTGATCGTCCTGCCCGCGATGCAGCTGCACCGCCAGATACAGACGCTCGCCGAAGGTCTGTTTCAGCCAGCGCCCCTCCTCCACGTCATCGATGCTGTCCGGCACCCACACGGTGAACAACCCCGGCAGCGACTCGCTGAAATCCTCGCGCAGCACCTGGTACTGGCCCTTCTGCGTACGCCGCCGGGCCTGAGTGATCAAGCCGCACAAGGCCTGATAGCCCGCCAGGTTCTCCACCAACAACAGCAGTTTCGGGCCGTTGTCGATGCGTATTTCGCTGCCGACGATCAGCGGCAGTTCAACCGATTTCGCCGCTTGCCAGGCCCGAACGATCCCGGCCAGCGTGCACTCGTCGGTGATCGCCAGCGCCTGATAGCCGTGTTTTTTCGCCCGCTGAAACAACTCAAGGGCACTGGAGGCACCGCGCTGGAAACTGAAGTTCGACAGGCAGTGCAGCTCGGCATAGCCGTGGTTCATGCAAACCAGCCTTGCAGCCACAACGGCCCGCCCTCGCCCACGGCTCGATAGGCCCAGCCCTGCTGACCGGCGCGGTTCTGGATCAGGTAGTAATCGCGGCGCACATCGTCGCCGTCCCACCAACCGGATTCGATGCGCTCCGGGCCCATGAGAATCCGCGCCGAACCTTCGGCCACGCTCTGCGGTTCGCCGAGCAGCCAACCCGGACGCTGCACGCTCGGCAAACCGCTGCAACGCTGCTTGTCGACGCCGTTCTGCCAGGCACATTCGGGGCGATGGTCGGCCTGAAAGCGCAAGCCCTGCACCGCGTCATCGCCGAGCCGTGCACGCAGGCGTTCGCGCAATTGCTCCCAGGGCAAGGTCTGTTGCGGACGATCATCGAACAGTTCCTGAAACTGCGGCACGAAACTCGGCAGATCTTCGGCGCGCAGGCGAAAGCCGCGTACCGGGGCCTCGACCTGGACTTGTTCCAGTCGCCCACGAGCCAGTTCGAAGAGCATCGCCGGATCGCGCTCGGCGCTGAGCAGGCCGACCTTGATCAGCGTGTCCGGCAGCCCGGC
This sequence comes from Pseudomonas sp. GW823-FHT01D03, assembly GCF_058798255.1. NCBI lineage: Bacteria > Pseudomonadati > Pseudomonadota > Gammaproteobacteria > Pseudomonadales > Pseudomonadaceae > Pseudomonas > Pseudomonas sp. GW823-FHT01D03. The sequence goes on from NZ_JBXAKK010000001.1 coordinate 3,452,346, forward strand.
GTGCTCCAGATGCAGGTCGAAACGCTGCACGCCGCTGTCACGTCCGCAGAGGAACGCCGACAGGTCAGCGGTCAGACGCCGTAGCGGGAACAACAATGCCTGGTGGGATTGCACGTCGAAATTGAGTTCGATGCGCACATCGAAACGATCCGGCGGCAGGTAGAACGCCAAGGCCAGCGGCCGTGCGCCGAACAGGGTGTCGAGGTGTTTGAGCATCGACGCTTCGAAGCGCCGGGCCAGGGCCTGACGCGGCAGGCTTTGCAACTGGTTCAGGTTGCGCAGGCCCATGCGCGCCAGTGCCGTGGCGACCTGCGGCTCCAGCCCGACACGGTCGACGGGTAATTGCCCGAGGTGATGTTGCAAGGCTTCGCCGTCGGGCACCACCAGGCCGTCGTAGGCATTGGCCAGCACCCGCGCCGCCACCGGATTCGGTGCGGCAACGATGCGATGGCGGAAACCCAGCTCGGTCAGCTCCTTGCGCAGCCGCGCTTCGAACTGCGCCCAGGAGCCGAACAGGCCCAGGCTCGACTCGATCTCGAACACCACGGTACGCGGATAATGCACGCTGACCTGCGCGCTGAAACGATAGGCCCACGCGGCGAGAAACTGCTGCCAGTGCTCGACCTCGGCGAGGTCGTAGTCGGCGGTGGCAAAACCTTTGCTCAACGCTTGTGCGGCGGTCATCGACTGGCCGGCGCGCAAGCCTAGTTGACGCGCCGCTGCATTCACCGCTTGCAAGACTCGGCGCTGGGCCGGGCCACTGAGCAGCACCAACGGCTCATCGGGATCGGCACGCTGACGCAGCACGGCGTCGAGGGCCAATTGCGGGAACAGAATACACACCCAGCGCATGACGACCTCAGTGCCCCACGGCAAAGGCAATCGGCGCGGTGCGCGCCAGTCCGCCACGGCACTTGAGCACGCGCAACTGGGCCGGTCTGGCGTCGATGGCAATGCGCAACGCGGCCGGCGACGGGTTGATCGCCTCGCTCAGCGGGCGCCAGGCAAACGCCAGGGTCTGGCCGGTTTCTGCCGCTACCTGCAAACGCCGCAACGCCCGATCATCGGCCTTGTGCGGCCAGCACAGCACCGCGCCGCAACTGCCGGAACGCAGACATTGTTCCGCCGCCCACAAGGCATCGCGTTCGCTGGCCTGAATCACCGACAACTGGCGCAGATCGACCCCGGCGTTCGCCCACGCCTGCGGGTACGGCACGAACGGTGGCGCCACCAGCACGATGCGCTCGCCCGCCGCCGACAGCCGCGCCAGCGTCGGCCACACCAGTTGCAACTCGCCAACCCCGGGGCCGGCCAGGAGGATTTCGCTCAGCGCCGCTTCCGGCCAGCCGCCGCTGGGCAGTGCCGCATCCAGCGCGGCATGCCCGGTGGGTTGCGGGCTGGCAGCCGGCGGCGCAGGCCGGCCCTTCCAGACCTGGCCTCCATTGAACAGCGTATCGAGTGCAACGACGGCGCCCATCAGCCTTGCCTCACCAGACCGCAGAACACCCCTTCGATGGCCAGATCCTGATCGTCGCGCACGACAATCGGCTGGTATGCCGGGTTGCGCGGCAGCAGGCGCACTGTAGTGCCGACACGTTCGAAGCGTTTGATCGTGACTTCACCGTCGAGGCGCGCCACCACGATCTGCCCGTTGAGCGCCTCGGGATTGCGCTTCACTCCCACCAGATCACCGTCGAGAATGCCGTCCTCGATCATCGAGTCGCCCTGCACCCGCAGCATGTAGTCGGGCGCACGGGAGAACAACGCGGGATCAAGCATCAAGCGGTTATGGATGTCGGCATCCGCGCCGATCGGCGCACCGGCAGCCACTCGGCCGAGCACGGGAATGTCGAGCAGCTCCGGCCGCACGGGTTGCCCGAGCAGGCGAATGCCCCGGGCCTGATGCGGATTGACCTCGATAAATCCGGCTTCGGTGAGCGCCAGCACATGCTTGCGCGCCACGCTGCGCGAGGCAAAACCAAAAGCCTCGCTGATTTCAGCGAGGCTTGGGGGCTGACCGTGTTCGGCGATGCGTTCGCGGATAAAGGTCAGGATGGCGGTACGGCGGGGAGTAAGATTAGTCATGGAGTACATTTGTACTCCTGTGGGATTTTACTGACAAGCACCGCCAGTCGGCCTGGGCCGGCGATCCACAAAAATCAAAAGATCGCAGCCTCGTTTCAATCGTCAGCTCCTACAAATAAGACGACTCGGGAACTGTGTAGGAGCTGCCGCAGGCTGCGATCTTTTGATCTTTTTAAAGATCGCAGCCTGCGGCAGCTCCTACAGGGAACGGGCGTCAGTTCAACCCACGCTCGGCCAGAAATGCCGAGATGTAATCGATAAACGCCACCACCTTCGCCGTGGCCCGCCGATGGCTCGGATACACCGCAAGAATATGCGGGCCGAAAGTGTCGGGGTCTATTTCATAGTCAGCCATGACCCGCACCAGTCGCCCGTCGGCAATGTACGGCGCGGCGCTCCACAGCGGCGTGTGCAGCAAGCCGCGTCCGGCCAATGCGCTGGCCAGCAGCAGGTCGTAATTGTCGCTGCGCAAGCGCGGCGCCGATGGCTGTGGCAGGCTCAGCCGCTGGCCGTCGCGCTCGGCCCACCAGAACTCGCGACTGAGCAACGGGTGCTGATATAACAGCCATTCATGCTGTTCGAGGGTTTGCGGATCCACCGGCAAACCCTTGCGCGCCAGATAGTCCGGGCTGCCGCACAACGCCAGGCGATTGCTGCCGACCACCCGGGCAATCAGCCCCGGCAAGTCGTCATGGCCCTCGCGCAAGGCCAGGTCGTAGCCGCTTTCCAGCAGATTGACGAACGCGTCGCATAGGTCCACTTGCAGGCTGATCTGCGGGTATTGCTGCAAAAAGCCGTCACACACCTGATCGAGAAACGCCCGCCCGTACGCCAGCGGTGCGGTGATTTTCAGGCTGCCGCGCAGACCGTGCTGCAACTGCTCGATTTCCTCGCTGGCCTCCTCCAGTCGCTGCAACACCAGTCGCGCGGTTTCCAGATAGACCCGGCCGATTTCGGTCAGCAGAATCCGCCGCGTGCTGCGTTCGAACAGCCGCGCACCGAGTTCTGTTTCCAGGTGATTGACCGCTTTGGTCAGGGCCGATGGGGTCTTGCCCAGTTGTTCCGCCGCGCGGCTGAAACTGCCGAGTTGCGCGGTGACCACGAACATTTTCAGTGCACCCAGCTTGTCCATGCTTTTTCCATTCAGGCAAAAACGTTTTTCGTGAGGGAGGCGTTCTGTCGGCCAGTGTCAGCCACTAATCTGGCCATCAGACGCAATAACAAGGAAATCTTCAATGAAAAGATTCATCCCGAGCCTGCTGGTTAGCGCTGTAAGTTTTGCCTCGATGGAAGCCATGGCCGCCACCGATCTAGTACTGGTCAACGGCAAGATTTTCACCGCCGACCGTTCGCAACCGAAGGTGCAGGCGTTGGCCGTGGAAAACGGCAAAGTGCTGAAAGTCGGCAGCGATGCGCAGATCAAGGCGCTGATCGAGCCTGGCACACAGGTGATCGACCTCGGCGGCAAGACCCTGATGCCCGGCTTGATCGACAGCCATTCCCACGGGATTTTCGGCGGCCTGGAGATGGTCTCGGCCAACATGGAAGACGAAGTCGTCGCCCTCGACGAACTGGAAAAACGCCTGCGCGCCTGGCGTGACGACGGCAAGGCCAGACACGGCGATGTGCTGAGCATTGCCGGCATGAGCTCAGCGTACTGGGCGCAGGCCGAAGCGCTGGGCAAAACCTTCAACCAGGGCGAATGGGCTGACGTGCCGATGGTGTTCACCGGCAGCGATCACCACACCGCGTGGGCCAACAACGTGATGCTCAAGCGCGCCGGCATCGACGCGGCGTTGCTCAAGACCCTGCCCGCTGCGGAACAAGACACGATCGGCAAACTGGCCAGCGGCGAGCCCAACGGTTTTCTGGTCGATGCCGGTTGGGACCGGGTCGCCGCGAAAATGCCGGTGCCGAGCCCGGCCGATATGCTCACCGCGGCCAAATCCGCGGTGCGCTTCAACAACAGCCTCGGCATCACCGCGTGGATGGACCCGGCCGCTAACGCTGCGCCGGGCGAGGCCGTGTTCGCGCTCAAACCCACCGAGAAAACCGTCGGTGTGCTGCCGGCCTACAAAGCGCTGTCGGAACGCGGCGACATGAGCGTGCACGTCGCGGCGTTGCTGGTCGCCAACCCGAAAAGCCTGCCGGCCGATCTCGATACGCTGGATAAGGTGCGCCAGCAATTTCAGGGCATCCCCAACCTGACCCTGCCCGGAGTCAAGATCTTCGCTGATGGCGTTATCGAGTACCCGGCGCAGAGCGCGGCGATGATCGATCCGTACCGCAACTCGCACAAACAGGGCGAACTGCTGATCGACCCGCAGCATTTCGGCGAGCTGGTCAGCGCCATCGACCAGCGCGGCTGGCTGGTGCACATCCACGCCATTGGCGACCGCGCGGTGCGTGAATCACTCAACGGCATCGAACGCGCGCGCCAGGATCGGCAGAGCGGCATCACGCACTCGATCACCCACCTGCAGATGGTCAACCCGAAAGAGTTCGCCCGCTTCAAGCCGCTGAACGTGATCGCCTCGATGCAATTGCTGTGGGCCAGTGCCGACGACTACACCACCGACATGATCAAGCCCTACGTCAGCGCCCTCGCCTTCCGCTATCAATACCCGGCGCACTCGTTGCTGAAACAAGGCGCGACGATTGCCGGCGCCAGCGACTGGCCGGTGTCGTCGCCCAATCCGTTCAACGCCATGGCCCAGGCCATCACCCGCGTCGGCCCGCTGGGGGTGCTGAATGCCGACGAGCGTCTGGATCGCGAAACCATGTTCTACGCCTACACCCTCAACGCGGCGCGCACGATTGGCCTGGAGAAGCAGATCGGCTCGCTGACGCCGGGCAAGCAGGCGGACTTTATCGTGCTCGATCGCGACGTGTTCAGCGTCGACGACAAGGCCCTGCATGACACCCAGGTGCTGCAGACCTGGTTCGGCGGACGTCAGGTCTATACCGCCAGCCAATAACAACAGGATCCCCCTCGCTTTTGTGGGAGGGGGCTTGCTCCCGAAGGCGTCCGGTCAGCAAACATTTCGATACCTGACCCACCGTCTTCGCGAGCAAGCCCGCTCCCACAGGGGCTTTCACACTACCCAAGCATTTCCACTGCATTTTCCAGCCCCCATAACAATCACAACATCGGGACTTCTCCATGAAACCCTTGCCCCTGTTCGCCCTCGGTTTTTCCAGTTTGCTGCCCTTGAGCAGCCAGGCGATCCCCCTGAACGACGACTTCGCCGTGCTGGTCGACCTGACCCTGGCCAGCGACTACCGCACCCGCGGCATCTCGCAAACCCAGAATGACCCGGCCATGCAGGCCGGTCTGACCTTGGCCCACAGCAGCGGTTTGTACGTGGGGGCCTGGAGTTCCAACGTCGATTTCGGCGGCGGTCTGAAAACCCGGCAGGAGGTCGATTACTACGCCGGCTGGCTGTGGCAGGCCACCGAAGAAGTCAGCCTCGATCTGGGTTACCTCAAGTACGCCTACCCCAAGGAAAGCCAGTTCAACCAGAGCGAGGTCTACGGGATTCTCGGTGTCTACGGGGTGAAGCTGGCGGCGTATTACTCCAGCGATGCGCCGGGGGTCGACAGCAAGCAGAGCTCGCTCTACACCTATGTCGGTTATGAAACCGGGCTGCCGTTCGATTCCGGGCTGAAACTGCGTTACGGCAACATGGACTTCAAGGACCCGCACCTGTACTCGGCGTCCGGGCATGGCGAGGACAGCTACCGCGAATGGGAGGTCAAGCTGACCCACAACCTGGCCGGGGTGGTGTTGGGCCTGAGCTACATCGACACCGATCTGTCGCAGAGCCAGTGCCTGAGTAACTGGGGGTTCAAGGATGTGTGCACGGCGACGCTGGTCGCCAGCCTGAGCAAATCCTTCTGACCCACCAAAGTCCCCATTGTAGGAGTGAGCCTGCTCGCGATAGCGGTGTGTCATTCAACAACGATGTCGGCCGACCCACCGCTATCGCGAGCAGGCTCACTCCTACAGGGTTTTGCGTTGACCTGAGTGTTTGTTACAGGATGTTTACGAATTTTTTACTAATGTTCTTCTACAGTTACGCGCATTACTGCGCGGGTTCCATTCGAGTAGAGGAATGTCTGTAATGGCTTTGGGCAAAGGACTGCGTTTACCGTCCATCACTTCCACCCGGCTGGTGCTGCTGTTTTCCCTGGCACTGGTGGCGCTGTACAACCTGGCGACCTGGAAGGCGCTGGGTACGTTGATCACCCTGCAAGGCGCGCACAAACTGGCGTTTTTTGCTTCGTTCGGCCTGTTCCTGTGGGCGGCGATCACCCTGCTGCTGACCCTGGTGTCGTTTCGCTGGACGCTGAAACCGGTGCTGAGCGTGGTCGCTCTGCTCTCGGCTTGCGCTGCGTATTTCATGAACGAATACGGGATCACCATCGACGCGGTGATGATCCAGAACGTGTTCGAAACCAACCCCGGCGAAGCCGCCGCACTGTTCAACGGCAAGCTGCTGGCTTACGTGTTGCTGCTCGGCGTGCTGCCGGCGGCGCTGATCTGGCGCTGGCCGGTGCGTTATCGGCCGTTCTTTCGCGGTCTGCTCAACAAGCTGCTGGTAAGCGCCGCTTGCGTGCTGGTGATCGGTGCCTCGGTGGGCGCGTTCTATTCGACCTACGCGCCGATCTTCCGTGAAGAAGACAAGCTCACCCACTTCATCAACCCGACCAACTACATCTACGCCATCAGCAAATACACCAAGCAGCGCCTGGGCATCAAAAAGCACTTTGTGGTGCAGGCCATCGGTGAAGACGCGGTGATGAGCGCGAAAGCCGCCGGCCGCGAGAAGAAGTCGCTGATGGTGTTTGTGGTCGGCGAAACCGCCCGCGCCGATCACTTTTCGCTGAACGGTTACGCGCGCGAGACCAATCCCGAGCTGAGCAAACTGGACGTCTTCAACTTCACCCAGGTGCATTCCTGCGGCACGTCCACGGCGGTGTCGGTGCCGTGCATGTTCTCGATGTTCCCGCGTGAGGACTACAGCGACAAGAAAGGCAAAACCTACGAAGGCCTGCTGGATATTCTGCAACGCGCCGGTGTGCAGGTGCTGTGGCTGGACAACAACAGCGACTGCAAAGGCACCTGCCTGCGCGTGCCGCACCGTGACATCGCGAAGAACCAGCCGGGGCCGTTCTGCGACGGCAACAACTGCCTCGACGAAGCGCTGCTGGCCGATCTGCAGGCTTACATCGACAGCCTCAAGGGCCACGCGATCATTGTCCTGCACGCCGACGGCAGCCACGGCCCGGAATACTACGAGCGCTACCCGAAGAACATGGAGCGCTTCACGCCGATCTGCCACACCAACCAGTTGGGCAGTTGCAGCCGCGATGAACTGGTCAACGTGTACGACAACACGATCCTCTACACCGACCACTTCCTCGCCAAGGTCATCGAGTTGCTCAAGCGCAATCAGGACACGCTGGATACCTCGATGCTGTACGTCTCCGACCACGGCGAATCGCTGGGTGAAAACGGCCTGTACCTGCACGCGGCGCCCTATGCGCTGGCGCCGGAAGCGCAGACGCATGTGCCGATGGTGCTGTGGTTCGGCAACAACACTCTGGCGCAACTGGGGATTGACCGCGATTGCCTGCAAGGCAAGACCGGGCAGCCGGACCTGAGCCATGACAACCTGTTCCATTCGGTGCTGGGGTTGTTCGAGGTGAAGACCGCGCTGTATCAGCCGGGGCTGGATGTGTTTCGCGGGTGCCGGCCAGCCATGACGGCTGGGCAGTAACCCGGAGTTGCACCTATACCCTTGTAGGAGTGAGCCTGCTCGCGATAGCGGTGTGTCATTCAACAATGATGTCGGCTGATACACCGCTATCGCGAGCAGGCTCACTCCTACAAGGGGCTGTGGCACATCAAGAATCGAGCTGTGCCAGATAGTCCCACGGGTAGATCCCGCGTTGATGGCCGTCACTGAACACCAGTTGCACGCCGTAGCCCTGCGGGTTGATCTCAATCAGGCGAACACGCTCATCCACCAGCGGAGTCACACCTTTCAGGCGAAACGCGCGGCACTGCGAGCACGGGCACTGGCGGCGCAGTTCGGCGTGATTGAACAGCGATTCACGGCCGTCCGGCCAGCTCAGGCGCAGTGTCCGTTCGCTTTGCGAGTTGCTCACCGACAGCGGATTCATTGCAGCTGACTCAAGGCAATCCGCACCGCTTTGCGCACTTCCGGGTCGCCGTCATCCTGCGCCGCCTGCAACGCCGCCACCGCGCCGCGATCATGCAACTCACCGAGGGCCAGCGCGGCTTCCTTGCGCAGGTTGCTGATGCGATGGCCGAGGGTCTCGATCAAGGCGTCCAGCGCCGGTGCAAAACGCAAGCGACCGAGGCTGCGGGTAGCACGGAGGCGCACTTGCCAGTAGTCATCGCCGAGGGCTGCGATCAACGCCGGGCCGGCGTCACTGTGGCCGACTTTGCCCAGGGTTGTCGCGGCTTCTTCGCGCACTTGCCAGGCAGTGTCCTGCAGCGCCTGACGCAGGGCTGGCAGCACCTCGGCGCCGGACGCCAGACCGAGGGCACCGGTAGCGGCGCGGCGCACTTCGGTGTCCGGGTCGGCGCTGGCCAGACGCGCCAGAGCCGGCAGTGCGTCGAGCTGCTTGAGCCAGCCGAGCACGCCCACGGCTTCGCGACGCACATTGGCATCGGCATCGCTCAATGCGGTGATGGCGGCTGGTGCGGCATCGGCGAAACGCAACTCGCGCAGAGCCCTGAACGCGGCGATTCGTACACTGACTGAGGCATGATCGGTCCACGGCAGAATCACCCGGCCTGCGGCTTCAGTTTTGAGCAGGCTCAGACTTTGCGCGGCGGCGGCCTGCACTGCCGGAGACGGATCGGTCAGTGCCTGACACAGCGCAGCCACCACCGGTTCGTCTTCCCACGCTTCCAGCAGCCGCGCAGCTTCGGCGCGGACTTCTTCGGCGGGATCTTCGCTCAGTCTTTCGACCAGCCACAGCAGTCCGTCTGGCTCCTCCAGATCCGCCAGTTCAATCAGCGCAATGCGCCGCACACCGGCATCGTCTGCGGTCAGACGCGGTTGCAGGGCGAGTATGTCGTCGTTGTCGGTCACAGCAAAAAATGAGGTCATAGGGCAAATCGCGGCAAAGGGTTTTCGGGAGGCAGGCCGAGCGGGTTAAGGCGCGGCAGCGGTCGGGAGTTGTCGTGGTGCAGCAGGTCGAGGCAATGGCGCTTGAGGCGGGAGAATTCGGCGCTGGTCACCAGTTCGCTGGTGCGCGGACGCGGGAAGTCCAGGCGCAAGTCTTCGATGATTCGCCCCGGACGTGCGCTCATCACCAGCAAGCGGTCGGCGAGAAACAGCGCCTCGTCGATATCGTGAGTAACGAACACCACGGTGGTGCGAATCCGCGTCCAGATGTCCAGCAGCAGCTCCTGCATGTTCAGGCGGGTCAAGGCATCCAGCGCGCCGAACGGTTCGTCCATCAGCAACAGCCGTGGACGATTGACCAGCACCCGGGCGATCTCCACCCGTTGCTGCATGCCACCGGACAGTTGATCGGGCCAGCGCTCGACGAAGCCGTCGAGGCCGACCAGTTTGAGCATTTCATCAGCGACGCGATGGCGCTCGGTTTTGCCGATGCCGCGCATCTTCAGGCCGAAAGCCACGTTGTCGCGCACCGTGCGCCATGGAAACAGCGTGTGGTGCTGGAACACCATGCCGCGCTGCGGCGACGGCCCGGACACTTCGCCGCCATCGACTTTGAGGCTGCCGGTGTGGGCGCTCAGGTGACCGGCCAAAGCGCCGAGCAAGGTCGATTTGCCGCAACCGGACGGGCCGAGAATGCACACGAACTGGCCAGGTTCAATCTGGCAATCCAGCCCCTGCACGGCCTCGAAGGCTTGCTGCCCCTCACCGAGAACGATCGACAACTGGCGAATATCGATTCGCCCTTCCGGGGTTTGCATTGCGCTCATCAGGCTTTTCCTCGTGGTCGATGCCAGGGCGTGAACAGCCCGCCCAGGCGCTTGATCAGCAGACTGCTGCCCATGCCCAGCACACCGATCAGCAGCATGCCGACGACGATGTCGGCGTAGTTCTGAATGGTGTAGGACTCCCAGGTGTAGTAGCCGATGCCGAACTGACCGGAGATCATTTCCGCCGTCACAAGACAGAACCACGAAGTGCCCATGCCGATGGCGAGGCCAGTGATGATGCTCGGGGCGGCGCCGGGCAAAATCACTTCAAGCAAAATCGCCCGGCGCCCTGCCCCGAGGCTTTTCGCCGAGGCGATCAGGCGCGGGTCGACGCCTTCGACGCCGTGCACAGTGTTGAGCAGGATCGGGAACAACGCACCGGTAAAAGTGATGAAGACCATCGACAGCTCCGAGGACGGGAACATCAGGATCGCCAGCGGAATCCACGCCACCGCCGGAATCGGCCGCAGCACTTCCAGCGGTGGCAGCAGCAGGTCTTCGGCCCATTTCGAGCGGCCGATGGCCAGGCCCAAGGCAATCCCGATGATCAACGCCGCGAGGTAACCGGCGAACACGCGGCCGAGGCTCGCGCTCAGGTGCTGCAGCAGCTTGCCGGAGTCGCCCAGACCCAACGCCGCTTCGATCACCGCCCATGGGGTGGGCACGTTGGCGAAGGTGACCAAGCCGAGGTTCCAGTGGTGGCTGGCGGCTAGTTGCCAGAACAGCAGGCAGAGCAGCAAAGAAGCAGCCCTTGGAACCCAACGTAAATAAGATCGGTACACAATTGTTCCTCTCAACCCAAATCCCCTGTAGGAGTGAGCCTGCTCGCGAATGCGGTGTGTCAGTTGTTGATGTGTTGTCTGACACAACGCTATCGCGAGCAGGCTCACTCCTACAGTTGACCGAGGTGTTCTTCGGGTTAGCGGGCAACTACGGCCTGGGTCGTGGCATCGGTAAAGTCGAAAACCTTGCCACCCTGCGCCGCCGCAAATTGCTGCGCCTGGCCCTTGAGCAGAAACGCGCTCAAGCGGCCCTTGGCATCGCTGGCGAACCACGCCTGATCAGCGAGCAACTTGATCCCGCTGTCACTGGCCTGGGCATACACCGCGCGGATGTTTTTGCCTTCCTGCTTCAGTGCGGCCAGCGCAGTGAACGCCGATTCGGCGGAGGCGTACTGGCGCACCTTGGCTTCGCCGCGCACCCAGATTTCGGCGACGTGGCTGAAGTCTGTGATCGCTTTGCCGGTCGCCGCATCCAGCGCTTTCAACGGCGTTTGCGCGTAGTTGGCCAGTTGCGCGGTGTAGTCCAGATTCGAAGCCTTGAAGGCGGCGCGGATGTACTGATCGTCGATGAAGGTGTTGAGGTCGAGGCCGCGATCAGCCTTCTTCAGCAGCTTCAGGGTGTCGATCGCCGTGCCCACTGCCTGACGGTATTCCGGCTTCCAGCTCAGGTCGCGGGTCTGCACGCCGAGCGGGCCGTGGAACAGGTAGTTGACCTCGGCATCGACGCCGGTGACCTTGGCGATCAGCTCGCTGTACTTCTCAGGCTCGGCGGCGAGCAACTGATTGGCCTCGATGCTCGCCCGCAGGTAGGCGACGACGATTTCCGGGTATTTTTTCGCGTAAGCCTGATCGACCAGCGCGCCGTGGAAAGTCGGCGCATTGGCCTGGGCGCCGTCGTAGATCTTGCGGGCGAAACCACGGCTGGGGAACAGCTCGGCGAACGGCACGAAATCGGCGTGGGCGTCGATCTTGCCGGCCTGTAACGCGGAGCCGGCGACCTCCGGCGGCTGGGCGATGATGTTCACGTCTTTCAGTGGATCCCAGCCCTGCTCCGCCACCGCGCGCAGCAACATGCCGTGGGCGGTCGAGGCGAATGGCACCGAGATGGTCTTGCCCTTGAGCTCACTCAACGCCTGCACCCCGGACGCGCTCGGCACCACGATGCCGTTGCCGCTGCCCTTGATGCTGCCCGACAACACGCTGATGAACAGGCTGTGCTTGCCGGCGGTTTCGAACGCCACCCCGTTGAACGCGCCGGGGAAATCGGCCATGGCGCCGAAGTCGAGTTTGCCGGCGACCATCTCGTTGGTCAGCGGCGCGCCGCTGGTGAAGTTTTTCCACTGCACGTCGTATTTCGCGTCTTTGTAGGCGCCGTCGTGCGGCAGGTATTTGTCGAGCAGACCGAGTTCACGAATCAACAGACCGCCGGCGGCGCAATTGATGGTGGTGTCCTGGGTGCCGATGGCGATGCGGATGGTTTCGGCCGAGGCCGACAGGGTGAAGGTTGCCAGTACCAGACCGGCGAGTGCTGCACGCAACATGAGTGTTTCCCCTCGAATCGTTTATTGGATGTTCGTCTCCGCCGCGATCAGGGCGCGGTGGGAAACGAGGGGTTTCGGTTATTCCAGCGTCCGGGTGTTTCCGGGTAGCTCAGGGTGTCGTAAATCTTTGTAGGAGTGAGCCTGCTCGCGATAGCGGTGTGTCAGATGGCGCTGTGTTGGCTGACACACCGCTATCGCGAGCAGGCTCACTCCTACAGGGGAAAGCGCTTAGCGCAGGAGATAGGGGATTTCGACTTTCACCGCACCAGTCGGGCAATCCTTCTCACAGGGCATGCAGTACCAGCATTCATCGAATGCCATGTAGGCCTTTTGTGTGGCTGGGTTGATCGCCAGCAGATCCATCGGGCAGACGTCGACGCATACGGTGCAGCCCTTTTCGGCGATGCATTTGTCCTCGTCCACGGTGACCGGGGCGTTGGAGCGGAAGAAGATTTCCTGGGCTTGATAGGCCATGGTTCGGACTCTCTCTGGTGATGCATCAAGCGGCAAAAGCGCCCACCCGCAAGCGGTCGTAAGCCTGCATTTCTTCGGCATCGAGCGGGATGATGTAAGGCTCGACGGGTTTCTTGAAACTGGTCATCCGGCCGTCCTCGCCCTTCTTCAGGTGGCAATGGCAGAACCATTCAGCGTCGTTGCGCTGCGGGTGATCGACGCGATAGTGGTACAGGCCCCAGCGACTTTCAGCGCGGAACAGCGAGGCACGGGCTGCCATTTCGGCGCAGTCGCGGATCACGCTGGTTTCCATCGCGCGCATCAGTTCGTGGGCGTTGTTGGCCTTCATCTGATCGAGGTCGCGCTCGATGTCGCTGAAGCGCTGCAAGCCGATCTGCATTTTTTTGGTCACCTTCGGCGGTTGCAGGTAGTCATTGACGAAGCGCCGCAGCTTGTATTCGACCTGCGCCGGCGGCAGACCGTGTTCGCGATCCAGCGGCGCATAGACCCGCGCTTTCTCTGCTTCGATCTGCGCGGCATCCAGCGTCGAGAACTCGCGCCCGGCGACGAAGTCCGCCGCGTTGTGCCCGGCGAACCAGCCGTAGGTGAATGCACCGAGCATGTAGTTGTGCGGCACCGCGGCCATGTCCCCTGCCGAGTACAAGCCTTTCACCGAAGTCTCGGCCCGCTCGTTGACCCACACCCCGGACGCCGAATGGCCGCTGCAAAAACCGATCTCCGAGATGTGCATCTCGACCATTTGCGTGCGGTAATCGGTGCCGCGATTGGCGTGGAACTGACCACGACTTGGACGCTCGTTGCTGTGCAGGATTTCCTCGATGTTCTGGATGGTTTCCTCGGCCAGGTGATCGAGTTTGAGGAACACCGGGCCGTTGCCGCTTTCCAGTTCCTGGTGGAACTCCCACATCATCTGCCCGCTCCAGTAGTCGCACTCGATGAAGCGTTCGCCCTTGTTGTTGGCGGTGTAGCCGCCCAGCGGGCCGGTCACATAGGCGCAGGCCGGGCCGTTGTAGTCCTTGATCAACGGGTTGATCTGGAAGCATTCGAGGTTCGCCAGCTCGGCCCCGGCGTGATAGGCCATGGCGTAGCCGTCGCCGGCATTGGTCGGGTTTTCATAGGTGCCCATCAGGTAGCCCGAGGACGGCAGACCGAGGCGACCGGCCGCGCCGCACGCGAGGATCACCGCTTTGGCCTTGATCACATGGAAGTCGGCAGTTCGGCAATCGAAGCCCATCACACCGTTGACCGCGCCCTCCTCGTCGGTGAGCAAACGGGTGCAGACCAGCCGATTGGTAATGCTCACCCGCGCCCGTTTCAACTGGCGGTAAAGGACCTTTTTGATGTCGTGCCCTTCCGGCATCGGCAGCACGTAGGCGCCCATGTGGTGGACTTTTTTCACGGCGTAATCGCCGGTCTCGTCCTTCTCGAACTTCACGCCCCAGCGGTCCAGTTGCTCGATGGTTTCGAAGCTGTGAGTGGCATAGGCGTACACCGCCGCCTGATTGACGATGCCGTCGTTGGCGATGGTGATTTCCTTGGTGTACTGCTCCGGCGTCGAGTGTCCGGGGATGATCGCGTTGTTCAGGCCGTCCATGCCCATGCTGATCGCGCCGCTGCGTTTGACGTTGGCCTTGTCGACGAGCAGCACGCGCAGGTCGCGGTTCTTCTCTTTGGCCTTGATCGCCGCCATCGGCCCGGCGGTGCCGCCGCCGATCACGACGATGTCGTATTCCTGTTCCAAGGTCTTGCGGGTCATGTCACGCCCCTTTTTGCCGGTCGATCCGCAGGCGGTACTGGAACGCATCGCCACGGTAGTAAAGGTGTTCGAAGTCCAGCGGCTGGCCGTTGGCGTCGTGGGTCAGGCGCTCGATGCGCATGATCGGCGAGCCGGCCTCGACGTTCAGCGCCTGGGTCAGGTCGCTGTCGGCCAGCACCGCGTCGATGGCCAGGTCGGCGTGGCCGAGGGCGATGCCGCAGTCGTTTTCCAGAATCAAAAAGATGTCGCGAGTCACCAGATCCGCCTTCTCCAGCCGTTCGCCGATGGCTTTGGGCAGGTAGGTGATTTCCAGCGAGATCGGCTCGCGGTTGATCAGGCGTACGCGTTTGATCTGCGCCACGGTCTCGCCTTCGGCTACTTGCAGGCGCTCGGCGACACGTTTGTCGGCGGGGATGAATTTGAAACTGCGCAGGCGGTTGATGACCTCGTAGCCACGGCCGGTCATGGACTCGGCGAGGCCTTGCAGGCTGCTGACGTTCTGAAAGGTTTTCGGCTTGGCAACGAAGGTGCCTTTGCCGTGGATCTTGAAGATCAGCCCTTCCTTCTGCAGATCACCCAGCGCCTGGCGCACGGTGATGCGGCTGACTTTGAACAGCGTGCCGAGTTCGCTTTCGGACGGCATCTGGCTGTCTTGCGGGTATTCACCGTCAAGAATGCGTGCGCGCAGGACATCGCGCAGTTGGGTGTGCAGCGGGACGCTGCTCAGGGAAAGTACGTTATCGGTCATCAGGGATCACTTGTTATAACGAGTTATGACGTGATCTTAGAGACGTTATGACAAGCTTGAGAAATATTGTTTGGGCATAACCTTAGACACGACGACACACAGACCCTTGTGGGAGGGGCTTGCTCCCGAAGGCGGTGTGTCAGCCGATGGAAATGCCAGCAATGCCGGCCTCTTCGGGAGCAAGCCCCCTCCCACAGAGAAATGGGGTTGTGGTCCGGGGATCAGTGGCGTTTAAGGATCTGATCCATGACCCAATCGGTCTTGAGGGCTTGTTCGGCGACTGCTGGATGCTGCGAATCACCACGAATATGCGCATTCATGCCCAGCACGTGATGCCACTGAATGTGCTCGTGATGCGCGATTTCCAGGCTGATCTGCTCATCGGCAAATAGCTGCACCGGATGCTCGTCAAACACGGAGAACGCGATCCGACCCTGACTGCCAATGATCTCCACCCGATCCTCGCGCCGATCCGCCACAAAGCTCCAGCAGCCCATGCCCAGCGCTCCGGAGGCAAACCTCCAACTGGCGCTGACCGCATCTTCCGCCGCATATAACCCGGCCTGGCGTGCGGTGAAACCGGCGACTTCGACGACATCGCCGAGCAGGTACTGGAACAGGTCGAAACCATGGCTGGCCAGATCGGCAAAGTAGCCGCCACCGGCCACGCTCGGGTCGGTTCGCCAGTTGGCGCTGCCGTCCAGATCCGCCGCCGATGGCGCCTTGGTCAACGTCCAGCTCAGGTGTCGCACCTCACCGATGCGGCCCAGCTCCAGCCATTGCCGAACCTGGGCAAAACGCGGTAACGAGCGGCGGTAATAGGAAACAAACAGGTGCAGACCGGCATCGGCAAATGCCTGCTGCATCTCGCGGCTTTGCCCGGCATTGAGCGCCATCGGTTTCTCGACGCAGCAATGCTTGCCGACGGCGGCGACTTTGAGGCTGTAGGCGTGGTGACTGTCGGGGGGCGTGGCGATGTATACCGCGTCCACCTCGGGGTCGTTGATCAGCGCATCGACATCGGTGTAGACCCGGGCGATGCCGTGGCGCGCGGCGTAATCGCTCACCGCTTCGAGGCGCCGGCCCATCACCGCCACCAGCGCCGAGCCGGGCGCCTTGTAAAAGGCCGGCCCGCTCTTGCGTTCAGTGACACTGCCGCAACCGATCATGCCCCAACGCACCACATCCATGGTCAACTCCCTTTGTCTGAAACACTCAGCCGATGCGCAACGCACGCAAATCGAGGTGGCCGTCCTTGATGGGCGGGCACCAGTAGTAGCCGCCGGTAATCGGCCGGCTAATGCGATACAGACCATCAGTGATGCCGTCTTCCAGACCGCTCATGCGCCGCAATTGGGCTTCGAAGGCGTCCAGCGAAAAACCGAAGGCGAGGAACATCAGGCCGGCGCGATCACCGTCGATCCACGGCATCGAACGCCGTACGACGAACGCTTCGGGGGCGAAGCTTTCCTGGGCGGTACGTTTGACGTGGGCGGAGACGGGCGCGTCGTCGATCTCTTCGTTGTCGCTGAGGCGACGGCCCATGATGTTGTCCTTGTCTTCGGCGGACAGCTTATGGAAACCCTTGAGGTCGTGCTGCCACTGCTGGATCGCGGCGAAGCTGCCGCCAACCAGACCTTCGGCGCCCTCGCCCAGCAACGCGGCGGCAATCGCGGCGTCATCGTGCGGATTCTCGGTGCCGTCTTCGTAGCCGGTCAGGTCATGGCCGTCCTTGTGGCGGAAGGCCTCCTGCATGTCTACCAGGCGCAGCGCCGGGGCCAGCGCGGCTTCGAAGGCGTGGCAGCGATTGAGCAATTCGCCACGATCGACACCGTGCAGCCAGACCCACAGTGCGTGCTGGGTCGACGGGTTTTCCACGCCGACGCCGCTCATGGCCGGAAAGCTGCGCAGGCCGTCGATTTGCACGTTCAGCGCTTTGGTCAGGGGCTCACCGAAACCGACCACCGCCGACTTGCCGTCCACCAGGTTCAGCAGGTTGTCGATCGCCTGCGGCAGTGCTTCAACCGACGCAAGGGCAAAAAACAGGTGACGTGCTTGCGCAGGAACAGGGGTGGCGAGAATGCCCGGCTGGTAGTAACTCATGTGAACTCCTTGGGAAAGTGCGCGGGAGTTTACCTGTGGCCGGAGGGTTTGTGGGGTTGAAATACTGATGAGTGGCGCACGGAAGCCTGTGGCGAGGGAGCTTGCTCCCGCTCGGGGGCGAAGCACCCGCAAACCCCGCCGGCATGGTGTGTCTGGAGAAATGGCGTGGCAGGTTTTGGGTCTGCTGCGCAGCCCAGCGGGAGCAAGCTCCCTCGCCACAGAGGACCGATGTCTAAGCGGTGCTTGCATCCTGTCGCCACGCACTCGGGCTCATCCCGGTCCAGCGCTTGAACGCCCGGCGAAAACTGCGCACATCGCTGTAGCCGACTTCTTCGGTAATCCGCTCGATGGGCATGTCCGGATTGGCCAGCAGACTCATGGTTCGCGCCTGACGCACCTGCTCCAGCAGCGCTTCGAAGGTCAGCGCGTGCTCGGTCAAACGGCGGCGCAAGGTGCGGCTGCTCATGTTCAGGTCGCCGGCGATTTTTTCGATATGGCTGCCCCGGCTCAGATCCCGGGCAATCGCCCGCTCCACCGCCTGAATCAGATCAAGTTTCTGGTGCACCTGCGCCGCTTCCAGCTCCAGCAGCGCCACTGCCTGACGCAGCGCCAGCGAATGATGATTGGGCAGGTTGACGTCCAGCCATTGCGCGTCGATCAGCATCCGATTGTGCAGGCAGCCGAAGCGCACCTCCGGCCCAAGCAAACGGTGGTATTCGCTCAGGTAGTCCGGCGCGGCGTGCACAAATTCCACGGCAATCGCCCTGAACTCATGGCCCGCCAAAGCCCGGCCATACACCAACAGGCTGGCAAAAAACTCTTCGACCGCGAACACCTGCACATCGGCAAACGGCAAGCGACATTCGGCATCGAGGTGCACCCGATCACCGACGATGTCGACGCTGGACACCACGATTCCGCCGGAGGTGTGCTGATGGCGGATGCCGAGGGCAAACGCATCGCGCAAGGTCTTGCATAGCGACAGTACGTGGCCGAGCAAGCCGAGCGTCCCTAGCACATTCTGCGCGCCGACCCACAACCCTAGCCCCTGATTGGGCAGCACTTTGAGCGCGCGCTGAATCATCGCCACGGCCTGGCGGTAGGAAATCCGCTGCGCCGGATCCTGCAGATCTTCGAGGGTGAAACCCAGGCCACGGCACAGGCTTTCGGGGTCGATGCCTTTGTTGTTCACGACTTCGGCGAGGGTTTGCAGGAGGAACGGCGAGACCAGCGCCAGTTCGAAAGTGGGGTCTTGGACTTTTACGTTCATGGGGGCTGACATTCCGGATCACGCTTGATTGTTATTTTTGTAACCGGTTATGTCGAAGGAAGTTAGCACAGGGTTGGCCGACTGTCCGCAGAAGTCCCCCTAACTGTCCGCCAATACCCTGCCCCGTCGGGCCTCTAGCGCTTATTTCTATGGTGCCGGACGTTCTGCGTACCGGCGCCACGTCCCACCACAATAATAATGAGGACAGCCATGAGCCCGAACCGCGCCACTTTCCCCTTGCGTCTGGCACTGACCTTACTCGGTTGCACCGCGTCCCTGCCGGCCCTGGCCACCGAAGCCGGCGTCGACAACATCGGCCCCGGCACCGACGGATTCTTCATGCTGCCGCTGGAAGTCGACAGCCTGCCGCAGAACATGGTCGCGTTTAACCTCTACTACAACCATTACAAGTCGACCAGGCTCAACATCAGTTCGTTGGGCGGCAAGGTACCGAATGTCGAAATCGAATCCACCGCGGTCATTCCGCGCATCGATTACCTGAGCCCGGTGCGCGTATTCGGCGGGCGCCTGGCCGGCTACATCGCCCAGCCCTGGCTCAAGCAGGAAGTCTCGGTATTCGGCCTCAGCGATACCCGCGAAGGCATGGGCGACACCACCGTTGCGCCGATCATCCTGTGGGACATGGGCAAGAACCTGACCCTCGGCGCTGCCGTGGAGATCACCGTGCCCACCGGTGAGTACAGCGTCGATCGGCTGGCCAACACCAGCAACAATTTCTACACCTACAAGCCGCTGTTCTCCTTCACCTGGCTGCCGACCGACAAGACCGAAGTGTCGATGAAGACCACTTACAGCTTCAACGAGAAGAACAAGGACACCGACTACAAGTCCGGGCAGATCTTCCACTTCGATTATTCGGCCAGCTACAAGATTACTGACGATGTGATGCTCGGCCTTAACGGCTATTACCTCAAGCAGACCACCGACGACAAACAGTACGGCCACACCGTGCAATTCGCCGGGCAGGATGTGGACGACGGCGTGCGCGGCCAGGTATTCGCGATCGGCCCGGCGTTGCATTTCACCTTTCTCAAGTACGCCAGCGCGGAGATTCGCTGGGCCAGGGAATTTGACGTGGAGAACCGGCCAGAGGGGGAAATGTTGTGGGCGAAGGTGAGTATTCCGTATGCGTTCTGAGTGCATTTGTAGGAAGGTGCGCGCGGATTTGTAGGCTGGAAAGCTGAAAAACAGAGTGGAGGAATAGGCCTACAACGGCGGTCGAGATTGCCGGACAACGGAGGGAAACGTCCGGCAGACTCCAAAGGGGCGCTTGCAGATACTGGGCTTCGTTATCCCATGGTTCTTCAAGAGCTCATGGGGTACCTCGTCTGCCAGTGACGACAATGGGCCATTCCCCCTTAAACTGCTGAGATTGATCACGGAGATCACTATGAGCTTATTACTTTCCCCGTTTTACTCTGACTTCGAATCCGAAGAAGAGGCAGAGAGCTACGATCGCTGGTTTCGTGCCAAGGTGCAGGAGGCACTCGATGACCCCAGCCCTGGCATTCCCCATGATGAAGCTATGGCAATGCTTGACCAGATGCTGGAAGAGATGCGCAGGAAGCGCCGCGCTGCTGCTTGAATGGAGCGATCAAGCTCTGAACGATCTGGCTGACATTATCGATTACGTTGAACAGTACAACTCCAACGCTTCAGTGGCTCTACAGCACAAGGTTGGTGCAGCAACGCAAAGGCTTTCATCAATCCCCTATGGTTACCGGGCCGGTCGAGTGCCAGGCACTCGGGAAATGGTGGTCAATCCGAACTATCTGCTGGTCTATCGAGTGAACGGGCGCACCAAAATACTGACGTTAGTCCACACCCGACGACAATACCCACGAACCTCATCAACATAAAAAAGGGCGGCCAAAAGGCCGCCCGAAGCGTACTACACGAGAGTCTTTTACAACGTCAGCTGCCCGCGTTCCTCCTCAGTCAGCTGCTGCTTCGCCTGTTCATCCAGTGCCCCCGCTCCCAGCACCTGCACCGGGCTGTTCAGGTTGTAGCCGGTCGCCGGCGCACGACTGGCACCATCGCGGTTCGGCGCCAGTTGTTCGTTGCCGAAACTCAACACCTGCACGGTGAACACCGACGCCTGGTTCTGCCGCGCTGCTGCTTGCTGCTGACGCGCCACGTCCTCAGCGGCCTGGGTGGCTGAAGAGGCAGCGGAGCTTGCCGAGGTGATCGCCCCGGTGTTCACCGCCGACACAACAGGCACACCCGTCGCCTTGCCCTGCACCGAGATGTTGGCCGCGTTGACCACGGTCAGCGCGGCGATGTTGACGTTGCCCGAGACGCGAATCCCCGCCTCGCCCGCATCAATGGTGCCCAGCGGCGCGATCAGATCGATGTCTCCCGGCGCCACTTCGGCAATCGGGTTAAGGGTGGCGATACCCGCACCGGTGCTCGGCACCGAAGGCGACAGGGTTACATTGCCCCAAGTGTCGTAAACCCGTTTCGGCGGGGTGTAGACCACGGTGGTTTTCGAGCCGCGACCGGCGTTGATGTCGCCCTCGGCCGACCAGCCGAGGATCGAGCCGCCGAAGGTGGTCATGATCCGGCTCTGCCCCAGCAGAATGCTGCCCTGCGAGTAGAGCTGAATGTTGCCCGCCCCCTGCGTAATGATCCCTGCCGTGGACGGTGGCGCCGCGCCTTCGATGCCGAACACCTGACCACCACCCGGTGTGAGCATCTGGATATCGCCGCCGAACAGCGTCTTGACCCCTGCTCCGCCATACAGCGTGATGTCGCCGTCGTAACGGAGTGGATTGCCCGCCACATCGGTGCTCGGGAACAGTGCGGCGATGGCGTTGCGACCGCGCAGATAACTGCCTTTGCGCGGGCCGTCAGCGTCGTTGTATTCCAGGCCGCCGGCGCGCAGTTCGGCGAAGTACACCTGGCGCGCAAAGATCGCCTGCTCGGCACTTGGCAGCGCGGTATAGAACGCCTGTGCCTGCTGTGCGTTGCCGCTGAAGCCGTAGCCGAGCGTCAGCCAGCTCTGCAACTCGTCGAGGTAGGTCTTGACCACTTTGCCCGGCTGACTGTTGAGAGAGGCATTCGGATCAGCAAGGTTTTGCGGGCTCAGGTAACGGGCGATGAACTTTGTGTAATCCGGCCCCTGCGCGCCCACGCCCGCCTGCAGTACCACGCTGGCGCCAGGCCGCGAATCCCCGGCCACTATCGCGCCGAGGCTGGTAATGCTGGCGCGATTTTCCAAGAGGATGTTGCGCCCGGCATTAATGTCCAGCGTGCCAGGGCCGGCGATATCGAAGCTGCTGTAGAGAATGTCGCGGCCCGCCGACACCCGCGATATATCTCGCGGATTGTTATGAACGAACAGGTTGCCGGTCGAGGTAATGCCCTCCTGACCGACGCCCATTTCCTCGGGCTGCACGGCTGTCGGTTGGCCCAGGTTAGTTCCGGATGCCACGATGTCACGTCCGGCAATCATCCAGACAGGGCCTGCTGCTTCGTACCAAGTGCGTTTCGAGGTATCGAAACTCAACGTCTCGCCACTGCGTATCCCTACCAGATCGCCGGTCAGGGCATAGAACCGTGCGGGCCCCTGCACATCATTCAAACCGGAATAGCTGTCGGGACCAAAAGCGAACAATGGATAACGTGAATTACCATCCGGCTTAACACCGTCAGTGCCGTAGTTGCTGTTGAGTGGCTTGTTGGGGTTATTGCTGGAAAAGGCGAGGAATGAAGGCCTGAACGGGGTGGCGATGGCCAGCGGGCTGGCACCGGACTGATTGATTGCGTAGCCGCCGGCATAGATGGAATCGCCCGCCAATAGTTCGAGTTGCCCGGATGTAGAAGGCGCCAAAAGCAGGGAATACGCGGTTTTCGGCGCAGCATTGCCGACACCGTAAGCCGCTGATGGCCCCGCATAAATCGAACCTTGAGCTGCGACGGCCCGAAGAATCGCCGGGTAGACAAAACGACCATCGGTGGGCGAGGTATTGGCGCCCCTCACAGGAGACAGACTCCCATCGACCTGCGCCGACTGAGTGCTGGGCGTGAGATTGCCACCAGCGGAAAACAGATCGATGGCCGTGTGATCGGTCCACAGTGAGAAGCCGCTCAGGATGCCGCCGGTAAGGATATTGCCGTTGCTATCGAGCAGTGGCGTGGCGTTGAATTGGCTCACACGACCGGGATCGGCAGCGCCGCCCAGCACCAGATCGCCACGGGTGCTGAGGCTCATGCCCGAGTCGCCGGGAATCAGCACCAGGCCACCAGAAGCGTTGCTGGTCGTCGAGGTGAAAGGATCCAGCGGTCGGGTTTCACGGACATCATGCAATTGTGAAATCGCACCGTATTGCAGATTGACGCCGCCCAGCGCCCCTCCGGTCAATTGCGCCGCACCGCGCAAGTTGATCAACGCGCCTTGCAGGTCGTGCCTCGGCGGCTGAGTCCCGTTATCCCCGGCCCGCGCTTGCAGCGATGGGTTGAATGCGCCGCCGATGTGAATGTCCATGTCGCCGCCGCCGGTCATCTGCACGCTGCCATCGCCGGCGACACGCCCGGTGCTGCCGACGGCAACAATCAGCCCCTGGCTGCGTGGATAATTGACCGCATCGCCCAACGGTCTGAGCACCCCGGCGTCGCCACCGGCACGCAGGCTGATGTTGCCGCCGCCCAGGGTGCCGAATCCGGTGAAGCCCACCAGGTAAGGTTCGGTATTACCGTCAGGTGTCATCAACTGCGTGGCATAACTGCCGAAGTTGATCCACCAGGCTGTCGGCACATCCGTGCCTCCGGCACCTTGGCGCCACAGCCAGTTACCCACTGACGCACTGGCGATTTGTTCGCGGAAACCGCCATTCACCGATTGCGCTTTTGTACCGACGGAATCGCCGGAAACCGAGCCACCGGCATTGATTGTCAGGTTGCCGCCCATCTGCGGATACCAGGCCTGATAGAGGCTGTCGCTGCCACCGTCGACCCATTTTTCATAAGCGGCACCGGCCGTGCCCAACACCGAATTGTTATCCGAAAGATGCCCGCGCGGCTGGTTATAGAGCGGATCGATATTCGCTGATTGGGTACCAGCGGTGTAGACGCCGAACGGTGAGTCCATGCTCAGATTGCCTGCGGCGATCAGGTCGAGATCACCCGTGCCGGTGCGCAGAACACTGAACATCTGCGTATGGGCCTTGGCCGTTTTCCCGGGATTGTTGCCGATGCACAGTTCCGGCTGCAGATCACAAATGAATTGAGCCTCCTCGGGAACCGGTTCGTAGTCCGGCCCCATTCCGCTGCCTGGCGCCCAGACCCAACGGGCCATGGGTACGCACAAGTCGGCAATCTGCTGGCAATACTCGAGCATATCATCAGGGACCGGCTCGTAGGGAGTAAAGAAGGGATTATCGGGAGCCCAGACCAGCTTGCCCGCCGCTGTGGTGATGTTGACGCCGTAATGACTGTCCGCCAGCCGCAGATTGCCTTCCGGGGTCAGCGGTTTGACCGCACGGCTGTCGGCCGCAGCAAGATCTGCACCCGCGACCACGCGCATCGACCATGAAGCACTGCCCGACGGCAACATGCTGGCCAGCGCCCAGTTCTTGCCTTGTTGTGTGCCGTTGAACGGGCGCAACTCGATCAGCGAAGTGCCTTCGGCGAGCTTCACATCGGTCATCGACGGAATCAGCGAACCGCGCAGCAAGGCCAGTTCGCCCTTTAATTTCACCCCGGAGAAGGTCGTCAGATCGGCATCGTAAACGCTGGGCAACGGCACACCCTTGGGCCAGTTCAGCGCTTGCAGGGCGGTGGCCTTGTTCAAACGAATGCCCGCCCCCAGGCGTGTGTCGGCAGGCAACGTCACGCTATCGCTGAGCAGCGTACCGGCGGCGAACAGCAGATTACCGTTGCTGTCGTGGATCGCCCCCGCCAACACCGTGCCGGCGCTGAAGGTATACGCCTCGTTCAGCACAGCTTGAGTCGGCAGCAACGTGCCACTGGCCAGAACCGCTGGTTGAATCATCACGTCGTAATTGAGTGTCGCCCCCAGCGGAAACTGCGTGCCCTCGGCCAGCGTCACTCCACTGCCCGGCACGATCAGATCGCCACCAAACGGCTGCACACCGGCAATCAGTTTCCAGCCGGCATCGTCCTGGGTTTCCGGTGGCGGCGCGAAGCCGTCATTGATGCTGCCGTAAATATCGAGGTTGCCACCGGCGCGAATCACCAGGCTGCCCGCCTCCCCGGAACCATATACAGAAGGGTTCGGCTGCGTGTGCGGATTGAGGCTGGCGTAACGGTAACCGGACAAGTCCAGATCGCCCTCCACCACCAGATCACCGTCAGCCGTCTTGCTGGCGATCTCCACACCGGGCCGCAAATGGAACACATCGGCGTAAGTGGCGTTGTTCAGCCCCGCGAGTTTGCGTTGCAGTAGATCGTTATTGCCCAGTGCGGCGTTGATAAAGTCATTGCTGTCACCGTGAATGCGTTCGAGCATGGCCTGATCAATCACCTGATACGGCCGACCACTGACCGCCTGATCGACACCCTCACGGGCATCGGTATAGCGGCGCAAACCGTTGAGTCCGATGGAGCGTGCGCCCTGAATGGTCAGCGCACCGCTGGCGTCGATGGCGATGTCATTGCTGCCCAGACGCGGCGCGTTCAGCTCCAGCGTACCGCGCAGCATTCCATCGTTTTGCCCGGCGAGGAAACCGGGCACGGCATCAGTGCCGTGGCGCAGGTCGATCCGCGCGCCGCTGCCCAGCGTGAGCAAGCCATCGCCGGAATTCAGTTCGACCGTGGCGCGGTTGGGCGCATCGATGATCTCGCCGTAGCTGTCGACGCGCAGCACGCGACCATGGGCATCGAGCACGCTGCTGCCAGTCAGCGTCAGGCCATTTTTCGCCGAAAGACGAATGCTGCCGACTCGTTCGCCGCTGGCATCGATCAGACCGGTCGCCGTCAGGCTGCCATTGTCCACCGAGACATTGATTTCGCCGGCCTTGAGACCGTCGCCGATCACCAGATTGCCTTGCTTGAGTTGCAGGCTGCGGCTGCCGTACACCTGCCCGGCGTTCAAGCGCTGATTGAGCGCGGCGAACTGTTCGGTGGCGTCACCTCCCAGGCGCTGCGCGCGAATGTCCACGCCACCGGCCTTGTACGGCACCAGCGTGCCCCCGGCGTCGTAGTAACCGCTGCTGCCGCCGACAATCTCGCCTTGCAGATCGACCATCCCGGCCGCATCGGCCAGAGCGACGACGCTGAGATTACCGGCCTGATTGTTTTTCGCCGACAGATCGATCCGCGAGCCCGCAGCCTGACGGATATCGCCGTTGGCGCTGTACAGCGATACGTCGCCGCCCCAGCTGTACTTGCTGACATCGTTGAACGGCAAGGTACGCCCGGCCATGTCCAGCACGGCAGCGCTGCCGAGGGTCAGATCGCCTTCGGACTTAACTGTCAGCTTGCCGCTGGCCAAGGCGATACGGCTGTCCAGCACGATATCGCGGGCTTCAAGATTCAACTCCGCCCCTAAGGCATTGGCCACTCCGGCAGCCCCGGCGCCGCTGAGCGTCAGGCTGTTGCCAGCCTTGAGCAGGCTGACTGATGCCGCCTCGCCAGTGAGCAACGGCGTGCGCAGGTTCAGATTGCCGCCGCTGTAGCTGTAACCCTTGAGCGGATCGTAAGCGCCCTGCTCCTGATACACCGCCAGGCTGCCCTTGTGATTGGCGGTGATGCGCTCGCTGGCGCTGAGGTTGACGTTGGCAAAACCCAGCGCCAGACGATTGTTCTGATCCAGACCGCTGGCCTGAGGCATCGGGCCGTAACCCAGCTCGATCCGCTGGGCCTGAATATCCAGCGTACCGCTGCCCGTACCGGCGCCACCGGTGATGACGCTGCCGGCGCTTTGCGTCGCACCGTTCCAGATCAGGTTGGCGGTACGAATGCTCGCCACATCGTTGGCATCGCCCAGACCGTAGATCGCCGGAGTGACCAGCACCAGGTTCTGCAGTTTGCTTTGGCCGGTCTGCGGATCGATCGTGTCGAGGCTCACGCTGCCGAAGAAATTGAAGGCATCGCGAGTGGTCAGGCTCAGGGTTTCCAGGGCCGGCGCGCCATATTGGGTGTCGCCGCGCAGCAGTCGGTCGAGCACGTTCTGGTTAAGGATGAGACCGGCCGGCACGCGACTGCCGGCCGCCGCCAGTGCCTCGGCGCTGCCGGCATTGACCGAGCCCACAGTCAGCGCCAGTTGGCGCGTGCCGAAACGCACCGCTTCACCGAGTTCGAACTGGTTATCCGTGGCGGCGGTGATGCTGCCGTTCGAATACAGCAGCGCCGGATCGTTGCAGGATGACGTGACACACACGCCAATCCGGATGCTGCCCGCACCGCTGATGCCGCTGGCCGCTTCCGGCGCCAGCACATTGGTCCAGCCGTTGGACACCACCAACAGACTCGAGGCTTGCGGCTGGTAGAGGTAGCCGGACGTTGAATCGAAGGCCACATTGCCACGCCCCAGGGTATTGATCCCGGCGCCCGCTTCGACCGTGATGCCACCGGTGGTCGAGGTGGTGCGCAACACGACTTCCGGCGCAGACAGGATGGCCCCTTCACGCAGCGTGATGTTGTCCGAGGTCCCCACGAACTTGATGATGTTGCCGGTCGTGTTGTAAATCACCTCCGGCAGCGCACCAAGCGTCAGACGTCCGGCATTGAGATTGTTCAGCGTGTCGGCATACACCGACACGCCACTGAAACCCGGCGTCGGCGCATGCCCCGCACCGAGCACCTCGAACTCGGTGCCGGCGTAACCACCGCGTAGCGCCGCCGTGCCGATCAGCCCGCCTTCGGCGGCATCAAACAGCGCTCGTCCATCGAACTGCAACGCAGTGTCGTGCTTGCCCCCCGTGCTCAGGCGCAGATCGAGCACCTTGCCGTCCATTGGCGCCAACGCACGCGGCACGCCACGCCGGGCGGCATCGCTGCGGATGAACTGGGTGAACGACGTTTCGTTGTACTGCGAGTAACGGCGCAACACGTCAGCCGACGTCAGGATCACCTGACTGGCCAGACTGTCACGCAGTCCGGTATTGGCAATCGACATCTGCCCGCTGCTGGTCCACGAACCGTTGCGCAACTGCAACGCTGCCGTCGTCGCAGCCGGCGTCGCCTGACCATTGACCTCGACCCGGAACGCGCCCGGCAACAAGGCAAAGGTGGACGGCAGCAACGTGTAAGTCCCCGCTGCCAACCCCGGTACGCCAGCGCCAATAGTGACCTGCTGGCCGATGCGCGGATCGACCGCTCCGGCTTCGGCCAGGACCGGCGCGTAACGGCTCTGATTGCCCGGCACGATGGCGTAGACCGGATTACTCGCCAGCCCCGGCAGACTGAAGGTGCCATCGGTGGCATTGCGCACCAGCGGATTGAAGCGCGCATCGGTAGAACCGCCGCGTCCGGAAATGAAACCGGCGCCGCGAAGATCGCCACCGCCGGACAGATCGATCAGCGCACCGTTCTGCACCTCGATGTATTGCCCACCGATCGCCACGCCGTTTTTATCGCCCGTGATGCCGTTCAACACCACCGATTTACCGTTGTAGAGATAATCGATGCCGTCCGTAGTGCCACCGTAGGGCATGACCAGACCGGCGCCGCTGACCGACGTGGTGCTGCCCGACAGCAGTCGAACCTCATGACTGGTGGTCTGCAAATCGTCGCCCAGAACAATCTTGCCCAACGGGGCCCGCACCACACCGCCCTGCTCGATGTACGCCGCGGAAAAACTCAGATTGCCGAATACCGAGTACGGCACCTCAGCGGGTGCCGCACCGTGGCTGCTGATCCGCAGCGTATGGTCGGACGCCGCAACGGCGCCCTGATAGCCAACGCGCACTTCAGCCTGGACATCACTGGCGGGATAGATTTGTGCAGCACCGAGGTTCAAGTCTCCCGGCGTCCACAGGCGGGTTTTTTCGGCGCCGTCATTGGGCGCGAGGAAACGCAGATCGCCACGGCTGTCGAGGTTCACCAGGCCAAATGCCCGTCGGCCGTACGCAACTGCCGGCGCGCCGAGTTGCAGGATCGAACCCTGTGTACCGAACGACAGGCCATTGCCCACGTCCAGCAGGTCGGCTGATGCGTTGAAGGTCGCGTCCGACAATTGTGTCGTCGGATTATTGGTCAATCGCGGCCGTATCAGGCCGAAGCCAGCGTGGTAAGTGCCCACGCCGGACAGGCGCAGGTACGGCGCGCTCAAATCGACGCGGGTCGTACTCGCGGAGGCATCGGCCAGCGACAACGCCCCGGCGTACAGCGTCAGGCTCTGGTTCAGGTGCAGATTGACGTCGCCGTCAAACGCCAGCAAACCGTTGCTCAACAGGCTCAAATTATCGAAGCCGCCCGCCATCAGGCTGTCTGCGCTCAGGCGCGTCTGACCGTAACGCAGGCCAGCGGCGCCCTCGCCCGGACGCAGATCCTGTGCAAGCGGTTTGTCCGTCGGCGCCTGGCCAATGATCATCTCTCGCGGCGCCCGCACGGCATTGCTTGCCGAGTCAACGTACAGCGGTGTCTCAAGCGCAATGTCCAGACGACCGCCGGCAGCCCCGACACCGCCCGCCGCTGCACGCAGGTTGCCCTCAAGGAACAGGCCGTTGTAGGAACTCAGGCTGATCCGCCCGCCATCCGTCGCAACGCGGGTCAGCCCCTGGCCGGCGATATCCACAACGGCCTCGCTGCCGGAAGCGTCCAGCCGCGCGCCCTGACGCACGATCACATAGGCATCGGCGGCCGTGGCAGTGGCCAGTTTCGCATCGATTTCACCGCCGATGATGATGCTGCCACCCTTGCCGACCTGACCGTAAGTGCGGCCCAGCGCATCGACTGCCATAGTGGCGCGTCCGGCGACATCCAGCACAGCCTGTTCACCGATCCAGATGGAACGGTCATGCGCGTTGGGATCGGCCACGACAATGGAGGTCGCCGGTTTGTTCGAACCGAACTGCTGCTGACGGATATCAATCGCACCCCCCCAGGCATTCAGTTCACCCTCCACGGTGATCTGCCCGGCACCGCGCAGTTTGATGCTCTGCCCCGGATCGACGCTGATCCGCGAACCGCGGCCCAGCGTCAACGAGCTGTCGGCGGCATCAATCAAACCGATCAGGCTGGCCCCGCCCTGCAACGTCAGGCTGGCGCCGGCACGTTGGGTCAGCAGGCCCTTGGTCGGGTTTTCCTGGAACAGCGTCGGCGTCCACAACTCCAGCGCCGTTTGCGGATCGACACCACTGACCTGATTCGGCGCGGCATCGGCGAAACGGTACACCGGCATGTGCACATCGATCGCCGTACCTTCAGCAACGTCCAGCCCATTCAGGCCAATCAGGTTGTAGGCGGAAAAGCCCTTGCGCAACAGATCGGCAGACAGCTGCAGGGTATTGTCGGCCAGCGCCTTGTCGGTTTGACCGACGAGTATCTTGTTGGCCTGCACCGTCAGCGTGCCGCCGCCCGCGACACCGTAGCCCCGCAGATCGCCCGCAAGGTTCAGGTGGGTTTCACCGGGCGCCGAAATCGCACTGGATTCCAGCGTCAGATCCCCGCCCTTGCCGCCCCGGGTCTTCCCGCCGGCCAATACCGCCCCACCGGAAGACACATCGAGCAGGCTGCCCGCGCCCACATCGATATCGCCGCTGCTGCGGATCGACAGCAAACCGCCATTGAGGTACGCCAGATTCGCACCATCGTCCGGGTTGGTGCGCAGGTTGCTCCACACGCCACGGGTATCGAGTTGCACACCGTCGGCCACGTTGACCTGCGTCGCCTTGCCGACCTTCGCCGTGAGCCGAGTGTCAGCGGTGTCGCTACTGAGAAACTGATTGAGCACGTTGCCCAAGCGCAGACTACCGCCACGCGCGCTCAGGTCGGCGCCGATCTGCACATCCGGGGAATACAGGGTGATGTCGCCACCGTTGTCGACCGTGAGCGCGCCGTCCACGACGACCTGATCGCTGGCCGCGACCTTGAGCGCACCGAGCCGGAAACCATTGAATTGATCGTTATCCAGATACAACTTGCCCTTGCGCGACTCGGACACTGCGGCGCTCAGGTTCAGATCACTGCCGGCAAGCGGACGCTCGCCGCCAATCTGCACCTGATCCAGCGTCGGATTGAGGGTGTAGAGCAGGCCATTCGACGCCGCGACGAAGGTCGGGTCGTAACTGCCAACGATCAACTGCGCCCGCCGCGCCAGCGCGGTCTGGCTCTGCTGATAGCCGTCGAGCACCGGTTTTGGCGCCTGGTTCTGCCGTTCGCCCTGATACACCTCGCCGATCATTTGCCCGTCGAGTACCGCATTGGCCGTGGCGATCACCAGTTGTCCGGCGTCGCGACCCACGGTGTAACCCGACTCGAAACGCGAGCGCGGCGCGATCAGCGGGCTGTAGAAATAATCAGTCTGGCCCCAGCGCTCGCTGCTGTCTTCATATCCTTTGTAGAGGCCGGTATAGAGCAGGTCCCCCGGGGCGCGCGACACTTCATACAACTTGCCGTCGGCGCCACGCAGCCAGCTCTGGCGGATCGCGCCGCTCTGCACATCCAGGGTGCCGCCGGACAGGTTGATCAACGAGCCTTTTTCCGTGACCACGTCGTTGCCGGCAAAACTCACCGTGCCGCCCTGGGCCATCCATTCGCCGACACTGTGCCCTTGGGTGCCGAGGTAACCGCCGACTTCGAGCAAACCGCCCGCCGTGTACCAGCGATCGGTGGCATAACCGTTGGTGCCCGCCGGCACATACACCAGATCGCGCACATCGACCCAGATGTCATTGCTGTTGAGCGCGCCTTTCTCGCGGTTGACCGAGGCATCGCGCTGCTCGTTGCCTTGCACGTTGATCTTGATGCTGTTGTTTTCCATCGCCACTTTGACGCCGAGGGCACCGGACACATCGATCATCGCGCCGTCGCGCACCAGGCTGCGGCGTTGTGCGTTGACCGCGACCTGGCCACCAGTGGCCAGGGTGATCGAACCGCTCTGGAACTCGACAGTGCCGCCGCTCTGGATCTCGACGCGCGACTGGTCGCCACGGATCCGGTGATTCGCGTTGACAGCCGTAAGGGCCGCGTCGCGCTGACTGTCGAGGGCGCTGAGATCACTGCTGTCGAGCATGATCGCCGTGGCGCTGCCCTGCCCCAGCGTGACGCTGCCGCTGTTGTCGGTGCTCGGGTTGGTCAGGTGAATCGTGCCTCGCGTCGCCACTGAAGTACTGGCGAGCAACACACCGTTCTGCACCACCTCATGACCGGTCAGGGTTATGTCGCCCGTGGCAGACTGGATCAGTCCGTTGTTGGTGACATTACCCGCCACGGCACTGGCCTTGAAACCGGGAATGACTTCGTTGCCGAAGGTGGTGGACAGCGCATTACCCTCGGTGCCCGAGCCCTTGCGGATGTAGAAACGGTCACCGGCGGCGAGCACGGTCTGGCCCTTGGCGGAGTTGATGCTGCCGTCGTTCTGCACTTCATTGCCGAGCAGCAGCGCATAGCCGCCGGCATCGGTGGAAGCCGCCGGCTTGTGGGTTTCAATTGACGCACCGCGCTCCACCAGCACTTTGCCGGCCGCATCGGTGAAGGTCGGCTGACTGCCGGTGCTGTCGAAATACAGCCCCCGATCGCGGAACTGGATATCGGTGATGTTCGCTGCTGCCGCCACCAGGTTGCGCACGTTGACCTGGCTGCTGCCGCTGAACACGATGCCATTGCGGTTGATCAGCATCACCGTGCCGTCGCCCTTGATCTGGCCCTGGATCTGGCTGGCCCGGGCATTCGGATCGTTGACGCGGTTGAGCAGCGCCCAGTTCGACTGCTGGGCGAATTCAACGGTGGTGTTGCGGCCGACGTGGAAGGTTTCCCAGTTGAGGATCGCTTTGTCGGCGGTCTGCTCGATCTTCACCGTGGTCTTGCCGTCGACTTGAGTCTGTTGCGGGCCCTTGGCGTTCTGCCAGCCCTGGGTCAGGCTGTTATCGACCTTTAAACCGCCCTCACCCAGACCGTCCGGCACAAACTGCACCGTGCCCAACGCGGCAGCGCGTCCGGCCGCCTGCGCCGCTTGTTGCGCGGCAATCGCGGCGACGGTGTTGTTCAGGGTCTGGATCGAACGCTGCAACTGCGCATTGGCTTTTTGCTGCTGGGCCAATGGCGGTGTCATCCCCGGCAACCCGCCAACGCTCGGACGCGCCGCTGCGGCCTGCTGCGCTGCCCCCTTGGCGGCAAACCAGCTCGAACTGAACGCCGTCTGCGCCTGCGCAGTGCCCGCCATCAGACACAACGCCACCGCGTGCGCCAACGGCTTGAGCAGCCACAGCGCTGGCTCCACGGCATCACGCTGGAAGGACTGAACGTGGGTACGACGACGGGATGGGCGAGCGAGCATCACTACGAGATCCTTTTTTGATTGCCACACTTTGGTTGCCAAAGATGCCGCAGGCCTGCAAAAACCTGCTGTTACGACATAGGCCGTTGGCGAGGGGCGCGACCGAACGGATGTCACACAAACTTCATGTTCGGCGTGTATCCGAGCCAAAAAAAATGACGGCAACCCGAAGGTTGCCGTCATCGGTGTTACGACCGCGCGAGCTTAAGGACGACCGATAGCGTTGCAGACGCTGGCGTTGTTGATATCTAGGTTGTTGCCCGAAGTGTTGGTGATGAAGTTGGCGGTCACAGCGGTTTTCCAGGCATTAGGCACGGCGACGAACTTGTGGGCTTGGGTCGCAGTGTTGTTGCCCGGGTTGCTGTAGTGCTGGGTCAGGAAGGCTTTGACGTCCGCGGCCACGGCTGCATCCTTGTAGCACTGACCGAAGATGAAGTTGGTGTAGGCAGCCAATTTGTAACCCGAAGCCGGGTTAGCCACCACTGGCGACCAGTTGGCAGGGTTTGCCGCCTGGGCTGACGTCGAAGGAGCCGACACCGACGACAGTGCCAGCGTGACGTTGAGCGAAGTTGGCTGAACGCCGTTGACGCGAGCAACAACAGCGTTGCTGGTAGCGTCGACACCGTCGGGACCGACATAACCGATCGAGCCGTCAACCGCGTTCACGGTAGTGGCGACATCAGAAGTGTTGGCAACACCGACCCAGTTCGACGGCAGTGCCGAACCGGCTGGCAGACGCGCGTTGGTGAAGGTGGAGCTGGTGGCGAACTGAGTCGGGCAGACCGAGTTCAAGTGACGGCTGAGGATTTCCGAAGTGCCGCTGGAAACGTTGCGGTAAACAACGCGAATCGGCGTGGTGTCGGTCGTGCCGAGCAGTTGGCCCCAAGTGGTTTTGGCACCGGAGAACGCATCGCACAACTGAGCGCTGGTCAGGTTCAGCGCGGTCTGGCCGGCTTTTTTGTACGGGATGGCAACCGAAGTGGCCACCGAAGGCAGTTGAATCAGCGGGCCGAACGAAGCGCCGTAGGTGGCGTTGTAGGTGTTGATTTCCGCAGTGCTGAGGATCGAATCGCTACCGGCGAAATGCACGGTGCCGGTGGTGCTGAAGCCGGCCGGGTTGTTGGTCAGGAAAGCGGTCTTGCCGGCACCGCTGCCCACGGCGGCGTAGCTGAAGCTGGCTGGCAGGATGCTGTCGGCCGAACCTTTGTACAGAGCGGCCGGCAGAGTGGCGCCACCACCGGTAACGGCCATGGCTTGAGCGGAAGCCAGAGCGGCGACGGTCAGGGAAGCGGCGATCAGAGTACGCTTGAACATGAAGAATCTCCTTTTCAACGATGGTTGTGAACACAGGTTTTCAGGGGTCTTGCATGACACTGGGAGGACTCACCGCTGACCTTCGCAAGCGGGGTCCGTGGTTAAGTCGCACTGAGAAATTCGCAGTTTCCGGTGACAGATAAAGGAAAAAACCTCGGGAGCTGCGCGGGGTTTTTCAGGGAGTTTTCTCGGGTGTTTGCGGGGGATGGCGAGGGGTCTGGATCGTGGGTTTGGCTGAAACTGGCTGCAGCCGTTGCGGGGTGGTTGCAGATGACAGAAAGGAGAACCCGAGGATGGTTCTTTTGAGGGTCGGGTGATGCTGAAGTCCTGGTAAAAAAGTCTGAATTATTTGTTGTTCTGACGGGCGCATTCGCGAGCAAGCCCGCTCCCACAGGTTCTTGTGGTGTGACACATATTGCATTAACAACTCCGTCCCCTGTGGGAGCGGGCTTGCTCGCGAAGAGGCCAGACCAGACGACCTCGGAATCAGCTACTGCACCAACTGATTGATCTCAATGATCGGCAACAACACCGCCATCACAATCACCAGCACCACCCCGCCCATCACCACGATCATCAGCGGTTCGAGCAACGCGGTCATGCCCATCGCCCGCCGTTCGATATCGCGGGACAGCGTTTGCGCCGCACGTTCGAGCATCGGCGGCAGTGCGCCGGTTTTCTCGCCGCTGGCGATCAGATGAATCAGCACCGGCGGAAACACATTTTCCACCCGCAGCGCCGCCGCGAGATTCACCCCTTCGCGAACCTTGGCCGTGGCGTCGCTGACACTCAGGCTCAAGCGATCATTGGATAACGTCTGCCGCGCCGCCTCCAGCGCGCGCAGCAATGGCACCCCGGCGCCGCCGAGAATCGCCAGGGTCGAGGCGAATCGTGCGGTGTTCAGGCCCAACACGAACCGTCCGATCAGCGGCAATTTCAGCACCCGATGATGCCAACTCAACCGCGCCACCGGATTGCGCAGATACAGGCGCCAGCTCCAGAACGCACCGGCGATCAGCGCCGCACACAACCAGCCCCACGCCCGAATGAAATCACTGGCGGTGAGCATCGCCAACGTCAGCCCCGGCAAATCCTGACGCGCCTGGGAAAACGCACTGACCACCTGCGGCACCACGTAACTGAGCAGGAAAATCACAATGCCGATCGACACCAGCCCGACCACACCGGGATAGATAAACGCGGTGAGGATCTTGCCGCGCAGGTTGTTGCGCTCCTCGATGTAATCCGCCAGCCGCTCCATCACCTGCGCCAGATCACCGGACTCCTCCCCCGCAGCAATCAACGCGCGATAGATCTCCGGAAAATCCCGTGGCCGCGCGGCTAGTGACTCGGCCAGACGCATGCCGCTGCGCACATCGGCGCGCACCGCGCTGAGGGTGTGGGCAATGTGTTTTTTCTCGGCCTGTTCCACCGTCGCGCTGAGCGCTGCTTCCAGCGGCAGGCTGGCGCCGAGCAGACTCGCCAGTTGCCGGGTGGCCCAGGCCAGGTCGTTGTCCGACATACGCGCACTGAACAAGCCACCGCCGCCATGCTGGGCGACGTTGCTTTCCTTGTGCACCGACAACGCGGTCAACCCACGGCTGCGCAACACGCCGAACGCCGCGCCCTGGCTGTCTGCTTCCAGATGCCCGGATTCGATCTTGCCGGTGGCGTCGGCGGCTTCAAAACGATAGCGATTCATCAGGCGTCCCGAGTGACACGGAGGATTTCTTCAGGGGCGGTGGCACCGCTGCGAATCCAGCGCTCACCGTCCTCGCGCAGGCTGAACATCCCGGCCTTGGACGCTGCCGCACGCAAGGCCTGCTCCCCTGCCCCTTGGTGAATCAGGGTGCGGATGTCGTCGTCGATGCAGAACAATTCGTGGATGCCGGTACGGCCGCTGTAGCCGGTGTGGTTGCATGCGGCGCAGCCCATTGGTCGCCAGGTTCCCGGGGCTGCCGGGTCTTGCTGTTTGCACTGATTGCACAGGCGTCGCACCAAGCGTTGCGCCAGTACACCGAGCATCGACGACGCAAGCAGAAACGGCTCGACGCCCATGTCGATCAAGCGGTTGACCGCCGACACCGCGTCGTTGGTGTGCAGCGTCGCCAGCACCAGATGCCCGGTGAGCGAGGCCTGCACGGCGATTTGTGCGGTTTCCAGGTCGCGGATTTCGCCGATCATGATGATGTCCGGGTCTTGCCGCAGAATCGCTCGCAATGCCAGGGCGAAGGTCATGTCGATCTTGGCGTTGACCTGAATCTGGCTGATCCCCGGCAGGTCGTATTCCACCGGGTCTTCGACGGTGAGGATGTTGCTGGTACTGGCATCCAGTCGCGCCAGCGCCGCATAGAGGCTGGTGGTCTTGCCGCTGCCGGTGGGACCGGTGACCAGCACGATGCCGTGGGGCTGGCGGATCAGGTGATCGAGTCTGGCCAGCACCTG
Organism: Pseudomonas sp. GW823-FHT01D03; assembly: GCF_058798255.1. NCBI lineage: Bacteria > Pseudomonadati > Pseudomonadota > Gammaproteobacteria > Pseudomonadales > Pseudomonadaceae > Pseudomonas > Pseudomonas sp. GW823-FHT01D03. The sequence continues at coordinate 3,489,279 of NZ_JBXAKK010000001.1, forward strand.
CGCGTCCATGCCCAAGGTTTCCAGATGCAGACGCCCGGCCTGTTTGTCGAGCAAACGCATCACCACGCGTTCGCCATGCCCGGTGGGCACCGTTGAAACACGAATATCGATCGGTCGCCCGGCCACGCGCAACGCGATGCGGCCGTCCTGCGGCAGGCGTTTTTCGGCGATGTCGAGCTGGGCCATGATCTTGATCCGCGACACCAGCGCACCGTGCAGCGCCTTGCGCGGCGAAACCACGTCACGCAGCGTGCCGTCGACCCGGTAGCGCACCACCGAATGGGTTTCGAACGGTTCGATGTGAATGTCGCTGGCCTCATCGCGGGCGGCCTGGGTGAGCAAGGCGTTGATCATGCGGATCACCGGCGCGCCGTCCTGGGTGTCGAGCAGGTCGGTGATTTCCGGCATGTCCTGCATCAGCCGGTCGAGATCCACTTCGTTCTCTGCCGCACCGACCACAGCGGCGGCGCTGCCGGTGTCGGCGTAGGCCGTGGCGAGCAGGCCATCGAGTTCGTCGTCGCGCACGCGCTTGAGCGAGGTTTCACCGAACTGGCGCCGCACCTCGCTGATCGACCAGCCGGGCGTCGATGGGCATACGGTCAGCACGCCGTCGCACAACAGAATGCGCTGAGCCTTGGCCCATGCGTAGGGCAACGCACTCATCTCTTGAGCCCCCCCAATTCCCCTGTGGCGAGGGAGCTTGCTCCCGCTCGGGGGCGAAGCCCCCGTAAATCCGGCATGCAGGGTGTATCTGGAAGAATGGGGTAGCAGGTTTTGGGTCTGCTGCGCAGCCCAGCGGGAGCAAGCTCCCTCGCCACAGGAATGTTTTTCAGCTTGCGGGCCGAGTTCATGGCCTTGGACCCAGCGCAGGGAAGTGAACTCATCTCAAAACCTCCCCAATCTCTCTGCCTGGAGGTGTTCCTGTGGTGAGGGGATTTATCCCCGATGGGCTGCGCAGCAGCCCCGAAACCTGATATCCGAATCCATCTGACTGACCGCGTGCATAGGTTTTGGGGCCGCTTCGCTGCCCATCGGGGATAAATCCCCTCACTACAGGGTTACTTCTCAGATTGAGGACTCTGTTCAAAAGCGTGTGCTCCCTTCAATTGGCACAGCCTTGATCGTCGCCCTCGGCCCCGTCCCCGGCACTACCGCCGGTACCCCCTGCGCCGCCGTCGGCAGCTGCGGCGCCTGCATGTCCGGCATTGCCCAACTGCGTTCCGGTTGCAGCCCGCCCTGGGCGCGGCGCATGAAGTCGTAGCGGTTGAGGGTGATGCTGCGCCCCGCTTCGCTGTCGCGGATGATGTACGGGCGCAGGAACACCATCAGATTGGTCTTGCTGATCGCCCGGCGTTCGTTGCGAAACAGCGCGCCGATCCCCGGCAACGTCCCCAGCCACGGCACCGCTTCGTTGCTCTGGCTGTAACCGTCCTGCAGCAACCCGCCGAGGACCATGATCTGCCCGTCGTCGAGCAGGATGCTGGTGTCGATCGCGCGCTTGTTGGTGACGATCCCCGCCGACATCGCGCTGGCCGACGCGCGTTCGTCGATACTGCTGACCTCCTGATAGATATCAAGCTTGACCGTGCCGCCCTCGGAAATCTGCGGCCGCACATTCAGCTTCAAACCCACCTCTTCACGGGTCACGGTCTGGAACGGGTTATTGCTCGTGCCCCCACCGCCAGTGACGTAGCTGCCGCTGACAAACGGAATGGTCTGGCCGACAAAAATGCTCGCCGCTTCGTTGTCGAGGGTCAGCAGGTTCGGCGTCGACAACACGTTGGTGCCGCCCTTGCTCTTCAACGCCCGAGCCAGCACTTTGAGGTCGAGAATCTTGCCGATGCCGGGGATGTCGACAGTGCCGTTGACGTAGCCGAGGTTCAAACCCTGGGGCAGCACATCGAGACTGGTCTTGCCGTTGAGATTGATCCCTGACCCACCGAGGTTCGCCCCGCCGATCACGCCTTTGCCGCCGAGATTGCCGGTCTGCCACTGCACGCCGAACTCGCTGGCATCGTCTTCGCCGACCTCAACGATCAGGCTCTCGATCACCACTTGCGCGCGGCGCTGGTCGAGCAAATCGATGACCTCGCGCAGGTTGCGATACAACGGCTCCGGCGCAGAAATCAGCAAGGTGTTGGTGGTCGCATCAGCCTGAATCGTCACCCCGCCAGCGCTGAACGCGACGTTTTGCTCGCTGGCCTGATTGCCGGCGCTGCTGGTCGAACTGCTGCCCTGCGCGTAACTGCCGCCGCTGCTGCCAGTGCTCGACGTGGCCGAAGTGTTACCACTGGTTTGCGTGCCGCTCTGCGCGCTCGAACCGCCATTGTTGTTGCCGTTGCTGCCCATGGCGCTGAGCACCGAGCGCGCACTGTCGCTGGTGCCGCTGTCGCTCTCGCCGGTGAGCAAACCGCGCAACGCTTGCGCCAGTTTCGCCGCTTGCGCGTTACGCAAATAAACCACGTGCAGATTGCTCGGATTGCTCTGCGCGTTGTCGAGTTTGTAGATCAGGTTGCGCGCCAGTTCGGTGCGCTCGGGGCTGCCGGCGCGGATGATGATGGTGTTGGAACGCGGGTCGCCGATCACCGCGATTTTCTGCGTCGGGTCGTTGCCCGGCGCGTCGAGCAGATCCGCGACCATCGGCGCGATGTCGGCGGCGATGCCGTTCTGGATCTGCACCACGTCGGTGTCGATCGCGCTCGGGGTGTCGATGGTCTGGATCAACTGGGCGACGCGGGTCAGGTTTTCGGCGTAATCGGTAACGACGATGGTGTTGTTGCCGGGGTAGGCATTGATCGGATTGTTCGGCGACACGATCGGGCGCAGCACCGGAATCAGGTTCACCGCGTTCTCGTATTGCAGGCGAAAGGTACGCGTCAGCATGCCGTTGCCAGCGGGTTTGTCCGGGCTATAGATCGGCCCGCCGAGCAGTTTCGCGTCTGCTTCCGGCACCACCTGGGCGACGCCGCCGACATCGACCACGCTGAAACCCTGCATGCGCAACGCCGCCAGCAACATGTCATAAGCCTGGCGTGCCGGCACCTGACCTTCCGAGACCAGCGTCAGACTGCCCTTGACCCGAGGGTCGACCAGAAACTGCTGGCCGGTGGAACGCGACAACGCGCGCACCACCGCTTGAATATCGGCATCGACAAAATTCAGCGTCACCGGTTGATCGCCCAGCGGATTGCTCGGCAGTGTGCTGCCGCGCGGGGCGCCGCCACTGCGCGCGCGTTCGGTGATGTTGTGCATCTGCCGTGGTTGCGGCGCGGTGTGTGCCTGGGCGCGTTGCCGATCGAGCAGCGCATCACCGCTGCGCTGGGTGTTGGCCAATGGGCGGCCGAGTTCGCTGTCCACCAGCAACGGCGGCTGAGTTGGCGGCGTGGTGGTGTTGCTGCACGCGCTCAATGCCATCAGCAGCATCGGCAACGCCATGCGCGCCGGTTTGGATCCTGACCCCTTCATGAAGCTTCCTTAGCGCCCAGCGCCTGATCCATGCGAACGGTGCCTGACAATGTGCCGGCAGTGACTTCGGTCGAAGCGTTGTCGGCGCGTTGCAGACGGGCCTCGACCACTTGCAGAGAAAGCTGTGCCGGAGTGCTCAACAGCCAGTCGAGCACCGCATCGGCCGGCGCCGCGTCGAACGTCAACTGCCAAGCGCCAGTCTCCCCGGCCTGCAATTGATAGTGCCCGGCCAGGCCGCTGGCCTGCAGCGTCTGCTCAAGAGACTGCGCGAGACTTTGCCCTTCGGGGCGCACACTGACCTCGCGCAACAGCACTTCCAGCGCTTCGGTCTGCGCGCGCAGCTTTGGCGTTTCGGCTTGCCAATAAGTGATTTTTTTCAGCGGCGGCTGAATCAATGCGACCCACACCAACAACGACAACAGCACCACCGCCATGCCGCCGACCATGCGTTTTTCGCGCAGGGCCAGCGCTTGCCAGCGCACCTGCAACTGAGCACTGAAACGCTGCCAACGGGCGCGGTACACCGCGAGCGATGCCTTATTCATCTTCTGCTCCGCTGTCGTCAGCGCTTTCATCGGGAGTGGAGACTTCGTCGCTCGGGCGCAGCAGCCAGCCTTCATCGTCAGCCGTCGCACTGATCCCGACCTGGGCCAATGCGCTCTGCCATTCCTTGTCCTTGTCATTGGCACTACGCCGGGCGTCGGCCAGCAGACTCAACTGCAAGGTGCCGTCGACAAACGTCAGACGCTCGACCGTGCCGGCTATGAACGGCATGCCACTGCCGGCCTGCAACACCAGCCGATTGAACGGCTGCGCCGGATCCTCCGCCGCGCCCTTCTGCCGCGCCGCCAATTGCTGACGCGCCTGCTGCAGCGGATTGAGGATCACCGGCAACTCGGGAAAGGCCTGCTTCACCCGTTGCGCCATGTGCGCCTTGAGCTGCTGGCCCTGACTCGCCTCGCGAGCGGCATACAGGTTCAAGCCGATGACCCACACCGCCACCGCCAAGGCACAAAGCCCCAACGCCCGGCCCCAACCGCGATGCTCGCTGCGCTGCTGTTGCACCGCACCCTGCAGGCCCCAACCCGGCAACGGCCCGGTCCAGCGCTGCGCCTCGGCCATCGGCAATTGCGCGTCCGGCGGTGGCGTCGAACCGATCCAGTGCAGCGGCGTGCCGCAGCTCAGCAGCCAATCGCCAATCTCGTCGTGGAACAGCGGCTGCACCCGCGCCACCTGCACGCTTTCGCGCAGCAACAAATGGCCGTCCTGCCGACAAGCCACCGTGCCCGGCAGCACCGGCAAGCTGTACGCCGCCGGGTACAAGCCGCGCAGATTCAGACCGGCCTGCTTCAGCAATTGCCCCAGATGCTGCAAGCGTTGACGCGGCGCCCAGGCAATCTGCACCTGCCCCGCTTCATCCCGCGAACTGTGAGCGATGTGCATGTCATTGCAGTCGCCGAGCATCAAGGCCTGCGCCGCGCATTGCACCGCCGCTGCGGTCTTGTTCGCCGGTAACGGGGGCAGGTCGATGCTCGCCAACAGGCTGTCCACCGGATGCAGAAAAACGCTGAGCGGTGGCTGCTTCGCTGACTGCCCCAGTTGGCCAAAAGTCAGGCGCTGCTCACGAATGACCTGCCCCTGCCGGTCCAGCCACGCGCAATCCATCTCACTGTCGAGACTCAACTGCGCCAGTGGCGGCAAACTCACACGCAACTGACTCATACGCCCACCCGCGACCAGATAACTTGCGGCAGACGATCCTCACTGCGGTGCAGCAACGCATCGAGACTGACTCGCCGCTGATCACGCCGCGCCTCGCCACGCAGACGAAACCAGTCACTGGTGATGCCGACCTTGACGCTGGTCAGCTCCAGATTCGGCATGCGCAAGCGGTTGACGAAATCGCCACGGTTGATGAACCAGCGCCCGGCATCACGCTCATTGATCAGCGCCTGCGCCCGCTCCAGCGACAACCCCGGCACATACGCGGCCAACACCGGCGCGGTGGCGGTATTGCCATTGAGCCAAGTGGTGGCCGGGATCACCGTCAGGTACGGCGCCAGTTTGCCGATGACCGCGTCATTCACGCCCTCGACGCTGCGCAGATCCTCGACACTGCGCAGCATCGGCAACTTCGGATTCTGTGGCTTGCGCGACGCATTCGGCGACGTGGCACGGCCACTGTCAAAGGCGTTTTTGCTCGTGGTGTTCTCGGCTATTTGCGGGTTCAACAGATACCGATAAGAGCCGATCACCCGCTGACTGATGCGCTGACTCAACCCGGCGCTGATGCCGATCAACTCGCACAGCCGCTGAAACGCCTGCACCTGCGCCTCATCGACACGCTCGTTGGCCACCAGATTGCGCAGGTTGAACTTGCCCTGCTCATCCTCCAGCCGCCCCTCGAAACCCTGCGCATTCAAGCGCTGCGCCCACGGCTGATCGAGCCGGGTCAGCGGATCACGCTGCCGCGCATCCCAGAGCAATTGCCGGCTGATCTCCAGACCACCGTGCAACACCCAGCGCCCCTGCACCCGCTGCTGATCCGCCTCCAGCGCACGGGTCGAAACGCTCTGCCGGGTCAACATCCCCGCCGCAATCACCGCGACCACCGCCGCGATCAACAGCGCACTGATGATCGCCATCCCCTGCTGGTTCGATTGGCTGTTCATCACCGGCCTTACAGCTGCCAGGAACCGATATCGGCATTCACGCCGTCGCCGTCAGGCTGACCGTCGGCACCGAGGGAAAAGATATCGATCTCGCCATTCGCGCCGGGGTTGAGGTACTGATAAGGACGACCCCACGGGTCATTCGGCAAACGCTCCAGGTACGAACGCCAGTTGCTGTTCTTCGCATCCGCCGGCCGCTCCACCAGCACTTTCAAACCCTGAGTCATGCTCGGATAAGTGCCGTGATCGAGGCGATACAACTTCAGCGCCTGCATCAAACCACCGATGTCCTGCTTCGCCGCCGTGGCCCGCGCCTGATCCGGCCGATCCAGCACCTTGGGCACCACCATCGCCGCCAGAATCCCGAGAATCACCACCACCACCATGATCTCGATCAGGGTAAAACCCTGCTGCCCACGGGGCATCCGGCTCGGTCGTCCGGGCTGTTTGAACTGCGCGATATCCATCTCGACATTCCCTTGGCTTGATTCGATTCGACGCGCAGTGTTGCAAGAAGATATGTCAGGGATGTTGAAAATCCTCGGGAGTTTTCGTCGTCAAGCCGTCAAGGACGCGGGTTAGGGTCGAGGGCTGAGTTTGGGTTTTGGGCCTGTTATGCCGACGCGTTCCCGAGAAAGCGGATTCACCCTGATTGAAGTGCTGGTGGCGCTGGCGATCATCGCCGTGGCGATGTCGGCGGCCGTGCGTGTGGCGGGGCTGATGACCCAAAGCAGCGGGGTTTTGCGGGATCGGTCGGTGGCGATGATTGCGGCGCAGAGCCGGATGGCGGAGTTGCAACTGGAAGGCAGATTGCCGACCGGTGTGAAAGCCGTTGATTGTGATCAGGGACGGTTGTTGTTGCGGTGTGAACAGGTGATCGCAGCGGCAGAGAATCGGCGGATGCTCAAGGTCGGGATTCAGGTGTTTGACCGCAATCAGGATGCACCGCCGTTGGCCAAGCTTGAGACGTTGCTCAGCCGGCCCGAAAGTCCCTAACCCTTATGAACCGTCAAAGACACCTGCTCCTACAAAAAACCTCTGTATTTCCCATAGAGCCAAACCACCCACGTTCCACCGCACACGACATAGCTGACATGAAATGGGCTCGTCGCCCAGAACCTGAGTTCTCTGGGCAGGCGTTGAACGGCGTCGATCAGCAAGGGTTCCTGCCGTTGGATACTCTTGGATGTAATCAACCGGCTGACAGCGGTCATCCGCTGAGTTCTCGAGTAAAAACTTTCCCCTGATGAACCACAGTCCATGGATAGATACAGCCACTCATCAAAGTGTTTTTCCAGAGCATCGAGTTTTGTATAAACGGCGTAGAAAATCATTGCGCAGTTAATCACGCCCAGCGTGATCAGCGCCCCACATGCCCAGGCAAATACTATTTCGGTGACTTCCATTATTCGGAATACTCATGAATTTCCTGACCCAAAAACTCACCTAGCTCCGACATCTGAGTTCCTGTCTCCACGGACGCTGCCGCACCGACCACAAGCACACACACCAGTTTCCCCATTCCTTTCAATTTCGCGCATACCGCCAGACCTGCTTACCCTCCGAGATATCCACCAGCGAGAGCTCCAGCGGTAGCACCGACCATCTTCCCTCCTTCTACAAACCTCACTTGCCTGCATTCCGCCTCACGGTCGGACGCGCAAACCTCGTGGACTTTTGAGCTGGATGCGTCCAGTTGCAGACCTATGCCGAGATAAACACCGCCCTTCATGAACTTCGCTGCTCTGGCAACACCCGCAATGTGGGTTGCATACCCGGGCAGTTGTGCCGGTGCACCTGCTTTGCCCCATCGGTGAACAATTCGGCGGCTGGACAATCCCAGTGCGCGTTTGAGTTTTGGATGATCTGGCAAACCGGTGCCTTTGCGTACCAGCGGCCCAAGGCTGGCATCCAGTTTCGTCATCAGACGTTTGCGTTTGGCAAAGAACTCTGGGGAGTGCAGATGACGATGATGGGAGTATTGCTGCTGATGCAGTTGCTCCAACTCTTTGAGGGTATTTTTCAATCCTTCCAGATGCTGGCCGATCATAAATGACGCAACGCCCAATGAGCCTGCCGACACCTCCAGAAACGGCTCAATGACCTCATGATGCTCAACCATGAACGAAGCTTCTTCATCCGAAAGGTCTTTCAACGCCTCGTTCACCTTCTCCGCAGCGGCCATCATCTGTGCTTCTTCGCGCCTGCACATGTAGTTGCGAGAGTCACTGAACAAGACCATTTGCCCAGGTTTGACCCGCTCCCCGAGATGTCGATTGAGTGAGCGGAATTCGCGAAGCAGTGAGTCGCCGGGCCTGACTTCGTACAACTCCCGCTCAAGCGCTTCGAGCGTCATGGGTTTCCGAACGATGTGGAAGCCCGATTCGGCGGGTTGCGGCAAGGTGTAGGCGTGTTCCTCCACCAGATGTTGTGCGGGAGGTGGCTCTGATTTGGAGTTGAAGGCGTTCCACGAGGCACCGCCGCTATCTGCAATCTTGCGCGGTTTCACCACCGCCCACTCACCGTTACGCACAGCATCGATGAGTTTTCGCTCATTCGCGCCTTGCATGTAGTTCGATCGATGCAGGCCCAGGGCGTTCAGCAAATCGTCAAATCCGGGCAGGTCGTCCGGGCGATTCAGTGCCTGTCGGAATTCTTCCATGGCTTGGTAGGAATCAAGGATCTGGTCGCGCTGACCATGCAGCTCGCTTTGCGGAATGAGTCTGGCCACGTCCGTGTCCCGTTCTGAAAACGGGGGACTTTGGCGAACAGACTCAACTTTGAATGCAGGATGGATCGCTGTTCGTTGTAGGGGAAATCCGTATTTCTGGTTTCGGATTCCGGGCTCGAATCCTCAGTGTTTTATAGCGGCCGTGCGTGGCGGATCGGCGAACATCGCGACAGAGGGGAGCGATTTATTTTCCGAGAATAAATCCGTCCCCTCTGTCCCCAGCTCCCAACGGTTTCAGCGACTTACACAAAATCTGTGATCAACATAAATCCCTGTGGGAGCGAGCTTGCTCGCGAAGGCGCCAGAATGAACACCCGATCAATCACCAGGTGATCCCGACACCCGCATCAACCCGGCAACTGCAAATTATCCAACGCCCGATTCACCGCCAACTCCCCGAGCATGATCAACTGCGCGATCCCCACCAGCGCCTGACGCTGCGACACCGGCAACAAGCTGGCGATGTTCTGCGCGAGGGTTTTGGCCGACGCGAGCGTTTCACTGGCATCGACCAGCAGCTCTTCGGTTTTGTTGTCCGCCGTCACGGCATACATCCCACGGTATTTACGTGGGGGCGGCGTGGAACCGGGCGGACAGAGGTAATGGTCGAGCGCGCGGTCGGCGGCTTCGTGGAGTTTCTTTGAGTCGATGGATTCGTAGGGGGAAACCGACGCGGTTTCGGGCGGGTTGGGTGTTGGTTTGATCATGGTGAAGCTCCTTGAGAAATGGAGCCGACAGCCATCGCTGCTAAACGAAGAGGTGGCGGCTTTACGCGGGTTAGCAGACCAGGCTCAAGGATCCCGGCGCACCGAAGTGCCCCACGCAAAGCCACCATAACGTTATGGCGGAACCTGCGTGCCTTGAAAATTGGCGAGCTGCTAAACCCGGTCACTGAACATTCAGCGACCGAACCACAATAGAACCCGCCCCCAAGGCGCACAAGCCGGCGGATTCTGGCGTAGCTGTAGGCAAAGGCGCAAGGATATGTAGCCTGGAAGAGTGTTTTGAGATGTCTTTTTAAACGTTGGTGATTATCAAAAATATCATTCCACCACTTGGCCCTAAATAGACCCGACCCTTATCCCAGGCGCCCGCTGTCGCGGGTCAGGTCTATTGCGACTTTAGTGGCTGTCGAAAACAGGAAGTAATGAAGGTAGTATGCGGCGGCCTTGTGCCACTATCATCAAGGCCGCGCTACACCTTGATAGAGCTGCCCTACCCCCCTACTTCCCCGCGAACTTGGAACGGTGACACGCAATGGATGCATGCATTCAGAAGATCGAACTCTACGGCTACGCCCTCGACACACCGCAGAGCAAGCTTGATACAAACCTGGTCAGGCAAGCATTCTCGACGATTGCCTCGACATGGTCGCGGAAAATCAATGGCGGCTTCTACGACCTGTTTTCCGACCTGGATAACCTCTACGAAGACGGTGACAATCTGGCACACGAGATCCGCATCCAGGCAATAGGTCAAAGTATCAAACTCACCGTGGCCCACGGGATCTACGATATCGACGAAGAACGTTTCTATGACGCCTTCATGGAGCGCTACGACTCGTGGGATGAAGACTTCGGCGTATTGGCCGAGCAATACGAGGCCATTGTCGAGCGCTCTGCCGAGCTGGATGCCCATCGCACCAATCGCCGCCGTGGCCGCCGCCAATGGGTAGGCTACGGTTCAGAGAAAGCGGTATACGATGCCGACGCGAAAAACCTGATGTCCAATATTGGTCATGGTGTATTCAACCTGATGGCCAAAGGGGTCAGCGCACTCGGCAACTCATTCAAGAAAGACGAGATTTTCAAGAGCCCGGCAACGGTCAAGGCTTTTGCAGACGGTGCCAGCAATATCGTCAATGCGGCCTACCTCGCGACGCTCGACGCCATCAATGCCGACTCACCCGGAAAGTTGCATGGCTATTCGAAGGACGAGATCAGAAAGTCCCAAGCGATTACCGAGAACATTGAAAAAGGCCTGATCCCCGACGAAGCCGTACTGCCTTCGGCGATCAAGGCGATCAGTATTTATCCCTACAACGAGCGCATCTACCCGATCCTGCTGCGCAAGTTCGGCGGTGATCAAGGGCGGCTGGATGATGTAATGGAGTTTTTCGGCATGGGAGGCCTGCTCAAGGAAAAGCAAACGCTGATCCAGGAGCAATTACACCAGTGCGATCTCAGCACGGTAGAAAGTTTCAATGCGTGCCGTCCGGACATCGAGCGCTATGCGCAATTCATCTGTTACGAACGATTCGACGAACACTGTGAGCGAGTGATCCAGAAAATCGTGGCGCGCGAGACTCAGACAAGCTCACCATCTGCCATAACCCCCGCACTACCGGGCGCCGCAAAACACAGCGCCAGCGGGTTGACCGTAGCGATGGCTGTCGAGGGTTTCAGGTCCAATGCCGACCACAAGTTTTATGCAGCACCGGACTTGCCGGCAAAGAAGATCCTGGCATTTGAATCCAAAAACGCGCTGAACATTGCCAAGGACGAGGTGGTGTTCTACTTCGACGACACGGTGTTTGGTTCCGGCGACAAGGGCGTATTGGTTGATCTTGAGCGCGTGTATGCGTACTTGCCATTCAAGGAGTCGCACCGCGTGGCACTTGCTGATATCGCCGACGTTACCATCAGCGGCCTGATGAATAAAAAGCTGACGATTGCCAAGCGTGATGGAACCAAGGTGGATGTGCCACTGACCCAAAGCAACAAGGGCGCGACCAGCCTGTATGAGGCCATTCTTAAGCTGGTGCGGTTGAGAGGGGCGGCGGGGAACTGATTTGTCAGGTCTGCCGAAGTTCAAGGTCGGTGACATACCGAGCGTGATGTCGCAAGCAGCAATAAACTGACCCGCAACCGTACGCCGAGTATCCAAAGTTTTTGGCGAGCTACAAATCAGCTGGAGGAACTGCTAAATGAAGATCCCGATCCTCCTGCTGCTCGCGTTGTATTGCACGGCTACAAGCTTGGCGTTTGCAGGTGGCCCGCAAGCGACAAACGACAACCATGGGCCAGCAGGCATCGCCGTCGATGAGCCCTTGGTGTCGGCCAGGTCCAAACTGATCAAACAAGGATGGAAGCCAACCTGGATACACACCAGCGATAACTATGAATACAGTGGTGTCGAGCGCGAGCTGGCTACACGCAATTTCCTGGAACTCGATACCTGCTCTTTTGATAGCTCGCGCTGCATCCTATTCTATTCCAAGAAAGGCGCCTGCTTACGTGTCGACACCATTGGTCAGCAGCTCAAAGACATGACGGTTACGCGATGGACCGATGAATGTCCGGATGCATCTCCAGAACCCAATAAAGACGACGCGTGTCAAGCAAACAAAGGGGCTGACTTATTTTCGCCCCCCCCCCCCTCCTTCGTAGATTTATATGAGGTCAGAGCAAATGAAAAAGAACCGAATTTTAACCATGGATAATATAACTGAGCGCAAACATTAAATAACACCTGCACTCTCTCGACGAAGGCGCTTGCGACTGTGTATACAACTGAGGCAGGAGGGGCCAATTTGGAAAACCTTGACAAATATGCGGAGCAGTTTGATTCGAATTATCCAAACTATTCAGACGCACGCTATTCAGAAATTTTAGCATTGGTGGCCAGATATGACTCAAATACGGCATCCAAGGTATTAACCAGCGCTTCACTCAAGCAAGTTTTGGAAATAATTTTACCTTTAATTGCAATTAAAAATTACAAGTCTCAAATTCCGTTTCCAGAAGATGTAATTTCCGCGATCGAGGCTATCCTTAACGTCAGAAAGGTCACTATAGATGCATCTGATCGATTTAAGAATTTAGAACAATTTTTCAATACGCTCGTGGCTACACAAGGCTTTCAGTTACCGACAATTTCAGCAGTATTTCATTTTTGCCACCCGGATTACTTTCCAATTGTAGATAGAAATGTCCAAGCGGCTTGCAAAGCGCTGATCGATCAAAATCCAGAGTTGACTGGATATGAATATCCAGAGCTTCCTGCGCCAGGAACCTCCGCCGCGAACAAATTAAAAAAATATCGGCAATTCATTCAGGTAATTGACAAGTTACTGGATTCGAACCTAGAAAAGCAGAAAATTAATGACTATAGAAGCTTGGATAAAGCACTCATGGTTTTGGGGGCTATTGAACTTAAAAATAAAACAAAGAGGACGAACAAAAGGAACCAAACGAAAGGGACTGATCTATTTTCTGAAAAATAAATCTGCCCCCTTTTTTTCTTCGCTTTTGAGAATTTTTCGCAATAGCTTTAAAACTGATAAAGGATTTCTCCGATGTGGATAAAGTTACTGAAAATATGGAATAAACCTTATCAGTGGTTTGAGTCTCTTGTTAAACCCGGCGACGATCTAGGTGTCAGAGGCTTGTATCGAATTTTTGTTTTTGCTTTAGTGGTGGTTTTGTCGATTTTTATAATCGATATTGGTTTAACTGCATATACATATAAATCTGAAGAGCCTAATCACGGTATTTTCGGCGATTTTTTTGGTGGCATTGCTAATCCTTTTTTGACTTTTCTAACTTTTATGGGTCTGCTTTTAACGATAGTGGTTCAGAAAGTAGAGTTGAGAGATTCTAGAGAGGAAATGCGGCGCTCAGCAGATGCATTGAGTGAGCAAGTAGACGCTTTCAGGAAACAAAGCTTTGAGGTAACTTTCCTCAAAATGCTTGAAATACATTCTACTCTAACTCAATCTATTGACTTGGTTTTAGTTAAGGCAAATAAAACAGTCACCGGCTCCGACTGCATGGAGCGATTTCACTCCAGACTAAAAACAAAATATCGAGGCAGGTTTAGAGATGGCGGAAAGGAGTTTCACATTACTACACTTGAAGGTTTTGATGAACTTAAACTTATGTATGCTGATTTTTGGGATCCGACTAGGAAAAACTTACACAGTTGGCATGAAAGCCTATCTGTCATTCTAGGTTACATACAGTCCGAATCAAATTCGGTCGAACCTTATCTATCAATGGTTTCCGCCCAACTTTCTGAATACGAAAAAATACTTGTCTTCTATCATGTGGCTCTTCATGGCGAAAGTCGTTTAAGAGCATTGGTTCTAGAGCTTGGCTTCCTAAGAAACTTACCGGCAGATCTACTACTACATAGAAGCCACATGAATTTGGTGCCTACAGTAAGCTTCTTATAATCTCGCTAGGCACGGATATTAAAAAAGGGGGCTGATTTATTATCTGAAAATAAATCAACCCCCTTTAAGTCACCCTTTTTTCGTCTAAAAAAATTCGTCCCGGTCAACCTCAGGCGCTATGTACTGAAAGCTGTAGCTACCCAAGCTACCTGCCTGTACACCTTCTGTAGTTTTGGATAGAGCCTGCTGAAAGCCATCATCATCAGTACTGCTTAGCTTCAGCTCAAACAATGCCTGCTCAAGCAGTTTTTCAAGGGCTTGTGGAGAATTGGCTTCGACTGTAATGGTAGCCTTGCCAGGTTTTATTATCTTAATGCTCATATTCCTTTCACCTTCATAGGTACGGATGTTTTCCATTTCTGACAAAAAAGGTACGGATTTATTTTTCACTACCCCTCTTTTTCCTATTTTTCCCTTTCATTTCGATAAAGAAAATTCGTGCTAGCGGCGATCAAAAGGTAGAATTCGCGGGACGAGGAAACTTGGCTCGCAGTCTATCCGCGAACGCCTTCAGTTGCGGACTAGTCTCGCCAACTTGTGCCCATGCAACATCGATTGACTTGATAGAAGCTTGAAAAACCGAAACGGACCATTCTTCAATGACTTCTGCCTCTTCCCCTTTAAAATTTGGTTTTTCAACCCAGCCCTCCTCAGTCAAAAAATAGATAGTACTATATTTATCGAGCGACATTTAAAACCTCTACTTAATGAGCATTTCCCAATTTTTTAAACAACAAGAAAGTGAACCTTTTTGCTACTGCACTCAATGAGCACATTTGGCACGAAACTCTAATTATTTTTTGACTTACGAAGCTCTTCCTTCAGACCCTCAATTTGAGCTAGTAGACTTTCGTTTTCTTTAATCAGAAAGCTTTTCGATGGACTCTCAGGATTATGATAAGAAGGAATAGCGTACAGCAATTCCAGCTCATCTTTGTAAGGCATCAAAGGCTGATAAAGCTGATAGAAAGCGCGACCTACTGCACCTCTGAACAATTCAAGCATTGGTTTTTTTGCACCAACAGAAAGAATATGGTCAGTAGCAATACCTGGATATGGGTCAATGTATATGATTTTTGTAATACCCAATTGATAAGCTTTTTTTGCACAAAGCTCACATGGACTTGCGGTAGTAAACAAGACACCACCTATAAGTTCTTGTCCACCGTATTTTGCGATTTGCAAAAAAGCATTCTCTTCTGCATGTAGCGACCTTGTATGAACCTGATTCTTTTCACCTTCAATTTCATTTTGTATAGCTTTGAAGCAAAACGGGATATTTCGTTTCTGAGTGGCGCCAGCCTTTATCAAATCAAAATACTTGTCACTTAGTGCTTTACGAAACACATTATCATTCTTCTCATACTCGCTATAATCAGAACTATTAACCCCACTCAATAAGTCTTCAGCGCTCCTCAACAAACATGGAGTCTGCCCCTGAGGAGTACTATTCCAACCAACGCTTTTTACACTGTAACTTATATCAGTTATTACAGCCCCCACTTGCCGCGATATACACCCAGAACTTTGCTTTACTGTGTAAGCTATTTGCATACAATTTTCGACTGATGTTGGCATCACTAAGCCAGGATGCATCATAAGTGCCAGATACCATGCTAGCTGACTCACCAAATCATTTTGATTAAACTCACTAGCCTTTGAGTTATGGACATGAACATCCGCAATCTCAATGCAAGCCTGAATATTTTGTGCGATAAACTTATTTGCCCCAGAAATCTTCCCCGGATATTCCTTATTATCGAGATCTGATATTTCTTTGATTGAAAGTTTTCTATACTCTTGCAAGCTACTCAATCTTTTTGAGTTTGATGTATTTACCGATATAAGGTAGAAATTTGCGTACCTTCTTTTTAAAAAAAATGCCTCATACGGATTTCTAATGGCATCTATAACAATCCTACATGGCATTCCTTTTGCCGTCGTGGATTTACGAACAAGCTTAATTAGAAAATTCAAGTGTTTTGGGAAATTAAATAGCTTACCAGCGTCAAACACACTTATATTCGCGACCCCTGAAGATCTAATATTGTCTCCTGACTCTTGGTAGAGCTTGGTGAAAATCGCCCCCCCCCAATTTATCCTTTAAACTCTCAGTAGCAAGCGGCAAAGTTGAAAAGTAAAGTTCAATCCACGAATCAACCTCGTGAGGATCAACTTTCCCATTGAATGAGTTAAGCCTAAGAATCTCTTCTCGAACCTCATTTGACTCATCATAAATCGCTGCTGCGGCTTCTTGCGAAATCCCGGCACCAGAAACCCCAGCCAAATGCAATATAAATGAATCCCTTTCCAAAAGTAACAAATGGTATGTAATTAACGATCGCACCTCGACCCTAAAAAAGGGAGTCCACTTATTACCTTTTAGATATTTATGAATTATTTTATGCTTTTTTAACTCATTCTCTGTAAGTCCTTCATAACCTTCCACAGGGAATTCGAAGTTTGCTCCGCCCAATTTGCTGGCAGCTGTAGAGCAACCTGAGCCGGTACGCCCCGTAAGACCGATTATCAGAAAATTATTTGCCTCATTATAAACTCCGCTTATTGCCTCACCGGTCTTCGTGGACATTCCTTCTTCCTTCAATTCAATCATCTATTAACAAAAATGTGGAAAACACGTTATTCCCTTACAAATGTAGCCGTTTTTTTGGCGAGCGTTGTCACGGAGCAGGCAAACCGAGCCCTTGTTAAACGGATGTGATCTGTAGCCCTACCTCTGGCGATCCCTTGATTCCATGTGCACTTCACGTAGCTTGCTCGGTTCCTCTGCACCAGAGGTATGAACTATTACTTCAGTAGCTACTATCCAACCTGAAACAGCAAAATAACCACCTTCACTCCGAACCATTCACGGCCTCACCAACCTAGGCATCTCCACCCCCTCCCCCAACCTCTCCACCCCCAACCGCACCCTCTCCCCCCCCTGCTCTATCACCACCCCATCCCCCTCCACCGCCACCAGCTTCACCCCAGGCCCCACCCTCTCCCCCTGCAAAAAACTCCTCGGCGGCCCATCGTTCAAACTCAAAATCGCCACCGCCCCGCGACTCCCCGCCATCACCCCACTCACCTTGATATCCACCGGCGCCGTTTGATTGGAAAACCACTGCAACGCCGGGCTATCACTGCGCGCCGCGAGCATTTGCGGGGGGGCTGGTGGGGTGTGGGATTCGGCGGAGGTCAGGAGTAGCGACGACCAGGTTGCGACGCCGACCAGGGCGGCGAGCAGTGCGAGGGCCTGGAGGGTTTGCGGGGGGGATATGCGGGTGGTGAGCATCATGGGCTGAATCTCCTTTTAGTCCCTGCTGACAGGCTACGCGGCAATTCTCACGGTTTTATTTCACACGCCTTACATGTTGGCCGTGCAGGATGTTTTTTTGGGACGGGCAGGACGCAACGGAGTGCGCAACCGATGAAGGTGGGTAAACAACGGGGCTTTACGCTGATCGAGTTGATGGTGGTGCTGGTGATCATCGGGATTGCCAGTGCGGCGATCAGTCTGAGTATCAAGCCGGATCCGCTGCAGTTGCTGCGCAAGGATGCCGAGCGTGTGGCGCAGTTGCTGCAGGTGGCGCAGGCGGAGGCGCGGGCGGATGGTCGGCCGATTGCGTGGTTGAGCGATGGCAAGGGGTTTCGGTTCAGTCGGCGCAGTGACAGTGGTCAGGGTTTTGAGCATTTCAAGGATGACCCGCAGTTGCGGCCGCGCACTTGGCAGAGTCCGAAGCTGGAGGTGCGGGTGGAGCCGAAGCAGAAGGTGGTGCTTAACGCCGAGTGGATCAATCCGCCGCTGCAATTGACCTTGTCTGATGGGCTGAATCGGCTGAGTGTGCTGCGTGATGCCAGTGGCAGGATCAGTGTGCAATGAACGATCAACGGGGCTTTACCCTGATCGAGGTGATGGTCGCGATTCTGCTGATGGCGGTGGTCAGTTTGATTGCGTGGCGCGGGCTGGACAGTGTGACGCGGGCGGACAGTCATTTGCAGGCGAGCAGTGAGCAGAGCGACAGTTTGTTGCGGGCGTTGAATCAGTTGCAGCGTGATGTGGAGATGCGCGCGGGGATTGAATTGACCGAGCCGAAGAAGGTTGGCGTGGATGATGAGCCGCCGAGTGCGCCGCCTGCGCTGACGGTGCGGAGCAGTGATAGCAAGGGGTTTCGGCTGGACATTATTCGCCGTGCGGCGGATCAGCCTGGGGCGTTGCAGCGGGTGCGGTGGTGGGTCAAGGGGGATACGTTGTATCGGGCGGTGGCTGAGGCGCGGAGTCGGTATCCGTTGCCGGCACCGGGGGTTGGGGTGGCGGTGTTGCAGGGTGTGAGTGATGTGCAGGTGCGGGTTTGGGAGGTGGATAAGGGTTGGCGGCAGTTGAGTGGGAATCGGCGGGAGGATCCGTTGGGGTTGGAGGTGCGGTTGACGCGGGAGACGGCGCAGGGGGTGGAGCGGTATCGGCAGGTGATGGGGCCGCTGCAATAATCTGAATCACTGCAAAAACTGTGGGAGCGGGCTTGCTCGCGAATGCAGTGGGTCAGTTGATGATGATTTGGCTGAATGGACGCCTTCGCGAGCAAGCCCGCTCCCACAGTTGGATTGGGTTTGGTCAGTTGGGGAATGGTTGGCTTGTGAGCTGTCATCGCTGGTAGGTCAGCTCTCACAAGCCGGTAGATATTGGTCGGCTGTCGGGCCGTCATCGCGAGCGGGCTCACTCCTACAATTGGATCGTATGCGGTCTGGGAGAGATTGGTTGGCTGGTTGGTCGTCATCGCTGGCAAGCCAGCTCCCACAGGGAGTGGTGGGGTTGGTGGGATTGGGGTCAGCTGAGGACGACGACTCCGCCGGGGAGTTCGGTGCATTTGACGCCGTAGGCGTCGCGGATCAGCAGGGCGACGCCGGCGAGTTGGTCGAGGCTGAAGCGGGCCTGGACACGGCGTTGGCCGAGTTCGCGGTTGAGCAGCAGCAACATGCCGGGGCGGTAGCGGTTGATCTCGTCGATCATCTGGCTGAGGGTTGCGCCGTTGAACACCAGCACTTGTTGGCGCCAGTTCATTACTGCGGCTGTGTCGACGCTTTGTACGCTGCCGACTTGCCGTGCGTCGTAGGTCACTTGCTGGCCTGGTTCCAGGCGCAGGCTGCGGCCTTCTACGTCGACTTCCACCGCGCCGTCGAGACAGGTCACGCACACTTGTTGATCGGTGTTGCGCAAATTGAACCGCGCCTGACTGGCCCGCAACCACCCTCCTCCAGCCTGCATCGCCAGTGGCAGCCGCGCGGTTTGCACTTCGACTTCGCCGCTGACCAGTTCTAACCCCTGCACACCGTCGTCGCCAGCGCGCTGGTTGATACGGGTCTGGGTGTTGAGTTCCAGGCGCACGCCGTCGGCCGGTTCGAAACGCTTCTGCTGGCCGACTTCGGTGATGTAATCGGCGCCGAGTCCTTCGAAGCCACCGGGGATCGTCCCGCGCACCAGCAGGAACGCCGCCGATGCCGCGATGGCGCCACCGAGAAACGCCCGTCGGCCAAACCGCCGAGGCGATTGCAGCATTTCAGCGGCATGCTGCAGGTTGTGCCACAACACCTTGGCCTCTTCGAAAGCGCGGGCATGTTCGGCGCTCTGCGCGCACCACTGGCGCAAGGCGCGGGCGTCGGCCACGGTGGCGCGGCCGGAGGTCAGCAGGACCAACCAGTCGTGGGCTTCGCTGTGCAGATTGTCGGCCGCCGATGGCTTGGCAGGTGTCAGTCGAAAGATGTTCAAACGCGCAGATTCTCAACGAATTGATCGGGCACTATTCAGATGACGGTTTTCCGGCCCCGCGACCGAACCGCTGAAACACTTTTCTTTCCAGTTTCGCCGCGCAGAAGCCCAATGCAGCTTTGATTTCCTTCTCGACCATGCGCGTGGAGATGCCGAAGCGCTGGGAGATTTCCAGGTGCGGCGCCTCCTCCAGCCGCGCCGCGATAAAGATTCTACGACGCCGCGCTGGCAGCTCGTAAAGGGCACTGAGCAGCGACTGGATTTCCTTCTGCCCACCGACTACCCGCGCCGGATCCAGCGCTTCGTCGCCGATTTGCAGCAGCTCTTCGACTTCCTCGCCGGTGAGCAGGCGCGCATCGGCCTGACGGCGGTCGGCGGCGATGTTCAGGGCCATGCGATAGAGGTAGGCATTGGGCCGCAGCAGGTTCGGCGGCGTTTCCATGCGGTCGACCCGCAGGTAGGTTTCGTGCAGCACGTCGTTGGCCAGGTCTTCCGAGCCGAGACGCCTGCGCAAGCGCACCCGAAAGTCCTCGTAGGACGTCAGGAACAGCTGGACCATCGAACCTTGTCCGGTGTCTTTCATCCCCCGGAAACTCCTTCCCATTTGGTGCATTCCATGCGTTTCCCTGACGACTCCGGTAACAACAGCAACGTGACCGGCTGACGCAACGCGCTGGGCGTCGGCCGGTCGATCCTGAGATTGCGAAAGCTCTCCACCAGCGCGGTATCGCGCCGTACATCACCGGTCGAAGTGACCAACCGGTTGTGCTGCACCACGCCGTCGCGCCCGACCCAGACCTGCAACACCGCGCGATAACTGCCGGGACGGGTCAGCGGCGAACGGCACAGGTTGCGCTCGATCGCCGCTTGTACGGCGGTGGCGTAACTGCGACTCACAGCGGCACTGGCCGGGGTGGTTTTATCCAGCGCCGATGGCACGTCCTCGACCTGCGCCACTTGCAGGGTGAACGCGTCGTCGCGGGCATAACGCGCCATCAGGCCACTGCCGCCGAGCAAACGGCGCAGCGCATCGGCAGCGGTGTATTCGCCATCGACTGCCAACGAGCGCCGGCCACGGCTCAACTGACTGTCGACTAGCACTGCAATGCCCGTGGCATGGCTGTACTGATCCAGCGCCGAGGCCAGGTCCTGCGCCGGGATGTGCAGCGTCATGCGCAAGTCGGCCGGCGCCGGTTCGGCTGTCGCAGCGCAGCTGAACCAGCCAAGCAGCAGCCCCAGACTCACCCGGCGCACGAGAGTCGCTGAACGCTGAAGGCCGTCCCTGGAACTGCCTCGCTGCACGGCTGACGTACCCCTGAAAACCGTCATCCTGATGGCTGTTTATGAATCTGGTGTGACGGGCGGTGCAAAAAAACCATCACGGGATTCGCGCAAGGCTTGCACTAGACTGCATTCAGAGAACGGCCGCTTCGGGCCGGCCAGGAGGCTTGCATGAAATCACTGTGGAAATTCGCCCTCGGCGGGCTGCTGCTGAGCACCTTCGCCAGTGCCCAGGCCGAGCAGCCGCTGGGTTGTGTGGAGGTGACGGTGGGCGGCTACAAGGCGCCGAATTACGATTGTTTGAGCCAGCAGATGGGCAACAATCCCGAGGGCGCTGCAGCTGCGCAGAAGAATCAGGAAGCGCTGAATGTGCCGGTGAACAAGCGGCCACCGAATCAGGTTGGCCTCGCAACCCCGGCCGCAACTGGAACACGCATGGGCAACACCTTCGGCACCTCAGTCAAACCACAACGCCCACCAAACTGAGGATCCTGTAGGAGCTGCGGCACGCTGCGATCTCTTGATCTTGCTTTTAAAAATCAAAGTCAAAAGATCGCAGCCTTCGGCAGCTCCTACATGGGATCGAATGTAGATACCGTCTTGCCCCTTACCGGGCAAGTGCCAATTTCGGGTCAAATGGTTGGCCCGATTTGAGCACTCCGTAAACGAAGTGCAGCAACTTGCGCATGGCTGCACAGATGATCTGTTTGGGCGCCTTGCCATTGGCCTTCAAGCGTTCCTTCATGGCGATGATCGCCTCGTTGTGCTTCAGCGCTACCAGGCCTGGCATGTACAGACCCGCGCGGACGCGAGCCGATCCGATCCTGGAAATCACTGTTCTGCCTTTGAGCTTTCCCGAGTCCTGCAGCTTTGGGTTCAACCCCGCAGCAGCGACCAGTTTGCGAGGGTCGTCATATTTGCGCAGGTCGCCCAGTTCGGCCAGCAGCCGCTCAAGGGTTTTCTGCCCGATACCGTCGATGGTCACGATCAAGTCGCGCATCTGGCGCATGTCCGGATCATCGTCGATGTGTTTCTTGATCGCTTTGTGCGTTTCAGCGATCTCTTTTTCGATGTGGCGCAGAACGGAGTTGATCGAGTCTTTGACCTTTTCGTCGGACACATCCAGACGATTGAGCTCCATCTGTTCCATTTCCTGAAGATCATCCAGCCGACGCACCATCGCCTTCAGTTGGCGGTATTTCAGTGGCTCCGGTGCCCAAAGCTGAAGCTTTTCAGCCTTTTCCCGAGCAAAATCAGCGATCAGTTTGGCGTCGCTTTTATCGGTTTTGATCCGGCGTAACTCGCTGTCGGCGTAAGCATGGGTCGTGGCCGGATTGACGACACAGACCCGGTAACCCTTGCTGTAGACGAACTCGGCAAGTTCCAGGTGATAGATGCTGGTGGCTTCCATCACGATCAAGGCTGTAGGCTCGACCTGCTTGTTCAACCAAGCTTCAAATTCTTTGAAACCCTTCGAGTTATTAGGCAGCTTGGCCTTGGTTTTGTGCTTGCCGTTCGGCAAGTGCGTGGCGATATCAAAGGTATTTTTAGCGACATCGACACCGACGAAACTGGACATGACTGTCTCTCCATTGATCCGTTTTCGATCATCACTGCACTCTGTCCAACCTTGCGAATGCGAGCTCTCGCCAGAGACGGGCCCAAGATACCGTTCGAACTATATGAGTGAGTGTGGAGGGCTGGAGCACGATCTACATCACAGGCAAAAAGCCTAAGGAGCTGCACGGCTTCCAAGTCCCTCCCTCGATGATCAGTCGAGAACTATCGCTCCTGACGGAGCGATAGTCGAGATACAAGGAGCTGCCGAAGGCTGTGATCTTTCCACCAAACTGAAGACCAAACTTTGTGGCGAGGGAGCTTGCTCCCGCTGGGGTGCGCAGCGCCCCCAAACCTGCCGCACCGGTTTTGACTGACAGACCGCATGCATAGGTTTTGCGACTGCTACGCAGCCGAGCGGGAGCAAGCTCCCTCGCCACAGGGTTTTGTGCACCTCAGTCGCTCGGGGTTTGGCGAAAGCTTACGGCCAGACGATTCCAGCTGTTGATGGTAGTGACGGCCATGGTCAAATCCACCAGCTCCGCCTCACTGAATTGCGCTTTGGCCAACTGATAAACATCGTCCGGCACATGACTTTCGGCCAACAACGTCACCGCCTCGGCCCAGGCCAACGCCGCCCGTTCACGGGGGTTAAAGAAGCCACTGTCGCGCCACACCGCGATCGCATACAAACGCCGATCACTCTCCCCGGCCCGCCGCGCGTCCACCGAGTGCATGTCGGTGCAGAACGCGCAGCCGTTGAGCTGCGAGGCGCGGATCCTGATCAGTTGCAACAGCGGCGCCTCGATGCTCAGGTCGCTGGTCAGCGCCTCCATGGCGATCATCGCTTTCATCGCCTTGGGCGATGCGTTGTAGTAGTCCAGACGCGGGGACATGGCAGCTCTCGGGAAGCGGAGTGATGAGTTCACGGTAAGGGCAGAACTGCCGGCGTTACAGCCCCAATTCCACGGAATATCGCTACACCACTGCCCCCCGGCCAAACACACAACCTTGTAGGAGTGAGCCTGCTCGCGATAGCGGTCATTCAGTCACCGCCATGTTGGATGTGCAGACGTCATCGCGAGCAGGCTCACTCCTACAAGGGGGATGGTGACCAATTTCGGGTTTTTGTGCTGCGCAACTACTGCCCATCACGCAACAGCGTTAATCTGGCCGACACTTCAATCGCCCCCCGGAGCCGCGTCGGTATGGAACTTCACGTCGTGATCAATGGCCGCAAGGACCTCGCCGGCCAGCTATACAACCAGCTGCGCGGCGCCATCGAGTCCGGTCGGTTGGCTGCCGGCACGCAGTTGCCGCCCAGCCGTCTGCTGGCCGAGCAACTGGGGATCTCGCGCAAGACCATTTCCGACACCTACGCGCAGCTGACGTACGAAAACTTCCTCACCGGGGTGATCGGCAAAGGCACGTACGTCAACGCCCGCCCGGCGCAGATTCAGCGCAAGCAAAGCCACACCGAACTGGCCAGCGCCGAGGTGATCGAGCGTTGGCGCAATCTGCCGGTGTTCCTGCGCCACCCGTCACTGGAAGGTTCGCTGCGCTATGACTTCATCGGCGGCGCCACCAGCAAGGGCCAGTTCCCGCATGACGACTGGCGCCGCTGCGTGTCGCACGCGATGCGCCAGATGGCCGGCTCCAAAGGCTTCTACAGCGTGCCCGAAGGCCTGCCGGCGCTGCGCAATGCGATTGCCCGGCACATCGCGTTTTCGCGCGGGATCAACTGTCAGGACGAAGACATCGTGGTGTGCAACGGCGCGCAGCAGGCGCTGGACCTGATCACCCGCGTGCTGATCAGCCCCGGCAGTCGGGTGGCGATGGAAGATCCGGGCTACCCGCCGGCACGCCTGCTGTTCGGCACCCACGGTGCCGAGGTGGTCGGAGTACCGGTGGATGCCGAAGGGATCGTGGTCGAACAGATTCCCGAGGGCACGCGGATGATTTATGTCACCCCGTCGCACCAGTTCCCGCTGGGCATGCCGATGAGCCAGGCGCGCCGCGAGGCCTTGCTGGCCAGGGCTTATGAGCTGGGCGCGATCATCATCGAGGACGACTACGACAGCGAATTCCGCTACGAAGGGCGGCCGACGGACTCACTGTTCAGCCTCGATCAGCGCGGCATCGTGGCCTACGTCGGCACCTTCTCCAAGACCTTGCTGCCGGAGTTGCGCCTGGGTTACGCGATCCTGCCGCCGGCGATTCTCGAAGCGGTGATCCGCGCCAAACAACTCACCGACCTGCACGCCTCGACCCTGCCGCAATGGGCGCTGGCCAAGTTCATCGCTGAAGGTTGCCTGCTCAAGCACATCCGCCGTTGCCATACGATTTACGCCCAGCGCCGTGAACGGATTCTGGCGCGCATGGCGACGGATCTGGCGCCGTGGCTGGAGGCGATTCCGCCCAGTGCCGGGTTCCACATGGCGGTGCTGTGCAAGGTGCCGATCGACCTGCCGCTGGTGATCGAACTGGCGAAAAAAGTCGAGGTCGGGCTGTATTCCATCGACGGATTCCATTACCGGCAACCGGTGAAGAGCGGTCTGTACTTCGGCTTCGGCGCCATTGAAACCCTCGATATCGACACCGCTCTGGATCGCCTGCGCGACATTCTGCAACAAGTGGCGTGAATGATTGGTCTGGGCGATTAACCGCCGATTGGTTATTGGTGATCAGCAAGTGCAGGCCTATTCTGCATGGGCGTTATCCCTCAATGAGCAGGATTCGTCCGGCCTGATTCAGGAGTGTGAGCAATGTCCAACGAAGTGATCAACACCGTGCAGGTGCGAGCTGCCGCCGGCCGTTCGGAAGAACTCGGCCGGCAGTTGCAGAAGATCGTCGACACCTTGCGCCAGACACCGGGCTGCGACGCCTACATGGTCGACCGCTGCCCCGAGGACAGCCAGCGCTGGACGGTGAGTGCGCGCTGGCAGTCGGAAGCGGCGATGCAGGCGCACTTCAACCGGCCCGAGGCGCAGGGGTTTATTGACCTGATTGATAGCCGCTTGGCAAATAGTGTGGATTTCAACAGTTTCCCCATCGTCTGACCGGACGCCTTCGCGAGCAAGCTCGCTCCCACATTTGGAATGCGTTCAACTGTGGGAGCGAGCTTGCTCGCGAAGACGTATTCAGCTGCACCGCCGAACGACTGATTGGTCACCCGATCTTCCCGAATATTGGCCGTTTGCACACCCCACCCCGCAGACTACTGTGGTCACCACCCCCTCCTCCCTAAGGTGATCCACCATGAAAGCCCTGCACCTCTTCACCGCCATTCTCGCCCTGTCTGTATCTGCTGCCGCCCTGGCTCACGACCCGTCCGAAAAAATCACCGTCCTGCAAGACCAGATGCTGAAAAACGCCCCCGGCAAGAAAGCCATGATGATCGAAGTCGACTACAAACCAGGCCAATCTTCGATCGCCCACAAACACGACGGCACCGCCATGGCCTACGTGCTCGAAGGCGAAGTGATTTCCCAGGTCAAGGGCGAACAGCCGATCACCTACAAGAAAGGCCAGTTCTGGTACGAACCGGCCGGCTCCGAACATCTGGTGTCGAAAAACGCCAGCAACAGCAAACCGGCGAAGTTGCTGGTGTTCATGGTATTGGCCCCAGACGAGCAAGTGCTGATCCCCCTGAAAAACTGATGGTTGTTGGCACAGCCATAAATAAAAAGGCGCAAAACACTGTTTTGCGCCTTTTTATTTCCCGAGGCAATTAACCGATTCGCCTTAAAGCCAATAAAACTAATGCATCGCCACAACTCGAAAAATTGTCAGCTTATTTACAGGTTGGCGGGTTTAGTCTGAATCAACTGTCGTGCGCCCGTCACAAACAGCCGCGACAACGCTGACTTTCCGACTGAAGTTGCTTCACGGGAGATTCACTATGAAACTTGCGTTGGCCAGTACCTTGTTGATTTCGGTTATCGCCCTCTCCGCCTGTTCAGTGCCCACCGCGCCGCGAGCGGTCTCCTCCCTCGACACACTGCTTCCCCACCCGACCGGCCGCAGTAGCGCAGCCCAAGTGCAAAGCGGTCCCGACGTGTCACTGGGCGTGATCTACAGCCCGAGCACCCACACCAACCGCGAATACCTGCGTGACTATCAGGCCAACGCCGGCACCGGTTTCGGCCAGAGCCTGCTGGTGCAGCCGATCCACGACGCCTACGTCAACACCTCGAAACCGGACATGGCCGTGGACTGGGTCAAGGCCTCGCTGCAACGGCAGTTCGGCTCAGTGACGGTGTACCCGGACATGCAGAGCCTGCGCGCGGCGCACCCCGAAGTGGTGGCGATCGTCGACACCCACAGCCAGTTGATCACTTCGCGCAGCTCCGACATCAAGGCTGATGTGAGTGCGGACTTTTATGATGCGAAGTTGAATTACATCGGCACGGCCAAAGGTTCGGAGGCCAAAGAACTGACGCCGGTGTGGGCGGACTTCAAAGGTTCGGACGAGATCGTCGCGGATATTAATCAACAACAGGATGTGCAAGTTCGGGCGTTGCAGAAGTTTGATCAGTCGCTGAGTAATTTATTGACCAGACCGACAGATAAAGTGTCGATGCTGGATAACAAACAAGCACATAAGTTGTATTGATAGTCAGGCCCTCATCGCGAGCAGGCTCACTCCTACAGGGGGAAAACGCATTCCAACTGTAGGAGTGAGCCTGCTCGCGATAAGGCCGGAACAAACACCACAAAATCCAGACATAAAAAAACCCGGCATCTCACAACACCGGGGCTTCTTCATTCAACCACTACTCAGGCCAGTTCAAGCTCGGCATTCGCAGCAGCCGCAGGCACCACCGCCTGCCCGCTCAACGCGAGGTCAAGCAGCTCACGGTTGGCCACCGCATACATGGCGTAGTCAGTGCCGCTCGCAGCACGGATTTCCACCAGCATGGCGCGCCAGCGCTCGATCATGCTTTCGTGCTGTGCCATCCACAGCGCCAGGCGTGCTTCCACGTCCTGAGTGCCGTCGCCCTGTTGCAGGACGGAGATGGTGATCGCGCGTTGCTGCCAGTCCACATCGTCACGGAACGCTTCACGGGCCAGGGCCTGCCAGTTGTTTTCAACCGGTAGCGCGCTGATCTGTTGCAGGTACCAGGTGATGTCCAGCGCACTGCCCACGGCGAAGTAGGCCTTGGCCACTTCAGCCGGATCCTGGCCAGTGACGTCGGACGCTTCGATGATCGGCAGCAGGGTGTACAGGTGCGAGGTACCCGCCACCATACGCGCCAGCAATTCCGGAACACCGGCCGCAACATAAGCCTGATAACGCGCCTGCCAGTTTTCACGGATTTCACCGCTCAGCAGTTCGTCCAGCTTCAGGCCCAACTCCTTAAGGTGCGGACCGAAATGCGCGACGTCACGGGCAGCGTTCTGCTCGTTGCGACGGGCACGCAGGAACCAGCGTGTAGCGCGACGGCCCAGACGCATCAGCTCGTCCATCAGCTCCAGTTGCACGTCAGCGGAGACCTGATAGTCCAGCGCTTCGATCTGACGGAACCAGTGCGGGAGGTGGAAGATGTCACGCACGATCACGTAGGCGCCGGCCACGTTCGCCGGGCTCATGCCGGTCGACTCTTTGAGTCGTTGCACGAAGGTGATGCCCATGTGGTTGACCAGGTCGTTGGCGATCTGGGTGCTGACGATCTCGCGCTTCAGACGGTGACGACGCATGGCTTCGGAGAACTTGCTGACCAGGGTCGGCGGGAACGCCGTTTCCATGTCGCGGGTCAAGTAGTCGTCGTCCGGTACCAGCGAGTTCAGCAGCTGTTCCTTGAGGTCGATCTTGCTGTACGAAATCAGCACCGACAGCTCCGGACGGGTCAGGCCATGGCCTGCCGCAACGCGCTCGTTGATCTGCTCTTCGGTCGGCAGGAACTCGATGGCACGGTCCAGCTTGCCACGGCCTTCCAGATCGCTCATCAGACGCTTGTACTCGGCAATGCGCTCGTAGGCACGACGCGCCGCCAGGGACAGGGCCTGGGTCTGCTTGTAGTTGTTGCCCAGCACCAGACCACCGACTTCGTCGGTCATGCTCGCCAGCAACTGGTTGCGTTGCTTGTCGGTCATGTCGCCGGCCTGAACCACTTCGTTCAGCAGGATCTTGATGTTCACTTCGTGGTCGGAGCAGTCCACGCCACCGGCGTTGTCGATGAAGTCGGTGTTGGAACCGCCGCCATTCAGACCGAATTCCACGCGACCCAGTTGGGTCATGCCGAGGTTACCGCCCTCGCCCACTACCTTGCAGCGCAGCTCGTTGCCGTTCACGCGCAGTGCATCGTTGGCCTTGTCGCCCACGTCGGCATGGCTTTCGGTGCTGGCCTTGACGTAAGTACCGATACCGCCGTTCCACAGCAGATCCACCGGCGCCTTGAGCAAGGCGTTCAGCAGTTCGGTCGGGGTCAGCTTGTCGGCCTTGATGTCGAAGCGTTCTTTCATCTGCGGCGAGATGGCGATGCTCTTCGCGCTGCGCGAGAAGATGCCGCCGCCTTCGGACATGATGCTGGTGTCGTAGTCGGTCCAGGCCGAACGCGGCAGGTCGAACATGCGCTGACGCTCGACGAAGCTGGTCGCCGGGTTCGGGTTCGGATCGATGAAGATGTGCATGTGGTTGAACGCGGCAACCAGTTGCAGCTTGTCGGACATCAACAGGCCGTTACCGAATACGTCACCGGCCATGTCACCCACGCCGACCACTGTGATGCTGTCTTCCTGAACATTGATGCCGCGCTCGCGGAAGTGGCGCTGTACGCCGACCCACGCGCCCTTGGCGGTGATGCCCATTTTCTTGTGGTCGTAACCGGCGGAACCACCGGAGGCGAACGCGTCGCCCAGCCAGAAACCGTAGTCGATCGCGATGCCGTTGGCGATGTCGGAGAAGGTCGCAGTGCCCTTGTCCGCCGCCACTACCAGGTACGGGTCATCGTCGTCATGACGCACGACGTTGGCCGGCGGCACCAGCGCGCCGTCTTTCAGGTTGTCGGTGATGTCCAGCAGACCGGAAATGAAGATGCGGTAGCAGGCGATGCCTTCGGCCGCGATCTCGTCACGGCTGCCGCCCAGTGGCAGGCGACGCGGCAGGAAGCCGCCCTTCGCACCCACTGGCACGATGACCGAGTTCTTCACTTGCTGGGCTTTTACCAGGCCGAGGACTTCGGTACGGAAGTCTTCTTCACGGTCGGACCAGCGCAGACCACCGCGCGCCACGTTACCGAAGCGCAGGTGCACGCCTTCGACGCGTGGTGAGTAAACGAAGATTTCGAACTTCGGAACCGGCTTCGGCAGCTCAGGGATCGCGTGCGGGTTGAACTTGAAGCTGAAGTACGACTTGTTCTGGCCGTTGGCGTCAGTCTGATAGAAGTTGGTGCGCAGGGTGGCTTTGATCAGGTCCAGGTAACGACGCAGGATGCGGTCTTCGTTGAGCACCTGAACGTCGTCCAGTGCGGTCAGAATCGCCTGTTCCAGACGCTGTTGCTTGTCTTCCAGATCATCGCTGCCCAGCTTGCGCGCCAGGTAGAAACGGGTCTTGAACAACCGGGTCAGCTCGCGAGCGATGTCGGTGTGGTTGTTCAGGGTGCTGGCGATGTAACCCAGGTCGAAGCCCAGACGGATCTGCTTCAGGTAACGGGCGTAGGCACGCAGCAGCGCCACGTCGCGCCATGGCAGACCGGCGGTCAGCACCAGACGGTTGAACGCATCGTTCTCGGCATCGCCACGGACGATGTGGACGAACGCGTCCTGCAGGGTGTCGTTGAGTTGCTGGATATCCAGCTCCAGACCTTCCGCCGCGGTGAACGCGAAGTCGTGAATCCAGAACTCGCGGCCGTTGGTGTGGCGCAGACGGTACGGGAACTCACCCAGCACGCGCAGGCCGAGGTTTTCCAGAATCGGCAACACGTCGGACAGCGCCAGCGGGGTGTCGGCGTGGTACAGCTTGCAATGCAGCTCGCGTTGACCGGAAACCTGGCCCAGCGGCTGATAGAAGCTCATCACCAGCGGATTTTTTTCGTTCAGGCTCAGCAGGTGCTGCATGTCGACCACGGCCGAATGCGCCGCGAAACGCTCGCGGTAACCCGCCGGGAAGCCTTTCGGGAAATCCGCCAGCACGTTGGTGCCGTGAGCTTCGCCGAAGCTTTCGACGGTCAGTGCGGCGTAGTCGTCCTGCCAGCTGCGGCAGGCCTGTACCACTTCTTTTTCCAGCAGCAGCGGATCGATGTCGATGCGGTTCTTCGGATCGACGCGCAGGATCAACTGCACGCGAGCCAGCACGGACTCGGAGAAGAAGGTCCAGAACTCGCAGTCGGTGGCCTTCAGGCGCTCCATCAGCACCTGCTGGATCTTCTGGCGCACTTCGGTGGAATAGATGTCGCGCGGCACGTAGGCCAGGCAGTAGCAGAAACGACCGTACGGGTCTTTGCGCAGGAACACGCGGATCTTGTTGCGTTCCTGGATCTGCACGATCGACATCACGGTGCTGAACAGTTCGTCGACCGGAGTCTGGAACAGGTCGTCACGCGGCAGTACTTCGAGCACCTGCGCCAGTTCCTTGCCCAGGTGAGCCTTGGACTGGAAGCCGGAACGGCGTTCGATCTCTTCGACCTTGCGGCGGATGAACGGGATGACCCGCACGCTCTCGCCATACACCGAGGAGGTGTACAGGCCCATGAAGCGGTGTTCCTTGATGACGTTGCCGTTGGCGTCGATTTCACGAATCGACACGTAATCCGGGTAGGCCGGACGGTGTACACGGCTCGGGTGCGCAGCCTTGGCGAACGACAGCAGGGTCGGTTCGCGCAGGTAGTTCACCGCGTAGTCTTCGATGTGACGGTCTTCGTTGGTCAGACCGGTGCGCAGCAGTTTGGTCAGACCGAGGAAGGAGTTCTGGTCGTATTCGATATGACCGCCATCGGCCTGATCGACAACGGTGAACTCTTCGTAGCCGAGGAAGGTGAAGTGGTTGCCCACCAGCCATTCCAGGAAGCTCTTGATTTCGGTCTTTTCGTCGGCATCGACGGCGAATGCGCTGTGATCGAGCTTGGTGAGGATCTCCTGCACCTTGGCCTTCATCGGCTCGAAATCAGCGACCGCGACGCGCACTTCACCGAGCACCTGCTCCAGCTCTTTGCTCAGCACATTCAGTTCGGCCGCGTTGGCGCAGCGGTCGATTTCCAGGTACATCAGCGACTCGTGCAGCACGCCTTCGCCGGTGCTGCCCTTGGGCAGGATTTCCAGCAGCTCGCCCTTGCTGCCACGGCGTACGCTGAGCACGGTGGTCTGCAGGGTGTGGATGCTGTAGCCGCGGCGGTTCAGCTCGGTGCGGACCGAGTCGACCAGAAATGGCAGGTCATGGTGCAGAACTTCGACCGCGGTGTGGGTCGACTGCCAGCCATGACGCTCGTAATCGGGGTTGTAGACGCGCACTTGCGGTTGCGCGTGATCGAAGCGCTCAAGCAGGCGCCACGCGGAAAGAGTACAGCCAGCGAGGTCGGAGAGGCGACGTTGAGTCAGCTCGTCCAGGGAAATGATGCCGAAGAATTGTTCAGCGAACAGCGCCACTTGTGGCAGTGCCTGTTCACTGATGTGCTGCGCCAGTGCCGCTTGCAGTTGGTGCTGGAAGTCGGCTTTGCTGGCTGCGGTGAAGAACGCCATCTGTGGTACTCCGCTTAAGCTTGTTATTGATGGAAAGCGTCGCGTGCAACACCCCTTGCGGGGCTTGTGTCGCCCTGTTCCTGATTCTCGGGCAGAGGAAACAGGGGGACAGGTGGGTGAAGCTGGACGAGACACTCAGGTCACATTCACCTTCCATTGAATGGGCATCTGCAAAAACGACTGTCGAGGCTGCCGACAATGCCTTTACGGGTGCTCATCCGTTGCGCAGCTTAATGGGTGCGACAATGTGTCTGCTTGCGGTGCTGCGACATATTCGGTCATTGGCACGTAAACGCGGGCCCGCGCACCGGTAAACATTAGCAGCCAAAGAGAATTCTCGCGCTTCAGGTGGCCGTTCAACAGGCAAGCGCACCTGAAATGACCGATTACCTGAAATTCGTTCCTGCCACACCTTTCCTCCTTGGAAAATCACCCAGCCAAAGCTTACACAGCCTTCGATTATTCGCACCAAAAAAACCAATAAAAACAACAAGTAGAAACACACTAAAGAATACTTACAAACTGACAAGAAATGTCTCACATAATTTGAAGACCGAATTCCTACAGCACGATTTGAACGCAAAAATCGGCAGTGCTATCTATATAAGCGCACCCCATAAAAAACCAGACATCAGTTATCAAACCGACCCACGGAACGGGTCTCCATCAAAGAAAGGAGTCAACACATGCGACAACTTGAACTTCCGACAACAATAATCTACGCCGATGGCTCCTGGGAAATCATGAATTTGAACCCTGGCACCATTCGCGGAAATATTCTCAAGAATTATCCGCTGGGCAATCCGATGCATGGGCTCACACTCGCGATAGAAAGTGACTACTTGGAAAAAAAGCGCAATTTAGAGCAAGGCTTGCAAACAGAGTTGAACATTATAGACAGCAGGCACCCACCGCTGACCCACCCTACTCCCGATACATGGCTAAACAAAGCCACCAACATTGTCAATGAATTGCTTTTTCAAAAAAACACCGAGCTGCAGCAAAAATTAAGGGATATTAAAACTTCGCAACAATATGCGAAGTTACAAGCCACTTACGACGCCATGCTTCTGAACGAACAAATCGCAAATCTTCAAGACCGCCAGACCAGACTGTATGCCGAAATAGCTCGGCGACAGGCCGAGGCCCTCGCCCAACAGCAGGCCGCCGAAGCGGCGCGAAAAGCTGAAGAGGCGCAAAGACAAGAGCAGGCGCGTCAGGCTGCTCTGCGACTGGAGGAAGAAAAACAACGGATCGCTGCCGAAGCGGAGGCCAAACGTATTGATGGCTACAAACGCGCGGTGGCTTACGTCGCCGACGCGAACAAATTCATCCTCGAGAAATACGGCACCAACCTGCATCAAGTGGTGATGGATCTCCAAAAGGATGTATCAGGGAAAAAGATCAGGAGCTACAACGAGGCGCTGCGAACGTTCGAGCAGGTGCGAACCAACCCGAATGCAAGGCTCAGCCCGCAGGATACCCGTGCGGTTGTCGACGCACTGAACGCGCTGGACAAGGCGACCTACATGGACAGTGTCAATCGGCTCGCCAAAGGATTTGGCGTAACCGGAAAAATCGTGCAGGCGCATTCTGTTGTGGAAAAGGCAATCATCGGTTTTCAGGATGGAAACTGGAAACCCCTGTTACTCGAATTCGAAAGCATTGCCGCAGGAGCCGGAGCAGGGTTGCTGGTCGCTCTCATAGCACCACCAGTGCTAGCTGCTTTTTCGTTTCCACCCGTAATTGCTGTAGTCGCTACCGGTCTCCTCGTGGCTGGCGTTGCCGCTTTACTCGATGCCAAAACCGTAGAAAAGATAAATGACACGATATTCACGCTAGTTGAAACGGCGCCAGTGCATTAATACTCTGCCCGCCGGTTCAATTAATTGAGCCGGCCACCAAACAAGGATTACACGGTGCAAAACACTCCTGAGCCATCCATATCAACCGCGTGTTTTTTATCCATGCTGGCGCCGATCCTCCTCATCAACCTGATAGTTCCAATCATTAACGAGCACCATCCTATGCTGCTCGATTCTGTTCTACAAAACTATCTGATCGAAAACATCGGCTTCTGGTCATCCACGCTCCCTCTAAGCTCCAGGATAACCACGAATTACATAGCGGTATTTGCGCCAATATTCAGCTTAATGTTCCTGTACAGATGCTTAAAAATATCCGACCAGATATTTGAAAGAGCAAACAAACTCCCCCTCATAAAATATTCCTTATCGCTCATTGTTCTGCTTTTATTTTGCTCTATCTTCACCTATGAAGCCTATTTAAACTCCACCGACCTCATGAGCCGCGACTCAAAACTGAGGATCATGGGTCAGAATTTTCTTTTCTATTCAACGTACTCTTCAGGAGTTTTTCTTTTCGTATTCTTACTCCCCCCGATTCTCTTTCAGCTCCTGTTTTACGTTCCTTACCGCACTATCATTCACTTTAGAAAACAGCCCTCAGAACTCAAAAAAGATTCAAGGCAACATCCTCAGGAACTACCTCGAAGAAAAAAAGGAAAGCAGCCACATTGAGCTTATGCCTTCCCTTTTCCTGGGCCGCTTAGCCCCCATCAACATCAGTCAGGCAGCTCCTCGAACGCCCTGAATTTGCTAACCGTGGCACAGTCGTAACACATGGTTTTCAGGATCAATTTATCCATGCTGGCGTCGATATTGCTGGAGTCGCACTCTCGGCAAAACAGCCTCAAATGACCGAGCAGGTCGCTGTCAAAAGCTGCACGGGAGAAGAACTGCGGTACCAGCTCATCGCGCCAATACATTCCCGGCGACTTGGAAAACCCGGCACCGCTGTCCTTGAGCACTACGTCGTACAACAGCCGATGCAACGCCGATTGCGGTACCCGCGAATCGCGGTGTGCGTTTTTGCGCCAGTTCCGAGTCAGGGCGTCCTGAGCGGTCCCGAGCATGTTGCGCGGGATGGTGTTGGACGCATGATTGCGACCTTTGGAGTTGCCGGTGGCGTAGAAGTGCGCAGCGTTTTTTACTGCCAGGCGGGCGAAGTAGTAGAGCTGGCTTACGGAAAAATCCTGCAGGAGTTGCCCCACAACCGTTTCGGCACGCGCCTCGGCCGTGAACGAAAAACTGACTTCGTTAGCCAGCACACGGATGTATTGAAGCGATTCTTCTCGGGCCAGATCGAAAATCAGCCCGTAGAGTTCGCTCTTCCAGGCGACCTGAATCTCGCCGGACAACTCCTGATAAAGCGCCAGGTACAGGCTTTCCCGATTACAGCGCGCAACTCCGCCGAGTGCCACATTAGGCTGCCAGCGCACTGCGCAATAGTCACTGATACTGCAACCCTCAGTGCGATCGAAGGCCCTGATATCAGAGCTCGTCGCGACCGTTAACACGCCAGCCTCGTACAGACTCTTCAATCTTTCCTCGCTGGCCTCGACGCTCGGTGCCAGATGTTCGCTTCGGGATGTCGCGCTCAACGGCGCGATCCATTCGGGATGGTTGGCATTGCCATCGTCAAGCAAGGCCAGCAACGTCAGTTTCTGCACAAACCCAAGGGTCGAATACGGCACCGCGGGACTCGGTACACCGAAGCGCGATTCAAGTTCGCGTCGATCACGCTCAGCCTGCGCCGCCAATTGTTGCTGATGAACCTGGCAACATGCCTGGCACGTACACGCCATGCGTCGGCCATGACGGGCGGATGCTGAGCATCGATGCTCGCACCTTATGCACTTGTAAGGATGACGCTGCGAGATCGATGTGCCCCGGGCGTGCCGACGTACCCACATCGGCACATCGCAATAAGGGCACTTCAGATCCTGACTGACAATCGGCGGCAAAACCTTGAGCAAACTGCGGACAGTGGCAGGGATCTGATACTCGACCAGAAGCGCAGCGCTTTTTTCCCCGTCCAGATATCGCTGATAAATCTGCTCGATCTGATCGTCGGACAGGTGTGCAACTTCCTCAGCGCGTTCGAAATACGGATGCATTGAAAGAGGTCCTTTTTTTCAGTTTGTGTTGACGCACTCCTTTGCGTTCGAACCGCAAAATAATGACAATCGTGGCGATAAAACAAGCGAAAAAGCAGAAAATGGCTGCCAAGTTCAAACAAGTAATTTTCCCTGCGACGTCCTCGGAAATTTCAACCCTCAACCCAGAATTCATCTGTCGGAATTTTCCTTGTTCATTGATTCCGCCAGGTTTCACGCCCCCTCTTGTTGCAGGCATCGACAAAGCAACCCACGCAAGAGAGCAGCGCAATTTCGCCAACGCTGGCAAAATCGCGCTTTCGATTGCACTTAGCGCCCGTCGGCCAGGAATTCCCCCATGCAAATGACCACCGCCCTACTGATCGTCAACCCGTGCGACGACGAAGAAGACAACATGGCCATGCTCTGCTGCCATAGCGACAAGGGCGACATGTTTCTGATGAGCCGCTATCCGGACGAAGATGAGCTGGAGATCACCCTGGATGGTGAGCCTTCGACGCTCGACGGCGTGAAAGTCACCCTGAGCAAGACCCTGCTGAAGATCGAGATCGCGGCGGCGGATGCCGATGCGTTGAATGGGGATGATGTGCTGGAGATCACTTTCAATCCCGATATGGTTGATCTGCCCGAAGTTGAAGAAACCCTGAAGAATATTCTGGATGGCACCGGGACCTATATCAGCCAGATTTGATATCGGCTGGACTGGCCTCATCGCGAGCAGGCTCACTCCTACAGGTATGGTGTACGACGATCCATTGTAGGAGTGAGCCTGCTCGCGATAGGGCCGGTACGGGCAACCAATCACTCCCCTGCTACAAAATTCCAACAAATCCCCCAGTCATTTCCCGCACTTTGCGCAAAATGCCGTTAGTCGCCGCCCCCCTCGATGGATTAAAGTAACGCCCCCAGCCCCGGCGTTATCCGAACGCCTGCGGCCACCCTTTCCAGGAACAGTCACCGATGGAACATCGTGAAGCGCTGCTGGCGCTGCGAACCTTTCTTTCAACGCAGATTCTCGGCCAGGAAAAACTCATCGAGCGTTTGCTCATCGCCCTGCTCGCCGACGGCCATATGCTGGTCGAGGGCGCTCCGGGTCTGGCCAAGACCAAAGCGATCAAAGAACTCGCCGAGGGCATCGAAGCCCAGTTCCATCGCATCCAGTTCACCCCGGACCTGCTGCCGGCCGACATCACCGGCACCGAGATCTATCGCCCGGAAACCGGCAGTTTCGTGTTCCAGCAAGGACCGATCTTCCACAACCTGGTGCTGGCGGACGAAATCAACCGCGCCCCGGCCAAGGTGCAATCGGCGCTGCTCGAAGCCATGGCTGAACGGCAGGTCAGCGTCGGGCGCAGCACTTACGAGCTGTCGCCGCTGTTTCTGGTGATGGCGACACAAAACCCGATCGAGCAGGAAGGTACCTACCCGTTGCCCGAAGCCCAGCTCGACCGTTTCCTGATGCACGTGAAAATCGGTTTCCCGGACGCCGCCGTCGAACGCCGGATCCTGCAACAGGCCCGTGGCGAAGCGCTAAATGGTGAAACCAAACCGGAACGCCGGGTCAGCCAGCAGGCGATTTTCGCCGCGCGCAAGGAAATCCTCGGTCTGTACATGGCCGACGCCGTGGAGGAATACCTGGTGCAACTGGTCATGGCCACGCGCACCCCGGCCAAGTTCGACCCGGAAATGGCCGAGTGGATCGCCTATGGCGCCAGCCCGCGCGGCTCGATCGCCCTCGACCGCTGCGCCCGGGCTCACGCCTGGCTGGCCGGTCGCGACTTCGTCAGCCCGGAAGACATTCAGGCCGTGCTGTTCGACGTGTTGCGGCATCGCATCATTCTGTCGTTTGAAGCCGAAGCCGCCGGCATCGACCAGGATCGGGTGGTGCAGCGGATTCTCGACGTCGTAGCCGTCGCTTGACCCCCATGAACGCCCCCCTGCCGTCCGAACCGGGCATCCGCATCAGCCTCACCGATCTGATCGAGATGCGCCACCGTGTGCGCGAAGTGCAGCTGTTTTCCACGCCGAGCCAGCGCAGCCCGCTGATCGGCCTGCATCACTCGAAATTCCGTGGTCGCGGGGTCGACTTCGATCAGGTGCGGGTCTATCAGGCCGGCGACGACGTGCGCACCATCGACTGGCGCGTGACCGCGCGCACCCAGGAGCCGCACACCAAGCTGTTCCATGAAGAACGCGAGCGACCGATTTTCATCATGGTCGAGCAAAGTACGCGGCTGTTTTTCGGCTCCGGGCTGATGTTTAAGTCGGTGCTCGCGGCGCAAGCAGCGGCGCTGATCGGCTGGGCGGCGCTGGGGCACAATGATCGGGTTGGCGGGCTGGTGTTCGGCGACAACGAGCACTACGAAATCAAACCGCGCCGTAGCAAGCAGAGCCTGCTGCAGTTGCTCAACCGTCTGGTCAAGGTCAATCAGTCGCTGCATAGCGAACGCGAGCCGGATCGCGACGCCCTCGGCGTGGCACTGCGCCGAGCGCGTGAGGTGTTGCGTCCAGGCAGTCTGGTGATCGTGATCTGCGACGAGCGCGCGCTGTCCGACAGCGCCGAGCAGCAACTGAGCCTGCTATCGCGGCATTGCGATCTGTTGTTGTTGCCGCTGTCCGATCCGCTGGATCACGCGCTGCCTGCCGCCGGGCTGCTGAGATTCGCGGAAAGAGGTGCACAACTGGAACTCGACACCCTCAATTTCGAGCTGCGCCAGACCTATCGCGCCCAAGCCGAAGCCCGTATCGCCCGTTGGGAATTGCTCGCGCAAAAACTGCGGGTGTTGTTGATGCCGTTGAGCACGCAAAGCGAGATGGTCGAGCAAATGCGCGAGTTCCTCAATCCGCAGCGTCCGGGGAGCAGTCGATGAACGGCCTCGAACAACTGCAACCGCTGATTTCCCCGCCGCCGATCGACTTCTGGCCGCCTGCGCCGGGCTGGTGGCTGCTGCTGTTATTGCTGCCGCTGCTGGGCTTCGCCGTGTGGCGTTTGCGCCGGTTCATTCCGACCAGGAAACGCCCGATCGTGCGCGCCGAACAGCCGCTCGATCCGGTGCGCATCGCCGCACTGGCCGAACTGGCGCAGATGCCCAAACCCTACGATGGCGCACCGGCCGGGGCCTGGCTGCAGCAGCTCAACGGCCTGCTCAAACGCCTGTGCCGCAACCACTACCCCTACAGCCAGAGCCACACGCTCAATGGCCGCAAATGGCTGGCGTTTCTCGACAACCGTTGCCCGGCCGCCGGCCTGACGCGCTGGATGGTGCTGGTCGAAGGCGCCTACAAACCCGAATGCAAACTCGACGACAAAGCCATCGCCGGCCTGACCCAAGCCGTCGACACCTGGATTCGCAAGCATGTTTGAGTTCGCCTGGCCGTGGATCTTCGTGCTGCTGCCGCTGCCGTGGCTGATGCGTCTGGTGTTGCCGGTGGCCGACAGCGGCGAGCCGGCGCTGCGCGTGAGTTTCCTCTCCGACCTCGAAGGTCTGGCGCGGCGACGGGCCCGCGCCAACCTGCCAGCGTGGCGCCAGCAAGCGCCGTTCCTGCTGCTGTGGCTGTTGCTGCTGAGCGCCGCCGCACGTCCGCAATGGCTCGGCGACCCGTTGCCGATTGCCGCCAGCGGCCGCGATCTGCTGGTGGCGGTGGACGTGTCCGGCTCGATGGATTTCCCCGACATGCAGTGGCAGGACGAAGACGTCAGTCGCTTGTCGCTGGTCCAGCATCTGCTCGGCGATTTCCTTGAAAGCCGTGATGGCGACCGCGTTGGTCTGATCCTGTTCGGCAGTCAGGCCTATCTGCAGGCACCTCTGACGTTCGACCGCCATACCGTGCGCGTCTGGCTCGATGAAGCGCGCATCGGCATCGCCGGCAAGAACACCGCCATCGGCGATGCGATCGGTCTGGCGTTGAAGCGCCTGCGCATGCGTCCGGCGCAAAGCCGGGTATTGATTCTGGTCACCGACGGCGCCAACAACGGCGGCGAAATCGATCCGCTGACCGCAGCAAAACTGGCCGCCAGCGAAGGGGTGAAAATCTACCCGATCGGCATCGGCGCCGACCCCGAAGACAGTGGCAGCACCGGCCTGCTCGGGGTCAATCCGAGCCTGGACCTCGACGAGCCGGCCCTCAAGGCCATCGCCAACGCCACCGGCGGCCAATACTTCCGCGCCCGCGACGGCAAAGAGCTGCAAGCGATCCGGGACACCCTCGATCAACTCGAACCGGTGACCCAGCAACCGACCCAGGCGCGCCCGGCGCAAGCCTTGTATCAGTGGCCGCTGGCCTTTGCCCTGCTGCTGAGCCTGTTGCTGGTCGCCCGCGAATTGTGGCCGGACAACCCGCTGCAACGCCTGTTCACCAAGGAGCTGTATCTGCAAAGTCCGTTGCCTGACTGGCGCGAGCGTCTGAAGCGCCTGCGTCTGCGGAGGCGCCGATGATCGCGCTCTGGCCGCACTGGTTCCGCCCTTGGTGGCTGCTGCTCCTGCCGCTGCTGGGCTGGCTGATCTGGCAACTCTGGCACCGGCAGAAACGCGCCGGACGCTGGCAAATGATTCTGCCGCCGGCGTTCCATGCGACGCTGCTCAGCGGAGGCAATGGGCGCACCAGCAAACTGCCGTGGGTCGCCCTCGGCGTGGCGTGGCTGCTGACCATCGTCGCCCTGCTCGGGCCCAGTTGGGAACGCGTCGAACAGACCAGCCAGAAACCTGCCGATCCATTGGTGGTGGTGCTGGAGCTGACCCCGGAAATGCTCGCCACCGACTCGCCGCCAACGCGACTGGAACAGGCCCGGCGCAAGCTGTTTGACTTGTTGCAGGCACGCAGCGATGCGCAGACCGCGATCGTCGTCTACGCCGGCAGCGCGCACACGCTGGTGCCGCTGTCGGATGACTTGGCGACCAGTCGCAATCTGCTCGACGCCCTCAAGCCGTCGCTGATGCCGGAAAGCGGTCACCGCGCTGATCTCGGCGTGAGCAAAGCATTGGCCTTGCTCAAGCAGGGTGCGCTCGGTCAGGGACGGATTCTGCTGATCGGCTCCTCGCTGACCGAAGAAGAACGCCAAGGCATCCGCCGCGCCCTCGGCGAGCAATCGGCGCAACTGCTGATGCTCGGCATCGGCACCGCTGAAGGCGCGCCGATTGCCCAGGAGGACGGCAGTTTCCTCAAGGACGAACAGGGCGCGATCCGCGTGCCGCAACTCGACAGTCCCAGCCTTGGCGCATTCCTCGCCAGTGTCGGCGGCGAGTACCACAGTGCGCGGCTGGACGAGACCGATTTGCGCGCCCTCGGCCTGCTCGATGGCCCGCGCAGCCTGCGCGACGATGGCCAGACCGTGCGCCTCGACACTTGGGCCGATCAGGGTTACTGGCTGTTGTTGCCGCTATTGCTGCTGGCCGCCTGTGCCGGACGGCGTGGCTGGTTGTTCTGCCTGCCATTGCTGCTGTGCCTGCCGCAGCCGAGCTACGCTTTTGACTTCGAAGACCTGTGGCTGCGCCCCGACCAACAGGGCCTGCACTTACTCAAGCAGAAACGCCCGGCCGAGGCTGCCGAGCACTTCGAAGATCATCAGTGGCAAGGGGTGGCGTTGTACGAGGCCGGCGATTACAGTGGCGCCGCTCAGCGTTTCGCCGAAGGCAGCGATGCCCACGCCCACTACAATCGTGGCAACGCGCTAGCAAAAAGTGGTGAGCTGGAAGCGGCGATCGATGCCTATGAACAGGCGCTGGAACTGCAACCGGATTTGCGCCCGGCGCTGACCAACAAGGCCCTGGTGGAAAACCTGCTCAAACAGAAGAACACCCCGCCACCGGTCGAGCCGCAGCCACAACCGGCGCAGCCGAACGTGCCCGGCGATGAACCACCGCCAGCGACCACGCCGCCACCTGCGGTGAAAAGTGACACCCCGAGCGAGGCTCAGCCCGGCGAGTCGGCCAGCGAATCGCCACCGACCACCCCGCCGCAACCGGGCCCCGATGAAGTGCCGGGCAGCGATGAAGCGGAAGAAACCGACACCGTGCCTACGCTGCGCCCGAGCGAGGACAACCTCGAAGGCGAGCAACGTCAGGCACTGGAACAATGGCTGGGCAAGATCCCGGACGATCCGGGCGAACTGTTGCGACGCAAATTCTGGTACGAACAGCAACAACATCAGGATCAGGAAAAAACTCGATGACCCGTTTCACCGCTCTCTTGCTGCCCCTGCTGCTCTGCACGGCCACCGCCCAGGCGGCCGAGCTGACGGCCAGCGTGGATCGCAGTCGCCTGAACTCCGGCGAGACGGTCGAACTCACTCTTGAAACCAGTGATGTCACGCAGTTCGGCAAACCCGACCTGACCCCGCTGGAACCGCTGTTCGAGGTGCGCGGCACACGTCAGGTCAACCAGTTGAACACCCTCAATGGCGACAGCCGCGCCACCACCCGCTGGATCATCACCCTGCTGCCGAAAGAGAACGGCAGCGTGGTCATTCCGCCGCTGCAACTGGGTGAGGTGCAGAGCCAGCCGATTACCGTGCAAGTAGTCGAGAGCGACAGCCGCGAAGAGAAGAACAACCTGGACCCGGTGTTCATCGAGGCCAGCCTCGACCAGTCCAGCGTTTACGTGCAGGCCCAGGCGATTCTGACCCTGCGCATTTACCACTCGGTGTCGCTGTACGACGACAGCAGCCTGACCCCGCTGCAAATCGCCGACGCGCGCATCGAGCAACTGGGCGATACACGCACTTACGAGAAAGACATCAACGGCGTGCGCCATGGCGTGATCGAGATGCGCTATGCGATCTATCCGCAGCACAGCGGCTTGCTGACCATCGCCCCGCAGACCTTCAGCGCCACGCTGGTCGACA
Organism: Pseudomonas sp. GW823-FHT01D03; assembly: GCF_058798255.1. Classification (NCBI taxonomy): domain Bacteria; kingdom Pseudomonadati; phylum Pseudomonadota; class Gammaproteobacteria; order Pseudomonadales; family Pseudomonadaceae; genus Pseudomonas; species Pseudomonas sp. GW823-FHT01D03. The sequence continues at coordinate 3,532,423 of NZ_JBXAKK010000001.1, forward strand.
CTCAGCCCGCTCAGGACGCGACCGCGCAGGGCCCGAAACCCGGCAAGCTGCTGCGCGTCAGTTCCTCAGAGATTCCGCTGACGGTCAAACCGAAACCGCTGACCTACCCGGCCGATGCGCCGTGGCTGCCCGCGCGCAGCCTGAGCCTGAGCGAAAGCTGGAACCCCGAGCCGGATCACCTTCAGGTCGGCGATTCCCTGACCCGCAGCCTGACGCTGAAGGCCGAAGGCCTGGCCAGTTCGCAGCTCCCGGCCCTGCCCGCCACAGAGGCCAACGGCCTGCGCCGTTACCCGGATCAACCGGTGCTGAGCAACCAGAGCGGCGAGCGCGGCCTGATCGGCAGCCGTGAAGAACGCGAAGCGCTGGTGCCCAGCCGCAGCGGCAGCATCGAACTGCCGACCGTCGACGTAATCTGGTGGAACACCTTCGAAGATCATCTGGAACACACCAGCCTGCCGGCGCGCACCCTGCAAGTGGCCAATAACCCGAGCCTGCAGGTCGACACCCCGACCGGCAACCTGCAACCGGGCACCGTCGATAACGATGTGCTGTGGTGGTGGAAACTCAGCACCCTGATCCTCGCCTGCACCACCCTGCTCGGCTTCGGCCTGTGGTGGCGTGCGCGCTGGCAACCGGCGGTGCATCGCGCCGCCCAAACCGGGCCGAGCCCGCGCACATTGCTGGACGACATCAAACGGGCGTGTCAGGCCAACGATCCGCAAGCGACCCGGCAGGCACTCGATGCGTGGGCGCGGCAGCAGCCGGAGACTTTGGCAGATATGGCGGCGCGGTTTGTGCCGTTGTCGGATGCGCTGGATGGGCTCAATGGCGCGCTGTACAGCGAGACCGGGCAGCATTGGCAAGGTGAGGATTTGTGGCGGGCGATTCGTACCATTCCGGCGGCGGAGCGGGTGCAGGATCCGGTGGGTGACAGCGGGTTGCCGCCGCTTTATCCGAAGTAAAAGATCCAAAGATCGCAGCCTGCGGCAGCTCCTACAGGGATCACGTGTAGGAGCTGCCGCAGGTTGCGATCTTTCAGGCATTGAAGGTGTTATGACGTTTGTTGGCTTTCTGCCGCTTCAAGCAGTCGCGTCTCACGCATTCCCAAACCACGGGACAGCGCTGTGGCTTCGTAGAAGATTTTGCCGTTGAGCTGGTCGGCGACGGCATCGCTGTTACCGCCGGCCGGGCCACGGCCCCAGGTCACGACTTCGCCGCTGGAGGTCAGCGCGGCGAAGGCGTGGGTGTTGCCATAAATGGCGCGGACGTTAACCAGTCTGGCCGCAATGGCATCCGGGATTTCACCACCTCGATCAGCAGTCCCCCAGGCTACAACGGTGCCGTTGGCGCGCAATGCGGCAAAAGCAACGTACCCGCAGACCACCTGTACGATGTCAGTCAGTAATGCGACCGGTGTTGGGATTGCCTGACGTCCCCATCCCACGACACGCCCGCTGCCGAGCAGTGCGACGAATGATCCATTGTTACCCGTTACCGTGCGGATGTCTGTCAATAAGGCGATCGGCTCAGGAACGCTTGCGCCAGCTGAAGGATACCCCCAAGCAACAACGCTTCCATTGCTGCGTCGTGCGGCAAAGGCTGCTTCCGTCCCACTCAGTTCCACAATGTCTGTAAGCAGTTTGATCCTGCCAGGCACGGATCCCCCGTAACCGTAGTCTCCCCATGCAACTACAGCACCATTGGCACGCAGGGCTGCAAAGGCGTAGCCGGTAGCGACTACATCAACAACGTCAATCAATGCCGCGATGGCCGCAGGCACATTACCTCCATGGGTTTGGTGCCCCCAAGCCACCACCGAACCATTAGCCCGAAGCGCAGCAAAGGCGTAGAGGTTGCCAATCACTCTGACGACATCCCTCAGTGCAGCTACCGGCTCTGGAAGTGCTGCACCCCAAGTAGGGCTTCCCCACGCCACCAGACTCCCATCACGACGTAGCGCGACAAACGCATAACCGTTGCCGCTTACCGCTACGATATCCCGCAAAGGACTGATAGGTTCCGACACCTCTCCCCCGTTTCCACTCAGCCCCCAAGCCACCACTGGCCTGACGTGCCGCAAAGGCATAACCGCAAGCACTCAGCGATATGGCATCGGAAATGGCCGGTAACGAATCGCCCAGATCCCCACCACGGGCAGGCTTACCCCATGCCACCAGGGCTCCACGTTCGGTCCGTGCCGCAAAGGCCGCATTGTTTGCTCCCTCGCCGGATATAAAATTCCCGTTCCCGCACAGGTTCTGCGGATTGATCGTCACCTGATCATCACTGATCCGCACATGCAGCAGCCGGTCCGGTCGGGTGTCACGGAATGTCGTGCCACTGACCTCGCCCTCCTCGCCGTTATACCGCCACCAGGCCTTGACCGGCTGCCGGGTGGTTGCATCCAGCGCTGTCAACCACGCAGTCCCGCCGCCATACATCTGGTAATTACCCCGCGAGCGCGCGCCCATCACCAGCAAGCGTCCCGTCCCCAGCGAAGCACGCACGTCATAAACCGCCACCCGCGAATACTGGCGACCACCGGTCTGACGCACCACGGTGCAATCCAGCGAGATCTCCCGCCCGACATTGGCCAACACCACCGACTGCGGCACGCTGATCAGTTTGTCGCGCCCCGCTTCTCCGCTCTCCACGCGAAACGGCACGATGGCGGTACCGCCTCCGGCAACGCCGATCCAGCGGATCTCGCCGCTGTCGCCCACCCTCAGGCCATACGCCGCAGCCAGACGCACGGTTGCACCTACCGCTGGCACCGCGCTCGCATCAATCTGGTCGCCGCGCGCGTCGTCAATTGAGGGCGGATCGAAATCCAGCAGGGCATTGCCGACCCGCAAGGTCAGTGGAAAGGAGTAACCCAGAGTCTTGCCGTCACGCACGATGAAATAGTCGATGACAATCCGGCGATTGAGGTTGTTGGTCACAAACTGTTTCGGCACCGTGAACGGCACTTCATTACCCGCAGTTTGCGCTGTAAGACGCAGTGAGCCACTGGTGCTGCCGTTACCGCCCGTACCGCGCCAGCGATAATTCACCAGGTCTTCGGGCAGTGTCTGCAGATACGGCACAATCAATTTACAGCCCAGCGGCGGGACGGCTTCCGGATCGATCAACGACGTGCCAGGCACAGCCTCTTCCACGCGCGGCGTCACGAACAGCGGTTGCACTTCGCCCACCTGCATCTCGAACGGCAACGACTCGCGCACGTTGAGTGTCGCCTCATCATCATTGGCGACGGTATAGAAAACCGAGACCTGCAAGCCGTCGAAACGCTGGATCTCCGCGTTCGAGACATTGCGCAACACCGGCTCGTCATCCGGCACATCGCCAACCGGGCGCGGGTCTTCGTAATAGACGATGGCGCCGCCGGGACGCGTGGCCTCCCAGATCAGCGTCAACAGGTCACTGGCGGCGCGTCCCGCAAACCATGGAATGCGCACGGTGGCCCAGCGTTCGTCCGGGTTCAGCGTACCGGTAGGGGCTTCGTCCACCGTAGGAGACGGCAGTCGGAAGGTCTCCCCCGTCACCGAGATACCGACGGTCTTGGACGGCCGATCGGCCACGCCCGTTCGCTTGAGTATGTAGGAGACACTGGCCCGGCCTTTGGCAATGGCTCGTACCTTGTCGTTCGGCACTGTGAACGGCAGCGCAAGACCGACTCGTGTCACCGGCAGCTCTACTGGGCCATGGTTGATCGGTGCGCCCTCGGCGTTGGTTCCTCGCCAGGTCAAGGCGACGACATCCTGCTCCTGGAAGATGCCAGCGGGGGTATTGACCAGAACGTTCACGTCGTCATCGTTCAATTCGTCGAGGTCGATTTCGTAGGTCTGCGGATCGGCCTCCAGCACGATAGGCGCATCGAGACGATTTCCTTTCAGATCCACCACGACTCGGGTTGGCGCCGACCACAGGGAACGTGGATCGGGATAGTTGCCACACTCATCGATCACCTGGTACATCACCATCACCCCGGCGCTGTCGCCCGCCTCCTCGATCAGTGCTTGATCGATGGTCACGACCAGCGGGCTGTAGTCAGGGTCGTGAGGGTCGCCAATATGTTTTTGCTCGACAAGGACGTTTTTCTCTACGCTGCCCCACGCCACTTTTACACGGTCGTTGATACGCATGAAGGGGTACGGCAGGATCGTGATCGGCACACCCGCCGCAGCCTCCCCGGGGCCGACGCCGTTGTCGATGATGCTTTGGAGAATGTGGTAGCGCAGGTTCTGGTTGCCGGGCGTTGACTGGTCGTCATCGAAGCCGCCGGGGCGATCCAGTTTGACGAAGAACCTTTGCAGCGGTGTTGACTCAGGTTCCTGAAACGGCCGGGTCACTCGATAAAAAACCGGATAGGCCTCACCTCTGCGGATATGCCCCTCATCGATAACCCCTTTGATGAGTTCGTTTTCATCTTCCGGCTCGATGTCTTTACTCCAGACCGGCGCCTGCAGGTCGCCCCAGAACACCTCAAGCAGATCACCCGCCTCCATGACCAGCCAGGGAGGAACCAGAAATTCGACGCCGCCCTCCACGGCGGCCAGCGGCAAACCACCGTCATAGCCCTGCACGGGAGTCTTGAGTTTGGTGATCCTTATGGGCTTGAGCGCGTTCACACCTGGATCAGAAGACGTAGAGGCTGATGGTGATTGCGTTTTCATACAAGCAACTCCTCAAGTGACAGAAAGCCCCGGCCTGACGCCTTGGCGACTGCGGTATCCCATCACCCGATGCGGCCGGCCAGCTACTGTCAGATCTGACAGTAGCGACAGACGGCATCCGCCACGACCTCCTGATCTCTCAAGCCTTTGGGCAAGTCCGTCCGTTTGCCAGTAAACTCCTCCCTCTTTAGCCGCCCATCATTTCCCCGCGGCCATCACCTGTTTATGTAGCGGAGTCCACCTTGCGTCTGTTTCACACCTCCGACTGGCACCTTGGGCAAAACCTGCACGGCCAGGAGCGCGATTTCGAGCATGCGTGCTTTCTGGAATGGCTGCTGCGCCAACTGCAACTGGCACAGCCGGATGTGCTGCTGATTGCCGGGGACATCTTTGACACGGTCAATCCGCCGGTCAAAGCCCAGGAACGCCTCTACGACTTCATCGTCAGCGCCCACGAGCAGCAGCCGTTGCTGACCATCGTGATGATTGCCGGCAACCACGATTCCGGCTCGCGCATCGAACTACCCGCGCCGTTGATGCGCCGCTTGCGCACCCATGCGCTGGGGCGGGTGTTGTGGCTGGATGACGGCCAGCTCGACGCCGAACGGCTGTTGCTGCCGCTGCCGAATGCCCAAGGCGAGATCGCCGCGTGGTGCCTGGCGCTGCCGTTCCTGCGTCCGGCTGAAGTGACCGGTGCGCATCTGGGCGACAACTATCTGCGCGGTATCGGTCAGGTGCATGAGTGGCTGATCGAAGCGGCGAATGCCAAGCGCCAGCCGGGTCAGGCGCTGGTCGCCATCAGTCACGCGCACATGGCTGGCGGCTCGGTCTCGGAAGACTCCGAGCGCAGCCTGATCATCGGTAACGCTGAAGCGCTGCCCGCCAGCCTGTTCGGGCCGAGCATCAGCTACGTCGCCCTCGGCCATTTGCACAAGCCGCAGAAGGTCAACGGTGAAGAACGCATTCGCTACAGCGGCTCGCCGATTCCGCTGTCGTTTTCGGAAATCGGTTATCAGCACCAGATTCTCGACGTCACCCTCGACGGCGAAACCCTGATCAGCGTCGAACCGAAACTGATCCCGCGCTCGGTCAACCTGCAACGCATTGGCCCGGCACCGCTGGCCGAAATCCTGCTGCAACTGGCCGACCTGCCGAACATCGACCTGCTCGCCGAAACCCAGCGCCAGCCATGGCTGGAAGTGCGCGTAACCCTCGATGAGCCGCAGCCGGATCTGCGCCATCAGGTGGAAAACGCTCTGCAAGGCAAAGCCGTGCGTCTGGTGCGGATCGCCGCCGAGTACGCCGGCAACCGTGGCGCCGATGGCAGCGACGACAGCAGCGCGCTGGTCGAACTGGATCAACTCACTCCGCAAGAACTGTTCAGTCGCGCCTGGCTCGACAACTATGGCAACGAGGTCGATGAGCAGACGCTGAAGGACTTCGCCGAACTGCTGCAGGACGTACAGATGGAGGGCGAGCAGCCATGAAGATTCTCGCCATTCGCTTGAAGAACCTCGCCTCGCTGGCCGGGCCGTTCGAAATCGACTTCACCGCCGAACCACTGGCCAGTGCTGGCCTGTTCGCGATCACCGGGCCGACCGGCGCCGGTAAAAGTACCCTGCTCGATGCCCTGTGCCTGGCGCTGTTCGGCGCCGTGCCGCGGCTGAACAACACTGGCCGTGACGCCAAGGTTCCGGATGCGGACGGCGAAATCGCCACCGGCGACCCGCGCACCTTGCTGCGCCGTGGGACCGGTGAAGGTTACGCGGAAGTGGATTTTGTCGGCGTCGATGGCCGCCGTTACCGTGCGCGTTGGGAAGCCAACCGTGCCCGCGAGAAGGCTGGCGGCAAATTGCAGGCCAGCCGGCAGAGCCTGCGCGACATCGATCAGGATCAACTGCTCGCCAGCCAGAAAGGCGAATACAAGACCCAACTCGAAGCCGCGCTGGGCCTGAATTTCGAACAATTCACCCGCGCCGTGCTGCTGGCCCAGAGTGAGTTCAGCGCGTTCCTCAAGGCCGACGACAACGACCGCAGCGAACTGCTGGAAAAACTCACCGACACCGCTCTCTACACCCGCCTCGGGCGCCGCGCGTTCGACAAGACCAAAGAGGCCCGCGAAGCGCACAAGCTGCTGCAGGATCAGGCCACCGGCGTCACTCCACTGGCCCCCGAAGCCCGCGCCGAACTGGATGAGCGTTTCAACGCTGCCCAGCAACAGCTGAAGTTGCAGCAAGCGCAGCTCAAGCAACTGGAACAACAGCACAGCTGGCTCAAGGATTTGCGCCAGTTGCAGGACGCGCAGCAAGCGGCTGCCGAACAACTGTCCAGTGCGCAGCAACAGTGGGAAAGCCTGGCCGGCGAGCGCCTGAGGCTAACGCGCCTGGAACAACTCGCCCCGCAACGGCACCAATTCGCGCGCAAGACTGAACTCGATGCGCAGCTGACGCCGCTGGCCGCACAAATTGCCGCGCACACCGAGCAACACGGCGAACTCAATGAGCGTCAGACGCAACTGGAGCAGGCACTCGATGCCGCAAAAATCGCCCTGACCGAAGCGCAGCAACAGCACAGCGAAAGCGCCCCGCTGCTGCGTCAGGCATTCGAGGAGCAAAGCACCCTCGCCCGTCTCGCCAAGGACACCGCACTCAGCGCCGAGGCCCGCCAGTCCGCCGAGCAAGCCTGCACCGAAGGCCAGAGCGCGATTCAGGCCTTGCAGGCGAAACAGGCCGAAGTCGCTGAACGCCTGCAGAAAATCGCCGCCGAGCTGGAGCAGAGTGCGGATCTGGCGCCGCTCAGCGACGCATGGAATGCCTATCGCGATCGCCTGCAACAGCTGATGCTGATCGGCAATCGCCTGAACCAGGGCCAAGCCGAACTGGCGACCCTCGAACAGAACGCCGCGCACAGCGCCGACGCGTTGGCTACGCAAAAACAGCAGTTGGAAGTGCTGTTCAAAGAGGCCGGCGCCGAGCCGGATGCCGTCGCCGAGCAGATCGGCATCCTTGGCACTCTGTTACAGGACAACCGCAAACAGCTGCGCGCCATCGAAGACCTGACACGGCTCTGGGCCAGTCAGCAGGAGCTGGAAAAACGCGGCGCCGAGCTGCAACAGCGCTTGCTCGATGCACAGCAGGAACGCGAGCGCCTGACCCAGGACGGAGTGAAAACCAAGGCCGAACTCACCGTCGCCGAACAAACCCTTAACGTCACCCGAGAACTGCTCGAACGCCAGCGTCTGGCGCGCAGTGCCAGTGTCGAAGAGCTGCGCGCGCAGTTGCAGGACGATCAGCCGTGCCCGGTCTGTGGCAGCAACGAGCATCCGTATCATCAGCCGGAAGCGCTGCTGCAAAGCCTCGGCCGGCACGATGAATCCGAGCAGGCCAACGCGCAGCAAGCGGTGGATCAGCTCAAGGAAAAACTCACCGAGCTGCGCGCCGACGTCGGGGGCGTGATCGCCCGGCAGAAAGAGCTGTTGCAACAGCAGGAGCAATTGACCGCCCAGCTTCAGGCACTGGCGCCAAGTCTGCAGGCGCATCCGCTGGCGCCTCAGTTGCTGAATCAGGACGCCGACAAGCGCGACGCCTGGCTGACCCGGCAGAACGATCAACTGAATCAGAGCATCACTCAGGACGAACAACGCCAGAGCGCCCTGCTCACCCTGCAACAGGATGCCGCGCGTCTGACCCAGCAATTGCGTAACGCCGAAACCGCGCACCAGCAAGCGGCGCAGCACCTGAGCAATCAACATCGCGAACTGAGCAGCGACCGTCAGCGTCTCGACGAGGAACTGACCACGTTCGCCAACTTGTTGCCGGCCGACACCCTCGAAGCCTTGCGCATCGAGCCGGCGGCAACCTTCATGCATCTGGATCGGCAGATTGCCGAGCGCCTGGCGCAGGTCGAGCAGCAAAAGGAAGAGTTGGCCGAACAGCAGCAGCGCCAGCAGACGCTGGAGAAGGAACAGGATCGCCAGCTCAGCCGCGTCCAGCAGCTGCAAAGCGCCGAGCAGCAATTCAGTGCACTGGCCGTGCAGCAACAAGCCAGTCAGGAAAAACTCGCGCAACTGCTGGGCGAACACAGCAGCGCCGAGCACTGGCAGCAGCAACTGGAACAGGCTGTGGATCAGGCGCGCAACGCCGAAACCAGGACCGCTGCGGAACTACAGAGCGTGCGTACGCAACTTGTGCAAATTGGCGCCGAACTCAAGGCTCAGCAAGAACGCTTGCAGGCGCTGCAAAACGAAGACAGCGAACTGACGCAGAAGATTGCCGACTGGCGCGCACGCCATCCTGAGCTGGATGACGGCGGCCTCGAAGACCTGCTGCGCGTCGATGACACGCAGCTCAGCGAACTGCGCCAGCGCTTGCAGCACAACGAAAAAGCCATCGAACAGGCCAAGGTGTTGCTGCAGGAACGGGATCAGCGCTTGGCCGATCATCAGGCGCAGCACAACGGCAATCTCGATGCCGAGCAACTCGCCAGCGCCCTCGCCGAGCTGCAGAACCAGTTCAACCTCAGCGAGCAACAGTGCGCCGAACTGCGCGCCGAACAGGCTGAAGATCAGCGCCGGCAGAATGCCAACCAGGCACTCGCGCAGCAGATCGCCGACGCCTATGCCGAGTACCAGCGCTGGGCGCGTTTGAATGCGTTGATCGGCTCGGCCACCGGCGACACCTTCCGCAAGATCGCCCAGGCCTACAACCTCGACCTGCTGGTGCATCACGCCAACGTGCAGTTGCGCCAACTGGTCAAACGCTATCGCTTGAAACGCGGTGGCAGCATGCTCGGCCTGCTGGTGATGGATACCGAGATGGGCGACGAATTGCGCTCGGTACATTCGCTGTCCGGCGGCGAGACTTTCCTGGTGTCGCTGGCCCTTGCACTGGGGCTGGCATCGATGGCCTCCAGCACGCTGAAAATCGAATCGCTGTTCATCGACGAAGGCTTCGGCAGCCTCGACCCGGAATCGCTGCAACTGGCGATGGACGCCCTCGACGGTTTGCAGGCGCAGGGTCGCAAGGTCGCAGTGATTTCCCACGTGCAGGAAATGCACGAACGGATTCCGGTGCAGATTCAGGTGCAACGCCAGGGCAACGGCTTGAGCACCCTGGAGGTGAAATGAACACGCTGTACTCGTTCCGCCGCTGCCCGTACGCAATGCGCGCGCGGATGGCCCTGCGATATTCCGAGGTGGTGGTGGAGATCATCGAAGTCAGCCTCAAGGCCAAGCCGGCCGCGATGCTGGCGATCTCGCCCAAAGGCACGGTGCCGGTGCTGGATGCCAATGGGCAGGTGATCGATGAGAGCCTGGAGATCATGCGCTGGGCGTTGGCGCAGCATGATCCGGATGACTGGCTGCTCGGCGGTGATTCACGGATTGCCGAGTTGATCGAGGCTAACGATCAGGGGTTCAAGGTGCTTTTGAACCGCTATAAATATGCCGAGCGTTATCCCGAGCAGCCGATGGAAGTTTATCGGGCTGAGGGCGCGTTGTTTCTGCAGAGGCTGGATGGGTTGCTTGAAGGTCGGGATTATTTGCTGAGTGATCATCCGTGTCTTGCGGATATAGCGTTGCTGCCGTTCGTTCGGCAGTTTGCGCATGTGGATCGCGAGTGGTTTGCGCAGACGCCTTATGTGCGGTTGCAAGCGTGGTTGCAGCGCTTGCTCGAATCCGAGCTGTTCACCTCAATCATGAAGAAATAACTTTCTCTTCTTGCTTGCCGAACACCTGTGGCGAGGGAGCTTGCTCCCGCTGGGTTGCGAAGCAGCCCCAAATGCGGCGATCCCCTATTTCTGATGATCCGTGTTGAATGGATTTGCGACTGCTGCGCAGCCGAGCGGGAGCAAGCTCCCTCGCCACAGGTTATGCAAGAGCATTGCACATGCCGAGTGCCATGCAATCCACTTCAAACGGCCCAAGAAAGTCGACCTCAGCCTTGATCGGCGGATTACCGGCCATCAACGCCAGTGAATTGGCCCGTTCGATGTTGTGCGCAATGCTGTGATTGGCCTCTATGGCCCGCGCCAGCGCACCCACCGAACCCTGACCGAAGCCGAGTAACGCCGCGCCATTGGTCATCAGTGCCAGGCTGGCGATGACCCATAGTCTGTAGCCTTTCATGCGCCGCCCACTCCTGCGAGTTCAGCGCGATCAACCAGCACGTCTGCGCGGTGTTCGAACTGGATGCCGGGGTGTGCGACTTCGATCGGTGCGTCGAAGCTGTGTTGGGTTTGCGCGGCGATGCTGACAAACAGCACCAGGGCCAGGTAAAGACCGATGGCCAGGTAGGCGCCGCGCTTGGCTGAGGTGATGATTGAACTGGCCATGATGTGCTCCGTGGGCATGTTTCAGTGCCGTCAGGATCAATCAAAAAAGCCGCGGTAACCACTCAGGGTTTGCCATAGTAAACATCAGCTTGGTTGATTATTTAGGCCTTCTATCTCAGCGTTGGGGAAAACCTATCGAGCCGAGATTTTTGATCACGCATACGTGTAGGAGCTGCCGAAGGCTGCGATCTTTTGACTTTCAAGATCAAAAGATCGCAGCCTTCGGCAGCTCCTACAGGGAGTTGTTCGAAGCGGGCATTTCAGTGTTGGGCTTTGTGATCCAGTGCGGCGTAGAAGTTGGCGCTCTGTTGCAGGTATTTCTGGGTGTAGCTCTGGGTGTGGGATTTTTTGCCGGCGATTTCGGCGTTGGCACTGGCTGGCAATGCAACGGTGGCGGAGATGGCGGAAGCGGCGATGACAGAGAAAAGATTGAAGTTCATGGCGGTAACCCTCGTGTTCGGTTGGCTTGCTTTGCCCGGTTGGGCCGTGAAGCAAACTTAACGCTCGAGGGTTGATCGCTTGAAATGCTTTGTAGCATTACCGGATATCAGCGCGATTAATACAACGAGACAGGCCCCGAATACCGGGGCCTGTGGCTTATTGTCGCACTAGAAACTTCAGGTCGCTGGGGGCGTCCATCGGCAGTTTTTGCACGGTTTTGCCGAGCAGACCGGTCTTGGCATCGCGCTCGACGACGACAATTTCGTTGCTCTTCTGGTTGGCGATCAGCAGAAACTTGCCACTCGGATCAAGGCTGAACTCACGCGGGTGATCACCTTCCACCGAACGCTTTTGCAGTTCTTTAAGCTGGCCGGTCGCCGGATCGATGCCGAACACCAGCAACTGATTGGCAGTGCCGCGGTTGCTGACGTAGAGGAACTTGCCATCGGCTGACGCATGCAGCGCGGCAGCGGCTTTGTCCGAGGTCGGCTGACCGGCAGCCAGATCGACCATTTGCGTCTGCGTCAGCACGCCGTCGTGGTAGTCGAACACCGCGACCTGTGCGCTCATTTCCATGGTCAGCCAGGCATGCTTGCCGTCAGCACTGAACAGCAAATGACGCGGGCCGCTGCCGGCCGGCAGGCTCACCGAAGCGGTTTTTGCCGGGGTCAGCGGCAGGTCTGGATTGGCTTTCGGGTCGAATTTGTAAATGAAGACCTTGTCCGCCCCGAGGTCATTGGAGAACACGTAGCGGCCATCCGGCGAGGACACCGTGGAGTGCACGTGATTCGAGGCCTGACGCTCCGGATTGACCCGGCTCGCCGGGTGCGCGCTCATCTGCACCACCGGTTTGAGTTTGCCATCGGCGCCGACCGGCAACACCGCCAGGGTGCCACCCGGATCTTCGACCACCGAATAGTTGCTGACGAACAGATGGCTGGCATCGCCGCTGAGGCTCGAATGGGTCGGCTCGTTGCCCAGGCTCTGCACTTGGTTGATCAAGGTCAGAGTGTGGGTCTTCGGATCGATCGAGTAGCTGCTGACGCGGCCGACCGGATCTTTCTGGCCGGGGCCGTTTTCGTTGACCACGAACAGCTGCTTCTGGTCTTTGGACAGGGTCAGCCACGACGGGTTTTCGCTCTCCACCACTTGCAGCGGCTGGACGGCAATCTGGCCGGTGGCGCTGTCGAAGCTCATTCGATAGATGCCTTGGCTGGTGCCCGCGGTGTAGGAGCCGACCAGCAATTGATAGGTCTCGGCACTGGCACTGGAAAGGCCCATGGCACCGACGCTGCCGGCCATCAACAGCGGCCAGAATTTACGCATGTTCATTGATTGTCATCCTCGTCATCGCTGCTGACTACATCACCGAGGCAGACCAGACGGTGCTCGCCGGTGGTTTTGGTATCGTTGGCGTAGCCAATGATGAGCCAGCTCTGCAGGTCTTCATCAAACGTTGCTGCGTCAACCTGAGCCGGCGTGAATTCCCAATGCTTGGCCTCTCGGCCGTCGATGCATTCGATGTGCAGGTTGTCGTCATCGTCGAGGGCGAACTCGAAAGCATGCAGGCCGTCGATTTCGACCATGCCGCAGTGTTCGAGGGCGTTGAGAAGGGTTTGGGCAGTCATGGCAAACAGTCTTTCTAGGGGGGAAAGGGCCAATGATAGCTCATTGTCGCTGGAGATCCCTGTGGGAGCGGGCTTGCTCGCGAAAGCGGTGTGTCAGGCAATGAATCACTGACTGAAAGAATGCCTTCGCGAGCAAGCCCGCTCCCACAGGGGGTGTGCGGCGCGATTTACAACGCGTCGCGGGACGGCTTGCCGTCGACCAGGCGCTGAATGCGCAACGGATTGCCATTCTTCAGCGGTTCCGGCAGCAAGCTGTCGGGGTAGTTCTGGAAGCACACCGGGCGCAGGAAACGATCAATCGCCAACGTCCCCACCGAGGTGCCGCGCGCATCCGATGTCGCCGGATACGGTCCGCCATGCACCATCGAATCGCACACCTCGACCCCGGTCGGATAACCATTGAGCAGGATCCGCCCGACTTTCTGTTCGAGCAGCGGCGTCAGTTCCGGGAAGCCTTCGAAGTCGGCCTGTTCGCCGATCATCGTCGCTGTCAGTTGCCCGTGCAGGCCCTGCAACGCCGCGCTCAGCTCGGCCTTGTCCGCTACCTCGACGATCACCGTGGTCGGGCCGAACACTTCTTCCTGCAGCACTTCATCACCGTTGACCAACAGGCTGACATCGGCCTTGAACAGTTGTGGCTGCGCCTGGTTACCCTGCTGCGGATTACCCGCCAGATGCTCGATGCCGGAATGCGCCAGCAACTTTTTCAGACCTTTGCCGTAACTGCCGAGGGTGCCGGCGTTGAGCATGGTTTGCGCCGGTTGGTCGCCAATCAGCCCGGCGAGTTGCTGGACGAAGGCGCTGAACTGCGGCGAGCGAATACCGATGACCAGTCCCGGATTGGTGCAGAACTGCCCGCAGCCTTGCACCACCGAAGCGGTCAGGTCGCGGGCAATGGTTTCCGAACGCTCGGCCAAGGCTTGCGGCAGAACGATCACCGGGTTGATGCTCGACATCTCGGCAAACACCGGGATCGGTTGCGGCCGCGCCGCTGCCATGTCGCACAGTGCCCGACCGCCCTTCAGCGAACCGGTGAAACCGACCGCCTGAATCGCCGGATGCTTGACCAGCCACTCGCCGACGCCAGCGCCGTAGATCATGTTGAACACACCGGCCGGCATCGCGGTTTTTTCGGCGGCACGAATCAGTGCATCGGCGACAAGTTCAGCGGTAGCCATATGACCCGAGTGCGCCTTGAACACCACCGGGCAACCGGCGGCCAGCGCCGCAGCGGTATCGCCACCGGCCGTAGAAAACGCCAGCGGAAAGTTGCTCGCACCGAACACGGCCACCGGGCCGAGGCCGATGTGGTACTGGCGCAGATCAGGGCGTGGCAACGGCTGGCGATCCGGCAACGGCAGGTCGATCCGCGCGCCGTAGAAATCACCGCGCCGCAGGACTTTGGCGAACAGGCGCATCTGCCCGCTGGTGCGCCCGCGCTCGCCCTGAATCCGCCCCGCCGGTAGTGCGGTTTCACGGCAGACCAGCGCGACGAAATCATCACCCAAGGCATCCAGCTCATCGGCAATCGCGTCGAGAAACTGTGCGCGGCGCTCGGCGCTCAGGCTGCGAAAGGCCGGGTACGCTGCGGCGGCGGCTTTGGCGGCGGCATCGACTTCGGCTTCAGTCGCTTGAATGAAAGCGTACGGCAGCTGTTCGCCGGTGGTCGCGTCGACGCTTTGCAGTTTCACATTGCCCGCTGCGCTGCGCTGTCCGCCGATGTAGTTGTGGCCGAGAATCTGAGTCATGGGAGCTCCTTAAAGGGTACCGATGCTGTCCGGTTGAAAAGCCGCTGCTGCCGGGGCGATGCCGTTGACCAGCGGGGCGCCGAATTCGGCCTGGCTGATTTCAAACTGGTCGCCCGGTTGGGTGCGAATGCCATCGGCGAACGACAGGGTCGCGGTGCCGAAGAAGTGAATGTGCACGTCGCCCGGACGCAGGAACTGGCGATATTTGAAGTGGTGGTATTCAAGGTTGGCGAGGCTGTGGCACATGTTGGCCTCGCCGCTGAGGAATTCGTTTTGCCACAGCACCTCGCCGTTACGCAGGATGCGACTGCTGCCGGCCAGATGCTGCGGCAATTCGCCGGTGCGCAGTTCCGGGCCGTAACTGCAACTGCGCAGTTTCGAGTGAGCCAGGTACAGGTAGTTCTTGCGTTCCATGACGTGATCGGAGAACTCATTGCCCACCGCGAAACCGAGGCGATACGGTTTGCCGTCGTGGCCAATGACGTAGAGCCCGGCCATTTCCGGTTCCTCGCCGGCGTCTTCGGCAAACGGTGGCAACGGGAACGCCTCGCCCGGACGCACGACGATGCTGCCGTCGCCCTTGTAGAACCACTCCGGCTGCACGCCCGCCTGCCCCGCCGCCGGTTTGCCGCCCTCCACGCCCCATTTGAAGATGCGCATGGTATCGGTCATTTGCGCTTCGTCGCCGGCCTGCTGGTGCATCTTGTCCCGCGCCGAGGCGCTGCCCAGGTGCGTGAGGCCGGTGCCGCTGACCAGCAAGTGCGCCGGATCGGGATGGTCCAGCGGCGGCAGGATGCGCAAGTCTTTGAGCAATTGCGCATAGTCATGACTGATGCCCAGGCCATGGGTTTGTACTTGCTGCTCCAGGGTGCTGCCGGCCTCAATCGCGGCCAGCGCGAGATCGCGTACGCTGCGGGCGTCCTGCACTTCGCGGATCAGCCCGTTGTCGACCACGCCAACGCGGCGCTCGCCGTTGATCAATTCGAATTGAACCAGATGCATATGTCCTCTCCTGTAAACCAGTCTTGAATTCGGCGCCGATCCATTGTGGGAGCGGGCTTGCTCGCGAAAGCGGTGTGTCATTCAACGATGATGGTGGCTGACCCACCGCATTCGCGAGCAAGCCCGCTCCCACATGGGCTCCATGTTGTTCTGCAGATTCAGGTTCGGGTGGCGCCGCGTGCACTGGCGGCGAACTGCTCGACCGGCAGCACATGTTTACGCTCAAGCACCCGGTAAACGATTGCTGTAAGAATCAAACCGAATACCATCACCCCACTGAGGAAATACAGCCCCGAAGCCAGGTTCCCGGTGTATTCCTTCAACGCGCCGATCACGAACGGCCCGATGTAGCCGCCGAGGTTGCCCACCGAGTTGATCAAGGCAATCCCCGCCGCCGCGCTCGCCCCAGCGAAGAATCGTCCCGGCAAGGTCCAGAACACCGCCGTGCAGGAAAACAGCGCAAACGCCACCAGGCACAGCGCCGCCAGTTGCGCCACCGGCAGGGTCAGCCACGCGCTGAAGAACAAGCCCAGCGCACCCAATACATAGAGCACCGCCAGGTGGCCGTAGCGATCGTTCATGCGGTCGGAGCTGCGCGGCACGATCAGCAGGCCGACGATGCCGAAGATGTACGGTACCGACGAGACGAAACCGGTCACCAGATCGCTGCCGCCGAACTGTTTGATCAATGTCGGCAACCATAGGCCGAGGCCGTAAATGCTCAGGGTCACCGGCAGATAGAACAGCGCCAGCAGCAACACGCGTTTGTCCTTGAGTGCATGCAGCGGGTTGCCGTGACGGGTCTGGCCGTATTCCTGCAAATCCTTTTTCAGCTCGCCGGTCAGCCAGTCTTTCTCGGCCTGATCCATCCATTGCACTTGCTGCGGGCCGTCCGGCAGCCAGCGCAGTACCGGCCAGGTCAGCAGGATCGCCGGGGTGCCGATGACGATGAACAGCCACTGCCAGCCGTGCAGACCGAGGATGCCGTCCATACCGAGCAAGCCGCCGGACACCGGGCCGGTGATCATCATCGCGATCGGTTGCGAGAGGATGAACAGGCCGAGGATCTTGCCGCGATGGCGTACCGGGAACCATTGGGTGATGTAGTACAGAACGCCGGGGAAAAAACCCGCCTCCGCGGCGCCGAGCAGAAAGCGCATGACGTAGAAACTGTGCGGGCCCTGGACGAACGCCATGCCGATGGTGATCGCGCCCCAAGTGATCATGATCCGCGCGAACCAGCGCCGCGCACCGAAGCGCTCGAGCATCAGGTTGCTGGGGATTTCGAGAAGAAAGTAGCCAATGAAAAACAGCCCGGCACCGAGACCATAGGCCGCATCACCGATGCCAATGTCGGCACCCATGTGCAGCTTGGCGAAGCCGACGGCGGAGCGATCCACATAGGCGATCAGGTACAGCAGGATCAGGAAGGGAATCAGTTTCAGCGTGATGCGGCGGATCAGCCGCAGTTCCTGGCTCATGGGGTCGGTCTCCGATTGTTGTTTTTATAGAACCTCGGGGGACGCCTCTCGCGGAACACCGCCAGGGCCAATCCCTCCGTCGAAAACGACTATATAGTAATACTAATTACCCAACAACACTTCCAAACCGTCGATTTTGCGCTTATGTTTAGCCGTGACTCGTAAACAATAGTCTTACAATAAGAGAACAGATCATGTCTGAGAAGAAACCCACCCTGCGCTCGGCCCAATGGTTTGGCACTGCCGACAAGAACGGCTTCATGTACCGCAGCTGGATGAAGAATCAGGGCATCGCCGACCACCAGTTTCATGGCAAGCCGATCATCGGCATCTGCAACACCTGGTCGGAACTGACCCCGTGCAACGCGCATTTCCGCCAGATCGCGGAGCACGTCAAACGCGGAGTGATCGAGGCCGGTGGCTTTCCGGTGGAATTCCCGGTGTTCTCCAACGGCGAGTCGAACCTGCGCCCGACCGCCATGCTCACCCGCAACCTGGCGAGCATGGACGTCGAAGAGGCGATTCGCGGCAATCCGATTGACGGCGTGGTGCTGCTGACCGGCTGCGACAAGACCACCCCGGCATTGCTGATGGGCGCGGCCAGTTGCGACGTGCCGGCGATCGTCGTCACCGGCGGGCCGATGCTCAACGGCAAGCACAAGGGCAAGGACATCGGCTCGGGCACGGTGGTCTGGCAGCTCAGCGAGCAGGTCAAGGCCGGCACCATCACCATCGACGACTTCCTCGCGGCCGAGGGCGGCATGTCGCGCTCGGCGGGTACCTGCAACACCATGGGCACCGCGTCGACCATGGCTTGCATGGCCGAAGCACTGGGCACATCCCTGCCGCACAACGCGGCGATCCCGGCAGTCGATGCGCGACGTTACGTGTTGGCGCACATGTCCGGCATGCGCGCGGTGGAGATGGTTCGCGAAGACTTGCGCCTGTCGAAGATCCTGACCAAGGAAGCCTTTGAAAACGCCATTCGGGTCAACGCGGCTATTGGCGGTTCGACCAACGCGGTCATTCACCTGAAAGCCATCGCCGGGCGCATCGGCGTCGAGCTGGATCTGGACGACTGGACCCGCATCGGGCGCGGCATGCCGACCATTGTCGACCTGCAACCGTCCGGGCGCTTTCTGATGGAAGAGTTTTACTACGCCGGTGGTTTGCCGGCGGTGCTGCGCCGTCTCGGCGAGGCCAATCTGATCCCCAATCCGAATGCGCTGACCGTCAACGGTAAATCGCTGGGCGAGAACACCAAGGACGCGCCGATCTATGGCGAGGACGAAGTGATCCGCACCCTCGACAATCCGATCCGCGCTGACGGTGGCATCTGCGTGCTGCGCGGCAATTTGGCGCCGCTGGGTGCGGTGCTCAAGCCGTCCGCCGCTACGCCTGAGCTCATGCAACATCGCGGTCGTGCGGTGGTGTTCGAGAACTTCGACATGTACAAGGCGCGGATCAATGATCCGGAACTGGATGTCGATAAAGATTCGATTCTGGTGATGAAGAACTGCGGGCCGAAGGGTTATCCGGGCATGGCCGAGGTGGGCAACATGGGCCTGCCAGCCAAGCTGCTGGCTCAAGGCGTGACCGATATGGTGCGCATCTCCGACGCGCGGATGAGCGGCACCGCGTACGGCACGGTGGTTTTGCACGTCGCCCCGGAAGCGGCGGCCGGCGGGCCGTTGGCGGTGGTGCAGGAAGGCGACTGGATCGAGCTGGATTGCGCCAGCGGGCGTTTGCATCTGGATATTCCGGATGCCGAACTGGCAGCGCGCATGGCGGATCTGCAGCCACCGCAGCAATTGTTGGTGGGCGGCTATCGTCAGCTGTACATCGACCATGTGCTGCAGGCGGACCAGGGTTGTGATTTCGACTTCCTGGTGGGTTGCCGAGGGGCCGAAGTCCCGCGTCATTCTCACTGACCCCGCAGATCTACTGTAGGAGTGAGCCTGCTCGCGATAGCGGTCCGCCAGTTGGTACACATGCTGACTGACACACCGCCATCGCGAGCAGGCTCACTCCTACATTTGCTATGCATCAGCCTCAAGATCGCCGCACGCCTGCTATGATGCGCGGCATCTCCATCGCTCAGGATCGCGCCGTTCCCCATGGATTACCGCAAACCTTCCGATCGCAAAAGCATGCACTCGCGCATTGTCCAGGAACTGGGCATGCAGATCGTCTCCGGACGCTTTTTGCCCGACGACAAACTGCCCGCCGAAGCGCTGTTGTGCGAGGAATACGCGGTCAGCCGGCCGGTGTTGCGCGAAGCCACGCGAGTGCTGGTGGCCAAGGGGCTGGTGTATTCCAAACCGCGCGTCGGCACAGTGGTCAAGGCCCGCCGCGAGTGGCACATGCTCGACCCGGATGTGCTGCACTGGCTGATGCAAAGCAGCCCGCAGAATGAATTCTTCAATGTGCTGACCAGTGTGCGCAGCATCATCGAACCGGCCGCCGCCGCCCTCGCCGCCCAGCACGCGACCGAGGCTGACATCGCGGCCATCGGCGAAGCCTATCAACGCATGGAAGCAGCGCCGACGCCGGAAGCCTTGCTGCAACCGGATCTGGACTTCCACAGCCGCATCGCCGACGCGACCCACAATGATCTGCTGGCGAACCTGTGCAACATGCTTTCGGTGGCGATTGCCGAGGCGTTGAAGCATTCCAACCAGCGCCCGAATCTGCATGAACTGGCGCTGCCGAGGCACAAG
This sequence comes from Pseudomonas sp. GW823-FHT01D03, assembly GCF_058798255.1. Lineage (NCBI taxonomy): Bacteria > Pseudomonadati > Pseudomonadota > Gammaproteobacteria > Pseudomonadales > Pseudomonadaceae > Pseudomonas > Pseudomonas sp. GW823-FHT01D03. The sequence goes on from NZ_JBXAKK010000001.1 coordinate 3,552,449, forward strand.
GCGATTCTTACGGCGATCGAGAACCGTGATGCGCTGGGTGCAAGGCATGCAACGCTGGTGCAGCTGGATGATGCGCGCAGTGCGCTTAGCGTCGTGCTAGGCACCGAGCTCTCCTGACACACCACAATTCCCCTTGTAGGAGTGAGCCTGCTCGCGATAGCGGTGTGTCATTCCGTGATTCTCTACCTGATATACCGCTATCGCGAGCAGGCTCACTCCTACAAGGGATTGTGTGAAATTCGCAGGATAAAAAAAGCCGCAACCCCGAGGTTGCGGCTTTGTCGTTTCAAGCATCCGGATCAGTGAGCAAACAACGAGTTGCCCTTCTGCCCCGCCAGCTTCTCCGGCTTGATCAGGAACTTCGCCAGTGCCGGCAACAGCCACAGCGCACCGAACATGTTCCATAGCAGCATGAAGGTCAGCATCAGGCCCATGTCGGCCTGGAACTTGATCGCCGAGAAGATCCAGGTGCACACGCCGATGGCCAGGCACAGACCGGTGAACAGCACCGCTTTACCGGTGGATTTCAGGGTCTGGTAATAAGCTTCCTGCAATGGCAGCCCGGCGCGCAGGAAACTTTCCAGACGGCTGTAGATGTAGATCCCGTAGTCCACGCCGATCCCCACGCCCAGCGCCACCACCGGCAGGGTCGCGACTTTGACGCCGATGCCCATGAACGCCATCAGCGCGTTGCCCAGCACCGAGGTCAGGACCAGCGGCAGGACGATGCACAGGGTCGCCGCCCACGAGCGGAAGGTGATCATGCACATCACCGCGACGCAGATGTACACCAGGATCAGGATCGTCAGCTCGGCCTGTTTGATGACTTCGTTGGTGGCCGCCTCGATCCCGGCGTTGCCGGCGGCGAGGATGAATTCCAGACCGTCCTTGTTGTTGGCCGTGGCGAATTCCTGCACCGCGTGCACCGCGCGGTCGAGGGTTTCGGCCTTGTGGTCATTGAGGAAGATCAGCACCGGGGCCAGCGAACAGCTGTTGTTGTAAAGGCCGTCGGCGCGGGCGATCGAGTTGTTCAGCACGTCCGGGTTGCGCGACAGGGTTTCCCATTTCAGGTTGCCCTCGTTCATGCCCTTGATCATCTGCTTGGACACGGTCACCAGCGAGATCGCCGACTGCACACCCTCGGTGTTCTGCATCTTCCACATCAGCTCGTCGATCGGCGCCATGGCTTCGTAGCGCGAGCAGCCTTCGGCTTTGGTCTTGACCATCACCACCAGCACATCGGAGCTGGTCGAGTAATTGCTGATGATGAAGTTGTTGTCCTTGTTGTAGCGCGAGTCCGGACGCAGCTCCGGCGCCCCCTGATCAAGGTCGCCGATCTTCAGGTTCTGGCTGTACCAGAGGCCGCCGCCGAAGGCGATCAGCGCCAGCAGCACCGAGATGCGTGCGACTTTCGGGCTGGCGAAGTTCGACAACAGGCGCCAGAACGGATGTTCGCGATTCGCGTCTTTCTTGCTCTTGGCAATCGCACGCTTGCTGATGCCGACATAGGAAATCGCCACCGGCAACAGGATCAGGTTGGTGAACACGATCACCGCCACGCCGATGGACGCGCCGATCGCCAGTTCGCGGATCACCCCGATGTCGATGATCAGCAGGGTGATGAAGCCCACGGCATCGGCGAGAATCGCGATCATCCCCGGCAGAAACAGTTGGCGGAAGGTGCGCCGCGCAGCGGTCAGGGCGTTGTCCGCCTCACTCGATTGCAGGGCGATACCGTTGATCTTCTGCACGCCGTGGGAAATGCCGATGGCGAAGATCAGGAACGGCACCAGCATCGAATACGGATCCAGCCCGAAGCCGAAGAAGTGCATCAGCCCCAGTTGCCAGACCACCGCCACCAGCGTGGTGCTCAACACCGCAATGGTGCTGCGCAGGCAGTTGGTGAACCACAACAGCAGGATCAGAGTGATGACGAAAGCGATGCCGAAGAACATCACCACCATCACCAGCCCGTCGATCAGGTCACCGACCTTCTTGGCGAAACCGACGATGTGGATCTTGACGTTGGGGTTCTGCGCTTCGAACTTGTTGCGGATCTTGTCTTCAAGCTCATGGGAGAACTGGCGGTAGTCCAGTGCCAGCAACTTGCCCTGATCCTGCGGGTCCGGGTAGGACTCCAGCAACGGAATGTCGACAATGCTCGACTTGAAGTCGTTGGCCACCAGGCGTCCGACCTGCCCTGACTTGAGCACGTTGTTGCGCAGCAGATCGAGGCTGTCCTGCGAGCCGTTGTAGCTCTGCGGGATCACTTCCCCGCCGGCGAAACCCTCTTCGGTCACTTCGGTCCAGCGTACGCTCGGGCTCCACAGCGACTTGAGGCCGGAGCGGTCGACGCCGGAGATGTAGAACACCTCGTCGTTGATCTGCCGCAGGGTCTCCATGTACTCCTTGGAGAAGATGTCACCGTCCTTGGCCTCCACCGAAATGCGCACGGTGTTGCCCAGGTTCGCCAGATCGTTGCGGTGCTCCATCATCTTCTCGATGAACGGATGCTTGAGCGGGATCATTTTTTCGAAACTGGTGGACGGCCGGATCAGCGTGGCCTGCCAGAACAGAAAGACGCTGACCACCAGACAGATCAGGATCACTGCCGGGCGGTTGTTGAAGATCAGACGTTCGAGGAACGTCGCCTTGTCCTGCTGAGGAGTGATCAAGGAAGTCATAGCCCCGCCTTCTTATTATTGATTTCGGCGCCGTTTGGCTGCGTGGTGTGCACGCCACCCTGCCCGGTCAGAATCAGATTGCCGTCGCCGGCTGCCGTCACCGAGGACAGCGAAATGCGATCCGGGCGGTTGAAGACGCTGAAGGTTTCGCCGTTGTCGCTGCTGCTGATCACCGAACCGCCGTTGCCGACGATCACGATCGAGCCGTCGGCGAGCAGCGTGGCGCCGGACAGGCCGAATTCCAGCGCGCCGCGTGCGGCTTTCAGTTCAACCTGTTCCCAGGTGCTGCCGAAATCGGTGGAACGGTAGAGGTTGCCGCGCAAGCCGTAGGCCAGCAGTGTCTGCGGTTGCGCCGTACCGATCACGCCGAACAGCGAGCCTTCGTACGGGCCTTCGAGTTTTTCCCAGGTCTGGCCCCAGTCGGCGGAGCGGAACATGCTGCCCGACTCGCCGACGATGAACAGCCCGGCGTCCTTCACCGCCGCGATGGCGTTGAGGTGGAACTGGTCTTCGTTGTCGAGGCGGTCGCTGACGTCTTCCCAGTTTTTTCCGCCATCGGTGGTTTCCAGCAACGCGCCGTACGCGCCCACGGCAAGGCCACTGTTGACGTCCTTGAACCAGACGTCGAGCAGCGGCGATTCGCGCTTGAGATCTTCGAATTGTTTGCTCCAGGTCAGACCGCCGTCTGCGCTGGCGAGAATTTGTGCGTCGTGGCCGACCGCCCAGCCGTGCTGGTCATCGACGAAGTACACCGCCGTCAGCAGTTGCCGGGACGGCACTTTGGCCTGGGTCCAGGTCTTGCCCTGGTCGTCGGAATAGAGAATGTGTCCGCGATCCCCGACCGACACCAGGCGGTTGCCGGCGTGGACTACATCGAGCATCAGGCTTTTCGCGGCTTTGGCCGATTCGGTGGCATAGACCACGTCGGCTGGCGCCTCGGCGGCCATCACAGGTGCCGATAACGTGGCAAAGCCCAGCAAAGTGAGTGCTGTGGCCAGCAACGCGGTGTTGCGTAACGCCGGCGGGCGGCAACGACTCATAGACCTTCCCCTATTTATTATTGTTAGGCCATTCGGCCTTAGGGCGCCGCAAGGGTGCTCGTGGTGACTGATGGGTCACAAGCATAGCCGTGAAACCCGCAGTCCAGAGCGCCTTGGGAAGCTGGCTCATCCTATCGGGCTTTGGAAACGTCTGACAATCGGCGCCACGTTATCTTTTGTTAACCGGATGACCTCCTGTCAGCGGTGATTTCCATTGTGGGAGGGGGCTTGCTCCCGAAGGCGATGTGTCAGGCACCCGAGATGTCGACTGATCCACCGCTTTCGGGAGCAAGCCCCCTCCCACAGGAGTACAGCGGTGCTTGTGAGATCGAGGCAGGCAATCAATGCAGCGCCATTCGCCGGATGGATCCGGCAAATCTTGCGTAGGGGACTTGCACGATCGGTATTATGGTATACCATCAGACGCACAGACACTCTCAATCCCCCTACGGAGCAGCTCATGAGTTTCGAAATTCGCAAGATCGTCAGCTATGTCGAAGAAACCTTCATCGAAGGCGGCAAGGTCACTGACAAGCCAGTGACCATGGTCGGGCTGGCCGTGGTGATGAAGAACCCGTGGGTCGGCAACGGCTTCGTCGAGGATCTGAAACCGCAAATCCGCGCCAACTGCTCCGACCTCGGCGCCATGATGGTCGAGCGTCTGGTGGGCATCATCGGCGGCGCCGAGAAGATCGAGGCGTACGGCAAAGCGGCAGTGGTCGGCGCCGACGGCGAAATCGAGCACGCCTCGGCGGTGATCCACACCCTGCGCTTCGGCAACCACTACCGCGAGGCGGTCAAGGCCAAGAGCTACCTGAGCTTCACCAACAAGCGCGGCGGCCCGGGCACTTCGATTCAGATCCCGATGATGCACAAGGATGACGAAGGCCTGCGTTCGCACTACATCACCCTGGAAATGCAGATCGAAGACGCGCCGCGTGCCGACGAAATCGTCGTGGTGCTCGGTTGCGCCGACGGTGGTCGCCTGCACCCGCGCATCGGCAACCGTTACATCGATCTGGAAGAACTGGCCGCCGAAAAAGCCCAGTAATCACAATAAAAAGGCACTGCAGGAGCGCTCCATGATTCGGCTCACCGCTGAACTCACCCCGGCTGGCACCAGTTACCTGGCGACCGGCCAAGGCCAGCCCGTGGTCTTGATCCACGGCGTGGGCCTGAACAAAGAAATGTGGGGCGGCCAGATCGTTGGCCTGTCTGCCCAATACCGGGTGATCGCCTACGACATGCTAGGCCACGGCGCCAGCCCGCGCCCGGCCAGCGGCACCGGCCTGCTCGGTTACGCCGATCAGTTGCTGGAGCTGCTCGATCACCTGAATCTGCCTCAGGCAGCGGTGATCGGTTTTTCCATGGGCGGCCTGGTGGCGCGGGCGTTTGCCCTGCATTACCCCGAGCGCCTGCAAAGCCTGGTGGTGCTTAACAGCGTGTTCAACCGCAGCGAAGAACAGCGCGCCGGGGTTATCGCGCGTACCGCGCAGGCGGCTGAACACGGCCCGGATGCCAACGCCGAAGCGGCGCTGTCGCGCTGGTTCAGCCGTGAATATCAGGCGGCCAACCCGGCGCAGATCGCGGCCATTCGTCAGACCCTGGCCGGCAATGATCCGCAAGGCTACCTGACCACCTACGAATTGTTCGCCACCCAGGACATGTACCGCGCCGACGACCTCGGCAGCATTCAGGCGCCGACGCTGATCGCCACCGGCGAACTCGACCCCGGTTCCACCCCGGAAATGGCCGAGCAACTGGCCCGGTGCATCCCCGGCGCGAAGGTTGCGGTGCTGCCCGAGCAACGGCATATGATGCCGGTAGAGTCGCCGCGCCTGGTCAACCAGACGCTGCTGGAATTTCTCGACTACGCACACTCCCGACAAAACCATATAAAGGGGATCGTTGCATGACACTCGCACGCTTCCAGATGTGCATCGGCGGAGAATGGGTCGACGCCCTCTCCGGCAAGACTTTCGAAAGCCTCAACCCGGCCAGCGCCCAGGCCTGGGCCGAGTTGCCTGACGCCGATGAAGCTGACGTCGAACGCGCCGTGCAAGCGGCACAGACAGCCTTCGACAGCCCGGCCTGGCGCGGCCTCACCGCCACCGCGCGCGGCAAACTGCTGCGGCGTCTCGGTGACCTGATCGCAGAAAACAAGGAACAACTGGCGCAGCTGGAAAGCCGCGACAATGGCAAGTTGATTCGCGAAACCCGGGGGCAGGTCGGTTATCTGCCGGAGTTCTTCCACTACACCGCAGGCCTGGCCGACAAGCTCGAAGGTGGCACCCTGCCGCTGGACAAGCCAGACCTGTTTGCCTACACCGTGCACGAAGCGATGGGTGTGGTCGCCGCGATCATTCCGTGGAACAGCCCGCTGTACCTGACCGCGATCAAACTGGCGCCGGCCCTTGCCGCCGGCAACACCATCGTGATCAAGCCGTCCGAGCACGCCTCGGCGACCATCCTTGAGCTGGCACGTCTGGCCCTCGAAGCCGGAATTCCGCCGGGTGTGGTCAACGTTGTCACCGGTTACGGGCCGAGCACCGGCGCCGCCCTCACCCGCCATCCGCTGATCCGCAAGATCGCCTTCACCGGCGGCGCGGCCACGGCCCGGCATGTGGTGCGCAGCAGCGCCGAGAACTTCGCCAAGCTGTCGCTGGAACTCGGCGGCAAGTCGCCGAACATCATCTTCGCCGACGCCGATCTGGACAGCGCGATCAACGGCGCCATCGCCGGGATCTACGCCGCCTCGGGCCAGAGCTGCGTGTCCGGCTCCCGCCTGCTGGTGCAGGACGAAATCTACGACGAGTTCGTCAACCGTCTGGTCGAACGCGCCCAGCGCATCCGCATCGGCAACCCGCAGGAAGACCACAGCGAAATGGGCCCGATGGCCACTGCGCAGCAATTGGCGGTGGTCGAAGGGCTGGTGGCTGACGCCATTGCTGAAGGCGCGCGGTTGCGCACCGGCGGCAAACGTCCGACCGATCTCGGTGACGGCTGGTTCTACGAGCCGACGCTGTTCGAGTGCGACCGCAACTCGATGAAGATCATGCAGGAAGAAGTCTTCGGCCCGGTGGCTTCGGTGATTCGTTTCAAGGACGAAGCTGAGGCGCTGGCGATCGCCAACGACTCGCAGTTCGGCCTCGCCGCCGGTATCTGGACCCGCGATCTCGGTCGCGCCCATCGCCTCGCTCGCGACGTGCGTTCGGGAATCATCTGGGTCAACACCTACCGCGCAGTCTCGGCGATGGCGCCGATCGGCGGTTTCAAGAACAGTGGCTATGGACGCGAAAGCGGCATCGATTCGGTGCTGGCCTACACCGAACTGAAAACGGTGTGGATCAATCTCTCTCAGGCGCCGATGCCTGATCCGTTTGTGATGCGTTAGGAGTCCTGCGACATGATCGAACCCGGCATTTACAAAGACGTCATGAGCTCGTTTCCGTCCGGGGTCACGGTGGTCACCACCCTCGACCCGGACGGCGCCATCGTCGGCATCACCGCCAGCGCCTTCAGCGCGCTGTCGATTGATCCGGCGCTGGTGCTGTTCTGTCCCAACTACGCTTCCGACACCTACCCGGTGCTGCGCGACAGCAAGAAGTTCGCGATCCATTTGCTGTCCGCCGACCAGACCGCCGAGGCCTACGCCTTCGCCGGTAAAGGCAAGGACAAGGCCAAAGACATCCAGTGGCATTTGAGCGAACTGGGTAACCCGATCCTCGCCAAGGCCACGGCGATCATCGAGTGCGAGTTGTGGCGTGAATACGACGGTGGTGATCACGCGATCATTGTCGGCGCGGTGAAGCACCTGATTTTGCCCGAGCAACCGGTGACGCCGATGATTTATCACAAGGGCAAACTTGGGCCTTTGCCGACACTGGCCTGACGGATTCGCACAACCCCCTGTAGGAGTGAGCCTGCTCGCGATAGCGGACTGACATTCAACATTGATGTCGACTGATCCACCGCTATCGCGAGCAGGCTCACTCCTACAAGGGATTTGTGGTGACAGGAGGAATGATGAGCAACGAAAAGTACGAAAAAGGCCTGAAGATCCGCACTCAGGTACTGGGCGAAGCCTATGTGCAGCGCTCGATCGACAACGCCGACGACTTCACCCGCCCGCTGCAGGAAATGGTCACCGAGTACTGCTGGGGCCATGTCTGGGGGCGCGAGGGTTTGTCGCTCAAGGAGCGCAGCATGATCAACCTGGCGATGATCTCGGCGCTCAACCGCCCGCACGAACTCAAGCTGCATGTGCGCGGCGCCTTGCGTAACGGCCTGAGTCGTGAGCAAATACGCGAAATTCTGCTTCAGGTCGGTATTTATTGCGGCGTCCCGGCAGCCGTGGACAGTTTCCGGCTCGCCCGTGAAGCCTTCGCCGAAGCCGACGCCGAGGCCTCCAGTTAACCCCTCGGCTGTTTAGATGCCCGTCTGGCATGGACAGCCAACTTCAAGAGCGGACCCCATGAAACGCCAGCCACTCGACGACAGCTTCAAGGTCAATCGCAACCCCGTTACCCTGCGCGAAATCGTGCTGGACAAACTGCGTAGCGCGATCATGAATTTCCAGCTCATGCCCGGCGATCGTCTGGTGGAGCGCGATCTGTGCGATCGCCTCGGTGTCAGCCGTACGTCGGTGCGCGAAGCCTTGCGTCACCTGGAGTCCGAGGGTCTGGTCGAGTTCGCCGATGCCAAAGGCCCACGGGTGGCGATCATCACCCTCGCCGATGCGGTCGACATCTATGAGCTGCGCTGCGTGCTCGAAGGCCTGATCGTCCAGCTGTTCACCCTGCGCGCCAAGGCCAAGGACATCAAGGCCCTGGAAAAAGCCCTCGACGAGAACCGCAAGGCGCTCAAGGACGGCGAACTGCAACAGGTGATCGACTCGGTACAGGGCTTCTACGACGTGCTGCTCGAAGGCTCGGGCAACCATGTTGCGGCCACCCAGTTGCGCCAGTTGCAGGCACGCATCAGCTATCTGCGAGCGACCTCGGTGTCCCAGGAAAACCGTCGCGGCGCGAGTAACCACGAAATGGAGAAAATGGTCGAGGCGATCAAGAGCGGCGATCCACTGGCGGCGCATCAGGCCTGCGTCGATCACGTACGCGCCGCTGCGGCCGTGGCCCTCGACTACCTCAAGCGCAAACAGGAAGAGACCGGCGCCACGCCGAACATCACCCTGCCGATCGCGCTGAAAGAACCGCGCATAGGTCACTGACATGTTCAGCCCGAGCTTTTGCCCGAAATGCGGTGGCCCTGACCTCGGTCAGCAGGTACCGCCGGGCGATACGCACGAGCGCCTGATGTGCCGCGGCTGCGGCTACATCCACTACGTCAATCCGAAGATCATCGCCGGCTGCATCATCGAGCAGGACGGCAAATACCTTTTGTGCCAACGGGCGATCCCACCGCGTCCGGGCACCTGGACACTGCCGGCCGGCTTCATGGAAAGCGGCGAAACCACCGAGCAGGCGGCGCTGCGCGAAGTCTGGGAAGAAAGCGGCGTGCGCGCGGAAATCGTCTCGCCGTATTCGATTTTCAGCGTGCCGAAGATCAGCGAGGTGTACATCATCTTCCGCGCGATCGCGCTGGAGATCACCGGCCAGTTCGGCCCTGAGACCATGGACTATAAGTTCTTCGCCCCCGAAGACATCCCGTGGGAGCAGATCTATTACCCGGCGATCCGGCAGATTCTCGAGCGTTACATCGAGGAGCGTCAGGCCGGGGTGTATGGGATCTACATGGGCAATGATGACAGCGGCAAGATTCACTTTATCCGCTGACAACGTTTCGCTTTTTGTAGGAGTGAGCCTGCTCGCGATAGCAGTGTGTCAGTCAACATCGTTATCAACTGGCAGACCGCTATCGCGAGCAGGCTCACTCCTACAAGTGTTTTGCGGTGAGCCTTAGAGTGGGGCGATGCCTTCGACGATAACGATCTCCGCCCGCGCCCATTCCTCGCGATAACTTTTCGCTTCCTGATACGCCGCCGAGTGGTAGCACCCCACGGCCTTCTCATAGCTCTCGAACTCGATCACCACGCTACGCTGAGGAGTAGCCCTGCCCTCCAGCGCTTCGCTGCGCCCGCCCCGGGCCAGAAACTTCGCGCCGAACTCGGCGAACGCTGCCGGCGCGCGTTGGGTGTATTGGCTGTAGTGCTCGGCATCGTCGACATCCACGTGGGCAATCCAGTACGCCTTCATAGTGACCTCTTTGTTGATTTTGTATTATGGTATACCAATATTATTTGCAACCAACCCTGAGAGTCCAGCATGGCCTTCAACAGCATCGAAGAAATCCTCGAAGATTATCGTCTCGGCAAAATGGTGTTGCTGGTCGATGACGAAGATCGGGAAAACGAAGGCGACCTGCTGCTGGCCGCCGACTGCTGCACGCCCGAGGCGATCAGCTTCATGGCCCGTGAGGCGCGCGGGTTGATCTGCCTGACGTTGACCGACGAACACTGCCAACGCCTGGGCCTTGAGCAGATGGTGCCGAGCAATGGCAGCGTGTTCAGCACCGCGTTTACGGTTTCCATCGAAGCGGCGGTCGGCGTCACTACGGGCATTTCTGCTGCCGACCGCGCTTGCACCGTTGCCGCCGCCGTGGCGCCGAACGCTCGCGCAGAAGACCTGGTGCAGCCCGGCCATATCTTCCCGCTGCGCGCCAAGGAAGGTGGCGTGCTGACCCGCGCTGGTCACACCGAGGCTGGTTGTGATCTGGCACGTCTGGCCGGGTTCACGCCCGCCTCGGTGATCGTCGAAGTGATGAACGACGACGGCACCATGGCTCGCCGCCCGGATCTGGAAGTGTTCGCGCGCAAGCACGGGATCAAGATCGGCACCATCGCTGACCTGATCCACTATCGCCTGAGCACCGAGCACACCATCGAACGCATCGGCGAACGTGAGCTGCCGACGGTGCATGGCATGTTCCGTCTGATCACCTTTGAAGACCGCATCGAGGGTGGCGTGCACATGGCGATGGTCATGGGCGATCTGCGCCGCGAAGAGCCGACGCTAGTGCGCGTGCATGTGATTGATCCGCTGCGTGATCTGGTCGGCGCCGAGTACAACGGGCCAAGCAACTGGACGCTGTGGGCGGCGCTGCAACGGGTCGCGGCTGAAGGTCATGGGGTTGTGGTGGTGTTGGCCAACCATGAATCGTCGCAGGCATTGCTGGAGCGCGTGCCGCAATTGACCCAGCCGCCACGGCAGTTCAGTCGCTCGCAATCGCGGATTTATTCGGAGGTGGGTACCGGGGCGCAGATTCTGCAGAACCTGGGGGTGGGCAAGCTGCGGCATCTTGGGCCACCGCTCAAATATGCGGGGTTGACCGGGTATGACCTGGAGGTGGTTGAGAGCATCCCCTTCAGCGAATAACCCCGGGTAAAACCACGTTCCACTGTGGGAGGGGGGCTTGCTCCCGAAGGCGCCGTATCAGTCGACATCAATGTTGAATGACCCAACGCATTCGCGAGCAAGCCCGCTCCCACAATGGGTTTTGCGTTTCAAACCGATTTCCTCGAACTACAAAAAAGCAGCTCCGCCAGATAACCGGTAAGGCAAAGTGCTTGCACAAAGCTTGGAATACCATAATATGATATTCCATAGACCGGACGACCTGAAAAACCGTCCGGCTACTGCTCCCGACAGGCGGGCAACAACGCAAGCCCGCTCAAAAACACAACAATGAGGGCGTAAAAATGGTGTTGAACAAAGCTGCAACCGCAATCCTTTTTGCGGGACTGCTGAGCGTGACCGGCCAGGCTGCAATGGCGGCCGAAAGCGTGAACTTCGTCAGCTGGGGCGGTAGCACCCAGGATGCGCAGAAACAGGCCTGGGCCGATCCGTTCAGCAAGGCCAGCGGCATCACCGTGGTGCAGGACGGCCCGACCGACTACGGCAAACTCAAGGCCATGGTCGAAAGCGGCAATGTGCAGTGGGACGTGGTCGATGTCGAAGCCGACTTCGCCCTGCGCGCCGCCGCTGAAGGCCTGCTCGAACCCCTCGATTTCAACGTCATCCAGCGCGACAAGATCGACCCGCGTTTCGTCAGCGATTACGGGGTCGGCTCGTTCTTCTTCTCCTTCGTCCTCGGCTACAACGAGGGCAAACTCGGCGCCAACAAGCCGCAGGACTGGAGCGCCCTGTTCGACACCAAGACCTACCCCGGCAAACGCGCCCTGTACAAATGGCCCAGCCCCGGCGTGCTCGAACTGGCGCTGCTGGCCGACGGCGTAGCGGCCGACAAGCTCTACCCGCTGGATCTGGATCGCGCCTTCAAGAAACTCGACACCATCAAGAAAGACATCGTCTGGTGGGGCGGCGGCGCGCAGTCGCAGCAACTGCTGGCCTCCGGTGAAGCGAGCATGGGCCAGTTCTGGAACGGCCGGATTCATGCCCTGCAAGAAGATGGCGCACCCGTCGGTGTGAGCTGGAAACAGAACCTGGTCATGGCCGACATTCTGGTGATTCCAAAAGGCTCGAAAAACAAGGACGCGGCGATGAAGTTCCTGGCCAACGCCAGCAGTGCCAAAGGCCAGGCCGACTTCTCCAACCTGACCGCCTACGCCCCGGTCAACGTCGACAGCGTGGCGCGCCTGGACTCGGTGCTGGCCCCGAACCTGCCGACGGCCTACGCCCAGGATCAGATCACTCTTGATTTCGCGTACTGGGCCAAGAACGGCCCGGCCATCGCGACACGGTGGAACGAATGGCTGGTCAAATGAAAATGGCGGCCACTGCGCCCCGTCCTGCAACGGTGACCGGGAGCGCCACGGGCGCTGCCGGCTCGACCCCAACCTTCAGACAACGCTGGAAAGGTGCCGGCAATCTGGTCCCGGCACTGCTGTTCCTCGGCCTGTTCTTTCTTGCGCCGTTGATTGGCCTGCTGTTGCGCGGCGTACTGGAACCAACCCCGGGCCTCGGCAACTATGAACAACTGTTCGCCAACTCGGCGTATGCGCGGGTACTGCTCAACACCTTCTCGGTAGCCGGGCTGGTGACGATTTTCAGCCTGTTGCTGGGCTTTCCACTGGCCTGGGCGATCACCTTGGTGCCGCGCGGCTGGGGCCGCTGGATCCTCAACATCGTGCTGCTATCGATGTGGACCAGCCTGCTCGCCCGCACCTATTCGTGGCTGGTATTGCTGCAGGCCTCGGGGGTGATCAACAAGGCGCTGATGGCGCTGGGCATCATCGATCAGCCGCTGGAAATGGTGCACAACCTGACCGGCGTGGTGATCGGCATGAGCTACATCATGATCCCGTTCATCGTCCTGCCGTTGCAGGCGACCATGCAGGCCATCGACCCGATGATCCTGCAGGCCGGCTCGATCTGCGGCGCCAGCCCGTGGACCAATTTCTTCCGGGTGTTCCTGCCGCTGTGCCGGCCAGGTCTGGCGTCCGGCGGGTTGATGGTGTTCGTGATGTCGCTCGGTTACTACGTCACCCCGGCACTGCTCGGCGGGGCGCAGAACATGATGCTGCCGGAGTTCATCATTCAGCAGGTGCAATCGTTCCTCAACTGGGGCCTGGCCAGTGCCGGCGCTGCGTTGCTGATCGCGATCACTTTGGTGCTGTTCTACTTCTACCTGAAGCTTCAGCCGGAATCCCCGGTTGGCGCCAGTAACGCGAGGTAAGCCGACATGCTCCTGACTCCCAATGCGATGAGCCGGCGCATGCGTTTCGGCCTCTACGCCACCACCGGTCTGATCGGCCTGTTCCTGCTGTTGCCGATCGTCTTCATCGTGCTGCTGTCGTTCGGCTCGTCGCAGTGGCTGGTATTCCCGCCGCCGGGCTGGACGCTGAAATGGTACGGCCAGTTCTTCTCCAACGCCGACTGGATGAGCGCTGCGGCGGCCAGCCTCAAGGTCGCCGTGTTGACCACGATCTGCGCCGTGGCCCTCGGTCTGCCAACCGCATTTGCTCTGGTGCGCGGACGCTTCCCCGGTCGGGAAATGCTCTACGGCCTGTTCACCCTGCCGATGATCGTGCCGCTGGTGATCATCGCGGTGGCGGTGTACGCGCTGTTTCTCAAGCTCGGTTACACCGGGACCATGTTTGCCTTTGTGGTCAGCCATGTGATCGTCGCGCTGCCGTTCACCATCATCTCGATCATCAACTCGCTGAAGCTGTTCGATCAGTCGATTGAAGACGCGGCGGTGATCTGCGGCGCCTCACGCCTGCAAGCGGTGTTCAAGGTGACGTTCCCGGCGATCCGTCCGGGCATGGTCGCCGGCGCCCTCTTCGCCTTTCTGGTTTCGTGGGACGAAGTAGTGCTCAGCGTGATGATGGCCAGCCCGACCCTGCAAACCCTTCCCGTGAAAATGTGGACCACCCTGCGCCAGGACCTGACCCCGGTGATCGCCGTCGCTTCGACGCTGCTGATCGGCCTGTCGGTGTTGGTCATGGTCATCGCCGCCGCTTTGCGCCGGCGCAACGAAATCAGCGCCTGAGCGCCCAGGAGTACGACATGAGTGCCGTGATCAAAGACGCATCCCAGCAGAACGACAAACCCCTGGTCAGCCTGCGCAATCTGAACAAGCACTACGGCGACTTTGCCGCCGTCGACAACATCTCGCTGGACATCAAGGACGGCGAGTTCCTGACCTTCCTCGGCTCCAGCGGCTCGGGCAAAAGCACCACGCTGTCGATGCTCGCCGGGTTCGAAACCCCAAGCAGCGGCGAGATCCTGGTTAACGGTCAGTCGTTGGTCAACGTGCCGCCACACAAGCGCGACATTGGCATGGTGTTCCAGCGTTATTCGCTGTTCCCGCATCTGTCGGTGCGCGACAACATCGCCTTCCCGCTGGCGATCCGCAAACTCGCCGCCGCCGAACGTGACAAGCGTGTCGATGCGATGTTGAAACTGGTGCAGCTCGAACAATTCGCTCATCGCCGCCCTTCGCAACTCTCTGGCGGCCAGCAGCAACGCGTCGCCATCGCCCGGGCGCTGGTCTACGAGCCACGTATTCTGTTGATGGACGAACCGCTCGGTGCGCTGGATAAAAAACTGCGTGAAGACCTGCAGGATGAACTGCGCCAGCTGCATCGGCGCCTGGGCATCACCATCGTCTACGTGACCCACGATCAGGAAGAAGCCATGCGCCTGTCGCAGCGCATCGCGATTTTCAGTCACGGCAAGATTGTCGGCCTGGGCAGCGGTTATGACCTGTATCAGAATCCGCCGAATGCGTTTGTGGCGTCGTTCCTCGGCAACTCGAACTTCCTCAAGCTCAAGGCGCAGGGCAATGCGGCGGCTTCGTTTGAAGGACAGTCATTGTCGATTCGCCTGACCGCCGGGCTGCACACCGATCAGGACGTGTTGTTGATGGTGCGGCCGGAAAAGGCTGTGGCACTGAGCGTGCAACAGGCGAACGAAGAGCCGTTGGCGGCGGGTTGGAATGAGGTGTCGGCGCAGGTGGTGGAAGTGTTGTTTCTCGGCGAAAGCCAGACCTGCAGCGTGGTGACTTCGGGCGGTACTTCGATGACGGTGAAAGCGCTGTCGGCGGCGGGCATGCCGCTCAAGGCTGGCGATCCGGTGCGAGTGCGCTGGGCTACGGCGGACGCCTGTGTCTATACCGAATGGGCTGAAAGCGACCTCAACAAAGCGGCCGGTTCTCACTGAGAATCTCGGCAGCACCACAAATCCCCTTGTGGGAGCGGGCTTGCTCGCGAAGGCGGTGTGTCAGTCACTGTTTATGTTGAATGACACACCGCATTCGCGAGCAAGCCCGCTCCCACAGTTTTTGTGGCGCTTAGCTAATCGGCGTAATCCTTTCAATCTGATCCGGCCAGGCGGTGAGGATTTCGAAGCCTGTCTCCGTCACCGCAACCATATGCTCCCACTGCGCCGACAGCGAGCCATCCTTGGTCAGCACCGTCCAGCCATCCGGCATGTTCTTCACATGGCGCTTGCCGGCATTGAGCATCGGCTCGACGGTGAAGATCATCCCCGCCTTGAGCTTCATTCCCTGATTGGGGAAACCGTAATGCAGGATCTGCGGTTCATCGTGATAAACCTTGCCGATGCCATGCCCGCAATACTCGCGCACCACGCTGAAGCCTTCCTTCTCCGCCAACGTCTGGATCGCGTGGCCGATATCGCCCAGCGTGGCGCCCGGCTTCACCACACGAATACCCGCGCACATCGCGTCATAAGTGGTCTTGATCAGGTGCTGCGCCTCAGGTGTCGCCTCGCCGACCACGTACATGCGGCTGGTGTCGCCGAACCAGCCGTCCTTGATCACCGCGATGTCGAGGTTGACGATGTCGCCGTCTTTCAGCGGAGTGCCCGACGGGATGCCATGGCACACCACGTCGTTGACCGAGGCGCACACGGTTTTCGGAAAACCGTGATAACCAACGTTGGCCGGAATGGCCTTCTGCACGTTGACGATGTAGTCGTTGCACAACCGATCCAGCTCATCGGTCGTCACCCCGGCCTTCACATGCGGCACCAGCATCGCCAGCACTTCGGCGGCGAGTTTGCCCGCCGCGCGCGACTTCGCGATTTCCGCAGGGGTATTGATCTTGATCTGATTTCTCATGCGCTGACGGCTTCCTGAGTCAGTTGATGCAGATCCAGCCCGCCGTTCTGTTCGGCGCGGATCAGCAAGCGGCAAATGGCGCTGTGGTCGAGGTTGGGGTGCAGCTCGGCGAGCATGCCGATGCGCATCCAGTGCTCGGCCTGCGCGTTGATCGAGCGGCTGAGCGCGGTGCTGGAGATGCGCAGGTTCTCGTGCATGTCCTCTGAAATCTTTACGATGCCCATATATGGATCCGATACGAAGTGTATATGGATCGCATATTAGTCAAGCCTAACGCTGAATTGCAAATTGACTCCGCAAATCTACAAACACCATCGTGTAGGAGCTGCCGAAGGCTGCGATCCTTTGATCTTAAAAAACAAAATCAAAAGATCGCAGCCTGCGGCAGCTCCTACAGAATGCAAGGCATCAAATCGCAGGCAAAAAAAAGCTGCCAAATTCGGCAGCGAAAACTTTAAGAACACGCGATGTATTGGCCGCAGCATAGACGCCGGATAATGACAGTGTCATGACAGCCGCAAATCATTCAACCGCCCCTGCCCCGTCATCAGGATGTCATCAAGATCACGGCAGAATCCTCGCAAACCGTCTTGAGCCTTCGACGGATGTTTGCAGGGATTCCCATGAAAGAAGACGCCTCGCTGTTTGCCGCCATCGACCTGGGCTCGAATGCGTTTCGCCTGATGATCGGCCAGTCGGTTCGCAGTCGAAAAGGCTTCATGATTCAGGAAGTCAAAACCTTGCGAGAGCCGGTGCGGCTGGCCGAGGGCTTCGACGGCGGTGCACTGGATGAAATGGCGCTGGATCGGGGCTGGCAGGCATTGGCGCGGTTCGGCAAGAAACTGCGCGGCTTCGAGGCCGGCAAGGTGCGGGCAGTGGCGACCAGCGCGGTGCGCGAGGCCGACAACGCGCAGTTGTTTCTGGACAGTGCCGAACGCCATCTGGGTTTTCGCATCGACGTCATTTCCGGCCATGAAGAGGCGCAACTGGTCTACGCCGGCGTCGCTCATACCCTGCCGGATGCGCAAGACATGCGTCTGGTGGTCGACATTGGCGGTGGTTCCACCGAACTGATTCTCGGCCAGGGCTCGCAACCGCTGCTCACCGAAAGCATTGCCATCGGCAGCGGCACCCTGGGCGCACGCTATTTCCCCGACGGACGCATCGCGCCCGGTGCACTGCAGGAAGCCGAGCGCGTGGCGATCCTGCAATTCGAAAAAGTCGCCCGCCGCTATCGCGCGCAGGGCTGGCAGCAAACCATTGGCTCGTCGGGCACGGCGCGGATGCTGGCGAAGGTGCTCAAGGCTAATCGCTTGAATGACTTCGGTCAGGATGGCATCACCTATGGTGGGTTGTTGCGCCTGTCGCTGTTGCTGCTGAAGGTGAAGAACGTTCAACAACTGAAGCTCGCCGGTCTGCAACCACATCGCCAGAGCATCCTCCCGGGAGGGCTGGTGCTGATGCTGGCGGCGTTCAAGGTGTTTGGCATTTCGCAGATGGTGCCGTCGGAACCGGGGCTGCGCCTCGGTGTGTTGCACGGTTTGATGAGCCGTCACTGACACCCTGCACACTCCAGTGTGGGAGGGCTTGCTCGCGAAGGCGGAGTGTCAGTCGAAAATTATTTAGCTGACACTCCGCTTTCGCGAGCAAGGCCGTTCCCACAGGGACGGCGTTCTTTGCGCAACTCGGGATTTCGCAAATGGTGCCGTCGGAACCGGGTTTGCGCCTCGGTGTACTGCACGGCTTGATGAGCCGGCACTGACACCCTACACACTCCAGTGTGGGAGCGGGCTTGCTCGCGAAGGCGGAGTGTCAGTCGAAAATTATTTAGCTGACACTTCGCTTTCGCGAGCAAGCCCGCTCCCACAGGTTTTTTGGGTTGTCTTCTCAGGCCAGTTCTTTGCGCAGTTGCCGGGCAGCGTTGACCATGTGCACCAGCGCCGCCTCAGTCTCCGGCCAGCCACGGGTTTTCAAGCCGCAATCCGGATTGACCCACAACCGCTCTGGCGGAATCCGCTGCGCTGCCTTGCGCAGCAAGTTGGCCATTTCCGAAGCATCCGGCACCCGCGGCGAGTGGATGTCATAGACGCCCGGGCCGATCTCGTTCGGGTAGTCGAAGGCTTCGAAGGCATCCAGCAGCTCCATGTCCGAACGCGAGGTTTCGATGGTGATCACGTCGGCGTCCATGGCGGCGATGGACTCGATCACATCATTGAATTCGCTGTAGCACATGTGCGTATGGATCTGCGTTTCGTCGCGTACACCGGAGGCACACAGGCGGAACGCTTCGGTGGCCCAATCCAGATAGTGCTGCCATTGCGCGCGGCGCAGCGGCAGGCCTTCGCGGAATGCGGCTTCGTCGATCTGCACGATCTTGATCCCGGCGGACTCCAGATCCACCACTTCATCACGGATCGCCAGCGCCAGTTGCCGCGCCTGCACTTCACGGGACACGTCTTCGCGGGGGAACGACCACATCAGCATGGTCACCGGGCCGGTCAACATGCCTTTCATCACCTTGTCGGTCAGGCCCTGGGCGTAGCGGATCCAGTCCACGGTCATGGCTTGCGGACGACTCAAATCACCGAAGATCACCGCCGGTTTCACGCAACGCGAACCGTAGCTCTGCACCCAGCCGAAACGGGTGAACACGTAGCCATCGAGTTGCTCGGCGAAGTACTCGACCATGTCGTTGCGCTCGGCTTCACCGTGCACCAGCACGTCGAGGCCCAGTTGCTCCTGGATCTCCACCGCATGGCGGATCTCGCTGTACATGGCTTCGGTGTATTCAGCTTCGCTCAACTTGCCCTGCTTGAACGACTGACGCGCCAGACGGATCGACGCGGTTTGCGGAAACGAACCGATAGTGGTGGTCGGGAACAGCGGCAGATCGAGGCCGGCGCGCTGCTTGGCGATGCGCTGGGTAAACGGCGATTGGCGCTGGCTGTCCTGCGCGGTAATGGCCGCCACACGGGCCTGCACTGCCGGTTTGTGAATACGTGGCGAGGCGGCGCGGCTGGTCTGTACCGAGCGGCTTTGGGCCAAGGCGCGCAGCACTTTCGGCGCTTCCGGCTCGTTGACCGCCTGCGCCAGTACCGCGACTTCCTCGCACTTCTGCACGGCAAACGCCAACCAGTTTTTCAGCTCGGCATCGAGTTGGTCTTCGCGGTTCAGATCCACCGGGCTGTGTAGCAGCGAGCACGATGGCGCGACCCACAGCCGATCCCCCAGACGTTCATGCGCATGCTGCAAAGTCGCCAGCGCATTTTCCAGATCGCAACGCCAGACGTTACGCCCGTTGACCACACCCAGCGACAGCACTTTGTAGGCCGGCAGGCGATCAAGGATGGTCGGGTACTGTTCCGCTGCGCGTACCAGATCGATGTGCAGACCATCGACTGGCAGATTGGCGGCCAGGCCGAGGTTCTCTTCCAGACCACCGAAGTAAGTGGCGAGCAGTTTTTTCAGCGGATCGCGCTGGATCTGGTTGTAGGCACGCTCGAAGGCGTTCTTCCATGCCTGCGGCAGGTCGAGCACCAGAATCGGCTCGTCGATCTGCACCCATTCCACACCAAGGGCGGCCAGCCGCGCGAAGATCTGCCCGTACAGCGGCAGCAGGCGATCGAGCAGTTCCAGCTTGTCGAACTCGGCACCTTTGGCCTTGCCCAGCCACAGATAAGTCAGGGGGCCGATGATCACCGGTTTGACGTTATGCCCCAGTGCGCGGGCTTCTTCGACTTCTTCGAACAACTGTTCCCAGCCGAGCTGGAACTGTTGATCGGCGCTGAATTCCGGGACCAGATAGTGGTAGTTGGTGTCGAACCACTTGGTCATTTCCTGGGCGTGCGCACCGCCACGGCAACTGTCGCTGACGCCACGGGCCATGCTGAACAGGGTCTGCAGGCTGGCTTTGCCGTCATGTGGATGGAAACGCTCGGGAATCACGCCGAACATCAGCGAGTGGGTCAGCACCTGGTCGTACCAGGCGAAATCGCCCACCGGCAGCAGCTCGATGCCGGCGTTTTTCTGCAAGTCCCAATGGGCCTTGCGCAGCTGGCGGCCAACGTCACGCAGGCCAGCCTCGTTCAGTTCTCCTTTCCAGAACGCCTCTTGCGCTTTTTTCAGTTCGCGGTCGCGACCGATGCGCGGAAATCCGAGGGAATGGGCCAGTGCCATGACAAACAACTCCAATGTCTTGTTGATGGCGGCCATTGTCGGGATCGAGTGCTAGTGAGACAAACTCATTTTAATCTTGATGATCACAAGTTTCCCTCATGATCGGATATCAGCTGTATGCCCGCTGAAAACATCTTTGCCCTGCAGGATATTCATCCGCAGATCAAGCTTTGAGGGACGCTTGCGACGCCCTTTCAATACTCGATGGCGCCTTGATGTAAACCCTCTGAAACCGGGCCCTTGCAGGCTTCGATTCTGTTCTATGGTTAGATCGAAATGGCTGTATCTGCGGCGGGTTAAAGGTTGCGACAGATCAGGTCTGCGCCTATGTTGCACGCGAGCTTTTCCCCGCGAATGGAACGCGATCAACACCACTACAAGAGGTGAAGAAATGTCAAAGGATTCACGCCCTGCCGTACTTGGGCTGATCGGCAATACGCCGCTGGTACAAGTTACCCGCTTCGATACCGGCCTCTGCACACTGTTTCTCAAACTGGAATCACAAAACCCCGGCGGTTCGATCAAGGACCGCGTCGGTCTGGCGATGATCGATGCCGCTGAACGCGACGGGCGCCTGCAACCGGGTGGCACCATTGTCGAGGCCACCGCCGGCAACACCGGTCTGGGCCTGGCGCTGGTCGGCCGGGCCAAAGGCTACCGCGTGGTGCTGGTCGTCCCGGACAAGATGTCCACCGAGAAAGTCCTGCACTTGAAAGCCATGGGCGCCGAAGTGCACATCACCCGCTCGGACGTCGGCAAGGGCCACCCCGAGTATTACCAGGACGTGGCCGCACGACTGGCGAAAGACATTCCCGGCGCGTTCTTCGCCGACCAGTTCAACAACCCCGCCAACCCGCTGGCACACGAGTGCAGCACCGCGCCGGAGATCTGGGCGCAGACCGAACATGATCTGGACGCGATCGTGGTCGGCGTCGGTTCCGCCGGCACCCTGACCGGCCTGAGCCGCTTCTTCAAACGGGTACAGCCGGATCTGCAAATGGTCCTCGCCGACCCGGTGGGTTCGGTGATGGCTCAGTACAGCCGCGACGGCACTATGCCGACACCCGGTTCGTGGGCGGTGGAAGGCATCGGCGAAGATTTCATTCCGTCGATCACCGACCTCAGCAGCGTGCGCCACGCGTACTCGATCAGCGACGAAGAAAGCTTCGACCACGCCCGCCAGTTGCTGCGCGCCGAAGGCATTCTCGGTGGCTCGTCGACCGGCACCCTGCTCGCCGCCGCGCTGCGTTACTGCCGCGAACAGACCGAGCCGAAACGCGTGGTCAGCTTCGTCTGCGATACCGGCACGCGCTATCTGTCGAAGGTCTACAACGACCAGTGGATGACCGATCAGGGCCTGTTGCAGCGCAAGCGCTATGGCGACCTGCGCGATCTGATCGCCCGGCGTTTCGAGGATGGCCGGGTGATCAGCGTCGGCCCTGACGACACCCTGCTGACCGCGTTCCAGCGCATGCGTCTGGCGGATGTTTCGCAATTGCCGGTGCTGGTGGAAGGCAAACAACTGGTCGGCGTGATCGACGAATCCGACATACTGCTGGCGGTGCACGAAGACGCCGCACGCTTCAGTCAATCGGTCTCCAGCGTGATGACCGACAAACTGCAAACCCTCTCCCCCGGTGCCAACCTCGCCGAACTGGAAGCGGTGCTCAGTCGCGGCCTCGTCGCGATCATTGCCGATGCCTCGGGCTTCCACGGCCTGATTACCCGCACCGACATGCTCAACCAATTACGGAGATCCCTCGCATGAGTCAGCACGACGATAAATCCCAAGGCTTCGCGACCCGAGTGATCCACGCCGGGCAAGAACCTGACCCGACCACTGGCGCGCTGATGCCGCCGATCTACGCCAACTCGACTTACCTGCAAGACAGCCCCGGCGTGCACAAGGGCTTCGACTACGGGCGCTCGCACAACCCGACGCGTTTTGCGCTGGAGCGTTGCGTGGCGGATCTGGAAGGTGGCACCCGCGCCTTCGCTTTCGCTTCCGGGCTGGCGACGATTTCCACCGTGCTCGAACTGATCGATGCCGGTTCGCACGTCATCTCCGGCAATGACTTGTACGGCGGCACGTTCCGCCTGTTCGACAAGGTCCGTCAGCGCAGTGCCGGGCATCGCTTCAGCTACGTCGATCTGACTGACCTGGCGGCGTTCGAAGCGGCGCTGCAGGACGACACGCGCCTGGTGATTGTCGAATCACCGACCAACCCGCTGCTGAGCCTGTCGGATCTGGCCGCGATTGCGCGCATCTGCCGCGCACGCGGAATCATCAGCGTTGCCGACAACACCTTCGCCAGCCCGTATATCCAGCGCCCGCTGGAGCTGGGTTTCGACATCGTACTGCACTCGACCACCAAGTACCTGAACGGTCACTCCGACGTGATCGGTGGTATCGCGGTGGTTGGGCAGAATGCCGAACTCGCGGACAAACTCGGCTTCCTGCAAAACGCGGTCGGCGCGATTTCCGGCCCGTTCGATGCGTTCCTGACCCTGCGCGGGGTGAAGACTCTGGCGCTGCGCATGGAACGTCATTGCAGCAACGCGCTGGAACTGGCCAAGTGGCTGGAGCAGCAACCGCAGGTCAAACGTGTCTACTACCCAGGCCTGCCGTCGCACCCGCAACATGAGTTGGCCAAGCGGCAGATGCATGGGTTTGGCGGGATGATCTCGGTGGATCTGAACAGTGATCTGGAGGGCGCACGACGCTTTCTGGAAAACGTGAAGATCTTTGCCCTGGCCGAGAGCCTGGGCGGCGTTGAAAGCCTGATCGAGCATCCGGCGATCATGACCCACGCGACCATTCCCCCAGAAACCCGCGCGAAACTGGGTATCGGCGATGGCCTTGTACGTCTGTCGGTGGGGGTCGAAGACCTCGAAGACCTGCGCGCCGATCTGGCGTACGCGCTGACGAAAATCTGACCCTGCAACAACGACAAAGCCCGCAGCAATGCGGGCTTTGGTGTTCGAGTTGGCGGCCAGTGCTGGTCTCTGGCTTACAAGGTTTATCGGGCCTCTCACAGTACGAAAAAACCTCTCCTTGTAACCATTCGATGTTGCACTTTGAACCGAGCATTGCAGGCCACCATGCGGAAGTAGTGGCACTTAGCCTTGCCTCCGGGCAGAATCACTGGTCGGCGGAATATGCCCCAGGCACGTCGCGCTATTCACAGATCCGGCTCGAAATCCCAAGTCTATTTACTTTATATCTGCGCAATGAAAATGGAGTGTTCATGCAAACCTGGATAGCAATCGCTATAAGTTTCGTCGTAATCATTTGTGCATTCATGTTTCTTGCCTGGGTTCTGACGTCTGCACTTGAAGACTATTTCAAATCAAAATTGGAGAAGGATTTCAACGAAGACTTGATTCTGGCCATCAAAAACAGCCAGCCTTCATGGCCGCAAATCCTGCAAATTGCCGCTTCTCGCCAAGTCAGGAACGAGCGCATCTATTGGATTCTGCAACGACTGCTCAGGGAAATACTGACAGGAAGAAACACCGAGTTGAGTGCCCACAGAGATTTGGTAGAAAGCTATATCGCACAGATGAAAGAGACGGAGCCTTTCGAGGGCATGCCCAAGGAAATAAGAATCCACCTTGAGCGCCTGCGAGAGCAGTTGACGACCCCTGCACAGTCCATGGAACCGTTAGCCAACCAAATACGTGAACTGCTCGCCGTAAACGACAAAGAACGAAAGCAACAGAAGTACTACACGACAGGCGGATTTTTTATCGGTATTTTTGGACTCGCTTTTGCGATCTATCCATTGGTGTCTCCAAATACACCCTCGCCGCCCGTCACAGCGAGCACGCAACCGACATTGTCTGCCCCCCAGCGACCAGCCCCCCAACAGGACACTCTTTCCGGAAAATAGCGGGCGGCCGGCTATGTATTCGATTACACCAGATGTTCTAGCGCTGCGTAGCCTTCGGCGTCGTTGAGAAGGATATTGATCAGTTCGGCAGGTGCGAGATTGAACGACTCAGTCTTATAAGTCATGGCGAATACGCTTCTGGCCAGAATCGCACCAGCCGAAGTCAGCATTGCTTGGTCGCCCGAGCTTTCACGATCCGGAAAAAACGCCGACATGGTCGCGGTTCCCAGCGCACACATGCCTCGCGACGGACTAAAATAATCCCAATGCCAGCGTCCTTTTGAAGGGCAATACGTCGGATTATCGTCACCCAGCATGCCCCCCCATTCGTCGCTATCCCACATCCACTGCGCCGGGAGTAACAATCGCGGTTGCTGCCCAGTTTGAAACACCCGCACTTCATGAGTACGTGCGCTCCCCCATAACTCCATGTTCTGACGCCTGAAATAAGCGTTGGCCCGCTGGCGCAGATCATATGCCTTGAGCCTTTCCGCAATATGGGTGTTCACTTGTGCCTGCGTCGCTCCGTCAGCTACACCGAGTAATAAAGAACTCAAGTCCAAACCGCGCTCATGTAACGGGTAAACATTCAGGTAAGCCCTGCCTGCCAGCGGCTCTGGCAAGTCCGCTGAGCTATCGGCGTCGAAAATCAATGGAATGATCCTGACACCAACGTGATCAGCGATTTGCGTCAGCATCTGCAGTTCTCGATGCAAGCCAGAGTTGACCCGCTGCGCTGCGACCAGATAGTCGCTATCACAAATACAAACCACATTGATCGGCCGTTGCTCTAGAGCGCGGGCAATGACGTTGTCGATCGATTCACCGAATCCAATACTGTCCCGATCCCAGAACACTCGATATTTCCAATCAAGAGGCTCGATAATGCGCTGGCGTAACCATTCCTTTTACTGCAGCAACCCACCCCACGCATAGGAAATAAAAATCGCGTTTTTTTCTTCCTCTTTCAGCATTCGAGCAGATTCCTTTTAGTATGAGTGCCACCGACAGCCAGAATCGTGAGAGCAGCACAATGTCCGAGCAACAGTCTATAAACTCTCATTCAACGCATCACTCGCGGCGTCTTAATGATTTCGCATTCCGCCGCTACGGCGAGATCCCTTTCAGCGAGGCATAAAAGCGTCGGGGATCAACTTCGCCATCGGTTCCGTCGCTGACAACAGCTCCGGCCGTTTTGCCTGATCCCAATTGAACCTCGGCAAAACTGGATATCGGCGATGACATTGTGCGTTTTTCGGAGGACCTCGAAGACCTGCGCGCCGATCTGGCGTACGCGCTGACCAAAATCTGAACCTTCAACAACGACAAAGCCCGCAGCAATGCGGGCTTTGGTGTTCGAGTAGGCGGCCAGTGCTGGTCTCTGGCTTACAAGGTTTATCGGGCCTCTCACAGTACAAAAGCAACCATGGAAAAAGAGCGGTGCTTTGCTGCCTCACACGGCATAAGGGCTGGATCTCAGCGCGGAGATCTTTCTAACCGTGTACCCTTCGGAACGCGCCCCACGTCCCCTTGCTATCCGCTTGCGCATCAGTCTGCGTCTTCGCCTACACCTTTGAGGCTAGCAAAATCCATCGAATGATGGTCAGGTGTTTTTAGACTGATTTCCTTCAAGCGCACGTCTGCAAGGAAGTTAACCGACTATTGCTTGCTCCCCCACCAGCCATCGGCCGTGTTTGACGATCTATACTTTTCAGCTCGCTTTCGCAGTTTCATGCAATACGTCGACACCCGTGCGCGTTACCGTGCGCCCGTGCCAATCGCCAATCTGGTCAACCCCGGGCCAACGGAATGCTGTGTGGCTGATGGGTCGTGGAGAAAATCATGAAACACACGCTTTTATCAGGCGCCATCCTTGCGGTCGCGGCGACCGTGATGTTGCCAACGGTTTGGGCTGCGCAGCCGCAGGCTGTGGCCTCTGATGGTTCGGATCATGTCGGAGCCGGTGCAGTCGCCTCGGACGGCTCCGATCACGTTGGCGCTGGCGCAGTAGCCTCCGATGGCTCTGATCATGTCGGGGCCGGCGCTGTGGCTTCCGATGGCTCTGATCATGTCGGCGCCGGCGCAGTAGCCTCCGATGGCTTTGATCACGTCGGCGCCGGCGCAGTCGCCTCCGATGGCTCCGATCATGTCGGCTCTGATGCAGTCGCCTCGGACGGTTCGGATCACGTCGGCGCTGGCGCAGTAGCCTCCGATGGCTCCGATCATGTCGGCTCTGGTGCAGTCGCCTCGGACGGTTCGGATCATGTCGGCTCTGGCGCAGTCGCCTCAGACGGTTCCGATCATGTCGGCTCTGGTGCAGTCGCCTCAGACGGTTCCGATCATGTCGGAGCCGGTGCAGTAGCCTCCGATGGCTCTGATCATGTCGGGGCCGGCGCAGTGGCTTCCGATGGCTCCGATCACGTCGGCGCCAATAGCGTCGCTTCCGACGGCACCGACAAGGTCGGCGCCAACCGGTATGCCTACTCACGCGTCGGCGTCGGCTCTGATCGCGTCGCTTCGGCGCTGATGACCGGCAGCTATTCCGACCAGTTCAACTCCCCTCAGTAATCGGCGGGGGCGGCCCGTTCGGGTCGCCTCTCCCTCCGCCGCACTAGCACATTTGTGCTAATCGACCGCCCTGCCACGCGGCGCTATATTCCCTCGCAACCCCCGATGCTCCCCAACATTGCCGCTGTGCAGTGCGCGGGATCGTCGTGCCTGGAAATCAGAACAACACCAAGGAAGAAACACCATGAAACTGCATTCCAATTTGTGCAAAGTGGCGATCGTCAGCGCTCTGCTGCTTGGCGCCAGCGGTTGCCAGACCGCCAAACCCACCGAAGCCAGCATGAAAGAGCGCGCGCAGACGGTCATCGGCAAACCGGTGTCGAAAATCGACAACATCCGCAGCGACAGCACCCTCACCTACTACACCGCGTATACCCCGGCCGGCGAGTACAACTGCGAGTTGCCCAGCGGCGCGATTATCGCCGTGGCGAGCATGGGCATCATGACCCCGCCGCTGTCCTGCCTGCCCAAAGGCGCCTCGCCGATTCCGTTCCAGTAATCCCTCTTCCCCGGTAAAGGACTACGTTCCATCATGAAAACCCTGCTCGCAACTCTCACCCTCACCGCCCTCGCCCTGACGGGCTGCGCCACGCCCAAACAGTGGGAAGCCACCGGTGGCAGCAAGAACGACGGCGTGGTTCAGGTCTCCTATGAACTAGGCCAGTTTGAAAGCGGCCAGACCAGCGCCGCACAAGGCCTGACCGTCGCCTCAGAGCGCTGCAAAACCTGGGGCTACAAGAATGCCGAGGTGACCGGCTCGGAGAAAAACATCTGCCGCACCATGGGCCAGTACAACTGCCTGCAAACCACCATCACTCAAGACTACCTCTGCAAGCGCTGAGTCAAACCTGCTCGGCCGGCTCGGTTTGCCGGTCGCGCAGGGCCCGCAAGGTCGCGCGCAGCTCGGCCGGGCGTACCGGTTTGGACAGGATGGCAATTTGGCGGTCGTGCAAGGCCGCCTGTATTTTCTCGATGTCATGCCCGGTGATGATCATCGCCGGCACCGCAAAACCCCGCTGGCGCCGCACCTCGTCAATGCACTCGATGCCCGTGGCATGCGTACCCAGATCGTAATCGGCGACGATGATGTCGCAATCGGTGACCAGCCCCTGCCCGCTCAACTCGCCCTGCACCACGCAGCCCCAGCGCTCGAGCAGCGCCGACGTTGCCAGCAACACGTTGCGATCATCCTCCACCAGACACACCTTCAGCCCGGTCAGCAGGCCGGCCTGCCGCACATCGTCACGCATGGCCGGCATCTGCGGGGCCACGGCGACCGGCAAGCCATACAGGGTGACCGCCGTGCCACGTCCGAGCTGCGAGCGCAACGCCACATCGACGCCGATCAGTTGCCCCAGACGCTTGACGATCGACAGCCCGAGGCCGACGCCTTCCACGTCCTTGTCGCGCACCTGACGCACTCGATAAAACTCCTCGAAGACCTTCGGCAGATGCTCCTCGGCAATGCCGTTGCCACGGTCATAAATCACGATGGCCAGCCCGCTGCCGCGTTTGCGCACGCCGATCAGCACCGGGCGTTGCGCGCCGTACTTGAAGCAATTGGAAAGCACGTTCTGCACCATGGTCGCGAGCAACGCCGGATCGCTCTGTACCCAGTGCTGGCACGCGCGCAGACGCAACTCCACGCCGGCCCAGCGCGCCGCCTCGGCGTTCTGGCGGATCAGGTCGGCCAGCCACTCGCCGAGATTGAACACCTGCAACCTGGGCAGGATGCGCCCGTTGTCGAGGGTGTAGAGGTCAAGAATCGAACGGAACAACTGCGAGACGTTGAGCAGCGAACGGTCGATGTTGTCGACCAGTTGTCGCTCCTGCTCGCCCAGCCGCGACTCACGCAGGCACGCGGTGAACAGCCCGATGGAGTGAATCGGCTGGCGCAGATCATGGCTGGCCTGAGCGAGAAACCGCGACTTTTCCAGATTGGCCGCAACCGCCTCTTCGGAGGCCTTGCGCGTGCGCTCCAGCAGCAAGTGTGCGTAGAACGGGATCACCGTGCTGGTGAGCATCAACATCAGCACCATGTACGGTTGCGCCTGCCACACCGGCGTCAACCGATAGACCGCCAGCAACGCCAGCAGCGCCAACCCCGTGGCAATCGCCAGATAGCGCGAGCCATAGCGCATGCCGTTGCCCAGGTTGACCCAGATGATCACCGCGTACAGCGGCAACGCCGCTTCACCGCCGAGTACCAGGCCGAAACAGGTACCGGTGTAATCGTGAACCATGGCAAAAATCCGCCGCGCCGGGTAATGCCCCGGCCAGCTTGCAATGGCCTGGCGCAAGACAATCGACGCCAGCAGAAACAGCGAGATGTAGATCACCACCGGCAGATAGGTATCGAAGCGCTGCCCTGGCAATACGCCCAGCACGCAGATGTAAACCATGGCAATGCCGGCGATGATGATCCGCAGATTGGCCTGATCCAGCTCGGTGTTTTTCTCGAACTTCATGGGCAACGTCCTTGTGCGACAGTCGTCAGATTCAGCAACGGTCGGCAGGCAATCTGCGTTTGCGGTGCTAAGGTGCATGCCGTAAACCACGCTGATCCAGGGAGGGTCACGTCATGACATGCCGCATCATCATAGCCGACGATCACCCGTTGTTTCGCGAGGCCATGTTGCGCACCGTGCAGCGCCTGCTGCCCGAGGCGACTATCGAGGAGGCCGGCGACCTCGACGCCGTGCTGGCCTTGCTGCCCGACGGCAGCGAGCCGGACACGCTGATTCTCGACCTGCGCTTCCCCGGTCTGACCTGCATCAGCCAACTCGCCGAACTGCGCCGAAAACTGCCGCGCACCACGCTGATTGTGGTGTCGATGGTCGACGACGAGACGTTGATCGGTGAGGTGATGGCAGCCGGCGTCGACGGTTTCATCGGCAAGAACATCGCCCCGGATGAGATCGGCGAGGCGATTCTGGCGATCCGCGAAGGCGAAGTGCTGGTCAGGTTCGCCCCTTCCGGGCTGCTGCCGCTGGAGACCGGCACCGCCCTCACCCCGCGTCAGCAGGATGTGCTGCGGCTGATCGCCCAAGGCAAGACCAACAAGGAGATCGCCCGGGAACTGGATATCTCGCCGTTCACCGTGCGCATCCATGTGTCGTCATTGCTGCGCACGCTCAACGTGCCGTCACGGGCAGCCGCTGCGGTGAAATATTCGGGGGGTGGGTAGCCCTCACGCACATGCACGCCTCCCCCCAAAAAAACACGGCCCTGCCGTAAATCCGACCTTTTCACGCTGAGCCCTTCATTCGATCATGTCTCGCCTATCCGATTACACCGACGAAGCAATCCTCGAGATCATCCATGCCGCCGGCTACAAACGGCTCAGCGGCACACACAAAAATGGCCAATCCGTTCATGAGGTTCTTCACTCGTGCGGGATGGTGAACTTGAAGAACTCCAAAACGTTAGTCAGCGATAAACGCGGCTGCGTTTTCATTCCCTGCCATGAGCGCGGCAAGTTGAGCCTCTTGTATCTGAAGTCCATCGCCCGGGAACAGGGACTCGATGACGTGACGCACGCCCTTGAAGGGAGCGTGCCACTGAGTCATTTGAAAATCTCTGCCGGTGACACATTGTATTGGCGCAAGGGCAATCTGACGATGACCCAGAGCTGGAGCGTCGTTCGTTCGCGTGCATTGTCTTCAAAGAAAGGGACGTTCTTCCAACCGGACGAGACCCGAAGAAAGATGCCGTCCCCGGTGCTCACGCGTTCAACGCTTGAGGAGATCTGCGCGCCCAAAGGCCTTGTTCCTCCGCACCAGACTCCTGCTCGGCGAATGCAAAAGGTCGATTACGTTCATAGCGTCTGCGGCAAAGAAGTAACGCTCAGGTTCAGCGAACTCGACAGTTGGGATGCCACCCGCTGCCCACACTGCAATCCGTTCAAACGCGCCGCGCTTCTGGCCTTCAACGCATTCCTTGCGGATGTGGAAATGACTTTCGACGGCACTCTGCAACTGCTCGAAGGGAAATCCCAGGTCAATCGTAGCCAGACCCTGTCGATCACTTGCACCGTTTGTCATCAAGGCAATGCGCGCAAAAGTTACGACCTGATCCGGTACCGCGGTTTCACCTTTTGCGACAATCCGCACTGTCGCAACACGTATTTGCCTGAAGACCGGATTGGCGAAAACGACCAGTACTACATTGATCTGTTGCGCGACAGAGGCATCAGGAACTTCGCCGATGGACAAAAGCTGTTTCCCAGGGCGATGCGCTATCTGCGCTATCCCTCGAACACCTCCGGCAATGACGCAGACAAACTGACACGCAAGTACGAGATCGTGCAGCAAGCGTTGGACCTGCCCTCGAATGCCCGTCCCACCGAGTACACCGAGCAGCAATTGCGCGGTTTTTTCCAGACCGAAATCGATCACGGTGCGACGACCATCGGCCACATCCGGGCGAAGTTGCCCAACAGCGTCAACAACTTCATCACTCGCCGCAGAAATGCCGGAGACTTTATCCACCATCGCGTCCTCGCCGACATGGACATTCGCTTCAAGCGCAGCTACGAAATTGCCACGCTGCAAGACGCGCTTGAATGCGTACGCGATACCAAGTGCCTGAGTTGGGGGGAGTTCGTTTCGCGCTATCCAGGTGCGAGTGAAAGCATTATCGCGCAAGGCTTCAAAGAGGGAGTCATGGCCTCTTATGGCTGGATCCCGCTGGTCAACTATTCGCGCCTGACAGATCAGGCAATTCTGGACAAGGCCAACGAACTTTGTCAGGACGAAAAGCTCGACAGCCTGAGTCAACTGGAGCGCAGTTACAGCAGTCTGATCCTTAATATTCGCGAGCGCGGCCTGATGGGCGACCTCTGCGCAAAAATGGGCTTTCAGCTGCCTGCCGTATGGCAAGGCAAAAGCCTCGACGATATTGCGCAGCATATTCGCAACTCAGGGTTTACATCGTCTTCGGACTGGCACGCGTCTTCATCCGGGTCCTACAAGTACGCCGCGAGCCAGAACTGGGTCAGGGAAATCTCGAAGCTGTTCAACTGGGGTCAATTCAAAGGGCTGAACGGCTTTCGCTATGACTCTCTGCCAGAAACGATCGTGGCCAACATGCTGTACTTGGCGGACTACGACTTTGTCGATCATCCGCCAATCACCCGGTTCCCCGGCTATGGCGGAGGTCGGGCGATGGCCGATTTCCTCATCGATGCGGCGCCGCTCTGGATCGAGGTTTGGGCCTATCGCACCGAAGATGTGGTGAGGTATGCAAAATTCGAAGATTACCCGGCAAAACGCAAATACAAGGAACAGGGCTATCAGGCCCATGCAATGCCGCTATGCAGTCTGGAAGGTGGCTTGTTTTACCGGCCTCACACCCTCGACGGTATCGCTTACCGCCGCGGGATGAGCAGTTTTGTCCGGCATGCCTGCCAGCGCCTGACACAGCACGGGTTTCCCATTACCTATACCCAGGATCTGCTGACCGAACTCAGGCAATCGGTGCAGGGCCAGAGTGACTCACCGGTCATCGGGATGTGATATCAAACAGGTGTTCTGTCTGCCGGGGGCCGCACAAGGGGTGAAAGAAAATGAACCCTGTGGCCATCAGCTCACCTAACTGAAAGACCATCAGGAGGTAGCCCATGCAAATTGAACCCGTCTGGATCGTACTCGCCGTCGTTCTTGTGATCGTTGAATTGTGGGCGATCAACCGCGTGCGCAAGAGCGCAGGCAAAGGCAGCAACAAAGGCGTGTGGATTATCGCCATCGTGTTTGTGCCGTTGTTTGGCCTGATTGCCTGGGCACTGGCCGGGCCGAAACACGTGACTCAGGATTGACACATCCTCTGTAGGAGCTGCCGCAGGCTGCGATTTTTTGATCTTGAAAGTCAAAAGATCGCAGCCTGCGGCAGCTCCTGCAAAGAATGCAGTGTTTTATGGATCAACCTGCGCCATCAACTCCGGCACCGATTCCGGCCGCTTCGCGTAACGCTGCGCCAACACCGCGCAGACCATCAATTGAATCTGATGGAACAGCATCAGCGGCAGAATCAATACGCCGATGGTGCTGCCGGCAAACAGTACCTGCGCCATGGGCACGCCGGTGGCCAGGCTTTTCTTCGAACCGCAGAACAAAATGGTGATGCGGTCTTCCTGGCTGAAACCGAACGCCTTGCCAAGCAAGGTCGACGCCAACAGCACCAGCGCCAGCAGAATGCAGCAGACCACCACCAGCCCCAGCAGATCGACCAGCGGAATCTGGTGCCAGATACCTTCGTTGACCGCCTCGCTGAATGCGCCGTACACCACCAGCAGAATCGAACCCTGATCGACAAACTTCAGCCAGTTCTTGTTGCGTCCCACCCACGCGCCGATCCAGCGCCGAGCGATCTGCCCGGCGATAAACGGCAGCAGCAGTTGCACGCTGATTTTCAGGATCGCATCGAGGGTCGAACCGCCGTCACCGTGCACATCCAACAACAGCGTCACCAGCAACGGCGTAAGGAAGATCCCGAACAGGCTCGACGCCGCCGCACTGCAGATCGCTGCCGGGATATTGCCTCGGGCCAGCGAAGTGAAGGCAATCGCCGACTGCACGGTGGCCGGCAACGCGCAGAGATACAGCATGCCCATGTACAGCTTGTCGCCGATCAGCGGTGAGAGCAGCGGTTTCAGCGCCAGGCCGAGGAGCGGGAACAGCACAAACGTCAGGCCGAACACCAACAGATGCAAGCGCCAGTGGCCGGCCCCGGCGATGATCGATTCACGCGACAGCTTGGCGCCGTGGAGGAAGAACAGCAGCGCGATGGCGATATTGGTCAGCCAGCCGAACCCCACCGCGACCTGCCCGCTGGCCGGCAGAAAACTGGCCAGCAGCACGACGCCGATCAGGGTCAGGGTGAAGTTGTCGGGCAGGAATCTTGGGCGAGTCATGGGTCTGTTCATCCGGGGGTTGCCAGTACGTGACTGCGACTCTAACGTGAGCAGAAATTACCGACTAACGCCGAAGAGCCAACAGATGCCGCCTAAAGGACATGAGAAAAGCTTCCGGCGCAGCATTCCCGGGCTGCCCAGCCTGCCACGTCCGCTGTACGGGCGCACCGAATCGCTGCCCAATCGCGCACTGACCCGGCGTCACAGTCACCCGTGGGTGCAATTGTCGTACGCGATTCAGGGCGTGCTTGAAGTGCAGACCAGCGCCGGGCGTTTCGTCGCGCCACCGGAGCGTGCGGTGTGGATTCCGGCGGGCGTGCCGCATCGAGTGTTCAGCTCGCCGCACACCGAAATGCGCAGTTTGTATATCGATTGCAGCGTGGCCGGCTGGGCGCTTGAGCGCTGTCATGTGTTGGGCGTCAGCGACCTGCTGCGCGAGCTGATTCGCGCGTTCAGTCTGGTCCCGGTGGAATACGACGAGACCGGCGCGCATGGCCGCCTGGCCCAGGTGATCCTCGATCAACTGGCCGAAGCGCCGCAGATCGACCTGATGCTGCCGCTGCCGCAGGACAGCCGTCTGCGGCAGATCTATCAAAGCCTGGAGCAACATCCGGAACAGCAGACCACACTGCAGCACTGGAGCGAAAAATTCGGCGTCACCGAAAAAACCCTCAGCCGCCTGTTTTTACGCGACACCGGTCTGACCTTCCGCGCCTGGCGCCAGCGCTTGCGTTTGCTAGGTGCGCTGACTCCGCTGGAACGCGGCGAACGCGTCACCGACGTGGCTCTGGCCTGCGGTTATGACTCGACCTCGGCCTTCATCGCGGCCTTTCGGCAGCAGTTTGGCGAGACACCGGGGGAATTTTTTCGCTGAG
The DNA here is from genome assembly GCF_058798255.1 of Pseudomonas sp. GW823-FHT01D03. Classification (NCBI taxonomy): domain Bacteria; kingdom Pseudomonadati; phylum Pseudomonadota; class Gammaproteobacteria; order Pseudomonadales; family Pseudomonadaceae; genus Pseudomonas; species Pseudomonas sp. GW823-FHT01D03. Next base: position 3,587,156 of record NZ_JBXAKK010000001.1, read on the forward strand.
TTTTGTCGATATTTATCGAATTAGCACATGCCATTCGGCAAAGTTCAGGGTAGAGTTTCGTCCATACGCAATTTTCTACACGTTTCGACCATAACCATAATGACCCACCCCTTTAGCGAACCTGTCGGCGGTAACAGCATGATCGAAGTCACTGAAGTCTCCATTGCTCAATTACGCGCGGCGCTCGAAGCCGGCCAGACCACCGCGGTTGAACTGGTGCAGGCCTATCTGGCCCGGATCGACGCCTACGACGGCCCGAACACCGCCACCGCACTGAATGCCGTAGTGGTGCGCAATCCCGAAGCACTGGCCGAAGCCCGGGCGTCCGACGCGCGCCGGGCCAAGGGCGAAACCCTCGGCCCGCTGGATGGTATTCCTTACACCGCCAAGGACAGCTATCTGGTCAAGGGTCTGACCGCTGCTTCCGGCAGCCCGGCCTTCGCCGATCTGGTGGCGCATCGCGACGCCTTCACAATCGAACGCCTGCGCGGCGCCGGGGCGATCTGCCTGGGCAAGACCAACATGCCGCCGATGGCCAATGGTGGCATGCAGCGTGGCGTCTATGGTCGCGCCGAAAGCCCTTACAACGCGGCCTACCTGACTGCACCGTTTGCTTCCGGCTCGTCCAACGGTGCCGGCACCGCCACCGCCGCGAGCTTCTCGGCGTTCGGTCTGGCGGAAGAAACCTGGTCAAGCGGCCGCGGCCCGGCGTCGAACAACGGTTTGTGCGCCTATACGCCGTCGCGCGGGGTGATCTCGGTGCGCGGCAACTGGCCGCTGACGCCGACCATGGACGTGGTGGTGCCGTACGCCCGAACCATGGCCGACCTGCTTGAAGTGCTCGACGTGGTGGTCGCCGAAGACCCCGACACCCGTGGCGATTTGTGGCGCCTGCAGCCGTGGGTACCGATCCCGAGCGTCGATTCGGTGCGCCCGGCCTCCTACGCCGAGCTGGCGGTAAAGTCCGATGCACTGGCCGGTAAACGCCTCGGTGTACCGAAGATGTACATCAACGCCGACCCTGAAGCTGGCACCAGCGAAGCCCCGGGCATCGGCGGCCCGACCGGGCAGCGCATCAACACCCGCCCTTCGGTGATCGACCTGTGGAAACAGGCCCGCGCCGCCCTGGAAGCGGCCGGTGCCGAAGTCATCGAAGTGGATTTCCCGCTGGTCTCCAACTGCGAAGGCGACCGCCCCGGCGCACCGACCGTGTTCAATCGCGGCATCGTCTCCAAGGAATTTCTGCAGCACGAACTGTGGGATCTGTCGGCATGGGCCTTCGATGATTTCCTGCGCGCCAACGGCGATCCGAAGCTCAATCGCCTGGCCGATGTCGACGGGCCGAAAATCTTCCCGCACGACCCGGGTACCCTGCCCAACCGTGAAGGCGATCTGGCCGCCGGCATGGACGAATACGTGCGCATGGCCGAGCGCGGGATCACTCCGTGGGACCAGATCCCGACCCTGCCCGATGGCCTGCGCGGTCTGGAAAAGACCCGCAAGCTTGATCTGGAAGACTGGATGGATGCGCTGAAACTCGACGCGGTGCTGTTCCCGACCAACGCCGACGTCGGCCCGGCAGATGCCGATATCAATCCGGAATCGGCGGACATCGCCTGGAGCAATGGCATCTGGGTCGCCAACGGCAATCTGGCGATCCGTCACCTTGGCGTACCGACCGTCACCGTACCGATGGGGATCATGGCCGACATCGGCATGCCGGTTGGTCTGACTTTCGCCGGTCGTGCTTACGATGACTCGAATCTGCTGCGTCTGGCCTCGGCGTTTGAGGCGACCGGTTCGAAGCGTCAGGTGCCGCCGCGTACTCCGCCGTTGGCTGCCCGCAAGTAACAAGGTGGGTTGGATTGAGGCTCGAAAGGGTCTCAATCCGCTTTCGGCTGCCTTGCCCTGTCACTCATCTCTGCATCAATACAACCCTGCCAACACACTCTCCCATAACTGGCAACTGACAGTTCTGACAGTAGCGGTCGAACAGGACGGCGAGTAACGTTCTCGCTCGATAGACTTTCCATTTGGAAAATCCCTGAAACCGTTCAGCACTGAAGGAACGCAACCATGAGCAATGCCATTCTGCTTAAACAACTTGGCGTCGATGAAAACTTGAAACCATTACCCATCGAAGTAAAACAACAACCCGTTGGTAAATACTACAAGGCCGAATTCACCCCTGATTTTCCGCCCATTCCAGGTTTCGAACCGAATCTGTTTGTTTATGCTTCCTTGGTTCCCGGCACAGTCAGTGTCATCGGCCGATATCACACAGCGGACGATTTCTACCAGATTACTATCATCATTGATCAGGAGCTCAAAAGCGGCAAATACCTGATTAAGAAAGATGACAAAAGCCTTGTGCGTGCCAACGTCATTGCCGCTGGAGGGATCATTTCGAGTGACGAGGGCGAAATCAAACTTGAGCGAGACAAAATAAAGGAATCAATATACGCAGACTTTGATTTCCAAATAGAGTCCGGTGGCAAGCCGCACAAAGTAAAAGGCAGATTAGAACTGCTGGCGTCGGGTCCTCTTGACAAACCTGCACAATAAAAAAGTCAGTCGCAATGACATATTAATGCCAAACGGGCAGGTGTCCGTCCGCAGTGTTTGGCAACTCTGCCTTCCCAATTAACTCGCACTGAAATTTCTCTCGTATTCACGCATCAATGCCGTTTGCCATCGCAAAGACGCCTGCCGCAAAAATGCCAGACACTTCGTTTTTATCGAACTTTGCCTCAGGAATATACGATTTTTCCTTGGCCTTCACTCCTCGCTAGCATGTCCCGGTCTGCCTCCAACGACATAAAAGACAGGGAGATTGCCATGCCCACTGACAATATCAATATCGGCGAACCGTGGATGTGGGGCGCGTTTATCGTCTTCGTCCTCGCCATGCTTGCACTGGATCTGTTCGTCTTCGGCGGACGCAAGGCACACCGCGTTTCAGTGCGGGAAGCATCCTGTTGGGTGATCGCCTGGTGCGCACTGGCCTTGGCCTTTGCCGGGTTGCTCTGGTGGTACTTGAACGGCGAGTTCGGCGCCGAAATTGCCCAACGCAAGACGCTGGAATTCCTCACCGGTTATTTGATCGAGCAGTCACTGTCGATCGACAACATGTTCGTCTTCGTGATGATCTTCAGCTACTTCGCCGTGCCACCGGAATTGCAGCGCCGGGTGCTGCTGTACGGCGTACTCGGGGCGATCGTGATGCGCGCGGCGATGATCTTCGCCGGGGTGTGGCTGGTGTCGCAGTTCGAGTGGCTGTTGTATGCCTTCGGGGTGTTCCTGATCATCACCGGGATCAAGATGCTGATGTTCGCCGAGCAACAACCGGACCTCGAAAAAAACCCGCTGCTGCGCTGGGTGCGCGGGCACATGCGGATCACGCAGGGCTTTCATGGCGAGCGCTTTTTCGTGCTGCAGAACGGCGTGCGCTGGGCCACGCCGATGTTCCTCGTGCTGGTGCTGATCGAGGCCAGCGACCTGATGTTTGCGGTCGACAGCATCCCGGCGATCTTCGCCGTCACCACCGATCCGTTCATTGTCTTCACCTCGAACATCTTCGCGATCATGGGCCTGCGCGCGCTGTATTTCCTGCTGGCGGACATGGCCGACCGCTTTCATTTGCTCAAGTATGGACTGGCGATTGTGTTGGTGTTCATCGGCGGCAAGATGACGCTGATGCCATGGTTTCACATGCCGGTGGAATGGTCGCTGGCGGTGGTGGGCGGGGTGATTCTGGGGTCGGTGGTGTTGAGTCTGATCGTCACTCGCAAGGAAGACCTCCAACGCACCGAATGACACAACATCTGCAGGCGTGAGCCTGCTCGCGCTGGCGGCGTGACATTAATGAAAATGTCGGCTGATCGGACGCCTTCGCGAGCAGGCCCACTCCCACAGTGGATTGGCGGTGAATGAAAGATCTGCGACTAGCCAAGATCCAGGGTGGGAGTGGGCTTGCTCACGAAGACGGCGGCACATCCAGCATCAATGTTGGCTGACACGACGCATCGCGAGCAGGCTCACTCCTACAGTGGATTGACGGTGAATGAAAGATCTGCGACTAGCCGAGAACCAGGGGTGGGCTTGCTCACGAAGGGGCCGGCACATCCAGCATCAATGTTGGCTGACACGACGCATCGCGAGCAGGCTCACTCCCGCAGTGGATTGGCGGTGGATGAAGGATCTGCGATTAGCCAAGATCCAGGGTGGGAGTGGGCTTGCTCACGAAGACGCCGGTACATCCAGCATCAATGTTGGCTGACACGACGCATCGCGAGCAGGCTCACTCCTACAGGGACCGCGTTGTTACTTGTCGGACTTGATGCTGGTCCACACTCGCGTGCGTACGCGTTCGAGTTTTTGCGGTAGTGGCTGGACGACATAGAGGGTTTTCAGGGCCTCAGGCGTTGGCGTCAGGTTCGGGTTGCCGGTGATTTCCTTGTTCACCAGCGGCATCGAGTCCTTGTTCACGTTCGGGTAGCCGAGGAAATCACTGATCGGCGCAATGACTTTCGGATCGAGCAAGGTGTTGAGGAACTCATGCGCCTCTTCGACATTCTTCGCGCTTTTCGGAATGGCGAAAGTATCAAACCAGATCGGCGCGCCTTCCTTCGGCAAACGCCAATCGACCACCACACCGTTACCCGCCTCTTTCGCACGGTTGCCGAACTGATAGAAGCTGCCCGAGTAACCGATGGCAACGCAGATGTCGCCGTTGGCGATGTCGGTCATGTACTTGGCCGAGTTGAAATAAGTCACGTACGGACGAATCTTCAGCATCAGGTCCTTGGCCTTTTCATAGTCGGCCGGGTTCTGGCTGTTCGGGTCGAGGCCGAGATAATGCAGGGCCAGCGGCAGAATTTCCGACGGCGAGTCGAGCATCGCCACGCCGCAGGATTTGAGCTTCTCCATGTTCTCCGGCTTGAACACCAGATCCCAACTATCGACCGGCGCGTTGTCGCCGAGCGCTGCTTTGACCTTGGCCGGGTTGAAGCCGATCAGCACCGTGCCGTACATGTAGGGCACGCCGTACTGGTTGCCCGGATCGTTGGCGTCGAGCAGTTTGAGCAGTGCCGGATCCTGATGGCTCCAGTTCGGCAGTTTCGACTTGTCGAGTTTCTGGAACACCCCGGCCTTGATCTGGGTGTCGATGAACTGGTTCGACGGCACCACCAAGTCGTAGCCGGAGTTGCCGGTGAGCAACTTGGCCTCCAGCGATTCGTTGGTGTCGAAGGTGTCCCAGGTCACTTTGATGCCGGTTTTCGCGGCGAAATCCTTGGGCACCGACGGCAAAACGTAATCCGCCCAGTTGTAGACCCGCAGCTCGCGCTGCTCGGCGTGTACCGCGCTGGCCAGCAGCGTCAGCCCACACACGGTGGCACCCAGAATGCGTTTCATCGTGACCATGGTTGTTTCCCCGATTGCGACGTGAGATCGATGGTTTTTATGTTCTGTACACGGCAGCGGCTGCAAAGATAGCCAAGGGCAAGGAAGGTTCAGCGTTTCGTTATGGCTTTGATTCTTGCCGACCGCGGGGCCGCGGCACAGTGGTTGACGGGCCAAAAGGGGATCGAAATGGCCAATTTGAATGTCCGCTGGAATGCGGAGTCCGGGAGGAGATCACTTGTAGTGAGGGGATTTATCCCCGATGGGTCGCGAAGCGGCCCCCTTTATATCTCAAAGGGCGCCGCACTCGCTGACTTCACGACTGCTTCGCAGCCGATCGGGGATAAATCCCCTCGCCACGTTGCTTCTGCGTCTGCCCGCGTGTGGCGAGGCAGTAATACAACGGCACCGTCACCACCAGGCCGAACAGCCACGACAGATCCGCACCGTCCACCAGATTGGCGTACGGCCCGACGTACAGCGAAGTATTGGCGAACGGCAGTTGCACAATGATCCCGATGAAATAGGCAATGATCGCGTGCGGATTGAAGCGCCCGTAAATACCGCCGTCCGCGCGAAAAATCGAGCTGATGTCATAGCTGCCACGCTTGATCAGGTAGAAGTCGATCAGGTTGATCGACGCCCACGGCACCAGTACCAGCAGCAACGCCAGAATCAGCCCGATGAACTGCGAAATGAAATCCGCCGAGGCCCCCAGCGCTACCACGCAGCAACCCGCCAGCACCACACTCGACAACACCACACGCACCTTGATGCTCGGCGTCCACTGACTGGCAAAGGTCTGGATCGAGGTGATGATCGACAGCACTGCGCCGTACAGATTCAACGCGTTGTGACTGATGATGTTGAGCAGAAACAGCACCATCAGAATCGGCCCGAGCCATCCGGTGGACTGCTTGACCGCGGCCATCGCCTCGGTGCCTTCCGGGGTCGCCAGCACTGCCACGGCGCCGAAGCTGAACGACAGAATCGTGCCCAGCGTCGCGCCCAGATAAGTGGCCCAGAACGGTTTGGCGATACCGATATCCGCCGGCAGGTAACGCGAATAGTCGGATACGTACGGCGAGAAGCTGATCTGCCAGATAATCCCCAGCGATACCGTCGCCAGCCAGCCCGACAGGTTGAAGCTGCCGCGCGTCAGGAAGTCTGCCGGCAAGTCGTGGGCGAAGATGTAGATGAAACCGGCGAGCAGCGCGCTGCCCATCACCCAGGTACCGATGCGGTTGAGCGTGTGGATGAAGTTGTAGCCGATCACGCCAATCGCCGTGGCCGCCAGTGCGCCAATCAGAATGCTCAGCGGCGCCGGTACCGACGGTGCAACGCCGACAATCGATTTACCGGCAAGCACGATGTTGGAAATGAAGAAACCGATATAGATGAGCGCCGCAAAGAACACGATCAGCAGTGCGCCGTAACGCCCGAACTGGCCACGGCTCTGGACCATTTGCGGAATGCCCATGCGCGGCCCCTGCGCCGAGGCCAATGCGATCACCACGCCACCGATCAGGTGCCCCAGCGCAATCGCCAGCAGCCCCCAAAGCAAATCGAGATGGAACACCTGAACCACCATGGCGCCGGTGACGATGGGCAGTGGCGCGATGTTGGTGCTGAACCATAAGGTGAAAAGGTCGCGGGCCTTCCCGTGGCGTTCCGCGAGTGGGACGTAGTCGACCGTGTGATTCTCGATCAACGGATCTTGCCGGGACATCTGGGACATATGCATGAACTCGAGTTTGTCTGTTCTTATCTTTGTATGAAGCCAAACCGGGGGGACTCTGGGTCGCCCCTCAGATGCAGACCATATTATGGTATTCCAAACATTTCACAAGACTGATCCGTAGTTTACGGCGCCATCTGATACGCCATCCTCACTGATACCGCGACCTGCAGGCCAGCCGAAAGCCCAATAAACGCAGAGTTTCCGACGAAAGCACCACGTTTATCGGTTCAGCCTAAAAGCCCTTGCAAAGAAAAAATACTGGTATACCATCAGACCAACAAATACATAAAAATCGCGTCACAACACCCGAGGACCGTCCAATGATCGATGCTGCCATCTACAAACAAGTCATGGGCTCGTTTCCGTCCGGCGTCACTGTCATCACCACGCTGGACGATGAGGGCCAGATCGTCGGCCTCACCGCCAGCGCCTTCAGTTCACTGTCGATGGACCCGGCCCTGGTGCTGTTCTGCCCCAACTACAGCTCCGATTCTTATCCCGTGCTGATCAAGAACAAACGCTTCGCGATCCACGTCCTGTCCGGCGGCCAGCAAAGCGAAGCCTATGCCTTCGCCCGCAAAGGCAAAGACAAGGCGCAAGGCATCGAGTGGACGTTGAGCGAGCTGGGCAACCCGATCCTGGCCAACGCGACGGCTATCATCGAGTGTGAGTTGTGGCGCGAATACGAAGGCGGTGACCACGCGATCATGGTCGGCGCGGTGAAGAATCTGATCGTCCCGGAGCAGCACACCGGGCCGCTGGTGTATTGCCACGGCAAGATGGGCGCCCTGCCCGTTCTGGCCTGAGCAAAATTTCAGCCCCACACGAATTCACTGTGGGAGGGGGCTTGCTCCCGAAGGCGATGTGTAAGCCACCAGAGATGTCGATTGACCCACCGCTTTCGGGAGCAAGCCCCTCCCACACAGTTTTGTAGCCTCAACAACAAAAGATCCGAGGAAGCGTCATGAAATTTTCCCTGTTCATCCACATGGAACGCTGGGACGAAAGCGTCAGCCACCGTCAACTGTTCGAAGACCTGACCGAACTGACCCTGATGGCCGAGGCCGGCGGTTTCAGCACCGTGTGGATCGGCGAACACCACGCGATGGAATACACCATCTCGCCAAGCCCGATGCCGCTGCTGGCCTACCTCGCCGCCAAAACCACCACCATTCACCTCGGCGCCGGCACCATCATCGCGCCGTTCTGGCACCCACTGCGGGTCGCTGGTGAATGCGCGCTGCTCGACGTCATCAGCAACGGACGCATGGAAGTCGGCCTGGCGCGCGGCGCCTATCAGGTTGAATTCGATCGCATGGCCGGCGGCATGCCCGCCTCCAGCGGCGGCCAAGCCCTGCGCGAAATGGTCCCGGTAGTCCGCGCCCTGTGGCAAGGCGACTACGCCCACGACGGCGACATCTGGAAATTCCCGACCTCGACCAGCGTACCGAAGCCGATTCAGAAGCCCAACCCACCGATGTGGATCGCCGCCCGCGACCCGGATTCGCACAACTTCGCCGTGGCCAACGGCTGCAACGTGATGGTCACGCCGTTGATGAAGGGCGACGAAGAAGTCCTCGATCTGAAGAACAAGTTCCAGACTGCGCTGGATAACAACCCGGATGTGCCGCGCCCGCAACTGATGGTGCTGCGCCACACCCACGTGCACTCGGCCGACGAACCGGACGGTTGGAAAGTCGGCGCCAAAGCCATCTCACGGTTCTATCGCACCTTCGATGCGTGGTTTGGCAACAAGGAGGTGCCAGTCAACGGCTTCCTCGCTCCGAGCCCGGAAGAGAAGTTCGCCGGGCGTCCGGAGTTTGAATTGGAGAGCCTGCACAAGACGGCGATGATTGGTACCCCGGAGGAGATTATTCCGCGAATCAAGTATTACCAGGAGCTGGGGGTGGATGAGTTCAGTTTCTGGTGTGACAACAGCTTGCCGCATGCAGAGAAGAAGAGGTCGTTGGAGTTGTTTATCAGGGATGTGGTGCCGGCGTTTCGCTGAGCGACTTGTAAAAAACCGGGCATCAGCCCGGTTTTTTATAGGCGTCTCCGAAACAGTTCAAATATCAAAGGAAATTTTGCAATCAACAATTCAATACTTGTAATCCGAAAAGAAAAATATCGCATACAAAAAGAAGGAAAAAATTGCCAATGCCGCCCGCCCGGCGGGGTCAGCATCCCTGCCCAATCCACCGGGTGCAATAGCAACCGTTGCCCCTCTTAAATAGTTATAAACACCTTGAGCAAACCATAACTGAACAACGAATATCGTAAAAAAACGCCCCCAACTGCCATTGAATTGAAAGTAGCCGTTGAGTAGTGCTGCAAGCAATAGCCCCACTCCCACCCAATCACGGTATTTGAATAGCCCGCTGATTATTGATTTACTTGTTATAGGCATCGACAGTTCTTTTAACGATATGATCCCAAAGGTTCTGCGTACCCAAAAAACTGGAAACTCTACCCGCAGTCACAGGCGATAGCTCTCTGATTTGACAGGTAAAATGGGTCACAGGTACAGGTAAACGGGGTCAGACCAAATTTTCGGAGTGCGTTCTAGGCGTGCTCTGTTCCCATTTAACTTTATTGCAGTAAGCAGATAGAACAACACCGGCGCGAGGCCGGTGCAACTCTAATCACTTTTACAGAAAACATCAATATGGGTTATGCAATCGAGGCTAGGCAAAATATCTAAACATCAAGTTATGGATATATGCCGAGCCGCTCAAGCTCAGAGAAAAAATACTCCACACCTTCCCGCACGCTATCTGTATCTTTCCTTATTACAACATTGTTACTTGTCGACATATTTAAAACAAAAGTATAAACATTACTCTCTCTTTCACCATCCACCTTAAAGATGAAAAAACCCTTATTTTTCATTGCCACCAACTCTAGTATTTGAATAAACTCCTCTAGCCCGACGCTATTCATACTTGGCGAACCGAAACGGGCTGCATACTTTTCAGAAAGCTCATAGAAAGACATTAATCCAGCCCTCTTAATGCTTTTGAAATATCTTGGACATTAGTCAGTTCCCCTGTCGCAACTTTATCCACCACATTCCAAATAATTTGTTTTGGCGGGCCATCCACGCCGTTTCTTATAATCAACTGCTCAACCACCTCAACGGCAGTCCGCTTGCTCCCATTATCAAACAGATGCCCGCCAGCAATATCCCTGATCATTGAGCCAACCTTATTAAAAAAACCATCATAATTGGCAGCATTTGCAATAGCCGTATCAACTTCTCTAAATAAAACCGAACCGCCAAACTGTGAATTTATAGCAGGGAGTTAACGGGGACAGACCACATTTTCCGAGTGCTTTCTAAACGTGGTCTGTCCCCATTTACCTTTATTCCTCCGTAACCTGAATGGAGGGGTCAATCCGCACATAAAACACTTTGGCCGTGTCATATGAAGGCGGGGTTTCCACAAACGTGAATGGCAATATTTTGAAAGACTTCAATTTTTTTATCGGGATGAAGGTTTTGTCGAAGTTGTGGACAGATCTATTTGTAAAAAATAAATCTGTCACCGTTAATCATTCGGACAAGGTTAACGGGGACAGACCACATTTTCCGAGTACTTTCTGAACGTGGTCTGTCCCCATTCACCCTCCTCCAGAAGGACTAGGCAAATAAATCCGCCCCCTTTACTGCTCGCAATTTACCAGCACGCAAGTATCACCAGACTTCACAACCAAGCTAATCGGTTTTTTAGTCATACCATCATCAGTTGATATCTCAACCAACAAATTTTGATTTTCGAAAGATTGCAACTCAACGATAAGTTGCTTAATAGTTTTTCCCCGACCAACCCAGCCGGGAGTTATTTTATCGTTCATATCAATCTCCAATGCGATTTAAGTTTGCATCGTAGGTTCCTGATCGTGTCTTTTTACTACCAAGAGCCTTAACTGAACCTGCCATCTTCCAAGCACCACCATTATGCCCATCAAGATCTCTAGTAATATAACGACTCCCTAGCTTAAATACCGCCTGGCCACCGTGTACTGTTTCGTTTATTTTTGCAAATCCTAGCATTTTCGCTGCCTGCTGAGCCTCTGCATTCGTTTTATATACAGGCTCAACTCTTACACGCGGACTCGTTGCACCGCCGCTGCCTGCACCTACCGGACTTTTGCCCAAGATCGCCATACCCAGCGTGATCTTCAGCTCAGTCAACATCGTTGCCCGCTCTTCCAGAGACAGCTGTCGTCCAGCCTGTTGATCAAGCCAACTGGTCTCCTTGGCCCATTGATCGACCCCTGCCAACTCGCTCGGCGTCAGCCAGCCCTCCTTGAGATTCTTCGCAAAAGCTATTTGCTTATCCGAAGTAAACAGCGCTCCCCAGCCATCAACGCCCTGCGATGGAACAGCAATTACCCCTGGATTCCCAGTGAGGAGCCCGGCCATATCGTAGGAAATATTACGCCGCAGGAAGTCCATCAAATCCTTGGCCACCGGTGCTGCCAGTGAAACCGCACTTTTCTGGATCGACTCTACACAAGCCCTGCTGTCACAGGCATTGATGGCCATCGAACGTTTGGTGGACAAGTCTTCGTATTGCGCAACAATCTCGTGAATGTTCTGTGCACTGCAGCCCTCAGTGGCCCGACAACCCTCAAGCTCTTTGAGTAGCCGTTCAGCAGAAGGGTGGTCGAGGTTGTTGTACTGCGTTGCGTTTGCCGTCACTGCAGCAGCGGATGACGCATTCCCCCCCGTAACGGCCGCCGTCAACACGCCAACCAGTTGAGACGCCGCCAGGAGCTTAGTAACCCCTTGTTGGTACTCAAGACGATTTTTGTCGACCCCGACCGGTAACAGCTTTTCAGCCAGGAAGTCCACAACCGCTTCATTTACCCCTGCAGCCAGAGCCCCTGTACGGAAGTCGCCCCCCATAGCCTCAGCCATCAGGCCGCCGAGAGCGGCGTGCATTGCGAGTTTCGTCAACTTACCGTTTTCAAACAGGGTTACATCACCGATCTTGCTGGCCCCGAGTGCCCCGCCAATACTGATCCCGGCTCCCAACGTCGCGTCGACCAGATTGTCCGTCAGACTACCGCCCATTACCGTTTTGGCCACCGTGTCGGCTGCAATCTTGATTGCCACTGTCTTGGCACCGGCCGAATCAAACGTCAACTCTGTAGGGTTAAAGCCGAACTGTGCAGCTATGCCTGCGGTGACACCGGCGAGCACATAACCTTTGAGGTTTTCAGAAGAGAGGACGTCTTTAAAGGCTGCTCCCACATTGCCTTTATTGTTGATCGTGCTGACGGCCGCAGTGCTGGCCATGGAGGTCAACACGGCGGAGGCCATCATGTTCCCCAAACCCGCCCCCACAGTTGAACCGACTGCAGCGCCGCCGGCCACTGCCGAGGCGGATGCCGTACCCGCTGCTGCCATAGCAGTCCCTGAACCCGCCGTCGCGCTGGCTGCGGTCCCCACAGCCGCACTCGCAGCTCCGGCCGTCAGCACAGTGACAATAATGATCACCGCCAGCATGGCTGCCGGCCCCATGCCGGAGTTGCTGTACTTGAACGACTCGTGAGTTTCCTTCACAAGGCGCCAATCCACATCACCGCGCTTCTCGGCGTCCTTGAGCCATGCCAGCCCAGGGTCGGCCTTGACCATGGCATCGATGGTCTGGCTGATCGAACTCTTGTTTATATCCCTGAGGTCGATATTCAAGCCTTCAACCGCATTGATCACGAGATTCCCGTTTGCAACCAGTTCGGTCTGACGCAAGGTCTCGTCGGTATTGCCGCGGCCTTTCGATGAACTCCAGACTGAGCTGGATTTGCTCTTCTCGTGGCTCTCCTGATGCAGGTCTTTGACACCTTCAAACGTAACAGAACCACCACTGGTGATGGTCAGGTCATTGCCACTATCCAGTTTGGCGGCCTGGTAATGTTGATCGCCATTACTCACCAGTACCATGTCACCACCCGAGGTGATCACACTGCCAATGTTGTCGACCTTGGTCACCTCATCACGCTTGGTCTTACTGGAGCCGAAAGAGCCCTTTTTCTTCTTGTCGTACAGCGAGTAATCAGTGTCCTGGGCCGCGAGAATATTTAGGTTGTTACCCGCTACCAGATACGCCTCGTCGCCCGCCGTGACCCGGCTGGAGACAACGGTCAGATCTTCGCCAGAACTAAGCGCCACACTGCCGCCTGCCGTCACCCCCGACATGACCTGGCTGACATGATCTTCCTGAACGGTAAGTTTCTTGCTCTTGGACAAAGAGTGCTGTTCGTCCGCCGCAGAACTGATGATCAAGTTTTCGGCAGCGCTCATCGAGACATCGCGCTTAGCATCAATCTGGCTGGCGATCACTGCCAGGTCGCGACCGGCCTCAGCAGTGAAATCGCGCCCCGCATTGACGTTCGCACCCAGTTGAGTGACATCACTGTTGTTGTGTTTGCTGTCGTGAAATACGCTGTTAGTGACTTGTGTCGCTGCGATATTGAGATCGCGCTCGGCATCGAGATCCATGTCTCGACCGCTTTGCAGCACACCACCGGAAATATTTATGTCGCGGCCGGACATGATGCTCAGGTCATTGGTGGCTTCGATACGTGCAGCGGTATCGGCGAAATCGTGATGCTGAGTACCGAAACGCGTGCTGCTGTCGGATGAAGTAATGCTGCGCTCGTTGATTACATCCCCATTGAGTGTGTTCAGCGACACTTCACGCCCGGTGATGATGCCCCCGGACTTATTGATAATGTCGTTGGTCGCCAACAGATCCAGACGATTCCCAGCCTGAATAAGTCCACTATTTATCAAATTATTACCCGCCGTCGCCGACAGATTATTCGTCGCCTTCAAAGTCCCGACGTTGTCCAGGTTCTCACCGGCAATCAGCGTCACATCATTACCAGCAATCAGCGCCCCGGTAGGACCCAGGCGGCCATTGGCCTGCGCCAGATACACCACCGGCACCAGGACTTTTTCGCCGTTCACTTCGTGCTCCTCGAGCCAGACGATGTCGTGGGTCAGCGCCGCGACTTGCTGCGAGGTGAGGCCGACGCCTACCGACAGGTTGAGGGCGTCCTTGCTGGCGATGGCGTTGTTCATCAGGTACTTGAACATGCCCTCGTTGGAGGTCTGGCCGTCGATGAACGCCTGGCCGGTGCGGGCGGTGACGGCTTGCTGGATCAGGCGTTGCTCGTAGAGGCCGTCGCCGAGACGCTTGGCGCTCTGGTCGGGGTCGTAGCCGAGTTTTTCCAGCAGGTAGTCGGAGCTCATGAACGACTTGAGGTCGGTCAGCACCGGGTTGGTTTCGATCAGGTATTTGTGCGCTTTGGACGGCGCCTTGGTGTCCGGCAGACCGGTGACGCGGGTCACCGGACGGGTGTCGATCGACTCCCTGGCGTCGTTGCCGCGGTCTTTCATGCCCGGGCCGGCGGGTTTGACCGGCACGTTGACGTCGACCGTGCTGGCCACGGCCTGCACGATGCTTGGGGTGCGGTGGAACGTATCCACTGCGCGCGTGCTGTCGGAGACCGCGGGCGGCGCGTCAATGAAAAGGTTACGCGGGCCGCCGCTGCTGCCAGCCACGACGTGAGCTTCCGTGGCCACGGCTTGCCCGCCCACGGTCCAGGTCGGCGCCGGGCCGGTCGCGGCGACTGGCGCGGTATCAGCGGCGCCCTGGCCGCTCAGGCGGAACAGACCGTTATCCCCGGTTGGCAGGGAGAAGCCTGGCAGGGACAGCGGGTTGACCTGCTGCTGGGCGAGGTCCGGTGGCAGTTGGCTGTTGGCTGTTGACGCGGATGATGGCGGTGCTGTTGCTGACTTTGGTATCGGCAACTTTATTAGTGCCACCAGTGGAACCGTAGTCCTGATGGATAACGCTGTTTTCCAGGGTTTTGGCGGCCGTGATCGAGACATTGCCGCCTGCCTGGATAACTGCGTTGCGACCGGTAACGGTGCTTGTGGCACCCGTGCTGTCGAGGGCGACCTCTGTTGTTCTGTCCGGTGTTCGCTGACTCAGTTGGCTCGGCAGTGCTACCAGGTTATTCGGGTCGTATAGCGAATGCGTTGTTTTTTCGAAGCCATACTTGAGCCCCGACAGGCCTGCCCCATACTTGCGCGCACTGACGTCTTCGCCCGTTACGGAGTCTAAAAGCGCGACCCATTCGAAGTATTGTCCAAGTTCTCCACCCTGGGAGAACTCGGTCGATTCGGGTTTCGCTTTGCGGATCTCGTCCTGTGGAGCAACGTAATAAACAGTTGGAAAATCCGGATTGTTCCGTTGGTTGTAAGGCATCACAACGTTGTTGAAAAACCGCTCGGTTCCTCCATCGGTCAAGCCGAAGGAGTAATAGCGGGTAACTTCGATGGTTCCGGTTTTTGCACCAATGTTCTTGAGACTGTCAGCGGTGATATTGATATTGCCACCCGCTGCCACCGTGCTTTTGCTGTTGAGAAACGTACCGCCCTGGAACACGAAGTCCTTACCTGCGTTGATCACCGCAGATTGGGTGCTATCGCTGTCAGTGCTTTGATAGGTCTCGCGAGCAGCGATCAATATGCTGTAGTTATCCCCGACGCAGTCGCCACAGCTGCCGGCGATGAAACCCGAGATCAATTTGCGATCGCCCGACATCACCGGACCTTCAGTACGGTTCTCGAAAACATCGGCGTTGATCGCGAACCCACCACCGCTCTCCATCGAACCGGAGATGTTGTAGACCCCTGCAGCCCGCGCGGCGCCGCCGTAACCCTTGATGGTCACATTCCCCAACCCGTAGAAATCACCATGCTGGTTGGTCAGATTGCCGACACTGAGCGTCATGTCGTTGCCGCTGAAAATCAGCCCGCGATCATTGAGCAACGAAGGCGTGTTGATGCTCAGGTTTTGCGCCGCACCCAAGGTGCCGTAGTTGGTCACACTACCGGCATTGACGGTCAGGTCTTCACTGGAAGTGATGCGCCCGGCGTTGATGAGTGCCCCACCCACACTGATGGTCGAGGTCGCACCCGCAGCAAAACTGCCGCCCGCGCCGATGTTCATCTGTGCTGCAGAGAGGTAAGTGCCGCGCTGACTCGACAGCCGGCCATTGCCGCTGTAGCCGCCGCTCAACTGCATATCGATCAAGCCATCACTGGCGATCAAGCCGTCGTTGCTCCAGTTGCCGCCACGCACCTGCAAAAGATCCGAGGCCAGCAACTTGCCACTGGCAGTCTGGCTGAACTGCCGAACATTGACGTTCAAACGTCCAGCCTGGATGACACTGCTGTTGTTCCAGGTATCAGCATTGAGTTCCAGCAACCCACCGGTGGTGATGCTGCCACCCGCACCGATCACATTGGCCGTGGAAATTTCGAACTTGCCGCGACCGACGTGGTTGAGTTGCCCGCCGTCATTGAGGAAGTTTCCGACGTTGACAGTCATGTCGGTGTTGGCGGTTTCCAGCACGCCGTTACGGTTGTCGAGTTGGCCGCCGATCCGCAAATCGGTCTTGCCCCAGTTGCCCAGCGAACGCAGACGACCAGTCTGGTTGTTGACGCTGGCCGCCCTGACGGCGAGTTGCGTGTTGCTTTCAATGACACCCGCAACGTTGCTCAGTGCGCCGCTGAGGCCGAAGTCGATGCGCTCACCGGCAATCTGCCCGGCACCGTTGTCCAGATTGGTGCCGCTGACGCTCACCAGACCTTTGGCATAAAGCACACCGTTGCGGTTATCGAATCCGGCCGTGGTGATGTTCGCGTCCGTTGCTTGCGCGGAGATGCGTCCGCCATTGTTGTCCAGCCCCGCCAGTGCCGTCAGCTTCAGACCCTGCGCCTGAATGATGCCGCCCTGGCGGTTGTTGTTGAGGTCGTAGCCATTACGCAGCACACCCACCGTCCGCGCTTCGAGTGCGCCTTTGATGCTGGACAGAGTCCCGCCGCGGTTATCGATGTTGGCGGCGTTGACGCTGACATCACCGTTTTGTGCGATGACCTTGCCGCTCTGGTTGTCGAGGTCGCCGCTGACATCCAGGGTCAGGCCGTTTTCGCTTTGCAGCGCACCCTTGCCGTTGTTCAGGCTCGCCGCCTTCAGTTGCAGCGCGGAGTTCTGGCTGTAGATCAAACCATCAGCGTTGTTGCGCACTGCGCCGCTGGCGGTGATCTGTAGCAGATCATTGGCGGCGATGGTGCCCTTGTTGCTGTTGTCCAGCGTGCCGGTCGACAGGTTCAGATTCTTCTGGCTGGCGAGTTGGCCGTTCTGGTTACTCAGGTCGGTCACGCCCTTGATCAGCACGGGGCCCGCGCCAGCCAGTCGGCCACCGTTGTTGTTGAGGTCGCCGCTGAGGTTGAGGGTGATCGCGTCGTTGCTGGCGATCTGGCCGCCACTGTTGTCCAGTCGCGAAACCGTGGCGGTGATCGCTTGCTGCGTATTGATCGCGCCGCCGACGTTGGTCAGCGCCCCGTTCAGCGTGAGAACCTGCCCTGCTCCGCTGCTCAGAATGCCTTTGTTGCTGTTATCGAGGCCGCCGGCCTTGACGGTCAGGCTGCCCTCGGCGACCAGCGCACCGGCACCGCTGTTGAGCAACGCGTCTTTGAGATCGACCGCGACATCGCCGAGCTTGCTGGAGAGTGTGCCGCTGTCGCGGTTGTCGAGGCTGTCGCCGCTGACGCTCAACCCCTGCCAACCGGACAACAAGCCCTTCTGGTTGGTCAGTGTGGTGCCGCGCAGCAAGAGTTTTTCGCCGCTGATCAACTTGCCGGCGTTGTTATTCACGGCACGAGCGATGACGTCGAAACCCAGGTTGCTGGAGATCTCACCGCGCTGGTTGTTCAGGTCGCGTAGACGCTTGAGGGTCAGCGGGCCTTTGGCGGTGAGCAGGCCGTTCTGGTTATCGAGGTCACCGTTGGCCAGGTCCAGCGTGATGGCTTGGTCGCCCAACAGGCGGCCGCCGTTCTGGGTCAACGAAGTCAGGGTCAGACCGACGTCACCCGCGGCGGAGACTTCACCGCCATTGCTGGAGTCGAGACTGGTCGCGGTCAGCTTCAGATCGCCCTTGCTGTTGATCAAACCACTGTCACGGTTGTTCAGCGCCATCGCATTGAGCGTGACCGCGCTGACACCCAGCAACGTGCCACTCTGGTTGTTCAGATCGGCGCTGCCGATGTTCAGCGCCTGCGCGGCACTGATCAGGCCGCTGGCATCGTTGCGCAGCAGGCCATCGACCGTGAGTTCAAGATCGCCACGGCTGACCAGACTGCCACCGCTGTTGTTCAGGCTGCCTGCCCGCGCATCAATCGACGCCGCGCCGATCAGCCCCTTGAAGTTGTCCAGCGCGTTGGCAATGCGCAGGGTCAGGCCCTGATTGCTCAGGAGTTTGCCGTTGCTGTTGTCCAGGCTTTGCGCGGTCAGGGTGAACGCTTCAGTGCTGGAGATCGTGCCGCCCTGGTTGTTGACACCGTTGAGTTGCTTGAGCAGCAGAGTGCCGGGCGCGCTGATCACGCCGTTGATGTTGTTCAACTGGCCGTGGTTCAGGTCCAGGCTCAGGCGCGTGTTGCTGAGCAGCTTGCCGCCCTGTTGATCGAAGCCTGTCACCGACGCGGTGAGTGCGCCCTGGCTGCCGATACTGCCGGCATCGCTGTTGGTGACCTGGCCGGCGACGAGATCGAGCGTGTCGGCGCTGCTCAGCGAACCGCTGCTGTTATCGAAATCACCGGTCGTGACCGTGACCGCGCCTTTGCCGCTGACGGTGCCCTTCTGCCGGTTATCCAGGCCGGTACTTTTCAGCACGAGGAGGCCATCGGTGACGATCCGTCCGCCGTGGTTATCGACCTTGCCAGTGCTGTCGAGAGTGAGGTCTGCAGCGCTGGACAGGCTGCCCTGAGTGTTGCTCAGTTGCGCGGAATTGACGGTCAGCGCACCTTCGCTGCTGACTTTACCGAGGTGGTTGGTGAAGTCGCCGCTGAGGTTCAGCAGTGTGTCCTGCTGGCTGAGCAATTCACCGCCGCTGTTGTCCAGCGTACGACCTTGCAGCTTCAGCAGCGTGCCCGTATCGATCAGGCCTTTGTTGCGGTTGAGCAACTGATCGACCGTGAGCGTCAGTGCGTTGCTGGTGAAGATCTTGCCGCCATCGCTGTTATCGAGTTTTTTACCGGTCAGCAGCAGATCGCTGTTGGTGGTGATTTCGCCGCCACGGTTGTCCAGCTCAGCGACCGTCAGGGTCATCGCCTTGGTCGAACCGAGCAAGCCACCCTGGCGGTTGTCGAGGGTCTCGGCGCTCAGTTTGAGCACACCGGTGGCGATCAGTTGAGCGTCCTGGTTGTTCAGGCTTTTTACCTGAATGGAAGCATCGGACTTGCCGGCAATGCTGCCCTGCTGGTTGACCAGCGTATCGGCGGTCAGCGTCAGTTCACCGTCGGCAATGAGAGTGCCGGACTGGTTGTTCAAGGTCTTGTCGGTGGTCAGCACCAGGGGGCCACGACTGCTGATCAAGCCATCCTGGTTGTCGAGGCTCACGGAATGGCTGTCGAGTGCCGCCGCCGAAATTACGCCTTTGAGGTTATTCAGCGCTGCCGCAATGCGCAGCGTCAGCCCTTGCTGGTTGATCAGCTTGCCGTTGCTGTTGTCCAGGTCATTGGCGGCGAGGGTGAATGCTTGCTGGCTGGAGATCTCGCCGCTCTGGTTGTTCACGCCATTGAGGTTTTTCAGCAGCAGGGTGCCGGGCGCGTTGATCAGACCGGTCTGGTTGTTCAATTGCCCATGGTTCAAATCAA
The DNA here is from genome assembly GCF_058798255.1 of Pseudomonas sp. GW823-FHT01D03. Classification (NCBI taxonomy): domain Bacteria; kingdom Pseudomonadati; phylum Pseudomonadota; class Gammaproteobacteria; order Pseudomonadales; family Pseudomonadaceae; genus Pseudomonas; species Pseudomonas sp. GW823-FHT01D03. The sequence continues at coordinate 3,607,039 of NZ_JBXAKK010000001.1, forward strand.
GGCTCAGGTCGGATTTGCTGAACAGTTCGCCACCCTGCTGATCCAGCCCGGTGACCGATACGTTCAACGCTTGCTGGCTGGCAATCCGGCCAGTAGCGTTGTTGACCTGAGCGGCCTTGAGCGTCAGAGACGCTTCACTGGTGAGTTTGCCGCCCAGGCTGTTATCGAAGTCGCCGGTATCGACATGGCTGGCGCCTTTGGCGCTGATCAAACCTTTCTGGCTGTTATCGAGGCTGACACTGGTCAGGGTCAAGGAGCCGTCGGTGCTGATCGAACCCGCCCGATTGAGCACCGCGCCACGACTGGTTACCGACAATACGCCGGCGGTGCTCAGGCTACCGGCGCTGTTGTCGATCCGGCCGACATTAGCCGTCAGCGTGCCCTCGCTGCTGATAGTGCCCTGTGCGTTGATCAAGGCATCGTCGAGGGTAATCACCAGACCGTTGAGACTGTTGAAGCGACCGCCGCTGTTATCCAGGCTGCTGCCGGTCAGCGTGGTTGCGCCCTTGGCGCTGATCAGGCCTTGATTCAGGTTGATCAGTTTCGCCACGGCGAGGCTCAGATCGGTGCCGGCCAGCAGCTTGCCGCCGTCGCTGTTGTCCAGGCGCTGGCCTTTGATGTTGAGCAGCAGACTGCTGGAGATTTCGCCGTTGCGGTTGTCGATGTCGTCGACAGTCAGGGTCAGCGCTTTTGTAGTACCGACCAGACCGCCATTGCGGTTGTCGAGCGTCTTGCCGGTCAGGCTCAGATTGCCCTGAGCGACCAGCGCACCGCCCTGTTGTTGCAACAGGCCGATGGTCGCTGTCAGATCGTTCTGGCTGGAAATTCGGCCTGCGGCGTTTTGCACTTCGCCCGCGTTGAGGCTGACCGGACCGACCGCACTGATGAGTCCGCCGCGGTTGTCCAGACGGTCGACGTTGAGCGTCAGTTGCTGATCAGCCTGGATCACGCCAGCACGGTTATCCGCGCTATCGCTGCGCAGTGCCAGCGTAGTTTTGCCGATGACTTTTCCGTCGCGGTTGTCGAGGCTGCCGGTTTGCGCATCGATGGCGCCCTTGGCGGTGATCTCGCCTTTGTTGCGGTTGTCGAGTGCGCCGCGCAGACGCACGGTCAGGCTGCCGTCGCTGACCAGCACACCGCCATCGCGGTTGTCCAGGCTGGCCGCCTGCAGACTTACCAACTGGCCGGAGCCGAGCACGCCGTCACGGTTGTCCAGCGCGCCGCTGAGGTCGATATTCAGCCCCAGATCGCCGAGGATCTGACCGCTGCGGTTGTTCACCACTGCCGCGTTAAGCCGGGTGACGCCGCTGCTGGAAAACTCGTCGTTGCTGTTGTCCAACTGACCGAAACTACCGGTCAGATTGCCCGAGCTATGGATCACCCCTTGAGTGTTGAATAGCTGATTGGCGGTGACGTTCAGCGTCGCATTGCCGAGCACGCGGCCGCTGTTGCGGTTGTCCAGCGTGCCGGCGCTGATCGTGGTGCTTTGACCGCTCAACGTACCGCCCTGGTTGCTCAGGGTTTGCGCAGTGCTGACGGTGAGATTGTGGCTGGCCACCAGGCTCTTGCCAGTGTTGTCGAGACTCTGCGCACTCAGGTTCAGATCACCGTTGGCGTTACGGATGCCGTCGGCGTTGACCCCGGCTTCGATGACACCGCCGTTGGTCAATTGCCCACCGGCACTCAGAGCAATACTGTCGCGGGCCGCGAGGGTTTGCCGGTTGGTCAGATTGCCTTGGGTCTGCACGTTCAATGTCGTGCCGGCATACACCGGCCCGCGCGCATCGAGGCTGGCCGCCTTGACGTTGACCGCACCGGTCGCCGAGGTATCGGCCAGACTCAACTGCCCGTTGGCATCGAGCTGAATATCGCCACCACTGGCGATCAGTTTGCCGTCGAGTTTCACCCCGACCCCGGCCTCGGTGCCAACCAGTTTGATCGCCCCGGCGTACATCCCGCCGAGTGCCGAGGAGTCGATTGCCAGTTGCGGTTTGGCGCTGCCGTCGTCGGCGCGGGCCGTGGCGTTCAAGGTCTGCGCGTTGACGTCGTTGCGCCCGGCAACAATCGTCAGATTTTGCGCCTGGAGCTCAGCGTTGATTTTGGCGCTGCGGGTGATGATTTCGAAGCGATCGACGTTTGTCGCGTTAAGGCCGGCGCCTTCGATCGCTACAGAGCCCTGATCAACCTGAAAACGATCCAGCCGGCCCGCGCCATCCAGCACCGGTTTGCCAGTCGTCAGCGTTACGCGCGGCGCGTTGATGAAGCCGCAACCGTTGCAAGTGATGCCATACGGGTTGGCCACGATCACTCGCGCCGACTGCCCCGCCACTTCGGTGTAACCGCGCAACTGGCTCGGGTTGCCGCTGATGACTTCGTTGAGAATGGCTTGCGCCGAACCGCTGTTTTTCAGGTGCGGGTTACCGATGATGTGCCCGGCCAACTGGGTGTTCGAGGTTTGCGCCGAGCCGTTGTTGAGGATGACGCCCTGCGCGCCGACGTTGTAATCGTGGAACTGGTTATGCGAGAGGCCGCTGCCGTTGGGCGTGGCGATGTTGATGATCGGCACGCCATTGCCGGCCCGATCCAGCGCGGTGTTCGGGTTGGCCACGACTATGCCGTCGGCCTGCGCCCACATCGGTTGCCAGAACATGACGTTCGCCAGCAGGAACGCCAGCCCGCGCTTGGGCATACCCAGGAACGACTCACGGTTTTTTACGGCCGCAGAAGGCTGGCCCGCAAGAAGGCGAACTGACGAACATCCATGTCGATGGTCTCGAAGAATTTGAATTAGATGAAAAAGTCGAGGCGGAAATAGATCGGCGCTTCACGCTCGGTCAGCACATCCGGGCGTTCGAGGGAATGCGCAAAAGTCACGCTGGCAGCCACATGTTCACCACGGGCGAACAGTTCCAGCGAGTTGCTCGACATGCGCCCGTGCTGATCGCCGTTGTAGCGGTCGCCGCGAATCACGCCCTGGTCGTAACCGAGGCTGGTGCCGTATTCAGCGAACACCGGGCGCAGCCATTCGGCCGTCACCGGTCGGCTCCAGCGCAGGTCGTTGCGCCAGTAGCCGCCGCTGTCGCCGGACAGCGATTGATCCTTGTAGCCACGGATCGATGCTGACCCGCCGAGGCTGGTGCGCTGCGGACTGAACAGCACGTCCTCGCTGCGCTGGCCGGTCATCAGGCTGCTGAAGCTGAAGGATTCGCCCCACACCTTGAACGGCTGCAGGTAGCTCAGGGTCGCGGTGTATTTGCGGTAGCGTGCATCCGGTTCGCCGGGGCCTGGATCGTGGCTGCCCTGCGCATCGAAGGCGCCGATGCCCTCCTGCATGCCGGCGTCGAAGTTGACGAAGGCGCTGCCGATGCGGCGACCGTGGTTGAAGCCGAACTGCGCTTCGCTGATGCGGTTGCTGCTCAGCTTGAGCTTGCTGTCTTCGATGTAGTTGTTGGTGCGCAGGTAGGACAGCCCGGCGCTGAGCGAGGTCTTGCTCACCGAGTCGCGATGGATCACCCGCTCGGCGCGCAGCTGATGGTTTTCGCTGTCGCCGGTCTGCTTGAAGTTGTAGCCGTTGGCGGCGATCTGCGAGCGGTAGTCGCTCTGGCTGTAGGTGTAGCTGAAGTTCCACCAGCCCCACGGCAAGTTGTAATTGAGCATGGCGTTGCTGGAGGTGTGCTGGTGATCGGTCATTGCATCGTGACCGCCGCGCAGGCTCAGCTGATCAGCCAGGCCCAGCGGGCTGTCCCAATCGAAGGTGGTGCCCCACTGCTGTTCGCCGGTGCTGCGCTGGCCGTCGTTGCTGCGCGACAGTCCGGCACGCCATGGCTTCTGCGGCGTGTTGGTGACCAGCACTTCACTGCCGCCGACGTTCTTGCCCGGCGCCAGCTCCATCTTGGCCTGATTGGACGGCAGGCGATTGAGCTGATCGACCATCTGCTCGATCTCGCGCAGGTTGACCAGTTCGCCGGACTTGCCGGGAAATGCCATCGCCAGTTCACGCTGCGAAAGCTTGCTGTTCTCGGCGCCCTTCATGCCTTCGAGTTTGCCTTCGACCACCAGCACTTTCAGGTGCCCGCCGGACAGATCCTGCTGCGGCAGGTAGGCACGGCTGGTGACCAGACCTTTCTCGATGTAATGGTCGGTGATGACCTTGAGCAGCTCGTTAAGTTGCGGCACCCCGAGGCACTGGTCGATGTAGGGCTTGAGCAGGCGGGTCTTGTCGCTGTCGGACAGACTGTCGGCGCCCTTGAGCTCGATGTCCTTGATCGGGAAACAGCGGGTATCGGTGGGCGCTACCGGTTGCGCAGGCTTGGCATCTTTGCCGGGCAAGTCCTTGAGTTCTTCAAGACGCCGCTGCTGCTCTTCGAGCAGGCGATTCTGGCGCTCGCGGATCAGGTCGGTTTCACCGGGGGTGGGTGCAGCGAAGGCAATCTGAAGCGGAGACAGGCACAGCAAAGCTACGCACAACCTCGCCGCGAGGGCGGGTGGGTACATGTTCGATCCCTCGATACGGAATGACATCAAAATAGTGGCGCGATATTAGATGGCCATCATTTTGACGTCAAACAATCGTTTCAACCTTTTGTCGGGTTTGTAACAGGGATTGAACAATCGACGCGGCTGCGGTTTTCCGGGGGGAATCCTGGGTTCAGTGCGCAACACCCAACTTCGTCGTCACGTCCTGAGGTCCCAGTAAGCGGCCATTCGCTGAACGCAATTCCAGCTTCCTGAGCGGCTGGCGCTGCTGCGCATCAACCATCACCGAGCCCGGCTCACCCGGCGCATACATGTGCTCGCCGCCCCACTGCGACAGCGCCACGATCACCGTTTGCAAGGCCTTGCCGCGCTCGGTCAGCACGTATTCCTTGTAGGCTCCGCCATCGGCGGCCGGCACGGTTTGCAGGATCCCCTGTTCGACCAGGGCCTTGAGCCGGGCGCTGAGCATGTTCTTGGCGATGTCCAGATTCTTCTGAAAATCACTGAAGCGGCGGATGCCCTCCAGTGCATCGCGGATGATCAGCAGCGACCACCAGTCGCCGATCAAGTCCAGCGTACGGGCGACCGGGCAGGCGTTGCCGTGCAGGCTTTTGCGCTTCACAGGGTGTTTCTCCATCAAAACCGGCGTGTGGTTGCATCTTACAACTGTGACGCTGGAAAAGAACCACACCCCGCCTTGGCAATTGAGCACTTGCGTACAAGTGACTTCAGCGGTTTGCGTCGATAGTGATGGGCGGCCATTGCGGCATCCGGCCTTCCTGAACGATCGCCCACAGCAAGGAGTTTCCATGAGCACATTCACTACCGATGACGGCACACAGATCTATTTCAAGGATTGGGGCAGCGGCAAACCCGTGCTGTTCAGCCATGGCTGGCCGCTGGATGCCGACATGTGGGAATACCAGATGGAATACCTGAGCAGTCGCGGCTACCGCACGATTGCTTTCGACCGCCGTGGTTTCGGGCGCTCCGATCAACCATGGACCGGCTACGACTACGACACCTTTGCCGATGACATCGCGCAACTGATCAACCACCTCGACCTGCGCGACGTGACGCTGGTGGGCTTCTCCATGGGTGGCGGCGACGTCAGCCGCTACATCGCCCGCCATGGCAGCGAGCGCGTTGCCGGGCTGGTACTGCTCGGTGCGGTGACGCCACTGTTCGGCAAGAAAGCCGACTATCCGCAAGGTGTCGACACCTCGGTGTTCGACGGGATCAAGGCCGGCCTGCTCAAGGATCGCGCGCAATTCATCGCTGATTTCGCCGCGCCGTTCTACGGCACCAATCAGGGCCAGAAAGTCTCCGACGGCGTGCTCACGCAAACCCTGAACGTCGCCCTGCTCGCCTCGCTGAAAGGCACCGTGGATTGCGTTACCGCGTTCTCCGAAACCGACTTCCGCCCGGACATGGCGACGATCGACGTGCCGACCCTGGTGATCCACGGTGACGGCGATCAGATCGTGCCATTCGAAACCACCGGAAAGCAGGCGGCGGCACTGATCAAAGGCGCCGAGTTGAAGGTCTACGCCGGAGCACCGCACGGTTTTGCCGTGACCCACGCCCAGGCGCTGAACGAAGACCTGTTGGGTTTCCTGAACCGCTGATGATCGTCGGCGCGACAAACTTCTGCGACTATTTGTCCGCCTGACTCAATCCGCCATCAACGCTGCCAGTGCCAACGCGTTACCCAGCGCGGCACCACTGGCAGTGTTGTCGAAGATGCACCAGACGGCGGCCCCCTCTGCTGCCGCAGCTTTCAGTTGCTCTGCCAGCGCGTGCAGATAACGCTCATCGTAGGCGCTGTGGTAGATGCGTGGCGAACCGTGTAATCGCCAATAGCGCAAACCCGCCCAGCCCTGCGCCGAACCATCGGTAGTGATCCGCGACGGATCGACCACGACCTGGGCAATCCGATACGCCTGCAACATCGGCGCCGCTGCCACCCATGATTCATGCCGTGGCTCAAGCACCACGGCACCGGCAAAGCGTTGGCGCAACGCCACGAAAAACGCTTCGACAATTTCAGGTGTGAATGTCAGCGACGGTGGCAGTTGCACCAGCAGACAGCCCAACCGGTCAGTCAAGCCCTCGCATTGTCCGAGGAACTCGTCCAGTGCTTGATCACAGTTCTGTAAACGCAATTCATGCGTGATCTGCCTTGGCACCTTCACCGAAAAACGAAAACCCGGCGGTACCGAGTCCGCCCAGCGCGCATAGGTCTGACGCCGATGCGGGCGATAGAACGAGCTGTTGATCTCCACACAGTTGAACTGAGCAGCATAGCGCTGCAGGTGCGTGCCCTCGGGCGGAAACTGCGGCCAATACTCACGCCCCAGACTCCAGCCTGCGCAACCGATGAACATCAGAAAAACACCTTCGTCGCTTCACGCATGAAAATCTCCATGGTCTTCGTTCACAGATTTCGGGGATGGCGAAATGCCTGTGGGAGCTGGCCTGCCAGCGAAGGCGTCGGCACATCTACAATCGCTGCGCCTGACACAGCGCCTTCGCGAGCAAGCCCGCTCCCACAGGGTTCTGCGGCGTTCACAGATTGGGGGCACGACAAAGGACCTGTGGGAGCTGGCTTGCCAGCGAAGGCGTCGGCACATCCACAATCGATGCGCCTGACACAGCGCTTTCGCGAGCAAGCCCGCTCCCACAGTTTCGGCGACGCTCCCAGACCTGGAGCACGACAAAGGACCTGTGGGAGCTGGCTTGCCAGCGAAGGCGTCGGCACATCCACAATCCACTGCGCCTGACACAGCGCTTTCGCGAGCAAGCCCGCTCCCACAGTTTCGGCGGCGTTCACAGATTGGGGGCACGACGAAGCTCCTTCAGGGGTTATTTTTTGCCGGGCAGGACGCTGGCCAGCACCTGCTTGGCGGCTTGCACGATCACGCCCGCTTCGTCGGGGTCGCCCTTGAGCAAGGTCGTGGCAAATTTCTTTGCCTGTTCGAGCTTGATGTGCGGCGGCAATGGCGGCACGTTGGGGTCGGTCTTGAACTCGATCAGCACCGGCACGTCCGAGGCCAATGCCTGCTCCCAAGCGGCGGCGACGTCCTCTTCGCGGTCGACGAAAATCCCTTTCAGGCCGATGGAAATGGCGAACAGGTGATACGGCACATCAGGAATGCTTTGCGAGGCTTCGAACTTCGGATCGCCCTCCATCACCCGCTGCTCCCAGGTGACCTGATTCAGATCCTCGTTGTTGAACACCGCGCAGATCCACTTCGGGCTGTCCCACTGGCGCCAGTATTTGGCGACGGTGATCAGTTCGGCCATGTTGTTCATCTGCATCGCGCCGTCACCCACCAGCGCAATCACCGCGCGCTCCGGATGGGCGAACTTGGCGGCAATCGCATACGGCACGGCAGCGCCCATCGAGGCCAGGCCACCGGACAGTGAACACTGCATGCCCCGGCGAATTTTCAGGTCACGGGCGTACCAGTTGGCGCAGGAACCCGAATCGCTGGTGATGATCGCTTGATCCGGCAGGCGCGGTGACAGTTCATACACCACCCGCTGTGGATTGATCGGATCGGCTTTGGACATCGCGCGTTTTTCCAGGGTTTTCTCCCAGCTGTCGCGCCAGCCTTCAATTTTCTTGCGCCACTTGTGCGAAGTTTTCTGTTCGAGCAACGGTAGCAGTGCAGCGAGGGTTTCGGCGGAGTCGCCGACCAGATTGACCTCCATCGGATACCGCAGGCTCAGCATGTCGGGCTGCAGGTCGATCTGCACGCCACGCGCCTGACCTTCCTTAGGCAGGAACTCGGCATAGGGGAAACCCGAGCCGATCATCAGCAAGGTGTCGCACTCGTGCATCATCTTGTAGCTCGGCTCGGTGCCCAGCAGGCCGATGCTGCCGGTGACCCACGGCAAATCGTCCGGCAACGCAGCCTTGCCGAGTAACGCCTTGGCGACGCCAGCACCGAGCTTTTCCGCAACTGCAATCACTTCATCCGTTGCCTGCAGTGCGCCGGCGCCCACCAGAATCGCGACTTTTTCACCGCTGTTCAGCACATCAGCGGCGCGCTGCAGATCGGCCTCGTAGGGCAGCACTTTCGGCTTGGTGTAACCGACGCCGGAATGCGCGGTGCCGTGTGCCCGCGCCGGAGGTTCATACTCAAGATCCTGCAAATCATTGGGCAGGATGATCGCCGTCACCCGCCGCTCGCCAACCGCCGTACGCACGGCGCGGTCGAGCAAATGCCGAACCTGCGACGGTGCCGACGCCTGCTGCACAAACGCTCCGGCGACATCCTTGAACATCGAGACCAGGTCCAGCTCCTGCTGGTAATGACTGCCGAGCGCCGTCCGCGCCTGCTGGCCGACAATCGCCAGCACCGGTTGGTGATCCATGCGGGCGTCGTATAACCCAGTGATCAGGTGCGAAGCACCCGGCCCCGAAGTGGCAATGCACACGCCCAACTCGCCCGTGAACTTGGCGTGGGCCGACGCCATGAACGCGGCCATTTCTTCGTGCCGGGCCTGAACGAACTCGATCTTGCCATTGGCTCGGGCGAGCGCGCCGAACACGCCGTTGATGCCGTCTCCCGGATAACCAAAAATCCGCGTGACGCCCCATTGGCTGAGCCGCTCAACCAGAAAATCTCCCACTGTTGTCGTCATCTCGTTCCTCGCCTGTCACCGGTGCATGAAGCTCACCCGGCGAGATATCCGCCGGGCGGTACATGGGTCTGGACAGTCGGGTCGCCCGCGAAGTTTCGATTGTTTTTACCTGACGGCATCGCCGAACCGCCCCTGTAGGAGCTGCCGCAGGCTGCGATCTTTTGATGTTGTTTTGAAGACCAAGAGATCGGGGGCTCATCAGCGATGCGGGTGCACCGTCATCGCCACCAGTTTGATCACGATCGGTCGCACCACGAGGATGCAAAGGAAAGCCACCGGCATCGCCAGTTTGTAGGCGTGCAGCGCATTACTCAGGTAGTCGTTATCAATCCCGGAGTTGGCCGCAGTGATCACCAGCGACATCAGGAACGCCATGATCGTCGCCATGTACAACGCAAACACGTAGGGCGTCGCCCGTGACGACAACTTTCGACGCGGTGTATACAAGGCTTCGGTAGTGGTTCTTTGATTCATATGGCTTTTCCATCCATTGACAGGGAGCCGGCACCTTAGCAAAGCCCCCTGCCCTCAACTAGACGGCCCGCCACAGGTACTTTATAAAGCAAAGCTTACGAATCAAACCACGCGGCGGGACACGGATGAATCTGTTGGCGGCGATTGCCAGTTTTATCAAAGTGGTCGAGGCCGGCTCGATTGTCGGCGCCGCCAAGGCTTTGGGCGTCAGTGCGGCAGCGGTCAGCCAGACCCTCAATCGCCTGGAAACGCACCTCGGCGTGCGCCTGCTGCAGCGCACCACCCGCCGCATGGCCCTGACCGAAAATGGCGCGCTTTATTACGAGAAGGTCAGACGTATCGCGGCGGATCTGGAGTCGGCGCAAAGCGCGATCATCGGCGACGAAGGCGAACTGCAAGGCCGCTTGAGCATCGCCTCCACCAGCGCATTCGGCCGCCACGTATTGGCGCCGTTACTCGCCAGTTTCGCCGCACTGCATCCGCGCCTGCTGGTCGAGCTGTCGACCACCAACGGCAAAATCAATCACATCCAGAACGGCATTGATCTGAGTCTGCGGATCAAACCACAACTGGAAGACGGCATCGTTGCGCGCCGGATCGTTTCCCTGCCCTTCATCTTCTGCGCCGCCCCCGCCTACCTTGCGCGCGCCGGCGTGCCGCAATCACCGCAGGACTTGCAACACCACGCCTGCCTGGCGTTCCGCTACCCGTTGGATGGACGTTTTCTGCGTTGGGGTTTCGTCCGTGACGGCCAGCATTACGACGCCCCGATCAACGCCACCGCCATCAGCGACGACATCGATGCCTTGGCGCAAATGGCAGTCAACGGCGCAGGTGTAACGCGCCTGGCCGAATTTGTCGCTGCGCCCTACCTTGAGAGCGGTCAACTGGTGCAACTGTTCGAAGATCTTCAGGGTGAAACCCACGGGTATGTCGAACCGATGGACATTTATGCGTGCGTGCAGGAACGTGCGGCGATAACGCCGAAGGTCAGAGCCTTCATGGATTATTTGACGGAGCACCTGAATAGGCGCTGGCCCGTGCAAGCTGGTTGATCCACAGCAGCTCTTGCACTTTCAGGGCTGCAGATCACCCTCGAGCCATTGGCTGCACGCACTCATCTGCTGGGCAATCCACTCGCGAAAAATCATGGCGTTGGCACTCTGTTCGAAGGGTCGCGGTGACAGCAGGCAATAACTCGAACCGTCGCGAACGAAGCCGAACGGCGCGATCAATTGTCCGGAATTGAGTTCGTCCTGCACCATCAGAAACGACGCCATACCGACGCCCAGCCCGGCCAACGCGGCCTGAATGCACAGGTAGAAATGCTCGTAATCGACCCGACTGACACCCGGCGCGTTCATCCCGGCCAGTCGCATCCAGTTATCCCACGCCTGCGGGCGCGTCTTGCTGTGCAGCAGACAGGCGCCGCGCAAATGGTCGCCGTCAGGACGACTGGACGGCACGCAAACCGGGCCGATCCACTCCTCGCAAATAGTCACGCCGTGCACGGTCTCGTCCCAATGGAAATCGTCGCGGCGGATCGCCAGATCCACGCCTGAACGAGCGAAATCGATCGGCCCTCCGGCCGTCAGCAATTGCACCTGCAACTGCGGATGTGCGCTGTGGAAGTCGGGCAAACGCGGGATCAACCACTTCATGGCGATGGTCGGCTCGCAGGACACCACCAGCACATCGTCGTGGACTTCACGTTGCAGGCGATAAACCGTGCTCTGCAACTGCTCGAACATCGGCGCGGTGACATTGAACAGCATGCGTCCCGCGTGATTGAGAAAAATCGCGCGGTTGCGCCGCTCGAACAATTCGACGCCGATCGCCTCCTCCAGCAAGCGCACCTGGCGGCTGACCGCGCCGTGGGTGACGTGCAGCAGCTCAGCGGCCTTGACGAAACTCTGGGTCTGGGCGGCGGTGTTGAAGAAGCGAAAGGCAGCCAGCGGGGGCACGTTCATATAGGCGATGATTTCTCACAGATTTTCGCGACTATAAATCGTTTTTTTTGCCAAAGACACTTCTCCATCATGTCGCTACTCAGGGCCTGTTACTTCCATCCACGCTGTTGGCGGCGATACCTGCAGGCGCTGTATCTGTGAATTCAAGTAGCGCAAATAACGCGATGGAGCGTATGGATGAATGAATTGTTTTTGATGATCGCCATCACCCTTCTGGCGGTGATCAGTCCCGGCCCGGACTTTGCCATGGTCACTCGCAACAGCTATGCATACGGGCGGCGCAGTGGTTTGCTGGCTGCGCTGGGCATCGCCTGTGGCGTGCAGGTTCATGTGTTCTACACGGTGTTCGGGGTGGCGCTGATCATCACTCAGTCACCGATGCTGTTCTGGATGATGAAGCTGCTGGGCGCCGGCTACCTGGTCTATCTGGGCATCAAATCCTTTACCAATAAATCTGTGCTGACATTTGCCGATGCGAGTGCTTTGGTACCCCGCGCGTGGAAGGTGTTCTGCTCGGGCTTTCTGACCAATGCACTGAATCCGAAAACCATGTTGTTCGTGGTAGCGGCGTACAGTCAGGTGGTGGAGCCAGGCAGTTCGCTGACGATGAACTTCGCCTATGGCCTGTTCATGTCGGTCATTCATTGGCTGTGGTTCAGCCTGGTCGCGCTGTTTTTCTCAACTGAACGGCTACGCCGGCGCCTGCTGGAAAAACAGCGGCTCCTCGACAAGGCCATCGGGATCGCGCTGATGGGTCTGGCGGCGTGTTTGATCATTCCGGGGGTTGCGCAGTCTTGAGCTAGAGCGTTTATGCTGTCATGTCTGATACCCGTAAGATCATTCTCGGCAAGTTCACCATGAGGCCCATTTCATGAGTAAAGCGCCATACGTTCCACCCGCGGTCTGGAAACACGAAGCCCCGTCCGGCGGCCAGTTCGCCAGCATCAACCGCCCGATTGCCGGGCCGACGCATGAAAAGACCCTGCCCGTGGGCAAACACCCGCTGCAGCTGTATTCACTGGCAACACCCAATGGCGTCAAGGTGACCATCCTGCTGGAAGAATTGCTCGCACTAGGCCACACCGAGGCCGAGTACGACGCGTGGCTGATCCGCATCAACGAGGGCGATCAGTTCTCCAGCGGTTTTGTCGAGATCAATCCGAACTCGAAGATTCCGGCGCTGCTCGACCGCAGCGTACAGCCGCCGATCCGGGTGTTCGAATCCGGTTCGATCCTGCTGTATCTGGCAGAGAAATTCGGCGCTTTCCTGCCGAAAGATCCCGCCGGCCGCACGGAAACCCTGAACTGGCTGTTCTGGCAGATGGGCGCCGCGCCTTATCTGGGCGGCGGCTTCGGGCACTTCTACGCGTATGCGCCGGAGAAGCTCGAATACCCGATCAACCGCTTCACCATGGAAGCCAAGCGTCAGCTCGACGTGCTTGATCGACGCCTCAAGGAAAGCCGCTACCTGGCCGGCGACAGTTACACCATCGCCGACATCGCAGTGTGGCCGTGGTACGGCCAACTGGTGCGCAACAACGTGTATGCGGCCGCCGAATTTCTAGCGGCCCACGAATACACCCACGTGCAGCGCTGGGCAGAAGACATCGCCCAACGCCCTGCGGTGATTCGTGGCCAACGCGTCAATCGCACCTGGGGTGACGAGGCGAGCCAGGTTGCGGAGCGGCATCAGGCCAGCGATCTGGACTGAGGCCACATTCCCACAAAGATTTGTGTTGGGCAGGGGCATCCCGGTTCACAGCAACCTCTGTGGGAGCGAGCTTGCTCGCGAAGGCGCCAAGTCAGTCAACACTGACATAACAGACCTACCGCTTTCGCGAGCAAGCTCGCTCCCACGGAGGGTTCGGGTTGGACATGAGGATTTGTGAGCCCCAGAAATTACAGTGGGATTTGTGCTGGACAGGGGCTTTCGCAATCACCACCAATCATTGTGGGAGCGGGCTTGCTCGCGAATACGCCAGGCCTGCGACGTCAGTGTTGACTGACCCGGCGCTTTCGCGAGCAAGCCCGCTCCCACAGCAACACGAGTGCGCGACGCGCAAATGCCCTGCTTCGCCAAGACCCACCGGATAAACCCGTCTCCACACCACCACTGTCGCCAAAGGATGTGCAATGCCCCCTGGAAAACGTGAACTGGCACGGATCGAGCGGCGCTTGATTGCCACGCTCACCGACGCATGTGAAACCGCAAAAGCTGAAATCCAGGGCTTCACCTGGCTGACTCACACCGCTGACCTGAACGCATTGGCGGCGACCCTGAATGTCATTTGGGTGTTCGACACCGAAGCCGACAAAAACCTCGCCCTGACTGACGCCAAGGCACGCCTCTTCGAACTGACGGCCACTGCGCTGAGGGAAGCCGATATCAACCTGTCCCCTTCAGAGCGCAACGTGCGTTTCGACTCCGAGGAGGAATGCCAGCGTACTCACGGTGGCAACTGGCGTGAGCGTCTGAAACGGTACTCCTGACCTTTGCGTTGCCGCTGAGACTGCGGCCCATCTGCTCATAGGCGCTGGTACGCAGCACAACCGGCTGATGAACGAAACGACGAGCGACCGCCGCCTCAGACCACCTCTTCGTCAGCCGGAAACGAAGCCAGCATCTCCGCGCGGCACACCTCAAGGATCTCGTCGGCCAGCGCGGAATCATCCGGACAGGCACGCGACAGCACAATCGCGCCGACAGCCCGCGACAGCAGGTCGATCATTTTCTTTCTCCCCTCGCCCGCCACGGCGTCCGGCCTGGTCGGGTATTTGTCTCCCAGGGTCTGCAAGGTGCGCTCGATCCCTTCGGCAAACGTCGTTTTCACCTCATCCGATTGACGCGCCGCGTCGCCACACAGCGCGGCCATGGTGCAACCGCTGCCACGTCCGTCGCGATGCTCTCTCGTCACATAGACATCGATGAAGCCAGGCACGTCGAGCGCTTCGGCACCTGCCAGCGACTTGGCAAGACTGCAGGACGCGGCTTCAGTCATCAGGTCGGCCTTGGAGCCGAAATGCTTGTAAAAACCACCGTGGGTGAAACCGGCAGCCGCCATGAGATCCGCCACACCGACGCCGTCAAAGCCCCGCTCACGGAACAGCTCGGAAGCGGTCTCGACGATGTGTTCTCGATTGGCCTGCGCCTGGGCCTTGGTCACTCGCACGTGCAGTACCTCGTGTTCATTGGGAATGCTTGCGCCAATCATACATAGATGCCGGTCATAATCAAAACCGTTGACAGTTTAGATTTCGATCATCATCCTAATTGCAGGCACAGCGACTTCTCCAACGGGCACGGAAGAAATACCAGATGAGCAACCAGATTCTGTTCACCCCTTACACACTTGGCGACCTGACGTTGTCGAACCGCGTCGTCCTCGCACCGCTGACTCGCAACCGTGCAGGCGCAGGTTTTGTACCCAGCGAGTTCGCAGCCACCTATTACAGCCAACGGGCCAGCGCTGGCTTGCTGATCAGTGAAGCCACGCAGATTTCCCGACAAGGTCAGGGCTATCAGGACACCCCGGGAATCTACACGCCGGCGCAGATTGACGGCTGGCGCCAGGTGACCGATGCAGTCCATGCCAAGGGCGGAAAAATCTTTCTGCAACTGTGGCATGTCGGCCGCGTGTCGCACGTTGATCTGCAAGAAAACGGCGCCGCCCCCGTGGCCCCTTCTGCGCTGCGCGCCGCCACCAAAGTCTTCGTCAACAATCGCTTTGAAGATGTCTCGGCGCCGCGCGCGCTGGAGACCAGTGAACTGCCGGGCATCATCAACGGTTTTCGCCAAGCTGCGGCAAACGCGATTACCGCCGGGTTTGATGGCGTGGAAATTCACGGTGCGAACGGCTATTTGCTCGATCAATTCCTCAGGGACAGCGCCAATCTGCGAACCGATGCGTATGGCGGCTCGATTGAAAACCGGGCGCGTCTGTTGCTTGAAGTGACGGCGGCCGTGGTTGATGAAATCGGCGCCAATCGCACCGGTGTGCGCCTGTCTCCGGTGTCGCCGGCCAACGGCGTATCGAGCAGCGATCCGCAGGCGCAATTCGATTACGTCGCCGAGCAACTCGATGCCCTCGGCGTGGTTTATCTGCACGTGGTCGAAGGCGCGACCGGTGGCCCGCGCGACGTGGCGCCCTTCGATTTCGGCGCACTGCGCCAGCGCTTCAAAAACACCTACATCGCCAACAACGGCTATGACCTGGAGCTGGCGACTTCGCAGCTCGCCGAAGACCACGCCGACCTGATCGCCTTCGGTCGCCCGTTCATTGGCAATCCGGATCTGGTGGAGCGCCTCAAGCAGGGCGCGCCCTTGTCCGCGTTCGATCCCGCCACCCTCTATGGCGGCGGTGCGGCAGGCTACATCGACTACCCGACGCTGGCTGAATCAAGCGTCAGCGCCAACTGAGCGCGTTCCGTTTCTCACACCCTGAAAGAGAGATCCCCCATGAGCACCCGCCCTACTGTTCTGATCACTGGCGCCTCCACCGGCATTGGTGCGGTCTACGCCGAGCGCTTCGCGCAACGCGGCCATGATCTGGTTCTGGTCGCCCGCGACCAGGCACGCCTGGACGCACTTGCAGCCCGCTTGCGCAGCGAACACGACGTCTCCGTCGATGTGATCCCGGCGGACCTGACCCAACTCGCTGATCTGAGCACCGTTGAAAACCGCCTGCGCGACGACGCCCGTATCGGCATCCTCGTCAACAACGCCGGCGCTGCCCTCTCCGGTAACTTCATCGACCAAAGCACCGACAGCGTTGCGCAACTCGTTGCCCTCAACACTACCGCGCTGGTGCGCCTGGCCAGCGCCATCGCTCCACGTCTGGTCAAGGCCGGTGACGGCGCGATCATCAACGTCGGTTCGGTGGTGGGCCTGGCGCCGGAGTTCGGCATGACCGTCTACGGTGCGACCAAGGCCTTCGTCCTGTTCCTGTCCCAGGGACTGAGCCTGGAGCTGTCACCTCAGGGCGTCTACGTGCAAGCCGTACTCCCCGCCGCCACCCGCACGGAAATCTGGGATCGCTCCGGCATCGACATCAACACCTTGAGCGACATCATGGAAGTCGGCGATCTGGTGGACGCCGCACTGGTCGGTTTCGATCGTCGCGAACCGGTGACCATCCCGCCGCTGCACGAAGCGCAACGCTGGGATGATCTG
Source organism: Pseudomonas sp. GW823-FHT01D03 (assembly GCF_058798255.1). Taxonomy (NCBI): domain Bacteria; kingdom Pseudomonadati; phylum Pseudomonadota; class Gammaproteobacteria; order Pseudomonadales; family Pseudomonadaceae; genus Pseudomonas; species Pseudomonas sp. GW823-FHT01D03. The sequence continues at coordinate 3,623,782 of NZ_JBXAKK010000001.1, forward strand.
CAAGGCGCACGTCAGGGCCTGATCGGGCAAATCCGTCAGTCTGCGGTTGCCCAGCGCTACCTGAACCCACAGTGATTGTCTGGTAGCGAGCACGCGCGGCGGATTCGATGCAGGCGCAAGTCACTGCATCGAATCCGGCCCGCGATCCGGAGCAGAAATGAATCAAACCCTGGCAAATAACCACACTGGCGCGTCGACGCCATTCAGCAACGCGGCGAACCAGTCGATCATGGTCAACGGCGTTCGTTTCGCTTACCGCGACATCGGCCCCGCGATCGGCGTGCCGCTGGTGCTGTTCAACCATTGGGGCGCCGTGCTGGACAACTTCGATCCCGCGATCATTGATGGCCTGGCACGAACCCGACGCGTCATTACCACTGACTATCGCGGTATTGGCGGCTCTGGTGGAACCGCGCCACTGACTGTCGGTGAAATGGCAGACGATGCCATTCAACTGATTCGCGCGCTGGGCTTGGAAACCGTTGATGTACTGGGATTCTCGCTCGGCGGCTTCGTTGCTCAGGACATCGCCCTGAAGGCGCCTGATCGGGTGCGTCGCTTGATTCTGACCGGTACCGGTCCGGCTGGTGGCGTCGGCATCGACAGAGTCGGTGCGGTCACCTGGCCATTGATCCTCAAAGGCTTGCTGACCTTGCGCGATCCCAAGGTCTACCTGTTCTTCACCTCGTCAGCCAATGGCCGTCGATCTGCGTCGCAGTATCTGCAACGCCTGAAAGCACGCAAAAACAATCGCGACAAAAGCCCGACACCGAGCGCTTTTCTGCGCCAGTTGAAAGCGATCACCGCGTGGGGCCAACAGCCGCCGCAAGACCTCGGGCGCTTGCGCATACCCACACTGATCGTTAACGGCGACAGCGACATCATGGTGCCCAGCGTCAACTCGATGGTGCTGGCCAAGCGTATTCCCAACGCACAACTGGTGATTTATGAGGATGCCGGCCACGGCGGGATTTTCCAGCACTGCGTTGATTTTGTCGCCAAGGCCCAGGCATTCCTCGACGCCTGACGACACGGCGCAGCAACACCGCAACGCGCCAGCTACCCTCCTTACAACCGCCAAGAGCAGCACTACGATGAAAGCATTTCTGATTGATCGCTATGGAAAGAACAGCGGGCGCATTGGCGAAGCGCCTGTCCCTGTGGTGGGTGTCCGTGATGTCTTGATCGAGGTACATGCCAGCAGCGTCAATGTGCTGGATTCGAAGATCAGCAGTGGCGAGTTCAAGCTGATTCTGCCCTATGCATTACCGCTGATACTGGGCAATGATCTGGCGGGTGTGGTGGTGGAGGTTGGCTCACAGGTGACGCAGTTCAAACCGGGAGACGAGGTCTACGCTCGCCCGCCGGAAACGCGGATCGGAACGTTTGCCGAATTGATCGCCGTGGACGAAAACGCGGTCGCCCGAAAACCCGTCAATACCAGCATGGCGCAAGCCGCATCCCTGCCCTTGGTCGCGTTGACGGCGTGGCAAGTACTGGTCGAAACCGCACAGCTGAAAAAGGGTCAGAAAGTACTGATTCACGCGGGCTCAGGTGGTGTTGGCAGCATTGCCATCCAGTTGGCCAGACACCTCGGCGCCTTCGTCGCCACGACCACCAGCACCGCGAATGTCGAATGGGTCAAGGCACTGGGGGCCGATCTGGTCATCGACTACAAGCAGCAAGACTTCGAAAGCGTCCTGCACGACTACGACGTGGTGTTGAACAGCCTCGGCGCGGACGTATTGCAAAAATCACTCACGGTCCTGAAGCCCGGCGGCCAGCTCATTTCCATCTCGGGACCGCCCACTGCACAGTTCGCACAAGAACAAGGCTTGTCCTGGCCACTGCAACAGGTCATGCGCCTGTTGAGCTTCGGTATCCGGCGCAAGGCGCGCAAGCAGGCGGTCAGCTATACGTTCGTCTTCATGCGGGCCAATGGTGCACAACTGCAAAAAATCGCCACGCTGGTCGAGGAGGCAATCATCAGACCGGTGACTGACCGCAGCTTCTCGTTTGCCTCGACGGCAGAGGCGTTGAAGTACGTCGAGCAGGGGCGCGCCAAGGGCAAGGTCGTCGTTACGCTCAAATGACAACGTTCCCCCGGCGGCCGGCTGACCCCGTCAACCGGCCGCGTTCGACTCGACCAGATGAACTTCAGTTGCACTTCGACCGGCGCACCAGGCGAGCACCGACGCAATCACCAACACCGCCGCGCTGAGTTCGAAGGTGGCTTTATAACCGCTCAGATCAAACGCCAGGCCACCGACGATGGCCCCTGCGGCGATTGCCAGTTGCACGATGGCCACGAGCAAGCCTCCGCCGGCTTCGGCATCCTCCGGAAGCGTCTGCGCCAGCCATGTCCACCAGCCAACGGGAGCCGCCGTGGCGACCAGTCCCCAGAGTCCGAGCAGCACCGCAGTCAACAGCGGCGATGCGCCGAAGTTCACCAGCGCCAGTGCAATGACCGCCATTATCAGCGGGATAACTGTCAGCGTGCGGTACAGGCCGGTGCCGAGGAATCTTTCGATCACAAAGGTCCCGATAAAACCGGCAAGCCCCAGCCCCAGCAGCATCAAGGACAGGGTTGCAACGCTGACCCCGGTGACCCCCTCCAGAAAGGGCCGCAGGTAGGTGAACAGCATGAACTGCCCCATGAAGAAGACGCTGACAGCGACCATCCCCAAGGCGACCGGCCATTGCTTCATCAGCCGTAAGGCGTTGCCGCTACCGGCCTGACGCTCAAGTTTGAAGGACGGCAGGCTGATCAGCAGCCACACGGCCGCCAGCACGGCGACCGGAACCACACAGAAGAACGCGCCGCGCCAGCCTATCAACGCGCCGAGGAAACTCCCCGCCGGAGCGGCGATTACCGTCGCCAGCGCGTTGCCGCCGTTGACGATCGCCAGTGCCCGGGACACTTGGTCAGGCTGCACCAGACGCATCGCGGTTGCCGCCGACAACGACCAGAAACCGCCAATGGCGATGCCGATCAGGGCCCGCCCGAACATGAACGACGGATAGCCCGGCGCGAACGCGACCACCGTACCCGAAACGATCATCAGCAAGGTCAGACCCAGCAACAGCTTCTTGCGCTCGACACGAGCGGCGACCGCTGCAATCACCAGGCTGGTCACCAGGGCGAATGCTCCGGACACGGAAATCCCCTGCCCGGCCTGGCCCTCGGTGATGTGCAGTTCGGCGGCAATCGGCGTCAGCAGGCTGACCGGCATGAATTCTGAAGCGACCAGGGCGAAGGCGGCCAGCGACATGGCCAGCACCGCGCTCCAGCCGCGTTGTTCTGTAGAGAGAGAAGTCATTGAAACTACCTGTATTGCGAGAGGCGTCCGGGCGATTGCCCGGACGCACTGTTTTTCACAGTGCCAGGATCGCATCGTCGAATCGCGTCAATCCCGTAATGGTTTGACACATTCTCCCGGTCGATTTGCCTCTGCCCTAGTGCATTCCTCTTGAATGCTTGCCTGATCCTCTGAGGTTGCAGGGTGGTGTATAGGAAACGCCTGTGCAGCGGATTAGAGTTCGTTCAACAGGAGTTGCCCGACATGATCCCTACCCCGCTGCGCCACGAATCACCTTTGGCGTTGAACATTGACTCGCGCGTGAGCGTAGCGGGCGACTTCGCCACGTCGATAGCCGGCCTGTCGCTGTTTCGTCGCGATCAGCCGGCGCCACCGACCGTGTGCATGATCGAGCCGAGCCTGATTCTGGTGGGCCGTGGGGAAAAGCGCTTGTGGGTCGGCGGTGAGGGTTACCGCTACGACCCTTCGCGGTTTCTGGTCACCTCGCTGGATCTACCCGCCAATTCCGAAGTGCTTGCAGCCAGCCCCGAACAGCCCTGTGTCGGGCTGGTGCTGAAGCTGGACGTTGGCATGCTTGCCGAGATCCTCAGCAAAGGTGGCTTGCCTGCGAAACGGCAGCCGTCGACGAATACCGGCGCTGGTATTGGCAACATGTCTTCCGCTCTGGAAGGCGCGCTCGAACGCCTGCTGGCATTGCTCGACGAGCCTGAGGCGATCCCGGTGTTGGCGCCGCTGATCCTGCGGGAAATCCACTATCGGCTGCTCCATACCGATCAAGGCGCGCGGCTGCGGCAGATCACGGCCGTCGATGGCCAGGGTTATCGCATCGCCAAAGCCATCGACTGGCTCAAGGTCAACTACACCGAGGCGCTGCGCATCGATGAACTGGCGGCGCGGGTGCAGATGAGCGCGCCGACCTTTCACCACCACTTCCGCCAACTCACCGGCATGAGCCCGCTGCAGTACCAGAAATGGCTGCGACTGAACGAGGCCCGTCGGCTGATGTTGATGGAGCGTCTGGACGTTTCGCGAGCGGCGTTTGCGGTCGGTTATGAAAGTCCCTCGCAGTTCAGCCGCGAATACGCGCGCCTGTACGGCACCGCACCCAGTCGTGACATCGCGTTGCTACGTGGCGAACCCTTCACCCCGTAGCAACGCTGGGCAACGCGGCCAGTTGAGCAAAGAACACGCTTTACCGGTGAGGCGCCACGCAGCGTTTCACCGCTTATAAAAATGCACGTCAACCGATGATCGAGCGGGTGAACCATGGAACTACGAATCAACCAGAAAACCTATCAGGTCGATGCCGACGCCGATACGCCCCTGCTGTGGGTGATCCGCGATGATCTGGGCATGACCGGCACCAAGTACGGCTGTGGACTGGCGCAGTGCGGCGCCTGCTCCGTGCTGGTGGACGGCAACGTGGTGCGCTCGTGCGTCACGCCAGTGGCCGGTGTGGTCGGCCGCGAGGTCACCACCATTGAAGCGATCGAGGCCGATGAAGTGGGCAAACGGGTGGTCTCGACCTGGGTTGATCTGCAGGTCGCCCAGTGCGGCTACTGCCAGTCCGGGCAGGTGATGGCGGCCACGGCGCTGCTCAAGCAAAACCCCAAGCCGAGTGACGCGCAAATCGAGGCGGCGATGGTCAACCTGTGCCGCTGCGGCACGTACAACGCCATTCATGCCGCCGTGCATGAGCTGGCCGGCAAGGGAGATGCCTGATGAACGTGCGTATCGATCCTGCTCAGGAAGCATCAGCACTGGCTCTGCATGAACCGATCAATGTGTCGCGCAGACGTTTTCTGACCGGCACCGCCGTCGGCGCACTGGTGCTCGGTTTCGGCCTGCCGCTGGGCACGACGCGCGTGCAAGCGGCAGTGGCGGCCGCGACTGCCGAGCGCGGCACGCAGGTGCCGGCGTTTCTGGAAATTCGCCCGGACAACCGCGTGCGCCTGCTCTGCCCGTTCATGGAAGGCGGGCAAGGTACGTTCACCGCGATGGCGCAGATCGTCGGTGAAGAACTGGATGCCGACCCGTCGACGTTCCTGGTCGAAGCCGCACCGCCCGGCGAAGCCTATGTAGTAATGGAAAACGGCATGCGCATCACCGGCGGCAGCATGTCGGTGCGCATGAGTTACCCGGTGATGCGCCGCCTCGGCGCCCTTGCCCGCGCCATGCTGCTGCAGGCCGGTGCGCAGAAGCTGGGGGTGCCGGTGGGTGAACTGAGCACCGAACCCGGCAAAGTCGTGCACGCCAAATCCGGGCGTTCGGTGGCCTACGGTGAACTGGCCGAGCACGCTATGGATCTGCCGATTCCCGATCCGGCCTCGGTGCAGTTGCGTGATCCGAGCCAGTTCCGCTGGATCGGCAAACCGGTGAAGCGCGTCGATGCCTACGACAAGTCCACGGGCAAAGCGCTGTACAGCATCGACCTGAAGGTCGACGACATGCTGCATGCTGCCGTTCAACATGCCCCGCGTTTGGGCATGACCGTGGGCAACCTGCGCAACGAAGAGCAGGTCAAGGCGATGAAAGGCGTGCATTCCGTGCATCGTCTGCCGGGTGCCGTGGCCGTGGTCGCCGAACGCTGGTGGCACGCCAAACGTGCAGTGGAAGCGATTCAGGTCGACTGGCAGGAACCCACAGCCGACAGCCAGGTACGCTCGATGCCTGCGGACTTTTCCAGTGACGCCTGGCTCAAGCGACTGGCTGACGACAAAGGCCCGGCCAGGGATGATGAAAATGAGGGCGACGTGGCTGCAGTTCTGGCCAGCGCCAAGACCCGGATTGACGCCACTTACCACAACCAGTACCTGAACCATGGCCAGTTGGAGCCGCCGTCGGCGCTGGCCCGGTTCAATCCCGACGGTTCGCTGGAAGTCTGGCTGCCGAATCAGGCGCCGGACATGTTCCGAGCGGACATCGCCAAACGCACCGGGCTGGATCCGTCGCGCATCACCTTGCATTCGCCGTTGCTGGGGGGCTTCTTCGGTCGGCATTTCCTCTACGACGCCGCCAGCCCCTACCCGCAGGCGATCGAGTTGTCCAAGGCGGTTGGCCGCCCGGTCAAACTGATCTGGAGCCGCGAGGAAGAGTTCCTGCGTGACGTGCTGCGTCCGGTGGCAGCGGTGAATTTCCGTGCCGCGCTGGACAATGACGGCTGGCCGCTGGCAATTGAAGCGATCAGCGCCACCGAAGGCCCGACCGAGGCGCTGGCCGGCAAACAGGGTGAGAAGCTCGACCCGACGGCGCTTGAAGGCTTGTCAGGCAAGTCCTATGCGATCCCCAACAAGCGCATCGCGCAGATCTATGCCAAAGGGCCGGCGATGCTGGGTTACTGGCGTTCGGTGGGCAATTCGCTCAACGACTTCTTCTATGAGTCGTTCCTTGACGAACTGGCCGACAAGGGCGGCAAGGACCCGTTCGAATTGCGCCTGCATCTGCTGCGCGACAACCAGCGACTGACCACGTTGCTGCAAGCCGTGGGCGAGCTGTCGGGTGGCTGGAAGCGTGGGCCGTTTACCGCGGCGGACGGCAGCAAACGTGCCCGAGGCGTGGCGATGGCGTCGCCGTTCGGCACCCAGACGGCGGTGATCGCCGAGGTTTCCATCGAGAACGGTCAGGTCAAGGTGCACGACATCTGGCAGGCAATCGACCCCGGCAGCATCGTCAACCCGGCGATTGTCGAAGCGCAGGTCAATGGCGCGGTGGCGCTGGGCCTCTCGCAGACGCTGGTGGAGGAAGCCGTGTGGATTGATGGCAAACCGCGCGCGCGCAACTACGACTTGTATCCGATCCTGCCGCCTGCGCGAATGGCTCGGGTTCACGTGCGTGTTGTCGAGAGCGGGGAAAAAATGGGCGGCATCGGCGAACCACCGTTGCCCGCTGTCGCGCCCGCCGTCGCCAATGCGGTGGCAACGCTGACCGGGCAACGGGTGCGCAGCCTGCCCATGAGCCGCCACACCTTCACTTGATTAGCGCCGGAGCGTCCATGAATAACAGCCGATTCGCAAGAACCGCAGGCTGGCTGGCAGTGCCGTGCCTGGTCGCGGCAGGCCTGCTGGCCTGGTATGTCACCCGCGAGCCTGTCTCGCACCTTGAAAACAACCACACCGCCGTGGCCGATATCGACCCGGCGCTGGTGGCTCGTGGCGAATACGTCGCCCGACTCAGCGATTGCGTGGCATGCCACAGCGTGCCGGGCGGTGCGCCGTTCGCTGGCGGCCTGGAAATGGCCACGCCACTTGGCGCGATCCACGCGACCAACATCACCCCGGAGCCGGAAACCGGCATCGGTCGCTACAGCCTCGCGGACTTTGACCGTGCGGTGCGCCACGGCGTGGCACCTGAAAGCCGTCGTCTGTACCCGGCGATGCCCTACCCGTCCTACGCCAAGCTCAGTGACGACGATGTGCGAGCGCTGTACGCGTTCTTCATGAAAGGCGTGGCACCGGTCAAGCAAGCGAATATCCCGAGTGCGATTCCTTTCCCGTTGAACCTGCGCTGGCCGATTGCGTTGTGGAACGGTGTGTTTGCCGACACCGAACCTTACGTGGCCAAACCGTCGCAGGATGCCGTGTGGAATCGCGGCGCTTATCTCGTTCAAGGCGCCGGGCACTGCGGCAGTTGCCACACGCCGCGCGGTCTGGCGTTCAACGAGAAGGCTCTGGATGAATCCGCCACGCCGTATCTCGCTGGCGCCTTGCTCGATGGCTGGTACGCGCCAAGTCTGCGTGATGATCACAACACCGGTCTGGGCCGCTGGAGCGAGCCGGAGATCGTGCAGTTCCTCAAGACCGGGCGTAACAAACATGCAGTGGTTTACGGTTCGATGACAGAGGCGTTCAACAACTCGACGCAGTTCATGAGCGATGACGATCTGACCGCGATCGCCCGTTATCTCAAGTCATTGCCGGGGGATCCTCAGCGCGACGGCCAGCCCTGGCAGTACCAAGCGGTTTCGGCGACGGAACGTCTGGACGCGCCCGGTGCTCATACCTACGTCACGCGCTGTGCTTCGTGCCACGGCCTCGACGGCAAGGGCCAGTCGGAATGGATGCCGCCGTTGGCCGGCGCCACCTCGGCACTGGCCAAGGAAAGCGCCTCGGCGATCAACATCACCCTCAACGGTTCGCAGCGGGTGGTGGCCGCCGGAGTACCGGACGCCTATCGCATGCCAGCCTTCCGCGAGCAGTTGTCGGATCAAGAGATCGCCGAAGTGCTGACCTTCATGCGCAGCACCTGGGGCAATCAGGGCAGTGCCGTTGAAGCGCAGGCCGTCAACAAGCTGCGTGAACGTACGGATCCGGCCAGCAGCAGCCCGATCATCCTGCAAATGCGTTAGAGGAACTTTGATGGAAAGCATCGACTTGCTGGTCCTGCGCACCGCGCGGGACTGGCTCGCCGCCGGCGAGCGAGTGTTGCTCGCCACGGTGGCGCGCACATGGGGCTCTTCGCCGCGCCCGACAGGCTCGATGATGGCCTTGCGTAACGACGGGCGTGTGGTTGGCAGCGTGTCCGGCGGCTGCATCGAGGACGACCTGATCCATCGCTATACCACCGCGCATGGCGGCAGCGGCCTCAAGGACAGTGCGCCCGAGGTGGTGCGCTACGGCGTCAGCGCCGACGAGGCGCATCGTTTCGGTTTGCCCTGTGGCGGCACGCTTGAGCTGATTCTTGAGTTCAATCCCTCATGGCAGGTGCTGGACGAACTGCTGGTGCAACTGGATGCCGGGCAACTGGTGCGCCGCTGCCTGGCACTGGATAGCGGTCGCGTCACACTGCAAGCCACGGCAACTCCTGAGCAATTCAGTTTCGACGGCCAACAGATGCTCAATACCCTCGGGCCGGGGTATCGGCTGCTGATGATCGGTGCCGGCGCGCTGGCCGAGTATCTGGCGACCATGGCCCTGTTCAACGGCTTCAAGGTCGCGGTGTGCGACCCACGTGCCGAATACATCGAAACCTGGGCGGTGAACGGTGTGGAGCGGATCATCGGCATGCCGGATGACGTGGTGCGCGACTTCGCGGTCGATCTGCGCACCTGCATCGTCGCCTTGAGTCATGATCCGCGACTCGACGATCTGGCACTGCTCGAAGCCCTTCACAGCCCGGCGTTTTACATCGGCGCCATCGGTTCGCGGCGCAACAGCCAACTGCGCCGCGAACGTTTGATCGAGCATTTTGGTGAGACCCAGGCGTCACTCGAACGCCTGCACGGGCCGATCGGCATCTACATTGGCAGCAAGACACCGGCGGAGATCGCCGTCAGCGTGATGGCCGAGATCCTGGCCGCGAAGAATGGCGCCAGCCTGCCGAAGGCGTTTTCAATCGCCAGAGCCAAGGCGCAGGAAGCCTGACTGGCTGGCGGACATGTTAAGCGCTCAACCTTCAACGTGAGGCGGCGGCACGGGTGAACTGCTGTTCCGTCACCACGCTGCCCCACTGACTGCCCTGATCTTCCATGGTCAATTCGAACCCGGCCGCTTCGTACAGTCGGCGCGCGGCGTCGAGGCCTTTGAGGGTCCAGAGCTGGATCGCATCAAAACCCTGCTGATCGCAAAACTCCACCGCCGCGCTCAGCAGTTGCCGGCCGACGCCACTGCCGCGGCAGCCGTCGTCGAGGATGAACCAGCGCAAATGCGCCTGATTGTTGCCCAGATCCTGGCCGTCGATCGCGATCGAGCCGACGATGCGCTCATCAAGCGTGGCTACCCAGATCTGGTTGCAGGGCTGATCGAGGCGTCCGACAAACTCCGCCGTTTCACGGGCGACACGGCTTTCAAAGATCGCGCCGAAACCGGAATGCCGCGAATAATAATCCGCATGCATTTGCGCCACGCGGCCGATCAGCCCGGGGCGATAGCCGGCGCTGATCTGCAGGTTCGGCGTGAGTGGCTGGTCGGCGCCCAGACGGATGGTCTTGAGCGCATGCGCGTAGGTTGAAAGGCCCTGCGCCACGCTCTGTTGCTGCGACGGATTGAGCGTGTTCAATGCGTTGCTGACCTGGGCCTGGCCGTAGGCATGAATATCGGCGACGGTCTGCCGGCCCTTCGCCGTCAGGTGCAGATGCTTGACCCGGGCGTCCTCGGCGGCACGCTCCTCGATCTCCCCGGTCTTGATCAGTTTGCCGACCATGCGGCTGACACTGGATTTTTCCAGGCCAAGGCTTTGCGCCAGTTGCGCAGCGCTGACGCCGTCCCCGGCTTCGATTTCCAGCAAGGCGTGCACGCCGGAGGCGGAATAGTCGGTCGCCGCCAGGGTGGCGCGCAGGAAACCGAATTCACGCACCATAGTGCGCGACGCTGTACGGATTTCTTCGATCAAGGCTGTAGGGATACTCATGACACATCACCGCTGAATTTTAGTTGTACTATACAACCATGTTCCCCTTCGCGGACGCAAGCAGCCGACCACGCCGGGCAAACGTCAGCGAGCCGACATCAACACCGCAGCAAACGTCAGACAAAAAAAGCCCCGCAACCGAATGAGGTGCGGGGCAAAGTATTGGCTGGTTGCGGCCAACCAAAGGAGCTCGGTCAGAACGGTTCGCGCAGCCGGGTCAGATGCAGTCCTGGGCGGCGCGTTCAAAACTGGAAGGCAGGAAATTCGAGGCCAGCAAGTGACGCTCGTAGATGAACACCTTGCCGCCGTTGCCGGCCTTGTAGGCTTCCAGCACGTTGTCGGCCGACACCTTGCTTGGCACCACGATCCGATAGCTGCGCTGGGTCTGCGAGACGGTCGGGTTCAGCGCACTGCCCTGCAGCTTCGGCACCACGCAATCGGCGTATTGCGCCGGAGTCTTGCTGGTCTGCAAGGTCAGCGTCGGGTCGTTCGGTGCGGAGGCGCAACCGGCGAGCAGCAAGGAGGCAACGGCCAGGGTCGGGGCAAACAAAGCATGCATCGGGGTCATCCTGAAAATAAAGGTTCGGTTCAACCGGCAGCGGTTCAGCGTCACGGCACCGCCGCTGCCCTTTTGGTTTTGAATGTTCAGCTGGACGCCACCAGCGCCTTGAGCGATACATCAAACTGCTTCAAGGCATTGAGTTGCAGGTCACGTTGTTGCTCGATCTGCGCGGCAATCTCATGCGCCGCTTTGTCGTGTACCCAGACCGCCGGGATCTGTTTCTCCACCGAGCCTTCAGCCTTGCCGATGTACTGCAGGTCGGCATCGTAGAAACGCGCGATGAAGTGCGCTTCATACAGACTGTTCTGCTGGGTCAGCAGGCGGTTGAAGGTGTCCAGTTTCACCACGATGTCCGGATGCGCCAGAATCAGCGCATCGAGGTTGTCGTAAACGGTCACCGACATGAACTGGCGTTGCAGCGAGCTGAGCAACCAGTCGATCGCCAGTTCCGGGTCGGAGCTGCTGACGAAGGCGGCGCGGATTCGCGAATCCAGGGCATCCTTGGCACCGTGCAGCGCCATGTCGTGGTAACGCGTCAGGTATTGCAGGTTTTCCCGGGTGTTTTCGCTGTACAACACCCCCACGGTCTGTGAATGCTGCAAAGTCGCGCTGCTGCCGGCGATGGGCTGAAGACGACACGCACAGGCACCGTCGGCGTAAGACGGTGCCGTGGCTACCATGCCGCTCATCAGCAGAGCGGTCAGCACCAGTCGGGTCAGGGTCTTCATCGCGCAATTTCCTTGAGCTGCGTTTTCAATGAAGGCAATTTTCCGCCTGTTGCCTGCAAAGCTGAACTTGCGTTTCGTGATGGTCACTATTACTTCTAGCGATAGTTGCGCACGATAAAGACAGGTACACACTCATCCCCAATGACTAAAACAACAGTGAGGAAGCCGATTTGAGAACCTTTGACCTGATCCGCGACGCGGTTTTGCCCGACTTTCGCGAGCGGGTGGCGGAATACCTGGTGCAGTACGAAAAGGTGTTGCTGGACAAGGCCATCACCGATGCGCGGCTCAAGCGCGATACCGCCAATCAGTTGCGCGGCTATCTGCGTGGGTTGAACACTACGCGGGTGCTGGGCATGGCTTATTGGGAAGAACTGGATCGACGGGTCGTCGACACTTGGCTCACGCCTCACGAATGAGCGTGGACGCCGGTCGGTGACGATCGTATGCGGTGCCTGCCAAAACGGCCCCGAACGCTTACAATCGGCGGCCTTACCGACCTTCTGACAGGCTCCCTCGGAAATGCCGCTCGACCCACCAACGATGCTGACCATCTCGATCGCTCTCGCAGCCGCTGCCGCGCTGTATCTGGCGGTCGAGTGGCGCAGCATTCGTGAGCCTTCGCTGCTGTTCTGGAGCGCCGGTTTCGCCACCATCACCATCGGTTCCACCCTGGCCCTGCTGCGCAGCAACGGCTTTTTGCTGATCGGCATCTGGTTCGCCAACGGCTTGCTGGTGACCGCGCACTTCCTGTTTCTGCTGGGGGTGGCGCGCTTCACCCAGATCCGCCTGTCACGCGCCTGGTACCTGATCTTCCTCTGCTGGCTGGTGATGCTGTTGCTGCCGGACGGGCCTCTGTGGTCGAAAGTCATGCTCGCCGCCAACTCGTTGCTGGTCGCCGCCTCGACGCTCAAGGCCAGCCTGCTGCTGCGCCCGCATGGCAAATCGCTGAGCGTCGGTGCGGTGCAATTGCGCTATGTGCTGCTCGGTCACGGCATCTTCTATGTGGCCAAGGCCCTGACCGTGGTGATCCCCGGCACGCTGATCGATCTGGCCGCATTCCGTGGCGTAATCATCCAGATCTCGCTGGTCGAGGGTGCGATGGCGATCATGTTGATCGCGCTGTCGATGACCGGCACCGAACGCTACCGGCGCGAGGAGCAGATCGCCCGACTGGCCGCCCGTGACCCGCTGACCGCCCTCTACAACCGTCGCGCCCTCGACATGCGCGCGCCGGGCCTGCTGCGGGGCGTGTCTGCGGCGCATCCCGGCGCCCTGCTATTGATCGATATCGACAACTTCAAGTCGGTCAACGATCAGTACGGCCACAGCGCCGGCGACCGTTTACTGGTGGCCTTGAGCGAAATGATCCGCGCTGAGACCACCGATGAGGCACTGGCCGCCCGTTTGGGCGGCGACGAGTTCGTGATTTTGCTGAGCAACGCGCCCAGTGATCACATCGTCAGACTGGGCGATGCCCTGCGCGATCAATTTCAGCGCAGCGCCGCGCAAGCCTTCCCGACACCAGAGCCGGTGACACTGAGCATCGGCGCCACGCTGTTCAACCAGCCACCGGCCAGCCTCGCGGCGCTGATCGAGCAAGGCGACGCCGCGCTGTATGAATCCAAGCGCGGCGGCCGCAACCGCTTGCGCCTGACCGGGCTCACCACTTCAGGATGACCAGACCCATGACCCGTTCCCAGACTCCTCTACAAGACCTCGCCGCCCCCGAAGGCGTCTGCTACGGCTGCGGCGGCCGCAACCCCCATGGCTTGCACGTCAAAAGCTACTGGCACGAGGACGGCGTGCACGTCATGGCCGAACACCTGCCGGACGACAAATATTGCGGCTGGCCGGATCTAGTCTATGGCGGACTGCTGGCGATGCTGGTCGACTGCCATTCCAACTGGACCGCGATGGCTTATCACTACCGTGACGAACAACGTGAACCGGGCAGCCTGCCGCGCATCGACTGCGTCACCGGCAACCTCGGCCTCAAGTTCATCAAACCCACACCGATGGGCGTCATCCTGACCTTGCGCGCCAGGGTCGAAGGCGAGGTCGGGCGCAAGACGCGGGTGATCTGCGAGGTGTACGCCGGGGAAGTGCTGACGGCGGTGGGCGATTCGGTGTTCGTGCGGGTCGATACCGGGCAACTGGCGGACGCGGCACACGGCCGCTGACTCCACACGCGCCCCTGTAGGAGCTGCCGCAGGCTGCGATCTTTTGACTTTAAAGATCAACATCAAAAGATCGCAGCCTGCGGCAGCTCCTACAGGGCATGGTGCTCGAATTAACCCGGGCGCAGGCCCGAAAGACTGCATAACCGATTTGCGGCCCACAGCAGCGATGGCAGACAGACGTCTAAACGCCTCGGCAATCGTAAGATTCACTTACATGTTTTTCCGCTTGTGGTGCACGTTGCCAACCCCTTATAAGAGCGGCTCTCACTCGCGAATTGAAGGATGCACCCATGAGCAATGCCTGGAACGAAGGGTATTTTACCGACGAGGGTTACACCTATTCGTACAGCCGGGAAATCAACCCGGTGTTCCAGCGTTTTTGTTTGTTGTTGCGCGGTTTTGCCACCCTGGAAGGCAGCGGCGGCTACCACTGCGAACTGGGCTTTGGTCAGGGTGTGTCGATCAACATCCACGCCGCCGCCAACCCGGGCAACTACGTCGGCACCGACTTCACGCCGTCCCAGGCCGCACATGCCATGGCGCTGGCGAACGACTGGAACAGCCAGGCCCGTCTATATGACGACAGCTTCGAGCAACTGCTGGCCCGCGATGATCTACCGGCCTTCGACAGCATCAGCCTGCATGGCATCTGGTCCTGGGTCAGCCGCGACAATCAGCAACTGATCGTCGAGTTCGCCCGTCGCCACCTCAAGCCCGGCGGCATGTTGTACGTCAGCTACAACTGTTTCCCGGGCTGGTCGCCTTCGGCGCCACTGCGCAATCTGTTCAGCCTGCACAACCGCTTTGCCAGCCAGGCCTCGACCAGCCCGGCCAAACGCATCGATGCCGCGATGGAGTTTTCCGAAGCGCTGTTGGCGGCCAATCCGAAGTACGCCAGAGCGGCGCCGGCCCTGGGTGCCCAGTTGCAGAGCATCAAGGGTCAGAACCGTCAGTACGTGGCCCATGAGTATTTCAATCGCAACTGGGACTGCATGTATTTCATCGACGTGGTTGACGCCATGACCGTGGCCAAACTCGACTACGCCACCACGGCCGTACCGCTGGACACCGTGGCCGCGCTGAACCTGAGCGCAGAAGGCATGGACTTTCTGGAAGGTATCGAGCACCCGATCATGCGCGAACAGGCGCGCGACTACTTCATCAATCAGAATTTCCGCCGGGATCTGTACGTACGCGGCGCCAATCGGCTGTCTGCCGCCGAGCAACGCGATGGCCTGCTGAGAAGCCGTTTTGTCCTGTTGCAAGCCATCGACAGCATTCCCGGCACGGTCTCAGGCCCTGCGGGCGAGGCGTCCTTACAGGCGGACATTTACCGCCCGGTGCTCGCAGCGCTCGCCGCCAATGCCTACGAAGCGAAAACCTTGCAGCAGTTGTCGATGGCCGTCGGCGCCGTGTCTTATGACGACCTGGTGCAGGCTGTTACCGTGCTGATCGGTATGGGCGTCGCCGCGCCGTGCCAGAGTGAATCCGCCGAAAGGCAGGTGCAGGAACGTTGCGACACCCTCAACCTGCAACTGTGCAAGCGCGCCCTGTTCAACAACAACATTCAGGTGCTGGCCAGCCCGGTCACCGGCGGCGGCGTGCCGATCAGCCGCGTGCAGCAGCTGTTCCTGATTTCGATCAAGCAAGGCATGACCGACCCGCAAGACTGGGCGCAGTTGGCGTGGGCCGTCATCGGTGAGCAGGGCGAAGTGCTGCACAAGGGCGACCAGCCGCTGCTCACGGCTGAAGAAAACCTTGCCGAGATGACCGAACAGGCCCGGGCATTTGCCCAGACACCGCTGGACATTCTTATAGCGCTGAAAATTGCTTGATCCAGATATACGCCGGACGACTGGCCGCGATAGAACGCGGCCAGTCACGCGCGTGTATGGCCCTGACGGCCGCCTCCTGAGCCATCCTGCCCCCGCCTGCCACGCAGCGCCCCGTTAAAAAAGCAAAATCGCCATGTGTTTCCGTCGTTCCTTCTTGCGTCGCACTGTTCATTGCCCGTTCCTGTCTGCCTGGAGTTTCTTCGATGCCGTCGCCCAAATCCCTGCCCTCTGCCCTGCTGGGCCTGGCCCTCGCCTGCCCGGTCATGGCCGAGGAACCCAAAAGCATGGAGTTGGGACAGGTGCTGATTTCGGCTGAAGAACAAAGCGGCGCCGATGCCTCCGTCGCCGAGGCCCAAGCGCGTCTGGCGCAGGTGCCCGGCGGCAGCAACGTGGTCGACATGCGCCAGCCGTCGCAGGGCCGAGTGGCGAGTAATCAGGATGTGCTGGCGTATCAGCCCGGGGTCTACGCGCAGTCGGCGGGTAATGAAGGGGTGAAAATCTCGATCCGTGGTTCGGGGATCAACCGCGCACCGGGCGCCCACGCTTCGGGGCTGTACACGATGCTCGACGGCCTGCCGCTGACTGGCCCCGGCGGCACACCCTACGAATTGCTCGAACCGCTGTGGCTCGACCATGTGGAGGTGCTGCGCGGCGCCAACGGCTTTGATCGCGGCGCCCTGGCGCTGGGCGGCGCTGTCGATTACGTCAGCCACACCGGCTACGACGCGCCGAAATTGCAGGTGCGCTATGCCACCGGCAGCCACGGTTATCAGCAGCGTCAGGTGAGTTCCGGGCAGGTGCTGGGCGACTTCGATTACTACGTGTCGCTGACCGACTCGAACGCCGACGGCTACCAGGATCACACCGCCAGCGAGAGCAAAGGCGTGATCGCCAACTTCGGTTATCGCTTCAACCCGAACCTGGAAACCCGCTTCTACTTCCGCTATCGCGAGACAGACAACGACCTCGCCGGCCGCGTGACCAAGCATTCGATCGAGCACACTCCGCGAGCGGCAAACCCGGCCTATGTGGCGCGCGATGACAGCCGCAAACAACCGGGCAGCACCTTCATCGGCAACAAGACCACTTACTACATCGACGACGATTCGAGCATCCAGACCGGGCTGGTCTATCACGACTACCCGATGGACCTGCGCGAAGGTCCGAACCGTCTGAAAGTGGCCTACACCGACGTCAGCGGCACCTTCGACTACAAGCGCCGCGACACCCTGTTCGGCATGGAAAGCCGCAGCACCCTCGGCCTGCGCACCACCAAACACCTGCCCAACGACGGCGCGAGTGAATTCGTGCGCATCCCGTCCGGCAACACCGCCGCGTATGCACCGGGCACCCGCATGCGCAACTTCACCTATCAGGGTTCGGACACCGTCCTGCATGTGGGCAACGATCTGGAAATTGCCGACGACCTGTGGCTGACCACCGGCCTCGCCGCCATCTACACCCGCCGCGAAAGCGCCGTCACCTACCCGCAAAGCGGCGGCAAGACCAGCCTGAACGACTGGGATTACGCGCCACGTCTGGGCCTGCGCTATCAGGTCACGCCGGACCTGCAACTGTTCGGCAACCTCAGCCGTTCGGTCGAAGCACCGCACCCATGGTCGCTGATCTACAGCTCGAACATCCGCTTCCCGGCCGGCAACGGTGCGGCGACCGGCACCCAGAGCGACCCGATCAAACTGCAGAACCAGACCGCGACCACCCTCGAACTCGGCGGTCGCGGCGACAGCGCGCTCGGCCAATGGAGCCTGGCGTGGTACTACGCCCAGGTGCACCACGAATTGCTGTCGGTACTGCCGGACGCCAACGCCGTCACCCCGTACGAACTCAACGCCAGCCCCACCGTGCACCAAGGCGTGGAAGCCAGTCTGCAGAGCACGCTGTGGTCAGCCGAAGACGGACGTAAATTGAGCCTGCGTCAGGCCTACACCTTCAGCGACTTCCACTACCGCGACGACCAGCGTTTCGGCGACAACCGCCTGCCCGGCCTGCCGATGCACTTCTACCAGGGCGAACTGCGCCACGACTGGCCGCAGGGCTTCTTCGCGGCGTTCAACACGCAACTGGTGTCCAAGGTCGCGGTGGATTACGCCAACAGCTACTACGCCGATCCCTACGCACTGTTCGGCGCCACCGTCGGCTACAACGCGCCGAAAAACGACTGGCAAACCTGGCTCGACCTGCGCAACCTGACCAACAAACACTACGCCGCGACGGTCACGCCGGGGTATGACGACAAGGGCCTGGATGCGGCGCGGTCTACGCCGGGTGAAGGGCTGGGGGTTTATGTCGGGGTGTCGTGGAGTCTGCTCTGACGGTTTGCATACTCGGCAACCCGCCGGGTTACTACTCCAACGTAGGCAAATGATTACGCAAAATATGCTCCAGCCCCGGCCGCGTATGTTTTTCCCAAGGGCAAACATCCTGCGCATCGCCTGTGTGCAGATACTCGCCGGCATCAAATGCCTGGTAGATGTCAAAGGCTGGCTGGGGCATTTCTGCGTGCATCGACACATCAACGATGGGGTTGATAAGTGCATTCATCACTTCATCGCCAAACTCAAAATCACGCGTGTTTGACAGGAAATCTCTGGCTACGGCGATCGAGACTTGATTAAGCAGATCGCGACGGTCGACCTGCAGCCGCTCACAAAAGGGTTGCAGATCGATGGTCAAACCTTCTTCAATCGCTTCCAGCATGACCAGATAAAGATCGGCTTCACTCAACGGCCTACTCATCACACATTTTCCTGCTCTGTTCTTGATGCTCGCCCGGTTCATTCATAAAACTTGCCGGCCAGCAAAATGCTCGCGCAGCGCTGCCATACGTTGGCCGAAGATTCCTCTGCTGCCACCTGCCTGGAACTGTCGATTGCCCAGGCACCTGCTGCCTCAAGAAACGCATCCACAGATCCATTTTCCCAACCCAACGCGCCCCGACCATAGGGTAACAGCGGTTCGTTCATCGTCCGCTCACGGGCGAAATCGGCACCCAGTGCCTGAATAAATGTGATGAACGATCGCTCGTCGTTCACACGCTCTAGCAACTCATCAAGATCATCAGAGCCAGACATCGTGGCAATTTCCTGTTGGCGAATGGTTTGCCCGGGATGCTGCTATGCATCGCCCGGAGGGTCAACCAGTCCGTCAAAACGGCCCCTGCGTCATCACCCGCGTCTCGATGATGCTGCGCAGCGCGTTAACCCGCTTCTGATACAAACCAGTCAAACACCCAACCTTCGCGCCACAGGCCTGACGGCTTTTGAGGAAGTCCTGCTGCTCACCGATCAACGCATCGCGCCCGCCCATCGGCAGCAAGCGTTTGTCGAGGCTGAACAGCTCGCCCATGGTGACGTCCAGATCGTTCAGCGTGCGGTTGGCGCAGACGGCTTTTTCGTCTGCGGCTTTGGCCTTGGCGCAGTCGAAACTGGCCGCGTGTGCCGAATTGGCAGCGATCAGCAGCGCACAGCCTAGGGCGGCAGCGGTCACCCGTGAAATTTCTCGAACTCGTGTCATGTCGTCGTATCCAACGTTGTAAGTCAATGGAGGTATGAGAAATGAAAAGCACCGACGACAGCAAGCCTGCAACCCCGCATAACGCGCCACCACTCGATTCCTCGGGCAAACCGGTGGATGTGGTGCGCCGCGATCTGGAGGACCGCGACGACGACACCCGCGCCGTGGATGAGGTCATTACACCGACGTCCATTCGCGAAAAGGAACAGGACGCCGAGGAACTCAAGCGCAAGACCGATGAAATCGAACGCAAGGTCGCCGACGGCAACTGAGGCGACGCTCCCCGTCCTGAAGTAGAGTTTTCTCCTCTCTGTCCCGGGTTTTCCTGCCCGGGACAACTCTCCCCCCTACCCTGAAACCCTCGGTTTTACTGGGCTTTTCCTGTCTGCTTCAGCAATTTGTATTCACAGCCCAGCTTAATAATATTTTACCGATACACCCCTCCTGCCTAGTCTGAACGCAAGCAAAACGGACAAGCCTGAAGCGATCCGAATCCACTTGCCTTGCCAGGAAGGATGTAGAAATGACCACTGAAATAATAAAAACAGACACGCTTGTCGTGGGGGCCGGACAGGCGGGTGTGGCGATGAGCGAGCACCTGAGCAAACTCGGTGTGCCGCACCTGGTGCTGGAGCGCAGCCGCATTGCCGAACGCTGGCGCACCGGGCGCTGGGACTCGTTGGTAGCCAATGGTCCGGCGTGGCACGACCGCTTTCCGGGGCTGGAATTCGATGATGTCGATCCCGATGGTTTCGCCCCCAAGGAGCGCGTCGCGGACTATTTCGAAGCCTATGCGAAGAAATTCAACGCGCCGATCCGCACCGGGGTCGAGGTCAAAAGCGTGGTGCGCAATCTCGGGCGTCCGGGCTTCACCGTCGAGACCTCCGAAGGCGTGATCGAGGCCAGCCGTTTAGTGGCGGCAACCGGCCCGTTCCAGCGCCCGGTGATCCCGCCGATCGCGCCGCAAGACCCACGTCTGTTGCAGATTCACTCCGCCGACTATCGCAACCCGCAGCAACTGCCCGACGGCGCGGTGCTGGTGGTCGGTGCCGGATCGTCCGGCGTGCAGATCGCCGATGAACTGCAGCGTTCCGGCAAGCAGGTTTACCTGTCGGTCGGCGCCCATGACCGTCCGCCGCGTGCCTATCGCAACCGTGATTTCTGCTGGTGGCTGGGGGTGCTCGGCGAGTGGGATCAGGCAGCGATGAAACCCGGCCGCGAGCACGTGACCATTGCGGTCAGCGGTGCGCATGGCGGGCGCACCATCGATTTTCGTGGTCTGGCCCATCGCGGCATGACCCTGGTCGGCGTGACCGAGGCGTTCAACAACGGCGTGGTGACCTTCAAGCAGGACCTGCGTGACAACCTCAAGCGTGGCGATGAGAACTATCTGGCGCTGCTGGATGCCGCAGACGCTTACGTCGAGCGCAATGGGCTCGACTTGCCGCAAGAACCTGAAGCACGCGAAACCTATCCGGATCCCGATTGCGTGAAAAATCCGCTGCTCGATCTGGATCTGGCCAAGGCCGGGATCACCTCGATCATCTGGGCCACCGGGTTCGCCGTGGATTATTCCTGGCTACAGGTCGCGGCGTTTGACGACAAGGGCAAACCGCAGCATCAGCGCGGCGTGTCCACTGAGCCGGGGGTGTATTTCCTCGGGCTGCCATGGCAGTCGCGGCGCGGCTCGTCGTTTATCTGGGGCGTGTGGCACGACGCCAAACACGTGGCCGATCACATCGCCACCCAGCGTAAATACCTTGAATACCAGGATGCCGAGCAGCGTGAAGCCGCCCTGCATGCGCCGAACCACAGCAAAGCCGCCGACCCCGTCGACGCTTGATTTCCCTCTTTCGCAGCGGTGCCCGGTGCGCCGCTGAACACCTAGTCTGGAGCTGTACATGAGCAAGCCAACCCACACTCGCATCCGTATGTTCAACACCAAGGACACCTACCCGAACCAGACCCTGGACAACGATTTGTGCCAGGCCGTGCGCGCCGGCAACACCGTGTATGTCCGGGGTCAGGTCGGCACTGATTTCGACGGCAATCTGGTGGGCCTCGGTGATCCGCGCGCACAGGCCGAACAGGCGATGCGCAACGTCAAACAGTTGCTGGAAGAAGCCGGCAGCGACATGAGCCACATCGTCAAGACCACCACCTACCTGATCGACCCGCGCTACCGCGAGCCGGTGTATCAGGAAGTCGGCAAGTGGCTCAAAGGCGTGTTCCCGATTTCCACCGGACTGGTGGTGTCGGCATTGGGGCAGCCGCAGTGGCTGATGGAGATTGATGTGGTGGCGGTGATTCCCGAGTAAGTCGGCAGACCGAGTCGCGGCTATCGCGAGCAGGCTCACTCCTACAAGGGAACGCATTTCAAGGTAGGAGTGAGCCTGCTCGCGAAGAGGCCGGCCCAGACACACAAGGAGTTAGACCATGACCTTTTCAATCGCAGCCCGTTGCCCCGAAACCGGCCAGTTCGGTGTCGCCATCAGTTCCTCCAGCATCGCCGTCGGCGCACGCTGCCCGTGGCTGCTACCAGGCGTCGGCGCGGTGTCGAGCCAGAACATCACCCTGCCGTCCCTCGGCCCGGAAGTGCTGGCGCTGATGGAACAGGGCCAGGCGCCCGACGCGGCGCTGGACCAGGTGCTGACCCGCAACGGCTACAGCCAGTACCGGCAGATCACCGCGATCAACCACCTCGGCCAGACCGCGCATTTCAGCGGTGCGCAGACCCTCGGCGTGCACAACGCAGTCTGCGGCGAGCAATGCGTGGCCGCCGGCAACATGCTCGCCGGGCGTGCGGTAATCGAGGCGATGGTCCGCGCCTTTGAAGACGGCGAAGGCCAATTGGCCGATCGCCTGCTCAAGGCCCTACATGCCGCACAGGCCCTCGGTGGTGAAGCCGGGCCGGTGCATTCGGCAGCCGTGGTGGTGGTCGGCGAACAGACCTGGCCGATCGTCAATTTGCGCGTCGACTGGGCGGACGCAGACCCGATCGGCCAACTGCAACAGCTCTGGGACGCTTATCAGCCGCAGTTGCAGGACTACATCGACCGCGCGCTCGATCCGGCCAAGGCGCCGGGCTATGGCGTTGCCGGAGACGATCGATGAGCAGCAGCGTCGCGTTGCTCAAGACGCTGGTGGGCTTCGACACCACCAGCCGCGAATCCAACCTGCAGCTGATCGAGTTCGTGCGCGACTACCTCGCTGGCTTCGATGTGCCGTGCGAGCTGATCTACAACGCCGAGCGTAGCAAGGCCAATCTGTTCGCGACGATTGGCCCGGCCGAGCAACCGGGCATCGTGCTCTCGGGGCACACCGATGTGGTGCCGGTCGATGGTCAACCATGGACAGTAGCGCCGTTCGAACTCAGCGAGCGTGACGGCAAGCTGTTCGGGCGCGGCACCGCCGACATGAAGGGCTATATCGCCTGCGTGCTGGCCTTGGTGCCGGCGCTGGTCGCTGCAGACCTGCGCATGCCGGTGCACATCGCCCTGTCCTACGACGAAGAAGTCGGTTGCTTGGGGGTGCGCTCGCTGCTCGCCGAGCTGCGGCAACGCCCGGTCAAACCGCTGCTGTGCATCATCGGTGAACCCACGGAACTGAAACCAGTGCTCGGCCATAAAGGCAAACTGGCGATGCGCTGCGACGTGCACGGGCATCCGTGCCATTCGGCCTACGCACCGCTGGGGGTGAACGCCATCGAGTACGCTGCCGAGCTGATCGGCGAGCTCGGGCGCATCGGCCAACAACTGAAGGCGCCCGAGCAGCACGACGCGCGTTTCGATCCGCCCTACAGCACGGTGCAGACCGGTGTGATCAGCGGCGGCAAGGCCTTGAACATCGTGCCCGCCGATTGCCGCTTCGACTTCGAAATCCGCGCCCTGCCCTCGCAGGATCCAACCCTGGTCGCGCAGCAGTTGCAGGCCTACGCCGAGCAGCAAGTACTGCCGCGCATGCGTGCGGTGAGCGAGCACAGCGCGATTCGTTTCAGTGAGCTGTCGGCCTATCCGGGCCTGGCCACCGATGCGCAGAGTCAGGCCGCGGAGTTGATCGCGGCGTTCTGCGGTTCACGGGAATTCGGCACCGTGGCGTTCGGCACCGAGGGTGGGCTGTTCGATGCAGCGGGTATTCCCACGGTGGTTTGCGGCCCCGGCAGCATGGATCAGGGGCACAAACCCGACGAGTTTGTCAGTCGCGAACAACTCGATGCCTGCGATGCGATGCTGCAACGGATGCTGGCCTCGATTCGCACCTGATCCTTTCGGCCTGACTGCCTGCCTTCAGGCGTGCAGTCGGGCCAATTCCTCGCGGCAATGATCAACGAATAACTGCACCGGTTTGGTCAGTTGCACCCGGCGCAGCCAGGCTGCCGACAAGCCCGAGCCGGTCACGGTTTCCGCCAGCGGCACGCACACCACTTTCTGCCCGTCGTAGGTGTATTCGCCGAACGGCCGGGTCACCAGAATCGAAAAGCCAAAACCGCGCCCGACCATGCCGCGCACCATCTCGATCGACGGTGAGCTGAAGACGATGTGCGGGGTCAGTCCGCGCTCTTCGAAGATGCTCACGAAGTAGGTGCGGCTGGGCACCACGTCGAGCAGGATCATCGGTTCCAGCACCAGATCGTGCAGCGAGACTTTCGCCTGTTGCGCAAAACGGTGGTCGGCCGGCAGCAACGCGTAAGGCTGCTGCGGCGGCATCAGCGGCGTGGTGTCGATGGTGGTGTCGAGGTCATGTTCGAAGAGCATCGCCACATCGATGCTGCCGGCGGTCAGCGCCTGCACCAGTTCCTGTTGTTCGCCATCGCGAATGCGGATTTCCACCCCTGGCCAGCGCTGCTTGAACCCGGCAATCAGGCGCGGCAGGTACAGCGGTGCGACGGTTTCGAAACAGCCGATATCGATCTGTCCGGAGACCACATCGTTGTCCGCCAGGGCGTTCTGCTCGAACTCATGCGCCACCCGCAGCAACTCCAGCGCCTTGCGATAAAACCGCGATCCACTGGGCGTCAGCGACACACCCTGGGCGTGATGGCGGATAAACAGCTGCACACCGAAGCTCTCTTCCAGATGCTTGATCGCGGTGGAAACCGACGGCTGGGCGATATAGAGCTTGCGCGAGGCTTCGGCGACGCTGCCGCAATCGGCGGTGGTGACGAAGTATTTGAGCTGGCGCAGGTTGTAGGCGGCCATATGAACCTCTGCAAGTGAGACGACGCTTTTGTGGTGAGGGAGCTTGCTCCCGCTTGAGTGCGCAGCACTCACAATATCAGGGGACGTGGCGCAATATTTGGGGCCGCTTCGCTGCCCAGCGGGAGCAAGCTCCCTCGCCACAGGAAAGGGTTCGCCCCTGAAAGTTTTGTTGTTGATCACGGTTGAACATACCGGACAGCCCCCAACCCGCGGCATATATTTTTTAAGGTCTGAAGCAACAAACTTACTAATTTATCTATCCCGAGCCTTTGCACATGATCGCTTCAACAAGAAATGCGTCGTCCGTGTCGGCGCTTACCGAAGTACGTCCACGTACTCATCCTTGCCTTGGAGTTCGTCATGTCCACCTCTGCAACAACATCCGCGCCGCTCATTGAAAAACACACGATAGGATACGTGCCCCCCGAAGATCGCCACGGAAAGGTCAGGGATCTGTTCACGCTGTGGTTCGGCGGCAACATCGCGCCGTTGCCCATCGTCACCGGCGCGCTGGGCGTGCAGTTGTTCCACTTGAATCTGGTCTGGGGCATCGTCGCGATTCTGGTCGGCCATCTGATCGGCGGCGTGCTGATGGCGCTGCACTCGGCGCAAGGCCCGCAGATGGGCATTCCGCAGATGATCCAGAGCCGCGCGCAGTTCGGCTCCCTCGGCGCGTTGCTGGTGGTGCTGATTGCCGGGGTCATGTACATCGGCTTCTTCGCCTCCAACATCGTGCTGGCCGGCAAGTCGCTGCACGGCGTGGTCGACAGCGTGCCGGTGCCGGTCGGCATCGTCATCGGTGCCCTCGGCTCGGGGATCATCGGCATCATCGGCTACCGCTTCATCCACGTGCTCAACCGCATCGGCACTTGGGTGCTGGGGATCGGCATCGTCGTCGGGTTCGGCTACATCTTCACCCATATTCAAACCGATGACTTCCTCACCCGCGGCAGCTTCAACCTCTCCGGCTGGCTCGCCACCGTGTCGCTCGCCGCGCTGTGGCAGATCGCGTTTGCGCCTTACGTGTCCGACTATTCGCGTTATTTGCCGGCCGACGTCAAAGTCTCGTCGACGTTCTGGACCACGTATCTGGGGTCGGCGCTGGGTTCGAGTCTGGCGTTCATCTTCGGTGCCGTCGCCGTGCTCGCGACACCCGTGGGCATGGACACCATGGATGCGGTCAAACTCGCCACCGGCTCGATCGGCCCGCTGATGCTGGTGCTGTTCCTGCTCAGTGTGATCAGCCACAACGCCCTCAACCTGTATGGCGCGGTGCTGTCGCTGATCACCCTGGTGCAGACCTTTGCCTATCGCTGGATCCCGACCGCCAAGAGCCGTGCGGTGATCTCGATCATCGTGCTGCTGGCCTGCTGCTTCGCCGCCGTCGGCGCGTCGAAGGACTTCATCGGTCACTTTGTCGACATGGTGCTGGTGCTGTTGGTGGTCCTGGTACCTTGGACCGCGATCAACCTGATCGACTTCTACGCCATCCACAAGGGCCAGTACGACATCCAGTCGATCTTCCAGGTCGACGGCGGTATCTACGGACGCTACAACCCTCAGGCGCTGCTGGCCTACGCGATCGGCATCGCGGTGCAGATCCCGTTCATGAACACCCCGCTGTACGTCGGCCCGGTGTCGGCGCACATCAACGGCGCGGATCTGTCGTGGCTGGTTGGGCTGCTGGTGACGTCGCCGCTGTACTTCTGGCTGGCCAATCGTGACAGCGCTTATCGGCGGCGGATGATGGGCGGGAAACTGGCGGGCAGTCTGTGACGGTGTCCGTATGATAAAAGAAGGCCCGCCATGCGCGGGCCTTCTGCGTTGTTGTGTGGTATTTCTTGATGCCCCGACAGGCACCCACGAGACAGGGAAAACTCATGCTGCGAATTCTGGGCAAGGCGTCATCGATCAACGTGCGCAAAGTGCTGTGGACCTGCGCCGAACTGCAGATCCCGTTCGAGCGTGAGGATTGGGGCTCGGGCTTCAAACCCACCGACACCCCGGAGTTTCTCGCCCTCAACCCCTGCGCCATGGTGCCGGTGCTTCAGGACGGCGATTTCACCCTGTGGGAATCGAACACCATCATTCGTTACCTGGCGGGCAACTATGGCGGCGCAGACCTTTACCCCACCGAGCCGCGAAGCCGGGCGCGGGTCGATCAGTGGATCGACTGGCAGGCGTCGGAGCTAAACCGCTCGTGGTCGTATGCGTTCATGTCGCTGGTGCGCCAGTCAGCGAATTATCAGGACAGCGCCGCGTTAGCCAACGGCGTCGAGCAATGGTCGCAGACCATGGGCATCCTCGATCAACAGTTGCAGAAGACTGGCGCCTACGTCAGCGGCGAGCAGTTTTCCCTCGCCGATATCCCCATCGGGCTGTCGGTCAACCGCTGGTTCGAAACGCCGCTCGCGCATCCGGACTATCCCGCCGTCAAGGCGTATTACGAGCATCTGAGTCAACGCGAAGGCTTCCGTCTCTACGGCAGAAACGGTACGCCGTGAAGCATGACCGTTGCTGCGTTGCGGCATGAGTGAAGTCGTCGACGCAGCTACTCTTCTGCACGCACCACCCCGCGCTCTTCCAGCAAACGCACGAACATGCTCAAGCTGCGCGACACCGTACCCCGGCGCCACACCAGCCAGGTGGTCAGGTAGCGAAAATCCGCCGTCAGCGGCCAGACACTGACCGTGGCGCTGCCGGGCATGCTCTGCAACATTTTGCGCGGCATCAGCGCCAGTCCAGCCCCGGCGCTGACGCAGGCGAGCATGCCGTGGTAGGACTCCATCTCGAAAATCTTGCCCGGCACGGCGGCGTCGGTGCTGAACCATTTTTCGAAGTGATGACGATAGGAGCAGTTGGAGCGAAACGCGTAGATGTTCTCGCCGTTCACATCTGCCGCGCGCTGCACCGGGGCATGATTGAGTGGCGCGATGATGACCATTTCTTCCTCGAACGCCGGCACGCCTTCCAGCGTCGGGTGCAGCACCGGGCCATCGACGAATGCCGCCGCCAAGCGCCCGGCGAGTACGCCGTCGATCATTGTCCCGGACGGGCCGGTGGACAGATCCAGATCGACCTTGGGATGCAACTGGTTGTACGCCGCGAGCAGTTCAGGAATCCGCACCGCTGCGGTGCTTTCCAGTGAACCAAGAGGAAACGCGCCCTGCGGCTCTTCTCCCGCGACCGTGGCTCGCGCCTCCTGCACCAGATCGAGAATGCGCCGCGCATATTCGAGAAAACTCCAGCCGGCGGGCGATAAGCGCAGACGGCTTTTCTCGCGAATGAACAGGTCGACGCCCAAGTCCTGCTCCAGCTGTTTGATCCGCGTGGTCAGGTTCGATGGCACGCGATGAATCTGCGCCGCCGCAGCGCTGATGCTGCCGTGCTCGGCAACGGCCTTGAAGATTTCCAGCTGCACCAGATCCACAGTCATTCTCCAATCGTGAAAGAAACGATCTTTATTATTCAGTTTCCAGAAAACAAACGCCACCCTACTCTAGGCCCATCCACTGAACTCGCAGGAGCCAGCCATGAGCCAGATTTCCAGCCAGACCCACGCCATCTCGATCAACCCCGCCAACGGCGAGCAGATCGCTCACTACGCCTTTGAATCCGCCGAAGCCCTCGACGCCGCGCTGACCCGCGCCGCATTCGGTTTCTCGAAATGGAAACGCAAGCCGCTGCAGGATCGCTCCCGCGCCCTCACCGCCCTCGCTGGCGCCCTACGCGAAACCGCCGAAGCCATGGCCAGCATGATCACCCTGGAAATGGGTAAGCCGATCGCCCAGGCCCGTGGCGAAATCGAGAAATGCGCCAAGCTCTGCGAGTGGTATGCCGAACATGGCCCGGCGATGCTCGACGCCGAACCGACTCAGGTCGAAGGCGGCAAGGCCCGCATCGAGTACCGGCCGCTCGGCCCGATCCTCGCGGTGATGCCGTGGAACTTCCCGATCTGGCAAGTGCTGCGCGGTGCCGTTCCGGCGCTGATCGCCGGCAACACTTACGTGCTCAAGCATGCGCCGAACGTGATGGGCAGCGCCTACCTGCTGCGCGACGCCTTTAAACGCGCCGGTTTTGCCGATGGCGTGTTTGAAGTGATCAACGTCACCCCGGAAGGCGTTTCCACCGCCATCGCCGACCCGCGCATCGCCGCCGTAACCCTGACCGGCAGCGTGCGCGCCGGTATGGCCATCGGTGCTCAGGCCGGTGCCGCGCTGAAGAAATGCGTGCTGGAATTGGGCGGTTCCGACCCGTTCATCGTGCTCAATGACGCTGATCTCGACGAAGCCGTGCAGGCTGCCGTGATTGGCCGCTACCAGAACTCCGGCCAGGTCTGCGCCGCCGCCAAGCGCCTGATCATTGAAGAAGGTGTGGTCGAGGAGTTCACCCGTAAATTCGTCGAGGCCACGCGTCAATTGAAAGTCGGCGATCCGCTGTCCGCCGACACCTACATCGGCCCGATGGCGCGTTTCGATCTGCGTGATGAACTTGATCAGCAAGTGCGTGACACCCTCGAAGAAGGCGCGACCCTGCTGCTCGGCGGTGGCAAGGCCCAAGGCCCGGGCAACTACTACGAGCCGACCGTGCTGGCCGACGTCACCGACCGCATGACCTCGTTCAAACAGGAACTGTTCGGCCCGGTGGCGTCGATCATCACCGCCCGCGATTGCGCCCACGCCCTGGCCCTGGCCAACGACAGCGACTTCGGCCTGACCGCGACGATCTACACCGCCAACGTGCAACTGGCCCAGCAACTGACCAGCGAACTGGACACCGGCGGCGTGTTCATCAACGGCTACTCCGCCAGCGACCCGCGCGTGACCTTCGGTGGCGTGAAGAAAAGCGGTTTCGGTCGCGAACTGTCGCACTTCGGCGTGCGTGAGTTCTGCAATGCGCAGACCGTGTGGCTGGATCGCAAATAACCCGGGACAACATCGTCCCCTGTAGGAGCTGCGGCACGCTGCGATCTTTCGATTTTGATTTTTGAAGATCAAGATCAAAAGATCGCAGCCTCGTTTCACTCGACAGCTCCTACAGCGTGTTAAGTCGCGCATTGATTACGCGCGAGCGCAGTTGCCTTCAGGGCTTACAGATACTTCAGCCAGGCGATGTCGCGACGCCGCGATTTCAGTGCGGAAAACCAGCGTACCGCCGGGTACAGTGCCAGCGCCAACAGCAGTGACACCAGCCAGATCGCCGCGACTGAATCGAAGCCGAAATAGCTACCCTGGTTAAGGCCGAACAGCGACACGGCAATCAGATACAGCACCTTCAGCACGTACAGGTGCAGCAGATAGAAGAACATCGGCGCTGAACCGAAGACCGTCAGCCAGCGAATCCAGCGCCGGGTCTGCAGCCGTTCAAACGCCAGCAACAAGAGCAATCCAATACTCACCGTCAGGGTGATGAACAGCAGCGACGGCGGGTACTTGGTGATGTTGAAAAACGCCATCAGCGTTTGCACGGTCGTGTCTTCAACCGCCCAGGGCTTTTCGCCATAAGCGTTGATCAGCCGCAGTCCCACAAAGCCCAGCAAACCGGCAACACCGCCCAGCAACAGGCCCTGCAGGCGGCTCAAGGCATCAGCCCCGCGGGCGAACCACGGGCCCAGCGCATAACCCAGACCGATCACGCCGATCCACGGCAACAGCGGATACGAAGTGCGCAAACGCAGACTGTCACCGACGTCGATCCAGCCCCGGTCATGCAGGATCGCCCATGGCACATGCAGTGCCGACTCCGGTGCGAAATGCAGGCCATCCAGCAGGTTATGCCCGGCAATGATCACCAGGCTCAGCGTCAGCAGCAGCCAGCGCGGTAACCAGACCAGCAGCGACAAGGCGATCATGCTCAGGCCAATCGCCCAGATCACCTGCAGATAGATCACGCTCGGCGGCAACTGAAACGTCCACGCGAAGTTGACCAAGGTGAATTCCAGCACCACCAGAAACAGTCCACGCTTGAACAGGAAGGCACTGACATCGGCCTTGCCCGCGTACTTCTCGCCAAACAGCCACGCGGACAATCCGGTCAGCAACACGAATACCGGTGCGCACAAGTGCGCCAGGGTGCGACTGAAAAACAACGCCGGCTCGGTGCTGGCGATGTCCATCGGGTCGGACACCTGACGGTGCAGCAGAAACGTCTCGCGCACGTGATCCAGCAACATGAACAGGATCACCAGACCTCGTAGCGCATCAATGGACAGCAAACGGCCGGTCGGCGGCGGGTTGGAACGGGCACACGTAATCGTCATGGACATTTCGCCATCGAGTCAATGAATCGGGGTCGCAACTGCACGTCCCGCCAAAAAATGTCGTTACTCTATAACATAAAAAGTCGTTTCCCAAGCCAAACGACATTTGCCCAATCACGTCAGGCTTCTATAGTGATCAGGCGCCCCCTGCCCTTTGCGCCTGCTGTCGAGCGTTGGCCATGACCTCAACCGAACACCTGATCATCTGCGAGCACTGCGATTGCGTGTACGAAAAAGTCGTGCTCGGCAAACACCAGAAAACCCTCTGCGTGCGGTGCGGCGGCGTGCTGCAGCGCTATAACGGCCTGACCGTCGAGCAGCGGCTGGCCCTGACGTTCACCGCCGCCATGCTGTGGCTGTTCGCCAATTTCTACCCGGTGATGAGCATCAGCATGAAGGGCCTGAAAAACAGCGCGACGCTGTGGGATTCAGTGCTGGCGCTAAGTCAGGGGCCGATCACCTTCATGGCGATGGTCGCGGCGATTTCGATCATCATCGCCCCGGCGTTTCAACTGGTACTGCTGATCTGGGTGCTGGGTTTCGCCCTGTCATCGCGCCGGGCGCCGGGCTTCAAGCTGTGCATGCGCTGGCTGGAAACGCTGCGCCCGTGGAGCATGCTCGAAGTGTGTCTGCTGGGGGCGATGGTCGCGGTGTTCAAACTCGCCGGGCTGCTCGATGTGTTGCCAGGCATCGGCCTGTTCGCCCTGGCGGTGCTGAGCCTGATGATGATCCGCATTGCCGGCCGCGACATTCGTGATCTGTGGGACATTCTATGAAGCGACCCGCGACCGCCAGCGAACTGAATCTGTGCCTGTGCCACAGCTGTGGGCTGGCTTGTGACATGACCGACGAGCCGCACCAGTGCCCGCGCTGCGATGCACCGCTGCATCGGCGCAAGACCAATTCTCTGACGCGCACCTGGGCCTATCTGTTCGCCGCGCTGGCGTTCTACGTGCCGGCCAATCTACTGCCGGTGATGAACACGGTGATGCTCGGCAACGGCGCCGACAGCACGATCATGAGCGGCGTGCTGGAGTTCTGGGAGGGCGGCGCATGGGACATCGCGCTGATCATTTTCATCGCCAGCATCGCGGTGCCGGGGATCAAGTTCGTCGCCCTGTCGCTGCTGCTGATCACCGTGCAACGGGGCAGCGACTGGGCGCGTCGCGAGCGTTCGAAGCTGTACCGTTTCGTCGAGCTGATCGGCTACTGGTCGATGCTCGACGTGCTGGTGGTTGCACTGGTCGCGGCGCTGGTGAAATTCCAGGCGTTGGGCGATATCGAACCACGCCCGGGCATCCTGTTTTTCGGCATGGTGGTGGTGTTCACCATGCTCTCGGCGATGAGTTTCGACCCACGGCTGATCTGGGACAACGCCCCGGACGACGAACCGCTCAGCGACGCACCACCTCAAGCAGCACCTGCAACGGATGGCGCAGCGCCCGATCCGACTGGCGCTTGACCTGACTGCGGCACGAATACCCGGTGGCCAGTGCTTCGCCCTGCTCCGCCGGAGCCTCGACCTGCCGCGCCCACGATTGCTCGTAGATCACTGCCGAAGTTTCGCGGTTGCGCGCTTCATGGCCGTAGGTGCCGGACATGCCGCAGCAACCGGTGGCCTGCGTCGCCAGTTTCAGCCCGACTCGCTCGAACACTTGCTCCCACTGGCGGGTGGCGGCCGGCGCGTTGGTTTTCTCGGTGCAGTGTGCCAGCAGACGGAATGACCGGGACGCGTCGGCAGCGGCCTGCTCCGGCATCACCTTGAGCAACCATTCCTGAACCAGCGCGACTTCCGGGCATTGGTCCATGCCGGGCACTTTCAGGTATTCCTGGCGATAGACCAGCGTCATCGCCGGATCCAGCCCCAGCAGCGGCACGCCAACGTCGGCCAGCTCGCGCAGTTGCCGGGCATTGCGCAATGCCGCGCGGTTGAACGCAGAGAGGAAGCCCTGCACATGCAACGGCTTGCCGTTGGCACTGAATGGCGCCAGATACACCTGATAGCCGAGCCGCGAAATCAGCTCCAGCAGATCCGCCAGCAGCGGCGCCTCGAAGTAACGGGTAAAGGCGTCCTGCACCAACACCACGCTGCGCTCGCGCTGGGTCGGGGTCAGCGCCGACAGATTGGTTACCGTCGCCGGCTGCACGTTCCAGCGGCGCAGCGCAGCGTGGAAATCAAAGCGGCTGAGCAACGGCACATCGACCATGCCACCGAGACGTTCCAACTGTTTGCGCACAAATGTTGCGCCCATCAAACCGTTGTACAGCGCCGGAATCCGCGCCATGTACGGAATGCTGTACTCCAGCGAAGCAATCAGATAATCCCGCGCCGGGCGCAGATAACGACTGTGATACAGCTCAAGAAACCGCGAACGAAACTCCGGCACGTTGACCTTGACCGGGCACTGCCCCGCACAGGACTTGCACGCCAGGCAACCGGCCATGGCGTCATACACCTCGTGGGAAAAGTCTGCGCTCTGCCCACGGCTGTTGCGCCAGCGCGTCCACAGGTTGCGGAAAAACGCCGGACGCCGGATCGCATCGGACAGCACATCAACCCCCGCCTCGCCCTGCAAGCGCAGCCATTCGCGAATCAACGATGCGCGCCCTTTGGGCGATTGCGCACGCTCGCGGGTGGCCTTCCACGACGGGCACATGGCGTCGTCGGGATCGAAGTTGTAGCAGGCGCCGTTGCCGTTGCAATGCAGGGCCGCGCCGTAGCTTTGCCAGACTTTTTCGTCGATCTGCCGATCAAGTTCGCCGCGCAGGGTCACTTCGTCGATCTTCAACAGCTGCGCATCGGTATTGGCCGGGGTGGCGATCTTGCCCGGGTTGAACTGGTTGAACGGGTCGAACGCGGCTTTGAGTGCCTGCAACGCCGGATACAACTCACCGAAAAATGCCGGCGCGTATTCCGAGCGCAGGCCTTTGCCGTGTTCACCCCACAACAGGCCGCCGTAGCGTTGGGTCAGCGCGGCGACACCGTCGGACACCGGACGCACCAACGCCGCTTGCTGCGGATCCTTCATGTCGAGAATCGGCCGTACGTGCAAGACGCCGGCATCGACGTGGCCGAACATGCCGTACTGCAAACCGTGGCTGTCGAGCAGTTCACGCAGTTCAGCGATGTACTCGGCCAGGTGCTGCGGCGGCACCGCGGTGTCTTCGACAAACGGCTGCGGCCGCGCTTCGCCGGCAACGTTACCGAGCAGGCCGACTGCGCGCTTGCGCATGCCATAGACCTTGTTCACTGCCGCTTGGCCGACCGCCAGCGTATGGCCGAGGCGTTCGACGGTGGTGTCGCTGCTCAAGTGTTCGAGGAAAGCTTGAACCCGGCGCTGCAGATCCTCGGGATCATCACCGCAGAATTCCACCAGGTTGATCCCCAGTGTTGGCCGCTCGGCGCTTTCCGGGAAGTACTCGGCGACGCCGTGCCAGACGATGTCCTGCATCGCCAGCAGCAACACCTTGGAGTCCACGGTTTCAATCGACAGCGGCTTGAGCGCCATCAACGCCCGGGCATCGCGCAACGCATCCATGAAACCGGCGTAGCGGATGTTCACCAGCATCGCGTGCTTGGGGATCGGCAGCACGTTGAGCTTCGCCTCGACTACAAACCCCAGCGAGCCTTCAGCGCCGCAGAGCACGCTATTGAGGTTGAAGCGATTGTCGGCCTCGCGCAGGTGCGCCAGGTCGTAGCCGGTCAGGCAGCGATTGAGATCAGGGAACCGTTGTTTGATCAGCTCGCCCTGCTCATCAAAGATCTGCCGCGCGCAGCGATAGACTTCACCCACCCGATCTTCACGGGCACACAACGCTGTCAGGTCGTCTTCCGCCAACGCGGCACCGTGCAGGCGTTCGCCGCCGCGCAGGATCATGTCGAGTTCCAGCACATGGTCGCGCGTCTTGCCATAGGTACAACTGCCCTGGCCGCTGGCGTCGGTGTTGATCATGCCGCCGACGGTGGCGCGGTTGGAGGTCGACAGTTCCGGAGCGAAAAACAGTCCGGCGGATTTCAGTGCGGCATTGAGCTGATCCTTGACCACCCCGGCCTGCACCCGCACCCAGCGCTGCTCGACGTTGATTTCCAGAATACGGTTCATGTGCCGCGACAGGTCAACGACGATGCCATCGGTCAGCGACTGGCCGTTGGTGCCGGTGCCGCCGCCACGCGGAGTGATCACCACTTGCTGATAAGCCGGCTCGGCGATCAGCCGTGCGACCCGCGCCACATCCTCCGCATCCATTGGAAATACCGCTGCTTGCGGCAGACGCTGATAGATCGAGTTATCGGTGGCGAGCACTACGCGACTGGCGTAATCGGCACTGATCTCGCCACGAAAACCACTGGCTTTCAGGGCTTTGAGAAACTGCTGGTAATCGGCGGTCAATGCAGTGGCGGGCGACAGCTGGGCAATCATCGGTCGGGAAATCTCGGTCAAAATCGGGCATGTGGCGGTGAACAGTTGTGCGCAATGAATGATTGCGTCACGCTCCCGCCATCTCATGGTGCTTATGTTCATTGCTTGGCGCCGTCGGGACAAACGTAAAATCGACCCGCAATCCATGACTAAAACGAATGAATCCGCGAACCCTCACCCCTTCCATGTCGCTGTTGCTGGCCTTCGAGGCCGCCGCACGCCATGAAAGCTACACCCGCGCCGCCCACGAACTGTCGCTGACGCAGAGCGCGGTCAGCCGTCAGGTGCAGATTCTGGAAAAGATGCTCGGCATGCGCCTGTTCAGCCGCGAAGGCCGGCAAGTGGTGCTCACCGATGTCGGGCGCATGTATCAGCGCGAACTGGCCGAAGCCCTCGGACAGATTCGCAGCGCGACGTTGCAGGCCATGGCGTTCGGTTCGGGCATCCACAGTTTGCGCCTGGCGACGCTGCCGACCTTCGGCTCGAAATGGCTGCTGCCGCGACTCAAGGACTTCTACACCGCGCACCCGGGCATGACCGTGCACTTGCATTCGCGTATCGAAGCGATCGACTTCGACACCAGCGAAATCGATGCGGCGATCTGTGTCGGTGCGGGGGACTGGCCGGGCCTGAGCGCCCTGCCCCTGCACACTGAAGAACTGGTGGTGATCGCCAGTGCGCAGTTGTCGTTGGCCGAACGCGATGAAGCGGAACAGCACATCGCCGGGCAGTTACTGCTCAATGTCAGCAGCAATGCCCAGGCCTGGGCGGAATGGTTCACCCATCATGGTTTGCCACACCGCAGCATGCGCATCGGGCCGAGCTTTGAAATGACCTCGCACCTGATTCAGGCGGTGCGAGCGAATATTGGCGTGGGTCTGGTGCCGCGGATTCTGGTGGAGGATGAATTGCTTAACGGCGAGCTGCTGCAACTGGGGAAGCCGATCACCAGCCGGCGCAGCTATTACCTGGTGTATCCGCCGCGTAATGAGGCGTTGCCGTCACTGAAAGCGTTCAGGGACTGGTTGTTGGATACGCTCTGACCGCAGCCCCCACAAATGCAAAACATAACGAAACGTCGCTCGATGAGCGGCGTTCAGTCAATCTCGGTACTGGCGCTTTAGCGGTGGCGGCGCACTCGGCCCCTTGACGAGGGGTTTGGCCAGCAGCTTGCCATCCGGGCCATAAAACAGGCGCCTGACGCTGGGCGGCATGGGAGTAGGCTCTTTTGCGCTCATGATGAAACCTCTTCGACAGAACTGAATTCGACCCACTGGACTTTCGAGGAATCTATCACCAATAGTTCGGCGCCAAAAGGCAACGCCACGCCATCCTCCCCCAGCCAGCCTGGATTCAGCATGATGAACTGTCCTTCCAGAGGGCCTGAAGGCCACTCGACGGGCCAGCCGAACAATCGCCTTTCATCCGTCAAATGCAGCGTTACCAGGCGATTATGCCGGGCAAAGGTGCTGTACCACTCGCTGGGGTATGAGTTTTTATTCGTTACATTTTTACTTCGTAACCATTTGTGCAGTTTGTCATTCGAGGCCAGAGCACACGACAACAAGCCGAGCCCCATGGAAACCATGAACGCCCACACAGCCTGGGCTTTGCCATCCCACTTTCCGACAGAAAAGCCTTTCGAGCCTACCCATAGACCAATAGCCCCGATCCCCAAAACCACCCCATGAATCACAAACGTGAAAATCAACGCCTGCACAATCTGCCCAAACGTATCAGGCCGCTTGAATGAAGTGAGCGTGTAGAAAATCCAGGTAGAAACAAATCCGGGAATCAGATACTGCAACAACGGAATAACTTCTTTGACCAGATCATCCATGATCCGTGGCTCCTTGAAAGGCATGCCCCTCCGGTTACCGGGCGACACTCAAAAGCCTAGCGCACAATGAAATACGCCTCGCGCCGATCTGTCACAGCGCATTTCGCAAAGCAAAAAAAAAGCAGAAACCATTGATCCGGTTTCTGCTTTTTTTACGGCTGACTTTTGCTGCTGAGGCTGGGTTTTACAGGCAGTCACGCACCGATTTGCGCAACGACCCGGATTTGGCCCATGGCGGCCCCTGATACAGGGAAACTCGGCTGCCGTCCTTGTATTTGATGATGTCGAGGATCTCGTCGGCGGTGACGAGGCTCGGCGCCTTGATCCGGTAGCCGTTGGAAATGGACGTCTGCGTGGTCTTCGGAACGTCCTGCTGCCACAAAGGCAACAAGCACGCGGCATAGTCTTTAGGCGCTTTGGTGGTGGTTTTGCTGAGATTTGGCTCGCCCGGCACCAGCGACGCTGGCAATGAGCAACCCGCCAGCAATGCCAACGCCAAACTCCCGATCCATATCCGCATGGTGTTTCCCTGATCTGAAAAAACGCGAATGTAACGTGTAACCGGGTGTACATCCAGCGCGGCACGTCGCCCACACGGCAGATTGGACAAATATTTACAGGCATGCGGCCGGTGGCAGACGAGCTGCACATCACCGAAGAAAAATGCGACTACTCTGTTCTACCGAGAATGTTCCGGAGGTGATCATGCGGCTCAATGAATACGAACACGAACTTCAGCGCGACCTGCAAGCCGTTGCATCGGATCTGAGATGGTCGGCGGTCGACCTCAAGCGCATCGCCGAACAGCTGCGCAAGAGCGGCAATGAAGCGGATGCCCAGGCGGTACTCAGGTCCTGCGAGGTGCTGCAAAGTGATGAAGAACGCCTGCAGCTCTATGCCAAGGAAGTGAAGACGCGCTCCATCAGCCGGACAAAGGTCCACTGATACCACCCCCTGCCCTCAACAAAAGCCCCGGTAATCACCGGGGCTCTTTCGTTACATTTGCTTCAACTTGCAGTGTGACTTCGCGCTCGCACCGAGCGTTTTCTGTAACCCGGCAACGCAGCGGCATAGGCCAGCGCTTCCTCTCTGCTACCAAACGACGCAAGCCGGTCGCCTTGAGTACAAACCCGCCATGGGCCGTTGTTCACGCTGAGTACGTCGTAGCCGTTCATGTGCATTTTGTTCAAAACCGGAATGCTCATGGGCACCTCCTTTTTGCTGACAATGGATTCAGCTCTGCCGTTTTAACTTACACCCGGATGCCGCAGTTGTGCCGACCGGATGTCGCCATCGCGAGGCGCCAAGGCTCTGGCACTTTCAGCCACGCCAAACACTCAAAACCCCAAGGGAACCTTTGAATCCGGGCCCGGCTCGAATATTGCAGTTTTATTTCATTTATGTGACAGGCAGTAAACAGGTAACAGATGAAAGTACGCGCAACCGTTATTTGCGAGCAGGATCGACACGTTCTCCTGGTGCGCAAACCCCGCTGCCGCTGGACATTGCCCGGCGGCAAGGTCGAGCCCGGGGAAACCAAAGCCGGAGCGGCGACGCGCGAGCTGCAGGAAGAAACGGCACTGGATGCCGAGCAGATGTTGTATCTGATGGAACTGCACAGTGGCGGCACCCAGCATCATGTCTACGAGGCCTCGGTGCTCGACCTAGAGCAGTTGCGTCCGCAAAACGAGATCATCGAATGCATCTGGCATCCGCTGGACGCGGTGCAGAATCTGCCCACCAGCGACGCGACCTTGCGCATCGTGCAGGCGTTTCAGCGACGCTTGTAAGGAATCAGCCGGCGAATGCCCGGCGCCCGGCGCTCATTTCCGTGCGCAATTCACCGATGAAGTTGGAAATATCGCGGATCGTCACCAGATGTTCCGGCGACACACCATTGAGCAACAACTCGACTCGCCCGGACTGCGGCTCGTACACCTTGATCCGCAGCAGCCCCTGCTCCACTTGAGTGCATTCGCATTCAAGCGACGGAAAGCCGGATTCGACAATCCGGCAGATGTCGGCAATGGCTAGCATGGGCGCACGCCTCGCAGGCGATGAGTCGGTCGACCGATTCAGCATAGATGAGCGATCAATAATCTGCCGCCCCGGCAAGTGCCAACCCGATCACATTTCCAGCGCGGCCTCAGTGGTCGTCATGATCCCAGATCCAGTTCCACATCCCCGGCAACTGCACCGGCTCCGAACTCTGCTGAACCGTGCGCGCCAGCGCCGCTTTCTGCAGCGCCGCGTGATCATCGTAGAAGGGTTTGTCGGCCAGTCTCACGCCCGTGGCGGCGGCGCTGTCGAGCAGGATCTGCAGGTACTCGCGGGTATGCCGCGCGGTGTAGCGGTTGAGATCATGAAAGGTCACCACCACCGGAATCACTCCGTCCACAGTCGGAAATTCGCCGAGGGCAATGCGCTCGCGGACTTCCGATAGCTGGCGCAGCATATTCGCCCGACGTCGGGGACTGGCGTTGAAGCCCCAGATCTTGCCGTCATTGGCGCTCAAATCGGTCAACAACACGTGCAAGCCATGCTGCTGATACGCGGCGAAGGTGCGCTTGTCGTAATTCCAGAATGGCGGGCGCAGCAGGGTCGGCGCAACTCCGGTGATCGCGGCGATATCCGCCGTGCCATTGCTCAACGACTGCTCCAGTGCTTGCGGATCGAGCGAGCGATGGTTGGTGTGCCAATGGGTGGCGGTGTGGAATCCGAGGATGTGCCCTTCGGCGTGCTCGCGCCGCATGATGCCGCGCCCAATGTCACTGTTACCGGCGCGAGGGGCGCGGGTCTGGACGAAGAACACCGCTTTGATGTTCGCTTGCACCGGGTTGACCTTGAGGCTGTCGAGCACTGTCGCCGAAGGGTTCCAGAAACTCGAGGCGCTGGGGCCGTCATCGAAGGTCAGCAGAAAACGCACCGGTGCCTGGGCCTTGAGCCGGGTTTCGGTTTGCGCGGTCATCTCGATCGGCGCGGCAATGCAGCCGGCCAGCCCTAACGCGATGGCCGCTGCACAAAGAAGGTTGAAAGCGTATTTCATGTTTTGCCTTGCGCCTGACCGTTGCGGCCCTGTTTTCGACTGGCAAAACTCCCTCGCCCTGATCCATCCCTGCGCCCGGCTTCGCGAGCCAGGTCTGGATAGGGTACACAGGCTTTGGTTCCGGCGCTCGCTCAGTTAGCCAGTGCCTGTTGAAACGAGGTATCGATGACCCCGGCGGTGGCCAGCGGCGCCGGCAGTGCCTTGACCTTGAACAGGAAGTCCGCGGTGCCTTGCAGGTCGGCTGCCGCCTGTTGGTCCACCGGCCCGACAGTCATGTGCGCCTGACGCAACCAGTGCCGTGAAACCTGCTGATCGAGATTGGCTTTCTTCGCCCATAGATCCGCGTATTCGTCGGTGTGGCTGTCGACCCAGGCCCGCGCCTGTTTCAAACGCCCGAGAAAATCGGCAATCGCTGCACGCTTGCTGTCGATCGACGGCGCCGACGCGGCAATCGCGCTGAGGCCCGGCATCAGGTTTTTCGCGGTGAGAATCGGCCGCGCCCCGGAGAACACGATTTGCTGGGAAATGTACGGCTCCCACACCGGGAAGGCGTCGATGCTGCCCTGTGGCAATGCCGCCGCCGCATCAATCGGCATCAGTTTGACGAAGTCGACGTAGTTTTCCGGCAGACCGCCCTGCTCCAGGGCGCGCAAGGTCAACTGCTGGCTCCAGGCGCCGGGCCAGTAGGCGACTTTCTTGCCCTTCAGATCCGCGATGGTTTTCACCGGCGAATCTTTCGGCACCAGCAAGGCGATGGTGTCCGGGTTCTGCCGCGACACACCGATCAGTTTCACCGGCGCCTGTTTGGCGGCGAGAAACAGAAAACCCGAATCGCCGAGAAAGCCCAGATCCAGCGAGCCGGTCTGCAACGCCTCGGCCAATGGCGCGGCGGCCTGGAAATGCTTCCAGTCGACGCTGTAAGGCGCGTCTTTCAACACGCCGGACGCTTCGATCGAGGCGCGGATGTTGTAGTAGTTCTGATCACCGATGTGCAGGACCAACGGATCCGTAGCGTAGGCAAACGGAGCGGCGAACAATGCGGTCATCAGTGTGTTGCGGAGCAAACGGGAAAGCTTCATGGAAGATCCTGCGACGGGATTTTGCATAGACCATAACGCTGTTGATAAACCGATTTTAAATTCGATTAATGCATAAGCTCAGCGCTCGGAATGCTCACTGTCCGCTGCGCAACAGTGCCTTGCCACAATGTTTCCCGAGCAACAGTTGAAAGGCACTAAAACCGGCGAAAACCCCGTAAACATGGGTCCGCACGTACATGGCACAGAGCCTGCAATATTCCATTCACGCAGGATGCCGTCGATAAAAATATATTTTTGGACATAACAACCAGTGCCTTTGCCGGAGCTCCCCATGACATCGTTACCCTTTACTCGCCTCAAAACACTGCTGCTCGCCAGCGCCATGGCATTGAGCCTGCAACCTCTGGCTCAGGCCGCCGAAGCGCCACCTGCGGAAGTCCATCTGGATTACGCCTACTACTCACCGGTGAGCCTGGTGCTCAAGCATTTCGGTTTTCTTGAAAAGGCCCTGCCACAAACCAAAGTCAGTTGGGTGCTGAGTCAGGGCAGTAACCGTTCGCTGGAATACCTGAACAGTGGCGGCGTCGATTTCGCCTCCAGCGCCAGCCTCGCTGCCGTGCTGAGCCGGGCCAACGGCAGCCCGATCAAATCGGTTTACGTCTACAGCCGTGCCGAATGGACCGCGCTGGTAGTGCGCAAGGATTCGCCGTACCAGAGCGTCGCCGACCTCAAGGGCAAGAAAATCGCCGCCACCAAAGGCACCGATCCGTACCTGTTCACCCTGCGCAGCCTGCAACAGGCCGGGTTGAAGAAAGACGACGTGGAACTGGTGCACCTGCAACATCCGGACGGTCGCACCGCACTGGAAAAAGGCGATGTCGATGCCTGGGCCGGACTCGATCCGCACATGGCTGCCAGCCAGGTGCAGGCCGGTTCGCGTCTGCTGTATCGCAACCCGGCGTTCAACAGCTACGGCGTGGTCAGCGTCACCGAGCAGTACGCCAAGGAGCATCCGCAAACCATCGACACCGTGATCAAAGCCTACGAGCAGGCGCGGGACTGGGCGCAGAAAAATCCCGACGAGTTCGCCGCGCTGCTTGCCAAGGAATCCGGTTTGCCGCTGGACGTGGCCAAACTGCAGTTGTCGCGCACCGACCTGAGCAGCCCGCAACTGACCGCCAACGACGTGCAAGCGTCGAAATCCGCGGCACCGATTCTGGTCTCCGAGGAGTTGGTGCGGCGTGGAGTGAATGTCGATCAAGTCATCGATCAGTTGCTCGACAGCGGAGTGCAGCAAGCCGTCGCCCGCCAGTAATCGACCAGACTCACAGCCCATCCGCGCCCGACGCGGATTCGCTGTGAGCGGAGCCCGCGTATGAGCACTCGCAGTAACGAATTGCCCGCGCCGCCTCGCAGCTTGTCGAGGCCGCGCCCTTCCACCCTCACCCCGACATGGCGCCGGCGCCTGAAAGGTCTGGCCCTGCCACTGCTGATCGTGGTCGCCCTGGAATTCATCGTGCGTCTCGGCTGGCTGCCGTCCTATCAAATGCCGGCGCCCAGCGAGATCGCCCTGACCCTCACCGACCTCGCCGAAGGCGCACTGTGGAAACACATCGGCGCCAGTCTGCTGCGGGTATTGCTCGGGTTTGCAATTGGCGCCAGCCTCGCGCTGGTGTTCGCCGCCTGGGTCGGTTTGAGCCGCGAGGCCGAGGCGTATCTGGAGCCGACGTTCGCCGCCCTGCGCTCAATTCCGAGTCTGGCCTGGGTACCGCTGTTGCTGCTGTGGCTGGGCATCGATGAAACCTCGAAG
This sequence comes from Pseudomonas sp. GW823-FHT01D03, assembly GCF_058798255.1. Taxonomy (NCBI): domain Bacteria; kingdom Pseudomonadati; phylum Pseudomonadota; class Gammaproteobacteria; order Pseudomonadales; family Pseudomonadaceae; genus Pseudomonas; species Pseudomonas sp. GW823-FHT01D03. Next base: position 3,666,902 of record NZ_JBXAKK010000001.1, read on the forward strand.
ATCGTGCTGATCGCCATCGGTGCGTTCTTTCCGGTGTACGTCAACGTGGTCGCGGCGATTCGCAACATCGATCGCAAACTGGTCGAGGTCGGGCGCATCTACGGCTTCAGTCGCCTGCAACTGGTGCGGCGGATTCTGCTGCCCGCCGCCCTGCCCGGCCTGTTCACCGGGCTGCGCAGCGGCATGAGTCTGGCGTGGATGTTTCTGGTGGCCGCCGAGCTGATCGCCGCGACCAAGGGCCTGGGTTATCTGCTCAGCGACGGCCGCGAAACCTCGCGACCGGACATCGTGCTGGCGGCGATCATTGTGCTCGCCGTGCTCGGCAAACTCAGCGACGGTTTGCTCGCAGTGCTGGAACGCCGCTGGCTGGTCTGGCGCGACACGTTCACCGGTCAGGAGGCGCAGGATTGATTGGCCAGAGCCAACTATGCTGAAAGCGTCCAACCGGAGATTCGGCGCATGTGCGGAAGACTCTCGCAATACCGCGGCATTCACGACTTTGTCGCGGTGCTGAGCATTCCCGATGCGCTGATCAATCACGTCGGCGACGCCGCGCTGGAACGCTACAACGCGGCGCCGACCACTTCACTCGCAGTCCTTCATCAACATGATCAACGTCTGTATGCCGACAATCTGCGCTGGGGCTGGCGCCCGCACTGGGCCAAGGATCGCGCGGCGCCAATTAACGCCCGCGTGGAGAAAGTCGCCCATGGGCCGTTCTTCCGGGCGATCTGGCGTCATCGGCTGATCGTGCCGGTCGACAACTGGTTCGAATGGGTCGACGGCCCGGATAAAACCCGACAGCCGTGGCTGATCCGGCGTGCCGATCACGGGCCGGTTTTCTGTGCGGCCATCGGACAGTTTCCGACACCCGGCAGCGATGGCCGGGAGGACGATGGATTCGTGATCATCACCGCCGACAGCGTCGGCGGCCTGCTCGATATTCATGATCGAAGACCCGTGGTCTTTCGCGCTGACATGGCTGCCGAGTGGCTCGACAGCGCCACGCCTGTTGAACGCGCCGAACAGATGCTCCTGTTTGAAGGCGAACCCAGTGATGCCTTCGCCTGGCACAAAGTCGGCAAGGCAGTCGGCAATTCACGCAATCAGGGTGCAGGGCTGATTGAAGAAGTGGCTTAAAGATCCACGTTCTCACGCGTCTACCTTGTAGGTGACGCATGATCTTTACAGCTGGTGTTTCATTGTTGAGACAGCCCGAAAAAAACAGTCGTTTGAGCGAACTAACCGCCTGTCTGACATTTCAACCGTCATACATACATTTAGATGCGCTACGGATAGCATGCGCGCCGCATTTCCATTTGGCATACCAGTTGACCAAAGAGTCAGCAAAACCAGGAATCCCCTACAACTTTAACAAGCCTTGCAGAGAACTAAGTTGCGCGACGATTTTGCAATCAAACAGGCCAACGGCCTGGAGTGTATTTATCTGTCCATGACAGAACGCTTTCAACTCGACTGTTTTATCGGCCACTACATCAAGACCCGAAACCTGCGTTCGGTGCCGGACATCGAACGCGTCTTGCGCACGACCCTCCAGAGCTATCCCGGGCACCCACCGGTGATGGTCAACGAACTCAATGCGTGGCTCGACAAGACCCTGGGCTATCGGGCATCACACCCGGACTTCCCGCACCTGGAAGACCTCTGAAAAAAAGAAGCCCCGCTGCTGCGGGGCTTCTTGCAGATGGCTCTCAGAGTTTCACGTCAGGCCCGGTGAGCTCCTTGCCATCGTCGTGCTTCCACGTCTGTTCCTTGCGTTTCTCACGCTCGATTTCTTCTTCGCTGGGCTCGTCTACTTCTTCATCTTCATCCGCACGCTGTTGCTCGGTCGTCATGTGCACCTCGCTTTGTCGCAACTAGTCATCCAACAAGCGTAGAACAGTTTTTTCCCGACAACTTACAACCACCAGCGCAGCAAAAAGAAAAACGCCATGCTCAAGAGCATGCTGAGCAAGGTATTGCGGGTGTACAGCACCAGTCCGATCGCCACCAGCGAACTGAGCAAATACGGATTATCCCACTGCAAATTCAGCTGTTTGTCCGGCATGAACACGATCGGCCCACAGATCGCCGTGAGCATTCCCGGCACGGCAAACCCGAGAAACTGCCGTGCATTGCTGCTCAAGCGCAGCGGCAGGCGCGGTTCGAGAAACACGTAACGGTTGAGGAACACCAGAATCCCCATGCCGAAAATCACTGCCCAGACCATCATGCACGCCCCCGATACAACTTGTTGCAGACAAATCCTGCGGTCATCCCGGCCAGGCCCGACAACACCAGTGCCGAACCCCACTGCCAATAACTGAACAGCACCGAGCAGAACAGCGACACCGCCACACACACCACGGTCGGCACGTTACGCACCACCGGGGTGATCAATGCTATGAAAGTGGCGGCAATCGAGAAATCCAGCCCCAAGTGCTCAAGCCCCGGAATGCTGCTGCCCAAGACAATGCCGGCCAGGGTGAACAGGTTCCAGGCGATATAGAACGTCAGGCCGACGCCCAAGGCGTACCAGCGGTTGAACTGCTGACGATCATGCTGACTGGTCAGGGCGAACAGTTCATCTGTGAGCAAAAAGCCCAGGCCGATGCGCCAGCGCCCGGGCAGCGGCGAAATCACCGAACGCATGCTCATCCCGTACAACAAGTGCTGCGAGGTCAGCAGCAGCGTGGTCAACAGGATCGAGAAAATCCCGGCACCGCCCTTGAGCATGCCGATCGCCACCAGTTGCGCGGCCCCTGCGAACACGATGCTCGACAGGCCCTGCCCCTGTAACGGCGTGAGATTGGCCTCGATCGCCATGGAGCCGGCCAGCAGCCCCCACGGCGCCGTCGCCAGTGATAACGGCATGATCGCCGCAGCGCCGCGAAGAAACGCACGGCGCGGCATAAGTGAGTCAGACATAACGCTCTTCAACCGAGGAAACGGTCGCAGACTCTGCCAGCAAATGCCCCTTCGCGGCTTGAACAATCTTGCGCACTTACACTAAATCGCCGCGCCCGGGGTCCGCTGTCGGCGTACCATGGAGGCCTTCACAACCGCGTCAGGGAGACGACATGCTGTACCGAATCGCAGCCGACGGGCTGGTGCTGTTTCATCTGTGCTTCATTCTGTTCGTGCTGTTCGGCGGGCTGCTGGTGCTCAAATGGCCACGCGTGATGTGGCTGCATTTGCCGGCGGCTGCATGGGGCGTGGCAGTCGAGGTGTTGCACCTGACCTGTCCGCTGACCTACTGGGAAAACCTGATGCGCCACGCCGCCGGGCAGACCGAATACGCCGGCGGCTTCATTGAGCACTACATCTGGCCGATCATCTACCCCGCCGGGCTGACGCCGCAGATCCAGTTGGCGCTGGGCAGCGTAGTGCTGGCGATCAACCTGCTGGTTTATGCACGCCTGATCCGCGCGTGGAAACTGCGCCGCGCCAGCCGTATTCCGTTTTAACGCGCGGCGGGTTTCAAGGCTTGCAGCCAGGCCGGATCCAGGCGTTTCTGGTCGATCTCCAGACCCAACGCCTGCATCCGCGCCTTGTGCGCTTCGACTTCCCGGTGCAATTGCGCGTGATCGCTGGAGTTGCCGTCCAGTTCGTGCATCTGGGTCAGCCCCAGATGATAGAAGCGCAAAACCTTCATCGCCGTCGGATCGCCCTGTTCCACCGCAGCGGTCACCTGATGCATCACGTTGGTCACGCTCATCAGGCTGCGCTTGAGCCGCCAGCTATAAACCGCCGGGGCCATCCACGCCTGCTGCCAGAACTGCCCGCGCATCAGCGCCGCTGTCAGCAGGAAAGCCACGAACACTCCGCCGACATTGAACCGCAGATTATCGCCGCCGGGCTCGCCGAACAGCGCCACTGCCGCCGTCGAAAGCGCCATCGCCAGCACCAGGAACAGCACGGCAATGATCAACGTGCTGCGGCGGGTCTGCTGGCGAAACGTTGCTGGGTCCATCGGCTGGATCTCGAACATCAGGCATGACTTCCTTGAGCGATAAAAAGGGCAACGGAAAAAACTCGCTGCGCATTATCGCCTCTCTCTGCGATTTAGCTATGCTGGGGGCCCTTTTCATCTTTTCAGCGTCCAACGGGGACATGGCGGTACAGCGCAGATCGTGCCATCTTCATTCATGGATACACACTATTCGGATGCCATTTGCTTTCATTGGAATGACATCGTTTTAAGGATCATTGCATGACCCAACGACACGTAATCAACGCCTCGGTCAGCCCGAAAGGCAGCCTGGAAACCCTTTCTCAACGTGAAGTTCAGCAACTGAGCGAAGCCGGCTCCGGCAGCACCTACACCCTCTTCCGCCAGTGCGCCCTGGCCATCCTCAACACCGGCGCGCATGTCGACAACGCCAAGACCATCCTCGAAGCCTACAAGGACTTCGAAATCCGCATTCACCAGCAGGATCGCGGCGTGCGCCTCGAACTGCTGAACGCCCCGGCCGACGCCTTCGTCGACGGCGAAATGATCGCCAGCACCCGCGAGATGCTGTTCAGCGCCCTGCGTGACATCGTCTACACCGAAAACGAACTCGACAGCCAACGCATCGACCTCAGCACCTCGCAAGGCATCAGCGACTACGTGTTCCACCTGCTGCGCAACGCGCGCACCCTGCGTCCGGGTGTGGAGCCGAAAATCGTCGTGTGCTGGGGCGGTCACTCGATCAACACCGAAGAATACAAATACACCAAGAAAGTCGGCCACGAACTGGGCCTGCGCAGCCTCGACATTTGCACCGGTTGCGGCCCCGGCGTGATGAAAGGCCCGATGAAAGGCGCGACCATCGCCCACGCCAAGCAGCGCATCCATGGCGGGCGCTACCTCGGCCTGACCGAGCCGGGGATCATCGCCGCCGAAGCGCCGAACCCGATCGTCAATGAGCTGGTGATCCTGCCGGACATCGAAAAACGTCTGGAAGCGTTCGTGCGTGTCGGCCACGGCATCATCATCTTCCCGGGCGGTGCCGGTACCGCCGAAGAGTTCCTGTACCTGCTGGGCATCCTGATGCACCCGGACAACGCCGGCCTGCCGTTCCCGGTGATCCTGACCGGGCCGAAACATGCCGCGCCGTATCTGGAGCAACTCGATGCGTTCGTCACCGCCACCCTCGGCGATGCGGCGAAACAGCACTACGAGATCATCATCGACGACCCGGCCGAAGTCGCGCGGCAGATGACCGCCGGCCTCAAAGCGGTGAAGCAGTTCCGCCGCGAGCGCAACGACGCGTTCCACTTCAACTGGCTGCTGAAGATCGACGAAAGCTTCCAGCGCCCGTTCGATCCGACCCACGAAAACATGGCCAACCTCAAACTGCACCGCGACCAGCCGCCCCACGAACTGGCGGCCAACCTGCGCCGCGCGTTCTCCGGGATCGTCGCCGGCAACGTCAAGGACAAGGGTATTCGCCTGATCGAAGAACACGGGCCGTACCAGATCCGTGGTGACGCGGCGATCATGCAACCGCTCGATGCGCTGCTCAAAGCCTTCGTCGCCCAGCACCGGATGAAACTGCCGGGCGGCGCGGCGTATGTGCCGTGCTATCGCGTGGTGGCGTAACTCTTCCGGCCCCCTAATGTGGGAGCGGGCTTGCTCGCGAAAGCGCTGTGTCAGGCAACATTGATGTTGACTGACACGGCCTCTTCGCGAGCAAGCCCGCTCCCACAGGATCTGGTGTGTGGCGCGCAGGGTATTTCCAAGCGGAGTCCCCTGTGGGAGCGAACCTGCTCGCGAAAAACCAGCATCAACCTTATCCCACCAATCGCGCCGCCAACGCCTTGGCCTGCAACGCCACATCCGTCACCGCCGTGCTCTCCCACCACATCCCGCGCAACGGTGGCCCCATCGCGAACAATCGGCTGCCGGCCTGCCCTTCAGCGTCCAGCACCGCACCGTCCACCGCCGCTGCAATCCCCAACGCCAACGGCCCCGGCCGCACCAGCCCACGCGCCAGCAACTGCTGCGGCAGCGGTCGCGCGACGCGGCGCCAGTCGTATTCGATGCCGCTGGAATTGATCAGCGCCGCCCCCTGCAGCACACAGCTTTCTGCCTCGCCGCGACGCCGAATGCAAATGCTCACACCCTCGCCCTCCACCGGCTCAAGCCCCTGGAATGACGCCGCCTGAATCCGCAACCGTCCCTCGCTGTGCAAGCGCTCAACCAGCGCCGCACTCAACGGCGGTGACCGGTGATGATGACTCTCCCACCACGGCCGCACATGGCGTACGAATTGTCGACGCTGCAGGTCAGTCGCCTGACTCCACAGCCGTCCGATATGGGCCCGCACCGTGTCCAGCGGCGCCTGCCAATCGATGCCCTGAGCGATCGCCTCGCGGCAATGCCTGCGCAGCTCGCGCAACAACTGTCGAGGTGTGCGAATGCTCTGATCTTCGGCAAGAAAATCCACCCACGCCGGCGGTTGCCGACGCACATGGGGCAACAGTCCGTGACGGGAAAACACTTCGATCGGCCCGCGATGACCGGCCTGCTCCAGTGAAACCACGGCATCGACCATGGTCAGGCCGGAGCCGATGATCAGCACAGTCGACTGCGGATCGAGCTGACGCATGGCGGCGACATCCCACGGATCAAGCGCAGCAGCATTCAGACCGCTGGACTCTTTCTGCGGCGTGCGGGCGGCGGGGAACATGCCCGTAGCGAGCACGGCATAGGCGCCACGCAACCGTCGACCGTCGTTCAAACTCACTTGCACCGAATCGGCCTCGCTTTGCAGATCGACGACTTCGGCACAGATGTGCTCGACGGTCGAACCGTGCCGCGCACCAACGACTCGCGCCTCGGCCAGACGCTGCTGCACATACACGCCAAACAGCCCGCGCGGCGGGAACAGCTCACTGATCGGCACATTCTGCTCGGCAGATTCCGGCCAGCCACCGGCAGCGATGTGCGCGGTGAGCCATTGAGTCAGGTCATCGGGGTTATCGGGGTCGACACTCATGCGCGCCGCATTGCCGTTGAGCGTGTGGCCCAGTTCGACGGCGCTGTAAGCTTCACCGCGACCGAGTTCGGCGCGCGGTTCGATGATCAGGATCCGACGCTGGCCGGGCAGTCGCAGCAATTGCACGGCCAGCATCGTGCCGCTGAGGCCACCGCCGATGATCAGGATGTCTGCGTTCTGACTCATTCAAATCACCACATTGCGCACAAAACGCACCGCTACCGGCCCGTCATTGCGATAGCCATGCGGCTGGTTGCTGGCAAACATGAAAAACTCGCCGGTCGCAATGGTATTGGTCACCTCACCCACCGTTAGCGTCAGGCAACCTTCGAACACATAAATCTGCTCGCTCCAGCCATCGGCATCCGGTTGCGACGGATAGACCTCGCCCGGTTGCAGGCACCATTCCCACTGTTCGACTTCGCGGGTGGCGGTGGCCTTGGACAGCAGCACCGCTTTGCTTCCGGGAATGGAGCCAGCCCATGCTACTTCGTTGATGCGGCTCGGGTCGCGCGCGTCGGGGGCCTGGATCAGGTCACTGAATGCCACATCGAGCGCTTCGGCGACGCGGTCGAGAGTGGTCAGGCTGACATTCTTTTCCCCGGCCTCGATCGCCACCAGCATGCGCCGACTGACGCCGGACTTTTCGGCCAGCGCGGTCTGGCTCATGTCAGCGGCGTGGCGCAGGCGCCGGACGTTGTGGCTGACGTGTTGCAGGACGGACGCCCGTTGGCTGGAATCTTTGTGCACTATATTGCTCACTCGGTGGGGTTGGGCAGTATACTGCGCAACGTTGGACGCATTGTGCGTCCTGCCTTTTATAGTGCGCAAGGACATGACGTCAGTGAACAGCTCCCCCACGCCTCTTCGCTTCTCCCGTTTCAGCAAGGCCGAGTGCGTGCTGGTGCTGATCACCATGGTCTGGGGCGGTACGTTCCTGCTGGTGCAACACGCAATGACCGTCAGCGGCCCGATGTTCTTTGTCGGCCTGCGCTTTGCCGCTGCGGCCGCCATTGTCGCGCTGTTCTCCTGGCGCCACTTGCGTGAACTGACCCTGTTCGAGCTCAAGGCCGGATCCTTCATCGGCGTGGCGATCATGCTCGGTTACGGCTTGCAGACGGTTGGTCTGCAAACGATCCCGAGCAGTCAGTCGGCATTCATCACCGCGCTGTACGTGCCCTTCGTGCCGTTGTTGCAATGGCTGGTGCTGGGCCGTCGACCAGGGTTGATGCCGAGCATTGGCATCATGCTGGCGTTTACCGGTTTGATGTTGTTGTCCGGGCCGTCCGGGGCTGCGCTGAATTTCAGCCCCGGCGAAATCGCCACGCTGATCAGCGCCATCGCGATAGCCGCCGAGATCATTTTGATCAGCACCTATGCCGGTCAAGTCGATGTACGCCGGGTGACCGTGGTGCAACTGGCGGCGACCTCGGTGCTGTCGTTTCTGCTGGTGGTGCCGACCGGCGAAGCGCTTCCGGATTTTTCCTGGACCTTGCTGGTGACCGCATTGGGTCTCGGCGCGGCGAGTGCGGCGATTCAGGTGGCGATGAACTGGGCGCAGAAAAGCGTTTCGCCGACCCGGGCGACCTTGATCTACGCCGGTGAACCAGTGTGGGCCGGGATCGTCGGGCGGATCGCCGGGGAGCGTTTGCCGGCGATTGCCTTGGTTGGCGCCGGGTTGATTGTGGCGGCGGTGATTGTCAGTGAGTTGAAGACCAAGGGGAAGGTTGTCGAAGAAGACGCTGAGCTGGAGCGGGAGACCCAAGGTTAATCCGCAATATCTTTAGTGCCTGAACCGTAGCTATCGCGAGCAGGCTCACTCCTACAATTGAAATGCGTTTCCCCTGTAGGAGTGAGCCTGCTCGCGATGAGGCCATTCCAAGCAATATCCATCTACCTGAAACAATGCCAAACCAAATTTTTCAGACTACTTTGTAGGATTCTGAGACATCCTCGGGTTTGGTAATCAGGGAGCTGGCACGTATGATGCTTCACAAACTTCCGCAGATTAGAAGCCTATGTCCCTGATAGTTCTACTGCTTCTGCCATTCATTGGCAGCTGTCTGGCAGCGGTGCTGCCACACAACGCGCGTAATACCGAATCCCTGTTGGCAGGTCTGGTCGCTCTGATCGGCACCGTGCAGGTCGCGCTGTTGTACCCGCAAATCGCCCATGGCGGGGTGATCCGCGAAGAATTCATGTGGCTGCCCAGCCTCGGTTTGAACTTCGTCCTGCGCATGGACGGCTTCGCCTGGCTGTTCTCGTTGCTGGTGCTGGGCATCGGCGCGCTGGTCTCTTTATATGCGCGTTACTACATGTCGCCGGACGACCCGGTACCGCGCTTCTTCGCCTTCTTCCTGGCGTTCATGGGCGCCATGCTCGGGCTGGTGATCTCCGGCAACCTGATCCAGATCGTGTTCTTCTGGGAGCTGACCAGCCTCTTCTCGTTCCTGTTGATCGGCTACTGGCACCACCGCTCTGATGCCCGACGTGGCGCCTATATGGCGCTGATGGTCACCGGTGCCGGGGGACTATGCCTGCTGGCAGGGGTCATGATCCTCGGCCATGTCGTCGGCAGCTATGACCTGGACAAGGTCCTGGCCGCCGGCGATCAGATTCGCGCACATGCCCTCTACCCTATCCTGCTTCCCCTCATCCTTATCGGCGCCCTCAGCAAAAGCGCGCAGTTTCCCTTCCATTTCTGGCTGCCGCACGCAATGGCGGCGCCCACCCCGGTTTCGGCTTATCTGCACTCGGCGACCATGGTCAAGGCCGGGGTGTTCCTGCTTGCGCGCCTGTGGCCGTCGCTGTCCGGCAGTGAAGAATGGTTTTACATCGTCAGCGGCGCCGGTGCGTGTACGTTGTTGCTCGGCGCCTACTGCGCAATGTTCCAGAACGATCTCAAGGGTCTGCTGGCCTACTCGACCATCAGCCATCTGGGCCTGATCACCCTGCTGCTGGGCCTGAACAGTCCGCTGGCAGCCGTTGCCGCGGTGTTCCACATTCTCAACCACGCGACCTTCAAGGCCTCGCTGTTCATGGCCGCGGGCATCATCGACCACGAAAGCGGTACCCGTGACATCCGCAAACTCAGCGGTCTGATCAAACTGATTCCGTTCACCGCGACATTGGCCATGGTCGCCAGCGCGTCGATGGCCGGCGTGCCGCTGCTCAACGGCTTCCTGTCGAAAGAAATGTTCTTCGCGGAAACCGTGTTCATCAACGCCACTGCGTGGGTCGAAGCAGCGTTGCCGATTGTCGCGACCATCGCCGGTACCTTCAGCGTCGCCTACTCGTTGCGCTTTACCGTCGACGTGTTCTTCGGCCCGACCGCTACCGATCTGCCACACACCCCGCACGAACCGCCGCGCTGGATGCGTGCACCGGTCGAGCTGCTGGTGTTCACCTGTCTGGTCGTCGGGATCTTTCCGGCCCAAGTGGTCGGCCCGCTGCTCGCAGCCGCCGCGCTGCCGGTGGTGGGCGGGACCTTGCCGGAATACAGCCTGGCGATCTGGCATGGGCTGAACGCGCCGATGATCATGAGTCTGATCGCCATGTCCGGTGGCATCGTGGTCTATCTGCTGCTGCGCAATCAGCTCAAGCGTGGTCGCTTCAAATATCCGCCGCTGGTGGGCCGCTTCAACGGCAAGCGCCTGTTCGAGCGCAGCCTGGTGCTGATGATGCGCATGGCCCGTCGGGTCGAACGCCGCCTCGGCACCCGCCGCCTGCAAATGCAACTGTTCCTGATGGTCCTGGCGGCAGTGCTCGCCGGCCTGATCCCGATGTTGCACAGCAGCCTGAGCTGGGGCGACCGGCCGAAGATTCCGGGTTCCATCGTGTTCGTCACCCTGTGGCTGCTGGCGATTGCCTGCGCCCTCGGCGCCGCGTGGCAGGCCAAGTATCACCGTCTCGCCGCCCTGACCATGGTCAGCGTCTGCGGGTTGATGACCTGCGTGACCTTCGTCTGGTTCTCGGCGCCGGATCTGGCCCTGACGCAACTGGCGGTGGAAGTGGTGACCACGGTGCTGATCCTGCTCGGCCTGCGCTGGTTGCCACGGCGGATCGAAGAAGTCTCGCCACTGCCGTCGAGCCTGCGCAAGGCCCGCGTGCGCCGCTTGCGCGACTTGCTGCTGTCGATTGCCGTCGGCGCCGGCATGGCGCTGCTGTCCTACGCGATGCTGACACGGCAGACGCCCAACGACATTTCCTCGTTCTACCTCAGCCGGGCCATGCCCGAGGGCGGTGGCAGCAACGTGGTCAACGTGATGCTGGTGGACTTCCGCGGCTTCGACACCCTCGGTGAAATCACCGTGCTGGTGGCGGTGGCGCTGACCGTGTTCGCCCTGCTGCGCCGCTTCCGCCCGCCGAAAGAAAGCCTGCAGTTGCCGGCCCAGCAACGTCTGCTCGCGCCGGACGTGGTCACCGATCTGGTCAACCCGCGCAGCGCCAGCGACACCGCGCTCGGTTTCATGATGGTGCCGGCGGTGCTGGTGCGCTTGTTGCTGCCGATTGCGCTGGTGGTGTCGTGCTACCTGTTCATGCGCGGTCACAACCAGCCGGGCGGCGGTTTCGTCGCCGGACTGGTGATGTCGGTGGCGTTCATCCTGCAATACATGGTCGCCGGTACGCAGTGGGTCGAAGCGCAAATGAGCCTGCGACCGCTGCGCTGGATGGGCACTGGCCTGCTGTTCGCCACCGCCACCGGTCTCGGCGCGATGGCGGTCGGTTATCCGTTCCTGACCACCCACACCTGGCATTTCGCCTTGCCGCTGCTGGGCGAGATCCATATCGCCAGCGCGCTGTTCTTCGATATCGGCGTGTACGCCGTGGTGGTCGGCTCGACGCTGCTGATCCTCACCGCCCTCGCCCACCAATCGGTGCGTGGTCACAAGACCGCGTCGCTGCCCAAGGCCGTCGCCAGCAAAGGAGCCGTCTGATGGAAGAAGTCATCGCAATCGCCATCGGCGTGCTCGCCGCGTCCGGCGTGTGGCTGGTATTGCGGCCACGGACATTTCAGGTGGTCATGGGCCTGTGCCTGCTGTCCTACGCGGTCAACCTGTTCATCTTCAGCATGGGCAGCCTGTTCATCGGTAAAGAACCGGTGATCAAGGACGGCGTGACACAGGATTTGCTGCACTACACCGATCCGCTGCCGCAGGCACTGGTGCTGACGGCGATCGTCATCAGCTTCGCCATGACTGCGCTGTTCCTGGTGGTGTTGCTGGCGTCGCGGGGCCTGACCGGCACCGACCACGTCGACGGCCGGGAGCCCAAGGAATGATGGCGATGACTCACCTGATCGCGGCACCGATCCTGCTGCCGCTGCTGACCGCCGCCATCATGTTGATGCTCGGCGAAAAGCACCGACCGCTGAAGGCGAAAATCAATCTGTTCTCAAGCCTCGTCGGCCTGTTCATTTCGGTGATGCTGCTGCAGTGGACGCAAACCACTGGTGTACCCGGTTCCATCGGCGTGTACCTGCCGGGCAACTGGCAGGCGCCGTTCGGCATCGTGCTGGTGGTCGATCGCCTGTCGGCATTGATGCTGGTGCTGACCGGGATCATCGGCGTCAGCGCCCTGCTGTTCGCCATGGCGCGTTGGGATGGCGCCGGGTCGAGCTTCCACGCGCTGTTCCAGATTCAACTGATGGGCCTGTACGGCGCCTTCCTTACCGCCGACCTGTTCAACCTGTTCGTGTTCTTCGAAGTGCTGCTCGCGGCCTCTTATGGTCTGTTGCTGCACGGTTCGGGTCGGGCGCGGGTATCGTCGGGGCTGCATTACATCTCGATCAACCTGCTGGCCTCGTCGCTGTTCCTGATTGGCGCGGCGCTGATCTATGGCGTCACCGGTACGCTGAACATGGCCGATCTGGCGCTGAAGATTCCGCTGGTGCCGGAAGCCGACCGGGGCTTGCTGCACGCCGGCGCGGGGATTCTTGCGGTGGCATTCCTGGCCAAGGCCGGCATGTGGCCGCTGAACTTCTGGCTGGTGCCGGCCTATTCTTCGGCCAGCGCACCGGTAGCGGCGATGTTCGCGATCATGACCAAGGTCGGCGTCTACACCCTGCTGCGTCTGTGGACGCTGCTGTTTTCCGGGCAGGCCGGGGGCTCGGCCTTCTTCGGTGGCGAATGGCTGATCTACGGCGGCATGGCGACCATCGCCTGCGCCGCGCTGGCGATTCTGGCCGCGCAACGCCTGGAGCGCATGGCCAGCCTGAGCATTCTGGTGTCGGCCGGGATTCTGCTGTCGGCGGTGGGTTTCGCCCAGCCAAACCTGATCGGCGCGGCGCTGTTCTACCTGGTCAGCTCGACCCTGGCACTGAGTGCGCTGTTCCTGCTGGCGGAGTTGATCGAGCGTTCGCGTTCGGCCAACGAAATCCCGCTGGAGGATGAAAGCGAGTTGCTGCCGCGTCCGCAGGAATCGCTGCAACCGCCCAAAGGTATCAACCTCGATGACGAGCAGAAAGCCGTGGTCGGTCAGGTCATTCCGTGGACCATGGCGTTTCTCGGCCTGAGCTTCATCGCCTGCGCGCTGCTGATCATCGGCATGCCGCCGCTGTCCGGATTCATCGGCAAGCTCAACCTGATCGGTGCGCTGCTCAATCCGTTGGGTCTGGGTACTGATGCGCCGATCTCGAACGCTGCATGGGCGTTGCTGGCGCTGCTGATCCTGTCCGGGCTGGCCTCGTTGATGGCATTCTCGCGCATGGGCATCCAGCGTTTCTGGACGCCCGAGGAGCGCCCTTCGCCGCTGCTGCGCAAGCTCGAATGCGCACCGATCTTCCTGTTGCTGGGACTGAGTATCGCGCTGACCTTCAAGGCCGAACCGCTGCTGCGTTACACCGAGGCCACCGCCGACGCGCTGAACAACCCGCAGCAATACGTGATGGCGGTGCTCGGCACCCGCGCCGTGCCCAGCCCTGAAGCCAAAGCGGCGATGCTGGAGGTGCAGCCATGAAGCGCGTATTTCCGGCACCGTTGCTGTCACTGGCGTTGTGGGTTTTGTGGCTGACGCTGAACCTGTCTGTCAGCCCGGGCAACCTGCTGCTCGGTGCAATCCTCGGGTTCGCCGCACCATTGATGATGCGCAAGCTGCGCCCGAAACAGGTGCGCATCCGCCGTCCGCTGAAGATTTTGCGCCTGTTCGTGATGGTCGGTCGTGACGTGATCCTCTCCAACCTGATCGTCGCCTGGGGCGTGATCAACGCCGGTCGCCGCCCGCCGCGCTCGCGCTTCGTCAAAGTCCCGCTGGACCTGCGCGACGCCAACGGTCTGGCGGCGCTGGCGATGATCTGCACCGTGGTGCCGGGCACCGTGTGGTCGGAGCTGGCGCTGGATCGCAGCATTCTGCTGCTGCATGTTTGGGATCTGGATGACGAGGCGCACTTCATCCACCACTTCAAGACTGCCTACGAGCAGCCGTTGATGGAGATTTTCGAATGAGCCCGTTGCTGTCGAACGCGATTCTGCTGACGCTGTTCCTGTTCTCGCTGGCGATGGTCCTGACCCTGATTCGCCTGTTCAAGGGGCCGTCGGCACAGGATCGGGTACTCGCTCTGGATTACCTGTACATCGTCGCCATGCTGATGATGCTGACGCTGGGCATTCGTTATTCCAGTGACACTTATTTCGAGGCAGCGCTACTGATCGCGCTGTTCGGCTTCGTCGGCTCGTTTGCCCTGGCGAAATTCCTGCTGCGTGGCGAGGTGATCGAATGACTGCTGAATTGTCGCTGTGGGTGGAGATTCCGGTGGCGGTCCTGCTGGTGCTCAGCGGGGTGTTTGCGCTGATTGGCGCGACCGGATTGCTGCGCATGAAGGATTACTTCCAGCGCATGCATCCGCCGGCGCTGGCCTCGACGCTGGGCGCGTGGTGTGTGGCACTGGCGTCGATCATCTGTTTTTCGGCACTCAAGTCCGGGCCGGTGATGCATGCCTGGCTGATTCCGATTCTGCTGGCGATCACCGTGCCGGTGACCACGTTGCTGCTGGCGCGGGCGGCGTTGTTCCGCAAGCGCATGGCGGGGGATGATGTGCCGGCTGAGGTGAGTAGTCGCAGGACCGAGAGTGGTAGCTGAGGTTTTATATTGTCTGCAATGACGCCATCGCGAGCAGGCTCACTCCTACAGGGGAACGCATTCCAAATGTAGGAGTGAGCCTGCTCGCGATAGCAATCTCCAGATCACCTCAAACCTCAAACCTCAGACCCAGGCCACCGCCAACAACCCCGCCCCCAACACCAGACACAGCGGCGAATACACCCAGGTATCCAGCCGCGCAAACCGCGACCCCTTCACTTCCTTGAAAAACCCCACCAGATTCGAATCGCCGATCGCCCGGGCGAACATCAATAACGCAATCGCACTGATCACCCATTGCAACGCCTTGTGATGCACCGCCGGCATGCCCCAGCCGACCCGCATGCACACAAGCGCGGCGATCACCAATAATGCCGCCGCCACCAGCAAGGTGATCCAGCCTGACGGTTTGAATGCCGGTCGCACCGTCGCCACCAATCCTCGCACCGGCACTTGCGGTACCGCCGCCACCGCCGCCCACTGCCCACCCAGCGCCCAATACACGTGTACCAGGGCAATTGCCGCAAATATCGTCACCAGCCATTGAGCCAACACAAAGGTCATGGTCAAGAATCCTTTCGGGGGATTTGAACAAAACATCCTAGTTGGCATTTTTTGAAGTGCACGACCGATCAGCGGTACGGTAAAGTGCCGCCCCATGAAATTCACCCGTTCCGATCGCTCACTGCTGGCCTGGATGCTTTATTGCTGCGTCCTGTTCAACGTGTTCGCCTGCAGCATCGGTCACGGGCAAATGGTCGGGATGCAGCTCAACGGCATCGGCGGGCAGTTCTGTACGGTCGACCCGGCCACCCAAGCGCCACTGACCAGCAATCCCGGCGAAGAACAATTGCCGACCCTGTCCAAGGCGTTCGGCTGCCCGCTGTGCTCGGTCGGCGGCGGCATGGGCCCGGCGTTCAACTCCAGCCTGACCCTCGCGGTTCTGCCCGAGCAACACAGTCCGCCACTGGCGCCCATCGTCAGTGCCGACCTCCCTGCCCGCTTCACCTGGCCTTCGGCCAATCCTCGCGCCCCACCGCTCGCCTGATTGTCCTTGCCTTTTTGATTTTTCAGCTCACTGCGCCAACGCGCGGCGTTCGCCTGTGCGCTGATTCCTAGACAAGCATTCAGGATTCAACGATGAAACATATTCCTTTGCTGGCGAGCCTGTGCGGCTGCCTGTCCCTTAACGCCTGGGCGCAATCCACCGTGGATCTGGCGCCGATCACCATCGACGGCGAATCCACCAGCGAACCGGGCCTGAGCCTCGACCAATCCAGCGGTATGGCTTCGCGCCTCGGCTTGAGCGTGCGCGACACGCCGGCCTCGGTGGCCGTCGCCAACCGCAACGACATCGAACGCCACGGCGCACAGAACTTCCAGGATGCCGCCAACACCCTGCCCGGGGTCAATGCCAGCGCGCCGCCGGGCTTTGGCGGATTCGTCTCCTATCGCGGTTTCACCAGTAGCCAGATTACCCAGATGTTCAACGGCGTCACCGTCTCCGGCGGCCTCGCCCGGCCAGTGGATTCATGGATCTATGATCGAGTCGAACTGGTGGGCGGCCCGTCGTCGCTGATCAACGGCGCCGGCTCTGTCGGCGGCTCGTTGAACTACGTGACCAAACTGGCGACCCGCGAAGAACAAGCCGTCGAAGGTCGGGTCAGCTACGGCAGCTACGACACCACCGAAACCGCGTTCGACCTCAACCACGCGCTGACCGACCCGAGCGCCGACGTGCAGCACTACGCGCGGCTCGATGTCAGCCACAACACCAGCAACGGTTACATCGACCGTCAGGAGCGCGATGCCTGGAGCGTGGCGTTCTCGTTGCTCAGCGACCTCACGCCGGATCTGTCGCACACCCTTGCCCTGGAATATCAGGACGAACACGAAGACAGCCCGTACTGGGGCACGCCGGTACTCAACCCCAAGGCTGGCGAGTTGAAAATCGACAAACACAACCGCTTCAACAACTACAACGTCGAGGACGGGCGCTACGAACAGCGCACGATCTGGGTGCGCTCGATCATCGACTACCGGATCAACGACAGCACCACCCTGCGCAACACGCTGTATCACCTCGACAGCCAACGCGATTACCGCAACCTCGAAACCTATCAGTACAACGCCGACAACACGGCGGTGAACCGCTCCACCGCCTATCAAGTGCGGCATCAGGGCGAGCAGAACGGCGACCAGTTCGAACTGCGTCACGACAACACCTTGTTCGGCCTCGACACCACGTGGTCCGGCGGTTTCGAGTACAAGGTCAACCAGACCACCAACTCGCCGCTGAATATCAAAGGCGCGAGCACGGTCGATCCGAACCACTACCGGCCAGGGCACTTCTACGACATTCCCGGCACCAACCCGGCGCTGATCAGCGACAAGACCAACGAGGTCACCACCAAGGCGCTGTTCGTGGAAAACCGCCTGGCACTGACCGACAAACTGGCGTTGCTCACTGGCCTGCGTTACGACGACATCGACCTCGACGTGACCAACCATCGCACCGTGACGGCCGCCAATCCCAAGCACCTCAAGCGCAGCTGGGAGCCGGTCACCGGGCGCGTCGGTCTGACTTACCAGTTCATTCCATCCGCCAACGTCTACGTGCAGTACAGCACCGCCGCTGAACAACCGAACGGCACGCAGGACTTCGATGTTTCGACCGGCAAGCAATGGGAAATCGGCAGCAAGTTCGACTACCTGAATGGCCGTGGCTCGGCGACAGTTGCCGCGTACACCATCGAGCGCAAGGACTTCGCCGTGACTGACCCGCTGGACCCTACCAGCAGCATTCCGGTAGGTCAGCAAACCTCGAAAGGCATCGAGATCGCCAGCTCCCTGCGGATCACCGACAAGCTGTTGGCCGAAGGCAACTTCGCCTGGGTCGATGCGCAATACGATGACTTCACCGAAAAGAACGCCGCCGGCGTGGTGGTTTCGCGCAAGGGCAACACGCCAACCAACGTTCCGGACCGGGTGGGCAATCTATGGCTGACGTATGATTTTTCGCCGCAATGGCAAGGTGGGGTCGATGCGCGGTATGTGGCGTCGGTGTATGCAGACACAGCGAACACCATGACCGTGCCGTCGTACACGCTGTTCGGCAGCTTCCTCAGCTACAAGGTCGACTCGCACACCACCGTCACCGGCCGGGTGCGCAACCTGACCAACGAGGTATATGCCGAGTTTGCGCATGTTTCGCCGGCTTACTATCTGGGTACGCCGCGTACCTTTGAATTGGCGGTACAGACCAAGTTCTAAAAGCCTGAAAGCTTCGCGAGCAAGCCCGCTCCCACAGGAGAACGCGTTCCAATTGTGGGAGTGAGCCTGCTCCCACAGGAGCGCGCGTTCCAATTGTGGGAGTGAGCCTGCTCCCACAGGAGAGCGCGTTCCAATTGTGGGAGCGGGCTTGCTCGCGAAGGGGCCAGCAGTCTCAACGTTTATTTCAGATCAGCCGCCACCTTCTCCGCCACATCCTTCGGCACCCACGCCTGCCACACCTGCGGATGCGCCTTCATGAAGGCCTCAGCCGCCTGCCGTGGTGCGGTGTGTTTCTCGCTCATCTCGGCCAACGCCTTGTTCAGCGGCTCGATCGGGAAATCCACCTTGCTGAAGAAATCCGCGATCTGCGGATATTGCTTCTGGAACGGCGTAGACACCCCGATCGACAGCTTCGATGCCAGCGAACGGGTCGGTTTCGGATTGGGGTTATCGGCATCGGTCAGGGTCTTCCACGCCTCGGCATCGAACGGTGGCTCTTCCAGCTGCACCAGTTTGAATTTGCCCAGCAATGGCGTCGGCGACCAGTAATAGAACAGCACCGGTTTGCCCCGACGGATCGAAGAGCTGATCTCGGCATCCAGCGCCGCGCCCGAGCCACTGCGGAAATTGGTGTAATCGTCCTGCAGGCCGTAAGCGGTCAGTTTCTGCTTGTTCACCACTTCCGAGGTCCAGCCGATCGGGCTGTTGAGGAACCGACCCTTGCTCGGGTTTTCCGGGTCCTTGAACACGTCCTTGTATTTCTTCAGGTCGCTGACACTGCGCAAGTCCGGCGCCAGTGGCTTGATACCCTTGGCCGGGTCACCCTTGATCACGTACTCCGGCACCCACCAGCCTTCAGTGGCACCCTTGACCGTATCGCCGAGACTGACGACCTTGCCCTCCGCTTCAGCCTTGACCCACACCGGACTGCGCCCGGCCCACTCTTCGCCAATGACCTGAATGTCATTGTTGGCCAGCGCGGTCTCAAGCGTGATGGTGGTGCCCGGCAGCGTATCGGTCGGCAGGCCATAGCCCTTCTCGACGATGATCCGCAGAACATCGGTGATCAGGCTGCCGCTTTCCCAGTTCAGGTCGGCAAAATGAATCGGTGCCTGTGCCGCCGCTGCCGGCTGCGCGGCCGTCAGCACACCGAACGAAACCACGCTGGCGGCCAATAGCCGTCGAATTCCTTTCATGCTTTGCACCTCGTGCTGTTCACAGCAATAACAGGATGGCCTGGCAGAAGACCGCAAGCCTCTGAATACTCAGTCAACTGACTGTAGCCGAGGTTCCTGCTTTTTCCGGGCAGCAGTCCCGGCGAGGTTACGTTTCAGACTTTTCCTGCAAGCTTTGCAGCTCGCGTCTGACCATGCTGGCGTATTCCGCAGGCCGCAAGGTGTAGAGCTGCGCTGCCACCCAGTTCAGCCACGCGCCCTGCAATTCGGCTTTGGCGTTGAACAGGCGCAATGCCTCCTCACGCGCACGGTCGAGGTTCTGCGAATGGAAGTCGGCGCGACTCACACCACCGATCACTCGCTGGCCTTGAACGTGATCAGTTCGCCCTTGCGCCACTTCGCCGCTTTACCGGTAACGGCTTTCAGGGTCTTGGTCAGGCCTTCCTGCAGTTGCTGGTGCGCGGCAAACACCGTCACCACGCTGTGGCCTTCCTTGAACAGGATCGCGTGACCATCCGCTGTATCGACAAAGGCATAGTCGCCGAGGCCGTACACCGTCAGTTTGATTTCGCGAAAGCGGATGTCCATCTTGCCGCCTTCACGGCTGGGCAGAACGGCCGCGCTGAAATGATCGCCGACCTTGAGCTTGAGCCCCGGTTTGTCATCGACCACCAACGCACTTTCGGTGTCGATCTCGGCCACGTAAATGCCTTCGGCGTTCTGTTCGGTGATGTAAACAAAACGCGACTGGAACAGCTTGACCAGCTTTGCACGCAAATCACCCAACACGAACAAAGCATGCATATCGAGGTTACTGACTGCCAAAGAAACATCCCCACATCTGAAAAAGTACCCGGCGCCAAAACGCGCACGGCAAAAAAACGGCCAGGCCGATGCTGTTACCGAATGACTTCAGTACACCTGAAACAAGCGGAGCGCCCATACATCACAAGTTCGCAAGACTACTGGAAAGTCAGGCGAGAAACTTGCCTCGACGTTCGCCAGGCCTTGAAGGAAAAATCTTCATTGAAGCGCAACGAAGACGGACTACAAACTTTAGGGAAAAAACTGACGAAAAAAAGCCCTTTTCCGACATATCGCCGGTAAAAAATTGCTTTAGATAGGCACCTGTCGCCAGCAGACACTGGCGATTCTAGAGCAGCGATGCTCCTTCCGACTACCCGAACCGGCCCTTAAACGTCGGTCAACTCATGAAAAGGACTTCATATGTGCACTCTGACCCACTTTGCCCAGCCTTCCAACCCAGGTCTCGACAAGCCGTTCGTATTGCAAGGCACCCATCTGGCAGAACTTGCGGAGCACGGAGCAGGCAATCACAGACCGCGATTTCAGGTCGTTCCGGCGGGTACCGCGTTCTTTCATATCAAGGAATCTTCCACCGGTCGTGTAAGAGGTTTCCGCGAAGACCACAACGAAGCGTGCGCCCTCGCCCGTTTGCTTGAATCACGGATCGAACTCTTGTCCAACGGCTGCCTCAGATAAAGAGCGAGCGACAGCGCCATTCCGGCACACGCAAAAGGAGTACACGATGGAACTGCCTGCATATGATCTGAAAACCCTGTTCGACCAACTGGGCCTGCCGTCGGAAAACGGGGCAATCGACGATTTCATCGAAGCGCATCCGCTGGATGCCAACACCAAGTTGATCGATGCCGAGTTCTGGACACCGCAACAGGCGCAACTGCTGAAGGAGTGGCTGCGCGCCGACGGCGAAGAAGCGGTGATGGTTGATGAATTGAACCTGCGCCTGCACAAAAAAGATCAATAAATGTCAGTGCAGGCTGTCGCCCGGCTCGGCCATCAATTGCGCGAGCCAGGCAGCCTTGCACTCCTCCGCCTCGTCGCGACTGGCGAACGCGGTGCCACGCCGCTCACCGTTGAGCAATACCACCCAGCACACGCTCCGGCCCATTGCGCGCAATCCGGCGGGCACGCCACTGCCAATCATCACCGCGACATCGACTCTGCACATACTGACCTCTCGATTTCATTAGCTACCTAACTAACGGCCATGTTAATGACTTCGTCGCAGAGGAAACAGCAACGCCCGTGCACAGATTCATTGCGCGAGCGGTAACAATCGATCAGCGCGGATTCTCTGGTTTATAACCCAGGCGCAAACCGCCCCAATGCCGGCCCTTGACCATGATCGGCACCGACAAGTCGTGCATCAGCTCCCCGGTATCGCGGGTGTAAGTCTGCAACAACACCGCCTGTTGATGGCTGCCGCAGCGGATCCCGGTGCGGTCGGCGAATTTGCGTTTGGTGCGGTTGCCCACCGCGTCCACCTGCTGGTCACCGGTCAATGGCTGACTGAACGCCAGGTTGTGCGTCGGCACATAACCCTGCTGCGTGCAGGCGATGGCGAACACCAACCCTTCATGACGCGGCAGCAGGGGCTCCTGAATCGCCGGCAATACCTGATCGGTGTAGCGATCGAAACGGGTCTGAAACTTCGCCGGTTGGGTGCCGGGAATCGGTTGATATTGACGGTCGAACAAATCCTCAAGGCTGATCCGCCCCTGCTCGACATCCGCCTCGAACCGCGCCGCAATCTGACTCGCGCCCTCACGCGCCAGGTCATAGACGCGCTGGTGATAGTCATCCAGACCGACTTCGGCCAGACGCTCGCTGATGGTTTCCGCCTGCCCCTCCATCTGCACAGCGGCCTCGGCCAGACGCCGGGTTTGTTGATCGCTGATCGCCAGATCGCTGCGCATCTGCTCGATGGCCTTGAACAGACTGTCGAGCTGCTCGCGATTGGTTTCCGCGCCACGGGCGATTTCGCCGACCTGACTTTCCACCCCCGCTGCCAGCCGCGCGATGTTTTCCAGATGCTGGCCGGTGTTTTCAACTTGTTCGACACCGATCTGCAGATCGCTGGACAGCTCGCGGATCTGCTCCACCACTTGCGCCGTGCGCTGCTGAATATCGGCGACCATTTCTCCGACCTCGCCGGTCGCGGAGGCCGTGCGGGCTGCCAGACCCCGCACCTCATCCGCCACCACCGCAAAACCACGGCCATGCTCGCCAGCCCGCGCCGCCTCAATCGCGGCGTTGAGGGCCAGCAGATTGGTCTGGCTAGCGATGGACTGAATCACCAGCGTCACCCGTTGAATGTCATCGCTGCGCAGGCTCAGGGCTTCGATCAGCTCACGACTGGCGTTGGCGCGTTGACTGAGTTGATGCATGCGTGCAATCGAATCCACCAGCTCGGTGCGCCCCGCCGCGCTGCTGTGATGCGCCTCGCTGGCGGCGTCCAGCGCTTCACGGCTGAGCTGCGAAGTGGCGTGTTCGGTGGCGATCATCACTTCGGCGTTACTGACAATCTGCGCCGCCGCGTCGAGTTGCGATTCAAGTTTGCTCGCCAGTTGCTTGACGGAAAACGCCACACCGGCGGCTGACAGCGCGTTATGACTGGTGGTGTAGGAAAGATCGCGGGTGAGTTCGGAAATCGCGCTGCCGGCATCGACAGGCGCAGCATCGGGGATGGCACGCGAGCGCAGGCGCGGCAGCCAGACAATCAGCACCACCAGCGGCAGGCCGATGTACAGCGACCATCCACCCAGGGTCATGCCGGCGAGCAACAGCATCAGGGCGATGCTTTGCAGGGTCGGAGCGATCCAGCGGTTTTTCGGCAACAGCACTGGTGCGGGCAAAGCCCCAACCAGAGATCCATCTCTCGTCATATCAACACCCCACGCTTGTTCTCATTGTTGTGACTGCATTAAACGCCACTAGAACGCCATTATCCATGGTCCGTTAGTCGTGGAGTCTGCAGCAGGTCAATGGAACGACGCGCAAAATATCGCAGACGAGCAAAAGCAAAGATCGCAGCCCCGTCAGCTCGTGTAGGAGCTGCCGAAGGCTGCGATCTTTTGCAGGCGCCCCCCATTCAGGGGGCAGCCATGGAATCAGGCCTGACGCTGGTGCTTGTCGATCTGCTCGTGACGCTCTTGAGCTTCGATGCAGTACTTGGTGGTCGGGCTGATCAGCAGGCGTTTCAGGCCGATGGCCTCGCCGCTGTCGTCGCACCAGCCAAAACTGTCTTCCTTGATGCGCTCAAGGGCTTGTTCCAGTTGCGGCAGCATGCGCTGGTCGCGATCGATCGCGTTCACCAGCCAAGTGCGCTCTTCTTCAACCGAAGCCGCGTCCGCCGGGTCGGCCGGAGTGTCCAGGCTTTCGATGGCGATACGGTTTTGCTCAATGCGCTCGTGGGTTTCGACTTTCATGTTCTGCAACAGCTCAGTGAAGAAAGCGTGTTGCTCGGCATTCATGTAGTCATCTGCCGGCATGGCCAGCAACTTGTCCTTTGTCATTGATATCTCTATAAAAAAACGTGCATTAAGGCGAAATAGGGAGCGTTCCGGCGAACCGTGTCCGGTCGACGAAAAGGCATCGTTTATTGCAAACGCCACCCGGCACTCAATTTACGAAGGGGCGGCAGTCTAAGGCCGGTTTGAGGCCTCAGCAACTGTAAATACCGGGAATTTGTCCGACAACAGCCGTAAACAGCTCTGACACAGGCTTCATGGCGGTCATCGGAGTGCGTTTATAGCAAGAAATTCAGTCGAGCGGCTGGATATAGAAGACAAACGGCTAACCGCTGGTGCCTCATCGCGAATTTTTCTTCGCCCGGTGCATCGTTTCAGCCAAGCAGAACCCCAAAAGCCCTCCTAACATCAGCCACTACCCAGCACTTTGTGGCGAGGGAGCTTGCTCCCGCTGGACTGCGCAGCAGGCCCAATAATAGGGGGCCGCTTCGCGACCCAGCGGGAGCAAGCTCCCTCGCCACAGGTTGAACGATCAGCCCGAAGGATAACTTATGCCCCGCCCCGATCTGCCGGCCAACGACGAGCGCCCCCTCGCCAGCCCCCCGATCAATGCCGAGCGTCTGCTGCAACTGATCACCGACGAATACGACACCCTGCCGCGCCAACTCAAACGCATCGCCAGCTACATGAGCCAGCAAAGCGACCGGATCATGGTCGACCGCATCAGCGACATCGCCCGGGAATGCGAGGTGCATCCGTCCGCCATCGTGCGTTTCTCGCAGCGTTTCGGTTTCAGCGGCTTCAGCGAAATGCAGGCGCTGTTCCGCGCCGCCTACACCCACAAAGCCTCGCCGGTGCACAACTACCAGCAACGCATCCGCAGCATGATCGCCAACCAGTCGCAGCAAGCCAGCGACGGCGACCTCGCCCGCGAATGCATCGACGCCACCCGCTCCGGCATCGAACGTCTGGGCCGCGAACTCGACGACGTCGCGTTCGAAAAAGCCGTCGACCTGATCGTCAACGCCGACAACATCTATGTGGTCGGCGTACGTCGCTCCTTTGCCGTCGCCGACTACCTTGTTTACAACTTGCAACACACTCACAAGCGCATTCACCTGGTTTCCGGGCTGGGCGGCAGTTATCGCGAGCAGATGCGCAGCGTGCGTAGCGGTGATTTGGTGATCGCCATCAGCTTCACCCCCTACGCCAAGGAAACCCAACACTGCCTGCGCTACGCCCGCCAGCAACAGGCCAACACCCTGATCCTCACCGACAGCCACCTCTCGCCCTTGGCCAAAAACGCCAACAGCCTGCTGCTGGTGAATGAGGGCAGCGCACTGGCGTTTCGTTCGCTGAGTGCGACCTTGTGTTTGTGTCAGGCGTTGTTCGTGGCGGTGGCGTATCGGCTGGAATTGAATGTGGACGAGATTCACGAACAAGCCGAGTTTGACGACTGACATTTGCCTCAGGCTCGGCTAGGTTATGCCTTCCCACCGGTTCGACTTGAAGGAACGCGTCATGAAACTGATCGGCATGCTGGACTCCCCTTACGTGCGCCGCGTGGCGATCTCCGCCAAACGCCTCGGCATCGACCTCGAACATGAATCGGTCTCGGTGTTCCGCCACTTCGAGCAATTCCAGCAGATCAACCCGGTGGTCAAGGCGCCCACGCTGATCCTCGATGACGGCGTGGTCCTGATGGACTCCACCCTCATCCTCGACTACCTCGAAGCCGCCAGCGGCAAAAGCCTGCTGCCGAGCGACCTCCAACAACGCGCCCACGCCCTGCGCCTGATCGGCCTCAGCCTCGCCGCCTGCGAAAAAGCCGTGCAGCTCTACTACGAACGCAACCTGCGCCCGGCCGACATTCAATACCAGCCGTGGGTCGAACGCGTCGAAGGCCAACTCGCCGCCGCGTTCACCGCCCTCGAACAGGAACTGGAAAAAACCGGCGTGCCCACCGACGGCACCCTCACCCAGGCCGGCATCAGCCTCGCCGTGGCGTGGAGCTTCACCGGCCTCGTCGTCCCCGACCAGATCGACACCCGCCGCTACCCGCACATCGCCCAATACACCGCGTACGCCGAAACCCTCGAAGCGTTCGTCAGCACCCCGATGACCTGACCATGAGCAGCACCGACACTGCCGCCCCGGCGTTAAAGGAAATCTTCAACGCCGAACGCCTGCAACATATCGCCAGCGAGATGAGCGCCGTGTACCCGGCGTTCAAGGCCAAGGCGTTTCTCAAGCACGCCAACCAAGGGCTGGCCGAACTCTCTGTGATGCAACGCATGGCCCGCGTCAGCGAAAGCCTGCACGCCGTGCTGCCACTGGACTACGAAGATTCCCTCGAAGTCCTGCGCGAACTCGCCCCCCGCCTCAACAGCGGATTCGTCAGCATGTGCCTGCCGCACTACGTCGCCAGCTACGGCAGCCACGCCTTCGATACCTCGATGCAAGCACTGAAATACTTCACCACCTTCGGCTCCTCCGAATTCGCCATCCGCCACTTCCTGCGCAGCGACCTCGAACGCGCGCTGGAACTCATGCACGACTGGACCCAAGACCAAAACCACCACGTCCGCCGCCTCGCCAGCGAAGGCACCCGCCCTCGCCTGCCCTGGTCATTTCGCCTGGAAGCCGTGCAAGCCAACCCGCAACTGGCTGCCGGAATCCTCGATCGGTTGAAAGCCGACGAGATTCTGTACGTGCGCAAGTCCGTGGCGAACCATCTGAACGACGTGACCAAAGAGCATCCGGAATGGGTGCTGGACACGATTGAAGGCTGGCCACTGGAGAACAAACACACGGCGTGGATTGCCAAGCATGCGCTGCGCAGCTTGATCAAACAGGCCGATCTGCGTGCGCTGACGGTGATTGGTGCGGGGGCCAAGGCTGAGGTTGAGTTGCTGGATGTGCGGGTTGAGCCGGCGGTGGTGAGGTTGGGTGAGGCGATTACGTTGTCGTTTACGGTGAAGTCGACGGTGACGCATGAACAGCGGTTGGTGATTGATTATGCAATTGACTATGTGAAGGCGAATGGCGGGGTTTCGGGGAAGGTTTTCAAGTTGAAGACAGTGGTGTTGGCGGGGTTTGGGGAAGTGGTTGTGGGGAGGCGGCAGGTGATTCGGGATTTTACGACGCGGAAGCATTTTTTGGGGCGGCATGGGGTGAGGGTTTTGGTGAATGGGGAGGTTTTGGGGAGTGCTGCGTTTGAGATTGTTGCTGATTGATACCACCAACAGATTCCGTTGATCTGGCGGGACTAGGGCTGATAGAGAATTACGGATGGGGGCTGCTTTCGGCCAGAAGCAGACTGTCAGTTACCTCTAAAAAGGGGGGCTTGGTAAAGTTACTCACCAGAGCAGCGTTTCCCAAGGGCAAGCTCCAACAGAGGATGCACGAGAGTCATGAATAGGCGATTTTTCACGGTGAGTACACATCGCTTGCATGCTGCGTGCCTATGCATCATCTGCAATTCAATATCCTTTGTGGATGAGGCTTCGATATGGAAACAGGCCTTAAATCGATAATCACATCGCAACTCTCTCGAATGGCGCAATCATCGCCATGACTGTAGCTATTAATCTGATCGGTGCTGTAAGAAACGAAGGTTTGTCTTAAGCAACCTGTCTATTCCATCCTCGCCTCTCGTTTCAGTCGCACTCGCAGAAATTGAATGATGCCAATAGGCTGCCATACTGAGTTGTCCAACAACAAGGTAATGGTCTTGGGGCGACGATGGGCGACTATAAGGGCATGCGTTGGTTCAAAACGGACTTTCAGGTTCAAACCCCGGAAGATAATCGCCATTGGGTTGACGACGATATGCGTCTGCATGATCGACGCCCATTAGTTGAAGGAAAGGCCTGTGAACTAGGCATCCAGGAAAAAGCCAAGCGCTTTCTGCAACGCTGCCATGAGCTTGAACTTCAGATGGTCGGCATCACTGACCATAATTTTTCAGAGCGATCAGAGCCGCGGGACTGGTTTCTCACCCACCTCGTGGAACAAAACAGATCGGTGGCTAAGGACCTGGAACGCGAACCTCTCGCAATTTTCCCAGGTTTTGAAGTCGACATCGGCTATCACGTTCTTTGCCTGTTCCAGCCGGCAAAAAAACAGCGGGATATTCAACGTCTCAACATGATCCTCAGCAAGCTGGGGCTGGCAGAGCATGAGCGCTTCCGGGCTGGGGCTCCTATGCAGCTGCGCCGTGATGGGCGGACTCTCAGCCTGAAAGAACTGATTGACGTTGTTCAACATCATGATGGAATTGTGATTGCCGCCCATGCAGATCAGGCCGATGGCATTTTGTCCTCCCCTAACAATATCGCGGACTACCAGATACCCCAACTGCTTGCGGTTGAGGTCACCACCTACCCAATGCCGCCAAAGATTCGGTCGATTTTGGATGGAAGTAATCGGGAATGGTCCAGGCGCGGACGCCAGCCGGCCTACGTCCAATCCTCGGACGCCAAATCGTTGAAGTTGGGCGAAGACGGACTACCACTGCCTAATTCACTGGGTTACCGATCGACCTGGGTGAAAGCCTCAAAACCCTCTATCGCGGCGCTTCGTCAAGCCTTTCTAGATGGCGCCTCTCGGCTCCGAATTCAGGACACCCGTCCTTCGGATGAACAGACGCATCCACGCATCGTTTTTTTGAAGTGCTACGGACTAACGTTCCTCGCTGACCAAGACGTGTATTTCTCGCCCAATCTCAATACGATCATTGGTGGCCGCGGTACAGGAAAATCGACGTTGATGGAGTTACTTCGCTTCGCGTTTGCAAGGGATAGCGGCGACCATTTCTCTGCGTCTATTAAGGCGAAGTTTGATCGCCTCCGTCAGACCTTTACCGGTGATGCCGAAATTCAGATCGGTTGGGAAGCGGTCCCAGGTCAAGTGGATGTCATTTCGTTACGTCCTGATGGCCCTCATCAAGTCTTGCAAGGCGAAGTTCTGGACGTCGCAGCGTATCTCAAGCAGATACCCATCCAGTTCTATAGCCAACAACAACTGAGCGATCTCACCAGTGTTGGTGGAGAAAACAGCTTACTGAGTATGCTCGATGAAGCCTGTAGTGCGGAGCTGCAAGCACTCAAAGCCCGCGAAAATACTCTACGAGCTGAAATCGTGCAGGTCTTTGCCGCTTCCGACCAATTAGCCGAGTTGCAAAATGCTGAGAAAGACGTAGCGCAACAGCTGAGCGAGCTCAATCGTCAGTGGCAAGCGCGTAAAGAGATCCAGGCAGAAGCGCTGCAGTTCCAGCGGGCCGAGGCCGGGCGTCAGTACTTTGAAAAGGCGAAGGCTCAATCTGTAAACGATGCTGAAGCAATTAGTGCGCTTGCCGAAACGCTTGCACAGCCCGGGGTATTAAACGATGGCAAGATCGAAATTTGGCCGAAGGCGGTTTGGTTCAATGCCTATACCGAGGGTGCATCATCGTTACGTCTGAGATACTCAGAAAAACTGGCCGCGCTTGCGGATTCCATGCGACGGGAAGCCTCTGAACTAGAACCGCAAATGCAGGGCTGGGAGGCGGTATCCGCTGAGCTGACGGCTATTAAAGACGGCTTCATGCGGGCCTGCCAAGATAGGGGATTGCAGCCTCAGGATGTCGCGCGGCTTCAGGAAATTGACAAGACGCGGCAGATCAAGCAGGGGAATTTGGAGCAGTTGCGCATACAGATCCAAGCCCTAGAGCCTGTTGTGGAAAAGCTCTCCGCTCTAGTAGATGAGCTGCACGTATTGTGGGCAACGCAATTGTCAGTTCGCAGTCAAACCGCTTTGGAGATCTCCGAGAAAGCCAACCATTCGATCAACATCCTCGTGCAGGCCATGGGTGATAAAGCTCACTTTCACCGTGTTTGGGAAGGACTCGCTCCGGACGGACGCGCCCGCATCGGTAGGGCATGGACACAGATTGGCGAGGTGCTGTTTGAAGATTTTCATAGCTACATGGCCGCTAATCGGCCGCCCGCTTACTCGCCTTGGCTGCATATCAAAACTGTCTTGATGGAACAAATTCCTGTGCCACAGCAGTTGGAGGGCCTCACCGGCGATGTTCGTAAGCATCTAGTCGACCATAAGGATAAATGGCGCGCTGCACGGTTAGTTCGCATTGAAGATCAAATTGATCTTGAGCTGTACCGCGCCGATGGCAGTCTTGTCGGAAGCATTCAAAGCCAGGCGCTGTCAGAGGGGCAACGAAATACCGCGGTACTGAAGCTGCTACTGGCGCAAGGTGATGGCCCTATCGTCATCGACCAACCAGAAGACGAGCTTGACTCCAATTTTATCTACCATGAACTAGTGCCTTTGCTACGTAAGATCAAGAATCGTCGGCAACTGATTTTGGCTACTCATAACGCCAACCTTCCTGTCAACGCCGACACCGACTTGGTGTTTGCATTGGATGTTAAAAAGGGCCGCGGAGAGCGACTAGCCGTAGGTGGGCTTGACCAATCAGATACAGCAAATGCGGTACTGAATATCATGGAAGGCTCAGCGGAGGCATTCAAACGGCGGTTCGACAAATACCATTTTTAGATTGAAATCTATTACACATGCACGTGGAATATAAATCTATATAGGAGCGAGACGCGTGTCGCCTAGACTAGCAACAATGATTGAGATCGCCCATTAGGTCTCTTCAGACCAATTCAGGACGCGGTTTAGTTGTGAGAAGCAAGTGTAAAAAAAACAATCCAGATGCTGTGTCTGCGTGCTCTCTGCGGTTGACTGTTAGCTATCGGCACGTGAATGCTAACGGCTAGCAACTTCAGTGCGTCAAAAGCAGCTTTTTGTGAGTGGCTGCTTTTGGCCGTTTTCTGCCTGTCGCGACTGGCTGAAGTCGACACGAAGCAGTCTTTTGCTTTTGCCTGTCTATGAGTTTATATAGCCTCGCGATATTCGTTTCGCACACTCATTGCAATATCCAGGATCCTTATATGCATACTGACCAGACTAGGCTACTCGCCCTCGCCTTCCTTGAGATCAGGGCATTACTTGCTGATTATCTGGGCAGCGATGTCGATGCTCCAATGAGCGTCCGTGTCGCGGCGCATATGGCCTACGCACTCCACAATGAAGCGGAGACTGCATACAGCAACGCTGACTTTCAGCTCGACCAAGCAACCCGGAAAATCGCCGCGATCGATCAGATTCTTGGTGTAACGGATGGTGCCGCCCTGTTACGCAGATTTGAAATCGAGGCCAAAGTCATTCTGGATAGCGCTCAACCTGGATGACCGCTTCTGGCCGGAAGCAGCCACTCATGACGTACTGCTATAACCACTTGCCGTTTGTGACCTTCCGCAAGTGGTTATACCAGACAGCCCATGGCGCTAGAAACGGCACTCGACTTGCATGTCACTCTGTTTCAACGCGACATAAGGGAATGAAATGAGGAAGGAGTGGCGTACAACCGGCAGCATTCAAGAGAAGGATCTGCGTGCTGTATCTGATGGCGTCATACAACACGGGCAGAACTTGTCGCGCGGACATGGCGGAAATGCCGATCCCATAGCCTGCACGCTGATGGATGATGAGACCTTAGTTGGCGGTGTCACAGGCCGAACTGAGTTTGGCCGTCTTTTTATCAATTACCTATGGGTAGATGCTCCATGGCGTGGGAAAGGCATCGGAACCGAGCTATTGCACAGGCTTGAGGCACTTGCTCTGGAGCATGGATGCCATGAAGCGCTCATTGAGACCCTCGATGACAGCGTGGCGCACTGGTACAAGCGGTGCGGCTACCGACTTGTCGCACATCTTCCTCAGTACTGCGGACCTTGGAATCGCCACACGCTTTTGAAAGACTTGAAACCGGATCGCGATTACTGACTAAGGGCTTTCAAGATGTATGAGCCGTCTCAATCCTGCTTTTGGCCGGTAGCGGTCGTTTGTGAGCGTCCGCTAATGGCCGGAAGCAGTCGTTCCCGGTTGAATCCACACCCGAAAGCGCCCCTTCGTTGAGCTCAGCATTGACTCTGTGGCTGTCAAATGTGATTCACTCCAGACAACGCCACTGGAAGCAGGCAAGAGAAGTGACTATTACCTCTCCCTACCAACTTCCATACGGAATGCCGTACTTTTCGACGTATCGTTTAGCCTTCTCACTTACCGGATAGGCGTAACGACCACCATGCTTCCCCTGTTCCGGCCCCAGAGGCTCTATCTCTCCTTGACCGCGAGAAATCTCAACCGGTTTTCGACATGAATCTCTAACCCATGTTTTGAGCACGCCGCCCGGAGCCACCCCCACGTAAAGTGACGCCATAAAGCGAGCAGTTTTCTCCGGTGTTTCCGGGCAACGCTGGTGTGTTGACTTCACCATCAATTGCCTGCCCTCTTCCGGAATCTCGATGAAACCTTTGTAGGTTTTTTGCTCTGTTATGGATTGCCAGCGGACAAAGATCAGTTTTGGAAGATCGGCGCCTGTCACAGGCATCCCGCTCCCCGACACCGTCCCCCAGCCACGGGCAGACTCTGTGCTGATATCGGGTTCTCCGCTGGCTGCAGTGCTCTTGCCAGCTCTAAAGAAGACTCTGTTATTGATGTCTTGGACGGAGCTGTCCTCTACCCAGACCTTCATGTAGTTCGGCTGAACGAACACTAATTCCCACCATGGATATTTGGGGTCATTTTCGCCGGTCTCTGAGCCACTGCTTTGGCAGCCGGACAACAACAATGCGCCCAGCAGTGCAATCGTTGCTTTCATTACAAATGATCCATTCAAGTATTTGTCACGACTACCAACTTCCATATGGAATGCCGTACTTGTCGATATACCGCTTAGCCTTTTCACTCACAGGATAGGCGTACCGTCCTTCGTTCTTACCTTGGCTCGGCCCCAGTGGTTCAATTTCCGCCTGTGCTCGCGCGACCTTGACTGGGTGATGACATGAGTCTCTTACCCAAACCTGCACGACACCGCCGGGAGCCAGGCCGAGATAAACCGATGCCATGAATCTTGCTTGCCGATCGGGAGTTCGCGGGCAGCGCTGATTGACGGACGTCACCATCAACTGCCTGGCCTCTTCCGGAATATCTACCCATGCTTGCCAGGTTTTCTGTTCGACGATTGATTGCCAACGGACCCAGATTCGAACGGGCAGGTCTGCTCCTATCACCCTCCTCCCGCTGCCGCCAACTCCACCAGCCCACCCCCGGGCTGACTCTGTTCCATCTTCAGGCTCTCCCCCGGCAGCGGTGCCGCCGCCGGTTTTGTAGAAAATCCGGTTGTTAACGTCTTGAACAGAACTGTTTTCAACCCAGACCTTCATGTAGTCCGGCTCAATAAACGCTAGCTCCCACCATTCGGACTTCGGGTCATTTTTGGCTGAGAGAGGATCAGTTTCTTGGCACCCTGAGATCAGCAAAACGCAAAGTATCGTTATGAGTTGTTTCATTGGCTTAAGGATTACCAACTCCCGTACGGGATGCCGAATTTATCGATATACCGCCTGGACTTTTCGCTGACGGGATACGCATAGCGCCCTTGGTTCTTTCCTTGGCTAGGCCCCAGCGGCTCAACCTCTGCCTGCGCTCTGGCGACTTTGACAGGACGGTGGCACTCGTCTCGAACGAAAACTTGTACAACGCCCCCTGGGGCCAATCCCAGATAAATAGAGGCGCTGTAGCTGGCCTGTTCCTCGGGTGTTTCCGGGCACCGCTGACTGACCGATTGCACCATCAGTTGCCTCGCCTCTTCAGGCACATCCACCCATCCCTTATAGGTCTGTGGCTCGACAATGGATTGCCAGCGCACGTAAATGCGTTTGGGCAAGCCTGCGCTAATCACTGGTTTCGCAGCTGCGCCTACCGCATGCCAACCGCGCGCGGACTCTTTGCCATTCTCTGGTTCGCCACCAGCGGCTGTGCCTCCTCCCGTCCGCGTGAATAGCTTGCCGTTTATGTCTTCGACGGCACTGTCCTCAACCCAAACCTTCATGTAATAGGGTTCGGTGAACGCAAGCTCCCATGAATCGGCTTTCGGGTCGTTTTTTACGGAAAGCGGAGAGGCAGACTGGCAGCCGCTCAGTAACAACACGCATACCGCCACAATGCATTGCTTCATGGGTTTACCGCTTACCAACTCCCGTAAGGGATGCCGAATTTCTCGATATATCGCTTGGACTTTTCACTGACAGGATAAGCGTAACGCCCTTGGGTTTTACCTTGGCTTGGTCCTAGCGGTTCGATTTCAGCTTGGGCTTTAGCCACTTTGATTGGATGGTGGCAGGAGTCTCTAACCCACACTTGTACGACACCTCCGGGAGCCAATCCCAGGTAGACCGAAGATATATAGGTAGATTTCTGGTCCGGGGTTTTCGCACAGCGCTGGTTGACCGAGGTCAGCATCAATTGTCTGGCTTCTTCGGGTATGTCCACCCATGCGCGATAGGTCTGAGGCTCCACGATGGACTGCCAGCGAACAAAAATTCGTTTTGGGAGATCAGCGCCTACTACTGCTTTGGCAGATGCACCCACTCCGTCCCAACCTCGGGCCGATTCTGTACCGTCTTCAGGCTGCCCGCCCGATGCGATTCCACCGCCAGTGCGTAGAAACGTCTTGCCCTTTATGTCTTCCACGGCGCTGTCTTCAACCCAGACCTTCATGTAGTTAGGTTCGGTAAAACCGAGTTCCCACCATGGAGATTTAGGGTCGTTCTTTGCTGAAAGCGGATCGGCATTACAACCGGCCACAAAAAGCGTGCACAGCAGGGCTGCAAATAACTTCATTACCAAAGCGTCCAGTCAGGTACGTGAGGGTGTTTTACCCGGATTGCATCTTCCGTGGGGGCATTAATGTAAACAGCTCTGAGACCACTTCCATCTCTCCTGCCAAGCGGATGATTCCAGTTGGCAGATGTGTGAATGTACTTGAGCTTGAGCATTTGCTCCTCCTCGGGGGTGGTGCGGTAGTCGCCGGAGACGAAACGATCGCACATAGGCTGGAGTTCTTCAGGAACGAAGAAGCCAGGCGTCTCGGGAATATCTTCGAAGCGAACGCCTTTAGCTTTGGCGAGTTGATGCATCACGCGCAGGCTCACTCTCGACAGCAATCCACTCACCGGACGTTTGAGTTGAACGGCGGCATAGACTCGTTTGACTCGAGGACTCAGTCGATCCTGAGGACTGATCGGCATCAGCAATGGAGCTGGAGTAACTATTTCCAGCATTTCGGAAGGCCAGCCGTTGGCTAACCACTGATTTCTCACATTGACCGCATCCTGATAGATCGATGTGGTGGTGACATCCGCGTAATTGCCGACTTCTAGCGTTTGCATTGGGCTAACGAGCACGCATTCTTCAGCCTCCTCGAGGTAACCCCCGCCCACATCAGAATGCACTCCTGGCAAGACAATTTCCGGATGATCCATCGCTACTCGATTGAGAGCAAAGTTAGCCCTGCATTCGTCCCGCGCAGCCAACTGCACAACGTCGGTGAAATAACGTCGGTCGAGGTAGAGTTTGATCCCCGTTGCGACTGCACTTTTGATGTTGCCTAAATTGGACCATCCAGCAATCGACGGTACAGTGTCGAACAACCCGATGAAGCCCATGTTGATGTCGCTGTTGTATTGATCGACAAAGGTCGAACTGAAGGCATCGGACTTACTGCGGAGAATCTCGCCCAAAGGGCCTTGTTTACCACGCACGATTTCATTGGCGAAATGTCTGGCGGCTG
This sequence comes from Pseudomonas sp. GW823-FHT01D03, assembly GCF_058798255.1. Taxonomy (NCBI): domain Bacteria; kingdom Pseudomonadati; phylum Pseudomonadota; class Gammaproteobacteria; order Pseudomonadales; family Pseudomonadaceae; genus Pseudomonas; species Pseudomonas sp. GW823-FHT01D03. The sequence goes on from NZ_JBXAKK010000001.1 coordinate 3,702,411, forward strand.
CCGCACCGCGACTGAAGCCAAAAGTGTCGAAGGTCAACGAAGTAATTTCACTATCGGGATTTTTATCCAATACCTCAGTGATACGCTGCTCGATCAACGCGAAAGAAGATTGGACGCGCCCGGCAACACCGGTTTCGCCACGTCCTGTACCGGCGCCGAATTTACTGTCCTCTTCACCTGAAAGGGTGCCTATGCCTTCGACGTAGACCATACCGGAAGCTTTCTTTCGTGGCCCCTCCCCTTCAGCGCGTCGCGGCGCCTCATACAGTTCGCTCAGCTTTTTCACGTTGCTTACATCGTTGCCGTAACTGCTATCCGGATCACTCATATAAGGCATGCAACTCGCAGGAATATCCTGCGGCGCAATCGGATGCTGCGCACCACACAGCAACCCTGCTGCCGTGTTATTCGCATTGTTGCCAGTACCATCAAAGAAAACCCCAATCCTCAACGCAATGCCGATTTTCTCAGGCTCGCGCGCAGGCTCTTTCCCGTGTTTCTCGTACTCAGCCCAACGCTGGGCATGAATGTCGACGGGTTTGGCTTCTTCGTAGCGGTAGTTTTTCGGGGGGTTGGGAACGTAGCCACTCAATCCTTGATTCCTTGTTCTGATCCTTGAAGAACGGGCCGAAGGGTGCCAGCCGAGGCTTGGGTGCGCAAGGCGTGGCCCTGTGCCAGCGCGGTTGAGACCGTGTGGTGCGACGAGGGTTCGGGCTCGTCGCACCGGGTGGTCAGTGGGCGATTTCGACGTTGTCGAGGGCCTGGTTTACGGCGAGTTCGCCGAGCATGACGACCTGGGCGATGCCCAGTGCGGTTTTACGGTGGGAGGTGTCGAGCATGGCGGCGAAGTTGTTGAGCATTTCGCTGGCGGAGCCGAGGGTTTCGCTGGCGTTGGCGAGCAGGGATTCGGTGTCGCACTTCGGGTTGGCGAGGTACATGGGTTCGGGTTTGTGCGGGCTGGCCATGATTTGGCTGGCCGGGGACAGGTAATGGTCGAGGGCGCGTTCGGCGGCTTCGTGGAGTTTTTTCGAATCGAGGGATTCGTAGGGCGATGCGAGGTCGGTTTCTGGCGGGTTGGGTGTTGGTTTGATCATGGTGAAACTCCTAGTTATTGAAGAGGAGCCTTCACCTTCGCTACCAAACGAAGGGTGGCGGCCACACGCGGGTTGGTAGACCGGTAACTAGGACCCGGCACACCCGAAGGTGTCCTGCGCATGGCCACCATTGAGCAGCGACCTGATGAGGTCTGCGAACGGTGCGCGATGCGACTAGTTATGGCGGGCTACCAAACCCGATCACTGTTTTTCAGTGACCGACAGACGATAGAACCCGCGCCCTAGACGCACAAGCCGGCGGATTCTGGCGTACTCGTAGGTGATGGCGCAAGGCGTTGTAGGGCTTCGGTGGTAACCGCAGGCTTCATATAAACATCCCGAATATTTCCTGTTTATCCACCGGTTGAACGGGCTACCGATCCAGCACCCACCCGGCAATGATCGGAATGCACTGTTCCTTTCAAAAAAGTCATTTACGCACCTACCTCGCCGTCGCTCGGGTCGCTAGAGTGCAGCGCTCTTTTCAACTGGCTGACGTACTGATGAATCTGTGGTTTCGATTGCTCTGCATGCTTTTCCGCCGACCGTGGCGCAAGCCGGTCAATGCGCTGGAATCCACCGTTATCCGCATGCGCGTGTGGCCGCTGGATCTCGATTTGAATCGGCACGTCACCAATGGTCGCTACTTCACCATGGCTGACGTCGGGCGCATGGATTTTGTGCTGCGCAGTGGCGCGTTTCGGGTGGCGCTGCGCGCTAAAGCGTTGCCGATCGTTGGCGATACCTGGGGTAAATTTCGGCGTGAGCTGAAGCTGTTTGAAGCGTTTGAAATTCACAGTCGGATGCTTGGCTGGGACGACAAATGGAGCTTCATGGAGCACCGCTTCGTGAGCAAGGGCCGGGTGATCGGCGTGGTGGTCATGCGTGGGCTGTTTCGTTCGGCGAAAGGCACGATTGCGCCGGGTGAGTTCGTCAGGGAGTTGGGGTTGCCTGAACAGTCGCCGGAGATGCCGGAGTGGTTGACGTCGTGGTCGGCGAGTTGTGATCTGATGAGCCGTCAACTTAGAGGTGAGGAGGTTTGAGTGATTGGGTGGTTGATGGCTTTTATGGATAGAGTGCGGTGTCGCTTGTGCGGGCGCCATCGCGAGCAGGCTCACTCCTACAGGGGACGCGTTTCGAATGACGTGCCTTGTTCAAATGTCGTCCCGCTGGATGCGGAATATCAGACTTGGTGCTTTGCCCGGTACGTCGTCTAACTCATCGATACGGCGCATGCCGATTTTCTCAAGAACGCGGATCGAGGCCACATGATCCGGCCTGACCAAGCCGAACACTTCAGGCAACCCGAGATGGTCGAAGGCGTGGGTTAGCGCGGTTTGTGCGGCCTCTGTTGCATAGCCGTGGCCCCATGCTTCGACAGCGAAACGATAGCCGAGATTGGTCACCGTTTTCCTCAGGTAGTCATGAGCGGCGATGCCGGCGAATCCGAGAATTTGCTCAGGGGCTTGTGCGCTGCTGATTGCCCACCATCCGTAGCCGTGGGTTTCCCAGTGTTGCAGCCAGCGATCGAGCAGTGCTTCGGCTTGAGCGATGTCGGTCATAGGGCCGGCGGGGTTGAACAGGTTGGTTTGTGGGTCGCTGAAAATAGCGAATACGGTGGGCAGGTCTGCCGGCTGTGGGGGTCGGTAGGTCAAGCGTGAGGTTGCTTCTGACATCATCAAACCCTTTGAAAAGTCCCAAAAGGGGCAAAAGCCCCTCATCGCAGATTACCGCTCCGAATCAATGTTGAACCAGGGCCGAAGATGCCCGACAAGTTTGTCTTCGGCAAAGAAACGCTCAGCGACCGCGTTATCCGGAAAGTCATCGCACCAGGAAAACCCGATGTTGTCATTTATCAATGTCAGGGGATCAGCTTCCTCGGGAAAAACATGTTCGATGCCAAACCGCAACTGGCAGGAGGTTGTTCGAGGCGTGGCCTTATTGTTTCGGGTTAACGGTGGGTGCGCGCGGCCAGGTGTACCAGGTAAACGGTGTTCCCTCAGCCGACGCTTTAAATCAGTCGCCTTACCGACATACAAACACGGGTACGGTGCGTCTTCCGGCCACCAGTCGTGGTAACGCACATCGACATCAGAGCCTCCCGGGCCCTTCAAAATAATATGCCGATTAGCGCTCATGAGCTGCTTTCGGCACCCCATCCACCAAAATGCATACACTCCTGCACTCGACGGTACGTTGACAGGGTGACTTCTGGAAACCAGATGCTCGATCCGGTGTACCGCTTGCGCGTTGAGCATCTGGTTGGTAAGCGACTGCCAGGCCGCCGCCACCTTAACTGCTCGCGGCTCTTCTTTCAGTGTGTCCATTCTTGTTCGCTTTGTTGTTGATTCATTTACGAGGCCCGGATTAGCACAGCCCTCAACAATTGATGCGTCGCCTGGAGTGCTAGCTCCCACAGGTTCGCGGTCAGGCTCGGGAGGGCGTTTGGCCGGGCGGACGCCATCGCGGGCAAGCCCGGCTCCCACAAGGATTGGGGGATGGCTATTGTCGGTGGCGGGTCATGTTGATCAGCGCCACGCGTCTTCCACCCGGCGCCGCGCGTTCTTCGATGGAGAACGGCACGAAGCCGAGTTTCGGGTAGAGCAGCAACCCAGCGGTGTTTTCGTTGAAGCAGGACAGCTGCACTTCCCTGGCCTGATACTTTTCGAAGCCGACGGCGGTCATGGTTTCGACAATGTAGCGAGCGACACCCTGGCCCCGGGCGTATGGCGCGACGATGACGTTGCCGATACAGCAGACGCCGTCGTGCTCGGCACGGTAGAAGTTGGCGAAGCCGACGAACTCGCCGTTGGCCAGAAAAGCCGTGGAGTCGAAGCGCTGCCTGATCGCGGTGTGCATTTGTTCTTCCGTCAGCGGGTACTGCGCTTTCGGGAACATGAAGTACAACTCTTGAACGCCCTGGGGAAAGCCGCACAGAGTTATGACGTCGTCGGCCGTCACGGGCCGGTGGGAAAAGTTCATCGCTGCCCTGCCCTCACTGTTTGCCTGCGGCCAAATGGTGCGCGACCAGCGCGTTGGCATGGCCGTGGCCCATGCCGTGTTCATCCTTGAGCCACGCCACCAGTTCCATGTGCTTCTTGTCGGTGATGCCGGCGAGCAGGTTCAGCCAGTGATCGATGGGCTGGCCGTACTTTTTTTCGATGGAGGGAAAGTACGACGCCGGGCCTTTTACCTTGTTTTCTTCGCTCATGCTGCAAGCTCCCTTGGGTCACGACGGAGGGTCGGCGACGCTCCTTGTCGGCATGCCATAGAGTGGACGCGAAGTACGATTGCGGCAACTTTCCCGTCCTGTCAGACGCCACAAAAAACTGTGGGAGCGGGCTTGCTCGCGAAGGGGCCGTGTCAGCCGACATCATCCGTGGCTGATACTCCGCCTTCGCGAGCAAGCCCGCTCCCACAGGGATTGAGGTGAATGGGCTTACTGTGAATCGGTGCGGCCCGGCAACATCCGCACCAGCGTGTTATCCCGCACCCAGTAGTGGTGAAACAGCCCCGCCGCCGCGTGCAAGCCGATCAGCCAGTAGCCGGTGCTGCCCAGCGTTTCATGCCAGTACTTGAGTTGTTTGGCGAAGTCCGGGTCGATCGCCACCGGCGCCGGGACGTGGAAGCCGAAGTACGGGAACGGTTTGTCGGCGGCGGCGAGCATCAGCCAGGCGAGGATCGGCGTGGCGATCATCAGCACGTACAGCGCCAGGTGCATCAGGTGCGAGATGCCGGTCTGCCAGGCTGGCGGCTTCGGAGTGATCGGCGGGCGTGGGCTCAGGCGGCCGAACAGGCGCACCCAGACCAGCACGAAAATGCTCGCGCCGAACAGGCCGTGGAAGCCCATCAGCAGGCCGCGCGCTTCGCTGCCCTTGGGCATGAAGCCTTTGATTTCGACACAGGCATACACGCCGACGAACAGCGCCAGCATCAGCCAGTGCAGCGTAATTGACAGTTTTCCATAACGGGTGACGGCGGTGTCGCGGGTCATAAGAAGCGCCTCGTGATTGTCGTGAGCGACGGTCGATTCGTTCGACAGTCTCGATCCGGTAGCAGCGCGAACCGACGGTGCCACCCTGCCCTTGCAGTCTTAAGACAATCTGAAGATTGCCCGTTTGATTAACCTTTTTTCACCTTCAGACTTCGTTAAGAAATGCCTCCGATACTGCGCTCAAATCATTGAGGGAGGCGTTCTGCCCATGCCCGAATTCGACTGGAACATCCCCCTTCCCCTGCGCTTCGGTCAAGCCGAAACGCAGCCGATGACCTTGACCGGCGCCCTGCCCGACGACGCGCAGCGCGAGACCTTCGAAGCCTTCATCCAGCAGCGTTTTCGCAAAGCCCATGGCGCCGACATTCGACACTTTATGCCCGAGCTGTTCGGCATGCACAACGGCGACGGTGAGCTGTGTGCGGTGGCCGGGGTGCGCCGAGCGCATCTGGAGCCACTGTTTCTGGAGCGCTATCTGGATGACCCGATCGAACCGCTGATCAGCGCAGCGGCCGATCGCCCGGTGGATCGCACCGGCATCGTCGAAGTCGGCAATCTTGCCGCCAGCGACACCGGCAGCGCCCGCATGAGCATCATCGCCATCACTTACCTGCTGGCCATGGGCGGCCTGGAATGGGTGACGTTCACCGGCAACATCGGACTGGTCAACAGCTTCCATCGGCTCGGTCTGAAGCCAGTGACATTATGCGCCGCCGACCCGGAGCGCCTGGGTGACGAGCGTCAACACTGGGGCAGTTATTACGAAAGCAAGCCTTGGGTGCACGTCGGCAACATCCGCGCCGGCTTCATCCATTTGCGCAATATCGGCCTGTTCAATCGATTGGGACTGCCGACCTCGATTGAAGGAGCCTGCCATGTCGCTTGAACTGCAACGCTTCCAGGAAACCCTGCGCAACCATGCGCGGCGCAATGACAACAGCACCGCGCTGTGGGGCGATACGCTGAAACTCGATTACGCCACTGTTTACGCGGAGGTGCTGTATCGCCAGGAGCGCCTGCGCGATGAACAGGCGCAGGTGATCGCCTTGGCCCTGGATAACGGCGTCGACGCGATGCTATGGGATCTGGCCGCGCTGTTCGAGGGCTTGACCTGCGTGACGCTGCCGCCGTTTTTCAGCCCCGCGCAACGGGCGCATTGTCTGGAACAGAGCCAGGCCGAACGGGTGATTGCCGAACCGGAGCTGGACGCCGAACTGCTCGCCGCCGGTTACGAGAAGCGCGGCGAGTTCTGGTGCCGCACGTTCGATGGCCCGAGTCGCCTGCCAGCCGGCACCGCCAAACTGACTTTCACCTCCGGCACCACCGGCACACCGAAAGGCGTGTGCCTGAGTGCCGAGAGTCTGCTGCGTGTGGCGCGCGAGCTGGATCAAGCGAGTAAATCCACCGATCCGCAGCATCATCTGGCGTTGTTGCCGCTGGCGATTCTGCTGGAAAACCTCGGTTGCTACGCCGCGCTGTACGCCGGTGCGACGCTGAGTCTGCCGAGCCAGAAAACCCTGGGCATTCAGGGCGCCAGCGGCGTCGATGTGCCGCATCTGCTGGGCTATCTGGCCAGCCGTGCGCCGGAGAGTCTGATTTTGGTGCCGCAACTGTTGCTGATGCTGGTCAGCGCCGCCGAACAGAAAGCCTTCGATCCACAAAAACTGCGTTTCGCCGCCGTCGGCGGTGCGCGGGTCTCGGAGGACTTGCTGCACCGCGCACAGCGTGTCGGCCTGCCGGTTTTCGAAGGTTATGGTTTGTCCGAATGCGCCTCGGTGGTGTGCCTCAATCGCCCCGGCGCACGGCGTCCGGGCAGCGTCGGCCAGCCGCTGCCGCACGTTGAAGTGCGCTTGGCCGAAGACGGCGAAGTACTGATCAAGGGCTCGGCGCTGCTCGGTTATCTGGGGGACGCGCCATACGCTGACGAGTGGTGGCCGAGCGGCGATCTGGGCGAGTTCGACCCCGAAGGTTTCCTCTACCTCAAGGGCCGCAAGAAGCACCAGTTCGTCACCAGTTTCGGGCGCAACGTCAACCCGGAATGGGTCGAGTCCGAACTGACCCAGCGCCGCCATATCGCCCAGGCCTTCGTCTACGGCGAGGCCCTGCCGCACAACCACGCCTTGCTCTGGCCGCACCGTGCCGATTGCAGCGACGCGGAGCTGGCGGCAGCGGTCGCCGAAGCCAACGAAGCCTTGCCCGATTACGCCCAGGTGCACCGCTGGACGCGCCTGCCGCAACCCTTCACCGCCGCCAATGGCCTGCTGACTGCCAATGGTCGCCCGCGCCGCGAGGCGATTGTCGCGCTGTACCACGCCCAGTTGACTGAATCCGCTGTTTCCGAGGAGTCCGCATCATGAGTTTTTTCGACACCCTGCAAGAAGCCACGCAGCAGGAACGTCACGAGCTGTTCAACCTGCCGATCATCCTCGATGCCCTGCAAGGCAAGGTCAGCCTGCAAAGTTATCGGGCATTTCTGGCGCAGGCGTATTACCACGTACGCCACACCGTGCCGTTGATGATGGCCTGCGGCGCGCGCCTGCCGACACGGCTGGAGTGGCTGCGCAAAGCCGTCTGCGAATACATCGAAGACGAATACGGCCATGAACAGTGGGTGCTCAACGATATTGCCGCGTGTGGCGGTGATCGCGACGCCGTGCGCGATGGTCAACCGTCGCTGCCGATCGAATTGATGGTCAGTTTCCTCTACGACCTGATCGCCCGAGGCAATCCGGTGGGCCTGTTCGGCATGGTCAACGTGCTCGAAGGCACCAGCATCGCCCTGGCCACTCATGCGGCGGGCAGTATTCGCGAGCGTCTGGCGTTGCCGGAAACCGCGTTCAGCTACCTGAGCTCCCACGGTTCGCTGGACATCGAGCACATGCAAACCTATCGCCGCTTGATGAATCAGCTGGAAGATCCAGAGGATCAGGCAGCGGTGATCCACGCCTCGAAAGTCGTCTATCGCCTATACACCGACATGTTCCGTGGCCTGCCGCGTGACGCGGAGGCTCACCATGCAGCTGCGTGATGCACGGGTGGTGTTGACCGGTGCCAGTGGCGGCATCGGTATGGCCATCACCGAGGCCTTGTGCGCCGCCGGCGCCCAGGTGTTGGCGGTGGCGCGGCATGAGCAGGCGCTGACGCCGTTGCTTGAGCGCTACCCGAATTCTCTGTGCTGGGTCGCCGCCGACCTGACCTTCCTCAGCGACCGGCGCAAGGTGCTGGCCGCTGCCGAAGCCATCGGCGGCATCAACCTGCTGATCAACGCGGCCGGGGTCAATCATTTCGCCATGCTTGAACAGCTGGATGACAGCGACATCAACGCGATGCTCGCGGTGAACATCAACGCGCCGATGTGCCTGACCAAACTGCTGCTGCCCCTGCTCAAGCGGGCTGACAGTGCGATGGTGGTCAACGTCGGTTCGACCTACGGCTCGATCGGCTACCCCGGTTACGCCAGTTATTGCGCGACCAAGTTCGCCTTGCGCGGATTCTCCGAAGCGCTGCGCCGCGAGCTGGCCGACACCCGGGTCAACGTGCTGTACGTCGCGCCCCGGGCCACGCGCACTTCGATGAACAGCGCCGCGGCGCAAGCCTTGAACGATGCGCTCAAGGCCAACGTCGATGACCCGCAAACCGTCGCCTCGGCGGTGATCCACGCGATCGCCGGCGACCGCCGCGACCTGTATCTGGGCTGGCCGGAGCGCTTCTTCGTACGCCTGAACAATCTGCTGCCACATCTGGTGGATCGAGGCCTGCGCAAACAGTTGCCGCTGATTCGCCGCCTCAGTGAAAAACCTGACAACGAGCCGCCAAAACCATGAAAAGACTTTCCGTATGCCTGTTGCTCGCCGCCCTCAGCCAAAGCGTCTGGGCGCTGGAGCCTGCCGATCAGCAACGCCTCAACGGCATCCAGCAGAGCTGGGCGCACATCCAATATGAAGTGGCAGAAAAACAGCGCGCCGCCGCGTTCGAGCAGCTGTCGTCCGAAGCCACTGCCTTTACCACCCAGCGTCCGGCAGTGGCCGAAGCGTGGATCTGGAAAGGTATCGTCACCAGCAGTTGGGCCGGCGCTCAGGGCGGACTCGGTGCCTTGGGCAAGGCCAAGGACGCCAAGGCCGATCTGGAAAAAGCCCTGACGCTCGACCCCAAAGCCCTGCAAGGCTCGGCCTACACCAGCCTCGCCGCGCTGTATGATCGCGTCCCGGGCTGGCCGATCGGTTTCGGCGACAGCGACAAGGCCGAGCAACTGCTCAAGCAAGCGCTGCAACTGAATCCGGAGGGCATCGACAGTCTGTACTTCTGGGGCGATCACCTCTACCGTCAGAAGCGCTACGCTGAAGCCAGGGTCGCGCTGCTCAAGGCCCAGCAGGCCGCGCCGCGCCCGGGCCGGGAAACCGCTGACGCCGGGCGCCGCAAAGAGATCGCCGCCCTGTTGGTGGACGTGAACCAGAAACTCGACTGACAGGAGTTCGCGTGCGTTTATTACTGATTGAGGATGACGTCGCCCTCGGTGAAGGCATTCATCAGGCATTGGGGCGCGAGGGCTACACCGTCGATTGGTTGAAGGATGGCAGCAGCGCGTTGCATGCGCTGCTCAGTGAAACCTTTGACGTTGCCGTACTCGATCTGGGCCTGCCGCGCATGGACGGCCTCGAAGTGCTGCGCCGCCTGCGCGACAACGGCTCGAACCTGCCGGTGCTGATCCTCACCGCGCGCGATGCCACTGAAGACCGCATCGCCGGGCTGGATGCCGGCGCCGACGACTATCTGGTCAAACCGTTCGATCTCGCCGAACTCAAGGCACGCCTGCGCGCCCTGTTGCGTCGCAGTGCCGGCCGCGCCCAGGCGCTGATCGAACACGCCGGGATCAGCCTCAACCCCGGCACCCAGCAGGTCAGCTATCAGGGTAACCCGGTAGCGCTGACGCCCAAGGAATATCAGTTGCTGCATGAATTGCTTTCGCCGCCGGGCCGGGTGATGACCCGCGATCAACTGATCCAGTTGCTTTATGGCTGGAACGAAGAAGCCGAGAGCAACACCCTGGAAGTACACATCCATCACCTGCGCAAAAAATTCTCCACCGACCTGATCCGCACCATTCGCGGTGTGGGCTATCTGGTGGAGGAGCGTCGATGACCTCGATTCGTCGCCGCACGCTGACGCTGATCATCGGCCTGTTGCTCGCTGGTCTTGCGGTGCTCAGCGTGTTCAACGTGCATGACAGCAACCACGAAATCGCTGAAGTCTACGACGCACAACTGGCGCAAAACGCTCGCCTGCTGCAAGGCGTGATGCGCATGCCGATGGCGAGCAAGGATCACTCGCAGTTGTATCAGGCGTTCAATCAGGCGCTCAGCGAAGCCAAGCCACGCGTCGACGGTCATCCTTACGAAAGCAAGATTGCCTTCCAGGTGTGGAACCCGAAAAACGAGGTGCTGGTGCACACCGCCAGTGCTCCGTCGTTCACCGCGCCGCCAACGAAGCCGGGCTTCAGCGATGTGGTCGACTTGAACAACCGTCACTGGCGCGCCTTCATGCTCGAAGACCCGCAGAACGGTCTGCGCATCTGGGTTGGCGAACGCGATGATGTGCGCGCCGATCTGGTTGATCGCATCGTGCGTCACACGCTGTGGCCGAACGTGCTCGGCAGCCTGATACTCGCGGCGATGGTCTGGCTGGCGATCGGTTGGGGACTCAGGCCGCTGGCGAACATGGCAGAAACCCTGCGCGCCCGGCACAGCGGCTCGCTGGAGCCACTGCAACTGACGCCGCTGCCCAGCGAGCTGGAGCCGATGCAAGCGGCGCTCAACCGCATGCTCACGCAGATTCAGGAGGTACTCGGGCGCGAACGGCGCTTTATCGCCGACGCCGCCCACGAGATGCGCACGCCACTGGCGGTGCTGCGGGTGCATGCGCAGAACCTGCTGGAGGCCGGTACCGAACAGGAGCGCCGCGAGTCGTTGCAGTTTCTGATTTCCGGCGTCGACCGCACCAGCCGTCTGGTCAACCAGTTGCTGACCATGGCCCGCCTCGAACCCAAATCCAACCCGCCGCCGTTGCAGCGCATCGACCTCAGCGAAACCGTGCGCAACAGCCTCGTGCAACTGACGCCGTGGCTGTTGAGCAAACACCTGGAACTGGCCTTCGAGGACGGCGAACAACCGTTCCACGTCATGGCCAGCACCGCCGCGATCGACATTGCCTTGAGCAACCTGATCACCAACGCCGCCAACTTCTCGCCGGAGCACGGCGTGATCACGGTCAAACTGAGCCACGCCGAGGGCTGGTGCCTGCTGAGCGTGGAGGATCAGGGTCCGGGGATAGACGAAGCGGATCGGGCGCGTCTGTTCGAACGCTTTTACAGCCGCGGCAACACACAAGGTGCTGGCCTGGGGCTGACCATCGTCAACACCATCGCATTGCGTCTGGGCGGACGGATCACCTTGGTCAACCGGCCCGAGGGTGGCTTGCGCGCCACCTTGTCGATGCCGCTCAGCTCAGTTGTGCAGCAACGCAGCGGCGGATGAGACCACCAGCAGCACGGCCAGAATCCGGTTCAGCCACTGCAACTGCGTCGGATTACTCAGCCAGCGCGCTGCACCGCGACCGAGCAGCGCCCACAGCGCCAGACACGGCAACGACACCAGAAAGAACGCCAGGCACAACGCGTTCAAGCCCTGCCCTTGCGCGGTAAATACGCTGATCACGGCGATCGCCATCATCCACGACTTGGGGTTGACCCATTGCAACAGCGCGGCGCCGAGCAGGCCCAGTTCGGCTTTTTCCTCGCCGGCGGCGGGATCGATGGCGGTGGCCGGCGCCGTGAAAATCTGCCACGCCAACCACAGCATCCAGCCCATCCCCAGCGCACTGATCACCGGGCGCACGCCGGGCAGCATCAGCGTACTGGCACCAGCGCCGGCCACCCACACCAACGAAGCGGCACCCGCCCCCGCACCGAGAATGATCGGCAGGCACGGCCGCCAGCCGCGTCGGGCGCTGGTGCTGAGCACGATCAGGTTGGTCGGCCCCGGGGTGATCGAGGCAACGAAGGCAAAGAGGATGAACGCAAGCATGGCACGGCCCTGTAGAAAGTCAGGGCCTACTGTGATGGCTGAGCAGCGTGGTGGTCTTGAACGTTTGTTCAGCGTCGAAACGTGCCAATGGCGCGTTGCTGATAGGCGCCCGGGGTGATGCCGTAGGCGCGCACGAACCAGCGGCCCAGATGGCTCTGGTCGGCGAAGCCGAGGCGGCTGGCTACGTCCACTGGCTGCATGCCGGCGGCGAGCATCTGCCGGCCACGGCTCAGACGCAGCTGGATCAGCCACGCGTGTGGCGCCAGACCATAGGCAGCCTTGAACGCGCGCGTCAGGCGAAAGCGGTCGGTGCCGCAGACGTCGGCCAGGGTTTGCAGGCTGATGTCCTGCTCGTGGTAGGCCACCAGGTAATCGCGTGCCTGCCGGGCGATCAATGGCGCGCGGTTGGCAGCGGTCGGTTGCGGTCGCCGGTACAGATGAATCGCCAGTCGTTCGAGCAAGGCATCCAGCGCCACATCGCGCACCATGCGCACGTCCTGCTTATGCAGCGCATTGAAGGCAAACAAGGTGGCGCGAGCCAGTTCGGGATCATCGTTGAGCACACTGCCGATCCCCGGCAAGCCGCTGCCGTAACTGCCCAGATGCAAACCGTCCAGCGCTTGCTCCAGCCACGAAGGTTGCAGGTAGAGCATGCGATAGGTGAAGCCATCCGGGCTCGGCGCATCGCCGTCATGGATGTCGCCGGGCTCAAGCATGAAGACCTTGCCCGGCGTGCTGTCGTGCCGCGCGCGGCGGCTGTTGAAACGCTGCACGCCTTGCTCGGTGAAGCCGATCAGGTAGGTTTCGTGCCAGTGCGGATCGTAGGCGTGCGCGTGCCCGGCGAAATGCGCGTGCAGGGTTTCGATGCCGGTTTCCCGGTCGCGGGCAAGGTCGATCCAGTTGCTCATGGCGTGCGTACAGTGGTGGGCTGGGGCCAGTAATCCACAATTGGCGCGTTGAGGCTAGAACGTTTGTGCATTTCAGATCGAGCGCTGATTGACCCGCGCCATCAACTGCTCGGCGCTTTCCTTGCGCTCGGAATAGCGATCCACCAGAAAATCCTGGCGCTCGCGCAGCAGCACGGTGAACTTCACCAGCTCTTCCATCACATCAACCACGCGGTCATAAAACGCTGACGGTTTCATCCGCCCCGCCTCGTCGAATTCCGTGAACGCCTTGGGCACCGAAGACTGATTGGGGATGGTGAACATGCGCATCCAGCGCCCCAGTACGCGCAGTTGATTGACCACGTTGAACGACTGCGAACCGCCGCAGACCTGCATCACCGCGAGGGTTTTGCCCTGAGTCGGACGCACCGCGCCGAGCTCCAGCGGAATCCAGTCGATCTGCGCCTTGAACACCGCCGACATCGCGCCGTGACGTTCCGGCGAACACCAGACCTGACCTTCCGACCACAGCACCAGCTCGCGCAGTTCCTGGACTTTGGGATGGTCGACCGGGGCGTCATCCGGCAACGGCAAACCGGACGGATTGAAGATGCGCGTCTCGGCGCCAAAGTGCTCCAGCAAGCGCGCTGCTTCCTCCACCAGCAGACGGCTGAAGGAGCGTTCGCGGGTCGAGCCGTAGAGCAGCAGGATGCGTGGTTTGTGTTCGTGCGAAGGTGATGTGATCCGGCCTTCGAACAGCGTGTGATCAAGATTGGGCAGATGCTCTGACATACGTCCTCCGGCTCAGAGGGAGCCGATGCGATCCAGTTCGCGCTGAAGCTCAACGCGGCTGAGTGATTTGAAAGGAAGACCGAGGAAGGTTGCGCAGCGGCGCTCGATGATCGCCAGCGTGGTACGGAACGCCGCATCCACTGCGGCCTCGTCACCCGTCACATCGGAGGGATCTTCCAGCCCCCAATGGCATTTGATCGCCGGGCCGAAGTACACCGGGCAGGTTTCGCCCGCTGCCTTGTCGCAGACAGTGATGACGATGTCCGGCGGGTTGCCTTCAAAGGCGTCGTTGCCTTTGCTGTACAAACCGTCGATCGCGATACCGGCCTGTTGCAGCGTCGTCAGGCTGCGTGGCAACACCTGGCCCTTGGGGAAACTGCCGGCGCTCACCGCCTCGAAGCCCTCGCGCGCCAGATGATTGAACATGGCTTCGGAAAGGATGCTGCGGCAACTGTTGGCCGTGCACATGAACAGGACACGCATGGATAGCTCCGGGGATAGTTGAAATTCAGCAGCACGCGGTCTCGCGGGCGGGACGGCCGTCCATGTTGTGCAGGCGACAGGCATTGTCCTTGAGCCAATCGGCATTGGCCGTCGCGGTAATCTTGAGGACCTGGTGAACCCAATCCGGCAGCTCCGGGTTGAGCCGGTAATAGACCCACTGGCCCTGACGGCGATCGAGCAACAACCCATTGCTGCGCAGTTGCGCGAGGTGGCGGCTGATTTTCGGCTGGCTGTCGTCGAGGGCGCACATCAGCTCGCAGACACACAGCTCACCCTGCTCGGCAATCAGCAAGGTGGCGCGGGCACGGGTTTCATCGGCCAGGCTTTTGAACAGTTCGGTGGGGGTGAGCATGGAGGGCGGGCTCGAACATACGGAAAACCGAATATACGGATATCCATATATTATTCAACCCCAGATGCGATCCCTTGTAGGAGTGAGCCTGCTCGCGATAGCGGTGTATCAGGCGACTTCTGCTTCACAGGCATACCGCTATCGCGAGCAGGCTCACTCCTACAAGGGAATTGTGTGGGCAGGATCAGCCGCGTAACAGGCCTTGCCCCGCCTCGCAAAGGCCGACGACATAATCCCAGACCACCCGCAGCCGCACCGATTTGTGCAACTCGCGCCGGGTGCTGATCCAGTAGCTGCGCTCGATGCTGTCATCCGGCAGCAACGCCACCAGATCCGGGTCCGACGCGGCCATGTAGCAAGGCAGCACGGCAATGCCCAATCCCGAGCGCGCCGCTTCCTGCTGGGCGATGACGCTGGTGCTGTGGAACACCACGCGCGGGCTGCGGCAGAAGCTGTTGAGGAACATCAGTTCCTGACTGAACAGCAGGTCATCGACATACCCGATCCATGCATGCCGCCCGAGGTCTTCGCGGCTGCGCAACGGCGGTGCGTTGTCGAGGTAGCGTTGGCTGGCATAGAGCGCCAACCGATAGTCGGTGAGCTTGCGCGTGACCAGCATGTCGGCCGCCGGGCGCTCCAGATGAATGCTGATTTCCGCCTCGCGGTTGAGGATGCTGACGAAGCGCGGCACGGCGACCAGTTCCACTTCCAGCCCCGGATAGCGTTCGAACAGGCCGATCATCCGGCTGGCGAGAAACTTGATGCCCAGCCCTTCAGTGACGCCAACGCGGATCTTGCCCAGCGGTGCGGTGGACTGGGTGATTTCTTCCTGGGCCAGCAGCGCGACGTTCTCCATGGCTTCGGCGTGCTTGAGCAGCGCCTCCCCCGCCGGGGTCATTTCATAGCCTTGGGCGTGCTGGACGAACAGCGCGGTGCCGAGGCTTTTTTCGATGGCCTCGATGTGTCGGGCCACGGTGGCGTGAGTAGTGTTCAAGCGCCGGGCAGCGGTGAGCAGGCGGCCGCTGCGTTGCAACTCCAGAAAGAACCGCAGGTCATTCCAGTCGAACATGGGGTGTCCTTGTCAGCTATGGTCAATCCGGGCTGTTTGAAAACGCACAGCGGCTGCGCAAAAACTAACATTCTTTTAACGAAAGCTAACAACTAGAGTGTCCGACAATAAAAACAAAAAGCGAGGTCAGGGAATGCAGACTTCCCTTGAAGAATACGACTACATCGTGGTCGGCGCCGGCCCTGCCGGGTGCTTGCTGGCCAATCGACTGTCGGCGGATAAACAGCAGCGGGTGTTGCTGCTCGAAGCCGGCGGACGCGACAACTACGCATGGATTCACATCCCCGTGGGTTACCTGTTCTGCATCGGCAACCCGCGCACTGACTGGTGCTTCAAGACCGAAGCGCAGCCCGGCCTGCAAGGCCGCAGCCTGAGCTACCCACGCGGCAAAGTGCTCGGCGGCTGCTCCTCGATCAACGGCATGATCTACATGCGCGGCCAGGCCGGCGACTATGACGGCTGGGCGGCCGAGGGCAATCCGGGCTGGGCCTGGAACGACGTGCTGCCGCTGTTCAAAAAAAGCGAAAACCATTTTGCCGGCGCCGCTGAATTTCATGGTGCCAAGGGTGAATGGCGGGTCGAGCAACAGCGGCTGTCATGGCCGATTCTCGACGCGTTTCGTAGCGCCGCCGAACAGAGCGGCATCGCCAGCATCGACGACTTCAATGAGGGCGACAACGAGGGTTGCGGCTACTTCCAGGTCAACCAGAAAGCCGGGGTGCGCTGGAACGCGGCCAAGGCTTTTCTCAAACCGATTCGCGAGCGGGCCAATCTGACGGTGCTGACCGGGGTGGAAGTGGATCGCGTGCTGCTGGAAAACGGTCGTGCGTCGAAGGTCAGCGCACGTCACGAAGGCCAGGTGAAAAGCTTCAAGGCGCGCAAGGAAATCATCCTCTGCGCCGGTGCCGTCGGCTCGCCGAGCATTCTGCAGCGCTCCGGAATCGGCCCGCGTCCGTTGCTCGAGCGTCTTGGCATCGGGGTGATTCATGAGCTGCCGGGGGTCGGCGGCAACCTGCAGGATCACCTGCAACTGCGCCTGATCTACAAACTGCAGAACGCCCGCACCCTGAATCAGATCGCAGGCAGCGTGTGGGGCAAGATGGGCATGGGCCTGCGTTATCTGTATGACCGCAGCGGGCCGCTGTCGATGGCGCCGAGTCAGCTCGGAGCGTTTGCCCGATCCGGGCCGGAGCAGACTTCGGCGAACCTTGAGTATCACGTGCAGCCGCTGTCGCTGGAGCGTTTTGGCGAGCCGCTGCACAGCTTTCCGGCGTTCACCGCGTCGGTGTGTGATCTGCGTCCGCAGAGCCGTGGCCGCATCGACATTCGTTCGGCAGACCCGCAGGAAGCACCGCTGATTCAACCCAATTACCTCAGCCACCCCGAAGACCTGCGCGTGGCCGCCGACGCCATTCGCCTGACCCGCCGCATCGTCAGCGCCCCGGCCCTGCAAGCGTTCAAACCGGTCGAGTATTTGCCCGGCGACAGCCTGCAAAGCGAAGAACAACTGCATGAAGCAGCGGCGCGAATCGGCACGACGATTTTCCATCCGGTCGGCACCTGCCGCATGGGCAATGACGCTGAAGCGGTGGTCGATGCGCAACTGCGCGTGCATGGCGTGCCCGGCCTGCGCATCGCCGACGCCTCGATCATGCCGCGCATCACCTCGGGCAACACCTGTTCGCCTACGCTGATGATTGCCGAGAAAGCGGCGCAGCTGATCCTCAACCCAACCGCTCCGAACTCAACCCTTGTAGGAGTGAGCCTGCTCGCGATGACGGAATAAAATTCAACATTTTCGTTGGCTGATACACCGCCATCGCGAGCAGGCTCACTCCTACAGGAACTGCGTCAATTCAAGACTCACCCGGACACGCAACACCAGTGGAACAACAAAAACAATCACTGTGAGGGATACCGATATGTCAGAACACGTTCAGCCGCTGGACGCCGTGCGCAGCGCGGAGACCAGCCCGGATACACGCAAAGTCATCTTCGCCTCGTCCCTGGGGACGGTGTTCGAGTGGTATGACTTTTTCCTCTACGGCGCACTCGCGGCGGTGATCAGCAAGCAGTTTTTCGCCGGGGTCAACGACACCACGGCGTTCATCTTCGCGCTGATGGCCTTCGCCGCCGGGTTTATCGTGCGGCCGTTCGGGGCGCTGGTGTTCGGTCGGTTGGGGGACATGATCGGGCGCAAATACACCT
The DNA here is from genome assembly GCF_058798255.1 of Pseudomonas sp. GW823-FHT01D03. Taxonomy (NCBI): domain Bacteria; kingdom Pseudomonadati; phylum Pseudomonadota; class Gammaproteobacteria; order Pseudomonadales; family Pseudomonadaceae; genus Pseudomonas; species Pseudomonas sp. GW823-FHT01D03. The sequence goes on from NZ_JBXAKK010000001.1 coordinate 3,720,390, forward strand.
TCCTCGCGACCATCATCCTGATGGGCGTCGCCACGTTCTGCGTCGGCCTGTTGCCGACCTACGCCAGCATCGGCATCGCCGCGCCGATCATTCTGGTGGTGCTGCGCATGCTTCAGGGCCTGGCGCTGGGCGGTGAATACGGCGGCGCCGCGACCTATGTGGCGGAACACGCGCCAATCGGCAAACGCGGTTTCCACACCAGCTGGATTCAGTCCACCGCCACCCTCGGCTTGCTGCTATCGCTGTTGGTGGTGCTCGGTTGCCGCTACTTCACCGGCGATCAGTTTGAAGTCTGGGGCTGGCGTATTCCGTTCCTGCTGTCGATCGTGCTGCTGGGCATTTCCACCTGGATCCGCCTGAGCCTGCACGAGTCGCCGGCGTATCTGAAAATGAAAGAGGAAGGCAAAACGTCCAAGGCGCCGATCCGCGAATCCTTCGGCAAATGGGAGAACCTCAAGGTCGTGCTGATCGCGCTGTTCAGCATCAACGCCGGGCAAGCGGTGACCTTTTACGCTGCGCAGTTCTATGTGCTGTTCTTCCTCACCCAGTTCCTGAAAATGGACCCGGCGGTGGCCAACAGCCTGCTGATCATCAGCGTGGTGATCGGCGCGCCGTTCTTCATCATTTTCGGCTGGCTGTCGGACAAGGTCGGACGCAAACCGGTGCTGATGCTCGGGCTGCTGCTGGCGACCGCGCTGTACTTCCCGATCTTCAAATCCCTGGCGCATTACGCCAACCCGGCAATCGATCAGGCCAGCCGCCAGGCGCCGATCACCGTATTGGCCGATCCGGCCACCTGCACCTTCCAGTTCGACCCGGTGGGCAAGGCCAAATTCGACAGCCCGTGCGACAAGGTCAAGACCTTCCTGGTCAAGCAAGGCCTGCCCTACACCAGCGTCGCCGCCCCGGCCGGCAGCGGCGTGCAGGTGAGCATCGGCGACGTGAAAATCGACGGCTATGACGAATCTGCCCTGCGCGGCGCGGTGACCCTCGCCGGCTACCCGCAACAGGCCGACCTGCAGCAGATCAACAAACCGATGATCGTCGCCCTGATTGTCGCACTGATCATCATCTCGGCCATGTGCTACGGCCCGCTGGCGGCGCTGATGGTCGAACTGTTCCCGACGCGCATCCGCTACACCTCGATGTCCCTGCCGTATCACATCGGCAACGGCTGGTTCGGCGGTTTCCTGCCAACGGTGTCGTTCGCGCTGGTGGTGTACACCGGGGATATTTTCTATGGGCTGTGGTACCCGGTGCTGATTACCGGGGTCAGCCTGGTGGTGGGGATGATTTGTCTGCGTGAGACGAAGAACATCGATCTCGATAAGAACTGAATCTGAAACATGATCCTTTGGTAAAAAAACCTGTGGCGAGGGGATTTATCCCCGATGGGGTGCGTAGCGCCCCCCGTGAAAAAGGGGACTACTACGTAGTCCATCGGGGATGAATCCCCTCGCCACAATTAAATCTCTTCCTCCAGTAACTAAGCGTCAGCCTTGATCACCTCAAACTTCACCTGATCCGGATAAAACGCCACGTAGTCACGAATCGGCGCGACCGAGACTTTCGGATTTTCGTAAGTCCACACCGCATTCGCCCCCTCATGCCCCGGCACTTGCAAGCTGAAGTAATTGGCATCGCCCTTGTACGGGCAGTAACTGGTGTGGTCGGTGCGGGCGAAGTATTTCTCGTCGATGTCTTCGCGGGGCACGTAGTACACCGGCGGGTAGTTGGCTTCATGGAGAACCAGCACGTGAGAGGACGCCGCGACCTGGATGCCGTGGAATTTCACCAGCAGGCAACCGGGGAGTTCTTCGAGGGTGATGACGGGATTGAGGCCGGTGGTGCTCATGGGGGGTTCTCCAGGGACAAATGAACTGTGGCGAGGGAGCTTGTCGAATCGTCGCACCGTCCCGCTGGGCTGCGTAGCAGCCCTAAATCCAGGAATCGCGTGTGTCAGGTATAACGCGATTTCCGAGTTAGCGACGGCTTCGCCGCCGAGCGGGACGGTGCGACGATTCGACAAGCTCCCTCGCCACAGGACGATAGTTGCCCTGAATCGGTGTCAGTCAGGATCAGCTCAAACCACGATATCCGTCGCCAGCGCCTGCCCCACCACACCTACGGCAAAGTCCACCGCACCCTGCCCCGTCAGATCAATCAGCAGCCCGGTCTGACCACTCTGCGCGTAATACGTCAGGATTGCATCGCCCGCATGGCCGGTGAAACTGCTGACGAAGTTCAGCGTGGCCGCACCCGTGGCGAAACCGGCGATGCCCGAGAGGTCGATCTTGTCCAGGCCGCTTTTGAAATCCATGATCCAGTCCGGCTGGTTGTTGGTCGAGTCGCTGGCCGCACCGAACACGAAGGTGTCTGCGCCCTCGCCGCCCCACAGCACATCCGCGCCGCCACCGCCGTAAAGGATGTCGTTGCCAGCTCCGCCGAACAGATGGTTGACGGCCGAGTTGCCGATCAGCAGGTCATTGCCTGAACCGCCAACCGCGTTCTCCACGGTCACGCCATAGGCAATCGACACGTTGCCGACCAGACCGCCAACGTCGGAGAACGAACCTTCATTGAGGTTGATCTTCTGATTCTGGGTGAAACCGGAGAAGTTCAGCGTATCGTTACCGCCACCGTCCCACACTGAGAACACAACTTTCGACGCCGCCGATGTCGCGCTGTAGAAATCGCGGCCGGCGTTGGAGCCGAAACCGTAGGTGGTGTCATCGGCGCGGGTTGCATAGTTGGCGCCGTAGAGTTTCTGCACCGCGACGATATCGTCGAGCAACGGTGCCGAGGCGTAAGCGCCGCTGCCGTCCTTGCTGAAGTTCTGGTCGGTGTTGGCTTCGCTCCAGTAGCTCATCAGGCTGTAGCCACGGGTGTCTTCGGCGTACTTGGCGTCGTTGTAGGTCGGGTTGCCGTTGCCCGCGTTGTAGGCGCCCGGGTGCGACAGGCCGAGGGTGTGGCCGATTTCGTGAGTCAGGGTCTGACGCCCGTAGTTGTTGGTGTCCGGGGTCTTGTTGACCTGATATTGATTGTTGATCAGGTACCACGACTGACCGTCATAGCTGCCGCCGCTCGGCAGGTAGGCGAACGCTGCGCCGCCGGTGCTGACGTCGTAGTTGCCGAAGGTCATGTGGCCGTCGCCGCCCTTGCCCTCGGTGAAGGTCACCTTGGCCACGTCAGCCCAGGATTGCATGGCCAGCACGGCTTGAGCCTTCTGCTGCGCGCTGAACTGGCTGAAGTTGCCGAGGTTGGGGTTGTAGTTCGCCGGTTTCTCGGTGAGGAAGGTGTAGGTCAGGGAAATTTTGCCGTCGCCGTTCTTGTCGTGCCACGACAGGTTTTTGCGCAGGATTTCGTCGGCTGCCTGATCGGCGGTGAACGACGGTTTGCCGTTGACCAGGCCGACGCCACGGTCGTACAAGTGGCTGAAGGCGTTCACTTCGTCATAGGCGCTGCTGGATTTTGCATTGGCTTGAGCCATGGTGGGACTTCCTTGTTTCAGAGTTGGCAGTACGCGTCGAGCACGGCGATCCACTAGCGAGATCGTCCGGTCACTCGCGTTTCTAAGAAGCCCGGTGAACCTGACACGGGCGTCAACTGGCCTGCCAATCGATTTCTCGATAGCCGCTCGCGACGTCCCGGTAATGCCGGTCATCCCCGGCAACGTTTTGATCTGTATATCCATACAGATAAAAGTTGCTCCGGGCGCCAACTGCGGCCATTCTGTGCGCCTCCAGTGAACTGAACGACGACGGTGGTTATGCGGCTGTACCTCTGTGAAAAACCTTCCCAGGCCAAAGACATTGCGGCCGTGCTCGGCGCAAAGCGTCGGGGCGACGGCTGCTGGCTGGGAACGGACGTCACAGTGACCTGGTGCATTGGCCACCTGCTGGAAACCGCGCCGCCGGATGCCTACGACGCCCGCTACAAGCGCTGGGTGCTGGCGGATCTGCCGATCATCCCCGACAAATGGAAAATGACCGTCAAGCCGCGCACCGCCAGCCAGTACAAAGCGGTCAAGCGCCTGCTGGGCGAGGCCAGCGAACTGATCATCGCCACCGACGCCGACCGTGAGGGCGAAATGATCGCCCGGGAACTGGTCGAGCACTGCCGCTATCGCGGGCCGATCCGTCGCTTGTGGCTGTCGGCGCTGGACGAAGCGTCGATTCGCAAGGCTCTGGCCGCGCTGAAGCCGGGGGCGGAAACCTTCAGCCTGTATCACTCGGCGCTGGGGCGCTCGCGGGCGGACTGGCTGATCGGCATGAACATGAGTCGCCTGTTTACGCTATTGGGCCGGCAGTCCGGTTATCAGGGCGTCCTGCCGGTTGGCCGGGTGCAGACGCCGACACTGCGGCTGGTGGTGGATCGCGACCGCAGCATCGCCGATTTCGTGCCGGTGCCGTACTGGGCGATCGATGTGCAACTGCTGCACGACGGCACGCCGTTCACCGCGCAATGGCGTGCACCCTCCGACGTTTGCGACGATCAGGATCGCTGCCTGAATCAGGCGCTGGCCCAGCAGGCAGCCGCCGCTCTGGACAGCGCCGCCAGTGCGCGGGTGGTCAAACTGCGCACTGAACGCATGCGTGAAGTGGCACCGCTGCCATTCGATCTGGGCACCCTGCAGGAGGTCTGCTCGAAGAAACTCGGTCTCGGCGCCCAGGAAACTCTCGACATCGCCCAGGCCCTTTACGAAACCTACAAGGTCATCACCTACCCGCGCAGCGATTGCGGCTTCCTGCCGCTGAGCCAGCACAGCGAAGCCCCGGGAATACTCGCAGCACTGCGTCAGGCCGACCCCAACCTCGACGCGCTGAACGGTCACCTCGACCCGCAGCGCCGCTCACGGGCGTGGAACGACGCCAAGGTCAGCGCCCACCACGGCATCATCCCCACGGCGGCAGCAAAAAATCTCGAGCGTCTGAGCGGCAAGCACCGGGCGGTCTACACCCTGATTCGCGCGCGTTATCTGGCGCAGTTTCTGCCCAACCACGAATACGATCGCACCCAGGCCGATTTCGATTGCGCCGGCGAAGCGTTGCGTGCCGTCGGCAAGCAGATCATCGAACCGGGCTGGAAGCGCGCCTTGCCCGAAGCCCTCGCCCCGGCCAAGGGCCGTGAAGCGCCAGCACCGCAAACCCTCCCGGTGCTGAGCCAGGGTATTGATTGCACCGTGGCCGCTGTGAACCTCAAGGATCTGTGGACCCAGCCGCCGAAGCCCTACACCGAGGGCGATCTGATCAAGGCGATGAAGAACGTCGCCAAACTGGTGGAAGATCCGCTGCTCAAACAGAAGCTCAAGGACACCACCGGCATCGGCACCGAAGCGACACGCGCCTCGATCATTCAGGGCCTGCTTGATCGTGGTTATCTGGTGAAAAACGGCAAGGCGCTGGCCGCGACGCCGGCGGCCTTCAGCCTGATCGACGCCGTACCCCGGGCGATTGCCGACCCCGGCACCACCGCCATCTGGGAACAGGCGCTGGACATGGTGCAGAGCGGCGAGATGAGCCTGGAAGAGTTCGTCACCAAACAGGCGGCGTGGATGAGCAAGCAGGTCACCCGCTGTTCGGCGCTGAGCCTGACCATCAGCGGCCCGCCACCGGCCGGCAAGGCTGCGGCGCCGTGGAAGAAGAAACGCAAATCGACCCGAAGCAAAACTTCTGGCACCACACAACGCAAAACAAAATAGGCTTTTGTGGCGAGGGAGCTTGCTCCCGCTCGGCTGCGTAGCAGTCGCAAAACCTGCAACTATGGTCCATCTGAAACATCGCGATTGCAGGTTTTAGGGCCGCTTCGCGCCCCAGCGGGAGCAAGCTCCCTCGCCACAGGGTTCTTAAGTCTCCCTTTTGGAGTTCATTGACCATGCCCACCATCGAACTGCACCCCGCCCACCGCGACGAACTGCAAACCATCGAAAACCTCATGCAGTTCTACATGTACGACTTCAGCCAATGGCTACCACTGAAACTCGGCGAACATGGCTTCTTCAGCATTCAGCAGAAAGACGATTACTGGCGCAATCCCGCTACCCAACCGTTCCTGATCCGCGTCGACGGTGAACTGGCCGGCTTCGTGACCGTGGATGACGACACCCACACTGAAGGCGCGCAACACAACATCGGCTACTTCTTCCTCACTCGGCGCTTTCGTGGCAAAGGCGTCGCGCAGTTTGTCATCTCTGCCCTCTTGAGCCGTCTGCCCGGTCAATGGCAGATTTTCCACATCGACGCCAACCTGCCTGCGCAGCGCTTCTGGGCCAGGTTGATCCCGCAATTAAGCGGTGGTGAGTTCACTCGCCAGCAGCGCTCGGTAGACGGCTACCCCTGCACCTTCTACGTCTTGCGCGCCCCCACATCCGTTGCCTGAACGGATCTTTTCTCATTCCAAAACCGCTTTGTCCGACAATATGTAGTGAACAAAAATAATCACTACAAAACCGTTGACGGCACCGTTTTGCTTTTGCATGATGAAGACGTTCCCCGATCGGGAACATCGGTAACACGCTTGAGCAAACTCGTCTGACCGCCGAGTTGTTTTTTCCGGATACACGCTGCCCACAAGGCAGATTGAAGAAGCTGACCTGGCCTGAACGTCCAGTACAAGGACGAGAAGCGCTGGCGAAAATTCTCAAGACGCTTGTGGTCGACCCTGAAAACGTCGTCAAGGAGCCTCCCGGTTTTCGCTGCTTCTCCTCGTTGTGACGCTATTGCGTAGCAGTTATTCAACACGACTACATGCAACAGACGCATGACCCCGTACTTCACACGGGCGACCGCTGACGTCCTGGTTTCGGTGCCAGGGATCAACTAACCGATGGGCTACCTGTATTAGCGAATCAACTTTGAAAGATCACCAGACTGGTCAAGGGGCAAACATCATGAATCTGAACAATCAACCTACTATCGAAGAACTGGCTCGTATGTTCGCTGCGCAAAAAGACAGCCACGACAGCCACATTCTCTGGATCAGCAAGTCGGGTCAGGTGCATATCGACTGCCTGTCGCCCCACGCTGGTGAAGAAGAATTCGACCGCAGCAACCAGAACCTGCTGGCCCGCCTGAAGATGTACCGCCGCGGCCACGGTTATGTCGGCAAGAAAGCTGCGGCCGATAAAGACTTCATCGGCAATGTGCTGCAGACGCTGAAGCAGGCGTGGGATTCGATGCAGAACAAGAATGAAGTTCGGGTGATTGACCGGTTCTGCTGATTTACAACTTCAATAAATAAAAGGGCCTGCTTCCAACAGAAGCAGGCCCTTTTTATTTATCAGACATACAACAACCTCTGTAGGAGTGAGCCTGCTCGCGATAGCGGTAGATCAGACACTTCAGTATTGAATGGACTACCGTTATCGCGAGCAGGCGTGGGATTCGATGCAGAACAAGAATGAAGTTCCACCGCCGCCGCACTGTGGTAATTATTCCGGCGCCGCAACAATGCCGCCCCACGCTGCGGGGCTTCGTTCTCGACCCGCAGTCGGCGCAACGCCCGGTCTTCGCTGGCAATCGCCTCGGGCAACATCGTCGCCATCGGCGAGTGCCGCACCACCTCCAGCAACGTACTCACCGAGTTCACCTCGATCCGCACCTGCGGCGTGATCCCCTGCTGACGGAAATATTCATCGATCGATAACCGCGTGATGAAATCCGGTGCCAGCAAGGCGAAATCCAGTTGCGCAAGATCACTCGATGTCAGCACCGCGCTGCTGTCGTACAGCGGATGCTCGCGCCCGACCATGATCCCCAGGGTTTCGGTAAACGCCGGGATGCACTCGATGTCCGGGTGGCGCACCGGAGTAAAGGCAATCGCGATATCCAGCGAATCGTCCGCCAGCCCCGCCTCGATGTCGTCCATCGACAGCTCGAAAATCTGCAGATGGATCCCCGGGTAGCGCGCCGCAAAATCACGCACCAACGGCCCGACCAGATAGGCCATGAAGGTCGGCGTCATGGCCAGGCGCAGGCTGCCACGGGACAGATCCTTCACGTCATGCAACGCCCGCTTGCCCGCCTCCAGCTCCACCAGCACGCGCCGCGCGCATTCGATGTAGGCCTCGCCGGCATCGGTGGGTTTAACGGTGCGCGAGGTGCGGTCGAACAGGTTCACCCCTAGGGATTCTTCCAGCTGGCGGATCTGTTGCGACAGGGTCGGCTGTGACACGTGCAACGCCTCCGCTGCCCGGGTGAAGCCGCCGTGATCGGCCACGGCCAGCAGATATCGCAAATGTCGCAGCAACATGGGATTCACCATCTATAGGCAGGACTTATGCGAAGCATTGTATATCGGTCTTGGACGCTATGGATCAATCGGCAGAAGATGACTCCCACACAGCAAGCCAACCTTGAAAGGAGTGACACCATGCAACAGTCCCACGCCTACAACGATGCCAGCCTGGCCCTGACCACGCGCATTCTCGACATCAAGGCCCGCAAGAATTTGTCCTGGCAGGATCTCGCCGATGGCACCGGCCTGAGCCTGGCCTACGTCACCGCGGCCCTGCTCGGCCAGCACCCGTTGCCGCAAGACGCCGCGCAAGTGGTCGGCGACAAGCTTGAGCTGGACGCCGACGCCATCGCCGCCCTGCAGATCATCCCGCTGCGCGGCAGCCTCAGCGGTGTGCCGACCGACCCGACCATCTACCGCTTCCACGAGATGATCCAGATCTACGGCACCACCCTCAAAGCCCTAGTTCATGAGCAGTTCGGCGACGGCATCATCAGCGCCATCAACTTCAAACTCGACATCAAGAAAGTCGAAGACCCGGAAGGCGGCTCCCGCGCCGTGGTCACCCTCGACGGCAAGTTCCTGCCGCTGCGTCCGTTCTGATCCACCCCGGCCCGCACCCCGCGTGCGGGCCCATCCAAACTGAATTGCCAAGTCGTCACCACATCTGCCTGGAGGCTGCCCCATGCACAAAATTCTGTTGACCCTGGCCCTGCTCGCCGGCCTTGCCGCCCAGGCCCAGGCTGATGAAGAGGCCATTGCCTACCGCTACGGCATGACTCTGGATATTGCTGAAATCGTGAACATCACCCCGGTCGCCGACGTCTGCGGCGTTGTACCGGTCGAGATGACCTACCTCGACAGCCACGGCGCAAAACACATTCTTCAATACAGCGAATTCGGCACCGGCTGTTCGAACTGAGAGGACAACACCATGAAAAACCTGATCGAAGGCTTCCTGAAGTTCCAGAACGAGGCGTTCCCGCAACGCACCGAGCTGTTCAAGCACTTGGCGACCACTCAAACCCCGGGCACCTTGTTTATCACCTGTTCCGACAGCCGCGTGGTGCCGGAACTGCTGACCCAGCAAGAACCCGGCGAGCTGTTCGTGATCCGTAACGCAGGCAATATCGTGCCGTCCTACAGCCCGCATCTGGGCGGGGTGTCGGCAACGGTGGAATACGCGGTGGCGGTGCTTGGAGTGACTGACATCGTGATCTGCGGCCATTCGGATTGCGGCGCGATGACCGCGATTGCCCAGTGCAAATGCATGGATCACCTGCCTGCCGTCAGCGGCTGGCTGCAACATGCCGAGTCGGCAAAAGTGGTTAACGAAGCGCGACAGCATGCCAATGACGCGGCGAAGTTGAGTTCGATGGTGCGGGAAAATGTGATCGCGCAACTGGCGAACATTCAGACCCACCCGAGCGTGCGCCTGGCCCAGGAGAAAGGCCTGCTGAACCTGCATGGCTGGGTGTATGACATCGAGACCGGCTCGATCAATGCGCTGGCGGCGGATCGCCAGACGTTTGTGCCGCTGGCCGAGCAGCCGGCGACGTGCGCCATTCAGGCAAACACCAGTGCAGCCGCCTGAAGGAGAACAGTGCAACCCTGTGGCGAGGGAGCTTGCTCCCGCTGGGGCGCGCAGCGGCCCTCGCTTATTTGGGTCTGCTGCGCAGACCAGCGGGAGCAAGCTCCCTCGCCACAGGTTTGGTGTTCAGATCAGCGCTTTACGCTGAGGTCGATCTGGGTCATGCGACTACGAACCGTGAACACGCCATCCCCCGAAAGAATCGCACTGCGCGCAAACAAGCGCCCGCTTTCCCAGTTCGAAAGCCCCAGCTCCGGCTTGTTCAGTGCGTACTGACCATCGACCCAACGGGTAATCCCGTTGCCCACAAACGGCGCGTTCACCGCGTTGTAAAAACGCTCTTGCGCAGCAGCATCCTCGCTGATCAGCGACACCGTGAACTGTGGGCTGTAACGGTTGAACAGCGCGATCGCCTGATCCAGACCGTCGACGATCATCAGGCTGACTTCCGGGGTTTCTTCCCATTCCCACTCGCGGCCCAGCTCGGATTCCGCCAGCGTTTCGGCCAGGGCTTCGGTCTGATAACCCTCGGCGCGATAGACCTCGACCGTCGCGTTCTGCCACTCGGCCGGCAGGTAACTTTCACTGCAGGCGACGATGTGCAATTTGCAGCCCTGCCCGCGTGCGGTACCGGCCTGCTGCAGCGCATCGAGGAACAGCGGCACCAGCTCGACGGCACGATCACGTTGAATCAGGCAGACGTTCAGCGTGTTGCAGACTTTGCGATCCAGCGAGTTGCGCACCACGGCGGCGAAGCGCGTGGCGTCGGCGTCACGATCCGCAATCAGCCACGCGCCGCCGGTGCCGTGCAGGCTGACCGCCGTGCCCGCCTGCTGGGCGATGCTACCCAACTGGCTGACCGCACGCCCCGAACCCCGGGCCACCGCCAGCGACAGACGCCGGTCGGCGAACATCGCCCAACCGGCGGCGTGATTGACGCTTTCCACCAGCGACACCGCACCCGCCGGCAGACCGGCCTCAGCCAGCGCCGGGTTAAGGGCGTGAGTGACGATTGCTTGCGCGGTGCCCAACGCGTCGCTGCCGATGCGCAGCACTGCGGTGTTGCCGGTGCGCAGTACGCCGGCGGCATCGGCGAACACGTTCGGCCGTCCTTCGAACACGAACGCCACAATGCCCAGCGGCGACACCACTTGCTCGACCTTCCAGCCATCGTGTTCGACGCTGCTGATGACCTTGCCGCGCGTGGCCGGCGCATCCCGCCAGGCGCGCAGACCGGCGATCATGTCGCGGCGCATGCGTTCGTCGGCGAGCAGTCGAGTGGTCGAGCGACCACGGGCCTTGGCGCGTTCGATGTCGGCCAGGTTCGCGGCTTCGATCAGAGTCCAGCATTCCGCGGTTTCGAGACGTTGCGCGAACAGATCGAAGAAGCGGCTGATGGCTTCGTCGCTCACCGCAGACAATGCGCTGAACGCGGTTTCTGCCCGTTCGATCGCCACCGCAGCCGCTTGTTGATCGACCACCGGAATCAGCAACAGCTCGCCACTCACCTGCTCGACCAGCAGGTGGTCACCGGGCTGAAACCGCGCCGCCAGTTCGGGGCTGACCACGGTCACGCGGTTACCAGCGAAAGGGATCGGCGTGCCAGCGACTAGACGTTCGAGCGCAAGAGACATGAAGCGGATTCACCATATGAGGGGCGGCCGGAAAATGTATAGGAACTGCGCTCTCCGAGGCAACACAAAACCCTTGTAGGAGTGAGCCTGCTCGCGATAGCGGAGTGTCAGACGCAGTCATATTGAATGACACACCGCTATCGCGAGCAGGCTCACTCCTACAGTTACTGCGGTGCTTTTTAGAACACCGACCAGCCAATCCGCGAACTGAGCATCTCCAGCGCCGCCATCCCCGCCAGCGAGTTGCCGGCAGCGTTGAGTTCAGGCGACCACACGCACACGCTGAACTGCCCGGGCACCACCGCGACAATCCCGCCACCGACCCCGCTCTTGCCCGGCAGGCCGACGCGATAGGCGAAGTTGCCTGCCTCGTCGTACAGACCGCTGGTGGCCATGATCGAGTTGACCTGCTGGGTCTGGCGTCGGGTCAGGATCTGTTCGCCGCTGTGTTTGCAGAAACCATCGTTGGCAAGAAAGCAGAACGCGCGGGCCAGATCGATGCAGTTCATGCGCAACGCGCAGTGGCTGAAGTAGCTGCGCAGTACCGCTTCGACGTCGTTGTGGAAGTTGCCGAACGATTGCATCAGGTACGCCATGGCCGCGTTGCGGGCGCGATGCTGGTATTCGGATTCGGCGACCTTGCCGTCGACGATCACCTGCGGATTGCCCGAGAGGCGCCGCACGAAGTCACGCATCGACAGGGCCGGCGCGGCGAAGCGCGACTGGTTGATGTCGCAGATCACCAGCGCCCCGGCATTGATGAACGGGTTGCGCGGACGCCCGCGTTCGAACTCCAATTGCACCAGCGAGTTGAACGGCTGGCCGGACGGCTCGTGACCCAGGCGCTCCCAGATCGCCTCGCCGGAATGCTCGATGGCCTGCACCAGGCTGAACACCTTGGAAATACTCTGCACCGAGAACGGCGTCTCGGCGTCGCCGGCGCAATACATTTCGCCGTCGTTGCCAAACACCGCGATGCCCAACTGATTGGCCGGCACAGTGCCGAGGGCGGGAATGTAATCAGCCACTTTGCCCTGCCCGATCAGGGGCCGGACAGCGTCAAGAATCTCGTTCAACAGCGCTTGCATGCCGGGTTCCGAAGTCTCGCCCCATGGGATTGCGGGGACACTGGGGCTAGACGCCGCGCAAGCTTCCCGAATCACACAAACCCCTTTGTAGGAGTGAGCCTGCTCGCGATAGCGGTGTGTTTGTGAAGTTGATTTTTCTGATACACCGCTATCGCGAGCAGGCTCACTCCTACAGGGTTGTATGTATGACTGGGATTCAGTGTGCCCCGTCGAGCCCGGCGAGCAGCGCGCTGTCGCGGCTGTAGATATCCGGCGCATAACGCACCTGCCCATCCTTGCCGACCTGCGCTGTCCAGTAGGTCATCAGGATCGGCACCGGTGCCGACAGGCGGAATTCGTGGGTGCTGCCGGTGGCGAGCAAGGTGTCGGTGCGGGTGCGTTCCGCCGGGGTCAGCAACAGGTCGCGCAGTTGCATCGGGTGCTCGACACGCACACAACCGGAGCTGAAGGCGCGCGGGCCTTTGTCGAACAGAGCCTTGCTCGGCGTATCGTGCAGGTACACGGCGAACGGGTTGGGGAAGCGGATCACCAGTTGCCCCAGCGGGTTACGCGGCCCGGCTTCCTGGCGCAGCATGATGTTGCCGGGGTTATCCCAGTCGATGTCCGCCGCGGCCAACGGCTGGCCATGGGCGTCGAGCACTTGCAGGTTCTGCCGGCTGAGGAAGGTCTGATCCTTGCGGATCGCCGGCAGCTTGTCTTCTTTCCAGATGGTCGGCGGCACGGTCCAGGTCGGATTCAGGGTCAGACGGGTGACTCGGGATTTCAGCAGCGGGGTCTGCCGCTCGGCGCGACCGACCTGAGTACGGGTCTGCCAGACCGGCACGCCGCCCTGATACAAGGTCAGTTCGGCGGCGGCAACGTTGACCAGCAAACCGTCGGGTTCCATGTCCTGCGCCAGCCAGCGGAAACGCTCAAGGTTGACCCGCAACTGCTCGCGACGGGTCAGCGGGCTGATGTTGAGCTCGGCAATCGTCCCCGGCCCGACCACCCCGTCGGCCTGCAACGAATGGTTGGCCTGAAAGCTTTTCACCGCGTCCACCAGCACCCCCTCATAGGCATTGCCGGGCGTGCCGATGGCGTCAGTCAGATAGCCTTCGTTGTACAGCCGCTGGGCCAGTTCCGGCACGCGCTTGTCTTCCATCGCCGGGCGCAGCAACGGGCCGTTGCCCACCGACTGCCAGTGCGGCAAGGCTTGCAATCGTTGGCTGGCGTAGAGGTGGCGCAGGCTCTGGTATTGCGCCAGACGTGGCCGCGCCAGATCGAACGCGGTCTTGATGTCCTGCAGACCGGGCACAGCGATCGCCAGCAATTCCGCCTGACGATCACGCGGGGTGTCATCGGAATGCCACAGCGGCTCGAAATGCGACTGCAACAGGCGCCCGTAATGCAAGTCCTGCAGAGCTTGCAGGTAGTAGCGAGTGATATCGATATCGGCACACAACTCGCCGTCCTGCGGCGGATTAGTGGCGACCGGATAACGTTTGGGATTGAGGCCATCGTCGGCCAACAGCTGCAATTGCCCTTGCAATGCGGGCAATCGCCCGGACTCACTGGCCCACACTGGGAGCCAGTCCTGTTGCTGATAAAACGCTTGCAGTTGCGCCAGCGCCGGGCCACTCAAGTGCCCAGCAATCGCCGGGCACGCCTGGGGTAAACCGATCAGCACCGCTTGCAGCGGACTTTGCGGTTCGACAGGCATTTGCGCCGGCGGCGTCGGCAGGGTCTGCAACGGCGGCAATGGTTCATCGGCGCAAGCGACAAACGGCGCAGCGAGCAAACAAATGCTCAAGTAGCATGCGTACTTTTTGAACAACTGCTTTACTCCAATCCATGGCCGTCTGAATGACGGTCAACCTTACAACAGGTGCGCTGAACAGTCAGGCCCGAATCTGGGGTCTGAGGGTATGACTGGAAGTCAGGAGCCAAAGTGCCAAATAAGTAGCAAGTGAGGACACTTTATAAATGTTGACGTTTTTGCGCCGACTTCTGCTGACCACCACGACCCTCGTCGTCGTGAGCAGCCCAGCTTTCGCCGCCGGCAAACCATCGCCGGTGCTCTTCACCAGCCTCGCGCACGCCGCGCCGGAACTCAATCCCCAAGCGCTGAAAGGTGCCCTGAGCGCCATGCAATGTGCGGTCAACAATGGCGCCAAACCGTCCCGACACCTGGCGATCATCGATTATTCGCAACCCTCCACCGCCCGCCGGCTGTGGATCTTCGACTTGAGCAGACAGAAACTGGTGCTGCGCGACCTGGTCGCCCACGGCTCCAATTCCGGGGAAAATTTCGCCACGCAGTTCTCCAACCGCGAAGGCAGTTACCAGTCCAGCCTCGGTCTGTTCCGCACCCAGGAAAGTTACAAGGGCACTCACGGATATTCGCTGCGCATGGACGGTCTGGAGCCGGGCTTCAATGACCTGGCCCGCGACCGCGCCATCGTGATCCACGCTGCCGACTACGTGAATCCGGTGTGGAGCAAACGCCAGGGCCGCATCGGGCGCAGCCAGGGTTGCCCGGCAGTCCGCCCGCAGGTGGCCAAGCAGGTGATCGACAAACTCAAGGACGGCCAGTTCATGTTCTCCTGGTACCCGGATCAGCGCTGGCTGAAGTCCTCGCCGTATCTAAACTGTCAGCCGCAGCAAGTGGCGAGCATCTTGAATACTCACGCCAGTTGATGATCAGGGCCACGACCATCAACGCCGCGGCAACCCCGAACGTGCTGTGCAAGCCGCTGCCGATGACCTCGGCCGGGGCTTGCGTCGGGTCGCCCGTCGCGAAGGCGAACACCGCGCCCATGACCGCCGCGCCGGTGATCAGTCCGAGATTGCGTGACAGCCCGAGCAGGGCCGACACCACACCGCGCTGATCCTGACTGACCGTGGCCATCAACCCGCTATTGTTGGCCGCCTGAAACAACGCGTAACTGCTGGCAACCACAGCCATCGGCAGCAGATACGCCACCAGTCCGAAACTCATCGGCAACAACGCCAGCAAGCTGCAACCGCCGGCCATCCCGAGCAACGCCCCCGGCACCACCCGCCACGCACCGAAGCGATCCACCAGACGCCCGGCCGGCACCCCGCCGCACGCGGCCAGCAGCGGCCCGACCGACAATGCCAGACCGACCACGCTGCTACCCAGCCCCAAGCCCCGACTCAGGTAAAACGGCCCGACCACCAGCGTGGTCATCATCACCGTCGTCACCAGCAACGTCAGCGCGAGGCTGCTGCTCAGTCGCGCATCGGCAAACAATGACAGGCGAATCAGCGGCGCCGTGGCTTTCATCTCGACCGCGACAAACACCCCTGCCCCGCACAGGCTGACCAGCAGCAACATCAGCGTGTAACCATCGAGCGTCATCGCCAGCGCATAAGCGGCCAGCGTCAACACCAGCACCACGGTGCCGAGGTAATCAAACGCGACTGCCGGTTTCGCCGGGCGATCGGCCGGCAGATAACGATAAACCAGCCACGCATTGAGCAGGCCCAATGGCACGTTGAGGACAAAGATCGACGGCCAGCCGACATGCGCGATCAGCAGACCACCCAGCGATGGCCCGAGGCTGGTGCCGGTGGCCGACATCGTCGCCAGCAAGCCCATCGCACTGCCCGCCCGCGCCTTGGGCACCGCATCGGCCACCAGCGCCACCGTCAAAGCAAACATGATCGCCGCGCCAAGACCTTGCACGGCCCGCGCGCCGATCAACCAGCCAAGCCCCGGAGCCAGTGCGCAACACAACGAAGCGCTGGTAAAAATGCCGATCCCGATCAGCAGCAATCGCCGCCGCCCGAACACATCGCCCAGACGTCCGACGCTGACAATCAACGTGGTGACCGCCAGCAGGTACGCCAGCACGATCCACTGCACCTGTTGAAACGTCGCCTCGAATGCCGTGGCCAACGTCGGCAACCCGGCATTGGCGATGCTGGTGTCCAGCGACGGCATCAGCATCGACAGCGCCAGACTGGTCAGCGCCCAGCGGGCTTGAGGGGGCAAGGGGGATCCGGGCATCGGGCGCTCCTGGTGCAAAGGTCAGACGGCATAGCCTGAGTCTCGACACGGCAAGGCGCAAGACGCATGCTTTGCACTTGATACCTGCATGGAACGCCATGTCATGAGCACACCGGATCTGAACCTGCTGATAACCCTCGACGTGTTGTTGCGCGAAGGCAGCGTCGCCCGCGCCGCACAAATTCTGCGCCTGAGCCCGTCGGCCATGAGCCGTGCCCTGGCGCGTCTGCGCGAAACCACCGGCGATCCGTTGCTGGTGCGCGCCGGGCGTGGCCTGGTGCCGACCCCGCGTGCGCTGGAGTTGCGCGAGCGGGTCAGTGGTCTGGTGCAGGCAGCCGAAGCCGCCTTGCGTCCCGCCGAGATCCTCGACCCCGGTCAATTGCAGCGCACCTTCACCCTGCGCAACACCGACGGCTTTGTTGAAACCTTCGCCGCCGCACTGCTCGCGCGCATCGCAGAAGAAGCGCCCGGCGTGCGCCTGCGTTTTGTGCAGAAAGCCGACAAGGACAGCACCCTGCTACGCGAAGGCCGGGTAGATCTGGAGACCGGTGTGGTCGATGACAGCACCGACCCGGCGCTGCACAGCCGCATCCTGTTTCAGGATCACTGGATCGGTGTGGTTCGTGAGGGCCATCCGTTGAGCTCGGGCAAGATCAGCAGCAAACGCTTTGCCGGCGGCCAGCACATTCTCATCTCACGCCGTGGGCGCAGCAGCGGCCCGGTCGATGAAGCGCTGCTCGCCGCAGGGCTGACGCGGGATATCGTCACGTCATTCGGCGGCTTTTCGGCGGCGCTGACGCTGGTCCGCGAATCGGACCTGATCGCCACGGTTCCGGAGCGTCACACCAGCAAGCTGCGCATGGGCCTGCACAGCTTCGCCCTGCCCTTCAGGATGCCGCCGATCAGCGTATCGATGCTCTGGCACCCGCGCATGGACGCCGACCCGGCACACCGCTGGTTGCGCAATTGCGTACGGGAAGTCTGCGTCTAACGCGCATCGCCACCGGCCGGTCTGTAGAACAGGAATTTGCCGACCGCGGCAGTCTTTCGGTATTCCCTGGCCCAGCTCGGATGCACGTTGCGATCATGGAAGTACAGTGCGCCATCGGTGCGATCCGGCAACTGGCGGTTGAGCGCCTTGCCGGCGATGTCCTTGGCCAGAGTGTATTCGGCGTCTTCCTTGACCTGATCGGGCTTGCCATCGCACCACCAGGAAAACTGGCAGCTCTTGGTTTCCGAGCCTTGCTTGACCACTGCGCACACGGTGTCGGGGAAGCCGTCATGGCCGAGGCGGTTCATCACCACGTTGGCCACCGCCTCCATTTCCAGCGTGTCGCGGCCCTTGGCTTCCCAGTAGATACTGCGCGCCAGGCAGGTGATCGGATCGTCCAGCGGCGCGGTGCCGGCGGGGTCAACCGCCTGCACTTCAGTGGGGGTGATCGCTTCGGATTTGGGTGCTGGCGCCGCGCTGACTTTGTCGGCGGCCTTCTCTTCCAGCACCTGGGCTTTCTCTTCGGCCTTGGCCTTGATCGGCGCCTGTTCAGTGGCGCTTACAACACCGACCATCAGGGTTAATGCGAAACAGCCAGCCAACCATTTCAATCCCATGTCAGTTCTTCCGGCAACGCCCGTTCCGGGCAAGGTGTTTCGTGGGGGAGACGCCCGGTTCCCGGGGCCTTCGGAGAGTGTAGACGGCAAATTTCGGCGCATTGTTCCGCAGAAAAATCCGCACGATGAAGAAAAAGACATTGCACTGACCGGGGGCCTTTCGCGCATCATGAGCGCACTCAGCTCAAGGGAGATTTCCATGCGCTTCATGCCATCCGTTTTGCGTTTTGCCGCGCTGGCCGTAGGGCTGGCCGTGGCCGCCTCGGCCATGGCTGCCGACGAGTCGCAACTGATCGAGTCGATCAATGCCTACCGCAGCCAACCGCAGCGTTGCGGCAGCCAGGCGTCCAGCGAACTGCCACCGCTGTCGGCCGACCCACGGCTGAGACTGCCGGCCGCCGGTGCGGTCGATCTGCAACAGGCCATGGCCAGCGCCAGCTACCCGATGGTCAACGTGCAGGCGATCACCCTCAACGGCCCACGGGATGCGGCGTCGGCGATGAAGGCGATTCAGGAGAGCTTCTGTCAGGTGGTGCTGGATCCGCAGTTCGTCGATGTCGGTGTCAGCCGCGCCGATCGTGACTGGCGAATTGTGCTGGCGCGACCACTGCTGTCGGCGAAGCTCGGCGATGCGCAGAGCGAAGGCCAGAAGTTGCTCGAACAACTCAACGCGGCCCGCGCCCAGCCACGTCAATGCGGCGGCCAGCCCTTCGCCGCCGCCGGGCCACTGACCTGGAACGCCATATTGGGCAGCATTTCCCAGGATCACAGCCGCGACATGGCCAACAACAACTACTTAGATCATAAGGACCGCGACGGCCGCACACCCGGTGACCGCGCCGAACTGGCCGGCTACAGCGGGCAACTGGTCGGCGAAAACATCGCCGCCGGGCAAGACAGCGTGGGCAAGGTCGTCGACGGCTGGCTCGCCAGTCCCGGCCACTGCGCCAACCTGATGAACCCGCAATACAAAGAACTCGGCGCCGCCTACGCGACCGATCCAAAGAGCAGCGCCGGGATTTACTGGACCGCGATGTTTGGGGCGCAGTAACGCCCCTTCAGAAAACACCGCAGATCCAATGTGGGGATTGGTGGTGGATGGAGAATTCAGGGCTGGCCGCGATCAAGGGTGGGAGTGGGCTTGCTCACGAAGAGGTCGGCACATTCAACATCGATGTCGACTGAGCGGACGCCTTCGCGAGCAAGCCCGCTCCCACAAGAGTAGTCAGTGCATCAGGGATTTACGGCTGGCCGAAATCACGGGGGATAGGTGGTGGATGAAGGATTTGCGGCTGGTCGAAATCCAGGGTGGGAGTGGGCTTGCTCACGAAGAGGTCGGCACATTCAACATCGATGTCGACTGGCCTGACGCCTTCGCGAGCAAGCCCGCTCCCACTGGGTGCTGGGTGAAGGATTCGGGGCTGACCGCGATCAAGGGTGGGAGTGGGCTTGCTCACGAAGGGGCCGGCACATTCAACATCGATGGCGACTGAACTGATGCCTTCGCGAGCAAGCCCGCTCCCACAGTAATCGCGTTTATTCTGATGTAACGCGGTGAATGCGCATCCTGAGTTCAAACCCAGACCGCGTCCCATAGTGGGTAGTCACCGAGTTTTTCCACCAGTCCGGCCCGCAGTGGATTAGCCACTACATAGCGGGCCAGTTTCACCAGATCCTCCTCTCGACGTAACGCATGATCATGAAAACCTTGCTGCCAAAGGCCTCCAGATCTACCGCTCGCTGTGTTGACTGAACGAGTACTCAGGGATTTGACCTGGCACATCAATTGGCCAAGTGTTCCTTTTTGCAATTGGATCAGCCAATGAAAATGATCGGGCATAACCACCCATGCCAATGTGTCGGCAAATCCCTCTTCCTGCGCCTGCCTGAACTGATGCACAACCAATCGACCGAGCCCGTAATCCTTGAACACTGGTTCTCGCCCCAAGGTATTGGCGGTTAGTAGGTAGATCTGATTTTCTTCGCAATGACGGCCGGTTCGCAGACGATGTGATGAATAACGTTTGGGCATTCCTTTGCCTTGTCCATGGTTGAATTCAGAAAAAGGCTAGATCAGCCATCACAGTGCGCCGAACATGTTTGTTGGCAGGATGTGTCTGTGCACCAGATCGAGGGTGGGAGTGGGCTTGCTCGCGAAGAGGCCGGCACATTCAGCATCGATGTCGACTGAACGGACGCCTTCGCGAGCAAGCCCGCTCCCACAGGGGATTGCTGCTGGATGAAGAATTTGCGGCTAGCCGAAATCCAGGGTGGGATTGGTGGTGGATGAAGGATTGGGGGCTGGCCGCAATCCAGGGTGGGAGTGGGCTTGCTCACGAAGGGGCCGGCACATTCAGCATCGATGTCGACTGAGCGGACGCCTTCGCGAGCAAGCCCGCTCCCACAGGGGACATCAGTGATGTTCAGAATGCGGGCACAAAAAAACCGGAGTCATGGCTCCGGTTTTTCTGTTGTCAGTGGGTTCTCATCCCCGCTGCATACATCGCCAGTTTCAGCACACTCGCCACCACGGCGAGTGACACGACACTGCCGAACCAGATCAGCAACAACCAGCCCAGGCGCTTGTACCAGCGGCTGGTTTTGACCTCGCGCGAATCAATGGTAGCCATCGCCAATCCTCACTTTGCCGCGGAATACGTAGTAGCTCCAGAAGGTGTACATCAGGATCACCGGCAGGATGAACAGTGCGCCGATCAGGGCGAACAACTGGCTTGAGGGCGGTGATGCCGCCGCCCACAGGCTCACCGAGGGCGGGATGATGTTCGGCCAGATGCTCAGCGCCAGGCCGATGTAACCGAGCAGCATCAACACCAGAGTGAACACGAACGGCCAGTGGGTATGACGCTGACGCAAGGTGCGCAGCAGCCCGAACAACGCCAGCAGCGCCAACACCGTCAACCCGGCGAACACCATCAAGTGCCCGCTGGTCGACCAGCGAGTGGCCAGCTCCGGGTGCAACTTCAGTGTCCACGCACCAATCACCACCACCATCGCCGTCAGCAACCACGCCAGCGGACGGGTGAAAAGACGCATCCGCGACTCAAGCATGCCTTCGGTCTTGACCAGCAACCAGGTGCTGCCCAGCAGCGCATAAGCCACCACCAGACCGACGCCGCACACCAGCGGAAACGGCGCCAGCCAGTCCAGGCCGCCACCGGCAAACTGCCGATCCACCACGGGAATGCCCGATACGTACGCGCCGATCACCACACCCTGGGAGAACGTCGCCAGCAGCGAACCGCCGATAAACGCCTTGTCCCACCAGTGACGCTTTTGCGGCGACGACTTGAAGCGAAACTCGAACGCCACGCCACGGAAAATCAGCCCGCAGAGCATCAGGATCAGCGGCAGGTACAGCGCCTCCAGAATCACCCCGTAGGCCAGTGGAAACGCGCCATACAACGCCGCACCACCGAGCACCAGCCAGGTTTCATTGCCGTCCCAGACCGGGGCGACGGTGTTCATCATCACGTCGCGCTCCTGCTCATCCGGGATCAGCGGAAACAGGATCCCCAGGCCCAGATCGAAGCCGTCCATGATCACGTACATCATCACCCCGAAGGCGATGATCACACCCCAGATCAACGAGAGATCGATACCTTGAATACCCATGACTCAATGCTCCTTCATCGGCGCGGTAGCCGCCGAAATAGGCCGGCGCGGGGTCTGCAACTGATCGCCCTCCGGCGGATGTTCGTGATGGGGCTGCGGGCCCTTCTTCACCAGTTTCATCATGTAGCCGATGCCCACGGTGAACACCGAGCAGTAGATCACCACGAACAGCAACAGCGAGGTGCTCATCTGCGCCACCGAGTGGTGCGACGCGGCGTCATGGGTGCGCATCAAGCCGTAAACCACCCACGGCTGACGCCCGACTTCGGTAGTGATCCAGCCGGCCAGCAACGCGATCAACCCGCTCGGCCCCATCAGCAATACCAGACGCTGGAAGCCGCGATGCTGATAGAGCTTGCCGCCACGGCGCAGGGCCAGACCGAGTACACCGACGAGGATCATCAACATGCCCAGCCCGGCCATCACGCGAAAGCTCCAGAAGATGATGGTCGAGTTCGGCCGATCCTCTTTCGGGAAGCTCTTGAGCGCCGGAATCTGCTTGTCGAGGCTGTGGGTCAGGATCAGGCTGCCGAGGTAAGGGATTTCCAGCGCATATTTGGTCTTCTCCGCCTGCATGTCGGGGATGCCGAACAGCACCAGCGGCGTCGGGCCGTTGTCGGCGTTTTCCCAGTGGCCTTCGATGGCGGCGATTTTTGCCGGTTGATGCTCCAGGGTGTTCAAACCATGGGCGTCACCGACCACTGCCTGGATTGGTGCCACGATCAGCGCCATCCACAACGCCATGGAAAACATCCTGCGCACCGGCGCGGTATTGTTGCCGCGCAGCAAATGCCAGGCCGCCGACGAGCCCACGAAGAAGGCCGTGGCGACGAACGCGGCGATCGCCATGTGCGCCAGACGGAACGGAAACGACGGGTTGAACACGATCGCCAGCCAGTCCAGCGGCATCACCCGCCCATCGACGATTTCAAAGCCCTGCGGCGTCTGCATCCAGCTGTTGGAGGCGAGAATCCAGAAGGTTGAAATCAACGTGCCGATAGCGACCATCACCGTGGCGAAGAAGTGCAAGCCACGACCGACGCGGTTCCAGCCGAACAGCATGACCCCGAGGAAACCCGCCTCAAGGAAGAACGCCGTCAGCACCTCATAGGTCAGCAACGGCCCGGTGATGCTCCCGGCAAAGTCGGAAAACCCGCTCCAGTTGGTGCCGAACTGGTACGCCATGACCAGCCCCGAGACCACGCCCATGCCGAAGTTGACGGCGAAGATCTTCGACCAGAAGTGGTAGAGATCGCGGTAGGTGTCGTCACGGGTTTTCAGCCACAGGCCTTCGAGTACCGCGAGGAAACTCGCCAGGCCGATGGTGATCGCCGGGAAGATAATGTGGAACGAAACCGTGAACGCGAATTGAATTCGCGCCAGGTCCAGTGCCTCCATGTTGAGCATGATGATGTCCTCATCCAGGCTGAAAAGCGGCAGCACGTCGCCGGGCCACCGCCAGGCGCGAACGCCTGCAGCCAGTGAAATTGCCAGTGTTTTTATAAGTTGCGGGTCAGGCCAGCGATGACGGGATCAGATTGCTGACCTTGGCCGCTTCGAGGCGAATCGCGACGAATTTCGAGGTCGGCGTGTAGGTCCGGTCGCCGTAGCTTTCCAGCGGTACCAGCGGGTTGGTTTCCGGGTAGTACGCCGCTGCCTGACCGGGCGGAATGTCGTAGGCGATCAGGGTGAAACCGCTGACCCGACGCTCGCGCTCGTCATCCCACAGCGCCACCAGATCGACCTTCTGCCCCGGTTCGAAACCGAGGCGCTGGATGTCCTGTTCGTTGGCGAAGATCACGTCGCGCATGCCGTAGACCCCGCGATAACGGTCGTCGAGGCCGTACAGCGTGGTGTTGTACTGATCGTGGGAACGCATGGTCTGCAGGATCAGATCCGGTTTGACCGGCAGGTTGCGCACGCCTTCGCTGATCAGGTGTTCCGGCAGCACGCACGGGGTGAACTGGGCTTTGCCCGACTCAGTGTTCCAGACCCGATCCGAGGCATCGTTGCCGAGGTGGAAGCCGCCCGGAGTCAGCAGTTTTTCGTTGAAGTTCTCGAAACCCGGAATCACATCGCCGATCAGGTTGCGGATGCGCCCGTAATCGCCCACGACCCACTCCCAGTCGATTGGATGCTTGCCCAACGTGGCCGCAGCAATCCCGGCAATGATCGCCGGCTCGGACTTCAAATGCGCCGACTTCGGCTTCAGTTGGCCGAACGACAAGTGCACCATGCTGAAGGTGTCTTCCACGGTCACGCCTTGCGGGCCTTCGGCCTGGATGTCGATGTCGGTGCGACCGAGGCACGGCAGGATCAATGCGTCGCGACCGGTGACCAGATGGCTGCGGTTGAGCTTGGTCGAGATGTGCACGGTCAGGTCGAGTTTGCGCATCGCGTCGTGGGTTCGCGGGGTGTCCGGCGTGGCTTGGGCGAAGTTGCCACCCAGACCGATAAACACCTTGGCCTCGCCCCGCTCCATCGCACCGATCGCCATCACCGTGTTGTGGCCGTGCATGCGCGGCACTTTGAAGTTGAAGCGTTTTTCCAGGGCGTCCATCAGCTCCTTCGGCGCCAGTTCATTGATGCCCATGGTGCGGTCGCCCTGCACGTTACTGTGACCACGCACCGGCGACAGACCGGCGCCGGGACGGCCAACGTTGCCGCGCAGCAGTTGCAGGTTGATGACTTCCTGCAGGGTCGGCACCGAGTGCACATGTTGGGTCAGGCCCATGGCCCAGCACATGATCACGCTTTTCGCGCGGCCATACATGCGCGCGGCCAGTTCGATGTCGTGCAGCGGCACGCCGGACTGTTCGAGGATGTGCTCCCAAGTCGTGGCGTCGACTTCTGCCAGGTAGCTGTCCAGACCCGAAGTGTGCTCGGCAATGAACGCATGGTCGAACACCGGTTCGCCACCGCTGGCCTGGGCTTCACGTTCCCACTGCAGAAGGAATTTGACCATGCCGCGAATCATCGCCATGTCGCCACCCAGGGCCGGGCGGAAGTACGCGGTGTTGGTCGCTTCCCAGCCGTTGCTGAGCATCTCGATCGGGTTCTGCGGGTTCTGGAAACGTTCCAGGCCACGCTCTTTCAGCGGGTTGATGCACACCACTTGCGCACCGCGCTTCACCGCCTCACGCAGCGGTTCGAGCATGCGTGGATGGTTGGTGCCGGGGTTCTGGCCGATGACGAAGATCGCGTCGGCGTGGTGCAGATCCTCATAGACCACAGTGCCCTTGCCCACACCCAGCGTCTCGCCCATGCTCACCGCACTGGCTTCGTGGCACATGTTCGAACAGTCGGGGAAGTTGTTGGTGCCATAGGCGCGGACGAACAACTGATAGAGAAACGCCGCTTCATTGCTGGCCCGGCCCGAGGTGTAAAACTCGGCTTCGTGCGGCGATTTCAGGCCCTTGAGGTGTTCGGCGATCAGCGCGAAGGCGTCTTCCCAAGTGGTTTCCACATAGCGGTCGACCCGCGCGTCGTAACGCATCGGGTGGGTCAGGCGGCCCTGATATTCCAGCCAGTAGTCGCTCTGCTCGGCCAGGCTCGATACCGTGTACTTGTTGAAGAACGCCGGGTCGACCAAACGCCCGGTCGCCTCCCAGTTCACCGCTTTGGCGCCGTTCTCGCAGAACTTGAGCATGCTCGCACCGGGCGCTTCACCCCACGCACAGCCCGGGCAGTCGAAGCCGCCGTTCTGGTTGGTCTTGAGCATGGCGCGGATGTTTTTCAGGGCGTTTTCACTGCCCAGCCAGCTTTTGGTCAGGCTGATCACAGCCCCCCAACCGGCAGCGGCACCCTTGTAAGGTTTGTAACGGTCGACTTGTGACATGGGACATCTCCATGACGATGCACACAGGCATGAACCTGATCTTGGTTAAACAGCGACGGCCGACTTTGCACAGCAATAAAGCGGTCGTTTCAGTTGCCGGAGCAAGGATATGAACCGTTACAAAACATTGTCTAATCGCTATTTATGACCACACTATCGAAACCCTCTATCACGGTGAAAAACCCTTTATTTACGGGGCGTTGCGAAACTAAAGCGGTAACTTTCGAGCGAAAATAATTGATCATCGACGCGCTCAATCAAGCGTTCATAAACAGTGATTGGACGAGATCTGAAGTTGCCCATAATCTGCGCTAACCGGTTCCGTCAATGCGGACTTCCCACTCCTGCGAGGCTGTCATGTCAGAGCGTGTCTTGATCGATGGTTACAACCGCCGCGTCGACTATCTGCGCATGTCGGTCACCGACCGCTGCGACTTTCGCTGCGTGTATTGCATGGCCGAGGACATGCAGTTTCT
This sequence comes from Pseudomonas sp. GW823-FHT01D03, assembly GCF_058798255.1. Taxonomy (NCBI): domain Bacteria; kingdom Pseudomonadati; phylum Pseudomonadota; class Gammaproteobacteria; order Pseudomonadales; family Pseudomonadaceae; genus Pseudomonas; species Pseudomonas sp. GW823-FHT01D03. The sequence goes on from NZ_JBXAKK010000001.1 coordinate 3,746,505, forward strand.
GCCGCGTCAGCAGGTGCTGACCCTGGAAGAGATCTATCAACTGGCGCAGAGCTTCGTGGCGCTGGGCACGCGCAAGATTCGCCTGACCGGCGGCGAGCCGCTGATTCGTCCGGGCGTGGTCAAGCTGTGCGAGCAGATCGCCGCCCTGCCCGGCCTGCGTGAACTGTGCATGACCACCAATGGCTCGCAGCTGGGCAAACTCGCCGCGCCGCTGTTCGACGCCGGGGTCAAGCGACTGAACATCAGCCTCGACAGCCTCGACCCGGTTCGTTTCAAGCAAATGACCCGCACCGGTGATCTGGCACAGGTGATCAGCGGCATCGATGCGGCGCGCAAGGCCGGTTTCACCCGAACCAAACTCAACGTGGTGGTGATGCAGGGGCGCAACGATCAGGAGATCAACGATCTGGTGAGCTTTGCCATCGACCGCCAGCTCGACGTCTCCTTCATCGAGGAAATGCCGCTGGGGATCATCAGCGAACACAGCCGCGCCGAGTCGTTTTTCTCCAGCGCCCAGGTGCGCGAAAAAATCGCCGAGCGCTACACCCTGATCGACTCCGCCGAGTCGACCCAGGGCCCGTCGCGCTACTGGCGGCTGGCCGACGCGCCGGACATTCGTCTGGGCTTTATCTCGCCGCACAGCCACAATTTCTGCGGTACTTGCAACCGGGTGCGGCTGACTGTCGAGGGGCGCCTGCTACTGTGTCTGGGTAACGAGCATTCGATGGATCTCAAAGCCGTGCTGCGCGCTCATCCGGGGCAACCAGAGCGGCTGGAGAAGGCCATTATCGAGGCGATGAAGCTCAAGCCGTATCGACACAATTTCGAAGTGAACGACGACGTTCAGGTCGTGCGCTTCATGAACATGACCGGCGGTTGAGCCGCCCTCACCCTGCGTAACCGGGATCGCCCAGCATGATCATCAGACCCAAGGTCAACCAATTCGCCATCCTCTTCACCCTCAAGGGTTCGATTGCCAAACGCATCGCCCTGCGCACCCTGATGGTCACCCTGCTGGCTTCTGCCATCGTGCTGATTGAAATGCTCCATCCGAGCAACTTCACCAAGGTCAACGCCACGCCGTTTACCTTGCTCGGGCTGTCACTGTCGATCTTCATGAATTTTCGCAACAACGCCTGCTACGACCGCTGGTATGAGGCGCGCAAGGCCTGGGGCGATGTGCTGGTACACATTCGTTCGGTGATTCGCGAAACCCATGTCATCCGTGAATCGGCGCAGCGCAAGCCGTTGCTGCTCAACCTCTGCGGGTTCGCCCATGCGCTGAATGCGCGGTTGCGCCGGGAAAGCGAAGCGGCGGCCAGCACCAAGTGGATCACCCCGCAACACGATGCGCAGGTGCCGGACTACAGCGGACGGATTCTGCAGCAGGTCGGCCAGCAGTGTTCCGACCTGCACCAGAATGGCGAACTGAGCGAGTGGCGCTACATGCTACTGGCCAATCACCTGACCAGCCTGACCCAGGCGCAAGCGGTGTGCGAGCGAATCAAGAACACCCCGCTGCCCTTCCCCTACACCCTGCTGCTGCACCGCACGATCTACCTGTTTTGCATTCTGCTGCCGTTTGCCATGGCCGAACCGCTGGGATGGCTGACACCGCTTTTCACGGCGATTGTCAGCTACACGTTTTTTGGCCTGGATGCGATTGCCGATGAGCTTGAAGACCCGTTCGGCCGCGACGAAAACGATTTGGCGACCGATTCATTGGTGCGCACCATCGAGCGTGACATTCTCAGCGAACTGGGCGTGACCGACCTGCCACCGATGTTGTTGCCGGTGGACTATGTGCTGAGCTGAGCTCGCTCTCCTGACCACACAAATACCCTCTGTAGGAGTGAGCCTGCTCGCGATAGCGGTCTTCCAGTCAGTGAAGATGTTGACTGTGCCGCCGTCATCGCGAGCAGGCTCACTCCTACAGGTTTGAAGTACACCTGCAGAATGGATGAACATCACGGGCTTGATTTGTCAGAACAGTTCACTGAAGGGAATGAAACGCAGCGGATCGCCAATGCCGTGGGTGCTGTTTTCCGACACCTCCACCAGCCCATCGGCCCAGGTCGCACCGAGCAAAACGCCGGAACTCTGGTTCGGATACAACACCGCACTGCCAGCCTCCAGCCGCACCCGCAGATACTCTCGACGGCTGCCAGCCTTGTTCCAGGCGAACCCGGCACTCACCGTAAAGCTCAACGGCATGACCTCTTCCACGCCTTGAATGCGCAGCAGATACGGCCGCGCCAGCAGGCCGAAAGTCACCAGCGCCGAGGTCGGATTGCCCGGCAGGCCAATCACCGGCACGCTGCCGAAATGCCCCACGGTCAGCGGCTTGCCAGGCTTGATCGCCAGTTTCCACAGCAGCGGTTTTCCATTGTCGCGCAGCACCTGCCCGAGGCAATCGGCATCGCCGGCAGACACACCACCAGTGGTGAGAATCAAGTCGGCCGCCACTTGCAGTTGCTCAAGTTTGAGCCGCGTCTGCGCCGGACGATCCGGCAGGATCCCGGCGTCGATCACCTCGCAGCCCAGCTCGCGCAGCCAATGGCCGAGCAACACGCGGTTGCTGTTGTAGATGCTGCCGGGACGCAGCGGCAAGCCCGGCTCGACCAGTTCGTCACCGGTCGACAACAGCGCCACACGCGGGCGTCGCACCACGTGCAACTGTGCCAACCCCTGCCCGGCGGCGACCGCCAGTTCGAACGGCCCGAGGCGCTTGCCGGCACGCAGCAGGATGTCGCCGACGCGGTTTTCCTGACCCTGCGCACGAATGTTCTGCCCTGCTTTCAGCGGCTGTAAAAAGCGTACGCGGCCGTCCTCCAGCACTTCGACGTTCTCCTGCATCTCGACGCAGGTAGCGCCAGGTGGCAACGGTGCGCCGGTAAAGATCCGCGCGCAGGTGCCGGGCAATAGCGCGTCCGGTGCCAGACCGGCGTAGACCCTCTGCGACACCTTCAGCGGCTGACGATGCAGATCGGCCAGGTTCAACGCATAACCGTCCATGGCACTGTTCGGCCATGGCGGCAGGTCGAGTGTCGCCACCAGATCACTGGCCAGCACCCGCCCGCGCGCCTCGTCCAGCGGCAGAGTTTCGCTGTCGGCCAGACGTTGCTCACCGGCCATACCCAGCAATTGGTCGAGGGCGTCCTCGACCGGCATCAACGCTGCCTTGCTCATCCGCGCGGCCCACAGGCGGCGACTGGTTTGAGGTGCGGTACGAAGTTGCATGGGCGATGGCGATTATCCAGTTGCTCGGCGAGGATGCCTTCCCACGCGGTACGGCAGGCACCGGTGGAGCCCGGCAGGCAGCACACCAGCGTGCCGTTGGACAGCCCGGCCAGCGCGCGGCTTTGCACGGTGGAGGTGCCGATATCGAGAATCGAAATGGCGCGGAACAACTCGCCAAACCCGTCGATCTGCTTGTCGAGCAGACAGGCCACCGCTTCCGGCGTGCTGTCGCGCCCGGTGAAACCAGTGCCGCCGGTGATCAGCACCACCTGAATGCTGTCGTCGGCAATCCACTGCGCGACCTGGGCGCGAATCTTGTACAGGTCATCCTTGAGCAGGTTGCGCTCACTCAAGGTGTGCCCGGCCTCCAGCAGACGGCTGACCAGCAATTGGCCGGACGTGTCGCTCGCATAATCGCGGGTATCGCTGACCGTCAATACGGCTATGTTCAGGGGGACAAACAGGGCATCCGCTTTCGCACTCATGGGAATCTCCGGCAGTAGTCAATCAGATTGCCAAGCAGCCTAAGTGCCACTTATGAGTACTGTCTAATCACTCTGGCCAACCACATTATCGAGCTGCTCTATCGGTGCCGTTGACCTTGGCCAACGCCTTTGAAACCATGGGCGATAGAGCTGATCGATAGGCTTTTCAATTCTTCCGATTGGACGCAGATACAGGCAGGTGAGATCGTCGCACCTCGCGTTTTTCGTGCGCTGCGCGCATCTGCGTCAATACTCAATCCAATTTCTCAACGAGCAGGTGCCTGCGTGGACATCAAACAACTCAAGTTCCTGATCGCACTGGACGAAACCCGACACTTCGGCCAGGCCGCCGCCCGCTGCCACATCACCCAGCCGACCCTGTCGATGCGTCTGCGCAATCTGGAAGATGAGCTGGATCTGGTGCTGGTCAATCGCGGTCAGCGCTTCGAGGGTTTCACCCAGGCCGGCGAACGGGTACTGGCCTGGGCGCGCACCCTGCTGGCCGCGCATGACGGCCTGTTCGCCGAAGCGGCGGCCTGCCGCGGGCAACTGGTCGGCAGCTTGCGCCTGGGTCTGGTGCCGCTGAGCAATTTCAACCCGGTCAATTACATTCAGAGTTTGTCCGGGACCTATCCCGAGCTGAAATTCAGCCTGTCGTCGGGGAGTTCCGACGAGATCATCGCCGGTTTGGGCAACAACCAATTGGATCTGGGCGTGTGCTACCTCGACCACGTCAACCCGAACTATTTCGATTTTTTCGAGATCGGCGAAACCCGCGTCGGCCTGCTTTACGACAACCGCCACTTCCATTTCGAAGGCTCGGAAATGAGCTGGGAAGACGCCGCCGAGCTGCCGCTGGGGATGATCACCACCGGCATGCATTACCGCAAATCCATCGACCTGAGCTTCCGCAGTCGCGGGCTCAATCCGCAGCCGATCCTGGAAAGCGATTCGACGTATCAATTGCTGCAGGCGATTCACCAGGGTTTCTGCTGCTCGATCATGCCACTGGACAGCGGGCTGGAAGAGCCGATCGAACACCTGTCGTTCATGCAATTGCCGGATGCCAGCGTGCTGGCGCCGCTGGGGCTGGTGATGCGCAAGACCGAGCCGCGTTCGGCGATTGCGGAAAAGTGTTTTGCCGAGGCGCGCAAGTTGTTCGGGGTTGAGTTGCCGGTTGCTTGAGTGACCTCTCCAGACATTGATGCTGGCTGTCAGACCGTCTTCGCGAGCAAGCCCGCTCCCACAGGTTGAATGCATTTCAAAGGTGGGAGCGGGCTTGCTCGCGAAGAGGCCCGTCCGACCAACACAAAATCCCGAGGTGAATCGGTCATCGACCAGCCCGATCACCAGATCAGAACAAGCGATTGGACGCACTTTTAACACCCCCGTAGCCTGAACCCACTTCAGCGCTTCGGGACTTTTCAAGATGCTCTGCCACGTCGAATCCACCACCGAACCCAACGCCCCCGCACCGCAACCGTCACAGGTGGCGTTTCGCGAATACCTGCCGAACGCCCCGCTTTCGCACGTCGCCCTGGCCGCGGAAATCGCCCTGGCGATCACCTTCAACGGCCTGAGCCAGGCGGTGATGATGGTCTCGCCCGGCAACCTTGAAGACTTTATCCGGGGCTTCAGCCTGAGCAACGCGATCATCGACAGCGTCGACGAGATCTACGACATCCGCCTGAGCCATTTCGATCAGGCCTGCCAGGCCGAGGTGCAGATTTCCAGCCGGGCCTTCTGGGCACTGAAAGATCATCGTCGGCAAATGGCCGGCACCAGCGGCTGCGGCATCTGCGGCGTCGAGGCGCTGGAGCAGGCGTTGCCGCAACTGGACATTCTGCAACCCTGCGCCCTGCCGCCGGCCGCGCATTTCGACGGCATCCGCCAACGCATCGAACAGGCCCAGCAACTGGCCCGCAGCAGCGGCGCCCTGCACGCGGCGCTGTACTTCGATGCCAGCGGTGAGGCGCTGTTGTGTCGTGAAGACATTGGCCGGCACAACGCCCTCGACAAGCTGATCGGCGCGATGCAAATCGCTGACGTCGATGCGCGCCAGGGTTTCGTGATGGTCACCAGCCGTTGCAGCCTGGAGCTGATCCACAAAGCCGTGCGCGCCCGCCTCGGCACCCTCGTCAGCCTGTCCGCCCCCACCGCGTTGACCGTGCGCTGGGCGCTCAAGCATCGGCTCAATCTGATCCACGTGCCGCACCGCAACGCCCCCCGAATCTACAGCCCGATCCAGGAGCTTATGCCATGAGCAACACCCTCACCCACCTCGACGATCAGGGCCGCGCCAACATGGTCGACGTCAGCGACAAAGCCGCGACTCGCCGCGAAGCCACGGCGCAAGCCTGGGTGCAGATGCGCCCGGAAACGCTGCAGATGATCCAGGCCAACGGTCACCCCAAGGGCGACGTCTTCGCCGTGGCGCGCATCGCCGGAATCCAGGCGGCCAAGCGCACCCACGAACTGATCCCGTTGTGCCACGCGCTGTTGCTCAGCTCGATTCACGTTGAACTCAAGGCCTGCGAACCGGACCGCGTGCAGATCACCAGCACCTGCCGCCTGACCGGCCAGACCGGCGTTGAACTCGAGGCCCTGACCGCCGCCAGTGTCGCGGCGCTGACCATCTACGACATGTGCAAAGCGGTGGACCGGGCCATGGTCATCGGCGACATCCGCCTGCTCAGCAAACAGGGCGGCCGCTCCGGACACTTTCACTGGGAGGACGCGCAATGATCCTGATCAACTACTTCGCCAGCTACCGTGATCGCCTCAATCTGGGCGGGGAAAAAATCCCTCTGAGCGACGACCTGACCTGCATCGAGGACGTACGGCAAATGCTCATGGCTCGCGGCGAGGAATGGCGCGAAGTGCTCGGCGCCGGCAACCTGATGTGCGCGTTGAATCAGGAGCTGTGCCAACCGAGCGCGGCCATCGAAGACTTCGACGAGATCGCGTTTTTCCCACCGGTCACCGGGGGCTGAGCATGACGGTTCGAGTCCAGTACAAAAGCTTCGACGTCGGCCAGTTGACCGCCGACCTGCATGCGCGCAATCCAAGGGTCGGCGCAGTGGTGAATTTCATCGGCTATGTGCGCGATCTGAACATCGGGCAGAGCGTGAACGAGCTGTTCCTCGAACATTATCCGGGCATGACCGAAAAGGCCCTCGAACAGATCGCCGACGAGGCGCGCGAGCGCTGGCCGCTGCTGGGGGTGGAGATTGTGCATCGGGTCGGCGCACTGGCGGTCAGCGAGCCGATCGTGTTTGTTGGCGTCAGCAGCAAGCACCGGCACATGGCGTTCGAAGCCTGTGCGTTCATCATGGATGTGCTCAAGACTCGTGCACCGTTCTGGAAGCGTGAGAGCACGGCGCAGGGTTCGCACTGGGTCGAGGCGCGGGAGAGTGACCAGAATGCGGCGCTTCGCTGGAGTCTGGCGCATGCCTGAAGATCAAGAGCCCCTCACCCTAGCCCTCTCCCCGAGGGAGAGGGGACTGATTGGGGGATATTGAAGAAATTCACCGAATTGAAAGATTGGTTCTGAATCCATAATCGACTCGATCTCTCAGGTCGATGGATAACGCCAGACACCTCGGTCGGCCCCCTCTCCCTCTGGGAGAGGGCTGGGGTGAGGGTTGAAAGTCTGATTAGATAGCCACTCCGCCAGGATTAAACTCCGGAGTTTCGTTTGAGCACAGCGCCCAACAACCTGCCCCGCCCCGCTCCCGTCACCCTGCGCCAGGCCTGGCGCTTCTGGTTCAAGCTTGGCTGCATCGGTTTCGGCGGTCCGGCCGGACAGATCGCGATCATGCATCAGGAACTGGTCGAGCGCCGGCGCTGGATCTCCGAGCGGCGCTTTCTGCACGCGCTCAACTACTGCATGTTGCTGCCCGGCCCCGAGGCGCAGCAACTGGCGACCTACATTGGCTGGCTGCTGCATCGTACCTGGGGCGGGGTGATTGCCGGGGCGCTGTTCGTGCTGCCGTCGCTGTTCATCCTGATTGCGCTGTCATGGCTGTACATCGCGTTCGGTGACGTGCCGGTGGTGGCCGGAATTTTCTACGGAATCAAACCGGCGGTGACCGCGATCGTCTTGCACGCGGCGCATCGCATCGGTTCGCGGGCGCTGAAAAACAGTTGGCTGTGGGCGATCGCCGGGGCGTCATTCGTGGCGATTTTTGCCTTCAATCTGCCGTTCCCGCTGATCGTCCTCGGCGCCGCATTGCTCGGCTATTTCGGCGGACGCCTGGCGCCGCAGCGCTTCGACAATGGCGGGCAGCGCGGCAGTGCCAAATCCTTCGGCCCGGCGCTGATCGATGACGACACGCCGACACCTGACCATGCGCGATTCAGCTTGCCCAAGCTCTGGCGTTTGCTGTTGGTTGGCGCGGCGCTGTGGTGTTTGCCGATGGGCCTGCTGACCGCGTTGTTCGGCTGGGACGGTACGTTCACGCAAATGGGCTGGTTCTTCACCAAGGCCGCATTGCTGACCTTCGGCGGTGCTTACGCAGTGTTGCCATACGTCTATCAGGGCGCGGTCGGGCACTATGGCTGGCTGACGCCGACGCAGATGATCGATGGCCTGGCTCTCGGCGAAACCACGCCCGGGCCGCTGATCATGGTGGTGGCGTTTGTCGGTTTCATCGGCGGTTATGTGCAGCCGGCGTTCGGTGCGGAACATGCATTCGCCGCCGGTGCACTGGCGGCGACGCTGGTGACCTGGTTCACCTTCCTGCCCTCGTTCCTGTTCATCCTCGCCGGCGGGCCGCTGGTGGAATCAACGCACAACGAACTGAAGTTCACCGCACCGTTGACTGCGATCACCGCAGCGGTGGTCGGGGTGATTCTGAACTTGGCGTGTTTCTTCGCTTATCACGTGTTCTGGCCCAACGGTTTTGCCGGGCACGCGGATCTGTTTTTGATCGGGCTGGCACTGCTGGCCGCACTGGCGCTGTTTATTTTCAAGCGTGGAGTAATCGAAGTGTTGATCGTTTGCGCCCTTGCCGGGCTGGGCTTGCACCTGCTGCGCTGAGCGGCGGCCAAAGATGCAGGGGCGCAATCAGCGGTTTACACGCCCGCGGATTGCCCCTTACTATCCGGGCACACCGGTCGGCGGGCCTGCCCCGCCACCGACGTTTTCCGCCAACGGAAACACGCGTTATGAGTACGTCACCACAACAACCAGAAAGGTTGAACGTCTCCGCTGTGTGCGCCCTCTGTCACAGGGGCCGCGCATGAATCGCATCGTCAATCTCCCCATGGCCCTGCGCCGCTCCAAGCTGCGTCACTCCGCACGCCCGCCGGATATCGCCTGCTGATTTCTATCAGTCAGAAAAGATCCATTGTGGTGAGGGAGCTTGCTCCCGCTGGGTTGCGTAGTAGTCCCCTGCCTTTGAATCAAAAAGCGAGAGCCGCTTCGCGCCTCAGCGGGAGCAAGCTCCCTCGCCACAGGTTCTGTGTCACGTCTGACTGATCTCCATTTGATATCCCTGCCGGGACGCCTTCAATGCGCCCGGCCCGAATCTGCGCGCCTGTGCGGCGCCATCGTGAGTGATTGACCATGAAATTCGCAGCCATCGAAGACGCACGCCTGTTCCTGGAACAGAACCCCGATATCGACATGATCGAGCTGTTCATCCTCGACGCCAACGGCGTGCCGCGCGGCAAGCTGCTGCACCGCGAAGAACTGCTCGCTGTATACGAAAGCGGTCGCCCACTGCCCAGCACCATTCTCGGTCTGACCGTGCAGGGCGAAGACGTGGAAAACTCGGGGCTGGTGTGGGACGTCGGCGACATCGACTGCCGCGCCTACCCGCTCGAAGGCAGTCTGGTGCGCCTGCCGTGGCGGCAGATTCCGACCGCGGCGGTGCAGGTCAGCATGCACCCGACCGAGGGCCTGCCGGCGAGCATCGCCGACCCTCGTCATCTGTTGATCAAGGTGATCAACGGCCTCAAGGCCGAGGGTTATCACCCGGTGATGGCGTGCGAGCTGGAGTTTTACCTGCTCGACGCCAAACGCGATCACAACGGCCGTCCGCAACCGGCGCTGGACGCCGACGGGGGCCGACCGCGACACACCCAGGTCTACGGTTTGCGTGAACTGGAGCAGATCGAACCGTTCCTCGCCGACCTCTACGGCGCCTGCAAACTGCACGGCATTCCGGCGCGCACGGCGATCTCGGAATATGCGCCAGGCCAGGTGGAAATCACCCTCGAACATGGCGACGCACTGGTCGCGATGGATCAGGCGGTGCGCTACAAACGTCTGGTCAAAGCGGTGGCGCACAAGCACGGCATGCAAGCGACGTTCATGGCCAAGCCGTTCGATGATCTGGCCGGCACCGGCATGCACATGCACGTCAGCCTTGCTGATGGCGAGGGGCGCAATCTGTTCGCCGCCGAGGATCCGGCCGGCACTCCGCTGCTGCGCACCGCGATTGGCGGCATGCTCGCCTCGCTGCTCGATACGCTGCTGCTGTTCTGTCCCAATGCCAACTCCTACCGCCGCTTTCAGGCCAACAGCTATGCGCCATTGGCGCCGACCTGGGGCGTCGACAACCGCACCGTCAGCCTGCGCGTACCGGGCGGTCCGGCCAATACCCGGCATATCGAACACCGCATCTGCGGCGCCGACGCCAACCCGTATCTGGCGGCGGCAGCGATCCTCGCCGGGATCCATCGCGGGATTCGTGAAAACCTCGATCCGGGCGCGCCGGTCGAGGGCAACGGCTATGCGCAGGCCAAGGAACTGCTGCCTACCGACTGGCTGACGTCGCTGCAAGCACTGGAGAATTCGGTGTGGGCACGGGATGCCCTGGGGCAGGAATTTCTCGGGGTGTATCTGGCGGTGAAGCGTGCCGAGTACCGGCAGTTCATGGCCGAGGTGGGTGAGCAGGATTGGCGTTGGTATCTGACCGAAGCCTGAAGCCTCACCACTAACCCCTGTAGGAGTGAGCCTGCTCGCGATAGCGGTGTGTCATTCAGCAATAATGTGTCTGACATGGCCTCATCGCGAGCAGGCTCACTCCTACAGGGGACCGCGTACAACCGAAGAATTTTGTGTGGACACCGACATGACCCAACGCTGCAATTCCTACTACACCGCCACCCTCAACCAGGACACCGACTACCCGACCCTGCAGGGCCGGCACCAGGTTGATGTGGTGATCATCGGCGGCGGTTTCACTGGCGTCGCCACCGCCGTCGAACTCGCCGAAAAAGGCCTGAAAGTCGCCATCGTCGAGAGCCACAAGATCGGCTGGGGCGCCACCGGACGCAATGGCGGACAAGTCACCGGCAGCCTCTCTGGCGACGGCGCGATGCGCAAACAGATGCGCCCGAAGCTCGGCGATGAAGTCGACGATTTCATCTGGCACCTGCGCTGGCGCGGGCATGAAATTATCCAGCAGCGGGTCGAGAAGTACGGCATCCAGTGCGACCTCAAACACGGCCATCTGCACGCCGCCTATAAGCCGAGCCACATGGACGGTTTGCGCAACGATTACGACGAAGCCGTGCGTCGCGGCCTGGGCGATGAAGTCAGTCTGCTCGACCGCAGCCAAGTGCGCGACCTGCTGCAAAGCGACCTCTACCACGGCGCGATCAAGAACACCCGCAACATGCACCTGCACCCGCTCAACCTGTGCATCGGCGAAGCGCGGGCGGCGCAAAGCCTCGGCGCCTTGATCTTCGAAAACAGTGAAGTGCTGGAGATCATTCACGGCAAGAGCCCGGGTGTGCGCACCGCACACGGCCAGATCGATGCCAATCAGGTGATGCTCGCCGGTGACGTTTATCACAAACTCGAACCGGGCCAGCTCAAAGGCAAGATTTTCCCGGCCATGGGTGGCATCGTCACCACCGCGCCGCTGGGTGATCTGGCGCGGCAGATCAACCCCGAAGACCTCGCGGTGTACGACTGCCGTTTCGTTCTCGACTACTACCGCCTCACGGCTGACGGTCGCCTGCTATTCGGTGGCGGCGCCAACTACAGCGGCAAGGATTCACGGGACATCGCCGCCGAACTGCGCCCATGTATCGAGCAGACCTTCCCGGCGCTCAAAGGGGTGCAGATCGACTACCAGTGGAGTTGCGCGATGGGCATCGTGATCAACCGCATCCCGCAACTGGGCAAGCTCTCGGACAATGTCTGGTATTGCCAGGGCTACTCGGGCCACGGCATCGCGACGACGCACATCATGGGTGAAATCATGAGCCGCGCGATCACCGGGCAGATGGAACAGTTCGACACCTTTGCGCAGTGCCAACACATCCGGGTACCGATGGGGGATTGGCTGGGCAATCCGTTGTTGGCGGCGGGGATGTGGTATTACCAGATGCTTGAAAAGTTGCGTTGATCGGACTGGCCCCTTCGCGAGCAAGCTCACTCCTACAAGGGAAACGCGTTCCAACTGTAGGAGTGAGCCTGCTCGCGATGAGGCCATCAGCCTCAGCACAAAATCTCAGTCCGGCAACTGCTCCACCACAATCCCCAGCCGCCGATAATCCTCGACACTCCCCGACGCCAGATGCCGCTCGGTTATCAGCGTATGCAGGCGCGTGCACGACGCCACCACAAACGGCTCCACCGCCCCCAGCTTGTCCGCGGTGGTCACCGCAATCACCCGCGCCGCGCTGTCGAGCAGCGCCTGCTTCACCGGCACTTCGTCGAAGTGCAACGAGGTGATACCCACCTCCGGGTGAATCGCACAGACCCCGGTAAACGCCAGATCGGCCTTGATCCCGGCCAGCATGCGCACCGCCTCGTGTCCACTGGCCGACATCGTGCGCGGGTTCAGTTGCCCACCGGCCAGAATCACTTTCACGCCCTTGTATTCGGACAAGGCAATCGCTGTCATCGGCGCGGCGGTTACCGCAGTGATCTGGATGTCCGCGCGCAACGAGCGCGCCACCTGCAACGCGGTCGAGCCGGAATCGAACAGCACAATCTGCCCATCCTCGACCTTTTGCGCCGCCAACTGCGCCAGACGCACCTTCACCTCATCAGTCTCATCCAGCCGGGTGAAGTAATCCTTGCCGCTGTCCTTGGGCCTTGGCAGCGCCCCGCCATGCACGCGCTGCACCAGCCCGGCGTGGTCCAGCTCGGCGAGGTCGCGGCGAATGGTGTCTTCGGACACGGCGAAGTGCTGGCTCAACTCCGAGGCCATGACCTTGCCGTCGCGTTCGAGGATCAGGAGGATTTTCTGCCGGCGCAGGGACGGGAGTTCGGTGACCGAATGATCATGCATGTTTTTGCCTGTTTGTGCTTGTAGTTGCAGGTTTGCCGAGACTAGCGAAAGCCTCGGGCAAACACAAACCGGCGGCTATCAATTGTTTCGATCATTGGAATCAACATGCCGAATTTTTTCTTTGCATTCAGCCTGTTCAGAATGGCCTCACTTTAAAAAGGCTCAGGATGAACAGCTGATGAATCTCAATTTTGCGTTTGCGTGCATGATCGTGGTGTCTTTTGCGATTGCGCTGGGCCACGCCTGATACGTCACACCGACGCCGCCAGATGCTCGCGAAGCCATTTGTGTGCCGGGTCGCGGTGCGCGCGCTCGCCCCAGAACATCGCCATTTCGTAGCCCGGCACTTGCAACGGCGCATCGACCACCTGCAACGCCGGGTTGTCGCGAACCAAGCGTGACGGCAGCATCGCCACCAGATCGGTACTCGCCAGCACCGACATCACCATCAGAAAGTGCGGCACCGACAGCACCACTTTGCGTGACAAGCCGACGTCGGCCAGCGCCTTGTCGGTCACCCCGAAAAAGCCCCCGCCCTCGCGCGATACCATCACGTGTTCCAGCGCGCAGAACTGTTCGCGCGTCGGTCTACGCTTCAACCCCGGATGCCCGACACGCCCGGCCAACACGTAATGCTCGGTGAACAGCACCCGTTGATGCAGATCCAGCGGCGCCTCTTCGGTGATGTGCAGCGCCAGGTCAAACACGCCCTGCTCCGCTTGCCTGGCCAACTGCGCCGGCATCAGATCGAGCACTGCCAACCGCGTGCCCGGCGCCTGAAGGCGCAAACCACTAAGGGCTGGCAGCACCACCGTCGATTCGCCGTAATCCGTCGCCGCGACTTTCCAGACATGCCTGGCCTGCGCCGGATCGAAGGCACTGGCCGGGGCCACCGCGCGTTCCAGTGCTTCCAGCGCCTCGCGCAACGGCTCGCGCAGTTCATCGGCTCGCGCAGTCGGGCGCATGCCCCGTGGCCCGGGCAGCAACAGCGGATCGCCGAAGATCTCACGCAGCTTGGCCAAGTGCACGCTCACCGACGGCTGCGACAGGCTCAACCGCTCTGCGGCGCGGGTTACGTTGTGTTCTGCCAACAACACGTCTAGGGTCAACAGCAAGTTGATATCCAGACGTCTTAAATTATTCATGGCTATACCTGACATATCAGACATTCATTTCCAATATACCGATCAAGGATTGATCCTGCCTGCATTCAACCAAGGAGTTGCCACATGAATGTGCTACTGGTCTACGCCCACCCCGAACCCACTTCGCTCAACGGCTCGCTCAGGGACTTCACCGTCCAGCGTCTGCAAGCCGCCGGCCACACCGTGCAGGTCTCCGACCTGTATGCGATGAACTGGAAAACCACGATCGACGCCGATGACGCCCCCGGTCGCGATGAAAGCCGGCCATTCCATGCCTCCATTGATTCAAAACTGGCTTACCAACAGGGCCGGCAGTCGGCCGACATCGCCCGCGAGCAGGAAAAACTATTGTGGGCCGACGCGCTGATCCTGCAGTTCCCGCTGTGGTGGTTCACCATGCCGGCCATCCTCAAGGGCTGGGTCGAGCGCGTGTATGCCTACGGGTTTGCCTACGGTGTCGGCGAGCACTCCGATGCGCGCTGGGGCGAGCGCTACGGCGAAGGCAAGATGAAAGGCAAACGCGCGATGCTGCTGGTCACCACCGGAGGCTGGGATTCGCACTACAGCCCGCGCGGAATCAACGGGCCGATTGATGATCTGCTGTTTCCGATTCAGCACGGCGTGCTGTTTTACCCCGGTTTCGACGTGGTGCCGCCCTTCCTGGTGTATCGCGCCAGCCGCATGGATCAAGCGCGGTTTGCCGAGACCTGCGAGGCACTAGGCACGCGTCTGGATGAGTTGTGGAGTACGCGGCCGCTTGCGTATCGGCAGCAGAATGCCGGGGATTACGAGATCCCGGCGTTGACGCTCAAGGATGATATCGCTCCGGGTGAGGAAGGCTTCGCCGCGCATTTGCGTTGATGCCTGGAAAAGATCGCAGCCTTCGGCAGCTCCTACGCAGGAATCAGGCTTTCCCTGTAGGAGCTGCCGAAGGCTGCGATCTTTTGCTTTTAGACAGACACCACCCGTGCCGTGCGCACGAACAGCGCATGCGCCTTGTCCCAGAAATTGCCGCCGAGCACAAAGAAACTGCCGATGAACATCAGGTCGCCAAGCAGTTGCAGCTGCCAAAGATTGGGGCGCAATCCCGGCCAGAAATTATCGAAATACGGTTCCAGAAACGCCGTCACCAGCGGCAGCCAGAACATCACCACGCCGATCCGGTGCCGCATCGGCCCGACCTGATCGACCGGTGTCGGAATGATTCCCGACACATAACTGCCGATCTTGCGCTTGAGTTCGGCAAACCCGGCCTTGCCCATCACCGCGATCACCAACAGCAACAGCACCTTGTTGCTGATAAACAGCACCCCGGTCAGCGCCGCGACTTTCGAGCCGGGTACATCGAGGCTGGCCGCCAGTGGCACCATCAGCCACGAGCCGAGCATCACGCAAATGATTGCCACGCCGGCCTTGAAGCGCCAGGTGGCAGGGGTGCTCGGTACAACCGAATCCTGTGAGGTGTCCATGGTTTCGTACCTTTTGATCGAGGGCGCGGGGGGTTGAGGAGCGCTTGAAAAGCGTAGCAGCAGAATCGCCCGATCAACCCGCCATCTGCCGTCTATGCTCCAGTGATATTTGCGACCCGGGACACGCGCAATGCCTGCAACCACCGCCCTGCTGACGCGGCCCGGCCACCTGTTGTTGCTCGGCGCCTTGAGTTTGAGCGGTTGCGTACGTCTGGGGCCGGACTTCCAGCCGCCGGGCGAGGCCTGGAGCAAGCAGTGGAACAGCGCCGCGCTGGAGCCGGCCAGTGAACGCGCCGACCAACCGGACCTGCGCCAGTGGTGGCACGTGTTCGCCGACCCGGTGCTCGACCGCCTGATCGCCGAAGCCGATGCGCACAACAGCAGCCTGAAAATCGCCGGGCTGCGGGTGCTCGAGGCCCGCGCACAACTGGGCATCGCCGAAAGCGCCCGCTATCCGCAACTGCAGCAGCTGGGCGTCGACAGCCTTTACGTCGACCGACATCAGTCCGGTGGCAACAACCCGCAGAACCGCCAATTCTGGCAACACAGCGCAGCGTTCGATGTCGGCTGGGAGCTGGATTTCTGGGGCCGTTTCAGCCGCGCCATCGAGTCGTCCGATGCCAGTTACTTCGCCGCCCAGGCCAACTACGAAGACGCTCTGGTGTTGCTGCGCGCGCAAGTCGCCGACACCTATTTTCTGTTGCGTACCACCGAAGCGCGGCTGCGGGTCGCCCGGGAAAACGCCGCCCAGCAGAAACGCAATTTCGAGATCACCGAAAAACTGTTCAACAGCGGCCAGACCGCCGAACTCGATCTGCAACAGGCGAAAACCCAGTACCTGGGCACGCTGAGCAGCATTCCGGTGTTCGAAGATCAGGTGCTGCGCACGCGCAACGCGCTGGCGGTGCTGGTCGGTCAGCCGCCCGGTGGCGCGGCGCTGCTGGCTGAGCAAACGGGGTTGATTCCGCTGGTTGATCGCGCGGTGTTGCAAGACGTCCCGGCCAACCTGTTGCTGCGCCGCCCCGATGTACGGGCGGCAGAACTGAACGTGGCTGCGCAATCAGCGCTGGTCGGGGTCGCCGAAACCGATCTGTACCCGTCGCTGACCTTGCTCGGCAGCATCGTCTGGTCCACCGACACCCTCAGCGCCACCCCGCGCAGCCTCGACCTGATCGGCGGCCCGAGCTTGCGCTGGAACCTCTTCGATTACGGGCGGATCCGCAACAACATCCGCGTGCAGGACGCGCGTCTGCAGCAACTGATCGAAGCCTACCGCGACAAGGTGCGCCAAGCCGCGCGCGAGGCCGACGATGCCGCCAGCGGGCTGAGCAAAGCGCTGCAGCGCGAACGCATTCTGCGCGAGGCCGAAGGCGCGGCGCGGCGTTCGCTGGTGCTGGCCAACACGCAATACCGCGAAGGCTATTCGGACTTTCAACGGGTGCTCGACGCCCAGCGTGCGCTGCTGGAGCTGCAAGACAACTATCTGGTCAGCCGCAGCGACGCGGTGAGCAACCTGATCGCCCTGTACAAGGCCCTCGGTGGCGGCTGGCAAAGCAATGCACCCCAAGTCGATGAGCCCACCCGACACCAGATGCAGCAGCGCACCCACTGGGGCGACTTGCTTACCGCACCGCCCGCCCCACCGGCGTATTCCCTTCCACCGCAGGTAAGCCGCCATGACTGACGCCACGCCTCCCGCGCCCGCCCCGGTTCAACCTGACCCGGCAAAAAAAGGCATCCGCTGGGTGCTGCTGTTGATCGTGCTGAGCCTGGCGTGGTACCTGCTGGCCGACCGCTACACGCCCTACACCCAGCAGGCGCGGGTCGGTGCATTCGTGATTCCGGTGGCGGCGGAAGTCGCGGGACGGGTGATCAAGGTCAACGTGCGCAACAATCAGGACGTGAAGGCTGGCGACATCCTGTTTGAACTCGATCCGCAGCCGCTGCAGATTGCCGTCGACCGCGCCCGCGCCGATCTGGAAAACACCCGTCGCACAGTTGGCGCCAGCACCGCAGGCATCGCTTCGGCCCAGGCGTCGCTGCGCGCAGCCCAAGCCGATGAACTCAAGGCGCGCCAGGACAATCGCCGGCTTGAAGGCTTGTACAAAGAAGATCCGGGCACGGTGTCCGTACGACTTCTTGAAGTGTCCCGGGCCAACCATACAGCGGCGGTCAGCAAGGTCGCCGCCGCCCGGGCCGAAGTGCTGCGTGCCCAGGAACAGGAAGGCGGCAATACCGACACCAACGCCAAACTGCTCAGCGCCGCCGCCACGCTGGCCAAGGCTGAACTCGATCTGGCCAACACCCGCATCGGTGCGCGGGCGGGACTGATCACCGACCTGCGCACCGACGTCGGCCAGTTCGCGGCTGCCGGCAGTCCGGTGATGACACTGATCACGATCCAGGACGTCTGGGTCAGCGCCGACCTCACCGAGAACAACCTCGGCCGCGTGCAACCCGGCACCCCGGTGGCGATCGTCCTCGACGCGCTGCCCGGCGAAGTCCTCGACGGCCGCGTGCGCAGCGTCGGCTATGGCGTGAGCGTCGGCCACACGCCTGCGCCCGGCACCTTGCCAAGCATTCAGAACAGTCGCGACTGGCTGCGCCCGGCGCAACGTTTTCCGGTGATCATCGAGTTCAGCGACGAGGCGAAAAAGCGTCTGATCGACAGTCGCGCGATCCGCGCCGGTGGGCAGGCGGAAGTCATGGCCTTCCCCACCGAGGGCAATCTGCTCAACCCACTCGGGCGGGTGTTTGTCTGGTTGATGAGCTGGCTGTCGTATGCCTACTGAGCGCAGCGTGCCGGCGCAACGGGCCTTGCGTCTGGCGTTCGGCACGGCGCTGTGCACCGCTGCCAGTTACGGTTTCGCCTTGCCACTATCGTTTCTGTCGCCGGTGCTCGCGGTGTTGCTGCTCGCCAGCATGCCGCGGCCGTTGCCAGTCAAAATGGCGCTGGTACTGACTTTGGTCGCCGCGTTTACCACCAGTCTCGGACTGTTGCTGGTGCCGTTGCTGCGGTATTACCCGGTGTGCGGCGTGCTGCTGATCGGTGTTGGGCTGTTTCTGGTGTTCACCTACGGTTTGCGCGGCGGCAACGTGCTGATCATGACGTTCCTGGTGATCGGCATGACCATGATCTCTGCCGCCGGCTTCGCCTCATTCGAGCTGGCGATGGCGGTGATCGGCGCACTGGTCAAAGGCCTGTTACTGGCCGTCGTCATCGTTGGCCTGAGCCACGTCCTGTTCCCGGAACCGGCCAACAGCCCCGCGCCCCCACCCGCCCCCGCCCTGCCCGCCGAAGACGTGCCCCGCGTAGCGTTGCGCGCAACGCTGATCGTGCTGCCTACCTTCCTGCTGGTGCTGATCGACCCCGCCAGCTACCTGCCGATCATCCTCAAAGCCGTCAGCCTCGGCCAGCAAAGCACCACCACCCGCACCCACCATGCCGGGCGCGAACTGCTCGGCTCGACCTTGCTCGGCGGACTGCTGGCGGTGCTGTTCTGGTGTGCGTTGAGCCTGTTCGTACACCTGTGGATGTTCTTTTTGTGGATGCTGCTGTTCGGGCTGTTGGTGGCGCGCAAACTCTATCGGATGCACCCGACACAACTCACCCCGGGGTTCTGGCTCAACACCCTGATCACCATGATTATCCTGCTCGGCCAATCGGTGGAAGATAGCGCAGCGGGCAAGGACGTCTACAGCGCATTTGCGGTGCGCATGGGGTTGTTCATTCTGGTGACGCTGTACGGCACGTTGATGATGCATGTGCTGGTCGCGCACCGGTCCGGCGTCAACGCGTAATCAGCTTTGTTCCCGTACTCGCCGCATCTGCACCAACAACGCCGGCGCAAAGTGCAGCAGCACCATCCGCGCCAAGTGGTGAGTGAGGATGAACACCACATTCAGCGCGCCGGCAAACGCGACAATCGCAATCGTCTCGATCGCCCCCGGCATGTACGCCAGCCACAGCGACAGCGGATCACTGCCCAGCCAGCGCGCCGCCACTTCGGCAAATGCCGCCGCCACCACGATCATCAGCCCCACCGACACCAACGCCGTCCGCCCGTGCCGCCCCAGCTCCGCAAGGCCGAGTCCCTGAAAGCGCGAGCCGATCCGCACGCCGAGAATCAGCGCCGCCAGGTTCAGGCTCCAGTCCGGCATGTGAAAGCCGTGCAGCCATCCCGATTTCACAAACACGGCAGTGAGCAGAATCGCCGTCAACATGAATGGCGCAGGCACGCCGATCACCAGCAGCAAGCGCCCGAGCACCACGCTCAGGCCAATCAGAACGAATACGGTCAACGCCATACCCGTGCTCAACGGAGCGCTTTCAACCACTGTCAACGAGGCTTGCCCGGGAATCAAAAAGCTCACCAGCACCGTGATCAGCAACAAGCGCATCAGGTGCACGATGATGACCTTGCTCGAGGCCTTTTCCGACTCCAGCAAATCGAACACTGCCGCCAGTGCGCCGGGGTACACCGCGAGTAGCGCATCGGTGCGATTCCATCCCGCGCCGCGAGTCAGCCACCATCCGGCGAGGGCGATCTGCACCGTCAGACACAGTAGCAACACGCCAAGGCTTGGCAACATCGCCGACGCCGTCGCACTGTCCCACGCTTCAAACATCAACCCGGTGGCAATGCCCAGTGTGACCTGGATGTAGCCCAGACCATAAGGGGTTGCGGGGGCAAAACCGCTGCGCGTGGTGACCAATGCGGTGACGAGGATCGCCCCCAGCAAGAGGCCATGAGGAACACCGCTGACCTGCAGCGCAACACCAACAGCGGCCGCGATCAACAAACACAGAATCGATTTCATATTCTTCGCCTTCCTGGCTATTCAACTGACCCGACATCAATCCCCTGTAGGAGCTGCCGCAGGCTGCGATCTTTTGATCTTGCCTTTAAAGAATCAAAGTCAAAAGATCGCAGCCTTCGGCAGCTCCTACAGGGGGGTATTCGTTCTTACGTGCGCAACCGCCCGATCGCCCGCCGATACTTCTCGACCCGTTCCAGATCTTCCCAACTTGGCGAGGCAATCCGCGACAGGTCGCTGTTCTCTTCCAGATCCGCCAGCTTGACCACCCGACCGATTGGGTTCTGCGCGGCGCGCTCGACAAAATCCTCGTAGGACTCGCCGGGCACTTTGGTCACGGATTCAATAGCGCACAAAACGTCTTCGCTGAAGCCTTCCTTACGCAAATCCTCAAGGCTGATGCCGCAGTCCTCGACCACATCGTGCAGCACGGCGACGATGCGTTCTTCCAGCGTGGTCATGCGCAACATGACTTTCAGCGGATGCAGAATGTACGGCGCACCGCCCTTGTCGACCTGCCCGGCATGGGCGGTGGCAGCGATGGCGATAGCGCGTTCGAGGGTCTGGGTCATGGAAGTCTCCGTGGTTTAAACGCCATAGCGGCCGCCAACGTGGATGTTGCGTCTGAGCCAGTTGCGGATCGCTTTCAGGCGCCCGACTGGCTTTGCTGATCCGGAATGACGCTGAAGGATGATCGACACAAGTGTTGCTTGATCGGCTTTCGGATGGGCATCGATCAACTCGGCAACCCACGCACAATCAGCTTTTCTCAGGTGCTCACGCCACTCGCCCGGCCAAGCGTCCAGCTCATTCAGCGCCAACCACCGCGCACCGCCATGCTCCATATGCCCGCCGGACATCGACTGCTCGAAACAGAAAGGCGAGTCTGGCTTTGCAGGGTCAATGTGAAACAGATAGATGTCGTGGAATGGATGCTGCGAGGGGAGCGCGTTATTGCGGCTGCCAATTTCGATCATGGGCAATGTTCCAATCCTTGGGCGCTGAATGTTTCCGATTGTTTCGCAGTGTACGCCACGGGAGCAAATCAAAAACCCGATGGAACCTCCCTCCTCCACGCCGTCTCGAAACTATAAAGCGCCAACATCATCGATCAGACCCGGCGCCGTTGAAGAGGAAACCCCGATGAACACTCGCTTCCTGCTTCTGATCGCCACCTTCGCCGTCATCCCCACCTGCGTCATGGCCGAAGGCTGCGACGTCCAGACCCAATCCTCCAGCGCCTCGGTCCCCGCCGTGGAAACCCACAGCTGCTACGAATACGAAGGCATGCCCGTCAACTCAATCGACTGGTCGTGCAGCAACGAAAGCAAAGACATGCTCAGCAGCACTAAAACCAAGGTCGAACACTGCGCCGATCACTATCAGGCCACCTGTATCGCCACCCTCACCCAGGAATCCCTGGCCAACCCGCACTCCACCAGCAAAGACAAAAACGCTAAGGCGCTGAACATCCCCGACAACGCCCAAGTGACCACCTATTACTACGACGTGGAGCATCTGCCGCAGGCGCGGATTGATTGCGAGAACGGGGGTGGGCATTGGAAGGCGAAATAACGGCGTTCAAGCGCGCATGAAAAAGGGACACCGATGGGTGTCCCTTTTTGCTCTAAATGGTGGGAAATCAATGCTTCATGGCTTCACACTGATTGCGCAAGTCCGAATTCCGGATGCTCGAACAAGTGCTGCCCTTCTTCGCCTCACAAAATGCACGCTGATCGCTGTCATGGATGCTGGAGCAAGTACTGCCTTTTTCAGCCTCACACGTAGCGCGCAAATCCGAATCACGAATGCTCGAACAGGTGCTGCCCTTTTTCGCCTCGCAGTAAGCGCGCTGGTCGCTGTCGCGAATGCTCGAACAAGTACTGCCCTTCTCCGCTTCGCAGGACGCACGCAAATCACTGTCCCGGATTGAGGAGCAAGTACTGCCTTCCTGCGTGGCCTGGCAATAATTGCGCTGATCGCTGTCACTGATGCTGGAACAACTGGCAAACGTGTAACCGCTGAACATCAACAACATCGCAAAAATCAGTTTCATCTCACACTTCCTTGGCTTGCCAGGAAACAGCCTGGCACTGGTTTATCCGTTTCAAATGAGCGTCGCGACACGCCATCAAATTGACATCGTTTTTGAAGAAAGTTCCGGGGCGGGGATGGGTACTGGATTTTGGGATCTGAAAACCGCGTAGGAAATGACTGCGCGTGGTGAGGGAGCTTGTTCTTACGGGGCTGCGAAGCGGTTCCATACCCTGCGAGTCATTTTCCCCTGACACTCCGCAACCCTTGATTAACGACGGTTGCGCCGCTGACCGGGAGCGAAAGCGCTGGCCACACCTGGTGATTTCACGTCCTACAGGCTGATTGCGACGGTGGGGATCGATGCCTAGAGTGGGTCTGTCGCTAAACGAATTTGGCGATAGGGTTTCGCAGCCCTAAGGAAAATTGACCAACACCGTCGAACTACAATTCTGGCAAAATTCGCCGGCGTTACGTTTTACGGCAGTTGTGTGCGGGAGACTTTCGGGTCTGCCGGGTTTGGTCTCTTCCTCGGTCTGCGAACCCGCATACATCTGCCACCCATTTTGTTTCGCAGCAGAAAGGTGGCTCGCCTTTACCAAGAGACCTTTCCATATGACGACCAAAACACCGCTCCACCGTTACGCGAAAATGTCCCACCCCGCGGCTGACCGCCCTGTCCTTCTCATCGACGCCGACGCCCCACTGAGCGATCTACACGCCTGCCTCAGGGAACGGCTCGATTCTGTACTGAAATACTTGGATTTGATGGCCTGCATCCACCTGCCCGATCATGCCGAACAGGACATCAACACCGTTACCACCATCGCCAGAATCTTGGTTCAGGACGTGAGTGATGTGTTTGGGGTGATAGAGAAGCGGGAGATTTGATGTCCTTAGTTAGGACTCGCTACGTTTCAGCAACAGAGATCGCGCCTCTTTTTTTCGAATTGCTCGCGGCGAATTCCCGGTACGAGTCAGAACCACCTTCTCTTCCAAGAAATGGCTATGGATTTCGCGACATCAATTTGATAGCTTCAACGCCAGCCATTGGCCATCAGCAGTTCGGCTAGCAACAGATGCCGAGTATTTAGTGAATCAAGGCTGTGATTTTTCTAACGAACCTTCAAAAAGTAAGGAAGAAAAAATGACAGATAGACGACCGATTAACCCAAACGTGAATGTCCCTAAGCCAGGTGGCGGTGAACAACCTCGCTCTAGGAATAATGATGGCCAAATCCGCGACAAACGCAGTGACGCGGGCAAGCCAAAGAAAAAATAAAATTAAAGGTGACAGGATCATAAAAAACCTGTCACCTTTTTTTGGACAAAATTTCTGTCGTTTTACTGTCAGAATATTTAAAGCAGAAAGTAACTCGCAAAACAATCTTGGAGCCTTCATGACCGAGCCTGCCAACAGTAAAGACATACTAGATGCAGTTTCCAACCTTGCTAAAGCGGTTCCAATTTACCAAGACGCAATTCAGCCCGCAGCCAAAGAAGTGGGAAAAGGTTTACAAACTATAGCTAAAACCGTAAACCTCGCACTAGAGCCTTTCAACGGGCTCGTTTGGGGTTACGATCAAATCAAAGAATTTATTTCCGCAAAACTAGCCGAAAAGCTAAAAGACACTGATCAAGAAAATATATCCCCACCAAAAGCCAGTATTGCTGGGCCACTACTGGAATCACTCCGATATATTGGTAGTGAAAGCAGCCTTAGCGAACTGTACGCAAACTTGTTAGCAACTGCCATGGACAAATCGACTGCACCTGAAGCGCACCCTGCCTTTGTTGAGCTGATACGACAAATGACTTCAGACGAAGCAAAAATAATGGAATTGTTTCTTAGTAGGGATGCATACCCTTTGATTTCGATCCGAGCAGAACTCAAAAACCAAAGTGGCGGATATGATCACACTGTCTTAATTAACGACTTAGGAGAGTCAGCCCAGTGTGAGCGCCCTGAAATGAGTCCATTCTACATTGACAATCTACGAAGACTTGGGCTCGTCGAATTGCCAAGCAGCTACTTCCTGCACGACGAGAGTGGCTTCAACAAACTTGAAAGCAGCGCAGAAACAAACGAAATATTAGAAAGCATAAAGCTTAACCCAGAGTTCAACCCAAGAATAATTCGTGGAGGTGTAAAGCTTTCACCACTTGGCCATCTATTTATAAAAGCCTGCATAAAAACCAAATAAAGCACTCAGCTCACCTGCCCCTCCAGAAAAATGGCAGATCTATTTAAATGGCCTGCCATTTCCATCGACAATTTCAATTTATCAAGAACCAATACACTGGACACCCTCAGTTCGCTCGAGCATTCTACGAAACTCGTCCGAATATGTTTTGCAGTTTAATGGCTCACCTGAAAGAAACGGCTGCTGGAGTTCCAACATCCAACTAATGGTCTCCTGCCAATTCAAGTTTCCCAGCGTAAGATTTGCTATAGATTCGGTTATACTAAGAAGAGAATTATTACGCCAATAAATCGCCTCTGATCTCAAGTCCAATTTACCCGCCACTTCCGATTCTTTCAGCTCATTAAACTTTATATACAACTCAACAGCCTTAGCCTCTCGCTCCATCTGCAAGGTTTCTTGCGCCAGTGCTTGTGTCTTCTGAAACTGACATGATCCTAATATCAAGGTTGTCACTGTCCCGATAGAGGCAATGACTGTAAAAATATGGGCGAGCGAATCAAGCTTCATCGGAGTACCTTTACCTAAATACTACTTTAATTACGTCAGAGCCTTTAAAAAGAAAAATATTTAAGCTTTCAAAAATTCGCCGGCGTATTCGCACTAATAATTTCCGCCTCATCCGCCCCGATATTCCGAAACTTGTGCGGCAGCGTCGTCGGAAAGTAATACCCATCCCCCGCACTCAACACGCTCACCTGCCCGTCCACCGTCAACTCGACCGTGCCACGGGTGACCAACCCACACTCCTCGCCTTCCGAGTGAACAATCGGCTCTTCCCCCGAACTCGCGCCCGGTGCGTATTGCTCACGCAGCAGGCGCATCTGACGACTCGGCACCGAGGCGCCGATCAGCAGCAGACGCAGGCCGTGACGGCCGAGGTCGGGTTGTTCGTTGGCGCGGAAGACGTATTGGTGTTCGCGCGGGGGTTGGTCGAAGGTGAAGAAGTCGGCCAGGGACATCGGGATGCCTTCGAGCAGCTTTTTCAGCGAGCTGACGGAAGGACTGACACGATTCTGTTCGATCAGGGAGATGGTGGCATTGGTCACGCCGCTACGCCGGGCCAGCTCGCGCTGGGAGAGTTTGTAGCTTTCGCGTACTAGTTTGAGTCGAGAACCCGTATCCATGACAGCCTTATGTGAGAACGACTTAAGGGCGATGGGGGTGGGTGGCGGGTGACGCGCTGAGGGCGCGGATCACGTTGCTCCCGTGTCCCGGAACCGTGAAAGGCGGCTATTAAATCACGTTTGCCGGTGTTGCTCAGCAGGTTCGATGGACGGTGCGGTAAAAGTCCTTCTGGCCTTGGTAATACGGCAACTGTGGGAAGCGGGCTTGCTCGCGAAAGCGGTGTGTCAGGCGACGTGTGTGTTGGCTGACAGGGCCCATTCGCGAGCAAGCCCGCTCCCACAGTTGGATCTCTTTTGTGTCAGTCAACTTGGTAGCGGTTGTCAGGCCGGCTCCCACGTTTGGACATCGGCGGTGTTGCTACAGCATTAAAAAACCGGCGGGGTCCTGGGGACCGCCGCCGGGGAGGTAACTCAGATGCCGAAGCGGTCGCGCAGCGAGTAGTACACGGCGCCGAGGGCGGTCAAGGGGGCGGAGAAGGTGCGGCCGCCGATCATTGGCATGTGCGGCAGCGAGGCGAAGGCGTCGAAGCGTTCGGCGTCGCCACGGATCATTTCCGAGATCAGTTTGCCGGCCAGGTGCGAGCAGGTGACGCCGTGGCCGCTGTAGCCTTGCATGTAATAGGCGTTTTTCTCGATGCGGCCGAATTGCGGCATGCGTGACATGGTCAGCAGGAAGTTGCCGGTCCAGCGATAGTCGATTTTCACGTCCTTGAGCTGCGGGAAGGTCTTGAGGATCTTCGGCCGGATCAGTTGTTCGATGTCATCCGGTTCCCGCGCGCCGTAGACCACGCCGCCGCCGTACAGCAGACGGTTATCGGCCGTCAGGCGGTAGTAATCCAGCAGGTAGTTGCAGTCTTCGACGCAGTAGTTGTTGGTGATCAGGCTGCGTGCCTGCTTCTCGGTCAGCGGTTCGGTGACGACGATCTGCGAGCCGCACGGCATGCTCTTCGCGGTCACGCGGTTGTCCAGACCTTGCGGCAGGTAGGCGTTGCCGGCGATCAGCAGGTACTTGGCGCGCACCTGGCCTTTGGCGGTGCGCACAACGTTCGGCTCGCCGTACTTGATTTCCACGGCAGCCGATTGCTCGTAGATCTTGCCGCCCAGGCGCACGATGGCCGCTGCTTCACCGAGGGCCAGATTCAGCGGATGAACGTGACCGCCCTGCAGGTCCAGCAGGCCGCCAACGTAGGCGTCGGAGCCGATTTCGCGACGAATGTCAGCGGCGTCGAGCATCTTCAGGTTCTTGTTGCCGTAGCGTTCCCAACTGCGCTTCTGCTCGGCCAGACCGTTGAGCTGTTTCTTGTTCATCGCCGCGAAAATGCCGCCCGGGCGGTAGTCGCATTGGATGTCGTAGTCCTTGATCCGCGAACGGATGATGTCGGCGCCTTCGAAGATCATGCTGCCGAGGATTTCCGCCGTCTTGTCGCCGTAGCGCTCTTCGATCACATCGACGTCGCGGCTGTAGGAGTTGACCAGTTGTCCGCCATTGCGGCCACTGGCGCCGTAGCCGACTTTCGCCGCTTCGAGCACAGTGACTTTATAGCCGGCCTCGGTGAGGAACAGCGCCGAGGACAGGCCGGTGTAGCCGGCGCCAATGATGCAGACATCGCACTCGACCGACTCTTCAAGGGTCGGGAAGTCGATGACTTCGTTGCGGGTGGCGGCGTAGTAGCTGTTGACGTGTTGTTGCTTCATTTTATTGTTCTCCGAGGGTCGCTCATCAGAAGCGACCACCGCTGTAGAAAATCAGAGCTTGATCCAGGTCGCTTTCAGCTCGGTGTACTTGTCGAACGCGTGCAGCGATTTGTCGCGACCGTTGCCCGACTGTTTGAAACCACCGAACGGCGCGGTCATGTCGCCGCCGTCGTACTGGTTGACCCAGACGCTGCCGGCACGCAGGCCACGGGCGAAGGTATGCGCCTTGCTCAGGTTGCTGGTCCAGACACCGGCGGCGAGGCCAAAGATGCTGTCGTTGGCGATCTGCAGCGCTTCTTCAACGGTGTCGAAGGTGATCAGCGACAGCACCGGGCCAAAGATTTCTTCGCGGGCGATAGTCATCGCATTGGTCACGCCATCGAAGATCGCCGGTTGCACGTAGAGGCCACCGGTTTCTTCGAGGGTGCGCTGACCGCCGGCAATCAGCTCGGCGCCCTGCTCCCGGCCGATGCGGATGTAGCGCAGCACGTTCTCCAGTTGACCCTGATCGACCACCGCACCGACGGTGGTGGCCGGGTCGAGGGCGTGCCCCGGTTTCCACGCTTGCAGCGCTTCCACCAGCAGCGGGATGAATTGCTCGCGGATCGAACGCTCGACTAGCAAACGCGAACCGGCGGTGCACACTTCGCCCTGATTAAAGGCAATCGCGCCGGCCGCAGCCTGGGCTGCCGCGCGCAAGTCCGGAGCGTCGGCAAACACCACGTTCGGGCTCTTGCCACCGGCTTCGAGCCAGACGCGTTTCATGTTGCTTTGCCCAGCATAAATCATCAGCTGTTTGGCAATCGCCGTGGAGCCGGTGAAGGCCAGCACGTCGACGTCCATGTGCAACGCCAGCGCCTTGCCGACGGTGTGGCCGAAGCCTGGCAGGACGTTGAACACGCCTTTCGGAATGCCAGCGTCCAGCGCCAGTTGCGCGATGCGGATCGCGGTCAGCGGAGATTTTTCCGATGGCTTGAGGATGAACGAGTTACCCGCTGCCAACGCCGGGGCGAATTTCCAGCTGGCCATGATCAGCGGGAAGTTCCACGGCACGATCGCGGCGACTACGCCGGATGGCTCGCGGGTGATGAGGCCGAGTTGGTCGTGTGGGGTGGCGGCGACTTCGTCGTAGATCTTGTCGATGGCTTCGGCACTCCAGCGGATCGCGTTGGCGGTCGCCGGAATGTCGATGCTCATGGAGTCGCTGATCGGTTTGCCCATGTCGAGGGTTTCCAGCAGCGCCAGTTCTTCCTGGTGTTGCAGGATCAGATCAGCGAAGCGGATCAAAATGCGTTTGCGCTCGGCCGGGGCCTTGTGCGCCCACACACCGGAGTTGAACGACTGACGGGCGACTTCGACGGCGAGGTTGGCATCGGCTTCATCGGTGCTGGCCACGGAGGCGAGAAAACGGCCGTCGACGGGGCTCAGGCATTCGAAGGTGGCGCCGCTGATCGCGGGGCGGTATTCACCGTTGATGAACGCGCGGGATTCGATGGTCAGGGACTGGAAGCGTTGTTCCCAGTCGTTGCGGGTGCTGGTCATGGTTGTGGCTCGACAAGGGGTGGATGACGGGCGAACACCCGTCAATCGAATTGGGTAGCCGAATCCCCTGTGGGAGCGGGCTTGCTCGCGAAGGCGTCGTGTCAGCCAACATTAACTTTGAATGACACACCGCATTCGCGAGCAAGCCCGCTCCCACATTGGGTCGGTGTTGGTCTGCAAATCACACCGTATGCAGATACCAGTTGTACTCAAGGTCGGAAATCGAGTTCTCGAACTCGGCCAGCTCGCTTTCCTTGCACGCGACGAACACGTCGATGTACATCGGGTCGATGTATTTGGCCATGACTTCGCTGTCGTCCAGCTCACGCAATGCGTCGCGCAGATTGTTCGGCAGGCTTTGTTCGTTCTGCTCGTAGCTGTTGCCTTCAACCGGCGCGCCTGGCTCGATCTGGTTGGTCAGGCCGTGGTGAATGCCGGCCAGCACCGAAGCCATCAGCAGGTACGGGTTGGCGTCGGCACCGGCCACGCGATGCTCGATGCGCACGGCGTCGGCCGAACCGGTCGGCACACGGACTGCAACGGTGCGGTTGTCGATGCCCCAGCTCGGCGAGTTCGGCACGTAGAACTGCGCGCCGAATCGGCGGTACGAGTTGACGTTCGGGCAGAGGAACGCCATTTGCGCCGGCAGGGTCTCCAGCACACCGCCGATCGCGTGGCGCAGCGCGGCGTTCTGCTCGGGATCCTCGCTGGCGAAGATGTTGTTGCCTTCTTTGTCCAGGATCGAAATGTGCACGTGCAGACCGTTGCCCGCCTGGCCCGGATACGGCTTGGCCATGAAAGTGGTGTCCATCTCGTGGTCGTAGGCGATGTTCTTCACCAGACGCTTGAGCAGCACCGCATAGTCGCAGGCCTTGATCGGGTCGGAGACGTGATGCAGGTTGACTTCGAACTGCGCCGGGGCGCTTTCCTTGACGATGGCGTCAGCCGGGATGCCCTGCTCTTTCGCGCCTTCGAGGATGTCTTGCAGGCAGTCGACGTATTCGTCGAGATCGTCGATCAGGTAGACCTGAGTCGACACCGGGCGCTTGCCGGAGACCGGCGAACGTGGCGACTGCGGACGGCCGTTCACGTTGTCCTGGTCGATCAGATAGAACTCCAGTTCGAACGCGGCGCAGATGGTCAGGCCCAGTTCATCGAACTTGCGCACGACGTTGGCCAGTACTTCACGCGGGTCGGCGAAGAACGGCTCGCCCTCGATCTCGTGCATGGTCATCAGCAACTGTGCGGTTGGGCGCTTCTGCCACGGCTCGATGCTCAGGGTGCCCGGGATCGGGTAGCAGATGCGGTCGGCGTCGCCGATGTCCAGGCCCAGGCCGGTGCTTTCCACCGTGGAGCCATTGATGTCGAGAGCGAAGAGCGAGGCCGGCAGGTTGATGCCTTTCTCGTAAACCTTGTGAAGACTGGTGCGCTCGATGCGCTTGCCGCGCACCACACCGTTCATATCCGCAATCAGAAGGTCGACGTACAAAACCTCAGGATGTTTCTTAAGGAATGCGTTTGCTTCGTTGAGTTGAACGGCACGCAGAGGGACCGACATGATGCACCTATTTAGCTGTTAATTATTATGTTCACCGCTGTTTCGCCGAGCCAGTCAATCCGAAAGGCAAAGTGAAGTCAATAGCGAACACCTGGCCGCTCAGCGTTTATTTTTCGGGCTTTTTTTAACACTCTCGTGCCAATGCAGGCGCCGCAAGGCCTGGAATCGTGAAGATTGGTTGAGCGGCGTTTAGAATTTTTTACATGGCAGTTGTTAATTAAAATCAACGAGGCTAAGCTCCGGAAAAGCTCGTTCAAGTGTCAAACTTCGAGGTGAATAAAAATGGCATTCAAGCCATTGATCGGCGTTACTGCGTGCGTCAAACAGATTGGCCTGCACCCCTATCACATCAGCGGCGACAAGTACGTACGTGCTGTCAGCGTTGGCGCTCAGGGTCTTCCAGTGGTCATTCCTTCCCTTGGCAAACTGACTGAGATCGAAGACCTGCTCGGTCAACTCGACGGTCTGTTGCTGACCGGCTCCCCCTCGAATGTGGAGCCCTTCCACTATCAAGGCCCGGCCAGCGAACCCGGCACGGATCACGATCCGGCGCGGGACGCCACTACCCTTCCTTTATTGCGTGCAGCCATTGCGGCGGGCGTTCCGGTGCTCGGCATTTGCCGTGGCTTCCAGGAAATGAACGTGGCCTTCGGCGGCAGCCTGCACCAAAAGGTGCATGAGCTGCCGGGCATGCTCGATCACCGTGAAGCCGACAGCCCGGACGTGGCCGTGCAATACGCACCGGCGCATGCCGTGAGCGTGTTGGCGGGCGGTGTGTTCGAAGCGCTGGCGTTGCCGGGTGAGTTCCAGGTCAACTCGATTCACAGCCAGGGCATCGACCGCCTCGCGCCCGGCCTGCGTGCCGAAGCGGTGGCGCCGGATGGCCTGATCGAGGCGATCTCGGTCGAGCACAGCCCGACCTTCGCCCTCGGCGTGCAGTGGCACCCGGAATGGCAGGTGCTGGACAACCCGAACTACCTGAAGATTTTCCAGGCGTTCGGCGAGGCCTGTCGGCAACGGGCGGCGCGACGCAACCAGCGCTGACACCACCCAGGATTTCAAAACTGTTTACTGCCCCCATGGGGTCGGCGGCGGCGCGTGTGCGCATCCGTCATCCGTGAAAACAACACACCGTAATAACAACAAGTACGACCCAGGCAGCCAGGACGGCGGCGCCGAACAAGCCGGATCGGTATGAGCAGTGCCCGTCAGGACAACGCAAAACCCTGTGGGAGCGGGCTTGCTCGCGAAAGCGGTGCGTCAGGCAACAACGATGTCGACTGACACGACGCCTTCGCGAGCAAGCCCGCTCCCACAGGGGACTGTGATCCGACAGGCAATGCGCTTACAGGCTTGCAATCCACTTAAGCCCGGCCACGTTGGCCGAGCAAACGAAACCTGTTGGGAGTTTCACATGGCAAACGCCTCCAGCACTTACCGGAAGGCACTTGAAGGCCACCAGCAACCGAAAAAGGTTCTGGTGAAAGTCGATCGTGTCACCAAGAAGTTCGACGAAACCACGGCCGTGGACGATGTGTCCCTGGAGATCCATCAGGGCGAAATCTTTGCCCTGCTCGGTGGCTCCGGTTCGGGCAAATCGACCCTGCTGCGCATGCTCGCCGGTTTCGAGCGGCCGACTGAAGGGCGGATTCTGCTCGACGGTGTGGACATCACTGACATGCCGCCGTACGAGCGGCCGATCAACATGATGTTCCAGTCCTACGCGCTGTTCCCGCACATGACCGTGGCGCAGAACATTGCCTTCGGCCTCAAGCAGGACCGTTTGCCGGCCAGCGAAATCGACGCCCGCGTCGAAGAGATGCTGCGTCTGGTGCACATGACTCAATATGCCAAACGCAAACCCCATCAGTTGTCCGGCGGTCAGCGCCAGCGTGTCGCCCTCGCCCGCTCCCTGGCGAAACGTCCAAAGCTGTTGCTGCTCGACGAGCCGATGGGCGCGCTGGATAAAAAACTGCGTTCGCAGATGCAACTGGAACTGGTGGAGATCATCGAGCGCGTCGGCGTGACCTGCGTGATGGTGACCCACGACCAGGAAGAAGCCATGACCATGGCCGAGCGCATCGCGATCATGCACCTCGGCTGGATCGCCCAGATCGGCAGCCCGGTGGACATTTACGAAGCCCCGGTCAGCCGCATGGTCTGCGAGTTCATCGGCAACGTGAATGCCTTCGACGGCACCGTGGTGGAAGACCTTGAAGGTCACGCGATCATCCACAGCCCGGATCTGCAGCAAAAGATTTACGTCGGCCACGGCGTCAGCACTTCGGTGCAGGACAAGTCGATCACCTACGCAATCCGCCCGGAAAAAATGCTCGTCAGCACGCTCAAGCCAGAGACCCGCTACAACTGGTCCGAAGGCAAGGTGCACGACATCGCCTACCTCGGCGGCCACTCGGTGTTCTACGTCGAACTGCCCGGCGGCAAGATCGTCCAGTCGTTCATGGCCAACGCCGAACGCCGTGGCGCGCGTCCGACCTGGGACGACAAGGTCTACGTGTGGTGGGAAGACGACAGCGGCGTGGTATTGCGCTCATGAGAACCTTCAATCAGCAATTCCTGCGCCTGGTGCCCAGCGGGCGAAAACTGGTGATCGGCATCCCGTTCATCTGGCTGTTCCTGTTCTTCATGCTGCCGTTCTTCCTGGTGATGAAGATCAGCTTCTCGGAGGCCGCGCTGTCGATCCCGCCGTACTCGGAGATCTACACCTACGCCGAACAGAAATTCCAGCTGATGCTCAATATCGGCAACTACACCATGCTCGGCGAAGACGAGCTGTACCTGTCGGCCTACCTCGGTTCGCTGAAAGTCGCAGCGCTGAGCACGCTGATGTGCCTGGTGATCGGTTTCCCGATGGCCTACGCAATCACCAAGGCGAGCAAGGAAGCGCAAAACGTCCTGCTGCTGTTGATCATGATGCCGACCTGGACCGCGATCCTGATCCGTGTTTACGCGTGGATGGGCATCCTCAGCAACAACGGTCTGCTCAACGCGTTTCTGATGTGGACCGGGCTCACTGATCACCCGATCGAGATCCTCAACACCAACACCGCGGTGTATATCGGCGTGGTTTATGCGTACCTGCCATTCATGGTGCTGCCGCTGTACGCCAACCTGGTGAAGCACGATGGAAGCCTGCTGGAAGCCGCGTCGGATCTGGGTTCGAGCAACTTCAACAACTTCTGGAAAATCACCGTACCGCTGGCCAAGAACGGCATCATCGCCGGTTGCATGCTGGTGTTCATTCCGGTGGTCGGCGAGTTCGTGATTCCGGAACTTCTGGGTGGCCCGGAGACACTGATGATCGGTCGCGTGCTGTGGCAAGAGTTCTTCAATAACCGCGACTGGCCGGTGGCGTCTGCGCTGGCGGTGGTGATGCTGTTGATCCTGATTGTGCCGATTCTGCTGTTCAACCGCAGCCAGGCCAAAGAGATGGAGGCACGGGGATGAAACGCTTCGGTTTTTCCAAGTTCATGTTGATCTTCGGCCTGATGTTCATTTATCTGCCGATGCTGATTCTGGTGATCTACTCGTTCAACGCCTCGAAACTGGTGACGGTATGGGGAGGCTGGTCAGTGAAGTGGTACGTCGGCCTGCTCGACAACACGCAACTGATGGGCTCGGTGGTGCGCTCGCTGGAAATCGCCTGCTACACCGCGATTGCCGCAGTGGCGTTGGGCACCCTCGCCGCCTTCGTGCTGACGCGAGTGACGCGCTTCAAGGGTCGCACGCTGTTTGGCGGTCTGGTGACGGCGCCACTGGTGATGCCTGAGGTGATCACCGGTCTGTCGCTGTTGCTGCTGTTCGTGGCGATGGCGCAGTTGATCGGCTGGCCGCAGGAGCGTGGCATCGTCACGATCTGGATCGCCCACACCACGTTTTGTGCCGCCTATGTGGCGGTGGTAGTCTCCGCCCGCCTGCGGGAGCTGGATCTGTCGATCGAAGAAGCCGCGATGGATCTGGGAGCCAAGCCGTTCAAGGTGTTTTTCCTGATCACAATTCCGATGATCGCGCCGTCGCTGGCAGCGGGCGGGATGATGTCGTTCGCCCTGTCGCTGGACGATCTGGTGCTGGCAAGCTTCGTTTCCGGCCCGGGCTCGACCACGCTGCCGATGGAAGTGTTCTCGGCGGTACGTCTGGGCGTGAAGCCGGAGATCAACGCCGTGGCCAGTCTGATTCTGCTGGCGGTGTCGTTGGTGACGTTCCTCGTCTGGTACTTCAGCCGCAAGGCAGAAGCCAACCGCAAGAAAGCGATTCAGGAAGCGATGGATCAAACGGCGAATGAGGCGTGGCAGCAGCCGCAACGCGCCGTCACCGCCTAAGCAACACCGATGAACAACTGTGATGAACAACTGTGGCGAGGGAGCTTGCTCCCGCTTGAGTGCGCAGCGCTCACAAGATTTTTGGGGCTGCTTCGCAGCCCAGCGGGAGCAAGCTCCCTCGCCACAGGTTTTACGTACACCCTGGTTGTGTTTTTGAATAAAAAAAATGGAGTTTCACCGATGAAAATGTTTGGCAGGACTCTGCTGACACTGTCCTTAATGGGCGCAATTGCCACCGGCGTCCAGGCCAACGACAAGGTGCTGCGTGTTTACAACTGGTCCGATTACATCGCGCCGGACACCGTAAAGAAGTTCGAAGACGAGACCGGCATCCAGGTGACCTACGACGTGTTCGACAGTAACGAGACCCTCGAGGCGCGTTTGCTGGCGGGCAAATCCGGTTACGACATCGTCGTGCCGTCCAACAGTTTCCTGGCCAAGCAGATCAAGGCCGGGGTCTATCAGCCGCTCGACAAATCGAAACTGTCGAACTGGAAGAATCTCAACCCGGTGCTGCTGAAAAACGCCTCCGCCAGTGATCCGGACAACGCCCACGCGTTCCCGTACATGTGGGGCTCGATCGGCATCGGCTACAACCCGGACAAGGTCAAGGAAGTGCTCGGCGCCAAGGCCCCGACCAACTCCTGGGACTTGCTGTTCAAGCCGGAAAACGCTGAAAAGCTGAAAGCCTGCGGCATCAGCTTCCTCGACTCGCCGACCGAAATG
Source organism: Pseudomonas sp. GW823-FHT01D03 (assembly GCF_058798255.1). Taxonomy (NCBI): domain Bacteria; kingdom Pseudomonadati; phylum Pseudomonadota; class Gammaproteobacteria; order Pseudomonadales; family Pseudomonadaceae; genus Pseudomonas; species Pseudomonas sp. GW823-FHT01D03. Next base: position 3,782,145 of record NZ_JBXAKK010000001.1, read on the forward strand.
ATCCCGGCCGCCCTGCACTACCTGGGCTACCCGGTGAACGACAAGGACAAGGCGCACATCCTCGAAGCCGAAGCGCTGTTCATGAAGATCCGCCCGTACGTGGCGTACTTCCATTCCTCGAAGTACATCTCCGACCTGGCCAACGGCAACATCTGCGTGGCGGTCGGTTACTCCGGTGATGTGCTGCAGGCCAAGGCCCGTGCGGTGGAAGCCGGCAACAAGGTGCAGATCGACTACAGCATTCCGAAGGAAGGCGCCGGCAGTTTCTACGACATGGTCGCCATCCCGCGCGATGCGGCGAACGTAGAGAACGCCTACCTGTTCATGAACTTCCTGATGCGCCCGGACATCATCGCCGAGATCACCAACAGCAACGGCTATAGCAACGCCAACTCGGCGGCGACGCCACTGGTGGACGAAGCGATCCGCAACGACCCGGGTTCGTATCCGTCGCAGGCGGTAATGGCGACGTTGTATGCGGTGCCGGATCAGCCGATTGCCACCCAGCGGATCATGACCCGCGGCTGGACCCGGGTGAAACTCGGTAAATAACCGGAATAACCCTGTAGGAGTGAGCCTGCTCGCGATGGCGGTATGTCAGGCAGCAATGATGCTGAATGTGCCGACGTCATCGCGAGCAGGCTCACTCCTACAGTGGGTCTGTGTTGTGACACAAAGAACTGATGATTTCCCGTTCACGCAGCGCCTTACCACCGCTGCACCCTGCAATGAACGGCCTCACCTGGCTCCCTCGGCTCAGGTGAATTTCAGGCGCCCTCGGGCGCCTTTTTTTCTGCGCTCAATTCAATGGCCAATCCTGCAGGATTCGATAGCGACCCTTGTGCGATTCGAACAAGGCAAAGCGCTCGGCGCGCAGGAAAAACTCCGGCGGCGTAGTGGCCTCCGGCGCTTCTGCCCGATAGTCCCGAGCCAGGGTCAGGTGCGGGCGAAACTCGCGTGGCGATTCTTCGAAGCCGAACGGCAGCATCGCCTGTTCCAGCGCATACACCAGACGCAACAGGGCCGGCGGCGCCTGTTCCGGCGCCAGAGACAGAATCCCCGCCCGATGCCAGACCTGCAGACGATCCAGCACGATCTTCAATGGTTCACCCGGCGTGCGCACCTTGCCGGCGGCCTCGCAGACTTCATGGATCTGCGCCAGCGGCACGGCACCGAGGAACAGCAGCGTCAGGTGAAAATTATCCGCCGGCACCGGTTTGCCGGTGCGCAACCCCAGCTCGCCGCGCCACTGAGCGATGGCTTTGCGTTGCGCTGGTGGGCAGTCGAGGGCAAAAAACAGTCGCTTGAACGGTTCATCCCTGCGCGCATCATCAGTCATGGCCCTGCTCCTTCACTCATCGATCGGCCGATTCTACACAGCCTTCTCTGACGACTTGCGACACCCGGCTATAGTTCAAGGATTGCCATCGAACCGGAGGCCGCCATGCGCGAGATCCTCAGCAAAGAACCGTGGTGGGCCAAGCCACCCAACCCCGGGCAGGATGAAAGCGAGCTGGAATGGGGCTGGCTGGTGCATTACAGCGAAGGTGAACCGCGTTTCGAATTCGTTCGCGAGCGGCCGACGGAAGAAGAAATCCGCCACCGCAAAAGCTGTCGGATTACCCCCTCTGCAGAGTGACCACAGGCCATTGTGGGAGCGGGCTTGCTCGCGAAAGCGGTGGGTCAGCCATGAAGCTATTGGCTGTGCCGGCCTCTTCGCGGGCAAGCCCGCTCCCACAATGGATTAGCGCTGGTCTTCAGGCTTCAAGAATGTTCGTGAAGCCACCAAAGATCATGCGCTGCCCATCAAATCCCATCGGGTTGACGTCCGGTTGCATGCGCGGGTCTTCCATCATTTTCGCCATACCGGCATCGCGGATGGCTTTGTCGGGCCAGATCAGCCAGCCGGACGACACCGTTTCGCCGTCCTTGAGTTTTACCGCCATCGGAAATGACGTGACTTTGCCGTCCGGCACGTCATCGCCCCAGCACTGAACCACCTCCTTCGCTCCGTATTCCTTGAACAGTTTCGCGGCGATCTCACAGTGTTTTTTATACTGGTCGCGATTGGCATTCGGCACGGGTGCTACAAAAATATCGATGTAAGCCATGATCACTCTCCTTGCACGTTGGGTTCGATCTGTCGGGTAGTCGATTGCGGCGGCTGCCATTCGACACGATTCGCACCCAGCCCGACCGACGGTTGCTCACCCCCACCAAGGCTGCCTTCGACCTGTCCGGCGATATGCAGTGTTCCGGCCATGACCCCGGTGGTCGGGTTCTGCAGCAATTTCGCCCAGGCCTTGTCGAACGTGCTGCCCAGGCTGCTGCGAATCAGCGCTTCGCTGTCGGGCCGGTCGTTGGCCTGGATGATCGCGCGAATGCCCGCGACACCAATCGAAATCACCCCGCCAACCAACTTGCCCGCCGCAGCCGCCACGGCGCTGGCGGCACCGCGCGGAGCCATTTCCGCCTCCATTCGCTGGCTCGCGCGTTTGGCCACGGGCGCCATGCCGGCGTCGGTCGAGCCGATGCCTTTGGCCCCACCGTCGGTGTGAATCCTGTCGATCAACGCGGCGTAGGCCGGCAAAGTGTTCAGCGGCTCGGTGCTGATGACCTTGTACAACGAGGCATCCCGCGCCGGCGGCGGGCCAAGGGCAATCGCCGGGACTTTCTGCAGACGCCCGTTGAGCTGCGCCACCGGCACGCCATAACGCTGGGCGATGAGCGGCATCTGCTGGGCCATCAGTTGCGCGTAGAACGCCGTGGCCTGGCCGAGGATCGCATCCGGATCAATCTCCACCGCGACCGGCGCCAGCACCCTTTCCTGATATTGCTCAAGCAGATAGCGCGCCAGCCGCTTGGCCGAAGCGTCCTGCTCGCCGCCGGCACTGATCGTGTACCAACTGACCTTCATCGACAGCCATTCCTGGGTCCAGTAGCTGCTGAACCACGGAATGAAATTTTCTTCAGTTTGCTGATAGACGCGAGTGCGCCAATGTTCCATCGAGCCACGGGCAAATACTTTGACTTGCTCGGTCGATTGCTGCGAGGCACTGACGATGTCGCGGTCGATCTGCTGCCAGGTCGCCGGTGATACCGCCACAGCCGGCGGCGCCACCGGGGCACGGGCCGAGGTGGCGCAGCCAGCCAGCAGACACAGTGCGGCGAGGCTCAGCGCACGCAGGTTCACGGTGGCGGAGTCCTTGAATGGAGGGAGACAGATTTGAGTATAGGTGCGGGGCTCAGGCCGTTTGTCGGTTATGGCCGGACGGGCGCTCCCACTTTGAAATGCATTCAACCTGTGGGAGCGGGCTTGCTCGCGAAAGCGCTGTGTCAGGCAACAACGGAGTCGACTGAAACGACGCATTCGCGAGCAAGCCCGCTCCCACAGGGGGAGGCATCAACCATCAACGCCGTCGATATTCACCATCGCCACGATTGCCTTCCGCCCGCCGCCCGGCGAAGGCACGATTCACCCATCCGAGACGCAACGAGGAGTACACATCATGATTCGCACCATCACCCTCTCCGTGAGTTTCCCGGTGTTCGGCAGCAACTACTACGAGCAGCATGTTGTCTCGCGCAAGACCCAAGCGCTGCTGTTCAACGAAGATTTCGACGATGTGCTGATGCCCGCCGCGAGCAATCATTTCAGCAATGAAGTGGTCGGCATCAACGATCAGTTCCGCTTTCTGAGCGACATACTCGCCACCCATTTGCTGGATCTCGAGGCCACCGCGCCTGCGCATTCCAGCGTCCGGGCGAGCGCTCATTTTTAATCGCCGAGGGCGTTCCCGTTGCGGGAACGCCCTCTTGGCATTCACTCAGTCATCATCACGATCACGGTAGTAACGGCGTCCGTCGCGGCGCCCGTCATCACGGTCATCCCAGCGCCGGTCATGGTCGTAATAACGCCCGTGATCGCGGTCGTAATGCCGCCCGTGTCGGTGGTCATCATCAAAGTCCGCCACACAGCCTGCCAGCAATACGGCGGCGGTCACGGTCAGCAGCATCGTTGTAGCGCGCTTCATTCAACACTTCCCTGAAACCAAGGTCTTGACGACGGAACGGCTGTCGCTGCCCGCGCCTTCAGGACGCAGTGCGCGCAGCCGCTGATACGACAGGTCAAAAAGACTTTGATTCACTGACCGGGCACGACCGTTGATCGGCCCGCCGCCTGCATCCGGGCAGCGGCGAAATGCCACCTATACTGCTGCTTACCGACTCCCACGCAATGGATCTGCGCCTCGATAACAACAAGCAGAGGTGGATCATGGTCTGGCAGCAAATTTACGACCCGTTCGGCAACACGCTGATCTCCACGCTCATGGCCGCGGTGCCGGTGGTGGTGATGCTCGCGGCGCTGGCGTTCTTTCACGTCAAGGCGCATCTGGCCGCGCTGTTGGCGTTGGCTTCAGCCCTGCTCATCTCGATCTTCGCCTTCGGCATGCCGGCGAGCATGGCCGGTTCAGCGGCGCTGTTCGGTGCGGCCAATGGTTTGCTGCCGATCGGCTGGATCGTGCTCAACATCATCTTTCTGCATCGCCTGACCACCGAGAACGGCTCGTTCAAAGTGCTGCAGGATTCCCTTGCGCGAATCACCGATGACCGGCGTTTGCAGTTGCTGCTGATCGCCTTCTGCTTCGGCGCGTTTTTCGAAGGCGCGGCCGGGTTCGGTACGCCGGTGGCGGTGACCGGGGCGATACTGATCGGCCTCGGTTTTTCACCCTTGGCCGCCTCGGGGCTGGCGCTGATTGCCAACACCGCACCGGTGGCGTTCGGCGCGCTCGGTACGCCAATCATCACCCTGGCCAAGGTCACCGGACTGGAGGAAATGGAGCTGTCGATGATGGTCGGTCGGCAACTGCCGTTTTTCTCGGTGCTGGTGCCGTTCTGGCTGATCTGGGCGTTTGCCGGGTGGCGCAAGATGCTGGAGATCTGGCCGGCGATTCTGGTGGCCGGGGTCAGCTTCGCGGTGCCGCAATTCCTCGTGTCCAACTACCACGGGCCGATGCTGGTGGATGTGATCGCCGCGCTGATTTCCATGGCCTGTCTGACGTTGTTCCTGAAAGTCTGGAAACCGGCGACCGTTCACACCTCGGCAGCACTGTCCGGGCGAGTCGACAACTCGAAAGTCGAGGAAGAGAAAGTCACCGCCAGCGCAGCGTTCAGCGATCAGGCGCGCCCGGCGGTGATGCGTGCGTGGATGCCATGGATCATCCTCACCGTGTTCGTGTTTGCTTGGGGCACTCAGGGCTTTAAAAACATGTTCGACACCCGTCCGGCGATTGATCCGGTCACGCAATCGGCCAAGCTCGATCCACAGGGCAAACCGCTGCGCGAGGCCAACCCGATTTTCGCTCCGGCCGTGACCTTCACCAATCTGCACCTGCAAATCGAAAAAGTCCCGCCGGTGGTGGCGGCGCCGAAAGCTGAAGAAGCGGTCTACAAGTTCACCTGGCTCACCTCCACCGGAAGCGGCATTCTGCTGGCGGCGATTGTCGGCGGGTTGCTGATGGGCTATTCGATCCCGCAACTGATCAAGCAATACCTGCGCACGTTGTGGGTGGTGCGCTTTTCGCTGATCACCATCGCCGCGATGCTGGCGCTGGGGTTTCTCACGCGTTATTCCGGACTGGACGCCACCATGGGTCTGGCGTTCGCCGCGACCGGGGTGTTCTACCCGATGTTCGGCACCCTGCTCGGCTGGCTTGGCGTCGCGTTGACTGGCTCGGACACGGCCTCGAACGTGCTGTTCGGCGGACTGCAACGGGTGACCTCGGAACAGCTGGGCATCAGCCCGGTGCTGATGGCAGCGGCCAACAGCTCCGGCGGCGTGATGGGCAAGATGGTCGATGCGCAATCGATCGTGGTCGCCTCCACCGCGACCCGCTGGTATGGGCATGAGGGCGAGATTCTGCGCTACGTGTTCTTCCACTCGATCGTGCTGGCCATCCTGGTGGGTGGGCTGGTGACGTTGCAGGCGTATGTGGCGCCGTTCACGTATATGGTGGTTGGCGGGCACTGATGTCGTTTGGGAGGGCCTCTTCGCGAGCAAGCCCGCTCCCACATTGAAATGCACTTCTGTGGGAATAAACCCTTTCCACATTTGGAATGCATTCACCGTGGGACAAACCCATTCCCACATTTGGAATGCATTCAATGTGGGAGCGGGCTTGCTCGCGAAAGCGGTGTGTCATTCAACCCATAGGCGAACTGTTGCGACGCCTTCGGGAGCAAGCCCCCTCCCACATTGATAGGCATGCCCCCAAATTTGGCTATGCGTCGATCAGAAGATTGATGAGCCATGCGCATAACTCTATAGCGCAAATCCGCAAAAACCTTTTCCCCTCCGCGCAGGTCATTCCAAGAACGAGACCGGCAAACATGCCGGCGCGCCCGATTGGGCCCTTCAATCCCTGCCGTCCTGATTAAGCCAGAGAGGAATCTAAGCATGACGATTTCCCGACGAAGATTCCTGATCCTCGGCGCGGTGACCGCCACCGCGTTTGCAATGCCCCCCTTCATTAGCCTCAAGGCCTACGCGGCCAGTCTGGAGCAACCCGCCATGGCCAAACTGACGATCAACGTCAACGGTAAACCCCAAGCCCTTGAGATCGACAACCGCACCACCCTGCTCGACGCCCTGCGCGAACATCTGCACCTGACCGGCAGCAAGAAAGGCTGCGACCACGGCCAGTGCGGCGCCTGTACGGTGATCGCCGACGGCCGCCGAATCAATGCCTGCCTGACCCTGGCGGTGATGCACGAAGGCAGCGAGATCACCACCATCGAAGGGCTCGGCATGCCCGACAATTTGCACCCGATGCAGGCCGCGTTCATCAAGCACGACGGCTACCAGTGCGGCTATTGCACGCCGGGGCAGATCTGCTCGGCGGTGGCGGTGCTCAAGGAAATCCGCGAGGGCATTCCCAGCCACGTCAGCCCCAGCCTGACCGAAGCCCCGCAACTGATTGCCAGCGAATTCCAGGAACGCATGAGCGGCAACATCTGCCGCTGCGGCGCCTACTCGAACATCATCGAAGCCATCACTGAAGTCGCGCAGGTGCCAGCATGAGAGCGTTCAATTACAGCCGCGCCGAATCCCCTGCCGCAGCCGCAGCGCTGGCGGCACAGGTCGAAGGCGCGAAGTTCATCGCCGGCGGCACCAACCTGCTGGACCTGATGAAACTCGACATCGAAACCCCGCTGCACCTGATCGACGTCAACCACCTGGGCCTCGATCAGATCGAAGCCACGCCTGAAGGCGGATTGCGCATCGGCGCGCTGGTGCGCAACACCGACCTGGCCGCTGACAGCCGCGTGCGCAAAGACTACGGACTGCTTTCCCGCGCCCTGCTCGCCGGGGCCTCGGGCCAGTTGCGCAACATGGCGAGCACCGCCGGCAACCTGCTGCAACGCACCCGCTGCCCGTACTTCTATGACGTCAATCAGGCCTGCAACAAACGCCAGCCCGGTAGCGGCTGCGCGGCGATTGGCGGGGTCAGCCGGCAATTGGGGCTGATCGGTGTCAGTGACGCCTGCATCGCCACCCACCCGAGTGACATGGCAATTGCCATGCGCGCCCTCGACGCGCAGGTTGAAACGGTGAAGCCGGACGGCAGCACACGCAGCATCGCCATCGCCGATTTCCATCAACTGCCGGGCAACACGCCGAACATCGAAACCAGCCTCACAGCAGGCGAGTTCATTACCGCAGTGACCCTGCCGGCGCCGGTCGGCGGCACGCACATTTATCACAAGGTGCGCGATCGTTCGTCGTACGCTTTCGCGCTGGTATCGGTCGGTCTGATCCTGCAAAAGGACGGCAGTGGCCGCGTGGCGGTCGGCGGTATTGCGCCGAAACCGTGGCGGATCGAAGACGCCGACGCGTTGCTGCCCAAAGGTGCAAAAGCCGTCAGCGAGCGCCTGCTCGACGGTGCCACGCCAACCCACGACAACCAATTCAAACTGACCCTGGTCGAGCGCACGCTCGGCTCGGTGTTGGCGCAAGCGAGGGATCAAGCATGAAGTTCGACACGCCCGCCACCACCAATCCGATCGACCAGCTCAAGGTCGTCGGCAAACCCACCGACCGCATTGAAGGCCCGCTGAAAACCAGCGGACAGGCGCCATATGCCTACGAGCAGCACGAGGCCGTGGCGAATCAGGCCTACGGCTTCATGGTCGGCTCGGCCATCGCCAAGGGCCGCATCAGCCACATCGATCTCGACGCCGCCGAAGCCGCGCCCGGCGTGCTGGCGATCGTCACTGCCGCCAATGCCGGCAAACTCGGCAAGGGCCAATACAACGCGGCGCCGCTGCTCGCCGGGCCCGAGGTACAGCACTATCATCAGGCCGTGGCGCTGGTGGTCGCCGAGACCTTCGAACAGGCCCGCGCCGCAGCGCAACTGGTCAAGGTCGATTACGTCGCGGCCAAAGGCGAGTTCGAGTTGGCCAATGTGCGCGACCAGGGTGTCGAAGACGACGAGTTGCCCGACGTGACCCACGGCGATTTCGACTCGGCCTTCGCCGCTGCACCGGTGCAGTTCGACCAGACCTACACCACTCCCGATCAGTCCCACGCGATGATGGAACCGCACGCGACCCTGGCCGCGTGGAAAGGTGATCATCTGACCTTGTGGACCTCCAATCAGATGATCGCCTGGAGCGTCGGCGATGTCGCCACCACCCTTGGCCTGCCCAAGGAGAACGTGCGCCTGATCTCGCCATACATTGGCGGCGGCTTCGGCGGCAAACTGTTCATCCGCGCCGACGCGATCCTCGCCGCCCTCGGTGCGCGCCTGGCCAACCGCCCGGTGAAAGTCGCCCTCGCCCGCCCGCAAATGGCCAACAACACCACCCACCGCCCGGCCACGATCCAGCGCATTCGGATGGGCGCCACGGCGGACGGCAAGCTCAGCGCCATCGCTCACGAAGGATGGTCGGGCAACCTCAAGGACGGCAAGGTCGAAGTCGCCGCGCAGCCTAGCCAGTTGCTTTATGCCGGGGAACACCGCCGGGTGACCATGCGCCGGGCGCCGCTGGATCTGCCCGAAGGCAATTCCATGCGTGCGCCGGGTGAAGCGCCGGGGCTCATGGCGCTGGAAATCGCCATGGACGAAATGGCCGAGCAGCTCAAGCTCGATCCGGTGCAGTTCCGCATCCTCAACGACACCCAGGTCGATCCGGTGAAAACCGAGCGTCCGTTCTCCCAGCGGCGCCTGATCGAATGCCTGCAGACCGGCGCCGAGAAATTCGGCTGGAACCAGCGCAACGCAACACCCGGCAGTCGTCGCGAAGGCCGCTGGCTGATCGGCATGGGCGTCGCCGCCGCGTTTCGCAACAACCTGCTGCTGAAGTCCGGCGCCCGAGTGCGGCTGGAGCGCGACGGCAAGGTCACGGTGGAAACCGACATGACCGACATCGGCACCGGCAGCTACACGATCATCGCTCAGACAGCGGCCGAGATGATGGGCGTGGGGCTGGCGGATGTCAGCGTGCATCTGGGGGATTCGACCTTCCCGGTGTCGTCCGGCTCCGGTGGCCAGTTCGGCGGCAATTGCTCGACTGCCGGGGTGTATGCGGCGTGCATGAAACTGCGCGAAGCCGTGGCCGGGAAACTGGGCCTGAGTGGCAGCGATGTCGAGTTCGCCGACGGTCAGGTGCGCGCCGGTGGCAAGACCCTGCCGCTGCGTGATGCGGCAAAAGATGGCGTGGTCGAGGCCGAGGACAGCATCGAATTCGGCGATCTCGCCAAGCAGTATCAGCAGTCGACTTTCGGCGCGCATTTCGTTGAAGTTGCGGTGGATGCAGCGACCGGCGAAGTCCGCGTGCGGCGCATGCTCGCGGTGTGCGCGGCGGGACGGATTCTCAACCCGAAAGCCGCGCGCAGCCAGGTGATCGGCGCGATGACCATGGGCGTCGGTGCGGCGTTGATGGAAGAGCTGGCGGTGGACAAGCGGCTGGGCTTTTTCGTCAATCATGACCTCGCCGGATACGAGGTGCCGGTGCATGCCGACATTCCGCATCAGGAAGTGATTTTCCTCGACGAAACCGATCCGATTTCATCGCCGATGAAAGCCAAGGGTGTGGGTGAACTGGGGATTTGCGGCGTGAGCGCGGCGGTAGCGAATGCAATCTACAACGCCACCGGGGCGCGGGTGCGTGAGTATCCGATTACGCTGGACAAGATCCTCGATTCGTTGCCAGAGATGACCTGAGCAACCTGGAAAAGCCCCTCACCCTAACCCTCTCCCAAAGGGAGAGGGGACTGACCGAGTTGTCTTATGCGATGCGCCGACATGAGAGATCGTGTCGATTATGGATTCAGCGTAGGTGCTCACAGACGTCCCCCAATCGGCCCCCTCTCCCTCCGGGAGAGGGCTGGGGTGAGGGAACCGCGTCACTCGGATCGCAAATACTGCTCAGCACTCACCTGCTCCATCCACTCCACCACTTCACCCTCCAGCACCTCGGCAATCGCGATGTGCGTCATCGCCGTGGTCAGCGCGGCGCCATGCCAGTGCTTCACCTGCGGCGCGATCCACACCGTATCGCCGGGACGGATCTGCCGAACTGGCTGACCCCACTCCTGCACAAAACCTGAACCGGCGGTGACGATCAGCGTCTGACCCAACGGATGGGTATGCCACGCCGTGCGTGCGCCGGGCTCGAAGGTCACCGTGGCGCCGCTGACGCGCGCGGCGTCGCTGCCTTTGAACGGCGCGTCAACACGCACAGTGCCAGTGAACCAGTCTGCCGGGCCTTTGGCTGAGGGTTGTGAACCGTTGGGGGTAACGGTGACGCCTGAGATATGTGCATTCATCACAAGACTCCAAATCTGCAAGAAACCTCCCTGTAGGAGCTGCCGCAGGCTGCGATCTTTTGATCTTGATCCTGAAAACAACTCAATAGATCGCAGCCTTCGGCAGCTCCTACAGGGAACTTGCGGCACTTTACCGAGCCGTACTCTTCAGATAATCGACTAGAATTCGAAAAAACTTATGCAGGACACTCATCAATGCTTCGAGAAAACGCCAGTGACCTGCTCGCCTTCCTCGCCGTGGCCCGCGAGCGCAGTTTCACCAAAGCGGCAGCCAGACTCGGCGTCTCGCAATCGGCGCTCAGCCATACCATTCGCGCCCTTGAAGCGCGTCTGGGCCTGCGCCTGCTGACCCGCACCACCCGCAGCGTCTCCCCTACCGAGGCCGGCGAACATTTACTGCAAACCATCGGCCCGCGCTTCGAAGAGATCGAACAGGAACTGGCGGCCCTGAGCAACCTGCGCGAAACCCCGGCCGGCCGGATCCGTATCAGCGCCACCGATCATTCGCTGAACTGGCTGCTGCGTCCGGTGCTCAAGGAATTCCTGCCGCAGTACCCCGATATCGCCGTCGAGGTGATCTGCGATTACGGTTTCGTCGACATCGCCGGACAAGGCTTCGACGCCGGCATACGCCTGGGCGAAGACGTGGCCCAAGGCATGATCGCCACGCGCATCGGCCCGGACATGCGCATGGCGGTGGTCGGCTCGCCGGCCTATTTCGCCAACCGTGCACGCCCGCAAACACCAAGAGACTTGACTGACCACGCCTGCAACAACCTGCGTCTGCCCACCAACGGCGGGCTGTACACCTGGGAATTCGAGAAGGGTGACGAAAGCCTCAAGGTACGAGTGTCCGGGCAAGTCACGCTGAATGGCGTCTACCCGCTACTCGACGCCGCAGTCGACGGTTTCGGCCTCAGCTACATTCCGGAAAACATCGTCGCGCCGCATCTGGCCGACGGGAGCCTGCTGCAAGTGTTGGCAGACTGGTGCCCGACGTTTGCCGGTTACCACCTGTACTACCCGAGCCGACGGCAGGCGGCGCCGGCGTTTGCGTTGTTGGTGGAGGCGTTGCGGTATCGCGGGTGAACGCCTACCCCAACAGCGCAATCAACTGGTGGCGCTGCGCATCGGTGAGCATCGGCCCGAACCCGGCGCCGGCGTTGTCAGCCATATAGCGTGGGTTGCCGGTACCGGGAATCACGCAGGTCACCGCCGGGTGCGACAGCAGGAACTTCAGCGCCAGTTGCGGCCAGCTGTTGACCTGCACGTCCGAGACCCAGGCCGGCAAGGGCTTGCCCTTGAGTCGGGCGAGCAAGTCGCCGCCACCGAACGGCCGATTGCAGATCACCGCCACCCCGCGTTCACGGCACAACGGCAGAATGCGTTTCTCCACACCGCGATCATCGAGGGCGTAGTTGATTTGCAGGAAGTCGAGTTGTTCGGCCTTGAGCAGCGCTTCGACTTCATCGTAGGCCGACGGCGTGTAATGGGTGATGCCGATGTAGCGAATGCGCCCCTGTTCTTTCCATTCGCGCAGGATTGGCAGATGGCTCTGCCAGTCCAGCAGATTGTGGATCTGCATCAGGTCGATGCGTTCGGTGCGCAGCAGACGGAAGGATTCCTCCATCTGCGCGATACCTTCCTTGCGCCCTCGGGTCCAGACCTTTGTCGCCAGAAACGCGGGTGAACGCGGTTCGTGAATCGATAGCAGCTCGCCAGTAGTTTGCTCGGCGCGGCCATACATCGGCGAGCTGTCGATCAACGTGCCACCCTTTTTGAACAGCTCGTCGAGCACTGCTGGCAATAGCTTATAAGCCGGATCGCCGGGGGCAACGTCAAAGCCGCGATAAGTGCCCACGCCCACTATGGGCAACAGCTCGGAGCTGGAAGGGATGGCGCGGGTCTGCATGGTCTGGTCTCCTGCCTGGCTCGGCGAAGTGGCAGTCGGCGTGATGGCAGTGGCCAACGCCCGGTCAAAGGTCAGGACCGCCGAAACCCCGGCAGCCAGCGTGAGCAAGCGGCGACGGGAGCAACCCTCAGTGTGGCTCATGCGGGTTCCCCTGCTGCGTGAATCTGTTGCACGTTGTGTGCGACGACGGCCAGCCGGATTCGCTGGACTACACTGCGACTGCGAACACCCGCGCCCCGTTAAAGTTAGTCGAATGTCCAGAAAACTGATGTCACTCGTCGCCTTGCTCATCGCCCTCTACCTGTTGCTGTGCGGGGCGCTGTTCATTTTTCAGCGCTCGCTGATCTATTTCCCCCAGCCTGACAACGCCGTGACTACGGAAGATTCGCGGCTGAAACTGGCGATGCCGGAGGCCGATGTGTGGGTGACCACGCGCGCGCATGCCGGGCCAAAAGCGCTGATCTACTTTGGCGGCAATGCCGAAGATGTGTCGCGCAATCTGCCGTCGTTCAGCGAGGCTTTTCCCGACTACGCGGTGTTTTTGCTGAACTACCGGGGCTTCGGTGGCAGCGGCGGCTCACCTTCGGAAGAAGCGATTGCCGAAGATGCGCTGGCGCTGTTTGATCAGGTGTACGCCAGCCATCCGCAGATTGCCGTGATCGGCCGCAGCCTGGGATCGGGGGTGGCGGTGCGGCTGGCGAGTCAGCGTCCGGCGACCAGATTGATTCTGGTGACGCCGTACAACAGCCTCGAAGAAATTGCCGTCCGCCAATACCCGTGGTTTCCGGTCAAATGGTTGCTCAAGGATCGCTTCGAGTCGGGCCGCTATGCCGCGCACATTCAAGTGCCGACCCTGCTGCTGGCGGCCAGCGATGACGAGGTGATTCCACGGAACAGCACGCAGCGGCTGCTGGCGCATTTCCCCAAAGGCGTGGCGACGCTGCGGGTGGTGCCGGACTCGGGGCACAACTCGATTTCCGAGCGGGTGCAGTATCTGCAGTGGATGCAGGAAGTACTTGATCGCTGATAGCCGATTATTGCGTAGGCTGAACTGGCCCCTTCGCGAGCAAGCCCGCTCCCACAGAGGTACGCATTGCCAAGGTGGGAGCGGGCTTGCTCGCGAAGGCGCCAGTGCGGACAACACAAAATCCAATGATCGCCACCCCCTGAATCAACCCACAAAAAAGCCAGGTGGCCAGCATGAACCAAGTGCAAAAAGCCCAGTCCTAGTGGCGCCGTATTCCGCGGCCGCCCACTTCAGCACTGTCTTTTTCCCTGAGTCTGCCGTCCCATGCGCCATGTCGTTCGCTCATCACGCTTCGTTTCGCTGTGCCTGCTGATCCTTGCCTCACTATTCACCGAGACCTCCCACGCCAGCGAAGAGCGGCAACTGGCCGCCGCGATCAACGACTATCGCGCCCATCCGCAACGTTGCGACCGCCGCCCTGCCCAGCGCCTGGCGCCACTGTCGCTGAAATCGAATCTGGCGTTGCCGATCGGCTATGGCTACGGCGGTGGCTTGCGCGAGAGGTTGAAATCTTCCGGTTATTCGGCGGTAGCGGTGCGCAGTATCCGCATTGTCGGTGCCGGGGATGCTGAGGAAGCCTTCGAACAGCTGCAAGACAGCCACTGCTCCGCCCTGCTTGACGCGCAGTACGCCGATATCGGCGTCAGCCGCTCCCGCGGTGAATGGCAAGTGGTGCTGGCGCGACCGGTGCTCGACAGTCGTGTCGGCGACAACCGCAGCGTCGGCAAGGCCTTGCTTGCGGAGGTCAACGCCGCCCGGGCACGCCCACGGATGTGCGGGCGCCAACGCTTCGCCGCCGCCCGCCCCCTGAGCTGGAACGCCGCGCTGGGAGCCGCCGCACAAGGCCACAGCAAAGCCATGGCCTACGGCAACTACTTCGCCCATCGCGACCCGGACGGCGATATGCCGGCAGATCGCGCCCGGGCGGCGGGTTATCGAGGTCGGCAGATCGGCGAGAATATCGCCGCCGGCCAGAGTTCACCAGGCAAGGCGATGGCCGGATGGCTGGCCAGCCCCGGGCACTGCGCCAACCTGATGAATCCGATGTTCACCCAGGTCGGCGCCGGGTTCGCCAGTGAGGCGCGCAGTGATGAAGGCGTGTACTGGACGATGGTGTTTGGTGCGCCTTGATTGGCTTGAGAGATTTTCAGAGAGGCTACTGACCCCTTCGCGAGCAAGCCCGCTCCCACACTGGATCTGTGTTGTTCACAAATCCATGTGGGAGCGGGCTTGCTCGCGAAGGGGCCGGTACATACACCCTCAATCGCTTGCGCCGCCTCCCGGTTCAGTCCAGTTCGGTTTGATGCGAGAAATTACAGCGCAGTAGAAACAATCGCGCCCTTCGACAAAAAAGGGCGCTGGAGTCTGGTGTAAAACGGCCGGGGTTCAGACCGGAGAAATCGTCGCGAGCATTCCGATCAGAATGGTCAACGTCAGAAACCCACCGAGGAAAATCGCCATCTTGTTCATGCTGCTCTCCTTAATGTTGAGCTTGCGGTGCACCGGGCGCTTCAGGATGAAGGGCTGCCGCGGGTGACCGAAATGCCGGGCTATTCTGAGCGCCTGACTGAACCGGTTACAGAGGCAGATCCAGCAGAAAAATACGGATCAGATGCCAATCTGATCCGCTCCGCCCATGCTCTGGTATTCAGATCGGCACACAACGGTTCGTGATCCGCCGCTTTGAACTAGAGTGATTGCCGTCGCGCGAAGAACAACAACAATTCCAGGAGTGGTCAATGTCCGAACTGAACCTGCACCCCAACGCCGCCGAATCCCTGAAACGCTGGCACGAGATAATCCGCACCGGCAACCTCAAGGCCTTGCCCGAACTGCTCGACCCGAACGCGGTATTCCGCTCGCCCATGGCCCACTCGCCTTACCCCGGCGCGCAAGTGGTGACGATGATCCTCAGCACCGTATGCAACGTGTTTGAAGACTTCAAATACCACCGCGAACTGGCGACTGCCGATGGCTTGAATGTGGTGCTGGAGTTCAGTGCCAAGGTGGGGGCAAAAGAGTTGAAGGGGATCGACATGATTCGCTTTGATGAAAGCGGGAAAATTGTCGAGTTCGAGGTGATGGTGCGGCCGTTGAGCGGCTTGCAGGCCCTCGGCGAAGAAATGGGGCGGCGGCTTGGTGCGTATCTGGCAAGCGCGAAACCAAAGTAGGATCAGGCGCCACAAAAAAGCCCACTGACCGTTACCGGTTCAGTGGGCTTTTGTGCATCAGGCGTCTAGTTACAGCGCCATGTCACGTGCAGCATTTTCCTTCGGCGCTTCAGCTTTTTCAGCTGCAGGTGCGGCCGGAGCAGCAGCCTGACCGATCACCGGTGGAGTCGGCAGTTCGAGAATCTTGGCGGTGTACGCCCACTCTTGTGCCACTTTGGCCGGATCGTTGTTCAGTTGAGTGCCGTAGCTTGGAACGATCTGGTGCAGCTTGGCCTGCCACTCAGGGGTGGCGACTTTGTCTTTGAAGACTTTCTGCAGCACGCTCAGCATGATCGGTGCAGCGGTCGACGCGCCTGGCGATGCGCCCAGCAGGCCGGCGATGGAGCCGTCTTGCGCAGCAACGATTTCGGTGCCCAGTTTCAGCACGCCGCCAGCGGCTTCATCACGCTTGATGATTTGCACGCGCTGGCCGGCTTGCCACAGGCGCCAGTCTTCGGCTTTGGCGTTCGGGAAGTATTCCTTCAGCGCGTTCAGACGGTCTTCATCCGACAGCATCAGTTGACCGGCCAGGTACTCGACCAGCGGGTATTCCTTGATGCCGACCTTGGTCATCGGCCAGATGTTGTGGGTGGTGGTGCTGGTCAGCAGGTCCAGGTACGAGCCTTCTTTGAGAAACTTGGTGCTGAAGGTCGCGAATGGGCCAAACAGGATGACGCGCTTGCCGTCCAGAACACGGGTATCCAGGTGCGGGACCGACATCGGTGGTGCGCCAACCGAAGCTTTACCGTAGGCCTTGGCCAGGTGCTGCTCGGCGATGGCCGGGTTATCGGTCACCAGGAACGAGCCGCCGACCGGGAAGCCAGCGTATTCCTTGGCTTCAGGAATGCCCGACTTCTGCAGCAGGTGCAGAGCGCCGCCACCAGCGCCGATGAACACGAACTTGGCGTCGGTTTCGGTTTTGGTGCCGTCTTTCAGGTTTTTGTAGCTGACGCGCCAGGTGCCGTCTTCGTTCTTGGTGATGTCCTGCACTTCGCTGGACAGTTTCAGATCGAAGTTAGGCTTGGTCTGCAGGTAAGCGGCGAACTGGCGGGTGATTTCGCCGAAGTTCATGTCGGTACCCAGCGGGCTCCAGGTGGCCGCGATTTTCTGGTTCGGGTCACGCCCTTCCATCATCAGCGGGACCCACTTCTTGATCACAGCCGGGTCTTCGGAGTACTGCATGCCGGCGAACAGCGGGCTCGCTTGCAGGGCTTCGTAGCGCTTTTTCAGGAACTTGATGTTGTCATCGCCCCACACGAAGCTCATGTGCGGAGTGGTGTTGATGAACGAGCGAGGGTTCTTCAGAACGCCTTGCTGAACCTGCCAGGCCCAGAACTGACGGGACACCTGGAACGCTTCGTTGATCTCGACAGCTTTCGGGATCGTCACGTTGCCTTTGTCGTCTTCCGGGGTGTAGTTCAGCTCAGCCAGCGCCGAGTGACCGGTACCGGCGTTGTTCCAGCCGTTGGAGCTTTCCAGGGCGACGCCATCGAGGCGCTCGACCATTTCCATCGACCAGCTTGGCTCCAGCTCATTGATCCACACACCCAGAGTGGTGCTCATGATGCCGCCGCCGATCAGCAGAACGTCGACTTTCTTTGCTTCTGCAGCATTGGCGGACGACATCCCCATCGCCAAAGCCAGCCCTAGCAAGGCTGTGTTCACTTTCTTAAACATCCGTTGCACCTATGATAAAACGCCTTCCGCCCGCCGCTGTTATCTGTATGCGATCCGCTTTGATGACGCTCAGGCTCGCGTCGCAGATTCCGGCACACTTCAATTTAGACGGGTGGGCACACAAGGCCGACGTACCGCATCGACCTCAGTTAATGTCCCTTCTGAACTGACTTCTTATCATTATTGGCTTCAGCTACTTGAGCGACAGGGATTCCGTCAGCCCGCCCCAAAGGCAGGCAAACCGAATAAGGTCAAACCAAGTTGGCGCGAAGAATATCACGTCAGGGCAAACCCGCGCGTCTGTTCCCGACTTGAGAGTCTTTTTCCGCTGTGGACGTTATCGGCCGGTTTGGGCTGAACATGATCCCGAAACCTGTGATGGCTGGGCTGGCCCCATCGCGAGCAGGCTCACTCCTACAGGGAATGGGGCTGCTCGCGATAGCGGCACTACAAGCGAAACCGATCCACCGACAACGCCAACGCCCCCGCGAGACTCGACAACTCATCGGTAGTATTGGCCGTCTGCCCGATCACCTTGCTGTTGCCCTCGGACATCCCGGCGATCATCTCCACCTGATGGGCGATTTCGTTGCTGGCATGACTCTGTTCGCCGATGGTGCGAGTGATGTCGTTGACCAGTTGCGTGGTGCTGAGGGTGGCATCGAGGATTTCGCGGATCGCCCGTTCGACTTCGGCCGTCACCGCCATGCCCTTGTCGACCTGGGCCACGCCGGCCTCCATGCTGCTGACCGCCTCGCGGGTGCTGTGCTGGATGCGTGCGACCATCGCGGCGATTTCCTGGGTCGAAGCACTGGTGCGGGCGGCCAGGCTGCGCACCTCGTCGGCAACCACGGCAAAACCCCTCCCCTGCTCGCCAGCCCGCGCGGCTTCGATGGCCGCGTTGAGCGCCAGCAGGTTGGTCTGGTCGGCAATGCTCTTGATCACCTGAATGATATTGAAGATGCCTTCGGATTCCTGATCCAGCGTGCGGATGACCTGCGCCGACTGTTGCGCCGAGCGGGCGATGTCGTCCATGTCGCTGACCACCTGATGGATCACCTGCCCGCCGCTCTTGGCCAGCGACTCGGCCTGATTGGCCATGCCCAGCGCGCGTTCGGCATGACGAGTGATTTCCTCGATGCTGGCGGTCATCTGGCTGGCGGCAGCGGCCATGGTGCCGGCGGCGGCGCTTTGCTGCTGACTGCTGTCGGCGACCTGATGGCAACCGTGACTCAACTGCTCGCTCATGCCGCTGACGCCATGGGCGTTGCGCCGCACGACGTCGATCATGTTGCGCAGGTCGCGCTGCATGGTCGCCAGACTGCGGATCAGCGTGCTGGCCTCGTCCTTGCCGGGCGGTTCGCTGATCGGCTCGCTGAGGTTGCCGTGGGCGATGCTTTGCGCGATGTGGTTGGCGGACTTCAGGGGCCCCATGATGCTGCGAGTCACCCAGCGCCCCTGCGCCAGCAACAGCAGCAGACCGGCGAGCAACACCACACCGAGGGCAATGTTGGCATTGCGAATGGCGCTTTCGGTGGCCTGACTGGTGTCGCGGGTATTGCTTTCGATCAGTTCGCTGAGCGCGGCCATCTGCTCTTCAAGCGCAGTGAAAGCAGTGTTGAACGTGCCCAGCTCCCGTTGCGCGCTGTCCGGGTTGTCCAGTGCCAGGCCGACAATGCGCTCGGCCGCCGCAATGTAGGTGTCCAGGCTGGGTTTTATGTGTTCCAGCGCAGACTTGATCGTCGGGTTGACTGGCAATTTGAGGTTTTCTTCCAGCACTTCGCGAAAATGCGTGGCGTGCTCGCTGATCGAATCACGCACCTCGGCGGCCGTGCCTGTACTTTTGCCCAAGCCGACCAGCATCGCCGAGTACACGTCGGCCCTCAGCGCGTCGTGCATCATGTCGGCTTCCATGTGATTGCGCAGCGCGGTCATGCTCACCGCGTTGTCGTTCACCGCCGCGGACATGCGCGTATTCCCCACATAGCTGACCAGACTCACGATCAGCGCCGTCAGCAGGCTGGTTGCTATCAGCAACAGCAAACGCAATTTGATCGACACCGTGAGTTCCTCCATGAGGCGCGCCGAATGCGCCTGTCAGGATTTCAGTTAAGCTTATTTGTGCAGAAGTGCCGCTTCAGAGCGTTTCAGCAAGTATCCGCGCGTTCGACGGAACTCCGGCAAAGGTCGCACCTCTGAGATTATGTAGTCTTCCTTTTTGCTTCGCGCTTGTGGAGGAACACCGTCATGCGCAAGTTAGTGCTCGTTTCTTCTCTCCTGCTCTGCCTCCCTGTCGGCTCGGCGCTGGCCCGTGTCGATGCCGGCGATGTCGCCACCTCGGCGGGTGTTTCCGCCTCGCTGTACTCGACCTTCAAGGATCACAAAATGGTGATCCCGGCGCGCGACGACCTGTCAGCGTTCGTCGCCAGCGGCGGAGCCATCCGTGGGGTTTATCTGGAATCGGTGCTGCAACAGGTGCGTCACGACAATCCCGGCCTCAATGCCAGCGATGAAGATCTCGCCAACGCGATTCTGGCGCATTACGAAGGCCTGAATCAGTAATTGCCAGGGACGCAGCGGCCGATGGACGGCAGCTGAAGGCGCATAGGCAAAACTGTCCGACGGCCTCTATGATGGAGGCCATGACGACTCTTGCGCCTGCTGCGCCTTTGCGCTCACCCTGCCCGCCCGGCGCCTGCGATTGCGGGCGCGAATCGTTGCTGGAAACGCCCGGCACTGATCTGCGCATTCTGCGCCTGACCCGCGAGCAGGAAAAAATCCTCCTCGCTCGCCTGGAACAACTCAAAGACCTCGCGGACTTGCGGCATCTGCAACAGCGCATGCACGAGCAGTTGGGCCTGCGCGTGGAAGTCGCTCCGGGGTTTCATGAGGTGCGCAGCATGCTCGGCATCGAGATTCAGATCAATGCACTGCCGGGGCTGTGCCGCAAGACGCGCAAGTCCATCCCGGCCGCGATTCGCCGGGGCCTGAACAACCACCCCGAAATCGCCTTCGAACTGCTCAACGCCCACGACTTGCTGCGCGACACCTGATCAGCGTTTCATCCCGACCCGCTTACGCATCTCGGCAGTGATGCTCTGGCGGACTTTCTTCATGTCGGCCCACGGCTCATCGCCGACATCGTTCAGGCGCTCATGGACATTGCTGATGTTCCACTGATTGCCGCCCTTGATTTCACCCACCTCTTCGCGAAACAGCGGTACCGACACCGGCAGGCCCTCACGGGTACGCGCGGCATAGGTACAAATAGTGGTGGCCCCCAGACCGTTGCGCAGGTAATCGATAAAGATCCGCCCGACACGATTTTTCGGCCCGGACACCGCTGAGAAACGTTCCGGCAACAGCTTGGCCATGTGACTGACGATCGCATGGCTGAAATCCTTGACCTCGTCCCAGCCATGCTTGCGGGTCAACGGCACCACCAGGTGAATGCCCTTGCCGCCACTGGTCTTGAGAAAGGCCTTGAGCCCCAGTTCATCCAGCACGGTGAGGGTCAGTGCGGTGGCTTCGACCATGCTTTTCCACGGCAGCGCAGGGTCAGGGTCGAGATCGAGGACGAAGCGGTCAGGCTTGTCCAGATCGACGGTGGTGGCGTTCCAGGTGTGCAACTCGACCGTGCTCATCTGCACTGCGCCGATCAAGGCCTCGGCATTGTTGATCAACATCACCGGTTGCCCGGTAACGTCCTTGTCCAGCGTGGTGATGCCGGGAATCGCCAGGCGCTCGGCGTTTTTCTGGAAGAACAGCTCGCCGGCAATGCCGTCCGGCGCCCGCACCAGCGCGACCGGGCGATCCTTGAGCTGCGGCAGGATCCACTCGGCGACGCTGGCGTAATACTCGGCCAGTTGCATCTTCGTGGTGCCGCTGACCGCATCGATCACCCGGTCGGGGTGGGTGATGCGCACTTTGCCGCTGGCGAGGCCGAGCTGTGATGGCGCAGCTTCGGCTTTCTTCGGCTCAGTGGCTTTCTTTGATTCTGCAGTTTTCTTCGACGAGGCAGCTTTTTTCGACGGGGTAGCTTTCGCTGAAGTCTTCACGGGTTTCGCGCGCTCCTCGGTAATTGACTTGGCCGGTTTGTCATTGCGCAGCCCATGGAACACAGCGTGGCGCACCGAACCGTCCTTGGTCATTTCGGCGAATGCCACTTCTGCCAACAGATTGGGTTTGAGCCAGTGCACACCTTTGGCCTCGAAGCCGCTGGGCGGATTGACCACGGCAGCCTTCTTCACCTGCAATGGCTTGAGCTGGGCGAGGATGCTTTTCAGTGTGGTTTCGTTGAAACCGGTGCCGACCTTGCCGGCATAGCGCAACTCGCCGCTGTCGCGATCATGCAGGCCCAGCAACAGCGCGCCGAAGGCACTGCGCGCACCTTTCGGATCGGTGTAGCCGACAACCACGAATTCCTGCCGATGCTTGCACTTGAGCTTGATCCAGTCGCTGCTGCGCCGTGACACGTAGGGCGAGCCGAGGCGTTTGCCGATCAGCCCTTCCATCTGCATCTGGCAGGCGCTGTTAAGCAACGCGTCCGGAGTTTCATCGAAGGCTTCGGAGAAGCGCAGCAACGGCTGCTCATGCCCACCGAGTACCGTGGACAACGCCGCGCGGCGTTCCTCGACCGGCACCTCACGCAGGTCGACGCCGTTGAGATAGGGCATGTCGAACAGGTAGTACATGATGCTGGCGCTGCGCCCAGCTTCGAAGGCATTTTGCAGCGCCTGGAAATCCGGTACACCATGTTCGTTGGCGACCACCATTTCGCCATCCAGCCATGCCGATTCCAGGCCCAAGGCCGCGAGAGCCTGCGCCTGTTGCGGCAGTTTGTGCGTCCAGTCGTGGCCGTTGCGGGTGAACAGTTGCACCTGATCGTGATCGATGCGCGCCATGATCCGGTAGCCGTCGAACTTGATCTCGTAACTCCACTGTCCTTCGGGTGCGCTGTCGACCAGAGTCGCCAGCTCCGGTTTGAGCTGCGCCGGCAGTTTGGCCTTGCGCGCACCGGTGAGCGTCCCGGACGCCGCCTTGCGCGGTTTGGCCGGGGACTTCTTCACTGGCTTGGCTTGCTCGGCGGCGAGCTTGGGTTTGCTGATCAGGGTGCGTTCGCTGAGCACGCTGTCCGGCTCGGCGCTGAGCACGTCGTAGTCGTCTTGCGGGCGCGCGGCGCTGTCCTGATGTTTGATCAGAAACCAGTTCTCCTTCTTGCCCGGCATGTGCGTGCGCACCAGGTTCCAGATCCCCGAGAGCTTTTCGCCCTGCAGCTCGAACTTGAGTTTGCCCTTGGCGTAAGCCTTGGCCGGATCCTCCAGCGGAATCCACACGCCACGATCCCAGACAATCACATCGCCGGCGCCGTAATGCCCCTCGGGGATGCTGCCCTCGAACGTCGCGTAATCCAATGGATGGTCTTCGACGTGCACCGCCAGGCGCTTGACCTTGGGGTCGAGCGATGGGCCCTTGGGCACCGCCCAGCTCTTCAGTGCGCCATCGAGTTCCAGGCGAAAGTCGTAATGCAGGTGCGAAGCATCGTGCTTCTGGATGCAGAATTGCAGCGCATGTTCAGTGGCCTTGCTGCGGCCACGGCGTTTGACGGCGGCGGGCTCCGAGGTCGCCGAGAAATCGCGCATGCGGTTGTAATCGTCGAGGTTCCTGTTCATGGCGCACCTGCCTTGTGTCAGCCAATGCGGGTCACGGTCAGCGCGACCACGGCGATCCGGTCCACGCGCTGGTAACCGGGGTTCAACAACTCTTCACCGAACACGTCAGGATCCAGTTCGCGATAGGTCCAGCCGAATCGCGTCGAATCCAGGCGTGGCACCACAGTGTCGAAAAACGGATCACGACCATCGACCATCGCTACCCCTGTGTACAACAGCAACGAGCCACCGGGCGCCAGTCGATTGAGCGCCTGCTCGACGATACGCAGCGACAACCCCGCACCGAGCGAGCCACCGCCATGCCGATAAGCACGCCCGGCCGGGTCAGCCATATACGGCGGGTTGGCGACGATCAGATCGAAGTTGCTTTCAGTGCCCTGCAGTACATCACTGGCCAGCACCTCGACATTGGCGACCTCGGCCAATGCGGCATTGATCGCGGTCAGGCGCAGCGCGGCGGGATTGATGTCCACCGCCAGCACCTCGGCTTCGCGGCGCGCGCGGGCAATCAGGATTGCGCCGACGCCGGCGCCGCAGCCAATGTCCACCGCACGCTGAATCGGCGCGAAGCTGTGTTGCAGATGCGCGTGAATCAGCTGCGCGAAACGGTAGGTATCCGGGCCGAAAAACACCGAATCGGCGGCATCGGTGGGAAAGCCGGAATGCACGAACAACAAGTCATCCAGGCTCGACCAGCGCACCCGGCTCTTCAAGCGGCCGTCGTAGGCGTCAATCACTTGTGCCTCCTGCAATTGCCGCTGTTCGTCAGCGGACAACAGCCCCGGTTCGAACGGGCGCGACCAGCCGAAGACGTCGCGCAGGGTATCGGCCACCTGCCCTTCGTCACGCTGGTTGACCCGCTGATGGGTCAATGGCGTTGGCGTGATGAAACGGTAGCCGTCGGCCTGCAAGCGCCGGCCGAGTTGCAGCAGCGTCAGGTCGTTGGCGGACAGTTGTTCTTCCTGATTCATGGAGATTTCCTTAGCGCAGACTGGATTTGAGTTCGATAAACCGACGTGTCGCCAGCAGCCCCGCCGGGTGGGCATGGCGGGCCGGTGCCAACCAAGGGATCAGCGTCGCCATTTGCGCGTGTCCGTCCTGCCCTTGCAGGGCAGACATCAGGCGCTGCACATCGGGATCGTGTTCGGGCACGGCGGCGTCCGGGGTGGCCACCTGACGGCTGCGTCGTGGTGCTTTGCGTTGGTCGGATGGCGTCCAGTCGCCGGCAATCCAGTCGTGCAGCAGCTGCTTTTCATACGGACTGAACACGCCGAACATCGCCGCACCGTCGCCGTCAATCAGTTGCCAGAAACGGCTGGCTTGCGGATCTTCGTTGCGTTTGATCCAGCCCTTGTCCTGCATCGCCTGAAGAAATCCGGGCAGTTGCTCGGGCGTGGCCAGCCATTGATTGACGGTTTTGCCTTCGAAACGGCAGTAGTCGGAGTGCATGTGCTGACCGAACGGGCGTTTGCGCTCAAGCATCGCCAGCACTTCCTGCTCCAGATCAAAACCTTCGATGATCGCGCGACTGCCCTTCCCCAGATCGTTGAGTCGATAGCCCAGCGATACCCGGCGCAGAAATTCGTCGCGATCGGCTTCCAGCGGCAGCAGGTCGAGCACCGACTGCACGGCTTTTTGCGCATGGCCGGTGCTGGCGTTGTCGATGGTCACATGCAGGGTGAAGTAGTACGGATCGATGCCCAACTCGCTGAGTTCATAGGCACTGATCAGCAAGTGCAGCGGCAATTGTTCGTAGCCGAGGTTGTAGCCGATCACCTCCGGCAGCAAGCTTTCGCCACAGGCGCCGAGTGCCAGTTGCAGGGCACCTTGCAGGTAGCGTTCATCGGCGATCGCGCTGGCGTCCTGCAAACCGTGCTCAGCGAGCAGTTTGCGGTAGATCACCACGTGGTTTTGCGCTGGATTGCCGTCGCCGAGTTCCTCCAGATAGGTACACAGCAACCCGTCGAAACGCGGGTCGCGCCACTGCGCCAACAAACCGTACAGCCACGCGCCATCGACCAGTTTGGTCGGCGCCACTGCTTGCAGAAAGTACAGCGCATGGGCTTTGTTGCTGAAGAACTGGCGCGGTCCGCCGGCCTGGCGCTGTTGCAGGTAATCGGCGTACTGCCGGGCAACTTCTGTGCAGTGCCCGGCGACCCAGCCTTGCCACGCCGACGGATCCTGCGGAAGTTCTTCGGGCAACAGCGCGGCACGTTGCAACTGCTCGGCGAGAAAATCCTGCGCGAGGGTTTCAGGCGCATCCTCAAGCAGCAGTGCCTCATAAATACGCCGCAGATCGCCGTCGGTAGTGATGGGCTGTTGCTGCGCGCTCGGCGCCTGCAGAGGGGTCAGGGCAGTCATGTCAGTGTTCTCGTTCGGTTGGCCGGTCAGGGCGTTGTTTCACGCCTCTACATCAGCAGAGCAACCGCTACGGAGAAAAATTCAATCGACATGAAAATTGCCCTGACGGACGGAGCATCGCGGTCTCGGCACGGGCTGCCCGAGACCGCGATTTTTGACGGTACTTCAGGCCTGACCTTTGGCCTGATCCTCCAGATGCACCTTTAAATCCGGGTCGATCTGCAGCGCAGCGGCGAGTTCGTCCAGATAGTTGCGTTCGGCTTTTTGTTGGTCGTCGACGAGGATCACGCTGACCAGGTACATTTCGGCGGCCATGGCCAGGTCGCCGTTGGCAACCGTGGCGACTTCGTTGGCGTCCAGCGGTTTGGCAACTTCAGCGTTAAACCATTGCTGCAATTGTGGATCGTCGGTGTGTTTGCCAATCTCTTCATCGATCATCTGCCGTTCCCGGGCGTCAATCTCACCGTCAGCCTTGGCTGCGGCGATCAGCGCCCGCAGCACAGCATGACTGTGTTCTTCGACTTCGGGCCCGGCCAGCAGATTTGCGGTTGGCGGGATCTGTTGTGGTGCGGCTGAGGCCTGACTGCGTTGCCAGGCCTGATACGCCTGGAACGCCATCATCCCCAGTGAGGCCAGCGCCGCGTAATTGGTGCCGCCGGAACGGTTTTGCGTACCGCCACCGAGTGCTCCGCCAAGTGCACCGCCCAGGCCACCACCGCTACCGCCGCCGAGCAGGCCACCGAGCAAACCGCCCAGCCCACCGGACTGCGCCGCTCTACCGCCGGAGCCTGCACCGCCATCCAGCAGACCGCCAAGCAAGCCGCCCAATCCACCCAGCCCACCGGCGGCCGGGCCAGCACCTTGTTGTCCCACCGAGGCCTGGCCCCGCAGCAGTTGTTCGAGCAAATCGCTGGTGTTCATGATCTCGTCCTCAGCCATTGGCAATACATGCGTCAGGCAACAATAGACTGCCGACGCTGGCGCGCCAGCACCGTTTGGCTGACGCTGGCAGATTTCGCCGAGGTATTTTTCGAGCGGCCAGCTAAGATTCAAAGGTGGTGAACCTTATCCCGGCCAAACCGGTCGATAGCTGCAACCCCGACCCGGTTTGCCGGCGCCCTTTGCCCGAGGGTGATACCCGGCATGCTTCATTTTTCTGGAGAACGCCCCTGTGATATCGACCGTACACATCGCCAGGCTCAAAGCATGGGGCGCCCATGGTTTTACCGCGACCGGCGTGGTCACTGCCTTTCTGGCGACCCTCGCCTTGCTGGAGAACCAGCCGACCCACTGTCTGATGTGGCTGGGCGTGGCGCTGATCGTCGACGGTCTCGACGGGGCACTCGCGCGCAAGGTCAATGTGCAGTCGGTGCTGCCGAGTTTCGACGGCTCGATCCTCGATCTGGTGATCGATTATCTGACCTACGTGTTCATTCCGGCGCTGTTCATCTATCGCTACATTCCCCTGCCCGACTACACCCTGCTGCTGAGCGTATCGCTGATTCTGGTGTCGTCGCTGTTCTGTTTCTGCAACGTCAACATGAAAAGCAAGGACAACTATTTCGTCGGCTTCCCCGCCGCGTGGAACGTGGTTGCCCTGTGCCTGTACATCATCGACCCGGGGCCGTGGATCACCTTTCTGACCATCATCGGTCTGGCGCTGCTGACCGTAACCCGCATGAAATTCCTGCACCCGTTCCGCGTACGCCGGTTCATGCCGATCAACATCGCGGTGACGGCCATCTGGCTGCTATGCAGCCTGTCGCTGGTGCTCAACCACCCGGTGATCAATCCGCTGGTGATGGGTTTGTGGCTGCTGGCGTCGGCGTACTTTCTGGGGATCTGTATCTGGCGTACGGCGCTGGAATGGGTTGATGGGGCGCACCTCAAATAGGCCCGATCACCATACCCAAAACCTGTGGGAGCGGGCTTGCTCGCGAATGAGTCTGTCCAGTCGATAACTCTGTCTGCTGACCCACCGCATTCGCGAGCAAGCCCGCTCCCACAGAGGTTTGGCATGATTCTGAACATTCAGCGTTTGGTGATGACCACCTCCAGATACTCGCTCGGCACCACCAGCGACTTCTCTCCCACCCGGTTCGAGCGGGTCAGCAGATCCGCCAGATCACTCTCCAGCGCCTGCCCGCTTTCCGGTGGCAATGCCGCGAAGGCCTTGTGCACTGGCCCGTACCAGTGGCGGAAAATGTCGATGAAGTGCGCCGCCGAGCGATAGCGGAAATTGAAGGTGCGGCGGGTCACTTGCAGCAGAAATTCACGCTCATCGAAGTGGCTGTGCAGCCACGCTTCGGTGCCCCAGTTCGACGGCGGCTGGGCCACGGCGGGGGGCGGGACGTGGCGACCTAGAACCTTGAACATCTGGCCGACGAAGCCTTCCGGCGTCCAGTTCGCCAGACCGATGCGTCCGCCCCTTCGGCAGACCCGCGCCAGTTCCGCCGCCGAAGTCGCCTGATCCGGGGCAAACATCACGCCGAAGGTCGACAGCACCGCGTCGTAACTCTCATCGGCGAACGGCAACGCTTCGGCATCGGCGACCTGAAAAATCACATCCAGATGCTCGGCCCGTGCCCGATCCTGTCCCCGCTCCAGCAGCGCCGCCACATAGTCGGTGGAGGTCACCTGACAACCACGTCGCGCCGCCGCCAGTGTGGCATTGCCGTTGCCGGCGGCAACGTCCAGCACCTGCTCGTCACAGCGCAGGTCGCAAGCCTCGGCGAGATTTTCGCCGACGATTTGCAAGGTGGTGCCGATCACGGCGTAATCGCCGCTGGCCCAGGCGACTTTCTGGCGCTCTTTCAAAGCCGTCAGATCAATGGGAGTACTCATCAATCGTGCTCCGCAGGTTGGAGAAATTCACTCGGCCGTGGTCGGGTCGATGACCGTCGTCACCCGCGCCACGCTGTTGGCCGGAAACCCGCCCAGCCTGGCGTGCTCGCGCACCTGTTCTTCGTCAGGGGCGATGTAGACGCAATAGATTTTGTCGGCCGTGACGTAACTCTGCAGCCACTGCACCTCTGGCCCGAGTTCACGCAACACTTGGCAGGAGGTTTGCGACACGGCTTTGAGTTCTTGCTCCGACAGCTTTCCGGCCCCTGGAATCTCGCGCTCAATCACGAATTTCGGCATGGCAACCTCGCGCTCTTTTTATCAGCGACAGGGTCGGCAGTGGCCCTGCTTGTGCACTATCGCGCCGAGGGGCGATGGCGTCCCTGCCAATCGTCCGAAGAGCCCGGAAAACCGCGGCCGGGCCGATGAATGGCGGCTTTTTGTAAAGGCCTCGAAACACTTTCGGGATTGCCATGGCACGCGGGCAATCAGGTCGGACGAACAATGGCTCACGAATCGCGACCTGTGAGCCGTTGTCGGGTTTCGACACTTACGCCGCCGGTGCCTTGGCCTCCTCCAGCAACTGACGGATCATCTGCTCCTGCGTCTGGTAGCCGCCCTCGCCGAAATGGCTGTAACGCACCTGCCCTTTGGCATCGATCAGGTAATGCGCCGGCCAGTACTGATTGTCGAAATGGCGCCAGATCGCATAGTTGTTGTCGATCGCCACCGGGTAAGTGATGCCGAGTTTCTGCACCTGCTCCCTGACGTTTTCGATGATCCGTTCGTAGCCGTATTCCGGGGCGTGCACGCCGATCACCAGCAAACCGTCTTTGGCGTATTTTTTCTCCCACTCTTTAACGTACGGCAGGGTGTGCTGGCAGTTGATGCAGTCGTAAGTCCAGAAATCCACCAGCACCACTTTGCCGCGCAGATCCTCAGCGTTCAACGCGGGTGAGTTGAGCCATTGCACCGCTCCGGACAGCGACGGCATGCTGCCCTGGCCTGTCTCCATCGGCGAGTCCGCGCGGACTTTGCTGACCAGGTAATCGAGCACTTTCGGTACGTTCTGCAGCACGCGGGTCTCGACGCCAGCAAGGCCTTCGGACGAGGTGCCGGCCAACAGGGTTTTGTCGGTGCCGGTCGCAATCAGCGCCGCTGCACCGAGCACCGCAACCCCGGCGCCACGGCGCAGCCAGCCGGTGAAGGGAATCGACGGCTTGAGCCGGTTGACCAGCCCGCGCCCGGCAAAAATCAAAATCCCCAGCGACAATGCACTGCCGGCGCCATAAGCCAGCAACAGCAGGCTGGTCTGCGCGTTGGCACCTTGCAGCATGGCGCCGGTGAGGATCACTCCGAGAATCGGCCCCGCACACGGTGCCCACAACAAACCTGTGGCCACGCCGAGCATGATCGAGGTGAGCGGCCCGGACTTCTTGCGCATGTCGGGGTCGAGGCGATTGCCGAGCCAAACAAACGGTCGCGCCAGCCAGTCGCCGACCCGCGCCGAGATCAGCGACAGGGCGAACAGCGCCATCACCCCCAACGCGACGTGGCGTCCGGAATTACTGGCCTGAATCACCCATTCGCTGCTGACCACCGCCAGGCTGGAAATCAGCGCAAAGGTCAGCGCCATGCCAACCAGAGTCAGCAGGATCGACGAGCGCTGGCGCTGCGCACCGGCAAACAGGAACGGCACCACCGGCAGGATGCACGGGCTGAGGACGGTCAGCAGACCGCCGACAAATGCGATCAAGTACATAAGCTTCACTCCGAAAAAGGGCTCACTCAGTTCTCGTTGTTGCAGCCATCGGCGAATTTGCGGTAATCCAGCACCTGGGTTTTTCCGGCCGAATCCAGGTACGTCATGCGCGCATCGATAATGCCGCAGGTCACCGAGTTGTCCTCGGTCATCGACAGCACTTTCTGGATGTCCAGGTGCGTGCCGTAGGTGTAGGTGTGCGGGCTGACATCGGCTTCGGCGCGGGCCGACAGGGTGCAGATGTTCAGGGCGGCGAACAGGCAGGCGGCGACTACGGTTTTGTGCGTCATGATGGTTTCCTCAGGGCTTGTATGGGTTGAGCCGAGGCAAGCTGTGTGGGCCTCGATGGAGCCTATTTGAAGCGCTTGAGGTATCGCGTCTGTGTCAGGAAACGGTCGCTATCAATCGCTGTGTATCTCTGCCGCCCGGAGATACACAGCGATACAAAACCCTGAAAAAATCGCGCTTTTGCGTGTGTATGTATCCGTCACGGCGCCAGATACACTGCAATACAAACCCGGGCAGGCAAGCCGGCGCAGGCTCGATAGACTGCACCGCATTGCCCTTTGATAGAGGTTCTGCACCGATGGAACATGTCGATCACATTCTCATCGTCGACGACGACCGCGAGATTCGCGAGCTGGTCGGCAATTACCTGAAGAAGAACGGTCTGCGCACCACTGTGGTCGCCGATGGCCGGCAGATGCGCAGTTTTCTCGAAGCCAACACCGTTGACCTGATTGTGCTCGACATCATGATGCCCGGCGACGATGGCCTGCAGCTGTGTCGCGAATTGCGCGTGGGCAAACACAAGGCCACGCCGGTGCTGATGCTTACGGCGCGCAACGATGAAACCGACCGCATCATCGGCCTGGAAATGGGCGCCGACGATTACCTGACCAAGCCGTTCGCCGCTCGCGAACTGCTGGCGCGAATCAACGCGGTGCTGCGGCGCACACGGATGCTGCCGCCGAATCTGGTGGTCAGCGAAAGCGGCCGGCTGCTGGCCTTCGGCCGTTGGCAACTGGACACCTCGGCCCGGCATCTGCTGGACAATGACGGCACGCTGGTCGCCCTCAGTGGCGCCGAATATCGCTTGCTGCGGGTGTTTCTCGATCATCCGCAGCGGGTGCTCAGCCGTGATCAATTGCTCAACCTGACCCAAGGCCGCGAAGCCGATCTGTTCGACCGTTCGATTGATCTGCTGGTCAGCCGTTTGCGCCAACGCCTGCTCGATGATGCACGTGAGCCGGCCTACATCAAGACCGTGCGCAGCGAGGGTTATGTGTTCTCGCTGCCGGTGGAGATCCTCGGGGCCTCGGCATGAGCCTCAAGCTGCATTGGCCGCGCACCCTGGCTTCGCGGTTGTCGCTGATCTTTCTGGTCGGGCTGATCCTCGCCCAGGGCCTGTCGTTTGGCGCGCAGTATTACGAGCGCTATCAAAGCGCCCGCAGCACCATGCTCAACAATCTGCAAAACGACGTCTCGACGTCGATTGCGATTCTCGACCGCTTGCCCGCAGAGGAACGTCCCGCCTGGCTCACCCGGCTGGCTCGGGCCAATTACAATTATCTGCTGAGCGAGGGTGAACCGGGGGAGCCGCTGGACGCGGGCGAGATGCCGGTAGCCGGTACCTCGATCAGCGCCGCGATCGGTGATGCCTACCCGCTGACCTTCACCCGGTTCCGCGAGGAGAAAAAACACTTTCAGGGGCATTTGCGCCTCAGCGACGGCAGCCCGCTGACCATCGATGTGCGCCCGGCCATGCCTCCCCTGTCGCCGTGGCTGCCGGGGGTATTGCTCGGGCAACTGGCGCTGCTGATCGCCTGTACCTGGCTGGCGGTGCGCATCGCGATCCGCCCCCTCGTCCGCCTCGCCAACGCCGTGGAAAGCCTCGACCCCAATGCCCATCCAGTGATGCTCGACGAACACGGCCCGACCGAGGTGGCCTACGCCGCCCGGGCCTTCAACGCGATGCAGGCGCGCATCGCCGCGTATCTGAAGGAGCGCATGCAACTGCTGGCGGCGATTTCCCATGACCTGCAAACCCCGATCACCCGCATGAAGCTGCGCGCAGAGTTCATGGACGACTCGGTCGAGAAAGACAAACTGTGGAACGACCTCGGCGAGATGGAACATCTGGTGCGCGAGGGCGTGGCGTATGCTCGCAGCATCCACGGCTCGACCGAGGAAAGCCGGCGTACCGACCTCGACTCGTTCCTCGACAGTCTGGTGTTCGACTATCAGGACATGGGCAAGGACGTGCAGCTGAGCGGCAAGAGCGCCGCGGTGATCGATACCCGCCCTCAGGCCCTGCGCCGGGTGCTGGTGAATCTGACCGATAACGCACTGAAATTCGCCGGCGCGGCGCAGTTGCAGGTCGACACCGACGACGGTCTCTGCATCAGAATCCTCGATCGCGGGCCCGGTATTGCCGAAGCCGAGTTGCAACAGGTCATGCAACCGTTCTACCGGGTGGAAAACTCGCGTAACCGCAGCACTGGCGGCACCGGCCTGGGCCTGGCGATCGCCCAGCAACTGGCCATGGCCCTCGGTGGCTCGCTGACCCTGAGCAACCGCGAGGGCGGAGGCCTGTGCGCGGAGTTGAAATTGCCCCTGCGCTGACCCCCACACCAATCCCCTGTGGGAGCGGGCTTGCTCGCGAAAGCGGTGTATCAGCCCCTGATGCATCGACTGTCACACCGCGTTCGCGAGCAAGTCGAATCTTCGTACCGCCGCTCCCACATTGAAATTTGCACAGGGCACAAACACTGCATCTTGCCCCAGCCCGGCTAGACTGACTCATAACCCAGTCGAGGGGGAATGCAGGACGACGTCTGCTGTGCCCTGCCCACTTCTGTGACCACCGCCCTGCGGCCCATGCCTCGACAACGTTTTGCCACCGGACGGTGATCCTGTATCAGGAGCACTCGTGATGGACGAAACAAGACTCAACGCTTTCATGGGCAAGCTGGTCAACGACATGGGCGGCGCCGCGATGCTGGCGAATGTCATCGTTGGCGAAGAGCTAGGGCTGTACCGGGCGATGGCCGACAGTCAACCGGTCACCCCGCAAGCCCTCGCCGAAAAAACCACCTGCAACCCGCGTCTGGTGCGCGAATGGCTCAGCGCGCATGTCGCGTCCGGCTACATGGAACATCACGATGGTCAGTTTCGGTTGCCGGAAGAGCAAGCGCTGGCACTGGCCGTGGAAGACTCGCCGGTGTACGTCGCCGGCGGACTCGGTGTGGTGGCCTCGTTTTTCCACGACAAGGACAAACTGGTCAAAGCCATGCGCGGCAACGGCGCCCTGCCCTGGGGCGATCATCATCCGTGCATGTTCAGCGGCACCGAACGTTTCTTTCGCCCCGGCTACAAAGGTCACTTGATCGCGGAATGGCTGCCGGCGCTGGACGGCGTGGTGGCCAAACTCGAAAGAGGCGCCAAAGTCGCCGACATCGGCTGCGGCCACGGCGCCTCGACGGTGATCATGGCCCAGGCCTATCCCAACTCGCGCTTCGTCGGTTTCGACTACCACGCACCGTCGATCAGCGTCGCCACCCAGCGCGCCGAAGAGGGTGGCGTCAGCAGCCGGGCGAAATTCTTCCAGAACACCGCCAAAAGCTACCCCGGTGACGACTATGATTTGATCTGTTACTTCGACTGCCTGCACGACATGGGCGACCCGGTCGGCGCGGCCCGGCATGCGTTCGAATCATTGAAGGACGACGGCACGGTGCTGCTGGTCGAGCCGTTTGCCAATGATGCGCTGGACGACAACATCACCCCGGTCGGACGCCTGTTCTACGCGGCCTCGACCTTTATCTGCACGCCGAATTCGCTGTCGCAGGAAGTTGGCCTGGGGCTGGGTGCGCAGGCTGGTGAAATGCGCTTGCGCAAGGTGTTTACCGAGGCCGGGTTCAAGCATTTTCGCCGGGCGACGCAGACGCCGTTCAATCTGATACTGGAGGCGCGCAAGTAAATTACCGCTATCACCTGTGGCGAGGGAGCTTGCTCCCGTCGGTTTGTGTAGCGACCCTGAAAACAGGCCTGCTGCGCAGTCCAGCGGGAGCAAGCTCCCTCCACACGGTTAATGCTAACCTGCGGGCATCGTCCTCCCCGGAGTGCTGACCATGCTCGACAGCCCGACCCGCGAACACCTCGACACCCTGCACCAGGCTATCGCCGATGGCGGCTTTGTGGTGCTGACCGGCGCGGGCATCAGCACGCCGTCGGGCATCCCGGATTACCGCGACAGTGAGGGTGTACGCCGGGGCCGGCAGCCGATGATGTATCAGGAATTTCTCGCCGCTCCGGAATCCCGTCGCCGCTACTGGGCGCGGGCCATGCTTGGCTGGCCGCGGGTGCGTCAGGCGCGGCCCAATGCCGCGCATACAGCACTGGCCGAGTTGCAGCGCCAGGGGCGAATCAGCGACTTGATCACGCAGAACGTCGACACCCTGCACGATCAGGCCGGCAGTCAGAACGTGATCGAACTGCATGGCAGCCTGCACTGGGTGCTGTGCCTGGATTGCGGCCAGCGCAGCGCGCGCGATGACATTCAGCAGCGGATGGTCGAGCAGAATCCGTACCTGGCCGGGGTCGACGCGGTGCAGGCGCCGGACGGCGATACCCTGCTCGACCCGGCCTTCGAAGCGCGCTTTCAGACACCGCAATGCCCTTATTGCGCAGGCGAGCGGATGAAGCCGGACGTGGTGTTTTTCGGTGAGAACGTGGCGCAGCCAACGGCAGCACGGGCCATGGCGGCGGCAGAAAATGCTGCGGGATTGCTGGTGGTGGGGTCGTCGCTGATGGCGTATTCGGCATTTCGTCTGTGCCGGGTGATCGCCGATCGCGGCAAGCCGTTGCTGGCGATCAATCTGGGCAAGACTCGCGCCGATGATCTGCTGGATCTGAAGATCGAGGCGTCATGCGAACAGCTGCTGCCGTTGCTGGTGCAACGCCTGACGTCCTGAACCGCTGATTCCCCTGTAGGAGCGAGCCTGCTCGCGAAAGCGTCCTTTCAGCCAAGACTTTCCTCGAATGATACCCCGCCTTCGCGAGCAAGCCCGCTCCCACAGGATCAGTGTTCGGCTTTGAGGATGTCGAACAGTGCCTGCGCCGCTGCCGACAGCTCATTGCCCGGCTCCGTGAGCACACCAATCGCCCGCTCCACCGAATCATTCAAGGTCAGGCAACAGGCGCCCAGCTCCTGCATCTGCTCGGCACACAACGCCGGCACCGCACTCACCCCCAGTCCGCTGGCGACCATGCGCCCGACGGTTGCCAGTTGATGACTCTCGAACTCCACCGGCAGTTTCATGCCCCGGGCCTGCAAGTGCTCTTCGAGCATTACCCGCACCGTCGACGGCCGTTGCAGGGTGATGAACGGTTCCTGCAGCAGGGTCTGCCAGTCGATCTCCATGCGCTCGGCCAACGTGGAATCCTGCGGCACCACTGCGACGAAGCGATCGATGTACAGCGGAGTGAACGTCAGCGAGGTGTTCTGCATCGGTTCGAACGCCACACCCAGCTCAACGTGCCGGTCGCGGACCATTTCCAGCACTTGCTCGTTGATCACATCGTTGACCGTCACGTTGACGTTCGGATAGCGCGCGCGAAAGGTCTTGAGAATCGGCGGCAGCAGGTTGCCGGCAAACGACGGCATCGCCGCCAGCGTCACCCGCCCGCGTTGCAGGCTGAAGCGCTGACGCATTTCGTCTTCGGCGTTGTCCCAGTCGGCAATCAGACGCCGGGCCAGCGGCAGCAGCGATTCGCCCTCGGCGGTCAGCGCCACATTACGAGTATTGCGACTGAACAACCGCCCGCCCAGCCCCTCCTCCAGCGCCTTGATGGTCAGGCTCAGCGCCGATTGCGACAGGTGCAGACGCTCGCAGGCCACGGCGAAGCTCAGGCTCTGGGCCACAGCGAGGAAAGCACGGATCTGTTTGATGGTCATACTGGATACCTTACCGTTCTTGCTACTGCCTCGGATCAACGCCGTTCCCACTGTAGGAGCTGCCGCAGGCTGCGATCTTTTGATCTTGATCTTTAAAAAACAAAATCAAAAGATCGCAGCCTGCGGCAGCTCCTTGTATCTCGACTATCGCTCCGTCAGGAGCGATAGTTCTCGACTGATCATCGAGGGAGGGACTTGGAAGCCGTGCAGCTCCTTAGGCTTTTTGCCTGTGATGTAGATCGTGCTCCAGCCCTCCACACTCACTCATATAGTTCGAACGGTATCTTGGGCCCGTCTCTGGCGAGAGCTCGCATTCGCAAGGTTGGACAGAGTGCAGTGATGATCGAAAACGGATCAATGGAGAGACAGTCATGTCCAGTTTCGTCGGTGTCGATGTCGCTAAAAATACCTTTGATATCGCCACGCACTTGCCGAACGGCAAGCACAAAACCAAGGCCAAGCTGCCTAATAACTCGAAGGGTTTCAAAGAATTTGAAGCTTGGTTGAACAAGCAGGTCGAGCCTACAGCCTTGATCGTGATGGAAGCCACCAGCATCTATCACCTGGAACTTGCCGAGTTCGTCTACAGCAAGGGTTACCGGGTCTGTGTCGTCAATCCGGCCACGACCCATGCTTACGCCGACAGCGAGTTACGCCGGATCAAAACCGATAAAAGCGACGCCAAACTGATCGCTGATTTTGCTCGGGAAAAGGCTGAAAAGCTTCAGCTTTGGGCACCGGAGCCACTGAAATACCGCCAACTGAAGGCGATGGTGCGTCGGCTGGATGATCTTCAGGAAATGGAACAGATGGAGCTCAATCGTCTGGATGTGTCCGACGAAAAGGTCAAAGACTCGATCAACTCCGTTCTGCGCCACATCGAAAAAGAGATCGCTGAAACGCACAAAGCGATCAAGAAACACATCGACGATGATCCGGACATGCGCCAGATGCGCGACTTGATCGTGACCATCGACGGTATCGGGCAGAAAACCCTTGAGCGGCTGCTGGCCGAACTGGGCGACCTGCGCAAATATGACGACCCTCGCAAACTGGTCGCTGCTGCGGGGTTGAACCCAAAGCTGCAGGACTCGGGAAAGCTCAAAGGCAGAACAGTGATTTCCAGGATCGGATCGGCTCGCGTCCGCGCGGGTCTGTACATGCCAGGCCTGGTAGCGCTGAAGCACAACGAGGCGATCATCGCCATGAAGGAACGCTTGAAGGCCAATGGCAAGGCGCCCAAACAGATCATCTGTGCAGCCATGCGCAAGTTGCTGCACTTCGTTTACGGAGTGCTCAAATCGGGCCAACCATTTGACCCGAAATTGGCACTTGCCCGGTAAGGGGCAAGACGGTATCTACAGGGAAAACACCAGCTATTGAGTTTTATCTATTAATCAACCTTAAAAATCAACTTAACAAATATATCCTCCAGCGAGACACTCCAGTCATTCGGCTAGCCAGCCGCCCGACAAACAATAAAAGAGGTGCATATGGCAGGTTTCGACAAGCGCGTGAGTTCCTACGAGGAAGCCATGGCGGGTCTTGAAGACGGCATGACTGTGATCGCCGGCGGCTTCGGCCTGTGCGGTATCCCGGAAAACCTGATCGCCGAGATCAAGCGCAAGGGCACCCGCGACCTCACCGTGGTTTCCAACAACTGCGGCGTCGACGGTTTCGGCCTCGGTGTGCTGCTGACCGACCGCCAGATCAGCAAGGTCATCGCCTCCTACGTCGGCGAAAACAAACTGTTCGAAGAGCAACTGCTCAAGGGCGACATCGAAGTCATCCTGACCCCGCAAGGCACCCTCGCGGAAAAAATGCGCGCAGGCGGCGCCGGCATCCCGGCCTTTTTCACCGCCACCGGCGTCGGCACCCCGGTCGCCGAAGGCAAGGAAGTGCGTGAATTCAAAGGGCGCAAGTACCTGATGGAAGAGTCCATCACCGGCGACTTCGCCATCGTCAAAGGCTGGAAAGCCGACCATTTCGGTAACGTCGTCTACCGTCACACCGCGCAGAACTTCAACCCGCTGGCGGCCACCGCCGGCAAGATCACCGTGGTCGAAGTCGAAGAAATCGTCGAGCCCGGCGAGCTGGATCCGTCGCAGATCCACACCCCCGGCATCTACGTCGATCGGGTCATTTGCGGCACGTTCGAAAAGCGCATCGAACAGCGCACCATCCGCAAATAATTCAGGCTGACGGAGAATAAAAACATGGCACTTACCCGCGAACAAATGGCTCAGCGCGTCGCCCGCGAAATGCAGGACGGCTACTACGTGAACCTCGGCATCGGCATTCCGACCCTGGTCGCCAACTACATTCCCGAAGGCATGGAAGTCATGCTGCAATCGGAAAACGGTCTGCTCGGCATGGGTCCGTTTCCGACTGAAGACACCATCGATGCCGACATGATCAACGCCGGCAAACAGACCGTGACCGCGCGCATCGGCGCATCGATTTTCAACTCCGCCGAATCCTTCGCGATGATCCGTGGCGGACATGTCGACCTGACCGTGCTAGGCGCGTTCGAAGTCGACGTCGAAGGCAACATCGCCTCGTGGATGATTCCCGGCAAACTGGTCAAGGGCATGGGCGGCGCGATGGATCTGGTGGCGGGCGCCGACAACATCATCGTGATCATGACCCACGCCTCCAAGGACGGTGAGTCCAAACTGTTGGCCAAGTGCAGCCTGCCGCTGACCGGCGCCGGCTGCATCAAGCGGGTGCTGACCGACCTCGCCTACCTGGAAATCGAAAATGGCGCTTTTGTCCTCAAGGAACGCGCACCTGGCGTCAGCGTCGAGGAAATCGTCGCCAAAACCGCTGGTAAACTGATCGTCCCGGATCACGTACCGGAAATGCAGTTCGCTGCCCAGTGAGGAATTCGAAAATGCAAGACGTCGTAATTGTTGCCGCCACCCGCACCGCGATCGGCAGTTTCCAGGGTTCGCTGGCCAGCGTGTCCGCGGTGGATCTGGGTGCTGCGGTGATCCGCCAGTTGCTCGAACAGACCGGTCTGGACGGTGCGCAGGTCGATGAAGTGATCATGGGCCAGGTGCTGACCGCCGGCGCCGGCCAGAACCCTGCGCGTCAGGCCGCGATCAAGGCCGGCCTGCCCCACGCCGTGCCGGCCATGACCCTGAACAAGGTCTGCGGCTCGGGCCTGAAAGCCCTGCACCTGGGCGCACAAGCGATCCGTTGCGGCGATGCCGAGGTGATCATCGCCGGCGGTCAGGAGAACATGAGCCTGTCCAACTATGTGATGCCGGGCGCACGCACCGGTCTGCGCATGGGTCACGCGCAAATCGTCGACACCATGATCAGCGATGGCCTGTGGGATGCGTTCAACGATTACCACATGGGCATCACTGCCGAGAATCTGGTCGATAAATATGAGATCAGCCGCGAACAGCAGGACGCCTTCGCCGCCGCCTCGCAACGCAAAGCCGCTGCGGCCATCGAAGCCGGGCGCTTTGTCGATGAGATCACCCCGATCCTGATCCCGCAGCGCAAAGGTGATCCGGTGGCGTTCAAGGTTGATGAGCAACCACGTGGCGACACCACCGCCGAATCGCTGGCGAAACTGCGTCCGGCGTTCAAGAAGGACGGCAGCGTCACCGCCGGTAATGCTTCGTCGCTGAACGACGGCGCCGCCGCAGTCATCCTGATGAGCGCCGAAAAGGCCAAGGCCCTTGGCCTGCCGGTGCTGGCGAAAATCGCCGCGTATGCCAACGCCGGCGTTGACCCGGCAATCATGGGCATCGGCCCGGTCTCGGCCACTCGCCGCTGCCTGGACAAGGCTGGCTGGAACATCGGCCAACTGGACCTGATCGAAGCCAACGAAGCCTTCGCTGCGCAATCGCTGGCAGTGGCCAAGGATCTGCAATGGGATATGGACAAGGTCAACGTCAACGGCGGCGCCATCGCCCTCGGTCACCCGATCGGTGCGTCGGGCTGCCGCGTGCTGGTGACGCTGCTGCACGAAATGATCAAGCGTGATGCGAAAAAAGGTCTGGCGACCCTGTGCATCGGCGGCGGTCAGGGTGTGGCGCTGGCGCTGGAACGCGCTTAACCCAAGAGTTCACAGCGGGCGGCGGATCCACGACATCCGCTGCTCGCTGGCAACAAAAAACCCGGTGCGACTTACGCTGCACCGGGTGTTTTTTTGCCCATTCAAAATCTTCTTTGAATGGGCCTCCCTCTTCGCGAGCAAGCCCGCTCCCACAGGGGAATGCTTTCCAGGGTGGGAGCGGGCTTGCTCGCGAAGGGGCCAGCTCAGGCAACAGAAAAACCAGGGCTCACACCGCCATCTGCAAAATCAACCACGCATTCGCCCCACTGATCACCGCAAACAGCCCCCACGCCAGCACCCGGGTCGGCAGCCGATTCACAAACGGCCCCATCAGTTGCTTGTCGCTGGTCATGCGGATCAGCGGGTACAGCGCAAATGGCAGTTGCAGGCTAAGTACCACCTGACTCAGCACCAGCAGTTTGCCCACCGCGTTATCGCCCATCAGCCACACGCCGATGAACGCCGGAATCAACGCCAGCCCCCGGGTGATCAAGCGCCGCTGCCAGCAGGGAATCCGCAGGTTCAGATACCCCTCCATGATCACTTGCCCGGCGATGGTCCCGGTGAACGTCGAGCTCTGCCCCGACGCCAGCAACGCCACGCCGAACAGCACACTGGCCAGCGCGCCGCCGACCAGCGGGTCGAGCAGGTGGTAGGCGTCCTGGATGTCGACCACGTCGGTATGCCCGGACTGGTGAAACGCGGCGGCCGCCAGAATCAGAATCGCCGCGTTGACCAGCAGCGCCAGCGCCAGCGAACCGATGGTGTCGATGCGCGCCAGGCGCACCGCGTCTTGCTTGCTGGCCAGATCCTTGCCGATCATCCGCGTCTGCACGATCGAAGTGTGCAGGTAGAGATTGTGCGGCATCACCGTGGCGCCGAGGATGCCGATTGCCAGGTACAACGGCGCGGCATCGCTGATCGCCGATAGCGACGGTTTGAACCCGGCGAACACGTCCGGCCAGTAAGGTTTGATCAGCACCAGTTCGACGAAGAAACACACGCCGATGGTCGCCACCAGCACCAGCATGATCGCCTCCAGCCGACGGAAGCCACGGTTCTGCAGGGCCAGCACCAGCAGCGTGTCGAAGGCGGTCAGGGCAATGCCGAAGGTCAGCGAACAGCCGAGCAACAAGTGAAATGCCAGGGCGCAGCCGAGCACTTCCGCCAGATCAGTGGCGATGAT
This sequence comes from Pseudomonas sp. GW823-FHT01D03, assembly GCF_058798255.1. NCBI lineage: Bacteria > Pseudomonadati > Pseudomonadota > Gammaproteobacteria > Pseudomonadales > Pseudomonadaceae > Pseudomonas > Pseudomonas sp. GW823-FHT01D03. The sequence continues at coordinate 3,823,661 of NZ_JBXAKK010000001.1, forward strand.
CGAGATTTCCGCCAGCACCCATTGCAGGCGTGCGGTCGGGGTGCTGTAGCGCTCGCGGGACAATTGCGCCAGATCGCGGCCGGTGGCGATGCCCAGCCGCGAGCACAGGCACTGCACGACCATCCCCGCCAGACTCGCCAGCAACACCACAAACAGCAGGCTGTAACCAAAACGCGAACCGGCTTCGATGGCAGTCGCCCAGTTGCCCGGGTCCATGTAGCCGATCGACACCAGCAGGCCTGGCCCGGCAAAACGCAGCACGCGTTTGAAGAACGAAGCGCTCGGATCCACCGCGACGCTGCCGGCCACTTCCGGCGGGCAGAACGGCGCGGTGGCGATTTTGGGTAAGCTGAATTTCACGCACACATCCAGAAACAAGTTCGAAAGACGCAGCTTAGAGGTTTCAGCTTCAGGCTTGAAGAGCAAAAGATCGCAGCCTGCGGCAGCTCCTACATTGGAACGCGTAGCCTGTAGGAGCTGCCGCAGGCTGCGATCTTTTGCTCTTACCGACTCACACCCAGTAACTGCTGACGCAACTCGGGGTTACGGGTACGCGGATCCAGCCAGATATCGAAAAACGCCCGGGCAAACTGCGGATCATCGATTTCATGCTGCAACTGCTGGCCGACAAAAAAACGCGCCCCCTGCCCCGGCAGATACACGCCAGTAATCCGCGTGCCGGCCTGCACATCGACGAACGATTGCTGCATTTGTTCTCGCCACTTGGCCAGTTGCGCAGGACTGACGCCTGCGCCTGCCAGCCGTTTGATTTCATCGACACTGGCCTGCACCAGATCATCACGGGAGATCTTGCGTTGGTAGATCAGCTCCAGAGCGAACGGCTGTTCGGTGGACAACGGACGTGCCGCGCTCCACAACCGCGCGTTGTAGACGTCGAAGCCGAACACACTGAAATCGCCGGTGCCGATGATTTGCGCGCCGGGCACGGCGTCCTGCCAGTTGGCCCAGGTCGGCGTCAGCAACAGCGCCCACAAGCCAATGCCACACACCCCACGCATCACTTTTGATGGTTTGCTCATCGCGGCATCGACTCCGGTAAACCCTGATTTTCAGAGCATAGCGGATATCACACGCACACTTTGTATACAAAAATTGTCGATCAATGCAGCAATCGGTTACCTTGGCCATCCCATCCCCGGAGGCCTCCCGCGTGCTGATCCTCAAATTACTGCTGATCCCCGGTTTTCTGCTGCTGATTTCTCTCGCCGGCAAGCGCTGGGGGCCGAGCGTGGCCGGGTGGCTGTCGGGGTTGCCGGTGGTGGTCGGGCCGATTCTGTTTTTCCTCGCCATCGAACAGGGGCCGCTGTTTGCCGCGCATTCGGCGGTTGCGGCGCTGTCGGCGATGTTCGCCATGATCGCCTTCTGCATTACCTACGCGCAGGTGGCACAGCGGGCGAACTGGCCGTGGGCGCTGACGATTTCCCTCACGGTGTGGGCGCTGCTGGCGCTGGGGTTGTCGCTGATTCCGTCGTCACTGACGTTCTCGGTCGCGGCGGCAGCCATTGCCCTGCTCGCCGCGCCGTACCTGTTCCCCGACGTGCAACCGGTGCTGAACGGCCCGGCACCGAAGTCGGACAAACTGCTCTGGCGGATGATTGCCGGCGCGGCGCTGACGCTGCTGGTGACGATGCTCGCGAGTACCGTGGGCGAGCGCTGGAGCGGCCTGCTCGCGGTGTTCCCGGTGCTTGGCAGTGTGATGGCGGTGTTCTCTCAGCAGACTCGTGGCCCAGCGTTTACCGCGGCATTGCTGCGGGCGACGGCGACCGGCATGTACTCGTTTTCAGCGTTTTGCCTGGTGTCGGCGCTGGCCCTGCCGAGCTTGGGCCTCAAAGGGTTCATCGCCGGTGTCGCAGTGTCGGTGGCGATGCTCGGGGTCACCCGCAAACTGCTGGCCCGGCCGGTCCCGGCAAAGGCCGACCAGCCCAAGGCTGACGCAAACGCCTGACAAACCGTGCTGGAATGCCGGGCATGCTCCGTGGGATCATCGCCGCCCTGGCGCGACCATCCCTCGGAGATTCACATGTCATTGCTCAGCAAGAAAGCCGTCGTCCTGTTGCTGGCGGCGGTCGCCGCTCTCGGTGCCCTCAATGCCCAGGCAGCCAAGCCCAAGGAAAAGGCCTCGACCAACAACGTGTCGATGCTCGACGGCAAGTTCACCTTCGTTCTGCCCAAAGGCTTCACCGCCGACCCGCTGCCAGCCGGGCCGACCGGTGCCAAGGGCACGATGTACACCAATCAGGCGACCAAGACCGTGGTCATCGCCGCGGAAAACCAGATCGCCGGTGGCGCCAGCGTCAAGGATAACGACAACGAATTTCTCGATGGCAGCCTGGCGAGTTTCATCGATGACCAGCGCAAGGCCCTGCCGGACTTCAACAAGCTCACAGAAAAGAGTCTGACCCAGAAAAGCAGCGGCCTCGGCGTGCGTCAGGTCGACAGCACCGCCACTCAGGGCGGCGGCCAGACACTGAATACCACCCTGCTCGCCGCCTCCGGCAAACGCATGGCGCTGGTCCAGGTGATTTCCCGGGCCAGCGACAAGAGCGGTCACGATGCGCTGGTGAAAACCATCCTCAAGGACAAGTGATCCTTACGGATTGAGTTGCTGCAGCCAGGCATTCAGATCCAGCAGCTCGGCCGCACTGATGCTGTGGCCGACACCGGGATAGGCGTGAAACTCGGGGCTGTAGGCGAGTTTCTGCAGCAGCGCATTGGCCTCGGTGCCGTCGCGGTACGGCACTCGATCATCGGCGGTGCCGTGACCGATGAAAATGTGCAGCGGCAACGGTTGCTGCTCGGCCTTGAGCTCGGCTTTCAACACCGGCAACAGGCGTCCGCTCAACGCTGCGATGCCGCCGACCGCCACGGGCGGACGCAGGCCCACTTCGTAGGTCATCATCGCGCCCTGACTGAAACCGATCAGGTACACCTTGTCCGGGCTGGCGTGATATTTCTGCGCCGCCTGCGCGACAAACTCCCGCAACTTCTGGCCGCTGGCGTGCAGATCCTCGGTTTCACCGTTGTAGGCCCCTTCGCCTTTCTTGCGAAACCACTGGAAACGCCCTTCGCCCAACGCCAGCGGCGCCTGCACCGACAGGTAGTTGTACTGCGCCGGCAACTGGAACTTCATGCCGATCAGATCGGCTTCGTTACTGCCGTAGCCGTGCAGAAAAATCACCAGCGGCCGGGTGTTCGCGTCCGGGTGGACCTGTTCGATGTATTTCAGTGGCAAGTCGCTTTGCAGCGTGATTTGCGCGTGGACGGCGCTGGACGCCAGGAGGGTTAACAGGGCAAACGCCTTCAACATAAAGCCTTCCTTCACAGAGTGTCGGGTTCGTCGGTGAGCCTAACACTCTCTGAAGAGTGTGGTGCTGGCGAGACCGCTATCGCGAGCAGGCTCACTCCTACAGGGACAACGCATTCCAAATGTAGGAGTGAGCCTGCTCGCGATGTGGCCGGAAAATCCAAGGAAATCTGTCAGTCGTTGATCAGCTTGCCCACCCGAATCGGCTCGCGCCCCGCCACCTTGGCCTGCCAGATCCCCGGCTGGGTGTAACGCCCACGATCGATCGCAAACAACACGCCGCTGGTGCCGGCACAAACAGTGGTGAGGCGGTCATTCAACGGGTCCACCACCTCGAACAGCGCGTCGCCCCGCTCGACCCACTCCCCGGCATTGCGCAGGAAACTGACCACGCCATGGTGCGGGGCGAACAGATATTCGGTGCCTTCGAACGGCATGCCTTCGCAGCACTCGCTCGGTGCCGCCGGCCATTCGCCGCTGATGAAACCCTGTTCGGCGAGAAACCCCAGAATCGCCTCGCAATTGGCCTGCGCCTGATCAACCCGGGTGTCGCCCATGCTGCCCAGTTCCAGGGTGGTGGCGAGGTTGGCCGGGGGAATCGCCGCGTTTGGAAACGCTCGCGCCAGACGCAGCCACGGTGACGAACACGATTCGTCGAACGAACTGCCACCGGAGTCTTCGCACAGCAAGGCCACGCCGGCCTTCAGTCGTGCCGCCAGCGATTGCCAGCGCGGCCAGTGTTGCGGCAATGCGTAAATGTGAATAGCCGCGTCGAAATCGCAATGCAGGTCGAGGGTGATGTCGGCATCGCAGGCGTGGCGCAGCAGCAAGCGGTGCAGCGCTTCGAGTTGCGAGGCCGGGGCTGGCAGCTCATCAAGCACCTGACCCATGGTCTGGCGGATCAAGGCGATGTTGGCCTCGGCATCGCTGCCCAGTTGCTCGCCGATGCGCGCCGCGACGGGCGCGCTGAGTTCGACAAACGAGCGGTTGAAATTCTTGCCGCTGCCCAGCTCGAAGCGCCCCATGTGACTGCCTTGCAGGTGCTGGTCGAGGCCGATCGGATTGGCCACCGGCACCAGCTCGATCACACCTTGCAGACGGCCCTGCTGTTCCAGCGCGTTGAGGCGTTGCTTGAGTTCCCACGCCGTGCGCATGCCCGGCAGCTCGTCGGCGTGCAGGCTGGCCTGGATGTACACCTTGCGGCTGCCGGCGCCGTAACGGAAAACGCTGAGGGAACGTTCGCTGCCAAGATGGCTCCAGGGCAGGACATGGTCGATGCGTTGCATGGGAAAACTCCTGAATGGCTGGATCACGCAGATCCCCTGTAGGAGTGAGCCTGCTCGCGATAGCGGTGTGCCAGGCACTAGAGCGGCTGAATGTTAAACCGCTATCGCGAGCAGGCTCACTCCTACAGGGTTCTCCTATGAATCAGAGCACAAAAAAAGTGGCCACCGCGCAAACGGGGCCACTTTTTCTACGGCGTATTAATGGCCGTACACGTCAAAGTCGAAGTACTTGTCCTGGACTTTCTTGTACTCGCCATTGGCGCGGATTTCGGTGATGGCCTTGTTGAATTTCTCGGCCAGCTCGGTATCGCCCTTGCGCACCGCGATGCCCGCGCCGCCGCCGAAGTACTTGGCGTCTTCGTAGGTCGGGCCGACGAATTCGAAGCCTTTGCCGGCGTCGGTCTTCAGGAAACCGTCGCTGAGGTTGACCGAGTCGGCCAGCATCGCGTCGATACGACCGGAGACCATGTCAAGGTTAGCTTCCTGTTGCGAGCCGTAACGCACCAGATCGATCCCGGCCGGAACCAGCACTTCAGTGGCATAACGGTCGTGGGTACTGGCGCGCAGCACGCCGACTTTCTTACCCTTGAGCTCGGTCAGCGGGTCTTTGACACCCGAGCCTTCCTTCATCACGAAACGTGCCGGGGTGTGATAGTACTTGATGGTGAAATCGACGTTTTTCTTGCGGTCATCCGTAATGGTCATCGAGGACAGGATCGCATCGATCTTCTTCACTTTGAGTGCCGGAATCAGGCCATCGAACTCTTGCTCAACCCAAGTACATTTGACTTTCATCTGCGCGCACAGGGCATCGCCGATATCGACGTCGAAACCGGCGAGTTTGCCGTCAGGGGTTTTCATCGAGAATGGAGGGTAACCGGCTTCAATACCAATGCGGATCGGCTTGGCGTCTTCGGCCACAGCGGTGAGGGACAACATCGACAGTGCCAGGGCACCGAACATCACTAGCTTCTTCATTTATTACTCCTGTGTGCGGAGGTTTTTATTGGCAGCTTTCGATTGGCATTCGGTCATGGCCATTGAGCAGCAAAAACCGAAGTGGACGGCAGTCTATGGCGGCGCGCACAGGGCAAATTGTGTTTAGGCGACAAATACTTACAGAAAATCGGCGCGCGCGTTGACCGGGATCAACGGTGCGCCGACATGGTGCAAATGCTGTAGGACAAATCCTCAAAAAGAGTATCTATTGCTCATGTAGGAGCTGCCGCAGGCTGCGATCTTTTGACTTTAAAGAGCAAAAGATCGCAGCCTGCGGCAGATCCTACAAAAGCATTTTCAGCATTCGCACGCGATGGGGGTTTTGGCGGGCTGTTCGACGCTCAGCGAAAAACCCTCATCCAGCCACCCGGTCACGCCGCCGATCATCTCCTTGACCGGGTAACCCAACGCCGCCAATTTCACCGCAGCCTTGTTGGCGCCGTTGCAGTGCGGGCCAGCGCAATAGACCACGAACAACGTGCTCGTCGAATACTCCGCCAAGCCCTCGGCGGTCAGCAAGCGCGTCGGAATGTTGATCGCGCCCGGCACGTGACCGCGCTCGAACGCCAAAGGGCCGCGCACATCGACCAGGACAAAATCGACTTCACCGGCCTCCTGGCTGCTGTACACGTCAGAACAATCGGTTTCAAACGTCAGACGGTTGCTGAAATGCATCAGGGCAATGGCCGACGGTGCGGCAGGAATGTCGCGAACCAGGCTGGTCATGTTGTGTGGCTCCTTCATCTGTTGGGGTGTGAGCAGACTTTATCGGGCCGGCACTTGGCGCTACAGTGGCGCGCAAGACACTCACCGGGAATTTTCCGCCAAATGCCTGACTCACCTGGATTGGTCGCGATTCTGGCCTACGACGGTCTCTGTACCTTCGAATTCGGCATTGCCGTGGAGATTTTCGGCCTGCCCCGGCCGGAGTTCGATTTCCCGTGGTACGAGCACCGCATCGTCGCCGTCGATCAAGGGCCGATGCGCGCCATGGGCGGGATTCACGTATTGGCCGATGGTGGCCTGGAGCTGCTGGCACAGGCGCGCACCATCATCATTCCCGGTTGGCGCGACCGCGAGGCCCCGGTGCCACCGGCACTGATCGACGCCTTGCGACAGGCCCACGCACAGGGTGCGCGGTTGCTGTCGATCTGCTCCGGGGTGTTTGTGCTGGCCGCCAGTGGCTTGCTCGACGGTCACGGTGCGACCACGCACTGGCGCTACACCGATGAACTGGCGCGACGCTTTCCGGCGATTGCGGTTGATCCGGATGTGCTTTACGTCGACTCCGGCCAGTTGATCACCTCGGCGGGCAGCGCCGCCGGGATCGATGCCTGCCTGCATCTGCTGGCACGGGACTTCGGCACTCAGGTCGCCAATTCAGTAGCCCGGCGCTTGGTGATGTCGCCGCAACGCACTGGTGGTCAGGCGCAGTTCATCCCGACGCCGGTCAGCGCGACACCCCGTAACGACTTGTCGCGGGTGATGCAGTGGGCCCGCGAGCGTCTGCATCAACCGCTGGAAGTGCGCGATCTGGCCAGCGAAGCGGCGATGAGCGAGCGCACCTTTCTGCGCCGTTTCACCGAGGCCAGCGGGCAATCGCCCAAAGCGTGGCTGCAACACGAGCGGCTGGCCCGGGCGCGGGAATTACTGGAGAGCAGCGTGCATAACACCGAGCAGATCGCCCAGCGCTGCGGTTATCGCTCGGTGGAAAGTTTTCGCGTGGCGTTTCGCAGCGTGGTCGGGGTGCCGCCGTCGGTGTATCGGGAGCGGTTTGGGCGTGGGGTCAAGGCTATTTCTTGAGTTGACTGTGATGACCCCCTTCGCGAGCAAGCTCGCTCCCACATTTGAAATGGGCCCCCCTGTGGGAGCGAGCTTGCTCGCGAAGAGGCCAGTCCAGCCACAAAAAACCTACGGCTTGCGCAACAGATAGGTATCCATGATCCACCCATGCTCGGCCCGGGCAGCCTTGCGCACCCGCTCGATCTCAGCTGCCACATCCTTGAGCTTGCCGCTGATCAGAATCTCATCCGGCGTGCCCAGATAGGCCCCCCAGTAAATCTCGGTCTGCGGATCCGCCACATGGCGGTAGGAATCTTCCGCATCGAGCATCACCACCAGGCTGTCCGTGTCACTCACCTGCCCTGCCGCCAGACGCCGGCCAGTGGTGATTTCAATTGACCGGCCAATGCTGTTCAACGGCACTTTATGCTGCGCCGCCAACGCCTGAACGCTGGTTATCCCGGGGATCACTTCAAACTCGAAAGCACAGCGGCCCGACGCGAGAATCGCCTGCAGGATACGAACGGTGCTGTCGTACAGCGCCGGGTCGCCCCACACGAGGAATCCGCCGCACTGCTCGTCAGCCAATTCTTCTTTGATCAGTTGTTCGAAGGTTTCCTGCTTGGCGCGGTTCAGATCATCGACCGCGCGGGTGTAATCCACTTCGCCGCGCTCGCGCTCCGGGCTGTGGGCTTCGACGAAGCGATACCCAGGGTCGGTGATGTAGCGCGCACAGATGTCGCGCCGCAGATCGATCAGTTTGTCCTTGCTCGGGCCTTTGTCCATCAGAAAGAACACGTCGACCTGATTCAGCGCCTTCACCGCCTGCATGGTGATGTAGTCGGGATTTCCGGCGCCGATGCCGATGACCAACAGTCGTTTCATCACAGTGCTCCCGCAAGATCGATACCCGCCAAGCGTAGCCGCCAGATGCCGTTGAACCGCAGTTCAACCACTGACAGCGGTTCAACATCAATCGCGTTGAACGCCGCGCCCTGTACCACCTCCATCAGCGCCGCACGCACCACAAACGGATGGGTGACGGCGACGATGTGCCCCGGAACGCCTTGCAGACTGGTCAGCCATGCCGCCACGCGTTCGCTCAACTGCATTACCGACTCGCCACCATGGGGTGCCGCCTGCGGATCACTGATCCACGCTTGCAAAGCCTCGGCCTCGCGCACCTGCAGATCCTTGATTGCTTGCCCGTGCCAGCGCCCCCAATCGCAGTCGCGCAGCGCTTCGTCCACTTGTGGCGCCGCACCGAACCATTCGGCGGTCTGGCGCGTACGCAATTCCGGCCCGCACAACAAACGGCTGGCACCGCTGAATTTCGCGGCGAACGCGCCGGCCGCCAATGGCGAATTTTCAACAGGCTCGTTCGTAGGAAAGCGCGACAATTTCTGTGCGACGGTTCGCGCGTGGCAAATCAAAGTCAAACGGGTGGACTGCACAGGATTTCACTCGATGAGCATCAACTGAATCGGCGGCAAATCGCCGGTCTTGTGGCAATTGTGCCGTAACCCGGGTGTTTCAGGGGATCTCGTCAGCTTCCAGCTCAGTACTCTGCAGTAGAAAAAGCGGCAATGTCTGACACGTCTAGAGGCAATGGCCTACAAGAGCCACAGACTAAGGTGTAGCCCCTGTTACACAGGACTCTGACCTTATTTAAACGTCGAATCGCCCACGCTAAAAATTCACTAGACATGTAACCTGAGTTACATAAATACTGTTTTAACGGATTGTGAAACGAATTCAACACCCCCCCCCTTCATCCAGCAGGAGCCCGGATGCCCCCTCTCAGAGACTTGATCACCGACCCCGGCCTGGAACTGACGCCGTCGGAGCGCAAAGTGATTCGCGCCCTGCTCGATCAGTATCCACGCAACGGACTGGGTCCGATGGCGCGTCTGGCCGAACACGCCGGCGTCAGCGATCCGACCATCGTGCGGCTGGTGAAGAAGCTCGGATTTGGCGGTTATGCCGAATTTCAGGACGCCCTGCTCAGCGACATGGATCACCGCCTGCGTTCGCCGCGCACCCTGTTGCAGCCACGCTCGCACCTCAATAAAGACGATGCCTGGGGCCATTATCTGGCTGACAGCCAACGCCTGCTGGTGGAAACCCAGGTTCTGACGCAACCCGAAGACGTGCGCATTCTGCTCGACTGGCTGCTCGATACACGGCACCAGATCTACTGCTTCGGCGGGCGCTTCAGCAGCCTGATGGCCAACTACCTGCTCAATCACTTGCGCCTGCTGCGACCCGGCTGCTTTGCCCTGGAAGACAACGCGCAACTGCCGGATCGCCTGTTCGATCTGCAACGCCAGGACGTGGTGCTGCTGTTCGACTATCGGCGCTATCAGTCCCAGGCCCTGCGGGTGGCCTCGGCGGCAAAAAGTAACAGCGCGCGGGTGGTGTTGTTCACCGACATCTACGCCTCGCCGCTGCGCGAACTGGCTGACCTGATCATCAGCGCCCCGGTGGAATCGGCCTCGCCGTTCGACACCATGGTGCCGGCGCTGGCCCAGGTCGAGGCGCTGATTGCCTGCCTGACCCTGCGCAGCCCCGATCTGGCCGATCGCCTGGAAGGCATCGACGCCCTGCGCAACGACTTCAACACCCATCTGCTGGAGGATAAATAAGGATGTTCAGTCTTCCCCACCGCTCGCCGCGGGACTTGCCATTTGTCACCGGCCACACCGCGCTGTTGCTGGTAGACATGCAGCGTGCCTGGCTCGAACCGCAGTTCGACCCGCACCTGAACGGCCCGGACGCCGAGTATTTCCTGACCCGCGCGCACATGCAGGTGGTGCCCAACCAGCGCCGTTTGCTCAGTGCCTTTCGCGAAACGCGGCAGAACGTGCTGCACACCATCATCGAAAGCCTGACCGCCGACGGTCGCGACCGCTCGCTGGATCACAAACTGTCGGACATGCACCTGCCCAAGGGCAGTCAACAGGCGCGGATCATCGACGACCTGACGCCGGTGGAAAACGAGATCGTGTTGCCGAAAACCTCGTCCGGGGTGTTCAACTCGACCAACATCGATTACGTGCTGCGCAACCTCGAAACCCGCCACCTGATCATCGCCGGCATCGTCACCGACCAGTGCGTCGACATGGCCGTACGGGATGCCGCCGACCGTGGCTATCTGGTGACACTGGTCGAAGACGCCTGCGCTACTTACACCCCGGCGCGGCATGACGCCTGCCTCAACGCGATCAAGGGCTACTGCTGGATCAGCGACACGCAAACCGTGCTCGGCCGCTTGCAGGAGATGCGCCCATGAGCGAGCGCCTGACGCCGTTGCCGATGACCACCATCGTCACCACCGACCTGATCGGCATCACCCGTGGCCGCTCGTTTCCCACCGATCAGCTGGATCATTATCAAGCGGCCGGGTGCGGCTGGGTGCCGGCCAATAGCGCGTTGACCCCGCAGGACATCATTGCCTCGACCAACCCGTGGGGCGCCTATGGTGATTTGCGGCTGATTCCGGATTTGAGCAGCCGCGTCACGGTCGGTAATGGCCCGGACGCCGCAGCACCGGCGCTGGACTTTATCCACGGCGACATCCGCGAGACCGATGGCCGGCCGTGGAGCGCTTGCCCGCGCACGTTGTTGCGCGATGAAATCGAACGCTACCGCGACGACCTCGGCTTGCAGGTCAACGCGGCGTTCGAACACGAATTCAATCTGCATGCCGGTTTTGCCGAGCATCTGGCGTTTTCCCTCGAAGCCCAGCGTCAGGGGGCCGAGTTCGGCGGCTGGCTGCTCAGCGCGCTGCGCGCGGGTGGCGTTGAGCCGGAAATGTTCCTGCCCGAGTACGGCAAGCACCAATACGAAATTACCTGCCGGCCGACCCTCGGCGTGGCGGCGGCGGATCGTGCGGTCAACGTGCGCGAGATCACCCGCGAAATCGCCCGGCAAATGGGCGTCGACGTCAGCTTCGCGCCGAAAACCAAGGCTGACGCAGTGTGCAACGGCGTGCACCTGCACGTCAGCCTGCTCGACCTGCAAGGTCTGCCGCTGCTTTACGACGCCGGCACCAGCAACGGTCTGTCGACGCTCGGCCAGCATTGGGCTGCGGGGATCCTGCATTACTTGCCGGCGCTGTGTGCGTTCACCGCGCCGACACCGGTGTCGTACGAGCGTTTGCAGCCGCACCACTGGAGCGCGTCCTACGCGTGTCTGGGGCAGCAGAACCGCGAAGCAGCGCTGCGCATCTGCCCGACCGTCAGCCTCGGCGGCAAATCCGTGGCGGCGCAGTACAACCTGGAGTTCCGCGCCATGGACGCCACCGCCTCGCCGCATCTGGCGATGGCCGCGCTGCTGATCGCCGGACGGCTGGGTATCGAGCAGCGTCTGGCGCTGAACGCGATCACCGATGAAATTCCCGATTCTCTCAACGACGAGCAACGCAAGGCCCGGGGCATTGTGGCCCTGCCCGCCTCGCTGGCCCAGGCGCTGGATTGCCTGCGTGACAGTGCAGCCTTCAATCAATGGCTGCCCAAGCCGTTGCTCGACACTTACCACGCCCTTAAAACCGAGGAACTGGCGCTGACGGAACAGCTCTCGCCCGCTGACCTGTGTGAGCACTATGCACGCCTGTACTGAATCCGCCGAGCTGGGGTTGTACACCCGCCCGGTCTACAACCTGAGTCGCGAAGATTCATCGCATCCGTTGATCCTGGTGTGCGAGCACGCCAGCCGCTATATCCCCGAGGCCCTGAAGAATCTGGGCCTGGACGATGCAGCCGCGCGCGAGCACATCGCTTGGGACATCGGCGCACTGCAACTGGCCGAAAAGCTCTCGGAGACACTCGGCGCGACACTGTTGAGCGCCAACTATTCACGGCTGCTGATCGACCTCAATCGGCCACGGCATGCCCCCGACAGCATTCCGGCGCAGAGCGAGATTTATCAGGTGCCGGGCAACCGCGAGCTGGACGAAGCCACTCGCGAATACCGGCGCCAGACCCTGTTCAAACCGTTTCACGCCCGGCTGCAGACCCTGATCGACCAGCGCGTCGCACAAGGCCAGGCGGTGCGGGTAGTGGGGATTCACAGTTTTACCCCGGTGTACTACGGCCAGCCACGACCACTGGAAATCGGCGTGCTGTTCGGTCAGTCCAAAGCGTACGCCCAGCGCCTGCTCGACGGTTTGGCCGAGCACTCGCTGCAGGTCGCGGGCAACCAGCCGTATCGGGTTGATCCGCTGGGCGACATGACGGTGCCGGTGCACGGCGATGCCCGGGGACTGGAATCGGTGCTGATCGAGGTGCGCAACGATCTGCTGCGCAACCCCGAAGCGGTATCGCTGTGGGCCGAGCGCCTGGCGCCGCTGCTGTAAACAATGCTGCAAGACTGCTGACGCGGTAACGATGGATCGACATAACAACTAAAAATGCTGGATAGGCTGACAAGGAGTTGAGCTTCATGGAAATAGAAGAGTTCGGCTACAAACAGGAGTTGAAACGTAGCCTGACACTGACCGATCTGGTGGTGTACGGGATGATCTTCATGATCCCCATCGCCCCGTTTGGCGTGTATGGCTACGTGAATGCCGAGGCGCCCGGGATGGTGCCGCTGGCCTACATCATCGGCATGGTCGCGATGCTGTTCACCGCGCTGAGCTACGGCAGCATGGCCAAGGCGTTTCCGGTCGCAGGCTCGGTTTACTCCTATGCGCAACGCGGCCTCAATCAACACGTTGGCTTCATCGCCGGCTGGCTGATGCTGCTCGACTACCTGCTGATTCCGCCGCTGCTGTACGTCTACGCGGCGATGGCTCTGAACCATTTGTACCCGGACATTCCGAAGGTCGGTTTCATTCTGGCGTTCCTGGTCAGTGCAACCTTCGTCAACCTGCGCGGCATCACCTTCACCGCACGGATGAACATCATCTTTCTGCTGGCACAGCTGGTGGTGTTGGGGATTTTCCTGTTCTACGCCTGGAACGCCCTGCACAACGGCGGCGGCAACGGCGAGCTGACCCTGGCGCCGCTGTATCACCCGGAAACGTTCAACTTCGCCCTGCTGATGCAAGCGGTGTCGATTGCCGTGCTGTCGTTCCTTGGCTTCGATGCAATCTCGACCCTCGCCGAAGAAATCAAGGGCGATCCGGGCAAAAGCGTCGGCCGCGCAGCGCTGATCACTCTGGTGGTGATGGGCGTGATTTTCGTCGTACAGACCTGGATCGCCACCGATCTGGCCGCCGGCATGGGCTTCAAGTCCGCCGACACCGCGTTCTATGAAATTGCCGAAATCGCGGCTGGCAGCTGGCTGGCGACCCTGACCGGTGTCGCCACGGCGTTGGCCTGGGGCGTCGCCGTGGCGATCACCTCGCAAGCCGCCGTGTCGCGCCTGCTGTTCGGCATGGCCCGCGATGGCAAGTTGCCAAAAGTGCTGGCCAAGGTGCACCCGAAGCACAACACCCCGTACCTGAGCATTTATCTGGTGGCGGTGCTGTCGCTGGTGATCTGCTACCTGTTCATCAATTCGGTCGACACCCTGACCTCGCTGGTCAACTTCGGTGCCCTCAGCGGTTTCATGCTGCTGCACCTGACAGTGATCAACTACTACTGGCGTCGGCAGAAGTCCGGTCAGGTCGTACGCCATCTGATCTGCCCGGTGATCGGCTTCATCATCGTCGCCGCCATCATGTACAACATGGGCGTCGATGCGCAGAAACTCGGCCTGATCTGGATCGCGCTGGGTCTGGTGTACCTGTTCTTCCTGAACAAGCTCGGCGCCAGCACCGCGCTGCCTGACCCGAGCAATGGCTGACAAGAAAAAGAGCGGCGTCTGACATCAAATCAGGCGACCGCCGCTTTAAAGCGTGGCAACCGACAGTGATAGTCAGGTTCGGTGGGGAACACCGGACCCTTTGATACAGGAGTGCATCCATGCTGGTCTTACGCCCAGTCGAGACAACCGACCTGCCGCAATTGCAGCAACTGGCCCGCGACAGCCTGGTCGGCGTCACGTCGTTGCCGGACGACAGCGAGCGCCTGCGCGAAAAAATCGCCGGGTCCTGTGCCTCGTTCGACAACGACATTCAGGCGCAAGGCCCGGAGAACTACTTCTTCGTCCTGGAAGATCTCGACACTCAGCGGCTGGTCGGCTGCTCGGAGATCCTCGCCACAGCCGGTTTCAACGAACCGTTCTACAGCCTGCGCAACCGCCACTTCACCAGTGCCTCGCGGGAACTGAATATCGAACACGGGGTACCGGCGCTGTCGCTGTGTCACGACCTCAGCGGACACACGCTGTTGCGCGGGTTTCACATCGACAACGCGCTGGTGCGCAGCGCCTTTTCCGAATTGCTGTCGCGGGCGCGACTGCTGTTCATCGCCGCCCACGCAGCACGTTTCGCCGATGCGGTGATCACCGAAATCGTCGGCTACAGCGACGAGAACGGTCATTCGCCGTTCTGGGACGCTCTGGGCAAGCACTTCTTCGACCTGCCCTACGTCGAGGCCGAGCGCCTGTGCGGCCTGCAAAGCCGCACCTTCCTCGCCGAACTGATGCCGCAATACCCGATTTACGTGCCGATGCTGCCCCCGGCAGCACAGGAATGCATCGGCCGGATTCATCCGGACGGTCAGGAAGCGTTCGACATCCTCGAACGCGAAGGCTTTGAAACCAACAGCTACATCGACCTGTTCGACGCCGGCCCGACCCTGTATGCGCGCACCGCGAATATTCGTTCGATTGCCCACAGCCAGACCGCCACAGTGCGCCAGCAAGCGCAAATCGACGCCCGTGGCCGTTACCTGCTGAGCAACGACGCACTGCACGGTTTCCGGGCCATCGTCGCCGAACTGGATTACCAGCCCGATCAACCGCTGTCGCTGACGCCGAACCTGTGCGCGGCGCTGAAGGTCACCGATGGCAGTACGATCAGGCTGACCGCCCTGTGAATCGCGCCCGGTTGCATACCCAACGACAGTGCCCGAACCGGCGCGTACAAGGAGTTACCGCATGATCGTCCGTCCGGTCAAAGTCAGCGACCTGCCAGCGCTGATGACCCTGGTGCAACAGGCCGGCCCGGGGTTCACCACCCTGCCGGCCAATGAAGATCGCCTCGCCCACCGGGTGCGTTGGGCCCAGCGCGCGTTCTCCGGCCAAGTGGAACGGGCCGACGCCGATTATCTGTTCGTGCTTGAAGATGATGACCTGCGAGTGGTCGGCGTCAGCGCCCTGACCGGGGCGGTGGGCCTGCGCGAGCCGTGGTACAACTACCGGGTCGTCCTGACCGTGAGTTCGGCACCGGATCTCGGTATTTCGCGGCAGATCCCCACACTGTTTCTCAATAACGAGCTGACCGGCCAGTCGGAACTGTGTTCACTGTTCCTCCAGCATGAGCAACGCCATGGCAACAATGGCCGGCTGCTGTCGCTCGGGCGGCTGCTGTTCGTGGCCGAATTTCCGCAACTGTTTGGCGAGAAGATGATCGCCGAGCTGCGCGGCAGTGCCGATGAACTCGGCTGCTCGCCGTTCTGGGACAGTCTGGGCCGGCATTTCTTCCAGATGGACTTCAGCCATGCCGACCACTTGTCGGGGCTGGGCAACAAGTCGTTCATCGCCGAACTGATGCCGCGCCAGCCGTTGTACACCTGCATGCTTACCGAACAGGCACAGGCGGCCATCGGCCAGCCGCACCCCAATACCGAGCCGGCGCTGAAGATCCTGCGTGAAGAAGGGTTTGTACATAAGGGCTACATCGACATCTTCGACGGCGGCCCGGTGATCGAAGCACCGATCGGCAGCATTCGTACTGTACGCGACAGCCTGGCGCTGACCCTGAGTCTCGGCACGCCGGACGATCAGGCACCGTTGTGGTTGATCCACAACCGGCGCCTGGAGAACTGCCGCATCACCGTGGCGCCTGGTCGTCTGGTCGGCAATGCCCTGGTGGTCGACCGCCTGACCGCCAAGCGCCTGCAACTGCAGCCGGGCAATTCGGTACGCGCCGTGCTGCTGCCCAGGCAACAGCAACAGGCGGTAGCGGCCTGATCTGCGGTTTTGCCACTGAACATCCGCTGACTGCCGATGAAACCTTTCAGCCATTGGATCCGTCATCAACGCCTCACGCGCAAATTCGTCATGAACCTTGACCCATTCGCGTGATAGCCTTTTCATTCTTCGGCGTTGACACCTTTGCTCAAGCCGTTCCATTCCTTTGTATTGGTGGAACTCGTATGACCAGGCTTTCCCATCAAGATTTGCGCCGTAACTTCCGTCAATTGCTGGCTTCCGACACCTGCTACCACACCGCCTCGGTGTTCGACCCGATGTCCGCGCGCATTGCCGCCGACCTGGGTTTTGAGGTGGGGATCCTCGGCGGCTCCGTGGCCTCGTTGCAGGTGCTGGGCGCCCCCGACTTTGCCCTGATCACCCTCAGCGAATTCGCTGAACAGGCCACCCGCATCGGCCGCGTCGCTCAGCTGCCAGTGATCGCCGACGCCGACCACGGCTACGGCAACGCCCTCAACGTGATGCGCACCATCGTCGAACTGGAGCGCGCCGGCGTCGCCGCCCTGACCATCGAAGACACCCTGCTGCCAGCACAATTCGGTCGCAAATCCACCGACCTGATCTCGGTCGCCGAAGGCGTCGGCAAGATCCGCGCGGCGCTGGAAGCCCGGGTCGATTCGGAAATGGCGATCATCGCCCGCACCAACGCGGGGATTCTGCCGAATCAGGAAATCATCAGCCGCACCAAGCAATACCAGGCCGCCGGTGCCGACGGCATCTGCATGGTCGGGGTGCAGGACTTCGATCAGCTTGAGCAAATTGCCGAACACCTGACGGTGCCGCTGATGCTGGTAACCTATGGCAACCCGGCACTGCGCGACGACAAGCGCCTGGCCGAACTCGGCGTACGCGTGACCATCGATGGCCACGGTGCGTACTTCGCCGCGATCAAGGCCACCTACGACAGCCTGCGCGAACAACGCCAGATCTTCACCCAGGCCTCGGACCTGAGCGCCACCGAACTGACGCACACCTACACCCAGCCTGAGGATTACATCCTGTGGGCGAAGGAATACATGAGCGTCAAGGAATAATCTGCGGTCAGGTCTGGCCCCTTCGCGAGCAAGCCCGCTCCCACAGTGGATCTTTCAGTGAACACAGCATTGGTGTTCGACACAGATCCCATGTAGGAGTGAGCCTGCTCGCGATGACGTCGGCACATTCAACACCCATTTAGCCTGACCCGCCGCCTTCGCGAGCAAGCCCGCTCCCACAGTGGATCTTCAGTGAACACAGCTTTGGTGTTCGACACAGATCCCATGTAGGAGTGAGCCTGCTCGCGATGACGTCGGCACATTCAACACCCATTTAGCCTGACCCGCCGCCTTCGCGAGCAAGCCCGCTCCCACAGTGGATCTTCAGTGAACACAGCATGGGTGTTGAACACAGAACCCATGTAGGGGTGAGCCTGCTCGCGATGACGTCGGCACATTCAACACCCATTTAGCCTGACCCGCCGCCTTCGCGAGCAAGCCCGCTCCCACAGTGGATCTTCAGTGAACACAGCATTGATGTTCGGCACAAATCCACTGTGGGAGCGGGCTTGCTCGCGAAGGCGTCAGTTGCAGCTCCGCCAAACCGAGGGAGTCAGCGTTTGGCCAACTCCATGATCATCCGCGACAACAGATAGATCCGCGGCGTCACGCTCGCCACTTCGGCGTATTCCTCCGGCGTATGAATATTGCCGCCGACAATTCCGAAGCCGTCCAGCGTCGGGGTGCCCACGCCGGCAGACAGGCTGGCATCCGCCGCACCACCGCTGCCCTCTTCGGTCAGCTTGCGGCCGATCTCGCCGTAAATCCCTTGCGCCATGGCCATCAAGCGATCCGACTCCGCCGTCTGCGGCATCGGTGGCAGCCCGCGTTTGAGGCTGGTGGTAACTTCGGATTCAGCGATCAGCTTGTCCTGCGACACTCGCGCCAGATCTTTCTCGATCCGGTCGAACTCTTCCGGCACCGCCGCACGCACGTCAGCCTTGGCCGTGGCGTGATCCGGGATCACGTTGGTGCGATCACCGGCCTGGAGCACGGTGAAGTTGATCGTGGTTTTCTTCGCTTCGTCGCCGAGTTTGCCCAGTTGCAGAATCTGGTGCGCCGCTTCCATCGCCGCGTTCCGCCCCAATTCCGGCGCGACCCCGGCATGCGCCGCCTTGCCTTTAACCTCGACCAATGCCGTCGCGCTGCCTTTGCGCCACACCACCAGCCCATCGGCCGGACGCCCAGGTTCGAGGTTGAGGGTCACGTCATGAGCCTTGGCGGTTTTCTTGATCAGGTCAGTGGCGACGTCGGAGCCGGTTTCCTCGCTGGCGTCGAGCAGGAAGGTGATCTGCGCGTAGTCCTTGAAGTCGAGGTTCTTCAGAATTTTCAACGCGTAGATCCCGGCGACGATGCCGCCCTTGTCGTCCATCACCCCAGGCCCGTAGGCGCGGCCGTCCTTGATGTGGAACGGGCGCTCGGCGGCGGAGCCTTCCTTGAACACCGTGTCCATGTGCGCCATCAAGAGGATTTTCGCCTTGCCGGTGCCTTTGAAAGTGGCCAGCACGTGATTGGATTTTTCCGGGGTGTTGGGCACCAGTTCGATGGTTGCGCCGAGTTTTTTCAACTCGTCGATGGCGATCTCGCTGACTTGCTTGAGGCCGGGTTCATAACCGGAACCAGAGTCGATGTTGACCAGCCTTTCCAGCAGTTTCAGGGCTTCGGGCTGATACTGCTCGGCATCCGCCAGCACTTGCTTGTGCGGTTCGGCGAAGGCGCTGGAGGAGCTGAGGACGAGGGACAGGCCGAGACTGGCGGCCAGCAGCGAGCGGGAAAATGAGAACGTCATGAATCGATCCTTGTTTCGCGTCGGGGGGAATTGAACCGTACCTGACATCGACGCAAGGCTCTATACCGGATGCGACATCTCTGCGGCCGACACCGAACACCTGTAGGAGCGAGCCTGCTCGCGATAGCAATCTATCAGTACCGCGGGTGTTGACCGATATAACGCTATCGCGAGCAGGCTCACTCCTACAGAGGAAATTGTGCTGGGCGGTCAGACCGAATCGAGCACTTCCTGCTTCGGCAGATCATCACTGTTGCAGATCACCCGATTGCGCCCGGTGGCCTTGGCCTCGTACAGCGCCTGATCCGCATCATTGAGCCAACGGGTCGCGTCGCCATGCGCCGGATCGTATGCCGCCAGACCGATACTCAGGCTGACCTTGAGCGCCGGGTTCTGTTCGTAACCGAGGGTGGCGAAACGTTCGCGCAAGGCTTCCATCGCCTGCGCGGCGTTGAACAGCGGCAGGTCCGGTAAAATCACGCAGAACTCGTCACCACCGTAACGCCCGGCCACGTCTGCGGCGCGCAGGTTTTGCTTGAGCATCTTGCTCAACTGGCGCAGCACGATGTCGCCAGCCACGTGGCCGTAGGTGTCGTTGATTGCTTTGAAGTGGTCGATGTCGATCAACGCAATCGCTGCGCCCTGCTTCTGTCGGCGACAACGCTGAAACTCGACTTCCAGTTGATCCTTCCAGGCACCGTGATTGAGCAGACCGGTGAGGCTGTCGGTGCGGCTCAGCGCCAGTAGCTCACGTTTGTGCAGGCCAAGCGTGTAGGCCTGGCGAAAGCAGATCCAGCCCAGCGCCAACGGGTACAGCATCAGCAACGGCAGGCACGCATAGAGCTGCAACGGTGAGGTCTGCGGGATGAACGCCGGGGCGAACACCACCAGGCCGAAGCCAATGCCGAGGATCTGCGCGGCCAGGCCCGCCGCGAGAAAACGCATACCGCCGATGGCGACGTTGTTCATCGCCATCATCGAGACGGTGGTGGCACTGGGCAGCGGA
The DNA here is from genome assembly GCF_058798255.1 of Pseudomonas sp. GW823-FHT01D03. NCBI lineage: Bacteria > Pseudomonadati > Pseudomonadota > Gammaproteobacteria > Pseudomonadales > Pseudomonadaceae > Pseudomonas > Pseudomonas sp. GW823-FHT01D03. The sequence continues at coordinate 3,843,927 of NZ_JBXAKK010000001.1, forward strand.
TTGAAATGCATGGCGGCGACCCAGAAGCCGCCCATAAACGCGTCGATCAACAGATTGCGGTGTTCCGCATGATAGGGAACCCTGGAGCGACGGGCCCATTGAAACGCCAGGTGCGGCCAGACCAAGCCGTTGACCAGCATCAGCGCCCAGGCCCACAACGGCGGGTCGAGCGGGTACATCGCCGCGCTCACACACAACAGCCCCAGCACCAGCCCGAGGGTTCGCGATGTATAAAGCCTCCTGGCCAATGAAAGTCCCTTTCCCCCCTTGTTTCGCATAAGGGCCTCGACCACTCAACGGAACCTGCGCACACCGTCAGACCGATGTGCTGGAAGTCTAACAGGCAGCCGTTAAATAGCCATCACCGGTCAGCCGCTGAATACCGCGCCATCGCCGTCGCGCACAGTGCAAATATTTAGCTATACCTGAAAGGACGAAAACGGAAAAACGACTATAAGAAGGAAGCCCATGCAGACGTACCGAGTGTTGATCATCGGCAGCGGATTTGGCGGCCAATGTGCGGCGGTCAATTTGCTCAAGGCCGGTATCGACGATTTTCGCCTGCTGGAAAGACGCGACTTCCTCGGCGGCACCTGGTGCCAGAACACCTACCCCGGCGCGGCGGTGGATGTGCCGTCGCCGCTGTACTCGCTGTCCTTCGCGCCGTACCGCTGGACGCAGATGTTCGCCGCCCAGGCTGAACTGCACCAATACACCGAACATGTCATCGAGCGCTTTGGCCTGCGCGAGCGCGTGGAGCTGCAAACCAACGTCGAACGCATCGAATGGGACGACGCCGAACAGCGCTGGGCGGTGCATACCAGCAAGGGGATTTTCTACGCTCAGTTCGTGATCAACGCCTCCGGCCCATTGAGCCAACCGGTGATCCCACCCTTCCCCGGCCTGGATCGCTTTCAGGGCAAGACTTTTCATACCAACAACTGGGATCACAGCTACGACTACCGCGGTAAACGTGTGGCCATCGTCGGCAGCGGCGCCAGTGCCGCGCAGGTGATTCCGACGATTGCTCCAGAAGTCGAGCGATTGCACGTGTTCCAGCGCACACCACATTGGGTGCTGCCGCGCGCCGATCGCAGGTTCGGGCCGTTCCAGCGCTGGTTGCTGGGGGTGAAACCGGCCTACAAGCTGCTGCGCTGGCTGCTCTACTGGCAATTCGAAACCCGGGTCATCGCCTTCAAATATTCGAAACCGGCGATTCATCTGGTCCAGCGTCAGGCCCTGCGCTTTCTCAAACAGCAGGTGCCGGACCCGGTTCTACGCGCAAAACTCACTCCGGACTTCACTATCGGCTGCAAGCGCGTCCTGCTTTCCAGCACCTATTACCCGGCGCTGACCCGGCCCAACGTCACGCTGCACAGCCGCGAACAAGGCATCGCCGAAATCGACGAAACCGGCATCACCACCACCGACGGCCAGCACATTGAGGTCGACCTGATTGTCTGGTCGACCGGCTACGACGCCACCGACGGCGTGGTCTCCTACCCGGTCACCGGCCGTCAGGGCGTGCAGCTCAAGGATGTCTGGAGCGAGTACCCACGCGCCTATCTGGGCACCAGCCTGCCGGACTTTCCCAACCTGTTTATCGTCACCGGCCCCAACACCGGCATCGGGCATACCTCGGCGCTGTTCATCATCGAAGCGCAGATGAACTACATCCTCGACTGCATCCACACGCTGCAGTCAAAAGGCCGGCGCAGCATCGAAGTGCGCCCCGACGCGGAACGTACCTACACTGCAATGATCCACCGTGAGATGGAACGCACGGTGTGGAAGTCCGGCGGCTGTCACAGTTGGTATCAGAGCAAGAGCGGTCATGTGATCGCGATATTTCCCGGCTTCAGTTTCAGCTACTACCGGTTGACCCGGGCGCTGAAACCGGCTGACCACATTCTGTCCTGAACAACGTAAAAGGAAGACGTCGATGCTTGTGCTGTTTGTCGCTCTCGCGGTTTTCGTGGCCTGGAGCTGGTTGAGTTACCCGGCGGTCGGCCATTTGCTGTACGACCTGAGCACGGCGCTCGAGGCCAAGTTGTACAAGTTGCACAAAATCGAGGTACCGATTGCCGAAATGACCGTCTCGACCTGGCAGGGAGGCCCCTATGAGGCGGCCAGCGCGATCCTGATGCTGCACGGCTACAGCGCCGAGAAAAATCTGTGGCTGCGCTTCGCCAGGCACTTTGTCCGCCAGTACCGGGTGATCATTCCGGACATCGCCGGCCATGGGGAAACCGGCTTCAAGGCCGGTGGCGGCTACGACATTGCGTTGCAGGCCAAGCGCATGATCCAGCTGCTCGACGTCTGCGGCGTGGAGAAAGTCCATGTGATCGGCAACTCGATGGGCGGCTACATCGCGGCGTGGCTGGCAGCGACCTATCCGGAGCGGATTGCCTCGGTGGCACTGATCGACCCGGCCGGCGTCACCGCGCCGCAGGCCAGCGACATGGAACGCCATCTGGCCCGTGGACATAACCCGTTTCTGATCAACTCCCGGGAAGAGTTTCGCCAGTTTTATGCGATGACCATGGCCTCGCCACCCTGGGTGCCCGGACTGGTGCTGGACGCCATCGCCCAGCGATACGAACGCCAGCGCGATGAGCTGGAAGAGATCTTCCGCGACTTTCGCGCCAGCCCGCCGATGGAGCCGAAACTCGCAGACATCAAGTGCCCGGCGCTGCTGCTGTGGGGCCGCAAGGACCGCTTGATCGACGTCAGCAGCGTGCCGATCTGGAGCAAGGGCATCGCCAATCTGCGGGTCGAGGTGTGGGATGGCGTCGGGCACATGCCGATGGTTGAACAACCGGGGAGCACCGCGCGGTTGTATCGGGAGTTTCTGGGCAATCAGCGATGAAACCCACCGCTGGCACTGTGGCGAGGGAGCTTGCTCCCGCTGGGGCGCGAAGCGGCCCTGCTCCAGCGCATGCGACTAGCCTGCCTCGCCACAGTATCGATCTCAGGTCTGCTGCGCAGCCCAGCGGGAGCAAGCTCCCTCGCCACAAAAAGCCCTCTTGGCGATAAAGATTCGGAAGGTCGAAATGAACATTCTCTACGACGAACGCCTCGATGGCCCGCTACCGGAGGTGAACAAGGCCGAGTTGCTGAAAACCCTGCAGCGCGCCCTCCCGGATCTCGACCTGCTCTGGCGTGAAGACGAACTCAAGCCTTACGAATGCGACGGCCTCTCGGCCTATCGCACCACGCCGATGCTGGTCGCCCTGCCCCGGCGACTCGATCAGGTGCAGACCCTGCTCAAGCTCTGCCATCAACACAACGTGCCGGTGGTTGCCCGGGGTGCTGGCACCGGGTTGTCGGGCGGTGCGCTGCCGCTGGAAAAAGGTCTGCTGCTGGTGATGGCGCGCTTCAACAACATCCTGCACATCGACCCGGCGGCCCGTACCGCGCGGGTCCAGCCCGGGGTGCGTAATCTGGCGATCTCCCAGGCGGCCGCGCCGTTCGGTCTGTATTACGCGCCGGATCCGTCGTCGCAGATTGCCTGCTCGATCGGCGGCAACGTCGCGGAAAACGCCGGTGGCGTGCATTGCCTCAAGTACGGCCTGACCGTGCACAACCTGCTGAAAATCGAAGTGCTGAGCATCGAGGGCGAACGTCTGACGCTGGGCAGCGACGCCCTCGATGCGCCGGGTTTCGATTTGCTGGCGCTGTTCACCGGCTCCGAAGGATTGCTCGGGATCATCACCGAAGTCACGGTCAAATTGCTGCCCAAACCGCAGGTCGCCAAGGTCTTGCTGGCCAGTTTCGACTCGGTGGAAAAGGCTGGCCGCGCCGTGGCCGATATCATTGCCGCCGGGATCATTCCCGGCGGCCTGGAGATGATGGACAACCTGGCGATTCGCGCCGCCGAAGACTTTATTCACGCCGGTTACCCGGTCGATGCCGAGGCGATTCTGTTGTGCGAACTCGATGGCGTGGAAGCCGATGTCCACGACGATTGCCTGCGGGTGCGCGACGTCATGCTCCAGGCCGGCGCCAGCGAAGTGCGGCAGGCCCGCGACGAAGCCGAGCGCGTGCGCTTCTGGGCCGGACGCAAAAATGCCTTTCCGGCGATCGGCCGTCTGTCGCCGGACTACTACTGCATGGACGGCACCATCCCGCGCCGCGAGTTGCCCGGCGTGTTGCAAGGCATCGCCCGCCTCGGCGCCGAATACGGCTTGCGCGTGGCCAACGTGTTCCATGCCGGCGACGGCAATATGCATCCGTTGATCCTGTTCGACGCCAACCAGCCCGGAGAACTGCAGCGCGCCGAAGCGTTAGGCGGGAAGATTCTCGAATTGTGCGTGCAGGTCGGCGGTAGCATTACCGGTGAACACGGGGTCGGCCGCGAGAAAATCAATCAGATGTGCGCGCAGTTCAACAGCGCTGAGCTGAGCCTGTTCAACGCGGTCAAAGCCGCGTTCGACCCGCAAGGCCTGCTCAACCCCGGCAAGAACATCCCGACGCTGCATCGCTGCGCCGAATTCGGTGCGATGCACATTCATGCCGGACAACTGCCATTCCCCGAACTGGAGCGCTTCTGATGGCTGATTTCGACGCCAGCGGCGCGCTGCTCGATCAGGTCAACGCGGCCCGCGCCAACGCCACGCCGCTGAAGATTCAGGGCGGCAACAGCAAGGCGTTTCTCGGCCGCGAGGTGGCCGGTGAAGTGCTCGACGTCCGCGCGCATCGCGGCATCGTGCGCTATGAACCGACCGAGCTGGTAGTCAGCGTGCGTGCCGGTACGCCGTTGCGCGAGCTGCTCGCGGCGCTCGACGCGGCCGGGCAGATGCTGCCCTGCGAGCCGCCGGCCTTCGGCGACAGCGCCACGGTGGGCGGGATGATCGCCTGCGGTTTGTCCGGGCCACGGCGGCCCTGGTCAGGTTCGGTGCGCGATTTTGTCCTCGGCACCCGGGTCATCACTGGCCTCGGCGAGCACTTGCGGTTCGGTGGCGAGGTGATGAAAAACGTTGCCGGCTACGACCTCTCACGCCTGTTGACCGGCAGTTACGGCTGCCTCGGCGTGCTGACCGAAGTCTCATTGAAAGTCCTGCCGAAACCGCGCCAGTGCCTGAGCATCCGCCTCGATATCGACTGCGCGCGGGCGCTGACCAGACTGGCCGAATGGGGCCAGCAACCGTTGCCGATCAGCGGCGCCTGCCATGACGGGCAAAGCCTGTATCTGCGCCTTGAGGGCGGCGAAGGCTCGGTCACCGCCGCGCATCAACGACTCGGCGGCGAGCCGCTGGATTCGACGTTCTGGCGCGACTTGAACGAGCAACGCCTGAGCTTTTTCGACGAAGGCCTGCCGCTGTGGCGCCTGTCGCTGCCGAACAATCTCGGGCCGCAGGACTTGCCCGGCCAGCAACTGATTGACTGGGCCGGTGCGCAACGCTGGCTGAAATCCGATCACGAGCACATTCAGATTCTCGCCCAGGAACTCGGCGGGCACGCCACCTGCTTTACCCATGGCGCCAGCGACACACCGTTCCAGCCGCTGCCGCGCACACTGATGCGCTATCACCAGCAACTCAAGGCGCAACTCGACCCGCAAGGGCTGTTCAACCCTGGCCGGATGTACGCGGAGTTCTAGCCATGCAAACCACCCTCAGCGAACAAGCCCGACAACTGCCGCGTGCTGCCGAGGCGGAAAAAATCCTGCGTACCTGCGTGCATTGCGGGTTCTGCAACGCGACCTGCCCGACCTATCAGTTACTCGGCGATGAACTCGACGGGCCGCGCGGGCGCATTTATCTGATCAAGCAAGTGCTCGAAGGCGCAGCGGCCACCGAGCAGACACAATTGCATCTGGATCGCTGCCTGTCCTGCCGCAACTGCGAAACCACCTGCCCTTCCGGCGTCGACTATCACAACCTGCTGGATATCGGGCGGGCCGTGGTCGATCAAGGGGTGCCGCGCCCCGCCGCCCAGCGCTTGTTGCGCGAGGGTTTGCGCGCACTGGCGCCGAATCCCGGGGTGTTCAAGGGACTGCTGCGGGTCGGCACGACGTTCCGGCCTTTGCTGCCGCGCCTGTTCGAAAGCAAATTGCCGCAACGCGCATCTTTATCCGGCACACGCCCAGCCCCGCGCCATGCACGGCGGGTGTTGCTGCTCGAAGGCTGTGTACAACCGGGCCTGTCGCCGAACACCAACGATGCGACGGCGCGGGTGCTTGATCGGTTGGGAATCAGCGTCACCCCGGTGACCGAGGCCGGTTGCTGCGGCGCGCTGGACTATCACCTCGACGCCCAGGCCAAGGGCCTCGATCGCGCCCGACAGAACATCGACGCGTGGTGGCCGCACCTGGAAAACGGCGCGGAAGCCATCGTGCAGACCGCCAGCGGTTGCGGCGCGTTCATCAAGGATTACGGGCATCTGCTGGCGCAGGATCCGCGCTACGCCGACAAGGCGCGGCAGATCAGCGAGCGGACGCTGGATCTGGTGCAGATCCTCGCGCAGGAACCTTTGGAGAAAGTGTGTGCCGCCGCCCAACGCCGGATCGCCGTGCATTGCCCCTGCACCCTGCAACACGCGCTGAAACTCGGCGGCGCGGTAGAGGCGCTGCTGATCCGGCTGGGCTTCAACCTCACGGCGGTACCGGACGGACATCTGTGTTGTGGTTCGGCCGGCACCTATTCGCTCACGCAACCGACCCTTGCCCGGCAACTGCGCGACAACCGCCTCAACGCCTTGGAGAGCGATCGCCCGGACCTTATCGTCACTTCCAACATCGGTTGCCAGAATCATCTGGGCGGCGCCGGGCGCACGCAAGTCTTGCACTGGATCGAACTGGTGGATCAGTCGTTGGCAGAATGAAGTTCGTAGGATTCTTCGTTTGCCGCCGCCGGCGAAGGCTGCGATCTTTTCCTCCATCCTTTACGTGACCGTGGCAGGAATTTTTTTCATGACCGTGCAGCCTTTCGTCAGCCCCGACCTGATCCGCCAACGCTTCTCCAAAGCGATGTCCGATATGTACCGCGAAGAAGTGCCGTTGTACGGCGCGCTGATGGAACTGGTGGAGCAGACCAACCGCGAAGTGCTCACGGCTCAGCCGGACATCGCACGGCAGCTCGACAGCACAGGTGAAATCGAACGACTGGACATGGAGCGCCACGGCGCCATCCGCGTCGGTACCGCCAAGGAGCTGGCAACCCTCGCGCGCCTGTTCGCAGTGATGGGCATGCAACCGGTGGGTTATTACGATCTGACCCCGGCGGGCGTGCCGGTGCACTCCACGGCGTTTCGCGCGGTGCATGAAGCAGCGCTGCAGGTCAGTCCGTTTCGAGTGTTCACTTCGTTGCTGCGTCTGGAACTGATCGAGGATCCCGAGCTGCGCACGTTTGCCGAATCGGTGTTGAACCAGCGCTCGATTTTTACCCCTGCTGTCTTGCACCTGATCGAGCAGGCTGAGTCAGCGGGTGGGCTGAATGAGGATGAAGCGGAGGAATTTGTCCTGCAGGCACTGGAGACCTTTCGCTGGCATCACAGCGCAACTGTCACTGCCGCGCAGTACCAGACCCTCAGCGCCCAGCACCGTTTGATCGCCGATGTGGTGGCGTTCAAAGGCCCGCACATCAATCACCTGACCCCGCGCACGCTGGACATCGACAGGGTTCAGGCGCAAATGCCGGTGCACGGCATCACCCCGAAAGCGGTGATAGAAGGGCCACCGCGCCGGAAATGTCCGATCCTGCTGCGCCAGACCAGTTTCAAGGCGCTGGATGAGCCGATCACTTTTACCGACCAGCACGACACCCGTGGCAGCCACAGCGCGCGTTTCGGCGAGATCGAACAACGTGGTGCGGCGCTGACGCCCAAAGGCCGGGCGCTGTATGACCGCTTGCTGAATGCTGCGCGCGATGAACTCGGTGACTTCCCCAACGAAGGCAACGCCGCACGCTACAACGCGCTGATGACCCAATACTTTGGCGAATTTCCTGACAGCGTCGACGGCATGCGCGAGCAGGAGCTGGCGTATTTTCGCTACTTCCCTACGGAAAAAGGCTTGGCGGCGGGTACCCTTACGTCCGGATCGTTGGAGGACTTGCTCCGCGAGGGCCATGTGAAAGCTGAACCCTTGGTGTACGAAGATTTCCTGCCAGTGAGTGCGGCGGGGATTTTTCAGTCGAACCTTGGGGATGCTGCACAGACGCACTATGGCGAACACTCGAACCGCCAGACATTCGAACAAGCGCTGGGGCGTGCGACCATTGATGAATTGGAGTTGTATGCCGAGACGCAGCGGCGTTCGATTGAGGAGTGTGCCCAGGCTTTGGGCCTGAAACCGCTCTGACTGTGGCGAGGGAGCTTGCTCCCGCTGGGTCGCGAAGCGGCCCTCGTTTTGGGAGCGTCGCGCACTCCAGCGGGAGCAAGCTCCCTCGCCACAGAATCGAATGTTGCTTCTAGCGCAACCTCAACAACAAGGCGAAACGCCCGATGCTAGCCCTTGGCCTTACTGCGCAACTTCTTGCGCACCTGCTCGGCAAAAAAACCTGATCATCTCGCTGCAGGCCTTGACTGGCGTGGCCTACAGCCAAGTGCGCAACTTCTTGCGCAGTACTGCGCAAGAAGTTGCGCACTTTCCCTCTCGATTCAGCAAAAAACATCGGTCATAACGCAGGCTAGAGCCGCTTCACCCCCGGCTGCCGGGACCTTCGACAAACCTGGCACGCTCCTTGATAACAATCAGGCACCCACCGGGCGATTTCGCCTCCCGGGCACCCTAAATTTATCCGCAAGGAGAGCACCCCATGGCAACACCAGCGTACATGTCGGTTACCGGCGAAAAACAAGGCCTGATCACTGCCGGCGCCTTCACCGCCGACTCCGTTGGCAACACCTACCAGGAAGGCCACGAAGACCAGGTCATGGTTCAGGCTTTCAGCCACGACGTGATCATCCCGCGTGACCCACAATCCGGTCAGCCAACCGGTCAGCGCGTTCACAAGCCAGTGATCATCACCAAGGTCTACGACAAGGCTTCGCCTCTGCTGCAAGCTGCTCTGACCTCCGGCGAGCGCATGAGCGAAATCGTTATCCAGTGGTACCGTACTTCTGCTCAAGGTACTCAAGAGCACTACTACACCACCAAACTGGAAGACGCGATCATCGTCGCCATCAACAACAAAATGCACAACTGCCAGGATCCAGGCAACTCGCACTTCACCCACCTGGAAGAAGTGCAGTTCACCTACCGCAAAATCACCTGGACCCACGAAGTATCCGGTACTTCGGGTTCCGATGACTGGCGTGCTCCAGTCGTTTAATTACGGCTGATCGTTACAAGCATCGACCAGCCCTGCTGGTCGATGTTGTTTACGCCCCTCCAGAATTTCGCGTACGTTGAGCCGTTTTTTGCGGCCGTCGACGAGCGCCGCTGTACAGCACGAGGAACAAGGGATGTTCGCGCCGGCCAATGAAACCCACTTTGCCCTGACCATCGAAGGGCTCTCCGCCGATTTTCAGGTATTCACCCTGACCGGCCGGGAAGCCATCAGCCAGCCTTTTGTCTTTGAGGTGGAGCTGGTCAGTGAGCAGCCGTCGCTGGACCTCGAAACCCTGCTGCACAAACCGGCCTTTCTGCAGTTGTCGCCCGATGGCAGCGGCATCCACGGCCAGATCTACCGCGCCGCGCAAGGTGACTCGGGCAAACGCCTGACCCGTTATTCGGTGACCCTGCGTCCGCAACTGTCGTACCTGGCGCACCGCGTCAACCAACGGATCTTCCAAAACCTCACGGTGCCGAAAATCATCGGCATGGTCCTCGAAGAGCACGGCATTCAAAGCAACGCCTACGAATTCAAGACCGGTTCGATCTATCCCGAGCGCATCTACTGCGTGCAATACGATGAATCGGATCTGCATTTCATCCAGCGCCTGTGCGAGGAAGAAGGTATTCACTACCACTTCCAGCACAGCGCTACAGCGCACAAGCTGGTGTTCGGCGATGACCAGACGGTGTTCCCGAAACTCAAGCCAGTGGCCTACCAGCAAGATTCCGGCATGGTCGCCAGCAATCCGGTGATCAAGCGTTTCGACCTGCGTCTGGAAACCCGCACCAGTCGCACCACCCGCCGCGATTACGACTTCGAAAAACCACGCCTGACCCTGGAAAGCGAAAACCGTGGCGACGCCCTGCCCGACCTCGAAGACTACGACTACCCGGGCCGCTTCATCGACCGCGAGCGCGGCAAGCACCTGGCCAAACGCGCCCTCGAACGTCACCGCAGCGACTTTCAGCTCGCCGAAGGCAGGAGCGATCAGCCGCTGCTGGTCAGCGGCCATTTCCTCGCCCTGACCGAGCACCCGAAAGCCAAATGGAATGACCTGTGGCTGCTCACCGAAGTCCTGCACGAAGGCAAGCAGCCGCAAGTGCTCGAAGAGTCGGTGACCAGCGACACCACCGCATTGAAGGACGATTTCCATCAGGGCTATCGCAACCGTTTCCAGGCGACCCCTTGGGACGTGCCGAACCGTCCACCGCTGCGCCACCCGAAACCGCGCATCCTCGGCAGCCAGAGCGCCGTGGTCACCGGCCCCAAAGGTGAAGAGATCCACTGCGACCAGTACGGCCGCGTCAAAGTGCAATTCCACTGGGACCGCGAAGGCCAGGCTGACGACAAGACCAGTTGCTGGCTACGCGTCTCCAGCGCCTGGGCCGGCGCCCAGTACGGCGGCATCGCCATCCCGCGCATCGGCATGGAAGTGCTGGTCACCTTCCTTGAGGGCGATCCCGATCAACCGCTGATCAGCGGCTGCCTGTATCACAAGGAAAACACCGTCCCGTATGAGCTGCCGGCAAACAAGACCCGCAGCACCTTCAAGACCCTGAGTTCGATGGGTGGCGGTGGCTACAACGAACTGCGCATCGAAGACAAAAAAGGTCAGGAGCAGATCTTCCTCCATGCCCAGCGCGACTGGGACGAGAACATCGAGCACGACCAGAAGATCCGCGTCGGTAACGAACGCCACGACACCGTCGAGCAAAACAGCTACACCGAATTCAAGGCTGAAGAGCACCACACCGTCTACGAAGACCGCAAAGTCGAAGCCCGCGCCAACGACCACCTGACCGTGGGCGTCAACCAGCACATCAAGATCGGCACCGGTCAGTTCATCGACGCCGGCCAGGAAATCCACCTGAGCAGCGGCATGAAAGTCGTGCTCGAAGCCGGCGCCGAACTGACCCTGGTCGGCGGCGGCAGCTTCATCAAGATCGACGCCGGCGGCGTGACCATGAGTGGCCCGACGATCAACATGAACTCCGGCGGCAGCCCCGGCAGCGGCACCGGCGCCGCCCCGCTGATGCCCGGCATCCTCAAACAGGCCGATGCCGACAAGGCCGGCCAGGTCCTGACCCCGGCCCAGATCAACACCCTCAAACGCAACGCGCCGTTCTGCGAAGAATGCGAAAAATGCAAGGCAGGTGCCTGTGCCATCTGATCGACTGACACCCAAGGACTGGCTGGCACAACAGCCGCTGCAGAGTGGCGAGCGCCTGTACCTGATCATCAGTGCAGCGAGCGATGCCGACGCGCTGAAAACCCTGTACCTGTCCGAACCCACCGCCCAGCTCCTGCCAATCTGGGGCGGCACGCCCTACTCCACCTGGCAACCGGTGATGCCCTACGTCACCGAACTCAAACCGAACTCGGCATTCCTGCCCTGGATCGCCGAAACCGACGCGCTCGATTGGGGTTGGCTGGCAGTATCGCGTTCGGAGCCGAACGAAGTGTTCGAGCATTTGCGCAGCCTGACGCAGGTAAAGATGCCGGATGGGACCGAGGTGTTTTTCCGCTTCTGGGATGGGCGGCATATCTACCCGATTCTGAAGGGGCTTGGGGAGAAGGCTGGGGAAGTAATGCCGATGTTTGAGCGGTATTTGATTAACGGGCAGACGCTGGAGGTTGGGACGCGGGTGTTGCCGAAGGTGAAGGATTGGCCGTGGTGGGAGGTGCCGAAGGATTTGCTGGATGGCTTAGCCAAGGAGAACCCGACGACACTAATCAGCAACCTGATGCAGTGGCTGGAAGAAGAACGCCCGGACATTTACAACGCTTGGCCAGAGAACAACCTGAAGCTGAAAGTCAGCCGTTTCGTGCGCCGCCCGGATGCGCCGAAAAACCTTAAAGAAGCACTGTTAAATCACCTGATTCTGGAGCAAGGCTGATGATCGCAAAGGAACGCATTGAGTTCATTGATGAGCAACTTAAAGTTTTTCCCGATAGCTTGAAACAATACCGAAGCCTTACTGAATCTTCATTTGCCGAATGGCTTGGCAGAGGGAGAGAATTTTTCGATAGACCTGCACTCTTCGGAATGAACAGGTCCATAAAGCTTGGAAATGCCAATAAAACCGTCAGTGTGACCGACAATGCGTTCGAGTCTACAGTTGCGCAGTGCCCGAAAGACGGCAGATTGCTTATTGAGAGTAAGTTTGTCTCAGTTCACGACATTCCAGTAGGAAACATCACTGTTGAGGTAACCCCTGAGGAAGGTGGTAACCCTGTACCTGTCACACTAGACGATCAAGGCAAAGGAGTTTTCAAAGGCACTCCTGGAAAAAAATACTATGTCCGCGTGCAGAGTAGTGTCACCGAGCGTCAGCTTAGCGACCTGTTCAATTCATATGACAAATTCACAAAAGAACTGAATAGCTGGCTTGACAACGAGTGGAAAACCTACAGACCTCTCTGGTCAAAAGAAACATTAGTATCAGCATACTTCGCGCAACTAAAAGGAACATTAGAGGGTGGCTGGAATGCAGTCAAATCGGCATTTGATGGCGTTAAGCATTTTTTTGAAATATTAAAAGACCCCGGGAAATTTGCAAACGAAATTGGCCAGAGCGCTGCTGACTTACTCAAGCTCGCAAAAGAAACGCCCCAAGCAATGGAAAAGTTGATGCTGCTGGCGAGTGACCAAGCAGTTCTTTTTCTGCTTATTAAAACCACCGCCTTATGGCTACTTCAACTACCACCCAGCATCATTTCTGGAAAATTCTCTGAGCAACTGTCCAGCATAGCAGTAACAATTCTTATCGATATCGTTTTCGCCATCGTACTGACATTCGCTGCCGAGGGTACTGGCATTGCATATTTAGGCGCCCGACTAATCAACTATGGCGCAAAAATTGTCGAGGCTGTCACTGGCTTCATAAAATCCATCATCCGCATATTGAAAACCTTTGCGGATATGATTGATCAATTTAAACGTGTTGCTACCCGCACAATCGCAGGCACCTTTGAAAAAGGCAAGGTAAGAGTAAACTGGGATAGGCAGGATCACGCAAAGATCAGTCGTTCCGAGCATGTCGATGACAAATCAAAACAATCGACCAGCCATGACGACAAGAATGTCGCGTGCACCAGAGAAACCTGCGTAAACGGTTGCCCTGTTTCAATGGTCACCGGTGAGGAACTGTTAACGCTCACTGATGGACAACTGAATGGACTGTTCCCTTTTGAATGGACTCGTCTTTATCGAACCAGCGCAGTAGAAATCGACTGTGGCCTAGGTCATGGTTGGAGTCATGCACTGTCGCAGCGTGTCGAGGTTCTTTCGGAAGATGTGATATGGACTGACCATGAAAACCGCATAACGACTTTCCCCCTGCCTAACGCCCAGCGACCGGCAATCACCAATAGTCTGGCCAAAGCGGCGGTATTTATAGGCGATGATCCATCTGAGCTTGTACTCACACAAGCTGGGGATCGCCCGCTGTTTTATCACTTCCGATATGACAGTAAAGGCGCCACGCTGGTTGCTATTAGTGACCGATACCGTAACCGTTTGCACATCAACCGAGATATACATGGTCGTATCAAGCGCATCGACAATGGTGCAGGTCGTGCCTTGCTGCTGCGTTATGACCGAAAACACATTATTGCCGTTGACTATCAACAATTCCGTCCGGCAGATAACTTAGAAGAGAGTTGGAGCACTATCCAAACTCTCGTCACTTATCGTTACGATGAAAAAAATCGTCTAATAGAAGCAAAAAATGCTGCGGGCGAGAGCGAGCGTTATGCCTATAACGATCTGCATGTGATCCTCGAGCGTCAGTTAGCCGGCGGTGCGAGTTTCTTTTGGGAATGGGAAAACGAAGGCAAATCATCGCGCTGCACGCACCACTGGGCAAACTTCACTCAGATGGATGCTTACTACGCGTGGGATGACAAAGGAAGCGTCACCGTTACCAATGCTGATGGCAGTGAAGAAGTCTACACTCACGATGACCAAGCCAGGTTGATTAGCCAAATCGATGCAGATGGCGCTGAGCACCTGAAGGCGTACGACGAAAAAGGCCGCCTAGTCGCTGAAAAAGATCCGCTTGGTGCAATTACTGAATACCAATACAACGAGGCTGGACGTTTGGAGGCGCTTATCCCACCTGAGGATACGCCTACAGTGTATGACTACACTAACGGCTTTGTTTCAGAGGTTCGTCGCGGCGACTCAACCTGGTATTACCACCGAAATGTTCAAGGCGACATTACTCAACAAGTAGACCCGAATGGTCATATCACCGAATACATCTATGATGCTCAGGGCCGTTTGCTGGAAATCCGACACCCGGACGGTGGCCGCCATAAGTTTGGTTGGAACGATCTCGGTGAACTGCTTGAGGAACATCTGCCGGATGGAGGCAAACGCAAATATCGCTACGATTCTCTAAGTCGGCAAATTACTCGACAGGACGAAACTGGGGCAATTACTCAGTTCGTTTGGGATGCCGCTAACCGACTCGCCCAAGTCTCTTTGCCTGGCGGTGCGGTTCGCGCCTACACCTACAACCCCTATGGGCGTGTCACTGCCGAACGCGACGAACTGGGCCGCATCACCCGCTACGAGTACGCCGACAATCTGCACCTGGTCAGCCGCCGCATCAATCCAGACGGCAGCCAATTGCGCTACCGCTACGACAACTCGCGCTTGCTGCTCACCGACATCGAAAACGAACGCGGCGAGCACTACCACCTCGACTACTACAGTAACGGCCTGATCCAGCAGGAAACCGGCTTCGATGGTCGCCGTACTGCCTACGAATACGACCTCAACGGCCAACTGCTGAAGAAAACCGAGTTCGGCGACGACGACAGCGAGCTGGTGACCGAGTACAAGCGCGACGCCGCCGGCCGCCTGTTGGTGAAAACCCTGCCCGACGGCGAGGAAATCCGCTACAGCTACGACGCCCTCGGCCGCCTGGTGAACGTCGACGACGGCCATTGGCCCCTCACATATGAGTACGACGTTCAGGATCGCCTGATTACCGAACACCAAGGTTGGGGTACCACGCGCTACGAGTACGATAGTGTCGGTCAGCTCAAGCATTGCCGCCTGCCCGACGGCAGCAAGCTCGACTACCGCCACCTGCCTGGCGGCGAGCTCAGCGGCATCGACCTCAACGGCTCGCGCCTGACCCGCCACCAGTTCAGCGCCGGTCGCGAACAGCAGCGCCAGCAAGGCCTGCTGCTCAGCCAATACCAATACGACGAGCAGGGCCGGCTGCAATCCCACAGCGTCAGCCAGCGCGACAGGAATCTGTTCCAGCGCCGCTACGCCTACGACGCCAACGGCAACCTCGCCGGTATCGACGACAGCCGCAAGGGCAACCGCAGCTTCCACTACGACCCGCTCGACCGCCTCATTAGCGTGCGCGGGGCCACCCCGGAAAGCTTCGCTCACGACCCGGCCGGCAACCTCCTCGGCCAGAACGACCTGCCCGTCGCCAACCTCGCCAACGTCAAGGGCAACCGCCTGCTGATGCAAGGCGACCGCCACTATGACTACGATGTCCATGGCAACCTGATCCGCGAACGCCGCGGCGCCGGGCAGAAGCTCGTCACCGAGTACCGCTACGACGCCCAGCACCGCCTGGTCGGCGTCACCCTGCCCAGCGGCAGCACAGCCAGCTACAGGTACGACGCTTTCGGCCGCCGGATCGAGAAGACCGTCGACGGCCACACCACCGAGTTCCTCTGGCAAGGCGAACGCCTGATCGCCGAAAGCGCGGGCAACCGTTATCGCACTTACATCTACGAAACCGGCAGCTTCCGCCCGCTGGCCGTGCTCGACGGCGAAGGGCCGCTTAAAGCGACACCGTTCTACTACCAGCTCGATCAGCTTGGTACGCCGCAGGAACTCACGGACTACAGTGGCGAGATCATGTGGTCCGCGAAGTACCGCGCCTACGGCAACCTTGCCGCGTTGGACGTCAGCGAAGTCGACAACCCATTGCGATTCCAGGGTCAATATTTCGATGCGGAGACGGGGTTACATTACAACCGGCACCGCTACTACAATCCGGGAACTGGACGGTTTCTGACGCCGGATCCAATAAAGCTTGCGGGTGGACTGAATAACTATCAGTACGTGCCTAACCCTACTGGCTGGATCGACCCACTGGGTTTGAACTCCGATTGCCCCGGAGGACCAAACTGCAAACCCGGAAAGGTAGAAGATCCCTCACGTAAAGCAAAGGTGGAAGACGGAGAACCAAAATCTCCAGATGTTCAATGGACCAACCACGGAAATAAACACGTTGCTCCCAAGGCTCCTTGGCCATCGGTTGTAAAATCAACAGCAAATGGCGGAGCAGCCAAGTACGCACCGGGTACCGACATTGAGGCTTTAGAACGACATGCTTTTGAGCATGGCCAAGAGGTTAACAACGGAAAACCTTGGAAAGTTATTGACATGGGACGAATCATTGGCGCAAACGATGGAAAAGAAACTCGATTCATGAGGGTTGAGCTCAGTGCGAATACAATTCATGGACATCCAATTTCCGAAGATGCATTTAAAAAACTCACGAAAAAGAAGAAATAAAACATGCTCACTACAGAAATAGAAAAGCTAGGCGGAACTGTTACATTCGACGACATTTCTCAGCTGGATCAGTCCGCTGAGATTTCCATCATAGTGGATGAACTCAAAGAAGATTTATTTCAAGCCGCTCTTCCGTTCCAGCAAATAATTGATATTGGTTGGTATCCGGAGTTTAGCGAACACGGCGCATTCAAAGTATCATTAATCTCAAATTTCAACTGGGAAAAACCCATCTATAGCGAAAAAGCAAAAAACTGGACCGAGCTAAAAAATGCAATAAAGAACACTTTGAAAAAAGTACAAACAGAATAACGGATAGAAGTTAACTCTTCAAAATCTTAAAAATCCCGATAGAAAAAAGCACAAAGGGGACAGACTCATTTCCGGTTTGCCCCCAATTTTTGATTCAAAAGGGAGTGAAAATTCCCCCCTGTTCTAGCCGCCTTTTTCAGAAACAAGTCCGTGCCCTTTTTCCGGAAGAACGCCTGCCGGACGGCGGCCAGCGTAAATATCGCTACGATGCACTGGGTCGGCAGATTACCCGTCAGGAAGAATCCGGCGCCATCACCCACTACCAATGGGATGCGGCCAACCGCCTGGCACAAGTCACGCTGCCGGGCGGCGCAACACGTGCCTTCACCTACAACGCCTATGGCAACGTCACCGCCGAACGCGACGAACTCGGTCGCGTCACGCGATATGAGTATGCGGAAAACCTGCACCTGGTCAGCCGCCGCATCAATCCGGACGGCAGCCAACTGCGCTATCGCTACGACAACTCGCGTCTGTTACTCACCGACATCGAAAACGAGCGCGGCGAACATTACCAGCTCGATTACTACTCGAGCGGCCTGATCCAACAGGAAACCGGCTTCGAAGGTCGTCGCGCGGCCTACGAATACGACCTCAACGGCCAGTTGCTGAAGAAAACCGAATTCGGCGATGACGGCAGCGAACTCGTTACCGAATACCAGCGCGATACCGCTGGCCGTCTGCTGGTAAAAACCCTCGCCGATGGCGAGGAAATTCACTACAGCTACGACGCTCTCGGCCGCCTGGTAAACGTCGACGACGGTCACTGGCCGCTCGCCTACAAATACGACCTGCAAGACCGCCTCATCGAGGAACACCAAGGCTGGGGCAACTTGCGTTACGAGTACGACAGCGTTGGCCAGCTTAGCCACTGCCGCCTTCCGGATGGCAGCAAACTCGACTACCGTCACCTGTCCGGCGGACGCCTGAGCAGCATCGACCTCAACGGCTCACGCCTGACCAGCCACCAGTTCAGCGCCGGTCGCGAACAACAGCGCCAGCAAGGCCTGTTGCTCAGCCAATACCAATACGACGAACAAGGCCGCCTGCAAGCACACACCGTCGGCCAGCGTGATAAAAACCTGTTCCAGCGGCGCTACAACTACGACGCCAACGGCAATCTCGCCGGCATTGACGACAGCCGCAAAGGCAATCGCAGCTACCATTACGACCCGCTCGATCGCTTGGTCAGCGTACGCGGCACGACACCGGAAAGCTTCGCCCACGACCCGGCGGGCAACCTGCTCGGTCAGAACAACGAAGGCACGGCCAACCTCGCCAACGTCAAAGGCAACCGCTTGCTGATGCAGGGCGACCGTCATTACGACTATGACGCCTATGGCAACCTGATCCGCGAACGCCGTGGCGCCGGCCAGAAACTCGTTACCGAATACAGATACGACTGCCAGCACCGTCTCATCGGCGTCAGCCTGCCGGGCGGCAGCACCGCGTCCTACAAATACGACGCCTTCGGTCGACGCATCGAGAAGACCGTTGACGGCCAGACCACCGAGTTTCTGTGGCAAGGTGAACGACTGATCGCCGAAAGCGCGGAAAACCGGTACCGCAGCTACATCTACGAACCCGGTAGCTTCCGCCCACTGGCGATGCTCGATGGCGAAGGCCCGCGCAAAGCCACGCCGTTTTACTACCAACTCGACCACCTCGGCACACCGCAGGAACTCACCGACTACAGTGGCGAGATCATGTGGTCGGCCAAGTACCGCGCCTACGGTAACCTCGCGGCGCTGGACGTCAGCGAGATCGATAACCCGTTGCGCTTCCAGGGTCAGTATTTCGACGCCGAGACGGGGTTACATTACAACCGCCACCGCTACTACAATCCGGGCACTGGGCGGTTTTTGACGCCGGACCCGACCAAGCTCGCGGGTGGGTTAAACAACTACCAGTACGTGCCTAATCCTACGGGATGGGTGGATCCGTTGGGCTTGAGCGGTAACTGTCCCGATGCGGATAAGAAACTACCGCAAGGTGCAACCCCTGGGTCTACTTCAGGGAATACAGTCAAAGACGCAGGACCTTCCGCTCCCCCAGAACCACCCCCTATCGGTCAGGGATATCACAATGAGGTTTATGGAAGTAAACCAGTAAAACCACAAGATGCTGTAAAACGATGGGAAGATTTCTTAGGTGAGGGGCCGTATACAAATATTCATCCTAGGACTGGGTTAACAGACAACGATAGAATTGTGTCTGCCGACGGCAAGAGAAGTATTCGGTATGGTAACCACGAAATGAGTAGCAAACCGAATAAGCATCACTACCATGAAGAGACTTGGACACTAGATCTAATAAACAATGTAATGAACGTCGACAACACCGTAATACGAGTACCACTAGGAACAAAATAAATGAATATTACGATAGCAAGCATAGTTAAAAGTACGCACAATAAAATACTTGTCGAGTATTCAACACCCTATGGAAAAGGCTTATCAGTATTTACAGGTTCGACCCCTACCGCAAATCAAACACTTGATGTCGAAATCAATATAGACGATGAGTTCATTTGGGGAGAAAATTTGACCCCCTCCTCAAAAAACACGCCTTCCATATCCTTCGACCTAGGATTCACATACATCACAGGAGAGTTAATCGTTATTGAGGACGACGGTTGCGGTGTATTAAAAATTGGGGATGCGATAATACTAATTTCTCTTGAGCAAAAAAAACATACCCTACCCATATACGTAGATATTATTGCAAAAGAAATCTCCATCCACCCAACCAACATATGAGCAAGCAACCCCAAAAGCTTTTATCTGATATTAGTTCCCTCCCTTTGAAGATCTCTGCTCTGCGGCTCTCTAAAAAGGGTCGTTTCGAAAAAGGAAAAAGAGAAAAATGGCACAGATTTATTTTCCAGCTAAAAGTTGAAGTAAATCAAAATGATAATTGAGCTTGATGGATTATCCATCTCATCCGAGCAAGAATTCCATAAGCGAATAGCATCTGCTTTTTCCGTTACCCAATTTTATGGAAACAACCTCAATGCTCTTTGGGACCTGCTCACCGACGTAGAACGTCCAATTGAATTAATTTGGACGAACTCAAAACATTCAGAAGAACGAATGGGTGATGCATATAAAAAAATCTTAACCATTCTTGATCGAGTAAAAAGTCAAGATGAAAGCTTTGGACTGGATGAGAAATTCAGCTACCAACTGAAATAGAGAAAGCAAACTATAAAAAAATTGGCAGTTTCGTCTTTTATCGCTGAAAAATAAACTGCCTTTTTTCCGAATAAATGGCGAACAACAAAGGACAACCTGAACCACTCATTTAGCATGACTAAATACAGTGGCACGTTTTGGCGTCGAGGGCACCTGCAACAAAGGTGACAGATTTATTATTAATAGATGACCCAAAAGGCATTAAAAATGGATTCGTCATTTTGCTTACTAAAAGAGGGTGAAAACTCACTTACGCACTTGCTTTGAGACCCCTGCAGATCACGACTTCGGCACAGCTGATGATGAACATTTGAGGATGGTATGATCACGTTAATACCAACGGGGAAATTTCCATGAAATTTAAATCAGCCGGCACGGAAATCAATTTAAACACGGTCTCTTACAGGAGCCTTGGCTTCGGAGAGAAATCTATTCTTGAAACAAAAAAATACGCGATAACGATAAAAAACGATGAGTTTCCGGAGCAATTCATCAAACACGCAAACTCATTTATTATCGAATGCAAAGTTGATGACTCTAAGCAAGGCCACGCGGACATTCCAGAGCTTGAAAAGATAAATTACCCAACCTTTGATAAAATTTTAAAAAACCATCACTATTTAGCGGCCAGCCTTATAAAAGATTATCTTTATTTCGAGCTTTTTTATTTTCTATTTCAAAAATCAGAAAAACCTGAACTAGTTATAAATAGCATAAAAGATGTAAAATCAGATGAAATGTCAATTACGATCATGGGTGATACGTATCCAGCTCAGAAAAGTTGATGAACGAAAGGTGACAGATTTATTTTCCAACTCTAATCTAAAGAGATTGAAATAAACCCGTCTCCTTTTACACGACCACACTTCGCATACGGAGTCTCGCCGCCCATTAAATGATTTTTTCACCATCTACAATATAGCAATCATCTCTCCACCATTTCTTCCGCCACCTCATACTTAACCACCACCCGATTCCGATACAACCTCACCCGCTCCACCAATTCCCCCACCTGCCCCTTCTCACGCACTTCCCGCCAGATCTCATTCTCCCGATACACCCGCTCCCCCTCCCGCACAAACCGGTGCCCTTCCTGAAACACGTGATACCGATACTCCCGCACCCGATCGCACAACAACTCCCCTTCCAGCTGCGTGTCCCCCACATTCAACTTCAACTGAAAAGTCCGATCCGTCGGGTTGTGCAGTACCAGGTCAACGTAGTTGTAGAAAATCGCCGCGCCGGAACCGAATGGCAGGACACGTCCTTCGTCCGGGAAGGGATCGAAGCTGTGGTTGGAGCGTTCAACGACTATCAGTGGCGAGTGAATCGCCATCCAGTGGATCAGGTTGCTCAGTTGGCAGATTCCGCCGCCGATACCGCTGCGCGCTTCGCCGAAGGACAGTTCCATGCCTTCGACGTAGCCGCGTTTGCGGGTTGGGCGGCCGACGAGGCGGCAGAAGGAGAAGTGTTCGCCTGGGGCGATGATGAGGCCGTCGATGGCGGCGACGGCGAGTTTGAGGTTGATGACTTTGTTGTGTTGCAGGGCGAGGTCGGAGTCGCCGAGTTTGCGGATGAGTTTTGAGGTGTGTTTGAGGTAGCGGAAAGGCAAACGTTCAGCGCCGGCAACCAGGCGTGCGTAGCGTTTGCTGGAGCAACGCCAGGCGATCTGGCGGAATAGTCTTTTTTGCCACACGCGCAGCCGGTACAGGGCCGGGTGGTACAGGGAAAGTGGTTTCATCCGTGAGGCAACGGCAGGCGCCGTTTTGTCCTTGAAGCGTGTTAGGGGCGCGCAGTTTAGCCTGTGGGACGGCTTGCGTCGTGCGCGAGATGTCGTGTCTCGACACACTTCGAATGGCTTGCTGAACGGCGAATTAAGCTTCAACTAAGCTTGCGTCGCTAGCATCCCGGCCAGAGAGATACCTGTCGCCGATCAACCGCGGATGAGCTTCCAGAATGAGCCAGTTTGATTTACCAGCCGTTACGCAGCCGAATTTCAGTCTTGTATTGGTAAATTACAAAACCCCGGACATCACCCGGATGTGCCTGGAGTTGTTGCGCCAGCATGTTCAGGAGCAGCGCATTCCGGTTTGGGTGGTGGACAATGATTCGGCGGACGCCAGCCTGGATTACTTGCGTTCGCTGGACTGGATCAATCTGATCGAACGTCCCTCCCCCGGCAAAGAAGCCGGGCATATTGCACATGGCAAGGCGCTGGATCTGGCGCTGGAAAAAGTTGAAACCGACTATCTGTTTCTGCTGCACACCGACACCTTTGTCTACGACAAGGAAGTCTTCTCGATGATGTTGCGTGAGTGCATGAGGACTTCGGATATCGCCGCAGTCGGGTGTGTCGAGCAAATCAATCGAGGAATTGTCAGAGACACCTGGCGACTAACTTCGCGCTTTTGCAAACATTATATTCGCCGGGCGAAAACCTCATTGGGTCTGCACAGTAAAGAGCCAAAACCTTATCGGGAAACTCATCTCAAAAGTTTTTGCACCTTGTGGAACGCCAAGTTGATGAAATCCCAGGGACTGCACTTTTGCATGGATGACCGAGTGCCCGGTTATACGCTGCAGGATCGAATGGTCGGTTTGGGCTACGGCATCAAGCTGTTGTCACCGCGCAAGATTTTCCGCTACCTGGATCACATCCAGGCAGGAACCGTCGCCGCTGCCGGCACCTACGGCAAAAACCACCGCCGCACCAAAATGTATGAAGCCACCCTCAAACGCTTTGAGGGGCAGGCATCGGTATAATCGCGAACACAAAAAAGGGCGACTGCAAAGTCGCCCTTTTTTTATCTGAAATTGTATACATCCGCTCCGAAGAGGTGTTCGCCCAGTGTAATGGCCTGGCAATCCATGCACCGGTAAAGAGCCCTGACACTGGGCGAACGGGAAGGATTTTAATAGAAGTTGGCGGATATGTCGTCATACCTAAAGGTAAATTTAATGTACGAAGAAGTTAATAGATATTTATCGACGAAATCCTTTCATGAAACTTTCAACGCACGGCTCAAATCGTTTCAGATGATTGTTCTCATACAATAATCTGTACAAGAACAATCATCTTGTAGAGTTATTGCTCAGCTTTCATGCTGACTGGTCACTTTTAATACATCGGTATAAGTCACAACTACGCTTTGCCCGACTTTCAGATCTTTCAGCCTGGCTTGAATTTCAGGCTTTTTCACGTCGAGTGTTTTCGACTGGCCTTGGGGGTTTTCCAGGGTCACCTGATTATTCTTCAAATCAATTTTGGTGATTTTCAGTTGCACCTGAATCTGGCGATATGCCTCCCCGCCCGGGTTTTCAGTGCCCGGAGCGTTGCGCAGCTCGCCGCTGCGCTCGACGGTGCCAGGCAGACCTTTATCCACATCGGTATCGAGGTAAGCCGCCACCGAGCGTTCCACTTTGACTTTTACCTGGTCGCCAACCCTTAGATTGGCGAGGTTTTTCGCTTGGTCGCTCAGTTGAACGTGGACCTGTTGACCTTCGGCACCTTCAAGCACGACCTGATGCTTGGCCGCATCGACAGCCAGCACTTTGGTGGTGACCTGATCGGCCTGGACAGTGGCAGACAGCGGAATATCGGTCGCCATTGCGCCGAAGCTGGTGGCGGACAGAACGGTTGCGAGGGTGATGGCCTTGGCCAGAGCGTGGAGCTTCATAAGCGGTACTTTCCCTGTAATGAATGGCAGCAACCGGCACCCACGCGTGGCAGGCGCCGACTGTGCCACTGAGCATAGACGCTGTTCAGGGCTTGGCTTTCGTTTCAGCCGCAGCGGTCTCCTGTGCGGTGGATTCGCCACTCGCGGTGCCCTTGCCGCTGTCTTTGCGCTGTTTGGGGTCGGTTGGGCGCAGGGCGTCGTTGTCGCGCTCGGTTTCTCCCGGTGGACGGGGATCGTCGGGGTGTTCGCTGGGGGACACGGGTTTCATGGAATTGCTCCTCAGGCTTCAGGGTCATCCAGTTCATTGGTAACGTTCACGGCTGGCGAATCCTTGTGCAAATCGTCGGCCTCGGCGCGCAGGATCTGCCACTGCTCCAGATCGATCGCGCCCTGGCCGAGCAGATCGTCGGCGATGCGCTGCAGGTCGAAGTAGTGAGCGTCGGGGGACTGCTGCCAGTAGGTCTGGTCGTCGAACAGGCGCTGCCAGGTGGTGAGGTCTGGGGGTTGCAGGTCGTCGCTCATGGGCGGGTTCCTCGCCGGGGTCTCGGAAATGGGCCGGGATTGATCGGTAGAGGGTGGTAGACAAGGCGGAGTTCCGGGCAATTGCTCTGTGGGTGACTGTACCGGCGCCTTCGCGAGCAAGCCCGCTCCCACAGGTTTTGCGTGTGAGCGTCAGTACCCGGTCATTTCCAGATAGCCACGCCCGCCATGGCTGCCGCTGATCCGCACCGGTCCTTCCCAATAAGGAATGCGCAGGTTCATCCAGGCGGCGGGATTGAGCGCGTAGAGGCTGATGTCCAGGTGTTTGTCGGGAATGCTGATCGACCAGCGCACCGGCATCTTGCGTCCGGCGATTTTGGCGGTGTCCTGAGGGGTGAGTTTGATCTGCGCGCCGTACAGGGTTTCGGTCTGGCCGTCGGCGCTGATCCAGGTACCGGTCAGATAGGGTGCGCCATCGGTTTGCCGGGTGCGGAACAGCATCAGCGACTCACCACTGTCCAGGTGCAGGGAAAACCAGTCCCACCCGGTCTGATTGGCCGCCAGCGGCTGACTGCTCCATTCACGATCCAGCCACGCCGGGCCGCTGACGGTGTAGGTCTGGCCGTCGATTTGCAGGGTGCCGCTGGCCTGAAAGAACGGTTGACTGTAATAGTACGAAGCCTGGCCTTGTTCGGATTTGCGGCTGAAACCGTTGTCACCCTGCAACACCAGCGGCCGACTGGAGGTGAGGTGCAGTTGATAGCTGAAGGCTTTATCGCTGGCGCTGAGTTGCAGATCGGTCAGCGGATCCTGCGCCTGACTGGCGAAGCGCCAATCATCGATCCACGCCTCGAACGGCGCGACGTTCACCCCGGCCTGCCCCACTCCGCCTCGGGCATAGCGCTCGGCGGCATGGTGCGCGGTGGCTGAAGTCACCGCGGCATGCCCGAGCCAGATCGTCTGGTTGGCCCAGCCCGGCTGTTCTGCCGCAGGTTTTAACGCACTGCGAAACAGCGTCCATTGCACGCCGAAATCGTGGCCCTGCTGATCCTTGAGATTGGCGGTGACATACCACCACTCGATACGAAAACCATCATGTGCGCCGTGATCTGCCGGGAAGCTGAACACCCGCCCCGGCACCACCGGTGTGAACTGCGCTGCCTGATCGCCAAGCCCGGCGAAGCCCTTTTGCTCAGGCACAGACTGATCGCAACCGCCCAAGAGCAGCAGCGTGAGCAGCAGTGCAACCCGGTTAATCCTCATGGGCAAACGTCCTCAGCAGATCCGCCGGTTGCGTGCGGTACAACGAATACAGCGGCCACGCCGAGGCCAACAGCGTCGCCAGCAACGCCAGCCCGAGCAATTGCAAAAGTTGCAGCGGAAAGATCCGCAACGGCAAACGCCAGCCGAACGCCTGCACGTTGATCACCGCATCCAGACACCACGCCAACGCGATCCCCAACGGCAACGCCAGCACCAGCGTCAACACCGCCAGCAGCCAGGTCTGGCCAAGGTTGAGCAGCATCAATTGGCGGCGCGTCACGCCCAAGGCCCACAGCGGCGCCAGTTGCCCGAGGCGGCTCTGGCTCTGGGTCAGCAGGCTGATGAACAGCGCCACACCGGCCACCGCCAAAGTCAGGCTGTTCAGCGCGGCAGTGGCGGCGAAGGTGCGCTCGAACACTTGCACCGACCACCCCTTGAGCCGCGCCTGATCGACGATGCGGCTGTCATCGAGTTGAAAGTGCGTTTGCAGTGCGCGCAAAAACGGCGGGATGTCGGGCGGTGCGATGCGCAAGTTGAATCGGTTCGGTGTCAGTGATGGCCACAACCGCAGCAGATGATTGCTGTGGATCAGCACGTGGCCCTTGGGATTGCCGTAGTCGGCGTAGATCCCGACGATCCGCGGCGACCACGCTCCACTTGGGGTCGGCAGACTCAGATGTTCACCCGCGCGCACCTTCAAGCGCCGCGCCAGTTGTTCGCTGAGCATCACCGCGTCGTCATTTGCCAGATGCGCCCACGGATCTCCGGCAATCGCCTCGAGCAACGGCCAGTGCTGCCGGTAATACGGATGATCGATCACCCCGAAGACATCCGCCGGCCAGCCCTGCAGGGTGACCGCGACTTGCCAGTTGGGCAGCACCGCGCTGACGTTCGGTTGTTGCTTGAGCCAGGCGTACATCTCGCGCGATTGCGCCGGATTGACCGGGTTGAGGTACAGCTCGGCACTGAGGCGTTGTTCGAGCCAGTCGTCGAAGGTCTGGCGAAAACCGGCGGTCATGCTGCCCGCGCCGATATTGGCCGACAGCGCCAGCAGCAACGCCATCAGCGCCAGACTGAGTGCCGGCAGTTGCTGGCGGCAGTCGGCGAGAAACCACTGACCGAGCACCAAGCGACTACGCCCGAGCAACGGATTGAGCACCGCGCTGAGCACTACCGGCAACGCCAGCGCGGCGCCGAGCAGCAACCCGGCCATCAACACAAAACCACTTCCGAGGCTGTCACCAAACAGCAACGCCAGCAGCGCAATCAAGCCCAGCACCGCCGCCAGCCAACCCTGACGGCGCAACCAGCGCGCATGTTGCTGATGCCAGGCCTGCGGATCCGCCACCGCCAACAGCGGCAAGCGTGCTGCACGCAACAGACTGTTGGCACCAGCCAGCAACGCGCCGAACAGGCTCAAACCGATTCCGCTGAACCACCACCACGGACTCAGGCGCAACTGCCCCGCCACTTCCGCGCCGTACAGACCGCGCAGGCTGGCGGCGACATCCGGCAGCAACACGCTCGCCAGCCAGTAACCGCTGATGACTCCGAACACCCCGCCAACCAACGCCAGCACACCGAGCTCGACGACCAGACAGCCGATCAACATCCGCGCACTGACCCCGCAGGCGCGCAATGTGCGCAGCAGACCACGACGCTGTTCCAGCGCCAGACCGATGGCCGCGTGCACGATGAACAGCCCGACCAGAAACGAGAGAAAGCCCAAGGCATCCAGGTTGAGGTGAAAGCTCTCGGTCAGGCGCGTCAGATTGTTTTCCTCGGCGCTGCTTTTGAGCTGCAGCCGGCCATTGAACGCGGCCGGCAGCTCGCCATGAAAATCCTTCGGCAGTAACAAGCGCGATATTTGCCCGGGCTGTTCGAGCAGGGTTTGTGCGACACCGATGTCCACCAGCAACACGCCCGGCGCCATGTCCTGTTGCGCGTGCAGCGGCGGCAGTGTCTGGCCGTTGACGGTTTGCGGCGTGGCGCCTTCGGTCAAGCCAAGGGCCTGCAGGGTTTCCGGTGAAATCCAGGTGCTGCCCGGCGGTGAGAAGAACTCGACGATGCGCTCGATCGGCATCGCCTGTCCGGCCACCGCAGCGTCCGTCGGCAGCGACACCGGTTCGATGCCCATCAGTTGCAACCGCTGGTCCCGGTGATCCTTGAGCAGCAGCCGGCCTTGCAGCAGCGGCGACACCGGCCAGCCTGCGCGGCGCAGATCGACAAACCACTGCTGGGTGAACGTCGCACCGCTCGGTGTGGCCAGACTGGCTTGGGGTTCACCGCCGATCATCTGACTGGCCCGGGCGTAACTGTCGCGGGCCTGACTGTTCAGCGCCTCGACCCCGGTCAGCAGACTGGTCGCCAGCCACAACCCGGTCAGCACACTGAAAAACTGCACCGGATGTCGCCGCCAGTGGCTGAGCAGCGCGCGCAGGGTTTGCCAGAACACGTTCACGTCAGGCGACCGTTGGACAACACCACCCGTTGCGCCAGCCGCGCCGCCACGCGTGGGCTGTGCGTGACCATCAGCAGCGTGGTCGGCGTGTCGTCGAGCAGCTCCAGCAACAGGCGCAGCACTTCATCACTGGTGGCTTCGTCGAGGCTGCCGGTGGGTTCGTCGGCGAGCAGCAATTTCGGCCGTGAGGCCAAGGCCCGGGCCAGCGCGACCCGCTGCTGCTGGCCGCCAGAAAGTTGTTCGGGATAACGCTTGAGCAAATCGCCCAACCCCAGACGCTGCACCAGATGCGCCTGCCAGCGCGGTTCATGGCGCCCGGCCAGACGCGCCTGAAACGCCAGATTATCCTCGACCCGCAGGCTGCCGATCAGGTTGAACTGCTGGAACACCAGACCGATTTCAGTGCGGCGCCAGTCGGCCAGTTGCGCTTCGTTCATCCGCTCCAGCCGATGCTCGCCGCTGTGGATGCTGCCGCGATCAACCTTGTCGAGGCCGGCGATCAGGTGCAGCAAGGTGCTTTTGCCGCTGCCGGATTCGCCCATCAGCGCCAGACTGCTACCGGCTTCGAGCGTCAGGTCGACGCCTTGCAGCACCGGGAGCGGGCCTTGGGGTGTGAGGTAACTTTTGAACACGCCTTGAACCTGAAGCATGAGCCAACCTGATCGATGAACCTGGCCCCAAGGATAGCGGCCCTGAATGGTTTTTGTCCGTTGACGATCATCGCCGCGCCAGACCAGCGCCCTACCCTCCGGGACGGATCCCCCATAACGATAAAAACCGGAGACACCATGCCCCGTTTCATATTGAGCCCCCGTGGCCTGCTCGCCTGCCTGATCACCGCATGCCTGAGCCAATCGGCAATGGCCGCCAACGCGCCTGTTGCCCCCAGCGCCCAGACCATCGCCAGTAATGCTGCCGTCCTGCAACAGCTGCCCTTCAGCGATCGCACCGATTATGAGTCAGTCAGCAAAGGCCTGATTGCGCCATTCAAGGGCCAGATCAAGGACGCTGCCGGCAAGGTGATCTGGGACGTGCAGGCCTACGATTTCCTCGATAAGGATCAGGCGCCGGAGTCGGTCAACCCGAGCCTGTGGCGCCTGGCCCAACTGAGTGCCCACGCCGGTCTGTTCGAGGTCAGCCCCAGGCTCTATCAGGTGCGCGGTCTGGACCTGGCGAACATGACCATCATCGAAGGTGATGACGGGCTGATCATCATCGACCCGCTGACCATGGCTGAAACCGCCAGGGCGGCGCTGGATCTGTACTACGCCAACCGCCCGCGCAAGCCAGTGGTGGCGGTGATTTACAGCCATACCCACGTCGACCATTTTGGTGGCGTGCGCGGAGTCATCGACGAGGCCGACGTCAAGGCCGGCAAAGTCAAGGTGTTCGCCCCGGCCGGGTTCATGGAACACGTGATGAGCGAGAACGTCTACGCCGGCAACGCCATGAGCCGCCGTGCGCAGTACCAGTTCGGCAGCCTGTTGCCGCGCGGTGAACAGGGTCAGGTCGACGCCGGGCTGGGCAAGAGCACGCCTTCTGGCGGTACGATTACCTTGATCGCGCCCACCGATCTGATCGCCAAGGAACTGGAAACCCGTACCATCGCCGGCGTGCAAGTCGAATTTCAGCTGACGCCCGGCACCGAAGCCCCGGCGGAAATGAACCTGTATCTGCCCGAGCTGAAAGCCTTGTGCATGGCCGAAAACGCCACGCAAATGATGCACAACATCCTTACGCCACGTGGCGCGCAGGTGCGCGATGCCAAAGCCTGGTCGCAATACCTGGACGACAGCCTGGCGCGCTATGGCGACAAGACAGATGTGCTGTTCGCCCAGCACAATTGGCCGACCTGGGGTGGCGAACGGATCCGCACATTCCTCGCCGATCAGCGCGATATGTATGCATTTCTCAACGACCGGACCCTGCATCTGCTGAATCAGGGCCTGACCCCGCTGGAAATTGCCGACGCCATCAAGCAACTGCCGGGTTCGCTGGATCAGAAGTGGTACACCCGCGGTTACTACGGCTCGCTGAGCTTCAACACCCGCGCGGTGTATCAGCGCTACATGGGGTTCTATGACGGCAACCCGGCCAACCTCAATCCGCTGCCACCGGCGGACACCGCCAAACGTACCGTCGAGGCCATGGGTGGCGGCGCGGCAGTGCTGGACAAAATGCGCACGGCGATGGCCGCCGGCGACTATCGCTGGGCCGCACAATTGGGCAATCAGTTGCTGTTCGCCGAACCGGACAACGCCGACGCGCGAAAGGCTCAGGCCGAGTCCCTGGAGCAGTTGGGTTACCAGAGCGAGAACGCCACCTGGCGCAACATGTACCTGACCGGGGCCATGGAATTGCGCAACGGCGTGCCGGCACACGCCGGGACTTCGGTGTCGGTGGACATGGTCCGCGCGATGAGCCCGGAGATGTTCTTCGATTATCTGGCAGTTCGCCTGGACAGCGACAAGGCCGTCGGCCATGACCTGACGCTGAACTGGACATTCGAGGATCAGAAGAAGGACTTCAATCTGACGTTGCGCAATGGTGTCCTGACGCACCGCGCCGGTCTCAATCCGGCGGCAGATGCGGGCATCAGTCTGAGCAAAGACACGCTGGAGAAGATCAGCCTCAAGCAACTGGATTTCCCGACCGCAATGCAGAAAGGCCTGATCAAGTTGCAGGGTAACGGCAAGAAGTTCGCCGAGTTGATGGGCAGCCTCGATACGTTCGGGCCACAGTTCAACATCGTCACCCCTTAAACCGCGTCACGCCCTTCGCGAGCAAGCTCGCTCCCACAGAGTTGCGCGGCACCCTGTGGGAGCAAGCTTGCTCGCGAAGGCGTCGGTCCAGACTACACAGAAACCACTTCAACCACCGGCATCCGCCAGCGCTGTTCAATCACATCCCGCGTCGGCCCATACAACCGCAAGATCAGCGTAAACGCCCCGCTCTGTGGCGTCGGCAACCAATTGCTCGACACGCTCTGTTCAGGCGCCCCACTCTGCATCATTAACGTCAGGCCGCCATCGTTATCCGCCTGCAATACATCGCGACTGCTCAGGCAATAACGATCAATCGCGTTCGCCACCAGTTGCCGATCGGGCAAGTCATACAACGTCAGCGACCAGAACTCACTGGCTGGCGGCAACTGTCCCGGGGCGAAGCGCAGACGATAACGCCGTCCGCCCTGCAACGGTTGTCCCTGATTATCCAGACGGGCGCCGGTGTAGAACGCCTCCTCGACGCTGTTGCCGTAGATCCCGATGCTGGCGGCCACCGCCCGATTGAGGTAATTGCCGTGCATCGCTTCACGGTTGCCGAACAACCCGAGCGTGGTGCGGGTCTTGCCCACCGCCTCCTGCAGTTGAGCTTGCGCCTGCCGGATACCGGCGAGCAGCGCCTGCTGCGCCTCGGCAGGCAGCGCGGCGAAATCGAACGCCTGTCCCGGGACGATGCCGATTCGCGCAAAACGCTCGCGCAACCCTTGCTCCGCAGACGGCGTCGGACACAGCGTCAGGATCTGGTTGAGCACGCTGATGAACGCTGGCCCCAGCCCGGTCTTGCTATCCCACGCCGGCCAGGCAATCGCCGGCGCCGCGACAGGTGCAGCGCTGCCGGTGTATTCATGCAAACCACGCAAGCGGTACTGCGCCTGCAACGCACGCACGGCGGGCATGTCATCAGCGTTCTTCAGACCCGTGCGGCCGAGGATCATGACGATCTCGGTTTCGCTGCGCAGCACCGCTTTGATTCCGTCCGGCACCACGCCCTGCCAGTGCGGCCCGGCGATCAGATAATCGCCCGCTGCGCGACCGGTACTGAGCACACCGACGTAGCCAAAATTGTGGGTGTACTGATCGACCAGTTGATGCACGTAGTAGCGGTCCCGGGCTACCGCCGGAACGCTCAATACCTGCGGTTCGCTGCGCAGATCGAGCCAGGCCCAGGAGTACGGCGTGTCGTTGTTCGGTGTGACGATTTCGCGATTGGCCGGAGTGTAGAGCTGGCTGTAATGACGAAAGCGATTGAAGCCGCCGACGTATTCCGGCGCACTCGGATTGAACAGCTGTTTTTCCAGGGTCTGGTAGTGCATGAGCATCGGGTAGGCGTAAATCCATGCCTGCTGCGCAATCGCTTGCAACTCAGAGGGCTCGCTGGCCAGCAAGCAGCGCGGAACCATCAGACTGGCGCCCAGCAGCCCCATGCCACCGAGTACCGTGCGGCGGCTGTAAACAAAGCTCATGGCTCGACCCTCGCAATGCTCGGCAACTGATAACGGCCATCCAGCGCCGGTTGTTTGGGCAGGTACAGCCGCAACAGCAGATTGAACGGACCCTGCGGAGTCGGCAGCCAATTGCCTTGTTGCGCCTGCGCCGGAGCATTCGGTTGCAGCAGCAGGGTCAAACCGCCATCGGCGTCGTATTGCAGATTTGCGCTGCGATCACCCAAGGCGTAACGCTGGATCGGATTGGCCGCGAGCAACTGGGTCTTGCCGTCGTACAGGGTCAGCGACCAGAACGCATTCACCGGCGGCAACTGCCCGGCCGGGAAGTGCAGGCGATAAGCCTGGCGTCCGTCGAGCAACTGACCTTCGGCATCGCGCAGGGCCATCGGGTAAACCGCTTCGGCTGCATCATTGGCATAGATGTAGCGCCAGGCCACGGCAGCGCGCGTCAGGTCATCATCGCCGAACTTGCCGACATTGGTTGGCGACGGCAACCAGCCTTGCTGCTCGCGAGCCAACTGACTGGACGCCACACGCACTTGCTCACGCCCCGCCTCAGCACCGGCCGCCACCGTGTCACGCAGTGTGTCCGCCGGGGTAAACGGCGCTCCGGGGATCACACCAATGGCGGCGAAACGCGCCAGTCTGGCCTGCTCGCGGGTCGTCCATTCATGCAACGGCGCCAAGGCGTTGAACGTTTCGAACAGCGTCTGCGCCGCGCCCTGTTTGGTGTCGTGATACGCCGGCAACTGCAGCGGCGGCAGTGGCGCCGGCGCGGTGCTGTCCAGCACTCGCGACAGAGGTTGCAAGGCGTAACCCGTGAGGACTTTTGCCGCTTGTTTCTGATCGCTCTCACCTTTGACTTCAGTGCGGCCGAGCAAAAACACCAGGCGGCTGGGCGAACGGATCACGCCGTTGAAGCCGGCCGGGACTGCGCCTTTCCAGTCCGGCCCGGCAATCAGGTAGCGCCCGGCCTGATTGCCGGTGGCGCGCGTGCCAATGTAGTCAAGGTTGTCGGTGCGCAAGTCGACCAGTTGAAAGCTGTAGTAGCGCTCTTCAACCGCTGGCACCTCAAGCACCATCGGCTCGGCGCGCAGGTCGAGCAAGGCGCGGGAATAGAACGTGTCGTTGTTCGGCGACACCACTTTGTTGTCTTGCGGGCCGAGCAGACGCGGTTCGCTGTAGAGCCGGTTGAACGGCAGTTTGGCATTGATCGCGGTCAGCACCTTGTCGTGTTCGACGGTGGCATAAGCGAACACATACGCCTCTTGTGCCAGGGCTTTGGCCTGGTTTGCATCAAGGTCGGCGGCGTGCACGGTGCCCAGGCTGGTGCCGAGGGCAAGCGCGGAAATCCAGTGGCGCATAAAGATTCTCCTGAAGCAATAAATCCCCTGTGGGAGCGGGCTTGCTCGCGAAAGCGCTGTTTCAGGCGATGAATACCGCTGAACGTGGCGACGCCTTCGCGAGCAAGCCCGCTCCCACATCGGGTTTTGCATGGCTGTTGAAAAATTACTTGGCCCAGCGCCGCAGATCCGACGGGGTGTAATCGTCGGTCTTCGCGGCAAACCCGACCCGCATCGGCTCGGTCTCTTCGTTGGCCAGACCGCCGGCGTAATAACGCCCCGCGATCAGGTCGTAGGAGGTCTCGAGCACGTTGTAGGTAAAGCCATGGTCGTATTGGGCAATCGCGTGCAGCTCACCGCTGCGCCACAGTTCGCCGCGGCTGTCGTACTGGTCGGACTGGGCGATCTGCCAACTGTCCTCGTCCACATAAAACCGCCGTTTGGCGTAGATGTGCCGGGCATTGGGTTTGAGCGTGGCTTCCACCACCCACACCCGATGCTTCTCGTAGCGCGCCAGACCCTGGTTGATGTGGTTGGGCTTGATCACCTCGTCGTACTTGAGCGAATGGCTGCCGATTTTGTAGCTGTTGTAGGGAATGAACAGCTCCTGCTTGCCGATCAGTTTCCAGTCGAAACGATCCGGCGCGCCGTTGTAGCCATCAATGTTGTCGGCGGTAATCAGGCCGTTGCTGTATCGCGCGCTGTTGTCATAGGCGAGCATCGGCGCACGCCGTACCCGGCGTTGGCCCGGCAAGTATTGCCAGGCCGAACGCGGCTCGGCGACCTGGTCGATCGGCTCGTGCACCAGCACCGCTTCGCCGGACAACCGCGCCGGTTCCAGTACCCGGCTCTTGAACAGAAACAGCGTGTTGGCATTGGGCTCAAGCCCGGAAACGGTCTCGGCAAAGTTGATCAGCGACTGATTGCGCACGTAACTGGTGGCACCGTTTTCGCGCACCAGCGCCGCGCTGCTGATGCGCTCGTAACTGCCGCCGCGATAGCGGGTCATGTGGTTCCACATCACCTCCAGCCCTTCGGTCGGCAATGGAAACGGAATGCCCCGCGCATAGTCATGCAAACCGTTGCCACCGTCGGCCAGGCTGGTTTTCGCGACGTTGGTGCGGCTCTGCTCCAGGACATCCTTGGGCAGGTTGGCGCTGCGGTGTGTGGGGTAGATGTTCATCTTGTAGCTGTCGGGATAGCGCTTGAACAAGGCGATCTGCCCGGGGCTGAGAAACTTCTGGTACTGCGCGACGTTCTGCGCGGTGATGGTGAACAGCGGTTTTTCCGCCGCATACGGATCGCTGTAACTGCCCTTGCTATCGACCGTGCCGGCATTGCTCGCCAGGCCGCCGGTCCAGGCCGGAATGGAACCGTCAGCGTTGGCCGCCATCTCCGACCCCATCGGCGTCAGCGTCTTGCCCAGCGGCGCCGGATCGTTACCTTTGGCCTGCGCCAGACCGACACTGCACGCCAGTGCGAGCACACACATTTGCATACGCATGATGATTCTCCTTAGAAGTCTGCCTTGAAGCTGACGGATGCGAAGTCGCGGTCGTCGAGGGTGCTGTAATCGTTGGAACCGAAGAACGCGTTGTAAGCCAGCTCCACGCTGTAATCGTTCATGTAGACGCCGGTCAGGCTCAGGCCGAGGGCCTGCTGGCCTTCCTGAAACGGCCCTTGCGGGTCGTAGGAATAGCCCGAAACGTCGTGCCGCCAATTGATCGCCGGAATCAGGTTGATCCCCGGCAACACGTCGCTGTATTCAAGGCTGGCGCGCAGGCGATAACCCCACGACCATTCCGTGGCAAAGCCCTTGTCGGTGCAGTACTGATTGGTGACGCCGGAAGCGACCGTGTTGCACGCCGTGCCGTTGCGCGGTGCGCTGCGCCCGAATGCCGAGTTGCGCCCCAGACGCTCGTCGCCGAGGTCATCGATGTGCACGACCCCCGCCTCACCGAACAGACTCAAGCGTGTGGCGCCGAGGATGTTGTCGAAGGCCTGGGTCGCGGAGCCGGTCATCTGCCACACGCCTTTGCGCACCCAGCCGTCATAGCGACTGCCACCATTGGTGTTGAAACCCGGCGGCAGGTCGAGCCAGGAACTGCCGCCCGCGCCGGAGATCACTGCGACGTTGATGTCCGGTGCGTTGATCGCCAACGGCATGTTCGGCCGATAGCTCAGTTCACCGGCGAGCGAGATGCCGCTGACCGGTTCCACGCCGTTGAGGCTGATGCCATACAGGTGAATGTTTTCCGGAAACGCCGCGGCGTAGCTCGGTGCCTGAATGCCCCCGGGAAAGGTTCCGGGCAGCGCCGAGTTGCGTGCATCGAGGCTGAAGTACGGCAGCCGCGAGTGATAGTTGATGTAGTAGAACGCCGCCTCGGCATCGTTCAGCGCCGCAATGATGTTGCGCAGGGCGAAGCCGAACTGGCCGTTGTCCGACGGCGACTCGTTGCCGCGCGAATAGGCGTACAGCCCCGCGGCCTGCATCTGTTGATCGGTCTGCACCTGGCTCAGATAGAGCGGCCCGCAGCCCTTCTGGATCGCATCGCTGGAAGCGAAAAATGTCCCGCAACCATCCAGCACGCTGGGACGCCAGTTGTACTGGTAAAAACCTTCGAGGTTGAGGCTGTCGGAAATGCCGAAGCTGAACGAGACCATCTCCACCGGCAACTGGCCTTCCTTGATTTCCACGCCGGGCCGGTTGAAAGCGGAAATATCCAGCGGGTTGATCACGTTGATGCCGTTCTGGATCAGCAACGATTCGCCCCACGACAACACCTGATTGCCCACCTTGACATTGAGCGGATGATCGTCGATCTGGAAGTCCTTCCAGACGTACGCGTCGAGAGCCTTGAAGCCTTTGAATTTCGACAGGTCATCCCAGCCCGAATCATCGAATTTCTTGAAGCGGCCGTTGCCATCCTCGTACGCCGCGTCATACCAGTATTTGAAGCGGATGAACGCGCCCTGCCCCTGACCGTCGAGGCTGAAGTCGGTCAGGCCTTTGAAGTTCTGCGAGATCGGATCCCCCCTCTCGAAATTCAGCCGATTATCGTCGGCGCTGACGCTCGTGCCATTGGCGCGTACGCCCTGGGCCTGCAAGGCGTTGGCGCGGGTCATCAGGCTTTTGTCAGGGTTTTGCGTCGACCAGCTGCTGCCCAGGGTCAGGGTGGTTTTGGTCGACAGGCTCCAGTCTTCGTCGAGTTCGAAACTGGTGGCGTAGGCGGGACTCGACAGTGCGGCGAGGATCGCCAGAGTCAGGGGTTGCGTACGGCTGTGGCCACGCCGGAAAAGTCGCGGACGGACTTGGGGCGTGACCGAGCATATTCTTGTCATTATTGGGCTCCGGTCAGGTTTGCTCAGCACTGACACGGTGCCCAACCCTCACCCGCTACACGCAAGCGATGGCCGACAAAAAACAATCATCGGCGCGCTTATGTCGGGTTGAGGCGAAACTGCTTGGGCGTAATGCCGAACTGTTTGCGGAATGCGCGGATGAAGTTGCTCGGCTGGCGGTAACCGAGGCGCTCGGCGATACGTTCGATCGGCTGATCACCGGCAGTGAGCCAGTGCCGCGCCAGTTCCAGGCTGTCATTGCGACTGGGCGCACAAAGGTCGGCCTGCCAATGCCGGAGCATGCTCTGGTGCAGAAACGGATTGGCGCCGAGCAGCGTTTCGTCGAGTAACGAGCGATGCAGCGTCAGCCGTGGATATTCACTCTGCGCGACGTCGATTCCGGCGTCACACAGCCAGGCGCCGGCAGCTTGCGGGGGGCATAGACCGACGCTGGCAAACACTTGCCCGGGCGGCTTGCCGAGCCGCCGGGCGATGTTGCGCACCAAGGTGAGCGTCGCCGCATCCAGGCCAAAGTGATGCGCCTGACCTTGCACCGGGCGCAGCTGCAAATGGGCGAACGCGCCGCTCTCCTGCAACTCGGCGGCCACGTAATTGGTGACCTTGGGCACGAACGTCACGAAGCAATCGAGGCTGGCGCGCAGGGTCGCTGCCGAGTCGAGCAGAATATTCAGCCCTTGCAGGCACGTTGTCGCCAAACCGTTGACCAGTTCGCAGCCAAAAGTCGACGCAGCACCCGCCTGCTCACATTCGCGCCACAGTTGCTCGACTGCCTGCGCAGGAATCTGCCGACCCTGATCGTCAAGCGCTGTCGGGCAGATCCCGGCCCGAACCAGCAAGGTCTGCGGGCACAGGCCGGACTGCTCGGCATGGCCAAGAATGGTGCGGGTGAAAGCGCTGGAAGCGA
The DNA here is from genome assembly GCF_058798255.1 of Pseudomonas sp. GW823-FHT01D03. NCBI lineage: Bacteria > Pseudomonadati > Pseudomonadota > Gammaproteobacteria > Pseudomonadales > Pseudomonadaceae > Pseudomonas > Pseudomonas sp. GW823-FHT01D03. The sequence continues at coordinate 3,881,991 of NZ_JBXAKK010000001.1, forward strand.
ACAGGGGTTGAGGCATGACGACAAGCTTTGCGAAGGACAGGCGTGTACTTATGCCAGCCAACGTGGTATCGATCCAATGCATTAAAAGTATCCGCAGAATGCAGGAGACGCATGATGGATTTGCGCCAGCTTCGCCACCTCGTGGCCCTCGCCGATTACCGCAACTTTGGCCGCGCCGCCGAGGCAATCAACCTCAGCCAACCGGCGTTCAGTCGCAGCATCCAGACCCTGGAGCGCGATCTCGGCTGCGCGTTGGTCGAGCGCAGCAGCCGCGAGTTCCGTCTGACCGGCCAGGGTGAATTGGTGCTGCAACACGCGCGGCGCCTGCTGGCTGGCAGTCAGGCGTTGCACAACGAGTTGACGCAATACAACGGCCTGACCGGCGGCGAACTGCAATTCGGCTGTGGCCCCTACCCGGCGCAAGTGCTGGTCCCTGAGGCATTGGCCGAATTCATCCAGGCGCACCCGGCGATTCGCACGCGTTTTCATCAGGGCGACTGGCAGCAACTGTCACTGTGGCTGCGCGAACAGCAGATCGAATTCCTTGTGGCGGACGCACGCTACTTCATCGGCGACCCGCAGTATCAGGTGCAATTGCTGCGCACCCGGTCCGGGCGTTTTTTCTGCCGCGCCGGACACCCGCTCGCCGGGCAGAAGAACCTCAAACTGCGGGCGTTGCTCGACTATCCGGTGGTGGGTACGCGGATCCCGCCGATGATCCGCAAGATTCTTGCCGACGTACTCGGCGAGCCGGATTTCAATCCCAGCGTCGAGTGCGCCCAATTCGACGCGATCCAGCGCGTGGTGCTGCGCTCGGACGCCGTGGGCCTGGCCACCCTGGAAGCCCTGCGTGAACAGGTTGATCAGGGCTTGATTCACCTGCTCGAATTCATCGACGTGCCCCGCGACGATCCGGCCCTGCATCTGAGTTACGGCATTGTCACCCGCGTCGGCTATTCCATGACCCCGGCCGCGCGGGCGATGGTCGAAGCAATCCTGAACGTCGATCAGCGCCTGCTGGCGGCCAACCAATAACCCGGAAGGTTTCGCAACTTCAAAATCCGCAACCTGACCTCACGCTTTCGCGAGCAGGCTCGCTTGTATGTTCAGACTTGAAGGGGTGGGGTCGATTGCTCCGTGCTGATCGAACGCGGTCAAGTGTGGGAGCGGGCTTGCTCGCGAAGAGGCCGGTACGCACAACCCGTCCCTAGGCTGACACACCGCTATCGCGAGCAGGCTCGCTCCCAAAGTGTCGGGGAAATGGCCGGGGTCTGTGGATCGCCCAAGGCGCACAGCAGGCAGTGCATGGCTTCTTCGCGACTGCGTTCGAAGCGATAGCGCGCCTCGATGTACAGCGCCAGTTTCAGTTCCACCGGATCCTCCAGCGGCAACGGAGCCTGGTGCAAGCCCAGCACACTGGCGACGCGACTCGGCAGACTCAGGCCGAAGGGCTGACGATCGGCAATCAACTTCGCCGCCAGAGTACTTTGCGTGGCCAGGCTAATCGTGCGACGCATCCCCTTGAGGCCCAGCTGCAGATCCACCGGGCTCAGGCCGTCGCGGCGGCTGGACACCTGAATCTGCGGTTGCTGCAAATACGCCTGCAAGGTACGCGGCGGCTCTTTCAATGCCGAGCCATAGGCGAACACATAGTGATCCGCCGCAAGGCTGCGCTTGTGCAAGCCACTGAGCCCGGCCAGCGGTTGATCGATGTCGATGAGGATGTCGAGCTTGCCGCTGGCCAGTTCCTGCAAGGCATCGCGCCGGCGTGGCTGAAAGTAGCGTACCTGCCAGTCGGCATGCGGCACTTGCAGCAAGGCATCGAGCAATACCGGCTGCAGACAATCCAGGCAACTGATGCGCAGCAACGGGTTGTTCTGCCGCGCCGCCGGAATCATCCGCAAGCCGTCACGCAATGATTCCAGCGCGTTACGCACGTAATCCGCCAACCGGTGCGCCACCAGTGTCGGTGTCACCCCCAGACGACTCTTGATGAACAACGGATCCCCGCACAATTCGCGCAGACGCCGCAGCGCATTGCTCATGGCCGGCTGCGACAGACACATGACTTCGGCGGCGCGGGTGACACTGCGCTGCTGATAGATCGCATCAAAGGCAAGCAGCAGGTTGAGGTCGAGCTGGCGTAAATCAAGCATGGTCTTGCTCCGGCAAATCGCTTAACGTCGGGCAGCCTAACCAGTGTCCCGGAACAAGCGGTGAGCCCTACATGACAAAAATCAATCAGCCGCCCGCCAACGCCTTTTACGCCCCGACCTTGCTGCCGGCGATCGAGGAATTGCTCGCGCGCGGCGTTGCCCGAGAAGCGATCGAAGCGCAGTTTCATCGCAGCCTGTTCGACTTGCGCACACCGTTCATGCGCATTCCACTGATGCTCTCGCGACGCTTCTGGGCCTTCGCCCAAGCGCAGACGAACGATCCACTTTTTGGCCTCGCCGCTGGACGCCGATTCGTTTCAACGGCGACCAACGGCCTGACTTATCTGTTCGACATCGCGGTGTCGCTGGAGAGTGCCTGCGCTTACTTCGTGCGTTTCTTTCCGTTTTTCAACGGGCACTTTCAGGCGCAGATCGTGCGCGAAAACGGTGAGGTCCAATTGCGCCTGATCGAGTCCGGCAGCCTGCGTGCCGCTCCCGCCACCGCTGATTACATCCTGATCAGCCTGTGCAGCATGTTGCGGCGCAAATTGCTCGCCAGCGGTCTGGGGCGCGATCCGGTGCTGGGTGTGCAGCTGACTGCGCCGGGCAGCGAAGAACACGCGCGCGCCTTTCGTGCTCCGGTGCAAGGCTCGCGGCAATACCTGGCGATCCACCTCGATCCGCAGTTGTTCATCGCGCCACTGACGCCGGGCAGCCAGGCACTGGAACAGACCCTGGTGGAGCTGCTTGAGCAGACCCGCCACAACAGCGAAGCGACCTTGCTCGAACAGCTCAGCGACTACCTGATCGAGGATCTGGCGACGGCAGACTGGAAGCAGTTCTGCGCAGACCGGCATCTGCTGGAGCGCACGGCTGCGCGGCGCTTGAAGGCACTGGGCTGGCGTTTTTCTGAATTGCTCGATGAATACCGGCGTTATCGGGCCGAGGATTTGTTGCGGGCGGGCGAGTTGGAGCTGGTGCACATTTCCGATCGGTTGGGCTACAGCGATGTGCAGAGTTTCAACCGTGCGTGTCTACGCTGGCTGGGCTGCGCGCCGGGGGTTTATCGAGGTCGGTGGCTGTCGGTTGCCAGCGATGAGGCCAGTGAACCCCGCGCAAATCTCACTGCCCGGTTGCCACACTGGTCGCCGCCGCCCCTGGCGTGACGATGGTATTCAGATCAATATGCTTCCATTCAGGCTTGGCCCCCAACCGCGCATTGAAGCGGTAGTTGAAGGTGAAGTCGTCCGCCGTCGGCAGCGTCAATGGTTTGCCGTACAGCGCCTCGACTCCCGCCAGGTCATAACCCATCAACTGCAGCAGCGTCGGAAAAATGTTGTAGTGGCTGGAGCGATCCTTGTTCGCCGATAACGATTGCGCCCAGTCCGGGCCGTGCACCTGATCGCCCTGAATCACCACCAGCGGCACCAGCCCTTCTTCCTCCACCGGATTACCGCCGCAATGGGTATTGAGCCCGGGGTTGCCGCGTTCATGCAGGTCCTGGCCGTGATCGGAGGTGTAGATCAGCAGCGCATTGTTCAACCTGGCCTGGGCGAATACCCGGGCGAAGAACTCGCCGACGTTCCATAGCACCGTGTTCTTGTAGGCGTTGCGGTACAGCACCCAGTCATCTGACTGGCCGTTGAAACCGTCGCGTTTGCCGGTGTCGGCCACTTCAGTGAATTGCCCGCGCGGCAAGGTCGGCCGATAGGCCATGAAAGCGTCGGGGTATTTGTCGTGCACCGGGAAATGCGCGCCGACCTTGTTGATCACCACCAGCTCCGGCTGATCGTCGTTGAGCAACTCGATCAGCTTCGCGGCGGCAGCCATGTCGCGGTCACGCACGCTGGTCTGGTCAAACTGGACGAATTCGTCGATGTCTTTTTTCTCGGTGTCGGTCATCAGGTTCTGCAGATTGCCGGCAGTGCGCTGAGCGTCGATGTACACCGTGCGCAACCCGGCCTTTTTCGCGTACTGCCAGATCGACGGCAGCGTGCTGTTGATCCGTATGTAGTCGGCACGGGTGCCGCCGTAGCGCAGGGTGACGTTGGTGTCGGCGCTGCAATTGGCGATGGACGCGGCGTAGCCGTAGTTGAAAATGTCGACGCCCGGATGCGCCTGCTTGAGGTTGCTGTGCACGCCGAACGGCGCATTGATGTCCAGGTAATTGCCGGAGATGCTCTCGTCGATGATCAGCACGATGTCGTGATTGACCGTCACTGCGTTGCGCACCAGCGTCACCGGCTCTCGCGGGCCGACCGTATTGTGCAGCGCTTCATAGGCGAACAGGTTCAGATAGGCCAGCGGCGTGTACATGATCGGCAAACCGCGTGCGCCCTCGCCCGCCCGCAGGAACAACACTGCGCTCAACAGCAGCACGCCACACACCGGCGCCGCCACGCGCAGCGCGTTGGGCACCGCCAGTGCATGACGCGGTTTCAGGCCGATGCCGAACAGCAACAACAGCCCGCTGAGCGCGCCATGAATGATCGCGTCGCGATACTGGTAGGCGGCTTCCTGGATGAAACCACCGGAGTACACCAGCGAGACAAAATTGCTGTAGCTCAGGTAATCCGCGGTGACCCGGGTATAGACATCGAAAAACACCGCCGAGACAAACAGTGTTATTGCGAACAAGTGGCGAATGAGAGCCTGAGTTATATAAGCCGTCAGATATAATGCCAAAGTAAGCGCCAAAAACATCGCGCCAAAAAGAAGTACAGCAAAACCGACGCCGATAGCATTTAACCGATCAATGTAATATTCGGAATAAAGCAGCAGATAAACAATTAAAAATACTTCTTTGGCATATCTGAACATGGCGATACCGATCGTTCAAATGGCAGGGAGTCAAAGGTTTGTCGGTCAGAACCTGACACTAGCACCCAGCCCTCAAAGCGCAAGAATTGACTGTTTTCTTCAGAAAGCGTCAAAAAACCGGTGACTCAAATCTGACACACAGCAGACGCTACAAGCCTTTAGATTAGCGGCTTACAACCGTTTATCGCTTATTTTAAATCTGAACAAATCTGCAACTAAACAACAAATTCAATCGCAGCAATGACTTGATGGCCAATCGCCAAAAAACGCTCAAGTGTTATACAGGTGCAACATGTCATTTTGCTGACACGCTTTTCAAACCCTGCGCTATACCCCTTTTACAGTCTTCTTCCGAACTTCTTCTTTTCGCTCTATCGAGGGTGCGCAGATGGACGTGAGCGTATTTGGCACCGGCTATGTCGGATTAATTCAAGCCGCCGCACTTGCAGATGTAGGGCATCGGGTTTTATGTGTCGATATTGACCCAAACAAGATCAGACAACTGCAACAAGCCGTGCCGCCTATTAGCGAGCCGGGGTTATCCGCCGCACTGGAAGAAAACATCAAGGCCGGGCGCTTGCTGTTCAGCACCCAGGCCAGCGACGCCGTGGAACATGCCGAGCTGATCTTCATCGCCGTGGGCACCCCGGCCGATGAGGACGGTTCCGCCGACCTGACCCACGTGCTCAACGTCGCCCGGGAGATCGCCTCCCACATGGAGGCTGATCGCACCCTGATCATCAAGTCCACGGTGCCGGTCGGTACGGCGGACCAAGTGGCCGCCAAGGCCAACGAAGAATTGCTCCGTCGTGGCAAAAGTGGCCTCAAGGTGCGAGTGGTGTCCAACCCCGAGTTCCTCAAGGAAGGCAGCGCCCTCGCCGATTGCATGCGTCCGGACCGGATCATCGTCGGCACCCGCGATGAGACAGCCCGCGAGCAGATGAGCGAGTTGTACGCGCCGTTCTGCCGCAACCGCGAAAAACTGATGTTCATGGACAACCGCAGCGCCGAGCTGACCAAATACGCGGCCAACGCGATGCTCGCCACGCGCATCAGTTTCATGAACGAGTTGGCCAACCTCACTGAACTGCTCGACGCCGACATCGAAGCGGTGCGCAAAGGCATCGGCTCCGATCCGCGCATCGGCTACCACTTCATTTATCCCGGCTGCGGCTTCGGCGGCTCGTGCTTCCCCAAGGATCTGCGCGCGCTGCTGCACACCGCCGAACACAACGGCATGCCGCTGAAACTGCTGCGCAGCGTCACTGATGTCAACGACCTGCAGCGGCACATCCTCTTCAGCAAACTCAAGGCGCAGTTTCCGCAAGGTCTGGTCGGCAAGTCGATCGCGATCTGGGGGCTGGCGTTCAAACCCAACACCGACGACATGCGCGAAGCCCCCAGCCGCTATCTGATGGACGCGCTGTGGGCCGAAGGCGCCAGCGTGCAGGCCTACGATCCGGAAGCCATGTCCGAGTGCCGGCGCCTCTACGGTTACCGCAACGACCTGCACCTGTGCGCCACCCGCGACGACACCCTGGAAGATGCCGATGCGCTGGTGATCTGCACCGAGTGGAAGAATTTTCGCGTAGTGGATTTCGAGCTGCTGGCGAGCAAGCTGCGCTCGAAAGTGATTGTCGACGGACGCAACCTCTACAACCCGGAACACGTGGCCGCTGCCGGTCTGCATTACAGCGGCATCGGCCTGCGCCACATCGCTCCGGAAGGACTGCGCCCATGAAAATTCTGGTCACTGGCGCAGCCGGCTTCATTGGTGCCCATTGCGTGTTGCGGCTGATGCGCGACGGGCATGCGGTGGTCGGCCTGGATAACTTCAACGGCTACTACGACCCGCAGCTCAAGCATGATCGGGTGCAATGGGTGCGCGATCAGGCGGGGAATTTCCCGCTTGCACGGATTGATCTGACCGATGCCGCGGCGATTGAAGCGCTGTTTGTCCGCGAACAACCGCAAGTGGTGATCCACCTCGCGGCGCAGGCCGGGGTGCGCTACTCGCTGGAAAACCCACGGGCCTATCTGGACAGCAACCTCAGCGGCTTCCTGAATATTCTGGAAAGCTGCCGGCACCATCCGGTCGAGCACCTGATCTATGCCTCGTCGAGCTCGGTGTATGGCGCCAACCAGCACACCCCGTACTCGGTGCACGACGGCGTCAATCACCCGCTGTCGCTGTACGCCGCGACCAAGAAAGCCAACGAGCTGATGGCCCACAGTTACAGCCACCTGTTCGGCATTCCCAGCACCGGCCTGCGCTTTTTCACCGTGTACGGGCCATGGGGTCGGCCGGACATGTCGCCGATCCAGTTCGCCCGGGCGATCAGCGAAGGCACACCGCTGAAGCTGTTCAACTACGGCGAGCACCAGCGCGATTTCACCTACATCGATGACATCGTCGAAAGCATCGCGCGCCTCACCGACCATCCGCCGCACAGCCAGCCGGAGTGGGATCGTAAACATCCCGACGCCGGCAGCAGCATGGCCCCGTGGCGCCTGTTCAACATCGGCGGCCACCACCCCGTGGCGCTGAACAATTATCTGGCGCTGATGGAAAAACACCTCGGCCAGAAAGCCATTGTCGAGCTCTTGCCCCTGCAACCGGGCGATGTGCTCAACACCTGTGCCGAGACCGACGATCTGGCCCAGGCCACCGGGTTCCAGCCCCGGATCGAGCTGGATGAAGGACTGGGGCGTTTCATCGCCTGGTTTCGCGACTACTACCCCACTGCCTATCGCCCACGCGCCGCTCGCGGCTGAACATCAGCGGAGGACCCCATGACTGGACATGAACAAGGTGTACCGATCACTCAGATGCGCCGCGACAAGCGCATGGATCCCGAGCACCGAATGCGCCTCGATAGCGCCATCCACAGGCAGGGCCGTGGCTGGCTGACCGGCCGCGACGGTGGCCGGCCATGGACCCTGTCGCGCACCAATCGCGTGCTCGCCTGCATCGGTGCATTGCTGATTCTGCTGGTGTTTTCGCCGCTGCTGCTGGGCCTGGCACTGGCCATCAAATTCACCAGCCCGGGACCGGTGATGTTCGTGCAGAAACGCACCGGTTATCGCGGCCGCACCTTCGGCATGTACAAGTTCCGCACCATGGTGTGCAACGCCGAAGAACTCAAGGAATCGCTGCGCCACCTCAACAAGCACGGGGTCGACGCCATCGATTTCAAGATCGACAAGGATCCACGCATCACCGGCATCGGCGGTTTCCTGCGGCGTACCAGCCTCGACGAACTGCCCAACCTGTTCAACGTGGTCAGCGGCGACATGCGCCTGGTCGGCCCGCGGCCGACCTCGTTCAATGCCTACCGCTACAAGGACAATCACCTCGCGCGCCTGAGCATCTATCCCGGCATGACCGGCCTCTGGCAGATCTCCGGGCGCAGCAACATCGACTTCGACCAGCGCGTTGAGTTGGACCTCAGCTATATCGCCGAGCAAAGCCTTTTGCTTGATCTGAAGATCTTGTTGAAAACCCCCTTCAAAGTATTCAGCGGCCACGGAGCAAGCTAATGGACGGTTCAACCAGCAAAAGCCTGAGCATTGCCAACCCCAGCGAATCGAACCTGATTTCGACCGTGCTGGATCTGGATCTGCGGATCCTGTTCCTGACCGCCGCCAATCCCGGCGCGGGCACCACCACCAGCGCCCTGGCGCTGGCCAGCCAACTGGCGCAGATGAGCAGCGGCCAGGTGCTGGTGGTCGATGCCAGCCATTCGGCAGGCAACCTCACGCAGCAATTGAACCTGGGCAAGGAGCGCGGCCTGCGCGACCTGCTGTTCAACCCGGACAACCCGCCGCTGTTGCAGGACTGCGTGGTGCAGGTGTCGAGCCTGCCCTTCCACGTACTGCCCAACGGCCGGCCGATCCGCACCCTGGAGCACCTGACCGCCGAGCGCCTGAGCCCGTTGCTCGATCGCCTGGGCACGCAGTACCGCTTCGTGGTGATCGACGGCGACGCGGTGTATTCCGCCGCCGACACGCTGGTGCTCGCCACTCAGGTCGATGGTGTGGTGTTCGTGGTGCGCGCCGAGGACACCCGCTGGGAAGTCGCCCAGGCTGCCGTGCAACGCCTGACCCAGGCTGGAGCAAAAGTGGTCGGCAGCGTGTTCAACCGGCGCAAGTACTACATGCCCAAGTGGCTCTACAAAAACCTGTAAGCGAACGCAAAGGATGACGCCATGAACGCCAAGATACTTGTTCTGCTGATGCTGCCGCTTGCAGGCTGCTCCAGCAATTCCGAAACCCGCAACATGCCGGTGAATATCCTCACCGCCACACCGGCCAATGCCCAGGCCACTGACATGCCGAGGGTCGAACAGACCCTGCGCCCGAAAGACGTGCTGGATGTGATTTTCCACATCAGTACCAGCGGCTCGGACGCTTATCGCGTGCAGTCGGGTGACCAGATCGGCCTGAACTTCACCGCCGCCAGTCAGCTCAACGGCACGCAACTGGTGCTGCCCGACGGCACCATCGAACTGCCGGGCGCCAACACCTCGGTGAAAATCGCCGGTTTGACCAGCGACGAGGCCCGTCAGGAAATCCAGCGTGCCTATCAGCGCAAGCAGCTGTTCCAGCCCAACCGCAACCAGCTCTCGGTGCAGATTCTCAGCCCGCTGAGCAACGAGCAGAACCTCAAAAGTGCGCTGAACCACCCGGCCACCGGCATGAGCCGCGAGATCACCGTCGGCACTGACGGCTACGCGAGTTTCCCGGAAATCGGCGCCGTGCCGCTGCAAGGCATGACCGTCAATCAACTGGAAACCTTCCTCAACCAGAAGTACGCGCAACTGCCGGGGCGGATGACTGTGGATGTGCTGCTCAAATCCACCGCCGGCAATGAGATTTACGTGCTCGGCGAAGTCGCGCAACCGGGCTCCTACCCGATCCGCCGGCCGGTGTCGGTGCTTGAAGCGTTGACTCTGGCGCGCGGCACCAACGTCAAGGCGCGGCTCGATTCGGTAGTGATCATGCGGCGCAACGGCAATCAGGTGCAGGCCATGAACTACGACGTGGAGAAAGCCCTGTCGGGCGATGCGCCACAGATCGCCTACCTGCAACCGGACGACATGCTCTACGTGCCAAAAACCAAACTGGCCAGCGCCGGCGAACTCGCCCGCCAACTGGCCGACGTGGTGCTGTTCCAGGGCGTGGGTTTCAGCTTCGGCTACCGCGTCGACAACAAAGGCAGTGACAACTGACTCTCAGGTGAACGACATGAACCCAAAAGAAAATTACCTGCACGAGTTCTTCAGGATTTTCTTCGCCAACAAGCAACTGGTGAAGCGCATCTTCCTGATCTTTGCAGTGATCGCGTTGTTGCTGCCGCTGTTGCTCAAACAGAGCTTCGATATCACCGCGCAGGTGATCGTGCAGTCGAAAAAACTGTCTCAGGGCGATGCGACCACCTCGCTCACCCAGGACAACGCCACCTTCATTCCGCCATCGCTGGCGGACATGGAGACCGAAAGCAATATCCTCCGTTCGCCGGCGCTGATTCGTCAGACCATCAGCGAGCTGCGCGATCAGGGTCAATACAACCCGCCGCCGGGGATGCTCAGCAAGCTGGCCGGCGAACCGTTCAAGCGTTACGTCAGCACGCCGCTGCGCGAATATGTGATCAATCCGCTGCGTGATGGATTGGGCATGGAAACCGATCCGGTGCGCGACACGGTACTGGATGGATTGACCCAGGACGCCATCGACAATCTGAAAATTGAAACCCTGCCGGGTTCCAATGTCATCTCGATCGTCTACAGCTTCCCTGATCCCGCCCAGGGCACGGTGTTCGTGTCCACGCTGCTGCGAAACTATCTGGTCGATCGTCAGGCGTTGCAGTCGATCGAACTGCCGCACTCGTTCTACGAGACCAAGAAGCATCAGTATCAGGTCCGGCTCGATGGCCTGGAAGGCGCGCGGCTGAGCCTGCTGGAAAGCGTCGGCTCGTCCGATCCGAAAGAGGAAATCACCTTTCGCCTCAACGCGATCAACACCGAAGAGCAGGCACTCAACCTGTATCGCGATCGCCTGTTGCAAAGCCAGCGCTGGCTCGATTACCTGAAATCCAGCCTGGCCGCTGCCAACACCAACAAGCTTAACGACTACACCTTCCCGTTCACCTTCACCACTACGGTCGACAACATCGCGTTCGAGGATCGCGAGATCCGGCAAATGGGCGAGGCGCTGACCACTCAGGTCAGCCGTTACATGAATGACCTCGCGGTCTTTCAGCCCGGTAGCGAACCGATGTTGCTGGCCCGCGAGCAAATTGCCCGCACCCGCCAGCAGTTCCTCAAAGTGGTCAACAACCGCATCCAGGAACGCACGATCGACCTGTCGGTGGTCAGCCAGGTGATCGAGCAGAAAACCGCACGCATCGCCGAGTTCAAGAATCGCATCCATCAATTGCAGCAGACCCAAAGCAAGCTGCGTCAGATGGACACCGAGATCGGCGCGTTGCACGCAGCGTTTTCAACCTATGCGCAACGCTTTGCCGAAAGCAGCACGACACGCGCGCTGGATAACGACCTGTCCAATGCCCGGGTCTTGAGCCCGCCGTATGAACCGACAGAGGCGGCTTTTCCGAAACCGATGCTGATCATTCCGTTCGGTCTGCTCACCGGTCTGCTGCTGGCCATTGCCTTTGTCTATGTGCGTGAGTTCTTCGATCACCGCTTCAAGCATCCTGCGCAGATCAGCCATGAACTCGGCCTGCCAGTGCTGATGGTGCTCAACGAAGAAACCTCGCAGCCTGGCAATCCGCACAAGAACTGGACCATGCCGAGCCTGGTTCACTGGGTGCGCAATTGAACGCGGCGTCCACCCCGTGCGTCGCGCTGCCGATCATTCATTTGCTCAGCAGCGGCGGCTTCTACGGAGCCGAGCGGATGTTGCTGGATCATTGCCTGGCGACGCCGGGGCAGCATCAGGTGCTGTTCCTCGACGCGCCACCAGAACTGATCGAGCGTTTTCGCCAGGCCGGGGTGGATGCTCGCGGCTGTGCCGGGCTCGGCGGACTGCTGCGCCACTTGCGTCAGCGCCGAGGCGATCAACCGTTGCTCAACACGCACAATTTCAAGGGGCTGCTGTTCGGCTGGGTTGGCGCAACGCTGTTGCGCCTGCCGCTGGTGATCACTCAGCACGGCTTCACGCCGCGCAGTCGCAAGCAGAAGTTTTACACCTGGCTGAGCCTGCAACTGTGCCGCACGGCATCGGTGAAACAGGTGGTCTGCGTGGCACAAAGCATCGCCTCGCTGCACCTTGACGCCAGCGTGCAGGCGGAGAAGTTGCAGGTGATCCCCAACGGTTTGCCAGCGGCACCCGCAATGCCGCCGGCGCTGGAACGCCAACGCTGGCTGGCCGGTTACGTCGGTCGGTTGAGCAGCGAGAAAGGCCCGGATCTGTTTCTCGATGCACTGATTGCGTTGTGTCACCAGCATCCGCAACTGGACGCCGTGATGCTCGGTGACGGCCCGGAACGTGAGGCTTTGCAGGCGCGCATCGACGCTGCCGGTTTACAACAGCGGATTCGCTTGCCGGGCTATCAGACGGCGATGCAAGGCTGGTGGCAGCAACTCGATGCGCTGGTGATCAGCTCGCGCACCGAGGGTACGCCGATGATTCTGCTCGAAGCGATGCAGGCCGGTGTGCCGGTGGTGGCGTTCGCGGTCGGTGGCATTCCCGATGTGTTGCAGGACCGCCACAACGGCCTGCTCGCCGCACCGACCGATACCGTCACCCTTGCCCGTCAGCTCGACACATTGCTGGCCGAACCGAAGCTGGCCGCGCAACTGCGCGACAACGCCAGACGCACACAACAGGAACGCTACGACCTCAAGGCTTTGGCTGAACGCTGGTCGCAGCTGTACATCCACACGGCACGGGAGGCACGCGCATGATTTTCCCGCTCTCGATCGTCAGCCTGCTGGCACTGGTCTGCATGGCTTTGCTGGTCAGTCCTTATCCGTATCTGGCGCCGGGGGCGGTGCTGGGGCTGCTGGGTTTCACGGTGCTGTACCGCAAACCGTCCTGGGGCCTGCTGGGCATTGCCGCGCTGGTGCCGTTTGAAGGGTTCTTCAAGGACAGCCTGGTGTCCGGGAGCAAATTGCTCGGTGTTTCGCTGGCGCTGATTCTGATGTTGCAACTGGCATTGCATCAGATTCCAGCGCAGCGCCTGCGCAGCAATCTGTGGCGCTACCTGATCGGTTTCATGGCGCTGTACTTTCTCAGCCTGCTCGCCTCCGACAACCTGGGCATGTCACAGAGTCATCTGCGGGAACTGAGCGTGGGGCTGATTCTGTTCGTGATCACCTTGTTGATCGGCCGCGAGCTGAACCTCGATCTGTTCGCCCGACTGGTCACGCTCAGCGTCAGCACGACCTGCGCGATGGCGATGTTTTCCAGCCGGTTCCAGGACAAGGGCCGCGCCGCCGGCCTGCTCGAAGACCCGAATGCCTTTGCTCTGCTGATCGCCTTCGCCGTGCCGCTGGGCCTGCTGCTGGTGATTCGCAGCCCGAACCTGCTGCACCGTTTGTTCTGGGCTGGCTGCTGCCTTCTGCTGCTCGGCGGCATGACCAAAACCGAGTCACGCTCAGGCCTGGTGGTACTGGCCTTGAGTCTGGCGATCGGGGTCTGGCATTACCGCCAGCACCTCAATCGCATCCGTCCGCGGCATTTCGGATTCGCCATGCTCGGTGCCGCCATCGTGCTGCCATTGGCGATTTATGCGATGCCTGCCGGTTATCTGGCGCGCATCCAGTCGCTGAGTATCTTGAGCGCCGGGGCCAAGGCGCAGGATGAATCCCTTGGCCGTCGCGCCTCCTACATTGTTGTCGGCAGCCAGATCATCCGCGAACATCCGCTGCTCGGTTCCGGCCCCGGGACCTTCCCGTTGCACTACGCAACCACCGGGTATGCCAAGGCGTTTTCGGCCAACCGCAAGATCGGCGATCTGTATCGCCGGGCGCATAACACGTATCTGGAGATTTTCAGCGAACTGGGCATTCCTGCCGGCCTGTTGTTTGTCGGCATGCTCGTGCAGGGTTTCTACAACCTGATCCGCGCACGACGCGCGTGGCTGCAACGGCGCGAGTGGCAGCACGCGGACGTGGTGACTCATCTTGGAATGAGTTTTCTCTCGCTGACGCTGTTTCTGATGTTTCTCAGCGCGCCGAACCTGAAGTACCTGTGGATCATGCTGGCGCTGACCTGGGTGCTGCGCCTGAAAGCCGAGCAGGCACCGCTGACGGAGGCCAGGGCATGAGCCGGATCAGCATCGTCATTCCGATGTACAACGAGGCCCGGCACATCGGCCGCACCCTCCTGGCCGCGCGCAAAGCCGCTAACGTCGCCGACATCGACTGCGAACTGATTGTCGTCGACAACGGCTCCACCGATGACGGCCCACGGATCGCCCGCGCATTCGGCGCACAGGTTCTGGTGCTGCCCGGGCTGCTGATCGGCGCGTTGCGCAATCGTGGCGCAACGGTTGCCAGCGGTGAATGGCTGGCGTTCATCGATGCCGATATCGAAATGCCCGAAGACTGGCTGACCCCGTTGTTTGCCCTGGCTGCGAGCGGTCAGGGCGACGTCTTCGGTCTGGACCTGCACACCCCGGCCGCCGCGCCATGGTACGCCGACGCGTGGCAGCGCCGCTCTTTGCGTCCGTCGACCCGCGCCGCTCGCGCCGTGCAATGGCTGCCCAGTGCCAACCTGCTGATGCGCAAGCAGTGGTTCGACAGTGTCGGCGGTTTCAACGAAACCCTGCGCACCGGTGAGGACAAGGAGTACACCCTGCGTCTGAGCGGACACGGCGCGCGCTTGCTGTCGGTCAACTCCAGCGTAGCCCTGCATTGGGGCTATGAAATGACCTGGCGCGAATGGATCGGCAAGGAACTGTGGCGCCAGGGCAGCCACCTGCAATTACTGCGCGCCCACGGCATGAGCCTGCGGCTGCTGCGTTTTCCGTTGCTGTCATTGCTGGTGTGGGTGCTCGATGCGCTGGCGGTGTTTGCAGTGCTTGCGGGCCATGCGCAGCAAGCATTGCTGCTGCTGTTGCTGGGCCTGCTGCCGAGCCTGTTGCTCAGCGTGCGGCAAAGCATTCGCCAGCATAACGTCAACCTGACCTTGCAACTCTGGGGCCTGCACTGGGTACGTCTGCACCTGGCCAGCGCGGCGTTGCTTCTCGGTCTGTGTCATTGGAACGCCAGGAGGCCCGCCCGTGGCTGAATTCATTTTTTGCCTGTGCCTTGCGCTGCCGGCGTACGCCTACATCGGCTATCCGCTGCTGCTGACCTTGCTCGCGCCGCTGTTCCCGGCCTGGCGGCACGCACCGGCACCGCCGCTGAACGTCAGCATCGTCATCGCCGCGCACAACGAGGCGCGCCACATCGAGCACAAGCTGCGCACGCTGCTGGCGCAGGATTATCAGCCGGCGACGCTGCAGATCATTCTCGCCAGCGACGGTTCGAGCGATGACACCGTGGCCTGCGCGCACAAAGTGCTTGATCCGCGCATCACCGTCCTCGACCTGCCGCGGCAGGGCAAGGCCGCCACACTGAATGCCGGCGTCGCCGTGAGCAGCGGCGACATTCTGGTGTTCACCGACGCCGACAACCAATGGTCGCGCGACACCCTCGGCCATTTGCTCGCGCCGTTGAGCGATCCGCAGGTCGGTGCCTGCGCCGGGCACATGGTGATCCCGGTCACCGGTGGCGGCCTGAGCATCGGCGACAGCCTCTATCGGCATTATGAAGGCTGGTTGCGCCGGGTCGAGAATCGCACCGGCTGTATGGTCTCCGCCGACGGCGCCCTGCTCGCCTTGCGCCGCGAGCTGTTCCAGAACGTGCCGGCCGAGGTCAACGACGATTTCTTCATCAGTACCTGCGCGCCGGTCGCGCACAAACGCATCGTTTACGTCCCCCAGGCGCAGGTGATCGACCAGGGCGTCGACGCAGCGGACAAGCAATGGCGGCGCCGCCAGCGGGTCACCGTCGGCGGCCTGCAGAGCCTGGCGCAACGCAGCGAACTGCTCAATCCATTCAAGCACGGCCTGTATTCGATCGCCTTGATCAGCCACAAACTGATCCGTCGACTGGCGCCGGTGCTCTTGCTGCCGCTGCTGCTGAGCAATTTCTGGCTGTGGAACGAACACGGTTTCTATCGCCTGAGCCTGATCGCGCAACTGATCGGCTACGGGCTGGCCATCGTCGGTCTGCTGGATTCGCAACACCGTTTGCCCAAACCGTTCCGCCTCGCGGCGTTTCTGCTGGTGACGCTGGCAGGCATGAGCGTCGGCCTGTGGCAGTTCTTGCGCGGGCAACGTTACGCACAGTGGAATCCTGACCAGAATCGTTGAGAGGACTCAAGCCATGGCGATCAAACAACTGATAAAACGCACCAGCGGCTGGCTCTATCTCAACTCGCCAGTGGGGCGCAACCAGTTGCACGGGGCCGGGGTCATTCTGATGCTCCACCGGGTGCTGGCCAACGATCGCGCGGCCAGCCTGCCGCACCGCAATGAACTGTGCGTCGGCCCGCAAGCGTTCGAACACCTGCTGATTTGGCTGCGCAAGCATTTCGATTGCGTGCCGCTGATGGAGTTGCTGCAGCCCAGCGCCCTGCGCACCGAACGCCCTCGCGTGGCGCTGACGTTCGATGACGGCTGGCGTGACAACGCGGTCAACGCCTATCCGCTGTTGCAGAAACATCAGGTGCCGGCGAGCATTTTTCTCTCCACGGATTTCATTGGCAGCCGGCAACGCTTCTGGTGGGAAAGCGTGGGCGAAACACTGTGGGGCAGCCATGGCGAAAAGGCGCGTATGCATCTGATCGAGTACCTGCGGATCACCGGTCATCCACTGCCGGTGCTGCTTGACGATATCGATGTCGACCGGCGCAGCCTGGCGCTGCTGCATTACTTGCAAGGCTTGAAGCGTCTCGAACCGCAGGCACTTGAACGGCTGACCGATGAATGTCCGCCGGAATCCTTGCCGCAAGCCCTGGACTGGCACCAGGTGCGCGCCATGGAAGCGTCCGGGCTGGTGCGTTTCGGCCCACACGGCGCCAGCCACGCGATCCTTACCGAACTCGATGCAGTGCGTCTGCGCGAAGAAATCAGCCGCAGCCGCGATGCCTTGCACAACGGCTGCAATCGGCCACTGCCGGTGTATTGCTACCCCAACGGCGACAACGATGAGCAGGTGCGCGAACAGGTCGCCAATCACGATTATCCGTTTGCCCTTGGCACGACCAGTGGCCTTTATCGCGGCGTCGGCGACCCGTTGAACCTGCCGCGCTTCGGCGTCAGCCAACGTACCGCACGCAACCCTGAACTGCTGTCATTACGGATCTTTCGCGGGGCACGGCCATGAGTCGCGGTAGCTACCTCAAGCATCTGGCCCTGAGCATGGGCACCAAACTGGCGATGATCGCCTTGCGCCTGCTGCGCAACGTGTTGCTGGCGCGGATTCTCGGCCCGAGTGAACGCGGCTTGTTCGCCCTGCTCAGTACCCTGCCGGATCTGATCAGCGCGGCGACCAGCGGCGGCCTGAATTCGGCAGTCGGGTATCAAGCGGCCAATCAGCGGCCGATGGGCTTGCTGCTCGCCCAGGTATTGGTGTTCGGTTGTTTCCTGGCCGGGCTGCTGACCTTGCTGGTGGTCGCGCTGGCGCGAGAATTTGGCAGCGAACTCGATGTCACGATGCAGCTCGGCCTGCTCGCGTGGCTGTTGCTGCTGGCGGTGCCGCTGACCGTGCTCAAGAGCGGACTGCTGACCTTGCACAACGCGTCGGGCGGCGTGGTCGCTTTCAATGTTCTGCGTCTGATCGAATCCCTGGCGCCGCTGCTGCTGTTTCTTGCGCTGTTCTGGATGTGGAAACAGGCAGCACTTGAAGCGGCGCTGATCAGTTGGCTGGCCGGCATCAGCCTGGTGGTGCTGGTGGGCTGGATGTGGCTCAAACGCGCACAGCCGCTGCAACTGCAATGGGATCGTGCGAGCCAGAACGAGCTGCTGCGCTTCAGTGCGCGCAGCCATCCGGATCTGCTGTTTCAACAGATCATTCTGCGCTCCGACTACTTGTTTATCGGCGCCCTGCTGGGCAGTACCGCGCTCGGCCACTACGCCATGGCCAGCGCCGCCGCCGAACTGTTGCTGATCGTTCCGGAAGCGGTCACCACACCGCTGATGAAGCGGCTGCTGCAACAGGACAAAGACATGGACAAAGTCACGCCGCTGGCGCTGCGCCTGACCGCCACGGTGATGCTCGGCGCCTGCCTGGCCATGGCAGTGATCGGCGAATGGTTGATCGTCACGCTGTTCGGCGCGGCGTATCAACCGGCGTATCCGGCGCTGCTCGCGTTGCTGCCCGGCCTGCTGGGCCTGTGCTATGCGAGCATTCTGCGCCTGGATCTGATCGGCAAGGATCGCCCCGGCACGGTGTCGTTGCTGATGGGCATCGGCGCGGTGCTCAACCTGGCGCTGAATCTGCTGTTGATTCCGGCCTTCGGCATTGTCGGTGCAGCGGCGGCTTCATCAATCGCCTATCTGGCGGTGACGGTAGCGATGCTGGTGCTTTATTGCCGCTTGAGCAACGTGCCGTTCTGGCAAACCTTGATCATCCTGCCCGGCGACATCAGCCCGATGTGGTTGATGTTGCAACGTCGGAAGGCAGCATGAAACGCCTGGCCCTGCTGTTCGGACTCGGCCTGACGCTGAACGGCTTCGCGGCGCCGATGCACTGGGGCGATATCCGTGACGGCAGTCTGTATCTGCAAACGGATC
Source organism: Pseudomonas sp. GW823-FHT01D03 (assembly GCF_058798255.1). Lineage (NCBI taxonomy): Bacteria > Pseudomonadati > Pseudomonadota > Gammaproteobacteria > Pseudomonadales > Pseudomonadaceae > Pseudomonas > Pseudomonas sp. GW823-FHT01D03. Next base: position 3,900,777 of record NZ_JBXAKK010000001.1, read on the forward strand.
GCCCGGACACCGTGACAGTGCGATGGGTGCCGGCATGGCAGGCCGAGGCCAATGAAGAGCGTATTTATCTGCTCGATGGTCAGGGCAAGCTGCAGGGCGAACGGCTGATCAAAGCCAGCGAAACCCGCGGTTCGCAGAGCTGGACTTTGCGGCCCGGGGCTGCCAGCAGTCGCCTGGAAATTCCCGGCTATAGCTTTCGTGGTTATCGGATTGAACATGACGAAAAAACCGTGGCGCTGTTCGCCCCGGCCAAAGTGCATTTCAGCGCCGAAGCGCGTAACGGCGACGAGTTGTACTTCAAAGTAGCCGCCGGCGAGCGCGCGGTGCTGGCCGGCAAGTTTCATGGTGGCGTCAGCGGTTTGCAGGCACAGCGGGTCGGCGATCAGCAAACGCTGACGCTGGCACTGAAACCCTATCGTGCCTATTGGCAGTTCGATCAGGTCGCCCTGCCGGTCAGCCAGCAGGAACAAGTCTGGCGCCTGCGTCTGCGCGGCACTGGCAAAGCGGCCTTCTGGCTCGACGGCACGGCCAATCTGTTTGCGCAAAATCCGCAGCAGTTGCAGCCCGTGCGCGAAGATCCGGGGCAAACGCATTTGACCCTGCACGACAAAATTCTCGGCCGTACGCCGGATCTGGGCATTGCGCTGCCGTACCTCGTGCCGCCACCCGCCAGTCATGCGTTGCTGGATGCACTGAAGCCGGGGGCAGCCAGTTACTACAGCTTCGTTGACGTCACCTCGAAGAATCCGCATTTCGAAGACGCGTTCCGTGAGCTTTATCAAAATCGCTTCGGCATTCGCCAGGACATCACCCTGCTGGCCGGCACCGGGCGTCAGGCCGATCTGCGCGCCGATGTACAGAGCAACAGCGGCCTCGACGCCTGGCTCGCCGGCACCCGCGCCCTGGGCGGCAAAGGCACGCATTACATCGGTTTCGCCGACGAGCCCAACCTCAACTATTCAAGCTACGAACAATACCGGGCGATCTTCAGCAGCATGGCGCGGCAGGTGCGCAGCGACCCGGCCAACGCCAAGGCAGGCGTGCGCATCGCAATGCCGGCCAGCTCACGGCTGGTCAACGGGCCGTTCACCGACAATGCAGCGGACAAGCGCGGCATTGACTGGGCCCGGCGACTGCTCGGCGAGTCCGCCGATCAAGTCGACGCATTGGCTTGGCACGAATGGATGATCCGCGACCTGCTCGCAACCAGGGTCTACCGCGACAGCGTGCGCCGCGCCGCCGATCTGGTGGGGCTGGACGCCAAAGGTCAGCCACGCAAAGCGTTGCTGCTGGATCAGACCAATCTGTCCAGTGGCTCAGCCCTGAGCCCCTACGATCAGGAAACCCATTACGCCGCACTGTGGTGGGCCTCGGTGGTGATCAACGCCTCTCAGGATGGCCTGCTGAGCATGCTCAACTGGTTTCAGGCCGCCGACGAACCGCCCTACGGCAAGGGCATGGTGCGCATCCATGACGATGGTCGCTTCGAGCTCAAACCCGTGGGCCTTGCCCAGCAATTCATCGCCGGGCATTGGCTGCCGCAAGTGCTGCAACTGGATAACGACGCTTTTGAGGTGGATGTCCTGGCGATGGCCGGCGACGAGCAGCGCGCCTTGCTCGGGGTGAACAAAGGCACGCGTCTGCAACGCGTTGAGCTGAGCGGTGCCAGGTGCCCGCCAAACCCCGGTGCCCTGCGTTTCTTTGACGCCGACAATCGCAGCCGCGACGCACCGTTTGCCTGCGAAAACGGGCGCGTGCGTTTCGAATTACCGGGGCAAACCCTGTTCGCCCTGAACTGGAGCGCGTCATGAACCGCCCTTCTGCCCTGCGCACGTCAGGTTGCGCATGGCATCTTCATCAGGAGAAGAAACCATGGATATTTTACGAAAACTCAGCGGACATATCCGTCGTAAAGGCCTGCGAGCGACCTTGGCGAAGATCCGCAGAATGTACATTTTCAGCCATCAGGAATTGTTGTGGATGGAGCGCGATCTGGTCAGCCCCGTGCCGCCGCACAGCCTCAAACCCTACCCGCCGCTGCGCGTCATGAAGATTACTGCAGACAACGCCAGCGCCTTCACCCGTCATTTCGGCGACCGTGTCGGCGTCATGGCCGAGCTGGCCAGTGAAGGTCACACCGGGCACATGCATATCGACGAGCAAGGCGATGCGGTGGCGTTTATCTGGGGCACACCGCGCGATTATGTCGATCGGCACTACTACGGTTGCCGGTTCCCGGTGAAACCCGGCGAGTTCTTCGAATTCGGTGGCGAAATGACCCGCACCTACTGGGGCAGCGAATTGTCAGTCGATGTGCAAGTGCGCCTGTGGAAAGCTATGGCCGCCCAAGGCTGCCGCAAAGTGGTCGATGTCTGTGACGCAAGCAACATCCCGGCGCTCAAGCTGCACCTGCGCATGGGCTATACCGAACAACAGCGGATCATGAATATCTACACGCTGTTCGGCCGCTGGCGCTTTTACCGCGAAACCCGCTACAGCGGCTCACGCCTGGAAGCCCTGCGGAAAACTTCCCGTCCATCTGTCCCAGCAACGGCGGCCTGAACCCATGGTGATGCGATTCGAATGGCGCACGTCCCTGTGCGCTGCCGACTTCCCGGCAACAGCCTACGAGGCACTGCGCCTGCGTGTGGCCGACCACACGCCGTTCAACAGCCTTGGCTGGCTGTGCGCAGCAGAGCAGGCACTGGACGAAAATCAGCGTCTGCAGATTCTGCTCGGCTGGGAAGCCGGCCAATTGCTGCTGTGCCTGCCACTGGTGGCCAGCCGCGAACGCTTCGCTGGCGTGCCGTTTCGCGTTTTGCATCACTTGGGTTATCCAATGGCCGATCGCCTCGCGCTGCTGTCGTTGCTCGGCAGCGAAGACATGCACAAGGCACTGCTGCTGATCCGTGAACATCTGCCCCATGCGCTGCTGCAACTCAACGAACTGTCGGAACCTGCCGGTGAAGAAAGTGCGCTCACCGAATGGATGGCACGCAGTTCCACGGCTGAACGACGCCTGAGCTGCCGGGTGCCGGTGCATCTGATCAGCGACGCCGATCATCAGGAAGTCTCTGGCGACCCGCGCTACAAGTTGCGTCGGGCGCGCAAACGGATTGCCGCCTGCGGCGCGCAGATACGCCGGATCACTCCGGATGCGCTGAACATGGGCGCCTTGCTGCAGACCCTCGGCGAAGTCGAAGCGGTGAGCTGGAAAGGCGATGAAGGCGTGGGGATTTTCGCCACGCCGCGCACTCGCCAATGGATCGAACACGCCTTCACCGCGCTCGCCGGCCAAGGCCTGGTACGCGTGGTGATGCTCGAACTGGACGGCCGCTGCATCAGCTATCGCCTCGGTCTGCTCGAACAGGGCCGGCTCTACGATTACAACCTGGCGTTTGTGCCGCAGTACGCCGACCTCGGTAGCGGCCGGGTGTTGCTGGAGGAATGGATTCGCTGGGGGCTGGATGAGCACTGGCGCTGGATCGATGCGTCGCGGGTCAGCCTGGAAAACTCCAGCCATCAACTGCACGAACGCATGACCGGGCAACTGGAGCACTGGCGCTGGAGTTTCTACTCGTGGCGCCCGAGCGGCTTGCTGCTGGGCCTGGGGCTACGCCTATGGCACCACGTCAAACCGCTCCTGCAAAAACGGCGCGCCCAGCGTGCCGGCAACTCGCCAGCGGCGAACACTTCCGACATTCAACCGGCAACACCACCCACCACACCTGGGCTAGCGCCTCGGAGGGCATCATGAGCATCATCGATAGTCTGCTTCTGCGCATCAAACAAAAAGGCCTGCGCCGCACCTTGGGCGCGCTGTGGAAACGTTACGTCTTCGCTCACCGTGAATTGCTGTGGATGGACCGCGACCTGGTCACGCCGATTGCCCCAAACAAACTGCGCCCCTGTGAAGGTTTGCGCAGAGTCGACATCACCGCGCAAAACGCCAAGGCTTTCAGCAAGTACTTCGGTGACCGCGTGCAGACCATGGCCGAGTTGGCCACTGAAGGGCATACGGGGCACATGTACCTGGATCAGGACGATGACACCGTCGGGTTCGTCTGGGCCAGCACTCGCGACTATTACGACCGCCACTTCTACCGCTGCACATTCCCGGTCAAGCCCGGTGAATACTTCCAGTTCGGTGCCGAAATTACCCGGCACTATTTCGGCAGTAGCCTGACCGTCGATGCACAGACCGCACTGTGGCAAGTCATGGCTGCCCGAGGCTACAAAAAAGTGGTGGATATCTGCGACGGCGCCAATATTCAGGCCCTGAAGATGCATATACGCCTGGGCTATCAGGAACAAGGGCGGATCACGCATGTTTACGACCTGTTCGGGCACTGGCGGTTCTTCCGCGAAACCCGCTACGACGGCTCCCGCCTGGAACTGCTGCGCAAACCGGAACGGCCGGCAGTGAGTGCGGCGGCGCAGGCGTGATTCACATTTGAAAGGTTGTGGTGTCAATGATGCAGCCTTCGCGAGCAAGCCCGCTCCCACAATGGATTTATGTATGACGCAGATCCAATGTGGGAGCGGGCTTGCTCGCGAAGAGGCTGGTTGTCGCGATCAACCATTCAGGCCTTGCTGGCGACCAGGGTAAAGCACAGCGGCATCTGCGCTGGCTGATTCAGGTACTGGTCGTACACCTCTTCCCGGTTCGAATGCGCATATTCCTTGAAGTGCGCGATGTTCAGGCCGGCCGCGATGGCGCCGCTGAAAATGGCGCCGAGGGTGTGCACAAACCAGTAGGACTTTGCCGCCTGCTGCTCAACCTTGCCGACGTAGACAATCGGCTCTTCCTGCACAAACGGCTCGGCGCGGAAGTAGGAGCTGGCGAGCCGGTACGGATCTTCGCCTTCAGGGTCGACCATTTCCAGAAACGGATGGGTTTCGTAGATCACCAGTTTGCCGCCCGGTTTGAGGGTCAACGCCACGTGGCGGAAGAACTCGCCGATGTCGGGCATCCAGTTCAGCACGCCGATGGTGATCAGCGCCACGTCGAAGCGGCTGTGCAATGACGCTGGCAGGTGATGGATATCGCTTTCGATGAATTCGGCGTTGTGTGGCGAGCGCTGGTTCAACTCGCGGGCCTGTCCGAGAAATGCCTCCGATTGATCGACGCCGACCACACTGCGCGCACCTAGGGCGAACAGCGACAGGCTTTCGCGACCATTGTTGCAACCGAGTTGAATCAGCTCTTTGCCGTCGACGCCGACCTGCTCCAGCACGCCACGCAAGGTGTCGTCGAGACAGGAGAAATCAGCCTTCGACACGTCGTTCAACAGCGCTTGCCATTCCGCTGATTCACGGTGATGGCGAGCGGAATCGTTCCACGCCTGTCGATTGCTGTCGATGGCGGTTTTATTGTTGGGCACTTCCATGGCGCACTCCGGGCGATGCTCGTGATTGAGCGGCCCCGAGTCTAGAACAGCCCGGCAGTTCGGGTTGTTGCAAACTTGTAAGCCAACCCACAGGGGTAATGCGGCGGCTTCGTAGAGCTTTTTGCGACCCGGCCTCATCGCTGCAAAAAGCTCCCACAAGGTTTCATGCACACGCCACAAAACCTGTGGGAGCGGGCTTGCTCGCGAAGGCGGTGTATCCGTCAGCATGGATATCGACTGACACGACCTCTTCGCGAGCAAGCCCGCTCCCACACTTTTGGCGTGGTCACATCTGATTCAGGCGTTCGCGCAGGAATTCCACCAGTGCCTGCACCGGGCGCGAAGCCTGGCGGTGCTGTGGGTACACCGCCGACAGAGTCAGCGGCTCAGGGCGGTAGTCGTCGAGCACTGACAGCAGTCGCCCGTCCTTCAGCGCCGCGCCAACGATGAACGTCGGCAGATAGGTAATCCCCATCCCCTGCACCGCCGCATCGCGCAGCAACTCGCCATTGTTCACCCGCATGCGTCCGGTGACGTTGACCAGCAGCGGCTTGCCCTGACCTGCGTTGAAGCGCCACTGCACCGAACGACCGTGGCCGTACGGCAGACAGTCGTGGCTGTGCAGGTCTTCGGGATTGAGCGGTGTGCCACGTTCGGCCAGATACGCCGGGCTGGCGCAGTACACCCGTTCGATGGCGGCGATGCGCCGCGCAATCAACGTCGAGTCTTCCAGCACACCGATGCGCAGCGCCAGGTCGTAGCCTTCGCCGAGCAGGTCCACCGGGCGGTCGCTCAAATCCACCTCCACGGTGACATCGCGATAGCGCTGCAGGAACAGCGGCAGCAGACAGCCCAGATGCGCCACGGCAAACGACAGCGGTGCACTGACGCGAATGGTTCCGCGTGGCTCGGCGGTCTGCCCGGCGATGCCCTGCTCGACCTGTTCCACTTCGCCCAGCAGACGCAGCGCCGATTCGTAGTAGCTCTGGCCCTGTGGCGTGACGTCGAGGCGTCGGGTGGAACGGTTCAACAGCCGCACACCGAGGCGCTCTTCGAGCTGCATCAAACGGCGGCTGACGAACTGCTTGGACAGGCCCAACTGATCGGCCGCGGCGGTGAAGCTGCCGGAGTCCATGACCTGACAAAAAATACGCATGTCTTCGAACGGGTTCATTGTCACTCTCTGGTAGACAGTCAAACGCTTTATAGCCGCTTTTTCACTTTTCGACAGCTCATTAATCTGTGTTCACGGTTTGAAAACAGCCCGACACAACACCAATAACTTTCGAAAATGGAATTGAGCATGAACATCAAAAAGACCCTGACCGCCTCCCTCCTCGCCCTGTCCATCGGCAACGCATTCGCCGCCGGCAGCCCGGGTGTCGAACACCAGACCCAGGCCTTCCTCGAAGCCCTCGCCGCGGGCGGTGGCAAACCGCTGGAGCAACTGAGCCCGAAGGATGCGCGTGCAGTGCTGACCGGCGCTCAGGCCTCGGTGAAGGTTGATCTGTCCGGAGTTGAAGTCAGTGACAAGGCAATCAAGGTCGATGGCCAGACGATCAACCTCAAAGTGGTGCGGCCGGCGAAGGTCAAAGGCGAATTGCCGGTGTTCATGTTCTTCCACGGTGGCGGTTGGGTGTTGGGTGATTACCCGACTCACCAGCGCCTGATTCGCGATCTGGTGGTCGGTTCTGGTGCAGTGGCGGTGTACGTCGATTACACGCCGTCGCCGGAAGCGCAGTACCCGACGGCGATCAATCAGGCCTACGCCGCGACCCAATGGGTCGCGGAAAACGGCAAGCAGATCGGGGTCGACGGCAAGCGTCTGGCGGTGGCCGGCAACAGCGTCGGCGGCAACATGGCGGCGGTCGTGGCGCTGATGGCCAAGGAGCAGCAAACCCCGGCCCTGCGCTTCCAGCTGCTGATGTGGCCGGTGACCAACGCGCAGTTCGACGACGGCTCGTACCAGCAGTTTGCCGAGGGACATTTCCTCACCAAGGGCATGATGCAATGGTTCTGGGACAACTACACCACCAACCCGGCCGAGCGCGCACAGATCCACGCCTCGCCGCTCAACGCCAGCAGCGAACAGCTCAAGGGCCTGCCCGCCGCGCTGGTGCAAACCGCTGAGTTCGACGTGTTGCGTGATGAAGGCGAAGGCTACGCGCGGCATCTGGATGCGGCCGGTGTGCCGGTGACCTCGGTGCGCTACAACGGGATGATTCATGACTTTGGTTTGCTCAATCCGCTGAGTCAGATTCCAGAAGTGAAAGCGGCTGTGCGCCAGGCCGCGGCTGAGCTGAAAACACATCTGAACTGAAGCCCCCTTACTCGCCACACCTGACGGTGTGGCGAGTATTTCGCCTGACCACATTTTGTGGCGAGGGAGCTTGCTCCCGCTGGGCTGCGCAGCAGCCCCAAAATTGAGTGAGCGCTGCGCACTCAAGCGGGAGCAAGCTCCCTCGCCACAACAGCGCTCATCATCGTGGAGCACATCATGTCCATCATCCTCACCCACCCACTGTCCTGGAGCGCCGCCCTGCTGCTGCTCGACGCGCTGCTCTGGCACCTCGCGCCGTTCAGGCACCGCGCACCGAGAGTCGGTATTCGCCTGGCGCTGTTTCTGGCGTTCAGCGCATTGATCATCAACGCCGAGATCAGCCCGTTGCAGGCGCCGCTGTTCGCCGATGACCGGGTAATGCAACTGGGCGCGACGGCACTGGGAATTGTCTGGTGGCTGTACGCCGCGCGGGTGCTGACCGAAGTGATCGGTCTGGCGCTGATGCGGCGCATCGGCCACAGCGGTCGGCTGTTGCAGGATGTGATCGGCGCGCTGGTGTTTCTGGCGGCGATCGTCGCGGCCGCCGGCTACGTGCTGGAGCTGCCGGTCAAAGGCTTGCTGGCGACTTCCGGGGTGGTGGCGATCGTCGTCGGTCTGGCGCTGCAAAGCACCTTGAGCGACGTGTTCTCGGGGATCGTGCTCAACACCACCAAGCCGTATCAGGTCGACGATTTCGTGGTGATCGACGGCGTCGAAGGCAAAGTCATCGACATCGACTGGCGCGCCACGCATCTGCTGACCAGCACTGGCACCCTGGCCGTGGTGCCGAACTCGGTGGCGGCCAAGGCGAAGATCGTCAATCTCAGTCGCCCGACCAACCTGCACGGCGTCTCGATCAGCATCAAGGTGCCGAATCACATTCGCCCACGACGGGTACTCGACGCCCTCGACCGCACGCTGCAGGGCAGCAGCAGTCTGCTGCTCAATCCGCCGCCCAAAGCCGTGTTGAAAGAGGCCGGTGAGGAGATGTCGGAGTATGTCGCCAGCGGTTTCATCAGTGAACTGAGCAAGAAAGGCGAAGTGCGCAATCAACTGTTCGACCTCGCCCATCGGCATCTCGAAGCCGCAGGAATTTCCCGGCATCCGGATGGCGTGATCGAGCCTTCGACCCGCGCCCGGGCACTGCTTGATGAAGTGAAAGTTTTCCGCTCGTTGAGCCATGAGGAACGCGATCGCCTCGCCGAATCGATGGTCGCGCAGCAATACGCGGCCGGTCAGGTGGTGTTGGGTCTGGATGAGGTGCCAGACAGTCTGTTTGTCATCGCCACTGGCGTGGTCAGTGCGACCGTGTCCGATGGCAGCGGCCAGACCGAAGCCGGACGCATGGGGCCGAGCGAGGTCATGGGCGAACAGAGCATCCTCGCCGATACCCCGTCGCAGGCCACGTTTACCGCGCTGACGTCGAGCATCATCTACCGCCTCGACAAAGCCCTGACCCGCCAATGCATGGAGCAGCGCAGCGAAGTCGGCCAGGCACTGAACAAATTGCAGGCGGTGCGACAGCAGAACAGCCGGCTGGCGTTGATGGCCAAACCGGTGGCGGTGCGCAAGGGTGGTTTTCTCGGTTGGCTGCAAAAGCGCTAGCCCTGTCAAACAGTTGAACGCCAAACCTTGTGGCGAGGGAGCTTGCTCCCGCTTGAGTGCGCAGCGCTCACAAGATTTCGGGGACTGCTGCGCAGCCCAGCGGGAGCAAGCTCCCTCGCCACAGGAGGTGGTGGATTGCGCCACTTTTTACTGCACATGAAAATGCCCGCAATCAAGCGGGCACTTTCAGTTCAAGCAATTACTTGGCAGTGAACTTGGTGTAGCTGTTGATCAGGTTGCGATAGTTCGGCAGGCGTTCGGACAGCAGATGCGCCAGGCCTTCCATGTCGTTGCGCCAGTCACCTTGCAGCTCGCACGCCACCGAGAACCAGTTCAGCAGGTGTGCGCCGGCCGCCGACATGCGCGCCCACGCCGCTTGTTGCACGGTGGTGTTGAAGGTGCCGGAAGAATCGGTGACCACAAACACTTCGAAACCTTCAGCAATGGCCGACAGGGTCGGGAATGCTACGCAAACGTCCGTCACCACACCGGCGATGATGAGTTGCTTGCGGCCGGTGGCCTTGATTGCCTTGACGAAGTCTTCGTTGTCCCAGGCATTGATCTGGCCAGGGCGCTGAATGAACGGTGCATCGGGGAATTGCTCGCGCAACTCAGGCACGATCGGGCCGTTCGGGCCGGCGTCGAAACTGGTGGTGAGGATGGTTGGCAGCTTGAAGAACTTGGCGATGTCACCCAGCGCCAGCACGTTGTTCTTGAATTCGTTAGGGGTGAAATCCTGTACCAGCGAGATCAGACCGGTCTGGTGGTCGACCAGCAGCACGACCGCATCATCTTTGTTCAGACGCTTGTAGGGAACGCTCATGGGAAACTCCTCGGTGGATGGTTGTTGCGTGAGGCGCCGACCGGTTAGCCGGCGCTTTTTTGTAGTGATCAGAAAGCGAAGCAGGAACAGCCGAACGCGCCCCAGAACCCGGCAAAGTCGCTGACCGGTGCGTTCGACAGTCGGGCTTTTTCATGGCTGTGCGCGTGCACTGCGCAGGCACCGACGCACTGGTGCACTTGCGCCTGCAAAGGCGAGTTCGGGCGCCAGTGGCCCGGCACCTTGACCACCGGCGACCAGTCCGGCAGCACGGGGATCGAGCGTGGGCCGAGGTCTTCGAAGTCGCCGGCGGCGTAAACGATCTTGCCGCCGACCACGGTCAGCACCGACTCGATCCACTTGATCGCCTCTTCTTCGACGTGGAAGAAGTCCGCGCTCAGCGCCGCCAGATCCGCCAGTTGCCCGACCTTGATCTGGCCCTTCTTGCCCTGTTCCGACGAGAACCAGGCGCTGCCGTGGGTGAACAGTTCCAGCGCGGTGGTGCGCGGCAGACCTTCTTCGTACAAGGCCAGACCACCGACGGTGCGACCGCTGACCATCCAGTACAGCGATGTCCACGGGTTATAGCTGGAAACCCGCGTGGCATCGGTCCCGGCGCCGACCGGCACGCCTTCGGCGAGCATGCGTTTGATCGGCGGCGTGGCTTCGGCGGCTTTCGCGCCGTAACGGTCAACGAAGTATTCGCCCTGGAACGCCATGCGATCCTGAATCGCGATGCCACCGCCCAGCGCCCTCACCCGCTCGATGTTCTGCGGGGTGATGGTTTCAGCGTGGTCGAAGAACCACGGCAGACCGTTGAACGGAATGTCGCGATTGACCTTCTCGAACACGTCGAGCATGCGGCTGATCGACTCGTTGTACGTGGCGTGCAAGCGGAACGGCCAGCGCTGCTCGACCAGGTGGCGCACCACCGGTTCCAGCTCCTGCTCCATGGTCTGCGGCAGGTCCGGGCGCGGTTCGAGGAAGTCTTCGAAATCGGCGGCGGAGAACACCAGCATCTCGCCGGCGCCGTTGTGCCGCAGGTAATCGTCGCCCTGGTGCAACTTGACGCTGCCGGTCCAGTTCTGGAAATCGGTCAGCTCTTCTTTCGGCTTCTGGGTGAACAGGTTGTAGGCGATGCGCACGGTCAACTGGTCGTCCTTGGCCAGTTGCTCGATCACCTGATAGTCGTCGGGATAGTTCTGGAAACCACCGCCGGCATCGATCGCGCTGGTGAGGCCGAGGCGATTGAGTTCGCGCATGAACTGCCGGGTCGAGTTGACCTGATAGTCCAGCGGCAGCTTCGGCCCCTTGGCCAGCGTCGAGTACAGAATCATCGCGTTGGGTTTTGCCACCAGCATCCCGGTCGGATTGCCATTGGCATCGCGCACGATCTCGCCGCCCGGCGGGTTCGGCGTGTCGCGGGTGTAACCGGCGACGCGCAGTGCGGCACGGTTGAGCAGCGCGCGGTCGTACAGATGCAGAACGAACACCGGGGTGTCCGGTGCCGCCTGGTTGAGTTCTTCGAGGGTCGGCATGCGTTTTTCGGCGAACTGGAATTCGTTCCAGCCACCAACCACGCGCACCCATTGCGGGGTCGGCGTACGGTCGGCCTGCTCCTTGAGCATGCGCAGCGCATCGGCCAGCGACGGCACGCCTTCCCAGCGCAGTTCGAGGTTGTAGTTGAGGCCGCCACGGATCAGGTGCAAGTGCGAGTCGTTGAGACCGGGGATCACGCAGCGCCCGTGCATGTCGATCACTTGCGTGGCCGCACCACGCAGGGCCATGGCCTGAGTGTCGTTACCAACGACGACAAAGCGGCCGTCCTTGATCGCCACCGCGCTGGCCAGCGGCTTGCTGCGGTCTACGGTATGAAATTGGCCATTGAACAGAATCAGATCGGCGTTCATCGCAGTTCCTTTCGAGTAGATGAATGGGTGTCAGCGTGACGGCTGTTTCGCGGGCTCGACGTGAGCATGGGCCTGACCGGCTTCCAGCCACGGCGCGAACAACCGGGTCACGCGGGGCATGAACACGTACACCACCGATAGGACGATGGTCAGGGTGATCAGAAACGTGGCGACCACGTAGTTGGAAAGCAGCGGATGCAGCTTGAGCAGCGGCCCCCAGATCAGTGGCACCAGCAGCGTGTGCGGCAGGATCACCAGCAGGGTGATCACCGCTTGCTTCCAGCGCGGCGGCGGCTTCGCGGCATCGGCCAGCGGCGCGAACCAGAATTCGTTGACCGGCGCGACTTCGGTCTGGTCGCCATCGGCGAGCATCGGCGCTGCTTCATCCACCAGCGCCTGACGCTGCGGCGACTCCAGCCACAGTTGCATGGCCTCGGTGGAGGAAAAGCGCAGGACGCAGGTGTACGTGTCGAGGCCGGCCAACTTGCCGCGCACCACGTCGACCCCGAGGTGGCCGTCGCGCTGCCCGGCGACCCGGACAATGTTGCGCAACCACGCCTCGTAAGGCTGTTCAAACCCGGCCTTGACCCGGTGCTTGACGATCAGGGTCACGGTTTCACCGACCCCCGGTGCTTTTGGACTCAGGGCTTCAGGCATAACGCAGCACTCCGGGCAGACGAATATTGAGCGCCAGGCGTCCCGGCCCGGCGATAAACACAGTGGCGAACAGGATCAACAGCAACCAGCCGAACTGCCCCTCGGCCACACTCCATTGCGGGTGCACGACCAGCAGCGCCACCAGCAGAACAAAAAGAATAGGCAAGCAGGCCAATCGCGCCAGCACCCCGGCGACGATCAGTAGCGGGCAGAGGACTTCAGCGAAAATCGCCAGGCAGAGTGTGAGGTGCGCGCCGAGGTGGAACGGGTCTTCGATCTGCTGCAATTGCGCATTGAAATCCAGCAGCTTGGGCAAACCGTGCACCCACAGCAGAAACAATCCGCCGCTGACCCGCAGAAACAGCAGACCGACATCCTGTGCCTGTTCATCGCGTTGTGATGCGCTCATGCCCCTACCCTTTAATCCTTATCGGGTTGAATCATGCTCGGTGCGAGCGAGGGAAAATTGAATGGATGTGCTCTCTTTCAAGCCATCCGGGCTTCTGTAGGAGTGAGCCCGCTCGCGATGCGGTGTGTCAGGCGCCAACAATGGTGGCTGTGGGAATGTCTTCGCGAGCAGGCTCGCTCCTACAGGGGGTTGCGGTGTCTTCAGGCAGGCGGGATATCCAGCGGCGCCGCCATGAACTGGCTGATCCGCGAACGCAGCCAGCGCTCGGCCGGGTCGTTGTCGTGCACCCCGCTCCAGGCCATCGACAGCTGTGCGGCATCGATCGGGAACGGTGGATCTTCAGCGCGCAGTTTGCAGCCTTCGACCAGTGCACACGCGGCATAGTCCGGCACGGTGGCAATCATTTCAGTGCCGGCGAGCAACGCACGCAAACCGCTGAATTGCGGCACGCCGAGCACCACGCGCCGACGCCGGCCAACCTTGGCCAGGTCCAGGTCGATGTTGCCGCTCAGGTCACCGGAGAACGACACCATTGCGTGCGGGCGCTCGCAGTATTCGTCCAGCGTCAGCGGCCCCGGGCGATCATCGCCGCGTAGCACTTTGCAGGGAATGTCGCGCAGTTTCTTGCGCTTGGCATTGGCCGGCAGATCAGTGGTGTAGCTCACGCCGACGGAGATTTCCCCGGACGCCAGCAGCGCCGGCATCAACAGATAGTTGGCGCGGCGCACCACCACGACAATCCCCGGGGCTTCCTGCTGAAGCTGTCGCAGCAGCGGCGGAAACAGACCGAACTCGGCGTCGTCCGACAGGCCGATGCGGAACACGTCGCAACTGCTCGCCGGGTCGAACTCCTTGGCCCGGCTGACCGCGCCGGAGATCACATCCATCGCCGGTTGCAGCTCCTGCAGAATCGCCAGCGCACGCGCCGTCGGCTCCATGCTGCGGCCGTTGCGCAGCAGCAACGGATCATCGAACAGGTCGCGCAAACGCCCCAGCGCGGCACTGACTGCCGGTTGGCCCATGAACAGTTTTTCGGCGACGCGGGTCAGGTTCTTTTCGAACATCAGCGCTTCGAAAATTACCAGCAGGTTCATGTCGACGCGACGCAGATCGTTACGGTTCATGGGCTCGTGTTCCTTGCTTGAGAAGTCGTGTTCAGTCAGGTGCGATAGCGCCGTACTTTACTCGATCAACGGTACGTTGGCCGCGCGTTTGTATGGGCCGTATTTCACCGGCACCCATTGGAAGTGTTTGTCGAGGGCAGCGACTTGCAGTGATGTGCTGAGTTCAACGTTTTGCGGCGCAATTAACAACGTTTAACTCGTCAGTCTTCCGGCCCCGTCCAACAATGAAACCCTCTGCGAAACATTGTTTTTTTGACCAGAGGGAAACGTGCCGAGCGTGCGTTGCCCCCCCCGACACGGACATTGGCCATGGCTCACTTACAACAAACAGTCGCCCTCGCCCCCTCCAGCGAATTCCGCACACCGCGCATCGGCGGCCTCAGTCCGCAACGCGAACGACGGGCTAAACAATTGATCCTTGAACGCCTGGGCGAAAGCCTGGAAGTCACCGAACTGGCAGAGGCCTGTTCGTTGTCACGCAGTCATTTTTCCCGGGCGTTCAAATGCAGTACCGGACTCTCGCCACAGGACTGGATCCGCACCCAGCGCATCGCTCGCGCCAAGCAGTTGATCCGGCTCACCCACTTGAGCCTGACGCAGATCAGCCTGGAGTGTGGTTTCTGTGATCAGGCGCACTTCTGCCATATCTTCACCCGCAGCGAAGGGATCAGTCCGTTCGCCTGGCGGTGTCGTGAGGTGCCGGGCATGAAGTCCGAAAAACCGCGAGCGTCGGCCGCGCCTGTCGACATACGCCTGGCGGTGTAGACGCTGTCGCAGGCTACGCGCATTTCCCCGTGCTTCACTTCTGCCTCAACCGCTGCGCCACTTGCGCCACCCGCTCGCCCAGATGTGCCGCCGTGCGCCGGTCTTCGAGCGGCGGCGCCTGCTCGGGGGGCTGTTCGACATTGGATTGGGACATGGCCCCGAGCGAGCTGCCCAGACGATTCAACTGACCATCGAAGCAGCCCGCCACCGAGCGCGCCGGGAGCAGGTCGAGCCCCACCCAGATCATCGAATGCTGCGCGGCGAACACCGCCATTTGCAGCAATGTATTGAGCTTGTCGCCGCACAGGCTTCCGGAATTGGTGAACCCGGCCGCAACCTTGTTGCGCCACGGTTTTGCCAGATAGAACGCCGCGCTGGCCTCCATGAAATGCTTGAAGCCCGCCGACGCGCTGCCCATGTAAGTCGGCGCACCGAAAATGATCGCGTCGGCGCGGTGCAACTCATCCCAATAGAACTCAACTTCTTCTACCGCCACCAACCGACAGGTACTGCCCAAGTGCCGTTCGACGCCCTGCGCCACGGCTTCTGCCATGACGCGAGTGTGGCCATAGCCGCTGTGATAGACCACCACCACGTTGCTCATTACGCCGTCCTCCGCACGCGTGCACTCCATTGCAGCCGTCAGGTCCTGGCCTGAGGGCAGGCTCGATTCAGCGGATTTTTGGGCTTGAAGCGGACACAGACGAGTTAATCGTTGTTAATTGTCCGCGAGACACAGCGCTGGTCTGAACATTGCAGCGGGCAAAAATGCCAATCGCTGCATCGCTTTCGAGCATTGCCGGCAATCTGCACGTTGCACTGACGCCAGAACCTGCGGAATATGTCGGCAAAACTGCGGATTAGAAGGCTTGCGTGCCGCTGACGCTGATCCGCGCTGCCCTTCACGGAGGCTTCACACGCCGTGGGCAGGATGATAAAAATTTCGCAGGAGTGAGCTGTTGAGTCTTCCCCCGAATCAGGCCCTCGGTTTCGGCCCCTATCGGATCCAGCCCGGCAAACGGCTGCTGCTTGAGGGCGAGCAGCCGTTACGCCTGGGCCGACGTGCCATGGATATTCTGCTGATCCTGCTGGCGCATGCCGGCGATGTCGTGAGCAAGCAGCAACTGATTGCCGGCGTGTGGCCGGACAGTATCGTGGAAGACATCAATCTGCGGGTGCACATGGCGGCTTTGCGCAAAGCCCTGGGCGACGGTCAGGGCGGGCAGCGATACATCGTCACGGTGGCGCAGCGCGGCTACAGTTTTGTCGCACCGATCAGGCTGCAATCGATCGAACAGCACACCTGCGCCGAAACCGGCACCCGGCATAACCTGCCACTGCGCCGCACGCGAATGATCGGCCGCCAGCCGCTGGTCGACAGCCTGATCAGGCAGTTGCCGCGCCAGCGCTGCATCACACTGGTCGGCCCCGGCGGCATCGGCAAAACCACCGTGGCCCTGCGCGTTGCCGAACAGATGATCGGCCACTATCGGGACGGTATCCGGCTGCTGGATCTGTCGCCGATCAACGACGCGCGAATGATCTGCTCGCACCTGGCGGCCCTGCTGGATGTGGTGCTGCATGACAACGATCCGCTGACCCACCTCGTCAACGCGCTGCGCGAGCGCCAGATGCTGCTGGTGATCGACAATTGCGAACACCTGATCGACGCCATGGCACTGCTCAGCGAGAGCATTTTGCGCGGTGCGCCGCAGGTTCACATTCTGGCCACCAGCCGCGAGAGCCTGCGTGCCGAAGGCGAGTATGTGCAACGTCTCGAATCCCTCGATTACCCGCCGCCGATTGCCGTGCTTGATCGTGCGCAGGCGTTGAGTTTTTCGGCACTGCAACTGTTTGCCGAACGCGCCCTGGCTGCGCACGAGGGCTTCGAGTTGAGCGACGCCGAGTTGCCCGACGCGATTGAAATCTGTCGGCGTCTGGACGGCATTCCACTGGCGCTGGAGCTGGCGGCGGCGCAGGTCGGAGAACTCGGCCTGCAGGGTTTGCTCAGCCAGTTGCAAGGGCGTCTGCCGGTAGTGGCGGCCGGCAATCAGAGCAGCGTGGAGCGCCATCAGACGCTGCGTGCCACGCTGGACTGGAGCTTCAACCTGCTCACCGATTGCGAACAGAACTGCCTGCGTCGACTCGGTGTGTTTCGGGGTGGCTTCACGCTGGAGTCCGCCGCTGCGGTGATCGGTGGACAGCACATTCAGCCCGGCGAGGTGTTCGGTTCGATCACACAACTGGTCGCCAAGTCGTTGCTCAACGTCGAAGTCGGTGACGAAGAAGTGTTCTATCGTTTGCTCGACACCACGCGCCGCTATGCCCTGGAAAAACTCGAGCAAGGCGCCGAACTCGCCGCAACCCGCGAACGCCACGCTGAACGCTGCCTGACGCTGATGTACCAGGGGCAGACCGATTGGGAGACCACCTCAACCGCCCTGTGGATCGAACGCTACGCACGCGGTCTGGAAGACCTGCGCGCGGCGCTCGACTGGAGCCTGAACGGTGCAGGCCCCAACGATGTGGGGATTTATCTGGCCGCGACCTCGGCGCCCCTGTGGCAAGAGTTGTCGCTGCTCAAGGAATACGGCGGTTACGTGCGTCAGGCGCTGGCCCTGCTGGAAAACGCTGCCGAACCTTGCCCTCGGGTGAAGATCGCGCTGAAACTGGCGCTCGGCAGCGCCTGCTACCACACCTGGGGTGGCACCCCGGAAACCATCGCGGCGTTCGTCGATGCCCATGCGCTGGCGCAAGAGTACGACGACGTGGCCGGCCAACTGCGTGCAGTGTCCGGGCACATGGCGGTCAACCTCAGCTGTGGCCATTATCAGTCGGCGCTGGAACAGAGCGAGCAGTTTGATCGACTCGGCCTGCACGGCGACCCGCAGTTGTCGCTGAGTACACATCGCCTGCGGGTGTTGGCGCTGCATTACGCCGGCGACCAGCAGCAGGCACGCCTGCATGCCGAGCAAGTGATTCAGCACATGGCGCAAAACGGCAATCCCAACCGTTTCACCCATGGCTTCGGCGTGCAGTACGACCAGAGCGTCGCCTCGCTGACGGTGCTGGCCCGGGTATTGTGGCTGCAAGGTTTCCCTGAACAGGCCTGGCGGACGGCCAGGCAGGCGCTGGACATCGCCGTGCAGATCAACCACGGCACCTCGATCTGCTACACCCTGGCATTGGCCAGTTGCCTGATTGCTCATTACAACGGTGACCCGCAAAACGCCCGTGCGTTGCTGCAGCAGTTGCTGGAACAGGCGCAGAAGCACTCCGTATTGCTGTTCTATCGCTGGGCATGCCAGTACGCGCAGGTTCTCGACGCCGATGCCGCCGTGCCGATAGCGACCGAAGACAGCGGCCTGATCAGGGAAATCATGGTCACACTGGACAGCAGTTTTGTTGATGACGCGTTGCTTGAGCGGGCACACAGCGGAGCGGCAGGCTGGAGCACGGCGGAGATTCTGCGGGCTCGGGCCGATCGGATGTTGATTGAAGATTCGGCTTGCCCCGACAGCAACACCCGGCAGGCCGAAAAGGTCTTGCTCCAGGCACTGTCGATCGCGCAAACCCAGGGCGCGCTGGCCTGGGAACTGCGCAGCGCCACTTCGCTGGCGCAGTTGTGGCAACGGCAGAACCGCTGCCGCGAAGCGCTGGAATTATTGAGCCCGATCTATCAACGCTTCACTGAGGGCTACACCACCCCGGACTTGCGCAAGGTGCGCTGGTTACTCGACGAGTTGGGCCGCCAGCTGCGTGCCTGAGACCCAACGACTGCGGCTGACGAAGCGCGCATGCCGGCGCTCGTACTCGTTGGATTCACCGTTGCGTTCCAGTTGTTCGCGGGCGTAACGACGGGTGGTGTTGAGCATGCGATAGCGCAACCCGGCACTGCCCCGCTCCACCGCCAGCAAAGACTTCTGCGCCAACCGATCAATCATCAGGGCCAACGTCGACGGGGGTAATTGCGCGCAGCTGATGACGCCCATCGCCGCATCAATGGCAAACGCCGTTTTGAAAACCGACAGGCGTTGCAGCACCCGCTGCTCCTGCTCATTCAGCCGTTGATAGCTCCAGTCCAGCGCGGCTTTCAGGGTTTGATGGCGTGGCACGGCAGTACGCCGACCATGGCTGAGCAGCTGTAAACAATTGTCGAGTTGTGACTGCAAGCCGACCATCGCCAGCGCATCAATGTGCGCCGCCGCCAGTTCAATCGCCAGTGGCAGTCCATCGAGCCGCCGACAGATGTCGCGCACAGCATTGAGATCCTGTTCGCGCAGGGTAAAACCCTGCTGCCGGGCCCGGGCACGACTGACAAACAATTGCACGGCCGAATAGCTCATGGTCTCTTCGACACTGCCCAACGCTGAGGACTTGGGAATGGCCAGTGGCGGCAGGGTTTGCACGGTCTCCAGACTGGCCTGCAATGCTTCGCGACTGGTCGCAAGAATCGACAACCGTGGCGCGGCCTCCAGTAAACGTTCCACCAGAGCCTTGCAGGCTTCACGCAGATGCTCGCAGTTATCCAGCACCAGCAAGCTGTGACGCGCCGCCAGCGTGACGAGATCGGTATCGAGGGTTTGCAACAGATAATCGAGCAGTGGCGTGGCGTCGTTGACTACCGCCAGGTCCACCAGCCAGATCCCGTCGCGAAAATGCTGTAACAGCAACTCTGCAGCACGCAACGCCACCGTGGTTTTGCCGACCCCCGCAGGCCCCGTCACGGTCATCAATCGGCACAGTGGCAATTGCCGCACCATCGAGCCCACCACTGAGTCGCGACCGGTCACCGGCGTCAGCCGCACAGGCAGGTTGTGTTGGGGTGCTTGCAGATTTTCCAGAGCCACGTGCTCGAAATTGTCGCCGTGCACCGGAGCAACGAAGCTGTAGCCACATTGCGGGACATTGACGATATAGCGTTGGCCGTTCTCACCGTCACCGAGCGCCCGGCGCAGGGCGGCAATGTGGACGCGAAGATTGATCTCTTCGACCACTGAAGTGGGCCAGACCCGTGCAATCAACTCTTCCTTTCCGACCACTCGGCCTGCGCGCTCGACCAACACCTGCAGAATGTCCAGTGCACGCCCGCCCATACGCAGTTGCCGATCCCCGTCGAGGATCAGCCGTTGGCGCAAATGAAAGGCATAAGGCCCGAAATACAGGACTGACGCCGAGTGCAAATCGTTGAGGCTGTTCATGCCAACTATCTTGGCAGCCTGCTATGACGGCACAACCTTCACACAGGGCGCAGCACGGACATCCGGGTGCGCACAACGGACAGAACCGCTCTAGCTGAACTGTTCGCGGTATTGCACAGGAGTAAGACCGAGTTTTTCCGCGAACAACAGGCGCATGTGCCGAACACTGCCAAAACCACTCTTGTAGGCCACGGTTTTCAAAGGCAGGTCAGTGGTTTCCAGAAGATTTCGTGCGCAGTCGATACGCGCACTTTGCAGGAACTCCATCGGCGTCATATTGATGTCGCGTACAAACGTCCGCGCGAAGTGCCGTGCACTCATGTTGGCCAATCCAGCCATGCGCTCGACACTGAACGCTTCGTCGAGATGGTCCAGGACGTAATTCTGTACTCGGGTGATCGGTGTTTCCTGAGGCGCCACTGCCGCCATCAATGGACTGAATTGCGCCTGCCCACCTTGACGCTTCATCACCACCAGCAGCACCTTGGCGACGTCCTGGGCCAACTTCTTGCCGTGATCCTGCGCCACCAGCGCCAGCGCCAGGTCGATGCCGGCCGTGACCCCGCCAGAGGTGATCAGATTGCGATCCTCAATGAAAATCTGGTCGGTCGCCACGCTCGCCTTTGGAAATGCCTTGATCAGGCGCTCGGTGTAATTCCAGTGAGTGGTCACCCGATAGCCATCGAGCAACCCGGCATGGCCGAGTACGAAGGCGCCGGTGCAGATAGAACCATACCGCTCGGCACAGGGTACGGCCGCTTTCAGCCAGGCCAGCAACCCCGGGTGTTTTTCGTTGTAGGCCCCCGGCCCTCCTGGCACCAGCAGCAAGTCGTAGCGCTCAGTGGCTTGTTCGATATGCCGGTCGGTGTGTACCAGCACACCGTTGGACGCACGTAACGGCCCGCGCTCGGTGCCAAGCGTGGTCAGCTGATAGTGCAACTCCGGTTTCAAATAGCGATTGGCCACCGAAAACACCTCCAGCGGCCCGGCCATGTCGAGCAGCAGAAAGTCGGGGAACAACACCATTGCCACGGTTTTCATGGGGAACACATCACTGATAATCAAAAGTAAGCGGACAGGACAGGCTGAGCATTATGGCCAACTGCGGCACAGTCGTCGGAAAAAAATACGTGATCGAGCGCACACAACTGTCAACCAGAAACGGACAGTATTTCAATTTCCATCTACTTATTACCCCGCAGAGTAAACAGTAATCTTCTCCTCACTCGGACGAATTCACGTCCCCCAAGGAGATTCCATCATGCTGACTCTTCGCAAAGCCTCCGATCGTGGCCTCGCCAATCATGGCTGGTTGAAGTCGTTCCACACCTTTTCCTTTGCCAGCTACCGCGACCCGCGTGAACAAGGTTTTTCCGACCTGCTGGTGATCAACGATGACCGCGTTGCCGCCGGTAAAGGTTTCGGCCAGCACCCGCATCGTGACATGGAGATCTTTTCCTACGTGCTCGAAGGCGCACTGGAACATAAAGACACGTTGGGCACCGGCTCGGTGATCCGCCCTGGCGACGTACAACTAATGAGCGCCGGCAGCGGCGTGGCGCACAGCGAGTTCAACCATTCGGCCACCAAACCCGTGCACTTTTTGCAAATCTGGATTGTGCCGGAGATCAGCGGCGCCAAACCGCGCTATCAGCAGGAGCACTTCAGCGCGCAGAAAAAACGCGGTCGTCTGCAACTGATCATCTCGCCGGACGGCAGCGATGGTTCGCTGACAGTGCGCCAGGATGCGCGGGTTTACGCCGGGTTGTTCGACGGCAAGGAAAGCGCCACCCTGAAACTGTCGGCCAACCGTTACGCCTACGTGCATGTCGCTCGCGGCAGTGTTGAACTCAATGGCCAGTTGCTGCAGGAAGGTGACGGCGTGCGGGTTCGCGAGGAACAGGCGTTGACTCTGAGCAATGGCGTGGATGCCGAAGTACTGGTGTTTGACCTGCGTCCGCAAGAGCTGCCGCAAATGCCATGAGGCATGGGTTTCCAAATGCCATGAGGCACGGGTTTCCAAATGCCAACAAAAACGGCCTTCAATTGAAGGCCGTTTTTTATTTTGGCAACACCGATGATGGCTGCTCGGAAGGCTTCGCTGCACCGACATCTTTGCCTGCCTGAACCGCCGCCAATGTTGTTTGTATCGCTGCATACAGGTTGGCCTGACTGGCGAAATAGCCACCGACGACAATGCTGACCACACCAAACAGATGCACAGCCGTTGCCATCCAGACGTTGGCATTCACGGTACCCGCCTTTTTGAGCGCCTCTCTGGACTCGATGGCAATGCCTTGAATCACCGAGTCGTAGCGTTTATCCCGCTCGAACTGAATGCGCTCGTTCGCCTTGTCTCGCTCTGCCTGGGAGCAAAGGAACTCTCGAATATCGGCGTGCACTCGCTCTACCCGAGCATCCATCCTTGCCTCGATGGTCTCGATCCTGGCGTTGAATTCTTCACGGCTGATAGCGTTCATGATTTGTGCGTTACGACCTTTGCTCAATGTGTCGAAGCTTTGATATTGCTCGAATTCCCTGGCTTTCAATCCGATCCCCTTCCCTGGGTTAGCGATACCTTCTCTGGCGCACCGATTTCCTGGCGCTGCGAGTTGCATCAACCTTAGGACTGGCGCTCCAAGCCCACAAGCCGGCAGATTCTGCTGTGGATGTAGGGCGTTTCGTCAGACGCTGTAGCTTGTCCAAAACGCTTTGAGCCGTCACTCATTCTCCAGTGCAAACGCCTCGACAATCTGCTCAATCACCGCCCTGACCCGTGCGGTGTGGCGCAAGTCCGCGTGGGTCACCAGCCACACCTCATACGGTTGCGGGCGATTGCGCTCAGGCCAAAGCCTGACCAGGCCATCGCGTTCGCCCATGTACACCGGGATTTCTCCTACACCCAGGCCAGCCGCGATCGAGCGGCGTACCAACAGACTGGAACTCAGGCTGGCGACAATCCGCCCGCGATGCAGGGGTTCGCAAACCAGCGTCATGTCTTTGTGCGCCTGCAAATACGGCTGGTAGACCACCAGGTCATGGCCTTCGAACGCCGTACCCTGCGGCGGGATGCCATGGGCGTCGATATACGCCTGTGAAGCGAACAATCCCACGGGCCAGCGTGCAATCCGCCGCGCGATCAGGTCGGGATTGTCAGGCCGGGTATTGCGCACAGCGATGTCCGCCTCGCGCTTGGCCAGGCTAAGGATCTGCGTGGAGGCGTCCAGTTGCACACGCACGTCCGGGTGCAGCGCGTGCAGGCGACTAATGGCCGGAATCAGAAAGTCGATGGCCAGCGAGTCGGTGGTGCTGACGCGTACGGTGCCGGTCAGACGATCATCCAGGCCCTGAATCTGCCGCTCAAGTTCCAGCGCCGACTGCTCCATTTTTTCCACGCTTTTGAGCGCGGCTTCGCCGACTGCGGTCAGTGCGTAGCCGTCGGAGGTGCGCAGGAACAAGGTCGCGCTCAGGGACTTTTCCAGCGCCGTGATCCGTCGTCCGACGGTCGCTTGATCCACCCCCAGAACCCGCGCTGCGCCGCGTAATGTCGACTCCCTGCATACCGCGAGAAATACCCGCGCATCATCCCAGTTCATGCTGCCCACCCCATGCAAATTTGCATCACTATAAAGCCAATTCGCTGCATTACCGCAGCAAAGATAGCCGATATTCTGAGCGCCATAGACCTTCCTCAGGATCGCTGTCATGCGTACATCAACCTCAGCCTTACCGATTTTCTCGGGACTCTGCGCCAGCCTGGTCGGCATTGGGCTGGCGCGTTTTGCCTACACACCGCTTATTCCCTCGCTGATTCAGGCGCAGTGGTTTTCTGCCAATGACGTGGTCTACCTCGGCGCAGCCAATCTGGTCGGCTATCTGATCGGCGCCCTGCTCGGCCGACCGATCGCGCGGCAACTGGGCAATAAAAACGCCCTGCGACTGATGATGCTGCTGGTCACCGCAGCGTTTTTTGCCTGCGCATTTCCATTGTCGGTGAGCTGGTTCTTTGGCTGGCGATTGCTGTCGGGGATTACCGGCGGCGCGATTATGGTGCTGGTGGCGGCGACTGTACTGCCCCACGTGCCGGCATCCCGCAAAGGACTGGCCAGCGGTGCGATTTTCCTCGGTATCGGCTTGGGCATCGCCGCCTCCGGAACCATCGTCCCGCCCTTGTTGAATATGGGCCTGCACGCTACCTGGATGGGGCTGGGCGGATTGTCCTTGTTGCTGACCGCTATGAGCTGGTTTGGCTGGCCTGTTGATCTACCGCACCCGACCGCCGCTCACACAGGCGCGGCGGTTGAGCCAACGCCCTCCGCCGTCTATTTGCTGTTTGGCCAATACGCATTCATGGCCGCAGGTCTGGTGCCGGCCATGGTGTTTCTGGTGGATTACGTGGCTCGCGGGCTCGGTGCCGGGGCGCAGATTGGCGCACTGGTTTGGGTGATGTATGGCCTGGGCGCAATTGTCGGCCCGGTAAGTTACGGCTTTCTTGCGGATCGGCTTGGCGCGCGGATGGGCATTCGGCTGGTATTGGTGGTTCAGGCGATTGCGCTGGGATTGTTGGCGGTTTCCCACTCTTTCATGGCGTTGGCCGTGCTGGCAGTGATCATCGGTTCATTCCCGCCCGGCATCGTCCCGCTGGCCTTGGCCCGCGTGCATGAACTGGTGCCGGATCACCATCGCCAGCAAATCGCCTGGAGCCGTGCCACCGTATCGTTTGCCACGTTTCAGGCGCTGGCCGGATTTGCCTATTCGGCGCTGTTCAATGCCACGGGCGGTCAGCACGCAATGCTCTTCGTGATCGCCGCAGGGGCGATTGTCGTGGCGATTTTGTTGGAGCACGCCCTGAAATGGCTGCCCTCAGCGACTGAACCACGTGTCTGTGAAAATTGAAGGGAATCATTGCCTGCGGGCTGCGCTCCCATCTTCAGAACCTCAAGCAACAGGAATCGACATGACTTTGCCCAACGAAATGACCCGGATCGAAATCACTCAACCCGGTGGCCCGGACGTCTTGCAAGCCAAACGTGTGCCCCTGCCCGTCGCTGCAGCCGGTGAAGTGCTGATCCGCGTGCATGCCGCAGGGATCAATCGTCCCGACGCCCTGCAACGGGCCGGCAAGTATCCAATGAAGCCGGGGATGAATCCGATCCCCGGTCTGGAAGTGGCCGGCGAAGTGGTGGCGCTGGGTGCCGGTGTCAGTCAGTTTGCCGTCGGGGACAAGGTCTGCGCGCTGACCAACGGTGGCGGTTACGCCGAATACTGCAACGTCCCGGCCGGACAAACCCTGCCGATCCCCGATGGACTGGATTGGGTGCAGGCCGCCGCTATCCCGGAAACCTTCTTTACCGTGTGGGCCAACCTGTTCGGCCTCGGCGACGCCCAGCGTGGTCAGCGCGTGCTGATCCACGGCGGCACCAGCGGCATCGGCACCACCGCACTGATGCTGTGCCGCGAATTCGGCATCGAAGCATTCGCCACCGCCGGCAGCGCCGATAAATGCGCAGCGATCAGCAAACTGGGTGGGCAGCCGATCAATTATCGCGAGCAGGATTTCGCCACGGTCATCGCCGAAAAAACTGCTGGCCAAGGCGTTAACGCGATTCTCGACATCATGGGCGCTTCGTACCTCAACGGTAATGTCAGCGCGCTGGCGATGGATGGCCGGCTGGTGATGCTGGGCTTTCTCGGTGGCGGCAAGGCCAACGACATCGACCTGCTGGCGATCATGGCCAAGCGTGCGGTGATCACTGGCTCATTGCTGCGTGCGCGAACCGCTGAGGAAAAGGCCGAAATTGCCGAGCAACTGCGCGAACACGTGTGGCCGGCGCTGGCCGCCGGACGCTGCCTGCCGATCATCGACAAGGTTTATTCGCTGAACGATGCGGCCCAGGCGCATGCGCGCATGGAAGGTGGCGACCACATTGGCAAAATCGTTCTGCGCGTGGGCTGAGCCGCAGCATTTTGTAATCGTTGCGAGTAGACGATGGTCGAAAAAGTCACGCGCAGACCGACCCTTCTGGTAAAAAGCCTTCTTTGTCTGCGCTGTGGTGAACCGTTTAATGTTCCTGTCCTTCATGACCCGTTTGCGTCGTCGCCGTCTGGCGTTCGCCTGCATGGCTGCGCTGATCATTGGCGTGCCGACGAGTTGTGCGGTGCTCGAACACACCGAGCGCAAACTGCTGTTTCGCATCGAACCGGGCACGGCCGGCTGGTATCACGGCTTGCCGGGCAGCGTGCAGGAACTCGACTTGCAGCCCAAGAGCTTCAAGGCCGGGCAGAATATTCATGCCTGGTGGTGGCCCGCAGAACGACCGAACGCTCCGGCGATTCTCTATCTGCATGGCGTGCGCTGGAACCTCACCGGACAGCTGTTCCGCATCGAGCAGTTGCGCGCAGCCGGCTACTCGGTACTGGCCATCGACTACCGTGGTTTCGGCCAGAGCAAGGGCGATCTGCCTTCGGAAAGCAGCGTGTATGAAGACGCCCGTGTGGCGTGGGAGCGCTTCAAACTGCTGCAGCCCGACCCGAGCAAGCGCCTGATCTACGGCCACTCACTGGGTGGCGCCGTGGCTATTGATCTGGCCGCCGAACTCGGCCAGGACGCCGCACGGGACAAGACACCGCTGCCAGTCAAAGGTCTGGTGATCGAATCGACCTTCACCTCTCTCGCCGACGTGGCTGCCGCCGTGGCCAACACCTCGCTACCAGTGCGCTGGCTGCTGTCGCAGAAATTCGACTCCATCGACAAGATCGCCGAGATTCACATGCCATTGCTGGTGGTGCACGGCATGGCCGACGCGTTCGTGCCGCCGCGCTTCAGCGAACAGCTGTTCAACGCCGCCCAACAACCGAAACGACTGCTGCTGGTGCCGGGTGCCACCCATAACAACAGCATGGCGCTGGGCGGGCAAAATTATCGCAAGGCGCTCGATGCGCTGATGCAATCCAAACCCGCGCCGCGCGTGGCCGGCCCCGCACTGGTGCGCAGCGCGCAGGATTCCTAGCGATAGCCGCGAGCCTGCAGATCGAACAGCTTGGCGTAGTGCCCATTGGCGGCGATCAGGCTGTCGTGATCGCCCTGCTCCAGTATCCGTCCAGCCTCCAGCACCATGATCTGATCGGCGTTGCGCACACTGGAAAAGCGGTGGGAGATCAGCAAGGTCATGCGACCTTCGGTGTGCTGGCTGAAATGCTCGAACACTGCCGCTTCCGCTGCCGGATCCAGCGCCGAGGTCGGTTCGTCGAGAATCAGGATGTCGGCATCGCGACGCATGTACGCCCGTGACAAGGCAATCTTCTGCCATTGCCCACCGGACAACTCCTGACCGCCAGCGAACCATCGGCCTAGTTGCGTTGCATAGCCACGGTCGAGGTTTTCAATGAACGGCGCGGCCATGCCTTCGGCCGCTGCGGCCTGCCAGCGCGATTCATCGTTGAACGCCGAGGTATCGCCCACGCCGATGTTCTCGCCCACGGTGAACTGGTAGCGAATGTAGTCCTGAAAAATCACCCCGATACGCCGCCGCAAGGTGTTCTCTTCCCAATCCTGTAAATCACTGCCATCGAGCAGAATGCGTCCCTGATCGGGCCGATACAGGCGCGTCAGCAATTTGATCAGAGTGGTTTTGCCTGAGCCGTTCTCCCCCACCAGCGCCACGCTCTTGCCAGGCACCAGGTGCAGGTCGATGCCTTCCAGCGCCGCACGGTGGGCGCCCGGATACCGAAAACCGACGTTTTCAAAGCGCAGGCCATCGCCCGGTTGCGCGCCGACGGTGAGATGACCGGAATCGGCGAGCACCGGTTCGGCCAGATATTCATACAGGTTGGACAGATACAGACCGTCTTCGTACAAGCCACTGATCGCGCTCAGACTGCTGCTGACCGCACTCTGCCCCTGCTTGAACAACACCAGGTACATGGTCATCTGACCAAGACTGATATTGCCGTGCACGGCATCGATCACCACCCAGGCATAAGCCAGATAGAACGCCCCGGTGCCGAGCAAGCCGAGACCGAAACCCCAGCCATCACGACGCAATGTCAGACGCCGATCCTCGGCGTAGAGCTTGGCAAAAGTGTCCCGATAACGCTGCAGCAGCAACGGCGCAAAGCCGAACAGCTTGACCTCTTTGATATAGGCCTCATGGGACAGCAAGGTTTCGATGTAATTTTGCTGCCGACTCTCCGGAGCACGGCGGGTGAACAGGCGGAAAGCGTCGCCGGAGAAATGCGCCTCGGCAAAGAACACCGGCAACGCGCCAATCACCAGCAACACCAGCGCCCACGGCGAAAAATGCACCAGCAGCACACCGAAGCTGATCAGCATGATCAGGTTCTGGATCAGCCCCAGCGACTTCATCACCAACGCCAGCGGCCGGGTCGAGGCTTCGCGGCGCACGCGCACAAGCTTGTCGTAGAACTCGGAGTTCTCGAACTGCACCAGCGACAGGGTCTGCGCTTTCTCCAGAATCAGCGTGTTGACCTTCTGCCCCAACTGCACCCGCAACAACGACTGCTGCACCGAGAGCGCCCGCTGCGTACCGGACAACAACGCCAACACCCCCGCCTCCATCAGCACATAACGCAACACCGGCCACAGCGGTGCAGCGCCCTGCTGCGCGTGCAACTGCATCGCCGCCACCACCGCATCGACAATCCGCTGACCCAGCCATGCGGCCAGCGCCGGCAGCACACCGGCAATCAGAGTGGCCAGCACCAGGCCCAGAAACAAACCGCGAGATGTCGCCCAAACCAGTAGCAAGGCGCGCCGGGCCTGATCGAACAAAGCGTGGAAGCGGGAAATCAAAGGCATGGAACACAGAGCTCGACGGCGGATGGAGCGTGCCATGGTACTCCGCAGGTTTGATCCGTGCTGAAACTGCGCTTTTTCATGAGAAAAACATCTGGAAAAACACTGGCCTTTGCAGCGTCCAAAGCTCTGCTCTGTTTTAGCCGCCCTTCGCGGAACCTGGCGAAAATCGCCTCTCTCCGCGCCTACTGTCAGGAACCCCGCCATGCGAATCAATCCCTGCCTGATCTTCAACGGCAACTGCCGTGAGGCTTTCAATTGCGAGACTGACAAGTGACGCTGACTTTTCGTCAGGCATGAAAAAGCCCAACCTCTTCAGGTTGGGCTTTTTGGTTTATCGCTGGGCCAGCTCATGCCGCACGCATTGTTCGTAATAGGTCTGCTTGACCGCTGCAGGTTTGAGCTTCGACGTGCTGTTGTAGGTCTGCTCGGTAATCCCCATCGCTGTCATGCGCATCCACGGTTGCTGGAACTTGCGCACCTGCAACTGCTTGCGCGCGCCATACAACGAGATCCCCGACAGCTTCGACTGTTGTGCGCCGGCGGCGATGTCCGAGCCCCAAGTACAGGCAAAACGATGACTCTTGCTCAACTCCTTCGCCTCAATGGCCGAAGCGAAAGCAGCCAGGGAAAGCGTTGCAACGGTTATGACAATCGTCCGCATATAGCCAACCTAACCTTTTGAAAAAAGGCGAGTTTGCCGGGGAAGCCCAAGCCTGGGGGCCAGCAAATTGCCGCATTTGCGAGATTGATCCGGGCCTGCGACGCGATCAGCGACAGCTGCGGACCTCAACCCGCAGACGCTCGGCGCCCTCCTCCGAGCATTCGATAGTGACCGGCAAGAAGCGCTCGATCACCGCGATATTGCTGTGCAGATGCTCGGTCATCCTTGGGGTGGTAAATGATCCACCGCCGGCCAGCGCCATCGGCAGCAGCAACTGATCGGCGAGGTGTTCTGCCACCGCTGCGTCACTGCGCAACCAGTCTGCCGCCTGATTGATTGCGCTATCAGCGACCTTCTCCGCCCGTAACAACACTTGGCCAAAGGCACTGAAAACTTCGGTGACGTGCTCGAACGCGTACTCCAGCAACAACACATTACCGGGGCCACGCGCCGGATCGAGCGTGATCGGATGCAACGTTTCCGCTGCCCAGCGCAAGCATTTCGCCACCTGATTCAGTTCACGCTCGGCGACGCTCGGTGCGAGACCGGCCGTCAGCGCCAAGGCTTGCTGCGACAGCAGCGCCCCGCGTTCACACAGGTCCAGCGGCGTCAGTTGCGACGGCTGCACCGTGACGTCGATCTCACCACCACCGGCCGGGACAAAGCCGTGACGCAGCAGATCCAGCTCAATGCCGGCCCCCATGCGCCGCATCAACGGCAACCAGCTGCGCGTAAGGAAATCGACAGGCGGCGCCAACGGATTATGCGTACCGCCGCTGATCCGTACGCGACTTGTGCCCGGCGCCTGCAACAGCGCCGGCAGCAATGTCTGCAACACCAACGTGCAACTGCCGGCCGTGCCGATCGCAAACCGGTAATCACCCGAACGAATCGCTCCCGGCTCGAAAAACAGCGCCTGCGAGCCCAGTTCCGCTCCCGCGATCCGTGCGCCGCAGACTTCGGCAGCCGCCATCACTGCCGTCAAATGCTGACGCAACAATCCCGGCCGACAGCGGCGGGCACGGATCTGTTTAATGCGAAACGCCTGGCCTGTCACCATCGACAGGCTCAGCGCGCTGCGCAATACCTGACCGCCGCCAATCGCGCCGTCCAGTTCAATCACTTGCGGTTCCATTTCCAATCCTTACGCATACAACCCGACGATGTCCCTGAGGTAGTCATCCAGTCGTCGCGAGTCTTCCTGAGTTCTGAGTAATGTGGGCACATCGCGTTCGAGTTCGGCAGTGATGAACCTGTGCAGTGCCGGACGACGCGGGCCGTAGGCGCGCTCGTCGGCATTGCGTTTAAGTGCCAGAAGTTCATCAACTTCAGCGAGCAGTGCGCGATCGTCGACCGTGGTCAGCAGGTCGGCGAAGGTCATCGGTGGACGTCCACGCCCCTGGTCGATCCAGCGTACCGCCAGCAACGGCCGCAGCACGTAGAAGTACTTCTTGAACCGCACGCTGTCGCCTTGCAGGTACTGGCGAAAGTTGTTTTTCGCCATCGACAGATAGTGGTTGCGGGCTGCCGGCGGGCTGTAGAACGCTTCGGCCAGCTCCCGCAGTTGCGCAACCTGCGCGCTTTCGCTGCGGTACACCAATGGCGAGTCGAGCCACTCCAGCAACGTCGGATTGGACTTGCGCAACAACCCGAGGGTCTTGCGCAGTTCCCAGCCGCTGACGTCCAGTTCATCGTCCAATGGCCGCTCGATCACAGCGCGCGGCGTGTCGACCTGAACGAACCACTGCGGTTTTTCCACGTACACGAACCGTACGTCGTAGTCGCTGTCGGTCGAGGCAAAGCCCCAGGCCCGACTGCCGGACTCACAGGCGTACAACACCGTGACATTGCGCTCGCGCTCTATACGCGCTAACTCTTCCAGGACCCGCGCACGCATCGTGGCGCACAGCGGGTGGCGTTCTGCAAATTCCATGACTGCTGATCCTTTTATCCTTTGACGCACACCACTTGCCGCAGGGTGTGCAGCACTTCCACCAAATCGCGCTGGGCGTGCATGACTTTGTCGATGTCCTTGTAGGCCATCGGAATTTCGTCGATCACCGCTTCATCCTTGCGGCACTCGACATGCGCCGTGGCGCGGATCTGGTCTTCGACGGTGAATGTATTCTTTGCCTTCGTTCGGCTCATGGTGCGGCCGGCGCCGTGGCTGCAGGAGCTGAACGACTCTTCGTTGCCCAGGCCGCGCACAATGAAACTCTTGGCGCCCATCGAACCCGGAATGATCCCGAGTTCACCTTTCTTCGCCGACACCGCGCCTTTGCGGGTGACCAGGATTTCTTCGTCGAAATGCCGCTCTTTCTGCACGTAGTTGTGGTGGCAGTTGACCGCTTCCAGCGCCACCTCGAACGGTTTGCGAATGATCTGGCGCGTGGCCTGAATCACCGCGCGCATCATCAATTCGCGGTTCTGTCTGGCGAAGTCCTGCGCCCAGCTCACCGCTTCCACGTAATCATCGAAGTGCTGGCTGCCTTCTTCGAAGTACGCCAGGTCACGATCCGGCAAGTTGGCGATGTGTTGCCGCATATCCGCCTGAGCCATCTGAATGAAGAGGTTGCCAATGGCGTTGCCGACACCGCGAGAACCACTGTGCAACATGAACCAGACCCGGTTGGCTTCATCCAGGCACACTTCGATGAAGTGGTTGCCGCTGCCGAGCGTGCCCAGATGCCCACGGTTGTTGGTGTTGGTCAGTTTCGGGTACTTGTCGGTGATCAGTTTGAAACGTGGCTGAAGCCCCGCCCAGGCCTGATCGGCTTGCTGCGGAATCTCGTCCCACGCGCCCTTGTCGCGCCGCGAACGGTTCGAACTGCGGCCATGGGGCACCGCTTGCTCGATGGCGCTGCGCAGACCTTGCAGGTTGTCCGGCAAGTCGGCTGCGGTCAGCGACGTGCGTGCGGCGATCATGCCGCAACCGATGTCCACGCCGACGGCCGCCGGGATGATCGCGCCCACCGTCGGAATCACGCTGCCAATAGTCGAGCCCTTGCCCAGATGCACATCCGGCATCACCGCCAGATGCTTGAAGATGAATGGCATCTTTGCCGTGTTCATCAGCTGCTCGCGGGCCTCGTTTTCCACCGGGACGCCTTCGGTCCAGAGTTTGATCGGCTTGCCGTTGGCGACTTCGAGCAGTTGGTAAGTGTGTGCTTTCATTTCTCTATTCTTTATTCGTTGGCCGATGATTCGGCGTTGTTCCGTCATGTGCAGCGACAAAAAAACAGACACTGTGGCTCTGCCAGTCGAGCCCCCGTTGCCGGGGCGGGATTCGAACCCGCGTTCCGATGGAGTACCTGTTGCATTCGCTGCCTTCTTTTTCAATAAGGTGGCACGACAAAAGTTGATGACTGTTGCGCGTCGCCGCGCACCGGGGTTAACCGGCCTCAGATGTACAGCCATCAGGCATTCGTGCCGTCACACACGCTGACAAGGGTTTGATGAGACGTCTTGGATGTAGTCCCACCGGCATTCAGCGCCTGCGACAAATCAATTCATTGCATGTTCTCGATCGCTTCGACCCAGTGCTGCGCGCCGTAACGACCGCAGGTGAACTGCTCGACCACATCGAACACCGCATCGCTGAAACCGCCGACATTCAGAATGTCATCGCGATCCGCTGCCTGCGTTGCATAACCCGGCTGGATATCGATGCACACCAGCCGCGCCTGCGGGTTGATCTGCTTGATTCGTTCCCATTGGCGCATGGTCTCGCTTGCTCCATGGCGTCGCGTATCGATCCAGGACTCGTTGTCCGATACCAGAATCAGCGTATCGACCCTGGCCTTGCTGTCCGCCAGTTTCTTCAACGGCGCCGAGCAGTTGGTGCCTCCACCAAAGGCCTTGGCCAGTTTCTCCGCGTTGCTGATCACGCTGTCCCGTGGGTTGAGCTTGATATCCACCACCGTCACTTCGAACGGCATCACCCGCGCCGCCGGCTGTTTGCGCAACACCGCTGCCGCGACCAGTGCCGCCACATCAATGCAACGCACTGCGGTGGTTGCACCCTGACGATAACCGGTCGCCGGGCTGCCCATCGAACCCGATACGTCCGGGCAAACCACCACCGCGCCTTCCAGCTTCGGCACGTTGGCCAGCGACAGCTCAAGTGCATCCTGCAATGCCTCGCGAATCTGCAGCGGAACGTTATCGCCAACCATCCGGTAGGCCGCCAGCAACTGGTACGGATAAACCCGCGCCTTGGCCACTTCTTGCGGATCTGCAAGTCGCGCTGCCACGTACTCGACGCAACCCGGTACCTCGAACGCGCCATGCCGCGCCAAGGTGTTGAGGTTGATGCGCAACCCCTGCCAGCCCATGTTGCAAGCCTGCGCCGCCCATTGCTCTTTGCTCAGAATTTCGTTGCCGAGCAGTTGAAACGGTACCGCGGGGACTTCCCGACTCGCACCGCTGCGAAATGCCAGCAAATCGCGGGTCAACTCAGGCAATGCCTGCACATCCACCGGTTTGCCGATCAGCCAGGCGAAGAACGCTTCGCGCCAGGCCTCAGCCGGCTTTGGGTGAACCATCTTCACCACGTCCGCCAGCGATGGCTGGTTGCCAACCGACGCTTGCAGCAGTTGACGTTCGGTCGCGCCGTTCAGCCAGTTCTGCACCAGACGCTTGGGTTGCGAACCAAGGGATTTGCGCCCGGTGGCGCCACTGCGCAGGATCTGCACGTAGTTGCGCAACATCTTGCCGCTGTCGATCACTTGTTCAAACACCTCAGGCACCAGCGTCGAACGGTTCGCCGTCAACGCCGCGAGCAACAACGCCGGCATGTCTTTCATGTGGCCCTTTTGGCGAGCGTAGACAGCGGCCTTCGCCACGAAACGGCTGTCGAGTTCAGCCACCAGCTTCAACACTTGATCCAGCTGGCTTTCAGCGCTGGCGTAAAACGTCTGGTTAAGGCAACCGGTGACCGCCAGTTGGGCCAGTTGATGCTTCGGGGTGTAGGCATACGCCGAGGCACCGGAGGCATTCAAAGTGTCGCAGGCTGGCAGCTGTTTCGATTGCGTGTTGAAGAGTTTGAAGTTGGCCATCGTGGCGTCTCGCTCTGTTGTCCTGTTTGTTGCGATAGGTATTGCAGCGCCTGTGCCAGTTTTTGAAAGGTGGAGAATTTATTCTCTATCTTATTGATTTATATAGTTTTTTATTTTTTATCGATTTTTTTGAGCTGAACCGAAGACAAACCCCGCGTGAGAAACCTATCATTTGATATCGTCATTTATCTTTTGAGATAGGCATGTCCAATAAACGTACTGTCGCGATCGGTTTTATCGGCGCCACGCTGGATCGCGTTGGCAAGGGCGCCAATCGCTGGAGCCACTGGCGACCGAGCGTTGGCCTGTGCCAGCAACCGGACGTGCTGATCCATCGTCTGGAACTGATTCACGGTATCGACGCACGCGACATCAGCCTCGCTGAACGGGTTCGCGCTGATATCCAGCAGGTCTCGCCGGAAACCGAAGTCCACCTGCACCCCATGGCACTGCGCAATCCGTGGGATTTCGAAGAGGTCTACGGCGCGCTGCATGACTTCACGACGGCCTACAGCTTCGATACCGAGCACGAGGACTATCTGGTTCACATCACCACCGGCACTCACGTCGCGCAGATTTGCTGGTTCCTGCTGACCGAAGCACGCTATTTGCCGGCACGCCTGATCCAGACTTCCCCCGCCCGACGCAAAAGCGAAGATGAACAAGCCACCGGCACCCACGCCCTGATCGACCTCGACCTGTCGCGCTATGACCGCATCGCCTCGCGCTTCGCCAACAAACGCCTCGAAGGCCTGGAGTTCTTGAAGTCCGGCATCGCCACACGCAACGCGGCGTTCAACCGCTCCATCGAACAGATTGAACGGGTGGCTGTGCGTTCCAAGGCGCCTATGCTGCTGATCGGTCCGACCGGCGCCGGCAAATCATTCCTCGCCCGACGCATCTACGAACTCAAGCGCAGCCGCCATCAAATGCAGGGCCGGTTTGTTGAGGTCAACTGCGCCACCCTGCGGGGCGACGGCGCGATGTCGGCTTTGTTTGGTCACGTCAAAGGCGCTTTCACCGGCGCGCAGAACGCCCGCGACGGCCTGCTGCGCGCCGCGGACGGCGGCATGTTGTTTCTCGATGAAATCGGTGAACTGGGCGCGGACGAACAGGCGATGCTGCTCAAGGCGATCGAAGAAAAGCGCTTCTTTCCGCTCGGTTCCGACAAGGAGGTCGATAGCGACTTCCTGATCATCGCCGGTACTCACCGCGATCTGCGCAGCCGCGTCGCCGAAGGCCTGTTCCGCGAGGATCTGTACGCGCGCATCAACCTCTGGACATTTGATTTGCCCGGCCTGGCCGGCCGCCGCGAAGACATCGAGCCCAACATCGATTTCGAGCTCGAACGTCACGCTCGCGATCACGGCCAACTGGTGCGCTTCAACCTCGAAGCGCGGCGGCGCTACCTCGCCTTCGCCAGCTCTCGCGAAGCGGCATGGCTGGGCAACTTTCGCGAACTGTCAGCGTCGATTACCCGGATGGCCACACTGGCGGACAGCGGGCGAATTGATGAGGCGCAAGTGCAGGAAGAAATTGATCGGCTGCGTTATGCGTGGGGGCTGGTGCAAGCGGACGGCGTGTCGGATGACCTCCCGGGAGACGCCGATAGCCTCGACCTGTTTGATCGACTGCAATTGAAGGCGGTAATTGAAGTATGTCGGCAAGCGGACAGCCTGTCGGATGCCGGACGCAGACTGTTCGGCGTATCGCGCCAGGCCAAGGCGCAGCCGAATGATGCAGATCGCTTGAGAAAATACCTGAGCCGCTTCGGGATTGAATGGGCCGACTTGCAAGGCCGCAAAACATAGCGCCCTCGACTGGGGCACACAGCTTGCACGAAAGCAGATGCATTCATAAGCTCGACATTCATTGCCGGCCACCCGAAAAACAATGCCCCATGAGAGCCACTACAACTTGAGCGAGCTTTTTGATTTCCTGGCAGCACTCGTCGCTTACGATGACTTCAGATCAAGGCGGCGCAGTAATCGTGTGTTTTCGCGCCGCTTTGTCGCGGTCATGTTTGTGGTCGGCTTGGTAGAAATCCTTCTACTTTCACATTGGGCCGGGTATCTGTGACTTTACCGCTCGTCCAACGGCCAGCACCTTAAGCCTGTTCATGCCTCCAATGAGTTACCCCCCATCGCGCGGAAGACTCAGATTATGAACAAGTCGATTGCAACCCTGACGCTTGCAAGCCTGCTGTTGACTGGCTCGTTCCTCACGCAGACCAGTTCGGCAGCAACACCGACGGCCTCCTCCGAGACAAATCAAGCGCACAGCTCCGAGTCCAACGAGGAAAAAGCCAATAAAAAGGGCGAAGAAGCGTCAGGTTCAAACTCCGGCGCCGAACCGCAAGAAACGCAGAAAGACGCCGCAACCTCCAGTGACTCGGAGGACATTAAGCAAGGTTCGAAACCTTAGTACCTGGGCGGCTGCCGCCGCCCCACTTGACTCACCTGACACGAATCACAATTGTCGACGCGAGCATGTCGCCCAGGCGTTTGCGCGAGCCAAAGAAGATGAAAATCCAGTCGAGGATGTTCAGAAACGGCGTTGTGATGTTGCGTATGAACGATTGATACAGATTGCAGTTCAAGTAACTACGCTCATCAATCACCGACATCCCCAGCAGCTTTTTACCCAGGCTTTGCCCATTGGGCATTGCATCGGAAAACAGGTAATACGACACACCCGTACCAAGAGCCAAGACAGCCACCACATTTGGCGGCAAACCAATAAACTCCGCCAGCCGTCCTATAAAGAGGATCAAAAAGTAGGTGATCAACGTATCGATGATCTGCCCGCCCCAGCGACGACCTAGCCCTGCGAGATTTTTCGGCTTTTGATATTCACTGCTGGTATTGCTGATGTCCATGCGGCTTCGCTCGATCAGAATTTAGATGACTGAGTATCGGCAACCGTCAGCCAATATTTAGTGGAGCTTCAGAGGCGAGCGCACTGACAGTACGGTCTATCAAACCCCGCAATACTGCTGCGCATGGCTCGGCTCGCTGAAGGTAAAGAAGTAGAAGGAAATTTTTTCGTCCTCTACGTCTCTTAATTCATATCTGATTCTGTCGAGCCCACGATCGATTCGGGTAACGACGAGCTCAATGAACTGAGTCAATCCGCCGCCAAATCCACTTAGATCAAGCGCACTGACATCCTGAAAAATCACGGTGATAGCGCTTTCTGCCGCGTCATCGAACGACGACATCGTCAAGGCCAGGTTGTACTTGAAATCCTGAATTTCGATATTCAGCGAAACGACCGCATTGTGCTGAATCAAAAGTGAATTCAACCGAGATAACTTATCCATTTTCTTATGGACCAATGACGGAAAAGATGTGGCCTGCAACATTCGTGTATTTGAGCGAGCATCTTCAGCCCTGGCAGGCAGAGTATCAACCCGACATCAGAGTAACTGCGCAGAACCTTTGCCGAGCTTGCGTGCCAACTCGACATTCATTTCGAACTGTTCGCTGACATCAATCGCCGTACGGCGACTCTTTTCGACTGAGCCTTCCCGAGTCCAGAGAAACGGGAAAAACGAAAAGCACTGATCCGCTTCCAGCGCCTGCAGGTCAAGAATCCAGCCGTTCCAGCGCAAACCGTCGTAGAAGGTCGCGAGCCGATCACTCAACGCCCAACCCAGAAAGTCGGTGTAAGCAATGTGCAATGGCTCCCACAACAGCGTGTCAGGCGCCCAGTAATACATCGCCCCAACCTCTTCACCCAAACCACCGCCATTGAGAGCAAAAAAACCTCCAGCGGCATCGTCGGCGACCAACATATAAGCATCAGCACGGCCGCTATTCCAATCCAGAAGATTTCGCGGTAATTGCGGATGCCCGGAGCCGAGCAGGCGTAACCAGCCGTGATCAATCAGCAGCCCACCCGTTTCGAAGGCGATCGCACCCAAAGTCGATTTAGTCGTGACCTGAAGACCTGAAAGAACTCTGTCATTTTCGGCGGAGGGGGGGAGTAACTGATAGTTGAGTACGGCTTCCCCCAGCATTTTTTCAATGATGGGCAGCGCCGGATCCCGCTTGTCTATCAAGTGATCCAAACTTTTCATCCAGCGACCTTTTTTTGCGCGAGCTTTGCGCAGGCACAAAAAAGCCGATCTAGATGATCGGCTTAAGTGTCTGATTTTACTCAGGAATAATGGTCGGGACGGAGTGATTCGAACACTCGACCCCTAGCACCCCATGCTAGTGCGCTACCGGACTGCGCTACGCCCCGACTGGTTTGAAACCGGCCCTTCATCTCGAAGAGCGCTCAAGAATATAGCGCAAGCTTTTGAAAACTGGAAGTATTCAAACGCAGCTTTTTATTTCTTGAGAACCACCAGCACATCTTCAAGCTCAGCGATCATCTGGCGGATCATTTGCTTGTACTGGGTGGTGTCGTCTTTGGCTTCATCGCCGGACAGACGCAGGCGTGCGCCGCCGATGGTGAACCCCTGATCATAAAGGAGCGCGCGGATCTGCCGGATCATCAGCACGTCCTGGCGCTGATAATACCGGCGGTTTCCGCGGCGTTTGACGGGGTTGAGTTGAGGAAACTCCTGCTCCCAGTAGCGCAGCACGTGTGGTTTTACCGCACACAGCTCGCTGACTTCACCAATGGTGAAGTAGCGTTTGCCCGGGATGACGGGTAGTTCGTCGTTATGACTTGGTTCCAGCATAAGCCTCAACTCGGGCCTTCAACTTCTGCCCTGGACGAAAGGTGACCACACGGCGAGCCGTGATCGGGATTTCTTCCCCCGTTTTCGGGTTGCGGCCAGGCC
The DNA here is from genome assembly GCF_058798255.1 of Pseudomonas sp. GW823-FHT01D03. Taxonomy (NCBI): domain Bacteria; kingdom Pseudomonadati; phylum Pseudomonadota; class Gammaproteobacteria; order Pseudomonadales; family Pseudomonadaceae; genus Pseudomonas; species Pseudomonas sp. GW823-FHT01D03. The sequence continues at coordinate 3,940,309 of NZ_JBXAKK010000001.1, forward strand.
GCTGGCGCTTGTCCCGAAGGTCGAAATTGCCGAAACCGGACAATTTGACCTGCTCGTTGTCTTCAAGAGCGTGCCTGATTTCCTCGAAAAACAGTTCTACCAATTCCTTGGCTTCCCGCTTGTTCAGGCCCAGCTCTTCATACAGACGTTCCGCCATCTCAGCTTTCGTCAAAGCCCCCATACGTCACTTCCTTAACGTGGCGTTCAACCTTTGTTCGAGCGAGGTGAGGATATTTTGCGTCGTCGAATTCACCTCATCGTCATTAAGAGTGCGCGATGGATGCTGCCAGGTCAAGCCGACTGCAAGGCTTTTTCTATCAGGATCAATACCTTTACCCTGATACACGTCAAACAGCCTGAGATCCGTGAGCCATTCGCCTGCATTTTCACGGATTACGTCCAATACAGCCGAGGCCGCGACGTCTTTGTGCGCGATCAGTGCAAGGTCACGACGCACTTCAGGAAAACGCGACAACTCGTGGAATTGCGGCATTTTTCCGGAGGCGACTTCAGCCAGAACCAGCTCGAAGACGAAGACCGGACGATCCAGGCCCAAGGCTTTGGACAGCTCGGGGTGAATCGCACCGATAAAGCCGACTTCACGCCCGTCACGTTCGATGCGCGCGGTTTGACCCGGGTGCAGCGCCGGGTGTTTACCCGGAGTGAAAGTGAAGGTATCCAGTGCACCGGCAAAGCCCAGCACCGCTTCGACGTCAGCTTTCACGTCGAAGAAATCGACGGTGTCGCGACCCTGCGCCCAACCTTCCGGCAGACGGCTGCCGCAAACGACACCCGACAGCATCGGCTCTTGCTTCAGACCTTCCAGCTGACCGACGAAACGCAGACCACTTTCGAACAGACGCACGCGATCCTGCTGACGGTTCAGGTTGTGCTGCAACGCCTTGACCAGACCTGGCCACAGCGAGGAACGCATGGCCGCCATGTCATTGGAAATCGGGTTGGCCAGCAACAGCGGCTCAACGCCCGGGTTGAACAGCTCGAATTGTTTCGGATCGATGAAGCTGTAAGTGATCGCTTCCTGATAACCACGGGCCACCAGCAGACGACGCAGTTCAGGCAACTCGCTGCGTGCTTCAGCCTTGGCTTGTGGCGCCAGACGCGCTTGCGGATAACGAACCGGCAGCCGGTTGTAGCCGTACAGACGCGCCAGCTCTTCGATCAGATCGACTTCCAGGCTGATGTCGAAGCGATGACTTGGCACTTCTACGCGCCACTGCCCTGCGCCGTCAGCGGAAATCTTCAGACCCAAGGCGCTGAGCAGACGCTCGACCTGAGCCGAATCCATTTCCATCCCCAGCATCTGGGTGATGCGCTGAGCACGCAGGGTGATCGGCGCGATCGACGGCAGGTGTTGCTCGCTGACGGTCTCGATGATCGGACCGGCTTCACCACCGGTGATTTCCAGCAGCAGGCCAGTGGCGCGCTCCATGGCTTCACGGGCCAGTTGCCAGTCCACACCACGTTCGTAACGATGCGAAGCGTCGGTGTGCAGGCCGTAGGAGCGAGCCTTGCCAGCCACAGCGATCTGATCGAAGAACGCACTTTCCAGGAAAACGTCGCGAGTGGTCGCGGACACACCGCTGTGCTCGCCACCCATCACACCGGCAATCGCCAGAGCGCGGGTATGGTCGGCAATCACCAGCGTATCGCTACGCAGGCTGACTTCCTGACCGTCGAGCAGAACCAGCTTCTCGCCCTCTTCCGCCATGCGCACGCGGATGCCGCCATTGATTTCGGCGAGATCGAAAGCGTGCAGCGGCTGACCCAGCTCGAGCATCACGTAGTTGGTGATGTCGACGGCAGCGTCGATGCTGCGCACGTCGGCGCGGCGTAGACGTTCAACCATCCACAGCGGGGTCGGTTTGGACAGATCTACATTGCGAATGACGCGACCCAGGTAACGCGGGCAGGCGGCAGGCGCCAGCACTTCTACCGGACGCACTTCGTCGTGCACAGCCGGAATGGTCATGACCACCGGGCGAGTGACCGGCGTGTCGTACAGCGCACCCACTTCACGGGCCAGACCGGCCAGCGACAGGCAGTCGCCACGGTTCGGGGTCAGGTCGACCTCGATGCTGGCGTCTTCCAGATCCAGGTACACGCGGAAATCTTCGCCCACTGGCGCATCGGCCGGCAGCTCCATCAGACCGTCGTTGCCTTCACCGACCTGCAGCTCGGATTGCGAGCACAGCATGCCGTTGGACTCAACGCCGCGCAGCTTGGCCTTCTTGATCTTGAAGTCGCCCGGCAGTTCGGCACCGATCATGGCGAACGGAATCTTCAGGCCCGGACGCACGTTTGGCGCACCGCACACGACCTGGAAGGTTTCCGCGCCATTGCTGACCTGGCACACACGCAACTTGTCGGCATCAGGGTGCTGCTCGGTGCTCAGCACCTCGCCCACTACCACGCCGCTGAATACACCGGCGGCCGGGGTCACGCTATCGACCTCCAGACCCGCCATCGACAGACGAGCAACCAGCTCGTCGCGACTTACCTGCGGGCTAACCCAGCCACGCAGCCATTGTTCACTGAATTTCATCCTGCTCTCCTAAGAATTCGTTACGACTAGCGAAATTGCGCGAGGAACCGCAAGTCGTTGTCGAAGAACAGACGCAAGTCGTTCACGCCGTAACGGAGCATTGCCAGACGCTCGACGCCCATGCCGAAAGCAAAGCCGGAGAACTCTTCCGGATCGATGCCGGACATGCGCAGCACGTTCGGGTGGACCATGCCGCAGCCCATGACTTCCAGCCAGCCGGTCTGCTTGCAGACGCGGCAGCCTTTACCGCTGCACATCACGCATTCCATGTCGACTTCAGCGGATGGCTCGGTGAACGGGAAGTACGAAGGACGGAAACGTACGGCCAGCTCTTTTTCGAAGAACACCCGCAGGAATTCTTCGATGGTGCCTTTGAGATCGGCGAAATTGATGTCGCGATCGACCAGCAGGCCTTCGACCTGGTGGAACATCGGCGAGTGGGTGATATCGGAGTCGCTGCGATACACACGGCCTGGGCAGACGATGCGGATCGGCGGCTGCTTGGACTCCATGGTGCGGACCTGTACCGGCGAGGTATGGGTGCGCAGCAACATGTTCGCATTGAAGTAGAAGGTGTCATGCATCGACCGGGCCGGGTGATGGCCTGGGATGTTGAGCGCTTCGAAGTTGTGATAGTCGTCTTCGACCTCAGGGCCTTCGGCGATGCCGTAGCCGATGCGGGTGAAGAACTGCTCGACTCGTTCCAGAGTCCGGGTCACCGGATGCAGACCACCAGAGGCCTGGCCGCGGCCCGGCAACGTCACGTCAATGGATTCGGCAGACAGTTTGGCAGCCAGTTCGGCTTCTTCAAACAGAGCCATGCGCGCATTGAGAACGCCTGTAACACGCTCCTTGGCAACGTTGATCAGGGCGCCGACTTGCGGACGCTCTTCTGCCGGCAAATTCCCCAGGGTCTTCATCACCTGAGTCAATTCACCCTTTTTGCCAAGGTATTGAACCCGGATTTGCTCCAGGGCATTGATATCTTCAGCGCTTTGCACAGCCTCTAGTGCTTGAGAGACCAGCGCATCCAGGTTTTCCATGTACAGACTCCAGATACAAAATAGGGGAAGAGCTTGAAGGCTCTTCCCCTATTTATGACGTTTAACACCTGGCCCCACAGAGGTGAGGTCGGGTGACTGTCGGGGGTACTTAAGCCAAGGTGGCTTTAGCTTTCTCGACAATCGCAGCAAACGCCGCTTTTTCGTTCACTGCCAGATCAGCCAGAACCTTACGGTCGATCTCGATGGACGCTTTTTTCAGGCCAGCGATGAAACGGCTGTAGGACAGACCGTTAACACGAGCACCAGCGTTGATACGAGCGATCCACAGAGCGCGGAACTGACGTTTTTTCTGACGACGGTCACGGTAGGCGTATTGGCCTGCCTTGATTACCGCTTGCTTGGCAACACGGAATACGCGGGAGCGTGCGCCGTAGTAGCCTTTAGCAAGTTTCAGAATTTTTTTGTGACGCTTACGGGCAATGACGCCACGCTTTACACGAGCCATGAGTTACTTCCTCTATTCTTGACTAAAATTAACGAAGGCGCAGCATGCGCTCGACTTTTGCCACGTCAGACGGATGCAGCAAGCTGCTACCGCGCAGTTGACGCTTACGCTTGGTCGACATTTTGGTCAGGATGTGGCTCTTGAAAGCGTGCTTGTGCTTGATACCGTTAGCAGTTTTCAGAAACCGCTTAGCAGCACCACTTTTGGTTTTCATTTTTGGCATGTTCGGATACTCCGCATTCAGTTGATAAACATAATCAGAAGGCCTGCCGTGCCCTGTTGATTACTTCTTCTTTTTCGGGGCGATGACCATGATCAGCTGGCGTCCTTCCATCTTAGGATGCTGTTCGACCGAACCGTACTCGAGCAGGTCAGCTTCAACCCGCTTGAGGAGTTCCATCCCCAGCTCCTGGTGGGCCATCTCACGGCCGCGGAATCGCAAGGATACCTTGGCCCTGTCCCCGTCACTCAGGAAACGTACCAGGTTGCGCAGTTTTACCTGGTAATCCCCTTCCTCCGTCCCTGGACGAAACTTGATTTCTTTTACCTGAATCTGCTTCTGGTTTTTCTTCGCTGCTGCAATCTGCTTCTTCTTCTCGAAGATCGATTTGCCGTAGTCCATCACCCGGCAAACCGGTGGGACTGCGTCAGCAGAGATTTCTACCAGATCAAGCTTTGCTTCTTCAGCAATACGAAGCGCTTCATCAATCGAGACGATGCCAATCTGCTCGCCATCAGCGCCAATTAACCGAACCTCGCGTGCCGAGATATTCTCGTTGATCGGGGCTTTCGGTGCAGCTCGTTTATCTTGTCTCATTTCACGCTTAATAATAATTACTCCGAATCTGGGCGACCACGCCGGGAAACCGCTTGCGCGAGAAACTCAGCGAACTGGGCGACGGGCATCGAGCCCAGGTCAGCACCTTCACGAGTACGCACAGCGACAGTCTGCATCTCGACTTCCTTATCTCCGATAACCAAAAGATAGGGAACCTTGAGCAAAGTATGCTCGCGGATTTTAAAGCCGATCTTTTCATTTCTCAAGTCGGACTTGGCACGAAATCCGCTTTCGTTGAGAGTTTTTTCTACTTCTGCAACAAAATCTGCCTGTTTATCAGTGATATTCATGATCACTGCCTGGGTTGGCGCCAGCCACGCAGGGAATGCACCTTCGTAATGCTCGATCAGAATCCCGACGAAACGCTCGAAGGAACCGAGGATCGCCCGGTGCAACATCACTGGGTGTTTGCGGCTGTTGTCTTCGGAGACGTATTCAGCACCGAGACGGACAGGCAGGTTGAAATCGAGCTGCAAGGTACCACACTGCCAGACGCGACCGAGGCAATCTTTCAGCGAGAACTCGATTTTCGGACCGTAGAACGCACCCTCGCCCGGCTGCAGATCATACGGCAGACCCGCGGAATCAAGGGCTGCAGCCAGTGCCGCTTCGGCGCGATCCCACAGCTCATCGGAACCTACGCGTTTTTCCGGACGAGTGGACAGTTTCATCTCGACATCGGTGAAGCCGAAATCGCGGTAAACGTCCATGGTCAGCTTGATGAACGCCGCGGATTCGGCCTGCATCTGCTCTTCAGTGCAGAAAATGTGGGCGTCGTCCTGAGTGAACGCACGCACACGCATGATGCCGTGCAACGCACCTGATGGCTCGTTACGGTGGCAGGCACCGAACTCGGCCAGTCGCATCGGCAGCTCGCGGTAGCTCTTCAGGCCCTGGTTGAACACCTGCACGTGACACGGGCAGTTCATCGGCTTGATGGCGTAGTCGCGGCTTTCCGACTCGGTGGTGAACATGTTGTCGGCGTAGTTGGCCCAGTGCCCGGATTTCTCCCAGAGGCTGCGGTCAACCACTTGCGGGGTCTTGATCTCAAGGTAGCCGTTGTCACGCTGCACTTTGCGCATGTACTGCTCGAGCACTTGATACAGGGTCCAGCCGTTCGGGTGCCAGAACACCATGCCCGGCGCTTCTTCCTGGGTGTGGAACAGGCCCAGGCGCTTGCCGATCTTGCGGTGGTCGCGCTTTTCAGCTTCTTCGATGCGCTGGATGTAAGCCGCCAGCTGCTTCTTGTCTGCCCAGGCAGTACCGTAAACGCGCTGCAGTTGCTCGTTCTTGGCATCACCGCGCCAGTAGGCGCCGGACAACTTGGTCAGCTTGAAAGATTTCAGGAAGCGCGTGTTCGGCACGTGCGGGCCGCGGCACATGTCGACGTATTCTTCGTGATAGTACAGGCCCATGGCCAGCTCGTTCGGCATGTCCTCGACCAGGCGCAGCTTGTAGTCTTCGCCACGAGCCTTGAACACTTCGATCACTTCGGCACGCGGAGTGACTTTCTTGATGACGTCGTAATCTTTGTCGATCAGCTGATGCATGCGCTGTTCGATGGCGGCCATGTCGTCCGGAGTGAAAGGACGTTCGAAGGCGATGTCGTAATAGAAGCCTTCGTCGATGACCGGCCCGATGACCATTTTCGCAGTCGGGTACAGCTGCTTGACCGCATGGCCAACCAGGTGCGCGCAAGAGTGGCGAATGATCTCCAGCCCCTCTTCATCCTTTGGCGTGATGATTTGCAGCGTCGCGTCGCTGTCGATGATGTCGCAGGCGTCGACCAGCTTGCCGTTGACCTTGCCGGCCACGGTGGCCTTGGCCAGACCGGCACCAATGGATGCGGCGACCTCGGCTACGGAAACCGGGTGATCGAATGAACGTTGACTGCCGTCGGGAAGAGTAATAGTTGGCATGGCGCCTCCTCTCCTAGTGGTGACCCCTACCAAAGGTCACGTGGGTTGGGATGAGCCAGTACAAGATCCGATCCAGGCCATTCAATGACGAACGCCTGCCTTACAGCGGCAGGAGCCTTGCGGCCAACCGGAAAACCGAACCAGAGTGACTGGGATTCAAATCAGAATTTTTCGCACGCTGACCGCTGCCGGGGCTGAAGGCCGTCCGGAGCCTGAGAACGCTTGAGCCGGGCATGCTAGCACAGATGAGCGGTCATTTATGCCTCTGTTTGATCACAAGGCAAATCGTCTGTTTTTATGCCAGAGTGCTGAACTTGATTGGCCTTTCAGCCCTCAGATAACAAGACATTGACCCAAAAGGAGCATCCTCGCATGCGTCTGAATACCCTGTTCGCCGTAGTCGCCCCTATCGTTTTGCTGCTGCCGCTGAGCGCCCACGCCGACTGGCCGAAGGGCGAGCGCGAGAAGTATATGGCGCAGTGCACTCAAGCGGCGACTCCGCAAATTGGCGCAGCTGCGGCCAAGTCGCACTGTGCTTGTGGTGCTGATGCCATCAAGTCGTATCCTGCCGCCGACATTCAGGCACTGATGGACAACAAGGCCACCCCTGAACTGCAGCAGAAAGCGCTAGGCCAAATCGCCAAATGCAAGGCAAATACACCGGCGAAAAAGTGATTGAAAAGGTCTTCTGAGCGGGTTCAGCGCTCTTGAAAAGGGCTGAATTTGCGCCTTTTCAGACGATTTATGCAGGTTTTACAGGTTTTTTTATTGTCTTTACGTTCTGCTAAAAGCCTTGTAAACCGGGGCTTTCAGTCGAATAAGGCGGCAAAGAAAACACGACTGATTGGCAAACAGCACGTCCGGGGGGCTACCAAAGCGAACATTTCGACTATGATACCCGGGTGTGCCCAGTTGGCCTGAGCAGCACAGTACTACTGAAAATATATGTTTCTTGGAGATACACCATGTCTAATCGCCAAACCGGCACCGTTAAATGGTTCAACGATGAAAAAGGCTTCGGCTTCATCACTCCTCAAGGTGGCGGTGACGACCTGTTCGTACACTTCAAAGCTATCGAATCCGACGGTTTCAAAAGCCTGAAAGAAGGCCAGACCGTCTCTTTCGTGGCTGAGAAAGGCCAAAAGGGTATGCAAGCTGCACAAGTTCGCCCAGAGTAATTTCCTGGCGCACTAAAAAAACCCCGTCCATGTGACGGGGTTTTTTATGCCTGCAACAAAAGCGCTCTGTGATCAGCCGCAGTTGACGCGGGTGACCACCAGGTTGTTGTCGGTGTTCAGATTCAAGCGATCGGAACGGTACTCCAGCGTGATCATGTCGGTTGGCTTGAGGAAGCGAGCGTTTTGCGCGCCAGCCTTTGCACGAGCCTGATCGAGCAGTTCCGGCGACGCCTTTTTACCGATGGCAAATTCCGCTGCCTTTGCTTCACAGCGGCTGTGACCGGCATCGGTCGCCACGGGATCCTTTGCCGACTCGCTAGAGGTTGTGCTGCAGCCGGCCAACATGGCAACGGTCATAAGTGCACCCAGAGACGCGAACTTCAAAGGCATGAAGCCTCCTTTTTTCAAATGGTTAAGCTGAGATCGTGCGACCGCCAATCCGGCGTTTGGTTTCACAGCCGGTGCCATCACCCTGCCCCACGACCCGGAAAAATGCCGAGTCTGCCTGAAGAGCGGGCATCGCATCTTCAGACAATCGTCACCGAATATTAACGCAGCTCAATAGACGTCGATGTAATCGAGCGGCGGATTCGGCCAGTTGGCTTTCAGCGCATTGAAAATCTGCATCACCCAGACTTCATCGCTGGCCGCGACGTTGCCGACATACCCCGAACCCTTGGCCCAGGTCTCCAGGCGAAACAGTAGGCCATCTATGTCCTGGCCACCCGTCACGCCGGAAGAAATATAGGCAATCCCGCCCTTGGTCACGCGCAGCTGCGTGTGCACATCATCGCTGGCCGACGCCAGTAACTGGCGCACAGCGTCGAGTGTCAGGCCGTCGGGGGTGTTCAAATCGATCTGCACAGCACATTCCTTGGATCAACCGGAAAAAACCAAGTGTCGCATAGCGCCGCGCTCATGCCTAAGTCGCAGTGCCAAACGCCCGCCAAAGTGGTTAACTCGCTTTCAGACATTCCCGACTTTTCGAGCGCACTCATGAGCACCGTAAACATCAACGCCGATATCAGGGCCACCTGGCCACAGGGGCACAGCTCGTACAGCCCGAGCAGTCCGGAAGAGTTGGCTTTGATCAGTATCGACTTGCTGGTCAAGACCTTGGGGACACAAGGCGCACAAACGTTTGTCGCCCAGATATTCGAGAAGTACCCCAGCGACGACAAAGGGACGCAGGACACCGAGAGAAAATGAAAACCCGCAGGCTGGCACCTGCGGGTTCAGGCCTTACTTCAAGCGCTTCAGACGCTCGGTCAGCAGATCGAAGAAGCCCTGGGCATCGCCGTTCTCGACCCAGAATGCATTCTTCGGTTGCTTCAGGCCGTCGTACCAGTCGACGACGGTCTGGCCGAAGGTAATCCCTTCGCGGCTGTCGATGGCCACGTTCACCGAGCGACCGGTAAACAGCTCAGGCTTGAGCAGGTAAGCGATGACGGTAGCGTCATGCACCGGGCCGCCCGGGATGCCGTAATGCTCCATGTCACCCTTGATGTACTCGTTGAGAATGTCGCCAACGATCTTGCTCGCGTTGTTGTTCAGCGCGGCAATCTGCTTCAGGCGTGCGTCGCTGGTGAGGATCTTGTGGGTCACGTCCAGCGGCAGGTAGGTCAGTTTCACGCCGCTCTTGAGCACCACTTCCGCCGCTTGCGGGTCGGCAAACAGGTTGAACTCGGCCACCGGGGTGATATTGCCGCCATTGAAGTGCGCGCCGCCCATGATCACCACTTCCTTGATGCCATTGACGATCTCCGGCTCCTGGATCAGCGCCAGCGCCAGGTTGGTCTGCGGACCAAGCATGGCGATGGTGATGCTGTGCGGCTTGGCTTTTTTCAGGGTATCGATCAGGTAGTTGACCGCATTGCCTTCGGCCAGGCCTTTTTTCGGCTCATGAACGGTGACACCCGACAGGCCTTCCTTGCCATGGATGTTCTCGGCGTAGATCGGCGTACGCATCAGTGGCTTTGGCGCACCGGCATAGACCGGAACATCCTCGCGCCCTGCCCACTCGCGGGCCAGGCGCGCGTTGCGCGAAGTCTTGTCGAGGCGCACATTGCCGGCCACAGTGGTCAAGGCGCGGATGTTCAGTTCATCCGGCGATGCCAGGGCGAACAACAAGGCGACCACGTCGTCGGCACCCGGGTCGGTGTCGATGATCAGGTCGATCTTTTCAGCAGCCTGAGCGCCGGTGGCGGTAATAAAAGACAAAAGAAGCAGACTCCGAAGCAATTGGTGGAGTTTTTGAGCATAGCGGTGCATGGCGCATTCCTTGTGCGGATGAAAATGAAAGGGTCGAAACCCCGATTAGAACGTTACCCCGGCCACCAGCACGATGTTGCAGTACGGCTGACATTCGCCTGTACGAACAATCGCCCGCGCCTGTCGGCTGAGAACCTTGAATTGCTCATGCGTCAGCAGATCGCGCCGACCGAGGGCGCCCTCTTCTTGCAACTCGTCCAGCGCGACCAGCGCGGTCGGCTGCTTGTCGAGGATTTCGTTGGCCAGCACATGGCTTTCCACCTGCATCTCGCTGAGCACGACTTTCAGGGTACTGACGAAATCCGGAACGCCGTGGGTCAGCGCCAGATCAATCAATTCAACGCCAGGCGGAACCGGCAGTCCGGCGTCACCGATGACCACCATGTCACCATGGCCCAGGGAGGCGATCAGCCGCGACAACGCGACGTTGAGCAGAGGTGTCTTTTTCATGCGGGTTTGAACGCCTGTACGTCAGACATGGTTGGAATGGAAGGTTGTGCGCCGGCCCGGGTCACAGACAGCGCTGCTGCGACTTGCCCGTAACGGATCGCCTCGGCCTCGGATTTGCCACTGGCCAGCGCCGCGGCAAAACCGCCGACGAAGGTATCGCCCGCAGCAGTGGTATCGACTGCCTGCACCTTTGGCGCCGGAAAATGCTCGAAACCTTTGCCATTGGCAAACAGTGAACCTTGCGCACCGAGGGTAATGATGACCTTGCCCGCGCCCATTGCGATCAACTGGCTGGCCGCGCTTTCTGCGCTTTGTAGCGAATCGACCGGCAGTCCGCTCAACGCGGCCGCTTCACTTTCGTTGGGGATCAGATAGTCGATGGCGACAAACCAGTCCGCCGGCAGCGGACGACTGGCCGGCGCCGGATTGAGGATGACCGTCTTGCCCAGCGCACGTGCGCGTTTAAGCGCATGCCCCACCGTTGCATCGGGGATCTCGAGTTGGCAGATAATCACATCGGCCGCCTGCAGCACCGCATCAAAGCGGTCGATTACCGCCGGGGTCATCGCACCGTTGGCGCCGGCAACGATCACGATGGCGTTCTGACTGTTGTCATCGACCACGATCAGCGCCACGCCACTGGAATCTTCAACCGTGCTCACCGCCTGACAATCGATCTGCTCGGCCAGCAATGCCTCACGCAATTGCACGCCGTAGTCATCGTTGCCAACACAGCCGACCATCGCGACCTGTGCACCCAGGCGCGCAGCAGCGACTGCCTGATTGGCGCCCTTGCCGCCGGACACGGTGGCAAAGGAATGACCGATCAGCGTTTCACCACCCTTGGGCAGCCGTGGCGCCCGGGTGACCAGATCCATGTTCAGGCTGCCTATTACCACTACATTTGCTGGCATACATCACTACTCGTCAATTCGGTTTCAGCGGTACTCGGTGAACACGCCGGACAGCGGCGCAGTCGATTCGCGCAAGACAATACTCGGGGTCACGATCCGTTGATCGGTAACCAGACTCGGGGTAGCAATCCTTCGCAGCAACACTTCGGCAGCCATTTCGCCCAACTGCAGGATCGACTGGCCAACGGTGGTCAGCGCCGGGTACACGTAGCGACTCATCTGGATATCGTCGAAGCCGATCACCGACAGCTCGCTTGGCACGCGGACATTGCGTTCGGCCGCCGCGCGCAGCACACCGATACCGATCATGTCGTTACCGGCGAAGATCGCGCTCGGAGGATTGCTTTCAAGCAGGATCGCCGCCGCGTTGTAACCGCCAGTGCTGGTGAAATCGCTTTCCAGCATGCGCTCGGGGCGCACCGTGATGCCCGCCTCTTTCAGCGCCCGGCAAAAACCGGCCTGACGCATTTGCGCCACGCTGGTGCTCGACGGACCACCGATGGTGGCGATGTCACGATGGCCCAGCTCCAGAAGATGCCTGGTCGCCAGATAAGCGCCATATTCATGGTCGATGCGCACCAGATCGGCATCCACGCCATCCAGCCCGCGGTCGACAATGACCATCGGCGTTTTCACCCCGGCCAGCCCTTGCGCAAGTCCGATGTCGCCACCGGCGGAGGCGACGATCAGGCCGTCGATGCGTTTCTCCAGCAGCACACGCAAATAACTGCGTTGTTTATCCGGGTTGTCGTCAGAGTTACAGAGAATCACGCAGTAGCCATTACGCTCGCAGTAATCCTCGATGCCCCGAGCCAACTCGGCAAAATACGGGTTGAGGCTGTTCGGCACCAATAAGCCAATGGTCGCAGTGGTCTTGGCTTTCAGCGAACGCGCCACCGCACTCGGTACATAGTCGAGGCTTTTGATGGCGGCCTCGACCTTCAGCCGCACTTCCTGGCTGACCGGGCGCGTCTTGTTCACCACATGCGAGACGGTCGTGTAGGAAATCCCCGCGAGCGCCGCCACATCCTTGATCGTTGCCATCTCTTAGCCCCGTCGACTGGCGCGGTGGCTGCGATAGGTATCGAGCACCACCGCGATGACAATAACCGCGCCGGTGATGATGCGCTTGGTCGGCTCAGTCGCACCGATCTGCGCCAGACCGGCGGCCAGTACCGAAATGATCAACACACCGAAAAAGGTGCTGATCACCGAACCACGGCCACCCATCAGACTGGTGCCGCCGATGACCACGGCGGCAATCACTTGCAGCTCCAGGCCGGAGCCGGCATTCGGGTCTGCCGCTTCCAGTCGGGAAATCTGGAACAGTGCGGCGATCCCGGCCAGCAGGCCCATCAGGCTGAACACCAGAATCTTGTAAGGCTTGGGATTGATCCCGGCCAGCCGTACCGCTTCCTCATTGGTGCCGATACCGATCAGATAGCGGCCGAACACCGTGCGGGTCAGCACAGCTTGCGCGATGAAGATCACCAGCAAGGCAATGATGAACGATGGCGAAATGCCGAACGCGATCGGATTCGACAGCCAGGCAAACGAATCACCAATGTAAGCGGTACGCGAACCGGTCATCTGATACGCCAGGCCTCGGGCCATTTCCAGCACGCCGAGCGAAACGATGAACGACGGAATACGCCACGCCACGGTGATCGAACCGGTCACCGTACCCGCCAGTGCCGCCACCGCCATACCCAGCAACGCGGCTGGCAACACACTCCAGCCCCAACCGAGAATCGCCACGCTGACTGTCGAGGCGGCAAGCGCCAGCACCGAACCCACCGACAGGTCGATGCCGCCGATGATCAGTACAAAGGTCATGCCCACCGCCAGCACCATCAGATCGGGAATCTGGTTGGCCAGCGTGCTGAAAGTGTCATAGGACAGAAAGTGGCTGCTCATCATCGAGAACAGCGCCACCATCGCCAACAGGGCCCCGGCCAGGCCCAGATAAGTGCCCAGACCATAGAAATTGCCACTACGTTTGCCGGCGGAAGATGCAGTTTTCATGGGAGATCCCTAGGCGCCGCTTCATTGAGCAACGCATCACGTTTTTGATAGCCGGCGAACGCGGCGGCAAGCAAATCATCCTGGGTCCAGCTGTCGCGCTCGAAGGTATCGATCAGACGCCCTGCCGACAGCACACCGATCCGGTCGCAGATCAGCATCAGTTCGCGCAGGTCACTGGATACCACCACCAGCGCCTTGCCCTGGCGCGTCAACTCGCCCAGCAAGGCATAGATATCGAACTTGGCACCGACATCGATGCCGCGGGTCGGCTCGTCGAACAACAGCACCGAGCAATCACGCTCCAGCCAGCGGCCGATCACCACTTTCTGCTGGTTGCCGCCGGACAACTCCGACACCAGTTGTGTCGGGCTGGAACTGCGGATGCGCATGGCGTCAATCTGACGCTGCGCCAGGGAAATTTCGTCGCTGTTATTGACGATCCCGGCCCTGGAAATCTCCGGCATGTTGCCCAAGGCGATGTTGGCGCTGATCGACTGACTGAGCAGCAGGCCTTCGCCCTTTCGGTCTTCAGTAATCAAGGCAATTCCATGGTTCACTGCATCAACCGGCGAACGCACACTGACCACCTGCGCCGGCGAACCCAGCGCGATCGTGCCGCTGTCGGCCAGGTCGGCGCCGAAAATCAGCCGCAGCAATTCCGTGCGCCCTGCCCCGATCAGCCCGGAAATCCCGAAGATCTCGCCGGCACGCACTTCGAAGGAAACATCGCGCACCTTGTCGGAACGGGTCAGGCCCTTGACCGTCAGTGCCGAGGCGCCGATCTTGCGTGGGCCCATGTCGATGTGTTCGCCCAGTTCGCGACCAACCATCAAGGTGACCAGTTGCTCGCTGTTGTAGTTGGCCATCGGTTCGACGCAGACCAGATTGCCGTCGCGCAGCACGGCAATGCGTTGCGCGACTCGCGCCAGTTCTTCTAGACGGTGCGAGATATAAATGATCGAGACACCACGTGCCTGCAAGCGAGTGATCTGCTCGAAGAGCATTTCCACTTCACGCGCGGTGAGCATCGCGGTCGGCTCATCGAGGATCAGCACGTGGCAATCGCCGATCAGGTTGCGCGCGATCTCGACCATCTGTTGATGGCCTATACCCAACTCGCCGACCAGGGTGTCCGGATCGATGGCATCGAGGCCAACCTGCGCCATGGCTTCGATGGCAGCTTTGCGCAATTGCTTGCGACTGATCCAGCCGCCGTTGCTGGGCAGGTTGTCGAGAAACAGGTTTTCCGCCACCGACAGGGTCGGCAACAGATTGAGTTCTTGCATGACCATGCGCACGCCAAGCTCTTCGGCCTGGGTACGACTACCCGGACGGTAGTCCTTGCCCTGGAATTGCATCTGACCGGTGGTGGGCGTAACCAGACCACCAATGATCTTCGAAAGGGTGCTTTTACCGGCGCCATTCTCACCGGTCAGCGCCAGCACTTCACCGCGCATCAGCGTCAAGTCGATGCCTGTGAGCACCGGTTGCGCATAGGTCTTACCGATACCGCTGACCGAGAGGACAGCGTTCGGGGCGGAAACTGACATAAAAAACTCTCCATGCGCTCGTCCGCACGGACGAGCGCCGTTGTGTCGCCGGAAGACTTACTGGGTGACCAGCTCGACTGGCGTTTCGATCACGCCATTGGCGCCGCTGTCGACTTTCTCGCCCTTGAGGATTTTCAGCGCGGTCTCGATACCGAACACGGCCTGTTTGGCAGCGAACTGATCAGCCGTCGCCAGCACACGACCGTCCTTGAGCATCGGCTTGATCGCATTGATATTGTCGTAGCCGACCACTTGTACCTTGCCTGCCTTGCCGGCAGCACGCACAGCGGAAACCGCGCCAACGGCCATGCTGTCGTTACCCGCCAGCAGCGCCTTTACATTCGGGTATTCGCTGAGAATCGAAGCAGCAACCTTGTTGCCCTTGTCGATCTCCCAGTCACCGGATTGCAAGGAGACCACCTTGATCTGCGCCGCCTCCATCGCATCCTTGAAGCCTGCGGTGCGTTGCTGGGCGTTGGTGGTGGTGGACACGCCTTCGATGATGCCGACTTCGTCACCGGCCTTCAGTTGCTTGGCCAGGTATTCGCCGACCAGACGCGCACCTTTGCGGTTGTCCGGACCTACGAATGGCACGCTGATGTTTTTGCTTTTGACGATCTGCGGATCGAGCTGGTTGTCGATGTTGATCACAGTGATGCCGGCATCGACGGCTTTTTTGATCACCGGCACCATGGCTTTGGAATCGGACGGTGCGATGACCAGCGCGTTGACCTTGGCCAGAATCATCTGCTCGACGATACGGGTCTGCCCGGCGGTATCGGTCTCGTCCTTGATGCCGTTGGAGATCAGGTCGAAATCGGCTGAGTGTTCTTTCTGATAGGCCTTGGCGCCATCTTCCATGGTCAGGAAGAATTCGTTGGCCAGGGATTTCATGACCAGTGCGACTTTGGGTTTTTCCGGGGACTCGGCGAAAGCCGAAGAGACAGGTAGTGCGGCGGCTGCAGCAGCCAGCATAGCGACAGCAAGAAGACGTCCAGCGAATGGCAGCTTCATGGGTTCACTCCGATCTTATGATTATTGTGAGCAACGCTCGCGCTGGCGTAAGCTTCAGCGCTCTCTTCCGGATAATGATGCACCGGGGAAGCCGCGCAAACGTTTGCGTAGACCGAACTATGCGAATCCCGCCGACATTTGTCAACAATCAGAAATCGTCGTTTATGGCAGGAGGACGAGTCTTGTGACTCGCCTCTCATTGCTTAGGCCGTGGTGCTGACCAGGTTGCCGCTGGTGGAATCCTTGGACATTTCCTTGACCAGTGCCGCGGCGACTTCCATCAGCGCACCGCTGGTTTGCGCGATCTGCCCCTGAACGGACATGACGGCCTGCGACTTGGCCTCGGGTGTCGGATAGCTCGCAGCCTGGGCCGCCGCCAGTTGCTGTTGCTGCTCCTGCAGTTGCTTCTGCAATTCCTGCATGCGCTTGAGCAGCATTTTCACCGTGACGCTCAAGTTATTGCCGCTGTCAGCGCTGTCCGCCTTTTCGGCTTCCTGTGCCGGACCACCGGTGCGGACTTGATTGCTCTGGTCTTTTTCAACGCCCAGCGCTTCGGCAGAAGCGTCCTCTTCCGCCTGACTCATTGCATTGATTGTCGCTGCGGTTTTACCGCCGATGGTGACTGCACCAGGGTTTGAAAAACCGATCGTCAGTGACATGTGAACTCCATAGGTTTTCAGTTTCCTTGAACACCCATCGGCCTGCTCGCAGGTTTCTTTAACAACAAATCCACAAACGGCATGCGGATTTGTTCGCCAGAAGCCGTCGCCCCTTTCGGAGAGCCGAACACGAGAGCCTCCATTGTTCGGAAACCCGGATAAACGATTCACCCTGAAATTAATCACTCCACAAAATCTTGATGTAAATCATCAAGTTAAACATTTTTCTCACGCAAAGTACGGCTGGTACAGATCCTGCTCCGTTCACCGCACCCCGAGTCTCCAGATCGACCTGGGGCGCATCTAGATGAACCTGCATCAGCACCGTCTCACTACTAGAGAGAAAAATAATGAAATCTGCTTTCAACACCTTGGTTCCGGGCGCTTTGGCCCTCCTCCTGCTCCTGCCCACCGCCCTCCAGGCAAAAGAAGTCGAAACCCAGACCAAACTCGCCAACGTCGTGGTGCTTGCCACTGGCGGCACCATTGCCGGTGCCGGCGCCAGCGCAGCCAACAGCGCCACCTATCAGGCGGCCAAGGTCGGCATTGAACAACTGATCGCCGGTATCCCCGAGCTGAGCAAACTGGCAAACGTGCGTGGCGAACAAGTCATGCAGATCGCCTCGGAAAGCATCACCAACGACAACTTGCTGCAACTGGGTCGCCGCGTATCCGAACTGGCCGACAGCAAAGACGTCGATGGCATCGTCATCACCCACGGCACCGATACTCTGGAAGAAACCGCGTACTTCCTGAACCTGGTGGAAAAAACCGACAAGCCGATCATCGTGGTCGGCTCGATGCGTCCGGGCACCGCCATGTCGGCGGACGGCATGCTCAACCTGTACAACGCCGTCGCCGTGGCCAGCAGCAAAGAAGCGCACGGCAAAGGCGTGCTGGTGACCATGAACGACGAAATCCAGTCCGGTCGTGACGTCAGCAAAATGATCAACATCAAGACCGAAGCGTTCAAAAGCCCTTGGGGCCCGTTGGGCATGGTGGTCGAAGGCAAATCCTACTGGTTCCGCCTGCCAGCCAAGCGCCACACCATGGATTCGGAATTCGACATCAAGAACATCAAGAGCCTGCCTGACGTAGAAATCGCCTACTCCTACGGCAACGTCGACGACACCGCCTACAAGGCTCTGGCCCAGGCCGGCGCCAAAGCGATCATCCATGCCGGTACCGGTAATGGTTCAGTGTCTTCGCGCGTAGTGCCGAGCCTGCAAGCCTTGCGTAAAGATGGCGTGCAGATCATCCGCTCGTCCCACGCCAACGCCGGTGGTTTCGTCCTGCGTAACGCCGAACAGCCTGACGACAAGTACGATTGGGTGGTCGCACACGACCTGAACCCGCAAAAAGCCCGCATCCTGGCCATGGTCGCCCTGACCAAAACCAACGACAGCAAAGAGCTGCAACGGATGTTCTGGGAATATTGATTGCCCCTCGCCTGAGCCTTTCCGGCTCGGGCAGCATGCTCACCACTCGCCTGCGGCGGGTGGTGCCGCCATCTACGCCAAGCGCGACTTTTTCGTACAAATTAATCGACCCGACCTACACCAAAACCGGAAAAGCGCTGTCAGAGGATTTTCTTGAATTTTAAGCAGTTGCGAAAATGCCTACAGTTAAATACTGTATGCCCGTACAGCTTAATAAGGATAACCTCGTGGCCACCTCTCCTGATGCTCCTGACGCTTACGCACGCATGGGTATGCGCGTTCAGAAAATCATCAATTCCCCTACCGCACAAAAAGCCAAAGCCGCACTGATCTTCCGCCTGCCGGACGAGCCTGTGGATGCATGGGAGCAACTGCTCGAGGAAATCGACGAGAACGACAACGTCACACTCGCCTATCGCGACGATGGCGGCGTGCAGATTTTTTGGGTTGTGCCGAAGGAAGATTGATTCAATGAGTGTCCGCTGTTTTGCTTTGCTGTTGCTGTTCATCGCTTTTGGCGCCCAGGCTGGCGCACCCCGCACCTTTACCGAGGCTAAAAAGGCCGCCTGGAAACTGTATGCACCGCAGTCCACCGAGTTTTACTGCGGGTGCAAATACACCGGCAACAAGGTGGATCTGAAGGCTTGCGGTTATGTGCCACGCAAAAATGCCAAGCGTGCTTCGCGCATCGAATGGGAGCACATCGTCCCGGCGTGGGAATTCGGCCACCAGCGCCAATGCTGGCAATCGGGGGGACGCAAGAACTGCACCCGCTATGACCCGAGTTATCAGAAAGCCGAAGCCGACCTGCACAACCTGGTGCCGAGCATTGGCGAGGTCAACGGTGATCGCAGCAATTTCAGTTATGGCTGGCTACCGGTGCAATCCGGGCAGTACGGCTCGTGCCTGACCCAGGTCGATTTCAAGGCCAAGAAGGTCATGCCGCGTCCGTCGATTCGCGGCATGATCGCGCGCACCTATTTCTACATGAGCAAGCAGTACGGCTTGCGCCTGTCGAAACAGGATCGGCAGTTGTACGAAGCATGGGACAAAACTTATCCCGTGCAGGACTGGGAACGTCAGCGCAATCAGAGCGTGGCGTGCGTGATGGGACGCGGCAATGAATTTGTCGGCCCGGTAAACCTGAAAGCCTGCGGCTGATCCTCCAGCGCAAAGGAAAAGGCCTCGAACGTGATGTTCGAGGCCTTTTTTGCTTTTAGCTTCCAGCCTTGTTGTAGCGCCAGTAACCCATCAGATTGAGTGACTCGCGGGGAATACCGCATTCCTTGATCAGGTATTTGCGCAGGCGCATGACCGCAGCGCTTTCTCCGGCGATCCAGCCATAGAATCCTTGAGGGGCCGTGTTGGCGATCTCCCAGAGTATGTCTTTGTCGATATCGACTTCAGCGAGTTCGGCGGCTTTCCCTGCTGATGGATCATCTGTGGGCAGGAAGGCTTGCTGCACCGCCTCCACCATCAGCGTCCCAGCCACTGTGGCCAGCGCCTGATCGCGAATCAGCCACTGCACCGACAGCCCGGGCCAATCCGGTACCGGGAGCATGTCTGGCGCACTGTCCACCTCAAAGTACGCATGAGTCTGAGGCGGTTCAGGCATGGCAGCCAACTCGTCAAGAATGCCCATGGCGGCCGGCAATGCCGTGGCATCCGCCACCAGCAAAACCTCCTTGAGCAACTGCGGCGGTTTCCATTCGAACCCTCCGGCGTCCTGTGCCGAAAAATTACTGTCGGGAGCGAGAATCTGCATCGACGCTCCCGGCTGCGCACGCAGCGCCCAGCGCGACGCGGGGCCGGTCTCGCCGTGCAGAACAAAGTCGATGTCGACCTCGCCCTGATCGGCGCGCAAATGACGAATGGTGTAGGTGCGCATTGCTGGTCGCCGGCTCGCCAGCATCGAACGAAAACGGGTGTACCAGCCCTCCTCCTGCGCAAGCCTTGCAGGCGATCCATCCTCAGCAGGAAAGAACAGTTTGACGCGCTGATCAGGCGCCCAGGTGGCCATGTCACCTATCGAAGGGTCGGCGAGCGTGATCCGCATCATGTGCGGACTCACCAGCGTCTTGCGGTGCAGAACCGCATTGAAGAGTTTGTAGGGAGCGGCGGAAGCCATGCGGAGCTCCTTCAAGAAATCGTGGTTGACTCGTATAAGACGAATCGCCCGCGATGTCCTTTAGGCCGCTCCGCTGAATGCGCTGCTTAAGGCGCGAGCGGATGCTCGACGATTACCGACTCGATATTCTGCTTCTTGGCCTTCACCAATGCTGCATCCACTTGCACCTTGCGCGCTTCAGCTTCGGCCTGCGAGTTGAATGGGCCAATCAGGATCCGCGTCTTGCCGCTGCTGTCCTTGATCACGGTCGGCACGAACGCATGCTCGATCAACCAGCCACTCAGGTCACTGACAGCCTGAGGTGTTTCGCCACGCACTTCGAGGTCCCATTGCGGGGCGGACGCTGCCGCAGGTGCGGTCGCAACTGCCGTTTTCGGCTTCTGCACGTCTACACTCTTGCCTTCACCACATCCTGCCAATGCCAGGGCCGCGACCATCCAGACCAATTTGCGCACAACGCTTTCCTCGAAAATCACAAAGCGGCGATCTTAACATTCATAAATACTTCGCGAGGCCCGCAAAATGGGCACAAAACAACGAGATTGATGATTGCAGCCTCTGTATAGTTACGCCCTGGGAATTAATGCCGCATCTGCGCGTCAGAAAGAGGCACCCAAACCGTGAGACTTCGCACTAATCTATACGTACCACCGACCTCTGCACTGTCTGAATCAGGTGCCCTACAAAGCAATCAAGGAGAAGACCATGCTGATACTCACCCGCAAAGTCGGTGAAAGCATAAACATTGGTGATGACATTACGATCACCATCCTCGGCGTAAGCGGTCAGCAAGTCCGTATCGGCATCAACGCCCCGAAAAACGTTGCCGTGCACCGTGAAGAGATCTATCAGCGCATTCAGGCTGGCCTGACCGCCCCGGACAAGCCACAAACGCCCTGAGCCACCCCGCAGTCAGTAGCCAGTCCGTTTGCCTTCGCGTAAGACTGGCTAAAGATTCACGCGCCGTACTGCCATCCGCGCCCCACTCCGCTGGGCACGGCGCCTGACACTCTCCTCGCCTTTACCCCCTCTTCTGCTGCAGCGCGATACTACCTGCGACTACCCAGGCTGGCTGTCAGACGTTTCCGAGAGAACACAGGGAATTGCTCCTTGTTAGCCGAACGTCACGCCGCGCGCCATGCCGCTAGCTGCAATCACCATCAGCACCAACAGCAGCGCCTCGACATGGCTGATCCGCGCGAACAGCTTTGCACGTCCGGTATCGAGCGCCTTGCCCCGCGCCAATGCGATTCGCCATTTGACCAGCGTGATCATCGGCGCCAGCTCTGCCAGCAGAATCAGCACGAACAACGTCATCTTCAAATGAAACAGCGGCTGGTGCAGATAGTAGTCAGTGCCCTTTTCAAAGCCACCGAAGGCGCGCATGCCACCGGTCACCAGCAGCACCAGCGCAGCAATCCCCCACAGATTATCAGCGAGCAAAACCCGCTTGGCCTCGCCGACGCCAGCGGCCAAACGACTGAGTGCCGCGCCTCGGGTCAACACTGCCCAGAAGCCCAGTGCAAAAGCCAAGAGATGAATCGCGGCGAGAAACCAGTGAACCAGCATCGACGAACTCCTTTGAGAAAGCCCTGGAAAACGCCAGTCAGTAGTAGTCGAAAAAAACCGGTTTCGCCCGCGCGCGATCGTGGGGTTGGAAAGCTTCGCACTGGAAGCCGGGAGACAGAAAGCGTGATTCACCAAATCGCAGGCAAAAAAAATCCCAAGCAGCTGATGGAAGCTTGGGATTTAAAAATGCATAAACCGTGGTGGTGAACGCGGGGCAGATGTTACTGAAGTTCACGAACAGCAACAACATTTTTTTGATAACCGGTCGGTTAAAAATACCGGTAACCCCTTCAATATCCACACTTTTTCGACGGATCCAAAAAAGCACAGAACGCCATATCAGCACGTCGTGTTATTTCGAAACACGCTAAGCGCATGGGTAACGGAAGAGGTGAGGTGAGGTGTCGAGGGGAGCGCCTTGAGCGGCGTTCTGAGGCGGGAGTTTTGCAAAAGTTTTGCAAATCGCAGACAACAAAAAAGGGCCCACCTTTCGGTGAGCCCTTCCAGACCGCCCAGCAGAGCGGATTTTGTTTGGTAGGCGCGATTGGACTCGAACCAACGACCCCCACCATGTCAAGGTGGTGCTCTAACCAACTGAGCTACGTGCCTGCTGTGAGGCGGCATTCTACGGAATTCCGGAGGGGTGTCAACACCTTTTTTTCACCTAACCCTATGAATATGCAAAATATTTAATTTCGGGCCGGTGAAGAAGATTTTTCCGGTGGCTGGCGGAGGTTTTTCAACTCGGGTAGGATCGGCGCACTCGTAAAATATATTAAACAGAGGCTGCAGGATGGCGAACACCCCTTACCCAGAGTCTTATTACGCTGCGTCGGCCAATGCCGTACCGCCACGTCCGGCCCTGCAGGATGATGTGGAGACGGATGTCTGTGTGATCGGCGCCGGGTACACCGGGCTGTCCTCGGCCTTGTTTCTGCTGGAGAACGGTTTTCGCGTCACGGTCCTGGAAGCAGCCAAGGTCGGCTTCGGTGCGTCGGGGCGTAATGGCGGGCAGATCGTCAACAGCTATAGCCGCGACATCGATGTCATCGAACGCACGGTTGGCCCGAAGCAGGCGCAACTGCTCGGGCAGATGGCCTTCGAAGGCGGCCGGATCATTCGTGAGCGCGTGGCCAAGTACAACATCCAGTGCGACCTGAAGGACGGCGGCGTATTCGCCGCCCTCTCCGCCAAACAGATGGGTCACCTGGAATCGCAGAAGCGCCTGTGGGAGCGCTTCGGCCACACCCAACTGGAACTGCTCGATCAGCGCCGTATTCGCGAAGTGGTGGTGTGCGATCAATACGTCGGCGGCATGCTCGACATGAGCGGCGGCCATATTCATCCGCTGAACCTGGCGATCGGCGAAGCCGCTGCGGTCGAGTCCCTCGGCGGCACCATCTATGAGCAATCGCCAGCCGTGCGCATCGAGCGCGGCGCCAACCCGGTGGTGCACACGCCGCAAGGCAAGGTCAGGGCCAAGTTCATCATCGTCGCCGGCAATGCCTACCTCGGCAATCTGGTACCGGAACTGGCGGCCAAATCGATGCCGTGCGGCACCCAGGTGATCACCACCGAACCGCTGGGCGATGAGCTGGCGAAAACTCTGTTGCCGCAGGATTACTGCGTCGAAGACTGCAACTACCTGCTCGACTACTACCGACTGACCGGCGACAAGCGCCTGATCTTCGGCGGCGGCGTGGTTTATGGTGCGCGAGATCCGGCGAACATCGAAGCGATCATCCGCCCGAAAATGCTCAAGGCGTTCCCGCAACTGAAAGACGTGAAGATCGACTACGCCTGGACCGGCAATTTCCTGCTGACCCTGTCGCGCCTGCCGCAGGTCGGACGCTTGGGCGACAACATTTATTACTCGCAAGGCTGCAGCGGCCACGGCGTGACGTACACGCATCTGGCCGGCAAAGTGCTGGCCGAGGCATTGCGGGGTCAGGCGGAGCGTTTTGATGCGTTTGCCGATCTGCCGCACTATCCGTTCCCGGGCGGGCAGTTACTGCGCACGCCGTTTGCGGCGTTGGGTGCGTGGTATTACGGGTTGCGTGACAAATTGGGTTTCTGATCAGTTTTCTTGACTGACAAACAACTGTGGCGAGGGAGCTTGCTCCCGCCGGGTCGCGCAGCGGCCCCTCTTTTATCTAGAAAGAAGGCATGCTGCGCAGTCCAGCGGGAGCAAGCTCCCTCGCCACAAGTATTTGCAGAATTCAGATCAGAGCTGGTCTCGGGTCATTCCGCTACGGATCCGCAAGATATCCGCCAGCACCGCCAAGGCGATCTCAGCAGGCGTCTTGCTGCCCAGGTTAAGCCCGATCGGCGCATGAATCCGCGCCAGCTCGACCTCCCCTAGCCCACCAATCCTGCGCAAGCGCTCGAAGCGTTTCTGCGAAGTCTGCTGCGAGCCCATGACGCCGATGTAAAACGCCTCAGTGCGCACCGCCTCCATCATCGCCAGATCGTCGATGCGCGGATCGTGAGTCAACGCCACCACCGCGGTATCGCGATGACAGCCGCCATCAGCGATGAACACCGAAGGCAGTTGCCGACGAATCTCCACGCCATTCAGCACCACGCCTTCGAGCACTCCATCACGTGGATCGCAGAGAATCACTTCGAAACCCAGACCCACCGCGAACTCGGCACAGGCCTGCGCCACGCTGGAGTATCCCGCCAGCAACAGACGCTGAGCAGCACCCACGCGAATCCGCACCCGATCAATCTCGCGCTCGATGCGCGCACCCTGCTCGCGATCAACGAACAGACTGCGCGCACCGCTGGCCAGATCGACCTCGCGAATCAAACGGCGCTGACCGAGCAGCGCCGATTCAAGCTCACGCAGATGCGCCTGCACCTCACAGTCAGCGTCAAATTTCTCTACCAGTACATCGAGGATGCCGCCACAAGGCAGGCTGACCCGCGAGCGCGGATCATCACCTTCGCCGTAACGCACCACGTTGACCGCATCGAGAAACGCCCCTTCAGCGACGCGCTCGAGAAAGTCTTCCTCGACGCAGCCACCGGACAGCGACCCGATCCACTGGCCGTTGTCGTTCACCGCCAGCAGCGAACCCGGCGCACGCGGCGCCGAGCCGTAAGTGGTCAGCACCGTGCAGAGCCAGATGCGCTGCCCCGCCACCGACCACTCCAGTGCCCGCCGCACAACCTGTAGATCGAGATGCTGCATGTCAGTGCGCCTTGTGCTCGACCGCCGGAACTTCCGCTTGCAGCTTCTGCACGTCGCTCACCGCCAGCTCTGCCGATTGACCGCCCCAGCCTTGACGCAGGTAGTTGAGCAGATCGGTCAGTTGCTCAGGCTTGAGCTTGTCGGCGAAACCCGGCATCGGTTGCATATGTTCGAACCCGGCGAATTTCTGCTCACCGATACCGTCCTCGATCACCCGCAGCAGGTTGCGCGGATCTTCCAGGCGCAGCGTGGTATTGCCACGCATGGCCACGGCGATGTGCGGTTTGCCTTCACCACCAGCGGCATGGCAACCGGCGCAGACGTTCAAATAATCCTGACGACCGCGCTGAGCGCTCGGGCTGAGTTTGTCCAGCGACACTTCAGTCAGCTCTTTGGCTGCAGGTGGTTTGTCACCGAGGAGGAACGTCGCCATCGCCGCCAGATCCTGATCGTTCAGGCCCTGGGTGCTGTTGTGGAACACCGGGAACATCTCGTTGAACATCGTGCCCTGGGCGCTCATGCCGTGCTTGAGGAACGTGCTCAGGTCCTGCTGATTCCAGCCGCGCGCCGCCAGATCGGTGGCGAGCAGGCTCGGCGCCAGATAACCGTTGAGGATGCCGCCGGTAAGGCGCTTATCCAGCTGCATCGCACCCGGCAGGCCACGTGGTGTGTGGCATTCGCCGCAGTGACCGAGCACCTCGACCATGTACTGGCCGCGTTTCCAGGCTTCGCTTTTGCCTTCGCCAGACTCCAGCTTCAAGGCTTTGCCGTACAGCATGTTCCAGCCGATCAAGCCCGGACGCACATTGAACGGAAAGCTCAGACTCGTGACCGGCGCGGCGCGCTCGATCGGCTCGATGGTTTTCAAGTACGCGTGGATTGCATCCGAATCTTCTCGAGGCACCAGGTGATACGAGGTGTACGGCATCGCCGGATACAGATTCGCCCCGTCGCGACGCTTGCCTTCGGTCAGCGCAGCGAAGAATTCGTCATCGTTGTACAGGCCGATGCCGTGCTCTTTGCTCGGGGTGATGTTGGTGCCGTAGATCGTGCCGAACGGCGAAACGATCGGCAGGCCGCCGGCAAACGGCGCGCCGCCCGGTGCGGTGTGGCACGCCATGCAATCGGCAGCGCGAGCAAGGTATTCGCCGCGCTTGACCTGATCATCAGCGTGAGCAAACAACACCGGCGCAGCCAGCCCGACCGCCAGGGTCAGGCGGGTCAATAGATGCTTCATGCTCAACCCTCCTTGACCAGGCCGAGATCGGTCAGCACGTTGCGCGTGGCGTTGTAGTAACGCACGTACCCGGTGCAACGGCAGATGTGATGACCGAGGCTGTCCTCGATGACTTTTTCCAGCTGGCTTTTGACGATTGGCTGGCGCTGCAGCTTCTCCACCAATACCGTCGCGGCGTTGACGAAACCCGGCGCGCAGTAGCTGCACTGGAAGGCGAATTCGTCGACGAAACGTTGCTGGATCGGATTCAGCTCAGTGACCTGCCCTTGCTCGTCGCGCTTGGCGTGAGCTTCGATGGTGCGGACTTTCTTGCCTTCGAAATAATGCGCGCCAGTGATGCAGGTGCGCACTTCTTCGCTGGTGCCGTCCGGGTTGTCGACGATCACCACGCAGGCGTGGCAGATGCCCTGGCCGCAGCCCAGGCGCGAACCGGTGAGGTTCTTGTATTCGTGCAGGTAGTCGATCATCGGCAGGTCATCAGGGATGTCCACCGGGCCGACGGATTGACCATTGAGGGTCAGTTGAAGCGGACGGTTAGCCATTGAGGGCCTCCTTGATGCGCGCAGCAGTGATTGGCAGATCGCGAACACGTTTACCGATGGCGTGCGCCACGGCGTTACCGATGGCACCGACCACCGGGATCATCACCACTTCGGCGATGCCTTTGGACGGATCGCTTGGTGACAGCGGCGGCAGAATCTCCGCAGTCTGCTTCCACACCGCCACGTGGCGGGCCATCGGCAGGCGATAACGGTTGAAGTTCCAGTCACCCTCCCCCGGTCCGCCTTCGTACAGCGGCATCTCTTCCATCAGCGCGTGACCGATGCCCATGGCGATCCCGCCTTCGAGCTGGCCCTTGACCAATTCTTCGACCAGCACCCGACCGCACTCGACCCACGAATGGTGGTTGAGCACCTCGACTTCCGCCGAGCCTTTGTTGACCTTCAGCTCGACCAGCGTGGCCACCGGGCTGTAGTAAGTCACAGCGGCGTTGTTCAACTGGACCACCGGGTAATTGATGTTCTGGCGATCCAGCAGGTGGAAACCCGCCGTGCTCATCAGCGCTTTCTTCGCCTTCGGCGCGCCATCACCGTACTTCACTGCCAGACCGTCGAGCGGCAGACGCTCGCGCACGCCGTCGATGCTGTATTCGGCCTCGGCCCAGCTCCAGCGGTTGAACGCGTGAACGGTGGCGCCGGTGACCAGACCACGTTCGTGAGCGCGCTTGGCCAGCTCTTCGAAGCTCAACGGCTGCATGCCATTGGCGGTGAGTTTGCCGTCGACCCAATGCGCATCTTCGCGACGTACCACGTAAGGGTTGGCTTGTCCGCCGTAAGGGCCCTGACGCCAGATTTCCATGGCCGCCGGCCACAAGCCATTGTTGAACAGCACGCGCGCCGCTTCGCGGGTGGCGTGGCTGAAGTAGTAGGCCGAGTTAGTTGCGGACGACGCCGAGGCCAGCTTGCCAACCCAGCGCGGGTTGCGCAGCAGGTTGTCCTGCTCGGCCTGGCTCATGATGTAAGGGTTGCCGCTGGTGATCAGCTGCATTTCCTGCCATTCGGTTTCGCCGGTCTTCACGTCGTGCGCCGGGCTGCCGAGGAAATCGGCAACGACCAGTGCTTGCGAAGTGGACATGCCGGTGCCGATTTCGATACCGATGTGGCGCAGGGTGATGCGACCTTCAGCAGTGAATTCGATACTGGCCATCGGCGCTTCGGACCCGGTGCCGAAGTCTTTCTGGCAAATGGCGAAACCGACGCCGTACCAGTTGTCCGGGTCGGCGGCTTCGCGCTGTTTCTTGATCGCGTCGCGGTTTTTCCAGACTTCGTGCACCGAGGCCTTGTCGAGAATCTCGTGCAGGCGCAAGGCGCCCGCCGGGATCGCGCCCTGGGTGTTTTTCATGCCCGAACGCAAGGCGTTCTTGCGACGCAGATCAATCGCGTCAACACCAAGGCGATTGGCGATTTCGTCGACCATCATTTCGGTCGCCGCCATGCTTTGCAGGGTGCCGTAACCGCGCATCGAACCCGCTTCAACACCACGCGAGTGGTAAGCGGTGACCTGCAGATCGTTCTGCGGCATGTAGTAGATCGACTGCGCTGCCGTGGCGCCGACTGCCGCTACCGATGGGCTGTAGTTGATGCGACCGCCACCGTCGACGCTCATCTCGGCGCGGAAAATCTTGAAGCTGTAGTCGTTCTTGTCCACTGCCAACTGGTAGCGGATATCGAACGGGTGGCGCTTGATGCCGCTTTGGAACTGCTCGTAGCGGTCATTCGCCAGACGCACCGGCACACCGGCGCCATACAGCGCAGCGAGGGCCGCGTAGTAGACGAAGATGTTGTGGTCTTTGGAACCGTAACCCACGGTGTAACCCGGGTGCATGTTCAGGTTGTCCAGACCGAAGCGCGACGGCGCGATCATTTTCGCGGTCTCGGTCGCGGCTTCCAGCGGGCACTGAGTAGCGACCACGAAGTGCAGGGTCTTGGTTTTCGGGTCGTACCAGCCGTTACCGTTGTCCGGCTCCATCGCAGCCGGTTCGATCGACGGGGTCTTGTAGCGCTCGTCGAACACTAGCCAGTTGTCCGGCGGCGTGTCGATCTGCTGCTTCATGCGGTCAGCGTAGAACAGGCCGCGCTCGGTCAGGTTGCCGTGCAAATTCGGTTGGGAATTCCACACCGGACGCCGGTTCTTCAGCATCGGGAACAGGATCGAATCCTTGAGGCTGGCGAATTCGTCTTCGTCAGCCGAGGTCGGGCCACCCACGCGCACGTAGCGGAAGCTGCCATAAGGGTCGCCTTCGTAGTACGGCACTTGTGCACCGTAACGAATCGCCTTGTCATTGAATTTGAGTTTGTTCTTGGCCTGGCGGAAACGCTCGAAATCGTTCCAGATCAGGATCGCCACCGGGTGGCCGATGAACATCGGCACCTTGCCTTCCGGCAGCAATGGGTCCGGCGCGTGTTCTTCAGGGAATACAATGCCGTCCTTGTCCAGATCGGCCGCAGTGACGATGCGGTCAGGTTGCAAGTTGGCGCCCAGCCACGACAGGTCGAAGCCTTCGTAGATTCGGTCGGCCTTGATGGTTTTCAGCAGCATGGCGTGGCCTTGCTGCTCAGGCCAGCCCGGCATGTCCTTGGAGCGAATGTCGCGGGCAAACACTTTGTTGCCGCAGACCTTGGACAAGGCATCGTTACGTTGGCGTGCCTTGCCGTTGTTGCCGAGCCACTTCTCAGACGGCACGGTGACGCTGTTTTCCATCAAGGCAGCCAGCGCCTGACTGCTGAGCGGCGTGAGCGTGACGCTCACACCCGCCACCAGCCCGCCCTGGAGGAACGAGCGCCGGGATATATCACGGTTGGACATGGATCATCCTCTGGGCGGTTATGTGTCCGCCCTTCTGGTTATCTACTGGGAATCTCGAGTCTTGCAGAAGCCCTTCTTGGCGAAACAAAGGGCGTGTTGACAGTGCAAAGCTGACCGAAAGGTTAACTTTAAAGGTTTCCGGGCTCGCAGCAAACAACCAGTTACAAAAATTTGACTAAAGAATCAAAAAATCAATGCGACGTGGCACCGCAGCAGATCGCTGGGCAATTCGACAACCCCCTGTGGGAGCGGGCTTGCTCGCGAAGGCGTGGTGTCAGGCAGCCCTTTTTCAACTGACATACCGCTTTCGCGAGCAAGCCCGCTCCCACAAGGGAATTTGTATTGGATTCAGGGTGTGGGCAGGAGGAAAAGGAGGGAAATACCAAATTTCAGACACAAAAAAACCCGGCCTTTCGACCAGGGTCTTTGCTATCGATTCCGAAACAACCAACGGTTGCTTTCGGTGTTTCAAGGCGTTCAGTGGTCCTTGAAACAGATATGGCGCAGCGGACGGGACTCGAACCCGCGACCCCCGGCGTGACAGGCCGGTATTCTAACCGACTGAACTACCGCTGCGTATCGCTTTGAGCTTGCGCTCAAGTAACTCGTTTTGACTGAAAGCTTCGGTGCTTTGCAATCGCGAACCAGACAATGTCTGACTCGTAAAATATGGCGCAGCGGACGGGACTCGAACCCGCGACCCCCGGCGTGACAGGCCGGTATTCTAACCGACTGAACTACCGCTGCGCGTCGGTGGAGGCACTTTCAGCCTACCTCTTGCTTTCGCAAGTTTCTCGGGGAGTGGTGGGTGATGACGGGATCGAACCGCCGACATTCTGCTTGTAAGGCAGACGCTCTCCCAGCTGAGCTAATCACCCGTTTGCATCTCCGAGGCCGCGAAATTTACGCAGGTAGCGAACCTAAGTCAATAGCAGGATTGAAGTTTTTCTGAAAAAGACAAAATTGTTTCCACCCTGCAAGACCGCATTCGCGAGCAAGCCCGCTCCCACAGGGGGATTGCATTCCAAATGTGGGAGCGAGCTTGCTCGCGAAGACGGCAGCCCATTTGACGCAAATTCAGGAGAAGAACGCGATCTACTCGCTATAGATCATCTTCTTGGTCATGCCACCATCCACGACGAATTCCTGCCCGGTGACAAACCCGGCATTGCGCGACAACAGCCACGCGACCATCGCCGCCACATCCTCGACCGTCCCCACCCTGCCCGCCGGATGCTGAGCATGATCGGCATCAGCCAAAGGCTCGGCTCGACGCGCAGAAGGATCCCGCGCATCGATCCAGCCCGGGCTGACCGCATTCACGCGAATCTCCGGCCCAAGGCTGATCGCCAGCGCATGGGTCAACGCCAACAATCCGCCCTTGCTCGCCGCATAAGCCTCGGTATCCGGCTCCGACTGCGCCGCACGGGTCGAGGCCAGATTGACGATCGAGCCATTGTGCGCCCGCAGATACGGCGCACAGTGCTTGGCCAGCAGCATCGGCCCACTGAGATTCACCGCCAGCACCCGATTCCAATAGGCCAGATCAAGACTTTCCAGGGTGATGTTGTGCGGGTCGGCCACCGCCGCGTTGCACACCAACGCATCGAGACGACCGAATTGCCCGAGCACTTCGGCAACGCCGAGCGCCACCTGACTTTCATCCGCCACGTCCATGGCGATGAACCAGGCATTCTCGCCCAGCACCTTCGCCACTTTCGAACCGCGCACCCGATCGAGATCAGTCAACACCACTTGCCAGCCTTCGCTGATCAGCCAGGCCGCGATACCCAAACCGATGCCGCGCGCAGCACCGGTAACCAGCGCCACACGGCCATGGGTGCCCGCCGTCGGAGTAGACAACTCGATCACAACGCCGCCAGACCGCGCGACAGATCGGCCTGCAGGTCCGCCACGTCTTCCAGACCGACCGCGATGCGGATCAGGCTGTCACGAATCCCCGCCGCTTCCCGCTCCTGTGGCGCCAGGCGGCCGTGGGAGGTGGTGCTTGGATGGGTGATGGTGGTTTTGCTGTCACCAAGATTGGCGGTGATCGAGATCAAACGGGTGGCATCGATAAAGCGCCACGCACCCTCCTTGCCGCCCTTGACTTCGAAACTCACCACCGCACCGAAGCCCTTCTGCTGACGCTGGGCCAGTTCGTGCTGCGGATGGCTCTTGAGACCGGCGTAATGGACTTTCTCGATACCGTCCTGCTGCTCCAGCCATTCAGCCAGTTGCTGGGCGTTGGCGCAGTGCGCCTTCATCCGCAGGTTCAGGGTTTCCAGGCCTTTGAGGAAGATCCACGCGTTGAACGGGCTCAAAGTTGGCCCGGCGGTGCGCAGGAAGCCGACAACTTCTTTCATCTGTTCGCTGCGACCGGCCACAACACCGCCCATGCAGCGGCCCTGGCCGTCGATGAACTTGGTTGCCGAGTGCACGACAATGTCCGCACCGAGTTTCAGCGGCTGCTGCAAGGCAGGCGTGCAGAAGCAGTTGTCGACCACCAGCATTGCGCCCTTGGCGTGAGCGATTTCCGCCAGTGCGGTGATATCCACCAGCTCGGCCAGCGGATTGGACGGCGACTCGACGAACAGCAGCTTGGTGTTCTGCTTGATCGCCGCATCCCAACCCGACAGATCGGCCAGCGGCACATAGTCGACTTGCACACCGAAACGCTTGAAGTACTTCTCGAACAGGCTGATGGTCGAACCGAACACGCTGCGCGACACCAGCACGTGATCGCCGGCACTGCACAGGCTCATCACCACCGCCAAGATCGCGGCCATGCCCGTGGCGGTGGCGACCGCTTGCTCGGCACCCTCCAGCGCAGCGATGCGCTCTTCGAACGCGCGCACGGTCGGGTTGGTGTAGCGCGAGTAAA
The DNA here is from genome assembly GCF_058798255.1 of Pseudomonas sp. GW823-FHT01D03. Classification (NCBI taxonomy): domain Bacteria; kingdom Pseudomonadati; phylum Pseudomonadota; class Gammaproteobacteria; order Pseudomonadales; family Pseudomonadaceae; genus Pseudomonas; species Pseudomonas sp. GW823-FHT01D03. Next base: position 3,973,018 of record NZ_JBXAKK010000001.1, read on the forward strand.
CGTTGCCCGGCACTTCGCCGGCAAAGCGCGCGGCCGCATCGGCAGCGGTGCGGAACACATAGCTGGAGGTGAAGAACATCGGATCACCGTGCTCGCCTTCCGGCGTACGGTGCTGACCGGCACGTACGGCCAGGGTATCGAACGCTACGCCTTCGAGGTCGCTGTCCAGCCGACCGGCATCCCATTCCTGACTCATGCTGTCACTCCTTGCCCTGTTCTTGAAAATTAAAAGTCAGATACAAAACCGGCCCCTCAGGGCCGGTAGAAACTCAGTTGTTGTACAGATCGATGATCGCACTGACCGCCTGGGTCTTGACCTTGGAGGCATCGTTGCGTGCCTGCTCGATCTTGTCCAGGTAGGCCTCATCGACGTCGCCGGTGACGTACTTGCCGTCGAACACCGCGCAATCGAAGTTTTCGATCTTGATCTTGCCGCCACCGACCGCTTCGATCAAGTCAGGCAGGTCCTGATAAATCAGCCAGTCTGCGCCGATCAGATCCGCCACATCCTGAGTCGAACGATTGTGTGCGATCAGTTCGTGAGCGCTCGGCATGTCGATGCCGTAAACGTTCGGGAAGCGCACGGCCGGGGCCGCCGAGCAGAAGTAGACGTTTTTCGCGCCGGCTTCGCGGGCCATCTGGATGATCTGCTTGCAGGTGGTGCCGCGTACGATCGAGTCGTCGACCAGCATCACGTTCTTGCCGCGGAATTCCAGCTCGATGGCGTTGAGCTTCTGGCGAACCGACTTCTTGCGCGCCGCCTGGCCCGGCATGATGAAGGTCCGGCCGATGTAACGGTTCTTGACGAAGCCTTCGCGGAATTTCACACCCAGGTGGTTCGCCAGCTCCAGCGCGGCGGTGCGGCTGGTGTCCGGAATCGGAATGACCACGTCGATGTCGTGCTCCGGACGCTCGCGCAGGATCTTCTCGGCGAGTTTCTCCCCCATGCGCAGACGCGCCTTGTACACCGACACGCCGTCGATGATCGAATCCGGACGCGCCAGGTAAACGTGTTCGAAGATGCAGGGGGTCAGGGACGGGTTGGTCGCGCACTGACGGGTGTGCAGCTTGCCGTCTTCAGTGATGTAGACCGCTTCGCCCGGGGCCAGGTCGCGGATCAGGGTGAAACCGAGCACGTCCAGCGAAACGCTTTCGGAAGCAATCATGTACTCGACGCCTTCGTCGGTGTGACGCTGGCCGAACACGATCGGACGGATGCCGTGCGGGTCACGGAAACCGACGATGCCGTAACCGGTGATCATCGCCACCACCGCGTAACCGCCGACGCAACGGTTGTGCACGTCGGTCACGGCGGCAAACACGTCTTCTTCAGTCGGCTGCAGCTTGCCGCGCTGGGCCAGCTCGTGGGCGAACACGTTAAGCAGCACTTCCGAGTCGGAACTGGTGTTGACGTGACGCAGGTCGGATTCGTAGATTTCCTTGGCCAACTGTTCAACGTTGGTCAGGTTGCCGTTGTGCGCCAAGGTGATGCCGTAAGGCGAGTTGACGTAAAACGGCTGCGCTTCGGCCGAGGTCGAGCTGCCGGCAGTCGGGTAACGGACGTGGCCGATCCCCATGTGGCCGACCAGGCGCTGCATGTGACGCTGCTGAAATACGTCACGCACCAGACCATTGTCCTTGCGCAAGAACAACCGGCCATCATGGCTGGTCACGATACCGGCAGCGTCCTGGCCGCGGTGCTGGAGCACGGTTAGCGCGTCATACAGCGCCTGATTGACGTTCGACTTACCGACGATACCGACGATGCCACACATGCGACGCAACCCCTACTTAATGGATCTGAACTGAACAACACTCACTGAGGCGTTTTGGCCGACGGCAAGAGTTGCTCCTTGAACGGAATATCAGCGGGTACGCTGATTCCGCTGGCAAGCCACTGACTGCTCCACCCGAGAATCAGGTTTTTGGACCAGTCGGCGACCAATAGAAACTTTGGCACGAGCTGTGATTCTTTCCACCACCCGTCCTGCTGTACCGGCCCCAGGCTCAACAGCCCGACTGCCACGACCACCAGCAACACGCCACGCGCCGCGCCGAAGGCCATGCCCAGGAATCGGTCGGTGCCGGACAACCCGGTCACGCGCACCAACTCGCCGATAAGATAATTGATCATTGCGCCCACGATCAGTGTGGCGACGAACATGATGGCACAGCCCGCGATCACGCGAGCCGATGGGGTTTCGATGTATCCGGCGAGGTACTCGGACAGTGAGCCACCGAACATCCAGGCAACCGCTCCTGCGATGATCCAGGTCACCAGCGATAATGCTTCCTTGACGAAGCCGCGGCTCAAACTGATCAAAGCGGAGATGGCGATGATTGCAACGATCGCCCAGTCAACCATGGTAAATGGCACAGTGCAGCCTACAGACGGATAAGGCGGCGCATTTTAGCAGAGCGCACCGCTGTCGGTAAGCTGCGATTTTCAGTGCATTTCAATCGAATCGATAGATCCTAGCCGCGCTCGGGCTGGAAGCGCACGACAAAACCCTTGAGGTTCTGCTGGCGGCTCAACAGATCACGCAGACGATCGGCCTCGGCACGCTCGATCAGCGGCCCGACGAACACCCGATTCTTGCCGTCGGCAGAACGGATATAGGCGTTATAGCCTTGGCTGCGCAGGGTCTTCTGCAGGCTTTCGGCGCTGGCGCGACTCGACAGGCTGGCCAGTTGCACCGACCAGCTGACCGACAGACCATTAGCATCGACGCGACTTTGCGTGGTGTCAGGTTTCGACGCAGCAGCAATAGGCTGAGCAGGCGCCGGAATCGGCTTGGCCACCGCAGGCGGCGCAGCCGGTTTGGCGATTGCTATGGGCGCCGTTGGGGCCGGGGCCGCCGCGGCTGGAGCAGCAGACGCAGTATCTTCTGCGACTTCTTCATCCGCTGGCACCGGCTCTTGCGGCAAAGCCTGCGGCTCAGGCACGGCCACCGATTCCATTTGCACCTGCGGCATAGAAGAGGCTTGCGGCGCGGCGGGCGCCTCGACCGTCACTTGACGTTGCTCGTCCTGGCGGGAAAACAGCATCGGCAGGAAAATCACCGCCAGTGCCACCAGCACCAGGGCGCCAACCATGCGCTGCTTGTACGCTTTATCCAGCAAAGCCATTTGCCGCTTCCTCCGTGGAGCGCCGGGCCAGCCATTCAAGGGCCTCGGCGACACAATAAAATGATCCGAACAACAGAATCTCGTCGTCGCTGGTGGCCACTGCGCACTGCCCTTCCAGCGCCGCCGCGACACTGTCATAGGACGTGACGGACGCGCCAAGGCTCTGCAACCCGGCGTGCAATTCACTGGCCGGACGCGAACGCGGCGAATCCAGCGGCGCGACCGCCCAATGCTGGACACTAGCATTCAATTCACCGACAACACCATCCAGATCCTTGTCGGCAAGCAAGCCGAACACCGCCAGACGCTTGCCCACCGGTGGCCGGCTGGCCAGCCGCCGCGCCAGATACTCCGCCGCGTGCGGGTTGTGCCCCACATCCAACAGCAGGCTCAGGCGCTTGCCATCGAATTCGAACGAGCGGCGATCCAGCCGCCCGACCACGCGAGTGGCCTGCAAGGCTGCCACAATTTGCGACGGATTCCACGGCAAACCGAGCAGCAGATACGCCTGCAAGGCCAGCGCGGCGTTTTCCATCGGCAGATCGAGCAGCGGCAAGTCGCGCAGCTCGACCGGCCGGCCTTGCGCATCGGTGCCGCGCCACTGCCAGTGCTGGACTGTGATGCCGAGGTCGAAATCACGCCCGCGCAGGAAAAACGGACACGCCAGTTCGCGCGCCTTGTCGAGCAGCGGTTGCGGAGGATTCAGATCGCCGCACAGGGCAGGTTTGCCCTGACGGAAAATCCCGGCCTTCTCGAAGGCCACGGATTCGCGGGTATTGCCCAGGTACTCGGCATGATCGACGCCAATGCTGGTGACCAGCGCGATATCGGCGTCCACCACATTGACCGTGTCCAGACGCCCGCCCAGCCCGACCTCCAGCACCACAGCGTCAAGTTTTGCCTGTTGAAACAGCCAGAACGCCGCCAGGGTGCCCATTTCGAAGTACGTCAGAGAAGTGTCGCCACGCCCGGCCTCGACCGCAGCGAAGGCTTCGCACAGCTGCGCGTCAGTAGCTTCGACGCCATTGAGCTGCACCCGCTCGTTGTAACGCAGCAAGTGCGGAGAATTGTAGACACCCACGCTCAGGCCCTGCGCTCGCAGCAATGCAGCCACGAAAGCGCAGGTCGAACCCTTGCCGTTGGTGCCGGTGACCGTAATCACCCGAGGCGCCGGCTGACCCAGTCCCATGCGGGACGCTACCTGTTGCGAACGCTCCAGCCCCATGTCGATGGCCGATGGATGCAACTGCTCAAGGTAGGCGAGCCACTCGCCAAGGGTACGCTCGGTCATACGTTGGCAGGCACCGGTGGAACGACGATTGGCTCGACAGGAGCGGCGACGTAGGTCGGTGTCGGCTGGCCGGTCAGTTGCGCCAGCAGATTGCCCAGGCGTGGACGCAGTTCACGACGATCAATGATCAGATCGATCGCGCCATGCTCCAGCAGGAACTCGCTGCGCTGGAAGCCTTCCGGCAGCTTTTCCCGCACGGTCTGCTCGATCACGCGCGGACCGGCGAAGCCGATCAGTGCCTTCGGCTCACCGACGATCACGTCGCCGAGCATTGCCAGGCTGGCGGAAACGCCGCCGTAGACCGGATCGGTCAGCACCGAGATGAACGGAATGCCTTCTTCACGCAGGCGCGCCAGTACGGCCGACGTCTTGGCCATCTGCATCAGCGAGATCAGCGCTTCCTGCATGCGCGCACCACCGGAGGCGGCGAAGCAGATCATCGGGCAACGGTTTTCCAGGGCGTAGTTGGCGGCGCGCACGAAGCGCTCACCAACAATGGCGCCCATAGAACCGCCCATGAAGCTGAATTCGAACGCCGAAACCACCACCGGCATACCCAGCAGGGTGCCGCTGACGGAGATCAGCGCGTCTTTTTCGCCGGTCTGCTTCTGTGCAGCGACCAGACGATCCTTGTACTTCTTGCCGTCGCGGAATTTCAGACGGTCAACCGGCTCCAGGTCTGCACCCAGCTCGTTGCGGCCTTCGGCATCCAGGAAGATGTCGATACGCGCCCGTGCGCCGATGCGCATGTGGTGGTTGCACTTGGGGCAAACGTCCAGGGTCTTTTCCAGCTCAGGGCGATACAGCACAGCCTCGCAGGACGGGCATTTGTGCCACAGACCTTCAGGCACCGAGCTCTTCTTGACCTCCGAACGCATGATCGAAGGGATCAGTTTGTCTACCAACCAGTTGCTCATGCTTTCTTTCTCCAGTACCGGCGGCCCGAACGCTCTGGTTCGCAGCCCCGCGTATGCCCTTCAGCTAAATTCATGTGTGTGGCGATGATTGATGGAACGCCGCGGTCAGCGCGAAACATGACCTGCGTGCAACTCCAGAAACCCTCAGCCTCGCCTGCTTTGTGCAAGTGCATTGATGGACGGCGGCAGTTCGCCAGCCGTCACATCGAAGTAGACGCTCCCTGCGAGCGGCTACGTACGGCATTGATGAACGCGCGGATCTTCGCATGATCCTTGATGCCCTTGCTCGCCTCTACCCCACCGCTGACATCGACCGCGTACGGTTTGACTCGCGCCACGGCGTCGGCGACGTTTTCCGGGGTGAGACCACCGGCCAGGATCAGTGGCTTGCTCAACGCTTGCGGAATCAAAGACCAGTCGAACGCCTCGCCGGTTCCGCCCGGCACGCCTTCGACGTAAGTGTCGAGCAGCACGCCACTGGCACTCGGATAGGCATCGACGGCAGCCGCGATGTCATCGCCAGCCTTGACCCGCAACGCCTTGATGTATGGACGATGCCAGCCTTCGCACTCTTCAGCGGTCTCGTCGCCATGAAACTGCAACAGGTCCAGCGGCACGGCATCGAGGATTTCCCCCAACTCGCAGCGGCTGGCGTTGACGAACAGGCCCACCGTCGTCACGAACGGCGGCAAAGCCTGGATGATCGCCCTTGCCTGCTGCACGCTCACTGCACGCGGGCTCTTGGCGTAGAACACGAAACCGATCGCATCCGCACCGGCCTCGACGGCGGCCAACGCATCTTCCATGCGGGTAATCCCGCAGATCTTGCTGCGAACGGCTGACATATCGAGAAAAACTCCGCGTCAAATTCGGGAAAGTCCCGGATGGTAACAAAAGCGTTCGAGGGCGTCAGCCGTCAAGTTCCGAGAAACCCGTAAGGAAATGTGGTCCGATAAAACGCTCGGGCAACGGGAATTCGTCGTGATACTCGACCTGCACCAGATACAGCCCGTACGGATGCGCGGTCACCCCCCCAGAGCGGCGCTCGCGACTTTCCAGAACTTCCTTCATCCACTCCACCGGACGCTCGCCGGCACCGATGGTCATCAGCACTCCAGCAATGTTGCGCACCATGTGGTGCAAAAAGGCGTTGGCGCGGATATCGAGCACGATCATCTTGCCGTGACGGGTCACGCGCAGATGATGCATCTTCTTGATTGGCGACTTGGCCTGGCACTGGCCGGCGCGGAATGCACTGAAATCGTGAGTGCCGATCAGGTATTGCGCCGCTTCAGCCATGCGCTCGACGTCGAGTGGGCGGTGGTTCCAGGTGATCTCTTCGTTGAGATGCGCCGGACGGATCTGATCGTTGTAGATCACATAGCGATAACGCCGGGCGATGGCTTTGAACCGCGCATGGAAATGCGCCGGCATCACCCGCGCCCAGCTGACACTGATGTCGTGGGGCAGATTGATATTGGCGCCCATCACCCAGGCTTTCAGCGAACGATCGACTGGCGTGTCGAAATGCACCACTTGGCCGCAGGCATGCACCCCGGCGTCGGTACGCCCGGCGCACTGCAGCGAAATCGGCGAATTGGCGACTTTCGACAAGGCTTTTTCGAGCTCTTCCTGCACCGTGGCCACGCCGGTCAACTGACGCTGCCAGCCGCTGTAGCGCGAGCCTTTGTACTCGACGCCCAGTGCCACACGGTAAAAGCCTTCGGGTGCCATTTCGGCGACCGGGTTATCTATGTTTGCCAAGGTGGGACAGCCTGCTGATGTACAAAGGCGGGCATTATAAGGCTGTGAGTCGGGGATGCCAGAATTCTCTATGGGTAGTTCCGGCCCAATCGCGAGCAGGCTCACTCCTACAGGAGAACGCATTCCAACTGTAGGAGTGAGCCTGCTCGCGATGGCGATAGCACTGCCGCTACAAAACCCAGCCCAAACAAAAACGGCAGCCTCAATGGGCTGCCGTTTTTATTTACCGCTGACTCACGCCAGGTGCGAGAGCATTTCCTTGGCCTCGCCACGCTGCTTCTCGTCGCCCTCGGTCAACACTTCGTTGAGGATGTCGCGCGCGCCGTCGTTGTCGCCCATGTCGATGTAGGCTTGGGCCAGATCGAGTTTGGTGGCCGCTTCGTCGGTGCCGGCGAGGAAGTCGAAATCGTCTTCGCCCAGATCATCACCCAATGCCGCATCGGCTTCGGTGAAGGTCGGCTCGGCAATGCTCTGCGACAGGCGATCCAGCTCGGCGTTGACGTCATTCAGTTCCGCTGCGAATGCGTCAGGCTCGGCCGCCGGGTTGCTGTCCATTTCGTCAGCCAGCGACAGATCGAAATCCGCCGGCAGCTCCAGATCGTCCTGTGGTACTTCGTTGGCGACCACAGGCTCGGCCGGCGACAGATCTTTCACGCCTTCGTCCAGATCCAGCAGGAAGTCATCGTCCGCCAGATCCGCCGCCGGGGCTGGCGCAGGCTCGGCACCCAGATCCAGATCGAGGTCGAAATCCGACAGGTCGTCGAGGTTCTCTTTGATCTCGGTCTGCTGTTGCAGCACTGATTCAAAGCTCAGATCGTCGTCGGCCGGGAACTCGTCCAGCTCCACCGCAGCTTCAGGCTCAACAACAGGCGCAGGCTCAACCGGAGTGATGTTATCGAGATCGTCCAGGCTCAGGTCGAACGCGCTGTCGAGGTCGTCTGCCGCAGGCTCAGGTGCAGGCGCCTCAGGCTCGTCGAGCAGCAGCTCCTTGACGTATTGCGCATCGAGCTCGGCGGCGGCGGCCGCTGCGGCCAGACCGGCGACAGCGACTACTGCCATGGCCGGGAAGCGTTTTTTCAGCTCTTCGACCTTGGCGAAGTTATCACCGTTGGCCACCAACTGACGCTCCTGACCCACGAACGCATCGCGGTCACCTTGCTGACCGTAGACTTCCATCAGCTTCAGACGCAGATCACTGCGTTGCGGCTCGAGGCTGACACCCTCTTCCAGCAGCGCCGCAGCCTGATTCAAGCGGCCGGCATTGATGTGCGACTGGGCCTTGTCCAGCACGTCATCGGAACGCTCGGCGGACGGCGCAACCAATGGCGCGGCAATCGGCTCAGCCATCACCACCGGAGCCACGACCGCAGCAGGCGCTGGCGCAGGTGCCGGGGTGTTGAGCTTGACGCTGGCAGCAGGCGTTTCCAGACCTTCGAAGCTGCTTTCAGGCAGGTCCTGCTCAGCAGAGAACTCCTGCTCTTCGGCCAGAGCGCGGGCCATACGCAGGTGTTTCTCGGCTTCCTGCTGGGCTTTGCGGCGACGCGCCAGCAGCAACAGCAGGAGCAGCAGCACCACCGCACCGCCGCCGATCAGACCCAGCAGGATCGGATTGGTCAGCAGTTCATTGAAGGTTTTGTCTTCATCGACTACCGGTTTTGGCGCAACCACTGGCGTCTCGGCAGGCGTGTCGACCGGTGGCGCAATTGCCGATTCCGGGGTGGGTGCAGCTTCTGCCGGGGTTGCTGGCGGAGTGGCGGCCAGCTCAGCAGTGATCGCCGGCACGGCGGCGTTGGCCGCCGACGCAGCGCCGGTACCGTCAGCCTGCATCTTCGCCAGTTGATTGTTCTTCAGCTCGATCAGGCGTTGCAGCTTGTCCAGCTGACTCTGCAGATCGGCCATGCGGCTTTTCAGTTCCTCGTTGTCACGACGGGTCGTGTCGAGGCTTTCCTGAGTCACCGCCAGTTTGTTGCTCAAGGCCTTGGCATCGCCTGCCGGGCCTTTGCCACGACCCTTGGCGTTTTCGGCAGAGACCAGACTCAGGTTGTCCTTGGCATTCTGGCCGGCACCGACATTGCTGCTGCCACGCTTGGTGGCATCGAGTTGCTGCTGACCGGTACCCGGCTTGGCCACATAACGACGGCCCTGACGCCAGGCTTCGTTCTGCGCGGCGACTTCAGCAATCGCTTTGGACTGTGGCAGCGCGGTGCTTTCCACCGAGTCCGGCAGACGCAGCACCTGACCGGTTTTCAGCCGGTTGATGTTGCCGTCGATGAACGCGTCCGGGTTCAACGCCTGAATCGCCAGCATGGTCTGCTGCACCGAACCGCCGGTGCGCGCCTTCGCGGCGATTTCCCACAGGGTGTCGCGCGGTGTGGTGGTGTATTGCGACGGGTGCGTGGCGCCAGTGGTCGGTGCGGTGATGGTCTGCGACGGTGCCGGTTGTGCGGCGGCATCAGCAGTCTGCGGCGAGAACTTCGACGGATCCAGCAGCACGCTGTAATCGCGCAGCAGACGGCCGTTGGGCCACATCACCTGCACGAGGAATTTCACCATCGGTTCCGACAGCGGCTTGCTCGAAGTCACGCGCAGCACGCTTTTGCCGCTGGCGTTGAGCACCGGGGTGAACGTCAGGTCGTTGAGGAAGGCCTGGCGATCGACGCCGGCCTTGGCAAAATCTTCGGGTGAAGCCAGGCTCGGCACCACTTCGGCAGCGGTGAGATCCTTGACGTCGAGCAACTCGATCTCGGCCACCAGCGGCTGGTTCAGGGTCGACTTCAGGGTCAGCTCCCCGAGCCCGAGGGCATGCGCCATACCGGAGGACAGCGCCGAGGCGGCCGCTATTGCTAACACCAGTTTGCGAACTTGAACCATAGCCTCATCCTTTGTTTGAACGTTCCTCGGCCAGCGAGAAGATGTTGATTGCCGCTGCCGTAAGGCATTGCGCGCGACGACGACAGACTGCCGCGCGCGATCATTTCTTTGATGCCCCGGAAAGTCCCGGAGGGTGACACGTTATCAAGTGCTCCGGGCAAGCATAGCGCTCACCTAGAATCAGTCGACAAATTGTTGCCAAGTATCTTTTACAGCAGGTCTTTTATCAACAATTCAGCGACCTGCACAGCATTCAGGGCCGCGCCTTTGCGTACGTTATCTGACGTCAGCCACAGATTAAGTTCCGCCGGGTCGTCGACACCGCTGCGTACACGGCCAACATAGACAACGTCCTGCCCTACCGCGTCACCCACCGCGGTCGGATAATCGCCGGCCTCAACCAGCTCGATGCCAGGCGCGTCCTCAAGCGCAGCGTTGACCTTTGCCAGGTCGACCGCGTTCGCTGACTGCAAGGTCACGCTATAGCTATCGCCAAAAAACACCGGGGCTTGAACGCAAGTGGCGGAAATCTTTAATAAAGGCTGCTTCAGCACCTGACGTAACTCGCGCACCAGACGTTTTTCCAGCAGCGTGTGGCCTTGAGCGTCGGGCGTGCCGACCTGGGCCAGCAGGTTGAAGGCCATCTGCCGGTCGAAGAAGGTCGGCTCCAGCGGACGCATGTTCAGCAGCTCGGCGGTCTGCCGGGCCAGCTCGGTCACGGCTTCGCGACCTTGGGCGGACACGGCCAGATTGGCAGTCACGTTGACGTATTGCAGCTCGAGCAAATCGAGCAGCGGTGCCAGCACCACGGCCAGCGTCGTCGCCGACGGACTTGGGCTGCTGACCTGGAACGGCGCTTTCAGACCGGCAATCACCTCAGCGTTGGCCTCCGGCACCACTTGCGGCGCCTGCTCGGCCGGCAACGCACCGGACAGGTCAATCAACGAGCAACCGGCCGCATGAGCACGCGCCGCGTAGCTCAGGGAAACGGCAGCGCCAGCGGCGAAGAACACCAGTTTGACCTTGCTGAAATCGAACTCGTCGACTTCACGCACGCGCACGTTCTTGTTGCGGAACAGCACCGAACTGCCAGCGGATTCGCTGCTCGCCAGCAGGTGCAGGTTGCCGACCGGGAAGTCGCGCTCTTCGAGAATCTGTACGAGGGTTTCGCCGACAGTACCGGTGGCGCCGACGACGGCAATATCAAGGGTCTGGGTCATGGTTCTACCTCTGGCGAAACGGGGGGAGCGGCACTTTACCGGGTGACTGGCGTACAGGCAATTTCTGTCGGGCATTTGCGCTGTCAGTTCCGGCCTCATCGCGAGCAGGCTCACTCCTACAGGGGTGGTTGCACACAAAAGTTCGCCTCACACCGAACATTGTAGGAGTGAGCCTGCTCGCGAAGAGGCCAGACCCGGCAACCGAGAACCATCAGGCATAAAAAAACCCGCACCTCTCACAAGGCACGGGTTCTCTCATTGCATCAAGCGATCAACGCTCCAGCAAAATCCGCAGCATGCGACGCAGCGGTTCGGCCGCGCCCCACAGCAGTTGGTCGCCGACGGTAAACGCACCAACGAACTGCGAACCCATGTTCAGCTTGCGCAGACGACCCACCGGTACGTTCAGGGTGCCGGTGACCTTGGTCGGGCTCAGCTCCTGCATGCTGATGTCGCGGTTGTTCGGCACCAGTTTGACCCAAGGGTTGTGCTGGCTGATCAGCCCTTCGATATCAGCGATCGGCACGTCTTTGTTCAGCTTGATGGTCAGCGCCTGGCTGTGGCAACGCATGGCGCCGATGCGCACGCAGATGCCGTCGACCGGGATCGGGCTCTTGAAACGGCCGAGGATCTTGTTGGTCTCGGCCTGGGCCTTCCACTCTTCACGGCTCTGGCCGTTCGGCAGTTCCTTGTCGATCCACGGGATCAGGCTGCCGGCCAGCGGTACACCGAAGTTCTCGGTCGGGTACGCGTCGCTGCGCATGGCTTCGGCCACGCGGCGGTCAATGTCGAGGATCGCGCTGGCCGGATCGGCCAGTTGATCGGCCACCGCAGCATGGGTCGCGCCCATCTGCTTGATCAGTTCACGCATGTTCTGCGCGCCGGCGCCGGAGGCCGCCTGATACGTCATGGCGCTCATCCACTCGACCAGACCAGCCTCGAACAGACCGCCCAGGCCCATCAGCATCAGGCTGACGGTGCAGTTGCCGCCGATGTAGTTCTTGGTGCCCGCGTCCAGTTGCTGGTCGATGACCTTGCGGTTGACCGGGTCGAGAATGATGACGGCGTCATCGTTCATCCGCAGGCTGGAAGCCGCGTCGATCCAGTAACCCTGCCAGCCGGCTTCGCGCAGCTTCGGGAACACTTCGCTGGTGTAGTCGCCGCCCTGGCAGGTCAGAATCACGTCGAGGGTTTTCAGCTCTTCAATGCTGTAAGCGTCCTTGAGCGGAGCAATGTCCTTGCCCACGGACGGGCCTTGGCCACCGACATTGGAAGTGGTGAAAAACACCGGCTCGATAAGATCGAAATCCTGCTCTTCCAGCATCCGCTGCATGAGCACGGAACCGACCATGCCGCGCCAACCGATCAGACCTACACGTTTCATCGCAACTACACCTTCTTGAAAAGTGGGCCGCTGCTTTGTATTGAATTTCGCAGCGGGCCCGAGAGATTACAGATTCCGCAGCGCGGCGACTACTGCGTCACCCATTTCCTGCGTTCCGACTTTGGTGCAACCGGCCGAATAAATGTCACCGGTGCGCAAGCCTTGATCCAGCACCACGCTGACGGCTTTCTCGATGGCATCGGCCGCATCGTGCAGATTGAAGCTGTAACGCAGCATCATCGACACCGACAGAATGGTCGCCAGCGGGTTGGCAATGCCTTTGCCGGCGATGTCCGGGGCCGAACCGTGGCAAGGCTCGTACATGCCCTTGTTGTTCGAATCCAGCGAGGCCGACGGCAGCATGCCGATCGATCCGGTAAGCATCGAGGCTTCGTCGGACAGGATGTCGCCGAACATGTTGTCGGTCACGATCACGTCGAACTGCTTCGGTGCGCGCACCAACTGCATGGCGGCGTTGTCGACGTACATGTGGCTCAGCTCGACTTCAGGGTAATCCTTGGCGACCTGCTCGACCACTTCACGCCACAGTTGGCTGGACGCCAGCACGTTGGCCTTGTCCACCGAACACAGTTTCTTGCCGCGAACCATGGCCATGTCGAAACCGACGCGGGCGATGCGGCGGATTTCGCTTTCGCTGTACGGCAGGGTGTCGTAAGACTGACGCTCGCCGTTTTCCAGGGTGCGGGTGCCGCGCGGCGCGCCGAAGTAGATGCCGCCGGTCAGCTCACGGACGATCAGGATGTCCAGACCGGCAACGATTTCCGGCTTCAGGCTCGAAGCGTCGGCCAGTTGCGGGTAGAGGATCGCCGGACGCAGGTTGCCGAACAGGCCCAGCTGCGCACGGATTTTCAGCAGACCGCGCTCGGGGCGGATGTCACGCTCGATGGTGTCCCATTTCGGGCCGCCCACGGCGCCCAGCAGGACGGCGTCGGCAGCACGGGCACGATCAAGGGTTTCGTCGGCCAGCGGCACGCCATGCTTGTCGATGGCGGCGCCACCGATCACGTCATGGCTCAGCTCGAAGCCCAGGCTGTACTTGTCGTTGGCCAGTTCCAGCACCTTGACCGCTTCGGCCATGATTTCCGGACCAATACCGTCACCTGGGAGAATCAGAATCTGCTTGCTCATGCTTTCCTCGTGTCTTCAATCGGTGCGCCACTCAGGGCGCGCCCGGAAAAATTCTTAGCGCTCAGCCATCAATACGATTACATCTGTACTGAACGAGCCGTCGGCATCAATTTCAAAATATTCGCGCACTTCGTTGCCCATCGACTGCTGCAGCTGGCGGATCGCGGCGCGCATCACCTCGGGTGTGCGCATGCGCTCGACCCAACTGCTGTACTCCAGACGCAGGCGCTGACGGGTGGTGCTGCGGGTATGCAGCCCGGCCTCGCTGACCTGACGCAACCACTCGCCGGCGGAATAATCGCGCACATGGCTGGTGTCGCGCAGCACTTCGACGCTTTGCAGGTAAGTGTCGAACAACGGACTGCCCGGTGACAACACGTCGACGAACGCCGCCACGCCACCCGGTTTCAGCACCCGGCGCACTTCGCGCAGGGCCACCCCGAGGTCGCTCCAATGGTGCGCCGAATAACGGCTGAACACGTAATCGAATTCGCCATCGGCAAACGGCAGGCGCTCGGCGGCGCCGTTGACCGTGGCAATGTTGTTCATGCCGCGATCAACCGCCGCAGCGGCCACCACATCGAGCATCTGCTGCGACAGGTCGTAGGCCACCACTTCCTTGACCAGTGGCGCCACATGAAAACTCACATGACCGGCGCCGCACCCCAGGTCCAGCACCCGGGCTTCGCCCTGCCCGGCCAGTTCAGCCTGTAGCAGCGCGAACTCGGCGCCTTGAGCGTGAACGGCGCTGCTCAGGTAGGCGGCGGCCTGTTCACCGAATTGCTTTTGTACAACCTGACTGTGCTGGGCGGTGCTGGTCATAGTCACTTCCTGGTATTTGTGTTGTTTGGGCCGGCCTCTTCGCGAGCAAGCCCGCTCCCACAGGGGAATGCATTTCAAATGTGGGAGCGGGCTTGCTCGCGAAGAGGACAGCCCTGACGACATCAATCTCAAATCTGGCTTATGCGTCGCGGAACAACCACGGCTGGCTCACACGATGCCTGGCCTCGAACGCCGCAATCGCATCACCGTCCTGCAAGGTCAGGCCGATATCGTCCAGACCATTGAGCAGGCAATGCTTGCGGAACGCGTCGATCTCGAAGCTGTACACCTTGCCATCCGGGCGAGTCACGGTCTGCGCCTGCAGATCGATCTGCAATTGATAGCCCGGCTCGGCCTCGACCTGCTTGAACAATTCATCGACTTCAGCGTCGCTCAGGATGATCGGCAGCAAGCCGTTCTTGAAGCTGTTGTTGAAGAAGATGTCGGCGTAGCTCGGCGCGATGATGCTGCGGAAACCGTATTCTTCCAGGGCCCATGGCGCGTGTTCACGGCTGGAGCCGCAACCGAAGTTCTCGCGGGCCAGCAACACACTGGCGCCTTGATAACGCTCGGCGTTAAGCACGAACTCCTTGTTCAACGGGCGCTTGGAGTTGTCCTGATACGGCTGGCCGACATCCAGGTAACGCCACTCGTCGAACAGGTTCGGGCCGAAACCGGTGCGCTTGATCGACTTCAAAAACTGCTTGGGAATGATCTGGTCGGTGTCGACGTTGGCACGATCCAGAGGCGCGACAAGACCAGTGTGCTGGGTAAAAGCTTTCATGCTGCGCTCCTTTAGATCAATTCACGAACGTCGATGAAACGACCGTTCACCGCCGCCGCAGCGGCCATGGCCGGGCTCACGAGGTGGGTACGGCCACCGGCTCCCTGACGGCCTTCGAAGTTACGGTTGGAGGTCGAGGCGCAATGCTCGCCGGACTCCAAACGATCCGGGTTCATCGCCAGGCACATCGAGCATCCCGGCTCACGCCATTCGAAACCGGCTTCGAGGAAGATCTTGTCGAGACCTTCGGCTTCCGCCTGCGCCTTCACCAGACCCGAGCCCGGTACGACGATTGCCTGCTTGATCGTCGAAGCGACTTTGCGACCCTTGGCGATCACGGCCGCAGCGCGCAAGTCTTCGATGCGCGAGTTGGTGCAGGAGCCGATGAACACGCGATCCAGTTGAATGTCGGTGATCGCCTGATTGGCGGTCAAACCCATGTATTTCAGGGCGCGGACGATCGAGTCGCGCTTGACCAGATCCATTTCCTTCGCCGGATCCGGCACGTTCTGATCAACGGCCAGCACCATTTCCGGGGAAGTGCCCCAGCTGACTTGCGGCTTGATCTGCGCAGCGTCGAGCTCAACTACGGTGTCGAACCTGGCATCAGCGTCGGAGACCAGGTCTTTCCAGGCTTCAACCGCCTGATCCCACTGCGCGCCTTTCGGCGCGAAAGGACGGCCCTTGACGTACTCGACGGTTTTTTCGTCCGCAGCCACCAGACCCACACGGGCGCCGGCTTCGATGGACATGTTGCAGATGGTCATGCGGCCTTCGACGGACAAATCGCGGATCGCGCTGCCGGCGAATTCGATGGCGTGGCCGTTACCGCCGGCGGTACCGATCTTGCCGATTACCGCGAGGACGATGTCTTTGGCGGTCACACCGAATGGCAACTGGCCTTCGACGCGCACCAGCATGTTCTTCATTTTCTTCGCGACCAGGCACTGGGTGGCGAGCACGTGCTCGACCTCGGAAGTGCCGATCCCGTGTGCCAAGGCACCGAAAGCGCCGTGGGTCGAGGTGTGCGAGTCGCCGCAGACCACGGTCATGCCCGGCAAGGTCGCGCCCTGCTCCGGGCTGATCACGTGGACGATGCCCTGACGGATGTCGTTCATCTTGAACTCGACAATCCCGTACTCATCACAGTTGTCATCGAGGGTCTGAACCTGCAAACGCGAGACCTGATCGGCAATGGCTTCAATGCCGCCCTTGCGCTCCGGTGTGGTCGGTACGTTGTGGTCCGGGGTCGCGATGTTGGCATCGATGCGCCAAGGCTTGCGCCCGGCCAGACGCAGGCCTTCGAAGGCTTGCGGCGAGGTCACTTCGTGGATGATGTGACGATCGATATAGATCAGCGCCGAGCCATCGTCGCGCTGTTTGACCAAATGCGAATCCCAGAGCTTGTCGTAGAGCGTTTTGCCGGCCATCAGACGGTTCCTCATCAGCTTGTTTCTATGCCCTGGGCTTATCAATAACCCTTTGGCTTGTGAGGCCGATCCTATGGGGTTACATTAAATAACTCAAATTCATATTTTTTATGCTTTGGATAACCAACTGGAATACAAACCGTGGATCTGGCCAACCTTAATGCTTTTATCGCCATCGCCGAGACCGGCAGCTTCTCCGGCGCCGGGGAACGCCTGCATCTGACGCAACCGGCGATCAGCAAACGCATCGCCGGGCTAGAGCAACAATTGAAGGTGCGGCTGTTCGACCGACTCGGTCGTGAAGTCGGCCTGACCGAGGCCGGCCGCGCCCTGTTGCCCCGGGCTTACCAGATTCTCAACGTGCTGGACGACACCCGCCGTGCCCTGACCAATCTGACCGGCGAAGTCAGCGGCCGGCTGACTCTGGCCACCAGTCACCACATCGGCCTGCACCGCCTGCCGCCACTCTTGAGGGAATTCACCCGTCGCTACCCACAGGTGGCGCTGGATATTCAGTTCCTCGATTCGGAAGTGGCCTACGAAGAAATTCTCCATGGCCGTGCAGAACTGGCCGTGATCACCCTGGCGCCGGAGCCGCACACGCTGGTCAAAGCCACGCCGGTGTGGGACGACCCGCTGGATTTCGTGGTGGCGCCAGAACATTCGCTGATCAGCAATGGCGCGGTGAGCCTGGCGGACATTGCCGGTCATCCGGCGGTTTTTCCCGGAGGCAACACCTTTACTCATCACATTGTCCAACGCTTGTTCGAAGCCCAAGGACTGACGCCGAACATCGCCATGAGCACCAACTACCTGGAAACCATCAAAATGATGGTCTCCATTGGTCTGGCCTGGAGTGTTCTGCCCCGCACCATGCTTGATGAACAGGTGGCGCGCATACCTTTGCCGGGCATACAGCTCAGTCGCCAGCTAGGCTATATCGTGCACACCGAACGGACGCTGTCGAATGCGGCAAGGGCTTTCATGGCCTTGCTGGATGCGCAAATCGATCTGCCAGGGACTCCAGGCTAACTTGTGCTACTCCTATAGAGCCGCTGTCCCTGTGCCTAACGCCACCATCAGCTCAAGGCCCGTTAACAATGCCGAAATCTGTTGACCGAATTCCGCCGATGCCGCGTATTCAGGCCATTGATCCGCGACGTTCCGAGCAGAGCTGGGAGAGTGCGCCGCAATTGCTCGCCGCGCTCAATGGCGCCCGGCTCGGCGCCTGGTATTGGGACATCGAGCGCGGGCAGATCAGTTGGTCACGGGGCACTCAGGCGCTGTTCGGCTTCGATCCACGGCAACCGCTGCCGCGGGATCTGGAATATCTGGACCTGCTGCCGCCCGAAGACCGGGCGAAAACCGTGCGCGCCTTCCATGCGGTGATTGCCGGCGCCCCGCTGGAACAGGCGATGCACCACCGCATCCGCTGGCCCGACGGCAGCCTGCACTGGCTGGAGATCAGCGGCAGCCTGCTGCCGGATAAAAACGGCCGTCCCCGAATGATCGGGGTGATTCGCGAAATCACCCACCAACGGCAACGCGAACAGGCCCTCAGCAGCTCGGAGAAACGTTTCGCCACACTCTTTCACCTGTGCCCGAACATGGTGCTGCTGACGCGCCAGGAAGACGGCCTGATCACCGAAGCCAACCAGTATTTCGAAAGCCTGTTCGGCTGGCCGGTCCAGGACGCCATCGGTCGCACCACCCTTGAACTGGGCCTGTGGGTGCACCCGGAGCAACGCGCCGAACTGGTGAAAAAGACCAAAGCCAAAGGCGAATTGATCAGCATGGAAGTGCAGTTCCGCGCCAGCAACGGGCAGATTCATGACGGCATCCTCAGCGCGCAGAAGGTCGAACTCGAAGGCCAGCCGTATCTGCTCAGCACTTTTCTCGACACCACCGAACGCAAGGCCGCCGAACACGCCTTGAAAGACAGCCAGGAACGCCTCGATCTGGCGCTGGACTCGGCGCAGCTCGGCACCTGGGACTGGCACATTCCCAGCGGCATGCTCTACGGCTCGGCGCGGGCCGCGCAATTGCACGGGCTGGAACCGATCCCGTTTCACGAGTCGTTCGAGGAGTTCTTCGAAGGCGTACCCGGCGAGGAGCGCGACAGCATGCGCGACGCCTACCGCAGCCTGCGCGAAGGCCCGGCCGGCAACTATCAACTGACCTATCGCGTGCAACTGCCCGACGGCAGCTCGCGCTATCTGGAAAGTCGCGCCCGCCTGTATCGCGACGAAAACGGCGCGCCGCTGCGCATGGCCGGGACGCTGCTGGACATCACCGATCAGGTCGAGCGCGAGCAACGTCTGGTCGCTTCGGAAGAAAAATTCGCCACGCTGTTCCAGGTCAGCCCCGACCCGATCTGCGTCACCCGTCAGGACAGCGGCGAGTTCATCGAGATCAACAACAGCTTTACCCAGACCTTCGGCTGGAGCGCCGCCGACGTGATCGGGCGCACCGCCGAAGACATCGGCCTGTGGGACGCTTCGGCGAAAAGCCTGCAACGCATCGAGCGGGTGATCCGCGAACAGGGCCTGAGCAATGTCGCAATCATCGTCCAGCACAAGGACGGCCAGTCGTTGACGTGCGTGATTTCCAGCCGGCAGATCAGCGTTGGCAATCAGCCGTGCATCGTCACCACCCTGCGCGACATCACCCAACAACAGCGCTCCGAAGCCGCTCTCAAAGCCAGTGAAGAGAAATTCGCCAAGGCGTTCCACTCCAGCCCCGACGCCATCACCATCACCGAACGTGACACCGGGCGCTATCTGGAGGTCAACGACGGTTTCTGCCGCCTCACCGGTTATCGTGCCGACGAGGTGGTGGGCAAAACCGTGTACCAGATCGGCATCTGGGCCGAAGAGAAACAACGCTCGGCGCTGCTCGCCGAACTGCAGATCAAGGGCCGCGTGCATCATCAGGAAATGCTCGGGCGCAACAAGCGCGGTGAGTTGCTGACGGTGGAGGTGTCGATCGAACCGATCACCCTCAACGAAACGGCGTGCCTGCTGCTGACCGCCCGGGACGTCAGCCTGTTGAAAAACGCTGAAGCGCAGATCCGCCATCTGGCCTATCACGATCCGCTGACCAATCTGCCCAACCGCGCCCTGCTGATGGATCGCCTGAGCCAGCAGATCGCCCTGCTCAAGCGCCACAACCTGCGCGGCGCGCTGCTGTTCCTCGACCTTGACCACTTCAAGCACATCAACGACTCGCTGGGCCACCCGGTCGGCGACACGGTGCTGAAAATCATCACCGCGCGACTCGAAGCCAGTGTGCGCATGGAGGATACGGTGGCGCGTCTCGGCGGCGATGAGTTCGTGGTGCTGCTCAGCGGCCTCGAAGGCACGCGCAACGAGGTCAGTGCACAAGTGCGGGAACTGGCCGACACCATTCGCGAGCTGCTGTCGGAGCCGATGTTCCTCGACGGCCAGCGCCTGCAAGTGACACCGAGTATCGGCGTGGCGCTGATTCCCGATCACGGCTCGACCCCGACCGACCTGCTCAAGCGCGCCGACATCGCCCTGTACCGGGCCAAGGACTCCGGGCGTAACACCACGCAGATGTACCACAACACCATGCAGAAGGCGGCCAGCGAACGGCTGCGCATGGAGACCGATCTGCGCCTGGCACTGTCGCGCGGCGAGTTCAACGTGCACTACCAGCCGCAGGTCGATGCGCAGGACAACCGCATCATCGGCGCCGAAGCGCTGGTGCGCTGGAACCACCCGGAACTCGGCGCGCAATCGCCCACCGAATTCATCAAGGTGCTGGAGGACAGCGGACTGATTCTGGAAGTCGGCACCTGGATCCTCGACGAGGCGTGCGGGGCGTTCAAACAACTGATCGCGCTGAAACTGGTCGATCCGCTCAACTTCAGCCTGTGCGTGAACATCAGCCCACGGCAGTTCCGCCAGAACGACTTCGTCGAACGCATCGAACACAGCATGAGCAGCCACGGCCTGCCCTGCTCGCTGCTGAAACTGGAGATCACCGAAGGCATCGTCATCCAGAATCTGGATGACACCATCATCAAGATGCGCCGCCTGAAAAAACTCGGCGTGAGCTTCGCCATGGACGATTTCGGCACCGGCTATTCATCGCTGACCTACCTCAAGCGCCTGCCGGTGGACACCCTGAAAATCGACCAGTCGTTCATCCGCGACGCAACCACCGATCCCAACGACGCCGAGATCATCCGCGCCATCGTCGCCATGGCCCGCAGCCTGGAACTGGAGGTGATTGCCGAAGGCGTGGAGACGCCGGAGCAACTGGCGTTCCTGCAGGGGCTGGGCTGCCATTTGTATCAGGGCTATCTGCACAGTCGGCCAGTGGCGTTGGAGGAGTTGAAAAAGATGCTCGAATGACGAGCACAAAAAAGGGCGCCAGTGGCGCCCTTCTTTTTTGCTCGGCCTTATTGCAGAACCGGCTTCTGCGCCCCGTTGATCGGGATGCGCTTGGCTTTCGCTTCTTCCGGGATCACCCGCAACAGGTCGATGCTCAGCAGACCGTTGCTCAGATCGGCGGCCTTGATCTCGATGTGATCGGCCAGGCGGAAGGACAGCTTGAAAGCCCGCTGGGCAATGCCTTGATGCAGGAAGGTCACGCCTTCGCTGGCATCACGCTTGCCGCCACTGATGGTCAGCACACCCTTCTCGACTTGCAGCTCCAGGTCTTCTTCCTGGAAACCGGCGGCCGCTACGACGATGCGATATTGATCGTCACCGTGTTTTTCCACGTTGTAGGGTGGGTAGGTGCTGCCTGGCTCGTTGCGCAGCGCGGTTTCGAACAGATCGTTGAAACGGTCGAAGCCCACCGAGGAACGGAACAGTGGTGCCAGGGAAAATGCAGTACTCATGGTTCAAATCTCCTGAAAACAATCAGCAAGTTTTTGTGTCTCCGCGACCCGAATTCGGCATCGCGTAACCCTTAGATAGGGACCGCCAAAATGATTTCAAGAGCGTATTTGCAGATTTTTTTCAGGCTGCGGCCACGACCGGCAAACCCAGCAAACGCGAGACCTGGTCCGGCTCCGTCTCGCGACGCAGCACGGTAAACAGCTCGGTGGCCTCGGGATAATTGCGCGTCAGCATCGCCAGCCACTGCTTCAAGCGACCCGGCGATTGGCGAGCGGTCATCTGCGCCTTGGCTTGCAGCCAGAAGTCCTGAATCAGCGGCAGCAGCTCGGCCCAGCTCATCTCGACCACTTCTTCACCGGCGCGCGCGGCAGCGATCTGCCGGGCCAGATCCGGGCGCGATACCAGACCGCGACCGAGCATGATGTCTTCGACGCCGCTGATCTCGCGGCAACGACGCCAGTCCTCGACGCTCCAGATATCACCGTTGGCGAACACCGGCACCTTGACCACGTCCTGCACCCGCGGAATCCACTCCCAATGCGCCGGCGGCTTGTAGCCATCAACCTTAGTCCGGGCATGCACCACGATGTGTTCGGCGCCGCCCTCGGCCAGCGCAGTGGCGCAGACCAGCGAGCCGTCCGGACTGTCGAAACCCAGGCGCATCTTCGCGGTGACCGGGATATGTGCCGGCACGGCGCGACGCACGTGTTCGACGATGCTGTTGAGCAGTTCCGGCTCCTTGAGCAGCACTGCCCCGCCCCGCGATTTGTTGACGGTCTTGGCCGGGCAGCCGAAGTTCAGGTCGATCACTTCCGAGCCGAGCTCGCAGGCCAGCGCCGCGTTTTCCGCCAGGCACACCGGGTCGGAACCCAACAATTGCACACGCAGCGGCACGCCGGAACGGGTGCGGGCGCCGTTGAGCAGCTCCGGGCCGAACTTGTGGAAGTAGGCCGGGGTGAGCAACTGATCGTTGATCCGAATGAATTCGGTCACGCACCAGTCGATGCCGCCAACGCGGGTCAGCACGTCGCGCAGGATGTCGTCGACCAACCCCTCCATGGGCGCCAGGGCAATTTGCATGGGGAAAACACTACTCAGGAAGAAAAAACGTGCGGCAGTTTACTGGATATCGCAAGAAACCGCAGATCCCTTGCAGGAGTGAGCCTGCTCCCACAGGTATTGGGGTCTGCAGCAGGTTTTGTGGTTTATCGCGGGATCATTGTGGGAGCGGGCTTGCTCGCGAAGGCGGTGAGCCAGTCAAATGAATGCTGACTGACACGACGCCTTCACGAGCAAGCCCGCTCCCACAGGTTAGATTTTCGCTACCCCTGAAGTCTGGATCGCCGGGCCGTAACCCTCGATGAACTCCGCCGGCATGCGCTTGGGTTTGCCGCTGGACAGTTCGATGCAGACGAAAGTGGTCTGAGCGCGCAGCAGCGTGGCGTTGTCGCTCGGGCGGATCAGCTGGAAGTGCCGGGTCATTTTCAGGCGCTGATCCCAATCGACGATCCAGGTCGCCAGTTGCAGTTCGTCGCCTTCGTAGGCCGCCGCCAGATAATCGATTTCGTGACGCACCACGGCCATCGCCCGATCCAGGCGCCGGTACTCGACCAGGTCCAGCCCCAGACGCTGCGAGTGGCGCCAGGCGCAGCGTTCGAGCCAGGTCACGTACACCGCGTTGTTCGCGTGGCCCAGCCCGTCGATGTCCTCGGCGCCTACTTGCAGATCAATGGTGAACGGCGTTGCCCGATCCCAGCCCATGCCCCACTCCCGGTCAGATTATTCAACCGGGGCAGTGTAACGGATGTCAGGCCGATTGCCGCGCTTGAAGGCTGCGCCCCGCCAACAGTGATAACACGCCATCAATCACCCGAGGGTCGGCCAGCACGCGCTGGTGGCCGCCGCTTTCCAGGCGCAGCAGGCGACTGTCGAACCAGGATTCGTGGATCAATTGCGATTCCTTGACCGAGACGAAGGTGTCGTCCTCGGCATGCACGATCAGGCCCGGCATATCCAGTTGATAGTGCGCGACATCGAGGGTCGCGGCGCGCATGCCGACCTCCTGCTCGACTTGGCGGATGAACGCCGAGCGTGCTCTGGGCGGCATGCCGACATAGCGAGCAAAACCGCGCAGCACGCCGAGAATTCGTGCGGGAGCTGCGATGCTGACCAGGGTTTCGGTGCGCAAGCCCAGTTGCACCGCGAGCATGGCACTGGCGCCGCCCATGGAGTGGCCGATGACGGCTTGAAGAGGTGGCAATTCGGCGGCCGCTTCGAGCATGGCGCGGGCGAACAGTACGACGTTGGCTTCACGCCCCGGCGAACGACCATGGGCCGGGCCATCAAGGGCAACAACGGTGTAACCGGCCTCGACCAGCGCCGTGATCAACGCCGCAAACTGGGTGGGCCGCCCTTCCCAACCATGCATTAACAGCACCGCCGGTCCCTGCCCCCAGCGCAGCGCCGACAGGCCGAAGCGCAGCGTGATGCGTTCGGAGCTCGCCAGCAGCGGCAATTCCCAATCGCGCAGTGGCAACGTGCGCGGCGTCATGAACGCCTGACGCATTTTGTTTGCTACTCGTTGCGGTGCAATCCAGCCCAAGGTGCCATTAACGCCACGAACCCACTTCAACGTGTTCATCGCTCTCTCCTCAGGCGTGTTGCCTTCAGGTCAACGCACCGCCGACTTGGCAGCGCGCAGCAATCGATCGGATAAATCGCCCGGACCCAGCGCGCGTGCCAGCGCCAGACCACCCACCATCAACGCCACATCGGCCAACGCCTTGTCGGTGTCCTCGGGGCTGGACGCCAACTGCGCAATCATCAATTCCAGGTGTTCGTTCAGCGCGATGCGGAACGACTCCGGCAGACGTCCCAGCTCACCGATGGAAGCCGGAATCGGACACGCGGCGTCGCTGGAATCCCGATGCTTGCGTGACAGGTAGAACGCTGCGACCAGGGCGCGACGCTCTTCGCCGGTCAGCTCGGAATCCATGTCGGCAATCAGGTCACGCCGCCGGCTGAGCAGTTGTTTGAACGCCTCGAGCATCATGGCGTCCTTGCTTTCGAAGTGCGCGTAGAAACCACCAACGGTCAGGCCGGCGGCGCCCATCACTTCGCCGACGCTGGGATCCGCCGGGCCACGCTGCATCAGTGCGGCGCTGGCAGCCTTGAGGATGCGTTCGCGGGTTTGAGCTTTTTTATCGTTCATCGTTGCCTCCGAATATTACGACTAGAATATTATTCGCATAATAATATTCCGCAAGTCGAGGATATGACCGCTGGTCTGAAGCACAGTGTAAGGAAAAAGGAGAATTGGCCAAACGCCAGACAAACAAAAGGGCCATTCAATAATTGAATGACCCTTATAAATCCCGCAGAGCGGGTAATCGTGGCGTCCCCTAGGGGACTCGAACCCCTGTTACCGCCGTGAAAGGGCGGTGTCCTAGGCCACTAGACGAAGGGGACACAAACCCTTCTATACAGCTGATCAGCGCTGAGATCTGATCTGATTCAAGGCCGGTGTGGCCAGACCTTGAACTGTAAAATTGGTGGAGCTAAGCGGGATCGAACCGCTGACCTCCTGCATGCCATGCAGGCGCTCTCCCAGCTGAGCTATAGCCCCGGATTTTTCGCCTCGCGGCGGAGCGACATCTTGCAACATCGCTTCTGTAAAACTGGCGTCCCCTAGGGGACTCGAACCCCTGTTACCGCCGTGAAAGGGCGGTGTCCTAGGCCACTAGACGAAGGGGACGCAAACCCTTCTATACAACTGACCAACGCTGAGTGTTGATCGCTTCGGAGCCGGTGTGGCCAGGCTTCGAAGTGTAAATTGGTGGAGCTAGACGGGATCGAACCGTCGACCTCTTGCATGCCATGCAAGCGCTCTCCCAGCTGAGCTATAGCCCCTCATCGTTGATGTCATCGCTGAGGACGGGGCGAATCTTAAGGGCGTATCGAAAGCCTGTCAAACTTATTTTTGAAAAATTTCAAAGTTTTTTGTCGGCATAACAATCACTTACCGCCCTCCCCCCGAAAATCCGGGGGAAAAACGCCGAAGGCCGGAATCAAACGATCCCGGCCTTCGGCGGTTACCGCAGAGTCAGACGTGCTTAAGCAATCGCGCCCAGCAGCTTTTCCCACTCTTTGTTTTCTTTCTTCGACACACCGCCCAGCAGGTCAATCGCCTGGCGCAGACGGAAACGGGTCAGGTCCGGGCCGAGGATTTCCATCGCATCGAGCACCGATACCGAACTGGCCTGCCCGGTAATCGCGGCAAACATCAGCGGCATCGCATCGCGCAGCTTCAGCTCGAGGGATTCGACCACCGCCTGAATCGTTGCGGTGATGCTGTCCTTCTCCCAATGACGCAGGCTTTCCAGCTTCCACAAGATCAATTGCATCAACTGACGCACCTGATCACCGGAAAGCTTTTTCGATTCGAACAGCTTGGCATCCGGGTTCACGCCACCGGCAAAGAAGAAGCCGCCCAGCGGTGCAACCTGGCTGAAGGTTTCCACGCGCCCCTGAACCAGCGGTGCGATCTTCATCATGTACTCAGAATTGAACGCCCACTTCTGCACGCGTGCGGCGAACTCTTCCACCGGCAGGTCACGCAGCCACTGGCCGTTGAGCCACGACAGTTTCTCGATGTCGAAGATCGGCCCGCCGAGCGACACGCGCTTGAGGTCGAAGTTGTCGACCATTTCCTGCAGCGAGAACTTCTCGCGCTCGTCGGGCATAGACCAGCCCATGCGACCGAGGTAGTTGAGCATCGCCTCCGGCATGAAGCCCATGCGCTCGTAGAAGGTTACCGAGGTCGGGTTCTTGCGTTTGGACAGCTTGCTCTTGTCCGGGTTACGCAGCAGCGGCATGTAGCACAGCTCCGGCTGTTCCCAGCCGAAATATTCGTAAAGCAGAATCAGTTTTGGCGCCGATGGCAGCCATTCTTCGCCGCGCAGCACGTGGGTGATGCCCATCAGGTGGTCGTCGACCACGTTGGCGAGGAAGTACGTCGGCAAGCCGTCGGTCTTCATCAGCACTTGCATGTCCATGCGATCCCACGGGATCTCGACATCGCCACGCAGCATGTCCGGCACCACGCAGACGCCTTCGGTCGGCACTTTCATGCGGATCACGTGCGGTTCGCCGGCGGCCAGACGGGCGGCGACTTCTTCCTTCGACAGCAGCAGCGCGCGGCCGTCGTAGCGCGGGGTCTCGCCGCGCGCCATTTGTTCGGCGCGCATCTGGTCCAGTTCTTCTGCGGTGCAGAAGCATGGGAACGCATGGCCCATGTCGACCAGTTGCTGGCAATACTTCTGATAGATATCGCCACGCTCACTTTGCCGGTACGGACCGTGCGGGCCGCCGACGTCCGGGCCTTCGCTCCAGTCGATACCCAGCCAGCGCAGGGCGTCGAAGATCTGCTGTTCGGACTCGCGGGTCGAGCGCAACTGGTCAGTGTCTTCGATGCGCAGGATGAACTCACCGCCATGCTGCTTGGCAAAGCAGTAGTTGAACAATGCGATGTAAGCGGTACCTACGTGGGGGTCCCCGGTAGGCGATGGCGCGATGCGAGTGCGGACGGTGGTCATGGCATGTCTCGAAAAGAATGAAAAGCAGAACAATCAAGCGGCGAATGGTAACAGGCGACACCCGCCCCGCTCCAGCGGGCAGGGCATTTAAGCCAAGTTTGCGGCTGGAACGCCCATAGACCGTGGTGAAGGGCCGAATCTCAGCCATCGGCATTTACCGTTTATCGGCGGTATGCCAGATTCAGCCCCTGATAACTTTCCTTACAATTCCTTGACTACAGTTTGCCCATGCCTGCCCAACTCAAGCGTCGTCTGTTGATTTTCCTGCTGCTGGTTCTGTTGATTGCCGGGGGCTTCTTCGCCCACTGGTTTTTCAAGGGGCGCTTTTATGAAAGCACCGATAACGCCTATGTCCAGGGCGAAATCACCCGCGTCTCCAGCCAGTTGAGCGCACGCATCGACGAAGTGCTGGTGCAGGACAACCAGCATGTGGAAAAAGGCCAGTTGCTGATACGCCTTGAACCCAATGATTTCCACCTCGCCGTCGATCGCGCCAATGCCGCCCTCGCCACCCGCGAAGCCGAACGTTTGCAGGCGCAGAGCAAACTGACTCAGCAATCGAGCCTGATCGCCGCCAGCGACGCGCAAGTGGCCACCACTCAAGCCACGCTGGGCCGCTCGCAGATGGATTTGTCGCGGGCTGAAACCCTGCGCAAACCCGGATACGTTTCCGAAGAACGCGTGACCACCCTCTCCGCTGACGCGCATATCGCCCGTTCGCAAGTGGCCAAGGCCCAGGCCGATGCGCAGAGCCAGCGCCAGCAGGTCAACGCGCTGACTGCCGAGATCAAACGCCTCGACGCACAGATCGCCAACGCCCGCGCCGATCTGACGCAAGCCGAACTCAACCTGACCCGCAGCGAAATCCACGCGCCGATCAGCGGCATGGTCGGCCAGCGCGCCGCACGCAATGGCCAGGTGGTGCAGGCCGGCGCGTATTTGCTGTCGATTGTCCCGGACGAAGACATCTGGGTGCAGGCCAACTTCAAGGAAACCCAGATCGGCCACATGCAGCCCGGACAGAAAGCCGAGCTGACCTTCGATGCCTACAGCGACACGCCGATCGAAGCGCGGGTCGACAGCCTGTTTGCCGCCTCGGGTGCGCAGTTCAGCCTGCTGCCGCCGGACAACGCCACCGGCAACTTCACCAAAGTCGTGCAGCGGATTCCGGTGAAGCTGACATTCAAGGCCGATAACCCGCTGCACGGCAAGATCCGACCGGGCATGTCGGTCACCGCCACCGTGAACATCAAAGACATCCCAGACGATGGCCGGTGATCCGCTGATCCGCCCGGTCGGCGAACCGACCCGGCGGGACTGGATCGCCGTGATGAGCGTGATGCTCGGCGCGTTCATGGCGGTGCTCGATATTCAGATCACCAACTCTTCGCTCAAGGATATTCAGGGCGCGCTGTCGGCGACGCTGGAAGAAGGCTCGTGGATTTCCACCTCGTATCTGGTCGCGGAAATCATCATGATCCCGCTGACCGCGTGGCTGGTGCAGTTGCTTTCGGCGCGACGCCTGGCGGTGTGGGTGTCGCTGGGTTTTCTGGTGTCATCGCTGCTGTGCTCGATGGCCTGGAGCCTGGAAAGCATGATCGTCTTTCGCGCCATGCAGGGTTTCACCGGCGGCGCGCTGATCCCGCTGGCGTTCACCCTAACCCTGATCAAACTCCCCGAACACCACCGCGCCAAAGGCATGGCAATGTTCGCCATGACCGCCACCTTCGCCCCGTCCATCGGCCCGACCCTTGGCGGCTGGCTCACGGAAAACTGGGGCTGGGAATACATCTTCTACATCAACATTCCGCCGGGGCTGATCATGATCGCCGGGCTGATGTACGGGCTGGAGAAGAAGGACGCGCACTGGGAACTGCTGAAAAGCACCGACTACACCGGGATTCTCACGCTGGGTGTCGGCCTCGGCTGCCTGCAGGTGTTTCTTGAAGAGGGCCATCGCAAGGACTGGCTCGAATCGAACCTGATCGTGGCCCTGGGCAGCATTGCCCTGCTGAGCCTGATCACCTTCGTCATCGTGCAGATCTCCAAACCCAATCCACTGATCAACCTCGGCATCCTGCGCAATCGCAACTTCGGTTTGTCGAGCATTTCCAGCCTCGGCATGGGCGTCGGGTTGTATGGCTCGATCTATCTGCTGCCGCTGTACCTGGCGCAGATCCAGAATTACAACGCCCTGCAGATCGGCGAAGTGATCATGTGGATGGGCGTGCCGCAGCTGTTCCTGATTCCGCTGGTGCCGAAGCTGATGAAGTTCGTTTCGCCGAAGTGGCTGTGCACCCTGGGTTTCGGACTGTTCGGCCTGGCGAGTTTTTCGTCGGGGGTGCTCAACCCGGACTTCGCCGGGCCGCAGTTCAATCAGATCCAGATCATCCGGGCACTGGGTCAGCCGCTGATCATGGTGACCATTTCGCTGATCGCCACCGCGTACATCCTGCCGCAGGACGCGGGATCGGCGTCGAGCCTGTTCAACATCCTGCGTAACCTCGGCGGTGCGATCGGCATCGCCCTGCTCGCCACGCTATTGGATGCGCGCACCAAGACCTACTTCGATTATTTGCGTGAAGCGGTGGTGCCGACCAATCCGCAAGTGGCCGAGCGGCTGGCGTCGATGACCGACCGCTTTGGCAGTGACACGGCGGCGCTCGGCAAGTTGAGTGAGATCGTGCATCAGCAGGCGCTGATCATGGCTTACAACGATGCGTTTCATTTTGTCGGGATTGCGTTGGGGGTCAGCATGTTGGCGATCTTGTTGACCAGGAAATTGCCGCAAGGGTTGAAGGCTGGGGAGTCTCACTGATTTTTGTGGTGACTGGGCCGGCCCTTTCGCGAGCAAGCCCGCTCCCACAGGGGATTTGTGAACGACACAGATCCAATGTGGGAGCGGGCTTGCTCGCGAAGAGGCCCGGTCAGACGATGAAGCTCAAACCGCCAAAAGCCGCTCGCGCAGTTTGGCAATCTCATCGCGCATCTGCGCCGCCGCTTCGAACTCCAGATCCCGCGCCAGCTGATACATCTTCTCTTCCAGCGCGCGGATGCGTTTGGTGATTTCGCTCGGTGAGCGCAGTTCGGCTTCGTACTTGGCGTTTTCTTCGGCCGCCTTGGCCATGCCCTTGCGCTTCTTGCTGCGCGAGCCGGGCACGGTGGCGCCTTCCATGATGTCGGCGACGTCCTTGAACACGCCTTTCGGGGTGATGCCGTTTTCCAGGTTGAAGGCGATCTGCTTGTCGCGACGACGCTCGGTCTCGCCAATCGCCCGCTCCATCGAACCGGTAATCCGGTCGGCGTAGAGAATCGCCCGGCCATTGAGGTTCCGCGCGGCCCGGCCGATGGTCTGGATCAGCGAGCGCTCGGAACGCAAGAAGCCCTCCTTGTCCGCATCGAGAATCGCCACCAGCGACACTTCCGGCATGTCCAGACCTTCACGCAGCAGGTTGATCCCCACCAGCACATCGAAGGTGCCCAGACGCAGGTCGCGGATGATCTCGACCCGTTCGACGGTGTCGATGTCCGAGTGCAAGTAACGCACGCGCACGCCGTGGTCGGCGAGGTAATCGGTGAGGTCTTCGGCCATGCGTTTGGTCAGCGTGGTGACCAGCACCCGCTCCTCGACCGCCACGCGCTTGGTGATTTCCGAGAGCAAATCGTCGACCTGAGTCAGCGCCGGACGCACTTCAACCTGCGGGTCGACCAGACCGGTCGGACGCACCACTTGTTCGACCACGCGCCCGGCATGCTCGGCCTCGTAGTTGCCCGGTGTTGCCGAGACAAAAATCGTCTGCGGGCTGACCCCTTCCCACTCGTCAAAACGCATCGGCCGGTTGTCCAGCGCCGACGGCAGGCGGAAGCCGTATTCGACCAGGGTTTCTTTACGCGAACGGTCGCCCTTATACATCGCGCCGACTTGCGGCACGCTGACGTGGGATTCGTCGATCACCAGCAAGGCGTCGGCTGGCAGATAGTCGTACAGCGTCGGCGGCGCGGCACCGGCCGGACGTCCGGACAGGTAGCGCGAGTAGTTTTCGATGCCGTTGCAGTAACCCAGTTCGAGGATCATTTCCAGGTCGAAACGGGTGCGCTGTTCGAGGCGCTGGGCCTCGACCAGTTTGTTGTTGCTGCGCAGGTATTCGAGGCGCTCCTGCAATTCGACTTTGATGTGCTCGATGGCGTCGAGCAGGGTTTCGCGAGGTGTCACGTAGTGACTCTTCGGGTAGAAGGTGAAGCGCGGCATCTTGCGGATGACTTCGCCGGTCAGCGGATCGAACGCGGAAATGCTCTCGACCTCGTCATCGAACAGTTCGATGCGGATCGCTTCCAGATCGGATTCCGCCGGATAGATGTCGATCACGTCGCCGCGTACCCGGAAAGTCGCCCGGGCAAAATCAATGTCGTTGCGGGTGTACTGCAGGTCGGCCAGGCGCCGCAGCAAGGCGCGCTGATCGAGTTTGTCGCCGCGATCGACGTGCAGCACCATCTTCAGATAGGTTTCCGGGCTACCGAGACCGTAGATGCACGACACCGTGGTGACGATGATCGCGTCCTTGCGCTCGAGCAACGCCTTGGTTGCGGACAGACGCATCTGTTCGATGTGATCGTTGATCGACGCATCCTTCTCGATGAAGGTGTCGGACGACGGCACATAGGCTTCGGGCTGGTAGTAGTCGTAGTAGGAAACGAAATACTCGACCGCGTTGTTCGGAAAGAACGCCTTGAACTCGCCATACAGCTGCGCGGCGAGGGTCTTGTTCGGCGCCAGCACCAGCGTCGGGCGCTGCACCTGCGAGATGACGTTGGCGATGCTGAAGGTCTTGCCCGAGCCGGTCACACCGAGCAGCGTCTGGTGCGCCAGCCCGGCTTCGATGCCCTCGACCAATTGGCGGATCGCTTCTGGCTGATCGCCGGCGGGCTCGAAGCGGGTGACTAGCTGGAATTCGGACATACACACCTCTGGGATCGCGGCTCGCGCAGAAAACAGCCGAGCCGCGGGGATGACCGCAAACGACCGTTGTCGCCCAAGGAAAAACGAAGATTGTGCTCAATGTGGAGCCGATTGCCTCGCCTTTCAAGGCAAACGTCCTACATCCGGTAAAGTCTCTGACAGAGTCAATCGACTAACGGTCAAGAAATAATCGGAAAAACTTGCCTTAAAAGCTGAATCGCCTGTCGCCATTGCTCAGTGATGGCCTCTATACTAGCTCCCCGTTTGTGCACCGCTCTAGTGCATTCGGCTGGAGCGCGACACGTCCCTCCACTCTCCATTCAGAGCCGCCGTAATAATGAGCCTGTTCTCCGCTGTCGAAATGGCACCCCGCGATCCAATCCTGGGCCTCAACGAAGCATTCAACGCCGATACCCGGACCACCAAGGTCAACCTGGGTGTAGGTGTTTACTGCAACGAAGAGGGGCGAATTCCCCTGCTGCGCGCGGTGATCGAAGCCGAAACCATTCGCGCTGCTCAGCACGCCTCCCGTGGCTACCTGCCGATCGACGGCATCGCGGCCTACGACCAGGCGGTGCAAAAGCTGCTGTTCGGTAACGACTCGCCGCTGATCGCTGCCGGTCGCATCGTCACCACTCAAGCTGTCGGCGGTACCGGCGCGCTGAAAATCGGTGCCGACTTCCTCAAGCAACTGCTGCCGAACGCCGTCGTGGCCATCAGCGACCCGAGCTGGGAAAACCACCGCGCGCTGTTCGAAACCGCTGGCTTCCCGGTGCAGAACTACCGTTACTACGACGCTGCCACCCACGACGTGAACCGTGCCGGCATGCTCGACGACCTCAACGCCCTGCCGAACGGCTCGATCGTTGTACTGCACGCCTGCTGCCATAACCCGACCGGCGTCGACCTGACCCCGGCTGACTGGAAGAACGTGCTGGACGTGGTCAAGGCCAAAGGTCACGTACCGTTCCTCGACATGGCTTACCAGGGTTTCGGCGACGGCATCGACGAAGACGCCGCGGCTGTGCGTATGTTCGCTGAATCAGGCCTGACTTTCTTCGTTTCGAGCTCGTTCTCCAAGTCGTTCTCGCTGTACGGCGAGCGCGTTGGCGCCCTGTCGATCGTCAGCGAATCGAAAGAAGAAAGCGCGCGCGTGCTGTCGCAGGTCAAGCGTGTGATCCGCACCAACTACTCCAACCCGCCGACCCACGGTGCAAGCATCGTCGCCGCCGTGTTGAACAGCCCGGAACTGCGCGCCCAGTGGGAAGCCGAACTGGCAGAAATGCGTCTGCGCATTCGCGGCATGCGCGAGCAGATGGTTGCCCTGCTGGCCGCAAAAGCCCCGCAGCGTGACTTCAGCTTCGTCGGTCGTCAGCGCGGCATGTTCTCCTACTCCGGCCTGACCACCGAACAGGTGCACCGCCTGCGCAACGAGTTCGGCATCTATGCCCTGGACACCGGCCGCATCTGCGTGGCTGCGTTGAACCAGAGCAACATCAAGGCTGTTACGGATGCGATCGTTCAGGTCATCTGATTTCGCTTTGCCATGAAAAACGGGAAGCTTTAGGGCTTCCCGTTTTTTATTTGTCCCGGAAAACTATCCGAACCCTCTAGACTGCACACTGGTTCCATTGTGGGAGCGGGCTTGCTCGCGAAAGCGGTGCATCAGGCGACAAAAATACTGGCTGGGCCGACGCCTTCGCGAGCAAGCCCGCTCCCACAGGTTTTGTGTACACCTCAGAGTTTTGCGAGAACACCTATGAAAAACGACAACCTGCGCGCCGACCGAGACGACCTGGATGACTTCATCCCCCGCACCACGGCCAAACGCGACAAAAGCCTGGTGCTGCAAGTCGCAGCGGGCGTCTTCCTCGGCGGCCTGGCCCTGTGGCTGGTGCAACTGGCCGCCACCGCCGCTTACGCCAAACTGATGCTCGGCACGATCACCTTCGGCGGTTAAGCCAACTCCGTCGCCCGTTGACTGGCCGCATCGTCATACGCGACGTACAGCGATTCGGCGATCTGGCTTTTGATCGCCTTGGTGCTTTCCAGACCGAGCACGAACCCTTCGGCCTTGCCGCCAGCACGGTTCAGCTCTTCAGCGGTGCTGGCCTGGGTGATCGCGTCGAAGAGTTTCTCGGCGTGCGGGCCAACGCCCTTGGGCAGACTGATTTGCGTGACGCTCATACGAGCACCTCGCGTGAAAGGGAAACAACAACGGTTCGAGTCATGGCGCGTACCTTTTCGGCGAATGGCCGGCAGCGCGTGTGACCACTTCCGGGCGACCATGGTAGACCTGTGAGGCGATTCTGGTAATCGCTAATCACTGACAAATCGCCGTCTGTCCTGCTGACAGCAGAAAATTTACACTCGATGCTTGACTTCTCTTTTTGAATCAGTAACATACGCACCAATTCCGCAATAGCTCAGTTGGTAGAGCAAATGACTGTTAATCATTGGGTCCCTGGTTCGAGTCCAGGTTGTGGAGCCAAATAGCAAAGCCCCTGAATCGAAAGATTCAGGGGCTTTTTTGTGGGCGCTCGAAAAGTCAAAAGATCGCAGCCTGCGGCAGCTCCTACAGGTCATCATTCTTCCAAAGTGCCTCGATCGGAGTTCCATCTGATGCCCGAACCCCAGCCCAACCCGCCGGCCACAGACCCGCTATCACCCTACGAATCCCTCAACTCAAGAAAACTCCACGAGGCCGCCGAACGCGCCCTCGACCATTACCTCGCACCCGCGCAAATCATGGCAACGCCATACACCCCCAGCAGCATGTTCCTCGTCAATCCACAAACCGACACCGAATCCCTGCTGGCCAACGCCTGCGAATCACTGGCCTCGGCCACGGTCATGCTCGGCGATTTCGCCGGCACGCTGGAGGGGCCGAGTCGTAATACGGTGTTGGGCATTGCGCAGGTGGTGATGCTGGGGGAGTTGGCGGTGAATCAGGCGCTGGATAATGTGGTGCCCAAGGAATAGGCGCTGACAGTTCTGGCCTTTTCGCGAGCAAGCTCGCTCTCACAGTGGATCTGCGTTGGTCACAGGTTAAGTGCCCGGCAAAGATCCCTTGCAGAAGTGAGCCTGCTCGCGATTGCCATTAAATAAATCCGTCCCCTTATCACTTCTCAGCAACTAGGGTTTAAGGCGAGCAAACCCTTCTTATCAATTGAATGTGACGGTGAAGGGCGGAGT
Source organism: Pseudomonas sp. GW823-FHT01D03 (assembly GCF_058798255.1). NCBI lineage: Bacteria > Pseudomonadati > Pseudomonadota > Gammaproteobacteria > Pseudomonadales > Pseudomonadaceae > Pseudomonas > Pseudomonas sp. GW823-FHT01D03. The sequence goes on from NZ_JBXAKK010000001.1 coordinate 4,008,396, forward strand.
TATCTGCTTTCCTGTGGGGCCGAAGAAGTTCAGCGTATATAGTCCCGGCCCGTTGAGTTTGATACCCCATAATCCGATCTGACGGGAACCAGGAGATTTAATGTCTAAAGTCCTGCTTTGAAGCTCAACCATGGGGCTACTTAGCGTTACTACATGAGTTCCTATGGCGAGGGATACGACTTGAAAACCCAAGCTCAAGCCGACGTAATTCGAAAATAACAATACGCTACCGTTTTGAGGAAGATACCCGGCGCCTCCTGACGGCAATTGCATCCAAAAACTGAGAACATCTTTTGCATCTATGACAACGATGAGGTACGGGGCAGAAGTCTGATCACTGCCATCTAGAACCTTCGCTGTGAAGATGTGAGTCAACGCGTCAAGCCCCATCAAGGTGTACGACCATTCTCCGTTTTGCGAGTCTGCCAAGACCTCGCCTATGGCTGTCACGTTATCCAGAATTTCGACTCTTTGGCCCCTGCTTGCTACCCCGGTCAGAACTATCGTTCTGTCAGCAGTATCACCGCCAGACAGAATCATCTGGCCCACAGAGTCTCTTGCCGAAATGATGGTGGGTCGCACATCCTCAATCGCTTTGATCGTATAAGTGCGCACTGGGAACTCCACCGCCTCACTCTCCACCGTGCTCTGACCAAGCGCCGCTTTAAACGTCAATTCCAGGCCGCTGCCATCCTGCAGAGCTTTGAGCTCATCGGCTGGAAGCGGAGCAGTGAAGAAGCGGTCAGCAATCCAGTCGGGGTTGGTGAAGGCCGTCGGCGCGCTCCAGATCTCGCGCAGGTAGGCGCTGCCGTCGGTATTGGTCCCGCACAGGCGCAACCAGACGTACTGGTTGAGGGCGATCAGCGGCCAGTCACCCATGCGTACGGACGCTTGGGTCAGGTTGCCGGTATGCAGTTCCGGGCCGGCGCCGTCGTTGTCGGCCTGCTCGATGGTGGGGCTGGCCAGCGCGCTCTGCGGCATTGCTTGCACCGTCAGGTCAAATACCCGGGACGGTGTTGGATGACCATCAATGATGACGACGTAGGAGACTTTTACCCGCTTACCCAGATTGAACGCCACCACGCTGTTGGGGATCGCAAACTCAAGCCCTTCGCTTACCGCACGCGGCACTGAGGTATGCGACCCGCCGGCCGGCGTGCCGTCAGCGCCAGTCCAGGTGACGCAGATTGCATGGTTTGGCAGCAACGCGCTGTTGTCCGGCACCACGATGGTCAAGGTGTCCCTGACCAGCAGCGGGTTGAGTGCGCTGTCGCCGTTGTTCTCCTTGATCGAGGGGGCGAGCAGTTCCAGCGCGACGCCCACGGTGAACACCAATGGATTCGAAAGGCTGGTCTCATCTGTGGCATGGCGCCAGAGCTGGTAGCGGACGGTGATCTTGCTGCCGCGGTTCGGTTCGATGTGTTGGGCGACGAAGGCGGCGTCCAGGTTGATGATCCAGTCTTGTTGGGCGGTTACGGCATTGAATGTGCGGGACCCGGGTTCCTCGCCGGAGATGTCGCCCACCCACTTCCAGGTGGCCTCGTCGTTGGCTACCCATGGCTTCACCACAGGCCTGGGGATGGTCAGTTTACTGGTACCGCCGGGCAGTGTGGCCGGGTCGAGGACGCCGTTCGCCACCCCGAGGACAATCGGGGCGTCCAGCTCGAATTTCGGTTCACCCACATTGAGCAATTTCGTGTGCAGCGATTCGCGTCTGAGGATCTCGTCGCCTTCGGCTATCAGCAGGTCGTACCACCCCTTCAGGGTTCCGCCGTCAAGGAGCTTGAGGTTGTAGTCATCGACGGTGATGACGAAACCTTCGGGATTCTCGACTTCATCCTCCTCCGGAATGTGCCACTCCAACTCAGGCAGGAAGGTGCTGCCATCCGGGCTTTTACCCAACAGGAACAGCTCGATGCCCATGCCGTACTCGATGGCCGGATCGAACGGAATGCGGACGTTGATTTGAGTTTCGGTGGGATCGATGAACTCTCCCTCGGCTTCTTCGATGATCGGTGCGGCCAGGCGATGGGCTGCGCCGGTGACTTGTACAAACTGCCCTTTTGAGCGTAACGGGTCACTGCTGCCGCTGCGTTCCAGCCGATAGAAGAAACTGACCTGGGTATTGACCAGTTTGCGCACGGCCGCAATGGGCAGCTTGAACTCGTAGTTATGCGGAATATTGTCGACGGTCTGGGGCAGGGCGGTGACTTCGACTTTTTCGCCCTCCAGGGTGGTGCCGAGCATGGTCAAGTGAATGATGTCATCCATCTCGAAGTCTGGCTGGGTGGCCGTGACATGCACCGTGATGTCGTTATCGCCCTGTTTATCGGCGTCGAGTTCATTATTGACAGCCTCCTGAACAATCGGCGCGGCCAGCAGGTCGATGCTGGTGGTGACGACGATGCGGGTTGCCTTGCACCAGTCTTCCGATTCATTGCCGACGATGTCGCGCACTTTGAAGGTGACCGCCAGACCGAAGAGGTCGGTGTCACCAGCCCGTTCAATAGTGGCTTTGGAGACCGTGATCAATATCGGGTTTGCCGCTGGATCGTTGATCTGCTCCAGGGTCACCGGTGTGGAATACTCAAAAAAGCCACCCCAACTGAGATGAATGACGTCGCCCTCCGCAATGTCGGGGTAAGGCAAGCCGCTGCCGGACTCGGACCTGATGACAATCGGCACCCCCGCTTCGGCAATGTCTTTGTCCACGCCGCCGTTGACGATTTCCGGGGGAATGTACATGTACAGGTTGGAGTGACCAGGGCCCGGGTCGATGTCCTGGCCAGCGGGGAGTTCCAGTTTGACGAAGAGGTTGAGGGGCTTGTCCGGACGCTCTTCTTTTTGATTGGGCTGTTTGATTTCGTAGGTGAGTTGGTAAGGACCTGTCTGCAGATGACGGGGGGCCACCCACAAGAGGGTCGGTTGCTTGAGCTCGGCCGCGTCAATGATGGGACGTCCGTCGACTTCACGGTCATTGAGCAGCAGCTTGACGGTGTCGCCGACAGCCTTGCTGGCCCAGACGGGGATCACGACCAGCAGTCCGAGGTCGGGAAAAGTGAACACCGCCGCCCGGTTGATCCCCCACTGACCGGAAGGCAGGAGGCGCCCGAGCACTATCGGGTCCAGCAATGAATGGGGGGCAGAGATTTTCATCTTGGGCTGAACGAGCATGGACGGAACTCCGTGCGAACTGTCGGGAGACAAAGGGCGTGGAGTTATTCAGCGCTGAAGATGACGGCTGTGGCTACTGTCAGAAATTACAGGTGAGGAGGTATTTGCGATGAACGGTCGCACGATCCCATAGCCTCAATGCTGCGTCGCCACCATTGAAAGCAACGAATCGCTCGACAGGCCAGCTACTTGTCTTTTCGAACCCGTGGAGAATGCATGAGCAGTTGCTGGTGGCGGGAGAAATGCGTCAATCATGAGCGCCATGCGTAGAAATAAGGCGCCAGTTTGAGCAGCGCCTCCCCATCAAGAAGAGGCACTAGGGCGTGGATTACCGGTTTTCACGTCGGTGATGCTTTATGAAGGGTGATTGTCTTTGAGTGTGAAGGCGATTGTACGTAACGTGAAACTGTAGGTCTTCACACCTGCAATCGTAGTCGTCATCCGAAATCTTACTTCATCAAACTCTTTGCCGTTTTTTGGGGTGATACTTTCTTTAAATTGAAAATTGCCTTCGCCTTCGAACAGTTTTAGGAATTCTCCTTCCAATTTCTTCCCTTCCAATAGTAAATCCCTATAGATAATCATTCTGGATGGGAACGACACGTGGCCGATGATTTTTGCACTCGTGGCACTCTCCTCTTTAAGTGTCAAACCGTACCCAAAGTAGTCCTCACTCCCTTGGCCATGCAGTTCGGCCTTCAGGCTCGGCTCAGGGGTTACTGTACAATTACTATCAGACAATCCCGGGGTAATAAAAACCGCCGCTTCGGTGTGTTTCCCCTCGAGTGATCCAACAAAGGGCTCTGATATTTTTCCGCCCACCGGATATGACTGAAAGTTTTCATCGCGGGAATTTAGCGATGTAGATGACATAGGTGGAACTCCTATCGATTGGTTGGACGACGGAGTTATTAAGGGAGTATTAGAAGGCGCTGGCTACTGTCAGAACTATCAGGTCGGAGTGGGTTTCCGATGAATGGTCACAAGTCGCAACAGCCTCGATACACAGCTTTTATCGAGCCTGGCGCGCCAATTCGATTGTCCTGAGCTATCAGAGTGGAAGCCAGACAACGCCATGCTCGACCCGAGTGAGCATATTCAGCATCACTCAAACGAAAAGGCCGATCTGTCTCACAACAGATCGGCCTTTTTCATGCCGTCAGCGCTCAGACATGCTCACCACTTTTCGCCTGCACCTTCGCCGCGCCATGCCCATGATCGTGTTCATCAGGCTCGATCACCGGCACTTCCTTGCCATCGCAATCGTGCAGCTTGCCGTCGCTGAAGTAATCGCCCTCACGCAGCGCCGCCAGGTCGCGATAACGCAGGGTGCGTTCTTCCGCTGCGGCAAACACCGACTGCTGATCCGAGTTGCCGGCAGTGAAGTGGTTGAAGGTCAGGTTGAGCACGATCGCCATGATCGCCGACGAGCTGATGCCCGAGTGGAAAATGGTCGCGAACCAGCTCGGGAAATGATCGTAGAAGTTCGGTGCGGCAATCGGGATCATGCCGAAGCCGATCGAGGTGGCGACGATGATCAGGTTGACATTGTTGCGGTAATCGACCTTCGACAGTGTGCGAATCCCGCTCGCCGCCACCGTACCGAACAGCACGATACCGGCGCCGCCCAGCACCGAAGTCGGCACTGCAGCGATCACCCGGCCCATGAACGGCAGCAGCCCGAGAATCACCAGAAAGATGCCCCCGGTGGCCACCACAAAACGGCTCTTGATTCCGGTCACCGCCACCAGCCCGACGTTCTGCGCGAAGGCGCTCTGGGTGAATGAACCGAAGATCGGCGCAAACATGCTCGACAGCATGTCCGCGCGCAAACCGTTGCCCAGGCGCTTGGAGTCGACCTTGGTACCGATGATCTCACCGACCGCGAGGATGTCCGCCGAGGTTTCCACCAGTGTCACCATGACCACGATGCACATCGACAGGATCGCGGCGAAGTGGAAGGTCGGCATGCCGAAGTGGAACGGCGTCGGAAAGCCGAACATTGGCCCTTGGGTGACACCGGAGAAATCCGCCATGCCGAGAATTACCGCCAGCACCGTGCCGATCACCATGGCCAACAGGATCGACAGACGCGAGATGGTCGAGCTACCGACTTTGCTCAGCAGCAACACCAGCACCAGCGTCACCGCCGCCAGACCGATGTTCTGCATGCTGCCGAAGTCCGGCGCGTGGCTATTGCCCCCCATGGCCCAGCGCGCAGCCACCGGCATCAGCGTCAGGCCGATGGTAGTGATCACGATGCCGGTGACCAGTGGAGGGAAAAACTTGGTGATTCGCGAGAACACCGGGGTGATCAGCAAGCCGATCAACGACGCGGCAATCACCGCGCCCAGCACCGACTGGAAGCCGCCCTCCCCGCCACTGCTGACGATGGCGACCATGGTCGCCACACCGGAGAACGACACGCCCTGCACCAGCGGCAACTGACAGCCAAAAAACGGTAGACCCAGGGTTTGCAGCAGCGTCGCCAGCCCCCCCGCAAACAATGAAGCAGCAATCAACAGACCAATGTCCGCCGGCGACAGCCCGCCCGCCTGGCCGATGATCAGTGGCACCGCAACGATACCGCCGTACATGGTCAGAACATGTTGCAGGCCGTAAGCCATATTCGCGCCGACCCCGAGATTTTCGTCCTCGGGCCGTTGGTGTGAAACATGGGGCGTTTTCATGTGGGGGGTTCCCTGGTTTTTGTTATGCGCACACTGTATTCAATACTCGTGACAAATGTCCATAGAGTTGTATACAACTTGTCAGTCACATAATGGATAGGTAGCCACCCAAGCTTCTACTCCGGCGCTTCGATCCCCCACAAATCCGGCAACGCCCCCCTCGTGTCCCCGGTTTTTATCGCACTAGGCTGAAGTGTTCATGGCGACCAGCGGTGCCAAATTGAACCAGTGACGCATGGTCAGGCTGGCAGAATGATCCGCGCCAGCGACTGGCGCACATGCGGCTGGTCAGGCAAGCTCAGGCCGAACTCCTGCTCCAGCACCTTGATCAACTCATCGACATCCGCCACCTCGCGTCGCTCGCTGTCGGCGCCCATGTGGTGAATCGCGAAACTGCCGTTGTTCAGCGTCCGTCGCCAGCCATCGCCAGTGCGCGCAACCATCAGCCGGTTGGCGAACGGGGACTCGGGATGGGTCGAGACGTACCAGTTGCCGAGCGTGTAATCGATGTCTTCCTGGCGTTGCAGATCAAACAGGTACATCGCGCGCCACTCCCCCGCAACACTGGCACGCAGCATGTAGCCGTCCGCCTGTTTATCGATGCGATAGGACTCGTGCGGTGTCGACTGTGCGGCCTCGGTATCGAGCAGCAGCGGCGCGGTCGGCACCATGCCGCCAAAACCGACGTCGGTGATGTAGCGCTCGTCATCAATGATCACCAGGCTCAGGCGATGGGTACGCGCCGTCCACGTGCCTTCGGGCTGCGCCAATACCACGCGGCCGGAAATGCCTCGGGCCTTGAAGCCCAATTCCTGCAGCAACGCCAGAAACAGATTGTTCAGTTCGTAGCAGTAACCACCCCGGCCACCGTGGAGAATTTTTTGTTCGATGGACGGCAGATCGATCAGCACCGGCGCGCCAGTGATCGTCGACAGGTTCTCGAAGGGAAAGACGCCGGTATGGCGCAACTGCAGTTGCCGCAGGGTTGCCAGTGTAGGGGCCGGTGGGGTGTCGAACCCCAGGTGTTGCAGATACAACGTCGGATTCGCCAGACGTGGCTCGCTCATTGCTCAGTCCTTTTGCATGTGGCCGCGGCTCGCTGCGCCGCTGGCCGACAGGTATACGGGATCGGGCCCCGACTCCGACAATTGATTTCGCCAATCAGCGCTACCGACGCTTGCGCGAACCGATGCGAATCCAGGTCGGCGCGTGGTCGCTGGCGTGCGGTTCGTTACGCACCCAGGCGTCTACCCCGGCCTCGTGCAGATACGGACTGAGTGCCGGGTTGAGCAGCAGATGATCGATGCGCAGACCAGAGTTGGTTTGCCAATGCTGGCGGAAGTAATCCCAGAAGGTGTAGAGGCGATCCTCGGGATACAGATGGCGTAGCGAATCAGTCCAGCCCTGATCCAGCAGCCGTTGATAGCACTCGCGACTTTCGGGTTGCAGCAGCGCATCCTTGAGCCAGGAACGGGTGTTGTAGATGTCCATATCGGTGGGCACCACGTTGTAATCGCCGGCCAGCACCACCGGATGATCACTGCTTTGCAGATCCTTTGCATAGCGGATCAGGCGTTCGAACCAGGCCAGTTTGTAGTCGAATTTCGGCCCCGGCTGCGGGTTGCCGTTGGGCAGGTACAGGCAGCCGACCAGTACACCGTGCACCGCCGCCTCCAGATAACGGCTGTGCTTGTCGTCGGGATCGCCCGGCAGACCGCGACGGCTCTCCAGCGGCTCCGCATCGCGAGCGAGGATCGCCACGCCGTTCCACGACGCCTGCCCGTGCCAGATCGCGCCGTAACCGGCGGCTTCCAGTTCAGCTACCGGGAACGCACTGTCGACCGACTTGAGCTCCTGCAGGCAGGCGATGTCCGGTTGCTCGCGCTTGAGCCACGCCAGCAGGTTCGGCAAGCGCGCGCGCAGGCCGTTGACGTTGAACGTGGCAATCCGCAGGTTTTTCATCGTCCAGGCTCCGGCGAACAAGGTGTGAAATTTGTGACCCTGTGCTAACGGCGGTGGTTGCATCGGATCAACCGGCTGCGGCGTAATAGGCGCTCGCCACTGCCCCGAACTGCCGAGACTCGATTCCATGCTCACCACGCTGCAAGGCCCGCGCATCCTCCTGCGTCCGCTTCAGTACAGCGACGCCGACGCCCTGCTCCGCGCTGCCGCCGACGGCGAACTGTGGAACCTCACCGTCACCGTGGTGCCTTCGGCGAGCACCATCGACAGCTATCTGAAAAAAGCCCTCGACGGCCGCGACGCCGGCACGGTCATGCCGTTTGTGATCGTGTTGAAGGATAGCGGCGAAGTGATCGGCTCGACCCGGTTCTGGAAGATCGACCCGCTCAATCGCAAGCTGGAAATCGGCAGTAGCTGGATCGCGGCACGCTGGCAGAAATCCTTCGTCAACACCGAAGCCAAATACCTGATGTTGCGCCATGCCTTCGAGGTGCTCGACTGCGTGCGAGTGCAGTTCACCACCGACGAGAACAACCAGAAGTCGCGCAACGCGATTCTGCGCCTCGGTGCGCAACAGGAAGGCATCGTGCGCCACGAGCGGATCATGCCCGACGGCCGCAAGCGTAACTCGGTGCGTTTCAGCATCATCGATGACGAGTGGCCGCAGGTGCGGCAGGTGCTGGAGCAGAAACTGGCTGAGGATCGAGGCTGAGGCTCGACAACCGCTCGTCAGCCAATCGGCACCAACAGCTGCGGCCGTCAGACCAAAGTCAGGTAACCGAGCCTTTCTGGAGACGTACCATGACAACGCGCAAACTGACTTCCCTGTTGCTCGCCGGGCTGCTGGCCACCGCCTCGGCCGGCGCCTTTGCCGCCAATGACGGGGCAGATGCCTCAGGCACCAAATCCGGTGCTACAAGCGGCACCAACATGCCCCCCAACACCAACCCCGGCGCACCAAAAAACGGTGACAGTACCGATGGCGCCGGCAAGGGTACCGGCACTAACAGCGGCACCATGGGTTCTGGATCGGGAGCGGGGGGCGGCACCGGTTCGGCCGGCGGCGGAACTGGCGGTGCCGGTGGTGGCACAGGCAGCTGAACGAACAAGCGTGACCGCTGGTGATCCGGCATAAAAGCTTGAATCTGTGGCGCGGGAATCTGATTCCTCGCCACAGATCCAGCGCGGAGGCTTTAGCGATCCGACCGCATCAGCTCGGCAACACCCTCCTCCAGCGACAACACTGCCGCGCGATTGCGCCCGGCATTTTTTGCCTGGTACAGCGCCGCATCAGCACGCTGGATAAACACTTCAAGGCTGTCATTGCCGCTCGGAATAAATGAGTAGCAGCCCAGACTCACCGTCAGGTAACCGGTGGGCGAACCGCTGTGAGTAATGCGTTTATCCATCACGCTGCGACGGATCTGCCCGGCAATCGCCAGCGTGCCGTTGATATCGTTGCCCGGCAGCAACACCGCGAATTCCTCGCCACCGTAGCGCACCGCCAGGTCAGACTTGCGTTGCGAGCAATTCTTCAGCACTTGGGCCACCTGAGTCAGGCAGTGATCCCCTGCCACATGCCCGTAGGCATCGTTGTAGCGTTTGAAGAAATCGATATCGAGCATGATCAGGCCGACCGGACTCGACTGCCGTGCACCGCGGGCAAATTCGACTTCCAGTGAGCGTTCGAACAGCCGCCGATTCGCCAGCCCCGTCAGGCTGTCATGGGTAGCGATCTGCTCCAGTGTGCGCTGTGCCTTACGCAGGTTTTTCTCGATTCGCTCGCCGTCGCGGACCTGATGAATGAACACCCAGCCGAACAGTCCGACGCCAAGAATCACCAGCGCCACAATCACGCTGGACTGAAAGGCTCGCTCGTACCAACCCTTGAGAATCGTGTCGCGCGATGATGCCGCCGCGACCACCAGCGGATACGAGCCCAACTGGCGGTAGCCATACAAACGCACCACGCCGTCGACCACCGACTTGATCATCGCGGTGCCGGCCGGGGCTTCGGGCAGCAGCTTCTGATAAATCCGGCCTTGCGCCAGCGACGAACCGATCAGTCCTTCGTCGAACGGCCGCCGCGCCAGCAACGTGCCGTCCTTGAGTCCGAGAAACATGATGCCGTTGTCATCAAGGCTGAAGCTTTTGAAGAACCGGTCGAAGTACGCCATCTTGATCCCGGCCATCAGCACGCCCTGGAAATTGCCGGCGCGATCGTTGATGCGTTTCGAGATCGGGATGACCCACTCGCCATTCTCGCGGCTGCGAATCGCCGGGCCGATATGCGCCACGCTGGAAGCATTCTCCTGGTGAAACTTGAAGTACTCGCGGTCGGCGACACCGTTGCCACGGGGCAGATCAGCGAACGAAGTGATCACCCACTGGCCCTCGCGATCGAACAGAAACATGCCGTGTAACTGCTCCAGTTGCTGCACTCGGCGCGCGAAGGTTTTTTGCAGGCGTGGTCGCTGCGCGGCGCCGTACCCATCGTCCTCGACCCAGTCGGCCAGACTGGTAAGCACCAGGTCGGCGGCCAGAAACGTGTCTTCGGCCTGCTGCGCCATGGCTCGGGTCAGGTTGGTGGAGGCGATTTGCGCATTTGCCAGATCCTGGCGTCGTGTCTGTTCCAGCTGCAGATAAAGCAATCCGCACAGACACAGGCACACCGCAACGATGAACAGCGCTGCCGCCTTGCGCAGTGGCAGGCGTTTAAGCGTGCCGGGAGTCTGATGCGGGTCGTGAATGGGGATTGGCAAAAACGTGTCCTGGGCAGGTACGACAGGGGCCGCAGCCCGAAACCCTTACTTTTCATGAGCGTAGCCCAGCGGGGTGCGCACAGCAAACCCGCCCCGCCAACACACGCCTGCCCCGCTGTATCGGCGCGCAAGGGATTTGGATGACCTCCGCACGTCGATTTATTTTCAGTTGTGGTTTTGCGGGTGATCGCCCTCGCGTATCTGCGCAGGGCAATCGCGCAGGGCACCGATGACGGCTATCGGGGTTTGTTGATTTCGCGCAGCAGATCCGCGACCGGCAGGTTCATGGTGTTTGAGTAGTAGGGTTTGTAGCCGTACGCGGTGACGACGACTTTGCAGGGGATTTGTTGTTTGTTGGCGAGGAGGTTGTTCAGTTCTGCCACCGAGAGATTTCTTTCAGAACTCCGGTTGCTTGAAGTTTCACTCAAGAATGCGCGGGTGAGATAGGAAAACTTGGCCTTGTTGTTTTCATTTTTTTCCGAGCGTATCAAACCGGTGGCGGAAAACTGTATGGCTTTGCCTACTGAGAAATCATGATCATCCGCCAATGCGCAATGAAGCATGCCCGAAATCATCCCAACTCGCTCCCCGCGATCAAAAAGATCCAACACATCAACGTCCGACTGATACCGGATGATGTATAGCAGCGACTTTTCTCTTTCCACAGATTCGAAGCTCAGGTTTGCGGGAGGCTTTGTGTGATCCTTCGCACAACCAGAGCAGAAAGCGAGCAAGCCGCAAAGTAGTAACCTGTACATCATGGAAAATCCTTCATGATTGAGTCAAAAAGCATATCGGCTGCCGATTTGCTCCCCGCGATACGGGCAGTAAACAACCCCCATGAATTTGCATGATTAGTGTCTACATTGACGTTCAATGAAGGGCCACATGAGATAAGCCACTTTTCACCAAAATCAGCGACTCCATCTGACGAATCTCTTTTAGTTGGCATTGCTTTGATATTGATCCAATCGGCAGCAATTGGATCAGGACGTTCGCGATAAATATCAGAACCCAACCAGACCAGGGCCCCTTCACCCACGGGATCAAGGGTAATCAGCATCTGAATCCGGTAACCCCATTCCGACATGATCTTTGTCAGATGCGCACCATTCCAACCGCCAAGGCTATGACCCACGATATAGACAGGACAGCTCTTGTAGGGAATCAGACTCAGGACATGACGCTGAATATCCTGTTTTCCTCTGACTTCGTTGTAGCCCAGCCACTCAGACTTGTATTTACCCTCCTTAGCCAAGCTTGTCGTGCGCTCATCAAAATCCTTCCGTGCCTCTTGGATGTTTCCATAAGGCCCCGAAAAATAATAACTTTCCTTATCCCCGGCGCCTCCGACAAAAACAACAATCGCCTTGGTACTCTCCACCGGCACAGGCTTGTCACTGACATCCTTCTTATCCGTCAGCGTATGTTCCTTGTGCAGCTTGTAATTGTTGCCTTTCGCGCACGTTACTGTTTCAGCCGCCATGCCTCACTCCTCCAGAAACAACTTGATGGTTTCAGGCAGGTGCGAGCTGACTTCGTGGGTGAACCCGTTAGCGTCAGACACTCCGTGTTCCAGACGCCCGTCTGCGCGCTGGATCACGTAGGGATGATTGATCATGGGCTCACCGGTCACGTCATTGACCAGTTTCAACTTGTCCGTGAAATGCACCGGCATCGGCAGCAAACCACTGAAAGGCGCCGCTGTTACCGTGTCACCAATGATGACCGTGCCCGACCCGCCAATGACCACGTTGCCGTGCCCACCGGTGCTGTCCAGGGTCGCGGCGTTTAAGCCATTGATAAACACCGTCGAAGAAACGCCACCAGTAATGGGGCTACCGCACGCGGATTTATCAGTCATTCGCGCAGCCGCCAAGCCGTCGAAATTCACGTTCGGGGAGCCACTGGCAATCGGATTGGTGCCATGTCCCGGGAGTGGGCAGGCGGTTGGATCGGTGACGCGGGCGGCGGGTTTTCCGCTCATGAACAGCTCCTTGCAGTGTGGCGGGTCATCCTTTTGGGGGGCGCAAGCATGCGTGAATTTTCCGGGTGCTTCAAACCTTCAGGCAAAAAAAAGGCGCCCGCTCGGGCGCCCTTTCCTGTTCGTGGAACCGCTCACATCACCGCGACGGCGGCACCCGAATATCCCCCGCCCGGCACTGGGTCTTCACGCCCTTGCCGCACGCGCCGAACTGCAGATCCTTGCCCATGCACACCCGCACTTCCGAGAGTTCCGGGCCGCTGCAGATCACCGCGATGCCATTGGCCGGGATCCCCGGATTGGCCTTGCGGAACAGGTCGGCGATTTCCTGGGCTTCGAAGTAATACGAGCTGCTGAACGGTTGCAGCTCCTGCGGGATTTTCACCGCGCCAACCGCTTTGTCCGCTTCATCCAGATAGCCCATCGCGCCCAGACCGCTGCAGGTGCCGTGTTTGGACCATTCGTGATCGAGCAGTTTCCTGGTCGGGAACAGTGTCAGGCCTTTGGTGGTTTCCGCCGTCGACAGCGTGGTGAGTGGTGGGCAGGATTCCGGCCAGCCGCCGTTGGCGTATTGCGGCCACAAGCCGTGCAACACGAAGCCGTAGCCCTTGCCGGAACATTGCGCGTCATCTTTGTGCGTCAGGCAAAACGTTGGCGACCAGGACAAGCTCAGCAGGTAGTAATCGAACTGCCCCGCCACCGCTTCCGTTTGCACCTTGCTGGCGTTCGACTGACGCGCCGAACTCAGGCCGACGCTACCGGCCGTCAGCGCGATCAGCGCCAGAATTGTAAACAGCTTTTTCATGGACCCGCTCCTTGGGACGCCTGCGTCCGTGGTTTTTGATGCTGACCAGACTTGGCCAGCGCTGATTTCGCCATGCTTGTGTTGCAAGCGCATGACGCAAGGCAAGGCCGTACGCCGTTGAACGGTCTACGATTAACAGGCAGACATCAAACCAAGGGATCCGAAATGAGTAAAGCAGACGAACTCGCCGCCAAACTCAAGCAAAACCGGCACACCCATGCGGATGCCGCGCTGGAGATCGATTGCTGGCCGGCGCAGGTCTACGATCTGTACCACCGCATCGAGGCCTGGTTGCAACCCGTCACCGAAGTCGGCCTGAAAATCCGCCGCAATCCGACCCACGTTTGCGAGAGCTCACCGGATGGCGAAAGCCACGATTACGCGATCGACCAACTGGTGATCGAAGCCAATCAACAAACCCTGACCTTTGATCCCATCGCCCGGTTTACCGAGGACGGCGCCGGCCGCGTGCAGATCACCCTGCCCGAGCGCAACACCTACCTGCTGCGCACCGTCGATGAACACCACGAAAGCCATTGGTGGCTGCAAACGGTGGAAACCGGTCAGGAACTGGATGCGATTGCGCTGACGGAGAACAATCTGTTGCAGGTGGTGCAGGAAGGGCTCGGCCTGTAACGCAAGCGGCGAAGCTGTCAAAACTGTAATCCCCCTCTCAGCCAACTGAAAGCCAGCGCTGGTTAGCCTCTCCGTCATGTATCAAACGGGGACCTCCAGCGCATGCCTTCCAACACCTCAAGACGCACCTTCGTCAAAGGCCTGGCCGCCAGCGGCCTGCTCGGCAGCCTCGGTCTGTGGCGCGCGCCGGTCTGGGCGCTGAACCCGCCTGGGCAGATCAACGAACTGAGCGGCAGCGAATTCGAGCTGTTCATCGGCGAAACTCCGGTCAACTTTACCGGCAGCCCGCGCACCGCGCTGACCATCAACGGCAGTCTGCCCGGCCCGCTCTTGCGCTGGCGCGAGGGTGACACGGTGACGTTGCGCGTGCGCAACCGGCTCAAGGACAGCACTTCGATTCACTGGCACGGGATCCTCCTGCCGGCCAACATGGACGGCGTGCCGGGTCTGAGTTTTCACGGCATCGAACCCGGCGGCGTATACGTCTACCAGCTCAAGGTGCGGCAGCACGGCACTTACTGGTATCACAGCCATTCAGGCTTGCAGGAGCAGGCCGGGGTCTACGGGCCGCTGGTGATCGACGCGAAAGAGCCGGAGCCGTTCCAGTACGACCGCGACTACGTGGTGATGCTCAGCGACTGGACCGACGAAGACCCGGCCAGCCTGATGAAGACCCTGAAAAAGCAGTCCGACTACTACAACTACCACAAGCGCACCCTTGGCGATTTCATCGACGACGTCAGCGACAAAGGCTGGGGCGCCACCGTCGCCGACCGCACGATGTGGGCGCAAATGAAGATGAACCCCACCGACATCGCCGACGTCAGTGGCGCCACCTATACCTTCCTGATCAACGGCCACACCCCCGACAGCAACTGGACCGGGCTGTTTCGCCCCGGCGAGAAACTGCGTCTGCGGCTGATCAACGGCTCGGCCATGACTTACTTCGACGTGCGCATTCCGGGGCTGAAAATGACCGTGGTCGCGGCAGACGGTTTGCACGTCAAACCGGTCAGCGTCGACGAGCTGCGCATCGCCGTGGCGGAGACCTACGACGTGATCGTCGAGCCTGACAGCGAGGCCTGCACCCTGTTTGCCCAGGCCATGGATCGCAGTGGTTACGCCCGCGCCACCCTCGCCACCCGCGCCGGTCTGGCAGCACCGGTGCCTGCGCTGGACCCGCGCCCGCTGGTGACCATGGACGACATGGGCATGGCCGGGATGGATCACGGCTCGATGGACATGAGCGCCATGGCGGGCATGGATCACTCGGCCATGGGCCCGATGCAATCGCACCCCGCCAGCGAACAGGACAATCCGCTGGTGGACATGCAAGCCATGAGCACCGCGCCGAAACTCGACGACCCTGGCCTCGGCCTGCGCAACAACGGCCGTCGCGTGCTGACCTACGCCGACCTGCGCAGCACCTTCGAAGACCCCGACGGCCGCGATCCCGGGCGCACGATCGAGCTGCACCTGACCGGGCACATGGAGAAGTTCGCCTGGTCGTTCAACGGCATCAAGTTCTCCGACGCCGAGCCGCTGCGCCTCAAGTACGGCGAGCGCATCCGTCTGGTGCTGGTCAACGACACGATGATGACCCACCCCATCCACCTGCACGGCATGTGGAGCGATCTGGAAGACGAGAACGGCAACTTTCAGGTGCGCAAACACACCATCGACATGCCCCCCGGTACCCGTCGCAGCTATCGGGTGACGGCCGATGCATTGGGCCGCTGGGCCTATCACTGCCATCTGCTTTATCACATGGAAACCGGCATGTTCCGCGAAGTGCGGGTGGAAGAATGAAGGGGCCGAACATGACTCAATTCGCAGCGTTCTCCTTGTTAATCATCGGCAGCTCCGTCATGGCCGCCGACGACATGCAAGGCATGGATCACAGTCAGATGCCCGGCATGGATCACTCGATGCAGAGCATGGACGACGGCATGATGCAGCCCGCCGCGCCGACTGAAAGTCGCACGCCGATCCCGGTGCTGACCGACGCCGACCGCGCCGCCGTGTTCGTCAGCCCCGCCGGCCATCAGGTGCACGACAGCGTGATCAACAGCTACTTCCTCGCCGACAAACTCGAATGGCAAAACGCCGATGACGGCAGCGCTTTGGCCTGGGATCTGTCCGGCTGGATTGGCGGCGACATTGATCGCCTGTGGCTGCGCTCCGAAGGCGAACGCAGCAACGGCAAGGCCGAGGACGCCGAGCTCCAGGCATTGTGGGGCCACGCGATTTCGCCGTGGTGGGACGTGGTCAGCGGCGTGCGTCAGGACTTCAAACCCGGCGCCCCACAAACCTGGGCCGCGTTCGGTGTGCAGGGCATGGCGCTGTACAACTTCGAAGCCGAGGCCACGGCGTTTCTCGGCGAAGGCGGACAAAGCGCACTGCGGCTGGAGGGCGATTACGACATTCTGCTGACCAACCGGCTGATCCTGCAACCCACCGCCGAACTCAACGTCTACGGCAAAAACGACCCGCAGCGGGGCCTCGGCTCCGGCCTGTCAAACACTGAAGCCGGCCTGCGCCTGCGCTACGAAATCCGCCGCGAATTTGCGCCGTACCTCGGCGTGACGTGGAACCGCACCTACGGCAACACCGCCGATTACGCCCGCGAGGAAGGCGAGAATCGCAGCGAAGCACGGCTCGTGCTCGGTGTGCGGCTGTGGTTCTGAATTCCCACTGAAAAACACCCCGGAGGTCTTGCATGCGCACGTTGAATATCACCCTTGTACTCGCCAGCGGATTGCTTCTGAGCAGCCTCGCTCAGGCTCACCCGAAACTGCTGTCATCAACCCCGGCCGAAGGTGCCGACGGCGCGGCACCCGACAAGATCGAACTGCACTTTTCCGAAAACCTGCTGACCCGGTTCTCAGGCGCCAAACTGGTGATGACCGAGATGCCCGGCATGGCCCATTCGCCGATGCCGATGAAGGCCAGAGTCAGCGCCGGCAGCGACCCGAAATCGATGCTCGTCACCCCGCTCGCGCCATTGCCCGCCGGCACCTACAAAGTCGAGTGGCGCGCGGTGTCGTCCGACACGCACCCGATCACCGGCAACGTCACGTTCAAAGTGAAGTGAGCGATGGCTGAGCTGATCAACATCATTCTGCGCCTGGCGTTGTATGTGGATTTGTTGCTGTTGTTCGGGGTGGCGCTGTTTGCGCTATACAGCGTTAACGCGCCGCTGCGTTTCAAGCCGCTGTTGCGTGGATTAGCGTTGATCGGGGCCCTGCTGTCGGTGGCTGGGCTGCTGCTGATGACGAGCGCCATGAGTGGCGAAACCGAACTCGCCGCA
The DNA here is from genome assembly GCF_058798255.1 of Pseudomonas sp. GW823-FHT01D03. Taxonomy (NCBI): domain Bacteria; kingdom Pseudomonadati; phylum Pseudomonadota; class Gammaproteobacteria; order Pseudomonadales; family Pseudomonadaceae; genus Pseudomonas; species Pseudomonas sp. GW823-FHT01D03. The sequence goes on from NZ_JBXAKK010000001.1 coordinate 4,025,719, forward strand.
CTCTGGCCGCATCTGCAGATGATGCTGCTGGAAACGGACGTCGGGCTGGCGTGGGCACTGCGCATGATTGCGCTGATCGTGGTGCTGGTTCAGCCGGGGAAGTGGCTCGCGTCAATGGCCGGCGCGGTCGCCCTCAGCTCCCTCGCCTGGAGTGGGCACGGGGCAATGGACGAAGGCTGGCTGCGACTCTGGCATTTCCTCAGCGACATCCTGCATTTACTGGCGGCGGGGGCATGGTTGGGCGGCATGCTGGCGCTGGTGCTGCTGACGCGGGATGGTGTGGATGAAGCGCGGACTCGCCTGCTGGCTGCGGCGGTGAAACGCTTCGAGTGGATCGGCGCGGCGATTGTGCTGACGCTGTCGGTGAGCGGCGTAGTGAATTACCTGTTCATCGTCGGCCCGAGGCTGGACGACGTGCTGCTCGGCACCTATGGGATGTTGCTGGCGATCAAGGTTTTGCTGTTTGCCGCAATGCTGGTGCTGGCGGCGCTGAACCGCTTTCACCTTGGGCCTGCGCTGGAGCGATCCATACGCGATGGACAGCACGTGATCGCGGCGAATGCACTCAGGCGCAGCGTGCTGCTGGAACTGGGCCTGGCCCTGCTGATCGTGGCGTTGGTGGCGTGGCTCGGCACGTTGAGTCCGGACTCGGGATGACACCCGCGAAGGCCTTTCACTACACTGGCTTACCGTCCTCTGCAGAAGCCCGATGTCCATGACCATTCTAAAAAGCACGATGATCCTTTGCGGCGCGCTGACCCTGGCCGCCGGCGTTCAGGCGCAGGAAAGCCCTTCGCACCTCGACAGCATCCAGCAACAAGGCCAACTGCGCGTCTGCACCACCGGCGACTACAAGCCCTACACTTTCAAGCGCCCCGACGGCGACTTCGAGGGCATCGACATCGCCATGGCGCGCTCGCTGGCCGACAGCCTCGGGGTCAAGGTCGAATGGGTGCAGACCACCTGGAAAACCCTGATGCCGGACATGCAGGCCGGCAAGTGCGACATCGGCATGGGCGGCATTTCGGTGACGCTGGAGCGGCAGAAAAAAGCCTACTTCAGCAACACCCTCGACAGCGACGGCAAGATCCCGCTGGTGCGCTGCGCCGATGTCAGCAAGTACCAGACCGTCGAGCAGATCAACCAGCCCAACGTGCGTCTGGTCGAACCCGCCGGCGGCACCAACGAAGCCTTCGTCCACGCCTTCCTGCCCAAGGCGCAACTGGCGCTGCACGACAACGTGACGATCTTCCAGCAACTGCTCGACAACAAAGCCGACGTAATGATCACCGACGCGTCGGAAGCGCTGTATCAGCAGAAACTCAAACCGGGGTTGTGCGCGGTGAATCCGCACCAGTACATGCAGTACGGCGAGAAGGCGTACCTGCTGCCGCGCGATGACATCAGCTGGAAACTGTACGTCGATCAGTGGCTGCATTTGAACAAAGTGACTGGCAAATATCAGCAGGTCCTTGGCGAGTGGCTTGCGCTGCCGCAGTAATCTCCCAGGCACAAACACTTGTGGCGAGGGAGCTTGCTCCCGCTGGACTGCGCAGCAGGCCTTCTTTTGAGGGGCCGCTTCGCGCCCCGGCGGGAGCAAGCTCCCTCGCCACATTGATTCTCAGCCAGGAAATCTATCAATCGTCATGCAGCATCCCGGAACTGTCAAAGACGAATGGCGGAACAAGCGCCCTGCACTGGCGCCGGCAATCGAACGGATCAACGCCGCTTGATTGACACCAAAATCGCGTCAATTCCGACATTTACAATAACCCCATCGGGTTTAACAAAGGTTTACATCAACTGGTTTTTTCATTCGGTATCGTTATTGCAACTCACCGAAAGGAATCAAACGTCAAATGCAGTCGGGCACCCAACTGGTCAATCCAGAACTGATAAAAATTCGACGACTGTTCGCAACCCCATTGGCGAGTATCCAGTACCCGGGTGCAGAAAAACTCAACGCTGAGTTGAAAGCCATCATCTCCAATCACATGGCTCAAGATCGCAACGGTACCCAACGCAGCAACGACGGCGGTTGGCAGTCCGCCAATGACTTCGCAAATTGGGAAGGAGATGCCTGCAAAGCGCTGGTTAAATTCGCCAAAGCATTCGCCGGCCAACTCACCGCCGTTCATAGCGACCTGTATGGACTGACCGAGCCGCACTTCGAATGGAAGCTCAACGCCTGGGTCAATGTAAATGAAGCTGGCCACAGCAACTCACTTCATGGCCACCCCGGCGCGTTCTGGTCCGGCGTTTACTGGGTAGATGCCGGCGGACGAGAAGATGACCCGATCGTCGACGGTGACCTGGAATTCATCGACCCGCGCGGAATGGTTGCCTCGACCTACAACCCGGCCTTGCGTATGAGAGTCGAAGACTGTCTGACTGCCGGCTTCAGCACGGTCTGCGCCGCCAAAAGCGGAACCTTCATCATGTTTCCCTCATGGCTGATGCATTCGGTAAGACGTTTCGAAGGGAAGAGGCCACGAATATCCATCGCGTTCAATTTTGGAACTTGAGACGCCCGCCCCCTCAGTCCTTTACCGGCCTGGGTATCGCAATACGGCTACTGGTCTTGACCTCGCGCAATGCCAGGCTGGACTGGATCGACGCAATACCCACCTGGCGCCTGAGCACTTGCTCGATGAAATCGCTGTAGCTATCCAGATCCTCGGCCAGCACCTGCAACACATAATCGGCATCGCCGGTGATCTTGTGACAGGACAGCACCTGGGGCAGTTGCGCAATCACCGTCTCAAAGGCGTCCGGCGCATGATCGGCGTGGGTGGAAAAACGGATGTGCACGAACGCCATGATATCCAGCCCGAGCATGCGCCGATCAAGGTTGGCCTGATAGCCCTTGATCACCCCGGCCTCCTCCATTCGCTTGCGCCGTCGCCAGCACGGCGTAAGGCTCAGTGAAAGCCGCTCACTGAGTTCAGCGTTGGAAATACTGGCGTCTTCCTGCAGCAACTCAAGAATCGCCAGGTCGGTCTCGTCGAGACTGATGCGTTTGGATATTTTTTTCTGCATGACGTCGATCCTGAGTAAAAACGCCCGAATAATTTACTGAATCAAGAAAACAAAGCAAAGAAAGCGCAGGTCAGCCGGAACAGAATATTTGCACTGGCCCACATTAACGGATGCGCAGAATGTTTACAGTTTTCAGTGATTCCCATCGGTTGCACCACGGCACCGAATTGAAAGATGGCGTGCTCAAACCGTCGTTCGAACAACCGAGTCGGGCCGATACCGTGCATAACCGCGTCAAACAGGTCGGCCTGGGGCAAATCGTCGAACCACGCGCGTTTGACCGCTCGTGCTACGTCAACGCGCACAGCGAGCGCTACGTCAGTTTTCTGGAAAATGCCTGGAGCGAATGGTGCGCAACCGGGCGCACGCACGATGCTTTGCCGCTGGTCTGGCCGGTGCGCGATCTGGGCAACGAGCAAGTGCCGACGTTCATCGATGGCAAGCTCGGTTTCTATGCCATGGATGCCGGTTCGCCGATCACCGCCACGACCTGGCAAGCGGTGAAAACCAGCGCCGATATCGCCCTCACCGGCCTCGCACTGATCGATGAAGGCCATGACAGCGCCTTTGCCCTCTGCCGCCCGCCCGGCCATCACGCCGCGCGCGAATACATGGGCGGTTATTGCTACCTCAATAACGCCGCGATTGCCGCGCAACAGGCCATCACCCAAGGCGCCAAACGTGTCGCGGTGCTGGACGTCGACTTCCACCACGGCAACGGCACCCAGAACATTTTCTACCAGCGCAGCGATGTCATGTTCGTGTCGCTGCACGGTGAGCCCGCGGTGTCCTACCCGTACTTTTCAGGTTACAGCCACGAAGTCGGCGCGGGTGTCGGCGAGGGTTACAACCTCAACTACCCGTTGCCGAAAAACACCACCTGGGAGAGCTACCGCAACGCCCTGATCCACGCCTGCAAAAAACTCCAGCAGTTCGCACCTGAAGTGCTGGTGATTTCCCTGGGTGTCGACACGTTCAAGGACGACCCCATCAGCCACTTCCTGCTGGAAAGTGAGGACTTCATCGGCATCGGAACGCTGATCGCCAGTGTCGGCTGCCCCACCCTGTTCGTGATGGAAGGCGGCTACATGGTCGATGAAATCGGCATCAATGCGGTGAACGTGCTGCATGGTTTCGAGAGCAAACGCAGCTGAACCATCCCGCGCTCTACAGCCTTTCAATGTCTGAACCGGAGAAAAAGAACATGACGCTTTTTATAGATGTCGATGACGCTACACGCCTGTTCACCCAAGTCGGTATCCGCCGCGCCATTCGCGAAATGGCAAGCTACATCGAAGCGGACTACGCACGCTGGGCGCAGTTTGATAAATCGCCGCGCACGGCCAATCATTCGGCAGACGGCGTGATCGAGCTGATGCCCACCGACGACGGCCAGCAGTACTCGTTCAAATACGTCAACGGCCACCCGAACAACGGTCAACAGAATTTGCTGACGGTCATGGCCTTCGGTCTGCTGGCGGATGTGCAGAGTGGCTATCCGACCCTGCTCAGCGAACTGACCTTGACCACCGCCGTGCGCACCGCTGCCACCTCCGCGCTGGTCGCTCAATCGCTGGCTCGCCCGGGCTCGACATCGATGGCCCTCATCGGCAACGGAGCCCAGAGTGAGTTTCAGGCACTGGCCTTTCATGAAATGTTGGGCATCAGCGAAATCCGCATCTTCGACATTGATCGCGACGCCTCACTCAAGCTGAAGCACAACCTCGCCGCGTTCCCGCAGATCGACGTGATTCTGGCCAGCTCGGTGAAGGACGCGGTCAAGGGTGCGGACATCGTCACCACGGTCACCGCCGACAAAACCTACGCAACGATTCTGACACCCGAGATGATCGAGCCCGGCATGCACATCAACGCGGTCGGCGGCGACTGCCCGGGTAAAACCGAACTGCATGCGGAGATCCTGCGCAACGCTCGGGTCATCGTGGAATTCGAGCCGCAAACGCGCATTGAAGGCGACATTCAGCAGTTGGAAGCCGACTCTCCAGTGGTCGAATTTTTCCGGATCGTGCAGGGCGAAGTTCCCGGCCGCGAGAGCGATACGCAGGTGACAGTCTTCGACTCTGTGGGTTTTGCCTTGGAAGATTTTTCGTCACTGCGCTACCTCAACGACCTGGCTCAGCAACAGCAAATCGGCCAGCGTATCCACCTGGTACCGACGCCCGCCAACATCAAAAACCTCTTCCAGTTGCTGGAGCTGCAACCGGCACCCGCCTCGCGTCTGCGCACCGTCAGTTGATTCGGTAATGGCCGCCCCCCCGGCGACTTGGCGGGGGGCCATTCACCGTTCCGGCATCGCCGTGATTAGCCGCTGCCGCTCTAACAAGAACGCTCGACACCTACTTTCTGCCAAAACTCAAAAACATAAAATCAAGAGGTTTTGCAATGAAATCGAACCCTTCCGGGCTGCTTGAACAGCCCGCGCTGCAGCGCACGCTCAGCAATCGTCACATCCAGTTAATGGCCATGGGCGGTGCCATCGGTACGGGTCTGTTCATGGGTTCCGGGAAGATCATCGCCCTCTCCGGGACGTCGATCATCCTCATCTACATGATCATCGGCCTGTTCGTTTTTTTCGTCATGCGAGCCATGGGCGAGATGCTCCTGTCCAACCTGAACTTCAAAACCTTTGCCGATTTTGCCGGCGCCTACCTTGGCCCGCGCGCGGCCTTCTTCCTCGGCTGGTCGTATTGGTTGAGCTGGAGCGTGGCAGTAATCGGCGATGCGGTTGTGGTCGGCGGATTCTTCCAGTACTGGTTTCCCGATGTCCCGGCGTGGATACCCGCCGTCGGCATGCTGGCGACATTGTTCGCGCTCAACGTGCTGACGGTCAGGCTGTTCGGTGAGGTGGAGTTCTGGTTCGCGATCATCAAGATCATTGCCGTCGTGACCTTGATCGGCGTCAGCACCGTGCTGATTGCCAGCTCGTTCGTGTCCCCCAGTGGTGTCACCGCGTCCCTGAGTCACCTGGTGGATAAACAGGCAGCTTTCCCTAACGGCCTGTTCGGCTTCTTTGCCGGATTTCAAATGGCGATTTTCTCCTTCGCCGGCACCGAGTTGATCGGCACCGCTGCCGCCGAAACCCGCTCTCCGGAGAGGACCTTGCCCAAGGCCATCAACTCGATTCCGCTGCGGATCATCCTGTTCTACGTGCTGGCATTGACCTGCATTATCGCCGTGACGTCGTGGCAGCAGGTTTCTCCGGTCAAGAGCCCCTTTGTCGAACTGTTTCTCGTGGCAGGGTTTCCCGCGGCCGCCGGTATCGTCAACTTCGTAGTACTGACATCGGCGGCATCATCGGCCAACAGTGGCGTGTTTTCATCGAGCCGCATGCTGTTCGGCCTGGCCAACCAGCACAACGCTCCGGGCCTGTTCCGGCGACTGTCGGGCAACAGCGTGCCGCTGCTGAGCCTGACGTTCACCACGCTGCTGATGCTGATTGGGGTGCTGGTGCTGTTCATCGTTCCGGAAGTCATGACCGCCTTCACCATCGTCTCCACCGTGTCGGCAATTCTGGTGATTTTCACTTGGTCGACCATCCTCGCGTCTTACATTGCCTATCGCAAAAAACGCCCGGACCTGCATACGAAGTCGGCTTACAAAATGCCCGGTGGCGTACCGATGGCGTGGTTCTCCCTGGCGTTTCTGGGCTTTGTGCTGTGCTTGCTGGCATTGCGACCTGACACCCGGATTGCCCTGATGGTCATGCCGGGATGGTTCGTATGGCTGGCGATTGCTTACCAGTTGACCCGCTCAAGGCAGACGAAATCTGCAGTTGAGTCGGCGAGCCAGTTTGGCTGACCCTGCACGCCTGAGCCGTCACCTGAACCTGACGGCTCAGGCTCAACAACGTGCCCCCGTCAAATCGGCTGCCACGCCTGCGCAGGAATCTGCGCCATTGCCTCGAACGCCGGTTTGGCGAACCAGAATCCCTGCATCAGATAAATCCCGCAATCGGCCAAAAAGTCCCGTTCCTCCGGGTGCTCGATGCCCTCGGCAATCACCTCGATCCCCAGTTCAGTACACATGCCCACCACGCCCCGCACAATCGCCTGACGCACGCGATCACGGTGGATATCGCGGATCAGCGCCATGTCCAGTTTGATCAGATCCGGCTGAAAGTCCGCCAGCAGATTCAACCCGGAATACCCCGCACCGAAGTCATCAATGGCCGTCTTGAAACCAAACTCGCGATACTCCCGCAGGATGTTCATCAAGTGCTTGTTGCTTTCGACGTGCTCGCCCTCGACCGCTTCGAAGATCAACCGATCGAGCGGGAACGCATGCGCGCGGGCCGCCTCCAACGTGCTGCGGATGCACAGGTCCGGACGATAAACGGCGTTGGGCAGGAAGTTGATCGAGAGGAACCCGGTGAGCCCCAACTGCGCGGCTGTGGAGATCGCCCGCACGCGGCACAGTTGATCGAAGCGATAGCGGTTCTGGTCATCGACCTGCTGCAGAACCGATAGCGCCCCTTCGCCCTGCACGCCCCGGACCAGCGCCTCGTGGGCGAAGGTCGATTGATCACGCACATCGACAATCGGCTGGAACGCGAAGGAGAACGCCATATCGGCCTCGCCTTTTTGCCGGCATCCTTGGCATCCCCCGCTGGGCTGGGGGAAAATTGGTGTATTGGTCATGACGCCCCCTGAGAGCGGGTTGCAACCATCCATGGCCCAGAAAAAATAAATGCACGGACCGGGTGGCGCCGCTTGGCGGCCCCCGCTTATACAGGCTGACCGGTCAATTCCGGCCAAGTTCATTGCGAAATGCCATCAGGTGCGGAAATGCGCCGTCATGCGTTGCAAGTCCTGCCCGAGCGACGCCAGTTCAATGGTCGCGGCAGCGCTTTCTTCGCTGGCGACGGCCGACTGATCGGCCACATCGCGCACACTGACGATGCTGCGATTGATCTCATCGGCCACCGCACTTTGCTGCTCGGCGGCGGCGGAAATCTGCAGGCTCATTTGCTGGATCGTGCCGATCGAATGGTTGATCTCGGTGATCGCCTGCTCGGCCTTCTGCGCCAGCACCACGGTGTCCAGCGTGCGCTCGCGGCTGGATGTCATCAGCGTAGATGCCGCTTGCGTGCCCTGCTGCAACGTGACAATCAGCGCTTCGATTTCCTTGGTCGAATCCTGGGTGCGCTGCGCCAGCGAGCGCACTTCATCGGCAACCACCGCGAAACCACGGCCCTGCTCCCCCGCCCGCGCCGCTTCAATCGCCGCGTTCAGCGCCAGCAAATTGGTCTGCTCAGCGACTGCCTTGATCACATCGATGACCTTGCCGATCTGCTCGCTGTCCTGGGACAGCACGTTCATCGCCGCGCCTAAGTCTTCGATCGCCACCGACAATTCACTGATCTGCACGGTCGCCTGCTTGACCACCGCACTGCCGTGACGCGCCTGCTGATCGGCCAGGGTCGCGGCGGCGGATGCGTCGGTGGTGTTGCGCGCTACCTCCTGCACGGTCGAGGCCATTTCGTGCATCGCCGTGGCGACCTGATCCACCTCGACTTTCTGCTGGCGCACACCGGCGCTGGTCTGCTCGCTCATCGCCGAAAGCTTCTCGGCCGACGTCGAAATATGTGTCACGCCGTTACCGATCCCCTGCACCAACGTGTTCAGGCTTTGCGCCATGTCCTGCATCGCGTTTTGCAGATCGCCCAACTCATCCTTGCGGCTGGATTTGGCTTGCACCGTCAGATCGCCCTTGGCAATCCGTCGCGCCAGCTCCACCGTCAGCGCCAGCGGCCCGGTGATCTGCCGCGAGATCAGCACCGCAGCCAACAGACCGACCACCAGCGCCAGCACCGTCAGCACGGCAATCTGGATAAACGCACGCTGTTGATCGTCCCGCGCCAGACGCTGCTGCGTGTCCATCAGGCCGGTCATGATGCTGTCCATCGCCTGGCTCTGTTGATCGACCTGCTGACGCAGGCTCTGCTTCTGCTCGAACAGCGCGGCGACCTGCACCAGCACCTCGCGATAACGGCGCATCCCGGCCTGCGCCTCTTCAAGTTGACTCGACAGAGCCGCCGGCAACCCGCTGCGCGCCTTGCTCATGTCGGCCAGGAAGGCATCGGTGGTGTCCAGCAGCACCTGCTTGTTGGCCTCGCTCGGCACGGCGATATAACGCCGCAACATCAGACGAAACATCGTCATGCCATTGCGCAGATCCGCCACCGTGCGCAAATCCGCCACCCGCGCGCTATCAGCAGACGCCAACGCGCTGGCCGTGGTGCTCTCGAACATGCTGTTGAAGGTCTCGGCGTACTTGTCCGACATCGCCCCCAACGGTTTCAGCGCATCGCTGGTTGCCTTGTCCGCCTCGACCAAGCGCTTGACCTGCTGATCGTAAGCCAGCGTGGTGTCCTGCAAACGCTTCAACGCCTGCTGGTTCTCCGCCCGCGTCAGGGTCTGCAACGCCTTGGCGATCAGCCCTTGCAACACATTCAGCTGCGACTGATAAGCCTCGGCATAAGCGACATCCGCCGCCGCTTCGTACTGCTTCTCCGACAGCCGCATGTCCTGCGTCGCATCGTTGAGCGTGCCGATCAGACGCGTGGTGCCCAAGCGATCAACCAGCACATTGCTGCTGCTATAGCCAATGAACGCCACCGCCCCCACCGCCAGCAAAAGAACGCCAAACCCGGCCCCCAACTTTCGGGAAACCTTGATGTTGCCCAGGAAATTCGATGCTTCTGCCATGTTCAGCCTCTAACGCTCTGACGCGATTCAGCGTCAGGCACAAAAAGTAGATCTCTGATAACCGGAGTTACCGCTCATATTCGGGGTCGTCGTCCTGGGCGAAATACGGGCAGCTTCCACTGACCCGGCTGCAACAACCTGACGCGAAAAGCCGTACCGACGGCCCACGCACCAGCGGACAAATCCAGGACTCACACTGGATTTATCGTTTCAGCAAAGGTGTTGGAACGGATGCTATAAACTTTGGGAAAAGTTGTACAACTTTATATTTTTGTACAATCGTTGAACTTTTTTGAGCGCGTGATGACGCATTGCCATCATTTTTTGTGGCACATCGCTATTGCTGCGGAAACAGGCTGAAACCCGCCATTTTGGACGGTTGTTTTGCGCATCGAATGAACGCCCTCCGCGACCACGACCTGGCCGCTCGCCACGGAGGGCAGCGCTCTACGCCTTCAACTCGACGTTATCCAGCGCCTGATTCACCGCCAACTCCCCCAACATCACCACCTGCGCAATGCCCAGCAGCGTCTTGCGGTGCGAGACATCCAGCAACGCGGCGAAATCGTTGAGCATGGTCGTGGCGGAACCCAGGGATTCGCTGGCGTTGGCGAGCAGAGATTCGGTGTCGTAGGCCGGGTTGGCGAGGAACATCGGTTTGGATTGATCACCGCTGGCCATGATCTGGCTGGCCGGGGTGAGGTAGTGATCGAGGGCGCGCTCGGCGGCTTCGTGGAGTTTGCGGGAATCGAGGGATTCGTAGGGGGATGCGGGGTTGGTTTCTGGGGGATTCGGTGTTGGTTTGAACATAGATGGAGCCTCTAGTGCGAATACTAAAAGGAGCCATCACCCTCGCTACCAAACGATAGGTGGCGGCCATACGCGGGTTGGTAGACCGGTCGCACTAGAACCCGGCGCCCACGAATGAGCCCCACGCATGACCACCATGAAATCGGAGTCCTGGGAAGGACTGCACACGGTGACGCCATGAGTCTAGAAACGAAACGGGCTACCAAACCCGATCACTGTTCTGCAGTGACACAGGGACGATAGAACCCGCGAGCTAGACGCACAAGCCGGCGGATTCTGTCTTAGGTGTAGGGGGAGGCGCAAGGTGGTGTAGGAGCGGAACTGCGACAATAGTCTTCATTTAAACAGCTACAATTTTTTTGGTTGGAACGAACTCGACTAGCACAATGTTTCAACCTGACACCATTATCCTGTGCAGGAAAAGGCTTGTGCATTTTCTTCAAGCACTGATCGCGGCTCTCCGAAAATGAATTGGATGGATTAACAACAAGCAGCTCTAGAATAACGGCTTAGAGCAACGCCTTTTCCCTATCGTACCAATCTGGTCCCCACATCCTCTCACTGACCTCACGTAGCGGGATAGCGGGCAAACGGCTAGCACACAGCTCCCCGATCTGTGCCGGAGGATACCGTTGAGGATCTGGGGGAAGAGAGCAAAGGGAACTTCACGGGTATCATCGCGTACTACCGCGACAACAAGACCGGGAGGGAAAAGACGGTGACGGCTGGAGATCAGAGCAAGCCGAGGCGGTTGCGGTGGTTGTACTCAAGTGAGAGGACGGCAAAGCGTGCTGTCGATCAAGAGTGGTCAAAACTCCAATCTAAAAGAACTCCGGCAAATTAGCTTTCAAAATAGCCAGCGACATCGCCTCCGGTGCACGAAACCAGATGTTGTAAGCCATCAGCAACCCTGTTATTTCCTTGTCTTGGACTTTCCAATAAAGATGTTCAAAGCCTTGGACCCTGACGAAAAACCTCAGCATCTCATTGCTGAAGGCATAAAACTCGTCGTGATCTAGGCCGAAAGCTTCTGCTGACTCAAGCAGTTTTAGGTAGTAAAACGCGACCTCGTCTTGATCATCACCACCTTGCGCCCCTATTGGCAAACTCAAATCAGGTCGCCCATTGAATCCCTCATGTGCGATCTTGTGACATTGATAGCAAAGCGTGACCCCATTGCCGGTTTCGTATCTAGCATGTGGAAGCAAGGTCCTTCTGAAAACATGATGCGCCTGAATCCGATCATCAGAGCTGCACACTACACATTGCTGGCCGTCTCTAGCCCTAATGAATCGACTCCAAAGCGACAAACACCACCTGTCAGATCGCTTGTTTAAGACCGCGATATGTAATCTTTCCCTGAGCCTCCTCAACTGCTCCTGATCAATTACAGGTCCTCCAGAACAACTCATCCTTCACTCCTTGGTCATCAAACGCTCGTTACTCCGGCCACCTTAACGAAATGTCCTCCCAATCAAAAAAATATTTCCAATTGAAAAAACCTCAAAGGTGGCGAGTTTGGCAAGTGGCTATGACTCGAATCCATCCAATGAGAGGAAAAATTTTGGAAAGTCAAAAAGCCCCACTCTCTACTTTTGAGCCTAAAAAGAAAAAACGAAATCCTCCATGGACACGGGACGAGTTGGTTCTCGCCCTTGACCTCTATCTCCGACATCGACTGTCATCGCCCCAAGATCCTCATCAAGAGGTTGCTGAACTCTCCACTTTCCTAGGCCGAATGGGAAAATTACTCGGCATCGCTAGTCAGGAGACGTTTCGAAATGAGAATGGCGTGACCATGACAATGAGTAACTTGAGTCGACTTTATCCAGCGTACACCGCTGACGGTAGAGTCGGCCTGCAGGACGAAACCCAAGTGGCAGCGGCACAGAGGCTACCACGGACGCCTTCAACGTCGGCGATGACGTGACTTTCGTCCCTGCCACAGCACCGGACAGAGCGTCAGTCTCAGCTTTCGCGAAGGGAAGATCACCGAGATCGATAGCGGTATTGCGACCGTCAAGCTTCGCAATGGCCACACCAGTAAGAAGCCATTGAAAAAACTCACCCTTGCGGCCTCGCCCGCTCGATCGCACCTGGTTCATCCAGTTCCGATTCACGCTTACGCGCCCAAACCTGCGCAGCCTGTTTCCGGGCGAAGGTCTGGCTCTCTTGGTAGACTTGCACTCCATCACGCTTGATGCGGATCTGAGCGGTGTAGCTCACAGACCCATCCGCCAGTTTTCTTGCCCTGATAGCTGCCATATCGAAAGTGGTACGCGTCAGTTTTGAAGTGGTACATCGTACCACCGAGACCTGAAAAACGCCTGAAAACGCCCTAAAACACGCCGACAACACGTTGAGTAAAATGTTACAGAATCAGAGCCTTAGCCCAGTAAAACCAATGCCTACGCTGTCTCGGCGCTTTAGTGTTGCACCCATGATGGATTGGGCGTAGCACCTCGCCTGCCCCCCGGCCAGCCTCGTTAATTCTTTGAAAACCCACTGCTTTGTAGCAATTTCTAAGCATGCAGCAATTAGTACCCACAAAAGGCACTACCAGTACTATGCTTTTTCTTTTTCGAAAGAGATCAATTCGATGGCAGACGAATATTCGTTAGCGGATGTGCTGGAGAGGTTGTACCAGAATCAGCTCGGTCTAGAAGCGGCCTTGATGGAGCTTACGCTTCGTGCTGAACAGCAAGGCTTGGCCGAAGTCGGCGACAATGTTCGGGGCGCCTTGTGGGTGATTGGCGAAAATTCTGGATACATTAAGCAGGGACTGGCCAAACTGAAGGGGAAATACAAGGATCTTTAATGCTTACATTACTTGAGTATTAAGAGCCTATGCACCGCCTAGTGCGATCAATTTTATCGTAAGTTTTGATGAGAATTTTATGCTTCGCATATCGCCTGTCACACGATATGCGAGGCTCTAAATATTAGTTTTGTGATGGCCAGAATTTATGATCGCGATCTAGGAAAACTATATAGAAGATATTATCTCTCAAGAATCCTGCTACACGTTGCTTTTGTCCACCAATATTCCTAATCACACCCCAGTTTTCATCTTTGGATAAGTCTGCCGGGCAGGAAAAGTGCGTATTTTCAGCAGGAGGAAAATTTCTGTAGTTCGTTACAGATTTCTGTGTCTGCAGCTCGGTTATATTAACCGTACTTATATGATGTAGTTTCGCAAAAAATGGACCTAGTAGACTTTCATTTGCCCATGTTGCTAATGACTGACCAACATCATCACAGTCCTTAAAATACTTGAAACTAAAACTCAAATACTGGTCGCGCTTCAAAGGTTGAGCATCGCGGGTATTTTCGCGCCTTGTAGCGCCCTTTAATGGGCTAGACCTCTTATTCATGGTCGGCCCCCATAAGTTGATCAATACTTTCAAAGGAGTTGAATAGAGGGATTGCTCCGAATGCCCCCTCTAAATAATCGTCACCATAGTTACTCTTAAGAGTGCGGGATTTTTCCTTGTATTCCACAAGAGAATAAAGTTCGCTTGCTCCCTCTTCGTCCTTATCCACAAACCAAACCTGGTCGCGTCTAAAGCACTCGGTATCCATGAGATTGACATCTTGTACAGCTGCAATTATTTGGGAGCCTTGAATGCTCTCGGCGTGAAATATTTTAAAAAGATGCTTGGATAATAGAGTATGAAACTTTGAGTCAAACTCATCAATTATGAGGCGTTCACCCGTCATCATCGCATCATATATTGGGCCAAGGATATTTATGAGCTTACGAGTCCCTTCAGACTCTAAAGATAAAGGGAACTCAACTTCATGACTATCCACTTTTTTTACTACAACCAAATCCGTTCTGCTGATTTTTTTTATTTTTTGAAACTCTTTGAAACTATCTACCAATTTTCGCATGGAGTCATCGGTAGTATCGATGTTATCTAGACGCGAGTCAGATGCTTCATCAACAACCTTTATATCCGATATCTGGAAGGCTTTCAGAATTTTGAGGAGCCACGTTCGAAATTTCGGATCGCTTTTGATTTGAGAGTGCGTGAAGGTACTGTAACGCGAGTCTGTAATTCCGTTTAAAACATGCGTCTTTTTAAACCAATCAGTGATGAGAGTTGCGTGTTCACCGTCGAAACCAGAAACAACCGAGATAAATGGCACATCAACTCGGGTCTTTTCAAGAACACCTTTTTTTACAAATATATCAGCTTCGGAGAAGCTAGACTTATTGTAGTCAATAGACATTCCATTGCGTTCAAAGAGCATCGTCTCTCTTGTCTGAGGCGTATAGTAAAGCCACTCCTCGATTATCTCGCCGCTTCGAACACTGAGGCCGTATCTGTATTTTACACTTTTAACGAAAAACACCATTTCAATTTCAGAGGGTGCTTCGAAGTTTTCCTCTCGCAAAAGATACGGAATAACACTTCTTGTTACGCTAGTCTCAATGTTTGGTATAGAACTTAGAACAATCTCCTTCATTATGTTGATTGCTTTAATTAAATTGGATTTACCACTCGCGTTAGCGCCGAAGATAAGAGCAGATTTCAATACTCTGTCTTCTGAATTCTCAATTTTTTGGATGTTTAATTGGTTGATATCGTCCTTCTTGGAATCTGAAGCCAGCATGCTCAGATTCTGGGTATCACGAAATGACAATATGTTAGACAAAGAGATGTTGGCGAGCATTAAGTCCTCGATTTTTTTGATTCTTAACGACAGAAATCGCTCAAAAAAAGCTTTTTCCCGTATTAGGTTTCAGATTATCAGCTTCTTCAGGGAACGCAAGGGTTCATGAGCCGGGCACAGAAACGGAGTATCGCGGTGCCTGATCACGCCTATGTTTCGTTTCGGAGAATTGTTTTGAAAAAAAAACAAAGCGTACTCAGCTGAGGATGCCCATCCGTGACCGATTGCCGACTTTCGAAAACGCTATAGAGATCCACCCTAGGTTCAATCGGCCTCCACACCTGACCCTGGTGTGGAAGCTGTTCTTGGCAATCTTGGTGCGAGGACTGAACCGGTGCGTCTTCATTGGACACAACAGACAGCGACATTAGAAGGTTTCTTTCACCTGCAATCATTGACTGCCGGAATAGGGATTCGAACCCCTGCCTAAGTCCGCACAGACCGCTTCAGGCCAGCAAATCAGGAGTGAAACCCGTTAACTGATGGCATGTCGCGGCCTATTCCGGCCCACGATCTGCCCTAAATTTGCCCTAAAACAATCCGCGCCTACAGATACTCGACCATGACGCGCAGCTCCACCAGAGTGCGCAACACTGCTTCGTGAATGCCTTCGCCGATCACTGTTCGTGCTCCTGACGCCGCGCCGTGGCCGCTGCCTCGAAGATCCTATACAAACCTTCGATACTGGCCGCGTTCAGTACCTTGACCGTCTCCAGGCCCAGCACAAAACCTTCGGCGCACTGGCGCGAAACAGATCGTCCGCCGTGTGCGCCAGGGCAATTTGGTGCAGCAGTTTCAGGGTTTGCACCTCCACCGCGTTCGGCAGGTTCAGTGCCGCCAATGTATCGGCCATGCTCACTCCCATTTCCAACCGTTGGTGTTCGCCGACGACTCTGGCGTCAGCTCGAATTGCCCGACCTGAATCAGCAGCCAGCCGCTGGCCGGTTCGTTGCAGCCGTCAATCATTTGCCCCTGCACAAGGTGCCCGTCAGGCAGGATCATCCGCAGCAGGTTGGCCGCCTTGGGTCCTTGTAGATACTGCTGCAGTTCAATACGAACGCACCCACTACCGGCATCGCTCAAGCGCACCGGACATTCGAGCGTCGTCCGCTCAATCGGTGTCTGCCCTAGGTGATGGGCGATCACGGCGACGGTAGCCAAGCCTTCATAGACGTACAACATGAACGGTGTTCCCTGTTCGAAGAAGTGGCTGAATGCATCGACCAGACAGTGAGGGAATGGTAGACCAGCAAGGTAGGAAGTGGTTTCCACGCTGCCATAAAAAGGCCCCCACACCCGTGTCAGGTGTGGGGGCCGATTGAACATAGGCTGGAATTCAATGTATCGGTCATCACGCCCGTGATCGACCACAACCATCCAAAAAGTCTCACTTAGAAAGAAGGGCAATTTGCCCTTATCAACTTTAGCTGAGCAACTCAGCATGGCGGTTGGTCGGTTGTGTTCCTTGGATGTGCCGGTCTGGCTGCCATCTGGCTGGCCTTTGCTGATACCATGCGATCTGTCTCAGACAAAACATAATTGAGCAGATTTTGTTGCTTGGCTTTATCGCCAAGCACAAAAAACCCCGTCCCGCGAGGGACAGGGTCTGGCGTTGTTGTAGGGGGAAGACTTGCCGGTACTAGCCCTACAACGACTAAACCGATGCCATAGGCAGTGGTCGTGAGCGAAGTGTGGGCTATCGGGTATAGTATTACAATACCGTAATAGCTGTTGCCGGATATCTGGCACTCGCTCTCGTCGCTCTTGCCTTGGCGTTCTTTTAAGGAATCAGCCATGAGCGAGTCAAAAAAACGCCGTGTTCGGCGTCGCACACCGCAGCACCTAAGGACAGTCCACGTCAGCGCCTATAGCCGCAATCGCTTTGGGCACCGGGAGAGCGTGTGTGAGCATTATCGTAGCCCCCCTTGGACCCAGTTGATATTTGAGTTCTAGGTGGTAGAGGGGTAGGAAACTACCCCTTCCCCACGGAGAGCCAAGACTTTGATCGTCCGTTTTTCCCCAAAAAATGGGTTGCGTGTCCATCAGTGGACCACTGCTGTCTAACAGCGTTATTCCCTACTACTGTCGCAGCCGCATAATCGCATCTGTAATCGCTTTTGCGTTTGCATCCAGGGTTTCCAAAGCCCCGACAGCATTATCCGCAACAGTCCCTACGCCATTAGCTGCAAGCCATGCGGTGACCTCCTCTATTGCGGCCGCCAAGGCATGTTGGTTATGCAGAAGCAATGTCAGAGCATCTGCCGCGGCAACGTTTGATTGTGAGTCAGATGGCATGGAAGTCGTCCTTGAGGGTGGGCTCGAAAAAGCCTAGCTCATCGCGTCGGCGGCGAAGGTCATTTAACCATTCGGCGGTCTCTATTTACGCACCAAAACAGTGCCCCAGTCCCATCTCAGTCCCATATGGCCTTTTTTCAGGCACCAAAAACCACAAACCCCCGACTTTCTCTAGGAAAATCAGGGGTTTGCGTTTACTGAATATGGCGGTGAAGGAGAGATTCGAACACTCAATACGTGTGCGGCAATGGCAAACACTAAGACACGTATTCGGTAAACCGCCGCCAAGCGGCCGCTCATTATCGACAGTTTACTGTCCACAATTGGTCCAAGCGCGTTGTATAGCTTTGACTCATCATCTCCCGTCGCATGCACCAATCTGGATTGATTGGCACACTGGCAGTCCGAAGGGTTCCCCTCCCCCATCGCTCATTGATTTCGTCCAGTACCGCCATCACTTTTGTGGCATCAGTAGGCTGAGAAATGGCGAACAGATCATCCGTGTACTCACCCGGTTGGCAGAGATTCAGTAGCAAGACTTCCGCTTTGCTGTAACTGAAACCAGGGCGGAACACACGGTCAAGTGCATCGACGGCCGCCTTCGTTAGTAGCCGCACGTCATCCGTTGGGTAGGGCAGATCGATCACTACACCGTTTGCGTATTTAGCCTCATCGGGATTGAACATTCCGGTGCGGATGCTGACCCGGATTTTCTTGCAAAGCGACTTTTGTGCCCGGAGTTTTTCCGATGCCCGCATCATGTAGGTCGCCACTGCCTCCTTCATCGGTGGCAGCTCCTTCAGTCTTTTGCCGAACATCCGGCTGCAGCAGATCTCCTGCTTGGGCGGATCTGGCTCATCCAGCTCCAGGCACGGTGTGCCGGCCAATTCCCGGGCGGTTTTCTCGATCACTACACTGAAGTTTTTTCTCAACGTCCACGGGTCTGCTTTGGCCAGATCCATGGCGGTCTTGATACCCATGCCGTCGAGGTGCACTTTCATGCGCCGCCCTACTCCCCACACCTCCGCTACGGCTGTGTTACGCAGCACCCAGTCGCGCTTGATTGGGTCGCAGATGTTCACGACGCCACCGGTTTGCGCCTGCAGGCGTTTTGCGGTGTGGTTGGCCAACTTGGCCAAGGTCTTGGTATGCGCGATACCGACACCGACAGGTATACCCGTGCAGCGCAGTACTTGGCTGCGGATCTTGCGGCCGAGACTGTCCAAGTCACTGATGCCAGTAACGTCGACGAAGGCTTCGTCGATGCTGTACACCTCAACGTCCGGTACCATCGACTCGATCAGGGTCATAACGCGTTCGCTCATGTCGCCGTACAGCGCGTAGTTCGATGAGAAAGGGATAATGCCGTGCTGCTTGAGCTTGTGCTTGATCTGGAAGTACGGCTCGCCCATTTTCACGTAGGGCTTGGCATCGTAGCTCCGAGCGATGACGCAGCCATCGTTGTTCGACAGCACCACGATGGGCACCTTGGCCAGGTCAGGTCGGAACACGCGTTCGCAACTGGCGTAGAAGCTGTTGCAATCGATTAGGCCGAATACCGGCGTTACTTTAGACATGGCTACGTACGCTGCCGATGATTACGCCCCATATGGCCAGCTCATCACCTTCCAACACATAGCGTGGCGGATACTTGGGGTTCTCAGACAATAGGATCACTTCCTTTCCGCGGACGCACAGTCGTTTACACAGTGGATCATTGTTCAGCAGCGCCACGACGATATGGCCATGGGCTGGCTCCAGCGAACGATCCACTACCGCCAGATCTCCGTCAAAAATGCCCGCACCCTGCATACTTTCCCCGGTGATTTTCACTAGGTAGACATGCGGGGCGCGGATGTTGAGCACCTCATCTAAGGAGATGTGTGCCTCAATGTGATCAGCCGCCGGCGAAGGGAAACCAGCGGGCACCTGGAACAAACAAAGAGGCAGCTTCAGGCCTACCTCGGCAATTGGGCCTAAAATTGAATAACTCATGACGCACGACTTCCAACACTGTACGAACATACAGTTAACTTTCAGAAGCGCTCGCGGTCAATTTCTGTAGGAAATATCTGATAGGCGGGCGATATGTGCGGGCGACTCTCACAGTACGACGGTATCCACGACTTTGTAGCGGCGTTAAGCATGCCCAACGCGCTAGTCAATCACACCGGCGACCAACCCTTCGAGCGCTACAACGCGGCACCTACCACCCAGCTGGCGATTTTCCATCAGGAGGGTCAGCACCTGCACGCTGACATGGTCCGCTGGGGGTGGCGTCCACACTGGGCGAAGGACCGCGCCGCACCGATCAACGCCCGAGTAGAGAAAGTCGCCCATGGCCCCTTCTTCCGTGCGATCTGGCCGCACCGGGCGATAATTGCAATCAACAACTGGTTTGAATGGGTGGATGAAGGGGAACCCAAGAAGCAGCCCTACTTAATTCGTCGACGAGACCGGGTGCCTATCCTTTGCGCCGCAATTGGACAGTATCCCAATGCAGAGCGTCCACCTGGCGAGCACGACGGCTTTGTGATCATCACCGCGGACAGTGTTGGGGGAATGGTAGATATTCACGACCGACGTCCAGTGACGCTTTCGCCAGAATTGGCCCAGGAATGGCTAGACCCTGCCACCCCCAAAGAACGCGCCGAACAAATGGTCTTACAACAGGGCGAACCGACAGAGGCCTTCGAGTGGTTCAAAGTTGACCGAGCCATCGGCAATGTGCGCAATCAAGGGAAGGAATTGCTACAACCCAGAGAGGAATAACGCCAAAAAGAGAACTCTCACCTCTGGCGACTTAAAGACTTTATTTCTTTATTTCTTTATTTCGTTAATTCGTCATTTCGTTATTTCGCCAATTCGTCATTTCGCTAATTCGCTAATCCACCGCCATATCAATATCCCTCCGATATCCTTTGAATACTAAAATTTGCAATTCTCTAGCATCAAGCGCGAAGATGACGCCTCTCTATACACCCATTGCCCTATGACAGGGCGCTCCTATACACCCATGACCCTAGTACAAAGCTCTCCTACACACCCATTGCCCTATACGCGTTACACGGCCGTCTTAACGAGCTGAGACTTGACGAGACGTTACTATTAAAATTAAGGTACCACCCCAGCAACTTACTACTGCATTATCAAACGGCGCATTCCAGCGCCGCGACTTTACTTACTTTACGAGAAGCCAATGAAACACATTAGCTATGCGCGTCTGTGCCTAATTTTCGCAATTGAGTTAATTCGACTGCTTCAGCTTCTCGTTAAGAAAATCCCATGGTGATAGTTAAAACAATCCTCCTAATGCAGAGGGCAGCCAGTTCATGATCACCAGTTCTCCACTGATCTCAGCTTTCCCTTGCCTCTGATTGGTATTGGAGTAACGAATATCCAGTGTCTCGAAGTGGAAGCCTTCGAATACACGGCGAATATCCGGATGGTCGTTGATGCTGACCATCACTTTGCCTTTGCAGCGGCGCATGAAGTCGGCCATCCGTTCGTAGTTCACGAACGGAAAGTCCACGCCATAACCAGCGGTCTGCCAGTACGGCGGATCCATGTAGTGGAAGGTGTGGGCACGATCGTAGCGTTCGGCACATTCAAGCCAGGGAAGGTTTTCGACGTAGGTGCCGGACAGGCGCTGCCACGCGGCGGAGAGGTTCTCTTCGATGCGTAGCAGGTTGATGGCCGGTGCGGTGGTCGCCGTACCAAATGTCTGGCCCGAGACCTTGCCGGCGAAGGCATGGTGCTGCAGGTAGAAGAATCGGGCGGCGCGCTGGATGTCGGTGAGGGTTTCAGGGCGGGTCATCTTCTGCCATTCGAACACCTGGCGCGAACTGAGCGCCCATTTGATCTGGCGCACGAACTCTTCGAGGTGGTTCTGCACGACGCGGTAAAGCGTGACCAGGTCGCCGTTGATGTCATTGAGGACTTCGACCGGCGATGGCTGGGGCTTCATGAAGTAGAGCGCGGCACCGCCGGCAAAGACTTCAACGTAGCATTCGTGTGGCGGAAAAAGCGGAATGAGGCGGTCGGCCAGGCGGCGTTTGCCGCCCATCCAAGGGATGATGGGTGTAGACATTGATAGCAAGACCTTTACTGTATAGATAAACAGGTGCTAGGCTCGCCGCGCTTTGTGCACGGAGCAAGAGCCTTGGCTGGACTTGCAGGGACCATCTGCAGGGACGGCGGTCGATCCGGATGTTGACGCATCCGGACCGGCCGCTCTTTTTCACTTCGGTGTTGAGACTTCTTTGGCGTATGCCTGACAGGCCGCGAGGGCAATCAGCCCCCGGTCGCCGTCATCGGTGACGCCGATAATTCGTTGAGCATGCGCTGGGTCAAGTTCGGCTCTTGTGGAACCATGAACCACGCCGCCGGTGGCGGTGGAGGCTGACACCGATCCGTTGCCGGCGCCGCTGGTGGCGTCGAGTAGGACTGACAGGCGCAGATCAGCAGTGGCAAGGCGGTCGCGCAGGCGACTTTGATCACGTTGGACATCGCTCAAGGCTCGGTAATGGGTTTGTTCGCTGGCGGCCAGACGCTGCTCGAGCGCGAGGCGCTTGTCCTGCTCGGCACGCTGTTGCGCGGCCGTGGCCTGGGCCAACTGATTGAGGGTTTCGGTGTGTAGTCGGGACTGCTCGCTGAGGCGACTACCGTAGCGCCAGTCCTGCACCTGCCAGGTAATGACGGCGGACGTGCCGACCAAGCCGATCAGCAGCACCACCTTGCCCAGCAGCCGATAGGGCGCAGGTGTCAGGTCGCTGAGACGCATAAAACAGCCCTCGCCCGCCCCCAAAGTTCCAGCCGATCCTGCAGGCCATTGAGACCACCGTTGATCTTGCGGGTGATCGCATTGAATTCGTTCTGATCCGCGAGCGTGTTCAACCCATTCACCGACCAGAACCATGCCGCCGATTCAGCAGCCCACTGCGGCAACTCCAGCAGCTCTGGGGTACGCAGCAATCGCTCGTCGCCGAACAGTGCCAGGCTGCAGCGCAGGTAGTTGTCGTGGCCGGTCACCTGAATCAGCCCACGACCGCGATAACGCTGGCCATCGCCGTCCGCTGCCGGGGTGTTGCCCAGTTTTGCGGCCAGGGCACCGGTGTCGTATTTGCTCAGGTATTGATCGCCGCCCAGCTCCCGGACGTACTGCAACTGACCGGACTCGTGTCCGATTTGAGCCAGGAACGCGGCTTGGCGTTTCGGTGTGTTGATCTGTCGGTGCGCCATGGCAGCGTTGAGTGCAGATACAAAAACGCCCGCTTGGCGGCGGGCGTTGGGCATGATGCGTTGCAGTTGCTGTTCTGTCAGTGACATCGATGTCTCCTTGAGGTGTTGGGATGCGACGCGATTAGTTGAGCTGAACGACCTTCAGATCCTTCGCCGCTTTTTTCTTCTTGCCTTTGGCTTTCGCCTTGCCCTTCTTGCCCCCGTTACACTCGACTGTTGTGCTCCAGCCGGACTGGGTAAACACCTGCTCCACCGAATCGACCAGGTATTCGCCATCAAGCCCAACCTTGAAGCCTTGGGCGTTGATCGATCGTTCGGCAAACAGATCGGTGCGCCCAGGCATTTCCAGCCGGACGCCGGCAGTGGAGCGGTTGAACGCAGTGAGACGTGCCTGGGCTGCCGCTTCGGCGGCTGACTTGTTCGGGTAAATGTGGCGGTCGGCATGCACTGGCGGTAAGCCGTCCGGCGATTCGTCGTTGTCTAAAGTGACCACTGCGAGCTTTCCGGTCTTTTTATCCTGGTGTTTGGTCGATACCGCCTTGTGCGTGTTCCGATCACCGAGCCGAAACTGGAATCGACTCACGTCACCCCGTTGAATTGGTACTACACCGAAGCTCTTACCCGAGGCGCTCTGCCCGGCCTGGCGCGGCATGACCAGCAGCTTGCCGTCGGCGACCTTGGCCGTGCAGTCGTACTGCTTGGCCAGGCGCGTGATGAAATTGAAATCCGATTCGCTGAGTTGGTCAGCGCGAGGCACTTTGGTCTGCACCGGGCAGACCGCATGCCAGCCGTTGCGAGCGGCAACATCGGCAACGATCCGCGACAACGGCACATTTTCCCAACTGCCGCTACGGGTGGTCTTGCCACTGCCGCGCATGTCGCTGGCCTTACCGGTGATTACCAGCGTATCCGGCGGGCCAGATAGCTCAATCTCATCGACGACGTAACGGCCGATGCGGGTCAGTTTGGTTTCTGCATAGCCGAGGAAGATCTCGATGTTAGCTCCGCGTGGAGGCAGCACCACAGCGCCGTCGCGGTCGTCGATGCGCAACTCGAACTCGTCGGATTCCATGCCGGGCTTGTCGGTGGTCTTGAGCTGCAGCAGCCGATCATTGATCCGCTGGGTGATGTCGGCGCCGTCGGCCACGACGCAAAAGATTGGGGTCATCATTCCATCCAAATAGAAAGCCCGCACTGGGCGGGCCGATTGAATCATTGCGCTGCATACCGGAGGGGCATTAGCCCCACAGCATCACCTCGCTGTCATCGGGTGCCGGCAGATCCGGCAGCTCGATCACGATGCCGGCGCGATACGGTTGCGGCTCGTCGGCCAGGCCCTGATTGGCGTCCAGCACCGCCTCGACCGAACCGCTCAAATGCCCATAGGCGTGATAACACAGGGTATCCAGCAGATCCCCGTCAGACGTTCTGCATGTCATCGCCATAACGCGTGAACTCCAAAGTAAATGCCTGCTTGCGCGGGATGCCGCCCTGCAGCAGCGCGCTTTGCTCTTCTTCGACGTTCTTCAAGCACCAGGTGCCGAGCACGTCGCCATAGCCGGTGGTCAGGGTCAGAGGCAGGAGCTGGGCACCGAGACTGCGCAGGGTGTCCAACTGCTTGATTCCGCCCTTGAAGCCCGGGAAGATCGCGCCCTTGAGGGTGATTTTTTCCTCGCCGATGCCCACCGCTTGCTGCGCCGGACGGCGGGTCAACCGTTCTTGCGACGCCCAGCGGTACTCCGTCGAGCGCCGCAGCTCGTCGAAGGCGGCGGTGTCAAGGTTGAAGTAGTACGGGACCGCCTTGGGATCCAGCGGCTGTACGATTAACAGGTGCGGAAACGGCTTCACCGCTTCCGGCATCGGTGTCGCGTCACCCGCCAGTGAGCCGGTCGGCAGAATGTTCCCCAGTGATGGACTGAGCTTGCCGGCGATCTTGTTGATCGCGGTGGACGCCCGCGCTGCCTGCTCCTTGAGTTCGCCCATCCGCTCATCGATCTGCGACACGGCGCGGGTGGCCTTGTTGTAGGTGGCCACCACCTGGCCGACCTTGGCCTGCGCGGCGTTGACGCTGCGCATGACGCGTTGCAGCTTTGCCCCGACCGCCGGCCCCACGATTGGAATACCTTCCAGCTCCGAGGCCGCGCCGCTGATCTCGCTGATGGCACCGTTGACCGGCCCCATCATTCCGTCGAGGCTACGTCGTCCAGTCTCCCCCGCTGCAGCCAGATTCTTCAGACCGGACTGCAGCTGTTCCATATAGGCCATTAGCCCTCCTTACACATGCGGTTCGTCATACAGCTTGCGGTTCTGCAACTGCTGCGTGGCCTGCTGCATCTGCTGCGCGATGAAGGGCTGCAGCTCACGCGCCATTTTCGCCGGATCCTTGGCATCGCCCTGCACGGTGATGTGCAGCGGCGCCGAGATTTGGACCTGCTGATCGATTTTCGGCGACTCGGCTTTTGCCACCGGGACGGTTGAAGCCAGCAGCGCTGGTGGAACTGGCGCACTGGCAGGCGCAGCAAGTGAACGGGCCACATCGCCCATCGCTGCAGGTGCCAACGGGCCAGAGGCCGGCTTCGGTCCGAATGATCGAGCAATGTCACCCATCACCGGCGGAAGGTTCTGCCCGGCGTTGGCCATCATCAACGGCCCGGCATCCGGTACTTTCTTCAGCGACTCATCAGCGCCGAACAATTTTTTACCCATTACTCCACCGAGCGCATCGCCGCCCATGTAACCGAGATAGCCGCCAATCAGGCCGCCGACGATGTTGCCGATAATGGGCACTGCCGAGCCAATGGCGGCTCCCGCAGCCGCGCCGGCCAGGGTACCTGCCAAACCGCCAGCCGCTTGTCCGTAGCCTTCCGCCTTTTCATCCTGGGTCTCGGCATTTTCATAGGTGTCGTAGGCTTTAAAACCAGCATCCACCACCGCCAGCAGCGCTGGACCTTTCATGCCGCCAACAATCTTGGCACCACGACCACCACCTCCTCTCCCGCCGCCTTTCCCCCCTTTGCCTTTCTTGCCCTCGCCGCCGGCATCGAGATCACCGCCACTCAGCCCGCCACCAGCACCCGGAAGGTTGGTAACGATCACCTTTTGCGGGATGTTCGGATTGCCCATCAGCGTGCCGCGCCCGAGGTTCATCAGCCCCTTGCCAACCTTGAAGGCGCTGACGGCCCCCTTGAGCGCAACCAGTCCAGCCACGGCCGTGCCGATGCCGAGCGTGACCCGCGGGAACTCGTCGGCAAAGCCCGACAGCTTGCGACTAACATTGTTGATGCCGTCGGCTACGGAATCGGTGACCGGCCGGATCGCATCGCCGATGCTGCGCATGGCATCGTCCATCGACTGGGCCATTTCGGACCATTTCTGCGCCGAGGTTTGCCGGCGCTCGGCTAGGTTCTTATCGAGGATCCCGGTCGCCCCGGCGGAATCCTTTTTCAGTTGCTCATACAGATCCTTGTTCTGCATGTACGCGGTCAGCGCGGCCTTGACCTGCATATCGGCGAACAGGTCACCGGTGCGCAAAGCCTCCTCCAGAGACTTCATCATGGCCTTGGCTTTCTCGGGGTCAGCCTCCTTACTGATCGCCGCTGTGGCCTTGGCCATCTCGGCGGCTCGCTTCGGATCAGTCGCTTCGATGTACTTCTGGGCCAGGGCAAAACTGGATTCCAGTGTGGATTTGCCATTCTGCAAACCGGTCTGCATCGACCCCTTATAGTCGATCCCGGCCTTCTGGTAGGCCTTGACCGTTTCACCGGAGCCTATTTTCTCCATCCAGTTTTTGAGGTTGTTCGCCGCTTCGTCCGATCCACCAGCGGTCTTCATTTGCACCTGCAACATCGCGCCCAGCTGTGTCACCGAGTCCATGCCAGTGATACCCAGTTTGCCCATGCCGGCCAGCAACTCAGGAAACCACTTGGCCATGTCGACCGCTTCAAAACTGCCCGCCTGGCCCTGGTAGGCGATGGCCTCCAGCGCCTGCTGCATCACCTTGGGGTCCGTGATCTTGGCGTTCTGCCCCAAGGCGTTGATCATCTTCGCCGTTTCAGTGCCTTCCGATCCTTGGCCCACCGCGAACTTGGCAGCGGTCGGCGCATAGGACAGCGCCTTGTCCAACTCCATACCGGCGCCGACCAAGGCGTTGACCACTTCGGCCACCTGATTGCGCGCCATGCCCGTATCGCGTGAGGTGTCGATCACAGTCTTGGACAGCTGTGCCTCTCCCGGCGTGTTGGCAATGTTGGCCTTGATCGCAATGTCCCGGATGATCGCGCCATAGTCCGCACTGACCTTCGTCGGGATGGCAGCTGCGGCGGTCAGCGCCCCTGCTTGACCGAGGGTGCCTTTCAGTCCTGCCCGGCCCTCCTCGATCTGTCGATGACCGAGTGCCTTCAATTCGGCTCCAGCTGCCACGCGGCCCATCGTGGCGTAGGCCTTGCTCAGCCGCCCGACCTCAACGCCTTGTTTCTTCAGCAGTTCGAGGTTCTTCTCGTACTTGCTCATTAGTTTGTCCGCGCCGGCGGCACCGGTCATGTGCGCCTTGCGCCATTCATCGCGCAGACGCATGGTGTCGCCGATGGTGTTCTGCAACACGCGGGCCTTGCTGCCCACGGTGTCCAAATGTTTGATCTTGCTTTCGACGTCCTTGAACGCTTTGCCTACCGTCGGATCGACGGCGCCGCCAATGACAAAGCCGAGTGCGAGGTTCTTCGCCATGTGCGGACCTTATGCGCAAGGTTGGTTAGGCGGTGGCTCAGTCAGAGAGCCACCACACCAGTTCGTTGAAGGACATGGCCAGGATCTCGGCTGCCGAGAACCCGGTCTCTTTCGCCATACGCTTGGCCAGGATCTTCAACGTAGAACCGTCGCACTTAGTCGTCCGTGACCAGACGAAAGTAGCCGGCCTGCAAGCGCATGTAATCCACCATCTTCAGGCTCATCAGATCCGCTTCAGGGGTCTGGGTCAGCGAAGCGAAAAGCGACATTTCGCGCTGCTCGGCGTCACCGTTGGAGGCCGCTTGCGCGGCCCGCACATCCCGCACGCAAGGTGCGCGCATAGTCAGGCGGTCGACTTGCACACCATTGAGTTCGGTCGGGTATTTGAGGCTGATACGAAACCCTTCCTCGGTCAGTTCCATCCACTTAGGGAGCGACTGTTCGGGTGTAACTTGAATTGCTTGAGTCATTGCGTATGTCCTTAAAGGCCCAGGGCCGAGCGTTCTTCTGCCAGTTGATCAACGCCGTCGACCACCAGCACCATGCCGACCATGTCGATCTCGTAGATCAACCGACCGCCGACTTCGAGCTTGTAGTAGGTCAACGCCATGTTGTGTTTACTTTCGGCTTTTTCACCGGCCTTCCAGTCGCCCATGTCGACCTCTTTGAGGCCGCCGCGCATGGTCACGATGACCGGAGTCACCTTGCCCTTGAGACCTTTGAACGTGGCTCGGAACACCGCCGTACACGCGGTGCGGTCGGACAGGCCGAACCATTTCAATGCCTCGCGGCGCACACCGTTGGTGGTAAACCCGGCTTCAAGTTTCTCGACACCGGTCGGGATCTCGATCTCGCCGGCCATGCCGCCGCCCCGGTAGGTTTCGGTTTTCAGCACGACCTTGGGCAGGGTCAGGCTCGGCATCTCGCCGGCAAAACTCACGCCGTCAATAAACCCGGCGCAGTTGGACAGAACTTCAGGAATCATCAGGTGGCCTCCTTAGGCGGCTTCAAGCACTTCGGTCATCCACTCGTTGGTGACTTCGAAGAGGAAATTCGGGTTCTCGGCCGGCGGCACGTCGGTGAAGCGGATTCGCCAGTACACTTTGCCCTGCTCGATCTGGCTGGCCGTGTTCAGCTCCTGGTCGGCGTACACCTCGAAGTTGATCACCGCTCCCTGATTTTTCAGGTCGCGCATGAATGCTTCCAAGCCATCGGTGACGTCCTTGACGTAGGTCTTGGTGATCGAGCGGTCGACCGCCCATTTGTGCCCGGCCTGCACCGCGTCCATCAGAATGAACAGCGTGCGCACGCGGGTGACGAATGCCCACTTCGGATCGCTGGATAGCGTGCGGTTACCCCAGAGGCGGTATCCATCGTCGCGAATGATCGTGGTGATGTTCGCGTTGTTGAGCAGGTTGGCCCGGCAGGTTTCGTCGCCGTCCAAGTACTCGACGGCGCGAGTGGTCCCGGTGATGCCGGTGAGTTCCTTGTTTGACGGCGAGGCCCAGAACCCGTAGGTCGCATCCGTCCAAGCGAAGAGGCCGGCAGTCCATGCGGAGCCAGGCGCATCCACCGTCTTGCTTTCACCGGTATCCCAGTACTGCACGCCCGGGTCGACCATGAACAGGTTGCGACTGCCGAAGTTTTTCGCGTAGGCCATCGCGGCCTCGTCGGTGGTGCATGGCCCGTCGATGATGCCGATGGCCCGCAGCTTCTGCGCCAGGCTATCCATCTCTGTGGCCACCGCTTGCGTGGCCGAATGACCGGGCGCGATCAGCAATCGCGGCTGGGCGTTGAACAGGCTTTTGCCATCAAGGAGCGCCTGCAGGCCGGTACGCTGACCGGACGCCAGAACACCGCCGATGATGGCTGATATCTGCAGCGCCGGGTCGTCCATCTTCGGTACGCCGATGGCGACGATGACCGCCTTGGCCTTGGCGTAGATCGCCTGGCAGGCTTTGGTGATCGCCGACTCGGCGCCGAACGCGGCAATGGCTTCACGCTCGGTAGTGATCAGTTTGAGTTCGCCGGCCTTGGCGGTACCGCCACCGAGCAGCCCGGGACTGAAGGTGTCGCACAAGCCGATGATCGACGAGGACGGCAACGAGATAGTGCGTGCGCCGGTATCGACCGAGGTGGTCGTGACGCCGTGAAAGAAACTCATAAGGCTCGTTCTCCAGAAACGAAAAAGCCCCGCTTATGCGAGGCTGTGAGGTGTGTTCGTGTTACGCGCAACGGAAAAGAAAACGCCCCGTCAGTGCGAGGCGTTTATTGAGTTTGACTAGCTACCCATTCAGGCACGACTGGACGGGACGCTTCGGTGGGAAATTCCGCCGTCGCCGGCCAGTCACGCAGAGCTTTGATATACGCCAACAGCTCGGCGTATTGCGCGGTAGTGAGCGTGGTTTCGACACCGACTTCAACCTCGTCGCGGTGTCGATCGCGTAGCCAGCTCACCCGAACAATTTCAGCATCGCGCCAAACGCGAGCCAAATCGAAAGAGTCGTTCTCCACCTGCTGCCGAACGGCCGGATGACTCAAGTAGCGCGGATCATCAATATCTACTACGCCCTGATTCGGCCACACCGCCGGGTCTTGAGGGCAATCGAATATCGAAATAATCCGCTCCTCCTTTTCGTCCTCGAATTGGACAAAGATACCCATCCGCACTCTCCTCAGAATGTATAACCGGAAATGCTAACGCCCAGGGACGGCGTACCGTTAGACCCAGTCAGCGAGTAAAAAAGCGTCTGCTCGGATGTAATCGGCATATCAGAAAACGCCGCTTGCAAACCCGCATTGCCTGCCGTGGAAGGGTTGGCACAAAACGACTGGACCCCCACCCCGCCACGACCAGAAACAGCCCCATAACTGTTGTTGCCCGCCGTTACGTTGAACACCGACGCATGCCCTTGGCAGCGCTTGGCGTTTCGAGGCACGACCGAAGCGATACTGAAAGGCGTGAACCCACCGGAAATAAGGACGGTGCTAAGAATCGATTGCCCCACGATGAAGACGTTTCGACCTTCCTGCTCAACCTGTTTAAAAAACCGGTTAGCGTCCGTTGGTAGTACGCTAACCAGTGACGAAACGGTGTAGCCCACTGGCATATTCAGCCCGGTATAAACCTCCGCGCCGGCGGCGGCAGTCACGTCTTTGGCAAGTAATCCCCAGAGGTTCGCATCCGGGTTGTAGACCGCATAAATCGCCACGTAGCCAGAGACAGGCGCCTGCCCAACATCCATCCCACCGACACCGTTTCGTGCAAGGTTGATGGTCTTGTTAAACCCCAGCGTTCGATAAGCAATACCGCTGACCTGATGCGCCGCGACTACCTCATCAGCAGTTAGCACTGCGGAGCTGGAGGCGGTCTGGACGCTCACCCTCACGCCGCGACAGGTGCCCATAACAGATCCACTTGTAGCGATCTGCTGAACCTGAGTAATCAGCGAATCAACTTCTGTTTTGGTGTAGGTGTCCTTGATTCCAAATCCGGCCAGGGTGGTCGGGTTCGACCCTGATACAAAGACGCCGCGATCATTCACCGTGACCTTGGTGTAAGTCCCTGCGGCCTTGTCTGCCGGCAGCAGACCGTTGACCAAATCGTCTACATACCCGCGCGTCGCCAGCACTACCGACGGATCGATCTTCAACTGAATGTTCGACGTCCCGCTAGTGATGATGTGCATCCGCACCACCTGATTGCGACCTGACCCTTGCGACAGCAAAGGCTTGTAGCTCGGCGCGGCGTTGGCCACCGCCGAGAACACGCCGTCCTTGTCCTCAAGTGCCAGCTCACGAATCCACCAACCGCCGACATCGGGCGGCAGCACCAGCTCTGCAATCAATACGTTGCTGTCGGTTGGAGACACGCGCAACTGATTGAGCTGCGCCCGGTAAACCTGATTCACCAGTTTGGTTTGCGAGGCGCTGGGGACGGGGTCGGTGCCGTTTGCATCACCGATGAGCATGTAGCGCGGTTCCCAAGGGATGCCCAGCGCGTCGCAGTTGGTTTTCTTGGCGGCACCCTGCGTGGTGAGCATGCCGCCAAAAATAGAGTTTTTATCAACCATGGGGATATACGTCCAATTCGTCGAGGGTGTATTCGCTGACGCCATGGTTCCCCTGAACCATTACGTCCATGTCCGGGTTGCTCCATGGGTAAACGTCGATTTCATCACCGTCGTAAACGGCAAAACCGACATAGGCGTCCAAGTGAGTTTCAAGTGTGATGTCGAGTCCGGTCAGTTTCCGGCTGACGGGTTTGGCGTCGTCGATCAGGCGTTCGAGTTCGAGGTACATCTCCTCGGTGATGCCGGTGTCCAGCACGCCGACCTTCAACGCGAAGGTGCCCGGCACGCCTTCCGGTATGGTCTGCCACCATTCCGAGATCTCGATCAGATAGCCCAGCGGTTCGACGACCCGGCGCAATGCACCGATGGTGCCCTTGTGCTTGTGGATGTAGAACGAGGCCTTGATCGCGGCGCGCTTGACCGCTTCCGGCCACGCCGGATCCCAGCGGTCGACTGACCAGGCCCACGCCAGATGTGGCAGCAGGTGCACAGGACAGGTGTCGGGGTTATACAGCGTGCGTAGCGGAATGAGCGTGGTCTCGGCAAAGGTCGCCTCGATAGCCCGTTCCAGGGGAGTGCTGTTGAGCGGTAGAAGACTGCGCATATCAGCCTCCCAACACGACGGTGTACCCGGTGCAGTACGCCGCCTGTGCCTTGGTGGGTTTCAGATCCTGCCAGTCCTTGAGTTCAACGCGGGCCACACCAGCAACGTGCAACTGCGCATCGACACCCGAGCGCGCTGCCTCGACGCCCAAGCGACGGCGCGGATTGATCCAGGCCTCAAGACGCTTGATCGCCTCGGCGAGCGCGGCATCGTTTTCCGGTCCGGTGCCTTTCATGTGCAGCACCGCATCGATCCGGTACCGCAGGATCTCGGCGCCGCGTACCGTGACCCGGTCACCGACCGGGCGCACATCGTCGTCATTGACAGCTTCGGCGACCAAGGCCAGCAGCTCCGGCCCAACAGCGCCGTCCCCTTCCAGGCCCAGCACCGTCACGTCGACACAGGCCGGCGCCGGGCTTTCGGCTGTTGCGTCAGCAACCAGCGCCGAGGCGTTACGGGCATGCAAGATGTAGCTGTTGCGTGGCCCCGCCGTGGTCAACCCTTCGTAGGCCATCTGCACCCGCTCACGCAGGGCATCGTAGGATTCCAACACCGCCTCGACCGGCGGCACCGCCAGCGGATCCGCTGCCTGAATTACCAGGCGCTTGAGGTTGACGTTGGCGGCGAGTTGCTCCAGATCGGCGCCGATGGCATACGCCAGCAGTTGCGCCTTGGCGGCGTCGTTAACCCTCGCCCGGTTGCCGAGTTTGATGTAACTGCCGACTTCCAGCAGCTTGGTCACCGGATCGCTCTCCAGCGCCGCTGTCCAGTTGTCGCCCATGTAACCACGGAACACGTTCAACGCTTCGCCGTACACCTCTTCGAAGTCCAGCGGCTCCAGCACATCCGGTGCGGGCAGTTCCGTCAGATCCACCAGCGTACTCATACCCACACCTCCAACGTGCCGCGCTCACCGAGATACTCGCCGCTGATTCTGAAATTGATTTTCCCCCCCAACACCGAGATGGCGACGACGCGCTCAAGCTTGAGTCGCGGCTCCCACTGGCGCAGCGCCCGAGCCGCTTCCGCTTGAGCGGCGCTTTTCCAACCTTCGTTGATGGGCAGGTCGACCATGCGCCGCAGCTTGCTGCCGTATTCCGGACGCTCGCGGCGGCTCAGCAGCGGCGTGCCGAGGATGTCCGCCACCGACTGACGTAAATGCTCGATGCCGGAGATGGGTTGCCCGGTGTGGCGATCCATTCCGATCATCGGGTTTACTCCTTGAGTTGCTCGAACTCGGTGTTGGTTTTAAGGCACTGCAGCGCTACATCGTCCGTGCCATCAACCGACACCTGGGCTTTCGCTACGGCCAGGGTGCGGCCGTCAGGCAGGATGACCGTGCGCGAGGTGTAAAGGGTGTCGCGAAAAGTCACGGTCGAGGTCATCTGCACCGCGCTGATCGGGACAGGCTCAGGCACAGTCGAATCATCTTGATGTTTGGCCATGGTTTCTCCAGGCATAAAAAAGCCCGCTCGAGGCGGGCTGGATGAGTGATGAGTTAGTGCTTGTGGTGGTTGTCACTTTGGCCGGTGGCCAGAATGTCGGCATCGCTGGTGATGCTCTGTGTCGCGTGCAGCGGGCCGTCGATATTGACCGGCCCCTTGATGTTCACGGCGCCCTCCAGATCGATCGTTCCGGACTTCACGCTGACAGCGTTGTCGGTGACTTCGGCCTGGGTCGATCCGACCTTGATGGTGACCGTACCGCTCGGCAGGATGATGGTGTAACTATTGGCCTGCCAGTCGTAGACCAGTGAGCCTCCATCATCGAAACGCCAGACCTCGACGTGGTCGCGGTTATCTGGTGGCGGGCCACCATTGCCGTACAGACCAGGAATGAACGTGCCTTGCGCGACATCGCCGCTGGCACTGATCAAAGTGCCCTGCTCATTGATGCTCGGTGCCCGCCAGTGCCGCGCCTTGCCAGCTGCAACGCTATGCCAGCGAACCCAGCCGCTGACCCACTCCCCGTCCGAGACTCGGCACACTGGGGGTGATGCGGCCAGATCCACCGCCACCACGTAGCAATCCTTGACCAGGCCAGCGAGCATGCGGTCGTGCTGGGCCGCGACGTAACCGGAGCTCATCTCACGTCCTCCGGACGGAATGGGCCGTCGCCTGGCTCAATATTCAACACCAGGGTGCCCGGCGGCTGATCCGGCCAAGGCCATTCGGCATCGCCGAGGTAGATCTGCTGCGTCCATTCCACAACCCAGACGGTGTAGCCGTCCAGTTCGGGTTTGGTCCAGTCCTGCATGGCCTGCACGAACTCGGCTGGCTCGACCTCAACGCCCCAGCACTGCATGCGCAGCAACGCGGCAAGATGGCCCGCCAGGAACACTGCCTGTTGATGATGATCCGGCTGAATCGGATCGGTGATCACTCGCGCCTCGAACTTGCAGGCCAAACCTGTTTCACCGGTTCCCGGATCGAGACCCGGCTCCATCTCGGCCAATTCGATCAGCACCGCAGGCAGCGGTAAGCGATCCAAATCATCCGGCCACATGCACACCGTCTGCATGCACGGAAAGTGTTGCTGAATGCGCCGCTCGATGGCGTGATACAGCTGTTCAAGACTGAACGGCTCGTCCGATTGATCCGTCACGTCATTTCCCCTTTAAGTGCTTCTGCACTTCGAAATTGAGTTCCTGCTGCAGGACATGCACCAAGTGTTCGTCAGCCTTACGTACCCAACTCTCGAAGTGCGGGCGGGCCTGTTGCAATGACACCTTGGCCTTGGCCAGCGGGAAGCGATTGTCGTGCTCGGCGATCCAGCCCGAACTCGCGCCGACCGCACCGCTGACATCGCTGTCGGGATAATCGCTCGCCCTGAAGTGCTTGCTGCCGGTACGGATCCAGACGTCTGCGCTGTTGCCGTAGACCTTCTTGAAGAACGCACCCTGAAAGCGCCGGCCGGCCACCGAGACACCGGAGCGACTCTGCCGAGGGCGACCGATGCGGCTGGCCTCCATGGCGTTGAGACCGAACCACAATTTGCCGCTGTTCGCTCCTCCGCTGACCGGATAGGCCCGCAGTCGCTGACGCACAGCAGCGACCGCAATGCGCTCCTGCCGGCCGACGGCGCGGGCAATTTGTGTGGCAAGCCAGCGCAGGGTTTTGTTGATGGCTCGGCGCTGGGCGTTGGCCGCTGCTTTTGGCACTACGGCGGCAAAGTCCTGAAAGGCTGTCAGGTCTGCCGCCGATGTCTGCAACGAGATCATCCCGCCGCCGGCCGAGGGCTTGAAGTGGCTGCCAACACTCATGGGCGTTTCCTCAGTATCAAGGCGACAAGTCCATCACCGCCCGGCTCCAGCTGCAGCAGGTCGTAGTCGCCGCCGCCGTCCAGCTCCGGCAGATCCACACTGACGAGCAGCCCCTTTCTCAGGCCATGCGAATCTCGGACGCGAATCTCAAACTTCGGTTCACGCAACGCCGTCCTTGTATTGCCCATCTTGGGTTGCAACCACGGAGCGGCGAACATGCCCAGTACCGGCTCGTCGTAGCCCTCGATCCGAGCCGAGTCGCCCAACGTTTCAAACACCGTGTCGTCGACGTCTTCCAGCAATTCGCGGAAGGACATGGTCAAAGTTCCAGCAGGATCTGCGCCCGAGGTCGCGTGCACAGGTGCAGCGGGTTGGACTGGGCTTCACCGGCCACGCCCTTGTTAAATGGCAGCGGTTCGAGTTTGCTGTAGTACGGCAGGCCTTCGGTGTTGACTGTCTCCATGTAGTCAGCCGGGGCGAAGGTGGAGATGTAGAGATCCGGCACGCCTTCCGGTACCAGCAGTGCCTTGTCATCGTGGACGAACGACACGCCCGCCACTTTGCCGCGATAGCGCTCCCAAACAATTCCACCGAATTCGAAACTCTCGCGGGCATCACCGCGTAATGCGGCCGCTTGCAGGGTATTGAGATAGGTGTCCGTGACCGATTTGTGGGAGATCAGTTTGCCCCAGAAGTTCTTACCGCAGAATGCGCGGGATCCGGAGCTAGTCACGCTGCCCAGGGCGTCTTCCTGCATGTCCAGTGCTTCGCCGGCACGCTCGCGCACATTCGTATCGGGATTGTTCAGGCCCATCGACATCTTCTGGCGGTTGACGCCGAAGGACTTGTAGATGTCCAGCAGCACCGTCTTACCATCGGCATCCAGCACCTGGCCGTTCAATGCGCCCATCCGCTGGAATTCATGAGTGGCATCCAACTGGCGGCGCGCCTTGGCCAGACGCTTGTTGACCACATCCTGTACCGACTGCAGTTCGGTGCGCGTCCCGAATGCACGAATGCCTTGAATTTCATCGGCCTTGATGGTGAAGCGTTCCGGCAAGTGCACTGTGTTGAACGGGATCAGCGTGCGCTTGCTTGCGCCGACCACCAGGCCAGAGGTACCGCGCTCGCCCGCTGGGACCAGCGCCAGAGTGTCACCGTCTTTCTCGATCTGCACGGTCAGGCTGGTAGTGCCTTCCTCGCGGAACAAACCGAGACTGCTGATGCGGCCCGGCAGGTATTCCTGCTCGTTGATTGCAGCGGTCAACGAGGGGACGCTGAAAGCGTCGTCTTCAAAAATGGCGATATCGGCCATGGGTGCTCTCCAGAAACAAAAAATCCCGCACGCGGCGGGATGCATATAAAGGAAGGATCGACTTAGCGGACGATCACGAAGTGCGCAGCGAGGGCTTTCTCGGCGGCCGGATCGAGACCGGTCAAATGGGCTTCGCTGACCTCGGCCAGCCGCACCACGGCGCGACCGCGACGCACTACATCCGACTCGCCGAGCGGGCCGTAGAGGATCGCAACGGCGTTTTCGGTACCGTCTTCGGCGGTCGGGCTGTACGGGGCGAATTCGCTGGTCGCGGTCACCAGGCCGAGGATCTGACCCGGCTCCAATGCGTGGCCGGCGGCGACGTTGATCGCTTCACGCGAGATGTTGCCGGCGCCCTCGGACAGCAGGAACTCACCCGCGTGCATCGGCTCCAGTTTAGAGGTCATGGTTTTGCTCCTTTCGAGGTTGGTGATTGTGCAGCCTGACGGGCTGCCCAGATCGTGGACGGATCGGGTTGTTTGGCTTGCACTTTGGGGTCAGGGTCTTGCGCTTGGGGCAAGCTGTTGTCGATCTCAAAGCCCCCGCCTTTCCCTACGACTTTGTCGAAGAGCCGCGCACGCACTGCATTGGTATCCAGTCCGGCCTGCACAAACTCCACCGCGAATTCCGGTAAGCGCGCTGCCACACACAGATCGCGGATGGCTTTGGCTTGAGTCAGCCCAGCCTGCACCGTGGCTTCGTCTACCAGCTTGGTCGAGGCAATCAACGGCTCGATCAGATTGCTGATACCGGCCTGGTTGCAAGACTGTGTGATCAACAGCGCAAGCTTGGCAGAGTCAACGACCGGGACCGGCGGCTCGGGCTTTACCACGACCGGCTCGCTGGGTTTCTCGGGTTCAATCAACTGATCCAGCAGCGCCTTTGGCGTGTGCTGATATTTCTGCATCACACCGCCCTGCCCCAGACAAGCCTTGACCTTCACACCGTCGCCGACCTCGTCGGCCAGCCCGAGGGCGACCGCTTCGCGAGCCGTCAACCAGGTCTCGGCATTCACCAATCGCCGCAGCTCGACTTCGTCGATGTCCGGTGCCTTGGCCTTGTAGGCTGCAATGATGACCTCAAGCGCCTGGTCGAGCGCAGCGGCGACCTTGCGCAAATCCTCGGCATCGCCCGAGGCGAATGTCCACGGGTTGTGGATCATCAACATGGCGTTTTCAGCGACAACAACCCGGTGCGCGCCGCAGACCGCGACACTCGCTGCACTGGCGGCCAGGGCATCGACCCGGCCGGTGCAACGCTCACCCAAACGCGACAAGGCGTTGTGAATGGCCAAGCCGTCGAACAGGTCACCGCCGATGCTGTTGAAGGCCGCAACGACCGGCGACACGCCGTCGTCCAGCGCAGCGAGGTCACGCACAAACTGATTGGCGGTGATGCCCCATGCGCCGATCTCGCCATAGACGTAGATCTCGATGATGCGTTGCTCGGCTTCGCCGCTGGCCTGGAGGCTGTACCAGTGCTGATCCTTGATCGGCGGCTGACCTTCCAGCTTGTTGATGATCTGCAAGGGTGAAAGCAGTTTCATGGTTTCTCCTGGTCGTCGTGTTCAGTATCAATCTCGACGAGCGTTCGGTAATTGAGGCCCAAGTCGCGGGCACGTTGAGCGTCGGCAGCGTTTTCCGCGTCGACCGTTTCGGAGTCGTAACCGGTGCGCAGACACATCTCACTGCGCGAACCGAACCCTGCATTGACCTCAAGCATTCGCGCCTGCACGTCCTGCACTGGCTGGATGTAGGCCCAGCCTTGGGGCACCCAGCGCGTGCGAAGAAATTCGCGACGACGCTTGGCGTATTCCGGCAACTCGATCACACCGCTCAATACCGCCATGTCCAGCCAAGCGGCTCGGACCGGTCGACAGAGCTGGTGGATGTAGACGTTGAACTGCAGTTGTTCGAGGCGACGCCGGAACTCGTTGAGCACGACGCGCAACGCTCGGTCGTTGATGCCTTTCATATCGCCGGTGAGGATCTCGTAGGGGGTGTCGGTACCCGCTGCCGCTGCCATCAGTTGCTGACGCATGAAGTCCGGGTAGTTGTTGCCGGCGTCGGGTGGTTTGGAGAACTCGACCTCCTCACCTGCGCCCAGCTCCTGCATCGTGCCGGGTTCGAGTGCCACCATCGGTGTGAAGCCGTCGCGGTCAGCGGTGATCAGTTGGCCGGTGACGGGGTCGCGTGGCACCTGCCCCATTTCCGGCGACGGGCGCTTGATGAAGCCGGCGAACAGGTTGGAAACCTCCTGCCGGAACAGCACCGCATCGTCGTAGTTGTCGAGACTGCGCAGGCGCTTGAGTACCGGCGACATGCGCGGCACGCCGCGCAACTGCCCCGGTTCCAGCGGTTCGAAGATGTGCAGCACCTGGCTGGCCGGTACGCGCACCAGTTGGTTGTAGCCGCTGTTGAGCGACGACGCATCACGCGGGTGCGAGCGATACATCCAGTAAGCCACGCGCTTGCCGTTCGGGTTGAACTCGATCCCGGCGCGGATGATGTTGCCGGTCTTGGTCATCTCGAACTTGTCGTGCGGCACGAATTCCGGTGCCAGGGTCTGCAGCTGCAGCGGCACCACCAGACCTTCGTCCAGACTGCGCGGACGCAACCGCACAAAACACTCGCCCGCCGTTTCCACGGTGCGAGCCACCAGCGCCTGCTGGCCGTAGAAGTCGCAGAGACCGTCGGCGTCAGACTCGTCGGCAAAGTCGTCCCAAAGCTCCTGCAGCAGGTTGCGCAGCTCCTCATCTTTGACCTTGGGCCGTGGCGTGATGCCGGTGCCGATCAGGTTGCTGACCCGTTTGTTGATGGCGTTGGCCGCATACGGGTCATTGCGCACCGCCGCCCGTGAACGGGCACGCAGGTTGCGTAGCGCCGGGGTGTTGATGCTGTTGATACCATCGTCGGTGGCGTCCCAGCTAGCAGATCGGCGACCCTCCCCGGCACCTTCGTAACTGGCCTTAATGTTCGATGGCAGCAAGAATCCGCTACGTGAGAGCGCCGGGAATTGTCGAGCCATCAGATTCCCTTGCCTCCATGACTGAGCCGCACAACCCGCGAGCGCGGGCCGGCAGTGCTGGTGAGCGAACTGCGGATTTCTTCACGGGCGCGGAGCAGTTCGTCGACATCGCGGTATTCCACCGTTCTGTCGCTGTAGCGCACGGTCTTTTCGCCACGCGCAATGGCGCGCTCGATGGCGTCGAGGTGTTTTTGAGTAAAGGACATATCAGCGTCTCTTCAGGTAACCGCTGGTGGAGCTACGGCGTTGAGGGGGAGCTGCCGGTCGCGATTGCGCAGCCGGTGCAGAGGGTGGTGGTGCGGGATGAGCTTGGCGCACAGCTGGAGGCGCTGGTGTTTGCTCGCTATCAAGTCGCTCACCCTGAACAGGCTTGATGCCCAAGGCGTCGTCGAACAATCCGGACTGGGCCAGCGCTTGGCGCACCCGATCCCAGTCGTGTTCCTGGTAGCGATTGATGCCGAGGTAGTGCGCCATCGCGAGGCAGTACACCATCAGATCGAGCGCTTCGTTGCGCTCGGCCTTACCCTTCACCCATTCGATGCGCTTGTGTCCGCGCACGTAGCGAACGACTTTGCGTTCGGCGACGCACTGGGCGAAGAACTCGTCCGGCAGGTCGTTGGCAAAGTGCAGCGAACCCGGACCATCCGGAAACGGGTAGCGGTTGTAGATCCAGTCTTTCGCAGTGTCTGTACCGACGAACCACAGCTCGGCGCCGTTGCGTTCGGTCTGCCCCTTCCACGTCACGTCAACCATGGACGGGCGCTGTGCAATCACCGGTCGGCCCGGCTTGCTTGCGCCCTTGATAGCGAAGATGTTGCGCCAGCGGCGCACGCGACAGAACTGGTAGACCTCATCGGTGTGGTGACCGCCGGAGTCGACGCCGACGGCGAGAATCGCTAGCCCGACACCGCAAGGATGCCGGTAACGCGCCTTGAGTTTCTCGTCCAGCACAGCCCAGGTGCGGTCGTCTGCTGGATCGCCCCAGATAACCTGGTGATCGACCACCCAGCGTTCCATGCCGACGCCGAAGCCCATCACCATCAGCTCCAGGCGATTGGCCTGAACGTCGACGGCGCCGGTCAGCATCAGCACGCCGGCCGGCATCGCGCCGAGGGTGTAGGTCTCCAGCCGCGCCCGGGCGATTAGCACTTCAGCCTTGGTCTGTTCGAGTGCGCTGTCCCAGACCTTGGCCAGACGTGTGTTGTAGAACACCTGCATCAGGCTCGTGTCGCCTTGGGCCTGAGCTTTTTTGGCGTCTTCAAATTCCACAGCCAGGCCGGCCCAATCCATCCAGCCGGTCGGCGAGTACAGTGCATTGAGGTGAAAACCAACGGTTTTGCCGTCGCCACCGGCATGAGCGCGCCACTCGCCTCGGGCAAGCATGTCGCTCTTGTGGTGCTCCTCGATCAGCACGTCGCACTCAGGTGCTGCACACTCGTAATGCACAGTGCTGAAGTCCTTGCTGTAGTGCAGCCGTTCCCATTCCAGCACTTGCATATGACCGCAGGTAGGGCATGGCACGTAGTAGTAGCGCTGGTCGCTAGACTCGAACAGATCGGCGATCCGCGAGGCGCCTTTGATCGTCGGCGAGC
Organism: Pseudomonas sp. GW823-FHT01D03; assembly: GCF_058798255.1. NCBI lineage: Bacteria > Pseudomonadati > Pseudomonadota > Gammaproteobacteria > Pseudomonadales > Pseudomonadaceae > Pseudomonas > Pseudomonas sp. GW823-FHT01D03. Next base: position 4,067,107 of record NZ_JBXAKK010000001.1, read on the forward strand.
TGGAGAAGTAAATCTTGGCGTTGCGACCGAAGTTGGTCGCCCGCGTCTCTGCCAGCTTGATGGGGTCACCCTCCTGGCCGACATCGTTCTCCCAGCGGTCGACTTCGTCGCCGTAGATGTAGCGGGCCGAAAGCTCCGACAGGTTGGCCGCAGAACCGGCGGTGGTGACATACAGCGAGCCACCCTCGAATTCCTTGGTATCCATCGTGTTGCGTGCGTCCCGCGAGCGGGTGGCCGCGACCCGCCCGCGCAGAACGGGGGTGGCCTTGATGGTCTTGCTGATCCGTCCCGACACCCGCTTGGACAGGCCAAGGCTGGGGAGCAGCGCCAGGATGTTCGATGGTGCCATGTGGATCAGGCCACCCATCCAGTTCAGGGCGATTTGGGTTTTCATCAACTGCGAGGCCACCATGGTGACCACGCGTCTGCAAGGGTGAGCCGGCGACAGGCAGCGCATTGGCTCGCGGGCATAAGGTGTCCGTGAGGTGCGGTACTGGCCGGGTTCAGGAGCACCGGTGTCACGCGGGATTCGCATGTACTCGTCGGCCCATTCGTCGATCCAAAGATCTGGATCGGGGCGCAGTCCACGGAAATAAGCCTCACGGTACACCTCTGCACCGTCAGGAAATTCCGTGTGCATAGATTCAGTCCGTTGTCATGGCGTGTTCAAGATCGGCTGAAGAGAGCCGCTCGGCTTCCTCCAGCGTTCGACGGAAGGTGGCTGTCAGGTGTTTCTCGATCAGCCAGGGATCGGTCATGGCCGCAAGGTCGTGTGACAGTTGCGGCAATGGCCCGAACAGCTGGTCACGCAGCAATCGGCCGGCATTGTAGGCACCGGTTTCGACAGCCTCCTTGGAGACCAAGGAGCCTTGGGCTTTGCCCAGTTCGATCTCCGCCAGCTTGGCCATGTTGTGTTCACGCAGAGCGCGGGCCTTCTGGAAGTCGGGGAGCTTGCCGTCGCCGGTAGGCACCTGCGGCGGCGCAGCCGTGGAAGTCGGCTCGGTTCGGGTCGACAGTTGGCTGTAAACGTCACGCTGTATCCGGTCTTGTTGGTGCCGATCAGCGACGGCGGCTTTGCTCGGGTCAGCGGTGTCGCGAATCAACGCTTCGCTGGCCTGAACGTCCACCAGTTTTCCGTCCGGTGACAGCACCAGGCGGTTGTTGTTTTTCAACCAGGTGATGTAGCTAGGTGCCCTGCCGATCCGCGCCGCGAAGGCGCTTTTCGACAGGTAAGTTGGTTCTGTCATAAGCCCTCCTTTCAACGGCTTTTCAATGCAGACCTTTCAATTTCAATGGATTGAATTTCAGTAAGCTGGGGGCGCTCCCGCTAACACTTTCCCGCGGGTTTCCGACCCCGTACCCTCCGAACAACCCTAGGGTCCCCGGCGGTTTCAGGCTGGTCCGCCGCCATTCGGCGGGACATCGCACACGCCAAGCCGCTTGGCAGCCCAGCGTTCGTACAAACCGATGGCAACATCTGCACCGGCCATTGCCGTGAGACAACCCAAGGCGCCCGCCGTCCAGAGCGACATGCCCGCCGCGATCATCAGCATCATTGCCGAGACTCCGCAGACAATGCAGGCACCGGATCGAAGCGCAAGCCGACGCATCAGCGCCCAGCCACGGGCACCATCCTTGTCTGCTCGCCACATCTCACCGGATACGCCGCCGACCAGAGCCAGGACGATCACCAACCAGATCGGCATTTCTGCCAGCGCTTGCTGCTCATTTGTCATTTTGTGCCTCAAGTGAAGGAGCATGCCGAACACAAAAAGAAAACCCCGCCGGAGGGCAGGGTTTTCAATGTCGCGGCATAAGCCAGGACGAAGTGCACAGCACGTGCTCGGGGAAGCGCCAAGGCGCAGAATCCATATCGTGGGGACTTTTTACCCCCTGAGTACGGAACCGAAAAGGGGGTATTTTCGGTTATCCAACTTGACGCAACTTTGACGCAACTTTGAGGAGACTTTGAGGTAAAGCGCCCCGACCAACGGTAAGCCACTTACGTGCGTCCTTGCGCTCGGCCAGCACCTCAAAGAGTCGGACATGAAGACGGTGCACAAGATCGTAGTAGGTTTGCTTCGCCTTTGAGACGTAGCCCAGTTCGTGCATCTGCGCTGCCCATGTCGGTGCAGGGTCAAAGCCGTAACGCATAACTGCCAACTGTTGCAGCCTTTCACCACGACCATCTTGCCGGGCAATCTCGGAAAGGGCGGCACCAATTTCCTGCGCAATTGCATCTGGACCCGCACCACCGCCAAGAAGGATCCGAGAACCGGGTGTGCCCCGCGGCGCACAACCGCCCCACTCCATGATCGTCGCCATCGGGCTACCCATGCCTCCCGCTTCACCGGCGTGTTGGCATTGCTCACCCCAATGTTTCAGCAACAACTCCATCGCCTCAATCATTGCCCTGCCCCCGTAAAACCCAACCCAACACGGAAAAACCGCAACCCGACACAAACCCAACACACATAAATCCCTTTAAATTCAATGCTTCAATCAAATTTGAGTTGAGTGTGGTGGGTTTGTTGGGTTTATTAGTCTTCGCATAGGAAAAAAATCCTTCCGTTGAATTCGTTGTAAAGAACGTCATGTATGCGCGTGCGCGACACAAAACCCAACACACCCCACACAACCCCCGCAAAGGCATGTGATTCGGGCACTCAAATTGTGTGGAGTATTTAAAATCAACCCGACACACACTCAACACACCCAACACACTTTTGAAAATAGTCATGCTGCAAGCGCCTTGATGTGATCCCAGCTGTCCACGTGCCAGCCCGCCAGCCTGGCCTTGGCCCGCCAGTTTTCCACCTGCTTGCCCAGCTCGGCCGCCTTGAGTGATGGGGGCGGGGAAGCATCCAGGTCCGCGGGAAAGAAAAACGCGCCGAAACGACGGTTATTGCCGTCAGTCCAAGGTATTGCTCGCGATTTATCCACCTCGGAACTGATGAACAAAGAGAACTTCGTCTGACTCATCACATGCTCTTTGTTGCGCTGACACCATTCGAGAAACAACGAATAGAGGTCGGTCGATAGACAAGGCCCCCATAGCCCATGGCCCAGCTCGCTGTACTTCCACAAATGCAAGAATGTTTGCCAGCCGGCCCGACTCAAGGCCACCAAACGCTCACGCGCCTCGGTCGATGGCGGCCGCGTGCGCTGGTTGAAGTCCCCTAGATCGACCGACAGTAACCAACCGTAGAGCGCCGCCACCCCACCATGCTCCAGTTCACGACCAATCGCCTTTTGCCGAGCGACTGGTAGGGTCTCCATAGGCCACATGACCAGCATTCGTCGATCACTGTCGCTGATTGGCCACGGAAGAATCTCGTTGCTGAGAAATACCGCATTCATATGGTTGGCTTCTTCCCAGCCATTAATGAACTTCGACTCCATCCGCACCGTTTTACCAGTGATCAAGTGCTTGATCTTGCCCACCTGGTTGTAACGTTGATCGCGACTGACCACCTCTTCAAAGACGGACCACAATTTGCGGCTTTGCCACGCGTTGAAACTGCTTTCCAACTGCGTCTGACCAACAGTCGCCGCGTATTGGCCGTAAAGCATGCCGAGTGCGTCAGCGAACAAAAGGCTCTTGCCTGAACCTTCCATGATCGAATGCATTAATACAGCGGTGTCCATCTTGGCGCCCAAGTGCTGCAGCGGATACGCCAGCCAGCGAGTTAACCAATCGGTCGCGGCTTCATCATGATTACAAAGAAATGAGATCAGCCAACGCAGGTTGGCACATGCTGCGTCATCCCTGACTGGCTCAAGCGGCAACCCGTCAAAGGTATTGATGTAAACCGCAGGATCCTTGGTCATGGTCGGATCAAACACGATGTGCTCAACATCGACGGTCCGGCGCTCGCTGCTGTTCAGCCACAACGTGTAAGTGTCACCAAGCGCCATCTTCACCGCGCCCTCGGCTATGCGCCGCTTCTTTTCCCGATCCCAAACGTCTTTGGTGCCATCGATGTAAACGTAACGATCGGTCGGAGACATCCCGAATGCACCGCCTTTCTTCCCAGCCATGCGACGCGCCTGCTCGATCTCGTGTACATGGTCGTCAGAAATCAGCCTCTTTCCGGTGTCGTCCAACCAGGCTTTGGCCAGTGGCTTGCCCACACGAGCTTCGAAGGCGGACTTCTTCATTACCTTCGATTGGTCGCAATCCCACACGTGCGTGGTGCCCTCTACCAGCGCAAAACGACGCAGAATGTGGTCCAACGTTATGACCTCCCCCGCCCCCCCGTCAGGAGCAGGAGCGGCCTCGCTGGACGGGCGTGTTTCGTCGGAGGTCGGCCCATTCAATTCAACGGATGGGGTGGGGGGAAGATCATTAGGATCTGGACGGGCGGCGTGTTGCATGCCCAACATTCGCGCAGCATCCTTCACAGCCTTCGACTGGTCGCCGCCGTGCTCGAGTAAGCAGAAGACTTCAAAGGCGTCATTCTGATGTCCGTTCGCGAGAGGGTCAGCACCGTGGTGCGAATAAACCTTGCCCTCACTGATCGTCACCCCTGGCAGACCGGTGCTGCTTTGAGGGTACAGCCACTTATTGCCTCGCTTGATGTACCCGTGGGCGCGAAGAAGCTCCGCAACATCGTGACAACGGTTGAATTCATCAATTACCGAGGGCCGTTTGCCGCCGCCGGGTGCAGGACGCGTTTGGGCTTTGACCGGTGGCTTCGGTGGCGCAACCGCCCATGGACACGCAGCTTCAGCATCTCGCTTAAAAAACTCCCAATTTTGCCAAATTGTAAGCAGCTCGTTGGTCAGCGTGGGCAGCCCGTCAGTAGCACTTGGAGCGGTTTTCCAGATGTAAGGTTTGCCGGTACCGGGATGAATTGATGGTGGGAATACGTCTTGCACCAGTCCCGCACGTAGCTCAAAGACCGTGAAGCGTTTGAACGGCTCGGCTTCGATTCGTGCAGCAGCTTCTGCGGCAAGATTGCCCTGCTCTTTCGCAGCCTTGGCCTTGTCCATCAACCCTTTGAAAATCGAACCATCCGGGTCTTTTTCATTCGGCCATGAAAGCGAGTGACGCGTGAGTTCGATGCCCTCCGGGACCTTGAACACCACCCGGAATCGCAGCGGATTCCCGACGATAGTCGGGAACACCACTGCCATCGCATCAAGGTTCAGGCCCAACAGTTCATACAGAACATGTCGCGTCCATTGAACGTCATCAACATCCAATGAACAAACGCGGCTCGGCCCCAGCACGACGCCAAGGTTGTGATTTGGGTTTCGTTGCCAGAACACCTCGGCCGCGTCGGCGTCGGTGATATAGCCTCCGGGCTTATTCCACCCTAGGCCTTTTGGAGCCTTTTCACCCGGATCAATCGATACTAGTGCCAAGTCAAAAGTACTGATGTAACGCTTTGCCCATGTAGCGATGGCTGTTCCTTTGCCCGATTCAATCATCGCCGGGCCTCCCGCAGCTCCTGACAAGAAACGCAGGTCTCGCAACCTTCAACCTTCTGCTGTCGTAGCAACGGGATTGGTTCGTCGCAGTCGTCACAGAACTGCGCGCTGACGCGGCTCGATGGCACGCGGCGATTACGATGAATAGCAACATCAAGCAGGTATTGCGCCTGCTCGTTTGCGCGATCGATATCATCAGCCATTGATGCGATCCTCCATCGCCTGACGAGCACCCGCCATGATGCCGAGGACTTCGCGAATCACATCCATTCCGTACTTTTCGAGATCCACGACTTCATGAAGCTCCCAGATGTTGTCCGCCGCGCCATCATGCATCTTGGCCACGAATTCACCGGTTTCCCCGAGTAGCTTACCGACCGCTCTCAAGGCGTCACGGGTTGCCGGTACGGGCACGGGCCGGTACCAAACCGCACCTGCTGGTCGCATCAATGCGTCCAGCAGGCGTGGATCAGCGGTCAGCCTGATCACTTCCTCAAGCTCATCTGGATTCAGCCAGCGGCGTTCTTCATCGAGCTTGAGTTTCTTCTGGAGGGTGTCGTTGTCCAACACCATTTCAAAGGCAAGGGCGGTAATTCCGCCCTTGTAGTCACGACCAGCGCGATAGATCGCTTGGCGTAGTGGCAGGACCGGACCAGCATCCGGCAAAAGATCTGTGCGACTCATAACCGTAAATCCCCTATTTACGGTGTAGCCATAGCCCAGGGTAAACCCTATCCTATGACCACGACCGATGTGCATGTGCTGTGTATCGTCGTAGCTGGGCTGGGGGATTCTTTGGTGAGAGGCCCCAGCTCAGCACCTTTTAAGCTGCCGACTTAAGATCGGCCGCTTCTTTCTCTTGGGTGTATAGGCATTCAATTGCCTTACCCGTTACGTACCGAACATCTGCACCTTTCGCGGCGCGATTGATAGTCGGCTGTGTTGTTCCTACGCGATCTGCAATAACTCTCTGGGACAAACCAGACCGCAGCAGCTCTGCAAGCATTTCTTGGATAGTCATATCGTTCACCGATGCGCTTTCGCATTGGCCGCCACAATACACAAACGTATTGAATGATTCAATACACTCGCCGATACGTTTTTGAATCAAGGCAGAGAAAAAGTGATCGGAGACCGCATCGCCCAACGCATGCAGGAATTGGGGCTGTCAGAGGGCGAACTCGGCCGACGCTCCGGCGTTCCGCAACCGACGATTCATAGAATTGTGACGAATGCGGTAGCCAGCCCACGCCATGAAAATATCGAAAAGATCAGCAGAGCCTTGAAGGTCAGTAGCAACTGGCTCTGGAAGGGAGGCGAACACAAAGACCCGATGATTGATCAGGGCGCTACATCTGCGAATGAATCCAACGTCGAAACTGGGCCAGCAATTAAAGGCTATGTCCCTCTAATTTCATGGGTTCAGGCCGGAGCTTGGTGTGAGATTGCGGACGTTAGGACCCTTGATGATGCAGAAATATGGCTGCCATGCGCCGCTTCCCACAGCAGCCAAAGCTATGCCCTTCGAGTACGCGGACTATCCATGTTCAATCAATATGAACGGAGGTCCTTCCGAGACGGAGACATCATTTTTGTTGATCCCGCGAAAGACGCGGAAAATGGTTCTCTCGTGATTGCAAAACTCATGGATAGCCAAGAAGCAACTTTCAAGCAGTTAGTAATGGAGGGCAGCCGCCGATTTCTAAAAGCGCTGAATCCAGCATGGCCGGAGCCAATAATTGAGTTAGGGACCGACGCCATAATTTGCGGCGTAGTATTCTCGAAGCTCGAAATTTTCTAATACGTTGCCCAAAAAAGACCCGCAGAGATGCGGGTTTTTTGGCACAAGCAAAAAATCAATTCAAATATGTATTGACTGAATCAATACGTATTTGTATCGTTTGCATCGTAAATCTCTCACCAAAGAGTACGAGCATGCAAACCACACAGCACAGCAACACTCGCTGCCCGGTGTACCTACACCCAGCAGCTTGCACTAACCCAGCAGCCGTTGAAGCAATTCAAAAGCACACCGGCCTACTGGTAATTGTCACCCCGCCTGGCACTCGCTTGGCACCTTCGAAAGCAAATGTCGTCGCTCACAAACCCGAACCATTCGGGGGTGATGCAGCATGAAGCCTCTATTAATCGGCCTCGCTGGCGTTGCTCGTTCTGGCAAAGACACAGCCGCGCAGCATCTGGTCAACCATCATGGATTCCAGTCCTACGCATTCGCCGACCCGCTGCGTGACGGCCTGATGCATATCCTCAACTTGAGTCCGTGCGACTTCGAAGGAGAGCAAAAGGAACGAGTTCTATCGTGGCTGGGTCGCTCTCCACGCTACCTGATGCAGACCCTCGGCACCGAGTGGGGCCGTGACAAAGTGCACCCCGAGTTATGGCTGCTACTGGCTTCGCAAAATCTTGACCTAATGGCTCGTACCCACGATACCGCTAGCGGCTTCGTAGTCAGCGACCTGCGATTCGAGAATGAAGCGTCATTCATCCGCCAGCGCGGCGGAATTGTGATCCATATCCAGCGCACCGCAGCAGAAGCCGTGGCGCCGCATCGTAGCGAAGGCGGCATCCGGGGTACCGAGGGCGACTGGTTCCTACCGAATGACGGGACCATTGAAGCCCTTCAAATCAATCTCAACGAGATTGTGGACACGCTGCACACACGCGCAGCAGTCGTCTGAGGATCGCGCAATGACGAACCGCACCCTGGACGAAACAGCCGCATTGCTCGGACTCAAGCCCCGCGCCTTCCGCACCAGGTTGCGCGAGCTGGGCATTCTCAACAGTAGTGGCGATCTAGCCAGCCAGCACCGTGATCGCGGCTATCTGTATTCGGATCCGCGCAGCACCCTGATCCCATCCCTCAACAAGCGCCGTCATTACTCCGTGGTGATGGTGAAGGAAGAAGGGGTTGAATGGCTGGCCAAGAAGCTGGGAATCGCCATCACTAAAAAGGACGCCGCTGCATGAAAACCAACAACCTCAATGCCTACACGCAAGCCCTAGGCGCCCTGAAGCTGATCCCGATCTACTTGAACTGCCCGGGGGTAGTCAGTCGCGCAACGCTCGTTGGCGCCTCGACGGAAGCCATTCAATTACTGGAAAGCATGCCCGTACTAAGCACCGAGCTGGCCGAGGTATTTCGCTGCGTCAACAACGTGATCCTTGACGGGCAAGTCGCCTACGTTACGCCGACCAACTCGCCTGAGTTCCCATTCGGCGCCGTGGTGGCTGACGCCAAGGGCAACATCTGCGCGGCTGCCATGGGCAAAAGTAAAGAAGGCCTAGCCGAGCTGATTCGCCTCAAGTTGCAGCCCCCATCGAAGGGGTGCGGGGAGAACGCAGCGTGAGCAATACACTTGAACAATTGCGACGTCAGTTCGCTAGTCCTTGCCCGACCCTGGCGGCAGTTCGGGAACAGTACTTCGCGCACATTCGCACCGACCGCTACCTACTGGCCGAGATCAAGGCAGGTCGTATCGCGCTGGTCGTGAAACGTCTGCATAGCTCAGCTCGCGCCCAGCGAGTGGTGTACCTACACGACCTGGCTGAGTTCCTAGACGCCCAGGCTACAAGGCGCGTGGCATAAGTTAGTCAGCCATCTTTACACGCATTAAAAACGCGTAGAAGCCATATAAGTCGTTATCGTAAATCTAGAGAAAAATTTAGCAAGGAAAACCATCAATGACAAACAAGAAAATTAATTCAAGGACAATTGGATTTATCGAAGAGGAACTGAAGTTAAACACACTATTCTTTTTGATGGCTCAATACGGAGGTCAATCTGTTATTCCCATAAGTAAAGTCTGCAAAGACTACATGAACCTCACAGTAGAAAAATTCAAGCAGAAACAGCTATCCGGCGAAATCGACATCCCCGTTTTGAGGTTGGGGCCAAACAGTCAAAAAGCAGCCTTGGGAATTTACATCCAAGACTTGGCAACATATATAGACAATCAAAGAGATAAAGCAATCACTGAACTCAAAAAACTTTCAGCGAAGCATTCATAAAATTTGGGGGGGGGCTCCCCCCATTATTTATATAAACTTTCCAAGAAACAACCTAAAGGCAGCTGCACTGGTATATGCTGCATAATCTTGCATACTATCATCTTTATCAATATCCGCAAAATCACAAACCGATTTCATAACAAAGACTGACGGTTTTGGCAAAGACGCCTCCTGAGCAGCAGCAAAGACGGCGTAAGCTTCCATTTCAACACCTAATACTTTTCTGTGTTGTTCTCTGATACCGGCAGTGATATTCGGATCTTCCAGCACTGCTGCTCCAGATGCTAGTGGCCCCAAATGCAAATTAAGGAGCGGCGGACATTTAGTTGGCCATTTAGCGCGGATAGATGCAAGAGCCCCAGAATCCTGACTTAAGCGCAATAACTTCGCCTTTAAAAAACCTTCCAAATTTATCTGATGAGGAGCCGCATAAAATACCGGCTCACTATCAGATAATGTGCGTTTTCCGTTACCATAGTCCCAGCTAGGATCGGCAACGATTACATCTCCCATTTCAACTTGACCACTTATTCCAGCGGTAATTCCCAACATCACAAGATAGCGAGGACGGAATGTCGTGATCATTTTCATAGCAAGTACAGCAGCAGCAGGCATTCCCATTCGCGAAGCTGCGGCGGCAACAACGCTTAAGGATTTCTCATGAGACTTTACTTGGCATTGGTGATACTGGGTAGCGTCATTATCGACAGGAAGATCACGCCAATCCCAAGGTATATTAAGAACCGCAGAAAGCTCAGGCTTTTGAAGAGCAGTGATTACACATACGTCCGTCTCATACGAACCCACAGCCTTCCCTAACTTTTTTGTTGCTAGAATATGACGTAACTTTCTCTGAATTTGCTCACCCCAATCGCTGGAGGAGATATCATAATGCAAAACTCGCCAAAGCTCACCCTCAAACTTTTTTGAGGCTTGGGCCTCAATATCAGGATAGGCTGTTAGACCAATAACTTCACGAGGGCTTATATAGATATCCCTCTCAATTATTTCGTCCAGTAAAACTAAACCTCCATCTGGAACTGGGTCTTTGTCAGAGGTAGCAGGCAGGGAAATATCAAGTATCATTAAATCATAATTATTTTCCAACAGATACTGCTTAGCACTACGTGCGTCCCTGGCGATATCAATATCGTCAAGAAGACACCCTTCAACTGCGGTGAGTTCGGACAATACGCGCCTTAGCTTATCCTGACCATCTTCCACAACCAAAACTTTAATCATAGGTTTACTCTGCGCAAACAAATCCATTGAAAATCAACTTATCCCTCAACTCATCTTTCCAACTATTCAATGACGCATGATAATACACAGCACCTTGATAGTTTATATACTCTTCAGACAATTCTCGATCAAGATCTTCAAGCCTCATTTCATTAGGAGGCTTACCAAAGACCTCAAATTGCGTAAATACTATCACAGGAATATTTATGTCAAATCTATCCATTTGACTGAGAAATTCTCTTCCACCAAATATGTGAGTATCATCGCTAGGCTCATCAGGACTCACATCATACATAGGCAGAGTCATATCTAATATAACCAAGTCGAACAATTCATTTTTAATACGCCGGACGCCACTCTGCAGCGAACGCTCAAGCAATACGACCTCATCTGCTATAATTAGCTTAAGATAGTCAGAGAGCTGTACTCTTTTATTCTCGTCATCCTCAACGATTAGGATTTTCATAAAGTTATCTCTCTTAGCGTCAAGGTAAATTCTACAAAAAACTTAGACTCATCAGAGTATCCAAAATCCATATAGCGACCTGGTCCAATTATCTTCTTAAGCTTAATCAAACCAGTCCCACCTTCAGACTTAACTGAATTTTGATAACTACCATTTTCAATAATTTTTTTGATTGACTCAACACGCCCCACATCACATCCTGACCCAACAGAAAAATCGACCTCATTCTCCACCACCAATTTTATTACACCACCAAACTCCTTTATTATTTTTATGGATATATTTGGAGAGTTACCAACGGCTGAATACTTTCTAATATTATCAAAGATAATAAAGAAAATATCTGAGAAAGTAGTAAGAGCGTCGGCAAGCGGTGGCAATGACGATATTTCAGTCTTAATGATCGGATTAAAGTCCCGATGTATACGCTGAACACACTGCAAGCCTATATCAATCAGCTCTTGCATTTCAAATGGGGGCTCAACTCTTGGCGTCGGGAGCTTAAACCAATCCTTTATTTGCTCTAGCGCTTGCTGCGCATTAGTTTGAGCAGTCCTAATCGATCTATCTAACTCAGCGGTAGAATGCCCTGCCGAAACAGCCGTAACATTCTCTTGAAGCTTATTGAATGCAATATTCAATGAAGGCTTCAATACTCCATCAATATAGTGATGCACTCTTTGCAGGCAAGCACCGACACTTCTCCAAAACAAATCTATGCACTGATCAAAAAACACATCGAAAGTTGATTCGCCATCGATGAACGTTGCTACAAATCGAATATCAGCATAAGTAAAGGTAACATTAAATAGCCCATCAGGCTTTTCTTTCGTGTAAATCTGAATCTGCTGATTCGTGACTTCTTCGATAATATTATCGTAACTAGCAGAGAACATGCATAGATTTATGTCGACATTTTCTCTAATAGCCTGAGGGAGAGTTGAAAGCTTTTCCTTCCAAAATTCATTGGAGGCGTAGCTTTCCTGATCACTTTTCTTCTGAGTAATAATTCTCTCTGATTCTAAAGGCCCGCGAAGTTGTCCTGATAATGCACCATGACGTATCCGCATGCTCAGATAACAATCCAAACCATGCATTGGGTTGATCGTACACTCCTGAATAATTGAGTACACGATATCTTTGAGCAAAGAGCTCGCCTCATCTGTGGGGACCTCGAAGAACTCCCTGGGCATAGGACGGCCAGCGGATAATGAATCAAGTAATGCCTCCTTGAATCCAGCCGCTGGATTGAAACCTGCTTTTATAAGAGCTTGATAACGAAGAAAACTTTCCTTCAATTTTTTATCAGCCCACTTTCTTAATGCGGCTACATCTATTGACATCTTACTTTGCTCTACATGTCGAACTCCCTTTCTTATGGCTTGAGCCCTTGTAATTTCACGGATTTCAAACTCATAATCTTTAGCATTACATTCATCGTACTTAAGTAGCAGATAGCAGACAGCTAGCCTCTCATTTTGTAGCTCTGCAGTCCCATTGAAAGCTGTGGACACCTTCATAATATCCGGAATGCAAATGTACTTCAGATAGTAGACCAATTCATCTTTATCTAGATCAGTAGCAAGACCGTGCAATTCAGATGGCTTCGAAAGACCTTTTCGTATTAGAAAATCTTCGTAGGCGTACGAAAGCTCCTTATCGTAACTATCATCAAAGTTTTTCGAGTAAAGAGACAAAACGATTGGAGTAGAGAGTTTACCAGCCAACTCTTTGCGAGCTTTTTTATCCAGCCTCTCTGCACAACTTTGGATTGGCATCATATTCACAATGCCGCCATCCTGAACACAGGAGCTTGATACAAAATCAACCAAAGGCCCCAATTTGGCATTTAATCCTAAAGCATGCGCTATTAGGCGTGCAGCAACACGTCGCATGCGTACATTTCGGGATTGCAGAAGCGGTGAACAGATTTCCATGACATCATCGTAGGCCTCCTTAGAGAAAGCCAGCTCAGCCTGCAGCAACATGATGGACTCGCCATCATCACCTTCTGCTTTTTGAAAAGTTGAAAAATCCTTATTAGCTAAAGAGACATTCGCACGCAAAACGAATGAATCTCCTCCTTCCTCGATAAGTCTTTGATGGTAAGTATCTCTGGAACCATCTGGTAAGTACCTTAAAAGTTCCGGATCCAGATATTTTGTATTCACAAAGCGGATTAAAGCTGGACGACTATCCGCAATACCGTCGGATGAGAACTCCCGCCACAATTGTTCTTCCAAAATATTACTGAACGACATCCAACGATAATTTAAACAGTCCTTTAATTTTCTACCAATGTCTTCATCTGCAAGACTACCCTCTCTATATATATGCAGAAGATCCGAAGCAATAGAAAGCTTGAGGACTGGAAAGGCGATAAATGTCGATGGGAGCTTTCAGAAGGATATTGCTTCATCACGCCAGAGGATTGGCCAATCTGAATAAATTGAAGGTACTGATGCTGGCTCAAGCGAACTCCCAACTTCAGACATCGTATACTGACGCTGACGAGGATCCGAAGACAGCCCGGCAATAAATAATAATCGATCAATTCTTGGGTCATTGATTTTTGGAGCCAAAACCTCAAGACACTGAAGAACACTCTCTTTCAATTCTGCAATATCGCCGGCAACTACTACCTGAGCTACAAACATGAAAGCCGTAAAAATATCTATCAGAGGAGAGTTTGATTCGTAATGTAAAATATCACCTATACTTTCAATTTCAGGTGGAAATATACTTAAAGCCCTGAATAAAAGCGATGACTTAAGCGCAGAATCTTCTAACTCGCTTAAAAAATCAATGGTCTGAGAAACAAATCTAAAATATGTAGTAGTTTCTTCATTGCGTCGGCTGATTGTATACGCTAACCAAGGAATATTTGACGTGCCCTTAGTCTTTATCTCCTGGACATACTTCTTTTGCGACTCAATCCCTTCAGCTTTTTGAAGAACTGCAATTTTATTCTCAATTAACCACTGCGAAACCCCGAACTCAGCCTCTATAACCCCAAGCACATCCATACATTTTTCATAGTTACTCTCTAAAAAATATTTTTCAAAATCACCTGAAAGACTGACAAATCTAACAATGCGGTTAGAGTTTGCCAAGACTAATGCTGCAGACCAAAACACTTCTTTAACAGCGCCTACTTTACTGAATACCGGAGTACTTTTTAGCAGCTCGATTTTTTTTGGAAACAAGCTCTGAATGTATTTTTGAAGTACGAGTTGGCCGCGCTTCCTAGCACTCATTACCCATGCAGCTAAATTAGAATAATCGGAAGTAGAAACTAAAACTCTCCCTCGATTAAGGTAGTAACTTGGATGCCCTCTTGTCAGAATTTCGGTTTGAACCACACGATAACTATTATTCTTCGTTCTTTTTATATTCAAATCGAAATTCCTTCTTCATCCTACGTATTAAACAGGGCAACAATTCCTCACGAATGAAAAGCAAAGACCGCGCCTTCATTTTGCCACCACCCAATCTACGGAATGCCTTTGAGTCTGTCTATCCAACACCAACCAAAATATGCATCTCCTCTCCCACGGAGATGCGTGTATCGACGCAAAGAATTCCAGTCTCTGTGCCCCGATACACTCGATACCCTGGGAATGTCCCAGTCCATCTCGAACAGGCGACTCACGCCTTCATGCCTTAGATCATGGAAGTGCAGATCCTCAATACCCAACAGCGGACACGCCCGCGTGAACGACGCGGACACCGATCTGGAGTTGTACGGAAATATCTCCCGCTCTCTCCTTGGCATGCTCTGCAGGATCGCCCAGGCCTCATCGGGCAGATGGCACCACACGTCGTTGCCGATCTTCTGTCCGGGGTTCTTCATATCACGCACCAGGACGGCCTGGCGGGACTCGTCGAGATCATCCCAGCGAATCCGAGTAATCTCCTCCTGCCGGCGCGTCGAGAAGAGAGCAAATGCAATCATCTTCGGCATGTTGATCGACTCAGGTCGACGAACCTGCATTTCGAAAAAGTGCTTCATCAACCTGTCCAACTCGTCGAGCGTCGGCCGACGGTTACGCTCCTTGCTCTTGCTCACCATACCGAGCTTTCGCAACACCTTGCGTGCGTCAGGCATCGCCAGCGGATCTACCTCGTAGCCCCACGCCGGTCGCGCCACGGACAGAACCGCGCCCAGGTGCGAGAGATCATTACCGACTGTCTGCGCCTGAACACCGCCACCCTCTTTACTCATCCGCCACTGTGCGAATTCCACTAGCTTTTGACTGGTCAGGGCCGAGTCATCGAGGTCGCCCAGCCAAGTATCCTTGATCGCCTTCAACGTCGCGTTCTTGGTCTTGCCCAGCGGCCGGATTTTCTCGTACTCGTCCAGGTACTGCTCGATCATCTTTCTGATCGTCACACCCTTACGATTTGCGCGCTCAATCGCACCAGGCTCAGCCAGCTCAGTCTCACGCCGTTTGATCCAAGCCTGGGCGACCTGCTTTCGGTCGAAGGTTTGGCTTTCCTGATAAACTGTGCGCCCGTCCCGATTGATCCGTATCTGCGCCGTGTAGGCCGTCGAGTTGTCCTTGCGCTTGCGTGATGTGATCGTGCCCATTTCCAGTTGCTACATTGCCGAATTCGGTTGCTACATTGTAGCAACCGACTTCAGAAAACAAGGAAAAATGGGTAAAAACCGCTGTATAAAAGATCAGTATCAATGAAATTCGAAAAACCTGAAGCGCCCGTAAACACTAGTCATGCCCGTTCCGAGCCGTCTCGCCGCTTCAGTGTGGCCCCGATGATGGATTGGACTGATAGGCATTGCAGATACTTCCTACGCCTCCTGTCGAAGAACGCTCTGCTCTACACCGAAATGGTCACCACCGGCGCCCTCCTCAACGGCGATCACGAGCGCTTCCTCCGTCACAACGAAGCCGAGCACCCGCTGGCATTGCAGTTGGGTGGCAGCGTCCCGCTCGATCTGGCCGCCTGCGCGCGCATGGCGCAGGAGCATGGTTACGACGAGGTGAACCTTAATGTTGGCTGCCCGAGTGATCGCGTGCAAAACAATATGATCGGTGCGTGCCTGATGGGGCATCCGCAGTTGGTGGCGGATTGTGTGAAGGCGATGCGCGATGCGGTGTCGATTCCGGTGACGGTGAAGCATCGGATCGGGATCAATGGGCGGGACAGTTACGCCGAGTTGTGTGATTTCGTCGGGACGGTGCGGGACGCCGGGTGTACCAGTTTTACCGTGCATGCGCGGATTGCGATTCTGGAGGGGTTGTCGCCGAAGGAGAATCGCGACATTCCGCCGTTGCGCTATGACGTGGCGGCGCAGTTGAAGGCGGATTTTCCGGAGCTGGAGATTGTGCTGAACGGCGGGATCAAGACGATGGAGGCCTGCCATGAGCATTTGCAGACCTTTGACGGTGTGATGCTTGGGCGTGAGGCTTATCACAATCCGTATTTGCTGGCGGAGGTCGATCAGCAGTTGTTCGGCAGCAGCGCGCCGGTGATCAGCCGGGCCGAGGCGCTGGCGCAGTTGCGGCCTTATATTGCCGAGCATTTGCAGGCGGGCGGTGCGATGCACCACATCACCCGGCATGTGCTGGGGCTGGGCACCGGGTTCCCGGGGGCGCGTAAATTCCGTCAGTTGTTGTCGGTGGATATTCACAAGGCCAAGGATCCGCTGGCGTTGCTGGATCAGGCTGGCGAGTTGCTGCAAGGGCGTTGATGCCCTCCTTCCGTAAAACGCGCCAGGCGGGTTGATCCGCCTGGCGTGCGCATCACCCCGCCGCCGCTTCCGTCCAGTTCACCCAGCCAAACACCCACGTCGCCAGAATCAACAAGCCAAACGCGATCCGATACCAGGCGAACGCCGCATAACTGTGGTTGGCGATGAATTTGAGCAGACCGCGCACGGCGATCATGGCGAAGATGAAGGCGATGACAAAACCGAGTGCGAACACTGGCAGGTCGCCGGCCTGGAACAGGTCGCGGTATTTGTAGCCGGAGTACACCGCAGCGCCGACCATGGTCGGCATGGCGAGGAAAAACGAGAACTCTGTGGCGGCTTTCCGGGACAAGCCGAACAATAAACCGCCGATGATGGTCGAGCCGGAGCGCGACGTGCCGGGAATCATTGCCAGACATTGCACGAAACCGATTTTCAACGCGTCTGACCAGCGCATGTCGTCGACGTGATCGACGCTCACCACGTGGCTGCGCTGTTCGGCCCACAACATGACAATACCGCCCACTACCAAGGCCATGGCTACGGTGATCGGGTTAAACAGGTATTGATGGATTTTGTCAGCGAACAGCACGCCGAGGATCACCGCCGGCAGGAAGGCGATCAGCAGGTTGAGGGTGAAACGTTGCGCATTGCGTTGGGTGGGCAGGCCTTTGACGATGTCGAAGATCTTCGGGCGAAACTCCCAGACCACAGCCAGGATCGCCCCCAGTTGAATAATGATGTTGAACGCCATTGCGCGTTCGCCGCCGAACTCCAGCAGGTCGGCGACGATGATCTGGTGGCCGGTACTGGAGATCGGCAAAAACTCGGTCAGGCCTTCTACCGCGCCCAAAATCAACACCTGGATAAAGGTCCAGAAATCCATTAATCCTCCGTCAGAGCGCTCGTGATGAGCGACCGGTCAACTGTATTCAGGAATTGAGTATCTGAAGTTAAACAATCGGTATAAAGCGACACCCATTGCCTGATCAGGCGACGGAGAATATGTCTTATCAAAAGACACACTCAAGCCATGTTAATAAACGTCCGCCTACGAACTACACGAAAAATATTTAGGGCTATAGTAGAAAAAAGTTCGATTGGCCAATAAATTGTGATCCAGCTCACATTGTCTCAGGATCGTCGACAGTGGCAATTGGACATGAATAAAGCCGTGGCCATAGATTCAAAATAGTGGCACAATTCCACATCGCCATCATGTAACGACTAGTTCACAACCCCGAGAAAATCAACTAAAAGCTTGAAATGCTTAATTATTGTTAGAAAACTCGGGAGCCACGTCTAAAAATCGCGTGAATGTTACCAATTGTCAGTCACAGATGAGAACCGGTGCTTTAACATCCCGATGTCAGCACCTAATTCGAGTCAAAGCATGATGCTCTCAGGGAACTTGGCGACTAGAAGTCCGCGCCCGACAAACGACGTACCCGGTGTTCTTACTCTGGGTCGTACCCGTGGCGTGGCCGAACATTTCAGGGCGCTGATCGCAAAGCACGTACGCACTGATATGGTACTTGAGGCGGGTTCGTACACTAGTTCCTATAACGATGAACTTTCCGGTTCGTATCGTGCCATCTTCGTCGTTATCGACAGTCCGCAAGCTCTGGAAGAAAATCTTGCGCTGATCGAAAACCTGCGCAGCGACAACTTGAAGCCAATCATCTGCGCAGTCATTACCGGTCGTGGCGCGTTCAACAAGATCAAGTACTTCCTGGCCGGGGCCGACTTCTGTATCAAACTCAATACCCTTTCCGACGAGGGCGACGAGTTGCTCGGTGAGTTCTTCAACAGTGAAGAATGGCAGCGGGATATCAATCTGACACTCGACCCGACGCGCATCTGCCTGCTGGGCGGCGCCAGCCAGAAACTCGACATCTCGTTTGCCGAAATGAAGATCCTGGAAGCCTTTGCGCAGACCAGCAATCACATTCTCAGCCATGATGAAATCGCCAGCATCATGGGGCTCAATACCAATTTCTACGATCCGAGGGCGCTGGAAAAATCCATCAGCCGCTTGCGTGGAAAAATCAAGGACATGTATGGTACCAATGCGATTCAGAGCATCCGCGGCTACGGCTATCGCCTGATGCGGGGTCTGATATCGACTGCCTGACTCTCGGGCAGCCATCCTCTTTGCATAATCACGAAGGATCGTCATATGCAACCATACAGCTCAAGTTGTACTTCAAATCTACTAATAATCAAGCCATTGAATGAGCACGGCTACACCGAACCATAACAATAAACTTAACAACATAGCAGCAGAACGAGTGGAACTTATCGAGGCCATTTTGGGCCCAGACCCTGCCTGTCGGTTACTTCCAAGGAAGTCATTGCTCGCCTGCCGATTTACCTTTTCGCCCATTTTGGTGCAAATTTTAGGAGAGAGACATGGAAACTAGTACAACCCTCCCAAGAAAATATTTTGTCGTCGTGACCAACAGTACAACGTCGCAGCGTGAACTTGAGAGCATTCTGTCCAGCGAGCGCTTCAATTCGTTTGGCACGTCTCAGGCACAAATGTTTATTGAAGGTGCTACTTCGCCCTCTTCCGCTCCCATGCTGATGGAGTTCTCTTACCCAAGCGGCGCCCGGAAAAACGTCGCCCGTACGATTGAACACGATACCCAGCGCATACTGGCCACCCTCGAGTCGGAATGGCTCGCAGCACAATCGGCCAATCCGTTTCACCAAGTACCGACGATGAGCGCGGACGCCAGCCACCAGACTTCAGCCAATGAAGACGGCGCTCCCTGCAGCGAGACCTGGCATCTGGACAACGATCAAGGCGCGCTGGTGAAGGAAGGCGTCGAAATCAGTCTTACCGGGCTTGAAACCGCGCTGGTGCGCAAAATGCTCCATCACGAAGAACGCGTGGTCAGTCGAGATGACCTGATCCTCAGCATCGGCCGCGAGCCGGAGCAGTATCGTGGCCTGGAAATGTGCCTGAGTCGCCTGCAGGACAAGTTCAAAAACGCGAGTAATGGTGAGCGATTGTTCCGTGCCGTAAGAAACCGCGGTTATTGCCTCATTCAGGAAATCGTTGCGTAAATACCGCCGATATCCGCGAACAAAACAAACAGAAACAGTGCGATTACAAAAACAACAAGAGCACTCTGTTTGGTTTCACCTCTCCTGGTAAGTTCAAGCTCCCTGCCTCCACCCCTCCTACAGTAACAAACACAACATAATTTATTCACCCCCTGCTCTGCGACCTTTTCTAACAGCCTTGTATTTGATTATTAAAAAGTTGGCACTGTGCCATCTTGTTAGAACTCGTCAGACACCCTCTCCAGCAATAACTTAGTCTATTGATTGACGACAGTTCGGCCTATCGACGTTGTTACCTCAGGACACTCGTCCAATAACAACAACAAGCCTATCTAGCAACTCGGACTTCAACTGTCGAAACCTGAATGGACGTATTTCTGGGGATATCTCATGGAACTTTCTCTACGGATCAATCGAAATAACGGCCTCAAGGGACTTACCTTCTGGGGCCAATGGGCATTGGCGCAGGCTTTCATTGTTGCGTTGTTATTCATACTCGCTGAACGGCAGACGGGCACCGTCGAGTTCTATTACCGCATGTGCGCGACACTGGCGGTACTGGCCTCGGTGCCGGCGTATACGTTCAGCGGCGTGTATCGCAAGCAGGACAATTACCTGACCGGTCTCGGACGTTTGTTCATGGGCTGGTCGATGACTATGGTGGCGCTGGCCGGCATCGCGTTCGTGTGCAAGGCTGACGAGCTGTTCTCCCGCGAGGTGACGCTGAGCTGGGCGGTCTACGGCTTCCTCGGCCAGGCATTGATGTATGCGCCGCTGCATGCCTTTTCCAAGTACTACCAGCGTTCGCGCACCAGTGCACAGAAGACGTTGATCGTCGGTACCGGCGAGCTGGCTCTGGGTCTGGCGAAGAAGATCAGTCAGGTGGAAAACCTGCCGCTGGTGGGTTTGGTCAGCAATGGCGCGAAGCCGAACCTGGATTCGGATGCGCCACGTGTGGTCGGTGATCAGGAAGATTTGCTCAAGCTGATCAAAGACCATGACATCCGCCGGTTGTACATCACCCTGCCGCTGGCCGAAGCCGCGAAAATCGAAGCGATGTACGTCGATTTGCTCGGCGCCAACGTCGATGTGGTCTGGGTGCCGGACTTGAACAGTCTGACCCTGCTCAACCACTCGGTGAAGGTGGTGGATGGTCTGCCGGCGATCTGCCTCAACGAAAGCCCGCTGACCAGCCGCCCTACTGCTGCGCTGAGCAAGAGTCTGGTGGAAAAAGGCGTGGCGCTGCTGGCGATTATCCTGTTGAGCCCGGTGCTGCTGCTGATTGCGTTGGCGGTGAAGATCAATTCGCCGGGGCCGGTTTTCTTCAAGCAGGATCGTCACGGCTGGAACGGCAAGGTGATTCAGGTCTGGAAATTCCGCTCGATGCGCGTGCACGATGACCGCGAAGTGGTTCAGGCCAGCCGTAATGACTCGCGCATTACTGCGGTTGGACGCTTCATCCGCCGCACGTCGCTGGATGAGTTGCCGCAGTTGTTCAACGTGCTGCAGGGGCAAATGGCCCTGGTCGGCCCACGCCCGCACGCGGTGGCGCACAACCACTACTACTCGGGGAAAATCCTCGCGTACATGGCCCGCCACCGAATCAAACCGGGCATCACCGGGCTGGCGCAAATCAGCGGCTGCCGTGGCGAGACCGACACCATCGACAAGATGCAGCGGCGTGTGGAGATGGACCTGCATTACATCAACAACTGGTCGTTGTGGCTGGATCTGAAGATCCTGGTGAAGACGCCGTTTACGTTGTTGTCGAAAGATATTTATTGATGGGCTGGTGACAAGCCAGGCGATACCGCAAGGGGACGAAAGTCCCCTTTTTTGTGAGCGGGATTTGCTGGTGGGTCAGGCTGTTGCGAGGGTGACAGTGCCGACGCCTTCGCGGGCAAGCCCGCTCCCACAGGGGATCTTGGTATGGATCGGGATTTGTGCTTCGCCACAAAACACAGTGGGAGCGTGGCTTGCCCGCGAAAGCGGTGGGTCAGGCGACAGAGATGTTGAATGGGCCGACGCCTTCGCGAGCAGGCTCGCTCCCACAGGGATCGGGGGCGTTCACTCAAATCGGGCACACCACAAAATCACTGTGGGAGCTTGCCTGCAAGCGATAGCGGTGGGTCAGGCAACATGGATTTTGAATGGACTGGAGTCTTCGCGAGCAGGCTCGCTCCCACAGGGATCGGGAGGGGGATCAAGATATCCAGTTCACCCCGTACCAAAGTGGGAGCGTGGCTTGCCCGCGAAAGCGGTGGATCTGGCAGCTCAGATGTTGAATGTGCCGACGCCTTCGCGGGCAAGCCCGCTCCCACGGGGGATCTCGGTATGGATCGGGATATGTGCCTCACCACAAAACACTGTGGGAGAGTGGCTTGCCCGCGAAAGCGGTGGGTCAGGCAGCACATGTGTAGAAAGTGCCGACGCCTTCGCGAGCAAGCCCGCTCCCACGGGGGATCTCGGTATCGATCAGGATTTGTGGTCTCCCACAGATCCTTGGGAGGTTACTCGGTAATCTTCGAGAAGTTGCGATAGAACATGTCGCCCTCGCGGCTATCGGTCATTGAGTGCAGCTGGAAGCTGCGATTGAGCCTTGCGCCGCCGTCACGGGTCAGCGGAGCCCAGACCAGGTTGGCGCGGCGCATGGTTGACATGCTCATCATTTCGTCGAACGGGATCGACAGGTAGATGCCCTTGTCGAAACTACCCTCCCCGTACTCGGCGCTGCCGGCGGTAGTGATTGTCGCCCAGGCGCCGAAACGCACGCCATTGAAGAACTCGCGGGAGATGTCGAGTGTGCCGCCCCAGTCGCCGGCCAGATAACGACCGACGCTGACCGCAGCCAGTGTGTCGTACGGCAAATCGGTGTAACCGGTGATGTGCCCGGTCCAGACCGAGTAGTCGCGCAGGCCGAAACCCTGGTCGAACTCGCGCTGACGCACGTAGTTCAGATCCGCCCCGACCGACCAGCGCTCGCCGGTCGGCCGGAACAGCACCTCACCGCCGACGCCGGCAAACATCGACTCCAGATAGCCGCCGTAGACCATGCCATACAAGTCCTTGTCCAACTGCTCGGCATGACTGACCTGGAACAACGGCATGGTGACTTCCGAGGTGGTCAGGTACTGACGCAAATCGGTGCGCACCCGCGGCAGACCGCTCGGCGCATCGTAGGTGAACTTGTCGAAGTTGTTCACCAGGTTGGCACTGAGCAGGCCGTTCCACCAGGTGTTGCGGTTGAAGCGGTACTCCGCGTCCGCGTCGGCACTGAACTGATAGAGCAAGCCATCCGGGCCGCCGACGTTCTGTTTGAAGCCCAGGCCGACGCCATAATTGAAGTGCTGCGGCGCTTCGCTGTAGAGGGTTTTCTCGTTGTGCGGCATCGCCGGGTTGATCTCGGTGGTGCGGTGCAATGACTCCAGCGGCTCCTCGTTGTTGATCACTTCGCGGAAGGTCTGGCGTGGCACGCTGGTCTCTTCCAGCGGCAGGTCGTAGCGCTTGTTGACCACGGTGAACCAGTTGATGTCGTCGTTCACACTGTTGTCGAGAATCCGGCTCGCGCGACCAACGGCCTTCGACGAATGGAAGTAGCGCTGCTGCTCGCCATACACGATCAGCTCGGAATCGCGCTGACTGATGCGCTCGACCTTGTACCCGGCATTCTGCTGCAAGCGTTGCGACACGTCGGCCCAGTTGACCTGTTCCATCGGTGTGGTCGGCATCTTCGCCGGCAGCGGTTCAGGCGTCGGGTCGTAGGTCTTGGCCGGCGCCTTGCGGCTGACGAAATTGGTGTGGAAGGTGATGCCGAACATCGCCGTGTTACCCCGCTCCCACGCCGCGCTGACGTCCACCGAATCGGCCACTTTGAATACCGCACCGAAGTTGATCGGCGAGTCTTGCTTGATCACGTTGTCCTTGGGCTCGTGCTTGTAGTCGTTGCCTTCGTATTCGAGCTTCAGGCTGAGTCGATCCCATGGCGTCTGATAGCTCACACCACCGAAGAACGAAGGCCGACCGCGAAAGTACGAGCCCGAGTTGACGTCACCGGTACCTTCGAGAGCCGGTCGAGTGTCGAAGCGATCACTGACGTAGCCCAACGGGTTGTCGAGATCACCGCGATTACCGAGATAACCCCAGGCAATACCGGCGCTGAAATCGAAGTTGTCGAAGCGTTTGTTAGCGACGAAAAACTCACTGGAGAACAGGCCCGTACCACCGATGTCTCGGAAGCCCAGCGCGACTTCCGGCGCCCAGTGGCTTTCCTGCCACAGCCGGACTTTGGCGTCGACCGCCTTGTCCTTATAGGACTGGCTGCCGCTCAGCGCCTCGGAGCCGTACGGCCGGTTGGTGATCGCAGTGTAACGGAACGAACCTTCGAGCCAGTCCAGTGGCTGCAGCGACACGCTGTAGCGGCTGTAAGGCTCGGTGCGGTTGGCGTTGACGCTCAGCTCGCCGGCCGGAGCCATGCGCGCGGTCGGGGTCTGCAACAGACCGGTGCCGCCGAAATCATTTTGGGTAATACGCGGCTCGGCATGCACCAGACCGCACGGCAATAACAACACAGCTGCAAAACGTAACTTCAACGAACCACCTCAGCCAGCTGCGTGGCAATCAATTCGGCCAACTGCTGATTCAGTTCAGGAACAGGCGGATCCAGATCATCATTTTTCACCGGCACCAGAATCTTGCTGCCGGCCACGGGGAACTGCCCGCTCTCGCGATTCCAATGCGCAATGCCCACACGTCGCACCGCCCCATTGGGCTGAATCAGCCACAGGTAATCGGCCTCGGCATCATCCAGCGGCGTGCAGCTTTCCAGATACTCACGCGCCTCCAGCAAGGGCTGATAAGGCAGGTGGCAGGTCTCGGCAACCGCGCCCAACACTTGCACCTCGTCGACCCGTTTCGGGTAGATCAGCCGATCGCCATCGTCGAGACGAATGTTGCGCGCGAAACCGACTTCCACCGCGACCGGATCGAGGTCCGCCACCTGGCGCCCGGTGACCGGCATCTGCCGCACCTGCTCGGCCAGGCGCAGCGCCAGCGCCGCGCGGCTCGGGCGGTCAAACAAAGACGCCATGCGCTGCAACACATCGAGATCAAACAACACCCCGGCCTTGAGCCGCGCCTGCTCCTCCAGCAACGACTGGCGCAGCAACACGCCGGCCAGCCAGTAACCTTCGGCATTGGGTACGGCCACGCTGATCACGTCGAGCAAGCGCCCGCCCGGCGGCAACTCCACCGGCCCTGGGTTGGCGACATCGCCGCTGACGGTGACCGCTGCCTGACTGATGCCGCTGAGCAACAGCAAGCCCGCCGATAACATCCACCGGCGCTTCAAGGCAGATGCCTGCGATCAGGGGTCAGTTGCACGATGCGCACGCGCATTTGCGTGGTCAGTTGCTGCTCGCTCTGCAGGATGAAACCGTCCAGCGGATCGACCCAGTAATGGTTGGTCGCGTGCAGGCCGATGGCCGGGACGTCGATGCGTTCGTCGACACGCAGCACGGTGTATTCCTTGTCGAGAATCTGCAGAGTTTGCGTGGATCGGCGGGAGAACCGGCTGTTAACGATCAAGCCGATTTCCTGCCCCTTGTACAGGTCGATCCAGCGCTGACTGGTGAAGCCATCGGCGACTTGATGCAGGCCGCGTTTGAACGGTGCGTTGTCAGCCAGCCGCGTGCCGTCCAGGTCGCCCTCCACACCGAGGCCGATGGTGCGCACGGCGAGGCCGTCACGCAGCAGCAACACCTGTTTGCCGGAAGCGACCCAGAACTGCAGGTCTTCACGCTCGCGCACCAGCGCCAGCACCCCGGAGCCGGACGGCGTGGTCAGTTTGACTTGCGGGTACTTGACCTCGGCCACCTGGGCCGCGCTCACGTCCAGCTCATCCGGGCCGAGCACCGCCGACTTGAGGTTGCGCACCGAGGCGGTCATCAGCGGGTTACAGCCACACAACATCAAGGCCGCCATCAGGCAGACGCCAACTTTCAAGGTTTTCACAGTCGGCCTTATTTGCTGTTGTTACTGTATTCGCTCCAGTTCTTCGCAGCGGAAGCCCCGGTCCCGACAATCGATGCCGACGGCACCAGTTGGCTGATGAAGCGGTTCCAGCGCGTGACGTTGGCCGGGCCGACGTACACCACATCCTGCGGACGCACTTCAAAGTGCGAAGCGAGTGCCATGGCGGTCGGCGACTGGGCTTCCAGTTGATAGATCTTCGCCGGCTCGACATCGAGGTTTTCCACCCCGCGAATCACGTACACCGCGTTGCCGTTGGAGGTGGTCTGACTCAGACCGCCGACCGAACCGAGCACGTCGGACAGGTTCATGGTCGAGGTCTTGAAGCTCAGCGCACGCGGCTGATTGACCTCACCCATGACGTAGATGCGCTTGTTGTCGTTGTACGGCAGATACAGCTGATCGCCGCCCTTGAGGAAGACGTGCTGCAACTCGGAATCCTGCTGGTTGAGCGAGTCGAGATTGAGCGGATACACCCGGCCATTGCGCGTCAGCAGCAGGCCCGACAGGTCGGCGTTATTGGTGTCGATGCCGGCAGTGCCGAGGGCCTCGACCACGCTCAGCGGGTTGGTGGAAATCGGCTGCGGACCAGCCTTGGCCACGGCGCCGGAAACCACCACTTTCTGACTGGCGAAACGCAGCACCGCGACATCCACCTGCGGCTCGGCGATGAACGCCGACAGGCGGGACTCGATGTCCGAGCGCAGTTGTTGAATAGTCTTGCCGGCCGCCTGCACTTCCTTGATGAACGGGTAGTACAGCGTGCCATCGGAGCGCACCAGTCGACCGTTGGCGTCGATCTGCTGTTGTGCCCCCGATGGTGCGGTCAGCTCCGGGTGATCCCAGACCGTGATGTACAGCACATCGTTGCTGCCGATGCGGTATTCGGCAGGCGTGGCCAACAGCTCCGCCGGCACCGTCTCACGCTTCTGCGTGGCGCGGGTCATCGAGATCAGCTTGGGCGTGATCGGGATCAGCTCGACCCGACTGCTTTCACTGGCGCCCTGGCGCGTGATGTCGACGGTGCTCAGGTACTGGCCGGGGGAAAACATGCAACCTTGCAAAGCGATACTTGCCAACAGCAAAAGAGAAAAACTACGAGTCATAATGGCACTACGCTATTCAAGGGCGAATCTAAAAATAAAGTCACCCGACTTGCGTCGGGCGACCCTGTACTGCACTAACAAATGTTCCTGTTAGTTGTGCGTGCCGGTGGTGCCGGTAGTACCGGTGGTGCCAGTGGTACCGCCGTTGGCACTTCCGCCGCTGTTGGACGCCGCGACTGCACTGGCAACCATTGCAGTACTGGCAGCAGGCGCTGTAGAAGCCGCAACACTGCCAGATACATTGGTCACCGCAGTAAGCGGCGCTTCAGCGGCGGACGCCCAGTTGCTCAACATCGTCAACAGGGCAATCGCCATCACTTTTTTCATATCAACTCCTTTCTAACATTCGACCTGTTAAAAACCGGCCTGAGTTAGCGGTGGTAGCGTTCAAGTCCGCGAAAAGCGCGAACAAGATCCGTCGTTCTTTCACAGTCTTACCCAACTGATAAAAGTCGAACGGCAGGTTTATATCTACGGACTTGCAAAAGGCATTTCCAGCGTATTTTCCCGACGATATCTAACAGCTGACCGAAACTAACATTCAGTATTAGAACGACATCATTCGAGATAACCGCGCGGATGATTCGATTGCCAGCGCCAGGTGTCGGTGACCATGTCCTGCAGACTGCGCGTGGCTTTCCAGCCGAGTTCTTTTTGCGCTTTCGAGGCGTCGGCCCAGCTCTCGGCGATATCCCCGCTGCGCCGCGGCATCACCCGGTACGGCACGGGTCGCCCGCTGGCCTGTTCGAAGGCGTGCAGCACTTGCATCACGCTGTAGCCGTCGCCGGTGCCGAGGTTCCAGGTATGAATGCCCGGGCGGTCGGCAATTGATTGCAAGGCTTTGAGATGGCCATCGGCGAGGTCGACGACGTGGATGTAATCGCGCACCCCGGTGCCATCGATCGTCGGGTAATCGTCGCCGAAAATCGACAGTTCCTGCAGGCTGCCAACCGCGACCTGGCTGATGTAAGGCAGCAGGTTGTTGGGGATGCCGCTGGGGTCTTCGCCCATATGCCCGCTGTGATGCGCGCCGATCGGGTTGAAGTAACGCAGCAAGGCGATGCTCCAGCGCGGCTCGGCCTGGCTCAGGTCGCGCAGCACGTTCTCGACGATCAGCTTGGATTGACCGTAAGGATTGGTCGGAATGCCGGTGGGGAAATCCTCGCGGATCGGCATCTGCTCAGGCTCGCCGTACACCGTGGCCGAAGAGCTGAACACCAGCCGGAACACCCCGGCTGCGGCCATTGCCTGACACAGCGTGATGCTGCCGCCGACGTTGTTCTCGTAGTAATCCAGCGGCTTGCGCACACTCTCGCCGACGGCCTTGAGCCCGGCAAAATGCAGCACCGCGTCGATCGCATGCTCGCGAAAAATCCGGTCCAGCAACGCCCGGTCGCAGACATCGCCGCGAATCATCAGCGCGCTTTTGCCGCAGATACCTTCTATAGCGTGCAATGCCGCATCGCTGCTGTTGCAAAGATTATCCAGTACAACAACTTCATAACCTGTTTCAAGCAGCGCAAGTGTGGTGTGCGAGCCGATATAGCCGGCGCCACCCGTTACCAGAATCTTCATAGCGCGGTCCGTCATTGGATAAGTGACTAGTAGCCTGTCAAGTCCCTTTCATTGAATCTGTGGCGCACCACACAAATAAGGACGACAACAGCCTCAAACAAAATTAGTTCAACCACTGGCAATAAATATTTTTGCAGGTCAAACTGTATTGCTTGGTACTTATTAGCACCCCAAGTACACTCATCACTATCAACAGATACCGACTAAAAATAACTAATAACGTTGTTACCGACATCTCATAACATTGTCATGTTTTACCCCCTGCGCTAATTGCCATTAACAACCTGACTCAGGTATTAAAGTACTCGTTCAATAATCATTGAAACTTGTGCGCTTTGATAAGTGCGCGCATCCGTTGCCTGTGTTCCATGACTGTCCAGGATACTTTTATGATTCGTAAATGTTTGTTCCCCGCTGCCGGTTACGGCACGCGTTTCTTGCCGGCAACCAAAGCCATGCCCAAAGAAATGCTGCCGATCGTCAACAAGCCGTTGATCGAATACGCCGTTGAAGAAGCACGGGACGCCGGCCTGCAACACATGGCCATCGTCACCGGTCGGGGCAAGCGTGCGCTGGAAGACCACTTCGATATCAGCTACGAACTCGAACACCAGATCCGCGGCACCGAGAAAGAGAAATTCCTCGCCGGCACCCGCGAGCTGATCGACACCTGCACCTTCTCCTACACCCGTCAGGTGGAAATGAAGGGCCTCGGTCACGCGATTCTCAGCGGCCGCCCGCTGATCGGCGATGAACCCTTCGCCGTGGTGCTGGCCGATGACCTGTGCCTGAACCTGGAAGGTGACGGCGTGCTGTCGCAGATGATTCAGCTGTACAAGAAATTCCGCTGCTCGATCGTCGCGATCCAGGAAGTCCCGGCCGACCAGACCCACAAGTACGGGGTGATCGCCGGGGAGCTGATCTCCGACGGCATCTACCGGGTCAATAACATGGTGGAAAAACCGGCGCCGCAGGACGCGCCGTCGAACCTGGCGATCATCGGCCGCTACATCCTTACCCCGGACATCTTCGACCTGATCGCCGACACCCAACCGGGCAAGGGCGGCGAGATCCAGATCACTGACGCGCTGATGAAACAGGCGCAGAACGGTTGCGTGCTGGCCTACAAGTTCAAGGGCCTGCGCTTCGACTGCGGCGACGCCGAGGGTTACCTGCAGGCGACCAACTTCTGCTACGACAACGTCTACCTCAAGGGCCGCTGAGACGGCCCCCGCCCACTTCTCTTTTCAGGAGGCAACCCATGAACATGGCACAGCATGCAGCAGAGATTGAACGGGAGGTGGGCAACCTCGGAGCGGTGAGTTGGCTGGCACGCCATCAGCCATTGCCCAGCGCCAACGAGTCGTGGCTGGGCAGTATTTTGCTGGTGGAGCGCATCGGCATGTTTCCGGCGTCCGGCGACATTCGCCGGACGCTGGCGGATCCCTATCCCCTGCTCGCCCATCTGAAACAACTGTATGCCGAGCAGGCGCTGGAAATGGACGATCGTGATGGGCTGAAGGTGATCTTCAGCGACTGGCGCTTCCGCGTACGCCTGTGCTGCAACGAGCCGGCGATCATCATCAATGTCGAGACCCGGTGTGCCACGCAACTGATGCCGCAGAAGACTGCTGAGCTCCTGAGCCAGATAGATAACTTCAAATAAAAACACTTTCCTGTAGGAGCTGCGGCACGCTGCGATCTTTTGATTTTGTTTTCAAGAGCAAGATCAAAAGATCGCAGCGTGCCGCAGCTCCTACAAGTCGCAACTGTCCGCGTTGATGCCACTGACGATCCAGCGATAGAAGTAATCGGCAATCACTTTCCCGCCCGTTGCCGGCTGCGGATGAATCTTGTCCGGGCCGATCATCGCCGCCGCATAGCGTTTGACGTCAGGGCCGAACGCGCATTGCAGATTGGCAAAACCCAGCTGCTGCTCATGCGCCCACGGCTGCAGCACCTGCGCATACGCCGACATCGGATAGGCACTGGAACGTGTGGTGTCCTGACGCATGATCAGGTTGATGCTCGCCGCCGGTTGAATCTCGCGGATCATCGTTACCAGGCCCTGAACGTTCTGCAGATACTCCGCAGGTTTGACGCCGAAGCCTTGGTCGTTACCGCCGAGCATGATCAGATAAACGTCGGCGGGGATCTTCGACACGGCGGCTTTCCACTGCACCTGCCATTGCGGGTCGCGGTGATAGAAATCCGCCGAGGCCGCGCCCGAAGCTGCCAGTTTCGAAACCCGCACACCGTTCTGTTCGTTGCTCATCCACAAGCCAAACAAGGTCGGTGCGCCCTTCACCACTTCCAGTTTGAATGACCAGTCTGCCGCTGAAGAGAGACCTGCGAGCGGTACTTCCTGTACGCCCGCACCCTTGAGCGTCAACGGTTGCCAGTCTTCCGAGGGTGTCCAGCGGTAGCGCAGCTCACTGGCTTCGCCGTTGCCCAGATAGAGCAATTTCGCCTGGGTGACTTGGGTGGCGATGGCCGGTGTCGGGCTGGCATCGATTTGCAGCCAGGCACCGGGCTTGCCGGTGACCGTGCGGCTGTCGGGGCTGGCCTGACCGAGACCGGACACCTGCCAGCCACCACCGAAGTACTTTTCGCTGCTGCGGGTGTATTTGAAATGCGTGCCGCCCAGCGCCGCGCCGTGGTTGAAGCCGACATAACCGGGGCCGGCAAAACCGACCTCGCCGGCCACGCGCTGCACCAGTTTGTTCAGGTAGAAATCCTGCCCGGCGCTGTAGCTGTCGCCGATCACCGAGACCGACAAGACCTTCCCGGCCTTGCCTTCGCGCCACTGCGCAAAGCGCTCGCGGGCATCGCCCACTTCCACCACCGACGCTGCGACGGGCTGAGCGTCATTTACTGCCAACATGCATTATTTCCTTCAGTCTGGAATGCGGGGACTGGAGTACGACCCAAATCCATTGTAGGAGTGAGCCTGCTCGCGATGGCGTTGGTTCAGACGGTGCAACTCTGATTGACAAACCGCTATCGCGAGCAGGCTCACTCCTACAGAGATTGCGGTCATCTGCTGAATCTGTGTCCAGCACCGAAAACTGTGAGAGCGGGCTTGCTCGCGAAGCTTTTCAGCTATTGGCCGGCACCACCGGAGTAACGCTCGCCAGCGGTTTTTTCTTCGCCGCACGCTCGCCCAAAAACAGCACCGAGGTGACATTGAAGCGACTGAAAATCATCGACAGCAGCACCGGCCCCAACAGACCCGACAGCAGTCCGCTGAGCACCAGAATGCTTTCGTCTTTCACCCCCAGCCGTCCCATGACAAACCGCGAAGTCGCCGCGAACAGCACATGGAACAGGAAGATCGCGTAAGAGTAGCCGCCCAGCCAGGTCAGCCACTTCGAGCGCATGTCACTCGACAGCAAAGCAATGCAGGACACGCAACCCACGGTCAAGCCGATCAGGCTGCGGCGGTCGACGATCAACTCACGGTCAATCGCCGCTACATACAGCAGCGTCAGCGAAATCAGCACAAACACTAGCGGCCCGATCACCTTGAACCGTTGCTTCAACGCCTCGACATTTTCCTGGCCGATCATCCCCGCCACAAAAAACGGCAGCAGGTAAATCGCACCATTGATGCCGAACGCATCGAGTTTGAACGGCGGCAACAGAAACACTGCCGCGGCGAAGGCGAACAGCAGATACAAGCGCGTCATCGAGCGCAGCATCCCGCGCCATTCCAGCAGACCGACGAACATGAAAATGATGAACACCGCCTGCAGGAACCAGAAGTGATTGACCGGCACCCAGAACGACAGCAACGCATCGATTACGCCGACGTCTTTGTTCACCCCCGGCCCCACCGCCTGCAATACCGAGAACGGCACGCCGACGCAAAACAGCGGCACGATCAGCCGTCGCACCTTGCCGCTGAAGAACACGGAAAAGTCATTGCCACGGATTTTGTAGATCGAATAGATGTAGCCGGAAATAAAGGTGAACAGCGGCATGCGCACGTACACCATCGAGTCGGCGATCACTCGGAACGGCGAGCCGATATCGATTTTCAGCCCCCCGCCCAACGGGCCGATGACGTGATAGAGCACCAGCAGCAGGCACGCCAGACCACGCAGGGTTTCGATCTCCAGCGATTTTTTCTTGCTCGACATACAGCACCTGCCTCAATTCAGAACTCGTGATTCAACCCGCACCGGTTTGTTCGCGCGCAACATCAGGCCCAGACCGACAAACAGCACCGGCACCACCATGGAAAAGTGCCGGGCGAAGGAACCGAAGTCCGGCTCGAACAAGCCTTGCACCAGCAGAAACGCCAGCGGAATCGCGATCAGTTCCTTGGGTTTGGTTTCGATCGGCGCGCCTTTGTAATCGGTGGAGGTGATGACTTTGAACAGCAGCAGCGCGGTCATGATCATCAGCGCCACAAAGATCACCTGGCCCGGCCCGGACAACAGAATCAGCTCCACCGGGAACGACAACCGGAAGAAAATGATCATCGAGTCCAGCGCCTGCGAGACGAAGTCACTGCCGCTGAGCCACGAGACGATCAGCGATTTCGAGCCCTCCTCCCCCGCCGTGCGCAACTCGTTATTGCTGGCGCGAATCGATGACACCGGAAACCCCAGCGCCAGCTGAATCGCCATGGCCACCGCCAGGTAAAACAGGAACAGCATCAGGAAGAAAGTGAAGCGCGACACGTACTTTTTCATCACGCAAACGCCGACCCACGACAGCGAAAACAGAATCCAGTAAGGCCGGATCAGCACGCCATAGATCACCGCCGACAGAAAAAATCCGCCGCGGTACTTACGCGTCAATGCGCTGAGCAAAATGCTCAGCACCGCCACCGAAACGATGATTTCCTTGGTCAGGTTTTCCAGAAAGAACGAACGCACAATCCCCCACAGGCACAGGGTGCCGAAGATCGCCAGCGGCATGCGCCGGAACACCACCACCGGAATCGCCGTGAGGAAAAAATTGCAGAACATTCCGTAGGCCCAGGCGTTGGTCAGGTTGATTCCGGTGGGCCGCAGCAGGAACGCCGAACACTCGTAGGAGGAACGATCCGGTGAGAACGGGTTCCAGAAATTGCAGTTGTCGGCGCGGGCGTAGGACGACCACAAGGTCATGGCATCCGGGCCCGGAGCACGCGGGATCAACAGCGGCATCGCCACCGACAGAAACAACCCGGTGAACAGAATCAGGAACGACAGCGAAGAATCGAGTCTGCGGCCGCGAAACTCGATGCACGGCAACTTCAACCCCATGCCAGCGCCCCTTTGGCACGGGTCGCCCGAGTCAACACGGCGATCACCCCGAGCTGCACGATAATCGCGAAGACATTGCCCCACGCCGCGCCATAAATCGAATAATGCTTGATCAGCAGGTAGCTGACCGGCACCGACACCAGCAAGCAAATCGCCGCGCTGGCGAATGACACCCGACTGTTTTTCGACGCGATCAGACCACCCCAGACGATGTCGCCGATGGCCCGAAGGGCAAAGGAAAAGATCAGCACGCCAAGGATCGCGTTGTCCGGACGCGGCACGCTGCTGGCGACGTAATCGAGCGCCACGTTGAAGAACAGATAGATCAGCACCGCCACCG
Source organism: Pseudomonas sp. GW823-FHT01D03 (assembly GCF_058798255.1). Taxonomy (NCBI): domain Bacteria; kingdom Pseudomonadati; phylum Pseudomonadota; class Gammaproteobacteria; order Pseudomonadales; family Pseudomonadaceae; genus Pseudomonas; species Pseudomonas sp. GW823-FHT01D03. The sequence goes on from NZ_JBXAKK010000001.1 coordinate 4,101,371, forward strand.
CCGCCGACACCACTAACGAGCGCATCACCCATTTGTTGACGAACAATTGCCGGACGGTGAACGCCTGCTGATCCGCCTGAAACCGCTTGGCCAACACCGGAATACCGACCACCGCCACCACTGCGTAAGACAACGCCTGCAAGGTGTTCGCCGCCGACCACGCGTACACGTATTTACCGAGGCTGGCGTAGGGTTCGAGGTCGGCAATCAGAAAGCGCTCGGCGTACTGACTGAGTGCGATCAACCCCGTGCCGAAATAGAACGGCAGGCCGGCCTTCCACACGGTCGCCGTCGTCAACGCCGCGCTGACCCGGCCCTTGTGCACGTTCACCACAATCAGGTAACCGGCGACGATCACCAACACGTTGGCGGCCACCCACAGCCACAGCACACTGGCGATGCCGGAGACCCAGCCAAGCATCATCCCGCCCACCGCCAGCAGCGCCCAGAGACCGGTCTTGATGAAGAACAGCAGCGCACCCGCCGTGGCTTTCTGTGCAGAAAACACGAACGAGTTGATCTCGAACGACAGGTGTTCGGTGAGCAGCACCAGCGTCACGCAGAGGATCAACGCGGTGCTTGCCTCGACCTGCTGGAACAGCGAGTAAATCCCCACCGTTACCAGCGACAGCAGCAGCCCCACCGCCAGATACAGCAGCAGGACTTTGTCGACCACCCGCCGCGAGCTGCCGCCAACGCTGATCAACCGATTGATCTCGGAACTGAAACCGACGCTGTAGAACTTCGAGGCGATCAGCGACGCGGCGACCACCACGCCATAAAACCCCAGCGCTTCGTAGCCCAGGTAATGGGTGATGGCCAACACCAGCAAGAACTTCGCGCCCAAAGCTCCGCCGCGCAGCAGCAAGCGAAATATCATCGAACGACGCCTTTGATGATCTCGTCCATCATCACTGTCTTGGCTTCGATTTCGCGGCAAGTGTCGGTCAGGCGCTTGCCGAAATTCGACAGGGCGTTCGGCGCGTACACGGTGTCGATGATCTGCTCGACATTGATGTCGCCGCCATTGATCACCCAGTCTTCCACGCCCATGTCCTGATAGGCGCCAAAGCCTTTGCGCTCATAGCTGATGTGGTACGCCGGGACACCGGACAGCAGCGACTCAATGGCGCCGTGCAGACGCACCGAGATCACCAGGTCCGGCTGATATTTGGCAATCGTCGCTTTCAACGACAGCAGGTCTTCGCTGATGCCCAGCTCGCGATAGAACGCACCGTCATCGTTGCCGCGAACGGCACTTTGCACCGCGCAGACCACTTTGCTTTTGTTCTTCAGGCGCTGCAGCAGCAGCTTCAGGTTGGCGACGTAGGCGACCTTCTTGTCCTTGCTCCACTCCGGCGGCTTGCGCAGCACCACGCACACCGTGGCCGGCGATGCGGCGCAGCGGGTGAACTTCGGTTGCTGAAGGATCTTGCTGGCCAGTGACTGCACCGCCAGATCCGGCGCGCGGTAGACGTTTTCGCAGGCATCGAACATCGCCGAGGAACGGTTATCGCGCACGAACACCGCGTCGGCGCTGGCGTAGTGATCGACGATCTTGCGGCTCTCGCCATGGAACGGGCCGATGCTTTGCGGCAGGTACACCGACGGCACCTTGCTGAGGATTGCCGTTTCAAGTTGCTTGGCGTGGCCGAGTTTCAGCTTGATGTGTTCGAAGGCACTTTTCGAACGCATGTAGCCGCCACCGACGCCGACGATCAGATCGGTCTTGCGCAACAGATCCGCCAGCCCGGCATACGACTGATTGAGGAACACCGCCTGCTTGACCCGACCCAGGCCCTTGGCCGCCATCACCGGCGCGTCGAAACGCGGGTGCGGCAGGTAGGCGAAAGACTGCGGGTCGGACGCCACGACATTGATCGCGGTGTCTTCGCCAAAGTTGCGCTGCACCAACGCGATGGCCAGATCGACGAGCAGGCCGTCACCGGAGTTGGACGCACTGTAGCCATGCAAAATCGTTACGTTCATAAGCTGAGTTCTACTTAATAAGTGGGAGCGCAATACACGTCGTAGGTCTGGCGGATCATCAGCGCGGCGCTGAAGCGCTCGCGCACGATGTTCCGGCCTTCGCTGCCGAGGTCGAGCAACCGCGGCTTCTGGATTCGCGCCAGCACATCGGCCAGCGCCTGGTGATCACCGGTGGGAAAGACGTAGCCGGACACTTCATGGGTGACCAGTTCGGGCAGTGACGTGCAGTTACTGGCGATCACCGGCAAACCCATGGCCATGCCTTCCAGCGGCACCATGGCAAAACCTTCCCAGCGGCTCGGAACGATCAACGCGTCGGCCTGTTGATACAGCGCCTGCACTTCGGCTGGCGTGACCCACGGCAGGTACTCGACGGCGTCCATCTCGGGGCACTCGACCTTGTCTTCGTTGACCGCACTGCCGACCACTGTCAGTTTCAGATCGCTGCGCTGCACCTTGGCGAAGGCCTTGAGCAACACGTCGAAGCCTTTCTGGTAGTCGAGGCGGCCGACGAACAGCAGATGAATCGGCGCGGGGCTCTCGGCCTTCGGTGCTTCATCGCGTTGGTGGATGCCGTTGTAGATCAGCTTCATGCGCTTGCGCTGAATGCCGAACCGCGCGGCCTTGTCCATTTCGTAGCGACTGACGCAGATGATCACGTCGGTGACTCTTTGCAGGACCCGCTCGATCCACGCGTAGAGCTTCTGCTTGGTCGGCGAGCTTTCCATCAGGAACGAAAAGGCGTGCGGGCAGTAGACGATTTTGGGTCGACGCCATGGTTTGAGAAGCACGCACACGCAACGGCCGATCACCCCGGAAAAGGTACTGTGCAGATGCACCACATCGGGTTTTTCCTTGAGCATCACTCGGGTCAGTTGCCAGGCAAAACGTAGCAACGAACGCACATCCCGCCCGCTGCGTTCGAACGTGCGAATCTGCTGTGCATCGATGCCGTGCAGCTCTTTTTTCTGATCGAGCGGCACCAGATAGACCAGCTCGTAGTTCGAGTCATGGCCTTCGGGCGACGCCGAGATGGTGCGGATAACGGTGGCGACTCCACCTTTTATCGTTTCAGCCACGTGCAGTATTTTCTTCACAACCCACCCACTTTCATGCCTGTTGGAACGTCCCTGAATCTCAGGATTTGTCCGACGCGTATTCGTAGTTGTAATAGCCGTAGCTGCCATTGCCGTAATAGCTGGCAGCGCGCTTCTCGACGCCGTTGAACACCGCGCCCTTGAGCTCGATGCCGTTCTGCGCGAAGCGGCGAATGGTCGCTTCAATTTCCTTGGCCGGGTTTACCGCAAACCGGGTGACGATCAGGCTGATGCCGGCTTCACGCCCGACAATCGCCGCGTCGGTCACCGCGAGCAATGGCGGCGTATCGATGATCACCACGTCGTAGCGTTCACTGAGTTCGGCCAGCAGATCGCGGAAATTGGCATGCATCAGCAGCTCGGAGGGATTGGGTGGAACCTGGCCACGGCTGATGAAGTGCAGGTTGTCGATTTCCACCGTGTTGACCGCCTGCTCGATGCTGCAGCGCTTGACCAGCAGATCCGACAGGCCATTGGCGATCGGCACATTCAGCGTCTTGTGCAGGTGGCCCTTGCGCATGTCGGCGTCGATCAGCAGCACGCGCTGACCGCTTTGTGCCATGACCGCCGCGAGGTTGGACGAGACGAAGGTCTTGCCGACCTGTGGGCTGGGGCCGGAGATCATGATGCGGTTGTTGGTCGAGTCCAGCGCGGCAAAGTGCAGGCAGGTGCGCAGGCTGCGGATCGATTCGATGGACAGATCGGTCGGGTTGCGCAGGGCCAGCAGATAGGCCGGCGTCTCGGCGGTGCTTTTGACCCGGCCCTTTTTCGTGTCCTCGTCACGCTGCAAGGCGCTGTAAGGAATCGAGGCGTACACCGGCAGCCCGAGCTGTTCGATGGCTTCCGGGCCTTCCAGACCTTTGCTCAACGATTTGCGCAACAGCACCAGGGCCACTCCGACAAAGGCGCCGAGGAACGTTGCGATCAGCACGATCAGGGCTTTTTTCGGTTTGACCGGGCTGCTCAGGTCAACATCCGCCGGATCGATCAGGCGCACGTTGCCCACCGCCCCGGCACGGACGATGTCCAGTTCCTGGGACTTGTTCAGCAACTGCGTGTAGATCTGCGAAGCCACTTCCACGTCGCGGGTCAGGTTGAGCAATTCCTGCTGGGTGGCCGGCAGATCGCCGACCTTGCCTTCCAGCGACTTCTGCTGCTGGGTCAATTCACCGATCTGCGACATCAGCGCGCGATATGCCGGATGCTGTTTGGTGAACTTGCGATCCATTTCCGCCTGCTGCATTTTCAGCTCGGAAATCCGCGTTTCCAGCGCCACGGACTGGCCGAGCACCGATTGCGTTTCCATGGAAATGTTCACGGTCTTGCCGTGGGTCTGATAGGCGTTGAGCGCATCGCTGGCCTTGGCCAGATCACGCTTGACCTGCGGCAACTGGCTTTGCAGGAACGCCAGGCTCTGCGCCGCTTCCGCCGAGGTGCGGCGCACGTTCTGATCGACGTAGAGCGCGGCGATCTTGTTGAGGATCTTCACCGCCTCGGCGGCGTCGGCACTGGCCAGTGCCAGGCGGATAATCCCCGACTCTTTACCTTGCTCGGAAATATCCAGCGCATCCTGGTAACCCTGAATGGTCACGATCCGTGGATTGCGCACCACTTCGAAACGGGCACCCGGATTGGCTTGCAGGCGCTCGATCAAACCCTCGACGCCATCCTGGGCGAAGGCTTCGCCGGCGACGCCCTCGACCAGCAGGTTGTCGTTGTCATCGAGCAACTGAAAATGCTGTTGTTCGCCAGCAATCAGGGTGAGCTTCTTGCCCAACAGTTCTTTGGGCAGATTGAGCCGGGCGAACTCCAGACGCTCACCGCCCCAGGCGTAGCTGTTGAAGCCAAAACGCGGCGGCGCCACGCTGAACTCGGTTTCACCGCGATAACGCCGGGCGAGAAAACCGCCGATGACCGGGAAGGTGTTGGGGGTGACGTCAATGTCCAGGCGCAGGTCATCGACAGTTTTGCCGATCACCGCGCGGGACTTGATGATGCCGATTTCGGTCACCGACGGCGATTGCCCGCCGAGCATGCTGCTGAGGTCGGAAAAGCCGAGCATGTCGTTCTTTTTCGGTTCGACCTGCACCAGCGCGTTCGCCAGGTACACCGGCGTCGCCAATACCGCATAGGCAACACCGGCGGCCATGAATGCACCGGTGAATGCACCGATCAACCATTTCTGGTCGATCAAACTGCCGAATATGCCGAGAAGATCAATACTGTCTTGATCGTTATCACGGTTGGCGATTACTGACGGTAACTGCATAAGTCTTTCTTACCATTCACTGATCTGAAGAATATTCATCAATGTCCGAGGCGCTGCGCCCACGAGCTAACAGCATCTTCAATCAATGCATGGGCATGAATAAAAGCGGCCTTACCTTGACGATACGGATCCTGTATTTCTCGTTCGCTCTGCCACTTGCCGAGAAGAAACACTTTGCCCCGGGCGTGCGAGGCAATCTTCAGCACCTGATTCACATGTTGTTTTTCCATGACCAGAATCAGGTCTGATTCATTGACGATATCGGCGGTCAATTGCCGGGCCTGGAAACCTTCGGCGCTGTGCCCGTGGTCTTCCAGCACCTGACGTGCCGACGCCTCCATGCCTTCGCCAACCCGCGCAGCGAGGCCTGCGGAAGTCACCGAGATGGTTGAAGGGGTCAGCGCGTTACGCAGCAGAAGTTCTGCTGTCGGACTTCGGCAAATATTGCCAACGCACACGACAAGGATCTTTTTGAACAAGGTTTACATTCCTGTGTAATATCATTCTGCCAACATCTAGAGCGGATCTTAATGAACCCACTAGATCATTCTGCACTCAGAAATAGATTCGCCCTGTTAGTACCAGCGTATTAAGTACCACAGGGTCAAAAGCCGCCAAAACACAATTACCGGACTAAAAATAACTGTGATTTTCAGGTTGGATTTTCCTGACAAAAAATAACATTCATGCACTAAGCACTCTTGTCAGTTTCGAAACTGGAGTAAGGGGATAACTATTCGTCGTTGTCATTCTCATCCGGAGAGCAGACATGAAATCAGCCCATCTCAAACAGCTCGGCGCCTCGGCGCTGCTGGCACTCAGTGTTGCCACTCATGTTCACGCCAGTGAACTGTTTCCCAATCTTCCCGCCAGAACCATCGGCGTTCAGGTGAAGATCCAGAACTTTACCGCCGACGACGCCGCCAACATCAAGGCTGCCGGCTTCAGCTTCGTACGTTTCGGGGTATGGAGCGACAGCCTCAGCGCCAAGGCCTATCAGAAACAGGTCAGCGACGCATTCGCCGCCGCCCGGGCCGCTGGCCTGCCGGTGCTCCTGACCGTGCGCGCGATCAAGCCATTGACTGCAACGCCAGCCAATACAAATGAACTGGCGACGGCGGGCGAAGCATTTGCCAACGCCCTGACCAACCTTGAAACCACCTACAGTTCGCAGCTGGTCGCCATCGAGATCTGGAACGAGCCGGATCTGGAAACCTACTGGCCAACGCGCAATTTCGACACAACGTTTGTGCCGTTCATGAGTGCTGTGTGCAAAACACTTCAGGACAAACCGCAGTCCGCACCGCGAATCGGCTACGGTTTCGCGCGGCCGCCAACCGCCGGTTCGGCCTCCACCGTAGCGTTGAACCGCATCGTCAGTGAGCACCCCAAATGCCTGAATGCGATTTCCTACCACCCCTATGGCATGACGGCCACGCAGATCAGCAACGCGCAATCGTTCATCCAGCAGAACTTCCATCTGCCGGGGGTCATCAGTGAATGGGGAATTTCGGCGCTCGGTTCCAACGGCGGGATTGAAGGGCAAGCCAGCAAAGTCGGCGCGTTCATAGCCGACGTCAAAAGACTGAACATTCCGCTGACCTCGATCTATGAATGGAAAAACAGCGACTCGGGCAGCAATGAACGGGAGAAGAACTTCGGCTTGCTGACCTCGGACGGCCAGCCAAAACCCGCGAGAGCGGCGGCCGAATTGCAGCTCAACGCCCAATAAGTCAGCGGCAACTGGCCTGGTCACAGGTCAGTTGCTTTGAACCTGCGGCCGATTTTGGCATCGTATTCATCGATACCGCGCCCCACCGTTCAAACAGCCGTTCTCAGGTTGTTGCCCCCGGGGAACCCGTTACGCCTTGATGCCCTTGAGTGGCCGTCAGCGCTCGGGTAATGTCGTCAAACCCACAGGACAGAGCACACCCATGACTTCCAAGCTGGAACAACTCAAACAGATGACCACCGTGGTTGCCGACACCGGCGACTTCGAAGCAATCGCCCGGGTCAAGCCGGTCGATGCCACTACCAACCCTTCCCTGCTGCTCAAGGCAGCCGCCATCCCGGCCTACGCCGAGCTGCTGAACGCCTGCGTCAGCGACTGCAAGGGTGACGTGGGCCTTGCCAGCGACCGCTTCGGCGTCGCCGTGGGCCAGGAAATTCTCAAAGTGATTCCGGGCCGGATTTCCACCGAAGTGGATGCGCGTCTGTCGTTCGACCAGGACGCCGTGCTCAAGCGCGCGCATCGCCTGATCGAGCTGTACGACAAGGCCGGCGTCGGTCGTGACCGTGTACTGATCAAGATCGCTTCGACCTGGGAAGGTATCCGCGCTGCCGAGATCCTCGAGAAGGAAGGCATCCAGACCAACCTGACCCTGCTGTTCTCCTTCGCTCAGGCTGCCGCTTGCGCTGACGCCGGGGTATTCCTGATCTCGCCGTTCGTGGGCCGCATCTACGACTGGTACAAAAAGGCCAACGGCAACGACTACACCGGCGCCGATGATCCGGGCGTGCAGTCGGTCACGCGCATCTACAACTACTACAAGGCCAATGACTACAAGACTGTGGTCATGGGCGCCAGCTTCCGCAATCTGAGCCAGATCGAGCAACTGGCCGGCTGCGATCGCCTGACCATCAGCCCGGACCTGATCGACAAGCTCGCGGCAGACACCGGCAAACTGGAGCGCAAACTCGCCCCGGGCCACGCCGGCGAAGCGCGCCTGAGCCTCAACGAAGCACAATTCCGCTGGCTGTCCAACGAAGATGCGATGGCTACCGAGAAACTGGCCGAGGGCATCCGTCAGTTTGCCCGTGACCAGGAGAAGCTTGAGGCGCTGTTGCAGGCCAAGCTGTGATCTGAATCGCTGAAATGCAAAAAGGGCGAACCCGGTTGGGTTCGCCCTTTTTTTGTGCCTGCTGGATTATTAGTGTTTTGGCGAGAGCTATCGCGAGCAGGCTCACTCCTACAGTGGATCTGTGGATTACTCAAGATTATGCGTCAAATGAGAACCCCTGTAGGAGTGAGCCTGCTCGCGATAGGGCCAGCAGGCCCTACCCACATTTCAGGCCATCAATGCCGCTCGAGGGCATTCACAAGGTCATGAAAGGCTTCACGATTGGAGTCGTTCAGGCCCATGAGGATCTTGTGCGCTTCGAGCACCTTGATCCGCACCACTTCTTCGGACTGGTCCTGATCCGGCAGGTCATCCAGGCACTCGGGGCACGGCACCGGGTGGTTGACGATGTTGAATACCTGCTCGAAGCCCATCGACTGCAGCAGACGGGTGATGTCTTCGTGGGTGGTGACGACGGTCGGCAGCAGGCCGACCTTTTGCCGCGACAGGATCGACAGCTTGGCCAGCAGGCCCAGGGTGGTGCTGTCGATGCTGCGGGTTTCGGTCAAATCGATCACGATCGCGTTGAAATTCAACGCGGTGAAGATTTTCTCAATAGTCGCATCCAACGCCGAACACAGGGTCAGGCGAACTTCACCGACGAACTTCAGGACGAAGGTGCCGTCCTGCTCGGCGAACTGGATTCTACCGGTACTCATTGAAGGTTCCTGCTCAACACCAACAGGGCGATATCATCCGGCATCTCCCCTAGCGTGGCCAATCCAAACACTTGCCGCAGACCATCCAGGCTGCCGCCCGCCGCCTTCACCAGTTGGGGCAAAGCGGCTTCTTTATCTTTGAGCGTAGGTTCTGGCAATAGATCCAGAATACCGTCAGACATCAGCGTCAGGCTGAACGTCGGTGGCAGCTCAAGCACGTGATCTTCGTAGGTGGCCTCGTTGAAAAGGCCCACCGGCAAACCGCGGCCTTCGAGGTAACGAACACTGTCAGGCGTGTACAACACAGGCAACGGCAGATGGCCGCCGATGCTATAGGTCAACAAACCGGTCTCCTCGTCGATGACTCCACCGACCATTGTGACGTGTTTGCCCAGCTTACAACTGATCAGCCCCCGGTTGATATGACCAAGGACTTCCGAAGGCTTGAATTCCGGCAACGTGCCGTTGCGCTTGGACTCGAACAGCAGGCGCGTGGTCATGAACTTCAGCAGCACCGTGACGAACGCTGAAGAGGCGCCATGCCCCGATACGTCGGCCAGGTAGAACGCCACCCGACGCTCGTCGACACGGAAGTAGTCGACAAAATCACCCGACAGGTACAACGACGGGATGATCTGGTGGGCAAACTGGAACTCGTCGATGCGCCACGGGCTTTCCGGCAGCATGTTCATCTGCACCTGACGACCGGCGTTCTGGTCTTCCTGGAGCAGGTTCAGGCTGGCTTCGAGCTCGCGGTTGGCCTTCTCCAGCTTCTCGCGGTAGCGCTGGTTCTCCAGCAACAGGCGCGCACGATCCAGCGCGCGACGCACCGAATGCTCGAGCACGGCCAGGTCTTCGAGAGGCTTGATCAGGTAGTCCGCCGCACCCAGGCGCAGCGCCTCGACCGCGTCGTTCATCACGCCGGCACCCGAAACGACGATCATCGGCGTTTGCGGTGAGCGCTCGGTGACCTGACGGATGAGTTCGAGACCGCCCATCTGCGGCATGCGCAGATCGCAGATGACCAAGTCGGGCTTGTCTTGCTCGAATACCTGAAGACCCTGTTGGCCGTTGCTGGCCTGCAGGACGCTGAAACCACTGTCTTCCAAATAGGCCGCGAGGCTCGCGCGCACTACTTCGTCATCATCGATTATCAGCAGCGTGGCACTGGTTTTTGGCATGTGGGCAAACGGCGCCAGAATTAGGTTGGCGTAGCAGGCGGGGCATTGGCCCGGCTCAGACTACTGGATTCGCTTTCTAGCCTCTCTGCTGCACCGCTTTCGAGCATTGAGCCGGAACGCGATTGCACCAGAGGTGCCCTTCTAAGGCGCAGACGGTACTCCCATCCGCGGGGCGTTTCAAGCATGCGCCGATGGTCGCTTGACGACTTTACTTGTCAAATCACCGAGAGTTATAAGAACAGCTCAAACCGTAACCCAATGGAAGGTCGAAGCCATGAGTCAAACCGGTCGGGACTACAGCGAAAAGCGCGATTTCATCCGCATGCGGGTCGATGCCGATGTGGTGTTGATTCATGAAGGTGATGAGATCGCCGGCGTGTGCATCGACCTCTCCAGCAGCGGCATGCAGGTCGAGGCACCGCGCCAGTTCGCGGTCGGTGACCGTTTGAGCGTGCGCATCGATTCCGATCATGCAGCGCTGAGCGGGCTAGAGGCGGAGACCGAAGTGGTCTGGGTCAAGGCACAGGATGGCGCCAGCCAGAAGCTCGGCCTGACCATTTTGAAGATGAAATAAGCGCACACAAAAAAGGCGGCCTCATGGGCCGCCTCCTTGTCATCGGTCGAGATTAAAAATCGTCTTCGACCTGGCCATCCTTCACTTTGAACTCGCGGTTCTGCAAGTAAGCGTTGCGGATGAAGGTGTACTTGTCGCCGCTGATCAGCTTCTCGCTCGACAGCAGGCTGGCGCGGGTGTCGACGATGTTCAGGCCGAAGATCGAGTTACGCGTCGGCACGTCGTCGATGTAGCGGTACATCCCGGTGAAGCTGTCGACGTATTTCGACGGCGCGTCACGCAGGGTGCTTGGGCCCATCAGCGGCAGCATCACATAAGGACCGCTGCCGACGCCCCAGTAGCCGAGGGTCTGGCCGAAGTCTTCGTCGCTGCGGTTCAAGCCCATCTTGGTGCCGACGTCGAAGAAACCGAGCAGGCCGAAAGTGGTGTTGAAGATCAGGCGAGCGGTGTCGACGCCAGCGGCAGCGGGCTTGGCCTGCAGGATGTTGTTGGCAAGGTTGGTGACATCACCGACGTTGCGGAACATGTTGTGGATGCCGTCTTCGAGGAACTGCGGCGTCACGAACTCATAGCCCTGCGCCAGAGGCTTCAGCGCATAGGTGTCAACGAAATCGTTGAACTGGAAGATCGGGCGGTTGACGCTTTCCCAAGGGTCTTCTTCCGTTGCCGCCTGAGTGGCGAACGGCGCCAGCAACAGACCGGCACATACACTTAGCTGAGCGAGCGGATAGCTCCAGCGCATAGAAAAACTCCTTGGATTTGTACTGTCGCGGACATCGGAGCCCGGGCATTAAGGCCGCTAGTATAAGCGCAAAAGCCTGTTTGGACAGTCGGCCAATTGTGCAAAGTTGTAGGAGGCTTCCCACACCGCGCGTCACATAGCAGTCACGCAACTGTCACCTGGAATGACTAGCCTAATCGCTATTTCAGGGACGTAGCCATGTCACATGCCGAAACCTTGCCCCTCGCCGCGCCCGGCCTGACAGCCGTACTGTTCGGACTCAGCGGCTGTCTGGTGGATTTCGGTGCGCGCGCCCGGCAACAGACGATCGCCTTGCCCGAACATACCGAGGCCACGCCAGGTGCGCTTGACAGTCTGCACAGCTTGCAGCACCAGCAAATTCCCTGCGCCTGGCTGGATGACCTGCCCCCTGCCCTCGCCCAATCGTTGTCGGCCGCACTGCCGGCGTCAATCAAACCTGCGCAACATTCGGCAACAATCAATCCATGGCCCGCGCCGAATGCCTGCTGGCAAGCCCTGATGGATTTAAATGTCAGTAGCCTGGACGGTTGCATTCTGGTCAGCGGCGAGCCGCGCCTGCTGCAATCGGGCCTCAACGCCGGGCTATGGACCATCGGCCTGGCGTCCTGCGGTTCGCTTTGCGGCCTGTCGCCGAGCGAGTGGCAAGCGCTGAGCCAGAACGAACGCGACCAACGACGCGGCAAGGCAACCCTGCAATTGTTCGGGCTGGGCGTGCATTCGGTTATCGATCATCTGGGCGAACTCGACACCTGCCTGGCCGACATCACCCTGCGCCGCCTCAAGGGCGAAAAGCCCTGACCGGGATCATGCAGGTTGCAGCAGAGTGGATTAATCTAAAGGTCAGCCATAGACCTTTGGCGCGCGGCTGCGGTCAATGCCAGTGCCTCTTGATAAAAGGAACCCCACCATGCCCGCCCAAGAACTGCAAAAACAACTCGACACCCTGCGCGAGCAACTGGAGCAGAATCCGCCGCTAACCGAAGCCGAGCGTGAAGATCTGCATGCGCTGATGGCGCAGATCGAATCGGAAATCGAACTGGAAAGCGTCACGCAGGAAACCAGCATCGCAGACGGTGTGAACCTGGCGGTGGAACGCTTTGAAGTTGAACACCCGGCCATTGCCGGCACCCTGCGCAATATCGTTAATGCGCTGGGTAGCATGGGCATTTGACTGCCCTGCGCTGAAACGCAAAAAGCCCTGCCAGCGATGGCAGGGCTTTTTCATTTCCACAACTTGAAACGCGATCCCTTGTAGGAGTGAGCCTGCTCGCGATAACGGTGTATCAGTCGACATCAATGTTGAATGTCAGTCCGCTATCGCGAGCAGGCTCACTCCTACAGGGGTTATTCATTGGCGCACAAGGCGATGGTTCGGCAGTTGCGCAGTCCCGGTGCTGCGATACGGGTTGATGTCGAGCCCGCCACGACGCACATACCGTGCAAACACCGTGAGTTTCTCCGGCTTCAGCAAACGCTGCAGGTCGAGGAAGATCCGCTCCACGCACTGTTCGTGGAAGTCCGAGTGCTGGCGAAAGCTGACGATGTATTCCAGCAGACTGGCGTGATCCAGCGCCGCACCGCGATATTCCACCACCACGCTGCCCCAGTCCGGCTGACTGGTCACCGGGCAGTTGGATTTGAGCAGATGGCTGTGCACGCTTTCTTCGACAATCCGCGAATCATCGCAACGCAGCAGCTCCGGACGCGGATGCTCATAGTTGCTGACGCTGATGTCCAGATCATCAATGCACACGCCCGGCAACGCCACGACGCCTTCGGCTTCGACGTCCTTCAGGCTGCGTACCCGTACGCCGACCGGTTTGCCGGCAGCCGCCGACAGGTCCTTGACCAGCGTCGCTTCCAGGCTGGCGGTGTCGGCAAACGAAGTCTGGTTCAGCGAGTTCAGGTACAGCTTGAACGACTTCGATTCGATGATGTTCGGCGAATCGGCCGGAATACTGAATTCACCGATCGCCACCACCGGTTTGCCCGAGGGCAACAGCCACGACAGCTCAAAACAGTTCCAGAAATCCACACCTTTATACGGCAGGGTTTCGGCGGTCAGCCCCAGTTCGGCCCATTTCGCGGTGCGCGGAATCGGGAACAGCAAGGACGGCGTGTACGTGGCGATGTATTCGCTGGATTTGCCCAGCGGCGAATGTTCGGCTGCGGGATGCATGGCGGAAACCTGACTGAATAATCAGCGGATTCTATCAGCCTTTGCGCCCGCCTTTGAGTGCTTACTGACTGACTGTCAGTTTGCCGACCATGCCCGCCTGGTAGTGACCGGGAATATTGCAGGCAAATTCCAGACTGGTAGCTTTGTTGAAAGTCCAGGTCAGCTCGGCGCTCTTGCCCGGCTCGACCAGCACGCTGTTGGGGTCGTCGTGCTTCATGCCGTGGCCCATGCTGCCGTGATCCATACCGGCCATGTCGTGGGACATTTCTTTCATGCCGGTAGGCGTGAGCATGCCGCTTTGCTGCATCTGCAACATTTCCTGCTGGTGTCGGGCATGCATCGCCGCGTCACCGAGGTTGAATTCGTGCAGCAACTGACCTTTATTCACCAGCACAAAGCGAACCGTCTCACCGGCCTTTACCTGAATCGCCTTGGGCTCAAACGACATGTCGTTCAGCACCACCTCGATGCTACGGGTGGCCTTGGCCGCCGGGGCCGGCTGGCCGAAGTCATAGCTGTGCGCGGGCGCGGCCCAGACAGGTGAACTCAGCGCCAGCAAACAGGCGGCGACGGCCAGAGGGTTGCGCAAAAACATAGTCATACTCCAACAAGATAAGGTTCAGCCTGTGGGAAACTCTAGCCCGCGTGCGCTGGCAGCTACCTGACAGGCAGATTACAACTTTGTCAGGTTGGCGCGTGTCGCCTGCTCCCACGGTATAACGCTTTTGTTCCTACAATCCGAGCCGCCCATGAAACTGCTGATCGTCGAAGACCAACCGAAAACCGGCCACTACCTGCGCCAAGGCCTGACCGAGGCCGGCTTCAACACGGAACTGGTGGCCGACGGCGTCAGCGGTCAGCAACTGGCGTTGAGCGGTGATTATGCGCTGTTGATTCTCGACGTGATGCTGCCCGGGCGCAGTGGCTGGCAGATTCTGCAGGCGGTGCGCAGCGCCGGCCTCGACACGCCGGTGCTGTTTCTCACCGCCAAAGACGCCGTGGAAGACCGGGTGCACGGCCTCGAACTCGGCGCCGACGATTATCTGGTCAAACCCTTCGCCTTTTCCGAATTGCTGGCCCGGGTGCGCAGCCTGCTGCGCCGGGGCAGCGCGACGCCGCAGGAAACCAGCCTGCAACTGGCCGACCTGCGTCTGGACCTGATTCGCCGCCGGGTCGAACGCAACGGCCAGCGCATCGACCTGACCGCCAAGGAATTCGCCCTGCTGGAAATGCTCCTGCGCCGCCAAGGTGAAGTGCTGCCGAAATCGCTGATTGCCTCGCAAGTCTGGGACATGAACTTCGACAGCGACACCAATGTGATCGAAGTCGCGATCCGCCGCCTGCGCCTGAAGATCGACGATGACTTCCCCAACAAACTGATCCACACCGTGCGCGGCATGGGTTATGTGCTTGAGGAGCGTCCTGCCTGATGCGTCGCCTGTCCTTGAGTTCTCGTCTGGCCTTGCTGTTTGCCGCCTGCACTGCCGTGGTCTCGCTGTTCGCCGGGGTGCTGTTCAACCGTGCCAGCGAGGCGCATTTCATTGAGCTCGATCAGCAATTGCTCGATGGCAAGCTGATCGGTCTGCGCCGGGCCTTGCAGGATGTGCAACCCGCTCAGCGTGAGGCGCGGCTGGCGGATGAGCTGAGCCGTCAGGCCGATCTGGCGCTGCGCATTACCGGCAGTGACGGCCAGCGCTGGTACGACAGTTCGACGCAGATCCCCACGGATTTGCCGAAACAATCCGGCCTCGCGACCGTGAGTCAGCAAGGCACTGACTACCGCGTGCTCAACGCCCCGCTCCACCCGGATCAACCCGATTCGCCGCAACTGACGCTGCTGCTGGACATCACTCATCACCAGCACTTCCTGCAACGCATGCAGCATCTGATCTGGCTGACCATCGGGCTGTCGGCCCTGGCCACCGCGCTGCTCGGCGCCTGGGCCGCACGCAGCGGTTTGCGTCCACTGCGGCGCATGAGTGCGATCGCCCGTGGGATTTCCGCACAATCACTGAATGCCCGACTGCCGGAAGCGCAAATGCCGCCGGAGCTCGCGGAAATGGCCCACAGCTTCAACGCCATGCTCGGACGCCTCGATGACTCGTTTCAACGGCTGTCAGCGTTCTCTGCCGACATCGCCCATGAACTGCGCACACCGCTGTCGAACTTGCTGACCCACACCCAAGTCACCCTCACCCGCCCACGACCGCTCGAGGATTACCGCGAAGCCCTGCACAGCAACCTCGAAGAACTGCAATGGATGGCACAACTGGTCAACGACATGCTTTATCTGGCCAAGGCTGACCATGGTTTGCTGATGCCTAAGCGTGAGGTGCTGGAGCTGGCGGATGAGAGCGATGTGTTGCTGGAGTTTTTCGCGCCACTGGCCGAGGACGCAGGGGTGACGCTGAGCCGCGAAGGTCATGCGCGTATAGAGGGCGATCGCAGCATGCTGCGCCGGGCCTTGTCGAATCTGCTGGATAACGCGCTGCGCTTCACTCCGGCGGCGGGCAGCGTGAGGCTGTCGATTGTCGATCAGCTGGATGCCGTGCAGGTGTCGGTGGAGAACAGTGGCGAGGGCATTTCAGCAGAATTGTTGCCGCGGCTGTTTGACCGATTTTATCGGGCGGATCCGGCTCGGCAGGAAGGCAGCAGTGAGCATGCGGGGTTGGGGCTGGCGATTACGCAGTCGATCGTCCGCGCGCATGGTGGGCAGATTCATTGCGAATCGGCTGCGGGGTGGACGCGGTTTGTGATCGAGTTGCCCAAGGGGAATTGAGGCCGGCAGGTCCGCCCCCATCGCGAGCAGGCTCACTCCTACAGTTGAAATGCATTCCCCTGTAGGAGTGAGCCTGCTCGCGATAGCGGTATTTGAGCTTACGAATATCTCAGCGCATGCGCCGGCTCGATCTTCGCCGCCCGCAACGCCGGATACACCGTCGCCAGGAAGCTCAGAATAAAGCCCGCCGAGCAGATCAACAGCACATCCCCGCCCTGCAATTCCGACGGCAGGTTGCTGACGAAATACACGTCGGAACTGAAGATGTGCTGTCCGGTAACGCGCTCGACCCAGCCAACCATTTCACTGACGTTCAGCGCCGCGATCACGCCGAGCACGCCGCCAATCAGCGTGCCGACAATCCCGATCACGGTGCCCTGCACCATGAAGATCGCCATGATCTGCCGTGGCGTGGCGCCGATGGTGCGCAGGATCGCGATGTCCGCGCCCTTGTCGTTCACCACCATGATCAGCGTGGCGATGATGTTGAACGCCGCCACGGCGACGATCATCAGCAACAGCAGGCCGATCATGGTTTTTTCCATTTTCATCGCGCTGAACAGGCTGCCCTGGGTGTGAGTCCAGTCGTCAGCCTTGAACTCGGCACCGAGGCCTGCGGCGATGTCCGAGGAGACTTTCGGCGCGGCGTACAGATCCTTCACCGCGAGGCGCACGCTCTGCACCTGATTCGGTTGCCAATGCTGCATGGTCGCGGCATCGGCCACGTGGATCAGGCCCATCGAACCGTCCAGCTCGGCGCCGACCTTGAACACACCGACCACGTTCAGGCGCTGCATGCGCGGGGTGATGCCACCCGGTGCGGTGCTGACTTCCGGGACGATCAGGGTGATCTTGTCGCCGACATTGAGTCGGAAGCGGCGCGCGGTGATTTCACCGATCACCACGCCGAACTCGCCCGGTTTCAGGTCATCGAGACGCCCCTGGACAATGTGCTGGGCAACGATCGACACCTTGCCTTCCTGGGCCGGATCGACACCGCTGATCTGGATCGGCTGCATCAAACCCTTGTAGGACAGCATGCCTTCCATCTCGGTGAACGGCACGGCGGCGGTCACTTCAGGATTTTTCAGCGCGGCGGCGGCGACCGGCTGCCAGTCATCGATCGGCTTGACGCCAACGATGGTCGCGTGCGGCACCATGCCGAGGATGCGCGAGCTCATTTCACGCTGGAAGCCGTTCATCACCGACAGCACCACAATCATCGCCAGCACGCCGAGGGCGAGCCCGATCATCGAAGTCATCGAGATGAACGAAACAAAGCGATTGCGGCGCTTGGCGCGGGTATAGCGCGTGCCGATAAAGATCGATAACGGTCTGAACATTCGCTGGGGCACCGTATAAAAATAAAAGACCCGATGCCTTACACAGGCACCGGGTTTCGGTCGGTCAGATGGTGGTCAAGCAGCCTTCCTGCAATTGCAGGACGCGGTCCATCTGGCGGGCCAGGTTCATGTCGTGAGTCACCACCAGGAACGCCGTGCGCATTGAAGTGCTGAGTTCCAGCATCAAGTCCTGGATGCCTTCGGCGGTGTGCGAATCAAGGTTGCCGGTTGGCTCGTCGAGCATCACCAGGCCTGGATTGTTCACCAGCGCCCGGGCGATGGCCACACGCTGGCGTTCGCCACCGGACAGCTCGGCCGGTTTGTGCTCCAGACGATGGCCCAGCCCCACGCGCTCCAGCAACGCGGTAGCGCGCTGGCGTGCTTCCGGGATCGCGGTCTTGCCGATCAGCAGCGGCATGCAGACGTTTTCCAGCGCGGTGAATTCCGGCAGCAAGTGGTGGAACTGGTACACGAACCCCAAGGCACGGTTACGCAGCAGGCCACGCTTCTTCTCGCTCAGCGCCGACAGCTCTTCGCCGTCGAGCCAGACGCTGCCCTCGGTTGGCGTGTCGAGACCGCCCAGCAGGTTGAGCAAGGTACTTTTACCCGAACCGGACTTGCCGACGATCGCCACACGCTCGCCGGGGTGCAACTCCAGTTGCAGACCGGCCAACACTTGCACCGACTCCGGGCCTTCCTCGTAGGATTTGCCCAGGTTGCGGCAGCTCAAGATTGCTTTATCACTCATGCCCGACTCACTCATAACGTAGCGCCTCCGCCGGCTGGGTGCGCGCGGCACGCCAGGCGGGATACAGGGTGGCGAGGAAACTCAGGACCAACGCAGCGGCGCAGACCATGACCACGTCCTGGCTCTGCACCTGCGACGGCAGGTAATCGATGAAATACACGTCGGCGTTGAGGAACTTGTGGCCGATCAGCCCTTCGAGGGCGGAAATCGCCGCACTGACGTTGAGCGCGGCGAGAATACCGAGCACCGCACCAATCGCCGTACCGACCACGCCAATCACGGTGCCCTGCACCATGAACGTGCGCATGATCGTCCCTGGTGTGGCGCCGAGCGTACGCAGAATGGCGATGTCGCTCTTCTTGTCATTCACTACCATTACCAGCGTGGAAATGATGTTGAACGCAGCCACCGCAACGATCAGCAGCAACAGCAGGCCGATCATGGCTTTTTCCATGCGGATCGCCTGATACAGGTTGCCGTGGGTGCGGGTCCAGTCGCGGGCGTAGTAATGGTCTTCGCCCAGCTGCTGGGCGATGGTCCAGGCCACGCGTGGCGCCTGGAACAGATCATCGAACTTCAACCGGATGCCCTGCACCTGATCAGGCTTCCAGCGGTGCATCTTCGCCAGATCCTGCAGGTTGGTGACGCCCAGGTAGCCGTCCAGCTCACCTGCGCCGACATGGAAGATGCCGACCACGGTAAAGCGCTTCATGCGGGGAAACATCCCGGCCGGGGTCACACTGACCTCCGGCGCAACGAAGGTGACCTTGTCACCCAGGCCTACGCCGAGCTTGGTCGCGGCCTTGTCGCCGATGACGATGCCGAAGCTGCCCGGCGTCAGGTCGTCGAGTTTGCCCTGCTTCATGAAGTTGTCGATGATCGACACATTGCGTTCGAGCGCGGGGTCGATGGCGTTGAGCAACACCTTGGACACCTGGCCGTTGTTGGTCAGCAAACCCTGCATCTGGGTGAACGGCGCAACGGCCGTCACCTGCGGGTTCTGCTTGACCTTGGTCGCCAGGCTTTGCCAATCGTTGATCGGTTCGCCGGTTTCAAGAGTCGCGTGGGGCACCATGCCCAGCACGCGGGTGCGCATTTCATGATCGAAGCCGTTCATCACCGATAGCACCACGATCATCACGACCACGCCAAGGGCGAGCCCGATCATCGAAGTCAGGGAAATGAATGACACAAAATGATTGCGACGCTTTGCACGGGTATAACGCGTGCCGATAAATACGAAGAGAGGTCTGAACATGTCGGGGCTTGTTCGGAGGGAAAAGGAACGTCCTTGTGGCGGGGGTCGATAACCAGCTTTACACTCAGACCACCGCCGCTACCATGGGTTCGCCATGTCGACATTAGATGAAGAAGATCGCCGCGAATACTACCGTATCGAGGACACGATCGCACTGGAAATTCGGCCCCTGTCCGCTCCCGAAGCCGCAGGCCAAGAAGTGTTGCAGGATGCTTCCCCGCTGTTCAACCTGCTCAGCGAACTGCACCTGAGCGAATTCGAGTCGCAGCACCTGTTGCGCCAGATCAGCGAGCGCGACCGGGCGATCGCTGCGTTCCTCAAATCCCAGAACAAACGCATCGACCTGCTCAGCCAGGTGGTCGCCCTGACCGTGCTCGGCCATATCGGCGAGCCACAACCGGTGATCATCTCCGAGGGCGGGATCGACTTTCAGCACCCGACCCCGATTGCCACCGGCGCGCACCTGTCGGTGAAACTGGTGCTGATGCCGCAAGCGCTGGGCCTGCTGCTGCGCGCCCGGGTCACCCATTGCGATCGCAAGGGCGACGGCTACGACGTCGGCACCGAGTTCGAACACTTGACCGACGCCCAGCGTCAGTTGCTCGCCCGCTATATCTTGCAGAAACAGGCCCAGGAACGACGCCTGGCCCGTGAACAGAACGAATCCGGCATTTAAATTAAGGAAGCACCGTGACCCTCATCTACGGCCACCGCGGCGCCAAGGGCGAAGCACCGGAAAATACCCTGACCAGTTTTCAGGAATGTCTCAAGCACGGCGTGCGCCGTTGCGAACTGGATCTGCACCTGTCCAAGGACGGCGAGCTGATGGTGATCCACGACCCGACCCTCAAGCGCACCACCGACCGGCGCGGCAAGGTGGTCGAACACACCGCCGCCGAACTGGTGACCTACGACGCGCGCAAGGGCGGCCCGGGCTGGATCAAACCGTGCCCGATTCCGACCCTGGAAGAATTGTTCGAGCAGTGTGATTTCGAGCACTGGCAACTGGAAGTCAAAAGCGCTTCACGCACCCGCGCCGCGACTACCGTACTGGCGATTCGCGAAATGGCCCAGCGTCATGGCCTGCTGGACAAGGTCACCATCACTTCGAGCTCGCGGGAAGTGCTGAAAGCGGCGCTGGACCTGGTACCGGACGTGTCGCGTGGACTGGTGGCCGAATACGCCTGGCTCGACCCGCTAAAGGTCGCGGCCAGCTATGGCTGTGAGATTCTGGCGTTGAACTGGACGCTGTGTACGCCGGAACGCCTGCAGAAGGCGCAGCGTCAGGGGCTGCATGTCTCGGTGTGGACCGTCAACGAGCCTGCGCTGATGCGCAGACTCGCCGACTTCGGCGTTGACAGCCTGATTACAGACTTTCCCGGTTTGGCCACTGCCACCCTCGAGAATTGCTGAAATCGGTCTCCCCGGCCGGCTCAGGCCACCGGCCGGAGCCCGTCAAAAAAGCCGGTTGAGGCCGTCGTACGCCGCTACCCGATAGGCTTCGGCCATGGTCGGGTAGTTGAACGTGGTGTTGACGAAGTACTTCAGGGTGTTCAACTCGCCCGGCTGGCTCATGATCGCCTGACCGATGTGCACGATCTCCGACGCCTGATAACCGAAGCAGTGAACGCCCAGCACTTCCAGGGTTTCACGGTGGAACAGGATCTTCAGCATGCCTTGCGGCTCGCCGGCGATCTGCGCACGCGCCATGCTCTTGAAGAACGCCTTGCCGACTTCGTACGGCACCTTGGCCTGGGTCAGCTCCTGCTCGTTCTTGCCGATCGAACTGATCTCCGGAATGGTGTAGATACCGGTCGGCACGTCATTCACAAAGCGCCAGCTGCCGTTATCGACGATGCTGCCGGCAGCCGAACGACCCTGGTCGTGGGCGGCACTGGCCAGGCTCGGCCAGCCGATCACGTCGCCGGCGCCATAGATGTTCGGCACGCAGGTGCGGTAGGCCTCGTCGACTTCGATCTGGCCACGGCTGTTGACCTTGACCCCGATGTTTTCCAGACCGAGCTGGTCGGTGTTACCGGTACGGCCGTTGCACCAGAGCAAGGCATCGGCCTTGATCTTCTTGCCGGACTTCAGGTGCAGGATAACCCCGTTATCGACGCCCTCAACGCGATCGTAATCCTCGTTGTGGCGCACGGTGATGTTGTTGTTGCTGAAGTGATAGCTCAACGCCTGGGAAATTTCCGAATCGAGGAAGCTCAGCAACTGACCACGGTTGTCCACCAATTCAACCAATACACCCAGACCGCTGAAGATCGAGGCGTATTCACAGCCGATCACGCCGGCGCCGTAAACGATCAGTTTGCGCGGGGTGTGGCCGAGGCTGAGGATGGTATCGCTATCGTAGATACGCGGGTGATTGAAATCGATGTCCGCCGGGCGGTACGGGCGCGAACCGGTGGCGATGATGATGTGCTTGGCCACCAGCTTCTCGACCACACCGTTGGCGCAGACCACTTCGATGGTTTGCTCGTCGGCGAAGCTGCCGGTGCCGAAGAACACGTCGACGCGGTTACGGGCGTAGTAGCCAGTGCGCGAAGCGACTTGTTTGGAGATAACCTTTTCAGCGCTTTTCAACACGTCCGGGAAGGAGAACCAGCGCGGCTCGCCGATCGCCCGGAACATTGGGTTGGTGTTGAACTGCATGATCTGCCGCACCGAGTGACGCAGGGCCTTGGACGGGATGGTACCGAGGTGGGTGCAGTTACCGCCGACCTGGCGACGGCTGTCGACCATCGCCACCTTGCGCCCTGCTTTGGCGGCGTTCATTGCCGCGCCTTCTCCCGCCGGGCCGGAACCCAACACCACCACGTCGTAGTTGTAGACAGCCATGCGTACTCCTCAGAACAGGCCGCGGTGCCAGCAGCACCGGCGGCTAAATCACGCCGAATCGTGGCGCGAAGGAACAATTGGGGGTCAGTAAAGAACCCGGACACAGTCTATAGAAGCGTCAACGCCGCGCACATTAACCCTTGGTCGCGTCGTAGGCTACTTTTGCCTGCACTACAACGCCAGCTTTCGTACTGTTTTCAGTCAACTTTTGCGCCACTGAGGCGCTCGAAAGCTGCACTGGTGCGGATAACAAAACCTGTATCGGCACGAATCACGAAGAATGCACCAATGTCGTGTTTTTCGGCATAGTCCCAAGCCCTTTCAGGCCCGAGAATCAGCAACAGCGTCGATAGTCCATCGGCCATCAACGCTGAAGGATGAATCACCGTGACTGACGCCAGGTTGTGTAGGACTGGCGCCCCGCTCCGCGCATCGAAGGTGTGGGAATAACGCCGGCCGTCCTGCAGGAAATAGTTGCGGTAATCCCCGGAGGTGGACACGCCGTAGCCATCGACCTGAATGATTCGCTCGGCCACCTGTTGGTCATCACGCGGCTCCTCCAGCGCAATGCGCCAGGACGAGCCGTCGAGCTTTCTGCCTTTGGCCTTGAGTTCTCCGGTGGCTTCGGCGAGATATTCATGGATGCCCATCGATTCGAGACGGGCGGCGATGGTGTCGACGGCGTAACCGGCGGCGATGCTGTTGAAGTCGACTTCGATAGCGGCGTCCTTGCACAAACGGTCGCCGTCGATATGCAAATGGTGGTAGCCGACCCGCTGCAGGGTTTCGGCCAGTGCGGCGGGACTGGGGACTTTCTCCTCACGCCCTTGCGGGCCGAACCCCCAAAGATTCATCAGCGGCTCGACGGTCAGGTCGTAGGAACCTTCACTTTGCGCTGACAGCTGTTCGCCGACGCGAACCAGTTCGAGCACCGAGGCCGGCATGGTCTGACAGTTGTTCGCCGGCAAGGCATTGAAGCGTTCGATTTCGGAGTCGTTGCGGTAGGTCGACATCTGCCGATCCACTTCCGCGAGGATGCTCTCTACTTCCCGGCGCACGTGCGCCGGTTCGGCAACACCGGCGTGTCGCACGTACTTGATCGAATACGTGCTGCCCATGGTCGGCCCCCCAAAGCTTTCCATGGACTCACCGTTGCCACAGGCAGCGAGGACAACCGCCACACTCACAAGCCAAACCCACCGTCCAGTGAACAATTCTTCATCTCCCCATAAAAGCGCGCCAGCCATTATGGATCAAAGGCCCGCACGCTCCCCAACGGATGCAACGCGTCATAAGAAACCAATAATGAGTAACTGAAAATGTCCTCGACCACGGGCAAAGGCAAAGCGATTTTTCGCGTTGTCAGCGGCAATTTTCTCGAGATGTTCGACTTTATGGTCTATGGCTTCTACGCCACGGCCATCGCCAAAACCTTCTTCCCGGCCGACAGCGCCTTCGCTTCCCTGATGCTGTCCCTGGCCACCTTCGGTGCCGGTTTCCTGATGCGTCCGCTGGGCGCGATCTTCCTTGGTGCCTACATTGACCGTCACGGTCGTCGCCAGGGCCTGATCATTACCCTTGCGTTGATGGCCGCCGGTACGATCCTGATCGCCTGCGTGCCGGGCTATGCCACTCTGGGTGTCGCAGCGCCGTTGATCGTGCTGTTCGGTCGCTTGCTGCAAGGCTTCTCGGCCGGCGTCGAGCTGGGCGGTGTTTCGGTGTATCTGGCGGAAATCGCCACGCCGGGCCGCAAGGGCTTTTTCGTCAGTTGGCAGTCCGCCAGCCAGCAAGCGGCGGTGGTGTTTGCCGGCCTGCTCGGGGTGGGCCTCAATCACTGGCTAAGCCCGGAACAGATGGGTGACTGGGGCTGGCGTGTGCCATTCCTGATCGGCTGCATGATCGTTCCGGTGATCTTCGTCATTCGTCGTTCGCTGGAGGAAACTCCGGAATTCCAGGCGCGTAAACATCGCCCTACCCTGCGGGAAATCGTCCGCTCGATCGGTCAGAACTTTGGCATCGTCATCGCCGGCATGGCGCTGGTGGTGATGACCACGGTTTCGTTCTACCTGATCACCGCCTACACCCCGACCTTCGGCAAAGCCGAACTGCATCTGTCGGACTTCGACGCGCTGCTGGTGACGGTGTGCATCGGTCTGTCGAACTTCTTCTGGCTGCCGGTGATGGGCGCGGTGTCCGACAAGATCGGGCGCAAACCCCTACTGCTGGCGGCGACCCTTCTGGCGATTCTGACCGCTTACCCGGCACTGTCGTGGCTGGTGGCGAACCCGAGCTTCAGTCATTTGCTGATCGTCGAACTGTGGCTGTCATTCCTGTACGGCTCGTACAACGGCGCGATGGTGGTGGCGCTGACCGAAATCATGCCGGTGGAAGTGCGCACCACCGGCTTCTCGCTGGCTTACAGCCTGGCGACGGCGACCTTTGGCGGCTTTACACCGGCAGCCTGTACTTACCTGATTCATGTGCTGGACAACAAGGCTGCGCCGGGGATCTGGCTCAGCGGCGCGGCGGTACTGGGGTTGATTGCGACGCTGGTGCTGTTCCGCGGCAACAAGCATGAACTGCGGACAGCGCAAGCGGCTGTGGCTGGTGGCGCCCGATAAGAAGCCTTCGGGAGCAAGCCCCCTCCCACAGGGTCCGGTGGTGCCAACACGATTGTTTGAACACCGCCAGACCTGTGGGAGGGGGCTTGCTCCCGAAGAGGCCGGCACAGGCAATAGAGATTCAGCAGGCATAAAAAAACGCCCCGACCTAAGTCGGGGCGTTTTCATTTGCAGTCAAGGCTTAGCGCGGGAACGCTGGCGGATTTACATCAGCCATGTCTTCCATCACGCGAACCACCTGGCAGCTGTAGCCGAACTCGTTGTCGTACCAGACGTACAGCACAACGCGGTTGTCCTGAACGATGGTCGCTTCAGCGTCGACCACACCGGCGTGACGCGAACCCACGAAGTCCGTGGACACCACTTCCTGCGAGTTGACGAAGTCGATTTGCTTGTGCAGATCGGAGTGCAGCGCCATGTAGCGCAGGTACTCGTTCATCTCTTCACGGCTGGCGGCTTTCTCAAGGTTCAGGTTGAGAATGGCCATCGACACGTTTGGCGTCGGAACGCGGATCGCGTTACCGGTCAGCTTGCCGGCCAATTCAGGCAGAGCCTTGGCAGCAGCAGTGGCAGCACCGGTCTCGGTGATGACCATGTTCAGCGCGGCGGAACGGCCACGGCGATCGCCCTTGTGGAAGTTGTCGATCAGGTTCTGGTCGTTGGTGTACGAGTGAACGGTTTCGACGTGACCGTTGATGATGCCGAACTTGTCATTCACAGCCTTCAGCACCGGCACGATGGCGTTGGTGGTGCAGGAAGCGGCAGACACGATCTTGTCGTCAGCGGTGATTTCGTTGTGGTTGATACCGTGAACGATGTTCTTCAGCTTGCCTTTACCAGGCGCGGTCAGCACAACGCGAGCGACACCCGGGCATTGCAGGTGCTGGCCCAGGCCATCGGCGTCACGCCATACACCGGTGTTGTCTACCAGCAGCGCGTCTTTGATGCCGTACTGGGTGTAATCCACCTCGGTCGGGTTCTTCGCGTAGATCACCTGGATCAGGTTACCGTTGGCGGTGATGGTGTTGTTTTCTTCGTCGATGACGATGGTGCCGTTGAACGGACCGTGTACCGAATCGCGACGCAGCAGGCTGGCGCGCTTGGTCAGGTCGTTTTCGGCGCCTTTGCGCACGACGATGGCACGCAGACGCAGACCGTCGCCACCACCGGTTTTCTCGATCAGGATGCGCGCCAGCAGACGCCCGATACGACCGAAGCCGTACAGCACAACGTCAGTGCCTTTGCGGGCCGAAGCGTTTTGCTGGCCAACCACGTCAGCCAGTTCTTCACGCACGAACTGCTCGGCGCTGCGGCCATTGCCTTCGCTGCGGAATTTGAACGCCAACTTGCCCAGGTCTACCGAAGCCGCGCCGAGCTTGAGCTCGCTCATGGCTTTCAGCAGAGGGAATGTTTCGTGGACGGAGAGTTCGCTATCGTCGGAGGAACGGTGGCGAGCAAAGCGGTGAGCTTTGAGAATCGCGATGACAGACTGGTTGATCAGGCTGCGGCCATAGATCGAGCTCACCACGTTGTTATTGCGGTAGAGCTGACCGATAAGCGGAATCATCGCTTCTGCGAGTGCTTCACGGTCGATCCATTCACCAAGACACTGGTCGGGCTTCTGAGTCACGGGAACCTTCCACATGTAGGGGCAGAAAAAAGGGGCTACATTATGCCGCCGAGAACCTCTTGTAGCAATGCGCGCTTGTCGCGCAATCGGTAACAAAATTCCGTTCAAAAAAATTACGCCCCGCGCCAGCCCAGTAAAACCGGGGCTTCCAGCGCAGTCAATTTTTCGACGACTGTTAGACGATGTCTGTAACCCTCCGTAACACGAGTCGATTTCGGCACTACATAACCACTAAAAAAGTGCTCGTTTTTATGGTTACCACTACATTTCGCGCAAACCGCGAAGATAGACGCAGTCTGCAACTGACAGCCGGCACCTGACGCCGCTACAATTACCGACTTTGTCGCAACGCCTGGAGCTCAACCTTCCGTGCCTGTTCTGCGTCTACCGCTTCTCCCTGCCGAGGCAGGTAAACAGCACTGGGGCAACCTGCCCGGTGCCGCCCTGAGCCTGGCGATTGCCGAGGCTGCCAGCGCTGCCAAGCGCTTCACCCTGCTACTGACCGCCGACAGCCAGAGTGCCGAACGGCTGGAACAGGAGCTGAGTTTCTTCGCCCCGGATTTGCCCGTGCTGCATTTTCCCGACTGGGAAACCCTGCCGTACGATCTGTTCTCGCCGCACCAGGACATCATTTCCCAGCGTATCGCCAGCCTTTATAGACTGCCGGAACTGGCGCACGGCGTGCTGGTGGTGCCAATCACCACCGCCCTGCACCGTCTGGCGCCGACCAAATTCCTGCTCGGCAGCAGTCTGGTGCTGGATGTCGGGCAGAAGCTCGATGTCGAACAGATGCGCTCGCGCCTGGAAGCCAGCGGCTATCGCTACGTCGATACGGTCTACGAGCACGGCGAGTTCACCGTACGCGGTGCTCTGATCGACCTGTTCCCGATGGGCAGCAAACTGCCCTATCGCATCGACCTGTTCGACGACGAAATCGAAACCCTGCGCACCTTCGACCCGGAAAACCAGCGCTCCATCGACAAGGTCGAATCGGTCAAGCTGCTGCCGGCGCGAGAATTTCCGCTGCAGAAAGATGCGGTGACCCGCTTCAAGGCGCGGTTTCGCGAGCGCTTCGACGTCGACTTCCGGCGCTGCCCGATCTTCCAGGACTTGAGCAGCGGCATCACGCCCGCCGGTATCGAGTACTACCTGCCGCTGTTCTTTGATGAAACTTCGACGCTGTTTGATTACCTGCCGCAGGACACCCAGGTGTTCTCGCTGCCCGGCATCGAACAAGCAGCGGAAAATTTCTGGAACGACGTGCGCAATCGCTACGAAGAGCGCCGCGTCGATCCATCGCGTCCTTTATTGCCGCCCGCAGAATTGTTCTTGCCGGTAGAAGACTGCTTCGCCCGCCTCAAGAGCTGGCCGCGGGTAGTCGCCAGTCAGCAGGACGTCGAGTCCGGTGCCGGCCGCGAGCGCTTCCCGGCGCAAGCGCTGCCGAACCTGGCGATCGAAGCCAAGGCCACACAACCGCTGGCGGCGCTCTCGACATTCCTCGACGAATTCCCCGGACGCGTGCTGTTCACCGCCGAATCCGCGGGCCGGCGTGAAGTCCTGCTGGAGCTGCTGGAACGTCTGAAGCTGCGGCCGAAAACCGTCGACAGCTGGCCGGATTTCGTTTCAAGCAAGGATCGTCTGGCAATCACCATTGCCCCGCTCGACGAAGGCTTGATGCTCGACGACCCGGCGCTGGCGCTGGTGGCGGAAAGTCCGCTGTTCGGTCAGCGCGTCATGCAGCGCCGCCGTCGCGAAAAACGCGCCGACGCCAACAACGATGCGGTGATCAAGAACCTCACCGAACTGCGCGAAGGCGCGCCGGTGGTGCACATCGATCACGGTGTCGGGCGTTATCTGGGCCTGACGATTCTGGAAATCGACAATCAGGCGGCCGAATTCCTCACCCTGGAATATGCGGAGAACGCCAAGCTCTACGTGCCGGTGGCCAACCTGCACCTGATCGCCCGTTACACCGGCAGCGACGACTCACTGGCGCCGCTGCACCGCCTCGGCTCCGAGACCTGGCAGAAAGCCAAGCGCAAGGCGGCCGAACAGGTTCGCGATGTCGCTGCTGAGCTGCTCGACATCTATGCCCGTCGCGCCGCGCGCGAAGGCTATGCATTTGCCGACCCGAAAGCTGATTACGCAACCTTCAGTGCCGGCT
Organism: Pseudomonas sp. GW823-FHT01D03; assembly: GCF_058798255.1. Lineage (NCBI taxonomy): Bacteria > Pseudomonadati > Pseudomonadota > Gammaproteobacteria > Pseudomonadales > Pseudomonadaceae > Pseudomonas > Pseudomonas sp. GW823-FHT01D03. The sequence goes on from NZ_JBXAKK010000001.1 coordinate 4,130,375, forward strand.
TCCCGTTCGAAGAAACCCCGGATCAGCAAGCGACCATCGAAGCCGTGCGCGAAGACATGCTCGCGCCGAAACCAATGGATCGCCTGGTCTGCGGCGACGTCGGTTTCGGCAAGACCGAAGTGGCGATGCGCGCCGCGTTCATCGCCGTGCACGGCGGGCGTCAGGTAGCGATTCTGGTGCCGACCACCCTGCTCGCCCAGCAACACTACAACAGCTTCCGCGACCGCTTCGCCGACTGGCCGGTGACCGTGGAAGTGATGAGTCGCTTCAAGTCGGCCAAGGAAGTCAACGCGGCGATTGCCGATCTGGCGGAAGGCAAGATCGACATCGTCATCGGTACGCACAAGCTGCTGTCCGACGATGTGAAGATCAAAAACCTTGGTCTGGTGATCATCGACGAAGAACACCGCTTCGGTGTCCGGCAGAAAGAACAGCTCAAGGCCCTGCGCAGCGAAGTCGACATTCTCACCCTGACCGCCACGCCGATTCCGCGCACGCTGAACATGGCGGTGTCGGGCATGCGCGACCTGTCGATCATCGCCACCCCGCCGGCGCGACGCCTGTCGGTGCGCACCTTCGTCATGGAGCAGAACAAGAGCACGGTCAAAGAGGCCTTGCTGCGTGAGCTGCTGCGCGGTGGTCAGGTTTACTACCTGCACAACGACGTGAAGACCATCGAGAAATGCGCGGCGGATCTCGCCGAACTGGTGCCGGAAGCACGGATCGGCATCGGTCACGGGCAGATGCGCGAACGCGAACTCGAACAGGTGATGAGCGACTTCTATCACAAGCGCTTCAACGTGCTGATCGCCTCGACCATCATCGAGACCGGCATCGACGTGCCAAGCGCCAACACCATCATCATCGAGCGCGCCGACAAGTTCGGCCTGGCGCAGTTGCACCAGTTGCGCGGACGCGTCGGCCGCAGTCACCACCAGGCCTATGCTTACCTGCTGACGCCGCCGCGTCAGCAAATCACTTCGGACGCGGAAAAGCGTCTGGAAGCGATTGCCAACACTCAGGATCTGGGCGCCGGTTTCGTGCTGGCAACCAACGACCTGGAGATCCGTGGCGCCGGCGAACTGCTCGGCGATGGCCAGAGCGGGCAGATTCAGGCCGTGGGCTTCACGCTGTACATGGAAATGCTCGAACGCGCGGTGAAGTCGATCCGCAAGGGCGAACAGCCGAACCTCGATCAACCGCTCGGCGGTGGCCCGGAGGTCAACCTGCGGGTGCCGGCGCTGATTCCGGAAGACTATCTGCCGGACGTTCACGCCCGCCTGATTTTGTACAAGCGCATCGCTTCGGCCACCGACGAGGAAGGCCTGAAGGATCTGCAAGTGGAGATGATCGATCGTTTCGGCCTGCTGCCGGAGCCGACCAAGAATCTGGTGCGCATCACTGCGCTGAAGTTGCAGGCCGAACAGCTGGGTATCAAGAAAGTCGACGGTGGCCCGCAGGGTGGACGCATCGAGTTCGCCGCGCAGACGCCAGTCGATCCGATGACCTTGATCAAACTGATCCAGACTCAGCCAAAACGCTACAAATTCGAAGGCGCCACGATGTTCAAGTTCCAGGTGCCGATGGAACGCCCGGAAGAGCGCTTTAATACTGTAGAGGCGCTGTTCGAGCGCCTCCTCCCGAAAACTGTTTGAAGGACGCCGCATGCGCCTGTTTCGCTCACTGACTTTGCTACTCACTTTCGTAGCACCGATGGCGTTTGCCGATGACACCTACATGGTCGAAATGATTCTGGTGCGCCAGAACGCGGTGCCGGCTATCGTCAGCCGCGCTGCGCCGGAAGACTGGGCCGCTGGCGCCCAGCGCTTGGGCGATGACAGCCTGCGCACGCCTGCACTCGGCGACGTTGCCAGTAAACTCAGCGCCAGCGGGGATTACAGCGTGCTGATGCATAAGGCCTGGCAGCAGACTCTGGGCGAAGCGCCGACCAAGGTCGCCGTCAGCGACGGCAAAGAACAGTTCGGTCAGTTCCCGATCGAGGGCACCCTGGAAATGAAACTCGGGCGCTTCACCGACGTGAATGCCGACTTCTGGGTCAACCAGATCGACGCCAACGGCATGGTCACCGCCAGCGAACGCCTGAAGCAGGACAGCCACACCAAAAACGGCCAGCTCAACTATCTCGACAACGGGCACCTGGCGCTGCTGATCAAGATCACTTCCCTGACGGCGCCCGCCCCACGGCAAGCCCCTGAAGCGATTCCGGACTGATCGAAGTCCTTATGCCCCCGCCCCTGAGTAAACCGTTGGCACCCTCCTGGGTCAGCCGATTCAAGGAACAGAGCCTGGAGCGTGGCCGCCGCTACGCCCTGGAGAACCGGGTACGCATCGCGCAGGTGGGCGATGCGACCATCACCGCCAGTTGCGAAGGCTCTGGCGGTAACGTCTACCGTCAGACTATTCACCTGCGCGAGTCAGCCAAAGACACCCTGCTGCTGGTTGACGCCACCTGTACCTGCCCGGTGCGCAACAACTGCAAGCACTGCGCTGCGGTGCTGCTGCAAGTGCAGGAAACCCTCGAATACCCTGCCGCCGCCAAAGACGCCGAACTGCTGGAAAAGCTCCAGGCCGTATTGGAGAACCGTAGCCCCAAAGCACCGCCACAAGTGCTGGTGGACAACGTGCAACCGCTGCCGCGCCTGTGGCTGGCCAGCGTCGAGTTCAGCGCGTTCGAACCGCGCAACGGCAAGATGCAGCGCTACATCCAGCATCGCGCGGCGTTGTCGTTCAGCTATCTGGATGAGTACGTCAGCGGGCAGAAAAACAGCGACATTCTGATTCGTCAGGAAACCCAGACCCTGCGGATAAAACGCCACCCTGAAGTGGAACAGTCCTACCGCGAGCAGTTAAGAATCCTCGGCTTTCGCATCGCCACGCGCCAGAGTAAAGCGCTGCCGGAAAGCGCCGGTGAGCTGTACGAGATGGTCAACGACAGCGCGTGGCTGACGTTCACCCTCAACGAACTGCCGAAGCTGCGCACCCAAGGCTGGGAATTGCAGATCGACGAGGAATTCGGTTTCGACCTGACCGCCGTCGACGACTGGTACGCCACCGTCGAACAGGCGCCGGAGCGCGACTGGTTCGATCTGGAATTGGGGATCATCGTCAATGGCGAACGCCTGAGCCTGCTGCCGATCCTGCTCAACCTGATGCGCTCGCACGCGGAAATCCTCAATCCGGAACGCCTGGCGCGGCGACGCGATGACGAGCTGATTCTGGTCAATATTGCGCAACGCAACAGTGAGCACGGGCCACTGCAAGTGGCGCTGCCCCTGGGCCGACTGAAACCGGTACTGGCGACGCTGGGCGAGTTCTACTTGCAGGAACCGGGCGAGACTACTCTGCGCCTGAGCAAGGCCGACGCCACGCGCCTGAACTCGCTGGAAGGCCTTCCCCTGTTGTGGGAAGGCGGCGAACAGATTCGCAGCTTCGCCCAACGCTTGCGCGACATTCGCGACTTCAGCGCCAAAGCGCCGAAGGGCTTGAACGCGACGTTGCGGCCTTATCAGCTCGAAGGCTTGAGCTGGATGCAGTCCCTGCGTCAGCTTGAGGTCGGCGGGATTCTGGCGGACGACATGGGTCTGGGTAAAACCCTACAGACCCTGGCGCATATTCTCAGTGAGAAAAACGCTGGGCGCCTGGATCGCCCGTGCATGGTGGTAATGCCCACCAGCCTGATCCCGAACTGGCTCGATGAGGCTGCGCACTTCACGCCGCAACTGAAAGTGGTCGCGCTGTACGGAGCCGGCCGTAAAAAGCATTTCGAGCATCTGGCCGACTACGACCTGATCCTGACCACTTACGCACTGCTGCCCAAGGACATCGAACGCCTGACGCAACAGCCGTTGCACGTGCTGGTGCTCGACGAAGCCCAGTACATCAAGAACCCCAACAGCAAGGCCGCGCAGGCCGCTCGCGAACTCAACGCGCGTCAACGCCTGTGCCTGAGTGGCACACCGCTGGAAAACCATCTCGGTGAATTGTGGTCGCTGTTCCACTTTCTACTGCCGGGCTGGCTCGGCGACGTGAAAAGCTTCAATGCCGACTACCGCGTGCCGATCGAAAAACGCGCCAGCGAAGTCAGACTGCAGCACCTAAACGGCCGGATAAAACCGTTTCTGCTGCGCCGCACCAAGGAACAGGTGGCTACCGAACTGCCGCCCAAAACCGAGATCATCCACTGGGTCGATCTCAACGAAGCTCAACGCGACGTGTACGAAACCATGCGTCTGGCGATGGACAAGAAAGTCCGCGACGAGATCACTCGCAAGGGCGTGGCGCGCAGCCAGATCATCATTCTCGAAGCCCTGCTCAAGCTGCGTCAGGTCTGCTGCGATCTGCGCCTGGTCAACGACGCCACCCTGCCCGCGCGCGGCAGCACCTCGGGCAAGCTCGACAGCCTGATGGAAATGCTCGAAGAGCTGTTTGAGGAAGGCCGGCGGATTCTGTTGTTCTCGCAGTTCACCTCGATGTTGACGCTGATTGAGGAGGAACTGAAAAAACGCAACGTGGCCTACGCCGTGCTGACCGGCCAGACCCGCGATCGGCGCACGCCGGTGAAGGAATTCCAGAGCGGCAAGCGTCAGATCTTTCTGATCAGCCTGAAGGCCGGCGGCGTCGGCCTGAACCTGACCGAAGCGGACACGGTGATCCATTACGATCCATGGTGGAACCCGGCCACCGAGAACCAGGCAACCGACCGCGCCTATCGAATCGGCCAGGAAAAACCGGTGTTCGTCTACAAGATGATTGCCCGGGGCACGGTGGAAGAGAAGATTCAGCACCTGCAGAAGGAAAAATCAGACTTGGCGGCAGGCGTGCTGGATGGGCGCAAGGCCGGGGACTGGAAGTTGCAGAGCGATGATATTGAAGCGTTGTTTGCGCCGTTGCCGGACAAGTTCGACAAGCGTTGAGATTTGCAGTTTTTGCCAGATCGCTTTCGCGAGCAAGCCCGCTCCCACAATTGGATCGCATTTCCCCTTGTGGGAGCGAGCCTGCTCGCGAACGGATCACCTCGGTTGAAGGTTCAAACTGAAGCTTACTGCCTGGAAGCGGGCAACGGCGCAAACAGCGCTTCGATATCACTCTGTTCCAGTTTGAATCCACCCGTCGTACCACCTTCAAGCACCGCCCCGGCCAACGCTGCTTTCTCCTGCTGCAACGCCTGGATTTTCTCCTCTACTGTGCCGCGAGCGATCAGCTTGTAAACGAACACCGGATTGTTTTGCCCGATTCGATACGCACGATCCGTCGCCTGATTCTCCACTGCGGGGTTCCACCAAGGGTCGAAGTGGATCACGGTGTCCGCTGCGGTCAGATTCAAACCAGTACCCCCGGCCTTGAGACTGATCAGAAACAGAGGCACCTTGCCACCCTGAAAATCCTTCACCGGTGTTCGACGATCCGTGGTGTCACCGGTCAGCAGCGAAAAGGCAATGCCACGTTGCTGCAGTTCCTCCTCAATCAAGGCGAGCATTGAGGTGAACTGCGAGAACAGCAGGATCCTGCGACCTTCGCCGAGCAGTTCTTCGAGCATCTCCATCAAACTGAGCAGCTTGCCACTGCCGGAGCGCAGTGCCTTTGCCGTCAGCGGCATCTTGATCAGGCGCAAGTCGCAACAGACCTGACGCAGCTTGAGCAAGGCATCCAGAATGATGATCTGACTGCGCGCCACACCACTGCGGGCAATTTCGTCGCGCACTTTCTTGTCCATCGCCACGCGAACGGTTTCATAGACATCGCGCTGGCCGTCACTGAGATCAACCCAATGGACTATTTCGGTTTTCGGTGGCAATTCGGTCGCTACCTGGTCCTTTTTACGACGCAGCAAAAACGGCTTTATCCGCGCCGCCAAATGCTGCATGCGCTCGGCATTACCATGTTTTTCGATCGGGGTGCGGTAATCACGATTGAATGCTTTACTGTCCCCCAGCCAACCGGGCATCAAGAAGTGGAACTGCGACCAAAGCTCGCCCAAGTGGTTTTCCAGTGGAGTGCCGCTCAAGCACAGGCGCTGCCGGGCTTGCAGGTCACGCGCAGCTTGCGCAGCCTTGCTGACCGGGTTCTTGATGTTCTGCGCCTCATCGAGAATCAGCACACTCCACAGCTGCGGCTGCAGAACCTCAAGGTCTCTGGGCAGCAAGGCATAAGTGGTCAACACCAGATCATATTCGGCAAAACTGGCGAAGTCTTTTTTGCGCCCCGTGCCATGTAGCGCCAGCACCCTCAACTGCGGGGTAAAACGCAAAGCCTCGTCCAGCCAGTTGGGAATCAGACTGGTTGGCATCACCGCCAACGCAGGACGATCAAGCCGCCCCGCGTGTTTTTCCGTCAACAGGTGCGCCAGGGTTTGCAGCGTTTTGCCCAGCCCCATGTCGTCGCCAAGAATGCCACCGACCTCCAGCTCACGCAGGGTCTGCATCCAGTTCAGGCCTTCGAGCTGATAGGGCCGCATCTGCGCGTTGAGCCCGTCCGGCGCGCCGACTTGCGTGTGAGAGGAGTCACGCAGGCGCCGGGCAAAATTGCGCAGCCGCTCGCCGCCCTGCCATTCGAGCGATACGCCTTCCAGCGAACTCAAGCGTGCAGCATCAGGCGCACTCAAACGCAATTTGTCGCCGAGATGATTGCCTAGATACAACTCGCTAAGCGTGGCCATCAGCGGTTTGACCCGACCAAAAGGTAACGCGACTTTGCCACTGTTTTTATTGCTGAAGCGCCCGGCACCCAGCTCGACCAACAGCAGCTCATCATCACCTCGCTGAGCGAGTTTCGCTGGATCGAGAAGAAGCGGCTGAGTGCGTAGCAGATGCAGAAAAATCGGTAACAGGCTATGGCGCTCGCCGTTAACGACGATGCCTAATTGCAGATCAAACCACTGCCGTCCCGATTCTTCCTCAACCTCGGCGAACCAGAGCTCGACCGGCTGCACGTTGAAATGAAAGTTATGGCTGACGTCAATCTGCCAACCTGCCTCACGTAGCGCGGGAACACCGCTCTGGGCAAATGTGAGCCAGGTTGAATCATCGGGCAGATCAAACCGCTCACCCGGATGATCAACGCTGCTTTTTCGCGTTGCCTTTTTGAAACCGTATTTCTGCAACTGCTGACGCAGAGCTTTCTCGGCGGCGGGCTGCCGCTGAATACGCTGAGTTTCAACGCCCGAAAGAACCATCACCTCCGGGTTGCGATCTTGTGCGGGATGACCGTCGTAGGTGAACAGCAAGGCCGCGCGGTGTTCGGGTTCGTACTGCCAGCGCGTGTAGCGCTTGCCGCTGGCGAGGGTCAGATGAGCCTTGGGCAAAACATCGTCGATGATCCGTTCCGTCAACTTGTGCGGCGGGACTACCTGAGTAACCACACTCATCCGATGACTGAACTGCATGGCCTGACGTGCCGGAATTTCTGGTGCCAACGCCAGATGACAGGCGAGCTTTTCATCGAGCTCGCTGAACAACTGGCCGATCTGTTGCCGCTCTCGATCCAGATAATAGAGAGGTTCCAGCGCAAGCACCGTTTCCACGGACGCTTCATCGCTAATCCATTGCGGGCGAAAACTGCCGTTGGCTTGTTCGGCCCAGGCAAACTGCGCGCTTCTTCTGGCGCCCGCGATCAGCGGCTGCAACGCTTCAAAATCCAGAAACAGTCGGGATGTTCGCAACAGCATTTCAAGCAACTCGGCGCCGCTACTGCCGTCCAGTGGATAACCGCTGTAATAGGCATGATGAGAGTGAATACCCACCAGCAATCGGGCAATCCGCAGATCGAGCTCGGTCAGATAACCTGGCTGGCGCATCAACATGTCCGATAGCGAGAACAACGGCTTGACGTCGCGCAACTCGCCACTCTTGAGCTGATAGACCTTGAATATTTCGACCAGCCATTTCCCCGAAACCGACGTTGCCTTGAGTTTGTAAAACAGCCGCGTACTGGCCGCTTGCGAGGCCTCTTCAACAGACTGGGTCGCCACAGGAATATTGGCGAGCCAATGCTCCAGTGTTCGACTCAACTGAACCGGGGTATCACGGTCAGACTTTTCATCTGCGCGATCCTGCAAGTGAAAGAGCACCGCAGCGCTGTGCTTGCAGTTGATCTCCACCGGGCAGGAGCAAAAGCATCGCAGGCCGAATCGCCCCTGCTCGTCTTTAACCAGAGAGATGAGCTGTCGATAAACGTAACTTTCAGAGCCGGTGCAAGCCGCCTCAATCATCTCGTCATCGACCGTATGGATTTCTATCCGGTCCTCGACGGCGTAAACACGGGCCTTGGCCAAGGCATTACGGCTGAAGGCCTCCGTCCACGGCAGCGAGTGAAGCTGACTGATAATTGTCGTCATGGCGCTGCCAGCCCTTCACCCGGCCAACACGCGCGCCAGCGTCGATTTCACCTTGCCCATGCCGTCATGCAACGCCTGCTCGATCTCGGCCATGGTGATCACCGCCGTGGTCTTGCCCGCTGCCGGATTCACCACCAGCGCCAGGCAGGCGTAATCCAGTTCCAGCTCACGGGCCAGTGCCGCTTCCGGCATGCCGGTCATGCCAACGATATCGCAGCCATCGCGCTCCAGACGCACAATCTCGGCCACGGTTTCCAGACGCGGGCCCTGAGTGCAGGCATACACGCCTTGATCGCTGTATTCACAGCCTTCGGCCGCCAGTGCGGCGATCAGTTGCTGACGCAGCGGCTCGCTGTAAGGGAAACTGAAATCGATGTGGGTGACGTGCTCCAGATCATCAGCGAAAAACGTGTGTTCGCGACCGCTGGTGTAATCGACGATCTGGTGCGGCACGCAGAAATGCCCGGTGCCCATGGCCGAATGAATCCCGCCCACCGCGTTGACCGCAATGATCGCCTCGGCGCCGGCCTGCTTCAGCGCCCACAGGTTGGCGCGGTAGTTGACCTTGTGCGGGGGAAAGCGATGCGGATGGCCGTGACGGGCGAGGAACAGCACTTCCTGGCCGGCGTATTCGCCGATCTGCACGTCGGCCGATGGCGCGCCGTAGGGCGTGTCCACAGCCAGCGACTGGCGAATGGTCAAGCCTTCGAGTTGTGTCAGGCCGGTGCCACCGATGATTGCGTAAACCGTCATAGCAAAAATCCTTAATCGATCAGTTGAGCGTCTTTGAGCGCGCCGATGGCGGTGAGCCAGCGCGGGTCCTGACGGTAGTCGGTGCTGGCGAATGCCTGCCCGCGCATCCGCGCGATGCGCGCGGACGGCTTGACCTTCATCTGTTGCGCAGCGCTCAAGGCCAGTTCGGCTGCCGCGCGGTCGTTGCACACCAGACCCATGTCGCAGCCGGCCGTCAACGCGGCTTCGATACGGCTGGCGGCATCGCCGACCACATGGGCGCCGGCCATCGACAGATCGTCGCTGAAGATCACGCCATCGAACTGCAACTCGCCGCGTAAAATGTCCTGCAACCAGCGGCGGGAGAACCCGGCCGGCTGCGAATCGACTTGCGGATAGATAACGTGAGCGGGCATCACAGCGGCCAGTTGTTTGCTGAGCCTGGCGAACGGTACGAGGTCGTTGGCGCGGATCTCGTCGAGGCTGCGCTCGTCATTCGGAATCGCGACGTGGGAGTCCGCCTCCGCCCAGCCATGACCTGGGAAATGCTTGCCGGTCGCAGCCATGCCCGCGCTGTTCATGCCGCGAATGAAGGCGCCGGCGAGCAACGCGGCGCGCTCGGGATCGCCTTCGAATGAACGGGTGCCGACTACGGCGCTGCGCTGGTAATCCAGATCCAGCACCGGGGCGAAACTCAGGTCGAGGCCGACCGCCAGCACTTCGGTGGCCATGATCCAGCCGCACTGCTCGGCGAGGTATTCAGCGTTGGGGTTGTCGGCGATGGCACGCATGGCCGGCAGGCGCACAAAGCCCTGACGCAAGCGCTGCACGCGACCGCCCTCCTGATCGACCGCCAGCAGCAGATCCGGGCGAATCGCTCGAATCGCTGCGCTGAGCTCACGCACTTGGCGCGGATGCTCGATATTGCGCGCGAAAATGATCAGGCCGCCCACTTCGGGCTGACGCAACAGTTGGCGATCTTCGGCCGTCAGCCAGGTACCGGCGACGTCCACCATCAACGAGCCTTGCAGGCCAGCAGTCATAGAGATTCCTTGAAAACGAAAAACCCGATCCGCCAGAAATCGCTACCGTGAGCAGGGCTCGGCAGGTCAGTAATTTCTATAGAGATCGGGTTCAGAACGAGAGTCGGCATGGGCGGCTAGCTTAGCGGATACAAGCAGCCGCGCCCACCCGTGCGCGGTTAAACCTTGGCGGCCACCGGGGTCGATTTGCTGCGCGGGCGAAGTTGCGCAGTCGCCATCGCCGGGTCGGTGACACCGGTTTCGGCACGCATGCCAGCGGCGAGGAACGGCACCATCAGACGCATCACCTGTTCGATCGAGGTGTTGACGCCGAAATCGGTCTCGGCAATCGCGCGCAAGGCCTTGATCCCGGACATGCTGAACGCCGCAGCGCCGAGCATGAAGTGCACACGCCAGAACAGCTCGATGGGAGGAATGCGCGGCGCGGCTTCGTTGACCAGCAGCATGTAGCGGCGGAACACCTTGCCGTACATGTCTTCCAGATAACGACGCAGGTGGCCCTGGCTCTGGCTGAACGCGAGGCCGAGCAAGCGCATGAAGATCGACAGGTCGTTACCGCTGCGTGGCTGTACCACCAGCGCCTGTTCAACGAGGATTTCAAGCAGTTCTTCAAGCGTCGGCTTGTTTTCCGGCTTGGCCTGACGACGCTCCAGCTCTTTATCGAGGCTGATGCAGAACGGCCCGAGGAAGCGCGAGAAAACCGCCTGAATCAGGGCTTTCTTGGAGCCGAAATGATAGTTCACAGCCGCCAGGTTTACCCCGGCCTTGCTGGTGATCAAACGCAATGAGGTTTCAGCGAAACCTTTCTCCGCGAACAACTGCTCGGCAGCATCAAGAATGCGTTCAACGGTTTCCGACTGGGCCATGGCTACTCCGCCTGACAAACACTTGTTTGAAACATACGTTTCAGCCTGTGCCTTGTCAAGCCTGCCAGTCCGTTTTGGGAATGGTCGGTCAGCTATTTAACCACACTCGCCCAGCGCATTAATAAGCACAGCAACCGACCGTCCGGCGGGCTGCAAAAAAACGGGCATTGCCAAGACGGTTTCACTGTATATAATCCCAGTCACTGTATAAAAAGACAGAGCGATCAATATGCTAAAGCTGACGCCACGCCAAGCCGAGATTCTGGCCTTTATCAAACGCTGCCTCGAAGACAACGGCTACCCGCCAACCCGCGCGGAAATCGCTCAGGAACTGGGTTTCAAGTCGCCCAACGCGGCGGAAGAACACCTCAAGGCCCTCGCCCGCAAAGGTGCAATCGAAATGACCCCGGGCGCCTCCCGCGGTATTCGCATCCCGGGCTTCGAAGCCAAGGCTGACGACTCTACCCTGCCGATCATTGGCCGGGTCGCTGCCGGCGCACCGATCCTCGCCCAGCAGCACATCGAAGAGTCCTGCAACATCAATCCTGCGTTCTTTCACCCACGGGCCGATTACCTGTTGCGCGTACACGGCATGAGCATGAAGGACATCGGCATTTTCGACGGTGACCTGCTGGCGGTGCATACCACCCGCGAGGCCCGCAACGGCCAAGTGGTGGTAGCACGCATCGGCGATGAAGTGACGGTCAAACGCTTCAAGCGCGAAGGCAGCAAAGTCTGGCTGATTGCCGAAAACCCTGAGTTCGCCCCTATCGAAGTCGACCTGAAAGATCAGGAACTGGTGATCGAAGGCTTGAGTGTCGGCGTAATCCGCCGCTAAAGGAGGTTTTATGCAGTTCCCACACGCACCTCAGCAAACACAACTGCCTTTATTCGAAGCGTTTCTGGCACAACCGATGGCGCCGATCCTGAAGGATGTGGTCGAGCGCCCATGGATTGCCGAACCGGAAGTATTCAGTGAGCTGTCACTGCGCGGTGCGGCCGGGAACTGCCTGAACCTGCTCGCCCCGATTCTTCGCGAACTGAGCGAGGATCAGGATGCACGCTGGCTGACGCTGATCGCCCCGCCAGCCAGCCTGACCCAAACCTGGCTGCGAGAGGCCGGCCTGAACCGTGAACGCATTCTGCTGCTGCAACCACGTGGCGCGCAAAGCGCTCAGCAACTGGCCTGCGAAGCACTGCGCCTGGGTCGTAGCCACACGGTGGTAACCTGGCTCAACCCGCTGAATACAAGTTCACGGCAACAACTGATCAGCGCAGCCCGCACGGGCGACGCTCAGAGCCTGAACATTCGACTGGGTTGATTCACTTGTAACGCGCGCTGTGTGAAGCGCATGGCTTCTCCAGGGACAGAGAAGCCGACTTGATGCGGTAGCGGCAAGCGCCTACAGGCGGGGTTCAGTGAAGAACCCGCGGCCCTTCTTCCTTATCAAATTCGCCCTCGACCATACGACCGGCCATCTGAACGCCGACGCTCAACATCGCCTTGGCGATTTCCACGTGCTGGCCTTGCAGGAACGCCTTGGCATCCTCGGAGAAATCCAGCGTCACCAGAGAACCCTCGTCCTCAGCCCTGCGCAGCTCGATTCGGCCATCTGGTAACTCGACAATTTCTAGAAAGGACGTTGGCATATAGGTCTGTTCTCCACGAAAGGCAGGGATTATATAGACATCATTCAGGCTTCGCTCGGGATCTTGACCAGCAGCATGTTTCAGATTGCCACCGCGCCAATTGCCGTCAGCATTCGTTCAAGCCTTCGCGAAAGCGGATGGCCAGACCTTTGAGATTCTGCCGCCAGCTCTCCAGCTCCTCGCGACTCAACTCCTGCGGCGCCTCTTCTTCATCCAGATTAACCGCCTGAATCAGTGGCTGCGTCACATCACCCTTGGGCTTGCGTGGTGCCCGTGGCGGCTGGAACAACGCCGAGTGCTCCGCCAACAATTTCGCCAGCCAGGTTTCAGGGTTGCCGGCCAGCTCCACCATCTCGGCCAGCTCAGGGATCGCAATCGATTCCAGGACTTCGCCAGTCAGTAACGCTTCGGCCCGCGACGCATTGGCCTGAGGCAGACGATAGAAACCGGCGATCTCATGGCACAGCCCCAACAGCGCGCCGTAGAGGTGAAACAACGCCGACTCACGTCCAGCCTGAATCAACGCCAACGAATTCATCGCCCGCCCCTCTTCGGCGCGAGCCAGAGCTTCCAGCGACAGACCGGCGAAATAGATCTTCTGATTGGTGCGGGTATAGAGTTCGTGCGCCATGCCGGCAGTCTCCACAGCGAAATAATTGCGTCACACAGACCCGACAGTGTCATGGATCAGCCGATCCCACCGCAAGCACAAAACAAAAAGGCCGCATGAAAACCCTAGGGGCATCATGCGGCCTTTGTGGATCAGGCTAACGCTTACTCAGCCTTGGCTTTTGTGCGCTTGTCTTCAACAGTCCACTTGCCACCATCGTAGAACGCTTTCCAGCCGGTAGGCTTGCCGTCGACCTCGGTCTGCACGTATTGCTCCTTGGTCTTGCGGCTGTAGCGGATGACCGCTGGCAGACCATCAGGATCCTTCTGTGGCGCTTCGCAGAGGAAGTGGTACTTCGGATCGATCTCGTCCTTGTGCGGCAAAATCTCGATCACCAGCGGAGCACGGGTCTCACGGTTTTTCGGGAACTGGCTGGCCGCCAGGAACAGACCGGAAGCACCGTCGCGCAGGATGTAGGTGTCGTTGACCTTTTCGCATTTCAGCTCAGGCATCTTCACCGGGTCCATCTTCGGCGGCGCCGCATCACCGCTCTTCAGCAGCTTGCGGGTGTTCTTGCAGGTCGGGTTGGTGCAACCGAAGAACTTGCCGAAACGACCGGTCTTGAGCTGCATCTCGCTGCCGCACTTGTCGCATTCCAGGCTCGGACCTTCGTAGCCCTTGATGCGGTAGTTGCCCTCTTCGATTTCGTAGCCGGCGCAATCCGGATTGTTACCGCAGATGTGAAGCTTGCGCTTTTCATCGAGCAGGTAAGCATCCATCGCCGTGCTGCAGATCGGGCAGCGATGCTTGCCGCGCAGTACCAGCGATTCCGACTCACCCTCGTCGTCCGCTGCGATTTCGTCGCCCGGTACCAGGTTGACGGTAGCCTTGCAGCGCTCTTTCGGCGGCAGGCTGTAACCCGAGCAACCGAGGAACACGCCGGTCGATGCAGTACGGATCTGCATCGGACGACCGCACGTGGTGCACGGAATATCGGTCATGACCGGCTGGTTGGCACGCATGCCGCTTTCCGGGTTCTCGGCCACTTCGAGCTTCTTCTTGAAGTCGCCGTAGAACTCGTCCAGCACGTTTTTCCAGTCGCGCTCGCCCTGAGCCACATCATCGAGGTTCTCTTCCATGCCGGCGGTGAAGCCGTAGTCCATGAGGTTCGAGAAGCTCTCCGACAGACGCTCGGTGACGATGTCGCCCATCTTTTCCGAATAGAAACGACGGTTGTGCAGAGTCACATAACCGCGATCCTGAATGGTCGAAATGATCGCCGCATAGGTCGAAGGACGACCGATGCCGCGTTTTTCCATTTCTTTCACCAGACTGGCTTCCGAGTAACGGGCCGGTGGTTTGGTGAAGTGCTGCGACGGATCGAGCTTGATCAGCTTCATCGCGTCGCCCTGCGCCATGTCCGGCAGAACATCGTCGTCGCCAGGCTTGGTGATTTGCGGCAGAACGCGGGTGTAACCGTCGAATTTGAGGATGCGGCCCTTGGCACGCAGCTCAAAGTCGCCAGCGGCAACGCTGACGGTGGTCGACAGGTATTGCGCCGGCAGCATCTGGCAAGCGAGGAACTGGCGCCAGATCAGCTCGTAGAGGCGCTCCGCATCACGCTCCATGCCTGCAAGCTTGCTTGGCGTGGTGTTGGCATCGGAAGGACGAATCGCTTCGTGAGCCTCTTGTGCGCCTTCTTTGCTGCTGTAGACGTTCGGCGTTTCCGGCAGGTACTTCTTGCCGAACTCGTCTTCGATGTAAGTGCGCGCCATCGCCACGGCATCGGCCGAAAGGTTGGTCGAGTCGGTACGCATATAAGTGATGTAGCCAGCTTCGTACAGACGCTGGGCCATCATCATGGTTTTCTTCACGCCGAAGCCCAGGCGGTTGCTCGCGGCCTGTTGCAGGGTGGACGTGATGAACGGCGCCGACGGCTTGCTGCTGGTCGGCTTGTCTTCGCGCTTGACGATGCTGTAGCTGGAGGATTTGAGCTTCTCCAGCGCGGCCGTAGCCTGGGCTTCGTTCAGCGGTTTGAAGGCTTCACCCTTCTCGCGCGCCACTTCGAAACGTACGGTCGAGCCCTTGGCGGTGCCGAGGTCGGCGTGCACTTCCCAGTACTCTTCCGGGTTGAACGCACGGATCTCGCGCTCACGCTCGACCACCAGCTTCACCGCAACCGATTGTACGCGACCAGCCGACAGGCCACGGGCGATCTTGGCCCACAGCAACGGCGAGACCATGTAGCCCACAACGCGGTCGAGGAAACGACGCGCCTGTTGGGCATTTACACGATCGATGTCCAGCTCGCCCGGCTCGGAGAAGGCTTCCTGAATCGCCTTCTTGGTGATTTCGTTGAACACCACGCGCTTGTAGCGGCTGTCGTCACCACCGATGGCTTCGCGCAGGTGCCAGGCAATGGCTTCCCCCTCGCGATCCAAGTCGGTTGCGAGATAGATGGTGTCAGCATCCTTGGCGAGCCGGCGCAGCTCTTCGATGACCTTCTCTTTACCCGGGAGGATCTCGTACTGGGCTTTCCAGCCATGATCGGGATCGACACCCATGCGCGAGACCAGTTGCTTGCGCGCTTTCTCTTTCGGTGTGAGCACCGGCCCTTCGCCCGCGGCAGCCTTGCCGCGTTTGGCGGCTGGCTCTTTGCTGGCGCTAGCCGAACCGCTGGTGGGCAGGTCTCGGATATGGCCGATACTCGACTTCACCACGTATTGGTTGCCCAGATACTTGTTGATGGTCTTGGCCTTAGCCGGGGATTCCACAATGACCAGCGATTTGCCCATGGATCAGAAAATTCCTGAATTCTAGAAGTGAAAGGCGGTTGGCGCCTGACGCGGCACCGCTATATATAGTGGCTACAAGGTGAGGTCAAGCACAGGGTTGCGTGCGCACTCGCCTCATGGCTTGGAAAAAAGGCTCGGTTCGGCTTGCACCAAAGCAAAGCGTGGCACCTGCTCGCCGTCAACCTCGACCGACTCGACGAACATGCTCAATGGGCGTACCCAAAAGCCGTAATCGCCATACAGGGCTTGGTAAAAGACCACTTCTTCTTCGGTCTCGGAGTGCCGCGCAACACTGAATACGCGGTACTGCGGACCTTTGTAATGTTGGTAGAGCCCAGGTTGTATCGGCATGCTTCGGCCCTCACTCAAATTTTTTCAAAATAAATACAAAAATAAATCCGCAAAAACAAAAACCGGGGCACTGGGCCCCGGCTTCCATCGACGAGACGCTTAAACGCGTTCGAAGACGGTGGAGATGCCTTGGCCGAGACCAATGCACATAGTGGCCACCCCGAAGGTGCCGCTATTCTGCTTCATCACGTTCAGCAAGGTGCCGGAAATACGGGCACCGGAGCAACCGAACGGGTGACCCAGGGCGATCGCGCCGCCGTGCAGGTTAACCTTCTCGTTCATCTTGTCGAGTACTTTCAGATCTTTCAGCACTGGCAGGGCCTGTGCAGCGAAAGCTTCGTTGAGCTCGAAGAAGTCGATATCGTTGATGCCAAGGCCCGCACGCTTCAGGGCTTTTTGTGTCGCCGGCACTGGACCATAGCCCATGATCGCCGGATCCACACCCGCCACTGCCATCGAGCGGATCACGGCCATCGGCTGGATCCCCAGATCCTGTGCACGCTGCGCCGACATCACGATCATGCACGAAGCACCATCGGTGATCTGCGACGAAGTACCGGCAGTCACGGTACCGCCCTTTGGATTGAAGGCAGGCTTGAGGGCCGCCAGACTTTCCAGGGTGGTTTCCGGACGAATGGTTTCGTCGTAATCGAACAGCTTCAGGAAGCCATTTTCGTCGTAGCCCTGCATCGGGATGATTTCGTCTTTGAACTTGCCTTCCACCGTCGCGTTATGGGCGAGCTGGTGGGAGCGCACGCCAAAGGCGTCCTGCTGTTCGCGAGTGATGCCGTGCATCTTGCCGAGCATTTCAGCGGTGAGGCCCATCATGCCCGAGGCTTTCGCCGCGTACAGCGACATGTGCGGGTTCGGATCGACACCGTGCATCATGCTCACGTGGCCCATATGCTCGACGCCGCCAACCACGAATACGTCACCGTTGCCGGTCATGATCGCTTGCGCTGCAGTGTGCAGGGCACTCATCGACGAGCCGCACAGACGGCTGACGGTCTGGCCGGCCGAGGTGTGCGGAATCTGGGTCATCAGCGACGCCATGCGCGCGATGTTCCAGCCCTGCTCCAGGGTCTGGTTCACACAGCCCCAGATCACGTCCTCGACTTCAGCAGGATCGACCTTGGTGTTGCGTTCCAGCAGTTTGCTGATCAGGTGCGCCGACATGTCTTCGGCGCGGGTGTTGCGGTGCATGCCGCCCTTGGAGCGGCCCATCGGAGTACGACCGAAGTCGACAATCACGACGTCTCTAGGATTCAAGCTCATAAGTTCACTCTCACTCTAGTTGGGGGCGCTTAACCGAAGAAGCTCTGGCCGTTTTTGGCCATTTCGCGCAGCTTCGCGGTCGGGTGGTACAGCGCGCCCAAATCAGCGTACTGGTCAGCCAGGGCAACGAACTCGGCAACACCGATCGAATCGATGTAGCGCAGCGCACCGCCACGGAATGGAGGGAAACCGATACCGTAAACCAGACCCATGTCGGCTTCGGCCGCGGTTTCAACGATGCCGTCTTCCAGGCAACGCACGGTTTCCAGGCACAGCGGGATCATCATCCAGTTGATGATGTCTTCGTCGGTGACTTCGCGCTGCTCGTAAACGATCGGCTTGAGCACTTCCAGCACCGACGGATCGGCCACCTTCTTCTGCTTGCCTTTCTTGTCGGCCTCGTAGGCGTAGAAGCCCTTGCCGTTCTTCTGGCCCAGACGCTTGGCTTCGTAGAGCACGTCGATGGCCGAGCGACGGTCATCCTTCATGCGATCCGGGAAGCCTTCAGCCATCACGTCACGACCGTGGTGACCGGTGTCGATGCCGACCACGTCCATCAGGTACGCCGGGCCCATCGGCCAGCCGAATTTTTCCATGACCTTGTCGATGCGGACGAAATCCACACCGGCGCTGACCAGTTTGGCGAAACCGCCGAAGTACGGGAACAGAACGCGGTTGACCAGGAAGCCCGGGCAGTCATTGACGACGATCGGGTTCTTGCCCATTTTCTTGGCGTAGGCAACGGTGGTGGCAATCGCCAGCTCGCTGGACTTCTCGCCACGGATCACTTCCACCAGCGGCATCATGTGCACCGGGTTGAAGAAGTGCATGCCGACGAAGTTTTCCGGACGCTTGAGGGCCTTGGCCAGCAGGCTGATGGAAATGGTCGAGGTGTTGGACGCGAGGATGGTGTCCTCTTTGACCTTGTCTTCGACTTCAGCCAGTACCGCTTGCTTGACCTTCGGGTTCTCGACCACGGCTTCAACAACCAGATCGACGTGACCGAAGTCGCCGTAGGACAGGGTCGGACGAATGCCGTTGAGCACTTCAGCCATTTTCGCGGCGGTCATGCGGCCTTTGTCAACGCGGCCAACCAGCAGTTTGGCGGCTTCGGCCAGACCCTGCTCGATACCGTGCTCGTTGATGTCCTTCATCAGGATCGGCGTGCCTTTGGAGGCCGACTGATAGGCGATACCGCCACCCATGATGCCGGCGCCGAGTACGGCTGCCTGCTTCACGTCCTGGGCGATTTCGTCGTAGGCCTTGGCCTTTTTCTTCAGCTCCTGATCGTTCAGGAACAGACCGATCAAGCTCTGCGCGGCAGAGGTTTTGGCCAGTTTGACGAAACCGGCGGCTTCGACTTCCAGCGCCTTGTCACGACCGAAGTTCGCGGCTTTCTGGATGGTCTTGATGGCTTCGACCGGCGCCGGATAATTCGGGCCAGCCTGCCCTGCCACAAAACCTTTGGCAGTTTCGAAAGCCATCATCTGCTCAATGGCGTTCAACTTGAGCTTTTCAAGTTTTGGCTGACGCTTGGCCTTGTAATCAAACTCGCCGGAGATGGCGCGTTTGATCAGCTCAAGGGCAGCTTCCTGCAGCTTCTCTGGAGCAACCACGGCGTCGACGGCGCTGACTTTCAGCGCGTCTTCAGGACGGTTTTCCTTGCCAGCGGCAATCCACTCAATGGCGTTATCGACGCCGATCAGACGTGGCAGACGCACGGTACCGCCGAAGCCTGGGTAGATGCCCAGTTTGACTTCCGGCAGACCGATCTTGGCTTTGGTCGACATGACGCGGTAATCCGCTGCCAGGCACATTTCCAGACCGCCACCCAGGGCGATGCCGTTGATCGCGGCCACGGTCGGAACGTTGAGGTCTTCGAAATCGCTGAAGATCTTGTTGGCTTCGAGATTGCCAGCAACCAGCTCGGCATCCGGCAGCTTGAAGTTGTCGACAAATTCGGTGATGTCGGCGCCGACGATGAACACGTCCTTGCCACTGCTGACGATCACGCCCTTGATCGAAGCATCTGCCTTGATGGTGTCCACGGCCTGACGCAGTTCGTTCAGGGTAAGACGGTTGAACTTGTTGACGGACTCACCCTTGAGGTCGAATTTCAATTCGACGATGCCACTTTCAAGAGCTTTAACCGTGATGGCTTTACCTTCGTAAATCATCAACTGATCTCCACGATATGGAAGCTGAACAGTACACGTCGGACGCAGGTAAATGGCTCGGCAGGACGCTTTTTCGTCGATGCTGACGCCAATCCACCCGGCACACCCGCCAACGCGATAGTCGGGATTCTGTAGGAGCAGTCTGTAAGACAAACGCTCAATTCATACGCCCGTTTGATTTGGGTACGTCACCTTCACGGAATTTCCAACAATTGTCAATCGCCCAAAATACGGGTTGAAATGCGACTTTGTGGTCATTTCCGTTGCACACAGATCCGCAACACGCAGGTGCATGCAAAGCCATTCATAGAATCAATAGTTAGAAAAGTCGCCCTAATTCCTGACGAGCCCTGTTTAAAAGGCTACGCTGGCGGGACTACAGGGAAAGTCGCTGACCGTAAAGAGCCGAGTCAGCGATAAAAAACAGTTACCGGCCTGCCTGGCCAACCCCGCCCGATGAATCATGTCGGGCTTTTTATTGTTCGTCTGCCGGACGCTCCCCACCCTTGCAGTGGGAAAAGTCCGCGGGTCAAGCCAGCGCTTTCAGAGTCGCGTCGATATCCTGCAAAACCGTGGCTTCGCCCTTCTCGCCCCAGTACAAGGCGATCATCTGCTTGTCGGCCTCGACCTTGAATACGTTGCCCGGCAACTTTTCGAAATGATCGAGCAGCAGGCGGTCCTCGCAGACCTCCTGCCACTGATTGACCCACACACCCGGCGATTTCTGCCAGTAGGTCCAGCACGCCGGCTGACTGCCACGCCGTGGTCGATGATATTGCGCGCACGGGCTCGGCGGCTCCTGAGACAGCCAGTGCGGCCACTCTTGAGGCGCCAGCTGCATGGCCAGCCCGATGCGTCTCGCCTCCATGCGCAAGGCCATCCGGCCACTCTGCACGCGCGACGGGCGCAACCATGCCAGTGGACTCAAAACCACCAGCAGGATTGACACCACCAACCAGACCGTCATATCTCTACTCCCGACTTAAGGTGAGCGCATTGTGTCACTTTGGAACCAATGCGCTTGAAACCAGCCATACTTAACAATATCGAACCGTCACGAGGAGCACCTCATGCCCTACAACCATATCCTGGTCGCCGTAGACCTGACCGAAGAGTGCGACCCTGTGATTCACCGCGCCCGAGAGCTGTCGGCGAGCAATGGCGCCAAGCTGTCGCTGGTGCATATCGTCGAACCGATGGCCATGGCGTTCGGCGGCGATGTGCCGATGGATCTGTCACAACTGCAACAGCAGCAGTTCGATCAGGCCAAGGAGCGTCTTGAGCGCCTGAAAGCCAAATATGCCGAGCTCGAAGGCGCCAATTGCCACCTGACCTATGGCCAGCCACGTCAGGAGATCCATCATTTCGCCAAGGAAAACTCGTGCGATCTTATCGTGGTCGGCAGCCATGGCCGTCACGGTCTGGCACTGTTGCTGGGCTCCACCGCCAACGACGTGCTGCACGGCGCACCTTGCGATGTGCTGGCGGTGCACCTGATCAAACGCTGAAACACAAAAACCTGTGGGAGCGAGCTTGCTCGCGAAGGCGTCGGCACATTCAACATTGATGCTACCTGACATACCGCTTTCGCGAGCAAGCCCGCTCCCACATTGAATCTTCACCGATACCCGAATATGAAAAGCCCGGCGCTCATCACGAGCGTCGGGCTTTTTTGTTACCGGATCAATCAGGCATCCAGCTCGGCCCAACGCTCCACCAGAGCGTCCAGCTCAGCCTGCAATTGCTCCAGCGAAGCAATGACCTTGGCCGTTTCTGCCGGCGGACGCTGATAGAAACCGGCCTCGGCCATCTCAGCCTCGACGGCCGCGATCTGCTGCTCCTTGGCATCGATATCACCCGGCAACGCTTCCAGCTCGCGCTGCAGCTTGTAGCTCAGCTTCTTCTTGGCTGCCGGTGCGGCAGCGGCAGGTGCGGCAACTACGACAGGTTCAGCAGTGACCACCGCCGAATTCAGGTCAGCCTTGCCCGACTTGCTCTCGGTCACGCCCAGCAGGCGTGGCGAGCCGCCCTGACGAATCCAGTCCTGATAGCCACCGACGTATTCCCGCACCTTGCCTTCACCTTCGAAGACCAGGGTGCTGGTGACCACGTTGTCGAGGAACGCCCGGTCGTGACTGACCATCAGCACAGTGCCGTTGAAGGTCAGCAGCACTTCTTCGAGCAGCTCGAGGGTTTCCACGTCGAGGTCGTTGGTCGGTTCGTCGAGAACCAGCAGGTTCGCCGGTTTGCTGAACAGCTTGGCCAGCAGCAAACGCGCACGCTCGCCACCGGACAGCGCCTTGACCGGCGTGCGCGCACGCTGCGGGCTGAACAGGAAGTCACCGAGGTAGCTGAGGACGTGGCGGCTCTGGCCGTCGATATCGATGAAATCGCGACCTTCGGCGACGTTGTCGATCACGGTCTTTTCCAGATCCAGCTGATGGCGCAACTGGTCGAAGTAGGCCACATCGATGCGCGTGCCCTCTTCCACTTTGCCGCTGGTCGGTTGCAGACCATTGAGCATCAGCTTCAGCAGGGTGGTCTTGCCGGTACCGTTGGCACCGAGCAGGCCGATACGGTCGCCGCGCTGCAGGACCATCGAGAAGTCCTTGATCAGGTACGGGCCATCCGTGTGATGGAAGCTGACATTCTCCAACACCATCACTTGCTTGCCGGACTTGTCGGCGGTTTCCAGCTGGATGTTCGCCTTACCGGTACGCTCGCGACGCTCGCTGCGCTCGACACGCAGGGCTTTCAGGGCGCGAACGCGACCTTCGTTACGGGTACGACGGGCCTTGATGCCCTGACGGATCCACACTTCTTCCTGAGCCAGACGCTTGTCGAACAGCGCGTTGGCAGTTTCTTCCGCGGCCAGCGCAGCTTCTTTGTGCACCAGGAAGCTGGCGTAGTCGCCGTTCCAGTCGATCAGGCCGCCGCGATCCAGTTCAAGGATGCGCGTGGCGAGGTTCTGCAGGAAGGAACGGTCGTGCGTGATGAACAGCACGGCGCCCTGGAAATCCTTCAGGGCTTCTTCGAGCCAGGCAATCGCACCGATGTCCAGGTGGTTGGTCGGCTCGTCGAGCAGCAACAGATCCGGTTCGGACACCAATGCCTGCGCCAGCAGCACGCGACGACGCCAGCCGCCGGACAACTCGGCGAGGGTTTTGTCGGCCGGCAGTTGCAGGCGGCTCAGAGTGCTGTCGACCAGGGTCTGCAAGCGCCAGCCGTCACGGGCTTCGAGGTCGTGCTGGACGTGCATCAGCTTGTCCAGATCGGCGTCGGTGACGATGTTCTGGCTCAGGTGATGGTATTCGGCGAGCAAGGCGCCAACGCCGTCGAGGCCTTCGGCAACCACGTCGAATACGGTCCGCCCGTCGGCCACTGGCAACTCTTGCGGCAATTCGCCGATTTTCAGACCGGGGGCACGCCACACCGAGCCGTCATCGGGCTTCTGGTCGCCCTTGACCAGTTTCATCATGCTGGATTTGCCAGTGCCGTTGCGGCCGATGATGCACACCCGCTCACCACGGGCGATCTGCCAGGACACCTTGTCCAACAACGGCATCGCGCCGAATGCAAGGGACACATCGCTGAATTTGAGCAGGGTCATGAGCTTCTCCAAAAACCGGGCGCGCATTCTACCTGATTCAGGCTCTCAGCAGGCCGGCAATTTGTCTGCCGAAGCACTCTGCACAACATTTGTTGCGAACTTGTGCTGCGGGACCGGCAAAGCTTTCGCCCGTTGCTGGCAAAAGGCTAAGCTACAGACAATTCAGTGCTGGCTGCGGCCGGTGCTTGTCATGATTTCTCTGCCCGGATGTCTCATGCGCAGTCGCCTTTTCAGTGTCTTGTCCTGTTTGCTACTTACCGCCGCTGCCGCTCAATCCGCCCAGGCGGTGGACCTGTCCACCCAACGCCAGTATTACGATGAAGCCAAACGCGCCCTGGCCAAGGGCGATACCGGCCCGTACTTCCGTTACAGCCAGGCCCTCGCCGATTACCCGCTGGAACCGTATCTGGCCTACGACGAACTGACCGCGCGTCTGAAAACCGCGAGCAACGTCGAAATCGAGAAGTTCCTCGCCGAGCACGGCGACCTGCCCCAGGCCAACTGGATGAAGCTGCGCTGGTTGCGCTGGCTCGCCGACCGTGGCGATTGGGCGACCTTCACCAAGTATTACGATCCGAAACTCAACTTCACCGAACTGGACTGCCTCAATGCGCAGTACCAGATCAGCAGCGGCCACAAGGCCGAGGGCTATGCCAACGCCGACAAACTGTGGCTGACCGGCAAATCGCAACCGGCCGCCTGTGACGGGCTGTTCGGGATCTGGGCCGCCGACGGCCAGTTGACCGAACAGAAACGCTGGGAACGCACCAAACTCGCCGCCCAGGCGCGTAACTATCCACTGGCCAACAGCCTGGTCAACGGCCTGACCACCCTCGCCCCGCGCGGTCGGCTGCTGGTGGATGTCGCGCAAAAACCCGAGCTGCTCAATCAACCATCGCGCTTCACCCCAGCCGACGAGCCGATGTCCGACGTGGTCAGCCTCGGCCTGCGCCGCCTCGCCCGTCAGGATCCGGACAAGGCCATGGCGCTGCTCGACGGATACGCCAGCAGCATGCATTTCTCCCGGGACGAGAAAGTCGCGATCGCCCGGGAAATCGGCCTGACCCTGGCCCGGCGTTTCGACAGCCGCGCGCTGGAGGTGATGACCAAGTACGACCCGGAACTGCGCGACAACACCGTGTCCGAATGGCGCCTGCGTCTGCTGCTGCGCCTGGCACGCTGGGACGATGCGTATCAGTTGACCCGACGCCTGCCGCAGGATCTGGCGACCACCAACCGCTGGCGCTACTGGCAGGCGCGCAGTCTGGAACTGGCGCAACCGCAGAACCCGGAAGCACAGACCCTTTACAAAAACCTTGCGCGCGAACGTGACTTCTACGGTTTCCTCGCCGCCGACCGCTCGCAATCGCCGTACTCGCTGAACAACAAGCCGCTGGTCCTCAGCCAGGCGCTGATCAACAAGGTGCGCAACACCCCGGGCGTACGCCGCGCGCTGGAATTCCATGCGCGCGGACAGATCGTCGACGGGCGCCGCGAGTGGTATCACGTCAGTCGCCATTTCAATCGTGACGAAATGGTCGCCCAGGCCAAATTGGCCTACGACCTGAAATGGTACTTCCCGGCCATCCGCACCATCAGTCAGGCGCAATACTGGGATGATCTGGATATCCGCTTCCCGATGGCCCACCGCGACACCCTGGTGCGTGAAGCCAAGACGCGTGGCCTGCATTCGAGCTGGGTGTTCGCCATCACTCGCCAGGAAAGCGCCTTCATGGACGACGCCCGCTCCGGCGTCGGCGCCAGCGGTCTGATGCAATTGATGCCCGCCACTGCCAAGGAAACCGCGCGCAAGTTCAGCATCCCGCTGGCCTCGCCGCAGCAAGTGCTCGATCCGGACAAGAACATCCAGCTCGGCGCCGCTTACCTGAGCCAGGTGCACAGCCAGTTCAACGGCAACCGCGTGCTCGCCTCCGCCGCCTACAACGCCGGCCCTGGCCGTGTGCGCCAGTGGCTGCGCGGTGCCGATCACCTGAGCTTCGATGTGTGGGTGGAAAGCATCCCGTTCGACGAAACCCGCCAGTACGTGCAGAACGTGCTGTCGTACTCGGTGATCTACGGGCAGAAGCTCAATTCGCCGCAGCCGCTGGTGGATTGGCATGAGCGGTATTTCGACGATCAATGACAGGTGCTGAATGCCTGAAATGAAAAATGCCCGCATCAATCGATGCGGGCATTTTTTTGTCTTCAGCAAACGCCTGCGGCAGTTCTACACCGCCACCGCATGCCCATCATTGAACTGCAGCGACGCCAGCCGCGCATACAACGGATTGCTTACGATCAACTCCTGATGCGTACCGATCGCCACCAGGCTGCCCTGATCCATCACCGCGATCCGGTCGGCGTTCTTGACCGTGGCCAGGCGATGCGCGATCACCAGTGTGGTGCGGTTCTGCATCAGGCTGGGCAAGGCTTCCTGGATCAGGTGCTCGCTCTGCGCATCGAGGGCGCTGGTGGCTTCGTCCAGCAGCAGAATCGGCGCATCCACCAGCAACGCGCGGGCGATCGCCAAGCGTTGACGCTGGCCGCCGGAAAGTCCGAGGCCAGCGTCACCCAAATGGGTCTGATAGCCGTTGGGCATTTTCTCGATGAAGTCATGGGCGTGGGCAATTCTTGCCGCTTCCTTGACCTGCTCCAGTGTCGCGCCCGCATTGCCGTAACGAATATTCTCTTCGACGCTGCCGAAAAACAGCGCAGGCGATTGCGAGACCAGAGCGAAATTGCGGCGCAGATCCAGCGGATCAAGGCTGGTCAGCGGCACACCGTCGATCAGAATCCGCCCTTCAAGCGGGTCGTAGAAGCGCAACAGCAAGTCATACACCGTGGACTTGCCGGCACCGGATGGCCCGACAAGGGCCAGGGTCTCGCCGGCCCTGATGGTCAGGCTGAGGCCGTTGACCGCGTAGCTGTCCGGACGTGACGGGTAGGAAAAGCGCACATTCTGCAATTGCAGCTCGCCCTTGATCCGTTCTGGCAACGTCACCAGTCCGATAGTCGGTGGCTGGATGATGTTCTGCGAACTGAGCAGTTCCGCGATGCGCTCGGCGGCACCCGCCGCACGCTGCAATTCGCCAATGACCTCGCTCAACGTGCCGATCGCGCTGCCGACGATCAGGCTGTAGAAAACGAACGCCGCCAGTTCACCACCGGTAATGCGCCCGGCAATCACGTCCATGCCGCCGACCCACAACATCACCGCTACCGCGCCGAGCACCAGCACGATCACCACGGTGATCATCCAGGAACGCTGAAAAATCCTTTTGCGCGCGGTGTCGAACGCGTCCTCGACCGTCGTGGCGAAACGCCGCTCGTCCTGCACTTGATGGTTGTAAGCCTGCACGGTTTTGATCTGGCCGAGGGTCTCGGAAACATAGCTGCCGATGTCGGCGACCCGATCCTGGCTCAGCCGCGACAGATTGCGCACGCGCCGACCGAATATCAGAATCGGCGCGACCACGAACGGCAAGGCAATCACCACGATGCTGGTGAGTTTCGGGTTGGTCACGAACAGCAGCACCACCCCGCCGATCACCATCAACAGGTTGCGCAGAAACATCGACAGTGACGAGCCGATCACCGATTGCAGCAACGTAGTGTCGGCGGTCAGTCGTGACTGAATCTCCGAACTGCGGTTGTTTTCATAGAACCCGGGATGCAGGTACACCAGATGGTTGAAGACCACGCGCCGAATATCCGCCACACAGCGCTCACCGATCCACGACACCCAGTAAAACCGTGCAAACGTGCCGATCGCCAGGCCCAGCACCATCAGCATGAAGATGCCGATGCTCTGGTTCAGTTGGTGCGGCGACTGAGTCATGAAGCCCCGATCAACCAGCAATTTGATCCCCTGCCCCATCGACAAAGTGACCGCCGCGGTGACGATCAGCGCCAGCAGCGCAGCGCCGACTTGCCAACGATAAGGCGCCAGAAACCGGCTGGTCAGACTCAGCGCTCGACGGTGCCGGGAAGAAAGCTTCGAGATCATTCAGGTACACATCCGTGTTGGTGAAAGGGCTAGCCTAAACCTTCTATGGGGCGGAACTCTGTAAATCACAATGAGTCAGGTTAAATATGCCCCCAAAGACTAGGCCATAGTTGCTATTGGTCTAATGTCCCGGTTGAGACGAGCGGTCATTTCTGTTGGACTGGAGATGCCGCTTTTGACAGACCCTGAGGGTGTTGTCACAGCCTGGTCACGTGGCGGTTTTAATCTACGTGCACAACCTGATGAGGAGACAGGCCATGTCCTTGCAACACAGCAGCGAAGACAAAATTGAAGTGATCCGCACCAAACCCGGCCAACCTCTGGGTTGCTCGATTATTGACAAGGATGGGCGTGAGGTACCGATCACCGAAGACATGATCCAGGACGCATGCCGCGAACTGGACAAGCGATTGGTCAAGCCTGCCGAACAAAAGTGATATAGCCACCGTCTTCCTGACCCGGCCTCTGTTTGGCCGGGTTTTTTCTGCCTGCCATTCTCTCCTGTGTAGGAACTGCCGAAGGCTGCGATCCTTTGATTTTGTTTCTCAGAGGCAAGATCAAAAGATCGCAGCCTTCGGCAGCTCCTACAGGATTTTCAGACAGCCACCGCCCCCAGCGCCGCCACAATCTTGCGCAACACCGGCGAATCACCGTCGATCCGCACCTTCAGCCCCTCGATCTCGCGTCGTACCGGATACTGCTTGCGCAACACGTCGAACGCTGCACGTTGTTCAGCGACATTGCCTACAAGACTGCGGCGAAAATCCGCGTCATCGCGGCGCGGGTCGTACACGCCACGGCACAACATCGCCAGCGCCCGGGCCGGATCGCTGTCGGCGTGCAGGGTCACTTCTGACAGCCAGGGTGCCGGCAGCAGGTCACTGAGCTGAATGCTCGGTGGTTGACCGATAAATTCGCAATAGGCCTGATAAATCTGCGCCGTCCCGCGCTGTTTGCCATCGAGGCTGTAGCCGGCAATGTGCGGCGTGGCCAGCACGCAGAGTTCGGCGAGGGCGACATCGACTTCAGGCTCGGCTTCCCAAACATCAAGCACCGCTTGCAGGTCTTCGCGCTGCAGCAGCACTTTGCGCAATGCAGCGTTATCCACCACCGGGCCACGGGCGGCATTGATCAGCCAGGTGCCATGTTTGAGCTGTTGCAGACGCTGTTCGTTGAACAGGTGCCAGGTCGCGCCTTCGCCGGTGCGCGTCAGCGGCGTGTGCAGGCTGATCACGTCGCACTGCTCGATGATCTGCTCGAGGCTTACATAATCGCCGCCCTCGGCCGCCTGACGCGGCGGATCGCAGACTTTGACATTCCAGCCCAGCCCTTTGAGCACCTTGATCAGCCGCCCGCCAACTTCACCGGCGCCGATCACACCGTACGTTCGTTGCGGTAAATCAACACCTTCGATTTCCGCCAGGGTCATCAGGCTGCCCAGCACGTAGTCGACCACGCCCCGTGCATTGCAACCGGGCGCACTGGACCAGTTGATGCCGGCCTCGTTGAAATAATCGAGATCGAGGTGATCGGTACCGATGGTGCACGTGCCGACGAAACGCACTTTGCTGCCTTCAAGCAACGCGCGGTTGACGTTGGTCACCGAACGTACCAGCAACACATCGGCCTGCTCGACCGTCGCACGGTCGATGGAACGGCCCGGCACCCGGCGGATCTCGCCGAAACCGGCAAAAAAGGCATCGAGCAGCGGGATATTTTCGTCGGCAACAATCAGCATGGCGGGCTCCTTGGGGGGATCGGCAGTTTAGGTGCAGATCCACCGTTGAGCCAGCGCAGACTGCACTGTGGCGAGGGAGCTTGCTCCCGCTCGACTGCGCAGCAGGCGGAAAGTCTGCAATCGGGATTTTCCTGATCCACCACGCCGGATGGTTTTGGGGCCGCTTCGCACCCCAGCGGGAGCAAGCTCCCTCGCCACAGTGGATGGCATCGATGATTACAAATCCGCAACAGAGGATTTTTCCTGACTGTCACGTCAGCGGCGTAGAATGCGGCGCCTTGCGCATCAACACCTGTGGACGCTTTGCCTGTGAATTCTGTTACTGATCAACCTCTCGCTGCCTCACTCACCCGCCCCGCGCGAATTCGCCTGGAGTTCAGGAACCTGCTCGCCCTGGCCTTGCCGATCATCATCGCGCAACTGGCGACTACCGCGATGGGCTTCGTCGATGCGGTGATGGCCGGCCGCGTCGGGCCGAAAGATTTGGCGGCGGTAGCGCTGGGCAACTCGATCTGGGTCCCGGTGTTTCTGCTGATGACCGGCACCCTGCTGGCCACCACGCCGAAAGTCGCTCAGCGTTTCGGCGCCGGCACCCACAGCGAGATCGGCCCGATCGTGCGTCAGGCGCTGTGGCTGGCGCTGGTGGTCGGCCTGATCGCCACGTGCATGCTGGTCGCCGCCGAACCGGTACTGCACCTGATGAAGGTCGATCCCGAGCTGATCGGCCCGTGCATGCAATACCTGCACGGCATTGCCAGCGGCCTGCCGGCGGTGGCGTTCTATCACGTGCTGCGCTGCACCAGTGACGGCATTGGCCGTACCCGCCCGGCGATGGTGCTGGGCCTGTGCGGTCTGGCGCTGAACATTCCACTGAACTACATCTTCATCTATGGTCACTTCGGTGTGCCAGCCATGGGCGGCGTTGGCTGCGGCTGGGCCACGGCCATCGTGATGTGGGTCATGGCGCTGGGGCTGGCCGGTTACGAGCGCTGGGCGCCGGCCTATCGTTCGAGTGAAATCTTCAGCCGCTTCGACTGGCCACAATGGGCGGTGATCAAGCGTCTGCTGGCGATCGGTCTGCCGATTGGCATCGCGGTGTTTGCCGAGTCGAGCATCTTCGCGGTGATCGCCCTGCTGATCGGCAGCCTCGGCGCCACCGTGGTGGCCGGGCACCAGATCGCGCTGAACGTCAGCTCGCTGGTGTTCATGATTCCGTATTCGCTGGGCATGGCGGTGACCGTACGCGTCGGCCAGGCACTGGGTCGTGAAGAGCCGCGTGAAGCACGCTTTGCCGCCGGTGTCGGCATGGGCACTGCGCTGGCCTACGCCTGTATTTCGGCGAGCATGATGCTGTTGCTGCGCGAGCCGATTGCATCGATCTATACCGCCGATCCGACGGTGATCCACATCGCGGCGATGTTGATTGTGTACTCGGCGCTGTTCCAGTTTTCCGACGCAATCCAGGTCACCGCCGCCGGCGCGCTGCGCGGTTATCAGGACACCCGGGTAACGATGATTCTGACCCTGTTCGCCTACTGGGGCATCGGCCTGCCGGTGGGTTACGCGCTCGGTCTGACCGACTGGCTCGGCGAACCGCGTGGCCCGAGCGGCTTGTGGCAGGGTTTGATCGTTGGTTTGAGCTGTGCCGCGCTGATGCTGTCGATCCGCCTGACCCGCAGTGCGCGCAAACGTATTCGGATCAGTCGCAGCGCCGGCTAAACCCCTTACGCAGCACAAAAAATGTGGGAGCGGGCTTGCTCGCGAAAGCGGTGTTTCAGTCGACATCTTCAGTGACTGACACACCGCCTTCGCGAGCAAGCCCGCTCCCACATTGGGATTTGCGTTTGCCTGAGGGTCAGGCTTGTTTTTTGCGGATCCAGTACAGATAAGTACCGGCCTCTTCGTGCTGGCCCACCAGTTCATGGTCGAGAAACACGCAGAACTTGGGAATGTCGCGACGGGTCGAGGGATCGGTGGCGATCACCTTGAGCAGGCCGCCAGGCACCAGGTCACGGATGTGCTGATGCAGCATCATCACCGGCTCCGGACAATTGAGACCGGTGGCATCGAGGGTGCCGTCGACCGGGGTATCGATCATTTCACTCATGATTCACTCCTGAAACTGGCCGGCATTGTCGCGCAATGCCGGGTGCTCAGTCATCTGTAGCGAGGGGATTTATCCCCGAAGGGTCGCGAAGCGGCCCCAAAGGCTGGGGATGCGCTGCATCCCATCGGGGATAAATCCCCTCACCACAGAGATCATTCCCACAGGGTTTAGTGGTGACTTAGCGGGATTTGGCTTTCTTGATGTCATGCCGACGCAAGTGGCAGGTCACTTCCTCGCGGTCGTGATACAGCTGCTTGCAACCAATATCGACCTTGATCCCGCGCACCTTGAAGCCATCGGCGATGCGTTCGAGCAAGCGCTTCACTTCGGCATAACGCTGCTTCATCGGCAGCTTGAGGTTGACCACGGCTTCGCGGCAGTGGCCGTCGCCGATCCACTCTTCAAGCATCGCCGCGTTACGCGCCGGCTTCTCGACGATGTCGCAGACCATCCAGTCCACCGGCTGCTTGGGCTTGAAGGTGAAGCCGTCGGCCATCAAGTGCTGCACCAGCCCGGTGTCCATCAGGCTTTCAGCCATCGGGCCGTTGTCGATGGCAGTCACCAGCATGCCGCGGTTGACCAGTTGCCAGGTCCAGCCACCCGGTGCGGCGCCGAGGTCGACACCGGTCATGTCGCTGTGCAGGCGCTCGTCCCACTGATCCCGCGGGATGAAGTGGTGCCAGGCCTCCTCCAGTTTCAACGTCGAACGGCTGGGTGCCTCGCGCGGAAACTTCAGGCGCGGAATACCCATCGGCCACATCGCCGAGTTGCCGGCATCGGCCATGCCGAGGAACACTTCGCGGCCACTTTTGAAGGTCAGCAGCAGGCGCGGCTTGTTTTCGTCTTCCACCAGTTTGCCGGCGCCGGTCAGCGCCTTGCGCAGCGGGCCTTCGAATTTCTTGCAGAAGTTCGACAGCTCTTTGCCGTCGTTGGTGTCGACCACTTCCAGCCACAGGCTGCCGCAGACCGGGAAGTCCGCCATGTGCTCGAGGATCACGCTGATGCGGTCGGCTTCCGGCAGATTGATGAAAACGCCCCGCGCCCATTGCCGCGGGAAAATCAATTCGGCGAATCGTTGGCCGCGCATCAGGCGTTCGGCACCATCGGCTTCGCTGCAGACAAACTCGGCGTACGCGGTGGCCGGTTTGGCCTTGGCGTAACCGGCGACGTTGAGTTGGGCGGCGAGGTCGGAAATCTCCGAACAGACTTCGCCTTCGAAGCCTGGCCGGCAATGCATGAATAGGGTGTTCATTCTTACTCCTGGGCAGAGGGCGGACATTCGGCCCCTGCACGCTGCTCAAGCCTTGCGGTGAAGCAAAGCCTGTCACGAAAACCGGCGCATGATAGCCGATGTCGGAACCTTGGACTTGCCCATAGAGTCCAGTTATTAGCCAGCTACTGAAAACAGGGCTACGTTGATAGCTCTGCCCGTCCCCTCCGTCCGTAGCCGTGCGGACTCAAAGGAGTGATCGTAATGCCGTCCCTCGATAGTCTGAAGACCCTTAAAACTCTACAAATCGACGATAAGACCTACCACTATTTCAGCCTGCCCGATGCCGCCAAGAGCCTGGGCAATATCGACCAGCTACCGATGTCGCTGAAAGTTCTGCTGGAAAACCTGCTGCGCTGGGAAGATGAAAAAACTGTCACCGGCGCCGACCTCAAGGCCATCGCTGCCTGGCTCAAGGAGCGTCGCTCCGACCGGGAAATCCAGTACCGCCCCGCCCGGGTATTGATGCAAGATTTTACCGGCGTACCCGCCGTGGTCGACCTCGCTGCAATGCGCGCCGCCATGGCCAAGGCCGGCGGAGACCCACAGCGAATCAACCCGCTGTCGCCGGTGGATCTGGTGATCGACCACTCGGTAATGGTCGACAAATTCGCCACCCCGAGCGCCTTCGAACAGAACGTCGACATCGAGATGCAGCGCAACGGCGAGCGCTACGCGTTCCTGCGCTGGGGCCAGAGTGCCTTCGACAACTTCAGCGTGGTGCCGCCGGGCACCGGGATCTGCCACCAGGTCAACCTCGAATACCTCGGGCGCACCGTGTGGACCAAGGATGAGGACGGACGCACCTACGCCTTCCCCGACACCCTGGTCGGCACCGACTCCCACACCACCATGATCAACGGCCTCGGCGTACTCGGCTGGGGCGTCGGCGGCATCGAGGCGGAAGCCGCGATGCTCGGCCAACCGGTGTCGATGCTGATTCCGGAAGTGATCGGTTTCAAACTCACCGGCAAACTCAAGGAAGGCATCACCGCCACCGACCTGGTGCTGACCGTCACGCAGATGCTGCGCAAGAAAGGTGTGGTCGGCAAATTCGTCGAATTCTACGGTGACGGTCTCGCCGACCTGCCACTGGCCGACCGCGCGACCATTGCCAACATGGCCCCGGAATACGGCGCGACCTGCGGCTTTTTCCCGGTCGATGACGTAACCCTCGAATACCTGCGCCTGTCTGGTCGCCCTGCCGAAGTGGTGAAACTGGTCGAGGCCTACACCAAGGCTCAGGGCCTGTGGCGCCGGCCCGGTCAGGAACCGGTGTTCACCGACAGCCTGGCGCTGGACATGGGCAGCGTCGAAGCCAGCCTGGCCGGACCAAAGCGCCCGCAGGATCGGGTCTCGCTGCCGAACGTCGCGCAAGCCTTCAGTGACTTCATGGACCTGCAATTCAAACCTACCAGCAAGGAAGAAGGCCGTCTGGAAAGCGAGGGCGGCGGGGGCGTGGCCGTGGGCAACGCCGATCTGGTCGGCGAAACCGAGTACGAATACGAGGGCCAGACCTATCGCCTGAAAAACGGTGCGGTGGTGATCGCAGCGATTACCTCGTGCACCAACACCTCCAACCCGAGCGTGATGATGGCGGCCGGTCTGCTGGCGAAAAAAGCCGTGGAGAAAGGCCTGACCCGCAAGCCGTGGGTCAAGAGTTCGCTGGCGCCCGGCTCGAAAGTGGTCACCGACTACTACAAGGCGGCGGGGCTGACGCAATACCTCGATCAACTGGGCTTTTCGTTGGTCGGCTATGGCTGTACCACGTGCATCGGCAACTCCGGGCCACTGCCGGAACCGATCGAGAAAGCCATTCAGAAAGCTGACCTCACCGTGGCGTCGGTGCTCTCCGGCAACCGTAACTTCGAGGGCCGTGTGCATCCGCTGGTCAAAACCAACTGGCTGGCCTCGCCACCGCTGGTGGTCGCCTACGCCTTGGCCGGCAGCGTGCGCACCGACATCAGCAGCGAACCACTGGGCAACGACCAGCAAGGCAATCCGGTGTACCTGCGCGACATCTGGCCGAGCAGCAGGGAAATCGCCGAGGCGGTGAATCAGGTGAACACCGCGATGTTCCACAAGGAATACGCCGAAGTGTTTGCCGGCGACGAGCAATGGCAAGCGATCCAGGTGCCGCAGGCCGCCACCTATGTGTGGCAGGACGATTCGACCTACATCCAGCATCCACCGTTCTTCGACGACATTTCCGGCCCGTTGCCGGTGATCACCGACGTCAAAGGCGCGCGGGTTCTGGCGCTGCTGGGCGATTCCGTGACCACTGACCACATCTCCCCTGCCGGCAACATCAAGGCTGACAGCCCGGCCGGGCGCTATCTGCGCGAGAAAGGCGTGGAGCCGCGGGACTTCAACTCCTACGGCTCACGGCGTGGCAACCATGAAGTGATGATGCGCGGGACGTTTGCCAACATCCGCATTCGTAACGAAATGCTCGGCGGCGAAGAAGGCGGCAACACGATCTACATCCCAAGCGGC
This sequence comes from Pseudomonas sp. GW823-FHT01D03, assembly GCF_058798255.1. Classification (NCBI taxonomy): domain Bacteria; kingdom Pseudomonadati; phylum Pseudomonadota; class Gammaproteobacteria; order Pseudomonadales; family Pseudomonadaceae; genus Pseudomonas; species Pseudomonas sp. GW823-FHT01D03. The sequence continues at coordinate 4,165,454 of NZ_JBXAKK010000001.1, forward strand.
GAGAAAATGCCGATTTACGATGCCGCCATGCTGTATCAGGCCTCGGGCACGCCGCTGGTAGTGATTGCAGGTCAGGAATACGGCACCGGCTCCAGCCGTGACTGGGCGGCCAAAGGCACCAACCTGCTGGGCGTCAAAGCGGTGATCGCTGAAAGCTTCGAGCGTATCCACCGTTCCAACCTGGTGGGCATGGGCGTGTTGCCGCTGCAGTTCAAGCTCGATCAGAACCGCAAGAGCCTGAACCTCACCGGCAAGGAAACCCTGGATATTCAGGGCCTGACCGGTGTCGATCTGACGCCGCGCATGAACCTGAATCTGGTGATCTCCCGTGAAGACGGGCGCCAAGAGAAAATCGAGGTGCTGTGCCGCATTGATACGTTGAATGAGGTGGAGTACTTCAAGTCGGGCGGGATTCTGCATTACGTCCTGCGCCAACTGATTGCTTCCTGAAAACACGTTTCCCTGTAGGAGCTGCCGCAGGCTGCGATCTTTTGATTTTGGCTTTCAAAAGCAAGATCAAAAGATCGCAGCCTGCGGCAGCTCCTACAGGGTGATGTACTTTTCTGCAGGCGAAAAAAAACCCGCCGAAGCGGGTTTTTCCCAAGACCATTATCGACTCCCTGTCGGCAGCGATCCTTGCTATGGTCGATCATCCGTGATCCTGAAACACTCCCTGTGTCTCAGTTGATGGGTGTAGATTACGCGGTGGATCCAATCGGCAATAGTCGCAAAAGCTACCACCGCGTGTAAGACATTCGCTATACCAGCCCTTCCGAAAACCCTTAGCCCTCTCAGTCATCCAGCAGGCAAGCGGCGATTTGCGCGACCTGCAGCTGTTCGGCAGCCTGTTGTTGCGAATCATCTTCCAGGAACCAGGCGGCCGACAATCCGGCAAACGCCAGCACCCATTGCAGCAAACGTCGGCGATCAAGCCCGGACGCCTCGACGATCACCTCAACCTGCCGGCGCAATCGCTGTGAATCGCCAGCCGTCGGCAAGTCCGGGTTGCAGATCAGGTTGGCGTAGTCATAACCGCGCTCGCCGCGTACTCGTTTGGGATCAATAGCGAGCCAGCCGTGTGCAGCGAAATCGAGAACATTGTCGTGGTGCATGTCACCGTGCAGCACCACCACGTCCTGCGGATCTGCGAGCAAAGCTTCAGCCGCTTGCAGGCTCAGGGCATAGGTCCCGCCATGTTCGGCCGCGGCCACGCGCAGCGAGGCGAACCACGGTGCCAGCTCCACCAGCGGCGGTGGCGGCGTCGGGCGCGGCGCATGCAAGTGCGATAGTGTCGTGCACATGATCTGCGTGGCTTCGTCGTCTTCACCGTTGAGCGCCATGTGCATCAACGAACGCCGGCCTATAGCCCGTTCCAGTAACAAACCTTCCTCGTGATGGGCCAGCACCTGCGCTGCGCCCTCACCGTCCCACCAAGTCATCAGTCGATTGCCGAATTGCTCGTCGGTATCCAGCGCAACCTTGAGCATGGCCGGCGTGTCGCCAAAACGCACCGGCAACAGACGGCTGCCGGGGGTGATGATCGGCTCACCGTCCGGTACCAGCGCCCAGCGTTGCAACCAGGGTTCGAAGATTGCGCAGTCAGTCACCATCACGCTCGCGGGTCTTGGCGCTTTCGGCGAGAAACTGTTCAAGTCGACTCAGCTGTTCCTCCCAGCCACGGCTGTCCATGTAATACGCCTCCTTCTGCCGCACGTCGGGAATGTGCGCGAAGCCGGACTCAGACACTTTGAGCAAAGTGCCACCCTCGTAATCCTGCAGCTCGAACTTGACCAGCGTCGTCGGCTCCTGTGAATAGTCGATCTTTGGATTGACCGCGTAGGGGTGCCAGCGAAACGAAAACAACTGCTGTGGCTCGACCCGCTCGACGAGCACGTTCCACAACACATGCTCATAACCTGGATAGGTGACCTGCCCTTGCGTCCATTCCCCGGCAATGAACCGCCTGCCCTCCAGCGCTACACCAAACCACTGGCCAAACGCCTCGGCATCGACCAATGCGCGCCAGACATAAGAACGCGATGCCTTGAGCATGATTTTGCGTTCGAAACTATTGGGTACCGGTTTCATAAGTCACCTCCTGTTTTGAACAGTAGGCTTGTATGACCACATGTCCAACCTGAAGTTGTATCAAAGAGCTGCACCCGTTCAGTCCAAAGGAAACATTCGGCGGCATTTCCGATCGTTGAATAAGTGAATGACTGAGGCAACCGTCCCGCTGAACCTGTTACCTTTTCCAGCGAAATAGAAACAAACAAGGACGAAGCATGCAGCCATCTCTATCCGAACGTTATCGCGGCGCCCTGCTCGGTCTCGCTTGCGGCGACGCCGTCGGCACCACGGTGGAGTTCAAGCCGCGAGGTTCATTCCAGCCGCTGACGGACATGGTCGGCGGTGGCCCCTTTCACTTGAAGCCCGGGCAATGGACGGATGACACCTCGATGGCGCTGTGCCTGGCCGAGAGTCTTCTGAGCAAAAACACATTCGATGCGGCGGACCAGATGGGACGCTATCTGAACTGGTGGCGATGGGGGTATCTGAGCTCGACGGGGGATTGTTTCGATATTGGCATGACCGTCAGTCAGGCACTGTCGCAGTATCAGCAAACCGGTCAGCCGTTTGCCGGGTCAACCGACCCGTTTACCGCCGGCAACGGCTCACTCATGCGTTTGGCGCCGGTGGTGCTGTTTTTCTTCCCTGACATCCAGCAGATCCGCCAGTTCGCCAGCGACAGTTCGCGGACAACCCACGCTGCCCCTGAAGCCATCGAATGCTGTCAATTGTTTGCCGAACTGATCGCCAACGCGCTGTTCGGTACCTGCAAAAGCGAACTGTGCAGGCTGCCGCGCTCAGCTTTCACTGAGCCTAAAGTTGCCGCGATTGCTCGAGGAGATTATCTGGCCAAATCAGTCAATGATATCCGTGGCAGCGGTTACAGCGTCGAGTCATTGGAAGCCGCGCTGTGGTGTTTTCATCACACCGACAGTTTTACAGCGGCGATCCTGCAAGCCGCCAACCTCGGCGATGATGCGGACACCACTGCCGCGATCGTCGGTCAATTGGCCGGGGCCTATTATGGCGTTCGGGCGATTCCTGCCCACTGGCTGGAAATACTTCATTGCGGCGAGGAAATTGCAGCCGCCGCGGATCGCCTGCTCGAAGCCTCCCGACTGCGAGTTCCTGAATAGCCGCACCACAGCCGCTAAACTGCTCTGCACTTTCATCCGACACAGTGAGATTAACCATGCTCCCACGCCTGCTCCTGGCCCTGACCCCCTTCCTGTTAACACCTTTCGCCCACGCCGCCGTCGACTGCGCCAACGCCAGCGATCAGGCCACCATGAATCAGTGTGCCGGGCAGGAATTCAAGACGGCGGACAAGGAATTGAACGCGGTATATCAGCAGATCACCGGTCGTTTGAAGGACAACGCCGACGCCAAAAAGCTGCTGGTGAGCGCGCAGCGGGCGTGGATCGGCTTTCGTGATGCCGAGTGCAAGTTTTCCGCGTCCGGTGTGGACGGCGGGAGTGTTTATCCATTGATTTACAGCAACTGCCTGACCGAGGTGACCAAGGTGCGGGTTGCGGCGCTGAAGCAGTATTTGAAGTGTCAGGAAGGAGACATGAGTTGCCCGGTGCCAGGGGCCTGATGTTGCAGGGGTTTCAGTCTCGCCGACAGGTTTGTTGATTCCCCACTCGGAGCACCTGTCGGCGCGCTGGCCAGCCTACCGACTCCCCGCACCATTGCGAGCGACCATGCGGAGCCGGATCAGAAGAGGATACTCAAACAACAAAATCAAAATTAATTATTGTTATTAGATAATTTATCATCGAGAATTCGCTACCAAATTGTAGCAACCAGGAATTTTCATGAGTACTCACATCAACGGATTGGCGCTGCAGCGCATGCATTGGATCGGGCTGCTGGCAGCAATTCTCGTCTGGGTTCTGGGGGTAACGGAGGTCGGCGGCAACGCAACGATCTGGTTCTTCAAAAAGGATGAAATGCTGGCGGGCCTGCTCTATGCCTTTGCTGAGGGCTCGCCGCAATTGCTTGACCCGTTTGTCGAAGGTGCACTGCTTGATCCCGACACTTGGCTGTCATCAACGGTCACGGCGCTGATCGTCTTTCTGGATTTCCTGCCCGTGGTCCTGTCGGCTTACGCGTTATGGCTGACTGGTTTGTTTTTTCTGCGCTTGTCGCGCGGCGAAACCTGGACCGACCGCAACATCAGGGTCCTCTGGCGAGTAGGCGTACTCTGCATCGTTTCTCCGGCAACCTACCCGTTAATAGAGACCTTGCAAGGTCTGGCGTTGTCGATAGATCTACCGCCGGGGGATCGGATTTTCCAGTTCTCTATCGGAATGTCTTCCGCTTCTGCCTACGAAATAATCAAAGGCGTATTACTCTGTATTTTTTCAATTATCATGCGTGACGCAAAAGTACTCAGCGATGAGCAAAGCCAATACATATAGAACAATATAATGACCATTATTGTCCGCCTTGACGTAGTCATGGCCACGCAAAAAATTCGTTCAAAAGAGTTAGCCGCCCTGCTCGGGATCACCGAGGCGAATCTGTCATTGCTCAAAAACGGCAAAGTCAAAGGCGTGAAGATGGCAACTCTGGACAAGCTCTGCGCTGCGCTCGATTGCCAGCCGGGCGATCTGCTGGAATACCAGAAAGACTAGCCCGCTGGCGGCGGTTTATTTATCGCCCCCTCATCCGTTTAACTTTTATTCAATCCTTAGTTGCAAGGCGTCTTTGTCATGTCCCGTTATTTGTTCTGCGTCCTATTAATGCTGACCGCGTTGCTTAGCGGCTGCGCCACGCAAATAGACGTAGCACTCAACGCAATACCTGATCCGGACTATCAGTTCGATCGAAAGGCAACCGTGCTGGTGACCTCGGCCAACGGCGTCGATGAGAACGCACTGAATGCCCGCTACTATCTTCGCGACATGGTCAACGCACTGAAAGACAGCGGCTTTCAGGAGGTTTATACCGACGCCAGCCTGCCCAGGAATCACGCGCCGATCAAAATGATCATTACTCTCGATATCGGCAGCCGGCAAGTGTCTTATCGCTATACCGCCACCGACTATGGGCAAGTGCCAACCAGCACTACGACCGTGTGCAAGAACGCGAAGAAGAAAGATGACCGACTGACTTGCACCAGTAAGCCCAATACGACCTATGGCCCGGTGGGAACTTCAGAGCGTATCGGCTACACCACCCTCAGTACGTTCATTGCCACCGCCCGGGATGAAGCGAGCAAGCGCACGGTGTATCTGCTGCGGGCGTCGTCTTATAACGAGGACTGTCAGGCCGCCAAGGTCGAAGCGTTTCTGGTCGAGCAGGGCCTGCAGAATTTGAACTTCCAGGATCGCATGCAACGCAACTACAGCGTCACGATGCCCGAGGGTTACAGCTGCAAGTAGTCAGTTGCCCAAACGTGAGAGCTTCACAGCTCAGCCGGCGTGAGGCGGTGCTGTGAAGCTGGCTCGGGTTAGACGTGGGGATCACCCGGCGGCTTGGCCGGCGCCGCGTATTGCGGCTTGAGGTGGCCGTCCTGGTCAAGTAACCAGGCGTCCATGATCTGCCGCACCACAGGCCCGGCCACTCGACCACCGGCCTCACCGTTTTCGATCATCACCGAGATGGCGATCTTCGGGTGCTCCGCCGGAGCGAAACCAACAAACAAGGCGTTGTCGCGATGACGTTCGAGGGTTTTCTCCCGGTTGTAGCGCTCGCCTTGCTTGATCGCTACCACTTGCGCGGTACCACTCTTACCGGCAATGCGATACTGCGCACCTGCCGCTGCGGCGCGCGCGATACCCCGGGCATCGTGCATCACCATCTGCATGCCGTGGTTGACCTGATCCCAGTCCCGCGGGTTTTTCAGCAGGATATTCGGCATCGGATGCTCGTCGACCGGTGCCACGCCATCGACCGTTTTCGCCAGGTGCGGGCGATTCCATACGCCCTTGTTGGCAATCAGCGCGGTGGCCTGAGCCAGTTGTAGCGGCGTAACCTGCATATAACCCTGGCCGATACCCAGAATCACCGTTTCCCCCGGGAACCACGCCTGACGACGTGTGGCACGTTTCCAGGCCTGAGATGGCATCAAACCGGGCGACTCTTCGAACATGTCCAGCGAGACTTTTTCGCCGAGGCCGAACATCGCCATATAGTCGTGCAGACGATCGATGCCGAGCTTGTGTGCCAGGTCGTAGAAGTAGGTGTCGTTGGAGCGCATGATCGCCGCGTCCATGTCCACCCAGCCATCGCCACTGTGGTTCCAGTTGCGGTACTTGTGATCGAAATCCGGGAGTTGGTAGTAGCCTGGGTCGAAGACGCGGGTCTGCGGCGTCACGACACCGGCATCGAGGCCGGCGATTGCCACTTCCGGCTTGATGGTCGAACCCGGCGCATAAAGGCCGCGCAACACACGGTTGAACAGCGGGCGGTCGATGGAATCGCGTAGCGCCGAGTACTCCTTGGAGCTGATACCGGTCACGAACAGGTTCGGGTCGAAACTCGGATTGCTGACCATGGCCAGCACTTCACCCGTGGATGGATCAAGCGCGACCACCGACCCACGACGATCGCCCAGCGCGGCTTCGGCAGCCTCCTGCAGTTTGACATCGAGACTCAGAACAATGTTTTTGCCAGGCACTGGATCGGTGTGCTTGAGCACTCGCAGCACCCGGCCTTGGGCGTTGGTCTCAACCTCTTCATAACCGACATGGCCGTGCAGCTGCGCTTCGTAGAAGCGTTCGATACCGGTTTTACCGATGGATTGCGTGCCACGGTATTCAACCGAATCGAGCATCTTGGATTCTTTTTCGTTGATCCGGCCAACGTAGCCGATCGAATGCGCGAAGTGCGCCCCCAACGGGTAATGCCGAACGAACTGCGGCTCGACATCGAGGCCCGGCAAACGGAACTCGTTCACCGCCAACACGGCGATTTGTTCCTCCGTCAGCTCGTAGAACAGTGTCACCGGGGTAAATGGGTGACGGGACTGCTTCATGGCCTTATCGAAAACCGTACGATCTTCGGCGGGCAAATGCAGCAGATTGATTACCTCGTCCAGCTCCTGATTAACATTAGTGGCGCGCTCGCGGGTAATGATCAGGTTGTAACTGGGACGGTTATCGGCGAGCAGCACGCCATTGCGATCGTAGATCAGGCCTCTTGTCGGCGGAATCGGCAGGACGTGCACGCGGTTGTTTTCAGAGATGGTCGAGTGGTAGTCGTATTCAACCACTTGCAGGATGTACAGGCGTACCACCAGCGCGCAACTGATGGCAAAGACGAACAGAGCACAAGCGATCAACCGCTTGTTGACCAGACGCGTCTCTTTTTCGTGATCCTTGATCGGGATGGGTTCAGGCATTTCTACAGCAACTCTTTGACATAATTTGAGTGCCGATCCGTGGGCATGACATCAGTCCGTTAAAAAACGAGCTGCACCATACCAAAAACCGAGTGGTCAGTTCAGATGGTTTTTCCCCAATGGCAGTCCTTGGTGACAGCTGGGACGCTCATACCGCATGTATTGGCAGGCAAACCACTTTCCTGCGGGCAAAACAAAACCCCAACTGCTTTCGCAATTGGGGTTTCGGAATTTAATCTTGACGATGACCTACTCTCACATGGGGAAACCCCACACTACCATCGGCGATGCATCGTTTCACTTCTGAGTTCGGGATGGGATCAGGTGGTTCCAACGCTCTATGGTCGTCAAGAAATTCGGGTACTGACTCGTGGCACGTTGGCCTCGCTTCAGCAAATCGGGTATGTGATACAGGTGTTTGTGAGCATCGCGAACTTTCGGTTCATTGCGTCTTCACACACCGCAATCTGGTCTCTTTCGAGCATTCAGATTGCTTGGGTGTTATATGGTCAAGCCTCACGGGCAATTAGTATTGGTTAGCTCAACGCCTCACAGCGCTTACACACCCAACCTATCAACGTCGTAGTCTTCGACGGCCCTTCAGGGAACTCAAGGTTCCAGTGAGATCTCATCTTGAGGCAAGTTTCCCGCTTAGATGCTTTCAGCGGTTATCTTTCCCGAACATAGCTACCCGGCAATGCCACTGGCGTGACAACCGGAACACCAGAGGTTCGTCCACTCCGGTCCTCTCGTACTAGGAGCAGCCCCTCTCAAATCTCAAACGTCCACGGCAGATAGGGACCGAACTGTCTCACGACGTTCTAAACCCAGCTCGCGTACCACTTTAAATGGCGAACAGCCATACCCTTGGGACCGGCTTCAGCCCCAGGATGTGATGAGCCGACATCGAGGTGCCAAACACCGCCGTCGATATGAACTCTTGGGCGGTATCAGCCTGTTATCCCCGGAGTACCTTTTATCCGTTGAGCGATGGCCCTTCCATACAGAACCACCGGATCACTAAGACCTACTTTCGTACCTGCTCGACGTGTCTGTCTCGCAGTCAAGCGCGCTTTTGCCTTTATACTCTACGACCGATTTCCGACCGGTCTGAGCGCACCTTCGTACTCCTCCGTTACTCTTTAGGAGGAGACCGCCCCAGTCAAACTACCCACCATACACTGTCCTCGATCCGGATAACGGACCTGAGTTAGAACCTCAAAGTTGCCAGGGTGGTATTTCAAGGATGGCTCCACGCGAACTGGCGTCCACGCTTCAAAGCCTCCCACCTATCCTACACAAGCAAATTCAAAGTCCAGTGCAAAGCTATAGTAAAGGTTCACGGGGTCTTTCCGTCTAGCCGCGGATACACTGCATCTTCACAGCGATTTCAATTTCACTGAGTCTCGGGTGGAGACAGCGCCGCCATCGTTACGCCATTCGTGCAGGTCGGAACTTACCCGACAAGGAATTTCGCTACCTTAGGACCGTTATAGTTACGGCCGCCGTTTACCGGGGCTTCGATCAAGAGCTTCGCGTTAGCTAACCCCATCAATTAACCTTCCGGCACCGGGCAGGCGTCACACCCTATACGTCCACTTTCGTGTTTGCAGAGTGCTGTGTTTTTAATAAACAGTCGCAGCGGCCTGGTATCTTCGACCGGCATGAGCTTACGGAGCAAGTCCTTCACCCTCACCGGCGCACCTTCTCCCGAAGTTACGGTGCCATTTTGCCTAGTTCCTTCACCCGAGTTCTCTCAAGCGCCTTGGTATTCTCTACCCAACCACCTGTGTCGGTTTGGGGTACGGTTCCTGGTTATCTGAAGCTTAGAAGCTTTTCTTGGAAGCATGGCATCAACCACTTCGTCACCCAAAGGGTAACTCGTCATCAGCTCTCGGCCTTAAGATCCCGGATTTACCTAAGATCTCAGCCTACCACCTTAAACTTGGACAACCAACGCCAAGCTGGCCTAGCCTTCTCCGTCCCTCCATCGCAATAACCAGAAGTACAGGAATATTAACCTGTTTTCCATCGACTACGCTTTTCAGCCTCGCCTTAGGGACCGACTAACCCTGCGTCGATTAACGTTGCGCAGGAAACCTTGGTCTTTCGGCGTGGGTGTTTTTCACACCCATTGTCGTTACTCATGTCAGCATTCGCACTTCTGATACCTCCAGCAAGCTTCTCAACTCACCTTCACAGGCTTACAGAACGCTCCTCTACCGCATCACTTGCGTGATACCCGTAGCTTCGGTGTATGGTTTGAGCCCCGTTACATCTTCCGCGCAGGCCGACTCGACTAGTGAGCTATTACGCTTTCTTTAAAGGGTGGCTGCTTCTAAGCCAACCTCCTAGCTGTCTAAGCCTTCCCACATCGTTTCCCACTTAACCATAACTTTGGGACCTTAGCTGACGGTCTGGGTTGTTTCCCTTTTCACGACGGACGTTAGCACCCGCCGTGTGTCTCCCATGCTCGGCACTTGTAGGTATTCGGAGTTTGCATCGGTTTGGTAAGTCGGGATGACCCCCTAGCCGAAACAGTGCTCTACCCCCTACAGTGATACATGAGGCGCTACCTAAATAGCTTTCGAGGAGAACCAGCTATCTCCGAGCTTGATTAGCCTTTCACTCCGATCCACAGGTCATCCGCTAACTTTTCAACGGTAGTCGGTTCGGTCCTCCAGTCAGTGTTACCTAACCTTCAACCTGCCCATGGATAGATCGCCCGGTTTCGGGTCTATTCCCAGCGACTAGACGCCCTATTAAGACTCGCTTTCGCTACGCCTCCCCTATTCGGTTAAGCTCGCCACTGAAAATAAGTCGCTGACCCATTATACAAAAGGTACGCAGTCACCCAACAAAGTGGGCTCCCACTGCTTGTACGCATACGGTTTCAGGATCTATTTCACTCCCCTCTCCGGGGTTCTTTTCGCCTTTCCCTCACGGTACTAGTTCACTATCGGTCAGTCAGTAGTATTTAGCCTTGGAGGATGGTCCCCCCATATTCAGACAAAGTTTCTCGTGCTCCGTCCTACTCGATTTCATGACTAAGAGATTTTCGCGTACAGGGCTATCACCCACTATGGCCGCACTTTCCAGAGCGTTCCGCTAATCTCAAAGCCACTTAAGGGCTAGTCCCCGTTCGCTCGCCACTACTAAGGGAATCTCGGTTGATTTCTTTTCCTCAGGGTACTTAGATGTTTCAGTTCCCCTGGTTCGCCTCTTGCACCTATGTATTCAGTACAAGATAACCATCTTATGATGGCTGGGTTCCCCCATTCAGACATCTCCGGATCAAAGTCTGTTTGCCGACTCCCCGAAGCTTTTCGCAGGCTACCACGTCTTTCATCGCCTCTGACTGCCAAGGCATCCACCGTATGCGCTTCTTCACTTGACCATATAACCCCAAGCAATCTGGTTATACTGTGAAGACGACATTCGCCGAAAATTCGCAAAACTCTTAAGAGTCACTCACAAATTTTACCTTAGCCTGATCCGTTACCAGTGAAAGTAACGTTCAGTCTATCTTTCTATCACATACCCAAATTTTTAAAGAACGATCTAATCAAAAGACTAGAAATCAGCATTCACCATCACAGCGATGGAATGCTCATTTCTAAGCTTTCAAACTTCAGAAGCAGTGGTGGTGGAGCCAAGCGGGATCGAACCGCTGACCTCCTGCGTGCAAGGCAGGCGCTCTCCCAGCTGAGCTATGGCCCCGTATTTCTACAGGTTTCCCACACAAAAATTGGTGGGTCTGGGCAGATTCGAACTGCCGACCTCACCCTTATCAGGGGTGCGCTCTAACCAACTGAGCTACAGACCCAATTTCGGGCTGCTTCTATCGTCTTCTTCAATGAATCAAGCAATTCGTGTGGGAACTTATGGAGCAGCTGATGTCGTCGATTAAGGAGGTGATCCAGCCGCAGGTTCCCCTACGGCTACCTTGTTACGACTTCACCCCAGTCATGAATCACACCGTGGTAACCGTCCTCCCGAAGGTTAGACTAGCTACTTCTGGTGCAACCCACTCCCATGGTGTGACGGGCGGTGTGTACAAGGCCCGGGAACGTATTCACCGCGACATTCTGATTCGCGATTACTAGCGATTCCGACTTCACGCAGTCGAGTTGCAGACTGCGATCCGGACTACGATCGGTTTTGTGGGATTAGCTCCACCTCGCGGCTTGGCAACCCTCTGTACCGACCATTGTAGCACGTGTGTAGCCCAGGCCGTAAGGGCCATGATGACTTGACGTCATCCCCACCTTCCTCCGGTTTGTCACCGGCAGTCTCCTTAGAGTGCCCACCATTACGTGCTGGTAACTAAGGACAAGGGTTGCGCTCGTTACGGGACTTAACCCAACATCTCACGACACGAGCTGACGACAGCCATGCAGCACCTGTCTCAATGCTCCCGAAGGCACCAATCCATCTCTGGAAAGTTCATTGGATGTCAAGGCCTGGTAAGGTTCTTCGCGTTGCTTCGAATTAAACCACATGCTCCACCGCTTGTGCGGGCCCCCGTCAATTCATTTGAGTTTTAACCTTGCGGCCGTACTCCCCAGGCGGTCAACTTAATGCGTTAGCTGCGCCACTAAGAGCTCAAGGCTCCCAACGGCTAGTTGACATCGTTTACGGCGTGGACTACCAGGGTATCTAATCCTGTTTGCTCCCCACGCTTTCGCACCTCAGTGTCAGTATCAGTCCAGGTGGTCGCCTTCGCCACTGGTGTTCCTTCCTATATCTACGCATTTCACCGCTACACAGGAAATTCCACCACCCTCTACCATACTCTAGCTTGCCAGTTTTGGATGCAGTTCCCAGGTTGAGCCCGGGGATTTCACATCCAACTTAACAAACCACCTACGCGCGCTTTACGCCCAGTAATTCCGATTAACGCTTGCACCCTCTGTATTACCGCGGCTGCTGGCACAGAGTTAGCCGGTGCTTATTCTGTCGGTAACGTCAAAATTGCAGAGTATTAATCTACAACCCTTCCTCCCAACTTAAAGTGCTTTACAATCCGAAGACCTTCTTCACACACGCGGCATGGCTGGATCAGGCTTTCGCCCATTGTCCAATATTCCCCACTGCTGCCTCCCGTAGGAGTCTGGACCGTGTCTCAGTTCCAGTGTGACTGATCATCCTCTCAGACCAGTTACGGATCGTCGCCTTGGTGAGCCATTACCTCACCAACTAGCTAATCCGACCTAGGCTCATCTGATAGCGCAAGGCCCGAAGGTCCCCTGCTTTCTCCCGTAGGACGTATGCGGTATTAGCGTTCCTTTCGAAACGTTGTCCCCCACTACCAGGCAGATTCCTAGGCATTACTCACCCGTCCGCCGCTGAATCCAGGAGCAAGCTCCCTTCATCCGCTCGACTTGCATGTGTTAGGCCTGCCGCCAGCGTTCAATCTGAGCCATGATCAAACTCTTCAGTTCAAACATCTTTGGGTTTTTAAGAAACCCTAAACTTGGCTCAGCAATCGTTGGTTACATCTTTGATTTCTCGCGGAGTAACTTGTGATGCTGATAATCTTGTTGACTATCAGTCTGACTCCACAAGCACCCACACGAATTGCTTGATTCAGTTGTTAAAGAGCGGTTGGTTAAGATCTTTCGTCTCAACCGAGGCGCGCATTCTACAGCAGCCTCATTTGCTGTCAAGTGATTATTTTCAGAAGTTTTCGAAGAATTCTTCAACAACTTCAACCACTTGCGCTTCCGATCTCTCGTCAGCGGGAGGCGAATTCTACAGCGTTACACGCTGCTGTCAACACCTCTTTTTCACCGCTTTCGACCGAGAAGATCGAACCGTCAAAAGAGCCAAACATCACCGCCCTTTCAACTCCTTCCAGGCTTCGATGAACTGAAGCAACTCGCTGTCGAAACCTACATAACTCATTGAATCTCAAGGAGTTTTCCGTTTCGACTGCGCCGGAAGTGGGGCGAATTATAGACCTCCTGAATCTGCCGTCAACCGTTAATTTTACTTTTCTATCAAGTCATCGAAAAAGCCTGCTTATATATAGACGCAACGTCAGCGAATGCGCAGTATATTGCCCAACACTTAAAACAACACCCCCGCTCTCACCTTCGGATGATGCCTCGCAATGACTGACCAACCTCGCTCCCTGGCCTCAACGCTGTTCCCGGTTGGCCTCTTGTTAATAGCCATGGCATCCATCCAGTCTGGCGCCTCTCTGGCCAAGAGCATGTTTCCGGTGGTTGGCGCTCAAGGGACGACTACTCTGCGCCTGGTTTTCGCCAGCGTAATCATGCTGCTGTTATTGCGCCCGTGGCGCGCAAGGCTGACAGCTCAGTCCCTGCGCACGGTGATCGTTTACGGAATGGCGCTGGGCGGGATGAATTTCCTCTTTTATATGTCACTGCGCACCGTGCCACTTGGCATTGCAGTCGCGCTTGAATTCACGGGTCCGCTGGCCGTCGCCATCTACGCCTCTCGCCGCGCGATCGATTTCCTCTGGATTGCTCTGGCGGCAGTTGGCCTGCTGCTGTTGATCCCGACCGGAGCGACATCCACGGGGATTGATCTGGTCGGTGCCGGTTATGCCTTGGGGGCCGGCGTGTGCTGGGCACTGTACATTCTGTTCGGCCAAAAGGCCGGTGCCGACAACGGCGTGACGACTGCGGCCCTGGGCGTGATGATTGCCGCACTGTTTGTCGCCCCGATCGGCATCGTGCATGCCGGCGCGGCATTACTCACCCCGTCGCTGATCCCGGTGGCCATCGGCGTCGCCATCCTCTCAACCGCTTTGCCCTACACGCTGGAGATGGTCGCCCTTACCCGCATACCGGCCCGCACCTTCGGGACTTTGATGAGCATCGAACCGGCCTTTGGCGCGTTGTCCGGGCTGCTATTCCTGCAGGAGTACCTCACGCTGTCACAATGGATGGCGATTCTGTGCATTATTCTGGCCTCCGTCGGGGCAACGATGACCATGGGCAGTAACGCCAAACCCGTTGTTGCTGCAGATTGAAACAGTATTTGACGAAGGTCTGGCAATTGACGTTCATTTAGGCCATGTTTAAGCCCCTTAACTCAGTGCCAGGCATGGATTTTTTCGGACAGGGATATCAAACCGCTTAAAGCGCAGGCGAATACAGGCAGACCCGAGCGCCAGACTCGTGGCTACCATAAGGACGGTAATGAAACGAATTTTGATACTGATCGCTGTATTGGCAGTAGCGGGGTGCGCAGCCACCTCCAAGACCCAAGTGAAGCACGGTAAAAAAGGGCTGCACATCAACTGTTCCGGGCTGTCGTCCTCTTGGGACAAGTGCTACACCAGCGCCGCCAATGCTTGCGCTCCAAAGGGCTATAAGGTCATCGCCAAATCAGGGGACACCGTGGAAGAGCCCGGCGACTACCCGTTCGGTCTCAATCCGGCCGGCTACACCAGCCGCAGCATGATCGTCATCTGTAAATGAATCATTCTGGCTGCTCACCTTGTCGAGCAGCCAGTTGACGCCCGATTTCCGCATGACTGGATTTCAATACCGTCCGTTGAATGTCCGGCGTCACCAGCATCCGCGCCACTACCAGCGCCCCGACACATTGCGACAGAATCGACCATGCCAGGCTGTCGCTCTGCAGAGTCTGCGCCCAACTGGCTTGCAGCCGACAAATCCACAGTTCTGCCTGCTCGCGAACCTGATCATCTGAACGGGCAATTTCCGCGCCCAGCGTCGGCAAGGCACAGCCCGATTCTGGCTGCTCCACGTGAGCCATGCTCAGGTACTGTTTAAGACAGCGTTCCAGCCGCTCGCGATCCTGCCCTCCTCCACCACCGAGTCGCTCCAGGCTTTGACACAGCTCGCGCTCGACGATGGCCGTGAACAGCTCGTTTTTTGACGAAAAGTGGCTATAGAACGCCGCGCCACTCAGACCGATAGCCTTCATCAATCCATCGACACCGACCGTAGAAAAGCCTGAACGCTTGGCTGATAGAGCGCTGCTATTGAGCAATTTTTCTCGGGTTTCCAGCTTGTGACCGGTGGAGTACCGCATGTGCTTGCCCTCTTGATCGACCGCCTTGACGTTGTCCGGATCCTAGCATAACGTTCGTTCACTTAACGATCGTTTACTAACGGGATCTACCCATGAATAACAAGAAGGTCGTGTTGGTGGTGGGTGCTGGCGATGCCACCGGCGGAGCGATTGCCAAGCGCTTTGCCAGAGAAGGTTTTATCGCTTGCGTCACCCGGCGCAGTGCCGACAAATTGCAGCCGCTGGTCGAGGCGATTCAGGCCGAGGGTGGAGAGGCACACGGCTTCGCCTGCGATGCGCGAAAAGAAGAAGACGTCATTGCGTTGATTGAAGAGATCGAAACTCGCCTTGGTCCGATCGAAGCGTTCGTTTTCAACATCGGCGCCAATGTGCCTTGCAGCATTCTTGAAGAAACTGCGCGCAAGTATTTCAAGATCTGGGAGATGGCCTGTTTCTCCGGTTTCCTCAATGCCCGCGAAGTGGCCAAGCGCATGGTCACCCGCAAACGCGGCACCATTCTGTTCACTGGCGCCACCGCCGGGCTGCGCGGTGCTTCCGGATTTGCCGCGTTTGCCGGGGCCAAACACGGCATCCGTGCACTGGCGCAAAGCATGGCGCGCGAGTTGGGGCCGATGAACATCCACGTCGCCCATGTAGTGGTCGATGGCGCGATCGATACCGACTTCATCCGCAACAGTTTCCCCGAGAAGTACGCGACCAAGGATCAGGACGGTATTCTCAATCCCGAGCACATCGCCGAAAACTACTGGTATCTGCACAGTCAGCCACGGGACGCCTGGACGTTCGAGCTGGATCTGCGCCCGTGGAACGAACGCTGGTAAGCCCCGCCTCCTCCATAACAATAAATAGAGAGCAGCGAATATGACGAAAACCGTAGAGTTCTATTTCGATCTCGGCAGCCCTGCCACCTATCTGGCCTATACCCAGTTGCCGAAAATCTGTGCCGACACCGGCAGCCAACTGATCTACATCCCGATGCTGCTGGGCGGCGTGTTCAAAGCGACCGGCAACGCTTCGCCGGCGATGATTCCGGCGAAGGGCCGCTACATGTTTCAGGATCTGGATCGCTACGCCAAACGCTATGGCGTACCGCTGAAATTCAATCCGCATTTTCCGATCAACACGTTGATGTTGATGCGTGCCGTCACTGGCATACAACTGCGCCAACCGGAACGCTTTCAGACGTTTATCGATTGCCTGTTCAAGGCATTGTGGGTGGAGGGACGCCCGCTCGATGAGCCGGTAACTGTCGCTGCGGTTTTGAGCGAACAGGGCTTCGATCCCAATGAAGTCCTGGCCTTGACCAACGACGAGACAGTCAAGGCAGCCCTGAAGGACAACACCGAGACAGCCATTAAACGCGGTGTATTTGGCGCGCCGAGCATGTTTATCGGCAATCAGTTGTTCTTCGGCCAGGATCGCCTCGACTTCGTCGAAGAAGCCCTGCGTCAGGCTTAGAAAAACCACAGAACCCGGGCGCTGCCAGCAGCGCCCGGATTTCAGCCATTCAGATCGCTGTTGTGCGCGTGTTCAGCCACTCCAGCGCGGCCCCCTCCAGCAACGGACTCAGACGCTCACGCACTTCAGCATGGTAGGCGTTGAACCACTGCTTCTCTTCCTGCGTCAGCAAGGATGGCTTCAGGCAGCGCGTATCGATCGGGCACAGGGTCAAGGTTTCAAACTTGAGGAACTCACCGAACTCGCTGCTTCCCGCCTCGCGGTTCATCGCCAGGTTCTCGATGCGCACGCCCCAACGACCCGGACGATAGGTGCCCGGTTCGATCGAGGTGATCATCCCCGCTTGCATCGCCGTTTGCGGTGCCGGTGCTGCCTGATAGGCGATCACCTGTGGGCCTTCATGCACGTTGAGGAAATAGCCGACCCCATGACCAGTGCCGTGACCGTAATCCACGCTTTCCGCCCAGATCGGTGCGCGGGCGATGGCATCGAGCAACGGCGAGAGAATGCCTTTCGGGAACTGCGCCCGCGACAGGGCAATCACGCCTTTGAGTACGCGAGTGCAATCACGCTTCTGCTCGTCCGTCGGGGTTCCGACCGGGACCATTCGCGTGATGTCGGTGGTGCCGCCCAGGTACTGGCCGCCCGAGTCGATCAGCAGCAAGCCGTCACCCTCGATCACCGCGTGTTCTTCTTCGGTGGCGTGATAGTGCGGCATCGCGCCATTGGCGTTAAACGCGGCAATCGTGTTGAAGCTCAGCGACACGTAATCCGGACGGCGCTCACGGGCAGCGGTGAGTTTTTCGTCGATGGTCAGTTCGGTGATGCGTTCACGGCCCCAGGCCGATTCCAGCCAGGCGAAGAATTCGCACAACGCCGCGCCATCCTGCTCCATGGCCTTGCGGATATGTTGCGCATCAGCTTCGCTCTTTTGCGATTTGGCGAGAGTAGTCGGGTTCAGGCCTTCGACCAGTTTCACCGCGCTGTCGAGGTTATCCAGCAAACCGCTGGTCACCCGCGCCGGATCCACCAACAGGCTGGCGCCGCCTGGCACGGCGCGCAGGGCGTCAGCGACTTCGCGGTAATCGCGCAGGGTCACGCCGTCCTGCTCCAGCACCGCACGCAACTCGGCATCAACTTTGCTCAAAGCCACAAACAGCGTTGCTTGCTGTTGATTGATCAACGCAAAAGAAACAAACACCGGGTTGAACGACACGTCGCCGCCGCGCAGGTTGAACAACCAGGCGATGTCATCGAGAGTGGCGATGAAATGCCAATCGGCGCCACGTTCTTGCAGGGTCTCACGCAGTTTGGCGAGCTTCTCGCCACGGCTGACCGTCGCTTGCGGTGGCAGATGTTGGTAGATCGGCGCGTTCGGCAGGCTCGGGCGATCGGCCCAGACTTCATTCAACAGGTCGATGTCCGTGCGCAGACACGCGCCACGCGCTTCAAGCTTGCTGCTCAGGGTCCGCGCCGAAGCGACGGCCATCACCGCACCGTCGACCGCCACCACGCCACCTTCCGGCGTCTGCTCCGCCAGCCAGTCCAGCGGGCTCGGCTGACCCGGTTGCAGCTTGACCAGTTCGATGCCGCTGCCCTTGAGTTCCTTGGTCGCCTGTTCCCAGTAACGACTGTCGGCCCAGACTCCGGCGAAATCAGCAGTCACGATCAAAGTGCCGACCGACCCATGAAAGCCCGACAGCCATTGCCGCCCTTGCCAGTAGCCCGGCAGGTATTCCGACAGATGTGGGTCGGCCGATGGCACCAGCAACGCATGAATGCCTTCGCGGCGCATCAGTTCACGGGTGTGCGCCAGGCGCTGGGGAACCGTTCCTTCGGTCAAAGTCTGGGTACTCATCATGTCTCCTGCCAATCACTTCATCGTTATTGTTCGTAGCCGTGAAACCGGCTGGTTAAAGCCCTGTCGCCCAGAATGCCGGGGCACTGGCGCAGGCGCCTTTGATCAGTTCTGCCGCCTGATCGACATCGGCGGCGGTGGTGAAACGGCCGAGGCTCAGGCGAATGGTGCGCCCGGCCAGCCGGGCGTCGTGCCCCAGCGCCAGCAGCACGTGAGAAGGCGTGTTGCTCGCCGAGTTACAGGCCGAGGTAGCGGAAAAGGCGATCGACTGGCTCAAGGCCGCACTGTTGAATTCACCTTCGCTGAAGGTCAGGCTCAACGTGTGCGCGATGCGCTGGCTGGCGCTGCCGTTGAGGCGTACGCCCGGCAGACTCAGCAACTGTTCGAGCAGCCGTTCACGCAGCGCCACGATGGACTTTTTCTCGGCATCGAATTCCGCTGCCGCCAAAGCGAAGGCCGCACCCATGCCGGCGATCTGATGCGTCGCCAGGGTCCCGGAGCGCAGCCCGCCTTCGTGGCCGCCGCCATGAATCTGCGCCTGCAAACGCTGCTGCGCCCGTGGACCGACATACAACGCGCCGATCCCCTTGGGGCCGTAGAGCTTGTGCGCCGAAAACGACATCAGGTCCACCGGCCACTGCTGCAGATCGATCGCCACTTTGCCGGCGCCCTGCGCGGCATCGACATGGAACAACGCGCCACGGCCACGCACGACTTCACCGATGGCCGGGATGTCATTAAGGGTGCCGAGCTCGTTGTTGACCAGCATCAGCGATACCAGAAAGGTGTCGTCGCGCATGGCTTCGCTGACCGCCTGCGGGGTGATCAGGCCTTCGGCGTCCGGCACCAGATAGGTCACCGCGACGCCGGCATCCTGCAATTGCCGGGCAGTATCGAGAATGGCTTTGTGTTCGATCTGACTGGTAATGATGTGGCCGCCGGCAACGCCGCGCGCCTGGGCCACGCCCTTGAGGGCGAGGTTGTTGGACTCGGTGGCGCCGGAAGTCCAGACGATCTGCGTGGCCTCGGCGCCGACCAGTTCGGCGACTTGCCGACGGGCCTGCTCGACCGTGTGCCGGGCCTGCTGGCCGAAGGCATGGGAGCTGGACGCCGGGTTGCCGAAATTACCGTGAAACCCCAGACAATCGATCATCACCTGGATGACCCGCTCGTCCACCGGGGTGGTGGCGGCGTAATCGAAATACAACGGACGTTTATTCATAAAAGACTCGCAGAGCGTGTTCCGGGATCAGGAGGCTCGTGTCTGCAAACGGCACAGCGCAGCCTTGTGAGCTGCGCTTGGGTTCGAGACCGTCATCAATACCTGATCGGATGCCGTTAAAGAAGAACAACTTCATTTAAAAGTGCGTAGGAACGCTCCTGAAGCCGAGCTTAACAGGCATCGGGCCGGCGGTTGATGCAATGCGTCAGTGAAAGCTTTCGAGAAGTAACGGGTACAGCGAAATCACCAATAGCGCCGCCATGCCCCAGTTGAACACGCGCAACCAGCGCGGATCCTTCAGCACGTTGCGCAACAACGTGCCGCACGCAGCCCAGACACCGACGCTGGGCAGGTTGATGATGGCGAACACCGCGGCGATCACCACCACGTTGGTGAAGTAACCCTGCATCGGCGTGTAAGTACTGATGGCGCCGATGGCCATGATCCAGGCCTTGGGATTGAACCACTGAAACGCGGCGGCACCCAGATAGCTGATCGGTTTGGCCTCGCCATCCACGCCATCACCCACCGGGCCCGAATGAGCGATTTTCCACGCCAGGTACAACAGATACGCGGCGCCGACATAGCGCAGCACCGTGTAGAGAATCGGATAAGTCTGGAACACAGCGCCCAGGCCAAAGCCCACCGCGACCACCAAAACGAAGAAGCCGCAGGTGATGCCGAGCATGTGAGGAATGGTGCGGTTGAAGCCGAAGTTCACGCCCGACGCCAGCAACATGGTGTTGTTCGGCCCCGGTGTAATCGAGGTGACAAGGGCAAACAGGGCAAAGCCCAACAGCAGATCAAGCGAGAGGGTCATGGGGCAATCCGTCAGGGTCATTCAGGTGTTGACCCTATCGCACGGCAGCGCGCAAACCCACGGACAGTTACGCGAAAATTCGAGCAGTACAGTTTTCGATTAACTTGGACGACCGTGTAGCTGTATGGCTCGACCGGCGCTCATTTCAGCTTTCTTGTCGAATGGCGACTCGCCCAGCAGTGCGGCTTTCTTCGCGTGATATTCGTCGAAAGACAAGCCGCTGCGGTTCAGCGCTTCCATCGCCAGTTCGCGGGATTCTTCGGTGGTGTACGGCCGTTGTTCGGGGGAAACGTGGGTCGCGCAACCGGCGAGTAAGGAGACAGCGAGCAGCAGCGAAACAGTCAGTAAACGATTCATGGGGAGCGTCCTGGCGAGCAGTAGTAGTCGATGGACAAAGGCTACGCCCGCGCCCGCCCGGGCAAAAATCAACGCTCTCGATAGTGGCTATCAGGATTTCAGCTTGATCGGCGTTATATCTCCTAATGATCTATAAATATCGATTAACGTTCTTTTACGGAATAACCCGCAGCCGCTATAAATCCCTGCACACGGCGAACAACTGCTGCTCCAGCAACTGTTGCCCAGGCAACAGCAGATCAACAAACCCGCCTGATATCCGCACAACCGACTCACGCCAGAACGCTCAAGCCCAGGTAAACCGGGCCTCTCAGGAATTGGTACAGCACTTGCTCAAGCCTTGGCACTTACTCACTGCTCGCTGAGCA
Source organism: Pseudomonas sp. GW823-FHT01D03 (assembly GCF_058798255.1). NCBI lineage: Bacteria > Pseudomonadati > Pseudomonadota > Gammaproteobacteria > Pseudomonadales > Pseudomonadaceae > Pseudomonas > Pseudomonas sp. GW823-FHT01D03. The sequence continues at coordinate 4,186,991 of NZ_JBXAKK010000001.1, forward strand.
ACTGTTGATAAAAAGGAACTCATCATGTCGCGTCCCCTGAAAGTCGTCGCCCTCTCCGGTGGCACCTGGCGTCCATCGCGCACGCTGGTGCTGACCCAAGCGCTGCTGACCGAACTGGCCGGGCACTTGCCGGTCGAGAGTCATCTGATCGAACTCGGTGACATCGCCCGCCCGCTCGGCGCCGCGCTGTCGCGTCAGGAGCTGAGCGCCGAGGTCGAAGCCGAACTGCAAGCCATCGAACAGGCGGATCTGCTGATCGTCGCGGCGCCGGTGTATCGCGGTTCCTACCCGGGCCTGCTCAAGCATCTGTTCGACCTGATCGACCTCAACGCGCTGATCGACACCCCAGTACTGCTCGCCGCCACCGGTGGCAGCGAGCGCCATGCGCTGGTGCTCGATCACCAGTTGCGCCCGCTGTTCAGTTTCTTCCAGGCCGTGACCCTGCCGATCGGGGTGTACGCCACCGAAGCCGATTTCGCCGACTACCAGATCACCAGCGAACCGCTGAAAGCGCGGATCCGTCTGGCCGCCGAACGTGCCGCGCCACTGTTCGGCACACAAATCAAACCGTTGCTGAAAATCGCTTAAGGAGCTGGTCATGGATGTTTTCTGGTTCCTGCCGACCCACGGCGACGGCCATTACCTGGGCACCACCCAAGGCGCGCGCCCGGTCACCCTGAATTATCTGAAACAAGTGGCGCAAGCCGCCGACAGCCTCGGCTACCACGGCGTGCTGATTCCCACCGGGCGCTCCTGCGAAGACTCGTGGGTGATCGCTTCGGCGCTGGTGCCGCTGACCGAACGCCTGCGTTATCTGGTAGCGATTCGCCCGGGAATCATTTCGCCAACCGTTTCGGCGCGCATGGCGGCGACGCTCGATCGACTGTCCAACGGCCGTCTGCTGATCAACGTGGTGACCGGCGGCGATCCCGACGAAAACCGTGGCGACGGCAGCTTCCTCAGCCACAGCGAACGCTACGAAGTCACCGACGAATTCCTCAAGATCTGGCGCCGGGTGTTGCAAGGCGAATCGGTGGATTTCGAAGGCAAACACCTGAAAGTACAGAACGCCAAAGCCCTTTATCCGCCAGTGCAGAAACCGTATCCGCCGCTGTATTTCGGTGGCTCGTCCGATGCCGCGCATGACCTCGCTGCCGAGCAAGTCGACGTGTACCTGACTTGGGGCGAACCACCCGCCGCCGTCGCCGAAAAACTCGCCGATGTCCGTGAACGTGCCGCACGCCATGGACGCAAGGTGAAGTTCGGAATTCGCCTGCACGTCATCGTCCGAGAGACCGCCGAAGACGCGTGGAAGGCTGCGGACAAACTGATCGAGCACATCAGCGACGAGACCATAGAGGCCGCGCAGAAATCCTTCTCGCGCTTCGACTCCGAAGGCCAGCGGCGCATGGCGGCGTTGCACGACGGGCGTCGCGACAACCTGGAAATCGCTCCCAACCTGTGGGCCGGCGTCGGCCTGGTACGCGGCGGTGCCGGTACCGCGCTGGTGGGCGACCCGCAGCAAGTGGCCGCGCGGATCAAGGAGTACGCCGACCTCGGCATCGAGAGCTTCATTTTTTCCGGTTATCCGCATCTGGAAGAGGCTTATCGCTTTGCCGAACTGGTGTTCCCGCTGCTGCCGGAACCCTACGCGAGCCTGGCCGGACGCGGCGTGACCAACCTCACCGGGCCGTTTGGCGAAATGATTGCCAACGATGTGTTGCCCGCCCAAGCCAAGGCCTAAAACGCCCCCTGTAGGAGTGAGCCTGCTCGCGAAAGCGGTGTGTCTGCGACGGTGATGTCGACTGTGCTGACCACATCGCGAGCAGGCTCACTCCTACAGAGAATCGCGTCGATTTGATGAGGAACACCGCGTGACCGCCAAACCACAAAGCACTCTGCTCTCCCCGCTGCAGACCGCGCGCCAACTGGCCGCCGAATTCGCCCTCACCGCCGTCGAGCGTGACGAGCGCGGCGGTACGCCGAAGGCCGAGCGCGATGCCCTGCGCGACAGCGGCCTGCTGGCCCTGAGCATTCCCACCCGTTACGGCGGCCTCGGCGCAACATGGAGCGAAACCCTGCAAGTCGTGCGCGAGTTCGCCAAGGTCGACAGTTCCATCGCCCACGTCTTCGGCTTTCATCACCTGATGCTCGCCACCGTGCGCCTGTTTTCGCGGCCGGAACAATGGCAGCCGTGGTTCGAACAGACCGCGCGGCAGAACTGGTTCTGGGGCAACGCCCTCAACCCGCTCGACACCCGCACCGTGGTCAAGGACTTCGGCGGCTGGCGCGAGTTTTCCGGGAAGAAAAGCTTCTGCTCCGGCGCCAGCGATTCGCAGATGCTGATCGCCTCGGCCGTCGACGAAAGTGCCGGTGGCAAATTGCTGATCGCGGCGATCCCCAGCGGTCGCAGCGGCATCACCCTGCACGACGACTGGAACAACATCGGCCAGCGCCAGACCGACAGCGGCAGCGCTACGTTCGAACGGGTGCGGGTCGAGGAATCCGAGCTGCTGCTCGATCCCGGCCCGTTGAGCACACCGTTCGCTTGCCTGCGTCCGCTGATCGCGCAACTGACCTTCACCCACATGTTCCTCGGCATCGCCGAAGGTGCGTTTGAGGAAGCGCGCCAGTACACGCTGAGCGAAACCCGGCTCTGGCACAAATCCGCCGCCCGCAATGTGCGTGAAGACCCGTACGTGCTCGCGCATTACGGCGAGTTCTGGGTCGCGCTGGAAGGCATCCGCCTGCTGGTCGAACGGGCTGCCGCGCTGCTCGACGACGCCTGGGTCCAAGGCCCGAACCTGACGGCAGAAGAACGTGGACATCTGGCCACGGCGATTGCCACCGCCAAGGTCGCCGCCAGTCGTCAGGGACTGGAAATTTGCAGCCGTTTATTCGAAGTCACCGGCGCGCGTTCGACCCACGCTTCGCTGCGCCTCGATCGGCACTGGCGCAACCTGCGCACGCAGACCCTGCACGATCCGCTCGATTACAAACTCCACGAGCTGGGCGACTGGGCGCTGAACCAGGCGCTGCCGGTGCCGACGTTCTATTCCTGATCTTGCCTTTAATGGAGCGAGCCCCATGCAACTGCTGACCCTTCCGCCCTCACCCGCGCTGGCGACGTCGATCCGCGCCACCGCGCAAGTCTTCGAAGACCCGAAATCCCAGGCCCTGCTGGCGCATCTGCAACAAGTCGCGCCGAGCGAAGCCAGCGTGCTGATCATCGGCGAGACCGGCACCGGCAAGGAACTGGTGGCGCGGCACATCCACAATCTGAGCCACCGCCGGCATCGGCCGTTTGTCGCGGTCAACTGCGGTGCGTTCTCCGAATCGCTGGTGGAAGCCGAGCTGTTCGGCCATGAAAAAGGCGCCTTCACTGGCGCCTTGAGTGCCAAGGCCGGCTGGTTCGAAGAGGCGGATGGCGGCACCCTGTTCCTCGACGAAATCGGCGATTTGCCGATGGCGATTCAGGTCAAGTTGCTGCGCGTGTTGCAGGAACGCGAAGTGGTGCGCCTCGGCTCGCGCAAGAGCATTCCGATCGATGTGCGCGTGCTGGCCGCGACCAACGTGCAACTGGAGAAAGCGATAAATGCCGGCAACTTCCGCGAAGACCTGTTCTACCGGTTGAACGTGGTCAATCTGGAACTTAGCCCCCTGCGCGAACGGCCCGGCGATATCCTGCCGCTGACCCGGCATTTCATCGAGGCCTACAGCCAGCGCCTCGGTTACGGACGGGTCAGCATCAGCCCCGGGGCCGAACAGAAACTGCGCAGCTACAGTTGGCCGGGGAACATCCGCGAACTGGAAAACGTCATCCATCACACCCTGTTGATCTGCCGCAACGGCGTGATCGAGCGCGACGACCTGCGCCTGTCGAACCTGCGCATCGAGCGCCCGGACGATCAGCAGTCGAGCGCCGACGATTCACCGGAAGCGCTGCTGGAGCGAGCCTTCCAGAAGCTCTTCGAACAACAGGCCGGCGCGCTCCACGAAAAGGTCGAAGACGCCCTGCTGCGCGCCGCCTATCGCTTCTGCCATTACAACCAGGTGCACACCGCCGCGCTGCTCGGTCTGAGCCGCAACGTCACGCGCACGCGGCTGATCAAGATCGGCGAACTGGCGGTGAACAAGCGGCGACTCACGGAAAACCTGCGCGGCGAGCGCCTGATCCAGTTATCGATCTAGCCGACCAGGTTGCAATGCAGCGCATCGTCATGACTGCGGGCGATGCTGCTCAACACCTGGAATGAATTGAAGGTCACGGTTCTCGCCTGATGGGCGCGGATCAACTGCCAGAAATCCTGCTCGCCGCTCTCAAAGCTACAGAACGCCGCCTCCCCGGCCTCGCGGCTCTGCCACTGCAGCAGGCTCAGCACCCGCCGGCCGTCGTCGCTGACCTGGACGCTGGCGCTGACAAAGCCTGCGTAGCGCTGCGCCAGATGTTCGCTCTGCTGCGCCAGCGCACAGACCAATGCCGGCTGCTGGCGCGGCTCGATCTCGAATTCGATCAATTGGGTAAAACTGCGATTTTTCGCTGAGGTTTGCATGAGAAGTCCCCACTCATCGTAAGCCGAGTCTTGCGACTCGAAGGCCTGCAGGGTAAAACCTCTAGTTAAGTCAAGGTCAAGTGTCCTTTTGCAAAATGATCACCCAGGAAAACCTGCACAAACAGCTCACCGTCGGTGAAGTCGCCGCGCGCAGCGGTGTGGCGGTGACTGCCCTGCACTTCTATGAATCGAAAGGCCTGATCAGCAGCCAGCGCAATGCCGGCAATCAGCGCCGTTACCCACGGGCGGTCTTGCGCCGGGTGGCGTTGATCAAGGTCGCACAACGCCTGGGCATTCCGCTGGCGGAAATTGGTGAGGCGCTGAAAATCCTCCCGGACGACCGCGCTCCGACAGCGGCGGACTGGAAAGTCCTGTCCGAGCAATGGCGGCGCGAACTGGACGAGCGGATCAATCAACTGACCTTGTTGCGCGACCGCCTCACCGGTTGCATCGGTTGCGGGTGTCTGTCGATGGAGGCCTGCCCGTTGCGCAACCAAGGCGATGTGCTCGGTGATCAGGGACCCGGGGCGCATTTCCTCGGCTGACTGCTCGTCGGGGAAAAATGCTGGCCGCGCGGACAGTTCTATAGTGAATCTTCCACAAATCCGGTGGAGCCACACCCCGAAAACAAAGAACAGGGAGAACGTCATGAGCGTCAAACCCATTCCCGAGGGGTATCACAGCATTACCCCGTACCTCGGCATCCTCAAGGCTGCCGAAGCCATCGAGTTCTACAAGAAAGCCTTCGGCGCGACCCAGGTCATGCGCCTGGACATGCCCGACGGGCGCGTCGGCCACGCCGAACTACGGATTGGCGACAGCGCGATCATGCTCGGCACACCGTGCGATCAAGGGCCGTTGAGCGATCCGGACAATGCCGTGTCGGTCGGTCTGCATCTGTATGTCACCGATGTCGACAAGTCCTTTCGGCGGGCGCTGGATGCCGGGGCGAGTGCGGTGTCGGAGGTCAAGGATCAATTTTATGGTGATCGCAGCGGGACGCTGAAGGATCCCTATGGTCACCTGTGGTTTCTGGCGACGCGCAAGGAGGATCTGACGGAAGAGCAGATCAAGCAGCGGGCGATGGAGATGTTCAGCCAAGGTTGAGATCTTCAGGGGCTGGGCTGGCCTCTTCGCGGGCAAGCCCGCTCCCACAGTGTTTTTCTGTGTGACACAAATCGTATAAACACCAGAGTTCCCTGTGGGAGCGGGCTTGCTCGCGAAGGGGCCGGCCCTGACGACACACATTACACTTCATGAACCACCACACCACGCTTCAACCCTTGCCCCGAATGTCGAACACTTTCAGGATGCATCCCACCCGCACCTGAACAAGGATCAGCCCGATGTTTGCCGGATTCGTCAAAGACCAGCGCCACGTCAACGGCGTCGACATCGCCTATCGCCTCGGCGGCAGCGGCCCGGGGCTGTTGCTGTTGCACGGACACCCGCAGACCCACGTGATCTGGCACAAGATTGCCGAGCAGTTGGCGGAGCATTTCACCGTGGTCGCCGCCGACCTGCGCGGCTATGGCGACAGCGCCCGACCGGCTGCCGATGAACAACATCGTAATTACTCGAAACGCGAAATGGCCAGGGACAACCTCGAGTTGATGCAGGCGCTGGGCTTCGAACAATTTTCGATTCTGGCCCACGACCGTGGCGCCCGGGTCGGCCATCGCCTGGCCCTCGACCACCGCGCTGCGGTGCAACGGATGATGCTGCTGGACATCGCTCCGACCCTGGCGATGTACACGCAGACCAACGAAGCCTTTGCCCGCGCCTATTGGCACTGGTTCTTCCTGATCCGCCCGGCGCCGTTGCCGGAAACCCTGATCGAAGCCGATCCTGAAGCCTATCTGCGCAGCGTGATGGGCTGCCGCAGCGCCGGACTTACACCGTTCACCGAGCCAGCATTCAGCGAATACCTGCGCTGCCTGCAACGTCCCGGCAGCGCCCGGGGCATTTGCGAGGACTACCGCGCCAGCGCCAGCATCGATCTGGAACATGACCGGGCCGACATCGCTGCCGGCCATCATCTTGATCTGCCGGTGCGGGTGTTGTGGGGCGCGCAAGGCACGGTCGGGCGCTGTTTTGACCCGCTCAAGGAATGGCAGCAAGTGGCGACCAACGTCAGTGGCAAGGCGCTGCCGGCCGGGCATTATCTGGCCGAAGAAGTGCCCGAACTGTTGCTCGCCGAAGCGCTGGATTTCCTGCGCTGAATCGAGCCCTGTACGGCCGATGCTATGCTGGCGGCTTGTGCCGCCAGTGCTCGTTCCCACATGTCCCAGAACCAAGACCCCGTGCCCCTGCCCGAAGACCTGCGTGTGCTGCTGACCGTGATCCGCAAGAACGGTTTCGCCGCCGCCGCTGATGAACTGGGCCTGTCCCCGGCCTACGTCAGCAAACGCATCCAGATTCTCGAATCGACCCTCGGCACCCGCCTGCTGCACCGCACCAGTCGCCGCGTGTCGTTGACCGAGGACGGTGAACGGGTGCAGCGCTGGGCCTTGCGCATCCTCGATGATTTCCAGCAACTGCACGACGATCTCGCCGACGCTCACGACAGCCCACGCGGGCGCTTGCACATCTGCAGCAGCTTCGGTTTCGGCCGCAACCATGTGGCGCCTGCGGTTTCACTGCTGGCCGAACGGCACCCGCAATTGCAGATTCGCCTCGACCTGTTCGACCGCGCGGTGGACATCGTCAACGAGGGCTTCGATCTGGAAATCCGCGTCGGCGACGACCTGCCCGGTCAGCACATCGGCCGGCAACTGGTGAGCAACCGCCGAGTGCTGTGCGCTGCGCCCGAATACCTCGAACGCCGCGGCACACCGCAGACCTTGGACGATCTGCAACAACATGACTGCCTGGTGATCAAGGAGCGCGACAACGCCTTCGGCATCTGGCATCTGGATCGCGACGGCACGCAGGAAAGCGTGCGGGTCAGTGGGCCGCTGTCGTCCAACAACGGCGAGATCGTCCTGCAATGGGCGCTCGACGGACGCGGCGTGCTGCTGCGTTCATTGTGGGATGTGAAACCGTTGCTGGATCAGGGCCGACTGCTGCCGGTGCTGGCCGATTACAGCCAGAGCGCCAACGTCTGGGCGGTGTACCCGACGCGGCTGGCCAACTCCGGGAAGCTGCGGGCGTGTGTGGAGTTTTTGCAGGGGCATTTCAAGGATCTTTCTCTGTAACCCAAACAACACAAAACCCTTTGTAGGAGTGAGCCTGCTCGCGATGGCGTCGTGTCAGTCGACATCATCATCGGCTGAATGACAGCTATCGCGAGCAGGCTCACTCCTACAAGGGTTAGTGGGGGTGTCAGGTCAGCCATGGGTTGGCGGCCAGATGTTCGCGCTCGAACGCCTCGATCTGCTCACGCCGCTGCAAAGTACTGCCTATCGCATCCAGCCCCAGCAACAGCGCGGTCTTGCGCAAGTCATCAATCTGGAAATCCACTATTTCACCGTCCGCCAGATGAATCTGCTGCGTCTCTAGATCCACATGGATCTGCGCCGTTTCAGGCTGACTCACCAACCGGCCAATGCGCTGCACCTGCGCTTCATCCAGCGTGATCAGCAACACCCCGTTGCGCTGGCAGTTGTCGTAGAAGATCCCGGCAAAACTGCTGCCGATCAGCGCGCGAATGCCCATTTGCTGCAACCCCCACACCGCGTGTTCGCGGCTGGAACCGCAACCGAAATTCGCCCCGACCACCAGAAAACTCGCGCCCTGCCAGGGCGGCTGGTTCAGCACGAATTCAGGGTTGGGCGTACCGTCGGCAAGAAAGCGCAGATCGAAAAACAGCCCACGATCCAGCCCCTGACGGTCGATGCCCTTGAGAAACTGCTTGGGCATGATCACGTCGGTGTCGACGTTGGCCGCGAGCAGCGGCGCGGCCTGGCCGCTGACTTGCGTGAAGGGTTGCAGGCTCATGGGCGTTCTCCAAAGTGGCGGATATCGGTGAGGTGACCGCTGATCGCCGCGGCAGCCACCATCGCCGGGCTCATCAGATGCGTACGCGCCCCGGCACCCTGGCGGCCTTCGAAATTGCGGTTGGTGCTGGAGGCGCAACGGTCACCGGGCGCAAGTACGTCATCGTTCATCGCCAGGCACATCGAGCAGCCGGACTGACGCCATTCAAACCCGGCGTCGATGAAGATCTGCGCCAGCCCTTCGGCTTCAGCCTGAGCGCGGACCTCACTGGAGCCGGGCACGATCATCGCCCGCACATGCCCGGCCACCCGCCGCCCGCGCACCACGCTGGCGGCGTCACGTAAATCTTCGATCCGCGCGTTGGTGCAGGAGCCGATAAAAGCGTGACTGATGACGATATCGCGCAGCGCCATTCCCGGCTCCAGGCCCATATAATGCAGGGCGCGGCGCATGTCCTGACGCAGGATCGGATCGTCGATGGCCTGCGGATCCGGCACCTGCGCACCGATCGGCGCCACTTGATCCGGGCTGGTGCCCCAAGTAACCATCGGTTCCAGCAGGCTGGCGTCGAGGTGGATTTCGCGGTCGAACACGGCGCCGGGATCGCTGCGCAATTCACGCCATTTTTCCACGCCGCGCACCCACCGTTCGCCTTGTGGTGCGCGGGGTTTGCCGTTGAGATAAGCAAAAACTTTATCGTCCGGTGCCATGAACGCACCGCGTGCGCCCGCCTCTACGGCCATGTTGCAAATGGTCATCCGCGCTTCGACGCTAAGTGCATCGATGGTCGAACCGCAGAATTCAATCGCATAGCCAGTGGCACCCGATGCACCGATGCGGGCGATCAGCGCCATAATCACATCCTTGGACGTCAGCCCCGCCGCCAACTCGCCATCCACCGTCACGCGCATGCTTTTCAGGCGTTTGTAGACCAGCGTCTGCGAGGCCAGCAGATGCTCGATTTCCGAGGTGCCAACGCCAAATCCGAACGCACCCAGCGCACCGTACGTGGTGGTGTGGCTGTCACCGGCAGCGATGACCATGCCCGGCAGAACGAAGCCCTGCTCCGGGGCGATTACATGCTCGATGCCCTGACGCTTGTCGAGAATGTCCAGCAGTTCGATGCCGAAATCCCGGCAGTTCTCCGTCAGATACGACACCTGCCGCGCACCGCCGGCATCAGGCATCGCCGCTACCCGTTTGGGGGTGGTCGGGTTGACGTGATCGACCACCGCCAACGCCGTACCCGGCCGCCAGACCTTGCGCCCGGCGGCGCGCAGACCGCTGAACGCCTGAGGGCTGGTGTATTCGTTGATCACCTGGCGATCGATATACAGCAGCACATGGCCCTGATCGTCGAGGCGGCACACGGTGTGCGAATCGATGTGTTTGTCGTAGAGGGTTCTGGGGCTCATCAGGGCGCTCGCTCAAGGGAATGCGGTGCTTTCCATCATAGGGAGCACCTTGATGGCATCAATTGGCAGGCAGTGAGAGCGGCGTTCATGAATCGTGTTTGATCGGCTGATCAATGACTGCCCCTGTGGGAGCGGGCTTGCTCGCGAAGGCGTCGTGTCAGTCGACATCAATGTTGAATGATCTACCGCATTCGCGAGCAAGCCCGCTCCCACAGGGGGGTGGTGGCGACTGGGGGGAATTGCGAAACATTTGCTTTCATATCGTCTTTCGGGATTTGCCCGGCTCATCCGTCCTATATAGATGCAGGCCGTTCGCACAGGCAACAGCCACGACCGCGCCTTTCACGGACACCCGCGCTGCGAAGCCCGTAGCCACGTGTCCTTTCATCGAAATCAAGACGCGCAATCATGTCGAAGAAATCCCGTTCCAAACTGTGGTTCCTGGTGCATAGCTGGCTCGCGCTGCCGATCTGGTTTTTTGTCCTGATCGTGTGTGTCACCGGCACGCTAGCGGTGGTCAGCCAGGAAATCGTCTGGCTGGCCAACCCGCAGATGCGCGCCAGCCAGCCATCGGATGACGCTCCACGGCTCAGTTACGATCAGGTGCTGGCCGCGATCAAACGGGCCGAACCGCAGACGCTGGTGGAAAGCATCAGCCGTCCCGACGAGTCGCACTTCGCCCTCGATGCCGAAGTCAGCTACCCCGACGGCCGCTCGCAGACGGTCTACGTCAACCCGTACACCGGGGTGATCCAGGGCCCGGCGCCGGACTTCAACTTCAAGGCGTTCACCCGCGCCCTGCACGGCTGGTGGCTGGTGCCGTTCACCAACGGTTTCAGCTGGGGCTGGTACCTGGTGTCGTTCCTCGGTCTGCCAATGCTCGCTTCGCTGGTGACCGGGCTGGTGGTGTACAAGCGCTTCTGGAAAGGCTTCTTCAAGCCCACCCTGCGTTTTCGCCACGGCGCGCGGATCTTCTGGGGCGACTTCCATCGACTGAGCGGCATCTGGTCGATCTGGTTCATCGCGGTGATCTCGATCACTGGCACCTGGTTTCTGATCCAGGCCATTCTGGCCGACAACCAGGTATCGATCAGCAGCGAACCGATCATTCCTGCCATGTCCCGGGAAAGCGTACCGATGTCGAGCGACGCGAGTCCTCCCCCACGGATCAGCCTCGATCGCGCGGTGCAGATCGCCGAACAGCACATCCCCGGGCTGGAAGTCAGTTTCGTCAGCCTGCCGGGCAATGCCTACAGCCACTTGAGCCTTGGCGGGCGCGGCTGGTATCCGCTGATGTTCCAGACCGCCACGCTCAACCCGTACAACGGCGACATGGCCGCCACGCGACTGCTGACCGACCGTTCCTCGCTGGAGTTTGTCACCGAGTCGATGCGCCCACTGCACACCGGCGATTTCGGCGGTCTGTGGATCAAACTGATCTGGTTCTTCTTCGGCCTGCTGCTGAGCATGATGGTGCTCAGCGGCCTGTTGATCTGGACCAAGCGCACCGCGCTGGCCACCGCCAACGCCCTCAAGCGCGAGAATAAAAAGGCCCGCAGCCCCCGCGTCAGCCGGGAACCGGCGGAGGTCAGCCTGTGAGCCAGTCCAATCGCCCCGCCAAACCGTCCGCCCTGCGCCGCTTCTGGCACAAATGGCGCTTTCATCTGAACGCCCTGTTGCTGCTGATTCCGTTGGGCTTCATGCCCAAGTACTTCGCCGACGCCGCGCTGTTTCGCGGTGACGTCGGCCTCGGTGAGCATGAGGTCGGCGAAATCCAGGTCGGCCCGTGGAGCCTGCGCCTGGCCGAACTGCGCAACGAAGCGCCGCGCCTGAGTGGCCCCGCCGGCTACATGAAGGACTTCAATGCCGCCCTGTGCGACGCCTGTGTCGAACAGGTCAAGGCCACCTACCTGCGCATCGGTAAGCCGCGCAGCCTGCGCGCCGCCGGGGTGATTTTCTTCGGCACCCCGTACCGCATGGGGGCGCAATTGCCAGTGGCGGAAAAAACCAAAGCCGATGCCGAACTGTGGATCACCATGGAAGGCTGGGACGGCAGCATGCACCAGGCGTCGATTCCCCTGAGCCAGGCCTCCCCCGCGACCCTCGCCTGGCTGAACCAACAAGGAGCCAAACCATGAACCGCGTTCAACGCCCTTCCCGCCTGCGGTTGCGCGCCGCGTTGCTGATGCTGTGCACAGGTTTCAGCACCGGCGCCCTGGCCCATAACCCGATGTGCGAATGCAAGGCCGTCGATGCCGAGCAGATCAAATGCACCGGCGGCTTCTCCGACGGCAGCGGCGCGCCGGGGGTGACCCTCGATGTGATCGGTTACGACGAAACCATCCTGCTGCCGGGCAAGCTCGGCGCCGACTCAAGCCTGACCTTCAAGAAACCGGCGGCCGAGTTTTACGTGCTGTTCGACGCCGGCCCCGGCCACGTTGTAGAAATCGACCAAGCCGACATCGAGGCCCCATGAGCACACCCACCACCCAAGTCGTCCGCCCGGCCGGTGCCGGGCATGAAACCCTTAACGTTCTGCTGTTGTGCTTGCTGATCCTCGCGGTCGCCGGCTCGGTGGTGGCATGGCGCGGGGTGTCCCATGAACCGGAACCGGTCGCCAGTCATCAGCTCGATGCGCGGCGCGATCTCAGCGCTGCCGAGCAAGGCATCTATGCCGATCTGCGGGTGACCCTCGATGAAATTCGCTTGCTGCGTGAGGAACAGCAAAGCCTGCCGACGGCACAGACCCTGGCTGAAGAAGGTTTCGCCCCGTTCGCCCAGGACGCCAGTTCGGTCAGCCGTGGCGGGCATGCCTGGCAATTGCTGGCGGACACGGCCTACTTCGGTCACAGCCAGGCGCCCGCCGTTGCCGGTTCGTTCGTGATGCGGCTGAGCGCCGACGCCACTGCCGCACCGGACATCTGGCTCAACCGCGCCGCCGATCTGCGGACACCCGCCGAACTGACCGACGCCGCGCTTTCCGCCGCTGGCTGGAAACAGATCGTCGCGCAGTTCGATGCCGGCGTGACCCGCGAGCATCGCCACTGAACCTTCGCCTTCACCCGAGAGAAGACCGCTTGCCCATGCTTATTTCACTGACTCGCCGTCCCCTCCTGCGCACCCTGCTGTTTGGCTTGTGCGCGTGCCTGCTGAGCCCGCTGGCCAGCGCCGAACCGGGCAAACGCCTGCGCATCGGCATCACCCTGCACCCGTATTACAGCTATGTGGCGAACATCGTCGGCGACAAGGCCGAGGTAGTGCCGCTGATTCCCGCCGGTTTCAACCCGCACGCCTACGAGCCACGCGCCGAAGACATCAAGCGCATCAGCGGGCTGGATGTGATCGTGCTCAACGGGGTCGGTCATGACGACTTCGCCGACCGGATGATCGCCGCTAGCGAAACGCCGAACATCAAGACCATCGAAGCCAACGAAAATGTGCCGCTGCTGGCCGCCACCGGCACCGCCGCGCGCGGCGCCGGCAAAGTGGTCAACCCGCACACCTTCCTGTCGATCAGCGCTTCAATTGCCCAGGTCAACAACATCGCCCGCGAGCTGGGCAAGCTCGACCCGGACAACGCCAAGACCTATACCCAGAACGCCCGCGCCTACGGCAAACGCCTGCGGCAGATGCGCGCCGATGCGCTGGCCAAACTGACCCAGGCACCGAACGCCGAACTGCGCGTGGCCACGGTGCATGCGGCTTATGACTATCTGCTGCGCGAATTCGGCCTGGAAGTGACGGCCGTGGTCGAACCGGCCCACGGCATCGAACCGAGCCCGAGCCAGTTGAAAAAGACCATCGACCAACTGCGCGAACTCGACGTGAAGGTGATTTTCTCGGAGATGGATTTCCCCTCGACCTACGTCGAAACCATCCAGCGTGAGTCGGGCGTGAAGCTGTACCCGCTGTCGCACATTTCCTATGGCGAATACAGCGCCGACAAGTACGAAAAGGAAATGACCGGCAACCTCGACACCGTGGTGCGGGCGATTCAGGAGTCCGGGGCATGACAGCAAAAGAATCCCTCTCAGATGACTCCACCTCCCCTGTAGGAGTGAGCCTGCTCGCGAAAGCGTCCGGCCAGTCAACCACATCGTTGAATGACACACCGCTATCGCAAGCAGGCTCACTCCTACAGAGGGTAAGCGGGCCGACTCTGGATTTTGCAGAAGTCTCTCTGACCCTCGGGCGCACCACGATTCTCGACAATGTCACCTTCCAGGTGCAACCCGGCCACGTGCACGCCCTGGTCGGCCCCAACGGCGGCGGCAAGAGTTCGCTGATCAAGACCCTGCTCGGGCAGATGCCGCATCAAGGTCAACTGAGCCTGCACTGGCCCGCCGAGCCCGGCACCATCGGCTACGTGCCGCAGGCGCTGGAGTTCGATCGTGGCCTGCCGATGACCGTCGACGACTTCATGGCCGCGATGTGCCAGCGTCGGCCGGCGTTTCTCGGCCTGAGCAAGCACTACGCCAAGGCCATCGGCGAGGCGCTGGAACGGGTCGGCATGCAGGACAAACGCAAGCGGCGCATGGGCGCGTTATCCGGTGGCGAACGGCAGCGCGTACTGCTCGCTCAAGGCCTGATCCCGGCCCCGCAATTGCTGGTGCTGGATGAGCCGATGTCGGCCCTCGACGAAGCCGGGATCCAGGTGTTCGAACGCCTGCTCGGCGACTGGCGCGCCGCCGGCATCACCGTGCTGTGGATCGAGCACGATCTGGAAGCGGTCAAGCGTCTGGCCGACCGGGTCACCGGTCTCAACCGCCGCGTGCTATTCGACGCCACGCCGCAACAGGCACTGACCCCGGAACGTCTGCTGAGTCTGTTTTCCACCCATCCACGGAGCGCGGTCTGATGAGTTACGAAGCCTTTCGTTTGATGGTTCAGGGCTGGGCGTCGTCCGGGTACCTGCCGGAAGCGCTGGCCTACGGCTTTGTGGTCAACGCATTGCTCGCCGGCCTGTTGATCGGTCCGGTGCTCGGTGGCCTCGGCGCGCTGGTGGTGGTCAAGCGCTTTGCGTTTTTCTCCGAAGCGGTCGGGCACGCGGCGCTGACCGGCGTGGCCATCGGCATTCTGCTCGGCGAACCCTACACCGGGCCGTACGGCAGCCTGTTCGGTTACTGCCTGTTGTTCGGCATCCTGCTCAACTACCTGCGCAACCGCACCGGCCTGGCGCCCGACACCCTGATCGGCGTGTTTCTCTCGGTGTCGCTGGCGCTTGGCGCGAGCCTGCTGTTGATTCTGGCGGGCAAGATCAACGTGCACATTCTGGAGAACGTGCTGTTCGGTTCGGTGCTCACCGTCAATGGCAACGACCTGCTGGTGCTGGCCATCGTCGGTTCGCTGGTCATGGCCCTGGCACTGCCTTTGTACAACCGGATCATGCTCGCCAGTTTCAACCCGCAACTGGCGGCGGTGCGCGGCGTGGCGGTGAAGACCCTGGATTACCTGTTCGTGATTCTGGTGACGCTGATCACCGTCGCGGCGGTAAAGGTCATCGGCGCGATTCTGGTCGGCGCATTGCTGGTGATTCCGGCGGCGGCCGCGCGGTTGCTCAGCCAGTCGCTCAAGGGCTTCTTCTGGTGTTCGGTACTGATTGCCACCGTCAGCACGCTGTGCGGGATTCTCGCGCCGATCGTCTTCGATCTGCCGATCCCGTCCGGCGCCGCGATCATTCTGGTCGCCGGCATCGCCTTCGCCCTCGCCGCCATTGCGCGCGGGGTTGTCCCGAGTCTGAAAGGGAACCTTGGATAAATGACTTTCTCACTGCGAAAACTGACCCTGGCCATGGCCCTGTGCGGCGTGGTCGGCAGCCCGTTGCTAGCGGCTGAAAACCCTCAACCGCTGCGCGTACTGGCCTCGTTGCCCATCACCTATGGCCTGGGCGAAGTGCTGCTCAAAGGCACCGACGTCAGCCTGGAGCGCGCGGCCCCGGCGAATTTGCCGGGCAGCCGTCAGACCGCGTATTTCACCGGTCGCGGTGCGCCGGCGCTGGGCAAACTGGCAACCGATGCCGACGCGGTGATCGGCATACGTTCGCTGTGGGCGGATGATCCGCTGTACCCGATCGCACGGCGCAGCAACATTCGCATTGTCGAGGTCGACGCGGCGCGCCCGGTGGACGGCGCCCTGCCAGGGATCGCCGTACAACCAGGGCTGAAGGTCGATGGCTTGAACAGTCAGCCATGGCTGGCGAGCAACAACATGGGGCGCATGGCTGACGTAATCGCCGCGGATCTGGTGCGCCTGGCGCCGTCGGCCAAACCGAAGATCGAGACCAATCTGGCGGCGCTGAAACAGCGCCTGCTCAAGCTCAGCGCCGACAGCGAAGCGCGCCTGGCCGAGGCTGACAACCTCAGTGTGCTGAGCCTCAGCGATCACTTCGGTTATCTGATCGGCAGCCTGAATCTGGAGCTGATCGGTCAGGATCCTCGGCCTGATAGCGAGTGGACGGTGCAAGAGCTGAAGCAACTCACGGCGACGCTCAAGGACAACGACGTGGCGCTGGTGCTGCATCATCGTCAGCCGTCGGAAGCGGTGAAAGCGGCGATTGCCGAGTCGGGGAGTCATTTGCTGGTGTTGAGTACCGATGCCGAAGATCCGGTGGCGGAGCTGGAGGGGAATGTCGATTTACTGCTCAAGGGCTTGAGCGGGGCGTAGTTTCAGTTACACCGCGTTATCGTTCTTCGCGAGCAAGCCCGCTCCCACAGGGGAGTTGTGTGCACCACAGATCCAATGTGGGAGCGGGCTTGCTCGCGAAGAGGCCCGCCAGAACAACACCATTGCCAGCCATGAAAAAACCCGCAGCCTGTCACCAGTCCAGCGGGTTTGTTTTGTCTGTCAGATTACTGAGCAGCCGTTTGCCCTTCCATCTTCTGGCGCAGGCTCAGCGGACGCATGTCGGTCCAGACCTCTTCGATGTAGGCCAGGCATTCCTTCTTCAGGCCGCTCTTGCCCACGGTGCGCCAGCCTTCCGGCACGGCTTTGTAATCCGGCCAGATCGAGTATTGCTCTTCGTGGTTGACCACGACCTGAAAGAGGATGTCCTCGCGGTCGAATACTGACGTCATGCTGGTTCTCCATCGTTGTAAGGGTGGGCTGCACCTGGGGTGCAGCCGGGTATGTAGAAAGAACGTTCGGCGCTGCGAAAAATTTACTCGGCGGCGGTGGCGGCGGCCAAGGCCCGGCCGAAGATCTCGGCGACGCGGTCGATTTCGGCGGCGGTGATCACCAGCGGCGGCAGGAAGCGCACCACCGCGCCATGCCGGCCGCCCAGTTCGAGAATCAGTCCGCGCTTGAGGCATTCACGCTGCACCAGCGGTGCCAGACGCGCGAACGCGGGTGGATGACCGAGGGCGTCCGGCGCGCCGTTCGGGTCAACCAGTTCGACACCGAGCATCAAGCCACGACCACGAATGTCGCCCAGTTGCGGGAAGTCGCGTTGCAGGATGCGCAGGTGTTCGCTCAGGCGTTCGCCCATGGCGGCGGCGTGTTCGCAGACCTTGTGCTCAAGCAGATAACGCATCACCGCGGAACCGGCGGCCATCGCCATCTGATTGCCACGGAACGTGCCCGCATGGGCGCCCGGTTGCCAGGTGTCGAGCCAGTCGCGATAAACCACCACCGCCAATGGCAGGCTGCCGCCGATGGCTTTGGACAACACCACCACGTCCGGGACGATGCCGGCGTGTTCGAAGGCAAACATTTTGCCGGTGCGGGCGAAACCGCTCTGGATCTCATCGACGATCAGCGCCACACCGGCCTTCTCGGTGATCCGACGCAAGCCGCGCAGCCACTCGATATCGGCCGGGATCACCCCGCCCTCGCCCTGCACCGCTTCGACGATCACCGCTGCCGGTAACTGCACGCCGGCTTCGGGGTCGTTGAGCAGGTTTTCCAGGTAACTCAGGTTGGCTTTGACCCCGGCCGCGCCGCCGAGACCGAACGGGCAACGGTAGTCGTAAGGGAACGGCATGAATTGCACGCCATGGCTGAGCAAGGCGCCCAGCGGCTTTTTCGGCCCCAGGCTGCCCATCAGGCTCAAGGCGCCCTGGCTCATGCCGTGATAACCGCCGGAGAACGACAGCACGGTGCTGCGCCCGGTGGCGGTGCGCACCAGTTTCAACGCGGCCTCCACCGCATCGGTGCCGGTCGGGCCGCAGAACTGGATTTTCGCCTCGGCCGCCAGTGCCGGCGGCAGCAAACCGAACAGGTCCTGGACGAACTGATCCTTCACTGGCGTGGTCAGGTCGAGGGTGTGCAGCGGCAGCTCATCCGCCAGCACTTGCTGGATCGCCTCGATTACCACCGGGTGATTGTGCCCCAGCGCGAGAGTGCCGGCGCCAGCCAGGCAGTCGATAAACGTACGACCTTCAACGTCCTCGACATACAGGCCTTTGGCACGCTTGAGTGCCAATGGAATGCGTCGCGGGTAGCTACGGGCATTGGACTCCTGCTGGCTCTGCCGGGCCAGCAGCGGTGATTCGTTGAACTGATACAGGGTTTCCGCCGGCGCGGAGATGATCCGGGCCGATGACTCTTCGATAAGGCTGGTGGCGACTGACATCTCTCGACCCCTCAATACGCTATGGATAGTGACCAAAACAGCACACCGCACAGGTGCGCGTTCCGGACGCGGGGCGCACATGCAGGTTTTCCTGTTCTGGAAACGCTTAAGCGGGGCGAGGATTTAGACCCTTGATCGAGATGTCAGCCAGGCAATGGCAACAGCTTGTGCAGCGTAACGCGGTGCAAGCCCTGATCGCTGGCCGGTAGCGCCGAGTCGCAGTAGCCCAGATGTCGATAAAAAGCCGCGCCGGTGCGTGTGCTGGCGATGCACGCCCGCGCCACACCGCGAATCCGCAGCCAGCCTTCCAGGTCAGTCATCAGGGCGCGGCCTGCGCCACGGCGAAACCATTCCGGCTGCACATGGCAAAAGCCGATGTCGCCGCTGGCCGTGGCCATGCCGACACCCACCGGTTTGTCCTGCAACAAGGCGATGTTCAGGTAGCAATGCGGGTCGGCAAGGCGCGCGCTGATGATGTCGGCGGATTGCCGGTCAATCCAGTGGCTGACCAGTTGCGGATCGTTGCGGTGATCAAGCACACAACCGACGCGAATCGAACGCTCGATGATGCGACTGATGAGGCCGGCGTCGGCAGGTTTCGCCGGACGAATGCAGATCGTTGCTTCCATGGCGCGTTCCCTCAATCCATTGAGTCAGAGCAGCCCAGACCTTAACGCCGCCATTGCCAAATCACCAACGCACAGACGTTACATTTGATGTGCCACACCACGGATCCCCTGTGGGAGCGGGCTTGCTCGCGAAGGCGTCCGGTCAGTCGATACGTCGCTGACTGGCACGCCGCCTTCGCGAGCAAGCCCGCTCCCACAAAGGATTTTTGCTGGTTCAGACAGGTTGCAGCGGCATAGTCAACTCGACGCGCAAGCCATCCGGACGGCTGTCGAAATGCAGGGTGCAGGCGCAGCGCTGGACGATGGCTTGCACAATGGCCAGGCCGAGACCGCAGCCGGTACTCTGGCCGTTGCGCCAGAAGCGTTGGGTCAGGTGCTGCAGATCTTCCGCCGCAATCCCCGGCCCGTGGTCGCGCACCACAAAACGGGCGCGCTGGCCGACGGTTTCCAGACTCAGCTCCACCTCAGCGTCCGCCGGGGTATGGCGCAGGGCGTTGTCGAGCAGATTGCGCAACGCGGCAATCGACAGCACCGCCGGCATTTGCACCGGTGCGCTGGAGAGCTGCTTGGGCAATTGCAGCTTGATGCGCTGACGCTCGCCGCCGGCCGCATCCTGCATCGCCAGTTTCGCCACCTGTTCGGCGCTGCACTGCACGCCGTCATCGAACGACAGACTGCCCTCGACCCGCGCCAGCAACAGCAGTTGCTCCAACGTGCGATGCATGCGGTCGGCGCCCTCTTCGGCCCGTGCCAGCGACTGATCGCGGGCACTGCCTTCGGTCATGCGTGCCACTTGCAGGTGGGTCTTGATCGCCGTCAACGGGCTGCGCAGTTCGTGGGCGGCGTCGCCGGTCAGGCGGCGTTCACGCTCAATAGTCTTGCCGATGCGCTGGAACAGCTGGTTCTGCGTATCGAGCAACGGTTTCAGTTCGCTGGGAAAAGATTGCAATTGCAACGGTTCCAGCGAGTCGGCATTGCGTCGCATCAGCGCCTCGCGCAGTCGATTGAGCGGCGCCAGGCCCTGGCCGATGCCCAGCCACAACAGGCACAGACAACCGAGCAATGCCACGCCGACCGGCACCGAGGCCGCCAGCAGGATCGACATGTTCAGCGCTTCGCGTTCGATCTGCCGGTCGGCCGTGGTGATCCGCACGTCGCCCCGCGCGAGAGTGAAACTGCGCCACGGCGCGCCATCGATCATCTGATCGTGGAAGCCCATTTTTTCCGCTTCCAGGGTTTGCTCGGGGCTGCTGTGGCTGCGGGCCAGAATCTCCCCGCGCAACGAACTGACCTGACAGGCCATGCCACCGGGAATGTTCAATTGTTCGGCGCTGAAATGGGTGCCCTCGCCCTTGCTCGGCAGCGCCGGCAATTGCTCCAGCAGCCCGGCGACCATGCGCGCCGAGGCCACCAGCCGCTGGTCAAGGGAAAACATCATCTGATTGCGCAAGTCGCTGAGCATCCAGGCCGCGGCCAGCGCCCAGATCAGTGCGAACGCGGCGCCGAGGGTCAGACTCAGGCGCAGACGCAGACTCATCACTTCTGTTGTTCTCCACCATCGGCCGGCCCGAGGCGATAACCCAGACCGCGCACGGTTTCGACGATGCCCTTGCCGAGTTTGCTGCGCAGGTGATGGATATGCACGTTCAGCGCGTTGCTCTCCAACTCGTCATTGAAACCGTAGACGCTGTCCTTCAACTGCTCGGTGGACAGCACCCGGCCACGGTTGTGCAACAACGCCTGCAACAGCGATTGCTCGCGGCGCGACAAGTCCACCGGTTGCCCGGCCAACGTGGTTTCGCGGCTGCTTGGATCGTAGGTCAGCGCGCCGTGTTCGATCAGGTTGACGCTGCGCCCGGCGACCCGGCGCAGCAAGGTTTGCAGACGCGCGAACAGTTCACGCAGATCGAAGGGTTTGAGCAGGTAATCGTCAGCCCCGGCCTGCAAGCCATCGACCCGGTCGGTGACCGAGTCGCGTGCGGTCAGGATCAACACCGGAATTTCCAGGCCCTGCTGACGCAGTTGTTGCAGCAACTTGAGGCCATCTTCGTCGGGCAGGCCGAGATCGAGCACCATCACGTCGAATTCGGCGACCTTGAGCATCGCCCGCGCTTTAGAGGCGGTGTTGACGTGCTCGACCGTCAGGCCCTGCGCCGTGAGACCGGCAACGATACCGCTGGCGATCAGTTCATCGTCTTCGCAAACCAGTACGTGCATGATCAGTCCCGTAGAAAAAAGCCGATTAGGCCGTTGGCCGATTAAGCTGACATTATGGCGCCCAACGCCACAGCGACAAGGGCGTGACGGTTAATCATCGGTTAATCGCCATCCACCATTGTGCCCACACTTGCACAGGGACAAGGCTCCTCCATGCGTCATTTTTTTCTTTTGTTTGCACTGCTGATCTCCGGCCTGGCCCAGGCGGGAAACAATCCATTCGAGACCAAACCGGAGTTTCTGCCGGTCGACAAAGCCTTCGTGCTGACTTCCGAACGCCTTGAATCGGGGGAAACCCAGCTGTTCTGGCAAATCACCGACGGCTATTACCTGTACCAGAAACGCCTGAAATTCGACGGTTTGACGGCCGACCAACAGCCGGCGTTGCCCGAGGGTGAGTCACACAGCGACGAGTTCTTCGGTGAACAACCGGTGTATCGCCAAGGGCTGGAGGTAAAAATTCCGGCCGCGGCCAGCGGTCAGATCAAGGTCAGTTACCAAGGCTGCGCCGATGCCGGCCTGTGTTATCCGCCACAGACCCGGGTCATCGATCTGGGCGGCAAAGCCACGCCAATAACCAGCGCTGAAGCACCGGATCAGGCCTTGGCCAGCAGCCTGCAACAACGGGCGCTGGGCTGGAGCCTGCTGGTGTTCTTCGGCCTCGGCCTGTTGCTGGCGTTCACCCCGTGTTCGTTGCCGATGCTGCCGATTCTGGCGGGCATGATTGTCGGCAGCGGCGCCACCCCGCGCCGTGGGTTCGCCCTGGCCAGCAGCTATGTGATCTGCATGGCGCTGGTGTATGCGGCGATGGGGGTGATCGCCGCGCTGCTCGGCGCCAACCTGCAGGCGTGGCTGCAAAATCCATGGCTGCTCGGTGCATTTGCAGCAGTGTTCGTGGTGCTGGCGCTGCCGATGTTCGGCTTCTTTGAATTGCAATTGCCGGTGGCCCTGCGTGACCGCCTCGAACACGCTTCGCGCAGTCGCAGCGGCGGCAGCCTGATCGGTGCCGGGGTGCTCGGCGCGTTGTCCGGTCTGTTGGTCGGCCCGTGCATGACCGCGCCACTGGCCGGCGCTTTGCTGTACATCGCGCAGAGCGGCAATGCGCTGCACGGTGGCTTGATTCTGTTCGCGTTGGGCATCGGTATCGGGGTGCCGCTGTTGCTGTTGGTGACCGTCGGCAATCGCTTCCTGCCGAAACCTGGCGCGTGGATGAACCTGCTCAAGGGCATCTTCGGTTTCCTGTTCCTCGCGACCGCACTGCTGATGTTGCGCCCGGTGCTGGACTCGTCGCTGTGGCTGGGCCTGTGTGGCGCGCTGCTGCTGATCGCCGCGTTCTGCGCCTGGAAGCAATCGGACGGCTTCGGCCGGGTTGCCCAGGTGTTCGGCGCCAGTTCGTTGTTGCTTGGTCTGTGGGGCAGTCTGTTGCTGATCGGTGCTGCCGGTGGCAGTGACGACCCGTATCAGCCGTTGCAGGTGTACAGCGCCGGGCGGGTCGCCAGCACCACGCCGAGCGGGCATGACGCGTTCACCGCAATCAAGGACCCGGCCGCCCTGCAGCGCGAACTGGATAGCGCCAAAGCCCAGCGCCAGTGGGTGTTGCTCGATTACTACGCCGACTGGTGTGTGTCGTGCAAAGTCATGGAAAAACAGGTGTTCGGCAAGGACAAGGTCATGCAGGCGCTGAGCGATGTACGCCTGCTGCGCCTCGACGTCACTGCCGACAATGCCGCCAGCCGCGAGCTGCTCGGCCGCTACAAAGTCCCGGGCCCACCGAGTTTTGTCTGGATCGGCACCGACGGCGAAGAACGACGTAGCCAGCGCATCACCGGTGAGGTGGATGCCGAGACGTTCCTGCAACGCTGGGCCACTACCCGAGACGCCAATTAAATGCTGACGTTCACCCTCGGCACCTTTGCCATCGCGCTTAACCATCTGCTGCTGATCAGTGCCCTGGCGCTGGCGACCTTTGTCGGCTGGCAGGTGGCCAAGCGCGGCGGCGATAACCCCGAGTCGGCGCTGTTCAGCCTGTTCCTGCTGGGCATGCTCGCGGCACGCGTGGCGTTTGTCGCCCTGTACTGGGGCCACTATCGCAACGATCCGTGGCAGATCATCGACCTGCGCGACGGCGGCTTCCTCGCCTGGCCGGGGGTGGTCGTGCTGCTGCTCGCCGCTCTCTATCGCGGCTGGCGCCGTCCGGGTCTGCGTCGGCCACTGGGCTTTGGCGTGGCCAGCGGTGTGCTGTTCTGGTTGTTGGCGACCCTGTCACTGAACATCTACGAACAAGGCACGCGCCTGCCGGAAATCACCCTGCGCAACGCCGCAGGCGAGACCATCCAGCTCAGCGACTATCAGGGCGGCCCATTGGTGATCAACCTGTGGGCAACCTGGTGCCCGCCGTGCCGGCGCGAGATGCCGGTGCTGGAAAATGCTCAACAACAACGCCCGGACCTGACCTTTCTGTTCGTCAATCAGGCCGAAAGCATGCAAAGCGTTGCCACCTTTCTTGAAACCCAGGGCCTGAGCCTGAACAACGTGCTGTTCGACCGCAGCGGCCGACTGGGTCAGGCCGTGGGTTCCATGGCGCTGCCGACTACGCTGTTCTATAGCCCTGACGGTCGCTTGCTGAGCAGCCACCTGGGCGAACTGTCGAACGCCAGTCTGGCCCGCGCCCTGGAAAACTTTGATATCCCGAATCCAACCGCCGCCCCGGCGACCTCTGCAAGGAAACTGCCATGCCCCGCCTCCGCCACCTGCTGACGCTGACTCTGGGCACTGCCCTGCTGCACCTGCCGTCGGTGCAGGCCGCCGAAGAATTGCCCGCCGCGATCAAGCAGATCGAGGCCAAGGGCGCAAAAATCGTCGGCCAGTTCGACGCCCCGGACGGCCTGCGGGGCTATGCGGCGCAGTACCAGAACCGTGGCATGGCGCTGTACCTGACGCCGGACGGGAAACACGTGTTGCTCGGCAATCTGTACGACGCCGACGGCAAGGATCTGAGCAGCGAGCCGTTGCAGAAACTGGTCTATGCGCCGATGGCCAAGGAAATCTGGGGCAAGTTCGAAGCCAGCAACTGGATTCAGGACGGCAACAAGGATGCGCCGCGCACCGTGTACCTGTTCAGCGATCCGAACTGCCCGTACTGCAACATGTTCTGGGAACAGGCGCGACCATGGGTCAAGGCCGGCAAAGTGCAACTGCGGCACATCATGGTCGGGATCATCCGCGAAGACAGCCCGGCGAAATCCGCCGCGCTGCTGGCGGCAAAAGATCCGGCCAAGGCCCTGGAAGATCACGAGAAGGCCGGCAAGGCCAGCACCCTCAAGCCATTAAAAGACATTCCAAAAGCGGTGCAGACCAAACTGGCCGCCAACATGCAGTTGATGGAAGACCTGGAGCTGCAGGCGACTCCGGCGATTTTCTACATGGATGACAAGGGCGAGCTGCAACAGCAGCAAGGGGCGCCTTCGCCGGAGAAACTGACGAAGATTCTCGGGCCGAAGTAAGCCCGGATTCGTTGTTGCCTGATCTGGCCTCTTCGCGGGCAAGCCCGCTCCCACAGGGAGCACCGCGGTCACTGTGGGAGCGGGCTTGCTCGCGAAAAGAACGATGACTCGGTTTAACGATTGCGCTCGTTCAGGAAGGTAAACAGTACCTCGTTTACAAACTGGGGATTCTCCAGACTGGAGATATGCCCCGCCTCCGGCACCAGCACCCACGGACACCCGATCAATTCAGCCATTTCCTGTGCCTCCGACGGCGGTCGAGGTTTGTCCTGATCGCCGCACAGCACAAGGGTGGTCGCGGCATTCAATTCGCCCAGACGCGGCAACAGGTCATCACGGCTGAACGTAATCCGCCCCATCGGCACGATGCTTTCGCGCAGGCGATCCGCGGTGTACGCCGCCAGTTTGGCGCGGAAGTCCTGATACAGCGCCGACTGCGGATCGATGCCCGGGCGGAAGAAGATCGGTACCACGATGTCGAGCAATTGTTCGGAGATCTCGCCGCTTTCCTCGATCTGCTTGAACAGCGAGAAGTAGTACTGACGGGTCGGCTCAGGCTCCACGCCGACGTAGGTGTCGAGCAGCACCAGCCCGTTGATCCGCTGCGGTGCCGACAACGCCAGACGCACGCCCCACATGCCACCGACCGACAGCCCCGCCAGCGTTATCTGCTCGATCTGCAGGTGATCGAGCAAGGCCGCGACCTGGCGTGCGATGTCATCCAGCGAGGTGGTGCCTGGCGGCAAGCGCCCGGATTCGCCATGGCCCCACAGGTCCAGCGCAATCACCCGGTAGTGCGGCGACAGTGCAGCGATCTGCGGCGCCCACATGGCCGTGTCCCACAGATAACTGCCCGCCAGCAACACGGCCGGGCCGGTGCCTTGATCAATGTAGTGCAGCGCTTGTCCGTCAACCGTGAAGAAAGGCATCGACCACCCCCGAGACAAAAAAGAGAACCGGCAGACTGAGCTGCCGGTTCATGATCGTCAACCGTGTAAATGTCTGAAAAATGTGCCGCCCCCAATCGCGAGCAGGCTCACTCCTACAAGGGAACGCATACCCAATGTAGGAGTGAGCCTGCTCGCGAAGGGGCCGGTACAGACACCGAAGATTACAAGCCCTCCAGCTCCGCCATCAGATCATTCAAGCGATCCACCTTGTCCTCGGTCATGTCACCGGCCGCCAGGCCTTCGATGTACTCGGCCAGTTCCTGCACCGTGCTGCACTCGAACATCGCCCGCAGCGGCACATCGCGTTGCAGGGTTTTCTGCACCCGCGAGGCGATCTGCGTGGCCAGCAACGAATGCCCGCCCAGCTCGAAGAAGTTGTCGCGCACGCCGACCTTGTCGACCTTGAGCACCTCGGCCCAGATGTCGGCCAGGGTCTGCTCCAGCTCGTTGCGCGGGGCCAGGTAATCCTCGCTCTGCAACTGGCCGATCTCCAGCGCCGGCAAGGCCTTGCGGTCGAGTTTGCCGTTGGCGTTGTGCGGCAGCTGATCGAGCCACAACCAGTGCAGCGGCACCATGTATTCCGGCAATTCGCTACGCAGGCGCTGCTTGATCCGCTCCAGACGTTCGCTCGGGTTGAGTGCCGAATCCGCCGCGACCAGATAGCCGACCAGATGTTTGCCATTCACGCCTTCCTGCACGCCGACCGCCGCATCGCGGACTTCCGGCTGTTCATGCAGACGCGCCTCGATTTCACCCAGTTCGATCCGGTAACCGCGAATCTTCACCTGATGGTCGACCCGGCCGACGTACTCCAGCACCCCGTCGCTGCGCCGCCGCGCGAGGTCACCGGTGCGATACAGACGCTCGCCCGGCGCGCCGAACGGGTTCGGTACAAACACTGGCGCAGTGCGCAGCGGATCGCTGACGTAACCGCGACCGACGCCGGTTCCGGCCACGCACAACTCACCCACCGCGCCCAACGGCACCAGTTCCAGCGCGCCATCGACCAAGTACAGCAAGTTGTTGTCGGTCGGCGTACCGATCGGCAAATAGCTGCCGCGAGTCGAAGCCATGTCCACACGGAAGAACGCCACGTCATCGGAGCATTCCGCCGGGCCATAAGCGTTGACCAGACCGATCTGCGGATAACGCAGCAGCCATTGGTGCGCCAGTTCCGGCGGCATGGCTTCACCGGTCGGCAGCATCCAGCGCAGACCGTCGAGGCTCAGGCGTTCCGAGGCGAGCATGCCCTGAATCAGCGACGGCACGCTCTCCAGCACGGTAATACCCTGGGCCTGCACATGCACCAGCAAACCCTGCGGATCGTGGGCAATGGTGTTCGGCACAATGTCCACCCGCGCGCCGAACAACGGTGCGGCGAGGAACTGCCAGACCGAAATATCGAAGCTTTGCGAAGCGGTCTGCGCGATTACATCGGCGTCCGTCAGTTGCAGGTACGGCACCTTGCTCAACTGGTTGTTGAGCATGCCGCGCTGCTCGACCATTACGCCTTTCGGCAGACCGGTCGAACCCGAGGTATAGATCACGTAGGCCAGGTTGTCCGGGGCACTGTAGATTCCCGGGTTCTGCAGCGATGTCGCCAGCGCCTGCACCTCTTCCCAGACCAACAGCCGTGGACGGTTGGCGCAGCTGAACTCATCGAGCAAGGTCTGCGCCTGGTCGCGGCAGGCTTCGCTGCACACCAGCACTGGCGTGCGGCTCAGCTCGATGATCCGTTGCAGACGCTGGCTCGGCAGGCCCGGATCCAGCGGCAGGTAACCGGCACCGGCCTTGAAGCTGCCGATGATCATCCCCAGCAGATCCAGATTGCGCTCGGCCAGCAGCGCCACCGGTTGATCCATCTGCACCCCGGCCGCGACCAGTGCATGGCCGAGGCGGTTGGCATTGTGGTTGAGCGCGGCATAGCTCAATTGCTGATCAAGGCAAGTGGCGGCGATGCGCTGCGGATGCGCCGCGACCTGCGCTTCGAATAGCGCCACGTAGCTCTGCTCCAGCGGATAGTCGTGCGCGCTCTGATTGCAGCCGTGCAGCAGGAAGTCCTGCTCATCAAAGCCCAGCAGCGGCAGGTCAGCCATGTCGCCATGGAAGCCATCGACCAGTGCCAGCAGCAGGCGCTTGAACTCGCCGAGCATTCGCTCGATGCTCGACTCGTCAAAGTAACGCTGGTCATAGGACAGGTGCAGGCCGAGGTCATCGCCCGGGTAGCACACCGCCGTCAGCGGGAAGTTGGTGTGGGTACGGCCGGAGTCCGAGGTCGCGTTAAGACTCTGCGCTCGGTCCAGCACCGAGACTTCCACTGGCGCGTTCTCGAACACGAACAGACTGTCGAACAGCGGTTGGCCTTTCGGCAGTTCGCTCTGCTCCTGGATATTCACCAGCGGCAGGTATTCGTACTCGCGCAACTGCATGTTGCTGTCGAGCAGCCCGCTCAACCACTGGCGCACACTGGCATGCTGATCGTCCGCCGGGATCTGTACCCGCAGCGCAATGCTGTTGATGAACAGGCCGACGGTGCGTTGCATCTCCGGCATTTCCACCGGGCGCCCGGCCACGGTGACGCCGAACAGCACGTCGCGATCACCGCTCAGGCGGCGCAGCACCAAGGCCCATGCCGCTTGAGCGAAGGTGTTGATGGTCAGTTGATGAGCCTGGGCCAGCTCG
The DNA here is from genome assembly GCF_058798255.1 of Pseudomonas sp. GW823-FHT01D03. NCBI lineage: Bacteria > Pseudomonadati > Pseudomonadota > Gammaproteobacteria > Pseudomonadales > Pseudomonadaceae > Pseudomonas > Pseudomonas sp. GW823-FHT01D03. The sequence continues at coordinate 4,215,448 of NZ_JBXAKK010000001.1, forward strand.
CGCAACCGGACGCCATCTTCAACGTTGAGACGGGTGTAGCGGTCACCGACGATCATGCCACCGCTTTCGCCGGCGTGTTCGCGCAGGAACGGTCGGTCGCTCGGGATCGGTGTGGTGCGCTCGAAACCTTGCAGGTTCTGCTGCCACCACTGGCGCGCCTCGGCCAGGCTCTGGCGTTGCAGCCAGCCGATGTAGTCGCGGTAACGCGGCGGCAGCGACAACTGTGCTTCGCGCCCCTCACCGAGGGCGGTGTAGATCTCGAAGAAATCGTTCATCAGCAGCGAGCGGCACCAGGCATCGATGAGGATGTGGTGGTTGCTCATCATGAACCAGTAACGCGCCGCGCCGACCTTGATCAAACGCAAGTGGAACGGTGCCTGATTGAGCAGATCGAACCCGGCCTCGCGCTCGTTTTTCAGCAGCGCTTGCAGCTTCGGTTCTTGCTCGTCCTCGGCAATGTCACACCAGTCCAGATACTCGATCGGCGTGCGCCCCGGAGTGTGGATCACTTGCAGCATGTCTTCGCCGACGTTCCAGCAGAACGACGCACGCAACGCTTCATGACGGGCGACTACCGCTTGCCAGGCCTGGGCGAAACGCTCGGGATCCAGCTCGCTGTTGATGCGGTAGCGATCCTGCATGTAGTACAGACCGGTGCCCGGTTCGAGCAAGGTGTGCAGCAACATGCCTTCCTGCATCGGCGTCAGCGGATAGACGTCTTCGATCTGCGCCGCCGGCACCGGCAGTGCATCAAGTTGCGCCTGGGTCAGTTTCGCCAGCGGGAAGTCCGACGGTGTGAGGCCTCCGGCTGTGTCTTGCAGGCAATGTTCGATCAGACTTTGCAGCTCGCCGAGGTAAGCGTCGGCCAGATCGTTGATGGTTTGCGCCTCGTAGCGCTCGGCACTGAAGGTCCAGCGCAGCAGCAATTCGCCGCCGTACACCTGACTGTCGATGCTCAACTCGTTGGGCAATGGCGCCTGCGGATCGTGGGCCGCACCGACCGATTCATCCAGCGGACGGAACAGCGCATCGCTGGCGAAACTCTGGTCGAACTGGCCGAGGTAGTTGAAGGTCACCGGGGCGTTCGGCAACGCCGCCATGCTGCGCTGGCTGAGGTCATCGGCCAGATAACGCAGCACGCCATAGCCGAGGCCTTTGTGCGGTACCGCGCGCAGTTGCTCCTTGATCGCTTTGATCGAAGCACCCTGCCCGGCAGCCTCTTCGATGTTGTGCGGGGTCAGGCGTAATGGATAGGCGCTGGTGAACCAGCCGACGGTGCGAGTCAGGTCGATCTCGTCGAACAGGGTTTCGCGGCCGTGGCCTTCCAGTTGAATCAGCGCCGACGGCTGCCCGCTCCAGCGGCACAGCACGCGGGCCAGCGCAGTCAGCAGCAGATCGTTGACCTGCGTGCGGTAGGCGCGCGGTGCCTGTTGCAGCAGTTGTTGGGTACGCTCGGCATCCAGGCGCACGCTGACGGTGTGCGCGTGACGATTCTGCTGTCCGCCCTGCGGGTTTTCGCACGGCAGCTCGGCGTTCTGCCCGGCCAGTTGCGTCTGCCACCAGTTCAGTTCTTCACGCAACGATTCGCTGCCGGCATAGGCCTGCAAACGTGCCGCCCAATCCTTGAAGGCACTGGTTTTCGCCGGCAGTTTTACCGACTGTTCGGCTTCGAGCTGGCGGTACACGGTTTGCAGATCGTCGAGCAAAACGCGCCACGACACGCCGTCGACCACCAAGTGATGAATCGCAATGAACAGGCGTTGCTGCCCTTCGGGACCATCGACCAGCAAGGCGCGCAGCAGCGGGCCGTTTTGCAGATCGAGACTGCGCTGGGCATCGGCGAACAGCGCTGCGCACTTGTCCATCGCCGCCACCCGCACTTGCCACAACACCTCGGCGTCGGACACCGGTTGATGCGTTGCCTGCCATTGATCGTTGGCCTGAGTGAAGCGCAGACGCAAGGCGTCGTGCTGCTCGATCACCGCCAACAGCGCCTGCTCCAGACGATGCGGTTCCAGCGCCACTGTCGGCTCCAGCAGCAACGCCTGGTTCCAGTGCTGACGCTCAGGAATATCAGTGTCGAAGAACCAGTGTTGAATCGGCGTCATCGCCGACTCACCGAGCACCAGTCCCTGCTCGGCAGTGACTTGCTCGCTGCGGCTGGCGACAGCGGCGAGGGTCTGCACCGTCTGATGCTGGAACAGATCCCGTGGACTGAAATGAATGCCCTGCTGCCGCGCCCGGCTGACCACTTGGATCGACAGAATCGAGTCGCCGCCAAGTTCAAAGAAATTGTCGTTGAGCCCGACCTGCTCGACGTTGAGCACCTCGCACCAGATCTGCGCCAGGGTCTGCTCCAACTCGCTGCTCGGCGCGACGTAGTCCTGACGGTTCAGCTCAGGGTCCGGCGCCGGCAAGGCGCGGCGGTCGAGTTTGCCGTTGGCGGTCAGCGGCATGCTCGCCAGCAGAATCAGGTGCGTCGGCACCATGTAGTCCGGCAATTGCGCCTTGAGGTGCGACTTCAGTGCTTCACGCAGTTCGGCCTGTTGCGCTTCGCCCTGCTCGGCAACTTCGCTGACCAGGTAGCCCACCAGTTGCTTGCCACTCGGCGCATCCAGCGCCAGCACCACCGCTTCGCGGATCGAAGCATGATCGAGCAGGCGGGTTTCGATTTCGCCCAACTCGATACGGAAACCGCGAATCTTCACCTGATGGTCGATCCGCCCCAGGTACTCCACCAGCCCATCGGCACGCTGGCGCACCAGATCGCCGGTGCGGTACATGCGCCCGCCATCGGCGGCAAACGGGTCGGCCACGAAACGCTCGGCGCTGATGCCCGCACGGTCGTGATACCCCTGGGCCAGACCGGCGCCGCCGACGAACAACTCACCGGTCGCGCCTTGCGGTACCAACGCCAGATCGGCATCGAGAATGTACGCCACACGGTCACCGATCACGCTGCCGATCGGCACGCTGCCGGCGCCCTCTTCCAAGACCTCTGGCGCAAGACTGGCGAGCGGCATGACCACGGTTTCAGTCGGGCCATAGGCGTTGAAGAACAGACTCGGTTTGAACGCGGCGCGAATCCGTTGCAAGTGTTCGCCAGTCAGCGCTTCGCCGCCGGTGATGATCATCCGCACCGGCAGAACCTGGTTTTGCGTGGCCAGAAACTGCGCCAACTGACTGCCGTAGCTCGGGGTGAAACCGAGCACGTTGATTTTATGCGTACGGATCAACGCGCAGATTTCTTCCGCGTCCCACTGCCCTTGCGCCCGCAGCACCACTTGCGCGCCACTGAGCAGCGGCACCAGCAGACGCTCGGTGGCGGCGTCGAAGTTGATCGAATAGAAGTGCAGTTCGCAGTCGTCCGGACGCATGCCGAAACGCTTGATCACTGCCTGGCAATGCATGGCGATTTCACCGTGCGACACCACCACGCCTTTCGGCTTGCCGGTCGAGCCCGAGGTGTAAATCAGATAGGCCTGATGCTGCGGCAGGCTGATAAATGGCAACTCGCTGACCGGGTAATCCGCCAGCGCCGCGCTGTCATCTTCCAGGCACCAGCGCGCCACGCTCGACGGCAAATCGCCGAGGGCATTGAACATCGCCCGGTCGCTGAGCAGCAGACCGATGCGGCTGTCTTCGATCATGTAGTGCAGGCGATCGAGCGGGTATTCCGGGTCCAGCGGCACATAAGCGCCGCCCGCCTTGAGGATCGCCAGCAGGCCGACGACCATTTCCAGCGAGCGCTCCAGCGCCAGACCGACCCGCACCTGCGGGCCGACCCCACGCTCGCGCAGGGCCCAGGCCAGGCGATTGGCGCGGGCATCGAGTTCGGCGTAGCTCAGAGTCTGTCCGGCGAAAGTCAGAGCCGGCGCGTCTTTGCGCGCCAGGGCCTGCTCGGCGAACAGATGATGGATGCATTGATCGAGACGACGTTCGCCCGGTTCAACGCCGAGGCTGTCGAGCAACTGCTGTTGTTCAGTCGGGTCGAGCAGCGGCAATTGGCTCAGACGCTGCTGCGGATCGGCGATCAACGCTTCCAGCAAGTTGCGCCAATGTTTGGCCATGCGCGCAATGGTCGGCTCATCGAACAGATCGGTGCTGTAGGTCAGGCAGCAACCGAGGCGATGGTCGAGGTCGGTGACTTCCAGGTTGAGGTCGAACTTGGTCGCCCGCGCATCGTTGGCCAGGTACTCGACGGTCATCCCGGCGAGCATGCGACTCTGCTGGAATTCCCAGCGCTGCACGTTGCACATCACCTGGAACAACGGGTTGTACGCCGCACTGCGTGGCGGTTGCAGCGCTTCGACCAGCTGATCGAACGGCAGATCCTGATGCGACTGGCCTTCGATCACCGTGTGGCGCACTTGCTCGAACAATTCGCCCACCGACATCTGCCCGTCGAGCTGGCAACGCAGTACCTGAGTGTTGAGGAATGCACCGATCAACCCTTCGCTTTCCGGGCGAATCCGGTTGGCCACCGGCGCGCCGATGCGCAGGTCGGTCTGGCCGCTGTAGCGGTAGAGCAAGGTGGCGAGCGCAGCGGTCATGGTCATGAACAGGGTCAGACCGTTCTGCGCATTGAACGCCCGGACGCGGGCGGCGAGATCATCACTGAGGTCGAAACGGAACAGCTCACCCTGGTGGCTTTGCACCGGCGGACGCGGACGGTCGCCGGGCAGTTCCAGCAACGGATGTTCGCGACCCAGTTGCGCAGTCCAGTAGTCGAGCTGGCGCTGACGCTCACCGGACTCCAGCCACTGTCGTTGCCAGACGCTGTAATCGAGGTACTGAACCGGCAGCGGTTCCAGCGGCGAATCGCGCTCATCGACGAACGCCTCATACAGCGCGCTGAGTTCGCGGGCAAAAATATCCATCGCCCAGCCTTCAGTGACGATGTGGTGCAATGTCAGCACGAAGTAATGCTCGTGCTCGGCGGTCTTCACCAGACAGGCGCGCAGCAGCGGGCCGCTTTCCAGATCGAACGGCAGATGCGCTTCGTCATCGGCCAGTTGCTGGACGTTCTGTTCACGCTGGTCAGCCGGCAGTTTCGAGAAATCCTTCCAGCCCATGCGCACGCCGGTCTCGGCATGCACCTGTTGACGGGCCACGCCATCGACGCTCGGGAACGTGGTGCGCAGGGTTTCGTGGCGCAGGATCAACGCCTGCAAGGCTGCCTCGAAATGCTCGACGTGCAACACGCCGCGCAGGCGCGCCATGCCGCCGACGTTGTACGCCGGGCTGTCCGGCTCCATCTGCCAGAGGAACCACATGCGCTGTTGCGAGTACGACAACGGCACCGCTTGGCTGCGATCGACTTTGGCAATCGGCGGCTGTTTGTTGGTCTGGCCGCTGGCCTGGATCAGGCGGATCTGCTCAGCGAAATCGCCGAGTTCGCTATGCTCGAACAGGGCGCGCAACGGCAGCTCGACGTCACAGGCCTGACGGCTGCGCGAGATGATTTGTGTGGCCAGCAACGAGTGCCCGCCGAGGGCGAAGAAGTCGTCGCGCAGACCGATCCGTGGCAGACCCAGCACTTCGCGCCAGATCGCGGCGATCTGTTGTTCCAGCTCGGTGACCGGTTCGACGTGTTCACGCACTTGCCACTGCGGCTCGGGCAAGGCGCGACGGTCGAGTTTGCCGCTCGGGCTCAGGGGCATTACGTCCAGGCGCATCAGTTGCGCCGGGACCATGTATTCCGGCAGTTCGGCGGCCAGCGCAGTTTTCAGATGGGCGATCTGCGCGTGCTGATCTTCGCTGGCATCGACAGCGGTGAAGTAGCCGATCAGTTGCGCGCCGGCTGCGGTTTCACGCACCAGCACCACCGCTTGGGCGACGCCGTCCTGAGCCAGCAGCCGCGCTTCGATTTCTTCCGGTTCAACGCGGAAACCCCGCAGTTTGACTTGCTGATCGAGGCGCCCGAGGTATTCGATCACACCGTCAGCGGTCCAGCGAGCCCGGTCACCGGTGCGATACAGCCGTGCGCCCTGCTCGCCCAGTGGATCGACCACGAAACGTTCGGCAGTCAGTGCCGGACGACCAAGGTAACCCCGGGCCAGACCGATGCCGCTGATGCACAGCTCACCGGGCACACCGGCCGGCACGGGGTTGAGATCAGCATCGAGAATGCGGCAGATCACGTTGCCCAGCGGCCGGCCAATCGGCGAGCGCTCGACATCGGCCGTGGTGCAGTGCCAATGGGTGACGTTGATCGCGGTTTCGGTCGGGCCGTAACGGTTGTGCAGTTGCACCGCCGGCAGTTGCGCCAACACGCGGTTGCGCAGTTCCGCCGGCAACGCTTCACCGCCGGAGAACACCCGGCGCAAACTGGTGCATTCGGCGCTCAGCGGCTCGTCGATGAACAGCGCGAGCAGCGGCGGCACAAAGTGCAGCGTGGTCACGCCGTATTCCTGCACCAGTTGCGCGATGCGATGCGGATCGCGGTGTTCACCGGGGCCGGCGATCAACAGACGCGCGCCAGTGATCAGCGGCCAGAAGCACTCCCACACCGACACGTCGAAACTGATCGGCGCCTTTTGCATCAGCACGTCGCTGTCGTTCAGGCGATAGCTGTTCTGCATCCATTGCAGACGTTCGGCCAACGCAGCGTGGGTGTTGCCGACGCCTTTCGGTTGGCCGGTGGAGCCGGAGGTGTAAATCACATAGGCAAGGTTGTCGCCGTGCAGGTGCAGACCCGGTGCCTGACTCGGCCAGTTTTCCAGGTGCAACGCGTCCATGGCGATCACGCTGACGCCGTCACTGGCCGGCAGTCGGTCGAGCAATGCAGTCTGAGTCAGCAGCAATTCGACACCGCTGTCGCTGAGCATGTAGGCCAGACGTTCTGCCGGGTAATCCGGGTCCAGCGGCACATAAGCGCCACCGGCCTTGATGATCGCCAGCAGGCCGATCAGCAGTTGCGGCGAACGCTCGGCGGCAATCGCCACGCACACATCCGGGCCGACGCCTTTATCGCGCAGATAGTGCGCGAGGCGGTTGGCCTGGGCGTGCAATTCGGCGAAGTCGAGACTGCCGCCGTCCCACAACAGCGCAGTGCGTTCCGGCGTCTGCCGAGCCTGTTCGTTGAGCAGTTCCGGCAGCCATTGTTGCGCCGGGGTACACGGGGCAACGCTCCATGTCTGTTGGTGTTCGTGCTCGCACGGAGTCAGCAATGGCAGGTCGCCGATCGCCTGTTGCGGCTGCTCGCAGACCGCGCGCAGCAGGTTGCTGAAATGTTCGGCCAGATGCTCGATGGTCGCTGCTTCGAACAGTTCATCGGCGTAGTCGAAGGACAGGGTCAGGCGCCCGTTGCGATCTTCTTCGCTGTGCAGTTGCAGATCGAACTTGGCTTCGCGGCTGTGCCACGGCAGCTCTTCGGCGAGCAGCCCCGGCAGGCGCTTGAGCGCACTCAAGTCGCGTTGCTGGTGGTTGAACATGACCTGGAACAGCCCCTGTTCGCGAGCCTGCGGGAACGCTTCGAGCAGTTGTTCGAACGGCAGGTCCTGATGGGCCTGCGCCCCCAGTGCAGCCTCGCGGGTCTGCGTCAGCAACTCGATAAACGACAGCCGCGAATCAACCTCGGCACGCAGCACCTGAGTGTTGATGAAGAAGCCGATCAAGCCCTGGGTTTCCAGACGCGGACGGTTGGCGTTGGGAATGCCGATGCGGATGTCGCGCTGGCCACTGTAGCGGTGCAGCAGGCTCTGGAACGCCGAGAGCAACAGCATGAACGGCGTCGATTGATGCGCTTGCGCGGTCTGCCTGATCGCGTCGCTGAGGCTGACACCGAGGCGCACGCTGTGGCGCGCGGCGCTGTGCAATTGTCTGGCCGAACGCGGATGGTCGGTGGCCAGTTCCAGCCCCGGATGTTCGTCGCCCAGCTGGGTTTTCCAGTAGGCCAGTTGCCGCTCGCCCTCGCCTTGCGCCAGCCATTGACGCTGCCAGCTGCCGTAGTCGGCATATTGAGTGGGCAGCGGCGCAAGTTCGGCGCGCTGGCCTTGAGATGCCGCAGCGTACAGGCGCGAGAATTCGTCGATCAGCACGTTCAGCGACCAGCCGTCGGCGATGATGTGATGCAGGGTCACCAGAAGCTGATGATCTTCGTCGTCGAGACGCACCAGCGTTACCCACAGCAGCGGGCCTTTTTCCAGATCGAACTGGGTGCGCGCCTCGTCCTCGCGGATCTGTTGCGCGCGGGCTTCACGCTCGTGCGCGGGCAGGTCGCTGATGTCGATCAGTTGCAGGTTGAATTCAGGTGCGGCGTCGACTTGTTGCAGCGCCACACCGTCACGCTCGAAGAAGCGTGTGCGCAGCGATTCGTGGCGCTCGATCAGTTGCTGGAAGCTGGCGCGCAACGCGTCCTCGTCCAGTTCGCCACGCAGGCGCAGGGCGCCGGGGATGTTGTAGGCGCTGCTGTGCGGGTCGAGTTGCCAGGTGATCCACAGTCGGTTCTGCGCCAGCGATTGCGGCAGTGCTTCGCTGCGCGACAAGGCGTTGATTGCGCCTTGGGCGTTGCCGCCATCCTGTTGCTGCTGCGCCACGGCAGCGGCGAATGCGGACAGGGTCGGCGCTTCGAACAGCAGGCGCAGGTTCAACTCCAGCGCCAGTTCTTCGCGGACCCGGGCGATCACTTGCGTGGCGGCAATCGAGTTGCCACCGAGCAGGAAGAAGTGGTCGTCGGCGTTGACCTGTTTGACGTTGAGTTGCTCGGCCCAGATCTTGCCGATCAGGGCTTCCAGCTCGGAAGCCGCCAGGGTCGATTCGGTATTTTGCACCTCGGCGGACGGGAACACCGCGTAGCTGTCGAGGCTGCCGTCGACCAGACGATTGCGGCACGCCGAGCGTTGCAGCTTGCCGCTGGACGTCTTCGGCAGCGCGCCCGGGTTGAGCAGCACCACCACGTTCGGTGCTTCCTGATACGCCTCGGCCACTGCCTGGCGAATGGCTTTGATCAGTGCTTCTGGCGGCAGGATTTTTTGCACGCTGCGGCTGATTTCTGCCGCGATGCCAATACCTTCTTCACCGTCCTGAGTGACCGCGAATGCCGCGACGCGACCTTTGCGCACCACCTCCACTTCGTTCTCGACAGTCTTCTCGATGTCCTGCGGATAGAGGTTGTGGCCACGCACGATCAGCATGTCTTTCAGGCGACCGGTGATGAACAGTTCACCGTCGCGAATGAAGCCCAGATCACCGGTACGCAGCCAGGTGCGACCGGCGTGCTGAACGAAAGTCTTGGCGCTGGCCTCGGGGTTGCGCCAGTAGCCGTGGGCGATGCTCGGGCCGGCGGCCCAGACTTCACCGACGAGATTGTCAGCCAGTTCGTTCAGCGTGACCGGCTCGACGATCAGCACCGCATGTTCCGGCTGGCTGATGCCGCAACTCATGATCGGGCTGCCGTTGCCCGGCTCGGCACGGTTTTGCGCCAGCGCCTGATCATCGACACGCAGAGCAGGAATACCGGTGCCACGCGGTGTGCCGGCGACGAACAGGGTCGCCTCGGCCAGACCATAGGACGCCATGAAGCTGTCTTCGCTGAAGCCGCACGGGGTGAACTTCTCGGCGAAGCGCCCAAGGGTGTCGAGACGGATCGGTTCGGAGCCGGAATAGGCCACGCGCCAGCGGCTCAGGTCGAGGCGCTCCAGTGCTGATTCGCTGACCCGCTCGCTGCACAGACGGTAGGCGAAATCCGGCCCGCCGCTGATGGTGCCGCCGTATTGGCTGATCGCTTCAAGCCAGCGCAACGGGCGACCGAGGAAGTACGCGGGCGACATCAGGATGCACGGCACGCCGCTGAAAATCGGCTGCAACAATCCGCCGATCAGGCCCATGTCGTGGTACAGCGGCAACCAGCTGACGATCACGTCGTCGGGGTTCACGTCGATGCCGAAACCGTGGCGAATCAGCAGCTCGTTGGCCACCAGATTGCCGTGGCTGACCTGCACGCCTTTGGGCAGCGCAGTAGAACCGGAGGTGTATTGCAGGAAGGCGATGTGGTCTTGCGGCAGAGCCGGTTCGCTCCAGCGCTCGGCCAGGGAGTTGTCGAGGGTATCGACGCACAGCAACGGCGGCGCGCCGTCGATTTGCTGCAAGGCATCGCGCAGGTCGGCGCTGGTCAGCAGCAGACGCGGTTCGGCGTCGGCGATGATCGACAACAGGCGTTCCTGGTGATGCCGACGGGCGGACTCCGGCGGATAGGCCGGCACTGCGATCACCCCGGCGTACAGGCAACCGAAAAACGCCGCGACGTAATCCGCGCCGCTGGGAAACAGCAGCACCGCACGATCGCCGAATTCAGTCTGACTCTGCAACGCGGCAGCAATGGTGCGCGCACGTTGATCCAGTTCGCGGTAACTGAGCACCACGCCCTGCTCCTCGGTTTCGGCGAGAAAGCGCAGGGCCAGGCGATCCGGCGTCTGTGCCGCACGGCGCTGGAGGGCTTGGACCAGAGTGCTGGGGAGTTCGAACGCGTCGGTCATGAGGTTTCCTGCCTGAATTCGGCTTGCTAAGTGGAATCGGGTTGCTGCGTCACGCCGGTCGAGGGCGTGCAGGGCGCGGTCTGTGCCGACCGCGCAAGGCATCGGAATGCTGTCTGGCCGGGGCTCGGTACCCGGAACCATTCACCAATGAGAACGGATGACGTCTTGAAATAATTAGTCGGCAGGCTGGATCGCCAATGGGGCTGGGGTGTGGCGGTGTGTCGCAGTTCTCGATTCGCACCTTTACGGAGCATTAGTTCTCTTTCTCAATTGACAATCATTATCATTCAACATAATTTGTCGCTCGATGTGTAGGACGGCCCCGTCCCCCAGGCGTCCCACTAACCTATTGGCAGCAAGGTGATTTCCATGACGGAACAAGTATCCACAAGCAGGTGCGATTCACCGCTACTTCAGGCCTTCGTCGACAATCGACTGATTCTGGTGAAGATTGCAGCACGCATTACCGGCTGCCGTTCACGCGCCGAAGACGTGGTGCAGGATGCGTTCTTCCGCTTGCAGTCGGCCCCGCCGATCACGTCGTCGATCAAGGCGCAATTGAGTTACCTGTTCCAGATCGTGCGCAACCTCGCCATCGATCACTACCGTAAACAGGCGCTGGAACAGAAGTACTCGGGTCCCGAAGAGGAAGGGTTGAATGTGGTCATTCAAGGCGCTTCGCCGGAAACCTCGCATATCAACTTCTCGACGCTGGAACACATCGCCGACGCGCTGACCGAACTGCCCAGCCGCACCCGCTACGCCTTCGAGATGTACCGTCTGCACGGCGTGCCGCAAAAGGACATCGCCAAGGAACTCGGCGTCTCGCCGACGCTGGTCAACTTCATGATTCGCGATGCGCTGGTGCACTGCCGCAAGGTGTCGGGCAGTCGTGGAGACGCGGCCTCGATGGGACGTCGTTAAGCCCTGAATTCGGCGTCAAGCCATTCGCGAGCAAGCCCGCTCCCACATTTGACCGGCGTACATCGGTCGATGTGGGAGCGGGCTTGCTCGCAAAGGCAGACCTGAGACCGCAATAGATCCCAGGCCTTGTCACCTCAGGCCAACTTGCACCGATCAAAAAACCGCTCACGCCCCAGAATCATCAACGCCGCACGCTTGTGCGGAAAGTCGAACTCCTTCTCGCAGTGGAAGCACTGGTTGTGCATGTGTCCGATCATCTTCGCGTTGTCGGCACGCGGTTCGGCGACCACACGCTGGGTCCGCGGATCATCCAGAAACAGGTAGTGCACCAACGCCGACAACCAGCTCGCGACCTTGTGCGGGCCACGGTGATTCTCTTCCCCCACCAGCATGTGAATGCCACGGTCGTAATTGTCGGCGTCGTAGAACGGCGCGATGCGATCTTCCTTGGCCCAGTAGGCTTCGAAATAAGCGAACGGCTGATCGTCGAAACAGCCGATCAGCGTCAGGGTGTGCGGATCGGCGTCGAGCTTGCTCAGGTATTCGCGATGCTGTTCAAGACTGCCCTCCTCCTGCCAGAAACTGGCGACTCGCGGACTGTTCTGCCAGCGATTGAAACGTGCCAGATCCTGCTCGATCTCCACCGTGCGCAGGGAAATCCACGCACCGAGACGCGCATCGAAGCGTCGATAGACTTCACCGCGCGGCTTGACCGGACGCAGCGGATGGCGCTTGCCCTGGCTGATCACCATTTGTTGCGGGTAGCTGCCCGTCAGCGAGGTGCCCAGCCAGGGTTGTGGCAACTGCCAGAACAGGGTGCGTTCGCAGCGGTACTCGCCAGCCACCTCGGTGTTGACCAGCAGGCCGCTGAGCAACGCTTCGGTGGGTGGCTGATCGAGTTGCCAGATCAATTGCTGGCAGTCCGGATCACGGGCGAACAGCCAGTAACAGGCCGCCCACAGCGCCTGGCCCACAGGCAGCGCATAACGCTCGTCGAGCTGGATCGGGCCTTTGGCCTGGCGATCCAGGCGCAGGCGAATCAGCGGTTGCCCATCCAGGCTCAGGCACAGACGGCTTTCAGTGGCATCGGCTACCAATTGGCTGCCCGAAGGCAAGGCCAGGGCAGTCAGGTCATTCAGATTGGACATGGGTCGGGCTCACGATAATCGTCGACAGTTCAACGATGGGACGTGAGCCGAGGGGGGAAATTTAGCCGCCCGGGTGAAAATCGCTCAGTCAGGCGACACCGGCACCACGGCAATTTTGTACGGATCGAAGATCTTCAGCATCTGGCCGTTGTCGCGCAAACCCTGCAGCAACTTGCCGAACGCCTCGCCGGTGATCGGTGCAGCCTCACGCAAAATGGCGTAGTGGTGGTAGATCTGATCGATGCGCTGCGACACCAGCAAATCGTCACCCACTTTCTCGTTGCGCAGCAGGTAATCGGACAGGTAGGAACGGGTCACCAGCGCGATGTCGGCTCGTCCGCGCAGGACCATCAACAGGTTGCTGTCATGGGAATAGGTCAGCGAGGCATTGAACGTATCCGCAAGGAATTTGGGATCGGCGTTGAAGTTGGCGAACTCATAGTGATAACCGCTGTACAACGCCAGGCGCTTGCCCTTGAGGTCAGTGAAATAACTCTCCTGACGACCGTCTTTGCGTTGCGCGACGAAAATTTCCGCATCTTCCAGGCCCATATCGACCGTGGTGTGGGGAGTGTCCTTCCAGCCCCACTCCGGGTTCTCGAAAATCGCCATGTCGGTGCGCCCTTCCTTCAAGTCGCCGAAGCGCCGGGGAATCGAGGTGGGCACCAGCACGAACTGATAGTCCTTTTGCAGCGTATTGAGCGCCTCGACCAATTGCGGCAGCAGGCCAGTGTCGGCACCACTCTCCGGACGCACGGTGTAAGGCGGAAAATGCGCCGCGCCGACCCGAACCAGTTGCGCTGCCTGCGCGGGCAACACCCAAGATACCGCCAGCGCTACGAGCAAAAGCCCTGCGGTCGTCCGAATTGGCGAAGACTTCAAAACACCCCACTCCCCGAAAAAATAACGATCAATGCATTCAAGCTAGGCGGTTTCGCCCAGTTAGCCAGTTTCCCGACCTGTCAGAAAGTGGACTAGCGCTCTTCGAGCACCAGAATCAGCGCTTCATCAGCCAACTGATCGAGACTCAGGCTGCCGCCGGCACGAAACCAGGTGGTGGTCCAGGACAGCGCGCCAGTGAGAAAACGTCGGGTAACAAATACATCGCCACGGATAAACCCCGCCTCCTTGGCTTCGCCCAGCACCTGCAACCAGATGTCTTCGTAGACATCGCGCAACGCCAGCACTCGGGCCTGACCTTCTTCGGACAGCGAACGCCATTCATAGACCAGCACCGCCATGGCTTCGCCGCTGCCGCCCATGATCGACTGCAATTCGCAGCGGATCAGCGCCAGCACCCGCTCGCGCACGTTACTGGCTTCGGCCAGTGCGGCGCGCATCAACGCGGTGTTGTAACGGATGGTTTCTTCCATCACTGCCCGGAGGATTTCATCCTTGCTTTTGAAATGATGAAAAATGCTCCCGGACTGGATCCCCACCGCCCCGGCCAGATCGCGCACGGTGGTGCGTTCATAACCCTTGTTGCGGAACAGGTGAGCGGCCACTTGCAGCAGTTTGCCGCGGGCGCTGTCAGGGTCGGTCAACTGGCCCTGGTCGACCAGTTCGCGCATGACCCTCAGGGCTTTTTGCTCGTCCACCCGTTCTCTCCTACAGTCGATCAGTCTGTTGCCCCCTGAACACGCAGGGTTGCGCGCAATTTAAGCCGCAGGCGGCAACCAAGCAAGCGCTTGGGCAGAAGATATTTGAGTGGTTTACAAACCAAGCGCTTGCTTGGTAGCCTCCAGACACTTCTGTCGCAGGTTCCTGAGTCGGAGATAATAATGCCAACTACCGTTCGGATCGGATGCGCCAGCGCATTCTGGGGTGACACCAGTACCGCCGCCGCACAACTTGTGGCCGGCGGGCAGCTGGATTATCTGGTGTTCGATTACCTCGCCGAAATCACCATGTCGATCATGGCCGGCGCGCGCATGAAGGACCCGCAGGTCGGATTCGCCGGGGACTTCGTCGAGGTGCTCACGCCACTGCTGCCGCAACTGGCCGAACAGAAGATCCGCGTCATCAGCAATGCCGGCGGAGTCAATCCACAGGCCTGTGCCGCGGCCCTGCAAACCGCCTGCGACAAGGCCGGGGTCAGCCTGAAAATCGCCGTGCTGCTCGGCGACGATCTGCAACCGCAATTCAAGCAACTCGCCGCCCAAGGCATCCACGAAATGTTCAACGGCGCGCCGCTGCCGCCGATGTGCGTCTCCACCAACGCCTACCTCGGCGCACCGGGCATCGTTGAGGCTCTGCGCCTGGGCGCCGACATCGTCATCACCGGGCGCGTGGTCGACAGCGCGGTGGTCAGCGCGGCGCTGGTGCATGAGTTCGGCTGGGCCTGGCACGACTACGACAAACTGGCCCAGGCCGCGCTCGCCGGGCACATCATCGAATGCGGCGCGCAATGCACCGGGGGCAATTTCACCGACTGGCGCGACGTGCCGGACTACGAACACATCGGTTTTCCCATCGTTGAAGTCAGCGCCGACGGCCAGTTCATCGTCAGCAAACCCGAAGGTTCCGGCGGCCTGGTGACACCGCTGACGGTTGGCGAGCAGATGCTTTATGAAATCGGTGATCCACAGGCCTATCTGTTGCCGGATGTGGTCTGCGATTTCACTCAGGTCAAACTGCAGCAACAGGGCAAAAACGCCGTGCATGTCCACGGTGCCAGAGGCTTGCCTGCGAGTGACAAATACAAGGTCAGCGCAACCTACCCGGACGGTTTCCGCTGCACCGCCAGTTGCCTGATCGCCGGCATCGATGCCGTGGACAAGGCGCGCCGCGTCAGTCAGGCAATCATCGACAAGACCGCGGAAATGTTCAGCCAACGCGGCTGGCCACCCTACAGCGAAGTCGACATCGAACTGCTCGGCAGCGAAGCCACCTACGGCCCGCACGGCCAGCGTCGGGACAGCCGCGAGGTGGTGATCAAACTCGCCGTGCGCCATCCGCTCAAACAGGCGCTGGTGCTGTTCTCTCGGGAAATCGCCCAGGCGGCCACCGGCATGGCACCGGGACTGACGGGAATCGTCGGCGGACGGCCGACGGTATACCCGCTGATCCGTCTGTTCTCGTTCCTGATCGATAAAACCGCCTGCACCCTGCACGTCGACATGGCCGGTGAACAGCATCCCTGCGCCCTCCCCGCGCAGACACCGCTCGACAGCCACGATCTGCCAATTCCCGACCAGCCACCCAAACCCCAGGGCCGCGCCGACGCGAGTGTGCTGTTGGTGAAACTGGCAGTGGCGCGCTCCGGCGACAAGGGCAATCACAGCAACATCGGCGTCCTGCCGCGCCGGCCGGAATACCTGCCGTGGATCGCCGAAGCGCTGACGCCGGCGGTGATCGTCGACTGGATGCGCCACGTGCTCGACCCGATTCACGGCCGGGTCGAACGCTGGTACCTGCCCGGCACCCACAGCCTGAATTTTCTGCTGGAGAACGCGCTTGGCGGCGGTGGCGTGGCGAGTCTGCGCATCGACCCACAGGGCAAGGCCTTCGCCCAGCAGTTGCTGGAAATCCAGATCCCGGTGCCGCAGAGCATCGCCGAACAACTCGACTAGAGGTTGGGCTTCATGGCTTACGCATCGATTTTCAAAGCCGATCTGTTCAGCGGCCAGACCATTATCGTCACCGGTGGCGGTAGTGGCATCGGGCGCTGCACCGCGCATGAACTGGCGGCGCTCGGGGCCAATGTGCTGCTGGTCGGACGCAAGCCGGAAAAACTGCAAAAGGTCGCCGCCGAAATCGCCGAAGACGGCGGCCGCGCCCATTGGCAGGCCTGCGACATCCGTGACGAAGACGCGGTGAAGCAACTGGTCGCCGGGCTGATCGCCGAACACGGGCCGATCCACGGTCTGGTCAACAATGCCGGCGGCCAGTACCCGTCGTCACTGGCCTCGATCAATCAGAAAGGTTTCGAAACCGTACTGCGCACCAATCTGGTCGGCGGCTTCCTGATGGCCCGGGAAGTGTTCAACCAATCGATGAGCAAACACGGCGGCAACATCGTCAACATGCTTGCCGACATGTGGGGCGGCATGCCCGGCATGGGCCACTCGGGCGCGGCACGTTCGGGGATGGACAACTTCACCAAAACCGCCGCGTTCGAGTGGGGGTACGCCGGGGTGCGGGTCAACGCGGTGGCGCCGGGTTGGATTGCGTCCAGCGGCATGGACACTTATGAGGGCGCGTTCAAAGCGGTGATCCCGACCCTGCGCGAACACGTGCCACTCAAACGCATCGGTACCGAATCGGAGGTCAGTGCAGCGATCGTTTTCCTGCTCAGTCCGGCGGCGGCGTTCATCAGCGGCAGCACCTTGAAAATCGATGGCGCGGCCAGTCTCGGCAGCCGCGCGTGGCCGTTGCACAAGGCAAGCCACAGCGAGTCGTTCAACGGTTTCCATCGGGCGTACCTGCCCGACGTGCTCAAGGACAAGGAGTAAGCCATGCCGCAGATCCAGTCCCGACTCGATCCGCACAGTGAAGCTTTCGCGCGCAACTGCGCGGCGATGCTCACGGCCATCGAGCAAGTCCAGCAACTGGAACAGAACCTGCTGAACAAGGCTGCCGAAGCCAAGGGCAAATTCGACAAACGCGGGCAACTGCTGCCCCGCGAACGCCTGAATCTGCTACTCGATCCCGGTGCGCCGTTCCTCGAACTGGCCAGCCTGGCCGGCTACAAGCTGCACGACGACAAGGACGGCAGCGCGGCCGGTGGCGGTCTGATCGCCGGCATCGGTTACGTGTCCGGCATCCGGGCGATGGTGGTGGCCAACAACAGCGCGATCAAGGGCGGCACGATCTCCCCCACCGGCCTGAAAAAATCCCTGCGCCTGCAACAGATCGCCCTGGAAAACAAACTGCCGGTGATCACCCTCGCCGAAAGCGGCGGCGCCAACCTCAATTATGCGGCGGAGATATTCGTCGAAGGCGCACGCAGTTTTGCCAATCAGGCGCGGATGTCGGCCATGGGCCTGCCGCAGATCACCGTGGTGCACGGCTCGGCCACGGCCGGTGGCGCCTATCAGCCGGGGCTGTCGGATTACGTGGTGGTGGTGCGCGGCAAGGCCAAGTTGTTTCTTGCCGGGCCGCCACTGCTCAAAGCCGCAACCGGCGAAGTCGCCACCGATGAAGAGCTGGGCGGCGCCGAGATGCACGCGCAGGTCGCCGGCACCGCCGAGTACCTGGCCGAGAACGATGCCGATGGCGTGCGCCTGGTCCGCGAGATCTTGCGCATGCTGCCGTGGAACGAGCAACTGCCGTGGCTGCCCGAGCCGCAATACAAGGCGCCGCTGTACCCGATCGACGAACTGCTCGGACTGATCCCCGACGACCCGAAGAAGCCCTACGACGTGCGCGAAATCGTTGCGCGGATTGCCGATGAATCGGAGTTTCTCGAATTCAAGGGCGAGTTCGATCAGCAAACCATCTGCGGCCAGTTGAAAATCCAGGGCCGTGCTTGCGGCTTGATCGGCAACAACGGCCCGATCACGCCGGCAGGCGCGAGCAAGGCCGCGCAGTTCATTCAACTGTGCGATCAGAGCCAGACGCCACTGCTGTTTTTCCACAACACCACCGGGTTCATGGTCGGCACCGAGTCCGAGCAGCAAGGCGTGATCAAACACGGCTCGAAACTGATTCAAGCGGTGGCCAATGCCCGAGTGCCTAAACTGACGATTGTCGTCGGTGGCTCCTACGGTGCCGGCAACTATGCGATGTGCGGACGCGGTCTCGATCCACGTTTCATCTTCGCCTGGCCCAACAGCCGCACCGCGGTGATGGGCGGCGCGCAGGCCGGCAAGGTGCTGCGCATCGTCACCGAGGCCAAACAGCTCAAGGAGGGACTGGTGCCGGATCCGAAAATGCTCGACATGCTCGAACAGGTCACCGCGCAGAAACTCGACAGCCAGTCCACCGCGCTCTACGGCAGCGCCAACCTGTGGGACGACGGCCTGATCGACCCGCGCGATACGCGCACCCTGCTCGGTTACCTGCTGGATATCTGCCACGAAGCCGACATCCGCGCGCTGCAACCCAACAGCTTCGGCGTCAGCCGCTTCTGACTGCCTCGGATCACAAGGAGAACAATAAAAATGATCTTCACCCCGGAACACGAAGCACTGCGCCGCACCGTCCGCCAATTCGTCGAACACGAGATCAATCCGCACGTCGATGAATGGGAAAAGGCCGGACGCTTTCCGATCCACGAGATTTTCCGCAAGGCCGGCGACCTCGGTCTGCTGGGGATTTCCAAACCGGAAAAATTCGGCGGCATGGGCCTCGACTACAGCTACTCGATTGTCGCCGCCGAAGAGTTCGGCACCATTCATTGTGGCGGCATTCCGATGTCGATCGGCGTGCAGACCGACATGTGCACCCCGGCGCTGGCCCGCTTCGGCTCCGATGAATTGCGCGACGAATTCCTGCGTCCGGCGATCACCGGCGAGCAGGTCGGTTGCATTGGGGTCTCGGAGGTCGGTGCCGGTTCCGACGTCGCCGGGCTCAAGACCAGCGCGCGCAAGGACGGCGACGACTACGTGATCAACGGCAGCAAGATGTGGATCACCAACTCGCCCAGCGCCGACTTCATCTGCCTGCTGACCAACACCTCGGACGACAAGCCGCACATCAACAAGTCGCTGATCATGGTGCCGATGAACACCCCGGGGATCAGCCTCAGCTCGCACCTGGACAAGCTCGGCATGCGCAGTTCGGAAACCGCCCAGGTGTTTTTCGACAACGTGCGTGTGCCGCAGCGCAACCGCATCGGCCACGAAGGCGCCGGGTTCATGATGCAGATGCTGCAGTTCCAGGAAGAACGCCTGTTCGGCGC
Source organism: Pseudomonas sp. GW823-FHT01D03 (assembly GCF_058798255.1). Taxonomy (NCBI): domain Bacteria; kingdom Pseudomonadati; phylum Pseudomonadota; class Gammaproteobacteria; order Pseudomonadales; family Pseudomonadaceae; genus Pseudomonas; species Pseudomonas sp. GW823-FHT01D03. Next base: position 4,234,842 of record NZ_JBXAKK010000001.1, read on the forward strand.
GGCGAACATGATCAAGGGTCTGGAATATTGCGTCGACAGCACCATCGAGTACTGCAAGGAACGCAAGACCTTCGGCAACGCGCTGATCGACAATCAGGTGATCCACTTCCGCCTCGCCGAACTGCAGACCGAAATCGAATGCCTGCGGGCACTGGTCTATCAGGCCACCGAGCAATATGTGAAGGGTCAGGACGTCACGCGCCTGGCGTCGATGGCCAAACTCAAGGCCGGGCGTCTCGGCCGTGAGGTCAGCGACAGCTGCCTGCAATATTGGGGCGGCATGGGCTTCATGTGGGACAACCCGGTGGCCCGCGCCTATCGCGACGTGCGGCTGGTTTCGATCGGCGGCGGCGCCGACGAAATCATGCTGGGGATCATCTGCAAACTGATGGGCATCCTGCCGGGGAAAAAGAAATGAGCCCCCTGCCCGACTGCCAGACTCTGCTGCTGGAACAGCACGGCGGCGTGCTGCACATCACCCTCAATCGCCCGGACAGCCGCAATGCAATGAGCCTGCAGATGGTCGCCGAACTGCGCGCGGTGCTGGCGGCAGTGCGTGATGACCGCGGGGTTCGCGCTCTGGTCCTCAGCGGTGCCGGCGGACATTTCTGTGCCGGTGGCGATATCAAGGACATGGCCAATGCCCGTGCCCAAGGGGCCGACGCTTACCGCGAGTTGAACCGTGCCTTCGGTGCCCTGCTGCAAGAAGCTCAGGACGCACCACAAGTGCTGATCACCGTTTTACAGGGCGCAGTGCTCGGTGGTGGTTTCGGACTGGCTTGTGTCAGCGACATCGCCATGGCCGACCATCAGGCGCAGTTCGGTCTGCCGGAAACCAGCCTCGGTCTGCTGCCGGCGCAGATTGCGCCGTTCGTGGTGCAGCGCATCGGCCTGACCGAAACCCGCCGCCTGGCACTGACCGCTGCGCGCTTCGATGGCCATCAGGCTCGGCGGTTAGGGCTGGTGCATTTCGTCGAGCAGGATCCGCAGGCCCTGGCAGAACGCCTCGACGAAGTGCTCGCTCATGTTTTGTGCTGCGCACCCGAGGCGAATGCGGCGACGAAAAAACTACTGTTGGCCAGTGCCGGACAACCGTCGAGTGAATTGCTGGATGAAGCAGCGCGGTGGTTCAGCGAAGCGGTGACCGGGGCCGAAGGGATCGAGGGCACCATGGCTTTTGTGCAAAAACGTAAACCTGGGTGGGCCCCTTAAAAGCTTCGCGAGCAAGCCCGCTCCCACAGACGAAACGCATTCCAAATGTGGGAGCGGGCTTGCTCGCGAAGAGGCCAGCACCGACACCGCAAATTCCGAGGGAACAGCCATGCCCACCATCCACAAAATCCTGATCGCCAACCGCGGTGAAATCGCCTGCCGCATCCAGCGCACCGCACAGTCCCTCGGCTATCGCACCGTCGCCGTATTCAGCGATGCCGACGCCGATGCCCTGCACGTGCAGATGGCCGACCAAGCGGTAAACATCGGCCCGGCAGCGGTGCAACAGTCCTACCTGAACATCCCGGCGATCCTCGACGCCGCACGCCGCAGCGGTGCCGATGCGATCCATCCCGGCTACGGTTTTCTCTCGGAAAACGCCGGATTCGCCCGCGCCTGCGCAGAGGTCGGCCTGACCTTTATCGGCCCCAGCGCCGACGCCATCGAGCTGATGGGCAGCAAGCGTCTGTCGAAAATCGCCATGCTCGACGCCGGTGTTCCCTGCATTGCTGGCTATCAAGGCGCAGCGCAAGACGACGCCACCTTGCTGCGCGAAGCCGAGCGCATCGGCTACCCGCTGATGATCAAGGCCAGCGCTGGCGGTGGTGGGCGCGGCATGCGTCTGGTGCACAGCAGCGACGAATTACCTGCGCAACTGCGCACCGCCCGCTCCGAGGCGCTGAACGGTTTCGGCAGCGACGAACTGATCCTCGAACAGGCGCTGATCGAACCACGGCACGTCGAGGTGCAACTGTTCGGCGACCGCCATGGCAACCTGATCTACCTCGGCGAGCGCGATTGCTCGGTGCAGCGCCGCCATCAGAAAGTCATCGAGGAAGCACCCTGCCCGGTGATGACCCGCGAGTTGCGCCAGGCCATGGGCGAAGCGGCATTGAAGGCTGGTCGGGCAGTGAATTACGTCGGTGCTGGCACGGTCGAGTTTCTGCTCGATGCCGGTGGGCAGTTCTACTTTCTGGAAATGAACACTCGTCTGCAAGTCGAGCATCCGGTGACCGAGTTGATCACCGGGCAGGATCTGGTCGCCTGGCAATTGGCCGTCGCCGAAGGCCAGCCGCTGCCGTTGACGCAGGATCAGATCACGCTGAACGGCCACGCCATGGAAGTGCGTCTGTATGCCGAGGATCCGACGCAGAACTTCCTGCCGCAGACCGGTCGTGTGCAGGCCTGGGAACCGGCGCTGAGTCCGGGGGCGCGGATCGATCACGGCTTGCGCGAAGGTCAGTCGATCAGCCCTTTCTATGATCCGATGCTCGGCAAACTGATCGCCCACGGCGCCACCCGCGAGGAGGCACGCCGCAAGCTGCTGCGCGCGGTGCAGGACAGTGTGCTGCTCGGCGTCCAGAGTAATCAGCGTTTGCTGGTCAGCCTGCTGCAACATCCGCAGTTCATCAGCGGCGAGTTCAGCACCGCGTTCATTGCTCAGCACTTCACTGACCACCCGTCTCTGCATCCTTACGCCCCCACCGCTGAGGAACTGGCCATCGCCGCCGTGCTGTTTTATCAGTCTGGCGCGCAGGCGCATCGTGCGCCGCTCAAGGGCTGGCGCAACAATGTCGGCGCGCCACTTGATTACCGCGTCGGGCTTGAACAGCAGGACTGGATCGTGCAACTGCTCGCTGGCAGCGATGATCGCTTCACCGTGAACGTGATGCAGCGCGCACTGGCGCTGACCGTCATCGATTGCGACGAGCGCGCGGTGACACTGGAAGTCGACGGCCTGCGCCAACGTCACGCCTACCGGATCGATGGCGAAGAACTCTGGCTGTTCACCTACCCCGGCAACCTGCGCCTGGAGGATCGAACTCATGCGCTGATCAGCAGTCAGAGCAGCGTCAGCTCCGGCACACTGAAAGCGCCGATGGACGGTGCCATCGTCGACGTGCTGGTCAGCGAGGGCAGCCCGGTCAGCAAGGGTCAGTTGCTGGTGGTGCTGGAGGCAATGAAAATGGAGCACCCGCTCAAGGCCGGCATCGACGGCGTGCTCAAGCGGGTGCAGGTCAAGGTCGGCGATCAGGTAAAAAATCGTCAGGTTCTGTTGCAGGTCGAGTGAGTCGCCAGGCGCAAACGCAAGGTTTGACTACGCTCTGATCTATCAGGACGCTTAAATCAGGAAACCTGCGATGCCCCATTGGCTGGTCATTGATCTGGAAGCCACCACAGATGAAGGTGGCTGGCCGGTTACGGAAATGGAAATCATCGAAATCGGCGCGACGCTGGTCGACCGTGCCGGTCGCGAGCAGGATCACTTTCAGCGCTTCGTCAAACCGACCCGGCGGCCGTTGCTGACGCCGTTCTGCCGTGAGCTCACGCACATCACCCAGGCCAACATCGACGCCGCGCAGCCGTTGGACGAGGTCTGGCCGGCCTTCGAACGCTGGCTCGGCCAACACCAGACGCGCCTCGAAGGCTGGGCCAGTTGGGGCGATTACGACCGCAAGCAGTTGCTCCAGGAATGGCAGCGCCTGCAACTCGACAGCCTGCTGAGCCGGGTGCCGCACATGAACCTCAAGCAGCGCTTCGCCAAGGCCCGGCGCCTGGAGCGACCATTGGGGTTGAACGGCGCGCTGCAACTGGCCGGCTTGCAGTTCAGCGGGCAACAGCACCGGGCGCTGGAAGATGCGCGCAATACCGCGCGGTTGTTGCCATTGGTCTTGCCACTCTGAAGTCAGGTCGAGAACCCGCCGGACACGCTCCGGGCAGGTGACGGCGCCGGGAGCCTTGTGCATACTGACCGGCCCTTTTTAACCCCTGTTTGCCCTTTTCGAGAGGAATCGCCCATGTTCAAAGTCAACGAGTACTTCGACGGCACCGTCAAGTCGATCGCTTTTGGCACCGCTGAAGGTCCGGCGACCATCGGCGTCATGGCCCCGGGCGAATACGAATTCGGCACCGCTCAGCGTGAAATCATGCACGTGGTCTCCGGCGCGCTGACCGTCAAACTGCCAGACAGCAGCGACTGGGAAACCTTCGCCGCCGGCAGCCAGTTCAACGTTCCGGCCAACAGCAAGTTCCAGCTGAAGGTCGCCGTTGATAGCGCTTACCTGTGCGAATACCGCGGCTAAGTCCACGGCTTTTCCCGGTACAAAAATGCCCGTGTCCATGAACACGGGCATTTTTCATTTCGGGCATCGGTTACTCGAGGATTTCCACCGCCATTCCGACTTCCAGTTGACCATTGCTGTCATTGACCAGGTTCTGCCCGAACATCGCCCCATCGGCCTGCGCACGGTATTTCTGCAGGGTTGCCAGTGGTTCGCGATCAGCACTGCGTTCGCCGGTCTGCGGATCGATGGTGGTCAGAATGCAGCGCGAGCAAGGCTTCACCACGCGGAACTCGACATCACCGATGCGAATGCGCTTCCAGCCATCCTCGGCGAACGCCGCGCTGCCTTCGATCACCAGATTCGGCCGAAAGCGCAGCATCTCCAGCGGCCGTCCGACCTTTTGCACCAGATCCTCAAGTGACGCTTCGCCAATCAGCAATAGCGGGAAACCGTCGGCGAACGCGACCTGATCGTCCTCGCGGCCATAACCGGCCTGCGTCATGCGCGCGCGATCAAGTGGCACCTGCACCAGACGGGTCGGCTTGCCGATGAAATCGCTGACCCAACTGGCCGCTGCATCTCCGGCATCCGGAACCCGCAGGGTGTCACGCCAGATGGTCACACCGCGCAGGTCGGAATCGGCCTCGGGCAATGGCACGTCCAGCGCGGCAAGCCCGGGCGCACTGAGAGTCAGACCGCCCTGCGCGTTCCACAACGCCGACAGCTGACTCATTTTCGCTTCGGCCCGCTGGGTCAGAAAGCGCCCGCTGGCCTCGTCCACGAGCATCCAGCGTCGGTCCCCTGCAAGGCCCAGTTTGTCCAAGCCAATCGATTGCAGAATCTCGGGTTTGCCGGATTTCAACGGGTAACGATAAAGCGCGCTCAGACGCAGCATGGCCAGCTCCCTGGTGGGCAAAAACGCCACCCTATACGAGCTTTATCGGCGAATCAAAGCCTGATGCACGCACCCGCAAAGATAGTTTGTGGCGAGGGGATTTATCCCCGATGGGGCGCGAAGCGGCCCCACTTGAATCAAGAAAGCGGGACTGCTGCACAGTCCATCGGGGATAAATCCCCTCGCTACAGGTTTTCGTCAGGCTGGCACTTCATCGAGCATCAGACGCTGACGCACCACGTCGACCAGTTTGTCCGGCTGGAACTTGGAGAGGAAGTTGTCGCAACCGACCTTCTTCACCATCGAGTCGTTGAAGCTGCCGGACAGCGAGGTGTGCAACACCACGTAAAGACCGCGCAGACGCGGATCGTTGCGGATCTCGGTGGTCAGACGATAGCCGTCCATTTCCGGCATTTCCGCGTCGGTGAACACCATCAGCAGCTTGTCGGTCATGTTCACGCCGGTATCGGCCCAGCCCTTGAGCATGTTCAGCGCCTTCAGACCATCACTGGCGATGTGCATCTTCACCCCGAGCTGGCCGAGGGTGTCACGCAATTGAGAGAGCGCGACGTTGGAGTCGTCCACCAGCAGCACTTCGCGACCACGGGCACGCTCCAGTACCGGATCGTCGAGCTTGTCGCGCGAAACCTTGGCGTTGTACGGGACGATTTCAGCGAGCACTTTCTCGACGTCGATGATTTCCACCAGTTGATCGTCAACCTTGCTGATCGCGGTCAGGTAGTGCTGGCGGCCAGCACTGGTCGGCGGCGGCAGAATGGCTTCCCAGTTCATGTTGACGATGCGATCCACACCACCGACGAGGAAAGCCTGCACCGAACGGTTGTACTCGGTGACGATGATGGTGCTGTTCGGGCCCGGCACCAGCGGGCGCATGCCGATCGCCTGAGACAGGTCGATCACCGGCAGCGTCTGGCCGCGCAGGTTGACTACGCCGCAGACAAACGGATGACGCTGCGGCATCAGGGTCAGCTTCGGCAGTTGCAGAACTTCCTGAACCTTGAACACGTTGATCGCGAACAATTGGCGTCCGGCCAGTCGAAACATGAGAATTTCCAGGCGATTCTCACCCACCAGTTGCGTGCGTTGGTCTACCGTGTCGAGAATGCCGGCCATCAATGACTCCTGGGCTTGTTCTGATGAATTCACTACTAAGTGGGGTTATCGGCTGTTTATGGCGATTCTTGATCCCCACAAAATTCACCATCAAAATGCCACACACGGGCATTGATGTCACATTAACATCATGGTTTACTGACCCGGTGTTTTCATCTGCTGCATTCTCTTCTGGCGCGACCACAGTTTGCGCCACAGGTTCCCGTGTGTAAGGGAATCCCCTAGGAACAATCAGGCCCAACCTGATGTTCGCAATATCCAATAGCCATTAATGTGACGCCATTCTCATTGCATGAACGGAGTCAGGCTATTGTGTGCGATCGCAGGTCAGTGGAACCCCACCCTCTGGAAAACCTCAGCCAGTGCACTTGCACGGTGGGGCGCGATCTCCCGACGATCCACGAACGTCGACACACACGGCATTCCCTCATCAGACAAGACGCTGTGGAGATAAGCATGCCAATCGACCGTAAAGACTGGGCGCAACGCTTTCCCGAATTTCTCGTCGAAGCTGAAACACTCCTGGCCAAGTCCGAAGAGTGCCTGAGCCACCTGCAATTGATCAGCAACGACAAGGACGCCATCGACTGCATGCGCAACACCCTGCTCAAGCTGGCGAGCCGGGCTGAAGCGCTGGCACTGGAAGCGATTTCCGAGTTTTCCCTGCATATTCACAGCCTGCTCGACGCTGCGCCGGATCACATCGATCTACACGCACAGGCGCTGAATGCACTGCAGGACTGTTTCACCTTGATGGCCTGGCAGATCGAACTGGTCGATCACAACACCGGCCAGTTGAGCCTGGATGGCAGCGAACAAACTTCACTGATCGAAGCCTTCGCGTTTCAGGTCGGTCAAAGCCAGTTCAAGCCACCACTCCCGACCCGGCCGCTTCCGCTTTTGTCTTACTCCGAGCGTCAGGCCTGATCCGCCGCATTCAACGCGTAAATCCAGGCTGAACATCGGAATCGCTGAATGTCGCAATTGAATAGTTCATACCTGCCAGCGACAATTCGAATTAAATAATCACACCTGACCCCAGCGGATATTTTGCCGCGGCCTCAGGGTTTGCCTGTGTCTGTGTAACGATCAACTTCGCACCGCACGGATCTCTATCAAGCACAATAAAGCGACATTTTCCATAATGGAACTCACGTCCAACATGGCGTATTTCCTGACTCGTTGGACATATATGGCAAACGCGACCAACGGTATCTTAAGTGGTATTATGCCGACCGTTAGTTGCTTTCAACTAATGGCACAGTGATTCAGCGACTGTCATCCATCGAACTTGATGGTCGAATATCGTTCACTGTACTTCGTTAAAATCAATAACATAATTGACAGCATTTTCAGACAGAGATCCGCCAGCCACCGGCCGGTCTGCCCGTAGCGAACATCCATTGGCTCCATCCGTTATGTACGCCAGCCTCAAGTCAATCATCAAATGGCCACCGTCCCGGGAAAATGCACGCCGGTTCACACTCATATTGAGTGTGGTCGCCGCCATTGGCAGCCTGCTGACTTACGGATTGTCTGCTCCGCTCTCCCTGGGCCTGCTGCTGTTGAATATTGCCGCCACTGCTTGTGTCTGGGTGCAATACCGGCTGTCACGCAAATCGATCAAGTTTCAGCCTCAGGAACTCGCCGACCGTTTGCTGGAAGTCCAGGAAAACGAACGCCACCGTCTCAGCCGTGAACTTCACGACGACATCGGTCAGTTACTGACAGCGGCCAAGCTGCAAAGTGAATGGCTGAAAAGACGTCTGCCACCCGACTTGCAAGAGCAATGCTCGACACTCTGCGACACCCTTGAAGAAACCCTCAACAAGGTGCGCGATGTCTCGGCCATTCTCAACCCGCGCCAACTGACCAGCCTCGGCCTGGAAGCCAGCCTGCGTGCGCATTTGCTCAAGACGCTGGCCAACACCTCGGTGCACTGGAGCCTCGATTGCCAGCAGCGGCTCAACGGCATTCCGGAAGAAATGGCGGTCGCCGCTTTCCGCATTACTCAGGAAGCGGTGACCAACATTCTGCGTCACGCGCAGGCCAGCAACCTGTTGATCCGCGTGCAACGCCTGCCACAAGGGCTGACGCTGCTGATCAGCGACGATGGCCAAGGCTTTGCGCCTGCCGCGGATCCGGGTCGGGAAGGACAACGCGGCATGGCCGGGATGGCCGAAAGGATCGAACAGTTGGGCGGTACGCTGAACGTCATCAGCGAACCGGGCAAAGGCACTCAAATCGAAGCACTGTTCCCCTGGGCGCCCCGTGCACTCGAACGGGCCAGTACGAATAAGGTTATGCGTTGACTTGTAACTTACTTCTGGTGGATGACCACTCGCTGATCAGGGCCGGCGTGCGCGCTCTGGTGCTCGACATTCCCGGTTACGCAGTCGTTGGCGAAGCCAGCGATGGCTCGCAACTGCTCGAAATGGTCGAGCAACTGGCACCCGATATCGTATTGCTGGATATCTCGATGAGGGAAACCGGTGGCCTGGAAGCCCTGCAACGGCTCAAGCGCGTAAGGCCACATAGCAAGGTGCTGATTCTGTCGATGCATACCGATCCGGCGCTGATCATGCAGGCGCTGGAATGCGGCGCGCACGGCTATCTGCTCAAGGACACCACGGCCACCGAGCTTGAACATGCCCTCGAAGCCCTGCGCAACAACGAGCGCTACCTGAGCCCGGCGATCGCCCATACCGTAATCAATCAGGCGCTGACCCGCACCCAGAAAAACCAGCCCGAGGTGGCCGACTCGCACAACCTGACGGCACGTCAGCTGGAAATCCTGCGGTTGATCGTACGCGGCAAATCCACCCGGGAGATCGCCAACGGTCTGGGGTTGAGCATCAAGACCGTCGAAACCCACCGCTCGCAGATCATGAAGCGCCTGCAGATCTACGACGTGGCGGGTCTGGTGCTGTTCGCGGTGCGCGAACAGATCATCAGTCTGGACGACTGATCAAGCCCGCGCCGCCCAACAGCGGCGAATGCTCCGGCAAATGCACCAGCAAGGCGGCGGGGCGCGCCTCGAAACGCAGGCTGTCGCCCTCCAGCGGCTCGCCGTCAAGGTTGATGCTCAGCCCCTCGGCGACCTTGATTTCAACCCAGGGCAAACGGGCCCGGACAAACATACTGTCGAGGCCGAAGCCGTCGCTGAGCAGATTCTTCAGCGTGCCCACCAACTCCTGTGGCGCCGGCAGAATACTGATGTCCAATAGACCATCGTCCGCCAGTGCCTGCGGGCACAGGACGTGTCCGCCGCCCGCCTGACGACCGTTACCGATGCCCAATGCGAGCAGCTCGCCACTCCAGTGAAAGTCCGGCCCTTGCAGTTCGCCGTAGGCCGCGTGCAGCTCACTGAAGCGCGACAAACCAGTGAACAGATAAGCGGCCCCGCCGAGCACTTTTTTCAGATCTTCAGAGGTATTGGCCGTGACCTGACTGCCGAAACCACCCGTCGCCATGTTCAGGAAAATCTGCCCCCCGACTTCGCCCAGGTCAATCTTGCGCGGTGGCACGTCGAGCATTTCCAGCGCCTCGGCCGGTTCCAGCGGGATCCCCGCCGCGCGGGAAAAATCGTTAGCCGTTCCTAGCGGCAACAGCACCAGACTGGCCTCATCCGGATGCGCGGCAAGCGCTTCGGCGATATCGCGCAACGTGCCATCTCCGCCGCCGGCAATGATCTTCCGATAGCCGCCCGCCAGTGCTTCTTCCACCAGACGCTGAGCGTCACCGGCCTCCCAAGTCAGCCGTACAGCCAACTCCCAGCCCTGCTTGCGTTTGCTTTCGACGGCGGCGCGCACCGCCTCATTGAGTGCCTGCTTGCCATGCAGAATCAACAGCGCCCTGCGTTCACTCATTACGGTCACTCCCCACGATTGAATCGGTATGAAACATCTTGACCACTGGCGCAGGCAAAAAAGCCATGGCAGCACCATTTAATTCAAGCGAATGACCTGTCGCGTCCTACGCGACGGTATTTTTTCTTACAACATGTGAGGAATCGGCTCAATTGACCGGACACGCTCCTTGATTCACCTTGTGCAGGTGGTATCAATTTTCGAATTAACAACACAAGGATGTGCAGGTAATGATTGGATACACCCTCGGAACTGATGACAGTCTGGATGACGGCAAGGCCAGTGTGCTTGCGATTGGAACAGCCGATGGACATTTCCATGCCAAGCCATGAAGCCAGAATTGCAAATAGCCCGGTTGCCCCTCTGGACGAAAGTCGCGCCAGTCACAAATCCGATTTCAGAAAGAACGCCAGAACCGCTGGAGAAGTAGATATGGAACCGCGCGTGACCGAGCTGGAAACCCACCTCAAATACATTCGTCGGGATATGGACGAAGTCCGCGCGGATGTTAAGACCATCAAGCACCGTCTCGCCTATTCGGCGGGTGCAACGGCGGTGATCCTGGGACTGCTGGGATGGGTTGCCAACAGCCGGTTCGATCAGTTGGTCACACTGATGAGCCATTGACAGGGACATGCAGGCATCGACGCAGTATCGGTCGAGCCTGCAATGACCAGGCGCGAATCAGCCGAGCAGGTCGCTCAGGGGGATGAACCCTACCTCATCGCCCTCCACCAGCGTGCGGCCTTCCAGCACTTCTACCAAACCATCCGCCCAGGCCGCGCTGCGCAGCACACCGGAGCTTTGATTGCGGTAGATGATCGCCCGCCCTTGCTCCAGGCGACCGCGCAGATATTCGCGACGATTGCCGGCCACAGGCCAGACAAAACCTGCCGGAACCGTAAACTTCAGAGGTTCGACATCTTGGACGCCCTGACGACGCAACAAGTAGGGCCGCGTGAGCAGAGCGAAGGTCACCAGCGTCGAAGCGGGGTTGCCCGGCAGGCCGATCACCGGCACCTTGCGAAAATGGCCAACTGTCAGCGGTTTGCCCGGTTTGATTGCCAGTTTCCACAGCGCCAGCTCGCCCTCTTCCCGCAATGCGATGCCAAGAAAATCCGCCTCGCCGACCGACACGCCTCCGGTCGAGAGAATCAGGTCGACATCCTGCATGTCGCCCAGGCGCGCCCGCGTGGTCGCCAGATCATCCGGAAGAATACCGGCATCGAACACTTCACAACCCAGGCGCTGCAGCCAGCTGCACAACACCACCCGATTACTGTTGTAGATCTGCCCCGGCCCCAGCGGCTGGCCCGGCTCGACCAGTTCATCGCCGGTGGACAGCACCGCCACTCGGACCTTGCGTACCACATTCAACCCGGCACACCCCAGCGACGCCGCCAGACCTTGCTCAATCGGTCCCAGCCGGGTACCTGCCGCCAGAATCAACTCACCCACGGTGGTTTCTTGCCCCTTCGGACGAATGTTCTGGCCGACGCTCATGGTTTCGATGAAACGCACGCTGCCGTCGTCCTGAACCTCGGCATTCTCCTGCATTTCCACGCAATCGGCCCCGGCAGGCACTGGCGCACCGGTGAAGATCCGCGCGCAGGTACCGGGCTTCAACGGCTCAGGCGCCTGCCCGGCAAAGACTTTCTGGCTGACCGGCAGCGGTGCGCCGGTCCAGTCGGCCAGATTCAGGGCGTAACCATCCATGGCGCTATTTGGCCAGGGTGGCAGGTCCAGGGTCGAAACCAGGTCCTCGGCGAGCACCCGCCCCTCGACTTCGGCCAAGGGCAGAAACTCGCGTTCGACAATCGGCGAGGCTTCAGCCATCTCCAGCAGGCGGGCCAACGCTTGCTCGACAGGCATCAGGCTGCCGGTCTTGCCCGGCTTACCCACGGGATTCACAGGGCGCCGCTTGTTTCAGGTGAGGGACGAAGTTGCACGGACGGTGCCGCGAATCCAGCTGTTCGGCGAGAATGCCGTCCCAACCGGTGCGCACCGCATTGGTCGAACCTGGCAGGCAGCACACCAGTGTGCCATTGGCCAGGCCGGCCAGTGCCCGCGACTGCACGGTCGAAGTACCGATATCGGCCACCGATATCTGGCGGAACAGTTCACCGAAGCCGTCAACCTGCTTGTCGAGCAGACAAGCCACGGCTTCAGGCGTGCTGTCACGCCCGGTGAAACCAGTGCCGCCGGTAATCAACACGACCTGCACGACGTCCTCGGCAATCCAGTGGGCAACTTGCGCGCGGATCTTGTACAGGTCATCTTTGAGCAAGACCCGCTCGGCCAAGCGGTGGCCCGCAGCAGTCAGGCGGTCAACAAAGACCTGGCCTGAGGTGTCGGTTTCCAGGGTTCGGGTATCGCTGACAGTCAGCACCGCAATGTTCAGCGGCGCAAAAGGTACATCGGCCTTGGCTTTCATTAGGCTCGTCCAGTTGTAGGAGAAACAGCCCGGTGTTATATCACAGCGCCTGAATTTTTCGCCGCCCCGCTGGAGAGCTGCCATGACCTCGAATACGCCATTGCCCCCCTGCTCCATTCTGCTCCTGGCAGGCGGACGCGGCCAGCGCATGGGCGGCCAGGACAAAGGCCTGGTCGAATGGCAGGGTGAGCCGCTGATTGCGCATCTGCAGCGCAAGGTGCGAGCGCTGACCGACGATCTGATCATCTCCTGCAATCGCAATCACGAGCGTTATGCCGCTTACGCCGATCAGTTGGTCAGCGATGAGGTAGGCGATTTTCCTGGTCCGCTGGCCGGCATCCTCGCCGGACTCAAGGTCGCCCGCCGCCCACACCTGCTGGTCTTGCCCTGCGATGTCCCGCGAATCGACGCCGCGCTCTTGCAGGACATGTGTGAGACCGCCGGCCAGTTTCCTGAAAAACCTTTAATGTTGCGTCACGACGACCATTGGGAACCCCTGCTGTGTGTGATTCCCGTCACCCTGTTCCCCGCCTTCGAAACCGCGTGGAACGCCGGTGAACGCAGCCCCGGCCGGGTCATGCGCAATCTCGGCGCGACTGCCCTGCAATGCCCGGACAATGACCCGCGACTGGCCAACCTGAACACCCCCGAACTGTTAAATACGCATAACACTGTGTCAGACTGACAGCATTCAAGGAACTCTCACGCCTTGTATACGTCTCAAGCTCAGTAACCAAAAGTATTCCCATTCGGAGACACACCCATGACTCAACGGACCCTCGCCACTTTCATGCTCGCACTGGGCCTGGCTACCCTCGCTGGTTGCTCCTCGCCAACAGTGCTCACCTTGAATGACGGTCGCGAAATCCAGGCCGTCGACACCCCGAAATACGATGAAGATTCGGGCTTCTACGAGTTCAAGCAACTGGACGGCAAAGAGACCCGCATCAACAAGGATCAGGTTCGCACCGTTAAAGAGCTGTAAGCTTTACGTCGATACCGGATACAGAAAAGCCCGCATCAATGCGGGCTTTTTCATGGGCGCGGAAAAGTGCCTGGCGTCACCACTGCAGGGTGATCCGGCTCTCGAATTCACGATCCTCACCGGTCACCGGGTCGACAAACCGCAGCCCCTGCGCCAGCAGCTTGAGCGGATTGGCGTAATCATCCTCAACGTCTTTCAGCACATCCGGGTAAAACGGATCATTGCAGATACTCGCTCCCAGCGCGGTCATGTGTACCCGCAACTGATGCTTCTTGCCGGTCACCGGGTACAGGCCGTAGCGCCACAGATCGCCGTTCTTTTCCCGGACTTCCACCGCAGTTTCCGTATTGGCGACGCCTGGCCCTTCCTGCATGCGGAAAAACGGTTCGCCATCGATCAGGCGACTTTTGTGCACGAGGGGAAATTCCAGCTCCGGCAGCGCACGGGCAATCGCCTCATAGCGCTTGTCGATCTGCCGGGTCGGGAACAACGACTGATAGGCCGAACGGGTCTGCGGATTGGCCGAGAAGATCACCAGCCCCGCCGTATGCCGGTCAATGCGGTGCAGTGGAACCAGATGCGGGTTGTCGAGGCGGCGGATCAGACGACGCAGCAACGTCTGCTCGACGTACTCGCCGGCCGGCGTCACCGGCAGGAAGTGCGGCTTGTCCGCCACCACCAGATGCTCGTCCGCATACAGGATCGACTCGAGCACCGGGATCGGCTTTTCATCCGGCACTTCACGGAAGTAGTGAATGCGCAGCCCTTCCTTGTACGGCAGATCCAGCGCAATCGGCTGTCCCTGCCCATCCAGCACCCGGCCCCGGGCGATCCGGTCCAGCCATTGCTCGCGACTGATCGCACTGAAATGCTCACACAGGCAATCAAGGACGGTAGGCCAACTCCCCGGAGGAAGGTAAAGGGTGCTGGCCTGATTCTGCGCAGCGCAAAACGTTGGTGTGGACATACGGAAATTCGAACCCTCAATGCAGGTCGGCATTATCCAACACTGAGCGATACGAACCTAGCGCCGATTCCACCACCCGCCTCAGGCCGGAATCGACTTGAGCGCGGCGGCTTCGGTGAATTCCTTGAGCCAGCGCAGCACATCGACCGCCTCCCAGCGTCCCGGGTCATACAACGCATAGAGCAGGCCCTGGTAACCGACCACATCCAGTTGCTTGTGATAACCGGCACGCTGGAACAGCGCCTCGATCTCGGCAAAACAGGTGTTGAAATGCAATTTGTTGAAAGGCGTCTTGCCCTCCGTGACCAGCCCGTCCAGGCGCAGCTCGAGGACCGCCTCGCGCACCACGTCAACCGACATCCGGTTCACGCTGTTCTTCAACTGTTCGACATTGACCACGGTTCGTCCCTCTGACTGCCGGATTCACCTGCTCAAGTGATGAAAAGCAGCAGGCCTATCCAATTACTGTATGCACATACAGTAACCGAATAATCCGCAAAGTGCCAAGGGATGGATAACGGTCGCGACCGGCGGACGACAGTGGCATGCCACCGGGAAATAACTCAGCGCAGGAAGGCCACCACCTGATCGGCACTGAAAGGCCAGCTCAGCTCCGCGCCGGTGTCAGTTCGGCGCAGTACCGGAATCCGCAGGCTGTAAGCCTCGAACAAGGATTCATCGTCAGCAATATCCACCAGTTCGACCAGCAGACCGTGCTCGACAAAAGGCATCAACTCGGCCTCTGCCACCTCACACAAATGGCATCCCAAGGTGCCGAACAACTGACATTCAGGAGGCATGATCGCTCAACCGGAAAAATGAGCGTTCATTCTAGGCCTGCCTCGAAAACCCGTCGAGCCGCTGT
This sequence comes from Pseudomonas sp. GW823-FHT01D03, assembly GCF_058798255.1. Taxonomy (NCBI): domain Bacteria; kingdom Pseudomonadati; phylum Pseudomonadota; class Gammaproteobacteria; order Pseudomonadales; family Pseudomonadaceae; genus Pseudomonas; species Pseudomonas sp. GW823-FHT01D03. The sequence goes on from NZ_JBXAKK010000001.1 coordinate 4,250,268, forward strand.
CGCCCAAAGGTCCGAACACGACAACCCGTACGCAAAACCCTGACGCAAATCAGTCCACAGAAAAGCCAATCAGGCCATGCTCCCGCGCTTTTTGCCTCTACGCTTGAGAGGCCTGAACCTGATATCGGAGCGTCTTGTGTTTGCCAACCTGCTGATCATCCTCGCCTCATCCCTGGTGATGATTGCCCTGTTTCGCCGTCTGCGCTTGCCGCCGGTGCTGGGCTACCTGTGCGTAGGCTTGTTGGTAGGACCAACTGCATTCGACTGGATCAACGAGAGCGAGCACCTGCCGGACGTGGCCGAACTGGGCGTAGTGTTTCTGCTGTTTTCGCTGGGCCTGGAGTTTTCCCTGTCGAAAATGATCGCGCTGCGCCAGGTCGTTTTTCGCCTAGGCAGTCAGCAGGTGTTGCTCAGTACGGCGTTACTGGGATTGGTGCTGATCCTGCTGGGCATGCCGGTGACGCCGGCCCTGCTGCTTGGCGCAGGGCTGTCGCTGTCATCGACGGCGATTGTCACCAAGGAGTTGAGCAGCCTGGGCGAAGTGTTCAGCAGTCACGGGCAGAACGCTGTCGGGGTTCTGCTGTTTCAGGACGTGGTCGCAGTGTTGTTGCTGACCCTGGTGCCGGTGTTCGCCGGCAGCAGCGAACAGGCCTGGTACTGGGCGCTGCCGCTGACATTGGTGAAGACCGTGGTGCTGTTTTTCGGTCTGTTGCTGGCCAGCCGCTGGTTGCTGCCACGGCTGTTTCATGAAGTGGCGGCCTCGCGCTCGGCGGAATTGTTCGTGCTGCTGGCGCTGGTGATTGTGCTGTTGACCGCTTGGCTGACGCACCTGCTCGGCCTGTCCCCTGCCCTTGGCGCATTTCTGGCCGGGATGCTGCTCGGCGAAAGCCACTATCGCCATCAGATCGAAGCTGACATCCGGCCGTTTCGCGACATTCTGCTCGGGGTGTTTTTCGTCAGCATCGGCATGCTGATCGACCTGCAACTGTTCGTCAGTCACAGTGTGTTGATTCTCGGCCTGACGCTCGGCCTGATGCTGATCAAGGGCACGGTCGTCGCGCTCTTGGTGAAATGGCGCGGCAGTGATCACGAAACCGCCTGGCGCAGCGGCCTGGCCCTGGCGCAGGGTGGGGAATTCTGCTTTGCGTTGATGGCGCAGATGCAGCAAAACCGCATGGTGCCTGACGAGCTGGGCGGTCTGCTGCTGGCAGCGACGTTCTGCTCGATGTTGCTGACCCCGCTGTTGCTGCGCGGGGCACCGAAAATTGCCCTGCGCCTGCATCGCAAGCCGAATCAGGAGGCGCAGCTCGAGGAGATCAGTGCGCTCAACGCCGACCTCGACCAGCATGTGGTGATTTGCGGCTACGGGCGAGTTGGCCAGTCCATCGGCCGTTTCATGCGCAATGCCAATCAACCTTACATCGCACTGGACAACGACCCGGTGCGAATCCAGGAAGCCTCCGTCAGTGAAAGCAACGTGCATTACGGCGACTCGTCTCGCGCCGACCTGCTGATTGCCGTCGGATTGTTGCGCGCGCGGCTGGTGGTGATCGCAGTGGATCAAAGCGAGGTTACCCTGCGAATCCTTGAGGAGGCACGCCGCCACAATGATCAGGTGCCGATTCTGGTGCGCACCCGCGACGATAGCCAACTGACGGAACTCAAGGCTGCCGGCGCCACCGAAGTGGTGCCGGAGCTATTGGAATCAAGCCTGATGCTCGGCTCTCACGCCTTGATCATGCTCGGTCTGCCGGCACGTCAGGTACAAGAGCGAGTCGATCAGGTGCGCAGTGACCGTTATCGTCTGCTGCACGGTTTGTACCGCGGCGCCGACGATGAGGAAACCTAATCCTGACTCACCGCGCCGATCTTGTGCAGCGACAGATCGGCGCCGTAATACTCCTGTTCCTGACTCAGGCGCAGGCCGTGCAAGGCCTTGATCACGCCGTAGACGACAAGTCCGCCGATCAGCGCGACCACTACACCCAGCGCAGTGCCGATCAACTGACTGATCACGCTGACACCCCCAAGACCGCCGAGCGCAGTCTGGCCGAAGATGCCGCAAGCAATCCCGCCCCACACCCCGCACAAACCGTGCAACGGCCACACACCGAGCACATCGTCGATGCGCCACTTGACCTGCGCGGCGGTAAAGCACCAGACAAACAGTGCACCGGCAATCGCGCCAGTCACCAGAGCACCCACCGGGTGCATCAGGTCGGAACCGGCACAGATCGCCACCAGCCCGGCCAGCGGGCCGTTGTGCAGGAAGCCCGGGTCGTTACGTCCGACAATCAACGCCGCCACCGTGCCGCCGACCACGGCCATCAGCGAGTTGACCGCCACCAGACCGCTGACGCCCTGCAAGGTCTGCGCGCTCATCACGTTGAAGCCGAACCAGCCGACAATCAGAATCCACGAGCCCAGCGCCAGAAACGGAATGCTCGACGGCGCGAACGCCACCAGCCGCCCTTCGCGGTAACGGCCGTTGCGCGGGCCGAGCAGCAACACCGCCGCCAGCGCCAGCCAGCCGCCCATGGCGTGCACCACCACCGATCCGGCGAAATCATGGAACGCTGCGCCAAAACGTGCCGTCAGCCAGGCCTGCAGACCGTAGTTGCCATTCCAGATCATGCCCTCGAAAAACGGGTAGATGAACGCCACGATCAGCGCCGTCGCACACAACTGCGGAACGAAGCGCGCGCGCTCGGCAATGCCGCCGGAGATGATCGCCGGAATCGCCGCAGCAAACGTCAGCAGGAAGAAAAACTTCACCAGACCGTAACCGTGATCGGCACTCAGCATCGCAGCCGGCTGCATGAAGGTCACCCCATAGGAGATCCAATAGCCTATAAAGAAATAGGCCAGCGTCGAAACGGCAAAGTCGCTGAGGATCTTCGACAGTGCGTTGACCTGGTTTTTCTGGCGCACCGTGCCGACTTCAAGGAAGGCGAAACCGGCGTGCATCGCCAGCACCATCACCGCACCGATCAGAATGAACAACGTGTTGGAGCTGTGAACCAGCGTGTCCACAGCGCTTTGCAGATTTTCCATAAAGAGGCAGACCTGAAGGCTAAAAAGGCACCAAAGCGGTTCGCGCGGACAATTCATGCACCAAGTTGCGACCTGATGGCCTGCGCAGTGAAGCTGCGATGAACCGCTTTGGCGCACAAGGCTGATGTCCTGACACGAACCATGATTATTTGAGGTAAGGTTTTGCTGCATGTACGCCCGCCAACAGCGCACGACGGCAGCAGGACGCACCACGACATAGCAAAAGCTGTACCAGTCATTTGTACTGAACCTTCGCGCAAGGCTCATACTCGAACGCTTCAGACGTCACTTACGGAGATCCACCCATGGCCAGCATCAAGGCAAAGACTGCTCAAGAAATCCTGATGAACGACTTCCAGACCCTGGTCGCCGACACCGAACGGTTGCTCGAGCACACCGCGACTCTGGCGGGCGATCAGGCCGATGAGCTGCGCGAACAGATCCACGACAGCCTGCTGCGCGCCCGGGAAACCCTGAAACTGACCGAAGACACGCTGCGTGATCGTGGCCAGGCGGCGGTCACCGCCACCGAAGATTACGTATCGGCCAACCCTTGGCAGTCAGTGGGCATCGCCGCCGGCGTGGGCTTTCTGATTGGCCTGCTGGCCACTCGGCGCTGATCATGTCGATCGGCGAATCCGGCCTGGGGTCGGGCACCTCCTCTTCCACGCGGCGTCTGGGCGCCGCTGTTCTCGGCTTGCTACACAGCCATGTCGAACTGTTCGGCATCGAATTGCAGGAACAGAAAGCACGCACCGTCAGCCTGTTGCTGTTCGCAGGCCTGGCACTGGTGTTTGCCCTGCTGTTGCTGGTTGGTCTGTCGACGCTGGTGCTGATCGTGTTCTGGGATACCTATCGTCTGGCAGCGATCATCGGCCTTTGCGTGTTCTACACCCTGGCCGCCGCTTTCTGCGGTTTACGTCTCAAGGCAGCAGTCTTCGATGAATCCTCGCCCTTCCACGGTACGCTGGAAGAATTGGCCAATGATCGGGAGCGCCTGCTGCCATGAGCCTGCCTGAACTGCCACACAACAGCTCGCGCCGGGAAATGCGCAAGGCGTTGATCCGCCTGCGCATGGAAATGCATCGCCAGGAAATCCGCCACGAAGCCGGGCAAGTGCTGCAACCCTTGCAGCGCATGCGCGGCATGACGCAAAGCCTGCAAGGCGGCTTCGGCATCAAGCACGCGCCGCTTTGGGGCGTTGCCGCCGTCACCCTGCTGGGCTTCATCACCGGCAAAGGCGCGAAAAGCGGCGGCGTCGGTGGGCTGACCCGGCTGATACGTCTGGGGACCAGCCTCGGGCCACTGATCAAACTGGTCATGCAGAGTTCGGGCAAACGCTAAGCCGGCGCATCTGGCTGCATTCTTGCAACATCCGCGGGATTGAACCTCTCCAACACGAGGTTCAATCCCGCGTGCCTACCCGGTCGGCGGGTTCATCCAGAACAAGAACGACTAAGGAGGCCCCGTGATTGACGGGCAACCGCTCGCCTGCTTTCAACCTTTCATCGATACCGCCACCGGGCGTATTGCAGGCGTCGAAGCACTGGGTCGCCTGCGCCAGCCTGACGGCCAACTGGCCTCGGTCGGGCCGTTGTTCGCCGACCCACGCACACCCGCCATCGCCCTGCGCCGCCTCGACCGGCAGATCCGCGACAACGCCCTGAGCCGACTGCATGAAGCCCCCGCCGAGTGGTTTCTCAGCCTGAACATGTCGCCGCGCTGGATCAGTCGCCTGCGCGCCGATCAACCGCTGCCCAGCCTCAAGCAGATGCTGCGCCACGGCGTCGATCCGCAACGCATCGTATTCGAGATCACTGAACTGGGCGGCAATGGTCAGCGCCTGGCCGAAGTGGTCGCGCGCTATCGCGAGGCCGGTGCACGCATCGCTATCGATGACTTCGGCGCCGGTTACTCGCAGCTCGATCGGGTGCTGGCCTTGCAGCCGGACATTCTCAAACTCGACATGCGCCTGTTTCAGGCTGCCGCACTGGGCGGGCCGAGCAGTGACGTGGTCAAGGCACTGGCGCAAATGGCCGAGAAGACCGGCTGCTGGATTATTGCCGAAGGCGTGGAAACCGAGGCCCAGCTCAATTTCGCCCTGGAATGCGGTTCGCGCTACGTTCAGGGTTTCCTGTTCGCCCGGGCGCAGGAAGCGTTCTATCCGACCGACGCCTTCGTGCAGCGCTTCGCCGAATTGCGCCAGCGTTACGTGCGGCAGAAACTGGCCGAACGCGGGCGCCTGATGCAGATGCGCCAGCAACTCGGCGAACTGATGGCGATCCTCCAGGCCTGGGCTCAGGCTCACGCCCCGCTCAGTGCGCTGCCGCAACTCGAAGCCTTTCCGTGGTTGCTGCGGTTCTACCAATGCGACCGTCACGGCACCCAACTCACGCCCAACCTCGAATGGCGCAACAACGGCTGGGTCGCCGATAACCGCTATCTGGGCCACAACTGGTCATGGCGTCCGTACTTTTATCATTTGCTCGCCGAGGGCTGGGAAGAGCGACGCCTGACCCTGTCCAGCACCTATCGCGATGCCACCAGCAACCAGTATTGCCTGACCGCCGGGCAGTTCTTCGATAACGGCGAGCGCCTGCTGCTGATCGATATCGATGCCGCAGGCCTGTAGTTCCGCTTGCAGGTGCGGGCCTGAACCGGGAAGCTAGGGCAACAGTCATCCCAGTCACCGACGGAGAGAACCAGCCTTGGATTGGCAGACCCTGCTCAACCGCGAACGCCTTGGAAAACCGCTGCACAGCCCGCAAGAACTGGGCCGCAGCCCGTTCCACAAAGACCATGACCGCATCATCTTCTCCGGCGCCTTCCGCCGATTGGGGCGCAAGACCCAGGTGCATCCGGTATCGAGTAACGACCACATCCACACCCGTCTGACCCACTCGCTGGAAGTCAGCTGCGTCGGGCGCTCGCTGGGCATGCGCGTCGGGGAAACCTTGCGCAGCGCCCTGCCCGACTGGTGCGAACCGAGCGATCTGGGCATGGTCGTGCAGTCGGCCTGCCTGGCCCATGACATCGGCAATCCGCCGTTCGGCCACTCAGGTGAGGACGCGATTCGTCACTGGTTCCAGCAAGCAGCCGGGCGCGGCTGGCTCGACGCAATGAGCGAAGCCGAGCGCGCTGACTTCCTCAATTTCGAGGGCAATGCGCAAGGTTTCCGCGTGCTGACTCAGCTTGAGTATCACCAGTTCGACGGTGGCACCCGCCTCACTTACGCGACCCTCGGCACCTATCTGAAGTATCCGTGGACCGCGCGCCACGCCGACTCGCTGGGCTACAAGAAACACAAGTTCGGCTGCTATCAGAGTGAACTGCCGCTGCTGGAGCAGATCGCCCACAAGCTCGGCCTGCCGCAACTGGAAGACCAGCGCTGGGCGCGCCACCCATTGGTGTACCTGATGGAGGCCGCCGACGACATCTGCTATGCGCTGATCGACCTCGAAGACGGCCTGGAAATGGAGTTGCTGGAGTACGCGGAAGTCGAATCGCTGCTGCTCGGTCTGGTGGGAGACGATCTGCCGGAAACCTATCGCCAGCTCGGCCCGCTGGATTCGCGTCGACGCAAACTGGCGATCCTGCGCGGCAAGGCCATCGAGCACCTGACCAACGCCGCCGCCCGGGCATTCGTCGAGCAACAGGATGCGCTGCTGGCCGGCACCCTGCACGGCGACCTGGTGGAACACATGCACGGCCCGGCCAAACGCTGCGTACTGAACGCCAAGGACATCGCCCGCAAGAAGATCTTCCAGGACAAGCGCAAGACGCTGCATGAAATCGGCGCCTATACCACGCTGGAAATCCTCCTCAACGCATTCTGCGGCGCAGCGCTGGAGCAACATGGCGGTCGCACGCCATCGTTCAAGAGCCGCCGTATCCTCGACCTGCTGGGCAACAACGCGCCGGATCCCCATGGCCCGTTGCACACCTCGTTTCTGCGCATGATCGACTTTATCGCCGGGATGACCGACAGCTACGCCAGTGACATGGCGCTGGAAATGACCGGACGTTCCAGCCACTGACAGCAAACGTTGCTCAACCGGGTCGGGCAACTGCCCGGCTGAGCGAGGCTCGATTGAACCGGTTCTTTGGTCTAAGGCGAATGGATCGACTGAAAGGTAAATCCATTTAACAACCAACTGCGCAAACAAGAGCTTGTTTATTCAAGGTTCTACAAGCAACTTAAAACATTCAGATAAACAAAACAGCTCAACACTTCCTTACGCGACACAGAGTTTGATCGTAGTCAGTTTCCTTTTAGTGCGTAGGACTAATCCTATATTGCCGCAACAGCCACGGGAGTTCATGCGGCAGCTCATTTATCTGAGCTAAGGTGCGCCCTTTATTCGCGCACGTATGGGATTTGATTATGAACTCCGTTTTTATTGTCGATGATCACCCCGTCATCCGGCTTGCCGTTCGAATGCTGCTCGAGCATGAAGGTTACAAGGTCGTCGGCGAAACCGATAACGGGGTCGATGCCATGCAGATGGTCCGCGAATGCATGCCCGACCTGATCATCCTCGATATCAGCATACCCAAGCTCGACGGCCTGGAAGTTCTCGCCCGTTTCAACGCCATGGGCACCCCGCTCAAGACCCTGGTATTGACGGCGCAATGCCCGACGCTGTTCGGCATTCGCTGCATGCAGTCCGGCGCATCCGGTTATGTCTGCAAAGAGGAAGACTTGAGTGAACTGGTCAGTGCGATCAAGGCGGTACTTTCCGGTTACAACTATTTCCCCAGCCAGGCATTGAATCCGGTACGCATCGATGACGTACGTTATGCCGAACTGGAGTTATTCAAATCCGTCAATGACCGCGAGCTGATGGTCTTGCAATTATTTGCCCAGGGACGCACCAACAAGGAAATAGCCAAGGGCATGTTTCTCAGTAACAAGACAGTCAGTACCTACAAGAAGCGCCTGATGCAAAAACTCAAGGCCAGATCTCTGGTGGAACTGATCGAGATGGCCAAACGCAACGCGCTAGTGTGAGAGCCTGAATGCCCAGTCGTTTAAAGATCTATCTCGCCATATGTTGCGTCAGCCTGTGCCTGACGACTCAGGTGTCTGCCAGCTCCGTCACCGAGCAAGATTATGTGCTGCGCAGCCGCTCGGGCCACGAAGCGCCGTCCGTGTCCCTTGAACCCGCACAACGGCAATGGCTTGAGGCTCGCGGCGAACTGGTACTGGGCACTTCCGCACCGGACTATCCGCCGTTCGACATGACCGCCAGCGGTCGTGATTACGAAGGGTTCACTGCCGACTACGCCGGTCTGCTCGAACAGGCTGTCGGGTTGCCAATACGGGTCAAGCGCTTTGCCTCGCGGGAAGCCGCCTTGCACGCGTTGATTGCAGGTCAGGTCGACATGCTCGGGACGGCCAACGGTTTCGAGGCCAGTAACGCGAACATCCTGCTTTCAACGCCTTACGCCATCGATCAGCCGGTCCTGGTTACCCGCGAAGGCGAGACCCGCTCACTGACTGAAGGCCTGGCCGGTCTGCGGCTGAGTATGGTCTATCACTATCTGCCCCAGGATGAGGTCAAGGCGCAGTATCCCAAAGCCATCCTGACGTCCTATCCCTCCTATCAAAACGCAATCAACGCGGTAGCTTTCGATCAGGCTGACGTGTTTCTGGGCGACACCATTTCCACCCACTACATGATCAACAAGGGCTATCTGAACAACATTCGCATGGCCAATTTCGGCAAACAGGAAGCCCACGGTTTCAGCTTTGCCGTTCACGCCGACAACCGGCAGTTGCTGGCGATCATCAACACCGTGCTGCAAGCCATACCGGCCAGCGAACGGGACAACATCGCCAAGCGCTGGAGCGCCGGCAGCGACATTCTGCTGACCGACCAGAAGCTGCAATTGACCCACCATGAAGAACAGTGGCTCAAACAGCACCCGGTGCTGCGCGTCGTCGTCAACGAGGCGTTCGCGCCGCTGACATTCTTCGACAGCGACGGCAACCTGCGAGGCATCACCGCCGACCTGCTCGAACTGCTGCGCCTGCGCACCGGCCTGCGCTTCGAACTGGTCCGCAGCCGCAGTGACGGTGAAATGATCGAGCAGATCAATCAGCATCGGGCGGATCTGATCGCCGCGTTGCTACCCAGTCCCCAACGGGAAAAGACCCTGCAATTCAGCCGTCCCTATCTGGAAAACTCCTTCGTCCTGCTGACGCGCAAATCCGCTGACAGCCCGACACATCCCACCCAGCTCAAGGACCGATACCTGGCGATTGCCCAAGGCAGTCCCATGGCCGATTACCTGCGCCGCGAATTCCCCAACATCCACCTGATCGAAACCTCCGACACTTTCGGTGCCGCAACCTTGCTCGCCGAAGGCAAGGCCGATGGCGCCGTCGCCTCGCTGGTGATTGCCAATTATCTGATTTCGTCGCGGATCTTCGAACATCAGTTGCAGATCACCACCACCCTGGGCACACGTCAGGCGGCCTTTTCGCTGGCCAGCGCCCGTGACAATGCCGAGTTGGGGTCGATCATCGACAAGGCACTGCTGAGCATCACACCGGAGGAACTGGGAGTCATCAACAGCCGCTGGCGCGGTTTCTCCAATGCGGCACAAAGCAACTGGCATCACTACAAACGCCTGTTTTACCAATTGATCGGCGCGGCCTGCCTGCTGCTGTTGCTGTCGCTGTTGTGGAACGCCTACATGCGTCGCCAGATCAAGCAACGCCAGGCCGCCGAACGGGCACTCAATGATCAGTTCGAATTCATGCGCTCACTGGTCAACGGCACCCCTCACCCGATCTACGTGCGCGACCGCCAGGGTCTGCTGCAAAGCTGCAATGACAGCTACCTCGAGGCCTTCAACGCCAAACGCGAAGACGTGATCGGCAAAAGTGTCATGCAGGGCACCCTGAGCAACGCGTTCGAAGCCCAGGCATACCAGGCGGATTACCAGCGGGTGGTGGCCGAAGGCACGCCTCTGCTGCTCGATCGACCGCTGCACATCGGTGGCCGGCGTTTGACGATCTACCACTGGATCCTGCCGTACCGCGATTCCAGCGGCGATGTACAAGGGATCATCGGCGGCTGGATCGACATCAGTGAACGTCGCCAGTTGTTCGATGAACTGCGCAGGGCCAAGGAGCAGGCGGACAACGCCAACCGCGCCAAAAGTACCTTTCTGGCCACCATGAGCCACGAAATCCGCACGCCGATGAATGCCATCATCGGCATGCTCGAACTGACGCTCGAACGCATGAATGATCAGGCTCCGGATCGCTCCTCCATCGAAACCGCCTACTGCTCGGCCAAGGACCTGCTGGGCCTGATCGGCGACATTCTCGATATCGCGCGGATCGAGTCCGGGCACCTGAGCCTGAGCCCCGAACGGGTCAATCTGGTCGAAACAGTGGCATCGGTGGTCAGAATCTTTGACGGCCTCGCCCGCCAGAAAAACCTCCTCCTGCCGCTGATCATCAATCCGCCCGGGCTGCAGGTCGACGTGGAACTGGATCCGTTGCGCTTCAAGCAGATCCTGTCGAACCTGATCAGCAATGCCATCAAATTCACTGAGTCCGGGCAGGTGCGGATCAATCTGGATGTGCTGCCCAACGGGCCGGGCCAACGCTCGCTCGTTCAGTTGACGATCCAGGACACCGGGGTCGGCATCAGCATCGAAGATCAACAACGCCTGTTCGAGCCGTTCGCCCAGACCGACAGTGGCCGGCAGCAAGCTCGCAGCGGCGCAGGCCTGGGGCTGGTGATCTGCCGCAACCTGTGTGAAATGATGGGTGGGCAACTGCAGTTGAGCAGCCAGCCGGGGATCGGCACCCAGGTCTGCCTGTCGCTGCCGCTGCAAACGCTGCCGTGCCTGGTGACCACGGCAAAAACCCAGCCTGTGCTGCAAACCTCTGCACCACTGAACATTCTGGTGGTCGACGATCATCCGGCCAATCGCCTGCTGATGTGCCAGCAACTGGAGTTCCTCGGGCACCGTTTTACCCTCGCCGAAGAGGGTCGAAGTGGATTCGAGAAATGGCAGACCGGTGCATTCGACCTGGTTATTGCTGACTGCAACATGCCGTTGATGAACGGCTACGAACTGACCGAGGCAATCCGCCAGCAGGAACAACGCACTGGTCGCCCTCCGTGCACCGTGCTGGGTTTCACGGCCAACGCGCAGCCTGAAGAAGTACAGCGCTGCAAACAAGCCGGCATGAATGACTGCCTGTTCAAACCGTTGAGCCTCAGCGCACTGAGCCACTGGATCAATGGTTTGCAGCCCGCAGTGCTTGAGCCGGCATTCAATCTTGACGGGTTGAGTCAGTTGACTGGCGGCAACCCGCTGCAAGTCCGGCGTCTGCTCACACAATTGCTCAAGAGCAGCCGTCTCGATCGCGAGGAATTATTAGCCCTGGCCACCTGCAATGATCGGCAGGCAGTGGCGCTGGTCGCCCACAAGATCAAGGGCGCGGCCCGGATCGCCCAGGCCTCGCGCCTGATCGCCTGCTGCGACGCGCTCGAACAGGCCTGCATGCAGACAACGCCCGCAGCGACCATCGTGCGCTGCGTCGAGGCCACCGACGCAGCCATGATCGAACTGGAACAGGCGTTGCGGCAACAACTGGAACCGTTCGAAGAAAGCACAATGACCGAGCCTTAACTATGCTTGGACGCTGAGCAGTGTGTTTACTTCAATGGAGAGTCAGCAATGCCCAGCCCACTGCGCCCGGATCGACGCCGGTTCCCGTTGCACGTGCACATCAGCGTCATGTTCACCTTTCTGCTGTTGCTGACGGGCGTTGTGCTGGGGTTGTTCAACTATCGCCAGACTACCCGGATCATTCTGTCGAGCAGCGAAAACCTGTTTAATCGCATCGAGCAGGACGTGCGCCTGGATCTGCATTCGACTTACGAACCGATCCGGCATCTGCTGAGCCTGCTGGCCCACAACCAGGCGGCCGGGGCGCCGAACCTGCAACAGCGTCTGGCGCTGCTCAAGCCGTTCAGTCAGGCGCTCAAGGACAACACCGATCTCGCCTCGCTGTATCTGGGCTACGGCAACGGCGACTTCTTCATGGTTCGGCCCTTGCGCACCAGCGCGCTGAAAACCTTGCTCAAGGCGCCACCAACAGCGGCCTATCAGGTCTGGAGCATCGAACACGATGCCGGCGGCGCTGCTTCGTCGCAGTCACTGTTTTTCGACCAGGCGCTGAGCCCCATCGGGCGTCAGGACAACCCCGACGACCGCTACGACCCGCGCACTCGCGCCTGGTATATCAACGCCCTGCAACAGGGCGACCAGATCACCACCGAACCCTATGTATTTTTTTCCACGCACAATGTGGGCACCACCCTGGCCCGACGCAGCAGCGCAACCAGCGTGATCGGTGCCGATCTGACTTTGGAGGCACTTTCGGCCACCTTGACCAAGCATGTGGTCACCCCGTCGACCGAAATCGTGCTGTTCGATGCCGATGGCAATGCGGTGGCCTATCCGGACAGCAGCCGGCTGATTGTCGACGGCAGCAGCGCACGCCTGGCCAAAGCGGCCGACCTCAGCCCGAATCTGCACGCGTTGCTGACCACGCAGCATAAGGACAAACGGCTCGATGTTGATGGGCGCCACTGGATCGTCGCCCGCAGCACCCTGCAGGAAGGCGGGCCGAAAGGTTTGCAGATGGCCCTGCTGGTGCCGGAGGACGAATTGCTCGCCGATGCCTACCGCATGCGCTGGCAAGGCGCGTTGATCACCCTGGCGACGCTGTTGCTGTGTCTGCCGCTGGGCTGGCTGATCTCGCGGATTCTGGTCAAACCACTGCATGCGCTGGTCAAGGAAGCCGACGCGATCCGCAGTTTCGATTTCAACTTTCCGGTCACCCGTCGCTCGCCGGTGCTGGAGGTTGACCAGTTGAGCCTGTCGATGGCGCGCATGAAGGACACGCTCGCCAGTTTCTTCCGCATCACCGACAGCCTCTGCGCCGAAACCCGCTTCGCCCCGCTGCTGCAACGGGTGCTGTTCGAAACGGTGCAGATCGCCCAGGCCCAGGCAGGCTTGATCTATCTGCGCGAAAGCGATGGCAACCGAATGGAGCCTTACGGACTGGTCATTGATGGCGCCTCGCACGAGCCGGGCGAGTTCGCTGTGCTGGGCCGGGATCTTCTGGCCGATCAAGGGCCAGCGTGGTTTCAGCAACTGATCAACGCTGACAATGTGGTCAGCAGCCTTGGCTTCGAGCAGGCCGGGGACTTGCAGAAAGTCCTGTTGGCCATGCAGTCGCCGCGCATCCACCTGATCGGGATCCGCCTGCGTAATCGGCACAACGAAACCATCGGCCTGTTGATTCTGCTGATCAACGACAGCGGCAGCGCTCAGGATCTGGAAAAGCTGCGCCCGGACCGCATCGCCTTCCTGCAAGCCGTGTCCGGCGCGGCGGCGGTGAGTATCGAAAGTCAGCGCCTGCAAGCAAAGCAGAAGCAGTTGCTCGACGCGTTCATTCAGTTGCTGGCCGGCGCCATCGACGCCAAGAGCCCCTACACCGGCGGCCACTGCCAGCGCGTGCCGGAACTGACCCTGATGCTCGCGCAGGCCGCGGCCGCCAGCCAGGCGCCGGCGTTCCAGAGCTATCAGCCCACTGAAGACGAATGGGAAGCCCTGCACATTGCGGCCTGGCTGCACGATTGCGGCAAGGTCACGACGCCGGAATATGTCGTCGACAAAGCGACCAAACTGGAAACCCTCAACGATCGCATCCACGAAATCCGCACCCGTTTCGAAGTGCTCAAGCGCGATGCCTGGATCAGCTACTGGCAGGCACTGGCGCTGGGCGGCAACGAGGCGCAATTGAGCGAACTGCGTGACGCCACACTGACGCAACTGGATGACGACTTTGCCTTTGTCGCCCGCTGCAATCTGGGCGGTGAGGCCATGGCGCCCGCCGATCTGCAGCGCCTTGAGCGCATTGCCGAGCGGCGCTGGACGCGCACCCTCGATGATCGCCTGGGGGTGTCATGGGAGGAAAACCGCCGCCAGGCGCAAACGCCGGCGGCGAATCTGCCGGTCAGCGAGCCACTGCTGGCGGACAAGCCCGAACATCTGATCGAACGCGCCGACAGCGAATTGATTCCGGAAGACAATCCGTGGGGGTTCAAACTGGATGTGCCACGTTATAAATACAATCGCGGCGAACTGTACAACCTGAGCATTGCCCGGGGCACGCTGACCCGCGAGGAGCGCTACATCATCAATCACCACATGGTGCAGACGATCCTGATGCTCAGCCACCTGCCCTTCCCCGGGCACCTGGACAGCGTTGCGGAAATCGCCGGTGGGCATCACGAAAAAATGGACGGCAGCGGCTATCCCAAACGCCTGAAGCGCGAAGACATGAGCCTGCCGGCGAGGATGATGGCGATTGCCGATATTTTCGAGGCGCTGACAGCGGCGGATCGGCCGTACAAGAAGGCCAAATCCTTGAACGAAGCCCTGGGAATCATGGCCACCATGTCCCGCGAGGCGCACATCGACCCCGAGCTGTTTGCGCTGTTCATCAACGATGGGGTGTACATGCAGTACGCCGCGCGGTTTCTCGATCCGCGCCAGATCGATGCGGTGGATCCGGCCAGCCTGTTGCGCAAGGCTGGCCTGAGTGCCTGATCAGCAGTCGGTCAGACGCAGGAAGATCGCCGCCAGTTGTTCAATGCCGGCCTGATCGTCGGTGCCGAAACGCGCGAGTTTCGGGCTGTCGAGATCAAGTACGCCGATCAACCGACCGTCCTTGACCAGTGGCACCACCAGCTCGCTGTTCGAGGCGCTGTCGCAAGCGATGTGCCCGGGAAAGGCATGCACGTCTTCAACCCGCTGGGTCTGCCGACTGGCCGCTGCCGCACCGCACACACCGCGGCCGAACGGAATGCGCACGCAGGCGATCTGGCCCTGGAACGGGCCAAGCACCAGTTCTTCGTTGCGATTGAGGTAGAAACCGGCCCAGTTCAAATCGTCGAGCTGGTTGAACAGGAACGCCGAAAACTGCGCGGCGTTGGCGATGAAATCGCGCTCGTCCGCCAGCAGCGATTCCAGTTGTGCGGCCAACATGCCATAGCCTTCGAGGCCCTGGCCGCTTTGTTGCAAATCAATCATGCCTTGTGCTCCAGCAATTTCAGTCCCACCCAGTAACGGGCGAATTGGTACGCGCAACGTCCGTTGCGATTGCCGCGCCCGGTTGCCCAGCGCACGGCGAGGATCTCCAGCTCTTCATCGCGTTGCCAGCTCAAGCCGGCCTTGGCCGCCAACTGGCCGATCCAGTGTTCGACGACGTTGAGGAAGTGTTCCTGGGTAAACGGATAAAACGACAGCCACAGGCCGAAACGGTCCGACAAGGCAATCTTGTCTTCCACCGCTTCACTCGGATGCAGCTCGCCGTCGACGCGTTTCCAGTTTTCGTTGTCGCTTTCCTTTTCCGGCACCAGATGGCGGCGGTTGGACGTGGCGTACAGCAAAACGTTGTCCGGGGCTTGTTCGAGCGAGCCGTCGAGCACACTTTTCAGCACGCGGTAATCGCCTTCGCCGGATTCGAACGACAGGTCATCGCAGAACAGCACGAAGCGTTGCGGCAGTTTGGCGATCTGCTCGACCACACGTGGCAGGTCGGCCAGATGGTCGCGTTCGATCTCGATCAAACGCAGGCCGGCCTTGGCGTGTTCGGCCAGCAACGCGCGCACCAGCGAGGATTTGCCGGTGCCGCGCGAGCCCCAGAGCAGCGCATGGTTGGCCGGCATGCCGTCGAGAAACTGTTGCGTGTTGCGGCCCAGCTGCTCCAACTGACGGTCGACACCGATCAGATCGGACAGGCGCATGTCGAGGCTGACTTCCAGCGGCAGCAAATAGCCGCTGCGCCCGTCACGCTGCCAGCGCGCGGCCAGGCAGGTTTCCCAGTCGATCAGGGGACGCGGCGCCGGCAGTAAGGGTTCGATCCGCGCCAGAACCGACTCGGCGCGTTCAAGAAAAGCATTCAATCGGGAATCCACGTCTTCTCCTCGGGCACGTTCACAGTGATGATGTCGATCCAGCGACGACAGACAGATCGCAATCCCCGTTCAAGCCTTGTTACAAGGCGCTTCGGGAACCTCGGTATCCATACATGATCGACTATGCTTGAGCAGCGAAGGGAAACGGAAGTGGTTCAACACCCCATGGATATCAAATTCACCCACCGGCTGTCATACAAGCAAGCCAGATTCACGGTGCTGGTCGGGTTCGTTCTGGGCACGCTGCTCAGCCTGCTGCAAATCGGCATCGATTATGCCAGCGAAGACGCCTCCATCAACCGTGAAATCCTGTCTTTGCTGGAAATCAGCCACAATCCGGCGTCGCGAATCGCCTACAACATCGATGCGGAACTGGCGCAGGAGCTGACCCTGGGCCTGTTGCGTTCGCCGGCGATCATCTCGGCGCAACTGACCGACAACAACGGCAACGTCCTGGCCAACGTCAGGCGCCCGGAGCTGCAAAGCGGTTATCGGGTGATCAGCGACTTCCTGTTCGGTGCCAAGCGCCAGTTCGAAGACCGTCTGTACCTCGACCACCTGCCCGAAGAATCACTGGGTACGCTGAGCCTGGAGGTCGATACCTACGCGTTCGGCAGCCGGTTTCTGCGCCGCGCCGAAGTCACCCTGCTCAACGGCTTTGCCCGCAGCCTGATTCTCACCGGGATCCTGTTGGCGCTGTTCTACGTGATGCTGACCAAGCCACTGGTGCGCCTGATCCGGGAACTCAGCGCACGTGACGCACGCAGTGCAGAGCCGACGACCCTGGAATGCCCGGCCGGCCACGCCAACGACGAGATCGGCGTACTGGTCAAAGTCGCCAACCAGCAGTTCGACAATATCGCCACGGAAATCCAGCAACGGCGCAACGCGGAAAACCGCCTCACCGATTACCTCGGGCAACTGGAGCACATCGTCTCGGCCCGCACCGCCGAGCTCAAGGCCATCAATACCCGGCTCAGCCAGTCCAACGAAGAACTGGAAGTCGCCCGCAGCACCGCACTGGACATGGCCGAAGCGCGCTCGGCATTTCTCGCCAACATGAGCCACGAGATCCGCACCCCGCTCAACGGCCTGCTGGGGATGATCGCCCTGTCCCTCGACGGGCCGCTGAATGCCGAGCAGCAGCAACAGCTGTCGATTGCCCATGACTCGGGCAAGGTGCTGGTGGAGCTGCTCAACGACATTCTCGACCTGTCCAAATTCGATGCGGGGCAACTGGAGCTGGAACACATCCCGTTCGATCTCGGCTCACTGATCGAAGACACCGCCAACCTGCTGTCGCAGAACGCCGCGCCGAGCGTCGAGCTGACCTGCCTGATCGACCCGCACTTCCCCGCGCTGGTGCTTGGGGATCCGACCCGGGTACGGCAGATCGTCAGCAACCTGTTGTCCAATGCCCTGAAGTTCACCCGTTTCGGCCGGGTCGATGTGCGCCTATCCGCCCACAAGGACGGGGTGCGCATCGGAGTCTGCGATACCGGCATCGGCATCGCTCAGGATGCCCAGGTGAAAATTTTCCAGCCGTTCACCCAGGCCGGCGCCGGCATCACCCGGCAGTACGGCGGCACCGGCCTCGGTCTGGCGTTGACCTACAACCTGTGCGAGGCCATGCAAGGCCGGCTGACCATCAGTTCCGAGGCCGGTTTCGGCAGTCAGTTCTGTGCCGATCTGCCACTGCCGTGTCACACCCGGGCGGTCATGCCGCCGCCACTGCACGGCAAGGTACTGGCGATCACGGCCGCCAGCAGCGGGCTGGCGGAACTGCTCAAGACATTATTGCCGGTGTGGGGCGTGAGCTATGAGCAGCGCACCATGGATGACCCGTTGCTGGGCCTGTCACCCGATCTGCTGATCACCGATTGCCCGGAATGTCTGTTCAGTCTGCGCCCGACCATCAGCGCACCGATCCTCGTCGTAACCGCTTACGGCAGTTTCATGCCCGGCGAAGAAGCCGCCGCGCTGGCGCCATTGCAGCAACAAGCCCGACCGCTGGCACGCAACGCGCTGTATCAGATCCTGCGGCGCATCCTGCTGTCCGATATCGCCACAATCAACGATGCACGCCTCGAGAGCCTGCCCGTCCAGCGCCGTGGACGGGTGCTGCTGGTGGAGGACAATCCGGTCAACCAGTTGGTGGCCAAAGGCATGCTCGGCAAGCTCGGTTGCGACGTGGTGGTCGCTGCCCACGGTGCCGAGGCGCTGGATCAACTGGAGCACGATGAGTTCGATCTGGTACTGATGGACTGCAACATGCCGGTAATGGACGGCTACGAAGCGAGCCGGCAGATCCGCCAGAGCGGGCGCTGGCCGAATTTGCCAATCGTCGCGCTCACCGCCAACGCCATGTCCGAGGAGCGCGAGCGCTGTCGCGCCGCCGGCATGAGCGATTACCTGGCCAAGCCATTCCGCCGCGAAGAGCTGGCGGCCCTGCTCGACCAGTGGATGCCGGCTACGTCAGCGCTTTGATCTGTCCCAGCAAATGATCGAGGCCATTACGCAAATCGTTGAGCCGATCGAGATCCACCCCGCTGTCGCACAACAAGCGGGCCTTGAGCGGCCCGACCTGCTCGCGCAGCGCTCGGCCTTGCGCGGTAAGGCTCAGATGCACTTCACGCTCGTCGCGCGCCGAACGCTGGCGTTGCACCAACTGCAATTGTTCAAGACGCTTGAGCAAAGGCGTCAGGGTGCCGGAGTCCAGCGCCAGGCGCTCGCCCAAAGCCTTGACCGTCGGTTGCTCCGGCGCACTGTCCTGCCATTCCCAGAGCACCAGCATCGCCAGGTACTGCGGGTAGGTCAGGCCGAGCTGATCGAGCATCGGCTTGTAAGCGCGAATCACCGCCCGGGACGCGGCGTACAACTTGAAGCACAACTGACTGTCGAGCTTCAGCGAATCGACGGGCAGGCTGTTCATTTGAGCAGGGCTTCGATCTCGCCGCTCAGCTCCTGCGGTTTGGTGGTCGGGGCGAAACGCTTGACCAACTGACCATCCTTGCCGATCAGGAACTTGGTGAAGTTCCACTTGATGCCTTGGGAACCGAGCAAACCCGGAGCGCGCTTTTTCAACTGCACGAACAGCGGATGTGCATCGCTGCCGTTGACGTCAATCTTCTTGAACAGCGGGAAACTCACGCCGTAGTTCAACTCACAAAACTCGCTGATCGCCCCCTCGTTGCCCGGCTCCTGCTTGCCGAACTGATTGCACGGGAATCCCAATACCACCAGGCCCTGATCCTTGTAGGTCTGCCACAGCTCTTCCAGGCCTTTGTATTGCGGGGTGAAGCCGCATTTGCTGGCGGTGTTGACCACCAACACCGCTTTGCCGGCGAAATCGGCCAGGGTCTTTTGCTCACCCTTGATGGTGGTGACGGGGATATTCAGCAGGTTGTCGCTCATGGGTCGGCTCCGCGGGTTATCGGAAAAGGCCAAACATAGCGAGCAATTAAATTGTGTGCAATTTAATTATCCGAATGGCGACCCGCAGGTCGCCTGTCCGCTTACTCGCGCGGCTCGAGATTCAGGCACACCGAGTTGATGCAATAACGCAGGCCGGTCGGTGGCGGGCCATCGGGGAACACGTGGCCCAGATGCGCATCACAGCGGGCGCATTTGACCTCGGTGCGGATCATGCCGTGGCTGGTATCGCGGATCTCGGTCATGGCGCTTTCGCCGATCGGCGCATAGAAGCTTGGCCAGCCGCAGCCGGAATCGAATTTGGTCTTGGAGTCGAACAGAGGCTCATTGCAGCAGACGCAGTGATAGACACCGTCGGTTTTGGTGTCGTTGTATTTGCCGGAAAACGGCCGTTCGGTCGCACTGAGACGGCATACGTTGTACTGCTCGGGGTCGAGCATCGCCCGCCATTCTTCAAGGGTTTTTTCCAACTTTTCCATCATCACACCTCAGCGGCTGAAAAAGCCCGATCTGTACCTTTTCCACGGATCGGGTGGCACGTATGATTGCGCCTCGTCACACGCCAGTCTGGCAGCCAGACCGGGCGCATTCAAACGGATTCTCGGCGCCATGGCGCAAGACTCCGCCTGTGCGAAGACGCAGGAATCCCAGTACGGTTGGCCATCCGCCGTCTGGATCGTTCATTTTCGGGATCACATCGCCATGCAGTTCAGCAAATCGAACAAGCTCGCCAACGTCTGCTACGACATTCGCGGCCCGGTGCTCAAGCACGCCAAACGTCTGGAGGAGGAAGGCCAGCGCATCCTCAAGCTGAACATCGGCAACCCGGCGCCGTTTGGTTTCGAAGCGCCGGACGAAATTCTTCAGGATGTGATCCGCAACCTGCCGACCGCCCAAGGCTACAGCGACTCCAAAGGCCTGTTCAGTGCCCGTAAGGCAGTGATGCAGTACTACCAGCAGAAGAATGTCGAAGGTGTCGGCATCGAAGACATTTACCTGGGCAACGGCGTGTCCGAGCTGATCGTGATGTCACTGCAGGCGCTGCTCAACAACGGCGACGAAGTCCTGGTGCCGGCCCCAGACTACCCGCTGTGGACCGCCGCCGTGAGCCTGGCCGGCGGTAACGCCGTGCATTATCTGTGCGACGAGGGCGCCGACTGGTTCCCTGATCTGGCCGACATCAAGGCCAAGATCACCCCGAACACCAAGGCCATGGTGATCATCAATCCGAACAACCCGACTGGCGCGGTGTATTCGAAAGAAGTGTTGCTGGGCATGCTGGAAATCGCCCGCGCGCACAATCTGGTGGTGTTCTCCGACGAGATCTACGACAAGATCCTCTACGACGACGCCGTACACATCTGCACCGCTTCGCTGGCCCCGGACCTGCTGTGCCTGACCTTCAACGGTCTGTCAAAGTCCTACCGCGTGGCGGGTTTCCGCTCCGGCTGGATCGCCATCTCCGGGCCGAAACACAATGCCCAGAGCTACATCGAAGGCATCGACATGCTGGCCAACATGCGCCTGTGTGCCAACGTGCCGAGTCAGCATGCGATCCAGACCGCCCTCGGCGGCTATCAGAGCATCAATGACCTAGTGCTGCCGCAAGGTCGCCTGCTGGAGCAGCGCAACCGTACCTGGGAATTGCTCAACGACATTCCGGGCGTCAGTTGCGTCAAGCCGATGGGCGCGCTGTATGCGTTCCCGCGGATCGACCCGAAAGTCTGCCCGATCCACAACGACGAGAAATTCGTTCTCGACCTGCTGCTCTCCGAGAAGCTGCTGGTGGTGCAAGGTACGGCCTTCAACTGGCCGTGGCCGGATCACTTCCGCGTGGTGACCCTGCCCCGCGTCGACGATCTCGAGATGGCCATCGGACGCATCGGCAACTTCCTCAAGTCCTACCGCCAGTAACCGGTCGACGGTGCGCAACGGCCCGAACGTTGCGCACTGTCTGATTCAGCAACACTTCTGCTCTCCCCGCCTCGCTGCGCCTTCTACACTTGCGATTCATAGGGCCCACCCGCCTCTGGCGCAGTGGCGGCGGGTAGCGGCTGGCTGTAATCCCTTTCGGTTCTGGCCGTGGGCAATGACCTGCAGACTCGGGAATTCGCTGTAGGACACAGTTTGAAATAGTCACTCGGTTGAATCACCCGGTGCCGCACCTTATATACCCCGCAGTACGCTACATCTTTAGCTTGAGGAGATTTCTACAACCATGATGCGCATCCTGCTGTTTTTGGCCACTAACCTGGCGGTCGTGCTGATAGCCAGCATCACCCTGAGCCTGTTCGGCTTCAACGGGTTCATGGCGGCCAACGGGGTTGATCTCAACCTCAGTCAGCTGCTGGTTTTCTGTGCGGTCTTTGGTTTCGCCGGTTCGCTGTTCTCGCTGTTCATCTCCAAGTGGATGGCGAAGATGAGCACCAGCACCCAGATCATCAGCCAGCCACGTACCCGGCATGAGCAATGGCTGCTGCAAACCGTCGAGCAACTGTCCCGCGAAGCCGGGATCAAGATGCCCGAAGTCGGTATTTTCCCGGCCTACGAAGCAAACGCCTTCGCCACCGGCTGGAACAAGAACGACGCGCTGGTCGCGGTCAGTCAGGGCCTGCTCGAGCGCTTTTCGCCAGATGAAGTGAAAGCCGTTCTGGCCCACGAAATCGGTCACGTAGCCAACGGTGACATGGTCACCCTGGCGCTGATCCAGGGCGTGGTGAACACCTTCGTGATGTTCTTCGCGCGGATCATCGGCAACTTCGTCGACAAGGTGATCTTCAAGAACGAAGAAGGCCAGGGCATCGCCTACTACGTGGCAACGATCTTCGCCGAGCTGGTACTGGGCATCCTCGCCAGCGCCATCGTCATGTGGTTCTCGCGCAAACGCGAATTCCGTGCCGACGAAGCCGGCGCACGTCTGGCGGGTACCAACGCGATGATCGGCGCCCTGCAACGCCTGCGCGCCGAACAGGGCCTGCCGGTGCACATGCCGGACACCCTGAACGCCTTCGGCATCAACGGTGGCATCAAGCAGGGCTTTGCCCGCATGTTCATGAGCCACCCGCCGCTGGAAGAGCGTATCGACGCGCTGCGTCGTCGCGGTTGATCGGTTTGGCGCAGTAACGAAAAGGCCCGCAGCGATGCGGGCCTTTTTTTGTGCGCGGGATTATGGGTCGGCTGTTCTGGCCTCTTCGGGAGCAAGCCCCCTCCCACAGGGTTCTGTGGTGTTCTCTGGATTTCTGATTCAACACGGATCACTGTGGGAGCGGGCTTGCTCCCGAAGAGGCCGTTAATGCCGATACAAAACTATCGGCCAGAAACCCGATACACCCGCTCCTCCAACCGCGTTACCCCCGCCTGCAGGAACCTGACACTCTCCGCCAGCACATCCTGCTCCTCAAGCACCTGCACCTGCCAGACTTCGCCCAGCAAGCGCTGCACCTCATCATCGCTCACCGCAAACGGTGGTCCGGACATCTGCGCCTGATCGTAATCCAGGGTAATCAACAACCCTTGCACACTGTGCGGCAGGATCTGCTGCAAATGCGCCGCATAGCGTTCACGCATCGGAGCCGGCAAGGCAATCAGCGCTGCCCGGTCGTACAACGCCGCGCAATCCGCTACATCGTCGGCTGTCAGCGCAAAGAAATCACCGCACCACAACTCGATGGAATCGGCGCGATAGACCTTGAACGGCCCCTTGGCGCTGACGTGCGGCGTTACCTGATGCTCACTGAAAAAATCCTCGATGGCCTTCTGCGACAGCTCGACCCCGAGCACCTGATGACCGTGCCCGGCCAGCCACGCCAAATCCAGACTTTTCCCACACAACGGCACGAGCACTCGCGCCGTTGCCGGTACCGCCCAGTGACGCTGCAGATACGGGTTCACCTCAGGCAGGTGAAAGCCGATCTGATTGGATTCCCACTTCTTGTGCCAAAACTCAGGCTGCATGCATCCCCCCAATAAATTCGATCAAAAGGCGTTAAAACTTATATTAGATTTAGATCAATGATCTGACTGAAGATGAGGTCATCTTACCGCTCAGGAACCTTTCCATGTTTCCCAGCCTGTTTATCTCCCACGGCTCACCGATGCTGGCCCTGGAGCCCGGTGCCAGTGGCCCGGCGCTGGCGCGTCTGGCGGCCGAACTGCCGCGGCCGAAAGCCATCGTGATCGTCTCTGCTCACTGGGAAAGCCAGGAGCTGCTGGTCAGCAGCAATCCTCGTCCGGAAACCTGGCACGACTTCGGCGGCTTCCCGCGCGCCCTTTTCGAAGTGCAGTACCCTGCACCGGGCGATCCGCAACTGGCAGCCGAAGTAGCTGAATTGCTTGACGCCGCGCATCTGCCGGCACGTCTTGATTCGCAACGCCCGTTCGATCACGGCGTGTGGGTGCCGCTGTCGCTGATGTATCCACAGGCGGATATACCGGTGGTGCAGGTATCACTGCCGAGTCGCGATGGCCCGGTGCTGCAAACTCGTGTCGGGCAGGCGCTGGCGAGTCTGCGCGAGCAGGGTATTTTGCTGATCGGCTCCGGCAGCATCACCCACAACCTGCGCGAACTGGACTGGCATGCCGGCCCGGAAAGCGTCGAGCCGTGGGCACAGGACTTCCGCGACTGGATGATCGACAAGCTGGCGGCCGACGATGAGGCGGCACTGCATGATTATCGTCAGCACGCGCCCAATGCGGTACGCAGCCATCCGAGTGATGAGCATTTGTTGCCGCTGTATTTTGCGCGGGGTGCGGGAGGTGAGTTCCGCGTAGCGCATAAAGGCTTCACGATGGGTGCACTGGGTATGGATATCTATCGTTTCGGGTGACGTCTTCGCGAGCAAGCTCGCTCCCACAAAGGCAAAAAGCAGGCAAAAAAAATCCCCGAACCAGTCGGGGATTTTTTATGTTCGATCAATCAGCCCAAGGGCGGATCAATCTTCGCGATAGCGACGCAGTTTCAGCTGCTTGCCAGCGACGCGAGTGTCCTTCAGTTTGGTCAGGAGTTTGTCCAGACCATCTTCCGGCAGCTCGACGAGGCTGAAGCTGTCACGCACCTGGATGCGACCAATTGCTTCGCGAGCCAGACCACCTTCGTTGAGGATGGCGCCCAGCAGGTTCTTGGCGGCGATACCGTCACGCGCACCCAGCGCGGTACGGCAACGGGCACGACCTTCGCCCAGAGGCATTGGCGCGCGACGCTCGCGGTCACCACGCTCAGGACGATCACCGGAACGCTCAGGACGGTCGCCACGCGGTGCGTTGTTCGGCACCAGTGGACGCTCCTTCTCGATCGCCGCCAAGTTCAGCGCTTGACCGTTG
Source organism: Pseudomonas sp. GW823-FHT01D03 (assembly GCF_058798255.1). Lineage (NCBI taxonomy): Bacteria > Pseudomonadati > Pseudomonadota > Gammaproteobacteria > Pseudomonadales > Pseudomonadaceae > Pseudomonas > Pseudomonas sp. GW823-FHT01D03. The sequence continues at coordinate 4,275,098 of NZ_JBXAKK010000001.1, forward strand.
GTCGCCTTGCGCAGCAGGGCTGCAGCCAGAGCACGCGGCGTGCAACCGATGTCGGCAGTCAGGCGATCCAGCAGTTCGCCGTGAGTCGACTCGGCATCAGCAACCAGCGGCGACAGGCTGTTGGTCAGTTTCTTGATGCGTGCATCGAGAACAGCCTGAGCGTCCGGCAGACGCACTTCGGCAACCTTCTGACCGGTGACACGCTCGATCACTTGCAGCATGCGGCGCTCACGTGGAGTCACCAGCAGCAGCGCACGACCTTCGCGACCGGCACGGCCAGTACGGCCGATACGGTGCACGTAGGATTCCGGGTCGTACGGCATGTCCACGTTGAATACGTGGGTGATGCGCGGAACGTCCAGACCACGGGCAGCCACGTCGGTCGCGACAACGATGTCCAGGCGGCCATCTTTCAGCGAGTCGATGACGCGCTCACGCTGGTTCTGGGCGATGTCACCGTTCAGCGCAGCGGCCTTGTAGCCTTTGGCGTCGAGGGCACTGGCCAGATCCAGGGTCGCTTGTTTGGTGCGCACGAACATGATCAGCGCGTCGAAGTCTTCCACTTCCAGCAAGCTGAGGACGGCGGAGGTCTTCTGGTCAGCGTGAACCAACAGGTGAGCCTGTTCGATCGCGGTAACGGTCTGGGTCTTGCTCTGGATCTTCACGTGCTTCGGATCGCGCAGGTGACGCTCGGCGATGGCACGGATCGACTGCGGCAGGGTTGCCGAGAACAATACGGTCTGACGGGTTTCCGGCATGGCCTTGAAGATCACTTCCAGGTCATCCATGAAACCGAGTTTGAGCATTTCGTCTGCTTCGTCCAGAACCAGGTGGTTCACGGTAGCGAGGACTTTTTCGTCGCGACGCAGGTGGTCGCACAGACGGCCCGGAGTGGCGACAACGATCTGTGCGCCATTACGGATTGCTTTCAATTGTGGGCCCATCGGCGCGCCGCCGTAGACAGCCACAACAGTTACGCCCGGCATTTGCTTGGCGTAGGTTTCGAAAGCGGTTGCAACTTGTAGCGCCAACTCACGAGTTGGGGCCAGGATCAGAGCTTGCGGCTCGCGCTTGGACGGATCAATGCGGTGCAGGATAGGCAGGGCAAAGGCAGCGGTTTTACCGGTACCGGTTTGCGCCTGACCAATCATATCGTGACCGGCGAGGATGATCGGGATCGACTGCTGCTGAATGGCCGAAGGCTCTTCATAGCCGGTAGCGACTACTGCAGCGACAATATTGGGATGAAGTTCAAGAGCGGCGAAGCCGCCGATTTCCTGGGTCATGGGTCTGCCTCTAAGTGCATCCGCAAAGACCCATGCTCCAAAGCTGCACATGCCGTGTTGAGACTCAAGAGTCGCCCTGGCAGCTTTGTCGGCGGGGATTTGCGAAAACGTATGAATGAAAAAGAATCGTCAAGGAAGAGCCCGCAGTGCGGACGTGCAGCCGAAGCTGACTTCGGGGAATTGCGCTACCTAAACGCGGCCCGGTTAAAGGCCGGCGCGCACTATACCGGAATTTGCCCAAAAAGGGAGCTTTTTTTATCGCCTGAATCGGTGTGTCACCGCTGTGTAACGGGGTTTTGCGGATAATCGTGCAAAGGTCTATTTTGCAAAGGCCCGGCCCTGCGGGTGATGACGCTTAAACGATTCATCGATGTGCGGCATACCGTCGCTGCACCCGCCCTTCCCGCCCGAGGATTTCTTCATGAATCAGCCCTGCCCCGGCCGCGTCAGCCGTGAACGTCGAGGTCATATCCACTTGATCGGCCTCGACCGGGCCGCCAAACGCAACGCCTTCGACCTCGATCTGCTCAACGATTTGAGCCTGGCCTACGGCGAGTTCGAGGCCGACAGCGAGGCGCGGGTGGCGGTGGTGTTCGGGCATGGCGAGCACTTTACCGCCGGTCTGGATCTGCTCAACGCCAGCGCCGCCCTCGCCGAAGGCTGGCAGGTTCCGACCGGCGGTTACGACCCATGGGGTGTTTTTGTCGGGCCGCGAGTGAGCAAACCGGTGATTGTTGCCGCGCAGGGCTACTGCCTGACCATCGGTATCGAGTTGATGCTGGCCGCCGATATCAACCTGTGCGCGAGCAATACCCGCTTCGCGCAAATGGAAGTGCAGCGGGGGATCTTTCCGTTTGGTGGCGCGACGTTACGTTTTCATCAGGTGGCCGGCTGGGGTAACGCGATGCGCTGGTTGCTGACCGGCGATGAGTTTGATGCCCACGATGCGTTGCATCTGGGTTTGGTGCAGGAAGTGATGGCCAGTGAGGACCTGCTGCCGCGGGCTATTGAGTTGGCCGAACGGATCGCCCGGCAGGCACCGTTGGGGGTGCAGGCGACACTGATGTCGGCGCGCCAGGCGCGCTATGAAGGTGAGACGGCGGCGGCGCAGGGGTTGCCGGCGCTGGTGAAAAAGTTACTGGGGAGTGAGGATGCCAAGGAGGGGATCAGGTCGCTGGTGGAGCGGCGGCCGGGCATCTTCAAAGGGGTCTGAGCATTATGGCGCCTGCCAGGGCGCCATCGCGAGCAGGCTCACTCCTACAGGGAAAACGCATTCCAATGTAGGAGTGAGCCTGCTCGCGATAGGGCTAGATCGGCGAACAAGGCCATCACTGACCACTCAAGTCGCCGGGCGAATCGCCTTGATCAACGACTGCAACGAATACCCCAGCCGTGGCGCCAGCACTTCGGCGCGGGCGGTCAGCGCCTGCATGTCCAGCTCCTGATCGAGATCTGCAGGCACAATCAGAATCACATTGCCCTCTTTCACCGGCAACTCCCAGTAATGCCGGTGATACAGCCCGCGCAACAACGCCGCGCCCAACGGTTTGCCATCATCGGTGGCCCACTGATTGATCACCAGCCAGCCGCCTGGATTCAGACGCTTCTGACAGTCGCCGAGGAAACTCCAGGCCAGATGCCCGACACCCGGGCCGACGTCGGTGTACAGGTCGACGAAGATCAGATCCGCAGGCTCGGCCGTCGGCAGCAACTCCAGCGCATCGCCGACCCGAATATACAAACGTGGATCATCATCCAGCCCCAGGTATTCGATCGCCAGACGCGGCACGTCCGGGCGCAGTTCGATAGCTTCGACGTCTTCCAGCGGCAGGAACTTGAGGCAAGCCTGGGTCAACGTGCCGGCACCGAGACCGAGAAACAGCGCGCTCTCCGGTTGCTCATGGCACAACGCACCAATCAGCATCGCCCGGGTGTAGTCGTATTCCAGCCAGCTCGGATCGGCGGTGAACACGCAGCTCTGCTCGATGGCATCGCCGAATTCCAGAAAGCGGTAATCGGCCACTTCCAGCACGCGAATCACGCCGAACTCATCCTGTACCTCGGCGAGCAACAGCTCGACGCGCTCCTCAGTCATTTCGTCTCCTGATGGTCACCGGGCGCGGTGACGCGATGGCACCGCTCCGGCGCCGTGGCAAAGCGGCGATTGTCGGTGATGGGGCGGGAGCAGGTCACGCACTAATTGCTGCTACCATGGGCTTCCCGTGCGTAGAACCAATTAGAGACCGTGATGAGCCAACCCTGGAGCCCTGACAGCTGGCGCGCCTTGCCGATCCAGCAACAACCCCAATACCCTGACGCGGCGCATCTGCGCCAGGTCGAGCAGACCCTGGCCAGCTATCCGCCGCTGGTGTTTGCCGGCGAAGCGCGCGAGCTGCGCCGGCAGTTTGCCGAAGTGACTCAGGGCCGGGCGTTCCTGCTGCAGGGCGGCGATTGCGCGGAAAGCTTCGCCGAATTCTCCGCCGCAAAGATTCGCGACACTTTTAAAGTGCTGCTGCAAATGGCGATCGTCATGACTTTCGCCGCCGGTTGCCCGGTGGTCAAGGTCGGGCGCATGGCCGGCCAGTTCGCCAAACCGCGCTCGGCCAACGATGAAACCATCGACGGCGTGACCCTGCCGGCCTACCGGGGCGACATCGTCAACGGCATCGGTTTCGACGAAAAGAGCCGCGTGCCGGATCCGGAGCGCCTGCTGCAGTCCTATCACCAGTCCACCGCCACCCTGAACCTGTTGCGCGCCTTCGCCCAGGGCGGTTTTGCCGACCTGCATCAGGTGCACAAGTGGAACCTGGACTTCATCGCCAACTCGGCACTGGCCGAAAGATACAGCCACCTCGCCGACCGCATCGATGAAACCCTGGCGTTCATGCGCGCCTGTGGCATGGACAGTTCACCGCAACTGCGCGAAACCAGTTTCTTCACCGCCCACGAGGCACTGCTGCTGAACTACGAAGAAGCCTTCGTGCGTCGCGACAGCCTGACCAACGATTACTACGATTGCTCGGCGCACATGCTGTGGATCGGCGACCGCACCCGTCAGCTCGACGGCGCTCACGTCGAATTCCTGCGTGGGGTGAACAACCCGATCGGGGTGAAAGTCGGCCCGAGCATGAACCCGGACGACCTGATCCGCCTGATCGACGTGCTCAACCCGGACAACGATCCGGGCCGTCTGAACCTGATTGCGCGGATGGGCGCGAACAAGGTCGGCGATCACCTGCCGGCGCTGATCCGCGCGGTGCAGCGTGAAGGCAAGCAGGTGCTGTGGAGCTCCGACCCGATGCACGGCAACACCATCAAGGCCAGCAGCGGCTACAAGACCCGCGACTTCGCGCAGATCCTTGGCGAAGTGAAGCAGTTTTTCCAGGTGCACGAAGCCGAAGGCACTTATGCCGGCGGGATTCACATCGAGATGACCGGGCAGAACGTCACCGAGTGCATCGGTGGCGCGCGGCCGATCACTGAAGATGGGCTGTCGGATCGTTATCACACCCACTGTGATCCGCGGATGAATGCCGATCAGTCGCTGGAACTGGCGTTTCTGATTGCCGAAACTCTGAAACAGGTTCGCCGCTGAATCAGTCAGATTTTTAGCGTCGGGCAGGCCGCCTTCGCGAGCAAGCCCGCTTCCACATGGGTTTTGTGTACGACACAGATCCAGTGTGGGAGCGGGCTTGCTCGCGAAGAGGCCCGCTCAGTCACAGCCGATCTGCGCCAATGCCACCCGCAACCGCCCCGCACTCTCACGCTGACAATTCAGTTGCACCCGCCCAAGCCCCAGCCAATCGGCCATCTGCCGCAAATTCAACGCCAGCGCCAACATCCCCTCGTCATCCAGCCCCGGCTCTTCCTCGTGCACTGCATGCACCGCCAACCGCCCCGACGCTCGCTCGGCGCGCAAATCGACCCGCGCGGCAATCCGCTCGTTGTGCAGAAACGGCAACACGTAATAGCCGTAGACCCGCTTGTCCTGCGGCGTATAGATCTCCAGCCGATAGCGAAAATCGAACAAGCGCTCGGTGCGACTGCGCTCCCAGATCAGCGAGTCGAACGGTGACAACAGCGCACTGGCGATGACTTTACGTGGGACTTTCGGCTGCGGCAGGCAGTAGGCGATCTGTCGCCAGCCAGCGACTTCGCAGGTCTGCAATTGCCCGTCCTCGACCAGCTCCGCCAGACGCGGTCGCGCATCGGCCGGGCTCAAGCGGAAATAATCGCGCAGATCCTTTTCCGTGCCGACGCCGAGCGCCTGAGCCGCGTGCAGCAGCAAACCGCGTTGCGCTTCGGCCTCATCCGGCAGCGGCTGCTGCAGAATCGACTTCGGGATCACCCGCTCCGGCAAATCATACAAACGCTCAAAACCGCGGCGTCCGGCGACGGTCACTTCACCGGCAGCGAACAACCATTCCAGCGCGTGCTTTTCTGCGCTCCAGTCCCACCATTGCCCGGCCTTGTCCTCGCGGGTCGACAGGCTGCCGGCGCCCAATGCGCCCCGCTCCTCAACCGCGCTTAAAACGCGGCGCACAACGTCCTGCTGCTCAAGACCAAACTTCGCCAGTTGCTGATAAATGTCTCTGCCATTTCTGGCGCGCTGCATCCGCCAGCCCATCAGCGGATACATCGCCAGCGGCAGCAACGACGCTTCATGGCCCCAGTATTCGAACAGCGTGCGCCGGCGCCCCGAACTCCAGGCAGCCTGGTCGAGCAGATCAGAAGAATAGGAACCCAGACGGGAAAACAGCGGCAGGTAGTGCGAGCGCACCACGGCATTGACAGAATCGATCTGCAACAGGCCCAGCCGTTCGATCAGCCGGTTGAGCTGCGGCGCGCGGACGGTTGGCGGCTGGCGCCCGTTGAACCCTTGGGCAGCCAGCGCCAGACGTCGCGCCTGTTTGAGGGAAAAGGCCAGAGTCGCGGGCATGAGCATCTCCTTGTCTGCTCGCAACCTACCTCACCTGAAAGTGGTTTGTGTAGTAAGGCCCTGATCATTTATGCATCGGATCGTCCCAGAACGGCCGAATGGCCTCGTGTTCGACATCGGCACGGCTGACCCCGATGTCCTTCAACGCTTCGTCGCTCAGACTGGCGAGCATCTCGCGTTCACGGTGCAGTTCATACCAGCGGCTAAACTTGTGCAGCAGATCGGAAACGATATGGCCGTGGCCGGAAAATCTTGTGTCGTCTACATACTCTCTTTGACCTTTCATCGTGTTGCCCTCCTTGTGGATGGCTCAAGTCTCGCGCTGGCGCTAAGATCAATCCAACGAATGTTTCTGATGGCATTCATCACGGAGATTCATCAATTGTCGGCCTACCCCAGTATCGATACCGATGTCCTGCGCACCTTCGTCGCGATTGCCGATCAGGGCGGGTTCACTCGCGCCGGCGAGATGGTCAATCGCACGCAATCGGCCGTAAGCATGCAGATGAAGCGGCTGGAAGAAGATGTGCTGCAACGCCAACTGTTCGAACGTGACGGCCGCCAGGTACGCCTGACCGCCGAGGGCCAAGTGCTGCTGGGTTATGCGCGGCGCATCCTGAAATTGCACAGCGAAGTGTTCAACACCCTGCGCGAGCCGCACATGGTCGGCACCGTGCGTATCGGTACGCCGGACGATTACGTGATGCGGTTTCTGCCGGGGATCCTGTCGCGGTTCGCCCAGTTCTACCCGTTGATCCAGATCGAAGTGCATTGCGAGTCCAGCAAACAGTTGTTGCAGCGCACCGATCTGGACTTGTCGATCGTCACCCGCGAGCCGGGCAACGAGATCGGCCAGTTGCTGCGCAAGGAACGTTTCGTCTGGGCCGAAGCGCAGAACTTCAGCGCCCACGAGCAGACGCCGTTACCGCTGGCGATGTTCAACAGTGATTGTTTCTGCCGTTTGTGGGCGTGCAATGCGCTGGACGCGATGGGCCGCGACTACCGCATCGCCTACAACAGCACCAGCCTGTCGGCGCTGATGGCGGTGGTGAGCGCGGGTCTGGCGATCACCGCGCAACTGGAAAGCCTGATCACCCCGGACATGCGCATTCTCGGCGCCGCCGAGGATCTGCCGCTGTTGCCCGAGGCCAGCATTATGCTGATCCGCAACCTGAACAATCCGTCGCCGATCACCGAATGCCTGGCCGAGCACATCGTCGAAGGCTTCAAACTTTAAACGCGAGCATCACCGCGCACAGCACCAGAAAGCCGCAAAACAGCCCGCGCAAGAGCCTTTCCGGCATAGCGTGGGCGACCTTCACGCCCCAACTGATGCTGGCCAGACCGCCAATGGCCAGCGGCAGGCCGATCATCCAGTCCACTTCGTGATGTACGGCGTAGGTCACCAGGGTCACGCCAGTGCTGGGCAACGCCAGCGCCAGCGACAGGCCCTGGGCAACCACTTGGCTGGTACCGAACAGGCTGGTCAGCACCGGCGTTGCCACCACGGCCCCGCCGACACCGAACAGACCACCCATGGTTCCGGACGCTGCGCCCAGCACACCGAGCCATGGCCATGAGTAACGCATCTCGGAGGTCACGGCGGTTTTCTTGCCGAACATCTTCAGCAGGTTGTACGCCGAGAGCACCACGAGGAACGCGACAAAGCCGATACGCATGGTTTGCGCATCGATGCCCACCGCCCAGATCGAACCGATCCACGCAAAGCAAAAACCCATCACAGCCAACGGCAGCGCATGACGCAGCTCGATGCGATTACGCTGGTGATAGCGCCACAGCGCCAGCATCACGTTGGGCACCACCATCACCAGCGCCGTGCCTTGGGCGATCTGCTGATCGAGGCCGAACCACACGCCCAGCAGCGGAATGGCGATCAAACCGCCGCCAATGCCGAAGATCCCGCCCAGGGTTCCAAGGGCGGCGCCAAACAGCAGGTACAACAAAAACTCGATCACAGCGATGTCCTCATCTGTCAGGCGACTCATCCTACGCAGTCGAGGCTGGCGGGGAAACGCACAGCAACGCACAATGGCTATGCCAAGTTCGCACAAGCATTGAACACTTATGAACCCCAATCAATTGACCGATCAGCTCGGACTGTTTCTCGATGTGCTGGAAAGCGGCAGTTTTTCTGCGGCGTCCCGTCGTCATCCGCTGACGCCATCTGCCGTGGCGCGGCGCATTGACAGCCTGGAAAGTGCGGTCGGCAGCCAGTTGTTTATTCGCAGCACCCACGCGGTGCGGGCCACCCCGGCAGGTCTGGCGTTTGCCGAGCGGGCACGGCGCATCGTCAACGAGTTGCAATTGGCCCGTGCCGAAGCGGTGTCGTTGAGCAGTGCGCCGGAAGGCTTGATCCGCATCGATGCCCCCGCCGCTTTTGGTCGCCGGCATCTCGCGCCAGTCATCGCTGACTTTCTGGTGCTGTACCCGGGCCTCGACGTGCAGTTGCACCTGATCGACAGCTTCATCGATATGCACGGCTCGAATCTGGGCAAAGTCGATCTGGTGCTGCGCGCCGGGCAAATGGCCGATACGCGGCTGGTCGCCACGCCGCTGGCGAGCATGGTGCGCATTGCCTGTGCCAGCCCCGACTATCTCAAGCGCCGTGGCGCACCGAGCCATCCTGCGCAGTTGAGTGAACATGACGGGCTGGATTGGGAAGGCCTCGCCCCGCCCTTCGCCTGGCGCTTCGAACTGGACGGGCAAATGCAACTGCATCGCCCCGCGCGCATCCGCATGAGCGCCAACAATGCCGAAGCGCTGGTGTGCGGGGCACTGGCAGGTCTGGGCATCGCGCATTTGCCGACCTGGCTGGCCAGTGAGTACCTGCTGCGTGGCGAGCTGTTGCCGCTGTTCTGCGAGAGCGGTCTGCCACAACCGGAGAGCACTGGCATTTATGCATTGCGCATGGAACAGCAAACCAATTCGCGCAGCCGCTTGCTCCTGGAATACCTCAACACCCGCTTCAGCCCGGTTCCGCCGTGGGATCTGGCGCTACAGCGCGAGCTGGGCCGGCACTAGATTCTGGATAATTATCTGGCGCATTAAACATTCGGGCGCTAGATTCAAGCCGATCACTGAACAAGGCTTTGCCATGACTACCGAACGCGATACCTGCGACGACCTGCTGCTCGACAATCAGGCGTGCTTCGCCCTGCATTCCACTTCACTGATGATGACCAAGGTCTACAAGCCACTGCTGCAAGCGCTGGGCCTGACCTATCCGCAGTATCTGGCGATGATGGTGCTGTGGGAAAAGGATGGTTTGACCGTCGGCGAAATCAGTACGCGGTTGCTTACCGACCCTGGCTCGCTGACACCCCTGCTCAAACGGCTGGAAGGTGAAGGCTTGCTCAGCCGCACGCGCAGTCGTGAAGATGAGCGTGTGGTGATTGTCGAGTTGACCGAGCAAGGTCGAGCACTGCGCGACAAGGCGCAAACCATTCCACAATGCATCCTCGGCGCCAGTGGTTTCACCCTCGAACGCCTGCAGAATCTTCAATCTGAGTTGCAAGCCCTGCGCAACCATCTGCAAAACAGTTTGGCCTGAGCCCGCCACTGTTCCACTGTAGGAGTGAGCCCGCTCGCGATAGCGGTGAACGCGCCGCCATCGTGTTGACTGCTGCACCGCTATCGCGAGCAGGCTCACTCCTACAGGTAATCTAGTTGTCTGAAAAATATTTTTCCACGCCTGACTTTCCCGCCATCCTCTCTAAACCGCGCCTTCCAGGCTAACCAAACGAACCAGTCCTTCGTCGAAGCGCATATTTTTCAGATAATTATCTTGCGCACTAAATATTTGCGAGCTACATTCACCTCGCACTTACTTAGCGCGCAAACAATTAGCGCAAAAACAGAAACTCAACGAGGCTCACACCATGCAAACTCTCTACACCGCAATCGCAACCTCCACTGGCGGCCGTGACGGTCGTGCGATCTCCAGCGACAACATCCTCGACGTCAAACTCGCCACCCCGAAAGAACTCGGCGGTGCCGGCGGCGCAGCGACCAACCCTGAGCAACTGTTCGCTGCCGGTTACTCCGCCTGCTTCATCGGCGCACTGAAATTCGTCGCCAGCCAGACCAAACGCAAAATCCCCGACGACGCATCGATCACCGCTCATGTCGGTATCGGCCAGATCCCTGGCGGCTTCGGTCTGGACATTGACCTGCACATCAGCCTGCCGGGTCTGGAACAAGCCGACGCGCAGACACTGGTCGACGCGGCGCACCAGGTCTGCCCGTACTCCAACGCCACCCGTGGCAACGTCGACGTACGTCTGCACGTCACCGTTTAAGCACTGACGCCCCAGGCCCGAACAGGAAATGAACATGAACACTTTCAGCAAAGTCTTGACCGGTACCCTTCTCGCCCTGTCCATCCACAGTGCGTTCGCCGGTGATGTCGAACACAACACTCAGGCCTTTCTCGATGTGTTGAATGCCGGCACCGGCAAGCCGATAGAACAGCTGACACCCAAAGACGCCCGCGCCGTGCTGGTCGGCGCGCAGTCGGGGGTCAAGCTGACGCTGCCCAAAGCAGACGTCAGCGAGAAGACCATTCAGGTCAATGGCCAACCGTTGCAGCTGACCATCGTCCGGCCGGCCGGGGTCAAGGGCGAGCTGCCGGTGTTCATGTTCTTCCATGGCGGCGGCTGGGTGCTGGGCGATTTCCCGACCCACGAACGGCTGGTGCGCGATCTGGTGGTCGGTTCGGGCGCGGCGGCAGTCTTCGTCAATTACACGCCGTCTCCGGAAGCGCATTACCCGGTGGCGATCAACCAGGCCTACGCCGCGACAAAGTGGGTCGCCGAGCACGGTAAAGAGATCAATGTCGACGGCCAGCGTCTGGCCGTGGCGGGCAACAGTGTCGGCGGTAACATGGCGGCCGTGGTGGCGCTGATGGCCAAAGACCAAGGCACCCCGGCGATCAGACTCCAGGTACTGCTGTGGCCTGTGACGGACGCCAGTTTCGACACGGGCTCGTATAACCAGTACGCCGAAGGGCACTTCCTCACACGCAACATGATGAAGTGGTTCTGGGACAACTACACCACCGATGCAAAACAGCGTGACGAGATCTACGCCTCGCCGCTGCGAGCAACCACCGCGCAATTAAAGGGCCTGCCACCAGCGCTGGTGCAGACCGCCAGCGCCGATGTATTGCGTGATGAAGGTGAAGCGTACGCACGCAAACTCGACGAGGCGGGTGTAGCGGTAACGGCGGTACGGTACAACGGCATGATTCACGATTACGGCTTGCTCAACGTGGTCAGCCAAGTGCCGGCGGTGCGTTCGGCGATGTTGCAGGCGTCTGAGGAACTCAAGCAACACTTGAAGTAACCACCATCCCATTGTGGGAGCGAGCCTGCTCGCGAAAGCGGTGTGTCATCCGGTTATGTGCTGACTGACAGAACGCATTCGCGAGCAGGCGCGCTCCCACAGGGGACAGGCGTGAAGCGCAAAACGCAGACACAAAAAAGCCCGACTCGATGGTCGGGCTTTTTCTTGTGTGAAGCGCAAAACGCAGACACAAAAAAGCCCGACTCGATGGTCGGGCTTTTTCTTTCCGTAAAAAGCAGTGCTTATTTGGCACGGCCTTTGTAGGAACCGCCTTCGCGGGTATCGATCTCGATCATGTCGCCGATTTCGATGAAGTCAGCAACCGACAGCTCGGTACCGTTCTTCAGTTTGGCAGGCTTCATCACCTTGCCGGAAGTGTCACCGCGAGCGGAACCTTCGGTGTAGTCAACCTGACGCACGATGGTGGTCGGCAGTTCTACGGAAACCAGACGCTCTTCGAAGAACACGGCTTCGCAAACGTCGGTCATGCCTTCTTCAACGAAAGGTAGAACGCTTTCGATGTCTTCGGCGTTCAGTTCGTACATGGTGTAGTCAGTGGTGTCCATGAACGTGTAGGTGTCGCCGCTGATGAAGGACAGGGTCGCTTCTTTGCGGTCGAGGATCACGTCGTCCAGCTTGTCGTCCGCACCGTAAACGGTTTCGGTCTTGTAACCGGTCAGCAGGTTCTTCAGCTTGGTCTTCATGATCGCGCTGTTACGGCCCGACTTGGTGAATTCAGCTTTCTGAACCAGCCAAGGATCGTTGTCGATACGGATCACGGTACCGGGTTTGAGTTCTTTACCAGTTTTCATTGCGAATATCCGAATTTGGATGGGATTTACAAAAATCTAGGCCGCGTATCATATCCAATTTAGGTAAAACTGTACCAGCGCCGTGGCAAGATCCGCCTGCAAGCCTTGTTCCAGACACCATTGCTCGGCGTTTTCCTGCAGTTCTGGCCAATGTTTACGGGCCTGGCGCCAGTGCTCACCGATCGGTTGCCCGGCACTCCAGGCCCGCCACAGACCGTTCATCGCCTCGGCAGCGGCCGGTGAAAGCCCTTTCGTGTAGAGGGCGAGAAAGGCATCGAGCTTGTCGAGGTGGATGTTTTCGTCCTGCTGATAGATGTGCCAGAGCATCGGTCGCCCGGCCCACTGCGCCCGGACGAACGAGTCTTCACCGCGCACCGCGTTGAAATCGCAGCACCACAGCAACTGATCGTATTGATCCTGACGGACGAACGGCAGCACCTGCACCGTCAGTGCCTGACGCACATCCAGATCGCCGACAGCCAATGCATCGACCCCGAGCCAACGCGCAACATCACCGAGAATCCGCCCCTCCGGCACCAGTAGATGGGTCGGCGTGCTATCGGCCGCCAACACATCCAGCCAACTGGCCAGCCCGGCATTTTCGTAGGCAAACAACGAGATCAGCTGTGCGTCCGCTGCTCGATCGACGCCCAGGCCTTGCAGGAACTGTCGCTGCGCAACTGCATCCTGCTGAAATTGCCGACGCCGCTCAAGCAGACCGCTTTCACGCAGCAAGCCGCCCGTCCCCGGCTGAAATCCGGGAAAGAAAAAGAATTTCTGTACCGACTTGTATTTCACCGACGGTAAACCGTGACAGCCAGTGACCCAGTCTTCGGCGCTGAGGTAATCGAGATTCATCCACAGCGGCGGCTGTTGCCGCTCGGTCATGGCATCCATGTACGCCGTTGGCAGTTGGCAGGCAAATGCGGCGATCACCACGTCCGCCGCCTCCGTCTGCGGCCAGTCGCTCGGCCAGTGCCGCACCTCGACGCCCTGCTGCGATTGTTGCGCAAGGTTGATGTCGATCTCGGGGCAGATACGTTCGAAGGCGCGCAGGTCATCGACCCACAGGCGCACCGCCAGCCCGTGTTCGGCCACCAGTTGCCGGGCCAGACGCCAGGTCACGCCGATGTCGCCATAATTGTCGACCACGGTGCAAAAAATATCCCAGCGGGTTTTCGATACCGGCATGCAAAGACTCCCGTTGGCAAAAGCGCTGATTGTCCGCATAAATGACCTCGCGCAGAAGAGCCGACGGCGATTAATCTTCGTGCGACAATCGCCACTTGCCCGCAATCATCCGCCAGGAGGCAGCCATGCCCTATCGTCCCAACCCGCGTCGTCCGTTGCCTGTTCAGCTTAGCGCGCTGCAACTGACCGGCAGCATTGCCCTGGGCATGTGGCTGGGCTTTCTGGCCATCGCCCTGACCTGCTGGCTGCTCTCGCGCCTGGTGTTCACCGAACAACTGGCGCCTGTCGCTCAGGCGGTGCAGCAACTGGCCAAGCCGCCAGCGGCCGTCCAGGTACAACCGGACATTCCGCCACAGAGCCCGCTGTTTGAGCAGTACGAAGAAAACCTGCGCAAGAACGAGCAGCAGGCACGTCTGGATCAGGCTCGCGGCAGCAGTCGCAACCAGTCGAATCCCAAGTGCCAGTTCTGGCTGCAACAGGACCAGACCGCGCCGAGCGAGAAGAGCCGCGCCAACGTTTTGCAATTCTGCGATTGATCATGAACAAGCACACCGTCCACCAACTGATCCTCGACAAACTGCGCGGCGACCTCGACATCGCCGAGCGCGCCGCGCAGACCGCTTACGAAACCGCGACCCACGAAGAGAACATCGCCGAGAACAAGTACGACACGCTCGGGCTTGAGGCGTCTTATCTGGCAGCGGGTCAGGCGAAACGGGTCGAGGAAATCCGTCAGTCACTGGCGCTGTGCCAGAACCTGACGCTGCGCGCCTACGACGAAAATCGCGGCATCGAGATCGGCGCCCTGCTCGGTCTGGAAGACGAAAAGGGGCGCGAGCAATGGCTGTTTCTTGCGCCGGATGCGGCGGGCCTGAGAGTCGATGTGGTGGGTCAGCCGATTACCGTCATCACCCCGCGCTCGCCGCTGGGCAAAAGCCTGCTGGGCAAGTTCGAAGGCGATGAGGTAGAGATTCTGGTGGCGGGCACCCGGCAACAGTTTGCTGTCACCGAGGTGCTTTGAGGCCGGGTTTTAGTGAACCGGCAGTTCGACACCGTCGAACAGCTCTTCCAGTTCCTGCTTGTTGTGGCACTGGATGGCCTTGGCCATCACTTCGCGGGTCAGGTGCGGGGCGAACTTCTCGATGAAGTCGCACATGAAACCACGCAGGAAAGTGCCGCGACGGAAACCGATCTTGGTGATGCTCGACTCGAACAGCTCGCTGGCATCCAGCACCACCAGGTCGTTATCGAGTTTGGTGTCGACCGCCATCTTGGCGACGATGCCCACCCCCAGGCCCAGACGCACATAGGTTTTGATCACGTCGGCGTCGGCGGCGGTGAACACCACTTTCGGCGTCAGGCCACGATGGCTGAACGCTTCGTCGAGCTTCGAACGGCCGGTGAAACCGAACACGTAAGTCACGATCGGGTATTCGGCCAGTGCTTCGAGGGTCAGCTTCGGCAGCTTGGTCAGCGGGTGGCCCTGGGGCACGACCACGCAGCGGTTCCAGCGATAGCACGGCATCATCACCAGATCACCGAACAGCTCCAGCGCTTCGGTGGCGATGGCGAAATCGACGGTGCCGTCAGCGGCCATCTCGGCGATCTGCATCGGCGAACCCTGGTGCATGTGCAGCGCCACGTCCGGGTATTGCTTGATGAAATTGCTGATCACCGGCGGCAATGCATAACGCGCCTGGGTGTGGGTAGTGGCGATCGACAGGGTGCCTTTTTTCTCGTTGGAGAATTCCTGGGCGATCTGCTTGATGCTTTCGACCTTGCGCAGGATTTCACCAGCGGTGGTGATGATGCGCTCGCCGGCCGGGGTGACGCGGGTCAGGTGCTTGCCGCTGCGGGCAAACACTTCAACGCCAAGTTCGTCTTCCAGCAGGCGGATCTGTTTACTGATACCCGGTTGCGAGGTGTAAAGGCTTTGGGCGGTAGCGGAAACGTTGAGGTCGTGGTGCGCCACTTCCCAGATGTAGCGCAGTTGTTGAAGCTTCATATGTATCCCTCAAAGCAGGTAGACGCCACGGGCATCAGCGACGGTATATAACTATATTAATGGTTTGATGAATAAATCTAGAACTTTTTTATCAAAAGGCCATTATTCCCGCTTCAGCGATCCCCCCGGCGCCGACGCTCCACCAATGGCACCAGATAAACCGGCACCTTGGCCAATTGCAGGACCCGGGTCGCCGTGCGCCCCAACGGTGTTTCCGCCCCTACGCCGTGGCTGTGAGTGCCTACGATCAGCAAATCCACAGAGAGTTTCTGCACCTGGTCGAGAATCACCTGCGCCGGATCGCCCTGCACTACCCGAACCGCGCAAATCCGCTGCAGATCCTGCTCGCCGTCATCGCCCAGCTCTTCGCGAAAACTGTCCAGTACCCGTTGCTCGATATTGGCGATGACTGTTTTCAGACCCTGACTGTGAAATTCGTTCAATGCCTGCTCGTCGAGATAACTCTGCAACACCGATTCGGCAAACAGCCCCATGGGTTCCACTGCATGCACCACATACAAGTCGGCATTGAATGTCCGCGCCAGCGCCAGGGCATGCTGCATCACTAAAGGTGCGTACAGACCGAGGTCAGTGGCATACAGCATCGAACGAATCATATGACCTCCTCGCGTGCCAACATGGCGGAGATTTGATTCAGCTTAGCAGTGCCTTGGCGAGTACGACGTGCGACGCAACGTCTTGAAGCACTGGGGCTTTAGATCGACGGTTCGTTACTGATGCCATGCGGTACGTGACCGGTGGCGACCACTTCGCGGGCGGCCTCGCAGTGGCCGGTCTGATCGTCAAAGAACACATCGGCAGCGAAGGCTTCGAGAAACGCCGATTTGGTCAGCCCGCCGAGAAACAGCGACTCGTCGAGACGGATATCCCACTCACGCAAGGTACGGATCACCCGCTCATGGGCCGGCGCCGAACGCGCGGTGACCAGCGCCGTGCGGATCGGGCAGTCGTCTTCGGGGAACTCGCGTTGCAGCGCATTGAGTGCCGCCAGAAAACCCTTGAACGGACCACCGCGCAATGGCTCGCGCGCCGACTCACGTTCCTTGGCCTGAAACGCCAGCAGCCCGCCGGCCTGATAAACGCGCTCGGATTCATCGGAAAACAGCACCGCGTCGCCGTCGAAGGCGATGCGCAACTCATCACTGGCGGCACGACTGGCGCCGCCGGAGAGAATCGTCGCCGCGGCAAACCCGGCGTCCAGCGCGGCGCGCACATCCTCGGCATGGGTGGACAGAAACAAGTCACAGCCAAACGCTTTGAGATAGGGATACGGACTGCGCCCGCCGACGAAGGCCGCCCGCGAGATGTCCAGCCCATAATGATCGATCGAGTTGAACGCGCGCAGACCGGTGTCGGCGCTGTTGCGCGAGACCAGAATCACCTCGACCCGGGCGCGGTCGAGACGACTGTTGAGGCTCAGGAGTTTTTCCACCAGCGGGAACGCATCGCCGGGCGCGAGAATCTCGTCTTCGTGTTCGATCTGGTATTGCCGGTAGGCTTCGACGCCGCTCGCCAGATAGACCTTGTGGCTTTCGCTCAGGTCGAACAAGGCGCGAGACGAAATCGCCAGTACCAGTTTGTCATCGATGTTCTTGGCCATGCCTTCCCCCACTCCCCCAGAAAACCGACTCAGGTGTTGCGTCGGTCGATGAAACTCAAGGTGCGATAAAGCGCTTCGATACGCGGCAGTTCGCACCCTGCCGCTTTGGCTGCGGCCAAGGGCCGAGCGTAAATCGCTTCCAGTTCCAGCGGCCGCTTGTGCAGGAAATCGTGGTACATGCTCGGCCAGTAGTCGGGCATTTTCTCGGTCATCATGAACAGGTACTCGGCATATCCGGGCGGTATAGCGTGACCACAGGCCCTGGCGCCCTGCACCACTTCGGCCATCAACGCCTTGATCAGCGCGCGACTGTCCGCGTCGGCCATCAGCGGCGTGGTGCCGGCGCCGAGCAACACCGAGAGACCGTTGTAGGGAATATTCCACACCAGTTTCTGCCAGCGTGCCTGATGCAGATTGGGCATCGCCTGCGAATCGATGCCAGCGGCGCGGAACAGACCGGCGCCCTCCTCGACAATCGCCATGCGCCCCGCGTCGTCCGCTGTCGGGCCACTGTGATAGCCGACATTCACCGCCCCCAAGGCCTGATGGGTGATGTGTCCAGGACCTTGGCGATGCACGCAGATCAGGCACAGACCACCAAGCAAATGCAGGGAATCGGGCAGCCACTCACGCAAGCTGTCTTCAACGTCCAGACCGTTTTGCAGCACCAGCACTTTCGCGCCGGGCCTGGCCGCGGCAATGATCGCCGGGGCCAGACCTGCGCTGCTGGTGGTCTTGGCGCCGACCAGTAACCAGTCGCAGGCCGGCATGTCCTCGGCCTTCGCATACGCCTGCACCGGGTTCAGCGTCAGCGTGCCATGCACGGCACTGTCCACCTGCAAACCACGTTCGGCCACTGCGGCGAATTCACTGCGCAGTAAAAAGTGCACATCGAAACCGGCGCGCGCCAGCATCAACCCGTAAAACCCGCCAATGGCCCCAGTGCCGATAATCCCGATCACCGGTTTGCTGTCTGCTCCCACCATCTATGGCAACTCCTCTGCAATTCGACCCAGCGCCTGCGCCACGGCCGCGCTCAGCGCAGCGGCGGTCAGGCGCGTGTGCAATGCCCCAAAGAACTCGCCGTCGCGCACCACGAACAGCGCCGGCAAATGAAAAACCTGATAACGCTCCACCAGCCCGCCGTTGTTGCCGGCATCGATCCAGCAAAGGCGATCGACCGCCAGCTCGAACCCGGGCAAAACCTCTCTGGCATAGCGGCAGCTGGAGCAGCCGACGCTGGTGAAAATCACC
Organism: Pseudomonas sp. GW823-FHT01D03; assembly: GCF_058798255.1. Classification (NCBI taxonomy): domain Bacteria; kingdom Pseudomonadati; phylum Pseudomonadota; class Gammaproteobacteria; order Pseudomonadales; family Pseudomonadaceae; genus Pseudomonas; species Pseudomonas sp. GW823-FHT01D03. The sequence continues at coordinate 4,293,570 of NZ_JBXAKK010000001.1, forward strand.
AGCGAAACGCCGCTCATCGCCAGCAGCCGCTGGTCGGCGTCGAAATCGGTCAGCTCGGATTCGACCACTATACTGGGGGAAACAATGTCAAATGGCCGACACAGGGAGTCTGTGCTCATGGGACGTTTCATTCCTCATCCGGACGAAGTGCCGGTTGAATTAACCTTGCTCAAGCCCGAGTGTATTTCCAGGCAACAGCTGCACACTATCAGCCTCGGCGGGATCGCTTGCAATTACCACCGCGCGTGGCGCCACGGCACGGCGTTGCAAGTGCGCATGCCGACACTCAACGCCGATATCTGTTATCCGGGCTATGTGGCGTGGTGCCTGCGGCGCAAAAAGGGCTATCTGCTGGGGATCGCATTCACCGATGAGCAGACACTGTTCATCGCCCGGATGGGCGAACAGGTGTGCCAGATCGAACGTTATTGCCGCATGAACGAGGCCCACGACGATCTGCACGATATTCAGGCGCTGGCCCTGCAATGGGTCGAACAACACGCCGACGAGTTCTCCCACGACAGCGTGCGCAAGGCTTTTGCCCAGCCAGTGCTGGATTAAAGCCGCGTTTGCCCATTGTCGAGCCGCGTCTGACGCGCTAAGGTTCGGCTCCCCGACGCGCTTAAATCTGCTGTGCTCCGCCGCGCGGGGATCGCTGGCGGCCGGCACCCGTGACCTGACGAGTAAACGATGGCTGATTTACCGATCAACGACCTAAACGTCGCCTCTAACGAGACCCTGATCACTCCCGATCAGCTCAAGCGTGATATCCCTTTGAGCGATGCTGCGCTGCGCACCGTCACCAAGGGCCGCGAAGTCATTCGCAACATTCTTGATGGCACCGACCACCGTCTGTTCGTAGTGATCGGCCCGTGCTCGATCCACGATATCAAGGCTGCCCACGAATACGCCGATCGCCTCAAGGTGCTGGCGGCGGAAGTCTCCGACACCCTGTATCTGGTCATGCGCGTGTATTTCGAGAAGCCACGGACCACCGTCGGCTGGAAAGGCCTGATCAACGATCCGTATCTGGATGACTCGTTCAAGATTCAGGACGGCCTGCACATCGGTCGCCAGTTGCTGCTGGACCTGGCTGAAAAAGGCCTGCCGACGGCTACTGAAGCCCTCGACCCGATCTCCCCGCAGTATCTGCAGGATCTGATCAGCTGGTCGGCCATCGGCGCACGTACCACCGAATCCCAGACCCACCGTGAAATGGCGTCCGGCCTGTCCTCGGCGGTCGGCTTCAAGAACGGCACCGACGGTGGCCTGACCGTGGCGATCAACGCCTTGCAGTCGGTGTCCAGCCCGCACCGTTTCCTCGGTATCAACCAGGAAGGTGGCGTGTCGATCGTCACCACCAAGGGCAACGCCTACGGTCACGTGGTGCTGCGTGGCGGCAACGGCAAGCCGAACTACGATTCGGTCAGCGTCGCCCTGTGCGAGCAGGCGCTGAACAAGGCGAAGATCAAGCCGAACATCATGGTCGATTGCAGCCACGCCAACTCCAACAAGGATCCGGCCCTGCAACCGCTGGTGATGGAGAACGTCGCCAACCAGATCCTCGAAGGCAACCAGTCGATCATCGGCCTGATGGTCGAGAGCCATCTGAACTGGGGCTGCCAGGCCATCCCGAAAGACCTCGCCGACCTGCAATACGGCGTGTCGATCACCGATGCCTGCATCGACTGGTCCGCCACCGAGAATACCCTGCGCAGCATGCACGCCAAGCTCAAGGATGTTCTGCCGAAACGTCAGCGCAGCTGATCAACGTTTCACAGGCATAAAAAAACGCCGGGCAATGCCCGGCGTTTTTGTGTGTGCGATTCAGATCTTGGCGGCGCGGCGCTGATGACGTTCCATGTAGCGCTCGACGTAGGAGCACGACGGGATCACCGTATAACCCATTTCTTCGGCGTATTGCAGCGCGCTTTCGGTCAGCGCTGCGGCAATGCCACGGCCGCGCAGGGCGTTAGGCACGAAGGTGCGATAGATATCCAGGGTCTGTTTCCCCAGATCCATATAAGTCAGGTAGGCACGATGACCGTCCACATTGGTCTCGAACTGATGACCAGCCTGGTCATGGTGGATGGACAACGCCTCGCTCATCACTACTCCTCGCGGGTCTCGAATTCTGACCCCTACCTTACCGATGTTTTTCCGGCGAAGGAACATCTACGCCACCCTGTGCCTGATGGACACCGAGAAAAACCACACCGGTCTCGCGCAATCGAGCACGTCATAAATAGTAGGCACCATTGGCGAAAATGCTCAAGGTGCGCTCGTCATCATGCTCGTTGAACGGGTAACTCCGATGGGCGTAGTGGCAGGCGCGGGGACGATATTTCCCAGGCGCTCGCCTGAACATTGCCGGATGTCGAGACTTAAGACGCAGCCTCTTCTTTAAAGTCACCTCAAGAGCGACAAAGATATGTGAGGTGTCATGCAAAATCGGAACAAAAGTGTAGACGAATGCATCTAGGCAGACTTGGTGCAAGACGCAGAAACAGCACGGGACAGCGGGAACTTTTTCTCATTAACACGCTCAAGCCGGGGCCTGTAGCTGGATATTTTTTATACAGCCCGGTTAAAAGTTGCTCGAAAAAGAATCAACGCCTACAATTTTTTTTGCTTCTTGCGCTCCGTCAGTTTACTTACTACAAGTAATGGGTAGTATGTACGCCGGCTATTTCCTCAATCGGAGGAGAAAGCCACTTAATTGAAAGTCCTTGAAGGGGAACACGATGAACAACGTTCTGAAATTCTCTGCTCTGGCTCTGGCCGCAGTTCTGGCTACCGGTTGCAGCAGCGCATCGAAAGAAACCGAAGCACGTCTGACCGCTACTGAAGACGCAGCTGCTCGCGCTCAAGCTCGTGCAGACGAAGCATACCGTAAAGCTGATGAAGCTCTGGCTGCTGCTCAAAAAGCACAACAGACTGCTGACGAAGCTAACGAGCGTGCTCTGCGTATGCTGGACAAAGCTAGCCGCAAGTAATAATCCCTCGGGATTGTTATCAAGCCGACCCGGTTTCTGGGTCGGCTTTTTTGTGCCCGACGCTTTTTCCCGGGCCATAAAAACCCGCCGATGCTTCACACATCGGCGGGTCCGGATCGATCTTATTGCTGCAAGTCGATCGGCGCACTCGAGACAATCGGTGCCGAAGTGCTCGGCGTGCCGATTTCAGTTGGCAAGCCATCTTCGGCCGCAACCACATCACGCACAACATCCCAGTTCACGCGCAGATTGTTGGTGACATCTTCGCGTTTGAGCATCGCATTGATCACTGCCGTGTGCTTGTCGACCACCGACGGGTTGCCCTTGTCGTCGATCGGCGTGTGCGCTTCCAGATAGACCTTGCCGCCACTGCTGCCGAACTTGTACGCGTCGTTGAGGATGCGCACCGAAGTGCCGACCGGCACCATGGCCGCCATTTCCAGCACGTTGTTGTTGAACATGCGGAAGCAGCCGTGGCTGGTGCGCATGCCGATGCCGAACTTCTTGTTCGAACCATGGATCAGGTAGCCCGGCGTGCCCAGAGTGAACTTGAACGGCCCCAGCGGGTTGTCCGGGCCGGCCGGCACCACGTTCGGCAACGGATCACCGTCGGCGGCGTGCTCGGCCTTGATCGACGCTGGAGGGGTCCAGGTCGGGTTCGGGGTCTTGGCGATGATTGAGGTATGCGCGATTGGCGAACCCCAGCCTTCACGCCCGATACCCAGCGGGAAGGTGTACACCACGTTCCGGCCTTTCGGGAAATAGTAGAGACGGTACTCGGCAAGGTTGATCACGATGCCTTCACGCGGACCCGGCGGCAGAATGAACCGGGTCGGCAGGACGATTTCAGTACCGGCGCCCGGCAGCCAGGCATCGACACCCGGGTTGGCCGCGACCATTTCCGAATAGCCCAGGTCGTACTTGGTTCCCAGGTCAGCGAAGGTGTCTTCGTATTTGGCCTTGATCACCTGCACCTGGCCGATGATGTCCTCACCAGGTGGTGGCAGGGGAAACTCCAATGCAGCAACGGGACCGGCCACACACAGGGCGGCAAGTGACAGGCAGCGGGTGACGGCAGGAAAGCGCGGCAACATCCGGAAAATCCTTCGCATGATCAACAAGGGGTATAAGGGCGCGATTGTACACCGCACCTCGGGAATTCGGGGAGATCACCCTGTTCCAGGCGACAAGGTGCTTTATGTGGGAGCGGCGGTGCGACGATTCGACTTGCTCGCGAATGCGGTGTCTCAGTCTCCAAATTTTTGACTGACACGGCCTTTCGCGAGCAAGTCGAATCGTCGCACCGCCGCGCCCACAAAATCAGAGTTCGAATCGCAACTCGGGCCAGATCGGCGAGGTGCCGCGCTTCTGCGACTCAAGGATCGCCCGGCACAACGAACACAGACGCTGATCCTGGAACACCCGGCGATCCACACTCGACCAGCGCGGTTGTGCCGGCAGCAGGCTGCCACACAACGTGCGGTCTGCCGAGCCACCGAGTTCGAGCTGACGGGTCACCAGATGCACCCGCACTTCCTGGCAGGCGAACAGATCCAGCTGTTCGTCAGGCTCGATCAGTTGGTAGGCGAACAGGGACCAGGCAGGACGCGGCATCGGGGGCTCCAAATAAGGGGGCGCCACATTAGCCGAAAGCCTGCCACTAGAAAAGCCTCATAACAGCGGTTTTAGCGTCGGCCAGACATTTTCCAGCAACTTGCCCTGAGCCCCGGCTGCCGGGTGCAGACCATCGGCCTGCATCAGATCGGGATGCCCGCCCACGCCGTCGAGGAAAAACGGCACCAGCGGAATCTTTTTCTCGTCCGCAAGCTTGCCGTAGACCTCGGCGAAGGCATCGGTGTAACGCTTGCCATAGTTGGGCGGCAGTTGCATGCCGAGCAACAGGACCTTGGCGCCACTCTGGCGGGAGCTGTCGATCATCGCCGCAAGGTTTTGTTGCAATTGCGTTGGCGGCATTCCGCGCAGGCCATCATTGCCCCCAAGCTCGAGGATCACCAGTTCCGGCTTGTGCTCTGCAAGCAGCGCCGGCAGGCGCGCCTGGCCTCCGGCACTGGTGTCGCCGCTGATCGAGGCATTGACCACTTTGTCGTCAAAACCCTCCTGTTTGAGCCGTTGCTCGAGCAGCGATACCCACCCCAGGCGGGTATCCAGTCCGAAACCGGCGCTGATACTATCGCCAACGATCAGGACGGTACCCGCCGCTGCGTTCTGGGCCATGCAAATCAAGGCCAGGCCAGCACTCAAAAACCACACACGCATCGGATTCTCCATGGGCGCAAGCATTCTCACCGCGAAGAACCTCAGCAAAGTGGTTCCCAGCGCGGAAGGTGAACTGACTATCCTGCACGAACTCAGCCTGGAACTGAACCAGGGCGACAGCCTGGCCATCGTCGGCGCGTCCGGTTCCGGCAAATCCACCCTGCTCGGCCTGCTCGCCGGCCTTGACCTGCCGAGCAGCGGCGAAGTCATCCTCGCCGGGCAATCTTTAGGTAATCTCGACGAAGACCAGCGCGCGCGCATCCGTGCCGAACACGTGGGTTTCGTCTTTCAATCCTTCCAGTTGCTCGACAGCCTCAATGCGCTGGAAAACGTCATGCTGCCGCTGGAACTCGATGGCCGCAAAGACGCTCGCGAACGCGCCACCGAACTGCTGCAACGAGTCGGTCTCGGTCAGCGCCTGACGCACTCGCCGCGCCAGCTCTCCGGCGGCGAACAACAGCGCGTGGCGATTGCCCGGGCCTTCGCTGCCGAGCCGGACGTGCTGTTCGCCGACGAACCCACCGGCAACCTCGACAGCCACACCGGCGAGCGCATCAGTGACTTGCTGTTCGAACTGAACAAGGAACGCGGCACCACCCTGGTGCTGGTGACTCACGACGAACGTCTGGCCCATCGCTGCCGGCGCCTGATCCGACTTGAAGCCGGGCTGCTGGTCGCCCCTCTGGAGCCTTGATGGCACGTCTGCCGCTGTTGCGCCTGTTCAGTCTCGCCATCCGCCAGTTACTGCGCGATGCCCGCGCCGGTGAATTGCGCGTGCTGTTCTTCGCCTTACTGGTGGCGGTGGCCGCGAGTACCGCCATCGGCTACTTTGGCGCCCGCCTCAACGGCGCGATGATGCTGCGTGCCACCGAGTTCCTCGGCGCCGACCTGGTGCTTGAAGGCAGTTCACCGGCGCGGGAGGAACAGATCAGGAGCGGCACCGAGTTGCGCCTGAATCATGCGCAGGTGGTGGAGTTTTCCAGCGTCATTGCCACCGACAACGGCATTCAGTTATCGAGCATCAAAGCCGTCGACCGCGCCTACCCGCTGCGCGGCGAGCTGAAAAGTGCCCCGGCCCCGTTTGCCGCTGAAACCTCGGGCGGCGAGCCGCAACCCGGTGAAGCGTGGGTTGAAGCACGTCTGCTGACTGCGCTGGATCTGAAGATCGGCGACAGCATCGACGTCGGCATGAAAACCCTGAAGCTGACCCGCGTGCTGACTTACGAGCCGGATCGCGCCGGCAACTTCTACAGCCTCACGCCTCGGGTGATGATCAACCTCGAGGACCTCGCCGCCACTGGCGTGGTCCAGCCCGGCAGCCGCGTGAGTTATCGCGAGTTGTGGCGCGGCGAACCGCAGGCGCTGGAAACCTACCGACAACTGCTCAAACCCGGTCTGGCCGCCAATCAGCGCATTCAGGATGCGCGCGACGGTAACCGGCAGATCGGCGGCGCGCTGGGCAAGGCCGAGCGCTACCTGAACATGGCCAGTCTGGTCGCGGTGCTGTTGGCCGGTGTGGCCGTGGCGCTGTCGGCCAACCGCTTCGCCAGTCGCCGTTTCGATGCCAGTGCCTTGCTGCGCTGCCTCGGTTTGTCGCGTCGGGAAACCATGCTGTTGTTCAGCATTCAACTGACAGTGCTCGGCCTGTTCGCTGCCCTCAGCGGCGCAGTGCTCGGCTGGCTGGCGCAACTGGGCCTGTTTGCCCTGCTGCATGATCTGCTGCCAGCGGACGTCCCGCCCGGCGGTCTGTTTCCGGCACTCGCCGGGATCGGCACCGGGCTGGTGGCGCTGGCCGGCTTCGCCCTGCCGCCACTTGCCGCGCTGGGTCGGGTGCCACCGCTGCGGGTACTGCGCCGTGACATGCTGCCGATTCCGTCGAGCACCTGGATGGTCTATGGCGCGGCGCTGGGCGCTCTCGGGTTGATCATGTGGCGCCTGAGTCTGGATCTGCTGCTGACCTTCGCCCTGCTGGGCGGGGGTGTGGTCGCGGCGCTGGTGCTGGGTGGCTTGCTGCTGTTGTTGCTCAACAGCCTGCGGCGGATGCTCGCCCGCGCGCCGCTGCCGTGGCGTCTCGGCCTGGGGCAGCTGCTGCGTCATCCACTGGCCGCTGCCGGTCAGGCGCTGGCGTTCGGTTTGATCCTGCTGTCGATGGCGCTGATCGCCCTGCTGCGTGGCGAGCTGCTCGACACCTGGCAAAACCAGTTGCCGAAAAATGCTCCGAACTACTTTGCCCTGAACATCCTGCCGGGGGACAAACAAGCCTTCACCGATCATTTGATCAAGGTGTCCGCACAAGCGGCGCCCCTGTACCCGGTAGTACCAGGGCGGCTGATCAGCATCAACGGTGACCCGGTGCAGCAGATCGTCAGCAAGGATTCGGCCGGCGACCGCGCGGTGCAACGCGACTTGAGCCTGACCTGGGCCGCCGACCTCCCGGCTGGCAACAAGCTCACTGCCGGTTCGTGGTGGGCCGGGCAACCCTCGGATGACGTACCGGGCGTGTCGGTTGAAGGCAAAGTCGCCGAAAGCCTCAAGCTCAAACTCGGCGATCACATGGTGTTCAGCGTGGGCGGGGTCAATCGTGAAGCCAAGGTCACCAGCCTGCGCGAGATCAACTGGGATAACTTCCAGCCGAACTTCTTCATGATCTTCCAGCCCGGCACCCTCAAGGATCTGCCGGCCACCTACCTGACCAGTTTCTATCTGGCCCCCGGTCACGATCAGCAGATCGTCGAGCTGTCGCGAGCCTTCCCGGCGGTGACCATCCTTCAGGTCGAAGCCTTGCTCGAACAACTGCGCAGCATCCTCGCCCAGGTCACCCTGGCGGTGGAATACGTGTTGTTGTTCGTGTTGGCGGCGGGGATGGCGGTGCTGTTCTCCGGCTTGCAGGCAACCCTGGACGAACGCATTCGCCAAGGCGCGCTGTTACGCGCGCTGGGCGCGCAACGGCAATTGCTGGTCAAGGCCCGGCGCATCGAGTTTGGCTTGCTCGGTGCGGTCAGCGGTTTGCTCGCGGCCATCGGTTCGGAAGTAGTGAGTCTGGTGTTGTATCGCTACGCGTTCGATCTGCCATGGCATCCGCATCCGTGGTTGCTGGTGCTGCCATTGATTGGTGCCGCACTGATTGGTGGTGCCGGCGTGTTCGGCACACGTCGAGCGCTGAATGCGAGTCCGCTGACAGTCTTGCGCGAGGGTTGATAGACTCCAGCCTTCGTCACCACAAGAAGTTGCCATGAGCCGTTATCGCCCTCCCCGCACCGCCGGCACCGCGCTGATCACCCCTGAAGGTGAAGCGCGGATGCGCGCCGAATTCCATGAGCTGTGGCATGTACGCCGCCCGCAAGTGACGCAAGCGGTCAGCGAGGCAGCGGCACAGGGTGATCGCTCGGAAAACGCCGAGTACACCTATGGCAAGAAAATGCTGCGCGAGATCGACAGCCGCGTGCGTTTTCTCACCAAGCGTCTCGAAGCACTGAAGGTCGTCAGCGAAAAACCCAGCGATCCGAACAAGGTCTACTTCGGCGCTTGGGTAACCATTGAGGACGAAGACGGCAAGCAGTCGCGCTACCGCATCGTCGGCCCGGATGAACTGGATCTGAAGCTGGGTCTGATCAGCATCGACTCACCGCTGGCCCGCGCCTTGATCGGCAAGGCGCTGGACGCCGAAGTCCGGGTACAGACGCCAACCGGTGAGCAGTTTGTCTATATCGTGGCGATCGAATATCCCTGAGCGTTTCAGCGGCGGGTGATCAAACCCTGCCGCGCAACACGCACCAATTGCTTGATCATTTCCGGGGCGTCTTCAGCGCTCGGCGCCTGAATCACCGCCAGGTCAAAACTGTCACTGGCAAACCGCGCCAGCGACTCGCCGTCTTCAACGAACTGGATCAGGAACGCGGCAGGACCGCCGCTGCGACGTGGCCAGCCATCGAGATAACGCAACAGCGTCGGCTGATGTTTGCCGCCAAGCAGGATTTTCGGGTTGCGCTGGGTGATATGTGCCGTGATCGGCGCGGGACGTGCTGGAGGGCGTAGTGCATTCATCGTGTCGTGTCTCTGCCTCAAAAGTCTGCATGGCAGGTGAGAGGCAACACCGAACCAGCGCTTTAGCGGTATTTCGAAGCCCTGTTCCGGCTTCTGACGGCAACTGTCTGAGTCACCTGGCGCCCCGCAAGTAGCTGTTTAAATCGGCGCATGAACAACATCCTAGATAACGTGACCGATGAGTGTCAAGAATCGGCCGCAACAAAAAAGGCCCGCACAATGCGGGCCTTTTGCTTGATCCAGAGCGTTCAACCGGCGATGGCGCGATCCACCGACAGCTTGCCGGCGCCTTCGATCATCACCGCGAGGCTGCCGCCGAGCAGCGCCAGAGCGAACTCGTAACCGTTGTTGGCCATGAACAGACCGTTGCTGATGTGCACGGTGAAGATCGCCACCAGCGACAGAAAGGTCAGCCCCAGCGCCGCCGGGCGCGCCAGCAGGCCGATGATCAGCGCCAGACCGGCGAAGAACTCAGTACCGCCGGCCAGCGTGGCCATCAGGTAACCCGGGTGCAGACCGATGCTGTCCATGTACTGCGCGGTGCCCGCCAGACCGTAACCACCGAACATACCGAAGAGCTTTTGCGAACCGTGGGCAGCGAAGATCACGCCGACCGCGATACGCAGAACAGTCAGGCCATAACCGGCGCGGGTGAACAGAACCTTGTTGATCAGAGAGCTCATGGGGCATTCCTTGTTTTGCGAGAAGTGTGTTGGGATTGGCCGCTATATTAATCAGTTAAATTCATGTTAAAAGCGCAATTATTCCGCCATAACAATCAATTTATTAGATCATTTCCGTGAGGCGACTTTCTGGCTCCGGGGCTCCAGTGACTCCCGCTCCCGGTCGAACGCCAGGTAGTACTTGTTCACGCTATTAACATAGCTGACGGGCCCCATGCCCACCTGCTCCATGGCGATGCGCTCGACCTGAAAGAACCACTGGTTCGGATTCAGCCCGCGCCGCCGTGCCTCGGCGCGCATGCCCTGCACACGCTCCGGGCCGATGTTGTAGGCCGCCAGGGTGAACGCCATGCGCTCGCGCTCATTGAGTTTCGGACTGTTGAAAAACTTGCGTCGGATCATCGCCAGGTACTTGGCCCCGGCCTGCACATTCGCATCGAGATTCTGAATGTTGTTCACCCCGACCCGCTGCGCCGCAGACGGGGTGATCTGCATCAGCCCGGTCGGGCCGCTACCGCTGCGCGCATTGGGTTGCAGCGCCGATTCCTTGAACGCCAGCGCCGCCAGATTCAGCCAGTCCATGCTTTGCGCGTCGGCGTGTTTTTGCAGGGTCGGGCGCAGTTTCTCCAGACGCTGACGGTCAGCCTTGGCCAACGGATAATGCACTTTGTAGAGCCGTCGATAGATCCGCAGAAACTCCGCATCCTCGTTCGACGGTTTCTTGTAGCCGACCAGGAAGCGATCGATGCTCGCCCGCAGCATCGAGGCATCCCGGCGTACAAACCAGTACTCCTCACCCGGCTCGCTGATCACCAATTGCCGGTCGAAACGCAGCTTGGGCAGGATCTTGCCCCAGCGCTCGGCGATCGGTTGCTCAACGATAGTCAGGTGGAAAATCCCGCCTTGCACCATCTCCAGCACGTCCTCGACCGCCAGCGTCGGATCGACCCATTCGATCTTGATCGGCGCCAGTTTGTGCAACGCCAGTTTCTGATTGAGCTGGTTGACCGCCTCCCCCGCCGCACTGCCGGTCGGCAACGCCAGGGTCTTGCCGGAAAGCTGTTCTACTTTGGTGTAACGGCGCTCGCCCTTGATGCCGACGAGCACCAGCGGCACGTTGCTGGCGATCGGCTCGCTACTGGCCACCGCGCGGCCGGGTTGCAGCTCAAGCAATTCGCCCGGCGCGACCAGATCACCTTCGCCGCGCTGCAAGGCACCGAGCAGTTGATCTTTGGCTTTGGGAATAATCTTGAGGGTGATTTCCTGACCATCGCGGGCGTGGCCATTGAGGTATTGCTCGAAGGCGCGCAGGCGATGGTATTCGACGCCGATGGCCTGACCCTGGACTTCACCGGAGCTGTTGCGGCTCTGGTTGACCAGCACGCGCAACACGCGACTGCTGCGAATCTCCGACAGGTCGCGAACCTTGGCGGCCGGCACCGCTTGCTGTGGCCCGGGCAGGCGCGCAACCGCCGTTATCGGCAGCAGCAGCGACGCGCACAACAGGAGCAAAACCGAGGGACGATGCATCCACTCTCCGGAAAGAATACGGGGTGATTTCACCGCTGAACGGTCGAAATCACCGACGAAAACAGAGCGCCTGGAGCGCTGGCAAAGTGCGAGAGACTGGCACAGTGATGGCTTTTCTGCCAACCCGGGCTGCGTCGCGGCATCAAAAGACAGCTATAACTCGTTGTAGTTCTTGGCTTTTCTTATAAATCTACAGCTCTGGTATGCTTTCCGGCCTTCGGCCCGAGGTAGAACCATGCAACTCATCGATATCGGCGTCAACCTGACCAACCCCAGTTTCGCCGAAAAACATCAGGCCGTACTCGACCGCGCCTACGCGGCCGGGGTCTGCCAACTGGTGCTGACCGGCACCAGCGTCGAGGGTAGCGAACAGGCACTGGAGCTGTGCCGGCAACTGGATGAAAGCGGCCAGCAGCTGTTTGCCACCGCTGGTATTCACCCGCATTCGGCCAGTGACTGGAACGCTGACAGCGCACGTCGTTTACGCAGCCTGCTGCAAGAGCCAAACGTGGTCGCCGTGGGCGAATGCGGGCTGGATTTCAACCGTGATTTCTCGCCACGCCCGCAACAGGAAAAAGTCCTCGAAGAACATCTGGCGCTGGCGGTAGAACTGCAGTTGCCGGTGTTCCTGCACGAACGTGATGCCAGTCAGCGTCTGCTGGAAATCCTCAGGGACTTCCGCGATCAACTGCCCGCCGCCGTGGTGCACTGCTTTACCGGCGAGCAAAAAGCCCTGTTCAGTTACCTCGATCTGGACCTGCACATCGGCATCACCGGCTGGATCTGCGACGAGCGCCGGGGCACACACCTGCATCCACTGGTCAAGGAGATCAAGCGCGGCCGGCTGATGCTCGAAAGCGACGCGCCCTATCTGCTGCCTCGCACCCTGCGACCGAAACCCAAAAACGGCCGTAATGAACCCGCGTATCTGACCGAGGTGCTGCGCGAAGTGGCATTGCATCGCGGCGAGACCGAGGAAGATCTGGCTACGCACACAACGGCATGCGCCCGCGCGTTCTTCAACCTCCCCGCCCTGTCCTGACACGCCAGAATCCCCCTGTGGGAGCGGGCTTGCTCGCAAAAGCAGTGTGTCAGGCAGAAATGAGCTTGGATGACACAGCGCATTCGCGAGCAAGCCCGCTCCCACAAAGGGGCTCAGCGTAGAACCTGTTGACCTGTATCAAGATCTTCAGATCTGCATAGCGGCACAATGCTGGCACCTTGCCAAAACTGTTTCCGCTATCAGAGAAGACCTCCATGGGTGCCTGGCTTAGCAATATCTCGCTGAAATACAAATTCTGGGCGGTCAATGCGGTCGCTTTCGTCACCACCCTGTTGCTGGTGCTGTACGCCGTGCAACTTGAGCAGCAGGCCCGCAGTCACGCGTCGAAAACCGCCGCGCAAGCCCAGGCACAATTGCTCAAGGCCTGGCCGACCGGGCAGGCGCTGCCCAAGGCCGATCAGGTGCTGACCTTCAAACGCGGAGAAGCACCGCGCCTCAACGATCAACCGGTGCTGGAGATCAGCGATAGCAACGGCTGGAACGAGATCAATCATCTGCCGCTGTTCGGCAACAACCCGCTGCTGGGCGCCGAAGTGTTCAGTCGTGGCGACGGCGAGCAAGTCGCGGTCATCACCTATGGCCCGAGCCTGGCGCAAGTGTTCAGTGAACGCTTTGCCAACTACGCGGTGGCGGTGTTCATCCTGATGCTGGCGATGCTCGGCGCTTCGCAGTTGCTGATCCGCTTCCTGCTCAGTCAGCTCAACACGTTGAAGGACGTGATGCTGCACGTCGAGAAAAGCGGTGACCTCTCGGCCCGTGTGCCGCTGGCCTGCAAGGACGAAGTCGGGCAAATGGCCAATGCGTTCAACGCGATGCAGGCCGGTTATCAGAGGGTGGTCACCACCGTTGCCAACACCGCGCGGCAACTCGACGTCGGCGCCGCACGTCTGGCGGCGAGCATGAACGAAGTGCGCCACGGCATGCTCGGTCAACAGAGCGAGACCGATCAGGCCGCCACCGCGATTAATGAAATGACCGCCACGGTTTATCACATCGCCCAGCACGCCGGCGCCACCCGCGACCTGTCGCAGACCGCCGATGGTCTGGCCGGCAGTGGCCAGCAAGTGGTCAGCCGCGTGCAACAGTCGATTGCCGGGCTCTCCAGCGGTGTGCAGCAGACCGCCGAGATGATCCAGCGTCTGGCCGAGGACAGTCAGAAGATCAACGGCGTGGTCAGTGTGATCCACAGCATTGCCGAGCAGACCAACCTGCTGGCGCTCAACGCCGCCATCGAAGCAGCGCGTGCCGGCGAGATGGGCCGCGGTTTTGCGGTGGTCGCTGATGAGGTGCGCAACCTCGCCAAGCGTGTGCAGACCTCCACCGATGAAATCACCACCATGGTCTCGGCACTGCAGGCCGGGACCCGCGATGCGGTGGACTTCATGCAGGAGAGTTCGTACAAGGCCGACGACTGCGTGCAGCAGGCGCAGGAGGCTGGCGAGGCGCTGGCGGAAATCACTGGCGCCGTGGCGCAGATGCGCGAGAGCAACACGCAGATTGCGGTGGCGGCCGAGCAGCAGAGTCAGGTCGCGGAAGAGATGAATCGGGCGGTGGTGAGCATTCGTGATGTGACCGAAAACACCGTGCAGCAGACCGTGGATTCAGCGACCACCAGCAATGAGTTGGCGACGTTGGCCGGGGAATTGAGCAAGGCCATCGGTCAACTCAAACTTTAAGGGACTCATCGCGAGCAGGCTCACTCCTACAGGGGATTTGTGTGCGCAGCAGATCCTTTGTAGGAGTGAGCCTGCTCGCGATGGCGTCAATTGCAACACCATCGAATCCAGCCATTGCACCTATCACCGCCATAGCCAACCTTGATTCGCCGCCCTATCCGCCCCGGCCTATTCTTCAACCATGTGTTCAACATGGATCGAGGAGTAGTCAACATGGGCAAACGTCACCCCAATCTTCCCGCGTGGCAATGGCGCGCGTACCCGAACAATCACCAGCACCCGACCAATCTGGTGTTGCACCTGATTGCCGTGCCGCTGTTCATCGTTGCATTTCTGTTGATCGTGTCCGGCGTGTTCAGCCTGAGTCTGGCGAGTGTGGCGATCGGTGTGATCGGGATTGTCGCGGCGCTGGGTTTGCAGCGCCACGGCCACAGCCTGGAGGCGCAAGCCTCCGAGCCGTTCAGCGATCGCAAAGATGCCGTGTCACGCTTGCTGGTCGAGCAGTTCCTGACCTTTCCACGGTTCTTTCTCAGTGGCGGCTGGTGGCGCGCCTGGCGGGAGCGCCACCGTCGGCATTGAGTGATTCAGGCAAAAATCGTCACAGTCTGCCGACTCATGGCGATCAACTCCCCCTCCGCGCTCCACAGCTTGGCGGCGACATGGCCGTAGCCGTCTGCGGCGTATTCGATGTCTGCCAGGTATTTGCACCAGTCCAGCGTGCTCAGGTCGCGTAGCGGTTGCACGAATTCGATGGTCCAGGTCAGCGTGCTGCCCGGTGCCGGTTTCTTCAGATACGGCAACAAGGCCGGTGGCCACGCATCCACCAGCGCCAGCAGATGTGCCTCATTGACCGGTTCTTCCTTCACATCGCCACGCAAGCGCACCCAGCCGCCCATCTGCCGCGATGTGTTGCCGGTGAACGGCATGCCGCCGACACTCCAGCGCATCGCCAGATGCCGCATGAATTCGGGGGTCACGCCCTTGATGTAGGGCAACTCCTGGCATTCATCCCAGTGTTTCATTTCGGCTGCCGGATAGGCGGCAACGGCCACTTCCGAAGGCCGCGAAGCGCCAAAGCTGCCCTGCACGATCGTCACTACCTGACCGTTCTGCACAGCCCGGCCCAGCACCTGGCTGACTGCCTTGCCTTCACGCAACACGTCGACTTCAAAACTCACGGGCACTTGCGGCTCGACCGGGCCGACAAAGGTGATCGCCAACGAACGCACCGGGCGATCAGCAGGCACTTTCGCGCGCATGGTCTCGTATTGCAGCGCCGCCACCAGGCCACCAAAACTGGCTCGCCCCTGACCCCACTCGGCGGGAATGGTCACTTCTGGCTGGCGACGGACCGCCTCGATCAGATCGGAAAAGCGCATGACAACCTCGGCAAGCGAAAAAAGGAATGCAGCGATCTTAACCAGCATGGCAGAGCGCCGCAGCGTCTATTCCGGTCAAATGGACTGACAGAAAGGCCTTAAGGTCAGGAAGATATTCGAATGTGGGAGCGGGCTTGCTCGCGAAAGCGGTGTATCAGTAGACACATCTGTGACTGACACACCGCTTTCGCGAGCAAGCCCGCTCCCACAGGGATCTGAGTGGATTCAGGATTTGAAGCAGGCAGCGCTGAGTTTTTCCAGCACCCAATCCGCCTTGGCTTCAGCCTTGATCAGGCCCGCCTGCCAGGTCGCGACGCAGGGTTGCAGATCGCTTTCCAGTTCGGCCCGCGCCAGCCACTGCCAGCAATCGTGCCAATCACCCAGCGCGCCCTGCGCCGACTTCAACCGCGCCAGCGCCGGCTCAGGCAGGCGATCGAGTTCCGGATAGGCTTCGATGCCATAGCGCACGCGTTTGATCAGCAAGCGCAGACGATGGCGGTCGTGGGCCGGATCGTGCAGCGCCTCGTCGAGTTTCTTCCATTGTTTGTGCAGACGTTTTTCGATGCGTTTGCCCAGGCCCTTGAGCAGGCCCTGGCGCTCGGAAGCACGCAGGAATCGCGGGAAGGCATCGAGGATAATCAGCAGCGAAGCCACTTCGGTGCTCGCCGCCAATGTTGGATAGGCTTCGTCCATTTGCGCCACGCGCCGCTGCGCCGCCTGCGGTTGATCATGCTTGAGCAGATACGCCGCCAACACCTCGCGATCACGCCACGGTGTGGTCAATTGACCGACTGCCGACGCCGCGCCCTCCAGTTGTTCCACTCCCGGCAAACCACGCAAGGGTCGCAACAGGCTGCGCAAGCGCCGTACCGTGGTGCGCAAGTCGTGCAGCGCCTCGGGGTCGGTCCGCGCGGTCAGGCGCGCCTGACAGGCCAGCAGTCGCACTTCCAGGCTCAGGACATGAGCCACCAACCGATCCACCAACGCAGACATCGCTTGCTCCTGATTCACATGGCTTGAAGGATGAGTCTGCCGTGAGAAGGCAGGCGCATCCTTGCGTCAAGTCAGCAGCTTAGCGGCCGGCGCGGGATTCGCGAATATAGAAGCGGGCTTTCTCGGCCTTTTTGCTGCAGCCTTCAAAGCCTTCGAATTGCTGCTGAGTCTTGGCCGCCGTCAGCAACGACAGCGCCTTGGAGTAGCTGACCGTGCCGGCGAAACCCTCGGCCTTGGCCAAGTCCAGTTCATGCCACGCCGCATCCAGCTGACTGCCACAGCTGTCCCGATAAGCAGTCTTGCCCGCGCAACCGGCCAATGCCAGCACGATCAACGGCACACAGATCCAGGCTTTCATCACTCACACCTCAAAGTAGGTCAACAGTCGTGCAGGTAAGACGTTGCGGCGCGGGAAAAGTGCCTTGGCGCCCCATGAATCTGCGGCGACCAAAGCATAGCGCCGAGCGGTCACGGAGTATCGAAAAAACGACGCCCCTGCCGTCTCCAGCGACCCTGCCGATTGTCGCCCGCCCCCCGAAGGGTGCATTGTGGAGCCTTGTCGGGAGGAAGTTTGATGAAAAAGCGTGTCGCACTGGTGCTGGGCTCCGGTGGCGCCCGGGGCTATGCCCATATCGGGGTCATTGAGGAGATCGAAAGACGCGGTTACGACATTGCCTGCATTGCCGGTTGTTCGATGGGCGCGGTGGTCGGCGGGATCTATGCGGCGGGCAAACTTGACGAGTACCGCACCTGGATCGAAACCCTCGACTATCTGGATGTGCTGCGGCTGGTAGACGTGAGTTTTCGCCTCGGTGCAATTCGCGGCGAAAAAGTCTTCGGGCAGATCCGCAAGATCGTCGGCGAGATCAACATCGAAGACCTGCGCATCCCCTACACCGCGGTCGCTGCCGACCTGACCAACCAGCAGGAGATCTGGTTTCAGGAAGGCTGCCTGCATCAGGCAATGCGCGCCTCGGCGGCGATTCCCAGTCTGTTCACCCCGGTGATGCAGGGCAACCGGATGCTGGTGGACGGCGGCATTCTCAACCCGTTGCCGATCGTGCCGGTGGTCTCCAGCCACTGCGACCTGATCATCGCGGTCAACCTCAACGCGACCAACCAGCGCCACTACAAATTGCCGGTGATCCAGCGTCCGCCAGCGTTTCGTTCGCGCTTCGACAGCCTGCTCAGCTCGCTGGGTTCGAAGATGCCGTTCCGCCGCAAACAGGCCGAACAATTGTTGTTGCTCGAACAGGAAGCCTTGCGCGCCGAGGCGGCAGACATCAACCCGTGGCTGGAAGGCAGCGAGCCGGAAAGTCAGCAACCGGCAGCGGCTCCCGAGCGCGAAGGCGCACCGAAATCCGCCACCGGTTCGTTCATCATCGACAACGTCGGGCCGGCGTCGCTGCTGGACCTGATCAACCAGAGTTTCGAGGTGATGCAGACCTCGCTGGCGCAGTACAAGATCGCCGGCTATCCGCCGGACATTCTGATCAACGTGCCGAAGCGCGTGTGCCGGTTTTTCGAGTTCTACAAGGCGCCGGAGCTGATCGCGCTGGGACGGGAAATTGCGCGGGATACGCTGGATCGGTATGAGAGTGAGCAGAGTAGAGAGCCCTGAAGTTCTCGGCTGGCTGTCAGGGCCTCTTCGCGAGCAAGCCCGCTCCCACAGGGTTCAAGGGTACTACTGAGATTTGTGTATCACACCAACCACTGTGGGAGCGGGCTTGCTCGCGAAGGCGTCAGCTCAACCAACCCAAAACCTACAGGCTGTTCTCACTCAACAACCGATACCCAACCCCCGCCTCAGTCACGATAAACCGCGGCCGCGTCGGATCATCCGCCAGCTTCTGGCGCAGATGCCCAACGACAATCCGCAGATAATGACTGTCCTCGGTATGCGTCGGCCCCCAGATGTCCTTGAGCAATTGCTGCTGGGTAATCACCCGCCCCGGATGCCGCGCCAGTTGCGCCAGCACCGCGTATTCCTTGCGGGTCAGCGCCACTTCGGCACCGTCGAGCAGCACCCGCCGATACGCCAGATCCACGGTCAACGGGCCAAACGTCAGCGCCGCTTGCTGGGCCTCGCCGGCCGGCGCCTGGCGCAACAAGGCGCGGACCCGGGCGAGGAATTCCTGAATGCCGAACGGCTTGGTCACGTAGTCGTTGGCACCGCCATCCAGCGCCTGGACTTTCTGCCCTTCGCTGGCCCGCACCGACAGCACCAGCACCGGCGCGGTGGCCCATTCGCGAAACTCGCGCAGCACCTGCTGACCGTCCATGTCCGGCAGGCCGAGGTCGAGCACCAGCAGGTCGGGCTTGTTCAGCGCCGCCTGCGCGAGGCCCTCGGCACCGGTGCCGGCCTCCAGCACTTTGTAGCCTTGAGAGGCAAGGCTGATGCGCAGAAATTTGCGGATCTGCGGTTCGTCATCGATGACCAAAATGGTCGCGGTCTGGCTCATGAATTCACATCAACACAAAAGATTGGCAAGAGAGTAGCGCAGCCGGGCTCAGGCTTCATTGTCCATCCCCGGTTGCGCCTGCAATGGCAGGTGCAAGGTGATGCTGGTGCCACGCCCGTCGATGCCCTCGGCGACGCTGATCCGCCCGCCATGCGCACCGACCATGCCCTGACAGATCGCCAGCCCCAGACCGGTGCCCTGCCCGCCGCGATCACCGCGCGCGGCGGTGTAGAACATGTCGAAAATCTTCGCTCGCTCGTCCTCGGGAATCCCTGGGCCTTCGTCGCTGACCGTGAAGAAAATCTCTTCGTCATTCGCCCCGGCACTCAATTGCAAACGTCCGTGTGGCGGCGAGAAACGTGCAGCGTTTTCCAGCACATTGACCAGCGCCTGCTCGATCAGCGCCGCATGCACGAACAGCAGCGGCAACTCGGACGGCACGTCGGTGCTGACCTGCAACGGCGCAAGCACCGCACGCAGGCGATTGAGCGAACTGCCGACGATGTCCGCCGGCGCTACCCAGTCGCGCGCGAGCTTCAATGCACCGTGGCCGAGGCGGGTCATGTCCAGCAGATTCTGGATGTAACGGTCGAGGCGTTCGGCTTCGTCGCGGGTACCTTCGAGCAACTCGCGGCGATCCTCCAGCGGAATGGCTTCGCCGAGCGCCAGCAGGCTGTCGATGCTGCCGCGCATGGCGGTCAGCGGTGTGCGTAAATCATGCGACACCGAGGCCAGCAACGCGCTGCGCAATTGCTCGGTTTCGCCGTGCAGGCGCGCAGCTTCCAGATCGTCCGCCAGTTGCGCACGGGCCAGTGCCTGAGCCAGTGGCTGACTCAACGCAGTGAGCAAGCGTCGACGCTGGCCACTCAAGGTCTGGCCTTCTTTGGCGCAGACCCCGAGCAGCGCCAGCGGCCCGTCCTCCACTGACAGCGGCCACCACCACCAGCGACCGAACGGCAACGTGCCGGTGCCCATGCCGGCCGGCTGATCGTGCTGCCAGGCCCAGTCGGCAGCGGCGCGTTCGGATTCGCTGAACTCCAATGGCCCGCCGGTCTCGACTTTCCAGCCGCCCTGGCCGTCGCGGTTGAGCAGGCACAATTGCAGATCGCTCCAGCCGTTGAGGTGCTGCGCCGCAGCGCTGATCACCGCCTGACGATCCGTCGCGGCAGTGAGTTTGCGCGACAGGTCGAGCAGCTCCGTGGTCTCTTCTTGCGTATCGCGCAATGCCTGCAACTGCCGCCGCTGACGCGCCGCGAGGTTGCCAGTGAGCGCCGCCATCAGCAGGAAGAACAGCAAGGTCAGAACGTCTTCTTCGCGCTGGATGGCGAAGGAAAAATTTGGCGGAATGAACAGGAAGTCGTAGGTCAGAAACGACAACGCCGCGCAGGCCAGCGCCGGGCCCAGGCTGCTGCGCACCGCCACCAGCAGCACCGCCGCGAGGAACACCAGCGAGATGTTCGGCAGCGGCAAAATACTCGATACCGCCCACGCCAGGGCACTGGCCAGCAGCGTGGCAACCAGCGCCAACAGATAGTCAAACCAGACCAGCGTCGGCGTCGTTCGCAGGCGCTGTTGCGGGTGTTCATGATCGTTATCGAGTACGTTGATTTCCAGGCCGTGGGCCTGGCGCAGCAAACGCGCGGCGAGCCCACCACCGAACAGGCGACGCCGCAGACTCGGCCGCGACTGGCCGACCAGCAGCAGACTCGCACGGCGTTCGGCGGCATGCTGGATCAGGGTTTTCGCCACTTCGCCGGCGCGCAACAACACCACTTCGCCGCCGAGGCGTTCGGCCAGTTGCTGGGCATTTTGCAGGCGCAGGCGCGATTGCTCGTCGCGCACCGTGCCATTGTCGACGTGCACCAGACTCCACGGTAGATGCCGACGTTGGGCCACCCGGCTGGCGTGACGCACCAGGCGTTCGGCATGCGCATCGCCATCGACGCCGACCAGCAAACGCCCACGCACCGCCGGAGCCGCCTGACCGAGTTGGCGATAGCCTTGAGCGAGGTCGTTGTCGACCTGCGCCGCCGCCGTTTGCATCGCCAGCTCGCGCAACGCGGTGAGGTTGGTCTGGGTGAAAAACGCATCGATTGCCGCCCGCGCCTGCTCCGGCACGTAGACCTTGCCTTCACGCAGACGCTCCAGCAATTCACGCGGCGGCAGGTCGATCAGCAGCAGTTCGTAGGCTTCCTGCAGCACCCAGTCCGGCAGGGTTTCGCGCACCTGCACACCGGTGATGCCGCGCACCTGATCGTTGAGGCTTTCCAGGTGCTGGACGTTGACCGTGGTGTAGACATCAATGCCGGCGGCAAGCAGTTCCTGAATATCCTGCCAGCGCTTGGCGTGACGACTG
This sequence comes from Pseudomonas sp. GW823-FHT01D03, assembly GCF_058798255.1. Lineage (NCBI taxonomy): Bacteria > Pseudomonadati > Pseudomonadota > Gammaproteobacteria > Pseudomonadales > Pseudomonadaceae > Pseudomonas > Pseudomonas sp. GW823-FHT01D03. The sequence continues at coordinate 4,315,029 of NZ_JBXAKK010000001.1, forward strand.
CCGGGGGCGTTGGTGTGCGCCAGCTCATCAACCAGCACCAGCTTGGGTTGGGCTGCGAGCAGGCCGTCGAGGTCCATTTCTTCGAGCATCACGCCACGGTATTCCGAGCGCACCAGCGGCTGCTGCGGCAAACCGCCGAGCAGCGCTTCAGTCTCCGCGCGGCCATGGGTTTCGACGACGCCGGCGATGATTTTCACGCCCTGGCGCAATTGCGTGTGCGCGGCCTGGAGCATGGCGTAGGTCTTGCCGACCCCGGGGGCGGCACCGAGGAAAATCTTCAGCCGGCCACGGCCGTCGCGGGGCAGGTCTGCTAACAGCGCGTCGGCGCGGCCGGAGTCGCTCATGCTTGATCTCTTCAGTCAGATGTTTATGCGTTGCCAGTTATGGCCTCTTCGCGAGCAAGCTCGCTCCCACAGGTTCAGTGTTGCTCTTGTGGGAGCGAGCTTGCTCGCGAATGGCAGCGCCGCAGAATTACAGCTTTTCCAGCGCCATGTTCAGCTCCAGCACATTCACCACCGGCGGGCCCACCAGCGGCTGTTCGATGTGCGCATCGAGCAGTTGCTGCAAGGTCGCCACCGGCAGGTTGCGCGCTTGCGCGACACGCGCCAGTTGATAGGCAATTGCCGCCGGAGGCAAGTGCGGATCGAGGCCACTGCCGGAGGTGGTCAGTAACGCCAGGGGCACAGGCCCCTGGCCTGGCACCTGCAACTTGTTGGCGTCGTCGATTACCCGAGTGGCCAGCGCCGGATTGCTCGGCGCGAGGTTGCTGGCGCTGCTCGATACGGTAGCAAACGCGCCCGCCGAAGGACGCGGATGGAACCACGCATCACCGACAAAATCCTGGGCGATCAGCGACGAGCCGCGCACCTTGCCGTCGGCATCGTGCACCAGGCTGCCGTTGGCCTGCTCAGGGAAAGCGACCTGCGCAACGCCGGTCACCACCAGTGGATAGGCCACGCCGGTGATCAGGGTCATCAGCACCACCAGGCTCAGGGCCGGACGTATCATTGTGGACATTGCAAAATCCTCGAATTCAGAAAGCGGATACCGCGTTAATTCAGGTTGACCGAGTCGACTTCATCGCCAGCAGGCTGGCTCCCACAGGAGGTCGCATTGCAAATGTGGGAGCGAGCCTGCTCGCGAATGGATCACACCAAATGCAAAGCCGTGAGCAGCATGTCGATCGCCTTGATCCCCACGAACGGCACCAGAATCCCGCCCAGTCCGTAGATCAGCAGGTTGCGGCGCAGCAGTGCCGCGGCGCTCGCTGCCTGTACGCGCACGCCACGCAGTGCCAGTGGAATCAGCACCACGATGATCAAGGCGTTGAAGACGATCGCCGAGAGGATCGCGCTCTGCGGACTGGTCAGCTGCATGATGTTCAGCACGCCCAGTTGCGGATAAATCGCGGCGAACAATGCCGGCAGAATCGCGAAGTATTTGGCGACGTCGTTGGCGATGGAAAAGGTTGTCAGCGCGCCACGGGTCACCAGCAATTCCTTGCCGATCTGCACCACATCCAGCAGCTTGGTCGGGTCGCTGTCGAGGTCGACCATGTTGGCTGCTTCGCGTGCGGCTTGCGTGCCGTCGTTCATCGCCATGCCGACGTCAGCCTGGGCCAGCGCCGGGGCGTCGTTGGCGCCGTCGCCGCACATGGCGACCAGACGACCGTCGTTCTGCTCGAGGCGGATGCGCGCCAGTTTTTTCTCCGGGGTGGCTTCGGCGAGCACGTCATCGACGCCCGCTTCTGCCGCGATGGCCGCAGCGGTCAACGGGTTGTCGCCGGTGACCATCACCGTGCGAATCCCCAGTTTGCGCAGCTCGGCAAAACGCTCGCGAATGCCTGGCTTGACCACGTCCTTGAGATGGATCGCACCGAGCAGCTTGCCGTCGGCGCAGACCAGCAACGGCGTGCCGCCGCTCTGCGCGATCTTGTCGATTTCCCGGGACAGTGCCGGGGCCAGATCAGAGCGCTGTTGACCGAGGAAAGACAGCAGCGAATCGACGGCGCCTTTGCGATAAACGCGGCCTTGATAGTCGACACCGGACAAGCGGGTTTCCGCGCTGAACGGTACGGCCGTCAACGTATCCAGTGCCGGCTCGGTTTGCGGGTGCAGACCGCGCAGGTACTCGACGATGGATTTGCCTTCGGCGGTTTCGTCCGCCAGCGAGGCAAACAACGCGCCTTCGGCCAACTCGCGACCACTCACGCCCGGCGCGGCATACACCGCGCTGCAACGACGGTTACCGAAGGTGATGGTGCCGGTCTTGTCCAGCAGCAGCACGTGCACGTCACCGGCCGCTTCCACAGCGCGCCCGGATTTGGCGATCACGTTCAGCCGTACCAGACGATCCATCCCGGCAATACCGATGGCTGACAACAGGCCACCAATGGTGGTCGGAATCAGCGTGACCAGCAGCGCCACCAGGAACACCAGCGGCAGGCTGCCGTTGGCGAAATGGGCGAACGGCTGCAGGGTCACCACCACCAGCAGGAAGATCAGGGTCAGGCCGATCAGCAGGATATCCAGCGCGACTTCGTTCGGGGTCTTCTGGCGTTTGGCGCCTTCGACCAACGCGATCATGCGGTCGAGGGTCGATTCACCCGGGTTGGCGGTGATCTTCACCAGCAGCCAGTCGGACACCAGGCGCGTGTTGCCGGTGACCGCCGAGCGATCGCCGCCGGACTCGCGAATCACCGGCGCCGATTCACCGGTGATCGCCGCTTCGTTGACCGCGGCGATACCTTCGATGACTTCGCCGTCACCGGGGATCATCTCCCCCGCTTCGACGCGCACCACGTCACCTTTGCGCAGACTGGCGGCAGGCACCACCTGAAAGCTGCCGTTGGCCAGTTTGCGCCGCGCGCTGAGGCCTTCGCTACCGGCCTTGAGGCTGTCGGCGCGAGCCTTGCCGCGACCTTCGGCCAAGGCTTCGGCGAAGTTGGCGAACAACACGGTGAACCACAGCCACAGAGCAATCTGCGCGGCGACGAAAGTCGGCACGACGTTGTCCGGGATGAAGCACAGCACGGTGGTGAAGATCGCCGTCAGTTCGACCACCAGCATCACGGGCGAACGCACCAGTTGACGCGGGTCAAGCTTGACGAAGGCTTGCACCAGCGCCGGACGCCACAGGGCCGAGATCGCGGTTTTCGGTGCATCTGCCGACTGGGTCGGCACCGCAGGTTTTGCAGGAACATGCATATTCATGATGGATTCCTTAGAAGCCCAAGCTCAGGTGTTCAGCAATCGGACCGAGCGCCAGAGTCGGCAGGAAGGTCAGGCCGCCCACCAGCAAAATGGTCACGGTCAGCAGGGTCACGAACAGCGGGCCGTGGGTCGGGAAGCTGTTCTGGCCGATCGGTGCGGTTTTCTTCATTGCCAGGCTACCGGCCAGGGCCAGTACCGGCAGGATGTAGCCGAAGCGACCGATCAACATGCCCAGACCGAGCATCAGGTTGTGGAACGGCGTGTTGGCGCTCAGGCCACCGAAAGCCGAGCCGTTGTTGGCGCTGGCCGAGGTGTAGGCGTACAGCAACTGGCTGAAACCGTGCGGGCCGGGGTTGCTGATGGTCGCCGCCGGGCCAGGCAGAGTGGCGGCAATCGCACCAAGCACCAGCACGCCGATCGGCATGACCAGCAGAGTCACGACCAGCAATTGCACTTCCCGCGCCTGCAGTTTCTTGCCGAGGTATTCCGGGGTGCGGCCAATCATCAGACCGGCGAGGAACACCGCGATCAACACGTTGAGCAACATGCCGTAGAGCCCGGCACCGACGCCGCCGAAGATCACTTCGCCGACCATCATGTTGACCAGCGCTACCATGCCGCTAAGCGGGTTGAGGCTGTCGTGCATGCCGTTGACCGAACCGTTCGACGCGGCGGTGGTGGTCACCGACCACAGCACAGTGGCGGTGGTGCCGAAGCGCGCTTCCTTGCCTTCCAGCGGCGCGGTCTGCTCGACAGCGGCGTTGTTCAGGGTCGGGTTCGGCTGATATTCGGCCCACAGCGAAGTCGCGCCGCCGATCAGGAACAGTGCGAGCATGCAGGCGATGATCGCGCGGCTCTGACGCAGGTCTTTCACGTAATGACCGAAGGTGAACACCAGCGCCACCGGGATCAGGATGATCGAAGTGACTTCGAACAGGTTGCTCCACGCGGTCGGGTTCTCGAACGGATGCGCCGAGTTCACACCGAAGAAGCCACCGCCGTTGGTACCCAGTTGCTTGATCGCAATCTGGCTGGCGGCCGGGCCGAGCGGGATCACTTGATCGACGCCCTGCATGGTTACGGCATTGACGTATTGCGCGAAGGTCTGCGGTACGCCCTGCCACACCAGGTACAGCGCCAGCAGCAGGCACAGCGGCAGCAGGCCGTAGAGGGTGGCGCGGGTCATATCGACCCAGAAGTTGCCCAGGGTCTTGGCCGACTTGCGACCGATGCCACGGCACAACGCAACGAGCACCGCGAGACCGGTGGCGGCACTGACGAAGTTCTGCACAGTGAGGCCGACCATCTGGCTCAGATAGCTGAGGGTCGCTTCACCGCTGTAGGACTGCCAGTTGGTGTTGGTCATGAAGCTGACCGCGGTGTTGAACGCCTGTGTCCATTCCTGGCCCGGCAGGTTTTGCGGGTTCAGCGGCAGGTGATCCTGAAACAACAGGATCGCGAACAGCAGCAGGAAACCGGCAAGGTTGAACGCCAGCAAGGCCAGCGTGTATTTCTGCCAGCTCTGCTCGGCCTGCGGATCAACCCCGGAAATCCGATAGCAACCGCGCTCGACCGGGCCGAGAATCGGCGTCAGCCAAGTGCGCTGACCTTCCATAACCTTGTAGTAAAAGCGCCCGAGGAACGGCGCCGGCAGCAAGACCACCGCAAAAAACGCGAAGATCAGCCAATAGTCATAACTGTGCATAGCCGCTCCTAGTTCCGGTCCGCGCGCAACAGCGCAACCAACAGATAAATGAACAGCCCGGCTGCCAACAGCAGGGACACCCCGTCCAGAACGCTCATGGAAGATCTCCGTATTACGGCGTATTGCCGCGTGTGGAGGCATTGTCGGAAAGGAGGCTGTAAAGGAACGAGACCGAGGGGTGCGGCGGCGCATAAAGAAAGCGTAAAAGGTGGGTTTATGCGTTCGTTACAGCAGGGTTTTGCGTCGTGTTGGCGGGCCCCTTCGCGAGCAAGCCCGCTCCCACAGGGGATTTGTGAACGCCACAGATCCAATGTGGGAGCGGGCTTGCTCGCGAAGACGGCATAACCGACAACATCGCACCCAACTGGCGCACAAAAAATGCTCATCCAACCGCGAACATCCCCGATACGACAGCTTTCATCGCATTACGACCTGACTCACGGCAATGGCACGCCCACTGCACACGCCCTCCCCCGAGCTTTCCAAACCGTTCCGGGAGCAAGCGCATGAACACACAACTCAAACCCACACTCGGCACCTTGCACCTGTGGGGCATCGCCGTCGGGCTGGTGATTTCCGGCGAGTACTTCGGCTGGAGTTACGGCTGGGGCGTGGCTGGCACGCTGGGTTTTCTGGTGACCTCGTTCATGGTCGCGACCATGTACACCTGCTTCATCTTCAGCTTCACCGAACTGACCACGGCGATTCCGCATGCGGGCGGGCCGTTTGCCTATAGTCGCCGGGCCTTCGGAGAAAAAGGCGGGCTGATCGCCGGACTGGCGACGTTGATTGAATTTGTTTTCGCACCACCGGCGATTGCGCTGGCGATCGGCGCCTACCTGAACGTGCAATTTCCGGCGCTTGACCCGAAACACGCGGCAGTCGGCGCCTACATCGTCTTCATGGGGTTGAACATCCTCGGGGTGAAACTGGCGGCAACCTTCGAGTTGATCGTCTGCGTGCTCGCTGTCGCCGAATTGCTGGTGTTCATGGGCGTGGTCGCTCCGGCCTTCAGCTTCAGCAACTTTGCGCTCAATGGCTGGGCCGGTTCGGACATTTTTGGCGCACCAGCGATTGCCGGGATGTTCGCCGCAATTCCTTTCGCTATCTGGTTTTTTCTGGCCATCGAAGGTGCGGCCATGGCCGCCGAAGAAGCCAAGGATCCGAAGCGCACGATCCCCAAGGCCTACATCAGCGGCATCCTGACCCTGGTGTTGCTGGCGATGGGCGTGATGTTCTTTGCCGGTGGCGTCGGCGACTGGCGCACCTTGGCGAACATCAACGACCCGCTGCCGCAGGCGATGAAAACCGTGGTCGGCGATAACTCCGGCTGGCTGCACATGCTGGTCTGGATCGGTCTGTTCGGTCTGGTGGCGAGCTTCCACGGGATCATCCTCGGCTACTCGCGGCAGTTCTTCGCCCTCGCCCGCGCCGGTTACCTGCCGGCGTCGCTGGCGAAACTCTCGCGCTTCCAGACCCCACACCGGGCGATCATTGCCGGCGGCATCATTGGCATCGCCGCAATCTACAGCGACGGTCTGATCAATCTCGGTGGGATGACCCTTACCGCGGCGATGATCACCATGGCCGTGTTCGGTGCGATCGTGATGTACATCATGAGCATGCTCAGCCTGTTCAAATTGCGTAAATCCGAACCCAATCTTGAGCGGACTTTCCGTGCGCCATGCTATCCGCTGATTCCGTTGATCGCGCTGGTGCTGGCGGTGGTTTGCCTGATTGCCATGGCTTGGTTCAACACACTGATCGGGCTGATTTTCCTCGGCTTCATGGCAGTCGGCTTCGGTTACTTCCTGCTCACCGGGCAGTTGCGCGCTGACGCCCCGGCCGATGCGATGCTCACCGGCCGGTAAACCCCTCATGTAGGAGCTGCCGAAGGCTGCGATCTTTTGACTTTGCTTTATCAAAAACAAGATCAAAAGATCGCAGCCTTCGGCAGCTCCTACAGGGATTTCGGGTACACCGGGCATAACCGGCCTAGAATGGAACCACTGCGAACTCACTTCGCTCAAAGTGGTATGCAGCGTCGCTGGCGAAACCCTCGCCCGCCGAGCTGCCATTAAGGAGAGCCGTTATGCCCTGGTATGCCTGGTTGATTCTGGTCGTTGCAATCGGCTCGATCGTTGGCGGACTGATGATGTTGCGCGACACCGCCAACAAGGTTGAACTGACCGACGAAGAACGCAAACGCGTTGCACAGCGCAACGCCGAAGCGGACATCAAGGACGCACAGGATCGCTGAACGAAAAACCCCGCCGGATCAGGCGGGGTTTGTTTTTTATGGCTTTGGACTTATCCGCCGACTTTTTAGAAGTAGAAGTACAGTCACCATTTAATTTTCCTTGGTTAAGATGGGGGCCTTGTTGCGGAGAGCTCCACATGCGTTACTCGCAGAACCATAAAGCCCAGACTCATCAGCGCATCATCAAGGAAGCCTCGGCACGCTTTCGCAAGGACGGCATCGGTGCCACCGGTCTGCAACCGCTGATGAAAGCGCTGGGGCTGACCCACGGCGGCTTTTACTCGCACTTCAAATCCAAGGACGAACTGGTCGAAAAAGCCTTGCAGGAGGCGAGCGATCAAGTCGATGGTCTGTGCGCCGAGATCTTTGCCCAGGAACACCCGCTGCAGGCGTTTATCGACACCTACCTGTCCGAATGGCATCAGACCTCCCCGCACGAAGGCTGCCCGCTGCTGACCATTTCCTCAGAGCTGGGTCTGCGCGGCCAGCCCAGCCCTACCAGTGATGCGGTACTCAATGCCCGACTGAATCAAATCGAAGGCACCCTTGAGGGCGACAACAGCGCCGACCGGGCCATCGTCATCATGTCGACGCTGGTCGGCGCACTCTTGCTGTCGCGCAGTGTCGCTGACGCCGAGCTTGCCCAGCGCATCCTCGACGTCAATCGCGATCACCTCAAGCAATCGCAGGACTAAGCCTGCCAGCGCTTGAACAGCACACTGGCATTCACCCCGCCAAAACCGAAACCGTTGGACAGGGCATACTCGATCGGCATCGACCGCGCCTGACCGTGAACGATATCTACACCCGTACTCGCCGGATCCGGATTGTCGAAGTTGAGCGTCGGCGGGACTACCTGATCGCGGATGGCCAACAAGGTGAAGATCGCCTCAAGCCCCCCAGCAGCGCCGAGCAAATGCCCGGTGGCGGATTTGGTCGAAGTCACGGCAATTTTATTTTCCGTACCGAACAGCGCCTTGATCGCAGCCAATTCACCAAGATCGCCAACCGGCGTCGAGGTCGCATGCGCATTGAGATGCTGCACCTGCTCCGGCGCGACGCCCGCCTGAGCGAGCGCCAACTGCATCGCGCGTCGTGCACCGCTGCCGTCCTCCGGCCCGGCGGTGAGGTGATAGGCATCGGCAGTGGTGCCGTAACCGACCAGCTCAGCCAAAGGCTGCGCGCCACGTGCAAGCGCATGCTCCAGCGATTCGATCACCAGCAGACCGGCGCCCTCGCCCATCACGAAACCATCGCGACCGCTGTCGAACGGGCGCGAAGCGCGCTCGGGGGTGTCGTTGTAACCACTGGACAACGCTCGCGCCGCGGCAAAACCGGCCAGGCTGACCCGATCGATACAGGCTTCCGCCCCGCCGCAAACCGCGATATCCGCTTCACCGGCACGAATCATCCGCGCAGCATCGCCAATCGCCTGGACCCCGGCAGCACACGCAGTCACAGGTGCGCCGAGCGGGCCTTTCAAAGCGTGCTGGATCGACACATGTCCAGCCGCCAGATTGACGAGAAACGATGGGATGGTGAACGGCGACAGACGACGCGGGCCACGACTGTCGGTGGTGCGTACGGCGTCGGCTATTGCACCGAACCCGCCAACACCGGAGCCGATGATGGTCGCAGTGCGTTCCTGATCCTTGGCCTCGGACGGCTGCCATCCGGCTTGCGCCAACGCTTGGCGCGCCGCTTCCATGGCGAACATGATGAAGCGGTCCATCTTCTTCTGCTCTTTGGGCGGCGTGGCAAGATCCGGATCGAAACCGGCCTCGACGTCCTCTGCCGCCGTTGGCACCATCCCGGCGACCCGGGTCGGCAGATCTGCACTCACCGCGTCAGGCAAATTACGCAAGCCCGAGCGCCCGGCGAGCAAGCGCTGCCAGACAATCTCGAGATCACTCCCCAAGGGAGAAACCAGGCCCATACCGGTGACAACAATTCGACGTTCACTCATACCACAGTTACCTCTGATCAATTCTTGTAGCGTTGGGCCGCGGAGCTGCGCGACAGATTCGGCGCCATGACATGCCGCGCACGCACAAATTCCTGCCATTCCCCCTCGTCCGGTAGCGACGGGATGGTAATCAACTCGCCCTGATCCAGACCGACCAGCGCCGCATCGACCATCTCGCCAGCCTCCATCACCATCTCCGCCGGAATGCCGCTGGCGTCGATGCCGGAACGCTCCCAGATTTCAGTGCGGGTAACGCCGGGCAACACCGCTTGCACCTTCACGCCTGTATCTTCCAGCTCGGCGTTGAGCGATTGAGTCAGGCTCAACACGTAGGCTTTACTCGCGCTGTAGGTCGCATTGAAGCGCTCCGGAAACAGCGCCACTACCGAGGCGATGTTGATGATCGTGCCGCGTCCGGCCTTGGCGAAACTGGCGGCGGCTGCCGAGGCCAGCAACGTCACGGCGGTGACGTTCAACTGGATCAGACGCTCCAGTTGCTCGGCGTCGGAATTGGCCAGCAAACCATCGGCTGCGACCCCTGCGTTATTCACCAGCAGGGTGATGCTTGAATCACTGCGCAGGCGTTGCTGGAGTTTGAGGACATCGTCCTTTTGTGTCAGGTCTGCTTTGAGCACTTCGACCTTTACACCATGGGCCTCTCGCAACTGGTTCGCAGCGCTTTCCAGACGCTGTTGATCACGGGCTACCAGCAGCAAATCAAAACCTCGCGCTGCCAGTCGCTGCGCGTAGATGGCACCGATACCTGATGACGCCCCAGTGACGACGGCCGTACCTTGAGACTGGACTGAACTCATGAGAGCGCTCCTGAAATACTTTGGGATTGGCCCTCAGCGTTGTTTGCATGAAGGCGGCGTAAATTATTATAGGCATAATCTCACAGCAATATGATACCCATAATTTTCAGCTCACCGACAAACGCAACGCAGCTCCCTTTGGCGAATCTCTGACATCAGAAAACAGAAAGGCCGGTCAATGACCGGCCCCTTGGCGTTGAATTATCAGCTTAGTTCACTTCCAGCTTGTCGCGGTTGCGATCGAGGATCGCCTTGCCGATGCCCTTCACTTCCAGCAGCTCATCCACCGAGGCGAATGGCCCATTAACATCACGATACGCAACAATGGCTTTGGCTTTCGCCTCGCCTACCCCGAACAACTGTTTTTGCAGAGTCATCGCATCCGCACCGTTGAGATCGACCTTTTCACTGGAAGACGTCGTCACAGTGTCGCTCACCATTGTTGTGCCGTCCGTGTTCGGGACAACGGCGGGTGCCGCCACCACAGCGATTGAAGCACTGGTGAGCAAAGCAAAAACCAGAGAGTAGAAAAAACCGTTACGCATAAATGACGCTCCATCATCGTTTGAGAAAGCAGCTTTTCCGAAGCTGCTCTCCAAACTTAGGCGATGGTTGGCGGGTGTCAAAAATGTGTCTATTACAGGATGTGAAACAATCAGGGTTCGAGACGGCGTTGCTGATAGATCCAGTCGACGATTTCGCCGTCGGGGGTGTAGCCGCTTACCGTGTCGCGCAGAAGCTGGCGCACACGCGTGTAGTCGTCGTTTTCAACCGCCCAAAGCAACTCGGTCAGCTTTGACTTGAGAACATCCCAAGGCAAATGATCTTCGTTGGCGGTCATGATCATCGGATGCTGGGTGGCGGCGACGTTGTCGCCGATCAACAATTCTTCATAGAGTTTCTCACCTGGACGTAATCCGGAAAACTCGATGGATATGTCGCCGTGAGGGTTTTTCTCCGAACGCACGCTCAAGCCAGACAAATGAATCATTTTTTCGGCAAGTTCGACAATCTTTACCGGCTCTCCCATATCCAGAACGAATACATCTCCACCCTGCCCCATGGAACCCGCTTGGATGACCAGCAGCGCAGCTTCTGGAATTGTCATGAAATAGCGTGTGATTTTTGGATGGGTGACGGTCAAAGGGCCGCCTGATTTGATCTGACTATGAAACAGTGGGATGACTGATCCGGAGGAACCAAGAACATTACCAAAGCGCACCATGGTAAAGCGCGTTTTATTGACGCGAGAAACATTGGTAGTGTCGCCAAACAAAACAGGAGCGAGTTCTCTACTAAGCGCTTGAAGCGTCAATTCAGCAAGACGCTTGGTACTGCCCATTACATTGGTTGGGCGTACCGCTTTATCCGTCGAGATCAATACAAAATTCGCTACACCTGCCTGCAGCGCTGCCTGGGCAGTATTTAAAGTACCTATGACATTATTCAATACGCCTTCGGCGATATTATGCTCGACCATCGGTACGTGTTTATAGGCAGCCGCGTGATAAACAGTATCGACATGCCAGGTTTTCATCACATCCAGCAATCTTTCGGGATTACGTACTGATCCCAGTATCGGTAGAAGGCGAACGGGTAAAGACTCCCGCGCTACACGACGTTCAAGTTCGGAAAGAATACTATAAAGGTTGAATTCACTATGCTCGAAAAGCAGGAGGGTCGTAGGCTGCAGCGCCAGGATCTGCCGGCACAATTCGGATCCTATAGATCCGCCCGCCCCAGTTACTAGAATAGATTGGCCCTTGATACAACGTTCCAGTAGTTCCCCTTGAGCCGGAACGGAGTCACGTCCAAGCAGGTCGGCTATATCCACTTCCTGAATATCATCCACCTTGACTCTTCCACTCGCCAGATCCATAAATCCGGGAACGCTTCGGACGTGCAAAGGAAAACCTTCGAGATAGTCCAGAATTTCTCGCCGGCGACCTCGAGTAACCGAAGGTATGGCCAATAAAATTTCCTGGGCTCCCGTGACATCTATCATCTGTTGGATATGTTTCGGTTTATATACATGAAGCCCAGAGATGATTCGATTGGCGATGCTGTCATCGTCATCGATAAAAGCGACAGGGCGCATGATTCGCCCCATCCTTAGCGCAGCAACCAGTTGATTTCCCGCAGAACCGGCACCAAATACAGCTACTTTAGGAAGACCGTCGTCACGATTCGCGAACGGCACGTGCTGGGTAGTAGTAAACCAATCGCCCATAAAATACTGGCGCATAGCCAAGCGTAATCCACCGACCATGATCAGACTCAACCACCAGTAGTTGAAAATGATCGAGCGCGGCACTGCATGCTGATGATTACTGTACCAATAAACAACTAAACCCAGCACCAACGCGGATAGGCTTACAGCCTTGATAATTGCGATAAGTGCGTCATTACCGAAATAACGCATTACCGCACGATACATACCAAAACGCACGAAGAGAGGAATAGATAGCGCAGGCGCAGCTATGAACAGCCAAAAATGCTGTGACACCGGATTAATCATTTCATCAAGTCCCAATCGGACAACAAAAGACATCCAAAGCGCCAGCCAAACCAGCAAAACATCTGCAACAACTTGCAAAATACGCTTGCGTCGTCGCGGAAGTTTTAGCAAGTGAATTTTTATATTATCCATAATCCATTACTACCTTATACAAAACAAAAACAAAGCAATTCAACAGGATCGGCCCTGCTAATCAGCTTCCATGCTGCCTGCCTTGAGCTTCAGAGCAAGCGCCACTAATGGAGCATAAGCCAGCACAACAGCGGCTAACCCGTCCAAACCGAATTTCACCACACAAAAGGCGATCGGAAACAACCAAAAACAGTTGATTGCCAGCACCGCAAGAGTAACTGCAGAGTGCTTTCCAAAACGCCGGGACGCTACCTGGTATGCATGGCTACGATGAGCTTCATAGACCTTGGCTCCTCGCAGAAAACGAATTATCAACGTCAGGGTAGAATCCACAACAAAAACACCCAGAAGAATAACCCACATCCACAAAATGCTCGTGTCCCGCCAAGCGCCCTGAATCGAAAAAACACCTAGCATCATCCCCAGGAAGCCACTGCCCGCATCCCCCATGAAAATCCGCGCGGGTGGGAAGTTCCAGTACAGAAAGCCCATTACAGACATTGAGAGCAATATCGGTGCCCAGATGAGATCTTGATACCCGCTTTGCCAAAAAATAAGGCCCGCAGCCAGACAGACGGTGATCGCCTCAACGCTGGCGATACCATCAATGCCATCCATGAAATTATACAGATTCAGCATCCAGACCAGATAAAAAAGCGCGAGAAAATGGCCTAGCCAACCAAAATCCAACAGCACACCGAACGTATTGATTGGAGGCAAACCATCAAACCATACCAACACCCATACTGCCGCGATGAAATGCCCAAGCAGTCGCCAACGAACTGGAATATGTCCTCTGTCATCCAGCAAACCGAGGAGCGCGACTATTGAGCCTGCGCCCAGCATCGATATGATCAACGTGCGGCTTACCAAGCCCGCAGCCCCAAACAAAGGCAGCACACCCAAGAAACTCAATACAATTGCCACCCCGCCTCCTCTTGGAGTGGGAATCACATGAGAGCTTCGAAAATTTGGCATGTCGATCAGGCTACGTGCCAGCGCGAACCGGCGCATCGTGCCCGTGAGCGCTAATGAGATTGCTGCTACCACCAGTAATGACAACCATAGAGCCATCGAACAAACGCTTCCGCTAGTGAAAGGCAAGGGTTGAATTGCAATGCAGCAATCATACACGTCTCATCACACTTCTCTCGGGGAGATTAACGTTGCAATTGTTAGAACGGTGCTCTCGAAGGGTATGAACCAATTGACCGCAGTCCAAGGATAAAGTCGCAGCCCTTCGCGAGCCAGTTCGCGAGCCTGTCATCAGAGCGAGCCACCAAACGGCCGCTACACGAACCGAGCAGCTTCATATTTAAAAAAACGGTTACGGAGGCTTTAGTGGAGCATTGAAAATCTCGCAAATCCTGACCGCCGTCACTTGCTTTAATGTGATAACACAGTAGCCTTGTGCTACGTGTCCCTGGCAGGCTTTGCTCCGAGCCCCATGACAGAACCATTTACCTGCTCCCAGCGGTAAAAAATCAACCAGAATACCTCTGCTGGTAACCATTTTCGACCCGTAGAGAGCGCAAAGGAAAGAGCATGAACTCCGGAAGCTACCTATTAGCGAAAAACTTCTTCGGCGAAGAACGATTGTCAGAAATAAAGAAAATCGCTCAAGAGTTAGAGATCAACAAGTCAAACGTTCACGCGGAAGGAAAGTACGCTGGGATACAGTGGCATAAAATAGATCTGGACCCCAACGTTCATTCCTTTATGCGCGACATCTATGATTATCTAGGCGCAGATCAAAGTGGCGTATGTGTATTCTACTATCTATCGCCAGGAGCTATTTTGCATGCCCACCGGGATCTCACGGGTGCTTCGACAAATGCGAGAGTTCGATTTCATATTCCGGTTATAACTAACGACAAAATATTTTTCAATGTTTCGAAAAAGCGCGTGATCATGGCACCCGATGAGCTATGGGCATTAGACACTTCTTATCTGCATGAAGTAAGAAACGAGAGCGACCAGACGCGAGTACACATTGTTATTGAGTGCAACATCAACGAATCAGTAAAAGCAAAGCTGCCGCAAAAAAACATTCGAGGAAAACTGCACGATTTATACTTTCTCATGATATTGAGCATGAACCTGCTTAAATCCATTGCGATCAATATCTGGAAAGATCCAAAATATTTCATGGCACAGATGAGAATGTTGAAGAAATTCATCACCTGGCGTTTTCTTGGGAAGAAAAAAGTTGAGTAACCAAAAAGATCCGAACTTATAAAAAACCATATCCTTTATCAGCAGATAAAACTATCACCTATCAGAAAAAACACTCTCCAGAAATTAAATTATATCAACTAATTTCTGGAGAATTTTTAGACAGAGCAGCCGATAAAATATTCCCAACTACCCCGCCATCAGTACAGCGACTGAATACCGATTGTATATCTAATACTTAGTAGGCATAAAAACCAATACCGGTTTTCCTTCCAAGCCGATTAGCTCTAACCATTTTACGCAGCAACGGATGGGCTCGATATTTGGAATCCCCGGTCTCGTTGTGCAATGTTTCCATAATCGAAAGATTCACATCATTGCCAATCAAATCTGCCAGCGCCAGTGGTCCAATTGGATGATTGGCTCCCAACTTCATCGCTTTGTCGATTTCCTCAGCACTCGCCACGCCTTCAGCCAAAATACCAATGGCTTCATTAATCATGGGGATGAGCATTCTATTGACAATGAAGCCTGGGGCCTCATTGACCAATACTGGTTCCTTTCCTAGAACCTGAGCGAATTTACATGCCCAATCGGCTGTTTGACTTGAGGTCGATAGGCCAACAATCACTTCAACCAGCTTCATGACTGGAGCGGGATTGAAGAAATGCAAGCCGACTACATTTTCCGGATTTTTCGTAATGCTCGCCAACTCGGTGATCGACAACGAAGAGGTATTCGTTGCTATGACCGAACTAGGGGATGCATATTTTGCAATCTCTCGGAATACACCATGCTTGACAGACATATCCTCCGAAACGGCTTCCAGAACCAGATCACAACCCGCTACCTCCTCCATAGACAAAGCAATGGAAATTTTTTGAGAATAGCTTTCGGCACTGCCTGGCGAGAGCCGCTTTTTGGCTGTCATTCTTTCCCATTGGGAATTTAGATCGACAAGGGCAGAAGCGCAGCCTGATTCAGATCGACCAATCCACACCAATGAAGTAACCGAGTCCGACTGAGCGAGAATCTGGACAATTCCTTTACCCATCGTACCCGAGCCGATAACTGCGACTTTTATCTCGTTCATACAGCAAGAAAATCCTTAATTAGAACGCTTGCTCAAAGGCTTGGCAGGATTGCCAAACACGGTCGTATAGGGCACGACGCTCTTGGTAACAACAGACCCCATCCCCACAACAGCCCCTTCACCGATCACGATAGGCCTTTCCGGAGTGCCCTGTCGGATCATGGCTCCGGTTCCAATATAGGCATGATCCTCAATGACGACACTGCCGTTGCATTGAACATTTGGAGCGAACGTAACGTAATCACCAATCACACAATCATGTGCAATGTAGGAATAAATATTGGCATGGAAAAACTTACCGATCTTGGCGTTCGCCGTGACGGTAGTGAAAGGACAAAATACAGCACCGTCCGCGATAGTGTTATGACTCAAATTTACAGCATTAAATGCGACCACTGAAAAAGGTTTCACGCCAGATGCGATAAGACGCTCCGCGATTTCCTGCCTTACTTTGCTGTTTGCGATCGTGATATTGAAAAACTTTTCGCCCGTCATTTCGAGAAATTCGGCCGTTGCTACTACAGCGATTTCGTTGATTGTCTTGCCGGCATGATTGTCATCGACGAAAATCAAACTGAAATCATCTACATCGGACTGACGAAGCATTTCCCTTGCCAGAGGCACAACCTCGCGCCCGAAGCCGCCGGCACCAACGATTGCGTAAATTTTCATATTAAATCCTTTCAATTCCATACAGGCATTCGAGAGACGAAACGAGACGCTCGGCCGCTGCAAACTCAATAGGCGTAGGGGAATTCTACATACGAAACGGTTCGGTGTCAGGCTACAGCTTGAAGCACTTCCGCAGGGCTTGAGGTAGAGCGAGGGGTTTTCCAGGATCTCATGACAGAAGCCTCACCGGCGAAGCGAAATGCCGGTCTCTAAGCAAAATACCCGGCCACACCCTAAGCCCACGCGCGCCTTTCTACAGACGAGAACGGCTAGCTCACAAGTGAGCTTGTCTGATATGGCATTTAGCCACTCAATCCGGATTGAGCAGAAGAGCCTCGCGACTCTTCCGGGATTGCTTGCAACGGAACGAAAACCTCTCACCTTAAGTTCCTTTAAAGCCAACTTTCCTATAGATCGTGAAGTCAAGTACGAGGGTAAAAAATGAGCTTATAACTTAAGATGTTGCGGAGGGAGGCATCGACAATTCGATATTGAAGAGCCTCCACAGCAGCCAGCGCAGTGCCTCAGTCTTTAGTCGCTAACTGCATCACCGTTCTCAGCGCCTCGCAGGTCTTATCAATTTCAGACTGAGCGAGGGTAGGATGCACCAAAAACATCATACTGGTTTCACCCAACTCCTGTGCGGCAGGCAGCCTGGTCTCAGGTCGCCAATGGGTACCGTCGAAAGCCTTCTCAAGGTAAACCTCTGAACATGAGCCTGAATAGCAAGGTACTCCGAGGGCCGCAATCTCGTTGAGAATACGGTCGCGACTCCAGTCTGCCTTCAACAATTGCGGCTGAACGAACACATAGCATTTATAAGCTGCATGTGTGCAGTCAGCAGGAATAACCGGCACCCGCAATCCTTTCAATTCGCGAGCGCAGTTCCAGATACTTTCCGCGTAAGCAATTCTGCGAGCATGCCATTCAGGCATACGCCGCAGCTGGATTCGACCAATGGCTCCCTGTACTTCGAGCATGCGCCAATTGGTACCAAAGCTCTCATGCAACCAGCGGAAACCAGGTGCGTGCTCGCGCTCGTAGATGGCTTCCCAGCTTTTGCCGTGATCCTTATACGACCACATTGCCTGCCATAGTTCTCGATCATTGGTGGTGACCATCCCTCCCTCGCCACCAGTCGTCATGATCTTATCCTGGCAAAATGACCATGCACCCACATGACCAATGGAACCTACCGGGCGACCTTTATAAATGGCACCATGTGCCTGGGCACAATCTTCGATCACTTTAAGATCGTGAACCGCGGCAAGCGCCATGATCGGGTCCATATCACAGGGCCACCCTGCCAAATGGACACAGATAATTGCACGCGTACGGGGGGTCAAAACTGCGGCTATGGTCTCTGCCGTGATATTTTGAGTATCACGATCAATTTCGGCAAAAACAGGGGTTGCCCCAGCATTTACAATAGAGGAAACCGAAGCCAGGAAAGTACGCGGCGTAACGATGACTTCGTCTCCGGCGCCAATCCCCAAAGCAACCAAAGCGACATCGAGCGCGACGGTACCATTTGCCAAAGCGACGGAATATTCAGTGCCCGCCCACTCAGCAAACTCTTTTTCGAATTCGCGGCACTCTTGCCCGGTCCAATAGTTGACTTTATTGGAAAGCACGACGTTGCGAACGGCATCAGCCTCCTCATCAGTGAATGAAGGCCAAGGCGAAAATGGAGAATTCAACACGGTTTATACCTGCAATCCGTAATTAAAAAGAACAATTGAGTGCAAACGGCTGATCAATTGAAGGCTACCGAGATACAAAAGCTCGCCGCAGAGCAAACTATCCAGGCGCAAATCTTCTTGAGCTATGTTATCAGAGATCCAGCAATCCACTACGCATTGACCCTGCTCATGCAGCGCTTCCGCGCAAAACGCATGCCACCAATCGAGCAAATGCTTGACACCTTCCCCGGGAGCTCCCATGAGCGGTATTCAAGCTACCGCTCACTTCTTCGAACCAGTAAAGCGGGACATTGTCACTTCACCTTCCGCACTGATTCCATCCCGGACCAAGACCTTCTTGACGGTGAGGAAAATGATCTTGATGTCGAGCCAGAGTGACTGGTTATCGACGTACCATAAATCAAGCTTGAACTTTTCTTCCCAAGACAGAGCATTACGTCCGTTGACCTGAGCCCATCCGGTAACCCCTGGTCGCGCTTCGTGCCGGCGAATCTGCTCTTCATCGTAAAGCGGCAAGTACTCCATCAACAGGGGACGAGGTCCGACCAGACTCATATCCCCCTTGATGACATTCCACAACTCGGGCAATTCATCCACACTGCTGGAACGAAGGAATCTCCCAAAATCAGTCATCCGTTCAGAATCAGGCAGTTGCCTGCCGTCGCTATCCAAGGCGTCTCGCATGGTACGAAACTTCACCATTTCAAAAGGTTTTCCGTCAAGCCCAGGCCTTGTTTGACGAAAAAGTACCGGCCCCCCCAACCGTTTACGTATCAGATAAGCAACGATGAGGATGACAGGAGCCAACAAAATGAGTCCTACCGCTGCGGCGAAGATATCAAACAAGCGCTTAGCCATCACAATTCCTTGTAAACAAGTTTGGTTGTAAAAGTACGGCGTTTAAATATTATTTCGCCAGACGCTCGAAATGCCTACCAAAACGCTCGACGCCTACGCGCAAACTTAACTCAGTCTGATAATAAGCCTTGCCATTTTCGGCCATCTGATTGCGCTCCTCCGGGGACAGACTCATGATCGCCAGGACTGCATCGGCGAGCGCCTCGGGGTTATCCGACTCGCTGACAACACCACATCGCGCTTCTCGAACAAGATCCCCCGCGTCACCATCCACAGCCATCAAAATTGGTCGCCCTGCCGCCATATAGGCCTGAGTTTTCGAAGGAATGGTAATCTCGAAAAGCGGGTCTTTTTTCAAATGAACCAACAAGGCATCAGCATTGGATAAATATGCTCCGACCTCATGCATGGGAACAGCGGGTAAAAAAACGACATTTTCAAGGTTACGCGCCACAGCGAGCGCTTCCAACCTGGATACTTCTACTCCACCGCCAAGAAAGATAAGGACAACCGAGGCCGACTTCGCTCGAAGTAATTCTGCCGCCTCGATAACCGTATCCAGGGATTGCGCCTTTCCCATATTTCCGGCAAAAAGAACACGGAACCCTGCGGTCGCGGGGAAGTTTTTCGGCGGAGAAGAGGAGGTCGTACGAACAACATCTTCCGCACACCAGTTATAGATGACATCGATTTTATCTGAAGGTACCCCACGCTCGACCAGCAGCCGCTTGAAGCCAGGCGATAACACTACAATTTGGTCTACGCGTTTATAAACCCAATCGCAAACGCGAGAAACTATATTCAGAAGTTTATCATTCGAGAACATTCCCGTGGCCTTCAATGTATCTGGCCACATATCTTGGATATCGTAAACAACCGGTACTCGCCGAAATAACCGTACGAGTGCAGCTGCAATCCCCACAGTCAGGGGAGGATGATAGGCGTAAATGACATCCGGTTTTTTTGCACGCAACAGGCTATATGCCAACACACTAGCAGCAAAGCTTGCATAGTTAAGCAACCGTCCGACCCCACTTTGCCCATGACTTGGATAAAGCGGTACGCGCGTGACAGTTACTCCGTCGATGACTTCGCGCTGGAGCGCCTTAATCTTGTATCCCGGATAAATTTTTCCACCTGGATAGTTTGGGAAACCAGTGACGACTTCGACGTCGAACCCCTGCGCAATCAATTCGCGTACAAACACCAGACCTTTGAAGGTAGGCTCGGGATCAAACCATTGTGTTAGCACTAAAACACGGATAGCCATTCGCCTTAGTACCTTCTCCAAACAGTGCGCATAACATAGTCGCGATAGCTATGGATAATTCGCACAACCTTTTCAGACACATTGGGCATGCTGTAATCCGCAACCAGGCGCAGGCTACGCAGATCACCGCGAGCCTGACTTTCAATTAACTGCAACCCCTGAAGAACTCTATCCACCTCTAAGCCCACCATCATTACGGCAGCCTCTTCCATACCCTCAGGACGCTCATGCGCCTCACGAATATTCAACGCCGGGAAGTTAAGGATAGACGACTCTTCATTGATGGTCCCGCTGTCAGATAGAACCGCTTTAGACTCCAACTGCAACTTATTATAATCTTTGAAACCAAGCGGTTTAAGCAAACGAACATTAGGGTGAAATGTAATGCCTAACGCATCCACACGCTTCTGTGTGCGCGGATGCGTTGAAACAATCACTGGCAGATCATATCTTTCTGCAACAGAGTTTAAAACATCAACCAGTTTAAGAAAATTCTTGTCTGAGTCGATATTTTCTTCCCTGTGAGCGCTAACGACAAAGAACTGCCCAGCATTCACACCGAGTCGGTTCAACACTTCCGATTGTTCAATACCTTCTCGATAGTAGGTCAACACCTCAAACATCGGGCTGCCCGTTTTAATTACCATGTCAGGCGCCAGTCCTTCACGCAACAAGTAATCTCGGGCAATTGTGCTGTAAGTAAGGTTGATATCGGCCGTATGATCAACGATGCGACGATTTATTTCCTCAGGAACCCGCATGTCGAAACAACGATTTCCGGCCTCCATATGGAAACATGGAATCTTGCGTCGTTTCGCAGGAATGACAGCCATACAACTATTGGTATCGCCCAGAACCAGCAGCGCCTCGGGCATTACCTCCCCTAGCACTCGATCAACCGAAATGATCACATTGCCAATGGTTTCCGCACCCGTGGCACCTGCGGCATTCAAGAAATGATCCGGTTTGCGGATGCCGAGATCCTGAAAGAATATTTCGTTCAACTCATAATCATAATTCTGACCAGTGTGAACCAGAATATGATCACAATGATCGTCAAGTGCCGCAATAACACGTGACAAACGGATGATTTCGGGGCGCGTACCAACGACGGTAACGACTTTCAGCTTTTTCATCACAATTCTCTTTCTGATGGATCAGTGTCACTGCGCTAGCGGCAAGGCAAAAGTATCGGGATTCTCTCGATCAAAAATTTCATTAGCCCAAAGCATAACAATCATTTCATCTTCGCCGACGTTAGTGATGTCATGTGTCCATCCCGGAACTGTCTCAACGATTCTAGGATGCTCGCCAGTCGTTTGAAGCTCGTAAAATTCACCTGTCGCAATTTGACGAAATTTAAAACTCGCAGTGCCCTTGATTACCAGAAACTTTTCGGTCTTAGAGTGATGATAGTGCCCACCCCGCGTAATCCCTGGATGGGCCGTGAAATAAGAAAACTGCCCCGAGTCGCGAGTTTTCAACATTTCAACAAATACACCTCGCGGATCCCCATACTTAGGGACCTCATAATCAAAGGCCTCGGGACGCAAGTAACTCAAATATGTTGAATAAAGAGCTCTTGTCAACCCCAGCCCAACAGCCTCAGTGGTCAATGTTTCACGGCTGTCACGAAAAGCTGTTAACTGTTTTGCCAAACCGCCCACGGTAATGGAATAAACAGGCTCAACTTTCGGAAAATTAGACGCTGGCGCAACGCCATCCATGATATTAATAAAATGGCGTACAACATCATCGATATACACCAACGATATTTGCGCGTTTTCATCGTTAATCTGGATCGGCAGATTGTTAGCAATATTATGACAAAAGGTCGCAACAGCCGAGTTGTAATTTGGCCTCGCCCATTTTCCAAAGACATTTGGAAGTCGAAAGACATGGACATCAGCCGTATTATTTTCGGCCAAATCAATCAGGGCATTCTCTGCCGCCAGCTTGCTCTTCCCATACGGATTATCGAGGTCAGCCTGGATTGAGGAGGTATAAATGATCGTGAGCTTACGCCCGTTGCTCACGACCGCTTCACACAGCGCTTTTGTCAAACCGCTATTACCGCTCTCGAATTCAGCTGGATCTTCTGGTCGATTGACCCCGGCCAAATGAAAAATGCAATCTACTTCAGCCGCGCGTTCTCCCAATAACGAGGTATCCTCACCTCGCTCGAAGGTCAGCACCTCGATGTCTTTGCGCTCGCGCAAATGAACTACAAGGTTCTTGCCAACAAAGCCGTTAGCTCCGGTGATCAATACCTTCATCGGTCATTCCTCTGGAGTAACGTGTTCGCCACGCTGGATGGCCTTCATGAATTCAAGTTTAAGCAATAGCTTTTGCATACCAGCAACGTCCAGACGCTCTGTATTGTGCGAGTTATAATCTTCCATGTGAGAGATTTTCTCCTCACCCTGCTCAACAAACTTGCTGTAGTTCAGGTCGCGGAGATCAGGTGGAACACGGTAGTAATCTCCCATATCCTCAGCACAAGCCATCTCCTCACGACTTAGCAGAGCTTCGAACAGTTTTTCACCATGACGCGTGCCAATGACATTGATCGGATGGTCTGGCTTGCCTACCATATGAGTCAATGCTTGTGCTAGAACTTCCACCGTTGCAGCCGGTGCTTTTTGTACAAACAAATCACCGTTATTTCCGTGCTCGAATGCGTAAAGAACAAGCTCAACAGCATCCGCCAACGTCATCATGAAACGAGTCATGTTTGGATCAGTGATGGATAGCGGCTTACCGGCGCGAATCTGCTCGATAAAGAGTGGAATAACCGAGCCACGAGAAGCCATGACGTTACCGTAGCGAGTGCCACAGATCACAGTTTTTGTGTCATCTACGTTGCGCGACTTAGCAACCATAACCTTTTCCATCATTGCCTTCGAAATACCCATGGCGTTGATAGGATAGACGGCCTTGTCAGTGCTCAGACACACGACGCGCTGGACGCCATTCTGGATTGCGGCCTCCAGAACATTATCGGTGCCAACAACGTTGGTTTTCACTGCTTCCATAGGATGAAATTCACACGATGGAACCTGCTTCAGCGCCGCTGCGTGAAAGATGTAATCAACACCACGCGAAGCGTTCAAAACACTTTGATAATCGCGAACATCGCCAATATAGAATTTCAACTTGGGGCTCAGATAACGCTTGCGCATATCGTCTTGCTTTTTCTCATCGCGACTATATATGCGAATTTCCGCTATATCAGTATCCAGAAATTTCTTGAGAACCGCATTACCAAACGATCCAGTGCCGCCAGTAATCATCAGTGTTTTATTCTTAAACATATTTCACTCCAAACTAAAACCAATATAATCTGCGATTCTAAAATTTTTCTGAACGGCGCTGGGATTCGTCGCTCCATGACCCGCTATTTTACCAACAAATTCACATTTGACTACCCGTCAAATGGCGAGTCACTTCACTAACCTTAAGGTGTTCAGCATACCAATCCTGCCCAGCCCTACCAAACTCAAAGAGGTCAGCCCTGGGGAGCGCATATGCTTTCTCAAAATTCATAGATAATTTCGAATGAAATCTTGGCGAAGCGCTCCATCCAGCCTTGATCTCATCCTCTAGAATTTCGCCGAAATCTGTCGCATCCTCCACATAAGCGAGTACCGGAACCGCCGCCCTAAAATAATCAATAGCTTTGGAAGGAAATGTAGGCACCGTTACATGCCCGGAGTTGAAAACAAACCCCAAGTCTGCCCCTTTCAAAAACTCCATGTATTCTTCTCTCGGCTTAAATCCCTTGTAGATCACTATGTCCGACACACCGGAGCTATCCAGATCCCCAAGTATCGCTTCTCTTTCGGGGCCATCGCCAAATATGTAAAAGAGTGCATCGATGTTTTTTTCTTTGGAGAAAACGGCCAGCTCAACGAGTTTGTCAATACCTCGCCCTTTAATCAACTGTCCACCGAAGACACATACCAGTTGATCCCCCACTCCCTCTTTCTGCCGCGCAGCCAAATAAGCAGTTTGGTCTCGGACGAAAAACTCGTTAGGCCCCCATAGATAGAGAACCTCTGCCTGAGTGCCCGGCTTGAGGTCATAATTATCAACAAAGAATTCCAGGTTTTTTGGGGACATCAAACCTATTCGTTGATAATCGTTACACGCACGCGTCTCTATTCCTTTGAGGATCCCTCCTCCTAGTGAAGGAATCAATCCCAACTGAGAATGATAAATAGGAAAGAAATCCCATAGAATCAAATAAGAAGCGTCAACTCTCTTTTTGACAGATTTAAATATCGGGTGCATTACCATGGCAGGCGAAAAATTAACAACCAGATCATATTTTTCTTGAGTAAGATATTTTCTGACCGAGAAGAAATGCATATAGGATGCTAAAAGCCACTTCAGCACTTTGCCAATCTTACCTTTTAGGCCTGAAAAGCTCATGGGAAGAACGTGGACCTTCACCGAGTTACGCTCAACAAAAAAATACTTTTTATGCTGACCATGCCAATCCAGAAACAGGACCTCAACATGGTGTTGCTTGGCAAGCTCCTCAGCTAGACTATCCGTCAGCCAGGAATGCCCCTTTTGCAATGGATAGTTATTGCACAGCAGGAGTATTTTCAACTTCGCGCCCTCTAAAATACCGAATAACAAAAATACACATTATCAATGCACACAAAACATAGGAACTTACATAAGAGTAGCCGACGCTTTCAACTTTCCCGCCGGCTTGTAAAAGATGGTATGCAATAAGAAAAAGCACTCCCTGTGCTACTTCAAATAATAATGCTGGACCATACCGCCCAACTGAAATCAGTGTAAACGAGCAAAACAGGGCAACCCCTCGAAAATAATCGCCCAACAAATAATATGAAAAGTATTGCCGCGCAGACTCATAACCTGATCCAAATAATAGCGAAACAATCAGATCACGCATAAAATACACTGCCACTGCAACACCGACGTACCCAACCGACAGCAGAAGCAGTTTTTTTTGCCATTCCAAAAATTTGAGGTTGGACAAGTGCTTGGAAAAATATGGCAGTAGTATTGACGTACAGAACAAACCATAAAATTGCTGCATGGTATCGGAAAATTTGACAGCCACCTGCCAGTTACTTAGTTCCACCACGCCAAAGTGCTGCAGGAACTGATTACGTACCAAAATACCTATGAACGGCAAGGACACCAAACCAGCATAAACAATCAAACAGTATTTGAAGACCACTGAAATTTTGCTTTCCTGGAATAGCGCTGTGAAATCAATACGAATTCGTTCTGAAAACGCTTTTAACATAAATAGTGCAGGTAATACGTAAGACAGAGGCATAACCCAATAGATGTACTCTATTTGCCTCAGCTTTAAAGCTCCTAACACGAGGGCGAGATAAATCAACGACCCTACTATGTTCGAAAACGCAAAAAGCTTTAACTTCTTTTGGGCTAACGCAAGAGCAACTAAACATCCGTATATATTGGACACGAAAAACAATATTAGACAATACGGGGTGAACCACCACTGCAGGGGGCGAAAAAAAATGTAGGTTTCCAGCAGACCTCTGAAACCAAACATTACAATAGCCAGCAGTATCAAACAAAGAAAACCATATGAAAAAACTATGGAAATTTCTTTTTCCGAAATAATGATACTATCTGACTGTGAGAGCTTGTTGACTAGATAGTTTGAAGCTCCGCCCAGCGAAAGTCCGAATACGATCGCCAAGAAAGCCATATATTGGGTGATGTAACCAAACCCATCTCCCCCTAACCCACTGGCCAGCGCCCTAAGTACGACCAGCGCACAGAGCATTTTTACACCGAAGGAAAAGCCTACATAGAAGAAACCTTTCACTGGCTACCACCCAGCCACTGGGCATCAAATTCCTTGTAATATTTCAGCGTACGTTCTTCGCCGTCGTTGGCCTGACCGCCAAGCCATCTTTCACACATATTGTAATATGGAGCGTATGGATAGAATAATGAACCAGTAACTTCATGAATTAAAATCATAAAGCTCACTAAAAGAAAGCCCACGCCATAAACAAGTCGGTTCCCTGCATTCATTTTCGAAAGCACAGAAAAAAACAAATAAAAAATCGGCATCAGCGCAAAATATTTAATTCGATCATGAAATACCGGATACTTCCAAAAAAGCAGCAGCGCAGACACATACAGAAAACCCAGATTCAGCAATATTTTTTCGACCTTATCACTATCAACCTTAAAGGATAAAAAACATAACAAGCCAACTATGAGAACCTTATATAACAATTCCCCTGCACCGCGCTGGTAAGTTTCTCCCAGCGTGAGATATATATCCAGTTTCGCACTTACGAAGGATGGCATCATTCCAGAAACAGCGCGGACAACACCACCGGCAAAATCAAACCCTGCCAAATACAAAAGAGAAAGTGCAATCATCAAACTTATCATCAAACTTTTGGGCAAAGGTTTTTTTGCCAACCACATTGCAAATCCGATAATAATCGCAAACGTATGAAAAAATGCCGCAAACAAAACAAGAAAATAAAATTTCTTGTTATTTTCCTTTAACATACTTATTAGCGCTAGCGACAAGAAGGCTAGAGCTACAGACATTCTCAACACCCCCATCTGCAGCACTAAAAACAACCAGCAGTAATATACAAGCAAACCCGTAATAGCGCCCTTTGCCAAGAAATTATTTAGCCTAACAAAGGCATAACAATTAAAAATCCCAATAATTAACTGCACCCCCCAGAAGCTAAATCCAAGCGCAGACAAAAAATAGAGAAAAATTGAAAACCCTAACTCTGAACCGTTGTCTTTCCCAAAATCAATCGCAGCGAGCAAAGTACCGCTTTCAGATACACCCTTATATATATTTTTATAAACGAACCAATCGTAACCAGTATCATCCCGAAGGCCCGCGACAACACCAAAAAAAATAACAGCTAAGAGTACGGAGAGTCCGACTGCTTTGACACGGGATACATGAACCAATTCCAAAAGGTAGAAAGGCACCAATATCAGAGCCAACAATATATAAAAAATCACGAACACTCCCCAACATCACTGTTCTTGAGTTATCAATTCAATCTTTGATTAAGCTGCCCGCCCAGCAGATAAAGCGAGGAAGTCTTCCATTCGTGAGCGGGATAACCAGGATACGGAACCTGATGTTTGCTCGGCGCGATGACCAATACAGTTTTCTTCACGCTCGACCGCCTTGTCGCCAAAAAAATTCGGAATCCAAGCATTATCGCATTTCTGCGTGCGCTTCACGACTCCAAGCTGGAATTTTGGATATTATGCAGCGTGAGAAGGGTACGACAGGAGGCGAGCCTCGAGATAACCGAACAATCTCAGGTTCGCTTCAGGATGAAACGGCCATAGATATGGTCAATTTCGATGATAACCTTGAAAATTCGTGCCATGAATTCAGTCGTGATATCAAGGTGATGGCACGGAACCGCCTGAACGACGATCTCCGTGCTTTGTGTGAAACTCAAAAAGCCTACAATTCAAAGGCTATTAAAATCCAGCTTTCTGATGAAGCTACGCGTAAATGCGATCATAAAACCCGTCAATAGCCCACCAACGAATCCTAGAAAAATGATAAAAGTTTTTTTGGGCTTGATAGGGGAGTCTGGCTGATCAACCATTCCGTCCTGCCTATAAGTAGAAACCTTATAATCTCCCGCTTCAATTCCCATGTAGTAACTGTGATCAGCCTGCAACCCCCGCAATCCTTCGATAAACGGATCGTTAGACTGACGCCCTTCAAGATTTTTCAACTCTGCCTCAAGCGCCTTGCTACCACGCATATAGGCAAACTCACCTGACATGTTGCCAGCAAGTTCAGAAGACTTTTCACCCGTGAATACTACTGAATTCTCAAGACCACTAGCTTTTGCAACGGCAAGCGCTTCTCTAAGACGGCTGATAGAGTCCTCACGCACTTTCTTAGCAGACACTCGAAGAGAGTCGATTTGTAACTCAGTATTTCTAGCTAAAACTGAAGCTTCTTTTTTAACACTGTTGACAACTTCCGCCTCGGCTCGTTGCCCAGCATACTCAACATATTTAGTTACCCAGGCTGTGACCTTCTCCGGATCCACCCCCTGAATAGCAACTGACCAGCGCCCATTAGGTTCTTTGTCTACAGGACCAATGATTACGCCCTTGGAAAATTCGTCATATAAAGCTCCTGTCGCAGGCGCATCACCAGGATGATTTAAACTAGGAAAATAATCTTTTTGAAAGAAATACTGACGCAGATCCTCAGACTGGAGATTTTTTATAAACACCTTATAGACACTATCAACTGTAAGCGGTGCAAGTTCGGATTTTTTGTTTCGGCCATAATTCAAGTTAGCTATATTTTCAACTGACGGAGACAAGACGTAGTACCTTGCCTCATAAACAGGAGTGGAGAGATATGCGTAAAGAGCGGACAAAAATACAAAAACCGAGACAACAATGACAATCAGCCACTTTTGCTGCCAAAGATCCTTTAAGAGTTCCAGCAAATTCAAATCACTTGAGGATTCGGCAACACCATTTTTATACATATACTCTATCGCCCTTCGTTTTTCTATTTTTGAATAGGTATGCAACTTTTTACTTCGGCATTTTAAATTTATTTTCCCATCATCAGTCGAGGCCCGAAGCTGTAATGTGATACGCGGCGGCAGAATATCATAACAAAGCAAGGCTATGCGTCTGAAACGAGACAGCCTCTACCGCTTAACCGACACGGGGCTTTATTGACTTCCGCCTTTTCTTGAACAGCAAACCTATCAAAGGCCCCGTAACCCAACCAATCAGTAAGGCGAGCACGATATAGAGAGCTATCGGTAACGGAGGAGATAACCAACCTAAAAATAGCAATGCGTGTGGCTGATTATTCTCCAGCATGAATATCAAGATCGCCACAGATAAAACCAATAGCAATACGGAGAGCGCTATACGATTAATACTACCCATTACAAGCCCTCCGCCGCTCGCACTTACAATTCCTCATCTTCATTCACTCGATCCCGTAGCTCCTTGCCCGGCTTGAAATGCGGAACAAATTTACCGTCCAGACTGACTGACTGGCCAGTCTTCGGATTGCGACCGACACGCGGGGCACGATAGTGCAGAGAAAAGCTGCCAAACCCACGGATCTCGATGCGATCACCGGTGGCCAGGCATTGGGACATTTGTTCAAGCATGGTCTTGATGGCCAACTCCACATCCTTTGATGAGAGTAGCCCTTGATGGGTGACAATTCGTTCGATCAACTCCGACTTCGTCATATTTTTCCCTTCTTTTTCAAGCAGCTAGATCAGCGCTTGAAAGGTTTTAGCACGCCCGGAAGATTTTGAACAGCCCAGGGATTGACATATCTTCCTTGGCGCCGAAACGCCTGTTTTCAGTGCACAAAAGCACAAACCGAAGCAGTACACACTCAACGGCACATGACCAGCATGGTTCGAGTGACGTAGCCTGCGGGATTGAAGCCGAACGGATATTCATCTTCATCCTTGGCCTGATCAGATCGGGTGATTACCCTGTAACCCGCGCCCTTGCACTCCTTCGTTGCGCGCTTTTGGCATTTCTCCCACCCCGAACCCAGACCAGAGCAGTCGATCTCGATACCGCTGACGCCACGCACGGCATGCGTCTTGGCACTTGTGGTGCAGCCAGCCAATACCAACACCGCAATCAATACAATAAATCTGTTCATCCACTTCCTTATGCCAGGCTACGCCCGACTACTGCACGACTAATACCCAGCTTAGTCGCGAATAGGCGATTGATCCGATTAAAGAAACAGACAACCCGCTGAAGGGATTGGTTTCACCAAACTCCACCCCCAACCGTACCGCACAAATCGCAGGTACAAAAAAGGGCGACCGAAGTCGCCCTTTTTCATGATCAAGCAGAACTTAGTTCTGTTTGGCCATTGCTTGACGCAGCAGTGCCGCCATAGTGGTGTCAGCTGCTTCGCCTTCCGGAGCTGCTTTCAGGCTCTGGATGGCTTCTTTCTCTTCAGCATCGTCTTTCGACTTGATCGAGAGCTGGATTACGCGGCTCTTGCGGTCAACGCTGATGATCTTGGCTTCAACTTCCTGGCCTTCTTTCAGAACGTTGCGCGCGTCTTCAACGCGGTCACGGCTGATTTCGGAGGCTTTCAGGGTTGCTTCGATGTCGTCGGCCAGAACGATGATGGCGCCTTTGGCGTCAACTTCTTTCACGGTACCGGTCACGATAGCGCCCTTGTCGTTAACCGAGACGTACTCGGAGAACGGATCGCTTTCCAGTTGCTTGATGCCCAGGGAGATGCGCTCGCGCTCTGGGTCAACCGACAGGATGACGGTGTCCAGCTCGTCGCCCTTCTTGAAACGACGTACGGCTTCTTCGCCCACTTCGTTCCAGGAGATGTCGGACAGGTGAACCAGACCGTCGATGCCGCCGTCCAGACCAATGAAGATACCGAAATCGGTGATCGACTTGATGGTGCCGGAGATCTTGTCGCCCTTGTTGAACTGGCCAGAGAAGTCTTCCCATGGGTTCGACTTGCACTGCTTGATGCCCAGGGAGATACGACGACGCTCTTCGTCGATGTCCAGAACCATGACTTCCACTTCGTCGCCGACTTGTACGACTTTCGAAGGGTGGATGTTCTTGTTGGTCCAGTCCATTTCCGAAACGTGTACCAGACCTTCAACGCCTTCTTCCAGCTCAGCGAAGCAGCCGTAGTCGGTCAGGTTGGTTACACGAGCGGTAACGCGAGTGCCTTCTGGGTAACGGGCTTTGATAGCAACCCATGGATCTTCGCCCAGTTGCTTCAGGCCCAGGGAAACACGGTTGCGTTCGCGATCGTATTTCAGAACCTTGACGTCGATTTCGTCACCAACGTTGACGATTTCGGAAGGATGCTTGATACGCTTCCACGCCATGTCGGTGATGTGCAGCAGGCCGTCCACGCCACCCAGATCGACGAATGCGCCGTAATCGGTGAGGTTTTTGACGATACCTTTGACTTGCTGGCCTTCCTGCAGGGATTCCAGCAGAGCTTCACGCTCGGCGGAGTTCTCGGCTTCCAGGACGCTGCGACGGGAAACGACAACGTTGTTGCGCTTCTGGTCCAGCTTGATGACCTTGAATTCCAGCTCTTTGCCTTCCAGGTGCGTGGTGTCGCGCACTGGACGGACGTCAACCAGGGAACCTGGCAGGAACGCACGGATGCCGTTAACGTCGACAGTGAAGCCGCCTTTAACCTTACCGTTGATAACGCCCTTGACCACTTCCTCAGCTGCGAAGGCTGCTTCCAGAACGATCCAGCATTCAGCGCGCTTGGCTTTTTCACGGGACAGCTTGGTTTCACCGAAACCGTCTTCAACCGAATCCAGAGCAACGTGAACTTCGTCACCGACATTGATAGTCAGGTCACCAGCATCGTTGTAGAACTGTTCCAGCGGGATGAGTGCTTCAGACTTCAGGCCAGCGTGAACGGTTACCCAGCGAGCCTGGTAATCGATATCAACGATAACACCGGTGATGATGGAGCCTGCCTGAAGGTTCAGGGTCTTTAGGCTTTCTTCAAAGAGTTCCGCAAAGCTTTCGCTCATTTTAATTCCTGTAGATGAGGGCGAAGAATACGCCCATCTCCACACCCCAGACGGTGTGGGTTAGTTTCATTTAAAAGAAGCACTGCAGGACTATGACTGGTCCCCTGCGGCCTTCTTGGTCACCCGGCGATATCGCGAATGGCGATCTCGCTCATGATGCGTTCAAGCACCTGATCGATGGACAACTCCGTGGAATCCAGCTGGATCGCATCAGCCGCCGGCTTGAGCGGGGCTACTGCGCGCTGGGTATCACGCTCGTCGCGTGCACGGATCTCATCTAGCAGACTCGACAGACTAACATCCTCGCCTTTGCCCTTCAACTGCAAATATCGGCGGCGCGCCCGTTCCTCGGCGCTGGCGGTCAGGAAGATCTTCAATGGCGCATCAGGAAAAACCACCGTGCCCATGTCGCGACCATCAGCCACCAAGCCCGGCGCTTCCTGAAAAGCACGCTGGCGCTGCAGCAGCGCCTCGCGCACGGCCGGCAACGCAGCCACTTGGGACGCGCCGGCACCGACGCTTTCAGTACGGATAACATCGCTGACTTCATCACCCTCAAGGATTATGCGCTGCAGCTGACCTTCGGTCGCCGCGATGAATTGCACATCCAGATGAGCGGCCAGTTTCTTCAGCAACTCTTCATTGGTCAGGTCGACACCATGGTTGTGCGCAGCAAACGCCAGCAGGCGATACAGCGCACCGGAATCCAGCAGGTTCCAGCCCAGACGCTTGGCCAGAATACCGGCGACCGTGCCCTTGCCCGAACCGCTAGGCCCATCGATGGTGATGACCGGTGCAATGTTTTTCACGACTGAGCCTCTTGAGCCACACGAATGCCGACCTGCGCGCACAACGCGAGGAAGTTCGGGAACGACGTCGCGACGTTGGCGCAATCATGGATGCGGATCGGTGCAGTGGCGCGCAGCGAAGCCACGCTGAAAGCCATGGCGATACGGTGATCACCGTGACCATGCACTTCGCCGCCACCGATCTGGCCGCCATCGATGATAATGCCGTCCGCGGTCGGCTGGCATTTGACGCCCAGCGCCAGCAGGCCGTCCGCCATCACCTGAATGCGATCCGACTCCTTGACGCGCAGTTCTTCAGCACCGGTCAACACGGTGCGACCTTCGGCACAGGCCGCCGCCACGAACAGCACCGGGAATTCGTCGATGGCCAGTGGCACCAACGCTTCCGGAATCTCGATACCCTTGAGTTTAGCAGCGCGCACGCGCAGGTCAGCCACTGGCTCGCCGCCAACTTCACGCTGGTTTTCCAGAGTAATGTCCGCGCCCATCAGACGCAGTATATCGATAACGCCGGTACGGGTCGGGTTGATGCCAACGTGCTCCAGCACCAGCTCGGAACCTTCGGCGATCGACGCCGCCACCAGGAAGAACGCCGACGACGAGATGTCGCCCGGCACTTCGATGTGGGTAGCGGTCAGCTTGCCGCCGGAGTCGACCGACGCGGTGGCGCCATCGACGCTTACCGGGTAGCCAAAACCGCGCAGCATGCGCTCGGTATGGTCACGGGTCGGGGCCGGCTCGGTAACGGTGGTCTTGCCTTCCGCGTACAGACCCGCCAGCAGCAGGCAGGACTTCACCTGCGCACTGGCCATCGGCATGGTGTAGGTCAGACCCTTGAGCTTGTGCCCGCCACGAATGGTCATCGGCGGACGACCTTCGGCAGCGGTTTCGATCACGGCGCCCATTTCACGCAGTGGATTGGCCACGCGATTCATCGGACGCTTGGACAGCGACGCATCGCCGGTCAGGGTGCTGTCGAAGTTCTGCGCCGCCAGCAGGCCGGACAGCAGACGCATTGAGGTGCCGGAGTTGCCCAGATAGATCGGACCCGGCGCAGGCTTCAGACCGTGCAGGCCGACGCCGTGAATGGTCACACGACCGTGGTGCGGGCCTTCGATGACCACGCCCATGTCGCGAAATGCCTGCAAGGTCGCCAGGGCATCTTCGCCCTCGAGGAAACCTTCAACCTCGGTCACGCCTTCGGCCAGCGAGCCGAGCATGATCGAACGGTGGGAAATCGATTTGTCACCCGGTACGCGAATCCGACCGGACAGGCGGCCACCAGGTTGAGCCAGGAAAATCAGATCGTTGGAATTCATAGCGTCCACATAGGCCCTGCGGGCCAGGATTTTACTGAAATGCTCGCGGGCAACCCGGGCGCGCGTGAAGACGCCCAACAATTGGTGCCCATCCCCTGCATCGACCGCGTCGCGCAAGGCGTCGAGGTCGCTGCGAAATGTATCGAGTGTGCGCAGGACAGCCTCGCGGTTGGCGAGAAAGATGTCGTGCCACATCACCGGGTCGCTTCCGGCGATTCTTGTGAAATCGCGGAAACCGCCCGCAGCGTAACGGAAGATCTCAAGGTTTTCATTGCGTTTGGCCAACGAGTCAACCAGACCGAAGGCCAGCAGGTGCGGCAGATGACTGGTCGCGGCCAGCACTTCATCGTGGCGCTCGACCTGCATGTGCTCGACGTCGGCACCCAGTTCGCGCCACAAGCGATCGACCACCGCCAGCGCGGCCGGGTCGGTTTGCTCGAGCGGCGTCAGGATCACCTTGTGCCGACGGAACAGCTCGGCATTCGAGGCTTCCACCCCACTCTGCTCGGAACCCGCAATCGGATGGCCCGGGACGAAACGCGCCGGCATGCCGCCGAACGCCTCGGTCGCCGCACGCACCACATTGCCTTTGGCGCTGCCGACATCGGTCAGAATCGCCTGGCCCAGATCAACACTCGCCAGACGCGCGAGCACCTTCTCCATAGCAAGAATCGGCACTGCCAGTTGAATCACGTCGGCGCCCTGACACGCAGCGATCAGGTCATCTTCACAACGATCCACCACACCCAATTCGACCGCCAGCTTGCGCGATTGCGCGTCGAGATCGACCCCGACCACTTCGCGGCAGATACCGCTTTCACGCAAGCCTTTGGCAAACGAACCACCGATCAATCCCAGACCGACCACCACAAGGCGACCGATCATAGGCGCAGCAGATTGCAGAGCAGTGACATCACCCACGAGCCAGAACCTTACGCAGCGCTTCGAGGAAGCGGCTGTTTTCCGCCGGCAGACCGATGGTCACCCGCAGGTGGTTCGGCATGCCGTAATTGGCCACCGGACGCACGATCACGCCTTCGCGCAGCAGACCCTGGAAAATCGGCGCAGCTTCCTGACCGAGATCGACGCAGATGAAATTGCCCTTGGACTCGATCCAGCTCAGACCCAACTCACGGAAACCTGCCTGCAACTGCTGCATGCCGGATTCGTTGAGCTGACGGCTCTGCGCCAGATACTCGTCGTCCTTCAGCGCCGCACAGGCCGCGGCCAGGGCCAGGCTGTTGACGTTGAACGGCTGGCGTACACGGTTGAGCACGTCCGCGACTACCGCAGTAGACAGGCCATAACCGACGCGCAGCGCTGCCAGGCCATAGGCTTTGGAGAAGGTGCGCGATACCAGCAGATTCGGGTACGCCGCGAGGAAATCCAGACCGTCCGGCAGATCACTGCCTTCGGCGTACTCGATGTACGCCTCGTCCAGCACCACCAGCACGTGCTCCGGCACGTCCTGCAGGAACTCGTCCAGCGCTTCGGCGCCGAACCAGGTGCCGGTCGGGTTGTTCGGATTGGCGATGAATACCACGCGGGTATTGGCGTCGATGGCCGCGAGCATCGCAGGCAGGTCATGCCCCCAATCCTTGGCCGGAACCACTTTGGCCTGCGCGCCGACCGCCTGGGTGGCGATCGGGTAAACGGCGAACGCATGCTCGCTGAACACGGCGTTGAAGCCCGGCGCCAGATAGGCGCGCGCCACCAGCTCGAGGATGTCGTTGGAGCCGTTGCCCAGGGTCACCTGATTCAGCTCGACGCGGCACTGCTCGGCCAGCAGCGATTTCAGCGCAAAGCCGTTACCGTCCGGATAGCGGGTCAGCTCGGCCAGCTCTTCGCGGATCGCCGCCAGCGCTTTCGGACTGGCACCCAGCGGGTTTTCGTTACTTGCCAGTTTGACGATCTTTGCCGGATCCAGATCCAGCTCGCGCGCCAGTTCGTCCACAGGCTTGCCCGGAACGTACGGCGAAAGTTGTTGCACGCCCGGCTGTGCCAGAGCGAGGAAGTTGCCACTCATTTGCTACCGCCCCTTAGAGAACTGCTTTCGGGTAGGAACCCAGCACTTTGAGTGCTACTGCTTCCTGACTGATCTTTTCCAGCACACCTTTGATCAGCGGATCACGGTGGTGGCCGACGAAGTCGATGAAGAACACGTAGGTCCATTTGCCGCTGCGCGACGGACGGGTTTCGATCCGGGTCAGGTCGATCCCGTTGTCATGGAACGGCACCAGCAGCTCGTGAAGCGCGCCAGGCTTGTTGCTCATCGAGACGATGATCGAAGTCTTGTCGTCGCCGGTCGGCGGCACTTCCTGGTTACCGATCATCAGGAAGCGCGTCGAGTTGTCCGGACGATCTTCGATCTTCTCCGCCAGACGCGTCAGGCCATACAAGCCCGCAGCCATGTCGCCGGCGATCGCCGCCGAGTTCCACTCACCCTTGACCCGTTTCGCCGCTTCGGCATTGCTCGACACCGCCACGCGCTCGACATTCGGGTAATGCGCGTCCAACCACTTGCGGCACTGGGCCAGCGACTGGGCGTGGGAGTAGATACGGCTGATGCTGTCGGTCTTGGTGTTTTCACCGACCAACAGGTGATGGTGGATGCGCAGCTCGACTTCGCCGCAGATCACCATGTCGTGCTCGAGGAAGCTGTCGAGGGTGTGGTTGACCGCGCCTTCGGTGGAGTTCTCCACCGGCACCACGCCGAAGTTCACCGCACCCGCCGCCACTTCACGGAATACCTCATCGATCGCTGCCATCGGCTTGCTGATCACCGCGTGGCCGAAGTGCTTCATGGCCGCCGCCTGGGTGAAGGTGCCCTCAGGGCCGAGGTAAGCCACTTTCAGCGGCTGCTCGAGCGCCAGGCACGAGGACATGATTTCGCGGAACAACCGCGCCATCTCTTCGTTGCCCAGCGGCCCCTGGTTGCGCTCCATCACCCGCTTGA
This sequence comes from Pseudomonas sp. GW823-FHT01D03, assembly GCF_058798255.1. NCBI lineage: Bacteria > Pseudomonadati > Pseudomonadota > Gammaproteobacteria > Pseudomonadales > Pseudomonadaceae > Pseudomonas > Pseudomonas sp. GW823-FHT01D03. The sequence goes on from NZ_JBXAKK010000001.1 coordinate 4,352,086, forward strand.
GCACCTGAGCTTCACGCTCGGGACGATAGAACACCGGCACTTCGCCTTCGGCCAGCGAGGCCATCTTTACTCGCGCAACTTCCTGGGCGCAGCGGGCACGCTCGCTGATCAGCTCCAGGACCTTGCTGTCCAGAGCGTCGATGCGAACGCGCAGTGCCTTGAGTTCTTGCTCGGACATCAGCCGTGTTCCTTCTCGAATTCAGCCATGTACGCCACCAGCGCGTTGACGGCGTTGATGTCGACGGCGTTGTAGATGGAGGCGCGCATCCCGCCCACGGAGCGGTGGCCCTTGAGGTTGAGCAGGCCGCGTTCGTCGGCACCGGCGAGGAACGGTTTGTCCAGACGATCGTCAGCCAGACGGAACGGCACGTTCATCCACGAGCGGTCCGACTTGTTGATCGGGTTGCTGTAGAGGCCGCTGGCGTCGATGAAGTCGTACAGCGTGCGCTGCTTGACGTCATTCAGTTTGGCGATCGCTTCAACGCCGCCCTGCTCTTTCAGCCACTGGAACACCAGACCGGAGAGGTACCAGGCCAGGGTCGGCGGGGTGTTGTACATCGAACCGTTATCGGCCGCGACCTTGTAATCGAGCATGGTCGGGCACAGTGCACGAGCCTTGCCCAGCAAGTCTTCGCGGATGATGTTGACGACGATGCCGCTCGGGCCGATGTTCTTCTGTGCGCCGGCGTAGATCATGCCGAAACGCGAGATATCGACCGGACGCGAGAGGATGTCCGAAGACATGTCGGCCACCAGCGGCACATCACCGGTTTCCGGGATCCACTGGAATTCCAGACCGCCGATGGTTTCGTTCGGCGCGTAGTGAACGTAAGCGGCGTCTTTCGACAGGTTCCACTCGTTCTGGCCAGGAATGGCGAAATAGTCGTAAGGCTTGGCGGTGGCAGCAACATTGACGTGGCCGTAGCGCGAAGCTTCTTCGATAGCTTTCTGCGACCAGATACCGGTGTCGATGTAGTCGGCGCTGCCGCCTTCAGGCATCAGGTTCAGCGGGATCTGCGCAAACTGCTGGCTGGCGCCGCCTTGCAGAAACAGCACTTTATAGTTCGACGGGATATTCAGCAGGTCACGCAGGTCCTGCTCGGCCTGGGTGGCGATGGACACGAACTCATCACTGCGATGACTCATTTCCATGACCGACAGACCCTTGCCGTGCCAATCAAGGAGTTCACCCTGGGCACGCTGCAGGACAGCTTCAGGAAGCGCCGCAGGACCGGCACAGAAGTTATAGGCTCGCTTGCTCACATCCAATCTCGCTCTGATTTGGTGGTATCACGCATTACATCATCAGCCGACACGAATCGAATGTGGGAGCGGGCTTGCTCGCGAAAGCGGCTGGACTGGCGACATCGTCATTGAATGTCAGTCCCTCTTCGCGAGCAAGCCCGCTCCCACACTGGATCTTCATGGGTGTCGAAATTTCATACCGGACAAATAACAAGGGGGCGAATTTTCATCCGCCCCCTCGCTTGTCCGCTTATTCCTGCGGCTCTTCGTCAGCTGCGGCGTCGAGTTGCTGGTCCTCGGCAACGTCGTCGTTCACGACATCCCCCTCGAACCCGGCACCCTCTTCACCTTCAAGCTCTTCGCCTTCGACTTCCGACGGCTCCTGAACCCGCTCCAGACCGACCAGGGTTTCATCCTTGGCCAGTTTGATCAGGGTCACGCCCTGGGTGTTACGGCCCAGGCTCGACACTTCGTCGACACGGGTACGTACCAAGGTGCCCTGATCGGAGATCAGCATGATTTCTTCGCCGTCGAGCACCTGAACCGCACCGACCAGACGGCCGTTACGCTCGTTGCTGACCATGGCGATCACGCCCTGGCCGCCACGCTTGTACTCAGGGAACTCGGTGATCGCGGTGCGCTTGCCATAACCACGCTCGGAAGCGGTGAGGATCTGGCTGCCTTCTTCCGGGATCAGCATCGAAATCAGCTTCTGCCCTTCCGGCAGACGCATGCCGCGCACACCGCGGGCAGTACGGCCCATGGCACGCACGTCGGACTCTTTGAAGCGCGTGACCTTGCCGCCGTCGGAGAACAGCATCACTTCGCGCTCGCCATCGGTGATGGCCGCGGAGATCAGCACGTCGCCTTCGTCCAGCTCCAGCGCGATCAGACCGACGCTGCGCTGACGGCTGAAGGATTCCAGCGGGGTTTTCTTCACGGTGCCGTTGGCGGTCGCCATGAAGATGTAGTGACCTTCGGTGTATTCCTCGACCGGCAGCATGGTGGTGATGTATTCACCGTCATCCAGCGGCAGCAGGTTGACCAGCGGACGACCACGGGCGGCGCGGGACGCTTCCGGAATTTCGTAAGTCTTCAGCCAGTACACCTTGCCCTTGCTGGAGAACAGCAGCAGCGTGGTGTGACTGTTGGCCACCAGCAGGTGAGCGATATAGTCCTCATCCTTGACGCCGGTCGCCGATTTGCCTTTGCCGCCACGACGCTGTGCCTGGTACGCAGCCAGCGGCTGAGTCTTGGCGTAGCCACCGTGGGAGATGGTCACGACGCGCTCTTCTTCCGGGATCATGTCGCCCAGGGTCAGGTCGAGACGCGCATCGAGAATCTCGGTGCGACGCACATCGCCGTATTCGGCGCGGATCACTTCCAGCTCTTCGCGGATCACTTCCATCAGGCGCACGGCGCTGTTGAGGATGCGGATCAGCTCGCCGATCTGGTTGAGGATCTCTTGATACTCCGCCAGCAGCTTCTCGTGCTCCAGACCGGTCAGACGGTGCAGACGCAGTTCCAGAATGGCTTGCGCCTGCTCTGGCGACAGGAAGTACTTGCCTTCACGCAGACCGTATTGCGGATCAAGGTTTTCCGGACGGCACGAATCGGCACCGGCACGTTCAACCATCGCGACTACGGCGCTGGATTCCCAAGGGGTGCTGACCAGTGCTTCTTTCGCTTCCGACGGAGTCGGCGACGCCTTGATCAGAGCGATCACCGGGTCGATGTTCGACAGGGCAACGGCCTGACCTTCGAGGATGTGACCACGCTCGCGGGCCTTGCGCAGCTCGAACACGGTACGGCGGGTAACCACTTCGCGACGGTGACGGACGAAGGCTTCCAGCAGATCCTTGAGGTTCAGAATCCGCGGACGGCCATCGATCAGCGCAACGATGTTGATGCCGAATACCGATTGCAGCTGGGTCTGGGCGTAGAGGTTGTTGAGGATCACCTCAGGCACTTCGCCGCGACGCAGTTCGATCACGACGCGCATACCGTCCTTGTCGGACTCGTCGCGCAGTTCGGTGATGCCTTCAAGCTTCTTCTCTTTGACCAGCTCGGCGATCTTCTCGATCAGACGCGCCTTGTTCAGCTGGTAAGGGAGTTCGGTAATGACGATCTGCTGACGGCCACCGACCTTGTCGATGTCTTCGATGATCGAGCGGGCACGCATGTAAATGCGGCCGCGACCGGTGCGGTAGGCTTCGATGATGCCGGCACGACCGTTGATGATCGCGGCCGTCGGGAAGTCCGGACCGGGAATGTATTGCATCAGCTCATCGACGGTCAGCTCGGGATTGTCGATGAGCGCCAGGCAACCGTCGATGACTTCACCGAGGTTGTGCGGCGGAATGTTGGTCGCCATGCCCACGGCGATACCGCTGGAACCGTTGACCAGCAGGTTGGGGATGCGCGTCGGCATCACCGCCGGGATCATTTCGGTGCCGTCGTAGTTCGGCACCCAGTCCACGGTTTCTTTATGCAGGTCAGCCAGCAGCTCGTGCGCCAGCTTGGTCATGCGCACTTCGGTGTATCGCATGGCCGCGGCGTTGTCGCCGTCCACCGAACCGAAGTTGCCCTGACCGTCAACCAGCAGGTAGCGCAGGGAGAAAGGCTGAGCCATGCGGACGATGGTGTCGTACACCGCGGTATCACCGTGCGGGTGATACTTACCGATCACGTCACCGACAACACGGGCAGATTTCTTGTACGGCTTGTTGAAGTCGTTGCCCAGCTCGCTCATCGCGAACAGTACGCGACGGTGCACGGGCTTGAGGCCATCGCGCGCATCCGGCAGTGCACGGCCGACGATTACGCTCATCGCGTAGTCGAGGTAGGACTGTTTCAGCTCGTCTTCGATATTGACCGGGAGGATTTCTTTGGCCAGTTCGCCCATGAGAAGCCTGATTCCTTTTTCTGGTGAAACTTCGTCATGTCCATATGGGATGAACGAAGCTCGTCGGGGCAGGCTGAGTGCCATGCGCCGACTTACGACAAATCAACAAATCGAACCGTGGATTTGCGCAGTAAAGACAGCTCCGTGAAGCTGCCTCGGAAAACGCCGGATGTTATCACAAGAGCCGCCACGCACCTATCCCCCAGATGCGCATGGAGCATAGTTAGTTGACCGATGACAGGCGTAAAGGGGACGAGAGAGGCTCAGAGCTTCTTTTAATGCAGTTTTGAGGTCAAGTTTTGCGATGTTTATTGACTTTGATGACCTCATCGCGAGCAGCTCGCTCCTACAGGGTTTGCGTTCGACACAAAACATTGTAGGAGTGAGCCTGCTCGCGATGGCGTCCTTACAGACGCCAAAGCCAATCAATGCAGGCGCTTGCGGCACATCAACTGGGCCATTTTCGCCGTATCCGGCCGCTCGACGATGCCCTTTTCAGTGACGATCGCGTCAATCAGATCCGCCGGCGTCACGTCGAACACCGGATTGAACGCCTCGACGTCCGCGCCCACGCGCTTGCCACCGACTTCCAGCAGCTCGGCGCCGTCACGTTCCTCGATCGGAATGTCGTCGCCACTGGCCAGATGCATGTCGATGGTCGAACTCGGCGCCACCACCATGAAACGCACGCCGTGGTGCATGGCATTGACCGCCAGTTGATAGGTGCCGATCTTGTTCGCCACGTCGCCATTGGCGGTGATGCGGTCAGCGCCGACGATCACCCAGGTCACGCCTTTGGTCTTCATGATGTGTGCAGCAGCCGAATCGGCATTGAGCGTCACCGGGATGCCTTCGTTCGCCAGCTCCCAGGCCGTCAGGCGTGAGCCCTGCAGCCACGGCCGGGTTTCATCTGCGTAAACCCGCTCGACCATGCCTTCCAGATACGCCGCACGAATCACCCCCAGCGCCGTACCGAAACCACCGGTCGCCAAAGCGCCGGTGTTGCAGTGAGTCAGGATTGCCTGGGCATTACCCTGATGCTTGCGGATCAGATCGACGCCGAGCTGGGCCATGGTCAGGTTGGCTTCGCGGTCGCTCTCATGAATCGCGATGGCTTCAGCTTCCAGCGCCACCAGCGGATCGGCATTGTCCTTCAGGCGATCGAGCCTATCGTGCATGCGATTCAGCGCCCAGAACAGGTTGACCGCTGTCGGCCGCGAGTCGGCCAGCAGGGCGAAATCCTCTTCCAGCGCCGCGTACCAGTCGCCGCCTTCGGCCACGCGGGCGCGGGCCGCCAGCACAATGCCATAGGCCGCGCTGATGCCGATCGCCGGTGCGCCACGCACTACCATCGAACGAATCGCCTCAGCTACACCGGCCGCGCTGGTGTAGGCAATCCAGGTTTCCTCGAACGGCAAAATACGCTGATCCAGCAGGTGGAGCGCGCCATCTCGCCAATCGATGGCCTTTACTTTCTCCGCAGCCAACAGTCGATCGCGCATCCCTCACCCCGCACTCATGAACAAAAGCCGCCGATTATAGCGATCCCCCCGCGAAGACGCTCGGGTATACTTCGCCATCCTTTACAAAAGCACTGGAACCGACCCTCGATGCCGAAACCTGCCATTGCGCTCGACTTATTATTGCTGCCGACCTGGCTGGTACCCGTCGAACCCGCAGGCGTTGTGCTCAAGGAGCATGGCCTGGGCATTCGCGACGGTCGCATCGTGTTTATCGGCCCGCGCGCCGAAGCATTGAAGTGTAACGCCACTGAAGTCCGCGAATTGCCGGACGTACTGCTCGCCCCAGGCCTGATCAACGCTCACGGGCACGCGGCGATGACCCTGTTCCGTGGCCTGGCCGACGATCTGCCGCTGATGACCTGGCTGGAAAACCACATCTGGCCGGCCGAAGCCAAATGGGTCGATGAAGAGTTCGTCCGTGATGGCACTGATCTGGCGATTGCCGAGCAGATCAAGGGCGGCATCAGCTGTTTCTCGGACATGTACTTTTTCCCCAAAGTCGCCAGCGAGCGCGTGCACAACAGCGGCATTCGCGCCCAGATCGCGATTCCGATCCTCGATTTCCCGATTCCTGGCGCCGCCAGTGCCGATGAGGCCATTCGTCAGGGCGTCGAGCTGTTCGGCGATCTGAAGCATCACGAACGGATCAAGATCACCTTCGGCCCGCATGCACCCTACACCGTGGGCGACGAGAACCTGGAAAAAATCCGCGTGATCGCCGAAGAGCTGGACGCGTCGATTCACATGCATGTCCACGAGACCGCCTTCGAAGTCCAGCAATCGCTGGAGCATCGCGGCGAGCGGCCACTGGCCCGCCTCGGTCGTCTCGGCCTGCTCGGCCCGCGCTTCCAGGCGGTGCACATGACCCAGATCAGCGATGACGATCTGGCATTGCTGGTAGAAAGCAACACCAGCGTGATCCACTGCCCGGAATCGAACCTGAAGCTGGCCAGCGGTTTCTGCCCGGTGGAGCGTCTGTGGCAGGCTGGCGTGAACGTTGCCATCGGCACCGATGGCGCAGCGAGCAACAACGACCTCGACCTGCTCGGCGAAACCCGCACTGCCGCGCTGCTGGCCAAAGCCGTCGCCGGCTCGGCCACCGCGCTGGACGCCCATCGCGCGCTGCGTATGGCCACGCTCAATGGCGCACGGGCTCTGGGCATCGAGGGGCAGGTCGGCTCGCTGGAAATAGGCAAGGCTGCGGACATCGTCGCTTTCGACCTGTCCGGCCTGGCCCAGCAACCGGTCTATGACCCGGTGTCGCAGCTTATTTATGCCACCGGCCGCGACTGCGTGAAACACCTGTGGGTCGCCGGCAAACAGTTACTCGACGACCGCCGTCTGACCCGTCTGGACGAACAACAGCTGGGCGCCACCGCCCGGGCCTGGGGCCAGCGCATCAGCGGCCACACCGAATCGTAAACACCGCGGAGCAGACTCCGCGGCTACATCCCTTTTCAAGTTTTTCGAGGAATAGATCATGAGCAACGTCGACCACGCCGAAATCGCCAAATTCGAAGCCCTGGCCCATCGCTGGTGGGACCGTGAAAGCGAATTCAAACCCTTGCACGATATCAACCCGCTGCGGGTGAACTGGATTGACGAACGGGTCAATCTGGCCGGCAAGAAAGTCCTCGATGTCGGCTGCGGCGGCGGCATCCTCAGCGAAGCCATGGCCCAGCGCGGCGCCACTGTCATGGGCATCGACATGGGCGAAGCGCCACTGGCGGTCGCGCAACTGCATCAGCTGGAGTCCGGGGTCAGCGTCGAATACCGGCAGATCACCGCCGAAGCCCTGGCTGAAGAAATGCCCGAGCAGTTCGACGTCGTCACCTGCCTGGAAATGCTTGAGCACGTACCGGACCCGTCGTCGGTGATCCGTGCCTGCTACCGCATGGTCAAGCCGGGCGGCCAGGTGTTCTTCTCGACCATCAACCGCAATCCGAAGGCTTACCTGTTCGCCATTATCGGCGCCGAATACATCATGAAGCTGCTGCCTCGCGGCACCCACGACTTCAAGAAATTCATCCGCCCGTCCGAGCTGGGCGCCTGGAGCCGCATCGCCGGCCTGACCGTCAAGGACATCATCGGCCTGACCTACAACCCGCTGACCAAGCACTACAAGCTGGCCAACGACGTTGACGTCAACTACATGATCCAGACCCTGCGCGAGGAGTAAGCCGATGGCCATCAGAGCAGTCCTTTTCGACATGGACGGCACCCTGCTCGACACCGCGCCGGACTTCATCGCCATCTGTCAGGCGATGCGCGCGGATCGCGGCTTGCCGCCGATGAACGACAAGCACATCCGCGACGAAATCTCCGGCGGCGCGAAAGCCATGGTCGCCGTGACGTTCTCGATTGACCCGGAATCGCCGGGCTTCGAGGAGCTGCGTCAGGAATTCCTCGAGCGCTATCTGGCTGGATGCGCGGTGCACAGCAAGCTCTTCGACGGCATGGGCGAACTGTTGGCCGATATCGAAAAGGCCAACCTGATCTGGGGTGTGGTCACCAACAAGCCGGTACGGTTTGCCGAGCCGATCATGCAGCAACTGGGGCTGGCCGAGCGCTCGGCGCTGCTGATCTGCCCGGATCACGTGAAAAACAGCAAACCGGATCCGGAGCCGCTGATCCTCGCGTGCAAGATGCTTGATCTGGATCCGTCGACGGTTTTGTTTGTAGGCGATGATCTGCGCGATATCGAGTCGGGCCGCGATGCCGGCACCAAAACCTGTGCCGTGACCTATGGCTACATCCACCCGGACGACAACCCCCGGCACTGGGGCGCGGACGTGGTGGTGGATCATCCACTGGAATTGCGCAAGGTGCTCGACAGCGCGCTGTGCAGCTGCTGAAAACGGCCTTTGTGGCGAGGGGATTTATCCCCGATGGGTTGCGAAGCAGCCCCCGCAATCTTTCAGGTCGATTCGATATGCAGGTTTACGACTGCTTCGCAGCCGGTCGGGGATAAATCCCCTCACCACAGGGAAGCAGGTCTTCATGAATGGATTGTGAGGTTTTTATGTTTGATTACACCGCCCGTCCCGAATTGCTCAAGGATCGGGTCATTCTGGTCACCGGTGCCGGTCGTGGCATCGGTGCGGCTGCCGCGAAAACCTACGCCGCCCATGGCGCCACGGTACTGTTGCTGGGCAAGACCGAAGCCAATCTGACCCAGGTCTACGACGAGATCGAAGCGGCGGGGCATCCACAACCGGCAGTGATCCCGTTCAACCTCGAGACCGCCCTGCCCCATCAATACGATGAGCTGGCGGCGATGATCGAAACCGAGTTCGGCCACCTCGACGGCCTGCTGCACAACGCCTCGATCATCGGGCCGCGCACGCCGATCGAACAGCTGTCGGGCGAAAACTTCATGCGTGTCATGCAAGTCAACGTCAACGCCATGTTCATGCTGACCAGCACCCTGCTGCCGCTGCTCAAGTTGTCGCAGGATGCCTCGGTGGTGTTCACTTCCAGCAGCGTCGGGCGCAAGGGCCGGGCCTACTGGGGCGCCTATGGCGTATCGAAGTTCGCCACCGAAGGCCTGATGCAAACCCTGGCCGATGAAGTCGACGGCGTAGCACCGGTTCGCTCCAACAGCATCAACCCGGGCGGCACGCGTACCAGCATGCGAGCACAGGCCTATCCGGGGGAAAACCCGCTGAACAATCCGACCCCGGAAGAGATCATGCCGGTGTACCTGTACCTGATGGGCCCGGACAGCACGGGCATCAATGGCCAGGCCTTCAACGCGCAATAACTGCCATACGTCGCTTTTGTTGCCGTGGCGGATTACCGTCGCGGCACACAATTGCCGCTTCCCACCGTCACACTTCAGTCAAATATCCGCCACCCACCCTCAAAGCAAAACGCCATCCTGTTGATTTCTAAAGGCTTTAATAAACCTGAACCGAATGGCACGACTTTCGCTCTAATTTTCCTCAAAGCATGCCGTGTGAAGGCACTGGGGCCAGACCGATTTCGATAGCTGACTAATCGTCATCAGGCAGACTAAACTTACGCCAAATGTCCTACGGGACTGATGGATCAGTATGACGCGCAGCCCATAGCCGCTCTCACCCAGCCTGTAAGACAGACTTACTGCTTAGGGGCTCACGCCATATGAAATCACCCTCCCAGACCAATGCAATTGACTTTGACAGTGCCAAATTGCAACGCCTGGGCTTTGGTCAGCTGCCTCCGCTTCTGGTACGCCCGGCCAGCCTGGCGCAATTGCGTCAGCAAATGAGCCTGCAACTGCAAACCAGTCTTGAGCCGCAACGAATCCTCGGTCTGTTTTTCCGCGAAGTTCAGCGTCTGGTGCCGCTGGATGCCTTGAGCTACGTTCATTCGGCCAGCGACCTGCGCCTGGAATTCGGCGCCCGCGGTCACCATTCGGTCAGCTACAGCCTCAGCCACGAAGGCGAGCACTTGGGCGAACTGGTCTTTCGCCGCAACCAGCGCTTCAGCGAGCAGGATCAGGGCAACCTCGAATCGCTGTTGTCGTCGCTGCTGTTTCCGATGCGCAATGCCCTGCTCTACCGCGCCGCAACGCAAAGTGCGCTGCGCGACCCGTTGACCGGAACCGGCAACCGGATCGCCATGGAGCAGACCCTGCAACGCGAGATCGACATGTCGCGCCGGCACCTGCAACCGTTGTCGGTGCTGATGCTCGACATCGACCACTTCAAGCGGGTCAACGACAGCCACGGCCACAGCGCCGGGGATGACGTACTCAAAGCGGTGGCAGCGTCAATCAAGGGCCAGCTGCGCAATGTCGACATGGTGTTTCGTTATGGCGGGGAAGAGTTTCTGATCTTGCTGTGCAACACCGGCCGGGAAGCAGCGGCGATGGTCGGCGAACGCCTGCGCCATGCCGCGCAGACTGCGGAATACTTCGCGGACGGTCAATTGATCGACCTGACTGTCAGCCTTGGCTGTTCGACGCTGTTGCCGGGGGAATCGGCTGACAGCCTGCTGCGTCGGGCCGACAGTGCGCTGTATGTGGCCAAACGCGAAGGGCGTAATCGGTTGGCGATGGCTGGCTGAGTCCTTCCAGACAACCACAAACCACTGTGGGAGCGGGCTTGCTCGCGAAAGCGGTGTGCCAGTCAAACAATTGCAGACTGACACACCGCCTTCGCGAGCAAGCCCGCTCCCACATTCGGTCTTGCGTACCGCCCTGAATCAGCTCTCTACAAGTGCCCGGCGTTCACGCCCGTGCAACACACGCTCGGCGGTTTCCAGTTGCATGCAGCGCTCCAGAAACAGATACATGTAGTCGTAGCTCTTGCACACCGCCTGACGCAGTTCGGTCTGCAACGCTTTGCTCGGATTCATGCCCGCCAGCGTGCAGATGATTTCCAGCGCTTCCCAGGGGTGGGCATCGTCATACTGGGCATGCATCTTCAGCCACTTCATCGCGCGCTTGCGTTCCTCTTCCGGGAACGCCGCCGCGTACACGCCAGTGGAGCAGACCAGCGCTGACCACTCCCCGGTCGCACCCTCAATGGCGTAGTTGGTCGCAGCGATGGCGACGATCAGCGAATCCGCCGAACTCGTATGCCAGCACCAGTGACTCAGCGCATGCAGTTCCGGCGGTACTTGCTGGGCCTGCAGATCCTCCAAGCTGACGCCATGCGCGCGACTCCAGTTCAGCCAGTAGTCGGCATGATTGAGTTCAACGCGGATGTTGCGCATCAGCCAGCGGCGCGCCATGTCCTCCCCAGGATGGCGGGCGAACTTGGTCTTGGTCAGGTTCTGCGCCATATACAACGCAAACTGTTCAACTACCGGCCAGCCCCCGATCAAGTACTGGCGCATGGTTTTGGCGCTGAGCTTGTTATCGCGCATGCGCAGGTACAGTTCATGTTCGACAACCCGGCGCTTGCTCTCGCTGCAATCTGCAATGAGCTGTTGTGCCCAGGCAGGATAACTTGCAGCTTCCATGAGTGGTCCGGTTCGGTTGAATGTGTCGATCACTGTTCGGCTCCTTTTGATTTGTGATTGTAAGGATCGGCAAGAGACTTCAACGGAACGTGCCAGGCGCCTTGAATAACAGCGGCTGCGGTCTGGCGGGCCGACTTTGCAAACTGTCGCAGGTAAACAACTGCGGGCGTTCGATGACATAACCCTGAGCGTAATCCACCCCGATTTCAAGCAATGCCTGCTCGATCTGGGTTGTTTCAACAAACTCGGCAATTGTCTGCTTACCCATGACATGCCCGATGTGATTGATCACCTCGACCATAGCGCGGTTAATCGGGTCGTCCAGCATATCCTTTACGAAACTCCCGTCGATCTTCAGGAAGTCTACAGGCAAATGTTTCAGATAAGCGAATGAAGACATTCCGGCACAAAAGTCATCAAGTGAGAAGTAACAACCTAAGCCTTTGAGTTCATTAATAAATCGAATTGCACTGCCAAGATTGGCAATGGCGCTGGTTTCAGTAATTTCAAAACAAATCATTTCAGGGGGTATAGCGTAATTAACAAACTGTTCACGCAGAAAGTGCAAGAACGCGTCATCTCCGATAGTAATGCCTGAAAGATTAATCGCACACATTGCCAACGGACCTTCATGTTGTTCGGCAATACATTGGGCAATCACTTTAAAAACATTCTCGACGACCCAACGATCCAGTTGACTCATCAGGCCATAACGTTCGGCCGCCGGAATGAAACTGTCCGGCAGGATCATCCGTCCGGCTTCGTCATGCAGACGCAAGAGTATTTCGATGTGCCCCCCGCCATGGGCTGTAGCGCCCAGCGGAGCAATTTCCTGGGCATAGAGGCAGAAGCGGTTTTCCTCCAGCGCCATGTGCAGGCGCTGCACCCAGGCCATTTCGCCGAAGCGCAGCGACAGTTCGGAATCGTCGGCATGATAGACCTGGACCCGGTTGCGGCCCTTTTCCTTGGCCATGTAGCAAGCCATGTCGGCGGCGCGCAATGAGGCTTCGAGGGTGGTCGGGGTCTGGGCGATGTGCACCAGGCCGATGCTCACAGTGGTCAAAAACGGCCGCCCCTTCCACACGAAGTGCAGGTTCTGCACGGTCTGGCGCAGGCTCTCGGCGATTTTCTCGGCGGCATCCGGGGCGCAGTTCTCCAGCAGAATGCCGAACTCGTCACCGCCCAGCCGGGCCAAGGTGTCGCTCTCGCGCAAGCCCGATTGCAACAGCGTGCAGATGTGCCGCAGCAACTCATCGCCAGCGGCGTGACCGCAAGTGTCGTTGACCAGTTTGAACTGGTCCAGATCGAGGAACATCAGCGCATGCCGAGCGGGCTGGCGCGTCAGATTGTGCAGGGCCTGCTCCAGGCGATATTCGAACTCGCGGCGGTTGGCCAGACCGGTCAGGGCATCGTGGGTCGCCTGCCACGACAGATTGGCGATGTATTGCCGTTCCTGAGTCATGTCATGCAGCACCAGCACCGTACCGATAACCTTCTCGGCGTTGCGGATCGGCGCGCCCACCAGCGTCACCGAGACCGTACTGCCATCCAGACGCTGAATCAGTTTGGAGTGCTCGCTGCCGCCGATCAGTTGCCCGCTGAGAATATGCTCGATCAGCGTCAGCCCTTCGGTCTGCGCATTGTCATCGAGCAGATTGAACAGCGCTGCCAATGGCAACCCCGCCGCGTGCTCGGACTTCCAGTGCGTCATGGCCTCCGCCGCAGGGTTCATGTAATCGATCGCGCCGTTGACGTCGGTGGTGATCACCCCGTCGCCAATCGATTGCAGGGTGATGTGCGCCCGATCCTTCTCCAACTGCAGCGCCTGGGCAAAGGCATGTCGCTGCTTGAGCAGTTTGTGGGTGCGCAACAGGGCCAGCACGATCAACCCCAGCGCCGTGGCCAGGTTGGTGAACAGCAGCAGGCGCAGGATCATCCGCGAACCTTCGCCCAAGGCATCGCTGAACGCCTTGGCCGCCGGCGTCACACCGTCATTGATGGCAAAGATCTGCGCTTTCCAGCGTTGAATGTCAGCCGGCGTCGCGATGTTTTCGCTGATGCCCTGATGCATCTCGCGCGCAACATTGTCCAGTTGCACCAGATAGGCGTCGCCGATGGTCCAGCGGTCGATCGCGGTTTCCAGATAGCTGAAATGACGGAAATTGAGGTACAGCCAGATCAGGCTCGACACATCATCGGGATGGTTGCCACCCTTGAGGATCCCCTCCCGTGCCGCCTGCAGATCCGGTGGCTGACGATCCAGCGCCAGACGCAACTGGTGACCGCCCTGAGGCACGGCAATCGCTTCCCTGTATTTGAGGAAGATCGCCTCGTCGCGGTTGTCGGCATACAGGTTCAGGTAATAGATGGCGTCCTTCTGGCCCTTGGACCAGAGACTCTCGCCGGCGACATAGCCGCGAACGGCCGACAGGACGTAAAGACTCACGCCCCCCAGTAAAGCCTGAAATAACACGACGGCAATAAATGGCCAGACGATGCCCAACAACCGTGGCGTTCCGAGAGTCCTTTTTTGCTTCATGAGGTCCTTTGCGCACGCACTGTCATCTTCAAGGGGAGACCGCCAGAGCCAGACCAGGGGGCGCCCCCTTCCAGCAAGCCAGGACATTTTCAACCGGCGATACGTATGTACCGCACCCGCTGTTCGCCATGCTTCGACACTGACGGCTTTCAATCATTCCAGAGCCGTTCTCCATGCAGTCATCTTCCGCCACGCTGCAACGCCATACTGCCCAACAGAGCGAATACCGCGCAATGATCTCTGCCCTGCGCGCCGTGCTCAGCGCATCGACCTCACTGCAGACCTACTACCTGGCGCCCCAGGCACATTCGCGACTGGGTGCAGCACACGCCCTGGCGCAAAAACTTCTGCAAGCCCTGTTCGAAGACAGCGCCGAACCACAATTGGCGGCGTACCTGCAAACGTCCAGAGGATCACTGCTGCAAGTCGACGCCGCAGCCGGTCAATGCAGCTTTTCCTTCAACCGTCCCGATGGCAGCTGCGCCCGCTACGCCATCGAGGATGTCACCCGGGCCTCCAGCACAATTCAAGAATTTCAGCGAGCGTTGCTGAGTATAGGCGCACACTTGCGTTCCGACAGGCTGCTGCCGTTGTCACAACTGCTGCGTGAGTCCGGGTTCACATTTGCCGACGTACAGGACGCCACAGCACTGACCCGGCTGATCGGCAAGGTCGAAGAACAACGCGCCAGTCATCGACTGAATCTGCGACACCAGCCGGCGCTGACGGTACTGATGAGCGACGATGACAAAGCCGCGATTCATGACCTGATTGGCGACTGGCTTACCGGCAAAACCCTGTCGGCCATCGACAGCCTGGCCAGCGAAGTAACGCCGGCCTTCACCCGCCAGCAACTGGAACAGCAGCCCGCCGCCTGCCTCGAACGCCTGCTCGACACGCCGAAGGCGCGTGCCCTTGGCCAGCGCATATTGCAAAAACTGCAATGGTACGGCGCACGGCCCGATGAGCCGACCGTCCCCGATATCCGCCTGCGTTTACTGCTTGAAGCGTTGTGCCTGTGGTACGAACTGCCCGGCGACAGCAACTCGACCGAAGTGGCCGGTTTTGCGCTGGAACAACGCGCTCACCACGGCTCAAGCTACGCCGCCATTCGCCGCGACTTTTTACAGCATCTGGAGGACTCTCACCGAACCTCGACCCCGACCGAAAAACATGTGCTGGGCTGGGTATGCCTGGCGCAGTTCGGACTGGATTTTCAAGTGCGCGATATTCCTGACGACCTGCCGTACGCCAGCTCGGTGGTCTGGGTCAATTTCGTGCATGGCGTGCACCTCGCCCATGCACTCGATCCACAGTTGCTGGAATATCTGAGCTTTCAGCAACTGGTCGATCTGCCGCTGCACAAAAGCGAAAACGCCAGCACCGACCTGCAAACCCTGATCGCCATGACCCGAGTGCCTGCCGCACAGACCTGGACACTGGCCTCCGGAGCGCCGGCTGCACCAAGCGAGACATCCGACGATCACCCGGCCCTGCTAGCGCTGGAAGATCACAAGAAAAAATTGAACGCGGCGATCCTCCAGCTGGACATCGAGCCGCCCCGGCGACTCGCCCTGGCAAAACAGCAACTGGACAAGGCGCTGGCCAACGAGCTGTACGATCACACGACGATTCGCCTCAAACGCCACCATCCTTCAGCGCCCAACCGTAGCCGACGCAGCATTATCGACACCCCGGATGTGCCATTGCCGACCTGGCCGTTGCTGGAGGTCTATGCCGCCGGCGGGCTGAGCAGCGACACACGCTGGTACGTCAGCGACGATGGCCGCAGCGCCAGCGAATGGATCAGCCTGAACGCAGACGGCCAACTGCAAAGCGGCTTCGTCAACACCCACCAACCTGGCCGCCGCCTCTCCCGGTTTCCGCGCAACCGCACCTTGCCCGATATCAAGGCCTTGTTCGACCAGCAGTTCGACGACTATCTGAGCGCGACCCGCAAAGCCTATGAATACCTGATCAAGTCGCTGCTGGTCACACTGCCGTGGGATGACCGCCGGGCACTGGAGCACGGCGACGTGCGGATCCACAGCCTCAGGGATCCGACACGGCACATCGAATCTCATCTGGAAACACTGAAAAACATCCTGCCGTACCGGGCTCGCATGGGCTTCGTGTTGCAGGCGACGTATCAGGGCCCGCCACAATTCTACGAATGCCTGCCTCGCGCCGGCATCCTTCGCAAACGCCCGGATCTGAATGGCACACATGTTGGCGGCCTGTTATTGCCACCCCTGCCGCCCAAACGTGGACGGACCAAGGGCCAGAGCATCAGCCGCATCGTCGCCCGCCGCCTGCCATTCGATCGAAAAGCACACTGGGACGGTTCGATACCCGCCCCCGACGCCGAGTGCATTGCCATCCTCGAACCGCTGGGCGACTCCCTCCCGGTATCGATGATCCCGGAGGCTCATCACGACATCTCGCCGAACCTGACCTTCAGCTCGCCGCGCACAGCGCAAATCGCCTCGTTCATCGCGACCCGGTTGTTCTATGTCGACGAGCAGGCGCTGCGCAGCGAAGCCTGGGGAAAAACCGGCTTTGAGCAAGACAACAGCAAAAAGCACTGGATTCATGCCCTCAAGGGCTTTGTCCCGTTCTGGGGCAGTCTCGAAGACCTGCAGTCGGACAGTCCGGGTAAACACGCACTGGGCGTACTCGGCCTGCTCCTCGATATCGTCTCGTTCGCGATTCCCTTGGGCAAGTTCGTCGCCGGCAGCATTCGCCTCGCTGCCGTGGCCGGGAAAATGGCGATTCGCGTCGCCCTGCCACGCATGGCGCAACTGTCGAAAACCCTGCTGGTTTCGAGCTTGAGAAACTTCAATCCGCTGGACGCTGCGCCTGCCTTGCTCAAGCTCGGTGGTCGAGGTGCGATCGGCGCAGTGCGGGCCGTGGCGCACTTGGAACACCGCGCGGTTGCACGTCTGAAAAGGCTGGCCGGCAGAGGCGCTGACTATGACCTGCTGCACAGTCTGCCCCAGGCACTGGATGCCGGGCGCTGGAAAGCGCTGAACCCTGCCAATCATCTGGCCGTGGTCAGGGGGATTGACGATGTGCCGGTGCGCAACGTCGGCGGCTCGCGGCATCACTTGCTCGATCCACTATCCGAGCGCCCTTATGGGCCGCAGTTGCTCGCACACGAGCATGATTTTTCGCTGGGGCGTTCGCACTACCGCACCGTGAAAAAAACCGACGATCAGATCGATATCGAACTGGCGCCGAACACCCGCATCGAGCTTGTCCCCGAGGCTGGCGGACGCACCACGGTATTGATCGATGATGTGCCCTATCGACTCGACGGCGATGAGCTGCGCCGCGTTGATCTGCTCGATGACAGCCAGCACTGGACGCTGCTGCCGTGCCGGATACGCCGCGCACCGGGCGCGGGCGACTGCCGCGTCAGTTACATCACCGCAGAACCCGCCCCGACGCCCGCCGTCGGCACCATCGACAAGGAAAAGGGTTACGCGCCATGGTTCGGCGAGCGGGTTTCGGAGCCCGCCATGCTGCCCCATCAAGACGGAATGTTCCTGGCGGTCGATGCCAGGCTTTATCAAATCATCGATAACCGCCCGAGGCTGTTCACCGGCGATCTGCAACTCCTTGGATTCCATCAAGGCAGGCTGGTACCAAGACAGCAGATTCAAGCCACGCTGCAGTTTCGCAAAGGCATTTATGCGCGGATAAAAACCGGCGGCAGCTATGACGGGATCAATGACTCACATCAGGTTGGTGCGGTGCTAATGCCGGCCATCGACGACTCGGCCTCCTACGTGTTCTTCCGAATCAACATCAAGGAGTACTACCTGGCCACCATCGCCAAGGGTAAAAAAGCGCCCGATCAATTGACCTTCAGGCGCCTGGCACCCGCCGAACTGGCCGACGGCACCCTCGGCGCAGAACTGCTGACCGTCTACACCGGCTCGCTGCACGCCAACAACATCGTGCGCATCCATGGCCTCGAATCGGTGCAGCGCGCGATGCAGACCATGGAGCAGATCGCGATCCCCATCGGCACCGCGGCCATGCCTGCAAACAATATGAAATGGCTGAAGGTCGACACCAGCCCGGGCGAAGCATTGATGTTCGATAATTCGACACGGATGATCGTCACCCGCCTGCCCGAAGGCGCCACCACCTGGACGCGCAGCAGCGAAGCGCCGGAGCTCTTCCGGCAGAAAACCGCAGAGATTTTCGACACGTTGTTTCTGTCACCGACGATCAACCCGGCCAACACCAACGCGCCCCTGCGTATCAACCGTGCCATGCAGAAACTGCACAAACGGTTGCCCGCGCATCAGCAGTCACACAATCCGCGCAACATTGCCTATGCAGAAGTCACCACGACCAGCGGCAATCGGGAGGTCTACGTCAGTGTCTCCGGCGCTCAGGGCAGCACCCAGTGCTTGCCGCTGTTTAGCCGCATCAACGCCGATCACGTGCGGATCGGCGACACCACTTACATAAACATCGACTACAACCCAAGCTTCCCGCGCACCTCGCTAGAGGTCACCGAGCAAGGGCAACTGCTGGCCGTGCCGCTGACCATCAAGGAGCTGAAAACCTATCAGCCGACGCAGACCAGCCGGCCGACCTCGCTGGACAGTGAAAGCAAACTGATCAGCGTGCTGCGCGAGAAATATCCCGACCCGACCGAAATTCGCTCGGTCGACATCGCCACGACCATGCGCCCGTGCGAATCCTGTTCGGTGGTGATGAAGCAGTTCGGCCATGACGGCGGCGAGGCGGCGTTGCAGGTGCTTTGGGGCTGATTACAGGCGCTGCAGATGGCCGTAGAGTTTGGCGTAGAGGCCGCCATCGGCGATCAGTTGCTGGTGGTCGCCATCCTCGGCCACTTGCCCGCCATCGAACACCAGCACCCGATCCGCCTGCTTCACCGCCGACAGGCGATGGGCAATGATCAGCGTGGTGCGGCCATTGAGGAAGCGCGCCATGGCCTGATGCAGGTTGTATTCGGTGGCAGCGTCGAGGGCCGAAGTGGCTTCGTCGAGAATCACCACTTTCGGCTCGGCGAGGATCATCCGTGCAATCGCCAGACGCTGGCGCTGACCACCGGACAGGCGCACGCCGGAGCGTCCGACGATACTGTCGAGACCGTCCGGCAGCGCCCGGATGGTCGTCTCCAACTGAGCGATTTCCAGTGCCTGCCAGCAGGCTTCGTCACTGCGGGTGCGGCCCATGGTCAGATTGGCGCGGACGGTGTCGTTGAACAGCGCCGGATGCTGCAGCACCACCGCGACGTTTTCACGAATCAGCTCCAGACCGATTTCCTGCTGGGTCGAACCGCCGAAACGAATGGTCCCGGCCGACGGCGTGTACAGCCCCAGCAGCAACTGCACCAGAGTACTTTTTCCGCCGCCACTGGCGCCGACAATCGCGACTTTTTCACCGGGGGCGATGGACAGGTTCATCTGATCCACCACCAATTCATCGCCGTAACCGAAGCTCAGTCCCTGCACCTCGATACCCACGGTTTCCCGCCCCTTGAACGGATCGACGCCGCCCGGGTATTGCGGCTCGTCAGCCCGCGCCAGCAGTTCGTTGATCCGCGCCAGTGCGCCACCCGCCGCGTAGTAGGCGTATTGCAGATTGAGCAGTTGTTCGACCGGGCCGATCATGAACCACAGGTAGCTGAACACCGCGAGCATCTGGCCGATCGACAGGTCGGAGAACAGCACCGTGAGCATCGCCGCCGCGCGGAAAATGTCGATGCCGAACTGGAACAGCAGACCACTGGCGCGGTTCGACGCATCGGTCTTCCACTGCGAGTTGACCGCGTAATTGCGCACTTCCTGCGCACGCAATCCGAGGCGCCCGAGGAAGAAGCCCTGACGGTTGCCAGCGCGCACTTCCTGGATCGCATCGAGGGTTTCACTCAAGGCCTGAGTGAAACGTGAGGTGCTGTCGTTCTCCAGCTTCTTCAGGTGCTTGACCCGTTTGCCCAATTGCACCGTGGCGTAGATCACCAGCGGGTTGAACAGCAGGATCAGCAGCGCCAGTTTCCAGTGCATCCACATCAGGATGCTCGCGGTGCCGACCAGCGTCAGCATCGCCACCAGAAACCGGCTGAGGGTTTCGCCGACAAACTTGTCGAGAGTGTCCAGATCGGTGACCAGATGGGTGGTCACGGTGCCGCTGCCGAGGCTTTCGTATTCGCCGAGGGAGATGCGTTTGAGGCGTTCGATCAGGCGCACGCGAATGCGGTAGACGATGTCTTTCGCCAGCCGGGCAAACAGCCGCGCCTGCAACACGCCAAAACACAGGGCGCTGCAACGCAGGGTCAGAGTGACCAGCAGCATCAGGCCGATGTAACCCGCCGCTTGTTGCCACATCGACGGCAGCACGTGGTTCATGACTTTCAGCGCGGCATCGCCATGGCCGAGCAGGACTTCGTCCACCAGCAAGGGCAACAGCAACGGAATCGGCACGCTGCACAGCGTCGCCAGCACGGCCACGCCGTTGGCGATCCACAGGGATTTTTTGTGATGCAGTGCCAGGCGCCGGACTTCTGCCCAGCTCAGCCGGTCGACACGCTTTACGGCTGGCGTGTCATCGGCCCGGTCAGGCACAGGCTGCGCGCTCCAGCCAGCGGCCGAGCAATGGTGAGAGTTCACTGAGTGGTTGATAGCCGTTGGTCAACAGCGCCAGTTGACCGTTACGCTCGGCAAGCAAGGTCGGGAACCCGGCGATGCCCAGATCCTGCACCCAGCTGAAATCAGCCTGAGTCGCCTTGTGCTGATCGGCATGATCGAACAGCGCGGCAAACTCGATACGCGGCACACCGGCCTGCTCGGCCAGCTCGACCAACACGCTGGCCTGGGTGACATCGCGGCCTTCAGCGTAAAACGCCTGCTGGATCAGGCCGACCAGTGTCCACGCGCAATCCGGCGCCAGACTACGCGCGGTGACAATTGCCCGGCAGGCCGGCTCAGTGTCATAGACGAAACCGTCGGGTAGCGCACCCTCGAACTTGAACGGCTGGCCGGTAGCCTCAGTGACCGCCTGCCAATGCTCAAGAATGTAACGCCGCGTGGTCGGCTCCAGCGCCGCACCGCTGCCGGTGCGCAAGCCGCCAACCACCAGATGCAACTCTACCCCGGCTGCCTGCGCCTGCTCGACCAATGCCTTGGCGACGGGAGCGAACCCCCAGCACCAGGAACACATCGGGTCCATCACATAGAGCAGGCGCGCAGTCATGATCAGGCCTCGGTGGACGCTTGTTTATAGTTGTAGCCGATCGGGTGCGGCATGTTGCGCGCCTTGGCCAGTTCGATCTGCTTCTGCCGATCGATGGCGCTGCGGCGGGTTTTCTCGCTCAGCTTGTCCCAGCAATGCGGGCAACTGATGCCAGCCACGTAGTGCTCGGAGGCGCGATCTTCAACGCTGACCGGTGTGCGGCAGGCATGACATTGATCGTAGTCGCCTTCGCTGAGGTCGTGACGCACGGTCACGCGGTTGTCGAACACGAAGCAGTCGCCCTGCCACTTTGTTTCTTCCTGCGGCACTTCTTCGAGGTACTTCAGGATGCCGCCCTTGAGGTGGTAAACCTCTTCGAAACCCTCACCCAGCATGTAGCTGGAGGCTTTCTCGCAGCGAATGCCGCCGGTGCAGAACATCGCGACCTTCTTGTGTACGGCCGGGTCGAAGTGTTCTTTGATGTAGTCGGGGAATTCGCGAAAACTGGTGGTTTTCGGATCGATGGCGCCTTCGAAGGTGCCGATCGCTACTTCGTAGTCGTTGCGGGTGTCGATCAGCAGCACTTCCGGATCGCTGATCAGCGCGTTCCAGTCCTGCGGGTCGACATAGGTGCCGACCTTTTTGTTCGGGTCCACGCCTTCTACGCCGAGGGTGACGATCTCTTTTTTCAGTTTGACCTTGGTGCGGTAGAACGGCTGCTCGTCGCAGTACGACTCTTTGTGGTCGATGTCGATCATGCGCGGGTCGTTCTTCAGCCAGGCGAGCAGGCCGTCGATGCCTTCGCGGCTGCCGGACACGGTGCCGTTGATGCCTTCCTCGGCGATCAGCAGGGTGCCTTTGATACCGTTGTCGACCATCGCTTGCAGCAGGGGCTCGCGCAGGTTGACGTAATCTTCGAGGGTGACGAACTTATACAGTGCCGCCACGACAATCGGTTGTGTCATGGGTATTTCTCCAGGTGGCTACCCTCGCAAAGGGTGAACCGGATTCAAAAAAAACGCGCCGGGTGAGCGGCGCGTTGCGGATTCTAGCAAAAACACGGTGGATTTAGGATCTGTCAAAACTCTGTGGCGAGGGAGCTTGCTCCCGCTCGGCTGCGAAGCAGTCGCAAAACTCGCATTTTGGGAGTGCTGCGCACTCCAGCGGGAGCAAGCTCCCTCGCCACAACAGCCCTCGCAATCCTCAGTGTTTGCTACCGCCGGCACAGGTCGGCGACGCCGGGGCGGCGCCGACTTCTGCCCATTCCTGCGGGGTGTAGGTGTGCAGCGCCAACGCATGGAACTCGCCCATCAGCTCGCCGAGCGTGCCGTAGACTTTCTGGTGGCGCTTGACCCGGTTCAGGCCTTCGAACTGCGCGCTGACCACCACTGCCTTGAAGTGGGTCTGTAACCCGCGACTGTGCATATGGCTTTCGTCCAGCACTTGCAGATGCTCAGGCTGCAGCAGGCCCAGCGTCGATTCGATGCGTTGTTGCATGGTCATCACGAACTCCGCTTACTTCTTCTTGGCCGCAGGGGCTGCCGGGGTCAGCTCTTTGGTCATGTCGTCGAGCAGCTTGTTGACGACAGGCACGGCGCTTTCCAGCTTGCCTTGGGTCATCTGGGCCGATTGCTGGGTCAGCTGCGGCATTTTTTCCAGGACTTTCTTGCCCAGTGGCGACTGGTAGAACGCGACCAGATCTTTCAGCTCGGATTCGCTGAAGTTGCTGGTGTAGAGCTTGACCATGTCAGGCTTGAGCTTGTTCCAGCCGATGGCCTGGTCCAGAGCGGCGTTGGCCTTGGCCTGGTAGGTTTCCAGTACGGCTTTCTTGGATTCCGGGGCTTTGGTCTGTTCAAAGCGCTGAGCGAACATTTGCTGCACTTGCATGTACACCGGAGTGCCCAGCTTGTCAGCGTGCGCCAGGGTCAGGAAAGCTTCAGCACTGGCGTTGTGGCTGGCGGTATCGGCAAGCACCTGGCCGCTGGCGCAAACCAGTGCAACCGCGGTGCAGATGGCACGAAGACGAGTCATCGAGTTTCCTTTTCAGCTAGGCGAGGTCAAACCCCAAGGGCGACCATTCTGCGCCTAAAAAACCTTATGGCTCAACCCCCGGCCCTTGCCGTGCTTGATTGGCCGGGTTTTACCGGTCAACAATCGGTTCGAGGGAACCACCTGGGCCTGACCGGGCCTAAACTGCGCAAACGAACCAACAGGAGTGTGCACGATGAGCCGTATCGAAACCGACAGCCTGGGCCAGATCGAAGTCCCGGACGACGCCTACTGGGGTGCTCAGACGCAACGCTCGCTGATCAACTTCGCCATTGGTCAGGAACGCATGCCGCTGCCGGTACTGCACGCCCTGGCCCTGATCAAGAAAGCCGCCGCCCGGGTCAACGACCGCAACGGCGACCTGCCCGCCGACATCGCCCGCCTGATCGAACAAGCCGCCGACGAAGTCCTCGACGGCCAGCACGACGACCAGTTTCCGCTGGTGGTCTGGCAGACCGGCAGCGGTACCCAGAGCAACATGAACGTCAACGAAGTGATCGCCGGTCGCGCCAACGAACTGGCCGGCAACCCGCGCGGCGGCAAGACGCCGGTGCACCCCAACGATCACGTCAACCGTTCGCAAAGCTCCAACGACTGCTTCCCTACCGCCATGAGCATCGCCACTGCCAAAGCCGTGCAGGAGCAATTGCTGCCGGCGATCGCCGAGCTGTCCGGTGGCCTGGCCGAATTGGCCGCGCGCCACATGAAACTGGTGAAGACCGGGCGCACGCACATGATGGACGCGACGCCGATCACCTTCGGTCAGGAATTGTCGGGTTTCATAGCGCAGCTGGATTACGCCGAACGAGCGATCCGCGCCGCGCTGCCGGCGGTGTGTGAGCTGGCGCAGGGCGGCACCGCGGTGGGCACCGGTCTGAATTCGCCGCACGGCTTTGGCGAAGCGATTGCCGCCGAACTCGCTGCCCTGTCCGGCCTGCCCTTCGTCACCGCGCCGAACAAGTTTGCCGCACTGGCCGGGCACGAGCCGCTGACCAGCCTGTCCGGCGCCCTGAAGACCCTCGCCGTGGCGCTGATGAAAATCGCCAACGATCTGCGCCTGCTCGGCTCCGGCCCTCGCGCAGGCTTTGCCGAAGTCAAATTGCCGGCCAATGAACCCGGCAGCTCGATCATGCCCGGCAAGGTCAACCCGACCCAGTGCGAAGCGCTGTCGATGCTGGCCTGCCAGGTGTTGGGCAACGACGTCACCATCGGCATCGCCGCCAGTCAGGGCCACCTGCAACTGAACGTGTACAAACCGGTGATCATCCACAACCTGCTGCAATCGATCCGCTTGCTTGCCGACGGTTGCAGCAACTTCCAGCAGCACTGCATTGCCGGCCTTGAGCCGGACGCGCAGGTCATGGCCCAGCACCTGGAACGTGGGCTGATGCTGGTGACGGCGCTGAATCCGCACATCGGTTACGACAAGTCGGCGGAAATCGCCAAGAAGGCTTACGGCGAGGGTCTGACCTTGCGCGAGGCGGCGATGCAGCTGGGGTATCTGACCGATGAAGAGTTCGATGCGTGGGTGCGGCCCGAAAACATGATCGAGGCTGGCGCCAAGGGCTGAGATTTATAGCGCCTGACAGGCCGCCTTCGCGAGCAAGCTCGCTCCCACATTTGGATCGGTGTACGCCGTACCCATGTGGGAGCGGGCTTGCTCGCGAAGAACGATAACGCGGTCTAACTGGCTGCAATCCGCATCCGCCGCGCCTTCAGCCCGGCAATCAACGACGGCCCCAACGCCACCAGCGCCGACCCCAGCACCACCAGCACCGCCCCGCCATAACCCAGCCCGTTGATCTGCTCGGCATGCACATACTCCGGCCACACCCCGGCGGCAATCGCCACCGCGCCAAACGTCACCAACGGCGTGATCGCCAACGTCGCACTTACACGCGAGGCTTCCCAGTGCGCCAATGCTTCAGCAAACGCGCCATAGGCAATCAATGTGTTCATGCAGCACGCCAGCAACAGCCAACCCTGCACCGGGCTCAGTTCCAGTGCTTCGAGCGGATGCACCCACGGCGTCAGCAACAGCGCGCAGAACAGGTAGATCACCATCATCACCTGCAACGAATTCCACACCGTGAGCAATTGCTTCTGCCCCAATGCGTAGAAGGTCCAGACCGTCGAGGCCAACAGCACCAGCAACACCCCGGCGGTGTAATCCGACAATGAGGTGAGCAGTTCAGCCAGACGCTGATTGAAGAACAGCACAAAACCGATCAGCAGCACCGCCAGGCCAATGCCCTGACCGATGCTGAAGCGCTCCTTGAACACAAACAGGCTGGCGATCAGCAACATGATCGGCCCCATCTGCACCACCAGTTGCGCGGTGCCGGGGCTGAGCAGGTTAAGGCCCATCAGGTACAGCACGTAGTTGCCCACCAGCCCGAGCACCGCCATCAGCACCAGCCAGCCGCCCCGGGGGCCGAGCACCTTGCGGCTCGGCAGGCGTCGGGTGGCCGCGAGGTAGACGAACAGACAACCGCCGGACACCAACAGGCGAAACCAGGTCACGGTGATCGGGTCCATCACCTGCAATACCTGTTTCAGCTTGATCGGCAAAATGCCCCACAAAAACGCCGTCAGCAGCGCCAGGAACAGACCGTAAACCCAGCGACCGGATGAAATGTGCATGCGAACCTCAATGCCTGCTGACAAGAGCGGTCATTCTAGGCCCGCCGTCAGACGCAACACAGGGACAGTTACGGCCAGGCCGCGAATGAAACTGTGCAGGTCGCAGCATTAAATTGACGCTTTGCCGTTGATCGGCTGACGAGGCGCGCCAAGTGCTTCAGGCATAAGCTGATTGGATCCCTGCAACGGATTAATCAAGGAGCCCGATCATGTACGGAATGCGCGCCGATGACAGCGCCCCCGCCACGCACTTTCGCAGTGACCGAGTGTGTCGGGTCAATGGCGAACTGTTTTTCAGCACGCGGGAGAACACCCTTGAGGGGCCGTTCGACAGCGCCGAGAAGGCAGAGCGGGAGATTCAGGCGTATATCGCGCGGATGCAGGCGCAGACAGCGTAAACCTGTGGCGAGGGAGCTTGCTCCCGCTGGGGCGCGCAGCGGCCCTCGTTTCAGGCTTTACCGGGAAATTTCAGGTCTGCTCCGCAGCCCAGCGGGAGCAAGCTCCCTCGCCACAAGGATTGTGTTGGCCCGTCAGCGCACCGCCTCAAACAACCCCGTCGCCCCCATCCCGCCCCCCACGCACATGGTCACGATGCCGTAACGCAGGTCACGCCGCTGCAACTCACGCACCAGATGCCCGACCTGCCGCGACCCGGTCATGCCGAACGGGTGGCCGATGGAAATCGAGCCGCCGTTGACGTTGTATTTTTCGTTGTCAATCTCCAATCGATCCCGGGCATACAGGCACTGCGAAGCAAACGCCTCGTTGAGCTCCCACAGATCAATGTCCGCCACCTGCAAGCCTTTGGCCTTGAGCAGTTTCGGCACCGAAAACACCGGGCCGATGCCCATCTCGTCCGGCTCGCAACCGGCGACGGTGAAACCACGGAAAAACGCCTTCGGCTTGAGCCCCAGTTGCAGGGCTTTTTCCAGGCTCATCACTAGGGTCATCGACGCGCCGTCGGACAGCTGCGACGAGTTGCCGGCCGTCACCGAACCGTCCTCGGCAAATACCGGCTTCAGTCCGGCGAGGCTTTCGTAAGTTGTTTCAGGGCGATTGCAATCGTCGTGATCGACGATGCCGTCGAGGATCGCCACCTCACCGCTGTTTTTGTCCTCGACCCGGTACTTGACCGCCATCGGCACTATTTCATCATTGAACAGCCCGGCCGCCTGCGCCTGAGCAGTGCGCAACTGGCTTTGCAGCGCGTAACGATCCTGCGCCTCGCGGCTGACGGCATAGCGCCGCGCAACCACTTCGGCGGTCTGGCCCATGGTGTAGTAGATGCCCGGGACCTGCTGCTTGAGCAGCGGGTTGATCAGGTGATCGGTGTTGACGCTTTTCAGGGTCAGGCTGATCGACTCGACGCCACCGGCAACAATGATGTCGCTGCAACCGGAGGCGATCTGGTTGGCGGCAATCGCAATCGCCTGCAACCCCGACGAGCAGAAACGGTTGAGGGTCATGCCGGCCACATTCGTGCCCAGGTGCGAGAGCACCGCCACGTTGCGGCCGATGTTGTAACCCTGCGCGCCCTCGTTGGAGCCGGCGCCGACAATGCAGTCCTCGACGCTGGCCGGGTCGATGTCGTTGCGCGACAGCAGCGCGTTGACGCAATGGGCCGCCATGTCGTCGGGACGGGTCTGATTGAACTTGCCGCGAAAGGACTTGGCCAGGCCGGTCCGCACGCTGTCGACGATCACCACTTCACGCATGGCATACCTCAATTGTTGTTGTCGGAGGAGAGTGAACCGAGCATAAGTCCACCCTGCCGCCGACCGCGACAATCATTCACCCCGCGTATGCGGGTCCATCGGCTCAGTCCTTGTGTTTTTTCGCGCGTTTGTCGGACTTCGCGAAAGCTTCCTCAAGCGCTCGGTTAATCGTGCGCAGCACCTTGACCCGGGCCCAGCGCTTGTCATTGGCCTCGACCAGCGTCCACGGCGAAATCTCGGTGCTGGTGCGGTCGACCATGTCGCCCACAGCGGCGCGGTAGGCGTCCCACTTGTCGCGGTTGCGCCAGTCATCCTCGGTGATCTTGAAGCGCTTGAACGGAATCTGCTCGCGGGCCTGGAAGCGCTCCATCTGCGTG
The DNA here is from genome assembly GCF_058798255.1 of Pseudomonas sp. GW823-FHT01D03. Taxonomy (NCBI): domain Bacteria; kingdom Pseudomonadati; phylum Pseudomonadota; class Gammaproteobacteria; order Pseudomonadales; family Pseudomonadaceae; genus Pseudomonas; species Pseudomonas sp. GW823-FHT01D03. The sequence continues at coordinate 4,380,249 of NZ_JBXAKK010000001.1, forward strand.
TCCTTGTCGATCGCCAGCCAGAACTTGACGACGATGACTCCGGCGTCGGCGATCTGCTCTTCGAAATCATTGATCTCGCTGTAGGCGCGCAGCCAGTCGGCCGGGCTACAAAAGCCTTCGACCCGCTCCACCAGCACCCGGCCATACCAGGAGCGATCAAACACGGTGAACTTGCCCCGCGCCGGCAGGTGCCGCCAGAAGCGCCAGAGATACGGCTGCGCGCGCTCCTCTTCGGTCGGCGCGGCAATCGGCACGATGCTGTACTGACGCGGATCGAGCGCCGCAGCGACCCGGCGGATCGCCCCGCCCTTGCCCGCCGCATCGTTGCCTTCGAACACCGCCACCAGTGCGTGGCGGCGCATGCGTTTATCGCGCATCAGCCCGGACAGCCGCGCCTGCTCGGTGATCAGTTGTTCTTCGTAGTCTTTCTTTTCCAGCCGCTGGTTCAGGTCGAGGCTGTCGAGCAGGTTGAGTTGATCGACCGCCGTGCCCAACGGCGCCGCGTTGACCTCTTCGGTATGCACCTCGGGGCGCTTGAGCGCATTCTGCAGGCCTTCGAGCAGGATCTTGCCGACCGCCAGACTGCGGTAATTGGCGTCCATGCCTTCGATGACATGCCACGGCGCGTAGTCGCGGCTGGTGCGGCGCAACACGCGCTCGCCGTATTTGACGAACTTGTCGTAGGTCTGCGATTGCTGCCAGTCCAGCGGACTGATGCGCCAGCTGTGCAACGGGTCATCGGCCAACGCCTTGAGGCGGGCCTTCATCTGCTTCTTGGACAGGTGAAACCAGAACTTGAAGATCAGCGCGCCTTCATCGCAGAGCATCTTTTCCAGACGCTCGGCGGCGTTGATCGCCTGGTCCAGGCGTGGATCCTTGAATAGACCGTGGACCCGCCCTTGAAGCATCTGGCTGTACCAGTTGCCAAAGAAAACCCCCATCCGTCCCTTGGCCGGGAGCATCCGCCAGTAACGCCAGGCCGGTGGATGCGCCAGCTCTTCATCGGTCTGCTGATCGAAGGTGCGCACCTCGATCAGGCGCGGGTCCATCCACTCGTTGAGCAACTTGACGGTCTCGCCCTTGCCCGCGCCTTCGATGCCGTTGATCAAAATGATCACCGGGAAACGCTTCTGCTGCTGCAACTCGAACTGCGCTTCCAGCAGTGCTTCACGCAGTGCAGGCACAGCCGCGTCGTAAGTCTCTTTGTCGATGGCATGGCCGATTTCGGCGGATTCAAACATGGGGACGGCTCCTTCCAGGATTCAGCAAGACTAGCGGATTGGGCATGGGCACGACGGAGAAATTCCGCTCACCATGGCAAGTGGGACGAATGAACAAACTGTGGCGAGGGAGCTTGCTCCCGCTCGGCTGCGCAGCAGTCGCAAGATCTGCAACCACCATCCTCCAGACAAATTGTGGTCGCAGGTTTTGGGGCTGCTGCGCACCCCGGCGGGAGCAAGCTCCCTCGCCACAAAAGCCGGTGATGATCGTGCATTCGACACAAGGGTCACTTGCCATGGATCAAGCACCCTCCGCGCGATCAGCTAGAATGGCCGCCTTGTCGTTGCCGAGCCTGCCATGAAACCTGTATTGCCCCACGCCCAACTCGACTGGGATGACCAGGGACGCCCGCGCTCGCGGGTGTTCGATGACGTGTATTTTTCCGACCAGTCGGGGCTGGATGAAACCCGTTACGTGTTCCTCGAACAGAACCGTCTGGCCGAGCGTTTTGCCGCGCTGCCGGCGCACGGGCGGCTGGTGATCGGCGAAACCGGCTTCGGCACCGGGCTGAATTTTCTCTGCGCCTGGCAGCTGTTCGAACAGCATGCGGTGGCCGGGGCGCGGCTGCATTTCGTCAGCGTCGAAAAATACCCGCTGAGCCCGGCGGACCTGCAACGGGCCCTGGCCTTGTGGCCGCAGCTCAAGCCGCTGGCCGACCAGTTGCTGGCCCATTACGTGGCGATCCATCAGGGCTTTCAGCGGATCGTTCTCGGCAATGGCCGGGTCACGCTGACCCTGTTGATCGGCGATGCGCTGGAGCAATTGCCGCAACTCGATGCGCAAATCGACGCGTGGTTTCTCGACGGTTTCGCCCCGGCGAAAAACCCCGACATGTGGACCGCCGAGCTGTTCGTCGAACTGGCTCGCCTGGCGGCGCCCGGCTCAACCATCAGCACCTTCACCAGCACCGGTTGGGTGCGGCGTCTGCTCAACGCCGCCGGGTTCAAGATGAAGCGCACGCCGGGCATCGGTCACAAGTGGGAGATCCTGCGCGGCGAGTTTCTCGGCTGGCCGCAAGACGTCGCGCCACCGCTGCCGGACAAACCGTGGTTCGCCCGCCCTGCCCCGCTGACTGGCGAGCGTCGGGCGCTGGTGATCGGCGCCGGGCTGGCCGGTTGTGCGACCGCTGCCAGCCTCGCCGCGCGCGGTTGGCAAGTCAGTCTGCTGGAGCGTCACGAGGCGGTGGCGCAGGAGGCGTCGGGCAATCCGCAGGGCGTGCTGTACCTGAAGTTGTCGGCCCACGGCACCGCGTTGTCGCAACTGATCGTCAGCGGCTTCGGCTACACCCGCCGCCTGCTGGAAACCCTGCAACGCGGCACCGACTGGGATGATTGCGGTGTGCTGCAACTGGCCTTCAATGCCAAGGAAGCCGAGCGTCAGGCGCAACTGGCCGCGGCGTTCCCGGAAGATCTGGTGCACTGGCTCGATCAGCCGCAAGCCGCAACTCAGGCCGGGATCGCTGTGGCCCACGGCGGGCTGTTCTACCCCGAAGGGGGCTGGGTGCATCCACCCGCGCTGTGCCAGGCGCAAGCCGCGCAAGCGAACATCGAACTGCTCAAGCATCACGATGCGCTGGAACTGCGCAAGGTCGAGGGTCAGTGGCAAGCCCTCGACGGCGACCGCGTGCTCGCCAGCGCGCCGGTGGTGATATTGGCCGGCGCGGCGGAGATCAAACGCTTTGCGCAAAGTGCCGAGCTGCCACTCAAGCGCATTCGCGGGCAGATCACGCGCCTGCCACAAACCGCTGAGAGCCAGGCATTGCGCACCGTGGTCTGCGCCGAAGGTTATGTCGCCCCGGCACGCTTGGGCGAACACACGCTGGGCGCGAGTTTCGACTTCAACAGCGATGACCTGACACCGACCACCGCCGAACACCTGGGCAATCTGGCGATGCTCGAAGAAATCTCCAGCGATCTGGTGGCGCGTCTGCACATCAATGAGCTGCCCCCGGAAACCCTGGAAGGACGCGCCGCGTTCCGCTGCACCAGTCCCGATTATCTGCCGATCGTCGGCCCGCTCGCCGACCGCGCAGCCTTCGCTCAGGCCTATGCGGCGTTGAGCAAGGATGCACGACAAGTGCCGGACATCACCTGCCCGTGGCTCGATGGCCTGTACGTCAACAGCGGCCACGGTTCACGCGGGCTGATCACCGCGCCGCTGTCGGGCGAACTGCTCGCGGCATGGCTGGACAATGAGCCGCTGCCGCTGCCTCGAAGCGTCGCCGAGGCCTGCCATCCCAACCGTTTCGCCTTACGCACGTTGATTCGCGGCAAATGAAAAATCGCGACTGGCCGCTGGTCAGTCCCCCCCTCTTATAACTCATCGTTCTAAAACTCCCACATCTGCAGCGGGTCAGTTTCTGAGTACCGGCCATTTTGGCCGACCTCGGAATCACCCCTCCCCAACGGAAAAACCGGTAAGGACCTTATGTGCGGATTAGCTGGCGAGTTACGTTTTGATCATCAACCTGCAGACCTTGCAGCGGTAGAGCGAATCACCCATCACCTGGCCCCTCGCGGCCCCGACGCGTGGGGCTTCCATGCCCAAGGGCCGATTGCCCTGGGCCATCGTCGCCTGAAAATCATGGACCTGTCGGACGGCTCGGCGCAGCCGATGATCGACAGCCAACTCGGCTTGTCTCTGGCCTTCAATGGCGCGATCTACAACTTCCCGGAACTGCGCGCCGAACTCGAAGCGCTGGGCTACGCCTTCTATTCCGGTGGCGACACCGAAGTGCTGCTCAAGGGCTACCACGCCTGGGGCGAAGCGCTGCTGCCGAAACTCAACGGCATGTTCGCGTTTGCCATCTGGGAGCGCGACGCCCAGCGCCTGTTCATTGCCCGAGACCGTCTCGGCGTCAAGCCACTGTACCTGTCGCGTACCGGGCAGCGTTTGCGCTTTGCTTCGGCCCTGCCGGCGCTGCTCAAGGGCGGCGACATCAACCCGATCCTCGATCCGGTGGCGCTCAATCACTATCTGAATTTCCATGCGGTGGTGCCGGCTCCGCGCACTTTGCTCGCGGGCATTGAAAAGCTGCCGCCAGCGACCTGGATGCGCGTCGAAGCCGATGGCCGCACCGAGCAGAAAACCTGGTGGACCCTGCCCTACGGCCCACACGATGACGAGAAAAACCTGACCCTCGAAGACTGGCGCGACCGCGTGCTCGACAGTACCCGTGAAGCGGTGGCAATCCGTCAACGCGCGGCGGTGGATGTCGGCGTGCTGCTTTCCGGCGGTGTCGATTCGAGCATGCTCGTCGGCCTGCTGCGTGAAGTCGGCGTTGAGAACCTGTCGACCTTTTCCATCGGTTTCCAGGATGCTGGCGGCGAGCGTGGTGATGAATTCCAGTATTCCGATCTGATCGCCAAACACTACGGCACGCAGCATCATCAATTGCGTATCGATGAAAAAGAGATCATCGAGCAACTGCCTGCTGCTTTCCGCGCGATGAGCGAGCCGATGGTCAGCCACGACTGCATCGCCTTCTACCTGCTGTCGCGCGAAGTGGCCAAGCACTGCAAAGTGGTGCAAAGCGGCCAGGGTGCCGACGAGTTGTTCGCCGGTTATCACTGGTACCCGCAAGTCGATGGCGCGACCGATCCATACGCGGCCTATCGCGCGGCGTTTTTTGACCGCAGCTACGAGGACTACGCTGCCACCGTGCAACCGAAATGGTTGACCGCGAATGACGCCGCTGGCGACTTCGTGAAAGAACATTTCGCCCAGCCCGGCGCCGAGGCTGCGGTTGATAAAGCGCTGCGTCTGGACAGCACGGTGATGCTGGTGGATGACCCGGTCAAACGCGTCGACAACATGACCATGGCCTGGGGCCTGGAGGCGCGCACGCCGTTCCTCGACTATCGACTGGTGGAACTGTCGGCGCGAATTCCCGGCCAGTTCAAGCTGCCCGACGGCGGCAAACAGGTACTCAAAGAAGCTGCACGTCTGGTGATTCCAAGCGAAGTGATCGACCGCAAGAAAGGTTACTTCCCGGTGCCGGGCCTCAAGCACTTGCAAGGCGACACCCTGAACTGGGTGCGTGAACTGCTGCTGGATCCGAGCCAGGATCGTGGCCTGTTCAACCCGGCCATGCTCGACAAACTGCTGACTGATCCGCAAGGCCAACTGACGCCATTGCGCGGCTCGAAACTGTGGCAACTGGCGGCCCTGAACCTGTGGCTCAGTGAACAAGGAATCTGATTGATGAAACCTCACGCCACAGCGATCAATCAGCGCCTGTTACGCGGTCAGACACCGTCGTATGAACGCTTGCAGGCGCGCCTGGCCGAAGACGGCAGCGAACTCGGCGCCGACCCCATCGCCGTGCATTGCGGCTGGGGCCGGCTGCTGATCGGCCACACCTTCCCTGACCCGGCGACGCTGGCTCAGGAACTGCTCAACGAGCAGCCCGGCGAACGCGATATCGCCCTGTATGTCGCCGCCCCACAGCAGATTCTCGGTCTGGAACCGACGCAACTGTTTCTCGATCCGTCCGATACTTTGCGCCTGTGGTTCAGCGATTACCGCCAGGCCACCCGCGTGTTTCGTGGTTTCCGCATTCGCCGCGCGCAGAGCGAAGCGGACTGGCAGGCAATCAATCTGCTGTATCAGGCGCGCGGCATGTTGCCGATCGATGCAACACGATTGACCCCGCATCATCAGGGCGGTCCGGTGTACTGGCTCGCCGAAGATGAAGACAGCGGCGCGGTGATCGGTAGCGTCATGGGCCTCAATCACCAGAAAGCCTTCAACGATCCGGAACATGGCAGCAGCCTGTGGTGCCTGGCGGTGGATCCGCAGTGCTCGCGGCCGGGCGTCGGTGAAGTGCTGGTGCGGCATTTGATCGAGCACTTCATGAGTCGCGGCTTGAGTTATCTGGATCTGTCGGTGCTGCATGACAACCGCCAGGCAAAGAACCTCTACGCCAAGCTCGGTTTTCGCAACCTCTCGACCTTCGCCATCAAGCGCAAGAACGGCATCAATCAGACGCTGTTCCTCGGGCCCGGGCCGGAAGCCAACTTCAACCCTTACGCGCGGATCATCGTCGAGGAAGCGCATCGGCGCGGCATCGACGTGCAAGTGGATGATGCCGAAGCCGGGCTGTTCACCCTTAGCCATGGCGGGCGTCGGGTACGTTGCCGCGAATCGCTGAGCGACCTGACCAGCGCGATCAGCATGAGTCTGTGTCAGGACAAAAGCCTGACCCACAAAGTGTTGAAAGGCGCCGGCCTGAAGCTGCCTTCACAGCAACTGGCAGGCAACGCCGACGACAACCTGGCGTTTCTCGATGAGCATCAGCGCGTGGTGGTCAAACCGCTCGATGGCGAACAGGGCCAGGGGGTGGCGGTGGATCTGCAGAGCATCGAAGAGGTGCAGCAGGCCATCGAAGCTGCCAAGCGTTTTGACAGCCGCGTGCTGCTCGAAAGCTTCCACGAAGGTCTTGACCTGCGGATTCTGGTGATCGGTTTTGAAGTAGTGGCCGCAGCGATTCGTCGTCCTGCCGAAGTGGCCGGTGACGGGCATCATTCGATCGGTGCGCTGATCGAAGCTCAGAGTCGCCGTCGGCAAGCCGCCACCGGTGGCGAGAGCAAGATCCCGCTGGATCACGAAACCCAACGCACCCTGCACGCGGCCGGTTATGACTACAGCAGCATCCTGCCGGCGGGCGAACATCTGTTCGTGCGCCGCACGGCCAATCTGCACACCGGCGGCACGCTGGAAGATGTCACCGCAATCCTGCACCCGATGCTGGTCGATGCAGCGGTACGGGCGGCACGCGCGCTGGACATTCCGATGGTCGGCCTCGACTTGATGGTGCCGGCGGCGGATCAGCCGGAGTACGTGTTTATCGAAGCCAACGAACGTGCCGGTCTGGCCAACCATGAGCCGCAGCCGACGGCGGAGCGGTTTGTCGATTTGTTGTTTCCGCACAGTCAGCCGGCTGTTTCTTGATTCCGAGGCGTCTGGACTGACGCCTTCGCGAGCAAGCCCGCTCCCACAGGTTCAACGCATTCCAAATGTGGGAGCGGGCTTGCTCGCGAAGGGGCCGGATCAGGCACTACAAATCTTTCCCCTCATCGAAACCATCGATGCGCCTCAACTCATCAGGAGTTTCCATGACCACTCAAATCCCCGAACCGGATCTGAACTACCTGCAAAAAGTCCTCCTGGAAATGCTCGCCATTCCCAGCCCCACCGGGTTCACCGACACCATCGTGCGCTACGTCGCCGAGCGTCTGGAAGAACTTGGCATCCCTTTCGAAATGACCCGTCGCGGCACCATTCGCGCCACCCTCAAGGGCAAGAAAAACAGCCCTGACCGCGCCGTCTCCGCGCACCTCGACACCATCGGCGCCGCCGTGCGTGCGGTGAAAGACAACGGCCGTCTGACCCTGGCCCCGGTCGGTTGCTGGTCGAGCCGGTTCGCCGAGGGCAGCCGGGTCAGCCTGTTCACCGACAACGGCGTGATTCGTGGCAGTGTGCTGCCGCTGATGGCGTCCGGGCACGCATTCAACACCGCGGTGGACGAGATGCCGATCAGTTGGGATCACGTCGAACTGCGTCTGGATGCCTACTGCGCGACCAAGGCCGATTGCGACTCGCTGGGCATCAGCGTCGGTGACGTGGTGGCGTTCGACCCGCTGCCGGAGTTCACCGAGAGCGGTCACATCAGCGCCCGTCACCTCGACGACAAGGCCGGGGTTGCGGCGTTGCTCGCTGCGCTCAAAGCCATCGTCGAGAGCGGTCAGGAATTGATGATCGACTGTCACCCGCTGTTCACCATCACCGAGGAAACCGGCAGCGGTGCGGCGGCAGCCTTGCCGTGGGATGTCAGCGAGTTCGTCGGCATCGACATCGCGCCGGTCGCGCCGGGCCAGCACTCCAGCGAACACGCGGTGAGCGTGGCAATGCAGGATTCCGGCGGGCCTTACGACTATCACCTGTCGCGGCATTTGTTGCGCCTGGCCGGGGAAAACGAACTGCCGGTGCGCCGTGACCTGTTCCGCTATTACTTCAGCGACGCCCATTCGGCAGTCACCGCCGGGCACGACATCCGCACGGCCCTGCTGGCCTTCGGCTGCGATGCCACTCATGGTTATGAACGTACGCACATCGACAGCCTGGCAGCGCTCAGTCGTTTGCTCGGGGCGTACATTCTGAGTCCGCCGGTATTCGCCAGTGATGCGGCGCCGGCCAATGCTTCGCTGGATCGCTTCAGTCATCAGATCGAGCATGAGACGCAGATGGAAAGCGATACCCGGGTGCCGTCGGTGGACAGTCTGGTGGGGCAGCGTTCGGACAGCTGAATCCTTGTTGTCTGAACTATGGCTATCGCGAGCAGGCTCACTCCTACAGTTGAAATGCATTTCCCTGTAGGAGTGAGCCTGCTCGCGATGAGGCCGATACTGCCCACACAAAACTGGCAGCCAACCACCAATCGCCGTAGCATCCCGTCATTGATTTAGCCGAGGTGCCCATGCTGATTCCCTACGACGCTCTTGAAGTCGACACTCTCACCCGCCTGATCGAAGACTTCGTCACCCGCGACGGCACCGACAACGGTGATGACACACCGCTGGAAACTCGTGTGCTGCGCGTACGTCAGGCGTTGACCAAAGGTCAGGCGCTGATTGTTTTCGATCCGGAAAGCGAGCAATGCCAACTGATGCTCAAGCACGACGTGCCCAAGCACCTGTTCGACTAGCGAACCTTCTCGGTGACCTGTTTGCGCTGGATCCGTTTGTAGACTTCAGAACGGTGCACATTGACCTTCTGCGGCGCCTCGACACCAAAGCGCACACTGGAGCCGTTGACTGACAACACGCGCACGGAAATGTCGTCACCGATGGAAATCAACTCGCCCACTACACGGCTGAGTACAAGCATGGAATTTATCCTTCAGGGTTAGCCAGCCCTGAAGATGCGCGGTGGACGCCCGCTCGACAATGCGTGGTGAGCAATTCAGTCTTGCCCTACACCCGCAAGCGCTGTGCCCGTCAGACGTTTCCTGCAAATCGCTGAGCAGCCTCGCCTCACGCAGCGGAAAAGCGCGGACCGAACAGAATCACGCTGGCACCGATCACGCACAGCGCCACGCCGATCCAGTCCGAACCCAAAGGGCGAACCCGCTCGACCACCGCCAGCCAGCCGATCGACGCGACGATGTAGATCCCGCCATACGCGGCATACGCACGACCGGCGTAAGCCGCTTCGACGCGGGTGAGCAAAAGGGCGAACAGGGTCAGGCTGAGCAGCGCCGGGATCACCCACAAGGCACTTTTGCCCTGGCGCAACCACATGAAAAAGGCAAAACAACCGGCGATTTCAAACAGCGCCGCAAGGAAGAACCACAGATAGTTGAGCATTGATGCGTCTCGACAGGGTGACCATTGCGGCCACCCTAACCACGCGTCATCCTCGGGGCAAGTTCAGCCGTTGGTTTGTCTGGCCTTGGCACGCATTTTATCGGCCATGGTGGTCATCTCGTTGTAGAGCAGTTGCGGGTTCTTCTGCTTGATCGCCCAGGCCATGCGCCCCTGCTCGTGCGGCAGGATCATGAACTCGCCGGCGGCCACTTGCTGGTAGATATAGTCAGCAATGTCGGCAGCCGTGATCGGCGAACTTTCCAGCAACTTGCCGACCTGGGCTTTCATGGCCGGCGTCGGGCCACGGAACGAGTCGAGCAAGTTGGTCTGGAAGAACGACGGACAAACCACATGCACGCTGACTTCCTGCTGCGCCAGTTCGATCAGCAAACTTTCCGATAGCGCCACCACACCGGCCTTGGCCACGTTGTAGTTGCTCATCGCCGGGCCCTGCATCAATGCGGCCATCGAGGCGATGTTGATGATCTTGCCTTTACTCTGTTCCAGCAGCGGCAGGAACGCCTTGCAGCCTTTGACCACACCCATCAGGTTGATCGCGATCTGCCAGTCCCAATCCTCCAGCGACAACTCACTGAAGAAGCCACCCGACGCCACGCCAGCGTTGTTGACGATGACATCGATGCCGCCAAGCTTCTCCTCGCAGGCCTGGGCAAACGCCGTGAGCTGGCTGTAATCACGCACATCGCAACGCTGGATAAAACCGTCGCCGCCGGCTTCGCGCACCAGTTTCAGGGTTTCCTGCAGGCCCGGCTCGCTGACGTCGGACAAGGCCAGCTGCCAGCCTTCACGCGCCCAGCGCAACGCGATTTCGCGACCTAAACCTGAGCCCGCACCCGTGATCATCATGCGATTTTGCATAGCAGACAGCCTTGTTGTTCTGTAGGAGATGAGCGGAGTGTAGCGAAGGAATACTGGCCACCCACGCTCCATCAGATTGCTGAATACGGGATCAAAAGATCGCAGCCTTCGGCAGCTCCTAGATCAGTTCTCTGTAGTAGCTGCCGAAGGCTGCGATCTTCTGATCTTGCGCTTTAAAGGAAATAAGCGAGTAATCCAAATACATTAAAAAAACATTGAATTTTCTTTCATTCGCACCGGTCGGAATTTGTAAGCCGTCTGGAATTAGTTAGCCTCCAGTCGCCCTTGAACACCAAGTCTTCTCGAACGCTATAAACAAGGAAATCGACATGGGCACAATTCTTATCATTATCCTGATCCTGTTGCTGATCGGTGGTCTGCCGGTCTTCCCGCACTCCAGAAGTTGGGGTTACGGTCCTTCGGGCATTATTGGCGTGGTGTTGGTGGTGCTGCTGGTCTTGCTGTTACTCGGCAGGATATAAAACCCCAAGACAAAAAAAAGAGGCCCTCAGGGGCCTCTTTTTTATGCAGCGGTTTTATCAGTCCGGCTTGCCGTTGACGACACCGGCAGTGTTGTCCATCAGGCTCTTGGTCGCCGTTTGCAGGAACGCTTCAAGCTTGAGTTTCAGTTCCGCGGTACGCGGTGCGTCCGCAATGACCTCAGCAGAAGGGTTCGCGCCCAGTTGATACTGGTAGACCTTCGGCGCCATTTCCTTCTCTCTCGGCAGCACCAGAATCTGGTCGGCGGTGACGATGGCGGTGGTCTGCTCGCTGCCCGATGGCTTGATCACACCGAAACCGGTGTCGCCGGCCGGCAGGTTGAGCAGGTCGCGCCCCCAGCACTGGTGACGCACTTCGCCACCCAGACGACCCATGATGGTCGGCACGATGTCGATCTGCGTGCCAACGGTGTGGTCACGGGTACCGAACTTCTCCTGGATGCCCGGGGCGATCATCAGCATTGGCACGTTGAAGCGGCCCAGGTCCATTTCGGTGATCTGGCGCTCGTTGCCGAAACCGTGGTCACCGACGATCACGAACAGGGTTTCCTTGAAGTACGGCTCTTTGCGCGCCTTCTCGAAGAACTGACCCAGAGCCCAGTCGGAGTAACGCATGGCGGTCAAATGCTCGTTCAACGAACCGCGGTCGGTGACGCGCTCGACCGGTAATGGCGTCGGCAAGGCATACGGCGTGTGGTTGGACAGGGTTTGCAGCAGCGCGTAGAACGGCTTGCCGTTTTCCCGCGCCTTCAGCTCCTCCAGACCACGGTTGAACATGTCCTGGTCGGACACGCCCCAGGTCGGATCGGAGAACACCGGGTTGACGAAGTCGTTACGACCCACAAAGTTGGTCATACCCTGGTTGCTGAAGAAGCCCGACTGGTTGTCCCAGGCGAAGTCGCCGTTGTAGACGTACACGTCGTCATAGTCACGAGCGCTGAGCACCTGCGGCAGGCCGGACAGCTTGTGGCTACCTTCCGGAGTCTGCATCAGGTATTCGAAGCCAGGCAGGTTCGGGAAGCAGGCCATGGTCGCGAACATGCCCTGGTGGGTGTGCGTACCGTTGGAGAAGAAACGGTCGAACAGCAGGCCTTCCTTGGACAGCTTGTCCAGGTAAGGCGTGATATTGCCCGGCGCGCCCAAGGCGCCCACCGAGTGACCGGCCATGCTTTCCATGAGGATCACAACGACGTTCTTGATCGGCAGGGTCTTGTCGGCCGGTGGCATGTAATCACGGCGCACGGCGGCAATATCGGCATCGACCAGTTTGTCGTCAGGCATCAGCAGCATGTCACGCACGACTTTCTGTGCTTGCTCCTGCGGCAGCGTGGCTTTCCAGATGTTATCGCGATCCTCGCCCATGCGGGACTTGGCGGCCTCGATCAGCGACAGCGTGCCGTTGAGGCCGAGCTGGTTGGCGAAGTTGGAATCGGTGGTGTAGACGTCACCCCAGCGCATCGGTGGACCTTGGCGCAGCGTGCCACGGGCCGCCACCACGCAGATCAGCAGGCAGACCACGAACACCGCCAGGCGGGTGTACCACGGCGCTACCTGACGGGTGCCGACGTTGCCGCCGCTGAACGGGCCGCGTGGACGGGTCGCACGGTCGGCGCCCTTGAAGGCCAGAGTCAGGATCACGGTGCCGATGACCCACGCCAGCAGGTAACGCACTACCGGGAAACCGTACCAGAGCATGCTCATCACGGTTTTCGGGTCTTCCTTCACATACTGGAAGACCAGGCCGTTGAGGCGCTGGTGGAACTCGCGGTAGAAGTCCATCTCCATCAGGCCGAGGAACAGCGCGATGCTCGACGTCACGGTCAGCCAAAAGCGGAAGAAACCGCGCGCAGCCATTGCACGAGCGCTGAACAGTGCCAGCACCAGCGGAACGCAGATGTAGACCACCAGGCGCAAGTCGAAACGCAAGCCATTGGCGAAGGCTTCGAGGAAGGTCGAAGCGGGAGTGTCGAGGATCATCTCGCGGTTGTAGACCAGCAGCGCGAGGCGCAGCACGGAAAACATCACCATCATGACCAGGGCACACAGCAGCGTATAGGCCAGATGCGATTTGACGGTCGGTTGCAGCAGGCGAGCGGAAGATCGCTGCTGATTCAGGGCGTCCGGGTTTGCCATGTCGTTTTAGGACCCATTGGAAGTTGAAGTTGCAAAATACAGCGGCGCCATGCCCTCTATTGGCCATTCCAGGCCCCGGGGCGTGCGCGGTGCGCAAATGTTGCACGATCAACGGCAGCATTGCCATTGATTACTGCCCCATTGCCCGACTCTTTCATACAAGCATTCGGGCGGGGGACAAACTGAATTACGCGGGCGAATTGTCGGGAACACGTTGTGAAAATTTCGTCCAACGCATATCTGGAAACACAATATAACGACAAAACAAAACGCCCCGATTCGGTCGGGGCGTTTTGCTGTCAGCGCGAAAATTACTTCTCGGCGCGCTCCTTCAAGGCTTTAAGCGTATTGAATGGCGCATCGACCACGAACTTGTTGGCGATCATGCTCGGCACGCTGCCGCCGGGCTCGGTGTGCACCTGGTAGATCACTTCGACCTGATCACCCTTGGGTACGAACTTCCAGAAACCCTTGACCTGAGCGACACGGACAAAGCCTTTCTCTTCGGGAATGTACTTCGGTACGCCTTCGAGGTTGCGGGTCAGGCTGCCATCGGCGCCCTCCACCGTGGTGATATGCAACACCGAATCACGTGGGGTCACTGGCCACGGCGTATTGAACTGGGTGTAGGTCCAGCTCTGATCGCCCTCGTGCTTGAGCAGCTTCTGGGTTTTGCATTCGTGAATCCAGGCGCAGGCTCCGGCAACGTCTTCCTGCAAGGCACGCAGTTTGGCAATGGTGGTCTTCATCAGGGCAACACCCTGATAGGACTTGTAATCAGAACCCGGCACTTCAGCCAGCGAGACCTTGATTCCGTCTTCGTTCTTGGCAACCTTCCAGTCCTCAGCCTGAGCAACCGAAGTGGCCAGCACAGCGGTCAAACCACACAACACAGCGATACGATGCAGCGAACCCATAGTCTTATTCCTTATTGTTGAAGTTCCGTTCGTTTGACACATCACGCCGCCGTCATCTGCTCCCACCAGCCGATCAACCTGATCGCCTCTTCCGAGCTGCTGCCGCAGACTTCGACATCGGCGGCGAATCCTGAACAGACCGCCGGACGCTCCGGCTGGCCGAAAATGCTGCACAGGTTTTCGACCGAGAGTTGCACGCAACGTTCGCCGGCAGGTTTGCCGTTGGGCATGCCCGGAATGGCAGAGCTGATGGACGGGGCAATGCAGCAAGCGCCACAGCCTTCACGGCATTTCATGACGAGCAAGTCCTCGCGACGGGCAATGTGTTAAAGAGACACGGACAGAGTAACCGCTAAAACGGTTGTTTCAAATTCCCTGAACCGGGGTTTTTAGCGATAACTGAATGTGACTGACCAGTCTGCGACAAAGCGTCTGGTCTGCGGGTCACGGGTCGATTGAATTTACTGTTTGAACTCGAAATCCAGCGCGGCGCCTTCGACATCGCGGCGCTCTTCGTTGCGCAGCTGCAACTGCATTTCGTTGCTGAGCAGGCGGCCGTTGAGCTGAAAGCCGCTGTTCTTCTCGCCAAACATCTGCGGCAGGATCGCGTCGTTTTTTGGCATCGGCACGGTGCCGGCAGGTTTGAGTTGCTGAACCATGTCCTTGGGCAGACTCAGATCGAGCTTGGCCGGTGGCAGTCGGGTTTTCGCCACCTCACTGGCCGATTTCGACTTGGACGCGACCGGGGGGCGTTTCTTCACCGGGGCGGCCTTCTTCTGCGGGGCTTTTTTAGTCTGAGCTTTTTTATCCGCAACGGCTTTGTTGCTGGCCGTTTTGCTCGCCGGAGCTGAAGCCGCAGGCTTTTCCTGAACGGCGGCTGCCATGACACCGGGCGCAAGGCCCATCGTCAATACACCAAACAAAATCCAGGCAGTAGGCAAAATCGCTTTCATGAGCCCTACAACACTAACGGCAGAGGGCCATATGCTCGCCTGTTGAGCGTCACAAGACAAGCGCGGTGCGCCACTCGTTCAGAAACCGCCTGCGGTTTCCTGACACAACTGCGTCGCCAGCAAACCGAGGGTCATCAGCGCCCTTTCCGCCTCGCGATTCCACGGCGTGCCGCAGTTCAGGCGGATACAGTGGTTGAACTGCTCGGTATTACTGAAGATCAGCCCCGGTGCAATGCTGATCCCCTGCTGCAATGCGCGGACATGCAATTCCTGGGTATTGACCCTGCCCGGCAGACTCACCCAGAGGATGAAACCGCCCGTGGGCCGGGTCATTTGCGTGCCTTCAGGGAAGTACTGCTGCACCGCCAGCTGGAACGCGCTGAGGTTTTTTCGGTATTCCTGACGGATGTACCGTAAATGCCGGTCATAACCGCCATTTTCCAGATAAGCGGCAATCGCCATTTGCGTCACGCTGCACGCCGAATGCGTGGTGAAGGTCTGCAGACGCTGGATTTCCTGCTGATACTTGCCGGCGATCATCCAGCCGACACGCACACCCGGCGACAACGTCTTGGAGAAACTCGAGCAGTAGATCACCCGATCCAGCCGATCGTAGGCCTTGAGGGCTTTGGTGCGGCCCTGTTCGAACATCAACTCGCCATAGATGTCGTCTTCGACGATCTGGATATCGAAGTCAGAAGCCAGGCGCAGCAATTGTTTCTGCCGCTCTTCCGGCATGGTGCCGCCCAATGGATTGCTCAGGCGAGTGGTCAGAACCAGGGCCTTGATCGACCATTGATTCGCCGCCAGTTGCAGGGCTTCGAGGCTCATGCCGGTGGCCGGATCGCTGGGGATCTCGATCACTTTCAGGCCCAACAGGTCGGCGAGTTGCAGCAAGCCGTAATAGGTTGGCGATTCGGCGGCGATCAGGTCGCCCGGACGGGTCAGCACCCGCAGCGACATCTGCAACGCATCGACACAACCGTGGGTGATCACCACTTCCGAAGGATCGACGACGACCCCGGCATCGCGCATGCGGATCGCCACTTGCCGACGCAGCGGTTCGAAACCGGGGCTGAACATGTAACTGAACGCGCGTGGGCTATGGAATCGGGTGACCTTGGCCAGTTGCTGATGCAGCGCACGCACCGGGAGGTATTCGACACTCGGCACCGCAGCGCCCAACGGGAACACCCCTTCGCGACGGGATTCGACCAGCACTTGCTGAATGATGCTGGCGCGGGTGACCAGCCCTGGCCGTTCGACCCGAGCGATGTCTGGGGTCGGCGCTGTCAGTGCCGGGGTCTGGTGCACGTAGTAACCGGACTGCGGCCGTGCGCGGATCAGGCCCTGATCTTCGAGATTGGCGTAAGCCTGCAACACCGTTGCATGGCTGACATTGAGCTGCGAACTCATCTTGCGCACCGACGGCACGCGTTCTCCGGGCTGATAGACACCTCGCCGGATGTCTTCCGCCAGTTGTTGAGCAATACGTTGGTAGAGCAAGAGGTTGGTCATGACGCAGCACTCGATTTCACGGGCATTTTATTCTTGTGTGAAACAATACCGGAACAGTTTAGAAGTGTACTGGGACAGTTGCCACCATAGTCGACCGTACAGTGCAGTGTCAGCTACAACTGTACGGATTTGCGCGCTATTCGACAGACGTAAAAAAGCCCGGCACTGCATCACAGGCCGGGCTTTCCAGAGACGCAGCCCTCAACGGGCGGCGCCGAGCTGGCCTTTTTCGTCGGAGAACACAATTTCCACCCGACGGTTCTGTGCCCGCCCGCGCTCGGAAGCGTTGACGTCCACCGGGTATTCATCGCCGTAACCTTCGACCTGAATGCGCTTGTCCTCGATACCCAGGTCCATCAGCACATCGGCCACCGCCTGCGCGCGATCACGCGACAGCTTGAGGTTTTCCTGTTTGCCGCCGGTGCTGTCGGTGTAGCCCTCGATGCGCACCACGCGTTTCGGGTTGAGCTGCAGGAACTGCACGATCTTCAACACCACGCGGTTGGCCGAGTTTTTCAGCTCCGCTTCGCCGGTGTCGAACAGCACGTCGCCCAAGGTCATGACCAGACCGCGATCGGTTTGCGTGGTGGCCAGCGCAACGATCTGCTCCTCAAGCCACTTGCCCTGCTGCTGCACACTCAGCAGTTTGGACTCGCGCAGGGCCAGTTGCAGGCGTTGACGCTCCAGCTCAAGCTTCGCCGCGCGCTCTTCGTTGAGCACCAGATTGGTGTGTTCGCGGGCGATTTCGCTGTAGCGCTGACTCAGGTAGGCGTAATGCACCACGTCCGAGCCACTGCCCCAATAGGTCGACAGGCGATCGGCACGGGCCAGCGACTCACCGGCGCGGATCACATCCTTCGGCGCGATACGCAGCACGTTGGAATCTTCCTTGACCTTCTGGAAATCACTGCCGGCCTGTTGCAATGCCGCCTCACCGTGTTGACCGGCGCAGCCGTAGAGGCTCGCGCAACCGGCCAGAATCAACCCGCCGAGGGTTTTGGACTTGAGGCTCATTGGGCATCTCCCAGTTGCTTGCGCAGACGGATGATGCGGGTGTTGAGCACGTTGAGTTGCTCTTCGCTCTTTTGCGTCAGCACCCTGGCTTCGGCCAGACGAGCATCCAGTTCAGCCTGTTCGGCGCGCATGCGGGCGTTCTTGAAAGACTCGTCGGTCATGTTGCCTTTGGCCCGGTTGAACTTGTCTTCGGCCAGTTTCATTTCCGGCACTTCATCGGCGGTCGCACCGACAGCCCTGGCCTGGGTGATGGCCTGCTCGGTCAGACGCATTTGCTCGTTGGGTGCCGGGTCGTTGGCGCAGCCGGCCAGGGCCAGAACGGCCATGGCCGCGAAAAGAGGTCGAATACTCACTAAGAATCCCTACTGTTTTGGGGCACTGACAGGTGGCTGCGGCTGTTGCTGCTGCGCCTTCCAGCGCTCGATGTTGCGTTGCAGCGCGGCTTCGGTCAGTCCGGACGCGGGCAATTCTGTCATCTTTTTAGCGAGCTGTCCGCGCAACCACGGATCGTTGCAGGCCGAGTTGTGCGAAACCGCGAGGAACAGTCCCGGTCGGTCGATCGGTTGCTCGAACGCCAGCAGATCATTGGCCATGCCCAACGCCTGCGCGGCGGCCATGCCCGAGTAGCGCCCGGCGAGTACATATTCGACTTCGCCCAGCAGAAGTTTCTGAAAGGCCTGAGTGAGGTTTGCCGTCCGCGTCAGGGTCAGATTCTGCTCGGCGAAAGTGCCGAATGCCTGGGTCATTCGAGACTTTTCCGACAGCCCGCCGGTGTGCCCGTGCAGGTCTTTGGCTTCGCTGTAGGCCAGCGTCGAGCCTTTGCGCGTCCACACCAGATAGTCGTTTTCCAGCAACGGCGGATAGATGTAGTCGAGGTTTTCCAGCTCGTTGAACATCAGCGGTGTGTCGGCGAGCATGTCCATGCGTCCACTGCGCACTTCATCGAGGGCCTGCGCGCGTTTGCCGGCGTAGAGCAGCTCGACCTTGATCCCCAGATCCTTGGCCACTTGCTGCAACAGATCGGCACTGGCGCCGATCAGTTGCTTGGGGTTTTGCGGATCCTGCCACAGGTACGGCGGCGCATCCGGGCTGCCGGTGACGACGAGACGCTCGCATTTGCCGGCGGCCGCAGCCATCCCCGGCAACAGGATCAATCCCAGTAACAACCCGCGGCGCAGCTCCATGGCAAAACACTCCCACTCAAATTCGAGACAAAAAAAAGCCCGACCAGAAGGCCGGGCTCTTTATAAGTGAAGCCGCCGGATTAGACCAGCTTCTCCAGCTCAGGTACCGCTTCGAACAGATCCGCCACCAGGCCGTAATCGGCCACCTGGAAGATCGGCGCTTCTTCATCCTTGTTGATCGCAACGATCACTTTGGAGTCTTTCATGCCGGCCAGGTGCTGGATCGCGCCGGAGATACCGACGGCGATGTACAGCTGAGGCGCAACGATCTTGCCGGTCTGACCGACCTGCATGTCGTTCGGTACGAAACCTGCGTCGACTGCGGCACGCGAAGCACCGACGGCAGCGCCCAGCTTGTCGGCCAGGGCGTACAGGTGTTTGAAGTTGTCACCGTTCTGCATGCCGCGGCCGCCGGAAACGACGATCTTGGCAGCGGTCAGCTCAGGACGATCGGACTTGGCCAGTTCTTCGCTGACGAAGCTGGAAGTGCCGGCGTCGTGCGCAGCCGCTACGGCTTCAACAGCTGCCGAACCACCTTCAGCGGCAACCGGGTCGAAACCGGTGGCACGCACGGTGATCACTTTGATCGCGGCGGTCGATTGCACGGTAGCGATGGCGTTACCGGCGTAGATCGGACGCTTGAAGGTGTCGGCGCTTTCTACCGAGATGATCTCGGAGATCTGGTCAACGTCCAGCGCAGCGGCAACGCGCGGCAGGATGTTTTTGCCGTTGGACGTGGCGGCAGCCAGGATGTGGCTGTAACCAGCGCCCAGCTCTGCAACCAGCGGAGCAACGTTTTCCGGCAGCTGATGCGCGTAAGCGGCATTGTCAGCGTTCAGGACTTTGCTCACGCCAGCGATTTTCGCAGCGGCTTCAGCCACGGCGCCAGCGCCCTGACCTGCAACCAGCACGTGAATGTCGCCACCGATTTTGGCAGCAGCAGCCACGGTGTTCAGTGTGGCCGGGGCCAGCACCTTGTTGTCGTGTTCGGCGATTACCAAGATAGTCATGATTAGATTACCTTCGCTTCGTTTTTCAGTTTCTCGACCAGTTCAGCCACCGACTTGACCTTGATGCCTGCGCTGCGTGCAGCCGGCGCTTCGACTTTCAGGGTCTTGTTGGTGGAGGCGGTGGAAACGCCCAAAGCGTCCGGAGTCAGCACTTCGAGAGGCTTCTTCTTGGCTTTCATGATGTTTGGCAGGGACGCGTAGCGCGGCTCGTTCAAACGCAGGTCAGTGGTGACGATGGCCGGCAGTTTCAGGGAAACGGTCTGCGCGCCGCCGTCGATTTCGCGAGTCACGGCAACGCTGTCGCCGGAAACTTCGACTTTCGAGGCGAAAGTGCCCTGACCGTAGCCGCTCAGTGCAGCAAGCATCTGGCCGGTCTGGTTGTTGTCGCTGTCGATGGCCTGTTTGCCCAGGATCACCAACTGAGGCTGTTCCTTGTCGACCACAGCCTTGAGCAGCTTGGCCACGGCCAGCGAAGTCAGGTCTTCAGCGGATTCGACGAGGATGGCGCGGTCGGCACCCAGAGCCAGTGCGGTACGCAGCTGTTCCTGAGCGGTGGACGGGCCGATGGAGACGACGACGATTTCAGTCGCAACACCTTTCTCTTTCAGGCGTACGGCTTCTTCCACTGCGATTTCGCAGAACGGGTTCATCGACATCTTGACGTTGGCGAGGTCTACGCCGGAATTGTCCGCCTTGACGCGGACCTTGACGTTGTAATCCACAACGCGTTTGACAGCTACAAGAACCTTCATGGATTCCTCGTTACTCTCCGGTGAAAAGAAAGTCGCCTAGGCGAACCTGGCGGTTGATGCTCATCGGGCACAAGGGCACCTCTAAAAACGCCGGCTGGGGGCGATGACCGTTCGTCAGTGGTGACCAACAAGTCATTGAATCGCACGGTGTGTAAACTGCGCGCCGGACTTGCGCTGCGCATCACCCTGTACTGCCTGTGCCCTGTCTTTAGAGGTGCTCTTGAAACCGCCAGTCTGCCTACGGCGAGCGCAAAACCGCCCGTATCTTGACCGGAACGCCTATTCCGGTCAATACGGCAAAATGGCCGTTCATAAGCCGCGCTTCTTTGATTTCTCTGGGCTGGAGCCGATTCAAACAAACGTTTGTATTGGACGCTCGGAGTGGTGTAGATATAATGCGCCGCCTAGAGAGAAAGGTGGTTTGCCCATTATTACCCTTGACGTTAACGTAAAGGCAATAACGGATACGACACCGAACCTCCAAATTAGAAAAAAAACTGTTGAGCCTTGAGTAGGAGATAGCCTGTGGAACGCGAATACATGGAATTCGACGTGGTCATCGTCGGTGCCGGCCCCGCTGGCCTGTCCGCCGCCTGCCGTCTGAAGCAGAAGGCCGCCGAAGCCGGTAAGGAAATCAGCGTCTGCGTGGTCGAAAAAGGCTCCGAAGTCGGCGCGCACATCCTTTCCGGTGCCGTGTTCGAACCACGCGCTCTGAACGAACTGTTCCCGGACTGGAAAGAACTCGGCGCCCCGCTGAACACCCCGGTCACCCGCGATGACATTTTCGTGCTGAAAAACGCCGAAAGCGCGCAGAAAATTCCTGACTTCTTTGTGCCCAAAACCATGCACAACGAAGGCAACTATATTATTTCCCTCGGCAACCTGTGCCGCTGGCTGGCCCAGCAGGCCGAGAACCTCGGCGTGGAAATCTACCCGGGCTTCGCCGCTCAGGAAGCGCTGATCGACGAAAACGGCATCGTGCGCGGGATCATCACCGGTGATCTGGGCGTCGACCGCGAAGGCAACCCGAAAGAAGGCCTGTACACCCCGGGCATGGAACTGCGTGGCAAGTACACGCTGTTCGCCGAGGGCTGCCGTGGTCACATCGGCAAGCAGTTGATCAAGCGCTACAACCTCGACAGCGATGCCGACGCCCAGCACTACGGCATCGGCCTGAAGGAAATCTGGGAAATCGACCCGGCCAAACACCAGCCAGGCCTGGTGGTGCACACCGCCGGCTGGCCGCTGGACATCATGGGCACCGAAAATACCGGTGGCTCGTTCCTCTATCACCTGGAAAACAACCAGGTAGTGGTCGGTCTGATCGTTGACCTGTCCTACAGCAACACTTACCTTTCGCCGTTCGACGAATTTCAGCGCCTCAAGCACCACCCGGTGCTGGCTCAGTACCTCGAAGGCGGCAAGCGTGTCAGCTACGGCGCCCGCGCGATTTGCAAAGGTGGCCTGAACTCGCTGCCGAAAATGGTCTTCAAGGGCGGCGCGCTGATCGGTTGCGACCTCGGCACCCTGAACTTCGCCAAGATCAAGGGCAGCCACACCGCGATGAAGTCCGGCATGCTGGCCGCTGAATCGGTGGCCGACGCACTGTTCGCCGAAAAGGATGGCACTGAAGAGCTGACCACTTACGTCGACGCGTTCAAGAAGAGCTGGCTCTACGACGAACTGTTCGCCAGCCGTAACTTCGGCCCGGCGATCCACAAGTTCGGCGCGATCGTCGGCGGTGGTTTCAACTGGCTGGACCAGAACATCTTCGGCGGCAAACTGCCGTTCACCCTGCACGACACCAAGCCGGACTACGCTTGCCTGAAGCTCGCGGCCGACTGCAAGAAGATCGACTATCCGAAGCCGGACGGCAAACTCAGCTTCGACAAACTGAGCTCGGTGTTCATCTCCGGTACCAACCACGAAGAAGAACAGCCGTGCCACTTGAAGCTGACCGACCCGAGCATCCCGATCAGCAAGAACCTGCCGCTGTACGACGAACCGGCGCAGCGCTACTGCCCGGCCGGCGTGTATGAAGTGATCACCAAGGAAGACGGCGAAAAACGCTTCCAGATCAACGCCCAGAACTGCGTGCACTGCAAGACCTGTGACATCAAGGACCCTTCGCAGAACATCACCTGGGTCACGCCGGAAGGCGCTGGCGGCCCGACTTACCCGAACATGTAAGGCGTATCGCTGAACAACGAGGCTCCCGAAATGGGGGCCTTTTTGTTGCCCACCACTCCTTGTTGCACCACAAAATCACTGTAGGAGTGAGCCTGCTCGCGATAGCGGTGTATCAGTCAGCATCATCGTTGACTGACTCACCGCTATCGCGAGCAGGCTCACTCCTACAAGGGATTTGCGCAGAATCAGGCAACGCGCTCATCACCAGGGCTACGCTCGAAGTAGCGCTTGTACTCGCGACTGAACTGCGACGTACTCTGATACCCCACCCGATGCGCCACCTGCGCCACGCCCAGCCCTTCGGCGACCAGCAAGGTCTGCGCCTTGAGCAGGCGCAAGCGCTTCAGATACTGCACCGGCGACAACAACGTACTGCGCTTGAAGTGCTCGTGAAAGGACGACACGCTCATGTTCGCGCAACTGGCCAAAGTCTCGACGTTCAGTGGCTCGGTGTAGTGCGCATGCAGATGACTGATCGACGCCGCAACCCGGGCGAACTGTCCCTGCTGCTCGACCAGCGCGCGCAACACATCGGCCTGCGGTCCGCGCAACGCAGTGAACAACAATTCACGCACCCGCGCCGGCCCGAGAATCTGCCGCTCCAGCGGATCGTGCAGACAGCGCAACAAACGTTCGACGCAGCCACGCATGTCATCGTCGAGCACCACCGAGGTCATCGACTCCGGCGTTTGCGCCGGTATATGCCGCCCCGGCGCCAGTCCCATGGCCAGCACCAGCTCGCCGAGCAGCACCCGGTCGATGGCCACCGACACCCCCAGCAACGGCGCATCCGGCAAGGCAAAGGTTTCGCACTCGAACGGCACCGGCAGCGCCTGAATCAGGTAATGCCCGGCGCCATATTCCATGGTGCGCGGGCCGAGGAACGCCAGTTTGCTGCCCTGGGCGATGATCATCAGGCTCGGCTCATAAATGTGCGGGCCACGCGCCACGTCGCAACTGGCGCGCAACACCTGCACGCCGGGCAACCCGGTCTGGCTGTAACCATCGCAAAGCGCCAGCGGCTCGATCAGCGAAACCAGCGTGGCATTGGCATCAAGGTGACGGGTCAACTGCATCGGAGGGGTCTTCAAAAAAGTCACGGAAAAAGGCATGCAAGCATCATCGCAGATCCTTTTGCCAATGCGCTTGCCCAGACCTGCATGCCGGAGGATTAGGCATGAGACCCGGAGGAATCGTCATGGCCGCAGCGGCAGACGGCGCCCAAAATGCGCCACCTCACCTGTCACTGCTTCTGCGAGGTTTCTCATGTACACCGCTATCGGTTATGCCGCTCAATCGGCCACCACTCCCCTCGCCCCGATGAAATTCGAACGCCGCAGCCCACGCGCTGACGACGTGGCGATCGAGATCCTCTACTGCGGCGTCTGCCACTCCGACATCCACCAGGCGCGCAACGAATGGGGCATCGCCGTTTATCCGCTGATGCCCGGCCACGAGATCGTCGGTAAAGTCACCGCCGTCGGTGCGAACGTCACTCAACATAAAATCGGCGATCTGGTCGGCGTCGGCTGCATGGTCGACTCCTGCCGCACCTGCGCCGCCTGCCAGCAGAACCTCGAGCAATACTGCCTCGAAGGCCCGACCATGACCTACGCCACCCCGGACCGGGTCGATGGCAGTAACACCATGGGCGGCTATTCGGACAGCATCGTGGTCAGCGAGCACTTCGTCGTGCGCATCCCGGAGAAACTCGACCTGGCCAGCGCCGCGCCGATCCTCTGCGCCGGCATCACCACCTATTCGCCGCTCAAGCACTACGGCGTCAAGGCCGGCGACAAGGTCGGGATTCTCGGCATGGGCGGCCTCGGCCACATGGGCATCAAGTTCGCCAAGGCGATGGGCGCGGAGGTCACGCTGTTCACCCGCTCGGCGAGCAAGGCCGAAGAAGGTCGTCGTCAGGGCGCCGATCATGTGATCGTCTCCACCGATGCCGAGCAGATGGCTGCCGCTGCAGGCCGTTTCGATTTCCTGCTCGACACCATTCCGGTGCAGCATGATCTCAATCCGTACCTCGACACCCTGCGCTTCGACGGCGTGCACATCATCGTCGGTCTGATCGAACCGGTTGATCCGCCGGTACACGCCGGCAAATTGGTGATGAGCCGCCGCGTACTCGCCGGCTCGTTGATTGGCGGCATCGCCGAAACCCAGGAAGTGCTGGATTTCTGCGCCGAGCACAACATCACCTGCGACATCGAAATGCTCGACATCCGCCAGATCAACGAGGCTTACGCGCGGATGATTGCCGGTGACGTGAAGTATCGCTTCGTGATCGACATGGCGACGCTCAAGGTTTAAGGGCTCAGACCTTCAAGCCAAGCTCCGCCGACAGCCGGGCTGTGACTCCTTTGATCAGGGGGATCAGCTCGGCCATTTTTTCCAGCGGCATGTACGGCACGGTGCTGGCGATACTGATCGCCGCCACAATGCGCTTGCTCGCATCACGAATCGGCGCCGCCACGCAGCGGATCGACGGTTCGTTGTCTTCCAGATCGAAGGCGTAGCCACCGGCTACGTACTCGGCCATGCGCTGTTCGAGCTGTTCCCACGACTGCTGCGGATGCTGCGGCCAGAACTGACTTTTCCCACCCGCCGGCAGGCTGATGTCGTACAGGCGCTGCCAATCCTGCAGTGAATCATCGAGCATCAAGGCCTTGCCGATCCCGGTGCGTGCCAACGGCATCCGGTGGCCGACCCGCGAACGCATTTCCGGGCCGTTGCGCCCCGGATTTTTCAGCAGGTACAACACCTCGTCACCCTCACGAATGCCCAGGTGCACGGTGTCGCCGGTCAGCGCCGACAACTCGTCCAGATACGGCCCGGCCAGACTCACCAGCGGCAACTCTTCGCGCGCCTGGAACCCCAGTTCGATCAACTTCGGCCCCAGCAGATAGCCGATTTGTGGCACCACGCGCAGGTAGCGCTCGTCCACCAGGCAACTGGCCAGACGATGGGTGGTGCTGCGCGTGGTGCCGATCAGCCGGGCAATCTCTTTCAGATCGCGGGCGCCACTGGCCACCGCCTGCACCACACCCAGGCCGCGAAGCAGCGTCTGGGTGCCGGTGGGTGCGGCGTCCTTGGTTTTTTCCGGGGCGTCTTCCTGCATATCCAGCCTTTACCGTTGAGCGAGGGAACGGGCGGCATTATGGTCGCCCGACGCAGACCACTACAACTCGATACGTTCGACCTTGCCTACCAGCAGCACGTAGGACAATGCACCGATCAGCGCCAGCACCGCGATGTAGGTGATCGCCGGGGCGAACGAATCACCACTGGCGAGGAAACCGATGACAATCGGCGTGGCAATCGCCGACAGGTTGCCGATGAAGTTGAACACCCCGCCGGTCAGCCCCAGCAACCGCGCCGGAGCGAGGGTCGAGACCAGCGACCAGGTGATCGAGGCCAGCCCGTTGCCGAAAAACGCCAACGCCAGGAAGGCAATCACCAGCGGCGTCGATTCAACGAAATTGGCGCCGATAATCGACGTGGAAATCAGCAGCCCGCCAATGATCGGCAACTTGCGCGCGAAGCCCACGCTGCAGCCACGGCGGATCAACAGGTCGGAAAAGAATCCCGAGCACAGCACGCCGACAAAGGCCGCGAGAAACGGCAGCGACGCCAACAGGCCGGACTTGATGAAGTCCATGCCACGGTATTTCACCAGGTAAGTCGGGAACCACGTCAGGAAGAACCACAGCGTCGAGTTCAGGCAGAACTGGCCGAGGTAGATGCCCCACAATTTGCGTTTGCTCAGGACGATACCGAGGTCGGTCCAACTGAACGAGGTTTTGGCCGTCTGTGCTTGAATATCCACCAGTCCGCCCCCCTCGCGGATCAGGTCGATCTCCGCGTCGTTGGCGCCCTTGAAATCCCGCGGTTCGCGATACACCGCGTACCAGATTGCCGCCCAGATGATGCCCGCCGCACCGGTCGCGACAAACACCATGTGCCAACCAAATTCATGTTGCAGCCAGGCCAGCACCGGGGTCAGAAAGGCCAGGCCGACAAATTGCCCGGAAGTATAGAAACCAATCGCCGTGGCCCGCTCGCGCTCGGGAAACCAGGTGGTGACCACACGGCTGTTGATCGGATAGGCCGGTGCTTCCAGCGCGCCGACCGCCATGCGCAGTACGAACAGCGCAATGAAACTCGCGGCGAAGCCGAGCAGCACCGTGGCCAGCGACCACAGCAGCAGCGCGACGCTATAGAGAATGCGCGGCGGCACCCGATCCACCAGCCAGCCGCCGGGGATCTGCATCGCGGCGTAGGTCCAGCCGAATGCGGAGAAAATCAGCCCGACATGAACCGGGTCGATGCCCAGTTCACTGGTCAGCGCGGGCGCGGCAATCGACAGGTTGCTGCGGTCGAGGTAGTTGATGACCACGGTGATGAACAGCAGCACCATGATGAAAAAACGCTTGCGGCTGGGCGTGACTAAAGACGCCTGCCCGGTGAGGGTTTGCGTTGGCATGGGGGGTGCCTCTTCTTATGATTATTTGAGCTCATTGACGCCATCTCCCATCCATGGAGATCAATTGTGGGAGGGGGCTTGCTCCCGAATGCGGAGTGTCAGTCGACATCTCTTGAGCTGACATGCCGCATTCGGGAGCAAGCCCCCTCCCACAAGGATTTGTGGTGGGTCAGAAGAGACTCACCACTCGGCAAAACTGCCATCGGCATGGCGCCAGATCGGGTTGCGCCAGCGGTGGCCGACCGCCGCGCGCTCGATCACGTATTCCTCGTTGATCTCGATGCCCAGCCCCGGCCCGTTCGGTATTTTCACGAAGCCCTGGTCGTAGTCGAACACTCGCGGATCTTTCACGTAGTCGAGCAGATCGTTGCTCTCGTTGTAATGGATACCCAGACTCTGCTCCTGGATAAACGCGTTGTAACAAGCCGCATCCAGTTGCAGGCACGCCGCCAGCGCAATCGGCCCCAGCGGACAATGCAGCGCCAGCGCCACGTCGTAGGCTTCGGCCATGTTGGCGATCTTGCGGGTTTCGGTGATACCACCGGCATGCGAGGCATCCGGCTGGATGATGTCGACGTAGCCTTCGCTCAACACCCGCTTGAAATCCCAGCGCGAGAACAGCCGCTCACCGAGGGCAATCGGTGTGCTGGTCAATGGCGCCAGCTCTTTCAGCGCTTCATAGTTTTCGCTGAGCACCGGTTCTTCGATGAACATCAGTTTGTACGGGTCGAGTTCCTTCATCAGCACCTTGGCCATCGGCTTGTGTACCCGACCGTGGAAGTCGACGCCGATACCGACGTTCGGCCCGACGGCATCGCGCACGGCGGCAACGTTAGCCAGGGCCAGATCGACTTTCTCGAAGGAGTCGAGGAACTGCAGCTCTTCGGTGCCGTTCATTTTCACGGCAGTAAAACCACGGCTTACCGCCTCTTTCGCGGCACGCGCGGTGTCGGCGGGACGGTCGCCGCCGATCCACGAATACACGCGAATCTTGTCACGCACCTGACCGCCAAGCAGATCGCTGACCGACACACCGAGGGCCTTGCCCTTGATGTCCCACAGCGCCTGGTCGATACCGGCCAGCGCGCTCATGTGGATCGCGCCGCCGCGGTAGAAGCCGCCGCGATACAACACCGTCCAGATGTCCTCGATGTTGCGTGGGTCTTTGCCGATCAGGTAGTCGGACAATTCCTCAACGGCAGCAGCAACGGTGTGCGCGCGGCCTTCGACCACAGGCTCGCCCCAACCGGTCACGCCCTCATCGGTTTCGACCTTGAGGAAGCACCAGCGCGGCGGGACGATGAAGGTGGTGAGTTTGGTGATTTTCATCTGCTTGTCTCTCTTGTTAGATGCAGCGCACGCAGCGCCGGATAAATCTCAGCGAAGGGCTTTCCAGGCAGCCACGTAGGCCTTGGCATTGGCCGCCACTTGCTCAGTCGTCATGCCCGGTTTGAACAGGCCGGAACCGAGGCCGAAACCTTTCACGCCAGCGTCGATGAACGTTTGCATGTTGTCCGGGGTGATCCCGCCGACTGGCGCCAGCACCGTCCCGGAGGGCAACACCGCGAGCCACGCCTTGACCACCGCCGGGCCCATCTGCTCGGCCGGGAACAGCTTGAGAATGTCCGCGCCCTCCTCCAGCGCCGCGAACGCTTCGGTCGGCGTCGCTACTCCCGGCGACAGGTACAGCCCCGCCGCTTTCGCTGCGCGCAGCACCTTGGCGTCGCTGTGCGGCATGACGATCACCTGGCCGCCGGCTTCTTTCACTAACTCGACCTGCTCCGGCGTCAACACCGTGCCAGCACCGATCAGGCAATCGGCGGGCAAGGACTGACGCAGGATGCGAATACTTTCGTACGGCGACGGGGAATTGAGCGGCACTTCGATGACGCGAAATCCGGCTGCATACAGGACTTCTCCGACAGCAGCGGCTTCCTGCGGATGCAGGCCACGCAGGATTGCGATCAGACCGTTTTGTGCCAATGCTTGCTTGAGCATGTCAGGCCTCCAGTCAGGGTTAACGGGATGAGGAATCGAGCAGCCCGGCGGCCAGCGCCAGTTGCCACAGGCCACGCTCGGTGGCCTGCTCGGCCAGCGTGACGCGAGCGAAACCGCAGGCATCGAGGGCACGGCCGTAACGGGCGCAGAGTTGCGCGTTGCCGATGAGGATGATCGAGGGCAGATGCACGCTGTTGCGGCGGCGGTGCTGAACGGTGGCGAGTGCCGCCAGCTCATGGCCGATCATAAGCCCGGACAGGTAATCCGCTTGCGCCGTCGGCGCCAGTTCGCCGGTCAGGCCCAGGGTGCGGGCACTGAATATTGTGGAAAGCACGCCCAGTTCGCCGTCCGCCGACAGCGCCACTTGCACGCCACGGTCGAACGCCAGCCCGTCGAACGCCGCACCCTGTTGCTGGGTACGCCCGAGAATGCTGTGTTCACTGAGCACGGCGAACACTTCGCCGGTCATGAAAGTATCGAAATGAGTGATGCAGCCCTCGACCACTTCGACCCACTTGGAATGGCTGCCCGGCAGACCGATCAACAGATCGCCGCCCGCCTCGGCCGACAGGTTCTGCAGCACGCCGAGGACCTGGGTTTCTTCACCGCGCATCACGTTGGGCAGGCGTGAGCGTTGAATCACACCCGGCACGATGTGCACCCGCGTGCCGCGCAGACTGACAAGTGTTTGTAGGGAATTTCCGAGATTGGCGACGTTCGCCGGCGTCTCGCAGTAGGCCGCTTCGCGCCAGCCCTGGGCGCTACCGACCATACCGCAGGCGATCACTGGCAAATCCGGCTGCGCATCGAGCCAGTCGCCGCACGCCTCTTCGAAGGCCAGTTCAAAACCGTCGGTGCATTCACCACCGTTGATGACTCGCGGCGTCTTCGGTAACTGCATGATCCCGGACGACAGCGCACGCTGCTCCAGCACCACCCCGCCCGCCGCGAGTTTGTAAGCACGTAATGAGGTCGTCCCCCAGTCGAGCGCGATCAATTGCGCCTGCATCGCTTCACCTGTTTTGTTTTTGGCAGTGAGTGCGACGGACTATAAACCTTGGGGCAGGAAAATCTCAATATATAAATATCATTCCCATATTATGGGATTTACAAGTGTAACAGCCGTTTCTCTGCCAAATCTTTAAAATGCCGATCCCATTCACGCGACGACCGCTCTCGACAGGTTCAAGGAAGAAAAAATGAAAACCGCTTTAAAGGCGTTATTGCTCTGCAGCGCACTCTGCTTCGCGGCGATTGCCAGCGCCTTGCCCGCTATCAAGGAGGGCGACATCTGGGCCTACAAAACCCGGCCGGGTGAAGAAGCCTCGACCTTGACCATCCTCAAAATCGAAAGCTATCCGCACTACGGCAGCGTCGTGCATATCCGCGTTGATGGCATTCGGATGACCAATCCGGTCACCGGAGGCGAGTTCACCGCAATGCCCCACCTGCCTTTTCAAAGCGAGGCTTTGCAGCGCAGCCTGACTCGTCGCGTGGGAGAGACGGCGCAGATTCCGGATTTCAGTGAGGGCTACACTTACTGGAAAGCGGCCTTCGATGAAAAGAAGGCCGGGGCTTTCAAGATTTCCGTGCGAAAGACACTTGATGGATTGCTCAGCGGTCATTGGGAATCCGCAGAGAAGTGAGCATCAGAACAAGGCTTCCTGTGATCAGGCAAGAAGCCCGATCTCAATACTTGTCAATTTCCTTTAGCAGCTCAGCAACAGGAATATTCATCACTTCTGAATAGTAGATTTTGTAGGAGTAGGAGTTGATTCTGACTTTGCATGCGATTGTTTTTCGCCCCGCTAATACAGTGCTTAAGTCCTTGCTGCTCATCAGCGTTTCACTCGTTGAGTCTTTCACACGATAAAACATGAGATCCGCTTTGAAAGTTGATCCGTCTGCAGGCTTCAGAGGCTCAATCCATCCTTCACCATATTCATTCAGATTGCGCGACTGCGAAAAATCTCTACTCTCCCCCAAAGCACAAAGCAGCGACTGACTTATCTTGGACTTGAAGAGCTTGTCGACATCGACGTCGGACGAAAAACTGACTTGGTAAATGTTTCGATCCAAGTAGCGCTCCACCCCCAAATACTCGATTTTTGCAGTAGGTTTTCCGTGGCTGATCGCACATGAAGCACACATCGAAAACATCAAAATCAGAATTAACTTACGCACATTTCCTTCCTTTAAAATGCAACACCACCGATTCCATCAGAACATCTCTGGCTGACAGCCCGGCGCCAAGATCGGCAATATAAATGGCCCATGCATCAGCGTGGTTAACGTCAACCCTGCCATTCATGTTCGGACCACTCTTCATATCCCACTGTTCTCCGAAATCAGCCACCAGGTCGGAAAAATTCCAGTCCTTGGCATCGGCTCTCACATTCACCCAATATTCAGCCTTAGGCGCGGGCTCTTTCTGATAGATATTGGAAATACCCCATACGATCTGCCCTTCCCCGACCGGATCAAGAGTAACCAGTACCGGAATTCGGTACCCCTTGTCGGCGAGGACTTTTGATAAGTGAGCTCCGTTCCACCCTCCCAGGCTGTGTCCGATAATGTAGACCGGTGTCGTAAGGTCTGAAATTTTACCCAGTACGTTTGCCTTCAGCCCTTCTTCACTGACGAAAGAGTTGTAGCCAATATGGTGTGCGTCGTACGTATCCGCGCAAAGCCCCTCTGCATCCATATTCTTCACAAAAATCTTGAGGGCCTCCGCAACGTTATTATTAGGTCCGGTTCCGTAATAACTTTCTTTATCCCCCGCCCCACCCACAAAAAACAGGACGATCTTCTTCGGAGCAACTGTAGCCTGCTTAACAGTACCATCGGTTTTACAGGTCAAATCGTGCGTTACTACTAGCCTTTGACATCCCTTCAAATCAGGATTTTCAGCAGTCATCCAAACTACTCCACGAACAACTTGATGGATTCGGGAATGTGCGAGCTCACCGTATGAGTGAATCCCGCGTCATTGGTAATGCCATGCTCTACACGCCCATCGCCGCGTTGGATCGCGTAAGGATGATTAGCCATAGGCTCCCCCGTTATCTCGTTAATCACTTGCATCCGATCGTTGAAATGCACCGGCATCGGCAACAACCCACTAAACGCTGCCCCTCCGCCACTTTGTCCAATAATCACCGTGCCCGAACCACCGACCACGACATTGCCGTGGCCACCGGTGCTGTCGAGGGTTGCGGCATTCAGGCCGTTGATGAATACGGTGCCGGAAACAGCGCCGGTGATCGGGCTGCCACAGGCTGATTTGTCGGTCATGCGCGCGGCGGCGAGGCCGTCGAAGAAGACGTCGGGCGAGCCGGAAACGATCGGGTTGGTGCCATGGCCTGGCAATGGGCAGGCGGTCGGGTCGGTGACGCGGGCGGCAGGTTTACCACTCAATTCAAAGCTCCTTGCTTCAGAGGTTCCGGGGGCGGCTGATGGATGTCGATGTCGGTCGCGGCGAAGCGCCAGCAGTTGTCGACAGGGTCGAACAGTGCGTGGCAGTGCTCACGGCTGTCGGGGGATGTGGCAGTTTGCAGATGTCGCCAGGCTTGGTCGGTTTGCCAGGCCAGTTCGGCCGGCGCGGCGTCGTCGAGCTCGTTGAGCCAGGCGTTGTAATTGCGCAGTTGATTACGTTCGTAAGCCGTTTGCAGCAGATCGGCCATTTGCACGCCGAGGTCCAGATGATGTTCGGCGGTCCACTGGCCGATCTCGGAATAGACGTACCAGCCCATCGGCATCAACGCGCCGTCCTTGAGCAACGAACGGCTGGCGGGGGCGACGAAACCGCAACAGATGTGCAGCGTCAGCCAGCCCTGGTGCGCGTCGATAAACGCATTCGGCTCGAAGTGGCGTAACGCGATCACACGGTAGTCACCCAGGCCGGCGCTGCGTGTCATGAGTTCGGCGTCGAGCCGCGACACAAACGCACGAATGGCTTTGCCGCCCGTGCGATTGACGATGCACAGGATGTCTACCGGTTGACGCTGAGGGTTGTCAGAGCAGCCTGAGTTTTTCACCAGGCCATACAGGCGCATTGACGCCCGCAATCCGCTCATCGCCGGTCACTCACAGACACAGCGAAGGCCCCACGGGCGTGGAGAAGTTTTGCCAGAAGCATTGCAGGTGTCGTCCGTGAGCGCGCAAAAATGGCGCGTAGAATGCCGGACTAGAGCGGTGGCGGCAATCACTTCAGCATCGGATTGCCATCATCTCCTCAGCCTTCGGCAAATTCGCGCAACACCTTGCCATCCATGCGATAGCGCACCCACTCTTCTTGCGGCTGCGCACCGAGGGATTTGTAGAATTCGATGGCCGGGGTGTTCCAGTCCAGCACGCTCCATTCGAAGCGCCCGCAGTCGTTGTCGCAGGCGATTTTCGCCAGATGCCGCAACAGGGTTTTGCCGGCCCCACCGCCGCGTTGTTCGGGGGTGATGTAGAGGTCTTCGAGGTACAGGCAATTGCTGCCGAGCCACGTCGAATAGCTGAAGAAGAACACCGCAAAACCGATCGGCACACCGTCACGCAGGCAGATCAGGCCGTGGGCGGTCGCGCCTTCGCTGAACAGGCTGCGCTCGATGTCGGTGACGCTGGCGATCACTTCGTGGCGGGCCTTTTCGAAATCTGCCAGTTCGGTGATGAAGGCGAGGATTTGCGGCGCATCGCTGGGGGTCGCCGGGCGGATTTCGATCGTCATGAACGGGCCTTGTCGGAAAAGGGAAAGCGCCATACTAAGGCCGGATGCGGCGCTCGTCACATGGCAGCGCAGAGAATATCCTGCGCCGATATTGCAATGTGTGTGTGCGGGCTTGCTCGCGAAAGCGGTCTGACAAACAACAATGATGGTGACTGGATTGACGCCTTCGCGAGCAAGCCCGCTCCCACAGGAACTTCGCCAGTCTGAAAGGATGCTCATGAACACTGAGATTTTTATGCCCGTGGAGGCGCTTGCAGCAGTACTGCTGCCCCACGCCCTCGAACCCGGCGACGACGGCGCCCACGACCTCGCCCACCTGCAACGGGTCTGGCACAACGCGCGCACCTTGCAGGCCGAGGAAGGTGGCGACCTGGAAGTGTTGCTCGCCGCCGTGCTGCTGCACGATTGCGTATCCGTCGAGAAGAACTCGCCGCTGCGCTCGCAGGCTTCGCGTCTCGCCGCAGAAAAAGCCGCCAACGTGCTGGTCGATCTGGATTGGCCCGAAAGCAAAATCGCCGCCGTCACCCACGCCATCGAAGCCCACAGTTTTTCCGCCAACATCACCCCGCTGACCCTCGAAGCGAAACTGATCCAGGACGCCGACCGGCTCGACTCGCTGGGCATGCTCGGCGTTGCCCGCACCTTCTACGTCGCCGGGCGCATGGGCAGTGCGTTGTATGACCCGCTGGACCCTGAAGCCAAGGAGCGCGACTACGACGACACACGCTTCTGCCTCGACCACTTCCAGACCAAGCTGCTGCACCTCGCCGATGGTTTCCAGACTGGCGCCGGTCAGCGTCTGGCGCAGATCCGCCATCAGCGTCTGAAGGGCTTCATGGAGCAGTTCAAGGAAGAAATCGGCCTCGACTGATAGCGATGTGTCTCGACCGTTCGTCGTTCATCAGGCACCAATCCGATTCAAGGGCAGACCAAAGACAGGTAAGGATTCCAATCACTGGAGAAGCCCTATGATCCCGTCAAGGTTGACTGCCCTCGTTTTCGCCGCCCTGCTTAGTCCTGCGGTGTTCGCCGCCTCCACCACCGCAGCGGGCACAGGCCCCACCGACCCGGTTCCACCGCCACGCGCGCCCGCCATCAACAGTGCCCCCGGCATGAACACCGATGGCTCTGGCGTACCCTTGATCAATCAGCCACCCGCCACTGGCACCGACCCGCGCACCCAAGGCAGTGACCCCGGCCGCCAGGGTGGCATGAACACCCCTGACTCCCCCGCTACACCCGATAACGCCGGCCCCGGCATCGGCTCGAAAACCACCACCGGTGGCTCGGGCTCCGAGGGCGGCGGCCAGTAGTTCGCCGACGCGAGCGTCCTATTCACATCCATGAAGAGGTAACCATGAACGTCGATAAAAACCTGGAAAAAGAAGTCCTCACCCGCCTGCTGCACGCCCATCCAAGCGGACTGGGCAAAGAGGTGCTGGACAATTATCGCGGCGAGAAAGTGGTGGCCAGCGCCCTCGCCTCTCTGCAGGATCGCGGACTGATCCACCACGGTCATGTGACCTGCAACGAGGCCGGCGAACACTCGTTGAATCTGCCGATCAAGCTCAGTGCGGCGGGCGTCGAAGCGGCGCGCAAGCTGGATGTCTAGAAGCTGTGGTTGTGTGAACGCATGATCATGCAGGAGCTGCCGCAGGCGGCGATCTTTCGACTTCAAGATCAAAAGATCGCAGCCTTCGGCAGCTCCTACACATGAAACCCGTCTACTGATGCAAGGAGAAATCCCATGCCTCGTGGAAGCAAAGACAAATACACCGCCGAACAGAAGCGCAAGGCCGAACACATCGAAGACAGCTATGAGAAAAAAGGCTTGTCGAAGGATGCAGCCGAAGCGCGGGCCTGGGCGACGGTCAACAAACAGTCGGGCGGCGGCGAAAAGGCTGGTGGTTCCGGACGCAAGAAACCGGCGAGTGCCAAGTCCGAAGATCGCAAGGAATCGTCACGACGCGCAGTGGCCAGTCGCGAGGGACATGCGCGTGACAGCAAGGCCTCGCGGGATACTCAGACCGTAGACAGTTTGCGCAAGGAGGCGCGGGCGAAGAACATTGCCGGGCGTTCTTCGATGCGCAAGGATGAGTTGATTGCGGCGTTGCGCAAAGCGAGTTGATCCATTTTTTTTGTTGGCCCCTTCGCGAGCAAGCCCGCTCCCACATTGGAGTTGCGAACGACGCAAATCCCCCTGTGGGAGCGGGCTTGCTCGCGAAGGCGGTTGATCAATCGCCGCAGGATTCGCGGATAAAAATATCCACTTCAGCAGCCCACGGCGCAGTTGCCGGCCCCCACCGCGTCACCGCCAAAGCCGCCGCCGCATTCGCCCGCCGCGCCGCCTCATGCGCGTTCAAACCCTGCGCCAATCCGGCGACGAATACCCCGGCATGCGCATCCCCGGCACCATTGCTGTCCACGGCTTTTACCGCAAACCCCGGCACATGCCGACGCTCGCCACACTGCTGAATCCAGCAACCCTGCGGCCCATCGCGCACTACCATCAGCACATCCTTCGGCAGATGATCCGCCAGCCGATCCAGCGCTTGAGCAATGTCTGCAGCCTCGGTAAAGCGCAACGCCTCGACGCTGTTGCTGGTCCACACATCGATGCGCGGCAGCAGCGCCTGCATCAACGCCGAGTCCAGCGACTCCACCAGCGGACCCGGATCGAACACCACGTTGATCACCTCCGGCAGCGCCAGCGTCCAGTCCAGCAGCGCCTGCGCCTTGCCTGCGTGCAGCAGGCTGTAACCGCTCACATAAACGTAATCGCCCACCTCGGCCGTCACGCTGTTCAAGTCCTCTTCGGTGACCTCACCTTCAGCGCCGATGTAGGAAATGAAACTGCGCTCGGCCGATGAGTCGGTCAGCGCCACGCAAATCCCTGTATCGCGTTGCGCAGGCGTCTGGATGCCTATGTGAATGCCTTCATCCTTCATCGCCTGACGCGCCAGATCACCGAAACGCCCGCTGCCGTGGCGACCGAGATAGACCACCGGCAACCCGTTGCGCACGGCAGCCGCCATTACATTGAAGCCGCCGCCCGCCTCGAAAGCGGCAGACTGCGCCAGCACATCGCCGCCGATTTGCGGCAGTTGATCCACGGCCATGACCAGGTCGATGATGACCTGGCCGGTGTGCAACATCTTAGGCATGAGCATTCTCGACTTGCGCGGCGCGACGATCTTTCGCCCCGCCGAGAACCAGGTAAATGCCACCGGCCACCACGAAGGTCACGATCCAGCCCAGACCGTTGTGGCCCAGCCACGAGTCGGACAAAAAGCCCTTGAACCAGACGTTCTCGGCGGTGGTGCCGATGGTGGTGAAACTGAAGCCGAGCACGATGGCAATCGCCCACGCGCCGAACGCGCGCCACTCGATGCCGCCGCGATACCAGTAGGCGCTGCTCGGGCTGACATCGAGCAGATCTTTGGGGCTGTAGTAGTGACGGTGAATCAGGTCGACGACGAAGATCCCGACCCACGCGGTGATCGGCACTGCCAGCAGCGAAATGAAGGTGATGAACGGGCCGTAGAAGCTGTCGGCAATCAGCATGAAGTAGATCGAGCCGGCGAAGATCGCCACGATGTCCACCACCACCGCGTAGACGCGTTTGACCTTCAGACCGAGGGTCAGCGTGGTCAAACCGGCGGAGTACACCGAGAGGTTGTTCGACAGCAGCAGACCGCCGAACGCGGTGATCAGGTACGGCACAGCCATCCAGGTCGGCAGCATGTCGCGGATCGCCACGATCGGATCTGTCGCCGAGGCGAGATCGTTGTTGCCTACCGACAGCAGGCCGCCGAGGGTAATCAGCAGCACCAGCGGAATCCCCGCACCGAACGCCGCCGAAGCGACCAGCCGTACAGCCTTGACGCTGCGGTGCTGATAGCGCGACATGTCCGCACCGGCGTTGGCCCAGCCGATCCCGGTGCCGGCAGCCATGGTGCCGATGCCGATGATCATCGCGCTCAGCGGGGCCGGCGTGGCGTTGAACACCGCGCTCCAGTCGATGGTCGCGCAGAGGAAGCCGCCGACCAGAATGTTCAGCGCGCCGAACACGTAGGTCGCCCACTTCTGGATCACCAGCAAGGTGGCGTGACCGAGGCCGGAAACCGCCAAGGTCAGCAGCACGAAAATCGCGATGAAGATCAGCGTCAGCACGGGCGCACTCTTCGCTTCAACCGGCGAGCCAAACAGGATCGAACACAGCGACAGCAACACGAATGCCGCGGTGGTGGTGTTGACGGTTTCCCAGCCCAGACGCGACATCAGCGAGACCAGCGTCGGGCCGATATTGCCGCGTACGCCGAAGATCGCCCGCGACAAGGTCAGACTCGGTGCACGGCCTCGACGGCCGGCAATCGAGATGATCCCCACCACGGCGAACGAACCGGCGGCGCCGACGATGGCAACGATGATCGCCTGCCAGATCGCCAGTCCGCGAAACGCCACCAGCGTGGCGCCCAGCGGCAAACCGAGAATGGAAATGTTGGCGGCGAACCAGACCCAGAACAGTTGCAGCGGATGGCCATTGCACTCGGCTTCCGGCACCGGCTCGATGCCGCGGGTTTCCAGTTGCCCGGCGCTTGGCCCGGCGTTTGATGAACTCATGAACAGTGCTCCTGTTTGCCTTTATTGTGGTTGTGGCAATGACTCAATAAAACTTGCTTTTGTGGCGAGGGAGCTTGCTCCCGCTCGGCTGCGAAGCAGTCGTAAATCCAAACAATGGGGTATGTCTGACACAGTGTGTCGGCAGGGTTTGGGGCCGCTTCGCAGCCCAGCGGGAGCAAGCTCCCTCGCCACAGTTATGTGGTCAACGCAAGGCCAACAACCCCTGCACCAACGGCTCAAGCTCCAGATGATTGACAGCCTTCACCGTCTCGATCATCTCGGCAGGCCAACTCTCAAGACCCAGGCAGGCCCCAAGCATTGCCCCGAGTATCGCCGCGATGGTGTCAGTGTCGCCGCCAAGGCTGGCGGCCATGCACAACGCGTCGAACGCACTCATCTCGCCAACGGCCACTTGCTGCGCCAGGGCGAACGAGACCACCACCGATTCCTGCGACGCCACCGACGTGCCGATCACGTCGTACAGCAGATCCGCCAGCAGCGCCTTGTCGCTGTCGACGCTGATGGTTCGCGCCCAACTGATGCGCGAAGCAATACGCCCACCGGCCACCCAGTGACCATGTGCCTCGGCCTGTTGCGCAATCTGCTGGCCAAGGTTCAACGCCTCGCCCAGGT
This sequence comes from Pseudomonas sp. GW823-FHT01D03, assembly GCF_058798255.1. Taxonomy (NCBI): domain Bacteria; kingdom Pseudomonadati; phylum Pseudomonadota; class Gammaproteobacteria; order Pseudomonadales; family Pseudomonadaceae; genus Pseudomonas; species Pseudomonas sp. GW823-FHT01D03. Next base: position 4,419,406 of record NZ_JBXAKK010000001.1, read on the forward strand.
CCATGCCATTGATCCCGGCCGAAACCACCGCCGCCACCGCCGCCGCACTGGAAATCCCCAGCGTGGTGTTGTGGGTGACCTGACAGGCCTGCACCACGGCTGCGATGAAACGCTCGGGATCAGCGACGTCTGCCGCAATGCCCACCGGAGTGATGCGCATCGCCGCGCCGTTGGTGGTGCCGTAACGCCCGGCCTCCTCCGGCGAATGCCCGGCGAGGATCATTTCAATGGCGCGTTTGGTCGACGGGCCGAGCAGGTCCTGCGAACCCTTGGCCTGCATCTCGGCTTCCCACTCGATCAGCCGTTGAGCGAGGACTGCCGGTTCGATGCGGCCCTTGCCTTCGACCAGCAACTCACCGACCAGAATCGCCTGTTCGGTGTCGTCGGTGATCGAGCCTTTGGGCATGTTGGGGGCGATCGGTTGCAGAGGACCGGCGTCCTGCAGATCAGTGATTGTGCCAAAGCGGGTCTTGATCGTTTCGCGATTCAGCGACTGCGTCGGCATGCCCAGCGCGTCACCGAGAGCCAGGCCATAAAACGCACCGAGGGCACGGTTGAGCGCGGTCATTTCGATTCTCCAAATTGCAGGTGCAGGCGGAAATGCACCGGGTCGAGCAGGCTTTCGACCTGCTCCATGAAACGGTTCTGTCGGTCGTAGGTGGTGCGCAGGGCCTTGAGGAACACGGTCCCCACCGGGCGCCCGAGCAGTTCGGCGTCTTCGGCACTCAGCGGTTCGGCGCCGATCCACTGATCGCCGCGCTCGCCGATGTAGCCGTAGGCAGCGAGGGTGATGGTCAGGGAGTTGTCGATCAGACCGACGCGCGGCAGGCTTTCCAGGCCGCCGGTGGCCGGCATCAAAGAGCGTTCGAGGGAGACCAGCGTGCCATCGTTGGCGCGGCGACGGCGGTCGAGGGTGATGAATTGGTCGGTGCCGAAGCGCGAGAGCAGGTCAGGCCGCGTCACCGCTTCCAGACGAAGCACTTCGGTGTTGATCAGCGCCCCGCTGTCGGCCAAGGCCTGCGCCCAGCCGCTGCGCTGATCGAGCATCACACCGTCGAAGGTGACGATCGAGCCGACCCCGCTTTGTGTGGCGATGTAATTGCGCCGTTTCAGTTCGGCCAGCGCTTCACGCAACGTGCCACGGCTGACGTTGAATTCCTGAGCCAACTGATGCTCGCCGGGCAACAGAAAGCCGTCCTCCATGAGGCCGCTTTCGATGCGCCGGACGAGTTCGTCGACCACCCGTTGTTTCTTGTCAAATCGTACCTGTCTAATCATGTACAAAGTGATACCCGAAATGGGTGCGGGCAGGCAAGGAATATTTGGGGAGGGTGACGAGAGGCGGGAGAATGGCGCGATCTACTGTAGGAGTGAGCCTGCTCGCGATGACGTCGGTACATCCAGCAACGATGTGACTGAAAGGACGCTATCGCGAGCAGGCTCACTCCTACATGGGAATGCGGTTTACCGTTGTTTCAGGCGGTCGATGACGACGGCCAACAGCAGGATCGAACCACGAATCACATACTGATAAAACGTATCAATGTTCTTCAGGTTCATCGCGTTCTCGATGATCGCCAGAATCAGCACCCCGGCAATCACGTGGCGGATCATGCCGATCCCGCCGCTCAGCGACACCCCGCCAAGCACACACGCAGAGATCACGGTCAGCTCGAAACCCTGGCCAATCATTGGCTGCCCAGAGGTCATCCGCGACGCCAGAATCACCCCGGCCAGCGCACCGATCACGCCGTGCACGGCAAAGATAATGATCTTGGTCCGGTCAACGTTAACCCCGGCGAGCAACGCCGCTTCCTGGTTGCCGCCGATGGCCATGGTGTTGCGCCCGTAGGTGGTGTAGTTCAGCAGCCAGCCGAAGAACAGGAAACAGACAATGGTGATCAGGATCGGCACCGGCACACCGAACAACTGGCCGTTGCCGAAGACGAAGAACGATTCCTGCGACACGCCCACCGCTTTGCCGTTGGCAAAAATGTAGGCCAGACCGCGAACGATCTGCATGGTCGCCAGCGTGGTGATCAGCGCGTTGACCCGCAACTTGGCGATCACGATGCCGTTGATCAGCCCGACAATCAGGCCCATCACCAGCGCCGCGCTGACGCCGAGAAACACGCTGTTGGTATCGCGCATCACCACTGCCGCCACCACTCCGGCGCAGGCGATTACCGAGCCCACCGACAAGTCGAAGTGTCCCGACGCCAGGCAGTAGAGCATGGTGCACGCGGCAATGCCGGTGGTGGAAATCGCCAGGCCCAGCCCGCGCATGTTCAGCGGCGAGAGGAAGTTGTCGATCAGCAAGGTACAGGCGACGAAGATGCCGATGGCCGCCAGCAGCATGACCCAGTCGTCGAGGAAGCGCCGCAGGTCCAGCGGTTTGCGGGGAGTCGGCAGCGCCTTGTTTTGGATGGTCATCATGTTCACCTCTCAGTTCGCCACGCCGTCAGCGCGATGGCGCGGCAAAGCCAGTTGCAGCAGGTTGGATTCATTGGCCTGGTCGCGGCTGACTTCGCCGCGCAGCGCGCCTTCGCAGAGCACCAGAATGCGGTCGGAAATGCCCATCACCTCCATGAGGTCGCTGGACACCACGATCACCGAAATGCCGTCGGCGGCCAGGTTATGGATGATCTGGTAGATCTCGGCCTTGGCGCCGATGTCGATGCCGCGAGTGGGCTCGTCGAGCAGCAGGACCTTCATCGGCATCGACAGCCAGCGACCGAGAATCGCCTTCTGCTGATTGCCGCCGGACAGGAATTTGATCGGCTGACCGGCGTGCGGGGTTTTGACTTTCAGCGCCTTGATCTGCTTGTCGGCGTTGCCCTTCTCCCACAGCCCGCGCAGCAGGCAGCCGAGGCTGGCATTGGCGCCGCGCGCGCTGATGTTGATGTTCTCGGCAACGCTGGCCAGCGGGATGATCCCCTCTTTTTTACGGTCCTCGGGGCACAGCAGGATCCCGGCGGCAATCGCATCGCGTGGTGAGCGCAATTTCAATTCATGACCGCGCAATTCGAGGCGGCCGGCGGTGGTGCGTTCAAGCCCGCTGAGCAGCCGGAACAGCTCGGTGCGCCCGGCCCCGACCAGGCCGAACAGGCCGAGAATCTCGCCCTTGTGCGCCTCGAAACTCACCGGCTCACGCAGGCCCGGGCCAAGCAAACCGTCGACCTTCAACGCCACCGCGCCGCGCGGGCGACTGCGGTAATCGTAGATGTCCTGAATGTCGCGGCCGACCATGCAGGTCACCAGTTGATCGTGGGTCAACTGGCTCATGTCATCGAAGGTGCGCACATAACGGCCATCCTTGAACACCGTCACCGCGTCGCAAATGCGGAACACTTCTTCCATGCGATGCGAGACGTAGAGCACCACTTTGCCTTCGTCCCGCAGGCGACTGATGATCGCCATCAAACGGTCGATTTCGCGCGCCGAGAGGCTGCTGGTCGGCTCATCGAAGGCGATCACATGCGCGCCACGGGACAGCGCCTTGGCGATTTCCACCAGTTGCCGCTGACCGAGCGACAGGCGCCCGACCTTGGTCTGCGGATCGATTTCGTCGGCCAGGCCCTTGAGGCAGGCCAAGGCATTCTGGCGCAGGACGCCACGGTTGATCAGGCCGAAACTGGCCGGCAGATGGCCGAGAAACAGGTTCTCGGCGACGGTCATTTCCGGCACCAGATGCAGCTCCTGGTGAATCACCGCGACGCCGCTGCCGATGCTGTCGGCGGTCGACTTGAACGCCATGGTCTGCTCGCCGATCTGCAACTCGCCGCTGCTCGGGATGTAGGCCCCGCCGAGGATTTTCAGCAGGGTCGATTTGCCGGCGCCGTTCTCGCCCATCAAGGCGTGCACCTGCCCCGGGTGGGCGACGAAGCTGATGGCGTCCAGCGCCTTGACCCCGGGGAAGGTCTTGCCAATCCCGTTGAAGCGCAGGCTGCCGCCGGCGCTGTTTTCATGTGTGTGTACTTGCGCGTGCATCTGAGTCACCTCTTCACACCGATCGAGCAGCCATCAATTCCACAGGCCGATTTTTTCCAGCTCTTGCTTGAAGTTCTCGCGGGTGATCAGGGTGACGTCGTCCATCGCCGTGTACTTCGGCGGCTCTTTGCCGGTGGTGACCCACTCGTACATCATCTCGGCGGTCTTGTAGCCTTCGATGTGCGGGCTTGGCAGCATCGAACCGAAGAAACCACTGTTGGGCTTTTTCAGCTCGCCGATGGCGTCGGTGCCGTTGATGCCGATGCCAATCACGTTGGCCGCGGCAAACCCGGCGGCTTCGGTGGCGCGTACGCCGCCGAGCACGGTGTTGTCGTTCATGCCGCCGATGATCAGGTTCTTCGCCGCGCTGGGCAGCTTGACCAGCGCCGAGTTGGTGGCGTCCATGCTGCCCGGCACATCGAGGGTTTTCAGCGCTGCGGTCAGGATGTGGTCTTTCGGCAGGCCGGCGTCTTCGAGCGCCTTCATCGAACCGTCGGTGCGCTTCTTGCCGGTGTCGAGTTCGTTGTAGGTGTTGACCACCGCGTAAGTGTCTTTCCAGTCCCAGTTGCGTTTCTTCGCTTCGGCAACCATCGCGTTGCCCTGCTTCTGGCCGACTTCGAACGCGGCCATGCCGAGGTACGGCACGTCTTCCATGAACTTGCCGTTGGCGTCGACGAAACGGTCGTCCACGGCAATCACTTTGAGGTCGTTGAGTTTGGCTTTGGCCATGATCGCCGGGCCGAGCGAGACGTCCGGCGGGCAGATCACGAAGCCTTTGGCACCGTTGGCCGCGAGGCTGTCGATGGCCGAGAGGGTTTTCTCGCCGTCTGGCACGGCGATCTTGATCAGTTCGAAGCCTTTATCCTTGGCGGCTTTTTCAGCAAAAGCCCACTCGGTCTGGAACCACGGCTCTTCAGCCTGCTTGACCAGGAAACCGATTTTCACGGCATCGGCAGCGAGCAGCGTACTGCTCAGACTGAACGCGGTGACCGCCAGGGCGGCACTGCACAGGGTACGAATCCCGAAACGACGTTTCATAAGCTGACTCCTTGTTATTTTTTTTGAGCGTTATTTGAAAAGCGTTAAAGCCTGGTTTTGCAATGTAGGACAAAAATAGTCATATCGTATGATGATTGGATTTCACGCGGAGTTCACCGCCTGAAACACGATCCACTCAGTCGTGGTACATCACCGAGCGACCACCATCGATGGTGATGCACGAGGCGTTGATGAACGGCGCTTCATCACTGGCCAGGAACACTGCGGTCATCGCCACTTCGAGCGGCTGGCCGATGCGTTTTGGCGGGTGCAGATCGAACGCGCGCTGACGCTCGGCGTGCGGATCGGCAAAACCGTTCCAGTAATCGACGTTGAGTTGCGTCTCGATGTACCCCGGAGCGATGGCGTTGACCCGAACACCCTTCGCCGCGTATTCGATGCCCAGTGCTCGTGTCAGTCCGAGCAGGCCGTGCTTGGCCACCGGGTACGGGAAGCAGCCGGGAATGATGTGGCTGGAATGGGTCGAGGCAATGTTGATGATGCTGCCGACACCCTGCTCGATCATCTGCGGCAACACGGCTTTGCAACCGTACCAGGCACCGTCCAGATCAATGGCGAAGCAACGACGCCAGTCTTCTTCGGTCATTTGCAGCGGGTCGCGGAACACGTTGACCCCGGCGCAGTTGACCAGCACGTCGATGCGCCCGTGCAGCTCAACCGCCAGTTTGGCCATGGCATGCAAGTCTTGCTGGCGCGAGACATCGGCCTTGATCGCCTGCACGTCGTAGCCATTGTCGCGCCACTGGGCGGCAACCTTCTCGACCTTCTCTGCCTGAATATCGCTGATCACCAGTCTGGCCTGCTGCGAGGCGAAAGTGGCAACGATCGCCTCGCCGATGCCTTGCGCGGCGCCGGTGAGCAGCACCACTTTGTTTTTCAAACGCTCACCCTTCGGCGGCGCGGGCACCGGCGGCAAGGAAAGAGGTTCAGCCATTGATCAGGCCTCCTGTTCGTCAGCACAAAAAAACCGGGCATCTGTCGATGTCCGGTCTGGAAAACTGTGAAAACGAAACAGGCAGGCGCGGCGAGCGACGCCGGGCCGTTGCGAGACGCTGACTCCGCTAAGGAGTGCGATAGAGGTTCGCTGCATCACTTCACCTGTTTTGTTCTTTTTAAGTGTGAGTGCGTGTTACTGCTGGAGCCGACTATAAACCCGACTGCGGAATAATCTCAATATATAATTTTGCATCCCATATTCTGGGATTTAGCCAGCAAAGCGCGTGCAAAGTTTGCCCGGCACATCGACCCGCATCGACAGAACTGCGCCATCCAGCGGATGGTTGTGCGGACTCTGGGCGCTGGTGAGGTACAGGGTTTTCAGGTCTTCGCCGCCGAATACGCAACTGGTTGGCCGGCTGACGGGCAGGTCGAATCTGCGATCAACCTTGCCGTCCGGCGTCAGGCGCAACAGGCAGCTGCCGTCCCAACGCGCGTTCCACACATACCCTTCGGCGTCGACTGCCGAACCATCCGGGCCGCCGTTCTCGTCGGGGCCGTACCAGATTTCGGCGTTGCCGAGATTGCCGTCGGTGTGAATGAAATAGCGATTGAGCGCCCCTTCGAGGCTGTCGCCGAACAGCAGCGTGGTGCCGTCGTCGCTCCACAACAACGTGTTGGGAATGCCGAGACCGAGCAGCAATGGCGTGACACGCCGGTCGGGATCAATGCGGAACAAGCCACCGGAACGACGCTCGATCGACAGGTCTTCGCCGTTGTCGCCGATGTTGTTCTGCATGGTGCCGAGCCACAGTCGGCCCTGGGTGTCGCAGCGTGCCTCGTTGGGCCGATTGCCCGGTTGCGGGTCGGCGATGCACAACAGCGTGAGGCGTGGTTCGAGACCGGGGGAATCGAGGTCCAGGCGGTATACGCCGCTGCTCAAGGTCACCAACGCGTCGCCACTGGCACAAGGGATGAACGCGGAAACGTGCTCGGGCATCTGCCAGATCTGCACGTTGTTGCCGATCAGCCGCAACGCCTGCTTGCCGGCGATATCGACCCAGTACAGCGCCTGGGTCGGGGCGTCCCAGAATGGCCCTTCGCCGAGCTTGGCGCGGTGTTGGGTTACGGCGGTCAACGGCATATCGAATCCTTCATGTTGTTGTTTTAACTGTAGGAGTGAGCCTGCTCGCGATGGCGATGGGTCAGTGACGACGATTGTGACTGACCCACCGCCATCGCGAGCAGGCTCACTCCTACAGGGGGATTTGTGTTGTCAGCTGGCTTTTTTGTCGGCCATCACCTGCGGGTAAAAGCGTTTGATCGCCAGGTCGGCGTTGTCGATCAGTGTCATGCAGGCCCATACGCCGCGCGCCGCATCGCGGGCGGCGATGGCGTCGGCCATGTCTTTGTGGATCGGCAATGTGCGACGCAGTTCATCGGGGTCGGCAGCGGAGACTTCAAACGACACGGCGAGCAAGGCGCCGAGGGCCGGGACCATTTGTTCGATGAACTGATTGTGGCTGGCCGCCAGAATGCATTCGTGGAAGGCCTGGTCGGCACGGTTGTAATCGATGCCGCTGTCGACCGCCCGTTCCAGTGCGTTGTAGGCCAGTTGCACCGCGTGAATCTGCTCCAGGCTGGCGCGCTCGCAGGCCCAGCGCACGGCCATCGGTTCGATGGTGCGACGCAGGTCGAGCAGATCATCAACAAAGTTTTCCGGCAGGCCGTTGCGCGACAGCCAGCCAACCACTTGCGGATCGAACAGGTTCCAGCGCCGTACCGGTAACACGCGAGTGCCAACCTTAGGCCCGACTTCGAGCATGCCTTTGGCGACCAGGGTCTTGATCGCTTCGCGAATCACCGTGCGGCTGACACCTAACTGCTCGCCCAGATCCGCCTCGACCTTGATCGCCTGCCCCGGTTTGACCTGGCCAGCGGCAATCCAGCTGCCCAGCCAATCGACCGTTGATGCATGAAAGCTGCTGGACATGGACACCTCAAAGCGCTTGCCGATGGGTGTCCACGCTAATGATCATATGATTGGGTGTCAAATCAGATTTTCAGGTTGTCCCTCCCACATTTGATTCATTGTCAGGGTTCGAGGCCGATGCGGAAGAACTCGCCGCCACTCCATACGCCCAACCAGCGCTGCCCATCGATCTCACGACTGACCGCCAGTTCCACCAGTTGGTAAAACACATTGCGGTGAATCAACGCTTCGAGGTTGGTGCGCACATGCACGTAAGGCGCGGGTTCCTGGGTTGTTGGGTCGATCTCGACGCGGATCGGATGTTCCGGCCCGGCCTCGGCGGTCTCTTCAACGTTGGTGGTGAAACGCAGGACCTGCGCTTCGCCCTCGCCTTCGGCTTCCACGGCAATCGCCACGAACGGCGCATCGTCGACCTTGATCCCGACCTTTTCGACCGGGGTAATCAGGAAGTAATCATCGCCGTCGCGACGGATGATGGTGGAGAACAGCTTGACCATCGGCTTGCGCCCGATCGGCGTTCCCAGGTAATACCAGGTGCCATCGCGGGCGATACGCATGTCGATGTCGCCGCAGAAGTCCGGGTTCCACAAGTGCACCGGCGGCAGGCCTTTGGTTTTGGGGATCTGTCCCAACAGGTCATTGGCTTTTTGCGGGCCACTCATGGCGTACTCCTTGGTTTATTGGTCGCTGACTCCCAGCAGGCTGCGCGCGTACTGCGCCAGTGGCGGGCCGATCAGGTCTTCAGGCTTGTTGTCGTGGAACGTCAGTAAACCGCCACGACTCTTGATCCGTGCAGTATCAATCAAATACTGGGTGCTGGTCTCGATCAACATGATCTGAATCACCCCGCCGTCGATGCCGAGGCGATCCACGGCTTCCTGATCGAGCCACTCATCGGAGTTGCCGATGCGGTCGTCAGCCTTGGCAAAACGGGTGTACAGCAGGTAGTGGGCGCCGGCATCGCGCGCTTCGCCCATCGCCTGATCAAGGCCTTCCGGGGCACGGGCACGGCGGACCATCGGGAAGTATTCGACAAAGCCCTTGAAGGCTTCTTCGGCCACCACGTTCGGCCGTGGGTAAGAGCCACCCGGCGGCGCAAATGCGCCCTGAGCAATGTAGATGAACGAATCCGGCTGAATGCGGAAGTTGTTCACCCGACGGCTGTCGCTGTGATCCAGCAGCCCCGCGTCGCTCATCTGATAGCGAGTGCCTTCGGCCATATCGCTGACAGTCATACAGCCGCCAAGCGCCAAAACGGCCAGCAGCAAAACCAGGCTACGCATCCTCATCCTCCAGAAGCCGGTGACGGAAAACCGGCGAATGGCCGTTGGATGCAGCTTTTGCGCCAGCTCAGGATCTTCGTCGAATGATGAATCGCTTTCGCGAGCAAGCCCGCTCCCACAGGATTACGAAAAACCCTGTGGGAGCGGGCTTGCTCGCGAATGGGAGGGATCAGCCGCCGATAATCTTCATGACGGTCGCACCACCGGAGAACGCCACTTCCTGCTTGTCGCCCAACGCCTTGACCAGCAGACGCTGCAGAGCCGGCAACGCCTGATGACGCGGCTTGTCGAGCAGATCACCGACGTAGTGGCGATTGCTCGACGACAGGCAGCCATGCAGCCAGCCCGTCGATGACAGGCGCAGACGCGAACAGGTCCGGCAGAACGGCACACTTTCGTTGGCGATCACGCCGAAATGGCCGAGGCCCGGGATCGCATAGCGCACGGCCGTGGCATCCACCGGCGCATCGGCCTGGGCGTACTCGTAGCGCTCGCCGATCAGGCTCAGCAGTTGCTGCAGGCTGACGAACTGTTGCAGAAAGGCGTTGGAGTCGGTGGCGAGATGGCCCATGCGCATCAACTCGATGAAGCGCAACTCGTAGCCGCGCTCCAGGCAATAATCGAGCAGCGGCATCACCTGATCCAGGTTCTGCCCGCGCAACGGCACCATGTTGACTTTGATCTTCAGCCCGGCGGCTTTTGCCTGATCCATGCCATCGAGCACGGTCGCCAGATCGCCGCCACGGGCGATACTGCGGAACGCACCGGCATCCAGGGTATCGAGGGATACGTTGATCCGGCGCAGACCGGCGTCTACCAGCAGCGGCAGTTTTTTCGCCAGGAGTTGACCATTGGTGGTCAGGCTGATGTCTTCCAGGCCCATCTTGCCGACGGCGCTCATGAACGATTCGAGTTTGGGGCTGACCAGCGGCTCACCACCGGTGATACGCAAGCGCTCGATGCCAGCGGCTTCGATCAGATAAGCCACGCCGCGCGCCATAGCCTCGGCCGACAGCTCATCCTGCGCAGCCACCAGCCGCTTGCCGTTGGGCACGCAGTAGGTACAGGCGTAATTGCAGGCTGAAGTCAGGCTGATGCGCAAATTGCGAAAACGCCTGCCTTGACGGTCAACGATCATGATCACTCCGGCGATAGATTTTCGAGCCGCTAAAACTTGACTCACAAATCAAGTTTTAGCAAGCCCTATGCCTGAGTATATTCCTGCGGTACTGCGTCATGTAGCGAAATCATGGCGCAATAAGGCCGCTGAATGATTCAGCTGCTCGGCGTTTCCGGATCACGCTTGCGCTTGTTGCCCATGCGCACGCCGATGTCCATCAGGAACTGGAAGAAGCCTTCCTGATCTTCCAGCACATTGCTCCAGAACGGCGAGTGATACAGCGCCACCGCGCCGTGCACCAACGCCCAGGACGCGCAGTAGTGGAAGTACGGCGGCACGTCTTCGAGCTTGCCTTCGCTGATCCGGCCCTTGATGAGCAGGGTCAGGCGTTCGAAGTTCGAGGCACGGATCTTGTGCAGCTCCTCGACCATTTCCGGCACCTGATTGCCTTTTACGACCTTCTCTTCGAGACGGTCGAACAGGCGGTAGCGCTGCGGGTCGCGCATGCGGAATTCGAAGTAGGCACGGGACAGCGCTTCCTTGTCCTTGTCGACATCGGCCGAATGCAGCAGCTCATTCAGATCGCGCTCGTAATCGAGCATCAGCCGCAGATAGATCTCGGCCTTGGATTTGAAATGCTTGTAGATCGTGCCTTTGCCGATACCCACGGCATCAGCAATCATCTCGACGGTGACACTGTCTTCACCTTGTTCGAGGAACAGCTTGAGCGCGGTATCGAGAATTTCTTGCTCGCGGCGACGAAACTCACGGACCTTACGGGGTTCTTTGTGCATAAGAAAAGGTCTGTAGGGGTCAAAATTCGAAGCCGCGTATTATGCCTAACTTGCACAAAAATGCACGGATCATCCGACCATATCTGTGTTTCTTGTTCATTTTGCGAACGCGGAGGGCACAATGAGAACTCAACTGAAGCGCACGTATTCCAAATTTGTTTAAAAACCCCGACCGGCTAACTGGACTGAACGCCAGACTGATCAATACTTGAACTGTCGGGCGGCATCTCCCCCAAGTGCCGTGCCGGTAAAGGTACCAAGGGACCGTGTGCCTTTGTTTTACTCCTAATGGTCTTAACCCGGATTCACCCCCCAGAACCCGGGTTTTTTTTGCCTGCGATTTGCCGATGACCTACATGACAGATTTGACAGAGGCCAGCGGAAACAACCGCTTGAAGTTCTCGGTGGTCTGCTCGGCAAACCGCTCGTAACTCTCCCCACGCAGCATCGCCAGAAACTCCGCTACTTCACGCACGTACTGCGGCAGGTTCGGCTTGCCGCGATAAGGGATCGGCGCCAGATACGGCGAGTCGGTCTCCACCAGCAAGCGATCGGCCGGCACCTTGCTCGCCACGTCGCGCAGAGCGTCGGCATTGCGGAAGGTGACGATGCCCGACAGGGAAATGTAGTAGCCCATGTCCAGCGCGGCTTTGGCCATGTCCCAGTCTTCGGTGAAGCAATGCAGCACACCGGCCTGGGGCAACGCCGCTTCTCGCAGCAGCTCAAGGGTATCGGCACGGGCGCCACGGGTGTGGATGATCACCGGCTTACCGGTCTGCTGTGCGGCTTGCAGATGCAGGCGGAAGGATGCCTGCTGCAGCTCGGCGGCTTCCGGCTCGTAGTGATAATCCAGACCGGTTTCGCCGATCGCCACCACTTTCGGGTGATTGAGTTCGTGCAGCAGCCAGTCAAGTGCAGGCGCCGCGCCCGGTTGCACATCCAGCGGATGCACGCCGACCGAACAATCGACGTCGTCATAGCGCTCGGCGAGGGTTTTGACGTCGGCGGCGTTGTCGGCACTCACGCCGATACACAGGAAGTGCCCTACCCCGCGCTGGCGAGCCGCATCGAGTGCAGCATCCAGCGAACCGTCATGGGCGGCGAGGTCGAGGCGATCAAGGTGACAATGGGAATCTACGAGCATAAAAGGACTGCAACTTACATCGTATGAGTGGGACGGTCGGACTTCAGTGCTCCGGCCAGATGGGTTTCAATGCGACTGCGGGCGGTGTTGTCGCCTTCATTGAATTGCACGCCGACGCCGGCTGCGCGGTTGCCTTGCGCGCCTTTGGGGGTAATCCAGGCGACCTTGCCGGCCACCGGAATCTTCTCCGCTTCATCCATCAGGTTCAGCAACATGAACACCTCGTCGCCCAACTTGTAGCTCTTGTTGGTCGGGATGAACAGGCCACCGTTCTTGATGAACGGCATGTAGGCGGCGTAAAGCACCGATTTGTCCTTGATCGTCAGGGACAGGATGCCGTTGCGCGGCCCCGGGCTAATGGCTTCACTCATGTTGACCTCCACTGCTGATGTTCAGAGTCTAGGTACACATTCTTATCTTTGACCAGGCAATCCCGCCCATTGCACCAACAACGCCTCCAGCAGCAGTGCCGGATTGAGGTTGGCTTTGCTCAGGACTTTCTGCCGCTGGGCGAGAATCCAGTCCTGAATATCGAGGACTTTGCCTTGGGCGCTTTTCTGCGCCAGGTACTGCACAACTTTGCGCATGTCGCTCAGACCGAGGCCGGCTTCATCCTGGGTCAGTTGATAGCGCAGGATCAGGCTCGACCAGTCGCAAAACCAGTCGAACAGGCGCAGCATCGGAATGCTTTTCCACTCTTCGGCCAGTTGCGTCGGCGATTGCTGCTGCTTGAGCAGTTTCTTCACCCCTTCGACCACCTGTGCCCGCTGCTCGCGTACGCCCTGGGACTGCAGACTGACTGCCGCCAACGGCGAGCCTGCCGCCAGCGTCAGCAATTCGATGCGCTCCTCTTCGGAGCACTCCGGCAGCGCCTGCGCCAGCCATTGCAGGCTCATGGCCTCACCCGGCAGCGGACACGCCTGCTGCACGCAGCGGCTCTTGATTGTCGGCAGCAAACGGCTCGGCTGGTGGCTGACCAGCAACAGCACAGTATCGCCGGAAGGCTCCTCCAGGCTTTTTAGCAAGGCGTTGGCGGCGTTGATGTTCATCGACTCCACCGGCTCGATCAGCACCACCTTGCGCCCGCCCAACTGCGCGGTCTGCACCACGAAACTGACCAGATCGCGCACCTGATCGACCTTGATCGCCTTATCGGCTTCTTCCGGCTCAAGGATGTAATTGTCCGGGTGGCTGCCAGCCTTGAGCAGCAGGCAGGATTTGCACTCGCCGCACGCCTCGGGCGTCGGACGCTGACACAGCAGGCTGGCCATCAGGCGCTCGGCCAGCGCGCGCTTGCCGATCCCGGCCGGGCCGTGCAGCAAGTACGCGTGGGCGTGCTGGCTACGTCCGGCCAATTGCTGCCAGAGGCTGTCCTGCCATGGGTAGGCCTCAGCCACGAATCAGCTCCCGCAAGTTCGGAATCAAGGTATCCAGCGCTTGCTGAACCTTGACCAGTGGCTGCCCGGCATCGATGCGCACATAGCGCGCAGGATCGGCTTCGGCGCGCTGCAGAAACGCATTGCGTACCGCTTCGAAAAACGCGCGGCCTTCCAGTTCAAAGCGATCCAGCCGACCACGGGCAGTAGCGCGGGCCAGGCCGATTTCTACCGGCAGATCGAAAATCAGCGTCAGATCCGGCCGCAGGTCGCCCTGAACGAACGTCTCCAGCGCAGCAATGCGTTCCAGCGACAAACCGCGACCGCCGCCCTGATAGGCGTACGTCGAATCAGTGAAACGATCACACAGCACCACAGCGCCACGAGCCAGCGCCGGGCGGATCACTTCGGCCAGATGCTGGGCGCGCGCGGCGAACACCAGCAACAGCTCGGTGTCGGGGTTCATGACTTCATCGGCCGGGGCCAGCAGCACATCGCGAATGCGCTCGGCCAGTGGCGTACCGCCGGGCTCGCGGGTCAGCACCACTTCGATACCTTCAGCGCGCAGACGCTCGGCGAGGTATTCGCGGTTGGTGCTCTTACCGGCGCCTTCCGGGCCTTCCAGGGTAATAAACAAGCCAGTCACAGGCAGTCCTTAATTAAAGTCATTGCGCGTTTTGCGGTGCCGCTGTCTCAGGCTCGGCAGCAGGGGCCGGGGCTGGCGCAGGATCCTGAGGTGGAACCTGCGGCAGCACCTCAGGAGCGGTATCCGGGGACGCCGCGGGAATCGCCTCCTCCGTCGCCGAGGCAGGCGCATTCGCCGGGGCCGGGCTGGAGCGGTAATCGGCGCGGCGTTTGAGCTGGAACTCGCGCACCGCACTGTTGTGCGCATCCAGGTCATCGGAGAACACATGGCTGCCATCGCCGCGGGCGACAAAATACAGACTGTTGCCTTCCACCGGATTAAGCGCGGCGTGAATCGCCTCGCGGCCGACCATGGCAATCGGCGTCGGCGGCAATCCGGGAATCACATAGGTGTTGTACGGCGTCGGCTCCTTGAGATGAGCACGGGTCAACTTGCCGGTGTAGCGATCACCCAGGCCGTAGATCACGGTCGGGTCGGTCTGCAACTGCATACCCAGCGCCATACGGCGCACAAACACGCCGGCAATTTGCCCACGCTCCTGCGGCACACCGGTTTCCTTCTCTACCAGCGAGGCCATGATCAGCGCCTGATACGGCTCACTGTACGGGGCATCGGCCGAGCGGTTTTCCCACTCCTTGGCCAACACTTCATCGAGACGATCAAAAGCTTTCTTCAGCAATTCGACGTCGGAGACGCCCCGTACGAAACGGTAGGTATCCGGGAAGAATCGCCCTTCCGGGAACAGCCCACGATGGCCGATTTTCTCCATCACTTCGCTATCGTTCAAGCCCTTGAGGGTCTGCTCGATCTTTTCATCTTTGGCCAACGCGGCACGGACCTGGTGGAAATTCCAGCCCTCGACCAGCGTCAGGCTGTACTGCACCACTTCGCCACGCTTCCACAGGTCGATCAGACCGTTGACGGTCATCCCCGGCTGCATGCGGTATTCGCCGGTATGGATCGGTGTGCCGGCCAGATTGAAGCGCCAGTAGATGCGCAACCAGAAGGCGTCCTTGATGACCCCATCGGTTTCGAGTTCAAGAAAGGTACGGGTCGGCGTCGAGCCTTTTGGCACATCCAGCAGTTCTTCCTGCGTGATGTTCAGGGGCTGTTCCAGCGCCGAATGAATTTTCCAGGCGCTGGCGCCCATCAGCAGCCCTGCCAGAACCAGTCCGGTTTCCAGCAGCAGCAAGAGTTTACGTCTCACGAATCAAGCATCCAGTAGCGCGCGGGCAATGGTTTGCAGTTTACGGGTGAGCGGGCCAACCGGCCAGCTCAGTGCAGCGTAGGCACGTACCGGCCAGACGCCATACACGCTGTTGCAAACAAAGACTTCATCAGCCCATTGCAGCTGTTCGAGGCTGATGTCGGTGATTTGGGTGGGGATGGCCAATGACTCGGCCTGAAACAATATTTCAGCACGCATCACACCGGCCACGCCACAGCGCTTCAGATCCGGGGTGATCAGTACGCCGTCGCGCACCAGAAACAGGTTGCTGAATACGCCTTCGATGACGCGCCCGGCCTGATCAAGCATCAAGCCTTCGGCATGTTCGCCATCGTGCCATTCGGCGCGGGCGAGCACTTGCTCCAGACGATTCAGATGCTTGAGACCGGCCAGCAACGGCTGGTTGGATAATCGCGTGACGCAGGGAAACAGGCGCACGCCCTGCTCGCCATGCACGGCAGGATAAGCAGCAGGCGGATTGCCTTGCAGAATGCGTCGACCCTGTGCCGCAGGATCGGGTGCGTAGCCACGCAAGCCGTCACCACGGGTGAGAATGAGCTTGAGCACGCCCTCACCCATTGCCGCGGCATAAGCCAGTAGCTCGCTGCGAACCCACTCGATATCCGCGGCGATGGCCAGACGCGAGCAGCCCTCGGCCAAACGCGTCAGGTGACGATCCAGCAATATAGGCTGGCCGTCGTGCACGGCAATGGTCTCGAACAGACCATCACCGTAAGCCAGGCCGCGATCTTTCAGCGACAGAGCGTCAGCCGGTTGACCGTCGACCCAGCTTTCCATCAACCGGCGAACCGGCGGAACGCCAACGTACCGTTGGTGCCGCCAAACCCGAACGAGTTGGACAGTACGACGTCGATGTCCATGTTGCGCGCAGTGTGCGGCACGAAATCGAGATCGCAGCCTTCATCCGGCTCGTCGAGGTTGATGGTTGGCGGGGCCACCTGGCTGTTGATCGCCAGCACACTGAAGATCGCCTCGACCGCGCCCGCCGCACCCAGCAGGTGACCGGTCATGGACTTGGTGGAGCTGACCGCCAGGTTGTAGGCGTGATCACCGAACACGGTCTTGATCGCGTTGGCTTCGGCAAGGTCGCCGGCCGGGGTCGAAGTACCGTGGGCGTTGATGTACTGCACCTGTTCGATGTTGATCTTCGCATCGCGCAGCGCATTGGTGATGCAGCGCGCTGCACCGGCGCCATCAGCAGGCGGCGAGGTCATGTGGAACGCATCGCCGCTGGTGCCAAAGCCAATCAGCTCGGCGTAGATGGTGGCGCCACGGGCCTTGGCGTGCTCGAGTTCTTCGAGTACCAGCGCACCGGCACCGTCGGACAGCACGAAGCCATCACGACCCTTGTCCCATGGACGACTGGCGCGAGTCGGCTCGTCGTTGCGGGTCGACAGCGCACGGGACGCGCCGAAGCCGCCCATGCCCAGACCGCACGCGGCCATCTCGGCACCACCGGCGATCATCACGTCGGCTTCGTCGTACATGATGTTGCGCGCAGCCATGCCAATGCAGTGCGTACCGGTGGTACACGCAGTGGAAATGGCGTAGTTCGGCCCCTGTGCACCCAGGTGGATGGACAGAAAACCGGAAATCATATTGATGATCGAGCCTGGCACGAAGAATGGCGAGATTCGACGCGGGCCCGTCTCATGCAGGGTCCGGCTGGTTTCTTCGATGTTGGTCAGACCGCCGATGCCCGAGCCCATGGCCACGCCAATGCGCTCACGGTTGGCGTCGGTGACTTCCAGACCGGCGTTGCGAACAGCCTGAAAACCCGCGGCCAGACCGTACTGAATGAACAGGTCGAGCTTGCGTGCTTCCTTGACCGACAGGTATTCCTCGACATTGAAGCCCTTTACCGAGCCGCCAAAACGGGTGGAATAGGCAGAAAGGTCGGTGTGTTCGATCAGACCAATGCCACTGCGGCCAGCCAGAATGCCCTGCCAACTGCTCGGCACATCCGTGCCCAGTGGCGACAACATACCCATACCGGTGACTACGACGCGTCTACGCGACACAGCACTCTCCTTTTTCAAATGACGACTTTGCATCAGGCCTAAAGAAAAAACCGCACGCCATGATGGCAGTGCGGTTTTTCCATGACAGCAGACAACGATTACAAACTATTACGCCTGGTGGCTAGTAACGTAGTCGATTGCAGCTTGTACAGTAGTGATCTTCTCAGCTTCTTCGTCAGGGATTTCGGTCTCGAATTCCTCTTCCAGAGCCATCACCAGCTCAACGGTGTCAAGGGAGTCGGCACCCAGGTCTTCAACGAAGGAAGCAGTGTTGACCACTTCTTCTTCTTTAACGCCCAGTTGCTCGGCAACGATTTTCTTGACGCGCTCTTCGATGGTGCTCATACCTTGTTTTCACTCCTAATGGACAAATTCAGGCAGCTGGCCAGTGGGTAAGTGTATAGAAAGGCTTTTCAGCTTTTCAACTGAAAGCTTCACTCCTCAAACCCTGCGGCCCTCTGCCTATAAATAGATTGCAGCTTTATAACGGATTTTAGACAGCTCGTATGACATTTTTTTGAAGCAATCCGTCACATTTTACTTACATGTACATCCCACCGTTCACCGGGATTGTAGCCCCAGTAACGTATGCCGCACCGTCGGATGCAAGAAAAGCGACCACCGAGGCGATCTCTTGAGCTTGTCCCAGACGACCCAGCGGAATCTGCGTCTGCAAGGCTTCACGCTGTGCTTCCGGCAGTTCGCGGGTCATATCGGTGTCGATGAACCCTGGGGTTACCGAGTTGACCGTAATCGAACGCGAACCGACTTCACGCGCCATCGCACGGCTGAAACCTTCCAGACCGGCCTTGGCGGCTGCATAGTTTACTTGGCCTGCGTTGCCCATGGCACCCACCACCGAGCCAATACTGATAATTCGACCCCAGCGCGCCTTGGTCATGCCACGCAAAACGCCCTTGGACAGGCGATACAGACTGTTCAGGTTGGTATCGATCACGTCATACCATTCATCGTCTTTCATGCGCATCATCAGGTTATCGCGGGTGATGCCGGCATTATTGACCAGAATCGCCGGCGCGCCGAACTGCTCCTGAATGCTTGCGATCACGGCGGCAACGGATTCGTCGCTGGTGACGTTCAGTTCCAGACCAGTGCCCTGAATACCGTGCTCTTTCAGTGTCGCAGCAATCGCCTCGGCACCCTTGGCGGAGGTCGCAGTGCCAACAACGATGGCGCCCTGACGACCCAGCTCCAGTGCGATAGCCTGGCCGATACCGCGGCTTGCACCGGTGACCAGTGCAACTTTACCTTGCAGACTCATGCAAGTTTCTCCTGATTCAGGCCAACGCTGCGCGGGCGGCAGCGAAAGCGTCTGGGGTATTGAGGTTGGAAGTCGAAACGCCTTCGGCGCAACGCTTGTTCAGACCGGCCAGGACTTTGCCCGGGCCGCATTCGATCAGATTGGTCGCGCCTTTGGCAGCCAGCGTCTGAACCGATTCAACCCAGCGAACGGGCTTGTACAGTTGCTCAAGCAGATCACGCTTCAGGGTTTCCAGATCGGCCGGCACTTGCGCGCTGACGTTCTGTACTACCGGGATCTGCGGCGCCTGCCAGTCGATGGCGGCGATGGATTCGGCAAAGCGCTCGGCAGCCGGACGCATCAGTTCGCAATGCGACGGCACGCTCACCGGCAACGGCATGGCACGCTTGGCGCCACGGGCCTTGCAGCCTTCGATGGCACGCTCAACCGCAGCCTTGGCACCGGCAATCACTACCTGACCCGGCGAGTTGAAGTTCACCGCACTGACCACTTCGCCTTGCGCCGCTTCAGCGCAGGCTGCCAGCACGTCAGCGTCTTCCAGACCGAGGATCGCAGCCATGCCACCCTGACCGGCCGGAACGGCTTCCTGCATCAGCTGGCCACGGCGCTCAACGAGCTTCACCGCGTCAGCCAGGCTCAGACTGCCGGCAGCAACCAGGGCGCTGTATTCACCCAGGCTGTGACCGGCAACAAATGCCGGACGCGCGCCGCCTTCAGCCAGCCACAGACGCCACAGGGCGATCGAGGCGGTCAGAATGGCCGGCTGGGTTTTGTCGGTTTGATTGAGCAGTTCTTCCGGGCCCTGCTGGGTCAGTGCCCACAGGTCATAGCCCAGAGCCTCAGAGGCTTCTTTGAATGTTTCGAGGATCAGCGGATGTTCCGCGCCCAGCTCGGCGAGCATGCCGAGGGACTGCGAACCCTGTCCTGGAAAGACGAATGCGAGGGAAGCAGACATGTAACAAGCCCCTAATGATCTTGTCGTCGGAAAAATGGCATCCCGCTAGAGGGACGCAAGAAACTGACAGTTGGATGGCCCTTTGAACCGGGCGGTCACATTTAAGCATTGTCCGACGAAAACGCCTAAGACAACAAATCCTCCAGACGACCGTGGAGGCGCTCGGGCAGGTTCTCCTGAATCTCGATCAGCGCGCGCTGAATCGCGCTCTGAAAGCCCTGAACCCCGGCCGAACCGTGACTTTTCACCACGATGCCCTGCAAGCCGAGGAAGCTTGCGCCGTTATGTCGCGCCGGCGCCAGATCCGCCTGCAGGCGTTTCATCAATGGCAAGGCCAAAGCACCCACCACGCGGGAAGCAAAGTTTTTCCTGAACAAGGCTTCTATACGCGCGGCGATCATCGTCGCCAGGCCTTCGCTGGACTTGAGCAGAATATTGCCGACAAAACCGTCACAGACCACCACATCCGCCTCGCCACGATACAGGCCATCGCCCTCGACAAAACCGATGTAGTTGATGCCACGCGCGGCCTGCAGCAAGGTCGCCGCCAGCTTGACCTGCTGATTGCCCTTGATGTCTTCGGTGCCGATATTCAGCAAGGCGACACGCGGCCGGGCGATGCCCAGCGTCTGCGCCGCCACTGAGCCCATCACCGCGAACTGCAACAGATGCTCGGCGCTGCAATCGACGTTCGCACCCAGATCGAGCAACTGGCAGTAGCCCTTCTGCGTCGGAATCGCCGCCACCATCGCCGGCCGATCAATCCCCGGCAAGGTCTTGAGCACGAAACGCGACAACGCCATCAACGCCCCGGTATTGCCGGCGCTGACACAGGCCTGAGCCTTGCCGTCACGCACCAGTTCCAGGGCGATACGCATCGACGAGTCCAGCTTGCCACGCAAGGCCTGGGTCGGCTTTTCGTCCATGGTGATGACTTCAGACGCCGGAACAATCGTCAGGCGCGCGCGATCGGCAGCCGATTGGCCGTTGATCAGTTCTTCAAGTAGGGAGGGTTGACCGACAAGGGTCAGGTGCAGCGAGGGCGTAGCAGAAAGGCAAGCAAGGCTGGCCTGAACAATGCTGCGGGGACCGAAGTCCCCGCCCATTGCGTCAATCGCGATGACTTGAGCGGACAAGTGATTACTCGTCAGCGCCCTTGTCGATCACTTTACGGCCACGGTATACGCCTTCTGGCGATACGTGGTGACGCAGGTGAACTTCACCAGTGGTTTTTTCTACAGACAGGGTGCTAGCCTCGAGAGCGTCGTGCGAACGGCGCATGTCACGGGCAGAGCGGGATTTTTTGTTCTGCTGAACAGCCATAATTGATTAACTCCTAAACGTTTGGGTCACGCTTTAACTGCGCCAATACACTGAACGGGTTGGACCGCGTTACCTCGTCCTCGCTCGGTTCGGGTTCATCTGCTCCCGCCGGCTGCTGGCATTCTTCCGGATGATGAGCAGGCACAATGGGCAAGGCGAGCAGAAGCTCCTCCTCGATCAGTGACTGCAGATCCAATGGATCTTCGCCCAGTTCCAGCACGTCATAACCTTTCGGTAACGACTGGGTATTCGCACCCTCCTTCACTACAGCGTAACTGCATTCGCTGTGGATCGGCAGGGTGACCAGCTCAAGACAACGCTGGCAAACCATTTTGACTTCGGTGTCGATAAAGCTGTGGATCACCACAGATTTACGTTCATCTCGTTCAAAAACGAATTTGGCCTGCACCGTACCGACATCGTCGGAAAGCGGGTCGCAGAGTCTCTTCAAATCGGCCAGCAGCAGTTCACCTTGAAGGGTGGTGCCACGGTCAGCCAATTTGCGCGGGTCAACGTGAGGTGGAATCGGGTCATTCAACATAGGCGCAGCATTATAGGGATGCACCCACCCATGTCAAAGGAAATTGTGCCCTGTCCGTCACTTGCGTGCCTCCGCTAGAATTCGCACCTGCCTCAGGAGACGCCAATGCTGCCTTTATTACTTGCTTCCAGCTCGACCTATCGCCGGGAATTGCTCGCCCGCCTGCACCTGCCGTTCGTCTGCAGCTCGCCGGATATCGACGAAAGCCACCAACCGGGCGAATCCGCCATCGAACTGGTCAAGCGCCTCGCCGAACAGAAAGCTCGCGCACTGGCGGCCAGCCACCCTGCTCATCTGATTATCGGCTCAGACCAGGTCGCGGTACTCGGCGAACGGATCATCGGCAAGCCACACACCTTTGACAAGGCTCGCGAACAGCTACTGGCCGCCAGCGGCGCCAGCGTGACCTTCCTCACCGGCCTGGCCCTGCTCAACAGCCAGACCGGCCACTGCCAGGTCGACTGCGTGCCGTTTACCGTGCACATGCGCCAGCTCGACGAAGCGCGCATCGAGCGCTACCTGCGCCTGGAGCAGCCCTACGATTGCGCTGGCAGCTTCAAGGCCGAAGGCTTGGGCGTGAGTCTGTTCCAGTCCACCGAAGGACCTGACGCCACCAGCCTGATCGGCCTGCCACTGATTCGCCTGATCGACATGCTGCTGCTTGAGGACGTGCAAATCCCTTAACGCAAAAGATCGCAGCCTGCGGCAGCTCCTACATCGATCTCTGTAGGAGCTGCCGCAGGCTGCGATCTTTTGATCTTTACAACAAATCAGCGCAACGATGGCCCGTGGAAACCCATCCACATCGCCAACTGCTCAGCCACGCTGGCACCGAGCTTCTTCGAGAAGCGGTCGAACGGCGATTCCTGCACGGTGAAATCCACCAGCTCTTTTTCGCCAATCACATCCCGCGCCACCGAGCTGGCATTGCCCAGGCCATCGATCAAGCCCAACGGCAGCGCCTGCTCGCCCGACCAGACCAGTCCGGAAAACAACTCCGGATGCTCCTTATCCTTGAGACGATCGCCACGCCCCTTCTTGACACTGTTGATGAACTGCTTGTGCGTGGTATCCAGCACGGTCTGCCAGAACGCAGTCTCGTCAGGTTTCTGCGGCTGGAACGGATCCAGAAACGACTTGTGCTCGCCCGAGGTATAAGTGCGACGCTCGACGCCGAGCTTGTCCATGGTGCCGACAAACCCGTAACCGGCGGCCGTTACACCGATGGAGCCGACCAGACTGGCCTTGTCGGCATAGATCTGATCCGCCGCACTGGCGATGTAATAGGCACCGGACGCACCGAGATCGGAAATCACCGCGTACACCTTGGTATCCGGGTGCAGGCCGCGCAGACGCTTGATCTCGTCATACACATAACCCGACTGCACCGGACTGCCGCCAGGACTGTTGATCCGCAGGATGACGCCCTTGACCTTTTTGTCCTCGAAGGCCGCACGCAGGCTGCCGACAATGTTGTCAGCACTCGCAGGCTCCTTGTCGGCAATCATGCCGGTGACGTCGATCAGCGCGGTGTAGTTCGGCCCACGAGTGGCGCTCTTTTCCATGTCCATCAGCGGCGTGAACAGGATCAGCGCAACAAACAGATAAACAAACGTCAGCAGCTTGAAGAAAATCCCCCAGCGCCGTGAGCGACGCTGCTCCTGCACACTGGCCAGCAACGTCTTTTCCAGCAGCTTCCAGCTTTTCTCGTCACCGTCGTCGGCACTTGCCTTGGCCGGTGCTTTCCATTCGTCGGTCATGCGCGGCACCCCAGCAAAAACGTATTAAGCCTGCTGCCCAAGCCAGGCGTGCAATTCACTAAAACGGTCAATCGACAGACGCGGCTCGAACTGCTGCAGCGACTCGATCGACTGCGCGCCATAACTGACTGCCACCGACGCCATGCCCGCATTGCGCGCCATCAGCAGATCGAAGGACGAATCGCCGACCATCAGCGCCTGCTCGGGCCGCACGCCGCAATGGTCGAGAATCTGCTCGAGCATCAACGGATGCGGCTTGCTCGCAGTCTCGTCAGCGGCGCGGGTGATATCGAAATAATCTTCCCAGCCATTGGCCTTGAGCACCCGATCCAGTCCGCGACGATTCTTGCCGGTGGCGACAGCCAGGTGATAGCCCTGCTCGCGAAACGACGCCATCGACTCGACTACACCTTCGAACAACGGCGAAGGCACGGCTTCCGCCGCGATGTAGTGATCGGCGTAATACTCGCGAAACAAGGTCATCTCGGCATCGCTGATGTCCGGGTACAAGGTGCGGATCGCCTCGGGCAAGCCCAAGCCGATGATGCCCTTGACGGCAAAATCATCGCGCAACTCGAAACCGGAACGCGCGGACGCAGAATGCATCGCCTCGACAATCCGACCAATGGAATCGGCGAGGGTGCCGTCCCAATCGAAAATCAGCAGTTTGTAATCAGATGGGCGCACTCAATCGCTCCACGGTCTTGGCCCACATTTCATCCACCGGCGCCTGCAACTTGAGCTCACCGCCATCGGGCAGCGGCACGGTCAGCATGTAGGCGTGCAGGAACAGACGCTTGCCGCCCAGATCACGGATTTCCTTGCTGAAACCGTCATCGCCGTACTTGGTGTCGCCGGCAATGCAGTGCCCGGCGTGCAAGGTGTGGACGCGGATCTGGTGGGTGCGCCCGGTGATCGGCTTGGCTTCGATCAGGGTGGCAAAGTCGCCGAAACGCCGCAGGACCTTGAACACGGTCACCGATTCCTTGCCCTCCTCCTCGTCGACCTCGACCATGCGCTCACCGGAGCGCAGGTTGCTCTTGCCCAGCGCCGCACGGACTTGCTTGATCGAGGTCGCCCAGTTGCCGCGCACCAGCGCCATGTAGCGCTTGTCGACACCGTCACCGCGCAAGGCGGCGTGCAAGTGCCGCAACATGCTGCGCTTCTTGGCGATCATCAGCAGGCCGGAGGTGTCACGGTCGAGACGGTGAACCAGCTCGAGCTCCTTGGCGTCGGGACGCAACTGACGAAAGGCTTCGATCACGCCGTAATTCAAGCCACTGCCGCCGTGAACCGCAATGCCGGCGGGCTTGTTGATCACGATCAGGGCTTTGTCTTCGTAGACGATCGAGGCTTCCAGACGCTGCAACAGGCCCTGGGCCAGAGGCACCGGTTCGTCGCGCTCAGGCACACGAACTGGCGGCACGCGCACGATATCGCCGGCCTGCAGCTTGTATTCGGGCTTGATCCGACCCTTGTTCACGCGCACTTCGCCCTTACGCAAAATGCGGTAAATCAAGGTCTTGGGCACGCCTTTGAGCCGGGCTAGCAGGAAATTGTCGATTCGTTGGCCGGCATACTCCGGCGAGACTTCAAGCAGTTGAACGCCTGGAGTCGAAGGGGCAGTAGTTGTCATGCCGCGGATGATAACAATTTTTATGGAATTGAAGCACTTAATCATTGCTGCTATAGTCGCGAACGCCGCCAAAAGCGGCCTGGACAGCGGAACCACGGTCAAAAACCGGCCCTGACCAACGCAATTCACCAGGACGCGAGGCCGTCCTACGGGGCTTTCGCTACGTAACGGTGGAGTTTGCAGTTGTAACAAGCGCAGGTGACATGAGGCCTGAATTACACCGTCGAGCAGAGTTTTCACTCGCCTGACAGGCAAATATTCGAGGCCAGTTCACAAAGTGCAGTCAGCTGCAGATGACCCCGAGCGAAGGCTTCGGAAACATCGCCTGAATTAGCCATGATGCGTGACCTCCCCTTTCGGAGCTCACGGTAAATGCCAACCCGCTGCGGATTCTGCGCGCGGCAGCACCCGAATTATCAGGGATACGTGTAGGGTGGAGATGCACAACCGCCGGACTGTGTAGCAATAGGCTTTATCAAGACGCTTCATCTCGTCCACAGCCGCTGGTTGATTCCTCCTCCTGACTGAGTGCTTAAGTAGCCACAGCAAGCAGGACGCGTACGTCGCGATATCGGCCCAATTGGCCTGACATCGCTGGACACGGGAATGGCCAACCACTCCCGACGCACCTGACACCGACCGTGAGAAGTCGTGTGTGCCGAACGCCGTTTCCGGCAGCCCGGAAACCGACGGTACTACATGAAAAGAATGCTGATTAACGCAACTCAACCCGAAGAGTTGCGTGTTGCACTGGTAGATGGCCAACGCCTCTACGACCTGGACATCGAATCCGGTGCACGCGAGCAGAAGAAGGCCAACATCTACAAAGGCCGTATCACTCGCATCGAACCAAGCCTTGAGGCTGCCTTTGTCGATTTCGGCTCCGAGCGCCACGGCTTCCTGCCCCTCAAAGAAATCTCCCGCGAATACTTCAAGAAAGCCCCTGAAGGCCGCGTCAACATCAAGGACGTCCTGAGCGAAGGCCAGGAAGTCATCGTTCAGGTCGAAAAAGAAGAACGTGGCAACAAGGGCGCTGCCCTGACCACCTTCATCAGCCTGGCCGGTCGTTACCTCGTACTGATGCCGAACAACCCGCGTGCCGGCGGTATCTCCCGTCGCATCGAAGGCGAAGAGCGCAACGAACTGCGTGAAGCGCTGAACGGCCTGGTTGCACCCGCCGACATGGGGCTGATCGTGCGCACTGCCGGCCTGGGCCGCAGCAGCGAAGAAATGCAGTGGGACCTCGACTACCTGCTGCAACTGTGGACTGCCATCAAAGAAGCCTCGCTGGATCGCTCCGCGCCATTCCTGATCTATCAGGAAAGCAACGTGATCATCCGCGCCATCCGCGATTACCTGCGCCAGGACATCGGCGAAGTGCTGATCGACAGCGTTGAAGCCCAGGACGAAGCCCTGACCTTCATCCGCCAGGTGATGCCGCAGTACGCCAGCAAGATCAAGCTGTATGAAGACAGCGTGCCGCTGTTCAACCGTTTCCAGATCGAAAGCCAGATCGAGACCGCTTTCCAGCGCGTCGTCGAACTGCCTTCCGGCGGCTCCATCGTCATCGATCCGACCGAAGCCCTGGTGTCCATCGACATCAACTCGGCGCGCGCCACCAAAGGCAGCGACATCGAAGAAACCGCGCTGCAGACCAACCTTGAAGCCGCCGAAGAAATCGCCCGTCAGTTGCGCCTGCGCGACATCGGCGGCCTGATCGTCATCGACTTCATCGACATGACTCCTGCCAAGAACCAGCGCGCCGTGGAAGAGAAAGTCCGCGAATGCCTGGAAGCCGACCGCGCTCGCGTGCAGATCGGCCGCATTTCGCGCTTCGGCCTGCTGGAAATGTCCCGTCAGCGCCTGCGTCCATCGCTGGGCGAAAGCAGCGGCATCGTCTGCCCACGCTGCAACGGCACCGGCATCATCCGTGACGTCGAATCGCTGTCGCTGGCAATCCTGCGCCTGATCGAAGAAGAAGCCCTGAAAGATCGCACTGCCGAAGTGCGCGCTCAGGTGCCGATCCCGGTCGCCGCGTTCCTGCTCAACGAAAAACGCAACTCGATCACCAAGATCGAACTGCGCACCCGTGCCCGTATCGTCATTCTGCCGAACGATCACCTGGAAACCCCGCACTTCGAAGTTCAGCGTCTGCGTGACGACAGCCCGGAAGCCGCGACCAACCAGTCCAGCTATGAAATCGCTGCTGCCGCTGCCGAAGTCGAAGAAGTCCAGCCAGCCGCTGCGACCCGCACCCTGGTTCGCCAGGAAGCTGCGGTCAAGACTGCGCCGGCCCGTGCCAATGCGCCGGTGCCGACCGAAGTCGCCGCGCCTGCCGCTGCTGCACCGGCTCCGGTTGCCGCGCCAGAGCCAAGCCTGTTCAAGGGCCTGGTGAAGTCGCTGGTCAGCCTGTTCGCCACCAAAGAAGAGCCAGCCGCTCCGGTCGTCGTTGAAAAACCGGCTACCGAGCGTCCCGCCCGCAACGAAGAGCGTCGCAACGGTCGTCAGCAGAGCCGCAACCGTAACGGTCG
The DNA here is from genome assembly GCF_058798255.1 of Pseudomonas sp. GW823-FHT01D03. Lineage (NCBI taxonomy): Bacteria > Pseudomonadati > Pseudomonadota > Gammaproteobacteria > Pseudomonadales > Pseudomonadaceae > Pseudomonas > Pseudomonas sp. GW823-FHT01D03. Next base: position 4,447,045 of record NZ_JBXAKK010000001.1, read on the forward strand.
CCGCGATGAAGAGCGCAAGCCGCGCGAAGAACGTGCACCGCGTGAAGAACGCGCCCCACGCGAACCGCGTGAAGAGCGTCAGCCACGTGAAGCCCGTGAGGTTCGCGAGCCGCGTGAAGCCCGCAGCGAAGCGCCAGCCGCCCGCGAAGAACGCGCACCACGCGCTCCGCGTGAAGAACGTGCACCACGTGCGCCACGTGAAGACCGCAAGCCACGTGGCGAGCGCGAAGAGCGTGTCCGTGAACTGCGCGAGCCTCTGGACGCCGCTCCGGCTGCACCCGTAGCAGCTGCCGCTGCCGCTGTGGTCGCAGAAGAGCGTCCAGCCCGTCAGCCACGCGAAGAGCGCGCACCGCGTCCGCCGCGTGAAGAGCGTCAACCGCGTGCCGAGCAGGCCGCTGCTGCCGTCGCCGAAGAAGAAGTGAACAGCAACGAAGAGCAACTGCCGGAAGACGGTCAGGACAACGCCGAAGGCGATCGTCCACGTCGTCGCTCCCGTGGTCAGCGTCGTCGCAGCAACCGTCGCGAGCGTCAGCGTGATGCCAACGGCAACGTGATCGAAGGTTCGGAAGAATCCGAGTCCGGCGAAAACGCTGAACCAGCACCAAGCGCTGCCGATCTGGCTGCCGGCCTGGCCGTGACCGCCGCTGTTGCCAGCAGCGTGATCAGCGCTCCAGCCGAAGCACAGGCTCACGAGCAAGCCGAACGCGCTACCGCCACTGTTCAGCAAACCGCTCCAGTGGAAGCGCCGGTTGTTGAGGCCACTACCCCAGTGGAAGTGGTTGCTGCTCCGGAAGTCGAAGTGGCACCGGTTCAAGAAACTCTGCCTCAGGTTGAAGCCGCTGCAGAACCTGCCATTGAAGCGCCAGTTATGGCCGCAGAACCGGCTGAAACTGTCGCTGAAACCGTGACCGAAACCGTGCGTGAAGTTCGCGAAGAACAGACCGCGTTCAACTGGGTTGCCGAGCCTGCCGTCGCTGAAACACCAGCGCCAGTCGTTGCGGCCCCAGTGGTTGAAGAAGCCAAGGCTGCCGAGCCAGTGGTTGAAGTGAGCGAACCTGCTCCAGCGCCTGTCGTTGAAGCACCGGTGGTCGAAGCGCCAGTCGTTGCTGAAGCCCCTGCTCCAGTGGTTGAAGCCGCTCCGGTCAGCGCCCTGACGCCAAACGGCCGTGCGCCAAACGACCCACGTGAAGTGCGTCGCCGCAAGCGTGAAGCCGAGCGCCTGCAAAAGGAAGCCGAACTGGCTGCCGCTGCTGCTCCGGCGGCTGAAGTGGTCGAGGTTGCTGCCGTAACTGAAGAGGCCGTGGTTGAATCGGTGATCGCCGAAGCGCCACGCTCCGTTCAGGACGCGGTCGAGCATCACCAGGCGACCGAGGAAAAACAGCACGAGCCTAAACCGCTCGTCTGATTCCGAAAGACAATAAAAAGCCCCGCCTGAGCAATCAGGCGGGGCTATTTCATGCCTCCAGTTCAAGCATCACCCCGACTCCTTGTAGGAGTGAGCCTGCTCGCGATAGCGGTGTATCAGCCACCACAAATGACACTGACCCAACGCTATCGCGAGCAGGCTCACTCCTACAGAGGATTTATGCAGGGCTCAGAATTGAGGAAATATCAGAGACTCAGGCACATCGATATCCCACAACACCCCGCGATCATCCACCGACACTTGAACTACCCGCCCCTGCTTGAACAACGGCCTGGCGCCGCGATCACCGCTCAACGCCTGCAACCCCGGCCCGAACGAACGCCCGAACCCCACCGGATGCCCAAATTCGCCGTCCTGCACCGGTACGCTCACGGCGTCCTCGGCCATCGCCGCCACCACCCACTCAATACTCGACGGCAAAATAAACGGCATATCCCCCAGCACAATCAACCAGCCATCTGCATCCGGACAAACCGCGACGCCAGCCGCAATACTGTCACCCATCCCGGTCGATTCAATCGAGACCACCTCACAACCATAGGCCTGCGCCATACGCATGGCCTGCGGTCGTGCTTCTGTGGTGACCAGCACCCGCTTGTCCAAGTCGGCCGGCAGATTCAGCAACACCTGCTCGATCACCGAGCGCACCGCGCCATCACGCCCGGTGCAATCGGCCAGCAGCTTGTCCTTGTCGGCACCGGCAACCTGACGAAAGCGGCTGCCCTCACCCGCTGCCAGCACAATCACTGCGATGGATCGACTCATGGCGCCTCCACAACTTTCTTCTGTTTCAACTCGACGCCGTTCTTGATCGCGACGATTTCCGCCAACAACGACAGGGCAATCTCCGCTGGCGAATGACTGCCAATGTGCAGACCGATCGGCCCGTGCAATCGCGCAATGGCTGCCTCTGACAAGCCTAGCTGAGCCAGATTGTCCCGGCGCTTCTGGCTGTTGACTCGCGAACCGAGCGCACCGACATAAAAGGCCGGCGAATCGAGCGCAGTGAGCAACGCCATATCATCCAGACGGGGATCGTGGGTCAGCGCGACGATAGCCGTGCGCTCATCCGTTTGAATGCTCAGCACTGCGTCATCCGGCATGCCCGGGACAAAGCGACCGTGATGCTCTTCCCAACCGTAGACGAACTCTGTGCGCGGATCGCAGATCAGCACTTCGAAATCCAGCAACCGGGCCATATCGGCCACATAGCGTGACAGCTGTCCGGCGCCGATCAACAGCAGCCGCCAGCGCGGGCCATAAATGGCGCGCAAGGTCTTGCCATCGAATACCAGCACATCGGATTTGCTCGCCGCTGACAGCAGCACTTCACCGGTTTCGATGTTCAGCTCGCGGGCGACAATCTCGTGCGCTTCACATCGCGCGAGCAACTCGGCGACCCACGCCGGATCAGCGATTCGTTCTTCGGTCAGGCGTAACGTGCCACCGCACGGCAAGCCGAACCGTGCGGCTTCTTCCCGGGTCACGCCGTAGGTAATCAGTTGCACCGGCGGGCCGTCGCTGGCGATGCGCCCGTCGTGCAAACGGGCGATCAAGTCATCCTCGACACAGCCGCCCGACACCGAACCGATCACCACGCCGTCCTCGCGCAACGCGAGCATCGCGCCGGGTGCCCGGGGCGCGGTGCCCCAGGTCTGCACCACACTGAACAGCACCACCCGCTGCCCGGCGCGGCGCCATTCGAGCACGCTGCGCAGGACGTTGAGATCGGCGCTGTCCATTACGCCTGCGCCTTCTGCCAGCCCTGCAACTGATAACGCACCGGCAAGTTACGGATGCGCTGGCCAGTGGCGGCGAAGATCGCATTGCACAGTGCCGGCGCAATTGGCGGCACGCCCGGCTCACCGACTCCGCCCAACGGCACATCACCCGGCGGCGTCACCAGATGCACGGCAACTTCCTTCGGCGCCAGCGACATGCGCGCCACTTCGTACATATGGAAGTTGTCCTGCTGAACCTTGCCGTCCTTGAAGCTGATTTCACCCAGCACCGCGTTGCCCAGGCCCATGACACAGGCGCCTTCGAACTGCGAGCGGATGCGCTCAGGGTTGATCTGCGGCCCGCAATCGACGGCGATGTCAGCCTTGTGCAGGATCAGCGTGCCGTCGTCCTTGACCTCGACTTCGATCACCGCCGCCACATAGGTGACGAAGCTGTAATGCACCGCCAGGCCGAGGCCGCGCCCTTTCGGCAATTGGCGTCCCCAACCGGCAGCCTTGGCCGCAGTTTCCAACACCGTGCGCATGCGCCCGGTATCGATCGGGTAGCGCTCGGGGGATTCGCCATAGTTCCACTCCTCACTCAAGGTGCGCGGGTCGATCTGGCGATCCGCGCCGAGCAACTTGATCTGATATTGGAGCGGATCGACGCCGGCCTTATGCGCCAATTCATCGACGAAACTCTGAATCGCAAAACCGTGAGGAATGTTCGACACCGAGCGATACCAGCCGACGCGGGTGTGCACCGTGGCTTCGGGGTTTTCCAGGCGCACGTTGGGAATCGCGTAAGCCATATTGGTGAAACCCATGCCCAGTTCGAACGCCGCTTCATGATTCATGCCCGGAGCGAACAGCGCAGTAATGCTCGGCGCCACTGTGCGATGCAACCAGCCGGACGGCATACCATCCTTGCCGACAGCAGCTTTCAAATACTCGGCGGACACCGTGTGGAAATACGAGTTGTGGATGTCGTCTTCGCGGGTCCATTGCACCCGCACGGCTTTACCGGGGAACTCCTTGGCAAGGATCGCCGCCTCGACGACGAAATCCGGTTTCGATTTACGGCCGAAACCGCCGCCCAGCAGCGTGACGTTGAAGGTTACATTGTCGAACGGCAGCCCCAGGCGCTCGGCGATGCGCTCGCGAGTCACCTGCGGCGCCTGACTCGGCGCCCACGCTTCACACACACCTTTGTCGTAGCGAGCGATGGCAACCATCGGCTCCATCGGTGCCTGGGCCAGATGCGGCAAATAGTAAGAGGCTTCGAGACTGCTCGCTGCGCCGCTCAGGGCTTTGTCGATATCGCCAGTGTTGCGCACCACTTTGCCGGGTTTGCGCGCCGCTGCTTCCAGTTCCTTGCGGTAAGCGATCGAGTCATAACTGGCGTTGGGGCCGTCGTCCCACTCGATCTTCAGCGCCTCGCGGCCCTTGATCGCCGCCCAGGTATTGCTGGCAATCACCGCTACGCCGCCCAGTGGCTGGAATTCGGAAGGCAGTGGACGGCTCTCGATCTGCATGACCTTCAGCACACCCGGAACCTTCAGCGCGGCGCTGTCATCCAGCGACTTGACCTTGCCGCCGTACACCGCCGGACGGGCGATGGTCGCGTAGAGCATGCCGTCGAAATGCACATCGGCGCCGTACACCGCGCGCCCGTTGACAATGTCGGCACCATCGATGGCTTTGGTGCCTTCCTTGCCGATGTAGCGAAACTCCGACGGTTGCTTGAGGCGCAGGCTGTCACGCGCCGGCACTGTCAGCGCACTGGCGGCAGCGGCAAGTTCGCCGTAACCCAGCTCGCGACCGGATGGTTTGTGAATGACTTTGTGCAACTGCGCATGGCACTCGCCCACCGGCACCTGCCACTGCGCGGCGGCGGCTTGCTCCAGCATGGTCCGGGCCGCCGCGCCGCAACGGCGCATCGGTTCATACCAGTGACGCATGCTGCGCGAACCGTCAGTGTCCTGGTTGCCGAAACGTACTTCGTCACCCGGCGCCTGCTGGACTTTGACCTTGGCCCAATCGGCGTCCAGTTCATCGGCAACCACCATGGTCAGGCTGGTGCGCACACCCTGGCCCATTTCCGAGCGGTTGCAGACCACGGTGACCGTGCCGTCTGCGGCAATGCTGACGTAAACCTTGGGATCGTCAATCCAGCCGTTGGGCATGCCATCAGCACCGAACTTCTTCGGCGCGTCTTCAGCCAGTGCATCCTGCCAGCCCCAGCTCGCGGCCAGCACCAATGCGCCCGTAGCGCCGACGCCTTTGAGAAAACCGCGGCGGCTGAGATTGCTCAGGGCGAAATCATTCGGCAAGCGGCTCATGCCTTGGCCTCCTTCAGGTGAGTGGAGGCCTGACGGATCGCGGTCTTGATCCGGTTGTAGGTGCCGCAACGGCAAATGTTGCCGACCATGGCCTCTTCGATCTGCTCGTCGCTCGGGTTCGGATTGGTTTTTAGCAACGCCGTGGCAGACATGATCTGCCCGCCCTGACAGAAACCGCACTGCGCCACAGCGCTGTCGAGCCAGGCTTGCTGCACCACTTGCCCGACCGGATCGGCGTGCAGATTGTCGATGGTGCTGACGTTTTGCCCGACCACCGAGCCGATCGGCGTGATGCAACTGCGCGCCGGCAGGCCGTCGATATGAATGGTGCAGGCACCGCACAGGCCCATGCCGCAGCCGAATTTGGTGCCGTTGTAACCGGCGACATCACGGATAGCCCACAGCAGCGGCATGTCTTCCGTGACATCGAGGGAATGGTCTTGACCGTTTAGTTTCAGGGTAATCATGGGCACGCCCGCATATTTTTAGTGGTTATGGGGTCGAGCAGAACTGGCGGTGGTTCACGCAGATCGACTCAGGCTAATGGGCCAATACACATCAGTGAAGCCGAACACTGAACCTGTGGCGAGGGAGCTTGCTCCCGCTGGACTGCGGAGCAGGCCCTTCTTGAAAGCGGGGCCGCTACGCGCCCCAGCGGGAGCAAGCTCCCTCGCCACAGGGTCATCGCTGACTGATATGTGGTTGGCACAGGCTCTCTTGTGCCGACGCGAACATCTGCACCGGGCCTTTGGTGGAACAAATGACGGTTATCGTTAGCTGGCTAAGTTAACCCACCGTTAACAAAAAAGCCCTGCACTTTTTATCAGTGCAGGGCTTTGGATACCGACCTGAAGCGTAGCCTCAATAGCGGTTCGGCTCCATTTCCAGCTCGACATTGAAACGTTCGGCAATATCTTTCTGGATGCGTTGCGCCAGATCGAGTAACTGCAGACCGGTCGCGGTGCCGTAGTTGACCAGCACCAGCGCCTGCAATTTATGCACGCCGGCATCGGCCTCGCGGAAACCTTTCCAGCCAGCGCGCTCGATCAGCCAGCCGGCAGCCAGTTTCATCTGCCCGTCCGCTTGCGCATAAGCCACCAGATCCGGGTGTTGCGCCTTGATCTGCTCAACCAGCGCCGCTGATACCAGCGGATTCTTGAAGAAACTGCCAGCATTGCCGAGCACCGCCGGATCCGGCAGTTTTTCGCTGCGAATACTGCAGATCGCGCGGCTGACGTCGCTAGGCGTCGGTTGGTCAATGCCTTGCTCGGTCAGGCGCTGACGCACCGGGCCGTATTCCAGATGCAGATGCGCGACACGATCAAGCTTGAAGCGCACCCGCAGGATCAGCCAACGCCCCGGCTGCTGCTTGAACAGACTGTCCCGGTAGGCGAAGTTGCATTCTTCCAGGCTGAAGTCGCGCAGCTCGCCGGTCTGGCGATCCAGCGCGGTCAGCCCGGCGAACACATCCTTGATCTCGACCCCGTAGGCGCCGATGTTCTGCATCGGCGCTGCACCCACGGTGCCGGGAATCAGGCTGAGGTTTTCCAGACCGGAAAAACCCTGCGCCAGCGTGTGCAGCACGAACGGGTGCCACGGCTCGCCGGCTTCAGCCTCGATCACCACGCGGTTGCCGTCGTCGCTGATCAACCGAATGCCTCGGGTCGCCATGCGCAGCACCAGTGCCGGGATGTCTGCGGTCAGCAGCAGGTTGCTGCCGCCGCCGATCACCAGCAACGGCAGGTCATGGGCAGTCGCATAGGCCAGCGCTTCGCGCACGTCGGCGTCGCTGTGGGCCTCGGCGAACAACTGCGCGCGAACGTCGACGCCGAAACTGTTGAACGGTTTCAGCGAAACCTGTGATTGAAGCTGCAAACTCATAACCGACCCTTCACTTCGATCAACAGTTGGTCACACGCCGCCTCGATCAGGTCCAGCACCTGTTCGAAGCCCTGATCGCCGTCGTAGTAAGGATCCGGCACTTCATCGACCACACCGGCATAACGGCGCAGGAACAGGTCCAGCTCGGCTTTGCCGGTGGATGGTTGCAGGGCCTTGAGGTTGCGCAGGTTGCTGTTGTCCATGGCCAGAATCAGGTCGTAACTGGCGAAATCGGCGCGGCTGACCTGCTGCGCGCGTTGCGCCGACAGGTCATAACCACGCACTTTGGCTGCTGCCTGGCTGCGCTTGTCCGGCGGATTGCCGACGTGCCAGTCACCAGTGCCGGCGGAGGCCACTTCGACCTGATCCGCCAACCCCGCTACACGCAATTTGTGGCGCAACACGCCTTCAGCGGTCGGCGAACGGCAGATGTTGCCCAGGCACACGAACAGAACGCGCATCAGGCCCCCAGCAGGCGACGAACGCGCTCGAGGTCTTCAACGGTGTCGACCCCGGTCGGCGGCGCGATCAACGCATCGGCGACATGAATCCGCACGCCGTGCCACAAGGCACGCAGTTGTTCGAGGGATTCGGTGTTTTCCAGCCAGCATGGGCCCCAGCTCACGAAGTCCTGGAGGAACCCGGCGCGGTAGGCATAAATGCCGATGTGGCGGCGATACGGCACACCTTCCGGCAACTGCTCGCGGCTCTTGGCGAACGCGTCGCGGGCCCATGGCAAGGTGGCGCGGCTGAAGGTCAGGGCCAGGCCATTAAGGTCGCTGACGACCTTGACCACGTTCGGGTTGAACAGGGTCTCCACGTCTTCGATCGGCTCGGCCAGGGTGGCCATACGCGCTTCGGTGTGGGCGGCGAGGTTAGCCGCGACCTGATCGATCACGCTTGGCGGAATCAGCGGCTCGTCACCCTGCACGTTGACCACGATCGCGTCCGGCGCAAGGCCCAGTTTGGCGGCGACCTCAGCCAGACGATCGGTGCCGGAATTGTGGTCTTCACGGGTCAGCACCACTTCCGCGCCGAACGCCTTGCAGGCCTCGACGATGCGCGCATCGTCAGTTGCCACCACCACACGGCTGGCGCTGCTTTTGCTCGCCTGTTCCCAGACATGCTGGATCATCGGCTTGCCGGCGATATCCAGCAGCGGTTTGCCCGGCAGGCGGGTCGAGGCGTAACGCGACGGAATGACAACGGTGAAAGCAGTGGTCATTTATCCAGACGCTCGTCAGTGGTCAGGGTGCGCGCTTCGCTTTCGAGCATCACCGGGATACCGTCGCGAATCGGATAGGCCAGACCGGCACCCTTGCTGATCAGTTCGGTCTTGTCGGCGCTGAGCTTGAGCGGGCCTTTGCAGATCGGGCACGCGAGGATGTCGAGCAATTTGGTGTCCATGAACATTCCCTGGATAAAGAGTTAAGGCAAAAGACGATCGGGCAACAGGCGTATCAGTTGGGTGTCGAACCAGGCCACAAAGGCCGGCGACGGCACGGCATCGACCGCCAGATACCACCAGTCGTCTGCTGCGAAGGCACGGCACTTCACCGCGTCTTTTTCGGTCATCACCAACGGCAATGACGGTGTGAAATTCAAGGCCTGCACGCTGTATTCGGCGTGGTCGGCAAACGCATGGGGGACTGCGCGCCAGTCTAGCGCTTCGAGGGTATTGAAGAAACGTTGCGGATTGCCGATCCCGGCCACCGCGTGCACCGATTGGCCGGGCGCAAAATGATCGAGCGGCTTGCGCTCGCCGCTGCGCAGATTGACCAGTGCGGTCGGTTGCAGGCGAAACGCGAAGCCATCGTCGCGGTCTGCCGTGGCACCGTTGAACAGCACACCGTCGACGCTTTGCAGGCGCTCGATCGGCTCGCGCAAAGGACCGGCGGGCAGGCAGCGTTTGTTGCCCAGGCCCCGGGCGGCGTCGATCAGCACCAGCTCCAGATCCCGCGCCAGACGGTAATGCTGCATGCCATCATCGGAGAGGATCAGATCCAGCGGCTCACTGGCGAGCAAGGCTTTGACCGCCGCGCTGCGATCAGGGTCGATCATCAGCGGCACGCCGGTGCGCTGCACAATCAACAGCGGCTCGTCGCCAGCGATGTCGGCGCTCTGCTCGGCGGTGACCCGCCACGGCAGTTGCGGTGGTTTGGCGCCGTAACCACGGCTGACTACACCAACCCGCAGGCCTGCGCGTCGGCAATGATCGATCAGCCACAAAATCATTGGCGTCTTGCCAGTGCCGCCAACGGTAATGTTGCCGACCACGATCAACGGCACCGGCGGTTGATAGATCTGGCCTTCGCCGTCAAGAAAACGCTGACGCTTGTTGACCACCACGCGGCGATAAAGCATTTCCAGCGGCCGCAGCAGCGTCAGGGCCGGATGCCCCTGATACCACGCGGCGAGCATACGATCGGACAGGCTCATCAGGATTTGGGCGCCGCCTCGACCGTGGTCATACGCAGATGGCTGAAACCGAGCTTGCCGGCCGCGTCCATGGCGGTGATCACCGATTGGTGTTGGGTCTTGCCGTCAGCGCTGATCGACAACGGCATGTTGGTGTCGCCGTTGGCTTCTTTCTGCATGGCTTCCATCAGCGTCGCCAGGTCGTTTTTCGGCAGAATCTTGTTGTTCACCGAAAACACGCCTTCGGCGCTGATCGCGACGTCCAGCTGCTTGAGTTGTTGATCTTCGGCCGGCGATCCGCTGACCGATTCCGGCAGATCGACGCGCAACTGAGTCTCGCGGGTGAAGGTGGTGGTCACCACGAAAAACAGCAACAGGATGAACACCACGTCGATCAGCGACGCGAGGTTGATGTCGATCGTTTCCCGGGGTTTGCGACGGAATTTCACGCTTTGTCCCCGGCCAGATCGACGTCACGGTCGCCCTGCACTACTTCGACCAGTTTGATCGCTTCCTGCTCCATGCCCACCACCAGCTCATCGATGCGGCGCTGCAGGAAACGGTGGAAGAACACCGCCGGAATACCGACCATCAGGCCCGCCGCGGTGGTGATCAACGCCTTGGAAATACCGCCGGCCAAGACCGAGGCGTTGGTGGTCATGCCGGAACCGGTGAAGGCGCTGAAAATGTCGATCATGCCCAGTACCGTGCCCAACAGACCCAGCAACGGCGACATGGCAGCAATGGTGCCCAGCGCGTTGACGTAGCGTTCGAGCTCGTGAATCACCCGCGCCGCGGCTTCTTCGATGCATTCCTTCATGATCTCGCGACCATGCTTGGAGTTGGCCAGGCCCGCGGCGAGAATTTCACCCAGCGGCGAGTTGGCGCGCAATTCCTTGAGCTTTTCTTTATTGAGCTGCTTGTCCTTGATCCAGACCCAGACCTGGCCCAGCAGATGCTCGGGGGTGACGCGGCTGGCGCGCAGGGTCCACAGGCGCTCGGCGACAATCGCCATGGCCGCGATGGAACTCAGAATGATCGGCAACATCATCCAGCCGCCGGATTTGACCAATTCCCACACAGTGACAGTCCCCTCGAAAAAGTGCGCCACTTTACCATACCGGTTGGCGATTAAGACCCGCTGCCCCGACGACCTGATGCCGCATTCGGCGATCCTGCGATCAATGGTGTTTCAACGCCAGAAGCGCCGCTGTTGACGCATCAGCCACGGTGCCTGAAAGCTGCCCAGACGCAGCTGAATGGCGCCGTGCTGCGCGCTGTCATAGATGCGCAGCCCTTGCTGGCGGTAACGCGCCAGCACCAGCGGGTGCGGATGACCAAAGGAATTGCCCTGCCCCCGGGAGATCAGCACCGAATGCGGGCGTAATGCCCGCAGCAAAGCCATCGAAGAGGAACTGCGGCTGCCGTGGTGCGGTGCTTGCAGCCAGTGCGTCGGCACTGCCAATGGACTCTCCAGCAACACCCGTTCGGCAGCCGTGTCGATATCGCCGGTCAGCAACAGACGCTCGCCATTGGCCTCGATCTGCAACACACAAGAGCGCTGATTGCTGTCATAGGCCGCCGCCCATTGCCACAGCTGAAAACGCACCCCGTCCCACTGCCATTGGCGCCCGCTTTCACAGGCTTCGGCGCGCAGTATGGCGGGCAACCCTGGCGGATCGCCGCTGATCACTCGCGTCACTCTCAGGCCCCGCGATACTGCCAGCGCCCCCCCGGCATGGTCGGCGTCGGCATGACTGAGCAGCATCAGGTCGATGCGGTTGATCCCCAGTTTGTACAGCGCTGGCAGCACCACCCGCTCCCCCAGATCGAAATCGCCGAAGCGTGGACCGGCGTCGTAGAGCAATGTGTGATGACGCGTGCGGATCAGGATCGCCAGGCCCTGACCGACATCGAGCTGCCAGATCTCGGCCAAACCCTCGGCCACTCGCTCGCGAGGCGGCGCCAGCAGAATCAACAGCAACGGCCAGCCCAACGGTCGCAACGGCACCCCACGCGGCAACAGCAACAACAAGGCGCCGAGACTGCCAATCAACAAGGCCCACCACGCCAGCGACGGCGAGATCCACGCCGGCCACACCCCGGCGATCAGCGACAAGCCACGAAACAGCCAGTCGATCAAACCACCGGCCAGCCACAACAAGCCTGCACCGACGTAAGGCACCGGCAACAACAGCGTGCCGAGCAGTGCCGGTGGCAGCACCAGCAGACTGACCCAAGGCACCGCCAGCAGATTCGCCAATGGCCCGCTGAGGCTGATCGGCAGGTTCAGCGCCAGCAACACCGGGCACAGGCCCAGCGCAATCAGCCATTGCGCCCGGGTCCAGGCCTGCCACCATCTCCACGCACCGAGTCGCCCGCCGAAGGTGAAGATCAAAATCCCTACCGCGGCGAACGACAGCCACAAACCCGGACGCAAACTGGCTAACGGGTCGAGCAACAGCAACGCATCGAATGCCAGCAACAGCGGCCACCACGCGCCAAGATGGCGAAAGCGTAGGCGCCACAGCAACACCAGCCCGACCATCACGCAGGCCCGTTGCACCGGCACATCAAATCCGGCGAGCAAGCCGTAACCGAGCGCCGCGGCAAACGCCAGCCCGCAGGCCCATGGCAGCCATGGCCAGCGCAGCGGCCACAGCCCAAAACGCGCCAGTCCGGCGACCAGCAGATACATTACCGCCGCCAACATCCCGATGTGTTGACCGGAAATCACCAGCAGATGCACGGTGCCGGTGTCCTGCAGGATCTGCCAATCCTCGCGGCTGAGCCCGGAGCCGTCGCCGAGCACCAGCGCCGCCAATGCACCGCCCCGGCCTTGCGCGTCCACTTCAAGCAAGCGCTGCCGAATGCTGTCGCGCCATGCCCAATTTGCCTCGGCCAGGCGCTGACCATCCTTGATCGTGCCGGTCGCACCGATGCGTTGCGCCAGCAGCCAGGCTTCGTAATCGAAGGCCTCGGGATTGAGCAAACCACCGGGGCGCCTGAGCTTTACCGCCAGGCGCCAGCGTTCGCCGCTGTTGAGCGGCGGCCCGGCGTACCATGCCAGACGCATCAATGACGGCAATTTTTCGTGTCGCGAGCGGGCATCGGCCAATTCGAACCGCACCACTCCCTCGCTGGTTTGCGGCAAACCGACCACCCGCCCCTCAACCCAACGGGTTTCGCCATCAAGCGCTGCGGGCAGGCGATCATTCAATGCCCACTGCGCACTGACGCACGCCCAAGTGAAACCGAACAGCAGAAACGCCAGGGGATAGCTGCGAAACGGCAGCAACATCAGCCCCACCAGCGGCAACAACATCATCAACCCGACCGGCGGTAACACCGGCAAAAAAACCGGAACCAGCAGACCGACTGCCAGCGCCATCATCCCTGTGCGCATAAGCCCGTCCTTGAGAGTTCCTGCATTAGGCGTAGCTGGTAGGAAGCCTGCTCGTCGTCAACAATTGTCACAAAGTCTGAATGGGCGCTTCGTAGAATCCAGACATACTTGCCGCCTTAACCGACCGAGAAGCCCTATGCCCCGGCGCTTATTCAAACGTTACATGCCCGACCCGACGAGCATCAGGGAACACAAATCCTTACGCTTTCTCGGCAAGTTGCTGCATGACCCGAACCTCTGGCACCTCAATCGTCACTCGGTGGCCCGGGCGATGGCCGTCGGGCTGTTCGCCGCATTCCTGCCGATTCCGGCGCAGATGCTGGTGGCGGCGGCACTGGCAGTTAGCGTGCGCGGCAACATGCCGATTGCCGTGAGCCTGGTGTGGCTGACCAACCCGATCACCATGCCGGCGGTGTTTTTCTGCACGTACCAGACCGGGGCCTGGCTGATGAATGTGCCCGCCCGCACCCTGCCCGACTCGTTGACCTGGGAATGGATCAGCGGAGAGTTGTCGACCATGTGGCAGCCGTTTCTGCTGGGATCGGTGGTATGCGGGCTGCTACTCGGCATCCTCGCCTACTTCACGGTGATGCTGTACTGGCGCTGGTGGGTGGCGCGGCAATGGGCGCGGCGCAAGAAAAGCCGCATGCGCTGAATGCAAAACGGCCTCCGCAGTGGAGGCCGTTTTTTTGTAGCGTCTGAATAGGCCCCATCGCGATCAGGCTCACTCCTACATAGGAACGCGCCCTTCTGTAGGAGTGAGCCTGCTCGCGATGGCAGCGACGCGGTTTCGGATCAGGTCCGCATCCCGCGCCCACTCACCAGCAACCGCGCACAACCGAGATACAACACCACCGTCGCCACCAGCATGAAGGTGATCGCGATACCGATGCGGATATCCGACACCCCGAGAATGCCGTAACGGAAGGCGTTGACCATGTGCAGCACCGGGTTGGCCAGCGACACGGTCTGCCAGAACGGCGGCAGCAAGGTGATCGAGTAGAACACGCCACCGAGGTAGGTCAGCGGCGTCAGCACAAACGTCGGGATGATCGAAATATCATCGAAGTTGCGCGCAAACACCGCGTTGATGAAGCCGAGCAGCGAGAAGATCGTCGCGGTCAGCACCACCACAAGGATGGTCACGCCGAGGTGATGCACCTGCAGATGGGTGAAGAACAGCGACAGAATGGTCACGATGACCCCAACCATCAGGCCACGCAACACGCCGCCGATGGTAAAGCCGATCAGAATCGTGTGCGGCGACACTGGCGAAACCATCAGTTCCTCAATGGAACGCTGGAACTTGCTGCCGAAGAAACTCGAGACCACGTTGCCGTAAGAGTTGGTGATCACCGACATCATGATCAGCCCCGGCACGATGTACTCCATGTAGGTGAAGCCACCCATGTCGCCGATCTGCCGCCCGATCAGATTACCGAAGATCACGAAATACAGAACCATGGTAATCGCCGGCGGCAGCAGGGTCTGCGGCCAGATCCGGGTGAAGCGTTTGACCTCGCGATAAACGATGGTCTGGAGGGCGACGAGGTTGGGGCGGAACTCGGAACTCATACCGCCACCTTCGACAGATTCTTCTCTACCAGAGACACGAACAGCTCCTCGAGGCGATTGGTTTTGTTACGCAGGCTCAGCACTTCAATATTCTGCTGCGCCAATTGAGTGAACAGCGCGGTGATGCCCATGGATTTGTCGACCTGGACTTCCAGGGTATGGCCGTCGAGCAACCGCGCGGGATAGCCGATCAATTGCGGCGCGGCGTGCAAGTCGTTTTTCAGATCCAGCAGGAAGGTCTCGACGTGCAACTGGCCCAGCAGCTGTTTCATGCTGGTGTTCTCGACAATGGTGCCGTGGTCGATGATGCCGATGTTGCGGCACAACTGCTCAGCCTCTTCCAGATAGTGCGTGGTGAGGATGATGGTGATGCCTTTCTGGTTCAGTTCGGTGAGGAACGTCCACATCGAGCGACGCAGTTCGATGTCGACGCCAGCGGTCGGCTCATCGAGGATTAGCAGGCGCGGCTCATGCACCAGTGCGCGGGCAATCATCAGACGCCGTTTCATGCCGCCGGACAGCGAACGCGACGGCACATCGCGCTTGTCCCACAGGCCGAGCTGGGTCAGGTACTGCTCGGCGCGTTCCTTGGCGATCTTCGCCGGGATGCCGTAGTAACCGGCCTGAGTCACGACGATGTCGAAGGTCTTTTCGAACTGGTTGAAGTTGAATTCCTGGGGCACCACACCGATCGAGCGCTTGAGCGCGGCGGGATTTTTGTCCAGGTCATGACCGAAGATATTCACCGTGCCGCTGGTCTTGTTGACCAGGGTCGAGAGAATGCCGATGGTCGTGGATTTGCCGGCGCCGTTGGGGCCGAGCAAGGCGAAAAAGTCACCTTCGGCGACGTCCAGATCGATACCACTCAAGGCCTGGAACCCGTTGCCGTAGGTTTTGGTTAGCTGCCGGATGGACAGAGCGGAACTCATATCGGATTTACGCACCAAGAAGGGAAGAAAAGGAAAGATTGGGCCGGGCGGCGAACAAAACAACCACGGCGCATGAGCGCAATGGTGCTTGCCGCCGCCACACAAGTACAGTCAAGAGTGTCGATAGTTATTATCAAGTCAACGCGGTCATGACCGCTTTCTGATAAGCCGGACGCTGCTTCAACCGTGCATACCACGCTTCCAGATGCGGCTGCGCGGCACGCTCGATGGGCATCTCGAACCAGGCATAAATGAAACTGCCCAGCGGAATATCGCCCATGCCGACTTCGCTGCCGGACAGGTATGGCTGGCTGGCGAGGGCCTGATCGGCCATGGCCAGCAGCGCCGTGCACTCCTTGATCGCTGCATTGATTGCGGGCCAGTCCTGCTTGTCCGCTGGGGTACGCAGCACGCCCCAGAACACGGTGCGGAACGGCCCGGCAAAACTTGAGGTGGTCCAGTCCATCCACTTGTCAGCAATGGCCCGGGCTTGCGGGTCTGACGGATACCAGGCGCTGTTCGGCGCATGCTTGGCCAGCAAGTAACGCACGATGGCATTCGATTCCCACAGCACGAAGCCGTCATCTTCGATCACCGGTACCCGGCCGTTCGGGTTCATCGCCCGGTATTCAGGCGTGTCGACCACACCGAAAGCGCCACCGGCGTCAATCGCCTCGTAGGCCAGGCCCAGCTCCTCGGCGGCCCACAATGGCTTCCTGACATTCGATGAGTTTTTCCGTCCCCAGATCTTCAGCATGACCGCCTCTTTTCCAATGCGTGGGCAGGCAGCATACGCCGGATCAGACCCGACTCAAATCACTCTGCATATCACCCAAGACCTTCGCCTGATGTTCGCCGAACAGATGCGGGTAGCACTTTTCCAGGTGCTCGAAAAAGAACTGCTCCGGCACATCGGCGAACTGGCCGTGATCGACCAGATACTCCATCAGCAGCGCGCCGTCACGATTGTATGGGTGGAAAACGCTGTCATTGATGCCGTCAAATTCCAACGGTGCGACGTTGAACAGCTCGCAGAGTTGCTGGTTGAAGGCCGGCGTGGCCTTGACCCAGCGCTCGTTGAGGAACAGTTCGGTGTAGCCGTGCATGGCGAACACATCACTGCGCAGCAATTCCAGCAGACGCGGCGTCGACAGGTGATTCCTCACGTCGGCCAGACCGATACGCGCGGGAATGCCGCAATGCCGCGCGCACCCGGCCAGCAACGTGGCCTTCGGCACGCAATAGCTTTCCGCCCTCGCCAAGGCAAAGCTGCCACGCAGGGTTTGCGGGTCACGGCTGAAGGTATACGGGTTGTAGCGCACCGCTTCGCGCACGGCGTGATAGAGACTGATCGCCTGCGCGAGCGGGTCGCGGCTGGCACCGCGGTGTTGTTCGGCGAACTCCACCACCGCCGGGTGGTCACTATCGATGAAGCGGCCGGGACTCAGATACTCGCGCATGACGATGTTCTCCTGGGTGAGCCCCGAGTCTAGCGACAGCTCAAGCACAGAGATAACGACGTTTCGGCCAAACATGCACGCGAAGACGCGGGAACGGCGAACGATTTCCCACGGGTGTTGCCCACCGAACCTACGAAAACCATCCGGGGTTTCCCACGAGTTCAATCACCATGTTCTGACCACCCCGTTTTACAGATGCCGTCTAAGCTCTGGAGGGTCGGTTGGCCTTGGTTCACGGAGGATTACATATGCTGTTGTTGTGGATACTGGTTCTGATCGTCGGTGTGGCGTATCTCGCCCACCGCCGCATCGCCCCCCTGCCCGCGTTGGGTATCGTCGCCGTATACCTGCTGGCGATGGGCATTTTCAGCCATGCCCCGGGCTGGTTGTTGCTGGTTTTGTGGGTGGTGCTCGCGGTGGTTGCCGCGCCGTTGCTGCTGCCTGACCTGCGCCGCAAACATTTCACCGCGCCGCTGTTCAACTGGTTCCAGAAAACCCTGCCGCCGATGTCGCAGACCGAACGCGATGCGATCGATGCCGGCACCGTGTGGTGGGACGGTGAGCTGTTCAGCGGCCGTCCGGACTGGGACAAGTTGTTGTCCTACCCGAAAGTGCAACTGACCGAAGAGGAACAGGCCTTTATCGACGGCCCCACCGAAGAACTCTGCGCGATGGTCACTGACTGGCAGATCGGCCAGTCGATGGACCTGCCGCCAGAAGCCTGGAGCCACATCAAGGAACACGGCTTCTTTGCCCTGATCATTCCCAAGGAATTCGGCGGCAAGGGTTTTTCCGCTTACGCCCACTCGCAAGTGGCGATGAAACTCGCGACCCGCAGCGGCGACCTCGCCTCCACCGTGATGGTGCCCAACTCCCTCGGCCCGGCCGAACTGCTGCTGCATTACGGCACCGACGAACAGCGCAATCACTACCTGCCGCGGCTGGCCCGTGGCGACGACATTCCGTGCTTCGCCCTCACCGGTCCGCTGGCCGGCTCCGATGCTGGCGCCATGCCGGACACCGGGATCATCTGCAAAGGTGAATGGGAAGGCCAGGAAGTCATCGGCCTGCGCCTGAACTGGGAAAAACGCTACATCACCCTCGGCCCGGTCGCGACCTTGCTCGGTCTGGCCTTCAAAGCCTATGACCCGGAGCATCTGCTGGGCGACAAGGAAGATCTCGGTATCAGTCTGGCGCTGATCCCCACCGATACACCGGGTGTGGAGATCGGCCGTCGTCACCTGCCACTGGGTGCCGCATTCATGAACGGCCCGAACTCGGGCAAAGACGTGTTCATCCCGCTGGACTACCTCATCGGCGGCCAGGAAATGCTCGGCAAGGGCTGGATGATGCTGATGAACTGCCTGTCGGTCGGGCGTTCGATTTCGCTGCCGGCAGTCGGCACCGGCGCGGCCAAATTCACCAGTCTGGTGACCGGTCAATACGCGCAGATTCGTGAACAGTTCAACGTCCCGCTGTCGGCCTTCGAAGGCATTCAGGAAGCCATGGCGCGCATCGGCGGCAATGCCTGGATGATGGACGCGGCGCGCATGCTCACCGCGAACGCGGTGGATCTGGGCGAGAAACCGTCGGTGCTGTCGGCGATCCTCAAGTATCACCTGACCGAACGCGGCCGCGAGTGCATCACCCACGCCATGGACGTGCACGGCGGCAAGGCGATCATCATGGGTCCGAACAACTACCTCGGACGCAGCTGGAACGGCGCACCGATCTTCATCACTGTGGAAGGCGCGAACATCCTCTCGCGCAACCTGATGATTTTCGGTCAGGGCGCCATTCGCTGCCATCCGTTCGTCCTCAAGGAAATGGCCCTCGCCGGCCGCGAAGACAAAGAACAGGCGCTGAAAGAATTCGATGGCCTGCTGCTCAAGCACATCGGTTTTGCCGTTGGCAACGCCGCCAGCACCCTGGTGCTGAACCTGGGCTTCGGCCACTTCGAACATGCCCCCGGGGACAGGATCAGTCAGGGCTACTTCCGCGCACTCAACCGTCAGGCAGCGGCGTTCGCCATGCTGGCCGACTTCAGCATGATGCTGCTGGGCGGTGAACTGAAACGCCGCGAACGCCTGTCCGCGCGTCTCGGCGATGTGTTGAGCAACCTGTATCTGGCCTCCGCTGCGCTCAAGCGTTATTACGACCTGGATTCACCGGCGCATATGGAGCCGCTGTTCCGTTGGGCCATGGAAGAAAGCCTCGGCCAGTCGGAACGGGCGCTGGATGAGCTGCTGAGCAACTTCCCGAACAAAGTGTTTGGCTGCCTGCTGCGAGTGATCGTGTTCCCGTTCGGCCGTCGTCACAAAGGCCCGTCGGACAAGCTCGGCGCCGAAGTCGCAGCGGTGATCGGTCGTGCCAAAGGCGATCCGACGCTTGAAGAACTGCTCGCCGGTTGCTATCGCCCGCAGTCCGCCGACGATGCCGTCGGTGCCCTGCAACACGCCAGCGATCTGCTGAATGCCGCACAACCGCTGCACAAGAAACTGCACACCTCGCTCAAGAGCGGTCAGGTCAAACCGGTCGCTGGCGAACACGCCATCGACGCCGCACTGGAGGCTGGGGTGTTGCAACCGCAGGAAGCACAGACCCTGCGCGATGCCGAAGCGGCACGGCGCAAGGTGATCGACGTCGATGATTTCGACAAGGAAGAGCTGAAGCAGGCGGAGGGTAAAGTCCGCTGATGCTGGCGACCGTGTAGCTGTTTATTTGTGAAAAAACGGCGCGAGAGCTTTATACTCCCGCGCCCGTTTTGCTCTTGAGGACTTATCTCGTGTCCAACGTCGTTGCCGATCATCTGGTTTTGCTCGACCACCTGCGCAGTATCCTGGTCGCCGTAGGTGAGGCCGAACAGGTTCCCGAAGAAAGCCATGCCTTGTTCCTGGAGCGCTTTGACGAACTGCTGGCGTCCCTGCCGATCGATCCGATCGAAAGCCAGTACCTGGGCCAGGACATCCTGACTCAAGTGATTACCCGCTATCCGCAGATCGCCCACCTGATCCCACGGGATCTGCTGTGGTTCTTCGCTGGTGACTGCCTGCACTACCTGTCTGATGAAGAAATCGATCTGTATCAGGCACTGGAAGAACGTCGCTACGAAGCCGAACAGAACGACGAACCGTTCGACTGGAATCAGGAAAAGCAGCTGCTGGCGATGTCGGCCCAGGACAGCAAGCACTGATTTAATGGTTTGAAGATCAAAAGATCGCAGCCTTCGGCAGCTCCTACAGGAATCACATGTATTCCCTGTAGGAGCTGCCGCAGGCTGCGATCTTTTGCTTTTAAAGCAGCCCCTCGCTCTCCGGCAATTCATACGCCATCGCCAGATTATTCGGCGCCCCCGCCTTCCCCGGCTTGCTCAACGTCGGCTCCTTCTCCAGACATTCCACCAGATAATCGATGAACACCCGCAGCTTCGGCGGCAGGTAGCGCGTCGGCGAATGCAGCAACCACAGCCCCCCGTGGTACGACGCGAGGAACGTCCACTCCGGCAACACCTGCACAATCAGCTTCTGCTCCAGCGCATAACGCGCGGTGAAGTACGGCAAGCTGCCAATACCAATGTGCTGCAACACTGCCCCGAGCCGCACCCCGGTATGGTTGGCGGCATAACGGCCACGAACGCCGACGGTCACCGCTTTACTGCCCTTCTTGAATTTCCAGCGCGCATCGCTCGGGGTTTCCCCCAGATAGATGCAACTGTGATTGAGCAGATCGTGCGGGTGAGTCGGCGTGCCGTGTTCGGCCAGGTATTGCGGGGTGGCGCAGAGCAAATGATCGATGGTCAGCAACTGCCGCCCGACGAGCCCCGCCGGCGGACGGTCAGTGATACGAATCGCCAGGTCGACATGATCGTCGATCAGATCAACCTGACGGTCTTCCAGCAGCAACTCGACATCGACTTTCGGATAACGCCGCAAAAACTCGGGCATGTGCGGATGAATCACGAAACGCCCGACCGCTTTTGGCACGCTGACCCGCACCAGCCCTTCCGCCTCGTGGGTGAACTGCCCACTGATCTCCATCACCGATTTGGCGGCGCTGACCATCTCCTGGCAGCGCTTGAACACTTCTTCGCCCCCGTCACTCAGACGCAGTTTGCGCGTAGTGCGCTGCAGCAAGCGCGTGGCCAGGGCCTTTTCCAGCCGGGAAATGCTGCGACTGATCGCCGACGGCGATGAGCCCAGTTGGCGGGCTGCCTCGGAAAAACTGCCGGTTTCCACGACCTTGACGAAGATCGCCATTTCACCGAGCAGTGGCAGCGGAAGATTGATGCTCACAGCGCACAAGTCCTTTGATGTTTGAACGGATTATCACGTTATTGCACGATTCATATAATAAAAAAAGACACTTTAATAAGGGCATGGAATATGACGCTTCGCCTCTTTTTCCATAGTGATGACCTCAAGGCTAATGTGGAAGTCCTCGACTGCACGCCCCACGAGAACGAATTTGCCGTGGTGCTGCGCGCCACGCTGTTTCATCCGCAAGGCGGTGGTCAGCCTTGTGACACCGGCATGATCGGCGAAAGCCAGGTGCTACGCGTGGTGCAGGAACCTGACCGGATCGTGCATTACGTCGATCGTCCGGTAAAACCCGGCATGACCTGTATTCAGGTGGATGAACAACGTCGCCGCTACAACACCCGCATGCATTCGGCCGGGCACTTGATCGGGCATTTCGTGCAGGCCATGGGCTGGACGCCGATCAAGGCGCACCACTGGCCGGACGAGGGCCGGGTGCAATTCAAGCCGGGCGATGCCGCCCAGGAAGTCGATGCGCCAACCGTTCAACACGGTATCAGTCAGTGGATCGAACACGATCTGCCGCGCCTGACCTCACTGCGCGAAGGCGCGCGGGAAATCGGCTTTGGCGAGCTGCCGGCCTACGGCTGCGGTGGCACCCATGTACGCAGCCTGAAGGATTTGGGCACAGTCACGATCGCCTCGCTTTCGCAGAAGAAAGGCACGTTATCCGTCCACTACAGCGTGGATTAAGCATCTCGGGCGCTGCTCCGCGCAACGCCTGACGCCGGGGGGAACCGCACTCGCAGGTTCCGTTGACTATCGATAGATGGACCTAAAAAACAATGATGCTAGACGTCGAGCGTCTCGATGAGACGTGCATAAAAAAACTGGCCAACGAAGAAGTCCTCGCCATCCGCGTCAGAGGCTTCTTGCCCGAGCCGCTGGCGATCGAGATTGGCGACAAGATTCTTGCTCCGGGCTTCGAGGGTTACATCAACGCGCCGAGCATCGGCCGCATCGGCATGGCGTTTTACGAGGCGGAAAACCAGCCGCTGCTGATCGAGGACTATTTCGAACGCGCCACCCGCAACATCGCCGAATTGCGCGAGCGCTGTGCGCCCTACTCTTCGCCGGTCGACACCCTGCGCTGCATGCTCGACGAGTCATGGCCGGCCGGCGCGCATCTGGAAAACCTCTACGGGCGCAAGATGTATGTCGGCCTGTCGCGGGTGGTCAAACCCGGCGTGTGCTTCCTTGCCCACCACGACATTTTCGCCAAGGACGCCCCGGACAGCTTTCAGGCCCGCAGCCTGGAGGCGCAGTTCGCCTGTAACGTCTACTTGAACATGCCGACCGAGGGCGGCGCTCTGCAGATGTGGGACGACGACATCACCCCGGATCAGTTCGACCAGATGCGTGGCGACAGTTACGGCATCGACCCCGCGCTGCTCGGCCCACCGGCCCTGGAAGTGCGGCCGGAGCCGGGCGATTTCATCATGTTCAATTCGCGCTGCATGCACTCGGTGACCCCGGGCGTGGCGGATCCGCGACTGAGCCTTTCGTTCTTTGTCGGCTATCGCGGCAATGCTTCACCCCTGACCTTCTGGAGCTGAGATGTTATCGAACTACCTGGGCGAGTTTCTGGCGCTGGCCACCATTCACTTTCTGGCCGTGGTCGCTCCCGGCCCGGACTTCGCCGTGACCATCCGCCAAAGCGTGCGCTTCGGCCGACTGGTGGGCATCTGCACCGCGCTGGGCATCGGCGCCGGCATTTCCGTGCACGTTCTCTACACCTTGCTCGGCGTTGGCGCCCTGATGCACACCACGCCGTGGTTGCTGACGGTGGCCAAGGTGATCGGTGGCGCGTACATCTTTTACCTCGGCATCAGCCTGATCCGCAGTAAACCGAAGACCACGTTCGAGGGCGAAAAAAACCCCGACGAGCCGCTGGTCGAGCAGTCGCTGTTCAAGGCGTTCAGCACCGGTTTTCTGACCAATGCCACCAATCCCAAGGCCACGCTGTTTTTCCTGGCGATCTTCACCACGATCATCAGCGCCAGCACCCCGCTGAATATCCAGGCGCTGTACGGGGTGTGGATGTGCTTCGTCAATGCGCTGTGGTTCGTGATCGTCGCGCTGTTTTTCTCCAGCAGCCGGATACGTAACCTGTTCATGCGCATGGGCCATTGGTTCGAGCGCAGCATGGGTGTGATCCTGATTCTGTTCGCCGGCAGGCTGGTGCTGTCGATGTAAAAACGACACCCAAAGACAAGGCCCGGTCAGTTGCACACCGATCGGGCCTTTTTCGTTTGTGCGCCGCTTTTGCGTTTCTGTGCGACGGATCCCACTTCAGGGGCTCCCCTTCACCACCTTCGCGGTGTTAGTTTGGAAAAGATTTGTTTCAACTTTCAAACACTTCCACTCAACTGCCTGCAAAGGAATGCCCACCGCAATGAATTTTTCTCTCAAGCGCCTGGCCGCTACCAGCCTGATCCTGGCCAGCTTTTCTGCGTTCACCCTGCCCGCGCAGGCCAACATCACTCCACAGCAAAGCGCGGCTATTCTCAAGAGCTTCGATGAGGCGAGCGTCACCGACTTCCGCCAGTTTTTGGGTGCCGTAGGCAAGAGCGACCTGGGTAAAACCGATAACCTCGGCCCGGCGATCAACGCCTTTCTCGACAACAAGACCCCGAGCGCTGAACAGCAGAACGAGATCTACCGCCTGCTGGGCATCTACACCCGCGTGAAGTACGGCAAGGCAGCGCTGGAAACCCTGCGCGAACTAGTGGAAATCCCGACTTTCCAGAAAGAAGGCGTGGCCCAGCATGACAATCCGGAGTTCATCAAGATCGCCGAAAAGATCAAGAACCTCGCCGAATCGTTCAACCTGAAGTTCCGCAACGTCGACAACCGCGTTTATGAAATCTCCCTCGACGGCAGCGGCGAAGAAGTCGTGGGCATCCACGCGCATGCCGACGTGGTTCCTGTCACCCCGGAAAACTGGGTGCTGAAAGACGGCACCAAACTCGATCCGTTCAAAGTCACGCTAATCGGCGACCGCATGTACGGTCGCGGCACCGAAGACGACAAGAACGGCATCGTCGTCGCGATGTACGCGATGAAAGTGATCAAGGAAGAAAAGCTGCCGCTGGCACGCAATTTCAAACTGCTGGTGGACACCACCGAAGAAACCACCGGCGACGCGATCCCGTACTACTTCGAACACAACCCGACGCCGAACTACAACATGGCGCTGGACGGTGGCTACCCGGTGGTCATCGCCGAGAAAGGCTACGGCACGGTCATGGCCAACTTCCCGCTGCGCAAGGCTGAAGGCAACGGCGCAGAAATCATCTCGATGACCGGCGGCCTGGCAACCAACCAGATTCCATCGGTTTCGGTTGCGACACTCGTCACCGAAAAGCCTGAGCAACTGGCCGCGAGTCTGCAGAAAGCCGGCAGCGAATACGCGAAAAAACACGGTGGTGACTTCGAAGTCGCGGCCAAGGTTGACGGCAAAGACGTCAAGCTGAGCGTCACCGGCGTGTCCGCGCACTCCTCCGAACCCGAGTCCGGCGTCAACCCGGTCGCGCGGATGCTCGACTTCATCAACAGCCTCGACGGCAAGGTGGCGCTCAAGCACAACCAGATCACCGATGCTGCACGCTATGCGTCGACCAACTGGGGCCTGGATTATTTGGGCAAAAAACTCGGCGTCGGTTTCTCCGATTCGTTCATGGGTCCGCTGACCACTTCGCTGACCTACGTCGGCGTGGACGACAAAGCCTTCAAACTGGCAGTCAACCTGCGCGTGCCCAAGGGCAAATCGCCAGAAGTGTTGAAGAAGGAAATCGCTGACAAGCTCGCCGCCTGGAGCAAGAAAAACCATGTTGCCGTGGACTTCACTTACTCGATCGCCGAACCGATGTACCGCAATCCGGAAGGCGAATGGGTCAAGGCACTGCTGGCGGTGGCCACCGAAAACCTCGGCATGAAGCATGAGTTCGGTACGTCTGCCGGCGCGACATCGGTGCATGAACTGCCGAACGGCGTGCAATTCGGCCTGGCCCGGCCTGAAGTCAAATACACCGGTCACACTGACGGTGAGTTCAAAACGGTTGACCAGTTCCTGCTGGATCTGCAGATCGTCACTGAGATGATCGGCCGTGTCGGCCAGCTACCGAAGCTCTGATAAGGCATGGGCCCGTGATTCAGCGGGCCTGACGTGAAAACAAAAAAGGACCCGAAGGTCCTTTTTTGTTGCGTGCAAAACGCTGCACAAACAAAAACGCCGATCATCACTGATCGGCGTTTTTGTGAAATTGGAGCGGGAAACGAGACTCGAACTCGCGACCCCGACCTTGGCAAGGTCGTGCTCTACCAACTGAGCTATTCCCGCAATGGCGTCCCCTAGGGGACTCGAACCCCTGTTACCGCCGTGAAAGGGCGGTGTCCTAGGCCACTAGACGAAGGGGACAGGCTACAACTTTCACTAATAAAAACGCCGCTCACTGAGCGGCGCTTTTAGAATTTGGAGCGGGAAACGAGACTCGAACTCGCGACCCCGACCTTGGCAAGGTCGTGCTCTACCAACTGAGCTATTCCCGCAAATGGCGTCCCCTAGGGGACTCGAACCCCTGTTACCGCCGTGAAAGGGCGGTGTCCTAGGCCACTAGACGAAGGGGACACGCTACCCGGAACACATGGTGTGTGTTTCGGTGTCCAGACCCGCATCAAAAGACTTGGTTCTGGTTTCACTCAGCCCCGCCCGAAAGCAGTGCTGTTTAAAATTGGAGCGGGAAACGAGACTCGAACTCGCGACCCCGACCTTGGCAAGGTCGTGCTCTACCAACTGAGCTATTCCCGCATTGGCGTCCCCTAGGGGACTCGAACCCCTGTTACCGCCGTGAAAGGGCGGTGTCCTAGGCCACTAGACGAAGGGGACACGCTACAACATTCACTCCCTGCCGCGTTTCGCTGTGTGCTTTACGCTGCAAGTGGCGCGCATTCTATGGATGGTTTGAGAGGTCGTCAACCCCCGAATATAAATTTATTTAAATCAATGACTTCGACCTGCTTTACGGAAGCATTCGGGCTTTTCCGTCGCCCGACGATTGACGCCTATATTCCGCCACTCGCCAAGGCGTTATAGTCCGCAACACAATGATGGCAATCTGCGCACCTTGCGCCAGCATTCATATAAGCAGTACGCAGCCGATATAAACAGAAGTTGCTGAATCAACTCGTCGAGCGGCGCTGGGCGCCTGAATGTCCAGCCACTACACTCGCATGCGAACCCTATAAAGAGGTCTTACCGGTGACACCACTCATGATCACCCTGCTAGTCATAGCCGGGATCGCAATTCTGATCGCCATTGGCTACATGAACCATGTGGTGGAAAACAACAAACTGGAGAAGGCCCGCACCAAAGTCGAACTCAACGACCGCTTGCGCCGCTGCGGCGAGCTGACCGAAACCTTCCCCGGCCAGTTCATGACCCCGGCACTCAAGCTGCTGCTGACCCGTCTGGAGCTGAACGTCTGCCAGCGTCTGCTGAACCTGGAAAAAACCAGCGCCACGACCAAGTCACGGATCACCGAACTCAGCGCACTGGTCGCCCAAGGCGAATCGATCCCGGTCAACAACCCGCCGGCACCGATCCTGACCGAAGCCAAAGCCAAAGACGTCCGCTTCCTGCTCGAAGCCCTGCACGGCCAGATCACACGCGCCGCCCATGACGGCTTCCTGCCACCGAACGAAGCCAAACACTGGATCAAGGAAGTCCGCCACATTCTGGTTCTGCTGCACATCGAATTCTTCAACAACCTCGGCCAACAATCCCTGCAACAAAACCAACCCGGCCAGGCCCGCCTCGCCTTCGAACGCGGCGTGCAATACCTGCGCAAACAGCAGGATCCACAGGTGTACTCGGAACAACTGCAATACCTGGAAAAACTCCTGGCACGCGCCAATGCCCAGGTCATGGACAAAATTGCTCCTGTTGAAGGCGAAGTGAACCAGTTGACCGAAGGCCTCAAGGAAGCCGAAGCCGATGCAGACTGGAAGAAGAAAGTGATTTACGACTGATGGTCGAAGGTTAAGAGAAGCCACCGAGAGGTGGCTTTTTTGTGGGGGTGGGCTGGTTGCCGTTGAGGGTATTCAGTTAGAGATTGGTTGACTGTCAGGCCGCTTTCGCGAGCAAGCCCGCTCCCACAGGGGGATTGGGGGAGTCAGTTGGAGACTGGTCGGCTGTCAGGCCGCCTTCGCTGGCAAGCCAGCTCCCACAGTGGGATTGGGTGAGTCAGTTAGAGACAGGTCGGCTGTCAGGCCGCCTTCGCGAGCAGGCTCACTCCTACAGAAAAGCAAAAGTCGACCACATGCTTTTCACCACTCAACAGGATGAGCGCAAGCTCGGCTGCAGCTCTTGATCTTGCCGTGCCGGCCCCTTCGGCAGGCTGAGTGGAGGGATTTATCCGGGGGTGGGAGCGCAGCGACCGTTTGGCGCAGCCAAACACATCGAGAGCAGGTGCAGCGAAGCAAACCGGAGGCGATGCGCCCGGATGAATCCCGCAACGAAGGAACCCGAGCCTAAGCGAGGGCCGAACGCTGGGGCCAAGCCTTTTGCTTACTTTTCGGCGTCTGGAAAAGTGAGCCGCTGTAAGAGCGGAACCATAAGAAGCCGTTAACGCAGCAACGGATATTCACCCAAACCCCCAAGAACCTGGTCGGCCCAGAGGCCGCCAAGTCAAAAGCGTCAAAGCCGAAAATGCCCAACCATCCCCTTGAGCTCCCCCCCCAACCGCGCCAGCTCAACACTCGAAACCGCATTCCCCCGCATCGCCATCGAAGACTGATCCGCACTCGCACGAATACTCGTCACACTGCGATTGATCTCCTCAGCCACCGAACTCTGCTCTTCAGCGGCCGCCGCAATCTGCTGATTCATCTGCTGAATCAACGAAACCGCCGCCGCGATACTGCCCAGCGCACTCTCGGTCTGCAGCGCATCACTGACCGCCAGCTTGACCAACTCACCACTGCTCTGAATCTGCTGCACCGACGAATGTGCCGCCGAACGCAAGGCACTGACCAGCCGCTCGATCTCCTCGGTCGATTGCTGCGTACGCCGCGCCAACGCGCGAACCTCATCAGCCACCACCGCAAAGCCCCTGCCCTGCTCCCCGGCCCGCGCCGCCTCGATTGCGGCGTTGAGCGCCAGCAGATTGGTCTGCTCGGCCACGCTCTTGATCACATCCAGCACCGTACCGATATTCTGGATCTGCGCACTGAGGCTTTCGATGCTTGAACTGGCCGATGTCGCCGAATCCGCCAGTTGCTCGATCCGCACCATGCTCTGGCGCACCACCTGTTGCCCGCTCTCGACCTTGGCATCCGCCGTTTGCGCGGCCAGCGCGGCCTCCTCGGCATTGCGCGCCACATCATGCACGGTGGCGGTCATCTGGTTCGTGGCCGTGGCCACTTGCTCGGTCTCTTCCTTCTGGCTGTTGACCTCAAGGTTGGTCTGCTCGGTTACCGCCGACAGCGATTGCGCGGAACTGGCCAACTGCTCGATTCCCGCCTGCAGACCGCTGACGATCGTGCTCAGCCCGGTGCCCATCTGCTGCATCGCCAGCATCAGTTGACCGATTTCATCACGCCGGGTGACCTCCACCCTCGCGCTCAAATCCCCGGCCGCAATCTGCTGCGCGACCCGCATCACACTGCGCAACGGCGCGACGATCAACCGGGTGATGACCCACGCGGCAATCAGCCCCACCAGCAACGCCAGCGCCGAGGAACCGATGATCAGCACCGAGTTCTTCTTCAATTCCGCCTGCATTGCGCCGTCCTCGGCGCCATACGCCTGATCCACGCGCTCCATCACCTGCGCCGCACGCTGGTGCAACTGTTCGTAGACGGTTTTCTCCTGGGCCAGCAGGCCGGTGTATTCGGCCAGTTTGTCGTTGAAACCGGCGATGTGCCCGGAAACCTCATTGAGTACCGTCAGATAGCCCTCATCCTTGACCGTGGTCTTCAACTGCTCGGCCTGAGCCTGTGCCTGAGCAGCCTGCTCGATGTTGCCCTTGCCGGCACTGTCGGCATCGCCCTTGCGGCTCTGATCCAGACGAATCCGCGCCTCGTTCATCGCCTGCAACATCAGCCGCGACACCTGGCTGACCTGGCTGGCCTGTTCGATGAACTGCGCGCCGTCCTTGCCTTCGGTGTCCTTCAAGGTATACGCGCCGTCATCAGCCAGCCCGGCCTGCAGCACGTCCAGGTTGTTGGCCACACTGGATACCGACCAACTGGCCATTTCCAGCGCCAGATCCTTGGCCTGGGTCAGCGAGACGAACTCATCGAAGGCCTTGCGATAGGCACTCAGGGCCTGCTCCACATCACTCATCACCGCCGCGTTCGCCGGGGATCGAGCCTTGAGTTGCGCGGCCCGGGCCAACAAGTCGTCGATGCCTTTGCGCAAGGCATCGACGGTTTTCGGGTTGTTGTGCAAGGCATAGTCCTGCTCCAGCAGCCGCACCTTGAGCAGTGCACTGTTGAGCGACGACATCTGCTTCAGCCCATCGAAGCGCTGACTGATGCTCTGCAGAGACCAGACCCCGATGGCGGCCACCAGCGCGGTCAACAGCAGCACCAGCACGAACCCGATACCCAGTTTCTTCGCCATACCGAGGTTGGCAAAACGTCCTTGCACGGCGGAAATCATTGCGCGTAGTCCCCTGCCAAAGTCTGTTGCCGAAGATTCGCAACGGCCATGGACCAGCACAAGTCTCTGGCGGCGGAATAATGGCAAAAAGCTACGCACGCGTCGTTTTCAGAACGCTTGAGGTCGATTCGCACCGGTACTGCGAAAAAACTGCCGGGCCCTCGGATCACAGGCATAGGCCACATTGATCCGCTGCCACTCACTGGGTTCGCCGCTCGGACTGAAGGCCCCCGGGTCGCAAAGGCTGACACCATTGCACTGCGCCTGACTGTGCAAGCGCGCAGTATCGCCCAGCGGGGCACGGGCCCAGATGAACAGGCCGCCACATGGCTTACCGAAGACCTCCCAGTCGGCATCTTCCAGCGCCTGCAACGCGGCGACCCGATCGGTATTCAGCCGTTGACGCTGGCGCTGGACCATTTTGCGATAGGCGCCATTGGCCAGAAGACTGGTCAGCACCGCCTCATTGAAACCCGAGGCGCCCATGCTACTGATCATCTTGACCCGCCCCAGCCGCGCAATCAGCGCTGGCTCGGCGTAGACAAACCCGACGCGCAGCGAACTGCTCAGTGTCTTGGAAAAACTGCCGACATAGATCACCCGTTCATCGAGTGCCGCCAGGCGAGTGCCGTTGCCATTGTGCAGGTCGGCGTAGACATCATCCTCGATCACTCGCACATCGTGAGCGTTGCACAAGCGCAGGATCTGTTGTGCAACGCCAAGGGTCAGGCAAGAGCCGGTGGGATTGTGGTGGTGACTGTTGATGAACATCGCCACCGGCCGGAACTGCCGCAACAGTGCTTCCAGCGCCTGGGGATCCGGCCCGCTCGGCGTGCGGCGCACTTCCAGCAACTGCACGCCGTACAGGCGCAACAGCTCGAACAGCGGCGCATAGCCCGGAGTTTCGACGACAACGCAGTCACCGGCCTTCAACAATGTGCGCGCGAGCAGATCAAGCGCCTGGCTCGCACCGGAGGTCGTCAGCACCTGTTCATCCAGAGCCTCGACGCCGATCAGTCTGAGGCGTTTGACGATCTGTTCGCGTAACGCCGGCAGCCCCAGCGGGCTGCTGTAATTGAACAGACTCGCCATGTCGGTACGGGCCACCTGACGGATCGCGTAACTCAGGTCATCGGATTCACGCCAGCTCTGCGGCAAGCCTCCCTCGCCGAGTTTCAACCCGCTGTGTGCCTGCCCGCAGTCAATCCCGATCAGCCCGCCGCCCTGCGCGGCCACCATGAATCCGGCGCCCTGACGCGGGGCCAGAACGCCTTGCGCCACCAGCCGTTCACAGGCCTCGGCCACACACGACTGACTCAGCAGATTGGAGCGCGCAATTTGCCTGATGGAGGGCAAACGCGTGCTCGGTGCCACACCGCTTCGCGAGATCCACTCAGTCATGCCATCAACAATCTGCTGTACGACCGGCACCATTGCCTGTCGGTCAATTCTCAATTCCATGAGCACGCAAACTCCTGTCCATTTTGCTGGCGGCAGTAAATCACAGCCGCGTCGCTCAGGCTGTGCGACAACGCCGTCAAAAGCAGCTGTTCTAACCGTTTGATACAAATTGTTTAGTGGTTTAACGGAACGGGCGCCCTGCAATAAGAAAACCCGCACTGAGGCGGGTTTTTCGAGTCTTGCCACCAGGATTCAGAAAGCCGTGACGCCACCATCCACCGCCAGGGAATGACCGGTGGTGAACGCCGCGCCATCACTGCACAGATACAGCACGGCGCTGGCGATTTCCTCGACCTTGCCAATGCGCCCCACCGGGTGCATCGCGTTGGCAAATTCGCCTTTCTTCGGATCGGCCTCGTAGGCGCGGCGGAACATGTCGGTGTCGATCACCGCCGGGCACACGGCGTTGACGCGGATTTTCTTCTTCGCGTATTCGATCGCCGCCGACTTGGTCAGGCCGATCACCGCATGCTTGGACGCCGCATAGATGCTCATCTTCGGTGCCGCGCCAAGGCCCGCCACCGAGGCGGTGTTGACGATCGCTCCGCCGCCCTGAGCGAGCAACAGCGGCAACTGATATTTCATGCACAACCACACGCCTTTGACGTTGACGCCCATGATCGCGTCGAACTCGTCCATCGAGCCGTCGGCCAACTTGCCCTGCTCGATTTCTATCCCGGCGTTGTTGAAGGCGTAGTCCAGGCGACCGTAGGTATTGATCACCTCGTCCATCAGATTTTTCACTTCGCTTTCGACGGTAACGTTGCAGCGCACGAAGGTCGCTTCGCCACCGGCTGTACGAATCAGCGCCACCGTGCCTTCGCCCCCTGCCGCGTCCAGATCGGCCACCACCACTTTCAGGCCTTCGGCGGCAAACGCCTGGGCGGTCGCACGGCCAATACCGTTGGCCGCGCCAGTGACTACGGCAACCTGACCGGAAAACGTCATGCTCATTGTTATGTCCTCGGAGGAGAGATGCAGGAGGGATTTGCAGAGTCGCAGCATAGTCACCGAGGCCCGTGCCGCGTCAGCACTATCAGAAGGCTGTTTATGCCTTCATGCGTCGCAGTGATAAAAGCCTTCGGGCGACTATCACTGCACTGGATCATTGCGCATTCGCCGCATCAGCCGACCTTGCAGCATTGGCCTCAAGGGTCTATCAACAAGGCTTCATTCAGTTCGAGTGCCTGCCATGACCAGCCAGACCAATCGCCAGTTCCTGCTCGCCAAACGCCCGGTGGGCGCCGCCACCCGTGAGACCTTTACCTACCAGGAAGTACCGGTCGGCGAACCGGCGACAGGGCAGATTCTGGTCAAGAACGAATACCTGTCCCTCGACCCGGCCATGCGCGGCTGGATGAACGAGGGCAAGTCCTACATCCCGCCGGTAGAAATCGGTGAAGTCATGCGCGCCTTGGGCGTCGGCAAAGTCATCGTCTCGAACAACCCGGGCTTTGCCGTCGGCGACTACGTCAACGGCGCCCTCGGTGTGCAGGATTATTTCCTTGGCGAGCCCAGAGGTTTCTACAAGGTCGATCCGAAACTGGCACCGCTGCCGGTGTATCTGTCCGCGCTGGGCATGACCGGCATGACCGCCTACTTCGCTTTGCTCGATGTGGGCGCACCGAAGGCCGGTGACACCGTGGTGCTGTCCGGGGCTGCCGGGGCGGTGGGCAGCATTGCCGGGCAGATCGCCAAGATCAAAGGCTGCCGGGTGGTGGGCATCGCCGGGGGCGCCGACAAGTGCAAATACCTGATCGATGAGCTGGGCTTCGACGGCGCCATCGATTACAAGCACGAAGACGTGATGGCCGGGCTCAAGCGTGAGTGCCCGAAAAGCGTTGACGTGTATTTCGATAACGTCGGCGGCGAGATCCTCGACGCCGTGCTCAGCCGTCTGGCGCCGAAAGCCCGGGTGGTGATCTGCGGCGCCATCAGCCAGTACAACAACAAGGAAGCGGTCAAAGGCCCGGCCAACTATCTGTCGCTGCTGGTCAACCGTGCACGCATGGAAGGCTTTGTGGTGATGGACTACGCCGCGCAGTACGCCAGTGCCGCGCAGGAAATGGCCGGCTGGATGGCCAAGGGGCAGCTCAAGAGCAAGGAAGACATCGTCGAAGGTCTGCAGACCTTTCCGGAGACGCTGATGAAATTGTTCAGCGGGGAGAATTTCGGCAAGTTGGTGCTGAAGGTGTAAGCCACCGAAACAATTGTAGGAGTGAGCCTGCTCGCGATAGCGGTGTATCAGTCACAATCAATGTCACTGATATACCGCTATCGCGAGCAGGCTCACTCCTACAGGGTTCGGCGGTGTTTGATCAGGCCAGTTCGGCCACCACCGAAGCCAGTGCCTTGGCCGGATCTGCCGCCTGGCTGATCGGACGGCCGATCACCAGATAATCGGAACCGGCATCCAGCGCCTGACGCGGAGTCAGAATGCGGCGCTGATCGTCCTGCGCGCTGCCCGCCGGACGAATCCCCGGAGTGACCAGTTGCAGCGATGGATGTGCGGTTTTCAGGGCCTGGGCTTCCAGCGCCGAGCACACCAGACCATCCATCCCGGCCTTCTCGGCCAGCGCAGCCAGACGCAGCACCTGCTCCTGCGGCTCGATGTCCAGACCGATACCGGCCAGATCCTCGCGCTCCATGCTGGTCAGCACGGTCACGCCGATCAGCAACGGTTGCGGGCCGCTGCGTTTGGAAAGCTCTTCACGGCAGGCCGCCATCATGCGCAGGCCGCCGGAGCAATGCACGTTGACCATCCACACACCCATCTCGGCAGCGGCTTTCACCGCCATCGCGGTGGTGTTGGGAATGTCGTGGAATTTCAGGTCGAGGAACACCTCGAAGCCTTTATCACGCAGGGTGCCGACGATTTCCGCGGCGCAACTGGTGAACAGTTCCTTGCCCACTTTGACCCGGCACAGTTTCGGGTCCAACTGGTCGGCCAGCTTCAGTGCGGCGTCACGGGTGGGGAAATCCAGGGCGACGATGATAGGAGTCTGGCAGGCGGACATGGATGGGCTCTCAGGCAAGTCGAAATCGGCGCGCATTGTAGCGGAAGCGGCGGCGGCGCGGCACCCGATGATCGGTAAATCGTCGCCGCAACCGTGATCAGCATAGCGCTCGCGGCTATTGTGTCGAACCCGATACACAACCGACACGCCGCCAACAAGCGCCCGCGCTAGCCTCGCCAGCCGCAACACGTCCTTACATCAGCACTTCCCGCCTCACGGCAGGACGCCTATGCTGAAACCACCACCTCGCAGCCCATCTTTGTGGTTGGCGGCCTACTGGCAGATGAACAGCCCCATGCACAACACCCAGACCACCGTGACTGATGAGCAGAAAGACGACAAACGCTGGAGCATCCGCGCGCTGATCGTCGATGACGATGTGCCGATCCGCGAGCTGATGATCGACTACCTCGCGCGCTTCAACATCCACGCCAGCGGCGTCACCGACGGCGCAGCCATGCGTCAGGCAATGCAGGCCGAGCATTTCGACGTGGTGGTGCTCGACCTGATGCTGCCCGGCGAAGACGGCCTGTCGCTGTGCCGCTGGCTGCGCGCCGAATCGGACATCCCGATCCTCATGCTCACCGCCCGCTGCGAACCCACCGATCGCATCATCGGCCTGGAACTGGGCGCTGACGACTACATGGCCAAACCGTTCGAGCCACGGGAACTGGTGGCGCGGATCCAGACCATCCTGCGTCGGGTTCGCGATGACCGCACTGAACAGCGCGCCAACATTCGCTTCGACAACTGGCGCCTGAACAGTGTGCTGCGGCAGTTGATCGCAGACGATGGCCTGGTGGTGCCGCTGTCCAACGCCGAATTCCGCCTGCTCTGGGTGTTCATCGAACGCCCGCGCCGGGTACTCAGCCGCGAACAACTGCTGGACGCCGCCCGTGGCCGTTCGATTGAAGCGTTCGACCGCAGCATCGATTTGCTGGTGTCGCGTCTGCGGCAAAAACTCGGCGACGACCCGAAAGCGCCGCAGTTGATCAAAACCGTGCGCGGTGAGGGTTACTTGTTCGACGCGCGAGACATCGGCTGATGCGAGCGCGCTTCGACACGCTGTTCGGCCGCCTGTTTGGCATGCTGTTCGTGGCGATCGTCCTCGCGCACCTGCTGGCCTTTGCCTGGTTTCACCACTACGGCCCGCCCCCGCCACCACCCCCGCCGGAGTTTGCCGAGAGTGTCGACGGTCAACGACCGCCGCCGGATCCGCGTTTCGCCCATCGCCCGCCGCGTCCGTGGTTCGGCGGACCGCTGGTGCCGCTGACCTTCCAGTTCATCTCGCTGATGATCGCTGCGTGGTACGGCGCCAAACTGCTCACCCGGCCCATCCAG
Organism: Pseudomonas sp. GW823-FHT01D03; assembly: GCF_058798255.1. NCBI lineage: Bacteria > Pseudomonadati > Pseudomonadota > Gammaproteobacteria > Pseudomonadales > Pseudomonadaceae > Pseudomonas > Pseudomonas sp. GW823-FHT01D03. The sequence continues at coordinate 4,483,004 of NZ_JBXAKK010000001.1, forward strand.
CGCCTGAGCGACGCCGCCGAACGCCTCAGCGAGAACCTCGACAGCCCGCCGCTGGACGAGTCCGGCCCGCGTGAAGCCCGACAAGCGGCGCACACCTTCAACCTGATGCAACAACGCATCCGCGAACAGGTACAGCAACGGGCACGCATGCTCGGCGCCGTCTCGCACGACCTGCGCACGCCGCTGTCGCGATTGAAGCTGCGTCTGGAAAAAATCGACGACGACAAACTGCAAGGCCAGATGCGCCAAGACCTCAACGACATGATCGGCATGCTCGACGCCACCCTCACCTACCTGCACGAACAACGCACCAGCGAGGCCTTGCAGTTGATGGATGTGCAGGCGCTGGTCGAATCGCTGTGCGAGAACGCTCAGGATCAAGGCGCAGACGTTGAAGTCAGCGGCCATTGTGCGCCGCTGCAGGTGCAGCCGATGGCACTGCGCTCGTGCATCAACAACCTGATGGACAACGCCCTGCGCTACGCCGGACAGGCGCGCATCGAACTGCAGGATCAGCGCGAGCAATTGCTGATCCGCGTAATCGATCACGGCCCGGGCATTGCCGAAGACAAACGCGAGGCGGTGTTCGAACCGTTCTATCGCCTGGAAGGCTCACGCAACCGCAACTCCGGCGGCGTCGGCCTGGGCATGACCATCGCCCGCGAGGCGGCGCAGCGCCTGGGTGGCCAGTTGAATCTGGAACAAACCCCGGGCGGCGGCCTGACCGCAATCATCCGCCTGCCGCGCACTTGAGAAACACACCTATCCCCTGTGGGAGCGGGCTTGCTCGCGAAAGCGGTGTGTCAGTCGACTTCGGTATTGAATGATCGGCCGCCTTCGCGAGCAAGCCCGCTCCCACAGGTTTCAGTGGTGTTCACTCCATCGTGTATACCCACCGGTACAAAGCCAAAACACCCAGGACAACTTGCCCCTTGAGTCTGCACAAGCCGGTATACCCACCGGTTCTACAGTCCAAGGAGTGAGCCCATGATCGGTAGCGTCAGCAACTACACGAGCTATACCAGCACCAGCAGCACCACCCAGAACGCCCGCAGCCAGCAACTGCAAAAGCAGCTGTTCGCCAAACTCGACAGCAACGGCGACGGCGCGGTGGACCAGGACGAACTGAAAAGCGCGCTGTCGCAGAAGTCCGACGATGGCCTGCTGGTCAACCTGAGCAAGCAATTCGGCGATTTGGACAGCGACGCCAGCGGCAGCCTCAGCGCCGAAGAAATGACCGCGATGGCCCCTCCTCCGCCACCTCAGGATCAAGCACCGAACACCGACCTCGCCGACGCCCTGATCAGCGCCCTCGACGCCGATGGCGACGGCGCCATTAGCAGCGACGAATTGAGCAACGGCCTGACCAGCGCCGGCAGCAGCGCCGACGGCAACCAAATCTTCTCGGCCCTGGACAAGAACAAGGATGGCACCGTCAGCCAGGACGAACTCACCGCCAGCCTCACCCCACCACCGCCACCACCGCCGCAACAAGCCTCCAGCGACGAACTGTTCAGCCAACTGGATGCCAATGGCGACGGCAGCATCAGCACGACTGAACTGAGCAGCGCCCTGCATACCAGCGACAACACCTCGACAACCAGCACCGACACCAGCGCTGCACTGCTCAAGGTACTGGACAGCGACAGCAGTGGCGGCGTGAGCAGCGACGAACTGAAAGCGGCGCTACAGGCAGGCCGGGATCACCCGCCCGAAGATCAGACCACCGGTACCCAGACCACCAGCGAAGCGCTGAATCGGATGATTGCCAACTTGAGCAAACAGTACTCGCTGGACAATGCTGCGTCGGTGGGCAAGTACCTGAATGTCGCGACCTGACCTTATGTCGTGATGGGGTGATCGTTTCCGTGCAGAGCTGTGGAAACGGTCATTTGGGTGTGGCCGTGAGAGGCTGGTTGCCTGATATGCCTCTTCGCGAGCAGGCTCACTCCTACAATTGGATGGAGTGCATTCAGTTGGAGATTGTTCGGCTATAAGGCCGCCTTCGCGAGCAAGCTCGCTCCCACAGTGGGAATGGGTTTATTCAGCTGGAAATTGGTCGGCTATAAGGCCGCCTTCGCGAGCAAGCCCGCTCCCACAGTGGGAATGGGTTTATTCAGTTGGAAATTGGTCGGCTATAAGGCCGCCTTCGCGAGCAAGCCCGCTCCCACAGTGGGAATGGGTTTATTCAGTTGGAGATTGGTCGGCTATAAGGCCGCCTTCGCGAGCAAGCCCGCTCCCACAGTGGGAATGGGTTTATTCAGTTGGAAATTGGTCGGCTATAAGGCCGCCATCGCCAGCAGGCTGGCTCCTACAGTTGGATGGAGTGCATTCAGTTGGAGATTGTTCGGCTATAAGGCCGCCTTCGCGAGCAAGCCCGCTCCCACAGTTGGATTGGGGGTGGTCAGTTGGAAACTGGTCGGCTGTCAGGCCGCCATCGCCAACAGGCTGGCTCCCACAATTTTTAACTGTATGCACCGCACGCGGCGAAGCCGCCCCACTCAATGGCCGAGTGTCAGCTCGCCGAAAGCTCTTGATCTTGCCGTGCCGGCCCCGTCGGCAGGCTGAGTGGAGAGATTTATCCGGGGGTGGGAGCGCAGCGACCGTTCGACGAAGTCGAACACATCGAGAGGAGGTGCAGCGAAGCAAACCGGAGGCGATGCCCCCGGATGAATCACGGAGCGAAGGAACCCGAGCCCCGGCGAGGGCCGAACGTTGGGGCAAGACTTTTTGGTTACTTTTGAGGCGTTTGTCAAAAGTGACTCGCCGTAAGGGCGAAACCGCCAGCCGCCACACCCAAACCAACGGATATGCCCACAACCCCAAAAAAGCCAAGGCGCCTAAACCCGAGCCTGACTCTTACTCCAATCCGTCAACAAACTATAAGCCACCGCCAACAACGTAGGCCCGATAAACAACCCGATAAACCCAAACGCAATCAACCCGCCAAACACCCCGAGCAACACAATCACCAACGGCAGATTCCCACCGCGGCTGATCAGATAAGGCTTCAACACGTTATCCACGCCACTGATGATGAACGTCCCCCAGATCCCGAGAAACACCGCCATCCCGTAATCGCCCTTCCACGCCAGCCAGGCCGTCGCCGGAATCCACACCAGTGGCGGCCCCATCGGAATCAGACTCAACAGAAAGGTCACGATCCCCAGCACCAGCGCCCCCGGGACCCCGGCAATCAGGAACCCGACCAACGCCAGAACCGCCTGCGCCGCCGCCGTACCGATCACTCCGTTGACCACCCGCTGTACGGTGCCGGCCACCAGCTCGATGTAATACCCGGCTCGCTCGCCGATCAGGCGCTGCAGCAGACCGTGCACAAACGCCGCCAAGCGCGGCCCGTCGCGATAGAAAAAGAACACAAAGACAATGCTCAGGGTCAGCTCGAGAATCCCGCCGCCGATCTGCGCACTGCGCGCCAGCAACCAGTTACCGACCTGCCCCAGATACGGTTTGATCGACACCATCAACGCCGCGCCCTGCTGATCGATGCTGTTCCAGATACCCACCAGCCGCTCGCCCACCAATGGCACGCTGCCGAGCCAGACCGGCGCCTCCGGCAGACCATCGACCTGCACATCCTTGATGAACGCCGTGGCATCGCGCACGTGATCGGCCAGGTTGAACCCGAGCCACACCAGCGGCGCCGCCACCAGCAACATCCAGCCCAGGGTCAAAATGGCCGCGGCGAGTGATTCGCGGCCATTGAGCCAGCGGGTCAGCAGACGCATCAGCGGCCAACTGGCGAACGCCAGCACCGCGCCCCAGAACAGCGCCGACCAGAACGGCGCCATCACCCACAGGCTGGCACCGAACAGCACCAGCAGGAGGATTTGCACCAACAGCCGATCGTTATTGAGCATGTAAAGTCTCGAAGAAGTCAGTCGGTCAAAGAGTAGGCGAACACACCACGCGTGCACGCCCAATACAGCTTATCGCAACAGATCGATGCGCAGGCCAGAGCCATCGGCGCTGCCCGCCTCCATCCGCGCCGCCCGCACACCCTGACCGATCAATGCCTGACGCCAGGCCTCGGCCTTGGGTCCGGCAATCGTCACGCGTTGGGTGGTGTCGAGGTTCAAGCCACGGGAAATCAGTCGTAACCAAGTGTCATCCGGATCGCCGGTCAGCTTGGGAAAGTCCAGTTCGCCGGTACTTTTGAGCTGTCGCAACAGCGTCGCCGAGGTCGGCAGCAACTCGCCCAGCGGCGCGCCCGCTTCGAACTGCTCGACATGCAGGTAGGCTTTGCGATTGCCGCGGGTGATGCTGTAGAGCGCCACCAGGGTGTTGTCCTTCGGTGCGGCCAGACGCAACAGCAGATAGGCCTGTTGCTCATCGGCACCGTACAGCTTGGCGTTGCCGAACACTTCATTGGCCCACAGGCTGCTTTCGCCGCAATCGCGGGCCTGACACCAGAACAGCAACTCGGCGTCCTGCTTTTGCAGGGCTTCGCGGGCGGCGGTGAAGGCCTCGGTGGCGGAATGCTCAGGCGGCAACTCGTAGGTGACCGAAGTGGTCTGGCCGCGCGCCGTGACCTGGCCGTCAAAGCGCAACTGGCCGCTGATCTTGCGGATCGAGCCGAGCGGATAGATCCGCTCAAGCTCCACAGGAGGGCGATAGTCGACAATCTGCGCATCGGCCAGACGCGGCACGATCTGCAGATCCTGGCTGCCGGGCACATCGGCAGCGAATAGAACGGGACTGAAACAGCACAGCGCCAACAGACTGAGTGACCGCATAGTCAGGCTCATCGGATCGGCATGGCTTGGCGGGTCGGGGTCGCAGCGGTATAGAAATCCATCGTGTTTGTCTCCCATTTCAACCCGCCCAGCCTCGACAGTTGCCCGGTGCAAGTCAAGGAATGGCGAAGAACCGATTGAAACAGTCTGCGACAAGGTCGGCACCGGACTCATCGTTCAGGTGCAAATGATGCCCGCCCGCCAGCTGTTCCTGGCTAAAGGGTAGACGCTCCAGCAACTCCGGATGTTTGGCCAGCATGCCGTCGGCGGCGACCACCAGTTGCGCCGGACACGTGATGCGCTGGACGAAGGCCATCGCCTGCTCCTGAGTCAGGCGCAGCGGTGACGGCAGGGTCAGACGATTGTCGGTGCGCCAGGTATAACCACCAGGTACCGGCATCAGACCGCGTTGCGCCAACAGCTCGGCGGCTTCGCGACTGACCGCCACCAAGCCCTTCATCCGTGCTTCGATGGCACGATCGAGGGTGTTGTAGACCGGTTTGCGCTTCTCACGCAGATCCAGCTGCGCCTGCAGGGCCATGCCCATGCGCTCGGCGGCATTTTCGCCTTTGTCCGTAGGAGGAATCACCCCGTCGATCAACGCCAGGTGGCTGACGCGCTCCGGCAACGAACCGGCCAGCACCAGCGAAACGATCGCGCCCATCGAATGCCCGAGCAAGCCGAAGCGCTTCCAGCCCAGTTGCTCGGCAACCTGCAACACATCGTGTGCGTAGTCCCACAGCGCATAACCGGCGCCGTTGGGTCGATGCCCGGAATGCCCGTGCCCCGCCATGTCCAGGGCAATAATGCGCAGGCCTTTGAGCTTGGGTGCCAGGCGCGCAAAGCTGTTGGCGTTGTCGAGCCAGCCATGCAGGGCGATCACCGGCAGACCGTCCTCGGGGCCGAACAAGTGCGCCGCCAGTTCGATATGCGGCAGGCTCAGGCGCACTTCTTCGAAGGTCGGGTTCATGCGCAGTCCTTGTGTTGGCGGCGCTCCCAGCGCGTAAACAGCTCTTTGAGCAGGCGCGCCGTGTCTTGCGGACGTTCGAGCGGAAACATGTGCCCGCCAGGCATGCTCAGTGCTTCACCCTGCGGCAGGCGCCCGACGAATCGGGTGTGATGACGCATGACCACGCGGCTCTTGTGCCCGCGCACCACGGCCAGCGGCACCTGCAATTGGCGCGTGCGGCCCGGACTGGTGTGCGGCACGCCGCGATAGATGCTGATTTCGGTAGCCGGGTCGAAGCGCAGACGCAACTTGTCGCCGACCGTATGCAATCCGTGCTGCAGGTAGGCATCGAAACATTCCGGATCGAAACCGCGAAACAGGGACTTGCCGGCAAAGTAGCTGCGCGCCGTGTCGAGATCGGCGAATTCTTCGCGCCGCCCCAACGTACGTCCGGCCGGGGTCAGTTTGTCGATGAAGCCGAAGCGCTTGGCCGCGCGGATCACCCACTGGTCGGTGCGAGTCAGCACCGGTGAATCGAGCATGACCACGCCGCGATACAGCTCAGGGCAGCGCAATGCTGCGTGCAAGTGCAACACGCCGCCAAACGAATGGCCGACGCCCCACACCGGTTGATCCTGTTGCTGCAAATGGTGGATCAGTTCGTCGACCAGGTTGTACCAGTTGTCGTCCGCCGGGAAACGCGGGTCATGGGCATGCACGTCCAGATGCGCAACCCGGTACTCGGGCGCCAGCGCCGCGAACAACTTGCCATAGGTGCCCGAAGGAAAACCGTTGGCGTGGGTGAAAAAGATCGGTTGCGACATGCAGGTTTATCCATGAGCGGAAACATGCCGCTGATTGTCCGCAAGAGCGCGGCCCTGAGCAATGACCGTAACTGCCAGGAATGATGACAGTCCGGTCATGGCGATGGCGCATCTGACCTCAACGCGCCGGCGGTTGCTCACCCAATGGCACCACCGCCATGGTCAACCTCGACACACAACTGGCCTTACCTTCATCGCTGGTCAAACGGATGTCCCAGACGTGCGTGGTGCGACCAATGTGAATCGGTTTGGCCACCGCGGTCACCCGCCCGCTGCGCAAACCGCGCAAATGGTTGGCGTTGATCTCCAGCCCCACGCAGTAAAACTTGCTGGCATCGATGCACAGGTAGCTGGCCATCGAACCGACGGTTTCCGCCAGTACCACCGAGGCGCCGCCGTGCAGCAGACCGTAAGGCTGGTGGGTGCGGTGGTCGATGACCATGCTCGCTGTCAGCGATTCTTCGTCGAAGGACTCGAAGCGGATATCCAGCACTTCGCCGATGGTGTTTTTCTGGATTGCGTTCAACTGCTCGATGTTCGGAGTGGTGCGCCACAAGGTCATCGCAGGCTTCCTTTGTTGTTTTGATCGTCACTCAATCCTGCCACAGCACCGCCTCGCTGCGCGCGCTCCATTCTTCAAACCGCGCGCCGTAGGTGTCTTCGATGACATTGCGCTTGATCTTCAAGGTCGGCGTGAGAAAGCCGTTTTCCACCGCCCAGCTGTCCTTGACCACCACCAGCCGCCGCAGACGCTCGTGCTTGTCGAGCACGGCGTTGACCTCTTCCAGCAGTTTTTCCAGGCTCGAATGCAGACTGGCCCGCCCTTCTTCCTGATTGACCGTCGAGAGCACGCACAAGCCCAGCGGCGCGCTCAGACCATCGCCGACCACACAGACCTGCTCAATGCGCGAGTGCACCGCCAGCCGGTTTTCAATCGGCGCCGGGGCCACGTACTTACCTTTGCTGGTTTTGAAGATTTCCTTGAGCCGGCCGGTCAGGCGCAAGCGGCCCTCGGCATCCTGTTCGCCCTTGTCGCCGGTACGCAGAAAACCGTCCTCGGTGAGGGTCTCGGCGGTTTTCTGCGGCTCCTTGAAATAGCCGAGCATGTTCGCCTGACTGCGCACCTGCACCTCACCGGACTCGTCGATTCGCACTTCGACCTCCGGGCACGGTTTGCCGATCCAGCCCTGTTTGTATTGGCCCGGCAGGCAGATGTGCGAGTAGCCGCAACTCTCAGTCATGCCATAGACCTCCAGCACATCGAGGCCGAGTTTCTGATACCAACTGAGCAAGGTCTGCGGCACCGGCGCCGCGCCAGACAGGGCGACGCGCAAGGCATCAAGCCCCAGCCCGGCCAGCACCTTTTGCCCGACCCGCTTGCCAATGAATGGCAGGCCGAGCAGGAAATCCAGGCGCTTGGCCGGGATCTTGCCGTACACGCCCATCTGGAATTTGGTCCAGATCCGCGGCACGCCGAACATCGCCGTGGGCCGCGCCCGGCGCAGATCGGTGATGAAGGTGTCGAGGCTTTCGGCAAAGAACACCGTTTGCCCGGTGTAGATCGAGGCCAGCTCAACGAACATGCGTTCGGCGACATGGCACAGCGGCAGGTACGACAGCAGCCGGTCTTGCTCGTTAAGCCCGAACAGTTGCGTGCCGCGAGTCGTGGCGAACCCCAGATTGGCAAAACTGTGCATCACACCTTTAGGCAGCCCGGTGGTGCCGGAGGTGTAGATGATGGTTGCCAGTTGCTCGGCCGCAGGACGCGGGTCGTCCTGGATCGGCGAGCTTTTTTGCAGGTCATCCCAACTGAAATCGAACTCGCCGAGCGGGTGCAGCGGCAGGCTGATGGTCGGCAAATCCGCCGGCACACCGACGGACATGCCCGGCCAGTCATCAAGCTTGCCGATGAACGCCAGCACACTTTCCGAATGCGTCAGCACCTGATTCACCGAGTCGGCAGTGAGGTTGGGATACAGCGGCACCGAGACGTGCCCGGCCATCCAGATCGCCAGATCGGCAATGATCCAGTGCGCGCAGTTTTTCGAGATCAGCGCGATGTGGCTGCCTTGCGGCAATTCCCGTGCGCGCAGCCAGTGCGCGGCGCAACGCGCTTGATGGCCGACGTCGGCCCAGGTCAGGGTCTCGACCTGCCCGCCGCCGATGGGCTGCACCAGAAAACGCTGGCGCGGATGCCGGGCCTCACGCTCGTAAAACACGTCCAGCGGCAAACGGAAGGCGGCAGACATGCGACTCGCTCCTGTTTTTTGGGTCTGGAGCAAGCGTAGTCAACCAAGCAAGTGCTTGGTTGGAAAATTCAAACAAATAATTTCAACTGAAAATGAGGGCCCTGTGGGAGCGGGCTTGCTCGTGAATGCGCTCTATCAGTCACTGTAAATGTCACTGATAGACCGCATTCGCGAGCAAGCCCGCTCCCACAAGGAATCAGCGTCAGGGGTGCGTGAGGCTGTTGAGGGTCATCGAGCCGATCAGCAGTTCAGGACTTTCCAGCTCGGCCAACCCCGCCGTACCGACCTTCTCCGGCGGATGCCCGGCGCCGTGCTGCAGATAGCTCAGCAGGTTGCCCACCAACGGATTATGGCTGACCAGCAGCACATTGCTCACCGACACCAGTTGATCGGTGACCTTGTCCGGATCGCTCTCTGGCTTCAGCCAATCGACCGTGCGGATCTCCGGCTCGAAACCCAGCGCCTCGCGGACAATCTGTGCGGTCTGTTGCGCACGCAGATAAGGGCTGGCATAGATCGCCGTCAGCGGCTGACCGATCAACCGGGCTGCACTGCTCAACGCCTCTTGGCGACCCTGTTCGGTCAACGCCCGCTCGGAATCGGGGCACGAGCCATAAGGCACCGCCTCGCCGTGACGCAATACCCAGAGTTTCATAGCTTGGGTTCCTCATCACGGGCCGGGTGCGGCGCTGGCGGCACGGCGTGCGGCGCTTCGCCTTCCGGGGTACGCGGGGTCGGCCAGTCGGCGAACGGCCAGGGTTTCTGGTCGCTGTGAAAGCTGCCGAAACGGCCGATCTGCGCGAGGAACTGGCTCAGGCTGTCGCCGAAATTCATCAGGCTGGCGCTCGGCGCGCCGTAAATCAAACGATAGATCAGTTGCACCAGCACGACGGCGCCGAGGATGAACTGCGCCACTTGCCAGACCAGCACGTAGACGATCATCCACAGCACCCGCAGGAGAATGGATTCGTACTTGGCTTCGGTTTTCGGATCGTTCATGGCTCGCTTCCTGTTGAATCAGTTGAAACCGCTGGTGGAAATAAAGTCGACGTCGGTTTTCGGTTCGGCACGCATCAGTAGACCGATCACCTGCTCCAGCGTGCGTCCCTCAAACAGAATCGCGTGCAACCCGGCGACCAGCGGCATGTACACGCCAACCTCCTGGGACTTGGCCTTGAGCACCTTCAGGGTGTTCACACCTTCGGCGACTTCGCCCAGGCGCGACACCGCTTCATCAAGGCTCAAGCCCTGACCGAGGGCAAAGCCGACCTGGTAGTTACGGCTCTTCGGCGACGAGCAGGTGACGATCAGATCACCGACCCCGGCCAGACCGAGGAAGGTCATCGGGTTGGCGCCCTGATTCACCGCAAAGCGCGTCATCTCGGCCAACGCACGGGTGATCAGCATGCTCTTGGTGTTCTCGCCCATCTCCAGCGCCACCGCCATGCCGGCGATGATCGCGTAAACGTTTTTCAACGCCCCGCCCAGCTCGACGCCGAAACGGTCAGCACTGGCGTAAACGCGGAAGGTGCGACCATGCAGCGCAGCCTGCACCTGTTTGCACAATTCTTCGTCTTCGCTGGCGACCACGGTGGCGGTCAACGCATGCTCGGCGATCTCCCGCGCCAGATTCGGCCCGGACAGCACGCCAATACGCGCCTGCGGGGCGATCTCTTCGAGGATCTGGCTCATCAGTTTGAAGGTGTGCGCTTCGATGCCCTTGGTCAGGCTGACCAGCATCTTGCCGCTCAGGCGCTCGGCGTGGGTGGCCAGCACCGTGCGCAATGCGCTCGACGGCAGCGCGACGAAGCACAGCTCGCAGGCGTCGAGGGTGGCCTGCAGGTCAGTGACCGCAGTCACTCCCGGCAGAATCTTGATGCCTTTGAGGTAACGCGGGTTCTCGCGGTTGACCCGGATGGCCTCGGCCTGCTCGGGGTCACGCATCCACTGCCGGACTTGATGGCCGTTCTCGGCCAAAAGGTTGGCCACGGCGGTACCAAAACTTCCGCCTCCCAGGACCGCAATCGGGCGCTGTTCAGTCATATGCAATCCGTTAATCCATACCAGTGGCGATGCCGGCATTATACGGGGCGACCGGAGCGCGGCCAGCCCCTGCGTCAATTACCGACACTTGTAGGAAGAAGACCAATAAAGCCGAGGAAAATGCCCGCATCGTGACTGGAAAAGTCACTGTCCTCGGTTAACATGCGCGCCAATTCTTTGCGATCAAGGCTGTGCCGTGTCTTTTGGCTCTCCCCCCTCGCGTTCGTCACTGCTGCTGGCGCTGCTGTTCAGCCCGGTGTTGCAGGCGGACGATCTGTTTGTCGACAGCGAAACGCTGCCGCAGGTGCTGACGGCTACGCGCCTGAAACAGACACCGGCGGAAGTGCCGGGGAGCATGACCGTGCTCGACAGTGAGCTGATCAACGCCAGCGGTGCGCGAGATATCAGCGAGTTGCTGCGGCTGGTGCCGGGGATGATGGTCGGCAACATCAACGGCAATCAGGCTGCGGTCAATTATCACGGAACCAACGCCAGCGAAGCGCGGCGCATGCAGGTGCTGATCGATGGCCGCTCGGTGTACCGCGCGGGACTGGCCACGGTGGACTGGAGCGATATTCCGGTGGCCATGGAGGACATCGAACGGATCGAGGTTTTCCGTGGGCCGAACACCGTCAGCTACGGCGCCAACGCGCTGATGGCGGTGGTCAACATCATCACCCGCAACCCGGCGGACAGCCACGGCACGCGCCTGAAGTACACCCGTGGCCAGCGCGGCATCAACGATTTCTATGCCAGCCAGGGCACGGGGTGGATTGGTGGCGACCTGCGCCTGTCGCTGTCCGGCCAGGAAGACGATGGCTTCGACAGCGACCGCACGGGCGCCGATTATCGCGACAGCCGCCGCTTGAACCGCTTCAGCCTCGCCGTCAGCCAGACCCTGAGCGACAACCAGAGCCTCGACTGGCAGATCAACGCGAAGGACGGCAGCAACCAGCGTCCCTACACCTACCGCCCGGTGTTCTCGGGGATTACCGCTGCCGGGAACAATTCCGACGTGGTCGCCAAGGATTACGCCGGCTCGGTGCGCTGGAATCTCGACATCAATCCCGAACACAGCCTTTATATACAGGGCTCGGCCCAACACTGGGATCGCCAGCAAGTGTGGCGCGCCTGCGATGCCGAAGTGTCGTTCAGCCCGCAACTGACCCAACTGTGGCAACTCAACCCGAACTACACCGAACGCCTGGCGCGCAACATCACCCGCTTCACCGGCCCCGGTCCGGAAGCCGGCACCCCGCAGGAAATGGCCCTCGCCAATCAGGTGCTGAATCAGTGGCGCAACGGTGCCAGCCAGACCTTGTGCGGCGACATCGACCAAAGCGCCCGCGAGTCGCGCTACGACCTCGAATTGCAGGACACCCTCAGCCTGTCCGACAGTCTGCGGCTGGTCAGTGGCCTGAACTATCGTTACGACCGGGCCGACTCCGAGACCTACTTCAACGGCACGCTGGACGACACCACCTGGCGCGCGTTCGGCCAACTGGAGTGGCGCGCCAGTGAACACTGGCTGCTGCAGGGCGGCGCCATGTTCGAAGACACCCAACTGATCGGCAATTCGCTGACGCCCCGCTTCGCCGTCAACTACCTGATCACCCCACGCCATGGCCTGCGCGCGGTGTACTCGGAGGCGATCCGTTCGCCGGACATGTTCGAGAACAACGTCAACTGGAGCTATCAGGTAAGCAACCTGCGGCCGTCCGCCTATGGCCAGTCTTCGGCGCGCTACTTCGTCAAGACCCGTGGCCCGGGCAATCTCGATCAGGAACACATGCGCTCGCGCGAGTTGGGCTACAACGGCTATTTCGCCGAGCTGGGCCTGGCCGTGGACGTGAAGCTGTTCTACGACGAAATCACCGGGATGATCAGCGAGCCGCTGCGTAACAACCAGTACATCGCCAGCAACGCCAACAGCTCGCGCTTTCGCGGCACCGAAACCCAGCTCGACTGGCGCCTGAGCATGATTGATCGCCTGCGCTTCACCTACGCATTCGTCGACGCCGAGGCGAGCAACCCGCTGGATCAGCAATTCACTGCGCGCAACAGCGGTTCTGCCGGCTGGCTGCGCGATTGGGGCCACGGCTGGAACAGCGCCCTGTTCTATTACGGCGACAACGCGCTCAACGGCTACCGCTTCGAACGGGTCGACACGCGCATCGCCAAACGCATCCCGCTGGGCAAGGCCCAACTGCAACTGGCCGGCGTGCTGCAGCAGCGGCTCGACAATGAACCGACCACTTTCGTCGACAACAATTACGACGAACGCCGGGTGCTGTACTTCAGCGCCGAGCTGGAGTTCTAGGGTGCGCTACGCCACGCCAAACAAGACGCCAACCCTCGGCCACTGGCTGGCGGGTGTCTGTCTGTTTTTGACCGCGTGGCTGCACGGCGTGGCGGTGCAAGCCGCAGACATTCTGTTGACCGGCGCCGAAGAAAGCCCTGGGGTGCAAGCCTTCGTCCAGGCCCTGAGCGAGCTGCGTCCCACCGACAACGTGCGGTTCCAGCCGCTGGCCAGCCTGCCGGCGCCGGGAAAGTTGCCGAGCAATTTGCGGATGATTCTGCTCGATCTGCCCAGCCTCGACTGGCGCCTGCAGGAGCCCCAAGGCCCGGCGACGCTGGTGTTGCGCATCAGCCGACTGCAAGCGCGGCAACGCCTGGGTGGCGCACAACCGCCGCACTTGAGTCTGCTGTGGAGCGACCCGCCGCTGGGGCGGCAACTGCAACTGATTCGACGGATTCTGCCGCAGGTGCGGCGGGTCGGCGTGCTGTTCGACCAGCACAGCGAATTCCTGCTCAAGGAGCTGCACCAGGCCGCAGCGCCGCTGAATCTGCAAATCGTCAGCCAGCGTTGGGACAACACCCAGGACAGTCGCCCATTGCAAAGCGTGCTGAGAAACAGTGATGTGTTGCTGGGCCTCGACGATCCCGATCTGTACAACCCGAAAACCGCGAAAAACCTGCTGCTCAGCAGTTACTCCCGGCAAGTGGCGCTGGTCGGGCCGAACGCTGCGTTCGTGCGGGCCGGCAGCCTCGCCAGCACTTACAGCGATCAGCCCGACTGGCTGGCGATCCTCGATCAGTTGCTGGATCGCCCGCCGGCAACGTGGCCGCGCACGCTCTACCCCGATCGTTTCAAGGTCTCAAGTAATGTGCAGGTCGCTCGTTCCCTGGGTATCGAGCCAATCGATGAAGCGTCTGTTGCCCGCCAGTTGGCTGAAGGAGAAAGCCACCCATGAATCTGCGTCGCCGCTGGGACATCAACACCCGCACGCAATTGATCAGCCTCGGCCCGGCCCTGCTGCTCACGCTGCTGCTGATCAGCTTCTTTACCTTCGTGCGGATTCAGGATCTACGTCAGGAGCTCAATCACACCGGGCAATTGATCGCCAACCAACTGGCGCCCGCCACCGAGTACGGGGTGATTTCCGGCAACAACGAAGTGCTGGAAAGCCTGCTCAAAGCGACCCTGGCGACTCCGAATGTGCGCTTTCTGGAAGTGCAGGACAGCGCCAACCGGATTCTCGCCTATGTTGAGCAAGCCGCCGACGCGCACAACCGCCCGCATCAGGTCGAGGTGTTCCAGGCCCCGGTGCGCCTGCAACGGATCGCCCTCAACAGCGATTTTTTCCACGACGCCAAAGCCAGCAACAACGTGACCAGCGAGGACTATCTGGGCCGGGTGATCGTCGGCCTGTCCAACGATGCCTTCAGTCAGCGCCAGCAGGAAATTCTGCTCAAGGCCGGGATTCTGGCCTTGTTCGCCCTGCTCTTCACTTTTGTTCTGGCGCGGCGTCTGGCCGGCAGTTTGTCAGCGCCGATCCGCGATATCGGCAACGCGGTCAAGGCGATACAGCAAGGCGACTACAAGACCCCGCTGCCAATCGTCGACGACACTGAATTGGGCGCGCTGTCGCAGCACATCAACAACCTCGCCCAGGCACTGGAACAGGCCAGCCGCGAACAACATCAGGCGATGGCGCAACTGATCCAGACCCGCGAGGAAGCGGAAAAGGCCAACAACGCCAAATCCGATTTTCTGGCGATGATGAGCCACGAACTGCGCACCCCCATGAACGGTGTGCTGGGCATGTTGCAGTTGCTGGAAACCACGGACATGACCGAGGAGCAGATCGAGTACGCGGCGCTTGCTTCGGAGTCCACCGAACATCTGCTGAAAGTCATCAATGACATCCTCGACTTCTCGCGGATCGAACGCTCGGAGCTGGAACTGGAGCACATCCCGTTCAACCTCGCCGACCTGATCGGCGCTTGCGCCCAGTCGTTCCAGCACAGTGCGGTGCAGCGTGGCCTGGACCTGAATCTGCGGATCCCCGAGGACATGCGCGACTTGCAGGTGCAGGGCGACCCGACGCGGATCCGGCAGATTCTGGTCAACCTGGTGGGCAACGCGTTGAAGTTCACCGAGCGCGGCCGGGTCAGCATCGAGGCGCAGTGGCAGTCGCTGGATCACGAACTGCTGTGGTTCACCTGTTCGGTGCGCGACAGCGGCATCGGCATCTCCTCGGAAAGTCTGGAGTTGATGTTCAACGCCTTTCAGCAGGCCGACAGTTCGATTTCCCGGCGCTATGGCGGCACCGGCCTCGGCCTGCCGATCGCCCGCACCCTGGCCGAACGCATGGGCGGGACGTTGCGCGCGCAAAGTGAAGAAGGCCTGGGATCGGTGTTCACTCTGGAAATCCCGCTGGCCTTATATAAGCAGACGTTGCCGCAACTGGCGGCACCGCGCGCGGCCAATGGCAACGGGCATGGTGAAGGGCGCAATGTGTTGCTGGTGGAGGACAATCCGGTCAACCAGACAGTCATCGAAGCCATGCTGCGCAGTCTTGGGTTTACCGTCAGCGTCGCCAACGATGGCGCGCAAGCGGTGCGCAGCGCCGAAGGCAATGATTTCGAAGTGATTCTGATGGACTGCCGGTTGCCGATCATCGACGGTTACGAGGCGACCCGGCAGATCCGCCAACTGCCCGGACGCGGCGAGGTGCCGATCATCGCGCTGACCGCCAACGCCTTGCAGGGCGACCGTGAAACCTGCCTGTCGGCGGGCATGAACGATTACCTGGCGAAGCCGTTCAAACGCAATGACCTACAACAGATTCTGCAGCGCTGGGTGCAGTAGTGACGGTTTTTCGACCATCTGCGACTGGCGTGAAAAGCGAAAGTGCGGCAGTCTTAGGCACCCGAACAAGCCTCAAAAGAGGCTTGAATAAAAATTTCAGTGCACAAGTGTACATTCATGTCCTTGGTGCTGTGACTTTCACCACAACGCAATAGTCTATGAGTAGGCTGCCGGTACGAGGCATGAACGCGTCGATCGGCCGGGAAGATTTGCCCCACCTGCCGCATGGGATTATTGAGGAGCTCGCATGACCAAACAAAACGCCTTTACTCGGGAAGACCTGCTGCGCTGCAGTCGCGGTGAGCTGTTCGGCCCAGGTAACGCGCAACTGCCCGCCCCGAACATGCTGATGGTGGATCGCATCACCCTGATCAGCGAAGAAGGCGGCAAGTACGGCAAAGGTGAATTGGTCGCCGAGCTGGATATCAACCCTGACCTGTGGTTCTTCGCATGCCACTTCGAAGGCGATCCGGTAATGCCGGGCTGCCTGGGTCTGGACGCCATGTGGCAACTGGTCGGCTTCTTCCTGGGCTGGCAAGGCCTGCCGGGCCGTGGCCGTGCGCTGGGTTCGGGCGAAGTGAAATTCTTCGGCCAGGTCCTGCCGACCGCCAAGAAAGTCACCTATAACATTCATATCAAACGCGTCCTCAAAGGCAAGCTGAACCTGGCCATCGCCGATGGTTCGGTGACTGTCGACGGTCGCGAAATCTACACCGCCGAAGGCCTTCGCGTCGGCGTGTTCACCTCCACTGACAACTTCTAAGGGTTATTCGCATGCGCCGCGTCGTTATCACTGGTCTGGGCATTGTTTCGTGCCTGGGCAATGACAAAGAGACCGTCTCCGCTAACCTGCGTGCAAGCCGCCCTGGCATCCGGTTCAACCCGGAATATGCTGAAATGGGTCTGCGTAGCCAGGTTTCCGGCTCCATCGACCTCAACCTTGAAGAACTGATCGATCGCAAGATCTATCGTTTCGTCGGCCACGCAGCGGCTTACGCCTACCTGGCCATGAAAGACGCCATTGCTGACTCCGGTCTGACCGAAGAGCAAGTGTCCAACCCGCGTACCGGCCTGATCGCCGGCTCGGGCGGCGCGTCGACCCTGAACCAGATGGAAGCGCTGGACATCCTGCGCGAGAAAGGCGTGAAGCGCGTTGGCCCATACCGTGTAACGCGGACCATGAGCAGCACCGTTTCCGCGTGCCTGGCCACGCCGTTCAAGATCAAGGGCCTGAACTACTCCATCGCTTCCGCCTGCGCCACAAGTGCTCACTGCATCGGTACCGCCATGGAACAGATCCAGATGGGCAAGCAGGACATCGTCTTCGCCGGTGGCGGTGAAGAAGAGCACTGGAGCCAGTCGTTCCTGTTCGACGCGATGGGCGCCCTGTCCAGCAAGCGCAACGACACCCCGGAACAAGCCTCCCGCGCCTACGACGCCGACCGTGACGGTTTCGTCATCGCCGGCGGTGGCGGCATGGTCGTGGTTGAAGAGCTGGAACACGCTCTGGCCCGTGGCGCCAAGATCTACGCCGAAATCGTTGGCTACGGCGCAACGTCCGACGGCTATGACATGGTTGCCCCGAGCGGCGAAGGCGCAATCCGCTGCATGCAGCAGGCGCTGTCCACCGTCGACACCCCGATCGACTACCTGAACACCCACGGCACCTCGACTCCGGTCGGCGACGTCGCGGAAATGAAAGGTGTGCGTGAAGTGTTCGGCGACAAGGCTCCTGCGATCAGCTCAACCAAGAGCCTGTCCGGTCACTCGCTGGGCGCCGCCGGCGTTCACGAAGCGATCTACTGCATGCTGATGATGGAAGGCAACTTCATCGCCGGTTCCGCCAACATCGACGAACTGGACCCTGAAGTGGCCGATCTGCCGGTGCTGACCAAGACCCGCGAGAACGCCACCATCAACACCGTGATGAGCAACAGCTTCGGCTTCGGCGGCACCAACGCCACGCTGGTGCTGAAGCGCTGGGAAGGCAAGTAATTCCCCACTGCTGAGCCACACATGAAAACGCCCCGACTGGTTCGGGGCGTTTTTTTTCATCTGAAGAAAGTCGCCAGGCACACCACTATCCCTTGTGGGAGCGGGCTTGCTCGCGAAAGCGGTGAGTCAGGTATGAAGACGGCGACTGATACTCCGCATTCGCGAGCAAGCCCGCTCCCACAAGGGATATCAGTGCGCCTGAAAATGAAACTTCTGTCATGAAACCTTGCACCCTGCGACCGAATGTCGCGGATTACGCGGGCTGCAGCACTGTTGCAAAAACCGCAACAACACCTTGCGCAAATCAAGCGTTTACTTAGCAAGCTAACAAATCATATAAAAGAGTCCTGCACACGCCTTGCTGCAGATAACTTGAGATTTGGAGCTAGCAGATGACTGTAAAAGTAACTGAACGCGACGATTCACACATGTCCCACGAAGGCGTAGCCGCCGGTATCCGCATCTGGGATGTGCATCAACAAGACTTGCTGGTCGGCATGTTCCACAACGAGATCGACGCCCACAATTACAAGGCCGAACTGGAACTGCAGGAACAGCAGCGGGATCTGAAATCCGCTTAGGCAAATATTGAACCTGTGGCGAGGGAGCTTGCTCCCGCTGGACTGCGCGGCAGGCCCTGTTTTAAAACAAGGGCCGCTTCGCGCCCCGGCGGGAGCAAGCTCCCTCGCCACAGTTGTGTTGTTACAGCTTTATCGGTTTACCACATCAGGTCATCAGGGATCTGATAGGCCGCGTACGGATCGTCCTCGGCATTGACCTCTTCGGTCTGCACGTTGAGCTGCACGATACGCTGCGGGTCGCGCTCCTGGATCTTCAGGGCCGCTTCACGGGGGATCACTTCGTAGCCGCCGGCATGGTGCACGATCGCCAGCGAGCCGCTGCTGAGCTTGTTGCGCATCAGCGTGTTGACCGAGATGCGCTTGACCTTCTTGTCGTCGACGAAGTTGTAGTAGTCCTCGGTGGTCAGCTTCGGCAGACGCGAGACTTCGATCAACTGCTTGACCTGCGCGGCGCGTGCCTTGGCCTCGGCCTTCTCCTGCTGCTGACGGTTCAGCTCCTGGTCGCGCTTGACCTTCTCGGCCATGGCTTCCTGGGCGGCGCGCTGCTGCGAATCATCCAGCTCGGCCTGCCCTTTGTGGGCCAGACGCTGTTGCTTCTGCTTGTCTTTGCTGACCTGTTTGGCCTGCTTTTGGTTGACCAGGCCTGCTTTGAGCAACTGGTCGCGAAGGGAAAGGCTCATTAATGCTTACTCACTTGGGCAACGGCTCAGCCGCAGCTGGGCAAATTCTTTTCCTGACGTTTGGCTTCGCCCCACAGGGCGTCCAACTCTTCGAGGGTGCAATCTTCCATGGGACGACGGGTGTCGCGCAATGCCTGTTCGATAAAACGGAAACGTCTTTCAAACTTGGCGTTGGCGCCACGCAGCGTGGTTTCCGGATCGACCTTCAGGTGCCGGGCCAGATTGACCACGGAAAACAGCAGATCGCCGATCTCGTCGGCCACTGCTTGCGGATCGTTTTCGGACATGGCTTCGAGCACCTCATCGAGCTCTTCGCGCACCTTGTCCAGCACCGGCAACGCATCCGGCCAGTCGAAGCCGACCTGCGCAGCGCGCTTCTGCAATTTGGCCGAACGCGACAGCGCCGGCAACGCGACAGGCACGTCATCGAGCAGTGACAGCTGCTCGGGCGCGGCGGATTTCTCGGCGCGCTCTTCGGCCTTGATCTCTTCCCAGCGCTGCTTGACCTGCTCTTCGCTCAAGCGTGGTACGTCCAGCGGCGCATACAGATCGCCGGTGGGGAACACGTGCGGATGGCGGCGGATCAGCTTGCGGGTAATGCTGTCGATCACCCCGGCGAATTCGAAGCGCCCTTCTTCCTTGGCCAACTGGCTGTAATAAACCACCTGAAACAGCAGATCGCCCAGTTCGCCCTGCAAGTGATCGAAGTCGCCACGCTCGATGGCGTCGGCCACTTCGTAGGCTTCTTCGAGGGTGTGCGGGACGATGGTCGCGTAGGTTTGCTTGATGTCCCACGGGCAACCGTACTGCGGGTCGCGCAGGCGGTTCATCAGGTGGAGCAGGTCTTCAAGTGAATACATCTGTAATGCCTCTACACAAAACCAATGTGGGAGCGGGCTTGCTCGCGAATGCGGTGTGTCATTCAGCGTAAATATCGACTGACACGCCCTCTTCGCGAGCAAACCCGCTCCCACCTTCGAACGAAGCCATCTTCACGGGGTACGGTTACGCCGCGTCTCGATGATGTTCGGCAACTGCGAAATCCGTCCCAGCAAGCGCCCCAGCGCATCCAGCCCGGGGATCTCGATGGTCAGCGACATAAGCGCAGTGTTGTCTTCCTTGTTCGAGCGGGTATTGACCGCCAGCACGTTGATCCGCTCGTTGAGCAGCACCTGCGAGACGTCACGCAGCAGACCGGAACGGTCGTAGGCGCGGATGACGATGTCCACCGGATAGGTGAGCACCGGCACCGGACCCCAGCTGACCTGGATGATCCGCTCCGGCTCGCGCCCGCCCAGTTGCAGCACCGAGGCGCAGTCCTGCCGGTGAATGCTCACGCCGCGGCCCTGGGTGATGTAGCCGACAATCGCGTCGCCCGGCAGCGGCTGGCAGCAGCCGGCCATCTGCGTCATCAGGTTGCCGACACCCTGGATCTGAATGTCGCCGCGCTTGCCCGGCTTGTAACCGGTGGCCTTGCGCGGGATCAGCTCCAGCTGTTCGTTGCCGCGTTCCGGCTCGACCAGTTGCTGCGCGAGGTTGACCAGTTGCGCCAGACGCAAATCGCCGGCACCGAGGGCGGCGAACATGTCTTCGGCGGTTTTCATGTTGGCCTTTTCGGCCAGCTTGTCGAAATCCACCGCCGGCAGACCGAGGCGATTGAGTTCGCGCTCGATCAGGGTTTTACCGGCTGCGACGTTCTGGTCACGGGCCTGCAACTTGAACCAGTGAACGATCTTCGCCCGCGCCCGCGAGGTGGTGACGTAGCCCAGGTTCGGGTTCAGCCAGTCGCGGCTTGGCGTGCCGTGCTTGCTGGTGATGATCTCGACCTGCTCACCGGTCTGCAGGCTGTAGTTGAGCGGCACGATCCGCCCGTTGATCTTCGCACCCCGGCAGTTGTGACCGATTTCGGTGTGCACGCGGTAAGCGAAGTCCAGCGGGGTCGCGCCTTTCGGCAAGTCGATGGCATGACCGTCGGGGGTGAAGATGTAGACCCGATCCGGTTCGATATCGACCCGCAGCTGTTCGGCCAGACCACCGATATCGCCCAGTTCTTCGTGCCACTCGAGCACCTGCCGCAGCCAGGAGATTTTCTCTTCGTAGTGGTTGGAGCCGGATTTGACGTCGGTGCCCTTGTAGCGCCAGTGCGCGCAGACGCCGAGCTCGGCCTCTTCGTGCATCGAGTGCGTACGAATCTGTACTTCCAGCACCTTGCCTTCC
This sequence comes from Pseudomonas sp. GW823-FHT01D03, assembly GCF_058798255.1. Taxonomy (NCBI): domain Bacteria; kingdom Pseudomonadati; phylum Pseudomonadota; class Gammaproteobacteria; order Pseudomonadales; family Pseudomonadaceae; genus Pseudomonas; species Pseudomonas sp. GW823-FHT01D03. The sequence continues at coordinate 4,504,454 of NZ_JBXAKK010000001.1, forward strand.
GGACCGATTACCGCGGTGTGCAGCGAGCGGTAGCCGTTCTCTTTCGGGTTGGCGATGTAGTCGTCGAATTCTTTCGGGATGTGCCGCCACAGGGTGTGGACGATGCCGAGCGCGGTGTAGCAGTCGCGCATTTCCGGCACCAGCACACGCACCGCGCGCACGTCGTAGATCTGGCTGAATTCCAGACCCTTGCGCTGCATTTTGCGCCAGATCGAATAGATGTGTTTGGCCCGGCCGCTGATGTCGGCGTCGACGCCGGTGGCCTGCAATTCGTCCTTGAGCTGGGTCATCACATCGCTGATGAACCGCTCACGGTCCAGCCGCCGCTCGTGGAGCAGCTTGGCGATCTGTTTGTATTGATCAGGCTCCAGGTAACGGAAGGACAAGTCCTCCAGCTCCCACTTGATATGGCCGATGCCGAGCCGGTGCGCGAGCGGCGCATAGATGTCGAAGACTTCCCGGGCGACGCGGTTGCGCTTCTCGTCGTCAGCGGTTTTCACCGCGCGAATGGCGCAGGTTCGTTCGGCCAGTTTGATCAGCGCGACACGAACGTCATCGACCATCGCCACCAGCATCTTGCGCAGGTTTTCCACCTGGCCCTGGGTGCCCATCACCATCGACTGGCGCGGGCTGAGGCTGGCACTGATCGCCGCCATGCGCTGCACGCCGTCGATCAGCTTGGCCACCACCGGGCCGAAGCGCTGGCCGACCGCCGCGAGCTCGATCTGGCCTTCGCGCACGCCGCGGTACAGCACCGCCGCAACCAGCGAATCCTGATCGAGTTTGAGGTCGGCGAGGATCTCGGCGATCTCCAGTCCCGTGCTGAAACTGCCGGAGCCTTCGGCCCACAGATTCTTCTTGGCATTGGACTGCTGTTCGGCCTCGCGAGCGAACTCGCAGGCTTCTTTCAAGGCTTCGCGATCCAGTGCCATGTCGACACTGACCGCGTGATCGAGCCAAGCCTCGAGATTGATACTGCCGTCAGTGTTGATCGGCTGGTGTGCTCTCACCTGTACCATGCTGCTTTACCTTCCCTACGACGCAGATTCAATGCGTCAAATCGCTGACCCTCAACGCCCGTATGCGCTCGCGGGGCTAAAGCGAGCGCCGCCCGGACAGGTCAGACGGATTCAGACGAGCCATCCTGGCTCGCTTCAAATAACGCCATGGCCTCGACATGTGCCGTCTGAGGAAACATATCGAGAATCCCGGCACGTTTTAACCGGTAGCCCTGCTTGATCAATTCGACCGTATCGCGCGCCAGAGTTGCAGGGTTGCACGATACATACACCAACCGTTTGGCACCCAGGGTCGCGAGCTTGCGCACCACCTCGAAAGCACCGTCACGCGGTGGGTCCAAGAGTACCGCAGAAAAGCCGTTTCCGATCCACTGAGCATCGGTCAAAGGCTGGGATAAATCGGCTTGAAAAAACTTTGTGTTATGCAAATTGTTGCTGGCAGCATTTGCAGCGGCACGGTCGACCATGGTCTGAACGCCCTCCACCGCCACCACTTCACGCACGCTTTTGGCCAGCGGCAAGGCGAAGTTGCCCAGACCGCAGAACAGGTCCAGCACGCGTTCATCGGGGCGCGGCTTCAGCCAATCCAGCGCCTGCGCGACCATCGCCTCGTTGACCCCGGCGTTGACCTGAATGAAATCCCCCGGCCGCCAGGCCAGTTCCAGATCCCACTGCCCCAGGCGATAGCCCAGTGACTGCGTGGCATCCACCGGTTGCGGGTCGCCTTCGCCATGCAGCCACAGTTGTGCGTCATGGAACTGGCAGAATTCCTTGAGGATCGTCAGGTCGGCTTCGGACAGCGGCGCCATGTGTCGCAACAACACCGCCAACGATGAACCACTGAACAACTCGACATGCCCCAGCGCCTGCGGTTTGCTCAAACGACGGAGCATCTCCGGCAAACGGGTCATGATCGGTTGCAAGGGCTGTACCAGCACCGGGCATTCGTTGATGGCGACGATGTCCTGGCTGCCGGCGGCGCGGAAACCGACTTCAAGCTGCTTCGCCTTCATGTCCCAACGCACGGCGATCCGCGCGCGGCGGCGATAGCCAAATTCCGGGCCAGTCAATGGCGCAGCCCATTCGTCAGGCGCGACCCCGGCGACCTTCGACAGCTGCTCGGCGAGCATGCGCTGTTTCAGGGCAAGCTGTTCGGCGTGGGGCAAATGCTGCACGCTGCACCCGCCACAGCGTCCGGCATGCTGACAGGCTGCAGGGCGACGCAATTCGCTGGCCTTGAACACGCGCTCGGTGCGCGCCTCGACCACTTTGCCGCGGGCGCCGAGCACCCGTGCCTCGACCTCTTCACCGGCGAGGGCACCGAGAACGAACCAGGTTTTGCCTTCGAAAAACGCGATGCCGCGACCGTCATTGGCCAGGCGCTCGATGTTCAAGCGCTGTTTTTTGCCGGTCGGGATTTGCGCGGCCTTGCTGCCGCCAGCGGGCTGGAAGCGCAGGCCTCTCTCGTGCTTGGCCATCAGTTGGGCGCGTCGAAAATGCCGGTCGACAGATAACGGTCGCCACGGTCGCAGATGATCGCGACGATCACCGCGTTTTCAACTTCTTTGGACAGGCGCAGCATCGCTGCCACCGCACCGCCCGAAGACACGCCACAGAAGATGCCTTCTTCGCGTGCCAGTCGCCGGGTGACGTCCTCGGCTTCGCTTTGCGCCATGTCGACAATACGGTCGACGCGGTCGGCCTGATAGATCTTCGGCAGGTATTCCTGCGGCCAGCGGCGGATGCCGGGAATGGCTGAGCCTTCCATCGGCTGCAGACCGACGATCTGCACGCTGTCGCTCTGCTCTTTCAAGTAGCGCGAGACGCCCATGATGGTGCCGGTAGTGCCCATCGAGCTGACGAAATGGGTGATGGTGCCCTGGGTCTGACGCCAGATTTCCGGGCCGGTGGTGGTGTAATGCGCTTCCGGATTGTCGCCGTTGGCGAACTGATCGAGCACCTTGCCACGGCCTTCGGCTTCCATCCGCTGAGCGAGATCACGAGCGCCTTCCATGCCCTCTTCCTGACTGACCAGAATCAGCTCGGCACCGTAAGCGGTCATCGCCGCTTTACGTTCGGCACTGGAGTTGTCCGGCATGATCAGGATCATCTTGTAACCCTTGATCGCGGCGGCCATCGCCAGGGCGATCCCGGTGTTGCCCGAGGTCGCTTCGATCAGCGTGTCGCCAGCATGGATCTGCCCGCGCAGTTCGGCACGGGTGATCATCGACAGCGCCGGACGATCCTTGACCGAACCCGCCGGGTTGTTCCCTTCGAGCTTGAGCAATAGGGTGTTGCTGGTGGCACCGGGCAGGCGCTGCAAACGCACCAGCGGAGTGTTGCCGACGCAATCGGCGATGGTTGGGTACTGCAGGGTCATGGCGTATTCGCAATCCAGACGTGCGGGGGCGCCTATCATACCGGCAAACGTTCGCAGGCCATATCACGCAAAGTGCGGTGCTTATGGTTTATGGGAATAAGCAGTAATAGTCTCACCAGTGGTGAGACTATTAGTTGAATCGAAGGGCCCCTTCGCGAGCAAGCCCGCTCCCACAGGAGGGTGGCGGTGTTGGTTATACAATCTGCGGACGACACACATCCACTGTGGGAGCGGGCTTGCTCGCGAAGGCATCAGCCGTCACGCCGCCGTCATCGGCAATCAACCGCAAATTCAGGCGCAACCCTGCCCCACCATTCTCCGCCCACAACATCCCGCCCTGGCGCTGCACCGCATTCCTGGCAATGCTCAGCCCCAGGCCAAACCCGCCATCCCCCGGGCGTGAGCCGTCGAGGCGGATGAAGGGCGAGAAGATCCGTTGCAGATCGCCCTCGGCCACCCCGCCGCCCTGATCCTCCAGCCACAAATGCCAGTGATCACCATCACGCCGCCCATCGAGGCGCACGATGCCGCCATCAGGCGAATGCCGAATGGCGTTGCGCAGAATGTTTTCCAGCGCTTGCGCCAGGGTGTTGAGATTGCCGCGCACCCAGCACGACGCCGGCACCGCGCATTGCAATTGCAGGCTCGGCCAGCCGCTTTCATAACAGGCGTTGTCGGTGAGCATTTCCCACAGCGCCTGAATCTGGATCGCCTCGTCCGGCAGCGGCGCACGTTCGGTGTCGAGCCACGCCAGTTGCAGGGTGTCTTCGACCAGTCGTTGCATGCCGTCGACTTCACGGCCAATGCGCTCGCGCAGTTGCCGTAGATCCTGCTCGCTTTCACTGGCCACCCGCAGGCGACTCAGCGGCGTGCGCAGTTCATGGGACAGGTCGCGCAGCAATTGCTGTTGCAGGGCGACGGTGGATTGCAGGCGTTCGGACATCGAGTCGAAGGCCCGCGCCAGCTCGCCGAGTTCGTCCGGGCGCTGGGTAATGCCGCTCGACAGACGCACATTCAGTTGATCGGCGCGCCAGGCGTTGGCCTGCGCGCGCAAATTGTTCAGCGGCACCACCAGCAAGCGATACAGGCCGACACACAGCAACAGAGTGAACAGCCCCGGAATCACGCCATTGGTGATCACCCGCCAGAACACCCGGTATTTCCCCGGCAGGAATCGCTCGGGCAACTCGATCACCAGACTGCCGGCAGACGGGTCCTGGGGAAACGGCACCCGCAGCCACGGCCGGCCCTTCTTGTGGATCGGCCAGTCGAGGCCGCGCAAAAAGGTCAGGTGCTGGATTTCCTGTTCATTCAGCGGCTCGCTGCTCAACGACTGCAGATTGCGGTCGATCACCCCGACCCAGGCGGCCTCACGCAGCTCCATGCTCTGCAACCAGTTATCGACCCCGTCGCGCTCACCACGCTGCCACGCCCGCTCGGCTTCGCTGGCATAACGGCTCAGCGTGCCGCGCGCCTCGTCGGAGAGATACTGGTTGCGCTCCTCCATGTAGCGGCCCCATGACCAACTGAGCCAGATCATCAGCAGACAAAACGCTACCAGCAGACACGCCAGTTTCCAGAACAGCGAATGCCGCCCCGGCAACTCAGAGATTTTCATCGGTGGCACTCAGCACATAGCCTTTGCCCCACACCGTGCGCACCTCGCGCTCGGTGTAACCGATGGCCTTGAGTTTGCGGCGGATCTGGCTGATGTGCATGTCGAGGCTTCGGTCGTGGGCCGCGTAGCCGCGTTGCAGCACATGCTGATAAAGGAAGGCCTTGCTCAGCACTTCTTCGTCGTTGCGATGGAGAGTTTCCAGCAGACGGTATTCGCTGCGGGTCAGACCGGCAGCTTGCGCGTTATAGAAAACTTCGCACTGTTCTTCGTCGAAACGCAGCGCGCCGTGAATCGTAGCCGGTGCAATCGCTGCCGGGCGCCGATCCAGCGCCACCCGGCGCAGGATCGCCTCGATCCGCACATGCAACTCGGCGATGCTGAACGGCTTGGGCAGGTAATCATCGGCACCCAGACGAAAGCCGCTGATGCGGTCGGCCTCGGCGCCGAGCGCCGACATCAGCAGCACCGGCGTCGAATGGCTCTGACGCAATTGTGTCAGCACCTTCAGGCCGTCGAGCCCCGGCAGCAGAATGTCCATCAGCACCACGTCGAACGGCTGGTGACGCGCAATGTTCAGCCCTTCCTGACCGTTCTGGCACCAGGTCACCGCAAAGCCGCTGCGGCCCAGATGCTCGTGAACATAGGCGCCCAGCACCGGGTCGTCCTCGATGGCAAGAATGCGTGGCAGGTCGGCGGAGACAGGAGTCATGAGTATCTGCAAATAATTCTCAGTTGGCCGATTATTCAAGATTGCCCGCCATCGGGCAACCCAAGCTTGACCGGCCGGACACACGCACCAGGCCGCGCCGACCGATGGCGACATGATTTTTCCGAAGATTGCCTGCCTGCAAATCGCTACACTGCGCCAATGTCGCGTGCCGGACGCACGTGCGAGTCAACAGTTCAGCGGGATGCAGGAGATGGGTGTGCTCAAGAAACTGGGAATCAAAGGTCGCGTGTTGTTGCTGACCCTGTTGCCCACCAGCCTGATGGCGTTGGTGCTCGGGGGCTATTTCACCTGGATGCAACAGTCCGATTTGCAGACCCAGTTGATGCAGCGCGGTGAAATGATCGCCGAGCAACTGGCGCCGCTGGTGGCACCCGCGATGGGCCATGGCAATACCGATCTGCTGGAACGCATCGCCACCCAGTCCCTCGAACAACCTGACGTGCGCGCCGTTACTTTCCTCGCCCCCGACCGTACCCCGCTGGCGCACGCCGGCCCGACAATGCTCAATCAGGCACCCAGTGGCGACAGTGCGCAACTGCTACGGCGCAGCGGCAATGACGCCACGCGTTACCTGATGCCGGTGTTCGGCAAGCACCGCAATCTCGCCGGTGAGCTGATCCCCGCAGAATCCGACCGTCTGCTTGGCTGGGTTGAACTGGAGCTGTCGCACAACGGCATGCTGCTGCGCGGTTATCGCAGCCTGTTTGCCAGCCTGCTGTTCATTGCCGCCGGGCTGGCGGGAGCGGCCCTGCTCGCGTTGCGCATGGGCCGCACCATCAACCGCCCGCTGAGCCAGATCAAACAGGCGGTTGCCCAGCTCAAGGACGGTCATCTGGAAACCCGCCTGCCACCGCTCGGCAGCCAGGAACTGGACGAACTCGCCTCGGGCATCAACCGCATGGCCGGGACCCTGCAGAACGCCCGCGAAGAACTGCAGCACAGCGTCGATCAGGCCACCGAAGACGTGCGGCAGAATCTGGAAACCATCGAGATCCAGAACATCGAACTGGATCTGGCACGCAAAGAGGCGCTGGAGGCGAGCCGGATCAAATCCGAGTTCCTCGCCAACATGAGCCACGAGATCCGCACGCCGCTCAACGGCATTCTCGGTTTCACGCATCTGTTGCAGAAAAGCGAACTGACGCCGCGCCAGCTCGACTACCTGGGCACCATCGAAAAGTCCGCCGACAGCCTGCTGGGGATCATCAACGAGATCCTCGACTTCTCGAAGATCGAGGCCGGCAAACTGGTGCTCGACCATATCCCGTTCAACCTGCGCGACCTGTTGCAGGACACCCTGACCATCCTGGCCCCGGCAGCCCACGCCAAACAATTGGAGCTGGTGAGTCTGGTCTATCGCGACACGCCGCTGTCTCTGGTCGGTGACCCGCTGCGCCTCAAGCAGATTCTCACCAACCTGGTCAGCAACGCGATCAAGTTCACCCGCGAAGGCACCATCGTCGCCCGCGCCATGCTTGAAGAAGAACACGAAGACAGCGTGCAACTGCGCATCAGCATTCAGGACACCGGCATCGGCCTGTCGAGTCAGGACGTGCGCGCGTTGTTCCAGGCATTCAGTCAGGCCGACAACTCGCTGTCGCGCCAACCCGGCGGTACTGGTCTGGGTCTGGTGATCTCCAAGCGTCTGATCGAACAGATGGGTGGCGAAATCGGCGTCGACAGCACCCCGGGCGAAGGCTCGGAATTCTGGATCAGCCTGAGCCTGCCGAAAACCCGCGACGACAGCGAAGACCTGCCGGGCCCGCCACTGCTCGGGCGTCGCGTGGCGGTGCTGGAAAATCACGAACTGGCGCGTCAGGCGCTGCAGCATCAACTGGAAGACTGCGGCCTCGACGTCACGCCGTTCAATACGCTGGAGAGCCTGACCAACGGCGTCACTGGCGCGCACCAGACCGATCAGGCGATCGACCTTGCGGTGCTCGGCATCACCAGCAACGACATGCTTCCGGAGCGCCTGAACCAGCACATCTGGGATCTGGAACATCTGGGTTGCAAAGTGCTGGTGCTGTGCCCGACCACCGAACAGACGCTGTTCCATCTCTCGGTGCCCAACCCGCACAGCCAGCTGCAAGCCAAACCAGCCTGCACGCGCAAACTGCGTCGGGCGCTGGCTGATCTGGCCAATCCACGCCAGCCGCGCAACGAGCCGGGCGAACCGCTGTCGAGCCGTGCACCGAAAGTGCTGTGCGTCGACGACAACCCGGCCAACCTGTTGCTGGTGCAGACCCTGCTCGAAGACATGGGCGCCAAGGTACTCGCAGTCGAGAGCGGCTACGCAGCAGTCAAAGCGGTGCAGAGCGAATCCTTCGATCTGGTGCTGATGGACGTGCAGATGCCGGGGATGGACGGACGCCAGACCACCGAAACTATCCGCCAGTGGGAAAGCGAACGGCATTGCACGCCGCTGCCCATCGTCGCCCTCACCGCCCACGCCATGGCCAACGAAAAACGCGCCTTGCTGCAAAGCGGCATGGATGACTACCTGACCAAACCGATCAGTGAGCGGCAGCTGGCGCAAGTGGTGCTGAAGTGGACCGGTCTGGCCTTGCGCAATCAAGGAACGGAGCGTGCCAGCGACAGCGCGGCGGGCGCCAATGAGTTGCCGGTGCTCGACCACGAAGAAGGCCTGCGCCTGGCCGCCGGCAAGGCCGATCTGGCGGCGGACATGTTGGCGATGCTGCTCGCCTCGCTGGAGGCCGACCGCGAAGCCATTCGTGCCGCCAGTGAAGCTCGCGATCAGAACGCGCTGATCGAGCGCGTGCATCGTTTGCACGGTGCGACCCGATATTGTGGCGTGCCGCAGTTACGCGCGGCCTGCCAGCGCAGTGAAACCCTGCTCAAACAGGGCGATCCGAAAGCAGTGGTGGCGTTGGAGGAGCTGGATCGGGCGATCAATCGCCTCGCAACCCAAGCCCGAATCAGTGCCTGATCCACTGCAATGCCGCGTTCGCTGGCCCACGCTAAAGTGAGGTCGGGTCAACCCTGACTCGCCACCCCGTTCCAGGAGGAATTCATGCGCACGCTCGTTTTCAGCAGCCAGACCTACGACCGCGACAGTTTCCTCGCCGCCGCCTGCCCGGCCGGGCTGGAACTGTATTTTCAGCCGGCCCGGCTCAGTCTCGACACCGCCGCCCTGGCCGAACAGCATGAGGTGGTTTGCGCCTTCATCAATGACGACCTCAGTGCGCCGGTGCTGGAGCGCCTTGCCGCCGGCGGTACGCGACTGATCGCCCTGCGCTCGGCGGGCTACAACCATGTCGATCTGCTCGCGGCAAAACGCCTCGGGCTGGCCGTGGTGCGGGTACCGGCCTACTCGCCGCATGCGGTGGCCGAACACGCCGTGGCGCTGATTCTGGCACTCAACCGACGCCTGCACCGCGCCTACAACCGCACCCGCGAAGGTGATTTCACCCTGCACGGCCTGACGGGTTTCGATCTGGTGGGCAAGACGGTCGGGATTGTCGGCACCGGGCAGATCGGCGCGACGTTCGCGAAAATCATGCACGGTTTCGGTTGCCAATTGCTGGCCTACGACCCGTACCCAAACCCTGAGGTCGTGGCGCTGGGCGCACGTTACCTGAGCCTGCCGGAGCTGCTCGCGCAGTCGCGGATCATCAGCCTGCACTGCCCGCTCAACGCCCAGAGCAAACACTTGATCAACCGCGAATCACTGGCGCACCTGCAACCGGGGGCGATGCTGATCAACACCGGACGCGGCGGCCTGGTCGACACACCGGCGCTGATCGACGCCCTGAAGGACGGTCAATTGGGCTATCTGGGACTGGATGTGTATGAAGAAGAGGCGCAGCTGTTTTTCGAGGATCGCAGCGATTTGCCGTTGCAGGACGACGTGCTGGCGCGGCTGCTGACCTTCCCGAACGTGATCATCACCGCGCATCAGGCGTTTCTGACCCATGAGGCGCTGGGCGCGATTGCCGCGACCACCCTGCACAACATCGCGACCTGGGCCGCAGGCGCGCCGCAGAACCAGGTCGAAGGTTGAAGGCTTGCCGGTTTACTTCGGCGACAGCGACGAGGCCAGGATCAGCAACGCCAGCCAGCCAAAACCGAAAAAGCGCTGCTTCATCGAATGACCGTTACGCAGCAGAAACCAGACGAAGACCATCGGCAGCAGGAACACCATGATCTTCAACCAGCCTTCCACCGGCCGCGAACCGTCGGCGTTGGGCTGAAGTTGAGGTGCGGGTTCCGGTTGCCGACGGCGACGACCGACCGCCGCCGGTGAAACGCGCGGCGCGGGCTCAGGGGCTGCTGGCGGGATAAACGCCTCGGGCACGGATTTGTTGCGCGGCAGGCTGCCAAATGAAATCGTCGCGGCGGCGGCTTGCGCCGGTGTGTGCTCGTGCTGCTGCGCCATCGGAGCACCACAATGAATGCACGCCTTGGCTTCCGAGCTGATGCTCCGCTTGCATTCATAACATTCGATCAGCGCCATGTTCCGTTCCCTCAGAGTGAAGGGCGGCAGTTTGCCATGAGCGCCGGAGGATTTGAACCGGATCGAAGGTCGCACGCGTACGCCATCCTGCAATCCAGCCCGTGCTAGCATGTCGCGCAGATTTGGAGGACCCATGGTCGAACACGATTTCCGCTACACCCTGATGAACCCGCAACACACCCTCACCGAATGCCGCGCCCTCGTACCGGGACGCTATCAGGTCACCGGCAACGGTGGCTCGATCCGCAACGGTGACGTCCTGTTGGTCACCCTCAAAGGCAGCAAGGACTTGTCCATGCGCCTGACCGTCGACACCGTGCGCCACCTGATCAATCCGCCGGGCCAATGGACCGCGATGACCACCGGCCCGGTATTCGGCGAACTGGCGATCCACACCTGGCAGGTCAACTGCGACAGCTGCGCCAAAGAGCTGAACTTCGAGTTCGCCGTGGACGCCAAGCTGGGCAAGACCGCCGAGAAACCGGCTGCCACGGCGCGCATCGCCGAGCTGGGCTGGAAAACCGTCGGCGACAAGCACCTGTGCCCGAAATGCCAGGAGCCTGCGTGATGAAACGCCTTGCCCTACCGCTGCTGGTCGGTGCCGCTCTGGTGGGCTGCGCCGCAGAGCCTGTGCAATTGCAGCAGAACCGCAGCTACATTCTGGAGTGGATCGGCGAGCGGCCATTGATGGATTACAGCCATCTGACCGTGACCCTCGGTGACGATGGCCGCGCGTACGGCAATGGCGGCTGCAACCACTGGTTCGCGCCGTACACCCTCAACGGTGACAAGCTGAGCTTCGGCCCGATCGGCAAGACCCGCAAACTCTGCGCGCCGGCGCTGATGGAGCAGGAACAACGCTTCCTGCAGGCGCTGCAAGGCGTGGAACGCTGGGACATCTCGCCGATCGAGCAGATGCGCTTCTGGCCGGCGCAAGGCAAGCCGTTGCGCTGGTGGCTGGAAGAGGGCTGATCGTTCAGCCGCAAAAAAGATCGCAGCCTGCGGCATCTCCTACAGGTGTACACATGACCTTGTAGGAGCTGCCGCAGGCTGCGATCTTTTTTCTGAACGCCAGTTACTGTGGCGAGGGAGCTTGCTCCCGCTCGGCTGCGCAGCAGTCGCACAACCGTTAACCGCGCATTGCCGCAGACACGAGTCAGCAGGGTTTGGGGCCGCTTCGCACCCCAGCGGGAGCAAGCTCCCTCGCCACAAAAGCCCATTCAACTCACTTTGTCGCCTTCAACGCCTCAAGCTTGGCCATCACCCCCGCCGCCGTCTGCTCGCCCATCAACTGCTCACGCACCTTGCCCTTGTTGTCGATGATGTAAGTCACCGGCAAGGCCTCACTGCGCGGCAGGTCGAACAGATCCGCCGGATCCTGCGCCAGCACGGTGAACTTGATGCCCAGCTTCTCGCTGGCGCTCTTCAGGTCTTCACCCTGGACGTTGTCGAAGTTGACCCCGAACACGCCGATGTTCTTGCTCTTGAGTTCGTCAGCCAAATGATTGAGCTCAGGAATTTCCGTGCGGCACGGGCCACACCATTCGGCCCAGTAATTGATGACTACCCATTGTTTGTCCAGACGCTCGGACGCGACCTTCTGACCATTCTGGTCAATGCCGTAGTCGTTGCCGCAGCCCCCCAGCATCAACGCCCCGATTATCGTCAATGCCGCTGCCAATCGCCGTGTCATGTCATGTTCCCTGGTCAAAAATTGAAGGCGCCTGCGACCCATCGCCTCTGAAGGTTCTGGATTGCGCGCTGCACAGTTAGAATAGCCGCCACTTTACGCCAGAAGCGACCCGCCATGACCGATCTGACGCTTTATCACAATCCGCGCTGCTCGAAATCCCGCGGCGCGCTGGAACTTCTTGAGGCCCGCGGCCTGACCCCGAACGTGGTGCGTTACCTCGAAACGCCGCTGAATGCGGTACAAATCAAGGCACTGCTCGGCAAGCTCGGCATCACTCCACGGCAACTGCTGCGTACCGGAGAAGATGAATACAAAATGCTTCAGCTGGCTGACGAAAGCCTCAGCGACGCGCAATTGATCGACGCCATCGCCCAGCATCCAAAACTGATGGAACGGCCAATTCTTGAAGTCGGCGACAAAGCCGTTATCGGCCGCCCGCCGGAGCAGATTCTGGAGTTGCTGCCGTGAGCGCGCCGTACATTCTGGTTCTGTATTACAGCCGCAATGGTTCGACCAACGAGATGGCCCGGCAGATTGCCCGCGGCGTCGAACAGGCCGGCCTCGAAGCGCGCCTGCGTACCGTGCCGGCAATCTCCACCGAGTGTGAAGCAGTGGCCCCGGACATCCCGGAAGAAGGCGCGCTCTACGCTACCCTCGATGACCTGAAGAACTGCGCCGGCCTCGCCCTTGGCAGCCCGACGCGTTTCGGCAACATGGCCGCGCCGCTCAAGTATTTCCTAGACGGCACCAGCAACCTGTGGCTGACCGGCGCGCTGGTCGGCAAACCGGCCGGCGTGTTCACCTCCACTGCCAGCCTGCACGGCGGTCAGGAAACCACCCTGCTGTCGATGATGCTGCCGCTGTTGCACCACGGCATGCTGATCACCGGCCTGCCGTACAGCGAGTCGGCACTGCTGGAAACCCAGGGCGGCGGCACGCCGTATGGCGCCAGTCATCACGCCGGGGCCGATGGCAAGAAAGGTCTCGATCAGCACGAGATGGCACTGTGTCGCGCACTCGGCGCACGCCTGGCCATGACTGCGCAAAAACTGGAGGGCTGAGGGTGGCGAAGAAGCCGAAAGTCCTGCCCTCCGTCGAGTGGCTCGAACCCCGCGTCAAGGCGATGCGGGTCATCAGCCTGTTGTGCTTCTTCGGCCTCGCCGGGCTGCTCGCCGCTTACTACCTGCTGTTCGCCGACCTGCACGGCGCCCGACCGTGGGTGATCCTGCTGGTCGAGCTGATCCCGTGGCTGATCCTCGCGCCGGGGATGCTGATGGGCAACGCGCGTGCGCACTCGTGGATGTGCTTTGTGGTGAATCTGTATTTCATCAAGGGCGCACTGGCAGCGTATGACCCGAACCGGCAACTGTTTGGCGTGCTGGAGATGGCCGCGAGCCTGGCGCTGTTCTGCTCGGCGCTGCTGTATGTGCGGTGGCGGTATCAGTTGAATCGTAAGCTGGCGGGCGAAGGCGAGATTTCCGTCGCCTGAGCTGACGCCTTCGCGAGCAAGCTCGCTCCCACAGTTTTTGTGTCGATCACAGAATTGTGTTTCAACAAGAATCCTGTGGGAGCGGGCTTGCTCGCGAATGGAGCGCTGCGGTCTTAATGATTGACGGTGTACGCCAGCATCATCGAAATCTGGCTCATCGGCCGCCCGCCACTTTGCTCATGCCACTGGTTGAACGCATTCTGCACAATCGCCAGATCGCGCAGACTGGTCGGCACCTTGTCGACGATCTTCTGCGCATTCAGCGCGGCGACCACGTCATAGCTCGGCACGAAGGTGTCCTTGCCGACCATGCGCAGGAAGCGCGGCGCCGACAGCCCGCCCAACTGACTCCCATGCTTTTTCAGGTAGGTCCACAGACCGACGATATCGGTCACTGGCCAGTCGGCGATCAGCGCGCCGAAACTGCCCTTGTCCTTTTCCACATCGAGGATGAACTGCGCATTGCGCGGCACGCTCTTGAGCTTGCCCAGGTGGCGGATGATCCGCGCGTCCTGCATCAGGCGTTCGAGGTGTTCGGCGCTCATCAGCACGACTTTTTCCGGGTCGAACTTGAAGAACACTTCTTCGAAGGCCGGCCACTTGGCGTCCACCAGGCTGTGCTTGAGACCAGCGCGAAACACGCGCAGGGCCATGGTCGAGAGGTAACGATCGTCGCTGATCTTGCGCAGTTGTGCGGGAGTCTTAGGAACGGGCAGATGGGCTTCCAGTTCAGCCGCCGAACCGAAGCGGTTCAGACAGTATTCGTGCAGCCACTTGTAATCGCGCATGCCCTCTCCTATTGAATGAAACGAAAAACCAATGTGGGAGCGGGCTTGCTCGCGAAGACTGAGTGTCAGTCGATTCATGTATCGACTGATACACCGCCTTCGCGAGCAAGCCCGCTCCCACAGGGACAGTGTTTACAGATTGACGACGTTAACGAAGCGCGAAGCCGCGGTCTCGTCGATCTTCAGGCTGGTGAAGTCGAACAGGTTGCGGTCGGCCAGTTGCGACGGCACCACGTTCTGCAGACTGCGGAAGATGCTTTCAGTTCGACCTGGAGTCTTGCGCTCCCAGTCCTGAAGCATTTCCTTGACCACCTGACGCTGCAGGTTTTCCTGCGAACCGCAGAGGTTGCACGGGATGATCGGGAACTCCTTGAAGTCCGAGTAGGCCTGGATGTCTTTCTCGTTGCAGTAGGCCAGCGGACGGATCACCACGTTGCGCCCGTCGTCGGCGCGCAGCTTTGGCGGCATCGCCTTGAGGGTGCCGTTGAAGAACATGTTGAGGAAGAACGTCTCGACGATGTCGTCACGGTGGTGACCGAGAGCCATTTTGGTCGCGCCGATTTCGTCGGCAAAGGTGTACAGCGTGCCGCGACGCAGGCGTGAGCACAGCGAGCAAGTGGTCTTGCCTTCCGGCACCAGCTCCTTGACCACCGAATAGGTGTCCTTCTCGACGATGTGGTACTCGACGCCCAGTTCTTTCAGGTAGGCCGGCAATACGTGCTCGGGGAAGCCCGGCTGCTTCTGATCCATGTTCACCGCGACGATCTCGAACTTGATCGGTGCAACCTTCTGCAGGTGCAGCAGCACGTCGAGCATGGTGTAGCTGTCCTTGCCCCCGGACAGGCAGACCATGACCTTGTCGCCGTCTTCGATCATGTTGAAATCGGCGACCGCTTCGCCGGCCAGGCGGCGCAGGCGCTTTTGCAGTTTGTTCTGGTTGACCGTAAGAGTGCCCATGACGCGAAATCCGTGAGGTGTGACGAAAGGCGGGCATTTTACGCAAAAACCCGGGGAGCGCGAAGGGCCGTGGGTCTGTCCCTTTCAACCGATCCACTGTGGCGAGGGAGCTTGCTCCCGCTGGGGTGTGAAGCGCCCCCAAACCTGCAGCCGCTATTTTCCTGACGCACCGAACCGCAGGGATTGGCGACTGCTGCGCAGCCGAGCGGGAGCAAGCTCCCTCGCCACAGAGATGATCCGGCCTCAAATGCGCAAGACCCTGCCGCGATTACGCCCCGTGTTTACAGCGCAATTTGCTCTAAGCCCCCAGTCCCTGTGCGGTTAAGTCCTTTCTATACTGCGACATAAGGTCGCACACATCTGAAGACCTGAATTTGCTCGGCCACCTTGGCCCGTAGGCGCTCCGCTGGGGGGCGATGGCAATAACAAGAGGAGTGACTGGCATGATCCATCACGTAGTGGGACTTTTTACCCACCCCGATCAGGAATGGAAGGAAATCCGTGGCGACCAAGAGGAAAGCATCAGCCACATGTACCTGACGCACACGCTGATTCTGGCGGCGATTCCGGCCGTTTCGGCGTTTATCGGCACCACGCAAGTCGGCTGGGTGATCGGCAACCGCGCACCGGTGATGCTGACCTTTGAAAGCGCACTGTGGATGACCATCATGTCGTACCTGGCGATGCTCGGCGGGGTCGCGGTGATGGGCGCCTTCGTGCACTGGATGGCCCGCACTTATGACGCCAACCCGAGTCTGGCCCGTTGTGTGGCATTCGCCACCTACACCGCGACACCGTTGTTCGTCGGCGGGCTGGCGGCGCTGTATCCGCACATGTGGCTGGGGATGATCGTCGGCACGGCGGCCATCTGTTACACGGTGTACCTGCTGTATGTCGGGCTGCCGACGTTCATGAACATTCCGTCGGACGAAGGCTTCCTGTTTTCCAGCTCGGTGCTGGCGGTGGGTCTGGTGGTGCTGGTGGCCATCATGGCGTTCACCGTGATTGTCTGGGGCCTCGGCGTGGGGCCGGTGTATACCAACTGACATGTTTCACCCCCGAGAAAAACAAGATCTGCCAATACAGGCCGCCGCAAGGCGGCCTTCTCGTTTGGCGGATGACCATTCGGCAGGTCAGCGATTCGCAAGTCAGGAACGTTGCGGCATACTCGACGCCTCTGGAGATCCATCAAGCATGCCCGAGCAACTCAATACCCGCGTCGAAGACTGTTACCAACTCGCTGAAGCCTTTTTCAAACGTCATTTCCAACGCCCGGTCGTCAGCCTCAAGCTGCGCGGGCAAAAAGCCGGTGTCGCGCATCTGCACGAGAACCTGCTGCGCTTCAACCCGCAGCTGTACCGGGAAAACACCGAACACTTCCTCAAGCAGACCGTGGCCCACGAAGTCGCGCACCTGATCGCCCATCAACTGTTCGGCGACCGCATCCAGCCGCATGGCGAGGAGTGGCAACTGATCATGCGCGGGGTTTACGAGCTGCCGCCGGATCGTTGCCACACCTATGCCGTCAAACGCCGCAGCGTGACCCGCTATATCTACAAATGCCCGTGCGCCGACAGTGATTTTCCGTTTTCGGCGCAGCGTCATAGCCTGGTGCGCCAAGGGCGACGGTACTTGTGCCGGCGCTGCCGCAATACTTTGGTGTTCAGTGGTGAGATGCGGGTGGAATAGCCGGTTTTTGTGTTGCCTCCACTGGCCCCATCGCGAGCAGGCTCACTCCTACAGGTGAAACGCATTTCAATTGTAGGAGTGAGCCTGCTCGCGAAGAGGCCGGTACAGGCACTAAAGAATCACCTTGGCCGCACGCAATTGAGCAATCCGCTCAGCATCAAACCCCAACTCCCCCAACACCTGCTCCGTATGCTGCCCCAACCCCGCCCCTACATGTCGCGGCGCCGGCAGCGCCTCGGAAAACTTCAGCGGACAGGCAATCTGCGCCTGACTGGAACCGTCGTCGCGCGGCACCTGGGTCACCAGCCCGCGCGCCTGCAACTGCGGATGCTGCACCGCCTCGCTCAGGTTCAAGACCGGTTCGACACAGGCATCGACCCCGGCGAACAGCTCGCACAGCTCGGTGAAATCATGCTTCTCGAACTCGATTTTCAGCGCTTCCTTCAAGGCGCGCTGCTGTTCAGGCCTGGGTGACAAGCCCTGCGCCGCCAACTCCGACCGGCCCAACACCTGACACAGTTGCTGCATGAACCCCGGCTCCAGACTGCCCACCGACAACCAGCGCCCGTCGCGCGAACGGTAGTAGTCATAAAAGCTGCCGCCATTGAGCATCTGCTCTTCCCAATGCGGTTCCTCGCCACAGGCCAGATACCCGGCGCCAGCCATGGCGTTCAGGCTGAAGGCGCAATCGGTCATGCTCACGTCCAGATGCGTGCCCTGCCCGGTCTGCTGCCGGGCGATGACCGCCGCCAGCAGGCCGATCACCCCGTGCAACGATCCGCCCGCCACATCCGCCACCTGCATGCCCAGCGGCAACGGCCCGCTGTCGGCGCGACCGGTATAGCTGGAGAGCCCGGCCAGTGCCAGATAGTTGATGTCATGCCCGGCGCGATCCTTGTAAGGCCCAGTCTGGCCGTAGCCGGTGATCGACACGTAAATCAGCTTCGGATTGATCGCCTTCAGCGCCTCGTACCCCAGGCCCAGACGCTCCATCACACCGGGGCGAAACTGTTCCAGAACGATGTCGTAGTCGCCCAGCAACTGCCTGACCACCTCCAGCGCTTCCGGCTGTTTGAGATCCAGTGCCAGACTGCGCTTGTTGCGATTGAGGTAAGCGTGGCTGGCCGACACACCTTGATCGTGCGGCGGCAACACCCGCAGCAGGTCCATGCGCGTTGGCGATTCGATACGTAGCACTTCGGCGCCCATGTCCGCCAGCAGCAGCGAGGCGAACGGCCCTGGCAACAAGGTAGAGAAATCGAGAATCTTCAGTGAGGCCAGCGGTGCGGACATGGGCGATCTCCTTGGGCGATGCACTCAGCCTAGGCAGCGATGCCGCGCACGGCAATCACCGGATACATCAGCGGCAGTGACCGTAAAGCTCAAATCGCCGGCAATAAAAAACCTGCCGAAGCAGGTTTTTCAGAGCACCTGTGGCGAGGGAGCTTGCTCCCGCTGGGTCGCGAAGCGGCCCCCTCTTCAAAGAAGGGCCTGCTGCGCAGTCCAGCGGGAGCAAGCTCCCTCGCCACAAGGTATTACCAAATTGCAGTTACTTCACATTGCTCGGGGTTGGGCCTTCAGCCACACCCAGGTCATCTTCTTCACGCTCATCGGAGATACCGCGACCGCCAGAAGCCAGCTCGGATTGCAGCACGTCGGTGTCCAGCTCTTTCACCCACTTGGCAACCACGATGGTCGCGACGGCGTTGCCGACCAGGTTGGTCAGGGCGCGGGCTTCGGACATGAAGCGATCGATACCGAGGATCAGCGCCAGACCGGCCACCGGCAGGTGACCTACGGCCGACAGGGTGGCCGCCAGCACGATGAAGCCCGAACCAGTGACGCCGGCCGCGCCCTTGGAGGACAGCAGCAGCACCAGCAGCAGCGTGATCTGGTGAGTGATGTCCATGTGGGTGTCGGTCGCCTGAGCGATAAACACAGCCGCCATGGTCAGGTAGATCGAAGTACCGTCAAGGTTGAACGAGTAACCGGTCGGGATCACCAGACCCACAACGGATTTCTTCGCGCCCAGACGCTCCATCTTGATCAGCATGCGTGGCAGTGCCGATTCCGACGAGGACGTGCCCAGTACGATCAACAGCTCTTCACGGATGTAACGCACCAGTTTAAACACGCTGAAACCGTGAGCACGGCAGATCGCACCCAGCACCACCACCACGAACAGCACGCAGGTGATGTAGAAGCAGATCATCAACTGGCCCAGTTGCACCAGCGAGCCAACGCCGTAGGCACCGATGGTGAAGGCCATCGCGCCGAAAGCACCCAGCGGCGCCAGTTTCATGATCATGTTGATGATGTTGAACATCACGTGGGCGAAGCGATCGATCATGTCCAGCAGCGGACGACCGTACGAACCCAGGCGATGCAGGGCGTAGCCGAAGATCACCGAGAACATCAGCACTTGCAGGATGTCACCGGTGGCGAACGCGCCGACGATGGTGTTCGGAATTACATTGAGAAGGAAACCGACAATGCTCTGGTCTTTACTGGCCGTCACATACGTGGCGATTTTCGAGGCGTCCAGGGTGGTGACGTCGATGTGCATGCCGGCGCCCGGTTGCACAACGTTGACCACGATCAGACCGATCAGCAGGGCAATGGTGGAAACGATTTCGAAGTACAGCAGCGCGTAGCCGCCAGTCTTGCCCACCGATTTCATGTTCTGCATGCCGGCGATACCGCTGACAACGGTACAGAAAATGATCGGGGCGATGACCATTTTGATCAGTTTGATGAACCCGTCACCCAGTGGCTTGAGGGCCACACCGGTCTGTGGGTAGAAGTGACCGAGCAGGATGCCGATGGCGATGGCAACGATCACCTGGAAGTACAGGGATTTGTAGAGTGGCTGACGAGTCGTCATTGCAAATTTCCTCAAGAGTCCCACGGGGCAACATCCATCTGTTGTCCGCAAAACCTTAAATTGCGAACCCTCCTGCACTGGAGGGATTTGTTGTTGGAACGGCGCTTTTCCTGGTGGATAAACGCACGCTTCTATCGCTCTTATCGCAAACGCCGTGCCACTTTGGTGCAAATGGCTGCAAGCCTTTTGATATCAGGGAATGCGCAGTATTTTTTGTCACTGCCCGGTGACGCCAGTGTGGCGGATTTCCGCCAACTCGGCGGATCTCGTCCTACAATTTGGCGGAAATCCGCCTTGTTGCCTTGCGCATGCCCCGGCTACCATCCGGCGCCTGAGGAAGGATCTGCCGCTTATGCGCGAACGTACCATCGCCAGTCATTTCGCCCGTGCCGCCCTCGGCGGCGCACGCCGTTCGGGGTTCGACTATGCGCCGCTGCTGCAGCAACTGGGAATCAGCCCGGAGTTGCTCGATGAGCCACGGGCGCGCATCGCCCCGGAGCAATTCACCCAACTGATCCAGAGTCTGTGGCTGGCGCTGGATGACGAATACCTGGGCTTTGGCAACGCGCCGAGCAAACCCGGCAGTTTCGCGATGATGTGCCACGCGCTGATCCACTGCCGCAATCTGGAGAAGGCGCTGCAACGCGGTTTATTGTTTTATAGCCTATTCCCCGAAGCCCCGCGCCTGAGCCTGAGTCGCGAAGATGAATGGGTGCGCCTGAGCCTTGATGACTCGCAGTTATGGGACCCGGATCACTTTCTCAGCGAGAGCTTGCTGGTGATCTGGCATCGTCTCGGCAGTTGGCTGATCGGCCAGCGGATTCGTCTGGAGCAGGCCACCTTCAGTTACTCGAAACCGGCGCACGGTGCCGAATACGACCTGCTGTTCCCCTGCCCGCTGGTGTTTTGCGCCGAGCAGAGCAGCCTGCTGTTTCACAGCCGCTATCTGTCGATGCCGCTGTTGCAGGACGAACGCACCCTCAAGCACTTTCTCGAACGCTCGCCCGCCGACCTGCTGTCACGGCCGGACGACGGCGACAGCCTCAGCAGCCGCCTGCGCCGCTTGCTCAGCCGCGACAGCGCGCACTGGCCGGACCTGGAAGCGGTGGCCGCGCACCTGCACATCAGCCCACAAACCCTGCGTCGGCATTTGCGCGAAGAAGGCACCAGTTTTCAGGAATTGAAGGATCAGTTGCGCCGCGACATCGCGATTTATCACCTGGGACGGGCGGATCTGTCGTTGCAGCAGATTGCCGAGCAACTGGGGTTTTCCGAACCGTCGGCGTTTCACCGGGCGTTCAAGAAATGGACCGGGCTGACACCGGGGGCGTATCGGGCGCAGGAGCAGTAAGACCTGCGGTGAACTGACTGGCGCCATCGCGAGCAGGCTCACTCCTACATTTGAAATGCATTCCCCTTGTAGGAGTGAGCCTGCTCGCGATGACGTCAGAACAGCCAACACCTAAACCGCAGGAAACTGAATCCTGAACGCCGCCCCGCCCATCGGCGAGTCCCCGAGCATCAGCTTGGCGTTGTAGCTCTCGATGATGTCCTTGACCACCGCCAGGCCGATACCCTGCCCCGGATGCTGACGATCCAGACGCTCACCGCGCTCGAGAATCCGCGCGCGCTGATTCGGTGGCACGCCCGGACCGTCGTCTTCGATGCACAGCTCGATACCCGCGAGGGTCTCGCGCACGCTGATGCGCACTTCGCCCAGGCACAGGCGATAGGCGTTTTCCAGCAGGTTGCCCATCATCTCCAGCAGCGCGCCCTGCTCGATCGGCACATAGCATTGTTCCGGCAGATCGAAGGCCACTCGAACGTGTTTGTCGCGGTAAACCTTGTCCAGCGTGTCGCACAGGCTCTGGAGCACCGGTTGCAGCCGCACCTGATGGCGCACCAGACCGCTTTTGCGCAGGCTGGCCCGTTGCAGTTGATAGCTGATCTGCTGACTCATGCGTTCGATCTGGGTTTGCAGCACCCAGGCCTGATCGCGATCTTCCGGGCGTTGCGCCATGTCCTCACTGACCCCTTGCAGTACCGCCAACGGGGTTTTCAGGCTGTGCGCCAGATCATCGAGAGAATCCCGGTAACGGCTGCGCTGCTGGCGTTCGCTGTGCAGCAAACGGTTGAGCGAGCCGGTCAGGCGCAGCAGTTCGCGCGGGTGCTGTTCGGTGAGACTTTCGCGGGTGCCGCTTTCGATTTCGTCGAGCTCCTGACTCAGCCGGCGCAGCGCCTTGAGACCCCAGGTCAAGCCGATCCACAACAGCGCCAGCAGCACCAGCAAAGCGGCGCCGAAGCCCAGATAAAGATTTTCGCGCAGGCCTTCGAGGGTATTTTCGTATTCGCGCACCGGTTGCAGGGCGACGATACTGAACGCGGCACTTTTACCGCCGAGCAGTTTGACTTCGACGTCGTAGACGAAGAACTCCTGGCCGCTGGCTTCACGGATCCGCGCGAACTCGTTGCCTAGGCCGTCGTAACGCGGTTTGTAATTGATCTGCTCTTCCTGAGTGGCTTTCGATCGCCAGACCAACTTGCCGTCGCGGTCGTAGATATAGCCGAGCAAGCGGAAGTCGGTGAGGTTGAAGCGCTCATCCGGCAACTGCGAGGGCATCACCAAATGACCATTCTCCACCCGTGCGGCGGAGATCAGTGTGGTGACATCCGAGGCCAGGCGTTGCTCGATCGAATCCTGCAACGCGAGGCTGAACGCACCCTGCATCGCCGGCAGCAAGGCGAGCATGAACAACACCGCCAACGTGGTGGCGGCAAGCATCAAACGAACGCGAAGGGAACGGATCAAGTGCAGCGCTCATTGAACAGATAACCGAGACCACGCACGGTGTCGATCGGTTTGAACCCGCCCGGGCCTTCGAGCTTGCGGCGCAGGCGGCCGACCAGCACTTCGATGACGTTCGGATCACGCTCGTCGTCATCCGGATAGAGTTGTTCCATCAGGCGATCCTTGGGCACCACTTGCTGGTGGTGGCGCATCAGGTATTCGAGGATGCGGTATTCATAGGCGGTCAGCGCCAGCGGCTGTTCATCCAAAGACGCCTGCTTGCGATTGAGGTCCAGCAACAGCGGCCCGGCGACGATGGTCGACTGGGTGAAGCCACTGGAGCGGCGCAGCAAGGCATTCAGGCGCGCGTCGAGTTCCTCGAACTGGAACGGCTTGACCACGTAGTCGTCGGCCCCTGCGGCCAGGCCTTCGACCTTGTCCTGCCAGTTGCCGCGCGCGGTGAGGATCAGGATCGGAAAGGTCTTGCCGCTCGAGCGCAACTGCCGGATCAGGTCCAGACCGCCCATGCCCGGCAGGCCGAGGTCGATCACCGCCAGATCGAAGTTGAACTGTCCGGTCTGGTACAGCGCCTCTTCGGCATTGGCCACGGACTCGACCACGTGACCGCTCTCCGTCAGGCGGGTTTGCAGGTGATGGCGCAACAGCGCTTCATCTTCGACGACCAACAGTTTCATAACGCTCTCCCGGGTAAATCAAAAACTCCAACAACGCAGCTGTGGGAGCGGGCTTGCTCGCGAAAGCGGTGGATCAGTCAACCCGGATGTCAACTGACACATCGCCTTCGCGAGCAAGCCCGCTCCCACTCTGGATCTGGCGGCAACGCTTTAGAAAGCGTAGTTCGCCGACAGATAAGTCTGGGCGCTGCTGGTCAAGTCCAGCGAGCCTTGTTTGCTGCCACCGCTCTCTTTCATTTCAGTGCTGGCGTTGCTCATCAGGTAACGGTAACCGAGTTCCACCGAAACATTCTGCGCCACCTGTTGCAGTACACCGAACTGGCCACCGACGGCGTAACCGATGTCGCTGTCACGGCTGTAGCCTGGCGAGTCCTGAGTCAGCTTGGTCAAACCGGCCGTTGCACCGCCGAACAGTTTGGTGCTGCCGCCCACTGGATAGAACAGATCGTAGCTGCCCAGCAGGTTTTCCTGGCGCAGTTTAATGCCATTGTGCGAACCGGACACGTTGTCGTAAGTCGCGTAGTAACGACCTTGCGAGTTTTGCTGGCCGAGGCGCACGCCGTAAGTGTTGTTGCCGTCGATTGCGCCGCTGGCGTCCGGGTGGCCAAGGTTGTCGTTCAGCGCGTGGGACTTTTTGACCTTGTCACTGCTCTGGCCGAACGTCAGGCCGGCAAAGTTGCTGGTGTCATCGGCGTGTGCCGCAATGCTTGAGCCCAACAAGGTAAAAGCCAGCAGCAGTTTGTTTAGATGATTCATCGCGTTTCCTCTTTCACATTGCTGTTTGGGTATGGCGCAAGGTTACTGACCGGCCCCTGTACCGCCCCTGAACACTCTCTGAACCTGCGCTGAATCAAATCGACTAGGCTGTCCTGACCACTTTCGATAAGGAGACCGACCATGCGCCTGTTCCTCGCCCTCGCCTTGCTCGCTGCCAGCAGCCTGGCCAACGCCGCGATCAAGACTCAGGAGATTCCCTACCAGAGCGCCGACGGCACCAGGCTGATCGGCTACTACGCCTACGACGACGCGATCAAGGGCAAACGCCCGGGCGTGGTGGTGGTGCACGAATGGTGGGGGCTGAACGATTACGCCAAGCGTCGCGCCCGCGATCTCGCCGAACTGGGCTACAGCGCGCTGGCGATCGACATGTATGGCGAAGGCAAGAACACCGAACATCCCAAGGATGCGATGGCGTTCATGCAAGCCGCGACCAAGGATGCCGCGGCCTCCAGCAAGCGCTTCGAGGCCGGGCTGAACCTGCTGAAAAAGCAGCCGCAGACCGACGTCAATAAAATCGCCGCCATCGGTTACTGCTTCGGCGGTGGCGTGGTGCTCAACGCCGCGCGTCAGGGTGAGCCACTGGCGGGCGTGGTGAGTTTCCACGGTGCACTGGCGACCACCACCCCGGCGACGCCCGGCAGTGTGAAGGCGAAAATTCTGGTCGAGCATGGCGCGCTGGACAGCATGGTCACCGCCGACAACGTCACCGCGTTCAAGAGTGAAATGGACAAGGCCGGTGCCGACTACACATTCGTCAGCCTCGATGGCGCCAGGCACGGCTTCACCAATCCGGATGCCGATCGTTTGAGCCATGGTGATCACGGCGGTCCGGATATCGGTTACAACAAGGCGGCCGATGAAAAATCCTGGGCGGACATGAAGGCGTTCTTCCAGAAAATCTTTGGCTGACGATTGCCCCTGTGGCGAGGGAGCTTGCTCCCGCTCGGCGGCGAAGCCGTCGCAAAAACCTGCCGACGCGGTTTACCTGACAGACCTCGTCCACAGATTTTGGGGGGGCTTTGCCCCCAGCGGGAGCAAGCTCCCTCGCCACAAAAGTGTGCAGCCTCTACCCAGTCGTGGCTTCAACCGGCAAAATGCCCGCCATGAATTCCAGCCTGCCCCTCCCCGCCTGCTGCACCCCGCTCGACGCCCATTGGCCGTTGCCAAACGTGTTGCCCGAGACCGTACTGCTCAGCACCCGTTTCGACCCGAAGCAACTGCTGGGCGATGACTTCCAGCGCAGCGCCATCGAGCCGCCGCCGAGCATTCAGCGTTCTGTTGCCAAGCGTCAGGCCGAGTTTCTCGCCGGGCGGATTTGCGCCCGGGCCGCGCTGCAGCAACTGGAAGGCTCAAGCGTGATTCCGCCGATTGGCGAAGACCGTGCGCCGGTGTGGCCGGCGCACATTTGCGGCTCGATCACCCACAGCACCGGGCGTGCAGCGGCGATTGTCGCCAATAAACAGCACTGGCGCGGCTTGGGCATGGATCTGGAAAACCTGCTCGACAGCGACCGCGCCGAACGCCTGGCCGGGGAGATCCTGACGCCGCCGGAGCTGCAGCGCATGGCCGCCGGCTCGCAGGAGCAACTGGGGTTGTGCGTGACCCTGACGTTTTCGGTGAAAGAGAGCCTGTTCAAGGCGCTGTACCCGATTGTGCAGAAGCGCTTTTATTTCGAGCACGCCGAGGTGCTGGAGTGGACGGAGCAGGGTCAGATTCGGTTGCGTCTGCTGACTGACTTGTCTGGCGAATGGCGTCATGGCACCGAGCTGGAGGCGCAATTTGGGGTGCAGGATGGGCAGTTGTTGAGTCTGGTCAGCATTCCGGCCTGAGGATTTTTTGGCGACTGTTGCGCCGCTTTCGCGAGCAAGCCCGCTCCCACAGGGGATTGCATTTCAAGGGTGGGAGCGGGCTTGCTCGCGAAGGCGCCATTTCTGCTAACGCAAAACTCAGCGGCGCTCCTGATTCCTCGGCCAGCTCAGACTGAAGCAAGCCCCACCCAGACTCTTGCTCTTGTTGATCAGCGCCCGACCGTCATGCCAGTGAATGATCCGCCGCACAATCGACAACCCTAAGCCATGCCCGCCCGACGCCCGGGTGCGGCTGTCATCCAGACGCAGGAACGGCGTGAAAATGCGCTCCCACGCCGACTCCGGCACACCCGGCCCGTCATCCTCAACGTCCACCCGGCAGCGCAACTGCCCGACCTGATAACTCACCGTGACTTTCGAGCGCGCATGGCGCATCGCGTTGCTCACCAGGTTCTGCAACGCCCGATGCAGGAAGCGCGGCTCGGCCTCGACCCAGGCGCCGTCGTTATCCGCTGCCGACAGGCACAACCCGCGCTGCACCGTGACCTCGGCACGCAACGGCGCCAGTTCTTCGATCACCTGATTGATCAGCGCATCGAGATCGATGCGTTGAAAGGTCAGCGCTGGTGAACCCTGTTCCAGACGCGCGTAAGTGAGCATTTCGTCGACCAGCTTATCGAGATCCTCGATGTCGTGGTCCATGCCCTCACGGTACTTTTCCAACGCCTGCGGGGTGGTGGCCGAGCCGATCATCTCCAAACCGAAACGCAGGCGCGCCACCGGCGTGCGCAGTTCGTGGGACACCGCACGCACCAGCTCGCGCTGGATCGCCAGCAACTGCTGCAAGTGCTCGGCCATGCCGTTGAACGCCGCCGCCAGCCGCCCCACCGAGTCAGCACCGCGGGCCGGCACGCGGGTTTCCAGGCTGCCCTTGGCGATGCGTGTGGCTGCGGCTTCGAGACCGCGCAGACGCCGCTCGAGCTGACGCACCAACAGGTAGACGATCAGCCCGATCAGGCTCAGGCCGAGGGCCGCAATCAGCACCAGCCATTGCGGCGGGTACGGATTCATCTGATACAGCGGTCCGATCTCCAGCACCCACGGCGTACCGACCATGCCGGCAAACACCCGGATCGAATCCCCGCCCTTGCCCAGCGCCATCACCGTATCGCCCTCGGACACGCGACGGCTCTGGTCTTCATCCATGTCGGCTTCGTTGACCGTGACCAGTCGCAGATCAAAACCGAAGCCCTTCTCTTCCTTTAACTGCGCCAGTCGCCTGGGCTGTTCGCTCACCGGGAAGCGCACTAGCTCATCGGCCAGCAGATAAATAGTCGCGCGCGCCAGTTGCTCGCTGATCTGCTGCACGTCGCCGGTGAGCACCAGTTGCTCTTTATCGCTGACCATTTTGTAGACCCGCGCCGCATGCGGGCCGGTCTGCTCCACCAACGCCTGGCCGCGCTGCACCCGAGTGCGCTGGGACAAGTCCAGACCAGTCTCGGAGAACGTCTTCAGTGCCAGCGGAATTCCCAGCAGACGCTCCCAGACCAACAACGCCCGGTGGCGCTCGGTCTCATTCATCGGTTGCAGGTTGTCGGCCATCAGCGAGAACGTGCCGTGGGCCAGGCGCTCGCGGTATTGCTCGCTGCGCACCTGATTGAGCAGGTGCAGCGCCAGCACCCCGAGCACCGCCACCAGAATCAGCGCCGCGCACATGCCGCCATAGATGCGCAGGAAGATCGAGTTCACAGGGCCAGATCCACACAGGCTTCAGGGACGAACAGATAGCCTTTGCTGCGGATGGTCTTGATCAGGCGCGGGTGGTCAGGGTCGTCGCCGATTTTCGGGCGGATGCGCGAGATGCGTACATCGATCGAGCGGTCCTGGCCGTCGTAGCCGATGCCGCGCAGCGCGGTGAAGATCTCTTCGCGGGAGAGGATCCGCCCGGCATTCGACACCAGCAGCCAGAGCAAGTCGAATTCGGCGCTGGTCAGTTCGATACCGCTGTCGCCGAGCCAGGCTTCGCGCAGTGCGTTGTCCACCACCAGCGGGCCGAATTGCAGGCGACGGCTTTTTTCCGCGACCGGCTCGGCTGTGTCGCTGCGGCGCAGCAAGGCCTGGATCCGCGCCAGCAACAGCCGTGGACGCACTGGTTTGCACACATAATCGTCGGCGCCGAGGTCGAGGCCCTGGATCTGGTCGGCATCGTCGGTGCGCGCGGTGAGCATCAGGATCGGCCCGTCGTAACGGTCGCGCACCTTGCGGCAAATGCTCAGGCCGTCTTCACCGGGCAGCATCAGGTCGAGGATCACCAGATCCGGCTGCTCCTTGATGATCCGCGCCGCCGCCAGCGCGCCGTTGCCTTCGATCTCCACGCGCAATCCATTGGCTTGCAGGTATTCGCGGGTGAGTTCGGCCAGACGCTGGTCGTCCTCGACTATCAATACCTGCCAGGCTTCTTGCTCCACCGGTGACCTCTGCTTGCTGTTTTTATTAATAAGGAAGAATGCTCGGCCTGACTCGATTCCCCTGTGGGAGCGGGCTTGCTCGCGAAGACGGCGGCATGGTCAACATGAACATTGCCTGACCCACCGCTTTCGCGAGCAAGCCCGCTCCCACATTTCTCCGGTCTTTTTGTCATCTTTCAGGAGGATAAGAATGGGTAAGCACCGCTCGATTGTATAAACGGCGTACAGCCAGAACACAAGTCGCCAAATGCGTTCGGACACGGCGGTTTTTTGTGGTAGGGTTCGCGCCCTTAAAATTCCGCTGAGGCGTTTTTCCCGGGTGAAAAACAGTGACAAACGGTCTAGCTCAGCAGGTTCGCGGCCTACACGGGAATTCCTGGTTTCTTACACAATTTACGCACAGGTTTATCCACAGCTAGTACGTTGCAAGCCCTCTCGAAACGCATTATCTTGTAGCACGGCGCGAGGAGAGACCCTACATATAGGGTTTTCCGCTCAGGCGACCAACCACATTTCGGACCTGAAACTCAAGCGCTTTATTGCCAGTTTCCGGTTGAACCAAGCAAGTTTTTCAAAGCCCAAACCGCACTTGCGGATGGCGCCGTTTTTCAGGTCGGAAACGACCGGAACGGTACGGGTGTTGCAGTCATTACTGTCACCCGGGAAGGAATCCGGCTCGAGCCCTGGCTCGCAGCCAAAAACTTCGGCAAGGATGCGGCGTCATTAGCCTTTTTCCTACTGATCCGAAGTTGTTATGCCCGACGCCCGTCGGTTGTAGTGCTTCGGACCAGAACGGTGAGCACCATGATGGTGCCCAAACAAACATAGAGAATGTGGAGATCACCCCCCATGCAAACCGACACAACTCGCGAGAACCCGCAGGGCACCTTGCCGCAGGCCGCCGATTCGAATTCGGATCTGGCCGCCACCGCGCCTGGTCAACTGCGCGTGATCAAGCGTAATGGCACTGTCGTTCCTTACACCGATGACAAGATCACCGTCGCTATCACCAAAGCGTTTCTCGCAGTTGAGGGCGGCACCGCTGCCGCTTCGTCGCGAATCCACGACACCGTTGCGCGCCTGACCGAACAGGTCACCGCGACCTTCAAGCGTCGCATGCCGTCGGGCGGCACCATCCACATCGAAGAAATCCAGGACCAGGTCGAACTGGCCCTGATGCGTGCCGGCGAGCAGAAAGTCGCTCGTGACTACGTGATCTACCGTGACGGCCGCTCGAAAGAACGCGCTGCCCACGCTCCGGTAGAAGCGGCTGTCAACGCACACCCGTCGATCCGCATCACCCGCGCCGACGGCAGCCTCGCGCCGCTGGACATGGGCCGCCTGAACACCATCGTCACCGAAGCCTGCGAAGGCCTGGCTGAAGTCGATGGCGATCTGATCCAGCGCGAAACCCTGAAAAACCTGTACGACGGCGTGGCCCTGAACGACGTCAACACCGCACTGGTGATGACCGCGCGTACCCTGGTTGAACGTGAGCCGAACTACTCGTTCGTCACCGCTCGCCTGCTGATGGACACCCTACGCGCCGAAGGTCTGGGCTTCCTGGGTGTGGCCGAAAGCGCCACTCACCACGAAATGGCCGATCTGTACGCCAAGGCGCTGCCGGCTTACATCGCCAAAGGTATCGAGTTCGAACTGCTGAACCCTGTGCTGGCCACCTTCGACCTGGAAAAACTGGGCAAGGCGATCAACCACGAGCGCGATCAGCAATTCACCTACCTGGGCCTGCAGACCCTGTACGACCGTTACTTCATCCACAAGGATGGCGTGCGTTTCGAACTGCCGCAGATCTTCTTCATGCGCGTGGCCATGGGCCTGGCGATCGAAGAGAAGCAGAAAGAAGACCGTGCGATCGAGTTCTACAACCTGCTGTCCTCATTCGACTACATGGCTTCGACCCCGACTCTGTTCAACGCCGGTACCCTGCGTCCACAGCTGTCGAGCTGCTACCTGACCACCGTTCCGGACGACCTGTCGGGCATCTACCACGCGATCCACGACAACGCCATGCTGTCGAAATTCGCTGGCGGCCTGGGCAACGACTGGACCCCTGTGCGTGCCCTGGGTTCGTACATCAAAGGCACCAACGGCAAGTCGCAAGGCGTGGTTCCGTTCCTGAAAGTAGTGAACGACACCGCCGTAGCCGTTAACCAGGGTGGCAAGCGCAAAGGCGCTGTGTGTGCCTACCTGGAAACCTGGCACATGGACATCGAAGAGTTCATCGAACTGCGCAAGAACACCGGTGATGATCGTCGTCGTACCCACGACATGAACACCGCCAACTGGATCCCTGACCTGTTCATGAAGCGCGTCTTCGATGACGGCAAGTGGACCCTGTTCTCGCCATCCGAAGTTCCTGACCTGCACGACCTGACCGGTAAAGCCTTCGAAGAGCGCTACGAGTACTACGAAGCCCTGACCGAGTACCCGGGCAAGGTCAAGCTGTTCAAGACCATCCAGGCCAAAGACCTGTGGCGCAAAATGCTCTCCATGCTGTTCGAAACCGGCCACCCATGGCTGACTTTCAAAGACCCGTGCAACCTGCGTAGCCCGCAGCAGCACGTCGGCGTGGTTCACAGCTCGAACCTGTGCACCGAGATCACCTTGAACACCAACAAGGATGAGATCGCCGTTTGCAATCTGGGCTCGATCAACCTGCCGAACCACATCGTCGACGGCAAGCTGGACACCGCCAAGCTGCAACGCACCGTGAACACCGCCGTGCGCATGCTCGACAACGTGATCGACATCAACTACTACTCGGTGCCGCAAGCGAAGAACTCCAACTTCCGCCACCGTCCGGTCGGTCTGGGCATCATGGGCTTCCAGGACGCGCTGTACCTGCAGCACATCCCTTACGGTTCCGACGCTGCCGTCGAGTTCGCCGACAAGTCGATGGAAGCGGTCAGCTACTACGCGATCCAGGCGTCCTGCGACCTGGCCGATGAGCGTGGCGCGTACGAGACCTTCAACGGTTCGCTGTGGTCCAAAGGCATCCTGCCACTGGATTCGCAACAGATCCTGATCGAACAACGCGGTCAGAAGTACATCGACGTTGACCTGAACGAAACCCTGGACTGGGCACCGGTTCGCGCCCGTGTACAGAAAGGCATTCGTAACTCCAACATCATGGCCATCGCACCGACCGCGACCATCGCCAACATCACCGGCGTATCGCAGTCGATCGAACCGACCTACCAGAACCTGTATGTGAAATCGAACCTGTCGGGCGAATTCACCGTGATCAACCCGTACCTGGTTCGCGACCTCAAGGCTCGCGGTCTGTGGGACTCGGTCATGATCAACGACCTGAAGTACTACGACGGTTCGGTGCAGCAGATCGAGCGCATCCCGCAAGAACTCAAAGAGCTCTACGCGACCGCGTTCGAAGTGGACACCAAGTGGATCGTTGACGCCGCCAGCCGTCGTCAGAAGTGGATCGACCAGGCCCAGTCGCTGAACCTGTACATCGCCGGCGCCTCGGGCAAGAAACTCGACGTGACCTACCGCATGGCCTGGTACCGTGGTCTGAAAACCACTTACTACCTCCGTGCCCTGGCTGCGACCAGCACCGAGAAGTCGACCATCAACACCGGCAAGCTGAACGCTGTTTCCAGCGGCGGCAACCACGGCGACGATTCGGTTCTGGCAGCTCCGGCAGGTCCAGCTCCAGTGCCAAAGGCTTGCGCGATCGACGAGCCGGATTGCGAAGCTTGCCAATAAGCTGAGCCGGGTCAGGCGTCGCGAGACGCCTGATGCTTCCAGGCAAAAGAAAACCCCCGACAGACCTCTGGTTTGTCGGGGGTTTTCTTTTGCCTGCCATTTACGTGCAGGAACTGTCGAGTGAAACGAGGCTGCTGTAGTGATTATGTGAATCTGACTGAGATTGGTCGGCTCACAGGCCGCTATCGCTGGCAAGCCAGCTCCCACAAGGATCGGGTACACCGGCAAGAGATTGGTCGGCTGTCAGACCGCCTTCGCGAGCAAGCCCGCTCCCACAGGGATTGAGTACACCGGCAAGAGACTGGTCGGCTGTCAGACCGCCTTCGCGAGCAAGCCAGCTCCCACAAGGATTGAGTACACCGGCAAGAGATTGGTCGGCTGTCAGACCGCCTTCGCGAGCAAGCCAGCTCCCACAAGGATTGAGTACACCGGCAAGAGATTGGTCGGCTGTCAGGCCGCCTTCGCGAGCAAGCCAGCTCCCACAAGGATTGAGTACACCGGCAAGAGATTGGTCGGCTGTCAGGCCGCCATCGCCAGCAGGCTGGCTCCTACAATTCAGAAAGCGTACAGCCCATGCGGCAAAGCCGCCCCACTCAACAGGATGAGCGCAAGCTCGGCTGCAGCTTTTGATCTTCACGGCCCCGTCGGCAGGCTGAGTGGAGGGATTGATCCGGCGGCGGGAGCGAA
This sequence comes from Pseudomonas sp. GW823-FHT01D03, assembly GCF_058798255.1. Lineage (NCBI taxonomy): Bacteria > Pseudomonadati > Pseudomonadota > Gammaproteobacteria > Pseudomonadales > Pseudomonadaceae > Pseudomonas > Pseudomonas sp. GW823-FHT01D03. The sequence continues at coordinate 4,537,148 of NZ_JBXAKK010000001.1, forward strand.
GGAACCCGAGCCTCGGCGAGGGCCGAACGTTGGGGCTGAAGCGTTTTGGTTACTTTTGGGCATCTGCAAAAGTGACTCGCCGTAAGGGCGAAACCCTAAGTAGCCGTTACCGCAGCAACGGATAAGCCCACAAAACAATAGCCCACAAAAAAGCCCCTCAAAAAGAGGGGCTCCCTTGTACAACCAGAAACCGCAATCAGGTCATCTGAATGATGGTCTGCATGATGGTGCTCTGGGTCGAAATGGTCTTCGCGTTCGCCTGATAGTTGCTCTGGCCCTTGATCAGGTCCACCAGCTCGTTGGTCAGGTTAACGTTCGACTCTTCCAGCGAGTTAGACACCACCTCACCCAAGGTCCCGGTTTTCGGCGCGTCGTAGCCCGGAATACCGGAAGCGAAGGTTTCTTTCCAGCTGGTACCACCGATAGCCTGCAGGCCCTGTTCGTTGGTGAAGCTGGCCAGGGCAACCTGGCCGATGGCCTTGCTCTGGTTGTTGCTGAAATTGGCGAACAGGGTGCCGGTGCCGTCGATGGTCAGGTTGGTGATCTGGCCAGTGGCGTAACCATCCTGAGTCGGGATCGAACGGGCGGTATCGGCGTTGTACTGGGTGGTCTGAGCCATGGAGATGGTGATGCCTGCCGGGTTCGCGGCCGCACCATTAGGCTTGAACGTACCGTTGATCACATTACCCGGGACCCAGCCACTGAGCTTGAGGTCACTGCTGATCACCGGACCCGGCAGAGTGCTGACCTGAGTCAGCTTGCCAGCGGAGTCAAATGTCATGGTCGAAGGTGTCGGCGCGGTGACCTTCGGATCGCTACCGGTAGCGTCCGGGTTACGACCGTCTACCAGGGTGTAGACCTTCCAGGTGTTGGCACCGGTCTTGACCACGTACTGATCCATCGGGTGCATGTTGCCCTGACTGTCATAGATCGGCGTGCTGAACGACTTGGTGTAGGTCGCGAGGTTGTTCGGATCGAACTTGCCGGCGGGCACTGTGTCGTCGATCACTGGAGCGGTCGAGTTCAGGTTGATGGTCGAGGTCACCAGCGAGGTGGACTTCGGCGCCAGGTTGGAAGTGTCGATCTTCAGGTCAGTCAACACACCATTGACGATCTTGCCATTGGCATCCACACCGTAACCCTGCAGACGCGAGGTGTAGTCGGTGTTGGTGATGTAACCGGCATTGTCGACCTTGAACGTACCGGCACGGGTATAAGAGATCGAGCCGTTGTTGCTCATGGTGAAGAAGCCGGAACCGTTGATACCCATGTCCAGCACGTTACCGGTGTTGTTGATATCACCCTGGGTGAACTGCTGAGAAACGTTGGCCAGACGTACACCGTTACCGATTACCTTGCTGCCACTGCCCAGACGGGTCGACGAGTAGACGTCTTCGAATTCTGCACGGGACGATTTGAAACCGGCGGTCGCGACGTTGGCGATGTTGTTGCCGGTCACGTCCAGTTGTTTGTTGGCTGCATAGAGACCGCTAAGGCCGATATTGAAAGACATATTCCACTCCTTTGTGCCGGTTAGTCGGCTCTATATACCAATGGTTTGTACTTTGGACAGGGCGACGGTGCCCTTGCCGGACAGGTTGAGCATCAGCTCGCCACCGGTCTGGCTGATGGTCACGCTGTTGACCGTGGCTGGCAGGTAGGTCGCCAGGTCGGTCGCGGTGCCATTGATCGAGGCGTTGGCTTTGACGGTATAGGTACCGGTCTTGACCAGATTGCCGTCCTTGTCCTTGCCGTCCCAGGTGAAGCTTGCGCTGCCTGCGGCGCGACTGCCCAGATCGATGGTGCGAACCACCGTGCCGCTGCTGTCGGTAATGCTGACGGTGCCACCGGCAATCGACGACGGCACGGTGACCGAACCGGTCATGCCTTTGCTCGGGTCGTCCAATTGCACGGTGTTGGTCTGCACGATCACGTTGCGGCCAACCAGCGACGACGCCTGCAGGGCTTGCGAGGAGCTATAGTTGCCGGCCAGCGAACTGACGGTGCTGTTGAGGGTGGTGATGCCCTCAAGGCTGCTGAACTGCGCCAACTGTGCTACGAAGGCACTGTTGTCCTGCGGATCGAGCGGGTTCTGGTTTTTCAGCTGGGTGACCAGCAGTTGCAGAAACGCATCCTTGCCCAGTGCCTGGCCGCCGGTGGTGCTGTTGGTGGCCGAAGCAATGCCGCCGGTGGTCGAACTGCTCGTTTTCTTCGAGGAGTTCGCCAGGATGTCATTCATGCTCAGGCTGCTGGTGGTATCGGAAACACTCATGGCAGTCGCCCCTTATCACTGACCGAGGGTCAGTACCTTCTGCATCATGGTTTTGGCGGTGTTCATCATTTCGGCGTTGGTCTGGAACGAACGGCTCGCGGAAATCATGTCAGCCATTTCTTCCACCACGTTGACGTTCGGGTAGTAGACGTAGCCTTTGGCGTCAGCGGCCGGATGGTTCGGCTCGTAACGCGCTTCGAGGTTGCTCTGGTCTTCGACCACGCCGAGTACCTGCACGCCCTGCCCTGCGGCGTCCTGGCTCTGGAACAGCGAGTTGCTGCCAGTGTTCTGGCCGCCCTGGAACATGGTGGCGAACACCGGGTGACGGGCGCGGTAGGTCTGGTCGATGCTCGACGAGACTGTTTCGGCGTTGGCGATGTTCGAAGCCACGGTGTTCAGACGCGTGGTTTGTGCGCTCATGCCGCTGCCGGCAATGTTGAAAACGCTGGACAGGGACATGGATTACTCTCCGCGCAGGGCTGACACCAGCCCTTTGAATTTGCTGTTGAGCAGGGTGAAGCTGGCCTGGAAGCCGACCGCGTTTTCCGCGTAGTTCGACTGCTCAAGCTGAGCGTCCACGGTGTTCTGGTCGATCGAAGGCTGCATCGGCGTGCGATACATCAGCGACTCGTCGCCATTGCCCAGGCCTTCAGCTTCGATGTGACGGCTGTTGGTCATGTTCAGGGCGATGGTGCCGTTGGCGTTCTTCTGGGTCTGTGCTTCAAGCACTTTGGAGAAGTCCAGATCCCGAGCCTTGTAGTTCGGGGTATCGGCGTTGGCGATGTTGTTGGCCAACACTTCGGCACGCTGGGCGCGGAAGCCCAATGCCTTTTCGTGAATGCCGAGCGCTTTATCGAAGCTGATGCTCATGTCGGGAACCTTCGGGTGACCGGTTTTTCGTAACTGAGCTTTAGCAAGCGCCGTGCCAAACAGAACAACCCCCGTAAACCGGGGCTTTGCGAGGAGTCGGCAAAGCGGCAATGCCAGAAAAGCGGCAAACGGTTTCCGCCAGATGCCGCTTTTCTGCCGCTTGCCCCCTCCCACCGACACCGGACAAGCCCGCTCCCACAGGGGATTTGTGGTGTGTGAGGGAGATAATTCAGGCACAAAAAAACGGCAGGCCTTTGCGGGCCTGCCGTTTTTTCGTATTGCCGATGCAATCACTTCGCCTGGTAAATGATCCCCGGGCTGCACTGGACCATCTGGTAATGATCCGGCAAACCGTTCAGCGCTTCGGACGCGCCAAGGAACAGGTACCCACCCGGCTTCAGCGTGCTGTGAATGCGCAACAGGATGTCTTTCTTCACCTCGGCGGAGAAGTAGATCAGCACGTTGCGGCAGAACACGATGTCGAACTTGCCCAGACTCGCGTAACTGTCGAGCAGGTTGAACGAACGGAATTCCACCCGGTTCTTGATCGGCGCCTTGATCACCCAACGCCCCGGCCCTTTCGGATCGAAGTAGCGCTGCAGACGATCGGCGGACAAACCGCGGCCGATCGCCAGGCTGTCGTACTCGCCGGTCTTGCAGTTGGTCAGCATGCTGCCGGACAAGTCCGTGGCAACAATCTGCACGCCCATCTTCAACTGACCGAGGTTGCTGCGCTCGAACTCATCGATCGACATCGACAGCGAATACGGTTCCTGACCCGACGAGCACGCCGCCGACCAGATCCGCAGACGCTGGTTGGGACTGGCCTTGATCGCCTCGGGCAGCACCTTGTTCTTCAAGACTTCAAACGGATAGGTGTCCCGAAACCAAAGGGTTTCGTTGGTCGTCATGGCATCGACCACCTGCTCGCGCAAACCGCTGCGCGGCTGGGTCTGGATGCGCTGTACCAGCTCACCCAGGGACTTGATGCCTTGCTGCTCCATCAGTTTGTTGAGACGGCTCGAGACCAGGTACTGCTTGTTTTCACCGAGCAAAATGCCACAGGCTTTTTCCAGGAAGACCCGGAATTGTTCGAAATCCAAATTACCCGTAGACAATGATGCCGCCTCTTAAATCGTGTTGACCGCCAGGGACAAAAGGCCCCTAGCTGATATCTGCTGCTTTGATCCGGTCGACTACCCGGGATGCCAGGTCATCAGGACGGAATTTGGCCAGGAAGTCATCGGCACCGACTTTCTTGACCATCGCCTGATTGAATACCCCCGACAACGAAGTATGCAGGATGATATGAAGCTTTTGCATGCGCGGGTCGCTGCGGATCTCCGCCGTCAGGGTGTACCCGTCCATCTCCGGCATCTCGATGTCGGAAATCATCATCAGGAACTCTTCTTCCGGCTTCTTGCCCTCTTCGACCAGCTTGCGCAGGTAATCCAGCGCCTGCTTGCCGTCGTTCAGCGCCACCACTTCGACCCCGATCGTCTGCAGGCAACGCGTGACCTGCTTGCGCGCCACCGACGAGTCATCGACCGTCAGCACCCGCAGCGACAACGCCTTGCTCTGGGTTTCGACATCGACCACACCGACCGAAATCGCCTCAGGCGTCGGCGCCACTTCCGCCAGCACCTTCTCGACATCGATGATTTCGACTAACTGATTGTCGACCCGAGTCACAGCCGTCAGGTAGTGATCGCGCCCGGTGCCCTTGGGCGGTGGATGGATCTCTTCCCAGTTCATGTTGACGATGCGCTCCACCGAGCGGACCAGGAAACCCTGGGTCTTGGTGTTGTACTCCGTGATGATCACGAACGGACTGTTCTTGTCTTTCAACGCCCCGGAACCGGTCGCCATTGCCAGATCAAGGATCGGAATGGTCGCCCCCCGGATATTCGCCACCCCGCACACGACAGGACTGGACTTGGGCATCAACGTCAACGACGGGCATTGCAGCACTTCCCGCACCTTGAACACGTTGATTCCGTAGAGCTGTTGGCCGTCGAGACGGAACAACAACAGCTCCAGGCGATTCTGCCCCACCAGTTGCGTGCGCTGGTTTACCGAATCCATTACACCAGCCATGCCCAGACTCCTACACCAACGCCAAGTGTTGTTGCGACGCACATTCATTGCTAAACGGCACGGCGCTTGCTTTTTAACTCGTATGAACGCTCAAACGACATTTTTTCGACGCCTGACCTCCCGCACCCGCAAAGCGCTGTGCGCGGTGTCTGCCGTCTGCTTCTTCTTCGCTGGCAGCCCTGCCGGTGCTGATACGGTTACCTTGCCTGACATGCTTATCGGCGTCACTCAGGGCTTTCTTGAGTTCACCGTAGAAGACTATCTGGCTACCAGTCAAACGGAAGGCCGCTACGAAATCGAGGTCAACCAGCTCGACCCGCGCATGCGCATGCCTATGTGCGACAAGGAATTGACAGCGTCGCTGGAGAGCCCGGCGCGGCCGCTGGGCCGGGTTACGGTCAAGGTCCGGTGCGAGGGAAGCTCGCCGTGGACGGTGTTCGTGCCCGCTCAAGTCCGCCTGTTTCGCGAGATTGTCACCACCACCCGTCCGCTCAAGCGCGCCGGGATTATCGGGCCGCAGGATGTGACCTTGCGCGAGCGCGACGTCAGTGTGATCAATCAAGGTTTCCTGACCTCGGTAGACGAGGCGATCGGGCAGAAATTAACCCGACCAACGGTCGCCGATCAGGTCATTACTCTGGTGCATCTGGAACAGGCAGAAGTGGTGCGCAAAGGTGATCAAGTGGTCATCACCGCCCGCAGTGGCACGCTCGCCGTGCGCATGCCCGGTGAAGCCCTGGCCAACGGCGGTCTGAAAGAACAGATTCGGGTGAAAAACCTCAATTCCAACCGGGTGATCAAGGCGCAAGTCGTTGCGCCGGGCCAGGTGGAAGTGGCCATGTAAAACGCTCTCGCAGAAAACTGGCGCCAGCCCCGACGCTTCCCTAAACTGTGCCGCAGCAGGACACGCTTCGGCACATGCAGCTCATTGCAAAGTGAGCCTAAAGTTTTCCAGGGAATGGCCGAAAACATGGCAAGCGTCCAAATTCCCAGAGGTTTTTAACATGGTCATCGATTTCAGCCGTCTGAACAGCTCCTCGTCACTTACGGGCAGTACACGTACCAGCAACGCCAAGGAAACCGCCGAATCCGGCACCTCCGCGCCGCTGAATACCCAGGCCGAAACGGCCAGTACCGCAAAAAGCGGGGAATCGGTACACCTCAGCAATGAGGCTCAACAGTTGCAGAAGGTCACTGACAAGCTGCGCGATCAGCCTGCCGTCGACAAAGCCCGCGTGGCCGAGTTGAAAGCAGCGATTGCCGATGGCAGCTATAAAGTCGACAGCAACCGTGTAGCCAGCAAACTGCTCAACTTCGAAGCCCAGCGCTAGGCTTTTGCCGGCGCCAGGCTTTTGGACGCTTAGAACCCAAGGCCAGCCATGCACGACACTAATTTATTGCAACTGATCATCGACGACTTTGCTCCAGCTCAACAATTGCTGGAGTTGCTGCAAACCGAGTCCCTCGCTTTGCACGGTCGTGACATGCCATTGCTCGAAGACATTCTGGCGCGCAAACAGGCATTGATCATTCTGCTTGAACAGCATGGCCGCAAGCGCAGCGAAATCCTTGCCAGCCTCAACCTGCCGCTCGACCGTCAGGGCCTGGAGCAACTGGCCAGCCAGTCGAGCATTGGCGATCAGTTGCTGTCCCAGAGCGATGTACTGACCGACCTGATTGCCCAGTGCCAGGCCGCCAATGTGAAAAACGGCCAGTCGATCCAGATTCAGCAGGCCGCCACGGCCAATCAACTGAAAATCCTCACCGGGGGCGAGCCGCCAGCGCTGTATGACGCTTCTGGCACATTTGCCAAACCGACCAAGCCGCGCACCCTCAGCCAGGCGTGAGCCATTCGATGTGCCTGCACTATCAACCCGCGAAACATGCTGGCAAAATGCTGGCTAGTTATAGTCAAATTTTGTCTGGAGATTGAGAAAACGTGCCAAACGCCCTAAGCGCGGATGACAGTCCGCAGCCCCCAAAGGTGCTGACCACGCCCCTGGAAATCTCCAGCAACCTGCGCCAGCTGCAAGAAAGCCACGACCCGCTGATCATCACGTTCCACGAGCGCAGTCAGCGCTTCCAGAGTTACCTGATCAAGGTTGACCGGGAAACGGCAACGATTGCCCTGGATGAAATGATCCCGCGCGATGGCGAGCGTTTTCTGCTGGCGGGCGAACCGTTCAAGGTCGAAGGCTTCCACGATGGCGTGCGCATCGCTTGGGAATGCACCGGTACGCTGAACATTGAAGAGTCCGAGGGCGATCGCTTCTACACCGGCGAGCTGCCGACCGAAGTGGTTTACCACCAGCGCCGCAACGCCTTTCGCGCAGCTCTGAAGCTGACCGATCTGGTCAGCGTCGAGCTCGGCGGCGAAAAGCTCAAGGCGCCAATCAACGGCAAACTGCTGGATATTTCCGCCACCGGCTGCAAGCTGCGCTTTGAAGGCGACATCACCGACCGCCTGCAACTGGGTCAGGTCTACGACCGCATGATCGCCACCCCGCTGTTCGGCAATCAACCTATCTCGGTCGAGCTGCGTTATCTGCACTTCGAAGAAAAGCTCAACATCACCTTCGCCGGCCTGCGCTTTCACAACATCAGTGGCCAGGCGGCGCGCAATGTCGAGCGCTTCGTTTATCAGCTGCAGCGTGAAGCACGCCGGTTCGATAAAGACGATATGTGATTCGTACGAGCAAATAGAAAGGGCAGTCCCTGGCGGGACTGCCCTTTTTTATGCCAGAAATCCTCTGCCAGCACCGGACACCTGTGGCGAGGGAGCTTGCTCCCGCTGGGGCGCGAGCGCCCCCACCCTTTATGTGGCAAGCGGGGCCTGCTGCGCAGTCCAGCGGGAGCAAGCTCCCTCGCCACAGTTACAGTGTCTGTCTCTGAGCAGCCTTACTCTCACCCGATTCAGGGTCTGGCCCCACTGATATCCGGTGCTGGTTTATCATCCTCATCAGCCGGATCAGTTTCCACCGCCGCTTCAGGCTGCACTTCGGGTTCTGGCTCCGGTTCCGGTTCTGGCGTAACCGTGGTCTGCATCTGCTCCTGCACCACCTGCTCATCCACCCGCGGGTCGAGGGCGGCCACCAGCGGCGAGCTGGACATGCTGTCCGGCATCGCCACGTGGTGCAGCGGCGCGTCGTCGACCTGATGCAGATTGGTCACCGCTTTCGGCCGGATGCGCCACACCAGCACCAACGCAAAAAAGCTGAAAAACGCATACAGGCTCTGGCTGCCGAACAGCTTCATCAGCACCCCGGCCAGCAGCGGGCCGATGCTCGCGCCGACACCGTAGGTCACCAGCAGCATCGCCGTCAGCGACACCCGGCGATCACCCTCGACGTGGTCATTGGAGAACGCCACCGCCAGCGGGTACAGGCAGAACTGCACCAGTGAACACATGAACCCGACGACAAACAGAACCTCCAGGGGCACCTGCGGCAGGATCGCCAACGGCAACGCCGCCACCGCCAGGAACCCGGCAAAGCAGCGAATCAGCAGTGCCCGGTCATAACGATCGGACAGCCAGCCCAACGGCCACTGCACCAGCAGTCCGGCAAAAATGCAGCTACCCATGAACAGACCGACCTGCTCGGTCGACAGCCCCTGCTGCGACGCATACAGCGGCGCCAGACCGTAGAACGAGCCGATGATCAAGCCGGCGCCCAGCACCGTGCTCAACGACTGCGGCACCCGCTTGATAAAGAAGCGCGGTTCCATCGGTGCCGGATGCAGTGGCGCCGGGTGAATCCGGCGGGTCAGCGCCACCGGCACCAGACACAGGGCAAAACACAGCGCGACCAGCATCAGCAGCTCCAGACCGAGGCCCGGGTGCATGACCAGAATCAGTTGACCGAGCACCAGCCCCAGATACGAAGCGATCATGTAGCCACTGAACACCAGACCGCGCTGGTTGGCGTCGGCCTGCTCGTTGAGCCAGCTCTCGATCACCATGTATTGGCACATCATGCCCAGACCGACGATGGTCCGCAGCACCAGCCACGCCGGCAGCCAGTCGACCAGGCCATGCCCGAGCACCGCCGCGCCGACGATCCCGGCACACGCCGAATACGCCCGAATGTGTCCGACCCGGGCGATCAAGCGGTGACCGATCTTGCCGCCCAGCACCAGGCCGAAATAGTTGGCCGCCATCAGCGCACCGACCCACAGCCCGTCGACATTGTCAGCGGCCAGGCGCAATGCCAGGTAAGTAGATAGAAGGCCCGAGCCGATCAACATCATCAGCGAGGCGAAATACAGCGCTCGAAAGGATTTCCAGATTTGGCGCATCGGCGTTCCGAGCGGCTCCTTGCAGTGAGTATCGGGCTATCCAGACGATAGCCCGACGGCGACAGTTAGTCAGGCCTGGGCTGCTAGAACACGCCGTTCCCAGGGAGTGATTTCATCAAAGAAGCTGGTCAACTCCATGGTCTTCGAAGCGATGTAGCCTTCGATGAACTCCTGTCCGAACAGTTCCCTGGCCAATTGGCTACGTTTCAGACGTTCGAGTGCGGCATGCAAGGTACACGGCAGCGAAAGATTGTCCGGCACTTCGAATTCGCCCTGAATCGCCGCAGTCGGTTCCAGCTCATGCTCGATCCCATGCAAGCCGGCGGCCAGACTCGCGGCAATCGCCAGATACGGGTTGGCGTCGGCGCCCGGCAAGCGGTTTTCCACGCGACGAGCCACCGGCGAACTGGCCGGAATCCGCAGCCCTGCGGCGCGGTTGTCGTGCGACCAGCAGGCATTGTTCGGCGACGCATACGGGTGGCACAAACGCTGATAGGAGTTCACGTTCGGCGCAAACAGCGCAGTGAAATCGGCCATGCCCGCCTGCTGCCCGCCGATGAAATGGCGGAACATCGCGGTCGGCTGGCCGTCCTCGTCGCTGAACACATTCTTGCCGGTGGCGATCTCGACCAGGCTCTGGTGAATGTGCATCGAACTGCCCGGCGTGTGCGCCAGCGGCTTGGCCATGCACACCACGCTCAGACCATGCTTGAGCGCGACTTCCTTGAGCAGGTGTTTGAACAGGAAGGTCTGGTCGGCCAGCAACAGCGGATCATCGTGCAGCAGATTGATCTCGAACTGGCTGACGCCCATTTCATGCATGAAGGTATCGCGCGGCAGGCCGAGGGCGGCCATGCATTTATAGACTTCACTGAAGAACGGCCGCAGACCGTTATTGGAACTGACGCTGAAGGCCGACTGCCCATCCTCGCGACGTCCGTCGAGGCCGACTGGCGGACGGAACGGCTGGGTCGGATCAGTGTTCGGCGCGAAGACGAAGAATTCCAGCTCGGTCGCCACTACCGGCGCCAGACCGCGTGCGGCGTACCGGGCAATGACTTTCTTCAATTGACCGCGGGTCGACAGGTTGGAGCTTTCGCCGCTCAGTTCGTCGGCATCGCAGATGGCCAGGGCACGTGGCTCGTCGCTCCATGGCAGGGGATGGATCATGCTCGGCTCGGCCACCAGCGCCAGATCGCCGTCATCACTACCGTAAAACCGCGCCGGCGGATAACCGCCCATGATGCATTGCAGCAGCACACCCCGCGCCATCTGCAAACGCCGTCCTTCGAGAAAACCCTCGGCGGTCATCACCTTGCCGCGCGGCACGCCGTTCAAATCCGGCGTGACACATTCAATCTCATCAATGCCGGTCAGTCGCTGCGCGAGTGAACCCTGGCCATCGGTTGTCATGACGCAATCCTTGTTATTGTGCGAGCCGCGAACGGCGACCCGTACAAAATAGGCTCCGGCTGTTCGGAATATCAAGCAGCGTCAAACAAAAAAGGCCACCATCGAATTGCTGTGTAGGAGCTGCCGCAGGCTGCGATCTTTTGATCTTAAAAAAAAGTCAAAAGATCGCAGCCTGCGGCAGCTCCTACATTGGGCAGTGTCGGGTCACGGCAGGTAGAGGCTGAACACCCCGCCACCCAACGGCCCGCCATTGCGAATTTCGGTGTGCCCGACCACGCCATTGCGCTGATGCAAAGCAGCAATGCGATTGGCGAAATACAGGCCCAGGCCGGTGCTGCCGCTGCCGTGATTGATGCCCTGCACATAATCGGCTTGACGTTCGAGCATCTCGGCCGGGTAACCGTCGCCGTCATCGTTGATGCTCAGTACCAGTTGCCCGGCCTCGTCGCTGACGGTAATCAGCAGCGACTCGCGGGCATAACGAATGGCGTTGTTGATGCAGTTGCCCAATACCGAGGCAACCAATTCGCGATCGAAGAAACCCAGCGGGCTCAGCGGATCGACTTCGTAGGTAGCAATGATCCCGCGACTGGCGAACACCTCTTGATGCGCGGCCAGTTGCGCCTCGATGAAATCATCCAGCTCGTGATACGCCGGTTGCAGCGGCAACTGGTTGACGCCGAGTTTGTACAGCCCGAGCAACTGCACCAGCATGCCGTTGAGGTGGGCGAACTCGAAGTCGATCACGCCCTGCTCCGCTCCTGCGCGCTGCCCCTCGGGCAAGCGCGCCAGCCACTGGCTGTGGGCCTGCATCAGCATCGCCAGCGAGTTCTTCATGTCGTGAACGGTGGAGGCAATCACCGTGGAGAAATCCAGAGCCTGCTCGTCTTGGTTCATTCGCCAAACGCCTTGCTTTTCAGCTTCTGATAACGCGCAAAACGCGCGTCGGTGTCGGGCATCAGGCCGACCATTTTCAGGCAGGCCCGACATTCTTCCAGCTCCGCCGACGGCACACTGGTGTCGGTGCCGTGCAGCAGCGACTGGGCCATGTTCAGCGCGATACTGATGTTTTTCGGTTGCATCTTCAGCGCCTTGCGGAAGACTTCGCGGGCCTCCACCAGGTTGCCGGTCTTGTACACACGCACACCCTGCCGGTTGAGGTCGGCCGCGGCGTTGCTCGAACTGAGGATAGTCGGGTCGTCAGTAAGCTTGGCGATGTCTTTCATCACCGCCGGATCGTCACCGTAGATCTCCGCACAGCTCTTGAGCATCGACGTGCCCGCCTCGGCCTGACCGAGCATCTGCAATTGCTTGGCGACCAGCAGCGCCGCCTCGGGACTCATGAACTGCTCCATGCCGTCGAGGCGCATCAGCGCTTGTTCGGTGAGCTTGTCGGCGGTCTCGGCATCGTTGAGCAGCAGACTGGTGGCCTTCATCAGGCGCGCACGAATCTGCAGGCCGGGGTCAGACGGATTCTCTTTGGCGACGGCGCTGAGCGTGGTGTTGATCTCCAGCCGGGTGCGCGTATCGAGCCCGCGCTCACTGCCCTTGCTGATCAAGGCATGGGCCAGGCCGAGGTTGCTTTCCGGGTCCTTGAAACGCGACTGCGCGCCCTGCACCACCGCCTGACGATAGGCCCGGGACGCGGTGTCGAAATCCTCGTTGGTCATCGCCAGTTTGCCGAGCAACGCCTGCCGGCGCACCGCCAGCGGCGACAAACGAATCGCCTCCTCCAGCACCCGCTGCGCGCCCTTGGTGTCGCCCTCGGCGACCAGCACATCGGCCATGCCGTCGTACAACGCCGGCATCATCGGGAACACTTTCAGCGCTTTTTCGTAGACATCTTTGGCCTGCGCCACTTGCCCACGCTTGAACAGCAACTTGCCCAGCCCGGCAAACGCCCACGGCAACGGCCGATCAGCAATGATGCTGTCGTAGAGGCGTTCAAGGGCTTCGTTCTGATTCATATCGCGCAGCGCATCGGCGCGATAACGCAGGCACAGCGGCGAATAACGGATGTCCTGCTTGCACAGCGCAATACAGGCATTGAGCACCTCGACCGGTTTACCGCGATCAAGGGCTTGCAGAATCGGTTTGAGCAACGTCTTGCGCTGCTCCAGACGCTCCAGGCGCTGCGCCAGGCCGGAGCGGTTGAACGGCTTGGTCAGGTACGCATCCGGCTCGTGCTCCAAGGCACTGAGCACCATTGCCTGACTGGTCTCGGCCGTGACCATGACAAACACCGCTTCATGGCTGATGAGCTTTTCCGACATCAGGTCTTCCAGCACCTGCTGGCCGTTCTTCTTGCCGTCGCCGAGGTGGAAATCCTGCAGGATGAAATCGTAGGACTTCTGCGCACACATCTTCAGCGCCTGCTCGCCGGTATCGGCGGTATCCACATCCTTGACCCCCAGTTCGCGCAGCATCGAGCGTACGGAACTGCGGAAATCCGAGAAATCATCGACGATCAGAAAACTCTTTTGGTGATACGACAGCATCGAGGATTTCCAGGCAATTGAAGTGAGGGCAATTTCAGGCGCGCAGATGATAGCTGCCGGCCAAATGCTATCAAGCGATTTCACGCGACTTTTAAGTCACCGAGTGGGTTATCGGCCACAAGTGACGTTCTCTGAAGCGGACACTTCAATATTCCTCGCGCAGCGATTAACCTGCGCACCGACTCACCTTTCCCCCTACAAGGTTTATCTCGTGTACATCAAAGGACGTTGCATCGTGTCCGCCTGTGCGCTGCTGTTTTTCCAGCAGGCGATGGCGGGCGGAATGGATTGTGCGAAAGCGGCGAATGCCGTGGAGAAGGCTGTTTGTGCGGATAGAGGGTTGTATGCGCTGGATGCGCAGATGGGTGCGGCTTATCGGGAGCTGATGAAAATCTCCGGTAATGAGCAATCTGAACTCAAGCGCACACAACGGTTGTGGCTCAAGACACGTAATCAGTGCGAAGCGGGTATTGCTTGCCTTGAACAAAGTTATCGTGACCGGCTGAAATTATTACGGGCGCAGCAGATGGATGCCGTTGCGCACAGACCGACCGGAATCGACAAACAGGTTCTGGAAGATCTGCAACGCAGCATTCAGGCGGCCAGCGAGGGCGGCAATCGCGAGGTGGCGGTTGAACGAGTGCTGGCTTCACTGGCTTTCAACTCTGAAGAGGCATCGTTTTCAGGCGACTCCGACAAAGAAAACCCCAGCGAGCAAACGCACTTTCCAGCTTCGATTCCCAAAGGCGTTACACCGGATGAATGGAAGGCATTGACCGCCACCGAAATCGATGCGGCAGCAGAAACCGGTCAAACCTCCTACTCGTTGCTGGACATGGACGGCGACGGGCAACGAGACCTGATTGTCCAGACTTACGCCGGTGGCACCGGCATGTTTACCTACGTGGAAACCTGGCGCCGAGACGGTGACCATTTTGTCAAAAGGTCTCCTGAGCCTGAAAGCGCGCTGTTCTATACCAATGATCGCGGAGCCAACCAATCGGCGTACTGGATCAAGGCTCGGGGCAATATTTACCTCGCCTACCGCAACGGTGCCTACGGCGTTGATCACATCTACTTGCTCAATCCGTTGAAGATCAACCGTGAAGTGCCCACCGTGACGGTGCGATATGGCTACTACTTGAACGTGCCCACCACCCAACACAAGGATGACGGCACCAGCACCTTTGAGTTGGAGCCTGATCTGCGGCTAACGCTCAATCAGGCAATCACCAAGGCGAACGAAGCACGCCCCCCTAAACCGGACACTCAACGCACGCCTCTTTGCCCGATTCCTGCAACAGGCGCAGGCGAGAGCGATTACTACAGCTACGGCCCGGTGCATTACTCGGTGGAAGATGTTTTCGACCTGCCGGTGATTATCGGTAACGAATGCTACATCGGAAAACTGGTTGACTGGTTTGGCAGCTACGACGAGAAGCACGGCTTGTTTGCACAACTGGCACTGCGCAAACCGGACGTTGATGCAGATGGGCGCAGTTACGAGGTCAACGGGCGCCGGCATGTGATCGAAGTCAGCACCTCAATTGGCAAGGCCGACGGCGGAGCACTGAACTGAGCCACTTATTACGAGCATGAAAAAGCCCCGACAGATCATCCTGTGCGGGGCTTTTTTGCGAACCTTGGCGAGGCTCTGAATGATGGTGTCCCAGGGCAGGTTCGAACTGCCAACCTTCCCCTTAGGAGGGGGATGCTCTATCCAATTGAGCTACTGAGACACTGAGTTGTCGCGGCCGGAGACGGCGCGACGGACGGCGTGCATGTTAACGGCCAGCCCCTGATTTGTCATGTCGTCCGTGGGCTTTTTAAGTGTAGGCAGGCGCCTTGCAATGCTGCGGGAACACTTACCGTGCAATTTGCACTGCCGCAAAAAGCCATCATTGCAGATTGCAACCCGCACCCGGTGAAAAACCATTCCAAATCCTTGTTTTTAAAGGACTTCACTGCGGTTAGACTGTTGGCACGCCGGCTGCTTTGTCTGTTCTCATAACAGCTCAACCGGAGTCCGCCCCATGAACAGTACTCTCCTGCTCGCAAACGCAATCGCACTGGCGGTTTTGGTTGGCTTTCATTTTGTTCCAGAGAGTGCTGAACCGGTGGCTCAGCGTATGCCGCATTATTTGCAGGTGCAGAAAGCGCCACAGTGGGCGGTGCTGAGTGACCAGAGCGACTTCGCGGCACAGGCGGTCAATGAGCCTGAGCAAGCATTGCCGACGCGCGACACCGAACGTCTGGTTTTTTGAAATATCTTCAGGAGTACAGCATGTCCAGATCAGCCGCAGGATTTCTGATCCTCGCCTTATTGAGTGGCGTTGTGCATTTTTCGCTGTTCGAGGAAACCTCAGTCACCCTGCCCCTGATTGGCTGCGGCGTGTTTGCGGTGTTGTTTGTGCTGGCCCTGGTGGCCGGGCGCAGGATCAAGTTTGATCCGGTGTTGCGTTAAGCCGGATCAAGTCCAGCAGTTGCTTGACGGCATCCGTCAGGTCGCCGGAATTGTCGATCAGATGCACAGGCAAGTCAGTTGCCCTTCTGTCCTTGAACAACGTATTACGTGCCAGCCTTGCATCGATCTGCTCAGGCGTCTCCCGACCACGCCTGAGCAGGCGTTCACGCAAGACCTCGTCCTTGACCGTCAGCAGCACTGGCAGCAGCGTCGGATAGCGCTCCAGCGCCTGACGCAGGTTGGCGCGCGAACCGTTCACCAGCACATGCCGTCCGGCACTTAACCACTCGTCGATTTCTGACGGGATGCCGTAAGCCAGCCCATTGGCGTGCCATGCCAGCGCGAAATCCCCGGCTTGCTGGCGTCGCTCGAACTCTTCAGGCGATACGCCGATGGCATCTTCACCGACCGATTCCGCCGAGCGGGTGATCACTCGGCGGATGATTTCGCAGTTCATCACCCGCAGTGGCTCACGCGCAGCCTCGATCAGGCTGTCCTTGCCTGAGCCAGAGGGTCCCATCAGATAAATAAGCCTGCCATCCATCCTGAAAACGCCCTCCAACGGGTGGTTGCCCTAGTAAATCGGCAAATTGCCACTATCCTGTACACATAAGGAACAAGGATCGAAAGCCGCATAGCATGCACGTTCTGAGGTCTTCGGACATCAATGGATGTGCATCAGGACGCGGCCAGTGATGCGGGTCGAGGCAAAGTTTTCCAACCAGTCCGCATTTCTGATAATTGGTGCTGGCATTACGCCTTTACCCAGCTCAATATTTGTCACAGAATTGACGCCAATGATCTGGCAATTTTGAGGCATGATGCGGGCCTCTTAACAATTCAGGTTGAACCATTTGGCGCGGATGCTTGTCCTACCACACATCCTGCGGCCAATCCCGAGAACCGCTCCCCTGAACTAACCGGTTAAATATATGCGCCCATTGAAACAGGCAATTTATTCCAGCCGTACGGCTGACAAGTTCGTCGTACGTCTGCCAGACGGAATGCGTGAACGCATTGCCGAGGTGGCTCGCAATCATCATCGCAGCATGAACTCCGAGATCATTGCGCGCCTTGAGCAGAGTCTTATTCAGGAAGGTGCACTGGGCGAAGAGTTGAGCATGCGCCTGGACAGCCCGGAGCTTTCATTGCACGAGCGTGAGCTGCTGCAACGCTTCCGCCAGCTGTCTCATCGTCAACAGAACGCTCTGGTGTCGCTGATCGCTCACGATGCCGAGATGGCCGCAGACGCGTCCTGAGTTACATCGAACATCTCAAGCCAGCTTAAGTGCTGGCTTTTTTTTGCCCGGATTTTAATCACGACAATCCGAGGCAGACTTTGTGGTGAGGGGATTTATCCCCGACGGACTGCGCAGCAGGCCCTCTTCCGGGGTCGCTGCGCAACCCATCGGGGATAAATCCCCTCACTACAGATAACTACACAGGCACAAAAAAGCCCGCCAATTGGCGGGCTTTTGCGTTGCATAGAATCAGAGCAGGAAGATCGTCGCCAACCCCAGAAAGATGAAGAAGCCACCACTGTCGGTCATGGCCGTGATCATCACGCTGGCGCCCATCGCCGGGTCGCGGCCCATCTTGGCCAGCGTCATTGGGATCAACACCCCCATCAGCGCCGCGAGCAGCAGGTTGAGGGTCATCGCCGCCGTCATCACCACGCCCAGCGACCAACTGCCGTAAAGCAGGTAGGCGACCACACCGATCACCCCGCCCCAGACCAGACCGTTGATCAACGCTACCGCCAGCTCCTTGCGCATCAGACGCGAGGTGTTGCCGGTGCTGACCTGGTCAAGCGCCATGGCACGCACGATCATGGTGATCGTCTGGTTACCGGAGTTGCCGCCGATACCCGCCACAATCGGCATCAGCGCCGCCAGCGCCACCAGTTTCTCGATCGAGCCTTCGAACAGACCGATCACCCGCGACGCGACAAAGGCAGTGATCAGGTTGATCGCCAGCCACGCCCAACGGTTGCGCAGGGATTTCCAGACGGAGGCGAAGATGTCTTCCTCTTCGCGCAGACCGGCCATGTTGAGGACTTCGCTTTCGCTCTCCTCACGAATCAGGTCGACCATTTCATCGATGGTCAGACGGCCGATCAGCTTGCCGTTCTTGTCGACCACCGGGGCCGAGATCAAGTCGTAACGCTCGAACGCCTGAGCCGCGTCATAGGCGTCTTCGTCCGGGTGAAAACTCACCGGATCGCTGGCCATGACTTCAGAAACCTGTTTCTCCGGGTCGTTGACCAGCAAACGCTTGATTGGAAGCACGCCCTTGAGCACGCCGTCGTAATCGACCACGAACAGTTTGTCGGTATGGCCCGGCAGCTCTTTGAGCCGACGCAGGTAACGCAGAACGACTTCGAGGCTGACATCCTCACGGATGGTCACCATCTCGAAGTCCATCAGCGCACCGACCTGCTCCTCGTCATAGGACAGGGCCGAACGCACGCGCTCGCGTTGCTGCTGGTCGAGCGTCTCCATCAGCTCATGGACGACGTCTCGCGGCAGCTCGGAGGCCAAGTCAGCAAGTTCATCGGCGTCCATGTCCTTGGCCGCAGCCAGGAGCTCGTGATCGTCCATGTCGGCGATCAGCGTTTCACGAACGGAATCGGATACTTCGAGAAGAATGTCGCCGTCTCGATCAGCCTTGACCAGTTGCCAGAGCGTCAGACGGTCGTCCAGCGGCAAGGCTTCAAGGATGTAGGCAACGTCGGCGGAGTGCAGATCATCGAGTTTGCGTTGCAGCTCGACGAGGTTCTGCCGGTGAACCAGGTTCTCGACCCGGTCGTGGTGCGCGCCTTCCTGGCGATGAGTCAGGTCTTCGACGACCTTCTGGCGCTGCAGCAGCTCAACGACCTGAGCCAGGCGATCCTGCAGGCTTTCCTGTGTTTTCTTTACTTCGATTTCGGACATAGGCGAACTCCACTCCCAGCAGCGGGGCACGCCGGAAGGATCAATCAGTCAATTCATGATTGGTGAAACGGGCTACTGAATAACTACTGGGTAAGTCCATGGAGGTTTTCCATAAGCCCCGGCGGGGCTGACGGGCGCAATGATACACCGCCTGACGGTTTTAAACGTTAAAAAATCTCGGCCGAAACAAGCGCTTGCGAAACAAACCTGAGCGCTGTCCTGATCCTTGCAAATGCGACGACTCATTCTGAAAAGAAAACACACCGGCGCTCAAAAATGTAGCGGCTACCCTTGAGCGTAGACCGTCAAGGAGGACGTCGAATGCGCTCTGCAACATCCAGTTTTTTACTCATCACCCTACTCTGCCTGCCGCCCGCCGGGGCCACCACCAGCCTTCACCGCTGCGAGGCAGCCGACGGCGGCATCACCTTCACCAGTCTGAGTTGCGCGAACGACGAGCAGCGCTCGGCACAGCACGTTCACCCCTACTCGCCCGGATCCGTCGTACCGATCATGCCGGAACACAACCATGAGGAAATATCCGGTATGACAATCAGGGGACGTGAACCGGGCATCGTTGGCCGCCTGGAGGATAAATGTGGAAACCTGATCGATGCCAGGCAGCGCCGCGCAGCGATCATCAATCAACGAGTGATTGCCGGCATGAGCCAACAGGATGTCGAAAGCGCGCTCGGCAAACCGGACAAAGTGAACATTCGAACATCGACGACGAGCTATCGCTATGAGCTGAAACGAGGCCGCAGTGCTCAAGTCGATTTTGATGAGAGGGGATGCGTGAAAGGAAAAGCCAAATCGCAGACAACAAAAAGCCCGCGTTAAACGCGGGCTTCTTGAATATGGTGCACTCGACAGGATTCGAACCTGTGACCGCTCGGTTCGTAGCCGAGTACTCTATCCAGCTGAGCTACGAGTGCATTTTGTGTTTTTAGACCAGATCACAACTGGTTGAAGCCGAGTTGCCTGTATTGCTACAAACGACTCTTAAATGGTGCACTCGACAGGATTCGAACCTGTGACCGCTCGGTTCGTAGCCGAGTACTCTATCCAGCTGAGCTACGAGTGCATGTGTGTTTTTAAACCAGACCACAACTGGCTGAAGCCGAGTTCTTTATATCGCTATAAACAACTCTTAAATGGTGCACTCGACAGGATTCGAACCTGTGACCGCTCGGTTCGTAGCCGAGTACTCTATCCAGCTGAGCTACGAGTGCATTTGTTGCGCCGCATTATAGCCCGTCTAATCTCTATTCCAACCACTTTTTCTAATAAATTCAAGATCTTACAGAAAAAGCCAGATTACAACGTACTAAGCAAATAATGGCGGAGAACGGGGGATTCGAACCCCCGACACCCTTTTGAGGTGTACTCCCTTAGCAGGGGAGCGCCTTCGGCCACTCGGCCAGCTCTCCGCAACACGGGGCGTATATTAACCACCTTCTTCCCCGTTTGCAAACATAAAAATCGATAAAAATTAATGGCTTGGTTCTTCGTCCTTCTCTTTCTTTATACGCAGGTAAATTTCCTCACGGTGCACGGCAACCTCTTTCGGGGCGTTGACGCCGATGCGCACTTGATTTCCTTTGACGCCGAGCACGGTCACGGTGATTTCGCCATCACCGATAATCAGGCTTTCTGCGCACCGACGAGTCAGAATCAGCATACCTTTCTCCTCACGCATTTCATTTCAGGGACAACAATCTGCAAAAAAAGGCACCCGACCTACAACCGGAGCGATCGTAGCCCTACATGCCTGAGTATTGACCAGCGCGAGCAAAAGAACAGTTCAGGGCTCGCGCCATTCAAAAAATAAAGGGCGCGGTCAGACCGCGCCCTTCAGGTGACCGGATTACTCGCCCTGACGGGCCGGAGCGTCCAGTTCGAAAGCCGTGTGCAGGGCGCGCACGGCCAGTTCCAGGTACTTCTCTTCGATCACCACGGAAACCTTGATTTCCGACGTCGAGATCATCTGGATGTTGATGCTTTCCTTGGCCAGGGATTCGAACATGCGGCTGGCCACGCCTGCGTGGGAACGCATGCCGACGCCGACGATCGAGACCTTGGCAATCTTGGTGTCACCCACCACTTCCCGGGCACCGATCTCGCGAGCGGTGTTTTCCAGCACGGTCTGTGCGGCCTGGTAGTCGTTGCGGTGCACGGTGAAGGTGAAGTCGGTGGTGTTATCGTGCGCAACGTTCTGCACGATCATGTCGACTTCGATGTTCGCGGCACTGATCGGGCCGAGAATCTTGAACGCCACACCCGGGGTGTCTGGCACGCCACGGATGGTCAGCTTGGCTTCATCGCGGTTGAAAGCGATGCCGGAAATGATCGGCTGTTCCATGGTTTCCTCTTCATCAATAGTAATGAGGGTGCCCGGACCCTCCTTGAAGCTGTGCAGTACGCGCAGCGGAACGTTGTACTTGCCGGCGAATTCCACCGCACGGATCTGCAGCACCTTGGAACCGAGGCTGGCCATTTCCAGCATCTCTTCGAAGGTGATCTTGTCCAGACGCTGAGCGACCGGCACCACACGCGGGTCAGTGGTGTAGACACCATCGACGTCGGTGTAGATCTGGCACTCGTCAGCCTTCAATGCAGCCGCCAGTGCCACGCCCGTGGTGTCGGAGCCGCCACGGCCGAGGGTGGTGATGTTGCCGTGCTCGTCGACGCCCTGGAAACCGGCGACAACCACCACGCGACCTGCTTTCAGATCACCGCGAATCTTCTGGTCATCAATCTGCAAGATACGCGCTTTATTGTGCGCACTGTCCGTCAGGATCCGCACCTGATTACCGGTGTACGACACTGCCGGCACACCACGCTTGATCAGCGCCATTGCCAACAGGGCAATCGTCACCTGCTCACCGGTGGAAACGATCACGTCCAGTTCACGCGGAACCGGTTGCACGTCGCCACTGATTTGCTTGGCCAGATCGATCAGACGGTTGGTTTCGCCGCTCATTGCAGACAGCACAACCACCAGGTCATCGCCGGCATCGCGGAATTTCTTAACCTTGTCGGCGACCTGCTCGATTCTCTCGACAGTACCGACCGAGGTGCCTCCAAATTTCTGTACGATCAAAGCCATTTCAAAGCCGCCTCTGCCCATGAAGGGCGCCCAATAATCACTCGAACAGCCGCCGGGCCCGCCACTAGACTGCGGGCCCGGCGGGCCGTCTTATAAACCCTGCTCGACGAATGGAACGGTCAGCGCCAGTGCGCCATCCAGTGCGCCGGCGTCAACACCGCCGCCCTGCGCCATGTCCGGACGACCACCGCCCTTCCCGCCCACTGCCGCAGCAGCCTGTTTCATCAAATCACCGGCTTTGAGTTGGCCAGTCAGGTCTTTGGTTACGCCTGCAACCAGTACGACCTTTTCCTCATGGACACTGCCGAGCAGGATCACTGCGCGACCGAGTTTGTTTTTCAGCTGATCGACCAGCGCCAGCAGCGCCTTGCCGTCCTGACCATCCAGACGTGCAGCCAGAACCTTCACGCCTTTGACGTCGACTGCCGAGTTCGACAGATCGTCGCCCGCGGCGCTGGCAGCCTTGGCCTGCAACTGCTCGAGTTGCTTTTCCAGCGCGCGGTTGCGCTCCAGCACGGCCGACAGCTTGTCGATCAGACTGTCGCGGCTGCCCTTGACCAGGTTGGCCGCTTCCTTGAGTTGTTCTTCAGCAGCGTTCAAGTAGGCCAGTGCCGCAGCACCGGTGACTGCCTCGATACGACGCACACCCGATGCCACACCGCCTTCGCTGATGATTTTCAGCAGGCCGATGTCGCCGGTACGGTTGGCGTGGATACCGCCACACAGCTCGACGGAGAAATCGCCGCCCATGCTCAGCACGCGCACGTTGTCGCCGTACTTCTCGCCGAACAGCGCCATCGCGCCTTTCTGCTTGGCGGTTTCGATGTCGGTTTCTTCGGTTTCAACTGCGGAGTTCTTGCGGATCTCGGCGTTGACGATGTCTTCCAGCGCTTTGATCTGCTCCGGCTTGATCGCTTCAAAGTGGCTGAAGTCGAAGCGCAGACGCTGGCTATCCACCAACGAACCCTTCTGCTGAACGTGCTCGCCCAGTACCTGACGCAGCGCAGCGTGCAGCAAGTGGGTGGCCGAGTGGTTCAGCGAGGTCGCGTGACGCACCTCGGCATCGACGTGGGTTTCCACTGGCGCGCCGATGGTCAGGCTGCCGGAATCCAGCACGCCGTGGTGCAGGAAGGCACCGCCGGTCTTGGTGGTGTCACGGACGTCGAAACGCGCGTTGCCCGCCTGGAGGAAACCGCAGTCGCCGATCTGGCCGCCGGATTCAGCGTAAAACGGCGTCTGGTTCAGCACGATCACCGCCTCTTCGCCTTCACTCAAGACGTCGACCGACTGACCGTCTTTATAGATAGCGACGATTTTTGCCGAACCGCTGGTGTCTTTGTAACCGGTGAACTCGGTGGCCACATCAACCTTGACCAGGGTGTTGTAGTCCAGACCGAACGAGCTGGCCGAACGCGCACGAACACGCTGAGCTTCCATTTCACGCTCGAAGCCGACTTCGTCGACGGTCAGGCCGCGCTCGCGAGCGATGTCGGCCGTCAGGTCCATCGGGAAACCGTAGGTGTCGTAGAGTTTGAACACCACGTCGCCCGGCACCACGGTGCCTTTGAGTTCCAGCAGATCCTGTTCGAGAATCTTCAAGCCGTGCTCCAGAGTCTTGGAGAACTGCTCTTCTTCGGCCTTCAGTACGCGTTCGATGTTGCTCTGCTGCTTCTGCAGCTCCGGGAAGGCTTCGCCCATCTCGGCGACCAGCGCAGCGACGATCTTGTAGAAGAAGCTGCCGGTAGCGCCCAGCTTGTTGCCGTGACGGCAGGCGCGACGAATGATCCGGCGCAGCACGTAGCCGCGACCTTCGTTGGACGGCAGCACGCCGTCGGCGATCAGGAAACCGCACGAACGGATGTGGTCGGACACCACTTTGAGCGACGACTGATCGCCATTTTCGCAGCCGATGGCTTCGGCCGAGGCCTTCAGCAGGTTCTTGAACAGGTCAATGTCGTAGTTGGAATTGACGTGCTGCATCACCGCACTGATCCGCTCCAGGCCCATGCCGGTGTCGACCGACGGCGCTGGCAACGGATGCAACACGCCATCGGCGGTGCGGTTGAACTGCATGAACACGTTGTTCCAGATCTCGATGTAACGGTCGCCATCTTCTTCCGGCGAACCCGGTGGGCCGCCCCAGATGTGGTCGCCGTGATCGTAAAAAATCTCGGTGCATGGGCCGCACGGGCCGGTATCGCCCATGGTCCAGAAGTTGTCGGAGGCGTAAGGCGCGCCTTTGTTGTCGCCGATGCGGATCATGCGCTCGACCGGCACGCCGATCTGCTTGGTCCAGATGTCATACGCTTCGTCATCGGAGGCGTAGACGGTGACCCAGAGTTTTTCCTTCGGCAGTTTCAGGACGCCGGTCAGGAAGGTCCAGGCGAAGGTAATCGCGTCGTGCTTGAAATAGTCACCGAAGCTGAAGTTACCGAGCATTTCGAAGAAGGTGTGGTGACGAGCGGTATAACCGACGTTTTCCAGGTCGCTGTTCTTGCCACCGGCACGCACGCACTTCTGGCTGCTGGTTGCGCGGGTGTACGCGCGCTTTTCCTGGCCCAGGAAGCAGTCCTTGAACTGGTTCATCCCCGCGTTGGTGAACAGCAGGGTTGGGTCGTTGCCCGGAATCAAAGAGCTGGAGGCTACACGGGTGTGGCCTTGCTCTTCGAAGAAGCGAAGGAAGGCTTCACGGATTTCTGCGCTTTTCATTAGGTTCTTCCACGGAGGCTGCGGCCAAAGGCCTGTACGAAACGTCAACAGACGAAACGACGGCAAAGGGCCGCATTATATCGGCCCTTCGCGCGGGGTACAGCGTGTTTATACGATAGTAACGGTCAATTGGACGGCTAACCCTGTCACTTGCGCGAAAACTCGACGAATGTCGCGATCACTTGCTCGATTTGCGAGCGACTGACGTCCATGTGCGTGACCATGCGCAAGCGCGCCGCGGCGCTCAACTTGATCCCGCGCTCGGCGGCAAACGCCTTGAGCGCTTCGGCCTTGTCGCCGATTTGCACGTACACCATGTTGGTCTGCACCGGTTCGACGCTGAAGCCTGCACCCCGCAGGCCTTCAGCCAGAAACTGCGCGTTGGCGTGGTCATCGGCCAGGCGCTCGACGTGGTGATCCAGCGCATACAGCCCCGCTGCCGCGAGCAACCCGGCCTGACGCATGCCGCCGCCGACCATTTTGCGCAGACGACGGGCCTTTCCGATCAGTTGCTCAGAGCCGCATAGCACCGAACCAACCGGTGCGCCGAGGCCTTTGGACAGACACACCGATACCGAATCGAAATGTTGCGTGATCTCGCGGGCATCCACCCCAAGCTTGACCGCCGCGTTGTACAGCCGCGCGCCGTCCAGATGCAGTTGCAAGTCTTTATCCTGAGTGAAGCGGCGGGCGCGGGCCAGATACTCCAGCGGAAGCACTTTGCCCTGCATGGTGTTTTCCAGCGCCAGCAAACGCGTCCGGGCAAAGTGAAAATCATCCGGTTTGATTGCGGCGGCGACCTGATCGAGATTCAGCGAACCGTCGGCTTGGACTTCCAGCGGCTGCGGCTGGATCGAACCGAGCACCGCCGCGCCACCGCCCTCGTACTTATAGGTGTGCGCCTGCTGGCCGACGATGTATTCGTCGCCACGTTCGCAATGCGCCATCAGCCCGAGCAAGTTGCTCATGGTGCCGGTCGGCACGAACAGCGCGGCGGCGAAACCCAGCCTTTTCGCCAATTCGGCTTCCAGACGATTGACCGTCGGATCTTCGCCGTACACGTCGTCACCGGTAGCCGCCGCAGTCATCGCGTCAAGCATGGCAGGAGTCGGTTGGGTGACGGTGTCGCTGCGAAGATCGATAACGCTCATGAACCTGGCCTCTGGTCAGCAGGGGAAATCCCTTTTCGAAGGTGAATTACTGCGGTCATGGCGCCGATTAATCAACCCTTGAATGAGAAAAAGCACATTACTCCTTGAAAGGACGCAACCCAATGTGGGAGCGGGCTTGCTCGCGAAGGCGGTGTGTCAGCCGGCAAACTAATTGGCTGACGCACCGCCTTCGTCGGAACGCCGCCCGGAGCAAGCTCGCTCCCACATGGTTCTGTGCAAGGCCGGAAAATATGTGATAAAAACGCTGCGCCGCCCGAGAAAGGGCGGCAAAAACGTTCTCAGGGCGGGGTGCAATTCCCCACCGGCGGTAATTGCGCGCAATGCGCATAGCCCGCGAGCGCTTGGCGACGAACACGGCTTTTGCTGTGATCGGCGGCAAGGTCAGCAGACCCGGTGTGATTCCGGGGCCGACGGTCATAGTCCGGATGAAGAGAGAACGGGATTGACGCCAAAGGGCCGCCCGCGCGCTTGTGTGCTCGTGCGTACCCTTGAATCCCTTTCGATTCATAACGCCCTGTTTTTCACACAAACAGGAGTCTGAACATGCAACCCACCGCTATCGACAGCAAAACCAAACACCCCCACGGCGAGCGCGTTGCGTTCATCCAGGCCTGCTGGCACAAGGAAATCGTCGACCAGAGCCGTAAGGGCTTCGTCGCCGAAATGCTCGCTCAGGGTTATCAGGAATCGGACATCGATTTCTTCGAAGTCGGCGGCGCCTTTGAAATGCCTCTGCACGCCAAGCTACTGGCCAAGACCGGGCGTTATGCCGGCATTGTCGCGGCCGCTCTGGTGGTGGACGGCGGCATCTATCGTCACGAGTTCGTCGCCCAGTCAGTGGTCAGCGGCCTGATGCAGGTGCAACTGGAAACCGAAGTACCGGTGTTCTCGGTGTCCCTGACCCCGCACCACTTCCATGCCGGTGAAGAGCATCAGAAATTCTTCTTCGAGCACTTTGTACACAAGGGTCAGGAAGCGGCGCGGACTTGCGCGGATACGCTGCAGAAGGTTCGTGCGCTGCGTCGCAGTGAGCCGCGTGCAGTCGCCGTGTAAACACGGAACCAAAACTGTAGGAGTGAGCCTGCTCGCGATAGCGGAGTGTCAGTCGACCACTGTAGTGACTGATACATTGCAATCGCGAGCAGGCTCACTCCTACAGGGGTTTTGCGTAGGATCAGGCGAGATTTTCGTCGGTGGTCGGGACGATCAGAATGCCCGCGCGCAGGCCGTTCTTGACCTTGGGATTTGGGAAGATGATTCGTGCGCCCTCTTCCTCAATAATCCAGCGGGTATTGGCCAGATCTTCGGCCAGCACATAACCCACATCCAATTCAGAAAAGTTCTCGATGTCCGCCGGCAGGTTCAGGCGGAACGCATCGCTGTGCTTGATGATTTCCCGCGCCACGCTGAACAGCTGCAAACCATCCAGTCCTTCTGCAGCCAGATCCGGCTCAGTGCCTTCGATGATCTGCTTCAGACGGGTTTCCAATAGCGAGACATTGACACCGTCGTTCTGCCCGAACGGCCGTGCCTTGCCCAGCTCCAGGGTAAAAGCCTCGGCGCCGAGCTTGTCGTAGGTGTAGGAGCTGAACACGATCGACGGCTTGTTCTGCAGCAGCACCGCTTCCATCCCGGCGGCGCGCAGACGCGCCAGTTCGCGGCGCGAATGCTGGCGACCTTCTTTCCACGGATACAGGGCGAACTGCTCGATCTTCGAACCACGAATCGCGGTGTGCAGGTCGTAGTGCAGACGCTGACGGTCCGGCAGGCTGAAGAAACTCGCCGCCAGGCGTTCCAGCTCGCAAGCGCGAATGGCTTCGGAACCGCTGGTTTGTTCATGACGGCCGTTGAACAGCCGGTTGACGTCCTGCTCGACGAAACGCTCGCCTTTGCGAATCGCTTCCGGGTTGCCGAACAGGAACAGAATGCGTGCACGCGGTTTCAGATCGCCGCGAGCGATGTCATGCAGCAGCCGATCGAGCAACTCGATCGGCGCTGTTTCATTGCCGTGGATGCCTGCCGACAGCAGCAGGTCCAGGCCATTGTCGCGCGCTTCGGGCGGCCGGACTTCCAGCGCACCCTCGCTCAACCAGCGCATGCGCACGCCTTCGACAGTCAGTTGAGTCTTCTCCGCCGGTTCGCGGCCGGCGAGGGTCAGTTCAAGCAGTTTGCCGAGGGCGAGCATAGAGCGGTTTCCTTAGTGATCGTGGTTGCAATCCGGGCCGTGCACGTGGTCTTCGTCGTCGCCGACTTCAGCCGGTTCCATTTCCAGTTGCAGACTTACCAGATTAGTCGCCAATGGGCGCAGCAGCAGGTTGGCGTACTCGGCGTCACCTTCTTCGACGTCCACGCCGATCAGCAGCTGGCCACGGCCGTCCTGCTGGATCCACAGCTCTTTGCCTTGCCACATCACCGCGACGCGGGTGCACGAGGTTTGCAGTTGCGTGCCGTCGGTGTCTTCAAGGATCAGCTGCAGGGAATCGCTCATGTTTTTACTCTCTTGGGGAGACAAGCCGCGCGTCGCGTTCAGGCGACGCGCCGGCCATCAATTGATCTGGAATGGATAAACCGCGCCCAGTTTAAGGATTTGCGTCAGTTCATCCAGTGCCGTCCGGCATTCAAGCAGCAACTGCGGGTCCGCCAGATCGGTTTCGCTCAGGCGGTCGCGGTAGTGCTTTTCAACCCATGCGGTCAACGAACCGTACAACGGGGCCGTCATGATAACCCCTGGGTTGACGGCCGCCAGCTCGGTTTCGTTGAGCGCGACGCGCAGGCGCAGGCACGCCGGGCCACCGCCGTTCTGCATGCTTTGCTTGAGGTCGAAGACTTTGACTTCGCGGATCAGCCCGCCGGAGCTGGTCAGCCCTTGCAGGTAGTTCCAAACACGCTCGTTGCCACGGCATTCTTCCGGCACGATCAGCAGCATCGAGCCGTCCGGACGCGACAGCAACTGGCTGTTGAACAGATAGGAACGCACGGCGTCATCCACGGTGACCGCCGAACGCGGCACGCAGACCGACTGGAACTTGCCGCCGACCTTGGCCAGTTTGCCCTGCAACTCGGCCAGCATCTGCTCGGTGTCGAGGAACGCGTCCTCGTGATAGAACAGCACCTCGCCGTTACCCACCGCGATCACGTCGTTGTGGAATACGCCCTGATCGATCACCGCCGGGTTCTGCTGCGCATAAACCACGCCCTCGTCACGCAGACCGTGCAGACGCGCCACCGCTTGCGACGCTTCCAGGGTCTGGCGCGCCGGGTACTTCTGTGGCGCCGGGTAGCGGGTGTCGAACGCACTGCGACCGAACACGAAGAACTCGACACCGGCCTCGCCGTACTCACGGCAGAAACGCGTGTGGTTGGCCGCGCCTTCGTCACCGAACTGCGCCACTGCCGGCAACGCGGCGTGGTGGGCGAAGTGCTGCTGATCGGCGAACATCGCGCCGAGCACGCGGCTGGTGGTCGGGTGTTCGATGCTGCGGTGGTATTTGCAGTTGAGGTTGGCGGCGGTGAAATGCACGCGACCGTCAGCGGTGTCGGCACTCGGGCTGACGGTGGCGGCGTTGGCCACCCACATGCTCGACGCCGAGCAACTGGCGACCAGCAGCGGCATGGCTTCTTTCGCTGCACGCTCGATCACTTGCGCGTCGGTGCCGCTGAAACCCAGACGGCGCAACGCGGCCACGTCCGGACGCTCCTGCGGCGCCAGCACGCCTTGCTGAAAGCCCATTTCCATCAGCGCTTTCATTTTCGCCAGACCTTGCAGCGCCGCTTCCTTCGGGTTCGAGGATTGCTGGCTGTTGCTCTGGGACGCGACGTTGCCGTAGGACAGACCGCCGTAGTTATGGGTCGGCCCCACTAGACCGTCAAAATTGACTTCATAGGATTTCATCAGCGAGGCTCCACGAGAATCTGTTGTTATAGGCTTCAAGTAACAATTCAGTCAGACCGCGTCGCGGCTATCGCGAGCAGGCTCACTCCTACAGGTTTGGCGGTGTTCACACATGCTGTGTTCGACACAAATCCTGTAGGAGTGAGCCTGCTCGCGATGGCCGTTACGCCATCTTCACGCCAGGCGTCAGGGCCGCCGGCAACACCAGGCTCGGGGTTTCCAGCGACGCCACCGGGTACGCGCAATAATCCGCCGCGTAATAGGCGCTGGCGCGATGGTTGCCCGAAGCCCCGACGCCGCCGAACGGCGCGCTGCTCGCCGCACCGGTCAGCTGTTTGTTCCAGTTGACGATACCGGCGCGGCTTTCCAGCCAGAACTGCTGATAACGATCTTCGGAATCCGACAGCAAACCAGCCGCCAGGCCATAAGCGGTGTCATTGGCCTCGCTGATCGCCGCAGCGAAATCGGCGTAGCGAATCACCTGCAGCAACGGGCCGAACAGTTCTTCGTCCGGGCGCTCGGCGACGGCGGTCACATCCAGAATGCCCGGGGTCAGCAAGGCCGACTGCGCCTGTGGCTGAGTCATCGCCAGCAGCGACACCGCGCCATTGGCCAGCAGGTGTTGCTGGGCATCCATCAGCGCTTTGGCCGCGCCGAGGGAAATCACCGAGCCCATGAACGGCGCGGGCTGCTGATCGAACGCACCGACTTCGATGGTCGCGCTGACTTCCACCAGACGCTTGAGCAGGCTGTCGCCCCACGCGCCTTGCGGCACCAGCAGACGACGCGCACACGTGCAGCGCTGACCGGCGGAGATGAACGCCGACTGAATGATCGTGTACACCGCCGCATCCAGATCAGCGACCTGATCGACCACCAGCGGGTTGTTGCCGCCCATTTCCAAAGCCAGAATCTTGTCCGGACGCCCGGCGAACTGCTGGTGCAGGTGATTGCCAGTACGGCTGGAGCCGGTGAAGAACAGACCGTCGATGCCCGGGTTCGCCGCCAGCGCAATGCCGGTTTCACGCGCACCTTGCAGCAGGTTCAACACGCCGGCCGGCAGACCGGCTTCGATCCAGCACTTGACCGTCAGCTCGGCGACTTTCGGCGTCAGTTCGCTCGGTTTGAACAGCACGCTGTTACCCGCCAGCAGCGCCGGCACGATGTGGCCGTTCGGCAAATGACCCGGGAAGTTGTAAGGGCCGAACACCGCCACCACACCGTGTGGCTTGTGGCGCAGCACGGCGGTGGCGTCGCCCAGCGGGCCGCTCTTCTCGCCGGTACGTTCGCGGTAGCTCTGCACCGAGATCGCGATCTTGTTGACCATGCTGGTAACTTCGGTCGCGGCTTCCCACAACGGTTTGCCGGTTTCCTCACCGATGGTGCGGGCCAGTTCGTCGCTGTGGTTTTTCAGGGCGGCGGCGAAGGCTTCGAGCACGCTGATGCGCTCGTCCAGCGAACGCCGCGCCCAGCCCGGAAAGGCCTGACGCGCAGCCTGCACGGCCGACTCGACCTGAGCGGCGGTAGCGCCCTCCCCCGACCACAGCACTTGCTGAGTCACCGGGTTCAGCGACTGGAATGCTTCGCCCTGACCGGCCAGCCATTCACCTGCGATGTATAGCGAATTCATTATTTCGACTCCCGAGCAGCAGACAACGCCACGGCGCGCACTTGATCGCCGGCGTTGAGTTGAAGACGTTTGGCGGTCAGCGGATCGACCACCAGCGTGCCGGCAGCCAGGCGGGCCGGCGCAGCGGTGATGCGGCAGTCTTCGCGCTTGCGGTTATGGATGATGAACGGCGTGGCGTCATCGCCCGGTGTACCGATCGCCAGCACCAGCGCTTCGCTGTCGCGCACCGCGCGGATCTTGCTGGTTTCGCACTCGATGGCCGGGCCGGCATCGAAGATATCGACGTAGCCCTGATAGCTGAAACCTTCGCTCTTGAGCATCGCCAGCGCCGGCTCGGTGTCCGGATGCACCTGACCGATGACGTTGCGCGCATCCGGCGACAGGAAGCAGGTGTACAGCGGGAATTTCGGCATCAGTTCGGCGATGAACGCCTTGTTGCCGACGCCGGTCAGGTAATCGGCCTGGCTGAATTCCATCTTGAAAAAGTGCCGACCGAGGCTTTCCCAAAACGGCGAACGACCGGCCTCATCGGAAACACCACGCATCTCGGCGATGATCTTGTTGCCGAACAGTTCCGGAAACTCGGCGATGAACAGCATGCGCGCCTTGGACAGCATGCGGCCGTTCAGACCGGTGCGGTAATCGGCGTGCAGGAACAGCGAGCACAGCTCGGAGTTGCCGGTCAGGTCGTTGGCGAGGAACAGCGTCGGGATCTCGCGATAGATGTTCAGCTCTTGCGAGGCGCTGACGGTCAGGCCGACGCGGAAGTTGTACCACGGCTCACGCAGACCGACCGCGCCGGCGATGGCAGAAATCCCCACCACGCGACCGTTGTCGTCTTCGAGCACGAACAGGTAGTCCGCATCGCCACGGCCGGCTTCGCCGCGAAAGGTCTTCTCGGCCCAGCCGACCCGATGGGTCAGGCGCTCTTCGTTGGCCGGCAAGGTGGTCAGGCCGGTGCCGGTGCTGCGGGCCAGGTCGATCAGCGCGGATAAATCGCTGCTGCGTACGGGACGAACAATCATGCTATCTCCTCAAACGGGCCGCCTTCGCCACCCGTGAAACTCGCTAAGGCGTTAAACCGCCACCAGGCGCACGCTGGCACCTTCACCGACGCCCAGGGCTTCGGCTGCTTCCAGATCCAGGGTCACCGGTTTGCCCGGCGCGTAATCGAGTTCCAGCAACACCGCGCGGTAATCCTGCAACTGCGCGTTGGCCACCAGATACTGGCGCCCGGCGCCTTTGACTGGCTCGCCGATCTTCACCGGCACTACACGGCTCTGGGCGATCGAACGGATCCCCGAAACACGTGCATGCAGGGTCGGGCCACCGTCGAAAATGTCGATGTAGTGATCGGTCTCGAAGCCTTCGCGCATCAGGATGTCGAAGGTGATCTGCGCACGCGGGTGCACCTGGCCCATCGCCTCTTGAGCGGAATCCGGCAGCAGCGGCACGTAGATCGGGTAATGCGGCATCAGTTCGGCGAGGAACGTCCGGCTCTTCAGGCCACACAGGCGCTCGGCCTCGGCGTAGTTGAGGTCGAAGAAGTTGCGCCCGATTGCATCCCAGAACGGCGAATCGCCGTTCTCGTCGCTGTAACCGACGATCTCGGTCACCACCGAATCAGCAAAACGCTCCGGGTGGCTGGCGACGAACAGCAGACGACCACGGGAGTTGAGTTCAGACCACGGCGAACCCACCAGCTCGCGCTGCACGTAGAAACTGGTCAGCAAACTGTTGCCGGTCAGGTCGTGGCATTGCGAGAGCACGTGGATCTTGTTGTGGATCTTCAGCTCGCGGGAGGCGTGGACGAAGGTCTCGTTGCGGAAGCTGTAGAACGGCTCGGAGTAACCGGCCGAAGCGACGATGGCCGAGCAGCCGACCAGTTTGCCGGTGGCGGTGTCTTCGAGGACGAAGAAGTAGCTCTCTTCACCGTTGAAGCTCACTTCGGCAGCGAACGAGGCTTCGCTCGCCGCGATCTTGTCGCTCAGACGTTCCACGTCATCCGGCAAGGAAGTGACACCAATCGGACTGTCCGCAGCCAGACGCTGTACCTCGCCCAGATCAGCCATTTGCGCAGGGCGCATCACCAGCATGGTGTCACTCCTTTCTCTTATAAAAATCACAGAAAAAACACCGGACATTGTAGGAGTGAGCCTGCTCGCGATTGCGGTCTGTCAGAAACCAATAAGTCGACTGACATACCGCAATCGCGAGCAGGCTCACTCCTACAGTGGATCGGGTCCGGCATAAAATTTTGATCGACGCCCGAATCCTCAGGCGTCGAAGGGTCTATCAGGCTTGCGTCAGTGCTGCTGCCGCGCGTTCGAAGCGGTCGAGACCGGCATCGATGTCGGCGTCTTCCACCACCAGGCTCGGGGCGAAACGGATCACGTCCGGGCCGGCCTGCAGAATCATCAGGCCTTCTTTCTCAGCGGCGTTGAAGATGTCCTTGGCCTTGCCTTTCCAGGCGTCGCTCAGCACACAACCGATCAACAGACCGAGGCCACGCACCTGAGTGAACAGGCCGTATTTCTCGCCGATCTGCTGCAGGCGGGTCTTGAATTTGTCGTGCTTGGCGTTGACGCCGCTCAGCACCTCAGGGGTGTTGATCACGTCGATCACCGCTTCGGCGACGGCGCACGCCAGCGGGTTGCCGCCGTATGTAGTGCCGTGGGTACCGACGACCAGATGTTTGGCCAGCGCTTCGGTGGTCAGCATCGCGGCGATCGGGAAACCACCGCCCAGGCTCTTGGCGCTGGTCAGGATGTCCGGGGTCACGCCGTAATGTTGGTAGGCGAACAGGTGGCCAGTACGGCCCATGCCGGTCTGCACTTCGTCGAACACCAGCAGCGCGTTGTTCGCGTCGCACAGTTCACGGGCACCTTGCAGGTAAGCCAGTTCGGCCGGCAGTACGCCGCCCTCGCCCTGGATCGGTTCGAGCACGACCGCGCAGGTCTTGTCGGACACTGCCGCTTTCAGCGCGGCAAGGTCGTTGTAAGGGACGTGGGTGATGCCGGTGATTTTCGGGCCGAAACCGTCGGAGTACTTCGACTGGCCACCGACGTTGACGGTGAACAGGGTACGACCGTGGAAGCTGTTGAGCGCAGCGATGATCTCGTATTTTTCGCTGCCGAAACGGTCGAACGCCACGCGACGGGCCAGCTTGAACGCGGCCTCGTTG
Source organism: Pseudomonas sp. GW823-FHT01D03 (assembly GCF_058798255.1). NCBI lineage: Bacteria > Pseudomonadati > Pseudomonadota > Gammaproteobacteria > Pseudomonadales > Pseudomonadaceae > Pseudomonas > Pseudomonas sp. GW823-FHT01D03. Next base: position 4,571,687 of record NZ_JBXAKK010000001.1, read on the forward strand.
GCTTCGGCGCCTGAGTTGCAGAAGAACACGCGCTCGGCGAACGTGGCGTCGATCAGCTTGTGCGCCAGGCGCAGGGCCGGCTCGTTGGTGAACACGTTGGACACGTGCCACAGCTTGTTCGCTTGCTCGGTCAGTGCACCGACCAGCGCCGGATGCGCGTGGCCCAATACGTTTACGGCAATCCCGCCGGCGAAGTCGATCAGCTCGCGACCGCTCTGGTCCCAGACGCGGGAACCGGCGCCACGCACCGGAATAAAAGCGGCAGGCGCGTAGTTGGGAACCATTACCTGGTCGAAATCGGCGCGTTCTACCGCAGCGTGCTCAACGGACATCGGAGTCTCCTGATGAGGGCCACCCGCCTGAAACTGGCGAGCGATGGGGGGATTGTAAGGACAGTTTTCAGCCCGGCCTTGCCGCCAAGCGACAACTTCTTATAGCGCAAACCCCGGATTTTCCCGGGTTTACGGCAATGCGACATATAGCGTCGCAAAGGCGCAGTTTAAACTGCACGCCGCCATTTGCGCAGACGTACCGGGGATCTTAATCAAGAGAGTTTTGTGGCGTGCGGTATATATGTACCGCACATCGAATCAATGGCCGGTGTTTGCTACGGACCTTTCTCAGGCAAACGGCCGTCTCCATGATTGAGCAAAACACAACCTCACCCGCGACTCTGCCCGACGCATTGTTGCTCCCCCGACAGGACGCACACTATCAACCGCTGCTCCAGGCCATCCCGACATGGCTGAGCCAGGCTTCGGCCCACAAGCGCGCGGGTTTGAAACAGGCCAGTCCGCTACTGCCCGCCAACCTCAACCAAGCATCACGCAATGAGCATGCAAAGCTGCGCGCACTGAATGCCGCGCACTGGACCGCACACAACCGCGTCGAACGAAGCCTTGCCCGGTTGCAGGATGCCAAAGCGTTCGCCGAACCGCTGCTGCGCGCCGAACTGGAAAAGCGCTTTGGCTTGAATCTCGATGTCCGGCAAACCTTCCTGCGCCTGTACCTGCCCGACCATGTTCCGTGGCTACGCCTCAAATCCGGTGCCGCACGTACCTGGACCGTCTCGCTGCTGGACGCCGCGCTGCACAATTTTGAAAGCAGCGAGACCAGCGCTGACGCCTTTGAGTCCGCCTCGGGTTATGTCAGCCAGCCCTCCCCCGAAGGCCAGTTCAGCGTGCTGCCGAACATCCTCAAGGCGATGCCGATCCCTGCCTTCACCCGCCTGTGTCGCGAGCTGGATATCGGCCGCCGCTACAACACTTATCTGCAAGACAACCTGGGCGTCAGCAATCCGCTGGTCGCAGCCGTGCTGCAACCGCAGGTTTGCACGAGTGACAAAGCCGCACTGGTCGCCGCCCTGCAAATGGCCTACATGCAAAAGCTGCTGGGGGCCGATGTCCATCGCCTGATCCTCGGGCTGCTCGATGGCTTGCAGCATTTGCGCCTCAATCGTCAGGCGTGGCATTGCCATGCGCTGACGATGATGAAAGTCAGCCTCACCGGCATCGTACTGTTCGCGCCGAATCTTGAAGCTGCAAACGCAGCAGCGCGAGTCGTGGTTTACATTCCCGATGACCCACAACACCCAGTCAAGGAATACGCCAGTTCCGCCGCCTTCGCTGAGGAGCTGGCGCAACGCCTGCGCGATCCGGACTATCAGGTCTTCTTCAGCCGTTTTATCGACCACGCCGAGCGCGGCGCTTTCTTCGGTCAGTTGCGGGCCTTGCTCAGCCCCGTCACCTGGCAACCCGTACAGGCCGGCGATCCACGCCCCACCTGGCGCGAGCATCCAACCGTGCGGCCTGCTCTGCAGATCGTCGCGACCCCGATCCGGGGTGAGCTGTGGGTTTACCTCTACCAGCGCAAGCTCGACAAGATGCTCAACGATGCCCGCGTCATCGCCGTCTCGACGGCCATGGTCGATCGCAAGGCGCGCTGGGCACTCTGGGATTCCTTCACGGACATCGCACAGTCGTTGCTCAACCTCGTCGCGTTCGTCGCCTTGCCATTCGTGCCATTTCTCGGCGAGCTGATGCTTGCCTACACGGCCTACCAACTGCTCGACGAGACGTTCGAAAGCATCGTCGACTGGGCCGAAGGACAACCCCGCGAAGCGTTCGCGCATTTGATGGGCGTCGTGGAGTCCATGGTGCAGGTCGGCACTTTCGCCGCCGGCGGCGCTATCGCCGTCAGCGAGTTTCGCGCGCTGTTGCCTGCCGATGTCGTCCAGTTCATCGACCGCTTCATTCCGGTGAAAACGGCCAATGGCAAGACCCGCTACTGGAAACCCGACCTGCGCCCTTACGAGTGGTCCGGCACGCTGCCCAAAGACATCCGAACCGATGCACTGGGCTTGCAAACCCACCTGGGCAAGAGCCTGCTGGCCCTCGAAGACAAGTTGTATGCCGTCAGCCTTGATGCCGAAACGGGCGCCTATCGCATCGACCATCCGACGCGTCCCGAGGCTTACAAACCCGCACTCAGGCACAACGCGGCAGGCGCCTGGCAAACCGAAATTGACCAGCCACTGGGTTGGGATCGCGCCACCGTGCTGAGCCGCAGCAGTGCGCAGATGCAGCGCCTTCCCGCCGCTCTGCGGGAGCGCCTGCTGAACATCAGTGGCTGCGAGGAAAACACCCTGCGCCAGATGCACGTCGAGCGCGATCAATTGCCACCCTTACTCAGTGACACGCTGCAGCGCTGGCAGATCGATCAGGACATTCAATTGTTCATCGAGCAGATTGGCAGCCCGCATGCCGAGGATTACCTCAAGGCCGACCCGGCCACCCAACTGCAACTGCTTTTCGACAACGGCGACTGGCCTGTTGACCGAGGCCTGCAACTGGTCGATCGCCAGGGCAGAACCCTGTGGCGCAGCCCCGTTGCCGATGTGCCCTTCATACAAATCGAGGGCTCACGACTGGACGATGGCGACCTGCTCAAGACCTGCCTGCAACGTCTGACAGAATCGCAAAGAAGGCGGCTATTGAGCGAAGCATCACATACGCCCGCCCCCTCGGCCGAAGCCCGCGCGACCCGCCTGCGGCGCACCGTCGCCGAGCTGGCACAGCGCAAACGCCAAAGCCTGTTCGAGGATCGATATCGTCACTTCCAGCGCGGCGCCAGCCCGCTGGTACAGGTACTGATGGATGCCGAACCCGGCCTGCCGAAGGCGTTGGCGCAATCGATACTGGAAACGGCAAGTGATGCCGAATGCCTGCAATTACAGCGCGGAACACTCTCCGAAAGACTGACCGCTCTGACCCAGGAGACGAGCCTGCAAGTGCGCGCAACTCGAGCCCTCGAAGGACTGGAGTTGCAAGCGACAGTCAATAATCTGGATACCGATCGGCTGGCCCTACATTCCTTGCCTCGGCTGCCAGGCTGGTCGCCGTCGATACGACTGGAGCTCAGGCACTACAGCCATAGCGGGCAACTGATCGACAGCCTCGGCGCACAGGACGCGCTCATTCGCAAAGTGCTGGTACTGACCGAACAGGGCGACTATCAGCCGTTCGACGTTACCGGTGAGTCGCTCAGCGCGCCGGGCTCACTGTATTCAAGCCTGCTGTATGCCCTGCCCGACGCAGAACGTTCGGCGCTGAACATCCACATCACACAAGACCTGCAGCTCAAGCAGTTGATTCGTGACCACGCGCTCGACCGTCAAGCGTTGCTGGAGCTGTTGTCGCAAAACCCGCTTCGCAAACCCGCTTACGACCCCACCGTGATGCGCCTGCGTGGCGGTACCAGTGGCTATCGGCGCATGCCGACCAATACGCCGACGCTGCACGCCCATGCCCACTGGTTGCTGCCGCATTTGCTGCCTGAAGAGCTCAACGCATTTGTCGGGCGCCTGCAACGTCATCCGGACGGCCCGCGAGCGGAGCTGAGCCGCTTGATCACTGAACGCAACCGCCTCGACGCGGTGCTGAATCCGTGGACTGAGGGGATTCCCCTCGTTCATCCGGAGACCGGCGCCCGCCTCACCACCGAACAATACGCGATCCAGCGTCATCGCCGACGGCAGATGCGGGTCGACATTCTGGACTGCTGGAAGCAGCAGGTTTCCTTGCCGGAGAACACCGAGCAGACCATCGATCTGCGTCTGTCACAGTCGATCATGGGAGAGCTGCCACAGCTGGAGGTGAACTTCAGTCACGTGGACTACCTGACCATCGAGGGGGTCGGCAGCACTCAGGGTATACACGGGTTTCTGAACTGCTTCTCCGGCTTGCGTCGTCTGGCGCTGCGCAATTTTCAGCTGGGCAGCCTGCCGGAGTCGATCAGCCAGTCGCCACAACTGCGCGAGCTGATTCTCAGCGACTGCAGCATCACCCTGACAGCCGAGAGCTACACAACATTGGCGGCCTTGACTCACCTGAGAACCCTGGACCTGTTCAGGAACCCGCTCGGACTCACCCCCAACGTCGAAAAAATGCAACGACTCAATTACATCGATGTGTCAGAGACCGGCATTTCCGAACTGCCACCCGGCCTGCTCACGCGTCCGTTATTGCGCACCGCTCTGCTCAACGACAACCAGATCCGATCGCTGCCTTCCGCCCTTTTCGAGCTGCCCAACAATGTTCCGGAAGGCTTCGACCTGAGCGGCAATCCAATTGCCAGCGCAGACCGGGAGCGCATCAAACGCCACTTCAACGACACCCGCCAGGACTTCGGCGTAATGGCCGAACAGGCTGATCTGCTGCGCGTACAGGCGCTGTACACGCACATGGATCTGGAACAGGCCAGTGAATTTTTCTATCTGCTACCCGGCACCCTGGCCGAGGGTCGAATCGAACTTGCACGGCTTGAGCGTGAATACAGCGACTTGAGTAGCAACCTCGCCAGCTGGGCGAACGACCACCCGGCCCTGCACCCGATCAGTGGCGAGCCCTTCACGATTGAGCAAGTGCTGAACGAGCACGCCGCACGTCACGAATTCAAATCGCTCATTGAGCAGTGCTGGCGCCGGGAAACCGAGCAGGACGAACCGGATGAGAACCTCCAGCCACTGCATGACTTGAACCTGGCGACGATCATCCGCGGCGACTTGCCCGTACTCAATGCCGATTTCAGCCATGTCACCCATCTGTACCTCAGAAGCCTGCCGGGTCAGACGTTTGGAATCGACAGGTTTGTCGAGACGTTTGCCAGCCTCAGAGGACTGACGATTTATCAATATCGGCTTGAACACATTCCGCCGGCGGTGTTTCGCATGGCTGAGCTGACCTATTTGTCGCTTTCACACTGCGATTTGACGCTCACGCCTCAAGCCGCCCTTGAGCTTGCGCAAATGGAGCGCCTGGATCACCTGGATCTGAGTGACAACCCGCTGGGCGAGACGCCTGATGTCAGCCAGATGACCAATCTGCAAACGCTGATGCTGGACAACACCGGCATCACCAGCCTGCCGCCGGGCTTGCTGCAACTCGAACACCTGGAAATCGCCGACCTGAGCGACAACGCGATCACCCAGGTTCCCAGCGATATTCTGGAGTTGCCAGAAGAGCGTGCGGACAAATTCAGCCTGCGAAGCAATCCGCTCTCCGAGTTCAGCCTGCAACGACTGATCGCCTACTTCAGAAAGCACCGCATCGATTTTGGCGTGGAAGCCGTCATTGAGCGGGCAGAAATGGAGGTGTCCACGTCCGAAGATTCCGGGGTCGATGAGTGACGCTCAGCGGGTTCTGCCGGGGTGCGTCAACCGCGCTCCGGCGGCACTGACGACAGTTCGAACGGACTGCTGCTGCGCCGCTGGTTGCGATCTTCGCGCGGCGTGGCGCCGAAGAAGTTGCGGTAGGCGCTGGAGAAATGCGGCCCCGAGGAGAAACCGCAGGACAGGCCGATCTGGATGATCGACTTGCTGGTTTGCATCAACATCTGCCGGGCCTTGTTCAGGCGCAGTTCCAGGTAGTACTGGCTCGGCACGCGGTTGAGGTATTGCTTGAAGATTCGCTCCAGTTGCCGACGGGACACGCACACGTGCTGGGCGATTTCGTCGGTGGTCAGCGGCTCTTCGATGTTGGCTTCCATCAGCAACACCGCCTGGGTGAGCTTCGGATGGCTGGAACCGAGGCGGTTCTGCAGCGGAATGCGCTGGCGTTCACCGCCCTCGCGGATGCGCTCGACCACCAGTTCTTCGGACACCGCACCGGCCAGCTCGGCCCCATGATCACGGGCCAGCACCGCCAGCAGCAAGTCGAGCACCGACATGCCGCCACACGCGGTCAGGCGATCGCGATCCCAGTCGAACAGGTGACTGGTGGCGATGACTTTCGGGAAACGTTCAGCGAAATCGTCCTGCCAGCGCCAGTGCACGGCCGCGCGATAACCGTCGAGCAGACCGAGCTGCGCCAACGGATAGACACCGGCCGACAGACCACCGATCACGCAACCGGCACGCACCAGTTGCTTGAGCGCGCTGCTGAGGGCCGGGGCCAGGGTGGTCGGTGGCTCGTCGGCGAGCAGGAACAGTTTCTGGAAGTTTTCCAGCTTGCCGGTCCACGCCTCGCCCGGCAGTTGCCACGTCCCCTCGGCCGCAACGTCTGTCACGGTTTCGGCCTGAAGGAACGACAATTCGTAAACCACCTCCGGATGCACCCGCTGAGCAACACGCAAGGCCTCCTCCGCCAGCGCCAGCGTCAGAGCTTTAGTGCTGGGCCAAATCAGGAAACCAATTCGATGGGCAGTCATGGGCGGGCAATCCGAAACGAAGAACGGTGATGAAGGCATGGGCCAATGCTAGCCCGTAATCGAAGCTGTCGCAGGTCCATTGTGGGAGCGGGCTTGCTCGCGAAGGCGGTGGTTCAGGCAGCAATGATGTTGACTGATCGACCGCTTTCGCGAGCAAGCCCGCTCCCACAGGGGGACCGAGCCAGCCTTCAGGTCGCGAAGCATGACCTAATCTGGTGCATAACGGCAGCGATTACTTGAGGCTACCTGAGAGGAACTGTTGCAAACGCTCGGATTGCGGATTGACCAGCACTTCGCGCGGGTTGCCACTCTCTTCCACGACACCTTTGTGCAGGAACACCAACTGGTTCGACACTTCACGGGCGAAGCCCATTTCGTGCGTGACCACGACCATGGTGCGGCCTTCCTGGGCCAAAGCCTGCATCACCTTCAGCACATCGCCGACCAGTTCCGGGTCGAGAGCCGAAGTCGGTTCGTCGAACAGCATCACTTCCGGCTCCATCGCCAGCGCACGGGCAATCGCCACACGCTGCTGCTCGCCACCGGACATGTGGCCCGGGAACGCGTCTTTACGATGGGCCACGCCAACCTTGTTCAGGTAGTGCTCGGCTTTCTCGCGGGCTTCGGCCTTGGACACGCCCAGCACGTGGACCGGCGCTTCCATGATGTTTTCCAGCGCGGTCATGTGCGACCACAGGTTGAAATGCTGGAACACCATCGACAGGCGCGAGCGCATGCGTTGCAGCTGTTTCGGATCAGCGGCTTTCAGCGCGCCGTCCTTGTTGGCTACCAGTTTCAGCTCTTCGTTGTTGAGCAGGATCTTGCCCGCGTGCGGCTGCTCGAGCAGGTTGATGCAACGCAGGAAAGTACTTTTGCCGGAGCCACTGGAGCCGATGATGCTGATCACATCGCCGGCTGCCGCTTTCAGGGACACGCCCTTGAGCACTTCGTGACTGCCATAGCGTTTATGCAGGTCTTGGACTTCAAGTTTGTACATGCGGTCGGTTCTCACAAAAACAGTCAGTCAGTCGTTGAGCAAGCGCCCGTGACGCAGCGCTTCGCGCCCCGCCACCTTGGCCAGCCAGAAACCGGGTTGGGCATAGCGCAGCCGTTCAATGGCAAACAGCACCCCGGACGTACCAGCACACACCGTGCTGACCCGATCGGACACAGGGTCGATCACTTCGAAAATCTCATCCCCGGCTTCAACCCACTCGCCGGGTTTACGCAGAAAACTCACCACACCGGGGTGCGGCGCCAACAGTAATTCAGTGCCTTCGAACGGCATGCCTTCGCACGGTTCGTTGACTGGCTTCGGCCACTCGCCAGTGATCAGGCCTTGCTCGGCGAGGAACGCCAGAATGCCTTCGGCCCACGCCACCGCATCCGCGCGGTCGGTATTGGCCTGACCGCCCAGCTCGACGGTAGTCGCCAGGCAGGCCAGCGGAATTTGCGCCTCCGGGAACTGCCGCGACAGACGCAACCACGGCAACGAGCACGCTTCATCGAAGGAGCTGCCGCCGGAATCTTCCGCGAGCAAACCGACCTTCACATTCAGATGCGCGGCCAGCGAACGCCACTGCGGCCAGTGCTGTGGCAGCGCATACATGTGCAGCGCGGCTTCAGCGTCGCAATGCAGATCAAGCACCACATCGGCGGTGCAGGCGTGGCTGAGCAAAACGCGCTGCATGCCTTGCAACTGGCTGCTCGCCTCGGGCAATGCCGCCAGATGATCAGCCATGGCCTGACGGATCAGACGAATATTGGCGTGCGGATCATCACCTAGGCTGTCGGCCAAAGCCGCCGCAACCGGCGCGCTCAGCTCAACGAAATCGCGGTTGAAATTCTTGCCGCTGCCCGCCTCGAAACGCCCCTGATGATTGCCTTGCAGCAATTGGCCGAGGCCCAGCGGGTTGGCGACCGGCACCAGCTCGATCACACCGTTGAGCAGGCCTTGGGCTTCGAGTTCGCCGAGGCGCTTTTTCAGCTCCCAGGCGGTGCGCATGCCCGGCAGTTCGTCAGCGTGCAGGCTGGCCTGGATGTAGGCCTTGCGCTCGCCGCTGCCGAAGCGGAAGACCGAAATCTTGCGCTCGCTGCCCAGATGGCTCCACGGCAATACGTGGTCGATGCGTTCCATATCAGTGCTTCCGTGGGGCCAGATAGCTCAGCCAGCGACGCTCGGCCAGCTTGAACAGGCGCACCAGAATGAAGGTCAGGCACAGGTAGAACACGCCGGCGGTGATGTACGCCTCGAACGGCAGGTAGTACTGCGCGTTAACGGTACGGGCCGCGCCGGTGATGTCGATCAGGGTCACGATGGACGCCAGACTGGTGGTCTGCAGCATCATGATCACTTCGTTGCTGTACTGCGGCAGTGCCCGGCGCAAAGCCGATGGCAACAGAATGCGCTTGTACAGTTTGAAGCGCGACATGCCCATGGCCTTGGCGGCTTCGATCTCGCCGTTTGGCGTGGCCTTGAGGCTGCCGGCGATGATTTCTGCGGTGTAGGCGCTGGTATTGATCGCGAAGGCGAGGCACGCACAGAACGTCGCGCTGGACAGCCACGGCCACAAGAAGCTTTCACGTACCGCTTCGAACTGCGCCAGACCGTAGTAGATCAAAAACAGCTGCACCAGCATCGGCGTGCCGCGGATCACGTAGGTGTAGAGCCACGCGGCGCCGTTGATGATCGGGTTCTTGGAGACGCGCATCAGGCCCAGCGGCAGTGCCGCCAACAGACCGAACAACAGCGACAGCGCGAGCAGTTTGAGGGTGGTCAGCAGGCCGCCGAGGTACAGCGGCATGGCCTCCCAAATGACGTTGTAGTCGAAGATCATAGATCAGCCGCCCTTACGCCTACCGAGTAGCGCTTCTCAAGGTGACGCAGCGCCAGCAACGAGACACTGGTGATGACCAGGTACATCGCGGCCACTGCGAGGAAGAAGGTGAAAGGCTCGCGGGTGGCATCCGCCGCCTGCTTGGCCTTGAACATCATGTCTTGCAGACCGACCACCGAAATCAGCGCGGTTGCCTTGGTCAGAACCAGCCAGTTGTTGGTGAAGCCAGGAATCGCCAGGCGAATCATCTGCGGCACCATCACCCGGAAGAACACCTGAAAACTGCTCATGCCGTACGCCATGCCCGCTTCGGCCTGGCCCTTGGGGATCGCCATGAACGCGCCACGGAACGTCTCGGACAGGTACGCACCGAAGATGAAACCGAGGGTGCCGATACCGGCGGCCAGCGGGTTCAGGTCGATGTAGTCGTCATAGCCGAGCATCGGCGCGACGCGGTTGAGCAGGTCCTGACCGCCGTAGAAAATCAGCAGGATCAGCACCAGGTCGGGAATCCCGCGGATCACCGTGGAATACAGATCGCCCAGCCACGCCAGCCAGCGAATCGGCGACAGGCGCAACGCGACCCCGATCAGCCCGAGAACGATGGCCAGGGCCATGGACGACAAGGCGAGCTGAAGCGTCAGCCATGCGCCATCGAGGATGACAGCCCCGTAGCCTTTCAACATGATTCAGGTCCTCGAAAGTTGGGATGAAAAAATGGCGCAAACCGCAGAGATCCTGTTGCTTGCGCCATTTCTGACTTGTCGCAGAGACGTGTTACTTGCCGTAGATATCGAAGGCGAAGTACTTGTCCTGGATAGCTTTGTATTTACCGTTTTCACGGATGGCCGCGATCGCAGCGTTGATCTTGTCTTTCAGCGCGTCGCCCTTGCGCACCGCGATGCCTACACCGTCGCCGAAGTATTTGACGTCGGTGAACTGCGGGCCGACGAAGGCGAAGCCTTTGCCGGAATCAGTGTTCAGGAAGCCGTCCTGCAGCAGGGTGGCGTCAGCCACGGTACCGTCGAGGCGACCGGCGGCCACGTCGAGGTAGATTTCGTTCTGCGAGCCGTATGGCTTGATCTCGGCACCCAGCGGGGCCAGGACTTCGCGGGCGAAACGCTCGTGGATCGAACCACGTTGCACGCCGATGTTCTTGCCCTTGAGCTCAGACAGGTTGTCGCTGACAACGGTGCCCTGCTTCATGACCAGACGGGCCGGGGTGTTGTAGTACTTGTTGGTGAAGTCCACGGATTTCTTGCGGTCTTCGGTGATCGACATCGACGACAGGATCGCGTCGATCTTGCGCACTTTGAGTGCCGGGATCAGACCGTCGAACTCTTGCTCGACCCACACGCACTTGACCTGCATCTGCTCGCACAGGGCGTTGCCGATGTCGTAGTCGAAACCGACGATGCTGCCATCCGGCGCTTTCGAAGCGAACGGAGGGTAAGCCGCTTCGATACCGATCTTCAGAGGTTTTTCATCAGCGAAGGAATTCAGCGACAGCACGGACAGTGCCAGGGCGCCAAGCAGCACAAGTTTCTTCATCTTGGGACTCCATCGGTAAAGGGCAAAAACGGCAGAGTGAGCGACAGCCCAATATGCGAATGGGTGAATCGGGAAAGCGGTGCAGCATCGGTGGGAAATTTCCCGATGAAACCACCAAGGGTTTCAACGTCAGCCACGATGAGCGAGTGATCGGCATTCTAACGACAGGCCCGAAGCCGATATTTCTTCAATGCGACAACTAATTACAGATGCACAGAGAAAGCCGCTTGAGCGCATTGACAGCCTTGCAAATTCATGCAAGAGCGAAAGACAGTGAACCGATCTATGCTGCAAATTGCGGGCCTATTATTCGCAAACCCTTCTAATCCGGCAAGCGCAGCGTTGTGTCTTATTTTTCACCAAGGGGTTTGAGGCTCTAAAACGGGGCATTGCGTTTCCCTTCGCCCCGCAGCGGGGCGGGCGGTTACACATTTGGTTACTCGGGTAGGCATGGGTAACAGCGGGAAATGGCTTGCACAGGAAATCGATAATTATTGGTTGGGTGGGTTTGGGTTTCTGACAGGGGACTACTGCGGCGTCTGACAGATTGCCTTCGCGAGCAAGCCCGCTCCCACAGGTTGATCGCATTCTGTCTGAAAGAATGCAGGCCCACTGTGGGAGCGAGCCTGCTCGCGAAGAGGCCAGCAAAACCACCACAAACCCACCAGACAAAATAGCCCCGGCTGGACTGCATTCTTCCAGACAGACCACACATCAACCTGTGGGAGCGGGCTTGCTCGCGAAGAGGCCAGCAAAACCACTACAAACCCACCAGACAAAATAGCCCCGGCTGGACTGCGTTCTTCCAGACAGAACACACCTCAACCTGTGGGAGCGGGCTTGCTCGCGAAGAGGCCAGCAAAACCACCACAACCCCACCAGACAAAATAGCCCCGGCTGGACTGCGTTCTTCCAGACAGAACACACCTCAACCTGTGGGAGCGAGCCTGCTCGCGAAGAGGCCAGCAAAACCACCACAAACCCACCAGACAAAATAGCCCGGGCTGGACTGCATTCTTCCAGACAGACCACACATCAACCTGTGGGAGCGGGCTTGCTCGCGAAGGGGCCAGCAAAACCACCACAAACCCACCAGACAAAATAGCCCCGGCTGGACTGCGTTCTTCCAGACAGAACACACCTCAACCTGTGGGAGCGGGCTTGCTCGCGAAGGGGCCAGCCCTGCCACCCCAAAACCTCCAGACACAAAAAAGCCCCACCCGGCAAACACCGGACAGGGCTTTTCAATGCATCAGACAGGCTTAAGCCACATTCATCGTCTTGTGCGTATCAATCAAATGCTGCACCACACCCGGATCCGCCAGGGTCGAGATATCGCCCAACCCATCGTACTCAGCCGTAGCAATCTTGCGCAGAATCCGCCGCATGATCTTGCCCGAACGGGTCTTCGGCAACCCCGGCGCCCACTGGATCACATCCGGCGAAGCAATCGGGCCGATCTCTTTGCGCACCCAGTTCTTTAGCTCCAGGCGCAGTTGCTCGCTCGGCTCTTCACCATTCTTCAAGGTGACATAGACATAAATGCCCTGCCCCTTGATGTCGTGCGGCACACCGACCACCGCCGCTTCGGCGACTTTCGGGTGGGCGACCATCGCGCTTTCGATCTCTGCGGTGCCCATGCGGTGGCCGGAGACGTTGAGCACGTCGTCGACACGCCCGGTGATCCAGTAGTAACCATCGGCGTCACGCCGCGCACCGTCACCGGTGAAGTACATGCCACGGAAGGTCTTGAAGTAGGTGTCGACGAAGCGGTCATGATCGCCATACAGCGTGCGCGCCTGACCCGGCCACGAGTCGAGAATCACCAGATTGCCCTCGGCCTCGCCCTCGATGATGTTGCCGAGGTTGTCGACCAGCGCCGGCACCACACCAAAGAACGGACGTGCCGCCGAACCCGGCTTCAGTGCATGCGCACCCGGCAGCGGGCTCATCATGTTGCCGCCGGTTTCAGTCTGCCACCAGGTATCAACGATCGGGCAACGGGATTTGCCGACATTCTTGTAGTACCAGTCCCAGGCTTCCGGGTTGATCGGCTCACCCACCGAACCGAGCAGACGCAGGCTGCTGCCATCAGCGCCCTCAACGGCGGCGGTCCCCGACGCCATCATTGCGCGGATCGCGGTCGGCGCGGTGTAGAGGATGTTGACCTTGTGCTTGTCGACGATCTTCGCCACCCGGGTGATGTCCGGATAGTTCGGCACGCCTTCGAACAGCAGCGTGGTCGCGCCATTGGCCAGCGGGCCGTAGACGATGTAACTGTGGCCAGTGACCCAGCCGACGTCGGCGGTGCACCAGTAGATTTCGCCGGGACGATAGTCGAATACGCGCTCGTGGGTCATCGCCGCATACAGCAGATAACCGCCGGTGGTGTGCTGCACGCCCTTCGGCTTGCCGGTCGAGCCAGAGGTATAAAGGATGAACAGCGCTTCTTCAGCGCCCATCTCTTTCGGCGCGCAGACGGTACCCGCCACTTTCATCAGGTCTTCGTACCAGATGTCGCGATGCTGGTTCCACTTGATGTCGCCACCGGTGCGCTTGCACACGATGACTTTCTGGATGCTGCTGGTTTCCGGGTTGGTCAGCGCGTCGTCGACGTTGGCCTTCAGCGAGATTTTCTTGCCGGCACGGATGCCTTCGTCAGCAGTGATCACCACTTTCGATTTGCAGTCAATGATCCGCCCCGCCAGCGCTTCCGGCGAGAAGCCGCCAAACACCACCGAGTGAATCGCGCCGATCCGGGTGCAGGCCAGCATGGCGACCACGGCTTCGGGGATCATCGGCATATAGATAGTCACCACGTCGCCGCGGTGTACGTCCTGACCACGCAGGGCGTTGGCCAGCTTGCACACTTGCTCGTGCAATTCGCGGTAGGTGATGTTGCGGCTTTCGGAAGGATCGTCGCCTTCCCAGATGATTGCGACTTGATCGCCGCGCTCGGCCAGATGACGGTCGAGACAGTTGTAGGAAACGTTCAGGGTACCGTCAGCAAACCATTTGATGTCGACATGGTGATCGTCGAAGGAAGTCTGCTTCACCGTGGTGAAAGGCTTGATCCAGTCGAGGCGCTTGGCTTGCTCGCGCCAGAAACCGTCAGGGTTGACGACCGACTGCTGGTACATGGCTTTGTAGGTCGCCTCGTCAGTCAGCGTATTGGCCAGAACCTCGGGACGAACGGGATACAGAGAAGCCGCACTCATCTTTCTTACCTCGGTGGAATAGTTGTTTTTGTATGACCCCGTTGTAGCCGGGCCGGGCCCATAGAACCATTCGACGATGGTAGTAACAAGCCCCTACAAAACATGGCGATACCCAGACAGCAAGCCCGACGCACTACCCCCAAGCACCCCAAGCCCCTTGTAGGAGCTTGCCTGCAAGCGATCCAGACAACTCGGTTCCCCAGACAAATTGCATCGCCAGAAAACGCTCTTCCCCACCCTAACGACCGATTGTTACCAAAACCGCCAAAAGTGTTTATCAAAACCCCACCTGTTTACCCCCACCCCACCTGCCTAAAATCCACCTCGCCAACAAGGCAAACGCGATTAACAACGTTACAGCCCCCACGAAGGCCGTTAATCCAGCTCTCAAGTAATAACTGCAAATGATGAAGTTCCACACGCAACCCTAAAAAGGTTGCGTGACCCCACTCGACCTCAAAAAGGTAACTCTGAAATGAAAGCTTTATTGGTTCTGGCCCTCAGCAGTCTGTGCGCAACCGCCATGGCAGACGAGGTCCCGACTGATGTCGCACAGCAACAACCGGTGATCGAGGAATACACTTACTCCACTCACCTGGACATCGCTAAAGTTGTATCGATGAGCGAAGTGCCGAATGTCTGCGAAGTGGTACCGGCCAAAATGGAGTACGACGACTCCAAGGGTCAGCGCCACATCCTGCGTTACAGCGTCATGGGCAACGGCTGCACCAATTGATGATTGAGACTGCACCGAATCGGATCGCTCAGCGCCTCATTTGAGGGTCGATTCCAGCCCGGCTTCGGTCGGGCTCAGTTGTGTCTGGAGTCGTCAAAAATGCTTGCAAAACACTAGATGTAGTGAAAAACCGGTTTTTTTGTTCGTTTTTTGAGCAAATCCACAATCGCGAGATTTTTACGAAAAAAAATCTATCCCCGGCAAAGCCCTGTAAACCCGCACTCTCATCGAAAAACCACCCTCCTCGACCGCTCCATGCGCGGATTCGCCTCAGCACAGCCGTGTTTTTTTCCCTATAATGCCGCCCTAATCGGGTCAGCAATATTCCCTTACAGGGAGCAAAAGCCATTCTGAAGCCCCGCAGCAGCGTCAACGCTGATCTGCGCCCGTCAGAGGCTCTCGGAAACCCGTACAAAATTCTGTTTTATTGCCTGCCTTGGCTGCCGCAAAAAACGATTCCTTAAGATCCAACGCGGTCTGTACGACCGTGTGAAAAACCAACCAATCAGGTTTCACACGGGGCGACAGGCCCTCACGCAGGAGACGACACGTCATGCTGAGCTGGGACGAATTCGACAAAGAAGACAGTGAAGTAGCAACCGTGAAAGGCGCCAACGCCGGCCACGCTACTGAAGCCAACATGGACCGCCTCGACAGCGCCGGCGGTGCCGCAGCGCTGGAAGCCCGCGCCGTGACCGCCGACGACTCGGCCGCCGTGGCCCGCGCCAAGGCAGCACTGGATTCCCTCGACGTCGCCGAAGGCCTCGCCGAACTCGAAGGCGCCTCCGCCCGTGTCGCCGTTGACGAAAAGCGCATGATCAACTGCCGCGCCGACCTCAACCAACTCGTACCATTCAAGTACGACTGGGCCTGGCAGAAATACCTGGACGGTTGCGCAAACCACTGGATGCCGCAAGAAGTCAACATGACCGCCGACATCGCCCTCTGGAAAAACCCGGAAGGCCTGACCGACGACGAGCGCCGCATCGTGATGCGCAACCTCGGCTTCTTCTCCACCGCCGACTCCCTGGTTGCCAACAACCTGGTCCTGGCCGTGTACCGCCTGATCACCAACCCGGAATGCCGCCAGTACATCCTGCGCCAGGCGTTCGAAGAGGCGATCCACACCCACGCCTACCAGTACTGCATCGAATCGCTGGCCATGGATGAAGGCGAGATCTTCAACATGTACCACGAGATCCCATCGGTCGCCAAAAAGGCAGCCTGGGGCCTGAAATACACCCGTTCGATCTCCGATCCGAAGTTCGAAACCGGCACCCCGGACACCGACAAAGAACTGCTGCGCAACCTGATCGCCTACTACTGCGTACTGGAAGGCATCTTCTTCTACTGCGGCTTCACCCAGATCCTCTCCATGGGCCGCCGCAACAAAATGACCGGCGTCGCCGAGCAGTTCCAATACATCCTGCGCGACGAATCCATGCACCTGAACTTCGGCATCGACGTGATCAACCAGATCAAAATCGAAAACCCACACCTGTGGGATGCCGAGATGAAGGAAGAAGCGACCCAGATGATCCTGCAGGGTACGCAGCTGGAGATCGAATACGCCCGCGACACCATGCCTCGCGGCGTACTGGGCATGAACGCGGCGATGATGGAGGACTACCTGAAGTTCATCGCTAACCGTCGTCTGAGCCAGATTGGTTTGAAGGAAGAGTATCCAGGGACGACTAACCCGTTCCCTTGGATGAGCGAGATTATGGACTTGAAGAAAGAGAAGAATTTCTTTGAGACGAGAGTGATTGAGTATCAGACTGGTGGGGCGTTGAGCTGGGATTGATTGCTATCGGCAATATTCTAGCTACCCGACTGGCTAAATAGATGCAATAAAAAATCCCTGAATATTCAGGGATTTTTTATTGCATGAAATAAGAAAGATACAAATCCGCTTGAAACTTACTCCTGCCCGCTTACTCCTGGCGGTATTGTATTCCGCTGACTGATGGTCTGATCCATTTTGCCACGTTCTATTGCCTTAAGCAGTGAATGTATCAATGAGGATTTACTCTGCCTTGACGATGAATTAACACCCAACTTCAAAGCAACAACCCTTAAATTAGCCAATGTAGGCTCAGAGTCATGAGAGGGTAAAAATTTACGAAGTTCTTCCGGCAACTCGAAAATATCAGCACCCACGCTAACATCTTCACTAACGCCCTCATCCGGACTACTAGCCACCAACTCTAAAGAAGACTGAATATTTGTCTTCTTGCTCTTTGCACCCTTACCGGACCTAACCTTCTTCAATACATCATCAAGCATGCTATCAAGACTTGAGTTTGGATACTCAGCCAATACCGCTCCCACTTTCTCAAGAAGACCAGCTAACTGTTTTGTATTCATAGCCACCTCAAAACCTACTCAGTATCTCATTACACACTCTATCAAAGCACCCGGACTGTTTCCGAGCATTATCTTTGGCTCGCGGAAGATAATCATAGCTAAAAGCCGTTAAGTTATTCTCAGAAGCGACAGATATACCATCACCATCTGTAATATAAGCCCCCAACACCATACCTACATTATTAGCCGACACATCAGATATAGTTTGAGCATGAGTGCTTTTGGGACCGCCACCATACTCATCAACCATATTAAATACAATACCAAGCATTTCAGTATCAGCATATTCCAAATCCGACTCCGAATACTGAATCATGCTATTGAATTTCTTGTTAAGAATCGACATTTGATCTTTGATCAACGAAATACCAACAGTTGATAAAAAATCTGGAATAGCAGGAACCAAGTAGTGCTTACTTGCAAAGAATGAGTTCTGAGTAACCAAATTTATGTTCGGAGGGCAATCTAAAATAATATAGTCATACTCATCTTCAATCTGAGCGATAGCACGACTTATAATTGCCATCTTATCTAACTCGTTACGAGTTTCCTCTTCAAAAGAATTACCACTCTTCCTTTCCTTTGCAAGACGCATATCCACTAAAACCAACTCATGATGAGAGGGCAAAAGATCGACATTCTTCCAAATCTTTCCAGGAGAATGTACAATCGGTTGTTTTATAATAGCATCCTTCGTATTAAATACTTTCCCCTCAAAATAACTATCAAATACGTTTTTCAACGTTGGTTTTGCTTTAGTGTATGCGTGATCAATATAGCCATCGATACCGAGCGCCAAATATGACAAATTACTCTGGGGATCAAGATCTATAAGAAGAACCTTCGGATAATCCGCTCCATGCCTCATTAAGCCAACACCTAAATGAAGCGACATCGTAGACTTACCGACACCGCCTTTCCAGTTGATCATGCTGATAACTTCTGCCATACCGCCACTCCCTAGCTATTATTGTTAAAACATCTAGCAACTCCCGCCAAGCTACACCTAGATGGCAACGCATAGCAATAGGCCACCTGGAAATAAGTAGCTACATTTAATTTGGCACGACCACAAATATTTAATTTCAATTTAAAAATAAAATTATCCGAATTTTCCTACGCAAAATACCCTGAGGAATTATTGACGAAACCCATCATCAACCCTAGGCTCTTTAAAGGTGCCTAAGAAACGCCCAACGTAGAAGCTGACTTGTTCACACAGAACCGCGTGTTGTCTCGAAGACATATACGCAATCTTGTGTGGATAGGCTGCCGGTTGGGATTTCTTACATCCTCTACGTCGGGCTCTGGCTTTGCTCATTTACATTCGTAGAGGTAATGGATATGCCCAAACAACAACCCGTCCGCTCTCCGGCTTCTTTGGAGATCGGTCATGTCTAACCCCCTAATCCTCACCATCTTCCTCCGCCAAAACCGCGAACTTCACGCCCTTCTCCTAGAAAACCAACCATGGTTCTGCGCCCGAGACCTGGGTCGCTTGATGGGTTTTCACCTGAACGACTGGTGTATCACTACGTTCCGGGCAATCGGTTGCTGCGTGAGTGGCTGACTCATCAGGTGGTGCCGGCATTGCGCGATGCAGAACACTTGGGGCAATCAGATCGGCCAATGTTGAGTTTGTTGGATTGGCCGGAGATGTCTCTGAGTCTGTTGCATTGGCAAAACGAGGGTTGGATTCGGCTGCGGGATATGCCCTATTTGTTGAGCGATCAGACACCACGAAAAGCGATGGCGACGAAGCCTTGGTGGCGAAGGGTGGTTCAGGCGTTTCAGTCGTCGAAGCATTCGATGGGGTAAGCGATGCGCTTGTAGGATCACATGCGAGATCCGTCGCTATTTTTTGTAGGAATTTTCGTAGACAGCAGTAATGGCCACTCAGTATCGTCCGAGGGTTTTCAACCCTCGGCGACTGTATGGATACCTCGAAAGAAAAGACTGGCTGGAGCGATGAGGAGCTAGAGGCTTCGGTAGACGCTTATCTGAAGATGTTTGCTCTTGAGCAGCAAAATCAGCCATTCAAAAAGGCAGATGAAAACCGTCTTTTGCGTGAAGGCCCGCTAAACAAACGCAGTGCCTCCTCCGTCGAATACCGCATGCAGAACATCTCTGCGGTGATGGAGCAATTGGGGCAGCAGCGAATTACCGGCTACGTTTCGGCAAAGAACCTTGGTTCTGGCGTTAGTAAACGGATCAAGGAATTCCTCGCGAAGAAGGGCATTCACGCATTACGAAAAGGCGAACAGCGAGCCATTACATTTACTCCGCTTCAGTTGGTCGAGGTCAGTGCACCTCAACAAAATGAAGCGCCAGTGGGCGTTCTTAACCCTAAAGAGACGACCTCCACTGTCGTGAGACTTGCCCGCGCCCAGAGCGTGAAAAAGTGGGTACTCAAGCACTCCCAAGGCATTTGTGAAGGTTGCGGCCAAACCGCACCGTTCATTAGCGCAAACGGCCGCCCCTTTCTTGAAGTCCATCATGTTAAGCACCTTATTGATGGCGGAACCGACCGCATATGCAACACGGTCGCGCTGTGCCCGAACTGCCATCGGCGTTGCCACCATTCCAGCGATAAAAAAGAGTTCACCGCTGAGTTTTATAAGAAAGTCGAGCGGTTGAGGCCTGAATAGAGGATCAAACTTGTGCCGAGGAATCCCAACGTCCTACAGACTCTGCACTGACCTCCAAATCAAACAGCGACAATTCCTAACCTGATCCAAGACCCGTCCTACAGCCTCAATGCATCACCTTCGTTAACGTCGCCCGGCTTCTTTCCGGTGCGACCGATAAATGAACGAAAGGATGATCAGTGGCTGGCAAAAAGGATATTCCCCGGGTCAGGAACCCACCTTCAGGCGACGGGCATCACGTCTCCTACCGGTTCATGAACACGACCGAACTAGCCGAGCGCGAAGCCAGGCAGAACGCTTACGAGGCCATGCTCGCCCGGCAGGATGCGTTTGAGCGCAGCCGGCAGGTCGCTGTCAAAAAAGACGAGGCGGTTCGGGCCGGATGCGTGTTCGCGAGGTCTTGCAAGCTGCCGGATGCAATCATTGATTACTCGAATCCCTCCGGGATGGTGCCGACCGACAGCCTGAGAGATTACGGCGAATTCGCTTTGCTCGGTACTCGTGAGGCCGATGATGCCGGGCTGCTGAACCTGCAGACCATCAGCGGCAATACCGTTTCACTTGGCCTCGGGCGCCTTGCTCTGCGAAGCCCGACACTTGTCACGCCAGCAATAGGTCTTGGAGCCGTCATTGGCGCTACCGGTGCCGCACTCATGACCGGCATGGTCGCTTTGCTCTGGACGCCCAGCCTGGGCGACAGCGCTCTCTACACCGAAGAACAATTGCGCGCCCTCAAGCAGGCCCGCACCCGTGTTCGCCTGCGCATAGAGCAACAAACCGATGGCAGTCTCAAAGGTTATGCCTTCTACACCGGCAAGAATCGCGACTGGGAAATGGTCGATGTCGTGAAACTGGAAACCCGCGACAGCCAGTACGTCGCCAATCTGGGGGAAGGCGTCGAGCTGATCTGGACACCCGCCGTAGACGGCTCCGACATTCTCGGCATTCCTGCTCTGGAAGCCGCCCCGCAGGCCCCGCACATCTGGGTTTACCCGCCAACAAAAGCGGCGAACGACATCCTTGTGAATCCGGTTTACCCGCCGGAGTACAAAGATTTCATTCTGGTGTTTCCGGAGAGTTCGGGGGTAAGGCCGGTTTATATTGTGGTGAGTATTTCTGATCACAAATATCATCCGGCACCGCCTGGACTTGCAGCGTTCCCGGATGCGATCAAGGCAGATCGTAAGACTTCCGTTAAAGGAGGCGGCGGGCTTAGAAAGCGATGGAAAACCAGAAAAGGACTGATTTTTGAATGGGACTCACAACACGGTACTGTCGAGATGTATGACAAACGAGGTCGCCATCTCGGTGAGTATGACCCAGCAACTGGCACGCAAACTAAACCAGCGGACGGCACGAGGACAGTAGAACCATGATCTATCTAGTCGAGGCATTTGATAAAGAAAGCGGTTTCCTGGCTTTTGAGGAGGAACTCCCAAGTGGATCAGATCAGGCAATAAAAACCATCATGGGATGGACGGTGGAACAGCAAGGATGGGAGGGATACGATCTCTCGCACGAACAGCTTGGAGCCCTGGAAAAACTACTGGGGAAAGAAATCTATAACCCTGCTTATAAATTCCAGCTCAGTTGCAATGTGTAAACGATGGTTCTGACACCGGTGAGCATGACAAACCGATTGATCCAGAGAGATACCGCATCATCCTGAAAACAATCAGTGCAACCCGCTGCGCCTCCCGCTATTAATACCCCTCCCCCACTCAAGGATCCGAGCCCCACCATGAAATTCGATCTCGCCTACTGCCTCAGCTTCGACGACAAGTTGTCGATCTATGACGTTCGCGATCTCAATTTCGATGAGACGGTGGCGTTCGATTCTGCGAAGGAACACTTCCAGTGCCCCAACGATGCCTGTCGTTCGGCGGTTGATGCGTCGAACGAGTTGGGCACGTTCAACGCGAAGAACGTGAATTACGTGCGCACACCGCACTTCAAGAATCTGCCCACGACGCAGCATGTGGCGGGTTGTCCGTATGTGAGTTTGAAGGCGTCGGCATCCGGGGTTGAGGCAGCGGATGGCGAGGTGGATGACGGGCGGGAGGAGCATTTTCCGTCGGAGTTGTTGCTGACGCGGCGTGAGTATGTGCGCAAGCCTGTTGCGCCTGCGGGGGCGGCGGATGTGTTGCGGGATGATCCGGTGCGGGTGGCGCAGGTAAGTTCCAAGGAGTCGCCGGGGCGTGAGACGGCGCCGGACAAGACCAGTGTGTTTGCGCATCCGGTGGAGTGTTTTGTGTCGAACTTCGCCGACAAGGAGTTGCTGAAGCGCATGCCGTTGAAGATCGGCGAGCACACGGCGCCTTATGGCTCGTTCTTCAAGAAGATCGAGTATCTGACGGACAACAAGGGGCTGATTTACTGGGGCAAGATCAAGGAGATCAAGGATTACACCCAGAGTTTTCGCATCGATTTCGAGCAGAAGGTCTGGTTCAAGCAGGCGGATGAGGCGAAGAAGAAGCCGTATTCGGTGAACGTGTACTTGAGCAAGAAGTTGATCGACAACTACCGCAAGCGCAAGGCGTTTCTGGAAGAGATCAAGCACGCGATCGACAGCGACAAGGAGTTGTTCTGTTTCTTCTATGGCGTGACGCCGGAGTTGAAGCAGGTGCCGAGCAAGAAGAACCCCGAACAGACGTTCGGGGTGTTCAGTGCCAACATCGAGAACCTGGATCACTTTATTGTGCGGGAAGCGCCGGGGTTGGCGTGATGGCTATCAACTCACACACATGCTGATCATCACCATCATGAGCAAACCGATGTACACCCACGCATGCACCCGATCCGGTATCCGCCCGATCCACGGCGTAGCCATCCGAATCCCGACCAACGACCCCAGCGTCAGCACCGCAAACGCCAGCAAATCCACATACCCGACAAACCATGCGCCCAGATCCGTCTCGTTGAAACCGGCCAGTGCCATGTACGTCAACGTCCCGGCCACTGCCACCGGCACGCTCAGTGGATTGGCCATGGATGTGGCCTGGGACATGCTCAGTCCGCAGCGGCGCAGGAGCGGCACGGTCATGACGCTTCCTCCTACGCCGAGGAACGTGGCAATGGCGCCGATGCCTACACCGCCGGCGGATATTTCCTTGCGATCCAATCGGCGTGGAATGACGCCTTCGCTGTGTGTGAGAAATCCGCGTCTGAGCAGGCAGTCGATGATGGTCACGCCGAGGTAGGCGATGAAGGCGTAGCGGATGACCTCGCCGCTGACCCACACCGCGGCGATCGCGCCGATGATCGCGCCCAGGGCGATGAAGCCGCCGAGGGGCCACAGGTAATGGCGGATCAGGTTGCCGGCGCGGCGATGTTTATCGGTGGCGATCAGCGCGTTGACAATCATCACGCAGGTCGAGGTGGCGACGGCGATGTGCATGGCCGATTGGCTGATGGGGTCGTCGGCGCCGTGGCTGGCGCTGAGCATGCGGTACAGCAACGGCACGACGACGAAGCCGCCGCCGAAGCCGAAGAGTACGGCGGTGATGCCGGTCATACAGCCGAAGAGGGTCAGCAGGAGGTAGAACATGGCGCGTCTTCCGGTAGTGGGGAGCGGTCGACGATAGAGCGACGCGGCTTGGCCTGCTTCAGCAACTCAGCCAATAATGTTTGCGTTTACGCCAACTACCGGGAAACGCTCGATGCGCAATGTTTCGATCAATCTGCTGGATCACACACCACGCCCGGTGGTGGCGATCGGTACGGATTATTCCCACGGCCATCTGTTGCCATTTCATACACACCGGCGGGCGCAGTTGTTGTACGGCGCGACAGGGGTGATGCAGGTCCGCACCCATGGCGGCAACTGGGTGGTGCCGCCGCAACGGGCGGTGTGGATTCCGCCGGGGGTGGCGCATGAGGTGCTGATGCTCGGCGTGAGTACGCGCAGTTTGTACATCGAGCCGGGCGCGGTGGATTTGGGCGAGCGCTGCCAAGTGATCAGTGTGTCGCCGTTGATGCGGCACTTGTTGATGGAAGCCGTGGAAGTGCCGCTGACTTATGACCTCGAAGGACGCGACGGCGTATTGATCGACCTGCTGCTGCATGAACTGGCGCGCAGTGCGCCCCTGCCCTTGCACATTCCGCTGCCGACTGACGGAAAGCTCCTGGCTTTGTGTCAGACCTTTCTGCTTCAGCCGAACGCCCATCAGTCGCCGCAACACTGGGCCGAGCAGTTGCACATAAGCTTGCGCACCTTCAACAGACTGTTTCGGCAGCAGACCGGGTTGAGCTTCAGCCAATGGCGGCAACAGGCCTGCGTGGTGCTGGCGCTGGCGCGGCTGGCGGCCGGTGAAGCGGTGACGCGGATCGCCCTGGACTTCGGTTATGAGAGCCCGGCGGCGTTCTCGACGATGTTCCGCCGCATCCTCGGACAGGCACCGTCCGTCTGGTTGGAGGCGGCGAACTAGGGCAAATCAAAAAATGCGTTTGATCCCGGCCGAAAACAACTGTACAAAAACACAGTACATTTTCAATCAGCACTCTTGAGCCCGGAGCACACCATGGCCTCTCTTGCGATGAACCACATCCTCGAACGCATTGCCCTTTTCCAGTTCACCCCGACGCACTGCGTCCAGGCCCGAGCGATGCTGGGCTGGAGCGTGGAACAACTGTCGCGCGAGGCGGAGGTTGCGGTGGATGATATCCAGCGGTTTGAAGCGCAGCAGGACGTGGCGGATGCGACGCGGCTGGCGTTGGCTTATCGGTTTGAGGCACAGGGGTTGGTGTTCTTTCCCGGGTTTGCGCCGGGTCGCAAATTGAATCCCCAGGCCATGCAGCAGAACGTTGCAGAGCGTGGGGATTTTGCTTAGGTGGAATGATTACTTGAACGCAGGGTGCCGCAGCTCGGCCGAGGCTTGTTCATAGCTGTAGGCCATGGCGAACAATTGCGGCTCGCTCCATGGTTTGCCGAAAAAGAACACGGAGGTCGGTAGCCCGTCATCGTCCATGCCCGACGGCAAGGTAATCGCAGGGTAGCCGGCGACGGCGGCGGCGAACTGCGAGTAACCATCGGCGTCAGCAACCATTGCGTCGAGGTTGTGCTCCTGCAGTTTCTCGTCAATGGCGTCTTGGAATTTTTCGCTGATGGCTGCGAGCGAAGCACTTGCCTGATCATGCGTCATGTCCAGATCGTTGATCGCTTCGAGCATGGCCTGTCCGTGATCCTCTTTGCCGGGATCGGTTTTGTTGAAGTCGATCAACGCTTGCAGTGACTGGATTGGCAGGTCGGGACGGCTGGCAAAGTATTCGGGCAATTCGTGTTTCATCCCACCCATCAACCCTGGGATGTAGCCATCGATGTCCGGCAAGCGAACAGTCACTGGCACGATCGTGGCGCCTTGTTTCTGCAGTGTGTCCATGGCCGCCAGAAACTCAACGCCGGGTGTCAGAGGCATACCGTTGGTGCCGACGTAGGCAACGGGATAACCGATGCGTTTGTCTTGCAGGGCATCGTTGGACAGCAACGCCGTGTAATCGATACCTGTGGGTGCGCCCGAAGTGGCGGAGTCTGCAGCATCGACACCTTGCATGACATTGAACGTCAGCGCCGCATCGCGAACGGTGCGGCTGAGGGTACCCGGAGTGTCTTGCAGACGAGTGATCGGCACGATCCCGGATCGGCTTAACAAACCCAGTGTTGGTTTCACGCCAACCACACCGTTGGCCGATGCCGGGCAAGTGATCGAACCATTGGTTTCGGTGCCCAGGGACAGCGGCGCAAAACCTGCTGCCACAGCAGAGGCGGAACCGGAGCTGGAGCCGCAGGTGCTTTGACTCGACAGGTGTGGGTTTTTCCCTTGGCCACCGCGGCCACTCCAACCATGCGGCAGATCCATGTCTCGCACGTAAGCCCACTCACTCATGTTGGTTTTGCCCAACACAATCGCGCCGGCATCCCTCAATTGTTTAACCACAAAAGCATCATTGGCAGGCGGCTGACCGACCATCGCTAAAGAACCCGCACTGGTTTGCAGGCCGTCGGCGGTATCGAAGTTGTCTTTGAGCAGCACGGGAATCCCATGCAGTGCCCCCCGCGTCCGACCTTCTGCACGTTCTTCGTCCAGCGCCCTGGCAATGTCGAGGGCTTGCGGGTTGAGCTCGATGACGGCGTGAAGGGCCGGGCCTTGTTTATCCAGGTCAGCAATTCGCTGGGTGAGATGCTCAACCAGCGCGACAGAGGTCAGCTCATTGTTCGCCATCAGGCCGCCGAGTTCAGTGACGCTGGCGTATTCGAGCGCGGCATTTGCCGTAGTGGCGTTGGCGATAGTTGTTGCTGTCAGCGAAATCAGGATGGCTTGCGCCAGCGTGTTCATACGGCGTTTGAAGGGGTGTTTCATCGGGATCGTCCTTGTATGAAAAAAGCGAGTGAGTCATTCACTCGCGACACAGCCTACCGACACCGTCAGAAAGAGCTGTCAGCACAAGGACAATCATCAGTAGGAAAAGTCAGCCTGATTTGTAGTCGCCACACGGGGCGGAGGCTTTTTCTTACACATCTTCTTCCAGATTCAACCACCACTGAACTTACTCTTAGCCCGCCAGCGAGATGTGGTGAAGCCAGCCCCTCGATCACGGAAAGAAGGGCGTATTGAGTGGTGTTTTCCTGACTCGGCAGGCGCCAAGTCGTCAGGCGCCCTGCACCACCGCTTCAGTCTCGCCTTCAACCGCCAACCACCATGCACTTCCGCGCTGCGGCTGCGCCAGGTTGAACGCCTCGCCCATTCGCGGCGTGGTAATCGCAACACTACGCTCCCACGCCAGCGCCAGAATCCGGTCAAACGGTTCATGCCAGGCGTGCATCGCCAGGTCGAAGGTGCCGTTGTGGATCGGAAACAGCCAGCGGCCCTTGAGGTCGAGGTGCGCCTGCAGGGTTTCTTCGGGTTGCATGTGCACGTGTGGCCATTCGACGTTGTAGGCGCCGGTTTCCATCAGGGTCAGGTCGAATGGGCCGTACTGTTCGCCGATGCGTTTGAAGCCGTCGAAGTAGCCGCTGTCGCCGCTGAAGAAGATTCGCGTGTCGCCGTCGATCATCACCCACGAGGCCCACAGGGTGCTGTTGCTGTCGAACAGGCTGCGGCCGGAGAAGTGCTGCGAGGGAGTGGCAACGAAGCGGATGCCGGCGATTTCGGTGCCCTGCCACCAGTCGTACTGGCGAACTTTACTGGCGTCGATGCCCCATTTGATCAGGGTGTCGCCGACGCCCAGCGGGGTCAGGAAGTAGGTGGTCTTGGCCGCCAATTTCAGTACCGCCTGGTAATCGAGGTGGTCGTAGTGGTTGTGCGACAGGATCACCGCTTCGATCGGCGGCAACTGGTCGATGCTGATCGGCGGCTGGTGAAAGCGTTTCGGGCCGGCCCATTGCACCGGCGACGCACGCTCGGCGAAGACCGGATCGGTGATCCAGAATTTGTCGCGCAACTTCAGCAGCAGGGTCGAGTGACCGAGGCGGTAAACACTGTGATTCGGTGCTGCCAGCAGGTCTTCACGGGTCAGCGGTTGCACCGGGATTGCAGCGGCGGGACGGGTATTGCGCGGTTTGTTGAAGATCATGTTCCACATGATCCGCAGCATCTTGCGCCCACCTTCGCGTTGTACCGGCGCATGGTTACGGAACAACCCTTGATCCTGACGCGAGGCTTCAGGCGTGGAAGTTTGATCCGCAGACAAATCTGGATTGGCCATGACTGAGAGACTCCAGAAAAACCGCGCGATTCGCAGTTTTTCACGGTGGGACGATAAATGGCCAAGGCACGCACGCATCAGCCGAACTTTCTGGTTTTTAGGTTGCGCGGATTAACGCAACATTACACTGGACGGTGTAGTTTCTAGGTTGCATGAAACGCGATGACAAGTAAACTGCCAAGTGTAATTCCACCTCTCCTCTGCCGAAGCGTACTTATGACAGCTCCACAGCGCCTCACCGATCGCAAACGCGAAGCCATTATTCAGGCGGCGATTGCCGAATTCCGTGCCAACGGGTTCGAGGTCACCAGCATGGACAAGATCGCGGCCACCGCCGGGGTGTCGAAGCGCACGGTGTACAACCATTTTCCCAGCAAGGAAGAGCTGTTCGCTGAAATTCTCAACCAACTCTGGGCACGGATTACCGACGAGCAAACCGTTTCCTATCGCGCGGATCAGCCGCTGCGCGAGCAACTGCTGCCCATGTTGCTGGCTAAACTGCAGATGATGGCCGATGACAACTTCCTCGGACTGGCGCGGGTGGCGATTGCCGCCACCATCCATTCTCCGGAGCGCGCGCAGGACATGGTGGCGCGCATGGGCGAGCGCGAAGAAGGCCTGACGGTGTGGATTCGCGCTGCGCTGGCGGATGGTCGGCTGAAAACCGTGAACGCAGAATTCGCTGCACAGCAGGTGCAAGGTCTGTTGAAATCGTTCGGTTTCTGGCCGCAGATTTCCATGGGCCTGCCGCCGCTGGACGCAGACACGCAGAAAGCCGTGGCCGAGTCGGCAATGGAGATGTTTCTGGCCAGATACCAGCTCTAAACCGGCCCTCTCCAGCGCCCCGCCACGATTAAATGGCTCGGAAGGACACTGATTATTCCTGCTGGAATAAATGACAATGTCCGACAATTGACCGACGAACGGTCAACCTGAAAAAACACTTCAAAGTATTTCAGGATGAATCTGGCGCGGGACATCATGGAAAATCAACGCGGCAAAGGCTTGTCATTCGCCAGACGCATTTATCTGCCCAGGATCATCGGTCTGGGCGTCGGCTTTTTCAGCGTCGCGGCCGCGCTGTATCCGTTGCACATGCCGAACTGGCTCTGGGCGCTGCTGGTGTTCAACGGTTTTATCTGGCCGCACCTGGCCTACCAGATTTCGACCCACTCGACCTTCCCCTACCACGCCGAACGCCGCAACCTGTTGTACGACTCGTTGTGCGGGGGCTTCTGGACCGCGTGCTTTCAGTTCAATCCGCTGACCACCGTGACCATTCTGTCGATGATGACCATGAACAATGTCGCCGCCGGTGGACGACGTCTGTTCCTGCTCGGTGCCCTGGCCCAAGTCGCCGGCGTGCTGCTGGGCTGGTTACTGTTCGGCTTCAAGTTCAGTCCGACGATGACGCAGATCCAGGTCTGGGCCTGTCTGCCGATGCTCACCTTGTATCCACTGGCCCTGGGCATGGTCAGTTACCAACTGGCGATCAAACTTGCACAACACAAACGTGCACTCAGAGACCTGAGCCGCACCGACAGCCTCACCGGGCTGCTCAATCACGGCGCCTGGAAGGATCTGCTGCACACGCATTTCATGCTGTGCCAGCAAAACCACACCCAGGACATTCTGGCGCTGATCGACATCGATCATTTCAAGACCATCAACGACAACTATGGGCACATCGTTGGCGACGCCGTGCTGCGTGAGCTGAGCCAGGCACTGAAGGGACTGCTGGCCGAGGGTGAACGGGCCGGCCGTTATGGCGGCGACGAGTTTTGCCTGATCCTGCCCGACCAGCCACTCAATAAAGCCGAGGCGCAAATGGAACGATTGCGTCAGGCGCTGGACCAATATCGGCACCCGGATGTGCCAGAGCTGCGCGTCAGCCTGAGTATTGGCCTGGCCCGGTTTCAGCAGACGTACAGCGACGCGGTTGCCTGGCTGGATGACGCCGACAAAGCGCTGTACACCGCCAAACACACGGGGCGCAACACCATCAGCGTGGCGCTGAGCAGTCCGGGCTAAGAAGACGCCAAACTTTCAGCATTGAAAAAACTGATTCGCAATTTCTTGTACAACTCAAAGCAGTTTGTATAAGATCGCCTCGTCAGCCTGGATGCTGGCACTTTGCAGTCAATTGCAATGCTCATCCAGCATTTGCTCTGCCAGCGCGGAAACAGGGACACAAACCTCGTCTTTCCCTACTTCCAGGTACTGCCCCTATGTTTTTCAAACGCCACCAGTCCGAACTCAACGACCTTCAACACACCATCACCGAACAGAATGGCCTGCTTGAAGCGATCAATCGCTCCATGGCGGTGATCGAGTTCGATCTTGAAGGCGTGGTGTTAAAAGCCAATGACAATTTCCTGAAAACCATGGGTTACCGCGCCGACCAGGTGATCGGCCAGCCTCATCGCTTGTTCTGTACCCCGGAATTTGGTCGCAGCGCGCAATACACCGAGCTTTGGTCACGCCTGAAAAACGGTCAATTCCAGTCCGGCACCTTCGAGCGGATCAACAGCCAGGGCCAGCCGGTCTGGCTGGAAGCCAATTACAACCCGATCAAGGATGCGTCGGGGCGCGTGGTCAAAGTGGTCAAATTCGCCATGGACGTGACGACCAAGGTCCAGCAGGAAAGCGAGGCCAACGCCAAGCTGCAGGCGATCGACCGGGCGATGGCGGTGATCGAATTCGACCTCAACGGCGGCATTCTCACGGCCAACCAGAATTTTCTGACACGCATGGGTTACACGCTCGCTGAACTGAAGGGTAAACATCACCGCTTGTTCTGCCGGGCGGAGCTGGTCAACAGCAGCGCTTACGAGGATTTCTGGCGGCGGCTGAATCAGGGTGAGCTGTTTCAGGGTCAGTTCGAACGCGTCGACAAACGCGGCCAGAGTGTGTGGCTGGAGGCCAACTACAACCCGGTGTACGACGCTGCCGGGCGGTTGTGCAAAGTGGTGAAATTCGCCACGGACGTCACCGCCCGGGTCGAGCAGCACGAGCACGATGCGCGCAGCGCCAGCGCCGCTTATCACATCTCCGTGGAAACCCGGAAAGTCGCCGAGCAAGGCACTCAGGTGATCCAGCAGGCGGCCAGTGAGATGCGCGAAATCGCTGACGACATCGCACAATCTTCTACGTTGATCGCGCAACTTGGCGAGCGTTCGGAGCAGATCACCGCGATCGTCAACACTATCCGCGCGATTGCCGACCAGACCAATCTGCTGGCCCTCAACGCAGCGATTGAAGCGGCGCGTGCCGGGGATCAGGGGCGCGGGTTTGCCGTGGTGGCGGACGAGGTGCGGCAACTGGCGGCGCGCACCAGCGGCTCGACGGCGGAGATATCCAACATGATCGGCCTGATCCAGAGCGAAACCCGTCAGGCGATCAAGAGCATGGAAGGCACACGCGGGCGGGCGGCACAAGGCGTTGAACTGGCGGATCAGGCCGGCAGCGTGATTCTGCAGATCCGCGATGGCGCCAGTGAAGCGGTGCAGGCGGTGAGCATGTTTGCCAATGAGCGGGCGCCGGGCTGATCGATATGTCGGGCCGTTGGACCGCGTCGCGGCTTTCGCGAGCAAGCCCGCTCCCACAGGGATTGAGTCGATCTCTTAACTTGTGATCAACCATTAACCTGTGGGAGCGGGCTTGCCCGCGAAAGGGCCATAAGCCTCGATGCAGGACTATAGTGACCCTCAGTCCCAAGTCCTGCCGAGCCCATCATGACCACAGAAAAACCCGACGTCCCCGCCACCGCCCCCGTCGACCACCTGCGCTTCCACCGCCCCCACGCCCACCTCAACACCACCTTCGGCAACGACGCGTTCGCCCTGCGCGCCGAGGCCTTCGCGCGGTTCTTCGGCACGCCGACCTTTCTTGGCGCACAAACTCTGATCGTGCTGTTGTGGGTGTGCCTCAATGCGACGGGGATCACCACTTTCGACGTGTATCCGTTCATTCTGCTGAACCTCGCGTTCAGCCTGCAATCGGCCTACGCCGCACCGTTGATCCTGCTGGCACAAACCCGGCAAGCCGCGCGGGACAAGGCGCAATCGGACGCCGACGCACAGCACCGTGAAGCGCTGGCGGTGGCCAACAGTGAGCGCCAGGCCCAAGCGGCGCAGACCACCGCGCAACTGCTCGAACTGCTGGAACAGAACACCCGCCTCACCGAAATGACCAAGAGCCTGACCGAACGCATCGAAGGCCTGACCCGCGAGCTGCATGCGCACATCTGCCAGAACCCGCAACGCTGATCACGGCAACCGCAGTGCCCGCCCCAGTTCATCGAACAGCGTGACCACCGAGCGCAACGCCCGACAATCAGGGCGGGTCAGCAGCCACAGCGCGGTGTCGTAGCCGTGCAGCGGTTCGCTGAGGGCCTGCAAATCTTCGCAGATCAGAAAGTCCGGCAACGCCGCCACCCCGAGTCCGCCACGCACCAGCTCCGTCACCGAGAGCATGCTGTTGCAGCGATAAGCCGGGATCACACCGGGCAACTGCTGGCGACGCCAGGCAACGGTCGGGTGATCCGGCAGAAACTCGTCCGGGGCGATCCAAGTCAGCGCCGCCAGATCCGTCGCATCGACGGTTTGCAGATAACGCGCACTGGCGCAGACCCGGTAGGAAATCTTCGCCAGTTGCCGTCCGACCAGATGCTCCGGCGGTGTACGCGTCAGGCGCAGGGCGATGTCAGCATCGCGGCGGCTGAGGTTGGCGAAATCGTTGGAGGTGCTCAGTTCGAGAGTCAACGCCGGGTAGTTCGGCATGAACTGCGCCAGCGCCGGCAACAACAGCCCTTGCAGCACCGAATCGGTACACGTCAGGCGCACCGTGCCGCTGACCACTTCACCGCCCTGCTCGACACCGATCCGCGCCGCTTCCAGTGCCTGTTCGGCGCGTTCGGCCTGCTCGGCGAGGGTCTGCGCGAGGGTGGTGGGCAGGTAACCGGCGCGACTCTTTTCGAACAATTGCTGACCAAGCGCCGACTCCAGCCGCCGCACCGCGCGAAACACCGTCGACACGTCTACCCTGAGCAGCTGCGCCGCCCGGGCCAGAGAGCCGCCGCGCACCAGAGCAAGGATCAATGCCAGATCCGGGTAGTCGAGCCGATAGTGCGTCGCTGCATTGATCACTTGGGGAAACGCCAATATTGAGTGCGTGAACGCCAATCTATAGTGAGCCCCGGTGATCGACAACTGCAGCCCCCTCCCCCAGAGGTTCATCACTCACTCAAATCAAGGAAATCCCATGGACGCCATTTCCATCGCCCTGATCGGCGATCACGACCCGCAAGTCACCGCCCACCAGGCGATCCCCGTTGCCCTCGGCATGATCGCCGAGCAGTCCGGCCACAATGTGCAATTCGAATGGCTACCCACCGAGCAGATTCATGCCGACGCTGCGCTGGATCCCTTCGACGGTTTCTGGTGCGTTCCGGGCAGCCCCTACAGAAACGAGGCTGGTGCACTCAGGGCCATTCGTTTTGCCCGCGAACAGCAGCGCCCTTTCCTCGGCACCTGCGGTGGTTTTCAGCATGCACTGCTGGAATTTTCCCGCAACGTGCTGGGCTGGGCCGATGCCGAACACGGCGAAACGTCACCGGATTCGCCGCGAGCCGTGCTCACGCCGCTGACCTGTGCGTTGGTGGAGGCGGTGGACAGCATTCATCTGGTCGCTGGCTCGTTGATCGCCAAGGCGTACGAAACCTCGCAGATTCACGAAGGCTATCGCTGCCGGTTCGGAGTGAATCCGCAGTTGCAACAAGAATTGCTGACCCATCAGCTACGCGCCGTGGGGCATGATTCGGCAGGCGACTTGCGCGCGATCGAATTGACTGACCATGTGTTTTTTGTCGCCACGCTGTTTCAACCGGAACGTGCCGCGCTCAAGGGCAACATTCCGCCGCTGGTGCGGGCGTTTGTCGAAGCGAGTGCGGTGCGACGCCCATGAAGCCGAACGAGCCTTGCTTTGCGGTGATTTTCACTTCGACCCGCACCGAGGGTGACAACGGATATGCGGCGGCGTCGGAACGGATGATGGAGCTGGTCAGCCAGCAACCGGGGTTTCTCGGCATTGATTCGATTCGCGGGGAAGACGGGGTCGGGATCACCATTTCGTACTGGCAGAGCGAGGCGGCGATTCTGGCCTGGCGCGAGCATCCCGAGCACCGGGTGATTCAGGCGCGCGGGCGGGCGCAGTGGTATTCGAAGTTTCAGACGCAGGTGTGTCGGGTGGAGCGCGAGTATCGGTTTGGGCAGTGACAATGGCGGCGTGCTGACTGGCCTCTTCGCGAGCAAGCCCGCTCCCACAGGTACCGCGTTTGGGTTTTGAATTTGGTTGTGTGCTTACTGGCCTCATCGCTGGCAAGCCAGCTGCCACAGGAATTCGTGAACGCCACAGATCCAATGTGGGAGCGGGCTTGCCCGCGAAGAGGCCAGTACCGTCAATACAAAAACTTCAGCCCTTCACCAGACTGCGCACCGCCACAATCTCCGGCACCTCAACCTTGCTCATGTACACCCGCAACGGCTCGCTGATGTTGATCCGGTCATCAATGTTCTGATCCAGCAACAACTGAATCAGCTCGCGCTTCAAGGTCATGGTCGTCTCAGAGGCCGGCGCCCAGACGAATTCATTCACAGGAATAATGCCGTCATCCGCCACGTCCATGCCGAACGAATCTTCGCTGAAACGCACGATGTACTGGCCGGTCTTGCGGTTTAGGCCGACAAAACCCTTGAGGTCATCGGCGGCCTGACAGATGAGTTGGGAAGTGATGCGCATGGTAAACCTCACGAAAAATCATCGATGGTTTACACGCAGGGCAACAGAATCGGCGCGCCCTCTGCCGGAGCGTCTGCCGAGGGCAAGCGTACTGCAAACCGCGCCACAAAAGTGCAGGAAAAATCGCTTTTAATACGTTTATGTCGGTCTGGCGATAGCACCCAATCGATTCAGTTGTTAAAAGGTACGTCTTTGAAAATGCCCTGCGAAAGGAACTCGAACATGCCCGCCACTTTCACCAAAAGCGCCCTCATGCTGAGCCTGCTGCTCGGTCTCGGCCAGGCCCACGCCGCCCAGACTGACGTCAACGCACTGGCCGCCGCCCATGGCATCCCGCATCCAGCCGTGATCGCGCACCGTGGCGCGTCCTTCGATGCTCCGGAATCCACCGCTGCCTCCTACAAACTGGCCCGCGACCTCGGCGCCGACTATCTGGAAATGGATTTGCAGCGCAGCAAGGACGGCGTGCTGTTCGCCCTGCACGACAACAACCTGCAACGCACCACTGACGTCGCGACCAAGTTCCCGGAGCGCAAGGACAGCCCGGCCACCGCCTTCACCATGGCCGAACTGAAAACCCTCGACGCCGGCAGCTGGTACAACAAGGCCTACCCGGATCGCGCGCGTCCGACCTATGCCGGGCTGAAAATCCTCACCCTCGATGAAATCATCGACATCGCCCAGGCCAACCCGAAACACAAGCCGGGTCTTTACATCGAAACCAAGGAGCCGCAGCTGTTTCCGGGGATCGAGCATGACCTCAAAGAGAAGCTGCAAGATCGCGGCTGGCTGAGCCCGGCCGGTTCGAAACTGGCGAAAAGCGAGTTGGCCGTCGGCCAGGGCAAAGGCAAGGTGATCCTGCAGACTTTCGAGAAGAACAGCCTCGAACTGCTGCAAAAGGAAATGCCGCAAGTGCCGAAAATCCTGCTGCTGTGGGTCGGCGAAGGCAGCATCGAGCCGAAATCCAAAGTGACCTTTGCCGAGTCCGGCGAGAAGGACAAGAACCTGTTCTACGGCAAGCAGGAGCCGAAATCCGAAGCCGAATTCAAGCAATGGGTGGATTTCGCCAAGGCTCACGGCGCCATCGGCACCGGTCCGTCGGCCAAGCTGACCAAGGGCGGCGACCAGAGCTATTCGGACTTGGTGCAACCGTGGATGAACCAGTACACCCACGATCAGGGCATGCTGGTGCACGTCTACACCGTCGATGAGCCGGTGGACTTCGAGAAAGTCATGGCGGCCGGCGTTGATGGCATCTTCACCAACCGTGCCAGTGAGCTGTTGAAGTTCTACAAGCGTCCGGCGCCAGCCAGTGTGGATCAGGTGTTGAAAAACAACGGGTTCTGATCGGCAGACCGGGTTGTCCGCATCGCGAGCAGGCTCACTCCTACAAGAGTCTTGCCCGCGATCTGGGGTTTTAAGGGTGAGTTAAGTTGTGGTGGTTAACCTGAGCCCACTTCAACGAACAACCCAAGGAATGAGCCGATGAAAACTTTGACTGCCCTGTTTACCGCCGCTGCCCTGACCCTGACTGCTGGCCTGGCCCAGGCTGATGTCCGCGTCGACCAGATCCCTGAGCTGGTCAAATCCGGCAAGATCAAGTCGCTGGAGTCGATGAACGCCGAAGCGCTGAAACTGCACCCGGGTGCAACCATCACCGACACCGATCTGGATAACCACTTCAACGGTTACGAGTACGAAGTCGAGCTGAAAACCGCCGATGGCAAAGAGTTCGACGTCGACTTCGACGCCACCACCGGCAAAGTCCTGAGCAACAAGCAAGACACCTGATACACCGCCAAAGCAAAGCCGCACGATCAGCGATCGTGCGGCTTTTTTGCGTCCGTAGCCCGGCGAATCACGCGGATGCAGCCTGAAGGGATGCCAAAACCGCCATCAGACCGCTAGTATGGCGACCATCAGATAACGATTGCAGCCGAGAACGATGGGCATGGGGCAGACAGCGGCAGCAGACATCGCGACAATCGGACGGATCAGCGCGGTTCCGGCGATCCTTCAGGTGATCCGCGAACTGACCGGCCTGCGCTTTGCCGCCGTGGCGCGGGTTACCGAGGATTCGTGGACAGCCTGCGCCGTCCTCGATCAACTGGATTTCGGCCTGCAGGTCGGTGGCGAGCTGGATCTGGTCACCACGCTGTGCCACGAAATCCGTGCTGCGCACACCTCGGTGGTAATCGACAAGGCCAGCGAAGACCCGCTCTACTGCGATCATCACACCCCGCGCCTGTACAAATTCGAGAGCTATATCTCGGTGCCGGTGTTCCGCACCGACGGACGGTTTT
Source organism: Pseudomonas sp. GW823-FHT01D03 (assembly GCF_058798255.1). Classification (NCBI taxonomy): domain Bacteria; kingdom Pseudomonadati; phylum Pseudomonadota; class Gammaproteobacteria; order Pseudomonadales; family Pseudomonadaceae; genus Pseudomonas; species Pseudomonas sp. GW823-FHT01D03. The sequence goes on from NZ_JBXAKK010000001.1 coordinate 4,608,551, forward strand.
TCGGCACGATCTGCGCGCTCGATCCGAACCCGGCAGAGCTCAAGTCCAGCAGCATCCAGAGCACCATGGAGTCGTTCGCGCGGATGCTCGCGTTGCAGATCGAAGCCGAGGAAAACGCGCAGCGCACCGAAACGGCGTTGTTGCAGGAGCGCGAAACCGCCGAGTTGCGCGAGCAGTTCATCGCCGTGCTCGGCCACGACTTGCGCAACCCGTTGTTCGCCATCAGTGCCGGTGCCGAAATGCTTCTGCGCAAGCATCCGGATCCGGCCATCGAAGTGCGGGTACGCAACATCCTTGGCAGTGCGCAACGGGCGACGCGGTTGGTGGATGATGTGCTCGACTTCGCTCGCGGACGCTTGGGCAAGGGCATTCCAGTGGATATCCAGCCCTGCGCGGATTTGACCGAAGCCGTGCAGCAAGTGGTGACGGAGATTCGCAACGTGCATCCGCAGCGCACGATTCATGCGTCCATCGGCGACTTGCGGGGCGTGCCCTGCGACCGGGCGCGGATCGCTCAACTGCTGTCGAACCTGTTGGCCAATGCCGTGGCCCATGGCGACCCGGATGGGGATATCGAAGTGATCGCCCAGGTTGAGCACGGTGCGTTGATGCTGGCAGTGAAAAACCTGGGGCATATTCCCGAGGCGATCCTGCCGCATCTGTTCCAGCCTTACTCGCGCCCGACCGGCAGCGCGCCCCAGGCCGGGCTCGGTCTGGGGCTGTATATCGCCAGCCAGATCGCCCAGTCCCATGGCGGGCATTTGCATGTGGCGTCCACCGCACAGAGCGGCACGCTGTTCACCTTCAGCCTGCCAACCCTCTGAAACACACCACAGTTCCCTGTAGGAGTGAGCCTGCTCGCGATAGCGGTATGTCAGTCACCATGAATATGGCAGATATACCGCTATCGCGAGCAGGCTCACTCCTACAGGGTAATCGCGTGATGCTTAAGCCGAGGTGCTGACCAGCGAGCCCGAAGTGCTGCCGCCCGACTCCTGCAATGCCTGCAACAGCGCCGCCGTCGCGGTCTGCAACGAAGCCGAGGTGCTGGAGATTTGCGACTCGGCAGAGGCCACGTCAGCCGCTTTGGCATCAGCGTCTTCCTGCTTGGCCTGAGCCGCTTGCAGTGCCTGCTGCTGTTCCTGCAGTTGCTTTTGCAGCTCAGCGATCTGCTTGCGCAGTGCTTTCACCGAATCCGATTCAGCGCTGCTGTCGGAACTGCTGTCGCCCGCCGGAGCCGCGCCACCGCCGGCCGCCACTTTGCTGGTATCGGCGCTGACGCCAGTGCTGCTGGTTGCAGTGGTCAAGGTGTCGTCACTGGCGTCGCTGATCCTGGTCTTGCTGGTGGCGGTGCTGACGGTCTGATTGATCGAAACGGAGGTGATGCTGACCATGGGCTGGCTCCAATGCCGGTTATAGATAACCGGCCATCGGCGGCATTCGCACGGATTTGAGATCGACTGTGTACCGACTCGGTAACCGAACCGGTACACGTCGGCGGACGTCAGGCGCTCAGGCGCTCAGGCGCTCAGGCGACGGATCACCGTGGCGGCAATGGCAATCTCACCACGCATCTGGGTGATGCTGTGAATGCGCTCTGCATGACTAACGTAACCAGGCGTGATCGGCGTACCAGAGCGCTTCTTGAAGAAAATCCGACCATTGGCAGGTGAATTAGGAGGCTGTGATCGACTCTGGCCCAGGGTGGGAGCGGGCTTGCTCGCGAAAGCGGCGTGTCATCCACATCATCACTCAATGATCATCCGCATTCGGGAGCAAGCCCCCTCCCACAGGGTTACCAGTGGGCGATCCGGATCGCTGTCATTTTGCAGTCACGCCAACGTCATGTGCGGTTGCGATGATCCGGTTCAGGTGAATCTGAAACCCTGCGCCAGACGCCCTCCTCGCAGCGAGCCTCCATGAACCACAGCCTCGACCTCAGTCATCGCGATCCTGATTTGTTCGGTTTGCTTTACGGCTTTCGTTTTCGTCCCGGTGAACGTGGCCGCGAAGTCGATTCGGCGACCGCCCTGCGTTGTCTGCAAGACGTCAGCGACAGTGATGAATTCCTCTGGCTGCACCTGAACCTGGCCCACGCCGCATGCGAGCGCTGGATGAAAAGTCATCTGCAATTGCCCGAAGAGTTTTTCGAGGCGCTGCACGAAGGTTCGCGTTCGACGCGCATCGAGCACGTTGACTCGGCCTTGCTGGCGGTGGTCAACGACGTGGTGTTCAACCTCAGCAGCATGGTCTCCTCGGACGTGTCGACGCTGTGGGTCTGCGTGCGCAGCAAACTGATCGTCAGCGCACGCCTGCAACCGCTGCACTCGGTGGACAAATTGCGTTCGTCGGTGAAGGCCGGCGAATGCTTTCGCTCGCCGTCGGAACTGCTGGTGCATTTGTTGCGTGATCAGGGTGAAGTGCTGACGCAGATCGTGCGAAAGACCAGCATGAGCGTCGATCTGGTCGAGGACGAATTGCTCTCCTCACGGCTGTCGACCAACCGCGCCGAACTCGGCGCCAATCGCCGGGTACTGGTGCGCCTGCAACGGCTGTTGGCGCTGGAGCCGGGTTCGCTGCTGCGCCTGCTCAACCGTCCGCCGCCGTGGCTGCAGAAGGAGGACGTCAAGGAGCTGCGCAAATCCACCGAGGAGTTCGCGCTGATCATCAACGACCTCACCGCCCTCGGCGAGCGGATCAAACTGCTCCAGGAAGAAATCGCCGCCAACCTCAACGAACAGAGCAACCGTACACTGTTCACCCTGACCGTGGTCACGGTGCTGGCGCTGCCGATCAACATCATCGCCGGTTTCTTCGGCATGAACGTGGGGGGAGTGCCGCTGGCGACGGATCCCGAGGGGTTCTGGATATTGGTGGCGCTGGTCGCGACGTTTACCGTGATTGCCGGGCGCTGGGCGTTTCGCAAGCGTGGGGATTATTGACCCCTGATTTATGTGTTCACCACAGAGCTCTGTGGGAGGGGGCGCGCTCCCGAAGGCGCCAGGTCAGCCAACATCATCGCTGAATGACAGATCGCATTCGCGAGCAAGCCCGCTCCCACCCCGGATCGCGACCAGCCAAAATACTTCATTCACGGCCCATCTCCTGTGGGAGGGGGCTTGCTCCCGAAAGCGTCAGGTCAGCCAACATCATCGCTGAATGACAGACCGCATTCGCGAGCAAGCCCGCTCTCACCCCGGATCGCGACCAGCCAAAATACTTCATTCACGGCCCATCTCCTGTGGGAGGGGGCTTGCTCCCGAAGGCATCAGGTCAGCCAACATCATCGCTGAATGACACACCGCATTCGCGAGCAAGCCCGCTCCCACATTTGGATCCACATCTCATTCGGATCAGCGGAGGGACTAAAACCGCAAACACTGACCTGTCGCAGTCTCTCTGTAACATTCTGCAATGATCATGACCGACACTCCTTCCCTCGCTCAGGATTGTCCGCTCATGGCTACTCCCTCCCTGACCGCCGCCCGCCCCACGTCCGCCCACAGCGGCCGGCCGGCACTCGATAAAAAACCCGGACCGTTCACTTACGTGGTGTTCTTCGCGGTGCTCGCGATGGGGATGCTGTTCACCGCTTACAGCCTGATGCACGACATGCATGAGCTGGGCACCACCGTCACCACCTGGACCCCGTTCCTGCTGCTCGGCGTGGCGCTGCTGATTGCGCTGGGCTTCGAGTTCGTCAACGGGTTCCACGACACCGCCAACGCGGTCGCGACGGTGATCTACACCCACTCGCTGCCGCCGAATGTGGCGGTGGTCTGGTCGGGGTTCTTCAATTTCCTCGGGGTGCTGCTGTCCAGCGGCGCGGTGGCGTTCGGCATCATCGCCCTGCTGCCGGTGGAGCTGATTCTGCAGGTCGGTTCGTCCGCCGGGTTCGCGATGATCTTCGCCCTGTTGATCGCGGCGATTCTGTGGAACCTCGGTACCTGGTGGTTGGGCCTGCCGGCCTCCTCATCCCACACCCTGATCGGTTCGATCATCGGCGTCGGCGTCGCCAATGCCTTGATGCACGGGCGCGACGGCACCAGCGGCGTGGACTGGGCGCAGGCGACCAAGATCGGTTATGCCCTGCTGCTGTCGCCACTGGTGGGCTTCGGCTGCGCGGCGCTGTTGCTGCTGTCCATGCGCGCCTTCATCAAGAATCGCGCGCTGTACAAGGCGCCGGAAGGCAACAACCCGCCACCGTGGTGGATTCGCGGTTTGCTGATCGCCACCTGCACCGGTGTGTCTTTCGCCCACGGCTCCAACGACGGGCAGAAAGGCATGGGCCTGATCATGCTGATTCTGGTTGGCACCTTGCCGATGGCTTACGCGTTGAACCGCACCATGCCCGCCGATCAGGCGTTGCAGTTCGCTGCCGTCGCCGAAGTCACCCAGCAAGCGCTGGTGAAAAACACCCCGCTGCCGGCCCCGGCCGATCCGCGTCCGGTGCTGTCGGATTACGTGCGCAGCAAGCAAGCCACGCCGCAACTGATCCCCGCCCTCGCTGCCCTCACCGGACACATTGGCGCGGAGGTGAAAGGCTATGGTTCACTGTCGAAAGTCCCGGCCGAAGCCATGGGCAACGTGCGTAACGACATGTACCTGGCCAGCGAAAGCATTCGCCTGATGGACAAGAACAAGGTCGGCAATTTCGACGCTGACACCACTGACAAACTGCAACTGTTCAAGCAGCAGATCGACAACGCCACGCGCTTCATTCCGCTGTGGGTGAAGATCGCCGTGGCCATCGCCCTGGGCCTCGGCACCATGGTTGGCTGGAAACGAATTGTGGTGACGGTCGGCGAGAAGATCGGCAAAACCCACCTGACCTACGCCCAAGGCGCCTCGGCGGAAACCGTGGCGATGCTGACCATCGGCGCGGCGGACATGTTCGGTTTGCCGGTCTCGACCACTCACGTGTTGTCATCGGGCGTGGCCGGGACCTTGGTTGCCAATGGCGGCGGGCTGCAGATGAAGACCATCCGCAACCTGCTGATGGCATGGGTGCTGACCTTGCCGGCGGCGATTCTGCTGTCGGGCAGCCTCTATTGGCTGTTCACCCAGATTTTCTGATCGACTTAGATCCCTGTGGGAGCGGGCTTGCTCGCGAAGGCGTCAGGTCAGTCAACATCGATGCTGAATGGGCCGGCCTCTTCGTGAGCAAGCCCACTCCCACCCTGGATAGCGACCAGCCCCGAACACTTCACCCACCGCCCCCCCTGTGGGAGCGGGCTTGCTCGCGAAGACGTCAGATCAGTCAACAATGATGCTGAATGGGCCGGCCTCTTCGTGAGCAAGCCCACTCCCACCCTGGATAGCGACCAGCCCCGAACACTTCACCCTCCGCCCCCCCTGTGGGAGCGGGCTTGCTCGCGAAGACGTCAGATCAGTCAACAATGATGCTGAATGATGCGGGCTTGCTCGCGAAGACGTCAGATCAATCGGGAATGGGCCGGCCTCTTCGTGAGCAAGCCCACTCCCACCCTGGATAGCGACCAGCCCCGAACACTTCACCCTCCGCCCCCCCTGTGGGAGCGGGCTTGAACTGGCCTAATGATTTTGGACACCTCAATCGGGCGCTATGATGGCGCCCAAATCTGAGGTGTTTGGATATGCGTAAATCTTATTCAAGTGAGTTCAAACTCAAGGCTGCCAGCATGGTGCTGGACGAGGGGCAGTCGGTTCCCGAGGTCTGTGCCAGTTTGGATATTGGCCCTACGGCCTTACGCCGCTGGGTCGATCAGGTTCGCAAGGAACGCTTGGGCTCGACTCCGGTGGGAGCCAAGGCGATCACCGCGGATCAGCGAGAGATTCAGGAACTTAAAGCCTTGCTCAGGCAAAAAGATCGGGATATCGAAATCCTAAAAAAGGCCAGTGCTCTCCTGCTTTTGGACGCCAAAGATCACTCTCGTTGATCTGTGAGCTGGGCGAGCAGTACGGCGTTAACGATTGCTGTCATGTGTTCGGGATAAACCGCAGTAGCTTTTACGCATGGCGTCAGCGCCAAGGCAAAGTGAGCCCTAAGCGAGAGCAGCTCAAGGCCATGCTGGTCAAGCACCACAAGGCGTCGAGAGAGTCTGCGGGCGCTCGTACCTTGGCTAAACAGCTGCAAGCCGGCGGGCATGATGTCGGGCGGTTCATGGCTCGCAGCTTGATGCGAGAAGCAGGCATTGTCAGCCGTCAACGCCGGCGCCATAAGTACAAGTCACCCGGCGTGGAAGCGTTGGTGGCACCGCATGTGCTCAAACGCAAGTTTGATGTTACGGCGGTCAATCAGGTGTGGTGTGGGGACGTGACGTACATCAAAGTCGGCAAGCGCTGGCTGTATTTCGCGGCGGTTCTGGACTTGTTCGCTCGCCGGATCGTGGGCTGGTCGTTTTCGATGATCTCCGATGCCACGCTGACCTGCGAAGCCCTGCGGATGGCGATTGAACTACGCGGTCGCCCAAAAGACGTACTGTTTCACTCCGACCAAGGTTGCCAGTACACCAGCCATAAATTCAGAAATGAACTGCTGGAACATGGGCTCCGGCAGAGCATGAGCCGTAAAGGCGAATGCTGGGACAACGCTGCGATGGAGCGTTTCTTTGGAAGTTTGAAATCAGAGTGGGTGCCAGAAGCAGGCTACGGATCGGAACACGAGGCCCGAGCGGATGTGCAGCGCTATATATCGCGCTACAACATCACCAGGCCACATAGCTACAACGACTATCGGTCACCAGTCGCCAAGGAGAAGTTGGCGGCGTGAAACCTTAATCAGTGTCCAAGATTACTTGACCAGTTCAGCTTGCTCGCGAAGACGTCAGATCAGTCAACAATGATGCTGAATGGGTCGGCCTCTTCGTGAGCAAGCCCACTCCCACCCTGGATAGCGGCGAGCCCCGAATACTTCACCCACCGCCCCCCCCTGTGGGAGCGGGCTTGCTCGCGAAGGCGTCAGATCAGTCAACAATGATGCTGAATGGGCCGGCCTCTTCGTGAGCAAGCCCACTCCCACCCTGGATAGCGGCGAGCCCCGAATACTTCACCCTCCGCCCCCCCTGTGGGAGCGGGCTTGCTCGCGAAGGCGTCAGGTCAGTCAACATCGATGCTGAATGGGCCGGCCTCTTCGTGAGCAAGCCCACTCCCACAGTTTGATTTGTGTCAGGTATTAGAGAGTGGAACGGATGACATCGCCCAACCACTCCATGAACACCCGCACCCGCAGCGGCAAGTGTCGTTGCCGCGCATACAGGATTGAAATGCCCATCGCCGGCGCCGTGAACTGCGGCAGCACGGTCACCAACTCGCCAGTTTCGAGGTGCGGTTGCATGCCGGTGCGCGGTACCTGGATGAGGCCGAAGCCGCCCAGGCACGCCGACTCATAGGCATCAGTGCTGTTGACCGTGACGCTGCCAGCCATCGGCAGGCGCCGCACCTGTCCATCCTGTTCATACACAAACCCTTCCGAGCGCGAACCGAGCACACCGACGTAATGCACCAGCCGATGCTGCGCCAGATCTTCCAGGCTCTGCGGCACACCATAGCGTTCGAGGTACGCGGGGCTGGCGCAGTTGATCATCGGGAAGTCGCCCAAGTGCCGCGCCACCACCGACTGATCCGGCTGCGCGCCAATGCGCACCACACAATCAAAGCCCTCGCTGAGCAGATCGACGCGGCGGTCGGTGCTGCTGATTTCCAGCTGCAGATTCGGGTGGCGCGCCATGAACTCCGGCAGCAGCGGCATGATCAGGCGCCGCGCGAGGATGTTCGGCATGTCGACGCGAATCCGCCCGCTCAGCGACGCCGGATCCTGCCGAAACAGACCCTCGATCTCGTCCATGTGCGACAGCAGATCCTTGCTGCGTTCGTACAGCACCAGGCCGTCCTGCGTCGCCTGCACCTTACGTGTGGTGCGTTGCAGCAGACGCGTGCCGAGCAGGGTTTCCAGGGCCTGGACATGTTCGGAAACCGTCGAGCGCGGCAACCCGAGACTCTCGCCAGCAAGGGTGAAACTCGACAGTTCGCTGACCCGGACGAAGGTGCGCAGCAGTTCCAGTTTGTTCATGAGGGCACCCGTTGATTGTTCGGCTGAGTCGATCAGTGATTCCGGTTTCAGTCTGTTTATCACCCCATGGCGGATAAATAAACTTTGCTCATCACCACTCACCGCAATCGAGGATTTCACATGAGCCGCAAAATCGCATTGATCACCGGTGCCAGCCGTGGCCTGGGCAAGAACGCCGCCCTGCACCTCGCCGCCGAAGGCGTGGACATCATCGGCACCTACAACAGCCGCGCCGATGAAGCCCAGGCGCTGGTGGCTGAACTGGAACAACGCGGCGCCAAAGCCGTGATGCTGCAACTGGATGTCGGCCGCAGCGAAACCTTTGCCGATTTCGCCAAACGAGTTGAACAAGCGTTGCAGCAACTGGACCGTCCGCGCTTCGACTTCCTGATCAACAACGCCGGGATCGGAGTGCACGCGGCGTTCGCCGAGACCACCCCGGAACAGTTCGACCTGCTGATGAATATCCAGCTCAAAGGGCCGTTCTTCCTGACTCAGCAACTGCTGCCGCTGATCAATGACGGCGGGCGCATCATCAACATCTCCAGCGGCCTGACCCGCTTCAGCCTGCCGGGTTATGCCGCCTACGCCGCGATGAAAGGCGCGATGGAAGTGCTGACCCGCTATCAGGCCAAGGAGCTGGGCGCGCGGCAGATCGGCGTGAACATACTGGCGCCGGGCGCCATCGAGACCGACTTTGGTGGCGGTGCGGTGCGCGACAACGCGGCGTTGAACGCGATGGTCGCGAGCAATACCGCACTGGGCCGCGCCGGGCAGCCGGATGATATTGGAGGTGCGCTGTCGATGCTGCTGGCGCCGGGTGCGCAGTGGATCAACGGGCAGCGTGTTGAAGCATCGGGCGGGATGTTCCTCTAAACCCAAACAGTGTGGCGAGGGAGCTTGCTCCCGCTGGGGTGCGAAGCGCCCCCCAAAACCGGCCAATGCGGTCTGACAGACAGACCGCGTTTATCGGGTTTACGACTGCTACGCAGCCGAGCGGGAGCAAGCTCCCTCGCCACAGTTTGTCTTCCAGACTCAAGCAGCACGGGCCGTCAATAACCGCTCGCGAACCACGTCATAGCCCCAGTGATACACATAGGTATACGGCAGGAAGAACAGCAGCACACCGATGTCGAGCAAGAACGCCTGCCACAGGCTGACCGACAGCCACCAGGCAATCAGCGGCACGCCCATCACGATCAACCCGCCCTCAAACAGCAGCGCATGGACCACCCGGGTCCAGCCGTTGTGCGCGACATTCAGGCGCTTGAGCATGCGGTCGAAAAAGCCGTTGAACAGCACGTTCCACGCCAGCGCCAACATCGCGATCAGCAAGGTCACCGCGCCCATGTCCAGCAGCGGTTTGTCCATGATCCACGCCAGCAACGGCGTACAGATCAGAATCGCCAGACACTCGAAACCGATGGCCTGGAAGATACGTTCAGTGATGGATTTGTTAGCAGTCATGGCCTGACTCCTTGAGTGAAGATGGTTGCCATGATCCGGCCTCGCACCGATACTTCATAACCAATAACCATCGATCAAGGCGATAGTTCATGGCTTCGCAGGAAGTGCTGCTGGCGTTTGTTCAAGCGGCCACTCAGGGTTCGTTTTCGGCAGCGGCGCGCAAACTGGGGCGCAGTCAATCGACCATCAGTGCCGCAGTGGCCAGCCTGGAGATCGACCTGGATCTGATTCTCTTCGACCGCAGCAGCCGCAAACCGATCCTGACTCCGGCCGGGCATGTGATGCTGCAACGGGCCGAGGCGATTCTGGCGGCCACCAATCGCATGGAAATGAGCGCCCGGCAACTGGCCCAAGGCGTTGAGCCGAAGCTGACCGTGGCGATTTCCGACACCTACCAGTCAGCGCGATTTGAAGCGGCACTGGTCGGCTTCGAGCAGCGTTATCCGGACCTGGAACTGGAATGCCTGATCGCCGAGTGTGACGACCTGATCGAGTTGGTCCAGCGTGGCCGCGCGCACCTGGCGTTTGCCGAAATGCAGGACACCTATCCACCGGATCTGGTGACCTCGACCGTCGCCGAGCGCACTGACCTGGCACTGTTCGTCAAAGGTGATCATGTGCTGACCCGTGTCGAACGGGTCGACCAGCAGGTGCTGGAGCAGCATCGCGAGTTGCGCCTGGCGACCATCGTCAATCCCTGCGACAGCCGGGCGAAAGGCCGGGTGTGGTCGGCGCCGAGCTACCTGATGCTGATGGAAATGGCCGAAATGGGCTTTGGCTGGGCGGCGCTGCCGCGCTGGCTGGTGGCGCGTTTCGGGAATGGCTCGCTGGTGGAACTGACGGTGCGCGGCTGGCCGCGGCCGGTGTATGTCGATGCGTTGTGGTCGCGGATTTATCCGCCGGGGCCGGCGGGGAGCTGGCTGTTGAGCAAGATGCTGGAATAAAAGCTCCCAATCGCGAGCAAACCCGAAGTTTTCATGCTGACTTTACTGGCCCCTTCGCGAGCAAGCCCGCTCCCACAGTTGGAATGCGCTCACCTGTGGGAGCGGGCTTGCTCGCGAAGGGGCCGGCACTGCCAATGAATACCTCGGATCAATCCAGTTCGCTCAGCCGCCCCTCGATAAACCGCCGCTCCGGCTCTTGCCGGGTCAGTTCCAGTGCTCGCCGGTACGCCGCCCGCGCCTGCTCCACCCGACCCAACTGCCGACAAAACTCCGCCCGCGCCGAATGCGCCAGGTGGTAATCCTGCAACTCACCGCGATCCAGGATCCCCTCGATCAGCGTCAGCCCGGCCAACGCGCCATCGCGTTTGGCCACTGCCACCGCGCGGTTCAACTCGATTACCGGCGACGGCATCGTCCGCAACAGCACGTCATACAGCCCGACGATCTGCTGCCAATCGGTTTCTGCCGCTGAAGACGCTTCGGCATGCACCGCGGCAATCGCCGCTTGCAGGCAATACGGCCCAAATCGCCGCGTGGTCAGCGCCCGCTCCACCAGCGCACAACCTTCGGCGATCAACCCGGCATCCCAGCGCGAGCGGTCCTGATCGTCCAGCAGGATCAATTCTCCACTGGGTGACGTGCGCGCCGGCCGCCGCGACTCATGCAACAGCATCAACGCCAGCAACCCCATGACCTCCGGCTCCGGCAGCAATTCCATCAGCAACCGCCCGAGCCGAATCGCCTCGCGGGTCAGATCCTCACGGGTCAACTCTGCGCCCATCGACGCCGAATAGCCTTCGTTGAACACCAGATAAATCACCCGCAACACGCTGTCGAGGCGCTCGGGCAGTTCGCTCAGGCTCGGTACTTGATAAGGGATTTTTGCATCGCGAATCTTCGCCTTGGCGCGCACGATGCGCTGGGCAATCGCCGCCGGTGCCGAGAGAAACGCGCGGGCGATTTCCTCGGTGGTCAGGTCGCAGACCTCACGCAGGGTCAGCGGCACTTGCGCATCCGCCGCCAGCGCCGGGTGACAACAAGTGAAGATCAGCCGCAGGCGGTCGTCTTCCACGTCTTCGCCACTCCAGTCAGCCTGTTCCAGCTCTTCGAGCTGCGCCAGCAACAGCGGCTGCGAGGCCTTGAAGCGGGCGCGGCGGCGCAACACATCGATGGCCTTGAAGCGCCCGGTGGACACCAGCCAGGTGCGCGGATTGTCCGGCACACCGTCGCGCTGCCAGCGCTCGACCGCGACGAAGAACGCCTCGTGCAAGGCTTCTTCGGCGAGGTCGAAATCCCCGAGCAGGCGAATCAGCGTGGCCAGAATCCGCCGCGAGTCTTCGCGATAGACCTGCTCGACCCGCGCCCGGACTTCAGACATTCAACTGTCGCACCGGACGCACTTCTACGCTGCCGACCCGAGCCGCCGGAATGTTGCCGGCGACCTGAATCGCTTCGTTGAGATCCTTGGCATCGATCAGGTAAAACCCGGCCAGTTGCTCCTTGGTTTCAGCGAACGGGCCATCGGTGATCGACAGCTTGCCGTTGCGCATACGCACGGTGGTCGCGGTCTGCACCGACTCCAGCGCTTCGGCCGCGACCATCCGCCCGCTGCCCTGAATCGACTCGGCGTAGGCCCAGCACTCGGCGTCTTCCGGGCTGTCGGGCAGCGAATGCAGCAGCTGTTCATCGCTGTAGACCAGGCATAGATACTTCATGGCGTTCTCCTGAATCGAACGGATCAACTATGGCTGAAGATCAGGGTTGCACATCGAACAGCGTGCTGCCGCTCATCGGATCGAACGGCGCCGACCAGTGCTCGTGGACAATCTTCCACGTCCCGCCCACCTGGCGATAGCACGCAGTAGCGCGCATCCAGCAGCTCTGGGTTTCGCCCTTGTCGTTGGTGCCGCCGCAGTTGGCGACCCAGTGCGCGAAAGCGAGGTTGTCGGCGGTTTCGATGGCGATCTCGTGGAACTCGAAAACGTGCGGGCCGGGGCACATCTCCATGCAGGCTTGCCAGTGCGCGCGGTAAGCGGGTTTGCCCTTGAATTGCAGGGCCTTGATCGCGTCGAAGGAAAGAATGTCATCGGCATACAACGCCATGACTTTGTCGACATCCTTGGTCATCACCGCTTCGCGGTAAGTGTTGATCAGGGCCTGAATTTCAGTCTGTGCGCTCATGGTGTTCTCCGTGTTTTTGTTGTGAAGACACCGTTAGTCGTTCGGCAAACCGGCAGATCGACAGCCGAAACAAAAAAATTCCGCCGAACACAAAATCGCTAGAATCCGAGGCTCATCTTTGTAGGAAAAAGGAAATTCCCGTGTCAGCCCAACTCGTGCCGTACGACAGCCTGAACGCCTTGCAGCGTCAGCAGGTCGAGGCGATTGAAATCCATCCCGAGCAGATCAAGTTCTCCGGCGACATCCATGGCGCGTTGCACACGCTGCTGTCCAAACCGGGTCCCGGCGTCAAAGGCTTTGCCCTGCTGGCCGATCAGGTGCCGGTGGCGTTCCTGCTGCTCAAGCGCCCACCGGTGCTGCCAGCCTGGGCCGATGAACACAGCGCCACCCTGCACGCCTTGCAGGTGGATCACCGCGCGCAGGGCAAGGGGTACGGCAAGGCCTGCCTGCAGGCGCTGCCCGAGGTGGCGCGTGAAGCGTGGCCGGAAATCAAGGGCCTGGAGCTGTCGGTGGATGCCGATAACGACGCGGCGATCGCGCTGTACGCCAAACACGGTTTCGTCGACAGCGGCGAGGCGTACAAGGGCCGGATCGGTTACGAGCGGCGTATGGGACTGTTTTTCTAAATCATCGAGGGATGCACGATGATCGATTCGATCGAAGCACTGGAAGCTATTTACGGCCTGCCCCACGACCGCGCTGTGCGCAAGCAGATCGGTTTTCTCAACGAGGATTATCAGGCGATGGTGCGCCTGTCGCCGCTGGTGATCGTCAGCTCGGTGGGCGCCGACGGCCTCGACAATTCGCCGCGCGGTGACAAAGCCGGGTTCGTGCGGATCATTGATCAGAACACCTTGGCCCTCCCCGACCGCCCGGGCAACAACCGCATCGATACCCTGCGCAATGTGCTGCACGATCCACGGGTGTCGCTGCTGTTCATCATTCCGGGGATCGGCGAGACGTTGCGGGTCAATGGCACCGCGACCATCAGCGCCGATCCTGAGCTGCTGGAAAGCTTTGCGGTGAACGGCAAACCGGCGAAAACCGTGTTGCTGGTGACCGTGGAGGCGGCGTTTTTCCACTGCTCGAAAGCCTTTGTGCGCTCTGACGCCTGGAACCCGGAAACCCACCTGCCGCGCTCGGCCCTGCCCTCTGCTGGCGCCTTCCACAAGCGCCTGAATGACGGGCAGTTTGATGCCGAGACCTACGACCGCGAAGCACCGAAAAGAGTAAGCGACACTCTCTACTGACACCTATCAGCGAGTCACCACTGTTCCCCTGTGGGAGCGGGCTTGCTCGCGAAGGCGTCGTGTCAGATAAATCATTGGCAACTGACACACCGCCTTCGCGAGCAAGCCCGCTCCCACATTTGGGCTTGCAGCGATTTTCAGAGGGTCAGAATCATCTCGTGCCACGCCATCCCGCCGTGATCCGACTCCGACGGTTTGATGTAGGCAAAGCCAAACCCGGCATACAGCGCAATGTGCTTTTCCTTGCACATCAGATGAATCGTCGCTTTATCCAGCCCGCGCATGCGTTCGATGAACTCGGCCATCAAGCGCTTGGCCAGACCCTGCCCCTGATAGTCCGGGTGCACCACCACCGACATGATCACCACGTTCGGCCCTTGCGGGTCGTGGCCGATCAGCTCCTTGAACGCCTCGTCGGACATCTGCACGTCAAATGCCGCACCGGAGTTCACGAAACCAGCGACTACGCCGTCCACTTCGGCGACGATAAAGCCCTCGGGCCAGGTGGCGATGCGCGTGGCGATCTTCTCGCGAGTGGCGGCTTCATCGCCTTCGTAGGCAACGGTTTCGATGGCGTAGCAGCGATCCAGGTCGGCGGCGGTGACGTTGCGGATGACGGTGTTCATGGCAGCTCGAAAATCAAAGGAGAAAAGTGCGCAAAGCATAAAGGAATAAGGTGTTCATATCGATCCGCGCGGGGGGCGTAAAGCCTGCGTATAAGCGCTTTTCTTCGTGCCGGCGACGGGCTATTCCTGCGGTGTGTCTCTGATCACCCTTGGGGGTAACCGCTTATGAGCAGCGTTGAAATCGGCCTGTTGATGGTGTTGGGCATCAGTACGTTCGGCTTTATCACCCTGGGCATCGACCTGTTGCGGGCGCGACGGCTGGGCAAGGGCAAGCGCGGTTGAACAACATGAGGCGGATCAGCGATCCGCCTCATCGTTATGGGCTCAGGCTTTGCTGTCGACCGGTACGCAGATTTCCAGTTTGCCGGTGTGCAGTCGCGGATTGAAATCGGCGCTGTAGCGCTCCAGCTCCGGGGCATTCAGTTCCACGTAGTGAGAGGTCGGCAGCCAGGTCTTGTAGATGTATTGCAGGGTTTGCGGCAACTGGTCGAGCGGGCCCTTGTGCTCGAACACCGCGTACTGCCGGGGCAGCACTTCGACCCACTGGTAGACCTTCTGGTCGAGGTCATCGAGCTTGCTGATTTCCACCCCGGCGATGTAATCGAAGCCACCCTTGCCGTCGAAATTGCTGCAGACGCCGTAGGTCACTTCGTTTTTTTGTCCCTGTATCTTTCCCAGGTGCGGCAAGAACTTTTCCCACAGCGCGGGAATGTCCTTGGCAGTGTCCTGAGTGAATCGACCACGAAATCCCGCGATCAGCAGGAAGTGTCCATGTTCGAAGCGAGGTTCCGCCACTTCGACGCGTTTTTGCTCATCCATGACTCGACTCCTGGAACAAAAGTAGGGGTTCGGCTGCTGAGTATAGAAGCCAAACCCGATTCGCAATGTCACAAGGCGTGCAACTGGTCGGCAGCCCCGGAGCCGACGAACTCGTTATAACCGGATACGATCACGTAGACCGCGAAATAGCAGAAGATCGCCGCCGATGCCATGTAGGAGTAGCGCAACAGCTTGTCGCCCAGCAATTTGCCGCCGTGGCTCGCAGCAAAGCACAGACCGGCCGACCACAGCAGACCGGCGCAGAGGAAACCACCGAGGAACAGCGCCGAACTCACCGGGCCACCGCCACCGGAACGGGCGATCAGGGTGCCGCCAACTGCAGCGAACCACAGGATCGCGCTAGGCGAGGACATAGCGAGGAAGATCCCTCGGAAGAATTCCTTGCGATGGGAGTTCTGCCCCACCTCCGCCGTCGCCGCCAACTGCGCCTCATGGTGAATCGCCGAATAGATCATCTTCGCCGCAAAGTAGATCAGCAGCGCAGACCCGCCGATCCACAGCACCCAGCGCACGCTTTCGTACTGCAGCAGCACGGTCATCCCGGCCAGCGCCAGCACCGCATAGATCAGGTCGCCGACGCAGGTGCCGAGGCCCAGCGCGAAGCCCTGAAAGTAACCGCGCTGCATCGCCAGGGTGATCATTGCGATGTTGGCTACGCCGATGTCCAGGCACAGCGAGAGGCTCAGCAAGAAGCCGCTGGTGAATTCCATCTACCGATTTCCTTGGGAAAAATTTGTTTACATGCAGGCTGGACAGCCTGCCATCACAGCCCTTATCTTCCGCCACAGGTCACCGCAGTGACCAGCGTCGCTCGGACGGTTCCGGGCGCTTACGTTATCCGAGGCAACAATGGCTGAACAAGGTTCGCCGCGCCGCTTTGCGCGCATTGATCGACTCCCCCCTTACGTTTTCAACATCACCGCCGAGCTGAAGATGGCCGCGCGGCGTCGTGGTGAAGACATCATCGACTTGAGCATGGGCAACCCCGACGGGGCCACGCCGCCGCACATCGTCGAAAAACTGGTGCAGGTTGCACAGCGCGAAGACACCCACGGTTACTCCACGTCCAAGGGCATTCCGCGCCTGCGCCGGGCGATTTCCAACTGGTACAAGCAACGCTACGCGGTCGATATCGACCCGGAAAGCGAAGCCATTGTCACCATCGGTTCCAAGGAAGGCCTGGCGCATTTGATGCTGGCGACCCTGGATCAGGGCGACACGGTACTGGTGCCGAACCCGAGCTACCCGATTCACATCTACGGCGCGGTGATTGCCGGCGCCCAGGTGCGTTCGGTGCCGCTGGTGCCCGGCGTGGACTTCTTCGATGAGCTGGAGCGGGCGATTCGCGGTTCGATCCCGAAACCGAAAATGATGATCCTCGGCTTCCCGTCCAACCCCACCGCGCAGTGCGTCGAGCTGGATTTCTTCGAACGGGTGATCGCCCTCGCCAAGCAGTACGACGTGCTGGTGATTCACGACCTGGCTTACGCCGACATTGTCTACGACGGCTGGAAAGCCCCGTCGATCATGCAGGTGCCGGGCGCCAAGGACATCGCGGTGGAGTTTTTCACCCTGTCCAAGAGCTACAACATGGCCGGCTGGCGCATCGGTTTCATGGTTGGCAACCCGGAGCTGGTCAACGCTCTGGCGCGGATCAAGAGCTACCACGACTACGGCACATTCACCCCGCTGCAAGTGGCGGCGATTGCCGCGCTGGAAGGCGATCAGCAATGCGTGCGCGACATCGCCGAGCAGTATCGCCAGCGCCGCAACGTGCTGGTCAAAGGCCTGCATGAGCTGGGCTGGATGGTCGAGAATCCGAAGGCTTCGATGTACGTCTGGGCGAAGATTCCCGAGGCTTACGCGCATCTGGGTTCGCTGGAGTTCGCCAAAAAGCTGCTGGCCGAGGCCAAGGTCTGCGTCTCGCCGGGGGTGGGTTTTGGTGAGTATGGCGATGATCACGTGCGCTTTGCGCTGATCGAGAACCAGGACCGGATTCGTCAGGCGGTGCGCGGGATTCGCGGGATGTTCCGGGCGGATGGCCTGGCCCCGAAAACCACTGCCTGACACCTACCCCCCTGTGGGAGCGGGCTTGCTCGCGAAGGCGTCGTGTCAGTCAACATTTTCAGCGACTGATACACCGCTTTCGCGAGCAAGCCCGCTCCCACAGGGGTAATGCATTCAGCCTGATATCGTCGGGCACAAAAAAACCGCATCGCTGCGGTTTTTTTGTGCCTGCAAGAAGCTGTTTAAACGAACAGCGACAACAGCAGGATAAAGCCCAGGCCCACCACCGACAGGATGGTTTCCATCGCGGTCCAGGTCTTGAAGGTTTCGGCCACGGTCATGTTGAAGTACTGCTTCACCAGCCAGAAACCGGCGTCGTTCACGTGGGACAGGATCAACGAACCGGCACCGGTGGCCAGCACCAGCAGCTCACGGTTGACGCCCGGGATCATCCCCACCACCGGCACCACGATGCCGGCGCCCGTGATGGTCGCCACGGTGGCCGAACCGGTGGCGATACGAATCACCGCCGCCACCAGCCACGCCAGCAGGATCGGCGAGATCTGCGCGCTGACCGCCATGTGGCCGATCACGTCGCCCACACCACTGGTCACCAGCATCTGCTTGAAGCCACCACCGGCACCGATGATCAGGATGATCGCGGCGGTTGGCGCCAGGCTCGCGTCCAGCCACTTGAGCATCTGCTGCGAACCGATGCCCTGCTTGTGACCGAAGGTGTACAGCGACAGCAGCAAGGCCAGCAGCAGTGCCGAGATCGGGTGACCGATCATGTCCATCCAGGTGCGGAAGAAGTGACCGTCCGGCAGCGCCACGTCGGCGAAGGTTTTCAGGAGCATCAGGAAAACCGGCAACAGCACGGTAATCAGGGTGATGCTGAAGCTCGGCAACTTGGTTGAGTCGTCGCTTTCACGGGCCAGTTGATCAACCAGTTCCTGATTCGGATGACCGGGAATGTGCTTGGCAATGAACGTACCGAAGATCGGGCCGGCAATGATGGCGGTCGGCAGTGCAACGATCAGACCGTAAAGAATGGTCTTGCCGATGTCGGCGCCGAACACCCCGATGGCCAGCAGCGGGCCCGGGTGCGGTGGCACCAGACCGTGTACGGCGGACAGGCCGGCGAGCAGCGGGATACCGATCTTGATGATCGACACACCGGTGCGGCGGGCAACGATGAACACCAGCGGAATCAGCAGCACGAAGCCGATTTCAAAGAACAGCGGAATACCGACCAGGAACGCGGCGAACATCATCGCCCATTGCACTTTGTCCTTGCCGAACGCGCGGATCAGGGTCTGGGCGATCTGATCCGCCCCGCCGGATTCGGCCATCATTTTGCCGAGCATGGTGCCCAGCGCGAGGATGATGCCGACGAAACCGAGCACGCCACCGAAGCCGTCCTGGAACGCCTTGATGATCGTGCCGATCGGCATGCCGGACGTCAGGCCGAGGAACGCGGCTGCAATAGTCAGGGAGATAAAGGGGTGAATCTTGAATTTGGTAATCAGGACGATCAGTCCGATTACCGTGACCACTGCATCAAGCAGCAGAAACGTGTCGTGGGACATGCCAAACATTGGGGGTGTCTCCTGGCTTGTTGTTGTTATTAAAGCGGGTTAAACAGAATTCGTGAGGACAGCGCTAGCTCTTTCAACACACTCATACCGCCTGTTTCAGACCGTGGGCCTGCCACCAGACGTGCGCCTGGGCCGCCAGTTCTTCAACGCTGTGGATCGAAGCATTCAGTGCCAGGGTCAACGGCTCGCCGACCGGCGATTCGAGGGTGGCGAACTGGCTTTCGATCAACGTCGCCGGCATGAAGTGGCCCGGGCGATGGGACACGCGGTCGGCGGCAACTTCAGGGGTCAGCTCAAGAAACACGAAGCCCAGGCCCGGCAAGGCACTGCGCAACACTTCGCGGTAACTGTGTTTAAGGGCCGAGCAGGTCAGCACCGGGCGTTTACCCGATGCATCGACGCGACGCAGTTCATCGCACAGGCTGTCGAGCCAGCCGGCACGGTCGTCGTCGTTCAGGGGGATCCCCGCGCTCATCTTTTCGATGTTCGCGGCCGGATGGAAAGTATCGCCTTCAATGGCAGTGGCGCCGCTCAATTGGCACAGGGCCTCGCTGACGCACGTCTTGCCGCAACCGGCAACGCCCATGATGACCAGGGCGGTGATGGGATGACTCATATAACACCTCAGCGCGCAGACAGCGCTACCTTTGCTAGCTATGACTCTAGTGCACAGGCAGAAGTTGCCGACGCCTTCTTGTCGTTTTTTTGGGTTGCAGCAGGTTTGTTCCCAACGCCAAAAAGCGAAGATCAGGCAGGACCTCGCTTACGCATTTGCAGCTGCATCAGGACAGCGCTACCTTAGTGCCTTGATTTTTGTTTGGCAAGCCGCCCGATGACCACCCCTAAAAACGATAAAAACACTCGCACCACCGGCCGTCCCACCCTTAATGAAGTTGCCCGCCTCGCCGGCGTGAGCCCGATTACCGCCTCCCGCGCACTGCGCGGTGTCAGCACGGTCGCCACGGAACTGGTGGAAAAAGTGCAGAAAGCCGCGCTTGAACTCAACTACGTGGTCAACCCGGCAGCCCGCGCTCTGGCCTCGGCGCAGAGCCATTCGGTGGTGGTGCTGGTGCCGTCGCTGTCCAACCTGTTGTTCATCGATACGCTGGAAGCCATTCATCGGGTGCTCACGCCCAAGGGCTTCGAAGTGCTGATCGGCAACTTCCACTACTCGCGCGATGAAGAAGAAAACCTGCTGCGCAATTACATGGCTTATCAGCCGCGCGGTTTTCTGTTGACCGGGTTTGATCGCACGGAAAGTTCGCGACGGATGATCGAGGCCAGCAACATTCCCTGCGTGTACATGATGGAACTCGACAGCGCCGCCGGAGTGAACTGTGTGGGGTTCTCCCAGCTCAGTGCTGGCGAAACCGCTGCCGAACATTTGCTCTCTCGTGGGCGCAAGCGTCTGGCCTACATCGGTGCGCAACTCGATCAGCGCACCTTGTTGCGCGGTGAGGGTTTCCGCAAAGCCCTGCAGAAGGCCGGGCGTTATGACCCGGATCTGGAAGTGCTGACGCCGCGCTCCTCGTCCGTGGGCCTGGGCGGTGAGCTGTTCCTGCAACTGCTGGCGGCGCATCCGGATGTCGATGCAATCTTCTTCGGTAACGACGACCTGGCGCAGGGCGCGCTGCTCGAAGCGCTGCGCAACGGGATCAAGATCCCCGAGCAGGTGGCGATCCTCGGCTTCAACGACTTGCCGATGTCCGAACACATGGTGCCGCGCCTGAGCAGCATCAACACCCCGCGCGAGGCGATTGGCCGGCGCGCGGCGGAGCAGATGTTGACGTTGATGGCGGGGAATAGTGTGGCGCGGCCGGTGGAGGATATGGGTTTTGAATTGAAGATTCGCGAAAGTACCTGAAACCTCCTACAAGGATCGCCTGCACACTGCAAAATCCTGTGGGAGCGGGCTTGCTCGCGAAAGCGGTGGATCAGTCAGCACATACTTTTCTGACACACCGCCTTCGCGAGCAAGCCCGCTCCCACAGGAGATCTGTGTCGGGTTCAGTGGCTGAGCAGGTCGACGAGAGCCGACGCGCCCTTTTGCAGCGGCTGGCTCTTGAGCCACACCGCATGCACCGGCAGTACCAGGCCGTTTTCGATGTTGCGGAAATTCAGTCGCTTCAGTCGTCCGCTGTCCAGCCACGGCTGCACCACCGATAGCGGGAAATTGCCCCAGCCCAAACCTGCCTCGACCATCTCCAGCGCCGCTTCCAGGGTGTCGGTGCGCCAGTGCGACTCGGCCACCAGCGGCCGGGTTTCGCTGATTTCCAGGTCGCGACTGGCGACGACGATCTGCCGCACATGCACCAGGTCTTCGAGAAACAGATCCTGCCCCTGCAACAACGGACTGTCCGCCGCCAGCGTGGCGATCATCCGTTCGCTGCCGACAAACTGAAAACGCTCCAGCACGTTCATGCTCAACCCGGCGAACGCCAGGCACACGCTGACGCGGCCACTGTGCAGCATCGCCAGCACATCGTCCTGCGGCGCGGTCAGCACTTCGATGTCGAGCAGCGGATGACGCTCGGCAATCACCTTGATCGCGGCGAGCAAGCGGCGGCGGTCGATGTCGGCGACCACGCCAATCGACAACTTGCTCTCCAGCCCCAGCGACAACTCCACCGCGTGCACCTGCAGTTGCTTGAGCTGCTCGGCAATCAGCCGCGCGTGGGGCACCAGTGACAGTGCCATCGCCGTCGGCTGCGGTTCGCGGTGGCTGCGGTCGAACAAGGCATAGCCAAGCTCCGCCTCCAGATTGCCGATAGCCATGCTCACCGCCGACGGCACCCGTCCCAAAGCGCGGGCAGCAGCGGAAAACGAGCCACGTTCGATCACCGCGAGAAACAGTTCGATGCTGTCGCTGTTGAAATTCAAAACACCACCTATCACCAAAACTGAAAGCTACTGACTTTTTCTGTCACGCCTATTGAAGCTATCTTTTGCCGCCTTCGCCAGTCCCGCTGGCCAACCCGTTGCAAGAAAGAGGCAAATCTCCATGCAAGGCGTCAAACGCAAACTGGTCTACGTGTCGCTCTACGAAGTGATCGGCATGACCTTCTCCGCCCTCGGCCTGGCGCTGTTGTCCGGCACCTCGCCCGGCAGCACCGGCCCGCTGGCAGTGATCATCACCACCATCGCCGTGACCTGGAATTTCATCTACACCTCGCTGTTCGAGCAATGGGAAAGTCGCCAGAAATCGCGCACCCGCACGGTCAAACGGCGCATCGCTCATGCAGTCGGTTTTCAGCTGACACTGATCGTGTTCCTGATCCCGCTGATCGCCTGGTGGATGAACATCAGTCTGGTGCAGGCATTCCTGCTGGATCTGGCGCTGATCATCTTCATCCCGTGCTACACGTTCGCCTTCAACTGGCTGTTTGATCGCATTTTCGGCTTGCCGGCGTCGGCGCTGCCCGATTCGACCGCAGCGGCATAAATCGTTAATTGGTAAGCAGTTATTGCAAAAAATCGGCGGTTCCCCGGGGCTAACCGCCGAAATTCACAATCCGTGAACTCCGATAGCAGGCTAAGCTTTTCCATCAATAAAAAATGGATCCGCCGATGACTGCTCACGCCCCCGCCGCCGCGCAAAGCGACGGCATCGACCCGATACGCGCTGCCCAGATTTCTGCCCGCATCGACCGCCTGCCCGCCGTCGCCACCATCTGGCGGCTGGTGGCGCTGCTGTCGATTGGCGGTTTCTTCGAACTCTACGATTTGTTCCAGACCGCCTACATCAGTCCGGGGCTGATCCGTGACGGGATCTTCGCCACCGGCAATCAGGGCGTGTTCGGTTTCTCCGATCAGGCGGCGTTCGCGTCGGCGACCTTCCTTGGCCTGTTCCTCGGCGCCAGCCTGCTCAGTCCGTTGGCCGATCGTTTCGGCCGGCGCGCGATCTTCACCTTTGCGCTGGTCTGGTACACCGTGGCCACGGTGCTGATGGGCATCCAAAGCTCGGCGCTGGGCATCATCTGCATGCGCTTTCTGGTGGGTATCGGCCTCGGTATCGAGCTGGTGACCATCGACGCCTACCTCTCGGAACTCGTGCCCAAACGCATGCGCAGTTCGGCGTTTGCCTTCGCCTTTTTCGTGCAGTTTCTCTCGGTGCCGGCGGTGGCGTTGATGTCGTGGTGGCTGGTACCGCAGGCGCCGTTCGGTGTGTCGGGCTGGCGTTGGGTGGTGCTGGCGAGCGCGGTGTTTGCACTGTTCATCTGGTGGCTGCGCAAGCGACTGCCGGAGTCGCCCCGCTGGCTGGCGCAGCACGGGCGGTTCGATGAAGCGAACAGGATTCTCGACGACATCGAGGCGCGCTGCGAGAAGGATCATCGCCAACCGCTGGACGCTCCGGAAGCGGTGGCCGTCGATGTCGAGGGCAAGGGCCGCTTCGCCGATATCTGGCAGCCGCCGTACCGGCGTCGCGCGTTGATGCTGATCGTGTTTCACGTGTTCCAGGCGATCGGTTTCTTCGGTTTCGGCAACTGGCTGCCGGCGTTGCTGTCCGGCCAGGGTGTGAGCGTCACCCACAGCCTGATGTACGCGTTCATCATCACCCTCGCCTACCCGCTCGGGCCGTTGTTGTTCGTGAAGTTCGCCAACCGTTTCGAGAACAAATGGCAGATCGTCGGCTCGGCCCTCGGCGCCATGACCTTCGGCACTTTGTTCGCCTTACAGACCAGCGCCTTCGGCCTGATCTTCTGCGGGGTGATGATCACCTTCTGCAATGCCTGGCTGAGCTTCAGTTATCACTCGTACCAGAGCGAACTGTTCCCGACCAACATCCGTGCGCGGGCGGTGGGTTTCTGCTATTCGTTCAGCCGCTTGTCGACGGTATTCAGCAGCCTGCTGATCGGGCTGTTTCTCGACAACTTCGGCACGCCCGGAGTGCTGGCGTTCATCGTCAGCAGCATGCTGATCGTGATGCTGACCATCGGCTGGTTCGGCCCGCGTACGCGCAACCTGGCGCTGGAAAACATTGCCCATCGCTGAGGGCCATACGGTCATCCTCTGCCGCCTGACGGCAAGGGATGACCGCTTTTTTGTACATGCCATAGCAGTAACGCATTGAAATAAAATAACTTTCTTCAAAGGCACGCTAATTGCTCGGATACGCCCGTCAGCAATTATCCAAAGGTCTCCATCATGATGTTGGTCAGTGCCAAACAGCAGCAGCTCATCCACCTGCCCAAGCGGCTGGCGGATGACGCAACCACGACCGCCGCTGCCGGTCTGCAAAGCGGCCTGCACGGCGCCATGCTGCAATCGCTGCAGAACCAGGCTCAGTCGCAAGCCACCGATGCGACCTCCAGGGTCGAAGATTCGGCCACGCAGATCGCCACCCAGCAAGTGGCCGCCGCCACGCGCATCAGCGATAACGTCGACGAAGCCTTCGCCAAGACTCGCGTCGGCCTGCAAACCACTGATGCCTCCAGTTCCAAGCCCGCTGGCACGTCGGCCACCGACGAGTTCAAGGACTACATGAGCAAGTCGCCGGAACAGCGTCTGCGTGACAGCATCCTCAAAAGCATGGGTATTACCGAGGAAGACATCCAGAACATGCCGCCAGAGAAACAACTGGCCATCGGCAAAGAGATCGCCGAGCGTCTGCAGGACAAGATGAAGCTGGCGCAAGCGGAAAAAGACAACGCCAATGACGTCAAGGACAGCGACAAACTGGCGGACAAGTTTCTCGCGGCGCTTTGATCTGAAAGTTGCTTGGAAACCAATGTAGGAGTGAGCCTGCTCGCGATAGCGATACATCAGTTGCTTATCCAGTGACTGACGCACCGCAATCGCGAGCAGGCTCACTCCTACAGTTGTTGATGGGTGTCAGTTTAGTTGCAACGTCGCATTGAACTGCCCGATCGCATCCACCACATGCCGTGATCCTTGCTGAATCTCCAGGATCACCTCCCCCGCCTCGTTCGCCAGTTCCACACCCAGCCCGGTGCGGCTCAGGCTCGACTGCATGCTCGACACCGCACTCAGCGACAGGTCATGGTTTTTGCGCACCACTTCGACAATCTCCAGGGTCGCCTGACTGGTACGCGCCGCAAGACTGCGCACCTCGTCCGCCACCACCGCAAAACCGCGTCCGTGTTCACCGGCCCGGGCCGCTTCGATGGCGGCGTTGAGCGCCAGCAGGTTGGTCTGATCGGCGATGCCGCGAATGGTCTGGACGATGGTGCCGATGATGTCCGACTGTTTGCTCACCGCATCGATGCTCAGCGCCGCTTCGTTGAGGTCGCGGGAAATGTCCTGAATGATCTGTACGGTTTGTTGCACGACTTGTGAGCCTTTCTGCGCGCAGGCGTCGTTCTGTACCGAGGTGCTGTGGGCCGATTCCGCGGCGTTCTGCAGCGTGGTCATCTGGTTGGTGATGTCACTGGCGAACTTCACCACCTTGTACAAACGACCCTTGGTGTCGAACAGCGGGTTGTACGAAGCTTCGAGGTAAACCATCTGCCCGGACTTGTTCTTGCGCTCGAAACGGTGCGAGTGATATTCGCCGCGATTGAGCGACGCCCAGAACGCCTTGTACTGCGCCGATTCGGATTCGGAACGATGACAGAACATGCTGTGGTGATGGCCAACGATTTCGTTGAGCGAGTACTGCATGGTTTTCAGAAAGTTGTCGTTGGCGGTAATCACGTTGCCGTCCGGGGTGAACTCGATCACCGCCATCGAACGGCTGATCGCCGCGAGCATGCTCTCTTCTTCGTGCTCTTTGTTGACCCGGGCGGTAATGTCCGACGCGACTTTGATGACACTTTTGACTTGTTTGTCCGCGCCGTACACCGGCATGTAACTGGCTTCCAGCCAGATCTCCTTGCCGGACTTGTTCAGGCGCAAAAAGGTGCCGCTGATCGGCTCACCCCGGGCCAGGTCGCGCCACAATCTGGCGTACTCCTCGCTGCGGTAAAACGCTTCTTCGCAAAACACCCGGTGATGTTTGCCACGCACTTCCTCGGCGCTGTAACCCATGGTCTTGCAGAAGTTTTCGTTGGCATCCAGAACAATGCCTTCGGGGGTAAATTCGATCATCGCCATCGAACGGCTGATCGCTTCGAGCTTGGCGTTGGCTTCGGTCAAGGCGCAGCTGAAACGCTCGATTTCCCGCAGGTCAGCCTTGTGATGTAGGTTGAACATGGTTGTATCACCTTCCGCGCGTTCTTTTGATTAGATGAAAGTTCAGGTCTTTCAGCATCCACCACTACGTTCCACAGAACAGGCACACGCATTCCTCCACAGGAGGAAGTTGTCAGGTGATAAATGATGTTTAATCCGAGGGTCCATGCAGCGACGCTCTCATCAAGACATCCTTCTCTTGATAGCCCGGCGACGGGCCAGCCCTAACGTGCAGAAGAACTTCCATGTAAAACCCCGCTCCTTGTTGGTTCAGTGTCCGGTGCCTTGGGTTGCGCACTCTGGCAGCGTTGAAATCACGGCTAACAGATGACGGTCGACATAGTTAGTTACAGCACAGCATAGCCAGCGCCCTGCCGTGCGCAAGGCCACTAGTCGGCCAGTATCTGGCACTTTTTGCACAAGAAACGGTTCAGCGAGCCGTCGCGACTGCCGTCTCCGCCACCAGATCCAGCAACGCCTGCACCGCCGCTGACGGCGTCTGCCCCGCAGGCAGCACCAGCGAAAACACTCGTTCGATACGTGGCTGCAAGGCAATCACGCGCAAGCCCTGACGCTCGGCCGGCAAGGTCATTTCCGGCACCAGGGTCACGCCGAGGTTTTCCCGCACCAGAGTGAAGGCGCTGCTCCATTCGCGCACCTCGACCCGCACATCCTGCAACTGCAACCCGGCCTCGGCGGCGAGGCTGCGGGCGTTGGTCGAGCATCCGCCGGTGGCCAACACAAAAGGCAGCGCCGTCAGTTCCTGCAGGCTTACGCCTTGCTCGATTCCACGCAGCGCCAGCGGATGCCCTGCGGGAACGACCGCCACCCATGCGTCGCGACCCAATGGCCCGGCGTTGCGTTCGGGTGCCGGGTTGAGCACCACGCCGACATCCACCAGCCCGGCCGCGAGCAGGGTTTCCACCTCGTCATCGCTGACCTCCAGCGCCACCACTTCGATCCCCGGGTACAAGCGATTGAACTGGCGCAGCAGCGGTGGCAGAAAACTCGCCAGCACCATGGGAAAACTCGCCAGGCGGATCGTCCCGCGCAGCATCGGGCGCACGCTGTCGACGGTCTGGCGAATGGTTTGCAGCGCGCCGAGCATCAGCCGCGCCTGTTCGATCACCGGCAGGCCGATAGCGGTGGGCAAGGTCTGTCGGCTTTCGCGGCTGAATAGCTGCACGCCAAGGGTTTCTTCCATCAGCGCCAGGGCCTGGCTCGCGCCGGACTGGGTCATGCCGACCCTTTCGGCCGCGCGGGTTATGTTGCCGTGATCGGCCACGGCGACCACCAGCCGCCAATGCATCAGGTTCATCATGGCAGTAGCTGTCCTTATGGCTGCTATCTGAAAGATTAATTTTACCGAGGGTGCGGCGCACTATGACACTGGCGCCAAATCCTCACCAGAGAGCTGCCGATGAAGCTGTATTACGCCCCGCAAGCCTGTTCACTGGCGCCGCACATTGTGTTGCGCGAACTGAAGCTGCCCTTCGTGCTGATCCGCGTCGACAACCGCAGCAAGCGCACGGCCAGCGGCGAAGACTTTCTCGCAATCAATCCCAAGGGCTACGTCGCGGCCCTGCAACTGGACGACGGCGCGGTGCTGACCGAGGGCCCGGTGATCCTGCAATATCTGGCGGATCTGCAACCACAATCGGGACTGGCGCCAGCGCCCGGCAGCTTTGAACGGCTGCGTTTGCAGGAGTGGTTGAATTTCATTTCGAGCGAGATCCACGGCGGGCTTGGTGCGCTGTTCGATGAGCGTCTGCCGGCCGAGGTGATCAAGGAGAAGTTGTTCAAGCGTTTTGCGGTATTGGTCGCGGTGCTGGAGCAGCAGGATTATCTGTTGCCGAACGGCTTCAGCGTGGCGGATGCGTTGTTGTTTGTGGTGTTGCGCTGGGCCCGATTGTTCGGGATCGAGCTGGCGCAGTGGCCGGCGCTGGCGCGGTTTCAGGCGCGGGTCGAGCAGCGGCCGACCGTGATGGCGGCGTTGGCCGCGGAAGCGGCGTAAGTCTTTAGATCATTCGCGAGCAAGCCCGCTCCCACACTGGATTTGTGGCGTGCACGATCCCCCTGTGGGAGCGGGCTTGCTCGCGAAGGCGTCCGTTCAAACAATGCAGATCAACCGGCAGAAACTCAAAGCCCCGCCGTCACCTTGCTCGCCACCTCCCCCGGCACCCACGCCTGCCACACCTGCGGCTGATCACGCAAAAACGCTTCGGCGACCTGTCGCGGTGGCTGGCGCTTTTCGCTCATTCCGGCCAGCGTCTGGTTCAGCAGATCAATCGGCAAATCGACTTTCTCGAAGAACGATACCAGCTCGGGGTATTGCGCCTTGAACGGCGCCGACACGCCTATCGCCAGGCTGGCCGGCATCGAGCGGGTGCCCTTGGGATTCGGGTTATTGGCATCGGCCAGAGTCTTCCAGGCTTCGGCATCGAACGGTGGCTCTTCGAGCTTCACCAGTTTGAAGCGCCCGAGCAGCGGCGTCGGCGACCAGTAGTAGAACAGCACCGGTTTGCCGCGTTTGATCGACGACGCCACCTCGGCATCCAGCGCCGCGCCGGAGCCGGTGCGGAAGTTGACGTAGCTGTCGGTCAGCGCATAGGCCTTGAGCTTCTGGCTGTTGACGATCTCCGAGGTCCAGCCGGTCGGGCTGTTTAGGAAGCGTCCACGGCGCGGGTCTTCCGGGTCGCGGAATACGTCCTTGTAGCGCGGCAGGTCGGCCACCGATTTCAGCTCCGGTGCCAATGGTTTGATCCCGCGCTCGGGGTCGCCCTTGATCACGTATTCCGGCACCCACCAACCCTCGGTCGCGCCCTTGACCGTGTCGCCCAAGCCGAAGACCTTACCTTCATTGGCAGCCTTGACCCACGCCGGACTGCGCCCTGCCCATTCCTCGCCGATCACCTGAATATCGTTTTTCGCCAGCGCCGCTTCGAGGCTGACGGTGCTGCCCGGCAGCGTGTCGGTCGGGTAGCCGTAACCTTTCTCGACGATCAGGCGCAGCACTTCGGTGATGAAACTGCCGCTTTCCCAGGTGATGTCACCGAAGTGGATCGGCGCGGTTTTCTCCGCCGCCGAAACAGCGCCGACGCTCAGGCTCAGCGCCAGCAACGAACGGCCGAGCAGGGTTTTGATCGATCTCATGCGGACCTCTTGTCTGTCAGGATTTGGTTGGCGCTGTGGCGGTCGCACAGGGCCTGGGAACGACTCATGTAGACGCTGACCGAACGCTGGGAGATGCCCAGTTCGGCGGCGATTTGCGGGTAGGTCAGGCCATCGATCCGCGCCAGCAGGAAGGTCGAGCGGACTTTGCCGGGCAAACGTTGCAGGCTGTGATCGAGGCGTTTGAGGGTCTGGCTCTGTTGTGCGAGGTCTTCAGGCGAAGTGACAGCATCGACGTCGACCTGCTGCGCATGCCGGCGCTCCAGATCCGCCCGGCGCCAAAGCTGATAAAGCAGGCGTTGGGCAATCGTGGTGAGCATGGCGCGCGGTTCGCGTATCGCCGTGACACTGGGTGCCTGCAGCAATCGCGCGAAGGTTTCGGCAGCGATGTCTTCCGCGCCTGCGGCGTCGTACAGATGTCGACGCAGGTAAGTGCACAGCCAGCGGTAGTGAGCGCGGAACAGCACGTCGAGATGATTGTGGTAAACGGTATCGGCGCCGGACATAAGGGCTCCTGAATAAGGGTCGCTGAATGTCCGGTGATCCGGTGGCGCGATCGTAGCAAGGCGCCTTATGCATTAATAATATCTATATTTCATTTTTATATTTCTTTTGGATATATAAGCAAAAGATCGCAGCCTTCGGCAGCTCCTACTTTGAAATGCGTTCAACCTGTAGGAGCTGCCGAAGGCTGCGATCTTTTAGCGCAAGCGGCCGTAGCCTAACTCTTCAGCCTCACGCTGATATTCGAGCACGATCTGATAATCGCTTTCGCTGGCGGGCAAAACTTCAGGCAAGCCGAGGATCTGCGCCACATCAGGCAGCTCACGCAACGCCCGATTCATCACCCGGCGCAACTGTTCTATCTGCTCGTCCGTGGCAGTAGCGACGGTGATAAAAGGCAAGGTCGGGCTGAACGCACTGCGCGCCACCACCCGCAATCCACTGACTTCCTCAGGCGCATGCTGAGCGAGGTAGGCATAGGTCACGCTGTCAATGGCCGCCAGATCGGCGCGCTCTTCACGCAGCCAGCGCAGGCTTTCGCGGTGCGCCCCACTGATGCCGAGCGTGGCGAAGAACTGCCCGTCGCGATGCAACGGCGCCAGGCGCTGGCGCAACAGGTTCATGCCGCTGTTGGAATCTTCGCTATTGATCACCCCGCGACTGCCGCGAAAGTCCGCCAGGGTTTTGCGCGCATCGTCGGCGCGGCTGAGGATCAGGCTGCAGTGATTGCCGGCGCTGGCGTCGGGCAATTCGTAGCGCGGGCAACCGACGATGCGTACTTGACCGCGCAGCAGGGTCATCAGCGGATACCCGCAGGTCTGGGTCAGCAGCAGATCCGGCGACAACCAAAGCTCGGGGAGCGACAGGCTTGCGGCGTTGAGGCGGGAATGGCCGAGGTGTTCGAGAATGCGGGCGATCCAGCGTTCGTTGGCCGCGCGAATGGGCTCGGGGGCGGTGTACATCAGCAGTTCGAGATGGTGTTGGGTCATACACGTTATTCCCGGACAACAGATTTCCACTGTAGGCCTTCGCCTGCTCGCGATAGCGGTGTGTCAGTAACCTTTTTCGTTGATTGACACACCGCTATCGCGAGCAGGCTCACTCCTACAAGGGTTTTGTGGTGTTTTTGAGGTTAGTGGTAAGGATGTTGCGGACTGTCGATCGGCTTCAAACCGTGCTGCCGCCACAACTGCCCATAACCCTGCACCAAAAATCCGCCACTGCGCTCTACCCATTGCTCGCGGCGCATCCGGTAGGCCGCTGGCAAGTCGTACCACGCCAGCCCCGGCAGGTCGTGATGCACCAGATGAAAATTCAGATTCAGAAACAGCCAGCGCCACGGCCAACCGGCCTCGTTGAGCACGGTGCGCTGCTCCGGTTGAGCGTGCGGGCGGTGTTCATAGTAGGAGCGGATCATCGCGATCGACAGTGCCGGCACACTGATCAGCAGCAGGTAATGCCAGACCGGCAGCACGCTGAAGCGCGCGATAAACCACAGCATCAACACGCTGAACGCACCGTGGGTCAGCCACATCAGCCAGGCCTGACGCTCGCGGTTTTTCAGGCGTTGCAGTTCTTCCGCGGCCAACGACAGTAGTCCCAGCGGCGCACCAATCGCAAAACGCCCGACCACGGTTTTGTTCAGCCAGTGCAGGCTGCGTTCGAACAAAGAACTGCCCTGCCAACGCACCGCCGTCAGATAACGGCTTTCCGGATCGATGCCGGGCACGGTCAGGTGTTCATCGCGGTGATGCAACAGATGGCTGTCTCGGTAGAGCGTGTACGGGTACCACACCGCAAAGGGTGCATAACCGAGGATTTTGTTGAAAAGCACCGAGCGGGTCGGATGCCCATGCAGCAATTCATGCTGCACCGACAGCCACAGCACCAGCAGCGGAATCAGCAGCAATGTGCTCAAGCCGCGACCGAGCCACTGACTGTTGATGATGATCGCGAACCAGCCGCCATACACGCCGATCAGTAGCAGCCATGTCGGCCATTCGGTGCGGGCGGTGAAGCGCTGGCGCAGGGTTTCGATCTGCTGGCGATGGTCGGCGTCGAAGTAATTCGGCATGGCGTGGCTCGGAACGGGAATCTTCCCCTTCTGTGCAACGAAGCCGAGCAATCTTGCAGTTTATTTTTGCGCTGAAACGGGAGCCCGGGGGACGGGCTCCCGAAGGACGTGATCAATGACCGAAGATATCGACTTTCTTGGCCTTCTTCTCTGCACGTTTTTCAATCGCGGTCTTGGCCGGTTTCTTCTTCGCGGCTTTCTTTGAATCCATACCTTTGGACATGATGCGTACTCCACTCACAGGGATGTAGGCTCAGGTATACACCTATCCAGCATCGCCCGTTCTTTTATAATCGGCGCTTTGCCCGCCGCCAGTCCGATCCCATGCCCGATACCCAGTACAGCCTGCTCGACGAGCCTTTGTGGCCGTTGATGAACAAGTTTTACCGCCGCCACCAATCGTCAATGAAGGCGGTGCGCGATGCGCAGTTGTGGGTGGCCCGTCGCGAGGACATCATCGCCGCCCTGTGCCTGCGGCCGGTGGCGGGCGGGTATTGGTTGACCGGGTTGTTTGTCGATCCGGGTTGCCGTGAGCAAGGGATCGCCGCGCAGTTGATCGCGACGGCAGTGAAGGATCTGCAGGAGCCGGTGTGGCTGTTCTGCCATCCGGATTTGCGCGGTTTTTATGAGCGGCGTGGCTTCAGTTTCGACCCTGCCCTGCCCTATGCGCTGGCCGAACGGTTGAGCCGGTATGCGCGGAGCAAGCCGATGATTGCGATGGGGCTGACACCGCATTCAATCTAAGATCACAGATACCCTTGTGGGAGCGGGCTTGCTCGCGAAGGCGTCTTGTCAGTCGCTGCATCAATTGACTGATACGACGCCTTCGCGAGCAAGCCCGCTCCCACATTGGGATAGAGGTGTTCTCAGGATCAGTCGTCAGCTGTGGGATCGAGATCCGGGAACATCACTTCGGTAAAGCCGAATTTGCTGAAGTCGGTAATCCGCGACGGATACAAGCGGCCGATCAGATGATCGCACTCATGCTGCACCACCCGCGCATGAAAGCCTGACGCCACGCGCACGATCGGCTCGCCCTTGGGATCAAAGCCTTCGTAGCGAATCTGCTGATAACGATCCACCGCACCGCGCAGGCCGGGCACCGACAGGCAGCCTTCGAATCCCTCTTCGGTCAGCGGACTCAGCGGCGTGATCAGCGGATTAATCAGGATCGTCTGCGGCACCGCTTCGGCGTCCGGGTAGCGTTCGCTGTGCTCGAAACCGAAGATCACCAGTTGCAGGTCGACGCCGATCTGCGGCGCGGCCAAGCCGACGCCACCGACACTTTCCATGGTCTGGAACATGTCATCGATCAGTTGCCACAGCTCGGGGCTGTCGAACATTTCCGGCGGCACCGGTGGGGCGATGCGCAGCAGGCGTTCGTCGCCCATTTTGAGGATTTCACGAATCATGGTCGGGCTTCGTCAGTGTCCGGCTTGAGCGAGTGGTCGCGCCCCAGGCCCGAGACATGTTGTTTGGGATGTTCATCGAGTTCGCCGGGGACTTTCTCGCCCTCGTCCTTGCCCTCGCTGGACATGTGTTCGATCACCGCATTCATCTCCGCGCCAAGCAGCAGTACCGCCGAGGAAATGTAGAAATACAGCAACAGCACGATGATCGCCCCGATGCTGCCATACATCGCGTTGTAGTTGGCGAAGGTTTTGACGTAGAACGCAAAGCCCAGCGAGGCGATGATCCACACCACCACGGCCAGCACCGAGCCGGGGGTGATGAAACGGAATTCCTGTTTGACGTCGGGCATCACGTAGTAGATCAGTGCCACCGCGACCATCATCAGGATCACGATCACCGGCCAGCGCGCAATCGTCCACACGGTGACGATGAAGTCTTCCAGGCCCACTTGCGCGGCAATCCAGCCCATCACCTGCGGCCCGAGCACCATCAGTGCGGCCGCCACCAGCAACATGCCGGCGATGCCGATGGTGTAGAACACCGACAGCGGGAAGCGCTTCCAGATCGGCCGACCCTCGACTACGTCGTAAGCGGCGTTCATCGCGCTCATCATCAGCCGCACGCCGGCAGACGCGGTGTACAGGGCGATGACGATACCGACCGAAAGCAAACCGCCCTTGGACTGTTGCAACTGGTCGATCACCGGGTTGACCTGTTCCAGCGCCTGCGGTGGCAGCACCAGTTCCGACTGCAGGCGCAGCCAGCTGAAGAAGTCCGGCAGGTGCAGGAAACCGATCAGGGCGATCAAAAACAGAATGAACGGGAACAGCGAGAACAGCATCTGGTAGGCCAGCGCCGAGGCATAGGTCGACATCTCGTCGTCGACGAATTCAGTGACCGTGCGCACCATCACCCGGTGCAGTGGCAGACCTTTCATGTCTGGAAAAATCATTCGCGTCTCCTTTCGCCGCATTACAGGTTGAAGTCGTGGCGACTCAGGGGCCGTTTTCTACATCACGGTAGCCTACTTGGCGACCTTCGTGGATGGCTGTCGGGTTTTGACACAAAAACGGCCATCCTTGGATGGCCGCTCGTGTATTTCGTTCAAGGCCCGATTACGCCTTGTCGACACCTTTCTTGACGGCGTCTTTGGCTTTGCCCACTGCTTGTTGAGCTTCGCCTTTTTTCTCTTGAACCTTGCCTTCGGCCTGCAGCTTGCTGTTGTCGGTTGCTTTACCGACGCCTTGCTTGACGTTGCCGACCGCTTCGTTGGCCATGCCTTTTACTTTATCGCCAGTGCTACTCATGGTGTTTCTCCTTGGTGCATTGAAGGGGAAAAGTCAGTACGTATTGATTGACTGGCCGGGTTTGCCACGAGTTTCATTTATTTTTGCCGTTCATTTCGTCGTGCAATGCAGGTTGGGCTTTATGTTTGCCCCGCAAGCCCCGAGAATGCGCAGCTATGGGCGCGGTGCGCCAACGATCAGATCCCGCAGGAATGTTATGAAACTCGATAAAAAGCAGGCCATTGCCCGTCGCAACCAGGAACTGGGCGGCGCTGTGCTCGGCACCAACAACTGCCACTTCGCCGAACTGAACCGCAACCGCAACATCTGGTGGTTCGACCTGCCGGTGACGCGCCTGGCCGTCGGGCAATACGAGTGGATTCACCTGCTGATGCACACCCCGGCCACCGACGAACTGTTGCACCTGAAAGTGCCGACGGTGTTCCTGCGGGAAAAGCTCGAAGGGCTGGTGATTCGCAACGAAGGCAAGCGCAAGGCGGCGTTGAGCCTGGAATTGAGTGCGGACAAGGATTCGTACCTGCAGGACATGCGCCCGGCGGGGACCAACGTGAATTTCGCGCCGTTCCGCCAGTAACCGAAAAGCTTCGCGAGCAAGCCCGCTCCCACATTTGACTGTATTCCAACTGGAGGAACGCGGTTGAATGTGGGAGCGGGCTTGCTCGCGAAGGCGGCATAACAGTCACTACAGATCCACCACCTACTCCAACAAAAAGCCCCGCATCTGCGGGGCTTTTTGCTTCAGGCGGCGGACTTGGCCTTGATCTTCTTCAGCTCTTCATCACGCAACTCACGGCGCAGGATCTTGCCGACGTTGGTGGTCGGCAGCGCATCGCGGAACTCCACCGAACGCGGCACCTTGTAACCGGTGACGTTGGCGCGCATGTGGTCCATCACGGTTTCCTTGGTCAGGGTCACGCCCGGTTTGACGACGATAAAAATCTTGATCGCCTCGCCCGACTTCTCGTCCGGCACGCCGATGGCCGCGCACTGCAACACGCCCGGCAGGGTCGCCAGCACGTCTTCCAGTTCGTTCGGGTAAACGTTGAAACCGGAGACCAGGATCATGTCTTTCTTGCGATCGACGATGCGCATGTAGCCATCGGGCTGGATCAGTGCGATGTCACCGGTCTTCAGCCAGCCTTCGCTGTCGAGGATCTCGTCGGTGGCGTCCTGACGCTGCCAGTAGCCCTTCATCACTTGCGGGCCCTTGACGCACAGCTCGCCGATTTCGCCCATAGGCTGCTCGACACCGGCATCGTCGATGACTTTGCACAGGGTCGACGGCACCGGAATACCGATGGTGCCGATCTGGATGTTCTGGATCGGGTTGACCGTGGCCACCGGGCTCGTTTCGGTCATGCCGTAACCTTCGCAGATCGAGCAACCGGTCACCGCTTTCCAGCGCTCGGCCGCGGCCAGTTGCAGGGCCATGCCGCCGGACAGAGTGACTTTCAGGTTGGAGAAGTCCAGCTTGCGGAAACCTTCGTTGTTGCACAGCGCGACGAACAGCGTGTTGAGGCCGACGAAACCGCTGAACTTCCACTTCGACA
Organism: Pseudomonas sp. GW823-FHT01D03; assembly: GCF_058798255.1. Lineage (NCBI taxonomy): Bacteria > Pseudomonadati > Pseudomonadota > Gammaproteobacteria > Pseudomonadales > Pseudomonadaceae > Pseudomonas > Pseudomonas sp. GW823-FHT01D03. Next base: position 4,644,664 of record NZ_JBXAKK010000001.1, read on the forward strand.
GTTCCTTGACCATCGCCGGCAGGTCGCGCGGGTTGCTGATCAGGATGTTGTGGTTGCCGATCAACATCATCGCCATGCAATGAAAGGTGAACGCATAAATGTGGTACAGCGGCAGCGGCGTGATCAGGATCTCGCAACCTTCATTGAGGTTGGAGCCCATCAGCGCCTTGCACTGCAGCATGTTGGCGACGAGGTTGCGATGGGTGAGCATCGCGCCTTTGGCCACGCCGGTGGTGCCGCCGGTGTACTGCAACACCGCGACATCGCTGCTGTGCGGATTGGCTTCGGCCACAGGCTGGCCCTGGCCCTTGCTCAGCACGTCGTTGAACTTGACGGCTTTAGGCAGGTGATAGGCCGGCACCATCTTCTTCACGTACTTGATCACGCTGTTGATCAGCAGGCGTTTGACCGGTGGTAGGAGGTCGGCGACTTCGGTGACGATGACGTGTTTGACCCCGGTTTTCGGCACCACGGCTTCAGCCAGGTGCGCCATGTTGGCCAGGCAGACAAGCGCTTTGGCGCCGGAGTCGTTGAATTGGTGTTCCATTTCCCGCGCGGTGTACAGCGGGTTGGTGTTGACCACGATCAGCCCGGCGCGAATCGCACCGAAGACGGCGACCGGGTACTGCAGAACGTTGGGCAGTTGCACGGCGATTCGATCACCGGGCTGCAAGTCGGTATGCTGTTGCAGATACGCGGCAAACGCACCGGACAATTCGTACAGTTCACCGTAGGTGATTGTCTTGCCCAGGTTGCTGAAAGCCGGCTTGTTGGCGAAGCGTTGGCAGGATTGCTTCAACACTGCCTGAATATTCGGGTACTCGTCTGGATTGATGTCGGCAGCAATTCCAGCCGGGTATTTATCCTTCCAAAAGTCTTCGATCATGGAAGCCCACTCCTCAGCAACGCGAATTCTTCACCGCATTTGATGCGATTATTATTGGTGTGTGTTTTGTATTGGTGAATCTGGCTTTTCTACAGGCCGAGAAGTCACAAAGCGCGCCGAGAGTAGCAGCTTTGCCGAGGGCCGACTAGAGCCAAAAGCGGCCTCCATGGTCACTTTAATGACTCAAGACTTTCTAACAGTCATTTTAGAGCAAAAATCCTATACATCCCTGAAAGCCCCGGTTTTGCGGGCCTTCACCCCCCCAAAAGCATCGCGGGCAAGCCCGCTCCCACAAGGTTGATGGACATCCCTGTGGGAGCGTGGCTTGCCCGCGATCCGCGCAACGCGCGGCCATTCAACGATCAGGCGATATCGCGCAACTCCCGCCGCAGAATCTTCCCGACCGGCGTCATCGGCAACGACTCACGCAGCACAATGTGTTTCGGCACCTTGTAAGCGGTGAAATTCTCTTTGCAGTACGCCTTGAGCTCTTCGAGGCTGACCCCGGTTTCCCGCGCCACCACAAACAGCTTCACCGCCTCGCCCGAACGTTCGTCCGGCACACCGATCACCGCGCAGTTGGCGACTTTCGGGTGAGCCATCACCACGTCCTCGATCTCGTTGGGGTACACGTTGAAGCCGGAGACGATGATCATGTCCTTCTTGCGATCGACGATGCGCACGAAACCGTCCGGGTCGATCACCGCGATATCACCGGACTTGAACCAGCCCTCGGCATCCAGCACTTCGGCGGTGGCTTCGGGTTTGTGCCAGTAGCCTTTCATGATCTGTGGGCCCTTGATGCACAACTCGCCGCGCTCGCCCATCGGCTGCTCGACACCCTCATCATCAATGACTTTCAGCAGCGTACCCGGCACCGGCAGACCGACCGTGCCCAGACGCGACTTGTCGCCATACGGGTTGGTGCAGGCCACCGGTGAAGTTTCGGTGAGACCGTAACCTTCGGTGATGCGGCAACCGGTGATCTGCTCCCAGCGCTCGGCGGTAGCCTTGACCAGTGCAGTACCGCCGGAGTTGGTCAGCTTGAGGCTGGAGAAATCCAGGGTCTTGAAGTCCGGGTGATCCATCAGCGCGACGAACAACGTATTCAGGCCGAGCAACGCCGAGAAGCGCCAGTTCTTCAGCTCTTTGATGAAGCCTGCGATGTCCCGCGGATTGGTGATCAGCACGTTGTGGTTGCCGGAAACCATCATGCACATGCAGTTCGCGGTGAAGGCATAGATGTGGTACAGCGGCAGCGGCGCCACCATCACCTCCTGCCCCTCGCGCAGCAGTGGCTGACCGTCCGGCCCCAACTGCGCAAGACACGCACGCACCTGCTGCATGTTCGCCACGAGGTTGCCGTGGGTCAGCATCGCGCCCTTGGCCAGGCCGGTGGTGCCGCCGGTGTATTGCAACACGGCGATGTCGTCGAGACCGACTTTCAGCGGCTTGATCCCCAGACCACGACCCAGGCGCAGCGCACTCTTGAACGAGATCGCCTGCGGCAGCGAATACGCCGGGACCATTTTCTTCACTTTGCTGACCACGGTGTTGACCAGCCAGCCCTTGGCGGTGGGCAGCATGTCGCCCATCTTCGCTTCGATCAGGTATTGGATGTCAGTGTCCGGCAGCACTTCCTGAACCTTCTGCCCGAACATGTTCAGGTACACCAGCGCGCGGGCGCCGGAGTCCTTGAACTGGTGGCGCATCTCGCGCGCGGTGTACAGCGGGTTGGTGTTGACCACGATCAGCCCGGCGCGCAAGGCGCCGAACACGGCAATCGGATATTGCAGCACGTTGGGCATCTGCACCGCGATGCGATCCCCCGGCACCAGATCGGTGTGGGCTTGCAGGTAACCGGCGAACGCCGCGCTGTAGCGCTCGAGTTCCGCGTAGGTCAGGGTCACGCCCATATTGCTGAAGGCCGGCCGGTCGGCGAATTTCTTGCAGGAACGCTCAAACACCTCGATCACCGACTTGAACTCGCCCATGTCGATGTCCAGTGGTACGCCGGCGGGGCGTTTGTCATTCCAGAAATCAGGTTGCATTGTTCTTGTCCTCTTTACCTGAATCGATCCGGGAGCCGCTTTTCTGTGGTTTCGCGCTGATCCCTGAGGGCACAAAGCAAAAAGCGGAGCTTCACGGACACTAGCAGTTATGGCCATTGAGGCAAATATGGACGATGCCGTCATTGATCGTATGAATCTTCCTGCCGTGGCGTGGGCTGATCGGACGCGCTATACAATGCAACGACTGCGGGGCGTTACCGCTCGATAAAAAGGAATTGCCATGATCCACCGTGCCTTCTGGCTGGACGCGAGTGACCGCAGCCGCCTGTTCGTCAACCAGTGGCTGCCCGCCGCGCCCTTGAAAGCGCTGATCCTGCTGGCCCACGGCATGGCCGAACACAGCGCGCGCTACGAGCGGCTGGCGAATGCGTTCTGTGAACAAGGCTACGGTGTGTACGCCCCTGATCTGCGCGGCCATGGCAAGACCGCCGAACACGGGACGCTCGGGCATTTCGCCGATGACGACGGCTGGTGCAAGGTGATCGGCGATCTGGCCAGCCTCAATCAGCACATCGGCCAGCAGCATCCCGCCGTGCCGATCATCCTGCTCGGGCACAGCATGGGCAGCTACCTCGCCCAGGGTTACCTGCTGCATCACAGCGCCAGCCTGCACGGGGCGATTCTCAGCGGTTCGAACTTCCAGCCAGTGGCGCTTTACGGCGCGGCGCGACAGATCGCCCGATTGGAAAAACTGCGCCAGGGTGGCAAGGGCCGCAGTGCGCTGATCGAGTGGTTGTCATTCGGCTCGTTCAACAACAAATTCAAACCGGCGCGCACGCCGTTCGACTGGCTGAGCCGCGACCCGGTCGAGGTCGATCTGTATGCCCACGACCCGTTGTGCGGCTTTCGCTGCACCAATCAATTGTGGATCGACTTGCTCGGCGGCTTGCAGCAGATCAGCAAAGCGTCCAATCTCGCCCAGATCGACCCGGGCCTGCCGCTGCTGGTAATCGGCGGTGAATGTGATCCGGTGAGCGAAGGCAAGCGTCTGACAGATCTGGCCGATGCGTTGCGCACGGCCGGCAGCCAGAACCTGCAACTGAAGATCTACCCGCAGGCGCGGCACGAATTGTTCAATGAAACCAATCGCGACGAAGTGATTGCCGATGTGCTGACCTGGATCGACCAGGCGCTGAGCCATCGCCGCCCTCATCGCAGCGAATAATTTTTTGTGGATTCACTTTAATCCGTCACAGGAATCAAGACCGATGACCCAGGTTACCAACATCCCTTACGAAGCCCTCGAAGTCGGCCAGACCGCCAGCTACAGCAAGACTGTCGAAGAGCGCGACATTCAGCTGTTCGCCGCGATGTCGGGCGACCACAACCCGGTGCACCTGGACGCCGAGTTCGCCGCTGCCAGCATGTTCAAGGAACGCATCGCCCACGGCATGTTCAGCGGTGCACTGATCAGCGCGGCCGTAGCGTGCGAGCTGCCTGGGCCGGGCACCATCTACATCGGTCAGCAGATGAGCTTTCAGAAACCGGTGAAGATTGGCGACACCCTGACCGTGCGCCTGGAAATTCTCGAGAAGCTGCCGAAGTTTCGCGTGCGCATCGCCACTCGCGTGTTCAACCAGCGTGATGAACTGGTGGTGGATGGCGAGGCCGAGATTCTCGCGCCGCGCAAGCAGCAGACCGTGACCTTGCCGACGCTGCCGGCGATCAGCATCGGCTGATCATCAGGTACACAAAACAAACGTGGGAGCGGGCTTGCTCGCGAAGGGGTCATGTCCGCAACATTATCGTTGCATGACACAGCGCTTTCGCGAGCAAGCCCGCTCCCACAGTTTTTTCAGCGTGGCTTACGAACGAGCGCGAGCCTGGTTACGCAGGGCTTTCACCTGGTCGTGGTTGCGTTGTACGCCGTGGTACTGACGCTCAACCAGGTCACGGATGCCGACCAGGCCGTGCTTGTTGATTTTCTCGATGGCTTCACGATAAGCCTTCAGGGCGTGGTCTTCACCGCGCTCGGCTTCGTTCAGCACAGCCTCTTCGTCTTTGCCGGTGAACATGGCTTTGACGTCGACCCAGCGACGGTGCAGGTCACCGCTGACGCTGGTAGAGGTTTCCGGATCACCGCCCAGTTTACGCACTTCAGCCTGCAGTTCAGCGGCGGCAGTCGCGCAATCGGCAGAACGGGTCACGAACAGGGTTTTGAGTTCTGGATGCTTGATGTCTTCAGCGCAAGTCTTGAACCCTTCCTGGCCGTCCTTGCAGGTTTCGATCAGGTCGTTGAGTACAGAGATCGCTTCTTTATTCATGTCAGTCATTTTTCAATTCCTTGCGGTTGGTTGAAGATGCAAGGGATATTGCAGTGTGCGTGCCAGCTTTTCATTCAAAAATTAATCGTTATTTTTCAATAAGTTAAAGATATTTGAACTATCTGTATCACGGTTATTTGCATGATCTGTCATTTGGCCTGCATGCAGAATGCCTGTATTTTCCTGCCTGATTGAATCCAGATGATCGCCACTGATGAATCCTGAAAAACTTGAACTGCTGATCACCCGTGAAATGCCCTTCGGCAAGTACAAGGGCCGGATCATTGCCGACCTGCCGGGGCCTTATCTGAACTGGTTTGCCCGCGAAGGTTTTCCTCACGGCGAACTCGGCGGACTGTTGGCACTGATGCAGGAAATCGACCATAACGGTCTGTCGGATCTGCTCGAACCGCTACGCGCCAAACACGGTAAACCCGCCCCGCGCCACTGAAGCGCCCCTCCCCTTGAGCCGAGTCGACCATGCCTGACAACACCCGCCGCGCCCGTGACGAAGCGTTCTGGCAAACCTTCGCCGATCGTTACGAAGCGCAAACCGGCCCGCTGAACCTGGAGAACGGTTACTTCGGGCGCATGTCGCGCACAGTGATCGAGGACTACCAGCGCAACATCGAGCTGATCAACACCAGCAACTCGGTGTATGTGCGCCAGCGTTTCGAACAGCACGACAGCCTGGAGATCCGTGCGCAACTGGCCGAGACGATCGGCGTGCGCGCGCAGAGCGTGGCCTTCACCCGCAACGCCAGCGATGCGCTGCAGTCGCTGATCCGCAATTACAATCGCCTGCTACCGGGCGATCAGGTGCTGATCAGCGACCTGGAATACGACACGGTCAAAGGCGCCATGCGCTGGCTGTCTCGCCATCGCGGCGTCGACGTGATCGAGATCAACCACACTCACCCGGCCAGTTTCGACAGCCTGCTGGACAGTTACCGCGAAGCCTTCATCCGCTATCCGAAACTCAAACTGATGGCCCTGACCCATGTTACCCACCGCACCGGTCTGGTGATGCCGGTGCAGGCCATCGCCGAACTGGCGAAACAGCACGGCGTGGACATCATCCTCGACGGCGCTCACGCCCTTGGCCAGATCGAGTTCAATCTGGAAGCGATGGGCATCGCCTTCGCCGGTTTTAACCTGCACAAGTGGATTGGCGCGCCATTGACCCTGGGCTTTCTGTACATCGCCCCGCAGCGCCTGGCCGACATCGATCCGGACATGGGCGAAATGCACTTTCCGGCCAGCGATATCCGCGCGCGCACGCCGTACAGCACGCCGAACATTCCGGCGCTGATGTCACTGCCGTTGGCACTCGAAGAGCACCGCTCGCTCGGTGGCGCTGCGGCCAAAAGCGCCCGGCTCAATTACCTGCGCAACCTGTGGGTGAGTGCCGTGCGGCACCTGCCGGGGATCGAGGTGATGACCCCGGACGATCCGCGCCTGTATTGCGGGATCACTTCGATGCGTTTCACTCGCCACGCCGATCAACAGGCGATGGTCGAGCGCCTGCTCAACGAGTACAACCTGTTCACCGTGGTGCGCAACGGCGCAGCGAGCGGGCCGAGCATTCGCATCACGCCGGGGTTGACCACCACGGCGGCTGACATGCAGTTGCTGACCCGTGCGCTCAACGAGCTGCGCTGATCGGTTCACACGGTGTACTTGTCGAAGTCCTCGGGTTTGATCTGCGACGAGGCGGCGAAGGTGTCGATGCCGATGGTCAGGTGGCCGAAGAAACCGTCCTCGTGAGAGTCTCGGCCGATCGGCCACACGGTCAGGGTCGAACCCTCGCCGCCCATATTGGCGTAGTAGCTGTCGTCGGCATTGTTCAAGGGGGTTGAGGCTCGCCCGCGGTAGTCCCTGGCATTGAGCACCGCACGTGAGACCACTTCGGGGAAATACAGCTGACCGACCCAGGCCACGTTGCGCTCCTCCAGGTATTCAGTGCCGCTGACCATGCGCACCGCCACATGAATGTGCAGCGCCCGACCGGCATAGAACCCCGGATAGATGGTGGTGAAGCGCACCCGCCCCTGCTGATCGCAGAACTGGCTGCCGCGCAGGTAGGTGTCATCGTCGGTGCGCGGCACCGAGCCGATGGCATCGGAGTCGACCTCCAGATCCGGGTTGATCCGGCTCCATCCCGAATAGGCGCCCCGTGCATTGCAGTGCCAGATGTCCACCAATGCCCCGCTCACAGGCTGGCCGGTCATCGCGTCGACGATGCTCAGGCGCAGCAGCAAGGGCAGCCCTTCGGCGCCTTCGCTGATATTGCGCCGCAGCAATTTGGGATTGCGAAAGTACGGCCCGGCGATCTGCTCGGGGGCCAACTGGTAGATTGATGGTGACGATGCGGTTGAAGTGTCTCGTTCCATGACGCGTTCTCTTTTCCATAAGATGAACGCAGATTAACGGCGCACGAGCCCCGTGGTGCGGTAACTATGTGTCGCGCCGTTTCCATGAATATTTTTGCCGGGCAAAAAAAACGGTGCACCGACCAAGCGCACCGTAAAGCCGTAGAACACACAACGAAGTGTCAGGTAAAACGTTTAGTCCAGCAGCGCCAGGGCCTCGGCGGTGCATTCCTGAATGCGCGCCCAGTCGCCGTTCTTGATCCACTCGGGATCGAGCATCCAGCTGCCACCCACGCACATGACGTTTTTCAGCGCCATGTAGCTCTTGATGTTGGCCGGGCCAACGCCACCGGTCGGGCAGAATTTCACTTCGCCGAACGGGCCGCCGAGTGCCTTGATCGCGGCCACGCCACCACTGACCTCCGCCGGGAACAGCTTGAAGCGGCGATAGCCCAGACCATAGCCTTCCATGATGCCGGAAGCGTTGCTGATGCCGGGCAACAGCGGAATCGGGCTGTCGACGCTGGCTTCGAGCAGGTCACGGGTGATGCCTGGGGTAACGATGAATTGCGAACCCGCCGCTTCCGCTGCTGCAAGCATGTTGCGATCAAGCACGGTGCCGGCACCGGTCACCAGCTCCGGACGCTGCTCACGCAGGATCTGGATCGCCTTGAGACCGAATTGCGAACGCAGGGTCACTTCCAGCGCGGTCAGGCCACCGGCGGCCAGGGCGTCGGCCAGCGGCAGCACGTCCTGTTCACGGGCGATGGTGATCACTGGCAGGATCCGCGCCTTGGCGCAGAGGCTGTCGATCAGGGCAACTTTGTCCGCCATGGAAACGGTCGGGGATGGGGTTGTCATAGCGGCTGTTCCTTGGCTCATGGGCACCAGTAAATCTCTAACGTAGGTTGCAGAAACGCGCGCACCGGCATGGCCGCGACGTCATCGGATGCCAGTGCGGCATTCAGGGTGGTCAGCTTCGATTGACCGGAAATCGACAGAATCTTGTGCTTTGCCGACGCCAGCAGCGCACGGCTCATGGTCAGGCGTTGACGCGGCACGCTCGGCGCCAGCATCGGCCAGCAGCGACGGCTGCCGTCAGCCTGCAAGGCTTCAGTCAGGTTCGGGCTGTCAGGGAACAGCGACGCGGTGTGACCGTCATCGCCCATGCCCAGCACCAGCACGTCAATCGGCGGCAATTCCGCGAGCAGACGGTCGGCCTGTTCCGCAGCCTGCTCGACGTTGGCCGCCGCGCTGTAGAGGCTGAGGAACTGTGCCTTGGCGGCCGGCCCTTTGAGCAGGTATTGCTTGAGCAGGCCGGCATTGCTGTCGGCGTGTTCGACCGGCACCCAGCGCTCATCGGCAAGGGTCACGACGACCTTCGACCAATCCAGCTCCTGCTTGGCCAGGTGCTGGAAAAACGCCACCGGGCTGCGTCCGCCAGAGACCACCAGCACCGCGTTGCCGCGTGCGGCGATGGCCTCGCTCAGTTGCTTGGCGACGTTAAGCGCCAGACCTTCGGCCAACAGCACCGGGCTCTTGAATTCGTGGGCATTCACGCCCGCGGGCAGTTGCACATCAGATATCGCCATACCACGACCTCCCGTCCCGCGTGATCAGTGCAATCGAGCTCATCGGCCCCCACGACCCGGCCGCATACGGCTTGGGCGCGTCACCGGACTTCTTCCAGCCGGCGATCAACTGGTCACACCACTTCCACGCGGCTTCGATTTCATCTTTACGGACAAACAGGTTCTGATTGCCGTTCATCACTTCCAGCAACAACCGCTCGTAGGCATCGGGGATCCGTGCGCTGCGCCAGGTGTCGGAGAAATTCAGTTGCAGCGGGCCGCTGCGCAGTTGCATGCCCTTATCCAGGCCCTGCTCCTTGGTCATCACACGCAAGGAAATGCCCTCGTCCGGTTGCAGACGGATGATCAGTTTGTTGCTGATCTGCAGGCGCTGTTCCGGCGCAAAAATGTAGTGCGACGGTTCCTTGAAGTGGATAACGATCTGCGACAGCTTTTGCGGCATGCGCTTGCCGGTACGCAGGTAGAACGGCACGCCGGCCCAGCGCCAGTTGCGAATGTCGGCACGCAGGGCGACGAAGGTTTCGGTGTCGCTCTGGGTGTTGGAATTCGGTTCTTCGAGGTAGCCCGGGACGGACTTGCCCTCGCTGTGGCCGGCGATGTACTGACCACGCACCACTTGCGTGGTCAGGCCTTCCGGACTGATCGGCGCCAGGGCCTTAAGCACTTTTACCTTTTCATCACGGATGCTGTCGGCGGACAGGTCGGCCGGCGGGTCCATGGCGATCAGGCACAGCAGCTGCAACAGGTGATTCTGGATCATGTCGCGCAGTTGGCCGGCCTTGTCGAAGTAGCCCCAACGGCCCTCGATGCCGACCTTCTCGGCCACGGTGATTTCCACGTGGGAGATATAATTCTGGTTCCACTGAGTTTCGAACAGACTGTTGGCGAAACGCAGGGCGATCAGGTTCTGGACGGTCTCTTTGCCCAGGTAGTGGTCGATGCGGTAGGTGCGGTTCTCCGGGAAGAATTGCGCCACCGCGTCATTCACTTTGCGCGAAGATTCCAGATCGGAGCCGATCGGCTTTTCCAGCACCACGCGGGTGTTTTCTGCCAGACCGACTTTCGCCAGGTTCTCGCAGATCGCGCCGTACACCGCTGCCGGTGTGGCGAAGTAGGCAATCATGCGTTGCGCGCTGCCGGCCGCTTCGGCCAGCGCCACATAATCTTCAGCCTTGAGGAAGTCGACGTGCAGGTAGCTCAGGCGCGCCAGAAAGCGCTCGGCCACGGCCTCATCCAGCTCTTTGCCGACGTAACGGCGCAGTTCGGCGGCGATGAATGCCAGGTGCTGCTGCTCGGAGCCGGGTTCACGGGCCAGCGCGATGATGCGCGTGTCCTCGTGCAACAGGTCGGCGCCATCGAGGTGATAAAGGGCAGGAAACAGCTTGCGCAGGGCCAGATCGCCCAGAGCGCCGAACAAGGCAAAGGTGCACGGTTCAACCGTAATCGAAGGCATGATGTTTGTTCTTTTATCAAGTTAAGCTACAAATACCTTTTTTCAAGGCATCACTCAAGGGGAAATGTAGTAATAACCACAACATTTTCGCAAAATACAGATTCCGAGTGGTGGTCGGTCGGAGCCACCAGTAGGATAGGCCACCGTTACGGGCCACATCAAAGGCCCAATTTGCATAGCCCGGCGCACCTTTGCGCAGGTGAATTAGGAATTCCATATGGACCGCGTGCGAAATTTACTGGAACAGATCCAGAGTCGCCTTGAAGAGCTGAACAAGGCCGAACGCAAAGTCGCCGAGGTGATCCTGCTCAACCCGCAGCAGGCTACTCGCTTCAGCATCGCCGCCCTCGCCCAGGCCGCATCGGTGAGCGAGCCGACGGTCAACCGTTTCTGCCGTTCGTTCGGTGTCAGCGGCTATCCCGAACTCAAGTTGCAACTGGCCCAGAGCCTGGCCAGTGGCGCGGCGTATGTCAGCCGCGCGGTGGAGGCCGATGACAATCCCGAGGCGTACACGCAGAAGATTTTCGGCAGCGCCATCGCCTCGCTGGACAGTGCTTGTCAGGCGCTCGATCCGAACCTGATCAGCCGCGCCGTCGACCTGTTGATTCAGGCCCGGCAGATCCACTTCTTCGGCCTCGGTGCTTCAGCGCCTGTGGCTTTGGATGCGCAGCACAAATTCTTCCGTTTCAACCTCGCCGTCACCGCCCATGCCGATGTGCTGATGCAGCGAATGATTGCTTCGGTGGCGCATACCGGTGAGCTGTTCGTGATCATTTCCTACACCGGCCGCACCCGCGAACTGGTGGAAGTGGCGCGCATCGCCCGGGAGAACGGCGCTTCGGTGCTGGGCCTGACCGCCGAGAATTCGCCGCTGGCCAAGGCCAGCACCCTGAGCCTGAACATTCCGCTGCCGGAAGACACCGACATCTATATGCCGATGACTTCGCGGATCATTCAGTTGACGGTACTGGATGTGCTGGCGACCGGCATGACGCTGCGTCGCGGGGTGGATTTCCAGCCGCATCTGCGCAAGATCAAAGAGAGCTTGAATGCCAGCCGGTATCCGGTTGGTGATGAGTTCAACTGAGGCCAGATGGTTCTTTATTGAATGATCCGGCCTCTTCGCGAGCAAGCCCGCTCCCACAGGGGATCTGTTTTGAACACGGACTCTATGTCCACTGAAGATCCAATGTGGGAGCGGGCTTGCTCGCGAAGGCGCCAGTCGACTCACCGCAAATCTAGGCCGCAGCCCACGCCTGCAAGCTCAAATGCGCCTTCTCCCCCGGCGCCAGATGCAAGCTGTCAGTGCCCCCCGCCGCCGCTTCGACACAGACAAACTCCGTCACTTCATCCCAGCTCACGCCCAATAGGGGTCGCGAGCCTGGATGCCAGACCACCGTGTCGCCACTGTCACCGGTATCGATGCACAACTCGCGCTGCCAGGCGTGATCCTTGAGCTGCAATTCGCCGTCGTGCTGGAACACCCGCTGACAGCCGCCATCCACGCGCAACTCGCCTTCCTGCTGGCACGACTGGCGGCTCAACTGGTCGTAACCCTGCGCACCTTCGAGGCCAGACAGCGCTATCTCACCGACATCGCCAATACGCCAGTAAGCGTGCAAAGCCTGGCTCAACTGGCACGGCATGTCGTCCTGATGCTCGGTGCTCAGGCGTAATTCCATGCGTTCACCGAGGTGCGCGTGCAGGTCGACCTGCCAGTCGCACAACTGCAATTGCCAATGCAGGCGTACGCCATCCTCGGCGCTGCTGCTGTCGAGCAGCTTCCAGTCGAGCAGCCGCGCCCAGCCATGGGACGGCCAGGCGTTTTCGCTCGGATGGCGGCCATACCACGGCCAGCACACCGGCACGCCGCCACGAATGGCGCCAACGTGCGGCCACTTTGCCGCACACCACAACCACGGTTTCTGCCCGCGTGGCTGAAAGTGCAGCAACTGCGCGCCCTGCCGACTGAACACCGCCTGACACAGCGGATGGTCGATCACCAGCACATCGCGCATCTGATAGCGCTCCCAGGCGAACACCGGCCGTTCGCGCAAGGATTTGAAGAAGCGTTGCAGCGGATGCTCATGCATTGGCCACGGTCCTGAAAATCATGGGGTACTCAACAATCCACATTGCTCTTGTGGCGAGGGAGCTTGCTCCCGCTGGGCTGCGAAGCGGCCCTGAAACCATTCACTGCGGTGTGTCATTTAAACCTCATCATCAGGATTTACGACTGCTGCGCAGCCGAGCGGGAGCAAGCTCCCTCGCCACAAATGGGCACGACACAAACCTTGTATACGAGTCGCAAAAAAAAGCGGACAGCCTTGGCTGTCCGCAAATATGCGCACATAGAGAGGAGCTTATCGCAACAACGTCAGAACGTAGACTGAATTTTCAGACCAGCGACCAAAGCGTTGTCCACTTCATCCACACCACCCGGGTGAGTGATGTACTGCAGGTTAGGACGTACGGTCAGCCAGTTGGTGACGTGGAAGCCGTAGTTGATCTCGTAGTTGTATTCGGTTTCACGAATCGGCGAGAACACCGGATTGTCGTAGTCCGAAACACCGTTGGAAGCATTCAGGAACTCGGCGTTTTTCTTCACGTCATCGTTGACATGAATACGCGCCGCACCGATGCCCACGTCATCTTTAGGACGCGCGTCGAACGGGCCCTTGTAGACAAACATCACCGACTGGTAGTTGTCGATGAAGTTGGTGTCCTTGTCGTGGAACGTGGCGTTGGCCGCGATGTTCAGACCGCGAGTTGCATCACCGTTGTGGCTGGTGAGTTGCTGCTGCGCGACGAACCAGTAACCGTGTTTGCTGCTGTGAGTCTTGTACGCGTCGCCGGTAGTCGCCGCGTCGAAACCGTTGACGTCTTCGCGGACGTCGTCGGCATCCGCCGTGCTCTTGTAGTAACCGACGCGGTATTCGCCCGGCAGGCTGTTGACCTTCGGCGACCAGACCAATTCAACCGGCAACACAGTACCTTTGGTGCCGCTGCCGCTGAGCTTGAAGCCGTTGCCGTGTTCCAGCTGCGACGGGTTCTGGTTGTACGCACCGATCTGCGCATAGAGCTCGTCGTTGATGTTGTATTTCACACGGATCGCGGCCTGGCTGACGGGCCAGTTGTACCAGATGTTGGTCGCCCAGTTACCCACTTGCGAGCCGCAGAACGCCAGGTTCTGGAAGTCGCACGGGAAGGTGTTGAAGTCTTCGCCTTCACCGAAGTAACCGGCCTTGACGTCGAGCTTGTTGTCGAAGAACTGATGCTGAATCCACAACTGGGTCAGACGCACCATGTGGCCACGACCGTAAACTTCCTGCGACGACGACAGGGTGCCGGCACGCGGATCACCCACGCGGTCGTTGGAGATGTTGTAGCCGTTACGGTTGGTCAACTGGATCTTGGCCTGAGTGTTGTCCCAGCCCCAGAGTTTTTGCAGATCCAGCGCCACGCCCAGACCAAACTGATCGCTATAGCGACCGGTCTTGTCGTCGTTGTAGCCGCCATGCAGGTTGGCGCCCATTTCCCCAACGTAGTCAGCCTTGATGTCGATACCCTGCTCGATCAGCTTGGTCCGCTCACCGCCCCAGTCACCGGTCATCCATTTCGAATCGGAGCTGAATGCATCGGCAGCCATTGCATTGCCGGCCAGCACCAAGGCCGCCGCAGCTGACACTTGGCAGATCAACCGGGCATTGACGTGTTTCTTTTTCATCCCTACATCCTCGTCTTTATTGTTATTAACTGTTTTTTTCCAACGCGGTTTACATAAATTGCGATGCTCGACAGGCCGGGCAGCGCTTGCTCCTTGTAGGAGTGAGCCTGCTCGCGATAGCGGTTTTACATTCAACATCTCTGTCGACTGATACACCGCCATCGCGAGCAGGCTCACTCCTACAATTGATCTTCAGCGGCCTTTGAACTGCGCGACATTTGCCGACCGCGCTTCGGTCTGCGCCTGGCCCGCAACGCCCAGGCGCTCGCCAGTCTTGGCATCGAACAACAACACTTTCGATGGATCGAATTGCAGGGTCAGGGTTTCGCCCACCTGCGGTGCCACGTCCGGTGCCAGGCGGCAGCAGACCTTGGTGTCATTCAGGTTGACGAACACCAGGGTGTCCGGACCGGTCGGTTCGGTGACTTGCACTTCGGCCTTGATGCTCGGCAGGCCATTGCCCTCGCCGTTCGCCAGAACAATCTGTTCCGGGCGCAGGCCGAGGATCACTTCGCGATCTTCCAGCCCTGCGTCCTGCATGCTCATCGGCAACTCGCAACGCGCCTGGCCGCTGTCGAGCAGCGCCAGCAGACGACCGTCCTTGCGTTGCAGACGCAGCGGAATGAAGTTCATCGGCGGCGAACCGATGAAGCTCGCCACGAACAGGTTGGCCGGATCGTTGTAGATCTCTTTCGGCGTGCCGAACTGCTGGATGATGCCGTCCTTCATCACCGCCACTTTGTCGCCCAGGGTCATCGCTTCGATCTGGTCGTGGGTCACGTAGACCGTGGTGGTTTTCAGGCGCTGGTGCATCAGTTTCATTTCGGTGCGCATCTCGACGCGCAGCTTGGCGTCGAGGTTCGACAGCGGTTCGTCGAACAGATAGATCTTCGGCCGACGCGCCAACGCACGGCCCATCGCCACGCGCTGCTGCTGACCACCGGAGAGCTGACCCGGCTTGCGGTTGAGCAGGTGTTCGATCTGCAGCAGCTTGGCCACGCGCGCGACTTCTTCGTCGATCGCCGACTGGCTCATCTTGCGGATCTTCAGACCGAACTCGATGTTCTCGCGCACGCTCATGGTCGGGTACAGCGCGTAGGACTGGAACACCATGGCGATGTCGCGATCCTTCGGGCTCATGCCGCTGACGTCCTGGTCGCCGATCATGATCGCGCCACCGGTGATGGTCTCGAGGCCGGCAATGCAGTTCATCAGGGTCGATTTGCCGCAGCCCGACGGGCCGACAAGGATCAGGAACTCACCGTCCTTGATCGACAGTTCGATGTTCTTCAGGGTGTCCGGCAGGCCGGCACCATAAGTCTTGTTGACGTTGCGAAGTTCGAGCGTTGCCATGATTACCCCTTGACTGCGCCGGCCGTCAGCCCGCGCACGAAATACTTGCCTGCGACCACATAGACCAGCAGGGTCGGCAGGCCGGCGATCATCGCCGCTGCCATATCCACGTTGTATTCCTTGGCGCCGGTGCTGGTGTTGACCAGGTTGTTCAGCGCCACCGTGATCGGTTGCGAATCACCGCTGGAGAACACCACACCGAACAGGAAGTCGTTCCAGATCTGGGTGAACTGCCAGATCAGGCAAACCATGATGATCGGGGTCGACATCGGCAGAATGATCTGCCGGAAGATCGTGAAGAAACCCGCGCCATCCAGCCGTGCAGCCTTGATCAGCGCATCGGGAATGCTCACGTAGTAGTTACGGAAAAACAGCGTGGTAAACGCCAGACCATAGACTACGTGCACGAACACCAGACCCGTGGTGGTGCTCGCCAGGCCCATCTTGCCGAGGGTGAACGAGGCCGGCAGCAGTACGGTCTGGAACGGCAGGAAGCAGCCGAACAGCAGCAGACCGAAGAACAGCTGCGAACCGCGGAAGCGCCAGAACGACAGCACGTAGCCGTTCAACGCGCCGATGGCAGTGGAGATGACCACGGCCGGCACGGTGATCTTGATCGAGTTCCAGAAGTAACCGTCAACCGTGGCCCAGGCCTTGACCCAGCCGATGCCGCTGACCACGGTCGGCCAACTGAGCAGGTTGCCGGTGCTGATGTCTTCCGGGGTCTTGAAGCTGGTCAGCAGCATCACCACCAGCGGAATCAGGTACAGCAGGACCGCGAGGATCAGCACCGCGTAGATCGCGACGCGACTCAGGCTGAAAGCGGGTTTGGCAGCGAGACTAGTCATTACGCTTGGTCCTCAGCTCGGAGTACAGGTAAGGCACGATGATCGCGAGAATCGCACCGAGCATCAGAATCGCACTGGCCGAGCCCATGCCCATCTGGCCGCGACTGAAGGTGAAGGAGTACATGAACATCGCCGGCAGGTCGGAGGAATAACCCGGGCCACCGGCGGTCATCGCCGCGACCAGGTCGAAGCTCTTGATCGCGATGTGCGCCAGAATCATTACCGCACTGAAGAACACTGGACGCAGGCTTGGCAGTACGACTTTCCAGTAGATGGTCGGCATGCTCGCGCCATCAATCTGCGCGGCACGGATGATCGACTGATCAACCCCGCGCAGGCCGGCGAGGAACATTGCCATGATGAAGCCCGAGGCTTGCCACACGGCGGCGATCACCAGGCAGTAGACCACGCGATCCGGGTCGATCAGCCAGTCCAGACGGAAGCCTTCCCAGCCCCAGTCACGCAACAATTTGTCCAGGCCCATGCCCGGGTTGAGCAGCCATTTCCACGCGGTACCGGTGACGATCATCGAGAGCGCCATCGGGTACAGGTAAATGGTGCGGATAAAGCCTTCGCGACGGATACGCTGGTCGAGGAACACCGCCAGCAGCACGCCGATCACCAGAGTGATGCCGATGAACATGCCACCGAACACCGCGAGGTTCTTGCTCGCCACCCACCAGCGATCGTTGTCGAACAGCCGGGCGTATTGCGCCAGGCCGGCCCACTTGTAGTTGGGCAGAAAGGTCGAGGTGGTGAACGACAGCACGAACGTCCACAGGATGTAGCCATAGAAGCCCACCAGCACGATGAACATGCTCGGCGCCAGCACCAGTTTCGGTAGCCAGCGCTGCAGTGCATCGAACGGCGAGGCCTTGCTGAACACAGCAACAGAACTCATGGGGAAATCCAGTACGAGAGAAAAGGACTACTTGGGCAACTCGTCCCCTTGTAGGAGTGAGCCTGCTCGCGATTGCGGTGTGTCAGTTGATGAATCTGTTACCTGACAAACTGCTATCGCGAGCAGGCTCACTCCTACAGGGGCCAAGGATTACTTGGCCGACTGAACCGCCGCGCCGAGTTTCTTGGCCGCATCGGCCGGGTCGGCTTTCGGGTCGTTGATGTAGTTGGTCACGACATCAAAGAACGCGCCCTGCACCGCCAGCGTGGTCGCCATGTTGTGCGCCATGCTCGGCTGCAGGCCACCGGACTTGGCATCCGCCAGGAAGTCCTTGGCAGCGGTCTGCGCGCAGGAGTCGAAACCGAGTTTCTCCATGTTGTTCAACATGTCGTTACGCACCGGGATCGAGCCTTTGTTGATGCTGAAGACTTTCTGGAAGTTCTCACCCAGCACGACTTTGGCAATGTCCTGCTGACCGGCCGCAGTGCCTGCGTCCTTCTGCTTGAACACCGCCAGGGAGTCGATGTTGTAGGTGAACGCCTTGTCGGTGCCCGGGAAGGCTACGCACTCGTAATCCTTGCCGGCGACTTTCTTGGCCGCGGTCCATTCGGACTTGGCCCAGTCACCCATGATCTGCATGCCGGCCTTGCCGTTGATGACCTTGGCCGCTTCCAGGTTCCAGTCCTGGCCCTTGCCGTCGGCGTCCATGTAGGTCGCGACTTTCTTCAGCTCGGTCAGCGCCTTGACCATTTCCGGGCCGGTCAGCGCTTTGTTGTCCAGATCGACCAGGGCTTTCTTGTAGCCATCAACGCCCATGACCGAGAGCACCACGGCTTCGAACACGGTGCTGTCCTGCCAAGGCTGACCGCCGTGAGCCAGCGGGATGAAGCCCGCAGCCTTGAGCTTGTCGCCAGCGGCGTAGAATTCTTCGAGGGTGGTCGGGTTCTTGGTGATGCCGGCTTTCTTGAAGACTTCCGGGTTGATCCACAGCCAGTTAACCCGGTGAATGTTCACCGGCACGGCCACGTAATCACCGTCGTACTTCACGGTATCGGAGACTTTCTTGTCGAGCAGGCTGTCCCACTTCTCTTCTTTGGCCACGTCCTTCAGGACGTCGGTGTCGAGCAGACCGGTGGAAGCCCATTCCTGGATGTCCGGACCTTTGATCTGGGCCACGCCCGGCGGGTTGCCGGCCACGGCGCGGCTTTTCAACACGGTCATGGCTGTGGCACCGCCACCGCCGGCGACAGCGCCGTCTTTCCAGGTGAAACCGTCTTTTTCAACTTGCGCCTTGAGCACATCGACAGCGGCTTTTTCGCCACCGGACGTCCACCAGTGCACGACTTCGACCGAACCTTTGGATTCGGCAGCGGAAACACTGAGAGGCAGAATTGCGAGCGGGAACAGGGAGGCGACAGAAATGACAGTAGCGAGGCGAGAAATCGCATTCATCTGAGATGTACCTTTCTTGTTGTTATGCATTGCAAGTCTGGTGCTTGCGCTGCACAGGAGTTTAAACAGGGCGATTCCCTTCGCAGGTAACGAAGGGATGCGCAAATGTCACCACATGGTTACACAGGAATGCTCCGCGACCATTGCGCCAGAGCTGTTGCCATACTGGGTGACAAGGGTAGACGAGGAATCAGCACCGCCTGCCACGCGTGGTAGAGATCCGGTTTGCCCGGCCAGATGTCGGCGCTCGGGCGGTTTTGCGGATCGAGTTCGTGATGCCAACTGCCATCACAGCGATCGATGAAATGGTTTTCGCAGAACTCCCAGAACAGCCGATACCAGGTTTCGTATTGCGCATCGCCGGTACGTTTGAGCAGAGCGCTGGCCGCCGCGCTGGCCTCGGCATGGGTCCAGTGCAGACGGTGACGCACCACGGCTTTATTGTCCCAATCGAGGGTGTAGACGATCCCCGGGGCGCCATCGACGTCCCAGCCGTGTCGGCAGTTCTGCTCGAAGAGTTTTTGCGCATCGGTCGCCAGCCAGCCCGGCGTGAGCATCCCGGCCTGAACCCGCGCGGCTTCGAGGTGCAGCAACAGCCGCGCCCACTCGAAGCCGTGGCCCGGGGTGGTGCCGTAAGGGCGGAAACCATCGGCGGGATTGTCGTGGTTGTATTCGCGCAGCGGCTGCCAGTCGCGGTCGAAGTGTTCGATGACCATGTAGCTATTGGCGGCGGCGTGACCGTGAATCACCCGCTCGACGATGCGCTGCGCACGCACCAGCCAGCGCGGATCTTCAGTGACATCGGCCAGCGCGAGGAATGCTTCGGTGGCGTGCATGTTGCTGTTGGCGCCGCGATAGGCCTCTTCTTCGCGCCAGTCGCGGTTGAAGAATTCGCGCATGGCGCCCTCTTCTTCGCTCCAGAAATACGTGTCGATGATGTCGATCGCATCATCCAGCAACGCCTGGGCGCCGGGACGCTGCGCGACCACCGCCGAGCTGGCCGCAAGCGCGACGAAGGCATGCAGATAGGCGTTCTTGCCGGTGTTGCCATCGCGATGTTCGGCGACCGCAAACCAGCCGCCATGCAGCGCATCACGCAATGGCCCGCGCAGGGCCGCGATGCCATGATCGACCAGTTCGGCAAACCCCGGCAGGCCCTGAATATGGGCCATGGCGAAACTGTGGGTCATGCGCGCGGTGTTCATGGTTTGGGCTTGCGCGTGCGCCGGTAAACGGCCGCGCTCGTCGAGGTTGCCGAAACCCTCGGGCAGTCTTGAAGCCTTGGCGAATGCCAGCAGACGCAGACCTTCGTCGGCAAGCCATTGCTGGTGGGCAGGGGCATTCAGCCAACTGCTGAAGCCTGGGTGAAAGGTGTCCATGAGTGGCCCTTTTTTGTTGTTATGACTGCGGGCAGTCTAAACAACGGGCCGGGGTGGGCTTGTAACGAAGGGGGCGGGGTTTGTCACCGGCTCGTGACATTCACATATTACTTGTGGCGAGGGAGCTTGCTCCCGCTGTGACGCGAAGCGGCACCCAAAAGACGGCCTGCTGCGCAGTCCAGCGGGAGCAAGCTCCCTCGCCACAGGGGCGGTATCAGTCAACACTGCGCGGCAACTGCAGGGTCACCCGCAACCCGCCCTCACGCAAATTCTGCAGCGTCACTTCGCCGCCATGACTGTGGGCAATGTTGCGCGCAATGCCCAAGCCGAGACCATAACCCTGCTGCTGCCCGGCCAAGCGAAAGTGCGGCTCGAACACCTGCTCCAACCGCTGCTCCGGAACCCCCGGGCCTTCGTCGTCGACATGCAGGACAAACGCGCGCTCATCGTCATCGATGTGCAGGTGCGCGTTCTGCCCGTACTTCAACGCGTTGTCGATCAGGTTGCCGATGCAGCGCTTCAACGCCAGAGGCTTGCCCGGATACGCCGCCAGCGCCTTGCCCTGCTGGGTCACGCGGCCATTGCCGTTGGGCGCCAGGTACGGCTCCACCAGACAATCGAGCACATGATTGAGATCCACCGGCTCGATGTTCTCGTGGATGTCGGTGTCTTTCACGCATTGCAGCGCGCCTTTGACCAGCAGCTCCAGCTCATCGAGATCACGACCGAACTTGGCTTGCAGCTTCTCGTCTTCCAGCAGTTCGACGCGCAAGCGCAGACGGGTGATCGGCGTGCGCAGGTCATGGGAAATCGCGCTGAACAACTGGCTGCGTTCAGTCAGATAGCGGCTGATGCGTTCGCGCATGGTGTTGAACGCACGGCCCACTTCCACCACTTCGCTGCCGCCGCCCTCGGCTACCGGCTCGACGTCGGCGCCCAGCGACAGATCCCGCGCCGCCCGCGCCAGACGCTTGAGCGGCCGGCTCTGCCAGTGCACCAGCAGGCCGATGAACAACAGCAAGAAGCCGCTGGTGAGGACGATGAACCACACCTGCTGTGCCGGCAGGCCTTGCTCTTCAAGACTGGTGTAGGGCTCGGGCAATAACGAGGCGATGTACAGCCATTCGCCCGGCGCCATCTGAATCTGCGTGACCAGCACCGGCGGATTCACCGGTTCCAGGGTCAGCGCGTAATGCGCCCACGAGCGCGGCAGCTCATCGAGCTTCAGCCCGGCATTGAAGATCCGCAGATCCTCGGGGCTGACGAAGGTCACCGAAATATCAGTGTCATGGCCCAGCGACTGGCGCAGCACTTCATCCACCGCTTGAATTACCGCAGCCTTGCGCGGGGTGATCGGCAGCACGTCCATACCCAGCGGCTTGTCGTTGAGCGTCACCACAAATCGGGTGCCGCCCATGCTGCGCAACTGGTCGAGCACCAACGGCCGGTAAGCCACCGGCAGCGAACGGAAATAGCTGACGCTGGCGGTCATCGAATGAGCGAGGCTGCGGGCGCTGGTGACCAGGCCTTCAAGCTGGGTGGCGCGTAGTTGCGAAACCCAGATCACGCTCGACAAAGTTTGTGCGAACAGCACCGCCAAAAGAGTCAGCAGCAGCATCCGCCCGAGCAGCGAACGCGGCACCGGCACTTTGCCGGCAAGCCGGCGCAGCGACTCAGTGAGCATTGCCGGCAACCACATTGGCTGCCAGTTGGTAGCCGCTGCCGCGTACGGTGCGGATCAGTCGGGGCGGTTTTTCCGTGTCACGCAGACGCTGGCGCAAGCGGCTGACGGCCATGTCGACGATGCGGTCGAGCGGCATCAGGTCACGGCCACGGGTGGCGTTGCCGATGGTGTCGCGGTCGAGGATTTCCTGCGGATGATCGAGAAACAACTTCAGCAGCGCGAAGTCGGCACCGGAAAGGATCACTTCTTCGCCGTCGGTGTGAAACAGTCGATGGCTGACCATGTCCAGCCGCCACTCGTCGAAGGCCAGCACGTCGCTGCCGCTGCGTTCCTGACCGAACTGCGCCCGCCGCAGCAGCGCCTTGATTCGGGCTTGCAGTTCACGAGGGCTGAAGGGTTTGCCGAGGTAGTCGTCAGCGCCGAGCTCCAGCCCGATTACCCGGTCGGCTTCGTCGGAACTGGCGGTGAGCATGATGATCGGCACCTGCGCCTGACGCGGATGCTGGCGCACCCAGCGGCACAGGCTGAAACCGTCCTCGTCGGGCAGCATCACATCGAGGATCACCAGATCGCTCGGCGCTTCATTGAGCGCCTGGCGGAAACTGGCGCCATCGGCGGTGGCCCGCACCTGAAACCCGGCGCGGGTCAGGTAGGTTTCCAGCAACTCGCGTATTTCCTGGTCGTCATCGACCAACAATATCGACTTGTTGACTGAGCTCACTTCGAAGGCATCCTTGTTGTTGGAATTGGGGCGGATTATGCCTTAAGCATCGAACTTGCAAACACCACAGAAACCCCTGTGGGAGCGGGCTTGCTCGCGAAAGCGGTGTATCAGAGACATTTACGGTGACTGACACCCCGCTTTCGCGAGCAAGCCCGCTCCCACAATTGGATCGTGTTCAGGCAGGGATTGCTTGCTCCAGTGCCACACCGGCACCCACCAGCCCGGAATACGGCGCCGTCACCAGCCACACCGGAATGCCCTTGAAGTAATCGCTCATGCAGCCCTTGTCGGCGAAGCTGCGGGCGAAACCGCTTTCGACGAAGAAGTCGGCAAAGCGCGGAATCACCCCGCCGACGATGTACACCCCGCCGCGACCACCGGTGGTCAGCACGTTATTGCCGGCCACGCGGCCGAGCCAGCAGCAGAACTGCTCCAGCACTTCCAAGGCGATCGGATCGCCAGCCAGACCGGCTGCGGTAATCGCTTCCGGCGTATCAAGCTTTGGTTCATGTCCGTCCACCGCGCAGATCGCACGATACACCCGCGGCAAACCGCCACCGCTCAACGCCGTTTCCGCACTGACGTGGCCGATTTCGTTGTGGATGTGCTGCCACAGCTGGGTTTCACGCGGACTGCTCAGCGGCAGATCGACGTGGCCACCCTCGCCCGGCAGCGCGGCAAATCGCCCTTCGCCGAGATCGAGCAAGGTGCCGACGCCCAGGCCGGTGCCCGGGCCGATCACCACCGCCGGGCGCAGCGGCTCCGGCGTGCCTTCGCAGACCACACGGAATTCGCCGGGCTGCAAACGGGTCATGCCCAACGCCATCGCCGAGAAGTCGTTGATCAGCAGCAGTTGCTCGACCTGCAAGGCCTTGCAGAACGCCGTGCGGCTCAGGCGCCAGTGGTTGTTGGTGAATTTGAATTCATCACCACTCACCGGCCCAGCCACCGACAGGCATACCGAACCGATCGAACCCGGCGCCAGACCGAGGCCGCTCAGGTACAGGCTGATCGCCTGTTCCGGGCTGGCGTGGTCGGCTGTCGCCAGCACTTGAACCGATTCCAGTTGCTGGTTTTTCCACAACGCGAACCGCGCGTTGGTGCCTCCGATATCACCGACCAAAGCCAGTTTCAATTAAGCGTCTCCAGGGCAGAAGTGAAGGCGCTGGCGCCCTGCTCCGCCGAGCTGAAGGCCAAACGCATGAAGCCAAACAGTTCGCGACCGCTGCCGATGTTGTTGCCCAACAGGCCTTTGGCAGGTTCGCGCGCTGCAAATTCGGCGGCGTCGACCTTGAGTTCCAAAGTGCCTTTGACGCCATCGACGCGGATGATATCGCCCTCTTGCACCCGCGCCAAAGCACCACCGACATAAGCCTCGGGACTTACGTGAATCGCCGCCGGGATTTTCCCCGACGCGCCGGACATGCGCCCGTCGGTGACCAGCGCGACTTTGAAGCCGCGATCCTGCAGCACGCCGAGGAACGGCGTCATCTTGTGCAGTTCCGGCATGCCATTGGAGCGCGGGCCCTGGAAGCGCATCACCGCGACAAAATCCTTCTCCAGCAAACCGGCCTTGAACGCATCGGCCAAGTCTTGTTGATCCTGGAACACCATGGCCGGTGCTTCGACGATCTGGTTTTCCAGCGCCACAGCGGAAACCTTCATCACCCCGCGACCGAGGTTGCCCTCCATCACTCGCAAGCCACCTTCGGCGGAGAATGCACGGGCGACCGGGCGCAGGATGTTTTCGTCGAGGCTTTCGATCGGGCCTTCGCGCCACACCAGCTCACCGTTATCGAGGAACGGCTCTTTGGTGTAGCGGCTCAAACCATGGCCGAGCACGGTGTTGACGTCTTCGTGGAGCAGGCCGGCTTCGAGCAGTTCGCGGATCAGGAATGACATACCGCCGGCGGCCTGGAAGTGGTTGATGTCGGCTTTACCGTTCGGGTAGACGTGGCTCAGGGTCGGCACGACTTCGGAGAGGTCGGCCATGTCCTGCCAGGTCAATTGAATGCCAGCGGCCATGGCGATCGCCGGCATGTGCAGGGTGTGGTTGGTCGAGCCGCCGGTGGCGTGCAGCGCGACGATGGAGTTGACCAGCGCCTTCTCGTCGACGATTTCGCCGATCGGCATGAAGTTGCCGTTCTGCTTGGTCAGACGCGTGACCTGATGCGCCGCTTCACGGGTCAGGGCATCACGCAGCGGGGTGTTCGGGTTGACGAAAGACGCGCCCGGCAAGTGCAGGCCCATGACTTCCATCAGCAACTGGTTGGTGTTGGCGGTGCCGTAGAAGGTGCAAGTGCCCGGGCTGTGGTAGGACTTCATCTCCGATTCCAGCAGCTCTTCGCGGGTCGCCTTGCCTTCGGCGTACTTCTGCCGCACGTCGGCTTTTTCCTTGTTGGAAATCCCCGAAACCATCGGCCCGCCCGGGACGAAGATCGTCGGCAAATGGCCGAAGCGCAGCGAACCCATCATCAGGCCCGGCACAATCTTGTCGCAGATGCCGAGCATCAGCGCGCCGTCGAACATGTTGTGCGAAAGCGCCACCGCCGTGGACATGGCGATCACCTCACGGCTCGGCAGGCTCAGTTCCATGCCCGGCTCGCCCTGGGTCACGCCATCGCACATCGCCGGCGTACCGCCGGCGAACTGGCCGACCGAGCCGATTTCGCGCAAGGCGTTTTTAATCTGCTGGGGAAAGACTTCGTACGGCTGGTGCGCCGAGAGCATGTCGTTATACGAAGAAACAATGGCGATGTTCGCCGAGTTCATCATCCGCAAGCTGTGCTTGTCTTCGCTGCCGCAACCGGCCACGCCGTGGGCGAAGTTGGCGCATTGCAGCTTGCCGCGCATCGGCCCGTCGGTGGCGGCGCCGCGAATCAGTGCAAGGTAAGCCTGACGCGTGGCGCGGCTGCGGGCGATAAGCCGTTCGGTGACCTCAAGAACGCGGGGATGCATGTGTAGAACTCCAGGCTAACGGATGTGGCGACCTGATTGTCTATGCTGATCAAACGCCGTTGTTGTTGGAATGACAGACGGCTTTTTTGACCATTCGGACCAGTTGATTCAGGTCACTCGTTGTAGATAAAACAAAATATTGCCACTAAAAAGGCTTGTTTTCTATTTTTATGCGAATAATCTTGTAATTCCAACAACAAAACGACGGCGGCGCTGTTCAATGACTCTTCGAATCGCAATCAATGGTTTTGGCCGCATCGGCCGTAATGTCCTGCGCGCACTGTATACCCAAGGCTATCGACAGGATTTGCAGATCGTCGCCATCAACGATCTGGGCGACAGCGCAATCAATGCCCATCTGCTCAAATACGACACCGTTCACGGCACATTCGACGCCGAAGTGGCCCATGACAATGAGAGCCTGACGGTCAACGGCGACCGCATTGCGGTCAGCGCGATTCGCAACCCGGCCGACCTGCCATGGGCCGCGGAAAAAATCGACGTGGTGTTTGAATGCACCGGTCTGTTCACCGACCGTGCTAAAGCCGCCGCGCATCTTACTGCCGGCGCGCGCAAAGTCATCATCTCGGCCCCGGCCAAAGGCGCCGACGCCACGGTGGTTTACGGCGTGAACCACGACATTCTGCGCCAGTCGCATCAGATCATCTCCAATGCTTCGTGCACCACCAACTGCCTGGCGCCGGTGGCACAAGTGCTGCACCGCGAGCTGGGGATTGAAAGCGGTCTGATGACCACGATTCATGCCTACACCAACGACCAGAACCTCACCGACGTCTACCACACCGACCCGTACCGCGCGCGCTCGGCCACGCAGAACATGATCCCGAGCAAGACCGGCGCCGCCGAAGCGGTAGGCCTGGTGCTGCCGGAACTGGCGGGCAAACTGACCGGCATGGCCGTGCGGGTGCCGGTGATCAATGTGTCGCTGGTGGATCTGACTGTGCAGTTGAAGAAGGAAGCCACGGCCGATGAGGTCAACGCGCTGATGAAAGCCGCCAGCCAGCATTCGAAAATTTTGGGTTACAACACGTTGCCGCTGGTTTCCAGCGACTTCAATCACAACCCGCTGTCGTCGATCTTCGACGCCAACCACACCAAAGCCAGCGGCAAACTGCTGAAAGTGCTGGCGTGGTACGACAACGAATGGGGCTTCTCGAATCGCATGCTGGATAACTGCCTGGCGCTCTGCAACGCGGAGTAATTCCCTCCTCCCATGTGGGAGCGGGCTTGCTCGCGAAGGCGTCGTGTCAGGCAATTAATGTATCGACTGACTCACCGCATTCGCGAGCAAGCCCGTTCCCACAGGTTTTTGATTTCAATCTGAAATCAACACTTGACCACTCGACTAGATGATAAGCATTATCATTCGCTCGAAATGGATCAGGTTCCCCCGTGAGTCAATCGCGCTTCAATCATGTCTTCCTCTCTCAGCGCACGTCCCTGCTGCGCACGATCGAGCGGATGGTCAACAATCACAGCACCGCCGAAGACCTGCTGCAGGAGACCTACCTGCGCGTCACGCGGGCGCTGAGCGAGCGCGCCATCGATCACCTTGAACCCTTCGTGTTCCAGACCGCGCGCAATCTGGCGCTGGATCACCTGCGTGCGCGCAAGATCCATTCGCGGACCATGGTCGATGACGTGCCGCAGGATGTGGTGCACAGCGTCGCCGCCCCCGCCAGCAGCGCCGAAGACGCCGCCCACGCCGAACAATTGCTGGAGCGCCTGAACGTGAGCCTCAGTCAACTCAGCCCGCGTCAGCAGCAGATCTTCATTCTCAGCCGCCTGCACGGGCACAGCTATCAGGAAATCGCCGACGAACTGAATGTTTCCCTCAGTACCGTGCAGAAAGAACTCAAGCTGATCATGACCATTTGTATTGGCGTCGCCGAACGTCTGAATGGCGACTGAAGTCGTAGGGCTTTTCTGTAAGTGTCAGGATCGCCTGCACTGATCATTGGGCTTTGCTACCCTTGGCCGACTTTTATGCTTCACTTAAAAAACAGCCGTGCACAGACACTGCCGAGGAAACACCGTGACGGACACCCACCGCTCGCCTTCGCCGGATTCGGCGCAGGACGCTGCCAACGCAATGGATCAGGCACTCGACTGGCTCATTGTGCTCGGCAGCCCGGACGAGGAACAGACCCGGCAGTTCCATGCCTGGCTGGCGGCCGATCCGTTGAATGCCGAGGCGTTCGCCAAGGCGCAAGCGATCTGGGACGGGCCGCAAGTCGCCCAGTGCGCGCAAAACCTCGCGGCCAAACCGGCGAAAGTCACCGTCCTCCAGCGGTTGCGTCCGCACTGGAAAACGTTGGCCACCGCTGCGGTGCTGATTCTGGGCCTGTTCAGTTTCAGCAATCTGCCGATGCGCATTCAGGCCGATCACCTGACCGTGGTCGGCGAGCGTCAGCGCCTGCAACTGGAGGACGGTTCCAGGGTGTTGCTCAATACCAACTCGGCATTCTCCAGCACCATCAATGACCGGCAGCGCGTGGCGCGGCTGTATCAGGGCGAAGCGTTTTTCGAAGTGGCTGCCAACCGTGGCCAGCCGCTGCAAATCGATGCCGGCCCGGTGCAGGCCAGCGTGCGCGACACCGCGTTCGCCGTGCGCTATCTGGACGGCGTCGCGCAGGTCAATGTGCAACGCGGTGATGTCGATCTGCGCGCCACGCACAACGACGCACGAGTGCGTTTGAGCGCCGGCGAAAGCATTCGCATCGGCCCCAACGGTTTCGATCGTCCGGCCAAGCTCGATGCCGCCACCGACCTGGCCTGGGTTCAGGGCCGGTTGATCTTCGAGAACTGTCCGCTCGACAAGGTGCTGGCCGAACTGCGCCGCTACTACCCAGGCTGGATCATCAACACTAACGAGCAGTTGGCCGACGTCAACGTCACCGGCAACTACCGCCTCGACCAGCCGCTGGACGTGGTGCGTTCCCTAGCCCACATCACCTCGGCGCGCCTGCAGGAATTCCCGGCGCTGGTGATCCTGAACTAAATGAGAATTATTTTTACTCGATAGCCAAACCCCGTTCGTCTCGTTATAGCCAATGCAATTGATTCGCATCTTCGGAGGCGGATCAGCACCTATAAAGATTCGTGCGACACGGAGCGCTATCGATGTCCTCTCGCCTTACCCGCCAGACTGCTTCCCCTTCCCGCGTATTGTCGCTGCTGACGGCCGCCATCCTCATGGCCGGCACTGCACCGCTGATGGCTGCCACCGAACAACCGGCGCGCAACATGGGTGATTATTCGTTCTCGATCGGCCAGCAACCGCTGGTGTCGGCGCTCAATGCCTTCACCAGTGTCACCGGCTGGCAGGTCGGTTTACCGGCAGAACTGGGTCAGGGCGTGTCGTCGCCGGGCGTGCGCGGGTCGCTGCCGCCGGAAAAAGCCCTGGAGCGCCTGTTGGTGGGGACCAACCTGAGCTTCCGCAAGTTGAGCAATAACAATGTGGTGCTGGAGAAGCGCGCCACCAGCGGCGCACTCAATCTGGATCAGGTGACCATCAGCGCCACCCGCCAGGAACAGTCGGTCAATAGCGTGCCGGCCACCGTCACTGTGCAGACCCGCGAGGATCTGGATCGCAACAACGTCAACACCATCAAGGATCTGGTGCGTTACGAGCCGGGCGTATCCGTCGGCGGCGCCGGCCAGCGTGGCGGGATCAGCGGCTACAACATCCGTGGCATCGACGGCGACCGCATCCTGACTCAGGTTGACGGCGTCGAAGTGCCGGACGGTTTCTTCAACGGCCCGTACGCCAAGACCCAGCGCAATTACGTCGACCCGGAAATCGTCAAACGCGTGGAAATCCTCCGTGGCCCGGCCTCGGTGTTGTACGGCAGCAACGCCATCGGCGGCGCCGTCAGCTACTACACCCTCGACCCGGACGACATCATCAAGCCCGGCAAAGACGTCGGTGCTCGCCTCAAAACCGGTTACAGCTCCGCCGATGAGAGCTGGCTGAAATCCGCCACCGTCGCCGGGCGTGCCGAGCAGTTCGACGGCTTGCTGCACTTCAGCCAGCGCGACGGTCACGAAACCGACTCCTACGGCAGCAACAACGGCACTGGCCTGGCGCGCACCGCTGCCAACCCGGAAGACGTCAAGGCCACCAACGTCCTGGCGAAGATCGGCTGGAACTACAACGAAGATTCCCGTCTGGGTCTGACCTACGAGAAGTACAAGGACGATCGCGACACCGATCAGAAAAGTGCCTACGGCGGCCCGTACTTCAACGGCGCCCCGACCATCCCCAACAGCATGCTGCCCGGCGGCATGTACCAGTGGCGTACCGGCAACGACACCATCACCCGCGAGCGTTTCGGCGTCGAGCACAGCTTCGCCCTCGACAGCCTGCTGGCCGACAACGTGAAGTGGAGCCTCAACCACCAGATCGCCAAGACCGACCAGAGCACCGAGGAGTTCTACTACCCGATGACCCGTAAAGTGCTGCGCACCCGCGACACGGTCTACGAGGAAAAACAGTGGGTATTCGATGCGCAACTGGACAAGGCCTTCGCCATCGGTGACACCGATCACGTGCTGACCTACGGCACCACGATCAAGCAGCAGAAGGTCACCGGCTCGCGCAGCGGCGACGGCAAGTGCCTGGCAGTCGGCCGTGGCTGCACCGCCATCGGCGCCACCAGCGCGGCGGATGTGCTGAAAAAATCCAGCGACTTCCCCGACCCGACCATCAACACCTACAGCCTGTTCGCCCAGGATCAGATCAGCTGGAACAAGTGGACATTCCTGCCGGGCCTGCGCTACGACCACACCCAGCTCAAGCCGCACATCACTCAGGAATTCCTCAACACCGTGGCCGCCGATGGCAACGGCACGGTCAGCGACGCGAACAAGAGCTGGCACAAAGTCTCGCCCAAGTTCGGCCTGACCTATGCCCTGACCGATAACTACACCTGGTACGGCCAATACGCCGAAGGTTTCCGCACACCGACCGCGAAAGCGTTGTACGGGCGCTTCGAAAACAGCACCACCGGCTACAACGTGGCGCCCAACCCGAACCTGGAACCGGAAAAAAGCAAAAGCTATGAAACCGGTCTGCGCGGCAACTTCGAGCAAGGCTCGTTCGACGTGGCGGTGTTCTATAACAAGTACCGCGATTTCATCAACGAAGACGCGGTCACTCCCGGCTACGACGAGCTGACCTTCCAGTCGAGCAACATCAAGCACGCGACCATCAAGGGTGCCGAAGTCAAAGGTCGCCTGAACCTCGATGCGTTCGGCGCGCCGCAAGGCCTCTACACCCAAGGTTCGATCGCCTACGCCTACGGTCGCAACAACGACAACGGCGAGCCGCTCAACAGCGTCAATCCGCTGACCGGCGTATTCGGTCTGGGTTACGACCAGGACAACTACGGCGGCCTGCTGAGCTGGACCGTGGTGAAGAAAAAGGATCGCGTCGACGACAGCAACTTCAAGTCGCCGGATGGCGTCAGCAGCCAGTTCAAGACCCCGGGCTTCGGCATTCTCGATCTGGCCGGCTATTACAAAGTCACCGACGACGTCACCGTCAGCGGCGGCATTTACAACCTGACCGACAAGAAGTACTGGCTGTGGGATGACGTGCGCGGTTACGACAGCGTCGGCGAAGCCTCGGTGACGCAACCGGCCAACCTCGATCGCCTGACCCAGCCGGGCCGCAACTTCGCGATCAATCTGGTCTGGGACATCTGATCCGCACGGCCCTGCGACGCGCATTGATCAGCGCGTCGCGGGGCTTTTTTTACGGTTTGCCAGCTTCCCGTTCGTCTCGTTATCAAGCGCCTCTTTTATCAAGGACACCCCATGACCACTTCGGAAAAAGCCCTGCGTTCGCAACGCCTGAACCAGATCACCCATGAGCCGCACAGCAAGCTCGACGCCCTGGTCAAGGCCCACGCGCCGTTCGAAACCCGCGCCAACTTCGCGCGTTTCGTGGTCGCGCAGTACCTGTTCCAGTCGGAACTGGTCGATCTCTATAACAATGCCGAACTGACTGCCATCGTCCCGGATCTGCCGGCCCGTTGCCGCGCCGAAGCCGCGAAGGCAGATTTGGCGGATCTGGAAACTGAAGTGCCGGCGCCTGTGGCTGGCGCGGTGAAAAACCCAAGCAAGGCCCGTGCACTGGGCTGGATCTTTGTCTCCGAAGGTTCGAAGCTCGGCGCTGCGTTCCTGATCAAACGTGCGGTGGCGCTGGAGCTGAGCGAAACCTTCGGCGCCCGTCACTTGGGTGAACCGGAAGGCGGACGTGCCGAAGGCTGGAAAAGCTTCGTGCGCACTCTCGATTCCCTGCCGTTCACCGCCGAAGAGGAAGCCGAAGTCGAGCAAGGCGCAATCGACGCGTTCAACCGCTTCACCGTGCTGCTGGAACAGGCTTACGCGACCGAAGCCGAACCGGCCTGACACACAGCAAATTCCCCTTGTAGGAGTGAGCCTGCTCGCGATGGCGGTGTATCAGTCGACATTAATGTTGAATGACCGGATGCCATCGCGAGCAGGCTCACTCCTACAGGGGAACGGTGTAAGCCTGTAAGATTCCCGTCCCGCTTCAGAAGCAACCGCTGAGCCCATGCCGCAACCCGCCACCTCAAAACTCGCCCGTCTGCTGTTCGGCCTGTTGGCCTACGTCAGCCTCGGCATTGGCCTGATCGCCATCGTCGTGCCCGGCCTGCCGACCACCGAGTTCATCCTGCTCGCCGCCTGGGCCGCGACCCGCAGCTCGCCACGCCTGAGCGCCTGGCTGGAAAACCATCGGCTGTTCGGGCCGATCCTGAGCAACTGGCGCAACGGCAAAATCATCGCGCGCAAGGCCAAGGTCAGCGCCACGATCAGCATGCTGCTATGCGCGACACTGATGCTGGTAATGCTCGATCACGGCTGGCCGGTGTATCTGGCAATTGCCGGGATGAGCCTTGGCAACCTGTGGATCTGGTCACGCCCGGAAACCCTCGCCTCTTCCTGACTCACAGATCCCCTGTGGCGAGGGAGCTTGCTCCCGCTCGGCGGCGAAGCCGTCGCAAAACCTCCGCATGCGGTGAATCGGCAAGAATACAGGGGGGCGCTGCGCACTCCAGCGGGAGCAAGCTCCCTCGCCACAACAGCCTCATAACCTCTCCGTCATTCACCAGGCTGAAACTTCCCTGTAATTAATCACCTTTTCAGCACAATCCCCTGCGCAAACGTTTAGCGCTGACCGTTCGTCGGCAAGCGCCTCATGCAGCTTCGCCGCGCGCCGATGAGCAATGCATGGCGCTGAATGGATTTGGCAAACCGGGTAGTTCATCCCGTGGCCACCTGCTCATTCATTCACGAGATCGCCCCATGTTCGACTCTCTCTCCATTCGCCTGAAAATCGTCCTGCTCTCCGGCCTGTGCCTGCTGGGTGTGGTTGCGCTGATCGTCGGCATGAACATCTACCAGACCAACCAGAACGACGAACTGGTCAGCAACTCCAGCAACCAGTTGCTCACTGCCAGTGTGCAGAACCTGTTGCAGGCCAAGGCCGCCGAACAAGCAGTGCGGGTGCAGAAGACCTTTGGCGAAAGCCTGACGGTGATCACCGCGCTGGCCGATCAGATCAAGGACATGCGCCTGCTGGCCGCCAAGCGTTCGCTGGACGCCGGTGCCTTGCGTGAAGAGTTGAACCTGAGCCTGAAAACCGCGTTCGAGCGCAACGACAAGGTGCTCGGCATCTGGCTTGCCTTCGAACCCAACGGCCTCGACGGCAAGGACAGCGAGTTCGTCAACGACGCCGCGCGCCAGTCCAACGAAGCCGGGCGTTTTGCGAGCTACTGGAGCCGCGCTGCCGGCTCGGCGCTGAACACGATCATGATCGAAGAAGACATGACCAAGACCACCCTCAGCGTCAGCGGCACGCCGTACAACAGCTGGTACACCTGCCCTCGCGACAACAAGCGTACTTGCCTGCTCGATCCGTATGCCGACACCGTGGGCGGCAAGGAAATGTTGATGACCACCATTTCCGTGCCGTTGATCGTCGACGGCAAGGCGATCGGCGTGGTCGGTGTCGACATCGCCCTCGATGCCCTGCAAGCAGCGGCGGTGGATTCCCAGCGCAACCTGTTCAACAACGCCGGGCACATGCTGATCGTCTCCGGCAGCGGCGTATTGGCTGCCGACAGCTCGGACGCGGCCAAAGTCGGCAAAAAGATCAGCGACACCCTCGGCGCCGACGGCAAGGACGTGCTGCAACTGGTCAGCAGCGGCACGCCGAAGATTCTTGAACAGGGCGAGTTGATTCGTGCGGTGTACCCGGTGGATCCGATTGGCAACTCGCGGGCCTGGGGTGTGGTCATCGACCTGCCGAAACAGGTGCTGCTGGCCGACTCGGTGAAGCTGCAAGCGGTCCTCGACGACGCGCAGGAAACCGGTGTGCTCACCGCATTGGCGGTGGCTGTCGTCGCCGGGCTGATTGGCTTGTTGCTGATCTGGCTGACGGCTTCCGGCGTCACACGCCCGATCAACAGCGTCGCCGAGATGCTGAAGAACATCGCCAGCGGTGAAGGCGATCTGACCCAGCGCCTGAACTACAGCAAGAAGGATGAACTGGGCGAACTGGTGAACTGGTTCAACCGCTTCCTCGACAAGCTGCAACCGACCATCGCCCAGATCAAACAGAGCATCACCGAAGCGCGTGGCACTGCTGATCAGTCATCGGAAATCGCCCGCCAGACCAGCGAAGGCATGCAGGTGCAGTTCCGCGAAATCGATCAGGTCGCCACCGCCTCCAATGAAATGAGCGCCACCGCCCACGACGTCGCCAACAGCGCGTCGAACGCGGCCAACGCCGCCAAGGGCGCCGATCAGTCGGCCAGGGACGGCCTGTCGATCATCGAGCGCAGCACCCGCGACATCAATCAACTGGCCGATGAAGTCAGCAAAGCGGTGACCGAAGTCGAAGCACTGGCGGTCAACAGCGAGCAGATCGGTTCGGTGCTGGAAGTGATCCGCAGCATCGCCGAACAGACCAACCTGCTGGCGCTCAACGCCGCGATCGAAGCAGCCCGCGCCGGAGAAAGCGGCCGTGGTTTCGCGGTGGTGGCCGACGAGGTGCGCAACCTCGCCAAGCGCACTCAGGATTCGGTGGAAGAAATCCGCATCGTCATCGAACGTATCCAGACCGGCACCCGTGGCGTGGTCGCGACCATGCATTCGAGCCAGACCCAGGCGCACAACAACGCCGGGCAGATCCGTCAGGCGGTGGATGCGCTGGGCAAGATCAGCGATGCGGTGACCGTGATCAGCGACATGAACCTGCAGATCGCCAGCGCCGCCGAACAGCAGAGCGCTGTGGCCGAAGAGGTCAACCGCAACGTCTCGGCGATTCGCACCGTGACTGAAACCCTGACTGAACAGGCGACCGAGTCGGCGGCGATCAGCAGCCAGCTCAATGCCCTGGCGAGCCAGCAGATGAAGCTGATGGATCAGTTCCGCGTTTGAAAATCACCGCAGTCCCCTTGTGGGAGCGGGCTTGCTCGCGAAGGCGGTATGTCAGCAACATTTGAAGTGACTGACACTCCGTATTCGCGAGCAAGCCCGCTCCCACTGGGTCAAGTGTTCGGCGTTCGGTTTTTTCATCTGACCCGAGATTTTTTTGCACTATCATCGCCCTCTCTCCCGGAGGGCCTTCGATGACTGATTTACTCACGTCCATTCAAGCCGCGCTCGGCTTGCCCCACACGCCGATTCCGTTCACCGCCAGCGGCGCCCTGCCCTCGGCGTTCGCCGTGACCGATCTGGCCTGCGCCAGCATCGGCGCTGCCGGTCAGGCCGTCAGCGAGCTGCTCCGGCAACAGACCGGGCACTTGCCCGCGGTGGAAGTCGATCGACGTCTGGCCTCGTTCTGGTTCGCCACTTCGTTACGACCGATAGGCTGGGAAGTCCCGCCGCTGTGGGATCCGGTCGCCGGCGATTATGCAACCAAGGACGGCTGGATCCGCTTGCACACCAACGCCCCGCATCACCGCGCTGCGGCTGAAAGCGTGCTCGGTGCCTGTGCCGACCGCGCCGCGATGGCGGCGAAAGTCGCGCAATGGAACAGTGCCGATCTGGAACAAGCGGTGGTCGAGGCCAAGGGCTGCGCCGCTGAAATGCGCAGCTGGGCGCAATGGCAACAGCATCCGCAGGGCCAGGCGGTGAACGCCGAACCGCTGGTGCATTTCATCGATTCGCAGGATGAAAAGGCCAACGCGTGGCAAGGCTCGGCGGCGCAACCGCTGGCCGGGATCAAAGTGCTAGACCTGACCCGCGTGCTCGCCGGTCCCACCGCCAGCCGTTTTCTCGCGGGCCTCGGCGCCAATGTGCTGCGCATCGATCCGCCGAGCTGGATCGAGCCGGGTGTCATTCCCGACATGACTCTTGGCAAACGCTGTGCGCGGCTGGACCTGCAGCAACCGGACGATCGCGCGGTGTTCGAAAACCTGTTGGAGGACGCCGATATCCTCATACATGGCTACCGTGCCGATGCCCTGGAACAACTCGGTTTCGGCGCCGAACGCCGCCGACAACTGGCGCCGGGGCTGATCGACGTCTGCCTCAACGCCTACGGCTGGAGCGGCCCATGGCGCAACCGCCGTGGCTTCGACAGCCTGGTGCAGATGAGCAGCGGCATCGCCGAGGCCGGACAGCGCTGGAAACAGGCTGACAAACCGACGCCGCTGCCGGTGCAGGCGCTGGATCACGCGACCGGGTATCTGATGGCGGCGAGTGCGATCACCTTGCTCACTGAACGTTTGCGCAGCGGTCGCGGCGGTTCTGCACGCTTGTCACTGGCGCGCACCGCCAAGCTATTGATCGAACATGGGCCTGGGACGAGTGAAGCGTTGCGCTCCGAAGAGGCGCAGGATCAAAGTTCGCAGGTGGAGCAGACACCGTGGGGGCCGGCGCATCGCTTGCTGGCGCCGGTGAAGATCAGCGGGACGCCGCTGCAGTGGGCGTTGCCGGCTACTGAATTGGGTTCGCATCGCGCGCAGTGGTGATGACCATTCGGGCCTCTTCGCGAGCAAGCCCGCTCCCACAGGGGAATGCATTTCAAATGTGGGAGCGGGCTTGCTCGCGAAGAGGACCGCACTGACACCACCGATGCACAATCAATCCACCTACAACGACAACACCCCGCTGTACAAACCATACGCCGCCAGCCCCGCGCCGATCAGCACGCAGGCGAAAATGCCTTTCTCGACCGGGGTGAACAGCGGCTCACCCTGCTCATGCTTGGCCTTGGCAAACAGCACCACCCCCGGCGCATACAGCAACGCCGACAGCAGCAGGTATTTCACCCCGCCGGCATACAACAACCACACCGCATAACACAGGGCGATCCCGCCAATCAGCAGATCCTTGGTACGTTCGGCCGAGGCATGTTCGTAGGTTTCGCCACGTCCGCTGAGCAACACCGCGTACGCCGCCGACCACAGGTACGGCACCAGAATCATCGACGACGCCAGATAAATCAGACTGGTGTACGTGCCCGCCGAGAACAGGGTGATCAGCAGAAAAATCTGGATCATCACGTTGGTCAGCCACAGCGCATTGACCGGCACATGGTTGGCATTTTCCTTTTTCAGGAACGCCGGCATGGTCTTGTCCCGGGCCGTGGCGAAGAGGATTTCCGCGCACAGCAGCGCCCACGACAGCAGCGCGCCGAGCAGCGACACCGCCAGACCGAGGCTGATCAACAAAGCGCCCCACGGCCCGACGATGTGTTCCAGCACCGCCGCCAGCGACGGGTTCTGCAGGGTTGCCAGTTCGGGCTGGCTCATGATCCCCAGCGACAGCACGTTGACCAGCACCAGCAGCGCCAGCACGCCGAGGAAGCCGATCACCGTGGCGCGGCCGACATCGCTGCGCTTCTGCGCCCGCGCCGAATACACGCTGGCGCCCTCGATGCCGATGAACACGAACACCGTGACCAGCATCATGTTGCGCACCTGATCCATCACCCCGCCGAAGCTCGGGTTGCTGCGGCCCCAGATGTCGCGGGTGAAAATGTCGGCCTTGAACGCCACGGCGGCAATCACGATGAACATGATCAGCGGCACGATCTTGGCGACCGTGGTCACCTGATTGATGAACGCCGCCTCCTTGATCCCGCGCATCACCAGAAAATGCACGGCCCACAGCAGCACCGACGCGCAGCCGATGGCGATCGGCGTGTTGCCCTGGCCGAACACCGGGAAGAAGTACCCGAGGGTGCTGAACAGCAGGACGAAATAACCGACGTTGCCCAGCCACGCGCTGATCCAGTAACCCCAGGCCGAGGAAAACCCCATGTAGTCGCCAAACCCGGCCTTGGCGTAGGCGTAGACGCCCGAGTCCAGCTCGGGCTTGCGGTTGGCCAGGGTCTGGAACACGAACGCCAGGGTCAACATGCCGATGGCGGTGATCCCCCAGCCGATCAGGATCGCCCCGGCATCGGCGCGGGCGGCCATGTTCTGTGGCAGCGAGAAAATCCCCCCGCCAATCATCGACCCCACCACC
The DNA here is from genome assembly GCF_058798255.1 of Pseudomonas sp. GW823-FHT01D03. Taxonomy (NCBI): domain Bacteria; kingdom Pseudomonadati; phylum Pseudomonadota; class Gammaproteobacteria; order Pseudomonadales; family Pseudomonadaceae; genus Pseudomonas; species Pseudomonas sp. GW823-FHT01D03. Next base: position 4,682,863 of record NZ_JBXAKK010000001.1, read on the forward strand.
AGGGCGATCAACGCACCCAGTCGCAGCTTTTGCGTCGGTTGCGACATTCCAGTCTCCCTTTTCCTGACAACGGTTCTCGAAACCTGTTTATACCTGTGGCGAGGGGATTTATCCCCGATGGGTGGCATAGCCGCCCCAAAACCTGAGAACTCGTTCTGCCTGATACACCGCGCTGAATGGATCTGGGGCGGCTACGCCACCCATCGGGGATAAATCCCCTCGCCAAAAGGTGTGTCTATTTCTGGGTACTAACTAAACGGATAAAGCGTAAGTACGTTTTTTGAATAACGCCAACCCCCCTCTTATATATAGCCAACAACGCTAACGCATAGCACGACTAATCGCTTTTGTGCGCGAATCCTGATTATTCGATTCTGTACTGAAAACAGATGTGAAAAATTTGCCAAAAGCTGAAAACCAACTAGCGTGATAATTCCAAAGTAATAGGAGAAATTCCCAACCACATCTGCCAAAAGCCTCTGGAATGGGCTTTTTCGGGCAGCAGCTTTATGCCATCAGCTCTTTCATAAGTCATTCATTAACAATGGAATGTGACCATGAACTGATCCAAGTCAGCTGTTTGAACAGACAACAGCATTACGCTGTGAACTCTTCTCTCCTGCAATGGAGTCATGCAATGTCTGAAGCTCCCGGAAAACTACGATTAGGTGCACTGGTTGCCTTGGTCGTCGGCTCAATGATCGGTGGCGGGATATTCTCTTTGCCACAAAACATGGCCGCCAGCGCCGACGTCGGCGCGGTACTGATTGGCTGGGCCATCACCGCTGTCGGCATGCTCACCCTCGCTTTTGTCTTTCAGACCCTCGCCAATCGCAAGCCTGACCTGGACGGCGGTGTCTACGCCTACGCCAAGGCCGGATTCGGCGATTACATGGGTTTCTCGTCCGCCTGGGGTTACTGGATCAGTGCCTGGCTGGGCAACGTCGGCTATTTTGTTCTGTTGTTCAGCACCCTCGGGTATTTCTTTCCGATTTTTGGCGAAGGCAACACGGTAGCGGCGGTGATCGGTGCCTCGGTGCTGCTGTGGGCCGTGCACTTTCTGGTGCTGCGCGGGATCAAGGAAGCGGCGTTCATCAACCTGGTGACCACCGTCGCCAAAGTCGTGCCGCTGCTGCTGTTCGTCCTGATCGCGATCTTCGCTTTCAAACTGGACATCTTCACCGCCGACATCTGGGGTATGAAAAACCCGGATCTGGGCAGCGTGATGAACCAGGTGCGCAACATGATGCTGGTCACCGTGTGGGTGTTCATCGGCATCGAGGGCGCGAGCATCTTCTCGGCCCGGGCGGAAAAACGCTCCGATGTCGGCAAGGCCACCGTCATCGGTTTCATCACCGTCCTGCTGTTCCTGGTGCTGGTCAATGTGCTGTCGCTGGGCATCATGACTCAGCCGGAACTGGCCAAACTGCAGAACCCGTCGATGGCCGCCGTGCTCGAACACGTGGTCGGTCACTGGGGCGCGGTACTGATCAGCGTCGGTCTGATCATCTCGCTACTGGGGGCGCTGCTGTCGTGGGTGCTGCTGTGTGCGGAGATCATGTTCGCCGCCGCCAAAGACCACACCATGCCGGAGTTCCTGCGCAAGGAAAACGCCAATCACGTACCGGTCAACGCCCTGTGGCTGACCAACGCGATGGTCCAGCTGTTCCTGATCATCACGCTGTTTTCGGCCAGCACTTACCTGTCGCTGATCTACCTCGCCACTTCGATGATTCTGGTGCCGTACCTGTGGTCGGCGGCCTATGCCCTACTGCTGGCGGTACGCGGCGAAAGCTACGAAGGCTTCGCGGCCGAACGACGCAAGGATCTGATTATCGGCGGCATCGCGCTGATCTACGCGGTGTGGCTGCTGTATGCCGGCGGGGTCAAGTATCTGCTGCTCTCGGCCCTGCTTTACGCACCCGGCGCGATCCTGTTCGCCAAGGCCAAGCTGGAACTCAAACAACCGATTTTCACTAACGTCGAGAAGCTGATTTTCGCCGCAGTCGTCGTGGGTGCCCTGGTGGCAGCCTACGGCCTCTACGACGGCTTCCTGACCTTGTAACCCTTGATTTGTAATCTGGAGGATCACTGCAATGACCACGGAAAAAGTTAAGTACGGCGTCCACTCCGAAGCCGGCAAACTGCGCAAAGTCATGGTTTGCTCCCCAGGTCTGGCCCACCAGCGGCTGACCCCGAACAACTGCGATGAACTGCTGTTCGACGATGTACTGTGGGTCGCCCAGGCCAAACGCGACCACTTCGACTTCGTGACCAAAATGCGTGAACGCGGGATCGACGTGCTGGAAATGCACAACCTGCTGACCGACATCGTCGCCATCCCGGAAGCGCTGGACTGGATCCTCGATCGCAAGGTCACCGCCGACTCGGTGGGCCTGGGCCTGATCAGCGAAGTCAAATCCTGGCTGAAAAGCCTTGAGCCGCGACACATCGCCGAATACCTGATTGGCGGCGTATCCGCCGATGATCTGCCGGACAGCTTCGGTGGCAAGACCATCCAGATGTTCCGCGACTTCCTCGGCCACTCCAGCTTCATCCTGCCGCCGCTGCCGAACACCCAGTTCACCCGCGACACCACCTGCTGGATCTATGGCGGCGTGACGCTGAACCCGATGTACTGGCCGGCGCGACGTCAGGAAACCCTGCTGACCACTGCCATCTACAAATTCCACCCGCAGTTCACCAACGCCGATTTCGAAATCTGGTACGGCGACCCGGACAAGGATCACGGCAGCTCGACTCTTGAGGGCGGCGACGTGATGCCGATCGGCAACGGCGTGGTGTTGATCGGCATGGGCGAACGCTCATCGCGTCAGGCCATCGGCCAACTGGCACTGAACCTGTTCAAGAACAAAGCCGTGGAAAAAGTCATCGTCGCCGGCCTGCCGAAATCCCGCGCGGCGATGCACCTGGACACCGTGTTCAGCTTCTGCGACCGCGACCTGGTGACGATCTTCCCGGAAGTGGTCAACCAGATTGTCGCGTTCACCCTGCGTCCTGACGAAAGCAAACAGGGCGGCATCGACATCCGCCGCGAAGAAGGCAGCTTCCTCGACACCGTCGCCGCTGCGCTCAACCTGCCGAAGCTGCGTGTGGTGGAAACCGGCGGCAACAGCTTCGCCGCCGAACGCGAGCAATGGGACGACGGCAATAACGTGGTGGCCGTGGAACCGGGCGTGGTCATCGGCTACGACCGCAACACCTACACCAACACCCTGCTGCGCAAGGCGGGCGTGGAGGTGATCACCATCAGCGCCGGCGAACTCGGTCGTGGTCGCGGCGGCGGCCACTGCATGACCTGCCCGATCATCCGCGATCCAATCGATTACTAAACCTCTGAGCCTTGGCCGCGACTTACAAAGCGCGGCCAGGGGGATAACCGACACCGAAGGAGATCCATCATGGCTTTTAACATCCACAACCGTAACCTGCTCAGCCTGGAACACCACACCCCACGTGAGCTGCGTTACCTGCTCGACCTGTCCCGCGATCTGAAACGCGCCAAGTACACCGGCACCGAGCAGCAACACCTCAAGGGCAACAACATCGCCCTGATCTTCGAAAAAACCTCGACCCGCACCCGTTGCGCGTTCGAAGTGGCGGCCTACGACCAAGGCGCCAACGTCACCTACATCGACCCGAACTCGTCGCAGATCGGCCACAAGGAAAGCATGAAAGACACGGCCCGCGTGCTGGGTCGCATGTACGACGCCATCGAGTACCGTGGCTTCAAACAGGAAATCGTCGAAGAGCTGGCGAAGTTCGCCGGGGTGCCGGTGTTCAACGGTCTGACTGATGAATATCACCCGACGCAAATGATCGCCGACGTGCTGACCATGCGTGAACACGCCGACAAGCCGATCCACGAAATCAGCTACGCCTACCTCGGCGACGCACGCAACAACATGGGCAACTCGCTGCTGCTGGTCGGCGCCAAGCTCGGCATGGACGTGCGTATCTGCGCGCCGAAAGCCCTGTGGCCGCATGACGATCTGGTCGATCGCTGCAAGAAATACGCGGAAGAATCCGGCGCCCGCATCACCCTGACCGAAGACCCGAAAGCCGCAGTCAAAGGCGTCGACTTCATCCACACCGACGTCTGGGTGTCGATGGGCGAGCCGGTCGAAGCCTGGGCCGAACGTATCCAGCAACTGCTGCCGTACCAGGTCAACGCCGAGCTGATGAAAGCCACCGGCAACCCACGCACCAAGTTCATGCACTGCCTGCCGGCGTTCCACAACAGCGATACCAAGGTCGGCAAACAGATCGCCGAACAGTATCCGCATCTGGCCAACGGCATCGAAGTGACCGACGACGTGTTCGAGTCGCCCGCCTGCATCGCCTTCGAGCAAGCGGAAAACCGCATGCACACCATCAAGGCGATCCTGGTTTCGACCCTGGCTGATCTGTAACTGAAATAGCTCCCACTGAAGGAACCGAATCCCAATGTGGGAGGGGGCTTGCTCGCGAAAGCGGTGTGTCATTCAACAGAGATGTCGACTGATCCACCGCCTTCGGGAGCAAGCCCCCTCCCACCAAGGCCCCCGGTTCCGGCAGTGCGACCGAGTCGTTTGCCATTCATCTGTTTTAGAAGGACATGCACCATGCGTATCGTCGTAGCTCTGGGCGGTAACGCCCTGCTCCGTCGTGGCGAGCCGATGACCGCTGACAACCAGCGCGCCAACATCCGCATCGCCACCGAGCAAATCGCCAAGATCCACCCCGGCAACCAACTGGTCATCGCCCACGGCAATGGCCCGCAAGTCGGCCTGCTGTCGCTGCAGGCGGCAGCCTACACCTCCGTTACCCCTTACCCGCTGGACGTGCTCGGTGCCGAAACCGAAGGCATGATCGGCTACATCATCGAACAGGAACTGGGCAACCTGCTGGACTTCGAGGTGCCGTTCGCCACCCTGCTGACCCAGGTCGAAGTCGACGCCAAGGACCCGGCCTTCCAGAACCCGAGCAAACCGATCGGCCCGGTCTACGAGAAAGCCGAAGCGGAAAAACTCGCCGCCGAGAAAGGTTGGTCCATCGCTCCGGACGGCGACAAGTTCCGCCGCGTGGTTGCCAGTCCACGGCCGAAACGCATCTTCGAAATCCGCCCGATCAAGTGGCTGCTGGACAAGGGCAGCATCGTCATTTGCGCGGGCGGCGGCGGGATTCCGACCATGTACGACGAGCACCGTAACCTCAAGGGCATCGAGGCGGTGATCGACAAGGATCTGTGCTCGTCGCTGCTCGCTGAACAACTGGAAGCCGACTTGCTGGTGATCGCCACCGACGTCAATGCGGCGTTCATCGACTACGGCAAACCGACGCAGAAAGCCATTGCCGAGGCGCACCCGGATGAGCTGGAACGTCTGGGTTTTGCCGCCGGCTCCATGGGACCGAAGGTGCAGGCAGCCTGCGAATTCGCGCGCCATACTGGCAAGGTCGCGGTGATCGGCTCGCTGGCGGACATCGAAGCGATCGTGCAGGGCACTGCCGGTACACGCGTCAGCACGGCGAAGCCGGGCATCAGCTATCGATAACTAGAAACTCCGGGGGCAGACCGAGGGTCTGCCCTTCTCCCATGCCTTGAAAGGAGAAACCCATGGCCCAGTTTGAACCCGGTCATTTGCACATCGAGCGGCACGCGCTGACTCCGGAGGACGTCAGTTACAACGTGCACCTCGACTATGAAGTGTTCACCGATCCGCAGAAAGGCAAAGGCATACAGTTCACGATGCACGGCAACCTTCAGGGCAAGGACATGAAAGAGACCTTCTTCCTGCCCAAAGAGGAGGCCTACAACTTTGCCAACAATGTGACGAAAATCGCCGAGAAGTACGGCATTCCCAAGACCCACAGCCAGATCGGCTCGGTTCACAAGCATTACGACATGATGTTTGAAGACATCCGCAAGCAACTTGATATGAAGTCCGGCGACCCGGTAAATCTCGAGCACTTCGAATAACCTGGATTTTGCACATCCCCTGTAGGAGTGAGCCTGCTCGCGATAGCGGTGTATCAGTCAACATCGTTGTTTCTGAAACACCGCTATCGCGAGCAGGCTCACTCCTACAAGGGACCCGTGTTGGCCTGAAATCCTGTGTCCGGTTTCACCATTAGCCCGCCCCAAGGCATACTTGCCACCCTCCGCTCTGCAGATCATTGAACCGCCCCCATGCGTATCCACGTCAGCTTCATCGACCGCGTCGGCATCACCCAGGAAGTCCTGGCTATCCTCGGTGGGCGCAATCTCAATCTGGATGCGGTGGAGATGATCCCGCCCAACGTCTACATCGATGCCCCGACCTTGAGCCCGCAAGTGCTCGAAGAGCTCAAAGATGCGTTGTTCCGGGTGCGCGGCGTGGAGGCCGTGGTGGTGGTCGACATCCTCCCCGGCCAGCGGCGGCATCTGCAGCTTGATGCATTGCTCGCGGCGATGACCGATCCGGTACTGGCCCTCGATAGCGCCGGCAAGGTGCTGCTGGCCAACCCGGCACTGATCGCCCTGTACGGCCGCGAACCGGCAGGTGAAAGTGTCTCTGAGCTGTTCAACGACCCCGGTCTGCTGGAAACTCTGCTCGAACAAGGCTTCCGCCTGCCGTTGCGCGAGATTACCGTCAACGGCCAGACCCTGCTGCTCGACGCCACACCGATCACCGACGCCGGCGCGCTGCTGACCCTGTATCAGCCAAACCGCATCGGCGAACAGCTCTCGGCGTTGCACCACGACCATGCCGAAGGCTTCGATGCATTGCTTGGCGAATCCCCGGCGATCCGCACCCTCAAGGCTCGCGCGCAACGGGTGGCTGCCCTCGATGCGCCGCTGCTGATTCAGGGCGAAACCGGCACCGGTAAAGAACTGGTGGCCCGCGCCTGCCATGCGATCAGCGCCCGGCACAGTGCGCCATTCCTCGCGCTGAACTGCGCGGCGCTGCCGGAAAACCTCGCCGAGAGCGAACTGTTCGGCTACGCCCCCGGCGCCTTCACCGGCGCGGCGCGTGGCGGCAAACCGGGGCTGATGGAGCTGGCCAACCAGGGCACGGTGTTTCTCGATGAAATCGGCGAGATGTCGCCGTACTTGCAGGCCAAGTTATTGCGTTTTCTGAATGACGGCAGCTTCCGCCGGGTTGGCGGTGATCGCGAAGTGAAGGTCAACGTGCGGATCCTCAGCGCGACCCACCGCGACCTGGAAAAAATGGTCAGCGAAGGCCTGTTCCGCGAAGACCTGTTCTACCGCCTCAACGTGCTCAACGTCGAAGTGCCGCCGCTGCGTGAGCGTGGCCAGGACATTCTGCTGCTGGCGCGCTACTTCATGCAGCAGGCCTGTGCGCAGATCCAGCGCCCGGTGTGTCGCCTGGCACCGGGGACTTATCCAGCGCTGCTCGGTAACCGCTGGCCGGGCAACGTGCGCCAGTTGCAGAACGTGATCTTCCGCGCCGCGGCGATCTGCGAAAGCAGTCTGGTCGATATCGGTGATCTCGACATCGCCGGCACCTCGGTGGCGCGGCAGACCGACAGCGACGTCGACAGCCTCGAACAGGCCGTCGAGTCCTTCGAAAAATCGCTGCTGGAAAAACTCTACGTCAGCTACCCCTCGACCCGCCAACTGGCCAGCCGTCTGCAAACCTCGCACACGGCAATCGCCCATCGCCTGCGCAAATACGGCATCCCCAACAAACCGTAAGCCGCACGCGGTCAAAAATGTGGGAGCGGGCTTGCTCGCGAATGCGGTCTGACATTCAACATTTGCGGCGTCTGACACACTGCTATCGCGAGCAGGCTCACTCCTACAATGATCTGTGGTGGATTTGAAATCCGTTCAAAAGCGACGTCCATCTGTACTGAAAGCGCTACAGCGGAACGATATCGCTACACTCTCCTCCAATCACCGCTGTGCAAGGCTTTGATCCGCTTCAGCTTTTCTCCCCGCCCCAAGCTGTAGCGATTTCGCTACAGACACCTCATCCCCACCACAACCAGAAACATATAACTATTTGATTTATATAGATAAATACAATCTGGCCGCGTTCTTGCTAAGTAACCGCTCATAAAATCAGGGCTTTCATGCCCAAGCCTTCCACCGCGTCCACCAGACGAGTCTGGCCCCCTTAGGAGTTTCCATGAGCGAGTTGCGTTTTACTGAAGATCACGAATGGCTGCGCACCGAAGCTGACGGCAGCGTTACTGTCGGCATCACCGCTTTCGCGCAGAACGCTTTGGGCGACGTGGTTTTCGTGCAACTGCCTGAGCTGCAGGCTTACGAAAAAGGCGCCGAAGCCGCCACCGTGGAATCGGTGAAAGCCGCCAGCGGTGTATACATGCCCCTCGATGGCGATGTACTGGAAGTCAACCCGGCGCTGCAAGACGCACCGGAACTGGTCAACGAAGATCCGCTGGGCGAAGGCTGGTTCTTCCGCTTCCAGCCAAGCGACGACGCCGCTGTCGGCAAACTGCTCGATCAAGACGCCTACGACCGCCTGATCAAAGCCCAAGCCGAAGCCTGAGGAGTAACGACATGACCCAAGTAAACCTCGGCACTGCCAACGAATTCATCGCCCGTCACATCGGCCCGCGCGCCGCTGACGAGCAAGCCATGCTCAACAGCCTCGGCTTCGACTCGCTCGAAGCCCTGAGCGCCAGCGTCATCCCGGAAAGCATCAAGGGCACCAGCGTGCTCGGCATGGACGACGGTCTGAGCGAAGCCGATGCACTGGCGATGATCAAGTCCATCGCCGGCAAAAACCAACTGTTCAAGACCTACATCGGCCAGGGCTACTACAACTGCCACACGCCGTCGCCAATCCTGCGCAACCTGCTGGAAAACCCGGCCTGGTACACCGCTTACACCCCGTACCAACCGGAAATTTCCCAGGGCCGTCTCGAAGCGCTGCTGAACTTCCAGACCCTGATCAGCGACCTCACCGGCCTGCCGATCGCCAACGCCTCCTTGCTCGATGAAGCCACCGCCGCTGCCGAAGCCATGACCTTCTGCAAACGCCTGAGCAAGAACAAGGGCAGCCACCAGTTCTTCGCCTCGATCCACAGCCATCCGCAAACCCTCGACGTGCTGCGCACCCGTGCCGAGCCGCTGGGCATCGAAGTGGTGGTTGGCGATGAGCGTGAACTGAGCGACGTCACGCCGTTCTTCGGCGCACTGCTGCAATACCCGGCGAGCAATGGTGATGTGTTCGACTACCGCGAACTGACCGAGCGCTTCCACGCCGCCAACGCGCTGGTGGCCGTGGCTGCCGATCTGCTGGCCCTGACTTTGCTGACCGCTCCGGGCGAGTTCGGCGCCGACGTCGCCATCGGTTCCGCACAACGCTTCGGCGTGCCGCTGGGCTTCGGTGGCCCGCACGCGGCTTACTTCTCCACCAAGGATGCGTTCAAGCGTGACATGCCGGGCCGTCTGGTCGGTGTTTCGGTTGACCGTTTCGGCAAGCCGGCGCTGCGCCTGGCGATGCAGACCCGCGAGCAACACATCCGCCGCGAGAAGGCCACGTCGAACATCTGCACCGCGCAGGTGCTGCTGGCCAACATCGCCAGCATGTACGCCGTGTACCACGGCCCGAAAGGCCTGACCCGGATCGCCAACCGCGTGCATCACCTGACCGCGATTCTGGCCAAGGGCCTGAGCGCACTGGGCGCTAAAGTCGAGCAGACAAGCTTCTTCGACACCCTGACCGTAGCCACCGGCGCACACACCGCCGCGCTGCACGACAAGGCGCATGCACAGCAGATCAACCTGCGCGTAATCGATGCCGAGCGTCTGGGCCTGTCGGTGGACGAAACCACCACTCAGGCTGACATCGAAACCCTGTGGGGTCTGTTCGCCGACGGCAAGGCCCTGCCGGACTTCGCTGCGCTGGCCGCGTCGGAGCAAAGCACCATCCCGGCGGCGCTGGTTCGTCAGTCGCCGATTCTCAGCCACCCGGTGTTCAACCGTTATCACTCGGAAACCGAGCTGATGCGCTACCTGCGCAAACTGGCGGACAAGGATCTGGCACTGGATCGCACCATGATCCCGCTGGGCTCGTGCACCATGAAACTCAACGCCGCCAGCGAAATGATCCCGGTGACCTGGGCCGAATTCGGCGCCCTGCACCCATTCGCCCCGGCCGCACAAAGCGCCGGTTATCAGCAACTGACCGACGAACTGGAAGCGATGCTCTGCGCCGCCACCGGTTACGACGCGATCTCGCTGCAACCCAACGCCGGTTCGCAGGGTGAATACGCAGGCCTCTTGGCGATTCGCGCCTACCACCAGAGCCGTGGCGACGAGCGCCGCGACATCTGCCTGATCCCGTCGTCGGCCCACGGCACCAACCCGGCCACCGCCAACATGGCCGGCATGCGCGTGGTGGTGACCGCGTGCGATGCCCGTGGCAACGTCGACATCGAAGACCTGCGCGCCAAAGCCATCGAGCACCGCGAACACCTCGCGGCGCTGATGATCACCTACCCGTCGACCCACGGCGTGTTCGAAGAAGGCATCCGCGAAATCTGCGGGATCATTCATGACAACGGCGGCCAGGTGTACATCGACGGCGCCAACATGAACGCGATGGTCGGCCTCTGCGCACCAGGCAAGTTCGGCGGCGACGTTTCGCACTTGAACCTGCACAAGACCTTCTGCATCCCACACGGCGGTGGCGGCCCGGGCGTCGGCCCGATCGGCGTCAAGTCGCACCTGACCCCGTTCCTGCCGGGTCACGGTCAGATGCAACGCAAGGAAGGTGCGGTCTGCGCAGCGCCGTTCGGCAGCGCGAGCATTCTGCCGATCACCTGGATGTACATTCGCATGATGGGTGGCGCCGGTCTGAAACGCGCTTCGCAACTGGCGATCCTCAATGCCAACTACATTTCCCGGCGTCTGGAAGAGCACTATCCAGTGCTGTACACCGGCAGCAACGGGCTGGTGGCGCACGAGTGCATCCTTGATCTGCGTCCGTTGAAAGACAGCAGCGGCATCAGCGTCGATGACGTCGCCAAGCGTCTGATCGACTTCGGCTTCCATGCCCCGACCATGTCGTTCCCGGTCGCCGGCACGCTGATGATCGAGCCGACCGAAAGCGAATCCAAGGAAGAACTGGACCGCTTCTGCGACGCCATGATCCGCATCCGCGAAGAAATCCGCGCAGTGGAAAACGGCACCCTGGACAAGGACGACAACCCGCTGAAGAACGCTCCGCACACCGCAGCAGAGCTGGTCGGCGAGTGGACCCACCCGTACAGCCGCGAGCAGGCTGTTTATCCGGTAGCGTCGTTGATCGAAGGCAAATACTGGCCGCCGGTCGGTCGCGTCGACAACGTCTTCGGCGACCGCAACCTGGTCTGCGCCTGCCCGTCGATCGAAAGCTACGCTTAATGAATGAGGGGCGGGTTGACCTGCCCCGATTTTCAGCAACACCACAGATCCAAATGTGGGAGCGGGCTTGCTCGCGAATGCGGTGTGTCAGGCAGCATTGATGGCGACTGATAAACCGCATTCGCGAGCAAGCCCGCTCCCACAGGGGATTTGTGTCCAGCCTCGAGCTTGCGCCAATTCCTATAACAAGAAACCGGAGAACCACTCATGTCGTTAAGCGTGTTCGACCTGTTCAAGATTGGCATCGGCCCTTCCAGCTCCCACACCGTCGGCCCGATGCGTGCCGCTGCGCGCTTCGCCGAAGGCCTGCGCCGCGACGACCTGCTGTCGGCAACCAGCACCATCAAAGTCGAGCTGTACGGCTCGCTCGGCGCCACCGGCAAGGGTCACGGCAGCGACAAAGCCGTGCTGCTTGGCCTTGAAGGTGAACACCCGGACACCGTGGACACCGAAACCGTCGCCGCGCGCCTGCAGGATATTCGCAGCAATGGCCGGCTGAAGCTGCTCGGTGAACACAGCATTGCGTTCAACGAGAAAGAACACCTGGCGATGATCCGCAAACCGTTGGCCTACCACCCCAACGGCATGATCTTTCGTGCCTTTGATGCTGCCGGTATTCAGATCCGTAGCCGCGAGTACTACTCGGTCGGTGGTGGTTTTGTTGTTGATGAAGATGCGGCCGGTGCCGACCGCATCGTCGAAGACGCGACACCGCTGACCTTCCCGTTCAAAAGTGCCAAGGACTTGCTCGGCCATTGCGCTACCTACGGGCTGTCGATCAGCCAGGTGATGCTGACCAATGAAAGCGCCTGGCGCCCGGAGGCGGAAACCCGCGCCGGTCTGCTGAAAATCTGGCAAGTGATGCAGGACTGCGTCGCCGCCGGATGCCGCAACGAAGGCATTCTGCCGGGCGGGCTGAAGGTCAAACGCCGGGCGGCAGCGCTGCATCGACAACTGTGCAAGAACCCGGAATCGGCGCTGCGCGATCCGCTGTCGGTGCTGGACTGGGTCAACCTGTACGCCCTCGCCGTCAACGAAGAAAACGCCAACGGCGGCCGCGTGGTCACCGCCCCCACCAACGGTGCGGCGGGCATCATCCCGGCGGTGCTGCATTACTACATGCGGTTTATCCCGGGTGCGAATGATGACGGCGTGGTGCGCTTTCTGCTGACCGCCGCCGCGATCGGCATTCTGTACAAGGAAAACGCCTCGATCTCCGGCGCCGAAGTCGGCTGTCAGGGCGAGGTCGGCGTGGCTTGCTCGATGGCCGCCGGCGCGCTGTGCGAAGTGCTTGGCGGCAGCGTGCAGCAAGTGGAAAACGCCGCGGAAATCGGCATGGAACACAACCTCGGCCTGACCTGCGACCCGATTGGCGGGCTGGTGCAGGTGCCGTGCATCGAGCGCAACGCCATGGGCTCGGTGAAAGCGATCAACGCGGTGCGCATGGCCATGCGTGGCGACGGACAACACTTCGTCTCGCTCGACAAGGTCATCCGCACCATGCGCCAGACCGGCGCCGACATGAAAAGCAAATACAAAGAGACCGCCCGTGGTGGTCTGGCAGTCAACATTATCGAATGCTAATTAGCCCCCTTTCCCTGCGGGAGAGGGTTGGTGTGAATCAAGGAGTTCCGCATGTCCACCGAACAACTGTCGAAAACCCCGCTGCACGCTCTGCATATCGAACTCGGCGCCCGCATGGTGCCGTTCGCCGGCTACGACATGCCGGTGCAATACCCGCTGGGCGTGATGAAGGAACACCAGCACACCCGTGAGCAGGCCGGGCTGTTCGATGTCTCGCACATGGGCCAGATCCGCCTGACCGGCGCCAATGCCGCCAAGGCTCTGGAAACCCTGGTGCCGGTGGACATCATCGACCTGCCGGTGGGCATGCAGCGCTACGCGATGTTCACCAACGACAACGGCGGCATCCTCGACGACCTGATGGTCGCCAACCTCGGAAACGACGAGCTGTTCCTGGTGGTCAACGCCGCGTGCAAGGATCAGGATCTGGCGCATCTGCAACAGCACATCGGCGATCAATGCACCATTACGGAGCTGTTCGAAGTGCGCGCGCTGCTGGCGTTGCAGGGTCCGGCTGCGGTCACCGTGCTGGCGCGTCTTGCCCCAGAGGTGGCGAAGATGACGTTTATGCAGTTCAACCGCGTACAACTGCTGGGCGTGGATTGTTTCGTCAGCCGTTCGGGTTACACCGGTGAAGACGGTTTCGAAATCTCGGTGCCCGCCGCTGATGCGGAAAAGCTCGCCCGCGCCCTGCTGGCCGAACCGGAAGTTCAGGCCATCGGCCTCGGCGCCCGCGACTCGCTGCGCCTGGAAGCCGGCCTGTGCCTGTATGGCCACGACATGAACACCGAGACCACGCCAATTGAAGCCAGCCTGTTGTGGGCGATCTCCAAGCCACGCCGTGCCGACGGCGCGCGGGCCGGTGGTTTCCCTGGGGCAGAGACAGTTTTCGCTCAGCAGCAGAACGGCGTCGCGCGCAAACGCGTCGGCCTGCTGCCGCAGGAACGTACGCCGGTGCGTGAAGGCGCAGAAATCGTCAACGAAGCCGGCGAAATCATCGGCAGTGTGTGCAGCGGCGGCTTCGGTCCGACCCTGGGCGGCCCGTTGGCGATGGGTTACCTCGACAGCGCTTATGTCACCCTGGATACGCCAGTCTGGGCCATCGTTCGTGGGAAAAAGGTGCAAATGCTTGTAAGCAAAATGCCATTTGTTCCACAACGCTACTATCGCGGTTGATTGACTGTTTCTATAAGTAACGCGATTGCGTTATGCGTGCACTAATGTGTAACGCAATCGCCACAAAAAAGTGCATTTTCTAACATCTGATTCGATTATGAACTTTGCTTATAACGTTCGAAAACTTTTGAGCAAGCTATTCATCCAAGCCGCACTAGCAGACTGACTAACTGCCAGCAGGGGCAGGAAAACCGGGGCCTTCGCGGGGCTTGTTTTTTCTCCCGTAGTTGGCGTAGAGTTTGTCCACTGTGTTTGCATGGGTCAGCTTGGAATCGTGACCTGGGCAGTAGCCTACAAGTTAGCTACATCCCGCTCGACGTCTTCTTACTCTCCTGCAACCAGCCCCAGTACTCTTTCATGAGAAAGAGGCTGTCATCAATTTATGCGTCAAAGGAAATAAGAAATGTCCCAACGTCAGAGCGGTACCGTCAAGTGGTTTAACGACGAGAAAGGTTTTGGTTTTATCACTCCAGAAAGCGGTCCGGATCTGTTCGTGCATTTCCGCGCTATTCAGGGCAACGGCTTCAAGAGCCTGAAAGAAGGCCAGAAAGTGACCTTCGTTGCTGTGCAAGGCCAGAAAGGCATGCAGGCTGATGAAGTACAAGCAGAAGCCTAATCTTCTGTAACGAAAAAGCCCCTGATATTGATATCAGGGGCTTTTTTGTGCGCGCCAATCCGTAAAATGGGATTTCATTTTGCGTCCAGAGGCTGCCATGTCGAAAAACCTGCTCACTCCCCAGGGCGACTTTCCTGCTGTTGGCCTCGGCCGGCGTCTGGCGGCGATGTTCTATGACTTCCTGTTGTGCACCGCCCTGCTGATCGTCACCGGGTTCGTCTACAAGTTGATCCAGGCAGCGATCATCGGTGAAGAACGTCTGCGCGTGCTGACCGATGCCGGGAAAATGGATGGCGATCCGCTGTACTCCACGGTATTGCTGGTGGTGCTGTTCGCGTTCTTCGCCAAGTTCTGGACCCACGGCGGACAGACACTGGGCATGCAGGTATGGGGCATCCGCGTGCAGAACGCCGACGGCAGCGCGATCAGCCTGTGGCAGGCGCTGCTGCGCTTCATGGTATCGATCGCTTCATGGCTGTGCGCAGGGCTAGGATTCCTCTGGTCGCTGTACGACAAGCAGAAGCGCACCTGGCACGACATCTATTCCGATACCCGCGTGGTGCGGATTCCGAAGAAGACCAAATAATTTCCAGACACCAGAAACCAATGTGGGAGCGGGCTTGCTCGCGAACGCGGTGTATCAGTCACCTTTTGCATCGACTGACACACCGCGTTCGCGAGCAAGCCCGCTCCCACAGGTTTTTTGTCTGGCAGAAACAGCTTAGGCGTTACCCGCCAGCTTCATCCGCGCCGCCTGGGTAAAGTCCAGCATGCGCTTCAACGGGCGGATCGCTTGCGGAATCAGCGCCGGATCGACAAAGATCTCGTTCGTTCCTTCTTTAAGGCTCTTGAGCGTGCGCTCAAGGGTGTTCATGGCCATCCACGGGCAATGTGCGCAACTGCGACACGCGGCGCCGTTACCGGCGGTTGGCGCCTCGATGAAGACCTTGTCCGGGCACAGCTGCTGCATCTTGTAGAAGATGCCGCGGTCGGTGGCGACGATCAGGGTCGTGTTCGGCAGGCTTTGCGCAGCAGCGATCAACTGACTGGTGGAACCGACGGCGTCTGCCAGTTCGATCACCGAGGTCGGCGACTCCGGGTGCACCAGAATCGCGGCGTCCGGGTACAGCGCTTTCATGTCTTCGAGCTGCTTGGATTTGAACTCTTCGTGAACGATGCAGGCACCGTCCCACAGCAGCATATCGGCACCGGTCTTGCGCTGGATGTAGGTGCCCAGGTGCTTGTCCGGGCCCCAGATGATGGTCTCGCCGTTGTCCATCAGGCTTTCGACGATCTCCAGCGCGCAGCTCGACGTCACCACCCAGTCAGCGCGGGCTTTGACCGCTGCCGAGGTGTTGGCGTACACCACCACCGTGCGCTCCGGGTGCTGATCGCAGAACGCCGAGAACTCGTCCACCGGGCAACCGAGGTCCAGCGAGCAGGTCGCGTCCAGGGTCGGCATCAGCACGCGTTTTTCCGGGTTGAGGATCTTCGCGGTCTCGCCCATGAACTTCACGCCGGCGACCACCACGGTCTTGGCCGGGTGAGCGTTGCCGAAGCGCGCCATTTCGAGGGAGTCAGACACACAGCCGCCGGTTTCTTCGGCCAGGGCCTGAATCACCGGATCGCAATAGAAGTGGGCAACCAGCACCGCGTCTTGAGCCTTGAGCTCGGCGGCGATGGCGGAACGGTAGTAGGCCTCTTCCTCGGTAGTCAGCGGTTTGGGCTGTTTGGCATCGAGGTGGGCTTGAACCAGAAGGCGTTCGGAAATCTGCGTCATGTTCGCAAGACCTGCAGGCGCTTTCGCGCGAAAGTCGAGTATACACCCGGCTCCGGACCACTTGAGGGTACCGCCGGGAAAGTGAGTATTATCAGGCACGGACAGCATTGAAGCTGCGCAAGGCTACAGAATATCCCGTTGATACAAAAGATGATTCTGACCTGCGTCATGCATGGGGAAGCAGCGCCGTCCAAACAGCGCTGCCGTCACGAAAAGCATTGATGAGGGTTGATCGCCAATTTTCGCGCCTCATGGGCTATCGATGATTACTTTACGCCGCGGGCTGCTTCCTCCGCGTCTTTTGCTTTGCGCGCATCTTCGGCCTTTTTTCTCGCTGTAGTCCATGTCTCGCTCAACGATTTGGCTTGAGCCAAAGAGGCATTGACCAGCTCGGATCCGGTGCTGATGTCCGCCTTCTCCGCCAACACATTGGCACCGCAGACCGAATGGAAATTCACCGTGCCTTTGTTGGGCAGACCAATGACCTGAACATAATTGGGATCTGCAACCGTGGTGACGAACTCCAGACCATATAGTTCACTAGCTGTATCGGTGAACCTGATTTTTGCGCTCCTGCAGGCAGGGATAAAAATGGCGTGCTGGGATTTGCCTTGGGTCGCGCTCAGGTAATCCTTCAGAGAGATCGTGGCGGGCGGCAAGGGACCGAATGACAGCGTGAACCCGACCTTGCCCGCAGCATCGGAGCTGCCGTTATCAGCCGTGTCTGGCAAATCCCCCTTGGTATAAGCGGTCAAAAAGGGCTCAGTGTCGATAGCCAATGGCAATGCAACCTTTGCCTTGGCCGGTGGCACCGGGCTGCCCTCATCATCCAGATCTATCGTTTGTGTCAAAAGCACAGAGGCGATGCTCGCCAGGGCGCCACCCACGGCCTGAATGGTTTTGATGCGATTGTCCTCGACCTCCGTACCGACTGATTGCAACAGGTTGGTGTTTTCTCGCTTGACCCATTTGAACGATGTCTTGATCAACCAGGGATCGTCTTGGTGTATCTGGAAAAGGTTGCCTTCAGAGTCACCAGGAATCGCCTCCAGCACCCATTTTTTATCTTTATCGCGATCGAGCTTGAGTATGGTTTTGGGCAGGTTGAACTTCACCAGACCTTCAAGATCCGGCGGCGTTTTTGCCGTTACTTTTTCATATTGAACTGAAGGAAAATGTGTACCGCATCCACCGAGCGTCAACGCGCCCAGCAGCAGAACCAGCATTGGTTTATTCATCACGGCCTCCGAGTGGGGGCAATGGCGCCATCACAGCGATAGCATCATTGCGCCATCTGACCCTAGCCGCGCCCTCTTCCACCGTCGAAGGAGTACAACGGGTATCCCGCCCAACGGTCACGCTGCATATCGCACAAAAATTTTTTTGGCACCTGTAAGACCTGACAGGTTTTCATAACGTTTTTCAATAACGTCAATAACCGCAAATCACGGGCGATGAATTCATTGGCCAAGGCTGGAAGTAGAGGCTGATCAGGAGGGGGGTGCAATTTGACTGTGACACCAGCGACAGAAGGCCGGCATTCGAGAAGCATGTCTTGCGTTCTATCCAGAACAAAAGCGCAGCTATATTCACGGACAAAAAAAAACCCGGAAATCCTCACTTTCGTGGGCCTTCCGGATTTTCTAAACCGCCAAATATGGTGGGTCGTGTGGGATTCGAACCTACGACCAATTGGTTAAAAGCCAACTGCTCTACCAACTGAGCTAACGACCCGCTGTGTGGTGGCGCGTATAATACTGATTTTTAAGGACTATTCAACACCTTTTTGAAAAAAATCAAAAATAAGGTGTTGGGTCGTCCACACCAGCGGCCGCAAAGCCTTCTGCACGCAGGCGGCAGCTGTCGCATTTGCCGCACGCGCGGCCTTCATCGTCGGCCTGATAGCAGGAAACGGTCAGGCCGTAATCCACGCCCAGCTTCACGCCCGCCTGGACGATCTGCGCCTTGCTCAGGTTCTGCAGCGGTGCCTGGATGCGGAAACCGTTGCCTTCCACACCCGCCTTGGTCGCCAGGTTGGCCATGCGCTCGAACGACTCGATGAACTCCGGACGGCAATCCGGGTAACCGGAATAGTCCACCGCGTTGACGCCGATAAAGATGTCACGGGCGCCGAGCACTTCCGCCCAGCCCAGTGCCAGCGACAGAAACACGGTGTTGCGTGCCGGCACGTAGGTCACCGGGATGCCCTCGCCCAGCTCTTCCGGGATATCGATGCTGGTATCGGTCAACGCCGAACCGCCCATGCCATTCAGGTTCAGGCCGATCACTTTGTGCTCGACCACACCCAGATCGCGGGCGACGCGCGCGGCGGCATGCAGCTCTGCATGGGAGCGCTGACCGTAATCGAAACTCATGGTGTAGCAGGCGTAACCTTCAGCCCGGGCCATCGCCACGACCGTGGCCGAATCCAGACCGCCCGACAGCAAAATCACTGCACGCTTTTCGTTGGTCTTCAGTTGTTCAGTCATATCAGCGCCCCGGCTCGTCATTCCATAGATATTTATGCAGCTGCAATTGCAACCGCACCGGCAGGTTGTCTGCCACCACCCAGTCCGCCAGATCCCTGGCATTGAGGTCATGATGACTTGGGGAAAACAGCACTTCACCCGCACGTCGATCAAGACCGTACTGGATCAGCTTCGAGACCGCCCAGTCATAGTCGTCCCGCGAGCAGATGACAAACTTCACCTGATCGTTGGGCGTCAACAGTTCGATGTTTTCGTAGCGGTTGCGGTGCGCCTCCTTGGAGTCCGGCGTCTTCAAGTCGACTACGCGACTGACGCGCGAATCTACCGCCGAGATATCGAGTGCACCACTGGTTTCCAGTGACACTTCGTAGCCGGCATCACACAACTGCTTGAGTAAAGGGATCGCATTGGGCTGTGCCAGCGGCTCACCGCCGGTGACACACACATAGCGCGGACGATATCCGGCCACTTGCTCAAGGATGTCGTCGAGGGTGCGGATCGTACCGCCGCTGAACGCGTAGGCGCTGTCGCAGTATTGGCAACGCAATGGGCAACCGGTCAGGCGCACAAAAACCGTGGGCAGCCCGGCAGTCCGCGTTTCCCCCTGCAACGAGTAGAAAACTTCGGTAATTCTCAATGTGTCTTGCATAGTCGCCACGGGCGTAACAGCTAAACAGGCTGTCCGCCTCCGTCAGGCACTTCCGGCAACCCCGCCAACGCGTAGATCATCAGAAGCGTGTTTCAGAAAAAGGGCGTGAATTCTAACGAAAAAACCCGCGACAAGCGCGGGTTTCTTCCAAACGGGTCAAACACACTTACATGCGTTGCAGATCGCGTTGGGCCAACTGAGCAGCGGAGGTTCCCGGGTATTGGGAAACCACCTGTTGCAGAATGCCTTTGACCTTGTCGGTGTGACCGAGGCGGCGCTCAACATCAGCCAGCTTGTACAGCGAATCCGGCACTTTGGCGTGCTTGGGATAGAGCTGCGACACCTTGGCAAAAGCCTGACCTGCACCTTGCAGATCGCCCTTGGCCAGGTTCACTTCGCCCAACCAGTACTGGGCATTGCCCGCGTACTGGCTGTTCGGGTATTTGCGCAGGAATGCCGCAAAAGCCTGGCTGGCCTTGTCGAAATCCTTGGCTTTGATCAGGTCGAAAGCCGCATCGTAATACAGCTTTTCCTTGGCCGGATCACCCGGTTCGCTACTTGCAGCAGGTGCCTGGGCAGCAGCCCCGGCGCCAGCGGCAGCACCGGCAGCCGCACTTGCGTCGCCACCGGCAGAAGAATTCTCAGGAGTCGCGGCAGGTGCAACGCCGGATCCTATGCGCCGATCAAGATCCTGGTATCGCTCCAGGGATTCCTGTTTCATGCGCGCAACCTGATTCTGCAGTTCTTCGATCACACCCTGTTGGCGCGATATCTGATCCTGCATCTGTTGCAGTTGGTTGAACAGCATGCCCTGTGCCGAGGCAGGGGCCGAAGCCGCTCCCCCGGCATAGGCGCCGTTCGTACCGTAACCCGCAGGCGGATAACTGCTCCCGCTATTGTTATAACCGGAGTTGTCATCGACCACAGGAACCGCAGCCCACGCCGCAAGCGGCGCGAGGCTGAGAGCCAGAACAGTTACAGCACGACGGCACGTTCGCATATCGAATTACTTACGCAGTTCGACGCGACGGTTTTGAGCCCAGGACTGCTCGTCGTTGCCGGTAGCAACTGGACGCTCTTCGCCGTAGGAAACCAGTTCCAGCTGAGCTGGGGAAACACCTTGCAGTACCAGGTAGCGCTGAACGGCTTTCGCACGACGCTCGCCCAGTGCCATGTTGTACTCACGAGTACCACGCTCGTCGGTGTTGCCTTCCAGAACAACGCGAGCGCCGTTTGCTTTCAGGTCTTTGGCGTGAACGTCCAGAGCGCGCATGGCTTCTGGCTTCAGGTCCGAGCTGTCGTATTCGAAGTAGAAGGTGGTGATTGCGCGCAGAGCAGCTTCTTCGCTCAGGGAACCGTCAACGGCACCAGTGTTTGCGCCGTAACCAGCGTTTGGATCAACAGCGCCTTCACCGGCGTTGTCGCCGCCTTTGGACGAGCAACCTACAGCTACAGCCATGGCCAGAGCCAGCGCAGCAAATTTACCAAACTTCAGCATTTCCATCGTGAAACTCCTAATGAACCCCAGTGTGTTAAGTAAAACGTAAAGCGCCGCGTCAGTTCAGGTAAGGGGACCAGGACGGTTCTCTGACTTCGCCTTGTGCGGTAGGAAGCGGGAGCCTCACGCGTCCATTAATGGACACGAGCATCAAGACTCCCCGGCCCTGCTGGCGGGTGGCGTAGATTACCATGGTGCCGTTGGGCGCAACAGTAGGTGACTCGTCCAGAGTGCTATCAGTGAGGATCTTTACACTACCTCGCTGCAAATCCTGGGCCGCCACCTTGAAATTGGTGAATCCGTCCTGACGATGGATCATCACCAGCGTCTTTTCATCAGCCGAAAGCTTCGGGTTGGCGTTGTAGTTGCCAATGAAGGTCACACGCTCGGCACCACCGCCGCTGGCGCTGGTTTTGTAGATCTGCGGCTTGCCGCCACGGTCCGAGGTGAAGTAGATGGTCGAACCATCCTTGCCCCAGTACGGTTCGGTGTTGATGCCAGGACCTGCAGTCACACGAGTGATCTGACGCGAACCCAGGTTCATCACATAGATGTCCGGGTTGCCGTCTTTCGACAGTACGAAAGCCAGGCGATTGCCATCCGGCGACCAGGCTGGCGCGCCATTCAGGCCTTCGAAGTTGGTGATCTGCTCACGGCGACCGGTGTCGATGTTCTGCATGAAGATCCGTGGACGCTTCTGCTCGAACGACACGTAGGCGATGCGCTTGCCATCCGGTGCGAAACGCGGCGACAGGATCGGCTCGCGCGATTGCAGCAGAGTCACGGCACGGGCACCGTCGTAGTCCGAACGCTGCAGGGTGTAGCGAGTGTTCTTCTCGGAGAAACGCTCGGCTGTCACGTACAGCAGACGGGTCGAAAACGCACCCTTGATACCGGTGAGTTTTTCGAACGACTGGTCAGAGATGAAGTGCGCCATGTCACGCAGTTGCTCGGTGGTACCGGAAACACTGCCGTCAGCCACTTTCTGCTCGGTGGCCACGTTGAACAGTGCCCACTGCACCTGCAGACGACCGCCCGCTGGAGCAATGCTGCCGACCATCATGTATTGAGCACCCACCGCCTTCCAGTCACGGAAGATGATTTCGCTCGGCTGGCTTGGCTGGCTGATCATGTTTTGCTTTGGAATCGGCGAGTAGTAGCCCGAGTTCCGCAAATCGTTACCAATGATTTCAGCCATGTCGTCCGGCAGCACGGCACCGCCCTGCATGCCGAACGGTACGACGGCGATCGGGGTGGCCCGATCGCTGCCGCTGGTGACCAGAATGTTCTTTTCATCAGCCATCGCGATCCCTGCCATGCAGCAGATCACGACCAGCATTCCTCGAAGAAGGTTTCTCACAAGGCTAGATCCTCAGGTGTGAATGTCATCTTGAATGAACGATACGGAGCGAAATCGCTCGGCTTCATTCCCTGCATTTCTGTCAAACGTCCAATATTCTTCACTGCCGCGACTGCCGACGCATCGAACGGACCATCGCCACTGGACTTGGCCACGCTGACCGAAGTCACCGTACCGTCCGGCAACATGCCGATTTGCAGCACGACCGTCATGCCTTTACGTGCTGAAGGTGGACGTGCCCAACCTTCCGCTGCTCGCGCACGAATCAGGTCATCGAAACTGCCCGCGACTTCGTCACCCTGCTCATCGGCCAAGGCCTGCTCACGCTGTGGCGTGTCGGAAAGCAAATCTGCCAGGGCCTGAGCCTTTTTCTCTTCAGCGGATTTACGTGCCGCTTCCTGCGATTTCTTCTTCGCAGCATCGGCAGCAGCTTTCTTCTTCGCTTCGTCGGCGACTTTCTTCTTCGCCTCTTCAGCTTCAGCTTTTTTCTTGGCGTCTTCGGCGGCTTTCTTCTTCGCGTCTTCGACGATCTTCTTCTTGGCTTCTTCAGCAGCCGCTTTCTTGGCCTCTTCTTCAGCCGCCTTCTTGGCTTCTTCTTCGGCTTTCTTCTTGGCTATATCAGCCAATTGTTTCTCTTCAGCCTTCTTGGCCTCGGCTTTCTTCGCATCGTCGGCTTTCTTGGCTTCATCAGCCTTTTTCGCCTCGTCCGCTTTCTTCGCCTCGTCGGCCTTCTTGGCTTCCTCGGCCTTTTGAGCCGCTTCTTCTTTCTTTTGTTCCGCAGCCTTCACCGCTTCCTGCTCGACCTTTTTCTGTTCCATCTGCTCGACTTCGGTCTGGCGCGCGGCGGATTTCTTCGCCTCACCCGCAATCTTCTGATTGGTCTGGGTGGTTGCCTGACTTTTCGATTTCAGCTGGTACAGGGTCGCCTGGACAATCGGCTTGGCCGGCGGCAACTCGGGTGTGAAGGCGAAACTGACGAACAGCATGCCGAACACCAGCACGTGCAGGACAATCGCCAGAACACTGGGCCAGAAGTAGCTTTCCGAGGCGGACGGCTCTCGCTGTTGCTGCATCAGGGGGCCTCGGTAATCAAACCAACATTACCGACCCCGGCTTTCTGCAACCCGCCCATGGCACCCATCACGGCGCCGTAGTCGACCGACTTGTCGCCACGAATAAAGACCTGGGTACGCTTGCCGCCTTCGGTGCCGGCGCGAATGATCTTGGTCACCGCGTCAGTCATCTGCGGCAGCGTCATTGCCCTGTCCTGCTGCTTTTCAGTATCGACTTCGCTGCCAAGGTTCCAGTAGTAGGTCTTGTCAGCCTTGATCGAAATGGTCAGCACCTGAGTGTTGTTGTCCTGCGGCAAGGCTTCGCTGGAAACCTTGGGCAGATCCACTTTCACGCCCTGATTGAGCATCGGCGCGGTCACCATGAAGATAACCAGCAGCACCAGCATCACGTCGATGTATGGCACCACGTTCATCTCGGCGACCGGCTTGCGCTTGTTTCGGGCTCGAGCGATTAAAGCCATCGGGAAATACCTGCTTATTCTTCGCTGGTGTGCACTTTGCGGTGCAGGATCGCCTGGAACTCATCGGCGAAGGTGTAGTAGCGGCTCAGCAAGGTTTCGCTGCGGGCAGAGAAACGGTTGTAAGCGATAACGGCCGGGATCGCGGCGAACAGGCCGATCGCGGTGGCGATCAGGGCTTCGGCGATACCCGGGGCCACGGTGGCCAGGGTCGCCTGCTGGGCGCTGGCCAGACCGCGGAAGGAGTTCATGATGCCCCACACGGTACCGAACAGACCGATGTACGGGCTGACCGAACCAACGGTAGCGAGAAACGGCAGGCTCTGCTCCAGCTTCTCTTCCTCACGGGAGATGGCAACGCGCATGGCGCGGGCCACACCTTCCATCACTGCTTCAGGGTCGACGCCTGGCTGCTGACGCAGACGGGAGAACTCCTTGAAACCGGCACGGAAGATCTGCTCCACGCCCGAATCCGGATCCGGGTTGCTGCCCGCCTGACGGTACAGCTTGGACAGATCGATACCCGACCAGAAGCGCTCTTCGAAGCTCTCCAGGGCGCGTCGACCGGCACGCAGCAGATTGCTGCGCTGAAAGATCATGATCCATGAGGTCACCGATGCGGCCACCAGAGTCAACATTACCAACTGCACCACGATGCTGGCATTGCTGACCAGGCTCCACATGGAGGAATGGTCGACGACGTTAGCTTCCACGCTTTATCTCCTGCTTTGAGTGTGTACCCGTGCCGCCCGCGTCGGCAAAGGCCGCACGCAAGGATTCGGGCATGGCCCGGGGTTTCAAACTGTCGGTGCGCACGCAGGCCACCAGAAACTGCCCTTCACAGAGCAGCACATTATCCGTGGCCCGCCTGACCTGCTGTTTGAAGCGCAGGCTGGCACGGTTCAATTCGATTACATCAGCGCTTACCAGCAGTTCGTCGTCCAGTCGCGCCGGCGCGTGGTAACGCGCTTCGCTGGAATGCACGACAAACAACAGGTCCTCCCCGGCCAGTTCCGACTGGGCAAAGCCCAGCGTCCGGAGCCGCTCGGTTCGAGCCCGTTCCATAAACTTGAGGTAATTAACGTAATACACGATGCCGCCCGCATCGGTGTCCTCGTAATAAACGCGACAACGATGTGCGAACGGCTCAAGCCCGTTTTGCGCGCGCATACTCTAGTGCTTACTCCTCGGGTTGCCAATCCGGCCAGGCAACTGTTTTTTCAGTGTTTAAGGCTTTACCGCAAAAGTACCGTCCTGTGACAGTACAAACGCTGAATAAATCGCCAAAAAATGTGTATCAATCGTCCACGGCATCGAGAAACTCGTCTGCCACGGGCATTTCACCCATTCGTGACGGAATGTTTAAACCGAAATGCAGGTACGCATGCCGCGTCACCACCCTGCCCCGTGGCGTGCGCATGATGTAACCCTGTTGAATCAGGTACGGCTCCAGCACGTCTTCGATGGTGTGGCGCTCCTCACTGATCGCCGCTGCCAGACTGTCGATACCCACCGGGCCGCCATCGAACTTCTCGATCATGGTCAGCAGCAAGCGCCGGTCCTGATGATCGAAGCCGTGTTCATCGACATCCAGCAGATTCAACGCCAGATCGGCCACCGACTTGGTGATATGGCCTTTAGCGCGGACTTCGGCAAAATCGCGCACCCGCCGCAGCAGGCGGTTGGCGATCCGCGGTGTACCGCGAGCGCGACGAGCGATTTCGAAAGAGCCCTCCGGATCCAGCGGCAGACCGAGAATCGCCGCCGACCGACTGACGATCGTCGCCAGGTCCGCCGTGCTGTAGAACTCAAGACGCTGGACGATACCGAAGCGGTCACGCAACGGGTTGGTCAGCATGCCGGCACGCGTGGTGGCGCCAACGAGGGTGAACGGTGGCAGATCAAGCTTGATCGAGCGCGCCGCCGGCCCTTCGCCGATCATGATGTCGAGCTGGAAATCTTCCATCGCCGGATACAGCACTTCTTCAACGATAGGCGACAGACGATGGATTTCGTCGATGAACAACACGTCGTGCGGTTCCAGATTGGTCAGCAGTGCCGCCAGATCTCCCGGACGCTCAAGCACCGGGCCCGACGTGCTCTTGATCGACACACCCATTTCCTGGGCAATGATGTTGGCCAGCGTCGTTTTACCCAGACCCGGCGGGCCGAAGATCAGCGTGTGGTCGAGGGATTCACTGCGGCCACGCGCCGCCTGGATGAACAGTTCCATCTGCTCGCGCACGGTCGGCTGACCAATATAGTCGGCCAGACTGACCGGGCGAATGGCCCGATCCTGGACTTCTTCGCGCTCGCGCGGGCTGTGCGCGGCGGCGATCAGACGATCAGCTTCAATCACTTAAATCATTCCCTTCAGGGCGCGGCGAATCAGGTCTTCACTGCTCAAATTCTTGTCCTTGATGGCGGTAATCGCCTTGCTCGCTTCCTGCGGCTTGTAGCCCAGGGAAATCAGCGCACTGACCGCATCGTTTTCAGCGGTGTTGACCGGCGCCGGGCCGTCCGGCTGGTTCGGCACCAGAGCGAACATGGCCGGCGAGGTTTCCCAGGCCTTGAAGCGATCCTTGAGTTCAACCAGCAGGCGCTCAGCGGTTTTCTTGCCGACCCCCGGGACCTTGGTCAGCGCCGAGGTGTCCTGGGATTGCACGCAGCGAATCAGTTCATCGACTTCCAGGCTCGACATCAAGGCCAAGGCCAGTTTTGGCCCGACACCATTGAGACGGATCAACTCGCGAAAAAAGTCTCGCTCACGCTTGCCGGCGAAACCATAGAGTAACTGCGCGTCTTCGCGTACGACCAAATGGGTGTGCAGCGTCAGCGGTTCACCGACCGACGGCAGACGATAAAGGGTGGTCATGGGCACTTCCAGCTCATACCCGAGGCCGTTTACATCCAGAATCAGGTGCGGCGGCTGTTTCTCAGCCAGGGTGCCGCGCAAGCGTCCAATCACGTTTCAGATCCTTGAGCGTTGGCCAGCCGTGGGCTGGCGACAGATGGAAGGCGGGAATCGGGCCGACGACCCAGGCGCGAAATCCGCAATCCGCAAAAATGATTGCTGATGCTATCAGAGACGCAGGCGCCCGCCACGACTGCGTGCGGTACCCAGGCCATGCGGCAGCAGACTGGAACGGGTGTGCGCGTGACAAATGGCAATGGCCAGGGCATCCGAGGCATCGATCTGCGGTTTGCTGGTCAGCTTGAGCATGTGCATGACCATCATCTGCACCTGTTCTTTATTGGCGGCGCCGGTGCCGACCACGGCTTGCTTGACCTGGGTAGCGGTGTATTCGGCAATCTCCAGGCTTTCCTCGGCACCAGCCACAATCGCCGCGCCGCGAGCCTGCCCAAGCTTGAGGGCCGAGTCGGCGTTTTTCGCCATGAACACTTTTTCGATGCCCATGGTCACCGGGCCATAGGTCTGAATGATTTCACGCACACCGCGATAAACGATCTGCAGCCGCTCATGCAGCTCACCGGCGCCGGTACGGATGCAGCCCGAGGCCACATAAATGCAGCCGCCGCGTCCGGTATCGCGAACAATCCCGTAACCGGTGATGCGCGAGCCGGGGTCGATACCCAGAATTAAAGTCATAACGCCTGCGGAGTCGGTAAAAACAAGAAATTCAAAACAGCGAATAACCAATGTGGGAGCGGGCTTGCTCGCGAAGGCGGTGTGTCATTCAGCATTGATGCTTGCTGATACGCCGCCTTCGCGAGCAAGCCCGCTCCCACATTGAAGCCTAGTCGCTCTTAACCGAGCTGAGCGGCCACGTCTTCCGGAATGTCCGCGTTGGAGTAGACGTTCTGCACGTCATCCAGATCCTCGAGCATATCAATCAGCTTGAGCACCTTCTCCGCGCCTTCCAGATCCAGCTCGGCGCTGGTGGTCGGCTGCATGACGATTTCCGCATCGTCGCCCTTGAAACCCGCTGCTTCCAGCGCGTTACGCACCGCATAGAAGCTGGTGAACGAGGTGAACACGTCGATCGAGCCGTCTTCATGGCTGACCACGTCGTCGGCATCGGCTTCCAGCGCCGCTTCGGTCAGGGCGTCTTCGTCAACGCCCGGGGCGAAGCTGATCTGCCCTTTGCGCTCGAACAAATAGGCGACCGAGCCGTCGGTGCCAAGGTTGCCGCCGCACTTGCTGAATGCATGGCGCACGGCCGCTGCGGTACGGTTGCGATTGTCGGTCATGCACTCGACCATCACCGCCACGCCGCCCGGGCCGTAACCCTCATACGTCAGCTCTTCAACGTTGTCCGCTTCGGTCGCACCGGCACCACGGGCCACGGCGCGGTCGATGATGTCGCGGCTCATGTTCGCGCCAAGGGCCTTGTCCAGGGCCAGACGCAGACGCGGGTTGGAACCCGGATCACCGCCGCCCTGACGGGCCGCAACGGTCAGCTCACGGATCCACTTGGTGAAGATCTTGCCTCTCTTGGCATCCTGACGTTCTTTGCGGTGCTTGATGTTCGCCCACTTGGAATGACCTGCCATAACTCGCTCCGAATTCTCTTTGAAACGTTGCCCGCCCTGCTCGCGCAGTTACCAGCAAACAAAAAAATCTCGACCTGCTCTCTATAGAAAGAAAAAAGGCGCATCCGAAGATGCGCCTTCAGGCCCGTCTTACTCAGCCTTTGGCGTTTCGCGCAAACGAATGTGCAGCTCGCGCAGTGCCTTGGCATCCACCACACCCGGCGCTTGCGTCATGACGTCCGCAGCACTCTGGGTTTTCGGGAAAGCGATCACTTCACGGATCGACTGGGCGCCGGTCATCAGCATCACCAGACGATCCAGACCGAAGGCCAGACCACCGTGCGGCGGTGCACCGTACTTCAGCGCGTCGAGCAGGAAGCCGAACTTCTCTTCCTGTTCCGCTTCATTGATACCCAGCAGGCGGAACACCGCTTGCTGCATTTCCTTGCGGTGGATACGGATCGAACCGCCACCCAGCTCGGTGCCGTTCAGCACCATGTCGTAGGCGCGGGACAGAGCGCCGGCCGGATTGGCTTCCAGCTCTTCAGGGGAGCACTTCGGTGCGGTGAACGGGTGGTGCAGCGCCGAGAAGCTGCCGTCGTCGTTCTCTTCGAACATCGGGAAGTCGACGACCCACATTGGCGCCCACTTGCAGGTCAGCAGGTCGAGGTCGTGGCCGAGTTTGATACGCAGCGCACCCAGGGCTTCGCTGACGATCTTGGCCTTGTCGGCACCGAAGAACACGATGTCGCCGTCAACCGCGCCGACGCGATCAAGGATCACGTTCAGGTTGGCTTCAGGGATGTTTTTCACGATCGGCGATTGCAGACCTTCAACACCGGCAGCGCGCTCGTTGACCTTGATGTACGCCAGGCCCTTGGCACCGTAGATGCCGACGAACTTGGTGTAGTCGTCGATCTGCTTGCGCGGCATGCTAGCCCCGCCAGGAACGCGCAGTGCAGCGATACGGCACTTCGGATCGTTGGCCGGGCCGCTGAACACCTTGAATTCAACTTCTTTGAGTTGATCGGCAACGTCGACCAGTTCCAGCGGGTTACGCAGGTCCGGCTTGTCGGAACCGTAACGACGCATGGCTTCTTCAAAGGTCATGTGCGGGAATTCACCGAATTCCAGATCCAGCACTTCCTTGAACAGGTTGCGGATCATGCCTTCGGTCAGGCCCATGATGTCTTTTTCGTCGAGGAAGCTGGTCTCGATGTCGATCTGAGTGAACTCAGGCTGACGGTCGGCACGCAGGTCTTCGTCGCGGAAGCATTTGGCGATCTGGTAGTAACGGTCGAAACCGGCAACCATCAGCAGTTGCTTGAACAGCTGAGGCGATTGCGGCAGCGCGAAGAACGAACCGGCGTGAGTACGGCTCGGCACCAGGTAGTCGCGGGCGCCTTCCGGGGTAGCGCGGGTCAGAATCGGTGTTTCCACGTCGAGGAAGCCGTTCTCGTCGAGGAAACGACGGATGCTGGTGGTCATGCGCGAACGCAGACGCAGCTTCTCGGCCATTTCCGGACGACGCAGGTCCAGGAAGCGATAGCGCAGGCGGGTTTCTTCGCCGACGTCGGAGTATTCGTTGAGCGGGAACGGCGGGGTTTCCGACTCGTTCAGCACTTCCAGCTCGTAGCCCAGCACTTCGATCATGCCCGACGCCATGTTGGCGTTGGTCGCACCGGCCGGACGCAGACGCACCTTGCCGGTGATCTTCACCACGTATTCGCTGCGCACGCGATCGGCGGCGGCGAAGCTCTCGGCGCGATCCGGATCGAACACCACCTGCGCCAGACCATCACGATCACGGATATCGAGGAAAATCACCCCGCCGTGGTCGCGACGACGGTGAACCCATCCGCAAAGGGTAATTTCCTGGCCTTCCAGGCTTTCGTTCAATTGGCCGCAATAATGGCTGCGCATCATGGTAGTGGTTTCGCTTCTCGTAATTCGAAATTCGGTGGAGATCCCGTCGCACTCAAGCACTGCGGAATCTCACGCGTGTCGTTCGACCTGGGTTTGAACCCTAGTCAGATTTGTCGCCACCGGCCAGATTCTTCTTGGCTCCGGTCTTGAAATCGGTTTCGTACCAACCGCTGCCGCTGAGGCGAAAACCCGGCATTGACAGCTGTTTCTTGAGCTCTGGCGCCTGACAGGCAGGGCAGTCGACCAGCGGTGCCTCGCTGATCTTTTGAATGGCTTCCAACTGATGACCACAGGAAGCACATTGATAATCGTACATCGGCATGGGGGTGTCTCGGCGATCAGATTGCCACCGCGCGCAGGGCTTTGCGGCGAAAGAGCGGGATTATATCCATTAAATGCGGGCTGTGCAGCCGTAAGACTGCACAGCCCGCCACGTCATTTCAAGTATTGCCCGTTCAGGGCATGACGGCCGCCGGGGTATCGCGCAGGCCATTCATCACGCACACCACCCGTACCAGACCACTGAAGTTTTTCACCCCGCCGTGGCGCAGGTGCACTTCGCGGTCCACATGTGACAGCAGCGTGCTGACCGAACAGCCGTTGTGCCCGGCCATGTCACCAAGAATGTTCCAGTAAACCTGCTCGAGCCTCAAGCAAGTGGCAAAGCCGTTCAAACGCACTGACTTGGCCAGCGGCCGGATCAGCTCAAAATCGAAATCGCTGACGAACGGATCGACCTTCATTTCCCGTTGCGAACCGAGACGCTCGCATCGCCTGTCTCCCTCTACCATATCGCTGACACTCCTTTGTCATCGCTGCTTTTATAAAGACAACATCCTGTGCCTTCATAAAAACGCAGACGCAAAGTCAGCGCCAGATGACTAGTTGCCCAGCAACGTAGGATAAGCCGACATGTTCAGTAAGATTTGCAACAGCACGCGGACATCCACACCTGCGGACGTCCGCGCACCGCATTATCAGGCCTCGAGCAACGCGCGCAGCATCCACGCAGTCTTCTCATGCACTTGCATACGCTGGGTCAACAAGTCGGCCGTCGGCTCGTCACTGACCTTGTCCAACAGCGGGAAGATGCCGCGCGCGGTGCGAGTGACCGCTTCCTGGCCGTCGACCAACTGCTTGATCATGTCCTCGGCACTTGGCACCCCGACTTCTTCTTTAATAGAGGAGAGACGCGCGTAAGTCGCGTAGGCACCCGGCGCAGGAAAACCCAGAGCGCGGATACGCTCGGCGATCAGATCCACCGCCAGCGCCAGCTCGTTGTATTGCTCTTCGAACATCAGATGCAGGGTCCTGAACATCGGGCCTGTGACGTTCCAGTGGAAGTTATGGGTTTTCAGATACAGCACGTAGGTGTCCGACAGCAGCCGCGACAGCCCCTCGACGATGGACTTGCGGTCTTCTTCACTGATACCGATATCGATTGCCATGTTTACCCCCTAAGGCGATTGAATTCATCCAACAGGTGCAGATCCACTCTAGCAAGGCAGCCGCCACCTCGCAGCCGACAATCTTCACTTGCCATGCGACAAATCGACCGGGCACGTGCCGCTGGCCGGGGTAATTTGAGTAGCTGCAGGCTTTGCTGTTAAATAGGCAGTGTGTCGCTACGCCCCATTTTTCGGGGTTTCGCGCATAGGCTGATGCCGGGCACGTGTCCAACGCCTCTTTATTGTTTCCGAAGCGAACCGTGCGCCTTCAGCTCTTCCTTGTGAGCCGTCATAACGTGAGCCAATCAAAATGTTGAAAATCGTCCACCTGCTAATGGGCGCAGCGGCTTTGCTGCTGTCGTTCATACCTAGCTTGAAATCCGAAGCCGTTCCTTACCTGCAACAACCCGATGCACTTTACCTGGCCTTTTTCGGCCTGCTGAACCTGGTCATCGCTCCAGTGATTCCTTACTGGAACAAAGGCCCGCGCCAGCATCTGCAAAATCTGGTCAGCGCTCTTCTCGTGCTGACTGTCGTCCTGCAAACCCTGACCCTGATCGCACCGATGCCTGTCATCGCCGGTCAACCGGCTGTGCTGTTCAGCCTGGTGATTGCCCTGGTTGCCGTGGTCCTGCATCTGGCCATCAGCTTCTACAAGTCTTCACCGGCCGCCGCACCGACTACCTATGACATGAGCAACCGCGATACCGGTACCGTCAAGTGGTTCAACACGTCCAAAGGCTTCGGCTTCATCTCCCGGGATTCCGGCGATGATATTTTCGTGCACTTTCGTGCAATCCGTGGCGAAGGCCACCGCGTACTGGTCGAAGGCCAGCGCGTGGAGTTCTCGGTGATGAACCGGGACAAAGGCCTGCAAGCCGAGGACGTGATCGCCGCCCTGCCGCGTCGCTGATCCAAGGCAATAAAAAACCGCGAGCAGCCAGGCTGCTCGCGGTTTTTTTACGCCTGCATAAACGTGTGGCATCAGTAATGCGGTGGTGGCGCCTCTTCCTCGAACGAATCGAACTGCCCGACCATCTCTTCCTGACGCTTGAGCAGCGCTGCCATTTGCAACTGCAGGCGCTCGATCACCCGCTGCTGCGCCACCAACTCGTCGTTCAGCGCCTGAATGGTGTCATCCTGAAAAGCCAGGCGGCTTTCCAGATCGGTAACGCGTTCTTCAAGGTTCATGGTTCAACCCTCCAGAAACGTGAAGTGTTCGGTCAGCACCACACGCAGCCGCTCACGAATGGCCGTTACCTGCTCGGCGCTGTAGGGTCTGGCCGGGTGTTTGCCCCAGACCGGCGCCGGCCATGCCGCGTCGTCACGCTTGCGCACGATCACATGCATATGCAACTGGCTGACAACGTTGCCCAGTGTCGCGACGTTCATTTTGTCAGCGTCGAACAGATCCTTGAGCAACTCGGCCAGCGCCGTGGTTTCCTGCCACAACTGCTGCTGGTCGGCGACATCCAATTGAAACAACTCGCTGATATCGTCGCGGCGCGGTACCAGGATGAACCACGGGTAATTGGCATCGTTGGACAGCAGCAGCCGGCAGAGCGGAAAGTCACCGATGGGCAGGGTGTCCTGTTGAAGTCTTGAATCTAAAGCAAACACTGCGTGCACTCCCGGCTGATCTACACAATTCAGCTTAGCGGCCATCCCGACGGATAACGCACCAAGCGACAGGCAGGCAGCATACCTGCGAATGCGTCGGGCTTCACGATGCGGTACCGGGTCAGGCCACCACAGCCCCGACAAGAGACATTTAAAACGATTGCGCACCATTGCGGTGCCAGGGCCGGCTTCGAACCCGAGCAAATACCCGAACAGCCTGAATCACCTGACAGCAGACGCACCGCAGCTGTATGAATGCGGTACAGCCTGTAAATTTTTTGCACCAAAACCGCACAGTGCGTCTACGCTCAGTGCGTCGGGCATCCGCCAAATACTCACTGACGGGGTGAACCGGTAACGTTTTTGCTTGTCACGCCCCTGCGCGAACGTGACAACACGATGCAAAGGTGTGCGTCAAGCCCCTGATACAAAAGGGCATGAACCCCTGCTTTTATGCGGTTTTTACGGCTACAGACAGGTGTTCAGAAAAATAAACGTAGCAACCCTGCACTTTGTGCACGCTTGTTGCATTGAGACACACATGGTCTATAAGCGCACCACCGGAAGTGGCAGCTTGAGACCAACCAAACACGGTGGCAGGGTTGCCCCAATGGAGATTCAAGTGTTTTGCCAGGGACTCTTTTTTACCGATGCAAAAAGGCCCAGAAACAGCGATAAAGTTGTCAGCCCGGCTGCATGGGTACTGTGAATTTGCGACATCAACCCAGCTGTTTGCGACGTCGTCGTAAAGAACACGAAAGGTTGTATGTGCAAGTATCGCCAACATTGTCGGCGTGATATAAGTTTGCGCCGACACAAAAAGAAAGAGCCGCCCAGATAATAAAACAGGTGGGACGGCAGTACTCTTCTAAAACCAAAGGAGCAAATCACGATGCGCGTGATGAAGTGGAGCATGATCGCACTGGCAGTTGCTGCAGCCGCCAGTACTCAAGTGGCTACGGCCGCACCTTTCGTTAGTGACCAAGCCGAAGCGAAAGGTTTTGTTGAAGACGCGAAGTTTGATGTGTTGCTGCGCAACTATTACTTCAACCGCGACAAGAAGAACACCACCTCCAATGACCAGAAAGACTGGACCCAGGGTTTCCTGAGCAACTTCAGCTCCGGCTACACCCAAGGCACCGTGGGTGTGGGTGTTGATGCATTCGGTTACCTGGGCATCAAACTGGATGGCGGCGACGGCACCACTGGTTCGGGCAACACCAGCCTGGACTCCCAAGGCCATGCACACGACTCCCTTGGTAAAGCAGGCGCAGCGATCAAGGCCCGCATCTCCAAGACCGAGCTGAAATTCGGTGAGTTCCAGCCAAGCACCGCTCCAGTCTTCGCCGTCGGCGGCTCCCGTCTGATTCCTCAGACTGCTACCGGTTTCCAACTGCAGAGCAGCGAAATCCAGAATCTGGATCTGGAAGCAGGCCACTTCTACTCGGCCTCCAGCCAGGACGAGATGAACAGCAGCGGTGAACTGCATTCGCAGTACTCCAGTACCTCCGATGACCCTGTCACTGGCAAAACCATGGACTTCGCCGGTGGTAAATACGGCATCACCGACAACCTGAGCGTCTCGCTGTACGGTTCGAAGTTCAAGGACATCTGGAATCAGTACTACAGCAACGTGAACCTCACCACCCCGATCAGTGGTGACACTTCGCTCAACACCGATTTCAACATCTATCGCACCACTGACACTGGCGATTCCAAAGCCGGTGACATCAGCAACACCACGTTCTCCCTTGCAACTGCGCTCTCGTTCCTGAAAGCACACACCGTGACTCTGGCCTTCCAGAAGGTCAATGGTGATACGCCGTTCGACTACGTCGGCGTGGGTGACAACAACCGTGGTGGCGACTCGATCTTCCTGGCCAACTCCATCCAGTACTCCGACTTCAACGGTCCGAACGAAAAATCTGCACAGATTCGTTATGACCTGAAAATGGCCGAGTACGGAGTTCCAGGCCTGAGCTTCATGGCCCGTTACGTGAAAGGCTGGGACATCGACGGCGATAAAATGGCTGCTGACAGCCCTTACCGTTCGTACGGTTACGGCGAAGATGGCAAGCATCACGAAACCAACCTGGAAGCCAAGTACGTAGTTCAGTCCGGCCCAGCCAAAGACCTGTCCTTCCGTGTTCGTCAAGCATTCCACCGTGGCAACACCGACCAGGCTGAAGGCGATGTCAACGAGTTCCGCCTGATCGTCGACTACCCGCTGTCGATCTTGTAATCGACTACGTTTAGTTTGCTCCATGTCTAGTCCTGAAATAGGTTTACACCTGTTTCAGTCTCAAAACGCCCGATGCACCGCATCGGGCGTTTTGTATTTCAGGGATAAGTGCGGCCGCTCCCGGTTGTAGATTTGCACCGATTCATCCACCATTTTCACTGCATCCGCCAGGTCTTTGGGGCGATGTAGCAAAAACTCAGTCTTCAAAATCCCATTTACCCTCTCCGCCATAGCGTTCTGATAGCAATCATAACCGTCAGTCATTGAGCACCTGATTCCATGCCGGGTATGCATCCGTTGGTATAAATCAGAGCAATACTGGGCTCCGCGATCTGAATGATGAATGAGCGGTTGATTGGATTTTCGCTGACTAACAGCCTTCTGCAGCGCCCTGACCACCGACTCCGTATGCAGGCTGCTGTGCACATGATGACCCACGATTTTGCGTGAGTACGCGTCTGTTATCAGGCTAACGTAAGCGACACTTTCCCGCGTTGGGAGATAGGTAATGTCTGCGACCCAAACCTGCTCAGGTCTGCTGGCTACAACTTGTTCCGGGCCAGCTTTGAGTAGGTTGGGGTGACGGCGGAAGCGATGATGGCTATGCGTGGTTTTATGATAAGCACGTTTGCGAGGAACCAGCTCTCGCGCCTCTCGCAAGATGGAAAACAGGCGGTCTCGACCGACACGTAGCGCTGTTGCGGCTTCAATTAGCATCAGGTGGTGCAGTTTGCGCGTCCCAAGCCTCGGCTGGCGCCGACGCTTTTCCAGAACGAATTCCACTACCTGCTGGTCTTGGCAAACTCTCGCGTCAAAGGCTCGGTTGCGCTTGTAATACGCTTGGCGCGAAATGCCCATAAACAGGCAAGCCCTGGTAATGCTCAGGTCTTGGATTTGCCCTTGCGAGAGGACTTGCCGGGTCGCTTTTTTACGATGGACACACCGTAATCATTTTTCAAGACGTTCACGACAGCTTCAAAGAACTGGGCCTTCTGATTGCTCAGCGCCAACTGTTCTTCAAGCTCTTTGATCCGCTGTTCGGGTGTCAGCGGTAGGTTGGGGTCGGTCATCGGCCTGCTCCGCAGCGCTCGGATTGAGGCGCCTTGGCTCCAGTCCTGTCGGCCATGCTTGCGTAACCAAACCAGTACCGTGGACCGGCCTTGAATGCCAAAGCGCCGTTGAGCCTCTTTATAACTCAACTCGCCTTTTTCGACTTGATCTACGACTGACAATTTAAAAGCTAGCGTGTAATCGCGCTGGCTCCGCCTTTTTCCGGTATCCATTGAATCCTCCTGAAGATTGGTCAGAAGGTGTAAACCTTATTCAGGACGCGACACCAACAACAAAAAGGCCCATCTTCGGATGGGCCTTTTTTATTGCCTGTCACTTGTAATAAATGCCTGACCAACACGTCAGGCATTTAATTAGCAACCTATCATTGTGTAGCTGTTTCCTGAACCACTCGAATCACCCGCTGCGGAAACGGAATATCAATACCGGCAGTCTTTAAACGATCACGCGACTGTTCGTTAAACATGAACATCACATCCCAATAGTCTGCAGTTTTAACCCAGACACGCAGAGAAACAGTGATCGAACTGTCACCCAACGTCGAAATGACCGCTTGTGGCGCAGGGTCCTGCAACACGCGCTCATCCTTGGCCAGATCCAGCAGCACTTGACGGGCCTTTTGCAGATCCGCTTCGTAATCCACACCCACGTCAAACACCACTTTGCGGGTTGGCTGACGGTTGGTGTTGGTGATGATGCCGTTCGACAGATTGCCGTTCGGGACGATGATGGTCTTGTTGTCACCGGTACGCAGCACGGTGTGGAAAATCTGGATGCTGTCGACAGTACCCGCCACACCTTGCGCTTCGATCCAGTCACCGATTCGGAATGGACGGAACAGCAGAATCAGCACGCCGCCGGCGAAGTTCGCCAGGCTACCCTGCAATGCCAGACCGATCGCCAGACCAGCCGCACCAATCGCAGCCACGAACGAGGTGGTTTCCACACCGATCATCGAGGCGACGCTGACGATCAGCAGCACCTTGAGGATGATGTTCGCCAAGCTGCTGATAAAGCCTTGCAGCGCCAGGTCGGCATTGCGCAGGGCCAGCAGACCGCCGAGTTTTTGCGTGACCTTGTTGATCAACCACCAGCCGATCGCCAGGGTAATCACCGCCAGCAGCACGCGGCTGCCGTATTCCATGATCATCGGAATCCACGCCTGGGACGCCTTGACCAGGTTGTCTACCTCAGCATTCAAATCCATCTTCCATCTCCTGATTTCCGGCTACCCGGGCTGTACACATATAAAAAGTGGGAGCGGGCTTGCTCGCGAAAGCGTTGTGTCATTCAACAATGAGTTGCCTGACACAGCGCTTTCGCGAGCAAGCCCGCTCCCACAGCCATCTGACCGGACTTAGTCGCGGAAGTTGTTGAACTGCAGTGGCATGCCGAATTCCTTGGCGCGCAGGGCCGCGATGGCTTCCTGCAGGTCATCGCGCTTTTTGCCGGTCACACGTACCTGCTCGCCCTGAATGGCGGCCTGCACCTTGAGCTTGGCGTCCTTGATGTGCGCGACGATTTTCTTCGCCAGCTCCTTGTCGATGCCTTCCTTGAGGATCGCGTCCTGCTTCATCAGCTTGCCCGAGGCGTAAGCGTCTTTGACTTCAAGGCACTGCACATCGATCTTGCGCTTGGTCAGGGCCAGCTTCAGGATCTCGATCATCGCTTCCAGCTGGAACCCGGCTTCAGCGGTCAGATTGAC
The DNA here is from genome assembly GCF_058798255.1 of Pseudomonas sp. GW823-FHT01D03. Taxonomy (NCBI): domain Bacteria; kingdom Pseudomonadati; phylum Pseudomonadota; class Gammaproteobacteria; order Pseudomonadales; family Pseudomonadaceae; genus Pseudomonas; species Pseudomonas sp. GW823-FHT01D03. Next base: position 4,721,435 of record NZ_JBXAKK010000001.1, read on the forward strand.
GGTCAGATCCTTTTCCTTGAACTCGAAGCTGCCTTTGCCTTTCAGGTCATAACGACGATCGAGTTCCTTCACGGCGTTCTCGACCGCGTTGGTCAGCTCGTGTTTGTCCAGTTCGGATACCACGTCGAACGACGGCATGTAATCTCTCCAATAAAAAGGCGCGCTCGATCAGGAGGGAGCACGCTTGGCTTGCGGTTAAAATCCGGCTCATTATAACGGGTCTTTTCCCACCGATACGGCGAGCCTTGCATGCCAGTACCTTACCGAGTGAAAAACTGATGTCCACCCCCTGGCACATTCTCGGCGCCGGCAGCCTCGGCACCCTGTGGGCCACGCGCCTGGCTCGGGCCGGTCTGCCGGTGCGGCTGATCGTGCGTGATGCCCAGCGCTTGCGCAGCTATCAGGCGGCCGGCGGTCTGACGCTGGTCGAACACGGCGCAGCCACTACCTATGCCGTCCCCGCGCAAACGGCCGACGACCCGGAGCCGATCCGCCGCCTGCTGGTCGCCTGCAAGGCCTATGACGCCGAAAACGCCGTCGCCCGCCTCGCCCCGCGCCTGAGCGCAGATACCGAGCTGATCCTCCTGCAGAACGGCCTCGGCAGTCAGGACGCGGTCGCAGCGGTGGTTCCGCAGGCACGCTGCATCAGCGCTTCCAGCACCGAAGGCGCGTTCCGCGACGGCGCCTGGCGCGTTGTGTTCGCCGGCCACGGTTTCACCTGGCTGGGCGATGCCGGGCATCCGGTAGCACCGATCTGGCTGGACGACCTGCAAGCGGCGAACATTCCCCACGAATGGAGCACCGACATCCTCACCCGGCTGTGGCGCAAGCTGGCACTCAATTGCGCGATCAATCCGCTGACCGTGCTCCACGATTGCCGTAACGGCGGGCTTGAACAGCATCGATGCGAAGTTGCCACGTTGTGCGCGGAACTGGCCGAATTGCTGGAGCGTTGCGGTCAACCGGCAGCCGCGCTCAATCTGCAACAGGAAGTCGAGCGGGTGATCCACGCCACAGCAGCCAATTACTCGTCGATGTATCAGGACGTGGCCAACCGCCGCCGTACCGAAATCAGCTACCTGCTGGGCCACGCCTGCAAAGTCGCCACCCGTCATCAACTCAACCTGCCGCACCTCACTCAATTGCAGCAGCGTCTGGTCGGCCATCTGCGCAGCCTTGGATTGCCCAGCGACTGAGCAGCGGCTACGCTGGCCACTTGTTCCTTTGTTGCGATAAACCTGATGCCATTGCGCCAGCGCCTAGAAAACCTGCCGGTCGGCCAGAAACTGCTGGCCGCCCTGCTGGTGTTATTGACCACTGTGCTATTGGTCGCCAACCTGACCTTTATCAGCGCCGCCTATTACATCTCCCAGGAAAGCATGGCGCCGCAAGCTCTGCAGACCATCGGCCGGCTGATCTCCAACCCGAGCCTGGTCGCGCAAGCCCTGGAGTCGCCGCAAAGCGCCGAACGCCTGCTCAAGGAGCTCGACAGTTATTCGCCGCTGCGCGCAGCAGCGCTGTATGACGGCAAGGGTGACCGTCTCGCTCAGGTGCAGCGTGGCGACAAGCTCAATCTGCCGGAACGTTATCGACACGTCGAAGCCTGGCAACTCACCGAGTTTCGCAGCAACCAGTTGATCACCCTGCCCCGCCCCGGCACCGCGCCTGGGCACTTGCTGCTGGTCGCCAGCAGCGAACTGCCGATGGCGTTCTACACCGGCACCCTGACTGCCAGTCTCGGCATCCTGATTTTCAGTGTGCTGCTGTGGCTGGTGATTGCGCGACAGATCAAACGCCTGATCACGCGGCCGATCCATGAACTGGAAGAGCTGTCGCGTCAGGTCACCCGTGAAGAAAACTATGCCCTGCGTGCCTCACGCGGCAACCACGATGAAATCGGCAGCCTCGCCGAGGCGTTCAACACCATGCTCTCGCGCATCGAAGCCCGCGAGCAGCAGCTCAAGCGCGCCCGCGATGACTCGCAGGCCGCCTACGATCAGGCGCAGGGTCTGGCCGAAGAGACCCGTCACACCAACCGCAAGCTGGAGCTGGAAGTCCAGGTGCGGAGCAAGATCGAGAAGAAGCTCACCGGCTTCCAGAACTACCTCAACAGCATCATCGACTCCATGCCCTCGGCGCTGATCGCCCTCGACGAGCAGCTCTACGTGACCCAGTGGAACCAGGAGGCCAGCGCCCTCTCCGGCACGCGTCTGGATGAGGCGCTGAACCAGCCGATCTTCCTCGCCTTCGAACCGCTCAAGCCGTTTCTGCCACAACTCAAGCAGACCGTGGAAGAGCACACGGTGGCGAAAATCGAACGGGTGACCTGGTTCAAGGATGACGAACCCAAGCATTACGCCCTGACGTTCTACCCGCTGATGGGCGGTGCCGGGCGCGGTGTGGTGATCCGCATCGACGACATCACCCAGCGCCTGTCGCTGGAAGAAATGATGGTGCAGTCGGAGAAGATGCTCTCGGTCGGCGGCCTCGCTGCTGGTATGGCCCATGAGATCAACAACCCGTTGGGTGCGATTTTGCACAACGTGCAGAACATTCGGCGGCGGCTGTCGGCAGATCTGCCGAAGAACCTCGAAACCGCTGAACAGCTCGGCATCGAACTGGACACGGTCAACCGTTACCTGCAAAGCCGCGAAGTGCCGAAACTGCTCGACGGCATCCAGCAGGCCGGCGCGCGGGCGGCAAAAATCGTCACGCACATGCTCAGTTTCAGCCGCCGCAGCACTAGGCAAATGGCCCCATGCGATCTGCCAGCGTTGATCGATCAGGCGGTGGAAATTGCCGGTAACGACTTCGATCTGGCAATCGGTTTCGACTTCAAGGGCCAGGCGATCATCCGCCAGTTCGACCCGGCGCTCGGCCCGGTGCCGGGCACCGCCAACGAACTGGAACAAGTGCTGCTCAACCTGCTGAAAAACGCCGCACAAGCCATTCATCAACGCGAAGATGACAGCGAGCCGGGACGGATCATCCTGCGCACCAGACTCAATCCGCCATGGGCCGAGATTCAGGTCGAGGACAACGGCATCGGCATGAGCGAGAACGTGCGCAAACGCACCTTCGAGCCGTTCTTCACCACCAAGGAAATCGGCCAGGGCACAGGGCTGGGGCTGTCGGTGTCGTACTTCATCATCACCAACAACCACAAAGGGCAGATGGAAGTGCAATCCGCGCCGGGCCAGGGCACCTGCTTCACCTTGCGCCTGCCACTGACCCAACCGGCGGCCATCGCCGCCGAAACCAATCAACTACCGAGGTAACCCATGGGCTTTCGCTTGTCGAAGATCTACACCCGCACCGGCGACACAGGCGAAACCGGCCTGGGCGATGGCCGCCGCGTGCCCAAGGATCACCCGCGCATCGAAGCGATTGGTGAAGTCGATACGCTGAACAGTCAGGTCGGTGTGCTGCTGGCCGGGTTGATCGCCGAACGTGAGGCATTCCCGGGATTGAATGAACTGATCGACGTGCTCGCGCCTTGTCAGCATCGTTTGTTTGATCTCGGCGGTGAGCTGGCGATGCCGGAGTATCAGGCGCTGAACACGGCAGAAATCGAGCGTCTGGAAGCAGCGATTGATGTGTGGAACGAGGAATTGGGGCCGCTGGAGAATTTCATTCTGCCCGGCGGTTCGATGCTGATTGCCCAGGCCCATGTGTGCCGCAGTCTGGCGCGCAGTGCCGAGCGCCGTTGTCAGCACTTGAACGCGATCGAGCCGTTGGCCGGGGTTGGTTTGGCGTATATCAATCGGCTGTCGGATCTGTTGTTTGTGGCCGCAAGGTTGATTGCGCGGCGGCAGGGGATTGCGGAGATTTTGTGGCAACCGGCGGCGAAGCCTTCAGATATATAGCGCCTGTAAGGACGCCTTCGCGAGCAAGCCCGCTCCCACAGTTGATTGCATTCATCCAGTTGGAATGCAGTCAAAGGTGGGAGCGGGCTTGCTCGCGAAGAGGCCATCAGCCTCACAACATAATCAAGCTTCTGGCCAGAACGCGCGAATCCCCGCCACACCCTGAGCCCCGACACTCCAGGCCTTCTCGCGCTCCGCCGGGCCGACCCCGCCGAGCAAGAACACCGGCTTGCTGAAGCCCTCGATCAACGTCGAAGCCTGCTCCCAGCCCAATGGCTGCGCATCCGGGTGGGTCAAGGTTGGTTGAATCGGCGACAGGGTGACGAAATCCACGCCCATCTGCTCGGCCAGTGCCAGTTCTTCGGCGTTGTGGCACGAAGCCGCCAACCAGCGCTCCGCCGACAAAGGTCGCCCTGCTTCGGCGTATTTGCGCAATTGCGCGGAGGTGATATGCCAGCCGGCCGACGGGAAATCGCCGAGCCATTCGAACGGCCCCTTGATCATCAACTGCGCCTTGCCGGCACACAGACCGGCTGCATCCACCGCCAGATCGCGGTATTTCGGGTCATAACCGTTCGGCGCGCGCAGCTGGATCAGTTTGATCCCGCCGGCAATCGCCTTCTGAATGCCGCGCAGCAAGGCCGGGGCTTCCAGATCTTCCGGGGTGATCAAGTATTCGCCAGGCAGGCGCGCGGCGGCAACGATCGGCTGATTGGCGGCCGGAAACTCGTAGTTCAGCAGATCCTTGGCGGTCGCCCAGGCCAATGGCTGGCCTTCGGCGCCATGCGGTTCACCGCTGAAGCTCGACACTTCCCAGACATCCAGCAACACCTGCTTGTCCGGGTAATCGTGGCGAACCTTGATCAGCGGACGCGCGGCGTCAACAACAATGCCCAGCTCTTCCTGAAGCTCGCGAGCCAGAGCGTTTTCGACCGATTCGTCAGCCTCGACCTTGCCGCCGGGAAATTCCCACAGGCCGCCCTGATGCTGATTGTCGGCACGGCGGGCGATGAGGATTTTGCCGCTGTCGTCCCGAATGACGGCAGCCGCGACGTGTACGCGTTTCACGGATTCAACTCCTCCAGTCCAGCCTTTTGCCACGCCTTGAAGGCGGGCCATTGGTAGACGGTTTCAACATAGGCTTGATCAACCGCCGGCAACTGCACCTGGTAAGTCCGCAGGCGCACGGCAATCGGGGCGAAGAACGCATCGGCCAGGCTCACCCGGCCAAACAGATACGGCCCAGGCTCCGTGGCGGCAGCGCGGCATTCAGCCCACAGCGCGAGCATGCGTTCGATATCGACCTTCACTTCCGGCGGCACCGGGCTGAGCGGTGCGTCGTGGCTCAGGTTGAACGGCATGTGATTGCGCATGGCGAAGAAGCCACTGTGCATCTGCGCGCAGGCCGATCGCGCCTGGGCACGGGCGAACAGGTCGGCTGGCCAGAGCTGTTCGGACGGGAACTGCTCGGCCAGGTATTCGGCGATCGCCAGAGAGTCGGCGATGGTGCCACGAGAGGTTTGCAGCAACGGCACCTTGGCGGTCGGCGAATGCTTGAGCAGCCGCTCGCGGGTGTCGGGCTTGCCGAGTTTGATCAGTTCTTCGCTGTAGGGTGCGCCGGTCAGCTCCAGCGCCAGGGCAGCGCGCAGGGACCAGGAGGAAAGCAGTTTGTCGCCGATGATCAGGTGCAGGGACATGGTGTGGCGCCTTTTCGTCAGTGGAAAGCTTCAAGACTTGGGGTGGCTGGGCCGACGCTTTCGCGGGCAAGCCCGCTCCCACAGTAGTTTCGGTCGTGCACAAATGTCGTGTACACCGCAGAACCCTGTGGGAGCGGGCTTGCTCGCAAAGAGGCCGGCAGCCCAACCCTACCCTTTGAATCAGGTGCGGTATTCAGCGTTGATCTTCACGTACTCATGCGACAGGTCGGTGGTCCAGATGGTTTCGCTGCAGTCGCCGCGACCCAGTTCGATGCGGATGGTGATCTCTTCCTGCTGCATCACCGCCGAACCCTGTGCCTCAGTGTAGGTTGCTGCGCGTGCGCCACGGCTGGCGATGCACACGTCGCCGAGGAACACGTCGATCTTGCTCACATCCAGATCCGGCACGCCGGCACGGCCGACAGCCGCCAGAATACGGCCCCAGTTCGGGTCGGAGGCGAACAGCGCGGTCTTGATCAGCGGCGAGTGGGCCACGGTATAACCGACGTCCAGGCATTCCTGATGATTGCCACCGCCGTTGACTTCAACAGTCACGAACTTGGTCGCGCCTTCGCCGTCACGCACGATGGCCTGAGCCACGTCCATGCACACTTCGAACACTGCCTGCTTCAGCTTGTTGAACAGCTCGCCTTCGGCACGGGTGATTTCCGGCAGCGCAGCCTTGCCGGTGGCAATCAGCATGCAGCAGTCGTTGGTCGAGGTATCGCCGTCGATGGTGATGCGGTTGAACGACTTGTTCGCACCGTCGAGCATCAGGTTGTGCAGCACGTCGCGGGAGACTTTGGCGTCGGTAGCGATGTAGCCGAGCATGGTCGCCATGTTCGGGCGGATCATGCCCGCGCCCTTGCTGATACCGGTGACGGTGATGGTCACGCCGTCATGCTGGAACTGGCGGCTGGCACCCTTGGGCAGGGTGTCGGTGGTCATGATGCCGGTGGCGGCGGCTTCCCAATTGTTTTCCGACAGATCATCCAGTGCGGCTTGCAGCGCGCCTTCGATTTTCTCGACCGGCAGCGGCTCACCGATCACGCCGGTGGAGTACGGCAGGATCTGGCTGGCATCGACACCGGTCAGCTCGGCCAGTTTGGCGGTGGTGCGCTCGGCAGCCGCCAGACCCGGCTCACCGGTGCCGGCATTGGCGTTGCCGGTGTTGGTCAGCAGGTAACGCACGTCGTTCTGCACGCGTTTTTTCGCCAGGATCACCGGCGCGGCGCAAAAGGCGTTCAACGTGAACACACCGGCCACGGTCGAACCTTCGGCACAGCGCATCACTACCACATCCTTGCGCCCGGGGCGCTTGATGCCGGCCGAGGCGATACCGAGTTCAAAACCGGCAACCGGGTGCAACGTTGGCAAAGGACCAAGACCAACAGCCATGAATGCGCTCCTTACTCAATGATGTCAGCACCGCTCACAGGGATGGCGGTGGTGTAAATGGCAAAACGCCGCGACGGCAGGAGCCGGTCGCGGCGCGGGTATTTCAGCGATTGAAACGGGAGTTACTGGATCTGCCCGTGGCAATGCTTGAATTTCTTGCCCGAACCGCAGTAGCACAGTTCGTTGCGACCCAGCTTCTGCTCGTTGCGAACCGGCGCGGTGGCGAGGGCTACATCGACCTCCTCACCCAGCACTTCCGGCTGCTCCAGACCAGGGGCCTCGGCGTGTTCGAACTGCATGCGCGCGGCCAGTGCTTCGGCTTCCTCACGCAGGCGTTGCTCTTCGGCTTCCGGATCTTCGCGGCGCACCTGAACGTGCGACAGCACACGGATCGAGTCGCGTTTGATCGAATCCAGCAGCTCGGAGAACAGCGTGAACGACTCGCGCTTGTATTCCTGCTTCGGGTTCTTCTGGGCGTAGCCACGCAGGTGGATGCCGTGACGCAGGTGATCCATGGTCGACAGGTGGTCTTTCCACAGGTCGTCCAGCACGCGCAGAACGATCTGCTTCTCGAACGAGCGCAGTGCTTCGGCACCGGCCTGATCTTCTTTCTCGTTGTACGCCGCCATCAGCTCGACCATCAGCTTCTCGCGCAGGGTCTCTTCATACAGGTGATCGTCTTCGTCGAGCCATTGCTGGATCGGCAGTTTCACCCCGAAGTCGCTGGCAATCGACGCTTCCAGACCAGCAACGTCCCACTGCTCTGGCAGCGATTGCGGCGGAATGTGAGCGCTGACGGTAGCGTTGAGCACGTCCTGACGGAAATCGGCGATGGTTTCACCGATGTTGTCGGCGGCCAGCAACGTGTTACGCATGTGATAGATCACTTTACGCTGTTCGTTGTTGACGTCGTCGAACTCGAGCAGTTGTTTACGGATGTCGAAGTTGCGACCTTCCACCTTGCGCTGCGCCTTCTCGATCGCGTTGGTCACCATGCGGTGCTCGATCGCTTCGCCCGGCTGCATGCCCAGGGCTTTCATGAAGTTCTTCACCCGGTCAGAAGCGAAAATGCGCATCAGGCTGTCTTCCAGCGACAGGTAGAAGCGGCTGGAACCGGCATCGCCCTGACGGCCGGCACGGCCACGCAACTGGTTGTCGATACGACGGGATTCGTGACGCTCGGAGGCAATCACCTGCAGACCGCCGGACTCCAGCACTTGCTGGTGACGCTTCTGCCAGTCGGCCTTGATCTGCGCGATCTGCTCGGGGCTCGGGTTTTCCAGCGCCGCAACTTCCACTTCCCAGTTACCGCCCAGCAGAATGTCGGTACCACGACCGGCCATGTTGGTAGCGATGGTCAGGGCGCCCGGACGACCGGCTTGCGCGATGATCTCGGCTTCTTTTTCGTGGAACTTGGCGTTCAGCACCTTGTGCTCGATGCCTTCCTTATTGAGCAGGTTGGACACGTGCTCGGAAGTTTCGATGGTCGCGGTGCCCACCAGGATCGGACGGCCCTGGGCCATGCCTTCCTTGATGTCGTTGATGATCGCCGCGTATTTCTCTTCGGCGGTCAGGAACACCAGGTCGTTGTAGTCTTTACGTGCCAACGGCTTGTTCGGCGGAATGACCATGACCTGCAGGCCATAGATCTGGTGGAATTCGAACGCTTCGGTGTCAGCAGTACCGGTCATGCCGGACAGCTTGGTGTACAGACGGAAGTAGTTCTGGAACGTGGTCGAAGCCAGAGTCTGGCTCTCGGCCTGGATGTTCAGACCCTCCTTGGCTTCGATGGCCTGGTGCAGGCCTTCGGACAGACGACGACCCGGCATGGTACGACCGGTGTGTTCGTCGACCAGTACGACCTGACCGTCCTGCACGATGTATTCGACGTTGCGGTGGAACAGTTTGTGCGCACGCAGACCCGAATAGACGTGGGTCAGCAGGCCCAGGTTATGCGCCGAGTACAGGCTCTCGCCTTCGGCCAGCAGGCCGACGCCGGTGAGCATTTCTTCGATGTACTGGTGACCGGCTTCGTTGAGTTCGACCTGACGGGTCTTCTCGTCGATGGTGTAGTGACCGGCCTTGGTGACCTGGCCTTCGACCTCTTCGACGTGCAGTTCCAGCTGCGGGATCAACTTGTTGATCTCCATGTACAGCTTGGAACTGTCCTCGGCCTGACCGGAAATGATCAGCGGGGTACGGGCTTCGTCGATGAGGATGGAGTCAACTTCGTCGATCACGGCAAAATTGAGTTCGCGCTGGAATTTCTCTTCCATGCTGAACGCCATGTTGTCGCGCAGGTAGTCGAAACCGAATTCGTTGTTGGTGCCGTAGGTGATGTCGGCAGCATAGGCGGCGCGCTTCTCTTCCGGCGGCTGGAACGGCGTCACGACGCCGACGGTCAGGCCGAGGAATTCATACAGCGGACGCATCCAGTTGGCGTCACGGCGGGCCAGGTAGTCGTTCACGGTTACAACGTGCACGCCCTTGCCGGACAGCGCGTTGAGGTAAACACCCAGGGTTGCCACGAGGGTTTTACCCTCACCGGTACGCATTTCGGCAATCATGCCTTCATGCAAGGTCATGCCGCCGATCAACTGAACGTCGAAGTGGCGCATGCCCATGACGCGCTTGCCCGCTTCACGGGCGACCGCGAAGGCTTCAGGCAACAGCTTGTCGAGGGATTCCCCTTTGGCGATACGGGCCTTGAACTCGTTGGTCTTGGCACGCAATTGATCGTCCGAAAGGGCCACCATTTGCTCTTCGAAGGCATTGACGAGCTGCACCGTCTTGAGCATGCGTTTGACTTCACGCTCGTTCTTGCTTCCAAAAAGTTTCTTTAACAAAGGCGCAAACATATCGGCAGGATCTTCCACACTAAAGGGATGGAGGGCGGCCCCGTGAGTCGCCCGTGCAGCCCTCATGGCCGCATGCGAACGAGCATTCTACCCGGAAACGGTGGTGAGGAAAGTGGCGATATTCCACGATGCTGGCACTGCGCTTTGACGGGGCTCACTTAAAATAGGGGCGTTTTGCTCAACTTCAACCCATACGGGAAAGAAGTTAGTCGTTGATTTAATGAGCAAAGCAGGGACAAAAGCAATGGGCGAGTGGTTCCGTTGCTTTCTGCTACCATGGCGCTTCTGTTACTTCAGGTGTTCGATCATGGCATTTCGCCCTCTTACAGCCAGAGCACCCTCCGTTCTGCTACGCGAAGCCAAGCCGCTCAAAGCCATTCTCGGTCATGCCCAACGCCTCGCTCATCTGCAACGCCTGCTCGAAAGCCAGTTGCAACCCGCTGCCCGCGCGCATTGCCATGTCGCCAAGTGGCGTGAAGGCGAACTGTCACTGGTGGTCACCGACGGCCATTGGGCCACACGCCTGCGCTACCAGCAAAAACGCCTGCAACGGCAACTGCAGCTGTTCGAAGAGTTCGCCAACCTGACGCGAATCAAATTCAGCGTGCGACCACCGATCGTCCAGCCTGGGGCTGTCGGGCACACGATGGACCTGTCGAGTAATGCCGCGGCAACCATTCAGTCCACGGCGGACGGCATCAGCGATCCAGGCCTGCGCGCGGCGCTTGAGCGTCTGGCGGCGCACGCCAAAGACAAAACCTGAACTCAATCCAAAAAACTGACACTTATCCAATGTGAGAGCGGGCTTGCTCGCGAAGGCGTCCTTTCAGTCAACATTATTGTTAACTGGCAGACCGCTTTCGCGAGCAAGCCCGCTCCCACAGTTTGGATCAACGCCGTTTGCTGCCGCCGAGCAACGAGCCCATCAATCCGCGCACCAGTTGTTTGCCCAGATTGTTGGCCGCCTGACGCATCGCCGACTTCAGCGCCTGCCCCGCCGCCGTGCCCAGAAACTCTCCGGCACGATCAGCCAGGCTCGGCTCTTCGGCTGCCGACTTGCCCGCTGGCGCATCCGCCTCCGGCGCCAGATCCTTGCGCCCCATCAGGATTTCATACGCCGACTCGCGATCGATCGGCTTGTCATAACGCCCCTTGAACGGCGACCCGGCGATCAGCATCGTGCGTTCGGTTTCGCTCAACGGTCCGATCCGCGACTGTGGCGGCGCCACCAGCACCCGCTGGACCGTCTCCGGCGTGCCTTTTTCCTGCAACGTCCCGACCAGTGCTTCACCGATACCCAGCTCAGTCAGCACCGACAAGGTGTCGAACGCCGGATTTGGCCGGAAACCATCAGCCACCGCCCGCAGGGACTTCTGTTCCTTGGCGGTGAACGCACGCAAGCCGTGCTGAATCCGCAGGCCAAGTTGCGCCAGCACGTTATCCGGCAAATCCCCCGGCGACTGGGTGACGAAATACACACCCACACCTTTCGAGCGAATCAGCCGCACCACCTGCTCCAGACGCTCCTGCAGCGCCTTGGGCGTATCGCCGAAGAGCAAATGCGCTTCATCGAAGAACAGCGCCAGCAGCGGTTTGTCGGCATCGCCGCGCTCCGGCAACTGCTCGAACAGCTCGGCCAGCAGCCACAGCAGGAACGTCGCGTAGACCTTAGGCGCCTCATGTACCAGACGGCTGGCATCAAGCAAATGAATGCGCCCACGGCCATCGGCGGACGGTTGCAGAATGTCTTCCAGTTGCAGCGCCGGTTCGCCGAACAAGGCTTCAGCGCCCTGCTGTTCCAGGGTCGCCAGCCGGCGCAACAGTGCCTGGCTGGAACCCGTGGTCATCAGCGCCGCGTCTTCGCCCAACAGTTGCGGGTTGTCCTTAAGGTGATTGAGCAACGCCTTGAGGTCTTTCAGGTCCAGCAGCAACAGACCTTCGCGATCCGCCACTTTAAAGGCTGCGTACAGTGCCGACTGCTGGCTGTCGGTCAGTTCCAGCAGGCTGCCGATCAGCAGCGGGCCCATTTCACTCAAGGTAGTGCGCAACGGATGACCGGATTCCCCGTGAATGTCCCACAGCGTCACCGGATAAGCCTGCGGCTTGTGATCGAGCCAGGACATCCCGGCGATGCGCTCGGCGACTTTGCCCTGCGGATTGCCGGCGGCACCAAGGCCGCACAGGTCGCCCTTGATGTCGGCGGCGAACACCGCGACCCCGGCGTCACTGAATGCTTCGGCAAGACGTTGCAAAGTCACCGTCTTGCCGGTCCCGGTCGCACCGGCGATCAGCCCGTGACGGTTGGCCAGGCGCATGGCCTGAGCAATCGGTTGCCCCGCCAGATCGGCGCCAATAACGAGTTGCGATGTGTCAGGCATTTTGTCACCTATGGTTAATCTTTAATCCGTTGTGGCCGATAGCTAAGGGCGAGAACCTGACTGAAAAGTCGGTCGGACATTTCCCTAAGGAGAGTCGGAAATATCAGTTGTTTCACCCTTGCCCATTTTGCGCGTCTTTATAAAAGCACGCCCAGGACATTAAGACCTTAGCGGAACCCCAAGCCATGAACAAAAACCTGCGCTTCAGCCATAAAATTTTGCTTGCCGCCGCCCTCATCGTCATCGCCGCTTTCGCCTCGTTCACGCTGTACAACGACTGGCTGCAACGCAACGCGATCCGCGATGACCTGAACAACTATCTCAACGAGATGGGCGAAGTCACCGCCGACAACATCCAGACCTGGCTGAACGGCCGTATTCTGCTGGTCGAGAACGCCGCGCAGAACATCGCCATCAACCCGGAACCGGCCAACGTCGCCAGCCTGCTGGAACAGAAGTCTCTGACCTCGACGTTCATGGCCACTTACCTGGGCGATGCCACCGGCCACTTCACCATCCGCCCGGACGTGAAGATGCCGGACGGTTTCGACCCACGAGTGCGCCCTTGGTACAAAGGTGCCGAGAGCAGCAGCGCGTCGACCCTGACCGAACCGTACATCGACGCCGCCACCGGGCAGTTGATCATCTCCATCGCCACCGCCTCGAAAAAGGCCGGTCAGAGCGTCGGCGTGGTGGGCGGCGACCTGAGCTTGCAAACCCTGGTCGACACCCTCACCGCCCGGGACTTCTCCGGTATGGGCTACGCGTTCCTGGTCAGCGCCGACGGCAAGATCCTCGTGCACCCGGACAAGGCACTGGTGATGAAGTCGCTGAAAGAAGCCTATCCGCAGGACACCCCGCGCATCAGCAGCGACTTCAGTGAAATCACCGTCGATGGCAAGACCCGCATCGTCAGCTTCGCGCCGATCAAAGGCCTGCCGTCGGTGAACTGGTACATCGGGCTGTCGGTGGACAAGGACAAAGCCTTCTCGATGCTCAGTGAGTTCCGCACCTCGGCGGTGATTGCCACGGTGATTGCGGTGGTGATCATCATTGCCTTGCTGGGCATGCTGATTCGCCTGCTGATCCAGCCACTGCACGTCATGACCCGCGCCATGGAAGACATCGCCGACGGCGAAGGCGACCTGACCAAGCGCCTGACCATCGTCAATAACGATGAGTTTGGCGTGCTGGGTACCGCATTCAACCGTTTCGTCGAGCGTATTCACGGTTCGATCCGCGAAGTCTCGTCGGCCACCGGGCAAGTCAACGAGGTCGCGCTGCGCGTGGTCGCGGCGTCCAACTCGTCGATGTACAACTCCGACCAGCAAGCCTCGCGCACCAGCAGCGTCGCCGCCGCGATCAATCAACTGGGCGCCGCCGCTCAGGAAATCGCCCGCAACGCCGCGCAAGCCTCGAACCAGGCCAGTGACGCCCGTGGCCTCGCCGAAGACGGCCAGCAAGTGGTGGATCGCAGCATCAAGGCGATGAATCAACTGTCGAGCATGCTCAGCGCCTCCAGCACCAACATCGAGTCGCTGAACAGCAAAACCGTGAACATCGGGCAGATCCTCGAAGTGATCACCAGCATCTCCCAGCAGACCAACCTGCTGGCGCTCAATGCCGCCATCGAAGCGGCGCGTGCCGGTGAAGCCGGACGCGGTTTTGCCGTGGTCGCCGACGAAGTGCGCAACCTGGCGCACCGCACCCAGGAATCGGCGCAACAGGTGCAGACCATGATCGAGGAGCTGCAGGTCGGCGCCCGTGAATCGGTGAGCACCATGAGCGACAGCCAGCGCCACAGCCAGGACAGCGTGGAAATCGCCAACCTCGCCGGCGAACGCCTCAACAGCGTGACTCAGCGCATCGGCGAGATCGACGGGATGAACCAGTCGGTGGCGACCGCGACCGAGGAACAGACGGCGGTGGTCGAGTCGATCAACGTCGACATCACCGAGATCAATACGCTGAACCAGGAAGGCGTCGAGAACCTGCAAGCGACCTTGCGCGCCTGTTCGGATCTGGAGCAGCAGGCTGCGCGTCTGAAGCAACTGGTCGGCAGTTTCCGCATCTAAGGCGCTGCTACTGGCCTCTTCGCGAGCAAGCCCGCTCCCACTTGGGATCTGTGTCGTTTGCAGATCCCTGTGGGAGCGGGCTTGCTCGCGAAGGCGTCCTGTCAAACACCACAACACCTCCCTGACACTCCCACCGCGCAATCCCGACCGAACATCTATTCTGGATAAAGGTCAACCAAGGGAGTGGAACGCAGCGGAGGGTTGATCACTGTGCATATCGCCGACATCACCATGTTCTACGCCCCGGCCAGCGGCGGCGTACGTACCTATCTGGACGCCAAGCATCGCCGGTTGGGCGTCAAATCGGGCATTCGTCACAGCCTGCTGATTCCCGGCGCACATTTCGGTGAAAACGACGGTATCTACACCGTGCCCGCCCCCGCCCTGCCCTTCGGCAAAGGCTATCGCTTTCCGCTGCGCCTCGCGCCGTGGCGCAATGTCCTGCAGGGTTTGCAGCCGGATCTGATCGAAGTCGGCGACCCGTACCTGACTGCCTGGGCGGCACTCGACGCACGACGGCAACTGGATGTGCCGGTGATCGGCTTTTATCACTCGGACCTGCCGTTGCTGGCGAGCAATCGCATGGGCCATTGGGTCACGCCGAATGTCGAGGCGTACGTCACCAAGCTCTATGGCAACTTCGATCGAGTGCTGGCACCCAGCCAAGTCATGGCCGACAAGCTCACCGGCCTGGGGGTGCGCAATGTCTTCGTGCAGCCATTGGGGGTGGACTTGCAAACCTTTCACCCTGACGCCCGCGATAACGGCCTGCGTGCCGAACTGGGGATTGCCGAAGACACCCGGCTGCTGATCTTTGCCGGGCGCGGTTCCAAAGAGAAGAACCTGCCGGTGCTGCTCAAATGCATGCAGCGCCTCGGCCCACGCTACCACCTGCTGCTGGTTGGCTCGTCGATGCCGGCCGTGGTCCCGGACAATGTCAGCGTGATCGACGCCTTCTGCCCGGCGCCCACCGTCGCCCGCTTGATGGCCAGCGCCGATGCCCTGATCCATGCCGGTGACCAGGAAACCTTCGGTCTGGTGATCCTCGAAGCCATGGCCTGCGGGATTCCGGTGGTCGCGGTGGCGGCCGGGGCGTTTGAAGAGATCGTCGCCGACGACTGCGGCTTGCTCTGCGCACCGAACAACCCGCAAGCCATGGCCAATGCCGTGCGCGAGCTGTTCAGTCGAGGTTGCGTGAAACTCGGCCAACAGGCGCGGCAACATGTCGAACGGCGTTATTCCTGGGACTGCGTGGTCGACAGCCTGCTCGGCCATTACCACGCGGTGCTCGGTCACTCGCTGCCAAGGGTGGCCAATGGCTGAATCCTCGAATGACCGCGCAGTGCTGCTGGTGCTGCACGACGTGGCGCCGTCGACGTGGGCGGATTATCGGCCGTTTGTCGAGGCGGTAGATGCAATGGGTGACGTGCCGATGACCTGGCTGGTCGTTCCGGATTTCCATGGTCACGACGCACTCGAGGAGCATCCCGCGTTCTGCCGAATGCTTGGCGAGCGGCTGGCCCGTGGCGATGAACTGGCCTTGCACGGCTATTACCATGACGACCGCGAGCCAGCGCCAGCCACGCCCCGCGACTGGTTCATGCGCCGAATCTACACCCACGAAGGGGAGTTTTATCGCCTGTCCCGCGAAGCTGCGCTGGCTCGCCTGCGCGACGGCATCGAACTGTTCAAGCGCAATGACTGGCCGTTGCACGGCTTCGTCGCCCCGGCATGGCTGATGAGCGAGGGCACGCGCCAGGCCCTTCGCGAAACGCCATTGAGCTACACCAGCGACCCGCAACATCTTTATCAATTGCCGGATTTCACCGCCGTCAACGCCCCGGGCCTGGTCTGGAGTGCGCGCAGTGCCTGGCGCCGGGGCCTGTCAAAAATCGTCAGCGAGCAACGCGAACAGCAGTGGCGCGACGCCGCGGTGATTCGTCTAGGCTTGCACCCGGTAGACATGCGCCACCCCTTCGCGCGTGATTACTGGCTGCAAACCCTTGAACGGCTGCTGGCAGAAGGACGCACGCCCATGAACAAAATCGACTGGTTCACCCGGCAACGCAAGCGAATGGAGCGCGCTGCATGAGTCGCGGCATTGTGCTGTTGATCGGCCTGCTCGCCGCCGTGCTGATTCCCGTGCTGCTCGGCGGCGGCGAGATCGGTGCGCGGTTGCAGAATTTTCCGCTGCACTGGCTGCTGATCATGTTCGGCATGATCCTGCTCTGCTGGGGCATCAACACCCTGCGTTTGCGCCTGCTGCTGGGTGATCAGCGCGAACGGGTCTCGCCGCTGAAAAGCCTCGGCGTGGTCATGGCCGCCGAGTTTGCCTATTGCGCCACCCCCGGCGGCAGTGGCGGGCCGCTGACGATCATGGCCTTGCTGGCGCGCTGCGGCGTGCGCCCGGCCCGGGGCAGCGCGGTGTTTGCCATGGATCAGCTGAGTGATCTGCTGTTCTTTCTCTGCGCCCTGAGCGGAATCCTGATTTACGCGTTGTTTCAGCATCTCAGTGATCGCCTGGAGTGGTTGCTGATGGTCAGCGCCGTGTCGCTGTTCGGTGGGCTGTTCAGTTGCGTGCTGCTGGCGCGCTACCACCGCCGCTTGATCCTTCTGAGCGGACGCCTGCTCGCCCGCCTCAACGTGCAACCGGCCACGCGTCGGCGCTGGGCACGCAAGCTGCTGCATTTTCTCGACGCGTTTATCGACACACTCAAGTTGCCGTGGCAAACCCTGGTCAAGGTGTTCGCCCTGACCTGCATGCACTGGCTGCTGCGCTACAGCGTGTTGTATCTGGCCCTGCGCGGGCTGGGCGCGGATCTGCAGTGGGCCTGGAGTTTTCTGGTGCAGATGCTGTCGCTGGGGGCTGGTCAAATAAGCCTGCTGCCCGGTGGCGCGGGCGCCGCAGAGCTGACCTCGGCGGCGCTCCTGGCGCCGATGGTCGGTAAGTCCACCGCGGCGGCAGCGATTCTGATCTGGCGCGTGGTGACGTTCTATTTCTATCTGGTGGTGGGCGGCCCGGTGTTTCTATTGATGCTAGGGCGGCCGCTGCTCAAGAAGCTGCTGAAGATCAGGCAGGCTTCTCAGGTTCGTCCGCCTGCTCCTTGAGCTGCTCCCACAACTCGGCCGCGCCGGGAAACTCGGTGCCGTCTTCCGGGCTCAGGTCATCCGGATCGTAGCGGCTCAAACAGCCCTCCCCCAGGGTGGCAGGCGCTTTCGAAGTGGCTTTGTCCAATGGGTCGCTCACGGGCAGTTCCTCAAGGGCGGAAACGAAAAAAGGGCCTGGGACGATTGAACGCCCAAGCCCTTCTTTATTCAAGTACGCGTGGGTTCGATCAGAACACCACGGTCTTGTTGCCGTGCACCAGCACGCGGTCTTCGAGGTGATAACGCAGGCCACGGGCCAACACCATCTTCTCGACGTCACGGCCGAAACGCACCATGTCTTCGATGCTGTCGCTGTGGCTGACGCGTACCACGTCCTGCTCGATGATCGGACCGGCGTCCAGTTCTTCGGTCACGTAGTGACAGGTCGCGCCGATCAGCTTCACGCCGCGCAGCGACGCCTGGTGATACGGCTTGGCACCGACGAACGACGGCAGGAAGCTGTGGTGAATGTTGATCACCTTGTGCGCGTATTCGCGGCACAGCGCCGGCGGCAGGATCTGCATGTAGCGCGCCAGCACCACCACTTCGGCATCGTGCTGTTTGACCAGACGCGAGACTTCGGCGAACGCCGGCTCCTTGTCCTGCGGATTGACCGGGACATGGTAATAAGGAATGCCGTGCCACTCGACCATGCTGCGCAGGTCATTGTGGTTGGAAATCACGCAGGAGATTTCGCAATCGAGCTCGTCGCTGTGCCAGCGGTGCAGCAAGTCGGCCAGGCAGTGGGATTCGCGGCTGGCCATAAGCACCACGCGTTTCTTCTGCTCGGTGTCGGTAATACGCCAGTCCATCGAGAACTCTTCGGCGATCGGCGCAAACTTCTCGCGCAGCACTTCAATACCGAACGGCAGCGAATCGGCGCGGATCTCGTGACGCATGAAGAACCAGCCGTTCTGATTATCCGAGTGGTGGCTCGCTTCGGTGATCCAGCCGTTGTGGGATGCCAGAAAGTTACTGACTTTGGCAACGATGCCAACGCGGTCAGGGCAAGAAATCACCAACCGAAAGGTGCGCATGAGGGGGAAACTCCAGAACTTCGCAAAGGCGGCCATTCTAGCGATTGTGCGCGAAAACTGCAGTATTGATGAGCACGCACCGCAGAAGATGCGGTTCACGGCAGTTGAGCGTGGCGCAAGCCGCAGCGACGACGCACCAGTGATGCTGTTCGACCCGATAATTGTGAATAATCGTGATGACTGCATCACATTATTTAAATGACCATTCAATTTAACGGTTATTTGACGTAACTAATTCAAATAAAAAATCCGCTTAAATGTTTACTTGATGAAACAGCCTGACTATTATTGCGGCACTGTCCCCTGCCATTCAACACATCCGCATAAGGTAGTTACCATGTCCTTGATCAACGAATATCGCGCCACCGAAGAAGCCATCAAAGAGCTGCAGGCCCGTTTGAAAAACCTGTCGCAAGACGACAAATTGCAAGCCGAGCTGGAATTCGAAGGCAAACTGCGCACCCTGATGGGCGAATACTCCAAATCCCTGCGCGACATCATCGCCCTGCTGGATCCGGAATCGAAAACCAAAGGCACCCGTGGCGCCGCAGTAAAAACTACCGGCACCAAGCGCGCGCGCAAAGTTAAACAATACAAAAACCCGCACAACGGCGAAGTCATCGAAACCAAAGGTGGCAACCACAAGACTCTGAAAGAGTGGAAAGCCAAGTGGGGCGGCGACGTGGTTGAAGGCTGGGCTACCCTGCTGGGCTAAGCCGCAACGCCGGTCGCAGACTGATTCTGCGGCCCATGAAAAACGCCAGCCTGCGCTGGCGTTTTTTTATGCCCGACATTTCATGGGCACACTATGTTCGATTTCAAAGATTCAAACGTTTGCGCAATGCCTGGACATAATTCTGCCACTCATTGAGCACTTGATTCTGTATCGGCGTAGCACTAAGCGCCCATTGCTGCGCGGCTTCGGCAAAAGATTGCAGGGTATTAGGCGCACCCATTTGCGGCTCGGACAAACGCTGCTGGCAGAATATTCTCCAGCGTTCTTGCTCCTCGGAATTCAGCGTATAGGGAAAGTTGCGTGCGCGATATCGAAAGAGTAATTCCGGCAGACGTTCGTCATCGAACGGCCAGTGCTCTTGCGCTAATTGCGCCGGATCTGCCGTCCTCACTTGCTCGCATAGACGCCGATCGCGATCACCGATAAATCCATCGTACAACTGCTGTTCCGGGTCTTCACTCGGGGTGAAGTCTTCGCTGGCATAAATTGCCGTAACTTTATCTTTCCAAACTTGTTGTGCGTCACTTAGCCGCAGTGCACGTGCCTGGTAGAGCGCCATGTCCAACCCAAGGCGCTGCTGATCGTCGGCCCGCAACACCGACAACGGCGCCACCACCGGGCAGCGATTGATATGAATCAGTTTCAGCGGCACCGGCAGTTCACCCTCGGCGAGGTCGTCGCGGCGGGTGTACAGGCGCTGGCGCAGGGTTTCAGCGTCCAGATCCAGCAGGCCTTGCGGATCGAGGTGCAGGTCACAGACGATCAGTGCATTGCGATTGCGCGGATGCCAGGCCAATGGCAGCACCACACCGACATAGTGCCGCGCCGCCGAAAAGCGTCCGGATATATGCACCAGCGGCTGCAACAGACGAATCTGATCCATGACCTTCTGTTTGCTGCGCAGTTGAAACAGCCAGTCGTACAACTTCGGCTGTTTCTGGCGGATCAACCGCGCCAGCGCGATGGTTGCGCGCACGTCCGAGAGTGCTTCGTGGGCATGCCCGTGGTCGATGTTGTTGGCAGCCGTCAGGCGTTCGAGCTTGAGGGTCACCTTGCCTTCGTCATCGGTTGGCCAGACCAGCCCATCCGGGCGCAATGCATACGCGGCGCGCACCACATCGATCAGGTCCCAGCGACTGTTGCCACCCTGCCATTCACGGGCATAGGGGTCAAAGAAGTTGCGGTACAGGCTGTAGCGGGTCATCTCGTCGTCGAAACGCAGGGTGTTGTAACCCGCACCGCAAGTGCCGGGCGCCGCCAGTTGCGCGTGTACGCGGGTCATGAAGTCGGCTTCGCTCAAACCCTGTTCGGCGAGACAGCTCGGGGTGATCCCGGTAATGGCGCACGCTGCCGGATGCGGCAGGATGTCTTCGCTGGGCTGGCAGTAGAGGTTGACCGGTTCGTCGATTTCATTGAGGTCGTGGTCGGTGCGAATCCCGGCGACCTGCAGCGGACGGTCGTTGCGCGGATTGATGCCGGTGGTCTCGTAGTCGTACCAGAAGATTGAAGTCACGGGCGGTTCCTGAACTGAAGATCGGCAAAGTCTAGGCGTTGAACCGCCATCGCGGCCAGCGCTGTGTCATTCAACCCGCGTGCGCCACACGCGGTGCAATACATAGTTATGTCGTTTTCCCCCAAGAGGCTGCTAGCATCGGACGAACTTCGCATCCCGATCCGGCCCCATCAGGTAGCCCATGCTCGAGAACACAGCACTGCCACGGAAAGCACCGCTGACCCCGCCACTCGATACCCGCTATCAAGTGGAAACCCCGGAGGGCATCGACCTGCCGTTGCGCCCGGCCGGTCTGATGGTGCGCAGCCTCGCCTTCGGCATCGACCTGGGCATTCGCGGGGCCATCCTCGGCGTGCTGTTTCTGGTGCTGGCGTTTCTCGGTCAGCTCGGTATGGGCCTGGGCTCGTTGCTGCTGTTTGCCGTCAGCTGGTGGTACATGGTGCTGTTCGAAGTGCTGCATCAGGGCCGCTCGCCGGGCAAGCAATGGATGGGCCTGCGGGTGATTCACGATGACGGCACACCGATCGGCTGGTCGGCCTCGCTGCTGCGCAACCTGCTGCGTTTTGTCGATCTGCTGCCGTTCGGTTATTGCTTTGGCGCCATCAGTTGCCTGCAACATCCCACCTTCAAACGCCTCGGCGATATCGCCGCCGGCACCCTGGTGGTCTACAGCGAACGCCCACTCGCGCGCCCGCAACTGCCCGACGCTCAGCCGCGCCGTTCACCCATCCCGCTCAACCTCAGCGAACAACGCGCGCTGCTTGCTTTCGCCGAGCGCCAGGCTGAACTGTCGCCGGCGCGGGTCAACGAGCTGGCTGCCCTGCTCGCCCAACCGCTGCGCATCTCGGCACCCAAAGCGGTCAGTGAACTCAACGGCATCGCCCGCGGTTTGTTGGGGCCGACATGAAGCAGAGTCTTTTCGAAGCTCGCCACAAGGCCGAATGGGAGCGTTTCACCCTGGCCCTCGAACGCCTCGAACATGGCAAGGACACCTCGCAGGTGGCCGCTTTCCCCAAGGTTTATCGACGCCTGTGCCAGCATCTGGCGCTGGCACAGGAGCGTGGCTACAGCAGTTTTCTGATCGACTCGCTGCAACAACTGGTGTTGCGCGGGCACCAGCAACTCTATCGGCACCGCAGTCGCTTCGGCGCCAATCTGCTGGGGTTCATCCTCGCTGACTTCCCCCGACTGGTGCGCGCCGAATGGCCGTTCGTGCTGGCCGCCGGCCTGGTGTTTTTCGGCAGCCTGATCGGCTTTGCCTTGCTGGTGTATGCCTTTCCCGAACTGATTTACAACCTGATCCCCGCCGAACAGGTGCGCGACATGCAAAGCATGTACGACCCTGTGGCCGGGCACCTCGGGCGCTCGGCCGAACGGGCGTCCAGCGAAGACTGGGTGATGTTCGGCTATTACGTGATGCACAACATCGGCATCGCCTTCCAGACCTTCGCCAGCGGTTTGCTGCTGGGCGTGGGCAGTGCGTTTTTCCTGTTCTACAACGGGCTGGTCATCGGCGCAGTGGCCGGGCACCTGACCGAGATCGGGTTTGGCCAGACGTTCTGGTCGTTCGTGATCGGCCACGGCGCCTTCGAGCTGACGGCCATTGCCCTGGCGGGTGCGGCAGGGCTGAAACTCGGCTGGGCGGTGATTGCACCGGGGCGGCTTACCCGTGGTGAAGCGCTGGTGGAGGCGGCGCGCATAAGCGTGCTGCTGGTGTGCGGGGTCATGCTGTTCCTGCTGATCGCGGCGTTCATCGAAGCGTACTGGTCGTCGAAGACCGGGGTCACACCGCCGATCAAATATGCGGTTGGTGCCACGTTGTGGATCGCAGTGGCGACCTATCTGCTGTTCGCCGGAAGGACACGCCATGCGCCTGAGTGACGCCACCGTGGCGATCCGCCCGCGCAGCAGTTGGGAGGCCATGGACCTGGGCGTGCTCATGAGTCAGCAGCACCGGCGCCTGTTGATGACCAGTTGGGCCATCGTCACCCTGCCGCTGTTCGCCGTACTGACGTTGTTGCTGTGGGATTCGCCGTCGCTGGCGGTATTCATTTTCTGGTGGCTGAAACCGGCGTACGAACGCCTGCCGCTGTACATCCTGTCCAAGGCCCTGTTCGGCGAAACACCGACGCTGCAACAGGCCCTGGGCGAATTTCCACGGCTGCTCAAGCCGCAACTGCTGGCCAGCCTGACCTGGCGCCGGTTGAGCCTGAGTCGCAGCTTCCTGCTGCCGGTGCTGCAACTCGAAGGCCTCGACGGCACGGCCCGCCAGCAACGCTTACAAGTGTTGCTGCAACGCAATGCCGGCGCTGCGCAATGGCTGACGATCATCGGCATGCATCTGGAAACCGCGCTGTGGATCGGCCTGATGGTGTTGTTCTACATGCTCCTGCCACAGCAGATTGAAACCGACTGGGACTGGCAATCACTGATCCTCGATGCCGATCACCATTGGCGTTGGCTGGAGCACCTGACCAACGCGTTCTACGCGTTGGTGCTGGTGGTCTGGGAACCGATTTATGTCGCCTGCGGTTTCAGCCTGTATCTGAACCGTCGTACCGCACTGGAAGCGTGGGACATCGAGCTGGTGTTCCGCCGTTTGCGCCAGCGCCTGAACAGCAGCGCTTTGAGTCTGCTGCTGGCGGTCTGTCTTTTGCTGCCGGCGGTGCCACCCGTATGGGCTGCGGCCGATCCCGCCAGCGCACCGCAGACGCCACGCCTGCTGCACCAACCGCTGACCAGTCAGGCTGCGCATGACAGCATCAAGACGCTGCTCGAACAACCGCCGTTCAAGAACAAGGAAAGCGTGACCCGCTATCGCTTTGGCGACGACCCGCCAGCCCCGCCCGAGGGCAAACCCGGCGAGGCACCGCAATGGCTGAAAACCCTGCTCGGCTGGCTGGACAGTCAGCGCTTCAATGCGCTGGCCGGCCTGATTGAAGTGTTGTTGTGGGGAGCGTTGATCGCCGCAGTCGGCTGGCTGATCTGGCGCTACCGCGAATTCCTGAGCACCTTCGTCAGTCGCCGCCCGAAGTTGCCCTCCCGGATCAGGCCACCGCTACCGCCGCAAGCGTTTGGCCTGGACCTGAGCCCGCAAACCCTGCCCGACGACATCGCCGCCAGTGCCGAACAACTCTGGCACACCCAGCCGCGCGCCGCGCTGGGCCTGCTCTATCGCGGATTGCTCAGCCGTCTGCTGCACGACTTCGACCTGACTTTGAAACCTGCCGACACCGAGCATCAGGTACTGCTGCGGGTCGAGCAATTGCAGCGCCCGGAACTGCTGGCGTTCAGTCGCACCCTGACACAGCACTGGCAGAACATGGCCTACGGGCATCGCGTGCCGGCAGCGCATCTGCAACGGGAACTGTGTGATGGCTGGCGCGCCTTGTTCGACCATGGAGCGCGCGCTTGAACCGGCGCAACGCATGGCTGCTCGGTGGGCTGATCGTCGCCCTGCTCGCGGCGTTGAGCGTTTATCTGTACCTCAAGGCCCGGCCCTATCAGGAAGTGGTCGATCACGGCCCTTCGCCCCTGGCGCAGGCCAATCCTTATCTGGCGGCAGAGATGTTTTTGCGTGAACGCGGCCTGAATGTCGGCCAGGCCGAAACGCTGGCGGTGCTGCCGGAGATCGATCCGCGTCGGCACACCCTGCTGTTATTCGGCGAACGTTCGCGCATGACCCCGCGTGAGGTCGATCAGGTATTGAACTGGGCCCGCGCCGGTGGGCGCCTGGTGTTCGTGGCCGAAGCGCTGTGGGACAAGCAGGCCAGACAAAGCGATGATCTGTTGCTGGATCGAGTGCAGTTGCAGCAGTCGCTGAGCAAGGACCTCAAGGAGCCGCCGGCAGAACTGACCGATGATCCGTACCCGAACCTGACCAAACTCTACCTGGAAGACGAGGACGCGCCGGCCTACGCCGGTTTCGACACCGCGTTCCATCTGGAAGACCCGAAGAATCTCGCCCAGGCCTGGGCC
This sequence comes from Pseudomonas sp. GW823-FHT01D03, assembly GCF_058798255.1. Lineage (NCBI taxonomy): Bacteria > Pseudomonadati > Pseudomonadota > Gammaproteobacteria > Pseudomonadales > Pseudomonadaceae > Pseudomonas > Pseudomonas sp. GW823-FHT01D03. The sequence continues at coordinate 4,746,118 of NZ_JBXAKK010000001.1, forward strand.
AACAGCGCCAAGGCCACGCACATGATGCAACTGCCGTACGGCCTCGGCTCGATCACCGTGGTCACCGATGCCGAACTGTGGAAGACCCCGGCCATCAGCAAGCACGACAACGCCTGGCTGCTCTGGTACCTGAGCGCCGACACCGACGTCACGCTGATTTTCAACACCGCACACGATGGTCTGCTGACCTTGCTCTGGCGTTACTTCCCGCAAGCCATCGTCGCCCTGCTGGCGCTGATCGGCCTCGGCCTGTGGCACGTTGCTGTGCGCCATGGGCCACTGCAGGCACCCGCCCCGAGTGGCCGCCGGCAGTTGCAGGAACACCTGCGCGCCAGTGCCGATTTCATCCTGCGCCACAACGGTCAGCACACGCTGTTGCAAGCCCTGCAGCAGGACGTGCTGCGTCGTGCCCGACAACGCCATCCCGGCTTCGACCAGTTGAATGTGGCCGAGCAATGGCTGGTGCTGTCGCGCCTGACCCGCCAGCCGACCCGCGCCATCAGTCAGGCTCTGAGCCCGGTGCCGAAACAGCACATGAGCAGCGCCGATTTCAGTCGCCAGGTGGCCCACCTGCAAACCTTGAGGAACACGCTATGAGTGAACAGATCGAGCCCGGCAGCGCCAGCCACGCCGCCCAGCAACGCCAGCGTGCCAGCCAGTTGGCGCAAGCGCTGCGCGGCGAATTGCAGAAGGCCCTGATCGGCCAGAACAGCGTGATCGACGATGTGCTGACCGCGCTGATCGCCGGCGGTCACGTGCTGCTTGAAGGTGTCCCGGGACTGGGCAAGACCTTAATGGTGCGGGCGCTGGCGCGTTGCTTTGGCGGCGAGTTCGCGCGCATCCAGTTCACTCCGGACCTGATGCCCAGCGACGTCACCGGCCACGCGGTGTACGACCTGCACACCGAGCAGTTCAAGCTGCGCAAGGGACCGCTGTTCACCAACCTGCTGCTGGCCGACGAGATCAACCGTGCCCCGGCAAAAACCCAGGCGGCGTTGCTCGAAGCGATGCAGGAACGTCAGGTCACCCTCGAAGGCCGGGCGCTGCCGATCGCCCAGCCGTTCATGGTGCTCGCCACCCAGAACCCGATCGAGCAGGAAGGCACTTATCCATTGCCGGAAGCCGAGCTCGACCGCTTCATGCTCAAGGTGCGCATGGATTACCCGGAGGCCGAGCAAGAGCTGAACATGGTGCGTCAGGTCAGCCGCTCGACCCGCGCCGACATGCTTGATGTGCAGCCGCTGCGCACGGTACTGCAAGCCAAGGACGTACAGGCCTTGCAACGCATCGCCAGCGACCTGCCGATCGACGATCAAGTGCTCGATTACGCGGTGCGACTGGCGCGCAGCACCCGCTCCTGGCCCGGTCTGAGCCTCGGCGCCGGGCCGCGTGCCTCGATTGCGCTGGTGCGCTGCGCCCGCGCCCGCGCGTTGCTGCGCGGCGGCGAGTTCGTGATCCCCGATGACATCAAGGGCTGCGCGCTCTCGGTGCTGCGCCATCGGGTGCGGGTGGCGCCGGAGCTGGACATCGAAGGTCTGCAGGTCGATCAGGTGCTGCAACAATTGCTCGACCAAGTGCCGGCTCCGCGCCTGTGAAACCGTCACGCCTGCTGCTGATCTGGCTCGCGATTCTGCTGGCCGTCGGCACGCTGCTGGGCACGCTGCAAGCTCTCGACATCGACGTGCCCGCCACGCTGTTGTCGATCAACTGGGGCTTGCTCCTGGCTCTGCTGGTGCTGGCGCTCATCGATGCGCTGCGCCTGAACAAGCTGCCCTCGCCGCGCATCCAGCGGCAGATGCCCGGCAGCTTGGCACTCGGCCGTTGGAGCGAGGTGCGGCTGCAGCTCAGCCATGACTTCAATGAGCCGGTCGCGGTGGAGATTTTCGACCACGTGCCACAGGGCCTGAGCTTCGAAAACCTGCCGCTGGCGATTGAACTGCAACCCGGGCAATTCAGCGCGGTCGGTTATCGCCTGCGCCCGCTCAAGCGCGGGCACTTCAGCTTCGAACAGTGCGAAATCAACCTGCCCAGCCCGTTCGGTCTGTGGACAGGCAAACGCCTGCTCGCCGTGAGCGGCGAGATCCGCGTCTACCCGGACTTCGCAAAGCTCTACGGTGGGCAGTTGTTGGCAGTGGACAACTGGCTCAGCCAGCTCGGTGTGCGCCAGCGCCAGCGTCGCGGGCAGGGTCAGGAATTTCATCAGTTGCGCGAATTTCGCGAAGGCGACAGCCTGCGCCAGATCGACTGGAAAGCCACCGCCCGCCAGCGCACGCCGATTGCCCGCGAGTATCAGGACGAGCGTGACCAACAGATCATGTTCATGCTCGATTGCGGGCGGCAAATGCGCAGCCAGGATGGCGAGCTGTCGCACTTCGACCATGCGCTGAATGCGTGTCTGCTGCTGAGCCATGTCGCGCTGCGTCAGGGCGATGCCGTAGGGCTGAGCACATTCGCTGTCGCGCAACCGCGTTTTCTCGCGCCGATCAAGGGTGCCAGTCAGCTCAAGGTCCTGCTCAACGCCGTTTATGATCTGGACAGCAGTCAGCGTCCTGCCGACTATTCGACCGCGACCAGCCAGCTTTTGGCCCGGCAGAAGCGCCGGGCGCTGATCGTGCTGTTGACCAACCTGCGTGACGAGGACACTGAAGACCTTCTCGCCAGCGTCAAACGTCTGAGCCAGCAGCATCAAGTGCTGGTGGTCAGCCTGCGCGAGGAAGCCCTCGACCGCGTGCGCAATGCCCCGGTACAAACACTGCCCGAAGCGCTGGCCTATTGCGGCACGGTGGATTACCTCAATGCCCGGGCCGAGCTGCATGAGCAGTTGAATGCTCATGCAGTTCAGGTGCTGGATGTGCGCCCCGACGAATTGAGCACCGGGCTGGTTAACCGCTACCTCAACTGGAAGCGCGCTGGGGTCATGTAACCATCCGCCCGTCGCACTCTGACGGCTTAGAAATCGATAGCCCTTTCATACAAGCGACCGCTCATACCAATTTCGATACCCACATAAACTCTGCGACCGCTGACAAAGTTGAATACTTTTATGGTTTTGCCATCCGGTCCGGTGATTGTCGGTTCATATTCGGTATCGTCGAGGCGCCAGAAAACAGTTTTTCGCTCAAGCGGCACCTGCCGGCCATCGGTGATGAACACTTCAAAAAGATCTGGCCGGGGTCTCACGATATTGCTGATTCGCGGTGCTTCTGGCCCTACGACTTCGATATCGAACGAGCGTGATTGCGGATAACCGACGACCGAGCACGTCATAGGGAAGATTCCCGATTCATGCATACGCACGTTATTCAAAGTGGACACACCCGCAGGGCTGGTAACAGTCGATCTGATTTCGCCGTTGACATTCCAATCGACGGTCAACCCGCCCCAACCTAGACCGTCGCTCGAACTGACAATTGTCACTTGGCCTGAAACATAATCATTGGGATAAACCACTGCCGGGCCAACTGCAAATCTGTCAATGACCGGCCCGATCTCGACATCCAACGCGAGCAACGCGCTGTCCCATCCACCCAAGCCACCGCGTACCACAGCGGACAAAATCAGCTCGCCTGAGCTGGCGAGGTCGAACCGCACAGTCGCCTTGCCCATTGCATCGGTAACCGCCGATGGAAGTGCCACAGCATCAAGGTCCCACATGACTTCGACGCCGCCAAGCGGGTGCCGGTCAATTGCCGACACGACCGTCACTTGGGCTTCCACTTCAGCGCCCGGATAATTGGCGGAGCGAATCATGATCAGCTCAATAATTTCCCGCGGCTCCTGCAAGGTATACGGCAACTCGACTGACTCCAGATACGCGGCGTCCTCCAACGTAGCCGTGAGCACCGCCGCACCCGGGGTCTGCGGCTTGAACCGTACACGGGCCACACCATAAAAGTCGGTCTGGCTGGTGACTGTACCCAAGTCGTTGTTGCGCCAGGTGACGACCACCCCCGCGATGCCCTTACCGGTGATGGACGAAACCACGGTGACCTGCTCGACCAGTTCCTGCCCCCACTCCAGCACATGCTGGAGGCTGCTACTGGCAGCAAATTTCAATACCTGCACGCCCTCCCCCAGCGACATCGCATTGGCCGGTGACAGGCTGGCGAGGCGCTCCGCTCCCAGGCGCAGCGCGAAGCCACCGTCCTTCAGGTCGGCGCAACGCAGGGAATAGCGCAAACCGATTGCCGAGGGCCGGCGCGATGCGCCGAGCGCAGGTTCGAAACTCAGACCCAGTTCCGCAGGGCCGGTGCCGGTCAAGCCCAAGGTCAGCTCCTGGTCGAACAACGGGCTGCCATCCGGAAGCAGTACTTCGATGGCATGTGAGCCATTGCGTCGCGGAAAGTACGTGTGACTGCCCCATGGATGTTCATCATGCCCATCGAAACGCACCCGCACCGCTTCCCAAGGATCACGGGTAAGCGCCGTGAAGGACAGGGCACGCTGCTCTTCGTAGCCATCAAACGGGCTGTGCACATTGGCCACCACCTCCTGTCGACCAACCGTGTCCGGCAGCAGGCCAAAACCCGACCAGCCGAGGTCATCGCTGGCGACGATGTCGGAGCCGTTTGCGCTCGTCCACTGCACCGCCACCTGCGCTACCGCCTGGCTGGTAAAAGCCGAGACCACCCGGACCCAGCTCCAGGCTTTATCCTTGCCAAGGACGGCATCGACCGCGGACTCACGCCAGTCTTCGATTCGCAACTTGTTGTGGCCGAGCTGCATCGGGTTGACGGTCATGGACAGGTTCAAGGCAGGCAAAGAAAGCTCAAGCGCAAAGTGGCCAGTGGTCTTGCTCGCGCTGAAGTCCAGTGCCCATCCGATCCCCCCGTCGTCGAGTGGCCGGGCATTATCGAGCGGAGGTTCGACGCTCGCGTCCAGCTCTTCGGCCGGGGTTCCCAGCCACATCAACATCCCCTGCAAACCCACCAGCGGGCTCAAGGCATTGGGTAGATAGCGCAAGGTGTGCGTGGCCCCGATGCAGGGAAACATTCTCTGACTGGCGCTTGTCGCAGTCACCTGATCCAGCATCAACGTCAGTTCATCCATAAGCTCTGTGGAGATCAGCCGACCGAACAACTCCCGGGGCGCGGTAAGCCCCGGGCTGCTCAAGGTCAGGCTGAACAGACTGCTGGTACTCGACACGACCTGCGAACTGAAGTGCCATTCCAGCCCCAATGGCCCAAGCCTCAACGGCTTGCCGATATCCGAGACGATCAAGCCGTTCCCCGGCGGCTCGCCACGCCATTGCAGCGTGACCATCTCTCCATCCAGCGTACTGCCGGGCGTGATTTCTATCCGCAAGGTGTGCGGCTCACCGCGCCAGCACAGCAGGCCCAATTCGGTCAGGTCAACCTCATTGCCGTCAAACAGGATGTTGATTTTGCTTTTCCAGGGACTGCTCTGCAGTGCCTTGACCGCAAACGGTCGCTCCACCGGCACCGCTTCGTCATGCGCCCGCACGCGGGCGGTCACCACCAGCTCACCGTCACGGCTCGGTTGATACAACACGCTGGCCCAGCCACCGATCCCCGATCGGGTGGCAATCGTGCCTTCGGGAGTCTGCCAGTCCACCCGTGCATTGTTGACCGGATCGCCGTTGCCGCCGGTGACCACATGCACCACCTGCACCCGCAACAGAACACTTTCGCCTTCGTCCACCACGGGAAATTTGTTGGCCTCCTGAACGTCGCCAATGCGCACCAGATTGCGTGCCAGTGACATCGGTTTTCTGCTGGAGGGCAACAGCAGCTTCGAACACAGCAACTGCAAGTGGAAGCGACCGTCGAGTTTGTCCTGGCAGATCAAATCCCAGTTCAGGTCTGTTGTGCCTACAGGTATCGAGGCTTCCAGCTCCGGGCGCAGTTGCACGCCCAACTGTGCGGCGCTATCGCCTTCCCAATGCAATGCCATCGTGGAGCCACGTAACACTTCAGGCACCCGCGCGCTCAGTTGATAGGTCGAGCCACGGTTGGGATAGCCGGTCTTCTGCGCCCAGGGCCAGGCGCTGCTTTCTACCACCGCCAGAACGTCCTTCCATGGATCGGTCGCCAGTACCTGAACGTCCAGCGTCGTGGTTTCCACCCCACTGGCATAGTAGTGACTTGCCACCGAAGCCTGGATAGCAAGTTTTCCAGCAGCCGTTGGCAGATACTCAAAATATGCCCAGCCCTCGGCGTCGGTCGGTGTCGTGCTCAGCACCCCAAGCCCTTTGGTGGTCCAGGTCACCGTGCGCCCGGCCAGAAACTGACCGGTGTACCAGGAGGCCACTCGCCCCCCCAGGCGCACCGATTGCTCCAACTCCAGCACCGGGAAATACGCAGCCTCCAGTACCTCGCGAAACACCAGCCGGTGATGCCCCAGCGAGACCTGCATCGAATAAGGCTCGGCGGTGTACTGGTTCACCAGTTGCATCGTGAACAGGTAAGGATCCTGATCACCGATCAGCGGGCACTGCAGGTTCCACGGCAAATCCAGCGGTTGATCGACGCCCCAGTCAGGCGTTGCGATAACCGCGCCTTGTGGATTGTCATCGCTCACCAATGCAGCTTTGGTGTGCAGCCAGGGGCTGTCGGGGTCGGGTACGAACGCAAGCTGGTGCTGGAAGCCCCCGTCCGCGCCCAGGCAGAGGTGAACCAGCTTGCCGGATGACGATTGCTCCGCGTCTACCTTCACCGTCTGCATTCGCGCGGGCTCAAGTTGCAAGTCCAGGCGAATCCGAGTGATCAAAACCTGAAAGTTATAGTCCTCGGGATCATTACCCGGAGCGACCACTGTGACGCAAATCTTGTCCTGGCGCTGCAACGGCAGATCGAGCTCGGCGTTGTATTTGAGCGGTCTGAATTCCAGCGGCAACCCTTGAGTGATCCGTGCCTGGTCCTCTTCAAGGTTACGAGGGCTGCCGGGCGGCAACGGGATTTCTCTAAGGGTGGTTCCACCTTCATCAGTGAACATCATGCGGCCCGCTTCGGTATGCCGCGTTTCATACAGGAAACTCAGCACATACCTGGCTCCGGCGCTCGGCGTTACAGGTACGGACATTTCCTGAAAGGCAGAGGCAAGGTTTGCTACTGAAAGCATCCTGATCTGTGTGCCTTCGTACGGCTCGCCCACGACCGAAACCCAGCGGCCGTTAACCGGCCCCTTTTCCCAATGGCTCAAGGCCTCACGGAAATCACCATTGCGCACCAGACTTTCATTAGCCTGAATGACGGGTTCAACCATGATGGCCTGCTCCTTTGATATTGCCTGACTGGCGGGACGTGATCGCCCGGTTGACCAGGTCTTTGACGGCGAGGGTAAACGTCGGCTCACCGGCCTTGGCCGTGTATCGGACGCGCAGAATGATGTCGGTGAGTGATTTGAGCATCGGCGCTTGCGGCTCGCACTCGGGCCAGGGAAAGTGCAACTGCCAGCGCGAAACCGCACCGGTGTTCTCGAACGGGTTGAGCAAGCCTTCATCCGGTTTGCCGGCGTTCATGCCGGTGTCGGCGATCCCCACGGATAAACCGATCTGCTGGCCACTGCGCAGATTGAACAGCACCTCGACCGGCGCCACCTTGCCCGCCGGCTGATGCAGGTACTCGACCGAGCGCGCCGAGGCCTGGGTAGCGGTCATGCTGCCGACCTGCAGCAGCGTCGCCTGTACATCCTGATAAGGTCCGAGCAGTACGGGCAGGTCGACCTCGACCAGATTGAGCAGCCGGCAATACTCGCCCGGGTGATCGCGATCGAATGACAACTGCGTCAGCTGGAACTCCAGCACGCCCTTTTTGATCAACTCGGCCAGCGCCTGGGTCCAGTCGGAGAATCCCGTCTGCGGATCAACCTTGTCATCGAACAGCCGTCGCAGCGAAATGGTCTTGACCCGCTCCAGACGGCGCTCATGGCTTTGCAGGTACAGGCGATCCATGCGCAGCAGGTACTCGCGCAAGTGTTCACCGGCAGTCAGTCCATGACGGTTGTCCAGCCAGACCTGCGGCAAGGCCTCAGCGGTTTCGTAATCGCCGGTTTCAGCACTCAATGACGACCGGGCACTCAGGCACAGACTGACCACCGCATCGTAAGCCTGGTAGTGCAAGGCCTTGAGCTGGCCCAACAGCCAGCCGAACAACTCTGCGTTGGTCGCGCGTTTCTTCAGGTAGTTATAGAGCGCCAGTGCCTGACCGTTGGCCCGCAGGGTTTGCTCCAGACTCGTTCTGGCGGCATCGAGGGCAAATGTCTGCGCAGTGATCTGCTCGGCGATCGCCCCGACCTCGGCCAGTGCCTGATCTCGTTGCAACTCCCACTCTCTGCGGCGCAGGCGGTAGCTTTCGGTGATGGCTTGTTTATCCGCGTCGATCTGCAACAGCATCGCGCCGATTTCCAGACCAAAGACCACGGCATCGGCGATTTTCTCCGGACGATGGTTACCGTTGGCCATGCCGAAAATGCTCGGCAGGGCCCCCACGACCGCGCCTCCGGTCTTGATCGCGTGTGTCCCGGCATTCATCCATTTGACGGCCTGCAGTTTTTCCATGACCTGGTATTCGGCATCGCTGATGTGTTCGTAGTGCCAGGCTTTGTATCGATCGGCCCGTTGCTGGGCCATGGCCTGACTCTGGCCGAGGGCCGTGAGGCTGGCTTCAAGCTGGCCAATGGATTGCTCTTGAACCGTACGGGCGTAGTCGCCCAGCTCCTTGAGGTGCTCTTGCTGCAGCTCTTCCTGTTCCGCCCGGTCGCGCTGTTCCAGCAGACGCAATACCTGGCTGCCGTACTCCTGCAGTGTCTGCACGGCGCGCAACGCGGCCTCGTAGCTGACGCGCCAGCGAAAGGCGCCCACCACCAGACGTCCGCCCATCGGCCGCGGCATGCCCACCCCGCCAGCGGCCAGATCGCGCAACAATTGATTGGGATCGGTGGGCGGGCTGAACAGCGGAACGTCCAGTGGTTTACCGTCAAGGGTCAGGTTGTTGCGCAAGTTGCTCAGGCGCTGCCCCGGCAAGTCGAACAGCTCAAGCAACTGCTCATTGATCGGCAGTTTGAACGACTCGTTCGCCAGCAGGCCCATCAACGGTGACGCTTCGGCGGCCGGAGGAATGTCAGCCAGGGAAAACTGCAGCTCCTGCTCGAACTGCTCAAGCGCCGGGCGGCTCGTGCTCTGGTCCAGCAAGGCTTCTACCGTCTGCGTTTGCCAACGGGTTACTGCCCGGGCGGAAGGTGGCTTGCCCATCAGAAACTGCGCCTGCACGTAACACAGTTTTGCCGCCACCAGCGCATCGCGGGTGAGCTGGCGGTAGTACCAGTCGCCCCACGCCACCAGGTTCCTCACATACTCGGTGAACACCAGAATCTGGTAGTGCTGGGGTGCGGCATAGGCGATCGCATCCGGATCGGTCGGCAGCAAGGCTTCGACGCCCGCATTCCCCGCAGCGGCCAAAGGCCGGCAACGCCAGTATTCAGGCCTCGGCGGTGCATTCCCTGGTTTTTCCGGGTCTCGCGAATCTTGCGGATCGAACACGTAATGGGACCAGCTTTGCGCTTCCAGGTAGCGATCCTCGGCCCGCAGACGGGCCGCCACCAGATGCGGCAGATGAAAAAACAGCTCCCAGAAATACAGACCGTTGGCCCCGTCGAACGCCCCGTTCGGTTCGGCGATCGGGCCCGCGGCTGGAGGCGGTTCCGTCAGGAACTGGGTCTCCCAGTCGAGTACGGCATCCACGGAAATATTGCTCAGCTGCACCAGCACCGGGCCGAACAGCGAGTTCAAGCGCGCGCGCTCCAACATTCCGGGCTGCCTGAAACCGATGAACTGCGCCGCATCCAACGCGTTCTTTTCCAGAGTCGGCGGTACGAAACGGGTGATCTTGGTGAGTGAGACTGTAAAGGTCTTGCTGCCTTGGCCTGTGCCGCTCAAGGTAAATTCGGGCAGACCGGTAAATCCGCCTTTCGCGCGTTGCAGTTTCATCCACTCAGTAGCCCAACCACCCGCGACGGGCTGCTGGCCTTTGGTTTCTGTCGGGTCATCCCCGGCCGGATTGTTCAGCTTCAAGGTAAAATCGACCTTCGCACCTCCAACCGGAGACCGCGCCCGGCACAGGCCTCTAACCCATAGAAAGTCGTTTATTCCTATCTCCGAAAACACCGCCTGCAGCCCGTAATAAGCCGTCAGATCCCCCGAGGTCTGACTCTTGATCTCGACCACCGGCTGATTTTTCGGCGTCAGTGCATGCTGCAAGGTCAGGACATCGGTGAAGCGATGACTGGCCAGATATTCAAGCCAGTTGCCGTCGTCTTCAGGCAACGGACGAAAGAACACATCACGGGTGGTGCTCACCCTCAGACCCGCCGGGCTGATAAGCAATACGCCCAGGCGACCCTTGGGGTGAATTGCATCGGAAAACGTTGTTGCAATCAGCCGGGAATCAAGGCTCCTGTCGCTGTTGTTGGTGTCCTGATCAGCGCTATACAAGCTCAGCGGTGCCGACCATTCGGCGTTCTGGCTCATGAACGCCAGGTTGATATCCAGTCTGGGGGCCAAATAGCCCTCGCTCCCCTTGATACCCACCGGGTCGCGCCACTCAGCCCACACCAGACACAAACGCCCGCCCCAAAACAGCGGCCGCATATCCAGGACTCTATTCCCCACCGGAATGTCGACAGGTTGCCATTCACTCCATGCCGCCGGGTTGACCGGATTGCCGGAAGCGGTGAGCTCGATGTCGGCCTTGCGCCAGAAATACTGAAACGGCTGCACCCGCTGCCGGCCGACGAAATAGTAAGTGGCATCGCTTGCCGAGTCGCCATCCAGACAGGCGCTGATGACATCCAGATTGCAGGTCTGCTCGAATGCCTTGAGGTATTGCTGCGAGGCACGCTGCACCGAATCGCCGGTCAGCCGCGCCTGATTCAAGTCATTTTCCAGTGCCTTGAACAGGCGGGTCTTGCGCTGCCGCACGAAGGGGTTGATGAAGTTTTCCGGATAGACCGCGATCAACGCCAGCGCCGCCCAGTCGGGGTAATTGCTGTACAGCTCCCAGAGTTTCAGGTCCTGCGCCGGAAAAGCCGTGTTTTTGTAGCCCGGTTCAAGCTTGCGATACGCCGCATGAATGAATTGCTGCGCGCAACTGGTCGCCTCGGCGACCCACGAACTTTGCACCGGGTAGTTGTCCAGCGGGTCCATGCGCAACAGCTCGAACAGATCCTGCGGCGTTTTTACAAAGGAGTAGTGGGTCCTGGCAGCCTGACCGATGCAGTAATCGACCAGTGCTGCGCGGCGTTTTTCCAATAATGGAGCCAGATTGCGTTGAGTCATGGTCTTGTCCTGCATCCTGAGGTGAACGCTGCGTCAACCAACACGGTCATTGGTGAGTCAGTGCTTCGGTGAAGGTGATCGGGTCAAAAAATGTTTCTTTTTCACTGGCATCGCAATGCGCGCTGAAAATGAACTTGCCGCCGGAGGAACTCGACACGTAAACCCGTGTAACGCCCTCGAAGTCGGCGTAGTTCTGCCCGGGGCGAATCACCGCCGAGCCGCCACTGCCGCTCGCAGGTTCGACGGACCAGCGCACCAGACGGTTGCGCCCGGGGTTTTGATATTCGTCGCGCAGCGTGGCGTACAGCTCGACTTCCTGCCCCGCCGGAACCGGTTCCAGCGGCACCTGGGCAGTTAATGGTGCGGGGAAGAACAGCGTCTTGGGGTCATCGGAGATATTGATCGTCGGGGCCTGTTGTGCGTCGATCAGGTCAAGCCAGAACAGTGGCGTTTCCTGCCCCATGACCTTGCCCGGCAGATACTCGACCGTCACCGTTCCATTGACTTCAGTGGGCTTGGCCACAATCGTGCCGAGGCTCACTTGCCAGTACACATTGACGCCGCTCAGTGGCTTGTCATCGGCGTCCGTCAACGTCACGGTCAACAAGACTTTCTCTTCGGGTTTGCCGGCCACCACCTCGGTCTTGTCCACTTCACATTCCATTTTGACCAGTGGTTGCGCCACCTCATCGGCAAAGGCAACCACCGATTCACGGGTGGCTGAAAGGCTGAGCAGCGCGCGCTCGGCGGCGAATCGATACTTGTCCTTGTCTACGTCCTCCGGCAGATTTCCCACGAGGAAAATCGTCAGGGCGTCCATGCCGCTGTGCCGGGCCAATACGCGGATGCGCATCAGCAAATCGAGCTGGGGCAAAGTCTTGAGGATCTTCAGTTCAGGATCGATGTGGCTGACGCACTCGCGCACCTCCTGCACACTCCAGTCAAAAAACGCCGCCAGCCGCAGCGCTGCCGCGTCCTGTGCCAGCCGCAGCGCATGGCATGACAGGGGCGTGGGTAATGCGTTGACCTGACGCAGGTAGTCGAGCAGTTTGCCGGCCGGTTGCTCGCTCAACTCGAAGGCCCGTCCCAGCGCGCTCAGGTAATACAGGGTGCGGATCGACAGCAGGTGCCGATCGTCCTGAGCCATCCAGGCCGTGTGGCCGTATTGCAGAAAGTCTTCGAGCAACACCGCAGACAGTTCCAGCTTGCTCGCCACCGCACTGCGGCGTCGCACATCAGCCAGCAAGCTCAGCAGCGGGTCGGGTTGCTCTGCGGTGCGTGCAGCGGGACTGAGTGCCTCAGTTGCATCGGCACGCGCGCTGACCTGCGACAACAACTGATAAACCGTGGACTGCGCCCAGGTCAGCATCAGCAACCCGCGTTCGGTATCAAGGCCGGTGTACACCGCCAGACACTCCCGGGCGACCGAGACCTGCGCCTCCCGCGCCTGCAACAGCACGCCGAGCATGCGCTCGACGAGAATGCCCCGCACACTGGCGTCGTTCTCGCCCAGCCCTTCCCTGATTGCCTGGTCGAACCTTACCCGGGCACGGTTCAGGTAGTCGGTCTCGGGTAATTGCAGGTCGATGACCAGACCCGTCGGGTCGACCAGTTCGGTCAACAACCGCAGCCAGTCCAGCCCCTCCAGTGAGGGAACGCCAGCCATCGACAGCCCGGCATTGTTGAACAGTGCGGCAGGCAGCAGGTTGCGGATCTGCTCGAACAACTGCTGCTCAGCCTGCGTGGCAACCGCCAGGGCCTGCAGCGGTGCCACTTGCTGCAGCATCCACAGCACGGGAATCTCGCGATCCTTGCACCAGGACACACAGGAGTGCAGGGCGTAAATCAGATTCAGCACGTCCGGTGTGGTTTCGCTATTGAGCCGTGAGTGCACGCGCGGCAAACCTGCCAGCCCGTCGACCCAGCTCTCGCCGCCCAACAGCGTCAGCATCAGCACGCCTTCGACCGGAGTAATGCCCAGCAACCGTGGCAATTTCACCAGCCGGTAGAAACTCGAAATGACTGCCGTAGTACGCTTCAGCGTGCCGTTGAACTTGTGCGCCCGTTCGATCGCCACTGCCAGGTAGGCATACGTCTGCAGATCGATGCCCAATCCGCTGCACAACTGGCTGATCGTCAGCTCCGCGACACCCTGCGCCGGCAGCGTCGCGAACGTCGCGCCGTCCAGCAGCAGGGGCTGGCGATAATTGCCCTGACTGTTGAAGGTGCGATCGAACAGTGACAGGGCATTGGCACGCCCGTAAATCGAGACTTCATCGATAAATGCCGCGAAATCCTCTGCCGAACAGCCATAGCGTTCACGCAGCGACTGAAACAGGCCCAGCGCATGCACCTGATGGGTAGAAATCCACCACGGATTTGCCGGTGTCGCATGACGGGCCTCTGCCCTGATCGCCGCCGTCAACAACGCATCCACCTGCTCGCTGGGCAGCTCCAGCCATCGATCCAGGCGCAACTTGCGATTCATTCGTTCGTAGCGGTCAATGATGGTCGGGTCTTGTGTCAAACGATGCAGAAAGGCTTCGCTGTCTTCCCTGTAATCAATGTCGAGCGCCGGGATGGTCGCGGCGTTTAGATACACCGAGCCGGATCGCTGGCTCTCGTCAGCGCCCGGTTGCTCGCTGTCATACACGCTGACGTTGGCCGAACGCGTCGGGGCGAATTCGCGAATCGACAGCAACGCCTCGATATCCCGGGTGTCCAGCCCCGTCCGCTCGCCAAAGAATTTCACCTGATTGAGATTTAGCCAATCGGTCCCAGGTGCTCCAAAGTTGCATTGGTAATAATCGTCCCTTGCGTCGGTATCACCAGATTTTATCGGAGCCTCCGTCAGCAATTTACGCTGATAAGGCCCCAGCCGCGACGCATGGGTAAAGGCGCGCCCGGCATCGTTGTCCCATGCCTCGGGCTGCAGGAAATAGGGATAGGCCAGATCCACCATGTGAGCGATATTGCCCACCGACAGGCCATGTTCACGGGCGACAAAATCAAGCGTGACCCAATGCTGGTAGTACGGCAGGCCATTGGGGTAACGGGTCTGGATCAGTGCCTCTTCGAGGTCCGGAGCGCTATCGTTTTCTTCGATAAACGTTTCGAGCACCGGGACGATGATGTCCAGCGCCGACACTGCCTGATGCACGGCATTGAAGTCGACCAGCAGCTTTTTCAGATCCTGACGGCGCTCATGCAAATCGAGCTTTTGCTCGCCGCCAATGGCGTGGATTCTGTCCTCGATCCAGCGCAACAACTCGATCAGGTAAGCCACCGGAGATGCGATTGACTCCAGGGCCTGCGGTGGGCACAACCCATCGAAATTGGTCGAGAACAAACTCTCGTAGCTCGGTCCCGCGACCATCGACAACAGACCGCTGTCGGGGCGCGTGACCCGGGCCTGCGAACCGCGCAACGAGTGTTCGATGAACTGGCGCCGGACAAACACCGCCAGGCTATTGGCCCTGCGTAAAAAGGCCCGCGCGTCGTCGGGACTCATCCGGTAGTGGCTGACCAGTCCCCGAACGCCTTGCTCAACCAGCGGAAAAATCGAACCGCCGTTTTCGAGGTAATTGCAAAAATCGGTATAGGTTTCGCGCTGTTCATCGCTGAACACTTGCCTCAGCAACTGCTGCACTGGACGGATCACAGGCTCGGTCATGGTCTTGCTCCCGGTGGAGTCGAAATCACCTCGAAACGCTCGCTTTCGACCCAGTCGGAAATGCTCGAGACATCCGCAGCGTCGGTGATGGTCTGTTGGAATCGGCACCAGTGGCCGCCTGGACGCAAGGCGTGCGATGCCTCGCCGCGCCAGCCTTGATCGGTGACGGCAATGTCTTCGCTCAAGACTTGATCAGGGTCGTACCAGGTCACCACGCGCCCCACGCCCGTGCGGCCTTTACCGACGAAGCGAAGCGGATTTTCTTTCCAGCTTCCCGGCGTCGGCTCATCAATCTCGGGCAGGTAAGTGCCGAGCTCCACTGGATGTGCAGCCGAGGGGGCAGACTCGAAGCCATCACACGAGGACACCGCCACCAACTGCGCAGTGCCGCCGGACTGCCCCGTTTCAAGCGTCAGCGACCAGGTACGATCCTCGAGCACCGGAGCGCTTGCGCGTACCGAGCCCTTGCTGCCCGTCAGCGTCACCAGCACTGTGTCACCGGGATAGCCGAAGCCGGACACAACAACCCGACGACCGACGTGCACACCTCGCCCGGGGCTTTCGATAACCGGCGCGGCGGGCACCACCTTGAAACTGCGCACAAGGCTTTCCTTCGACTCATGATTGTCGAAGAATTGCCGGGCCTTCACCTTGTAGTTGCCGACCGGCAACGTTACGTCGGCAAACCAATCACCCTTGGCGTCTATCGAGACTTTCTCGCGCAGGATTTCGCTCGGACTTTCACGCCAGATCGTTACGTGCCCAAGGGGTTCGCCGGTGCCATGAAGAGTCGAGGTGCGCGCCAGCGATTGATGCTCCTGCGGCACCGTGATGACCGGCGGCACCAGCACGACAAAAAAACTGCGCACAGCGCTGGGCAGAGAGGGTCTGCCGGCGATGGTTTGCACGGCATCGATCTGGTATTTGCGGAACTCGAGTTTTTTCAGCTCGATGAACCAGTCGCCATGAGCGGTCAGCCGTTTCGGCTCACCCAGATTCCGCCCGAATTGCGCGTCCCGCAGTTGCAATGTGGCACCCTTATAGCCGTTGATGCCGTGCACGTTCATGTCGTAGTGGGTGTCTGCGTTTTCCTCCGGCGCGGTGATATCCGGTTTCTCCGGGCTGACCGAGAACGTTTGCGAGGCTGGCGGCGACGGATGCCCGGCGACGGTCTGGATCACCGTCACGGTGTGCTGCTCGTCCGGAGCAAACCCGGCGTCGCGCTTGAAGGTCCATGTGCCACTGCTTCCATCAGGTTTGTGCTCGGTCGCACTGTCGCTGTACTTCAGGCTCAGTGTCGCGCCGGGCCAGCAGGTGCCGGAGATTTTCGGCGAGAGTCCATCGTCTTCGACGGCAGTGATGATGGGTGCCAGCAGCGGCACGGTGATGGTCATTTCCACCGGATCGGAGGCGAAAGCGTCTCTGGACTGCACCACCAGGACGATTCTGCTGGTATTCGGCTGCCAGGGTGTCGATGCCTCTGCCGTCCAGCCCTGGCCCGTCACGGGCGCGGGTGGTGCAATGGCGGCGCCGGTCTGCTTGTCCGTCACTTGCACGGTGGCGCCGGCTATCCCTCTGCCAGTGATACGCGGCTTGTAGTCGACAACGGTAAAAGCCAGCTCGGTCGGCGGTGGGAAACGGTCGATATTGATGACCAGCTCAACAGCGTCCGACACCGCCGCATCGAGCCTCTGCACCACACGCACGGTGCGGGTCGAACCCGGTGCCCACGCCTCGAAGGCACGGGTCAACCAGCCCTGATTCGTGACCTGCGTCGATGGCGCGAGCGCAGCGCCGGTCGCCTTGTCGGTGACCTCGACAGATGCCCCTGCAATACCTTCGCCGATGAATGTCGGCGTGTAGAGGTCATTGGTGTATCTCACTGCAGAGGGCGGTGGAAGTTTCGATGAAGCCTTGAAATGGTATTCATGCGAGGGAATCGAGCCACCAGCATTGTCGTCAACTTTCTGCACGACCTTCAGATCGTAGTCGCCGATGGGCCAGTACTGTGAAGTCGTTCTCCAACTGCCTGCGGTCACGACAACGGCAGATGGCGGCGTAGCTCCTGTCGGACCTCGGACAATCGTGATCTCGACCGTGGCGCCGGTAAAACCTGCGCCGGAAAACTCGATGGTGGTGAGGGACGGGTAGGTGAAGTTGATTGTGCTCGGTATTGGGGGGCGGACTTTGAACGAACGGGCCACACTCACTTCCGAAGTGCTGCTAGATACCTTTTGCTGCGCCACAACCGTAAAGCGGCCCGGCGGCATGTCGCGGGTGAACGTTGTAACTCTCCATCCTCCGTTGGCATCAGCAATGCCTTGGCCGACCTTGAATGAATGTTCGAAATCCTTGAGGACTTCGACGGTCGCACCTGGAACAGCCCTCCCCCCTTCTATCGGACCTCTCGGATCGGTCACCGCTGATTCGGATGGCGTCGTGATTGTCGGCTGCAGAAGCAAGGTGAAGAATTGTTGAGCGGTCCAATCATCCATGCCTCTGTGGCCAGCCGTGATATCGACGCGACCGCCGTCAGGGTAGTTGGACTGGTTGAATGATGCTTCCCACGTATCGTCAGGCTTGACGGTTGTCGTGGCGTGTAACACGCCGCCCCCCGGGGTCATCACATCGATGACTTTACCTGGCGTACCTCG
The DNA here is from genome assembly GCF_058798255.1 of Pseudomonas sp. GW823-FHT01D03. Classification (NCBI taxonomy): domain Bacteria; kingdom Pseudomonadati; phylum Pseudomonadota; class Gammaproteobacteria; order Pseudomonadales; family Pseudomonadaceae; genus Pseudomonas; species Pseudomonas sp. GW823-FHT01D03. The sequence goes on from NZ_JBXAKK010000001.1 coordinate 4,763,738, forward strand.
GCCTTTGATCAGCAATCCGCTGGCCGACTTGAGTACCGCACTGTTTGCCGGAGAGTCGATACGTGGTGCCACGTACCTTGGCTTGAGGGTAACGGTATTGGACTTACCGGAGTTCTGGTTGCCAATGATTTGTACGGCGTAGAAATCCAAAAAGCCGGGCGGCAACACGATGGAGGTATTCCACCCCCCGTTGTTCTGGACAGTAGCAGTACCCAATGTAATTTCAGCGTTGTTAGACTGCCGCCGCAAATGAATTGTGCCGGGGACAAGCCCTTTGCTACCGGATACAGTGAACGGCTTCTCGACATCGATCTCGGTTCCGGAAGTGGGAACCTCGATAATCGGTTTCTGTGCTGGATAGATATCAAGGCCCCACCCTTCGTGGGGTTCAACATCGTTGTTTTCTCCGTCGTAGTTAACCCGGATTGCCAGCGACACGCCAAAATCAGGAGGACCGAGCGGGGAGTCGACATATTCCACATACTCGTGCCACCGGTCGTCTTGCAACATGCTGTCAGGTGAGTTCTTGCGCACCCATGTACCGGCCTGCAGGCCCAAATCTATGTTTGCCCTATCTTTATTGGCGCCCCGTGTGGTCATGTGGTAGCGCAAGGTCTTCACATAGATGCGGCCTGATTCGAACTTGTACCGGCACACCATTTGAGTTCGCAGCTCAGACACTCTGGGGTGTGTCTGGTAAAGCGATGTTTCGACCGCATCCGCCCAGAAAACCTCGGAAAACTGCGCTCCATCGCCCAGTTCCTTGAGTGATCCGTCTGCCAGTTTCGTGACCTGAGCGACAGTGGTCTGAACCTTTTCGGTATCAAGCCAGGCTCGTCCTTTCTCGTCGTCCTCGACGGTTTCGTTCATGTCGGCAATGCTCCGGGCAATGGGTCGCTCACGTTGTGGGATCAACATACGTGTGCTCATTGCACGCGACCACTGTCAGAACTGACAGTCCAAAAGATCCAATTCATCTAAAAAAATATTGCTTGAGTACTAGAGCATCTAAGTCTTTCGACGCCCTACTTCGACACGCGCAGCAAACTACAACGCCTTGCGCCTTTGCCTACAGATCCGCCAGAATCCGCCGGCTTGTGCGCTTTGCCGATGCTCCGTAACGTGGTCCGTGCCGCTGCCAATCAGTGGTCGGGTTTAGTCGTCCGGGGGTTTCACCAATGTGCATAAGCGTCATCAAGTCGGGTATTCCCTATCCCCGCACTCGATGGTGGCTGTTCGCAGGGCGCCTTCGGGCGCGCCGGTTTTTGGTGATGGTTTCCCCCGGTCGACTAACCTGCGTTCAGCCGCCACCCTCTCGTTTAGTCGCGAGATCGTGCTGGCATCACTTAAGGGAAAATCACCATGTTCAAACCAACTCCGAATCCGCCCGAAACAAATCCTGCCGATACCTCGCCCTACGAATCCCCTGATTCACGAAAGCTCCACGAAGCCGCCGAGCGCGCCCTCGATCACTACCTCAAACCTGAACCGCCCTCGCGCAATTCCGTGGATCGTGGCATGCAGATGTTCCGGGTCGCGCCCGACATCAACCCCGAAGCGATCGCCATTCAGACCTACGAAACCTTTTCGTCGGTGAGCATTCTGTTGCTGGATCTGGCGGACAGCCTGGAAGACAAACCACGGCATCTGGCGATGGCGATTTATCAGTTGAGCGAGATGGGGTTACTGCTCGCGGAGAAGACGCTGGACAGTGAGCGGGCGATTGCTGTGGGTTAGCCTTTGAAGAAGCGTTGTCCGGGCTGATGCCTTCGCGGGCAAGCCCGCTCCCACAGGGATTTGTGGTGTGCACAAATGCTTTGATCAACCCCGGACACTGTGGGAGCTGGCTGGCCCGCAATGGCAATTCGGCGAGCGTCGCCGAAGTCAGGCCGAGGCGGGCAATGGCTGGAAGCTGAAGTACTGACGCAGCGCCTCGACCAGTTGCGCATATTCCGGGGGCGGACGCTGCAGGCTGAACCCGGCGTCGTAATGCAGGGGCGTCGCGTCTTCGTGGCACCACAGGCAGCACGCCGTGAGGTCGATGACCTGCTGGCAGCCGTCGCTGAATGGCAGTTTGAGACGCAGACTGAAATCGACGCCGATCATCATCGGCAACTGGCTGATGAGCATCAGCCCGTCCTCGGACACGTTGCCCAGAAAACCGATGGGTTTGTCGGTGACGCTGTTGTACACCCGCAGGAAGTACGGCAACTGGTGCCGTTCAATTCGACGATCGGTAAACATGCGCAGTACGCCATGCAAGGCTCCATCACAGAGCCGCACCTTTGCTTCGGAACGTGCCTGCCCTGCAGACGCGCTCTCCCCGCTTCCGGTGTGACGGTCGCCAATACGCCATCACCTCAACCTCTACCAGTCGCAGGTGTTGCCCCGGCCCAAAATCAGACTCTGAACCGGATCACTGGACTATAGCTCAGCTTGTACAGTCGGCCAGCGTTTGTATGACAACCAGCATCAGAAACGTTGCGGACTTGGTGCTGCCGCTGCGCTGCGAGTCGGGTAATGTCCCAGGCTCTGCAGGGTTTCCAGGCGGGCGCGCGCACGGAAGGCGTATTCGCTGTGGGGGTACGAGGCGATGATGAACTGGTAGGTCTGCGCCGCATCGATGTACATTTTTTGCCGTTCCAGGCACTGGCCGCGCATCATCGACACTTCCGGCCAGACATATGGCCGGGCCCGGCTGGCGCGTTCAACCTTGGACAGTTCGAGCATCACCTGCTCGCAATTGCCCCGGTCGTAGGCGCTGTAGGCGTTGTTCAAATGATGGTTCATCGACCAACGGGTGCAGCCCGTGACGGCGAGGACGCTGAGGGCAAGGGCGGCAATGGGCAACAATCGCATGGGGAGGTTCTCCTGTCTTGAGCTCTGTATCGACCCCTGGTCGTAAATCTTCAGGCGCGTTTGTCCCAAAGTTGCCACGTTCAATAAAGAAAACAATAAGTAGTGCAAACGAACAATGACTACACCCCAAGAGCATAGTAGCCTCTGCTAGCGCTTGAACTCAGGAGTCTTTGCATGTCCGTCCGTCGTACCAAAATCGTCGCTACCCTTGGCCCGGCCAGTAACTCGCCGGAAGTTCTCGAACAGCTGATTCTGGCTGGTCTGGACGTTGCCCGTCTGAACTTCTCCCACGGCACCCCCGACGAGCACAAGGCTCGCGCGAAGCTGGTGCGTGACCTCGCCGCCAAGCACGGCCGTTTCGTCGCCCTGCTGGGTGACCTGCAAGGCCCGAAAATCCGTATCGCCAAATTCGCCAACAAGCGCATTGAGCTGAAGATCGGTGACAAGTTCACCTTTTCCACCAGCCATCCGCTGACCGAAGGCAACCAGCAAGTGGTCGGCATCGACTACCCGGATCTGGTGAAAGACTGCGGCGTAGGCGACGAGCTGCTGCTCGACGATGGCCGCGTAGTGATGCGCGTCGAAACCGCCACTGCTACCGAGCTGCACTGCGTGGTGACCATCGGCGGCCCGCTGTCCGACCACAAAGGCATCAACCGTCGCGGTGGCGGCCTGACCGCACCAGCCCTGACCGAAAAAGACAAGGCCGACATCAAGCTCGCCGCCGAAATGGAAGTCGACTACCTCGCGGTGTCCTTCCCGCGTGACGCGGCTGACATGAACTATGCCCGTCAACTGCGCGACGAAGCCGGCGGCACTGCCTGGCTGGTGGCGAAAATCGAACGCGCCGAAGCCGTGGCCGACGACGAAACCCTCGACGGTTTGATCAAGGCTTCCGACGCAGTGATGGTTGCCCGTGGCGACCTCGGTGTGGAAATCGGCGACGCCGAGCTGGTGGGCATTCAGAAGAAGATCATTCTGCACGCACGCCGCCACAACAAGGCGGTGATCGTCGCGACCCAGATGATGGAGTCGATGATCCAGAACCCGATGCCGACCCGCGCCGAAGTGTCCGACGTGGCCAACGCCGTGCTCGACTACACCGACGCCGTGATGCTCTCGGCCGAATCCGCTGCCGGCCTCTACCCGCTGGAAGCCGTTCAGGCGATGGCGCGCATCTGCGTCGGCGCTGAAAAGCACCCGACCAGCAAGACGTCCAGCCACCGTATCGGCAAGGAATTCGAGCGCTGCGACGAAAGCATCGCCCTGGCGACCATGTACACCGCCAACCACTTCCCGGGCGTGAAAGCGATCATCGCTCTGACCGAGAGTGGCTACACCCCGCTGATCATGTCGCGTATCCGTTCCTCGGTGCCGATCTACGCCTTCACCCCGCACCGCGAAGCCCAGGCTCGCGCAGCGATGTTCCGTGGCGTGTACACCGTGCCGTTCGACCCGGCCTCGCTGGCCCCGAACGAAGTCAGCCAGAAGGCGATCGACGAACTGGTCAAGCGTGGCGTTGTGGAAAAAGGCGACTGGGTCATCCTGACCAAGGGCGACAGCTACCACACCACCGGTGGCACCAACGGCATGAAGATCCTGCACGTTGGCGACCCACAGGTCTGAGTGATTCGTTGAAAACCAAAAGCCCCGGCATGCGAATGCCGGGGCTTTTTTATTACTCGTGTCGCGTCCTGAATAAGGTTTACACCTTCTGACCAATCTTCAGGAGGATTCAATGGATACCGGAAAAAGGCGGAGCCAGCGCGATTACACGCTAGCTTTTAAATTGTCAGTCGTAGATCAAGTCGAAAAAGGCGAGTTGAGTTATAAAGAGGCTCAACGGCGCTTTGGCATTCAAGGCCGGTCCACGGTACTGGTTTGGTTACGCAAGCATGGCCGACAGGACTGGAGCCAAGGCGCCTCAATCCGAGCGCTGCGGAGCAGGCCGATGACCGACCCCAACCTACCGCTGACACCCGAACAGCGGATCAAAGAGCTTGAAGAACAGTTGGCGCTGAGCAATCAGAAGGCCCAGTTCTTTGAAGCTGTCGTGAACGTCTTGAAAAATGATTACGGTGTGTCCATCGTAAAAAAGCGACCCGGCAAGTCCTCTCGCAAGGGCAAATCCAAGACCTGAGCATTACCAGGGCTTGCCTGTTTATGGGCATTTCGCGCCAAGCGTATTACAAGCGCAACCGAGCCTTTGACGCGAGAGTTTGCCAAGACCAGCAGGTAGTGGAATTCGTTCTGGAAAAGCGTCGGCGCCAGCCGAGGCTTGGGACGCGCAAACTGCACCACCTGATGCTAATTGAAGCCGCAACAGCGCTACGTGTCGGTCGAGACCGCCTGTTTTCCATCTTGCGAGAGGCGCGAGAGCTGGTTCCTCGCAAACGTGCTTATCATAAAACCACGCATAGCCATCATCGCTTCCGCCGTCACCCCAACCTACTCAAAGCTGGCCCGGAACAAGTTGTAGCCAGCAGACCTGAGCAGGTTTGGGTCGCAGACATTACCTATCTCCCAACGCGGGAAAGTGTCGCTTACGTTAGCCTGATAACAGACGCGTACTCACGCAAAATCGTGGGTCATCATGTGCACAGCAGCCTGCATACGGAGTCGGTGGTCAGGGCGCTGCAGAAGGCTGTTAGTCAGCGAAAATCCAATCAACCGCTCATTCATCATTCAGATCGCGGAGCCCAGTATTGCTCTGATTTATACCAACGGATGCATACCCGGCATGGAATCAGGTGCTCAATGACTGACGGTTATGATTGCTATCAGAACGCTATGGCGGAGAGGGTAAATGGGATTTTGAAGACTGAGTTTTTGCTACATCGCCCCAAAGACCTGGCGGATGCAGTGAAAATGGTGGATGAATCGGTGCAAATCTACAACCGGGAGCGGCCGCACTTATCCCTGAAATACAAAACGCCCGATGCGGTGCATCGGGCGTTTTGAGACTGAAACAGGTGTAAACCTATTTCAGGACTAGACATCGTTAACACCTGTCGGGCGAATCTACAACTGTCAGACCTGACAGTTGTGCCACTGAAGATGGAAGCTTTTAATCGAAACTCGTCCGATCATTAATCTTCAGAGTTTTACGCTTTTCTATCGTGCAATGAACTGACGACCTGTTTTTTCTGCAATTGCACGAGGTCGAAAAAATGACTAGTCAAAAAACTTACGGCGGGATGCTCGATACCGATTTCGGCGACGACGGAATTGTGACGATAGTCAACGGAAATCCGGACTACGGAACTGTCCATATCAAACAACTGCTGGTAAAGGATTCCTGGATTTATTTCGGCGGGCATTCCTCCAAAGGCAATTCCAGCTACTTCACCCTGGGCCGCCTGGATCTAAATGGCGATCCTGATCCTGATTATGGTGAGAACGGTTTATTCCAACACCCGCTTCCCGAGTTTTCCGGCCTTTCCTCGTTTGCTTTGCAAGATGGCAGGATTATCGTTAACGCCGAATCCAAATCGTCTATTGCTACCAATTTTTCGTATTTTTACCGATTGGAAGCAAATGGATCACTGGATAAAACGTTTGGCGAAGATGGCCAGGTTTGTCTGGAGCTCGGTTCGCTATCCACGCAACCAATTGAAGTTCTGGAAAGCTCCGCCGCTGACCAGACGAGTATGGTGATCTTGCGTGACGGCAAGATTCTCACTATTCATTACTATGGATGGATCATACGCCTGACGCCAGAGGGAGCCCCGGACACAACATTCTCCCCTACAGGCTTCATCCATATCAAAAACCCTCATAATCCAACGAGTCTGTTGCAGAGCTTGCTGGTTGACGATGAGCAAGAGAAGTATGTGGTTGGAGGCTTGACGCTCGCCGCATCAAGTCACCATGCCATGCTTGCCTGCTTGCATAAGAATGGCGAGCCCGATGAGTCGTTTGGCCGGATGAAAAATGGTTTCGTGGTGTTCGATGTGCGTACATCAGAGTTCAAACAACTTGTGCGACAGCACAATGGACGGATTCTTGGGGTTGGTGAAGCGGGAGCATTTCCAGATACCAAAGCGTTGCTGATCAGCTCCGAGCCCAATGGTGAACCGAACATTCAATTCAATCAGAGTCAACCGTTGCTGACGTCCCTGGCCAAGGAAACACAGTGGGAGGCCGGCGCATTTCAAAAAAACGGCCGGTCTGTTGTCGTGGGGTCGACAGGCACTTTCACGCCCATGACTCACCAGCTTGTCGTGGCCCGCTTTGACAGCGACGGGACACCAGATACCAGCTTTGGCAATGGACAGGGTTATGTCAAACAGACGCTGCCATCCTATGGAAAAGGAAGGTATATGGCGAGAGTTGCCCTGCAACCCGATGATGAAAAAATCCTCGTGAGCGCCATCCCGCTCGTCCCGAAAGACGAGGAACCTGGAAATCCGGTGATCTTGCGGTACTTACCCAACTGAAGTGCATTCCTCGCTGATAGCAGTTTAGGCAAACGTCCTATGCACGGGAGTTAATGTCTTGCCTCATCAAAGCCCCGGCATGTGAGTGCTGGGGCTTTTTTATGCCCGCTAACACCTCTTCAGCGGATCTACAACTGTCAGACCTGACAGTTGTGCTCACTCCAATGGACGACTCTAATCAAACCTCGTCCGGTCATTAATCTTCAGACTTATATGTTCTCGCCTATTGAGCAATGAGCTGACGGCTTCGCTGCAATTTCTCTTTAGACGAGGTTTGAACAATGACGACTCAAGAAAATATTCTCTCGGGAACGCTTGACCCAACCTTTAACGGTAATGGCATGTTGACCATCGATTATGGTGATTCTGACATGGGAGATATCTATATTCGCCAGATCAAGACCAAGGAAACGGGACCGAATCAAGGAATTTATTTTGCCGGATTTGCCCACCATTTTTACAACCGCACAGCGATTACTGTGGGCCGATTGGACTTCGACGGTAAACCTGACCCATCTTTTGGACCAACAGAAAATGGTTTAGTCCAAATCCGGTTTCCGAATGACATTGAAGCAACTGTAATGTCTTTCGCCATTCAGTCTGATGGCAACATAATCATCGAAGCGATTGACAACAACTACAACAACACCTTGTCCTGTTTCGCTCGGTTTAAACCCGATGGGTCGCTCGATTCGGATTTTGGCCAGGATGGCTTCGCAATCATACCTCTAGAGCGCTATGGCACCCCCCTGCCGCTGCCGGAGGATTCAAACACCACCCCGCGCCAAAGCGCCGGCGGCCTGATGGGAATGGAGTTACTGCCAGAGGGCTCTATATTGGCGTGCCACCCGAGCGGTGTAATCCTGCGTCTGACCTCTGAAGGCAAAATGGACAAAAGTTTCAACAAGGAAGGATTTCTCAAGGTCGATCACCCTGACTACCCCGAAGCTCGGATAGAAATCAGTGGAGTTATGCGGCGTGACGATGGCAAATATGTGGCAGTGGGCACTATTGTCGTCAGTCCATACAAAGCGATATTCGTATGCTGTGACTCTACTGGGATAATCGACACTTCATTTGGCTCGGATGGAAACGGTTTTGTCGTGATCGAGGGAACGCCGGAGCATCAGGGAATAGGTCTCGACCTTCTGGCCAAACAACCCAATCAGAGGCTACTCGGTATTGGTTCCGATTTTGCGTTCCCATTTGAATCGGGTCTATTGATCAGCCGCGAGTCCAATGGCAAGCCCAACATCCAGTTCAACAAGGGCGAACCTGTTTACACGCGTCTGAATGACGAGAAGATGCGAACCATCTGGATGGGCGCGGCTTTTCAAGAGAAAGATGGCAAGACCGTGGTCTCGGGCGCGTTGGGCACTCCCGATTTGGAGAACTTTTGGATTGTCATTGCGCGTTTCAACGCCAACGGAGAAATGGACACAACCTTTGGCGCCGAGCAAGGCTGGGTAAAAAAGCGTATGCAAACACAAGGAGGAGGCTATGCAACCAACGTGACCTTGCAGGGCGACGGTAAAATCCTGGTATGCGCTATACCGACCACCCTGAGGGGCGTCGAAGATAAAAACGCGAGGATCTTGCGCTTTTTATATTGATAGATGGCAATGCCGGCAGGTGCACCATTGAGTCTGCAGATGAAACACAAAAGCCCCCGGCATGTGAATGCCAGGTCTTTTTGTATTCTGAGCTAAAAGATCGGCGTCTATCTGCCCTCATCGCTGACAAACCAGCTCCCACAAGGCTCGCGGCGCCCATAGATTTTGCATCCACTACAAAACCTGTGGGAGCGGGCTTGCTCGCGAAGGGGTCCGCATGCTCAGCGAAGATCTCAGTGCCGCTTGATAAACCCGGTCAACGCCGCCAACGCCTCCGGCGAGCGCAAGCGCTGGGTGAACAGTGCGCCCTCCTCCTCGATCACCTTACGGACCAATTCGCGATCCGGCGCTCGCATCAATTGCTTGCTGATGCGCACCGCTTCGGCCGGTAGCTCGTCGAAACGCAGCGCCATCTCCCGCGCCTTGCTTAGCGCCGCAGCGCCGCTACCCAATGCTTCGGTGGCAATGCCCCACTGCGCCGCCTGCTCACCGCTGAATCCTTCGCCGAGCAACAACAGCTCCGCCGCTTTCGCGTGTCCGAGCAAACGCGGCAGGATCAGGCTGGAGCCGAACTCCGGGCACAGCCCGAGGTTGACGAATGGCATGCGCAACCGCGCATCGCGGCTGACGTAGACCAGATCGCAATGCAGCAACAACGTGGTGCCGATGCCCACCGCCGCGCCGGCCACGGCGGCGATCACCGGTTTGCGGCACTCGAGCAGGTTGAGCATGAAATGGAACACCGGGCTGTCGAGGTCGCTCGGTGGCTGCTGGATGAAGTCGGCGATGTCGTTGCCGGCGGTGAAGCACTCGGCGCTGCCGGTGATCAGCACGGCGTTGATTTCAGGATCGTTGTCGGCCAGCCTCAAGGCCTCGGCGAGGCGGCTGTACATCGCTCGGGTCAGGGCGTTTTTCTTATCCGGGCGGTTGAGGCGCAGGGTGAGCAAACCGCGTTCGCGTTCCAGCAGGATGGCTTCGGTCATCAGCGTTACTCAACATTTAAAAGGGCTGACAAAGTTCTTTTGGTGAGGCAAAACTTCTGTGGTGAGGGGATTTATCCCCGATTGAGTGCGCAGCACTCACAAAATCCCGGGGCCGCTACGCAGCCCATCGGGGATAAATCCCCTCACCACAGGAGTTCACCTTCACACGAGATTCAGCGCTTAACTGCGGGACAAAAACACATCGGCCAGCAGTTGATTGCGCGGCAGTCCGGCCAGGTACAGACGCTTGGCAAACGCATCGACGCTGGCGGTTGAGCCGCAGACTAAGGCCAGGGTTTGCCGGGAAACAAGGCGCAGTTGCGCCAAAGCGGCGGCTGACTCGGCCGCCGTCCACAGCTCGACGCTGAGGTTTTCGCGCTGCGCAGCAAGCGCCGCCAGGGGTTTGGCCAGATAGTGCTCGCGTTCGTCATGGGCCAGGTGAATGACGCGGATGGCGCCTTGGTGATCCTGGCGCAAGGCTTCGCGCAGCACGCCGAACAACGGGCCCAGCCCGGTGCCGGCAGCCAGCAGCCACAGCGGTCGGGTGTGCCAGTCCGGGTCGTAATGCAACGCTCCGCCACGCAGTTCGCCGAGGCGGATCGGGTCGCCGATCTGCAGGCGCCGCGCCGCATCGCTGAATTCGCCGGGCTGGCGACAGTCGAGGTGGAATTCGAGAAAACGGTCTTCCTGCGGCAGGCTCGCCAGCGAATACGGCCGCGCGATGTGATTGATCCACAACACCAGATGCTGCCCGGCGCTGTAGCGCAGCGGTCGTTGCGGGGTGAGGCGCAAACGCAGGACGTTGTCACTGAGCCAGTCCAGCGCCTCGACCAGCGCCGGGCGCCCGTCGGTGACGGGGTCGAAGGTGTGTACCTGCAAATCTTCCGTGACCTGACACTGACAGGCCAGCCGCCAGCCTTGCTGGCGCTGTTCAGCGCTCAAGGCATCCGGGCGACTGTCGGTGGGCGAGCCCTGAACACACTGCACCAGACAGGCATGGCAACTGCCGGCGCGGCAGCTGTAAGGCACCGCGACGCCGTGCTGATTCAGCGCGTCGAGCAAATTGCTGCCCGCCGCCACCGACCATTGCCGATCACCGACGCGAAGTTCAGGCATCCACATTCTCCCATGCCGCTGCACAGCGATTGCGCCCGTCGCGCTTGGCCCGGTACAGCGCCTGATCAGCGCGCTGCAAGGCGTCGTCCAGATCATCACCCAGTTCCAGCAGGGTCATGCCTGCCGACAGGCTCAGGCTGCGCACATTCAGGCCCACCAGTTCGACGTCGGTGAAAGCAATGCGCAGGCGTTCACAACAGGCGGTCAGGCGTTCGGCATCGCAGTCGGGCAGCAACACCACGAATTCCTCGCCACCGTAACGCGCCAGCACGTCGCCGTCACGCAGGCAGGCACCCGCCACACCGGCGAACGCCTGCAACACCTGATCGCCGGCGGCATGGCCGTGCAGATCGTTGATGCGTTTGAAATGGTCGAGGTCGATCAGCGCCAGACCATGCACCACGCCCGGTTCCATCTCCGCCAGCTCCCGTGAGGCCAGGCGCAGAAAATGCCGACGATTGAACAGGCCGGTCAGCTCATCGGTGGCCACCAGATCTTCGAGCTGGCGCATCATCCCGCGCAGGGTGTCCTGATGCGCCTGCAAGGCAAACCGGCGCTGGCGCATGCGTTGCCGCGAAACCTGGACGAAGCGTGCGTAAATTACCAGCCACGCCAGCACCATCGCCAGAATGCACACCTGCAACGCCGCCAGTGCCGGATCCGGCAGACGGAAGTGGTAGCCATCCCAGAGGGTGATCGCACAGAAACTGAAGAACACCAGCAGCGCGCAACGAATGAACGCGCGCCGGGTTAAATGAAACAGGCCGAACAGCAGGATCAGTACGTAGAACACCAGAAACGCGCCACGTGCTTCGTCCAGATGAGCGATCAGCCAAGTCTGCCAGCCGAGCCCGAGCAGCACTTGCGCTTCGGTCAGGCTGGGGTCGGCAAAGCGCTGGTTGCGCCCGGACCAGAACAGCGTAAACAACGTGGCCTGGCAGATCACCACCAGCGCGCTGCCGATGGCCACGCTGTTCAATGATTGCGGGTAATGCCCGGTGAAAAACGCCAGCCACAGCAGCAGCAAAGCCAATCCATAGGTGGCTGCGGCGAGGGCAAAGCGCTTGAGCAAAAGACGTTGAATGGCGTTATGGGTCAATCGTTGACTCACCGTGCGATAGGAGGCTGACCGAGTGTCCTACTCTACAGACCGGATGCCACTTTAGAGGGGCGGTCGATAAATGACCACCGATTTTCGGCGCCAAAAATTGACGTCAAATGCATGACCCGATTGTCGGATTGACGCCGCCTTCTGTGGCGAGGGAGCTTGCTCCCGCTGGCCTGCGCAGCAGGCCCAAATCCAGCCAACTCAATATTTCAGTTCCACCGTGTAAACCGATTTACGGCTGCTGCGCAGCCGAGCGGGAGCAAGCTCCCTCGCCACAGGGGCCAGCAGTGTTCGGTATGCGACCAACGAATGACTGCCGACGCGTGTATGCCCGGAAGAGGCGCGGTATACTGCCGCGCCTTTTTAGCGTCGCGCCAGCAGCCCCGGCGTGCCTTGAAAGGTGTCTGCGACCGACCGATGCACCCAAGCCGCAGGCACCTTATTGAATGTTCCCGTCTTTTAGAGGAGCGCGACTCATGACCGTGATCAAGCAAGACGACCTGATTCAGAGCGTTGCCGACGCCCTGCAGTTCATTTCCTATTACCACCCCGTGGATTTCATCCAGGCGATGCACGAAGCCTACCTGCGCGAAGAATCGCCAGCGGCCCGTGACTCGATCGCGCAGATCCTGATCAACTCGCGCATGTGCGCCACCGGCCACCGGCCGATCTGCCAGGACACCGGCATCGTCACCGTGTTCGTGCGCGTAGGCATGGACGTGCGTTGGGATGGCGCGACCATGAGCCTGGACGACATGATCAACGAAGGCGTGCGCCGCGCCTACAACCTGCCGGAAAACGTCCTGCGTGCTTCGATCCTCGCCGACCCGGCGGGCGCTCGCAAAAACACCAAGGACAACACCCCGGCAGTCATCCACTACTCCATCGTCCCGGGCAACACCGTGGAAGTGGACGTGGCGGCCAAGGGCGGCGGATCCGAGAACAAGTCGAAAATGGCCATGCTCAACCCGTCCGACTCGATCGTTGACTGGGTGCTCAAGACCGTTCCGACCATGGGTGCCGGCTGGTGCCCACCGGGCATGCTGGGCATCGGCATCGGCGGCACCGCCGAGAAAGCCGCGGTCATGGCCAAGGAAGTGTTGATGGAATCCATCGACATCCATGAGCTGAAAGCCCGTGGCCCGCAGAACCGTATCGAAGAGATCCGTCTGGAGCTGTTCGAGAAGGTCAACCAGCTGGGCATCGGCGCCCAGGGCCTCGGTGGCCTGACCACTGTGCTCGACGTGAAGATCATGGATTACCCGACTCACGCCGCCTCGCTGCCGGTGTGCATGATCCCGAACTGCGCCGCCACCCGTCACGCGCACTTCGTGCTCGATGGCACTGGCCCGGCCTCGCTGGAAGCGCCATCGCTGGACGCCTACCCGGAAATCGTCTGGGAAGCCGGCCCGTCGGCTCGTCGCGTCAACCTCGACACCCTGAGCCCGGAAGAAGTGCAGAGCTGGAAGCCGGGCGAAACCGTCCTGCTCAACGGCAAGATGCTCACCGGCCGCGACGCTGCGCACAAGCGCATGGTCGAGATGCTGAACAAGGGTGAAACCCTGCCGGTGGATCTGAAAGGCCGCTTCATCTACTACGTCGGCCCGGTTGATCCGGTCGGTGACGAAGTGGTTGGCCCGGCTGGCCCGACCACCGCGACGCGGATGGACAAGTTCACCCGTCAGATCCTTGAGCAGACCGGCCTGCTGGGCATGATCGGCAAGTCCGAACGCGGCCCGACCGCGATCGAAGCGATCAAGGACAACAAGGCCGTGTACCTGATGGCCGTGGGCGGCGCCGCTTATCTGGTGGCCCAGGCCATCAAGAAATCCAAAGTGCTGGCCTTCGCCGAGCTGGGCATGGAAGCGATCTACGAGTTCGAGGTCAAGGACATGCCGGTCACCGTCGCGGTGGACAGCAACGGTGAGTCGGTACACATCACCGGCCCGGCGATCTGGCAACAGAAGATCGCCGAAAGCCTGGCGGTAGAAGTGCAGTAAGCGTTTCGCAGCTGTAAAAAAGGCCGGCCCGTCATATGACGGGCCGGCCTTTTTTGTGCCCGCCTGTCCGTGCGGGGCACCCTGCACATTAATGGCTCTTTGGCACCTGTCAGATCTGACAGGTTACGAGATCTTCACTTGTTGGTAGCGTCTGTCCACGCACGTGCTTCGCGTGTGCAATGGATCCGACCATGGCTGATCAAGAGCTGAGCATCATCACCCCGTCCATCGCCAGCAGCGCCTCGATCACCACGATCGGCAAAAGCTGGGGGGCGGTTGGCGCCACTGGCGCGGCTTCATTTGAACTGCCACTGCCCCTGTCCGCCGGACGTGGCTGGGATCCACGGCTGTCACTGAGTTACAGCAATCAGGCCGGCAACGGGCCGTTTGGCATCGGCTGGAGCCTGGGCATTGCTCAGATCAGCCGTCGTACCGCAAAAGGGGTACCGCGTTATAGCGATCTCGATGAAATCATCGGTGACGATGGTGAGGTGTGGCTACCGGAACTCAACGATGACGGCACACTAAAGTCGCGCCTTGAAAATTCCTACAACGAAATTGAAATCGGCTATCACAACGTGGTGCGTTACTGGTCGCGGGTCGAACGTGACTTTGCGCTCCGCGAGCGCTGGCAACGTGCGACAAAAACGGCAGCCGAGCCACCCTTCTGGCTGATCCACGGCGCAGACGGCTCACTGCAGGTATACGGCAAGACCAGCGCGTCGCGCCGGGCTGACCCGGACGATGCACTACGCGTCGGCAGCTGGCTGCTGTGCGAAAGCATGAACCCGTATGGCGAGCACATCTGCTTCGACTACCTGGCCGATGATCAGGACGCCGACCCTATTCACGACTACCGCGCCCAGCGCTACGTGCGCGCAGTGTTCTATGGCAACGTCACTGCCAGCCAGCATTTGTATAGCTGGACCGTGGATGATCCGGCCGAACTGGATTGGCATTTCCATCTGCTGTTCGATTACGGCGAGCGCACCCGTTCACTGACAGAGGCTCCGGTGTACGGTAGCGACAGTCTGGAAGACTGGGATAAACGCCGGGATCCGTTCTCCACCTTCGGTCAGGGTTTCGAGCTGGGCACACGTCGTCTGTGCCGGCAAATCCTGATGTTCCACAACTTCTCGCGGCCTGTCGGTGAGGATCCGCTGTTAGTGCGGCGGCTGCTGCTGGAATACCCGTCGCCCTCTGATCCGTGGACTTACAACCGGATCACCGCCGCCCACTATCAGGCCTTCGATGCCAGCGGCGCGCTGGAGACGACACCGCCGGTGGAGTTTGATTACTCACCCTTCGAGATCAATAAAACCCCGTCACGGATGTTCGCCGAAGACACCATGCCGGGCCTTGAGGACGGACAGTTTTACCAGTGCGTCGATCTGTACGGCGAAGGTGTACCGGGATTTCTCTGCCGCTACGATCAATGCTGGTATTACCGCGAACCGCTGCGTGCAACGTCGGGGTCAGACGCCATCACCTACGCTTCCTGGACCGAGCTTGAGCAGATCCCGGTGGCCAGGCACGACGCCGCCCAGCAGTTCTTGCTCGACCTGACCGGTAACGGGCGGCTGGACTGGATCGCGGCCCTACCGGGCAGCAGCGGGTATCGCACGTTGAATGCTGACCGCAGCTGGGCGCCGTTCATCGCGTTTACCGGCATGCCGCTGGAATTTTTCAACACTCTTTCGCAGCTCGGCGACCTGATGGGTGACGGCCTCAACTCGCTGGCAATGATCGGTCCGCGCGCGGTGCGCTTGTATGCCAACCAACGGGAACAGGGTTTTTCCGGCGCCGAAGACGTGCCTCGCGAAGACGATGAGGACAGTTTGCCGCTGTTCGGCAACGCCCCCACAGAGCTGGTGTTTTTGGGCAACATGCTCGGCAGTGACATGAGCGAGCTGTGCCGGATCCGGTACAACGAAATCAAATGCTGGCCCAATCTGGGGCATGGCAAATTCGGCAAAGGTCGGGTCATCAGTGCCCTGCCCTTCCGGTATGACCAATTCAACGCAGAGCACATCCGGATCGCCGATATCGACGGCTCCGGCGCGCCGGCCTTGCTGTGCCTGAAACCTTCAGGCTTCGAGATCTATCTCAATCGTGGGGGCAATGGCCTGGAACAGACGCCTGTCTTCGTGCCGTGGCCGGAAGGCGTGAGCTACGACCGCCTGTGTCAGGTCAGTTTCGCCGACCTGCAAGGCCTGGGTTGTGCCAGCCTGATCCTGACGGTACCGCACATGACCCCCGAGCACTGGCGCTACGACTTTGTCGCGGCCAAGCCTTACTTGCTGACCGCTACCAACAACAATATGGGCTGCGCCACGCAGGTGGTCTATCGCAGCTCTGCACAGGAATGGCTGGATGAAAAACAGCAATGGCTTACCGATCATCCCGACGAAACGCCGGTGTGCCATCTACCGTTCGCGGTTCAAGTCGTCGCCCGGCAACGCCAGCTGGATGAAATAACCGGCAATTGCCTGACGCAATCATGCTTCTATCGCGAAGGCGTCTACGACAGCATCGAGCGTGAGTTTCGGGGTTTCGGTTACCGGGAACAGACCGACAGCGAAAGTGCCACGGGCGATGACGAGCTCGGCTTTACAGCACCGGTGCGCGTCTGTACCTGGTACCTGACCGGGCAGGCGATGGATCGGCCAAGACATGGCTACTTCGACGGTGACAGTGAGGCCGTTGACTTGCGACCAACCGTATTCAGCCGCTATCACGACAGTGATGAATGCGAGGAACCGGTCACGCCAGACGACGAAGACGTACGCTATAAAATCGCACGCGCGCTGGTCGGTGCCGTCGCCCGCATCGAAACCTGGACCGCCACTGACGAGCCAGCCAATGCACGGCTCTACGCCGTAGAAGAATTTCGTTACCTGGTGCGTGATGTCCGGCCCGCCAACCTGCGAGAGCCGGCAAGTGTGCTGCTGGTACGGACCCTGGAAAAAATCAGCTATCAGTACGATGGTTTCATTGACGACCCGTTGTGCCGTCATGAAGTCTTGCTCGCCAGCAGCGAATACGGCCACGCCACTCACACCCTGACCATCAGTTACGCGCGACGGCGCCTGCCCGGCGATCCTCCGCCTTTCAGCGACCCCGACGAACAACAGTGGTGGCGGGACGCGCATGACATGGCGCAGCGGTTTTTTTATCTCAACGAAACCCGCGCGCGTGCAATTGATCTGAACGACTGCCAACAATGGCGGCTGGGCCTGCCCTCACAACAGCGCAGCAATGCCCTGATGCTGCCCAAAGGTGATCTGCCGTCGGGCCTCAATCCGCAACAGATGACATGGGATTTACTCAAGGAGCATGTTCGCTCGCCCGAGTGGAATGCCCTGCGGGTGCTGACCGGGCAAACCGTGCAGCGCTATATCAACAAAGAGGACGGCAGTCTGCTGCCCGACGGCTCGGCGCAATTCGAAGCACTGAAAGGGCCGCTGGAAATGGCAAGCTTCGACAAGACGGCCCTCGCCGCCTACGACATTCTGCCGCCACCGTTCGATATCCTGCAGGAGCTGGCGAACATCGGTTACACACTGATGGCGCTGCTATTCGAAGACACGGCAGTAAACGCGGACGCAGAAAGCCTCTGGTCCGCGCATTACAACTACGCGAAGTACGCCGATGCCAAGGGTTTCTTCCGGGTACTTGAATACCGCGAAACCCTGAGCCACGGTTGGACCAAGGCGCAGTACGACGAGTACCACCTGCTGATCATCAGCGTCGAACTGCCGGATGGCTGCATCACCCGCTGCGAATACGACTACTGCGCCCTTGCGCCGTGGTGCATCATCGATGCCAACGAAAACATACAGGAAGCGCTTTACGAACCCTCGGGCCAACCGTTGGCGACCAGTTTCCACGGTACCGAAAATGGCATTGCCGCTGGCTTCCGCCCACTCAGCGAATACCTTCGCCCGGCAGATCCGCGCCCGGACGCGGCCATTGCCGACCCGCAAGCGGCCGTACAAAAAGCCGCCAGCACCTTGCGCAAGGATTTGTTCAGCTGGATGGGACAGCTGCCTGCGGCGGTCAGCGCAACGCCGCAGCTGCTTGAGCAATGGCTGGCCAGCGGCGATGTGTTGCCGAGCCTGCACATTCGCGCCAGCGCGCGACGGCGGCTGGCGCAATTGACGTCGCCGACTCCCGCCGAACAGGCCCTGCGCGAACTCATCAGCACGGTTGCACGCAAACCGGTGCACAGCGTGGCGCTGAGTGCCGACCGTTACCCGAATGATCCGATTGCGGCATTGGTGCAGATCATCATCAGCTACGTGGACGGCTTTGGCCGCGCGTTGCAAACCCTGCAACGGGTCGAGCCAGGAATCGCCTATGCGGTGGCTGCCGATGGGTCGCTGATCGTCGATCGCGGACAGCTGCGCGAGGAGCATGCCGAGTCGCGCTGGCGGGTCAGCGCGCGGGTCGAGTACAACAACAAAGGGCTCGCGGTGCGGCAGTTCCGGCCGTTTTTTGCCGACACTCATGGCTACGTCAATGATCAATCCCTGCGGCGGTACGGCTACTTCGATCAACTGTTCTATGACCCGCTCGGGCGTGTGGTCAAGTTGATCAATGCCAAGGGCTATTTTTCCCGCGAGACCTATCATCCGTGGTATCAGGCCAGCGAAGACTTCAACGACACTGATGAATCCGCAGAGCCGGAATCGACATCACCATGGACGCTGCACTGATGAGCGCCAACCTGCATCGGCGTACACCGTCGCTCGTCGTGATAGACAGTCGCAGCTTGCCACTGCGTCAGATTGCCTATCTGCGCGTGCTGGCCAATGAGGCTGCCGAGGCCTTGGTGACTCGCCAACAGCACGACATTGCCGGGCGTCTGGTGGCGCAGTTCGATCCACGCCTGAGCGGTCCGAGTACCACCCACGTTTACAATCTTAACGGCCAGCCACTCAAGGTCAGCAGCGTCGATGCCGGCTGGCGCCTGAGCCTGCCGGGGCTGGCCGGGCAAACCTTGCAGCGCTGGGACGCGCGCGGCGTGCACTGGAGCAGCCGCTACGATGAGCTGCTGCGCCTGGTGGCGATCAGCAACAGCGTCGACCCGCTCAGCGACACCTTCACCTATGCCGATGCCAGTGCCCCGCCCGATCACAACCAGCGCGGTCAATTAGTGGAACAGGTCGACCCGTCCGGCAGCCTGCACCTGGACAGCTACAGCCTGGCCGGGCAGCCACTGCGCGAAAGCCGCACCTTTGCCGACGCCCGGGTGTTTGTCAGCCAGCGCATTTTCAGCCCGTTGGGCGCGATGCTGGAGCAGACCGACGCCGGCGGCCACCGCCAGCAATCGCGCTACGACGTCGCCGGTCAGCTCAAGCAGTTGCAACTGCTGCTGGCCGGCGACCACGACTGGCAAGACGTGTTGCTCGACACGCACTTCAACGCCGTCGGACAAATCATCGAACAACAAACCGGCAATGGCATTGCCAGCTACTGGGACTACGAACCAACCACTGGGCGCCTGCAGCGGCAGTGGGCGCAAAAAGGTGCGCAGCCGCCCCTGCAGGACATCAGCTATGAGTACGATCCGGTCGGCAACCCGACACGCATCCTCGACCACGTGTTCACGCCCAGCCACTTCGCCAACCAGCGGGTCGACGGCGAACGTGCGTTCCATTACGACTCGCTGTATCGGCTGACCAGCGCCAGCGGTTACGACGACGCGGCCCCCAGCGACCTCCCCGGACGACCGCAGCCGAGCAACCCCAACGACCGGCGCAATTACCTGCAGACCTACCGCTACGATAACGGCGGCAACCTGACGCAACTGTGCCATGTGCGCGACGGCGCCTGTCAGACCCGCCAGATGCGTATCGACCCTGCAAGCAATCGCGGTGTGCGCTGGAAAGAAGGTGATCCCGCACCGGATTTCGATCAGCTATTCGACCGCCACGGCAACTTGATGGCCCTGCAACCGGGACAGGCACTGCGCTGGGACGCCCGCGATCAACTGGCCTCGGTGACCCTGGTCCAACGCGAAAACGGCCTGGATGACGCCGAGTTCTATCACTACAGCCAGGGTGCGCGCGTGTACAAACGCCATGACACCTACAGCGGTTCCCACCGGCATTTTCACGAGGTGCGCTACCTGCCCGGACTGGAGATCCGCAGCAAGGACAACGGAGAGCAATTGCACGTCATCAGCCTCGCCGCCGGCGCAGGCCATGTCAGTTGCCTGCATTGGCTCAGCGGCAAACCGCCGGGCATTGCCGACAACCAGTTGCGTTACACCCTCGATGATCACCTGGGCTCATGCGTGATGGAACTGGATCAGCAGGCACGCCTGATCAGTCACGAAGGCTATTACCCGTTCGGCGCGACCGCGTGGATGAGCGCCGACTCGGCTGTCGAGGTTGACTACAAGACACTGCGTTATTCAGGCAAGGAAATGGATGTCAGCGGTTTGTATTACTACGGTGCGCGGTATTACGCGCCATGGTTGCAACGCTGGGTCAGTGCGGATCCGGCGGGAGATGTCGATGGGCTGAATCTGTTTGAATTCGTGGGGAATAATCCGCTGCGCTATTTCGATGCGCAGGGGCACCAGCGAACCGCTTCCGAGTTATTAACAGTCGTGGAGGACTATGAGAATTTGCTCGCCACCGTCACAACCAAACTGGATAAATCGATCTATCAATTCAACCACTTGAACTCCGTCAAGGATATCTACCTCTCCAGTGGCAAGAAGGCTGCCCTGACCCTGCTCAACGTTATGGCCTCCTCCATCACAGCCGCCACAGCGTTTTCCGCCGGTGCGGCGGCAGGAACATTTCTGACGTTAAACCCGGTCACAGGCATCGCCATAGGTATAGGCACCGCAGCACTGGCCGCTGACATTACAGGCGCACAAATCGACAAACTCGGCGAGGACAACTCGTTTGGTTATGCACTTTTGCCCGATAGTGCAGATTACGACGTGGGTCGTCTGAACATGGAAGCCAAACCCAAAAGCTGGAAGTCGAGAATAAAATCCGTGTTCTCAAAATATGCCCCGGACAGCATCGACGGAAACAAGGAAATATTAATTGCAGGCACCATCGGAGCCGCTGATGTGTTAACGGGCGGCACTCATCTGGAAAAATTTCTGGCCTTCTTCCGTCTCAGTGTCGAAGTGACCGAAGCACTCAATGACTCACTGGGGCAACGCGACTTGGATCTGGTTGAACAAGGTATCGAACTGGTCGCCGACTACCTCAATTCCCGCAAGGAACTGTCGGATCAGGCACTGGAAGACCTGGAAGGTCTCGGTCGAGAAAACATAGCCACGGCACAGGGCACCCGCTACCGTCTCGCGCAGAGTGAAACCGCCGTGCTGGGCAAGATGAATCGTGTCCTTGAGTTACTGCCTAGAGTGTCTTCACACATGCAACAGAAAAGAGCGGCCTGAAATGAATCACTGCACGCAGGTGCGCGCATGAATCCTTCAGTGCATTGGCGTACGCCTGCTCTGTCGGCTCACGATCCCAGAGGGCTGCCGGTCAGAAACGTGGCTTACCTGCGAGCGGTGGCGGGCGCCGAAGTCGAATGCCAGATCAACCGTCAACGCCACGACTCCAACGGCCGCCTGATCGAACAATGGGACCCGCGCCTCCCCGTGCCTTGTCTGACCACTGTTTATCGGCTGAATGGCGAGGCGTTGAAAATCGTCAGCGTCGACGCCGGCTGGCGCGTAAACCTGCCCGGTCTGGCCGGTGAGGTGTTGCAACGCCACGACCAACGCGGCACGCAATGGCGCTATCACTACGACCCGATGATGCGGTTGATTGCCGTCGATGAAAACGCGCAAGTCGATGTCGAGCGCTACACCTATGCCGACCACAATGCCGACCCCGGGCATAACCTGCGCGGTGAACTGAGCGAAAGCGCCGACCCGGGCGCCACGGTGGTGGTCGACGGCTACAGCCTGCAGGGCAAGGCAGTGAGTGAAACCCGTACGCTGTCTGGCGAGACGGCGGCTTTCATCACTCGTACGGATTTCGACGCGCACGGCAATGTGGTGCAAGTCACCGACGCCGGTGGTCACCGGCAACGCTCGAGCTACGATGTCGCCGGCCAGTTACGTCAGGTATCGCTGTGGATAGCCGGGGCTGACGCGGCACAACCGGTGGTCGACGCTGCCACGTACAACGCCTCCGGCCAACTGCTCGAACAACGGGCCGGCAATGGTGTGCGCAGTCGCCGCGTGTACGATCCCGCTGACGGTCGCCTGCTGAATCAGCTGGCCTGCAAGGATCAGGAAAAACCGCTGCAGGACTTGCACTACACCTACGACCCGGTCGGCAATGTCCTGCGTATCGAGGATCGCACCCTGGCCACGGTGTATTTCGCCAATCAACGCGTCGATGGTGATCGTCATTTTGTCTACGACTCGCTCTATCGGCTGAGCGAAAGTCGCGGATTCGAAGGCCAGATCCCGCAACAGTCGCCAGGTTTGCCGCAACCGATCGAACCCATCGACCCAGGGCGGCGCTTCAACTACAGCGAGCAGTATCACTACGACGCGGGAAATAACCTGGTTGAACTGGTGCATGTGCGCAAAGGCCACAACTTCACGCAACAGATGAAAATCGCCGCCAACAGCAATCGGGGGCTGCGCTGCCAACCCGCTGATCCCGAACCGGTGTTCGGCGACTACTTTGACCGCCACGGCAACCAGCTGAAACTGCAGCACGGCGGCCTGCCACTGGAGTGGGACAGCTACGATCAACTGGCCCGCGTCACCCTGCTGCAACACAGCAACGGCCTGCCCGACGACGATGAAATCTATCGCTACAGCCAGGGTCAGCGCGTTTACAAATGCACGCGGAGGCATACGCCGTCGATCACCGATCGCCGCGAGGTACGTTACCTGCCAGGTCTGGAGATCCACAGCCGCAGCGACGGCCAGCAACTGCATGTCATCGTGCTGCCCGGCGCCCGTTGCCTGCATTGGCTAAGTGGCCGACCGCCCGGCATCGAAGCGGATCAACTGCGCTACAACCTTGATGACCATCTCGGCTCTTGCGCATTGGAGCTGGATCGGCAGGCTGACGTCATCAGTCTGGAGCATTACTACGCGTTTGGTGGAACAGCCTGGCTGGCGACTCGTTCGGCGCTGGAAGTCAGCTACAAAACCATCCGCTACTCAGGCCGGGAAATGGACAGCAGCGGCCTTTATTACTACGGCGCACGCTATTACGCAGCGTGGTTGCAACGCTGGGTCAGTGCTGATCCGGCGATGGATATCGACGGGCTGAATCTGTATGCCTTTGTCGCCAACAACCCGATTGGCCACATCGACACCGACGGCCAGAGCTGGGACAGTTTTCTCGAAACACCCGCTCAGCGCGATCAGAGAAAGGCACTGAGTGCAGCGAAAGAGCGGCGTTACCGGGACCGGGATAACCTGTCACAACAGGTCGAACGTCACCTGAACATTCTGGCGCTGTCACTGCGCCGGGGTCTGGATGCCCAGCAACAGGTACTCAATCAGCGCTCGACGGCACAATTTACCGGTGCCATCGTGCGCCGCACCGGTGTACATCTGACAGGACAGATAGTGTCTTACGGTGGCGGTATTCTGGTCGGCATGGGCGCCCAGGCGCTGGGCGCCGTCGCTCCCGGCGCGGGTAACGTCGTTGGGGTCGCGATGGGCATTGGCGCAAAGAAACTGATCAGTGGATTGTGGGATTACGCCGCCGAGCGCACCGGCGCCAGCGCCTCTGTCAAATTCAAGGCCAGCCGCCTGTCCAAGGAAAAAATTGTCGGGAAAGCCGAATATAAAACCATGGCACCGATCGATTACCTGCAGCAAAAGTACGCAAAAATGATCCCCGATACGCAGAAGGGTGTGCTCAAGGGCTCCAAGGAGGTGGCGTCCACGCTGATCAGTGTCGGTGCCAAGGAAATGTTGCCGCAAGCCGCCGCTGAAATCAGCGCCACGGCGAGTACTCTTTTGGGTGCAGTTGAAATAGCCCATGAAATCGCTGGAGCAAGTCATGAGCTCAGCGCTGAAAAAACGGCCAAGGGCATCGCCAATGTGAGTGGGCTGATCGATTATTTGTCCGCCAACATGAACGACATTGAAAACGCCTTCGAAGCCGGTGGCTTCAAGGCAATAAATACCTATGGGCTATTGGGCAGAAACGAAGGCGATACACCGCAAAATCTATGGCATGCCACGGCGGCCGTGATCAACGAGCTGGAATACACGCGCACTATGCTGCGTTCCAGATCCAGCCAATTCACATCTGTCTGATCTGCGCGCGCACAAATGAGAAGGACGGACGAGCACATGCTATCGTGCCCGCCCGTCCCTCTATCCATTAGCCCAGCATGCTGCCGACTTCCCGTACCCTGCGTTTGTCGTTGTACACCCTGCTGATCATTGCCGGCGCGGCCATCGCTGCGACCCTTGCCATCCGCCACGCCGAACGTCAGGCGCTGGAGGAAGACGCCACCCGCGCCAGCCAGCAATTGGCGCTGTATGCCAACTCGCTGCACACCCTGATCGACCGCTATCGCGCCCTGCCCGCCGTGCTGGCGCTGGACCCGCAATTGCGCAGCGCGCTGGCCGGGCCGGTGGGTGCTGAACAACAAAACGCGCTGAATCTGAAGCTGGAGCAGATCAACGGCGCGGCGCAGTCCTCGACCCTTGAACTGCTCGATCACACTGGCCTCGCGGTGGCCGCCAGCAACTGGCGCCTGCCGAGCAGTTACGTCGGCCACAACTACGGATTCCGGCCGTACTTCAGCCAGACCCGCACGCAGGGCAGCGGACGCTTTTATGCGGTGGGCGTGACCAGCGGCATTCCCGGTTATTTTCTTTCCAGCGCGGTGCTCGGCGACAATGCCGAGTTTCTTGGGGCGATGGTGGTCAAGCTGGAGTTTCCCGAACTTGAGCGCGAATGGAGCCAGGGCAGCGACACGCTGCTGGTCAGCGATGCACGCGGGATCATCTTCATCGCCAACCAAGCAGGCTGGCGCTATCGCTCGTTGCGGCCACTGGACAGCCGCGACATGGCCGAGATCAAGCGCACGCGGCAGTACGACAAACAATCGCTGATCCCGCTTACGCATTTGTCGCTGCGCCACTTCGACGACAACAGCGACCTGCGTCGGGTCGAAGGCCCGGACGGAACGGCGGACTACTTGTGGGAATCACTGCCGCTGGCCGCCGAAGGCTGGACCCTGCACTTGTTGCGCCGCCCGCAAGTGGCTTTCGAAGACTTGCGCAACGCCGGGCTGGCCGCCGCAGGAGTGTGGCTGGCGCTGGTGTTCCTGCTGTTGTTCCTCAATCAGCGCTGGCGCCTGTCGAAAGTCCGTCAGCGCAACCGCGAAGAACTCGAACAACTGGTCGAAGAACGCACCCGCGATCTGCGCACCGCGCAGGACGGTCTGGTGCAATCGGCCAAGCTCGCGGCACTGGGGCAGATGTCCGCCGCACTAGCCCACGAAATCAATCAGCCGCTGACCGCGCAACGCATGCAACTGGCGACCCTGCGCCTGCTGCTCGAACATGGCCGCGTCGATGATGCGTACAAGGCGCTCAAACCGGTGGACGACATGCTCACGCGCATGGCGTCGCTCACCGGCCACCTGAAAACCTTCGCCCGCAAAAGCCCCAGCGGCCTGCGCGAACGGCTGGATCTGGCGACCGTGGTTGACCAGTCGCTGCAACTGCTCGACGCGCGCCTGCGTGATGAACAGGTCAGTCTGGTGCTGCATCTGACGCGTCCGGCCTGGGTGCGTGGCGATGCGATCCGTCTCGAACAGGTGCTGATCAACCTGCTGCGCAACGCCCTCGATGCGATGCAGGGCAAACCGTGCAAGCGTCTGGAAATTCGCCTGGAGGTGGATGAACAATTGTGGCGCCTGAGCGTGATCGACAATGGCGGCGGAATTGCCGAACAGCACTTGAATCAGGTGTTCGACCCGTTCTTCACCACCAAACCGGTGGGTGACGGTCTGGGTCTCGGGCTGGCAGTATCCTTTGCCATCGTGCATGAATCCGGCGGGCGCCTGAGCGTGGAAAATGGCGAGGCGGGCGCGGTGTTCAGCCTGACCCTGCCGATCGATCTGGAGGCACACATCTGATGCTCAACTCGGTGATGGTGGTCGATGACGAAAGCAGCATTCGCAGCGCTGTGGAGCAGTGGCTGAGCCTGTCGGGGTTCGAGGTGCAGTTGTTCAGCCGCGCCGAAGATTGCCTGGCGGCACTGCCGGCACACTTCCCCGGGGTGATCCTCAGCGATGTGCGCATGCCCGGGCTCAGTGGTCTGCAGTTGTTGGCCGAAGTGCAGCGCCGTGACAGCGATTTGCCGGTGATACTGCTGACCGGTCACGGTGATGTGCCGATGGCGGTCGAAGCCATGCGGGACGGCGCCTACGATTTTCTGGAAAAACCGTTCAGCCCGGAAACCCTGCTTGGCAGCCTGCGCCGGGCGCTCGACAAGCGGCGCCTGGTATTGGAAAACCGTGCCCTGCACGAGCAGGCCGACCACCGCGCCCGCCTCGATGCGACGCTGCTCGGCGTGTCCCGTGGCATGCAGACTTTGCGTCGACAGGTGCTGGATCTGGCGGCGCTGCCGGTCAACGTGTTGATCCGCGGTGAAACCGGCAGCGGCAAGGAACTGATCGCCCGCTGCCTGCATGATTTCGGCCCGCGCGCCGCCAAGCCCTTCGTGGCGCTGAACTGTGCGGCGATTCCCGAGCAGTTGTTCGAAGCCGAGTTGTTCGGTCATGAAAGTGGCGCGTTCACCGGCGCGTCCGGCAAGCGCATCGGCAAACTGGAATACGCCGACGGCGGCACGCTGTTTCTCGATGAGATCGAAAGCATGCCGCTGGCTCAGCAGGTGAAATTGCTGCGGGTGTTGCAGGAACAGAAGCTGGAGCGGCTGGGTTCGAACCAGAGCATTCGCGTCGATCTGCGGATCGTCGCCGCGACCAAACCTGATCTGCTGGATGAGGCCCGGGCCGGACGTTTTCGCGAAGACCTGGCGTATCGCCTGAACGTCGCCGAGCTGCGCCTGCCACCGCTGCGCGATCGCCGCGAGGACATTCCGCTGCTGTTCGAGTCGTTCGCCTTCAGCGCCGCCCAGCGCCTGGGTCGCAGCTTTCCACCGTTGAGCGGAGCGCAATTGAGCCACCTGCTCAGCCACGACTGGCCGGGCAACGTGCGCGAACTGGCGAACGTCGCCGAGCGCCAGGTGCTGGGGCTGGATGAGCCGGTGCAGGGCATCGATCCGGGCCAATCGCTCGCGGCGCAGCAGGAAGCCTTTGAAGCGCAGTGCCTGCGTGCGGCGCTGACCCGGCACAAGGGCGATGTGAAAGCGGTGCTGGAAGAGTTGCAAGTGCCGCGCCGAACCTTCAATGAAAAGCTGCAGCGGCATGGGTTGAGTCGGGAGATGTTTGTTCCGGGCAGCTGAATTTTGCAGTGATTGATCGGGCCTCTTCGCGAGCAAGCCCGCTCCCACAGTGGTCGGTGGTGTTCACACATTCTGTGTTCAGCACGAAACCCTGTGGGAGCGGGCTTGCCCGCGAAGAGGCCCGCACAGGCAGCATTTATCCATCAGCCCGAATGAGCAATTTTCCGCTCACCAGAATCCAGATATAAGCGGATTTCCGCTCATAAAATCCTGCCACCCCCTCTAAACCGCCCCTCCCCCCGTTGGCACAGCTCCTGCTATAGCCCAGGCAGGCTGCGTTCCAACGCGCTCCACAAAAACAATTAAACGAAGGATCCTTCAATGGATAACTCCAACGCCCTGCCCCTTGGGTCGGCTGCCGCGCCCGCCAAAGAAAGAACCACCGCCAGCCGGATCAAATCGATCTTCAGCGGCTCGGTCGGCAACATGGTCGAGTGGTACGACTGGTACGTCTACGCCGCTTTCTCGCTGTACTTCGCCAAGACCTTCTTCCCCGCCGGTTCCACCACCGCGCAACTGATGAACACCGCCGCGATCTTCGCCGTGGGCTTCCTGATGCGTCCGATCGGTGGCTGGCTGATGGGCCTGTACGCCGACAAGGTCGGTCGCAAGAAAGCCTTGATGGCCTCGGTCTACCTGATGTGTTTCGGCTCCTTGCTGATCGCTCTTAGCCCCAACTACGAAACCATCGGCATCGGCGCGCCGATCCTGCTGGTCTTCGCGCGCTTGCTGCAGGGTCTGTCGGTCGGTGGCGAGTACGGCACCTCGGCCACCTACCTGTCGGAGATGGCGACCAGGGAGCGTCGCGGTTTCTTCTCCAGCTTCCAGTACGTGACCCTGATCTCCGGCCAGCTCATCGCGCTGGGCGTGCTGATCGTGCTGCAGAACATGCTGACCACTGAACAGCTGTACGCGTGGGGCTGGCGTATTCCGTTCGCCATCGGCGCACTGTGCGCGATCGTTGCGCTGTACCTGCGTCGCGGCATGGAAGAAACCGAGTCGTTCACCAAGAAAGAGAAGTCCAAGGAAAGCGCGATGCGCACCTTGATGCGCCACCCGAAAGAACTGCTGACCGTGGTCGGCCTGACCATGGGCGGTACGCTGGCGTTCTACACCTACACCACTTACATGCAGAAATATCTGGTGAACACCGTCGGCATGAGCATCTCCGACTCGACCACCATTTCCGCCGCCACGCTGTTCCTGTTCATGTGCCTGCAGCCGATCATCGGTGGCCTGTCGGACAAGATCGGTCGGCGTCCGATCCTGATCGCCTTCGGTGTGCTCGGGACGATCTTCACCGTGCCGATCCTGATGACCCTGCACACCATCCAGACCTGGTGGGGCGCGTTCTTCCTGATCATGGCGGCACTGATCATCGTCAGCGGCTACACCTCGATCAACGCCGTGGTGAAAGCCGAGCTGTTCCCGACCGAAATCCGCGCGCTGGGCGTCGGCCTGCCGTACGCACTGACCGTGTCGATCTTCGGCGGCACCGCCGAATACATCGCGCTTTGGTTCAAGAGCATCGGCATGGAAACCGGTTACTACTGGTACGTGACCGCGTGCATCGCGGTGTCGCTGCTGGTGTACATCACCATGAAAGACACGCAGAAACATTCGCGGATCGTGACTGACTGATCGGATTTCCACAGCCACTGCAACGGTGGCTGTAGGGGCCCCTTCTCGAACAAGCCAGCTCCCACAGTGGAATGCACTCCTCTGTGGGAGCTGGCTTGTTCGCGAGAGGCGCACCCTGGTTCCAGATCTATCAGGACAACTCGGCAGCCCCACTTGCCAACCGCAAGTATGAAAAATCCCTCACCGTCGGGTAACAACGATTAATCGCTGATTAATGCTGCCCCCTCATTCTGCAATCACCTGATCGATGACCTGCGACGCTCGCTCCGAAGACGAAAGCGTTTTCAACGCGCCGCCCTTAATATCAATTTAATCGATTGTTTTTAGCATTAATTTGCGCTTTTTAATCAACTTATTTGGCGTAGCATTAAACCCATGCAAGACACACCCACCAACGAATCTGGAGTAAAGAACATGAAAACCAAACTGATCCTCGCCCTGACCCTGTCCGTACTGGCCGCCAACACCTTCGCTGCCGATGGCTCGGACAGAACCAAATCCGCCGACTTCATCAACGGCGCCAGCGCTGCCATCGAAACCAGCCATTCGGGTACTTACGCCGCTGACGGTTTCGATAAAACCAACCTCGGCAAAACCGTCGCCGCCGATG
Organism: Pseudomonas sp. GW823-FHT01D03; assembly: GCF_058798255.1. Taxonomy (NCBI): domain Bacteria; kingdom Pseudomonadati; phylum Pseudomonadota; class Gammaproteobacteria; order Pseudomonadales; family Pseudomonadaceae; genus Pseudomonas; species Pseudomonas sp. GW823-FHT01D03. The sequence goes on from NZ_JBXAKK010000001.1 coordinate 4,793,558, forward strand.
GCTTCGACAAGACCGGTACTGCCAATGCCATCGCCGCTGACGGCTTCGATAAAACCGGTACCGCTGCCGCCATCAGCTGATCATCGGCAGTCTCCCCACAGCCCGGCTTCGGCCGGGCTTAGTCATTTCTGGGGCATGACAAATATCCCCTGTGGGAGCGGGCTTGCTCGCGAAAGCGCTGGGTCAGTCAACCACGGTGGCAACTGAAAGATTGCATTCGCGAGCAAGCCCGCTCCCACAAAGGGGATTGCATCAACTGGAATATCTTTGTGTGACTGGAAAATGCTGTTTCAGACTTGCACTATTAGCCGTCTACGAACGCCCTCCAGGAACCCCAGCCATGTCCGATGACATCCACTTCTACGAACCCGCCAACGGCCACGGCCTGCCTCACGATCCGTTCAACGCCATCGTCGGCCCGCGCCCTATCGGCTGGATTTCTTCGCAGGATGCCCACGGCCGGCTGAACCTTGCGCCTTACAGCTTCTTCAACGCGTTCAACTACATTCCGCCGATCATTGGTTTTTCCAGCGTCGGACGCAAAGACAGCCTGAACAACATCGAGCAGACCGGCGAGTTCGTCTGGAACCTCGCCACCCGGCCGCTGGCCGAGCAGATGAACCAGAGCTGCGCGATGGTCGCGCCTGAGGTCAACGAGTTTGAACTGGCGGGGCTGACGCCCGTGGCGTCGAAGGTGATTGCGGTGCCACGGGTGGCCGAAAGCCCGGTGTCCTTCGAGTGCAAGGTCACGCAGATCATTCAGTTGCAGCGCGCCGATGGCGAAACCGTGCCGAGCTGGCTGATTCTCGGCGAAGTGGTCGCTGTGCATATCGCCAAGTGGCTGTTGAAGGACGGGATCTACGACACCGCCGCGGCAGAACCGATTCTGCGCGGCGGCGGGCCGGCGGATTATTTCCAGTTGGGGCCAGAGGCCTTGTTCAAGATGTGGCGCCCGGGTGCGGGCAAGTAAGCACAGTTACCAGATCAGCTCGGCGTCATCAGTGACGCCCTGCAGACGTTCCAGCTCCTGGGTCGCCGCGTCATCGGCCGCGATGGCGCCGGGGAACACCTGATCACCCAGCAGTTTGTGGAAGCGTGGCGCACCGCCATCGACCAGGGCCTTGACCGCGATTGCCGCGTGGTAACCCTTGTTGCCGCCCAGCTCGACGGGGACGACTGCGGAGACTGCTTCGAAGTGTTCGAACTCTTTACGTGCCATGGCACACATCCTGGCTCAGATGAATAAGCCGGACATTAAACCCTCAACCGGCGAGTTTGTGTATCGGTGCCGGGCATTGTCCGAGCGCCTGCGCCGCCGACACCTCTTTGAAGGTGTGGAAATCCAGGCTGTTGACCACCAGGTCCTGAACCAACTCGGCAAAGATCTGCATCGACGGGCTGTTGAAATACGCGGTCATCGCCTGTTGATGGCTCCAAAACCCGGAGACCAGCCACAGGTCCGGATCGCATTGCGAATGCTGCAAGGCGAAGTTCAGGCAACCGGGGGCGTTGCGTGACGGTTCGATCAAGGCACTGAGGCGTACACCCAGTTCGGCGGAGCGTCCGGCGCGCGCTCGAACGAAGGCCATATGACTGACGGGAATCTGCTTGGACATGTTCAACCCTCCCAGGGAGTCGCGTGGCAGCCGGGGACGGGCTGCGACAGGATCAAAGGTTAAGGGCCAGGCGCAAGATGCCGTTAGTCGATTCCTGCCGGCCTGTTGCACAATCCTGCGAGACTGCGCACAGGGCTTGTAACAACCTGCAAAACAGCGTCACGCGGTTGTCATGCGGCGTATCAAGCAAGTTTTCCGCCCTGTCTCCTGCTATGGCTGGTCACGCCGGCAAACCAATGCAGAATCAGGCAAGCATTTGACAGGATGTGTCTACCGCTGGCGCTTGCACAAACATATGCTCTGCTCCATTCCAGATTCCTTGCCGAGGATGCCGTGCATGACGTCATTCGATCGTTTTCAGTCTCCGCCCGATGCCGACATGGAAAAACAGCGCGCAGAACTCGCGGCGATCATCCGCCGCAACACCACGGACGACGGCAGTTACCAGACCGCCATCGGCTCGCTGTTCATGTCGCGCCATACCCAGTCCCACGACTTCGCCCCGGTACTCGCGCAACCGGCGCTGTGCATCATGGCCCAGGGCCGCAAAGAGGTACGACTGGCGGATGAGTTCTTCAATTACGACCCGCTGAATTACCTGGTGGTCTCGGTCTCGATGCCGCTCAGCGGGCGGGTGGTGAATGTCTCGCCCGAGGAGCCGATCCTCGCCGTGCGCCTGGACATCGACCCGGCGGAAATCACTGCACTGATCGCCGACGCCGGCCCCATGGGCGTGCCGACCCGGCCGACCGGGCGCGGCCTGTATGTGGAAAAGATCGACAGCGCGATGCTCGACGCGGTGTTGCGTCTGGCGCGACTGCTGGATGCGCCGAAAGACATCGCCATGCTCGCGCCACTGATTCGCCGGGAGATTCTCTATCGCCTGCTGCGCAGTCCGCAGGGTCACCGTTTGTATGAAATCGCGATTGCCAACAGCCAGAGCCACCGCATCAGCCAGGCGATCAAATGGCTCAACGGCAACTTCGAACAGCCGCTGCGCATCGATGATCTGGCGAAAGAAGTGAACCTCAGCGTCTCGACCTTGCATCACCGTTTCAAGGCGATGACCGCGATGAGTCCGCTGCAGTACCAGAAGCAGCTGCGCCTGCAAGAGGCGCGACGCCTGATGCTGGCCGAAGGGCTGGAAGCGTCGGCAGCGGGCTATCGCGTGGGATACGAAAGCCCGTCGCAGTTCAGCCGCGAGTACAGCCGCTTGTTTGGCGCGCCGCCGTTAAGGGATCTGGCGCGGTTGCGGCAGTCGGTCTGATCCGCCTATTGCGCTGTATCGACTGACGTTTTCGCGAGCAAGCCCGCCCCCACAGGGGATTAGTGTTGATCACACATCCAATGTGGGAGCGAGCTTGCTCGCGAAGAGGCCGGAATGCTCAGCAAAAAATCCGGACCAGATCGGCAACAGCCGACATGCCGTTCAGAGCGCCCGGATCACGTGCTTGATTTCCTGAAACGCGGCCAGGCCCCACGGCCCCAATTCGCGGCCGATGCTGCTCTGCTTGTAGCCGCCCCACGCCGTCTGCGGGAAGATCACTTGCGGCGCGTTGAGCCACACCAGCCCCGCCTGCAGGGCGTTTGCGACGCGGTCGGCAGTCTCGGCATTACGCGTCACCACACTGGCGACCAGCCCGAACTGGCTGTCGTTGGCCAGGGCAATCGCCTCGGCTTCGCTGCTGAAACGGCGCACGCAGAGCACCGGGCCAAAGATCTCTTCACACCACAACGCACTGTCGAGGGGCACGTCGGTGAACACCGTCGGCTGCAAAAAATAGCCGCGCGGCAGATCCGCCGGACGATTACCGCCGCACACCAGCTTCGCCCCGGCACTTAAACCACGGTCGATGTGGCCGAGCACGCGCTGGTATTGCGCCTGATTGACCAGTGCGCCCATCTCCACGTCCGAGTCAAAAGGGTCAGCCACGCGAATCGCTTGCGCGCGCTTTTGCAGACGTTCAAGAAACTCATCGGCCAGCTCATCGGCAACCAGCACGCGACTGGTGGCCGAGCACATCTGCCCGGCATTGAAGAAACCGCCGCCGCAAGCCAGTTCCACCGCCAGTTCCAGATCGGCATCTTCGAGCACCAGCAACGAGGATTTGCCCCCCAGTTCCAGGCTCACGCCCTTCACCGTTTCCGCAGCGCGCTGCATCACCTGCACGCCGACGGCGTTGCTGCCAGTGAAGGAAATCTTCGCAATGCGCGGATCCGCCGACAGCGGCGCACCGACCGCCAGACCCGTGCCGCACACCAGGTTGAACACGCCGTTGGGCAGACCGGACTCAGCGATGATCGCCGCCAGTTCCAGCTCCGGCAGCGGCGTGACTTCCGACGGTTTGAGCACCACGCAGCAACCGGCGGCCAGCGCCGGCGCGAGTTTCCACGCGGTGGTGACCATCGGGAAATTCCACGGCACGATCAGCCCGACCACGCCGCACGGCTCTCGGCGCAGACGTGCGCTGAAGTCATCACTGGGCAGCGCCACATTGCTGTCGAGTTGTGCGTCGAGACCTTCGGCCAATTCGGCGTAGTACTCGAACGTGGCGATCACATCATCGACGTCGATCGCCGCTTCGAATTGCGGTTTGCCGTTGTTGCTCGACTGCAACTTCATCAGATGATCGCGACCGTCGCGCACGCCGTTGGCGATGTTGCGCAGAATCGCAGCGCGTTCGGCACCGCTGGTTTTCGACCAGCGCTTGAATGCTTCAGTGGCGGCGCTGACGGCCAGATCGACCGCGCTTTCGTCGCCGCCATTGACCGTGGTCAGCAGCGCTTCGGTCGCCGGGTTGATCACCCGCAGGTGTTCGCGTCCGGCCGACCATTGGCCGTTGATGTACAGGCCATCGAGTGTGGTGGGGAAATTGATCATTGGGCCACCGCCTGCGTCCATTGGGTCTGGTCGATTTCGATCAGGGTCGGGCCCTGACGATCGGTGGCGGCGCGCAGCGCGCCACGCAATTGTTCGACCGAGCTGATCGCTTCGGCGGCGCAGCCCAGGGCCTTGGCCACGCCGATGAAATCCGGGGTGTAGATGTCGACGCCGACCGGTTCGATGGCGCGGTTGACCATGTACTTCTTGATCTCTTCGTAGCCCTGGTTATTCCACAGCAGGATGATCACCGGCGTGCGCGCTTCAACCGCGCTGGCCAGTTCCGGCAGGGTGAACTGCAAGCCACCGTCGCCGATCAGGCACACCACGGGCGGACGAGCACCGCCCTTGACGCTACCGCCCAGCCACGCGCCAATGGCTGCCGGCAAGGCGTAACCGAGGGTGCCGTAACCGGTGGACGAGTTGAACCAGCGTCGTGGTCGTTCCGGGTTGAACGTGAGGTTGCCGGTGTACACCGGTTGTGTGGAGTCGCCGACGAATACTGCGTCTGGCAACTCGTGCAGCACGGTTTCGAGGAAGCGCGTCTGGGCCAGGGTTGGCGCATCCCAGGTCGCGGCCAGCTCATCACGCAGACGTGCGGCCCGCACCTGGCCCCAATCGTTGCAACGCTCAGCCAACGGCTGCTGCGACAACGCGCTGAGCAGCGCTTGCGCGGCGTTGCGCGAGTCGGCAACCAACGCCACGTGCGGCGGATAGTTGCGCACGGTCTGATCGGCGTCGATGTCGATACGCAGCAACTTGCCGGGAATCTCGAAGCCGCCGGCGAAGGTCACGTCGTAATCGGTTTCGGCCAGTTCGGTGCCGATCGCCAGCACCACGTCGGCATCGGCCACCAGTGCGCGAGTGGCAACCAGGCTGTGTGTCGAGCCGATCAACAACGGATGGCTGGAGGGCAGCATGCCTTTGGCGTTAATGGTCAGCGCCACCGGGGCGTCGAGCAATTCGGCCAGCTCGGTGAGTTCGGCAGCGGCATCGATGGCGCCGCCACCGGCGAGAATCAGCGGACGCTGAGCGCCGGCCAGCAACTCGGTCATGCACTGTACGGCAGCTGGTGCAGCCCCGGCGCGGTCGATATGCACCGGAATGCTGGCGAGCAGCTCATCGGCTTCTTCCACCAGCACGTCCAGCGGAATCTCGATGTGCACCGGACGCGGGCGCCCGGCCTGAAACAGTGCGAAAGCACGGGCCAGCACGCCGGGCAATTCCGCCGCCGACATCAGGGTGTGAGAGAACGCCGCGACGCCGCCGACCAGCGCACTCTGATTCGGCAACTCGTGGAGCTTGCCGCGACCGCCGCCTAACTGGCTGCGGGTCTGAACGCTGGAGATCACCAGCATCGGGATCGAGTCGGCGTAGGCCTGGCCCATCGCGGTGGTGATGTTGGTCATGCCCGGGCCGGTAATGATGAAGCACACCCCCGGTTTGCCGCTGGTGCGCGCATAGCCGTCGGCCATGAAACCGGCGCCCTGTTCATGCCGTGGAGTGACGTGGTTGATGCTCGAACGGGCCAGCCCGCGATACAGCTCCACGGTGTGCACTCCGGGAATGCCGAACACCTGCTCGACCCCGTAATCCTCGAGTAACTTGACCAGTACTTCGCCACACGTCGCCATGTCGATTGCCCTTTTTGTTCGTTTGAGACACCGAGTCCCTGGTCGGAGCGGGCTTGCTCGCGAAGGCGGTGTGTCAGCCAACATCAATGGGGATGACACACCGCATTCGCGAGCAAGCCCGCTCCCACAAGAGTCCGTGGAATGAGCTCATTGAACGGGCGGCAGGTAGCGGCAACAATCGATTAAAAGTCATACTAGCCATGTCCTCACGTCATAGCTTGGTTCCCCATGAAACGACTGCCTCCCCTGCCCGCCCTGCACACGTTTCTGATCACCGCGCAGTGCTGCAACTTCACCCGGGCGGCCGAGCAGTTGCACATCACTCAGGGCGCCGTGAGCCGGCAGATCGCCGGGCTGGAGGATCATCTGGGGTATGAGCTATTCATCCGTCTGGCCCGAGGCCTGGAACTGACCGCCGAAGGACGCGACTGGCTGCCACGGGTGGAAAAGATCTTCGGTTTGATCAGCGAAGCCACCGAGCAGATCGGGCGCAAGCGGCAAACCCTGCAACTCAAGGCCCCCAGCTGCGTGATGCGCTGGCTGGTGCCGCGCCTGCTGCAATGGCAAAAGGAACGCCCGGACGTGCCGGTCAAACTGACCACCACGCTGGCCCATGGCGTCGACTTCCAGCGCGAGCAATTCGATGCGGCGGTGATCTACGGCACGCCGCCGGACAACTCCTCGACTGCCCTGCACCTGTTTGATGAACAACTGACACCGGTCTGCTCGCCAGCATTATTGAAAGGCCCGCCGGCGCTGAGCGAACCGGCCGACCTGCAACAGCATCTGCTGCTGCATCCGACCCGCGACACGCAGGACTGGACCGTGTGGCTGACCGCCGCCGAATTGCAGTTGAGCAACGTCAACAACGGGCAGCATTTCGAGACGCTGGATCAGGCAATGTCGATGGCGTCGCATGGGACGGGGGTGGCGATTGGCGACTGGTCGCTGATCGGCGACGACCTGCGCGCCGGACGGCTGGTGATGCCGTTTGATCTGAAGGTGAAGACGGGGCTGGGGTACTACGTGGTGATGCCGCAGGGCGGGGAAGCGTCGCCGCAGCTGGAGGAATTGATGATCTGGCTGGTGGAACAGGCGCATACCCGCTGAAACACCACATTCCCCTGTAGGAGTGAGCCTGCTCGCGATGACGGTGGGTCAGTGACATTTACTTCGACTGACACACTGCTATCGCGAGCAGGCTCACTCCTACAATTGGAACGTGGGGAGCATCAGTAGCCGACGGTAAACCGCTGACGCGAATGCTTCGGCGTTTCCACTTCGTCAATCAGCGCAATCGCATAATCGGCGAAGGTGATCCAGCTGCGACCTTCAGCACTGAACAGTAAATGATCCTTGCCAACGCGGAAGGTGCCGGTGCGCTCACCTTCGACAAACTCTGCCGATGGCGAGAGGAAGGTCCAGTCCAGTTCCTGCTCCGAACGCAAGGCATCGAGAAACGCCGCGCCAGCACTGGCCTCGGTTTTGTACTCGGCGGGGAAACCCGCACTGTCGATCACTAGGCTGTCGTCCGGCAGCAACAGCGAACCGGCACCGCCGACCACCAGCAGACGCTTCACACCCGCCTGCTTCACCGGGCCGACCACGGCACTGGCCGGTACCGTGGCGAAGTGCGCGGCGCTGATCACCACGTCGTGACCGGCCACTGCCGCTTGCAGCGCCGCCGAATCCAGCACATCGACATTCTTGCTGACTACACCGGCACGCGCGCCGATCTTCGAGGTGTCGCGGGCGATGGCGGTGACGCTATGCCCGCGACGCAGGGCTTCTTCCAGCAGTTGGCTACCGGCACGGCCGGTGGCACCAATGATTGCGATCTTGCTCATGACATTCTCCAGTTGGCTTGAGAGTTTCAACGACGGCATAAATCTAATCTTGAAGCGGTATTCCCTGTGGCGAGGAAGCTTGCTCCCGCTGGAGGGCGAAGCACTCCCCGCCTGTTTCAGATTCAACGTATTGGCAGGTTTTGCGCCTGCCGCGCAGGCGAGCGGGAGCAAGCTCCCTCGCCACAAAAGTCCTCTGGACCTCTGTTTCAGATCAATCGGGTTACCACTTCATCTCGCCCTTGGCGACTTTGGCGCTCAGCTCCAGCGAGCTTTCTTCGCCGAGTGTCGGGTAGCGCTTTTTCATCGCCGCGATCAGTGCAGCGGAATCCTTGGCATTGGCGGTTTCTTCGTCGAAAGCCTTAATGTAATCGGCAGTGAATTTCACGCTGGCCAACGAACGGCTGCTCTCGCCCAGGTAGTGACTGGGCACTACGGTTTTCGGCTTCAGGGTTTCGATCGCGTGCAAGGTTTGCAGCCAGTCGGCGTGGGATTGCGCAGTCTGGGTATCGGCCATCCACACATGAATGTTCTCGGCGACCACCACGCCACCGACCACCGCCTTGAGCGACGGAATCCACACGAAGCTGCGATCCGGTTGTTTGCCGTCCAGACCGACCACCTGCAATTTCTGCCCTTCGAGCATCAGGCTATCGCCCTTGAGCACGCCCGGCACGATGGTTTTGGCCGGTACGTCGTTACCCATTTTCGGGCCCCAGAAGGCGAGTTTGCCGGCGACGGTTTTGTTGATGTGATCCACGGTCGGCTGCGAAGCCAGCACCTTCGCGTCGGGGAAAGCCTGGGTCAGGGTGTCGAGGCCGAAGTAGTAATCCGGGTCACCGTGGCTGATGTAAATGGTGGTCAGGTGCTTGCCGCTGGCGCGGATCTTTTCCACCACCTGCTCGGCCTGGGCCTTGCCGAATTGTGCATCGACCAGGATCGCGTCTTTCTCGCCGCTGACCAGCACCGAGGTCACCGGGAAGATCGCGTTGGTGCCCGGGTTGTAAACGTCCAGTGTCAGGTTGGCGGCAGCGGCGTGGGCCGCGAAACCGAGGGTGGCGGTGGCCAGCAAAACGCGCTTGAGGGTAGTGAAGCCGATCATTTGTTGCTCCGTGGTCCGAATGCCGTGTTTGGCGATGGGACAGAGCTTAGTTGCCTGACTCGGTACAAAAAATGCGATGCTTGGACATAGTTTGTTTCTGAAAGCGGGCAAATCATGGATCGTCTTCAAGCAATGCGCGTGTTTGTCACGGTGGTGGATCTGGGCAGCCAGTCGGCGGCGGCCGATCATCTGGACCTGTCACGGCCAGTGGTGTCGCGTTATCTGGCGGAGCTGGAAGACTGGGTCGGTGCGCGCCTGATGCACCGCACCACGCGCAAATTGAGCCTGACTGCCGCTGGCAGCGAAATTCTGCCGCGCTGCCGGCAGATGCTCGAACTCTCAACCGACATGCAGGCTGCCGTCAGCGAACCCGACGAGGCACCGCGCGGACTGCTGCGCATCAGTGTCAGTACCTCGTTCGGTCAGGCGCAACTGGCCGATGCGATGGCGGCGTACGTCAAGCGCTACCCCGGGGTCAGCGTCGACATGCAGATGCTCGACCGCACGGTGAATCTGGTGGATGAGCGCATCGACCTGGCGATCCGCACCAGCAATGACCTGGACCCGAACCTGATCGCCCGGCGCCTGACCGTCTGCCGCTCGCTGATTTGCGCCGCCCCGGCCTATCTGCGCGATAACCCGCCGCCGCAGCGGGTCGAGGACCTGAGCCGGCACAACTGCCTGACCCACTCGTATTTCGGCAAGAGCCTGTGGCATTTCGAGGAGGACGGTGAGCCCGTTTCGGTGCCGGTGCAGGGCAACATCAGCGCCAACGAGGCCAGCACATTGTTGCGCGCCACCCTGGCCGGTGCCGGCGTGGCGATGCTGCCGACTTATCAGGCCGGGGTGCATGTGCATACCGGTGAGCTGGTGCGCCTGCTGCCGGATGCCGAGCCACGGCAGATGAACATCTACGCGGTCTACGCCTCACGCAAGCACATGCCGGCGGCACTGCGCAGCATGCTGGATTTTCTCGTCGAACGATTCCCGGAAAATCCCGACTGGGATATGGGCCTGTAAATACGATTCCCCTGTGGAAGCGGGCTTGCTCGCGAAGGCGGTGTATCAGTCTGGATTGTCGTCGACTGACACCACGCCTTCGCGAGCAAGCCCGCTCCCACAGGGGGGGGGTCACATAGGCGAAATCCGTGGCTGGCAACTCTGTACCGCTGACCTATGCTGAAAGTAATACCGCAGGGTATGCGTTCAGAGGTCTACGCCATGAACATCAGAACAAGAAGGTACTTCGCGATTTTCATCACCTGCGCCGCCACGCTAGCGCTGTACGGCACCGCGGCCTGGCGGGTCGAGCAGTTGCGACAACTGCCGCGCGAATACGCCAGCTGCAATTTTGAGCGCTGTATTCCGCACAACGCGACGCTTAATGCGCTGCGCTGATGTAGCTGAAGCGAACCCTGTAGGAGTGAGCCTGCTCGCGATAGCGGTGTGTCTGTCACCTGCAATATTGGTCATGACGGCGCTATCGCGAGCAGGCTCACTCCTACAGGGGATATGTGGTGGTTACAGATTCACTGTTCGGCCTTCAACCGGTCGCGAAAGGCTTTTGGCGAAATCCCCACCCTGCGCCGGAACAGGCGCGTGAAGTTGGTCGGATCGGAAAACCCCAACAGCTCCGACATCTCGTAAATGGTCATGCTGGTGTAGGTCAGCAAACGTTTGGCTTCCAGTAACTGGCGTTCGTGCATGATCTGCAGCGCCGGCTGCCCTGCCAGTTCGCGGCAGGTGCCGTTGAGGTGTGACACCGAAATCCCCAGGCGATGGGCCAGGTCTTCGACCTTCACATGCTGGCGGTACGTCTCCTCCACCAATTGAATGAACCCGTTGAGGTATTCGCGCTGGCGTTGCGGCCGCTGGCTGGCGTTATGGCGCACGAGCGCCTGCCGGCTGACCCAGACCATGATCACGCTGACCAGCGAATGCATGAGCATTTCCCGCGCGGGTTGATGGCCGTTGTACTCGGCCTGCAAAGCTGAAAACAGACTGTTCAGGTACTCCGCGTCCTTGCCCGCCGGGTAGTGCTCGGCCTGGGCCAGTGCGTGCACCGAGCTGCCCAGCTGCGCCTGCAAGTGATTGATCAGCGGATTGGCGAGGGTGACGACAAATCCCTCGACGTCCTCGGAAAAGCGAAATCCATGCACCGACAGTGGTGGCAAAACCTGAATGGCGGGCTGGTCGAGCTGCGTGCGTTGTCCTTCGATTTCAAGCTCTGCCTGACCTTTGAAGACGAAGAGCAACTGGCACAAATCGGCATGACGGTGGGGTTTGATTTCCCATTGATGTTCGCGGCTGCGTTTGGAAATGGTTTCACAGTGCAGCAAGTCAGGGGTCGGCCAGTCCAGGCTTTCACCGTAGAGCTTGAACACCGGAATCGAAGGCAGGTCAGGCTTGTTCATCACTTCAATCCAGGCCTCGAGGTTGCGGGCGATAATCGCACCGATTGGCAGAATGTACAGGTATCGGCTCAGTTTTCACCTTCAATTGACAGACCCGCAAGGGAAAAATGCAAGCACTCGATCCATAAAAATCATTCACCGGCGCCTGTCGCGTGAAGCTTGCGAGTCATAAAAACAATGAAAACGCTGAAAACCCAAGTCGCCATCATTGGCGCCGGTCCGTCCGGATTGCTCCTCGGTCAGTTGCTGCACAACGCCGGCATCGACACCCTGATTCTCGAACGCCAGACACCCGACTATGTCCTCGGACGAATTCGCGCCGGCGTGCTTGAACAAGGCATGGTAGAGCTGTTGCGCCAGGCCGGCGTAGGCGCGCGCATGGATGCCGAAGGGCTGGTGCACGCCGGCTTCGATCTGGCACTGGATGGGCGTCTGGCACACATCGATCTGCAGGGTTTGACCGGCGGCAAAACCGTCATGGTTTACGGTCAGACCGAAGTCACGCGCGACCTGATGGCCGCTCGTCGGGAGGCTGGCGCACTGTCGTTTTATGAAGTGAGCCATGTCGTTCCTCACGGCATGAAAAGCGACGAGGCGTTTGTCACCTTCGAAAAGGATGGCGAAACCTGGCGCGTCGATTGCGATTACATTGCCGGTTGCGATGGTTTCCACGGCGTCGCCCGGCAGTCGATTCCCGAGGACTGCCTGAAGATCTTCGAACGGGTCTATCCGTTCGGCTGGCTGGGGATTCTCGCCGACACCCCGCCAGTGCACGAAGAGCTGGTCTACGCCCGGCACGAACGCGGCTTTGCCCTGTGCAGCATGCGCTCGGCCACGCGCACCCGTTACTACCTGCAAGTACCGGCTGAAGAAAACGTCGCGGACTGGTCCGACGAGCGCTTTTGGGCTGAGCTGAAAACCCGCCTGCCCGCCGAGCTTGCCGAAAAACTGGTGACCGGCCCGTCGATTGAAAAAAGCATCGCGCCGCTGCGCAGTTTTGTCGTCGAGCCGATGCAGTACGGACGGATGTTTCTGCTCGGCGATGCCGCGCACATTGTGCCGCCCACCGGCGCCAAAGGCCTGAACCTGGCCGCCAGCGATGTCAGTACGCTGTTCAACATTCTGCTGAAGGTTTATCGCGAAGGGCGCATCGATCTGCTGGAGAAATACTCGGAAATCTGCCTGCGCCGGGTATGGAAAGCCGAACGTTTCTCCTGGTGGATGACTTCGATGCTGCACCGCTTCGACGAACATGATGATTTCAGCCAACGGATCAGCGCCTCGGAACTGGACTACTTTGTCAGCTCCGAAGCGGGTCGAAAAACCATTGCAGAAAATTACGTCGGACTTCCGTACGAGGCTATCGAATAGCCTGCTACCGACTTACACTGGCGAGCATCCACCCGCGCGCAATGGCCGTGCGGGTCCATCACTGCCCGCAGGCTCGCCCGTGACCAATCTCAATCACCCTGAAACGCCCAAACCGGCCATTCGCAGCGTGCTGGTCGCGTTGATGATGGCGATTTTTCTCGGCGCGCTGGACCAGACCATCGTCGCCGTCTCGATGCCCGCCATCTCTGCCCAATTCAAGGACGTCAGCCTGCTGGCCTGGGTGATTTCCGGGTACATGGTGGCAATGACTGTGGCGGTGCCGATCTACGGCAAACTCGGCGATTTGTACGGGCGACGCAAACTGATGCTGTTTGGCATGGGCCTGTTCACCCTCGCCTCGCTGTTCTGCGGCATGGCGCAAAGCATGGAACAACTGGTGCTGGCGCGGATTCTTCAGGGCATCGGCGCCGGCGGGATGATCTCGGTGAGTCAGGCGATCATCGGCGACATCGTCCCGCCGCGCGAACGCGGGCGTTATCAGGGTTACTTCAGCAGCATGTACGCGGTGGCCAGCGTCGCCGGGCCGGTGCTCGGCGGCTACATGACCGAGTACCTGTCGTGGCGCTGGGTATTTCTGATCAATCTGCCACTGGGGTTGGGCGCCTGGTGGGTTGCCAATCGCAACCTGCGCGGGCTGCCGATTCCGCAGCGCAAACCGATCATCGATTACTTCGGCACGCTGTTGATGATCATCGGTTTGACCGCCCTGCTGCTGGCCATCACCCAGGTCGGTCAGGGGCATTCGTGGCGCAGCAGCGAGGTGCTTGGCCTGTTGGCCTGTGCGGTGCTGGTGCTGGCGGTGTTCGTCTGGCATGAACGCCGGGCGCGTGAGCCGCTGCTGCCGATGCACCTGTTCACCAACCGCAATGCGTTGCTGTGCTGGTGCACGATTTTCTTTACCAGTTTTCAGGCAATTTCGCTGATCGTGTTGATACCGCTGCGCTTTCAGAGTGTCACCGGCGCCGGGGCCGATAGTGCCGCGCTGCACCTGTTACCGCTGGCCATGGGCTTGCCGATCGGTGCCTATTTCGCCGGCCGGCGCACGTCGATCACCGGGCGCTACAAACCGCAGATCCTGACCGGCGCGATCCTGATGCCGCTGTCGATTCTCGGCATGGCCTTCAGTCCACCGGAAGCGACGTTGCTCAGTGGCGTGTTCATGCTGCTCAGCGGGATTGCCGGCGGCATGCAGTTCCCGACGTCACTGGTCGGTACGCAGAACTCGGTGGAACAACGCGACATCGGCGTCGCCACCAGCACCACTAACCTGTTCCGTTCACTGGGTGGCGCGGTGGGTGTGGCGTTGATGTCGGCGCTGTTGCTGGCGTTGTTGCAGGATTCGAGTTTTGCCCATCTGGCGAGCAACTCGCTGCTCAGCGAAGGGCATTCGGGCAATGTGCTGCTCGACGGTTTGAACGCCGCACCGGGCGATGCGCAGAACGCCTTGCGCGCCGAGCTTTCGGTGACGTTCCGGCATCTGCTGTGGGTGAGTACCGCGGTGTCGCTGCTGGGGCTGGCGGCGGCGATCGCGATGCCGAACAACCTGCTGCGCGGGCGCGAGCACGGCGCCAAATAACAGCAACATCGCTAAACCCTGTAGGAGTGAGCCTGCTCGCGATGAGGGTGTGTCAGTCGACATCACTGTTGAATGACACTCCCTCATCGCGAGCAGGCTCACTCCTACAAAGGCAGTTCACTCAAGGACTGTAGTAACCCACCGCCACCAGAAAATGCCCGACCTTCTTCAGGTAGGCATGCTTGTCCTCGACCTTGCCGGTCACCGGATTTTTCCAGCGGTATTCGTATTCGCCGTCGTCCTGTTTGGCGATCAGCGCCAGAATCGGCTCGCCCACCGGTTTGCCTTCCGGGTCCTTGATCTTGCTGAAATCGGTGTTGATCAAGCGCAGGTTGGTGCCGTGGGCAACGTAGCGTTGGGTGTCCAGATCGACCACGAACACGTACAGGTCATCCTGCAGATACCCGCCCTTGAGCGAGTTGATGGCCGTCAGCGTGCCCTTCTCGTTTTTCCCCAGATCGGTTGCAGCCTTGTCGAGAAGTGCCTTGGCCTGCTCGGCTGATGCACGCGGCAGGTAATAACCGACTGCCAGAATCCGCTGGCCGATACGCTGGTAATACACATGCTTGCGCTCGACCTTGCCGTCCGCCCAGTTCTGCCAGCGGTATTCGGCTTGCTGGATGCCGTTGCCTTCCGGCACCAGCAAGGCGTCCTTGAAGGCTTTCTGTAAATCCGGCGCAAGCACTTCGCTGACGTCACGGCCGATCAAGGCTGAGGATGGCCCGCCGCTGGCGAGCATCACGCCTTTGGTGTCGACCACGAACACATAGCGATCCTTGTCGACGAACTCGCCCTGACGGCTGAACGCGGCGAAGGCCTTGTCGCCATTGTCGTGGTAATAGGCCAGCGCCTTTTCCAGCAAAGCGATGGCAGCCTTGCTGTCGTCCTTTTGTGTGGCGGCGTTGACCTGCCCTGCCCCCACAAAAAGCATCACCCCGAACCACGCCACTTTATGCAAAAACCCCATAACGCATCCCTCGTTCTTGTTGGTGTTTCAAGAGCGTAGACGGCTTGGGGTCGGACGGAGGTCGAAGATGAATCCGGAAGTTGCCGCATTTCCTGTGGCGAGGGAGCTTGCTCCCGCTCGGCTGCGAAGCAGTCGCAAAACCTGCAAATGCGCTCTACCTGAACGAAAGCAGGGGAGCGCTTCGCACTCCAGCGGGAGCAAGCTCCCTCGCCACAAAGGTTCCTGAGTCAGGCCTTACGGCCGGGCATTGATCTGCTGCTGCAGGTTCTGGATCTGCGCCTGCAGGGTATTGATGTTGCGGGTCATCTGCCCCCGGAACGCATCAAACTCGGCAGTATTGCCGCCACCCTGGGCAGCGGCCGGGCGGTTGTCCTGTTCGCTTTTGAGGACGACGATTTCCTGCTCCAGACGCTCGATCGCCGCGCTCGGATTGCCTTGCTTTTTCAGCGCGGTGATATCAGCGCCGAGGCTTTTCAGTTGAGCGTCATAACTCTTGAGCTGCGCATCGACCTTGCCGGTGTCGGCCGGGGCGCTTTTCAGGGTCGCCAGTTCGGCGCTCAAGGCTTTGACCTGAGCCTGCAACTGGGTATTGGCGTTCTGTTGTTCGGTGGTCTGCGCGGTCATCTGCGCCAGACGCTTGTCCAGATCACTGGTCTGACCCACCACGCCTTGCTGCTGTTTGCTTTGATCCAGCAACTGGGTTTCCAGCTGTTTGATCTGCAGCTTCAGGGCTTCGCTGTCGCTGTTGACGTTGCTCTGACTGGCGACGACCTTGCCGGAAATGTCCTGCAGGCGTCCCGCCGCTTCCTCGCTGATGCGCGCAAAGCTTTCCTGGGTCGCGACCAATTGCTGCTCCATCAGCGAAATCTGCTGGAAACTCCACCAGGCCAGACCGATGAAGGCAAAGAACAATGCGCCGACCAGTGCCCACAACGGCCCGGTACTCGCAGCCTTGACCTTGACCACCGGCGGCGTGCGCGAGTGCACGGAGGTGCGGGCGGTGGGCGGAATGTCATCGTCGTCAAAGGTGTCGGCCCGCAGGCTCGGTACATCGTCGAAATCGTCGTTGGCATCGTTACGCATGGACATTGAGGCAACCTTTGTGGAACGCGGTGATGGCTAAATGCTGCGAAGTATAACCGCCGCAGCCGCAGGGATTGACCCTCAAGCGGCAGTGCGGTTCATTGCCGGCCGAGCGACTTGTATCAACGGATGTCCTGAGCTTTCCACCAGCCACAGAACTCGTCGAGGGCCGACCACAGGCTGACTTTCGGATCGTAGTCCAGATAATGCCGGGCGCGGCTGATGTCGAGGGTGAAATTTTTCTTCATGACCTGCATGCCTAGCCGCGACAGGGTCGGCTCCGGGCGTCCCGGCCAGAGTTTGCACACGCCTTCGTTGAGCGCAGCAACGCTGTAGGCCAGACCGTACGAGCGGTATTTGCTGACCTGCGGCACTTCCATCTTGCGCATCACATAATTGACCACATCCCACAGCGGCACCGGCGCGCCATTGCTGATGTTGTAGGCCTTGCCCAACGCGGAACCGGCTGCCAGCAGACTACTGAGCAGCGCTTCGTTGAGGTTCTGCACGCTGGTGAAGTCGACCTTGTTCAGACCGTCGCCAATGATCGCCAGACGCCCCTTGCGCTGCATGTTCAGCAGGCGCGGGAAGATGCTCATGTCGCCGGCGCCAGTGACGAAACGCGGGCGCAGGGCGATGGTTTCCAGACCGAATTCCTGCGCGCCAAAGACCTTTTGCTCGGCCAGGTATTTGGTCGCCGCGTAGTGATGTTTGAAGCGCTTGGGCACTTGCTCTTCGGTCAGGCCGAGGTGATCGCGGCCATCGAAATAGATCGACGGCGACGACAGATGCACCAGCCGCCGCACGCGCTGCTTGAGGCAGGCTTCGACGACGTTTTCGGTGACCTGCACGTTGCCCTGATGAAAGTCCTGATAGCGCCCCCACAAGCCGACGGCGCCGGCGCAGTGCACCACGGCTTCGACGTCGGCGCAGAGCTCACGCACCAAGTCCGCATCGGTGAGATCGCCCGGGACGAACTCGGCGCCACGGCGCACCAGATGCTCGACGCTTTCGGCCCGGCGACCGTTGACCCGCACGTCCAGGCCCTGCTCCAAAGCGAAACGCGCAAAGCGTCCGCCAATGAAGCCGCTTGCGCCGGTGACCAGAATTTTCATGTAACGCTCCGATGTCTTTCGTTTACCTGATACGTCTGTCTTGACGCTGACCGTCAGCCCAAGGGCACCAGCCAGCGCGGTGAAGAACGTAGCAATTGCTCGGTCAGCAAGGCCAGCAGCTGACCGCCATTGCGCCAATGATGCCAGTACAACGGCACATCGATCGGTTTATCTGGCAACAGTTCGCGCAATACGCCGCGTTGCAGTTGATCGCGCACTTGCAGTTCCGGCACCAGTCCCCAGCCAAACCCGGCTTCGGTCAGGCGCACAAATCCTTCGGAGGACGGGCACAAGTGGTGCTCGAATCCGCCATCGACACCCAAGGATGCGAGGTAGCGATGCTGGAGAAAATCGTCCGGGCCGAACACCAGCGCCGGGGTCCTCGGCAGCTGTTCGGCGCGCACGCCGTCGGGGAAATGCCGCTCGATAAACCCCGGACTGGCCAGCGCCCGATAGCGCATCGCCCCGAGCAACACGCTGCGCGCACCGGCCACCGGGCGTTCGCTGGCACAGACACACGCCGCAACCTCCCCAGCACGCATGCGCTTGAGGCCAACGGTCTGATCTTCCACCACCAGATCCAGCAATAAATGCTGTTCGGCGCAGAAATCGCCCACGGCTTCGGCCCACCAGGTGGCGAGGCTGTCGGCGTTGATGGCGATGCGCAGACGCTCCGGCAGGCCTTCTTCGTCGAGCGCCGGCACCAGGGTCTGCAAGTCACGTTCGAGCAGGCGCACCTGCTGCACATGGTTGAGCAGCCGCCGGCCGATCTCGGTCGGCGATGGCGGCGTGCCGCGTACCAGCACCGGTTGGCCGACCCGCGCTTCCAGCAATTTGATCCGCTGGGAAATCGCCGATTGTGACAAGCCCAAAACCTGCGCGGCGCGTTCGAATCCGGCCTGTTCGACCACGGCAGCCAGCGCGGAAAGTAATTTGTAGTCGAACATCAGTTTTCCTAATGAGCGATCAGCACTATTGGTTTTTCTTATACCGCTTTCGACCGGAGAATAGCCAGCAAGCACTCTTTATCAAGGAACACTGCAATGGCTGGCGAAACCTCACTCACGACCTTGCTGCGCAGCATGAGCCCGCAGCTCAACGCCGGCGAATATGTGTTTTGCACCCTGCGTGACGACCCGTTGCCGAGCGGTGTGGAGATTGTCGGCAACTTTCGCGAACAGGAAGGCCTGACCGTGATCCTCGAACGCTCCCAGGCTGAACACGCCGGGTTCAGTTTCGATTATGTCGCGGCGTGGATCACCCTCAACGTGCATTCGGCACTGGAAGCAGTCGGCCTTACCGCTGCGTTCGCCAGCGCGCTGGGCAAGGCCGGAATCAGTTGCAACGTGATCGCCGGTTACTACCACGATCATTTGTTTGTCGGTCAGGCCGACGCCGAGCGCGCCATGCAAGTACTGCGCGATCTCGCAGCCAACGCGGAGTAAATCTTATGTGGCAAAGCTATGTGAACGGATTGCTGGTGGCGTTGGGGCTGATCATGGCGATCGGTACGCAGAACGCTTTTGTGCTGGCGCAGAGCTTGCGCCGCGAACATCACCTGCCCGTCGCCGCGCTGTGCGTCGCCTGCGATGCGTTACTGGTTGCTGCGGGCGTGTTCGGCCTGGCGACCGTGTTGGCGCAGAACCCGACATTGCTGGCGATCGCACGCTGGGGCGGCGCCGTCTTTCTGATCTGGTACGGCAGCCAGGCGCTGCGCCGGGCGTTCTCGAAACAGAGTCTGAATCAGGGTGAAAACCACACTGTACGCTCGTTGCGCGCAGTGATGCTCAGCGCGCTGGCGGTGACGCTGCTCAACCCGCACGTTTATCTGGATACCGTATTGCTGATCGGCTCCCTCGGTGCGCAGCAGTCAGTACCGGGCGCTTATGTCGTAGGCGCGGCGAGTGCTTCGCTGCTGTGGTTTTTCACCCTCGCCCTTGGTGCGGCATGGCTTGCACCGTGGCTGGCGCGGCCGAGTACCTGGCGGATTCTTGATCTTCTGGTGGCAGTGATGATGTTCACGGTGGCGGGCCAATTGATTATCGCCAACTGATTTATTCCAAAAGGCTCTGGAACCTCTATCCCACACAGTTGTTGCGTGGTTAAGCCTTGACCCCGGTGCTATGATCCGAACCCTGCGCCGCAAAGAGTAAAAACTCGTCGGTGCATTTCTGGCCGCCCGTGATCGGCCTTGCGCTCACCGCAACAGACCTGATTAGGAGAATCATCATGGCTTTCGAATTGCCGCCGCTGCCTTACGCACACGATGCCCTGCAGCCGCACATTTCCAAGGAAACCCTGGAATTTCACCACGACAAGCACCACAACACCTATGTCGTGAACCTGAACAACCTGGTGCCAGGCACCGAGTTCGAAGGCAAGACCCTGGAAGAGATCGTCAAGACTTCCTCGGGCGGCATCTTCAACAACGCCGCTCAGGTCTGGAACCACACTTTCTACTGGAACTGCCTGGCGCCAAACGCCGGCGGTCAACCAACCGGCGCACTGGCTGAAGCCATCAACGCGGCTTTCGGTTCGTTCGACAAGTTCAAGGAAGAGTTCAGCAAAACCTCGATCGGCACCTTCGGTTCCGGCTGGGGCTGGCTGGTGAAAAAGGCTGACGGTTCCCTGGCCCTGGCCAGCACCATCGGCGCCGGCAACCCGCTGACCAGCGGCGACACCCCGCTGCTGACTTGCGACGTCTGGGAACACGCTTACTACATCGACTACCGCAACCTGCGTCCGAAGTACGTTGAAGCGTTCTGGAACCTGGTCAACTGGAAGTTCGTCGCTGAGCAGTTCGAAGGCAAAACCTTCACCGCTTAAGCTGCGCGCCAGTCAGAAAACCCGGCTACGGCCGGGTTTTTTTATGCCTGCTATTCCCCCGTAGGAGCTGCCGCAGGCTCGGGCCGCGATCGGACGATCTTTTGACTTTGATCTTGAAAAATAAAATCAAAGGATCGCAGCCTGCGGCAGCTCCTACAGGGAATAGCGTTTTTCTCACAATGAACGCTGGCTCCGGCCACTTGCTGGTGCAGCCCAGCGGGCTAACATCAAACCGAGGAAAATTTGTTCCAGACGGCTCAAGTTGAGGACTGAAACTACCGACACAGTACAAATAGAGTTGACACTCCAGGCCGTTGTATTTCGGCAACGCCACGGGCAAATATCTCGGGACTTGATTGTCCCTTTGACTGCCAACACGGGATTGCCAATACTCATGGCAACTTGACGCTACCCGCACGGAACAAGGAATAACCCTTTGAAGCTGGAACTCAAGAACAGCTTGTCGGTGAAGTTGCTCCGGGTCGTGCTCCTTTCGGCATTGATCGTCGGCGTGGTCTTGAGCTGCGCCCAGATCGTTTTCGATGCCTATAAAACCCGCCAGGCGGTGGCCGGCGACGCCCAGCGTATCCTCGACATGTTCCGTGATCCCTCGACTCAGGCGGTCTATAGCCTGGACCGGGAAATGGGCATGCAGGTGATCGAAGGCCTGTTTCAGGACGACGCGGTGCGCCAGGCCTCCATCGGCCATCCCAACGAAGCGATGCTCGCGCAAAAGTCCCGTGAGTTGCAGCACTCCAACAGCCGCTGGCTGACTGACCTGATTCTCGGTCAGGAACGCACCTTCACCACCCAACTGGTCGGTCGCGGCCCGTACAGCGAGTATTACGGCGACCTGAGCATCACCCTCGACACCGCCACCTATGGCGAGAGTTTCATCGTCAGTTCGGTGATTATTTTCATTTCCGGCGTCTTGCGCGCCCTGGCCATGGGCCTGGTGCTGTATCTGGTTTATCACTGGCTGCTGACCAAGCCGCTGTCGCGGATCATCGAGCACCTGACCGAAATCAATCCCGATCGCCCCAGCGAGCACAAGATTCCGCAGCTCAAGGGTCACGAAAAGAATGAACTCGGCATCTGGATCAATACCGCCAACCAGTTGCTCGAATCCATCGAACGCAACACCCACCTGCGTCACGAAGCGGAAAACAGCCTGCTGCGCATGGCTCAGTACGACTTCCTCACCGGTCTGCCGAACCGCCAGCAATTGCAGCAGCAACTGGACAAGATTCTGGTCGACGCCGGCAAGCTGCAACGCCGGGTCGCAGTGCTGTGTGTGGGGCTGGATGATTTCAAAGGGATTAACGAGCAGTTCAGCTACCAGACCGGCGACCAGTTGCTGCTGGCGCTGGCCGACCGCCTGCGCGCCCACAGCGGTCGCCTCGGCGCCCTCGCCCGGCTTGGCGGCGACCAGTTCGCCCTGGTGCAGGCCGATATCGAACAGCCTTATGAAGCGGCAGAGCTGGCGCAAAGTATCCTCGATGATCTGGAAGCGGCTTTTGCCCTCGACCATCAGGAAATCCGCCTGCGCGCGACCATCGGCATCACCCTGTTCCCGGAAGACGGCGACAGCACCGAGAAGCTGCTGCAGAAGGCCGAGCAGACCATGACCCTGGCCAAGACCCGCTCGCGCAACCGCTATCAGTTCTACATTGCCAGTGTCGACAGCGAGATGCGTCGCCGTCGCGAACTGGAGAAAGACCTGCGTGACGCGCTGATTCGCGACCAGTTCTACCTCGTCTATCAGCCGCAGATCAGCTATCGCGATCACCGCGTGGTCGGCGTCGAGGCACTGATTCGCTGGCAGCATCCGGAACACGGTCTGGTGCCGCCGGATCTGTTCATCCCGCTGGCCGAACAGAACGGTACGATCATCGCCATAGGCGAATGGGTGCTGGATCAGGCCTGCAAGCAGTTGCGCGAATGGCACGATCAGGGCTTTGTCGATCTGCGCATGGCGGTCAACCTGTCCACCGTGCAACTGCACCACGCCGAGTTGCCGCGGGTGGTCAACAACCTGCTGCAGATCTACCGCCTGCCGCCGCGCAGTCTGGAACTGGAAGTCACCGAGACCGGCCTGATGGAAGACATCAGCACCGCCGCCCAACACCTGCTGAGCCTGCGCCGCTCCGGGGCGCTGATCGCCATCGACGACTTCGGCACCGGCTATTCATCATTGAGTTACCTGAAGAGCCTGCCGCTGGACAAGATCAAGATCGACAAGAGCTTCGTTCAGGATCTGCTGGATGACGACGACGATGCGACCATCGTTCGCGCGATCATCCAACTGGGCAAAAGCCTGGGCATGCAGGTGATCGCCGAAGGCGTGGAAACCGCCGAGCAGGAGTCCTACATCATCTCCGAAGGCTGTCACGAAGGTCAGGGTTACCACTACAGCAAGCCGCTGCCTGCCCGGGAGCTGACGGCCTACCTCAAGCAAGCCCAACGCACCAATGCTGCCATTCTCTAGAAGATCAAAAGATCGCAGCCTGCGGCAGCTCCTACAGGGATCGCGTGCCCCTGTAGGAGCTGTAGAGTGAAACGAGGCTGCGATCTTTTGATCTGCGCCATCACACTGGCGTAAATAAGAAATATTTCCAGCCACAGCCCTTTACACATAATGCGAAAGATTTGCATTATGTCGCAGTTTTGCGCACCCCCAGCGCGAGTCCACTCAACTATCGAAGCAGGATGTTCGCCATGATTCGTATGCCTCTGGCTACCGCCAGTCTGCTGGCCATCGCTATTTCCCTCGCCGGTTGCGGCGAAGGCAAAGACAAGGCTGCCGCCCCGGCCGCGCCGACGCCGGCCGCCAGCACCGCTGCCGCTCCAGCACCTGCCGCTGCCGGTAAAGTCGATGAAGCTGCGGCCAAGGCTGTGGTCGCGCATTACGCCGACATGGTCTTCGCCGTATACAGCGATGCCGAATCCACTGCGAAAACCCTGCAAACCGCGGTCGACGCGTTCCTCGCCAAGCCGAACGCCGACACTCTGAAAGCCGCCAAGGCTGCCTGGGTCGCCGCCCGCGTACCTTACCTGCAGAGCGAAGTGTTCCGCTTCGGCAACACCATCATCGACGACTGGGAAGGTCAGGTGAACGCCTGGCCGCTGGACGAAGGCCTGATCGACTACGTCGACAAATCCTACGAGCACGCGCTGGGCAACCCGGGCGCCACCGCCAACATCATCGCCAACACTGAAGTGCAGGTCGGCGAAGACAAGGTCGACGTGAAGGACATCACTCCGGAAAAACTCGCTAGCCTCAACGAGCTGGGCGGTTCCGAAGCCAACGTCGCCACCGGCTACCACGCCATCGAATTCCTGCTCTGGGGCCAGGACCTGAACGGCACCGGCCCGGGCGCCGGCAACCGTCCGGCGTCGGACTACCTGGAAGGCGCCGGCGCCACCGGCGGTCACAACGATCGTCGCCGTGCCTACCTCAAAGCCGTGACCCAACTGCTGGTCAGCGACCTGGAAGAAATGGTCGGCAACTGGAAGCCGAACGTGGCTGACAACTACCGCGCCACCCTGGAAGCCGAACCGGGCGAATCCGGTCTGCGCAAAATGCTGTTCGGCATGGGCAGTCTGTCGCTGGGCGAACTGGCGGGCGAGCGCATGAAGGTCTCCCTGGAAGCCAACTCCCCGGAAGACGAACAGGATTGCTTCAGCGACAACACCCACAACTCGCACTTCTACGATGCCAAAGGCATTCGTAACGTGTACCTGGGCGAGTACACCCGGGTTGATGGCACCAAGCTGACCGGCGCCAGCCTGTCGTCGCTGGTGGCCAAGGCCGACCCGGCCGCCGACACCGCGCTGAAAGCCGATCTGGCCGCTACCGAAGCCAAGATCCAGGTCATGGTCGATCACGCCAACAAGGGTGAGCACTACGACCAGTTGATCGCGGCCGGCAACACCGCCGGCAACCAGATCGTACGTGACGCCATCGCCGCACTGGTCAAGCAGACCGGCTCGATCGAAGCCGCTGCCGGCAAGCTGGGCATCAGCGACCTGAACCCGGACAACGCTGATCACGAGTTCTGATCACGCGCGTTCGACTGAAAAAGGCGACCTTCGGGTCGCCTTTTTCATGCCTGCCATGCACGACCCTCTGTAGGAGTGAGCCTGCTCGCGATAGCGGTGTGTCAGCCAGAAATTAGTCGAATGACACTCCGCTATCGCGAGCAGGCTCACTCCTACAAGGTTTTTGCATTGGTCTTGAGACTTGCCCCATATCAAGCAAACGATAATTCCTCTTATTCAAACCCCCTCGCCCTGTTAGACTTTGCGCCTTTGTTTTCGCCCGTCCGCAGGATGTCTGATGCCCTCGCTGCCGCTTCGCTTGTCCGCACTGTTTCTGGCCCTGGGCCTGAGTGCCTGCGATGACGCCCCGCGTTTTACCAAGGCTGAGCCGGGTGAAGCGCGTTCGGGCGGGGCGGCGACCGTGCGCAAGACCGATCAGAATGCGTTCTCCCTGCCCTCGGCCAACCTGCCGCCGTCGCGTCGGGTCGACTTCAGCGTCGGCAACAGCTTCTTCCGCAGTCCGTGGGTGATCGCCCCGTCGACCACCACCGCCCGCGATGGCCTCGGCCCACTGTTCAACACCAACGCCTGCCAGAACTGCCACATCAAGGATGGTCGTGGGCACCCGCCAGCGCCGGATGCGGCAAACGCGGTGTCGATGCTGGTACGCCTGTCGATTCCCGATTCACCGGCCTACGCCAAAGTCATCGAGCAACTCGGCGTGGTGCCGGAGCCGGTCTACGGCGGCCAGTTCCAGGACATGGCCGTGCCCGGCGTCGTTCCGGAAGGCAAGGTGCGCGTCGAGTACACCCCGGTGCCGATCCGCTTCAAGGACGGCACCGAAGTGGAGCTGCGCAAACCGGTTCTGCAATTCACTCAGTTGGGCTACGGCCCGATGCACCCGGACACGCGTTTCTCGGCCCGGGTCGCGCCGCCGATGATCGGCCTCGGCCTGCTCGAAGCGATTCCCGAAGACGCGATCCTCGCCAACGCCGCCGCGCAGGCCAAAGAGAACAACGGCATTAAGGGTCGCGTAAATCGGGTCTGGGACGATGAATTACAGAAAACCGTGGCCGGCCGTTTTGGCTGGAAAGCCGGGCAACCTAATCTCAATCAGCAGAATGTACATGCGTTTTCCGGAGACATGGGCCTGACCACCAGCCTCAGACCCTTCGATGACTGCACCAACGCGCAAACCGCGTGCAAGCAGGCACCCAACGGCAATGGCCCGGACGGCGAGCCGGAAGTCAGCGACAACATCCTGCGCCTGGTGCTGTTCTATACGCGCAACCTCGCAGTGCCGGCACGTCGTGGCGTCAACGACGAACAAGTACTGGCCGGCAAGAATCTGTTCTTCCAGGCTGGCTGCCAGTCCTGCCACACGCCCCAATACACCACCGCCGCCAACGCCGCCGAACCTGAACTGGCCAATCAAGTGATTCGCCCGTACAGCGATCTGCTGCTGCATGACATGGGCGATGGTCTGGCCGACAACCGCACCGAATTCCAGGCCTCCGGCCGCGACTGGCGCACCCCGCCGTTGTGGGGGATCGGTCTGACGCAGGCAGTCAGTGGTCACACCCAGTTCTTGCATGACGGTCGCGCCCGCAATCTGCTCGAAGCCGTGCTCTGGCATGGCGGCGAAGCGCAGCAGGCGCAGCAACAGGTTTTGTCTTTCAACGCCGAACAGCGTGTCGCGCTGCTGGCGTTTTTGAACTCACTTTAAACACTTAAAAGAATCGGGAGCCCGACATGTTCCGTCCCAAGTTGTTGTTCGCCAGCCTTGCCGCGCTCGCCCTCGGCGCCTGCTCGCCGCAGGATCCGCAAGCGGTCACCTCGGCGGCCATCGCCAAATCGGTGATCCTGCCGACTTACACCCGCTGGGTCGAAGCCGACAAGCAACTGGCCGTCAGCGCCCTCGCCTACTGCCAGGGCAAGGAAACCCTGGAAACCGCCCGCGCCGACTTCCTGCACGCGCAGAAAGCCTGGGCCGAGCTGCAACCGTTGCTGATCGGGCCGTTGGCCGAGGGGAACCGTTCGTGGCAGGTGCAGTTCTGGCCGGACAAGAAAAACCTCGTTGGCCGTCAGGTCGAGCAACTGGTGGTCGCGCAACCGCAAATCGACGCCGCCGCTCTGGCCAAATCCAGCGTCGTGGTGCAGGGCCTGTCGGCTTACGAGTACATCCTGTTCGATGAAAAACCGGACGTCGCCAACGCTGAGCAGAAAGCCAAATACTGCCCACTGTTGATCGCCATCGGCGAGCGCCAGAAGCAATTGGCCGAAGAAATTCTGCAGAGCTGGAACAACACCGACGGCATGCTCGCGCAAATGAGCAAGTTCCCCAACCAGCGCTACGCCGACTCCCACGAAGCGATCGCCGATCTGCTGCGTGTACAGGTCACCGCACTCGACACCCTGAAGAAAAAACTCGGCACGCCAATGGGCCGCCAGAGCAAAGGCGTGCCGCAACCGTTCCAGGCTGATGCGTGGCGCAGCCAGTCGTCGCTGACCGCGCTGCAAGCCAGCCTCGCTGCAGCCAAAACCGTCTGGGAAGGCGTCGACAACAAAGGCCTGCGCGGTCTGTTGCCGGCCGAGCAGAAACCGTTGGCGGACAAGATCGACGCTGCCTACGCCGCGTCACTGAAACTGTTCGACAGCAGCCAGCGCTCGCTGACCGAAATGCTTCAGGACGACGCCGGTCGTCAACAACTCAACGATCTCTACGACAGCCTCAACGTCGTCCATCGCCTGCACGAAGGCGAACTGGCCAAGGCGCTGGGCATCCAACTGGGCTTCAACGCCAACGACGGTGACTGATGAGGGCAAGTGCCATGCTGCGACGCCAGGCTCTGACTTTAGGTAGTTTGCTGCTGGGAGCAGTGACACTGGGCGGCTGGACGCTGTTCAAGCGCAAGGATCAGAGCCCGCTGTTGCTCTCGGCGCGCGACGACACCGACGGCAGGCATTACGCCGTCGGTTATCGGCTGGATGGTACGCGGGTGTTCGCCACCGAGGTCGGCCAGCGCTGCCACGACATCATCAACCACCCGACGCTGCCGATCGCGCTGTTCGTCGCCCGCCGCCCGGGCACCGAGAGCTACCTGATCGACTTGCGCGACGGGACGTTGCTGCAAACCGTGACTTCGCAGCCGAACCGGCATTTCTACGGCCACGCCGTGGTGCACAAGGACGGCGAATACCTGTACGCCACCGAGAACGACACCACTGATCCGGGGCGTGGCCTGCTCGGGGTGTACAAGTTCGAAGGCGAGCGGCTGGTGCACAGCGGCGAGATTTCCACCCATGGCCTCGGCCCGCATCAGGTCTCGTGGATGCCCGATGGCGAAACCCTGGTGGTGGCCAACGGCGGGATCCGCACCGAGGCCGAAAGCCGCGTCGACATGAACCTCAACGCCATGGAACCGAGCCTGGTGCTGATGCAGCGCGACGGCACCCTGCTGAGCAAGGAAACCCTTTCCCAGCAGATGAACAGCGTGCGTCATCTGGGCATTGCCAGCGACGGCACCATCGTCGCCGGCCAGCAGTTCATGGGCGCCTCGCATGAGCGCTCCGAGCTGTTGGCGATCAAGCGTCCGGGCCAACCCTTCGTGGCGTTCCCGGTGCCGGAGCATCAGTTGCAGTCGATGGGTCACTACACCGCCAGCGTCGCAGTCCACAGCGATCTGCGTCTGGTGGCGCTGACCGCGCCGCGTGGCAATCGCTTCTTCATCTGGGACCTGGACAGCGGCGAAGTGCGTCTCGACGCGCCGCTGCCCGATTGCGCCGGCGTTGGTGCGGTGAAGGATGGTTTCGTCGTGACCTCGGGTCAGGGCCGCTGCCGCTACTACGATTGCCGCCAGGATGAGCTGCTGGCCAAGCCGCTGGAATTGCCGGCAGGGCTCTGGGACAACCATCTGCACCTGATGGCCTGAATCAACGCTGTAACTGTGGCGAGGGAGCTTGCTCCCGCTGGACTGCGCAGCAGTCCCATGCTCTTGAGTTAAAAAGCGGGGCCGCTTCGCGCCCCAGCGGGAGCAAGCTCCCTCGCCACAGGGGTTTTATTCGTCCTCACTGTAATAACTGCCAGTTGGAATCCCTACCTGACTCGGAGTAATGTGCCCGCCTGTCTCACCTGATTTATCCAAGGAACTGGAAATATGCTGCGTCGCCGCATGCTGATCATGTTGGGTGTTGTCTTGCTGGTCGTCCTGGTATTGGGCGGGTACAAAGCCTTTTCGATCTACACCATGATCCAGGGCTTCTCCAAACCAAAACCGCCGATCAGCGTCGCCGTGGCCCGCGCCAGCGAACAGCCGTGGCAGATGCGTCTGCCCACCGTCGGCTCGCTGAAAGCCTTGCAAGGCGTCGAGCTGAGTCTGGAAGTCGCCGGCACCGTCACCGAACTCAAATTCGAATCCGGACAGAAGGTCAAGGCCGGGCAACCACTGCTGCAGCTCGACAGCGCGGTCGAAACCGCCCTGCTGGAAACCGCCAGGGCTGACCTGGGACTGGCACAACTGGATTTCGGTCGCGGCAGCCAACTGGTCGATAGCCGCGCGATCTCCAAAGGCGAGTACGACCGTCTCTCCGCCGTGTTGCAAAAGAACAAGGCCACGGTCAATCAGCTCAACGCTTCGCTGGCGAAAAAACGCATCCTTGCGCCGTTCAGCGGCACTATCGGCATCCGTCAGGTGGACGTCGGCGACTACCTCGCCAGCGGCAGCAAAATCGCCACCCTGCAGGATCTGAGCAGCCTCTACGCCGACTTCTATGTGCCGGAGCAATCGGTGCCAAAACTGGCCATCGGTCAACCGGTGCAGATCGGCGTCGCGGCCTATCCCGGGCAGAACTTCCCCGGCGCCATCAGCGCGATCAACCCGATTGTCGAAAGCACCACGCGCAATATTCTGGTGCGCGCAACCCTGGCCAACCCCGACGGTAAATTGCTGCCGGGCATGTTCGCCAGCCTTGAGGTGTTGCTGCCCGATCCGCAGAAACACATCGTGGTCCCGGAAAGCGCGATCACCTACACCCTGTACGGCAACTCGCTGTACGTGGTCGGGCAGAAAAAGGCCGAGGACGGCAGCGTCGAAAAAGACGACAAGGGCCAACCGGTACTGATCGCCGAGCGCCGCTTCATCGAGACCGGTGAGCGCCGCGATGGCCTGGTGATGATCAACAAGGGCGTGCAGAGCGGCGAACAAGTGGTGACCGCCGGCCAGATCAAACTGGACAACGGCGCACACATCGCCATCAGCGACGACAAGACCCTCGGCGAGCAGAACAGTCCGCCTCGCGCCGACTGATCAAGGAATCCCCATGGCTTTTACCGATCCGTTCATCCGCCGCCCGGTGCTCGCCACCGTGGTCAGCCTGCTGATTGTGCTGCTGGGTTTCCAGGCCTGGAGCAAGCTGCCGCTGCGCCAGTACCCGCAAATGGAAAACGCCCTGATCACGGTGACCACCGCCTACCCCGGGGCCAACGCCGAGACCATTCAGGGCTACATCACCCAGCCGATGCAGCAAAGCCTGGCCAGCGCCGAGGGCATCGACTACATGACCTCGGTGAGCCGGCAGAACTTCTCGGTGATCTCGATCTACGCGCGCATCGGCTCGAATACCGACCGTCTGTTCACCGAGCTGCTGGCCAAGGCCAACGAGGTGAAAAACAAACTGCCGCAGGACGCCGAAGACCCGGTACTGAGCAAGGAGTCGGCCGACGCCTCGGCGCTGATGTACATCAGCTTCTTCAGCAAGGACTTGAGCAACCCGCAGATCACCGACTACCTGTCGCGGGTGATCCAGCCGAAACTGGCGACCCTGCCGGGCATGGCCGAGGCGGAGATTCTCGGCAATCAGGTGTTTGCCATGCGCCTGTGGCTCGACCCGGTGAAGCTCGCCGGTTTCGGCCTCAGCGCCAGCGACGTGACCAACGCGGTGCGCCAGTACAACTTCCTCTCCGCCGCTGGCGAGGTGAAAGGCGAGTACGTGGTCACCAGCATCAACGCCAATACCGAACTGAAGTCCGCCGAAGCCTTCGCCGCCATTCCGCTCAAGGTCAGTGGTGACAGCCGCGTGCTGCTCAGCGATGTCGCGCGGGTCGAGATGGGCGCGGAAAACTACGATTCGATCAGCTCGTTCGGTGGCACGCCGTCGGTGTACATCGGCATCAAGGCCACGCCCGGGGCCAACCCGCTGGATGTGATCAAGGAAGTGCGCAAGCTGATGCCGGAACTGGAAGCGCAGCTGCCGCCCAACCTCAAGAGCGAGATCGCCTACGACGCCACGCTGTTTATTCAGGCCTCGATCGATGAAGTGGTGAAAACCCTGTTCGAAGCGGTGCTGATCGTCATCGTCGTGGTGTTCCTGTTCCTTGGCGCGCTGCGCTCGGTGGTGATCCCGGTGGTGACCATCCCGCTGTCGATGATCGGCGTGATGTTCTTCATGCAGATGATGGGCTATTCGATCAACTTGCTGACCCTGCTGGCGATGGTGCTGGCCATCGGTCTGGTGGTGGATGACGCGATTGTGGTGGTGGAGAACATTCACCGACACATCGAGGAAGGCAAGACGCCGCTGGAAGCCGCACTGGAAGGTGCGCGGGAAATCGCCATGCCGGTGGTGTCGATGACCATCACCCTGGCGGCGGTGTATGCGCCGATCGGCTTCCTCACCGGACTGACCGGGGCCTTGTTCAAGGAGTTCGCCCTGACCCTGGCCGGTGCCGTGGTGATCTCCGGGGTCGTCGCCCTGACCCTGTCGCCGATGATGTGCGCCCTGCTGTTGCGCCACGAAGAAAACCCCACTGGCCTGGCGCACCGCCTCGACCGCATTTTCGACGGTCTCAAGCGCCGCTACCAGAGCATGCTCCACGGCACATTGAACACGCGGCCGGTGGTGCTGGTGTTCGCGGTGATCGTGCTGTGCCTGATCCCGGTGTTTCTCAAGTTCACCAAGTCGGAACTGGCACCGGATGAGGACCAAGGCATTATTTTCATGATGGCCACGGCCCCACAGCCAACCAACCTTGATTACCTGAGCACCTACACCGACGAATTCATCAAGATCTTCAAGGAGTTCCCGGAGTACTACTCCTCGTTCCAGATCAACGGCTACAACGGCGTACAAGCGGGCATCGGCGGCTTCCTGCTCAAGCCGTGGAACGAGCGCAGTCGCACGCAGATGCAGATCCTGCCCGAGGTGCAGGGCAAACTGGAAGGCATCCCGGGCTTGCAGATCTTTGGCTTCAACCTGCCCTCCCTGCCCGGCACCGGTGAAGGCCTGCCGTTCGAGTTTGTGATCAACACCGCCAACGACTACGAGTTGCTGCTGCAAGTGGCCGACCGGATCAAGAAACGCGCCATGGAGTCCGGCAAGTTCGCCTTCGTCGACCTTGATCTGGCGTTCGACAAGCCGGAAGTGGTGGTCGATATCGACCGTGCCAAAGCCGCGCAGATGGGTGTGTCAATGCTTGACCTCGGCAGTACCCTGGCGACGCTGCTGGGCGAGGCGGAAATCAACCGTTTCACCATTGAAGGCCGCAGCTACAAGGTGATTGCCCAGGTCGAGCGACCGTTTCGCGATAACCCCGGCTGGTTGAACAACTACTACGTGAAGAACACCCAGGGTGAGCTGCTGCCGCTGTCGACACTGATCAAGGTCAGCGACCGGGCGCGACCGCGCCAGCTCAACCAGTTCCAGCAACTCAACGCGGCGAAGATTTCCGGATTCCCGTTGGTCAGCATGGGCGAGGCCATAGACACCGTACTGCAGATCGCCCGGGAAGAAGCGCCAGCCGGTTTTGCCTTCGACTATGGCGGCGCCTCACGCCAGTACGTACAGGAGGGCAGCGCGCTGTGGGTAACTTTCGCCTTGGCGCTGGCGATCATTTTCCTGGTGCTGGCGGCGCAGTTCGAGAGCTTCCGTGATCCGCTGGTGATTCTGGTGACGGTGCCGCTGTCGATCTGTGGAGCGTTGATCCCGCTGTTCCTTGGCTGGTCGAGCATGAACATCTACACCCAGGTCGGGCTGGTGACCCTGATCGGGCTGATCAGCAAGCACGGGATCCTGATCGTCGAATTCGCCAACCAGTTACGCAAGGACAAGGGTCTGACCGCGCGCGAAGCAGTCGAAGAAGCGGCGGCAATCCGCTTGCGCCCGGTGTTGATGACCACGGCGGCGATGGTGTTCGGCATGGTACCGCTGATTCTGGCGACCGGTGCGGGCGCCGTGAGCCGGTTCGATATCGGCACCGTGATTGCAACGGGGATGTCGATCGGCACCCTGTTTACGCTGTTCGTGCTGCCGTGCATCTATACCTTGCTGGCGAAACCGGATCCGCAAGAAGCCGCATAACCCCTGTAGGAGTGAGCCTGCTCGCGATGGTGGTCTGTCAGCTGAAAATGATGTGAATGACGCACCGACATCGCGAGCAGGCTCACTCCTACAGAGGATCCAAGTTGGCCAGGGAATAAAAAGGCCTCGCATCTGCGAGGCCTTTCATTTTGGCTTCAACCGGTTCAACTCTGTGGCCTCATCCCTTGAGAAAGTCCGAACATGAACAGCAATAAATCATGATCAGGTTGAGTGGCCACGGAGGCTTTCGCCACCCGTGGTACTGCGCAGCGAGCATCGCCTGTGGTAGCACCGATCACCTGCATGCGGGGCTGCTCCCAGGCTGCCACCGCCAATGAAGCAACTGCCAAGGCTCCAACCAGAAACAAACCTCGTGCAATTTCGAGTTTCATCGCTATAAACCTTTGATAGCGCTGCCAAACGCCGTCTCGTAAAAGTAGACGAGTTTTTTCCAGTCCGTATCGCTGAACGACGAATGGCGCCGCAATTGCTTCATGTCATGGGAGGCCGCGCGATAAGCGGTCAGACGCTGGCGGCATTTTTCCAGATCGATCAATGCGACTTCGACCTGTGCCGAATCACCTTCGCCGGTCACCCGTACAAAAACGTGTTTGATGTAGATGCAGCTGTGCTGCCAACGGCCCTTGTGCATGCGCGCAAGGTTTTCGGCGAGGTCTTTAAGGACGCGCTCGTAAACCGCTTCGCCATATTGGGCACGGCCGCCGGCGGCTTCCCACTTTTCCAGCTCGTCGAAACCGTCCAGCGACTTGGTCACCAGCAGCGCACGCCACTTGTACTGCGGATCGGGCTGCGCGCCGCAGAAAACGATTTGCGGAACACGCACACCGAGACGGCTGACACCGGTCAGCGCATCCAGCTCACGCAAGACTGTCGGCCGCCCAAATGGGTGCAGCCAACTGCGATAGATATGTCCGGTCTGGCGCTTGGCATACAGTAACTGGCCGTCACTGCCCACGACTCGTTGCACACCACTTTCCCCGCCCCGGCGCACGTTGGGTTCTTCCACCCATTCACCGCGCTGGTTCCAGTAGTAATCGAAGCGATCCTGGGGAGCGACTTCCGTTTCGGCTGCTATTTGCACCGCCATCCTGCTACCTCTTGCGTAATACGTAGACCCGCCACATGGCATAGAGCGGAATAAAATCCAGTTGTTCCTGAATGCGAAAACCTGCCGCTTCGAATTCTTTTTCTACTGTCACAGCCGGTAACACAAACCGATTCTGGTAACCCTCCTGCCCACGCCGCTGTTCAGCGCGCTTGCGTTTCCAGGCCTTGAAATTACCGTCTACCCACAACGAAATGATGACGCTGTCCCGGGTGACACGTTCGAATTCGCGCAGAATCGCCCGTCGATGCTCGGCTTCACCGATGTGGTGCAGCAAACGCATGCAGAAAATGCTGTCGACGGCGTTATCGGGCAAAGCAATGTCGAACGCTGACGTGTGCAAGGGTTGTACCCGTTTCACGACGTCGGCCGGTTGCGCCTGCATCGCGGTCTTGATCATCGACTCGGAGTTGTCCGCGCCAATGATCACCCGGTTGGGCTTTTCCGCCAGCAACGGCCAGAAACGCCCTGCACCGCATGGCAGATCCAGAACCAGCCCCGGCTCGCCCGCTAGCGTCAACGCCTTGCGGGCCAACTGCTCGTCGCGCCAATGAGACAACCGACGACCTAAACCGTGCTGGTGCTTGCGCAAATATTTTTGTGCATGCTGGTCATCATACTTTTCGGAAAAATCGAGCTTGATCGGTCTGCTCATTGCGGAACTCCTGAATAACTGATGCCCCAACCATAGGTAGAGGCATGTCAGCGTCAGGTCGTCCCTTTGTGAAAATTACGTCAGGTAAACCGGCGAAGTATTACAGGGTTTTACAGGGAGAAAGCAATAGCGCGGGGCCATCAACTATTGTCAGCGCAGCCCCAGCGTCACCTCGAAACGGCAACCATTGGGTTCCACAGTACTCAACCTCACTTCCCAGCCTTGGTTCTCGCAGATCCGCTGCACCAGCGACAAGCCCAGGCCCAGGCCTTCGCCGCGCTTTTCATTACCACGCACAAAGGGCTGGAACATGGCTTCGCGCTTTTCCTCGGGAATGCCGACGCCCGAGTCTTCGACGATGAAACCGTGGTCGATGAGTGTCAGGCGAATGAATCCGTGTTCGGTGTAGTGGCAGGCGTTGCGCAGCAGATTACCCATGACCGCGCCGAGCAGGGTGGCGTTGAAGCATGTGTCCGGCGGGTTGCCCGGCTCGAACAACAGTTGCAGCCCTTTCGATTCGATCGGTTCGCGCCAGATACTCAGCAGTCCGTCGGCCACTTGGGCAAGGTTCTGCTGCGGCGCGGAACCGGCGTCTTCACGCTGGGCACGGGCGAGCATCAGGAAGGTCTGCACCAGTTCGCGCATTTCCTCGCTGGCTCGGGCAATTCGCTCGACCTGAGCCCGGCCGCGTTGATCCAGCCCCGGGTTTTCCAGCAGCAGTTCGCAGGAACTGGCCAGCACCATCAACGGCGTGCGCAGTTCGTGGCTGACGTCGCTGGTGAACAGCCGCTCGCGGGTCAACGCCTGACGCAGACGACCAAGCGTGGCATCGAACGCCACTGCCAGTTCACCGACTTCATCAGCCGCATAATCCGGGGCCAATGGCGGCGCCAACCCCAGCAACTGATCGCGATGCCGCACTTGTCGCGCCAGGCGCACCACCGGTGCCATGACCTTGCGCGCCAATACCCAGCCGAGGAATACCGCCAGCGCCAGACTGAGCACAAAACCCACCAGCACCACAGCGAACAGCACGCGTTCGCGCTCTTCGAAATCGCTTTGATCCTGCAGCAACACGTAACGACGACCGTCGACGATTTCGACCATCGCGTGATACGACAGCTGCTCGCGGAACACTTCGTGGAAGCCGGCATCGAGGTGACGCAGATCCTTGGGCAGTTCGAAATCACCCGGCCCGCCGCTGAAATAGAACAACTGATCCGGTTCCGGGCGATGGCTCCAGTCCGAGACGTTGTCCATCAGCAGCAGGCGCTGCAGGTCGCCGCCCAGTCCCGCCGAAATGAGTTTTTCCTCCACCAGGTGCACGGTCGCCACAATGCCCATGGCGAAGGCCCCGGCCACCAGCGCACTCATCAGCGCAAAGGCGATGATGATCCGCTGGGAAAGGCTTTGCTTAAACTCCATCACGCCCCTCGGCCAAGCGGTAACCCACGCCGTGCACGGTTTGCAGCAACGGCTTGGCGAATGGTTTGTCGATCACCTGACGTAATTGGTGGACGTGGCTGCGCAGGCTGTCGCTGTCCGGGCAGTCATCGCCCCACAGCGCTTCTTCGAGAATTTCCCGCCGCAGGACGTGCGGGCTCTTCTGCATCAAGACCGCCAGCAGCTTGAGGCCGACCGGGTTGAGTTTGAGCAACTTGCCCTCGCGGGTCACTTCCAGCGTGTCGAGGTCGTAGGACAAGTCGCCGACCTGCAGCGCACGGCGGCCGCCACCCTGAGTCCGGCGCATGACCGCCTCGACCCGCGCCGCCAGCTCGGACAAGGCAAACGGTTTGACCAGGTAATCATCAGCCCCGGACTTGAAGCCCTGCAGACGGTCGTCCAGTTGATCACGGGCGGTGAGCATGATTACCGGCGTGTCCCGCCGGGCATCTTCACGCAGACGCTTGCACAGGGTGTAGCCGTCGATTCCCGGCAGCATGATATCGAGCACGATCAGGTCGTAATGCTCGGTGGCGGCCAGGTGCAGGCCCGACAAGCCGTCCTGGGCGCAATCGACGGTATAGCCTTTGAGCCCCAGGTAATCGGCCAGATTGGCCAGGATATCGCGGTTGTCTTCGACCAACAGAATTCGCATTGGCATCTCCTCCGTACACAGTGACGGCCGTCATGGCCCGCGCAGCTTAAGGCCATCGCCGGTTCAGGGCTAGGGCCGGCATGCGCGCAAGTCCACTTGCCCGACCAAATCAAATAAACAACGAAGTTTTCACCATCGATTCACAACCTGGCGACAGCGGCGCCTCGACACTCCCGCGCCATTGACCTGAGGAAAAACGAGACAATGGACTCTTTCAAGACAGCGCCCATGCGCTTTCTGCTGCTTATCAGCGGCGCCTGGCTGATGATTTTTCTCCTGACTCGAGCGGTCTTGCTGCTGACTCACCTGGATGAGGCCGGTGGCCTTGCCCTGTCGGTGTTCGGCATCGGCGCGCTCTACGACCTCGGTTTCCTGGCATACGCGGCGCTGCCGATGGGCTTGTACCTGCTGCTGTGCCCGCCAAGCCTGTGGATTCGACGCGGACATCGCGGATTTCTGCGCGCTCTGCTGACCATCAGCCTGTTCGCCATGCTCTTTGTGGCCGTGGCGGAATGGCTGTTCTGGGATGAGTTCGGCGTGCGCTTCAACTTCATCGCCGTCGATTACCTGGTGTACTCGGATGAAGTGCTGAACAACGTCCTCGAGTCGTACCCGATCGGCAAACTGCTGAGCCTCCTCGCGGTACTCGCCGTGGTGATCAGTTTTGCCCTGCGCAAGCCGTTCAATGCCGCGATGAATGCGCCGCTGCCAGCGCTGCGCGGGCGTCTGCTCAGTGCGTTGGGCCTGTTGATCGTCGCAGGTCTGAGCCTGCAACTGCTCAGTCAGGACGCCCCGCGTGCCCAGGGCGGCAACGCTTACCAGAACGAACTGGCCAGCAATGGCCCGTATCAGTTCTTCGCCGCGTTCCGTAACAATGAACTGGACTACACCCAGTTTTACCAAAGCCTGCCGGCGGAAAAAGTCGCCAGTCAGATCCGTGCCGAATTGAGCGAAAGCAACGCTCGCTTCGTCGGCCAGGACCCGGAGGACATCCGTCGGGTGATCGACAACCCGGGAACCCCGTGCCAGCCGAACATTGTGCTGGTGACCATCGAAAGCCTCAGCGCCAAGTACCTGGGCAGCAATGGTGACGGTCGCAACCTGACGCCCAACCTCGACGCCTTGCGCAAGCAGAGCCTGTATTTCAGTAACTTCTACGCCACCGGCACCCGCACCGACCGTGGTCTGGAAGCGATCACCCTGGCCATCCCGCCAACGCCGGGGCGCTCGATCGTCAAGCGCATCGGCCGTGAAAGCGGTTTTGCCAGCCTTGGCCAGCAACTGAGCGCCGTGGGTTACGACAGCGTGTTCGTCTACGGCGGCCGCGGCTACTTCGACAACATGAACGCGTTCTTCAGCGGCAACGGCTATCGCGTCGTCGATCAGAGCAGCGTCGATGAAGCCGATATCCACTTCAAGAACGCCTGGGGCATGGCCGACGAAGATCTGTATCGCCAGACCCTGAAACTGGCGGATGCCGACTACGCCAAACAGCAACCGTTCCTGCTGCAACTGATGACCACCTCCAACCATCGTCCTTACACCTACCCGGACAACCGGATCGACATCAAATCCGGTAACGGTCGTGATGGCGCGGTGAAGTACACCGACTATGCGATCGGTCAGTTCCTTGAGCAGGCGCGGCAGAAGCCTTGGTTCGACAACACGATCTTCATCTTCGTCGCCGACCACACCGCAGGCAGCGCCGGCAAGGAAGACTTGCCGATCGCCAACTATCAGATCCCGCTGTTCATCTACGCGCCGAAAATCATCGAGGCACGCGAGAGCGCACAACTGGCCAGCCAGATCGATCTGGCCCCGACGCTGCTGGGCTTGCTGAACCTGGATTACACCTCGACGTTCTTCGGTCGCAACCTGCTGCAGGACAAC
Organism: Pseudomonas sp. GW823-FHT01D03; assembly: GCF_058798255.1. Lineage (NCBI taxonomy): Bacteria > Pseudomonadati > Pseudomonadota > Gammaproteobacteria > Pseudomonadales > Pseudomonadaceae > Pseudomonas > Pseudomonas sp. GW823-FHT01D03. The sequence continues at coordinate 4,832,173 of NZ_JBXAKK010000001.1, forward strand.
GCGCTGCCACCGCGCGTGGTGGTCGGCAACTATCAGCATCTGGGTCTGTTCGACGGCAAGGATCTGGCGATCCTCAGCCCGCGCCAGGGCTTGCGCCGGCATGACGATGCGCTGACTGAAAGCCGCGAATCGCGGGTCAGCAGTGACGATCCGCTGGTCGACCGGGCGATCTCCTACTACCAGACCGCCAGTTATGATTTCAAACAGCAGTTATTGAGCTGGAAGCCGGCAAAGGACAGCATTGTCCAGGTCAGCCAACAGTAGCCGTCAATAGTGTGGGAGCGAGCCTGCTCGCGAATGCGCTGTATCAGTCACAGCTGTGGTGACGGGGTGATTGCTTTCGCGAGCAGGCTCGCTCCCACAGGGGACGGTGTGAAGCCTGAAATCCGGGCAATAAAAAACCCCGCCGGCTCATCGCAGGCGGGGTTTTGCGTTACAGGGTCAAGGCTGGCTTACATCATGCCGCCCATGCCACCCATGCCGCCCATGTCTGGCATACCGCCGCCAGCCGAGCCTTCTTTCTTCGGTGCATCAGCAACAGCTGCTTCGGTGGTCAGGATCAGACCGCCGATCGAGGCTGCAGCTTGCAGAGCGGAACGGGTGACCTTGGTTGGGTCCAGGATGCCCATTTCGATCATGTCGCCGTATTCGCCCGAAGCAGCGTTGTAACCGAAGTTACCTTTGCCGTTCTTCACTTCGTTGACGACTACGCTTGGCTCGTCACCGGAGTTGGCAGCGATCTGGCGCAGCGGCGCTTCGACAGCGCGACGCAGTACAGCGATACCGACGTTCTGGTCAGCGTTGTCGCCGGTCAGTTCGGTCAGAGCTTCCAGAGCACGGATCAGCGCAACGCCACCGCCAGGTACCACGCCTTCTTCAACGGCTGCACGGGTTGCGTGCAGGGCGTCTTCAACGCGGGCCTTCTTCTCTTTCATTTCAACTTCGGAACCAGCGCCAACCTTGATCACTGCAACGCCGCCGGACAGCTTGGCCAGACGCTCTTGCAGTTTTTCACGGTCGTAGTCCGAGGAAGTTTCGGCAACCTGGGCGCGGATCTGAGCGATACGTGCTTCGATGTCGCCTTGTACGCCAGCACCGTCAACGATGATGGTGTTTTCCTTGGACAGGGTCACGCGCTTGGCGTTACCCAGGTGCTCCAGGGTGGTGCTTTCCAGGCTCAGACCGATCTCTTCGGAGATCACGGTACCGCCGGTCAGAACGGCGATGTCCTGCAGCATGGCCTTGCGACGGTCGCCGAAGCCTGGAGCCTTGACGGCTGCAACCTTGACGATGCCACGCATGTTGTTCACAACCAGAGTCGCCAGGGCTTCGCCTTCAACGTCTTCGGCAACGATCAGCAGTGGGCGGCCGGCTTTGGCAACGGCTTCCAGCACTGGCAGCATTTCGCGGATGTTCGAGATCTTTTTGTCGACCAGCAGGATCAGCGGGCCGTCGAGCTCGGCAACCATGGTGTCCGGCTTGTTGACGAAGTACGGGGACAGGTAGCCACGGTCGAACTGCATGCCTTCTACAACCGACAGTTCGTTTTCCAGGCCCGAGCCTTCTTCAACGGTGATCACGCCTTCTTTACCGACTTTTTCCATGGCTTCGGCAATGATGTCGCCGATGGAGTTGTCGGAGTTGGCGGAGATGGTACCTACCTGAGCGATAGCCTTGGTGTCAGCGCATGGCTTGGACAGGGCTTTGAGCTCTTTGACGATCGCGATGGTCGCTTTGTCGATACCGCGCTTGAGGTCCATCGGGTTCATGCCGGCAGCGACGGCTTTCAGGCCTTCGTTGACGATCGACTGAGCCAGAACGGTCGCAGTGGTAGTACCGTCACCAGCGTCATCGTTGGCACGGGAGGCAACGTCTTTGACCAGCTGCGCGCCCATGTTTTCGAAGCGATCTTCGAGTTCGATTTCTTTGGCGACGGAAACGCCGTCTTTGGTGATGGTCGGAGCGCCGAAGCTCTTCTCGAGAATCACGTTACGGCCTTTCGGGCCCAGGGTCGCTTTTACCGCGTCAGCCAGAACGTTGACGCCTTTGAGCATCTTGGAGCGAGCGGCATCGCCGAACTTAACTTCTTTAGCAGCCATGATCGATATTCCTTAAATACTTTGTAGTAACGGGAAAATGAACGGGGGTATCAGCCTTCGATAACAGCGAGGATTTCGTTCTCGCTCATTACCAGCAGGTCTTCGCCGTCGACTTTCACAGTGTTGCTGCCGGAGTAAGGACCGAACACAACCTTGTCGCCTTCCTTCACGGACAGTGCACGCACTTCACCGTTTTCCAGAGCCTTGCCCGGGCCTACAGCGAGAATCACACCGTGGTTGGCTTTTTCAGCAGCCGAACCTGGCAGGACGATACCGCCAGCGGTTTTCTTTTCTTCTTCGCTGCGACGGATGACGACGCGGTCATGCAGAGGACGAAGCTTCATTGTCGATCTCTCCTAATTGTGGTTTTCATCGGCCGGTGTAGTCCCGGCGGGTTTAACAAATCCGGCCTGCGCCGGTTGCGGTTCGTCGAGCGAGCCGCGGAAGTCTGTCCGGCTCAAATGCCGGAAACCTTTCGGTGACCGATACATAAGGGCGCATATGCTTATTACAAGGGCGAGGGCAGAAAATTTTTCATCAATTGCCCCTTGAATGCCGCGCATAAACAAACGGCACCCGAAGGTGCCGTGTCGAAGCAGGGGTTACTTGCTGTCGCGATGTTCGAACTCGCCTTCGATCACATCACCCTCGCGGCCCAGAGGCTGGCGCGGTGCAGGACCGCCACGGGGTTGCAGGTCGTCGGCAAAGGCACGTTGACGCATCGCCTGTTCTTCGGCGCGCTGACGCATTTTATTGGCCAGCAGACGACGGGTGAATGGCAACAGCATCACCAGACCGACCACGTCGCTGATGAAGCCCGGCAGGATCAACAGGCCACCGGCCAGTGCCAGCATCAGGCCTTCAAGCATGGTCTGCGCGGGCAATTCACCGCGATTCAGGCTTTCACGGGCACGCAGTGCCGTGGCCAGACCGGCGACGCGCAGTACGAACACACCGAACATCGAGCCGAGAATGATCAGCAGCAGGGCCGGGAAAAACCCGATCGCCCCTGCCACTTTGACGAATACGAACAGCTCCAGCACCGGAAACAGCAGAAAGAGCAACAAAAAAGGGCGCATCAAAGATTCCTCAACGCAAGAAATGCCTTGCAGTAAGCCTTAGATGACGTCGCCCTTTCGTGAATTCAAGCGTCGGCCACCGCATTTTTTGGCCAGACCTCGGCGTGAGCCAGAGAAACCAAGGCTTCGCGCACTTGTATCGGCGTATGACAAGGTGCTTGAAACGGTAGCCAGTACAACGCCTGACCGATGCGCAGGTGCATGCCTTCGCTGTCGATTCCGGCCAGTTGCGCCGGGACGGTTTTCGGTAGGCCGGTCAGCTCAACGTAATGGGCGATAGCTTTGGCGTGATCGCTGTTCATGTGCTCGACCATGCTGATTTCAGCCTTGCCGGCAAACGGGTTGGCCAGGGTCACTTGATCGACCCAGTGAATCGCGCCGAAACCGCCGATGTAGCGGTGCCGCACCGGATTGAGCACCCAGAAATCAAAGTCGTGGGCCTTGTGGTAGTTCTTTGAATCGGGGAAATACCGGTAATAACGCTCGGCGGCGGCTTCGATGGCAGCCGGGTCTTCGAGCTTCTGCGCTTCGGCCAGATAGGTCAGGCGACCAACGGCCTGCACGTCGTCGGCCTCGCGCTCACCCACCAGCAGCGAACATTTCGGATCTTTCTGCAGGTTGTGGGTGTGCTGGGCGATGCGGCTGATCAGGATCAGCGGGCGGCCCTGGTCATCCAGGCAATACGGCACCACCGAGCCGAACGGAAAACCGGGCATCGATTTGGAGTGAGTGGACAATACGCCACGGTATTCCTTGAGAAGCAATTCTCGGGCATTCTTGGCCGCTTCAACGCTCAATTTATGACTCCTTAAATAGAATCCGTCGAAAAAACGGACAGGCGCCTGGGGATAAGTCCCGGTCACGCCATCGGGCAATGCTCATGTGCAATCTGGCCATAACCGGTACGGATCGAGCGTCGCCAATAACAAAAACCACTCAGACCGGCTATCGGGGCATGCGAATGCAACTCAACGACAAAGTAATCATTATCACCGGCGGTTGCCAGGGTTTGGGCCGCTCCATGGCCGAGTATTTCGCCGGCAAAGGCGCGAAGCTCGCGCTGGTCGACCTCAATCAGGAAAAACTCGACGACGCGGTCGCGGCCTGCAAGGCCAAGGGCGTCGAGGCGCGCAGCTATTTGTGCAACGTGGCCATTGAAGAACAGGTCGAGCACATGGTCGCGCAGGTCGCCGAAGATTTCGGCGCGATCCATGGCCTGATCAACAACGCCGGGATCCTGCGTGACGGCCTGCTGCTCAAGGTCAAGGACGGCGAAATGACCAAGATGAGCCTGGCCCAGTGGCAGGCAGTGATCGACGTCAACCTGACCGGCGTGTTCCTGTGCACCCGTGAAGTCGCGGCGAAAATGGTCGAGCTGAAGAACAGCGGCGCGATCATCAATATTTCTTCGATCTCCCGTGCCGGTAACGTCGGCCAGACCAACTACTCTGCCGCCAAGGCTGGCGTGGCCGCAGCCACCGTGACCTGGGCCAAGGAACTGGCGCGTTACGGTATTCGTGTGGCAGGCATTGCGCCGGGCTTCATCGAAACCGAGATGACTCTGGGCATGAAGCCGGAAGCGTTGGAGAAAATGACCTCGGGTATTCCGCTCAAGCGCATGGGCAAGCCGGAAGAGATCGCCCATTCGGCGGCGTACATCTTCGAGAACGACTACTACACCGGGCGGATTCTGGAGATGGATGGCGGGTTGCGTATCTAAGCGCCACCTCAAAACCAACTGTAGGAGTGAGCCTGCTCGCGATTGCGGTCATTCATTCAACATTTTCGTTGAATGTTAATCCGCTATCGCGAGCAGGCTCACTCCTACAGGTTTTCAGCGTTACCGATTGATCAATCGTCGCTGATGCTGATATTAGGCATCGCCGGCGTCGCCGCTTCCTGCAACACAATGCGTGCGCCGACGTGGCGGGCCAGTTCCTGATAGACCATGGCAATCTGGCTGTCCGGTTCGGCGATCACCGTTGGCTTGCCGCCATCGGCCTGCTCGCGGATCAGCATCGACAGTGGCAGCGAAGCCAGCAGTTCGACGCCATATTGGGTCGCCAGTTTTTCGCCACCGCCCTCACCGAACAGATGCTCGGCATGTCCGCAGTTCGAGCAGATGTGCACCGCCATGTTTTCCACCACGCCCAGCACCGGAATGTTGACCTTGCGGAACATTTCCACGCCTTTGCGCGCGTCCAGCAACGCCAGATCCTGCGGGGTAGTGACGATCACCGCACCGGCCACCGGGACTTTCTGCGCCAGGGTCAACTGGATGTCGCCGGTACCTGGCGGCATGTCGATCACCAGATAATCCAGGTCGCCCCACGCGGTTTGCGTGACCAGTTGCAGCAGTGCGCCGGAGACCATCGGCCCGCGCCAGACCATCGGCGTGTTGTCGTCGGTCAAGAACGCCATCGACATGACTTCCACACCGTGGGCCTTGAGCGGCACGAACCACTTCTGATCCTTGACCTCAGGGCGGGTGCGCTCCGGGATACCGAACATGATGCCCTGGCTCGGGCCATAGATGTCGGCGTCGAGAATCCCCACCTTGGCGCCTTCGCGGGCCAGCGCCAGCGCGAGGTTGGCCGCAGTGGTCGACTTGCCCACGCCGCCCTTGCCCGAAGCCACGGCGACCACGTTCTTGACGTTGGCCAGCCCCGGGATCTGGGCCTGGGCCTTGTGCGCGGCGATCACGCTGTTGACCTCGACCTTGGCGATCGTCACCCCATCGAGGTTTTCGATGGCCAGTTGCAGCAACTGCGCCCAGCCGCTCTTGAACAGACCGGCGGCGTAACCGATTTCCAGCTGCACATTGACGCGATCACCGACGATCTCGATGTGCTTCACGCAACCGGCGCTGACCGGGTCCTGGTTCAGGTAGGGGTCGGTGTATTGGCTGAGGACGGCTTCCACCGCTGCGCGAGTGACGGCACTCATGGGCAACTCCGATAACAAGACTGGGAAAAGATGGCGGGTATCGTACCCCGCAGATTGATTTGTGGTCAGGCGATTTATGCTTTGACTCGACTTTGTGGCGAGGGAGCTTGCTCCCGCTCGACTGCGCAGCAGGCGCAATCAGGCTTATCAGGTCTTTCCGACATTACCGGGATGGGGCGGCTTCGCCACCCAGCGGGAGCAAGCTCCCTCGCCACAATGTATTGCGGTCAGTCCATCCGGTTATTGCAGTGGCCGCATCCGGAAACAGGTGCACAGGGTGAAAAATATGCGCCAGCGCTTTATAGTGGCCGACCTCCGTTTCATCAAGTAGCGAAGCCCCACATGTCCGAACCACGCAAGATCCTCGTCACCAGCGCCCTGCCCTACGCCAACGGTTCGATTCACCTTGGCCATATGCTGGAATACATCCAGACCGATATGTGGGTGCGCTTCCAGAAGCATCGCGGCAATCAATGCATCTATGTCTGCGCCGACGACGCCCACGGTTCGGCGATCATGCTGCGCGCGGAAAAGGAAGGCATCACCCCGGAACAACTGATCGCCAACGTGCAGGCTGAACACAGCGCCGACTTTGCCGAGTTCCTGGTCGACTTTGACAACTTCCACTCCACTCACGCCGAAGAAAACCGCGAGCTGTCGAGCCAGATCTACCTGAAGCTGCGTGACGCCGGGCACATCGCACAACGCTCGATCACTCAGTATTTCGACCCGGAAAAGAAAATGTTCCTGGCCGACCGCTTCATCAAGGGCACCTGCCCGAAGTGCGGCACCGAAGACCAGTACGGCGACAACTGCGAAAAATGCGGTGCAACCTACGCGCCGACCGATCTGAAAGATCCGAAGTCGGCGATCTCCGGCGCCACTCCGGTGCTCAAGGATTCCCAGCACTTCTTCTTCAAGCTGCCGGACTTCCAGCAGATGCTGCAGACCTGGACCCGCAGCGGCACCCTGCAGGATGCCGTCGCGAACAAGATCGCCGAGTGGCTGGACGCCGGCCTGCAGCAGTGGGACATCTCCCGCGATGCGCCGTACTTCGGTTTCGAGATCCCGGACGAGCCGGGCAAGTATTTCTACGTGTGGCTGGACGCGCCGATCGGCTACATGGCCAGCTTCAAGAACCTGTGCAATCGCACGCCGGAGCTGGACTTCGACGCGTTCTGGGGCAAGGACTCGACCGCCGAGCTGTACCATTTCATCGGCAAGGACATCGTCAACTTCCACGCCCTGTTCTGGCCCGCCATGCTCGAAGGCGCCGGCTTCCGCAAGCCGACCGGAATCAACGTGCACGGCTACCTGACCGTCAACGGCCAGAAGATGTCCAAGTCCCGTGGCACCTTCATCAAGGCCCGCACCTACCTAGATCACCTGTCGCCGGAATACCTGCGCTACTACTACGCAGCCAAACTTGGCCGTGGCGTCGACGACCTCGACCTGAACCTCGAAGACTTCGTGCAGAAGGTCAACTCCGACCTGGTCGGCAAAGTCGTCAACATCGCCAGCCGCTGCGCCGGTTTCATCCACAAGGGCAACGGCGGCCTGCTGGTCGACAACAATGCCGCGCCAGAGCTGACCGAAGCGTTCCTCGCCGCTGCGCCGAGCATTGCCGACGCCTATGAAGCCCGCGACTTCGCCCGCGCCATGCGTGAAACCATGGCCCTGGCCGACCGCGCCAACGCCTGGATCGCCGACAAGGCCCCATGGTCGTTGAACAAGCAGGAAGGCAAGCAGGATGAAGTCCAGGCGATCTGCGCCACTGGCATCAACCTGTTCCGCCAGTTGGTGATCTTCCTCAAACCGGTGCTGCCGCTGCTGGCCGCCGACGCCGAGGCCTTCCTCAACGTCGCCCCGCTGACCTGGAACGACCACACCACGTTGCTGGCCAACCATCAGTTGAACGAGTTCAAACCGTTGATGACCCGCATCGACCCGGTAAAAGTACAAGCCATGACCGACGCCTCGAAAGAAGACCTGACCGCCAGCCAGACCGACACCGGTGCCGCCGCGCCTGCGGGCAATGGCGAACTGGCCAAGGATCCGCTGTCGCCGGAAATCGACTTCGACACCTTTGCCGCCGTCGACCTGCGCGTGGCTTTGATCGTCAAGGCTGAACACGTTGAGGGCGCCGACAAGCTGCTGCGCCTGACGCTGGACATCGGTGACGAGCAGCGCAACGTGTTCTCCGGAATCAAGAGCGCTTACCCGGACCCATCGAAACTCGACGGTCGCCTGACCATGATGATCGCCAACCTCAAGCCGCGGAAAATGAAGTTCGGCATCTCCGAAGGCATGGTGATGGCCGCCGGCCCTGGCGGTGAAGAAATCTACCTGCTGAGCCCGGACAGCGGCGCCAAGCCGGGTCAACGCATCAAGTAAGACCCAGCGCTGAAACGATCCCACAGGCATGTTCTGCAGGCCTGTGGGATTTTTCATATCTGGCCCACCCATCGCGGGTGCCGGATAATGCCTAACCTTAAGTGACACCCGCCCGTTGCTGCCGGCAGAACCATGACCGAACTTGCGCTTACGCTGATCAGTGCCGCCCTGCTCAACAACTTCGTGTTGCACTGGCCGCTGGGCGTCGATCCGTTGCTGGCCGGCAGTCGGCGCCAGGTGCATGCGCTGGGGCTGGCGACGGCGTGCCTGATGCTGAGCGTCGGCTTCATCGGTTATGTGCTCTGGCACTGGCTGCTGGTGCCGCTGCAACTGCAGGCCCTGCACCTGTTCGTGTTCCTGCCGCTCAGCGTGCTGCTGATCACGCCGCTGCTGAAGCTGCTGACTCGCGCGCTGCCTGACTGGCCCTTCGATGGGCTATGGCCGTTGTTGCTGGGCAATGCCGGCGTGCTGGGGCTGGCCTTGATCAATGCACAAAATGATCGCGGCCTGCTGCAGGCAACGGCGTTGAGCCTGGGTGCCGGGCTGGGCTTCTGGCTGGTGCTGAGCCTGTTCAGCGACTTGCGGGAACGCACGGCGGACAACGACATTCCCCTGCCCTTTCGCGGCTTGCCGATCGACCTGATCGGCGCCGGATTGATCGCAGTGATTTTTCTCGGATTCAGTGGACTGATCAAAACATGAGTCTGATTCAACTCATCGATGCCCTCCTGCCGCAGACCCAATGCGGCAAATGCGGCCACCCCGGGTGCAAGCCCTATGCGCAAGGCATCGTCGATGGCGAACCGATCAACAAGTGCCCGCCCGGCGGTGACGAAACCGTCGCCGCCCTGGCAGAACTGTTGAAAGTGCCGGTGCTGGAACTGGACGTCAGCCGTGGTTCGGCACCGCCGCAAGTGGCCTACATCCGTGAAGCCGAGTGCATCGGCTGCACCAAGTGCATACAGGCCTGCCCGATCGACGCCATCGTCGGCGCGGCAAAACTGATGCACACCGTGCTGATCGACGAATGCACCGGTTGCGACCTGTGCGTGGCGCCGTGCCCGGTGGACTGCATCGAAATGCACCCGCTGCCGCTCGGCACCTTGCCGGTGGTCGGTGGCCTGGCTTCCAGCCTTGAAGAACAACGCGCGCGCGCAGCTAAACGCGATCATGCGCGCCAGCGGTTTGAACGCCGCAACGCCCGCCTGCAGCGCGAAGAACAGCAGAAACAGGCTGAGCGCGAAGCCCGGGCGCAGCGCGCAGCGCAACCGGCGGTGGCCACTCTTGATCCGGTGCAGGCTGCTCTGGAACGGGTGCGCGCGCAGAAAGCCGCGACCGCCGACGCGGCATTGAAGAAAGCCAAGATCGATGTCGCCATGAGCCGCGCGCAATTGCACAAATCGCTGAAAGCCTTCGGCCATCCGCCGACCTTCGAACAGCAATCGCAACTGATCGTGTTGCAACAGCAGTTTGAAGCCGCCGAACAGGCGTTGGCGAAACTCGAAAGCAGCGCCGCCGCCACTCCAGCCGCTGCGGCCCCGGTTCTGACGAAAGATGCCGACCTGAAGCGGGCGAAAATCCAGCTGGCCATGCGTCGCGCCGAACTGAAAAAGGCCCAGACCGCCGAAGCACCAACGGAGCAGATTGCCACGCTGGAACAGGCACTGCGTGACGCCGAGCAAGCGCTTCACGCCGCTGAGGCGGCAAGCGAGCAGCCTGCGCCTGAGCTGGTGCGGGTGGAAAAGCGCCCGATCGACAATCAGCTCCGCCAGTTGAAAACCGAACTGGCCTACGCCCGCGCCGACCTGAACAAACTCGAACGCCGCGCCGACACGCCGAACGACATCCTCGACAAGGCCCGCGCTCGCCTGCAGGCCGCCGAGCGTCAGGTACAAGACCATGTCGCTTCGTGAGACACCGGACGATCGCCTGCAACAGGCGATGAAGCTGGTGCTGCTGGCCACGCTGCCGGGGCTGTTGGCGTTGTTCTGGTTTTACGGCTGGGGGGTGTTGATCAACCTGATCCTGGCGGCGAGCACCGCGCTGTTGATCGAAGCCTTCATCGTCCGCCTGCGCCGACAGCCACTGCAACCGACGCTCAGCGACGGCAGCGCACTGGTCACTGCGACACTGCTGGCCGCCGCCCTGCCACCTTATTGCCCGTGGTGGCTGACCGTGACGGCGGTGGCTTCGGGTCTGTTGTTCGGCAAGCATTTGTACGGTGGCATCGGCAAGAATCCGTTCAACCCGGCGATGCTCGGTTTCGCCTTGGCGATGCTGCTGTTCCCGCAGCCGATGACCCACTGGCCAGCGCATGGCATGAATCTGCAGGCCGCTTTTGCACAAGTCTTGAATCTGGGCCCGGCCCCGGACGCCTGGGCTCAGGCCACCGCGCTGGACAGCCTGCGCATCAACAAAAGCCTGACCATGGATGAGCTGTTCGCGGCCAACCCGGCGTTCGGCCGTTTCGGTGGACGCGGTGTGGAATGGATCAATCTGGCGTTTCTCGCCGGTGGACTGTTTTTATTGCAGCGCCGGGTGATTGCCTGGCACGCGCCGGTCGCCATGCTGGGCAGTCTGTTTGTCGTCAGCCTGCTGTGCTGGAACGGCTCAGGTTCGGATTCCCATGGTTCGCCGCTGTTTCATCTGCTGAGCGGCGCGACCATGCTCGGTGCCTTTTTCATCATTACCGAACCGGTGTCCGGCGCCAAAAGTTCGCTGGCCCGGCTGCTGTTCGGCGTGGGTGTCGGCTTGCTGACCTATCTGATCCGCACCAGGGGTGGCTATCCGGACGGCGTTGCGTTTGCGGTGTTGCTGATGAACCTCTGCGTGCCGGCCATGGAACGCTTTGCGGCCGCCCGCCAGACGCAGGTGAACTCATGAACCGCGCGGCCTCTGTCATCACGCTGGTGCTGATGGCCGGCACCGGTCTCGGCCTGACCTATCTGGTGCAGCGCGTCAGTGCACCGCAGATTGCCAACGAACAACGCCTGCTCGACAGCCGCACGCTGCTGGATGTGCTCGCGCCCGATGCCTATGACAATCAGCCGCTGGAACAGCCGCTGGCGTTGATTGATACGACGTTGAGCCACAGCACCCTGCTGGCAGGTTACCGCGCTACCAGACTGGGGCAGCCGGTGGCGGTGTTGATGCGCACGCGGACCGAGGGCTATGCCGGCGTTATCGAACTGCTTATCGCCATTGATGCCAACGGCAGGCTGCTGGGGGTGAAAACCTTGCGGCACAATGAAACACCGGCGCTCGGCGGACTTATCGGCGACTGGCCGAATCACTGGCTGGCGACTTTTACCGGTAAATCACGCAACGCACCTGACGATGCGGGCTGGGCACTGAAAAAAGATCAGGGACAGTTCGATCAACTGGCGGGCGCGACCATCACGTCCCGGGCAACCGTCAATGCCATTCATGACGCCCTGCGCTACTTTGACGAACACCGGGCAACCTTGCTGGGGAGCGGATCATGAGCCGGCCAACGAATCTGACAAAAACGTTGATGTTGATGCTGCTGCTTGGCACCAGCGCAACCCTGTCGGGCGCGCTGGGGATGCTGTTGATGTCGAGCGCTGTGGTGGTGGTTTACGGCACATGCATCGGCCCGCTGCGCTCGAAGTTGTCGGGCATTAGCCTGATGCTGGCCAGTGTGTTGCTGGCCGCCACCCTGACCAGTTGCGCCAATATCCTCGCGCAACGCTGGGCGCTGCAGTGGCACCAGGCACTCGGAGTCTATGGCGGGCTGATCGCCTTGCAATGCGTGGTGCTGGAATACAATGGATTCTTTCGTCAGGCGCTTGCCCAGCGCCTGAGTTTTTTTGGCCTGGCGAGCGGGCTGCTACTCGCGCTGGCGGCACTGCGTGAACTGTTCGGTCAGGGCCACCTCGGCCGTGGCCTGTCTGAACACTGGCAAGGCCTGGTTCTGTTCAGCGACGGACTGCACTTGCTCACTCTGATTCCCGGCGCCTTTATCCTGCTCGGGCTACTGCTCGCTGCCCGCCAGGCATGGACTCGCTCGAACGCTCTCTCCAAGGAAGCACATCACCCATGAATGCCGCAAAACGTCTGGAAATCTTCCGCAGACTTCATGAAGACAATCCCGAGCCGAAGACCGAGCTGGCCTATTCCTCGCCGTTCGAATTGTTGATCGCGGTCATTCTCTCGGCGCAATCAACCGATGTTGGCGTCAACAAGGCCACGGCCAAACTGTTCCCGGTGGCCAATACCCCGGCTGCGATCCACGCGCTGGGCGTCGAAGGGCTGTCCGAATACATCAAGACCATCGGCCTCTATAACAGCAAAGCGAAAAACGTGATCGAGACCTGCCGCATGCTGGTTGAGCTGCACAATGGCCAAGTCCCGCAGACCCGTGAAGAACTGGAAGCGCTGCCAGGCGTGGGTCGCAAGACGGCCAACGTGGTCCTCAACACCGCTTTTCGCCAGTTAACCATGGCGGTCGACACGCACATTTTTCGCGTGAGCAACCGCACCGGCATTGCCCCGGGCAAAAATGTGGTTGAAGTGGAAAAGAAGCTGATGAAGTTTGTGCCAAAAGACTACCTGCTGGACTCCCACCACTGGCTGATTTTGCACGGTCGCTATGTGTGCCTGGCGCGCAAGCCGCGCTGTGGCAGCTGCCGGATCGAAGATTTGTGCGAGTACAAACACAAAACCTCGGACGATTGATTGGCTATTGGAATAATTGATTCTTCGATTGAAAAAATCTTTTTTACCCGCAGCAGGAATATCGATATAAGGAGCGCCAAAGGCAGTCTTAGCCTGGAGTTCACCTTATGACTGACAGCAAAGAACAACTGGACGTAGATGAAGATTTTACCGCGGTGGAAACCGACGACGCCGAACCGGTGGTCGAGGTCGCCAAGACCAATCTGAGCAAACGTCGCACCATCGATAACATGCTTGAGGAGCGCCGACTGCAAAAGCAATTGGCCGATTACGATTTTGATCTCTGACACTTGAAAGCCTCCCGAACCGGAGGCTTTTTACTTTCTGCACAATCCGACACTGAGCGGCCCATGCTCCGTCGGCATTAATGATCATCAGACCAGTCCGTTGCGTTGTGCCAATTCAATCAGGTCCACCAGCGAGCGGGCATTGAGTTTCAATAACAGACGGGTCTTATAAGTGCTGACCGTCTTGTTGCTGAGAAACATGCCATCGGCAATTTCCTTGTTGGTCTTGCCACGCGCCAATTGCTGCAACACCATCATTTCGCGCCCGGAGAGGCGATCCACCATATCGGCCTCACTGGCATTACCAAGACTGGTACGCACGGTGTGCAGGGCCTGGTTTGGAAAATAGCTGTAGCCGGACAGTACAGCTTTGATCGCACTCAGCAACTCAGTCAGATCCTGTTGTTTACATACATACCCCGCAGCACCCGACTGCATGCAGCGCATTGAAAAATGCCCCGGTGCCTGGGAGGTCAATACCAGAACTTTCAACGGCATGGGTGTCGAGTTCAGACGCGCAATAACTTCAAGACCATCGAGTTTCGGTATTCCGATATCCAGAATAACGATATCCGGCATCTGTTCACGTGCAAGTTGCAAAGCATCCACACCATTATCCGTTTCTGCAATGACTTCGTAGCCATGACGCTCCATCAGCATACGCACAGCAAGACGAATGACGGGATGATCATCCACGATCAGCACTTTATTCATGGGCAAGTCCAGTTTCGCTGTTCGAATTTTTAGAGCACGCACAATAGCCCAGTCACTTCTGACATGGCACAAGAGAGTTTCATTGCAATCCCAGCAAAGGACATTCCCTACAGCAAATAAAGATTATTCCTACAAAAAAATCCATACAGGCGATTTTTAAATGGGATGACGTATCTTTCCGCCTTCACATCGATGCGAAAAACATGACGCCCTGGAAGCCACGCGTACTCCTCCGTTGAAGCAGAAGGCTCTGTGAGCGTCTGAAAAAACGCGATAATTCATTGACTGCGCGTCGCTACGCACCGTCAGCCCCCGGCGGATTATAAATTGTAAAAAACAACATGAAACCCATCAAAAACACTTTGAAAAATCAACGTCTGAAACAAGATACTTCTACCCAAGCGATTTTTTTTAATATAAAAATAGCCCAACTACCAAGTTGTAGCCCTCCATACAAAACAATTCAACACAAGCACTGGAAATATATTTAATGAGCACTCCCCATGATAAAAATCAAAAGAAAAATAACCAACCCCATGACTGTAATTGCGATATTTGCATTTATTTCCGAATCATCAGCTGCCATTTCCCTGCCCTTCCTTGATAACACCGAAAGGGAGGTCTATATCTGGTTCCTGATCAGCTTTCCGTTCTACTTGTTGCTGCTATTCTTTTTAACGCTGAACTTCAACTACCGTTCGCTTTATGCGCCTTCGGATTTCGATAAGGACGACAGCTTCCTAAAAAATTTCGAGGAGTTGAAACAGCGCGAGCTCCACTCCTGCTCGCCTCCAGCAAAAGCATTTGTGGCAGCAGGCGAAACATCAGCTGCAAACGGATTGGAATGGACTTTGTCTGTCCATAGCATCGACCTCAGGCAACTCCCCCCTGGCGGCGCTGGCGAATCCTGCGCGGAGCGACCGTGGATTGAGCACAACATTCAGCTGCCTAAATCCATCGGCACATTGTGTGCCTTAGATGTACGGCGGTTGAGCAGCGCTCAGGCGTTCAATGCGCTGGTCGAACACTTTCCGCATCTTGGCAAGCAACCGCCCAGGGCCGTGGTATTTCTGACCGACACTGCGTGCGAAGTTTTGCTCAAGCAAATTATCCCCGGCCTTATCAAACAGTCGAAAAAAAGCGGTGGCGCCAAACTTCTCGTTGCTTACAACGTGAGCACGCAAAGCACCACGGTTTTGAAAGGAGCATGAACGCAGAGTAGATGCCAGAAGTGGACATTCAAGAAAATGCCGGAGTTAACGGTAACGATCAAAGCTATGGATTAACGCCAGACAAACACAGAAATGAAAATGGCGGCATTGTCATTGAGACAAGCCGCCATTTTTACAGCCCTGTAAGGCTTAGAACAGCTTGCGGCCTTTGTTGGCAGCAATGCGCATGCGCAGCGCGTTGAGCTTGATGAAGCCCGCCGCGTCGGCCTGGTTGTAGGCGCCGCCGTCTTCTTCGAAGGTCGCGATATTGGCGTCGAACAGCGAATCGTCGGACTTGCGGCCGGTAACGATCACGTTGCCTTTGTACAGTTTCAGGCGAACCACACCGTTCACGTTGACCTGCGAAGCGTCGATCATCTGTTGCAGCATCAGACGCTCCGGGCTCCACCAGTAGCCGGTGTAGATCAGGCTGGCGTACTTCGGCATCAGCTCGTCTTTGAGGTGAGCGACTTCGCGGTCCAGGGTGATCGATTCGATGGCGCGGTGCGCGCGCAGCATGATGGTACCGCCCGGGGTTTCGTAGCAGCCACGGGACTTCATGCCCACGTAACGGTTTTCAACGATGTCCAGACGACCGATACCGTGAGCGCCACCGATCTTGTTCAGCGTTGCCAGTACGGTGGCCGGAGTCATTTCGACGCCGTCCAGCGCAACGATATCGCCGTTACGGTAGGTCAGTTCCAGATATTGCGGGGTGTCGGGAGCCTTCTCCGGGGAGACGGTCCAGCGCCACATGTCTTCTTCGTGCTCGGTCCAGGTGTCTTCCAGCACGCCGCCTTCATAGGAGATGTGCAGCAGGTTGGCGTCCATCGAGTACGGGGACTTCTTCTTGCCATGACGCTCGATCGGGATCGCGTGCTTCTCGGCGTAGTCCATCAGCTTCTCGCGGGACAGCAGGTCCCACTCACGCCATGGCGCAATCACTTTCACGCCAGGCTTGAGTGCGTAGGCACCCAGTTCGAAACGCACCTGGTCGTTGCCCTTGCCGGTGGCGCCATGGGAAATGGCGTCGGCGCCGGTTTCGTTGGCGATTTCGATCAGGCGTTTGGCGATCAGCGGACGTGCGATGGAAGTACCCAGCAGGTACTCGCCTTCGTAAACGGTGTTGGCGCGGAACATCGGGAACACGAAATCGCGCACGAATTCTTCGCGCAGGTCATCGATGTAGATTTCTTTGACGCCCATGGCCTGAGCCTTGGCGCGAGCCGGCTCGACCTCTTCGCCCTGACCCAGGTCAGCGGTGAAGGTCACCACTTCACAGTTATAAGTATCCTGCAGCCACTTGAGGATCACCGAAGTGTCCAGGCCGCCGGAATACGCCAGAACGACCTTGTTTACGTCCGCCATGCCATCACTCCACGGGGTTCTACGGAAAGCCGAGGAGTCTACCGCTCAAATGCGATAATTTACAGAGGCGCGACAGCTTAAGACGACAAAGCGACAGAATCTGTCGAGAGCGCGACGATGACCGATGGGTCAGGAAGTCGCCGCAGCATTGGCTGGTGTGCTGGCTTGCGGCGCTGGCGCGGTAGTCGGCGCCACTCGCGCAAGCTTCACGCTGACCCGACGATTCTTCGCCCGGTTGGCCGCATTGTTGTTTGGCACCAGCGGGTATTGCTCGCCATGGAAACGCACGGTGATTTGCGATTCGGCGATACCGTTGGCCTTGAAAAAATCGACCACTGCCAGCGCGCGACGGCGCGACAGTTCACGGTTGGTCAGACGGTTGCCGCTGTTGTCGGAGTAGCCATCGAGCTCGATGTGATTGACCGTCGGATCGGCCTTCATGAACTCGAGCATTACCTGCAACTTGGCTTTGGCGGCGGCATCCAGATCGGTGCCTTCACCGGGGAAGCCGACCTGAGACTGTTTTACCTGATCGAAATTCTGCGGCAGCAATTTCGCCACACACGTCTGGTAATCATTGAACGCTTTGCTGAACTTTACCGGCAGCAGACGCACTTCCGAAACCCGGCCATCGCCAGACGCACGGCGCACCACCGGACTGCGACCATCGAGCAGACCGCTGATCAATCCGCCGGCCTGGGATTGTGAGCTGTTGAACAGCACGTTGCCGGTACCGATCCTGACGCTGCCCAGGTTGATGTCGTTGCGCCCCGGCTGCCATGGCGCCGCCGCCGCAAGCAACGTCGCCGAACCTCCGCCGAGCATGGCGTTGTAGGCATTGAGGCGGAATATCGCCTGCTCGCCGGCCTTGCGCACAAACTGGCCCGAACCGAAATCGGTGATCGGCTGGGTCAGGCGGCACTCGAACTTGTCGCCCTCGACCGTCCACTCAATGTTCTCCAGACGCGTCTGGTAAGTCAGCGCCATCGCGGGGAGGCTGGCAAACACACTGAGCAAGGCTAAATATCGCTGGCGCACGGGAGGCTCCATTGGCTTCTGTCACACAAAGACCGATTCACACTATGTTTACGGCATACCTACGGGATATCGGAAGGTTCCTGCAAAACTTGATAGCGGGTGCCTGCAAGAGTCTTTTCCGGTAGCATTCCCCTCAGTTTGACCCGCCTGGAATCCCCTCATGTCCGACCGCCTGACCCTGCTGCGTCCCGACGACTGGCACATTCATCTTCGCGATGGTGCCGTGTTGACCAATACCGTTGCCGATGTTGCGCGCACCTTTGGCCGCGCCATCATCATGCCCAACCTGGTACCACCGGTGCGCAACGCCGCTGAAGCCGACGGCTATCGCCAGCGGATTCTCGCTGCCCGCCCGGCCGGCAGTCGCTTCGAACCGCTGATGGTGCTGTACCTCACCGACCGCACCCAGCCCGAAGAAATTCGTGAGGCCAAGGCCAGTGGTTTCGTGCACGCCGCCAAACTGTACCCGGCCGGCGCCACCACCAACTCCGACTCCGGCGTGACCAGCATCGACAAGATCTTCCCGGCGCTGGAAGCCATGGCTGAAGTCGGCATGCCGCTGCTGATCCACGGCGAAGTCACCCGTGGCGATGTCGATGTCTTCGACCGCGAAAAGATTTTCATCGATGAGCACATGCGCCGTGTGGTCGAGCGATTCCCGACGCTCAAAGTAGTGTTCGAACACATCACCACCGGCGACGCCGTGCAGTTCGTCAACGAGGCTTCGGCCAACGTCGGCGCCACCATCACCGCGCATCATCTGCTGTACAACCGCAACCACATGCTGGTGGGCGGGATTCGGCCGCACTTCTATTGCCTGCCGATCCTCAAGCGCAATACCCATCAGGAAGCCCTGCTCGACGCCGCCACCAGCGGCAGCGCCAAGTTCTTCCTCGGTACCGACTCGGCGCCGCACGCCCAGCACGCCAAGGAAGCCGCCTGCGGCTGCGCCGGCTGCTACACCGCGTACGCCGCCATCGAGCTGTATGCCGAAGCGTTCGAACAGCGCAATGCGCTGGACAAGCTCGAAGCATTCGCCAGCCTCAACGGCCCGCGCTTCTACGGCCTGCCGGTCAACACCGATCACATCACCCTGGTTCGCGAAGAATGGACCGCCCCGACCAGCCTGCCATTCGGCGAGCTGAACGTTATCCCGCTGCGCGCCGGTGAAAAACTGCGCTGGCGCCTGCTGGAGGAACACGCGTGAGTGAAGACCATTTCGACGATGAACTGGACGGTCAAGGTGGCGGCGGCGGTTCCCGTCATCCAATGGCAGCGCGTTTTCGCGGCTACCTGCCGGTTGTTGTCGACGTAGAGACCGGTGGCTTCAACTCGGCCACCGACGCTCTGCTGGAGATTGCCGCGACCACCATCGCCATGGATGAAAAGGGGTTTGTCTACCCGGATCACACCTACTTCTTCCGTGTCGAGCCGTTCGAAGGCGCCAACATCGAAGCAGCCGCGCTGGAGTTCACCGGGATCAAGCTCGATCACCCGCTGCGCATGGCCGTCAGCGAAGAAACCGCGCTGACCGACATCTTCCGTGGCATCCGCAAGGCGCTGAAGGCCAATGGCTGCAAACGGGCGATCCTGGTCGGCCACAACAGCAGTTTCGACCTTGGCTTCCTGAATGCTGCGGTTGCGCGTCTGGACATGAAGCGCAACCCGTTCCACCCGTTCTCCAGCTTCGACACCGCGACACTGGCCGGTCTGGCTTACGGTCAAACCGTCCTGGCCAAGGCCTGTCAGGCAGCGGACATCGACTTCGACGGCCGTGAAGCGCATTCGGCGCGTTACGACACCGAGAAGACCGCTGAGCTGTTCTGTGGCATCGTCAACCGCTGGAAACAGATGGGCGGCTGGGAAGATTTCGACGACTGATCCTCGTCGGACAAATCCCGCGCATAAAAAAACCGGCCACATGGGCCGGTTTTTTGTACCGCGACGTTGCGCCTTACAGGGCAGCAGCGTTCTCGGTCAGGTAAGCCGCAACGCCTTCTGGCGAAGCGTTCATGCCTTTGTCGCCTTTTTTCCAGTTCGCAGGGCAGACTTCGCCGTGCTCTTCGTGGAATTGCAGCGCGTCGACCAGACGGATCAGCTCTTCCATGTTACGGCCCAGCGGCAGGTCGTTGATGATCTGCGAGCGGACAACGCCCTTGTCGTCGATCAGGAACGCGCCACGGAAAGCCACGCCGCCTTCGGACTCAACGTCGTAGGCCTTGGCGATTTCGTGCTTCATGTCGGCAGCCATGGTGTATTTCACCTGGCCGATGCCGCCATTGTTCACTGGGGTGTTGCGCCAGGCGTTGTGAGTGAAGTGCGAGTCGATCGACACGGCGACCACTTCCACGTTGCGCGCCTTGAAGTCGGCCATGCGGTTGTCCAGAGCGATCAGCTCGGACGGGCAGACGAAGGTGAAGTCCAGTGGGTAGAAGAACACCAGGCCGTATTTGCCTTTGATGGCCGAGGACAGGGTGAAGCTGTCAACGATCTCGCCATTGCCGAGTACGGCCGGGACGGTGAAGTCTGGGGCTTGTTTGCCTACGAGTACGCTCATGGATATCTCCTGGTGAATAACTTGAAGTTCAGGGTCCGGGCCAGCCTGCCACCCTGAGGCGACAGCCCTGTGACACGAACCCTCTTCGCAAGGGCCGACCATCATACACTGCGTTTTTCGCCTGTCCTTAACGGTTTTTTGCCCAAGGCGGATAACGGAACAGCATTTTCGGGGCCAGGCAATTCGCCATTAATCACCGTTCGTCAGTGACCAGCCTTTCGATCGAAAACCATTCAGAAAGCACTTTGACAATCATTCTCGTTAACATTAAGATCCATCGCAATTGAGTCACAACCAGCGACGGTTCTCACTTATGTATGTTTGTCTCTGCACTGGCGTCACCGACGGACAAATCCGCGAAGCGATCTATGAAGGTTGCTGCAGCTACAAAGAAGTCCGCCAGGCCACCGGCGTCGCCAGCCAATGCGGCAAATGTGCGTGCCTTGCCAAGGAAGTGGTTCGCGAAACCCTGACCAAGCTGCAAACCGCTCAGGCTGCGATCCCCTACCCCGTAGAATTTACCGCGGCATAATCACCCCTATTTCAAAGAACCGGACATATGTCCGGTTTTTTTATGCCTGCAAATCAAGCGCTTAGGCGCTAGACGCGGAACACAAACATTCTTATTCAGATTTAATTTCATTTATTATTCAATAACTTAGGTTTGACACTTATAAATACCAAGCTCAAACTCCGCCTTATATACAGCTAATACAGGGCAGGACTCCCATCATGAAAGGCGACATTACAGTCATCCAGCATCTCAACAAAATCCTTGCCAATGAACTGGTCGCGATCAATCAGTACTTCCTGCATGCACGCATGTATGAAGATTGGGGCCTGAACAAGCTGGGCAAGCACGAGTACCACGAATCCATCGACGAGATGAAGCACGCGGACAAGCTGATCAAGCGCATCCTGTTCCTCGAAGGCCTGCCGAACGTCCAGGACCTGGGCAAGCTGCACATCGGTGAGCACACCCGGGAAATGCTGGAATGCGATCTGCGTATCGAGAAGACCGGCCACGCCGATCTGAAAGCCGCCATCGCCCATTGCGAATCGGTTGGCGACTTCGGCAGCCGTGAACTGCTCGAAGACATTCTTGAGTCCGAAGAAGAGCATATCGACTGGCTGGAAACCCAACTGGGCCTGATCGATAAAGTCGGCCTCGAAAACTATCTGCAATCGCAGATGGGCGAAGAGTAAGTTAGCGCACGCTGAATCCGAGACACTAAAAAGCCCCGCCCTCTTTCGAGGTGCGGGGCTTTTTATTGGCAAATCCCGGATCAGATGCAGATCCCTGTGGGAGCGAGCTTGCTCGCTCCCACAAAAGCCGGATCAGGCTTCGGACTTGTTCGCAGCAGCCGCTTCGACAGCCGCCTTGATGGTGCTTTGCAACGAACCGTCTGCAGCCATCTCGGTCATGATGTCGCTACCGCCGACCAGCTCACCGCCAACCCACAGTTGCGGGAAAGTCGGCCAGTTGGCGTACTTCGGCAGATTGGCGCGGATTTCCGGGTTCTGCAGGATATCCACGTACGCAAACTTTTCGCCACACGCCATCACGGCCTGCGCAGCTTTCGCGGAGAAGCCACACTGCGGGGCATTCGGCGAGCCTTTCATGTAAAGCAGAATGGTGTTGTTGGCAATCTGCTCTTTAATCGTTTCGATGATATCCATGGAGCACCTCGGCTGAACTTTCCGACTCATGGGTCGGCACGGTGACGCATTGTAACGGAATCCCGAGCGCCATGCTCGGTCTCCCCGACGGTCATGTTCAGGCCGCAGCCACGGTCACCGGCACGCCATTGAGCGCGGCGTTCCCCGACAGTTCATCAAGCTGGCATTCATCCGTCAGGTCGTTGGCACTCGAACCTGGCTGCCCACTGGCGATTGCCATTTGCACACCTGGCCGCGCATGCCCCCAACCGTGCGGCAGGCTGACCACGCCTTTCATCATGTCCAGACTGCCGATCACCTCGACCTCGATCTGCCCTACCCGCGAGCTGACGCGAACTAACTGACCATCGTTAAGCCCACGGCTGGCGAGATCATCCGGGTGCATCAGCAATTGATGCCGTGGCTTGCCCTTCACCAGCCGATGGTAGTTATGCATCCAGGAGTTGTTGCTGCGCACATGCCGACGGCCAATCATCAACAGCTCATCAGCGGCTGGCGCCTGCAAGGCCGCGAAACGTGCGAGGTCTGCGAGGATCTCCGGTGGTGCGGCCTGCACCCGTTGATTCGGCGTCTTGAGGCGTGCAGCCAGATTAGGCTTCAACGCCCCAAGATCAATCCCGTGCGGATGATCGAACAACGTCGCCAATGACAGCTTTTGCTCGGACGCATCTCCGTACAGCCCCATGCGCAGGCCCATGTCGATCATCTTCGCCGGCGGCATCGTCGGTTTCAGCTCCTTGCCAGTCTTCTCGGCAAACGCCTTGGCCAGACCGACAAAGATCTCCCAGTCGTGTAATGCGCCGTCGGGCTTGGCGAGAATCGCGCGGTTGAAGCGGGTGACATTGCGCACCGCGAACAGATTGAAGGTGGTGTCGTAATGATCGTTCTCCAGCGCCGAGGTCGACGGCAGGATCAGGTCGGCGTAACGCGTGGTCTCGTTGATGTACAGGTCGATGCTGAGCATGAACTCCAGGCCATCCAGCGCCTGCTCCAGTTGCCGGCCGTTTGGCGTCGACAACACCGGATTGCCGGCCACAGTGATCAGCGCGCGAATCTGCCCTTCGCCTTCGGTGAGCATTTCTTCGGCCAGCGCCGACACCGGCAACTCGCCGCCGTACTCGGGTCGCCCGGAGACCCGGCTTTGCCATTTGTTGAAATGCCCGCCCGAGGTCGATGCCACCAGATCCACCGCTGGCTCTGTGCACAAGGCACCGCCGACGCGATCGAGATTGCCAGTCACCAGATTGATCAACTGCACGACCCAATGGCATAGCGTGCCGAAGGCCTGAGTGGAAACGCCCATCCGGCCGTAGCAAACAGCGCTTGGTGCAGCGGCGAAGTCCCGGGCCAGTTGGCGGATCTGTTCAGCGGGAACGGCGCACAGCGGGCTCATGGCTTCGGCAGTGAACGTGGCGACGGCTGCGCGCACTTCATCAAGGCCATCAACCGGCAAGTGACAGTCACGGGTCAGGCCTTCATTGAACAAGGTGTTGAGCACCCCGAATAGCAACGCCGCGTCGCCACCCGGCCGCACGAACAAGTGCTGATCGGCGATGGCTGCCGTTTCGCTGCGCCGCGGGTCGACCACCACCACTTTGCCACCGCGCGCCTGAATCGCCTTCAGGCGTTTCTCGACATCCGGTACGGTCATGATGCTGCCGTTCGATGCCAGCGGGTTGCCGCCGAGGATCAGCATGAAATCGGTGTGATCGATGTCCGGAATCGGCAACAGCAAGCCGTGGCCGTACATCAGGTAACTGCTCAGGTGATGCGGCAACTGATCGACCGAGGTCGCCGAGAAGCGGTTGCGCGTCTTCAGCAGGCCGAGGAAATAGTTGCTGTGGGTCATCAGCCCATAGTTGTGCACGCTGGGGTTGCCCTGATAGACCGCCACCGCGTTCTGCCCGTGACGTTCCTGAATCGCCGCCAGACGTTCGGCCACCAGCGCAAAGGCCTCGTCCCACTCGATCGGCAGCCATTCGCTGCCGACCCGGCGCATTGGCTGGCGCAGGCGGTCGGGATCATTCTGGATGTCTTGCAGGGCCACGGCCTTGGGGCAGATGTGCCCACGACTGAAGGTGTCGAGCGCATCGCCCTTGATCGAGGTGATCGCGACGTTGCCATCGGTTTCGGTGGTCTCGATAGTCAGACCGCAGATGGCTTCGCACAGGTGGCAGGCACGGTGATGGAGAGTCTTGGTCATGGCCAGTCTCTGTCTTGTTCTGGGCAGGCAATCACGCCCGCGGGAACAAAACTATGGCCCCGACGCAGATCCTGCGCCAGCGACGTTCGTCTTGTGAATCGACGGTTATCAGGCGAGCCGATAAACCGCCATGATCAGTTCGACGGCAGCTGCGGCGGCGCAGCCAGCTGAATTTCCTGAATGGTTTCGATCTGCTCGTGGGCGACATGCACGCCGGTGAGTTCGCCGATCAACCGCCAGTGCTCGTCG
Source organism: Pseudomonas sp. GW823-FHT01D03 (assembly GCF_058798255.1). Lineage (NCBI taxonomy): Bacteria > Pseudomonadati > Pseudomonadota > Gammaproteobacteria > Pseudomonadales > Pseudomonadaceae > Pseudomonas > Pseudomonas sp. GW823-FHT01D03. Next base: position 4,856,696 of record NZ_JBXAKK010000001.1, read on the forward strand.
AGCCCGGCACTGATGGTCGCCATGCGATCGATCATGTGGCGGCCGGCGGTCTTGACCACTTCGTCCTCGCTACGCAGCAGTTCGAAGGACATTGAAGTGACCGACGCGGTGAGATGCGTGAGTGAGCGAGCCGTGTGGCCCAGCAGTTCCATTAACAGTTTTTCTTTCGATTCCATGCGGAGGCTTCCTGCGTCGCTCGAAACTTATTTATAACCCAGCACTTTGCTTTAGCAAATGTTTCAGTCTGAGCATCCGACCAAGTGATGGCGTGGCGCCACAGTCGTAAACCGACCTGGTCGACCTGATCCCCGCCACGGCGCATTGCCAAGCCCGGCGAGGCCGGTGTACAAAGAGGCTCGCGGCTGTCCTGAACCCGGCTTCAAATGCGCGGCTGCAACATCCAGTGCGCTCTCCGAATCCCGCAAAAACCGTAGCCTATTGGCGTAACGCGACATTTAGTGTCAATATCGCGCCTTCCCCTATTTCGTCGCCCCGTGCGGCTTACGCCGCAGGTCTCGCCCGTTGTTCCGTTAAACAAGGCTTTGAGCATCTGCGGTCTGTAGCAAAAAGGTAGTCAATGATGAGCGCAAGGCACTTTCTCTCCCTGATGGATTGCACGCCCGAAGAGCTGGTCAGCGTGATCCGTCGAGGCGTTGAGCTCAAGGACCTGCGTAACCGCGGCGTACTGTTCGAGCCGCTGAAAAACCGCGTCCTGGGGATGATCTTCGAGAAATCCTCGACCCGTACCCGGATCTCCTTCGAGGCCGGCATGATCCAGCTCGGCGGCCAGGCGATCTTCCTGTCGCCGCGTGACACCCAACTGGGCCGTGGCGAGCCGATCGGCGACTGCGCCATCGTCATGTCGAGCATGCTCGACGCGGTGATGATCCGTACCTTTGCCCACAGCACCCTGACCGAATTCGCCGCCAACTCGCGCGTGCCAGTGATCAACGGCCTGTCCGATGACCTGCACCCGTGCCAGTTGCTGGCCGACATGCAGACCTTCCTCGAGCACCGTGGCTCGATCCAGGGCAAGACCGTGGCCTGGATCGGCGACGGCAACAACATGTGCAACAGCTATATAGAAGCGGCGATCCAGTTCGACTTCCAGTTGCGCGTTGCCTGCCCGCAAGGCTACGAGCCCAATCCTGAATTCGTCGCCCGCGCCGGGGATCGCGTGACCATTGTCCGCGATCCGCAAGACGCCGTGCGCGGTGCGCATCTGGTGAGCACCGATGTCTGGACTTCGATGGGTCAGGAAGAGGAAACTGCCAAGCGCCTGAAACTGTTCGCACCGTTCCAGGTGAACCGCGCCCTGCTCGATCTGGCGGCTGAAGATGTGCTGTTCATGCACTGCCTGCCAGCGCACCGCGGTGAAGAAATCAGCCTCGACCTGCTTGATGACCCGCGTTCCGTCGCCTGGGATCAGGCAGAAAACCGTCTCCACGCACAGAAGGCCCTGCTCGAGTTCCTCGTCGAACCGGCATATCACCACGCATGAGCCATGAACTACTGCTGAACCTGCGCAACCTCGCTTGCGGCTATCAAGATCAACGCGTGGTGCAGAACCTCAATCTGCACCTCAACGCCGGTGACATCGGCTGCCTGCTCGGCTCGTCCGGTTGCGGCAAGACCACCACCCTGCGCGCGATTGCCGGTTTCGAACCGGTGCACGAAGGGGAAATCCAGCTCGGCGGCGAGACCATCTCCAGCGCCGGTTTCACCCTGGCGCCGGAGAAACGCCGGATCGGCATGGTGTTCCAGGATTACGCGCTGTTCCCGCACCTGAGCGTCGCGGACAATATTGCCTTCGGCATCCGCAAGCACCCGAACAAGGAGCGCGTTACCGAAGAGCTGCTGGAACTGGTCAATCTGAAGAACCTCGGCAAGCGCTTCCCGCACGAGCTGTCCGGCGGCCAGCAACAGCGAGTTGCTCTCGCCCGCGCCCTGGCGCCGGAACCGCAATTGCTGCTGCTCGACGAGCCGTTCTCCAACCTCGATGGCGAACTGCGCCGCAAGCTCAGCCACGAAGTGCGTGACATCCTCAAGGCCCGTGGCACCAGTGCGATTCTGGTGACCCACGACCAGGAAGAAGCCTTCGCCGTGAGCGATCACGTCGGTGTGTTCAAGGAAGGTCGGCTGGAACAGTGGGATACGCCCTACAACCTCTATCACGAACCGGCGACACCGTTTGTGGCGAGTTTCATCGGTCAGGGCTATTTCATTCGCGGCCAGCTCGGCAGCCCGGAATCGGTGCAGACCGAACTCGGCGAACTGCGCGGCAACCGGGCCTACACCTGGCCGGTGGGCGGCGCGGTGGATGTGTTGCTGCGTCCGGATGACATCGTTTATGCGCCGGACAGTGGGTTGAAAGCGCGGATCGTCGGCAAGACTTTCCTCGGTGCCTCGACCCTGTATCGCCTGCAACTGCCGACCGGTGCACAGCTGGAATCGATCTTCCCCAGCCATGCCGACCATCAGGTGGGTGCGGAGGTGGGGATTCGAGTAGCGGCTGAACATCTGGTGTTGTTCCAGGCATCGGGCAGCACCGCCGCACAAGTCCCGGCAGTGGAAAACGGCGTGCGCCGCTACAGCACCGCCCTCTGATCCGCGCTGGATCAAAACTGTGGGAGCGGGCTTGCTCGCGAATGCGCTGTGTCAGTCAACGATGAAGGTGACTGATACCCTGCATTCGCGAGCAAGCCCGCTTCCACATTTGGTTTTGGGTTCAGCCCAAGATCAGTGTGCCACTGGCAACCAGCGTCGCATTCCCGCCGATCTTCACCCGCTCCCCCTCCAGCCGACAGAACAGCTCCCCGCCCCGCGCCGAGCGCTGGCACGCGGTCAAACTGGATTTGCCCAGACGTTTCGACCAGTACGGAATCAGGCTGCAATGCGTCGAGCCGGTCACCGGGTCTTCATTGATGCCGATCGCCGGGGCGAAATAGCGCGAGACGAAATCATGCTGGTTGCCGCGCGCGGTCACGATGGCGCCGAGCCACGGCAGTTTCGCCAGCGCGACCATGTCCGGCTTGCAGTCGAGCACTGCCTGCTCCGACTCCAGCACCACAAACAACTCGTTGGAGCCGAGCACATCCACCGCCTCGACGCCCAGCGCGCGCTCGACATCCAGCGTCACGCCAATTTCTGACGGCACAATCGACGGGAAGTCCAGCCACAGGCGATCGCCCTCGCGACTGACGCTCAGCGGCCCCGACTTGCAGGTGAAGTCCAGCCGCTCGGCGTTTTCCTTGTAGACCTCGAACAACACATAGGCGCTGGCCAGTGTGGCATGCCCGCACAACGGCACCTCGGTGGTCGGAGTGAACCAGCGGATGTGCCACGCTGCGCCTTCGCGCACCACAAACGCGGTTTCCGCCAGGTTGTGTTCGGCGGCGATCTTCTGCATCAAATCGTCCGCGAGCCAGGCATCGAGCCGATACACCATCGCCGGGTTGCCACTGAACGGCCGATCACTGAACGCATCAACCTGATGAAATTCGAGCTGCATAACCTTCTCCCTGAATGAGTCGGCAGAGCATGCAGCCGCGCTGCGCTCAGCGCCAGTGACAGAAGCGGGCAATTTTCTTCATACAGAACGCAAGGTCATGCACGACCGATGTCGGCGAATTTGGCCTGGGTGTGTTCAGCCAGAACCGCCGGCGCCAACTCGACTTCCAGGCCGCGTCGGCCAGCACTGACATAAATAGTCGCAAAGCCTTGGGCCGAGTTATCGATGAAGGTACGCAGACGCTTCTTCTGCCCCAGCGGACTGATGCCGCCCAACAGGTAACCGGTGGAACGCTGCGCCGCCGCCGGGTCAGCCATTTCGACTTTCTTCACGCCCGCCGCGTGGGCCAAGCCTTTGAGGTCAAGACTTCCGACGACCGGCACCACCGCCACCAGCAATTCACCTTTTTCGCTGGCAGCGAGCAGCGTCTTGAACACCTGCGCCGGCTCCAGCGCCAGCTTCTCGGCGGCCTCCAGCCCATAGGATGCGGCTTTCGGGTCATGTTCGTAACTGTGCACGCGATGTTCGGCACGAACTTTTTTCAACAAGTCCAACGCAGGGGTCATGGCAGCTCCAGGCTCGGCATCAACAGAAAAATCATGCGCCGGATTCTAGGCCATCACCTCGCAAAAGGCTCTAGCGCAAGCCCCGTTTTCCGGGCTTTGCGGGCATATCGCCGAACTAGCGCCGCGTTCACTCGCAGGATCATTCAGCAGGCTGATAGTTTAATTGTGACCGGCGGTTCACTTTCGACCTTTGACAGGTTTGTTTCTTGTCTATATTTTTTCGAATCTGAATAATGTAAGAATTATCATCACCGCAGCACCCAGCAGTAACCGGGAACAGGATGGGGATCCTGCCCCGGGGAAAATCGCGCCTTGCCCTGACGGCAAACGCGCCAGACAACAACAAAAATCGAGGTTTTCAATGACAACTGCTTTACAGCAACCTTCGCTTTCCGGCCAATGTCTGGCCGAGTTTCTGGGGACTGCACTGCTGATCTTCTTCGGCACCGGTTGTGTCGCCGCGCTCAAAGTCGCGGGCGCCAGCTTCGGTCTGTGGGAAATCAGCATCATCTGGGGCGTCGGCGTGAGCATGGCGATCTACTTGACCGCCGGGGTTTCCGGCGCGCACCTGAACCCCGCCGTGAGCATTGCCCTGAGCATTTTCGCCGACTTCGAAAAGCGCAAACTGCCGTTCTATATCCTGTCGCAGATCGCCGGCGCGTTTTGCGGTGCGCTGTTGGTGTACACGCTGTACAGCAATCTATTCTTCGATTACGAACAAACTCACCACATGGTGCGTGGCACCGCCGCCAGCCTTGAGCTGGCCTCGGTATTCTCGACTTTCCCCAATCCGGTACTGTCCACCGCTCAGGCATTCCTGGTCGAGATGATCATCACCGCGATCCTGATGGGCGTGATCATGGCCCTGACCGATGACAACAACGGTCTACCGAAAGGCCCGATGGCACCGCTGCTGATCGGCCTGCTGATCGCGGTGATCGGCAGCTCGATGGGCCCGCTGACCGGTTTCGCGATGAACCCGGCGCGTGACTTCGGTCCGAAACTGATGACTTTCTTCGCCGGCTGGGGTGAAATTTCCTTCACTGGCGGTCGCGATATTCCGTACTTCCTGATTCCGATTTTTGCACCGATTGTCGGTGCCTGCCTCGGCGCTGCCGGGTATCGCGGGCTCATCGCCCGTCACCTGACCGGCGCCACACCTGCTACAAAGGATGCAGAACCGGCCATTGACGGCAAACCAAGAACTTCTTGAAACAGTCGGCGCGGGTTCCTGCCCTTTAGAGCCCGCGCCACGGCCCACTCTCCCTTATTTCGTCCAAGGCAATCGACATGACCGACATTCAGAATAAGAACTACATCATTGCCCTCGATCAGGGTACGACCAGCTCCCGCGCGATCATTTTCGACCGCGACGCGAACGTGGTCTGCACCGCCCAGCGCGAATTCGCCCAGCATTACCCGCAAGCCGGCTGGGTCGAACACGATCCAATGGAAATCTTCGCCACCCAGAGCGCAGTGATGGTCGAAGCACTGGCCCAGGCCGGTCTGCATCACGATCAGGTGGCCGCCATCGGTATCACCAACCAGCGTGAAACCACCGTGGTCTGGGACAAGACCACCGGTCGTCCGGTGTACAACGCCATCGTCTGGCAGTGCCGCCGCAGCACCGAGATCTGCCAGCAGCTCAAGCGCGATGGCCACGAAGAGTACATTCGCGACAACACCGGCCTGGTCACCGACCCGTATTTCTCCGGCACCAAGCTGAAGTGGATCCTCGACAACGTCGAAGGCAGCCGTGAGCGTGCGCGCAACGGCGAACTGCTGTTCGGCACCGTCGATAGCTGGCTGATCTGGAAATTCACCGGCGGCAAGGTGCACGTCACCGACTACACCAACGCCTCGCGCACCATGCTCTTCAACATTCACTCTCTGGAGTGGGATTCGAAGATGCTGGAAATTCTCGACATCCCGCGCGAGATGCTCCCGGAGGTCAAAGCCTCTTCGGAAATCTATGGTCGCACCAAGAGCGGCATCGCCATCGGCGGTATCGCCGGTGACCAGCAAGCGGCACTGTTCGGCCAGATGTGCGTCGAGCCGGGCCAGGCAAAAAACACCTACGGCACCGGCTGCTTCCTGCTGATGAACACCGGCGACAAAGCGGTGAAATCGCAGCACGGCATGCTCACCACCATCGCGTGCGGCCCACGTGGCGAAGTGGCGTACGCTCTGGAAGGCGCGGTGTTCAACGGCGGTTCGACCGTGCAGTGGCTGCGCGATGAACTGAAGATCGTCAACGACGCTCACGACACCGAATACTTCGCCAATAAAGTGAAGGACAGCAACGGCGTGTATCTCGTACCGGCCTTCACCGGTCTCGGTGCTCCGTACTGGGACCCGTATGCCCGTGGCGCACTGTTCGGCCTGACGCGTGGCGTACGCGTGGATCACATCATCCGCGCTGCGCTGGAATCGATCGCCTACCAGACCCGCGACGTGCTCGACGCCATGCAACAGGACTCCGGCGAACGCCTCAAGGCCCTGCGCGTGGACGGCGGCGCAGTGGCCAACAACTTCCTCATGCAGTTCCAGGCCGACATCCTCGGCACTCAGGTCGAGCGTCCGCAAATGCGTGAGACCACTGCTCTCGGCGCAGCGTATCTGGCCGGTCTGGCGTGCGGTTTCTGGGGCAGCCTCGACGAACTGCGCGGCAAGGCCGTGATCGAGCGTGAGTTCGAACCGAGCCTGGAAGAAGTCGAGAAAGAGAAACTGTACAAAGGCTGGAAAAAAGCCGTCAGCCGCACCCGTGACTGGGCGCGTGAAGACGCTGAATAAGCCAACCTTCAGAGACTGATAGGCAACTAACTGGTCGGGAGCGGATTCCTGCGGCATCATGGGCAAATTTTGCACGGCAGCCCAAAGGAAGCCCCATGAATCTGCCTCCCCGTCAGCAGCAAATCCTCGAGCTGGTCCGCGAACGCGGCTATGTGAGCATCGAGGAAATGGCCACGCTGTTCGTTGTTACCCCGCAAACCATCCGCCGCGACATCAATCAGCTCGCGGAAGCCAATCTGTTGCGCCGCTACCATGGCGGCGCGGCCTATGATTCAAGCGTCGAAAACACCGCCTATGCGATGCGCGCCGACCAGATGCGCGACGAAAAACAACGCATCGGCGAAGCCATCGCCGCGCAGATCCCCGATCATGCCTCGCTGTTCATCAACATCGGCACCACCACCGAATCGATTGCCCGCGCCCTGCTCAATCACAACCATCTGAAGATCATCACCAACAACCTGCACGTCGCCTCGATGCTCAGCGCCAAGGATGATTTCGATGTGCTGCTGACTGGCGGCAACGTGCGCCGTGACGGCGGTGTGGTAGGTCAGGCGAGCGTGGACTTCATCAATCAATTCAAGGTCGATTTCGCACTGGTGGGTATCAGCGGCATCGACGAAGACGGTAGCCTGCTCGACTTCGATTATCAGGAAGTGCGCGTGTCGCAGGCGATCATCGCCAATGCGCGGCAGGTGATTCTGGCGGCGGACTCCAGCAAGTTCGGGCGCAACGCGATGATCCGCCTCGGTCCGATCAGCCTGATCGACTGCCTGGTGACCGATCAGCAGCCGGTGCCGGCACTGGCGCAGTTGCTGAGCCAGCACAAGATTCGTCTGGAAGTCGTTTAAACCCCACTTGGTGCAGCTCCCCTGTGGCGAGGGAGCTTGCTCCCGCTGGGCTGCGAAGCGGCCCCAAAACCATCCAACCCAATTCATCCAGCCACGCCTTGCGCACCGGATTTACGACGGCTGCGCCGCCGAGCGGGAGCAAGCTCCCTCGCCACAAAAGTGCCTCAGCAATTCTAAATGTTCGAAAATTTTCTTTTAGCCGCCCTTCGATGAGTTTTTTCAATCGAACGTGACTGGCTGCGCGCGTCTTTATGGGCTACCATTTTCGCAAATGAACATTTATGTTCGATTTCCAAGACAGAAAATCAAAAGAGCCCGAGGCCAGCCGATGTCCACATCTACCTTGCGTACGCCCCCTATCTCCGAGATCTACGACGTTGCCGTGATTGGCGGCGGGATCAATGGCGTGGGGATCGCAGCGGATGCCGCCGGTCGCGGGCTTTCGGTGTTCCTTTGCGAAAAGGATGACCTGGCCAGCCACACCTCGTCGGCCAGCAGCAAGCTGATCCACGGTGGCCTGCGCTACCTCGAACATTACGAATTCCGTCTGGTGCGTGAAGCGCTGGCCGAGCGCGAAGTGCTGCTGGCCAAGGCGCCGCACATCGTCAAGCCGATGCGTTTCGTGCTGCCGCACCGTCCGCACCTGCGCCCGGCGTGGATGATCCGCGCCGGTCTGTTCCTCTATGACAACCTCGGCAAGCGTGAAAAGCTGCCAGGTTCGAAAAGCCTGAAGTTCGGTGCCGACAGCGCATTGAAAAGCGAAATCACCAAAGGCTTCGAGTACTCCGATTGCTGGGTCGATGACGCCCGCCTCGTCGTTCTGAATGCCATGGCCGCCCGGGAAAAAGGTGCCCATGTGCACACCCAGACCCGTTGCGTCAGCGCCCGCCGCGCCAAGGGCCTGTGGCACCTGAACCTGGAACGCGCTGACGGCAGCCTGTTTTCGATCACCGCCAAAGCTCTGGTGAACGCGGCCGGCCCGTGGGTCGCCAAGTTCATCCGTGACGACCTGAAGATGGAATCGCCGTACGGCATTCGCCTGATTCAGGGCAGCCATATCATCGTGCCGAAGCTGTATGAAGGCGATCACGCGCACATCCTGCAAAACGAAGATCAGCGCATCGTCTTCACCATTCCGTACCTGAATCACTTCACCCTGATCGGCACCACTGACCGCGAATACACCGGTGACCCGGCGAAAGTGGCAATCACCGACGGCGAAACCGATTACCTGCTGAAAGTGGTCAACGCCCATTTCAAGCAGCAGATCAGCCGCGACGACATCCAGCACAGCTACTCGGGCGTGCGTCCGCTGTGCAATGACGAATCCGACAACCCGTCCGCCGTGACACGCGATTACACCCTGGCGCTGTCCGGTGGCGGCGAAGAAGCACCGCTGCTGTCAGTGTTCGGCGGCAAGCTGACCACCTACCGCAAACTCGCCGAGTCGGCGATGGCCCAACTGATGCCGTACTTCACCCAGATGCGCCCGAGCTGGACCGCCACCGCGACCCTGCCCGGCGGCGAAGACATGACTACCCCGCAGGCCTTGAGCGCGCAGATCCGCGACAAGTTCGACTTCGTCCCGACCGAGATCGCCCGCCGCTGGGCCACCACCTACGGCAGCCGCACCTGGCGCATGCTCGAAGGCGTAGAGTCGCTGAATGACATGGGCGAACACCTCGGCGGCGGGCTCTACACCCGCGAGGTCGATTACCTGTGCAGCGAAGAATGGGCCACCACTGCGCACGACATTCTGTGGCGCCGCAGCAAACTGGGCCTGTTCACCACCCCGGCCGAGCAAGAGAAACTGGCGGCTTACCTGGGCAAGGTCGAGCAAGCCCGCAAGACTGAAGCGGCCTGACGTTTACAGCGCTTGAAACGAAGCCCCTGAATCTCACGATTCAGGGGCTTTTTTGTTTATCCGGGCTGGCCACTTTACCTGTGGCGAGGGAGCTTGCTCCCGCTGGGTCGCGCAGCGGCCCCATTTATAAAAGCGGGCCTGCTGCGCAGTTCAGCGGGAGCAAGCTCCCTCGCCACAAAGGTCGCGCTGCCGAAAACAACCGACGACAGATCGTTCGGATTTCCGAACGCGACCTCCCGGTCAATTCGGATAACCGGATCAGCCTCAGCCAAAAACACCGACACAAAACTTTAATCACCTTATAAATCAAGCCATTAGCCACTATCGACTGGTCTGGCACGACTCATGCTCTACACTCTCTCGACGAATGCCTGCTGTGCCAACACTTCAGGAGCCGTCAGGCATTCGAAGCACAAAAGGGCCGACGAACTGGCTCCATAAAAAAAACAATTCGAGGAAAATTTGATGCGCATCGTTCCCCATATCCTGGGCGCAGCCATTGCGGCCGCTCTGATCAGCACGCCAGTTTTCGCCGCCGAACTCACCGGCACCCTGAAGAAGATCAACGATTCCGGCACCGTCACCCTCGCTCACCGCGACAGTTCCATCCCGTTTTCCTACATCGCGGATGCTTCCGGTAAACCCGTTGGCTACTCCCACGATATTCAGTTGGCCATCGTTGAAGCCCTGAAAAAAGACCTGAACAAGCCAGACCTGCAGGTCAAATACAACCTGGTGACCTCGCAAACCCGTATCCCGCTGATCCAGAACGGCACCGCGGATATCGAGTGTGGTTCCACCACCAACAACGCCGAGCGCGCCCAGCAAGTCGACTTCACCGTCAACATCTTCGAAATCGGCACCCGTCTGCTGGTCAAGAAAGACAAGGATGGCAACCCGTCCTACAAAGACTTCGCCGACCTCAAAGGCAAAAACGTCGTGACCACCGCCGGCACCACGTCCGAGCGCATCATCAAAGCGATGAACGCCGACAAGCAGATGGGCATGAACATCATCTCCGCCAAGGACCACGGTGAATCCTTCAACATGCTGGAAAGCGGCCGCGCCGTTGCCTTCATGATGGACGACGCCCTGCTGGCCGGTGAAGAAGCCAAGGCCAAGAAGCCGGCCGACTGGATCATCACCGGTACGCCGCAGTCGTTCGAAGCCTACGCGTGCATGGTTCGCAAGGACGACCCGGCCTTCAAGAAGGCTGTGGATGACGCCATTGTCGGCCTGTTCAAGTCCGGCGAGATCAACAAGATCTACAGCAAGTGGTTCGAGAGCCCGATTCCACCAAAAGGCCTGAACCTGAACTTCCCGATGAGCGACAAGGTAAAAGATCTGATCGCCAACCCGAGCGACAAGCCGGCGCCTGACGTAAAAATCTGATTCCTGACTAACCTTATCACCTGAGGGAGCCATCCTCCCTCAGGCGTCTGTTACCTGCTGGTTTTACAGTGGAACACTCGACCTGGCGGTTTTCGAGCCGATCGCGTGTGCCCGGCGTTCAACGTCGGACGGGAAAGGATCTTCCCCAAGCGGGTGCTTGTACATCGATCGATTTCGAGGGGAGACCCTAATGAATTACAACTGGGACTGGGGCGTGTTCTTCAAGTCCACCGGCGTTGGCAGCGAGACTTATCTCGACTGGTACATCGCCGGCCTGGGCTGGACCATTGCCATCGCCATCGTGGCATGGATCATCGCCTTGCTGCTGGGCTCCATTCTGGGGGTCATGCGCACGGTGCCGAACCGCCTCGTATCGGGCATCGCGACCTGCTACGTCGAACTGTTTCGCAACGTGCCGCTGCTGGTGCAGCTGTTCATCTGGTACTTTCTGGTGCCCGACCTGCTGCCGCAAAACCTGCAGGACTGGTACAAGCAGGATCTGAACCCGACCACCTCGGCCTACCTGAGTGTCGTCATCTGCCTGGGTCTGTTCACCGCTGCCCGGGTCTGCGAGCAAGTGCGCACCGGCATCCAGGCGCTGCCACGCGGCCAGGAATCCGCCGCCCGCGCCATGGGCTTCAAGCTGCCGCAGATCTACTGGAACGTGCTGCTGCCGCAGGCCTACCGCATCATCATTCCGCCGCTGACCTCGGAATTCCTCAACGTGTTCAAGAACTCCTCCGTGGCGTCCTTGATCGGCCTGATGGAACTGCTGGCGCAAACCAAACAGACCGCCGAGTTCTCGGCCAACCTGTTTGAAGCCTTCACCTTGGCCACGCTGATCTACTTCACCCTGAACATGAGCCTGATGCTGCTGATGCGCATGGTCGAGAAGAAAGTTGCAGTGCCCGGCCTGATCTCCGTGGGGGGTAAATAATGGACTTCGATTTCAGCGGCATCATCCCCGCGATCCCGGGCCTGTGGAACGGCATGGTCATGACCTTGCAGTTGATGGTCATGGGCGTGGTCGGCGGCATCGTGCTGGGGACGATCCTCGCGCTGATGCGCCTGTCATCCAGCAAACTGCTGTCGCGCGTGGCCGGCGCCTATGTGAACTACTTCCGCTCGATCCCGCTGCTGCTGGTGATCACCTGGTTCTACCTGGCGGTGCCGTTCGTGCTGCGCTGGATCACTGGCGAAGACACGCCGATCGGTGCGTTCACCTCCTGCGTCGTGGCCTTCATGATGTTCGAAGCCGCGTACTTCTGTGAGATCGTCCGGGCCGGCGTGCAGTCGATCCCCAAAGGCCAGATGGCCGCCGCGCAAGCGATGGGCATGACCTATGGCCAGACCATGCGTCTGATCATCCTGCCCCAGGCGTTCCGCAAGATGACCCCGTTGCTGCTGCAACAGTCGATCATCCTGTTCCAGGACACCTCGCTGGTCTACACCGTGGGCCTGGTGGACTTCCTCAACTCCGCCCGCTCCAGCGGCGACATCATCGGTCGCTCCAACGAGTTCCTGATCTTTGCCGGTGTCGTCTACTTCATCATCAGCTTTTCCGCCTCGCTGCTGGTCAAGCGTCTGCAAAAAAGGTTTGCCGTATGATCTCCATCAAGAATATCAACAAGTGGTATGGCGACTTCCAGGTGCTGACTGATTGCAGCACCGAGGTCAAGAAAGGCGAAGTGATCGTGGTCTGCGGCCCATCGGGGTCGGGCAAGTCGACCCTGATCAAGTGCGTCAACGCGCTGGAGCCGTTCCAGAAAGGCGACATCGTTGTCGACGGCACCTCGATTGCCGACTCCAAGACCAACCTGCCGAAACTGCGTTCGCGCGTCGGTATGGTGTTCCAGCACTTCGAGCTGTTCCCGCACCTGACCATCACCGAGAACCTGACCATCGCGCAGATCAAGGTGCTGGGCCGCAGCAAGGAAGAGGCGACCAAGAAAGGTCTGCAACTGCTGGAACGCGTTGGCCTGTCGGCGCATGCGCACAAGCACCCGGGGCAACTGTCCGGCGGTCAGCAGCAGCGTGTGGCGATTGCCCGCGCACTGGCCATGGACCCGATCGTCATGCTGTTCGACGAACCGACCTCGGCGCTCGACCCGGAAATGGTCAACGAAGTGCTCGACGTGATGGTGCAACTGGCCCAGGAAGGCATGACCATGATGTGCGTGACTCACGAAATGGGCTTCGCGCGCAAAGTGGCTGACCGGGTGATTTTCATGGACGCCGGCAAGATCATCGAAGACTGCAAGAAAGAAGAGTTCTTTGGCGACATCAGCCAACGCTCCGAACGCGCGCAGCACTTCCTCGAGAAAATCCTGCAGCACTAAAAGCAACACCGATTTGCCCTTGTGGCGAGGGAGCTTGCTCCCGCTGGGTCGCGCAGCGGCCCCAAAACCTGCCAATGCGATCGATCTGAAACACCGCATTGAATGGATTTACGACTGCTTCGCAGCCGAGCGGGAGCAAGCTCCCTCGCCACAGGTTCCAGGCTCGACCAAACCAGTGCGTCGTCCGCGGCAGCGCTGGTTGACCCAAGGCAACTGTGATGAAATGCGACCCCAATCTCTATCGCGCAGCGCCGCCATCACTTGCCGTGAAGCCCCGTCTGATTCGCCATCTGTTCCTGCCGCCGCTGATCATCATCCTGATGATCGGACTGGGTTACATCGGCTTCTGGACCAGTGAGCATTTCGGCATCCGCAGCCTCAGCGAAAATGGCCAGCGTCAGCTCGAACTGCACGCGCGCACGGTCGAAAGCGAGATCAGCAAATACACCTACCTGCCCAGCCTGCTGGAACTGGAAACCAGTGTCCCGCAACTGCTGGCCGACCCGACCCCGGAACACCGGCAAACGGTCAATGCATACCTTGAAGGCCTGAACCGGCGCAGCCGCAGTCGGGCCATCTACGTGATGGACACCACCGGCCGCGTCATGGCCACCAGCAACTGGCGCGACGTCGACAGTTATCTGGGTGAAGACCTGTCCTTTCGCGCCTATTTCCAGAACGCCGTGCGCGGCGAGCCCGGACGTTTCTACGGGATCGGCAGCACCAGCGGCGAACCCGGTTACTACCTCGCCCATGGCCTGGAAGAACACGGCAAGATCATCGGCGTCGCCGTGGTCAAGGTGCGCCTCGAAGCGCTGGAAGAACGCTGGCAGCGCGCACGCCTGGAAGCCTTCGTCAGCGACGAGAACGGCATCATCATTCTCTCCAGCGATCCGGCACGGCGCCTGAAATCGGTGGTGCCGCTGAGCGATGAAACCAAAGAGAAGCTCGCCCGCAGCCTGCAGTATTACTGGTTCCCGCTCAACGAACTGCAACCGCTGGCCCGCGAAACCCTGGCCGACGGTGTGGAGAAACTGACCTTCCCGGCCAACAGCGAATTGAGCGCCGATGACGACAGCATCAGCTACCTGGCGCAGACCCGGCCGCTGAGCGACACGCCATGGAATTTCACCCTGCTCACACCGTTGCAGGACTTGCGTCGTGAAGCGGTCAATCAGGCAATCCTGGTGGCGGTGGCTTTCGCGCTGGTGGCATTCCTGCTGATCGCCTGGAACGAGCGGCGCAAGGTCATCGCCACCCGCCTCGCCGCCCGCGAAGCCTTGCAGGAAGCCAACAATCAGCTGGAGCGGCGGATCACCGAACGCACCGGCGACCTGCGCGCCAGCAACGAACGGCTGAAGAGCCAGATCCGCGAGCGCCGCCAGGCCGAAGAGACCCTGCGTCGCGCTCAGGACGAACTGGTGCAGGCCGGCAAACTCGCGGCCATCGGCCAGATGTCGACCAGCATCGCCCACGAACTGAACCAGCCGCTGGCGGCGATGCGCACCCTGTCCGGCAACACCATTCGCTTTCTGGAACGCGGCCAGCTCGACGTCGCCAGCACCAACCTCAAGACCATCAACGACCTGATCGACCGCATGGGCCGGATCACCGCCAGCCTGCGCTCGTTCGCCCGCCGTGGCGATGACAAGGGCCAGGCCAGCCTCGGCAAAGCGGTGGACGCGGCCCTGCAAGTGCTCGGTGCCCGGGTCGAGAGCGCGTCACTGCAACTGCATCGGCAATTTCTCGACGTGCAGGTGCAGATCGACCAGACCCGCCTCGAACAGATTCTGGTCAACCTGATCGGCAACGCCCTCGACGCCATGCAAGCGCAACCTTCGCCGCAGCTGTGGCTGGAAGGCGAAGAGTTCAACGGCAAATATCGCCTGCGGGTGCGCGACAACGGTCACGGCGTCGATGCCGAAACACGCAAGCATCTGTTCGAGCCGTTCTTCACCACCAAACCCGGTGAACAGGGTCTGGGCCTCGGGCTGACCCTTTCCGCCAGCCTCGCGGCCGCCACCGGCGGGCACCTGGGTGTCGAACACCCGGCCAGCGGTGGCACCACCTTCGTCCTCAGTTTACCGTTGGTAAGCCCTACTCCTGCCGAGCCAATATGAACCACGACCTTAGTGTGCTGATCGTCGAAGACGACCCCCATGTGCTGCTCGGCTGCCAACAGGCGCTGACCCTGGAAGACATTCCCTGCATCGGCGTCGGCAGTGCCGAAGAAGCGCTGGAGCGGGTCGGCGACAACTTTGCCGGGATCGTCATCAGCGACATTCGCCTGCCCGGCATCGATGGCCTGGAACTGCTGACGCGCCTCAAGGCGCGCGACCGCAGTTTGCCGGTGGTGCTGATCACCGGTCATGGCGACATCTCCATGGCGGTCGGCGCGATGCAGAAAGGCGCCTACGATTTCATGGAGAAACCGTTCTCGCCGGAGCGCCTGGTGGACGTCGCTCGTCGCGCGCTGGAGCAACGCAGCCTGGCTCGGGAAGTGTCTTCGCTGCGGCGGCAACTGGCCGAGCGCGATTCTCTCGAAGGCCGAATCATCGGTCGTTCACCCGCCATGCAGAACCTGCGCGAGTTGATCGCCAACGTCGCCGACACTTCGGCCAACGTGCTGATCGAAGGCGAGACCGGCACCGGCAAGGAACTGGTCGCCCGCTGCCTGCACGACTTCAGCCGCCGCCACAGCAAGCAGTTCGTCGCGCTGAACTGCGGCGGCCTGCCGGAAAACCTCTTCGAAAGCGAGATCTTCGGCCACGAGGCCAACGCCTTCACCGGCGCCGGCAAACGGCGCATCGGCAAGATCGAACACGCCGACGGCGGCACACTGTTCCTCGATGAAGTGGAAAGCATGCCCCTGCCGATGCAGATCAAGCTGTTACGGGTATTGCAGGAACGCACCCTCGAACGCCTCGGTTCAAACCAGAGCGTGGCGGTGGATTGCCGGGTGATTGCCGCGACCAAATCCGACCTCGACGAAGCGAGCAAGGCCGGTGAGTTCCGCAGCGACTTGTACTACCGCCTCAACGTGGTGACCCTGGAACTGCCGCCACTGCGCGAGCGCCGTGAAGACATCCTGCAACTGTTCGAGCACTTCAGCCAGCAGTCGGCGCTGCGTTTCGACCGGGTGTTGCCGGAGCTGGACAACCAGACCCTGTCGAACCTGATGAGCCACGACTGGCCGGGCAACGTGCGCGAACTGCGTAACGTCGCCGAGCGCTTTGCCCTCGGTCTGCCGGCCTTCAAGAAATCCGGCGCCAGCGGCGGCGGTCAGGGTCTGGCATTTGCCGAAGCAGTGGAAGCGTTCGAACGCAACCTGCTCAATGACGCCTTGCAACGCAGCGGCGGCAACCTGACCCAGGCCAGTCTGGAACTGGGCATGGCCAAGACCACGCTGTTCGACAAAGTGAAAAAATACGGGTTGAGCCACTGATGGATCTGATACTCAAAGCGGCACTCGGCGCGGCGGTGGTGGTGATCCTCGCTGCGCTGTCGAAAACCAAAAACTACTACATCGCCGGGCTGGTACCGCTGTTTCCGACCTTTGCCCTGATCGCCCATTACATCGTCGGCAAGGGCCGCTCGATCGACGATCTGAAGGCGACGATTGTGTTCGGCATGTGGTCGATCATTCCGTACTTCATCTATCTGGCGACGCTGTACGTGATGGTTGACCGCATGCGCCTGGAGGCTTCACTGGCGGTGGCGGTGGTCGCGTGGCTGATCGCGGCGACCGTGCTGGTCACGGTCTGGGTACGCCTGCACAGCTGATCACAGCCTGGGCTTCACTCATGATCTGCCGGATCGCCCCGATACATCCGCCAGCTCTTTGAGTGACCGTGATGGCCTCTTCGCGAGCAAGCCCGCTCCCACATTTGAAATGCGCTCCCCTTGTGGGAGCGGGCTTGCTCGCGAAGAGGCCCGAATCAACACCGCCAAAACCTCGGCTATAACAGCTTGCCGCCTGCCACCGGTTCGATCTGCGCCCAGTGCGACGTGTCTTCACGATGCGCCTGCAAATACGGCAACACCGCCGCCAGCAAGGGTGCCTTGAACGCCTCCTGAAAGCGATGGGCCAACCCCGGAATCAGTTTCAACTGACTGCCGCGAATGTGCGCCGCCAGATGCACGCCGTGCATCACCGGCAACAGCGGATCGGCCGTGCCGTGCACCACCAGCGTCGGCACGCGCAATTGATTGAGCAAGGCCACCCGGCTCGGCTCGGCGAGAATCGCCATGATCTGCCGCTTCACGCCTTCAGGATTGAACGCCCGGTCGTAGGCCTCCGCCGCCTGATGCAGCAACGCCTGCCGGTCATCGGTCACCGCGGGGCTACCGAGCGCGGCCAGCAGATCGGCCTGCTGCTCCAGTGCCACCTCGCGATTCGGCGCGCCACGCCGGGCCAACAATTGCACCAGTGCAGCACTGGGCGCCGGCAAACCTTCGGCGCCGGAACTGGTCATGATCAGCGTCAGGCTCTCCACCCGTTGTGGCGCCATTGCCGCCAGATGCTGGGCGATCATCCCGCCCATGCTCGCGCCCAATACGTGAAACTGCTCGACGTGCAACGCGTCCATCAAGCCCAGCGCATCGTCGGCCATGTCCGTCAGCGAATAGGGCGCCGACACCGGCAAGCCGAGTTTGTAGCGCAGCACTTCAAAGGTCAGGTTGGCCTCGACCGGTGCCTGCCGCCAGGTCGACAGGCCGACATCGCGGTTGTCATAGCGGATCACTCGAAAACCCTGCTGACACAGCGCAACCACCACTTCGTCCGGCCAGTGGATCAACTGACCGCCCAGGCCCATGACCAGCAACAGCGCCGGATCCGAAGCACGGCCGATGCTCTGGTAGGCAATACTCACTTGTTGCAGATCGACATGCTCGGTCGGCACATTCACGTCGCAACGCCCCGCCGCGAACGCTGACGTACCGAATAAAAACGCGGCCAAAACGGCCGCGAGCGAAAAAAATCCCTTGATCATGAAAAACACCGAAACGCAGAACCCCAGTAGAGCGCGAGTCTGATGAAGTTTGTTCAAGCGCGCTGCCACAGTTGCGTGACAGTTTGATGAAGATTGCCGAGCGGTCATTTGTGCAGGCCGTTCAGCAGGCGGACACACTCTGTAAACAGAACACCGCAAAGCGATACTCGAGTACCGCACCCGCCTCCGACGGCTGACCTCTAATGGCTTGAAATCCGGCTCAGCCCGGCCTTTCAAGTCATTGGAATCCTTTCGTCATGTTCGACCTCCCCACCCCCGCCACGGTCGATTTCGGCCTGCCCCATTCGTTGCCGAAGAACCTCGATCAGAACCTCTACCAACAGGCCAGCGCGCGTCTGCGCGATTGTCATCGGCAGTGGCTGGAATTGATGGCGCAAGCCACACGCGACGACTGGGATCAGCGCGCAACCGGCACGCCGTTTTCGCGTAGGGATCAGGCGCTGCTTATCTATCGTCAGCACTTCGAGGCGAGCTGCCTGTATGCCCATGCACAAGGAACTCTGCAGGCTGCGCCCCTGCAGAGGCTGCTGACCAGCGTTGACCCGCAGACCATACGCAGCGACGTTGCCATCCGCCAGCCACGGCTCGCACGTCGTGATGAGAGCCAGCTCACCTTGCCCGGGGCGCTGCTGATTCGTCTCGACCCGACGCAACATTTACTGTATCTGCCCTCGCACGACCCGGCACTGCAGCTGTTCAGCCAACACGCCGATCTGCAGGACTGGCTGTTCAGCCATTGCCGGCAGAGCGGGCAATACTCACAGCTGGAGGCGGTGACGCTGGTCGAGCCGGTGCTCGGTCAGGATCCGCTGCGCCTCAACCTGCAAATGCTGTTCACGGCTTCAGCGTCGACGAGCGATTTCCACAAGCTGATCGGCGCACCGTCCGAACATTCGATCGACGCATTGCCTGCCTCCGACGACGTCGCGCTGTTCGGTCTGCTGAGTCCGGGCATTCCTTTCAACCAGCGCAGTCGGGCGCTTGACGTTGAGCAGCGGGCCCTCGAACGCTTGCTCGGCGATACCGCTGCGGCAGAGCTGAACAACCCGCAACGGCAACAACTGGCGCAGCATTTCGACGCGCTGAGTGAAGCCCGGCAAGCCAGCCACGCTGCGGCATCAGCACTGCTCGAAAGCCGCAATCCGCTGAAAATGCTCGAGCTGCGCCATGCCACGAACGTCCATCACCACGCCCTGCTTCAGGCCCGTGTCGCCGGGCTGCGCGCCGAGGTCGAACTGCAAAGGGCGCTGGATCAACTGACCGTCGAGGAGCATCGGCGAATCATCGCGATGCTGGACGCACCGGGGCGCCACTTGCCGACGACGGACGGCGTTATCGCCCGCCTATCGCTGGCGGCGGCAGACCAGAACAATACCGCCGTCGAGGAGCTGCATGGCGTACTGATCATAGCGACGACCGCCGCACTGGAGCCTGAGTCGAGCGACAGCCTGCTGCTTTACTGGCCGGGTGAGTTCGGCGGGCTGCAACGTTTTACTTCACGTACAGCGCTGGAACAGGACCTGTTCAAACGCTCGCCGAACGACGGCGGGCTGACCCTGTACCTGACGCCGCTCACGGGGGACCCTCTGGCCTGGTCCCTTGATCGACAGCTTTATGAATGCGAACAACAGGCCGCGCAGATCCTGCTTGACAACCCGCTGCCCGGCCGTGCCGACCAACGCCGGGCCGAGATGGAAAAGCTGCGCGAACAACACCTGCCGCGCCTGACCGTAGCGGTCGCGCAGGCCCGCGAACAGGCATTTACCGAACGTCAGGCGCAAGACCGCAGCGCAGCGCTGGCCGGCAACCTGCCTGCATGGTTTGAAAAGCTGGACGACGCGCCACGTGCACGGATCAAAACGCTGATCAGCCAGTACCTCGGCGCCATGCAACGCGCTCATGCGTTGCTCGAACGGGAATTACCGCCGCGTCAGGCCTTCGCCGAACAGCGCATCGACGCCCGCTTGCGCGCAGACTTCGCGCTCAAACAAAGCGTGAGCGTGAGCCTCGATCTGCCCGACTCGACTTTCTGGCAAAAGACCGTGATGGAAGGCGCCGCGCCTGGCACACCGCAACGCAATATTCTGACCGCGAGCGACAAGCGCGGCGAGCTCACCCTTGAACAACTGGCACAGGAAAACATCGATCAGGACATGGAGTGGCGCCTGTCCTTCATGCGGGCCAGGATCAGCGCCGAGAACGCCACTGATCGACAGCGCCTCGAAGCCGGGATCACCCCGGTCTATTTGCGCATACTGGTAACGGAGCTGGATCTGCCCGGACGTTACGAAGAACTGATTCGCCAGACGTTTTTCGGCGCACCGGGAGAACCGGCGTTTCAGCAGGCCTGGCGCCGTGAATGCCTGAGCGAACCGTGGCGGCTGATGCTCCGGTTGCAAGGTGAATTCGCCCTGCTGCAACGGCACATCGACAGTGCCGGCCATGCCGTGCTGAAGGTCGCCATCGATGCGACTACACCTCAGGCGTATGCCGTTAATGGACAACGCATCGCGCTGCTGCCGGTGCACCTGACGGTCGGTGGAGAGGACACCGCGCATCAGGGGCCGAGCACGCTCGCGGGTGTCACGTTCATTGTCGAGCAAACCAGTGGCCTGACCCTGCTCTACTTGCCCGACAGCACCGACGCGATCTTCCTGCGTCAGTACGAAACACTGGAACAGGCGCGGGTGGATCTGTTCAAGCGTTGTGTGGACAGCAAAATGGTCAGCTACCTGGCCGGACGCGCGGTGAGCGGCGAGTTTGCCAGCCATGTCAGCCGGATCAACCAGGCACAACTGCGCAATTTCGATGCGCTGATCGGCGTCGGGACGGCCTGGCCGGCGACCACATCGCTGGCCACTCATTTACTGAACGTGCACATGGGCCGGTTGCTGGAGGCCCATCGCAGCAGTTCACGTTCCAACGATGCGTTGTATCTCGAACGCTGTGCACTGAAGTCCGGGGCGTTGTTCAACTATCTGAAAATGGCTATCGGCATGTTGCCGTTCGTGGGCGCGGCCGTGGCCCTGTATGACGCCTGGAACAGTGCCAATCTGGCGGTCGCGGCGTTCTTGCGCGGCGAGCTCGGACATGGTCTGGCGGAGGTGGAAGCGGTGCTGCTGTCGCTGATCGACGCGGCAATGGATGTGCTTCCCGGAACCGTCTCGGCCCCAGCAGCCGCACGTCTGGCCAGCCGCCAGCGGCAACGCGCGACATTGGGCAGATCCGCCGCGATGCCGACATCCTGGCAATGGGCCAGGCAGTCGCTTGAGCGTTTCAAGGGTTACGAGTACGAATTCGACATCTCCCTCGCCGGCCTGCAACCGGCCACCCACGGTGTCTATCGCAACGTCTACCGCCACGCCGATGGCGACTTCATCGTTCGTCAGGGCCGCATCTATCGGGTTCAGCTCAGCGATGCGCCACGCGGCTGGAGGCTTTACGGCACATGGATGCGCAGCTACAAACAACCGATCGCCCTCGACGAAAACGGCCAGTGGAACACCCACTACGCGGTGTACGGCACCGTGCTGGACGGTGGCGGTGCAGGCGGCGGCGCTGTGCTCGGACATCTTGCCGACGGCATGGACCCGCTCTGGCCCGCGCCAATTCGCCAGTGGTTGCCGCGCTGGTGGACCGATCGGCAACTGCGCCGGCAATTGACCCTGACCAACACCGCCGACGCCTATACCCGGCGCCTTGATACCCAGACACGTGCTTCCAACCAGTTGCTGGAGAACTACCAGAAACTCGACGTTGCCCAGCGCAAGCCACTACACACAACAGTCGACGCAGCATGCCTGAATGACATCGACCTCGCGATCGCCCAATACGACAACCTTGCCGAACTGTTGCCCCTGAGCCATGGCCGCAAGCGTCTGCAGATCGAAGACATCCGCAGCCGCTGTGCCTGGATCGTGGTCGACCGCGCCGTACAGCGCGTCACCGTCGCCCGCGACCGCTTGCTGGAACACCTGAACCGGATCGACGCGCTGGTCGCCGAGTCCGATGCCACCCCCTTCGACAATACAGCGACCCATATAAAACTCATGGCCCGGCGCAAGCAGGTACGCAAGGATTTCCTCAAGGAGTTCGATCAACTGCACGCGATCACCGAGCAGGCCAACCTGTGGAACAACCGCATCAGCAAACAAGCGCAGAAAGTCCGGATGGCGAAAGACATGACCGCGCTTAATCGCAACCTTGGCGATAACACGCACCACTACCTGAGGACTGCGCATCTGCTGGAAATCATTACCCGCTACGACGCGGTCACCGACCTGTCTTGGGTGTATTTTCATACCCAACTCAAAGACGCCCGGGTCAAGGTCGGGCGCGCGCTCCTGACCCAGCATCACCTGCCAGAAGTCAGCGCCAGCCTGGTCGAGCGCAAACAGGTAATCGAGGATTGCCTGCAGATCTACGCCGGTTTCCGTCGTCAGCTCAACGCCTGGACGCTGGGTTATGCGCAGCATCTGGATCTGGAACAGGTCGGGCCATTCCTTGATGGCCTGACCAAGGTCGAAGCACACGCGCGGCACTCGATCAAACAGCGCCCGCCGATCAGACCGAGAGAGCCGGGCGGCAAGCAACTGTTCGAAACCGAGGACAACCAATTGCTGATCGGTACCGAAAGCATTGACGCCGGCACCCGGGAAAAACGCTTCACCGTCGAAGGCATCGACGGTTTCCGCGAAACCTGGCTGCCGCGCTCCAGCGGCAAATATCATCTGCAAGCCCGCCCCGCACCCGCCGCAACAGCGCTGCCGACCGATGTTCAACCATTGCTCGCGGAAGCGCGAAAACGTCTGGAGGCGGTTGCGGCCTACAGCGCCAAGGTGCAGGGCTACACCCGTCAGGACATGTTGCCGGTGGATCTGGAACACATGTTCAGCAGCGAAGCGACCGAGCTGAGCACCCGCGCCCAGGCCATCGAACGGCTGTCGCCGAGCGAACCGCTGGTGCTGCAGTTGCACGCCATGGCCGATGAACTGCGACGTAGCGGTCGTACCCTGCGCATTGATCAGTCACTGCGCAGCAAGACACCCACCGAAGGCTATCTGGATTATTTGCTGCAACAGCAAGTGGTGGAGATTCGCAAGGAAGGAGCGCTGCGGGCACTGGGCAAACGCGCTGACGGACGCAAGGATTTCCTTCAGGAATACCAGGTGCGCGACCTCACCCGCACGCCCCCGCGCACGTTGTGGTATGCGCACTTTCACTACACCTCGGACAAGGTGCCGTTCGCCGACTTCGTCAAAGCGCATCTGAAATTGCCGGAGCAACGCAATCTCGGTTTGCAATGGCAGCAGGCCCAGGCTGCCGGCGGCACACAGGTCGAGACGATCTGGCGCGGCGACATCGGCAAACCGCTGGGCATCCAGCACTTCGCTGATCTCTAGAGCAAAACCGGCGGGGCACTGACTGTGCCCCGCTGCTGTTTGAGCGGTCGACAGCGCCTTCAACATGAGACAAACTCACCGTCTTCGAATTTGTCACAAATTTTCCTCATGGGGCCAGCCGTGCTTGAAATCCGTCATCTGAAAACCCTGCACGCCCTGCGCGAGGCCGACAGTCTGGTCGATGCCGCCGACCGCCTGCACCTGACCCAATCGGCGCTGTCGCACCAGTTCAAGGAACTGGAGGAACGCTTGGGTATGCCATTGTTCGTGCGCAAGACCAAACCGGTGCGCTTCACCAGCGCCGGCCTGCGCCTGCTGCAACTGGCAGATGCGACCCTGCCACTGCTGCGCGCCGCCGAACGTGACATCAGTCGTCTGGCCGGTGGCACCGCCGGACGCCTGCACATGGCGATCGAATGCCACAGCTGTTTCCAGTGGCTGATGCCGACCATCGACCAGTTCCGCGACGCCTGGCCGGAAGTCGAACTCGACCTCGCCTCGGGCTTCGCCTTCGCCCCGTTGCCGGCACTGGCCCGCGGCGATCTGGACCTGGTGGTGACTTCCGATCCGCTGGACATCGCCGGCATCACTTACGTGCCGCTGTTCACTTACGAAGCGATGCTCGCGGTGGCCAACCAGCACCCGCTGGCGAGCAAACCGTACATCGTTCCCGAAGACCTGCTGACTGAAACGCTGATCACCTACCCGGTGGAACGCGATCGGCTGGACATCTTCACCCGCTTCCTCGAACCGGCCGACATCGAACCGGCGCAGGTGCGCACCTCGGAGCTGTCGGTGATGATGATGCAACTGGTCGCCAGCGGCCGTGGCGTCTGCGGCATGCCGCACTGGGCGCTGCACGAATACAGCTCGCGCGGTTACGTGAAGGCCAAGCGGCTGGGAGAGAAAGGTCTGTTTGCCACGCTGTACGCGGCGATCCGCGCCGACATGCTCGATGCACCGTACATGCGCGATTTCCTGCTGACGGCCAAGGACACTTCCTTCTCGACGCTGGATGGGGTCAGCGCGGTTCGCTGAACTGCATTGTGGGAGCGGGCTTGCTCGCGAATGCGGTGTCTCAGTCACAGGGATATCAACTGACCGATTGCCTTCGCGAGCAAGCCCGCTCCCACAAGGGCTCAGTGAGAAATCAGAGTTGTCGCCACATGTGAATCTTGTCGAAGTAGTCTTCGCCGACCCGTACCGCCAGCGGCTCCAGTCCGAACTGGATGAAGCCGCAGCGCTGGTACAGCTTGAACGCGGCGTCGTTGCCAGCGGTGACGGTCAGTTGGATCAGTTTCAGTGCCGGATGGGTGTGCGCTTCGGCGATGGCAGCCTGCACCAATTCACGGCCCAGACCGTGCTGGCGAAAATCGGCTGATACGTACATGCCGAACAGGGTCGACTTGTGCCGGGCCTTTTCCCGAGGTTCGAACGCCAGGCCGACGATGCCGGCCAGTGTGCCTTCCTCGAACGCGCCGAACACCGCGTCGAGCTTGCTGGTCAGCCGTGCTTCCCACCAGCTCAGCGGCATCACCGCGCGCTCGCGCACGCTGGAGGTGAACGCCTGCGGATGGCGGTCGTAGGCTTCGAGCATCAGCTCGCGGTAAGCCAGCGCATGACTGGCGTCGAGGCGCTCGATCCACATGCTCAGGCCGTCCTGCGTTGTTCAAGCATCAGGCGCACCGCCAGAGCGGCGAGTACAAAACCCATGAAATAACGCTGCAGCGCCAGCCATGTCGGGTTGCGCACGAACCAAGAAGCGATGCCTGCCGCGAACAGCGCGATCAGCAGATTGACGCTGAAACTGACGCTGATCTGGGTCAGGCCAAGAATGATGCTCTGGGTGAACACCGAGCCGTGTTCGGGGGTGATGAATTGCGGAAACACCGAGAGATAGAACACGGCGATTTTCGGGTTCAGTGCGCTGGTGAGAAAGCCCATGGTGATCAGTTTGCGTGACGAATCCGCCGGCAGTTGCTGCGCTTCGAACGGCGAGCGCGCACCGGGTCTGACCGCTTGCCAGGCCAGCCACAGCAGGTAAAGCGCACCGGCCCACTTCAGCACTTCATAAGCCATCGGCACCGCCAGAAACACCGCGGTCAAACCCGCCGCTGCAGCAAACATATGCACGAAAAATCCCGCGACCACACCAAGCAACGAGGTGACCCCGGCCTTGCGCCCCTGGCAGATCGAACGCGAGATCAGGTAGATCATGTTCGGCCCCGGCGTCAGCACCATCAACAGCGCCGCGGCGGCGAAGATCAGCAAGTCTGGAAGCGGGATCATGGTGGGCGTCCTGTGCGTGGAGGATCAGGCGATCGCGGTCAGTGAGCTGCGATAAAACGGCAGGATCAGGTCGCGTGTCAATGGCGCCAGAACCAGACCCGCGTCAGTGGCCGGATCGATCCAGATCACTTCCTCGATTTCGGCAGCGGGCGTCACATCGGCGTCGATGGTTAGTTGAAAGATCTCCGCTTGCACGACGAATCCCGGCTCGTTGGCGGCCGGTGCCGAGAACTGGCCAAGGAAGCAGGCCTGCGCCGGGTCGATTTGCAGGCCCAGCTCTTCTTCCAGCTCGCGGGCCAGTGCGTGCACCGGCAACTCATGCGCTTCGATCTTGCCGCCCGGTTGCATGAACGCCGTGGTGCCGCGCTTGCGCACCAGAAGGGTCTGGCCTTCGGAATTGAGCAGCAGCGCAGCGGCAATTCGAATGAGGCCGGAAGGCTGAGTGGGAAAAGTCGACATACAAGAAAAGCCTTTGGCGCAAAAACGGCAAGCATCACATGCTTGCCGTTACCGAGCAAAGCCACTGCCGAAGATTTTACGTGGCTTGCTGAAAATCCATCTCCGGCGGCTGACGACGAAAGCCGCCGGTGAGCACCGCCAGATACACCACGCCAATCGCCAGCCAGCTCAGGCCCAGATACACCGCCAGGTGATCGAGGCTGACCATCAGCCACAAGTCCGCCACCAGCCCGATGAACGGGAAGACCAGAAACAACACCAGCTCACGCGGGCCCTTTTTCTCACCACCGATCCAGTAGTAAAAAATCACCGACAGGTTGACCAGGCTGAAGGCCAGGAACGCGCCGAAGTTGATGAACGAGGTCGAGGTGGTCACGTCGAGTTTCAGCGCCAACAACGCCACCACTGCACACAGCAGGATGCTGTTGACCGGTGTGCCGAAGCGCGCATGCAAGGTGCCGAAAAACGACTTGGGTAACACGCCGTCGCGGCCCATCGCAAACAGCAGGCGCGAACCGCTGGCCTGGGCCGACAACCCCGAGGCGAACTGGCCGACGATCAGGCCGATGAGGAAGATCGAGACGAACAGATCACCGCCAATGTTGCGCGCAATTTCATAGGCTGCCGAGTCGACGCTGTCGAACTGGTATGACGGGTGCGCGATCTGCACGAAGTACGACACCCCGACGAAGATCAGTCCGCCGATCAGGGTGATCAGCATGATCGCCCGTGGAATGGTGCGCCGTGGGTCGCGGGTTTCTTCGGTCAGCGTGCTGACCGCATCGAAGCCAAGGAACGAGTAGCAAGCGATGGCCGCGCCGCTCATGATCAGCGGCATCTGCATATCGCCGTTGAAGAATGGCTTGATCGACCACAACGGCGTGCGCGCATCGCCGCCAACGTAGTGCACGCACAGCGCGACGAAGGCGATCAGCACCAGAAATTGCACCAGCATCAGCAAGGCGTTGATGCCGTTGGCCAGTTTCAGACCGATGATGTTGATCGCGCTGGTGATGCCGATGAACGCCAGTACCCAGATCCACTGCGGGATCGACGGGAAAGCCGACGCCAGATACGCCGCGCCGATCAGCCAGATCGCCATCGGCAAGAACAGATAATCGAGCAGCACCGCCCAACCGGCGATGAAGCCGAGCTTGGGACTGATCGCCTTGCGCACATAACTGTAGGCAGAACCGGCGACCGGGAACGCGGCGGCCATGCGCCCGTAGCTCATGGCGGTGAAGAACATCGCCACCAGTGCCGCCAGGTACGCGGCCGGGACCATGCCGGCGGTGGATTGCGCGAGGATGCCGAAAGTGCCGAGGACAATGATCGGCGTCATATAGGCGATGCCGAACAGCACCACCGACCCTAATGACAGGGTGCGTTGCAAACGAGCCATGAGCGACTTACTCCGAATGTTATTGGATTTATGGCAGAGCCGAGTTCGGCGAATGTTTCGGGTGTGGCGTTGTTGTTTTTGGATCAAACAGGCGTGTTGTCTGGACTGGCCTCTTCGCGAGCAAGCCCGCTCCCACAGTGACCGCGTTCCCCTGTGGGAGCGGGCTCGCTCGCGAAGACGTCAGCGCGCTCGACACGCAATTCGGATCAACACAACGGAATCAGCAACTCACGCAGTCCAGAAGCGTGCTCCACCACCTCCCCCGGCAGTTTCAAACGCTGATCATCCAGATAGCGGTAATCCTTGCGCGCAATCGCCAACCGGTCGAAATCCAGCTCGACGCTGAACTGCCCTTCCTCACGCCCCGCTTCGAACAGCAATTCCCCCAACGGATCGACCAGCGCACTGCCACCGGCAAACATCAAACCGTCGTCCCCCGCCTCAACGCGATTGACCATCAGCGCAAACGCCTGATTCTCCTGGGCGCGGGCCATGATTGCGGTACGGTGGGTCGGCGCATACGGATCCATGTTGCCGTTGGTCACGATCAGCAATTCGGCGCCCAATTGCGCCAGTGCGCGGGCGGACTCAGGGAATTCGATGTCGTAGCAAATCAGCAGGCCGACGCGCACACCGTTCCACTCGCAAGTGGCATAGCGGTCGCCCGCCTCGAACACGCCGCGATCCGAAGCCCAGAGGTGGGTCTTGCGGTATTTGAGCGCGATGCCTTCCGGGGTGATCAGCAGCGTGGTGTTGTAGAAGCGCCCGTTGTCGTTCTCGGCCATGCCGATCACCACGGCGATGTTGCGCTCACGGGCGGCGGCCTGCACGGCGCTGACGGTCGGGCCATCGACCGGCTCGGCGATCTGCGCCACCGTGTCGGCGTTCGGGAAGCCCATCAGGTGGGTTTCCGGGAACACGATCAATTGTGTTTCGGCAGCGCACGCGGCAATCGCCGCGAGAGCACGTTCGAGGTTGTACGCCGTGTCTTTGTCACGGCCCGCCAGTTGGGCGAGTTCGACTTTCATCGCGAGTCCTTGTGGTCATGGCCGGGCGCTGAAAGATTGCCCGGTGGCTGTCTGTGGGCCAGTATGCGCAGCAAGCAACCGGCCAGGGAATCACGCGGCCGGGGTAACCCGATAGGGGTAGATCCATGACCGTTTCGTTTGATGACATCACCTGGCACCGCGCCGTCGGGCAACTGATCGACGCGCTCGACAAGCCGAATTTCTGGGCGCAACTGGTGCGTTTGCTCGACCAGTACGTGGCGTTCGATAGTTGGGTGGTGCTGCTGTTCAGTGCCGATCAGCACCCGCAGGTGTTCGCCGAATGCCCCGGCGAGGACGGCAGTCCCGACCCGCTGTTTCAGGATTATCTGCGCGGGTTGTACCTGCTCGACCCGTTCTACACCGCCTGCCGCGAGCAGTCGCGCACCGGGTTGTACCGCCTGTCGGAGGTGGCGCCGGAGCATTTCGAGCTGACCGAGTATTACCAGCGATACTTTCGTCTGAATGTGGTCGCCGACGAAATCCAGTTCAATTGCCAGCTCGAAGGCGAACGCACGTTGTGCCTGTCGCTGGGCAGTGAAAAACGTTTCACTGGCGAACAGATTGCCTTGCTGTCATTGATCCAGCCGTGGGTGCTGGGCCTGTTGCGTCAGCGCCTGCCGTACGAGATCAACCAGACCGTGGCCCTCGCTGCCGCGCCTGCACCCGCTGACTGGCGGGTGCAACTGGAAGCGTCGGTGCAACAACTCAAGGGTGCGCAACTGACCGCCCGGGAGCTGGATGTCGGGCGTTTGATGCTCAGCGGTTGCTCCAGTAAAGAAATCGCCCGTAAGCTGGAAATCTCCGTAGAAACCGTGAAAGTCCATAAGAAACACATGTACAGCAAGCTGGGGATCAAATCCCAGTCGGAGCTGTTTTCGATTTTTCTCCAGGCGCAGAACGCCTGATACAGCGCTGTGAGCTTTTCTGTGGGAGCGAGCTTGCTCGCGAAAGAGCCGTCATAACCGACATATGCGTTGACTGGCCCACCGCTTTCGCGAGCAAGCTCGCTCCCACAGGGATCTGCGGCGCTGAACAATCCAAGTCCGAACCAAGGAAACCGTATGAGCCTGTCACTCCTGAGCCGCTACGCCTTCTTTGCCGTCTGCGTGATTTTCACCCTCGCCAGCCTGCCCTTTCTCGAACACGACTGGCTGTGGCCGATCACCGCCGTCACCGGCGTGCTGAGCCTGCTCGGTCTGTTCGACCTGCTGCAAAGCCCGCACGCGGTGCGCCGCAACTACCCGATCCTGGGCAACATCCGCTATCTGGTCGAAGGCATCCGCCCGGAGATCCGCCAGTACCTGCTGGAATCCGACAGCGACGCCCTGCCCTTCTCCCGCGCCCAGCGCTCGCTGGTCTATTCGCGGGCGAAAAATGAAAGCGCCGACAAACCTTTCGGCACGCTGATCGACGTCTATCAATCGGGCTTCGAATTCATCGGCCACTCAATGCGCCCGGCGCCGTTGAGCGACCCGAGCAGTTTCCGCGTCACCGTCGGCGGGCCGCAATGCACGCAGCCGTATTCGGCCTCGGTGTTCAACATCTCGGCGATGAGCTTCGGCTCGCTCAGCGCCAACGCGATCCGCGCGCTGAATCAGGGCGCCAAACTCGGCAACTTCGCCCACGACACCGGCGAAGGCAGCATCAGCCCGTATCACCGCGAACACGGCGGCGACCTGACCTGGGAACTGGGCAGCGGCTACTTCGGCTGCCGCACCAGCGACGGCCGTTTCGACCCGGAACGCTTCGCCACTCAGGCACAGAATCCGCAGGTGCGGATGATCGAAATCAAGATGAGTCAGGGTGCCAAACCCGGCCACGGCGGGATCCTGCCCAAGCACAAGGTCACCCAGGAAATCGCTGACACCCGCGGCATCATGATGGGCGAAGACTGCATCTCGCCGTCACGCCACAGCGCGTTCTCCACGCCGATTGAAATGATGCATTTCATCCAGCAACTGCGTGAACTGTCCGGCGGTAAACCGGTGGGTTTCAAGTTCTGCCTCGGGCATCCGTG
Organism: Pseudomonas sp. GW823-FHT01D03; assembly: GCF_058798255.1. Classification (NCBI taxonomy): domain Bacteria; kingdom Pseudomonadati; phylum Pseudomonadota; class Gammaproteobacteria; order Pseudomonadales; family Pseudomonadaceae; genus Pseudomonas; species Pseudomonas sp. GW823-FHT01D03. The sequence continues at coordinate 4,887,645 of NZ_JBXAKK010000001.1, forward strand.
GGAGTTCATGGGCATCGCCAAGGCCATGCTGGAAACCGGCATCCTGCCGGACTTCATCGTGGTCGACGGCAAGGAAGGTGGCACCGGCGCAGCGCCCGTGGAGTTCACCGACCACATCGGCGTGCCGATGCGCGAAGGCCTGCTGTTCGTGCATAACACCCTCGTGGGCCTGAACCTGCGCGACAAGATCAAACTCGGCGCCAGCGGCAAGATCGTCAGCGCCTTCGACATCGCCAGCGTGCTGGCCATCGGCGCCGACTGGGCCAACTCGGCACGCGGTTTCATGTTCGCCATCGGCTGCATCCAGTCGCAGAGCTGCCACACCAACAAATGCCCGACCGGCGTCGCCACCCAGGACGCTCTGCGCCAACGCGCCCTCGTTGTCCCGGACAAGGCCCAGCGCGTCTACAACTTCCACCGCAACACGCTCAAGGCGCTGGCGGAAATGCTCGCCGCAGCAGGCCTTGAGCATCCGTCGCAACTGTCGGCCAAGCACCTGGTGCGCCGCATGTCGGCGACCGAGATCAAACTGTTCTCGCAGCTGCATGTGTTTCTGAAACCGGGGGAATTGCTGACTGGGGAAGTGAATGGCGAGTTTTACTCGCGGATGTGGCAGATGGCGCGGGCAGACAGTTTCGAGCCGCAGGAAGTGGCGGCAGCATGATGATCGATGCGCCGGTCCGACCGGCAGGCTGGCGCATCAGCTCCGCTGCTGGCGAAACAACACAAAGCGGAAAAAGCCGTAGCCCGACGTCAGGTTCAGCGCGGTAAACACCGTCACCGTCAGCAAGCCATGCCAGCCACGGGTATCGGCAATCGAGCCGATGCCGAAGCTTGCTCCTCCCAGCAGACACATAAACAGCAAATAACCGAATACCGACGTTTTGCTGTCAAAGATGTAGAGCATATTCACGTAAAACGAGAACGCCGCCGCCACGCAAAACGCGGCGAAGTTACTGGCTGCCTGGGTCAACCCGACGGCGCTGCACAAAACAAAAAACATCTGCCAGTGGATAAATGCATCGGCGATTCCAATCACTGTCAGCGCTGGAAATCCTTTCATGTTCATTCCTTGCCATGGCTTCGTTCGGCTGACTTTTGAAGCTAGGGCAAGGCGCTTGAGCGGTCTACTGTCAGAAATTACAGGTACAGGGTGGATTGCGACAAACGGTCAGGCTCACCACTGCAGCAATCTGTCTTGTTGAGAGGTTGTATCGCTCTTTCAGACTCGTGGTTAAAGCCCCTGTAGCGTCCATGAAAAAAGCCTCGACCAATGGGCCGAGGCTTCTTTATGACCGCACTTTCAGCTTACGAAGCCGAACGCACCGCACCCTGCGTTTCGCCGGTCGGCTGCAACTTGAACACGTAGAACAACACGGTCAGCAGCACCAGGAACACCGGCCCCACATACAGCGCCACGCGCGTGTCCGGGAAGTACGCCATCAGGCCGACCACCAGCACCAGGAACGCCAGCGCGAAGTACGAGCTGACCGGGTACAACCACATCTTGTATTTCAGGCCGGCACGTTCGCTGGCGCTCAGGCCTTTGCGGAATTTCAGTTGCGCCAGCAGGATCATCACCCAGGTCCAGATCGCGCCGAAGGTCGCGATCGAGGTGACCCAGACGAAGACTTTCTCCGGCACCAGGTAGTTGAGCAGCACGCCGATCAGCAGCGCGAAAATCGACAGCAGCAGCGCGCGGCGTGGCACGCCATTGGAGGTCTTGGCGAACCCGGCCGGAGCCTGGCCGTTCTGCGCCAGGCTGTAGAGCATGCGCCCGGTGCTGAAGATGCCACCGTTGCACGACGACAGCGCCGCAGTAATCACCACGAAGTTGATGATGCCGGCGGCGGTCTTGATCCCCAGACGCTCGAAGGTCATCACGAACGGGCTGCCCTGAGTGCCGATTTCGTTCCACGGGTAGATCGACAGGATCACGAACAGCGCGCCAACGTAGAACAGCAGAATGCGCCAGAACACCGAGCCGATGGCATCGGGAATGGTCTTCTGCGGGTTCTTCGCTTCACCGGCGGTCAGGCCGATCATCTCGACACCGAGGTAGGCGAACATGACCATCTGCAGGGACATCAGCACACCGGTCACGCCGTTGGGCATGAAGCCGCCGTGGGCCCACAGGTTGGAAATCCCCAGCGCCACGCCGTCGTTGCCGAAACCGAAGGCAATGATGCCGACGCCGCCGATGACCATGGCGATGATGGTGACGATCTTGATCAGGGCGAACCAGAACTCGAACTCACCGAAGGCTTTTACCGCGATCAGGTTGATCGAGCCCATGCTGATCAGCGCCGCGAGGGCCCAGATCCAGCGCGGTACATCGGGGAACCAGATGCCCATGTACACGGCGACGGCGGTGATTTCCGCGACGCAGGTCACCAGCCACAGGAACCAGTAGTTCCAGCCGGTGAGAAAGCCCGCCAACGGGCCGAGGTAGTCCTGGGCGTAGCGGCTGAACGAGCCGGCCACCGGGTTGTGTACGGCCATTTCACCGAGGGCGCGCATGATCACCAGGATCGCCAGACCGCCGAGAATGTAAGACAGCATGATCGCCGGGCCAGCCATTTCAATGGCCTTGGCCGAGCCGAGGAACAGGCCGACGCCGATACAGGCACCGAGTGCCATCAGGCGAATATGCCGTTCGCCGAGTTCGCGTTTAAGCGGGCCGCCGTGAGCGGTCTCGCCATGGGGCAGGTGATTGCCGACTGGCATAGGGATACAACCTCGTCTTGTTATTGGATATGACCACCGTGTGTCGAAGCCTCGACCGATAGGCCTCAGCTTCCCGACACCGCGCCTGCTTCGTGGGCAGACGCGTCATGCAGGACCCTGCCTGCAAGATCAGCGGGGCGTGCAGTATAGAAAGCTTGATACAGGGATTTTCACTCTATAATCAACAACATTCAGCTAGAAGTCTCGGCAGAAAGCCGCTTTGCGGAGAGATATTACCTGATATGCGTAGGAATATTCACCACAAAAAAGGCTGGCGAGTATTGCACGATGATGGTGCACCGTCATGGCCCTGCTTTGGTGGTATTGCGTGGGGGACGGCTCTAGCACAACTGTTTCAATGAACTTTACTGTCTAATCTCCTGTGGCGAGGGAGCTTGCTCCCGCTCGGCGGCGCAGCCGTCGTGATACCCGCGCACGCGGTGTTTCAGACAGATCTCGATTAGGGGGATTGGGGCTGCTACGCAACCCAGCGGGAGCAAGCTCCCTCGCCACAGAGGATGCGACATCTGGAAATTTTCGGACAGTCATCGCGGACCCAATTTTTGAATGCTGCGACTAGCGTGAATAAGGATTGAACTCGCAAAGGACGCAACGGAATGCGTAAACCCCTACATTCACATCGGCTCCGCCGAGGGCGTTGTTCGGAGTCAGGACGTGCTTATCTCATAACCGCCGTGGTGTATCAGCGACGCAGAATATTCAGCGATTGGCAGGTGGGGCGTTTGTTGGTAGCGGAACTCCGGCGAGCTCATGACCAGCGATGGGTCGACTCGATCGCCTGGGTGGTGATGCCTGATCACCTTCACTGGTTGGTCCAGCTGGAAGAAATACATATTGAACGTCTGATGCAAGCGGTGAAATCCCGAAGCACATTGTCGATCAACCGTGCCCTGAACCGAAAAGGCGCGTTTTGGCAAACCGGCTATCACGACCGCGCCATCCGTGATGGTGAGGACTTGAAACCGTTCGCCCGTTACATCATCGCCAATCCTCTACGGGCCGGCCTGGTAGAAAAAATTGGTGACTACCCACTCTGGGATGCCTGCTGGCTCTAAAGCTCCCACCCCCCCTGTGGCGAGGGAGCTTGCTCCCGCTCGGCGGCGCGGCCGTCGTATTACCCGCGCACGCGGTGTTTCAGACAGATCGCGATTAGGGGGATTGGGGCTGCTACGCAACCCAGCGGGAGCAAGCTCCCTCGCCACAGGTGCAGTTTTCTTCAGAAACCACCCCCACTCAAACCCCGTACTTTTTTTCCCCCATCACCAACCACCGTCTAAGCTTCAGTCAAGTCCGATCAATCTGCGTGAATGGATCAATCGACTATGGGCGCTTTGTGGCAAACCGATTCGAGTAAAGCCGTGGTTCCGACTGAACGTGTGGATGAAGCGCCTGTTCCCCCCCAAAAACGCCGCAGCCGACATGGCTGGAAGGCGTTCTGGTTGTTGCTGCTGATTATCGCCATCGTGGTGGGTCTGGCCGCGAGCAAGGAAATGCGCACCTCGCGTTTCCAGTCCCGTGAGCTCAGCCAATACGCCGCCTCGCTCAAATATCAGTTGGAACCCGGCCCCAGCGAAGCGATCCGCTATCCGGGCAATGGGCCGTTCGATTTGCGTCTGGGCTACAGCTCCCTCGACGAATTCCTGCCGCGTCTGCTCAAGCGCAATTACGTGATCACCGAGCAGTCGCGGTTTTCGCCCGCGCTGCTGAGCTACACCGACAAGGGCCTGTTCGTGCCCTATTCGGAAAAAATCCAGGCCGGGCTGTCGATTACCGATTGCCGCGCTGCGCCGTTGTATCAGTACAAGTACCCGCAGCAGCTGTATTCGAGTTTCGCGGCGATTCCGCCGGTGGTGGTCAGCAGTCTGCTGTTCATTGAAAACCGCTTTCTGCTCGACCCCAGACAACCGCTGGCCAACCCGGCGGTGGACTGGCCGCGCTTCGGCATGGCCGCCTGGTCGCAGGTGGCGAAGTTGTTGAGCCTGCCGGGGCAATCGGCGGGGGGCAGCACCCTGGCGACGCAACTGGAAAAGTACCGGCACTCGCCCGATGGACTGACGGTGTCCGGCGCCGAGAAGATCCGTCAGATGATTTCCGCCAGCGTGCGCGCCTATCAGCCGGGGCCGGAAACCCTCGGCGCGCGGCAGAACATCATCCGCGACTACCTCAACAGCGTGCCCCTCTCCGCCGTGCCGGGGCATGGCGAAGTACACGGCATGGCCGAAGGTTTGCGGGTCTGGTACGGCAGCGATTTCAACCAGGCCAATGCACAGCTGAACAGCCCGGCCACTGATCCGCAAGCCATGGCCGACAAAGGTCTGGCCCTGCGCGAAATGCTCTCGCTGATGATCGCCCAGCGTCGCCCTTCGCATTACCTGAACAAGGGCCGTGAAGAACTCGCCAACCTCACCGACAGCCACTTGCGCCTGCTCAAGCAGAACGGCGTGATCGACGCCGCGCTGGCCGATGCCGCACTGGCGAGCAAGGTCACCTACCGCGACTGGCAGACCCAGCCGACCATCCAGCCGATCGAAACCAACAAGGGCATCAGCGTCGCCCGCAGCCGTCTGGCGAGTATGCTCAACCGTCCGCTGTATGACCTCGATCGCCTCGACCTGTCGGCCACCAGCACCTTGCAGGGCGAATTGCAGACCCAGGCCACCGACTACCTGAAAAAACTCGCCGACCCCACGTTTGCCGGGCAGATCGGTTTGATCGGCGAACGCCTGCTCACCCCCACCAGCACCACCCAGGTGCGCTACAGCTTCACCCTGTTCGAACTGACCCCGGACGGCTCGCGCGTACGCGTGCAGACCGACAGCACCGACCAGCCGTTCGACATCAATGAAGGCAGCAAACTGGAACTCGGTTCGACGGCGAAGATGCGCGTGCTCACCACTTATCTGCAGATCATCTCTGAACTGCACGACAAGTACGGCGCCATGAGCGTGCCGGAACTGAAGAAAATCGAAGTGCCGGATCAGGATCGCTTGAGCCAATGGGTGATCGATTACCTGATCCAGAACAAGGATCACGATCTGTCGAAAATGCTCGGCGCCGCGCTCGACCGCAAGTACTCGGCCAGCCCCGGCGAGGCGTTTTTCACCGGTGGCGGCCTGCACGTGTTCAACAACTTCCGCAAGGAAGACAACGGCCGCCTGCCGACCCTGCGCGATGCGTTGCGCGAGTCGATCAACCTGCCGTTCATTCGCCTGATGCGCGATGTGGTGCGTTACGTCACCTACTCCGGCCCCAACAGCAGCGCCGAGTTGCTCAAGGACGACCGTGACCCGCGACGTCAGGAATACCTCGCCAGTTTTGCCGATCGCGAGGGCACTTCGTTTCTGCTCAAGTTCTGGAAGAAGTACAGGAACAAGGACACCCAGGCGCGCCTCGACACCTTCCTCGACAGCATGCGCCCAACGCCGATCCGCATGGCCGCCGTGCACCGTTATCTGCTGCCCGATGCCAGTCAGGAAGATTTCAACAGCTTCGTGCGCGCGCACCTCAAAGGCGCCAAGCTCAACGAGAAACTCACCGACGACCGTCTGATCCGGCTGTACGACGCTTACGGCCCGGGTACCTACGATCTGCCGGATCAGGGCTTCATTGCCAAGGTTCACCCGCTGGACCTGTGGCTGATGGGCTACCTGCTGCACAACCCGGACGCCACCTTCAGTCAGGTGGTAAAGGCCAGCCAGTTCGAGCGTCAGGAGGTCTACAGCTGGCTGTTCAAAAGCAAACACAAGGGCGCCCGTGACAGCCGCATCCGCACCATGCTGGAGATCGAGGCGTTCCTGGAAATTCACCAGCGCTGGCAGAAAGTCGGCTATCCGTTCGATCACCTGGTACCGTCACTGGCCACCGCCATCGGCAGTTCCGGCGACCGCCCGGCGGCACTGGCGGAGCTGATCGGCACCATCCTCAACGATGGCGTGCGCATGCCAACCCTGCGCATCGACAGCCTGCACTTTGCCGCGGGTACTCCCTATGAAACGCGCCTGACCAACGACCCGCATGTGGGCAAACGGGTGATGCCATCGGAGGTCGCCACGGCATTGCGCGAAGCCCTTTCGCAAGTGGTGGACTCGGGCACAGCGAAACGGGTTTCCGGCAGTTTCAAAATCGCCGACGGCACCCCGCTGGTCATGGGCGGCAAGACCGGCACCGGCGACAACCGCATCGAAGCCATCGGCTCCGGCGGGCGGATCCTCAGTTCGAAGTCGATCAACCGTACCGCGACCTTCGTGTTCTACATCGGCAACAACCACTTCGGCACGCTCACCGCGTTCGTCCCCGGACGCTCGGCGGAGAATTTCAAGTTCACCTCGGCGCTGCCGGTGCAAGTGCTCAAGGGCATGGCGCCGATCCTCTCGCCGTACCTGCAACCGGGTACGCACACGATGTGCCAGGCGCCGGAGGTCACCGCCGCCCGCTAAGCCACGAAAGCAATGTGACGTGGTGGTAACTGTGTATTTTTCACTCTCTGTTTTTCGAAGCCTCCATGCGCAACCCCGGCGGTTTCAACCGGGTATTTGCGCTTTTTTCACCCACTGTCCTTGCCTAGGCTGATCGCTCCATTTTTGATCAAGGACGATCCAGCAATGCCCACCCTTTCCCCGCAGGGGCAACCGCCACGCACGGCGCACCTCGTCTCACCGGATGTCAGTGTTCATTATCAGACGATCGAAAAAGCCATCCCGGCCTGGCTGCGCGCAAGCTCAGCCAAGCGGGTCAATGAATTGCAGCTGCACCGACTGAAGCTGCCGGCCTGGTATCAAGAGGTATCGGACGCCGAACATCTGCGTCTGCAACAGCAGATGCAAAATGCCTGGAAAGCACAAAACGATGTGGACAAGGCCTTGAGCAGTCTGCAAGACGTCTACGCCTTCGCCAAACCGTTATTACAGCAGGCACTGCACCAGCGCTTCGGCGTCGAGGACGATGTCGAGAACACCTGGCTGCGTCTGTACGCACCCGTCAACAGCGCGTGGTGGACCCATGACTTTGCCGGCGCAACCACCAGCCGCACCGTCTCGCTGCTCGACGCTGCATTGCATAATTTTTCCCGTGATGAAGCGTTCAGTCCGGACTCGGAGTTCATCACCCGCCCCGATGCCAACGGCCACTTCACGGTCAGGCCGCTCAAGCACAAACTGAGTATCGAGCAGTTCAAGTCACTGTGCCGCGAGCTGAATATCGGCGCCCGATACGAGCAGCATTTGAACGATTTTCTGCGCTCGGGCAACCGCGTGGCCCGCCAGGTTTTGCAGTACCGGGTCATCTTCAGTCAGAAAAGTACATTGAGCGTCTGTGCCCAGTTGGCCCTGGCGAAAAAGGACATTGACCGCGATGCCTACGAGGTCATCCAGGGCATGCTCGATGACCGGCGCAACCTGCGCTGGCGCGGGCGAGCCATCAACTACTACAACCTCGCCATGATGGATACGGCGCTGACCGGCATCACCCTCATCGCCCCTGACGTGGACTCCGCCAATGCCCCGGTTCCGGTGATTGCCTATGTGCCCCATGACCCGGAGCATCCGCTCAGACAATACGCCTCGGCGCTGGACTTCATGGCGGAACTGACGCGGCAACTGCGCGACCGCGACTCCGCCGGCAGCTATCAGCGGTTTTTCAGCCAGTTCGTCAACCATCAGCAACGCGGGCATTTTTTTGCAGGCTTGAACGCCCGCCTGAGCACCGTGAAATGGCACGCCGTACCGCCGGGAACCCACCTGCCCAGTTGGCGCGAAACGCCTGTGGATCACCCCGACCTGCGCTTTCGTCTGACGAAAATCCAGGACGACCGCGATACCCGTTACACCGGCAGTCTCTGGGCTTACTTCCATCAGCAGAAGCTCAACAAGATTTTCAATGACGCGCGGGAGATCGCCATTTCCACCGAGTATGCCGACCGCATGGCCCGCTGGGCCTGGTGGGACAACCTGGGGAAAATCCTCTCGGATATCTTCAACGTGGCGCTGCTGGTGGTGACCCCGCTGGTGCCGGGGCTCGGCGAGTTGATGCTGGCGTACACCACGTATCAACTGCTCGATGGCGTCTTTGAAGGCATCGTCGACATGGCCGAAGGGCACCTGGCCGAAGCGGGTGAGCAAGCCATCGGCGTGCTGCAAAGCATCGTCCAGCTCGGTGCCTTCGCCGCTGGCGCCAGCCTGGGACGTGTCGCACGGGTCAAGCTGTCGTCGTTTGTCGAAGGCCTGAAACCGGTGCAGTTGGCCGATGGCCAGACCCGCCTGTGGAATCCGGATCTGGCGCCCTATCGTCTGCCGGAACAGACCCTGCCGAGCCCGGCCCGCCCCGATGCGCACGGCGTTCATACGCTGGGGGACAAACAGCTGCTGCGCCTGGATCAACACCTGTTCGAGGTGACCAAGGATCCGGTTTCCGGGAAACACCGCCTGCGCCATCCGCGACGTCCCCGGGCCTACGCGCCGACACTTGCGCACAACGCAGACGGGGCCTGGGTCTGTGAAACGGAAAACCCGCGTCTGTGGGACGGGCAAAAACTGATGCGGCGCATCGGTCATCGCACCGATGGTTTCAGCGACGCGCAACTGGAGCACATGCGCCTGCTGACCGGCACCGACGAGGACATGCTGCGTCGCATACATGTTGACAACACCCCGCCGCCACCGTTGCTCAGCGACACACTGGAGCGTCTCGGCCCGGCGCGCGCGGTGCAGCCCGACGCGCCACTGTCGCCGGCGGCCAGCCAGGTGCTCGTGGATTGTCCACAGTTGACGCCGGTTCTCGCCGAACGGGTGGTGTCCCATGCCCGGCCGATGGAACAGCAGCAAGCCACGACGCAACGCCGTCTGCCCTTGCGTTTGCGCACGAGCGCCCGCGAGGTGCAGTTTGAATTGCAGTCCGTGCGCGCCGCCCAGGGTTTGCAGCAGGAGGCCCTGAGCAACATCGACAGCGAACGGCTGATCCTCGGCGCGCTGCGGCATTACAGCGATACCTTCGGTGCGCTGCGGATCGAAATCCGTGAAGGCACGTTCGACGGCGAGTTGCGTTGCGAGGCCGGAGCACCGGTCGCCGAGCGCGTGCGGGTGCTGGTGCGGGTCGCTGCCGATCGCTATCAAGTGCGCGATGGCGCGGACCTGCCGATCCACCCCGCCAGTGGCTTGTACGAGGCAATCCTGCAGGCGATCAATCACGATGGCCGCAGTGCCCTCGGGTATCGAACCGACGACATCGAACCGTTCAAGCAGTGGATCATCGCCAGAACCCAGGCCCCCAGCGAGCGGCGCACGCTACTCGCCAGCCCGCCGATCCGCCCGATCGCTGAATACAACACCCTGTTTCTGGTACGCGGCCCGGGCCTGAGCCGCAATGCCGCCACGCTGGAGCAACGCATCCAGGATCTGCATCCGCATTTCAGCCCGAGCGAGGTCGAAGCGTTTGCCAGTGCCCTGACCGAACGCGGCGAGCCGCTCAAGGCCATCGAGGAGCACGAAAACGAACTCGATGAACTGCGGGTCATCGTCCATCGCTGGCGCTATCAGCAACCGCAGACCTGGGGGCCGGGCAGTCAGGGCTTCCGTGACGGTGGCGGGCTGCATATCTACGAAAGTCTGCTGGACTGCTTCGAACGCAGGAACGCGCACCTGGGCAACCGCGCCGACCCGTCGGCCTATGCACTGGATCTGTCGCGGGAACTGCTGTCCACGAATCTGGAAACCTGGTGGGCGAAACGTCCGCCGCTGAAGAAGTTTCTCGACAAGGTCACGCTGCTCAACCTCGACAACGCGCGTTTTTCCCCCGACGCCAACGGCCTGCTCAAGGATTTTCCGAACGTGGTCGAGCTGAGCGCCAAATACTGCGAGCTGACGCGTTTGCCGGACCGCATCGGGACTACGATGCGCCGCCTCGAACGTCTGCGCCTGAACAACAACCACATTGTGCTGGACCGCTCCGCCGTCGAACGGCTGGGCAGCCTGACCTACCTCGAGGTGCTGAGAATGGACGACAACCCGCTGGGGCTGTCGCCTGATCTGTCGCGCATGCCGCGCTTGAAGGTGGTGGCGCTGAAGAACACCGGCCTGACCACCTGGCCGGGCGGCATTCTGGCCAAGCCACGGCCACGCGGTTTGCTGCTCGATCTGCGCGGCAACCCGCTGACGGTAATCCCCGACGTGCCGAGTGGTTCCGATGCGCAATGGCTGGTGGCGCGCACGCGTCTGGACGTCGCCGCCCTGTCTGATCTCAACCAGTTGCGTTACCAGGACAGTCGCCGTTCGATGGCACTGCCACCGGAGCCGATCATGCCGGTCGCCATCCCGGGTACCTCGATCATTTCCAACTACGGCGCCGACTACTGGTCCGACGTGCCGGGCTGGGGCATTGATCGCGAAACACCGTGGACAGAGCTGGTGGAAGATCCCATGGCCGCACCGTTCATGGCGACGTTGCTCAGCGTGCGTGAGTTTGCCGATTTCCGCGCTGGCGGAACGGCGCGCGAGCAGTTGATGCAACGCGTCTGGCGCATGCTCGACGCCGTGCACGTCGACAGTCGCTTGCGCGAAAAACTCTTCACCATGGTGGTGGCGCCCGTGGATTGCGCCGATGCCGGTGCGCAGCTGTTCAACCACATGGGGGTGAACGTGCTGGCTTATGAGGCGCATGCCTATTCGGTCGAGCCGAAGGAACTGGAACTGAAACTGGTGACGCTGGCCAAAGGCGCGGCGCGCCTGGAACAAGTCAACGAAATCGCCCGGGCCGATGTCGCCAGCCGTGGCGGCAACCCCGACGACGTGGAGGTTTATCTGGCCTACCAGACCGGCCTGGCCAAACGTCTCGGCTTGCCCTGGCAGTCCGAGGGCATGCTGTACCGGCCGGTGTCCGGCGTCACTGACGCGATGATCGATCAGGCCTGCGACACGGTACTGGCGCTGGGAGAAGGCGATGGCCTGGTCAACCAGATGCTTGAGCTCGACTTCTGGAAAGAGTATCTGATCGAGCGCTATCCCGTGCGCCTGGAAAGCAACAAGCGTCTGTTCCAGCACCGCTACGAAGCCCTTGAATCGCTGCGCGAAATCCAGCGCCAGTGGGTGCAATCGACCGTGGCCGAGGAACGCGCAGCCTTGCGCGAACAGCTCAAGACGTTGATGAACGATCTGCCGGCGCCGGCAACCGTGGTGTTCAATGAAGAACCGATCAGCGACACGCTGTTCGAGCGGCTGCTGGTCGATCTGGCGGATGACGAAAAAGAGCTCGCGCGTCGCCTGACCCGTGAAGCCCTGACCCGCGCCGGGCTTTGATAACGGTGCGCCGGTCTGCCCGTTGCACATCGGGCAGACCGGGCAACCTCAGGGCGCCGCCGCATTGAAGATCAGGTGCACGTTGCCATAGTAATTCCCCGGTTTGTAGCCGCCGGCAGGCGTGATCGGCTGGATCTCCAGCGCGTAACGCCCGCCGGCCCTGGCCTGCTCTGCAGAAACCACCTGACGCGGCGTCTCGTGAGTCAGCACGGTATCGGCGAAACTGACGCGCAGATAAATGTTCTGCTCCTCGCGACCATTGGACAGAAACGCTGCGTTCTCCAGGCGGGCCTCGATGGCACTGGTGTCGTGCCTGAGGTCGAAGTGTTTGCGCAATCCGCCGAGGCTCTTGGTGCTGATATTCCACGGCAGAATCTGCGCACGATGAATCCAGTCCGTTTCGGCCGGTATCACATAAAACCCCAGCGTCGGAATATCCACCGACACCTCGAACCGGTGCTCTTCGCGTGCCGTAAACGATTCTGCGCTGAACAGGGTCAGCACGCCCGCGCACAGGATCATCAACGATGGCTTGATCATTTCAGGCCCCCCCTGATGATTGGCCGGCTACGCGCAGGGACTTCTTGCTGTCGCCTTCCACCAGATTGAAGCGGTATTCACGTCCGGCCTGCTTGTCGAACTCGAAACTGTTGCCTGCGCGGATGTGGTGTTTGGTGGTTGGCTGGCAGGCGGTTTCGTCTTTCAGCGCACAATTGCGGAACTCGTCGATCAGCACCACGGTGTTGCCGTTATTGCGCACTCGATACGTGGCCGGGGTGTCTTCAATCACGCTGTCGAAGTGACTGCTTTTCGGGCGCACAAAGAACACCGTACCGAAACCGGTCATGACGTTGACCCCGGCCGACAGCGTGGTTTTGTATTGCTCACGCTCTTCGGCGGACACGGCGAATTCGTCTTCCTTTTCCGGCACCACCGGAATGAACCGCACGCGGAAATAGCGCTCGCGGTCACGCTCGCCCATCATCAACAGACGCGTACCCTGCATGCCGTTGGCCGGCACGATCAGTCGCGCGGGGCTGGCCATCAGGCCGTCTCGACTGCTCATGTCGGCCTGGCTCTTGACCTCGATTTCCCGCGAGGTGCCGTCGGCGTCGTAGAGGATTTCGAGGATGTTGACCTTGACGAATGCGGTGCTGTCGCCGCTGTTGAATACCCGTTTCAGGTACGTGCTCTTGTCACCGTCGAGGTAGTCGTAGACCGTCCCGACATTGATCTGCGGGCCGGCCTGCAGGGCAAAGGGCAGCCCGCTCAAAACCATTGCTAACACCAGACGCTTCATCACCTTGATTCCTTGGTCGTTGAACACAATGCCGAGTCGACTCATCGATACGCAGCCCATCAGATATCCGAGTCCCAGATCACAATGACGATGCCGGAATACGAGCCTCCCGCACCGGGTTGCAGCATCCCGGCCATCGAATATGGCGGAACTTCGAAGTGCAGGGTTCCCGGCGTTCGATCCACGTAGAAACCCGGTTTGAAATACTGCTCATTCCCTGGTCCTGGCCTCAGTCGCAAGCGCCTCACAGGCTGGCCGGCAAGGTCGGTTATCCCGTTGGGCAGGCTGACGCTGACGAACAGCTCCACTCGACGGTTAGCTTCACGGTCCTCCAACGCGCATTCGCCATTCAATCCTGGGCCGCAGCCTATCGACATCTTGAAACGCGATGACGCCGAGATGTTGAAGGTCTGGTCGCGGAACAGCCCGACCGGCCGCCGTCCGGCCTGCAGCCAGCTCTGCCAGCCACCGACGGGGACCATGCGGATCTTTTCACCACCGGGAGGAATTTCAACCTTGAGGGTGTGCTGCACATTCAGATTGAAATTCAAGGTCAGAGACGAACTAGACGGCAACATCACATCGCCAAAATCGAAATCCGCATTCGGTCCGACGCGGTAGGTCAGCGAACCGCTGTAGTCACCCGACGACATGCCCAGCGGGTCGGGGGTGACCAGTTCATAGGCAAAATCGAGGTGCTCAAGACGCAACCACGGCACATCAAACTTCGCCTGTTTGGTGCAGGCAGCGGCCGCTGGCGTTTTCCAGAAAAACGAGTATGAATCGGGGGAATACCAACCCACACCGCTGTACTGACAGGGTTCGGGTGCATAGACCCAACTCAAGCCCCACAACAGGTTGTGGGCGCTGCGATCGTCTTCGGCGCCCTCCACCAGTTTCATCACCTTGTCGGTCACATAACGCGAACCGATACCGACGATCCGCACCTTGACGATTTTTGGCTCGCGGGTGGTCTCGTGATAGACCGTCAGCTCACGCCACTGCACGGGTACCTGAAACGTTGCCCCTTGCCGCGGCGAAGGGTGATTCGCCGCAATCGGCGCACGAGCGTTGAACTGAATCGGCACCTGCAAGCTGAATATTTCGTGCTGCTCGCACTGCGCCGGATCGTAGGTGCAGTAACCACTGGAGGGCGTGGTGTTCTGGAACTTGTTGCGGTGCGGATAAGACGAGTCCGGCTTGAACTCGGCGGTGATCGACACCTGTTCGGCGTGAGCCGCAGATACCGTGCCGGCGACCAGCACAACAGCGGCCAGCCCGCAACGCAGGTATGTAGCCAAGGGTGAGACGTTCATGTCTGCAAATCTCCTGAAACAGGCCTTATCAACCCGCGGTGTGGGCCTTATGGGTGACGTCGGCCAATGTGTCCGGCGAGCAGCGCAAATCGCCGATCATCAGCACGTTGTTTTCGCGGCGGTGGTTGTCGATATCGAGCCGGAACTGGCACAGCAGTTGATCGGCGTAGCGCACTTCGAGGGTCGGTGAGCCGGCGTGCATTTCCATCGAGAAAAACCCGTCGACTTCGCTGACCCCGCGGCTGGCGTGATTGATCACGTGATGGCCCTTGAGCGGCTGGCCCTGCGGGTCGAGCAGGCGTCCGAGTACGGTGACGGTTTTCATCACCCGCACCTTGCGGTACTCCACACCGCCCTTGTTCAGGTGGTAGCGGGTACGGGACGGTTCGATGCTGGCGGCCGGAACGTGATTGCCTACGAAATCGAAGCCCACCGAGCTGTTGCGGTACGCCGTGAGCGGGATGAAATTGCGCCCCGGCCGCAGCGCTGAACTGCCACCGCTGAGGTCGTCGGCGCGCAGGGCGATGCCGGCGATATCCGACTCGACATCGACGATCATCCCGGCGCCACGGCCCTGATGCTGGCTGGTCATGAGCAGTTGCTGACCGCCGACGATCACGCTGCTGTCGAGGTTCACGCCACCGGTGAAGTTGCCGTTGTAGGACGAGCGCTGCACGAAGCCGTCGCCATTGACCCAGTCGGTACGAAAGTTGGCCAGGCTCGAAAGACCGACGCCGTAGGTGTCGGTCAGCGCCGTGACCGAAACGCTTTGCAGAATGTGATCCTGCAGATCCTTGCGGTAGCCGATCGAGCCATTGTTGTCGCGCCCGCCATCGCGGGCGGTGCGGCTGCCGATGCTGCCGGAAATCTGCTGGCCCGGGCCGCCCAGCGCCATGTTGATGCTCAGGTCGATCCCGCGATTACGCGCCTCGCCACTGCTGTAACTGCCCGGCCGGTCGAACAGCGACAAGCGCCAGTTGGCATCGCTGCCAAACAGCTCGGTGCGTTGCGTCCAGCCCAGGTCCATGCCCACGCCTTCGACGTTGCCTGTGCTGTGCGAAACCCGCGCACTCAAAGAACTCTTGCGGCTGATGCGATGGTTGAGCGCCAGCGACGAGTTGCTGGTTTCGCCGGTGAACACATTGCGCTGCCGTACGCGAGTGCCGTCGGGCAGCGTGTCGTAAGTGTTGCGGGTGTCGAGCCAACTGCGGTTGTGGCTGACCACCAGGCTGCCGGCGCCATAGTTGTATAGGCCCTGCACATCGGCGCCGGTGCCGTGGTCTTCGGTCTGATAGAGGTTGGCGAAGAGGCTGATGCTGTCGGCCAGGCTCCAGTCGATCGAAGTGCCGTACTGCAAGGTATCGCGTACCTGACGCGCCGACAGGCCGAGGATCACCCGCGGGTGCAGCAGGTAGTTGAGGGCGGCGCCGGCGGTGAGATCACCGCTTTGCTGTTCTTCCCAATTGCTCAGCAGTTTGCTTTCCTGCCCGGCGAACACGTTGTAGCGCCAGCGCTGGTCGAGGTTTTGCCAGTTCACCGGTTTGTAGACCAGCTCCTGAGTGGTCGCGGTGGTCTGGCCATCCTCGATCAGGCGCACTTCGACTTCGTAGATGCCACCGGGCAAGGGCCGGGTGTCCAGCGTCTGTAAACCGGCCGGCACGGCTTGCGTGTTGATCAACAGGCCATCGCGATAGATCTCCACCGACGCCTGGCGATTGGCCGTGACGAAAATCGGGTAGACGCTGGGCCGCGGGCTGTCGACCGCCAGGCTGTCGGAGCTGCCATACATCACGCCCACCGCCGTATCGGGGCTGGTGCCGAACGACCGGGGTTGGCGGGTCAGGCCTTCGGAATTGGGGGTGAAATAGCCCAGGCGGAAAAAACTGCCCTGCAGTTCGCGCTGGGTGTAAAGCTCGTGTACCGCATGATAGGTCTTGGTGTCCGGCCCGCCGAGGCGCGCCAGTTGCATATTGAAGGCCTGGCTCCAGTTGCCGAGACTGGCACTGGCTTCCAGACCGAAACGTCCGCCCAGATCCTGATTCTGGCCGCCATTGAGGTTCAGTTGATTGCGCAGCATCAGACCGCTGCTGCCACCCTCGGGCTGCTCATGGAAGCGTTGCGTCTGCAGATCGCGCTCGGCATTTTCGGTGGCGATCGAGAGCAGTGAGTTTTCCAGGTTGTAATGCACCGCCAGCAGTTGCTCGGGGCATTGCCCGCTGCAGCTGCCAAGCGCTACGCCGGATTTGAGGAGACTGGCCCAGGTTTCGCGCTCGACGGCGCTGATACGGCTGTCACTGGTGTCGGTGAAGTCGAGCAAGGTAATGCGATCATCGCGCGACAATATAATCATTGCCTCGCCCAGCGGTTGTTGATCAAGTTCGACACGAACCGCCAAAGGCACATCAAAGAAATGCTCTTCAAAGTCCGCCGGAAGACCTTTCGCCTGAGCCAGCAAACTTCGCGGGGTATTATCGACTGGAGGCGGCGCCGCCAGTACGCTGCTGCTCAAAAGCAACGCAAGCGCAGCCGCGATGGGCGTCATCGGATACATGGATTAATACTCTGATTACCGGAAGTAAAAGCCCGGCCGGGCAACTTCAAAGTTGCCGGCCGGTTACGTTACTGGACAAGTAACGTCAGGTATTGCCGTTATGAATCAAACCGAAGGTTCGACGACCAGCATGACCACACCGGTGTAGTCGCCAGCGGCCGGTTTGGCACCGGTAGCGCTGATCTTGAAGGGCGCGCGATAACGCGTATTGGACTCGGTATCACCCACTACTTCCTGCGAGGTGGTGGTCAGCGTCTTGCCGTTGAGTTCGACTTTCAAATCGATGGTGTTGCTACCGCCAATCAGCTTCGGCACCCCTTCCAGACGTGCATGAACCTTGCCGGCAGTGTGCAGCACGTCGAAGTGCCCGTTGACTTCGCGCATCGAATTGGTGGCCGGGTTGTAGCTCATGTCCTGATCCTTGTTGACCAGATCGGCATCCACCGGCACCGCATAGAAGTCGTCAGCCGGCACGTGCGCCACGAGACTGATGGAGTGCTTGGCTTCAGTGGCGGCAAACGCCATCGAAGCGCTCATGGCCAGGACAGTCAGAGGGGCGGCAAAGGCGAGTTTCTTGAGCATCATTGAATACCTGTCTTATATAAATTAGTTGAGTCGTCGAGCAGTCAAGGCGAACAGAACAGTCACGAGCAGTCAGTGCTCACCGTTAACTTTCAACGCCGAAGAATGTTCAACCAATTTATCTTTAAAGTAAGCAGGCAACGTCCTGCGACCTTGTAGCCTGGACGCCATTAGATGAGAAAGAAAAAACCGCGAAATTCAGGAAAGTTCCAGTCCAACTGTAAGATACAGACTACAGCGCGCCAGCCTAATGACTGCACGCGCCACAACTTCACAGCAACTTCCGTAAGACATGTACCACACTTTCCCGGAAATAAAGGGCGAAACGGAATATTAGAGAATCTGCACTAATCTGCGCCTTTGCCAGGGGATTTAATACTGCGTTTTCTTGATCATTTTCCGGTTTTTTCGACCGCAGATTCGATCGGTCAGGTGTGCGCCGTTGGTCAGGAGCCCTTGTCAGCGCGCAAAGATATATCTTAAGTTGTATCTAAACACGACGAGAGAGCAGGAAAATGAGAGACCATCATTCCCCCCATCATCACCGCGAACACGGCGACGGCCGTGACGGCTTCGAAAAACGCCCCGGGCGTGAACGCGGCGGACGCGGCCCACGGGTGTTCGCCCCCGGTGATTTGAAATTGTTGCTGCTGGCGCTGATCGCCGAGCAGCCGTGCCACGGCTATGACCTGATCCGCCAGATCGAAGGCATGTTCGACGGCGCCTACAGCCCAAGCCCCGGGGTGATCTACCCGACCCTGACCTTTCTTGAAGAAAGCGACTTGATCAGCGGCGACGCCGAGGCCGGCAAAAAACGCTACAGCGTGACCGACGCCGGTCGTTTGTCCCTAAGCGAGCAAGCGGTAGCGCTGGATGGCGTGCGCATGCGCATCGACGTCAGCAAACGCTCGTTGCGCGGCCATGACCGGCCGCCGGAAATCCACGAGGCGGTGCACAACCTGCGTCACGCCTTGCAACTGCACCACGGACGCTGGAGCGCGGAAGAAATTCAACGGGTTGCCACGCTGCTCAACGACACCGCCAAAGCCATCGTCGACGGCCCTGCCGTTCAAACTGCCCCGGAGAAAGCCGAATGACTGCAGTCGATACCCAAACCATTCACCGTGTGATGCACGAAATCAAACGCCGCAAACTCGAAGTCCTGCGCGTGGTCGACCTGACCCCGCGCATGCGCCGCATCACCCTCGGCGGGCCGGAGCTGGCCGGGTTCATCAGCCTGGGCACTGACGATCACGTCAAACTGCTGTTCCCGCAGAACGCCGAACAGGCTGCAGCGCTGGAGACCATGGTGCTCGGCGCCGGCAAGGACAACGGCCCGCTGCCCGAGATGCGCGACTACACCCCGCGCCGCTATGACCTGGAAAAACTCGAGCTGGACATCGACTTTGTCCTGCATGGCGACGGCCCTGCCTCGACCTGGGCCGAACAAGCCACGCCGGGGCAATTCCTGCACATCGGTGGGCCACGCGGCTCGATGATCGTGCCGGACATCTTCGACAGCTACCTGCTGATCGGCGACGAAACCGCCCTCCCCGCCATCGCCCGCCGCCTCGAAGGTCTGGCGGCCAATCGCAAGGCGCTGGTGGTCATCGAAGTGGAAAACGGTGCCGAGCAACAGGTGCTGGAAAGTGCAGCGCAGGTCAATGTGATCTGGGTACTGCGCGAGGGCAGCAAGGACAACCTGCTGACCACGGTCAAACAGTTGCAGGTGCCCAAGGGTAATCTGTATGCATGGGTGGCGACCGAGACCAAGGTCTCGCGACAGATTCGCCGGGTGTTGCTGGATGAGCATGGGCTCAATGAGCAGTTCGTCAAAGCCGTCGGCTACTGGCGCGCCGAAGGTTCCGCAGAAGAGTGATTTGCCCTTGTGGGAGCGGGCTTGCTCGCGAATGCGATCGATCATTCAACCATGATGTTGACAGACCTGACGCCTTCGCGAGCAAGCCCGCTCCCACATTGACCTTTTAACTTCGTCCTGACTGCCAGCGGTCGATCCCGATCACCAGCAAGCCAATCAGCACAAACCCCACCAATATCCCCCCGGCATTGATGAACACCTGTGCATAACCCAGCAGCGCCACATCGATGAACGGATACGCATACGCGCCAAGCAGATGCCCGCGCAGCAACGCGTAAATGAAATATACCAACGGGTAAATCAGCCACAGCGGCAGGTGCCACAGGCGTAACGTCCCTTTGGGCACGCAGCACCACCAATAGCCAAGAAACAGCAGCGGCATCACGTCATGCAGTAATTCGTCGGCAACAAACTGCCAGCCCTGCGGGTGCCACAAATGCCGCAGCAGAATGCTGTAGGCCAAGCCGACCACCGCGATGCTGACCGCAATCCCGCTGCTGACCCACGGCTGGAGAAACCAGCGCTGTGCGGCGGATTCACGCCCGGTGGCAGCGCAGGTCAGCACCGTTGCCACCAGGGTGTTGGTCAGCACCGTGAAGTAACTGAAGAAACTCACCAGCCCCCCCAACAGGCTGGCATCGACACTCAGTCGCGCAAGGAAAATCAGATACAGCTGAATACTGAGCCCGGCCCAGCCGAGACTGGCGATGACAGTGATCAGGCGTCGCCGCGCAACGGCGTCCATCTCAGACCGGGCGCTTGGTGCGCATCAGCTTCACGTACAAGCGCTCGACCTTTTCCCGCGCCCACGGGGTTTTGCGCAGGAAGGTCAGGCTCGACTTGATGCTCGGATCGCTCTTGAAGCAACGGATATCGATGCGCTCGGCCAACCCCGACCACTCGTAATGCGCCACCAGCGCATTGAGGATCTGTTCGAGGGTTACGCCATGCAGCGGATCGGGAGTGTGGTCGTTCATGCCAGGCCTTTGGACGGAGTGAAAATGCACAAGCCGCGCACCTTAGCCGAGGGGCCGGTCAGGTGGAAGGCCTTGCATCAAATGTAGGCCAACCGCAGAAGATCGCAGCCTGCGGCCACCGCCACAATGCGCCCGTTTGCCGCACTGTTACCGAATCAGAAACGCTGCATGTCTGCAAAAGCCCTTTGTCTTTTTGTTACAGATCATTATCCTGCCGCCCTTCAGCTGAATCGCTTCACTGCCTGCGTCAAATTGAAGCGCTCGGTTTACCCCCGGAAAACACCAAAAAAAGACTGACCCATGCCTGATTTTTCCTTCTCCAGAGACAGCGCTATCTCAGCCCTGCGCCTGCTCGGCGGCTGCACCGCGCTCGGCTTCGCCACCTACGCCCAGGCAGCCCCCGCCTTCGACAGCGACTCACCGTGGATGCTCGGTGACTGGAACGGCACGCGTACCGAACTGGCGGAAAAAGGCTACGACATCAAACTCGATTACACCGGCGAAATGGGCAGCAATCTGCACGGCGGCTACGACCACGATCGCACTGCGCGCTACAGCGATCAGTTCGGCGTGGGCACGCATCTGGACCTGCAAAAAATCCTCGGCTGGGACGATGCCGAATTTCAACTGACCATCACCAAGCGCAGTGGCAACAACATCAGCAACGACCGGATCAACGATCCGCGCGTGGGCGGCTTCACTTCGGCCCAGGAAGTCTGGGGCCGTGGCCAGACCACGCGCCTGACGCAGATGTGGTACCAGCAAAAATTCTTCGACCAGAAGCTCGACATCAAGGTCGGCCGCTTTGGTGAAGGCGAAGACTTCAACAGCTTCCCGTGCGACTTCCAGAACCTGGCGTTCTGCGGCTCGCAGGTCGGCAACTGGGTCGGCGGCATCTGGTACAACTGGCCGGTCAGCCAATGGGCGCTGCGGGTCAAGTATCACCTGACCCCAGAGCTGTACGCGCAGGTCGGCGCCTACGAGCAAAACCCGTCAAACCTCGATCGCGGTAACGGCTTCAAACTCAGCGGCAGCGGCACCCAGGGCGCCGTGCTGCCGGTGGAGCTGGTGTGGACGCCGAAGCTCAATGGCCTGCCGGGCGAATACCGTGCCGGTTACTACTACAGCAGCGCCAAGGCCTCTGACGTCTATAAAGACCAGAACGGCCAGCCTGCTGCACTGAGCGGCGAAGCCTACCGCAGCGCGTCGAGCAAGCACGGCGTGTGGTTCGGTGCGCAGCAGCAAGTCACCAGCCTCGCCAGCGACCACTCGCGCGGCTTGAGCGTGTTTGCCAACGCGACGATGCACGACAAGAAAACCAACGCGATCGACAACTACGTGCAGGCCGGCGTGGTCTACAAAGGCCCGTTCGATGCCCGCGCCAAGGACGACATCGGTTTCGCCCTGGCCCGCGTGCACGTCAACCCGGCCTTCCGCAAGAACGCCGAAGCGAGCAATCAGGCGCAGGCGGTTTACGACTACGACGACCCGTCCTTCCTGCCGCCGCAGGACACCGAATACAGCGCCGAGCTCTATTACGGCGTGCACCTAGCCAACTGGCTGACCGTGCGCCCGAACCTGCAATACATCCGCCATCCCGGTGGCGTGAACGACGTCGACGACGCCCTGATCGGCGGGATCAAGATCCAGTCCTCGTTCTAAAGATCTGCGCAAATCCCAAATGTGGGAGCGGGCTTGCTCGCGAAAGCGGTGTGTCACAAAACGGATGCATCGACTGACACGACGCCTTCGCGAGCAAGCCCGCTCCCACAGAGATTGATGAAATTCGTTAGCCAGACAAGTTTTTATCTGAACCATACCTGTGCCCAATCGTCATCTAAAGTGACTACAGCGCGGGACTACATAAACGTCACGGAGAATCACACTATGAGCACCGAAAGTGCTTCGAGTCGGGGCCGTCTGCTACCGAGCCTGCTCGGCATTCTGCTTCTACTGATGGGCCTGGCCATGCTGGCCGGGGGAGTCAAGCTGAGCATGCTCGGCGGCTCGCTGTACTACCTGCTGGCCGGTATCGGCATTGCGCTGAGCGGCATTCTGTTGCTGCTGCGTCGTCGTGCAGCGCTGGGCCTGTACGCCATCGTGCTGTTCGCCAGCACGGTCTGGGCCCTGTGGGAAGTCGGTCTGGACTGGTGGCAACTGGTACCGCGTCTGGCCCTGTGGTTCGTTCTCGGCCTCGTGATGTTGCTGCCGTGGTTCCGTCGTCCGCTGCTGCTCAATGGCCCGGCGCCGATGGGCACGGGTGGCCTGACCGTGGCCGTGGTGCTGGCCGGTGTGACTGCCCTGGCCAGCCTGTTCACCCACCCGGGCGAAACCTTTGGCGAACTGGGCCGCGACACCGCGGACATGACCAGTACCGCACCGCAAATGCCTGAAGGCGACTGGCAGGCCTATGGCCGCACCGAATTCGGTGACCGCTACTCGCCGCTGAAGCAGATCACTCCGGCCAACGTCGGCAAGCTGCAAGAAGCCTGGCGCATCCAGACCGGCGACCTGCCAACCGCAGATGACCCGGTCGAGCTGACCAACGAAAACACCCCGCTCAAAGCCAACGGCATGCTCTATGCCTGCACCGCGCACAGCAAAGTGCTGGCGCTGGATCCGGACACCGGCAAGGAACTGTGGCGCTTCGACCCGCAGATCAAGAGCCCGGTCGGCTTCAAGGGCTTCGCCCACATGACCTGCCGTGGCGTGTCGTACTACGACGAAGCCGCTTACGCCAAGTCTGAGAACGCTGCCTCGGCCGTTATCTCCGAAGCTGGCAAAGCCGTTGCTCAGGCTTGCCCGCGTCGCCTGTACCTGCCAACCGCCGATGCGCGCCTGATCGCCCTGAACGCCGACACCGGCAAGATCTGCGAAGACTTCGGCAAAAACGGCGTGGTCGACCTGACCCAAGGCATCGGCCCGTTCACCGCCGGTGGCTACTACTCCACCTCGCCAGCGGCGATTACCCGTGATCTGGTGATCATGGGCGGTCACGTCACCGACAACGAGTCGACCAACGAGCCATCGGGCGTAATCCGCGCCTTCGACGTGCGCGACGGTCACTTGGTGTGGAACTGGGACAGCGACAAGCCGGACGCCACCGAGCCATTGGCGCCGGGCGAAACCTACAGCCGCAACTCGGCCAACATGTGGTCGCTGGCCAGCGTCGACGAAAAACTCGGCATGGTTTACCTGCCACTGGGCAACCAGACTCCAGACCAGTGGGGCGCCGACCGCACTCCAGGCGCCGAGAAATTCAGCGCCGGCATCGTCGCCCTCGACCTGGCCACCGGTAAAGTGCGCTGGAACTACCAGTTCACCCACCACGACCTGTGGGACATGGACGTTGGCAGCCAGCCAACCCTGCTCGACATGAAAACCGCCGACGGCGTGAAACCGGCGCTGATCGCCCCGACCAAACAGGGCAGCCTGTACGTCCTCGACCGTCGTGACGGCACGCCGATCATCCCGATCAAGGAAATCCCGGTTCCGCAAGGCGCCGTGAAAGGCGACCACACCGCACCGACCCAGGCCCGTTCGGACCTCAACCTGCTGGCCCCGGAACTGACCGAAAAAGCCATGTGGGGCGCCAGCCCGTTCGACCAGATGCTGTGCCGCATCCAGTTCAAGGAACTGCGCTACGAAGGCCAATACACGCCTCCGTCGGAACAGGGCAGCCTGATCTACCCGGGTAACGTCGGCGTGTTCAACTGGGGCGGCGTCTCGGTCGACCCGGTTCGCCAGATGCTGTTCACCAGCCCGAACTACATGGCCTTCGTTTCTAAAATGGTGCCACGCGAGAAAGTCGCCGCCGGCAGCAAACGCGAGAGCGAAACCGCTGGCGTGCAGCCAAACACCGGCGCGCCATACGCGGTGATCATGCACCCGTTCATGTCGCCACTGGGCGTTCCGTGCCAGGCCCCGGCCTGGGGCTACGTCGCCGGTATCGACCTGACCACTGGCAAAGTCGTGTGGAAACGCAAAAACGGCACCAGCCGCGACAGCTCGCCGATCCCGATCGGCTTCACCCTGGGCGTGCCAAGCATGGGCGGCTCGATGGTCACTGCGGGCGGCGTCGGCTTCCTCAGCGGCACCCTCGACCAGTACCTGCGTGCCTACGACGTGAACACCGGTAAAGAACTGTGGAAATCGCGTCTGCCTGCAGGCGGGCAAGCGACCCCGATGACCTACACCGGCAAGGACGGCAAGCAATACGTGCTGCTGGTTGTTGGCGGTCACGGCTCGCTGGGCACCAAGATGGGTGACTACGTGATTGCGTACAAACTGCCGGAATAAGTTTTAGCGGCGGTAAAGGAAGGCGATGCTCCGTGAGGGGCATCGCCTTTTTTGTGCACATCGATGTTGAATTCACCCCAAACACTGTAGGAGTGAGCCTGCTCGCGATAGCGGTATTTCAGTCAATACTTTCGGTGACTGATTTACCGCTATCGCGAGCAGGCTCACTCCTACAAAGGAAGGTGTTCCTCCTACAGAAGCGCGTTGTGAGCGGGAGATTTCCGACAGGATGCGTCGGTTGTGCCTCGGAAGTCGGGTGGATAGGCTTTGGTGGTCGCTGGAAATTCAGCGGCCGGGCGTCGCGGCCTGATAACTGATGCATAATCGCCAACCTGACAGCACCTCGGATGCCTGTTGGTTGTGTCATGGCGGCTGTGCGCGGGATACCTTCTTTGGGGGTATGCCGATTCCTCAGTTATCGGTCCGCGAACCCGCGTACAGCTGCCACCTCAGATTGCGTCGCGGCAATTGAAGGTAGCTCCACTTCACCAACTGAGAATTCATCATGATCAAACCCACACCGAATCCCCCCGAAACCTCCCCCTACGAATCCCTCGATTCCAGAAAACTCCACGACGCCGCCGAGCGTGCGCTGGATCACTACCTGAAACCCTCCGCCGCCACGGTGAGACTCCACAAGCCCAGCAGCATGTTCCAGGTCGCCCCGGACATGGACAACGAAAGCCTGCTGGTTCACGCCTGCGAATCACTGGCCCAAGCCAGCCTCATGACCAGCGACATCGCCGCGTACATCGACATCCCGCAGCGCCGGACGATTCTGGCCATTCAGCAAATCATCATGCTCGCCGAACTGGCGGTGAATCGGGTGCTGGATAATGTGGAAATCACCCAATCTGCGGCACACAACTGAGCCATAGTGGGAGCGGGCTTGCTCGCGAAAGCGTCAGCACATCCAACACTTGCGGTGACTGACACACCGCTTTCGCGAGCAAGCCCGCTCCACAGTGGAATTGGGTGAGTCAGGTGGAGATTGGTCGGCTCGTAGACCGCCATCGCGAGCAGGCTCACTCCTACAGTTTGAACCCGGTGCATTCAGGTAGAGATTGGTCGGCTGTCAGGCCGCCATCGCCGGCAAGCCAGCTCCCACAGCTTTGATTTGTGTATGCCCCATGCGGCGCAGCCGCCCCACTCAAAACAATGAGCGCAAGCTCGAGTACCGCTCTTGATCTTGATCCACGGGCGACGTCGGAAGGCTTCGTTCCGGGATTGAGCCGGGGGTGGGAGCGCAGCGACCGTTTGGCGCAGCCAAACACAGCGAGAGGAGGTGCAGCGAAGCAAACCGGAGGCGCTGCCCCACGGATCAGTCCCGGAGCGAAGGAACCCCGAGCCCCAGCGAGCGGGCCGTACGCAGGAGCAAGCCTTTTTTTGCTTACTTTTTTGAGGCGTTTGTCAAAAAAGTGAGTCGCCGTAAGGGCGAAACCCTAAGTAGCCGTTACCGAAAAAACGGATATGTACACAAAAAAACCAAGAACCTGGTCGGCCCAAAGGCCGCCAAGATCCAGAGCAGCCCCTGTCAAAACCCTGAACGCACAAGCAGAAACACCGCCCCCCATTGAAACCACCCAAAGCCTGCCCCATCTAAGACCCATACCCCATTGCGCAGGTGCCCCATGAGCGACCAGCAAGAATTCCCGGACAACCCAGACGACACCGAAGCGGAACACATCGAACACACCTCCTCCGGCAAAGGCCTGGCCCTGCCCGGCCAGAACCTGCCGGACAAGGTCTACGTCATCCCGATCCACAACCGCCCGTTCTTCCCGGCCCAAGTGCTGCCGGTCATCGTCAACGAAGAACCCTGGGCCGAAACCCTCGATCTGGTGAGCAAATCCGACCACCACTCCCTGGCCCTGTTCTTCATGGACACGCCCCAGGAAGACCCGCGCCACTTCAACACCGGCGCCCTCCCCGAATACGGCACCCTGGTCAAAGTCCATCACGCCAGCCGCGAAAACGGCAAACTGCAGTTCGTCGCCCAGGGCCTGAGCCGCGTGCGCATCAAGACCTGGCTCAAACACCACCGCCCGCCGTACCTGGTCGAAGTCGAATACCCGCACCAGCCGACCGAGCCGACCGACGAGGTCAAGGCCTACGGCATGGCGCTGATCAACGCGATCAAGGAACTGCTGCCGCTCAATCCGCTGTACAGCGAAGAGCTGAAGAACTACCTCAACCGCTTCAGCCCCAACGATCCATCGCCACTCACCGACTTCGCCGCCGCCCTCACTTCGGCGACAGGTAATGAGCTGCAAGAAGTGCTCGACTGCGTGCCAATGCTCAAGCGCATGGAAAAAGTCCTGCCGATGCTGCGCAAGGAAGTCGAAGTCGCGCGCCTGCAAAAAGAAATCTCCGCCGAGGTCAACCGCAAGATCGGCGAGCATCAGCGCGAATTCTTCCTGAAAGAACAACTCAAGGTGATCCAGCAGGAGCTCGGCCTGACCAAGGACGACCGCAGCGCCGACCTTGAACAATTCGAGCAACGCCTGGAAGGCAAAGTCCTGCCGGCACAGGTGCAGAAACGCCTCGAAGAGGAAATGAACAAACTGTCGATCCTCGAAACCGGCTCGCCAGAGTACGCGGTCACCCGCAACTACCTCGACTGGGCGACCTCGGTGCCGTGGGGCGTGTACGGCGAGGACAAACTCGACCTCAAGTACGCGCGCAAGGTACTCGACAAACACCACGCCGGCCTCGACGACATCAAGGACCGCATCCTCGAATTTCTCGCGGTCGGTGCTTACAAAGGCGAAATCAGCGGTTCGATCGTGCTGCTGGTCGGCCCGCCGGGTGTGGGTAAAACCAGCGTCGGCAAATCCATCGCTGAATCCCTCGGCCGGCCGTTCTACCGCTTCAGCCTCGGCGGTATGCGTGACGAGGCCGAGATCAAGGGCCACCGCCGCACTTACATTGGCGCGCAACCGGGCAAACTCGTCCAGGCGCTGAAAGACGTCGAAGTGATGAACCCGGTGATCATGCTCGACGAGATCGACAAGATGGGCCAGAGCTACCAGGGCGACCCGGCCTCGGCGCTGCTGGAAACCCTCGACCCGGAACAGAACGTCGAATTCCTCGACCACTATCTGGATCTGCGCATGGACCTGTCGAAAGTCCTGTTCGTGTGCACCGCCAATACCTTGGATTCGATTCCCGGCCCGTTGCTGGACCGGATGGAAGTGATTCGCCTGTCGGGCTATATCACCGAAGAAAAAGTCGCCATCGCCAAGCGCCACCTGTGGCCGAAACTGCTGGAAAAGGCTGGCGTGTCCAAGGGCAGCCTGAGCATCAGCGACAGCGCGCTCAAAGCCTTGATCGACGGTTACGCCCGTGAGGCAGGGGTGCGCCAGCTGGAAAAACAGATGGGCAAACTGGTGCGCAAAGCGGTGATGAAACTCATCGAAGACCCGAAAGCCGTGATCAAGCTCAGCCCGAAAGACCTCGAAGCCTCGCTGGGTCATCCGGTGTTCCGCAATGAACAAGTGCTGTCCGGCACCGGTGTGATCACCGGTCTGGCGTGGACCAGCATGGGCGGCGCGACCCTGCCGATCGAAGCCACGCGGATCCATACGCTCAACCGTGGCTTCAAACTCACCGGGCAACTGGGCGACGTGATGAAAGAGTCGGCGGAGATCGCCTACAGCTACGTCAGCTCGCACCTCAAACAGTTCGGTGGCGATGCGAAGTTCTTCGACGAAGCCTTCGTCCACCTGCACGTACCGGAAGGTGCCACACCGAAAGACGGCCCGAGCGCCGGCGTGACCATGGCCAGCGCCCTGCTCTCGCTCGCCCGCAATCAGCCACCGAAAAAAGGCGTGGCCATGACCGGCGAACTGACCCTGACCGGACATGTACTGCCAATTGGCGGGGTACGCGAGAAGGTGATCGCGGCGCGGCGGCAGAAGATCTTCGAACTGATCCTGCCGGAGCCGAACCGGGGTAACTTCGAGGAACTGCCGGATTATCTGAAGGAAGGCATTACCGTGCACTTTGCCAAGCGCTTTGCGGATGTGGCGAAAGTGTTGTTCTGATTCAGACATTGGTCGTTATCAATCAAACAACGATAACGACCAATACTTCTTCGCATAGCCGAGCACTTCTTAATTGCCAAGCGATATAAAAAACTGACATTTCTGACAGTTCCGAAGTTTTCCATCTTGAATAAGCTCTACCTTGTTTCTCCCCCCAGGTCAGACACAGGAGCTTCAAGATGAATAACTCAAAAGATGCAAGGACGTTTGCTCGCGGTATTTTGACAGCCTACATTCCAGAGGACGTCAACTTCTCGACCGATAAACTAATCATAAGTACTCATAAAGAAATCCTAGCCCTGGAAGGAACCTACCTCCGTACTGACCAACCGAACTTTTCAAGAAACGTCAGGGTTTTCCTGACAAAAAAAGACCAGAAGTATCCGCACAATGGCTGGCATAACTTTCCTGCAGAAAATATCAGAGTCGAATATGACGGAAATTTTAACGCCGATTTTTTTAGGACCATTCCGGGAGAAGGCGTTATTTTTCTCAATCTTGACCCTGCCACCCATTGCTACTCCTATGCTATGGATATAAGTTTCACAAAAGAGGGCAGTAACGAAAGTTTTCATGTTATCTGCTCATCTACAATGATCCATCAATAATCTGCTGCTGATCAAAATCAGCATTTTTGCATCGGCCGGCGCTACGTTGCCGGACTATCTGAAGGAAGGCATTACCGTGCACTTCGCCAAGCGCTTTGCGAATTTGGCGAAAGTGTTGTTCTGACAGTTATCCAGAGCCTGACACGCCGCCTTCGCGAGCAAGCCCGCTCCCACAGGGTTCTGTAGTGAACACAGCATTTGTGGTCACCACACAACTACTGTGGGAGCGGGCTTGCTCGCGAAGGCGTCTGTGGCAACACCACAGAACCGCCTGACCGTCACACTTTGTCTCATTCTCAGTTATGCTCGCCGTTCGTCGTCAACGCCGGAGCCACTGAGCCTATGTCCGCCACTCGCCTGTTTGTCCCTCTCGCCCTCTCTTTGCTGGCCGCCTGCGCCACGCAGCCAAAACAGAACGTGACCGTGGAAAACCAGAGCGAATGCCCCGTGCAGTTAACCAATGGACAAAACCTGATCGTGATGCTGCCGAGCAACCCGACCACGGGCTATCGCTGGGCAATTCAGGATTCGGCCGGCGGCGTGCTGCATGCCCTCAGCCCTGAGGTCTACAGCAGCCCGAAAGACTCGGGCATGGTCGGTGCGGGCGGTTTCTCCACTTGGCGCTTTCAGGCCTTCGCCACCGGCACCGGCCGCCTGCGCCTGACCTCACAGCAGCCGTGGGAACCGGAAGTTGAACCGGCAGAAACCTTTGACTGCGCCATCTCGGTGAATTGATCGTGGGCTGGCTGATTCTGGCGCTGATGGGCGCGGTGACGTTTCTTTACGGCGTCAGCACCCATGCGGCGCTGCTGTGTCTGTTGGTCAAACCGTTACCGGTGCTGGCGCTGCTCGGCTGGCTGCACGACGCGCCACCCAGCGACTATCGGCGCTGGATCAGTCTGGGGCTGATTTTCTCTGTGCTCGGTGACGTGTTGCTGGCGTGGCCGGGGGATTTGTTTGTGTTTGGTCTGGGTGCGTTTCTGGTTGCGCATCTGGCGTACCTCAAGGCTTACCTCAGCGATTGCAAACGTCTGGCGCTCTTGCCGCTGGTGCTCGCGCTCGGCGTCGGCGCGGTGCTGCTGGGGATTTTGATTTCCAGTGGCCTCGGGCCGTTGCTGGTGCCAGTGCTCGTCTATGGCACCGCGATCAGCGCCATGCTCTGGCGCGCCCTCGCCCGCCTCGGCACCGACGTGCCCAAGCGTTCAGCGCTGCTGGCGGCGGCGGGTGCGCTGGCGTTCGTGTTCTCCGACAGTGTGATTGGCATCGACCGCTTTGTGGCGCCGTTTCACGCCGCGCCGTATGTGATCATCCTCAGTTATTGGCTGGGGCAGTGGGGGATCACGGCCTCCGCGTTCTCCAAAAACCCCCACTAACCCCTGTGGCGAGGGAGCTTGCTCCCGCTGGGTTGCGAAGCGACCCCAAAATCGCCACACGAGATACTGCAGGTATATCCGGTAATCAGGTTTTGCGACTGCTGCGCAGCCGAGCGGGAGCAAGCTCCCTCGCCACAGGTGTGTGCTTAAGGCTTGCTTGCGGCGCTTTATCCGACAACCCAAGCAACCCCGCGCCAACTTGGCTAAAATGCCGGCCTTTTCCACCAACACCGCCGGAACCGCCGTGAGCAAAGAACCCGATCGCATTTTCGCCCAGCCGATGGCCCAGGTGCCTGACTTCGCCTTCAACGAGGACGTGGTGCGGGTGTTCCCGGACATGATCAAGCGCTCGGTGCCGGGTTACCCGACCATTGTCGAAAACCTCGGCGTACTCGCGGCGCAATTCGCCCAACCGAACAGCGTGCTGTACGACCTCGGTGCTTCGCTCGGCGCCGTGACTCAGGCCCTGCGCCGTCACGTGCGCACCGACGGTTGCCGGGTGATCGCGGTGGATAACTCGGCGGCGATGGTCGAACGCTGCCGTGAATACCTCAACGGTCAGGATTCGATGTTCCAGGAGCTGCTCCCGGTCGAAGTGATCGAAGGCGACATCCTCGCGCTCGAATTCAAACCGGCCTCGGTGGTGGCGCTGAACTTCACCCTGCAATTCATCGCCCCCGAGCAGCGCACCGCGTTGCTCTCGCGTATCCGCCAGTCGCTGCTGCCCGGCGGCGCGCTGATTCTGTCGGAGAAACTGCGCTTCAACGATGCGCAAGAGCACGCGCTGCTCACCGATCTGCACGTCGCGTTCAAACGCGCCAACGGCTACAGCGAACTGGAAATTGCCCAGAAGCGCAGCGCCATCGAAAACGTCATGAAGCCCGACAGCCTCGAAGAACACCGCGAACGCCTGTTGGCCGCCGGGTTCTCGAAAGTCGTGCCGTGGTTCCAGTGTCTTAACTTTGCCTCGTTGATTGCCTTGCCATGATTGATCTGTCCCCCCTCGCCCGCCGTCTGGCCGGCACCCCGCTGGCCGACTGGGCCAACACCCTGCAAGTGCAACTCGACAAGAAAATGGAGAAAGGTCACGGCGATCTGGAACGCTGGCAGAGCGCGCTGGACGCGTTGCCGAAACTCCAGCCGACTGAAGTCGATCTACTCAACGGCCTGAAACTCGACACCGACTGCGACGACGAAACCCGCGCACAAATGCGCACCGCGCTGATGGGCCTGTCGCCGTGGCGCAAGGGGCCGTTCGACCTGTTCGGCGTACACGTCGACACCGAATGGCGCTCGGACTGGAAGTGGTCGCGGGTGGCCCCGCATCTGGACCTGAAGGGCAAACGCATCCTCGACGTCGGTTGCGGCAACGGTTACTACATGTGGCGCATGCTCGGCGCCGGTGCCGACAGCGTGATCGGCGTCGATCCGAACTGGCTGTTCTTCTGCCAGTTCCAGGCCGTGCAGCGTTATCTCTCGGAGCCGAATGCCTGGCACCTGCCGTTCCCGTTCGAAGACCTGCCGCCGAACCTCGAAGGCTTCGACACGGTGTTCTCAATGGGTGTGTTCTACCACCGTCGTTCGCCGATCGAGCATTTGCTGGCGCTGAAGGATTGCCTGGTCAAGGGCGGCGAGCTGGTGCTGGAAACGCTGGTGGTCGAAGGCGACAAGCATCAGGTGCTGGTGCCGGAAGATCGCTACGCACAGATGCGCAACGTGTGGTTCCTGCCATCGGTACCGGCCCTGGAATTGTGGCTGCGCCGAGCAGGCTTTACCGATGTGAAATGCGTGGACGTCAGCACCACCACCGTTGAAGAACAGCGCGGTACCGAGTGGATGAAGTACCAGTCGTTGAGCGACTTCCTTGATCCCGAGGATCACAGCAAGACCATCGAAGGGCTGCCGGCGCCGATGCGCGCGGTGATTGTGGCCCGTAAGTAACCCTCTCAAACACCGCATAACCTTGTAGGAGTGAGCCTGCTCGCGATAGCGGTCTGACAGTCAAAGCAATGTTGAATGTCAGACCGCTATCGCGAGCAGGCTCACTCCTACAGTTGGGGGTTGTGTTTATTCAGATGGCTTTGCGCGACGGGCTCTGAAGAATTCGGTCAGCACTGCTCCACATTCTTCGGCCAGCACCCCACCTTCATACAACACCCGGTGATTCAAAAAGCCCTGGGTAAAGAACTGCCCCTGACTCTGCACAATCCCGGCCTTCGGCTCCAGCGCGCCATACACCACCCGCGCAATGCGTGAATGCACGATCAGCCCGGCGCACATGCTGCACGGCTCCAACGTCACGTAGAGCGTGCTGCCCGGCAGGCGATAGTTATTCACAGCTTGCGCAGCGGCGCGGATCGCGACCATTTCCGCGTGGGCACTCGGGTCGCTGGTGGTGATCGGGCAGTTGTAACCACGGCCGATGATCTCGCCGTTCTGCACCAGCACCGCGCCCACCGGCACTTCGCCGAGGGCTGCGCCTTGGGCGGCGAGATCCAGGGCTTCGCACATGAAATCGCGATCACGGCTGCGGTCGATGATCGCGGCGGGGCGAATCTGGCGCATCACTTCACCTCGATGGCGGCCATCAGGCCGGTTTCCATGTGGTCGATCACGTGGCAATGGAACATCCACACCCCCGGGTTATCCGCCACCAGCGCCACTTGCGCACGCTCGTTCTTGCCCAGCAGATAAGTGTCGGTGAAGTACGGGGTGATCTTGTGCCGGTTCGACGCAATCACCTTGAAGCTCATGCCGTGCAGGTGAATCGGGTGCTGATACTGAGTCATGTTCTTCAGTTCGAAGATGTAGCTCTGGCCCAGCTTCAGGCTGGCAATCGGCCGATCGGCGCAGGTTTTGTCCGTGATGTCCCAGGCCTTGCCGTTGATCTGCCACAGACTCGGTGGCTTGCCGTTGTCGACATTCACCGACACCGAACCGACCCATTCGAAATTGAAGTTGAGTTTCTCGGCATTCGCCAGATCCGGCTCGGCCACCGGGTTGGCGGGCAAGGCTTTCGGCCACTCGGTCGGCGCATCGTTATTGGCTACCGAACGCAAAGTCCCCAGTCGCACCGGGCCGTTGCGCAGCGACAACTCTTCACCGGCCGGCGGCGCCTTGATCGCCAGGCAAATGCGCATGCCGGGGCCGAGCCAGTATTCCTTGCCCAGCGGCCGCGGCTCGATCGGGTTGCCGTCCAGCGCATAGATCTGCGCCTCAACGCCGGGGATGTTGATGCGATACGTCAGGGTGTTGTCGAGGTTGAGCAAACGCACCCGGGTGATCTGCCCCGCCGGCAACTCGATCACCGGCGTTGGCACGCCGTTGATGGTCGACAAGCGCCCCGCCGTACCGCCACGGGCCGCTTCACGGGGGATGCTGAATTCGACGAAATTGCCTTGCTCGTCAATGTGCCAATTCTTCAGGCTCAGGGTTTTTTCGTACTTGAAACCGGTCGGCTCGCGCTCTTCGACAATCAACGGCCCGACCAACCCGCGCCCCAGCTCTTCGCTGCTGCTGACGTGCGGGTGATACCAGTAGCTGCCGGCGTCCGGCACGCGGAATTTGTAATCGAAGTATTCACCGGGCAGCACCGGCAATTGCGAGACGTAAGGCACGCCGTCCATCTCCAGCGGCAGACGAATGCCGTGCCAGTGAATGGTGGTCGCCACCGGCAGGTGGTTGATGAAGCGCACCCGCAACCACTCGCCCTGACGCACACGCAATTCAGTGCCCGGCGCCGATGGGCCGAACGCCCAGGCTTCGGTCTTGTGCCCCGGCACCAGCTCAACGTCCAGTGGCGCCGCGATCAGCTCGTAGTCGTGGCCCGCGTCAGCATCGGCCATCTTGCCCAGCCAGTAGCGCGACGCACCTCCCGCCCCGACACCAACGACAACAAGACCGGCCAGGCCACCGAGGATTTGGCGACGGGTAAAGGACATGAACTCAACTACCTCACGTATCTGCGTCGGGCACCGGGCCCGCAAAAGGCAAATACGATACACCTGCAATTGCGAAACAGTAAGGGCAGCGCGGCGGATGGACGCAGTTGCGCCTCGCGCGTACATCATTTCGATCGCTCAGGTGACATAACTATGTAGTGCACATGCAGCGAACAGCCGGGCCATCCTGTGCCACCCGTTTCTCAAGGACAGAGAGCCCGATCACATGACCAACCCGATGCCCAACGCCGCCGACAAGGCCGCGCTCAAGGCGATTGCCGCCACCGTCATCCAGACCTGCCCGAGCCTGCAGGACGCCGCTCGACAGGTCGCCAGCGACCTGCTGAACAAATACCAGGTTCACGGCCTGGATCCGGATCAAGTGTATTTCCACCGCTTCAACGCCTCGCAAAGCAGTTCGAAAGCCTTCACCGGCTGGGAGCATGTGCACGCCACGCCCACTTCAAGCATGACCCTGACCCAGTTGGTGATTCACCGTTTCCGCGTCGCCGATCAGGACAACGCCGACCTGCTCGACGTCTATGGCGGCTTCTACACTGCCGGCCCCGATGCCCGCACCTTCGATGACAGCAATGAAGTGCGCCTGCATGGCAACGACGTACTCAGGGACTTCTGGAGCATCGACTTCAGCGCGCTGTACGACGCTCAACTGAACGCATACTGGAACACCCGCGGCAGCAACTTTCGTATCCTGGCCAAGTGCAATTTCCTGATCAAAGCGCTACAGGCGCGGGATAAACGTCAGCTGAGCGACGAGGATTTCCAGTTCGTCACGCAAGCGGTGATCGGCTCGCTGACGTGGCCGGTCAGCCTGCCAATGCTGCAGGCCCAACACCCTTGCCCGAACAGTGTGCGCACGCTGGACATTGCCGGTTACGCCGCTACCAACGTCCTGCGCTTCGTCGCGCCCCAGGGTCGGCAGATCCTCTACCTGCCCGGCAACGGCGATGCCTTCCATGTACTGGAAAGCGCCACCGACCTGCACTTCTGGATCCTGCAGCGGATGAACACACCCGTCGTGCGCGAGACATTCCTTGCGCATTTCTCGCTGGCCGACCGGCAGCAGATCAACGCCAATCTTGGTGACCTGATGAATCGCCTGGTGGCGACGTGGGGCCGCTACGATCACTCGATGATCAATCAGGACAACCGCGCGGTCAGTGGCGACGCCTTCACTTGGCTGAGTGACTCGACCCGCGTGGCGATGTTTGCCGAAGCCAGCCTGTCCCTGACCTCCAACGGTGACCTGCGCAAGAAGCTGTGGATCGGCTACCTCAGCGCCGGGGTCAAGGTGTTCGGGCCAATGGCCGTGGTCGGCTGGCCAGTCGCATTGCCGGTGATCGGCGCCAGCATTGCCAACATGGGGCTGAACATCGATCAGGCGGTCAATGGCAAAACCGCCGCCGAGCGCAAGGCCGGGATTCTCGGTGCGGTGCTCAGCGGCATCGACATGCTGTTCAACCTACTGGCACTCAAGGGTCCGGGATCGCTGGCCGAGGTCGGCCCCGAAGTGGATGCCGCCGAAGCGGCGGAGATGGCTGACCTGACCGATAAAGGCGGGACGCCGATGGGTGGGCCTCAACTGCCGATTGCCACGCCCTTGATTGAAGACACCCCACGACCGGTCGTTCCGCCGAACTGGCAAGCCAATGAGTTGCTCGACGGCATTACACCGGTGAGCGAGCCCGGAAAATTCCAGGGCATTTATCTGCTCGATTCAAACCCGTCGACCGCCATTTTGATGGATGACACCGCCTATTACGTACGCTACGAAGCCGACATCAACGGCAGCGGACACTGGGCGGTCATCGATCCCGAGCATCCCCACGGCTTTACTCGTTCGATCCCGGTACGCCTGAACCCTGAGGGTGAATGGGAAACCATGCCCCGTGCAGGACTCAGCGGCGGCGGCAAGTCTTCGGGTCTGGCCGGTTCAAGCAGCCGCAACCCGGTGGCCGCCCTGCCCGCCTCGCAATACGACGTACCTGCACCACTCAAGGCACACCTGGAAGAAGGCGCAGCGGGACTGAATGACGAAGCCTTGCGCGATTTCTACGACAGCCTGAACGAGTTCGATGCCTACCGGGATTTCAAGGTTATCCGCAAACGCCTGTATCACGATGCACTAGATTTTTTCAGCACGCTGCGCCTGCCCGATCGTCCTCCGGTGCCCGCCCTTGCGGCAGATGCGACCGCCGAAGAAATCATCGAAAAAATCCTCGAACATGCCCGGGGCCTGGTTATCGGCGAGAGCCACACGGCCATCGGCAGCAAGCAATGGCTGATCGAGAACATGCAATTGCTCGCCAGCAAACAGGTGAAGAGCCTGTACATGGAGCACCTGCTGACCGACTTCCATCAAGCCGCGCTGGATGAGTTCTTCCGCACGGGCAACATGCCGCAAAAACTCGAGGCCTATCTCAAGGCACTCGACGTCGGCAACATGACCGATCCGCTGGAGCGCTACACGTTCCTGGAATTGGTCAAGGAAGCCAGAAAGCAGGGGATCCATGTACAAGCCATCGATTGCATGGCGAGTTACCGACTCAACGGCATGGACTTGCCTGCGGGCAACAACACCGCGCGGCAGAAAATGATGAATTACTTCGCCCGCCTGATGATCCGTGCCGATCAGTCCGCACGCGGCGCGCACAAATGGGTGGCGCTGATGGGCAACTCTCACTCCAACACTTTTGATGGGGTTGCTGGCGTCAGCGAACTGGAAGAGGCGATCGGCATTCGCGTCGAGGATGTTGCCGAAGGGACTTCACGGGGCATTGAAGTGGATCCCGGGAGAATCCTGCCGTTGGGCGGTACGGCGCATGATCGTTCCGCGTTGGTCAGAGGCGACTTGCGCCTGCAAATCGAAACTCCCTGGACCGCGCACACCATGACCGAATTCGAAACCCTGCTGCCTCGCCATGGCATGTACTCCCTGAAGCAACAACCCAACCTGACATTCATCGTGCATCGCAGCCGCACGCGAGAACTGGTACGGACCGTCATCGACACCGACGGCAAACATTTCTACATCGAACGCCCCGGCTGGCCTTCGGTGAGCGGTAAACGCTACCCGAGCATGAAAGCGCTGCTGCAAGCTCTGGATGACATGGGCATGCAACTGGGTGGCTGGTCAAAACCGCTATAACGCCAAAACAGAAAAGCCGTGTGAAACGAATTTCACACGGCTTTTCGATTGCAGCGATCAAGCCTTTACGGCTTGCTCGGCATTATTCCCACTCAATGGTCGCCGGCGGCTTGCTCGACACGTCATAAGTAACGCGCGAAATGCCTTCGATTTCATTGATGATGCGGCCGGAGACGGTTTCCAGCAGTTCGTAAGGCAGGTGTGCCCAACGTGCGGTCATGAAGTCGATGGTTTCCACGGCACGCAGGGCCACGACCCAGGCGTAACGACGGCCATCGCCGACCACGCCAACCGATTTCACTGGCTGGAACACCACGAATGCCTGGCTGACTTTGTGGTACCAGTCGGCTTTGCGCAGTTCTTCGATGAAGATGTGGTCGGCACGACGCAGCAGGTCGGCGTATTCCTTCTTCACTTCACCGAGGATGCGCACGCCCAGACCCGGGCCCGGGAACGGGTGACGGTAGACCATGTCGTACGGCAGCCCCAGTTCCAGACCCAGACGACGGACTTCGTCCTTGAACAGTTCGCGCAGTGGCTCGACCAGTTTCAGGTTCATCTCTTCCGGCAGGCCGCCCACGTTGTGGTGCGACTTGATCACGTGCGCCTTGCCGCTTTTCGCGCCAGCCGACTCGATCACGTCCGGGTAGATGGTGCCTTGCGCCAGGTACTTGATGTTGTCCAGCTTGCAGGATTCGGCATCGAACACGTCGATGAAGGTACGGCCGATGATCTTGCGCTTCTTCTCTGGATCGGCTTCGCCGGCCAGGTTGTTGAGGAACTGCTCTTCAGCGTTGGCGCGGATCACCTTGACGCCCATGTTCTCGGCGAACATGGCCATCACTTGCTCGCCTTCGTGCAGACGCAGCAGGCCGTTGTCGACGAAGACGCAGGTCAGTTGATCGCCGATGGCTTTGTGCAGCAGCGCCGCAACCACCGAGGAGTCAACGCCGCCGGACAGACCCAGCAGCACGTTGTCGGTGCCGACCTGTGCGCGGATGTTGGCAATGGCGTCTTCAGCGATCTTCGACGGAGTCCACAGGGCTTCACAGCCGCAGATGTCGAGCACGAAGCGCGAGAGGATGCGACCGCCCTGCTTGGTGTGGGTCACTTCCGGGTGGAACTGCACGCCGTAGTAAGCGCGTTCGTCGTTGAACATGCCGGCGATCGGGCAGCTTGGGGTGCTGGCGAGGATGTGGAAGTCTTCCGGCATCTTGGTGACCTTGTCACCGTGGCTCATCCACACGTCGAGACCGAACAGGCCGTCGGCGTCGATGTGGTCTTCGATGCCGTCGAGCAGGCGGCTCTTGCCGACCACGTCAACGCGGGCGTAACCGAACTCACGCAGCTCGGAACCTTCAACCTTGCCGCCCAGTTGCTCGGCCATGGTCTGCATGCCGTAGCAGATACCAAAGACCGGCACGCCCAGGTCAAACACCGCTTGTGGGCAGCGCGGGCTGTTGGCTTCGTGCACGGACTCGGGGCCGCCGGCGAGGATGACGCCTTTAGGTGCGAATTCGCGGATCGCCTCTTCGTCCATGTCGAACGGGTGCAGCTCGCAGTACACACCGATCTCGCGCACGCGGCGGGCAATCAGTTGGGTGTATTGCGAACCGAAGTCGAGGATCAGGATGCGGTGAGCGTGAATGTCGAGGGCCATGATTCAGTCTCGTCTAAGTAATTCAGAAACAGTCGTGATTCAGAAACAACTCGGGGCTGAATAAAACAGCCCCGGTTGCTTAACGATTTGCTTGAAGCATCAACCTACGCGGTAGTTTGGCGCTTCTTTGGTGATCTGCACGTCGTGAACGTGGGATTCGGCCATACCGGCACCTGTGATCCGCACGAACTCAGGCTTGGTGCGCATTTCTTCGATGTTGGCGCTGCCGGTGTAACCCATCGAGGAACGCAGACCGCCCATCAACTGGTGGATGATCGCCGTCAGGGTGCCTTTGTACGGCACACGGCCTTCAATCCCTTCCGGAACCAGTTTCTCGGCGCCTGCCGAGGAGTCCTGGAAGTAACGGTCGGAAGAACCTTGCGCCTGGGACATGGCGCCCAGCGAACCCATGCCGCGATAAGCCTTGTACGAACGGCCCTGGAACAGTTCGATCTCGCCCGGGGCTTCTTCAGTACCGGCGAACATCGAACCCATCATCACGCAGGACGCACCGGCTACGATGGCCTTGGACAGGTCACCGGAGAAACGGATGCCGCCGTCGGCGATCAACGGCACGCCAGTGCCTTCAAGGGCAGCGGCGACGTTGGCGATGGCACTGATTTGCGGCACGCCGACACCGGCGACGATACGGGTGGTGCAGATCGAGCCAGGGCCGATACCGACCTTGACCGCATCGGCGCCAGCTTCGGCCAGGGCCTTGGCGGCTGCGCCGGTGGCGATGTTGCCGCCGATCACCTGCACTTCAGGGAAATTCTCTTTGACCCAGCGAACGCGGTCGATCACGCCCTTGGAGTGACCGTGTGCGGTGTCGACCACCACCACGTCCACACCGGCGTTGACCAGCGCGGCAACGCGGTCACCGGTGTCTTTACCGGTACCGACGGCAGCGCCAACACGCAGACGACCTTGATCATCCTTGCTGGCCAGTGGGTAGGCTTTGGCTTTTTCGATGTCTTTGACGGTCATCATGCCTTTGAGGGCAAACTTGTCGTCGACGATCAGGACTTTTTCCAGGCGGTGCTTGTGCAGCAACTCGCGGACTTCGTTCTTGTCGGCGCCTTCACGCACGGTGACCAGACGCTCTTTAGGCGTCATCACTTCACGTACGGTGGCTTCCAGACGGGTTTCGAAGCGGACGTCACGGGAGGTGACGATGCCGACCAGGTCGCCATCGTGCAACACCGGAACGCCGGAAATGTTGTGCATGCGGGTCAGTTCGAACAGGTCACGCACCGTGGCATCAGCCTCAATGGTGATCGGATCCTTGACGACGCCGGCTTCGAACTTCTTGACCTTACGCACTTCGGCAGCTTGCTGCTCGATGGTCATGTTCTTGTGGATGATACCGATACCACCTTCCTGAGCCATGGCGATTGCCAGACGGGCTTCAGTGACGGTGTCCATGGCGGCAGAAACCAGAGGGATATTCAGCTCGATGCCACGGGTAAGGCGGGTCTTGAGACTGACTTCGTTAGGAAGCACCTCGGAATAACCAGGCACTAGGAGAATGTCGTCGAATGTCAGAGCTTCTTGGCTGATACGCAGCATCGCGGGGGCTCCCGAGCGGGAAAATGGAAGCGCGCCATTATAGTCAGACACCCCCTGCTGTTCAATGTAAAACTCAGCTTTATATCAATGTTGCTGATATACGGAGACCCCCGCCGCTACAGCTCCACCTTGACCCAAGAGACAGGTTGATCGAGCCAATCGGCGAACTCGTCGATAAAGCTCTGCTTGAACCCTGCTTCCAGCCAGTTGTTGAAGATGAAACCCAAGTTGGAAAATGCACATTCCTGCAAGTACAGAAAGCCGTTGATATCGTCTTCATGCCCGCATTCCGGGCAGGTGAAGTTGTCGGTGCGGCCTGGAAACCAGTCTTCAAGGCTTTCGAACAGCGCTTCGCCGACTTCGCGGCGGCACTCGGCGCACCCGGCTTCTTCGAGAAAGCCCTTGGCCGGCGTGTAGATGCAGCGCTTGACGATGATCTCCAGGCCATTGATCGGCTCACCGAAGGGCAGCGCCTCGGGGTGCAGCACCACCGCACGCGCGCCGTCGGCAATCGCATGGGCCATGCGATTGCCGGTGCGGCCGCAAGTGGTCAGCTGTTCTTCGATGATGTTCTTGCGCACCAGCCAGCGCACTATCGCCCGCGCCCGGGGTTCGTGGACCGGCAGGGTGGAGATTTTCGGGACGATGATGCTTTGCGAATTCATGGTGCAAGCCTGCTGCAAATACCGAGATTTACCCCTGTAGGAGTGAGCCTGCTCGCGATAGCGGTGGGTCAGACACATCAAGATCAACTGATACACCGCTATCGCGAGCAGGCTCACTCCTACAAAGGAATTGCGGCCGGCAGCTTAATCCCTGAAGAAATCCGGTCAAGTACTCACGCCATACTAATAATGTAGCGCCCGATCAACGCAATCCCGCTCGCCAGCACCAGCCAGGTCACCAATCGCACAAACGCCTCGCGCGACAATCTCATGGTCAACCGCCGCCCGATCCACAAGCCCAGCGCCATGGCAGGCAACAGACAAACCGCCAGCATCAACAAGGGTAGCTCGGCATACACCCCGGCGATGGCGAACAGGCTCAAACGCACCACCGTGCTGCAACTGATCAGTGCACTTTGCGTGGCCCGCGCCGCGTCCTTGGGCAGGCGGCTGTTGAGATAGATCGCATATAAAAAGCCGCCGCTGCCAAACAGCGCGCCAAACAGCCCGCCTACCGTGCCCATCGGTAGCGCCCATGCGGCAGACAACTGCGTCGGCCGGGTTTTCACCCACAGGCTGTAAACCGCATAAGTGCTGATGAATAACCCCATCAACAGCAGCAACAGATCGGATTTGAGGTTGAGCAGGAAAATCACCCCCAACGTGCATCCCACCGCCATGCACGGCAGCAGCCGTAACAACTCAGGCTTCGCCACATCCCGGCGCGAGGGCAGCAGATTGCCGAACGCCGCGACGAAATCCAGCAGCACCAGCAGCGGCACGATTTTCGACAACGGCATGAACAGAATCAGAATCGGACCCGCGACCAGTGCGGTACCGAACCCGGCAATCCCGAACACGATATAGGCCAACGCGATTCCCAAGCCGATCACCACCCAGCCACCCGCGCCCCACGCCCATTCACTCAACAACCCCACCACGCTCATCGATCCGCTTCCTTTATAAGCCTGTGATGACTTTAGCCAGCACCAAGCCTTGCGACTAATATGATCAAAGTCGCTCACCCATCTCGAAAAGGCATACCTGATGCTTTCAACCCGCCAACTGCGCTACTTCGTGGAAATCGCCGAATGCGGCAGTTTCAGCGCCGCCGCTGAACGCCTGTTCATCGCGCAGTCAGCGCTGAGCCGGCAGGTCAAGGACATGGAAGCGCGCCTGCAAACCCCGCTGTTCGAACGCACCGCGCGCCAACCCCGGCTCACGGCGGCGGGTGAGGCGTTTTTGCCGCGGGCCAGAAACCTGCTCAATGAACTGAGCAAAGCCAGCGTGATGGCCACTGAGGTCGGCAATGGTCAGCTCGGCACCTTGCGCCTGAGTCATTCCAGCACCGTGTCGATCAGCGGGCATTTAATACATCGGATCAGCACTTATCTCGATCAGCAGCAAGGCGTGTCGCTGGACATCGGCAAGTTGTCCTCCGAAGCGCAGCTTGAGGAACTCGCGGAAGGACGCCTCGACATTGGCCTGTTGCGCCTGCCGGTGTTGCGTCAGCGCGAAGGCATTCAGGTTGTGCCGTTGTTCACCGAACGCCTGCTGCTGGCGGTGCCGAACGATCATCACCTGGCCGATTCAGCCGCTGTCGAATTGGCGCAACTGAAGGACGAGCCGTTTATCTCGATCCCGCATCCGCAGCGTGGCGGGCTCAGCTATTTGTGTGCCGACCTGTGTATGCGTCAGGGCTTTTTTCCCAAAGCGGCACGAGTGATGTCGCGCAAGACTACGCAATTGCAGTTGATCCAGGCTGGATTCGGCATCGCCCTGCTGCCCGAATCAATGCAGGACATCGCCCCCGGCGGTGTACGATTTCTGCCGCTGAGCGATCCCGACTGCCAAAGCACCGTCGCCCTCGCCCATCGCCAGAATCCCACGCCACTGGTTCAACACTTCATCCAGACCTTCACAAATTCCCCCTGTGGGAGCGGGCTTGCTCGCGAAAGCGGCGTGTCAGTCGAAACTTGATTTGCCTGCCACACCGCTTTCGCGAGCAAGCCCGCTCCCACAAGGGGTTTTGTGTTGGGTCATGGTGATCGGTAGGCGAATGCCTTTAAACTGCGCCCCATGATTAAAGATCCCTTTGCAAGACTTGGCCTGGACCGTGAAGTC
Source organism: Pseudomonas sp. GW823-FHT01D03 (assembly GCF_058798255.1). Classification (NCBI taxonomy): domain Bacteria; kingdom Pseudomonadati; phylum Pseudomonadota; class Gammaproteobacteria; order Pseudomonadales; family Pseudomonadaceae; genus Pseudomonas; species Pseudomonas sp. GW823-FHT01D03. The sequence goes on from NZ_JBXAKK010000001.1 coordinate 4,931,736, forward strand.
CTGACCGTCAGCCAGCTCAACGGCCGCGCGCGGGTGTTGCTCGAAGACGTGTTCAGCAACATCTGGGTCGAAGGCGAAATCTCCAACCTCGCCCGCCCGGCGTCCGGTCACGTGTATTTCACCCTCAAGGACAGCGGGGCGCAGGTGCGTTGCGCGCTGTTCCGCAATAATGCGGCGCGGGTGCGCCAGGCGTTGAAGGACGGCCTGGCCGTGAAGGTGCGCGGCAAGGTCTCGCTGTTCGAAGGGCGTGGCGACTATCAGCTGATTCTCGATACCGTGGAGCCGGCCGGTGACGGCGCGCTGCGCCTGGCCTTCGATGCACTGAAGGAAAAGCTCAGCGCCGAAGGTCTGTTCAGTGCCGAACGCAAAGTCCCGCTGCCGGCGCATCCGCAGCGCATCGGCATCATCAGTTCGCCGACCGGCGCGGTGATTCGCGACATCATCAGCGTGTTCCGCCGCCGGGCGCCGCAGGTGCAACTGACGCTGATTCCGACTGCCGTGCAGGGCCGTGAAGCCACCGCGCAAATCGTCCGCGCCCTGAAACTGGCCGACGCCCGTGGTTTCGACGCGCTGATCCTCGCCCGGGGCGGTGGTTCGCTGGAAGACCTCTGGTGCTTCAACGAAGAGGCCGTGGCCCGCGCGGTCGATGCCTGCGTGACGCCGATTGTCAGCGCCGTCGGGCATGAAACCGACGTGTCGATCAGTGATTTCGTGGCTGACGTGCGCGCACCAACGCCCTCCGCTGCCGCCGAGCTGTTGGCCCCGGATTCGAGTCACCTGATCCGTCAGGTCGAAAGCCTGCACCGGCGTCTGGTGATGCGCATGCGCGACCGACTAATGCGCGATCGTCTGCGCCTGGAAGGCATGGCCCGCCGCCTGCGCCACCCCGGCGAACGCCTGCGTCAGCAAGCACAACGCCTGGATGACCTGGACATGCGCATGCGCCGGGCCTTCGAGCGCCAACTGAATACCCGCCGCGAGCGTTTGATCCGTCTGGAAACCCGCCTCGCCGGGCAACATCCGGGACGCCAATTGGCGATGCTGCGCCAGCGCCTCGACAGCCTCGCCGAACGTCTGCCGCGAGCCATGCGCGAAGGTCTGAAAAGCCGTCGCCTGCAACTGCACAGCCAGATGCAGACGCTGCATGTGGTCAGTCCGCTGGCAACCCTCGGCCGGGGCTACAGCATTCTGCTGGATGAACGCGGGCACGCCATTCGCAACGCCGCGCAGACCCACACCGGCCAACGCCTGAAGGCCAGACTGGGCGAAGGCGAACTGCAAGTGCGCGTCGAGGACAATCACCTGACGCCTGTCACCCTTTCTTTACTGGACTGATCCATGCCGCGTTTTCTTGCTCCGTTATTGTTACTGTGCCTGACCTCCTTCAACGCCCACGCCGACAGCTACATCACCCGTTTGCTGAACAAACCGGTGCCGGGCGGCGTCGCGGTGGTCGATCTGGGCAGCGCCGCGCAGGCACCAAAAGCCACCTATCAGGGCAAACCGGTGCTGGTGGTGAAAGAACAGAACAACTGGCTGGCGATTGTCGGTGTGCCGCTGACGGTCAAACCCGGCAGCCAGCAGATCAGCAGCGGTGGGCGCAATCTGCCGTTCACGGTTGGCAACAAGAAATACCCGGAACAGCACATCACCCTGAAGAACACTCAACAGGTCAATCCGAACCCGGCCAATCTCAAGCGCATCGAGGGTGAACTGGCCGAGCAGATCAAGGCTTACCGCAGCTTCAGCCCGAACACTCCGAGCAACTTGCTGCTGGACAAACCGGTCAACGGGCCGCTGTCGAGCAAATTCGGTGTGCGCCGCTTCTTCAACGGCGAAGAGCGCAACCCCCATGCCGGCCTCGACTTTGCGGTGCCGGCCGGCACGCCGATCAAGACCCCGGCAGCGGGCAAAGTGATTCTGACCGGCAACTACTTCTTCAACGGCAACACGGTGTTTGTCGATCACGGACAGGGCTTTATCAGCATGTTCTGCCACATGTCGAAAATCGACGTGAAGGTCGGCGATCAACTGGCCCGTGGCGCGGTGGTGGGCAAGGTCGGCTCGACCGGCCGGGCGACCGGGCCGCACATGCACTGGAACATCAGCCTGAATGATGCGCGGGTGGATCCGGCGATTTTCATTGGTGCGTTCCAACCATAATTCCTGATTGAGGCTACCGGCCCCTTCGGGAGCAAGCCCTCCTCCCACACTGGATTTGTGTTGTGAACACGATCAACTGTGGGAGCGGGCTTGCTCGCGAAGGCTGTACATCCCTCAGCACAAATACTGCTGACACCCCACCAGTTTCAATTGCGCCCCAATCCAACCCCGCGCAAAAATCAATAAGATCATCCGCCTGAAGCACAATAAAATCGCGCCGATCGCAGCTTTTCGAGTATTCCTCTCAATTTTTTTCGACTGCTTGCCATCCTCTCCCCTCGCGGTTAGGGTTGAAGGCATGAAAACCTCTCACACCCTTATTCAGCTTCGCCAGCACCGCAGTCTGTGCCTCGTCAGCGCACGACTGCCGGGCTGAATCGCTGCGCCTCGTCCCAAGCTGTTCCCCGAACATTCGTTCCACCGGCAGGCCGCCTCTTTTCGGCCCAGACAATAAGGATTTTCCCGATGAGCATGCTCAAAGACCCGTCTTCGAAATACCGCGCTTTCCCCGTCATCAATCTGCCGGATCGCACCTGGCCGTCGAAAACCATCGACGCCGCGCCGATCTGGTGCAGCTCCGACCTGCGTGACGGCAACCAGTCGCTGATCGAGCCGATGGACGCGGTGAAGAAGCTGCGCTTCTGGAAAACCCTCGTACAGGTCGGTGTGAAGGAAATCGAAGCCTCGTTCCCGGCCGCTTCGCAAACCGACTTCGACTTCGTGCGTACCCTGATCGAAGAAGGCCACATCCCGGACGACACCACCATTCAGGTGCTGACCCAGGGCCGCGAAGACCTGATCGAGCGCACCTTCGAATCCCTGCGCGGGGCGAAGAAAGCCATCGTTCACCTGTACAACGCCACCTCGCCGTCCTTCCGGCGCATCGTCTTCAACCAGGATAAGGACGGCATCAAAGCGATCGCGGTCAACGCCGCCAAGCTGTTCGTCAAATACGCAGCGATGCAGCCGGACACCGAGTGGACTTTCGAATACTCGCCGGAAACCTTCAGCGCCACCGAGCTGGAGTTCGCCAAGGAAGTCTGTGACGCGGTGATCGAGGTCTGGAACCCGACGCCTGAGCACAAGATGATCCTCAACCTGCCGGCCACCGTTGAATGTGCAACGCCGAACGTCTACGCCGACCAGATCGAATGGTTCGGTCGCAACATCAACCGTCGTGACAGCGTGATCATCAGCCTGCACACCCACAATGACCGTGGCACCGGCGTCGCCGCTACCGAGCTGGGCCTGATGGCCGGCGCGGATCGTGTCGAAGGCTGCCTGTTCGGCAACGGCGAGCGTACCGGTAACGTCGACCTCGTCACTGTGGCACTGAACATGTACACCCAGGGCGTTGACCCTGAGCTGGATTTCTCCGATATCGACGGCGTGCGCAAAGTCGTTGAAGAGTGCAACCAGATCCAGGTGCACCCGCGCCACCCGTACGTCGGCGACCTGGTCCACACTGCATTCTCCGGCTCGCACCAGGACGCAATCCGCAAGGGCTTCGCTCAGCAGAAACCGGACACCCTGTGGGAAGTGCCGTATCTGCCGATCGACCCGGCCGACATCGGTCGCAGCTACGAGGCGGTGATCCGCGTCAACAGTCAGTCGGGCAAGGGCGGTATCGCCTACTTGCTGGAGCAGGAATACGGCATCAGCCTGCCGCGTCGCATGCAGATCGAGTTCAGCCAGGTGGTGCAGCGTGAAACCGATCGCCTCGGCCTGGAGATGACCGCCAAGCAGATCCACTCGCTGTTGATCAGCGAATACCTGCAAGCCAACACCCCGTACGCGCTGGTCAGCCATCGCCTGCAGGAAGAAAACGGCAACAGTGCCGTCGAAGTGGAAGTGGCGAGCAAGGGTCAGGGCGAAACCAACCTGCACTGGCGCGGCAAGGGCAACGGTGCGCTGGAAGCCCTGGTGGCCGGCCTGCCGATTCCGGTGGAGATCATGGACTACAACGAACACGCGATCGGCGCGGGCACCAACGCCAAGGCAGCGGCTTACATCGAGCTGCGCGTGAATGGCGAGCGTGCGGTGCACGGCGTGGGTATCGATGAAAACATCACCACTGCCAGCTTCAAGGCGCTGTTCAGTGCGCTGAACCGCTCGTTGAGCCAGCCGGAAGCGAAAGCGGCTTAAGCCTTCGCTGAAATGCAAAAGGCCCCGGAGTGTGAATTCCGGGGCCTTTTTTATGCCTGCTGGTTTTGTATTGCCTGATCTGGCCTCTTCGCGAGCAAGCCCGCTCCCACAGGGTAATGCGCTCTACCTGTGGGAGCAGGCTTGCTCGCGAAAGCGCTCGCTCAGGCGAAGCGAATATCAAGTGAATTCGAAGGTATCCGCATCCAGATTCGCCGGAAAGCGCTCGCGATACGCCGCCAATGACGCGGCCTCCAGCACAACCTTGAACACGCCGTCGGCCTCCCCCGCCGCCAGCAACGTCTCGCCCTGGAAATCCAGCACCTGACTGTCGCCGGTATAGGCAAAGCCCTTGCCGTCGGTGCCGATCCGGTTCACCGCCGCCACGTAGCACAGGTTTTCAATCGCCCGCGCCGGCAACAAGCGGTTCCAGTGCAGACGCCGCGCCCCCGGCCAGTTGGCGGTGTACAGCAGCAGATCGGTGTCCTGCGCGTCGCGACTCCACACCGGGAAGCGCAAGTCGTAGCAAATCAGCGGGCGAATGCGCCAACCCTTGAGCTCAAACTGCACTTGGCGCTCGCCGGGGGTGTAGTGGTTGTGCTCGCCGGCCATGCGGAACAGGTGGCGCTTGTCGTAATGCCAGACTTCGCCGTCCGGGCGTGCCCACAGCAGGCGATTGCGATGGCTGCCGTCCGCCGCCTGAATGATCACGCTGCCGGTGATCACCGCATTCAGTTTCGCGGCCTGCACCTTCATCCATTTGCTGGTCGGGCCATGCTCGGCTTCGGCGAGGGTTTCCGATTCCATGGAGAAACCGGTGGTGAACATCTCCGGCAGGATGATCAGGTCGGCGCCCCGGGCCTGCTCCAGCAGCAACTCAAAGTGCTCGAGGTTGGCCTGACGGTCATGCCAGGCCAGGCTGGTCTGGATCAGCGCCAGATTGAGATCGGGCAATGCACTCAGATCACGCATAGTTTTGCCGCTGCCTCGCGCAGCGTCTCCTCGCGTTTGGCGAAGCACAGGCGCACCAGGCGCTGGCCTTGCGGTGGATTCTGATAGAACACCGATACCGGAATGCTCGCCACGCCGTGTTCGCGGGTCATCCAGATCGCCATGTCGACGTCGTTCAAGTCAGGGCGGATCTGCGAGTAGTCGACCAACTGGAAATACGTGCCGGTGACGCGGGTAAAAGTGAAGCGCGACGGCGCCAGCAAATCGCAGAATAGGTCGCGCTTGGCCTGATAGAAACCCGGAAGCTCTTCGACGTGTTCCGGGTGCTCGGCCATGTAATCGGCCAGGGCATATTGCAGCGGCGTGACACCGCAGAAACTGACGTACTGGTGCACTTTGCGCAGCTCGGCGGTCAGCGCCGGGGGCGCAACCACGTAACCGGTTTTCCAGCCGGTGACGTGGTAGGTCTTGCCGAACGAGCTGACCACGAAGGCGCGCTGATACAGCTCTTCGTGAGCCAACACACTGACATGCGGCACGCCGTCGAACACCAAGTGTTCGTACACCTCGTCGCTGATCAGATAGATGTCGCGACCACGGATCAACTCCGCCAGTTGATCCAGTTCGGCACGGCTGATCAGTGCACCGCTCGGGTTGTGCGGTGTGTTGATGACGATCATTTTCGTGCGCGGGCTGAGGGCCGCGGCGAGCTTGTCGAAATCGATGGAGAAATCGTGCGGGTTCAGTTGCACATGCACGCAGCGGCCACCCGCCAACTGCGTCGCCGGCTCATAGCTGTCGTAGCACGGATCGAACACGATGACTTCGTCGCCGCTGTGGATAACCGCCTGAATCGCACAGAAGATCGCCTGGGTGGCACCCGGCGTCACGGTCACTTCGCTGTCGGCGTCGACTTTCACGCCATAGCTGCGCGCGATTTTCGCCGCGATCTGCTCGCGCAGCGCCGGCAGGCCGGTCATCGGTGAATACTGGTTATGGCCGCTGGCGATATGCCGACCGACCGCGTCACGCAGGGACTGCGGGCCGTCGAAATCAGGAAAACCCTGGGACAGGTTAATCGCTCCGGTCTGCGCCGCGAGCTGAGACATCTGCGTGAAAATAGTGATGCCGACATCCGGCAGCTTACTGGTGATCATCGAGGGGTTCCCTGCTCTACACCCGGCTCTGACGACGGCGCGGGAGAGCCCGAGAATAGCCCATCCGGCGCCCATAAAAAAAGGGCGCCCGACTGAGCACCCTCTTTATCGCCGAACCCTGCAGGAGCTGCCGCAGGCTGCGATCTTTTGATCTTGCCTTCAAAGCAAAGTCAAAAGATCGCAGGCTTCGCCAGCTCCTACAGAAGCGGTTGAGCGTTCCCACGCAATTGTGGGAACAATCAACTTGATCACTTCTTGTCGCGGCGCTTCTTGCTGGCTTTCTTGTTGTGCGACATCAAACGACGCTTCTTGTTGACCTGGCGGTCGGTCAGCGTGTTCTTGTTGCCTTCGTACGGGTTCTCGCCACCTTTGAACTCGATGCGGATCGGCGTACCGACCAGCTTCAGCACACGGCGGTAAGTGTTCTCCAGATAGCGCACATACGACTTCGGCACTTTCTCGATCTGGTTACCGTGGATCACGATGATCGGCGGGTTCGCACCACCCAGGTGAGCGTAACGCAGCTTGATCCGGCGGCTGTTGACCATCGGCGGCTGGTGCTCGCTGACCGCGTCTTCGAGAATCTGCGTCAGGCGGCTGGTCGGCCAGCGGGTAACCGCAGACTTGAACGAGTTCTGCACCGAGGCGTAGAGGTTGCCCACGCCAGTACCGTGCAGCGCCGAGATGAAGTGAATGTCGGCGAAGTCGACGAAGAACAGCCGACGTTGCAGCTCGACCTTCACAAAGTCGCGCTCGCTCGGGGTCATGCCGTCCCATTTGTTGATTGCGATCACCAGCGCACGGCCGGCTTCGAGGGCAAAGCCCAGCAGGTTGAGGTCGTGATCGACCACGCCTTCGCGGGCGTCCATCACGAAGATCACCACGTTGGCGTCTTTGATCGCCTGCAGGGTTTTGACCACGGAGAATTTTTCGACTTCTTCGTGGATCTTGCCGCGCTTGCGCACACCGGCGGTGTCGATCAGCGTGTACTTCTCGTCGTTACGCTCGAACGGGATGTAGATACTGTCGCGGGTGGTACCAGGCTGGTCGTAGACGATTACCCGGTCTTCACCGAGCATGCGGTTGACCAGGGTCGACTTGCCGACGTTCGGACGGCCGATGATGGCGATCTTGATCCCGTCTTTTTCGCTCGGGCCAGGAATGCGCTTGGCTTCCTCGCCTTCGGCAACGATCTCTTCCTCTTCGCCTTCCGCCGGTTCGTCATCATCACGCGGGAAATCGCTCAGTGCCGCTTCCAGCAGTTGAGTGATACCACGGCCGTGAGCACCAGCGATCGGGATCGCGTGGCCCATGCCCAGCGGGGCGAATTCAGCGCGGGCCATTTCCGGGTCGATATTGTCGACCTTGTTGGCAACCACGTGGGAACGCTTGTTACGCTTGCGCAAGTGTTCGGCGATCATCTGGTCGGCGGCGGTGAAACCGGCCTTGGCATCTACCAGGAACAGCACAACATCCGCTTCTTCAATGGCCAGCAGCGACTGCTCGGCCATTTTTTCGTCCATACCGTGTTCGTCACCGGAGATACCGCCGGTGTCGATCAGAATGTAGGAACGCCCTTGCCACTTGGCCTCACCGTACTGGCGATCACGGGTCAGACCGGACAAGTCGCCAACGATGGCGTCACGCGTCCTGGTCAGGCGGTTGAACAAGGTGGATTTGCCGACGTTCGGTCGGCCCACCAGGGCGATTACGGGAACCATGCGGCTCTCCACTTCGTTATTTCAGAAAATACAAAAGCCGCTGCGAGGCAGCGGCTGGTGCTCGGGGCAACACTGTGGGAGCGGGCTTGCTCGCGAAAAACCGTAGCAGCACCGCGTTTATTCAGGCTGTACGCGTCTTCGTTGACGCCCTTCGCGAGCAAGCCCGCTCCCACAAATGAAGCTGCCTGGGGCGTTAACCCCAAGCATAGTGTTACTTGATGGTCAGGGCTTCCAGTTTGCCGCTGTTGCCATACACATAGATCGTGTTGCCCACCACCAGCGGACGGGCACGCAGGCCGTCACTGTCGATACGCTCACGACCCACAAAACGACCGTCCACCTGACTCAACAGGTGCAGGTAACCTTCCATGTCACCAACGGCTACGTAGCTGGAGAACACTTCCGGCGCCGACAGCTGGCGGCGAGCCAGCGAGTCGTTGCTCCACAGTGCAGTGGTCGAACGCTCGTCAACGCCTTCAACGGTGCCCGAAGACAGGCTCACGTAGACGTTGCCGAAACCCTGGGCAACACCGGCATAGCTCGATGCATCGCGCTGCCAGAGCTGGCGACCGCTTTGCAGATCGAGTGCCGCAACGCGACCCTGATAGCTGGCGACGTACAGGGTTTCACCGGACAGCAGCAGACCGCCGTCGATGTCGACGACGCGCTCCAGTTCCGAACGACCGGTTGGAATCGCGACCCGTTGTTCCCAGACCGGCACGCCGTTGGAAATGTCCAGGGCAACCACTTTACCGGTCGACAGGCCAGCCACCGCGAGGCGGTTGGTCACGACTGGCGCGCTGGTGCCGCGCAGGGTCAGGACCGCAGGGGTGCTGTCGTAAGTCCAGCGACGGTCGCCGGTAGCAGCGTCCAGGCCGATCAGACGATCGTCCTGAGTCTGTACCACGACAACGTCACCGTTGTTGGCCGGCGGCGCGAGGACTTCGCTGGAAACCCGGGCGCGCCACTTCTCTTCGCCGTTGATGGCGTCGAGGGCAACGATTTCACCCTTGAGGGTACCGATCGTGACCAGACCATAACCTACGCCAACGGCGCCGGAAACAGGCAGTTCAAGATCCTTTTTCCACTTCACGTCGCCATTGCTGCGATCCATGGCCATCAGCACGCCGGTCACATCGGCCGCGTAGATGGTGTCACCATCGATCGCCGGCACCAGCATGTTGTAGGTTTCGCCCTGACCGTCACCGATCGAACGGCTCCACTGCTTTTGCAGAACCACTTCTTCTTTGAAGTCGGTCAGCTCGGCCGGTGGCAGTTCTTTTTTGCTGTTGCTGCTGCAACCCGCGGCCAGAATGGCCAGAGCCAGCAATGCTGCATGCTTCCAACGGATCACGTCACGCATCCCCTTTGGCCAGGTCGTCGAGCTTTATTTGAAGGCCACCGACTGCCGCTTCATCCGACAGTGCCGCCTTGGCTTTTTGATACGCGGTGTTCGCCTCGTCGGTACGACCCAACTGAACCAGCAAGTCACCCTTGAGTTCTTCGCGAGTGGCCAGGAACGCCTTGTCGGCATCACCGTCGAGCAGCTTCAGGGCTTCATCGGCCTTGTTCTGCGCACCCAGCACCTGCGCCAGACGCTGACGGGCGATTTCGCCCAGCGCCGGGTTGGCTGGTTTGGCAACGATGGCTTTGAGTTCAGTCGCAGCGTCATCCAGCTTGCCGCTGTCGACCGCAACCTTGGCCACGAACAGGCTGCCGTACTGCGCGTACGCGGTGCCGCCGAATTCGCTGTTGAGCTTGCCGGCCAGATCCGCAACGCGGGCAGCGTCAGGCTTGCCATCCGGGGTCAGCGTGGTTTCCAGCAGTTGCTGGTAGAGCACCGAGGCGCCTTGCGACTGGTTGCTCTGATACTTGTGATAAGCCTGCCAGCCGAACACGATGACCAGCGCCAACAGGCCGCCGGTGACCAGAGGTTTGCCGTTGCGTGTCCACCAGTCCTTCAAATCCGCCAACTGTTCGTCTTCGGTACTCGACACCCCAATACTCCTTAATCGCTAAATCGGCTGTTTAGACAGCTTCAACCCTGCACGACGCAGGTGGCCAGGTGAGCGGCAAGCGCATCCCAGGCAATGCTTTGTTGTTCGCCCTGGCCACGCAGGGGTTTGAAACCTACCACTTGCTGGGCCATTTCGTCGTCACCCAGGATCAGTGCATACAGCGCACCGCTCTTGTCGGCTTTCTTGAACTGGCTTTTGAAGCTGCCGGCGCCGGCATTGACTTGCAGGCGCAGGTTCGGAAGCTGGTCACGCACCCGCTCGGCCAGGGCCAGACCGGCCAGTTCGGCCTCCTCGCCAAAGGCGCACAGGTAGACATCGACCTGACGGGAGATTTCTTCCGGGATCTGCTCCAGGGTTTCGAGCATTAACACCAGACGCTCGATGCCCATGGCGAAACCCACGCCGGCAGTCGGCTTGCCGCCCATCTGCTCGACCAGACCGTCGTAACGACCGCCCGCGCAGACAGTGCCCTGGGCGCCGAGCTTGTCGGTGACCCATTCGAATACGGTTTTGCTGTAGTAATCGAGGCCGCGCACCAGTTTCGGGTTGAGCACATACGGGATGCCAACCGCGTCCAGACGCGCCTTCAGACCTTCGAAGTGCGCACGGGATTCGTCATCCAGATAGTCGGCCATCTTCGGCGCATCGACCAGTACCGCCTGAGTGTCGGCATTTTTGGTGTCGAGCACGCGCAACGGGTTGGTTTTCAGGCGACGCTGGCTGTCTTCGTCGAGCTTGTCGTGGTGCGCCGAGAGGTACTCGACCAGCGCTTCACGATAGCGACCACGGGACTCGCTGGTGCCCAGACTGTTGAGTTCGAGCTTGACCGCATCACGGATACCCAGCTCGCCCCACAGGCGCCAGGTCATGATGATCAGCTCGGCGTCGATGTCCGGACCGTCGAGGTTGAACACTTCCAGACCGATCTGGTGGAACTGGCGATAACGGCCTTTCTGCGGACGCTCGTGGCGGAACATCGGGCCGATGTACCAGAGTTTCTGCACCTGGCCACCGCCGGTGATGCCGTGCTCGAGCACCGCACGCACGCACGCCGCGGTGCCTTCCGGACGCAGGGTCAGGGAGTCGCCATTGCGGTCTTCGAAGGTGTACATCTCTTTTTCGACGATGTCGGTCACTTCACCGATCGAGCGCTTGAACAGCTCGGTGAATTCGACGATCGGCATGCGGATTTGCTTGTAACCGTAGTTATCCAGCAGACGCGCGACAGTGCCCTCGAAATAACGCCACAGCGGGGTCTGTTCGGGCAGGATGTCGTTCATGCCACGAATGGCTTGCAGAGACTTGCTCACTTTAAATCCTTAAATTCGTTCGGCTTTCAGTCGGGCTCAGCCGCGCGCGATAACCGCAGCGTCAGCTTCGACCTTTTCGGCCGCTTTCTGGCGGATCAGCTTTTCCAGCTCGTCCACCAGATTGTCATTCGTCAGTTTCTGCGACGGCTTGCCGTCGATGTAAATCAGGTTTGGCGTGCCGCCGGTCAAGCCGATATGGGCTTCCTTGGCTTCGCCGGGGCCGTTGACCACGCAACCGATCACCGCGACATCCAGCGGCACCAGCAGGTCTTCAAGGCGCCCTTCCAGCTCGTTCATGGTCTTGACCACATCGAAGTTCTGCCGCGAGCAGCTCGGGCAGGCGATGAAGTTGATGCCACGGGAACGCAGATGCAAAGACTTGAGAATGTCGTAACCGACCTTCACTTCCTCGACCGGATCGGCCGCCAGCGAGATGCGGATAGTATCGCCAATCCCCTCGGCGAGCAGCATACCTAGGCCCACGGCGGATTTCACTGTGCCCGAACGCAAGCCACCGGCTTCGGTGATGCCCAGGTGCAGCGGCTGAACGATTTCCTTGGCCAGCAGACGGTAGGCTTCAACGGCCATGAACACGTCGGAGGCTTTCACGCTGACCTTGAAGTCCTGGAAATTCAGGCGTTCTAGGTGCTCGACGTGACGCAGCGCGGACTCGACCAGCGCAGCCGGGGTCGGTTCGCCGTATTTCTTCTGCAGGTCTTTTTCCAGCGAGCCGGCGTTGACGCCGATACGGATCGGAATCCCGCGGTCACGGGCGGCATCGACCACGGCGCGCACCCGGTCTTCACGACCGATGTTGCCCGGGTTGATGCGCAGGCAATCCACACCCAGTTCGGCGACGCGCAGAGCGATCTTGTAGTCGAAGTGGATGTCGGCAACCAGCGGCACCTTGACCAGTTGCTTGATCTTGCCGAACGCCTCGGCGGCGTCCATGTCCGGTACCGAAACGCGGACGATGTCGACACCGGCGGCTTCCAGACGATTGATCTGGGCGACGGTGGCAGCCACATCATTGGTGTCGCTGTTGGTCATGCTCTGCACAGCGATAGGCGCATCGCCGCCAACAGGTACGTTACCGACCCAGATCTTGCGCGAAACGCGACGTTTGATTGGAGATTCGCCGTGCATGACTTATTGACCCAACTTCAGGCGAGCAGTCTCGCCACTGGTGAACGGAGCGATATCGACCGGTTGGCCGTTGTAGCTGACCTGTGCGGCGCGAGCTACACCCAGGCGTACCGCCAATGGCGGCTTGCCGGAAACCGAGACGCTGTCGCCTTTATGTTTCAGACCGCTGAACAGCACTTTGCCACGACCGTCGGTGACCTGTGCCCAGCAATCGGCGGTGAACTGCAGCTGCACCTGGCCGTCGCCGGCCGCTGGGACAGCTGCTTCTGCGGTCGGCGCAGGGGTAGCCGCTACCACTGGTGCGGTGACGGTCGGCGCTGGTGTGGCCGGAACGTTCGGTGCCGGAGTCGCCGGAGTGGCCACAACCGGGGCCGGCGTATGAACCGGTGCGGCTGGCGTGGTTGCAGCCGGGGCGGCTGGTGCGGTGGCCGGAGCAACTGGCTCGGCACCGGTCGATTCCGCGGTGGTTTCCGATTGTGGCAGTGCCAGCGCGGTTGCGGCTTCGGCCTGACCTTCGGCAACGGCCTGGTCTTCCGGCTCGTCGATCGGGTGAATCTGCGTGGTGCCGTCGGCGCCTTCGACTTCAACGTGCTCCGGGGCCAGGCTGGTCACATCCTTGCTGCGCTGCGAGGTCTGATCCTGCCACCAGACGAAACCGCCGCCGATGACCGCGACCAGCAACAACAGACTGACGATGCGCAAAATAGTGTGGGAAACCCGTACCGGCTCTTCGATACGGCCCAGCGCGTGCACATTGCTGCCCTGGGAGTCGGTACCGGTGGACTGGTCGAATTGCTGAACCAGCACGGTCTGGTCCATGCCAAGCAACTTGGCGTAAGCGCGAATGTAACCGCGAGCGAAGGTATGCCCTGGCAGCTTGTCGAAAGCGCCAGCTTCAAGATTGCTCAGGGAAGTCACGGTGAGGTTGAGCTTGAGGGCCACTTCGGCCAGCGACCAGCCATTGCTTTCGCGGGCCTGGCGCAAAGTCTCACCGGGATTAACGCGAGTCGCTGCTACAACTTCGGGATGCGCCGCTTTCATCATTGCTCCGACAGGTATTGCTGATATTCCGGCGTACCGGGATAGAGTCGTTTTAATTGCAGGCCATAACTGGCGGCCTTGTCGCGATCTTCAAACACTTTTGCCAGCCGAACACCGAGCAATAGACTACGTGCATTTTGCTCGGTTAGCAGGCTGAAACGGTCGTAATAGTCACGCGCGGGCACATAATGCCTGTCTTCGAAGGACAACTCAGCCATTTCCAGCAAAGCGCGCGGTTGTTGACGGTTCAGCCGCAGGGCTTTTTCCAGTTGCTGCTGTGCCAGATCCCGCTGACCGAGTTTCGAGGCGGTCATGCCGAGGTTCTCGAAGACTCGCGAACGCTCAGGATACAGGGTATCGGCGGCTGCCTGCTCAAAACGCTCGTAGGCTTCCTTGTAACGCTGTTCTTCGTAGAGAAAACTGCCGTAGTTATTGAGGATTCGTGCATCGGTGGGACGCGAGGACAGGGCTTTGCGGAAATGTTCGTCGGCCAGCTTCGGCTCCATTTCGGCCTGGAACACCAGCCCGAGGGCAGCGTTGGCATCAGGATCGGAGCCGTCCAGCTCCAGCGCCTTCTTCAGCGGCACCTTGGCGCGCTCGGTCATCCCTTGCTGCAAGTATCCCAGTCCCAGCTGCACGTAGGCGGCACGCGCTTCGTCGCGGCCCTTGCTGGTCTTCATCGGGTTGTAGTCACCCGACAGGACACAACCAGCACACAGGCTGGCCATCAGCAACAGCAGCGCAAAGCGCAGGGACATAGAGATCCTCTCTTAGTTAGTGTTCGCGGCGTTCTGTGCCAGATCGCTGTCGGCGCTCAACTCGCGCACGGCGATGTAACGTTCGCTGCGACGGGTGCGATCCAGCACCTGCCCTACCAATTGACCACATGCGGCGTCGATGTCTTCACCACGGGTGGTGCGCACAGTGACGTTGAAACCGGCCTGATGTAACTGATCCTGGAACCGACGAATGGCGTTGTTGCTCGGCCGCTCGTACCCCGAATGCGGGAACGGGTTGAACGGAATCAGGTTGATCTTGCACGGAATGTCTTTGAGCAGTTCGATCATTTCCACGGCGTGCTCAAGCTTGTCGTTGACGTCCTTGAGCAAGGTGTACTCGATGGTCAGCACACGTTTCTCACCCAGGGCGGACATATAGCGCTGGCACGACTCGAGCAGCATCTTAAGCGGATATTTCTTGTTGATCGGCACCAATTGGTTACGCAATGCGTCATTCGGTGCGTGCAGGGACAACGCCAGGGAGACGTCGATGTGCTTGGCCAGCTCATCGATCATCGGCACCACGCCCGAAGTGGACAGGGTCACGCGGCGCTTGGAGATCCCGTAACCGAGGTCATCCATCATCAGATGCATGGCGGCCACGACGTTGTCGAAGTTCAGCAGCGGTTCGCCCATGCCCATCATCACCACGTTGGTGATGGCGCGGTCGATGGTGGCGGGAACACTGCCAAAGGATTTGTTGGCAATCCACACCTGACCGATGACTTCGGCGGCGGTGAGGTTGCTGTTGAAGCCTTGCTTGCCGGTGGAGCAGAAACTGCAGTCCAGGGCACAGCCTGCCTGGGACGAAACGCACAGCGTGCCGCGTTTGCCCTGGGGAATGTACACGGTCTCGACACAGCTGCCGGACGCCACGCGCACCACCCACTTGCGGGTGCCGTCGCTGGAAATGTCCTCGCTGACCACTTCGGGACCACGGACCTCAGCAATAGCCTTGAGCTTGTCGCG
Organism: Pseudomonas sp. GW823-FHT01D03; assembly: GCF_058798255.1. Classification (NCBI taxonomy): domain Bacteria; kingdom Pseudomonadati; phylum Pseudomonadota; class Gammaproteobacteria; order Pseudomonadales; family Pseudomonadaceae; genus Pseudomonas; species Pseudomonas sp. GW823-FHT01D03. The sequence goes on from NZ_JBXAKK010000001.1 coordinate 4,947,133, forward strand.
CAAGGCCTTGCTGACGTTCGTCATGGCGTCGAAATCATCGACGCCAAAATGGTGAATCCATTTCATTACCTGACCGGCACGGAAACGCTTCTCCCCGATTGAGTCGAAGAATTTTTCCATTTCCGGCTGGGTCAGACCCAGCAGGTTTGTTTTAACAGTCGATGTAGTCATGGATTCACCTTCACTCTTTAAGCAATGCTTAGCGAGTGGTTACTTCAGTAGCTGCGAAGAAGTACGAGATTTCGCGAGCAGCAGCGGCTTCGGAGTCCGAACCGTGAACGGCGTTGGCGTCGATCGACTCGGCGAAGTCAGCACGGATGGTGCCGGCAGCAGCTTCTTTAGGGTTGGTAGCGCCCATCAGCTCACGGTTCAGAGCGATAGCGTTTTCGCCTTCCAGAACCTGAACAACAACAGGACCGGAGATCATGAAAGCAACCAGGTCGCCGAAGAAACCGCGCTCTTTGTGCTCAGCGTAGAAGCCTTCAGCTTCTGCTTTGGACAGTTGCTTCAGTTTCGAAGCTACAACGCGCAGGCCTGCTTTTTCGAAACGAGTGGTGATCTCGCCGATGACGTTTTTTGCAACAGCGTCAGGCTTGATGATGGAGAAAGTACGTTGAACAGCCATGGTGTAACTCCAGAAACAGTAATTTGCGAAAAATTAAACCCGCGAATTATACGCGGGTTCTTGGGTATTGCCTAACCTGCGGGGACGATCAGTCCAATTCTTTGGCCCAGAGTTCCTGAACCGCCTCGAGCACTTTCTCGCCGACCCGGCCAGAAGTGCTGTCGAAATCCGGCAGCTCAAGAATCATCTGCTGCAGACGGACGAAACCTACAGAGTACGGATCGAGCCCCTCATGGGTCTCGGCCAGCTCTTCGGCAATACGTTGAACATCATTCCAACCGTAGCTCATGACAGTCTTACCAGTCAGTGCGGCGCTTCGGCCGCATGGTTAAGCGAATATTTCGGGATCTCGACGGTGATGTCTTCTTCACCAACGATAGCCTGACAGGCCAGGCGCGATTGCGCTTCCAGGCCCCAGGCGCGATCGAGGAAGTCCTCCTCCAGCTCGTCCGCCTCTTCCAGCGAGTCGAAACCCTCGCGGATGATGCAGTGGCAAGTGGTGCAGGCGCAGACGCCGCCGCAGGCGCTTTCCATCTCGATGTGATGCTCGTGAGCCAGCTCGAGAATCGAAGTGCCGGGTTCGGCCTCGACGACCATGCCTTCAGGGCAGAACTTCTCGTGGGGCAGAAAAATGACCTGCGGCATCAGATATCCTCGATTTCATTCAGATTGCGCCCCGACAGAGCGGCTTTCACCGTCAGATCCATGCGGCGGGCAGCAAAAGCATCGGTCACTTGCGACAGACGCTTGGTCTGCTGCTCGATGGCATAACCATCGGTGCCTTTCATCAGTTCGGCCAGTTCCTGCATCTGCAGTTCGATGACCATGCGCTCTTCGGCGTCGAGCAAACGCTCGCCATCGGCCTCAAGAGCGCCCTGCACCGCTTCGATCAGGCGCCGGGCATCGACTTGCTGCTCACGCAGAACGCGAGCGACCTTGTCGTCATTGGCGTGCTGGAACGAGTCCTTGAGCATCTTGGCGATTTCGCCGTCGGTCAGACCGTAGGACGGCTTGACCTGAATGCTCGCTTCAACGCCCGAACCCAGTTCACGGGCGGAAACGCTGAGCAGACCGTCGGCATCGACCTGGAAGGTCACGCGAATCTTCGCCGCACCGGCCACCATCGCCGGAATGCCGCGCAATTCGAAGCGCGCCAGAGAGCGGCAGTCACTGATCAGCTCGCGCTCACCCTGCAACACGTGGATCGCCATGGCCGACTGGCCGTCTTTATAAGTAGTGAAGTCCTGCGCACGGGCGACCGGGATGGTGGTATTGCGCGGAATCACCTTCTCCATCAGCCCGCCCATGGTTTCCAGCCCCAGGGAGAGTGGAATCACATCGAGCAGCAGCAGTTCACCGCCATCACGCTTGTTGCCAGCCAGCGTATCCGCCTGGATCGCGGCCCCGATGGCCACCACTTGATCCGGGTCGATTTCCGTCAATGGCTGACGACCGAAGGCTTCGGCAACGGCTTCACGTACACGTGGAACGCGGGTCGAACCGCCGACCATGACCACGGCATGCACGTCTTCCAGTTCGATACCGGAATCACGCACGGCGCGACGGCAGGCTTTCAGGCTGCGCGCAACCATTGGCTCGATCAGCGCATCGAAGGCTTCGCGGGTCAGCTGCGCTTTCCAGTCACCGTAGGCAACTTCGACGCTGGCCGAGTCGGTCAGGGCTTCTTTGGCCGCACAAGCGGTTTGCAGCAGATTGCGCTGTGCGCCCGGGTCGAGGTCGGCGGACAGGCCGGCGCTCTCAATGATCCAGCCGGCAATCGCGTGATCGAAGTCATCGCCACCCAGCGCGCTGTCGCCGCCGGTGGCCAGCACTTCGAAAACACCGCCAGTCAGACGCAGAATCGAAATATCGAACGTACCGCCGCCCAGGTCATAGATTGCGACCAGACCTTCGGCGTGTTGATCCAGACCATACGCCACGGCGGCAGCGGTCGGCTCATTGAGCAGACGCAGCACGTTCAGACCGGCGAGTTTCGCCGCATCCTTGGTGGCCTGGCGCTGAGCATCGTCGAAGTATGCCGGAACGGTGATCACCGCACCGACCAGCTCGCCACCCAAGGTCGCTTCAGCACGCTGACGCAGCACCTTGAGGATATCGGCGGAGACTTCGACCGGGCTTTTCGGGCCTTGTACGGTGTCGATGAACGGCATGTGCGATTCGCCGCCAATAAAGCGGTATGGCAGTTGCTCGCCCAATTGCTTGACGTCGGACAGACCACGCCCCATCAGGCGCTTGACCGACAGCACAGTGTTCAAGGGATCGGAGGACGCGGCCAGTTTGGCCGACTCGCCAACCTCGACGCGGTCGGCGTGATAACGCACGGCGGACGGCAGGATGACCTGCCCATCAGCGTCGGCCAGTGGTTCGGAAAGACCACTGCGCAACGCAGCGACCAGCGAATTGGTAGTGCCCAAGTCGATCCCCACAGCCAGACGACGCTGGTGCGGTTGAGGACTTTGGCCGGGTTCGGCGATCTGCAGTAGGGCCATCGTGATCAGGACTTATCTGTATATCAGGCGTGCGACCGGAGCGGCACTGGGTTAATCGTCGAGGCGCTCTTCTAACTGGCGCACTTCGTAGGTGAGCTTGTCGAGGAACTGCATGCGCCGCATCAGGCGTTCGGCCTGTTCGCGCTGCGCTGCATCATCCCAACAGGCTGCGAAGCTTTCGTTGAGTTCTTCCTGAGCCACTTTCAGGCGCCGCTTGAATACCGCGACACCGTCGAGGTCGGCACTGTCCTGAAGGTCTTCGAGCTCTTCGCGCCATTGCATCTGCTGCAAGAGAAACTCGGGATCATGGACCGTGACTTCCATCGGCACTTCGTGCCCGCTGATGGTCAGCAGGTAGCGTGCGCGCTGGGCCGGGCTCTTGAGCGTCTGGTACGCGTCGTTGAGCCGCGCAGACTGCTCGAGCGCCGAGCGCTGCTCGCGCTCGGAAGCGTCGGCAAAGCGGTCAGGATGAACGCCGCGCGCCAACTCACGATAGCGCGTGGCCAACTGCTCGAGATCCAGACGGAAGCTCGGTTGCAGCTCGAATAAAGCGAAATGACAAGGAATACCCACGACAAGCCTCAGATGTTGAAGCTTTCGCCGCAGCCACATTCACCGCGTACATTGGGGTTGTTGAACTTGAAGCCTTCGTTCAACCCTTCCTTGACGAAATCGAGCTCGGTGCCGTCCAGGTAGGCCAGGCTTTTCGGGTCGATGATCACTTTTTCGCCGTGACTTTCGAACACCTGATCCTCGGCAACCACCTCGTCGACAAACTCCAGCACGTAGGCAAGGCCGGAACAGCCTGTGGTGCGAACACCCAGACGAATCCCTTCACCTTTGCCGCGCCCGTCGAGGGAGCGTCGCACGTGTCGAGCAGCCGCTTCTGTCATGCTGATAGCCATCGTTGACTCCTTACTCGTCGCGCAATGCTTAGATCAAGCCTTTCTTCTGCTTGTAGTCGCGAACAGCCGCCTTGATAGCGTCTTCAGCGAGTACCGAGCAGTGGATTTTCACTGGCGGCAGGGCCAGTTCTTCGGCCAGCTGAGTGTTCTTGATGGTCTCGGCTTCGTCCAGGGTCTTGCCCTTCATCCACTCGGTGGCCAGGGAGCTGGAAGCGATTGCCGAACCGCAGCCGTAGGTCTTGAACTTGGCGTCTTCGATAACACCCTGATCGTTGACCTTGATCTGCAGACGCATCACGTCGCCGCACGCCGGAGCGCCGACCATGCCGGTGCCGACATCCGGGTCTTCCGCGTTCATCTTGCCGACGTTGCGCGGGTTTTCGTAGTGGTCGATGACCTTTTCGCTGTAAGCCATGGTGCTTAATCCTCACTCATCAGAGAGTCGCTCTTTAAGCCCTGCAACCTGAGGTCGCAGGGCCGGTTCGCGGCGACTTGAAATCAGTGTGCCGCCCACTCGATTTTCGAAATGTCGACACCGTCTTTGTACATGTCCCACAGCGGCGACAGAGCGCGCAGCTTGGTAACGGCCTCGCAGACTTTCTGCGCGGCGTAGTCGATTTCTTCTTCGGTGGTGAAGCGGCCGAAGGTGAAACGGATCGAGCTGTGCGCCAGTTCGTCGTTGCGGCCGAGGGCGCGCAGAACGTACGAAGGTTCCAGGGAGGCCGAGGTGCAGGCCGAACCGGACGATACCGCCAGATCCTTGAGCGCCATGATCAGCGACTCGCCTTCAACGTAGTTGAAGCTCAGGTTCAGGTTGTGCGGAACGCGGGCGGTCAGACTGCCGTTGACGTACAGCTCTTCCAGATGCTCGACCTGCTTGTAGAAGCGGTCGCTCAGGGCTTTGATGCGCACGTTTTCGGCAGCCATGTCTTCCTTGGCCACACGGAACGCTTCGCCCATGCCGACGATCTGGTGGGTCGCCAAGGTGCCGGAACGCATGCCACGCTCATGGCCACCGCCGTGCATGGTCGCTTCGATGCGCACACGCGGCTTGCGGCTGACGTACAACGCGCCGATGCCTTTAGGGCCGTAGGTTTTGTGGGCGGAGAACGACATCATGTCGACTTTCAGCTTCTGCAGATCGATCTCGACCTTGCCGGTGGACTGAGCGGCGTCGACATGGAACAGAACGCCCTTCGAACGAAGCAGTTCGCCAATGGCAGCGATGTCGTTGATGGTGCCGATTTCGTTATTCACGTGCATCACCGACACCAGGATGGTGTCTTCGCGCAGTGCTGCCTCGATCATCGCCGGGGTGATCAGACCGTCTTCAGTCGGCTCGAGGTAGGTCACTTCGAAACCTTCACGCTCCAGTTGGCGCATGGTGTCGAGGACAGCCTTGTGTTCGATCTTGCTGGTGATCAGGTGCTTGCCCTTGGAGGCATAGAAATGTGCCGCACCCTTGATAGCCAGGTTGTCGGACTCGGTAGCGCCCGAGGTCCAGACGATTTCACGCGGGTCGGCGTTGACCAGGTCGGCCACCTGACGACGAGCGTTTTCGACGGACTCTTCAGCTTTCCAGCCGAATACGTGGGATCGGGACGCCGGGTTACCGAAGTTTCCGTCGACCAGCAGGCATTCACTCATCTTTTGCGCAACGCGCGGATCGACCGGGGTGGTCGCAGAGTAATCAAGGTAAATCGGCAATTTCATGGACTATCTCCTAAATCAGGGCTGGCGTTCCGCTAGCTCTTCGGCTGTCATTCGACGGCGGACGCTTCAATCTTGTCCAGGCGTGGCGCCTTGCTGTTGCAACGGCGCTGGTCCTGACGCTGGGCTACTTCTTGCACCTCACGGCGAGTCACAAGATCAGCCAAGCTGATACCACTTAGAAATTCGTGAATCTGCAGGCTCAGGTCGCACCACAAGTGGTGAGTCAGGCAAGTGTCGCCGGAATGGCAATCACCCTGGCCCTGGCACTTTGTAGCATCGACCGATTCGTTGACCGCATCGATCACCTGAGCCACCTGGATGCCCTGCATGTCGCGCGACAGCTGGTAACCACCGCCTGGACCGCGAACGCTGGAAACCAGGTTACTGCGGCGCAGCTTGGCGAAAAGCTGTTCGAGATAGGACAGGGAGATGCCTTGGCGCTCGGAGATATCGGCCAGGGACACCGGCCCGTGCTGCGCGTGCAACGCCAGGTCAAGCATGGCGGTCACGGCGTATCGGCCTTTTGTAGTCAGTCGCATGGACAATTACCACGGAGTTCGGAATGGGCGGGAGTATGCAATTCCCGAGCATTTAAGTCAACTATAAGACCTAGTGCTTTAGTCGGGTTTACCCGCAAAAGAGCGCGCGCATCATAGCAAAGGCTGGCGGCGTACAGCCAGCGGTACCGCGTTATCGTTCTTCGCGAGCAAGCCCGCTCCCACAGGGGAGATGCATTCCAATGTGGGAGCGGGCTTGCTCGCGAAAAGCAGCGCCGCGGTTTAGCTGGCCTGGCTCTGATCCTTGCCCTTCACGCAGGCAAAGTCTTCTTCACGCAGCTCAGGCAGATCTTTCGCACAGTAATTACTGCCCAGATCCTTCAGCGCGCCGCACATCCCCTCCAGCCGTCCGTCCACCGCTTGCAGGTGATCGAGCAACTGACCGATGGCGCGAGCCACCGGGTCAGGCATGTCTTCGCTGACCCCGTAGGCATCGAAACCGATCTTCTCGGCCATCGCCTTGCGCTTGGCGTCCTGCTCTTCATCGGTTTTGACGATGATCCGCCCCGGAATCCCCACCACTGTAGCGCCCGGCGGCACTTCTTTGGTGACAACTGCATTGGAACCGACTTTCGCGCCAGCCCCCACCGTGAACGGCCCCAGTACTTTGGCGCCGGCACCCACGACAACGCCGTCACCCAGCGTCGGGTGGCGCTTGCCTTTATTCCAACTGGTACCACCAAGGGTCACTCCCTGGTAAATGGTCACGTCATCACCGATCTCGGCGGTCTCACCAATGACGATGCCCATGCCGTGATCGATGAAGAAGCGCCGACCGACCTTGGCACCCGGATGAATCTCGATCCCGGTCAGCCAGCGACCGAAATTCGATACCAGCCGCGCCAGCCATTTCAGCTCGTTGCGCCACAGCATCCCGGCCAACCGATGAATCCAGATCGCATGCATGCCGGGGTAGCAGGTCAGGACTTCAAAAGCGTTACGCGCCGCCGGGTCTCGATGGAATACGCTCTGGATATCTTCACGCAAACGCTCAAACATCATTCAGTCCTTCCGCTTAAGAAGCTCACCACGGGCCGCTTTTTGGGTTTCCGTGAGGATGCCACGCAAAATATTCATTTCCGCCCGGCTGACCGAGCTGCGTCCGTACAACCGGCGCAGGCGCGCCATCAAGTGCCGCGGCTTTTCCGGATCAAGAAATTCGATGGCGACCAGCGTCTGCTCCAGATGCTCATAAAAGCGCTCCAGCTCATCCATGGTCGCGAGCTCGGCGCTTTTCACCGAGGCCACTTCTTCTTTTTCGATCTTGGTCGGCTGCCCTTGAGCAGCCAGCCACGCCATGCGCACTTCGTAGCTCAACACCTGCACCGCCGCCCCGAGGTTCAACGAGCTGAACTCAGGATCGGAGGGGATGTGTACGTGAAAGTGACATCGCTGCAGTTCCTCGTTGGTCAGGCCGGAATCCTCACGACCGAACACCAGCGCGATCTCTGCACCCTGCCCGGCCTCCTCGACCACTTTGCTCCCGCATTCGCGTGGATCCAGCAATGGCCAGGGAATGCGGCGGTCACGGGCACTGGTGCCGAGCACCAGATTGCAGCCGACCAGGGCGTCTTCCAGAGTGGCGACGACCTGCGCGTTTTCAAGAATGTCACCGGCACCGGAAGCACGGGCATCGGCTTCGTGATGCGGAAACAGGCGCGGTTCGACCAGCACCAGCCGCGACAGACCCATGTTTTTCATGGCGCGCGCGGCCCCGCCGATGTTGCCGGGGTGGCTGGTATTGACCAGGACGACACGAATGTTCTGCAGCAAGGGAGGCGCTCTCGGACACAGGAAAGGGGTGCAAATCTTACAGAACAGCCTACCGTTAAGCTATGAAAGCGAACAGCGACCTTCACCTGAAGAAAAGTTCTGATAGAATGCGCGGCTTTCTTTAACAACCTTAGGTGACACATCCATGCAGCCCATGCTGAATATCGCGCTGCGCGCCGCCCGCAGCGCCAGTGAACTGATCTTCCGCTCCATCGAGCGCCTGGATACCATCAAGGTCGACGAAAAAGACGCCAAGGATTATGTATCCGAGGTCGATCGCGCCGCCGAACAGAAAATCATCGATGCTCTGCGCAAGGCTTACCCGAATCACTCGATCCAGGGTGAAGAGACCGGCATGCACGTCGGTAACGGCATCGAAGGCGAAGAGTACCTGTGGATCATCGATCCACTGGACGGCACCACCAACTTCCTGCGTGGCATTCCTCACTTTGCTGTCAGCATTGCCTGCAAATACCGCGGTCGCCTGGAACACGCTGTGGTTCTGGATCCGGTTCGCCAGGAAGAATTCACCGCCAGCCGTGGTCGCGGCGCTCAACTGAACGGTCGTCGTCTGCGCGTCAGCGGTCGCACCAGCCTCGAAGGCGCCCTGCTGGGTACCGGCTTCCCGTTCCGTGACGACCAGATGGACAACCTCGACAACTACCTGGGCATGTTCCGCGCCCTGGTTGGCCAGACTGCCGGCATCCGCCGCGCCGGTTCCGCCAGCCTGGACCTGGCCTACGTGGCTGCCGGTCGTTTCGACGCGTTCTGGGAATCGGGCCTGTCCGAGTGGGACATGGCTGCAGGCGCCCTGCTGATCCAAGAAGCCGGCGGCCTGGTGAGCGACTTCACCGGCGGTCACGATTTCCTTGAAAAAGGCCACATCGTTGCCGGCAACACCAAATGCTTCAAGGCAGTGCTGACGGCGATCCAGCCGCACCTGCCGGCTTCGCTGAAGCGCTAAGCTTCCGGCGAAACGCAAAAAGCACCCTTCGGGGTGCTTTTTTTATGTCTGCGATTTCAGCTTCCACTCGAATCCACTGTGGGAGCGGGCTTGCTCGCGAATGCGGTCTACCATCCAGAATTAATGTTGGCTGACGCGCCGCCTTCGCGAGCAAGCCCGCTCCCACAGGGTCTCTGTGGTGAGGCTTGAATCGCAGGCACAAAAAAGCACCCCGCAGGGTGCTTTTTCATTAATCGATCAGACCGTTATTGAGCCGGCTGATTCTGCGACAGAATCAACTTGCCTTCCTTGTCGACCGGAATCTGATTGCCCGGATCGCGATCCATCCGCACTTTGCCTTCCTTGCCATCCAGCGAATAACGCACGTCGTAACCTACGACCTTGTCACTGATGTCATTCACGGTGTTACAGCGAGTCTGGGTGGTGGTGTAGGTGTCGCGGTTCTGCATGCCTTCCTGCACCTTGTTACCGGCATAACCGCCACCGACCGCGCCAGCGACCGTTGCAATCTTCTTGCCGGTACCGCCGCCAATCTGGTTACCCAGCAAGCCACCCGCTACCGCACCAATCGCGGTACCGAGGATCTGGTGTTGATCCTTGACCGGTGCCTGGCGGGTTACAGCAACATCCTTGCACACTTCACGTGGAGTCTTGATCTGTGTTTTGACCGGTTCTACGGCCAGCACTTGCGCATACTCAGGGCCGCTTTTAACCAGGCTGTAGGTGGCAACAGCACCCCCGGCAGTCACACCGACAGCACCCAATACCGCACCAACCAGCAACGACTTGTTCACATGAACCTCCTGACCATCACATGCGGGACGCGCCCGCGCTTCTCCCAGCCTTGGAGCATAAAAAAAGGCGCGAGTTCAACTCGCGCCTTTTCCGGGCTGACAACCGGTGAAGCGATGGCCGTTATGGACGGTCGTCGACTTCCTTCTCGGTGTTGGCCGGAGGAATCAGATCCTCGGTGCTCAGGTTCAGCCAGATCAGCACCACGTTCGCGATGTAGATCGACGAGTAGGTACCCGCCAGCACACCGATGAACAGGGCAATGGAGAAGCCGAACAGGTTGTCGCCACCGAAGAACAATAGCGCAGCGATCGCCAGCAAGGTAGAGATCGACGTCGCCATGGTCCGCAGCAGGGTCTGGGTGGTCGAGATGTTGATGTTCTCGATCAGCGAAGCCTTGCGCAGCACACGGAAGTTCTCACGAACCCGGTCGAACACGACGATGGTGTCGTTCAGCGAGTAACCGATGATCGCCAGTACCGCCGCCAGCACCGTCAGGTCGAAGGTGATCTGGAAGAACGACAGGATACCGATAGTCACGATCACGTCGTGAATCAGCGAAACGATGGCGCCGACCGCGAATTTCCACTGAAAGCGGAAAGCCAGGTAGATCAGGATGCCGCCGAGCGCCAGGAGCATGCCGAGGCCGCCCTGATCGCGCAGTTCCTCACCTACCTGCGGGCCGACGAACTCGACACGCTTGACCGTCGCCGGGTTGTCGCCGCCGACTTTCTGCAGCGCGTCTGCTACCTGATGGCCCAGCTGCGGGTCTTCACCCGGCATGCGCACCAGCAGGTCGGTGGTCGCACCGAAGTTCTGCACGATGGCTTCGTGGTAACCGGAAGTCGCCAACTGCTCGCGCACCTTGGTGACGTCAGCCGGACGCTCGTAGGTCAGCTCGATGAGCGTACCGCCGGTGAAGTCCAGACCCCAGTTCATGCCCTTGTGGAAAACGCTGAACAAGGCCAGAACGGTGAGAAACACAGTGACGCCGAACGCGAAGTTGCGAACGCCCATGAAGTTGATTGTACGTAACATGGCAGCCCCTTAAATCCACAACTTCTTGAAGTCACGTCCGCCGAAGATCAGGTTGACCATTGCGCGGGTCACCATGATGGCCGTGAACATCGAGGTAAAGATCCCGAGGGACATGGTCACTGCGAAGCCCTTCACCGGGCCGGTACCCATGGCGAAGAGGATGCCGCCGACCAGCAGAGTGGTCAGGTTGGCGTCGAGAATCGCGGTGAATGCCCGGCCGAAGCCTTCGTTGATTGCACGCTGCACGGTCATGCCGGCAGCGATCTCTTCACGGATCCGCGAGAAGATCAGCACGTTGGCGTCGACCGCCATACCCATGGTCAAGACGATACCGGCGATACCCGGCAGGGTCAGCGTTGCACCCAGCAGCGACATCAGCGCCAGCAGCAGCACCATGTTCACCGCCAGTGCGACCGTGGCGATCACACCGAAGAAGCGGTAGATGGCGATGATGAACAGCGAGACGAACAGCATGCCCCACAGCGATGCATCGATACCTTTGGTGATGTTGTCAGCACCCAGGCTCGGACCGATTGTGCGCTCTTCCGCGAAGTACATCGGAGCGGCCAGACCACCGGCACGCAGCAGCAGCGCCAGTTCGGACGATTCGCCCTGACCGTTCAGGCCAGTGATGCGGAACTGCGCACCCAGCGGCGACTGAATGGTCGCCAGACTGATGATCTTCTTCTCTTCCTTGAAGGTCTGCACCGGCACGTCTTTCTCGACGCCGTCGACAACCTGCTTGGTGTAAGTGGTCACCGGACGCTGTTCGATGAAGATCACCGCCATGCTGCGACCGACGTTCGAACGGGTCGCGCGGCTCATCAGCTCGCCACCGTGACCATCCAGACGGATGTTCACTTCAGGTGTGCCGTGCTCGCCGAAACCGGCCTTGGCATCGGTGACCTGGTCACCGGTGATGATCAGGCCACGTTCGATCTGTGCCGGAGGACGGTTGCCTTCGCGGAATTCGAACGATTCGGAAGTGGCTTTCGAAGCACCCGGCTCTGCAGCCAGACGGAACTCGAGGTTGGCGGTCTTGCCGAGAATACGCTTGGCTTCGGCAGTGTCCTGCACGCCCGGCAGCTCAACCACGATGCGGTTGGCGCCCTGACGCTGAACGATCGGTTCGGCAACACCCAGCTCGTTGACGCGGTTACGTACCGTGGTCAAGTTCTGCTTGATGGAGTATTCACGGATTTCCGCCAGCTTGGCCGGGGTCATCGCCAGACGCAGCACCGGTTGACCGTTGAGGTCGGCCGGAACAATGTCGAAATCGTTGAAGTTCTTGCGGATCAACGCACGGGCCTGTTCACGGGAGTCAGCATCGCTGAAGCCCAACTGAATGGCGCCATTGAGTTGTGGCAGGCTGCGATAGCGCAGCTTCTCTTTGCGCAGCAGGCTCTTGACGTCGCCTTCGTAGACTTTCAGGCGGGCGTCGAGGGCTTTGTCCATGTCCACTTCCAACAGGAAGTGCACACCACCGGACAAGTCCAGACCCAGCTTCATCGGGTGCGCGCCGAGGCTGCGCAGCCATTGCGGGGTGGTTTGTGCCAGGTTCAATGCAACGACGTAGTCATCACCCAATGCCTTGCGCACAACGTCCTTGGCCGGCAGCTGGTCTTCAGCCTTGCTCAGACGGATCAGGCCGCCCTTGCCGTTGGCCGCCAGCGAGGCTGCCTTGACGTTGATCCCGGACTCACGCAGCGCGGTGCTGACGCGATCCAGATCGGCCTGATTGACCTGCAGTGCCGTGCTGGCGCCGCTGATCTGAATGGCCGGGTCATCAGGGTATAGATTGGGAGCGGAATAAATCAGACCGATCGCCAGCACCGCCAGGATCAGAATGTATTTCCACAGAGGATATTTGTTCAGCATCACGCCGCCCGTTATGAACGCGGGGCGCCTTGCGCGCCCCGTCGATTGAGTAGAAGTTGGAACCTTAGATCGCTTTCAGCGTGCCTTTTGGCAGCGTGGCGGCGATGGCGCCCTTCTGGAATTTCATTTCCACGGTGTCGGAAACTTCCAGAACCACGAAGTCATCGGCCACTTTGGTGATCTTGCCGGCGATGCCGCCGGTGGTGACCACTTCGTCGCCCTTCTGCAGGCTGCTCAGCAGGTTCTTCTGCTCTTTGGCGCGCTTGGCCTGTGGACGCCAGATCATCAGGTAGAAGATGACCAGGAAGCCGACCAGGAAAATCCACTCGAAGCCGCCGCCCATTGGGCTTGCAGCAGCCGGTGCAGCTGCGTCAGCCATGGCGTTAGAGATAAAAAAGCTCATTTAGCACTCCAGTTGCAAATGTTGAATCTTGGGGTCAGAAAACTCAGTCCAAAGGCGGAACGGGGAGCCCGCGTTTGGCGTAGAAGGCATCGACAAAGGCGGCCAATGTACCCTGTTGAATAGCCTCGCGCAAACCAGCCATCAGCACCTGATAATGGCGCAAGTTATGGATGGTATTGAGCATGCTGCCGAGCATTTCGCCGCACTTGTCCAGGTGATGCAGATAAGCGCGAGAGAAGTTCTGGCAGGTATAGCAATCGCAGGTCGGATCCAGCGGCGAATCATCATGGCGATGGAACGCGTTACGGATCTTCAGCACGCCTGTATCAATGAACAGATGCCCATTGCGGGCATTACGGGTTGGCATCACGCAATCGAACATGTCCACACCGCGGCGCACACCCTCAACCAGATCTTCCGGTTTGCCAACGCCCATAAGGTAACGAGGTTTGTCAGCCGGCATCATGCCCGGCAGATAATCCAGCACCTTGATCATCTCGTGCTTCGGCTCGCCCACCGACAGACCGCCGATGGCCAGGCCATCGAAGCCGATCTTGTCCAGACCTTCGAGCGAGCGCATGCGCAGATCCTGGTGCATGCCGCCCTGAACGATACCGAACAGCGCCGCGGTGTTGTCGCCATGCGCGTTTTTCGAGCGCTGGGCCCAACGCAGCGACAGCTCCATCGATACGCGGGCGACGTCCTCATCAGCCGGGTACGGCGTGCATTCGTCGAAGATCATAACGATGTCGGAACCGAGATCGCGCTGCACCTGCATCGACTCTTCCGGGCCCATGAACACTTTCGAGCCGTCGACCGGGGAGGCGAAGGTCACGCCCTCCTCCTTGATCTTGCGCATCGCGCCGAGGCTGAACACCTGGAAGCCGCCGGAGTCGGTGAGGATCGGGCCTTTCCACTGCATGAAATCGTGCAGGTCGCCGTGCTCCTTGATCACCTCGGTGCCCGGGCGCAGCCACAGGTGGAAGGTGTTGCCCAGAATGATTTCCGCGCCAGTGGCGACGATGTCACGCGGCAACATGCCCTTGACCGTGCCGTAGGTGCCCACCGGCATGAACGCCGGGGTCTCGACGGTGCCACGCGGGAAGGTCAGCCGACCACGACGAGCCTTGCCATCGGTGGCAAGCAGTTCAAAGGACATGCGACATTCGCGACTCATTCTGTTTCCTCTGGGCCTGTGTGTTCAGGGGCAGTCGGGGCGGGATTACGGGTGATGAACATCGCATCACCGTAGCTGAAAAAGCGGTAGCCGTTGTCGACGGCGGCTTTATAGGCGGCCATGGTTTCGGGATAACCGGCGAATGCCGAAACCAGCATCAACAGCGTGGATTCCGGCAAATGGAAGTTGGTGACCAAGGCGTCGACCACATGGAACGGCCGGCCCGGGTAGATAAAGATGTCGGTGTCGCCACTGAACGGCTTGAGCACGCCATCGCGCGCGGCACTTTCCAGCGAACGCACGCTGGTGGTGCCCACGGCAATCACCCGCCCGCCACGCTCACGGCACGCGGCAACGGCGTCGACCACATCCTGGCCGACTTCCAGCCACTCGCTGTGCATGTGGTGATCTTCGATCTTGTCGACGCGCACCGGCTGGAACGTCCCCGCACCGACGTGCAGCGTGACGAACGCGGTCTCGACGCCCTTGGCGGCAATCGCCTCCATCAGCGGCTGATCGAAATGCAATCCCGCCGTCGGCGCCGCCACCGCACCAAGACGCTGGGCGTACACGGTCTGATAGCGCTCGCGATCCGAACCTTCGTCCGGACGGTCTATATAAGGAGGCAACGGCATGTGCCCGACACGATCGAGCAGCGGCAGCACTTCTTCAGCAAAGCCCAGCTCGAACAACGCATCATGACGCGCAAGCATCTCGGCTTCGCCACCGCCGTCGATAAGGATCTTCGACCCCGGCTTCGGCGACTTGCTGGAACGCACATGGGCCAGCACGCGATGCGTATCGAGCACGCGTTCGATGAGGATTTCCAGCTTGCCGCCCGAAGCTTTCTGCCCGAACAGCCGCGCCGGAATCACCCGGGTATTGTTGAATACCATCAAATCGCCCGGGCGCAAATGCTCAAGCAAATCAGTGAATTGACGGTGTGCAAGGGCGCCGCTCGGCCCATCAAGGGTCAGCAGGCGACTACCGCGACGCTCGGCCAAAGGGTGGCGAGCGATCAGCGAATCAGGAAGCTCGAAGGTAAAGTCAGCAACGCGCATGATGGGGTTCGTCTAGCAGGGCCGGAAAGTCTAGCGGAATTATCAAAAATTGACCATGAAACGTGATTGACCAACGGTAATCACCTCTCTATACTTCGCCGCCATTGAGCCCTGATGGCGGAATTGGTAGACGCGGCGGATTCAAAATCCGTTTTCGAAAGGAGTGGGAGTTCGAGTCTCCCTCGGGGCACCATACAAATCCTTGTAAATCAAGGACTTAGATAAGGGGTAGAAAGAAATTTCTACCCCTTTTTCTATCCAAAAATTCTATGCTCCTCCCCCCGTTTCCAGCGTTTTCCCACCGATATACCCCCGCTTAGACACGCAACGGATTGCCATTTTGGTAGTGCCTTGCTTCACCCCAAAATCACCCGAAATTGCAATCCATTCGATTATCTGCGCACATTCGACCTGACACGCCGTTTGCATTCGTTTTGACCCCCGAATACACCTAGTTTGATCAATACACGGTGTGGCGTTGACCGACAGAAGCGGAGCCTTGCTTCCACCTGTGACCGTACCTGTTCATAAATGAGATGGCTAGCTAACGGGTCATATTGGATTGTGGAGATTCCCGATGGATCGAGTACAGGCTCACGTAGCAAGACTGATGCGCTCAATTCTCTTGAGACCCGGCGCTGAGGACAAAATACCGGCAGCGCAGTTTTTTGCAGGGAGAGGAAAGCCGTTTACTTTCTCAGGTGGAATTGGACTCACTTGGTGGTACAGCCCAGATACCTTCAATGCCATTGATACGGTAACAGCTCTTATCATCGAAACCGAACAGGAGTTCAGAGACTGTGATACCGAGTCCGTTAATAACATTGTCACTTCAACATTACAGAAAGTTTGTTTAGATTCACCGCTTTTCAATGGTGACGACGTAGCTTTTGGTAGAAAGCCAAACCTTTTTGAATGTAGGGGTGCTGTATCAGTTACCGAATTTACCAAGACAATTCTGGAAGAAATCAAACAAAATCTTAGAAGCGTGATAGGAAAAAGATGCACGATTTACCCCTTGCCCAGATTTAAAGGACCATCTCTTTCCCTTTCTGAAGAGGGATTGCATCTAATTTCAAGTAGCGATGAGGTGGCGTGGAATAATTTCTCCGCACGAGGATATATTTTTGATAGCTGGACACCAAGCTCACCGTTCACAGCCAATAGCAACTTTTCATTCAATGGCGGCTATGACTTTAATTATGTTTTGATTGGCGAAGATTACGGAACACAAAAAGGAGCTAAATTTGCAAGCAGTTTAAAATTCAGAATGTTTATTACTGTACTTTTTGCTCATGCCTCAGAGGCTTCCAAATACGGCTACAACAAATCAATAGCTCAGCCTTTCACCAACTGCATACAATTCCCTCATGAAACTACACCTGACAACTTATTAACTCTTAGTGATTGCGGCGCACTCTCTCCTTTTTACGCATCAGACATTATAATTACTGACAACCTAACCAAAAAAGTAGCAGAGTGGTACGAGTCGCTTAATCAATGCCCTGCTGAATATAAACAACGTATAAAAAAATCCGCAAATTTCTTCAATCGAGCCATGAACTCTGAGGATATAGAATCATATATCAACTATTTTATCGCACTTGACGCTTTATTTGGACAGCGCGGTTCTGTAGAGGCGTCCATCATAGCTGGGGTAGGCAATCTCGGACTGGATGAAAAACTCAAAGAAAAAGCATCATGGCTTTTTGATTTAAGAAATGAGCTTGTTCACGGTGGAAGTCGCTATATTTCCGAATGGCCGAAGCACCAACGGTATACAAAGCATTTTGGAAGTAAGCCCCTGAATGATTTAAAAGAGCTTGCTCAAAAGGCGATACTAAAAGCACCTTCTACATTTCCAATTTCAACAACTGATGAAACGCCCAAATCACCTTAAAAGCTCTTACTTTCGAGCTGCCATTGATGCCTGACTGAACGGTTTCAGGGACAGACCACATTTTGAAAACGTGGTCAGCCCCTTATTGACGCCCGGTGGCTTTCTGCCGACTGATTGCTTTCTGCAATTCTGCAGCTAACCTCCATCATTGCTAGCCATCGCGATTTCCGCGAGTGCGGCACACATGGTTAGAACTCTTCAGTCATTACCGATCCGACACACGGAAGCGAGGACTAGCAAATGGCATCATTTATCGTGAATAGAAACGTTCAAGCAAATGGCGACTACGAAGTGCACAACACGACGACTGGCTGTCAGTTCATGCCGCTGCCTGCCAATCAGGCATCACTGGGAAATCACCTATCGTGCACTGGTGCTGTAAGCGCCGCTCGAGTGGCAAACCCGACCCTACGGATTAATGGTTGTTACTATTGCTGCAATCCTTGCCACACCAGCTAGATTTTCGACCACCGAAAGGGGATTTATGCCTATATCTGGGGCTGTGCAATCATAGGGCCAAGCATGCTGTATCCCTACGTGTCCCCGAACCGTGAATCTGGCTGTAGGCCACGGATTACATGGAAGATTCCACTTTCCCTCGGGCACCAAAATCAAGAAAGGTCTTGCTTAGCAAGGCCTTTTTTTCGTCTGTCGGAAAGTGGACGCGCAATGCAGAACGCTCACCACCGCGCAGGTAGCACGTGGCATGGCACGGACTCAGGTATCGGAGTCGGTTGCAGACTCAATCTGAGCATTTCCCCCAAACAACCGCGCTGCTATCGCCCGCCCCCGCTCCAGCCCCTCCTCCGTCAACCAGACCGACTTGTTCCTGTTCACCGGATTACTAATGAAACCCTGTCCGTGCAATCGGTTCATGATCTCGAAGTCGAACCCTTTCCAGGCATTTCCTTTATCGGAACTGAATGCTGCCAACAGGGCAAGCACGGCGTCTTCCATCAGTTTGTCGTCGTATTCCATGGTCGTCACTCCATTCGTATCCAACAGTTAACGCCGAGTGTGTGAAGGCTCACCATAATACTCGCCGACCTGCGAGGGAAATACCGCTCAATCCCGTGAAGGTTATTGATCGGCTTCCGCGTGCCCGGCCTCGCCTTTGGGCTGCACTTGTTGATCTCGCTCCGTATAATCACGCCCCTCTGAAAGTAGTCCACCGCATCGGTGGTTGCATCTACGCATTAACACCCACATTGACGGACGTCGCTAAGGCCCCCCATGGAAACGTCACTGGAAACAGTCGCCCTTTTCTCCCTCAAGCTCGCTTACGAGGAAGATGGCCTGAGCCCGATCCTGCGAGACGACATGGTCATGGGTGATTATCAGAAAGACGTATTCGAACTGCTGGTGCGACGCGGGGATGTCGAGACCATTCAGTTCAAGATGAATGAATGCCTGGGCTTGGCGATGAATGCCTTGGGCGGCGTCGAGAAACCGCTGGGACGTGAGTTGCACAAGTTGTCCGCTGAGTTCAGCGAAGCGCGTTCGCTAGAGCAGCTGGATCAGCCGCTCCTCGCGCTCAAGGGTTACTTGAAAGACATCTTGTAATGGGCTTTGCCGTTACAGCAGATGCTTCGAGATGTACTTGGAAATCTCCACCATCGACGTCTTCCCGGTGAACTCGAACTTCACTTTCCCGAGTGACGAGAAGTAAATCTCCAGCTCCGAATCCAGATCGAAGGTGCCCGAGGTTTCCACGGAGTAGGCGACGATGTTCTTGTATGGCAAGGAGGTGAAATCCTTCTTGCTGCCGGTAATGCCCTGAACGTTGACCGCGATGATGCGTTTGTTGGTAAACACCACGCCATCACGCATCGCCTTGTAGGAGTCGATCACTTCCTCACCGTCCAGCAACAGCGCGCTTACGCGCTCGGCGTACTCATCGTTCTGCTTGAGTTTGAAGAAGCCTTTGTTGTTGAAGTCGATCATCTGTCCATCCTCATCTTCAAGAAAACATCCCGGTATTTTTTTGGTTCAACGACGGGCTTTCAGCACGCGGATATCGGTTGGAAACCCATCCGCACCCACAATCTTCTTCCAGCCCACATACTGAAACTCGCCCCGCTCATCAATGTAGTCGCCCTTCTCCACCGACCGGCCACCGACGATCGCCACGCGTTTTTCCTCGCCACAGCCGCCATCCGACGGGCGAACGGTGTAGATCACGTACGGCTTCACATACTGCGTAGCGCGGAAGTGTTGGCCGCAGATTTCGTCGACGGTGATGAGCATGGTTTTCAGGCGGGCTTCGCCGTCCATGTCTTCGTGCAGTTTCAGGAAGGAGATCTCGCCAACGTCGCTGTAGCCGAGTGAACGGGCGCGTTTGTATTCGGGGGAGTTCTGGTGGGCGATGCGGCCTTGTTCGGCGGCCTGGTTCATTTTGGCGGCGAACTCGGCATTGCCTTGCGCAATGGTTGCCTCGGCCTGGGCGGCGACGTTTTCGCATTGCGCGAATTCGCGGGAACCGAGGTATTGGGGCGTCAGGTTCGAGCGGCGCTGGTTCATGCTCCGCAGGCTGTTGTCGAGGTCGCCGATCACCTCATAGGCGCTGGGTACGCGACCGCTCTGGACGTCGGCGATTTTCTCCTGCATTCGCTGGCAGTTGGCGAGGTAATACTCCCAGCTGCTTTCCGGGGGCTCCTTCCACTCGGCGAATGCCGGGGTAATGACAGCGGCGCAGGTGATTGCACAAAGCGTGCGCAGAGCAGAAGCGACTTTTGACATGAGTAGTCCATTACAGGAATCAAGAAAGTGGCGCGACGCTACTATTTTGCTATCTTGCCGTCCACTGTCGGCAAGGTGCCGAGCGTTTGTACCGCGACTGGTTTCGAAGGATAGATACGATGGATGTTGTGTTTTTCTTTATCGCCTGGATAGGCATGTGGGTCTGGGTCGTCAGGCAGCGTGGTGCGTGGAACCTGCTACTCGCCAATGTGTTGGGTGCGGCCAGCGGCATGATTGTCGGCCTGGTGGTTTCGCAGCTTTGTGTCGGTCTGTTCGGTTCTAGCCGGCCACCGGTCCCGGGGGTCATGGGATCGCTTCTGGAAATGCTGGCGACTGCCGCGGCGCTGACCGGCGTATGGATGCTGGTGGCACGTCGCTCGCAGGTCGAACACCCTGTCGCGCGTCAGCTACTGGCCGGCCTTTGCGGCGTTGTGGCCGGCATAACGGCGATCATGTTTTTTGTTCAGATCAATCCGCCCAATCTCGGCATGTGAATGTCTTCGTGGCGTCAGACCTCTATTTTGATATCTTGCCGTCCATCTTCAGCACTCACCGCCAGTGGGTGCTGTTTTGCAGGCTATTGAAGGGTTAAGGAAAGGATCGAATGGAGTTTCTGAGTTTTCTGGCATTTATCGCCGCCTGGGGTTTGATGTGGCGCTGGGTGGTGAAAAACCGCGGCAGCTGGAATCTGTTTTACGGCAACATTGTTGGCGCGGCGGGCGGCTTTATCGTCGGCATGGTGGTGCTGTCGATCTTCCTGTCGTTATTCCCGTCGGCGCATAAGCCCAAGCGGGCGCCAACCGAAGACGTGATTACCCAGAACGAAGTGACCACCAGTCTGCTGCCGGAAGCCGAGTCGGATACGACGGCCGTGCCACTGGAAAACGCTCCCGGGTTCGCCGCTATCGAGCCAGACAATCAGCCTTCGCCCCGCGACTCCGCACTGCTGCCGAACTACGCCAGCCGGGCACCGAAGTCGATGTCGGAAAAAGCCGTTCTGGATCAGAGCGACGCGCAGGGCCGCAAAGCGTTCACCGCGCTGCGCGACAAGCTTGGGCAGAATGCCGACAGTGATAAATCGATGCTCGCGTATGTCATGTGCAGCCCTTACGTGACCGGGGCTTTGCGCTTCCCGGCGTCGGCGCGTTTCGCCGACAGCTCTGCCATCGTCACCCAGCGCTTCAAGGATCAGGTCTACACCCTCAGCAACAAGATCACCGCGCGCAACATGAACGGTGATGACGTCACTTATCGCTTCGACTGCTCGGTGCAGGAGCAAGCCGCGTCCGCCGAATGGCGACTGCTCGCGCTGAAGCTGCAGAAGGCTGACTCTTAAGCCTCGTTTAAGGGTTTCAAGGCGTCGGCTGCGCTATCATCGCCGGCTTGTGCGCCTTGAGCTCTTTGCCCCCGAATGTCCTCAATACCTGCTGATCTGAACCCGCTGCCTCCCGTGTTGGCCGGCCCGCTGCTGCGACGGCTGGAACCGACGCGAGTGGTGCTGTGGCTCGTCGGTACACGTTCACTGTCGCTTACCTTGCGCCTGCACGGTGTAGGAGACATTCCTCTCGATGCCGGGAAATGCGCGGTCATTGCTGTAGGCCGTCATGCGTTCGTCCATTTGATCGACGTTGCGCTCGACAGCCCCCTGCCCTGCGACACGCGCATCGACTATGACCTGCTGATCGACGGCCAGACGCCCATCGCCGAATGGGCGCCGCACCTGCTGTACGGCGATGCCCGCAGTCCAAACCTTGTCGTGCGCTCACGGATTGATCAGTTGCTGCATGGCTCCTGCCGCAAGCCCCATCATCCGGCGGCTGACGGTCTGCTGTGCGTTGACCAACTGCTGTCAGGCGAAATCGATCCGCAGCAACGCCCGGCCCTGCTGATGATGAGCGGCGATCAGGTTTACGCTGACGATGTGGCCGGCCCGATGCTGCGGGCGATTCATGCCTTGATCGAACGTCTCGGCCTGTTCGACGAACACCTCGAAGGGGCCGTGGTCAGCGACAGCGCCAAACTCTACGAACACCCGGCCAGTTACTACCACCGTGCGGATCTGTTACCGGCGCTGGAGAGCAACGAGACATTGCGCGAGCGATTTTTCGGCGGTGCGCGTAAGCCGATTTTCACCAGCAGCAGTGCTGACAATCATCTGGTGACGTTTGCCGAAGTCATGGCGATGTATTTGCTGGTGTGGTCACCGGTTGCCTGGGGGTTGATCAATCCTGCTGCTCCATCGCTGACGCCTGAACGCTTGAAGCGCTATACCTTGGAGCAGACCCGCATCGACGCGTTCAAGGCTGGATTGGACAAGGTCGCCCGCGCGCTGGCGCATTTGCCGAGCCTGATGATTTTTGATGACCACGACATCACCGATGACTGGAATCTTTCCGCGCAATGGGAGGAAACCGCCTACGGCCATCCGTTCTCCAAACGCATCATCGGCAACGCGCTCATCGCCTATATGTTGTGTCAGGGCTGGGGCAACAATCCGGATGCGTTCAAGGATGTGCTGGAGAACACACGACGTCTGAGCGCCAGTGGTGACGATCGTTATCTCGACAGCCCGGTGCAGGACGCGCTGATCGATGACCTGCTGCGCTTTCAACATTGGCATTTCGTGCTGCCGAGCAGTCCCGCGCTGGTGGTGCTCGACACCCGCACCCGGCGCTGGCGCAGCGAAATGGCACTCAAGCAACCTTCCGGGCTGCTGGATTGGGAAGCCCTGAGCGAGCTGCAGCAGGAACTGCTCGATCATCCGTCAGCAATCATCGTTTCCCCCGCACCGATCTTCGGCGTGAAGCTGATCGAAACCGTGCAGAAGGTTTTCAGCTGGTGCGGCTATCCGCTGCTGGTCGACGCGGAAAACTGGATGGCACATCGTGGTGCCGCGCAGGTGATCCTGAACATTTTCCGACACACCCGCACACCCGGAAACTACGTGGTGCTTTCCGGCGATGTGCATTATTCCTTCGTCTACGAAGTGCTTATCCGACACCGCAAGGCCGGGCCACGGATCTGGCAGATCACCAGCAGCGGGATCAAGAACGAGTTCCCGAAAACCCTGCTGGAATGGTTCGACCGCCTCAACCGCTGGCTCTATTCGCCGCGCTCGCCGTTGAACTGGTTCACCAAACGCCGGCGCATGCGCATCGTGCCGTACACCCCGGAACATGCCGAAGCGGGTGAGCGACTGTGGAATTCGGCGGGGATCGGCCAGGTGTTTTTCAATGAGCAGGGACAGCCGAGCGAGATCATTCAGCACAATTCGAACGGGGCGGTGAAGACGCGGATGCTGGCGCCGGAGTTGGGGGATTATCCCGATTAACATGCACCTTTTCCAATGTAGGAGTGAGCCTGCTCGCGATTGCGGTAGGCCATTCAAAATGTATATCGCCTGATACACCGCTATCGCGAGCAGGCTCACTCCTACAGGGGGTTCGGTTGCGCGTCAGTGCGCGGTCACGGCGCGCCCCACACCTCTGACAATCATCTCCACCTCCCGCTCATCAATCGTCAGCGGCGGCAGCAGCCGTATCGTCTTGCCACGCGTCACATTGATCAGCAGCCCATGATCGCGCGCAGCAATCAGCGTCAGATCGCGAATCGGCTGTTTCAACTCGATGCCGATCATCAAACCCTGCCCACGAATCGCCAACACATTGGGATTGTCTGCCAGTTCGGCGCGCAGGCGGGTGAGTAGGCGCTCACCCTGCACCCGGACATTTTCCAGCAAGCCTTGCTCTTCGATGATTTCCAGCACCGTGCAACCGACCCGGCAGGCCAGCGGATTGCCGCCGAAGGTGCTGCCATGGCTGCCGGGGGTGAACAGATCAGCCGCCCTACCCCGTGCCAGACAGGCGCCGATCGGTACGCCGTTGCCGAGGCCTTTGGCCAGGGTCATGACGTCCGGCACGATGCCTTCATGCTGGAACGCGAACCACTGGCCGGTGCGGCCGATGCCGGTCTGGATTTCGTCGAGCATCAACAGCCAGGCGTGCCGATTGCACAGGTCGCGCAGGGCTTTGAGGTAGCCGGGCGGCGCCAGTTGCACACCGCTTTCGCCCTGGATCGGCTCGAGCAGAATCGCCACGATCCGCTCGCCATATTTTTGCTGCAGCTGATCCAGCGCCGCCAGATCACCGAAAGGCACTTTGACGAAATCTCCCGGCAGATCATTGAAGCCCAGACGCACCGCCGGCCCATCACTGGCCGACAAGGTGCCCAAGGTGCGGCCATGAAATGCGTTGGCCATGACCACCACCAGCGGCTGTTCGATGCCTTTGCGCCAGCCGTACAAGCGCGCCAGTTTCAGTGCGGTTTCGTTAGCCTCAGCACCCGAGTTATTGAAGAACGCGCGATCCATGCCCGACAGCTCCGTCAGCCGTTTGGCCAGTTGCTGCTGCCAGTCGATGCTGTACAGGTTGGAGGTGTGCAGCAGCATTGCAGCCTGCTCGCTGATGGCCGCGACGATCCGTGGGTGCGAGTGCCCGACATTGGTCACCGCGACGCCTGCGACGGCATCCAGATACTCACGACCGGCCTGATCCCACAGGCGAGTGCCCAGGCCTCTGGTGAAACTCAGAGCCAGCGATTGGTAGGTGTTCATCAGGGCGGCGGTCATGACTTCAAACTCCAGTGAAGGTCGGTGTGTTTGCAGTATGGTTAGCCACCAGAACTGGATAAACTCGGCAAAACTTCAATCATTTAAAAGCAGAGCTTGATAATGGACCTGTTGCAGGCAATGAGCGTGTACGTGAAGGTCGTGGAAGCGGGCAGCATGACGGCAGCTGCGTTGCAGTGCGAAATGTCCACGACCATGGTCGGAAATCACCTGCGCGCCTTGGAGCAACGGCTCGGCGTGCAACTGTTGCAGCGCACTACTCGCCGCCAGCGACTGACCGAATTCGGCAGCGTTTACTACCAGCGCTGTTTGGACGTTCTGGGTCTGGTGGCCGACTCCGAGCGCTTGGCCGAACAGGCCCTCGACGAGCCGCGCGGCCTGCTGCGCATCACCGCACCGCTGACTTTTGGCGTCGAACGCCTGGCCCCGGCGCTCAGTGAATTTTCCCTGCAATACCCGCAGGTGAAGATGGACGTGGTGCTGACCAACAGCCGACCGGACTTGCTGGAAAGCGGCCTCGACGTGGCATTTCGGCTAGGGCATTTCGAGCAGTCGAACCTGATCGCCCGGCCGCTGATCGACTACACCCTGACCGTGTGCGCCTCGCCGGCCTACGTCGCCCGACGCGGCATGCCGATCACCCCGGAAGACCTGCAACAACACGACTGCCTGTCCTTCGCCTACCCTGCCGGCGACGACTGGCAATCGGTGGAAAAACGCTGGCGCCTCAGCGGCCCGGACGGCGAGATTCTGGTGGATGTCAGCGGCCCGATGCTGATGAACACCTCTGCCGGCCTGCATCAGGCCGCACGCACCGGCATGGGCATCGTCATGCTGCCGGACGCGCTGGTGGAACAGGATCTGCGCGACGGCAAACTGGTGACGGTAATCCCCGATTACCAGCCCCCAAGCCGCCCCCTGCATCTGCTGTATGCGCCGGATCGTTATCGTTTGCCGAAGCTGCGTCGGTTTGTCGAATTCGCGATGCAGACGTGGGGCAGAGCCTGACGCCGGTCGCGATCAACTACGCTCGAATAACTGCCACCAAGGACGCTGTCAGACTATGAACACCCACATCACCATACGTAATCTGCTGCGCGCTGAAGTGGAGCCAGTCCGGCTGTTCCTCGGCCAACATGGCTGGGGACACCGAACAGGCTCCAGCGATTACTTCGCTCAACTGATCGAAAACTCGCAACGCACTGCCGTCGCACTGAGCGGCGAGCAAATCATCGGTTTCGCCCGGGGCATCACCGATGGTTTATCCAACGGTTATCTATCAATGGTCGTGGTTGATGGCCAGCACCGCCGCGCTGGCGTCGGGCGCGCACTCGTCGAGCACGTCATGGGCGATAACGCTGAAATCACCTGGATGCTGCGGGCAGGACGAGAAGGCGCGGATGCGTTTTTTGCGAGTCTGGGGTTTCACTCATCGGTAATAGCCATGGAGCGTCCGCGCCTGAAATAGCGAGGCGCATACCGCTCATGTGTGGATGCCGATAGAAAACTCGACCGGCAGACCGGTTGGTCCGTGACAACGCCGCCCCGCTCCCCTAAATTAACCGGCCTGAAAAAGACCTCGCGCTTTCTCGTCTCCACTCAAGTTAAAAAAGTAGTGAAATTTCAATGTCCGATTTCAACACCGCTGAATCCGTAGTCACCGAATCGTCCAAAGCGGAATACGAAAACTCCATCAATCTTTCACAACACCTTCCACAAGCCAAAATCATCAGCGAGATGGTGCTGGATGCTTTCCAGTCGACCCGCGAAAGCGACCAGATCCGCGAGCTGCGCGCCGCGATCCGTCAGGCGCACGACAGCTTCGATGACGACAAGGCCTACGAGCTGATGGGCCAGCTCAAGGCGCTGAAAGACGCCGAGGCCGCCGACCTCGCCGCCCTCGAAGACCTGAGCAGCAAGTTCTCGATCGGCCGCATCCTGTCCTGCTTCAAGGACGATCCGGCGTTCCAGGAAATCGTTTACGGCCTGGCCCTCAAGGTGCTGAATCAGACCCATCAGTCGATCAGCAACCCGAGTGGCGGCAAGGGCAAGGCTGCCAAGAAGAAAGAACTGGAAATCTTCACCATCAGCAAGGACGGCAGCAGTGTGACCCTACCGCTGCGCACTCCGCGTTCGCGCCTGAACGTTGACCGTGAAGCGCTGGAGTTCCTCGGTTTCACCTTCGTCGGTGAAGGCGAAGAAGCCGAGCTGGAAGGCGAAACCTTCGTCGACAACGCTGGCACCGAACACGCGATCAACCGCAAGAACATCATCACAGCGCTACAACAGCAGACCGCGTTCGATGGTTACAGCATCGCCGCGCAGTAATCCCGGCACCGACAAAAAAGCCCCGCTCTGAGATTCAGGCGGGGCTTTTTGTTGGGCGGTTCGCCGGTCAGATTTCCGGCTGTACCGCCGCGATCATGTCGACTTCAATCGCGGCGTTCTTCGGCAACTGATAGACACCGACCGTAGTGCGAGTGTGCCGACCGGCATCGCCGAGCACATGGCTGAACACATCCGATGCACCGTTGGCCACTTCGCTCAGATCCACGAAGTCCGGAGTCGACTTCACATACACCGTGACCCGCAACAACGCCCGAATCTTGTCCAGCGAACCCACCGCATCGACGATCAGCGCCAGGCAGCGCATGGCACTGATGCTGGCGGCGGCTTGCGCATCCTTGAGGTTCAGTTCCAGCCCGACGCGACCCGGGTACTGAATCTTGCCATTAGTGCGCGGCACCATACCGCTGATGTACAGCTCATCATGATGACGGATCAGCGGCGCGTAATTGCCGCCGGCGGTGTTCTCACCATAGATGTCGTAGTTCAGCTCTTGGGCCAGGGCAATAAAACGCTCGTCGCAAGTCATCCTCTCAGTCATTTCGCCCAGCCTTATGATCAGTGCATGAAGAACCGCAGGTTAAGACCGATGATTGCCGGAGATTCGATTTGTGGCAGGTCATCGACATAGTTGGATCCAAATCTAGGTGTTTCACGAAGTGATAGCAACCGGCCGCTAAGGCATCCTTCGCCACATTTTCACGGTGTGCCGCCATCTCTGCGACGCCCTGCATTAACTCAGCAAACAGATCGCGGTTTTTCATCCAAACCTGCCCCATTAGAAAATAGCCTCTGGGATCCTAACTAATGAAAAGTTTTCTGAAGGTAGGAGATCTCTCTATAAGCAGACAGTCGTTTCCCAAAGACACGCTCAACCTTAAATAGCACCCAACAAAAAACCCCGCACATCTCTCAATGTGCGGGGTTTTTCGTGAAGCCATCCAGCCTTACGGCGCGTACGTCAGCAGCAGCTCGGCCGGCACCTTGAAGTCCAGGGACATCATGACGCTCAGGGCGGTGATGGTGAAGATCGAGAACACGAACAGCTTGCGTGCCCAGACCGTGTCATCCACCGCCTTGTAGCCGGTCCAGGCCATGTACAGCCAGTACATGCCCATGGCCGCGGCGACCGCGAGGTAGCTCATGCCGGCGTAACCGCTGAAGGTCAGCATCAAGGTCGCCACGAGGAACGCCAGGATGTAGAGCAGGATGTGCTTCTTGGCCACTTCGATTCCGCGCTTGACGGGCAGCACCGGAATCGATGCGGCCAGGTAGTCGTTGAAACGGAAGATCGCGATGGCGTAGGAATGCGGCATCTGCCACAGACTGAACATCACCAGCAGGGTCAGTGCGGCCATGTCGAAGCTGTTGGTTACGGCAACGTAACCGATCACTGGCGGCATGGCGCCCGACAGACTGCCCACCAGCGTGCCGTGAACCGACTTGCGCTTGAGGTACAGGCTGTAGAAGCCGACGTAGATGATGAAGCCGATTACTGCGAACAGGGCGGCCAACGGGTTGGCCACCTTGTACAACAAGGCAACGCCGAGAACACCAAGGATGGTCGCGTAGACCAGGGCCAGTTTCAGGGAGATCAAGCCCTGCACCAGCACCCGGTTCTTGGTGCGTTCCATCTTCAGGTCGATGTCGCGGTCGATGCAGTTGTTGAACACGCAACCGGAGGCCACAACCAGGGATGTGCCGATCATGGCGGCCAGGAACACCGCCAGATCTACATGCCCTTTCGAGGCCAGGAAGAACCCGCCTGCCACAGAAAGCACGTTACCGAAAATGATCCCCGGTTTGGTGATTTGGATAAAGTGCTTGAGCGACATCGGGTCTACCTCACTTCGCCATCATGTACGTGTGGATGCTGAACATGATCCACAGCGACAGGCCAACCAGCAGCAGGATCACGATGGCCGTAAAGACAAACGCGATCACGTTGTTACGTTGTGCAATCGAACGGTCCAGGTGCAGGAAGTAGTACAGGTGAACGATCACCTGGATTACCGCGAACAGCAGGACGATTGCCAGCGTGGTGGATTTCGGCAAGGTCGGGTACATCACCAGGCCGAACGGAATGACGGTCAGGATCACCGACAGGATGAAGCCGATGGCGTACGACTTTACGCTGCCGTGGCCAGCATCATGGCTGTCATGGGAGTGTGCATTAGCCATTACAGGGTCCCCATCAGGTAAACAACGGTGAATACGCAGATCCACACCACGTCCAGGAAGTGCCAGAACAGGCTCAGGCAGCTCAGACGGGTCTTGTTGGTCGCCGTCAGGCCGTGCTTGTTGACCTGGTACATCATGATGCCCATCCAGATCAGACCCGCGGATACGTGCAGACCGTGGGTACCGACCAGGGTGAAGAACGCCGACAGGAAGCCCGAACGGCTAGGACCGAAGCCCTCGGAGATCAGCAGGTGAAACTCGTTGATCTCCATGGCGATGAAGCCTGCGCCGAGCAGGAAGGTCATGAACAACCAGCCCAGAACCTGCTGCTTTTTACCTTTGTACAACGCCAGCATGGCGAAGCCGTAGGTGATCGAGCTGAACAACAGCAGAGCGGTTTCGCCCAGCACGTATGGCAGTTCGAAGATGTCGTGGCCCGACGGGCCACCGGCGACGTTGTTTACCAGTACCGCGTACACCGCGAAGATCGACGCAAACAGAATGCAGTCGGTCATCAGGTAGAGCCAGAAACCGTATACGGTCATCTCGCCCGAGTCGTGGTGATGGTCATCGTGCCCATGGTCACCATGGGCGTGTCCAACATTGGTCACTAAGTTCGACATGGTTTAAGCCTGTTCCAACGAGGTTACACGGGTGGCATTGGCCGGGATTTTCCCTGCCGCGACCAGACGCTTGTGCTGCTCGGCTTCGATGCGCTCGATCGTTTCAACCGGAACCATGTAGCCCTGGTCGTCACGTGCGGCGTGGATCACGAAGTAGATGACAGTGCCGGCCAGGCTGGCGATCGCCAACCACCAGATGTGCCAGATCATCGCGAAACCGAAGACGGTCAGCAGTGCGCCCATCACCACGCCAGTGGCGGTGTTGTTCGGCATGTGGATCGGCTCGTACTTGGCCGGAGCCTGGTACGCAGTACCGTTTTCCTTGGCTTCGGTGAACGGGTCGATGCAGTCAGCCTTAGGCAGCACAGCGAAGTTGTAGAACGGAGGTGGCGACGAGGTCGACCATTCCAGAGTGTGGGCATTCCACGGGTCACCGTGTTCGCACATGTTCTCTGGCTTATTGCGGTCACGCACACTGACGTACAGCTGGATCAGTTGGCAGGCGATACCGACAGCGATCATCACCGCACCGAACATGGCAACGTACAGGTACGGTACCCACTCAGGGTTGGTGGTGGCGTTCAGACGACGGGTCATGCCCATGAAGCCCAGTACGTAGAGCGGCATGAACGCGACGAAGAAGCCCGAGATCCAGAACCAGAACGCTGCTTTACCCCAGCCTTCGTGCAGCTTGAAGCCGAACGCTTTCGGGAAGTAGAACGCGAAACCTGCGATGTAACCGAATACCGCACCGCCGATGATCACGTTGTGGAAGTGCGCAATCACGAACAGGCTGTTGTGCAGAACGAAGTCAGCACCCGGGATGGCCAGCAGTACGCCGGTCATGCCGCCGATGGCGAAGGTCACCATGAAGCCCAGAGTCCACAGAACCTGGCTGGTGAAGCGCAGACGGCCCTGGTAGATGGTGAACAGCCAGTTGAACAGTTTCACACCCGTCGGGATGGAAATCAGCATCGTCGCCAGACCGAAGAAGGCGTTGACGCTGGCACCCGAACCCATGGTGAAGAAGTGGTGCAGCCAAACCATGAAGCCCAGTACCGAGATCGCGCCCGAAGCGTAGATCATCGAGTGGTGGCCGAACAGTTTCTTGCCGGTGAACGCCGAGATCACTTCCGAGAAGATGCCGAATGCCGGCAGGATCAGGATGTAAACCTCAGGGTGGCCCCAGGCCCAGAACAGGTTGACGTACATCATTGGATTGCCACCAAGTTCATTGGTGAAAATGTGGAAATCCATGTAACGGTCGAGGGTCAGCAGTGCCAGGGTAGCGGTCAGGATCGGGAACGAAGCCACGATCAGAACGTTGGCCCAGGTGCAGGTCCAGGTGAAGATCGGCATGTCCATCAGTTTCATGCCAGGGGTACGCATTTTCAGTACGGTAGCGAGGAAGTTGACCCCCGTCAGCGTCGTACCCAACCCGGATAGCTGTAGCGCCCAGATGTAGTAGTCCATCCCCACGCCAGGGCTGTATTGCAGACCCGACAGCGGTGGATAGGCAACCCAGCCGGTCTTGGCGAATTCGCCGACGCCCAGGGACAGGTTGATCAGCACAACGCCGGACACCAGCAGCCAGAAGCTCAGGGAGTTCAGGAACGGGAAGGCAACGTCACGCGCGCCGATCTGCAGCGGCACTGCAAGGTTCATCAGGCCGGTGAAGAATGGCATCGCCATGAAGATGATCATGATCACACCGTGAGCGGTGAAGATCTGGTCATAGTGTTCAGGCGGCAGGTAGCCAGGCGAACCCTCGGTGGCCATGGCCAGCTGGGTACGCATCATGATGGCGTCGGCAAAGCCACGCAGCAGCATGACCATGGCAACGATGATGTACATCACACCGATTTTCTTGTGGTCGACCGACGTCAGCCACTCGGTCCACAAGTAGGTCCACTTCTTGAAGTAGGTGATTGCAGCGAACAACGCCAGACCACCGAGCGCGATCATCGAGATGGTGACCATCACGATCGGCTCGTGGAAAGGGATCGCTTCCCAACTTAATTTACCAAACATCGTTTACTCCTCTGCCCCGGCAGCTGAATGCGAATTCGAGTCCATGTCCGTTGCCGCCACTTCTTTCTCTTTCTTCTCGTGCTTCAGCGGCTTGCCCGGTTTCATGCCTTCGTACTTGTCGACGATGGTCTGGAACAGGTTCGGCGTGACCGAGGAGTAGAGCTCGACTGGATTGTTCTGGCTTGGCTTGGCAAGGGCTGCGTATTCAGCTTGTTCAAGCTGTTTAGGTGCCTTTTTGACTTCACTTACCCAGGCGTCGAAATCTTCCTGAGAAGTTGCGATCGCTTTGAATTTCATACCGGTGAAACCAGCGCCGCTGTAGTTGGCGGAGATACCGTCCATTTCAGCGTTGCGGTCAGCGATCAGGTGCAGCTTGGTGGTCATGCCCGCCATCGCGTAGATCTGGCCGCCCAGGCCCGGGATGAAGAACGAGTTCATCACGGCGTCGGAGGTGATCCGGAAGTTGACCGGGGTGTGCGCCGGGAACACGATCTTGTTGACCGTGGCAATGCCTTGTTCCGGATAGATGAACAGCCACTTCCAGTCCAGTGCAACGACTTCGATGGTCACCGGCTTGACGTCGGATTCAATCGGACGGTACGGGTCCAGTTTGTGGGTCGAAATGTAGGTGATGTAACCCAGGGCGATGATGATCAGAACCGGGATGGTCCAGACCGCCACTTCGATTTTGGTCGAGTGCGACCATTTCGGGGTGTAGACGGCATCCTTGTTGGACGCGCGGTACTTCCAGGCGAACAGGAAGGTCATGACGATAACCGGCACAACGACCAACAGCATCAGCAGCGTGGCGGTGATGATCAGGTTGCGCTGTTCCAGGCCGACCTGGCCCGTTGGATTGAGCAGGGTCATGTTGCAGCCTCCCAGCAACAACGTGCCGAGCAGCGGCACTAGGCCTAGTAATCTGGGGTACCTGTTTTTACTCATCTCACGACCTCTAAAGCAGCTTGCGCAATGCAGTTGGGTTTTGATCGCCAACACTTCACCCTGCCAAGGGTTGGCATTTTCTTTGGATTGAATAAGGGCCGCCCGTCGCGCGTCAGACGCTCGACAAAACCTTGGGACAGCGGTCAGTTCTTATTCGAATTCGTGGTCAAAGGCCTTGTTACAGACCAATTCCATTTGGTGCGGAAAGTTGGAAGGCACCGACACCTGGGTGTCGCAAAAGCCTTTCGGCCCGCTCGACACCCGACTTCCTGTCCAGTTCCTTAATAAAGGCTGAACAGTGCCGGGAATTCAGTGCGGGCGATTGTAGATAGGTAGCGCCCTATACACCATGTCTTATCCCGAAATAATTTTTATCGCTCAGAGCAACAATCCATCACCGTTTTTGCAAAAGTTCCGCATGTTATCGAAATCGATTCTCAACAAAAACACCAAAAAATGTAGGCCTATACACCTCAGTTCAGACAGCTCCGAAGGGATTTTCCCGGCAGCGAATCGGCGCAAAGCCCGATATTCAAAGGCCTCTGGCCATCTGCCAGAGCCTGTTAAAACTGCCTGATCTGGCACCTGCGTGCAAAACCAGAAAAACGCCGAAACAGACCAATCCTTTTTTGTAACATTACGCCAATCCGGGTCGCCGAAAGCCCCTGCGACAGGGCGCGTGTGACAACATGTCGCACATCTGCCGCACTCTCCATTGCCGTTCGTCACGGTGATTTCACAATCACTCTGAAATGCAAAACGCCCCGATCGGCTGATACGCAAATCGGGGCGTTTTCTGTATCGGCCAATCTGCCGAAGAGTTGATTCAGCGCAGTGCTTTTCGGTTACGCGAGGTCAGCAGCGGCACCAGGATCACCACCAGCACGAACGCCACCAGCGCCCATTGCGCCAGCGAAAGGCCGAGGATCGGCGGGTACGGCGTCGAGCAGAAACCGTCGACCTGGAAGCCCAGCGGGAAGATCTTCGCCAGCGGCAGGTCATCGACAATCGGCTGCAACACATCGATGCCGCAGCTCACCGCCGGATAGAACTGGGTGTACACATGATGCCCGGCGACACCGGCACCGGCGATTGCGCAGATCACCACCAGCACTTCGAACACCGTGATGCTGCGGCGGGTGCGCATCGCCGCGCCAATAAACGCGAACAGCGCAATCAGCAGCAATGCATAACGCTGCAGGATGCACAGCGGGCATGGCGCTTCGCCCAGCACGATCTGCATGTACAGCGCGCCACCAATCAACGCCAGGCAGATGATGCCCAGCAGCACCAGAAAGCGCCGCTCACGTCCCAGTCGAATCGTTTCCTCGCTCATCGCGTTTCCCTTGTATGTCCATGGTTCAGCTGGCTGGCGGCTGCGCTTGCAGTTGCGCCAGCAGGCTGATGTTGTCTTCGATATGCCAATTGGCCGCGATGCGACCGTTGTCGATCTGATAGATATCGGTTGCCCGGAAGTCTACACGCTGGCCCTGTCCTTTGAGAGTCTTGAACGTCCCGCTGAAATGTCCGCGAAAGTGCAGATGCACCACCACGCGGTCACCGGCAATGATCATTTGCTCGATCTCGCAGCTCAGGTCCGGCACCGGTGCGATCAACGCCGATTCGGCCGAAGCAAACGGACTGGCCAGCAAAGCTGGCCGACAAGCCAAGCATTGCCAGGTTCGAACGAGAGGAGAAGATGATGTGCGACATGGGTGCGATCCTGATCAGTCAAGCGAACGAGCGCCTATCATCAGCATCGGGGAATAAACGATAAACCGGTTAAGAAACGATTAACCTTTAAACAGAATTTAAGAATCGAGACCGCGTAACGGCCTTCGCGAGCAAGCCCGCTCCCACATTGGATCTGCATTGAACACAAATCCTGTGGGAGCGGGCTTGCTCGCGAATGAAGGCAACCCAGTTCTGGATTATTCCAAAGCAGCAGCCGGCCCGAAGAACTCATACCGGCTCTGCTGCTCCGGCACACCCAGCGCCTTCAAATGCCGCTTGATCGCTCCCATGAAGCCCTTCGGCCCGAGGAAGTAAGCATCGACGTCACGTTGCGCCGGCAGCCATTCACCCAATTGCTCTTGGCTGAGGATCCCGACTTTGTCCGCCGCCGGACTAACGCCGTCGTCTTCGGCGTAGCAATAAAAGCGCTTGAGCTGCGGATGACGCGCCGCCAGCCCATCGATCCAGTCGCGGAACGCATGCACGCTGCCATTGCGCGCGCAGTGGATAAAGTGCACCGGGCGCTCGGTTTGCAGCGCCGCTTCAAGCATCGCCAAAGTTGGCGTGATGCCGACCCCGCCACTGATCAGCACCAACGGCTTGTCGCTCTCAGTCAGGGTGAACTCGCCTGATGGCGGGAACAGCTGGATGCTTGCGCCGACGTGCAATTGATCATGCAAGTGGTTGGACGCACGGCCACCCGGTTCGCGTTTGACGCTGATGCGGTACTGACCTTTATTGGCCAGTGCCGACAGCGAGTAATTGCGGCGGATTTCTTCGCCATCGAGGATCAGCTTCATGCCGATGTACTGACCCGGTTCTGCAGCAAGGATCGGACCTTTGTCCGCCGGCTCGAAGTAGAACGAAATGATTTCCGCGCTCTCCTCGACCTTGTCCACCACGATGAACTCCCGCGCGCCACGCCAGCCGCCGACCGCTTGTTCTTTCTGGTCGTAGATCGCGGCTTCAGCGCCAATCAGGATTTCGGCCAGTTGCCCATACGCCGCGCCCCATGCGCTCATCACTTCCGGCGTAGCGATTTCGTCGCCGAGCACTTCTGAGATGGCACGCAGCAGGCAGGTGCCGACAATCGGGTAGTGCTCCGGGAGGATTTGCAGGGCGACGTGCTTGTTGATGATCTTCGCCACCAGATCGCCCAACTGGTCGAGCTGATCGATGTGTCGGGCGTACATCAATACACCGTTGGCCAATGCACGTGGCTGGTCGCCACTGGCCTGGTGCGCCTGGTTGAACAGCGGGCGAACCTCAGGGTATTCAGAGAGCATCATGCGGTAAAAGTGGGTGATCAGCGCTTCACCACCGCTTTCCAGCAGCGGCACAGTGGATTTGATAATGGCACGATCCTGGACGCTAAGCATAAGAGTGACTCCTGAGCTTCTTGAGAATTACCTTAGGCTTATCAGTTTTCGTGCCAGATTAATTATCGTTATAAATCAATAGCTTGTTTTTTAAGTAGTCATTTAGACCTGAAGCGCTTTATAGTCATCGCGACTACATCGAGTCTCTTTGACTACAAGACCATGACCGCCAAGTCCTTGCTCACCGCTCTACTGCCATTGGTCTCCGACCTGTCCCGCGAACTGCCCGAGGGCGAGCGCTATCGACGCCTGCTCGAAGCCATGCGCGCCCTGCTGCCGTGCGATGCCGCCGCACTGCTGCGCCTGGACGGCGAATGGCTGGTGCCGCTGGCGGTGGATGGCTTGAGTACCGACACCCTCGGCCGGCGCTTCAAGGTCAGCGAGCATCCACGCTTCGAGATCCTGCTGGACGGCGCCGGGCCAACGCGGTTCGCCGCCGACAGCGACTTGCCGGATCCTTACGACGGTTTGGTCGATGGTCTGGGCGATCACCTCGAGGTACATGACTGTCTCGGCTGTCCGCTGTTCGTCGATGAAAAACTCTGGGGCCTGATCACCCTCGACGCGCTCGATCCGGAGCGTTTTGAACCAATCGAACTCGACGCCCTGCAAGCGTTCGCCAGCCTCGCCTCGGCCACGGTCAACGCCGCCGAACGCATCGAACGCCTGGCACTGCGTGCCGAAGACGAGCACCAGCGCGCCGAGGTCTACCGCCAGGCCAGCGGTCAGCAGCGCGAAATGATCGGCCAGAGCAAGGCGCACAAACGGCTGGTGGAGGAAATCAATCTGGTCGGCGGCAGCGACCTGACCGTGCTGATCACCGGCGAAACAGGGGTCGGCAAGGAACTGGTGGCGCAAGCGATCCACGCCGCCTCCCCGCGCGCCGACAAACCGATCATCAGTCTCAACTGCGCCGCTCTGCCCGATACGTTGGTCGAAAGCGAACTGTTCGGCCACGTGCGCGGCGCCTTCACCGGCGCCACCAGCGACCGCCGCGGCAAGTTCGAACTGGCCAATGGCGGCACGCTGTTTCTCGATGAAGTCGGCGAACTGTCGCTGACCGTACAGGCCAAGTTGCTGCGCGTGCTGCAAAGCGGCCAGTTGCAGCGGCTCGGCTCGGACAAGGAACATCAGGTCGATGTGCGCCTGATCGCCGCGACCAACCGCGATCTGGCCGAAGAAGTGCGCAGCGGCCGCTACCGCGCGGACTTCTATCACCGCTTGAGCGTGTACCCGCTGCGAGTCCCGGCGCTGCGCGATCGCGGCCGCGATGTGTTGCTGCTCAGCGGCTTCTTTCTGGAACAGAACCGCTCGCGCATGGGCCTTAACAGCCTGCGCCTGAGCAGCGACGCCCAGGACGCGTTGCTCGCCTACACTTGGCCGGGCAACGTGCGCGAGCTGGAACACTTGATCGGCCGCAGCGCACTGAAGGCGCTGGGCAATTGCAAGGTAAGGCCGAAGATTCTCAGTTTGAGCGCGGCGGATCTGGATCTGCCGCGTGAGGCTGTGGATAACTCGGTGGAGCCGGTTGCCGAGGTGCCCGCGATGCCGTTGATCAGCGGCGATTTGCGCAGCGCGACCGAGCAATATCAGCGGCAGTTGATCAGTGCTGCGCTTGAGCGTAACCAGGATAACTGGGCCAGCGCGGCGCGGGAGTTGGGGCTGGATCGGGCGAATCTTGGGCGGATGGCTAAACGCCTTGGGATGAGATAGACCTCCATTGTGGCGAGGGAGCTTGCTCCCGCTCGGCTGCGCAGCAGTCGCAAAAGCAGCGGACATGACCAACCTGATACACCGCGATGGATGGTTATGGGAGCGCTTCGCACTCCAGCGGGAGCAAGCTCCCTCGCCACACCGTTTGACCCGGATTGAGGATTGAGCCTAAAGCCTGCCCCCGACAAGTCGATAACCCGGCATCAATAGTTTCTGGCGATTTGCACCCTCGCCCATCACCTTTTTCCACAGAAGGTTTATATGTCTTCCACCAAAGCCCGCGCAGATTCACTT
The DNA here is from genome assembly GCF_058798255.1 of Pseudomonas sp. GW823-FHT01D03. NCBI lineage: Bacteria > Pseudomonadati > Pseudomonadota > Gammaproteobacteria > Pseudomonadales > Pseudomonadaceae > Pseudomonas > Pseudomonas sp. GW823-FHT01D03. The sequence goes on from NZ_JBXAKK010000001.1 coordinate 4,985,041, forward strand.
TCGCTTCTGCTGTTTACCTTGCGCAGCGGCAAGCTGATGGCGATCAACCTGCTGAAAGTCAGTGAAATCATCCCCTGCCCGCCGCTGACGAAAATGCCCGAGTCGCACCCGCACATCAAAGGCATCGCCACCCTGCGCGGTGCGTCGCTGTCGGTGATCGACCTCAGCCGTGCCATCGGCGAGCGACCACTGGAAGACCCGAACGGCGGCTGTCTGATCGTCACCGATGTCAGCCGTTCGAAGCAGGGCCTGCATGTGCAGGCGGTGAGCAAAATCGTCCATTGCCTGACCACCGACATCAAGCCGCCGCCGTTCGGCTCCGGCGGTTCGCGCGCCTACATCACTGGTGTGACCTCGGTCGACGGCACGCTGGTACAAGTGCTCGACATCGAGAAAGTCATCCACAGCATCGCCCCGGCGCAGATCGAAATGGCCCCGACCGACCTGAGCATGGAAGACGCCGAGGTACTGGGCAACGCACGGATTCTGGTGGTCGACGACAGCCAGGTGGCGTTGCAGCAATCGGTGCACACCCTGCGTAACCTCGGCCTGCAATGCCACACTGCGCGCAGTGCCAAGGAAGCCATCGACTGCCTGCTGGATCTGCAAGGCACCGCGCAACAGATCAACCTGATCGTCTCCGACATCGAAATGTCCGAGATGGACGGCTACGCCTTCACCCGCACCCTGCGCGAGACGCCAGACTTCGCCCACCTCTACGTGCTGCTGCACACCTCGCTCGACAGCGCGATGAACAGCGAGAAAGCGCGCCTGGCCGGGGCCAACGCGGTGCTGACCAAGTTCTCCTCGCCGGAACTGACCCAGCGCCTGATCGAAGCGGCCAAACACGTCGCCGCCAACGGTCACTGAGTTTTGGGCCAGACGTACTGTTTTTTGATGCGGCGCGACCTTCGCGAAGGCGTGCCGCCGATCCACTGGCCGGAAGGCATTGAGCTGAGCACTTATCGTCCGGAACTCGCTGCGGCCGTGCATCAGCTGATGCAACTCGGCTACCGCGAGGGTGGCGGCCGCGTACCGGCACTGGAGGAATGGCAGCAGCGCTTCGAGAGCGATGCCGAATACGATCCTGAATTGTGCTTTATCGCCCGCGATAACGAAGGCCTGATCGGCGTGGCGCAATGCTGGACCAGTTCATACATCAAGAATCTGGTGGTGCATCCGCGCGCTCAGGGTCGTGGACTGGGTCGAGCGCTGTTGCTGAATGCGTTCAAGGTGTTTCAGCAACGCCGTGAAGGTTTTGTCGATCTGAAGGTGCTGGAAGATAACCTGCGGGCGCAGCGTTTGTATGAAAGCGCCGGGATGATTGTGGTTCGCCGGGAGTTGGTACCGGACTGAAAGTCCGTCATCGCGAGCAGGCTCACTCCTACAGGGGAAACGCATTCCAAAATGTAGGAGTGAGCCTGCTCGCGATGAGGCCATCACTGACAACTTTTCACCCCTGACATACTCCAACCTTGGCCACCCACGTCCAAGGACGCCCACGATGAAAGCCCTCTCCCTGAGCCTGCTCTGCCTCACCGCCCTGGCCTCCCAGGCCCACGCCTCCAGCCCCGACGCCTGGGCTGCCTACGACAAAACCGTGCTCGCCAGCTGCACCAAGGCCAGCGGCCTGAAAGACGCCAAACCCGTCGGCAGCCCCGCGCAATTCGATGACCGCGTCGGCTACACCGCCGTGCTGCTGCAAGGCCAATACCCGCAAAAACACATGAAAGGCCAGCAAGGCACTGAGCTATGCCTGTACAGCAAAAAGTCGAAAACCGCGTTCGTCACCGAATGGGACTCGATCCGCCCCACCAACAAGCCTTGAAGGCTGGCGCACAACTTGCTTCGATCAGCCCCAGCCTGACGACTTTACGTCGCCGTTTCACACTCTGATTGAAGATTGATCGTGCAATGAATACGACCTTTTCCTGCGTCGGTTGCGGCAAATGCTGCACCGACCACCATGTGCCCCTGACCCTCGCCGAAGCCCGCATGTGGGCGACTGATGGCGGTCAGGTGATCGTGCTGGTGGAGGCGTTTCTCGGCAACGGCCTGGGCCTGCCGGCGCAGCAGCGAGAACACGCCGAACGGCGCTCGCTGGTGGTACGCAGCGGCACGACCGAGGCCCACGTGGCCATCACCTTCGCCGCGTACAACGTCGGGCGCTGCCGGAATCTTGACGAAGAAAACCTGTGCCGCATCTACGAACGCCGGCCGTTGGTGTGCAGGATTTATCCGGCAGAAATCAATCCGCACATCCCGCTCAATCCTGCGGCCAAGGATTGCCCGCCAGAGTCGTGGCAACAGGGGCCGCTGCTGATTGTCGGTGGGGAGTTGGTCGATCAGGAACTGCTGGAGCTGATCCAGCGCTCGCGCCAGGCTGATCGCGATGACATCCGCATCAAGGATGCGATCTGCGCCGCGCTGGGGATTCGCACCACGGCGCTCAAGGGCGACGGGTTTACCGCGTATTTGCCGCAGATGGACGCTTTTGCGGCCGTGATCGATCAGGTTTCAGCACAGCCGCTGAGTGAAGCGTCCAGCGAATGGCTGTTTCATTTGTCCGGGGATGATGTGGCCGGGCAGTTGGTGGCGGCCGGGGCACTGGTGGTGACGGAGCCGGCGCAGACGTATGCATTCATTTCGCTGCGGGCGGCTTGATCCGGATTCTGTACTGCCTGCAATCGCCCCTTCGGGAGCAAGCCCCCTCCCACAGGGTTTTGAGTTGTACACAGAATAAATGATCAACTCACAAACCTGTGGGAGGGGGCTTGCTCCCGAAGAGGCCGACCCAGACAACCTCAATCCCGAACCTGCCGCCGCCCCCAGAACTCCCGCGCCAGCAACCGCAAATCCCCCGCCAGCCCCGCCACATCTTCAGAATTGCGCTGACTCTGCCGCCCCTCATCCACCGTCAATTCGGACGCCGTGCGAATGCTGACGATATTGCGGTTGATGTCTTCGCTCACCGCGCTCTGCTGCTCCACCGCCGCGGCGATCTGCAGGCTCATCTCGGTGATCTGCTCGACCCGCTCACTGATCCCGTCCAACGCCCGCGCCGCGCGCTGTGCCTGTTCGACGCTGTTATCCACATGCTCGCTGCTCTGCTGCATCACCAGCACGGCGTCCCGTGCACCGTTTTGCAGGGTGCTGATCATCCGCTGGATCTCGTTGGTCGACTGCTGCGTGCGCTGCGCCAGCCCACGTACTTCATCGGCCACCACCGCAAAGCCGCGCCCGGCATCGCCAGCACGCGCCGCTTCGATCGCTGCGTTGAGCGCCAGCAGATTGGTCTGCTCGGCGATGCTGCGGATCACCTCCAGCACCCCGGAAATCTCGCTGCTGTGGCCTTCGAGCTGATGAATCACCTCGGTCGCCCGCCGCAACTCCTCGGCCAGACGCAACACCGCACTGCGACTTTCACCGACCAGCCAATGCCCTTCACGGGTTTCCGTACCGGCCATGTCCGCCGCCACCGAGGCCTGCTGCGCATGGCTGGCAACTTGCGCGACGCTGGCGGCCATCTGATGAATCGCCGCCGCCACCTGATCGGTCTCCGCCTGCTGCGCCAGCGAACTGTTGTGACTGCTTTGCAGATGATCGACCAGTTGCGCCGCGTGCCCGGCCAACTGTTGCGACGCATCGCCGATACGCCCGACCACCGCGCCGACCTGCGCTTCGAGCATCTGCAGGGCAAACTCGATCTGGCCGAACTCATCGCGGCGCCCGGTATAGATGCTCTGGCTCAAGGGATTGTCCGCGATCTGCCGCGCGCGCTCGGTCAGGCGTTCCAGCGGCCGCAAGATCCAGCGCACGCCCAACGCGCAGAGACTGCTGCCGACAACAAATGCCAGCCCATCGATCCATGCCGACTCCGGACGCAACAAGGCCTCGATCCCCAACACCAGCCCCAGCAACGCACTGGCCAACGCCGTGATCCTGCCGCGCAGGCCTAACGTGGGCAGCGGCCGCCGCCCCTTCATTTCTCCGCGCAACTGCGCGTACACCCGCTCCGCCGCCGCCACCTGCCGTGCATCCGGCCGGGTGCGTACCGACTGGTACTCCACCGCCACGCCGCTCTGCGTAACCGGCGTGACATAGGCGCTGACCCAATAATGATCGCCATTCTTGCAACGATTCTTCACCAGCCCCATCCACGAACGCCCGCGCTTGAGCGTCTGCCACATGTGCGCAAACGCCTGCGCCGGCATGTCCGGATGGCGCAACAGGTTGTGTGGTGTGCCGAGCAATTCGTTGCGGCTATAACCGCTTATTCTGATGAAGTCATCGTTGGCGTAGGTGATCGCGCTGGTCAGATCGGTGGTCGAAAGAATGTTCGCGTCCGGCGCCACATCGACGTTACGGCCGGTTACCGGGAGATTGATCTTCATGGAAAGCGCGCTCGTTTTATGGGAAGAGTCGGCAGGGCTGCTGACTCTAAGCGCACCAATTGGTCAAATATTGATCTGGCTCAGGATCTGAGCACTTAGCCATCACTGCGACCGAAAATCGCAGTCGATGGCTGAAGGCGGGATGAAACTCAGCGCTTGCCCATCGAGCGACGGGTGCCCGGCGGCGCCATGCCCGGGGTCTTGGTGTGGCCATTCTTGGCGCCGTTCTTGTACCAGGGCTGATTCGAACCCTTGGCAGCCGCCAGTTCACCCGGTTTGAACGGGAACTTGAAAGCCGGAATCTCGGGTTTGGTCTCGCTGGCGTCAGTCAGCTCGGCCGGGACATCGCTCACGGCGTCGTCAACCGGCGGTTGGATCGGGGAAGTCATAAAAGCTCCGCAAAGCAAAAAGTCCGGCCCGAACAGTGAGCCGCGAAGGCGCGCAGTATACCTGCGCGCCTTCCGACAGCACCTGAAGATTTGCAGCGCGCGCCGAACGGTTTAGAAGTAGGTGATGGTGCAATGTTTGCCAAATTGGGAATGATCGGTCCCTTTTTGGGACCGGCTAACAACAATAGCCGGCAGAGATGCGTCGCCCGCACAAACGCCTTCGCGAGCAAGCTCGCTCCCACAGGTGGAGTGCGCTTTTCTGTGGGAGTGAGCCTGCTCGCGATGAACGATGACACGGCGCTCGGACGAATCAAGTGCGTGGATCAACCCGATCCAGCGCCCGGTTCACCGCCAGTTCGGCGAGCATGACGATCTGCTGGATCGCCAACGCCGTGCTGCGTTGCGGACCGCCGAGTTCATTGGCGAAATTGCTGGCCATGGCACTGGCAGAGGCCAACGATTCGTAAGCGTGGGCGAGCAGGGTTTCGGTGTCGATGCCTGGGTTGACCAGAAACATGGTGCTTGGCTGTCGCGGCTGGGCGGGTTGTGGACTGAGGTAGAAATCGAGCGCGCGTTTGATGGCTTCGCGGTTTTTGGCGAGGTCTTCAGCGCGGATGGCTTCGGCGAGCGGGGTTGTGGTTTCTACGGGAGGATCGGGTACGGGTTTCGACATTGAATTGATCTCTAATCATCTGATTAAAGCCATCTCTGTCGTTCTCACGCGACGAAGAGGTGGCAGCTATGTGCGGAGTGAGAAACCGGTAAGAGATCAACCCGGCCGAACCGAAGTCCGCCCGCACACAGCCGCCATAGAAGATCGTCGGCAGCAAATAAGCTGACGGCGATTATGGTGCGGCTGGCGCTTGATTAAAACCTCTCAGCGGGTTCTCACACCCGATCACCGATTTGCGGTGACAACCAAAGCCTAGAGACCGCACTTCCGACGGACAACCTGAAAACCTTGTGGGAAGGTTCTGGTTATTTGGCCACAGAATTAAACAGCCTCAGACCATGGGACGGATAGGCTGGCTCCCCACAATTGAATTGAGTGCATTCAGTTGAATATTGGTCGGCTATCAGGCCGCCTTCGCGAGCAAGCCCGCTCCCACAGTGGGATTGGGTGAGTCAGTTGGAGATTGGTCGGCTGTCAGGCCGCCATCGCTGGCAAGCCAGCTCCCACACAAGAGCAAAGCAAAAGCGAGATCAAAAGATCGCAGCCTCCGGCAGCTCCTACAGGGAAGATAAGTACAACCCGCACGCGGCGCATGCCGCCCCACTCCAGGATGAGCGCAAGCTCGGCTGTCGCTCTTGATCTTGATCCACGGGCGACGTCGGAAGGCTGAGTGGAGGGATTGATCCGGGGGTGGGAGCGCAGCGACCGTTTGGCGCAGCCAAACACAGCGAGAGGAGGTGCAGCGAAGCAAACCGTAGGCGCTGCCCCCGGATCAATCCCGCAGCGAAGGGACCCCGAGCCCCAGCGAGCGGGCCGAACGCAGGAGCAAGCCTTTTTGGTTACTTTTTCGGCGTCTGGAAAAAGTGACCCGCCGTAAGGGCGGAACCGTAATCAGCCACACCCGCAGAAACGGATATACACCCCGGCGAAACTGACAGCGCTGACAGCTAGCCGTCACCCTACTGACCTGCAGACAGGTTTATAAAGACATCAACCCTGCCCAAACTCCGTCCGGCGCCCACCCCGCATGCGAATCCAAAAGAACAAAGCCCTGCTCGCCATCCTGTTGATCGTCCTCGCAGGCGCAGGTCTGTGGTACACCCTGAAACCCGCCCCGACCAAACTCGCCACCCCCACCGCCATCCCCGTGCGAGTGATCGCGGTCAGCGAAAAAGACGTCCCCCGCTACACCACCGGCATCGGCTCCGTACTCTCATTACACAGCGTCGTAGTACGCCCACAAATAGACGGCATCCTCACCAAAATCCTCGTCAAGGAAGGCCAACTCGTCAAAGCAGGCGACCTGCTCGCCACCATCGACGACCGCTCGATCCGCGCCAGCCTCGACCAGGCCCGCGCACAACTGGGCGAAAGCCAGGCGCAACTGCAAGTCGCCCTGGTCAACCTCAAACGCTACAAACTGCTCAGCGTCGACGACGGCGTCTCCAAGCAGACCTACGACCAGCAACAAGCACTGGTCAACCAACTCAAAGCCACCGCCCAAGGCAACCAGGCCGCAATCGACGCGGCGCAAGTACAACTTTCCTACACGCAGATTCGCTCCCCGGTCACCGGCCGCGTCGGTATTCGTACAGTCGATGAAGGCAACTTCCTGCGCATGACCGACACCGCCGGCCTGTTCACCGTGACCCAGATCGACCCGATTGCCGTGGAGTTCTCCCTGCCGCAGCAAATGCTGCCGACCCTGCAGGGCCTGATCAACGATCCGCAGCACGCACAGGTCAAGGCCTACATCGGCGCCGACACCGACGGCGAAACCGGCAACCTGCTCGGCGAAGGTCACCTGACCCTGATCGACAACCAGATCAACGCCAACACCGGCACCATCCGCGCCAAGGCCGAATTCGACAACGCCAGCCAGAAGCTCTGGCCGGGCCTGCTGGTGACGGTAAAAATTCAGACGGCACTGGATAAAAATGCGCTGGTGGTGCCGCCCACCGTCGTACAGCGCGGTCTCGATCAACACTTCGTTTACCGCGTGAATGGCGACAAAGTCGAAGCCGTACAAGTGCAGATGGTCTATCAGGGCAGCGGCCAGGACATCATCAAAGGTGTGAAGGCCGGCGACGTGCTGGTGACTGACGGCCAGTCGCGGCTCAAACCCGGCTCGACCGTGCAGGTCATGAGCGAGCCGCCACAGGTGGTGCAAGCGGAGCCGAAACCATGAAGGCGCACAAAGGCGTCTCCACCTGGTGCATCGATCACCCGGTCGCGACGATTCTGCTGACCATCGCATTGGTGCTGGTCGGCGTGATTGCCTTCCCGCGCCTGCCGATCGCCCCACTGCCGGAAGCGGAATTTCCGACAATTCAGGTCTCGGCGCAGTTGCCCGGCGCCAGCCCCGACACCATGGCCTCGTCCGTGGCCACGCCGCTGGAGGTGCAATTCAGCGCCATCCCCGGCATGACCCAGATGACTTCCAGCAGCGCGCTCGGCTCCAGTCTGCTGACCCTGCAATTCACCCTCGACAAGAGCATCGATACCGCCGCCCAGGAAGTCCAGGCGGCGATCAACACCGCTGCCGGCAAACTGCCCAAGGACATGCCGACCCTGCCAACGTGGAAGAAGGTCAACCCGGCCGACAGCCCGGTGCTGATCCTCAGCGTCAGCTCGACGCAAATGCCCGGCACCGAACTCAGCGACCTGGTGGAAACCCTGCTCTCGCGTCAGATCAGTCAGATCGACGGTGTAGGCCAGATTAACATCACCGGTCAGCAACGTCCGGCGATTCGCGTGCAAGCCTCGGCCGACAAACTGGCGGCGATCGGCCTGACCCTGGCCGATATTCGTCTGGCGATCCAGCAGACCAGCCTCAACCTCGCCAAAGGTGCGTTATACGGCGAATCGAGCATCTCGACGCTGTCGACCAACGACCAGTTGTTCCATCCCGAGGACTACAGCCAACTCATCGTTTCCTACAAGGACGGCGCCCCGGTTCACCTGCGCGATGTCGCCAAAGTCGTTAACGGTTCGGAAGATGCCTACGTTCAGGCCTGGGCCGGTGATCGACCCGGGGTGAACCTGGTGATTTCGCGGCAACCTGGCGCCAACATTGTCGAAACCGTCGACCGCATTCAAGCCGCCCTGCCCGGCCTCGAAGCCATGCTCCCGGCCTCGGTGCAGGTGAAAACCCTGATCGACCGCACCCAGACCATCCGCGCCTCGTTGCATGAAGTCGAGATCACCCTGTTGATCGCGATCCTGTTGGTGGTGGCGGTGATGGCGCTGTTCCTGCGCCAGTTGTCGGCAACCCTGATTGTTTCAGCGGTGCTCGGCGTATCGCTGATCGCCAGTTTCGCTTTGATGTACCTTCTCGGGTTCAGTCTGAACAACCTGACGCTGGTAGCGATTGTCGTGGCCGTGGGGTTTGTCGTGGACGATGCGATTGTCGTAGTGGAGAACATCCACCGACACCTTGAGGCCGGCGACGACATGCGCGAGGCGGCGATCAAAGGTGCCGGCGAGATCGGCTTCACCGTGGTTTCGATCAGTTTCTCGCTGGTGGCGGCGTTCATTCCGCTGCTGTTCATGGGCGGCGTGGTCGGGCGGCTATTCAAGGAATTCGCCCTGACGGCGACCTCGACCATTTTGATTTCGGTGGTGGTGTCGTTGACCCTCGCGCCGACGCTGGCCGCGCTGTTCATGCGCAAACCGGTGCATCACGCCCACGACAAACCGGGCTTCAGCGAACGCCTGCTCGGCTGGTACGAAAAAGGTCTGCGCCGCGCCCTCGCCCACCAGAAACTGATGATCGGCGTGTTCGGTTTGTCCCTCGCTTTGGCCATTGCCGGTTACATCTTTATCCCCAAAGGTTTCTTCCCGGTGCAGGACACCGGTTTCGTCCTCGGCACCACCGAAGCCGCTGCGGATATTTCCTACGGCGACATGGTGAAAAAACACCTGGCGATGGCCGAAATCGTCGCCGCCGATCCGGCCGTTCAGGCGTTTTCGCACTCGGTCGGTGTGTCCGGCAGCAACCAGACCATCGCCAATGGGCGCTTCTGGATCGCCCTGAAAAAACGCGGTGACCGCGACGTCTCGGCCAGCCAGTTCATCGACCGGATTCGTCCGCAATTGATGAAAGTCCCGGGCATCGTCCTGTACCTGCGCGCCGGCCAGGACATCAACCTCAGCTCCGGCCCGAGCCGCGCGCAGTATCAATACGTGCTCAAGAGCAACGACGGCGCGACCCTCGCCACATGGACGCAACGCCTCACGGAAAAACTGCGCAGCAACCCGGCGTTCCGCGATATTTCCAACGACCTGCAACTGGGCGGCAGCATCACCCACATCAGCATCGACCGCAGTGCCGCCGCGCGTTTCGGCCTGACCGCCAGTGATGTCGACGAAGCGCTGTACGATGCGTTCGGTCAGCGCCAGATCAATGAGTTCCAGACCCAGGTCAATCAGTACAACGTGATTCTCGAGCTGGACACCAAGCAGCGCGGCAAGGCCGAAAGCCTCAACTATTTCTATCTGCGCTCGCCGCTGAGTGGCGAGATGGTGCCGCTGTCGGCGCTGGCCAAATTCGATGCGCCGACCATCGGCCCGCTGTCGATTGCCCATGACGGCATGTTCCCGGCCGCCAACCTGTCGTTCAACCTGGCGCCCGGCGTGGCGTTGGGCGACGCGGTGATCCTGCTCAATCAGGCCAAGGCCGAGATCGGCATGCCCACCGCGATCAGCGGCAATTTCCAGGGCGCGGCGCAGGCATTCCAGAGTTCGCTGGCCAGTCAGCCGTGGCTGATTCTCGCGGCGCTGGTGGCGGTGTACATCATTCTCGGCGTGCTGTACGAGAGCTTCGTGCATCCGCTGACGATCATCTCGACCCTGCCGGCGGCCGGTCTTGGTGCGGTGATCATGCTGTGGATCTGCGGTCAGGACTTTTCGATCATGGCGTTGATCGGGCTGGTGTTGCTGATCGGTATCGTCAAGAAGAACGGCATCCTGATGATCGACTTTGCGCTGGAAGCCCAGCGCAATCGTGGACTGGCGCCGCAGGATGCGATTTTCGAAGCGTGTCTGACGCGGTTCCGGCCGATCATCATGACCACCCTCGCCGCCCTGCTCGGTGCGTTGCCGCTGATGCTCGGTTACGGCACCGGCGCCGAACTGCGCCAACCGCTGGGAATCGCGGTGGTGGGCGGCTTGCTGGTCAGCCAGATGCTGACGCTGTTTACCACGCCGGTCATATACTTGTGGCTTGAGCGGCTATTTCACAGGCCCAAACCAATGCCCACGACGGCACTGGCGACCACAGACTGAGGCAGGGTCATGCGCGTTCTGATTATCGAAGACGAGGAAAAAACCGCGGACTATCTGCACCGCGGTCTGACGGAACAGGGTTACACCGTGGACCTGGCCCGCGACGGCGTCGAAGGCCTGCATCTGGCGCTGGAAAGCGACTACGCGGTGATCGTCCTCGACGTCATGTTGCCGGGCCTGGATGGTTTCGGCGTGTTGCGCGCATTGCGTGCGCGCAAGCAGACCCCGGTGATCATGCTCACCGCCCGCGAGCGCGTCGAAGACCGAATCAGGGGCCTGCGTGACGGCGCCGACGATTACCTCGGCAAGCCGTTTTCCTTTCTGGAACTGGTGGCCCGCCTGCAGGCGCTGACCCGGCGCAGCGGCGGTCATGAACCGGTGCAAGTGAGCATCGCCGACCTGTGGATCGACCTTATCAGCCGCAAGGCGACCCGCGCCGGCACCCGGCTGGATCTGACCGCCAAAGAGTTTTCGCTGCTGAGCGTGCTGGCACGCCGACAAGGTGAAATTCTCTCAAAAACCGCGATTGCCGAGATGGTCTGGGACATCAATTTCGACAGCGACGCGAATGTCGTCGAAGTCGCGATCAAGCGTCTGCGCGCCAAGCTCGACGGGCCGTTCGACGAGAAACTGCTGCACACCATTCGCGGCATGGGGTATGTGCTGGAGAGCCGTGGTGTCCAGTAACTCGATTGCCCTGCGCCTGAGTGGCATGTTCACCCTGGTGGCGCTGCTGGTGTTTCTGTTGATCGGCGGCGCGTTGTATCAGCAGGTCGACAAGGGCCTGGGCCTGCTGCCGGAAGCCGAGCTGGACGCGCGTTACAGCGTGCTCGAATCGGCCCTCAATCGTTATGGCACCCCCGAGCATTGGGTGAAGATCAACGCCAAGCTCAAGCTGCTCGGCGAAGAGGACAAGCGCATCCGTTTCTGGGTGGTCAGCGGCGATCCCGGTTACGAGTACGGCGCGCCGGACGCGCGGATCCGCGCCTTCGCCAACGGCCCGACGGGCATGCATGACCTGCAGTTGCCCGACCATCCCTATCCGCTGAAAGTGCTGCTGACCGAACTGCCGGCCAAGGATCAACGCCCACCCCTGCGCTTCATGATCGGCATCAACACCGAAACCTTCCACGAGACTCAGCACAACCTGCTGATCGCCTTGGTCAGCCTGGCGATTATCGGTGTGCTGCTGGCGTCGGCGCTGGGGTATTGGGTGGCGCGGATCGGCCTCAAACCGCTGATCAAACTGTCCCATGAGGCCCAGCGCCTGGCACCGCCACTGCGGGCCGGACGCCTGCGCATGTCACCCTTGCCGCCGGAGCTGGAACAGTTTGTCGACTCGTTCAACTCAACCCTGGAGCGGGTCGAACAGGCCTATTCGCGCCTGGAATCGTTCAACGCCGACGTCGCCCATGAGCTGCGCTCGCCATTGACCAACCTGATCGGTCAGACCCAGGTCGCGCTGACCCGCGGGCGCTCCGCCGAACACTATTTCGAAGTGCTGCAATCGAACCTCGAAGAGCTGGAACGCCTGCGTTCGATCATCAACGACATGCTGTTTCTGGCCAGCGCCGATCAGGGCAGCAAGGCCACCAAACTGACCGAGACTTCTTTGGCCGATGAAGTCGCGACCACGCTGGAGTACCTGGATTTCATCCTCGAAGATGCGCAAGTGCAGGTGCACGTGAGTGGCGATGCGCAGGTGAGCATCGAGATCGCGCATCTGCGTCGGGCACTGATCAATCTGCTGAGCAACGCCGTGCAGCACACCGAGCCGGGCAAGGTGATCGAGGTGCGCATCGAAGTTGAAGAGCATCAGGTCAGCATCGGCGTGGCCAACCCGGGCTCGCCGATTGCCAGCGAGCACTTGCCGCGATTGTTCGAGCGCTTCTACCGGGTCGATGCCTCGCGCAGCAACAGCGGCAACAACCATGGATTGGGGCTGGCGATCGTCAAGGCGATTGCGTTGATGCATGGTGGGGATGTGTTTGTGCGCAGTGATCGGGGGATGAATACCTTCGGCATCCACCTCCCCGTTTAATCGCTGATTAAAGTCCCCTGTGGCGAGGGGATTCATCCCCGATGGGTTGCGAAGCGACCCCAAAATCAGCAATCGCGATCTTCCTGACACAACCAGTACAAAGGATTGAGGGCTGCTTCGCAGCCCATCGGGGATGAATCCCCTCGCCACAAGGAATGGCGTTCACCCGTGATTGATCTTTGCTTCTGCTGTAACAGTCATTTATGAAAATCACGCTGTTTCCCAACGCCCGGCAACCTTATCTTTGCCCGCACCAAACAGCACTTGCCAAGCAAGAAGGTTTTCCAGATGTCCAACAGTATGGGTATTGCCAGCGCTTTCGTTTTGTCCTCATTGATCCTGTCGCCGATGGCGATGGCTGAAGAATCGCAAGCGTTCGTAGCGCAGAATGCCGCTCGTGCTCACGCCTTCGAGCAGTCTCAGGCAGAAGTGATGGTCAAGTCGCAGGACGCCTCGCAAGCCCCTCAAGCCGCCACTTCCCAGGCTCAAGCATCCGAGAAAGACAGCTGAGTCGCGCACCGCGAAACATTTCCCTCGACGCGGTTGTTTGGCTCTTCCCGTTCAACCGTCGTCCTTCCAGGCCGCTGCCTTTCAGCGGCCTTTTTTCGTTGTGGTCTGAAAGCCGTTTGGTTCGTCTGTAAAAAACAAGAAATATCCCGCACCTCAAGACATTGAAGTGTCAGTTGACCCAAGGAGCTCCATCGCAAGTGCGTTACCCAGTCCGCTTCACCCCGCTGTTCATTGCAATTGCCGCAACGATTGCCCCCGCCGCCCATGCCGACGAAGCCGCCAGGGAAGGTTTCGTCGAAGGTTCGAGCCTCAACCTCAACGCTCGCAACTACTACATGAATCGCAACCGTCTGCAGCAGACGGACGACAACATCGAGTGGGGCCAGGGTTTTCTCGGGATCTTCCAGTCAGGTTACACCGAAGGCACGGTCGGCTTCGGCATCGATGCCCACGCCATGCTCGGGCTGAAGCTCGACGGTGGTGGCGGTACCGATGGCTCGAGCATCCTGCCGATCAGCGATGGCAACGGCAAAGCGCCGGGTTCGTTCTCGACCGCGGGCGGCACGTTGAAAATGCGCGCGTTCGATACCGAGCTGAAGGCCGGTGACCTGTTCCTCACCAACCCGGTGATTGCCGGCGGTGATTCGCGCATGCTGCCGCAGACCTTCCGTGGCGTCAGTCTGACCAACCACAGTTTCGACGGCTGGATGTTCGAAGGTGGCCAGGCCAGTTTCACCAAGCCGTACAACCAGAGCGGTCGCCAGCGCATCGGCACGTCCTACGGCAAACTCGCCGAGGGCGACGAAAGCCGCCACCTGAACTGGGCCGGCGTGTCCTGGAGCGGCGTCGAAGGCCTGACCAGCAATCTGTACGCCGCCGAGCTCAAGGACATCTGGAACCAGTACTACTACGACCTCGACTACACCTGGCAGTTGAACGATCTGGTCAGCCTCAACCCGGGCCTGCACTTCTATCACACGCAGGACACCGGCGACGCGCTGCTGGGCGACATCGACAACAACACCTACAGCCTGCATTTCACCGTCGGCATCGGCAACCACAGCGTCACGGCTGCGTACCAGCGCGTGAACGGCAACACGCCGTTCGACTACATCAGCCAGGGCGACAGCGTTTACCTCGATAACTCGCAGCAGTACTCGGACTTCAACGGCCCGAACGAGCGCTCGTGGAAGCTCAAGTACGCCTACGACTTCGCCGGTCTCGGCTTGCCGGGCCTGACTTCGGCGGTCTCCTATTCGCGTGGCACCGTGGACCTGACCAAGGTCGATCCGCACAGCAAGGGCTATGCTTCGTGGTACAGCGCCGACGGTCGCAACGCCAAGCACTGGGAACGCGATCTTGATCTGAAATACGTGGTGCAGAGCGGCCAGGCGAAAGACCTCGCGGTACGCCTGCAATGGGCGACCAACCGGGGTGGCAACGGCTACGGCGCGATCGATACGGACACCGATGAATACCGGGTGATTGTCGACTACCCGATCAACGTCTTCTAAGATCCCCCTGCACCACGGTCTTGAATTGAGAGATGTACCCTGTGGGAGCGGGCTTGCTCGCGAATGCGCTGCATCAGTTGACATCCATGTTGAATGACACGGCGCATTCGCGAGCAAGCCCGCTCCCACAATGGAATACCGTCACTGACTTCATGCAACTACGCTAATAAGATCCTCTCAACCGACAGCCCCCATCATGATCGCGAGCCGTACCCCACCTCTGGCGGGCAAGACCGGACGCCCCGAATTGCTGCTGATCTGCGGCAGTACGCTGACCGTGATCGCGATTCTGTGCATCGTCACCTTTCTGCTGATTCGTGAGCACGCCAACGCTCAGGAATCGGCCACCCGCAGTGCCACCACCATCGCCCAGCTCATCGACGCCGATGTCTTGCGCACGGTCGAGTTGTACGACTTGACCCTGCAAGGCCTGATCGCCGCCGCGCAACGCGACGACTTGCGCTACGTCACCCCGCAGATCCGCCATCTGGCACTGTTCGACCGCTCGACCACCGCACGCTTCAAGGGCGACATCCTGCTGCTCGACAAGCAAGGCGATGTGGTCGCCGACTCATCCCGTATCGAACCCAAGCCAGGCAACTTTGCCGACCGCGATTACTTCCTCGCCCACGCCTTCAACCGCGATACCGGCATGTTTATCAGCCGCCCGTTCAAGACCCGCTGCGATTGCGACGAAGCCAATCAATGGCGCATCAGCTTCAGTCGGCGGATTTCCTCGGACACCGGCGAATTCGCCGGCGTGGCCGTGGCCTCGATGAAACTCGACTACTTCGATCAACTGTTCAACAGCCTCGACATCGGCAAAGGCAGCACGCTGAACATCATCAACAGCGACGGCATCCTGCTTGCGCAGAAGCCGTACCTGCAAAGCGATTCCATCGGCAAGAGTTTCGGCAACCGGCCCAACGTGGTGCGGATTCTCGGCGACAAGGACGGCAGTGGCAGTTTCACCAGCACCTCGAGCATGGATCATCAGCAACGGCTCTACACCTACTCGCGGGTCGGCAATCTGCCGTTGACGGTTATGGTCGCGCTGTCCAGTGATGAGGTGTTCGGCACTTGGCGCCGCACCGCGCTGTTGATCAGCGGCGCCACCGGCGTGCTGTGCGCCGGGCTGCTGTGGCTGACCTGGCTGCTCGCCCGTGAGCTGCGCCTGCGCCAGCGCGCCGAACGCGAACTGGCGCTACTGGCCGCCACCGATGCGCTGACCGGCGTGGCCAACCGGCGGATGCTCGATCAGGCGCTGCGCCACGAATGGTTCCGCGCCCAGCGCTCGGGCAAGTCGCTGTCGGTGATGATGATCGATGCCGACCACTTCAAGGCCTTCAACGACCGGCATGGGCATCAGGCCGGTGATCAGGCGTTGCGTGAATTGGCCAAGGTGATTACGGCGAACGTGCGACGACCGGCGGATCTGGTCGCCCGTTACGGCGGCGAAGAGTTCTCGGTGATCCTCGCCGAGACCGATGGCCATGGTGCACAGCAGATTGCCGGGCATATTCGTCAGGCGGTGGAGCAGATGCCGAGGGTGGAGGGCGCGGATGTGGCGATGACCGTCAGTATCGGCATCAGCACCTGGACGGCGGTGGTCGAGATGTCGCTGGAGCAACTGCTGTTTGCGGCGGACAAGGCGCTGTATCAGGCCAAAGAAGGTGGGCGCAACCGGGTAGTAGTGGCTGGCTGATTTTTTCGGCGATTGAACTGGCCTCTTCGCGAGCAAGCCCGCTCCCACAGGGGACCGCATTCCAAAAAATGGGAGCGGGCTTGCTCGCGAAGAGGCCTGAACAGGCAACATCAAATTCAAGGCATAAAAAAAGGCCATCCGAGGATGGCCTTCAAAAAACTAGAGAGGTTTTTTACTTACACTGCCGCAACCGGGCGCATGTAAGAGATTGGTGCGGTGCTGGCGTCTTCGAACGTCACGACTTCCCACGCATCTGTCTGCTCAATCAACTTGCGCAGCAGCTGGTTGTTCAGTGCATGACCGGACTTGAAGCCTTTGAACTCACCAATCAGGCTGTTACCCAGCAGGTACAGGTCGCCAATCGCATCGAGGATCTTGTGCTTCACGAACTCGTCTTCGTAGCGAAGGCCGTCTTCGTTCAGTACACCATCGGAATCCACCACGATCGCGTTTTCAACGCTGCCGCCGAGTGCGAGGTTGTGCTTGCGCAGGTACTCGATATCACTCATGAAACCGAAAGTACGGGCGCGGCTGACTTCTTTTACGAACGAAGTGCTGGAAAAATCCACGCTTGCACTTTGGGTGCGGTCCCGGAAAACCGGGTGATCGAAGTCGATCTCGAAGCTCACCTTGAACCCTTCGAAAGGGACGAAAGTGGCGCGCTTGTCGCCGTCTTCCACTGTCACTTCACGCAGGATGCGGATGAATTTCTTGGCGGCGTCCTGCTCTTCCAGGCCAGCCGATTGAATCAGGAATACGAACGGTCCAGCGCTGCCATCCATGATCGGGACTTCGGACGCGGAGAGCTCGACGTAGGCGTTATCGATGCCCAGGCCAGCCATGGCCGAGAGCAAGTGCTCTACCGTGTCCACTTTGACGTCGCCGTTGATCAGCGTCGTCGACATAGTGGTTTCACCGACGTTTTCCGCGCGGGCAGGAATCTGCACCACAGGGTCGAGGTCAGCGCGACAAAACACAATGCCAGTGTCGACAGGCGCAGGCTTGAGGGTCAGGTAGACCTTCTCCCCGGAATGCAGGCCTACACCTGTGGCACGGATAATATTTTTCAGTGTGCGTTGTTTAATCATGGCTTGGGCCGCTTCAGCGCAAATTGCGAACTGGTATCAACAAAGGCTGGCGATAATAGCAGACCGAGCCTTTGCTGAACACCAATCACCGTCATAGCCCTGATACATTCCATCAATCGGCCTGACGACGCAGGAATGCCGGGATGTCCAGGTAATCCAGATCGTCCTGCGGGTTCATCTTCGCGGCAGTCGCAGCACCGGCCTGAGCCTGGTTGCGCATGACGGTCGGACGGTCCAGGTCACGGTAGTTCACCGCCGGAGCTTCCTGACGCGCAGGAGCCGGTTGTTGAACCTGAGCGGCAGCCATGGAGGTGTGAACGGTGTTGTCGATGACCTTCACAGGCTTCTCGATTTTCGCGCCCAGACCGGTGGCAACCACGGTGACGTGTAGTTCGTCGCGCATGTCCGGATCGATAACGGTACCGACCTTGACCATCGCGTGCTCGGAAGCGAAGGCTTCGATGATGCTACCCACGTCGGAGTACTCACCCAGGGACAGGTCAGGGCCGGCGGTGATGTTCACCAGGATGCCGCGTGCACCTTGCAGGTTCACGTCTTCCAGCAGCGGGTTGCGGATGGCCGCTTCGGTCGCTTCACGTGCACGGTTCGGACCGCTGGCGCAGCCAGTGCCCATCATCGCCATGCCCATTTCGCTCATCACGGTACGCACGTCGGCGAAGTCGACGTTGATCATGCCCGGACGCTTGATGATGTCGGAGATACCGCGAACGGCACCGGCCAGTACGTCGTCAGCCTTGGCGAAAGCCGACAGCAGGCTTGCGTCTTTACCGAGGATGGTCAGCAGCTTCTCGTTGGGAATAGTGATCAACGAGTCGACGCTTTCGGAGAGCATGCGGATGCCTTCGTCGGCGATCTGCATACGCTTGCGGCCTTCGAACGGGAACGGACGGGTCACGACCGCAACGGTCAGGATGCCCATTTCCTTGGCCACTTCGGCGATGATCGGTGCAGCACCGGTACCGGTACCGCCGCCCATGCCAGTGGTGATGAACACCATGTTGGTGCCCTGCAGGACTTCGGCAATGCGCTCACGGTCTTCGAGAGCGGCCTGACGACCTACTTCAGGGTTGGCGCCAGCGCCCAGACCTTTGGTCACGCCGGTGCCCAGTTGCAGGATGGTGCGCGCGCCGATGTTTTTCAGCGCTTGAGCATCAGTGTTGGCGCAGATGAATTCGACGCCTTCGATGTTGCTCTTGACCATGTGGTTGACAGCGTTGCCGCCGCCACCGCCAACACCGATAACTTTGATTACCGGGCTTGCGGGGATGTTGTCTACGAGTTCGAACATTTTCCCTCTCCTTACATTCTCTAGTTTTTTCGCCTACTGCATTTTTGTAGCGGTGTTGCGGTAAAGCTTTAGAAGTTGCCTTGAACCCACTTCTTCAATCGGTCCAGCAACGGCGCCTGTGGCTCCTCGTTGCTGTAGCTGTCGCGGCTGCCGATGCCCGAGAACGAGATCCCGTCGGACTGCTTCTGCAGGCCGTACATCAACAAGCCAACGCCAGTGGAATAAATCGGGTTGCGCACCACGTCATCCAGGCCCTTCACGCCATGCGGCACACCCAGGCGCACCGGCATGTGGAAGATTTCTTCGGCCAGTTCGGTGGCGCCTTCCATCTTCGAGGTACCGCCGGTCAGGACGATGCCCGCCGGGATCAGGTCTTCGTAGCCGCTGCGGCGCAGCTCTGCCTGGATCAGGGTGAACAGTTCGTCGTAACGCGGCTCGACCACTTCGGCCAGGGCCTGACGCGACAGTTCGCGCGGTGGACGGTCGCCCACGCTCGGCACCTTGATGGTTTCGCCGGCACCGGCCAGTTTGGCCAGGGCGCAGGCGTAGCGGATCTTGATCTCTTCGGCGTACTGGGTCGGGGTGCGCAACGCCATGGCGATGTCGTTGGTCACCTGATCACCGGCAATCGGGATCACCGCGGTGTGGCGGATCGCGCCTTCGGTGAAGATCGCGATGTCGGTGGTGCCGCCGCCGATGTCGACCAGGCACACGCCCAGCTCTTTTTCGTCGTCGGTCAGTACCGAGTAGGCCGAGGCCAGTTGCTCGAGAATGATGTCGTCGATTTCCAGACCGCAGCGACGCACGCACTTTTCAATGTTCTGGGCGGCGTTGACGGCGCAGGTGACCACGTGAACCTTGGCTTCCAGACGAACGCCGGACATGCCCAGAGGCTCGCGCACGCCTTCCTGGTTATCGATCACGTAATCCTGCGGCAGGGTGTGCAGCACGCGCTGGTCAGCCGGGATCGCCACGGCCTGGGCGGCGTCGAGTACGCGCTCCAGGTCAGCCGAGCTCACTTCGCGGTCACGAATCGCCACGATGCCGTGGGAGTTCAGACTGCGGATGTGATTGCCGGCCACGCCGACGAACGCCGAGTGAATGCGGCAGCCCGCCATCAGTTGGGCTTCTTCGATCGCGCGCTGGATCGATTGCACGGTGGACTCGATGTTCACCACCACGCCCTTCTTCAGGCCGCGGGACGGGTGAGTACCGATACCGACGATTTCCAGCGTGCCGTCGTCCGCGACCTCGCCTACCAGCGCCACCACCTTGGAGGTGCCGATATCCAGACCGACGATCATTTTGCCGCTTTGCACGTTTGCCATGGGTCCTGCCTCTTCTTAATTCTTTGCGACAGCGGGTTGGGCTGTCGTCGGCGCTACTGGTTCCCGCCAGCCAACAGCAAGGCCGTTGGCGTAGCGCAGATCGATGCGCGCAATGTTCGTAATCTGGTCTTTAAGCGTCTTGTCATAGATGGCAATGAAGCGGCGCATCTTTTCCACCAGGTTGCCGCGTCCCAACAGCAACTCGATGCCGGGGCCGGAGCTGCCGGCACCGGTGGTCAGGAACCAGCTGCCACGTTCACGCAGTTCCAGGCGCGCGATCGAGAAGCCCAGCGGCCGGAGCATCTGGCTCAGCACCTGATACTGCTGCATCACCTGCTGCTGGGCCCGTTGTGGGCCGAACAGCTGTGGCAGGTGTTCGTAGTTCGCCAGTTCCTTCGGCGTGAACGCCTGGCCCTGGTTGTTCAGCAGCGACTCGTCGCCCCAACGGGCCACCGGCAGTTGCTCTTCGAGGCGGATCACCACTTGGTCCGGCCACACCCGGCGTACTTCGGCGTGGGCGATCCACGGCATCTGCTCAAGCTCGGTACGCATCCCGGCCAGGTCGATGGTGAAGAAGCTCGACGCCACGTATGGGGCGATTCGCTGCTGCACCGCTTGCTGACTGATGTAGCTCAGGTCGCCCTGCACGGCGATCTTGGTGATCGGCCGATCGGCGTACGGCAGCAAACGCTGTGCGCCTTCGTAGGTACCGAACCCGAGCGCCACCAGCAGCACAGGCCAGAACAGGCTTTTCAGAAAGCCGAAATTGGCTTTCGGCAGGCGCGCGGACATCGGCTCTTTGGCCACCATTCGGCTGGCACCCCGCGGCACCGGCTTGCGGCCGGGTGCGGGTGGCTGATGTCTGAGATGAGCGCCTTGCATGGTCTTAACCTCGCGCCTCTGTATTACCGGAGCCTTCAACACTGGCGGCCAGAATGGCCAGAACCAGTTGCTGGAAGTCCAGACCGGCAGCACGGGCCGCCATCGGCACCAGGCTGTGATCGGTCATGCCCGGTGCGGTGTTCACTTCCAGGAACCAGAACTGCCCGTCGGCGTCCTGCATCACGTCCGCCCTGCCCCAACCGGCAATACCCAGCGCCTCACAGGCCTTGGCCGTGAGATCCATGAGTTCCTGTTCCTTGGCGGCATCCAGCCCGCACGGAATGCGGTACTGGGTATCGTTGGCGATGTACTTGGCGTCGTAGTCGTAGAACGTGTGCGGTGTACCCAGGGCGATAGGAGGCAACACCTGGTCACGCAGGGTGGCGATGGTGAACTCCGGACCTTGAATCCATTGCTCAACCAAGACTTGCGAATCGTAGGTACTGGCCGCTTTCCATGCGTCGATCAACTCGGACGCAGAACTCACTTTGGCCATCCCGATACTTGAACCTTCATGCGCCGGTTTGACGATCAAAGGGAAGCCCAGTTCCGTCGCCGCGGAAATACAATCGGCTTCGCTGCACAGCACGGCGTGACGCGGCGTCGGAATCCCGAGGCTGTGCCAGACCTGCTTGGTGCGCAGTTTATCCATCGCCAGTGCCGAAGCGAGAATGCCACTGCCGGTGTACGGAATGCCGGCGCATTCGAGCAGGCCCTGCATGGAGCCGTCTTCACCGCCACGACCGTGGAGAATGATGAACGCGCGGTCGATCTTTTCGTTCAGCAGACGCTGCAGAAAATCCTCGCCGACGTCGATCCCGAACGCGTCCACGCCCGCACTTTGCAGCGCGTCGAGCACAGCATTACCGGATTTCAGCGAAACCTCACGCTCGGCACTCATGCCACCGAACAGCACGGCGACACGGCCGAAGTCTTTCGGCGCGATGGTGGAGAACAGGTTGGCGTAGGCAGCAGTCATTTCAACTTCCCCTCGACCGACGCGGCCACGGCGCCGGCGAACAATTCACTTTTCAACAGCTTCGGCGCGAGACCGCCGATATCCCCGGCGCCCTGGCACAGCAGGATGTCGCCGGCACGCAGCAGTGGTTTGACCAGCGGCGCGAGGTCGACACCGCGCTCGATGTAGATCGGGTCGAGCTGACCGCGCTGGCGGATGCTGTTGCACAGCTTGCGGCTGTCCGCGCCCGGGATCGGCTCTTCGCCGGCCGGATAGACTTCCATCAGCAGCAGCACGTTGGCGTCGGCCAGTACATTGACGAAGTCGTCGTACAGGTCACGGGTGCGGCTATAACGGTGCGGCTGGTAGACCATCACCAGACGGCGCTCCGGCCAGCCACCGCGCACGGCTTTGATCACCGCGGCGACTTCGGTCGGGTGGTGACCGTAGTCGTCGACCAGCATCACGTTGCCGCCGTCCACCGGCAGTTCGCCGTAAACCTGGAAACGTCGGCCAACGCCCTGGAACCCGGACAGGCCCTGGACGATGGCTTCGTCGCTGACGCCTTCGTCGGTGGCGATGCAGATGGTCGCCAGCGAGTTGAGCACGTTGTGGTTGCCCGGCATGTTCACCGACACATCGAGCGGCTCGCGATCCGGGCGTAGCACAGTGAAGAAGGTCTGCATGCCTTGCTGGCGCACATTGATCGCGCGCACGTCGGCGTCTTCGCTGAAGCCGTAGGTCACGGTCGGACGCTTGACCAATGGCAGGATTTCACGCACCACCGGATCGTCCAGGCACATCACCGCCAAACCGTAAAACGGCAGGTTGTGCAGGAACTCGACGAAGGTTTTCTTCAGTTTGTTGAAGTCACCGTCGTAGGTCGCCATGTGGTCGGCGTCGATGTTGGTCACTACCGCTACCAGCGGTTGCAGGTGCAGGAAACTGGCGTCGCTTTCGTCGGCTTCGGCGATCAGGTAGCGGCTGGTGCCGAGTTGGGCATTGGTGCCCGCGGCATTCAGACGACCACCGATGACGAACGTCGGATCGAGGCCACCAGCGGCGAACACCGAAGCGATCAGGCTGGTAGTAGTGGTTTTGCCATGAGTACCGGCGACGGCGATGCCGTGGCGATAGCGCATCAGCTCGGCGAGCATCTCGGCACGCGGTACCACCGGGATACGACGCTCAAGAGCGGTCGCCACTTCCGGGTTGGAGGTGTTGACGGCGCTCGAGACCACCAGCACGTCGGCGGTCGCAGCGTTTTCAGCGCGGTGGCCGATATAGATGTGCGCACCGAACGATTCCAGACGCTCGGTCACCGGCGAAGCTTTCAGGTCGGAACCGGACACTTCATAGCCCAGGTTCAACAACACTTCAGCGATGCCGCACATGCCCACGCCGCCGATACCGACGAAGTGGATGCGACGGATGCGGCGCATTTCCGGTTGCGGCATGGCTTTCTGATTCTCAACCATGGGCCACCTCCAGGCAGGTATCGACCACGCTACGGGTGGCATCGGGTTTGGCCAGACGGCGGGCCGCTTGGGCCATTTCTTCGAGTCGTTGCGGTTGCATCAAGACCTCTGTCAGGCGCGCGGCAAGATCCGCGGCACCAGTCGTTCTTTGCGGCATCACGAAGGCTGCGCCTTCACGGGCCAAATAATCGGCGTTGCGGGTCTGGTGATCGTCGATCGCGTGGGGCAAAGGCACCAGCATCGAGGGCAGACCAACGGCAGCCAGCTCACTGATGGTCAGCGCGCCAGCGCGGCACACCACCAGGTCAGCCCAGCCATAGGCCTGGGCCATGTCTTTGATGAACGGCTGCACCTGCGCATCCACGCCGGCGGCGCGGTAGCGCTCTGCAGTCACTTCATCGTGGTTTTTGCCGGCCTGATGAAACACTTCCGGGCGCAAATCGGCAGGGACTTGCGCCAGGGCTTCAGGCAGCAACTTGTTCAACGGTTCTGCGCCCAGGCTTCCGCCGAGGATCAGCAAACGCGCTTTGCGACCGGCCAGGGCTGGTCGCGATGTTTCGAGGAACAGCTCGCTGCGCACCGGGTTTCCGGTGGTACGGCGGGTGTCCGACAGAGTAAAGGTGTCGGGGAATGCTTCACACACCCGGGCGGCGAACGGCACCAGCAACCGATTGGCGGTGCCGGCCACGGCGTTCTGCTCGTGAACGATCACCGGCACACCGGCCAGTTTCGCGGCAATCCCGCCAGGCCCGGTCACATAACCACCGAAGCCGACCACGCAGACTGGACGCAGCTTGCGAATCACCGCCCGCGCCTGCCACACCGACTTGAGCAACATGAACGGTGCCTTGAGCAGCGACAGCTTGCCCTTGCCACGCAACCCGGTGGCATTGATGCGATGCAGTTCAAGACCTGCAGCCGGCACCAGTTCGTTTTCGATCCCGCGTGGGGTGCCGAGCCAGTGCACGGTGTAGCCACGCGCCTGGAATTCGCGGGCACAGGACAATGCCGGGAACACGTGGCCGCCGGTGCCGCCGGCCATGATCAATACGTTAGCGCCCATGGTTCGGCTCCTCGGCGAAGTCGCTCTCATGGAACTCCATCTCTTCACTGCCCAGGTGGGTTCGACTCTCCCACTCGATCCTCAGCAACAAGCCAAGGCAGGCGCAGCAGATCACCAGGGAACTGCCGCCGTAACTGAGGAACGGCAGGGTCAGGCCCTTAGTCGGCAGCAGACCGACGTTCACCCCGATGTTGATCAGGAACTGACCGATCCACAGGAACGACAGACCGTAAGCCACATAAGCGGCGAAGAACTGTTTGGCCTTCTCGGCCCACAAACCGATGTACATGCCGCGAATACACACGAAGACGAACAGCGCGACGGTGCACAGCGAACCGACGGCGCCCAGCTCTTCGGCAAGCACCGAGAACACGAAGTCGGTGTGCGCTTCAGGCAGGTAGAACTGTTTCTGCACGCTGTTGCCCAGGCCAACGCCGAGCCACTCACCGCGACCGAAGGCGATCAACGCCTGCGACAATTGATAACCGGCGCCGAACTGGTCGGCCCACGGGTCGGCGAAGTTGGTCAGACGTGCCATCCGGTACGGCTGCATCTGAATCAGCAGCACCACGGCCCCGACGGCCAATACCACCATCAGCGAGAAGCGGAACAGCCCGACCCCGCCAAGGAACAGCATCGCTGCAGCGGCCCCCATCATTACCACGGTGGCACCGAAGTCCGGCTCCATCAGCAACAGGCCCGCCATTGGCAGCAGCACGATGAACGGCTTGAAGAAGCCCATCCAGCTCTCGCGCACTTCTTTCTGCCGACGCACCAGATAACCGGCGAGGTAGATCACCACAAACACCTTGGCGATCTCGGACGGCTGCACGTTGAAGAAACTGAAACCGATCCAGCGCATCGATCCGTTCACTTCACGGCCGATCCCCGGGATGATCACCATCACCAGCAGACCGAACGCGCCAATCAGCATCATCCAGCCCAGGCGCTGCCAGGTGGCGATCGGAATCATCATGGTAACGATGCAGGCGCCCAGACCCAGCGCCACGTAGATCAGGTGGCGAATCATGTAATACAGCGCGCTGCCCGATTGCGCCGCCGCCACTTCGGTGGAGGCCGAGGCGATCATGATCAGGCCCAGGCCCAGCAGCGCCAGGCAGCCGGCGAGCATCGGGAAGTCGAGGTCGATGCCACGGCCGGTGATGATCGGCGACGGGTACGGCTTGATGATATTGCGCAGGCTCATGCCAGATCCTCCACAGCGCGGACGAACTGGTGACCACGGTCTTCGTAATTCTTGAACATGTCGAAACTGGCGCAGGCGGGCGACAGCAGCACCACGTCACCCGGCTGGGCGACCGCACGGCATTGCGCGACAGCGTCGACCAGCGACGTGGCGCGAATCAGCTGCACGGCGTCGCCGATAGCCTCGCCGATCTTGTCGGAGTCGCGGCCCATCAGGATCACGGCGCGGCAGTTGGCCGCTACCGGATCGCGCAAATCGTTGAACTCGGCGCCCTTGCCGTCACCACCGGCGATCAGCACAACCTTGCCGTCGATGTCCGCGCCCAGGCCTTCGATGGCGGCCAGTGCAGCACCGACGTTGGTGGCCTTGGAATCGTTGTAATAACCGACGCCGTCGAGATCCCGCACCCACTGGCAGCGGTGTTCGAGGCCGGTGAAGTTACGCAGGGCATCAAGCATGGCGTCGAACGGAAGGCCGACCGCATGCCCCAGCGCCAGCGCCGCGAGGGCATTGGCCTGGTTGTGCGCGCCGCGCACTTTCAGTTCGCGCACCGGCATCAGGTTCTGGAATTCGAAGGCCAGGTATTTCTCGCCGTCTTCCTCGCGCAGGCCGAAAGCCTTGAAATCCGGTTTGTTCAGACCAAAGGTCCAGCATGGCTGGCCCTCGCCGATCAGCGGACGGCTGAGTGCGTCCTGACGATTGACCACGAACTGCTTCGCGCCACGGAAGATCCGGTGCTTGGCCAGGTGATACGCCGGCAGACCACTGTAGCGGTCCATGTGGTCTTCGCTGATGTTCAGCACGGTGGCCACTTCAGCGTTGAGCTGATCGGTGGTTTCCAGCTGGAAGCTCGACAGCTCCATCACGTACAGCTCGACGTCATCGCTGAGCAACTCCAGCGCTGGCGTACCGAGGTTGCCGCCCACCGCGACGCGCTTGCCGGCCGCAGCCGCCATCTCGCCGACCAGGGTGGTGACGGTGCTTTTCGCATTGGATCCGGTGATGGCCACGATCGGCGCCCGCGCGTTGCGCGCGAACAGCTCGATGTCGCCGGCCATTTTCACGCCACGGGCTGCAGCGGCTTGCAGGGCCGGGGTCGCCAGCGCCAGGCCGGGGCTCACGTAGAGCTCGTCGGCACGGCACAGGAATTCGACGTCCAGCTCGCCACAACGCACTTCCACGTGCGGATAGTCACGCTTGAGCGTGGCCAGTTCCGGTGGATTGTCCCGCGTATCGGCGACGGCAAACGACACGCCCCGGTTCGCCAGGAAGCGAACCAGGGACATGCCGCTCTTGCCGAGGCCGACAACGATGCGGAAGTGGTCAGAAGCGATCAGAGACACTCGTTCTACCTCAGCTTCAGGGTGGCAAGGCCGATCAGCACGAGAATCACGGTGATGATCCAGAAACGGACGATCACGCGTGGCTCGGGCCAGCCCTTGAGTTCAAAGTGGTGGTGTATCGGAGCCATGCGGAACACACGGCGACCGGTCAGCTTGAAAGAAGCAACCTGGATAACCACCGACAGGGTTTCCATCACAAACACGCCGCCCATGATGAACAAGACTATTTCCTGACGGACGATCACTGCGATGGTGCCCAGTGCCGCGCCGAGTGCCAGAGCACCGACGTCACCCATGAACACTTGCGCCGGGTAGGTGTTGAACCAGAGGAAGCCCAGACCGGCACCGATCAGTGCGCCGCAGAATACGATCAGTTCGCCCGCGCCCGGCACGTAAGGGATCAGCAGGTATTCGGCGAATTTCACGTTACCCGACAGGTAGCAGAAGATGCCCAGACCGCCGCCGACCATCACGGTTGGCATGATCGCCAGACCGTCGAGACCGTCAGTCAGGTTGACCGCGTTGCTTGAGCCGACGATCACGAAGTAGGTCAGCACGATGAACCCGGCGCCCAGCGGAATGCTGTAGTCCTTGAGCATCGGCAGGATCAGCGTGGTTTCCACCGGTGTGGTGGCGGTCATATAAAGGAAGATCGCCGCGCCCAGACCGAACACCGACTGCCAGAAATACTTCCAGCGGCTTGGCAAGCCACGGGAGTTCTTCTCGATCACTTTGCGGTAGTCGTCGACCCAGCCGATGGCACCGAACAGCAGGGTCACCAGCAGCACGACCCACACGTAGCGGTTGCTCAGGTCAGCCCAAAGCAGGGTGCTGACACCGATGGAAGACAGAATCAGCGCGCCGCCCATGGTCGGCGTACCCGACTTGGACAGGTGCGATTGCGGGCCGTCGTTACGAACAGATTGACCGATCTGACGGTTCTGCAAAGTGCGGATCATCCACGGGCCATAGCACAGCGACAAAACCAGCGCGGTCAGCACACCGAGGATCCCGCGCAGGGTCAGGTACTGGAAGACCGCGAAGCCTTTGTAGAACTGTTGCAGATACTCCGCTAGCAGCAGCAGCATTAATGTTTCTCCAGACTGGGCCCGCACAGAGCCGCAACGATGTTTTCCATCGCTGCACTGCGCGAACCCTTGATCAAAATGGTGGTGTTTGTGTCCTGCTCGGCGTCGAGGGCCTGGATCAGTTCGGCTTGCGTGCCGAAGTGATGCGCTTCTTTACCGAATGCGTTCACGGCGTGGACCATGTTCGGCCCGACCGCGTAAAGCGCGGAAACCTTGCCCCGGGCGTATTCGCCCACGTCGCGGTGCCCCTGCTCCGCCCAGTCGCCCAACTCGCCGATATCTCCGAGCACCAGGACGGTGCGGCCGGAAAAGCCGGCGAGTATATCAACGGCAGCGCACATGGAGGTGGGGTTTGCGTTGTAAGTGTCATCGATCACGCGCATGCCGTTCTTCGCCAATTGCGCGACGGTGCGACCCTTGACCGGTTGTACCGCGCCAAGCCCGGTGGCGATGCCAAACAGCGACACGCCCAAGGCGTGAGCGGCAGCGGCGGCAGCCATGGCGTTGGCGACGTTATGGGTGCCGAGCAGGTTCAGTTGAACGTGCTCCACACCTTCAGGTGTATGCAGGTTGAAGGCCGGGCAACCCCGGGCATCGGTGCTCAGGTCACTGGCGTAGAAGTCTGCCTGCGGATTGCTCAGGGAGAAGGTCAGCACCTTGCGTGCGCCGGCGCGGAGCTTCCAGATGCCAAAGGCCTTGTCATCGAGGTTAAGCACAGCGACGCCATCCGACGCCAGTCCGTCGATGATCTCGCCTTTGGCTTCGACGATTTTTTCCGGCCCGCCGAACTCGCCAACGTGGGCGGTGCCAGCGTTGTTGAGGATCGCCACGTGTGGCTTGGTCAGCCCGACGGTGTAGGCGATTTCGCCCAGACGCGAAGCGCCCAGTTCGATTACGGCGGCGGTGTGTTCCGGGGCCAGTTCGAGCAGGGTCAGCGGTGCGCCGAGATCGTTGTTCAGATTGCCGCGCGTTGCCAGCACCGGACCGCGGGTACGCAGGATGCTTGCGAGCATTTCCTTGACCGTGGTCTTGCCGCTGGAGCCGGTGATGGCCGCGACTGGCTGGGTGAACGCGGCGCGGTTCAACGCACCCAACTGGCCGAGGGCCTGGCGGGTGTCCTTGACCAGCAGTTGCGGCAAGGTGCTGTCGACGACCTCGCGCTCGACCAGTGCCGC
Source organism: Pseudomonas sp. GW823-FHT01D03 (assembly GCF_058798255.1). Lineage (NCBI taxonomy): Bacteria > Pseudomonadati > Pseudomonadota > Gammaproteobacteria > Pseudomonadales > Pseudomonadaceae > Pseudomonas > Pseudomonas sp. GW823-FHT01D03. Next base: position 5,014,472 of record NZ_JBXAKK010000001.1, read on the forward strand.
GACCGCGCCTTTGCCGGCGACGTCGTTCAGATAGTCGTGACCATCGAAGCGCGGGCCAGTCAGGGCAATAAACAGTTGGCCAGCGGTGATCGCACGGCTGTCGATGCTGACGCCATCGAAACTGGCATCGGTGCTGATCAGACGGGCGTCGAGCACGTTGGTCAGTTCGCTCAATGTCAGGGCCTTAAGCATGGGCCACCTCCCACGCGGTGAGGGCGTGATCGGCCTCGACCAGATCGGAGAAAGCGTGCCGCTCGCCGTTGATTTCCTGATAGTCCTCGTGACCTTTACCGGCCAGCACGATCACGTCATCCGCCGAAGCACCGGCGATCAGCTGGGCGATCGCCTGACCACGGCCGGCGACGAAAGTAACTTTATCCACAGCGGTGAAACCGGCGCGGATGTCGTCGAAAATCTGTGCCGGGTCTTCCGTGCGCGGGTTGTCATCGGTGACCAGCACGCGGTCAGCCAGACGCTCGACTACTTCGGCCATCAGTGGACGCTTGCCGCGATCACGATCACCGCCGCAGCCGAACAGGCACAGCAACTGGCCTTTGACGTGTGGGCGCAGCGCAGTCAGAACTTTTTCCAGGGCATCCGGGGTGTGGGCGTAATCGACCACCACCAGCGGCTGAGTGCCGCCCCCCAGTCGCTGCATGCGTCCGGCAGGGCCTTCGAGTTTTGGCAGCACCTTGAGAATTTCGTCGAGCGCGTAATCCAGACCGAGCAAGGCGCCGACTGCCGCCAGTACATTGCTCAGGTTGAAACGACCCAGCAGCGTGCTGCGCAGATGATGTTCGCCCTGCGGCGTGACCAGCGTGGCGCGTACGCCGTGGTCATCGAACTGCGCTTCGCGGACATAGAGATAGGCGCTGCTGTCGAGCAGGCTGTAAGTGATCAGGCGCGAATCGCGTTTTTCGGCGGCCAGTTGCCGACCGAAATCGTCGTCGAGGTTGACCACGCGGCACTTCAGGTCATTCCAGGCGAACAGCTTGGCCTTGGCCTCGGCATACGCCTCCATGGTGCCGTGATAATCCAGGTGATCGCGAGACAGGTTGGTCATCACCGCGACGTCGAACGCCAACGCGGTGACCCGGCCCTGATCCAGACCGTGAGACGACACTTCCATGGCCACGGCTTTGGCCCCGGCCTTTTTCAGGTCGCCAAGAGTTGCTTGCACGGCAATCGGATTCGGCGTGGTGTGCAGACCACTTTCCAGCGCGCCATAGAAGCCGGAGCCCAGCGTACCGACGATGCCGCAGTGCTGACCGAGCAGATCCAGTGCCTGCGCGACCAGTTGGGTCACGCTGGTCTTGCCGTTGGTGCCGGTGACACCGATCAGGTTCAGGTGATGGCTCGGCTCGCCATAAAAGCGCCCGGCGATGTCGGACAACTGCGCCGCCAGGCCTTTGACCGGAATCAACGGCACTTCGGTGATCGGCAGCACGGTGGCGCCTTCCACTTCATAGGCAACCGCCGCCGCGCCGCGCTGCAAGGCATCGGCGATGTGCGCACGGCCATCGAACTTGCCGCCCGGCACGGCGAGGAACAGGTCACCCGCGCGTACGTTGCGGCTGTCCAGCGCCAATTCACGGATCAGCAGATCGTGGCCGGCGTGGGGGAATATCTTGTTCAGACTTAATGACATCAGCCGCGCCCTCCATTGGCTTTCAGCGGAACGACCGGGGTGGCGTTGGCCTGTTGGGTGGTCGGCAGGTTGTCCGGGGTGACGTTCATCAGACGCAGGGTGCCGGACATCACACGGCTGAACACCGGCGCCGACACCAGACCACCGAAGTAACCGGCCTTGGACGGTTCATCGATCACGACCACGATGGCGTAACGCGGATCGCTCATCGGGCCGAAACCGGCGAACAGCGAGCGGTAGGAGTTTTCGGCGTAGCCCTTGGTACCCACCGACGTTTTACGTGCAGTACCCGACTTGCCGGCCACGTGATACGCAGGCACCTGCGCACGGAACACGCCGCGCGGTGCTTCGATCACTTGCTGCAGCATGCCTTGCATGGTTTTCGCGACCGCTTCCGGCAGTACCTGGGTGGTCTGCGGCGGTTTGTCGGTTTTGATCAGGGTCAGTGGTGCCAGACGACCGTTGTTGGCCAGTGCCGAGAACGCGTGCACCAACTGGATCGCGGTCACGGAAATACCGTAGCCATACGACAGCGTCGCGGTTTCAGCCTTGCGCCATTCGCGGTAGTTCGGCAGGTTGCCGACGCGCTCGCCCGGGAAGCCGAGGCCGGTGTCCTGACCGAGGCCGACTTTCTGTGCGAGGCGGAAAATGGTTTCGCCACCAATATCGAACGCGACCTTACTCATGCCGACGTTACTGGAATTGATCAGGATGCCGGTCAGGTCGAGTACCGGGCCTTCGGTCTTCGACACGTCCTTGATGGTGTACTTGCCGATCTGCAGGGAGCCCGGGTACACCTCGACGGTGTCGCTCGGTTTCCAGCGGCCGGTTTCGATCGCGGCACTCATCGAGATCGCTTTCATGGTCGAACCCGGTTCGAACACGTCGATCATCGCGCGGTTACGCATCATCGCCGGCTGCAGATTGCGACGGTTGTTCGGGTTGTAGGTCGGCTGGTTGACCATGGCGAGAATCTCGCCGGTCTTCACGTCCATGATCACCAGGCTGCCGGCCTTGGCGCCGTTCTCGATGATCGCGTTGCGCAGCTCGCGGTTGGCCAGGTATTGCAGACGCAGGTCAATCGACAACGCCAAGGGCTTGCCGGCCTTGGCGTTCTTGGTGACCTGGACATCCTTGATCAGCCGACCGCGCCGATCCTTGATGACCTGCCGTTTGCCCGGCACCCCGGCCAGCCACTCGTCGTAGGCCAGCTCGACTCCTTCACGCCCGTGATCGTCAATGTCGGTAAAGCCGACCATGTGTGCGGTGACTTCACCGGCCGGGTAGAAGCGGCGGAATTCTTCGATACCGTAAACGCCCGGCACTTTCAGGTCGAGCACAGCCTGACCTTGCTCGGGGGTCAGCCCGCGCACCAGGTAGATAAATTCTTTGTTGGCTTGCGCTTCGAGGCGTTCAGTCAGGGCTTTCGGGTCCTGACCCAGCGCGGCGGCCAGTGCTGGCCACTTCTCTTTGGCGGTCTGCATTTCCTTGGCGTTGGCCCACAGCGTGGTCACTGGGGTACTCACGGCCAAAGGCTCGCCGTTACGGTCAGTGATCAGACCACGGTGAGCAGGAATCGGAATATGACGCAGGCTGCGCGCATCGCCCTGACCTTTGAGGAAGTCACGGTCAACCACCTGCAGGTCGATGATGCGCCAGCAGATCGCCGCAACCATCACGCCGAGCAGTGCCACCATCAGGCGGAAGCGCCACGGGAAGAGTGCGCCTTCAAGTTTCATCATGGCGCCACCATCTTCACGTCAGCCGCGCCAGGGATGTGCATTTTCAGTTGTTCGGTGGCCAGCACTTCGATGCGGCTGTGCGCAGTCCAGGTGCTTTGCTCGAGAATCAGGCGCCCCCACTCGGCCTGCGCCTTGTCGCGCACGCTGAGTTCGTTATAAAGATTGTTGAGCAACTGCCGGTTCCAGTGCGCGCTGTAGGACACGCCGATGGCCGACACGAGCACGCCGATAAACAGCAGCAGCATGAAGAAGCTGCCGCCCGGCAGGGGCTTGGCGAAAAGCTTGCTCACCGCAACTTCTCCGCGACGCGCATGACAGCGCTACGGGAACGTGGGTTGGCTTTGAGTTCGGCGTCGGAGGCCGTCTGCGCTTTGCCATGGATTTTGATTTTCGGTTCGAACGCCACATGGCGCACGGGCAGGTTGCGCGGCAGGTTGTCGGCTTCGCCTTTCACCAGCTTGCGCATGAACAGTTTGACGATGCGGTCTTCCAGCGAGTGGAAACTGATGACCACCAGACGGCCACCGATCTCCAGAGCATCCAGTGCGGCTTCGAGGCCGGCTTCCAGATCGCCCAGTTCGTTGTTGACGTGAATGCGCAAACCCTGGAACGCACGGGTCGCCGGGTTCTTGCCCTTCTCCCACGCCGGGTTGGCGACTTTCAGAACTTCGGCAAGATCAGCGGTGCGCTCGAACGGCTTGATGTCGCGGCGCTCGGCCACGGCGCGGGCCATGCGCCCTGAGAAACGTTCTTCGCCGTATTCCTTGAACACCCGGGCGATTTCTTCCACCGGCGCGGTGTTGACGAATTCGGCGGCGCTGATGCCACGGGACGGATCCATGCGCATGTCCAGCGGACCGTCATTGAGGAAACTGAAGCCGCGCTCGGCGTCATCCAGCTGCGGCGACGACACGCCGAGATCGAGCAGGATACCGCTGACCTTGCCGCTCAGACCTTGCTCGGCAACCACCGAACCCAGCTCGGCAAAGCTGCGCTGCACAACGACAAAGCGGCCGTCTTCGGCCGCTAGCGTTTGCCCGGTGGCAATCGCTTGAGGATCCTTGTCGAATCCGATGAGTCGACCGTCCGTCCCGAGCTGGCTGAGGATCAGCCGACTGTGCCCGCCGCGCCCGAACGTGCCGTCCAGATAGCAGCCATCAGGACGTACGGCGAGAGCCTCGACGGCTTCGTCAAGCAGTACGGTGATGTGGTTAAAGCCGCTATCAATAGTCACAGGATCAAATCACGCAGTTCGTCAGGCATGGCGCCCGGTTGTTGAATAGCAGCAAGGTCAGCGGCAGACACCGCGTTCCATGCATCCTCGTCCCACAATTGGAACTTGTTCAGTTGGCCCACCAGCATCGCTTTCTTATCAAGCTTGGCGTATTCGCGCAGACGCGGTGGAACCAGAAAACGACCACTGCCGTCGAGTTCGAGGTCGACGGCATTACCAATCAATAAACGCTGCAGGCGACGGTTCTCTTCGCGAAGCGAAGGGAGTGCGCGCAACTTGGTTTCAATGATTTCCCACTCGTCGAGCGGGTAGACACACAGGCACGGATCAACAGCATCAATGGTCACGATCAATTGGCCGGAACTACGCGAAACGAGCTCGTCACGGTACCGGCTCGGCATGGCGAGACGGCCCTTTGCATCGAGACTGATAGCGTTAGCTCCGCGAAACACGTCAGCGTTTCTCCAATTTTTATCGTTTTGAGCTCAAAAAACCCACTTCATGCCACTTTCCGCCACTTGCGCACACTATAGGAATGCGCCCACCACACCGTCAAGGCGCGGATTAAAGGAAAACCCTTACAGAACGGAGATTTAGGAGCTTAAAAGGAGGGGTAACGACAATTTGGCGGATACTTTTGACCAATAACTTGATGCGGCACTGAAAGCTGCGCTCGGAAGTTAAAGTAATTTGTTAAGAGTAAGATTTTTTCGGTATTACAAAAGCGCTTCTGCTGTTGATTGAAGCAAGGTGGGAAATGGCTATTACCGCATTTGCCGCTGCCGGACTTTAGCGCAGGCCTGCCGATAATAACCAGCCCTGACGCCATTGATTCAAGCAGGGAAAGAAAAAGGTGGAGAGTCGATCTGTAAGCCGGGTTCTGTCTTGAACAGTCATTCGTCTACGATGGCCATCACTGGACATCTTTAGCAACCTACCCGGTCCCAGCGCGGGCCACGCCTTGGGACCCTATTTGGTCTTGCTCCAAGTGGGGTTTACCTAGCCACGAACTGTTGCCAGACGTGCGGTGCGCTCTTACCGCACCTTTTCACCCTTACCGGCGCCGAAGCGCTTAGGCGGTTATTTTCTGTGGCACTTTCCGTAGGCTCACGCCTCCCAGGCATTACCTGGCACTTCGCCCTATGGAGCCCGGACTTTCCTCCCCCCCCTAATTTTCATAGAGGGCAGCGACTGTCCGATCGACTCTCCGCCGCGCAGGTTAACGGCAGAGCGCCTGAAGAACAAGCGCTAATAGCCGTAAAACCTGTCTGCGCGACGGGTTACTCGCCCTTCTGCTGATCGAGTGCGACCTGGTACAGGACGTTTTTGCGCTCACCGGTGATTTGCGCAGCCAGGGCGGCAGCGCGCTTGAGCGGCATCTCTTCGAGCAGCAGATTGAGCACGCGCATCGCCTCGCTGCTGACTGCATCTTCGGACTCCGGTGCAGACCAGCCGGCGACCAGCACCACACACTCGCCGCGCTGCTGGTTGCTGTCGGACTCGACAAATCCACGCAACTCAGCCAGCGGCAAACCTTTGAGGGTCTCGAAGGTTTTGGTGATTTCCCGGGCCAGCAACGCCTGACGCTCGCCACCAAACACCGCTTCCATGTCTTGCAGGCATTCGAGAATGCGATGCGGGGCCTCGTAGAAAATCAACGTGCGCGGCTCCTCCTTTACTGCTTCCAGGCGCGCCTTGCGCCCTACCGGCTTGGCCGGCAGGAAGCCTTCGAAGATGAAGCGGTCGGAGGGCAGACCCGCCGCCGACAACGCCGCGATCAACGCACAGGCGCCCGGCACCGGCACCACATTGATCCCCGCCGCCCGCGCCTGACGCACCAGGTGGTAACCCGGATCGGAAATCAGTGGCGTCCCGGCATCGGAAATCAGCGCGACGTTATCGCCCGCCAGCAAACGGGTAATAAAGCGGCTACCTTCATCACGTTCGTTATGTTCGTGGCACGCGGCCAGCGGCGTGGCAATGCCGAAGTGCTGCATCAGTCGCGCCGAGTGCCGCGTGTCTTCGGCGGCAATCAGTGCAACCTCGCGGAGGATCTTCAGGGCCCGGGCGCTGATGTCGTCCAGGTTGCCGATGGGCGTCGCCACCACATAAAGCGAGCCAGCAGCGGAATTCAAAGGACCTGGAGCAGTCAAAGCGCACACCTCGTGTTCGGTAAAAACCGGCATTGTAACGCGTCACGAGGCTTGCGATGCGTTCCGGCCGACGCCGGTTTTGCGCGTCTTTGTGCGATGCCGCAACATTTGCTTCAGCTAAATTGACGGTTTCACGCCAGTAACATCGCGCCCCGGCCAGTGCTTGGGTACAATTCCACGCTAATTTGATCGAGTATCAGGAACACTTACATGATCGCTTGCCTGCGGCTGTTCACTGCCCTCTGCCTCGCTGCCTTGCTGGCGGCCTGCGCCAGCTCCCCCTCCTCCAGCCTTGGCGAACTTCCACGGACTCCGGATGCCAGCATCGAGCAACTGCTCGAACAGGCGACCCAGGCCAAGACGCCGGAAAAAGCCGCCCTGTTGCGCCTGAGCGCGGCAGACCTGGCTTATCGCCAGGGCAACGCCGGGCAGTCCGCGCAGATCCTGCAACAAGTGCCGATGGAGCAGTTGAAGCCAGGCCAGCAGATCTTCGCCAGCACCCTGTCCGCTGAACTGGCGATGACCCGCAATCAGCCGAAAGCTGCGCTGACCGCTCTGAGCCATCCGAGCCTGCAACACTTGGGCGAGATGCCTGAAGAGCAGCAAGTGCGCACCGGCACCGTGCATGCCCGCGCACTGGAAGCCGACGGTCAGACACTCGCAGCCGCTCGCGAGCGCGTGTTCATCGCGCCGATGCTGCAAGGCGAAGCCGCGAGCAAGAACCACGAAGCCATCTGGACTCTGATTGGCTCGCTGCCGACCGACCAACTGCAACCCAACACCACCGACGACCTCGGCGGCTGGATGAGTCTGGCACTGGCAGTGAAATCCGCCGGCACCCTGGAACAGCAGCAAGCGGCGATCGATACCTGGCGCGCGCAGAATCCAAAGCACCCGGCGGCGATCAACTTGCCGTTGCCACTGACCAAACTCAAGGAACTGGCCAGCCAGCCCCTGAGCAAGATCGCCCTGCTGCTGCCGCAAGACGGTCAGCTGGCAGCGGTCGGTAAAGCACTGCGCGAAGGCTTCATGGCGGCGCACTATCAGGCTCAACAGGCCGGGCAAAAGCCGCCAGCGATCGAGTTCTACGACAGCTCCAAGCTGACCTCGATGGACGAGTTCTACCGCAAGGCTCAGGCTGATGGCGTGCAACTGGTGGTCGGCCCGCTGGAAAAACCGCTGGTCAAACAACTGAGCACTCGCCCTCAACTACCAATCACCACCCTCGCGCTGAACTACAGCGAAGGCGATCAAGGCCCGGCGCAACTGTTCCAGTTCGGTCTGGCGGCTGAAGACGAAGCTCGCGAGGTCTCGCGTCGTGCCCGCGCCGACGGCCTGCATCGCGCGGCGATCATGGTGCCGAAAGGCGAATGGGGCGACCGCGTACTGCGCGCTTTCAGCCAGGACTGGCAGGCCAATGGAGGCAGCATTGTTGCCACCGAACGCGTCGATCAGCCGGTGCAACTGGCCCAGCAGATCGCCGACATGTTCCAGCTGCGTCAAAGCGAAGCCCGCGCCAAGAGCCTGCAGAACGCCGCTGGCACCAACGTAGCCGCGCAGCCGTCGCGTCGTCAGGACATCGAGTTCATCTTCCTCGCAGCCACGCCGCAACAGGCGCAGCAGATCAAGCCGACCCTGAACTTCCAGTACGCGGGTGACGTTCCGGTGTACGCAACTTCCCACGTCTACAGCGCCAGTGGCGATGTGAACCAGTACAACGACATGAACGGCGTGCGCTTCTGCGAAACCCCATGGTTGCTGGACAACAGCGATCCACTGCGCCAGCAAGTGGTTGCGCAGTGGCCGCAAGCTGCCGGGAGCCTCGGCCGCCTGTACGCGATGGGTGTGGATGCCTACCGCCTGGCACCGCGTCTGGGCCAACTCAAGGCCCTGCCGGACAGCCGCATTGACGGTGAGTCGGGTAGCCTCGGCATGACCCAGACCCAGCGTGTTGTGCGTCAGTTGCCTTGGGCGCAGTTCGTCAGCGGTCAGGTTCAGCGCCTGCCGGACACCCCGCGCTGATGCCCGACGGCTCGCACCTGCAAAGCGGCAAGGATGCCGAGCGCCAGGCGCTCGAGCATCTGCAACACCAGGGTCTGCGCCTGCTGGCGCAGAACTGGTCATGCAAACGGGGCGAGCTTGATCTGGTCATGCTTGATGGCGATACAGTAGTATTCGTCGAAGTCCGCTACAGAAAAAACACTCAATGGGGTGGCGCGCTCGCTAGCATCGATGAGCGCAAACGGCAGAAACTGATTTTCGCCGCGCAGTATTTTCTTCAGCGCGAGTCACGCTGGGCCGATTCTCCCTGCCGCTTCGACGTGGTGGCCATCGACAGGCACCCCGATCAGTTGAACTGGTTGCAGAATGCGTTCGATGGTTGATTCTCTGCACACCACCCCGGACACTTTCACCGACAATTTTTGCTCTTTGCTTTGCGGGCTGCACATTCACGTGCCGAACAGCCGCGCCACTTAAGGTCACACAGATGGACATGCAATCCCGAATTCGCCAGCTTTTCCAGGCCAGTATCGACACCAAGCAACAGGCGATGGACGTACTTGCACCGCACATCGAGCAAGCCAGCCAGATCATGGTCAACGCCCTGCTCAACGAAGGCAAAATGCTTTCGTGCGGCAACGGCGGCTCTGCCGGCGACGCCCAGCACTTCTCCTCGGAGCTGCTCAACCGCTTCGAGCGCGAACGCCCGAGCCTGCCGGCCATCGCCCTGACCACCGACAGCTCGACGATCACCTCGATCGCCAACGACTACAGCTACAACGAAGTGTTCTCCAAGCAAATCCGCGCACTGGGTCAACCAGGTGACGTATTGCTGGCGATTTCGACCAGCGGTAACTCGGCAAACATTATTCAGGCGATCCAGGCCGCACATGATCGCGAAATGATTGTCGTAGCATTGACTGGCCGCGACGGCGGCGGCATGGCTTCGCTGCTACTGCCTGAAGACGTCGAGATTCGCGTACCGGCCCATGTCACTGCACGTATTCAGGAAGTCCATCTGCTGGCGATCCATTGCCTCTGCGATCTGATCGACAGCCAACTGTTCGGGAGTGAAGAATGACCCCTAATCGCCTTGGCCTTTTGGCCTTGACCCTGTGCCTCGGCATCAGCGGCTGCACCTCGGTGGTGAACGCCAGCCGTGAAGCGCCGATTGAAGACGACCGCGGCACCCGAACCTTCGGCAGTAAAATCGACGACTCGCTGATCGAAACCAAAGTCGGCGTCAACGTGGCCAAGGCCGACCCTGGCCTGGACAAGGACTCGCATATCGTCGTCACCAGCTTCAACGGCGTGGTGCTGCTCGCCGGCCAGACGCCGCGTGAAGACCTCAAGGCCAAGGCCGAACAGGCCGCCAGCGACGTCCAGCGCGTGAAGAAGGTGCATAACGAACTGCAAGTGATTGCACCTTCGAGCTTCCTCGCCCGCCAGAACGACGCCTGGCTGACCACCAAGATCAAGACCCAGATGCTGACCGATGCCAGCATTCCCGGCTCGCGCATCAAGGTCGTGACCGAGAACGGCATCGTCTATCTGCTGGGCCTGCTGACCAAGCAGGAAGCCCAACAGGCGACCAATCTGGTGCAGAGCGTTTCCGGTGTGCAGAAAATCGTGAAACTGTTCGAATACATCGACTGACTGATACCCACGCAATAAAAAAGGCGACCCTCTCGGGTCGCCTTTTTTATTACTTCACCACTTTCAGGCTTGGCCGGCCGCTTGGTCGCGGCGGCTCGCTGTCCGGTGGCGGCAAGTCGTCATCCGGCTCGATATCGTCTTCGTCATCCATCGGCGACTCGAGATCGAACACCATGCCCTGCCCGTTCTCCCGGGCGTAAATACCCAGGATTGCACTGATCGGCACATACAGACTGTGCGGAACGCCACCGAAGCGACCCTCGAAGGTCACCACGTCGTTGTCCATGTGCAAGTGCCGCACGGCGCTGGGCGAAATGTTCAGGACAATCTGCCCGTCACTGGCGAAGCCCTGCGGCACCTGCACTGCCGGGTATTCGGAATTGACCAGCATGTGCGGGGTGCAATCGTTATCCACAATCCACTCGTAGAGCGCGCGGACCAGATAAGGTCGACTGGAGTTCATAGCGGCTCCTTAAGCCTTAGCGCATATCGCGTTCGACGCCAGACAGACTCGCCTGGAAAGCCTCACGCGCAAACTGGCGCTCCATATAATCAAGCAGCGGCTTGGCCGGCCGCGGCAGTTCAATACCCAGAATCGGCAAACGCCAGAGTATTGGCAATAGGCAGCAATCCACCAGACTTTGTTCCTCACTGAGGAAAAACGGCTTGTCGGCAAACAGCGGCGACACGCCTGTCAGGCTTTCACGCAATTCCTTACGCGCCACGACACGCGCGGCCTCCTTGGACTTGGGATCAAGAATCAGATCCACCAGACCACACCAGTCGCGCTGAATACGGTGAATCAGCAGACGGCTATTGGCACGCGCCACCGGATAAACCGGCATCAGTGGCGGATGCGGGTAACGCTCATCCAGATATTCCATCACCACGGTCGACTCCCACAACGCCAGGTCGCGATCGACCAGTGTCGGGAGACTGCCGTAAGGGTTCACCTCAATCAGTTTAGGCGGCTGGCGACCAGCTTCCACGTAAATGATTTCGGCGCTGACACCCTTCTCTGCAAGCACGATGCGCACTCGGTGGGAATAGTGGTCGGCGGGGTCGGAGTAACAGGCCAACCGATTGGTCACGCCCATGGCGATCCTCCTCGCTTGTTGAAATTATCGGAACCGGAAAAACGCGCGCGCCCAGAGGGCGCCTCCCGCAACGCCTGGCGAACCAGACGTCGCGTTATCGGAGGCGCCCTTGGGCGCGCGCGATTAACAGCAATGCTTGAAGCGTATCAGTGCACGTCTTTCCAGTATTCACGCTTGAGCAGATAGGCGAACACAAAGAAGAACGCCAGGTACAGCAAGACGTAAGTACCGATGCGCTGATGTTGCAGCTTAACCGGGTTAGCCGAGTAAGCCAGGAAGGTTACCAGATTCTTGACCTTCTCATCGAACTGCTCTTCGTTCAGAGCACCGGATTTCGGCACGATGGTCAACTGATCGCACGCTTCGTGGGTCAGCGGCGTACCGGTCAGCGGATCGTATTGCTTCTTGCCATCCTCGACGATCTGCACTTGCTTGCAGCCCACCACCTGACGTCCTTGCAGGCCGACCAGCACGTTAGGCATGCCGACGTTCGGGAAGACCTTGTTGTTCACGCCCCAAGGACGTGCCGGATCTTCGTAGAACGAGCGCAGGTAACCGTAGAGCCAGTCAGTGCCACGCACACGCGCCACCAGGGTCAGGTCCGGCGGTGCAGCACCGAACCAGGTCTTGGCGTCCGCCGGCTGCATGCCGATGTTCATGTGGTCGCCGATCTTGGCGCCGGTGAACACCAGCTTCTCGAGCATCATCTCGTGGGGAATGCCGAGGTCATCGGCCACCCGCTCGTAACGCTGAAACTTGGCACTGTGGCAACCCATGCAATAGTTGGCGAAGGTTCGCGCACCATCTTGCAGAGCAGCCTTGTCGGATACGTCGATGTCGACTTTTTCCAGCTCCGGACCACCGTGTTCGGCGGCGAAAGACAGCACAGGCAGAGCAGCGAAAATCAGAGCAAAAAATAACTTTTTCATCAGCCAGTCACCCTTTCCGGAACCGGTTTGGTCTTCTCGAGCCTGGTGTAGAACGGCATCAGAATGAAGTAGGCGAAGTACAGGAAGGTGCAGATCTGCGACACCAGCGTGCGCTCCGGCGTCGGAGCCAGTACGCCCAGAATGCCAAGGATCACGAAGGAAATGCAGAACACCACCAGCCAGATTTTGCTCATCCAGCCCTTGTAGCGCATCGATTTGACCGGACTGCGATCCAGCCATGGCAGGACAAAGAGCAAGGCAATCGAGGCGCCCATGGCGATAACGCCCATGAGTTTGTCCGGGATCGCACGCAAGATCGCGTAGAACGGCGTGAAGTACCAGACCGGTGCAATGTGCTCCGGCGTCTTGAACGGGTTAGCCGGCTCGAAGTTAGGTTTTTCGAGGAAGTAGCCACCCATTTCCGGGAAGAAGAACACGATAAAGCAGAAGATAAACAGGAACACCACCACACCGACGATGTCTTTCACGGTGTAGTACGGATGGAAGGCAATGCCATCCAGCGGGATGCCGTTTTCGTCTTTGTGCTTCTTGATGTCGACGCCATCCGGGTTGTTCGAACCTACCTCGTGCAACGCCAGAATGTGCAGCACCACCAGACCGAGAATCACGATCGGCAGGGCCACCACGTGCAAGGCGAAGAAGCGGTTCAGGGTGATCCCCGAGATCAGGTAGTCACCACGAATCCACTGGGTCAGATCGTTACCGATGACCGGGATAGCACCGAACAGCGAGATGATCACTTGGGCACCCCAGTAGGACATCTGGCCCCACGGCAGCAGATACCCCATGAAGGCCTCGGCCATCAGCGCCAGGTAGATCAGCATGCCGAACACCCAGACCAGTTCACGGGGCTTCTGATACGAACCGTAGAGCAGGCCACGGAACATGTGCAGATAGACCACGATGAAGAACGCCGAAGCGCCGGTGGAGTGCAGCAAACGCAGGATCGAGCCGTACTCGACGTCGCGCATGATGTATTCGACGGAAGCGAACGCCTCTTCTGCCGACGGCGTGTAGCTCATCGTCAGCCAGACACCGGTGACGATCTGATTGACCAGCACCAGCAGCGCCAGCGAGCCGAAGAAATAGAAGAAGTTGAAGTTTTTTGGCGCGTAATACTTGCTGAGATGGTCTTCCCACATTTTGGTCGCGGGGAAGCGTGCATCAACCCAATCCATGAACTTGCTCATCACGCTTTCTCCGTATCGACGCCAATGACAATCAGGTCATCGGTCTCATAGGAATGCGGGGGAACTGGCAGGTTCAAAGGCGCGGGTTGCGACTTGTAGACGCGGCCAGCCAGATCGTAGTGGGAGCCGTGGCACGGGCAGAAATAGCCACCGACCCAGTCTTTACCCAGATCCGCAGGCGCCACTTCGGGACGGAAGGTTGGCGAGCAACCCAGGTGAGTGCAGATCCCTATCAGCAGGAGAATTTCCGGCTTGATCGAACGCACTTCAGGGTCGACATAGGTAGGTTGCGTGGAGTTTTTGGAAGTCGGATCGGAGAGCTGGCCCTCGATCTTCTTGAGATTCCCCAGGATTTCCGCAGTACGGCGGACAATGAACACCGGCTGGCCGCGCCACTCGGCAATCATCTGCTGTCCTGGCTCGATCTTGCTGACATTCACTTTCACCGGTGCACCGGCGGCTTTCGCCTTGGCACTGGGAAACCATGACCCCACGAACGGGACCGCAGCCCCCACCGCTCCTGCAGCACCCACCACGGATGTGGCTGCTACCAAGAAGCGACGCCGGCCTGCATTCACGCCGTCATTGCTCATTCAGTCCTCTCCCATCAGCTTTGTGGCCTGTTAAATCAGGCATCTACTAAATAAATCAATGTTACTTATAAAAATTTTGCCGAGATGGTAATGAAAAGCCCCAATTCTGACAAGGGAATTACCCGGAGCTCACACCCTCAAGCCTTGCAGTATAGGGGGTCTACGAATGTGGCAAGTTGTCACAGCGCAATTCTTTTGATAAATCGCAGGCATAAAAAAACGCCCGGTTCCGTGAGGAATCGGGCGTTCTTTTTTGAACGTGGAAACGAATTAACGCTTCGAGTACTGCGGACGCTTACGCGCTTTACGCAGACCAACTTTCTTACGTTCAACTTCACGGGCGTCGCGAGTAACGAAGCCAGCTTTGCGCAGAGCGCTACGCAGGGTTTCGTCGTAGTCCATCAGAGCGCGAGTGATGCCGTGGCGGATTGCGCCAGCCTGACCACTTACACCACCACCGATGACAGTGACGTAGATGTCGAACTTCTCGACAGTCTCGGTCAGTTCCAGCGGCTGACGAACTACCATGCGGGCAGTTTCGCGACCGAAGAACGAGTCCAGGGAGCGGTTGTTGATGGAGATGTTACCAGTACCCGGACGCAGGAAAACGCGTGCGGTTGCGGTCTTGCGACGGCCAGTGCCGTAATTTTGAGTCGCCGACATAATGAACTATTCCGTTAAATCTTCAGTTCTTGGGGCTGCTGAGCAGTATGAGGGTGTGCAGCGCCCGCATAGACTTTCAGCTTACGGTACATGTCACGACCCAGCGGGTTCTTAGGCAGCATGCCTTTAACCGCGGTCTCGATCACGCGCTCAGGGGCTTTGGCGATCAGCTTTTCAAAGTTGATCGACTTGATGCCGCCCGGGAAACCGGAGTGGGAGTAGTACATTTTGTCAGTGGTTTTAGCGCCGGTTACACGGATCTGCTCGGCGTTGATTACGACGATGTAGTCGCCGGTGTCAACGTGAGGAGTGTACTCAGGCTTGTGCTTGCCACGCAGACGGCTCGCGATTTCGGTGGCCAGACGACCCAGGGTCTGACCAGCAGCGTCGACGACAAACCAGTCGCGCTTTACTGTTTCCGGTTTAGCAGTAAAAGTTTTCATTCTTTATAGCCTCAGGGGCCGCCTGTAAATAAGACGGCGGATCTTACTGAATAGTGCGTACTTTGACAAGTCAAAGGCAGCCGGATACAGACGCTTTCGGGGGCTCGGGTCGGCGCGTCCGTTCAACGGCAAGATTCTTCGGCGGCGGCGCATCACTTCCACTGCAGAAAGAGGTCGGCAATTATGCAGATTGCGAAAAAATTTTCAACCTGCTTTTATGATTGTTTTGCCCAAGGAGCACCCGATGGACTATCGCCAGCTAGGCCGTACCGACCTGAACGTGAGTGCAATCTGCCTCGGCACCATGACCTGGGGCGAGCAAAACACTGAAGCTGAAGCCTTCGCCCAGATCGAACGGGCCAAGGAAGCCGGGATCAATTTCATCGACACCGCCGAGATGTACCCGGTGCCGCCGAAAGCCGAAACCTATGCCACCACCGAACGTTACATCGGCAATTACTTCAAGCGTCGCGGCGACCGTGCCGACTGGATCCTCGCCAGCAAGATCGCCGGCCCCGGCAACACCATCGACTACATCCGCGACAAAAACCTGCGCCACAACCGCCAGCACATCACCGCCGCGGTGGATGCCAGCCTCGAGCGCCTGCAGACCGATTACATCGACCTGTATCAGTTGCACTGGCCGGAGCGCAGCACCAACTTTTTCGGACAGCTGGGCTACAAGCACAAGATCGAGGCCAACCTGACGCCGCTCGAAGACACGCTCGAAGCCCTCGACGAGCAGGTCAAGGCCGGCAAGATCCGCCATATCGGCCTGTCCAACGAGACGCCGTGGGGCACCATGCGCTTCCTCGCGCTGGCCGAAGCCCGTGGCTGGCCGCGTGCGGTGTCGATCCAGAATCCGTACAACCTGCTCAATCGCAGCTTCGAAATCGGTCTGGCGGAAATCGCCATCCGTGAACAGTGCGGCCTGCTCGCCTATTCGCCGCTGGCGTTCGGTTTTCTGTCGGGCAAGTACGAGGGTGGCGCGCGCCCAGCGAAAGGCCGCCTGAGCCTCTACAGCCGCTTCAGCCGGTATTTCAATCCGCAATCGGAGGCTGCCTGCAGCCGTTACGTGGCCCTGGCTCGTGAGCACGGTCTGGATCCGGCGCAAATGGCGCTGGCGTTCGTCACCCAGCAACCGTTCGTCACCAGCAACATCATTGGTGCGACGACGCTTGCGCAACTGGACAGCAACATTGCCAGTTTTGATCTGAAACTTTCCGATGAAGTGCTGGCGGGAATCGAGGCGATTCACAAGGATCATCCGAATCCGGCGCCTTGATCGACCGCTAAAAGCTTCGCGAGCAGGCTCGCTCCCACAGGTACAGCGTGATCCTTGTGGGAGCGAGCCTGCTCGCGAAGAGGCCAGTCAACTCACTGCAAATTTCAAAGCGACCGCGCAATGATCTCCTTCATGATTTCATTGGTGCCGGCATAGATGCGCTGCACGCGCGCATCCGCCCAAGCTCGGGCCACCGGGTATTCCCACATGAAGCCGTAGCCGCCATGCAACTGCACGCACTCGTCGAGCACCTTGCATTGCAGGTCGGTGCCCCAGTATTTGGCCATCGCTGCTGTCGGAACATCGAGCTTGCCTTGCAGGTGCAGTTCCAGGCACTTGTCGACAAATACCCGGCCGATCTGAATCTCGGTAGCCATCTCCGCCAGTTTGAAGCGCGTGTTCTGGAAGTCGGCGATCGCCTTGCCAAACGCCTTGCGATCACGGGTGTAATCCAGCGTCCATTTCAGCGCGGCTTCGGCTGAGGCCAGACCGCCGATCGCTACCGTCAGCCGCTCCTGTGGCAATTCCTGCATCAAATAAGCGAACCCTGCCCCGGCCTGCCCCAACAGGTTTTCTTTCGGCACGCGTACGTCCTGGAAGAACAATTCCGACGTGTCCTGAGCCTTCATTCCGACCTTCTCCAGGCGTTTGCCCTTCTCGAAGCCCGGCGTATTCGCCTCAACTACAAACAGGCTGGTGCCCTTGGCGCCGGCCTTCGGATCGGTCTTGGCGACCACAATCACCAGGTCAGCGAGGAAGCCGTTGGTGATGAAGGTCTTGGAGCCGTTGATCACGTACTCGTCGCCATCCAGCACGGCGGTGGTCTTGACCCCTTGCAGGTCGGAACCGGCACCCGGCTCGGTCATGGCAATCGCGCTGACCATCTCGCCAGAGACCAGTTTCGGCAGGTATTTTTGCTTCAGCGCTTCGCTGCCGTAATGCAGGATGTAAGGCGCGACGATGTCCGAATGCAGCGAGAAACCGATACCGGTCAGACCGAGACGACCGACCTCCTCAATCACCACCGCGCTGTACAAAAAGTCCGCGCCCAGGCCGCCATATTCTTCCGGCAGGTGCGAGCAGAGCATCCCCGCTTCCCCTGCCTTGTTCCACAGCTTGCGGTCGATGTGGCCTTGTTTCTCCCATTGCGCATGGAACGGCACGGCCTCTTTTTCGAGGAAGGTTCGTACGCTGTCGCGGAACAATTCGTGCTCGGAACTGAACAAGGTTCTGGGGATCATGCGGCACCTTTCATTCTTGTTGGAGGAATATGATCTTCAGAGACTAAGCCTCACCTCCGACACAGGACACTGGACACATCCGACAAAAAATAAGACGATCCAGCCGTCTGGTGACCACTTTCCCTTATAAAAACAAAACAAAAGTTGAATTATGTCCAAGCAAGTCTCTACGCCCTTGCGGCGCGTCAGCATCCTGGCAATCGACCGGGTTTTCGCATCCACTCTCATGCAGGCCAAGGACTTCTTCCATCTGGCCAGCCTGCGTTACGGCAAACAACTGGGCCACGGCCTGACACCGGCGTTCGAAACCCGCCTGGTCAGCCCCGACGGCAAACCGGTGAACAGCTTCAGTGACGTGATGATGCCGGTGGACGGCGGCCTGGAAAACGCCGACGTCATCATCCTCCCGGCGTTCTGGGACGACTTCGAAACGCTTTGCGGTCGTTACCCACAGATTCTGCCGTGGCTGCGCGAACAGCATGCCCGCGGCGCCGTCCTCTGCGGCGAAGCCACCGGGGTGTTCTGGCTGGCCGAAGCCGGACTGCTCAACGGCAAGGAAGCGACCACCTACTGGCGTTTCTTCAATGCCTTCGCCGAACGCTTCCCCAAGGTGTACCTCAATCAGGACAAGCACCTGACCGACGCTGACAATCTGTATTGCGCCGGCGGCACCACTTCGGCCTGCGACCTCTATATCTACCTGATCGAACGCTTCTGCGGCGCCAACGTGGCGCAGGCCGTGGCCCGCGACATTCTGTATGAAGTGCAACGCAGCTATTCGCCGGGACGTATCGGTTTCGGCGGGCAGAAGCTGCACCAGGACGTGATCATCCTGCAGATCCAGCACTGGCTCGAAGAGCATTTCGCCGACAAGTTCCGCTTCGAAGACGTGGCACGCGAGCACGGCATGAGCATCCGCAACTTCATGCGCCGCTTCCAGACCGCGACTGGCGACAAGCCGCTGCACTACCTGCAACGCCTGCGCATCGAGACCGCCAAGGGTCTGTTGTCGGGCAGCCGCAAGAGCATCAAGACCATCAGTTATGAGGTCGGCTACGACGATGCGAGCTTCTTTGCGCGGCTGTTCCGCCAGCACACCGAGCTGTCGCCGAACCAGTATCGGCAGCAGTTTCAGCAGGCCGCGTAACTCGCTGCCCACGCACAAAACCCCTGTGGGAGCGGGCTTGCTCGCGAAAGCGTACTTTCAGTCGGCATCTATTTAGCTGACACACCGCATTCGCGAGCAAGCCCGCTCCCACAGGGGTACCGCGTCGTACAAAAAAGGGCCTGCAAATGCAGGCCCTTTTTTGTATGCCGAATCTGTTTAAGGCTTGTGCGCCCGCGACAGAAACTCGTGCGATTGCATTTCAAGCAGACGGCTCAGCGTACGCTGGAACTCGAAGTTCAGGCGCCCGCCGGTGTACAGGTCTTTCAACTCGACTTCGGCAGAAATGATCAGCTTGACGTTACGGTCGTAGAACTCGTCGACCATGTTGATGAAACGCCGGGCGATGTCGTCGGTGGTGACGCTCATCTGCTCGACGCCGCTGAGCAGCACCGCGTGGAAGATCTTGCCCAGTTCGATGTAGTCGTTCTGGCTGCGCGGGCCGTCGCACAGTTCGCGGAAGTCGAACCAGGCCACGTCGTCGCAGGTGCGCAGCGCACGGATTTCGCGGTTCTCGATGATCAGCACATCGTTTTCCACCGCCGCCGTGCATTCCGGTGTCAGTGCCTTGAAGCTCTTGCGCAGGCTTTCATGCGCGGCTTCGTCCAGCGGATAGTGGAACAGCTCCGCTTGTTCGAGGTGGCGCAGACGATAGTCGACACCGCTGTCGACGTTGACGATTTCGGTGTTCTGCTTGATCAACGCGATGGCCGGCAGGAAGCGTGCGCGTTGCAGGCCGTCCTTATACAGGCCGTCCGGAACGATGTTAGAGGTCGCAACCAGGGTCACGCCGTTCTTGAACAGCTCTTCCATCAGCGTGCCGAGGATCATCGCGTCGGTGATGTCCGAGACGAAAAATTCATCGAAGCAGATCACTCGCGACTCGGTCGCAAAGCGCTTGGCGATGATGGTCAGCGGGTTTTTCTCGCCGCCGAGGGTTTTCATCTCTTCGTGCACACGCTTCATGAAGCGGTGGAAGTGAGTGCGGGTCTTTTCCTTGAACGGCAGCGCTTCAAAGAAGGTGTCGACCAGGTAAGTCTTGCCGCGACCCACGCCGCCCCAGAAGTACAGGCCCTTGACCGGCGTCTGATCCTTCTTGCCAAACAGCTTGCCCAGCAAACCCGGCTTGTTCTGCTCGGCCGCGATCAGATCGTCGTACAGGCGCTGCAGATGACGCACGGCAGTTTCCTGCGCGGCATCATGGAAGAAGTCCGGGCGTTTCAGATCAGCTTGATATCGTTCTAGGGGCGTCATAATTCGTTAGCAAGGCAACAAAAACGGGCCGTCACTGTAGCGACGGCCCGTAGGAATGGCAATCAGCCCTTGGTCGGGCCGCGCCGCGGATTAGTCCTGAACCGGGGTCAGTGCTACGCGCAAAGCTTCGATAGCGGCGTCCCGCGCAGCAGCATCGGCAAACGCCGGGCTGTCACCAACGCACTCACCTTCCAGCCAAACGCTGAAGCTCAGGTCTTCAGTGCGAATGTCCAGCGCCTGACCGGCTTGCAGTTGCTTGGTCACCTGGCCGGCGGTTTTGCCGTCGGCGAAGTTGCGCGACAGCAGCAGTTGCTCGCCATCGGCCGCCAGCAAACGGAAGCGGAAGCTGCCGTCGTCTTCACGGAAGCTGACGAAACGTGCAGCTTTCACGGCTTTCTTTTTGGTGGTCGCCGCGACTTGCACCTGATTGACGAACGAACGCAGGCCAACCGCTTCCCGCAGTTCGTTGAGGAACGGCGTCGCCACCGCACGAGCCTTTTGCGCGCCGTGTTGCAGGATGTCTTCCAGATCCGCCGGGCGCTCGATCAGTTGGTGATAGCGCTCGCGGGACTCACCCAGTTCATTGTCGAGCAACTGGAACAGACGATTCTTCGCCTCGCCCCAGCCCAGACCGCCGAGCAGTTCGCTGCGGAATTCGTCCGCCTGCGCAGGTGTGGCGAAGGCCTGGAACAGAGTGAACAGATGCGAGTTGTCCGGATCTTTGGCTTCGCCCGGCGCTTTGGAGTCGGTGACGATCCGCGAGATCGCGTCCTTCATCTCTTTGGCGCTGGAGAACAGCGGGATGGTGTTGTCGTAGCTCTTCGACATCTTGCGCCCGTCGAGGCCGGGCAAGGTCGCCACGCTCTCCTCGATCAGCGCTTCAGGCATGGTGAAGAACTCTTTGCCCTGGCCGAACAGGTGGTTGAAGCGCTGACCGATGTCACGGGCCATTTCCACATGCTGGATCTGGTCGCGACCGACCGGCACCTTGTGCGCGTTGAACATCAGAATGTCCGCTGCCATCAGCACCGGGTAGCTGTAGAGGCCCATGGTGATCCCGGCATCCGGGTCTTCGCCGCTCTCGACATTCTTGTCCACCGAGGCCTTGTAAGCGTGCGCCCGGTTGAGCAGGCCCTTGGCGGCGACGCAGGTCAGCAGCCAGGTCAGTTCAGGGATTTCCGGGATGTCGGACTGGCGATAGAAGGTCACGCGATCGACATCCAGGCCACCGGCCAGCCAGGTCGCGGCAATTTCCAGACGCGAGCGCTGAATGCGCAGCGGGTCATCGCATTTGATCAAGGCGTGGTAGTCGGCCAGGAAATAGAACGAATCGGCATTGCTGTCGCGGCTGGCGAGGATCGCCGGGCGGATAGCGCCGGCGTAGTTGCCCAGGTGCGGCGTGCCGGTGGTGGTGATGCCGGTGAGGATACGGGTACGGTTCGTCATGGGTAATCGCTTGTCAGACTGCAATCAATTCGAGAGACGCGGCAGGATCAGATCCTTGAGATCGGTCAGCTTGCCATGAAAAAAGTGTCCGCATTCTGCCACTTTCAGCAACTGATGGGGACGCTGGAGTTTTTCCGACCAGTCATAGACCAGCTGCGGATCGATCACTTCGTCGGTTTCCGGCTGGATCACGGTCAGCTCGCCGTGCTGTGGCAGTTGATCCTGATCGCCCAGACGCATCACCGCCGGCGCGACCATGAACAACTGCTTGAGCTGCACGCCCTGCGCTTCAAGACGACCGCCGAGACTTGCTGCAACAAATCCGCCGAAGGAGAAACCGAACAGGGTCAGCGGCAGATCCGGATGCTTTTCCCGTAGCCATGCTGCGACAGCCTGGGCGTCATCGACTTCACCGCTGCCCATGTCGTGGGAGCCTTCGCTGGCGCCGACACCGCGATAGTTGAAACGCAAGGTAATCAAACCTGCGTCGCGCGCGGTGCGCTGCAGGGTCGAGACGACCTTGTTGAGCATGGTGCCGCCCTGCACCGGGTTCGGATGGCAGATCAGCGCGATGCCGATTGGCTGCTCGTTATCGAGGTACAGCGCTTCGATTTGGCCGACTGGGCCGGCAATGACTACAGGGGTTTCACGCATCAGCAAGGAAGGAACTCCGTGACCTCGAATCGGGTCGACTCGTCTAGCAAATTGTCTGTGCCAATCTATTGCGAGTGAATCGCGGTATACAGCGCAGGTTCGAGCCGTTAACGTAAAGCAAAGCCGTTTATAGAGGAAGGACTCGTGGAACACTCGCTCTTAGTTTGGTTGTTACCGACTCTTGCCCTGGTTGTGGGTGTCGCCATTGGATTCCTGATCGCTCGCGTCGCACCGAATGCCGCGCCGAGCCGCACGCAGCGTCAGCTGGATGATATCCAGGAGCGTTTCGACAGCTATCAAAACGAGGTGGTCACCCACTTCAACAGCACCGCGATGCTGGTCAAGAAGCTGACCCAGAGCTATCAGGAAGTGCAGGATCATCTCGCCGAGGGTGCCAACCGCCTGGCCCTGGACGAGCAGACCCGTCAACGCCTGATCGCCGCTTTGCACGCCGATGCCGCGCAGGCACCGCGCGAACGCCTGACGCCGCCGCGCGATCAGGAGCCACCACGCGACTACGCGCCAAAAGCCCCGAACTCGCCGGGCATGCTCGATGAGCATTACGGCTTGAAGAAGTAATCAGTCTTCGCTGCAAGCAAAAAGCCCCCGGACAATTCGGTTGTCCGGGGGCTTTTTTTGTATCTGATGATTTGAGGGTGCTTGGTTCGGCCGCTTCGCGAGCCAGCCCGCCCCACAGGGTTACGTGGTGAACACAGACCTTGTAAACAACATCCATCCCTGTGGGAGCGGGCTTGCTCGCGAAAGGGCCAGCACGGGCAACCCAAAAAAATACCCGGTCACAAGACCGGGCATTTCTTCACTCAAGCATTCACTTACGGATACTGCTGAACCGTCCCCGGCTGTTGCTGCTGACCACCATACTGCTGGCCCGGAATCGCTTTCAGGTTGACCTCCACGCGGCGGTTCTGCGCGCGGCCATTGACGTCACCGTTGCTGGCAATCGGGTTATCCGGGCCGGCGCCACGGGCCGACAGGTTGGCACCGCTGACACCCTGCGAGGTCAGGTACGTGGCCACGCTCTGCGCACGACGCTGAGACAGGTCCATGTTGTGCTGGCGGCTGCCGGTGCTGTCGGTGTAGCCGACGATTTCGATCTGGTTCTGGTTGAACTCTTTCAGCGAGTTCGCCAGGTTGTTCAGCGGCTGATAGAAACTTGAAGCGATATTCGCCGAATCGGTGGCGAAGGTGATATTGCCCGGCATGATCAGCTTGATCTGATCGCCCTGACGCTGCACTTCAACCCCGGTGTTGGCCATGCTGGCGCGCAGCTTTTTCTCTTGCTGGTCGGCGTAGTAACCGTAACCGGCCGCCGAGGCACCCACCACCGCCGCGCCGATCAAGGCACCCTTGCCACGGTTGTTGTGATCGATGGCGGCACCCGCCAAGGCGCCAGCCAGCGCACCGAGACCGCCGTACTTGGCGGTTTTGCTCATGCCTTGCGAGCCACCGTCGGCCTGCCCCTGATTGTCATACGGGTTGGGCGAGGCGCAGCCGGCCAACATGGCCACAGCGGTAGCAACAATAATCAAACGAGGCGTGGTGAACATGAAGAGCTCCTGGTTTTTTCGCATTCTGTGTGGCAGCGGCCCTAGGCAATAGACCTGTGCGGGCGTTGGATCATGACAATGCCGAAAAATTCCGCCGCACGCTCATGACAAAATGTTTAGGCGCGCACGAACGGGTTTTCGCGCATTTCATCCCCCAGACGCGTATCCGGGCCATGCCCGGCAACCACGATTGCGTCTTCGTCGAGCGTGTACAGCCGCTGCTTGATCGATCGCACGATGGTCGCCTGATCGCCGCCCCACAAATCCGTGCGCCCTACGCCGCGACGAAACAGCGTGTCGCCGGCAATCAACAGCTTAGCCTCGGAAAACCAAAAGCTCATGGAACCGGGTGTATGTCCCGGCGTATGCAGCGCCACACCGCAGCCACAGGCCAGTTCTTCATCGTCGCTCAACCAGCGATCCGGCGACGGCACCGGCGTGTACGGCACACCGAACATCTGGCATTGCATTTCGAGGTTGTCCCACAGGAACTGGTCTTCCTTGTGCAGATGCAGGGTCGCGCCAGTCTTTTCCTTCATCTGCCCGGAAGCGAGGAAATGATCGAGATGCGCGTGGGTGTGGATGATACTGACCACTTTCAGACCGTGAGCATCGAGGCGCGCCATGATCAGGTCAGGATTGCCGCCCGGATCGACGACGATGGCTTTTTTAGTGATCGGGTCGCCGATGATCGTGCAGTTGCATTGCAGCGGGCCGACGGGGAAGGTTTCGCGGATGAGCGCAGGCGCTGGAACAGTCATGGGGCAATCCTGATCAATATTCGACGGCGGCGAAAACCGCTGATGCCGAAGATTTTAGCGGGACTAGATCATTAACCCCAGCGCCTTGGCGCGGGCCACCGCCTGCGTACGCCGCTCAACCCCCAACTTGCTGTTGATATGGCTGGCATGGGTTTTCACCGTATGCAGAGAAATGAACAGTTGCTCGCTGATTTCCTGATTGGAACAGCCTTGGGCAATCAAACGCAGCACCGCCAGCTCGCGACTGCTGAGTTGTTCGGCAGCGGCGCACTCAACCACTGGACGAGTCGCCACCTGCGGAAAATGCGTCAGCAACTGTTGTCCCGCCAACGCCGGTGAGTTGTGCAATTGGCTGCGCAACCAGTCAGGATGTTCTCTGATCAGTGCGTCAAATGGCTGTATCACGCCGCCCGCGGCCGCTTCCAGCGCCTGGTTCAATGCTTTGCGTGCCTCGGATTCGCGGCCACTGCTCAGCAACAAATTCACTTTCTGCGCCAGCGCCATCACACACAGCAACTGGCGTCCGGTTTGCTGACCGTTTTCCAGCAACACATTCAAGCGTCCTTCGGCGAGCATCGGCTGTCCTTTGATCACATCGAGCAACGCCTGCTGCAGTTCGACGTGCAACGGCAGCTGTGGATGAAATTCCGGTGGCGCCGCTGCACGTTCGCCGGTGTAGGTCTGGCCCAGGCGCGCCAGCCAGGCTTCAGCCAGATCGGTACGGCCTTGCACCAGCCACAGTTCGCATTTGACCAGGGTAATCATCGCCAGGTAGTAGATCGGCGGCACATCCCAGATATGCATCAGACGCTCGGCTTCGGCGAGCTCGGCGAAGGCCTTGGCGAACTCGCCAACGCTGCCGTCCAGACGGGCGATCACGCAGTGGCCGATCAACACGCTGATATCGCGGCAGGCCCGCGCTTCGGCCAGACCACTCAGCAATCGGGCCCGGGCCTGCTGCGGTTGCAAGCGCATGGACAGCAGAAAACCTTCATACAGCGTCAGCCGCGCACGCACCGCGTACAGACGTTGCGCCGACAGCCCGCGCAGACGATCAAGGCCCTGATGCACCTCATCCAGGGCGCGCAGAATTTCCCCGCGCGACTGCAATACCCGCGCCCGGTCGTAATGCGCCAAGGCTTCGAACAGCGGATTGCCGACCCGCTGCGCAAGCTCGAGGGATTCGCGATTCAAGCCTCGGGCGCGCCATAGGTCGCCGTCGGCAATCGCCAGATTGGACAGGGTCGACAGGCACATCAGGCGTTGCCCATAACGTTTGACTGGCAGACTTTCCAGCGCCTCGCTGCAATAGCGTTGAGTCAATTCACGATGCCCGCGCCCACGGGCGATAATCCCGCTGAGCGCCAGCCATTGCGCCAGCATCGACTTTTGCGCAGAGGCCGAAGGCGCCGGCAGAAAACGACTCAGATGGCTGGCCAGCTCTTCAGCGGCATCCAGTTGACAGGCCAGCCCGAGCGCCCAGCTATAGAGCACGATCAAGCGTGGCGTGCTGATCAGCAGACTGTCGGGCAAGTCCATTTTCCAGCGCAGCAGCATGCCCACGTTCTGCTCGGCGAGCAGTTGTTCCTCGGACAGGTTCTGCACCAGATTCGCTGCGACATCCAGATGGCCGGCGCGCAAGGCCTGCTCCACCGCTTCGTCGAGCAGCCCTTGAGCATTGAACCAGCGGCAGGCGCGCAGGTGCAGGGTCGCCGCCGGCACCAGCGTCTGGGTCACGGGACGGCTGCGCAGCAGATCGGAAAACAAATGGTGATAGCGATACCAGTGACCGTGTTCGTCCAGTGGCACCAGAAACACCTGGTGCGCCAACAGAAACCGCAGGATTTCGGCGCTGTCGTGGGCTTCGCGCACCGCGTCGCAAAGTTCGCTGCAAAAGCGCTCCTGCGGTGCGGTGTCGTAAAGAAACGCCTGCACCTCGGCGGGCAGGCAATCGATCACTTCTTCCAGCAGATAGTCGCGGATCAGCCCTTCCCCGCCATTCAGCGCTTGCGGTAACGCGGCCTCGCTGCCGGCTTCGGATGCCGCGAGCAACCAGAAACGCAGTCCGGCCACCCAGCCTTCGCTGCGCTGGATCAGGTTTTCCAGGGCTTCGCCGCGCAATGAACTGCTGTGTCGATCGAGCAGCGTCAGGGCTTCATCGTGGGTCAGGCGCAAGTCCTGCTCATGCAGTTCGAGCAACTGGCGCGACAGGCGCAGACGCGCCAGATGCCAGTCCGGACGCTGTCGACTGGTGACCATGACCAGCAAGCCGTCAGGCAAATGATTGAGGAAAAACTGCAGGCAACGGTCAAGCACCGGCCCTTGGGCGAGATGGTAATCGTCGAGCACCAGCAATAAGGGCGTGGTTGGTTGCAGTTGCAGGGCCAGTTCATCGAGCAAGCCATCGAGCCATTCTTCGAACGCGAACGGCTGATGGCGCTGGCGCATCTTCAACAGGCCGAGTGCACGGCTGCCCAGTTCCGGAAAGTAGTCCTGCAGCCCCTCCAGCAAGCGCTCGAGAAAGCGCCCTGGATCGTTATCTCGCGGACTCAATCCCAGCCAGAGACTTTGCCAGTGCGCCGGCAGACTCTGACAGAACTCCACCGCCAGCGAACTCTTGCCGAACCCGGCGGGGGCGCTGACCAGCAACAGGCGCCCTCCGAGCCCGGCCTGCAGGCGCTCGCAAAGACGTGGTCGCAAGACGTAGCCGTCGGGCAACGGCGGGCGGAAAAAACGCCCGTCCAATGACGCGACGGTAACGCTTGCGGGACCCGGAAGTGGGGACAGATCAGTCATGGCCGGCTCTTGTTCGAATTGCTGTTGGCGGCGTTGCAGATGTCCGCAGACTAGCCTTAAACGAACCGGTTATGAAGGTTGCTGCTACAAATGGCTACAAAAAGGCTACACCCTCCTGTGGCCCCAGCACCTGCAAAAGCAAAAAAAAACGCCCCGAACCAGTCGGGGCGTTTTTCACGAGGATGCGGCCTCGGGTTGCAGCGGGTTAGCGAACACCATCCTGACGCAATGCGGCCGGGGTGAAATCGCTGGTGGTGGCGGTGAAGCCGAAGTCATACGCCTGCTTCTCTTCGTTCTTCATGCCCAGCGCCAGATAACGGCCGGACTGCAAGTCGTAGAGGGTTTCCAGCGCGTACCACGGCACTTGCTTGTCGTAGTAGTTCTCGGCGTGCGCTTCAGCCACGCGCCACAGTTGACCACGACCGTCGTAGTGATCGATTACCGCTGCCTGCCAGGTATCTTCATCGATGTAGAAGTCACGCTTGGCGTAGATGTGGCGCTGACCTTCCTTCAGCGTCGCAACGACGTGCCAGACGCGGCGCAGCTCGTAACGTGCCAGATCCTGGTTGATGTGGCCGGCCTTGATGATGTCCGAGTACTTCAGCTTCGGATCATCGAGCTTGTAGCTGTCGGAGGCGATGTACATCTCTTTCTTGCCTTCAAGCTTCCAGTCGTAACGATCCGGAGCACCGTTGTACATGTCGAGGTTGTCGGAGGTACGCAGGCCGTCGGCAGCAGTACCCGGGCCGTCATACGACACTTGCGGTGCACGACGCACCCGACGCTGACCGGCGTTGTAGACCCACGCCGAACGCGGTTCCTTGACCTGGTCGAGAGTCTCGTGCACCAGCAGTACGCCACCGGCCAGACGCGCCGGCGCGGTCACTTTCTGCTTGAAGTAGAACAGGATGTTGCCCGGGTTCGCCGGATCGTAGTCCTTCATCTTGTCGCGGAACACGAACTGATCCTGGAAGTACACCAAACTGTACGAGCCGTTCGGTTGCGGCGTGGCTTGCGTCACCAGACGGGTCACGCTGCCGCCGCGATAGCGGGTGATGTGGTTCCAGATCACTTCCACGCCGGTTTTCGGAATCGGGAACGGCACGGCGGTATCGAAGTTTTCCAGACCGTTGCCGCCGGAGACCAGATTGGTGCTGGTGGCATTCTTCTTGATCGCGGCAAACACTTCATCCGGCACGGTGGCGCCGCGATGAGACGGGTAGACCGGCATCTTGAAGGTTTCCGGGTAGCGCTTGAACATCGCGTACTGGCCCGGGGCGAGCTTGTCCTTGTACTTGTCGGCATCCTTGGCGGTGATGGTGAACAGCGGCTGCTCACTGGCGTAAGGGTTGGACAGGAAACCCTTGCTGTCGACGCTGCCGGCGTTTTTCGGCAGCGGTTTCCAGGCCGGGATCGAACCGTCGGCGTTACCGGCCATTTCCGCGCCCATCGGCGTCAGGCTTTTGCCCAGTTTATCCGCTTCGGCAGCAGGCACCGCCGCCATGACGCTGGTCGCCAGCAGCGACAGACCCAGAACACCGGCGTGGAACAGACTCTTTGTTATTTTCATAAATTCGTTCGTCCTGAAATGCAGTGCTTAGAAGTTCACGCCGAAGCTGAGCGCCACGAAGTCGCGGTCATCCACGGTGGTGTACTTGCCGTCGAAGAAATTGGTGTAGGCCAGACTCGCGGTGTAGGTGTTCTGGTATTCGGCATCGACGCCCAGGCTGACCGCTTTGCGACCTTCCTCGAAGTTGCCGCCAGGGCCTGGCGAGTAACCGCTGACGTCGTGGGACCAGGCCACGTTCGGCTTGAGGTTCACGCCGGCGAACACGTCGTTGTATTCCCAGATCGCACGACCACGGTAACCCCACGACATCGAGGTGGTGAAGCCGTCGTTGTCGCAATTACGGCTGCGGTTGTTCTGCGGTGACCCCGGCCCTGCACCATTGATGGTGCTGGCGTTGAGAATGTTGGCGCAGGTATTCACACCGCCAGTGGCCGGCAACTCGCCTGGGCCATACACCGGATCGCGGCCATAACGCTTGTCGGACCGGCTTTCCAGCCCGCCGACGTAGGTCGCACCGACTTCACCGACGAGGGTCAGACGGCTGGCACCCATGACCTGATCGAAGAAGTGCGTGAACGTGGTCTGGATCTGGGTGATTTCCTTGCGCTCATAGCCATGCAGATCCTGGCCAGGAACGCCATTGAGTATCGAAGCGTTGGTCAGTGCGCCGCCGATCGGGCGCACACCTGCGAACAGGATGTCGGTGGAGTTCAGTTGCACCGGGGCGTTCGGGCGGTAGCTGATCTCACCGCTCCACGCCGTACCGGTAGGCAGGGTGGTGGAGAAGCTCAGACCGTAGAGGCGAATGTCTTCAGGATATTCAATGAAGTAGTTCGAGTTGCCCGCGACCAGCAACGGTGCGAGTGCCGCAAAAGGCCCCGGCAGTGCGCGCGCGGTGTTGTAGACCGATTGTGGTGCGCCGGTGGCGCTGAAGATCGGCGCACGGCTGTGGTAGTTCATGAAGTAGGCGCCGAACTCGGTGTCGAGCGGTTCGTACATGTACTTGAAGGACGCGCCCCACTGACCGCTGTCACGGGCATCGCGGTCCGGACCACGGCGTACCAGAACACCTTCTTCGTTGACGTTGACGCCGTTGGCCGCCAATGGCCCCAAGGCGATGGCCGGGATTTGCGAACGTTTGTTCAGCACCCGCAGATTGCTGTCGCAACCGTCGGCAACGATGTCCGGCTGGGAGAAGAATGTGCCGCAGTTGTCGACGACGGTCTGGTCCCATTCCAGTTGATAGAACGCTTCGGCCGAGAGGTTATCGGTGAGGCTCTGGGACACGTAGAACATGTTGACCGGAATCAGGCCTTCCTTGATCTCGGCGCCCGGACGACGGAAAGCGGAGACGTCGATCGGGTTGATCGAGTTGATACCGCCGCCGATGAAGGTACTTTCACCCCAGCTCACCACCTGCTTGCCCAGACGCACGGAGCCCGGCTGATCGGCAATCGCGTAGTTGTGGTAGACGAAGGCGTCGAGGATCTGCCCGCCAGCGGATTTGGCGCCCTCTTTGCGGTTGCTGTCGCTGATGTCCTTGAACTGGCGGCTCTCGTCCTTGAGTTCGAAGTCGTACCAGTATTTGCCACGGACGAACACCCCGGTGTCGCCGTATTTCAATTCAAGGTCATGGATGCCCTTGAAAATCTTCGAGAAGGTTTCGCCGCTCTTGAAGTTGGCGTGACCGTCATCGGAGGTCTGCGACAGGCCATGGCCACCATTGTTGACGCCGATGAGGTTCTTGTTCGGGCTCTGAGTAGACCAACTGGCACCGATCGACAGGGACGAGTCGAACTGTCCTTCGATTTCACCGACGTTGAAACTGACGCCGAATGCGGGCCCGGCGAGCGAAGAGGCAAGACTGACCGCCAGAGGCAGTTTCGCCCGGCGCCAGAACTGGTTTACTGAGGTCATCGACGCTACTCCATGTGCATTATTGTTATGGCAGTGAGTACTTTTAAAAACGCCTGGAAGACCGGGAGCCAGTAGCCACCCGACGTCACTCCAAAATTGCATCGCCCCTGTTCGTGCGTGTGCCCCGTTCTTAAAAATCCTTGAGCGGACTATAGCCAGCAGGTGGTACTGCTTGATCCCTCTAAAGTGTGATTTGCAGCTGCCGGCCACTCTGGAACAGTCCTTTCGCCAGTCCGACACATGTCGGCACGGCAAGGATGGCTGATTTTTTCGATTTCACAAGCCAAGCGCTTGCTTGGTGGGTCTGGCGCGCCGGTTTCGGCGCGCCAGCGGACACTCAAAGTGTCGAGAGGAAGGTGCTGTTGTTGGCCTGCCATTCGGTGATGTCGAGGCGAATGCGCTTCTTGTCGAGCTTGCCGACACTGGTCTTGGGAATTTCCGTAACAAGGGCGATCTGGCTCGGAATCGCCCACTTGCTCAAGTGCCCCAGTTCCACGAAGGGCTTGAGGTGCTCCTTGAGCTCGCGGGCACCGATCTCGTGCCCTTCGCGGATCACCAGCAGCGCAAACGGCCGCTCGCCCCACTGCGGATCAGCAATGCCCACCACTGCTACTTCACGTACCGCGACGTGACGGCTGATCAGGTCTTCGAGGTCCAGCGAGGAGATCCATTCGCCGCCGGTCTTGATCACATCCTTGATGCGGTCGCGGATGTCGATCACGCCCATGCTGTCGAGCGTCGCCACGTCGCCGGTGTGCAGCCAGCCGCCGGCCCAGAGTTCGGCGCCCTTCTGCGGCTCGTTGAAGTAGCCTTCGGTGAGCCACGGCGCACGCAGCACCAATTCGCCCTGGGTTTCGCCATCGGCGGGCAGGAAGTTGCCCTCGGCGTCGACGATTGCCGCTTCCACCAGCGGCCCGGGCACACCGGCCTTGATCCGGTAAGTGGTGCGCTCGTCTTCGGTGCCGGCCATCAGTTCGTCGTTCAGGTGGGCACAGGAAACCAGTGGCCCGGTCTCCGACATGCCGTACGCCGCCGTCAGCTGAATGCCCCGGGCCTTGGCGGTTTCATACAGTGTCCGGTTCAGCGCACTGCCGCCGATGACGATTTTCCAGCCGCCAAAATCATTACCCTGCGCGCCTTTGGCGTTGAGCAGCATCTGCAGGATGGTCGGCACGCAGTGGGAGAACGTGACCTTCTCCTTGCGCCACAGCTCGACCAGGAATTCCGGGTCGTAACGCCCCGGATAAACCTGCTTGAGCCCGAGCATGGTCGCCACGTACGGCAAGCCCCAGGCATGCACATGGAACATCGGGGTGATCGGCATGTACACGTCGTTGGTGCCGAGCAGGCGCACGCTGTCGATCGCGCCCATGATCGTCGACACGCCCATGGTGTGCAGCACCAGTTGCCGATGGGTGAAGTACACACCTTTCGGGTTGCCGGTGGTGCCGGTGGTGTAGAAGGTGGTGGCGACCGAGTTCTCGTCGAAATCCTGAAAGTCGTACTGCGGGCTGGCGGCGGCCAGCAGTTGCTCGTATTCGCCAACCAGGTTCGGCAGCTCGGCAGTCTTCTCCGGCAAATCGGTGAGCAGCAGGGTTTTCCCCACCGTGGTCAAGTGCGGCGCGATGGCCTGGTACAGCCCGACGAACTCGCTGTTGACCAGCACGAAGCGGTCCTCGGCATGGTTCATGGTGTAGAGGATCTGCTCCGGCGAAAGGCGCACGTTGATGGTGTGGATCACCGCGCCGATCATCGGGATGGCAAACATGCATTCGAGGTAGCGATGGCTGTCCCAGTCCATCACTGCCACGGTGTCACCCGCCTTCACCCCGGCCGCCGTCAACACGTTGGCCAGCCGCGCCACCCGCTCGATCAGGGTCGGGTAGCTGTAGCGCAACTGGTCTCGGTAGATGATCTCGCGGGTTTTCTCGTAACGGGCGCCAGACA
Source organism: Pseudomonas sp. GW823-FHT01D03 (assembly GCF_058798255.1). Taxonomy (NCBI): domain Bacteria; kingdom Pseudomonadati; phylum Pseudomonadota; class Gammaproteobacteria; order Pseudomonadales; family Pseudomonadaceae; genus Pseudomonas; species Pseudomonas sp. GW823-FHT01D03. Next base: position 5,047,446 of record NZ_JBXAKK010000001.1, read on the forward strand.
TCAGCAGCCGTTTGATCAGCAATGGATACTGGTAGGCCCCATCGGCCGGGGGAATGACGCGAGTCTGCAACATATGAATCCCTTTTCTGGCTGCACGGTGTTGGCGTAGAGCGCATTACTCTAGAGCCGTTATACCCCAGTAAAATCAGCCGAAGGAATGATTTGCACAGCCGTACAAATGCTAGCTTTGCGCCAGCATTTGCCGGTATTCAGCGTCGGTCAGGCTGTTTGCCCGACAGCTGCTTCGGAAGGTGTGCGTGGGAAAACCACAGCCGCAAGGAAGGTCAACGCGCCAAAACCCGCCAGAATCAAGTAAAGCCCGACAAACCCATGGCGCGGTTCGACGTAGGCAATCAGCGGAATCGCCGTCGCACTGGCGCCGAACGACAGGCAGTAACGCAGGGCGAAGACCCGTGACTGCCACTGCGGCGCGACGAAATTGGCGACCATCGAGTCGTTTACCGTCACCTGACCGAACACCACGAACATGAACGCCGCACCGAGCACGATCACTGCCCAGCCATCGACATACGCCATGGCGTACAACAGGGGCGCCTGAAACAGCGTCAACACCATAAACGGCCATTTCAGGCTGACCCGGTGCAGCACCTGGCCAATGCTCAACTGCGCCACCGCACCAAAGGCATACGCCAGGCTGACCACCACGCCGAGGGTTTGCGGCGAGGCGAACAAGTCATGCAGACGTTCCTCAAACAGCTTCGGGTAGGTCATGGTCGTGGCGTTGAACACCACGCCACCGGTGGCCGTTGCCAGCGCCAGCACCGTGAACACCATGACCATCGAAATGCGCTGCCCGGCGGCGCCCTTCAGTGCGCTGTGTGGACGCTGCGGGATCGGCTCTTCACGCACCTGCACGGCAAAGCCGACTCCCAGCATGATCGCCACCACACCCGGTAACACAAAGGCCGAACGCCAGCCGAACTGCGCCACCAGCAAGCCGGTGATCAGCGCCGAGAACGCCACGCCGAGGTTGCCCCACATGCCATTGATGCCAATCTCCCGGCCGCGATTCTGCGCGTAAGCCACCAGCATCGCGGTGCCCACCGGATGGTAGATCGCGGCGAAAATGCCGATCAGGGTCAACCCGATCACCAGCATCGTCGGGCTGGTGCTCAGCCCGGTGAAGATTGCCGAGGCGCCGATGCCGAAGAAGAACACCAGCATCATCTGCCGCCGGCTCCAGTGATCGCCCAGCCAGCCGGCCGGTAACGAACAGGCGCCAAAGGCAATGAACCCACCCAGCGACAGGCCGATCAGCGCGGCGTAGTCGAGACCGAAGGCTTGAGTCATGCCGAGCACGGCGGCGGGAAAAATCAGCATGAACATGTGATCGATCACATGAGCGGCGTTGACGTAGCGTATGACGTTTCGAGATTGATTCATGGCAGCACGCTTGTGTTTGTTATGGGCGGAGGGTTGTCAGCGGCTTTATGCTAAGTTGGCGAAAAAGCGCATACCTGCCATTCAGGTCATCGAATCAGACATGTTGATCAGCCACTTCGAACACGGCCCGGTGAGTGCCTATCCCCGGGATTATCTGGACGGTGAGCACCAGCCGCTGCACCTGCACCGAGAGGCGCAGTTGCTGTATGCCGTCCGAGGGATCATGCGGGTGGTGACCGACCTCGGTGCCTGGGTGATTCCGCCAAGCCGCGCGGTGTGGATTGCGCCGCAAGTCGCGCACGAGATATTCATGTCCGGCGATGTGCAGATGCGCTCGCTGTTCATCGCCCCCGAGCTATCACCGGCCAGTCTGCAACAGTGCTGCGTGCTGGCGGTGACGCCGCTGCTGCGCGAGTTGATCCTGCGCGCCGTACAAGGCCCGCCGCACGCGGACAATCCGCTGATCCAGCAGTTGATGCTGGAAGAGCTCGCCAGCCTGGAAAACCTGCCGCTGCACATTCCGATGCCCACCGACCGACGCCTGCAGAACATCTGTCTGGCGTTGCTGCACACTCCGGATCACCCCAACACCCTGGAAGACTGGGCACAGCAGGTCGGCGCCAGCTCACGCACTCTGGCGCGGCTGTTCCAGCGACAACTGAAGATGAGTTTCAACGCCTGGCGCCAGCAACTGCGCCTGATGGAAGCGCTGCCGCGCCTGCTCGCCGGGGACAGCGTGCAGCGCGTGGCGCGGGATCTGGGGTACGGCAGCGCGCGGGCGTTCAGCGCGATGTTTCGCCGTTTGCTCGGGGAAAATCCCCGGGAGTATCTGAATAATCTGAGCAAACTCAGCGAACTTGTGTAAGGCCCTGTGGGAGCGAGCCTGCTCGCGAAAGCGGTCTTTCAGCCACCAGTAATGTCGACTGATCCACGCATTCGCGAGCAGGCTCGCTCCCACAGTTTTAAGTCGCGGTTCTGAGATCAATGCATCTCGGTAAACGCGATTTTCACGCCGAGAGCGATCAGCACCGCGCCCATGGTGCGGTCGAACCAATGGCCCATGCGGGCAAAACCGGCACGTACACGTTGCTGACTGAACAGCATCGCCACCAGACAGAACCAGAAAGCGGTCGCGACGGCCAGGTAAACCCCATAACCCGCCTGCACCGCCAGCGGCGTGTGCGGGTTGATCACCACGGTAAACAGCGACAGGAAGAACAGCGTGGCTTTCGGGTTCAGGCCGTTGGTGACGAAGCCCGAGGTGAACGCGCCGCGCGCCGTGCGTGCGCCGGCCTCTTTGTGCAGATCATCGGCCACGACTTTCGCCGGCTGCGCGCGCAACGCCTTGAAGCCGATATACAGCAGGTAAGCAGCGGCGGCCCATTTCAAGGCGTTGAACAGCACGATCGACTGCGACACGATCAGGCCGATGCCCAGCAGCGAATAACCCACATGCAGGAAAATCGCCGTGCCCACACCCAGCGCGGTCCAGGTGCCGGCGCGACGACCATGGGTCACGCTCTCGCGCACCACCACGGCAAAGTCCGGGCCGGGGCTGGCCACGGCCAGCAGATGGATCAGTGCAACGGTCAAGAACTCGGTCCAGTACATGGGGGCTCCTCTTGGGGTGAACATCAGCTTGAACACATCGCCCGAATGCTTTTCCCCTGTGGGAGCGGGCTTGCTCGCGAATGGCGTTGTGTCAGGCAACCTTTGTGGTTCTGACACGCCCTCTTCGCGAGCAAGCCCGCTCCCACAGGTTTTGTAAGCACCTCGGACACTGCGTAACGTTTTGTTTCATCTGGTAGGCTCGGCAGATTACGCCTTCCGTTCCAAGCACAAAAGGTACAGTTGATGACGAACCCGCGCCGCGCCGTATTCCTCGATCACCCGTCTCTGGATCTCGGTGATCTCGACCTCAGCCCGTTGCGCGCCTGCTTTAGCGACCTGCAACTGTTCGCCCAGACTGCATCGGAACAAGTCGCCGAACGCCTGCACGGTGCCAGCGTGGCGATCACCAACAAGATCCGCATCGACGCCGCCGCGATGGCCGCCAACCCGGATCTGCAACTGATCCTGATTACCGCCACCGGCACCAACAACGTCGATCTGGACGCGGCCCGCGCCCACGGCATAACCGTGTGCAACTGTCAGGGTTACGGCACGCCGTCGGTGGCGCAACACACAATCATGTTGCTGCTCAACCTCGCCACCCGCCTCGCGGATTATCAAAAAGCGGTCGGCGAAGGTCGGTGGCAGCAAGCCAGACAGTTCTGCCTGCTCGACTACCCGATCGTCGAACTGGAGGGCAAAACCCTCGGCCTGCTTGGTCATGGCGAACTCGGCGGTGCGGTCGCGCGACTGGCGGAAGCGTTTGGCATGCGCGTATTGCTCGGGCAGATTCCCGGCCGCCCCGCCCGCCCGGATCGTCTGCCACTGAACGAACTGTTGCCGCAGATCGACGCCCTGACCCTGCACTGCCCACTCAACGAACACACCCGGCACTTCATCGGCGCCCGCGAGCTGGCGTCGATGAAACCCGGCGCCTTTGTGGTCAACACCGCTCGTGGCGGCTTGATCGACGAGCAAGCCCTGGCCGATGCCCTGCGCAACGGTCACCTCGGCGGCGCCGCCACCGATGTGCTCAGCGTCGAACCGCCGGTCAACGGCAATCCCCTGCTGGCCGCCGACATTCCACGGCTGATCGTCACTCCGCACAACGCCTGGGGCAGTCGCGAAGCGCGGCAACGCATCGTCGGCCAATTGACCGAAAACGCTCAGGCGTTCTTCAGCGGTACAGCGCTGCGGGTCGTCAGTTGATAAACTGCGGCACTTTTTTTTCAAGGAGCAGTTATGGATCCGCGCAGTGAAGTACTGCTTCGTCAGGCCGAGTTATTCCAGGGTTCGTTGTTGCTGGCCGGTTTGCCTGCCGACGATCTGCTCGGGCGCCTGCCCAATGCGTTCGGCTGGTGCTGGCATGCCGGCGATCAAGCGGCTCTCGATGCGCGCTTCGAAGGTCGCAGCCATTTCGGCGTAAACGTGCCGGAGCGCGAGTTCGACAGCGCGGTGGTGTTTTTGCCCAAGTCCAAGGATCTGACCGATTACATCCTCAACGCCGTGGCCGCACGTCTGCCCGGGCGTGAGGTGTTTCTGGTCGGGGAAAAACGCAGCGGGATCGAGGGTGCGTCCAAGCAGCTCAACCCGTTCGGCAAGCCGCGCAAGCTCGACAGCGCGCGCCATTGCCAGCTGTGGCAAGTCACCGTGGCCAACGCGCCTGAAGCAAAATCCCTGGAAAGCCTGGCGCAGACTTATGAGCTGCCACTGGCCGAAGGCCCGTTGAAAGTCATCAGCCTGCCGGGCGTATTCAGCCATGGCCGACTGGATCGCGGCAGCGCCCTGCTGCTGGAGCATCTGGACAAACTGCCGAGCGGTCATCTGCTGGATTTCGGCTGTGGCGCCGGAGTTTTGGGCGCGGCGGTCAAACGTCGTTATCCGCACAATCAGGTGACCCTGCTCGACGTCGATGCCTTCGCCGCCGCCAGCAGTCGCCTGACGTTGGCGGCTAACGGTCTGGAAGCCGAAGTGCTGACCGGTGACGGCATCGACGCTGCACCGATGGGTCTGAACGCGATTCTGAGCAACCCGCCGTTCCATGTCGGCGTGCACACCGATTATTTCGCCACCGAGAACTTGCTGCGAAAAGCAGCCAAACATCTGAAAAACGGCGGCGAACTGCGCCTTGTTGCGAACAGCTTCCTGAAGTATCAGCCACTGATCGAAGAGCATCTGGGCGTGTGCGCGATCAAGGCCGAAGGCAATGGTTTCCGGATTTACCGGGCCAAGCGCGGTTGAAAATTTGTTCTTGCTCTATCGGTTTTGCGAAGGCAGAATCCGCTCCGTCCTAGGGGAGTAGTCTCCCACGAGCGCCAAGCTCGTCCGGCATACGTCAACATACTTGATCCTCAGATCATGGCGTATGCGACCCAAGCGTCCGCACCAGACGGATCGCAGGGTTTGACAAGACCTATGACACGCACACCTTACCCGGGGCGGGAAGGCTGTACGTGTCATAGCCGTGTCGACCCGCCCCTTAGGAAAATCCTGATGCTGGACTCGTTACTCGTTCCCACCGCAATCGTTGCCTTGGCCGAAATCGGCGACAAGACGCAACTGCTCGCGCTGATTCTCGCCGCTCGCTTTCGCAAACCCTGGCCGATCATTGCCGGTATCGTTGCTGCGACCCTGGCCAACCACGCGGCAGCCGGTGCGGTAGGTGCCTGGTTCGGCAGCTTCTTCTCCGATTCGGTGTTGCACTGGATTCTTGCCGCAAGCTTCGCTGCCACGGCGCTATGGACCTTGGTCCCGGACAAGATGGACGACGATGAAGCCAGCACCGCACGCAAGTTCGGCCCCTTCCTGACCACGCTGATCGCCTTCTTCCTCGCGGAAATCGGTGACAAGACCCAGATCGCCACCGTGATGCTGGCGGCGCAATACCCTGAGCTGTGGCTGGTGATTATCGGTACCACCCTGGGCATGTTGATTGCCAACGTGCCGGTGGTATTGGCGGGTAACTTTGCAGCGGAGAAATTGCCACTGACCTTGATCCGTCGCCTGGCGGCTTCGGCGTTCCTGATTCTGGCGATCGTGGCGGTGTACAAGGCAATGCAGAGCAGTGGCTGGGTTTAACCCCTGAGTCTTTCACATCATTGTGGCGAGGGAGCTTGTCGAATCGTCGCACCGTCCCGCTCGGCGGCGCAGCCGTCGCAAACCCTGCCAATGCGGTTTAACTGTTAATCCGCGATTGCAGGGTTTGGGGCCGCTTCGCTGCCCAGCGGGAGCAAGCTCCCTCGCCACAAAATCAAGTTCGCCTTGCCTGGGTTCTGATCAGGACTTCGGCGCTTTCTCGTACAGTGGCATCACCTTCGGAATCGCCGCCTGCAGCGAGGCGATCCGGCTGGTCGATGCCGGGTGAGTGCTCATGAACTCCGGTGGCGAGCCTTCTGACGCCTTGCTCATCTTGTTCCACAGGGTGATCGCCGCATTCGGGTTGTACCCGGCACGGGCGGCCAGCTCCAGACCGATCAGATCAGCTTCGTTTTCGTTGGCACGGCTGTTGGGCAAGGTCATGCCGTAGTTGGCCACGGTGTCGGCCAGCGCCAGACTGTCCTGACCCAGACCGAACAACGCACCGGCACCCTGCTTGGCCATTTCAATGCCATAGGCTTTGGACATCGCCTCACGACCGTGCTCGCGCAGGGCGTGGGCGATTTCATGGCCCATGACCGCAGCGATTTCATCGTCAGTCAGCTTCAGGCTGTCGATCAGCCCGGTGTAGAAAATGATCTTGCCGCCAGGCCCGCAGTTGGCGTTGAGCTCGTCGCTCTTGATCAGATTGACTTCCCACTGCCATTGCGCCGCATCCGGACGGAAGTTCGGTGCCTGGGCAATCAGCCGGTTGGCAATCGCCTGAACCCGCTTGGCCTCCGGGCTGGTCTTGTCCAGCACACCTTTGCTCGACGCTTCGCCGACGGTCTTCTGATAGGACTGGGCATACATCTGGTCGACCTCTTGCGAGGACAGCATGCTGAACATGTACTGCTTGCGCTCCACCCCCACGGCTCCGCCGCTGGTGGTGTTGACCGACTGACAACCGGCCAGCAACAGCGCTGCGCTCAGTGCACTTACAACCAATGTCTTGTTCATTCAAAAGCTCCCTGAAAACCTGCGCGTATCCTAGGCGGGTAATTGTATCGGCGCCAGATACAACAGACGTGTTGCAGGGTCTTTCGGAAATTTCCCACCGCTGCTGTCGTAAAAAATTCACAGCAACCGGCAAGCCTGCTGCCGCTGCGTCGCGCACCGATCCATTTGCGACATCCTCCGCCGTTTGTTTCGCTCAACGCTCATGGCGCCATGCCTGCTGCCGATACAACAGCGCAGACGTCCTCTTGCGTGCGGAGCTCCCATGAAGTTCAAGTCGATCCAGTTTTCCGTCGCCGCCCTGGCTGGCGCCATCGTCCTCAGCGTGGTTGCTGCGCTGGTGCTGTACGCGCTGTTCTCCGGCGCCCGCACCCAGGAAATGGTGCAACAGCGCACCCAGGCGCAGTTCGAGCAAGTCATCGAACAACGCCTGACCTCGCTGGCGCAGACCCAGGTCAGCCAGATCCAGCGCGAACTCGAAGCGCCGTTGCTGATTGCCGGCGGACTGGTGCGGGTCAACGCGCTGCTCGGCACACCGGGTGCCGATGGCCAGCCGCGACTGAGCATGAGCCGCGAGCAACTGATCAGCCTGATCAAGGAAAACGTCGAAAAGAATCCGAAGATTCTCGGCACCTACATCGGCTGGGAAAAAAACGCACTGGACCACAATGACGCGGCCTACATCGGCAGCGCCGTGATCGGTATCGATCCCGCCAACGGACGCTTCCTGCCGTGGTGGTTCCGCAATACCGACGGCAGTCTGGGCGTGGACAAACTGGCCGATGTCGACGATCAGAAAACCCTGTCCACCGGGGTGCGCGCCAGTGAGTACTACCTGTGCTCCAAGGAAACGAAAAAGCCTTGCGTGATCGATCCGGCGCCGTACAAGGTCGGCGACAAGATCGTGATGCTCGCCTCGTTCATTGAGCCGATCATGCTCAACGGCGCATTCCAGGGCATCGTCGGCGCCGACCTGTCGGTGAACTTCATTCAGGAAATGCTCCTCGGCGCCAACCAGAAGCTGTACGGCGGCGCCGGACAAATGACCCTGATCGGCGGCAACGGCCGGATCGTCGCCTACACCAAGGACACCAGCAAATTCGGGGAAAAGGTCAGCGACATTCTCGACGCCGAGCAGATCGCCAACATGGCCAACCTCAAGCGCGGCGAAGTCACCTACTCGGTCAACAAGGACAAGGGGCGCATCGAGCTGTACCTGCCGTTCGGCATCGGCCAGACCGACGCACGCTGGACCTTGATGCTGCAACTGCCGCTGAACGCAGTGATGGCGGATCTGCAGACACTCCAGGCCGACCTCGATGCACAACGCAAATCCGACACCTTCGGCATGGCCATGGTCGGTCTGATCATTGCCGCCATCGGTCTGCTGGTGATCTGGCTGGTGGGCCACGGCATCGCCCGACCGCTGAAACAGATGGTCGCCATGCTCGATGACATTGCCAAAGGTGAGGGCGATCTGACCCGTCGCTTGAGCAGTGATCGCAGCGATGAACTGGGCTCGATTGCCAAGGGCTTCAACACCTTCCTCGCCAAGTTGCAGGCGATGATCACGCAGGTGGTGACGTCGGTGCAGAGCGTCAGCGATTCCTCGGAACACACTGCCGACATCGCGATTCGCACCAACATCGGCATTCAGAAACAAATGGCCGAGATCGATCAGGTCGCCACCGCCGTGCAGGAAATGACCGCCACTGCCCAGGACGTGGCGCGCAACGCCACCCAGGCGGCGCAAGCGGCGAGTCATGCGGATCAGGCCGCAGGCCAGGGCATGCAGATCGTCCGTGATACGTCGAACTCGATTGGCGTGCTGGCGGTGGAAATCGGCAAAGCGGTGGAGGTGGTGCAGACGCTGGCCAAGGACAGTGAAAACATCAACGCGATCCTCACCGCGATTCGCGGAATCGCCGAGCAGACCAACCTGCTGGCGCTGAACGCGGCGATCGAAGCGGCGCGGGCCGGCGAACAAGGGCGCGGCTTTGCAGTGGTGGCGGACGAGGTACGCAATCTGGCGCAGAAAACCCAGAAAGCCACCGAAGAAATCCAGAGCATGATCCAGCAACTGCAACAAGGCACCCGCGATGTGGTGCGGGTCATGGAAGACAGCCAGCACCGCACTGACGAAAGCGTGCAGCACGCGGCGAAAGCGGCCGAGGCGCTGGAGACGATTACCCAGGCAGTATCGGTGATCAATGACATGAACACGCAGATTGCCAGTGCGGCGGAAGAACAGAGTGCGGTGGCGGATGACATCAACCGCAACGTGATCAATATCGGTCAGGTGGCGAGTGAAGTTGCCGGCGGTGCGGATGAGTCGAGTTCGGCCAGTGCGGGTCTGACTAAATTGGCGGAGCAGCAGCGGCGGTTGATCAATCAGTTCAAGGTCTGAAAAGCGAAAAGCCCCTCACCCTAACCCTCTCCCAGAGGGAGAGGGGACTGACCGAGTTATCTCCCGTCATACATCGACCTGAAATAACCAGTCGATTATGGATTCAAAGCTGAGCGCTCAAGTCGGTGTATTTCGTCAATATCCCCCAATCATTCCCCTCTCCCTCAGGGAGAGGGTTAGGGTGAGGGGCTTTTGACTTAACCCGGGGTCAGGCATTCCGGCCCATTGAGCTTCGGATCATTCACCAAATTCGCCAGCACCCGCTCGCGCAACGCCGCCGGCTCACTGGCGAGCAAGCCCTGCAGCACATGCAGCGGCGTCTCGGGATCGAGCCAGGCCGCCTGCCCTGCCTCATCGAGAATCAGCGGTCGGCGCTGACTGGCCGCCGGCTGAGTGATGACGGCGGTGCTCAGCCACACCTGCTCCTGCACCGGATACGCCTCCCAGATCGCCGCGAAAAACAGCGATGAACCCTCCCCCGGCGTCAGCCAGTAAGGACGCTTGCGCAGATTACCGCGCCATTCGTAGAAACCGTTGGCCGGCAGCAGGCAGCGACGCAGGCGCAGCGCTTCGCGGAACATCGGTTGCTCGGCCACCGTTTCGGCCCGGGCATGCGCCGGTGTTTTCGACAGATCGGTCAGCCACGGCGGTGTCAGGCCCCAACGGGCGCGGGCCAGCGTGCGTTGGCCGTCGGCCTCGGCACGCAGCATCAACACCGAATCATTGGGGGAAATGTTCCACTGCGCCTGCTGATCGGCGGGAAATCCGGGCAGGGCCGCGAAATCGCGGTTCCAGCGAAACAGGGCATAACGTCCACACATGGGGCAACACGACTCAGAAATAAAACGAACGTCAGCCTAACAGACCAGCGTCCCGGGGAAGCTCTCCGGTTCATCGCCGGGCAGCGGCAGCGCGGCATTGTACGCGGTGATCAGTTCGCGGGCGTATTCGGCCTGATCGTTATCGACCGACAGGCCGAGCAGGCCGAAGATCGGCAATTCACCGGTACCGCCGAGCAGATCCCGGCCCACCAGATGCGCCTCGATGCCTTCACTGGCGAGCATGCCCTTGAGCATCTCGCCTTCCATCAGGTTTTCCGGTTCGTAGATTCGCTGCATGGGCGCCCCTCATTCGTTTTCGCTGAAAACTTCCAGAAACCAGTCCTTGCCATGCACCTGCAAGACAAACGTGATCGGTCGACAACACACCTGACAGTCCTCGATGTAGGTCTGATCGCCGCCAGACAGATCCACTGTCGTCTCGACCGTTTCCCCACAATAAGGACATTCGTATTCAGCGCTTTCCAGCATCGCGGTCTCCCAGGTGACTTGTGCGTATAATCGCCGGTCTATTTGCAGGGCTATTTTTGTCTGGCTACCTTTTCAGACCGTGCCCCGTTGGTTTTCGATCAAAACCTTTACTTACCCTAGCCGTTTCCAACAAGAGAGCATGATGGGCGAATTCGATGCCATCCGACCTTACGACGACAGCGAAGTACCTGCGGTACTGGCAAGACTGCTCGGCGACAAGGCGTTTCTAGATATCCTCACCCACTTCCGCTTCCCGCGTTTTGCCGGTGCCTTCGGCTGGATGCTCAAACCACTTATAGCCCATCGGCTGCGTCGTGAGTTTGCCGACGTGACCTCCGTGGCCACTTTGCAGGACAAAGTCGAGTTCTACGTCGACCACACCATCGAGCGCGCCACTGATGGCGTGACCTACACCGGTGTCGAGCAATTCAAGTCCGGCAGCGCCTACCTGTTCATCGCCAACCACCGCGACATCGTGATGGACCCGGCCTTCGTCAACTACGCGGTGTACCACGCCGGCCTGCCGACTCCGCGCATCGCGATCGGCGACAACCTGCTGCAGAAGCCTTTCGTCAGCGACCTGATGCGCCTGAACAAGAGCTTCATCGTGCACCGCTCGATCACCGGGCGTCGCGAAAAGATGGCGGCGTATCAGTTACTGTCGGCGTACATCAACCACTCGATCCGCAACGATTGCGCCTCGATCTGGATCGCTCAGGCCGAGGGCCGGGCCAAGGACGGCGACGACCGTACCGAGTCGGCGATCCTCAAGATGTTCCACATGAGCCGCAAGGACGAACCGTTCGGCGAGGTCATCCAGTCGCTGAACCTGACCCCGGTGTCGATCAGCTACGAATACGACCCGTGCGACCAGGCCAAGGCCCGCGAGTTGTATATCCGCGCCACCACCGGCACCTACGCCAAGGCGCCAGGCGAGGATGACGTGAGCATCGCCAAGGGCATTACCGGCTACAAGGGCCGGGTGCACGTGAACTTCGCTGCGCCGATCACCGAGCTGTTCGAAGACACCAAGCAATTGGCGGTCGAGATGGACAAGCAGATTCTCGGCGGATATCGCCTGTTCCCGGTGCATTACCTGGCGTATGCGATGTGGGCCGATGCCGATCCGCAACTGAACGTGCCGAAGGCTGCCGAAGTGTTCCCGGCGGATGAACTGGCCAAGGCGCAGGAAGAATGGCAGCGCCGACTGGACGCCTGCCCTGAGGAGCACCGTCCGTATCTGGTGCTGCAATATGCGACGCCGGTGCGCAATCAGTACCGCGTAAAAGCCGGGTTGCCGTTGTAAACAGGCATAGCGGAGCCCCTGTGGCGAGGGGATTTATCCCCGATGGGTCGCGAAGCGGCCCCAGGATTCTGCCTGAATAATCATGGGCCTGCTGCGCAGGCCATCGGGGATAAATCCCCTCGCCACAAGGTTTTGCATTCGCTTCAGAAGCGGGTGCTGATCCAAGAGACGATCAGGGCCAGGCCGAGGCAGGCAAAACCGAAGCGGTAGAAAAAGCGGTTCATGCGCAACGTCGCCCAATCCAGAATCGGTTCGGCGTTCGGTTGGGCCTGGCGTTGCGCGGCGATGCTGGCCATGGCGCGTTGTTCACGACGGCGGGTCGCGTGCAGCAGCCAACTGCCCGGGAAGGCCAGGGCCAACGCCAGCAGGTTGATCAATTTGGCGGGATGGGCGGTAAACAGCGTCATCAAGTGCAGCGACATCACAGACCTCGGAACTGAATCGGTGTGGCAGGCGCCAGATCGACGACCGCGGCGCGGATTCTACCGAAACACGCCTCCACTACCCTACCCTTTGCGACAAATAACCTGACAATCGACCGATGGCTGTCCTGTGTCACGGCATCGTCATTTACATCGGCCACCATGCGCGCCTCGAAACACACATGGAACGCGACATGCTGCACGCCGAAAACCAGGATCGCCTGTACCTCATCACCCCGACCGACGAACAACAGAGCCTCGTCGGCAGCCTTGCCTTCAATGTTCAGGACCGCCACTGGCTGGTGTATTGCGCCCTCGGCGGGCATCAGCATGCGGATTTGCCGGAGACTGATTTGCTGACGGGTGTCAGCGTGCTTGATTTTTATTCCCAAGCAGCCTGAAAAGTAAAAGCTCCCTCACCCTCACCCTCACCCTAACCCTCTCCCGGAGGGAGAGGGGACTGACCGAGTTGTTTATTCGAGGTGCATCGACCTGAAAACTCGAGGTGAACGCCAGTTCTGAAAAGCCCCCGATCGGCTCCCTTCCCCCTCGCCCCCCTGGGGGAGAGGGCTGGGGTGAGGGGGGGTACGATTCCATGCCCCACAAAAAAGCCCGGAGCCATCACTGGCACCGGGCTTTTTCACATCAGCCGGACAGCTTACTCGGCGAGCACCTGACCCACGGTCGGGTCCTTGAACAGGCGAGTCAACGCGTCGCTCAACACGTCGCTGACCAGTTTGGTGTTGGTTTCCTGGTTCGGCGCCATGCCGAAGCGCTGGTCCAGCGAAGCGCCGTAACGGCCGCTGTAGCGACGGTTGCCGCTCTGCACGTCGGAACGGAAGGTCGCGCCGATGGTGGCTTCGGTCACGTACATGCCTTCTTTCGGCGACTGGTACTTCAGCTCGGTCAGGGTCACGGTCAGCTGCGGCGCGTTCATCGCGTTGCTGGTCGGGGTGAAGCCGAGCAGACGCACGGCGGCTTCAGCCTGAGCCTGCAACTTTGGCAGGATCTGCTCGCGCTGCACGGTGATCGCGCTGGTTTCCGGGTACAGGCCGCCACGGGTGCCGAGGGTTGGCGACGGACGACCGTCAACCACGCGCACCACCACTTGCTGGCCATGGCCGACCGGGGCCAACTGCGTGGTCAGCTTCGGTTCCGGGCTCAGTTGTTGCGGGCTGTGGGCGCAGCCAACCAGAGTCAAACTGGTCACAGTGATCAAACCGAACAACAGGCGTTGCAACATGCTCTTTTCTCCAGAATCAGGCACAAACAGGCCGGCAGTATAGCGGTGGGCCACTGCGGGTCACCAGCACCCGACAGTGAATACTCAAATGTCTGACCCGGCCGTGGGAATGCGGTTCCTGTCACAGATTATTCACCGCCCATACACGTTGGCGTCACGGCCGCCTGGCAAGCTTCAAACCAGTCCCCAACAAGGTACTCGCCATGCGCTATCTGATCTCGTTGTTCGCCCCACGTCCGCTGCACCGCAGCTTTGCCCTGCTCGACCGCAACGGTCATTGCCAGGCATTCAAACAGTGCAGCCTGCAACCGATGGGCGATGGCTGGGTGGAAATCGAAGAAATCCGTCTCAACTGGCTGCACCAGCCACTGCCCGCCAGCGCCCGCGTCATACCGTCGCAGCCCCGCGCACGCGTGCAAGCGATGTTGAGCATCTGACCGGATGCCTAATAAAAGTCATTAAACACGACCAACTGCCCGCATTTCTTCGATACAATCTCCCCCCGATTATAAGGACGTCTCCTGATCGGGCCCCGCAACACCGGCAATGCCCAGCATTAGCCATCAAAATCGCCCACAGAGAGCCGCCCACACAGATCGAGTGAAGTTGGCGCGCTTGCCTGTTCTTCCGGCAAAACCCCGCTTTTCGCGAATCTGCAGAGCTGTCATGACGCTCGGCCACCGCGTTGTTTTGCCTTTGCGGGCAAGGTGCCAGGCCTGGACAGCCCTTTTTGAGGTTCACGTCTTCAAAAGAGCGTGAAAAAAACGGGTTTTCACAACTTCACAAGAGTGTGGCGAGCAAATGAAAAGTTTTGCGTCTGAACATGCACCATTAGCGTCTGAAACAGCCCAACGACACAGGACCGGGGATACCTCGAACATCGGAGCCTGAAGCCTGTCCGCTACGGATTTGGTTGCACAAAACGGATTGTCTCGACCATAAGTCGAATTGCCAGCTGAGTGCCGAAATGAGTTCATGGAGCTCTTGAAAGCCAAGCCGCATACATCCGTCGAAGTTGCGAAAAATTGCGAAGATTCGGACATGGCGAACCTGACCATGGATAGCCTGGACACCACTGACCTGTCCCGGAACGCCTGGCAGCCATGCCGACAATTTGGTGCTGCAGATTTTGGAGACGCGTTAAATGGCGCATAACGAAGCAGTCGACGTAGTTCTGGTTGGGGCCGGCATCATGAGTGCCACCCTGGCAGTACTGCTCAAAGAGCTCGACCCGGCGATCAAGCTGGAAGTCGTCGAGCTGATGGATTCCGGTGCTGCGGAGAGTTCCAACCCGTGGAACAACGCCGGTACCGGGCATGCCGGCCTGTGCGAGCTGAACTACACGCCGCAAGCCGCTGATGGCAGCGTCGACATCAAGAAAGCCGTGCACATCAACACCCAGTTCGAAGTGTCCAAGCAGTTCTGGTCGTACCTGACCAAGAAGGGCACGTTCGGCTCGTGCAAATCCTTCATCAGCCCGGTGCCGCACCTGAGCTTCGTCCAGGGCGACAGCGGCGTGTCCTTCCTCAAGTCACGCTTCAACGTACTGAGCAAGCATCACGCCTTCGCCGACATGGAATACACCGAAGACAAAGCGAAGATGGCCGAGTGGATGCCGCTGATGATGCCGGGCCGTTCGCCGGACGAAGTTTTGGCCGCGACCCGCGTGATGAACGGCACCGACGTCAACTTCGGCGCCCTGACCAATCAGTTGCTCAAGCACCTGACCAGCGCACCGGACACTCAGGTCAAATACTGCAAGCGCGTCACCGGCCTCAAGCGTAACGGCGCCGGCTGGACCGTCAGCATCAAGGACGTCAACAGCGGCGCCAGCCGTGAAGTCGACGCCAAATTCGTCTTCCTCGGCGCTGGCGGCGCGGCCCTGCCGCTGCTGCAGGCTTCGGGCATCGAAGAAAGCAAAGGCTTCGGCGGCTTCCCGATCAGCGGCCAGTGGCTGCGTTGCGACAACCCGGAAGTGGTCAAGCACCACCAGGCCAAGGTCTACAGCCAGGCCGCCGTAGGTTCGCCACCGATGTCGGTGCCGCACCTGGACACCCGCGTGGTCGATGGCAAGAAATCCCTGCTGTTCGGGCCATACGCCGGTTTCACCACCAAGTTCCTCAAGCACGGTTCCTTCATGGACCTGCCGCTGTCGGTGCGCGCCGGCAACATCGGCCCGATGCTGGCAGTGGCGAAGAACAACATGGATCTGACCAAGTACCTGGTCAGCGAAGTGATGCAATCGATGGAGCAGCGTCTGGAATCCCTGCGCCGCTTCTACCCTGAGGCGAAAGCCGAGGACTGGCGCCTGGAAGTGGCCGGCCAACGGGTACAGATCATCAAGAAAGACCCGAAAAAAGGCGGCATCCTGCAATTCGGTACCGAACTGGTTGCGGCGAAAGACGGCTCCCTCGCCGCGCTGCTCGGCGCTTCGCCAGGTGCGTCGGTGACCGTTTCGATCATGCTGGAACTGATCGAGAAATGCTTCCCGGCCAAGGCCAAGGGTGAGTGGGCGGCCAAACTGGCGGAGATCTTCCCGGCCCGCGAGAAGGTTCTGGAAACCGATGCTGCGCTGTATCGCAAGATCAACACGCAGAACAACATCGCGCTGGAACTGGTTGAAGAAAGCAGCGAGACCCCAAGCTTCGCTTGATCTTGCGGCATAAAAAACGCCCCGTACTCATTGAGTGCGGGGCGTTTTTTTATGGCCAGTATTTGAAACACTGACCTCTGTGGCGAGGGAGCTTGCTCCCGCTTGAGTGCGCAGCGCTCACAAGAGTTTGGGGCCGCTGTGCAGCCCGGCGGGAGCAAGCTCCCTCGCCACAGGGATGGTGTTAGGCGCGGGCTTTTTCGATCAGTTCGATGTAGTCCGGAGCGTTGCGCTGATCGGCGATCAGGTCAACGAAGGTCTTGCCGTGCTCGTCCTTGCCATCGACGTCATAGCCAGCTTCAACGAAGAAACCCAGGAAGCGCTCGAAATCGTCGATGCGCAGGCCACGGTAGGCCTTGATCAGTTTGTGCAGCGACGGCGAAGTGGCGTCGACCGGTTCAAAATCGAGGAACAGCTTGATCTGCTCATCGCCGATCTCGTCACCAATCACCTGTTTCTTATCTTTACGCATTGCCGACTCCAGCTCGCAGACATTACACGGGGCGGGCAGTTTACCCCTGCCCTGCCACCAGGCTCAACGCGAACGAACGGCTCCGGTGTGCAGATCGGCCCAGATGTGTCCGTTGGCGTAACTGAGGAACTGTACATACACGGTGTCGTTGCGCAGCAGATCGATCACCACCCGGTATTGGGCCAGTGGGTAAAACAGGGTCAGTGTTTTGCTCTTGTCGTCATAAACCGGTTTTTTCAGGCTTTTGCTTTCGCCATCGAAATTGACCAGCACCTGAGTGATGGTCGCTCCTTTGTTCAACGACTTGCCCTTGAGGCGGATCATCAACGCAGAAGTTACCGGAATCGGCTGCTGGTTGGACTGGCGTTGTGCGCCGACCACCACCGAATAATCGGTGACCTGCAGCAGTTGTTGCTGCTCGGGTTCGGCATCGCGCAGGGTCAGGTCGTCCGGCGGCAGGAATTGACTGTGCATCGGCGCCGGAGCGGCGGCCAGGGGCAGGCTGAGGGTCAGCAACAGGGCGGCAAGGCTGCGCAACAGAAGGCTCATGACAGACTCCGGGGGTCGGGGCCGAGCACTCTAGCCGGGTTTCACGCAGTCCTGCAAAGCAAAAAAGGCGCAGGTCGCGTTGTCAGCAACCTGCACCTTTTTTGATCCAGCCCCGGATCAATCGAACTGTGCGCGCATCCAGGCCTGGTATTCAGCTACACCGGGCGCGCCTTCTCGCGGGGCCCAGTGAGCGAGTTCGCCCTCTCCGACTGGACGATAAGGGCCGGCCTTGCACTCGAACATCAGACTGTCGGCTTCCAGAACCACCAGGCCATGGAAAGTGCCCGTCGGCAGATCCACACCGACACACTCGCCACCGGCCTGAAGAATCTGTTTTTTCACCACGACACCGGTTTCGTCAAAAATCAGCAGCCCCAGTCGCCCCTTGAGCACCAGCAATGTTTCCGCCTTGTTCTCACCCAGATGCCGGTGCGGAGGAATATAAGTGCTCGGTTGCAGGCCCACCGCCATGCGATGACAGGCCTCTTCCATCTGGTGAAAATTGTGGTGCTGGCGCCCACGGGGACTGGCCGCAGCTTTCTCGGCCAGTTCAGCGAACAGCGTTTGATCAAGAAAGCCCGGTGTGTTCATTGATTACATTCCCTTGACAGCGAAGATCCCGTTGGCGTTGCGCCAGTAGCCTTTGTAGTCCATGCCGTAACCGAAGATGTAGCGGTCAATGCACGGCAGGCCGACGAAGTCTGCCTTCAGGTCAGGACGCGCCTTGCGGTCGTGATCCTTGTCGATCAGCACGGCGGTGTGCACTTTGCGCGCGCCGGCGTGTTTGCAGAAGTCGATGATCGCGCCCAGGGTGTGACCTTCGTCGAGGATGTCATCGATGATCAGTACGTCGCGGTCGATGAACGAGACTTCCGGCTTGGCTTTCCAGAACAGATCGCCGCCGCTGGTTTCGTTGCGATAACGGGTCGCGTGCAGGTAGGAAGCTTCCAGCGGGAATTGCAGGTGAGTCAGCAGTTTTCCGGAGAAGATCAGGCCGCCGTTCATCACGCAGAACACCACCGGGTTGCTGTCGGCCAGTTGTTCGTTGATTTGTGCACCGACGCGGGCGATAGCGGCCTCGACTTCAGCTTCGGTGTACAGGCAGTCAGCCTCTCGCATGATTTGACGGATATGCTCGAGATCAGCGGACATGGCGCTCTCCAGGGGGATGTTTTCGGAAAAGCGGGCAAAGGTACGCATCCCGTGAGGTCGAATCAAGCCTTAATGGACTAACGTACTCAATGTCCTATAGGACATCACCCTCGGATAGATTAATCTAGGCCGGTTTTTTTGCCCGCCGCCGGAGTTTTTCCATGCCCATCCTCGAGATCCGCCATCCGCTGATCCGCCATAAACTCGGCCTGATGCGCCGCGCCGATATCAGCACCAAGAATTTCCGTGAGCTTGCTCAGGAAGTCGGCGCCCTGTTGACCTATGAAGCTACAAAAGATTTGCCGCTCGAATCCTACGATATCGCAGGTTGGTGCGGCACTGTGTCGGTGGAGAAAATCGCCGGCAAGAAGATCACCGTCGTGCCGATCCTGCGCGCCGGCATCGGCATGCTCGAAGGCGTGCTGAGCCTGATCCCGGGTGCCAAGGTTTCCGCTGTGGGCGTTGCCCGCAATGAAGAAACCCTGCAAGCGCACACTTATCTGGAAAAACTGGTTCCGGAAATCGACGAACGGTTGGCGATGATCATCGACCCGATGCTCGCCACCGGCAGCTCCATGGTCGCGACCATCGACCTGCTGAAGAAAGCCGGCTGCAAAGACATCCGTGCGATGGTGCTGGTTGCCGCGCCGGAAGGCATTGCCGCTGTGGAACAGGCTCACCCGGACGTGACCATCTACACCGCCTCCATCGATGAGCGCCTGAACGAACACGGCTACATCATTCCTGGGCTTGGCGACGCCGGTGACAAGATCTTCGGCACCAAGCAGAAGGACGCGTAAGCATGCAGCAAGAGTTCAACGATCCGCTCTGGCGCACGGTGCTGTCCGGCGCGCAGATGCTGTTCGTGGCTTTCGGCGCCCTGGTGCTGATGCCGCTGATCACCGGCCTTGACCCGAACGTGGCACTGTTCACCGCAGGTCTGGGGACGATTCTGTTCCAGATCGTCACCGGGCGTCAGGTGCCGGTGTTCCTCGCGTCGAGCTTTGCCTTCATCACCCCGATCATTCTCGCCAAGGGCCAGTTCGGCCTCGCCGCGACCATGGGCGGCGTGATGGCGGCCGGTTTCGTCTACACCTTCCTCGGCCTGGCCGTGAAGATCAAAGGCACCGGTTTCATCGACCGGCTGCTGCCGCCGGTGGTGATTGGTCCGGTGATCATCTCGATCGGTCTGGCCATGGCGCCGATTGCCGCGAACATGGCGATGGGCAAGGCGGGGGATGGTTCCGAGCTGATCCACTACCAGACCGCGATGATGATCTCGATGCCAGCACTGCTGACCACGTTGATCGTGGCGGTGTTCGGTAAAGGCATCTTCCGTCTGGTGCCGATCATTTCCGGGGTGCTGGTCGGTTTTGCCATGTCGTTCTATTTCGGCGTGGTCGATACCGCGAAGATTGCGGCGGCGCCATGGTTCGCCCTGCCACACTTCACCGCGCCGGAGTTCAACTGGCAGGCGATCCTGTTCATCGTTCCGGTGGCGCTGGCTCCGGCCATCGAGCACATCGGTGGCGTGATCGCAGTAGGCAGCGTGACCGGTCGTGACTACCTGAAGAAGCCGGGCCTGCATCGCACCCTGCTCGGTGACGGCATCGCCACCACTGCGGCCGGTCTGTTTGGCGGCCCGCCGAACACCACCTACGCCGAAGTGACCGGCGCGGTGATGCTGACCAAGAACTACAACCCGAAAATCATGACCTGGGCGGCGATCTTCGCCATCACCCTGGCGTTCATCGGCAAGTTTGGCGCGCTGCTGCAAAGCATTCCGGTGCCGGTGATGGGCGGGATTCTGTGCCTGCTGTTCGGCTCGATCGCGGCAGTGGGGATGAACACTTTGATCCGTCACAAGATCGACCTCGGCGAAGCGCGCAATCTGGTGATCGTGTCGGTGACTCTGGTGTTCGGTATCGGCGGCGTGCTGGTCGGTACCGGTACTGGCCCGGACGACTTCGGCCTCAAAGGCATCGCGCTGTGCGCGGTGGTAGCGATTGCGCTGAACCTGATTCTGCCGGGCAATGACAGCTGGAAGCACAAAAAGGCGGATGAGCCGCTGATCTGAGTGTCTGGATGCTTGTTGTCTGACAGACAGCTTTCGCGAGCAAGCCCGCTCCCACAGGGGATCTTCAGCGCACCGAAGATCAAATGTGGGAGCGGGCTTGCTCGCGAAGCTTTTGGCTTTAAAGCGCCAGCGGCGCTCGTTCACACAGGGTTGC
This sequence comes from Pseudomonas sp. GW823-FHT01D03, assembly GCF_058798255.1. Classification (NCBI taxonomy): domain Bacteria; kingdom Pseudomonadati; phylum Pseudomonadota; class Gammaproteobacteria; order Pseudomonadales; family Pseudomonadaceae; genus Pseudomonas; species Pseudomonas sp. GW823-FHT01D03. The sequence continues at coordinate 5,068,295 of NZ_JBXAKK010000001.1, forward strand.
CAACGCCTTCGCCCATTGCGGGTCATCATTCAGGCACGGCACCAGCACCAGCTCCTCGCCCCCCGCCTCGCGGAACTGTTCCTTGCCGCGATCACCGATCTCTTCCAGCGTCTCGATGCAATCGGCGACAAACGCCGGGCACATCACCAGAATCCTCTTCACCCCGCTTTGCGCCAACTCGTCCAGCCGCGCTTCGGTGTAAGGTTCGATCCACTTCGCCCGCCCCAGACGCGACTGAAACGACACCGACCATTTGCCATCGGCAATGCCCGCGCGCCTGGCAAACTCGGAGGCGGTGCGCATGCACTGGGCGCGGTAACAGGTGGCCAGGACTGCCGGCGAAGCGTTCTTGCAGCAATCCTCGTTTTTCAAGCAGTGATTGCCGGTCGGATCGAGCTTGGTCAGGTGCCGCTCCGGCAAGCCATGGAAGCTCAGCAACAAGTGATCGTAGTCCTGCTGCAAATGCGGTGTGGCGCTGGCGACCAGCGCGTCGACATATTCCGGCTGGTCGTAAAACGGTTGCAGCACTGAAAGCTGCACGTCGAGTTTGTTCTCGCGAATCACCCGCTTGGCTTCTTCGATCACCGTGGTGGTGGTGCTGTCGGCGAACTGTGGATAAAGCGGCGCCAGCGTGATGCGCTTGTGCCCCGCAGCCACCAGTTGCAGCAATTTGGTTTCAATCGAAGGCTCGCCGTAACGCATGGCCAGTTCCACCGGACCGTGGGTCCACTGGGTGGTCATCTGCTGTTGCAGACGGCGGCTGAGCACTACCAGCGGCGAGCCCTCCTCCCACCAGATCGAAGCGTAGGCATGGGCCGATTGCTCGGGACGCTTGATCAGGATCAGCGACACCAACAGCCGCCGCACCGGCCACGGCAGGTCGATCACGTACGGATCCATCAGAAATTGATTGAGGTAGCTGCGCACATCGGCCACCGAGGTGGAGGCCGGGGAACCCAGGTTGACCAGAAGCAAGGCGTGATAGGTCATGCATCGTCCTATTTCAAAGGCGGCCGGAGAGATCATCCAGAGCCGCGCGCAAATCCGTGAACTGGAAAGTGAAACCCGCTTCCAGCAAGCGTGCCGGCACGGCCCGTTGGCCGCCCAGCAACAGCAATGACATTTCGCCAAGCCCGACCTTCAGCGCCAGGGCCGGCATCGGTATGAACGCCGGACGGTGCAGCACGCTGCCCAGCGTCTTGGCAAATTCGCGATTGCGCACCGGTTTCGGTGCGCACGCATTATAAGGACCGCTCGCCTGATCGCGGTGCAGAAGAAAATCAATCAGGGCGATTTGATCATCAATATGAATCCACGGCATCCACTGCCGGCCATTGCCCAAAGGCCCGCCCAGCCCGAGTTTGAACGGCAGCAACAGCCGCGACAAAAAGCCGCCCTCGGCCGACAGCACCAGCCCGGTACGCACCAGCACCACGCGGACGCCCAACGCTTCGGCGCGCTGGGCGGTTTCCTCCCAGGCAATGCACAACTGGCTGGCGAAATCGTCAATCACTGGCGGCGACTCTTCTGTCAGCTCGCGTTCACCGCCGTCGCCATACCAGCCGACAGCAGAACCGGAGATCAGCAACGCCGGTTTCTGCTGACGTGTTTCCAGCCAGGCCAGCAGGGTTTCGGTGAGGGTGATGCGGCTGCTCCACAACAACGCCTTGCGCCGATGGGTCCATGGCCGATCCGCGATCGGTGCACCGGCCAGATTGACCACCGCGTCCAGCGGCGCGTTGCCGAAGTCCTCCAGACGCGCAATCGCGCGCACCTGCGCGCCACAGATTTTCGCGACCGTTTCCGGACGTCGACTCCATACCGTCAATTGATGGCCCTGCCCCGACCAGTGTCGGCAGAGCTGACGGCCTATCAAACCAGTACCGCCGGTCAGCAATATGTGCATGACATCTTCCTCGCGTGGCGTTTTACCCGGATCACTAGTCTATTTTTATAAGCAGGGATCTTTTCTATCGGGCAGGCTCTATTGTTTAACCATAGGCCAAGCTGTCAGAACGAGAACGCTAGAAGTTATACCAAAAAACAAAATTGTACAGGTTTCATTGACGGCGTAGTCTGTACAGAAAGGTAAACGAGGCCCCTATGACTGTACCTATCGCAATCATCGGCACCGGCATCGCCGGACTCTCCGCCGCCCAGGCGCTGACAGAGACCGGACACACCGTCCAGCTCTTCGACAAAAGCCGCGGCAGTGGCGGACGCATGTCGAGCAAACGCAGCGACGCCGGTTCTCTGGACATGGGCGCGCAATACTTCACCGCCCGCGACCGGCGTTTCGTCACCGAGGTGCAACGCTGGCAAAATCTGGGCTGGGTCGCCGAATGGACGCCGCAGCTCTACACCTTTCACGGCGGGCAACTGAACCTGTCGCCGGACGAGCAGACCCGTTGGGTCGGCACGCCACGCATGAGTGCGATCACCCGGGGCTTGCTCGACGGTCTGGAAGTGCACTTCGCCTGCCGCATCACCGAGGTGTTTCGCGGGGAAGAGCACTGGCACCTGCAGGACGCCGAAGGCTTCACCCATGGTCCCTTCAGCCATGTGGTGATCGCCACCCCGGCGCCGCAAGCCACCGCACTGCTGGCCGCCGCACCAAAACTCGCTGGCGCCGCCGCCGGGGTAAAAATGGACCCGACCTGGGCCGTCGCCCTCGCCTTCGATACGCCACTGGATACACCGATCGAAGGTTGCTTCGTGCAGGACAGCCCCATCGACTGGCTGGCACGCAACCGCAGCAAACCGGGGCGCGACACCACGTGCGACACCTGGGTGCTACACGCCAGCAGCGCCTGGAGCCGGCAACACATCGACCTGTCCAAGGAAGCCGTCATCGAGCAACTGCACGGTGCTTTCGCCGAACTGCTGCATAGCGCCATGCCCGCACCGACCTTCAGCCTCGCCCATCGCTGGCTCTACGCACGCCCTGCTAGCGGCCACGAATGGGGCACGCTGGCCGATGCCGATCTGGGCTTGTACGCCTGCGGCGACTGGTGCCTGTCGGGGCGTGTCGAAGGCGCCTGGCTCAGTGGCCAGGAAGCTGCACGCCGCTTGCACGAACACCTGCAATGAACCGCATCAATCCGCAAAAGCTGCTGCTGTCGAAGTGGACAGCAGCCCACCCGCAAAACCGCGAAAAGCATTTTCTGGTGACCGAACTGTTCCGTGATGAGGAAGGCACGGTGCTGGAGATCGAGTTGCAGGCGGTGTTGACCAAGCGCGCAGAACGCCTCGACTGGCAGACGTTGAAGAACAACGATCACTGGTTACTGGGCTGGCAATAGAGATCCTGTAGGAGTGAGCCTGCTCGCGATGGCGTCGCATCATTCAACATCAATGCTGCCGACATACCGCTATCGCGAGCAGGCTCACTCCTACAGGGGATTGGGGAATCCGGAAAAACTTATACAAATGAGTTGACTTGTACACGCATGAATCTATGCTGAGGAAAAGTTGTACAGAAATAAGCGTCTGTACAGGAATAGATTCGAGGTGTGCATGTCCGATCTTTCTGCTTCCCGGCCCAAAATCGCCATCAGCGCCTGCCTGATGGGCGCCGAAGTGCGCTACAACGGCGGGCACAAGGAATCGCGGTTGTGCAGCCGCACCCTTGCCGAGTATTTCGAATTCGTCCCGGTGTGCCCCGAAGTCGCGATTGGCCTGGGCATTCCCCGCGAGCCGATCCGGCTGGTCGGGGATACGGAAAATCCCGAAGCCGTCGGCACCGTCAACCCGCAAATCAATGTCACCGAACCGCTGGCGGCCTACGGGCAGAAAATGGCCGGCGAGCTCAATGACATTTGCGGCTACATCTTCATGCAGCAGTCGCCTTCGTGCGGTCTGGAGCGGGTCAAGGTCTATCACGCCAACGGCGCGCCGGTGAACGGCGGTGGCCGCGGCATCTATGCCCAGGCATTTTGCGCACAGCACCCAGACTTGCCGGTGGAAGAAGCCGGGCGCCTGAACGATCCGGTGTTGCGGGAAAACTTCATCACCCGCGTGCTCGCCTACAGCGCCTGGCAACAGGTGCTCGAACAAGGCCTGAGCCGCCGCGCGCTGACCGAATTCCACTCGCGCTACAAATACCTGCTGATGGCGCACAACCCTGAGCAGTACAAAGCCTTGGGCAAACTGCTGGGCAACATGGCCCAGACCGACCCGGTCGAACTCGGCCCGCGCTATTTCAGCGAGTTGATGAGCGCGTTGAAGAAATGCGCTACCCGCCGCACCCACAGCAACGTGCTGCAGCACATCAGCGGCTACCTGAAACAGGCGATCAGCCCGGAAGACAAACAGGAAATGCAGCATGTGATCGGCCAGTACCGCCACGGCATCGTGCCGCTGGTGGTGCCGTTGACTCTGCTCAAACACCACTTTCGCCAACACCCGGATCCGTACATTGCGCGGCAGGTTTACTTGCAGCCGCATCCGGAAAACCTCAGCCTGCGAAACGCCATTTGATGAACGACAAACTCGACAGCAGCGCCCAGGAAGACCTCGGCGCGGACTTCAAGAAAGCCCTCGACGAGGGCTGGCTACCTATCCGCGAAGTCGCGCGGCAGACTGGCGTCAATGCCATCACCCTGCGCGCCTGGGAGCGCCGTTACGGGTTGATCGTGCCGCAGCGCACGCCCAAGGGGCATCGCCTGTATTCCAGCGAACATGTGCAACGAATCCTGACCATCCTGACGTGGCTCAACCGAGGCGTGGCCGTCAGTCAGGTCAAACCGTTGCTCGACGCTCCGCAAGCCTTTACCGAGACGGTGGAGAACGACTGGCAACGGCAGCGCCAGTCTTTGCTCGGCGCCGTCATCCAGCTCAATGAGCGCAACCTCGACGACAGCATCAACCAGGCGATGGCCCTGTACCCGCCACGCACCCTGTGCGAGCAATTGCTCCTGCCGCTGCTGGCCGAACTCGAGCAGCGCTGGCAAGGCCAGTTCGGCGCGCAGATGGAGCGTGTGTTCTTTTATTCCTGGTTACGCAGCAAATTCGGCGCGCGCATCTACCATAACAATCGGCAGTTACACGCTGCGCCGTTGTTGCTGATCAATCACTCGGACCTGGCACTGGAACCTCACCTGTGGCTATGCGCGTGGCTGATCAGCAGCGCCGACTGCCCGGTGCAAGTGTTCGACTGGCCGCTACCGGCCGGAGAACTGGCGCTGGCGGTCGATCATCTGCAAGCGCGGGGAGTGCTGCTGTATTCCAGCAAGGCGATGAATCTGGCGCAACTGCCAAAACTGCTGAATGGCATCGGCACTGCAAAAATGCTCGTCGGACCAACGGTATGCATCCACCAGACCGAGTTGTCCGCAAGAACCCCTGAGATCGCTGATTTGATCCTGGCCGAAGACCCGCTCTCGGCACATCAGGAACTGGTTCAGCGTGGGCTGATTTAATGGAAACCGCGATGCAATTGATCTGGCTGCGCAGCGACCTGCGCCAACATGACAACACCGCCCTCGCGGCCGCTGCTGCGCGCGGCCCGACGGTTGCCGTGTATCTGTTGAGCCCGCAGCAATGGCTGGAACATGACGACGCGGCGTGCAAGATCGACTTCTGGTTGCGCAACCTGCGCGAATTGAATACCAGTCTCGGCGCGTTGAACATCCCGTTGTTGCTGCGTACCGCCGACCATTGGGATCAGGCCCCGGCGGTGCTGCTTGAGCTGTGTCGGCAACTGAACATCGAGGCCGTGCACGTCAACGAAGAATACGGCGTCCACGAAAGCCGTCGCGATGCCGCAGTCGCCGCGGCCCTGAAAGCCAAAGGCATTACTTTTCACAGCTACCTTGATCAACTGCTGTTCAAACCCGGCACGGTACTGACCAAAACCGAAACCTACTTTCAGGTGTTCAGCCAGTTCCGCAAGGTCTGCTATGAACGCCTGCACCGCTCGATGCCGGCGCTGGTCAAGACGCCCGGCAAACAGGCAAAGCTGAACATCGACAGCGATCCGGTACCGGCATCTGTCGCCGGTTTTGCAACGCCGAGCGAGTCTTTGCGCGCACTGTGGCCGGCCGGCGAACAGGAAGCCCGGCGCCGTCTCGACACCTTCGCCGACGCACAGATCGACTACTACCAGAGCGAACGCGACTTCCCGGCCAAACCCGGCACCAGTCAACTCTCGGCCTATCTGGCCGCCGGAGTGATCTCGCCGCGCCAATGCCTGCATGCGGCCCTGCAAAGCAATCAGGGCGAGTTCGACAGCGGCAAGGTCGGCGCGGTGACCTGGATCAACGAGCTGCTGTGGCGCGAGTTCTACAAACACATTCTGGTCGGCTACCCACGGGTTTCGCGCCACCGCGCGTTTCGCCCGGAAACCGAGGCCCTGGCCTGGCGTGATGCGCCAGACGAGTTGGCCGCCTGGCAAGAGGCGCGCACCGGTTTGCCGATCATTGATGCAGCCATGCGCCAACTGCTGGAAACCGGCTGGATGCATAACCGTCTGCGGATGGTGGTGGCGATGTTTCTGACCAAAAACCTGTTGATCGACTGGCGCGAAGGCGAGCGCTTTTTCATGCGCCACCTGATCGACGGCGACCTGGCGGCGAACAATGGCGGCTGGCAGTGGAGCGCCTCGACCGGCACCGATTCGGCGCCGTACTTCCGTATTTTCAACCCGATCAGCCAATCGGAAAAATTCGACAGCGAAGGCCTGTTCATCAAGCACTGGCTGCCTGAGCTGGCTGGTTTGAACAAGAAGGAAGTACACAACCCGGCCAGCGCCGGCGGACTGTTCGGCGTCGCGGATTATCCGGCACCGATCGTCAATCTGGGGGCCTCGCGCGAACGCGCGCTGGCGGCTTTCAAGAACCTGCCGTCGCGCTCGTCTATGGAAGAAGTCCATGAGTGAATTCCTGCGCCGCTTCGCCCGCCAGTTCGCCGAGTTGAACAAAGACAACTTGCAACGTCTGGGCGAGCTGTACAGCGATGACATTCATTTCACCGATCCACTGCATGAAGTACAGGGGCTGAAGCAACTGCAGCATTACTTCAGCGAGCTGTACGCCAACGTCAGCGAACTGCGCTTCGATTTCCACGGCTTCGACCAGATCGCTGACGGTGAAGGTTACCTGCGCTGGGTCATGAGTTACCGCCACCCGCGCCTGGCCGGTGGTCAATTGATTCGCGTCGCCGGGTGTTCGCACCTGCTCTGGCGCGACAAGGTTTATCGCCACCGGGATTATTTCGATGCCGGGGCCATGCTGTATGAACATTTACCCGTATTGGGCCGGGTGATCGCCTGGTTGAAAAGGAGAATGGGATGAGTCGTACACCTCCACGGCGGTATTGGCTGACCGGTGCCAGCAGTGGCATCGGCGCAGCACTGGCTGAAGACATTCTGAAAAGCGGCGCGCATCTGGCTGTCAGTTCGCGTCAGGTGGCACCGCTCAAAGTGCTGTCGCAACGTTATCCGGGGCAGGTGCTGGTGGTGCCCGGCGACCTGACCAACAGTCAGACCGTGCGCGAAATCGGCCAGCAGATCGAACAGGCCTGGGGCTCGCTGGACAGCGTGATTCTCAATGCCGGCACCTGCGAGTACGTCGATGCGCGACAGTTCGATGCCTCGATCATCGAACATGTGGTGCGCACCAACCTGCTCGCCAGCAGTTACTGCATTGAAGCGGCCCTGCCGTTGCTGCGCAAAGGCACAGCGCCGCATCTGATCGGCATGGCCAGCTCAGTCACCTACCTGCCGCTGCCTCGGGCCGAAGCCTATGGCGCGTCGAAGGCCGGGCTGCGCTATCTGTTCGAATCGCTGCGGATCGATCTGGCCGTCGAGGGCATCGATGTCACGATCATCAGCCCGGGTTTTGTCGAAACGCCACTGACTGCCAAAAACGACTTCCCGATGCCGTTGAGCTGGCCTGTGGATAAAGCCGCACGGCATATTTTCGCCAAACTCAAGGATCGTCCGCTGGAGATCGCCTTTCCGGCGCTGTTCATGGCGGCGCTGTGGCCATTGTCGAAGCTGCCGGCGCGCCTGCAACTGGCAATCGGCAAGCGCATGGTGCGCAGCAACCCACCGCTGCGAGACCCGATATGAAGATCGCCATTGTCGGCAGCGGAATCGCCGGCCTGACCTGCGCCCACCTGCTCAATCGCCGACACGACATCACGGTGTTCGAGGCCAGCGACTGGGTCGGCGGTCACACGCACACCGTGCAAGTCACCGTTGATGGCCGCGAATATGCGGTGGACACCGGCTTTATCGTGTTCAACGACTGGACCTACCCGAACTTCATTCGTTTGCTCGGCCAGCTCGGCGTGTCGTTCAAGCCGACCGAAATGAGCTTCTCGGTTACCGACCCGGACTCCGGCCTGGAATACAACGGCAACAACCTCAACAGCCTCTTCGCCCAACGCAGCAACCTGCTGTCCCCGGGGTTCTGGGGCATGTTGCGCGACATCCTGCGCTTCAATAAAGAAGCTCAGCGCGACCTCGCCGAACAGCGGATCGCCGCCGACACCACGCTCGACGATTACCTCAAGGCTGGCGGTTATGGCGAACGTTTCATCCTGCATTACATCGTGCCGATGGGCTCGGCGATCTGGTCGATGCCAATGGCCGAAATGCTCAATTTTCCGCTGCAGTTCTTCGTGCGATTCTTCAAAAATCATGGACTGCTGTCGGTCAGCGATCGCCCGCAATGGCAGGTGATCGAGGGTGGCTCCAGCGCCTACATTGCGCCGTTGACCGCGGCGTTCAGCGACAAGATTCGCCTCAGTTGTCCGGTGACCCGCATCGATCGCGACGAACACGGCGTGGTTATCCACAGCCCGGCCGGCATCGAGCGCTTCGATAAAGTCGTGCTCGCCTGCCACAGCGACCAGGCCCTGCAATTGCTGGGCACGCCAAGCCAGGCGGAACGCTCGATCCTCGGCGCCCTGCCCTATGCCGATAACGAAGTCGTGCTGCATACCGATACCCGTCTGCTGCCGACCCGCAAACTGGCGTGGGCCAGCTGGAACTATCGCTTGAGCGGCGCCGGCCATACCCACGCAGCCGTGACTTACGACATGAATATCCTGCAGGGCATTCAGAGCGACACCACGTTCTGCGTCAGCCTCAATCAGAGCGCCGGGATCAGCCCGTTCAAGGTGCTCGCCAAATACACCTACGCCCACCCGCAATTCAGCCTCGCGGCCGTGGCGGCGCAGAACCGCTGGGCCGAACTCGACGGTCAGCAGCACACCCACTATTGCGGCGCCTATTGGGCCAACGGCTTTCATGAGGACGGTGTGGTCAGCGCGTTGCGCGTGGCCGCCGCATTCGGGGAAAGCTTATGAACAGCGCCCTGTACAGTGGCTGGATCGGCCATCGGCGGTTTTCGCCAAGACGCCACGAATTCCGTTACCGGATCGGCCTGTTGTACCTCGATCTGGCCGAACAGGATGCCGTGTTCGGGCTGTCGCGGTTTGCCAGTCGCAGCCGCTTCGCACCCTTTTCATTTCGCGAAACCGATTACCTGAAAACCTTCACCGGCAGCGGCATGCGCCTGATCGACGCGGTGCGACAGCAGGTCGGCGCCGCCATCGGCCACCAACCGCAAGGTTCGATCTGCCTGCTGACTCAACCGCGCAGTTGGGGTCTGGCATTCAATCCGGTGAGCTTCTTTTATTGCCACGAGGCTGACGGGCAACTGGCGGCGATCCTCTGCGAAGTGACCAACACGCCATGGCGCGAGCGTTATCACTACGTGTTGCCGGCCAGTGCACCGACCAGTCTGCATGACTTTCATCAGCATTTCGCGGTGGCCAAGGCCTTTCATGTCTCGCCGTTTCTGCCGCGTGATCTTGAGTACCGCATGAGTTTCAGCCCGGCCGCGCAAACCCTCGGCGTGCATATGGCCGACTGGCAGGGTGAGCACAAGCTGTTCGACGCCACACTCAATCTGCAGCGGGAAAATCTGAGCCGCCATAGCCTGCACCGCTACTTGCGACGTTTTCCGTGGATGACCGCGAAAACCTGTCTGGCGATCTATTGGCAAGCCCTGCGCCTGTTGCTCAAACGCGCCCCGATTTTTGCTCATCAGGCTGCCGACGGCAGCTTCCAAACCGCCACCGTGCCTCCCAAGGAGCACCGCCATGAAATCCTCTAGCCTGTCTGTCAGTCGCTTCAGCACCAACGGCTTGACCGGCTCGCTGCTGCGCCGCGGTGTATTGCGGCAACTGAGCCAACTCAAAAACGGGCAATTGCTGGTGGTCGAGGATGGCGAACGCCTGATGTTCGGTACGCCGGGCAGCCACCTGCTCGGCGAAATCCATGTGCAGGACGCGGCGGTGTGGGGCATGGTCGCCGGCAACGGATCGATCGGTGCCGGCGAAGCGTTTATCCACGGTTACTGGAGTTCGCCGGACCTGACGGCGGTCGTGCGAGTGTTCGTCAGCAACCTCGACGTACTCGACGCCATGGAGCGCGGCCTGGCTCGCCTCAGCCGGCCGCTGGTGCAAGGCCTGCACTGGCTCAACCGCAACACGCGCAAGGGCTCGCAGAAAAACATCGCCGCGCACTATGACCTCGGCAACGACCTGTTCGAACAGTTTCTCGACCCGACCATGATGTATTCGGCCGCGCAGTTCCTCAGCCCGGAAGACAGCCTGGAACAGGCCCAGTTGAACAAGCTGGAACGGATCTGCCAGAAGCTCGCACTCAAACCCGAAGACCATTTGCTGGAGATCGGCACCGGCTGGGGCAGCATGGCGCTCTACGCCGCGCAGCATTACGGTTGCCGTGTCACCACCACAACGCTGTCGAAAGAGCAGTATGCGTTTACCGCCAAGCGCATTGAAGCTCTGGGCTTGCAGGATCGGGTAACGCTGCTGCTCACGGACTACCGCGACCTCACCGGCGAATACGACAAACTGGTGTCGATCGAGATGATCGAAGCGGTCGGCCATCGCTTCCTGCCGACCTACTTCAAACAGTGCGCGCACCTGCTCAAGAGCAACGGCCTGATGCTGTTGCAGGCGATCACCATTCGCGAGCAGCGCTACGAGCAGGCCAAGCGCGGCGTCGATTTCATCCAGCGCTACATCTTCCCTGGCGGCGCCCTGCCCAGCGTGCAGAAAATGCTTGAAGTGGTCAGCCACGAAACAGACATGAACCTGCTGCACATGGAAGACTTCGGTCTGCACTACGCCCGAACCCTACGCCTGTGGCACGAAAACTTTCGCCGTGCCCATGGCCGCTTGAGTGAGTTGGGTTATGACGATTACTTCCTGCGACTGTGGGAGTTTTACCTGTGCTACTGCGAGGGCGGGTTTCTGGAGCGCACCATCGGCACTGCGCAATTGCTGCTGGCCAAACCGGCGGCCATGCCGGCGCCGTTGCTCGGACGCTTCGATGCTTGAGCGGCTGACCAATGCCGTGCTGTTCCAGGTCGGCTGGCTGGCGTGTGTCATCGGCGGCGACAGTCTGTGGCTGCTGCTGGCGCTGGCGGTGCTGGTGATTCATCTGGGCTGGATCAGCAGTTGGGCGGCGGAAGGCCGTTTGATCCTCAGCGTGGTGCTTGTCGGCACAGCCGTAGACAGTCTGTTGCGCGCTGCAGGGGTGTTCGAATTCCAGGATCAGTCACCACTGATTCCGCTGTGGCTGATGCTGCTCTGGGCCTTGCTCGCCACCACGCTACGTCACTGCCTGCAATGGAGCGCCCGCCCGTGGTGGCTGGCCAGCGGACTCGGTGCCGTGGGCGGCGCCGTGTCCTATTACGGCGGCGGACAGCTGGCCGGGGTGCGATTTCCTTACGGTGAAGTGCCGACTCTGATCGGCATTGGCCTGCTGTGGGCGCTGCTGTTTCCGTTGTTGCATGCGATGGCTCGGCGGCTGGCCCACTGAGCGTCTGTCAGACCTTTCACACGATAACCGGCGGCTGCCTTACACTGCGCAGCATGAAAACCATTCCCCACCAGCAAATCACCGAGCCAGCGGTCACGTGTTCGACCTGCGCAGCGTGCTGTTGCCAGCTCGAAGTGATGCTGATCACCGACACCGGCGTGCCTGAGCGCTTTATCGATACTGATGAGTGGGGTGGTGAAGTGATGCTGCGTCTGGACGACGGCTGGTGCGCGGCGCTGGATCGCGACAGCATGATGTGCACGATCTATGAGAAACGTCCGCTGATCTGTCGCGAATTCGAGATGGGTGCACCGGAGTGCATTGAAGAACGCAAAGGCATTGCCACTGCCTACTGTTGATTCCGAAAAACACCGCTGAAACAAATGTAGGAGTGAGCCTGCTCGCGATTGCGGAGTACCAGTCAAACAAATGTTGGCTGACACTCCGCAATCGCGAGCAGGCTCACTCCTACAGAGGTTATGTGTAGCGCTTACAGCGGCATCGTGTAATGCAGCGCGTAGCTTTCTACACCGTCGTTGCTGCTGGCCAGACCGGCGTTGGAATAGTGCGTCGCACGAATCCCCACTTCATGCCCGCCATTGAAGCGCAGACCAAAACCGATACGGTCTTCGAACTGGAAAGAGCCGCCAATGTTGTTGCTTTCATACTTGGTGTTGGAGAACGCTGCCACACCAATACCCGCTTCAACATACGGCTTGACCGACTGACCGGCAAACTCGTAAACGAATACCGGCGAGAACGACAGGCTGTTGTTGCTGGAAGTCTTGTCACCTTCCCAGTAAGTGTAAGCGCCGCTCCAGTAACCGGTCAGGCGACCGACGTCACTTTGCAGCCAGCTCTTGTCCCAATCGAAATTCATGCCCAGACGATAAGTCATGGTCGAATCGCTGGTCGCACCCACTGCAAACTCAACGCCTGCCGCTTGTGCGGTAATACTTTGCCCCATCAGTGCAGCCGCAATCGCGGCCAAGCAGAATAGTCGCTTCACTTTGAAACTTCCTTTTCCGGAACGATCGTTTGGTTTTCTAGATAACTCATCGCTATAGAAGCTAGCGCGTGATTAGAAGTTCAGCTGTTTTTTTAGTTATTTCACATTTTTTTTACAAGTTGAATTTTTCGACGTTGCCGACAACTTGCCCCAGCAGGGGCAGGGTTCTGCGGAAGAACTCGGGGTCGGCACTGGTCCAGAATCTGACCGGACGGTTCGGGCCATCGGCCAGCAGGTCACGTTCAGCCAGCAACCGTTGCAGTTGCCGCGCTACGGCTGCGCCAGTGTCGATCAGACTGATGCTCTCGGGGAGCATGGTCTTGAGCAGCGGCTTGAGAAACGGATAGTGGGTGCAGCCGAGGATGATTGTGTCGCAACCGTTGGCCAGCAGCGGCTCGACATAGTGCTGCAGCAATGTGCGCAACTCGGCGCTGTGCAGATCGCCGCTTTCGATCAGCTCGACCAGTCCGGGACACGGCTGGGTAATGACCCGCACATCGGTGGCGAAACGGTCGAGCAACGCAGCGAACTTGGCGCTCTGCAAGGTGCCGGTGGTAGCGAGCACGCCCACCACACCACTGCGGGTCGCGGCGGCGGCGGGTTTGACCGCCGGCTCCATGCCGACAATCGGCCACTGGGGGAAATCCCGGCGCAGATCGGCGACAGCGGCCACCGTCGCGGTGTTGCAGGCGATCACCAGGGCCTTGGCGCCCTGCTCGCGGAAAAACCTGGCCATCACGTTGCAGCGCTGACGGATGAACTCCGGGGTTTTCTCGCCGTAGGGAATGTGCCCGCAATCGGCGAAATACAGCAGTGATTCCTGAGGCAGCAAACGCTGGATTTCAGCCAGTACCGACAAGCCGCCGACCCCGGAGTCGAACACCGCGATCGGTGCCTCACGCATGCTGCGAACCACAGACGCTGCAGCCCGGATCGCGCTTGACCCGCAGCTCACGGAAGCGCGAACCCAGCGCATCGATCAACAGCAGACGCCCCACCAGTGGTTCACCAAAACCGACCAGCACTTTCAACGCTTCAAGCGCCTGCAGGCTGCCGACCAGCCCCACCAGCGGCCCGACCACACCGGCTTCGCTGCACGTCAGTTCGGCTTCGCTGCCATGCCCGTACAGGCAGTGGTAGCACGGACTTTCCGGACGGCGCGGGTCGAACACCGACAACTGCCCTTCCAGACGAATCGCCGCGCCGCTGACCAGCGGTTTGCGCGCTGCCACACACGCGGCGTTGACCGCCTCGCGAGTGGAGAAGTTATCGGAACAGTCGAGCACCAGATCCACCGCCGACACGGCGGCGACAAGGGAGTCCTCGTCCAGCGCCTGACGATTGGCAATCAGTTGAATCTCGGGATTGATCGCGCCCAGGCGCTTGAGCGCCGAGTCGACCTTGCTCATGCCGACGCTGTCGGTGTCATGAATGATCTGGCGTTGCAGGTTGGTCAGGTCGACCGTGTCGAAATCCGCCAGATGCAACTCACCGACACCCGCCGCCGCCAGATAAAGCGCCACCGGCGCACCGAGACCGCCGAGGCCGACGATCAGCACGCGGCTGTCTTTGAGCTTCAGTTGCCCATCAATATCGATGTGTTGCAGCAGAATCTGCCGGCTGTAGCGCAGCAATTCCTGATCATTCAGCACGGCAGGCGCCCCAGGCTGATCCGTTGATGGCCGCCCAGATCGATGCGGCTGTGGACTTCTTCAAAACCACGGGTGAGCAACAGATCACGCACGGCTTCGGCTTGATCATAGCCGTGTTCGAGCATCAGCCAGCCGCCGGCTTCCAGATGATCCGGGGCCTGGGCAACGATCAGGCGCAGATCGTCGAGCCCGTCGACACCGGCCACCAGCGCACTGGCCGGTTCGAAGCGCACGTCGCCCTCGACCAGGTGCGGGTCGGCGGCGGCGATGTACGGCGGGTTGCTGATGATCAGATTGAAGCGCTGACCTTCAAGAGCACTGAACCAGTGGCTGCTCAGCACCGTGGCGTTGTTCAGGTTCAAGCGCTGGCGGTTGCGTTCGGCCAGGGCCACGGCTTCCAGCACGCGATCCACCGCCGTGACTTTCCACGCCGGACGCTCGCTGGCCAGGGCCAACGCAATCGCGCCGCTGCCGGTGCCCAGATCGAGAACCTTCGCCGGCGTTGCCGCCAGCAGTTCCAGCGCGGCCTCGACCAGCAACTCGGTGTCCGGGCGCGGGATCAGCGTGTGCGGCGCGACTTCCAGATCGAGCTTCCAGAACCCCTGCTGACCGAGGATGTAGGCCACCGGCTCGCCACTTCGACGCCGTTGCAGGTACTCGTTAAAAATCAGCACCGCTTCGCTGGGTACGATGCGCTCGGGCCAGGTGTGCAGGAAGCTGCGCGATTTGCCCAGTGCCGCCGCCAGGAGCAATTCGGCATCCAGGCGCGCCGTGGGCGAGTCCGGCAATTCGGCAGCGCGCAACAGACTGGCAATGATGGTCATTTATTCACCTATCGCTGCAAGTTGGTCGGCCTGGTATTCGGCCAGCAATGGCTCGATCACCGCTTCAACGCCACCGGCGAGGATTTCATCTAGGGAGTACAGGGTCAGGTTGACGCGATGGTCAGTGACCCGGCCCTGGGCAAAGTTGTACGTGCGAATGCGCTCGGAACGGTCACCGGAACCCACGAGCAACTTACGCTCGCTTGCGATGGCATTCGCCGCCGCTGCGGTTTGCTGATCGTTGAGCTTGGCCGACAGCCAGGCCATCGCCCGCGCGCGGTTCTTGTGCTGGGAACGCTCTTCCTGACACTCGACGACGGTGCCGGTCGGAATGTGCGTGATGCGGATCGCCGAGTCAGTGGTGTTGACGTGCTGACCACCGGCCCCGGAGGAACGGTAAGTGTCGACACGCAGATCCGCCGGGTTGATCTCGATGGCTTCGCGCTCGTCCGGCTCGGGCAACACCGCCACGGTGCAGGCCGAGGTGTGGATACGGCCCTGAGATTCGGTAGCGGGTACACGCTGTACGCGGTGCGCGCCGGATTCGAACTTCAGCTTGCCGTAAACGTTGTCGCCTTCAATGCGGGCGATGACTTCTTTATAGCCACCGTGCTCGCCTTCGTTTTCCGAAAGGATCTCCACGCGCCAGCCACGTCGTTCGGCGTAACGCGAGTACATGCGAAACAGATCGCCAGAGAAGATCGCCGCCTCGTCGCCACCGGTACCGGCGCGAATTTCGAGAAAGACGTTACGACCGTCATTGGGATCCTTGGGCAGCAACATGCGCTGCAGATCATCTTCCAGCCTGATCAGCAATTCCTTGGCTTCGCGGACTTCTTCCACGGCCATTTCACGCATGTCCGGGTCGCTGTCCTTGAGCAGCGCCTGGGCGCCTTCAAGATCACTTTGTACGCCGAGCAGCTTTTTATAGCCTTGTACCACCGGCTCAAGTTCGGCGTATTCCTTGGAATAAGCGCGGAATTTGGCCTGATCGGCAATGACTTCGCCGTCGCCGAGCAGCGCGGTCAGTTCCTCGAAACGGTCCTGGAGGGTGTCCAGCTTGTTGAGCAGTGACGCTTTCATTGCGGTTTTTTATCCGAAAAACTATCCGGTGAGCCCTCGAGGGCAAAGAGTTCCTGGGCCATGGCCAGCGCATCGAGGCGGCCTTCGGCAGAAAGCTTTTTCAGCTGCACGCTTGGAGCATGCAGCAGTTTGTTGGTCAGGCCCCGGGCCAGTTGCCCGAGCACGTCTTCGGCGTTGCCGCCGTTGGCCAGCAGACGCAGGGCTTTTTGCAGCTCCTCGTCGCGCAGGCGTTCGCTCTGTTGCCGATAGGCCTTGAGCACATCGACCGCCGCCAGCTCACGCAGGCGTACCATGAAATCGTCGGCGCCGACCGAGACCATCTCTTCCGCCGCCTGGGCTGCACCCTGACGACTCTTGAGGTTCTCGGCGACCACTTCGTGCAGATCATCCACGCTGTAGAGGTAAACGTCGTCGAGTTCGCCGACTTCCGGCTCGATGTCGCGCGGTACGGCGATGTCGACCATGAAGATCGGCTTGTGCTTGCGCTGCTTCAGCGCACTTTCGACCGCGCCCTTGCCGAGAATCGGCAACTGGCTGGCGGTCGAACTGATCACGATATCGCTGCGCACCAGTTCCGCCGGGATGTCCGAGAGTAGCACCGCGTGGGCACCGAACTGCTCGGCCAGCAGGCTGGCACGTTCCAGCGTACGGTTGGCAACCACGATGCGCTTGACCCCCAGTTCATGCAAATGGCGGGCGACCAGAGTGATGGTCTCGCCGGCACCGATCAGCAGGGCCTGGCTGCGTTGCAGGTCGCTGAAAATCTGTTTGGCCAGGCTGACGGCGGCAAACGCTACGGACACCGGGTTTTCGCCGATGGCAGTGTCGGTGCGCACTTGCTTGGCGGCATTGAACGTCGCTTGAAACAGCCGCCCCAGCAGCGGGCCGATGGTCCCGGCTTCACGCGCTACGGCGTAGGCCGATTTCATCTGACCGAGAATCTGCGGTTCGCCCAGCACCAGCGAGTCGAGCCCGGAGGCGACGCGCATCATGTGACGAACTGCCGCATCATCTTCATGCACATAAGCACTCGCGCGCAGCTCATCGAGGCTTAAATGGTGATAATCGGCCAGCCAGCGCAGAACCAGATCAGCAGACAGCTGATCCTGTTCTATATAAAGCTCACTGCGATTGCAGGTGGAGAGGATCGCAGCTTCGCGGCTGTCGGTGAGTCGGCAGAGCTGCTGCAAGGCCTCAACCAGCTGCTCAGGGGTAAAGGCCACGCGCTCGCGGACGTCTACTGAAGCAGTCTTGTGGTTAATACCGAGTGCAAGGAAGGCCATTCAAGGTCGCTGATGGTGACGTGAAGCCGGCAATTGTCCTACTTCGTCAGATTCAGAACAACTACCGCTGACTATTGTCCCAATTGTCGGCCACTATAAAGGCCACATTCGAGACTCGGTTATGTTTGGCCGAAGGCTTGTGTCATGATGATCCGACCGCAGGTTAGTCGTCCTCTTCCTATATGAATAGATCTTCCGCGTTGCTCCTCGCTTTTGTCTTCCTCAGCGGCTGCCAGGCCATGGCCCCCGTTTCGCCGGACGCTACCCCGCCGGTCGAAGACACCGCGTCCACACCTGAAAAACCCAAGGTCTACAGCTCGTTCAGCGAGGAAACCGTTTTCAGCCTGTTGAGCGCCGAACTGGCTGGCCAGCGCAATCGTTTCGACATTGCCCTGGACAACTACGTGACCCAGGCAATCAATACCCAGGACCCGGGGGTTTCCGAGCGCGCGTTCCGCATCGCCGAATACCTCGGTGCCGACCAGCCTGCGCTGGATACTGCGCTGATCTGGGCGAGAAACGCTCCGGACGACCTCGAAGCGCAGCGCGCCGCCGCCGTGCAACTGGCGCGCGCCGGGCGTTATGACGACTCCATGGTCTACATGGAGAAAGTCCTGCAGGGCAAGGGCGACACCCATTTCGACTTCCTCGCGCTGTCGGCCGCCGATACCGATCAGGAAACCCGCAACGGCCTGATGAAAAGCTTCGACCACCTGCTGCAGCGCCACCCGAAAAACAGCCAGCTGATTTTCGGCAAGGCCCTGCTGCTGCAACAGGACGGCGACAATAAAGCCGCACTGACTCTGCTCGAAGACAACCCGCCGGAAGAAGGCGAGATTGCTCCGATCCTGCTGCGTGCACGCCTGCTGCAAACCATGAATCGTGGCGACGAAGCCCTGCCGCTGTTGCAGAAAAGCATCAAGAAATACCCGGACGACAAACGCCTGCGCCTGACCTATGCGCGCACGCTGGTCGAACAGGACCGGATGGAAGACGCCAAGGTCGAGTTTTCCACCCTCGTCCAGCAATATCCGGAAGACGATGAACTGCGTTACTCGCTGGCGCTGGTGTGCCTGGAGGCCAAGGCCTGGGACGAGGCCAAGGGTTATCTGGAAGACCTGATCGCCCGTGAAAGCCATGTCGATTCGGCGCATCTGAACCTCGGTCGCATCGCTGAAGAGCGCAACGACCCGCAGGGCGCGCTGATCGAATACGCGCAGGTCGGCCCGGGCAACGACTACCTGCCGGCGCAACTGCGTCAGGCCGATATTCTGATGAACAACGGCAAGACCGCCGAAGCCCAGAGCAAACTGGCCGCCGAGCGCGATGCCCAGCCGGATTATGCGATCCAGCTGTATCTGATCGAATCCGAAACCCTGTCGGCCAACAAACAGGACGACAAGGCCTGGAAAACGCTGGATAAAGCCTTGCAGCAATACCCGGACGATCTGAATCTGCTCTATACCCGCGCGATGCAGGCGGAAAAACGCAATGACCTGGCGCAGATGGAAAAAGACCTGCGCCTGATCATCAAGCGCGACCCGGACAACGCCATGGCGCTCAATGCGCTGGGCTACACCCTGTCCGATCGCACTACCCGTTACGCTGAAGCCAAGACCCTGATCGAACAGGCGCACCAGATCAATCCGGAAGACCCGGCGGTACTCGACAGCCTCGGTTGGGTGAATTACCGCATGGGCAATCTGGACGACGCCGAGAAATACCTGCGTCAGGCCCTCGAGCGTTTCCCGGACCACGAAGTCGCCGCGCACTTGGGCGAAGTCCTGTGGGTCAAGGGCAATCAGCGCGAAGCCAAACAAGTCTGGGGCAAGTACCTCAAAGATCAGCCCGACAGCACCATCCTGCGCAGCACCATCAAGCGCCTGACCGGATCCGAGACTCTTTAACTCATGTTTTTGCGCCACGTTATTGTTTTCAGTTTCATCGCCCTGCTCGCCGGTTGCGCGGGCTTCGGCGCTCGCGAATCGGTCGAGGGCCACGGCAGTCCGGCTCAGTGGGCCGCGAACAAACAACAGCTGACCGGCCTCGACGGCTGGCAGATCGACGGCAAGATCGGCATCCGTGCACCGAAAGATTCCGGCAGCGGCACGCTGTTCTGGCTGCAACGCCAGGACTACTACGACATTCGCCTGTCCGGCCCGCTGGGTCGTGGCGCGGCGCGTCTGACCGGGCGCCCGGGCAAGGTCTCGCTGGAAGTCGCCAATCAGGGCCGCTATGACTCCGAGTCGCCGGAAGCGCTGCTCGAAGAGCAACTCGGCTGGAAGCTGCCGGTGTCGAATCTGGCCTGGTGGGTCCGTGGCCTGCCGGCACCCAGCAGCAAAAGTCGTCTGACCCTCGATAACGACAGTCGCCTGGCCAATCTGGAACAGGACGGCTGGAAGGTCGAGTACCTCAGCTACGCCGAGCAAAATGGTTACTGGCTGCCCGAGCGGATCAAGCTGCACGGCACCGATCTGGACGTAACGCTGGTGATCAAGACCTGGCAACCGCGTAAATTGGGGCAATAAAGCATGACCGCTCCACGTCTTACGCTGCCGTCGCCGGCCAAGCTCAACCTGATGCTGCACATTCTCGGGCGCCGCGCAGATGGCTACCACGAACTGCAGACGCTGTTTCAGTTTGTCGATTACGGCGACGAAATCACCTTCGCCGTGCGCGATGATGGCGTGATTCAGCTGCACACCGAATTCGCTGGTGTGCCCCACGACAGCAACCTGATCGTGCGTGCGGCAAAAATGCTGCAGCAACAGTCCGGCTGCACACTCGGCATCGACATCTGGATCGACAAGGTGCTGCCCATGGGCGGCGGCATCGGTGGCGGCAGCTCCAACGCGGCGACCACCCTGCTCGGCCTCAATCACTTGTGGCAACTGGGCTGGGATGAAGATCGCCTCGCCGCACTGGGCCTGTCGCTCGGCGCCGACGTGCCGGTTTTCGTCCGTGGTCACGCGGCATTTGCCGAAGGCGTGGGCGAGAAACTGACCCCGGTCGAGCCCGAAGAACCGTGGTATCTGGTGCTCGTGCCGCAAGTCTCTGTAAGTACGGCAGAAATTTTTTCCGATCCTTTGTTGACACGTAACACGCCGCCCATTAAAGTGCGCCCCGTTCCCGAGGGAAACAGTCGAAATGACTGCTTGCCGGTGGTTGCAAGGCGTTATCCAGAAGTACGTAACGCATTGGATTTGTTAGGTAAATTTACCGAAGCAAAACTCACCGGAACTGGAAGTTGTGTGTTTGGGGGCTTCCCAAGCAAAGCTGAAGCTGATAAAGTCTCGGCCCTTCTGACAGAGACCCTTACAGGGTTTGTAGCGAAAGGAAGCAACGTTTCGATGTTGCATCGCAAGCTGCAAAGTCTGCTCTAAAAGGAATCAAGTGCCAGGCACTTGAAGCAACAGATACAGGGGCGTCGCCAAGCGGTAAGGCAGCAGGTTTTGATCCTGCCATGCGTTGGTTCGAATCCAGCCGCCCCTGCCATTTTCTATACTCATCCAGGTTACCCTCAGCCTCTAGGTACTGCGCGTGTCCAAGATGATGGTCTTTACGGGGAATGCTAACCCCGATCTGGCTCGGCGTGTTGTACGTCAGCTGCATATCCCTCTCGGTGACATCTCTGTCGGCAAATTCTCCGACGGCGAAATTACTGCCGAGATCAATGAAAACGTTCGCGGTAAAGACGTTTTCATTATTCAGCCGACTTGCGCTCCGACCAACGATAACCTGATGGAACTGGTAGTGATGGCTGATGCCTTCCGCCGCTCCTCGGCTACTCGTATTACTGCTGTTATTCCTTATTTTGGTTATGCCCGTCAGGATCGCCGTCCGCGTTCCGCACGTGTGGCTATCAGCGCGAAAGTCGTTGCTGACATGCTCACCGTAGTCGGCATCGACCGTGTTCTCACGGTTGATCTGCATGCTGACCAGATTCAGGGCTTCTTCGATATTCCGGTAGATAACATCTACGGCTCCCCGGTTCTGGTGGATGACATTGAAGATCAGCGCTTCGAAAACCTGATGATCGTGTCCCCGGACATTGGTGGCGTCGTGCGTGCACGGGCTGTTGCCAAATCCCTGGGCGTGGATCTCGGGATCATCGACAAACGCCGTGAGAAAGCCAATCACTCTGAAGTGATGCATATCATCGGTGATGTCGAAGGGCGTACCTGCATTCTGGTCGATGACATGGTCGATACCGCCGGCACTCTGTGCCACGCGGCCAAGGCCCTGAAAGAGCATGGCGCAGCCAAGGTCTTTGCCTACTGCACACACCCTGTGCTGTCGGGTCGGGCCATCGAGAATATCGAAAATTCCGTGCTGGACGAGCTGGTGGTGACTAACACCATCCCGCTGTCCGCTGCAGCACAAGCCTGTGCACGTATCCGTCAACTGGATATCGCACCGGTTGTTGCCGAAGCGGTTCGCCGCATCAGCAATGAAGAATCGATCAGCGCGATGTTCCGTTAAGGGCCCTGCCCTTCTCGAAATGTCTCGTTGACGAAAAGCGCCCCGCCCCGGCATTCCTGTCGGGGCGGGGCTTTTTTGCCCATACCGTGTTTGGCGCTGGTCGCAAACGCCACTCGGTCATGGCTATTTTGGAGATACAAAATGAACGATTTTACTCTGAATGCTGAAGTGCGTTCCGACCTGGGGAAAGGTGCGAGCCGCCGCCTGCGTCGTCTCGCCGCTCTGGTTCCAGCTGTTGTTTACGGTGGCGACAAAGCCCCTGAATCCATCAGCATGCTGGCCAAAGAAGTTGCCAAACTGCTCGAAAACGAAGCGGCTTACAGCCACATCATCGAGCTGAACGTTGGTGGCAAGAAACAAAACGTCGTCATCAAAGCTCTGCAACGTCACCCGGCCAAAGGCCACGTGATGCACGCTGACTTCGTACGCGTTGTAGCTGGCCAGAAACTGACCGCTATCGTTCCTGTGCACTTCATCAACGAAGCTGCTCCAGTGAAGAAAGGCGGCGAAATCTCGCACGTTGTTGCCGAGATCGAAGTTTCCTGCCTGCCAAAAGACCTGCCTGAGTTCATCGAAGTCGACCTGGCTAACGCTGAAATCGGCACCATCGTTCACCTGTCGGACCTCAAAGCTCCTAAAGGTGTCGAGTTCGTTGCTCTGGCACACGGCGATGACAAGGCAGTAGCCAACGTCCACGCTCCACGTGTTGCTCCAGAAGCTACCGAAGAAGGCGCAGCAGAGTAATTTCACTCTGTTCGTCGGAGTGAGTGAAACATCGCGGACTGGAACGTAGCGAGAAAGCGGGCGAGAACGCGGAGTTTACATTCATGGTAAATGAGCAATTTTCGTCCACTTTCGCCGCCTTCACTGATCGCGGCGATGTTAGCCACCACTCCAAGGAAGGGCCCCTATCGTGACTGCCATCAAACTGATCGTTGGCCTGGGTAATCCAGGCGCCGAATACGAACAGACCCGGCATAACGCAGGGGCCCTTTTTGTTGAGCGCATCGCTGCCGCGCAAGGTGTGAGCCTTGTGGCCGATCGCAAATATTTCGGCCTGACCGGGCGCTACTCGCATCAGGGTCAGGATGTTCGTCTGCTGATTCCCACCACCTACATGAACCGCAGCGGCCAGGCCGTGGCGGCACTCGCCGGTTTCTTCCGCATCAAGCCTGAAGAAATCCTGGTGGCGCACGACGAACTCGACCTGCCTCCGGGCGTCGCCAAGCTCAAGCAGGGCGGCGGCCACGGCGGTCACAACGGGTTGCGCGACATCATCGCGCAACTGGGCAATCAGAATACTTTCTACCGCCTGCGGCTTGGCATCGGCCACCCGGGCGTCGCCAGTATGGTTTCAAATTTCGTCCTGGGTCGTGCGCCACGCGCCGAACAGGAAAAACTCGATGCCAGCATCGACTTTGCCCTCGGCGTGCTGCCGGATATCCTCGCCGGTGAATGGAACCGCGCGATGAAAAACCTGCACAGCCAGAAGGCCTGACTCTAATCCGAGGGGAAACACCATGGGATTCAATTGCGGCATCGTCGGCCTGCCTAACGTCGGCAAGTCCACCCTGTTCAACGCCCTGACCAAATCCGGTATCGCGGCCGAGAACTTCCCCTTCTGCACCATCGAGCCGAACAGCGGCATCGTGCCGATGCCGGATCCACGTCTGGAAGCCTTGGCGGCCATCGTCAATCCGAAGCGCATCCTGCCGACCACCATGGAGTTCGTCGACATTGCTGGCCTGGTGGCCGGCGCCTCGAAAGGTGAAGGTCTGGGCAACAAGTTCCTGGCCAACATCCGCGAAACCGACGCCATCGCTCACGTGGTGCGCTGCTTCGAAGACGACAACGTGATCCACGTTTCCAACAGCGTCGATCCGAAGCGCGACATCGAAATCATCGACCTGGAACTGATCTTCGCCGACCTCGACAGCTGCGAGAAGCAACTGCAGAAAGTCGCGCGCAACGCCAAGGGCGGTGACAAGGACGCCGTGGTTCAGAAGGCTCTGCTGGAGCAACTGATCGCACACTTCACCGAAGCCAAGCCTGCACGCAGCCTGATGAAGAACATGAGCGCTGACGAAAAGTCGGTGATCAAGGGCTTCCACCTGCTGACCACCAAACCGGTCATGTACATCGCCAACGTCGCTGAAGACGGTTTCGAGAACAACCCGCACCTGGACGTGGTCAAGGCCATCGCCGAAGAAGAAGGCGCCATGGTTGTTCCGGTGTGCAACAAGATCGAAGCGGAAATCGCCGAGCTCGACGACGGCGAAGAGAAAGACATGTTCCTCGAGGCCCTGGGCCTGGAAGAGCCTGGCCTGAACCGCGTGATCCGCGCCGGCTACGAAATGCTGCACCTGCAGACCTACTTCACCGCCGGTGTCGAAGAAGTCCGCGCCTGGACCGTCAAAGTCGGTGCCACCGCACCACAAGCCGCCGGCGTGATCCACACCGACTTCGAAAAAGGCTTCATCCGCGCCGAAGTCATCGCCTACAACGACTTCATCCAGTACAAGGGCGAAGCCGGTACCAAGGAAGCCGGTAAATGGCGCCTGGAAGGCAAGGACTACATCGTCAAAGACGGCGACGTGATGCACTTCCGCTTCAACGTGTAAGCGACACGCCCAAGAAAAAGCCGCGTTTGATACGCGGCTTTTTTGTGCCTGACAGATTTGTTTGCAACACCACCAATCCCCCTGTTGGAGCGGGCTTGCTCGCGAATGCGGTGGGTCAGCCACATTAATATCGACTGATATACCGCATTCGCGAGCAAGCCCGCTCCCACAGTTGGAATTGTGTAGGTCAGGCCTTTTTGGTGCGCGGCAGGAAGATCGCCAGCACGCCAAACAACGGCAAAAACGAACACAGGAAGTACACGTACTCAATCCCGTGCACATCCGCCAAGTGCCCCAGCAGCGCCGCACCAATCCCGCCGAAACCAAACATTAAACCGAAGAACACTCCGGCAATCATCCCGACATTGCCCGGCACCAGTTCCTGCGCGTAAACCACGATCGCCGAGAACGCCGAGGCGAGGATGAAGCCGATCACCACGCTGAGGACAGTGGTCCAGAACAGATCGACGTGCGGCATCAGCAAGGTGAATGGCGCCACACCGAGGATCGAAAACCAGATCACCGCCTTACGCCCGATCTTGTCGCCGATCGGCCCGCCGAAGAACGTCCCCGCCGCCACTGCACCGAGAAACAGGAACAGGTGCAGTTGCGAACTGGCCACCGACAGGTCGAATTTCTCGATCAGGTAGAAGGTGAAGTAACTGGTGAGGCTGGCCATGTAGAAATACTTGGAGAACACCAGCAGACCGAGCACCACCAGCGCACTGATCACCCTGCCCTTCGACAGCCCGTGAGTCGCCGCCTGACCGGCCTTGAGTTTGAACAGGTTCAGGTGATGGGCGTACCAGCGGCTGATGCGATACAGCACGAACAGCGCAAACACCGCGAATAAACCAAACCACGCCACGTTGCCCTGACCGAATGGAATGATGATCGCCGCCGCCAGCAACGGACCGAACGCGGAACCGGCGTTACCACCGACCTGGAAGGTCGATTGCGCCAGACCGAAGCGTCCGCCGGAGGCCAAACGCGCGATCCGCGAAGCCTCGGGATGAAAGGTCGAGGAGCCAATACCGATCAGCGCCGCCGCCAGCAGAATCAATGGAAAACAGCCGACCACCGACATCATCACGATGCCAATCAGCGTGCAGATCGAACCCGCCGGCAACAGCCACGGTTTCGGATGGCGGTCAGTGTGATAACCGACCCACGGCTGCAACAGCGACGCGGTCAACTGGAAGGTCAGCGTGATCAGGCCGACCTGAGTAAACGTCAGGCCATAATTGGCTTTGAGCATCGGATAAATCGACGGCAGCACCGACTGAATCAGGTCGTTGATCAAATGCGCCAGCGCCACCGCGCCGATGATACGCATCACCAGTGGGCTGCTTTGCGGAGCAGCGGGCGCCGAGGCAGCGGCGGTCTGAGCGTTGCTGATAGCCATGAAGGTTTCCGTACAGCAGATGGATGCACGCAGGCAGGTGCGTCAATGTGCCATTTTTCGGTGCGCCAGCGCCATCCCCTTAGCCAGCTAACTAACCAACCGAATAACAGACCAATCTCTGTAGGAGCTGCCGAAGGCTGCGATCTTTTGATCTTGCTCCTTAAAAACAAGATCAAAGATCGCAGCCTTCGGCAGCTCCTACAGGGGAAAGGGTGATAGCGCAACGCCATGGTCTGAATCTTGCCTTGCTTCTCCCCTCGAACGCGGCGGCCTTACAAAGGTCACCGAGAATGGGAAGTTTCGCTACAGAGCCGGCCTACAGAGCGGGCGAGAGTGAACTTTCGAGGCCTTTTAGAGGGCACAGGTCGCGATCGGAATGAGCGCGATGCACGCCAATGGTGCGTGGTGTCCAGAGGAGTCATGAGGCATGCAGGCTTTCTTGTCACCGGGGATCAAATTGCTGGGGCGGTTTGGATTCGCGCGTAAATTCCAGTTGTTGTTTCTGCTGTTCATTCTGCCGTTGGCCGGCAGCCTGTTGATGATTGGCCAGGACTATCGCAACAAGCTCAATCTGATTTCCGGCGAGCGTGCAGGCGTGCGCCAGTTGCTCAGCCTCGATGCGCTGGACAACCTGCTTGCCGCCCAGCGTGACCGCGCCGCCCGTTGGCGCGCCACCGAAACCAATCGCCAGCCGACCCCGGCTACCCTCGCCGCCATGGCGGCGTTTGACGCGGTGCAACCAGCCGTCCAGCAAGCCACCAGTGATTTGGGTAACGCGCTGAAAAATGAAGGTGCCGAAGGCGAAACTTTCGCTCGCTATCAAGCCCTGCAAACCGCGCTCGGCGGTCTGGATTCGAAAAGCCTGAGCAGCGTCGGCTGGTGGCCGGACGGTTACGATCGTTTCACCAACGCCCTCAGCGCCCTGCAAGCCTTGCGTGAGCAGATCGTCATGGACAACCGCCTGACGCTGGCGCCATGGCTGGAAACCTATCTGCTGACGCAGATCTCCACGCAGCACGCACCGGATCTGATCGAGCGTGTGGGCCGCCTCGCCGCCGTCGGTCAGGCTTCGGTGGTCTCGGGCCAATTCACTTTGCAGAGTCGTTTGCAGCTACGCGACCTGCGCGGGCGGATTGGCGACGCCCGCGAACAGCTTGTCAAAACGGCAGGTCTGCTCGAAGCGCGTCTGCCGAGCGATCTGCAAAGCTGGGCCGGCCAGTACCACGACAGTCTCAAACGTCTCGATGCCGGGCTGAAAGTGCTGGATGACGGCGTGTTCGGCGGCAGTATTAGCCTCAAGCCTGAAGACTTCGAACGCAGCCTCGATGCACTGTTGGGCGATCTCGCCTCATTGCGCCAGCAATCGCTGCTGTCGCTGGATCAGCGCCTGGATGCTTACCACGCCTCGGCGATTCGCCAGTTCATCATGGTCGCCGCCGTGTTCGGTTGCCTGTTGCTGGCGGCGCTGTACCTGTTCGTCTGTTTGCAGGCTTCGATCCGCCGCAGCGCCAGCGGCATTACTCTGCTGGCCGAAGCCCTGCGTGACGGCAATCTCAGCCTGCAAGTGCCGGTCGTGGGCCGCGATGAGCTGGCGGCGATCAGTACCGCGCTCAACGTTGCCGTGGTGCAACTGCGCGCCAGCATGCTCGGGGTCGATCACGAAACCTCGCAACTGAGTCACGCGGTGCGCAGCCTCAACGATCACTCCAGCGGCGCGCTCAACGAGGTCGAAGCGCAGCAGTTGCAGATCAGCCAGATCGCCGCCGCTGCCACGCAACTGGCCGCCACTTCGCAAGGTGTGGCGCAAAGTTGCGAACAGGCCTCCGGCAGCGCCCAGCACACCCGGCGCATCGCCGCCGACAGCAGCCGCGACAGTCAGCGCACCACGGCGAGCATTCAGCAGCTCAATCAACGCCTGAACGAAACTGCCGCGGCACTCGGTCGAGTCAGCGAACAGGGGCAGCAGATTCAACTGGTGGTCGACACCATTCGCGGCGTCGCCGAGCAGACCAACCTGCTGGCGCTCAACGCTGCGATCGAGGCGGCACGCGCCGGCGAACAAGGGCGCGGGTTTGCCGTGGTCGCCGATGAAGTGCGCAGCCTGTCGCAGCGCACCCAGTCATCGACCGCGCAGATCGCCGGCACCGTCGACAGCTTGCGCGCCACGGTCAACGAAGCAGTGAGCCTGATGGAAGCCGCATGCGGCCAGGCGCAATCGGATGCCGAAGCTGTAACCGGTCTCGGTGAACGCCTCGGCGAAATCGCCAGCGCGGTGCAGAGTGTCACTGACACCCTGGCGCAAATCGCCACCGCTGTGGAGGAACAGGCGAGCACCGCCGATGAAGTCAGCGGCAATATCCAGCAGGTTGATCAGGCGGCGATGCGTTTGCTTGAAGGTGCGCGGGCGGTGAACCTCGCAGCGGATACGCTGAGCCAGGGCAGCCATGCGTTGAGCGCCAATACCGCGAGATTCCAGCTGCGTTGACGCCCTGCCCGGCCCCGATTTCCGGGGTCGGAGGATAAGCGGTTGAAAATAAGAAGAAATATTTTAAATTTACGCTTGACGCTTTTCCATTTCAGGGGAATAATGCGCGCCACTTGGCTACATAGCTCAGTTGGTTAGAGCATAGCATTCATAATGCTGGGGTCCGGGGTTCAAGTCCCTGTGTAGCCACCAAGTACTAAAAACGGCTTACCGAAAGGTAGGCCGTTTTTTTATGCCTCGAAAAAACCGTCCTCTGTGGTGAGGAGATAAATCCCTCACCACAATGCCAGGCCTGACCTATTCAGGCTGCTCTGCCGACAGGGCCGCCAATCCCTTCGCCCAGATTTGCCGAGTGCGCAACCCGACCATCGCCCGCCAGTCAGGATCGGCCGGATAGAACTGCTCCAGCAGTTTCAACTTGATCGCCCGCCCCGTCGCATCCAGCGGATCGCCATGCAAATGCAGCCAGTGATCATCGCGCAAATAACGATGCACCTCCGGCCCCGGATACGTTCCGCATTCGATCACGAATGGCATCAATTGCACGCCCGGCAACGCATTGAGCAATGCCTGTGAGGTGTAGCCGGTAGCCGTCGCCGCGACACCGGTTTCACTCAACGTTTCGGCGCCGGTGTGCAAGGTGTACAACCATGGGCCGTAGATCGACTGTGCTTGCGCCAACGCCGGGTAAGGCGCCTGGGTGATGGTCAGCAACATCGGATGACCGTATTCGCCGGCGCCGGTGTGCAGGTCGAAACACATCACGGTTTCCGCACCGGTCAGATGCGCATCGATGATCTGGTGCAAAGTGCGATTCGACCAGCTCGGCGCGCGGCCACCATAGAACAGTCCATCGGGATGGCTATGCTGACCGCCCTCGACAATCGACATCACCGCCGGCCAGCCGTGTTCGGCAATCTGCGCGTCGAGCAAGGCATCGGCCCGCGCGCGCTCCGGGCCGTGCAAATCGGTGCAGGCGTAGATCTCGTGCAGCGTGGCGTAGGCGCGGTTGTCCGGTAGCGGGGCGGTGAAATCCAGGTGATTGCGGTTGAGGTCGATATTGTCTTCGTTGACCCGGCGCAGCCACGCCGTACCCCACGGGTTGATCAGGTGAATCATCACTACCGCGACATCGTTGGGCAGCGAGCCCGGCACGAAAGTCTTCAGCCAGTCGATCTGGCAATCCGAGCCGTAATAGCCCTCGACTCCGTGAGTGCCGCTGAGTGTGACCAGCCGGCGCTTTGCCTGTGGATCACCGAGCACAGCGACATCAGTGCTCAGCGGTTCGCCAAAAGGGCCGCAATGCGGATGGGCGTAGGAGGTGAGCGTGGCTCCGGCAGTTTGGGCGGCGGTCAGAAACTGTTCGCGTTTATCGCGGTAACTGGACTCGGTGGGAAACTCGCTGTGCATGTCGGCCTCTTGTGGTTTTTATGGCTTGACCTTTGTAGGAGTGAGCCTGCTCGCGATAGCGGTGGGTCAGTCAACTTGGATGTTGAATGTTATGGCGCCATCGCGAGCAGGCTCACTCCTACAGGGGGATGTTTGCGGTCGTTCGATTGAGGTTGACCCTAGCGAACATCCGCCCGGAAAAGAAAGACAAAAATGCCCACCGGTTTGCGTCGCGACCGAGCGGTCGATAAAGTCCGTCAGACCTTTCACCCCACGGACGGAGAGCCACACGTGCTTCCAGCCCTGCCCCTGAGCCGCTTTCGCCTGCCTGCCCTGACACTGATCATCAGCGCCCTGACCCTCGCCGCGTGCAACGCCCCGCCCTCCTCGACCTTGCCGCTGGCGCCGGAAGCCGCTTCGGGTTACCGCACCGACCTGCAGACCCGCCACGCCAGTAAACACATGGCCGCTGCCGCCAATCCGCTGGCTGCCGAGGCGGGGCGCGAGATGCTGCGCAAAGGTGGTTCGGCGATTGATGCGGCGATTGCCATGCAGGCAGTGCTGACCCTGGTCGAGCCGCAATCCTCCGGGATCGGTGGCGGTGCGATGATCGTGTTGTGGGACGGCAAACAGGTGCGCACCTATGACGGACGCGAAACCGCGCCGGCCGGTGCCACCGAGAAGCTGTTCCTACAGGCCGACGGCAAACCGATGCCGTTCCCGCAGGCGCAGATCGGCGGTCGCTCGGTGGGCACTCCGGGCGTGTTGCGCGCACTGGAACTGGCCCATAAACAACACGGTCGCCTGCCATGGGCCACGCTGTTCGAGCCGGCGATCAAACTCGCCGAGCAGGGCTTTGCGATTTCGCCGCGCCTGCATTCGCTGCTGGAATCCGACCCGGTGATCCGCAAATCGCCGGACATGGCTGCTTACTTCCTCAACGGCGACGGCAGCGTCAAAGCCGTCGGCACGCGTCTGCAGAATCCGGCATTGGCCGCCGTATTCAAGCGCATCGCCAACGAAGGTCCTGACGCGTTGTACAAAGGCCCGATTGCCGAAGAGATCGTCGCCAAAGTGCAGGGCCACGCCAACCCCGGCAGCCTGTCGCTGAATGATCTGCAAGGCTACAAGGCCAAAGAGCGCGCACCGCTGTGCACCGATTACAAACGCTGGCAGGTCTGCGGCATGCCGCCACCGTCGTCGGGCGGGATCGCCGTGGCGCAGATTCTCGGCACTTTGCAGGCGCTGGAAACCCGCGATCCGCGCCTGTCGCTGACGCCGCTCAAACCAGTGAAAACCAACAAACCGGCCGGTATCGAACCCGATCCAAAAGCCGTGCACTTGATCGCCGAAGCCGAACGCCTGGCCTACGCCGACCGCGCGCAATACGTCGCCGACAGCGATTTCGTCCCGGTGCCGGTCAAAGGTCTGGTCGACCCGGGCTATCTGGCCAACCGCGCCAGCCTGATCGGCGAACGCAGCATGGGCAGCGCCCAACCGGGCACACCGCCGGGCGTACAAGTGGCCTACGCCCCGGATCGCTCGCCGCTGCGCATCTCCACCTCGCAAGTGGTCGCGGTGGATGACCTCGGTGGCGCGGTGTCGATGACCACCACCATCGAAGCGGCGTTCGGTTCGCACCTGATGGTTCAGGGCTTTCTGCTGAATAACCAGATGACCGACTTCTCGTTCATCCCCGAAGAGAACGGGCAGAAAGTCGCCAACCGCGTCGAACCCGGCAAACGCCCACGCTCGTCGATGGCGCCGACGCTGATCTTCGATCGCAACAGCGGCGAATTCCTCGCCAGCGTCGGCTCGCCGGGCGGTTCGCAGATCATCGAATACGTGGCCAAGACCACCGTCGGCCTGCTCGACTGGAACCTCGACCCGCAAAGCGCCATCAGCCTGCCCAACTTCGGCAGCCGCAACGGCCCGACCGAACTGGAACAAGGTCAGTTCAGCCCGGCGTTGATTCAGGCGTTGAAGGACAAGGGCCACACGGTCAATGAAATCGACATGACCAGCGGCACGCAGGCGATCGTTAGGATCAAGGATGCGCAGGGTAAAGCGTCGTTGGCCGGTGGTGCCGATCCGCGGCGTGAAGGGGAAGCGTTGGGGGATTGAGGTGGCAAGGGTTGAAGAAAAGGCCTGCCGCAAGGCAGGCCTTTTGCGCAACACACTGCGTATTTCAAATCAGGATGTTTAATAGCGGCCAAGCAAACGCAGAACCGTCCCACAAGGTTTTCAGGTTGTCCGTCGGACGTCAGCTCTCTAGCCTGTGAACGTCGCTGCCAATTCAGCGGCCGGGATTGGAAACCCCGAGTAGAACCGAGCGCACAAGCTCCTTCCATAACGTATCCTTGCGCACTTCAATGTGTGCACTCCGTTATGGCGGCTGTGCGCGGGAGACCTTCGGGTCAACCGGGTTCTCCGTTCCCCGGGTTTCCAACCTGCGTACAGCTGCCACCCTTTCGTTCGGAAACCGAATGGGTCAGCTCCAATCCTGATCGGAGAACACCATGAAAAAGCCAACACCCAATCCCCCCGAAACAGATATCGACCCAACCTCTCCTTACGCCTCCATCGACAGCAAAAAGCTCCACGAAGCCGCCGACCGCGCCCTTGATCATTACCTCAAACCCGCCGCCCACATCATGGCGCCTACGCGCAGTTACGAACCGATGTACCTTGCCAACCCGGTATATGACACCGAATCCCTATTGGCCAATGCCAGCGAAACACTAGGCTCGGTCACCGAAATGCTCAACAACTTCGCCGCCGTACTGGACACCTCGCACCGCAAGACCGCGCTAGGCATCGCGCAAATCGTCATGCTCAGTGAGCTGGCGGTGAATCAGGCGCTGGATAACGTTCAGCCGGTCGCGTAGTTATCGCAATGCATAAAAAATCCGATGCCGGGCAGGCATCGGATTCTCAATTCCTGGCGTTGTCCAGAATAGACCTGGCGTGCCTTATTGCCCTAGAGGCAGCCCCCCTTTGAAGTGAAGTAATCCATGAACGCACGCCCAATTCATAACGAAGAAGACTATCGTGCGGCGCTCAAAGACGTGTCTGCACTTTTCGACAACGAGCCAGTACCGGGTACTCCTGAAGGTGATCACTTTGACAGCATGATCAGCCTTATCGAAGCTTACGAGGCCAAACAGTTTTCCCATCCAGGAACTACGGCTCAGCGATTAGCCACCAGATGCGCCCCAAACAGCAGATAACAACCACCGGCCAATCGATCCAGCCATTGCCGTGAACGCTCATAAACACTCGCGATCCGGCGGCTGGCGAAGAACAGCGCCACGCTGCAATACCAGCTGAACGACAGCGTGGCCATGGTCAACACCGCCAGCGCAAGCAGCAGCGGTGGTACATGGGCCGGCATCGCGGTGGCGAAGATGGTGGCGACGAACAGTGCCGATTTGGGGTTGGTCATGTTGCCCAGGAAGCCTCGCCCATAAGCGCCGAGCAAGGTTTGCTGCGACTCATCCAGCGTACCGGCGGCAATCGGCGCTTTGCGTTTGAACTGCTTGAGGCCGAGGTAGATCAGGTAGCAGCCGCCGGCGATCTTGAAGCTCAGGTACAAGGTTGGCGCCGCGCTGAACAGGGTCTGAATCCCCAAGCCGCCGGCCAGCCCCCACAACACGGTCCCGGTAGCGACGCCGAGCGCCGCGACCACGCCATGACGGCGTGAGCGACTGACGGCCAGTTGGGCGATGTTGAAGAAGTTCGGCCCAGGCGTAACCACCGCGACCGTCCACAACAGCGCCAGCGACAGCAACGGGGCGAGATAACTCGAAGGGGAAAGGTCCATGGGCGGGCGCCTGATTGGTTCGACAATGCCCCACACCTTGCTACATCCGGCGCAGGTTTTCCATCAGGCGAATGTCACTGCGGCAGGGTTTTGCCGTCCACCGCATCGCCAATCGTCAGGAAATGCCCGCCGGCCACGTGGTGCAGCGTGCGCAAGCCGTCGTGCCCGTCGAAATGCCAGCGGCCGTCGCTGAACACCCGCTCATCGGCCTGGGCGGCGATGACTTCGGCGAGGAACAGGTCGTACTGCTCGTGGTTGCGCGGTTCCGGCAGCAAGCGGCATTCGAGCCAGGCCACGCAGCCTTCGAACAGAGGCGCCTCGACGGTTTCACCGGCGAAGGTTTGCAGGCCATAAGCCTGAAACTTGTCCTGCCCCTGATTCTGATGGATTTCCAGACCCGAGGTATTGCCGACGGTTTGCACGATGTCAGCCTGATTGACGCACGGCACGTTGAGCACAAAAGTGCCGGAGGCTTCGAGCAACTGGCGGGTCCAGGTGGACTTGTCGAGGACGACGGCGACTTTCGGCGGTTCGAAATCCAGCGGCATCGCCCAGGCGGCGGCCATGATGTTGCGCTGGCCGTCATGGGCAGCGCTGACCAGCACGGTCGGCCCGTGATTGAGCAGGCGGTAGGCTTTGTTCAAGGGCACCGGGCGGCGGTGGGAGGCGCTCATGGGGATCTGCTCCGGGGAAAAAGGAACAGATTGTAGCGCCACCTGCAACTGTAGGAGTGAGCCTGCTCGCGATCGCAGTAGTTCAATCAACATGGAGGTTGAATGTCAGACCGATATCGCGAGCAGGCTCACTCCTACAGGGTTTACTACAGGTCAGTTAGAGAGTTGATTGGCGAACTGGCCGACCGCATCCACCACTTTCTGCGCGCCGTCCTGGATCTCGACGATCACCGTCCCCGCCTCCGCCGCCAGCGCCAGGCCCTGCTCGGCCTGCAGCTTGCCGTCGGTCATCAGGGCCACGGCGTTGCGCGCCATTTCCTGATTCTGCCGCACCACGGTGACGATCTCTTCGGTCGCCTGGCTGGTGCGCGAGGCCAGTTGCCGCACTTCGTCGGCAACCACCGCAAAGCCTCGGCCCTGTTCCCCAGCGCGAGCCGCCTCGATGGCGGCGTTGAGCGCCAGCAGGTTGGTCTGTTCGGCAATGCCGCTGATGGTTTTGACGATGGTACCGATCACCTGCGACTGCTCGTTCAGTGCCTCGATGCCCTCACCAGCCGCCTGCATGTGGCGCGACAGATCACGCATCACATTCACTGCCTCGGTGACCACTGTGGTGCCACGTTGCGCGGTGCTGTCGGTTTGCTGCGAAGTGCTGTAGGCAATGCTGGCCGCGTCGGCGACCGCTTGTTCGCGGTTGACCTGATCGGTAATCACCGTGGCGAACTTCACCACTTTGTACAGTTTGTTGTTGGCATCGACCACCGGGTTGTAGGACGCCTCCAGCCACACCGTACGACCATGGCTATCGACGCGCTTGAAGCGGTTGGCGACAAACTCTCCATTGTTCAGGCGACGCCAGAAATTCTGGTACTCGGCGCTGTTGTATTCCTCAGGGGTGCAGAACATCCGGTGATGTTTGCCTTTGATCTGCGCCAGGCTGTAACCCATGCCATGCAGAAAGCGCTCGTTGGCATTGAGCACGTTGCCATTGAGGTCGAACTCGATCACCGCCGTCGAACGCACCAGCGCACCGATCAGGTTTTCGTGTTCGCGAGAGGCTTCGATGGTGCGGGTCAGGTCGCTGGAGAAGATCGAGAAATGCTTGATCCGCCCGTCCGAAGAGCGCACCGGCTGCACGATGGAGCGCAGCCACGCCTCTTCGCCATTACCACGCAACAGGCGCACGGCTCCGGCGAAATGCTCGCCACGGGTCAGTGCGGCCTTGAAACGATGATGAAAGTCGTCGGCCTTCACGTGCGCCGGGACGATGTCTTCTATGGCGCGCCCCACCAGATCCTGGCTCTTGTAGAGCATCTCGCCAAGGAAGTTCTGGTTGACCGACTGAATCCGGCCATCAGGTTCCAGGGTCAGCACCAGCATCTCGCTTTCCAGGCTTTCCTTCACCTGCAGCAGGCTGGAGAGTTCTTCACGAAGAGTGGCCAGCTCTTGCTTGAGGCGTTTGTTGAACATGGGAAAGTACCAATAGGCAGGTAGAAAGCGGGATGCAGCCTAACCATCGGCCTTGGAAAACTTTTCTGAAGAGCGTTTGAGACCGGTCAGTCAAAAATAATCTCAATAGGCCATGGCTCTGACTATCACCGCGCAGGCCGGTTACAAAAGCCGCCGCTCTGGCCCGGCCACTTCAGGTATTCTCCGGGAAAATTGCA
The DNA here is from genome assembly GCF_058798255.1 of Pseudomonas sp. GW823-FHT01D03. Lineage (NCBI taxonomy): Bacteria > Pseudomonadati > Pseudomonadota > Gammaproteobacteria > Pseudomonadales > Pseudomonadaceae > Pseudomonas > Pseudomonas sp. GW823-FHT01D03. The sequence continues at coordinate 5,104,555 of NZ_JBXAKK010000001.1, forward strand.
ACAACATGTTGCAGGTATACGCCCGATAAGGAGTGCCGTTTTGGATTTATCGACCGCTGCCTGGATGGTGCATGACACCCGCCTGATTCTCTGCTGCCTGCTGGCGATTGCGATGATTATCGTGTTGATCAGCGCCACTAAACTGCCGCCCTTTCTCTCGATCCTGATCGGCACCTTCATTGCCGGTGTCGGTGCCGGTTTGCCGCCAGAAGACGTGGCCAAGGCGTTCAGCAAAGGCGCCGGGGCGATCCTCGGTGAGGCCGGGATCATCATTGCCCTGGGCTCGATGCTCGGCGCACTGATGGCCGAGTCCGGCGCCGCCGACCGCATCGCCTCGACCTTGCTTGGGCTGGGAAAGGGCAAATCGCTGCCGTGGGTGATGGCGCTGGTGGCGATGGTGATCGGCCTGCCGCTGTTCTTCGAAGTGGGGCTGGTGATGATGGTGCCGATCATCTTCGTCATGGCCCGCCGCTCGGGTCAGCCATTGTTGAAAATCGCCATTCCGGCGCTGGCCGGGATGACCACCCTGCATGCCCTGATGCCGCCGCATCCCGGGCCGCTGATCGCGGTCAGTGCGTTGCATGCTGACCTTGGGCTGACCATGTTGTTGGGTTTCAGCATTGCGATTCCAGCCGTGATTCTGGCGGGGCCGATCTACGGCAACTGGCTGTCGAAACGCATGCACATCGATGAGCCGGCAGAGCTCGGCGCACTGTTCAGCGCCCCGCCGAAAGCGCCGCGCCAGCCGAGCTTCGGCATGTCGCTGCTGATCATTCTGTTGCCGGTGCTGCTGATGCTCGGCAGCACCCTGGCGAAAGTCGCGATGCCTGCGCAAAGCAGCGTCGCCCTGACCCTGAAGTTTCTCGGCGAACCGTTGGTGGCGCTGGGCATTGCAGTGATGGCGGCGGTGATCTGCCTCGGCTGGGCCAACGGCATGCCGCGCGAACAGGTCGGCGGCACCCTGCGTAAAAGCCTCGCGCCAATTGCCGTGTTGCTTCTGACCATCGGCGCTGGCGGCGGCTTGAAGCAGACCTTGCTGGACGCCGGTGTCAGCCAGACCATCAGCAAAGTCGCCGAAGGCGCGCACATGCCGTACCTGCTGCTGGCCTGGCTGATTGCCGTGGCACTGCGTCAGGCTACAGGTTCGGCGACAGTCGCGACCACGACGACGGCGGGGATTCTGGCGCCGATGATGGCGGGCCTCGCCGCGACGCAAAGCTCACTGGTGGCGCTGGCGATTGGCGCCGGCTCCGTGTTCTTCTGCCACGTGAACGACGCCGGCTTCTGGATGGTTCGCGAGTACTTTGGCTTGCAGCTCAAACAGACGATCTGGGTCTGGTCGATTCTGCAAACCATTGTCTCGGTGGTGGGACTGGTGGGGACGTTATTGTGGTGGCACTGGTTGACCTGATCAGCCTTCAGGAACAGGGCGCCACCGAACGGCGCCCGACACCGGGCATGCGCACACCGAAGTACGCCGCACTGACGATGCCGACCGCCCCCATCAACGCACAGAACATCACGCAGATCCACGGACTCCACGGCATCAGACCGATCAGCAGCAGCGGTGTAATGCTGGCCCATGCGGCATAGGCAATGTTGTAGGTGAAGGAGATGCCCGACACGCGAATCCGCGCCGGAAACAATCCGACCATCACCGATGGCACCGCGCCGACCACACCGCAGCCCAGGCCGGCGACGGCATACGCCAGCCCCACCCAGTTGCCGCCCATGATCAAACAGCTATAAAGCACACCAATGCCCAAGGGCAACAGCAGGCTATACAGCATGACCGTGCGCCAGGCACCGATGCGATCGACCAGCAACCCGGCAATCACACAACCGATGTTGAGAAAGACAATGCCCAACGCACTCAAGGCGAAGGTGTGGCTGGCGGTCATGCCGAAGGTTTTCTGCATCATGGTCGGGGTGATGACCACGAACACCACCACCGCCGACGTCAGCACACAGGTCAGCAGCATCGCCGGCAACATCGCCAGACGATGCTCGCGCAGCACCGTGCGCAGCGGCAGTTCGACCCGTGCTTCACGCTGGGCTTCCATGGCCATGAACACCGGGGTTTCGCTCAGCCAACGGCGCAGGTACACACCGATCACGCCGAACACACCACCGAGCAGGAACGGATAACGCCAGGCGTAATCGAGAATTTCTGCGGGGGTGAACATCTGCGCGAGGAAGGTCGCGGTCAACGCGCCAATCAAGTAACCGAAGGTTAGCCCGGCCTGCAAAAAGCCCAGCGCGTAACCGCGATGGCCGGCAGGCGCGTGTTCGGCGACGAACACCCAGGCGCTCGGCACTTCGCCGCCGACCGCCGCGCCTTGCAGGATGCGCAACGCCAGCAACAGCAGCGGCGCGAAGTAACCGATCTGTGCATAAGTCGGCATGATCCCGATCAGCAGGCACGGCAGCGCCATCATCAGGATGCTCAGGCTGAAGACCTTTTTCCGGCCCAGACGATCGGCGAAATGCGCCATCAGAATTCCGCCCAGCGGACGCGCCAGATAACCGGTGACGAAGATCCCGAAGCTCTGCAGCAGACGCAGCCACTCGGGCATTTCCGGCGGGAAGAACAACTGGCTGAGGGTCAGGGCGAAGAACACGAAAATGATGAAATCGTAGATCTCCAGCGCCCCGCCGAGGGCCGCAAGACCGAGGGTCTTGTAGTCGGAGCGGCTGAACGGCGCCGGTCGCGCTGTGGATTGGGCAGTCATGGCAAAGAACTCTGGCAGGCAAAAAACCAAGGCGCCCATGGTCTACGCAAATGCGCGGATGGACAACCCGTTAGACCATAGTCCCGGTTTGGCAAAACCTGCTCACAAAACAGCCTGGCTTGATTTACTGTTTAAGCCTGTCCTGCTAGGTGAGCCCCTCCGCCGGCGAGCCGGGCCGGGAACCTTGTAGGAGTGAGCCTGCTCGCGATAGCGGTATGTCTGTCACCTTTATGTTGAGAGTGCCGACGCTATCGCGAGCAGGCTCACTCCTACAGGAGATGTGTGTTTCGCCTGCTGTATCAAAAATAACCATAAAAATCCGAGGTACTCCCTGTGGCCGTTGATATCGAAGATAGCCGCTCCGCGCGCTTTGCCTTGCGCTGTTCAAGCTTTGCCGAACGCTGGTTCCCCGACTCCTGGGTGTTCGCTGCGTTGGCCGTGATCATTGTCGCGCTGGCCACCCTGGCCATGGGCGCCAAGCCCACCGATGCCGCGATGGCGTTCGGTGACGGGTTCTGGAGCCTGATCCCGTTCACCATGCAAATGGCTTTCGTGGTGATTGGCGGCTACGTGGTCGCCAGCTCGCCACCCGCCGTCAAACTGATCGACAAACTGGCGCGCATCCCGAAAAACGGCCGCTCCGCCGTGGCCTGGGTCGCGCTGATCTCGATGGTCGCCTCGCTGTTGAACTGGGGCCTGTCGCTGGTGTTCGGCGGTTTGCTGGTGCGCGCCCTCGCCCGCCGCACCGAGCTGAAAATGGATTACCGCGCAGCCGGCGCTGCGGCGTACCTGGGCCTCGGCGCGGTCTGGGCGCTGGGCCTGTCATCATCGGCGGCGCAATTGCAGGCCAACCCGGCCAGCCTGCCGCCGGCGATCCTGTCGATCACCGGGGTGATTCCGTTCACCCAGACCATCTTCCTCTGGCAGTCCGGCGCCATGCTGCTGGCGCTGATCGTGATTTCGATCATCGTTGCTTACGCCACCGCGCCCGGACCGAACTCTGCGCGCGACGCCAAGGATTGCGGCATCGACCCGGCGTTCAACCTGCCGCCGCTGCAACCACGCACCCGGCCCGGCGAATGGCTGGAGCACAGTCCGCTGCTGATCATTCTGCTGGTGTTGTTGGCGGCCGGCTGGCTGTTCCACGAGTTCTCGAGCAAACCGGCGATCACCGCGATTTCCGGGCTCAACACCTATAACTTCCTGTTCATCATGCTCGGCGCTCTGCTGCACTGGCGCCCGCGCAGCTTCCTCGATGCGGTGGCCCGCGCGGTGCCGACCACCACTGGCGTGCTGATCCAGTTCCCGTTATACGGCTCGATCGCCGCGCTGCTGACCACGGTCAAAGGCGCCGATGCGCAAACGCTGGCGCATCACATCTCAACGTTCTTCGTCAGCATCGCGTCCCACGACACCTACGCGTTGCTGATGGGGGTGTACTCGGCGATTCTCGGCTTCTTCATCCCGTCCGGCGGCGGCAAGTGGATCATCGAAGCGCCGTACGTGATGCAAGTGGCCAACGATCTGCAATACCACCTCGGCTGGGCGGTGCAGATCTACAACGCCGCCGAAGCACTGCCGAACCTGATCAACCCGTTCTACATGCTGCCACTGCTGGGCGTGCTCGGTCTGAAGGCGCGAGACCTGATCGGCTTCTCGTTCGTGCAATTGCTGGTGCACACGCCGCTGGTGCTGTTCTTGCTGTGGGTGCTGGGGACGACATTGGCGTATACGCCGCCGGTGATGCCGTGAACCCGGTTTAAAAACTGACAACATAAAACCTGTGGGAGCGGGCTTGCTCGCGAATGCGTTGTGTCATTCACCAATGATGTGGCTGATACCGCGGATTCTCGAGCAAGCCCGCTCCCAAATCAGTGCACAACCCTCCTCAAGTTGTAACCCGACCGTCACATTCAATTGTTAGCGTCCGCCCGAAACAAACTGAAACAATTAAGCTGAACGGGCTGACAGATGAAAGACGAAACAGACGGCACTGACACACCTGAATCCGACAACCCCACCGACACCAGCCGCCGCCGCTTCCTTGGCGGTGTTGCCGTCCTCGGCGTGGGTGCCACGCTCACCGGCTGCGGTAACGCCAGCAACCCGCCGGGCAAACCGGTCGAGCGCCCGCTGACGCCAGCCGAGCTGGACAAGGCCCTGCGCGAGCAGGTGAAAACCGTGGTGGTGATCTACGCCGAGAACCGCAGCTTCAACAATCTGTTCGGTGATTTCCCCGGTGTCGAGAAACCACTGTCAGCGCTCAAGCCTGCCGATTACCAGCAACGTGATCGCGACGGCAGCCTGTTGCAGACGCTGCCGCCCGTCTGGGGCGGCGTGTTGCAGATCGGCCCGCAAACCCTCGATGGCGTGACCTATCCCAGCGCCACGCAGTTTCAGGAAAACCTGCCCAACGCACCGTTCGCCCTCAAAGGCCCGAACGGCGAAGACCTGCCGTTCGGTCTGGTCACCCGCGACTTGTGGCACGTGTTCTATCAGAACCAGATGCAGATCAATGGCGGCAAAAACGATGGCTTCGTCGCCTGGGCGGATTCCGGTGGGCTGACCATGGGCCATTACGCCCAGAGCCGTTATTCCCTGCGTCTGTGGGACGTGGCCCGGGAATTCGTACTGTGCGACAACTTCTTCCAAGGCGCTTTCGGTGGCTCGTTCCTTAATCACCAATACCTGATCAGCGCCACCGCGCCGTTCTATCCGGATGCAGCCAATTCGGTGGCCAAGTCGCAGATTGCCGCGCTGCAAAGCAATGATCCGACCGATCCGCGCCTCAAGCCGCTGGAGCAGTCACCGACCAGCGCCATGACCGGCCCGCCGCAGTTCGGCCCAAGTGCGCTGACCCCGGACGGCTACGGTGTGAACACCCTCGCCCCGCCGTACTGGCCGACATGGATTCGCGACCCGGAGCGCCCGGCGTACTCCAAACCGGATCTGCCCAACGTGATGGTGCCGCAGACCCATGAGCACATCGGTGACAAGCTGTCGAAAAAGAACGTCGACTGGGCCTGGTACGCCGGCGCCTGGCAAGCGACGCTGGAGCAGTACAAGGACTCGGGCGGCATTCCGAAGATCCCCAACTTCCAGTATCACCACCAGCCGTTCAACTACTTCAAGCAGCAAGGCCCGGAGAACCCGCAAGAGCGCAGCAAACGCCTGCGCGATGCCGGTTTGGGTGACGAGTCGAGCAGCAACAAGTTCTTCGCCGATGCCGAGGCCGGCAAGCTGCCGGCGGTGAGTTTCTACAAACCGCAAGGCAACCTGAACATGCACGCCGGGTATGCCGACGTGGCTTCCGGCGACCGGCACATCGTCCGCGCCCTGAAGGTGCTGCGCGAAAGTCCTCAGTGGAAGAACATGGTGGTGGTCGTGACGGTCGATGAAAACGGCGGCTGGTGGGATCACGTGGCGCCGCCCAAGGGTGATCGCTGGGGGCCGGGGTCGCGGGTGCCGGCGCTGGTGGTGTCGCCATTCGCCCGCAAAGGCACGGTGGATCACACGGTTTACGACACGGCGTCGATCCTGCGCCTGATCACCCGAGTGTTCCAACTGGAAACCCTCGACGGCCTCAGGCAGCGCGATGAGGCAATGATCGCCCGTGGCCAGAAACCGATGGGCGATCTGACCAACGCCCTGCATTTTCAGGCCTGAAAACCCCGTCCTGCGGGCTGACGCAAAAATCCGTGAATGACCGCTTCTCTGTGCAACACGGCTGATCCAATATGAAGCGCCCCAAAACCCCGGGGAACCCACGCTGAAAAGGATCTGAGCATGTTCAAACTCGCAGGATTTACCCCCGCAGCACTTACCCTCGCCGCGCTCACCCTGAGCGCGGCTGCCCACGCCGATGTCGACCTGAAGCTGGGCAGCACCGAGCGCGTCACCCGCCTCTTCGCCTACCCCAACAACTGCAGCGTGATCTGCTATCGCAACTGGTCGCTGGAGCAGACCGTCGCGCATTACCTGAGCCAGAGCGTGCAGCGCGATGGCTACAGCAATGCCAAGGTGTTGGTGAAGAACGATAACGGGCAGATTTACGCCGAGATCAGCGGCGTTCCCGAAGGCTACGACAAGCCGCTGTCGGCGCTGCTGGACGCCGGTGATCTGGCCTATACCGGCGCCAGCAAGCTCAATGCCGATGGCAAATGGGCGTACAGCTGGTATCTGTTCCTGCCTTTAGGCATGGCCCTGGAAAACCGCAAGAGCGTCGAACTGCTGCACTTCCCGCCGGACTATTCGCTGACTCAGGCGCAGGATTACCTGCGCTCGAACACCACCGACCGCTGGGCCACGCTGTTGACCGCCAACGGCATCCCGACCGACCAGACGCCGGCCTATCAGACCATCATCGACATCGCGCCAATCGCCGCGCCGTCCAACGCCGGCAGTGATCTGGAGGGCGTCTACGACTACTTCAAGGATTACCAGACCACGCTGGTCAAGCAGTTCAGCCAGACCAGCGCCGGCACCACCCTGCCGATGGTCGCGTTCGGTGCGCCGGTGCGTAACTGGATCAAGCAGCAATACGGGCCGACGGTGGGCGTTTTGGGTCTGGCGACCATCAGCCCGAGTGCTGGGGTGAACGTACCGGTGTTGGGATCGAACCATCCGAGCTACATCTGGTACGCCGCCGACCCGGACAGCTACAACGGCGATGAAGCAAAAGCCGATGCCGCCGGGCTGAAAGTCATGGGCCAGGACTTGAGCGCCGCCTGCTGGCAGGCCGGGATGGGCAGCAAACCCGGCACCGACGCGAAAACCCTGCTTGATAGCTGCACGCAAACCTGGCAAGTGACGCAAAAGGTCAAGACCTGCGAATTGTTCTACACCTCGATCCGCAACCTGACCCCGGCCCAGGCTTCCGCCAAGTGCTCGACCACCCCGGTTAAAGCCCAGTTGCAACAGCTTCAGGGCGAATTGCCGGACACCGCCGTTCCTCCACCACTCCTCTGATCTGCTGAAAAAGCTTCCCGTGTCAGTCAATGCTGACGCGGGGAGCAGCCAATTACCCCTGTCAGATCTGACAGTAGACGGTAAGCGGTATACGCGGGAGGATTGGATCCAAACATGTTGCAGCGCTGACAGGACGTCAGACCAGGGAAGTCGCAGCATTTTGCCGACAGGGACCGTTATGAATAATCACGCCCATCAACACAACATCCCACGCGACGCGCCCGGCATCTACCCGTTTGCCGGATTGCCGGTGCGTCTGGGTTTCCCATCCACCGAGGATTTCGAAATCGTGCAGGACCACCAAGGCCACGCGGCGGTGGTGGCGCGCCGGGCGTTCTTGCGCATAACCCGGATGTGTCGGGTATCCGGGCAACTGCTGCCCTATCGCTGCCGACAGACACGCCAGTTACTGGCCGGCATTCATCTCTACGACCCGCGCTTTTGCGGGTTGCTCGAACACGCCTGCGATCCGAATGTATTTCTGGACATGAGTGAGCTGTGGCTGTGGGCACTACGCGACATTCAACCGGGTGAACGCCTGACCATCGACTTCGCCGCCACCGAAGACCGCCTGTTGCAGCAGTTCGCCTGCAACTGCGGTTCGCCACGCTGTCGTGGCTGGATCACCGGAAACGATGAACCACCCACGATCGAGGGCCAGCAGTTTTTGCAACGCTGGCGGCATCCACACTGATCGGGATTACACCGCCCCGACCGGACGCAGACGGTATTGCGGCGGCAGTTGCTCGAAACCGCTGATGGTGGTGTTCAGGCTTTTCCAGCGACCGTCCTTGATGCCGTAAATGCAGCCGTGAATCGACAGGCTCTGGCCGCGATGCCAGGCGTTCTGGATGATGCTGGTGTGGGCGACGTTGGCCACTTGCTGGACGACGTTGAGCTCGCACAGCCGGTCGACCTGTTCTTCCTCGGTCGGCAGCTTGGCCAGTTCTTCACGTTTTTCGTAGTACAGGTCACGGATCGAGCGCAGCCAGCCATCGATCAGGCCGAACTGGCGATCCTGCATCGAAGCGCGCACACCGCCGCAGCCATAGTGGCCGGTCACGAGGATGTGTTTGACCTTGAGCACATCAACCGCGTACTGGATCACCGACAGGCAATTGAGGTCAGTGTGCAGCACCACGTTGGCGACGTTGCGGTGTACGAACAGATCGCCCGGCAGCATGCCGACGATCTCGTTGGCCGGTACACGTGCGTCGGAGCAGCCGATCCACAGATATTCCGGGGTCTGCTGGCGCGCGAGTTTGGCGAAGAAATCCGGGTCTTCCTTGGTGATCGCGTCAGCCCAACGCTCGTTGTTATCAATCAGGTCTTGTAAATCGTGCATGGTTAAGGCCTCAAGAAAGATGCGCTGGTATGACAGACGACCGCCCATCGGGGTCACGCAAGAACCGCAGGTGTTTTTCTTTGGAATTCTCGGGTGCCCGGTGAGTCCACTCAGTAAGGCCCACAGTATGAGGATTTGCCATGACTGATTCACGACGTCCGTACGATGCGGTGCAACCGGAACCCATTGATGACAACGAAGACCGCATGGGCTCGGTGCACGAGCTGGATTTCGATGAAGACGAACCCAGCGCGAAAATCGGCGACGAGATTCCGGAACGTGAACGTGAGCAACTGATGCCCGCTGAACGAGTGCGTGAGGCCGGGCTTACCGGCGCATCGACTGCAGACCACGAACCGACCGACGATGACTTGAGCCCGGAAACGCTGATTCACGAGGACGGCGCACGTGATGCCGAAGAGGCTGGCGAAGGCAATCAGGCCGATTGGGATCTGAGCATTGTCGACGAAGATGACATCGGCGGCGGCAATGGGCTGGATGAGGCGGAGCTGGCGCGGCGTGATCCGCTGGATGGCAATCGCTGATTGGTAGCGCCTGTAAGGACGCCTTCGCGAGCAAGCCCGCTCCCACAGGGATTTGAGGCACGACTCAAAACTAATGTGGGAGCGGGCTTGCTCGCGAAGCTTTTAAACAAGATCAGTCGACCAGGGTGCAAGCCATCACTACGGCGTCTTCACGTCCACCCACCGCCGGATAATAATCCCGCCGCCGGCCAATCTCGTTGAAGCCATAGCGCTCGTACAACCTGAACGCAGCAGTATTGCTGTCGCGCACTTCCAGGAAACATTCCCGGGCCTCGGCCGCATACGCCCGCGACATCAGATGTTCGAGCAGCGTGAGCCCCAGCCCACGCCCCTGATTCTCCGGTTTGACCGTGATATTCAGCAGATGCGCCTCGTCGAGAATAATCTGCACCACCCCGTGGCCGACCTGCTGCTGGCCTTCGAACATCAGCCAGATCTGGTATTTGCCCAGCCCGTCGAGAAAAATCCCGCGGGTCCAGGGATGGCTGTACGCCGCGTATTCGATCTTCAATACCGCGTCCAGGTCCGCCTCGGTCATCGGGCGGAACGATACAGCTTCACTCATTCGATGGTTTCCAGCGCGCCATCAGCCGACGCATGGCTTGCCACACAGCGGCCTTGCGCTGTGGCTCTTCCATTAACAATTCCAGACCCGGAATGGCCCAGGCCAGGCCCAGGCCTTCAATCTGCAATTCACTGTTGAACGCTTCGGCGTCCGCTTCACCGGCAAAGCGTATTGCCGGCAGGCCGATCAGCCACAGGCAGGCGCAGGGTGCCGCTTCCATTTGTACCGAGAGGAAGCCCTGAACAAAGTCACGCGCGGCTTCCGGGCCCTGATCCATAGTGCCGCGGTTCAACCACGGCCAGCGCACCGGCTCGCCGACGATTTGTGGCGCATCCGGCAAACCGGCGGCGCGCAACATGTCTTTAAGCAGCAGATAGGCCGGATCGCGGCTTTGGAACGCTTCGCCTGTGGGTAACTCGACCAGCAGCAGACAAGCCCCGGCGCGCAGCAATTGCAGGGAAAAACGCGGTGGCGGCACGGGTGTGGGCTTGGCGACAACCGGCGCCTCTTCGACCTCTTCTACCGGTTTGGCGCCATTGCGGGTACTGGCGAGCGACGGGCGCGGCACTTCGATCTTCGGCCGTTCGACCGGACGGGCGGCAGGCTGCACCGGAGCTTCGGCCTGCACAACCGGCATCACCACGACCTCTGGTTCAGGCTCGGGCATGTCCAGCAGCTCGGGCCGCGACGGGGCGGCGAAAGGCAATTCGGTGCGCGGCAGCCAGTTGACCACCTGCATGGCGTTCAAATAGGCGCGGCGGCGGGACTCGATAAGCAAAGGTCGGCCACTTGTGGATAACTGAAAGTGTGCTGATTCTACCGCCCTTCGCTCAAGATCGCCCGTTGTTGATCGATAGTCTTTCACGAGGCGCCTTACCTACGCGCTTTAATACAAAGAATGCGACAGCCCGTCCCGAGAGTGAAGCGCATCCCTCGTGATGCAGTACAATCGCCGCTTTTAATCGCCAACCAGCCGGCCATTCCGATGATCGAACCCAAGCGCGTCTTGCGCGCCCTCGCTGAACACTGGGCACTTCTGGAGCCACTGTGCGAGCACTTCGACCAGGGCACCCTGAGCCTCAACGAACTGCGCACGCAACTGGCCGCCCAACAACTGGACAGCACGCCGCAGGACATCACCAGCCTGCTCGACGTGTGGATTCGCCTGGACATTCTGGTGCCCGTGGCGAAAAGCCCGAACCGTTTCGAGCTCAACGCGCAGATCCACGACTTCCTCGCCTACCTGCGCCGTGAGCACCGTCTGGGCCTGTGCCTGGAAATCGAAGCCTATCTGCGCCACCTCGAACGGCTGGCCGGCTACATTCAGGACGCGTTCGATGTGCGCGACGGCAACGACCTCGCCCGTCAGCTGCGTTTGCTCGACATGCGCGTGCGCGATGTGCTGAAGAAACTCGACAACGACGAACAGGCACTGGTCGCCGTGGCCGAACGGGCCAAGACCAGCGACCGGCAGATTCCGCTGCGTCAGCGTTACGCCGAAGTGCTGGCGACCTGGGACGAATACGTTGAGCCGATGATCGATCTGGTGAACGCCGACGGCGCCTTCGAACAAGGCGTGCGCAAGGTCGAAACCGTGCTGCTGAAGATGCTCAGCGAACAGCAACGCCTCGGCCATCTGGTCGATGACGACATGCTGCTGCGCACCCACGCGCGCATCCTCGAAATGCAGACCAGCGCCCAGTTGACCCTGCGCCACGCCCGCGAACTGCTGCTGCCGCTGCGTGAAGAGGCGCGCCGCCACAACGCCGTGACCCGTGGTGCAGCGCTGGCGCTGGCGGCGATTCGCCGCAAAGGCATCGACGCCGTGCCGCAAGCGGCGATGCCGCTCTTCACGCGGCCGCAAAGCACCTTCCTCGGCAGCGCCAGTCAGGTCGAGGCCTACGTCTACGCCCTGGCGCGTTTCGAGCCGAAACCGGCGCGTTTCCCCAAGGCGCACAAGACCCAGAAATCCGGCGATGCGCCGCGTGCACCGCGCACCGTGCGCGAGATGGTCGAGCGTTGCGAAGAGTCCCTGCCAATGCCGGATCTGATGACCTGGCTGCTGGAGCAGGAACCGGACGGCGCCACCGACGAATTGCTCTACTGGTTCTCGCGTCTGTCGCGAGAAAAACGCTTCACCCGCGAGCGTCTGGAACGCCGCGAATACCACACTCACGAGCACCAGGTCAGCCTGCGCTCCTTCGCCCTGCTCTCGGCCCGCGACTCCGCCGCCGAGGATTCTGCGAGCATCCCCAATGCATCTTGATCTATCCGAACTGTCCCAACTGGCGCCGATCTTCCGCGAGCTGTTCAAGGGCTATCATGTCAGCCGCCGCGACCCGGAACTGTACGCGCAACTGTCAAACTTCCAGGATCAATACCGCACGCTGTTCAAGGCGCTGGGCTTCGAGCTGGTCTGCGACACCCGTGGCTTCTACTACTTCGTGCCGGACATGGCCGCTGCGGCGGTGAACAAGACCGCTCAGCGTCTGGCGCTGTTCACCTTCATTCTCGTCGAGCATCTGGCCGATCAGGGCCGTGACCCGATCGCCGTGCTCGACGGCGGCAGCCTCGGCCGTGAAGAACTGCCGTCGCTGCTGGATAAATACCGCGACCTGTTCATCCAGGCCGAAGTGCAGACCGTTGAAGAACTCGAAGAAAAAATCATGCGCCGCATGACCCAGCTCGGTTTCGCCGGCGAAGAAAACGGCGTGTACCGTTTCCTGCCACCGATGCACCGTTTCCTCGATGTGTGCCTGTCGGTGCAGCAGGACCGCGATCTGGCAGCCAGCGTACACAGCGTGCTGCCGCTGCCGGCGCCGGTGCTGATCGACGAAGAAGCCGAAGCCAAATTCCTCGAGACCGACGATCCGCTCGATCTCAGCGAGTTTGAAGAAGAGAGCGAAGAAGAGAGCGAAGAAGAGAGCGAAGAAGACGCACTGGCTAGAGCCATTGCCGAAGAACAGGAGTCCGACGCATGAGCCAGGAACGCTACGGCATCCGCCGCTTTGCCCTTTTGAACACCGCCGGTTACAGCCTCGGTCTGTTCCCGCTGGAAGAACCGCTGTCGGTTTACGGCGCGAACAACCTCGGTAAATCCGCCTCGATCAACGCTCTGCAGTTCCCGATTCTGGCGCGCATGTCGGACATGAGTTTCGGCAAGTACAGCCTGGAACAATCGCGACGTTTCTACTTCGCCTCCGACACCAGTTACATCCTTGTCGAAGTCAATCTGCCGCACGGCCCGCACGTGATCGGCGTGGTCGGTCGCGGCCCGGGTGGCGGTTTCGGTCACCAGTTCTTCGCCTACGCCGGCAAGCTCGACCTGGCGCACTACCAAAAGAACGACACCTGCCTGCGGCAGAAAGAGCTGTTCAGCAACCTTGAGAAAGAAGGCCTGAAAGCCTACGAACTCAAACCTGATGAACTGCGTCGTCTGCTGGTGGGCGGGCACACCTCTATCCCGCTCGACCTGACCCTGATCCCGCTGCGCTCCACCAGCGAGCAGAGCCTGAAAACCTTCCGCGCACTGTTCATCAACCTGCTGCACATGCGCGAAATCACTGCGGCCAAGTTGAAGCAACTGTTCCTCGATGCCTTCGAGCACAGCCTGCGTTCCGGCAGCGTCGACTACATCGCCGCGTGCGAAGAAGCCTTCCGCGATGTGCGCCGGATGGAGCAGGACTACAACTCGCTGGTCGCTGCCGGCCCGCTGGTCGAAGCCTTGGCCAACGGCGTGAAACAGCGCGACGTGCTGCGCGGCAAGCTGCATCGCCTGTCGCCGCTGCTCGACTCGTTGCTCGGCACCTGGTCGGACTACGCCACGGCGCGCAAGGAAGAGCTGACGATTCAGGCCGAGCACTACCGTCGCGAGCAGGACGATCTGCAAAACGATCAGCGCGGTGGCACGCAGGAACTGATGCGCCTGGAGCGGGAAATCTCCGGCATTCAGCGCTGGCTTGGCGAGTTGTCGGTACTGAAGAACCGCTTCGCGCTGGTCGATGACGTCAAAGTGCTGGAGCAACAGCTGCTCGCGGCCAAGGACGCGCACGACGAATTGGCCGGTGCGCTGGCACAGTCCCGGCAGTTCAGCGCCGAAGATCTGGAAGAGCGTCTGCGCGATCTGGAAAAACGCCTGAAGTCGGTGAAGCAGCAACTCGATCACGCCGACAACAACAGCTACGCGCGCCTGCGTGAGGAGTTCTCGCAGCAGGACGTCGAGCGCCTGATGCGCCTGTTCAACAGCGCGCTGTTCAGCTTGCCGCTGGGCGAACACGGCATCACTCTCGACGAGGATGGCGAGTGGGTCAAATCGGTCGAGCTGATCCTCGATGGCTTCAAGGGCGAGCGCTTCGAAGTGCCGGGCCTGTCGATCGACATCTCGCACATCGAGCCGCCGGCGCTGCAAGCGCTGGCCGACCGCGCCGCGCTGCGTGACCAAAAAGAGCGTCTGGAAAAAGAGCTCAAGCAACTCAAGACCCAGCAGGCCGTGGCCGCCGACCGCGCCGCGAGCAAGACCCAGACCGAAGCGCTGTACCAGCAAGTGCTGGATGCGCAGAAAGCCTTGGAAGATTTCCGTCGCACCCAGACTCTGAGCGCCGAAGAAGGCGACAAGCTTGAGCAGTTGGCGCAGATGGAAGCGGCGCAGGACGAACTCAAGCGCTCCAGCGATGCGTTCACCGAACGCGTCCAGCAACTGTCGGCCAAGCTGCAACTGGTCGGCCGGCAGATCGCCGACATGGAAGCCAAGCAGCGCACCCTCGACGACGCCCTGCGCCGCCGTCAGCTGCTGCCGGCGGATCTGCCGTTCGGTACGCCGTTCATGGATCCGGTCGACGATTCGATGGACAACCTGCTGCCGCTGCTCAACGACTATCAGGATAGCTGGCAAGGCTTGCTGCGCGCCGACGGTCAGATCGAAGCGTTGTACGCGCAGGTGCGCCTCAAAGGCGTGGCCAAGTTTGACAGCGAAGACGACATGGAGCGCCGTCTGTCGCTGCTGATCAACGCTTACGCGCACCGTACCGACGAAGCCCTGACGTTGGGCAAGGCACGGCGTGCGGCGGTCACCGACATCGCCCGGACCTTGCGCAACATCCGCAGCGACTACGACAGCCTCGAGCATCAACTGGCGCTGTTCAACCGCGAGATCAACAAGCGTCAGGTGTCCAACCTGCAGAGCTTCCGCATCGTCCTGGCGCCGAACAAGGAAGCGCTCAAGCACATCGACCAGATCATCCACAGCGCCGGTCAGTACGAAGAAGGCGAAACCCTGTCGGTGTTCGATCTGAGCCAAAGCGCCGAACAGGACAACAAGAACGAAGAGGCCAAGGAATATCTGGCACGGCTGGTGGCGGCGAACCACAACCAGCTCGGCCTCAAGGACTTGTTCGAACTGGCCTTCGAGATCACCAAGGTCAACGGTCAGCCGGTGATTCACACCGACATCGACGGCGCGGCCTCCAACGGCACCACCATGACCATCAAGGCGCTGACCAACATGTACTTGTTGCTGCACTTGATGGATCGCGACCTCGCTGGTCGCGTGCGCCTGCCGTATTACCTCGACGAGGCGGCGGACATCGACGAGAAGAACCAGGCCGCGCTGCTGGAAACCAGCCTGCAACTGGGCTTCGTGCCGATTCTGGCGAGTGTGAAACCGCAGGTCTGCGCCAGTGTCGCGATCGACCTGGAAGGCGGCAGCGGCCCGGCGGGGATCTACATCGATGAGGCGGACTGGAAGTACATCCGCCGGCATGATGTGGTGAAGGCCACCATCAATGTGCAAGCCGATGAGCCGGAGCTGGATGAGGTTTGACCGGCTTTAGCTGAAGGCAAAAAAAGGGCCGCGATCTGTTGGGATCGCGGCCCTTTTTTATGGCTGGGGATTTGTGCTGACTTTTAGTGCCCTATCGCGAGCAGGCTCACTCCTACAATTTGGAACGCGTTCCCCTGTAGGAGTGAGCCTGCTCGCGATGGCGCCACTTCAGACACCACAGAATTACTTACCGAGCGAAATCTTCGGCGCCCAGGTCAGCCACTCATCCTCGAACTTGTCGAACAGCGGGAACGTTTGCTCAGGCCGTGCCGGGTTGCCCATGCGTTCACCGTCTGGCGTGGCGAAGGCGATACCACCCTGAATCGCCGTCTCCAGCGACTCCGTGCGTACCGTCAGGCCGTTGAACAAGCCGATGTCGAAACCGACGCCGCTGGTGTTCCAGAATCGGCTGCCACTGCGCACCAACGGCGCGTATTTCGGCTCGATCAAAATGTGCACCAGCACCCGGTCGGCCGTCTGGCCCAGTTCATAACCGGTGACCTTGCCCACGGTAATTTCGCGATAGGTCACGGGTACGCCCGGTTTCAGCGAGCCACGGCGCGCGGCGCTCAGCACCAGACTCAAACCGGCCTCTTGTTTGCTCGCTTCCGGCGGATTGGCCAGCGCAACGAAGTTCTTCTGCGGGCCGAGGTTTTTCGCCGCCGGCTGCACTTCCACATATTGCCCGGTGACCAGGGTTTCCAGATTCTGGGTCTTGATCAGCCCCAACTCCGGCTTGACCACCCAGAACTGACTGCCGACCCGGGCGATCTTCTCCGGCACTTCAGTGATTCGTGCGGTGATCATTACCGATTGCAGATCATCGGTGAGATCGACGTCTTCAATCTTGCCGACATCCAGCCCTTTGAATCGAATTGGTGTACCCGGGCGCAGACCATCGGCGCGATCAACCTTGATCGTCACCACAGTGCCTTTCTGGTTGGCTTCATCATGGTTGGCGAACAGACGGAAGCGTGGAATACGCTTTTGCAGCGGCGCCTTGGCTTGCGGCGTTTCGAAAGCGATACCGCCAGCCATCAACGTTTGCAACGACTCGCTCTTGACCTGAATCCCGCCGGTCAGACCACCGGTGAGGGTGATACCACTGACATTCCAGAAGCGCGTAGAAGCGTTGACCAGGTTCTCGTACTCCTTCTCGATATGCACGCCGATGACGATTTGTTTTTTGGTCTTGGAGAACTGATAGCTCTGTACCGAACCGACCTTGACCTGCTTGTACAAAATCGGGCTGCCGACGTCGATCGAACCAAGAACGTCGGTGAACAGCACCAGGTGCAGACCCGGTGCGCGCAGGTCCAACGGCGGCGCTTTTGGCCGCGCCTCGAATTCGCGTTTCGGCGCAGCACCTTTGTCGCCCGGACGCACGGCGATGTAGTTACCTTTCACCAATGCTTCGAGCCCGGTGATACCGGCCAGGGAAATCGACGGTTTGACCACCCAGAACTGCGTGCCCTCGACCAGATAGTCTTCGGCCAGAGGATCAAGCGTCAGCTCGGCCGTGGCACTGTTCAGATCCGGATCAACCTTCAGCGCTTTCAGATTACCGACCTGAATGCCTTTGTACATCACCGGCGTACGACCGGCCTGCAGGCCTTCGAAGTCACTGAGTTTGACCTTGACCCGAATGCCGGCAGCCGCTGCGTCGAAATCCTCATACAAGCGGAACGGCAGGCTTGGATCGGTGGGCGGACTGTCCTTGCGATTCTCCGGGGTGGCGAAGGCGATACCGCCGGCGACGATGCTTGCCAGAGACTCGCTGCGTACTTTCACCCCAGACAGGTTGGCGTCGATGCTGATGCCGCTGGCATTCCAGAAACGCGTGTGTTTGCGCACCAGTTTGGCGTAGGTCGGCTCGATGAACACTTTGAGCTCCACGGTGCTCTGGTCTTCAGACAGCACGTAGCTTTTGATCTGACCGACTTTGATCTGCTTGTAGAACACCGGACTGCCGCGGTTAAGCGAGCCGAGGCGATCGGCCTTGATGGTCAGATGCAGGCCAGGCTTGGAGTCCGACAGCGGCGGCTCCTCGGCCAGCGCCTTGAACTTGCGGGTCGGTTCACCTTCACCGGGACTGATGGCCACGTAGTTACCTGAAACCAGGGTTTCCAGACCGGTGATACCGGCCAATGTCACGCTCGGTTTCACCAGCCAGAAACGCGTGCTGGTCTTGAGGTATTGCTCGACGTCCTTGTTCATCTCGACAGTGGCAATCACCCCTTTGGAGTTGCCCTCGTCATCAAGTTTGAGCGTCTTCACCTTACCCACCGGCATGCCCTTGTAGACCACTTCGGTCTTGTTGGCCTGGATGCCTTCACCGCTTTCGAAACGCACCTGAATCTCGATACCGGTTTCGTTATAGGCACGCCAGCCGAGCCAGCCACCGATGATCAGGGCAATCAGAGGCAGTACCCAAATGGCAGACCAGTTGGAGGCCGGTCGGGTTTTCGCTACAGGCAAATCAGTCATGGTCGTCGTCCGACTCCGTGTTATCCCAAATCAGTCGGGGATCGAAAGTTACTGCGGCAAGCATCGTCAGAATCACCACACTGGCGAAGGCGATGGCGCCAAGGTTGGCTTCGACACTGGCTAGCCGGCCGAAGTTGACGACCGCCACCAGGATGGCGATCACAAAGATGTCGAGCATCGACCAGCGACCGATGAACTCGATGAAACGGTACATCCAGATCCGCTGCCGCGCGGACAACGGCTGACGCCGCTGCACCGAAAACAGCAGCAGCGCGATGCCGACCAGTTTGAAGGTCGGCACCAGAATACTGGCGATGAACACCACGGCGGCAATCGGGATCATGCCGTGCTGCACCAACTGGATCACGCCGGACATGATGGTGCTGGGATCGCCCTGCCCCAGCGAACTGACCGTCATGATCGGCAACACATTGGCCGGGATGTAGATAATCGCAGCCGTGATCAGCAGGGCCCAGGTTCGGGCCAGACTGTTCGGACGACGAGCGTGAACCAGCGCACCGCAGCGGGTGCAGGTCTGCTCGTCGGTGTCCGCATCCTGTCTGTTCAATTCATGGCATTCGGTACAGATCAGAATGCCCGCATCAATCGCCCGCATGGGCATCCTCTCCTGATAACGCCTGCCAGATCTGATGCGGTGACATCACCACTTCCAGCCAGACCTGAACCAACAACAACCCGATGAAACACGCCAGACCGAGGCCGACGGTGATGGCCGCCATGTCCGCCAGTTTGACGATCGCCACGAGGACGCCCATGAGGTAAACCTCAAGCATGCCCCAGTCTTTGAGGTGGTGATAAATGCGGTAGAGCAATAAGCCGTAACTGCGTCCGACGTTGAATCGAATCGTCAGCAAAACGAATAACTGGCACAGCAACTTCAGCAACGGAATAGCCATACTGCACAGGAATACAACGATCGAAACGCCCTGCATGTCCGTATTGAACAAGCCGAGCACGCCGCTCCAGACCGTATCCTGCGAAGATTGTCCGAGGATATTGAGTTGCATGATGGGTAAAAAGTTTGCCGGGATATACAGCAATAATGCTGCGATCACCAAGGCAAGGCTGCGCTGCACCACATTATGGCGATGCGCGTACAACTCGTAACCGCAGCGCGGGCAGAGTGCTTTCTCGCCATGGGCAAGCTTGGGCTTGCGCATCAGCAGATCGCACTCATGACAGGCCACCAAGTCTTCCAGCGGTAAATCTGACAGCCCTTGGGCGTCAACCGGATCTGACATAAAGGCTCTGGCTCCGAAAAAGATGGGGCTATTCTAGTGTTCTGATTCGAAAATAACTGTGCAAAATTGTTCGTTGCCTAAGTAAAAATACTTTCTTGCGGGCAAAACAAAACCCCAACTGCTTTCGCAATTGGGGTTTCGGAATTTAATCTTGACGATGACCTACTCTCACATGGGGAAACCCCACACTACCATCGGCGATGCATCGTTTCACTTCTGAGTTCGGGATGGGATCAGGTGGTTCCAACGCTCTATGGTCGTCAAGAAATTCGGGTACTGACTCGTGACCTGTTGGCCTCGCTTCAGCAAATCGGGTATGTGATACAGGTGTTTGTGAGCATCGCGAACTTTCGGTTCATTGCGTCTTCACACACCGCAATCTGGTCTCTTTCGAGCATTCAGATTGCTTGGGTGTTATATGGTCAAGCCTCACGGGCAATTAGTATTGGTTAGCTCAACGCCTCACAGCGCTTACACACCCAACCTATCAACGTCGTAGTCTTCGACGGCCCTTCAGGGAACTCAAGGTTCCAGTGAGATCTCATCTTGAGGCAAGTTTCCCGCTTAGATGCTTTCAGCGGTTATCTTTCCCGAACATAGCTACCCGGCAATGCCACTGGCGTGACAACCGGAACACCAGAGGTTCGTCCACTCCGGTCCTCTCGTACTAGGAGCAGCCCCTCTCAAATCTCAAACGTCCACGGCAGATAGGGACCGAACTGTCTCACGACGTTCTAAACCCAGCTCGCGTACCACTTTAAATGGCGAACAGCCATACCCTTGGGACCGGCTTCAGCCCCAGGATGTGATGAGCCGACATCGAGGTGCCAAACACCGCCGTCGATATGAACTCTTGGGCGGTATCAGCCTGTTATCCCCGGAGTACCTTTTATCCGTTGAGCGATGGCCCTTCCATACAGAACCACCGGATCACTAAGACCTACTTTCGTACCTGCTCGACGTGTCTGTCTCGCAGTCAAGCGCGCTTTTGCCTTTATACTCTACGACCGATTTCCGACCGGTCTGAGCGCACCTTCGTACTCCTCCGTTACTCTTTAGGAGGAGACCGCCCCAGTCAAACTACCCACCATACACTGTCCTCGATCCGGATAACGGACCTGAGTTAGAACCTCAAAGTTGCCAGGGTGGTATTTCAAGGATGGCTCCACGCGAACTGGCGTCCACGCTTCAAAGCCTCCCACCTATCCTACACAAGCAAATTCAAAGTCCAGTGCAAAGCTATAGTAAAGGTTCACGGGGTCTTTCCGTCTAGCCGCGGATACACTGCATCTTCACAGCGATTTCAATTTCACTGAGTCTCGGGTGGAGACAGCGCCGCCATCGTTACGCCATTCGTGCAGGTCGGAACTTACCCGACAAGGAATTTCGCTACCTTAGGACCGTTATAGTTACGGCCGCCGTTTACCGGGGCTTCGATCAAGAGCTTCGCGTTAGCTAACCCCATCAATTAACCTTCCGGCACCGGGCAGGCGTCACACCCTATACGTCCACTTTCGTGTTTGCAGAGTGCTGTGTTTTTAATAAACAGTCGCAGCGGCCTGGTATCTTCGACCGGCATGAGCTTACGGAGCAAGTCCTTCACCCTCACCGGCGCACCTTCTCCCGAAGTTACGGTGCCATTTTGCCTAGTTCCTTCACCCGAGTTCTCTCAAGCGCCTTGGTATTCTCTACCCAACCACCTGTGTCGGTTTGGGGTACGGTTCCTGGTTATCTGAAGCTTAGAAGCTTTTCTTGGAAGCATGGCATCAACCACTTCGTCACCCAAAGGGTAACTCGTCATCAGCTCTCGGCCTTAAGATCCCGGATTTACCTAAGATCTCAGCCTACCACCTTAAACTTGGACAACCAACGCCAAGCTGGCCTAGCCTTCTCCGTCCCTCCATCGCAATAACCAGAAGTACAGGAATATTAACCTGTTTTCCATCGACTACGCTTTTCAGCCTCGCCTTAGGGACCGACTAACCCTGCGTCGATTAACGTTGCGCAGGAAACCTTGGTCTTTCGGCGTGGGTGTTTTTCACACCCATTGTCGTTACTCATGTCAGCATTCGCACTTCTGATACCTCCAGCAAGCTTCTCAACTCACCTTCACAGGCTTACAGAACGCTCCTCTACCGCATCACTTGCGTGATACCCGTAGCTTCGGTGTATGGTTTGAGCCCCGTTACATCTTCCGCGCAGGCCGACTCGACTAGTGAGCTATTACGCTTTCTTTAAAGGGTGGCTGCTTCTAAGCCAACCTCCTAGCTGTCTAAGCCTTCCCACATCGTTTCCCACTTAACCATAACTTTGGGACCTTAGCTGACGGTCTGGGTTGTTTCCCTTTTCACGACGGACGTTAGCACCCGCCGTGTGTCTCCCATGCTCGGCACTTGTAGGTATTCGGAGTTTGCATCGGTTTGGTAAGTCGGGATGACCCCCTAGCCGAAACAGTGCTCTACCCCCTACAGTGATACATGAGGCGCTACCTAAATAGCTTTCGAGGAGAACCAGCTATCTCCGAGCTTGATTAGCCTTTCACTCCGATCCACAGGTCATCCGCTAACTTTTCAACGGTAGTCGGTTCGGTCCTCCAGTCAGTGTTACCTAACCTTCAACCTGCCCATGGATAGATCGCCCGGTTTCGGGTCTATTCCCAGCGACTAGACGCCCTATTAAGACTCGCTTTCGCTACGCCTCCCCTATTCGGTTAAGCTCGCCACTGAAAATAAGTCGCTGACCCATTATACAAAAGGTACGCAGTCACCCAACAAAGTGGGCTCCCACTGCTTGTACGCATACGGTTTCAGGATCTATTTCACTCCCCTCTCCGGGGTTCTTTTCGCCTTTCCCTCACGGTACTAGTTCACTATCGGTCAGTCAGTAGTATTTAGCCTTGGAGGATGGTCCCCCCATATTCAGACAAAGTTTCTCGTGCTCCGTCCTACTCGATTTCATGACTAAGAGATTTTCGCGTACAGGGCTATCACCCACTATGGCCGCACTTTCCAGAGCGTTCCGCTAATCTCAAAGCCACTTAAGGGCTAGTCCCCGTTCGCTCGCCACTACTAAGGGAATCTCGGTTGATTTCTTTTCCTCAGGGTACTTAGATGTTTCAGTTCCCCTGGTTTGCCTCTTGCACCTATGTATTCAGTACAAGATAACCATCTTATGATGGCTGGGTTCCCCCATTCAGACATCTCCGGATCAAAGTCTGTTTGCCGACTCCCCGAAGCTTTTCGCAGGCTACCACGTCTTTCATCGCCTCTGACTGCCAAGGCATCCACCGTATGCGCTTCTTCACTTGACCATATAACCCCAAGCAATCTGGTTATACTGTGAAGACGACATTCGCCGAAAATTCGCAAAACTCTTAAGAGTCACTCACAAATTTTACCTTAGCCTGATCCGCTACCAGTGAAAGTAACGTTCAGTCTATCTTTCTATCACATACCCAAATTTTTAAAGAACGATCTAATCAAAAGACTAGAAATCAGCATTCACCATCACAGCGATGGAATGCTCATTTCTAAGCTTTCAAACTTCAGAAGCAGTGGTGGTGGAGCCAAGGATCGAACCGCTGACCTCCTGCGTGCAAGGCAGGCGCTCTCCCAGCTGAGCTATGGCCCCGTATTTCTACAGGTTTCCCACACAAAAATTGGTGGGTCTGGGCAGATTCGAACTGCCGACCTCACCCTTATCAGGGGTGCGCTCTAACCAACTGAGCTACAGACCCAATTTCGGGCTGCTTCTATCGTCTTCTTCAATGAATCAAGCAATTCGTGTGGGAACTTATGGAGCAGCTGATGTCGTCGATTAAGGAGGTGATCCAGCCGCAGGTTCCCCTACGGCTACCTTGTTACGACTTCACCCCAGTCATGAATCACACCGTGGTAACCGTCCTCCCGAAGGTTAGACTAGCTACTTCTGGTGCAACCCACTCCCATGGTGTGACGGGCGGTGTGTACAAGGCCCGGGAACGTATTCACCGCGACATTCTGATTCGCGATTACTAGCGATTCCGACTTCACGCAGTCGAGTTGCAGACTGCGATCCGGACTACGATCGGTTTTGTGGGATTAGCTCCACCTCGCGGCTTGGCAACCCTCTGTACCGACCATTGTAGCACGTGTGTAGCCCAGGCCGTAAGGGCCATGATGACTTGACGTCATCCCCACCTTCCTCCGGTTTGTCACCGGCAGTCTCCTTAGAGTGCCCACCATTACGTGCTGGTAACTAAGGACAAGGGTTGCGCTCGTTACGGGACTTAACCCAACATCTCACGACACGAGCTGACGACAGCCATGCAGCACCTGTCTCAATGCTCCCGAAGGCACCAATCCATCTCTGGAAAGTTCATTGGATGTCAAGGCCTGGTAAGGTTCTTCGCGTTGCTTCGAATTAAACCACATGCTCCACCGCTTGTGCGGGCCCCCGTCAATTCATTTGAGTTTTAACCTTGCGGCCGTACTCCCCAGGCGGTCAACTTAATGCGTTAGCTGCGCCACTAAGAGCTCAAGGCTCCCAACGGCTAGTTGACATCGTTTACGGCGTGGACTACCAGGGTATCTAATCCTGTTTGCTCCCCACGCTTTCGCACCTCAGTGTCAGTATCAGTCCAGGTGGTCGCCTTCGCCACTGGTGTTCCTTCCTATATCTACGCATTTCACCGCTACACAGGAAATTCCACCACCCTCTACCATACTCTAGCTTGCCAGTTTTGGATGCAGTTCCCAGGTTGAGCCCGGGGATTTCACATCCAACTTAACAAACCACCTACGCGCGCTTTACGCCCAGTAATTCCGATTAACGCTTGCACCCTCTGTATTACCGCGGCTGCTGGCACAGAGTTAGCCGGTGCTTATTCTGTCGGTAACGTCAAAATTGCAGAGTATTAATCTACAACCCTTCCTCCCAACTTAAAGTGCTTTACAATCCGAAGACCTTCTTCACACACGCGGCATGGCTGGATCAGGCTTTCGCCCATTGTCCAATATTCCCCACTGCTGCCTCCCGTAGGAGTCTGGACCGTGTCTCAGTTCCAGTGTGACTGATCATCCTCTCAGACCAGTTACGGATCGTCGCCTTGGTGAGCCATTACCTCACCAACTAGCTAATCCGACCTAGGCTCATCTGATAGCGCAAGGCCCGAAGGTCCCCTGCTTTCTCCCGTAGGACGTATGCGGTATTAGCGTTCCTTTCGAAACGTTGTCCCCCACTACCAGGCAGATTCCTAGGCATTACTCACCCGTCCGCCGCTGAATCCAGGAGCAAGCTCCCTTCATCCGCTCGACTTGCATGTGTTAGGCCTGCCGCCAGCGTTCAATCTGAGCCATGATCAAACTCTTCAGTTCAAACATCTTTGGGTTTTTAAGAAACCCTAAACTTGGCTCAGCAATCGTTGGTTACATCTTTGATTTCTCGCGGAGTAACTTGTGATGCTGATAATCTTGTTGACTATCAGTCTGACTCCACAAGCACCCACACGAATTGCTTGATTCAGTTGTTAAAGAGCGGTTGGTTAAGATCTTTCGTCTCAACCGAGGCGCGCATTCTACAGCAGCCTCATTTGCTGTCAAGTGATTATTTTCAGAAGTTTTCGAAGAATTCTTCAACAACTTCAACCACTTGCGCTTCCGATCTCTCGTCAGCGGGAGGCGAATTCTACAGCGTTACACGCTGCTGTCAACACCTCTTTTTCAACTTCCTTTTGGCTTCGATGAACTGAAGCAACTCGCTGTCGAAACCTACATAACTCATTGAATCTCAAGGAGTTTTCCGTTTCGACTGCGCCGGAAGTGGGGCGAATTATAGACATCTGAAATCTGCCGTCAACCGATAATTTCAGATTTATTGCAAAACCTGCTTTTTAGCCAGCAACCGCGGGATTCGACGGGCAACCGCAGGTACACGTAGCAATAGGAGCATCGCGCCTATAAAGGCATAGATCGCCCACTCCCTGAGATCTGCCCGCACAATCCATAGCATATGCAGCAATCCGAGCCCCAAAATCACGTACACCAACCGATGCAGTTTCTTCCAGCGCACACCCAAGCGGCGCTGACTGTAGCGATTGGACGTAACCGCCAACGCCAACAGACCAAGAAAACCCAGCGTCCCCACAATAATGTACGGCCGCTTACGCAACTCCACGCCCAACTGTGACCAGTCGAAACCAAGGATGAACGCCATATAACTGAACAGATGCAGAACCACATAGGCAAAACACCAAAGTCCCAACTGACGGCGTACAGCAATCCAGCCCGCCCAACCCGTCAATTTCTGCAACGGCGTCATGCTCAAAGTGATCAACAGCAATACCAGCGTCCCCAGCCCCAATCGATCAACCAGGACTTTGCCAGGATCCGGCCCCAGCAGATCAGCGAACGCCTGATAAAACCAAAGCAATGGCCAGATCGCCGCTGCGATGAAAACACCTACACGCCAGAACGGATATCGCATCAGTAGTTCTTCCGCAGATCGAGCCCTGTATATAAAGAAGCGACTTCATCCGCGTAGCCGTTGAACATCTGCGTATCACGCACATTCGGCTTGAACAGACTGTTCGGCAGGCGCCGTTCCCGCGCCTGAGTCCAGCGCGGGTGATCAACCGCCGGATTCACGTTGGCATAAAAACCGTATTCATCTGCCGCGATGCTCTGCCAAGTCGTCTTGGGCTGCTCGCTGATCAGACTGATCCGCACAATGGACTTCACACTCTTGAAGCCATACTTCCACGGCACCACCAGACGCAGCGGCGCACCGTTCTGATTCGGCAACTCACGGCCATACATGCCAACCGCCAGAATCGCCAGGGGATTCATCGCCTCGTCCAGGCGCAAGCCTTCTACATAAGGCCAGTCGATCAGGGCAAAACCCGAGCGCTGACCTGGCATGCTCTTGGGATCCTGCAGGGTTTCGAAGCGAATGTATTTGGCATTGGAGGTCGGCTCGACCTGTTTGAGCAGCGCAGAAATCGGAAAACCAATCCACGGGATAACCATCGACCACGCCTCAACACAGCGAAGGCGATAAATACGCTCCTCCAACTGGTACGGTTTCATGAAGTCTTCCAGCGCGTAACGCCCTGGCTTACCCACCTCCCCATCGACGACAACGCTCCACGGCTCGGTTTTCAGCGAACCGGCATTGGCGGCCGGATCGCCCTTGTCGGTACCGAACTCGTAGAAGTTGTTGTAATGGGTTGCGTCTTTATAAGGCGTGATCGCCTCATCCTTGACGTTGACTGCGCCCCACTTGGTAGAAGGAAGCTTCTCGGCAAACCAGGCAGGCGCCTTGCCCGGTTCGACATCGGCATAACGCGCCGTATCCTCGGCACTGGCCCAACGCGGCAGACTGCTCACGGCGATACCGGCCGCGGTAGCTCCGAGCAATTGGCGACGGGACAGATAAATGGATTCAGGCGTGACATCCGACTCGTGGCAGTCGGACGCTTTGGGGACTTTGATCAACATGGCAACTCCGCAGCTTTGGAGGACTGATGCACCCATAGACTGCGGAGTATGCGGGAAATTACATCACTCGGCTTTTTTGTGCCGACGAAGATGCAACAGGTACTGCACCGGGCCAGAAGCGGCGTAGGCGAGGAACACCAGCAGCAGGATGCGCGGCGGATCGCTGAAGACCACGGCGAATACCAGCACCACCGCAAGGATCGCCACGAACGGCACGCGACCTTTCAGATCCAGCTCTTTAAAGCTGTTGTACTTGATATTACTGACCATCAGCATGCCGGCCGCCGCAACCATCAGTGCGACCAGGAACGACATCTTCGAACCTTGAATACCGTAATCGCTGAACGCCCAGACAATCCCCGCGACCACACCGGCAGCCGCCGGACTGGCCAGACCGATGAAGTAGCGCTTGTCAGCCGTACCCACCTGAGTATTGAAGCGCGCCAGACGCAACGCTGCGCCGGCCACATAGATGAAGGCAACCATCCAGCCGACCTTGCCCATGTCACCCAATGCCCAGCCAAAGGCCAGTAGCGCCGGTGCGACACCAAAAGCGACCATGTCCGAAAGCGAGTCATACTCGGCACCGAAGGCACTTTGCGTATTGGTCATGCGCGCTACGCGGCCATCAAGACCATCGAGCACCATGGCCACGAAAATCGCGATCGCGGCAAAGGCGAAATACTTGCTCGCATTCGCAGAGTCACCGGCGCTCAAGGCAGCCTGGGCACTCATCGAGTTGATGATGGAATAAAACCCTGCAAACAGGTTCGCAGTGGTGAACAGATTCGGCAGCAGATAGATACCACGATGCCGGACTTTACGACCTTCTGCGTCGTGCCCTTCCTCGATGTGCTCATCGATGGGCAGCAGGCTTTCGGCGTCAGAAGCCTGGTTCGGCTCTTCGGGACGTTCGCTCATGGACATTACCTTGCAACGGTTTGGAGAAAATTCGACAGAGGCTTGAGGACGACAGTTCGGCCACAAACGATGCAGCTTTATACCAGAACCACCGCCTCAAACGAAAAAACGCGGCCGAGGCCGCGTTTTTCGTACAAGGATGACGACTTAGTTTTTGGCTTTGTCGACGATCTTGTTGGCACCGATCCACGGCATCATGGAGCGCAGTTGCTCGCCGATGATTTCGATACCGTGAGCGGCATTGTTACGACGCTTGGCGGTCATCGAAGGGTAGCCGGTTGCGCCTTCGCTGATGAACATTTTGGCGTATTCGCCGTCCTGAATACGTTTCAGGGCGTTGCGCATGGCCTGACGGGATTCGGCGTTGATCACTTCCGGACCGGTCACGTACTCGCCGTATTCAGCATTGTTGGAGATCGAGTAGTTCATGTTGGCGATACCGCCTTCGTACATGAGGTCAACGATCAGCTTCAGTTCGTGCAGGCACTCGAAGTAGGCCATTTCCGGCGCGTAGCCAGCTTCAACCAGAGTTTCGAAACCGGCTTTCACCAGCTCAACGGTACCGCCACACAGAACGGCTTGTTCGCCGAACAGGTCGGTTTCGGTCTCGTCCTTGAAGGTGGTTTCGATGATGCCGGTACGACCGCCACCCACGCCAGCTGCGTAGGACAGCGCAACGTTTTTGGCGTTGCCCGAGGCGTCCTGGTAGATCGCGATCAGGTCAGGTATACCGCCGCCCTTCACGAACTCGGAACGTACGGTGTGGCCCGGAGCTTTCGGCGCGATCATGATCACGTCGAGGTCGGCACGCGGAACAACCTGGTTGTAGTGAATCGCGAAGCCGTGGGAGAAGGCCAGGGTGGCGCCTTTCTTGATGTTCGGCTCGATTTCGTTC
The DNA here is from genome assembly GCF_058798255.1 of Pseudomonas sp. GW823-FHT01D03. Lineage (NCBI taxonomy): Bacteria > Pseudomonadati > Pseudomonadota > Gammaproteobacteria > Pseudomonadales > Pseudomonadaceae > Pseudomonas > Pseudomonas sp. GW823-FHT01D03. The sequence goes on from NZ_JBXAKK010000001.1 coordinate 5,133,568, forward strand.
TTGTACAGCTGGGACTGGAATTCGTCCGGGGTCAGGATCATGACCAGGTCGGCGCCAGCAACAGCGGCAGCCACGTCGGTCACTTTCAGGCCGTGAGCTTCGGCTTTGGCAACAGTGGCCGAACCTTTACGCAGACCGACGGTAACGTCGACACCGGAATCTTTCAGGTTGCACGCCTGGGCGTGGCCCTGGGAACCGTAACCGATGATGGCAACTTTCTTGCCCTGGATGATCGACAGGTCGCAGTCTTTATCGTAGAAAACTTTCATGAATTTCCCCTATATATCCAGGCCGTTCAGGCCATTCGCTAATTTGGTTTAGATGCTGAGTACTTTGTCGCCGCGGGCAATGCCGGTCACGCCGCTACGGACGGTTTCCAGAATCGATGCGGTGCCGATGGATTGAATGAAGCTGTCGAGCTTGTCGCTGGTACCGGTCAATTGAACGGTATACACGCTGGCGCTGACATCGACGATCTGTCCACGGTAAATATCGGTGGTGCGTTTGATCTCGGCGCGCTGGGCGCCAGTGGCCTTGACCTTGACCAGCATCAGCTCGCGCTCGATGTGAGCGCTTTCCGACAGGTCCACCAGCTTGACCACTTCGATCAGCTTGTTCAGGTTTTTGGTGATCTGCTCGATGATTTCATCGTGGCCGACAGTGGTCAGCGTCAGACGCGACAGCGTCGGGTCTTCGGTTGGCGCAACCGTCAGGCTTTCAATGTTGTAGTTGCGCTGCGAGAACAGGCCGACTACGCGAGACAAAGCGCCGGGTTCGTTTTCCAGAAGCAGGGAAATAATGTGCCGCATGATTAAGTACGCTCCGTCTTGCTCAGCCACATATCGCGCATGGAGCCGTCTTTGATCTGCATCGGATAGACGTGCTCGCTGGTATCGACCGAAATATCGATCACCACCAGACGATCTTTCATGGCGAACGCTTCTTCCATCTTCGACTTCAAATCTTTCGAATCGGTAATGCGCACGCCGACGTGACCGTAGGCTTCAGCCAGTTTGACGAAGTCAGGCAGCGACTCCATGTAAGAGTGCGAGTGACGGCTGCCGTAGCTCATGTCCTGCCACTGACGAACCATCCCCAGAACGCCGTTGTTCAGGATGACGATTTTCACCGGCAAGCCGTATTGCAGGCAGGTCGACAGTTCCTGAATGTTCATCTGGATGCTGCCTTCGCCAGTGACGCAGGCAACGTCGTCATCCGGGAAGCTCAACTTGATGCCCATGGCCGCCGGGAAACCGAAGCCCATGGTGCCCAGACCACCGGAGTTGATCCAGCGGTTAGGCTTGTTGAACTTGTAGTACTGCGCCGCGAACATCTGGTGCTGGCCCACGTCGGAAGTGATGAAGGCATCGCCCTTGGTCACTTCGCACAGGGTCTCGATCACGGTCTGCGGCTTGATCAGGCTGCCATCGCCCTTTTCATAAGGGAACAGGCCGCGATCACCGCGCCATTCATCTACCTGCTTCCACCAGCTGGCGACGGATTCCTTGTTCGGGGTCTCGCCGATTTCCTTGAGGATCGCGACCATTTCGGTCAGGACGCTCTCCACCGGGCCAACGATTGGCACGTCGGCCTTGATGGTCTTGGAGATCGAAGCCGGGTCGATGTCGATGTGGATGATCTTGGCGTTCGGGCAGAACTTCGCCGCGCCGTTGATCACCCGGTCATCGAAACGCGCGCCGACAGCGAGGATCACGTCGGCATGGTGCATCGCCAGGTTGGCGGTGTAGCTGCCGTGCATGCCGAGCATGCCGATGAACTGCCGGTCGGTACCCGGGAAGCCACCCAGGCCCATCAAGGTGTTGGTCACTGGCAGGTTGAGCATTTTCGCCAGTTCGGTCAGCGGTGCGGAACCGTTGCCGAGGATCACACCGCCACCGGAATAGAGCACAGGACGCTTGGCCGCCAGGAGCATTTCTGCCGCCTTGCGGATTTGCCCGGAGTGGCCGCGAACGGCCGGGCTGTAGGAACGCAGCTTGGCTTTTTTCGGGAAGACGTATTCGAACTTCTCGGCCGGGTTGGTCATGTCTTTCGGGATATCGACCACGACCGGGCCCGGACGACCGGATTGCGCCAGGTAGAACGCCTTCTTCATGACTTCCGGGATTTCCGAAGCGTGCTTGATCATGAAACTGTGCTTCACGATCGGCCGGGAGATACCGATCATGTCGGTTTCCTGGAACGCGTCGGTGCCGACCATGGTGCTTGGCACCTGACCGGAAATGATCACCATTGGAATCGAATCCATATAGGCGGTGGCGATACCGGTGATGGCGTTTGTGGCGCCAGGACCTGATGTCACCAGTACCACGCCGGCTTTACCGGTGGCACGGGCGTAGCCGTCAGCCATATGGGTAGCCGCTTGTTCGTGACGAACCAGGATGTGGGTCACTTCCGGTTCTTTGAACAGGGCATCGTAAACATGAAGGAGAGCACCACCCGGGTACCCGTAGATATATTTGACGCCTTCGTCACGCAAGAAGCGGACGAGCATCTCACCGCCAGATAAAAGCTCCACGTTGTTCACCTCTAAAACGCCAGAATACCGTCCACACAAAAGGGGCGGGTCTTAATAGGTTTACTTCTCGGCAGAGCATGAGCGACGGTGGTCGCCGACTACGTCAGCACTGACTGAGCAAGTATTGGGATCGTCCCAAGTGTTGCGGGCCTTTCCCACCCAGCGCGAGGTAACGCGTTGCGGGTGTAACAGGTCGACGCGGATATGCGCCTCATGATCTACCGAGTGGGTCTGCTTCTGGCAGTCCCTCTACAGCGGACTTTGGATTCTTCTGTTTCGCCCTCTCCAAGTCAAGCCGTCAATGTGCTTAATTGTGGGTAAGCACATGAGAACGCAAGAAAAAACCTGAAAACAGCTACTCTGTTAGCGTCAATTGCGCAATTTTGCCAAGGAATCAGCATGCGAACGCTTCTGTTAACTCTGCTGGTCGGCCTCAGCCCATGGTGCTCGGCCGCTCAGATCTACAAATGGGTCGATGCCCAAGGCGTCACGCACTTCGATGCGCAGCCACCGCAAGGGCTGCCGGCGGCGACTGTGCAGACGCCCTCCTCGCCCCCACCGAAACCTGCCGCCATGCCTGGCAGTGGTGCGCTGGGCGATCAGAAAGCCATCGACGACAAGGTGAAGAAACAGGTGGCGGAGCAGCAGGCGCAGCTCAAGGCATTTTGCGAACAGGCACGGACGAACCTGGCGCAATTGCAGAATAATCCGCGGTTGAGGGAGGAAGTGGAGGGACAATTACGGCGGCTGGATGATGCGCAGCGTCAGGAGCGCATTGTCGAAGCGCAGAAGCAGATTGCGCAGAACTGCGAATAGTCATCTGTAGGAGCTGCCGCAGGCTCGGGCCGCGATCGGACGATCTTTTGATCTTTGAAACCAAGATCAAAAGATCGCAGCCTGCGACAGCTCCTACAGAGGCTTAGCGCGAGGCGGTAATCAGCAGGTCGAACTCTTTGAGCAGCACCTGCAGCTGGCGGTCCTTGCCCTGCAGATTGCGCTGGGCGAAGACCATTTCAGCCATTTCCTGAATGCCCGAGGCATTGGGCAGCGGCAGATCCTGTTCGAGGATCATCTTCATTCGCGGCAGGAAGATCCATTGCAGCCATTGCTCAAAATCCAGCGTGTCGACCGAAAACGGTTCGACACTGCTCAGGGCTTCGGCCGATGGCTGGACCTCGTCCCACCAACCCTGCGTGCGCAGTTCGCGCTCGATCAACAGCAACTGATCGGCGATTTTCGGGAAACGGGAATCCATCACAGCGAAACCTTGGCCTTCTGACGAGCCAGCGCCGCACCGGCGGAGTCGCCCTGCTTCTCACGTGACTGCGCGATGATTTCCCACAGGCTGGCCTGCAAGTCCGGACGACCGTTGGCCATGGTCAGCGCCCGACGAGCGAACTGCTCGGCCTGCGGCGCATCGCCTTGAGCCATGCGTACTTGCGCCAGACGATAAAGCACTTGCGGCTCACGCGGGGCAACGCGTTGCGCGCGCTCGAGGCTGGAAGACGCACCGTTGAGGTCACCACCGGCCTGTTGCTGCTGTGCGGTGGTCAGCAAGGCGAGCACCGGACCGTCCAGTTGCTCGTCCGCCGACAGACCACCGCCACTGCTGGCCGAAGGAATCCCGCTTGGCGTCGAAGGCATGCTGTAACTGCCGGAGTTGATCGGCGCCGACTCGACCGGCGTCGGGTTGTACGGCCCTGCGGTGATACCGCCAGACGCCGGGCCCGGCACGATCGGCGAGGAGCTGATCGGCGCCGATGTCGTGGCGCCGCCACCCGGTACCATCACCACCACGCCGGTATCGCCTTGCGGGATGGCCTGAGATTGCGCCTGGCCCTGGACTGGGCGTGTGACTGTCGTCTTGCGAAAACCGCCGTTGGCCGACAGCCGTTCGCTATTGGACACGGCCGTGCCGGAATCCACCACTGGGATCGAACCACGCTGTACGGTAGAGCAGCCGCTGAGCAAAGCCACGGCGGTCACCGCTGGAATCAACCACTTGTTCACTTGAAACCCTCTTTGCTTAATTCATCCAGCCCTTGACCCAATCCATCACCGACTCCGGCGAGGCAGGCGTTTCGCTTGCACACGCGGCGCCGGGTGGCGGTTCGCTGCCGCGAATATACGGCATCTGTACCGCCCCCGGACAGTTGGCATCAGAGCCTTGCCCGGTACGCGAATCGACCCACGCCTGCACGATGTTGTCCGGCTGCGGCATGTCCAGCGGCAGCGGATCGGCCTTGCGCATGAAACTGGTCCAGACCTGCAACGCACCGGTCGCACCGGTAAACGGAGTCTTGCCGTTGTCGTCACGACCGAGCCAGACCACGGCCAGCAAATCCTGACTGAAACCGGCGAACCAGCTGTCACGCGAATCGTTACTGGTACCGGTTTTGCCGGCCAATGTCAGAGTCTTGGGCAGCACGTTATAAACCGAGCTGCCGGTACCTTCACGCATCACGCGCTGCATGGCGTTCTGGATCAGATAGATGGACGCCGGATCGAAACGCTGCTCGATCTGGAACGGATAACGCTTGAGTGGCTCGCCATCGGCGGTCAACACGCTGCGAATCCCGCGCATCGGTGTGTTGAAACCACCGTTGGCGAGGGTCTGGTACATGGTCGCGACTTCGATCGGGGTCATGCCACCGGCGCCCAGCAACATAGACGGGAATGCAGGGAACTCACGCGTCACACCCAGACGACCCAAGGTCTTGAGCACGTTAGGCACGCCGACTTCCAGACCCAGACGCGAGGTCGACAGGTTGTAGGAATGCGCCAGGCCTTGATAGAGGAACACGGTACCGTGGGAGCGGCGATCATAATTCTGCGGTTTCCACACCTGACCGTTCGCGCCTTTGACCGACAACGGATCGTCGGACAGCCAACTGGTCAGTGTGTACTGGCTCGGTTTCTCCAGCGCGGTCAGATAAACCGCCGGTTTGATCAACGAACCGATCGGCCGAACCGCGTCCAGTGCGCGGTTGAAACCGGCATAACTGGCCTGACGGCTGCCGATCATCGCTTGCACTTCACCGGTTTCCGGATTGGTCACGACCATCGCCGCTTCCACGTCATCAGAGCCTTTGCGCCCGGCCAGACGTTTAAAGGTGTCGTTGACCGAGGCTTCTGCTTTCATCTGCAGGATCGGGTCGAAACTGGTGAAGATCCGCAGGCCTTCTTCGGTCAAGTCTTCGTCGCGGTAGTCTTCGCGCAACTGGCGTTTGACCAGATCGATAAAGCCTGGGAACGAGCTGTCGGCAAGCTTGCCGCGCGTGGTCACGCCCAAGGGCATTTTCTTCGCCGCTTCAACCTGTTCGGCAGTCGCCACGCCTTGCTGCTCAAGCACGTCGAGCACCAGATTACGGCGTTCCAGCGCACGCTCCGGATTGCGCCGCGGGTTGTAGTAAGACGGGCCCTTGACCATGCCGACCAGCAACGCGACCTGATGCAGCTTCAGCTCGGACAATGGCTGACCGAAGAAGAACTGGCTGGCCAGACCGAAACCGTGCACCGCACGCTGACCGTCCTGCCCGACGAAGACTTCGTTGAGGTAGGCCTCAAGAATTTCCTTCTTGTCGTAGTGCAGCTCCAGCAGCATCGCCATCATCGCTTCGGTGAGCTTGCGGCTCAGGCTGCGCTCGTTGGTGAGGTAGAAGTTCTTGACCAATTGCTGGGTCAGCGTACTACCGCCCTGGGTCATCTTGCCGCCAGAGGTGTTGATCCAGATCGCCCGGGCAATCGACTTCGGCGACACGCCCCAGTGGCTGTAATAGTCGCGGTCTTCAACTGCTACCAGGGTTTCCAGCAGATACGGCGGCACCTGATCGAGCTTGATCAGGATGCGGTCTTCAAGATTTTTCGGGTAGATGCCGCCGATCATCAGCGGCTCAAGCCGCACCACGGACAATTTCCCGCCATTGAGCCCCGAAAGCTCGGCCACATAGTCGCCGGAGAAGCGCACGCGTACTGGCTGGGCTTTTTCCAGGCCTTCATAGAACTGGAAGCCGCGGGTATTCAGATCAACGGTATTGCCGTTGACGGCGGCAGCGCCGGGGCCATTGCTCACGGCTTCGCGGCGATAGCCCAAGGCATCGAGTTCAGTGAGGAAATCGTCCTTGCTGAGCTTTTGTCCGACGAACAGCTCAAGCGGACGCGCGTATACCTTGGCCGGGATGGTCCAGCGCTTGCCGGAGAACTTCTCCTGCACCACGGCATCGAGGTAAACGGCGAAGCCGGCCAGCACCACAAGGCCGACCAGGCTGAGTTTAATGGCCCAGCTCAACCACGGGCTAAGGCCCTTGGAGGCTGGTTTTTTCTTGGTACGGGGGGATCGAGTTCGAGTCATGGCGGCGGATTATACGCACTTTATTCATCCTCAACAGGAGCGCTCCGAGGTTTGCGTCGGGCTGGCGAGCGGCCATAATGGCGACCTCGAATTTCCCAGTCTCTGAAGGATCGCCCGTGAGCCAGTCCCTGATCGCTGCCCTGCAAAACCCGGCCCTCTACCCGCACCCTGTCGAAGGGTTCCAGGTCATCGAAACCCATATCTCGTGGGTGATCCTCACTGGCCCCTTTGCTTATAAAGTGAAGAAGCCGGTGAATTTCGGCTTCCTCGACTTCACCGGCTTGGAGTCGCGCGCACATTTCTGCGCTGAAGAACTGCGTCTGAACCAACGTCTGACCGATGATTTGTATCTGGACGTGTTGCCGGTGACCGGCAGCGTCGAGGCGCCGCAACTGGGTGGCGACGGCCCGGTGATCGAATACGTGCTGAAAATGCGTCAGTTCCCGCAGGCAGGTTTGCTCAGCACCCTGCAAGCCAACGGTGAGCTGACCACCCAACACATCGATGAGATGGCCGAGCAGATTGCCAAATTCCACCTCAGCGCACCGAAGGTTCCGGCCGAGCACGAAGCCGGCACCCCGGATGCGGTGATGGCCCCGGTCGCGCAAAACTTCGAACAGATTCTGCCGTTCCTCAGCGATAAAAACGATTTGCTGCAACTTGAAGCGCTGAAAGCCTGGGCCGAAAGCAGCTTCGAACGCCTCAAGCCCCTGTTCGCCCAACGCAAGGCCGAGGGTTTCACCCGCGAATGCCACGGCGACATCCACTTGGGCAACGCCACTGTCATCAACGGCAAAGTGGTGATCTTCGACTGCATCGAGTTCAACGAACCGTTCCGCTTCACTGACGTCTGGGCCGATACCGGTTTCCTGGCGATGGACCTGGAAGACCGCGGTCTGAAATCCCTCGCCCGCCGCTTCATCAGCCAGTACCTGGAGCTGACCGGCGACTATCAAGGCCTCGAAGTGCTGAACTTCTATAAAGCCTACCGCGCGCTGGTTCGTGCCAAAGTCGCGCTGTTCAGCATGCCGGCGGACGCCACCCCGGTGCAACGCGCCACTACCCTGCGCCAGTACCGCAACTACGCCAACCTCGCAGAAAGCTACAGCACCATTCCTTCGCGCTTCATGGCAATTACCCACGGCGTATCGGCGGTCGGCAAGAGCCACGTGGCCATGCGTCTGGTCGAAGCGCTGGGCGCGATTCGCCTGCGTTCCGACGTCGAGCGCAAGCGCCTGTTCGGCGAGCAAACCGTAGCCAACGATGTGCAGGCAGGGATTTACAGTGCTGATGCCAGCGCCGCGACCTATGCCCGTCTGCATGAAATCGCTGAAGTGATCCTGCACGCCGGTTTCCCGGTGGTGATCGACGCGACTTACCTCAAGCGCGAACAACGCGATAGCGCGGCAAAAATCGCTGAAGCCACCGGCACACCGTTCCTGATCCTCGACTGCAACGCGCCGCAAGCGGTAATCGAGAGCTGGCTGGCGATTCGTCAGGCCGACCAGAAAGATCCTTCCGACGCCACACTGGCCGTGATCGAGGCCCAGCAAGCCAGCCGCGAAGCCCTGACGCCAGAAGAAATCCTGCGCAGCAAACGCGTGCAAACCAATGAAAGCGGGACGCTCGACACCGTTGTGGCGCAGATCCGCCAGCGTCTGCCGGGCCTGTAAGAAACTATTTCGGCCGTGAAGCCCTCGCTTGCTTCACGGCCGTCAAATAGTGGCACTATACTGGCGTCATAAAACCAACAGGTGATCTGACATGAGCCAGCCGAAACTTCTCGATACCCCGCTTTATGCCTTGCTGCACAAAGACGACATCACAGGCTTCAACAAGGAACGCCCGCAAGACGGCCCGATCGACATGGTCGGCGGCGACTTTCGTGGCCTCGATCTGCGTGAACTGAACGCCGATGGCGTGGATTTCCGGGACGCGTACTTTCGCTCCGCCGATTTGCGCGGCATCGATTTCCGTAATTCATCGCTGGAAGGCGCAAGCCTGGCGCACGCACAGATTTCCGGAGCGTATTTTCCGCCGGAGCTGAGTGCCGACGAGATCCTGATGTCGATGAATTTTGGTACACGCCTGCGTTATCGCACCCGCTGATCCTTTTTTATCTTTCTCTGACCCGACGCCTTTCCCCTGTGGGAGCGGGCTTGCTCGCGAAGGCGTAGTGTCAGTCGATACATCTGTTGGCTGAAAGGCCCCCTTCTCGAGCGCCCACTCCCACCTTCATTTTCCGCGTTTCTTCCCTCCTTTCTGCGTTCGCAGCCCCTTTCTTAGTAGCGTTTGCGTCTAATCCGACCAAACAACCACGCTTTTCCTACTGATGGCTACACTCCTGAGAAGATCGCCCACGCAGCATTCGGCCGTCGCAAGGAGGCTTGATGAATGATGAACTGCAACACCTGAAGAATCTTGGCAAGACGTCGGCGCAGTGGCTGCATGCCGTGGGCATCCACAGCGCCTCGGACTTGCGTCGCCTGGGGGCGGTAGACGCCTATCGGGCCGTGCGCACCCGCGGGTTTCGCGCATCAAAGGTGTTGTTGTACGCGATCGAAGGGGCGCTGATGGATGTGCACTGGAACGACATCCCGGCCGAACGCAAAGACGCCTTGAACAAGCAGCTCGAAGCGATTTCCTCGCGCCACAAGAACTGAACAGGCACTGACGGCCATGTATCTGCTCGGAGAACAATCGGCACCGGTCGATGCACTGATCAATCGCTTGCAGAGTTTGCCCGCGCGCTGGCTGGAAGGGCTTGCGCCGTGCGGGCCAGCCTTTGAGCCAGAAATTTCTGACAACCTGATGGCGCAGCTCCCACACGATCAGTTGTTTCTGCTGACAGAAGGCGTGATCCACGGCGACATCGGCGGCCGTGCGCTGTTTTACTGGCAGGAAGGCGATCTGATCGGGCTGCAGCAAGGTGACGCCTGGGCCGATTGCCGACTGCGCAGCGACGGGCCATTGCGCTTGTTGCCCTATCGGCGAAGCGATCTGTTCCAGCATTTGTATGCCGAGCCGGGCCGGGCCGAGCAATGGCTTGAATATTTGCTAGGGCAGATGGCGCTGCTGGCTCATGCGGTGGCCGAACTGAAACCGCGGGAGTTTCGCAGCACCAATGGCTTCAAGCGGGTCGAGAGCGGTGAAGTACTGATCCAGCAGGGCGATGCCGCCGATCACGTCTTCGTGATCATCGATGGGCATGCCGAAGCATTTGTTGACGGGCACAAGGTTGGCGAAGTGCCCAAGGACGAGATTTTCGGCGCCATGGCGGTGTTCACCGGCGAGCCGCGTAACGCTACCGTCATTGCTCGCGAGCCGAGCACAGTGATGCTGATTCCCGGCGAGCAGTTTCTGAACATGACCCGCAACAATCCGAAGATTGCCCACAGCCTGATCGAGAGCATGGCCCGACGCATCGGCCAGCTCAATCAACAGATCACACAACTGAGTGCCGTCAAACCTCCACGTTGAGTCCCGTATTTCCGGGGTATTCCGGCCATTCGCACGACTAAATCAAGCAAATGGAAAAACAGTGGTTGACTCGCTAATGAGAATCGCTATGATTATCACAACTGGTCGCGAGATCAGTCGATATTCTGAAAAGCCCTTGGTTCGGACTCTCAGATTATCTCCTCATCAGGCTAATCACGGTTATTTGACCCGGTTTTTACCGGGTCTTTTTTTGCCTGTGGAAAAGTCATTGGCCGAACTGCTTGCGCATCTGCGCGCAGTAATCCTGCGCGGGCATGGCCGGGGTGTACCAGACGTAATCGGCCATCGCCACAGTCACCTCAGCGCCCTGCTCGGCCAGCATCAGCACCGTTGGCGCCCGGGCTGCGCCCAGATCCAGAACATGCAGCGGCACGCCAGCATCCTTGCGCGCATGCCAGGCACCCGCCAGCAGCAAGGCTGGCGTCGGCGCTGCCAGCAAACGTTCAGCCATGCGGCGATCGCGCTGTTGCTGAACCGCGAGCATCGCCGGCATCTGCGATTTGGGCAGCAAGCCGCAATGTGATTCGCTGATCTGCTCAAATAGCTTGGCTTTCACCGAGGCCGCATTGCTGCGAACACCGCTCAGGGCTGGCGGCTGACGATAGAACGCGCGGATATCGCTGTTATCCAGATTGGCCGCCAACAGCGGATAGGGCTGCGTGAGAGCAAACCGAACAATCGGTCCATAGAGATTCCAGTCCCAACCATCCTGCCAGGACAGCGCGGCGGCAAGATCGGTGGGCGGCGTTGCGGCATGACGAACCTGATCAACTTTCGGCTGTTGATCAGGCGTGAGCATCTCCAGCAACAGACTGCCCTGAGGGCGTTGCTCACCGAGCGCCCGCAACAGCCACAACTGCGCAGCGTGATGATCGGCGCTGTCATGTTGCTCGCCAATGATCAACTGTTGCGGCTTGGCCAGACGCGTCAGCAGTTCGTGCGATGTCAGCACCTGGCCGCTGTGCAGATCGCGAATCTCACCGCTGACCGGTGGCGGTGCCGCAACATGCTGACACCCCGTCAGCCACAACACCGCTAACAACCAGATCCCGCGCATACCATCACCTCAATGAGAAATCAGCGGGCGATGATCAGCGGATGCCCACGCTCCGGGTGCGGCTGCACCAATACTTCGAGACCGAACACGGCTTTGAGCGAGTCCGGTCGCAAGACTTGCTGCGGCGTATCCAGCGCCACCGGGCGCCCGCCTTCGAGCAGCAACACCCGATCACAATAGCGTGCCGCCAGATTCAGATCATGCAGGATGACCAGCACCGCTGCGCCACGATCGGCAAACTCGCGCACCGCTTGCAGCGTGGTGTGTTGATGCAAGGGATCGAGCATCGAGGTCGGTTCATCCAGCAACAGGGTTTGCCCGGTCTGCCCGGGCCATAACTGCGCCAGCACCCGCGCCAGATGCACACGCTGGCGCTCGCCCCCCGACAATGCCAGATAACTGCGCCCGCTTAGATGCCCGGCATCTGCAGCGTCCAGCGCTGCCGCAACAATCTCGTCATCGCGCACCCGACCACTTTGATAAGGCAAGCGGCCCATGCCGACCACTTCTTCCACGCGAAAGGCAAAATCCAGCGTTGAGACCTGCGGCAATACCGCCAGACGTTGCGCGCGCTGCGTACCGGTCCAGTGATTCAGCGCCTTGTAGTCGAGCAACACCTCGCCCTCACTCGCCATCAGCTCTCCGCACAAGGCACCGAGCAAGGTGCTTTTGCCGGCACCGTTCGGCCCGAGCACACCCAGCACCTCACCGGGCTCAAGTTGCAGGGTGACGTCACTGAGGACGGTCTTGCGCCCGCGGCGGATGTGCAGATTGTGCGCACGCAACATCAGGCACGTCCTCGCAGCAGCAGATAGAGGAAGAACGGCGCGCCGATAAACGCGGTGACGATACCGATCGGCAATTCCGCCGGCGCCAGCGCCAGCCGCGCCACCAGATCCGCCAGCAACAATAGACTGGCACCGGCCAATACCGAGGCGGGCAATAGCACACGGTGATCCGGCCCGGCCAATAAACGCACCAGATGCGGCACCACCAGCCCGACGAAGCCAATCATCCCGGCTGCTGCCACCGCTGCGCCAACACCCAACGCCGTGCAGAACACCAATTCACGCTTGAGCCGTTCGACATCGATCCCCAAGTGCCCGGCTTCGGACTCACCGAGCAACAAGGCATTCAGGGCCTTGGCGCGGCGCGGCAACCACAGCGCGACGCCGGTGCTGATGATCAGCAACGGCCACAGACGCGCGTAACTCGCACCATTGAGGCTGCCCAGATTCCAGAAAGTCAGCGTGCGCAAAGTCGCGTCATCCGCCAGATAGGTGAACAACCCGACTGCCGAGCTGGCCAGCGCTGTCAGGGCGATCCCGGCCAACAGCATGGTCGCGACGTTAGTCTGACCGTTGCGCCGTCCAAGCCGATAGACCAGCGCCGTCACCCCCAGCCCACCGAGAAACGCGCACGCCGATAACAGATACGGCCCGAACCAATCCGGCAACCCGCCAAAAAACGAACCGCCGACGATCGCAATCGCCGCCCCGAGTGCCGCGCCGCTGGAGACCCCGACCAACCCGGGATCGGCCAGCGGATTGCGAAACAAACCCTGCATCGCCACACCTGACAATGCCAGCACACCACCGACGGCCAAGCCGAGCAAGGTGCGCGGCAGGCGAATCTGCCCGAGGATCAGCTCAGCCTGCTCCAGACCGTCCGGCGCCAACGGCACACCGACCATGCGCAATGCAGCGCGTAACGTATCGAACAGCGGCAGGCTCACCGGCCCCAGCGCCAACGACAGCCAGATGGCCAGCAAACACAGGAGCGTCAGGCCGATAAACAGGCTTCGTGGTTTGACCAGTACGGTCATTGGCCACTCGCAGTCGGGTAGAAGCCGTCAGACAAATTCTTCAGTGCCGCCGGTAAACGCGGCCCGAGCCCGCCGACCAGCAGCGTCGGATCCAGCTCCAGCACCCGTCCGGCCTTGGCCGCGCGGCTTGAATTGAGAATGGGGTTTTCCTTGAACAATGCCGCTTTTGCCGCCTCACCGCTCAACGCGCGATCAGCAAACACCAGCACTTCAGGATCGAGCCCGGCCAGCGACTCCACGGAGAACGGCTTGTAACCGGTATGTGTCGCCAGGTTGTGCCCACCGGCCTGTTGCAATAGCCAGTCGGCGGCCGTGTCCTTGCCGGCAATCAACGGTTTGCCGCCGGCATGCCCGATCAGCACCAGCACGCCGGGCGCCTTTTGTTTGGTCTGCAACTCGGCGACTCGCGCTTTCTGCGCGGTCAGTTGCTGTTGATAACTTTCCAGCAACTGCGCCGCCTGCGCTTGCGCGCCCAGCAACTGCCCCAGATGCGTGAGGTTTTTTTCCAGGGTCGGCAAATCCGGCTGTGCCGAGAACAGTTCGACCCGCACCTTCGCGCTCTTCACCTGAGCGATAACCGGCGGCGGGCCCATTTCCTCGCTGCCGATGAGGATATCCGGGCGCAGACTGAGAATGCCCTCAGCCGACAGACTGCGTTGATAGCCGATGCTTGGCAGCTGCTTCAACGATTGCGGATGCTGACTGGTAGTGTCGACGCCGACTAGCTTGGGTTCGCCGCCCAACGCACTCACCCACTCCGATAGCGCGCCACCGGCACTGACCCAACGTTGCGGCAAATCGGCAGCTGTCGCCTGAAGGCTGGCGAGCAGTCCGACACACAGCACAACAACGCGGGTACTCAGGCGCATACGCAGCTTTCCTTGAACAGTTTTCCCGGGCAGCACACCGGCAGGCCAAGTATCCTTGGCGGCGGCTGAGAGTGGGCGAAGGCGGCCATTTGATAATTGTTTGCATTTAAACGTCAAGCTCGGACATTTCCTGAAACGAGCCGACACTTGAGGATAGCCATGAAGTTTTTGTGCGCCGGTACCGATCTCGCTGAGGCCGGCAGCCGTGGGTTCGACATCGATGGCAACAAACTGTTTGCCGTGCGCCGCAATGGCCAGGTCTATGTTTATCTCAATCTCTGCCCGCATCGCAGCGTCGGTCTGGAATGGCAGCCCGACCAGTTTCTCGACCCGAGCAACAGCCTGATCCAGTGCGCCACCCACGGCGCACTGTTTCTGATCGAGGACGGTGAATGCGTCGCCGGGCCCTGCGCCGGGCAATCGCTGACCGCCATCCCCAGCCGCGAAGATGCCCAAGGGCTGTGGATAGATGTTTAACCGTTGAGCAAAACGTCCAGCCGCCGGTCGATCACCATCTCTTCGTGGTTCAAGCGCACGCCGTAGGCCAGCACTTCGACCCCGCATGCAACGGCCTCGCGCAGGGCATCCGCGTAGGCCGAATCGATTTCCTCGGCAGGTCGCACGGCCTCGATGCCGCTGAGATTGACGCAATACAACTGCACCGCACGAATACCGTCACGGGCCAGATGCGCCAGCTCGCGCAGGTGTTTGGCACCACGCTGGGTAACCGCGTCGGGAAACGCCGCCACGTTGGTTCCATCGAAGCCTAACGTGACGCTTTTTACTTCCACGTAGGCCGGGCCACTCGGGTATTCGAGGCGGAAATCGATGCGGCTCTTTTCCTGACCGTACGCCACTTCGCGTTTAAGCGCCGTGAAGCCGTTCAACTCACTGATGACTCCGGCCTGCAGCGCCTCTTCAACCAGCGCGTTGGCGCGGCCAGTGTTCACGCAAAACAGCCGGCCCTGCGGGGTTTCACCGATTTCCCAGGTGCCGGGCAGCTTGCGCTTCGGGTCGTTTGAGCGACTGAACCACACCTGCCCGCCTTCGACCTGGCAGTTGAGCATCGAGCCGGTATTCGGGCAGTGCAGGGTCAACAGCTCGCCATTGACCGTTTCAACGTCCGCCAGAAAACGTTTGTAGCGGCGAATCAGCCGCGCCTCTTCCAGAGCCGGATAAAAGCGCATCAGCCTTGCCAGCTCTTCAAGCCGCGAGCGATACGTTCCACCGCTTCCTGTAAGCGAGGGAGGTTTTGCGTGTAAGCGAAACGCACATGGTGGCTGGCCTGATAACGCCCGAAGTCCAGCCCAGGAGTAAAGGCAACGTGCTCGGTTTCGAGAAAATGACGGCAGAACGCGAAGGCATCACCGCCGAACTGGCTGATATCGGCATACAAGTAAAACGCCCCTTCAGGCTCGACGGCGATATTGAAACCCAACTCGCGCAATGCCGGCAGAAGGAAGTCGCGGCGGCGGCCAAATTCTGCGCGGCGTTCTTCGAGGATGCTGATGGTGTCCGGCTCGAAGCAGGCCAAAGCGGCGTACTGCGCCATGCTCGGGGCGCTGATGTACAGGTTCTGGGCGAGTTTTTCCAGCTCACTGACGGCCGCATCCGGCGCCACCAGCCAGCCGAGACGCCAACCGGTCATACCGAAATATTTGGAGAAACTATTGAGGACAAAGGCGCTGTCATCGACTTCCAGCACGCTGGCGGCATCGGTGCCGTAAGTCAGGCCGTGGTAGATCTCGTCCACCACCAGGTGCCCGTGCCGCGCCTTGATCGCTGTGGATAACCCGGCCAGTTCATCGCGGGTCAGGATGGTCCCGGTGGGGTTGGCTGGCGACGCCACCAAGGCGCCAACGCTGTCGTGGTCCCAGTGCCGCGCCACCAGATCCGGAGTCAGTTGGTAACGCACGTCCGGCCCGACCGGGACCAGTTGCGCCGCGCCTTCGACCAGACGCAGGAAGTGCCGGTTGCACGGGTAACCCGGGTCGGCCAGCAGCCAGTGTTTGCCGGGATCGACAAGCAAGGCACTGGCCAGCAACAGGGCGCCGGAGCCACCCGGCGTAATCAGGATCCGTCGTGGATCGATGTTCAAACCGTAACGTGTCTGATAGAACCCGGAAATCGCCTCGCGCAACTCGGGAATACCCCGCGCGGCGGTGTAGCGGGTCTTGCCTGCCGTCAGCGCCGCTTGCCCGGCACGGATGATCGGCTCGGCGGTGGTGAAGTCCGGCTCGCCGATTTCCAGGTGGATCACGTCGTGACCTTCGGCCTGCAGTTCGTTGGCCCGCGCCAGCAGCGCCATCACATGGAACGGTTCGATCGCACGACTGCGCGCACTGTAAGGCTGAGCCATTGGTTTTCCTTCGACGGGGAAAAAGAGACGATTCTACCCATCTGCCGGAACGAGCGAGAACCCGTCGCGGTCACAGCCTCAAGAACGCTGGACTGTAACGATATGCGCGTACGCTCCAGGATTGACTAAAATCAGAGATTGATCAGGTCTCCATCACTGTCAGACATGGCCTGCCAGACTTCTGCAAGCGCCACCCGCCGGGGCGTCGACATCCGGGAGTAGCGCAGGCCGAATTGATCTGGTAAGTTCGCCCGCTTGCAGCCGCAGGGCCGGCAGGTGTCGGTGATGGAGCAATCCTGCGCAATGGATTACAAGAGTAGAGGCGGTCCATTTCATGCCCACCCAAGCAAAGCAACAGCAGCAAGTGACGATCAGCGGCTTCGAACCTTACGTTCCGAAGGAAGGCGAGGAGTACATGGGCGCCCCGATGCGCGCGCACTTCACCAAGATCCTGAACAAGTGGAAACAGGACTTGATGCAGGAAGTCGACCGTACTGTTGATCACATGAAAGACGAAGCGGCCAACTTCCCTGACCCGGCCGACCGTGCCAGCCAGGAAGAAGAATTCGCCCTCGAGCTGCGCGCCCGCGACCGCGAGCGCAAGCTGATCAAGAAGATCGACAAGACTCTCGAACTGATCCAGGACGAAGAGTACGGTTGGTGCGAATCCTGCGGCATCGAGATCGGCGTCAAGCGCCTCGAGGCCCGTCCTACCGCCGATCTGTGCATCGACTGCAAGACCCTGGCGGAAATCAAAGAAAAGCAGGTCGGCAAGTAATCTCGACCTGAACGAAAAACGGAGCGTGCGAACGCTCCGTTTTTGTTTCTGCCTTTTGCCTTTGCCCTTTTGCCTTGCTTTAGTGGGAGGGGGCTTGCTCCCGAAGGCGGTACGTCATTCAACATCAAAGGTGTCCGAACCGACGCTTTCGCGAGCAAGCCCGCTCCCACAAGGGTAATGTTTCTGCCTTCTGCCTTCTGCCCTGATTGCGCTTTTGGTGGGAAGGGGCTTGCTCCCGAAGGCGGTACGTCATTCAACATCAAATATGTCTGAGCCGACGCTTTCGCGAGCAAGCCCGCTCCGACAGGGGTAATCTGCGCGAATCCTGAAAAGTTATATTGTCCACATGACTGCCAAAACCGCCCCCGCCTACATCGGCCGCTTCGCCCCCACCCCCAGTGGCCACCTGCACTTCGGCTCGCTGGTTGCCGCCCTCGCCTCTTACCTCGACGCGCGCGCGGTCGGCGGGCGCTGGCTGGTGCGCATGGAAGATCTCGATCCGCCCCGGGAAGAACCCGGCGCGCAGGCGGCGATTCTCAAGGCGCTGGAAAGCTACGGGTTCGAATGGGACGGCGAAATGGTGCGCCAGAGTGACCGGCACGCTGCCTACGCCGAAGTCCTCGATAATCTGTTCAATCACGGCCTCGCTTACGCCTGCACCTGTTCGCGCAAACAGCTGGAGCCGTACCACGGAATTTATCCGGGACTGTGCCGCAATGCCGGCCATGAGCAGCAAGACGCGGCGATCCGCCTGCGCGTGCCGGAGCTGGAATACCACTTCATCGACCGCGTGCAGGGCGAATTTCGCCAGCACTTGGGGCGTGATGTCGGCGATTTCGTGATTCGCCGCCGCGACGGCCTCTACGCCTATCAACTGGCCGTGGTGCTGGATGACGCCTGGCAAGGCATCACCGACATCGTGCGCGGCGCCGATCTGCTCGACTCCACGCCGCGCCAGCTCTACCTGCAAGAACTGTTGGGCCTGCGTCAGCCGCGCTATCTGCACCTGCCATTGATTACGCAGCCGGACGGCAACAAGCTCGGCAAATCCTACCGTTCGCCGCCACTGGAAGCCGATCAGGCCACTCCGTTGCTGCTTCGGGCCTTGCGTGCGCTGGGGCAGAACCCCGGCGCCGAGCTGGCCCACGCTTCACCGCAGGAATTACTGAAATGGGGCGCGGCCCACTGGGATGCATCCAGGATCCCGCGCACACTGACCCTGCCCGAAGCTCAACTGCTATGACGACACTTGCAGTCGTGCGCCCATCCGTTACCATCGCCGCACGTTTTCGGGCACGCGCATAAAAAAGAGAGGCCGGGATGTACATCTATCGCTTGGTCCTGCTTCTGGTCGTGGGAATCTATCTGTTTTCGCCAGCCATCATGGATTGGTGGATCGACGCCACGGGCGCCTGGTATCGGCCGTATCTGCTCTGGTTGATCCTGATTGTCGTGACCTTCATCCTGCAGAGCCAAAAAGATGCCGATGAGCTTTAGCCTGACCCAGATGATCCTGATCAGCGCCGCGTACCTTGCAGTGCTGTTCGGCGTCGCCTGGATCAGCGAACGGGGCATGATCCCGCGGGCGATCATTCGCCACCCGCTGACCTACACCCTGTCGCTGGGGGTCTATGCCAGTGCCTGGGCGTTTTACGGCACGGTGGGCCTGGCCTATCAGTACGGCTACGGCTTTCTTTCCAGTTACCTCGGGGTGTCCGGCGCGTTTCTGCTGGCGCCGGTGCTGCTGTATCCGATTCTGAAAATCACCCGCACCTATCAACTGTCGTCGCTGGCGGATCTGTTCGCCTTCCGCTTTCGCAGCACCTGGGCCGGCGCGCTGACCACCATCTTCATGCTGATCGGCGTACTGCCGCTGCTGGCGTTGCAGATTCAGGCGGTGGCCGATTCCATCGGCATCCTCACCGGCGAGCCGATCCAGAGCCGCGTCGCGCTGGCGTTCTGTGCGCTGATCATTCTGTTCACGATTTTCTTCGGTTCGCGGCATATCGCCACCCGCGAGAAACACGAAGGGCTGGTGTTCGCGATTGCCTTCGAATCGGTGATCAAACTGATCGCCCTCGGCGGCGTCGGTCTGTATGCGTTGTACGGCGTGTTCGACGGCCCGCAACAGCTTGAACTGTGGCTACTGCAAAACCAGACCGCCCTCGCCGCGTTGCACACACCGCTGCAGGAAGGCCCGTGGCGCACGCTGTTGCTGGTGTTCTTCGCCTCGGCGATCGTGATGCCGCACATGTATCACATGACCTTCACCGAAAACCTCAATCCGCGCTCGCTGGTCAGTGCCAGCTGGGGCCTGCCGCTGTTCCTGCTGCTGATGAGCCTGGCGGTGCCGCTGATTCTCTGGGCCGGCCTGAAACTCGGCGCCACCACTGACCCGGAATACTTCACCCTCGGTATCGGCATTGCTGCCAACAGCAAACCGCTGGCCCTGCTCGCGTACGTCGGCGGGCTGTCGGCGGCCAGTGGCCTGATCATCGTCACCACCCTGGCGCTGTCGGGCATGGCGCTGAACCACCTGGTGCTGCCGCTCTATCAGCCGCCGGCCGAAGGCAACATCTATCGCTGGCTGAAGTGGACGCGCCGGGCGCTGATCGTCGCGATCATCATGGCCGGTTTCTGCTTTTACCTGATGCTCGGCGCCGGACAGGACCTGGCCAACCTCGGCATCGTCGCCTTCGTCGCCACCTTGCAGTTCCTGCCCGGCGTGCTCTCGGTGCTGTACTGGCCGACCGCCAACCGGCGCGGCTTTATCGCCGGCCTGCTGGCGGGGATTCTGGTGTGGGTGGTGACCATGCTGCTGCCGCTGGTCGGCAATCTGCAGGGTTTCTACATTCCGCTGCTGAACATGATCTACGTGCTGGACGACACCAGTTGGCACATGGCAGCCATCGCCTCGCTGGCAGCCAACGTGCTGATGTTCACGCTGATCTCACTGTTCACCAACGCCAGCCCTGAAGAGGCCAGCGCCGCCGAAGCCTGCGCGGTGGATAACGTGCGCCGTCCGCAACGCCGCGAACTGCACGCTGCTTCACCCCAGGAATTCGCCACGCAACTGGCCAAACCCTTGGGTGCAAAAGCCGCGCAAAAAGAAGTCGAACAGGCCCTGCGCGATCTCTATCTGCCGTTCGACGAACGCCGCCCTTATGCGCTGCGCCGCTTGCGCGACCGGATCGAAGCCAACCTCTCCGGCCTGATGGGCCCGAGCGTGGCGCAGGACATGGTCGAAACCTTCCTGCCGTACAAGGCCGGCGGCGAAAACTATGTGACCGAAGACATCCACTTCATCGAAAGCCGTCTCGAGGACTACCACTCGCGCCTCACCGGGCTGGCCGCCGAGCTCGACGCCTTGCGCCGCTACCACCGCCAGACTCTGCAGGAGCTGCCAATGGGCGTCTGCTCGCTGGCCAAGGATCAAGAGATCCTGATGTGGAACAAGGCCATGGAAGAACTCACCGGCATCGCCGCGCAACGGGTGGTCGGCTCGCGCCTGAGCACCATCGCCAATCCGTGGAAGCAGTTGCTGCAAGGCTTCATCAACCTGCCCGACGAGCATTTGCATAAACAGCACCTGGCCCTCGACGGCCAGACCCGCTGGCTGAATCTGCACAAAGCGGCGATCGATGAACCGTTGGCACCGGGCAACAGCGGCCTGGTGCTGCTGGTGGAAGACCTGACCGAAACACAGATGCTCGAAGACAAACTGGTGCACTCCGAACGACTGGCGAGCATCGGCCGACTGGCGGCGGGTGTGGCCCACGAAATCGGCAACCCGATCACCGGCATCGCCTGTCTGGCGCAGAACCTGCGCGAAGAGCGTGAAGAAGATGGCGAACTGACGGAAATCAGCGGGCAGATCCTCGAACAGACCAAGCGCGTGTCGCGCATCGTGCAGTCGCTGATGAGTTTCGCCCACGCCGGCAGCCACCAGCACAGCGACGAACCCGTCTGTCTGGCCGAAGTCGCGCAGGACGCGATTGGCCTGCTGGCGCTGAACCGGCGCAACTTCGAAGTGCAGTTCTATAACCTGTGCGATCCCGATCACTGGGTCGAAGGCGATCCGCAGCGGCTCGCCCAGGTACTGATCAATCTGCTCTCCAATGCCCGCGACGCCTCGCCGCCGCACAGTGCCGTACGGGTCAAGAGTGAAGCCGGCGAACACACGGTCGATCTGATCGTCGAAGACGAAGGCAGTGGTATTCCGCAGAACATCATGGACCGATTGTTCGAACCTTTCTTCACCACCAAGGATCCGGGTGAAGGTACCGGTCTGGGCCTTGCACTGGTCTATTCCATCGTTGAAGAGCATTATGGACAAATCACCATCGACAGCCCGGCTGATGTACAAAGCCAGCGCGGCACCCGTATCCGGGTGACATTGCCGCGTCATGTCGAAGCGACGTCCGCTGTGAACTGAGACCGTCGAGAGTATCGAATCAATGCCGCACATTTTGATCGTCGAAGACGAAACCATTATCCGCTCCGCCTTGCGCCGCCTGCTGGAACGCAACCAGTATCAGGTCAGCGAAGCCGGTTCAGTGCAGGAAGCACAAGAACGCTTCAGTATTCCCACATTCGATCTGATCGTCAGCGACCTGCGCCTGCCTGGCGCCCCCGGCACCGAGCTGATCAAGCTTGGCCAGGGCAAGCCGGTGCTGATCATGACCAGCTACGCCAGCCTGCGCTCGGCGGTCGACTCGATGAAGATGGGCGCGGTGGACTACATCGCCAAGCCTTTCGATCACGATGAAATGCTCCAGGCGGTTGCGCGGATCCTGCGTGACCATCAGTCGGCGCCTGCCGCCAGCGAAGTGCCTGCCGGCAAAACAGCCAATGGCAGCGGCAAGTCGTCTGTCGACAACAGCAACGGCGAGATCGGCATTATTGGCTCGTGCCCGCCGATGCAGGATCTGTACAGCAAGATCCGCAAAGTTGCGCCGACCGATTCCAATGTCCTTATCCAGGGCGAGTCCGGGACCGGTAAAGAGCTGGTGGCCCGCGCCCTGCACAACCTGTCCAAGCGTGCCAAGGCACCGATGATTTCGGTGAACTGCGCTGCCATTCCGGAAAGCCTGATCGAGTCCGAACTGTTCGGCCACGAAAAAGGCGCGTTCACTGGCGCCAGCGCCGGTCGCGCCGGTCTGGTGGAGGCGGCGGACGGCGGCACGCTGTTCCTCGACGAGATCGGCGAACTGCCGCTGGAAGCTCAGGCCCGTCTGCTGCGCGTGTTGCAGGAAGGCGAGATTCGCCGCGTGGGTTCGGTGCAGTCGCAAAAGGTCGATGTGCGCTTGATCGCCGCGACCCACCGCGACCTCAAGAGCCTGGCGAAAATCGGCCAGTTCCGTGAAGACTTGTATTACCGCCTGCATGTGATTGCCCTGAAACTGCCGGCATTGCGCGAACGTGGCGCCGACGTCAACGAAATCGCCACGGCGTTCCTCGCTCGCCAGAGTGCGCGCATCAACCGTACCGACCTGAAATTTGCCGCCGATGCCGAACAGGCCATCCGGCATTATTCCTGGCCGGGCAACGTGCGCGAGCTGGAAAACGCGGTGGAGCGTGCAGTGATCCTGAGCGAAAGCCCGGAAATCTCTGCCGACCTGCTGGGCATCGACATCGAGTTGAGCGATCTGGAAGACGACGAGTTCATCGGCCTGCCGCCACAAACGGCCGGTAACGCCAGCAACAGCAGCCATGAGCCGACCGAAGACCTGTCGCTGGAGGACTACTTCCAGCACTTCGTCCTCGAACACCAGGACCACATGACCGAGACCGAACTGGCGCGCAAACTGGGCGTCAGCCGCAAGTGCCTGTGGGAACGCCGTCAGCGCCTGGGCATTCCACGGCGCAAGACCGGGGTCACCAGCGAGAGCTGAACGTTACCTGTCGAGTGCGCGGGTAACGCTTGAAGACGTGAAAAAACTGTTACCTCAGTCCTTTCACGTAACAGAAGCCGGGGTTATCGGTAACGAAACCCCGGCTTTTTTTCGCCCCGAGAAAACCGTTATATCGACTTAACCCCTTGTTTTATTGGGCTTCGCAAAAGTTGGCACGGCACCTGCTATGTGTTTTGTACAAGAACAATAACAAGCAATGCACAAGACAATAAAAATAAGACGAATCGACTCACGCACAATAAAAACAAGACGGCGAGAGGCGCAGCTAACTGATTCTTTTGGAGAGGCGTTGTATTTGGGGCTAGCCCCACGACCAGGACGAGAACAACAAAAACTGTCCTAAGACAGAGCCTGTACTGGTTGGATCGCAAGATCACTGCAACACAGCGACCAAAGCAATCCGTTTGCTCTTGGCTCCCGATTGGGAGGGTCATGAAGGAAAAGCTTCATGGCGAGGGCACTCAACAAAAACAAGAAGCCCGAATCAATAATAAAAAGAGCACGCAACTACTTCTGGGGGAGCTTCGGCTCCCCTTGTAGTTTCTTCCCCGCAGCAAAAACCCGCCTCCAAAGCCTTTAGCCTGCGACTTACAGCGCAAATCCGCTGCGTCCTACACCATCCCCCGACTAAATGCTAGAATCTGCGCCCATCATGCGGTCATTCTTTGGTATGGCCGAACATTCCTTCAAACAGTGCATCCCATGCTGAAGAAGCTGTTCCAGTCATTCCGAACTCCCGTGCGTCGTACGCAACACATCCGCAGCACCCCTGAAGTGCTCAACAGCGGCCAACATTCGCTGCAAAAGGGGCAATTCAGCCGCTACGCGGTCAATATCGTCGAACGCCTGCAGGGCGCCGGCTACCAGGCCTATCTGGTTGGCGGCTGCGTGCGTGACATGCTCCTCGGCATCACGCCCAAGGATTTCGACGTCGCCACCAGCGCCACCCCCGAGCAAGTCCGTGCCGAATTCCGCAATGCGCGGATCATCGGTCGCCGCTTCAAACTGGTGCATATCCATTTCGGTCGCGAAATCATCGAAGTCGCGACCTTCCGCGCCAATCACCCGGTCAATGAAGACGACGAAGACAGCAACCAGTCTTCGCGT
The DNA here is from genome assembly GCF_058798255.1 of Pseudomonas sp. GW823-FHT01D03. Lineage (NCBI taxonomy): Bacteria > Pseudomonadati > Pseudomonadota > Gammaproteobacteria > Pseudomonadales > Pseudomonadaceae > Pseudomonas > Pseudomonas sp. GW823-FHT01D03. The sequence continues at coordinate 5,157,866 of NZ_JBXAKK010000001.1, forward strand.
AACGAGAGCGGGCGGATTCTGCGCGACAACGTTTATGGCACCCTGGAAGAAGACGCGCAACGTCGCGACTTCACCATCAACGCGCTGTATTACGACCCGGTCAGCGAGCGCATCCTCGACTACGCCAACGGCGTGCACGACATCCGCAACCACCTGATCCGCCTGATCGGCGATCCGAAGCAGCGTTACCAGGAAGACCCGGTGCGCATGCTGCGCGCCGTGCGTTTCGCCGCCAAGCTCAATTTCGGCATCGAAAAGCACACCGTGCAGCCGATCCGCGAACTGGCACCGATGCTGCGCGAGATTCCGTCGGCCCGCCTGTTCGAGGAAGTGCTCAAGCTGTTCCTCTCCGGCCACGGCGCGATCACCTTCGAGATGCTGGTCGATCTGCAATTGTTCGCCCCGCTGTTCCCGGCCAGTGCCGACGCACTGGAGCACAACCCGGAATACACCCACACGTTGATCAGCGAAGCGTTGACCAATACCGACCTGCGCATCAAGCAAAACAAACCGGTGACCCCAGCGTTCCTGTTTGCCGCCCTGCTGTGGCCTGCCCTGCCGGCCCGCGTATTGCGTCTGCAAGAGCGTGGCATGCCGCCGATTCCGGCGATGCAGGAAGGTGCGCACGAGCTGATCGCCGAGCAGTGCCAGCGCATCGCCATTCCAAAGCGTTTCACCATGCCGATCCGCGAGATCTGGGACATGCAGGAACGCCTGCCACGCCGCAGCGGCAAACGCGCCGACCTGCTGCTGGACAATCCACGCTTCCGCGCCGGTTACGACTTCCTGCTGCTGCGTGAAAGCGCTGGTGAGCAGACCGACGGTCTGGGCGAATGGTGGACGGACTATCAGGACGCCAACGACAGCGAGCGTCGCGAGATGATTCGCGAACTCAGCGGCAAGGGTGATGACGCCAGCGGCGCGCCGCGCAAACGTCGCCGCAGCAGCGGCTCCAAGCGCAAGCGCGCCGGGGCACCGAGCGCATCGGGCGAATAAGGCATGGAACGCATCTATATCGGCCTGGGCAGCAATCTCGCTGACCCGGCCGAACAATTGCGCAACGCGCTCAGCGCGCTGGGGCAATTGCCGCAGACTTCCCTTGCTGGTGTTTCGGCGTTCTATCAGAGCGATTCACTGCTGCCAGGGCAACCGCGTTACACCAACGCGGTCGCCGCCCTCGACAGTGACCTCGCGCCGCTCGATCTGCTCGATGCGCTGCAAGCGATCGAAAACGATCAGGGTCGCGAGCGTCTGGAACGCTGGGGGCCGCGTACGCTGGATCTGGATATCCTGCTGTTCGGCGATCGCCTGATCGACGAGCCACGCCTGAAAGTCCCGCATTATCAGATTCAGGAACGGGCGTTCGTGCTCTATCCCCTGGCCGAACTGGCTCCCGAGGATTTGCTCCTGGCCGATGGCCGCGCCCTCGCCGATCTGCTCACCGCCTGCCCGTTCGTCGGCCTCGAACGCCTCTCTCAAGCTTGAAAACATCCCCCTGTGGGAGCGGGCTTGCTCGCGAAGGCGTCGTGTCAGTCACTCAATCAGTCAACTGACCCACCGCTTTCGCGAGCAAGCCCGCTCCCACATTGAGTATTCCGATTCTGATTTTTTGTCGGACAAAAAACCCGCCAATCAGGCCCGCCGCGCCGCTGAAACGCATCAGTAACGCCGGTAACACTCCCCTCGTAACAATGCGGTAACACACGCAATTGACTTCCGCTTGGCTCCTCACGACTATAGGCGTCCCGCTGCCGCCAACCCGGCACATACGGGCGCAATCCAGGCCTTATAAGCACGACAAAAGAGCGTGCGCCTGAGTAGACGAAGAATCACGCGCGTTACTCGCAGTAGTTTCCAGAGCGCCTGAACGAGGATTTTTTACATGCCAGCCATCACCCTGACCACGCTCCAGAGCCTCAAGCAGAAAGGTGAAAAGATCACCATGCTGACCTGCTATGACGCGACCTTCGCCCACGCCTGCAACGAGGCCGGTGTCGAAGTGCTGCTGGTGGGCGACTCCCTCGGCATGGTTCTGCAAGGGCACGACAGCACCTTGCCGGTGACCACCGCAGAAATGGCCTACCACACCGCCTGCGTCAAACGCGGCAACACCGACGCCCTGATCCTGGCTGACCTGCCGTTCATGGCCAACGCCACCCTCGAACAAACCATGACCAATAGCGCCATGCTGATGCAGGCCGGTGCGCACATGGTCAAGGTCGAGGGCGCGCTGTGGCTGGCGGAGTCGATCCGCCTGCTGGCCGAACGCGGTGTGCCGGTCTGCGCGCACATGGGCCTGACCCCACAGGCCGTGAACATTCTTGGTGGCTATAAAGTGCAGGGCCGCAACGAGAACCAGGCGCGGCAGATGCGTGCCGACGCGATCTCGCTGGAACAGGCCGGTGCTTCGATGCTGCTGCTTGAATGCGTGCCGAGCGAGCTGGCGGCGGAAATCAGCCAGGCGGTGAAGATTCCGGTCATCGGCATCGGCGCCGGTAGCGATACCGACGGCCAGGTACTGGTGCTGCACGACATGCTCGGCCTGTCGATCACCGGCCGCGTACCGAAATTCGTCAAGAACTTCATGCAGGGTCAGGACAGCATCCAGTCCGCCCTGAAGGCCTACGTCAACGAAGTCAAAGGCGTTACTTTCCCTGGGATCGAACACGGATTCTCTGCATGAACACTGTTAAAACCGTACGCGAACTGCGCGCTGCCGTGGCGCGCGCCCGCAGTGAAGGCAAGCGCATCGGCTTTGTGCCGACCATGGGCAACCTGCACAGCGGTCATATCGCGCTGATCACCAAAGCCACTCAGCGCGTGGATTTCGTGGTCGCGAGCATTTTCGTCAACCCGCTGCAGTTCGGCGCCGGCGAAGACCTCGACAAGTATCCGCGCACCCTGGCGGCGGATCAGGAAAAACTGCTGCAAGCCGGCTGTCATCTGCTGTTCGCCCCGACCGTCGAAGAGATGTACCCCGACGGCATGGCCGGGCAGACCCGGGTCAGCGTGCCGCAACTGTCTGAAGGCCTGTGCGGCGCCAGCCGTCCGGGGCATTTCGAAGGTGTGGCAACGGTGGTCAGCAAGCTGTTCAACATGGTCCAGCCGGATCTGGCGATCTTCGGTCAGAAGGACTTCCAGCAACTGGCGGTGATCCGCGCGCTGGTGCATGACCTGAACATGCCAATCCAGATCATCGGCGAACCGACCGTGCGCGCGGCTGACGGCCTGGCGCTGTCATCGCGCAACGGCTTCCTCAACGAAGATCAACGTGCGGTGGCCCCGGTGGTCTATCGCACCCTGAGCACGATTGCCGAGTCGATCATGCACGGTGAGCGCGACTACCCGGCGCTGATCGCCGCCCACGTGCAACAGCTGGAAGCCGCCGGCCTGCGTCCGGATTACCTGGAAATCCGCCACGCTCTGACCTTGCGTCCGGCGACGGCAGAAGACCGCGATCTGGTGATTCTGGTGGCCGCGTTCCTCGGCACCACGCGGTTGATCGACAACCTGCACCTGAACCTCGATACCCCGGCTTAAAAAACAGCGCAATCCCCCTGTAGGAGTGAGCCTGCTCGCGATGAGGGCCTGACTTTCGACACCTTTGTTGAATGACAGTCCGCTATCGCGAGCAGGCTCACTCCTACAGTGTTTTTCAGTGTTCTGAAATTTGCATTTCAAGCCATATTGCCGCCCCCAAAGCCTTCGGGCACACTGCCCGCCGTTTGCTTCCAACCCGGGAAATCCCTCATGCACGCCATCATGCTCAAGGCCAAACTGCACCGCGCCGAAGTCACTCACGCGGTACTCGATTACGAAGGTTCCTGCGCCATTGATGGCGAATGGCTGGACTTGTCCGGCATCCGTGAGTACGAGCAGATCCAGATCTATAACGTCGACAACGGCGAGCGCTTCACCACCTACGCGATTCGTGGCGAAGAAGGTTCGCGGATGATTTCTGTCAACGGCGCAGCCGCGCATAAAGCCAAGGTCGGCGACCGCGTGATCATTTGCGCCTACGCCCATTACAGCGAAGCGGAACTGCTCAATTTCAAGCCGCGCATGCTTTACATGGCGCCGGGCAATGAGCTCAGCCACACCAGCAACGCCATTCCGGTTCAGGTGGCCTGAGCCGCTTCGACGCGTCACTCCCCTTCCGTTGGTCGGCCCGTTCCCGGTATTGATGTTAAAAAAGTACAGGGAACAGGTCAGAAGAAGTCAAGACAGATCGCAGCGCGAGGTTTACTGTATTCGCCCTGCGTTGAAAAATCGTGTCGACGTATTTGACCCTCGCCCAAACATGGCGTATCGGTCTGTTCTGTGTTCAAAAGGCCGTTCAAGTAAAAAGGAAAACCGCAGCGATGGCGTACTACCGCACTCCTCATGACGTTACCGCTCTGCCTGCCTGGCAAGCGTTGAAAGATCACCGCCAAGCCATGCAGGATTTCAGCATGCGCGAAGCCTTCAACGCCGATCCGCAGCGCTTCAATCAGTTCACCCTCAGCAGCTGCGGACTGTTTCTCGATTATTCGAAGAACCTGATCAACGCCGAGACCCGCAACCTGCTGGTGGGTCTGGCCAATGAAGTCGATCTGAAAGGCGCGATCAAAGCGCTGTTCGACGGCGAAATCGTCAACGCCTCCGAAGGCCGCCCGGCGCTGCACACCGCCCTGCGCCGTCCGGTAGGCGACAAGCTGTCGGTCAACGGCGTCAACGTGATGCCGGAAGTGCACAAGGTGCTGAACCAGATCACTGATCTGGTCGGCCGCATCCACGACGGTCTGTGGCGTGGTTACACCGAGAAGCCGATCACTGACGTGGTCAACATCGGCATCGGTGGCTCGTTCCTCGGCCCGGAGCTGGTCTCCGAAGCGCTGTTGTCCTACGCGCAGAAAGGCGTGCGTTGCCATTACCTGGCGAACATCGACGGCAGCGAGTTCCACGAACTGACGCAAAAGCTGCGCGCCGAAACCACGCTGTTCATCGTTTCGTCGAAATCCTTCAACACCCTCGAAACCCTGAAGAACGCGCAGGCCGCCCGCGCCTGGTATCTGGCTCAGGGCGGTTCCGAAGCCGAGCTGTATCGCCACTTCATCGCGGTATCGAGCAACAACGCTGCGGCAGTCGCGTTCGGCATCCGTGAAGAAAACATCTTCCCGATGTGGGACTGGGTCGGCGGTCGTTACTCGCTGTGGTCGGCCATCGGTCTGCCGATTGCCCTGGCCATCGGCATGTCCAACTTCAAGGAACTGCTGTCCGGTGCCTACACCATGGACCAGCATTTCCAGAGCGCACCGTTCGAACAGAACATGCCGGTGCTGCTGGCCCTGCTCGGCGTGTGGTACGGCAACTTCTGGGGCGCGCAAAGCCACGCGATCCTGCCTTACGACCACTACCTGCGCAACATCACCAAGCACTTGCAACAGCTGGACATGGAATCCAACGGCAAGAGCGTGCGTCAGGACGGCACCTCGGTGTCGACCGATACCGGCCCGGTGATCTGGGGCGGCGTCGGCTGCAACGGTCAACACGCCTATCACCAGTTGCTGCACCAGGGCACCCAACTGATCCCGGCCGATTTCATCGTGCCGATCGTCAGCTTCAACCCGGTCTCCGATCACCATCAGTGGCTGTACGCCAACTGCCTGTCGCAGAGCCAGGCGCTGATGCTCGGCAAGACCCTGCCGGAAGCCGAAGCCGAACTGCGCGAAAAAGGCATGAGCGAAGAGCAGGTGCACAAACTCGCGCCGCACAAGGTGATCCCGGGCAACCGTCCGAGCAACACCCTTGTGGTCGAACGCATCAGCCCGCGTCGCCTCGGCGCGCTGGTCGCCATGTATGAGCACAAAGTGTTCGTGCAGAGCGTGGTCTGGGGCATCAACGCCTTCGACCAGTGGGGCGTGGAACTGGGCAAGGAACTGGGCAAAGGCGTTTACAACCGTCTGGTCGGCAATGATGAAACCGTCGCTGACGATGCTTCCACCCAGGGCCTGATCAACTACTTCCGCGGTCGTCACCGCGGGTGATTTGAAAGCAAAACCCACAGGATTTGGATCAACCAGAATCCTGTGGGCAAGCAAATTCCCTTGTAGGAGTGAGCCTGCTCGCGATAGCGGTATGTCTTTAAGCATTGATGTTGACTGACACCCCGCTATCGCGAGCAGGCTCACTCCTACAGTTGTTTTGGGTACATCTGAATTCAATACCAGCCATCAGATTCCTGATGCGGCTTGAACCCTTGGCCCTCTCGGCGCATCTTTATTCTTCGCACAACAAGAATAAGGAACCGTCATGTTCGATATCAGCACGTTCCCCAAAGCCGATGCCGTCCGCCGGGCTGCGCAGTTGAGTCAGGACGACTACAAGCGCCTGTACCGCGAATCGATTGAACACCCCAGCACCTTCTGGGCCGAACAGGCCTCCCGCTTCCTCGACTGGAGCACACCGTGGCAGACCGTTCAGCGCTACGACCTGAAAACCGGTGAAGCGGCCTGGTTTGCCGGCGGCCAACTGAACGTCAGTTACAACTGCATCGACCGCCACCTCGCCCAGCGCGGCGAGCAGACCGCGATCCTCTGGGAAGGCGACGACCCGGCCGAATCAGCACGGATCACCTACAAAAAACTCCACCATCACGTCTGCCGCCTGGCCAATGTGCTGAAAAGCCGTGGGGTGAAAAAAGGTGATCGGGTGTGCATCTACATGCCGATGATCCCCGAGGCGGCCTACGCCATGCTCGCCTGCGCGCGGATCGGCGCGATTCACTCGGTGGTGTTCGGCGGCTTCTCCCCGGATTCATTGCGTGACCGCATCCTCGACGCCGACTGCCGCACCGTGATCACCGCCGATGAAGGCGTGCGCGGCGGCAAGTTCGTGCCGCTCAAGCACAACGTCGACAAGGCCCTGCAAAGCTGCCCGGACGTCAGCACCGTCGTTGTAGTCGAGCGCACCCAAGGCAAAGTCGATTGGGTCGAGGGCCGCGACCTCTGGTATCACCAGGCCGTGCGCGACGTCAGCGATGATTGCCCGCCGGAACCGATGGACGCCGAAGACCCGCTGTTCATCCTCTACACCTCCGGCAGCACCGGCAAACCCAAAGGCGTGCTGCACACCACTGGCGGCTACCTGCTGCAAGCGGCGATGACCTTCAAATACGTGCTCGATTACCGCGAGGGCGAGGTGTTCTGGTGCACCGCCGACGTCGGCTGGGTCACCGGCCACAGTTACATCGTCTACGGCCCGCTGGCCAACGGCGCGACCACGCTGATCTTCGAAGGCGTGCCGAGTTATCCGAGCACTTCGCGCTTCTGGCAGGTGATCGACAAACACCACGTCAACATCTTCTACACCGCGCCGACGGCTCTGCGCGCGTTGATGCGTGAAGGTGCCGAACCGTTAAAGGAAACGTCGCGCGCCAGCCTCAGATTACTCGGCAGCGTCGGTGAGCCGATCAACCCGGAAGCGTGGGAATGGTACTTCAACGTGGTAGGCGAGCAGCGCTGCCCGATTGTCGATACCTGGTGGCAGACCGAAACCGGCGGGATCATGCTCAGCCCATTGGTCAGTGCACAACGCATCAAACCGGGTTGCGCCACGCAGCCGATGTTCGGCGTGCAACCGGTACTGCTCGATGAGCACGGCAAAGAGATCAAAGGCGCCGGCAGCGGCGTGCTGGCGATCAAATCCAGCTGGCCGGCGCAGATCCGCAGCGTCTACGGCGATCCGCAAAGAATGGTCGACACCTATTTCAAACCCTACCCCGGCTATTACTTCACCGGTGACGGCGCACGCCGCGACGAGGACGGCGATTACTGGATCACCGGGCGCATCGACGACGTGATCAACGTCTCCGGCCACCGCATCGGCACCGCCGAAGTGGAAAGCGCGCTGGTGCTGCACGACAGCATCGCCGAGGCGGCCGTGGTCGGTTACCCGCACGACGTCAAAGGCCAGGGCATCTACGCCTTCGTCACGCCCATGAACGGCGTCGAGCCGAGCGATGAGCTGAAGAAGCAACTGCTGGCCCACGTCAGCAAGGAAATCGGCAGCTTCGCCAAACCGGACCTGATCCAGTGGGCGCCGGCCTTGCCGAAAACCCGTTCAGGCAAGATCATGCGGCGGATCCTGCGCAAGATCGCCTGCAACGAACTCGACAGCCTCGGCGACACTTCGACCCTGGCCGACCCGAGCGTGGTGCAGGGCCTGATCGACAAGCGCCTGAATCAGTAACGTCTGCGGCGCGGTCAACCGGCCGCGCCCGTCCACCCGCAATGAGTTGTCATGGAATTCATCCGCAGCCGTATCGAACAGCAACTCATGAGCCTGACCGGGCTGTCGCTCGGTCAGCTTGACCTGGAAAATCCCAAGGGCGATCCCGGGCTGTTCGGCCCGGACTCGATCAGTTGGCAAGTGCACGGCGATTTCAGCAGCATGCTGATCGGCGGCATCAGCGCGTTGTTGCTGCAAGCCCTGCATCCGCTGGCGCTGGCCGGGGTCTGGGATCATTCGAACTTTCGTCAGGACATGCTTGGACGCCTGCGCCGCACCAGCCAGTTTGTCTCCGGCACCACCTTCGGCTCGCGCCGCGACGCCGAATGGCTGATCGACAAAGTGCGCACCATTCACCTGCAAGTGGTCGGTACCGCACCGGATGGCCGGCCCTACGCGGCCAGCGATCCGGACCTGCTGACCTGGGTGCATGTGGCCGAGGTCAGCAACTTCCTCGCCGCGCATTTGCGTTACCGCAACCCGCAGCTGTCGTTGGCGGATCAGGATCGCTACTACGCGGAAATTGCCGTGGTTGCCGAGCGCCTGGGTGCGCGGGATGTGCCGAAATCGCGGCAGGCCGTGGCCGACTACCTGCAACGCATGCGCCCGCAATTGCTCTGTGATGAACGCAGCCGCGAAGTCCTGCGCCTGCTGCTTGATGCCCCAGCCCCGAGCGTGCTGGCGCGGCCATTTGGCGATTTGATGATGAAGGCCGGCATCGATCTGTTGCCGGACTGGGCCAGCGCCATGTTCGGCATACGGCAGAAGCCGCTGCAACGCCAGTTGATCCGCGCCAGCGTCAAGCGCAGCGCGCCGATGCTGCGCTGGGCGATGCGCAACGGGTCGGTGCAACGGGCGCAGCGGCGAATGGGTCTGTTGAGCTGATCCATACTCAAAACCCTGTGGCGAGGGAGCTTGCTCCCGCTGGGTTGCGCAGCGATCCTCGGAATGTTGCGAGCGCTTCGCACTCGAGCGGGAGCAAGCTCCCTCGCCACAGATCTGCGCAATGTCTCAGGGCATCGGTAACTGCTAAACTCCCGCGCCCACATTCTCACCAGCAAGGCGCACGCATGTCTTCCTTGAATCAGGCGCTGCGCGCCGCCCTCGATAAACGCCAGGATCTGCTCGCTGAGCTGCACAGCCAGGGCACCGATTGCTATCGGCTGTTCCACGGCAGCCAGGAAGGCGCCGGTGGCCTGACCGTCGACCGCTACGGCCCGCAATTGCTGGTGCAGAGTTTTCACCAGACCCTGGAGCGTGACGACCTGCTGCAACTGCACACCATGGTCAATCAGACCTTGGGCTTCGAAACCCTGCTGGTCTACAACGACCGCTCCCGCGGCAACTCGCGGATCGATCGCGAAGACAGCGTCTACAAAGCCGACGCCGCCGCGCTGGCCGATCTGGTCGGACACGAATGGGGCCTGAACTATCGCGTGCGCGGTCGGCATGCCGGGCAGGATCCGCTGCTGTTCCTCGATCTGCGCAACACCCGGGGCTGGGTCAAGGATCACGCCAAGGGCAAAAGCGTGCTCAACCTGTTTGCCTACACCTGCGGCGTCGGCCTGAGTGCCGCTGCCGGTGGCGCGCGTGAGGTGTGCAATCTGGATTTCGCCGAAGGCAATCTGGCAGTCGGCCGAGAAAACGGTCTGCTCAACCCGCAATTGCCCGAGATGCAATTCATCCAGTCCGATTACTTCCCGGCGATCCGTCAGCTCGCCGGCCTGCCGATCAGCCAGCGACGCGGGCAGAAACTGCCGAGCTATCAGCGCCTCGAACAGCGCCAATACGATCTGGTGCTGCTCGACCCACCGGCTTGGGCCAAGAGCGCGTTCGGCACCGTCGACCTGCTGCGCGACTATCAGAGCCTGCTCAAGCCGGCGCTGCTGACCACCGCCGACAACGGCGTGCTGATCTGCTGCAACAACCTGGCAAAAGTCAGCATGGACGATTGGCGTGAACAGGTCCTGCGTTGCGCCGAGAAGGCCGGGCGACCGGTGCGCGAATGGAGCGTGATGACTCCGGGCGCGGACTTCCCGTCCATGGACCAGCAACCGCCGCTGAAAACCCTGATCCTGCAGCTGTAAACCCAGAGCGCGGCACACGACCTGTGGGAGCGGGCTTGCTCGCGAATGCGGTGCATCAGTTAACAACGAAGTTGACTGACACCCCGCATTCGCGAGCAAGCCCGCTCCCACATTGTTTTGCGATCCTACAGAACAATCTGAACAATCCTGCCCCACGCGAGGTACTTCGGAACCAGAATCGCGTGCCATACTCCAAGGCACTCCGATTCAGAGATGAAGCCGCACATGCCCAAAGGATTGATTCGCGCGATTGGCGCCTTGTTGACTGCTCTGGCCCTCTACAGCCTGCTGGGGTTTCTGATTTTGCCGGGCATCGCCCTGCGTATCGCCAACCAGCAACTGGCGAACTACGCCACGGTGCCTGCGCATATCCAGCGCATCGAACTCAATCCGTTCAGCCTTGAAGTCACCCTGTGGGGCCTGGTCGTCGGTGAGCCAGGCAAGGAGCAGGTCGGCTTCGAGCGGCTGTACGCCAACCTGCAACTCGACAGCCTGTGGACCAAAGCGCTGCACCTGGCGGACATCGAACTGGACAAGCCGAAGACCGAAATCCTCTTCGCCAAGGACGGCCAGCTCAATCTGCTGGGCCTGTTCAAGATTCCCGCCAGCGAACCGACCCCGGCCGACCCGAATGCCAAGCCGTTCCCGCTGCGCATCGATCGCATCCAGCTGGCCGGCGGCAACGTACATTTCCAGGACGCGCGGCCGAGTGAACCGATCGAGTTCATCTACGACAAACTCGACTTCGAGCTGAAAAACCTCAGCACCCTCCCCGACGATAACGCCGACATGACCTTGATCGCCGCCGGCCCGGCCGGTGGGCAGATCGACTGGAAAGGCAACTTCAGCCTGATCCCGTTCACCTCCGAAGGCACCTTGAAAGTCACCGACGGCAAGATGAAGTCCTTCTGGCCTTACGTGCGTGACGCGCTGCCGCTGGTGCTCGAAGACGGCGTGCTGAATCTCAGCACCGAGTACAAGCTGAATCTGTCGAAAGAAACCGAACTGCTATTGAACAACGTCGCAGTCAGCATTGCACCATTCGCGATCAAGGCGCCGGACGGCCGCCCGTTGGCGAAACTTGAACGCCTTGATGTCAGCGAGACCTCACTGGACCTGGCCAAGCAGCAAGTGGTGGTTGGCAAGATCCGCAGCAACAAGCTGGAAACCTGGGCCGCGCTCGAAGCCGACGGCCAGCTCGACTGGCAGAAGCTGTTCGCCAGCCAGCCATCGAAACCTGCCGCCAAGGCCGCCGCCGAACCCAGGACCGCTCCGGCCGCCGCCGACTCGCCGAAAGAGCCGGCCGCGCCGAGCAAGCCCTGGCAAGTGCTGCTCAAAGACGTCCAGCTACGCAACTACACCGTGCATCTCGCCGACCGCTCGGCCAACCCGCCGGTGGCACTGGATGTGACGCCGCTGAACATTGATCTGCAGGATTTCGACAGCCTCAACGGCTCGCCCTTCAAGGTCAGACTCGACAGCGGTCTGGGCAAACAAGGCAAGATCAACGCCGACGGGGTGGTCAACCTTGCGCCGGTCACCGCCCAGCTCAACGTGAAAACCCAGGACATCGACCTGCGCGTCGCACAGTCCTACATCAATCCGTTCATTCGCCTGGAGCTGCGCAGCGGCATGCTCGGCAGCGACCTCAAGGTCAACCTCAAGAGCACCGAACCACTGGCACTCGGCGTGACCGGGCGTGCGCAAATCGATCAACTGCACACCCTCGACACCCTGAAAACCCGCGACTTCCTCAAGTGGCAGCAAGTGGTGGTTGAAGGCATCAACTATCAACACGGTGACAGCCTGTCGATCGACAAGGTCAACCTGTTCCAGCCGTACGCGCGGTTCATGATCAACGATGACCGCACCACCAACATCGACGACCTGCTGATCCCGCAGCCTGCCGACAATGGTGCGAAAAACGCCGCGGCGAAGCCGGCCAGCAAGGACAAGCCGCTGGGCATTCACATCGGCGCGATTGCTATCAACGACGGCTCGGCCAACTTCGCCGACTTCAGCCTGACGCCGAATTTCGCTACGGCAGTTCAACAGCTCAACGGCCAGATCGGCACCATCGACAGTCGTCAGGCGAAACCGGCGAGCGTCGACATCAAGGGCAAGGTCGATCGCTATGCACCAGTGACCATCAAAGGCGCGGTCAATCCGTTTGATCCGATGGCCAGTCTCGACATCGCCACCAGTTTCAAACGCGTCGAGCTGACCACCCTGACCCCGTATTCCGGCAAGTTCGCCGGTTACCGCATCCGCAAGGGCCGGCTCAACCTCGACCTGCACTACCTGATCACCAAGGGCCAGTTGAAGGCTGAAAACAAAGTGGTGGTCGAGCAACTGCAACTCGGCGAGAAAGTCGACAGCCCGGATGCCGTGAGCCTGCCGCTGAAACTGGCGATTGCCCTGCTCAAGGACGTCGATGGCAAGATTTCCATCGAACTGCCGGTGACCGGCGACCTCAATAACCCGCAGTTCAGCGTGATGCCGATTGTCTGGCAGACCCTGCGCAACCTGATCGTCAAAGCGGCTGCCGCGCCGTTCAAGCTGATTGGCGGACTGGTCAGCGGCGGTGGCTCCGAGGATCTCGGTACCGTGTCCTTTGCCGCGGGTTCAAGCGAGCTGAGCAAGGACGCCGAATCAGCGCTGGACAAACTGTCCCAGGCCCTCAAGGAACGTCCGGCCCTGCGCCTGGAAATCGAAGGCACCGCCGCGCAAAGCAGCGACGGCCCGTTGATCGCCGAACAACGCCTGGAGCGCGAATACCAGTACAACTACTACAAGATGCTCCAGCGCCGTGGCGACAAGGTGCCGGCGCAAGCGTCCCTGCTGCAAGTGCCGGAAAGCGAGAAAGGCCCGCTGCTTGAAGGCATCTACCGTACCCGTCTGAAAACCCAGCCTCCGGCCGAATGGAAGGATCTTGGCAAGGAAGAACGCACGGCGAAAATGCGTGATGGCGTGATCAAGTTCTGGAGCTCCAGCGATGTGCTGCTGCGACAGCTGGGTCAGGAACGCGCCAGCAGCATCAAGGACTATCTGGTCGACAAAGGTCAACTGGCGGATGACCGGGTGTACTTCATCGATGCCAATCTGGGTGAAGCCGAAAGCGATGGCCGAGTGGTGACGCAAATGCATCTGGACGCCGAATGATGAACCACAAATGGCTGCTTGCGCTGACGCTGGTGCTCGCCGCCAGCCCGGCTCTGGCCTCTGACACGCTGCGCTGTGGCAGCCAGTTGGTCAGTCTCGGCGACCGCGCCAGCGAAGTGCTGCAGAAGTGTGGCGAACCGGTCAGCCGCGATGTCCTCGGCTATAAGCGCAGCGCCAACCGCCGCGAAGAGTTTCAGGTCGAGGAATGGACCTACGGCCCGAGCAACGGCATGTACCAGTACCTGCGCTTTGAAGGCAATCGTCTGCGGCAGATCAACAGCAAACGCGGTAACTGAACCACAACCTGTATCCCCTGTGGGAGCGGGCTTGCTCGCGAATACGGTGTGTCAGTGATGAATAGGCATGCTGACACACCGCATTCGCGAGCAAGCCCGCTCCCACATTTCGTTTTTTATCACCCGAAAATAGAACAGGCCCCGACACAAGTGGCGGGGCCCGTAATGGTCACATCCGTGTGACCGTTCGCATGAACTCTAAAATTGCGGCAGACGTATTGCTCGGCCCGTCTGTCGCGTCTTCTCCCGGTCCAGGCGAGAAGTCATGCCTTACTCGGCTTTCAGGCCGTCAGCGGAGACCGCTTTGACGCCTTTGATTTTCTTGGCGATCGCCACAGCTACGTCTTTCTGCGATTCAGTTACAGCAGTAGTCGACGAAAGCGATACAACGCCTTTGTTGGTTTCTACTTTGATGTCGGTACCAGGAATGCCTTTTTCGGTGACCAGGTCAGCTTTGACTTTGGTGGTGATCCAAGTGTCAGAAGTAGCTTCTTTAGCCTGGGTGACTTCACCGGCAGCCAGAGTCATTGGAGCCTGAGTAGCTTGGGTGGATTGTGCAAAAGCACCGGAAGCCATGGTCAGGGTCAGCGCGGTAGCAGCAGCGGCAGTGATAGCGAACTTCTTCATACGAGTAACTCCTGTTTTTCTGGAAAGTCTGCTGGTTGTCTTGTCAGCAGGGTTACTGGGTATATTGCGAACGCTGTGCCAACTTTTCGAAAGACAATAAATCGTTATAAATCAAATAGTTATGAATTAAGCAAATTTTCGGAATCATGCATTTTGCATGACATGTGCATTATCGACATGCAAGTTGCGGTTTTTCGGAAAGTTCCTAACACGCTGAAATTATTGAAGCTTTTTCCAGTGCCAAAACACAAAAAAAATGCCCCGCAAAGCGAGGCATTTGCCTTCAGACCATCGCATCAAGTGCCGCTGGCGGTGCAGCCTTTTGGTGAATAGTCAGCATTGACTGTCGTGGCGCAGGTCCACACACCAGAGGTGTTGCCTGTTGCGGCACCCGAGCGACTGAGTGTGATGGTTTTGCCTAAGACAGGACCCGGTGCGTTCACCAGTGTGCAAGTGATCGAGCCGGCACCGGTCGAGGCAGTTCCCGACGCCGCCAATGTGCAGTTCGAAGTGGTGGCTGAAGCGCCCCCCGCCACCAGTGTCAGCGTAGGGTCAGTACCTTGATTGATGGTGTCTTCGAACGGCACCTTCAGCGCGCTGATTTCGGCCAGACCTGCCGTCACCTTCGAACGCGCCTGATACTTGGAGTATTGCGGCAGGGCGATAGTCGCCAGAATACCGATGATCGCCACCACGATCAGCAGCTCGATCAAAGTGAAACCTTTTTGGTTGTTCATAGACAGGCTCTCCATGCATGAGTCGGAATCTCATGATCTGCAAAGGGCTCAGCATAGGCCGTGCCAACCGCTTGCAGACCCCGTGCGCTCGGCATAAAGGCGCCGTGTCGCGCTTTCCTACAACCCGTAACCGCACTATCTGACACTTTTTGTCACCTGTACCGGGCGTGTTTGGCGCTGTCACTTGACTAGGCTATAAGTCATGAACTGTCTGCATCCGGAATCCCCATGAATGACATCGCTCTGAGCGGACTGGCCAAGCAATTGGTACAGGCCGAACTGCTTACGGAAAAAAGCGCCCAGCAGGCCTGGCAGCAGGCGCAGCGCAATCGGCTGTCGCTGGTCAGTTACCTGGTACAGAACAAACTGGTGAAGAGCTCACAGGTCGCCGAGATTGCTTCCGAGCATTTCGGCATGGCCTTCATGGACCTCAATTGCCTGGACAAGGAAACCCAGCCCAAAGGCCTGGTCAGTGAAAAACTGGTGCGCCAGCACCACGCCCTGCCCTTGTGGCGTCGTGGCAACAAGCTGTTCGTGGGCATTTCCGACCCGAGCAATCATCAGGCGATCAATGACATTCAGTTCAGCACCGGGCTGAGCACCGAAGCCATTCTGGTGGAGGACGACAAGCTCACCGAGGCCATCGAGAAATTCTTCGACACCCACGCCAGCGGCCTCGAAGAAATGGCCGACGTCGATCTCGACGGCGTGGATGTCGAGTCCGTCGACGACAGCCGCCAGGACGCCATCGGCGGACTCGACGCCGATGACGCGCCGGTCGTGCGTTTCGTGCACAAGATGCTGCTCGACGCGATCAAGAGTGGCTCCTCCGACCTGCACTTCGAACCTTACGAAAAGACCTTCCGGGTGCGGGTGCGCACCGATGGCATCCTGCGCGAGGTGGCCAAACCGCCGATCCAGTTGGCCGGGCGAATCGCCGCACGCCTGAAAGTCATGGCTAGCCTCGACATCTCGGAACGGCGCAAACCCCAGGACGGGCGGATCAAGATGCGCCTGTCGAAGAGCAAGTCCATCGACTTCCGGGTCAACACCCTGCCGACCCTGTGGGGCGAAAAAGTGGTGATCCGGATTCTCGACCCGTCCAGCGCGCAGATCGGCATCGATGCATTGGGTTACGAACCGGCGCAGAAAGAACTGTACCTGGCCGCGCTCAAGCAGCCGCAGGGGATGATTCTGGTAACCGGACCTACGGGCTCGGGGAAAACCGTGTCGCTGTACACCGGCCTGAATATTCTCAACACCGTCGACATCAACATTTCCACCGCCGAAGATCCGGTAGAAATCAACATGGAAGGCATCAACCAGGTCAACGTCAATCCCAAGCAGGGGCTGGATTTTGCTCAGGCCCTGCGTTCGTTTCTGCGGCAGGACCCGGACGTGATCATGGTCGGCGAGATCCGTGACCTGGAAACCGCCGAAATCGCGATCAAGGCCGCGCAGACCGGCCACCTGGTGCTGTCCACGCTGCACACCAACAGCGCCGCCGAAACGCTGACCCGCCTGCACAACATGGGCATTCCCGGGTTCAACATCGCCACCTCGGTGAGCCTGATCATCGCCCAGCGCCTGGCGCGCAAGCTGTGCAGCCACTGCAAGAAACCCATCGAGATCCCCCGCGAAACGCTGATCAAGGAAGGTTTCCCGCCGGAACAGATCGGCGGTTTCACGATCTATGAGCCGGTCGGTTGCGACCTCTGCAATGGCGGCTACAAGGGACGCGTGGGGATTTACGAAGTGGTGAAAAACACCCCGGACCTGCAACGGCTGATCATGGCCGAAGGCAATTCGCTGGAAATCGACAGCCAGATGCGTCGCGACGGCTTCGACGACCTGCGCACCTCTGGCCTGCGCAAGGCCATGCAAGGCATCACCAGCCTGGAAGAAATCAACCGGGTCACCAAGGACTGAACATGGCGGTCAAGGCAGCGAAAATCAGTATCTACGCCTGGGAAGGCACGGATCGCAAAGGCAGCAAGGTCACGGGCGAGTTGAGCGGGCAGAACCCCGCGCTGATCAAGGCCCAGTTGCGCAAGCAGGGGATCAATCCGGGCAAGGTACGGAAGAAATCCACCTCTTTGCTCAGCCTCGGCAAACGCATCAAGGCCCAGGACATCGCCCTGTTCACCCGGCAGATGGCAACCATGATGAAGGCCGGCGTACCGCTGTTGCAGTCGTTCGACATCATTGGCGAAGGCTTCGACAACCCGGCGATGCGCAAACTGGTGGACGAGGTGAAGCAAGAGGTAGCGGCCGGCAACAGCTTCGCCGCAGCCTTGCGCAAGAAGCCGCAGTATTTCGATGAGCTGTATTGCAACCTGGTGGATGCCGGCGAGCAATCGGGCGCCCTCGATACGTTGCTCGAACGGGTCGCGACCTATAAGGAAAAAAGCGAAGCACTCAAGGCCAAGATCAAGAAAGCCCTGACCTACCCCAGCGCCGTGGTGCTGGTGGCAATGGTCGTCACCGGGATTCTGCTGGTAAAAGTGGTGCCGCAGTTTCAGTCGGTATTTTCCGGCTTCGGCGCCGAATTGCCGGCCTTCACCCTGATGGTGATCAGTCTTTCGGAGTTCATGCAGCAATGGTGGTGGGTAGTGCTTGGCGCTCTGATCGCGGCAGTGTTCGGCATCCGCCATGCGCTGAAGAAATCCCAGGCATTGCGCGACCGCAAGGACACCTGGCTGCTGAAGCTGCCGCTGGTGGGCACGCTGATGTACAAATCGGCAGTGGCGCGATTCGCCCGCACCCTGTCGACCACCTTCGCCGCTGGTGTGCCACTGGTGGAGGCACTGGATTCGGTGGCCGGCGCCACCGGCAACGTGGTGTTCAAACGCGCGGTGCAGCGCATCCGTCAGGACGTCGCCACCGGCATGCAGCTGAATTTCTCGATGCGCAGCACCGGAGTCTTCCCCAACATGGCGGTGCAGATGACCGCCATCGGTGAGGAATCGGGCGCGCTGGATGACATGCTCGACAAGGTCGCCGGTTTTTATGAAGAGGAAGTGGATAACATGGTCGACAACCTCACCAGCCTGATGGAGCCGTTCGTCATGGTGGTGCTCGGGGTCATCGTCGGCGGGCTGGTCGTGGCCATGTACCTGCCGATTTTCCAGCTTGGCTCAGCGATCTGACATGCCTATCGACGAACTCTTCAGTTTTTATCCGCTGGCCTTTGTGTGCACCGCCCTGCTGCTGGGTCTGGTGGTCGGCAGTTTTCTCAATGTACTGGTCTGGCGTCTGCCGAAAATGCTCGAGCGCGATTGGCGCCAGCAGGCGCAGGACGTCCTCGGCCTGCCGAGCGAAACACCACTGCCGACCTACAACCTGATGCTGCCGCACTCCGAATGCCCGCACTGCGGCCACCGGATTCGGGCATGGGAAAATATTCCGCTGCTCAGCTATCTGCTTCTGCGAGGGCGCTGCTCCGCGTGTGCCGCCCCCATCAGCAAACGTTATCCCCTGACCGAACTGGCCTGCGGCCTGCTCTCGGCATTCGTCGCCTGGCACTTGGGGTTCGGCTGGCCGGCCGGTCTGTTGATCGTCCTCACCTGGGGCCTGCTGGCGATGAGCCTGATCGACACCGAACATCAATTATTGCCCGATGTGCTGGTGTTGCCGTTGTTGTGGCTGGGGCTGATCGTCAACAGTTTCGGGCTGTTCGTCTCGCTGCACGCGGCGTTGTGGGGTGCGGTGGCCGGTTACATGGCGCTGTGGTCGGTGTTCTGGCTGTTCAAGCTGCTGACCGGCAAGGACGGCATCGGCCACGGCGATTTCAAGCTGCTGGCGCTGCTCGGGGCCTGGGGCGGCTGGCAGATTCTGCCGCTGACGATCCTGCTGTCATCGCTGGTGGGGGCGATTGTCGGGGTGATTCTGCTGCGTCTGCGTGAGCAGAAAACCTCGACGCCGATGCCCTTCGGCCCGTATCTGGCAATTGCCGGCTGGATTGCCTTGCTCTGGGGTGGTCAAATAACCGACTTCTATTGGCAGTTTGTCGGTTTGAAATGAATACCCCTGTGGAAAAACCCTGGATTCTCGGCCTGACCGGCGGCATCGGCAGCGGTAAAAGCGCCGCGGCCCAGCACTTCATCGATCTCGGAATCCATGTAGTCGACGCCGATCACGCAGCGCGCTGGGTGGTCGAGCCGGGGCGTCCGGCACTGGCGAAAATTGCCGAACACTTCGGCCCGGGCGTGCTGCAGGCCGATGGCACGCTGGACCGTGCGGCCCTGCGCAAATTGATCTTTGAAGTGCCTGAAGAACGCCGCTGGCTCGAAGCCCTGCTGCATCCGTTGATCGCCGAGGAAATCGCTCACCATCTGGCGCTGGCAAAATCGCCTTATGCGATTCTGGTGTCGCCGTTGCTGATCGAATCCGGGCAGTACGCGATGACCCAAAGAATTCTGGTGATCGATGCCCCGCAACAACTGCAGATCGAACGCACCTTGCAGCGTGACCAGACCAGCGAACAGCAGGTCCAGGCGATCCTCAAGGCCCAGTCCAGCCGCGAAGACCGCGTGAGCCGTGCCGACGATGTGGTGGTCAACGACCGCGACCTCGCCTGGCTGCACAGCGAAGTCGAGCGCCTGCATCACTTTTACCTGACTTTATCCGGAGGCCAGTCATGAGCCCTACAACCGTCGAATGCCCAACCTGCGGCGCCCCCGTGGAATTCACCCCAGAGAACAAATTCCGCCCGTTCTGCTCTGATCGCTGCAAGCTGATCGACCTCGGCGCCTGGGCGTCGGAAGAGCACAAGATTCCGGTCGCCCCGGATGCCGAAGACGAAATGTTCTCCGGCGATTTCGACCCGCGTCACTGATCGCGATCAGGGCCGCATGAAGCCGTAGTCCTGATCGTCGTCGAGGTTTTCCGCGAGAAAGCGCAACTCGTCGGCCAGGTCTTCGGCGTTGCGCACCGTCTTGCTCTGCTGCACCACCGCGCTGAGCAAGGCACGCAAACTCAGGCCCGGATCGAAGCCCACCTCCAGCGCCATGTCCAGACTCTGCCGCGTCTCCTGCCTCGCCCACTCGTAAACACTCATGCCGCTGCTCCTGAAAGAATTTGGCCGAGCATGAAATGCCGCGCGGGGGGCGGATTTGATGTGGATCAAGACTTGGGATCGTCGTCCTTCCACGGCGCCGAAAGGTAGCGGGTGCGGTTGAAGGTTTCCAGCCACTCCGGGCTGAACACCACCAGCGCGCTGATCACCATGCCGTTGATAAAGGCTTCGGGAAAAATCAGCAGCCACAGGTAGCCGATGAAGTCTTCCAGCCATTCCGGCATGGCAAACAGGCCGTCGTACCAGAGCAGGCCCAGACTCAGCGTCAGACATAGCAATGCGGACAACGCTGCGGCAAAGAACCCCGAACAGAAGATATACACAAACGGATTACGCGGCTGGGCGCGCTCGACGAGGATCGCCACACACTCAGTGATCAACACCGGCAACAGGATCAGCAACGTCCCGTTGACCCCGACCGCCGCCAGATCCTGACGTCCGAGCAACACCAGCCCGAGCTGCGCCACCAGCCCGCCGACGATCGCCAGCGGCCAGTCCAGTAACAACGTCACCGCGGTCATGCCGATGAAGTGGTAAGAGACCCCGGTGTCGAAATCCCTGCGCACCATCCACAGCAGAAACAAGGCGAACACCGTGCCGAACAGCAGATGCTGACGACGGCTGTCACTGAACAACTCGACCCACGGCGCACGGCAGATCGCCCACAGCAGCACCGGCAGGTAAATCAGCCAGCCGAGTGTCAGGCTCGTCGAGGACAGCAGGTCTGCACCGATCATGTCTCCCTCACTTTTATCAGGAAAACTCCTACATCCCCTGTAGGAGCTGCCGCAGGCTGCGATCATTTGATATTGCTGTTTGACAGTCAAAAGATCGCAGCCTTCGGCAGCACCTACAAGCGCTTAACGTGCGCCCCGTCAGCATCAGCCAATGCAAAGCTTTCTGCTTGTCGCATTTGAACGCTAAGCTTGGCCTATGGATGACTCAGATTATTTACGCCTGCTGACCATCGCGGCCGAGCAGGCCAATGCGTTCCTGTCCAATGCCCGCAAATGGGAGCGTGAGCGTTGGGTCTGCCAGCGCCTGCTGCAAGGCTTGAACATTCCTTACCGCGTCGATGAGTTCGCCCCCGCCGGGGAGCCGCCGGACGTGCTGTTTCGCGATGCCAATTTCGAAGTGTTCTTCGTTCTCGATGAAGGCCGCCGGCTCAACGACGAATGGCGCGACGAACTGCAACGCCGGCGCAGTGCGTTTTCCCTCAGCCAACTGGTGCGCCGTGAAGCCAAGCCGCGGCGGATCCCGGCCAACGAGTTCCTGTTGCGACTGGCACCGACCTTGCGCAAAAAAGCCCACAACTACAAGGAACGCGGCATGGATCTGGGCGAACTGGACATCATTGCCTTCGCCAGCCTCAAGCGCGAAGTGCTGGACCTCAACAGCCACTTTCCACCGCCCACCGAGTATCTGCGTCAGGGTTGGCGCTCACTGTCGCTGGTCGGCCCGACGTTCGCCCGTGTGTTGTTCGCCCATCCTGATGCGCCGGACTTCCTGCGCAGCAACCTCGGTCGCAGCATCGTCTTCGATGTCGGGATCAGCCTGTGACGCCGCTACAGCAGTTGATCGCCGACGTGCCGCAGACCGGCCGCGTGCGCTGGATCGGCGTACGCCCGGAGTCTCGCGGGCCGATGCTCGAACTTGACGCCGTGGAAGCGCGACTGGAGGCCGGTCTGACCGGCGATCACGCCCGCCCCGGCGTGCGCAATGCCCGACAGGTGACGTTGATTCAGTTTGAACACCTGGCCGTGATCAGCGCGCTGATGGGCCGACCTGAAGATCAACCCGTGAGGCCTGAAGATCTGCGGCGCAATCTGGTCATCAGCGGTATCAACCTGTTCAGTCTCAAGGGGCGGCGTTTTCGCATCGGCCAGGCAATTTTCGAGACCACCGGCTGGTGTCAGCCCTGCGCACGCCTGCAAAACAACCTCGGCCCCGGCACCTTTCAAGCGGTGCGCGGGCATGGCGGAATTACCGCACGAGTGTTACAAAGCGGGATCATTCGCCTCGACGACGGTGTTTCGGTCGAACCGGTTCCGGCCAGTGGCTATGCTGCGTTCAATCCGGGATAAAAACCGCTGTAGCTTCCAAACCTTCAGCAACGTCTACCTGACGAGGCCTTTATGACCAGCCGCCTGAACCCCGAAGACCAGAAGCATGTCGAAGAGTACCTGCAGTTGTCCCAACACCGTGTCGAGCGCCGGCCTTTCCGGCCGTGGATGCTCTTGGTGCTGGTGCTGGCAGTGACCATTGGTCTGGGCCTGCTGAGCCGATTTATCAGTTACCTGACGTTATGAGCAGCATTGCGCTCGCGAAGGTGATTGCACCGATTTCCTTTAAAAACCTTGCGAGTTATCCCTATGTCCCATCGTATTGTTATTGTCGGCGGCGGCGCCGGCGGTCTGGAGTTGGCTACCCGTCTGGGTAAGACTCTGGGCAAGCGCGGCACGGCCAGTGTGATGCTGGTCGACGCAAACCTGACGCACATCTGGAAGCCCCTGCTGCACGAAGTGGCCGCCGGATCGCTGAACTCTTCCGAAGACGAACTCAACTATGTTGCCCAGGCGAAATGGAACCACTTCGAGTTCCAGCTGGGGCGCATGAGCGGACTCGATCGCGCGCAGAAGAAAATCCAGCTGGCCGCCACCTACGACGAGAACGGTGTCGAACTGGTACCGGCGCGTGAAGTGCCCTACGACTCGCTGGTGATCAGCGTCGGCAGCACCACCAACGATTTCGGCACCCAGGGCGCAGCGCAGCACTGCCTGTTCCTCGACACCCGCAAACAGGCCGAACGCTTTCACCAGCAATTGCTCAATCATTACCTGCGCGCGCATGCCGGGCAGACCGATGTGGTCGAACAGATCAGCGTGGCGATTGTTGGTGCCGGCGCCACAGGCGTCGAGCTGGCGGCAGAACTGCACAACGCCGCACATGAACTGGCAGCGTACGGTCTGGACCGAATCAAACCGGAAAACATGCACATCACCTTGATCGAAGCCGGCCCACGGGTGCTGCCAGCGCTGCCAGAGCGCATCAGCGGCCCGGTGCACAAGACTCTGGAGAAACTCGGGGTCAACGTGATGACCAACGCTTCGGTCAGCGAAGTAACCGCTGACAGCCTGATCACCGCCGATGGCAACGTGATCAAGGCCAGCCTGAAAGTCTGGGCCGCCGGGATTCGCGCGCCGGGTTTCCTCAAGGACATCGATGGCCTGGAAACCAACCGCATCAATCAGCTGCAAGTGCTGCCGACGTTGCAGACCACCCGCGACGAAAACATTTTCGCCTTCGGTGACTGCGCCGCGTGCCCGCAACCGGGTTCGGATCGCAACGTGCCGCCGCGTGCACAAGCCGCGCACCAACAGGCATCGCTGCTGGCCAAGTCACTGAAGCTGCGCATCGAGGGCAAAACCCTGCCGGAGTACAAATACACCGACTACGGCTCGCTGATTTCGCTGTCGCGTTTTTCGGCTGTGGGTAACTTGATGGGTAACCTGACGGGCAGTGTGATGCTGGAGGGCTGGCTGGCGCGGATGTTCTATGTGTCGCTGTATCGCATGCACCAGATGGCGCTGTACGGGCCTTTCCGCACGGCGATGCTGATGCTGGGCAGCAAGATCGGTCGCGGCACCGAGCCTCGTCTGAAGCTGCATTGATTTAAAAACGGTGGGAGCGGGCTTGCTCGCGAAAGCGGTGTATCAGTCGACATGAATGTTGAATGACACGACCTCTTCGCGAGCAAGCCCGCTCCCACATTTGTTTCTGCGGTGCGGCGAGGTTTCTCGCAGGCAAAAAAAATCCCCGTATCTTTCGATACGAGGATTTTCAATATGGTCGGGGTAAGGGGATTCGAACTCCTGACATCCTGCTCCCAAAGCAGGCGCGCTACCGGACTGCGCTATACCCCGGTAAAAAAAAGGCGACCTATCAAAGATCGCCTTCTTCGATCAGCGCTTTTGGCCTCTGATCTTAAGATTCGATCCCAGTGTTACCTGGTTTCAAAAATGGTGGGTCGTGTGGGATTCGAACCTACGACCAATTGGTTAAAAGCCAACTGCTCTACCAACTGAGCTAACGACCCAAAAATGGTCGGGGTAAGGGGATTCGAACTCCTGACATCCTGCTCCCAAAGCAGGCGCGCTACCGGACTGCGCTATACCCCGGCTTGAAATTGGCTCCGTGACCAGGACTCGAACCTGGGACCCAATGATTAACAGTCATTTGCTCTACCGACTGAGCTATCACGGAACTACATATTTCAATTTACAACGGTGAAACTTACAGCTCTTAGACGTCGTTCGCATCGCTGCGTTCGTGTGTCTGAGGCGCGCTATTCTACAACCTAGAACACCTCTGTCAACCCCCTAAATCGCTTTCAAGTTAATGATTTGCAACTTATTTCAGATTTCAGCTCAGTGAGCTGAGATGCTGCGGGTGACTGACTGCGGGGCGCACTTTACAAGCCTTTTCCTTAGAGTTCAACAGCCTAACGAAAAAAAGGCCTCGCAAAGCGAGGCCTTCCTTATTTCATTGGCTTTGCCGATCAGTCGAAAACGATTTCGTCGTTCACGACCTTGCCGGTTGCCGTATCGCCCGGCAGGAAATGGCCCGACAGGATCAACTGCGCCAACGGGTTTTCGATCCAGCGCTGGATCGCACGTTTCAGAGGACGTGCGCCATAGACCGGGTCGTAACCGACGGCAATCAGCTTGTCCATCGCTTCCGGGCTCAGTTCCAGCTTCAGCTCGCGCTCGGCCAGACGGCTGCGCAGACGACCCAGTTGGATCTCGGTAATGCCCGCGATCTGATCCCGCGCCAATGGCTCGAAGATCACCACTTCGTCGACCCGGTTGATGAACTCGGGACGGAAGTGACTGGTCAGCGCGTCCATTACCGCTGCACGCTGGGCCTCACGGTCACCGACCAGCTCCTGGATCTGCGACGAACCGAGGTTCGAGGTCATGACGATCACAGTATTGCGGAAATCCACGGTACGCCCGTGACTGTCGGTCAGACGTCCATCCTCCAGCACCTGCAGCAGAATGTTGAATACATCCGGGTGCGCTTTCTCGACCTCGTCCAGCAGGATCACCGAGTAAGGCTTGCGACGCACCGCTTCGGTCAGGTAACCGCCCTCCTCGTAACCCACGTAGCCTGGTGGTGCACCGATCAGCCGCGCCACGGAATGTTTCTCCATGAACTCGGACATGTCGATCCGCACCATCGCCTCCTCCGTATCGAAGAGGAATTCGGCCAGCGCCTTGCACAGCTCGGTTTTACCGACACCGGTCGGGCCGAGGAACATGAACGAGCCGCTTGGACGATTCGGATCCGCCAGCCCGGCACGCGAACGCCGTACCGCGTTGGAGACCGCAACCACCGCTTCGTCCTGGCCGATCACACGCTGGTGCAACAGGCTTTCCATCTTCATCAGCTTGTCGCGCTCGCCTTCGAGCATTTTCGACACCGGAATACCGGTCCACTTCGAAACGACTTCGGCGATTTCCTCTTCAGTCACCTTGCTGCGCAGCAACTGGTTTTCGCTCTTGCCGTGCTGGTCGACCATTTGCAGGCTGCGTTCCAGATCCGGGATCACCCCGTACTGCAATTCGGCCATGCGGTTGAGGTCGCCTTTGCGGCGCGCCGCTTCCAGTTCCTGACGCGACTGCTCGATTTTCTGCTGAATCTGCGCCGAACCCTGTACCTCGGCTTTTTCCGAGTTCCAGATTTCTTCCAGATCCGAGTACTCACGCTCGAGGCGGACAATTTCTTCCTGAAGTTTTTCCAGGCGCTTCATCGCCGCTTCATCGCTTTCTTTCTTCAGGGCCTGGGATTCAACCTTGAGCTGAATCAAACGACGCTCCAGACGATCCAGCACTTCCGGCTTGGAGTCGATCTCCATGCGGATACGGCTGGCGGCCTCGTCGATGAGGTCGATGGCCTTGTCCGGCAGCTGCCGGTCAGTGATGTAGCGATGGCTGAGCTTGGCCGCGGCGATGATCGCGCCGTCGGTGATCGCCACTTTATGGTGAACCTCATAACGTTCCTTGAGGCCACGCAGGATGGCGATGGTGTCTTCTTCGCTCGGCTCGTCCACCAAGACTTTCTGGAAACGCCGCTCAAGCGCCGCATCCTTCTCTATATATTGGCGGTACTCGTTGAGCGTGGTTGCGCCGACACAGTGCAGCTCACCGCGCGCCAGTGCCGGTTTGAGCATGTTGCCGGCATCCATCGAGCCTTCGCCTTTACCGGCGCCGACCATGGTGTGCAGTTCGTCGATGAACAGAATGATCTGCCCTTCCTGCTTCGACAGCTCGTTGAGCAGCGCTTTCAGGCGTTCCTCGAACTCACCGCGATACTTGGCACCGGCAATCAGCGCGCCCATGTCCAGCGACAGCAGACGTTTGCCCTTGAGGCCGTCCGGCACTTCGCCGTTGATGATGCGCTGGGCCAGACCTTCGGCAATCGCGGTTTTACCCACGCCAGGTTCACCGATCAGCACCGGGTTGTTCTTGGTGCGGCGCTGCAGAACCTGAATGGTGCGGCGAATTTCGTCGTCACGGCCGATCACCGGATCGAGCTTGCCGTCTTCAGCGCGCTTGGTCAGGTCGACGGTGTATTTATCCAGCGCCTGACGCGACTCTTCGTGGTTGGCGTCATTTACCGCCTCACCACCGCGCAGGTTGTTGATCGCGTTTTCCAGGGCTTTCTTGCTCACGCCCTGGCCGAGCAGCAGTTTGCCGAGCTTGCTGTTCTCGTCCATCGCGGCGAGCAGCACCAGCTCGCTGGAAATGAACTGGTCGCCCTTCTGCTGGGCCAGACGATCGGCCTGATTGAGCAGACGCGCCAGGTCCTGCGACATGTTGACGTCGCCGGTCGGGTTCTGGATTTTCGGTAATTGATCGAGCTCTTTGGTCAGCTCTTTGCGCAGGCTGTTGACGTCGAAGCCGACTTGCATCAACAGGGGTTTGATCGAACCACCCTGCTGTTCAAGCATCGCCTGCATCAAGTGCGCCGGCTCGATGGCCGGATGATCGTGGCCAACGGCCAGAGATTGGGCGTCGGACAACGCCAACTGTAATTTGCTGGTTAAACGGTCTATACGCATGGGGTCACCTTCCTTTTGAGCAGGCCGGACCTAAAAACCATCCTGAATAAAGAAACCTGCCAGATACCACTGTAGATGCGGTCGATTCTGGGAGATTCAAGCGTCAGCGAGTTGATTCAAGTCAGGCAAGTCTAGCGGGTGAGCCAGACAAGGGAGGCGAAACGGCCAGTGCGCGACGCACGGCGGTAAGAAAAGAAGCGTGGATCGGTCACGGTGCAGAAACCGCCGCCATAAACCGCAGTGACACCGCGTTCAGCCAGGCGCAGGCGCGCCAGCTGATAGATGTCAGCCATGAACTTGCCAGCATTGTGACTGGGCACGAAGGCGGATGCCGCTTCCGGCAATTGATTGACGAAGACTTCGCGTACTTCCGGGCCGACTTCAAAGGCTTTCGGGCCGATGGCCGGGCCAAGCCAGACCAGTACGTCCGCCGCAGCGGTGTCGAGATGATCGAAGGTGGCTTCAAGTACGCCCGCCGCCAACCCGCGCCAGCCGGCATGAGCCGCCGCGACGCGAGTACCGGCACGGTTGCAGAACAATGTCGGCAGGCAATCCGCGGTCATCGCCGTGCAGGCAATCCCGGGAGTCGCCGTCCAACTGGCATCGGCGGTGGCAACCACGCCCGGATCAGCATGGGCCACGGCAGTCCCGTGTACTTGCTGCAACCAGGCAGGCTTGATCGAGAACTGATCGGTCAGACGCCGACGATTCTCGGCGACCGCTTCCGGGCGATCATCGACGTGGTCGCCCAGATTGAGGCTGTCGAACGGCGCCTCGCTGACACCCCCCTCGCGGGTGGTGACACAGGCCTTGACGCTGGCCGGCGCAGGCCAGTCCGGCGTCAGCCAGTTCATCCGACGAATGCCTCGCGATCCTGCTTGAGCAGGGTCAGCAGCCAGACGAAATCTTCCGGCAGCGGCGATTCCCAGCTCATGCGCTCACCGGTGGTCGGATGATCCAGCTCAAGGAAGCGCGCGTGCAGCGCCTGACGCGGGAAGTGCTTGAGCGACTCGACCATGGTCGGGTTCGCGGCAGGCGGAATGCGGAAACGACCGCCGTACGCCGGGTCGCCGACCAACGGGAAGTTGATGTGCGACATATGCACACGGATCTGGTGGGTCCGGCCGGTTTCCAGTTTGACCCGCACATGCGTGTGGGAACGGAAACGCTCCAGCACGCGGTAGTGACTGACGGCGGGCTTGCCACCTTCCATCACGGCCATGCGCTGGCGCTGCTGACCATGACGGCCGATCGGGGCGTTGATCTTGCCCCCGGCGGTCACGACACCGATCACGATGCACTCGTAGATCCGGCTGACGCTGCGGCTTTGCAGCTGGGCAACGAGCTTGGTCTGCGCCTGAATGGTCTTGGCCACCACCATCAGACCGGTGGTGTCCTTGTCCAGGCGATGCACGATACCGGCGCGCGGGACATTGATGATGTCCGGCACGTGGTGCAGCAAGGCATTGAGCAAGGTGCCATCGGCGTGGCCGGCAGCCGGGTGCACCACCAGGCCCGCAGGCTTGTTGATCACCAGGATGTCGTCGTCTTCATAGACGATGTCGAGCTCGATGTCCTGGGCGATCCACTCGCCCTGGGCTTCCTGCTCGGCAGTCAGCTCAAGGACGGCACCGCCATGCACGATGTCGCGCGGGCGGATGACCGCCCCGTCCACAGTCAGGCGACCTTCTTTGATCCAGGCGGAAAGGCGCGAGCGTGAGTGCTCAGCGAAGAGTTGGGCGGCGACTTGATCGAGGCGTTGGCCGCCCAAATCGGACGGCACCTCTGCGCGAAGTTCAATTTTATCGGACATGCTCTGACTGGCGTCGGCACAGCCTTTGGTTTCGGCTGCGCGCTTGTGGTTAAATACGGCGTCTTTTGCCCCGAGGCTTTTCAACGGGGCGCTCATCATAACAGGACGGCCCCGCCCAAGACAGCGGCCGTCATAGGGACGCAAGCCGCCATGCAAGTGAAACACCTGCTGCTGATCGCCATCCTCGCATTGACCGCTGCTTGCTCATCGAAGGAAGTCGTCGACGAAAACCTGAGCGAAGCCGAGCTGTACCAGCAGGCTCAGACCGACCTGGACAACAACAGCTACACCAGCGCCACGGCCAAGCTGAAGGCTCTGGAGTCGCGCTATCCGTTCGGTCGCTACGCGGATCAGGCACAGCTTGAACTGATTTATGCCAACTATAAAAACGCCGAGCCGGAAGCTGCCAAGTCCGCCGCCGAGCGTTTTATCCGTTTGCACCCACAGCACCCGAACGTGGACTACGCCTACTACCTCAAGGGCCTGACCTCGTTCGACCAGGACGTCGGCCTGCTGGCGCGCTTCCTGCCGCTGGACATGACCAAGCGTGACCCGGGCGCTGCGCGCGACTCTTACAACGAGTTCGCCCAGCTGACCAGCCGCTACCCGAACAGCCGCTACGCACCGGACGCCAAGCAGCGCATGATCTATCTGCGCAACCTGCTGGCCGCGTACGAAATCCACGTCGCCGACTACTACCTGACCCGTCAGGCTTATGTAGCTGCAGCCAACCGTGGTCGTTACGTGGTGGAAAACTTCCAGGAAACCCCATCGGTCGGCGACGGCCTGGCGGTGATGACCGAGGCTTACCAGCGTCTGCACCTGGACGAACTGGCCGCCACCAGTCTGGAAACCCTGAAGCTCAACTACCCGAACCACCCGAGCCTGCAGGACGGCCAGTTCGTGCCTTCGGTTGCCGAATCCGACAACCGTTCGTGGCTGAGCAAGGCCACTCTGGGCCTGATCGAATCGCGTCCGCCGCTGCCGCCGGGAGAAACCCGCGCCAACCAGGACGTGCAGAAGCAGTTCCAGGACGCGAAAGACGCGATCCCGAACGAGCTCAAGCCTAAAGACGAAAACGGTGACGTGATCGAGGAAGAGCATCATGAAGCCGAAGGCAACAACGAAGACCGTTCGTGGTTCAGCTACATGACCTTCGGCGTGTTCGACTGATCACACCGGGTGTCACAAAAAAGGGAGATCTGCGGATCTCCCTTTTTCATGGCTGCGCGTTAATAGTCTGTGCGCCTGGCGGCGCCTTGGCTAAACTGCCGGATCATTAGCCGAAAAGCCGCCCATCATGCTTCGTTTACTGTTCTGGATTGTCCTGATTTTTGCTGCGGTATGGCTGTGGCGTAAATTCAAGGCGCCCGCCTCGTCTGCCCAATCGCCCCGCGAGCAAGACGCCGCGCCGATGGTGCGCTGCGCCCACTGCGGCGTGCACCTGCCCCGCGACCGCGCGCTGAACCTTCAGCAACAATGGTATTGCAGCCAGGCTCACCTTGAGCAAGGCCCGGGTGCCAGTGATCGCTGAGGTCGCCAACGCCGACCGTAAACAGGCTCAGCGCCTGCTGCGCCTGTATCATCTCTACCGTTTGAGCGTCGGCATCACGCTGGTGCTGCTGATCTCCAGCAACATGGACAACCGCCTGCTGACGTCGGCCGACGACGAACTGCTGCGCAGCGGCAGCTGGTTGTATCTGGTGCTGAACATCCTGCTGGTGGTGTTTCTGGAAAACACCCGGCGGCCGACGCAGTTGTTCAGTCTGGCGCTGGTGGATGTCCTGCTGCTGTGCGGGTTGTTCTACGCGGCGGGCGGGGTGGCCAGCGCGATCGGCAACCTGCTGATCGTCTCGGTGGCGATCAGCAACACCTTGCTGCGCCGGCGCATCGGCCTGCTGATTGCCGCCATCGGCGCACTCGGCATTGTCGGCTCCAGCTTTCTGCTGGGCTTCAGTCACCCCCTGAGCGCCAATGACTATCTGCAAGCCGGGACCCTCGGCGCCTTGTGTTTTGCCGCATCGCTGCTGGTCCAGGGCCTGATCCGGCGTCTGGAAGTCAGCGAAAATCTCGCCGAACAGCGTGCCAGCGAAGTCACCAGTCTTGAAGCCCTCAACGCCCTGATTCTGCAACGCATGCGCACCGGCATCCTGGTGCTCGACGAACAGCGTCGGGTGCAACTGGCCAACCACAGCGCGAAAAACCTGTTGGCCCAATCGCATCTTGAAGGTCATTTGATCAGCGACTACTCGCCGGCATTGGTCGAGCGTCTGCAACTGTGGCTGAGCAACCCGACCCTGCGCCCGCAGAGCCTGAAGATTCGCGGCAACGGCCTGGAACTGCAACCCAGCTTCATCGCCCTCGACCAGAGTCCCAACCAGCAAACCCTGGTGTTCCTCGAAGATCTGGCGCAAGTCGCGCAACAAGCCCAGCAGCTCAAACTCGCCGCGCTCGGGCGTCTGACCGCGGGCATCTCCCATGAAATCCGCAATCCACTGGGCGCCATCAGCCATGCCGCGCAGCTATTGGCGGAGTCCGAGGAACTCGATAGTGCTGATCGGCGTCTGACGCAGATCATTCAAGACCACTCCCAGCGCATGAACCGAGTCATCGAAAACGTCCTGCAACTGTCGCGCCGCCAGCAGAGCGCTCCGCAACGGCTGGATCTCAAGCCGTGGCTGGAACAGTTCGTCGCCGAGAGCCGCGAACAGGCCACTGAGCGGCAAATGATTCATTTGCGGATCAATTCCGGGGACTTCATCACGTTGATGGATCCCGACCAGCTCACGCAGATTCTCGACAATCTGTTACGCAACGGCTGGCGCCACAGTGCCCTGCTGCACGAGCAGGCCGAGGTCTGGCTGGCGCTGTTCGTCGACCCCGAAAGCCAACTGGCGGTGCTCGAAGTGCAGGACAATGGCCCGGGCGTCCCGTCCGATCAGCAGGCGCATCTGTTCGAGCCGTTTTTCACCACCAGTAGCCAAGGCACCGGCCTTGGGCTTTATCTGTCCCGTGAGCTGTGCGAAAGCAACCAGGCGCGCCTAGACTTCAAACCACGCCAAGGCGGCGGCTGCTTTCGCATCACCTTTGCTCACGGACGGAAACAAAGTTGAACACGAGCCCACGGCAAAAAATCCTCATCGTCGACGACGAACCGGATATCCGCGAACTCCTGGAAATCACCCTGGGACGGATGAAACTCGACACCTTCAGCGCACGCAACCTAGGCGAAGCCCAGGCGCTGTTGCAACGCAATGCGTTCGACCTGTGCCTGACCGACATGCGCCTGCCCGACGGCACGGGGCTGGACCTGGTGCAGCACATCCAGCAACGTCATCCGCAACTGCCGGTGGCGATGATCACCGCGTATGGCAGCCTGGAAACAGCGATCAATGCGCTGAAGGCCGGCGCCTTCGACTTCCTCACCAAGCCGGTTGATCTCACGCGCCTGCGTGAACTGGTCAGCACCGCACTGCGCATGCCTGCCGCCGGCGGCAGCGTCACCTCGATCGACCGCCGACTGCTGGGCGACTCGCCCCCAATGCGCGCTCTGCGCAAACAAATCGACAAGCTCGCCCGCAGTCAGGCTCCGGTCTACATCAGCGGCGAATCGGGCAGCGGCAAAGAGCTGGTCGCGCGGCTAATCCACGAACAAGGGCCGCGCGCGCAACAGCCGTTTATACCGGTCAACTGCGGGGCGATCCCTTCAGAGCTGATGGAGAGCGAGTTTTTTGGCCATCGCAAAGGCAGCTTCACCGGCGCGGTGGACGACAAACCGGGGCTGTTTCAGGCCGCGCACGGCGGCACCCTGTTTCTCGATGAAGTGGCGGATCTGCCGCTGTCGATGCAGGTCAAGCTGCTGCGGGCGATTCAGGAAAAAGCCGTGCGCAGCGTCGGCGGCCAGCAGGAAACCGTGGTCGATGTGCGCATTCTGTGCGCCACGCACAAAGACCTGGAAGCGGAAGTCGCCGCCGGGCGCTTCCGTCAGGATCTGTATTATCGGTTGAACGTGATCGAACTGCGGGTGCCGTCCCTGCGCGAACGGCGCGACGACATCGAAGTGCTGGCTGCGCAGATGCTCCAGCGCCTGGCCAGCAACAGTGGCCAGCCGGCAGCCCAATTGCACCCGCAAGCGCTTGAAGCACTGAAGCGTTATCGTTTTCCCGGAAATGTGCGAGAACTGGAGAATGTCCTCGAACGCGCGCACACGCTGTGCGAAAACCAAGTGATCGAGGCCGAGGATTTGCGCTTGAGCGAAGGGAGTTGCGCAGTAGAGGACGGTATTGCCGACCTGACGCAGATCGACAACCTTGAGGATTATCTGGAGAACGTCGAGCGCAAGCTGATCCTGCAGGCACTGGAGGAAACCCGCTGGAATCGCACGGCGGCGGCGCAGCGCTTGAGCCTTTCGTTTCGGTCGATGCGCTACAGGCTGAAGAAACTCGGTCTGGATTGAGGGCCCCTTCGCGAGCAAGCCCGCTCCCACATTGGATTTTGTGACCGACAAAGATCAACTGTGGGAGCGGGCTTGCTCGCGAAAACGGTCTGCCAGCCACCAGAGAACTACCTGACTAAATGCGACCTTCAGGCGCATACGGCGCCGGATCGATAATCGGCGCCCGCCCCAGCATCACATCGGCAAACAACTGACACGACGCCGGCGCCAGCACCAGGCCATTACGGTAATGCCCGCAGTTCAGCCACAACCCCTCAAACCCCGGCACCCGGCCGATATACGGAATCCCCTCCGGCGAGCCCGGGCGCAAACCGGCCCAGTGCCCCACCACTTCGGCCTCCGCCAGTGCCGGCAGCAGCTCGACCGCCGAAGCCTTGAGGCTCTGCAACGCGACATCGGTCGGGGTCTTGTCGAAGCCTTCGTGCTCCAGCGTACTGCCGATCAGAATGTGCCCGTCGCGACGCGGAATCGCATAACGTCCTTTGGCCAGCACCATGCTCGGCAGGAAATCCGCCGCACACTTGTAGAGAATCATCTGGCCCTTGACCGGCTCGACCGGCAGCGTCAGGTCCAGCGTCTTGAGCAGATCACCGCTCCATGCCCCGGCGGTCAGCACCACCTGATCGCCACTGGTCACGCCTTTGGACGTCTCGACGCCAACCACCCGCGCGCCTTCGCGAACAAACCCGCTGACTTCGCATTGCTCGTGAAGGGTCACGTTAGGCAGCGCCAGCAAAGCGGCTTTCAACGATTTGACCAGACGCGGGTTACGCACATTGGCCACATCAGCCATGTAGATCGCCCGGGAGAATCCACCGCCGAGCACCGGCACTGCGTCGTGTGCTGCAGAGATATCCACAGCCCGCAGCGGACGGTTTTCCCGTTCGGCCCAGGCCAGTGCTTCGGCTTCATCGTCCAGATCCAGCCAGTACAGGCCGGTGGTGTGCACTTCGGGATCAACCCCGGTATCGGCAAATAGCCGCTCGCCCAGCTGTGGATAAAAATCCTGCGACCAATGCGCCAGTGCGGTGACCGCCGGGCTGTAGCGCCACGGGTACAGCGGCGAAACAATGCCGCCGCCGGCCCAGGACGATTCCTGGCCGACGTTCGAGCGATCCAGCAGCACCACGCTGCGCACTTCGGAGGCGAGGTTGTAGGCGGTCAGCAGGCCAATCACCCCGCCACCGACAATCACCACTTGCTGTTGCCTGGTCATGTTTGATCCAACCGTAGAAAAGACAGTGGGCGCAAAAGGCGCCCTCAAGAAGGTACCTCAGCGGCCCCAGCAATCCTTGGTGGTCAGCCCGGTGGTAGCGTTGTTCATGCTTCTGACGCCAGTGTTGGTGAGGGTGAAGTCCCCGCACTTGTCGGTGGCCATGGCAGTGCCAGCCTTGCGCGTGGCGGTCAGCAGGAAGGTCTGGTCAGCGATCATCGGGGTGATGGTGTAGTAATCATTGCCCGTGCTCAGACCGGTGATGCCGGTGTAGACGTTGTTTTTGGTATAGAAGCGTTCGAGGCTCTGCGCCTGCTCCGAGAGCAGTGACACCACTTCGGCACGCCGGCCCTTTTTCAGGTATTCGGTGTAGCCCGGTGCAGCGATGGTGATGATGATGCCGATGATCGCAATCACGATCATGATCTCGATCAGGGTGAAGCCTTGGTTGACTCTGCGCATGCCTCAAACTCTCACTTACTGTATTTGTCGCCACATGATACGACGGCTGCCGCCGCCGGATTTTTCCACCAGTGTGGTGACGGTGCCACTGGAATCGTTGACGATCTTGCGCGTCGCGCCATTGACGATGGCGTTCAGGGTCGGAATCCCGCCGGTGAACACCACGCCGCTGGAAATCGTGTCGTTGCTGTCGACCACGCCATCGGCGTTGGTGTCGAGCACCGCGTAGTTGAGCATCTTACCGCTGAACGCATCGAGTTCGACCAGTTTGCCGGTGCCGAAACTGGCGCACGGGTCGGTGGTGTCGACACTGGCGGTGGTAAACACGATGCGCCCGAGCACCAGACTGGCCTGATTGATCACCCGCTCGCCGGTCAGCACGTTGTTGTACACCAAGGGCAGATACCAGCCCTTTTCCGCCGGATAAGTCGTATCGTTCTGGCTGGTGGTGATGAACTGCCCCGTACTGCCGGAGAACACTCCGGTCACTGCTTGCGTCTGCAGGCTGCTGACTGTCAGCTGCCCGGAACCGCCGTCGGCATCCCACACCGAATAAAATGCCTGCAGGTCCTTGTTGGTCTTGTCGGCGGTTTCGTTGAATTTGCCGGTGCCGAAAAATACCTGTTTGCCGCCCTGCGAATTGTCCGCCAGCAGCGGCTGCGCGGTGATCGGCTGAGTCGCTCCGCCCGCCGTGGTGAACAGCGGCTTGCCGGAAAACGCCACGCCCCAACTGTCGGTCGACGTCGCGCTCAGATCGAATTTCCACATACGCCCTTTCAAGTCACCGCCGTAAGCGGCCTGCACCACGTTCGACGAATTGACCTTGAGCTTCACCGACG
The DNA here is from genome assembly GCF_058798255.1 of Pseudomonas sp. GW823-FHT01D03. NCBI lineage: Bacteria > Pseudomonadati > Pseudomonadota > Gammaproteobacteria > Pseudomonadales > Pseudomonadaceae > Pseudomonas > Pseudomonas sp. GW823-FHT01D03. The sequence continues at coordinate 5,194,026 of NZ_JBXAKK010000001.1, forward strand.
ACAGGCCATTGGTGGTTTCGGTGCTGTCGATCACGATTTTCTTGATCAGCGAACCGTCACGCACATCCAGCACATACAACGCCGCCACACCGGAGTTGCTGCCATAGCCATTGGCGATGAATGCCGCCCAGCGACCATCGGCCAAGCGTGCCACTTCCGGTCGGGCATAGGCGTAACCCAGATCATTGAATGCATTGGCGGTGTTTGCCGTGGCGGGCGCACTGACCTCCCACAGGGCGCTGAGCACATTGCCGGCGGACGCGTCGAACAGTTGCAGCGCGTAGAAAGTCTTGCCGCCGGCGCCGGTGCCGCCAATGGCCAGGGTTTTCCAGGCGCTGTTGATTTGCGCGTCATACACACCGACCTGACCGTCCACCAGAAACTTGTGGCTGACGCCGTTGATGTAAGCAGGATCTGCAATCAGCCGCAGCGACGGCAACACGCTGGACGGCATGTAGGCATAGCGTCGAGTGCCGTTGGCCGAGTTGATCACATTGACGAAACCGTCGTTGGCATTCACCACCAGACTCGAATTCATATTCGCCGCTTTGGTGGTCAGGTACGTGGTGTAGGTGGTGTCACCCGAGAGGTCGGAGGCGGTTTTGTCGCCGGGCGAGGCCAGCACCAGCGGCGAGTTGACGATGTCGCCGAGCAATACTCTGCGCACCTTCAGCCCGGCCTTGTTGGTGCCCTTGCTCCACTCCACCAGATCGTTACCGCTGATGCCGGTGGGCAGGCCCTGGCTGAGCGTGGTCTGCTGGGCAGCGGAAAAGTTGCCGTAGGCCAGAGTGACGGCGGCGTTGCTGCCGGTGTTCCATGATTGATAAGTCGGTGCGGTAGCGCCCGGGACGATTGTGGTGTCGGTACTCCACAACGCTGCCGAGGTATTCACCGCGCCAGCCGAGGTGAAACCGAAGGACTTGATCGTCCCGCGCCAGTCTTTGGGGTCATAGCTGGTCTGGAAATAACGGGTGCCACTGGCCAGCGTGGTGCCGCTGGTGACCCCGCTGCCGCCAGAGCCGGCCTTGGAGGTGATGTCGCTCAACGCCGAGGACAGTGCGGCATTGAGGCCCGTGCTGTCGGTCGCCTGGTAATACCTGCCCTGCCCGTAAGCAGCGGCGTCCGACAACATGTCATTGTCGGCGGTAAAACCCACGGTGTAGGTGTTCATGTTCTGCTTGGGAAAATCCACCGCGTTCCAGCTTTTGCCGGCGGCGTCAGTACCGGTCGAACGCATGTCGATGTCGAAGGCGAATTTGGCAATATCGTCGAGATACAGCGTGTCGCCCTCGCTATCACCATTGAGGTTGTTGCCGTCATTGTTGATGCCGTCCCAGTTCGGCAGGCGACTGCCACCCAGCGGATCATTGCTCGGGAAGGTGCGGTCGTAAGTCGGCAAACCGTCGGTGATCACCACGCCGTAGTTCTTCTGGCAACGGTACTGGATCGGGCTGGTGTAGGTCGTCGGCGTGCTGTTGTAGTACGGGGCCATGCCACGCATGTAGCGAGTGATTTCGTAATAGGTTTCCGCCAGCGGCGTATTGGCCACGGCGCTCAAACCGTTGATCGCAGAAATCAGCGCGTTGTAGTTGGCGTCGGCCTGTGCCTGGGTCACGCTGCCGGACACCGGTGACAAGTCGCTGATCGAACGCGCGATGTAACCGCCATTGCCCGAGTTGTTACTGGTGGCCGGATTGAAGGTCGACAGGCCCATGCGCAAGGTACGGTTGCTGGTGACCAGCGCGGTGGACACGTTGCGCGCCACGTTGATCCGATAGTCGTTGGGAATTGCCCCGTTGGTGAAGTCGCGGGTGCCGTTGTTGATCGCCAGCCCGACAACGTAGGCGATGTAGTCCCCGGTGTAGCGGGTGTTGCCGCCACCCACCGGATCCGGCAGTTTCAGGCACAGCGGCGCAACACTGTTGTTGTAAAAGGCATAGGCCCCACCGGAACAACCGGAGGTCGGCAGGCTTGAGAGAAACACCGAATCACCGGTAATGGCGGTCGAACTCAGGCACAGTCCGAGCAACGCGTTGCACTGCCGGGCGGGTGTGCGATCAACGCCGGGATCGAATCCTGGCGCATAAATAATGCTGTTCATGCTGCCGGAATCGTCGATCAGCAACATCACGTTGGGCGACACTGCCGCCGCGCTCAACAGCGGCGAATCGGACGGAGTAAACGCATACGCCGGCGCCGCCAGATACAGGCCCAGCAACACGCCGGCCAACAAGGTCCGGAAGCGCTCAATACTTCGCATAGACACTCTCCACCACACTGCGCGAAGTACCGGCGATGCCGACTGCCGTCACTCGATACAGGGTCGCCGAAGTGTTACTCGGCACGTTCACTGCCGTCAGGGTCGTGCCAATGTTCTGCACCCCATAAAAGCCGTTACCGGCTGCGATCCACGTGACCCCGGAAGTCGAATTGAACCCCGCCGCGCTGACCACCGATGACTCCGCCGGGGGCGCACATTGCGTGGTACTGGCGCAGACGGCCAGCGAATAACTGTCGAGCTGCACCGCACTCTCGCCGATACGCAGCGCGGCCTCTGCGGTCTGGAACGACTGATTACGCAGGCTGACGCTGCCGGCCATTTTTTCCTGCAGGTTGGCGCTTTGCATCGAGGACAGGCCGATCAGTGTCAGCAGCAACAAAAACACCAGACTGACCAGCAACACCATACCGCGCTGGTTTTGCCGCTGCTCGAAAGTCATCCTCATCGGCCCGGCCCTCATTGCAGGCGGTTGCGCAAAGCGGCAACCACGTTGAAGGTTTGATTGGCCACCCGGTTGTTCGGGTCAGTGAGAGTCAGGCTCAGGCGCACACTGCGGATGCGCGCCGGATCGCTGGGGTTGGCGCTGTAGGAGGACGCCGCGACGTCGGTAGCCGACGCGGCCAGACCGAAGGTCACGTTAAAGGCACTGACGTTATTCACCAGCACCTGCTGGGTCGGATTGCCGCTGCCGGTGCCCATGAGGATCTGGTTGTTGCTGAAGCTATAGATCAGGCGGCGGATCGGAAAGGCGATCTGCCCGCTCGCCGCCGCGCGCAACCCGGTATAGGCCGTGGCGCTGTTGCGGCAATCGGAGATCACCGTCCAGGTCGGCGTACCGCCACTGCCGCCAACGTCAGCAGTGACCAGAGTCAGTTTGAGATTGCTGTTATCCCAACTGATCGGTGTGACTTGCGCCGCGTTGAAATCCCCTGCCGAACTCGCGTCGGTAATGCTGCCGAGGCAGCCGAACATGCCGACCATGCGCAGTTCCTGAATCATCTTGCTCAGGACAAAACGTGCGTCTTCTTGCATCGCGGCCGCGGTGTTCTGGCTGACGTAAGTGTTTTTAGCGGTGAGAAACGTCTGCACCACGCCCAGCACGATGATCAGCCCGAGCGCCAGGGCAATGAGCATTTCGATCAGGCCGAAACCACGGTTGTATTGCTTCATGGCGTGGCCACCGGATCGACCGTGGCACGGCTGGTCAGGACGAAACTGCGCGTGGTACCGCTGGCATTCGCGGCCCGTGAGTCATTCCAGTTGATGGTGATGGTGTACACCCGCTGATTGCGGGTGATCGTGCCGGTGGCGCTCGGCCCGCCGAAATTGACGATGCTGGTGGTGAAATCGTAGAGATCCTGATCGCGGGCGACACTGAGGTTGCCCGAGGTCGGTGGTGTCACCGTGTAATCGGCAGCGGCGTTGGCGCGGATGCGATCCATCATGTCGTAGGCGATAAAACTCGCCTGGCTGGTCATGCGCGAACTGTCGGTGTACTTCAGCGAATTCACTTGAACAGCTGCCGCGCCCAATATGCCAACGGTCAGAATCAGCAACGCGACCAGCACTTCGATCAGCGACATGCCCTCCTGTGCCTGTGTGCTCCCTGCCCTCATCCGCAACTTCCACCCAATTGAATTCGTCCGTTCAGACACACGTTCAGCGTCCTGCTTTGCGTTCCCAGCGCGTAGCTGATGACCACCGCCGTCGACGGCGCCGCCAGGCCGCCCAGATTATTGAAATCCAGTGCGGTCACTCCTGAGGGTAGCGTCAGAGTCGCGCCGCTGCTCATCGCTGGAACAACCCGCAATACATTGGCCGAAGTGCCAGTACTGTCGTAGACCGACAATTCGCCGGTCCACACGCTGCCGCCGGCGCTCGGGCGCAAGCGTGTGGTCACGCCACGATCAATCGCCTCCAGCCGCGCATAGTTGATGGCGCGCTGCAAGTCGCCCATTTCGGTATCGGCCTTGCTGCTCTGGATCGAGCGAGTGAAACCCGGCACCGCCAGGGTTATGAGGATCACCATCACCGCGACCGCAGCCAACAACTCAGGCAGCGTGAAACCTTTTGTATGACGATCCATCGATGCCCTCCGTTGCCGTCGGCTATACCTGCTTCTACAAACTAGAACATTCAACCGGCCTGCGTCGGTTGATTTGCCCTGCCCGGCGCACGGATCGCGTCTGGCCTCATGCTTCAGGGAGGAAGTGCTCATGCCGCAACAGGGTTTCAGTCTGATCGAATTGCTTATGGGACTGGCGATTGGCGCAATTGTTCTGGCGCTGGTCAGTCCGGCGTTTGCCGCCTTCAACGAATCGACTCAGCGCGACCATGCGGCGCAGTCGCTGCTCGACGGGATTCGCAACGCCCGCACCCAGGCCATCACTCGCAATCAGAGCGTGGTGATCCATGGCATCAATGGCGACTGGAGTCAGGGCTGGCGGATCATTCTGGATATCAGCGGCAAGGGGCCGCAGGACAGCAGCAATCCACTGCTGCAGGAACAAGCGAGTGACGGGCGGACACCGATTGTCGGCAATTGGGCGGTCAGTCGTTATGTACGTTTCAGCAATCTGGGACAACCGCTGATGCCCGGGCGGGCCTTTCAGGCAGGGACATTACATATCTGTTCGGCACGCGAGCCGGTCAGCCAGCGCCAGGTGGTGCTGGCGGCGACCGGCCGGGTGCGCCTGACCAGCGCGAAGGCTGAGCAGGCACTGTGCCTGAAGGCGAAGAGCGTCAGATCGAGCGGACGCGCAGCTCTTTCGGCATCGAGAACGTGATGTTCTCTTCGCGGCCGGCCAGTTCATCGGCACCGGTCGCTCCCCAGGCTTGCAACTGCTGGATCACGCCACGCACCAATACTTCCGGCGCGGAAGCACCGGCGGTGATGCCGATGCGCTCGACACCATCGAACCAGCTCTTCTGCAGGTCTTCGGCGCCGTCGATCAGGTAGGCCGGCGTGGCCATGCGTTCAGCCAGTTCGCGCAGACGGTTGGAGTTGGAGCTGTTCGGACTGCCGACCACCAACACCACGTCGCATTCGTCAGCCAGTTGCTTGACCGCGTCCTGACGATTTTGCGTGGCGTAGCAGATGTCGTCCTTGCGCGGGCCACCAATGGCCGGGAAGCGTGTGCGCAGGGCATCGATCACCCGACTGGTGTCGTCCATCGACAGAGTGGTCTGAGTCACGAACGCGAGCTTTTCCGGGTTACGCACTTGCAGGTCGGCTACGTCTTTCTCGTCTTCGACGAGGTAGATCGCGCCGCCATTGCTAGCGTCGTACTGGCCCATGGTGCCTTCGACTTCCGGGTGACCGGCGTGGCCGATCAGGATGCACTCACGGCCGTCGCGGCTGTATTTCGCGACTTCGATGTGCACCTTGGTCACCAGCGGGCAAGTGGCGTCGAATACCTTCAGGCCACGGCCGGCGGCTTCATTGCGCACGGCCTGGGAAACGCCGTGGGCACTGAAGATCACAATGACGTCGTCCGGTACCTGATCCAGTTCTTCGACGAAAATCGCGCCACGGCTGCGCAGGTCTTCGACGACGAACTTGTTGTGCACCACTTCATGACGCACATAGATCGGCGGCCCGAAGACTTCCAGGGCGCGGTTGACGATTTCGATCGCCCGGTCCACGCCGGCGCAGAAGCCACGGGGGTTGGCGAGTTTGATTTGCATGCTGTGCCTCGTGTCTTGCGCGCGAAAAAAATTTACGTCCTGCTGATCGAGCACATTGCTCAAATACAGCAAAAATCCAATGTGGGAGCGGGCTTGCTCGCGAAAGCAGTGTGTCAGACAACTTCTATGTTGAATGTCAGTCAGCATTCGCGAGCAAGCCCGCTCCCACAATTGTTCTGCGGTGTCACTCAGATCGCTTTGACGTTGATGATCTCGACGTCAAAGGTCAGCGTCTTGCCGGCCAGCGGGTGGTTGAAGTCGATGGTCACTTGCGCGTCGTCGAACTCTTTCACCACACCCGGCAGCTCAGTATTGGCCGCATCATTGAAGATCACCAGCAAACCCGGCGACAACTCCATGTCGACGAACTGCGAACGCGGGATGATCTGTACGTTTTGCGGGTTCGGCTGGCCGAAAGCGTTTTCCGGCTCGACGGTCAGCGTACGCTTGTCGCCGGCCTTGAAGCCGAACAAAGCGGCTTCGAAACCCGGCAGCAGGTTGCCGTCGCCAACCTTGAAGGTCGCCGGGGCCTTGTCGAACGTGCTGTCGACCGTATCGCCGTTCTCCAGGCGCAATGCAAAGTGCAAAGTGACTTCCGTGTTCTGACCGATGCGTTGCTCAGCCAATACCTGTTCAGTCATGAACGGCTTCTCCGGTTTTCTTCGATTTGAACATGTCCAGTGCCAGCATCACCGCACCGACGGTGATGGCGCTGTCGGCGAAGTTGAACGCTGGGAAGTACCAGCGGTTCTGCCAGTGCACCAGAATGAAGTCGATCACATGGCCCAGGGCAATGCGGTCATACAGATTGCCCAGTGCACCGCCCAGCACCAGCGCCAGTGCGACGGCCAGCCAGGTTTCGTTGCGGCCCAGGCGTTTGAGCCAGACCACCAGCACCGCACTGACCACGATCGCGATCAGCGCGAACAGCCAGCGCTGCCAGCCGGAGCTGTCAGCCAGGAAGCTGAAGGCCGCGCCGGTGTTGTAGGCCAGGGTCCAGCTGAAGTAATCGGGAATGATCACGATCTGCTGGAACATTTCGAGCTTGCCTTCGAAGTAGAACTTGCTGGCCTGGTCGATGACCAGAACCAGCAAGCTCAACCAGAGCCAGCTCAGCCGTCCGAAACGGCCAACGGCGTTAGGCATAGTGACGAACCTCGCCTGCGCCATCGATGTTGTCCACGCAACGGCCGCAGATTTCCGGATGCTCCGGGTTCACGCCCACGTCTTCGCGGCAATGCCAGCAACGCGCGCATTTCGGGAAGGCCGATTTGACGATCTTCAGTTTCAGGCCGCTGACTTCGGTGGCTACCGCGTCCGCAGGTGCCTGAACGAAAGGTGCCACGCTGGCAGTCGAAGTGATCAGGACAAAGCGCAGTTCGTTGCTCAGTTTGGCCAGGTCGGCGCTCAGCGCTTCTTCGGCGAACAGCGTCACTTCGGCTTGCAGGTTGCCACCGACGGCTTTGGCCGCACGCTGGATTTCCATTTCTTTGTTGACCGCAACCTTCACTTCCATGATGCGATCCCAGTACTCGCGACCCAGCTCGAAGCCTTCCGGCAACTCGGTCAGACCTTCGTACCAGGTGTTGAGCATCACCGATTCGTTGCGCTCGCCCGGCAGGTATTGCCACAGTTCGTCGGCGGTGAACGCGAGGATCGGGGCGATCCAGCGTACCAGCGCTTCGGAGATGTGGAACAGCGCGGTCTGGCACGAGCGACGGGCCTTGCTGTCGGCGCCGGTGGTGTACTGGCGATCCTTGATGATGTCGAGGTAGAAACCACCGAGCTCCTGCACGCAGAAGTTGTGGATCTTCGAGTAGACGTTCCAGAAGCGGTATTCGCCGTAGTGCTCTTGCAACTCGCGTTGCAGCAGCAGGGTGCGATCCACGGCCCAGCGATCCAGTGCGAGCATTTCTTCGGCCGGCAGGAGGTCGGTGGCCGGGTTGAAACCGGTCAGGTTGGAAAGCAGGAAACGCGCCGTGTTACGGATGCGACGATAGGCGTCCGCGCTGCGCTGCAGGATCTGCTCGGACACGGCCATTTCGCCGGAGTAGTCGGTCGACGCGACCCACAGACGCATGATGTCGGCGCCCAGGGTGTCATTGACTTTCTGCGGCGCAATCACGTTGCCCAGCGATTTGGACATCTTGCGGCCGGACTCATCGACGGTGAAGCCGTGGGTCAGCAACTCGCGGTACGGCGCGTGGTTGTCGATGGCGCAACCGGTCAGCAACGACGAGTGGAACCAGCCGCGGTGCTGATCGGAACCTTCCAGGTACAGGTCGGCGCGCGGGCCGGTTTCGTGACCCATCGGGTGCGAACCGCGCAGCACGTGCCAGTGCGTGGTACCCGAGTCGAACCAGACGTCGAGGGTGTCGCTGATCTTGTCGTACAGCGGCGCTTCGTCGCCCAGCAGTTCGGCGGCGTCGAGTTTGAACCAGGCTTCGATGCCTTCGACTTCAACGCGTTTGGCGACCTCTTCCATCAGTTCGACGGTGCGTGGGTGCAGTTCGCCGCTTTCCTTGTTCAGGAAGAACGGGATCGGCACGCCCCAGTTGCGCTGACGGGAGATGCACCAGTCCGGACGGTTGGCGATCATCGAGTGCAGGCGCGCCTGGCCCCAGGCCGGAACGAACTTGGTGTCTTCGATGGCTTTGAGCGAGCGCACGCGCAGGGTGTCGCCGCTGACCGGCTCCTTGTCCATGCCGATGAACCACTGCGCGGTGGCGCGATAGATCAGCGGGGTTTTGTGGCGCCAGCAATGCATGTAGCTGTGTTCGATGACGGTGGTGTGCAGCAGCGCACCGACTTCGGTGAGTTTTTCGACGATGGCCGGGTTGGCCTTCCAGATGAACTGGCCGCCAAAGAACTCCAGCGACGGCACGTACACGCCGTTGCTTTGTACCGGGTTGAGGATGTCATCGTTGACCATGCCGTACTTCTTGCAGGTCACGAAGTCGTCCACACCGTAGGCCGGGGCGGAGTGAACCACACCGGTGCCGGCGCCCAGTTCGACGTAGTCGGCCAGGTACACCGGCGACAGGCGGTCGTAGAACGGGTGACGGAAGTTGATCAGTTCCAGCGCCGAACCCGGCGCGGTGGCCAGTACGCTGCCTTCAACGCCGTAACGCGACAGGCAGGACTCAACCAGCTCTTCAGCCAGAACCAGCAGCTTGTCGCCAATATCGACCAGGGCGTAATTGAATTCCGGGTGGACGTTCAGCGCCTGGTTGGCCGGGATGGTCCACGGGGTGGTGGTCCAGATCACGATCGAGGCAGGCTTGCTCAGCGACGGCAGACCGAACGCGGCGGCCAGTTTGGCCTCGTCAGCGATCGGGAAAGCCACGTCGATGGTCGAGGACTTCTTGTTCTCGTACTCGACTTCAGCTTCGGCCAGCGCCGAACCACAATCGAAGCACCAGTTCACCGGCTTGAGGCCCTTGAACACGAAACCGCCCTTGACGATTTCGGCGAGGGCGCGGATTTCACCGGCCTCGTTCTTGAAGTCCATGGTCTTGTACGGGTTGGCGAAGTCGCCCAGCACGCCGAGGCGGATGAATTCGCTCTTCTGCCCTTCGATCTGCTCGGTGGCGTAGGCACGGCACAGTTCGCGGGTCTTGTCCGCGCCCAGGTTCTTGCCGTGGGTCACTTCAACCTTGTGTTCGATCGGCAGGCCGTGGCAGTCCCAGCCCGGAACATACGGCGCGTCGAAGCCCGACAGGGTCTTCGAGCGGATGATCATGTCCTTGAGAATCTTGTTCAGTGCGTGACCGATGTGGATCGTGCCGTTGGCGTACGGAGGGCCGTCGTGCAGGACGAACTTCGGACGATCCTTGCCAATCTCGCGCAACTTTCCGTACAGGCCAATACTGTCCCAGCGCTGCAGGATCTGCGGTTCGCGCTGTGGCAGGCCGGCCTTCATTGGGAAGGCGGTGTCCGGAAGGTTTAGCGTGGCTTTATAGTCGGTCATTTAAGGCTCTTCATTAGCGATGGGCGCTAGGTGCGGCTAGTGCACGGGCGGCGGCGACATCCGCGTTGATCGCCGTTTTCAGTGCCTCCAGGGAGGCGAAACGCTGCTCTTCACGCAGCTTTTGGTGGAAAACCACCGTCAGACGCCGGTCATACAGATCGCCGGCAAAATCCAATAGATGAACTTCAAGGTGGGCTTTGCCGTCACCTTGAACCGTAGGCCGCACGCCAATATTGGCGACGCCGGGCCAGGTCTTGCCGTCGATGTCCACATCCACCAGGTAAACCCCGGTGAACGGTACGCGACGACGCTTGAGTTGAATGTTGGCAGTGGGCGTACCCAGTTGCCGGGCCAGTTTCTGGCCGTGCAGCACTCGACCGGCAATCCGGTACGGGCGGCCGAGCAAGCGTTCGGCCAAGGCAAAATCGGCGGCGGCCAACGCGTTGCGCACCTGGGTGCTGCTGACGCGAATGCCGTCCAGCTCGACGGTTTGTGCGGCTTCCACGGTAAAACCGTGAACCTGGCCGGCCTGCAGCAGAAAATCGAAATCGCCGAGGCGATCGCAGCCAAAGCGGAAATCGTCGCCGACTTCCAGATGCTGCACGCCGAGGCCGTCCACCAGGATGGTATCGACGAACTCACTGGCGCTGAGCTTGCTCAAGCGCTGGTTGAATGCCAGGCACAACACCCGGTCAACGCCTTCGGCGGCCAGCAGCTGCAGCTTGTCGCGCAAGCGGGCCAGACGCGCCGGCGCGGTCTCCGGGGCAAAGAATTCCCGTGGCTGCGGCTCGAAAATCACCACGCAGCTGGGTACGCCCAACTCAAGCGCACGCTCACGCAGTCGGGCCAGGATAGCCTGGTGACCACGGTGAACACCGTCAAAGTTGCCAATAGTGGCGACGCAGCCCCGATGCTGGGGGCGCAAGTTGTGGAGGCCTCGAACCAGCTGCATAACGCGCTTCTTGCTCATAAAGTGGTCGATTATAACCACACCCGACGGTCGACGACAGGCAACACCGTAACGCAAAGTGATCGAGCCGACAAAACTGCCGGCCCGTGCCCGGTTATAAAGGCTGAAACCTCAGCTCAAAGCCTTGCGATTGAAGTCGCGCAGGCGGAAACCGAGCAGCAGCAACATACCGAAATACGCCACCACACCAGCAACCACCAATGCCCCCAGACGCAGGAAGCGCTCCAGCATGTGCCCCTGATCCCAGGCCGGCATGAAATGCATGCCCAGCAGCAATACCGCCGACATCACCGCCACCGCCACCACCAGCTTGAAGCCAAACGTGTACCACCCTGGTTGCGGCTGATACATCTTTTGCTTGCGCAGTTGATAAAACAACAGACCGGCATTCAGACAGGCACCAGCACTGATCGCCAGCGCCAGGCCGGCATGAGCCAGCGGGCCGATCAGCATCAGGTTGAACAGCTGCGTGCACACCAGTGTGAAGATTGCGATTTTCACCGGAGTGCGGATGTTCTGCTGCGCATAAAAGCCCGGCGCCAGCACCTTGATCACGATAATCCCCAGCAGACCGACAGAGTAAGCAATCAGTGCGCGCTGGGTCATGGACGCATCAAAGGCGCTGAATTGACCGTACTGAAACAACGAAACAGTCAGTGGCTCGGCGAGAATCCCCAGTGCCAATGCACACGGCAGCACCAATATGAAACACAGGCGCAGGCCCCAGTCGAGGATCCGCGAGTATTCGTGGCGATCCTTGCTCGCATAAGTCTTGGCCAGCGTCGGCAGCAAAATGGTGCCCAGCGCTACACCGAGCACGCCGGACGGCAATTCCATCAATCGGTCGGCGTAATACATCCACGACACCGAGCCGGCGACCAGAAACGAGGCAAAAATGGTGTTGATGATCAGCGAAATCTGGCTGACCGAAACGCCGAGGATCGCCGGCAGCATCTGCTTCATCACCCGCCACACGCCGCTATCGCGCAGATTCAGGCGCGGCAGCACCAGCATGCCGATCTTTTTCAAGTGCGGCAGTTGGTAGAGCAACTGCGCCAGACCACCGACCAGCACAGCCCAGCCGAGGGCCATCACCGGTGGATCGAAATACGGCGTCAGGAACAGCGAGAACACGATCATGCTGACGTTGAGCAGGGTCGGCACGAAGGCTGGCACCGAAAATCGGTTCCAGGTATTGAGGATCGCCCCGGCCAGCGAGGACAGGGAGATCAGCAATATATAAGGGAACGTCACCCGCAACAGATCGGAAGTGAGCTGGAATTTTTCCGGCGTATCGGCAAACCCCGGCGCTGTGGCCCAGATCACCCATGGCGCAGCGATCATGCCCAGCGCGGTGACCAGTGCCAGCACCAGCGTCAGCAGGCCCGAGACATAAGCAATAAAGGTACGGGTCGCCTCTTCACCCTGCTGACTTTTGTATTCCGCCAGAATCGGCACGAAGGCCTGCGAGAACGCGCCCTCGGCGAAGATTCGCCGCAGCAGGTTAGGCAATTTGAAGGCAATGAAGAAGGCGTCCGTGGCCATTCCGGCGCCGAACGTGCGAGCGATGAGCGTGTCACGGACGAACCCGAGAATCCGGGAAAGCATGGTGATAGAGCTGACGGCGGCCAACGATTTGAGCAGATTCATTGAGGGAATGTGTGCCTGTCGATAAACAGCAGGCGAACAATGCGCCTACTTGTGCGATACTCTGCGCCGCAACAGCACAGAGCCAAAGCTCGCGAGTTTACAGGTCAAGCGCCGGAAATAAATATCCCGCCTCTTTACACCTACCACTTAGCGGAACGTTTCAAGCGCCCTTGACAAGACTTCTCTTCATCGGCATGATTCGCGGCCTATTTTGTTTGCTATTTCCTAAAAAGTCTTTCGAGGAGCTCGACGGTGGCCAACTCACCTTCCGCCAAAAAACGTGCAAAACAGGCTGAGAAGCGTCGCAGCCACAACGCCAGCCTGCGTTCCATGGTTCGTACCTACATCAAGAATGTAGTTAAGGCCATCGACGCAAAAGACGCTGAAAAAGCTCAAGCTGCATACGTTCTGGCTGTGCCAGTTATCGACCGTATGGCCGATAAAGGCATCATCCACAAGAACAAGGCTGCTCGTCATAAGAGCCGCCTGAATGGCCACGTCAAAGCACTGAAAGAAGCTGCTTAATCGACGTAGTCATTAAAAACCGACCTTAGGGTCGGTTTTTTATTGCCTGCGATTTAGCGAATGCAGCACAAAAAATGTAGGAGTGAGCCTGCTCCGGGCGGCGCTCCGACGATGGCGCTGTATCAGTCGATGCATATATTGACTGATACAACGCCATCGCGAGCAGGCTCACTCCTACAGCTGTTTCTGCGGTGTTATTGCTGGACCGGCACCCACGGCACGATCGGGATCGCGGTCACCGCATTCTGCGGGCTACCTTCGATCACGCGATCGCTGTAGACCAGGTACACCAGCGTGTTGCGCTTCTTGTCGAGGAAACGCACCACCTGCATGGTCTTGAACACCAGCGACGTGCGCTCCTTGAACACCTCGTCGCCATCCTTCAGTTCGCCCTTGAACTTGATCGGACCGACCTGACGACAGGCAATCGACGCCTCGGCGCGATCCTCGGCCAGCCCCAGGCCACCCTTCACCCCGCCCGTCTTGGCGCGAGACAGATAGCAGGTCACGCCGTCGACCTTCGGATCATCGAAAGCCTCGACCACGATCCGGTCATTCGGGCCGACGAACTTGAACACCGTCGACACCTGACCGATTTCCTCGGCCGAGGCCAGCAATGGCAGCGCCATCAGCAGACCCAACAATCCTTTTGCCATGCGCATGCGTATTTTCCCTTAGACCAGAATCAGATTGTCACGATGAACCAGTTCCGGCTCAGCCATGTAGCCCAGCACGCCGACAATTGCATCTGACGACTGACCAATGATTTTTTGCGCCTCAAGCGCACTGTAGTTGGCCAGGCCACGGGCAATCTCGCGACCGTCCGGCGCCACGCAAACCACCATTTCGCCACGGCGGAAACTGCCCTGGACCAATTTGACGCCGACCGGCAGCAGGCTCTTGTTACCTTGCGACAATGCCGACACCGCCCCCTCGTCCAGCACCAGTGTGCCGCGAGTCTGCAGATGCCCGGCCAGCCACTGCTTGCGCGCCGCGAGCATGCCGCGCTCAGGCGACAGCAGCGTACCGATGCGCTCGCCAGCCTTCAGGCGATCGAGCACTCGTTCCAGACGCCCACCAACGATGATCGTGTGCGCCCCGGAACGCGCCGCCAGACGCGCCGCACGCAGCTTGGTCTGCATGCCGCCACGCCCCAGCGCGCCACCGGTACCGCCCGCCACCGCATCCAGGGTCGGATCGTCGGCGCGCGCTTCGTAAATCAGTTGCGCATCCGGATTGTTGCGCGGATCGGCGTCGAACATGCCATCGCGATCGGTGAGGATCACCAGCAGATCGGCCTCGACCAGGTTGGCCACCAGCGCCGCCAGCGTGTCGTTGTCGCCGAAACGGATTTCGTCGGTGACCACGGTGTCGTTTTCGTTGATCACCGGGATGACTTTCAGCTCCACCAGTGCACGCAGGGTGCTGCGGGCGTTGAGGTAGCGCTTGCGGTCGGACAGGTCATCGTGAGTCAGGAGAATCTGCGCGGTGTGTCGGCCATGCTCGGCAAAGCTCGATTCCCATGCCTGCACCAAGCCCATCTGACCGATTGCCGCGGCAGCCTGGAGCTCGTGCATCGCACTGGGTCGTGCGGTCCAGCCCAGGCGACTCATGCCGGCAGCCACGGCACCGGAGGAAACCAGCACCAGCTCGACCCCCGCCTCATGCAGGGCGACCATCTGCTCGACCCAGACACCCATTGCCTTGCGATCCAGCCCCTTGCCGTCCGCCGTCAGCAAAGCGCTGCCGATCTTCACGACCCAACGCTGCGCACCTGTCACTTTGCTCCGCATCATCTTCAACCTTAGCTTGAGGACAGCGCGACCCAGCGCCGCCCATGACGTTATTTGTGACTTGCGATTTCCAGATACTAAAACGCCGCTCGATTGAGCGGCGCTTAAGTTTACTGCAACGAATCAGTCGCGCACGTAAATGATTTCCGGACCGTCTTCATCATCCACATCTTCTTCGTCCCAGTCATCGTCGCCGATGTCGTGGACCGACTTCACGCCGCTGCGACGCAGGGCACGCTTGTCATCCAGCGCCTGCAACTGGGCACGGGCTTCGTCTTCGATGCGCTGATCGAGGTCGGCCAGCTCTTCCTTGTACGCCGGGTCGTTAGCCAGGCGATCGGCACGATCTTCCAGATAACGCATGATGTCGCGAGTCAGGCGCTCGGTGCCTTCTTTGGCGATGGCCGAGATCACGTAAACCGGACCTTCCCACTGCAGGCGATCAACGATTTCCTTGACGCGCTCTTCGTGCTCTTCTTCAAGGATCTGGTCGCATTTGTTCAGCACCAGCCAGCGATCACGCTCGGCCAGCGACGGACTGAACTTGACCAGCTCGTTGACGATCACTTCAGCCGCGTCCGGTGCGCTGGTGTCATCCAGCGGCGCCATGTCGACGAGGTGCAGCAACAGACGCGTACGCGCCAGGTGCTTGAGGAAGCGAATGCCCAGACCAGCACCGTCGGAAGCACCTTCGATCAGCCCCGGAATGTCGGCGATGACAAAGCTTTTCCAGCGGTCGACGCTAACCACACCCAGGTTCGGCACCAGCGTGGTGAACGGGTAGTCGGCAACTTTCGGCTTGGCGGCCGATACCGAACGGATAAAGGTACTTTTACCGGCGTTCGGCAAGCCCAGCAGACCAACGTCAGCCAGTACTTTCATTTCCAGTTTCAGGTCACGCTGCTCACCCGGTTTACCCGGAGTGGTCTGGCGCGGCGCACGGTTGGTACTGGATTTGAAACGGGTATTGCCCAGACCGTGCCAGCCGCCCTGCACTACCATCAGCTTCTGGCCGGCCTTGGTCAGGTCGCCAATCACTTCCTGGGTGGCCGAGTCGATCACAGTGGTACCGACCGGCACGCGCAGGATCAGGTCTTCACCCTTCTTGCCGGTGCAATCGGTGCTGCCGCCGTTGGAGCCACGCTCGGCATCGAAGTGCCGGGTGTAACGGTAGTCGACCAGGGTGTTGAGGTTTTCGTCGGCCATCATGTAGATGGAACCGCCATCACCGCCGTCACCGCCGTTCGGGCCGCCGTTTTCAATGAATTTTTCCCGACGGAAACTCATGCAGCCATTGCCGCCGTCGCCAGCTTTTACGCGGATCGATACTTCGTCTACAAACTTCATAACTCAACGCCTCTCGCCATACGGACGAGCCGAAAAACAATCAAGACATAAGACTCTTGCAAAAATGAGCGCAGCGCCCCCAAACCACGACCTGCATCGCACGCCGACAGCCCATACAAACAGTTTTGCAAGAGACTCACCCCACAAACGAAAAAGCCCCGTCGCAAGACAGGGCTCTTCCAGCGATCTCGCGATTAAGCCGCGACAACGCTCACGTAACGACGACCGAAGGCGCCTTTTACTTCAAACTTGATCACGCCTTCGATTTTCGCGAAGAGGGTGTGATCCTTACCCATGCCAACGCCGTAGCCAGCGTGGAATTGGGTGCCGCGCTGACGCACGATGATGTTGCCGGCCTTGATGACCTGGCCGCCATACATCTTCACGCCAAGGCGTTTGGCTTCTGAGTCGCGACCGTTACGGGTACTACCACCAGCTTTTTTGTGTGCCATGAGTTCAATTCTCCTAGTGAGGAATTAGGCTGTAATTAAGCCTGAATACCGGTGATTTTGATCTCGGTGAACCACTGGCGGTGGCCCATACGCTTCATGTGGTGCTTACGGCGACGGAACTTGATGATGCGGACTTTATCGTGACGACCTTGGGAGATCACTTCAGCCTTGACGGTTGCGCCAGCAACAACAGGTGCGCCGATGTTCACGTCGTCGCCATTGGCGACCAGCAGAACGCGGTCAAAAGTCACGGATTCGCCAGTAGCGACTTCCAGTTTTTCGATCTTCAGGTATTCACCTTCAGCGACCTTGTATTGCTTACCGCCGGTAACGATTACTGCGTACATGGTATTTCTCCGATAATCCTGCTCACCCAGCTCTTTATAAGAAGAGGTATTGGCTGGCATGGCTGCATGGGGCTGGAACGGCCCAAGTGCAATTGCGTAAGGCAGGTGCTGCCCAGGAAGTTCAGGGTGCGCGATTGTACGCAAGCCGCGAGAGTCACGCAAGAGGCCGTCCATCGCGCCTTGACAGGCCCCGGTGGGGGTCCTAGCATGCCGCGCAACCCTTCTGGAGCAACTGTCGCTGATGCAACCCCAAGCTTTCTACCGCGCGGTGGCGGACGATTTTAACGCCGTCGACGGCATCATCAAGAAGCAGCTGACTTCCCGAGTGCCGCTGGTATCGAAAATCGGCGATTACATCACCTCGGCCGGCGGCAAACGCCTGCGTCCTTTATTGGTGCTGCTGTGCGGCAAGGCCCTGGGTCGCGAAGGCGACGACATGCGCCTGCTGGCCGCCACCATCGAATTCCTGCACACCGCGACCCTGCTGCATGACGACGTAGTCGACATGTCCGGCATGCGCCGTGGCCGCTCGACCGCCAACGCCATGTGGGGCAACGCCCCGAGCGTGCTGGTCGGTGATTTCCTGTACTCGCGCTCGTTCGAAATGATGGTCGAGCTGGGTTCGATGCCGGTAATGAAGATTCTGTCCCAGGCCACGCGCATCATCGCCGAAGGCGAAGTGTTGCAGCTGTCCAAGGTACGTGACGCCAGCACCACCGAAGAAACCTACATGGAAGTCATCCGCGGCAAGACCGCGATGCTCTTCGAAGCCTCGACCCACAGCGCCGCCGCACTGGCCGGTGCCACCGCCGAGCAGAGCGAAGCCCTGCGCACCTTCGGTGATCACCTGGGCGTGGCGTTCCAGCTGGTCGACGACCTGCTGGACTACAAGGGCGACGCCGAGACCCTGGGCAAGAACGTCGGTGACGATCTGGCCGAAGGCAAGCCAACCCTGCCGCTGATCTACACCATGCGTGAAGGCACGCCGGAGCAGGCTGCCCTGGTGCGCCAGGCGATCCAGAAAGGCGGGATTGAAGATCTCGAAAGCATCCGCATCGCCGTGGAAGCCTCGGGTTCACTGGAATACACCGCACAACTGGCCCGCGATTATGTGGCCCGTGCGATCAAGTGCCTCGACGCGCTGCCGGCCAGCGAATACCGCGATGCACTGGTGGAACTGAGCGAGTTTGCGGTCGCCCGCACGCACTGATCTGCCTTCTGTGGGAGCGGGCTTGCTCGCGAAAGCAACCTGTCATTCGACATTAATGTTTAATGACACACCGCATTCGCGAGCAAGCCCGCTCCCACAGTTGTTTCTGCGCTATGCCCTGCTGCGCGTAAAACCCTATACAATGTGCGACTTTTAGCGATCCCCTCCAAGGAGCCTTAGTGAGCACGTTGCCACCCTGCCCGAAATGCAATTCCGAATACACCTACGAAGACGGTGCCCAACTGATCTGCCCAGAGTGCGCCCACGAGTGGTCGGCCAGCGGCGAAGCCGAAGTGGCATCCGATGATGCCGTGAAAAAAGATTCGGTCGGCAACGTGCTGCAGGACGGCGACACCATCACCGTGATCAAGGACCTGAAGGTCAAGGGCACCTCGCTGGTGGTCAAGGTCGGCACGAAGGTCAAGAACATCCGCCTGTGCGACGGCGACCACGACATCGACTGCAAGATCGACGGCATCGGCCCGATGAAGCTCAAGTCCGAGTTCGTCAGAAAGGTCTGATCCTGCTGTCAGCCATCCCGCGCCCGACGCGGGATGGTGCTACGCCCTCCTCGCTTTCCCCTCGCGCATTCTCGCGTAATAGCCAGACGCCAGCCGTTTTGACCTTACGCAATCTTTACCCGGAAAAAATCGCATTCCGCCAATAGGCACTTGCTATTTGACGAATAAGAATTATTCTCATTGAAACCTTTCAAGGAGATGAGACCCATGACTTATTTGATCGACGCCTGGCTGGATCGCCCACACCCGTACCTCAGGATCCTGCATCGGGAAACCGGTGAAGTCTGTGCAGTACTGGAAGAAGAAGCCCTGCATGAGCTGCAGGATCAGGGTGATCTGGACGTCAGCAGCCTGAATTCCAGCGAACCGCTGGTGCTCAAGGAGCTGGTGCGCAATCTGTTCCTGTTCTGCTATGCCCGGGCCTTGCGCCCGACCAATGAGCTGCATCACAAGATTGAAATATGAGTAGCGCGGTAAAAACTGTGGGAGCCAGCCTGCTGGCGAAAGCGCTGTGTCAGGCAACGAATGGGTTGCCTGAAAGGACGCCTTCGCGAGCAAGCCCGCTCCCACATTATTGACCTGTCACCGGGACAGGCCAGGCATTACAGAACGTCCAGCAGCTCGACGTCGAATACCAGGACGCTGTGCGGCGGGATGCTGCCAACGCCTTGAGCACCGTAAGCCAGTTCGCTTGGCACGTACAGGCGCCATTTGCTGCCGGCGTTCATCAGTTGCAGGGCTTCGGTCCAGCCGGCGATCACGCCGCCCACCGGGAATTCTGCTGGCTGGCCACGATCGTAGGAGCTGTCGAACACAGTGCCGTCGATCAGCATGCCGTGGTAGTGAGTACGCACGGTGTCTTCACGGGATGGCTTGGCGCCTTCGCCTTGGGTCAGCACTTCGAATTGCAGGCCGGAAGCCAGGGTAGTGATGCCTTCTTTCTTGGCGTTTTCAGCCAGGAAAGCACGGCCTTCACCTGCGGCGGCTTCAGCCTTGGCAGCGGCTTCGGCTTGCATGATCTCGCGGATAACCTTGAAGCTGGCGGACATTGCTTCCTGATCGACACGGCTTGGCTTGCCGGCGAATGCGTCGGTCAGACCGGCCAGGATGGCGTCCAGGCTGACACCCGGTGGCGGGTTGTCGCGCAGCTGGTCACCCAGCTGACGGCCGATACCGTAGCTGACGCGGGTTTCGTCGGTGGACAGATTTACTTCGGACATGACACTGCTCCGCTGTGCGGACGGCCATCAGACTTGCCGTGCGTGCACAGCGCGTCCCGGCGCGCCCGGAACCTAAAAGGGCGAGCAGACTAGCACAGATGCCCAGCGATGGGGCGCAAGGCCTACAGGGCCGAACGCCAGGCCAGTGGCACTTTCAGGCTTTCATCGACGCTGCCGCCCAGGCCGCACATCTCGTCGTGCACCGAGGTGTGCACAAGGTTGAACGGCAGCACCGGAAAGTTATGCAGCAAATCCCGGGCATGCTCCACCGAGCGCAGCTGCAGCATCTCGCCCTTGAAATCACTCAACGGATACGCCGCCCCGTGCATCCGGGCCTCAAGCAGATAAATCCCGCCCTCCATGGAGATCAGGTTCAGCTCATCGACCTTTCTGGCGATGGCAAACGCATTCAACTCTTGCAGGTTCATGAACACACCTCGTGCAGTGGCGAGCCAGGACCTCTACAGGGATATGCCCGCGCGCACCAAAGCACAAGCCACAAACGACACCGCCCGTCTGTTTCGCAACAGACGGGCGGTGTTTTTGCAGCGATCAATCAATGATCAGTGCTTGGTGAGCTTGTCCAGGTAACCCATCGCGAACGCCGAAATCACGAAGGTCATGTGGATGATCACGTACCACATCAGGTGCTCGGGATCGACGTTCTTGGCATCCATGAAGATCCGCAGCAGGTGGATCGAGGAAATCGCCACGATCGACGCCGCCACTTTCATTTTCAGCGACGAGGAGTCCATGGTGCCCAGCCAGCTGAGCTTCTCTTTGCCTTCGTCGATGTTCAGCTCGGACACGAAGTTCTCGTAGCCGGAAATCATCACCATCACCAGCAGGCCGCCCACCAGCGCCATGTCGATCAGCGACAGCAGCACCAGAATCAGCTCGGACTCGGCCATGGAGAACACGTTGGGAATGACATGAAACACTTCCTGGAAGAATTTCAATGCCAGCGCCAGCAGCCCGAGGGACAGCCCGATATAGATCGGCGCCAGCAGCCAGCGCGTGGCGTACATTGCATTTTCGATAAAGCGTTCCATTGACTCTCACACAATAAGGATTGAAATCGGTGGCGAGTATACCAGCCGCCCGTGACAGCCAGAAACCGCCCGGCTCGCCCCCCCCATCACCGCAACCTGCGTGTGTAGGTGATTTTATTTCTGCTACTGTCCAAACCATTGACCGCCTAGCGAAAGTGGACAGGACGACTGGAAATGCATGTGCGATTGCCGTTGACGACTACCGGAATTTGCCTCGCTCTACTGCTGGTCGGCTGCTCGCCCGGTGAAGAGAAAAAACCCTCGGTCAGCCTCGAAGCAAAGACGGCAACCTTCGAACATTCACTCGACGCCATCGCCGACCCGAAACTCAAGGACGCCGTGACCGAACTCGGTGGTTCGCTGCTACTGCTTGAACGCGCGCAGCTCAAGCTCGACAGCACCCCGCTGAAAACCGTCTACGGTGAAGACGCCCTCGGCATCCTCAAGCACTACCCTTCGCCGCAGGCGCTGGTCGATACCTTCATCAACGGTCTGTTCGTGCTGCACAAGGACGCCAGCTCCGACTACCTCACCGACCTGCAACCGGTGTTCCCGTTCAACCTGAACATTCCCGGAGGTTTTCTGTTCCCGCATGGCGTGGAATGGCAGTCGGTGACCCTGAGCAACAAACGCGTGATCGCCTATCAGCCGGAGTGGTCGGAAACCGATCCCGGCATTCAGTTGAGCCCGTCCAGCTCCAATGTCACCAACCCCGATGACCTGACCGTGACCTACCCGTTCATCGAAGGCCTGAACGTGGACAAGAAGACTCAGCCGCGACCAGTGAGCCTGCAGGGAAAAGTCGAAGTCATCACCCCCCGCCGCTTGTTCAGCTTCAACCTGAGCCAGAAGGACGTCGGCCAGACCCGCACCGATGACAACCTCAGCGTCACTCTGCTGAAGCTGGAAAAGAACTACGCCGAAGTCGAGTTCAGCAACAACCTGCCACTGGCCCCCGAGGTCGAAGGCGCGCAGCTCAATCCGTTGATCGTTCAGGCCCGCGACACCACCGGGCACTATCTGGTGCGCGCAGGTTCGATCAATGAGAGCCCGGCACAAGTGGCGTTCTACGAGAAACAACTGGCGCATCTGCAACAGCAGAAAACCTGGAGCGAGGCGCTGGAAAAACAACTGGAGGACGAACAGCACGCCTTCGAACAGCAACATCCACGCCGCTACAACAAGGTCTACTTCAACGGCCCAATCGACACCCTGGAAGTCAGCGTACTGGATTTCTCATCGGCAACCGTAACCCGCAAGGCGCTGGATCTGCCGGTGCGTACCTTCAGTCAGCACACCACGGACAAAACCATCCAGCCGCTGGACCCGGCGGTGGTGGTGTATGACGATATGGCGCCGAACTGGCTCAAAGGCGCGAGCCTGACCGAGGAGGAGCTGAAGGCCGGCATTCGCATCCATCAGTCCGTGGAAGAGCCCAGCGCCGCACGCATCGAGTTCTCCCACCGGCGAACTTTCAACGATGAGCTGCTCGGTGATGATTTCAACCCGGGAGAAAGCCCGGTGACATTCTTCACCGAGAAACGCAGCGGCAAACTCGATGAGCCGATCGAACTGCCACCCGAGGCCTATCAGGTCGATCCGCTGCAAGCGACCATCACGTACGATTTGAACCTGTTCCCGGAAACCCCGGCGATTGCCGTGGGCTCGATGCCGCTGTTTCTCGCGACCATCGACAAGCAAACCTACGACGCCAAGTCGCTGCCCAAAGGCCTGGAGATCAAGAACAACATGCTGGTGGTGGATCTGAAACGATTCCCGGCCAACGCCTGGCGGTTCTTCGTCAAGGACGACAGCGGCAACTACCTGAAACAGATCCTCTCAGTCAGTCATGACGCGAGTGCAGAAGGCCCGGCGCTATTCGGCGTGCATTACTTCTATGGCCGTCCGACACAGGTGGAGACCTATCAGCGAACCGAACTCAATACCGTGCAATACGGCTTTGAGGTCAAGCTCGACAAGGTGCAGGTGCCCGACACTGCGCCGTGATTGCGCCTAGTGGTCGAACAAGCCAACCGTACGCCCGCGTCCGCCGTTGATCTGGCGCAGCTGTGCCTGCAGGTGCAGGCTCCAGATCTGTGGATCGTCGGCCAGCTCGTAACCGTGCATCGTCAGGCTTTCCACAATGGTGTCGAGAATAGACTCGGCGGCGACCGGCCCGTGAAACGGGCCTTGGGCCTTGATGGCGGAAGGTTGTTCACCGGCCATGCCGGCGGCGAAGAGCAAGGTCCACATGCCGTTATCGCCGGCCAGCGGTTTGACGGCGCATTCGATGCGGGTCACAAGACCCAGGCACTGACGGGTGAGGCAGAGGTTGCGCGACATGGCGGCGACCCTCGGTAAAGCCTGTATTCAGCCTTCACGCGAAGGCTGTTTCGATCCAGTGATACTGTCGATGTCCTTGAGCAGAGAATAGAAGAAAAGTCCGCCGCGCAAGCCGGATAGAACCAGAAGGCGCCGAATGGTCATTGTGTGAATTCTGACGCCAGAGTAGTGGCACTTTTCCCGAAGATCAGCGCAAAAATCAATCTGGAAAACAACTGTGGGAGGGGGCTTGCTCCCGAAGGCGGTGCCTCAATCAACTAATGTGTCGATTGGTACGCCGCCTTCGGGAGCAAGCCCCCTCCCACAATTTTTACCGCGTTTGCGTTCAGGCTGGCTTTGCTTCGGCCAATGCCTCTTGGGCCAGTTCCTTTTCCGCCTCTTTAAGGTCGTCTTCGCTGATCATCTCGGCAATCACCCGCAGACGCTCGACCACGCGCGCGTTGACGCTGCCCTCGGGGAACTGACCGTCAGCATCCGGCTCACCGGCCGGCTCGCCGACCAGCAGGCTCAGCGCTTCGTCAGCCTGCCGCACCGCGTATACGTGGAACTGCCCGGCGCGCACCGCCGCCAGCACCTTCTCGTCGAGCATCAGCGTGGCGACGTTGGCCTGCGGAATGATCGCGCCCTGTTCCCCCGTCAGCCCGCGTGCTTCGCAGAGACGGAAGAAGCCTTCAATCTTCTCGTTGACCCCGCCGACCGCCTGCACTTCGCCGAACTGGTTGATCGATCCGGTGATCGCAAAGCACTGCTTGAGCGGGGTCTTCGACAGCGCCGAAATCAGCGTGCAGGCCTCGCCCAGCGACGCACTGTCGCCATCAACGTAACCGTAGGATTGCTCCAGCGCGATGCTCGCGGAAATCGCCAGCGGGAATTCCTGTGCGTAACGGCTGCCCAGATACCCGGTGAGAATCATCACGCCCTTGGAGTGGATTGGCTGGCCGAGGTTGACCTCGCGCTCGATGTCGACAATGCCGCTGCCGCCCGGGTACACCGTGGCGGAAATCCGCGCCGGCACACCGAACGCCGAATCACCGACCTCGAGCACGGTCAGCCCGTTGCACTTGCCGACCGCGGCGCCGTCGGTGTCGATCAGGATGATCCCGGCGAGCATGTCGTCGAGAATCCGCGCCGAGACCCGACCGGTGCGAGTGGCCTTGGCTTTCAATGCGCGCTCGATATGCCCGGCATCGGTCATTTCATCACCGGCCAGATGACGAATGAAGTCCGCCTCGCTGACCAGTTGGAACAGATCGCCGATCCGCGCCGACAAACGTCCCTGATGCTCGGCCAGCCGCGCGCTGTAGGTCGCCAGACGCGCCACCGCATCGGCGGTCAGCGGTGCCATGCCTTCTTCCGAAGTGCGGGTTTTCAGCAACTGGGCAAATTGCTCCAGGCTTTCGTCGACCATCGGGATGTCTTCGTCGAAGTCGACCAGCACGCGGAACATCTCCTGGAAGTCCGGATCCAGGTCCTGCAGCGTGTAGTACAACTGTCGCGCACCGATGATGATGACTTTGACCTGCAACGGAATATGTTGCGGGTTGAGGGTCACGGTGGCGAAACGGCCCATCTCGCCCAGCGGCGACTCCATTTTCAGTTTGCGCGATTGCAGGGCGCGCTTCAGCGCGTCCCACACGAACGGCTCGCTGAGCATTTTTTCCGCTTCAAGAATCAGAAAACCGCCATTGGCCCGATGCAACGCACCTGGGCGCAACTGCCGATAAGTGGTGTAGAGCGCGCCCTGATCGGTGGTGTACTCGATGCGCCCGAACAGGTTTTCGTAAGTCGGGTGCGGCTCGAAAACCACCGGCGCCCCGCCGCTGGCCGGATGACCGACCACCAGGCTCGGCGCGTATTGCTCTTCCAGCAGCTTGCGCGCCACGGCGTCGGTCTTGCTGTCGTCGACCAGTTGCTCGACCACGGTTTTCAGCAAGTACACCTGCATCGCTTGCAGGTAACCGCAGACCGCAGCGTTCTCGGCGTACTTCTCGGACAACGGCGAGAGCAATGGCTGCAAGGCCAGGGTGATGGTTTCTTCGTTGAGCTGACGCAGTTGATTGTTCGACTCGCGCTTCCACTGCGGCAGGCTGGCGAGTTCTTCGTTCAGACGCTCTTCGAGGCCGGAGATGTCTTCGTGAAACCGTTCGCGCTCGGCTTCCGGCAATTGGGCGAATTCCGCTTCATCCAGCGCCTTGCCTTCAAGCATCGGCGTGAAAGCGATATTGCTGCTGTCGCGGTACAGGGCGACGTCCTTCTCCAGCGCCAGTCGCTCGATGATATCGAGGGCCTTGTCGTAGCGCTGGTTGAAAGCGCGGTCGATGGCGCTTTTCTTCTGCTGGTAGGAGGGGTGTTCGAACACGGCCGGAAAGGTTGCCAGCAGGTTATCGATCAGGCCGTTGATGTCACCGATGAACGAGGCCGCCGTGCCAGAAGGCAATTCCAGCGCGCGGGGCTCGCGCGGCTCATCGAAATTGTTCACGTAGACCCAGTCCGCCGGGGTCTGCAGACGCTTGCCTTCAGCCTTCAGGTAGCGTTTGACGAACGAGAAGCGACCGGTGCCGGGCTCGCCCATGACGAAGACGTTGTAACCGGGGCGTGGCATTGCCACACCGAACTGCAAGGCTTCGACCGCACGTTCCTGGCCAAGCACACCGCGAAAGGGCTCCAGATCATTGGTGGTAGTGAAGCTGAACTGTTCAGCGGAAAACGGACGAGTCAGCGCTTCGGGCGCTATACGCAGGCTGGCAGCAACAGGATCAGGCATCGGGCTTCCTTAACAATCAGGCGGGGCAGATAGCGGCATTCTGGCGCTGCCCGTGCCCCACTGGCAAGGCGCGCCACACGACAAAGCATAGACAACCGGGTGACCCTGCCCCGCCCCCCGACAAATCGGGGTTATCGCCAAATCTTTTGTAAAAACTCACGGAACCCCAGGAACGTGCCTAAACTCCAAACTGCGCGGCTGGAACTAATACTGGCCCACTGGCACCGTCAGGTGTCAGAACCCTGTCCATTGGTATGCACATAAAGAGAACAAAGCTATGAAACGGATTCTTCTCGGTACTCTCTTCACCGCTGTATCCATCAACGCCATGGCGCAAGCCCCGGGTGGCCCGGATTGCGGTTGGGGCAACATGCTGTTCGAAGGTCAGCGTGGCACCCCGGCACACTTCTTGGCATCCACCACTAACGGCACCTCCGGTAACGCTACGTTCGGTATGACTTCCGGCACCAACGGTTGCTCGACCAATGCGTCGCTGACCTACGGCGGTAAATCCTGGTTCGCCATGAATGGCATGATGAACGAGCTGTCCGAAGACATGGCCAAGGGCAACGGCGAAGCGCTGACGACCTATGCCGTGGTACTGGGCGTGGCGCCGGAAGACCGTGCGCACTTCGCTGCTGTCACTCACGAGCACTTCCAGCAGATCTTCAGCAAGGCTGACGTGACCGCCGAAGACGTGCATACCAACACCCTGGCCGTGCTGAAGTCGGACCCACGTCTGGCCAAGTACGCAACTCAGGCTTAAGCTCGACCGCACCCGCTTCTTTCGGGAAGCGGGTTTTGTTTTTTATGGCCCGCCCTTTTTGAGCGATGCAGGTCAGTTCTGACATGCGCTGAACCCTGTGGCGAGGGAGCTTGCTCCCGCTGGAGTGCGCAGCGCTCCCGGTTCTTTTAAACGGGGCCGCTGCGCGCCCCAGCGGGAGCAAGCTCCCTCGCCACAGGTTCGGTGCTGTTTGACTTGTCTGTATTAACGCCCGGGGTCTTTGTTTTTCTTTCGACTTAAGTTGCCATTTATGCTCAAACGCCTTGCCTGGCTGGCGCTGTGTGTCTGCGCCCCGCTGTCCGCCGCGCCTCACATCGACCCTCAACGTTTGCAGCAACTGGCCAACGACCGCTTCTGGATTTCCCTTGGTCACTACGAAACCGCCAAGCTCGGCGGCTGGCGCAGTTATGTCAGCGACAAGAAATTCTTTCTTGCGCCCGATGGCAACGAACACCCCGACAATGAACTGGCCGCTACGGTACAGGCGCTGTACGCCCCGGCCAGTCTCGGCGAGCAACATGCGCAATGTGTTTATCCGGCCCGCACCCGTTGGCTGAAAGCACAGCTCAATCTCAGCGATCTGCCGACACCTGCATGCGCCGAGTACAAGAAGTGGTTCAAGGACGTCTCGCCGCACAGCGCAGTGATGATCTTCCCGGCGGCCTACCTCAACAGCCCGTCGTCGATGTTCGGCCACACCCTGCTGCGTATCGACCAGGCTGACGTGCAGGCCGACAAGACCTCGCTGCTCAGCTACGCAATCAACTTCGGCGCCTACATCGAAGGCTCCGACAACAGCATCCTCTACGCCTGGAAAGGCTTGATGGGCGGCTACCCGGGGCTTTTTGCGCTGGTGCCGTATCAGGAAAAACTTTCCGAGTACCGCAGCCTGGAAAACCGCGACCTGTGGGAGTACCGGTTGAACCTGACGCAAGCAGAAACCGCGCGCATGGTCGAGCATGTGTGGGAGCTGAAGCAGATCCAGTTCGACTATTTCTTCTTCGACGAAAACTGCTCCTATCGCCTGCTCGAACTGCTGCAAGTGGCGCGTCCGAGCCTGCGCCTGACCGAGCAATTCCCGCTGACCGCTATCCCTACCGACACAGTCAAAGCGGTGAAAGAGGCCGGGCTGGTGGAAAGCATCGAATATCGTCCGTCCCGCGAGCGTGAATTGCTCAGCCGCGCCGAACCGTTGAACAGCGATGAACAGCAATGGGTGCTGAAGGTCAGCGCCGATCAACAGGTGTTGCAGGAGCCGACCTTCAAGGCCCTGCCCCGGGATCGACAGGCGCTGATCATCGATGCGGCGTATCGTCTGGAACGCTACCGCGCCAACGGTCAGGAACGTGATGCGCAACGAGCGCAGCGCAGCTTTGAACTGCTGCGGGCGATCAACAAGAATCCGGCACCGGAGCTGCAGATCCCGCAACCGGGCCTGCCCGAAGACGGCCACGAATCACGCACCTGGCAGGCCGGCGTCGGCACCCGCGGTGATCGTGCGTTCGGTGAGTACGGTTTGCGCATGGCCTATCACGATCTCAACGACAACGCCGAAAGCTTCCCGCTCGGTGCGCAGATCGAAATCCTGCAGATGAAGTTGCGTCAGTACGAAGGCAACCAGTGGCAATTCCAGCAACTGGACCTGGCGACCATCCGCTCGCTGACCCCGCGCAATGAGCTGCTGCAGCCACTGTCGTGGCAAGTCACCGGCGGCCTCGAGCGGGTGCCGGGCAAGCATGATGACGAGACGCTGGTCAGCCACGTCAACGGTGGCGGCGGCGGCACATGGGCGCTAGGTGATGACGTATTGGGTTTTGCTCTCGGCACCGTGCGCGTTGAACACAACAATGACTTCGCCGAATTCGTCTCCCCGGCCGGCGGTTTCAATACCGGTGTGTTGTGGAAAAACCCGTTGGGCAATCTCAGCCTGGAAGCCAAGGGCGATTACTTCTTCAATGGTGAAGTGCGCCGTAGCTTGAGCCTGAATCAGCAATGGGAGCTGTCGCGCAACCTCGGTTTGCGCCTGACGGCACAGCGTGAGTTCAGCCACCTCGCCACCCCGGAAACCGAGGTCATGCTTGAAGTGAAGTGGTATCACTACTGACCTGAAGCCCAATCAATAACCCCTGTGGGAGCGAGCTTGCTCGCGAAAGCGTCGTGTCAGGCGATTCAAATCTCGGCTGATCCACCGCTTTCGCGAGCAAGCCCGCTCCCACAGGGTTCTCCGGTATTCAACGAATTACTTACATGTCTTTCACCAACGCCCGACGAATCCGCTTCTAGACTTTCCCCATAAGCCGAGAATCGGCGCGGGAGAGTGCGATGTGGCGGTGTGCGGGATTGCTGGGTGTTTTGCTGTTGCTCGGGGGTTGCCAGACCACCCATGAAGACTTGATCGCCAAAGGTTATCCGCCAGCCTTCGCCGACGGCTTTGACGATGGTTGCGTCAGTGGCCGGCAAGCCGCCGGTTCGATCAGCGGCGAGTTTCGCAAGAACGTGCCGCGCTATCTCAAAGACAAGCAATACGCCGAAGGCTGGATCGACGGCTTCCGCCAGTGCCAGGCGATGCTGGAAAACAAGGATCGCGAGGAGTATCGCAACGAGCACTGGGACGAACGCGAGCGCGCCTGGCAGCAGCAAAAAGATCAGGACGCCGGGCGAGCTTATCGCGCGCAATAGGTCGCTTCCAGACATCCAGTGAAACCAAATGCCGGCGACCATGGCCCAAACTCTATGCACAGGAGGACAGCATGAGCCGCGCTTTCGTCAACGAGGACAACGCCGCCGCGCAAGCCGATCAGCCCGTCGAACGACAGGTCAGCGCGCAGCCCAATTACGTCACACCGCAGGGATTGGCGCAGTTACAGGCCAAAGTCGCCGAACTGCAAGCCCTGCACGCCGAGCAATCGGCCAAGGGCGAACAGGCCGACAAGCAACGTCTGGCCGATCTGCAACGGGATCTGCGTTACTTCAACCAACGCCTCGCCAGCGCGCAGGTCGCGGCCCCCGCGACTTCTACCGACAAGGTGCAGATTGGCAGCTGGGTGACGTTTGCCGACGAACACGACACCGAGAGTCGGGTGCAACTGGTCGGCGAAGATCAGGCCGACGCCAGTCAGGGCCTGATCAACTGGGCTTCGCCGCTGGGCCGGGCATTGCTCGGCGCCCGGCTCAATGACGAAGTCCTGTGGCAACGCCCCGCCGGCGATCAGATGATTGAAGTGATTCGCATCGAACCGGCTTAAACCACGCCCTGCGCGAGCATCGCATCGGCGACTTTGACGAAGCCGGCGATGTTCGCGCCTTTGACGTAATTGATCCGCCCGTTCTCTTCGCCGTAATGCACGCAGGCGTGGTGGATCGACTGCATGATCGCGTGCAGCTTGCTGTCCACCTCACCCGCCGTCCACAGCAGGCGCATGGCGTTCTGCGACATCTCCAGCCCACTGACCGCGACCCCGCCGGCGTTCGACGCCTTGCCCGGGGCGAACAGAATGCCGGCCTCGATGAAGATATCCACAGCCGCCAGCGTGGTCGGCATGTTCGCGCCTTCGGCCACGCACACGCAGCCATTGCGCAGCAGCGTACGCGCCGCGTCGGCGTCGAGTTCGTTCTGCGTGGCGCAGGGCAGCGCGATGTCGCACGGCAGCGACCACGGCAACTGACCGGCGCGGAACTCCAGACCGAACGCGGTGGCCAGTTCGCTGATGCGTCCGCGTTTGACGTTTTTCAGTTCCAGCAGTGCCTGCCACTGTTCTTCGCTCAGGCCCGATTCGCAGTACAACGTGCCTTCGGAGTCGGACAGCGAAATCACCTTGCCGCCCAGGTCCATGACCTTGCGCGCCGCGTACTGCGCGACGTTGCCAGAACCGGAAATCGCCACACGTTTGCCTTCGACGGTCTGCCCGCGGCGCTTGAGCATCTCCTCAGCGAAGTACACGCAACCGAAACCGGTGGCTTCCGGACGAATCAGGCTGCCGCCGTAGGTCATGCCTTTGCCGGTCAACACGCTAGTGAACTGGTTGCTCAGGCGTTTGTACTGACCGAACAGGAAGCCGATCTCCCGTGCCCCGACACCGATGTCACCGGCCGGCACGTCAACGTCGGCGCCGATGTGGCGGTACAGCTCGCTCATGAACGCTTGGCAGAAACGCATGACTTCGGCGTCGCTCTTGCCCTTCGGATCGAAGTCCGAACCGCCCTTGCCGCCGCCCATGGGCAACGAAGTCAGGGAGTTCTTGAAGGTCTGCTCGAAGGCGAGAAACTTCAGCACGCCCAGGTTCACCGAAGGATGGAAGCGCAAGCCGCCCTTGTACGGGCCGATCGCGCTGTTCATCTGGATGCGGAAACCGCGATTGACCTGAACCTTGCCCTGATCGTCGACCCACGACACGCGGAATACCACCGCCCGCTCCGGCTCGCAGATGCGCTCCAGAATGCCCGAGGTCAGGTAACGCGGATTGGCTTCAAGAAACGGCCACAGACTGCGCAGGACTTCTTCAACGGCCTGGTGGAACTCGGGTTGATCCGGGTCGCGTTTTTTCAGGCGGGCGAGGAAGGATTCGACGGATTCGATCATGGGAAAAGTCTCGGCAAATTTATTGTCGTTGGAAGCGATTGAGCCGGACTGTAGCAAACGAATTGCGCACAGGAACAGCGCAAAATGTCGCAGTTATGAAATTAAATGGTGCACAGGATATAAATCAGGCGGTTTTTTGAGCGGGTTTTGCACCTGAATGGGGAGAACAAATTGAAGTGATGCACCAACAGTTACACCGATATCGCGAGCAGGCTCACTCCTACAGGAGACCGCATTCCAATTGTAGGAGTGAGCCTGCTCGCGATGGCCACGACTCGGTATCACTGAAAAAAACTCAAAAAAAACGGAGCCCGAAGGCTCCGCTTTTTCAAACCACCAACCCGAATCAGGCCAGTTTTTTGTGGCGTACCCGGTGTGGCTGGGCCGCCGCTTCGCCAAGACGCTTTTTGCGGTCGGCTTCGTACTCGGTGTAGTTGCCTTCGAAGAACACCGCTTGCGAGTCGTCTTCGTACGCCAGGATGTGAGTCGCGACGCGGTCCAGGAACCAGCGATCGTGAGAGATCACAATGGCGGCGCCCGGGAAGTCCAGCAGGGCTTCTTCCAGGGAACGCAGGGTTTCAACGTCGAGGTCGTTGGACGGTTCGTCGAGCAGCAAGACGTTGCCGCCCTCCTTCAGGGTCAGCGCCAGGTGCAGACGACCGCGCTCACCACCGGACAGGTCCTTGACGAATTTCTGCTGGTCGCCGCCCTTGAAGTTGAAGCGCCCGACGTAAGTGCGCGACGGAATCTCGTAGTTGCCGATGCGGATCTGGTCCGAACCGTCGGAGATCTGCTGGAACACGGTTTTGCTGCCGTCGAGGTCTTCGCGGCTCTGGTCGACGCAGGCCAGTTGCACGGTTTCGCCGATTTCGATGCTGCCCGAATCCGGAGTTTCCTTGCCCATCAGCATGCGGAACAGGGTCGATTTACCGGCACCGTTACCACCGATCACGCCAACAATGGCGCCCTTCGGCATGGAGAACGACAGGTTGTCGATCAGCACGCGATCGCCGTAGCCCTTGGTGACGTTCTTGAACTCGATGACCTTGTCACCCAGACGCGGACCGGCCGGGATGTAGATCTCGTTGGTTTCCGAACGCTTCTGGAATTCCTGCGACTGCATCTCTTCGAAGCGTTGCAGACGTGCCTTGGATTTCGACTGGCGGGCTTTCGCGCCTTTGCGCACCCACTCCAGTTCTTCCTTCATGGCTTTTTCGTGAGCCGACTGCTGCTTGGATTCCTGCGCCAGACGATCGGACTTGGCTTCGAGCCAACCCGAGTAGTTGCCCTCGTAAGGAATGCCCGCGCCGCGGTCGAGTTCCAGAATCCAGCCAGCAACGTTATCCAGGAAGTAACGGTCGTGCGTGATCGCGACCACGGTGCCCGGGAAGTCGTGCAGGAAGTGCTCCAGCCACGCCACGGAGTCAGCGTCCAAGTGGTTGGTCGGTTCATCGAGCAGCAGCATGTCCGGGGCGGACAGCAGCAGACGGCACAGGGCCACACGACGTTTTTCACCACCGGACAGGTGTTCGACCTTGGCGTCCCACGCCGGCAGACGCAGGGCGTCGGCAGCGACTTCCAGTTGACGCTCAAGGTTGTGACCATCGCTGGCCTGCAGGATCGCTTCGAGCTTGGCCTGTTCGGCAGCCAGCTTGTCGAAGTCGGCATCCGGGTCGGCGTAAGCGGCGTAGACCTCGTCCAGGCGCGCTTGCGCATCCTTGATCACGCTGACGGCTTCCTCGACCACTTCACGCACGGTCTTGGTCGGATCAAGTTGTGGCTCTTGCGGCAGATAACCGATGTTCAGGTCCGGCATCGGACGGGCTTCGCCCTCGAACTCGGTGTCGACGCCGGCCATGATTTTCAGCAGCGTGGATTTACCCGAACCGTTGAGGCCGAGTACGCCGATCTTGGCGCCGGGAAAGAACGACAGCGAAATGTTTTTCAGGATTTCCCGCTTCGGCGGAACAACTTTGCCCAGCCGATGCATGGTGAAGACGTATTGAGCCATGGAGAACCTTGGGTCAGTGACAGATGAATGATTGGAGCGCAGGCGATGCCCGGCCAGACCGATGCGCGTCGTTCACTAGACCACTTGATGGCCATCAATGCGTGCGCGCGGAAAAAAGTCTGATTCTAGGAGCTGGAACGCTCCCGCGTAACCGGCAAAGCTACCTGAATGACGGAAGGCAGTCCAGCCGAGAGGGGCTGGCACTTCGCCACAACTCAAGGCATGCTAGCCGCCCTTCGGGCGTCCGGCTTATAGTGCACGTCGCGCCAGTCCAGCCAAACCGCAGGATTTCAGCTTGTCCAACGTTACCCCGCCAGCTTCTGTGAGCGCGTCCAATCCGGGGACCGGCTCGCCCCTGCGCGGAACATTGAAGGGTGCATTGGCGACGCTGGTACTTTTGCTGCTGGCCCTGCTGTTCTGGCAACTGCTCGATCAATTGCGCGAGACCCAGAAAAACCAGCGCCAGTACACCATCGACTACACCGCCGACCTCGCCTCGCAGGTCAGCCTGAACATGTCGCTGAATGCGCAAATCGCCCTCAACCTGCTACCGATCGTCGAACAGCCGCAGTCGTCCGACGAACAACAGGCGCTGCTGCGCAAGCTCCAGCAATCGCTGCCGGAACTGCGCAGCCTGGCCCTGCTCAGCCCGTCCGGGAAAATCCTCAACGACAGCGCCAGCGACAGCCACGACGCCGATTACCTTGGTGAACTGGTGCGCCGCAGCCGCGCTCAGGCGCATTACTTCAGCAACGCCGACGACGGTTCGGTGGTACACCTGTTATTGCATCAGGCCAGCGGCAGCACGCGCGGTTATTGGGCGTTGCGCCTGACCCCGACGTTTTTCGATTCGCTGACCCAGCAGGGCGAAACCGGCATCCGTCCGTTGTGGCTGGTGGAAAACCGTCTCAACCATCAGATCATCAGCCGCGACGAGGCAAGGCCTTCGGCCCGGCCTGGCGTCTTGAGCCCGGACGACATGGCCAACACCGTGCTGACCGTGCCGTTGAGCAGCAGCGACTGGCAATTGCGCGGGCTGTTCGACCGCCAGCGCGTGCTCGAAGAACTGCTGCCGGCGTTTATCGGCAAATGCCTGTTGGGTCTGGCGTTCTCGATGCTGCCGGTGATCGCTCTGCTCAACATGCGCCGGCGCCAGCGCCAGTTACATGAAGGCCGCCGGCGTTATCAGGACATCTTCGAAGGCACCGGCGTCGCCCTGTGCGTACTCGACCTCTCGGGCCTCAAGCAGTTGTTCGACAAGGCGCAGATCCAGACCAGCGACCAGCTCAAGGCCTGGCTCGACCAACCGGTCCAGCGCCAGCAATTGCTGCAGGAACTGCGCGTCACCGAGGTCAATCAGGTGGCGCTGCAACTGCTCAACGTCAATTCCTGCGAACACGCCTGGCAGTTGCTGATCGACGGTCAGCCGCACAACCAGTGCGCCATCGGCCACCAGGTGCTCGACGCGGTTCTGCAGCAACAGAATCAACTGGAACTGGAAATCAGACTGCCGGACATCAACGGCCGCGATCAGCATCTATGGATGGTTCTGCGCCTGCCACAGGAACAGCACGACTACAAAGCGGTGATTCTGAGCATCAACGACATCACCAGCCGCAAGCTGATCGAACTGTCGCTGCTGGAGCGCGAAGGCTTCTGGTCGGACGTGGTACGCACTGTGCCGGATCATCTGTACGTGCAGGACGTCATCAGCCAGCGGATGATTTTCAGCAACCACCACCTCGGCCAGACCCTTGGTTACAACCGCTCCGAGTTGCACCAGATGGGCGAGTACTTCTGGGAAATCCTCCTGCACCCGGAAGACGCCGACTATTACCACCGCTCGCGGCAGATGCAGCGGCACGCCGGTTACAGCCAGTTGTTGCAGTGCCAGTTGCGCTTCCGCCATCGCGACGGCAAGTGGCGGCGCTTCGACATTCGCGAGCAGGCCCTGGCCCGTGACAAACATGATCAGGTCACGCGGATCATCGGCGTGGCCAAGGACATCACCGAGCAGATCGAAGCCAGTGAATCCCTGCGTGACAGCGAGCAGCGCTACCGCATGCTCGCCGAAAGCATCAGCGACGTGATTTTCTCCACCGACAGCAAGCTGTCGCTGAACTACGTCAGTCCGTCGGTGCAAGCGGTACTGGGTTACGACGCCGAGTGGATTTTCCAGAACGGCTGGCAATCGACCATCGCCAACCCGCAGCAGCTGTCCGGCATCTACACCCTGATGGATCGGGTCAGCAAAGCGCTCGACAAACCTGAGCAACTCGCACAACTGCGAAGCCAGGTACAGACGCAGATGTTCCTGTTCGACTGCCTGCGCGCCGACGGTCGCAAGATTCCGATCGAACTGCGCCTGGTGCTGGTGTGGGACGAGCACGGCGCGTTCGAAGGCGTGCTCGGCGTCGGCCGCGACATCAGCCAGCAGCGCCGCGCCGAGAAAGACCTGCGCATGGCCGCCACGGTATTCGAGCACTCGACTTCAGCGATCCTGATCACCGACCCGGCCGGTTACATCGTGCAGGCCAACGAAGCCTTCAGCCGGGTCAGCGGTTACGCGGTGTCGGAAGTGCTCGACCAGTTGCCGAACATGCTCACCGTCGACGAGCAACAGGACGCGCACCTGCGCTACGTGCTCAAGCAATTGCACCAGCACAGCACCTGGGAAGGCGAAGTCTGGCTCAAGCGCCGTAACGGCGAGCATTACCCGGCGTGGGTCGGCATCACGGCGGTGCTCGACGATGAAGGCGATCTGGCCAGTTACGTGTGCTTCTTCAGCGACATCAGCGAGCGCAAGGCCAGTGAGCAGCGGATTCACCGCCTCGCCTACTACGACGCCCTGACCCACCTGCCGAACCGCACCCTGTTCCAGGATCGTCTGCACACCGCGCTGCAATCGGCCGAACGGCAGAAGTCGTGGGTGGTGCTGATGTTCCTCGACCTCGACCGCTTCAAACCGATCAATGACTCCCTCGGTCATGCTGCCGGCGACCGCATGTTGAAAGACATGGCCACGCGGTTGCTGGCCTGCGTCGACGATGACGATACCGTGGCACGCATGGGCGGCGACGAGTTCACCTTGCTGCTGCAACATCGTTCCAGCCGCGAAATGGCGCTGAACCGGGCGATTCATGTGGCCGAGCAGATTCTTGCCAGTCTGGTGCGCCCATTCGTGCTGGAAGGCCGCGAGTTCTTCGTCACCGCCAGTATCGGCATCGCCCTGAGTCCGCAGGACGGCAACGAACTCAGCCAGTTGATGAAGAACGCCGACACCGCGATGTACCACGCCAAGGAGCGCGGCAAGAACAACTTCCAGTTCTATCAGGCCGACATGAACGCCAGTGCGCTGGAACGTCTGGAGCTGGAAAGCGACCTGCGTCATGCGCTGGAGCAGAACGAATTCGTCCTGTATTACCAGCCGCAATTCAGCGGCGACGGCAAACGCCTGACCGGCGCCGAAGCGCTGCTGCGCTGGCGTCATCCGCGTCGCGGGCTGGTGCCGCCGGGGGATTTCATTCCGGTATTGGAAGAGCTCGGTCTGGTGGTCGACGTTGGCGACTGGGTCATCAGCGAAGCCTGCCGCCAGCTCAAGACCTGGCACCAGAATCGGGTGCGCGTGCCGAAAGTCTCGGTGAACATTTCGGCGCGGCAGTTCTCCGATGGCCAACTCGGTACGCGTATCGCCACCATTCTGCGGGAAACCGGGCTGCCACCGGCGTGCCTGGAGCTGGAACTGACCGAAAGTATCCTGATGCGCGAAGTCAGCGAGGCGATGCAGATCCTCGCCGGGCTGAAGAACCTCGGCCTGAGCATTGCGGTCGACGATTTCGGCACCGGTTACTCGTCGCTGAACTACCTCAAACAATTCCCGATCGACGTGCTGAAGATCGACCGCACCTTCGTCGACGGCCTGCCGTCCGGCGAACAGGACGCGCAGATCGCCCGCGCGATCATCGCCATGGCCCACAGCCTCAATCTGGCGGTAATCGCCGAGGGCGTGGAAACCCATGAGCAACTGGACTTCCTGCGCGAGCACGGTTGCGATGAGGTTCAGGGCTATCTGTTCGGACGGCCGATGCCGGCGAGCCGGTTTGAAGCGCAGTTCAGCAATGATGCGCTATTCATGTTCGACTGATTTTTTGCGGCACCGCCAATGACGCCTTCGCGAGCAAGCCCGCTCCCACATTTGACCCGGTTTCTTCAGGATAAATGCGGTCCATTGTGGGAGCGGGCTTGCTCGCGAAAGGGTCGGTACAGACGCCGGAAAAATCTGCGGTGCAGCCATCCCCAGCAGGCTGGCTGCCACAGGGACTTGCCGTGGATCAGTATTCTCCGGTTGAAACGCGGCCATTGTGGGGCCAGCGAAAGCACCGCACATCTGGCATGAACGCCACTTGTCTGCGACATGATGTCGTTTCATATGCCATCCAAAACCCATTGGGTTAGAATGCCCCCCTTTTCTGCCCCCGATCCTTGAGGACCGCCATGTTCAGCCGTGATTTGACTATTGCCAAGTACGACGCCGATCTCTTTGCCGCCATGGAGCAAGAAGCTCAGCGCCAGGAAGAGCACATTGAGCTGATCGCTTCGGAAAACTACACCAGCCCTGCGGTGATGGAAGCTCAAGGCTCGGTACTGACCAACAAATACGCCGAAGGCTACCCGGGCAAGCGCTACTACGGTGGTTGCGAGTACGTCGACGTTGTTGAGCAACTGGCCATCGACCGCGCCAAAGAGCTGTTCGGCGCCGATTACGCCAACGTTCAGCCGCACGCCGGCTCCCAAGCCAACGCCGCTGTTTACCTGGCTTTGCTGCAAGGTGGCGACACCATCCTGGGCATGAGCCTGGCCCACGGTGGTCACCTGACTCACGGTGCCAGCGTTTCCTCCTCCGGCAAGCTGTACAACGCCGTGCAGTACGGCATCGACGCCAACGGCCTGATCGACTACGACGAAGTCGAGCGTCTGGCGGTTGAGCACAAGCCGAAAATGATCGTGGCCGGTTTCTCTGCCTACTCGCAGATTCTCGACTTCCCGCGCTTCCGCGCCATCGCTGACAAAGTCGGTGCCTACCTGTTCGTCGACATGGCTCACGTGGCCGGTCTGGTCGCCGCTGGCGTCTACCCGAACCCGGTGCCTTTCGCTGACGTGGTCACCACCACCACCCACAAGACCCTGCGCGGTCCACGTGGCGGTCTGATCCTGGCGCGCGCCAACGCCGAGATCGAGAAGAAGCTGAACTCCGCAGTATTCCCGGGCGCCCAGGGTGGCCCGCTGGAGCACGTGATCGCCGCTAAAGCGATCTGCTTCAAGGAAGCGCTGCAGCCTGAGTTCAAGGCTTACCAGGAACAAGTGGTGAAGAACGCCCAGGCCATGGCCGAAGTGTTCATCGAGCGCGGTTTCGACGTGGTGTCCGGCGGTACCAAGAACCACCTGTTCCTGCTGTCGCTGATCAAGCAGGACATCTCCGGTAAAGACGCCGACGCCGCGCTGGGCAAAGCGTTCATCACCGTGAACAAGAACTCCGTGCCAAACGATCCACGCTCGCCGTTCGTCACTTCCGGCCTGCGCTTCGGTACTCCGGCTGTGACTACTCGCGGCTTCAAAGAAGCAGAGTGCAAAGAGCTGGCCGGCTGGATCTGCGACATCCTGGCTGACCTGAACAACGAAGCGGTGATCGACGCCGTTCGTGAGAAAGTCAAAGCCATCTGCAAGAAACTGCCGGTGTACGGCGCGTAATCGCGACGTCAAATCCGCAGCATGAAAAACCGGCCAAGTGATTGGCCGGTTTTTTTATGCCCACATTTTTTCAAACGCCTGAACCGCTCAAGAACGGGACTCACCGCACAACTGGTCAGACCGGTCATGCCAATTCGTCAATTTTCACTTGCGATCCGCAAAAATCCGCGACTAGACTGCACCCGCACTGGACATACCGGTAAGACCACAATAATTAAGTCCTGAATCTGATGCGCCACGCGCACGGCAGCCAGGACACCGACCAGGATTCCTCCCATGCTCAGATGGTGCTCGCGTTCAATCTTCCTCCAAGTGGTTCTCGGACTGGTGCTCGGCATCGTCTGCGGGCTGACCCTTCCCGAATATTCCGCTCAGCTCAAACCGCTGGGTGACGGCTTCATCAAACTGATCAAGATGCTCATCGGCCTGATCGTGTTCTGCGTGGTGGTCAGCGGCATCAGCGGTGCGGGCGACCTGAAGAAGGTCGGGCGCATCGGCCTTAAGTCGGTGATCTACTTTGAAGTGCTGACCACCCTCGCCCTGGTGATCGGTCTGGTGTTCGCCTTCAGCACCGGGATCGGCAGCGGTGCGAATATCCATCTGGAGCAACTGTCTGCCGCCGACATGGGCGATATCGCCGAACGCGGCCAGCACATGCACACCACCACCCAGTTCCTGATGGACCTGATCCCGACCTCGGTGCTCGGAGCTTTCGCCGACAACAACATTCTGCAAGTGCTGCTGTTCTCGGTACTGTTCGGCAGTGCGTTGAATCTGGTCGGTGAAGCGGCCTCCGGAATCTCGCGGCTGATCAACGAACTGAGCCATGTGATTTTCCGGATCATGGGCATGATCGTGCGCCTGGCGCCGATCGGCGTGTTCGGCGCCATCGCCTTCACCACCAGCAAATACGGCCTCGATTCGCTGCAACACCTAGGCAGTCTGGTCGGCCTGTTCTACCTGACCTGCATGGCATTCGTCAGCGTGATCCTCGGCGTGGTGATGCGTGCCTCGGGCCTGCGCCTGTGGCCACTGCTCAAGTACCTGCGCGAAGAGTTGCTGATCGTCATGGGCACCGCTTCTTCCGACGCCGTGCTGCCACAGATCATGCGCAAACTCGAACACCTGGGGATTGGCAGCTCGACGGTCGGCCTGGTGATTCCCACCGGCTATTCGTTCAACCTCGACGGTTTCTCGATCTACCTGACCCTGGCCATCGTGTTCATCGCCAACGCCACCGGTACACCACTGGCGATGACCGATCTGCTGACGATTCTGCTCGTGTCGCTGATCACTTCGAAAGGTGCCCACGGCATTCCCGGCTCGGCGCTGGTGATTCTGGCCGCGACGCTGACGGCCATTCCAGCGATTCCGGTAGTGGGTCTGGTGCTGGTACTGGCAGTGGACTGGTTCATGGGCATCGGCCGGGCGCTGACTAATCTGATCGGCAACTGCGTCGCCACCGTGGCCATCGCCCGGTGGGAAAAGGACATCGATGTGCAACGCGCAAACAAAGTACTTAGCGGTCAGCAGGGCTACACCTTTCAACCGCGTAAAACCGGAACTCCGGCGCACCAGCAAGAGTTCTGATTTTCAACCCCGCAGGAGCTGCCGCAGGCTGCGATCTTTTGATCTTGTTTGCGGCATCCCCAACGGGCTTACGGAGCAAGACAAGTGATCACCACATCAACCGTCGTCAACTCAGTCGTAGAAAAACTGCGCGCCGCCCTCGCCCGTGGTCAGTGGCGCTCCGGCGACATGCTGCCGGGCCAGCGCGAACTGGCCGAACAACTGGGCATCAGTCGTCCGAGCCTGCGCGAAGCGGTGATCGTCCTGGAAACCCTTGGCCTGGTGCGCTCGATGCCGGGCAAAGGCGTGGTGGTGCTCGACGCCCAGCTCAGCGACAGCCAGAGCCACGACAGCGCGGTGGCCGGCGCCAGCCTCGAAGACGTGCTGCAACTGCGCTACACCCTTGAGCCATTCATCGTCGGCCTGGTCGCGCAGTCGATCAGCAGCAAGGAAGTCGGCCAGTTGCGCCTGACCCTGATGGACATGCGCGAAGCCCTCGAAGCGGGCGACAGCGAAGCCGGGGTCAGCGCCTACATCGCCTTCCACGAGGAGCTGTTCACCCTGACCTCGAACCCGATCTTCCAGAGTGTGGTGCAGCAAACCAGCAATGCCCTCAAGCAAAGCGCCGAAGTGCTGCGCAATTCGCCCGAGCATCTGGCTGAACGTCTGGAAGAAAACGAAGCGGTAGTGCGCGCAATCCGCAGCAAGAACAGCGCCCAGGCCAGCGCCGAAATGCGTCGGCACATTCTGTGCGAAGGTCAGCGGATGGGCATTGAATTGAACATTCCGGATGACAACCTCAGCCGTTGATGCACTCGAACTGGAGACCGGCCATGAACAGCTTCGCTTCACTGCAATATGATCGCGAGATCCCTGCCGCCCCGCCGTTTGCCCGGGAACTTCGCCACGAAGCACCGGAGGACGACCCCTACCCGCAGATATTCGAAGCAATCCTGGATCAGCGCCTCACCGCGGCCAGTCGCTTCACAGAAGAAAGTCTGGTGCAGATGTTCGGTGCGAGCCGCAGCCAGATACGTCGGACGCTGACCCAGCTGTCCCATGAGCAGGTCGTCATCCTGCGCACGCATCAGCGCCCGAAAATTGCCATAGCTGCCCCCGAACAGACCCGCCAGATACTCCACGCACGGCGCCTGACCGAAATCATGCTGCTTGAGCTTACCTGCCAGCAGCAACCTGCCGGTCTTGAAGCACTGCGCGAACTGATTGAAAAACAGCGGCGATCCCGCGCCCTTGGCCAGCACGGAGCCGCCATTCGGCTGTCCGGCGAGTTCCACCTGCAACTGGCCAAACTGGCAGGCAATGCTCCCCTGGCGCACTTTCTTGGTAGCCTGGTGCCCATGACGTCTCTGGCGCTGGCCCAATGTCGACAGCAGACCAACCGGGACACGACGGTGCAAACACACACCACCATTGTCGATGCAGTGGAGCGCAATGACGTCAATGCCGCGGTTCGTCTGATGAATCGACATCTGAGCGATCTTGAACAGCAACTGCTGGGTCTGGCGCCGTGAAGAAGGTCAGTGCCAGCGCATCGGGCAACGTCGAATCAATCGCACTCAACAATGCCTGACCGACGCCGGCGATGCCCAACATCATCCCCAGCACAGGCACACTGTCTTGCGAAATCAGATCCTCACTGAAAAAGTTGTCGGCAGTCTCGGAAAATGCCTGCAAGGCTCTCGCGATACCCTGATGATTTTCAGTGCGGCGGTACAGTGACAACAGACACATCAGATTGCCGAAATCACCGTGACACTGGCTGTAACCGGAGCCTAGGCCATGGCACCAGAGGTTGCTTTCACATCGGCGGATATCGCGCTCGACCGTCTCCAGGTGTTCGGCGTCCATCATGTCTTTGAGCGAATGCCTGAGCTGCAGCCTGGCGATCAGGATTCCGGCATCGCCGTGGCACCATTTGCTCATGTGAGCGGGTTGCGACGGTTCACGTAAATCCAGCCAGAACCCATGGTTCATCTGACGATTTTCGTCCTCCAGCAGGTCCTTTATCAGCGCAATCAACGTCGCGTCTGCTGTGACTTCATAGACCTTGGAGAGCGCATGGAGTATTCCCGAAATCCCATGGGAGAATCCGGTCAGCAACGGGGTGGAACAGGTCTTGCGCACAAATCGCCCACTGTCAATTGCCAGTTCCGCCCGGATGGCGGTCGAGAGCTTTTCGATCAAGGGAATCAGGCGCTTTTGCGGCCGAAGCAGATAGAGATTCGCCAGCAGCGTGACGGTCCCGCACCAACCGTTAAGGAAATCGAAGTCATCCCCCTGCCGTGGATAATCATCAAGCCTGTGCAGTAACTCATCGATCGTCGCACGGTGGATGTCCCGGCCTGTCACCCGCTCATGATTGACCAGCACATAGAGGTACGACGCCAGACCAAAATAGGCACTGGCGGCCATGTCACTGTCAAAATGCTCGTGGGATCTGCCCATGGAATCGACGATTTGATCAGCCTTGGCCAAGTGCTCTGCGCGGCCACTGACACGGAACAGACTCATATAAAAAACCGCGAGTCCGCCCATGCCGCTGTAGAGACTGTTGGTCATGGGTGACAGGTATTTACGCCGGGTTGTCGGGTGCTCGTTCAGGAACCCCCACGCCACGTCCCCTTCGGCACCTTCAATACGCAACCGCTCTATGGCCGCCGCGACCTTGAGAGCGCCTTCCAGATAATCCGCCGGCTGCAGGCTCGGTACGCCTTTGGCGATGTGCCGCCGGTGCATCGGCATCGCCCCATTGCCCGAAGGGAACAGGCACTCCTTCAGAATAGAGGTCTGGAACGTTCTGTCCGCAGGGCACAACGCGCTCAGTTTTCGTTGGCAGCTTTCCAGAGGACTTTCGATGTCGAGCGCGGCCACAAACGTCCCGTGGGAATCGTGTATCCAGTTCGAGGCGATAGGCATGGTGAAACTTGGAATGTTGCCACTCTGCATATCCCCCACCTCGTAGGCGGCCACATTTTTTGCAATGAGCGATGCATTCGACTCCGACCACAGGGTCGCCAGCAACAGCTGCCTCTGGAGCATGCATTGCGTGAAGCGTGGGTGCAGTGTCAGTTCAAGAAAGTCTATATAACGCTGGGTATTTTTGAGCAGCACGCGTGTTTTTAAGTGGGGAGCCTGGTGCCGGATACAGTCAAGCACCGCTGCCTGATGTTTCACCACCTCATCGTAGGCACATTCAAAGCCCTTCAGAAAAGCCTCCTGAAAAAGCTCTACTGAATACGTCACCCCGTTGAAAACCGGTAAATGTTTGATCATCGGGGTTTTGCTGACCTGTATGCGCCGCAGATGGTACAAGCCTTGCTCGCGGATCAATTGCCTGGCCGTCGTGCTGAATTGTTTTTGAGACGTCAGGCCACTGAAATCGTTGTCCGAATTCGGCGAATAGGGAACAAAACCACTGCTAAAGACTGAGCGGCTATTGAGCTTGAGGGTTTTGAACAAAGCGCCGTTGCCGGGAAGATCATCTTGCAGATCGATCATGGAGGCAGTGAATAGACACTCGAGATCGATCAAGACGGGACTGCTCCCGCACGCAATGATGTTTTCGTAATGAAAGTCGATGCCGTTCAAGGCGTGGACAAGGGCTACCTGCGCACCCGCGCGCCTGTAGAACAGAGCCAGATCGGCCTCGCTCCCGCAGGCGCGATTATCGATGTACTCAATCCAGCTATGATCTTCCATACATACCAGTAGCGGGGCACGAGCGGAAAAGCCTTCATCAGCGCTTTTTTCGTACAGCAACGCCAGCAGCGAGCCATAGAGCTGCGCTTCTCTGTTTGTTCGTGGTTTGTAAACCAGTGATTGGCTCCCGACCCGTACTGCGCAAACCGTTTCACCATTGGCGTGGGGATCTCCCATTCCAAGTTCGATCGAGTCGATTCGTCGGCCAGACAAACCAAACACGCTGGCAAGCATGCACACATCATCAGCAAAGTGAAAAATGATGTTGTAGAGATAACCTGCGATCCCTTCCAACTGTTTGAACAGTAA
Source organism: Pseudomonas sp. GW823-FHT01D03 (assembly GCF_058798255.1). Taxonomy (NCBI): domain Bacteria; kingdom Pseudomonadati; phylum Pseudomonadota; class Gammaproteobacteria; order Pseudomonadales; family Pseudomonadaceae; genus Pseudomonas; species Pseudomonas sp. GW823-FHT01D03. Next base: position 5,238,878 of record NZ_JBXAKK010000001.1, read on the forward strand.
GTCGGCAACCACCGGATAGTCCAAAAGGAACTGGCCTGATCCGCCCGCGCTTAAATATTGCTCGAACGATTCCAGATCGGAATCAATGCCCTCGGCCAGTCGAGTATTAAGGAAGTGCACCAGGGATTTTTCAGAAACTCGTTTTACACAGGCCAGTACATAATGCCTGACACCTGAAATCAATGATCCCAGATGACACCATTCATGAATGGGTTTGTATCGACTGTCGCTCTGAAACGCATATTCAAAGTAACCAAACATACAATCGTAAAAGCCTGAAAATGGTTCGCCCCCTGCTTTGCGTATCCAGTCTTTTTCAGACATGGACATAATCAGTCGAACTTTCGCCTCAAGCTTCTGCAGAGACGTACATCGTTTTTCCAGCACAGGTTGTCTGGCGTTATTTTCAAACCATTCAATCAGGTCGTTTTTGCCCATACCAAAATAACGCAACAGGGCATGATCGTCTTTATGCAACATCTCCAGGGTACTACGCAGGATGTCGACATCGACGCCACCTCCAGAACCCGATGATTTGCGCTCTTGAAACGTCAGAATGTCAGCAAGCATTTTCTCCACCTTGAGCAGTATGGCGGATTATCCATCCGCCATATGTTACAGAAGGCCTTAACAGCCGAACGTGCAACCCAGGCTCTCGCAGGTGATAGCAGTCGTTGCCATTACTTCAACACCGGCCATCTTGTTGACGCCTGCTTTTACATAGGCTTCAAAATCGCCGGCAAAATCACCAGACATTTCCAGAACTTTATCTTTCATATACTTCTCCTGTTATTAAATTGATATATGCCTTTGAGTGGCACATTTCAAAATTAACACAGGAGCGTAAAATGCCTACTTTAAAAAACCAACCGGATGTGTCCAACACCAATTAAAACCATGCACAAACCTGCACTAGCAATATGCTGCAACTTTCTAGAAGTCAAACTACAAAGCAATACCCCAAAAAGAACCAACACTCGCTGAAAAAACAACGAGTGTCGTTTGCCATGAACCTCAAACTCTCAATTGATAGTCAGCCGGGCAAAACCTTCTCGAATTTTATCTTCCGGCAGATCATCGGCAATAAACACGATGACACTTTCCCGGGCCTCACCCTCGGCCCACTCGGTGTCCCAGTCAAAACCGTAAAGTTTCAAAACGCCCTGAAACACCAGCCGCCGATCCTCGCCAGCAATGTTCAGTACGCCCTTGTAACGCAGTAACTGCTTGCCGTGCTCTTCCAGCAGCTCATTCATGAACTCACTGAGCTGATCGATATCCAGCGGCTGGTCTGTGCGCAGCACCAGGCTGGAAATGCGGTCGATGGAGGGCGCCTTGCTTACCGGACGCAGGCTCACCCCGCCGCCCAGGTCGGCGTTGAGGTTGAAGCCGCGCACGTCGAGCAGTTCCGCCAGATCGATGTTGCCGTGCTCGACCACGCGGATTGGCGCACGACGGTTGATTCGCGTCAGGCGTTCGCTCAATGCGTTGAACGTGGTCTCATCGACCAGATCGGTCTTGCTCACCAGCAAGCGATCGGCGAAACCGATCTGCGCCTGGGCGATGGTCTGGGTCAGGTGCTGGTCGGCATGGGCGGCATCCACCAGGGTGATGATGCCGTCGAGCAGATAACGCTCGCGCAGTTCCTCATCGATGAAAAAGGTCTGCGCCACCGGGGCCGGGTCGGCGAGACCGGTGCACTCGATCATCAAGCGATCGAAGGCGATTTCGCCGTTGTCCAGGCGTTCGAGCAGCAGGTACAAGGCCTTGGTCAGGTCAGTGTGGATGGTGCAGCAGACGCAGCCGTTGGCCAGGGTCATGACTTGCACCGGCTCCTCGCCCAGCAATTGGCTATCGATGCCGGCGTCGCTGAACTCGTTTTCGATCACGGCGATTTTCAGGCCGTGCTCGGCTTTCAATAGATGGCGCAGCAAAGTGGTCTTGCCGGCACCGAGGAAACCGCTGAGTACCGTTACGGGTATGGGAGAAGACAAAACACGATCTCCTGAAAGAATCACAAAACAAATGTGGGAGCGGGCTTGCTCGCGAAAGCGGTGTGTCAGTCACCACACGATCAACTGACACTCCGTATTCGCGAGCAAGCCCGCTCCCACCGGGGGATTACCTCAACCGCAGGCTGTCAGCTCAACAGCACTTCGGCCCACCCTTGCCACCGTAACGCGCTTCCTGACGTTCGCGGAAGAACATCTCGTAGCTCATCACCGGTTTGTCCGGGTGCTTGGTTTGCATATGCTCGACGTAGGTGTCGTAGTCGGGCATGCCGACCATCAGGCGCGCGGCCTGACCGAGGTATTTACCGAGGCGACTCAGGTCATTGAACATGCTGCAATCCTCTGGTTACGCATCCGGCAGGGCCTGGAATGGCGATTCTTTATCCGTACGCTCTTTTTTGCCCCAGGCGGCGATGCCGACCTTGAGCGCATAGAACAGGATGCTGAAGACCACGAACAGGAACAGCGCGGTGAGCGTTGCGTTGGTGTAAGCGTTGAAGATCACGTGCTGCATCTGCTCGACGCTTTTTGCCGGTGCCAGCACCTGACCGTTGGCCAGCGCATCGCTGTATTTCTTGGCCAGCGACAGGAAGCCGATCGCCGGGTTGGCGTCGAACAGCTTGATGAAGCCCGCGGTCGTGGTGCAGATCAGCAGCCAGGTGGCCGGCAACAGGGTGACCCAGATATAGCGCTGGCGCTTCATCTTGATCAGAACCACGGTACCGAGCATCAGCGCAATACCGGCCAGCATCTGGTTGGAGATACCGAACAGCGGCCACAGGGTGTTGATGCCGCCCAGCGGATCGACCACGCCCTGGTACAGCAGCCAGCCCCACATCGCCACGCAACCGGCGGTAGCGATCAGGTTGGCGGTCCACGACTCGGTGCGCTTGAGCGCCGGAACGAAGGAGCCGAGCAGATCCTGCAGCATGAAGCGCCCGGCACGGGTGCCGGCGTCCACAGCCGTCAGAATGAACAGCGCTTCGAACAGGATCGCGAAGTGGTACCAGAACGCCATGGTGTTTTCACCCGGCAGGACACTGTGCAGGATCTGCGCGATACCGACCGCCAGGGTCGGCGCACCGCCAGCACGCGCCAGAATGGTTGTTTCACCAATATCGTGCGCCACGGCTTGCAACGCCTCAGGCGTAATGGCGAAGCCCCAACTGGTGACCACTTGCGCAACGGAGGCCACATCACTGCCGACCACGGCCGCCGGGCTGTTCATGGCGAAGTACACGCCAGGCTCGATCACCGAAGCAGCAACCATCGCCATGATCGCTACAAACGATTCCATCAGCATGCCGCCATAACCGATGTAACGCGCGTTGGTTTCGTTATCCAGCAGCTTCGGCGTGGTGCCCGACGAGATCAGCGCGTGGAAACCCGATACCGCACCGCAAGCGATGGTGATGAACAGGAACGGGAACAGGCCGCCCTTCCACACCGGGCCGGTGCCGTCGACGAACTGGGTCAGCGCGGGCATTTTCAGCTCGGGCATGGTCACCAGAATGCCGATTGCCAGAGCAACGATGGTACCGATCTTGAGGAACGTGGAGAGGTAGTCACGCGGCGCCAGAATCAGCCACACCGGCAGCGACGCAGCGACGAAACCGTAACCGACCAGCATCCAGGTAATCTGCACGCCGGTGAAGGTGAACGCCTTGGCCCACACCGGATCGGCGGCGATCTGCCCACCGAGCCAGATCGAACCCAGCAGCAGCAATACGCCGACCACCGAGATCTCACCGATGCGGCCCGGGCGGATGTAGCGCATGTAGATGCCCATGAACATCGCGATCGGGATGGTCGCCATCACCGTGAAAATACCCCATGGGCTCTCGGCCAGGGCTTTCACGACGATCAGCGCCAGCACCGCAAGGATGATGATCATGATCAGGAAGCAGCCGAACAGTGCGATGGTGCCGGGAATGCGGCCCATTTCTTCACGCACCATGTCGCCCAGCGAGCGGCCGTTGCGCCGGGTCGACATGAACAGAACCATGAAGTCCTGCACCGCGCCCGCCAGCACCACACCGGCAATCAGCCAGAGTGTGCCGGGCAGATAGCCCATCTGCGCCGCCAATACCGGGCCGACCAGAGGTCCGGCGCCCGCGATCGCGGCGAAGTGGTGACCGAAAAGAATGTGTTTGTTGGTCGGCACATAGTCCAGACCGTCGTTGTTGAGCACGGCGGGGGTGGCCCGACGCGGATCCAGTTGCATCACATTGTTGGCGATGAACAGACTGTAGTAACGGTACGCAACCAGATAAATGGCCACGGCTGCGACCACGATCCACAAGGCGTTGATCGCCTCGCCGCGGCGCAATGCCACTACGCCCAGGGCGCACGCTCCTACGATTGCCAGCACTAGCCAGGGTAAGTGGCGTAGCAGGCTATTATTATTTTTCATTTTATTATTCCAGCCAGGGTGGACAAGAAAGACAGCCACCCCGAGTTTAGCGCTTACGGCGCCAAAGGCCATACCCCGACGTTGGTCTAGACGGCTTGTCGATTGGCAGCCACCCAACGGTCGGGTCTATAGTCAGCGAACTCTTCCGAGGATTGCGCCATGAGCGAACACCCAGCCAATCGCCGTCGCTTCAAACGTATTGCGTTCGATGCCAGAACCGAGTTGCGCCAAGGTGAATATATCTGGCCGGTGAAACTGATCGACCTGTCGCTGAAGGGGCTGTTGATCGAACGGCCGGAGCCTTGGCTGGGCGATCGGGAAGAGGATTTTTTCGTCGACATTCATCTGAGCGACGATGTCGATATCGAGATGGATGTGCGTCTGACCCATGAAGAAAATGGCCAGTTGGGGTTTGTCTGCCGGCATATCGGTCTGGAGTCGATCGAGCGTTTGCGGCGATTGATCGAGTTCAACCTGGGCGATCCGCAGGAGTTGGAGCGCGAACTGGGCGCCCTGATCGAAATCTAGAAACCACCACAAATCCCTGTGGGAGCGGGCTTGCCCGCGAAGAGGCCGTGTCAGTCAACATTGATTTCGACTGACACACCGCTTTCGCGGGCAAGCCCGCTCCCACAGGGTATGCGACGTATCTGAAAGATTATTCGAACAGTGCGTCGAGCGCCTGCTCCAAACGGGTCACGGCAATGATCTGCAGGCCCGGCGGCGCCTCCTTCGGCGCATTGCCCTTGGGCACGATCGCCCGTTTGAAGCCATGCTTGGCCGCTTCCTTCAGGCGCTCCTGCCCACTCGGCACCGGACGCACTTCGCCGGACAAGCCCACTTCACCAAACACCAGCAGATCATGCGGCAATGGCCGGTTGCGCAGGCTCGACATCACCGCCGCCATCAACGCCAGATCCGATGCTGTCTCCAACACCTTCACCCCGCCGACCACGTTGAGGAACACGTCCTGATCGTGGGTCGGAATGCCGCCATGGCGATGCAAAACCGCCAGCAGCATCGCCAGACGGTTCTGATCCAGCCCCAACGTCACCCGCCGTGGATTGGCCAGATGACTGTCATCGACCAGCGCCTGCACTTCCACCAGCATCGGCCGGGTGCCTTCCCAGGTGGCCATCACCACACTGCCCGGGACTTCTTCCTGAGCTCGGGTGAGAAAAATCGCCGACGGGTTGGAGACTTCTTTCAAGCCCTTGTCGGTCATACCGAACACGCCGAGTTCGTTGACCGCACCGAAACGATTTTTCACCGCCCGCAGCAATCGCAAACGGCCATCGGACTCGCCTTCGAAATACAGCACGGTATCGACCATGTGCTCCAGCACCCGCGGGCCGGCGAGCGCGCCTTCCTTGGTAACGTGACCAACGAGAAAAATCGCCGTGCCGCTCTGCTTGGCATAACGCACCAGCAGCGCCGCGCTCTCGCGTACCTGCGACACGCCGCCGGGGGCCGACTGCAATTGTTCGGTGAAAATCGTCTGGATCGAGTCGATCACCATCACCTTGGGCTTTTCCTGGCGAGCGGTGGCGATGATGGTTTCGATGCAGGTTTCGGTCATCACCCGCAGTTGATCCTGGGGCAACCCCAGACGGCGGGCACGCATGGCCACTTGTTGCTGGGATTCTTCGCCGGTGACGTACAGCGCGGGCATGCTCTTGGCGAGGTTGCACAGGGTCTGTAACAGAATCGTCGACTTGCCGATGCCCGGGTCACCACCGATCAGCACCACCGAACCGTCGACCAGACCGCCGCCCAAAACCCGATCCAGCTCACCGGAGGCGGTGGAGAAGCGCGGAATCTCCTCGATGCTGACTTCGGCCAGGGTCTTGATCTGCGCTTGCTGCCCGGCCCAGCCGGTACGTCCGGTGGGCGCCGTGGCGCCACCGCTCTCGATCATGGTTTCGGTCAGGGTGTTCCAGGCGCCGCACTCGCCGCACTGGCCTGCCCATTTGGGAAAGGTTGCGCCGCACTCGGTGCAGCCGTACATGCGCTTGGCCTTGGCCATCTGGATCCCCCGGCAAAAACCGCGATGATAACGCAGCCACCGCTCAGCGCGGCACGGCGGTGCGGATTTCGCCGTTGGCCAGACGCGCGGCGCTGTTGCCCAGCGGATCCTCGGCATTGAGGTCGGCGCCCTTGGCCTTGAGTGCGTCGAGCAGTTCAACGCGCTTGAACAACCCGGCGTACATCGCCGCTGTCTGGCCTGCGCCGTTACGCTGATCGGGGCTGCAATCGGTGGCCATCAGGCGGCGGGCGATCTGGATTTCGCCTTTGAAAATCGCGCCCATCAGCGCCGTGTTGCCGCGCTGGTCCTGCGCGCAGGCATCAGCGCCTGCCGCCAGTAACCGGTCAACTGCCGCGCCCTGGCCGTGATACGCCGCCAGAATCAACGCGGTGTAGCCCTTGCTGTCGCGAGTATCGAGGGAGTAACCGGATTCGATAAAGGTCTCGAGCATCGGCACATCGCCACGCCGGGCGGCATCGAAATAGTAATCCTGCAACTGCGCCTTGATCGCCTCAGGGCTTTGCCCGGCCAGCGCTGAGAAGGACAGGCAAACGAGCAACAGTAAAAGAAAGGCACGCATAAACGCTCTCCTTGGGCAGAGCGGGGCCTGAGTCAGGCCCCGCTCTGCATGGCGTCGAGATCAGTCGACCAGTTTCGCTGCCAGCGCCTTGACCCGGCTCAGGTCACCCTTGGCCACTTTGGTCACACCAGTGCCGTACTCCGGATCGGCCTTATAAAGGAAGGACAGGATGATGTGCTTGCTCTCGTCATCGGTGGTCGCCAGCGAACCGCCGAAGCTGGCGATCAGGTCCTGACGCTCCTGCTGACTGAACGAGCGATACAGATCACCGGCCTGTTTGAAGTTCTCCTCACGCTGAATCTTCGCCTGCTGGGTGCTGCCCGACAGTGCCAGCTGGCTGTAACGCGCGCTTTGCGGCTCGTCACGCGGTTGCAGGCGACTCGGCTGATAGTTCACGCCTGACGCCGTGGCACCGAAGTTCATCGCACCGTCCTGATTGCCATTGTTGACGGCAACTTTTGGCGCATTGATCGGCAGTTGCAGGGCATTGGCACCCAAGCGGTACATCTGCGTATCGGCATAAGAAAACACTCGACCTTGCAACAGACGATCTTCCGAAGGCTCGATTCCCGGAACAACATTGGCCGGGGCCATCGCAACTTGTTCGGTTTCCTGGAACACATTGGCTGGATTACGGTTCAACACCATTTGTCCAACTTTTCGCTCGGGAACATTCGGCCAGATCTTGGTGGCGTCCAATGGATCGAAATCAAACTTGGACAAATCTTGCGGATTCAGTACTTGGATGTACAAGTCCCATTTCGGGAAATCACCCTTGTTGATATGACTGACCAGATCATTAGTCATATGACTGTAATCCTTGCCCTGAACTTTTTCGACTTGTTCAGGTGTCAGGTTTTTGATGCCCTGCAAACTCTTCCAGTGAAACTTCACATAGTGTACTTCGCCTTTGGCGTTAACCAACTTGTAGGCATGCACACCATTACCATCCATTTCCCGATAACTGGCTGGAGTACCCGAGTTGGAATACAGCTCGGTCAGCGTGCGAGTGGCTTCCGGCACGTGGGAGAAGAAGTCGAAACGACGCGAGTCATCGTCAAGGTTGGTGCGTGGATCGGGTTTGAACGCATGGACCATGTCCGGAAACTTGATCGCGTCGCGAATGAAGAAGGTCGGGAAGTTGTTGCCGACCAGGTCCCAGTTGCCATCAGCGGTGTAAAACTTGGTGGCAAAACCCCGTGGATCGCGCAGGGTTTCCGGGGAGTGGTTACCGTGTACCACCGCGGAGAAGCGCACGAACACAGGCGTCACCTGCCCGGCAGCGAACACCTTGGCCTTGCTCAGATCGCTGAGGTCGTTGGTCACGGTGAACGTGCCATGGGCACCGGTACCGCGGGCATGCACCACACGCTCGGGAATGCGCTCACGGTCGAAACGCTGGAGTTTCTGGATCAGTTGCACGTCTTGCAGCAGCACCGGGCCGTTGGCGCCGGCGGTTTGCGAGTTCTGATTGTCGCCCACCGCTGCACCGTTATCCCGGGTCAGGGGCGCGGCATGCACGGAGAAGGTCAACAGGCTGGCGGTGAGTACGCCGAGCGTACGGCGATGGGGAAAAGCCCCCAGTCCAAGGGTGGAATTCATATCAGGTTCCTCTGGTTCTTTTGGGCGCATCCAGGTGCGCCAACCAGAGGCTAGAGGGCTAAGTCCGCGAACATAAATAGAAAGTTCGTAACCCGACGATTGAAAATTTTGGCTTCCCGATCAGCGTGTTACGGCGTATTTCGCGCGCGATTAGTGGCACTTTGCAAACTAAACGCGGATTTATCGGTCGATAAAAACGGGCATTGTAAGAAGGTGTTTCGCGCAGGACGCGTTTGCTGATTTACACTGCGTACACCAACCTCATCTGTAACAAGGAAATAACCTATGGGCGTGCTAAGTGAGTTCAAGGCCTTCGCGGTCAAAGGCAATGTGGTCGACATGGCCGTCGGTATCATCATCGGTGCCGCCTTCGGCAAAATTGTTTCGTCGTTTGTCGGCGACGTGATCATGCCGCCAATCGGCCTGTTGATCGGAGGGGTGGACTTCAGTGATCTGGCCATCACGCTAAAAGCCGCCGAGGGCAACGCCCCTGCCGTGGTACTGGCTTACGGTAAATTCATCCAGAGTGTTCTGGATTTCATGATCGTTGCTTTCGCGATTTTCATGGGTGTCAAAGCCATCAACCGCCTGAAACGCGAAGAAGCCGTGGCCCCTTCCCTGCCACCGGTTCCGACCAAGGAAGAAGAGTTGCTCGGCGAGATCCGCGATCTGCTCAAGGCCCAGAACAACCAGCCTTGACTGCTTCATGACTGAAAACGGCGCCTGATGGCGCCGTTTTTTTACCAGTAGTTTTCCACCGCCACCTGCCCCGGCCGCCGCGTCAGGCTCAGGCTCATATGGCGTTTCTTCAGCAGCGCTCGAGTGTCGTCGATCATCTGCGGATTGCCGCAGAGCATGACGCGCGAGTGCTCGGGGGTCAGTTCAACGCCAGCTTCACGTTCCAGCTCGCCGTTTTCAATCATCGTGGTGATGCGACCGTGCAAGGCGTCCGGCAATTGTTCGCGGGTAACCGTGGGGATAAACCGCAGTTTATGCGCATGTTCAGCCAAGTAATCACGCCTGGACAGTTCTGCAATCAAAGGCTGATAGGCCAGTTCCCGCGCCTCACGCACGCTGTACACCAGAATGATCCGCTCAAAACGCTCCCACACTTCGAAGTCCTGCAGAATCGACAGAAACGGCGCAAGCCCGGTCCCGGTGGATAACAGCCACAAATCCCGGCCGTCGACAAACCGATCCAGCGTCAGGTAACCAAAGGCCTGGCGCTCCACCAGCAGGGTATCGCCGATCTGCAACCGGCTCAGCTCACTGGTGAATTCGCCACCCGGCACCACGATGGAGAAGAACTCGAGAAACTCGTCGAAGGGTGAAGAGACCATCGAGTAGGCACGCCAGACCGTGCTGCCATCAGCCTTGGTCACTCCCAGACGCGCGAATTGTCCTGCGCGAAACCTGAAACCCGTATCGCGCGTGGTGCGCAGGGTAAACAGGCTGGGGGTCAAGGGCTGCACGTCGAGCAAGGTCTGGGCAGTAAATTTCTCTGCGCTGACTGTCATGGGGGCACTCCACAGATAAGACCCTGACAGTCTCGCGCAAACCCGGAGCATAAACACCACTGTTTTTGTAGTGATTTACCATTCAGACAGCGCGAAAAAAATGAGAAGTAAACGCAAATGCCGTTAATACAGCGTTATTCAAAGCGCCATTGAATGACAGGTTAAATACAACGCGTTACTGATGACTAATAACCTTTCCAGCAACTAACCGCCCCCTCCAAGAGCAAAAAAATTCAACGTTATCTGTAAGACCTGTCCTACACTCGGTTGCGTGCAGGATCCGATTGGATCCAGACAAGCACCCTACGGACGACTCATGGAGAGTGAGTGATGGAAATGTGGAAGGAGTCGCAATTAAAGCAACTGACTTTCGCAAGAGAAATAGAGACCGCTTATCCGATCTTGCTGCGATTCGCTCAAAATATTGGCTTCAATTTTTGTGCCATCTCAATGACATCAAACAATCGGAACGCTGACTTCAAAGCCTTGCAAATCAATAACTATCCGAGGGAGTGGAATCAACTTTATGAAAGGCAAAACTACAGTAAAATCGACCCGGTAATAGCACACTGCAGTCATTCAATGCTGCCGATTGTCTGGACTGAAAACGTGTTTTCCCAAAGCCTGTCGCTGTGGGACGCGCAACAGAAACATGGATTGCGACACGGTTGGTCACAGTCGTTCCACCATGAAGAGAGCGGGCTGTGCAGCACCCTGAGCCTTGCGAGGAAAAACGGTCCATTAAGTCCGCTCGAGTTGTACGAGCATTTTGGCTATATGTTTTACGCGACCAGCCACCTCAGTGACCTGTTCGCCAAAACCTTGCCCAAACCGGCCAAAAAGCCCGCGCCCCCGCGCCTTTCACCGCGAGAACTGGAAGTGCTCAAGCTCTCGGCGCTCGGCAAGACGGCCTATGAGATTGCCAGGATCCTCTGCCTGAGCGAGCGGACCGTGAATTACCACGTGCAAAACGTGATTCTCAAACTCAACGTCTGCAACAAGATTTCTGCGGTCATTGCCGCCAAGAGTTGCGGCCTTCTCGACATGCCTGCGCGCTAAAAGCTGCGAGTATTTCAACGGAAAAAAACGTACCATTTGCGACCTTCCTGAGTGATGACGTGAACCTTGACGTTGTATTTCACTCGGACGGTTCCGCTGCGCGACACCCTGGGCCGCGGGCCACCCGTTGATCAACCAGAGTTCCCGTACCATGCCCTTGCTCGAAACGCCCTTTGCCCAACTCGACCTGATCCGCCAGCCCGAGCAGCAGAATGAACCTCTGCAAGCGTTCGATGCGGCTGACGAATACCTGCTCAATCATCTGGCTGCGCAGCAACCGACGGCAGACACCCGGGTACTGGTACTCAACGACAGCTTCGGGGCTTTGGCTACGAGTCTGGCGGGCAAGGTTCAGGTCATCAGCAGCGGCGATTCGTATCTGGCGTTCCAGGGCCTGGAAAAGAATCTGGTGCGTAACGGCCTGCCGTTCGATGCCGTGCGCGGCATTGCGGCGAGTGAGCCGTTGGTCGGGCCGTTCGACAAGGTGCTGATCCGCGTCCCCAAGACGCTCGCGCTGCTGGAAGAACAACTGATTCGCCTGCAAGGGCAACTGGCACCCAGCGCTGAAGTGGTAGCTGCGGCCATGGTCAAGCACCTGCCGCGCGCTGCCGGCGATCTGCTGGAGCGTTACATCGGTCCGGTACAGGCGTCACTGGCGGTGAAGAAAGCTCGCCTGTTGATCGCAACGCCTGAGTCCAAAGTCCCGGCAACCTCGCCCTACCCTTCGCGCTATCAGCTTGACGAGCCAGCCATCGAATTGCTCAACCACGCCAACGTGTTCTGCCGTGAAGGTCTGGACATCGGCACCCGGGCCTTTCTCCCGCACCTGCCCAGGAACCTCGGCAGCGCCCGCGTCGCCGACCTCGGCTGCGGTAACGGCGTACTGGCCATCGCCAGCGCCCTGCACAACCCTGATGCGCATTACACGCTGGTCGACGAATCGTTCATGGCCGTGCAATCGGCCGCCGAGAACTGGCGCGCCGCGCTGGGCGAGCGCGAAGTGCTCGTGCGCGCCGGCGATGGTCTGGCCGGACAGGAACCGCAATCGCTGGACGTGGTGCTGTGCAATCCGCCGTTCCATCAACAACAGGTGGTCGGCGATTTCCTCGCCTGGCGCATGTTCCAGCAGGCCCGCGAGGCGCTGGTGGTCGGCGGTGCGTTGTATATCGTCGGCAACCGGCACCTGGGTTATCACAGCAAGCTGGCGCGGCTGTTCCGTGGCGTCGAGCAAGTGGCAGCCACACCGAAATTCGTGATTCTCAAAGCCCGCAAGTAAAGCATCAGGCAAAAAAAACCCTCCGCGGTACAGAGGGTCATAAAACCGTGCCAAGGGCAACGGGACGGGATGTTTCAGTGCGTGGTCAGGCCGGCCGCGTTCATGAACAGGCGCATCAGGCTGGCGGCAATGAACAGCGCGCCGACGCTACCGATCCAGATCAGGGCCAACCAGCCGAGCCGCTGCCACAACGGCTTTTTTTCGGCTTCTTCAATTTCGCGCAGGGAATGTTTGCCGTTCATTGCATCGTTCCTCTTGGGCGGTGACGTCGCTGAGGACGCCACCGCGAGCAGGTTTGCTCCCTCAGGGTGAGCAGAGCCGCAGATCAGTGGTAACCGTCTTCATGGGTGACCTTGCCGCGGAACACGTAGTAGCTCCAGAAGGTGTAACCCAGGATGAACGGGATGATGAACAGCGTACCGACCAGCATGAAGCCCTGGCTCTGCGGCGGTGCGGCGGCGTCCCAGATTGAGATCGACGGCGGCACGATATTCGGCCACAGGCTGATGCCCAGGCCGCTGTAGCCGAGGAAAATCAGCACCAGGGTCAGCAAAAACGGCATGTAGTTGGCATTGCGCGCCACCGCGCGGATCAGCCCGTACAGTGTCACCAGCACCAGAATCGGCACCGGCATGAACCAGAACAGATTCGGCATGCTGAACCAGCGTGTCGCGATCTCGGGGTGAGACAGCGGCGTCCACAGACTGACGATGCCGATCACCGCCAGCAGCACGAACGCCAGCGGCCGTGCCAGGTTGTGCATCTGTTCCTGCAACTTGCCTTCGGTCTTCATGATCAGCCAGGTGCAGCCGAGCAAGGCATAGGCAACCACCAGCGCGGCACCGCAGAACAGGGTGAACGGTGTCAGCCAGTCCAGTGAACCGCCGGCGTATTGCCGATTGACCACCGGCAAACCGTCGATGAAGGCCCCGAGTGCCACGCCCTGGAAGAACGTCGCCGCCACCGAGCCGCCGATGAACGCCTTGTCCCACAGGTGACGCTTGTCGTCCTTGGCCTTGAAGCGGAACTCGAACGCCACGCCGCGGAAAATCAGGCCGATCAGCATGAAGATCAACGGCAGGTACAGCGCCGACAGCACCACCGAATAGGCCAGCGGGAACGCGCCGAACAACGCCGCGCCGCCCAGTACCAGCCAGGTTTCATTGCCGTCCCATACCGGGGCAACGGTGTTCATCATCACATCACGGTCGGTCTTGCCGGGAATGAACGGGAAGAGAATCCCGATCCCCAGATCGAAGCCGTCCATGACCACGTACATCATGATGCCGAAGATGATGATCACGGCCCAGATCAGCGGAAGATCAATACCCATGATTCAAATCTCCTTGGTCAGGCGAACGTCGTCGCCGTGATCGGCATCGGCCGAATCGTCGGCAGCGGACAACGGACGGGCCGGTGTGCGTTTCTTGCCTGGACCGCCGTCTGGCGTTTCTGTGCCCTCGCTGATCTTCGGCCCTTTGCGCACCAGGCGCATCATGTAACCAAGGCCCGCACCGAACAGCGCGAAATACACCACGACGAACATGATCAGGGTGATGCTCATCTGCATGAAGCTGTGATTGGACGAAGCGTCCGCCGTGCGCATCAGCCCGTAGACCACCCACGGCTGCCGACCGATTTCAGTGGTGAACCAGCCAGCGAGGATCGCGATCAGGCCGGACGGCCCCATCCACAACGCCAGATACAGGAACGGCCGCGAGGTGTAGAGCGAATCGCGCTTGCGCAGCCACAGGCTCCACAGACCGGTGAAGATCATCAGGAAGCCGAGACCGACCATGATCCGGAACGACCAGAACACGATGGTCGAATTCGGCCGGTCTTCAGGCGGGAACTCCTTGAGCGCCGGCACTTGCTTGTCCAGCGAGTGAGTCAGGATCAGGCTGCCGAGGTACGGGATCTCCACGGCGAACTTGGTTTTCTCTTCCTTCATGTCCGGCCAGCCGAACAGGATCAACGGCGTCGCTTCGTTGCCATTGTTTTCCCAGTGGCCTTCGATCGCAGCGATTTTCGCTGGCTGGTGCTCAAGCGTATTGAGGCCATGGAAGTCGCCAATGACCGCCTGGATCGGCGCCACGATCAGCGCCATCCACATTGCCATCGACAGCATGGTGCGGATCGCCGGGTTGTCCTTGCCGCGCAGCAGGTGCCAGGCCGCCGACGAACCGACGAAGAAGGCCGTGGCGACGAACGCAGCGGTCGCCATGTGCATCAGGCGATACGGGAACGACGGGTTGAAGATGATCGCCAGCCAGTCGGTCGGGATCACTTGACCGTTGACGATCTCGAAGCCTTGCGGCGTCTGCATCCAGCTGTTGGAAGCGAGAATCCAGAATGTCGAGATCAGCGTGCCGATCGCCACCATCACCGTGGAGAAGAAGTGCAGTTTGCGTCCGACTTTGTTCCAGCCGAACAGCATCACCCCGAGGAAACCGGCCTCGAGAAAGAATGCCGTGAGCACCTCGTAGGTCAGCAACGGCCCGGTGACGGAACCGGCGAAGTCCGAAAAACGGCTCCAGTTGGTGCCGAACTGGTAGGCCATGACCAGACCGGAGACCACACCCATGCCGAAGTTGACGGCAAAGATCTTCGACCAGAAGTGGTAAAGATCCCGGTAAGTGTCGTTATGGGTTTTCAACCACAACCCTTCAAGCACCGCCAGGTAACTCGCCAGACCAATGGTGATGGCCGGGAACAGGATGTGGAACGAGATGGTGAACGCGAACTGAATTCGGGCGAGATCGAGTGCCTCTAAACCGAACATAAGTCTTCCTCTGTCAGGTAATACCGGCATCGGGGCTTGTGGCCCCTGCCTACTGCCCCCACGGATATGGAGTGCGGCGAATTCTGATTCGTTCTTTTTTAACAGCCATCGCAACGCAGGGAGTCTGGCCAACGGGCCACCAGAGCACGGCCCGGGAGGGTCTTGATCTGGATCAAGCAACGTTAAAAGAGTAGTCCCATTTCCGACGAAGAACGGCGTGGTCGTTTGCCGCGTGACAAGTTGCCTCATTGCCTGGGCAATGCTCTGAAACAGATGTCCCAGAGCCAGGAAACCCTCCGTGGCGAGGGAGCTTGCTCCCGCTCGGCTGCGCAGCAGGCGTAAAAAGGTTTTCCAGCGTTTGCCTGAAAGCAGGATTGTGCTGGGTCGGGGCCGCTTCGCGACCCGGCGGGAGCAAGCTCCCTCGCTACAGAGAACGGGGTATCCGGATAATCGATGTCTGGCTAACTAAATTTTCTGTCATAGCAACTTCCTGTTACAGACTGGTGATAATCTCGCCGTTCCCCTTCGAGCCAGACCTGCCTTCAGATGCCCAGCCAAGAGCCCCTGCTGTTACGTCACCATCGTCCGTTTCTCGCGTTCTGGTTCGCCCGGATTTTCACCGCCAGTGGCTTTCAGATGCTCACGGTGGCGATCGGCTGGAATCTGTACCAGTTGACCGGCAACGTGCTCGACCTGGGCCTGGTCGGCCTGGTCGAGTTCGCGCCACGGGTGCTGTTCATGCTGCACACCGGGCATGTCGCTGACCGTTATGACCGACGCCGTGTCGCTGCGATCTGTCAGTCGTTGCAGGCGTTGATCGCCCTGGCGCTGGCCATCGGCAGTGCGACCGACCACGTCACCCGGGAAATGATCTTTATCCTCGCCTTCCTGCTCGGTGCGGCGCGCTCCTTCGAAATGCCGACGACCCAGGCGCTGCTGCCGAGCATCGTGCCCAGCGCCCTGTTTCCACGGGCGGTCGCTGCAGCGCAATCGGCTCAACAGTCAGCCACCATTGTCGCCCCGGCCCTCGGTGGCTTGCTTTACGCGTTCGGCAGCGTCTGGGTCTATGGCCCGACGGTCCTGCTCTACGTCATCGCCTGCACCTTGATGCTCAACCTGCCCGCCCGACAAACGCCGCTGAACAAAGGCAAAGCCACCCTGGATTCTTTGCTGGCGGGCATCCGCTTCATTCGCAGCCGCCCGGATATTCTCGGGGCGATTTCGCTGGATCTGTTCGCGGTGTTACTAGGTGGCGCTACGGCGTTGCTGCCGGTGTTCGCCAAGGACATCCTGCTCACCGGGCCGTGGGGCCTGGGTCTGCTGCGTTCGGCACCGGCGGTCGGCGCACTGGGGATGTCGCTGTTCCTCGCGCGATTTGCCGTCGAGCGCAACGTCGGTCGGGTGATGTTCACGGCGGTCGGCGTATTCGGCGTGGCAACCATCGCCTTCGGCCTGTCGACCTCGTTCTGGTTCTCGCTGGCGGTGCTGGTGGTGCTCGGCGCGGCGGACATGATCAGCATGGTGATCCGCGCGTCCTTCGTTCAACTGGAAACCCCGGACGAAATGCGTGGCCGGGTCAGCGCGGTGAACGGCCTGTTCATCGGCGCCTCGAACCAGCTGGGCGAATTCGAATCCGGCCTCACCGCGCACTGGTTCGGCACTGTCCCGGCTGTGGTGATGGGCGGAATCGGCACGCTGGTGGTCACCGGGACCTGGATCAAACTGTTCCCGACCCTGGCCAACCGCGACCGGATGCATGTGCCGGTGGAAGAGGCGAAGGTCTGAGGCACATCAGCGAAATCAAAAGGCCAAGCACAAATTGATCGAAAAGGTGCGGTACATAGATACCGCACAGAGTGTAATGTATCGCCTTACACTCGCCGCCATGATCAAATCCTTTCAGCACAAAGGCCTTCGTGGCTTCTATGAAACAGGTTCGACCCGCGGAATTCGCGCCGATCACGCAAAACGACTGGCGCGCATGCTGCAATTCATGGACCGCGCAGCACTTCCCGCAGATCTTGATTTGCCGGGTTGGCGTCTGCATCCACTGAAGGGTGAACTGTCCGAATACTGGCCGCTCAGTGTTTCAGGCAACTGGCGGGTTATCTTTCGTTTTGTCGGTTCGGACATCGAATTGGTCGATTATCTGGACTACCACTGACAGGAGGCAGGCTCATGCCCATGCACAACCCGCCACATCCCGGTGAAACTCTGCTCATGGATGTCTTGCCAGAGTTAGGCATCAGCGTGAGTGAGTTGGCCAGACATCTGGGCTTCGCCCGCCCTCACCTTTCCCGCGTATTGCACGGCCATGCACCGATCAGCCCGGATCTGGCGGTACGGCTGGAGCGAGCAGGCATTGGCAAGGCGCGTGTGTGGCTAGGCGTTCAAACCGATTACGATCTGTGGCAAGCAGAGCATCGGGAGCAACCAGCCATTACGCCTATCGCTGCCCACGCCTGAAGCCATCAAACCAACATCTCCCCCCCCAATTTCGCCCGCAATGCCTTGCCACCAAGCTGCTCCACCAGCGTCAGGGCAAACGCCAGTGCGCCACCGGAGCCTTGGGCGGTGATGCAGTTGCCGTCGACCACCACCGGGTGATCAACAAACGTACAGCCTGACAATTGATGGCTGGCACTCGGCAGGCAGGTCATGCGTCGTTGGCGTAATACGCCGGAGGCTTGCAGGGCGATGGCCGGGGCTTCGGCGATGGCGGCGAACAGGCGACCCGCGCTCGCCTGGTCCTTGAGCAATTGTTGCAACGGCTGATGCGCCGCGAGGTGCTGGGCGCCGATGGCACCACCGGGCAGGACAATCAGATCGAAGGTCTGCGCCAGCACATCAATCAACATGCCGTCCGCCGTCAGGCGTGTGCCGCGGGCGCAGGTCAGCATGCGCCGGCCCTCGATACTGGCCGCCACGACTTCAACGCCGGCGCGGCGCAGCACGTCGATCAGGGTTACGCTTTGCAGATCATCGATGCCCTCGGCGAGGGTAATCAGGGCTCTAAAGGTCATGGGCGCCATCCGCTGAGTGATCTTTAAAGCGTAGTCAGCTTTGCCCTGCCTGTTCGATGACCGCCGTTACTTGATGTAAAGCTGGGTCGACATCGTGTTGCGTGGCGCGTTGATCGAGGTGTTACTGAAGGTGAAGGTGCCTTCCTGCTTGCCCGCCAGATCAAAGGTATACAGTGAGCCGACGGTGTTGCTGCCGGGCGTGCACTCGGTCAGATTGCCGTTATCAAAAGCGCACACCGGCGCCCGGGTGCCGTTGACTTCAAAGCCGTCCAGCGTGGCGTGTGGCTGGTTCTGGCCATAGCCGACTTCCAGTACGTACACCTTGATGCTCGGCCCGGCGTGATTGCATTGAGTCTGGGTCTGTCCGTCACCGATGTCT
The DNA here is from genome assembly GCF_058798255.1 of Pseudomonas sp. GW823-FHT01D03. Lineage (NCBI taxonomy): Bacteria > Pseudomonadati > Pseudomonadota > Gammaproteobacteria > Pseudomonadales > Pseudomonadaceae > Pseudomonas > Pseudomonas sp. GW823-FHT01D03. The sequence goes on from NZ_JBXAKK010000001.1 coordinate 5,257,547, forward strand.
TCCAGCCCGCAGGCGGGCGACTGAACCTTGATCACTTTCACCTGCGTCAACGGTGGTGCGGAGGCTGCCAGCGCCGCCGTCGACCCGGCCATCAGCCCTGCCATTACCCAGAAAGCCTTCATCCAGCGCTTGTCCATGTGATCGCGTTTCCCCGAAAAATTCAGCGCGCAGTATGGCGCAGTTGGCCTTGTGGCAAAACTTCGACGACGTTCGGCACCAACAACCGCCATATTCCTCACGCTGCTGGTATGATGCGCGGCTTTTTCCGGCCCACCACAAAATCCCAGGCGCTTGCGACGGTCTGTGCTTTGCTGTTGAGGTCGATACATTCACGGCGCCGCGCGCGCCACGGGGAGCAGACATGCTGGAAAGGCTGTTTCAACTCAAGGCACACAACACCAACGTGCGTACCGAGATTCTGGCGGGCGTCACGACCTTCCTGGCCATGGCCTACATTCTGTTCGTCAACCCGAGCATTCTCGGCGAGACCGGCATGGACAAGGGCGCGGTGTTCGTCGCCACCTGTCTGGCAGCCGCCATCGGCTCGACCATCATGGGCCTGATCGCCAACTACCCGATCGCGCTTGCTCCGGGCATGGGCCTGAACGCCTTCTTCACTTACACCGTGGTCTTGCACATGGGCCACACCTGGCAAGTGGCGCTGGGCGCGGTGTTCATCTCGGCGGTGTGCTTCTTCCTGCTGTCGATCTTCCGCATCCGCGAATGGATCATCAACAGCATCCCGCTGCCGCTGCGCTCGGCGATTGCCGCCGGTATCGGCCTGTTCCTGGCGCTGATCGCCCTGCACAACGCGGGCATCGTGGTCAGCAACCCGGCGACCATGGTCGGCCTCGGTGACCTGAAAGCCCCGGCGCCGATTCTCGCCACCCTCGGCTTCGCCCTGATCGTCGCCCTCGAAGCGCTGAAAGTGCGCGGCGCAGTGCTGATCGGCATTCTGGCAGTGACCATCATTTCCATCGCCATGGGCTTCACCCCGTTCGGCGGCGTGACCTCGATGCCACCTTCGCTGGCCCCGACCTTCATGCAACTGGACATCAAGGGCGCGCTGGACATCGGTCTGGTCAGCGTGATTTTCGCCTTCCTGTTCGTCGACCTGTTCGACAACTCCGGCACCCTGATCGGCGTCGCCAAACGCGCCGGCCTGATGGGCAAGGACGGCCACATGCCGAAAATGGGCCGGGCACTGATCGCCGACAGCACCGCGGCGATGGCCGGCTCGCTGCTGGGTACTTCGACCACCACCAGCTACATCGAATCCGCTGCCGGCGTGAGCGCTGGCGGGCGGACCGGTCTGACGGCGATCGTCGTGGCGATCCTGTTCCTGTTGGCGCTGTTCTTCTCGCCACTGGCGGCCAGCGTGCCAGCCTTCGCCACCGCACCGGCGTTGCTGTTCGTCGCCGTGCTGATGACTTCCGGCCTGGCGGAAATAGACTGGGAAGACATCACCGTTGCCGCACCGGTCGTGGTCACCGCGCTGGCGATGCCGTTCACTTACTCGATCGCCAACGGCATCGCTTTCGGTTTCATCTCCTGGACCGTGATCAAGCTGCTGTCGGGCCGCGCCCGTGAGCTGAACCCGGCGCTGGTGATCCTGTCGATTCTGTTCGTGATCAAGTTGGGTTGGTTCAACGCATGACTTTCGATTCCCAGGCCTACGCCACTCAGCTCGAAGACAAGGTCACGCGTTTGCGTGACCTGCTGGCCCCGTTCGATGCACCAGAGCCGACCGTGTTCGATTCGCCCCTGCAGAACTTCCGCCTGCGCGCGGAATTTCGCCTGTGGCGCGAGGCCGGTGAGCGGCACTACGCGATGTTCTCCCAGGACGACAAACGCACGCCGATCCTGATCGAAGAGTTTCCGATTGCCAGCCTGCGCATCAACCAGTTGATGCCGCAGCTCAAGGCGGCATGGCAGGCCAGCTCGGCGCTGAGCCACAAGCTGTTCCAGGTGGAGTTCCTGACCACCCTGGCCGGCGATGCGATGATCACCCTGTGTTATCACCGTCCGCTGGACGAGCACTGGCATGCGGCCGCGTCGAAGTTGGCGGCTGATCTCAACGTCAGCGTCATCGGGCGTTCCAAGGGCAAGCGCGAAGTCATCGGCCACGATTACGTGGTGGAGAAACTCGACGTTGGCGGTCGCACTTTCAGCTACCGTCAGCCGGAAGGCGCGTTCACCCAGCCCAACGGCACGGTGAACCAGAAAATGCTCAACTGGGCATATGAAGCATTGGGTGATCGCACTGACGACCTGCTGGAGCTGTACTGCGGCAACGGCAACTTCACCCTGCCGCTCGCCACCCGCGTGCGCAAAGTGCTGGCCACCGAAATCAGCAAGACCTCGGTCAACGCGGCACTGAGCAACCTCAGCGAAAACGCTGTGGATAACGTCACGCTGGTGCGCCTGTCCGCCGAAGAGCTGACCGAAGCGCTGAACGAAGTGCGCCCGTTCCGTCGCCTGCAAGGCATCGACCTGAAGAGCTACGAGTTCGGCAGCGTGTTCGTCGACCCGCCGCGCGCCGGCATGGACCCGGACACCTGCGAGCTGACCCGGCGCTTCGACAACATCCTGTACATCTCCTGCAACCCGGAAACCCTCGCGGCCAACATCGCCCAACTGCACGACACGCACCGCATCACCCGCTGCGCGATGTTCGACCAGTTCCCGTGGACGCATCACATGGAGTCCGGGGTGTTGCTGACTCGGCGTTGATGGCGAATGCCCAATACAAAAAAGCCGTCGTGATTGACGGCTTTTTTGTGGGTGCAGTTTCTTGATCTGTGCGATCACCGAACATAAAACGTCGGACGCAACGCCGTTCAATTGACCATGGTAACCATCTGGTACATTTTACCTCCACAGGCTGAAACACTCGGCCAAAGCCAAAAACAATAAGTGGAGTTTGCCCCCATGCCCCCTATCGTTCTGGTGCTCAACGGCCCGAACCTGAACCTGCTCGGCACCCGTGAACCGGCAACCTACGGTCACGAAACACTGGCTGATATTTCTGCTCTGTGCGGCCGCGCCGCCGAAGAATTCGGCCTGGCCGTGGAGTTTCGCCAGACCAATCACGAAGGCGAATTGCTCGACTGGATTCACGCGGCACGCGGTCGTTGCGCCGGGATCGTGATCAACCCGGCGGCGTGGACGCACACCTCGGTGGCGATCCGCGACGCGCTGGTGGCCAGTGAGTTGCCGGTGATCGAAGTGCACCTGTCCAACGTGCATGCGCGTGAGCCGTTCCGCCATCACTCGTTCGTCTCGGCCATCGCCACGGCAGTGATGTGCGGCTTCGGCAGTCATGGCTATCGTCTGGCCCTGGAACATTTCAGTCAGCGACTGAAGGGGCGCGCAGCATGACCCGTAAACCGGTAATACTGGCTGGCCTGATCGGCGCCGGCATTCAGGCCTCGCGCACGCCGGCACTGCATGAACACGAAGGCGATGCCCAAGGCCTGCGTTACCTGTATCGGCTGATCGACCTCGATCAGTTGCATCTGGACAGCAACGCCCTGCCCGACTTGCTGCAGGCGGCCGAGCGGATGAACTACACCGGCCTGAACATCACTTTCCCGTGCAAGCAGGCGATCATCCCGCTGCTCGATGAGCTGTCGCCGGAAGCCCGCGGCATCGGCGCGGTCAACACCGTGGTGCTCAAGGACGGCAAACGCATCGGCCACAACACTGATTGCCTGGGTTTTGCCGAAGGTTTTCGTCGCGGCTTGCAGGATGTCGCCCGTCAGCGTGTAGTCCAGATGGGCGCCGGCGGTGCGGGAGCGGCAGTGGCCCACGCGCTGTTGAGCGAAGGCGTACAGCAACTGAGCATTTTCGATGTCGACCGCGAGCGTGCCGAGAGCCTGGCGAACAACCTCAACCAGCATTTCGGCTCAGGCCGAGCGTTCGCCGGGCGCGATCTGCCGGGCTCGCTGAACCAGGCCGATGGTCTGGTGAACACCACGCCGATGGGCATGGCCAAACTGCCGGGGATGCCAGTGCCAGTGGAGCTGCTGCGCAAGGAGTTGTGGGTCGCGGAGATCGTTTACTTCCCGCTGGAAACCGAACTGCTGCGCAACGCCCGCGCCCTCGGTTGCCGCACGCTGGACGGCGGCAACATGGCAGTGTTTCAAGCGGTGAAGGCGTTTGAGTTGTTCAGCGACGTGGTGCCGGATGCGCAGCGCATGCTCGCGCATTTTCAAAGCATGAATGGCTGAAGCTCAATATGGAACCTGTGGGAGCGGGCTTGCTCGCGAAAGCGGTGTGTCAGGCGCCAGATGTATAGGCTGACACGCCGCCTTCGCGAGCAAGCCCGCTCCCACAATGGGTAGGTGTCACGGCTGCAAGTAGCGCAACACCGACTCGCAGATCATCTCGCGATGACGCTGCTTGATGCTTTCGTCCGGCAGGTCGATCTGAAAAATCTCACCGAACGTATGGCGGTTCGAGACGCGGTAGAAACAGAACGAACTGATCAGCAAGTGCACATCCAGCGCGTCCAGCCCGGCGCGGAACACACCCTCCTCGGCACCGCGACGCAAAATCTCGCCCAGTGAATCGAGGATCGTATTGTTCATCGCCTTGATCGTGTCCGAACGCTTCACGAACTCGGCGTTGTGGATATTTTCGATACAGACAATGCGCACGAAATCGACGTTGCGGTCGTGGTGATCAAAGGTGAACTCCACCAGTCGGCGGATCGCCACCACCGGCGGCAACTCGGCCAGGTGCAGGCGGTTTTCGGTGGTGCGGATGTCGCCGTAAAGCTTCTCCAGCACTTCGACGTACAGCTGCTCCTTACTGCCGAAGTAGTAATAGATCATGCGTTTGGAGGTATGGATACGCTCGGCGATCGCATCGACGCGAGCACCCGACAAACCCTGCTGGACGAACTCGACGATCGCCTCCTGCAGGATATTCTCGCGGGTCTTTTCCGGGTTGTTCTTGCGACTCTTGCGCGGCTCGATGCCAGATGCGACGGGGGCTGCGGGGAGTTCTGAAGTCATTGTCATTGCGGGCTCACGGCCATCACTGCACAGGTTGGCGATTATGGGCCGCGCTGCACAGTGAAGGAAGCCACGCGGCTCGTGTTTAATCCCGCGTTTACGAAATTCCTACAACTTCGCCTGGCGCGCCGCACCGCTGCGTGATTTGGCCATCGCCGCCAGACGGACCGCGACGTTCGCCGCACCGTAACCGGCGTAACCGTTTTTACGCTGGATGATCTCGAAGAAAAAGCGTCCCTCGAACGGCTCGGTGTACACGTGGAACAGCTCTCCGCCCTGTGCGTCACGGTCGTAGAGCACGTTGTAGTACGCCAGCTCGCTGAGGAATTCGTCGTCGAAATCGAAGCGCGCAGCGAGGTCGTCGTAATAGTTGAGCGGGATATCCAGCAACGGAACGCCAGCTTCTTTGGCGCGGCTGACTTCGGCGAAGATGTCATCACAATCGAAGGCGATGTGATGCACACCGGAGCCGCGATAACTCGACAGTGCGTGAGAGATCGCAGTGTTGCGGTTCTCCGAGATATTCAGCGGCAAGCGGATCGAACTGTCGCGACTTCTCAGCGCCCGGCTCTTCACCAGACCGTACGGATCGGGCAGTACCACTTCATCGTCGGCCTCGAAATCCAGCAGGCTCTTGTAGAACAGCACCCAACTGTCGAGGCTGTCGGCCGGCAGCGCCATGGCCATATGATCGATGCGCTTGAGGCCGCCACGGGCCTGAGCATTCGGCAGCAGATTGAAGTCGGTGCCATAGACGTCCGCCGCCTCATCCACCAGATAAATCAGGCTGCCATCCGGTGCACGCACCGCGGCCAGTTCCAGTTCATTGGGGCCGACCAGTCCGCGATAGGGCTGGCCCTTATAGGCAACGGCTCGGGCCAGGGCGCTGGCGCTGTCCTTGACCCGCACAGCGGTGGCACACAGCGACGGGCCGTGGGCCTCGAAAAAACTGTGGCCGAACGAATACGGTTCGGCGTTGAGGATCAGGTTGATATCGCCCTGGCGCAACAGGCTCACGCTCTTGGAGCGGTGCTGCCCGGCCTTGACGAAGCCCAGACGCTCCAGCCAGTTGCTCAATTTGGCGCCGAGGCTTTCATCGACGGCGAACTCAAGAAACTCGATGCCGTTGTACTCGCTGGCCTGCGGCGTTTCGAAGAGGATGTCGCGGTTGGCCACCGGCGTTGTTTGCTGTTCCAGGCGCTGACGGGTTTTCTCTTCCAGATACAGCAACGAACGCAGACCATCAGCGGCATTCGCCCGTGGTGGTGCGGCGCGGAAGCCATCGTTGAAAACTTCCAGCGACAACGGCCCGGTGTAACCGCTCTGGATGATTGGCGCGAGGAACCCCGGCAGATCGAATTCGCCCTGCCCCGGGAAACAGCGGAAATGCCGGCTCCACTCCAAGACGTCCATGGCGAGTATCGGCGCGTCGGCCATTTGCACAAAGAAGATCTTGTCGCCGGGAATGTCGGCGATCGCGCTTGGATCGCCTTTCAACGACAAGGTGTGAAAGCTGTCGAGCAGCACGCCGAGCGCCGGGTGATCGGCCTGGCGCACGATGTCCCAGACCTGTTGATAAGTATTGACGTGACGGCCCCAGGCCAGCGCTTCATAGCCGATGCGCAACCCGCGAGCGCCTGCATGTTCGGCCAACAGCCGCAGGTCATCGACCAGAATCTGCCGGTCGCCGACGCTGTCCGCCGAGGCGTTGCTGCAGACCAGCACCAGATCGGTGCCCAGTTCCTGCATCAGGTCGAATTTGCGCTCGGCCCGTTCCAGATTGCGCGCCAGCCGATCACGGCGGCAGCCTTCGAAATCGCGGAACGGCTGGAACAGGGTGATGGCGATCCCCAGGTCAGCACACATCTGCCTGATTTCCCGCGGACTGCCGTCGTAATACAGAAGATCGTTCTCGAAGATCTCGACGCCGTCGAACCCGGCGGCGGCAATGGCTTCGAGCTTTTCCGGCAGGGTGCCGCTCAGGGAAACGGTGGCAATGGAACGCTGCATGTTTCTACTCCCGATGGGGATCGTCTTGTCACGCGTCCCTGTAGGAGCTGCCGAAGGCTGCGATCCTTTGATCTTCACAAACAAAGATCGCAGCCTTCGGCAGCTCCTACAGAGGTACGTTTTTTATCGTGAGGAAATTATTGGCTGCATCGTCTTCAGCAGCAATTTAAAGTGTACCAGCCGGTTAGTTTTGCGTGCGATTATCGAACACTATGGCGTTTCGGCGAATTGACGATTTTTCGTCCACTGCCCACCATCGACGTCACATTGAGTCCGGAAATGAACCTTCGGTCGCAGTGCGTGCAAACAACACCACATAACAAATTCAAAAACGGGTGGAACAATGATTCCTTCACAGACTTCCCGCATGGCTCCGGCCATGAGCACTGCCACGGGTGGCATCGGCGACAAGATCCGCGGCGCCATGGCTGTCGGCAAGACCCGTTGGGGCATGCTGGCGCTGGTGTTTTTCGCCACGACCCTGAACTACATCGACCGCGCCGCCCTCGGCGTCATGCAGCCGATCCTCGCCAAGGAAATGAGCTGGACGGCGATGGATTACGCCAACATCAACTTCTGGTTCCAGGTCGGCTACGCGATCGGCTTCGTCCTGCAGGGACGCTTGATCGACCGCGTCGGCGTCAAGCGCGTGTTCTTCTGCGCAGTGCTGCTCTGGAGCCTGGCCACTGGCGCCCACGGCCTGGCGACGTCGGCCGTCGGCTTCATGGTCTGCAGGTTCATCCTCGGCCTGACCGAAGCGGCCAACTACCCGGCCTGCGTGAAAACCACACGCCTGTGGTTCCCCGCCGGTGAACGCGCAGTGGCCACCGGCATCTTCAACGCCGGGACCAACGTCGGCGCCATGTTCACGCCGATGCTGCTGCCGCTGATTCTTCACGTGTGGGGCTGGCAGGCGGCGTTCCTGTGCATGTCGGCACTCGGCGGGATCTGGCTGCTGTTCTGGGGCCTGAAATACTTCAACCCGGAAGACCATCCACGGGTGAAAAAATCCGAACTCGACTACATCCAGCAGGAAGTCGAACCGGAACAGGCCCGCGTACCGTTCTCGCGAATCCTGCGCATGCGCGGCACCTGGGCGTTCGCCCTCGCCTATTCGCTGACGGCGCCGGTGTTCTGGTTCTACCTGTATTGGCTGCCGCCGTTTCTCAATCAGCAATACAACCTGGGCATCAACGTCACCCAAATGGGTATTCCGTTGATCATCATCTACGTGACGGCCGACTTCGGCAGTGTCGGCGGCGGCATTCTGTCTTCGTTCCTGATCGGTCGCGGCATGAACCCGATCAAGGCGCGGCTGCTGTCGATGTTCCTGTTCGCCTGCTGCATCATCGGCGTGGTCATGGCGGCCGGTTCGAGCAATCTGTGGGTCGCTGTCGCGGCGATCTCCCTGGCGATCGGTGCGCATCAGGCCTGGACTGCGAACATCTGGAGCCTGGTGATGGACTACACGCCCAAGCACATGATGAGCACGGTGTTCGGCTTCGGCGGCATGTGCGCAGCGATCGGCGGGATGTTCATGACCCAGATCGTCGGCCACATCCTGACCGTCACCAATAACAACTACACGGTGCTGTTCACCCTGATCCCGGCGATGTACTTCCTGGCGCTGACCTGGATGTACTTCATGGCGCCGCGCAAGATTCCAGACGTCACCGAATAACCTGCCTGCACCCCCTCCCCCCTGTGGGAGCGGGCTTGCTCGCGAAAGCGGACTGACATTCAACATTGATGTTGACTGATCCACCGCCTTCGCGAGCAAGCCCGCTCCCACAGGGTTATGTATCTCTCTCACCTGCGGCTCTGTTGCCATGCCGCCGCCAAGCCGCTGCAACAGATCACCGCAATGCCGATCACCGTCAACAGACTCGGCGTGTGATTGAACACCACCCACCCCAACAGCCCGGCAAACACGATCTGGCAGTAGCCGAACGGCGCCAGCAACGCTGGTGCTGCGTGGCGGAACGCCTGGGTCAGAAACAGGTGCGCGGTCATTCCGCAGCTGCCCAGCGCCAGCATCAACACGGCGTGAGACAAGGTCGGCACTTGCCAGAAGAACGGCACCAGCGCACTCATCACCAGCGTGTTGCACAGACCGGCGAAAAAGTTGCTGGTGGTCGGACTGTCGACCTCACTGAGCTTGCGCGTCAGCAGTTGATAGAAGCAGAAAAACAACGCCGAGCAGAACGGCAGCAGCACCGCCGGGGTGAACAATTCACCGCCCGGGTGAACGATGATCAGCACGCCGATGAATCCACAGATCACCGCAATCCACTGCCCGCGCGTCACCCGTTCCTTGAGCAACGGCACCGACAGCGCCGTCACCAGCACCGGCGCGAGAAAGTTGACCGCGGTGGCCTCGGCCAGCGGGATGTACAGCAGCGCCGTGGTGAAAAACAGACTGGTGCCGAGCAGGCACAACGCCCGCGCCAACTGCCATAAAGGTCGTTTGGTGCGCAGCACGCGCAGCCCTGATTGCGGCAGGAAAATTCCCGCCATCAGCAAGGTGTGCACCAGATACCGCGCCCACACCACCATGACGATCGGGTAGAAACCCGAGAGGTATTTCGACAGCGCGTCGTGGCTGGAAAACAGGAAAGTCGCCACGACAATCAGCAAGATCCCCTTGAAGGGTTGGTTGACACCGGAGAGCGGGGTGCTGACGGTCATTGGATATCTCTGAAGGAAAAATAAACAGTGGCGAGGACGCTGGCGCCCCGCCACAAAAACTGACTTACAACTGCGCCAACAATTCCCGCGTCCTGTCGAGCGCCATCTGCGCTCGTTGCAATCCGCTTACGCCCTGCTCCAGCAGTTTTATCGTGGGGATCTCCAGGCTCAGTGGAATATTAGCTGGCAGACTGCGCAACAAACCGTGCAGGTCGCAATCGCCCTCGCCGGGAAACCGCCGCTCATTGCGCGCCTGACGCAAGATCTCGGCCATGTCCGCCGGTCGCGGTCCCGCCACATCGCACAATTGCGCATAACGCAGGCGCGCGGGCGCAACGCTGGCCAGATCCTCCAGCCGTGAACCCGAGCGGTCGAAATGAAAGGCATCGACCAGCACCGCGGCGTTTTCCCGCTCGGCATTGGCAACGATGCGCAACGCCTGCTCGAGGTTGCGCGCATCGGTCCAGGGCATGAACTCCAGATGCGGATGCAAACCGTAAGGCGCCGCCAGATCACACAACGCCGCAAAGTTGTCGGTCAGCCGATGCTCGTCAGGATCATTGCCGGCGACCAGTAATTCACTGGCGCCGAACTCCGCGCCGACGGCCAGCAGCCTCTCGAAATCGGCGACCACGGTTTGCGGTTTCAGGCGCAGGATTTCCACATCGAGCACAGCGATGCCAGTGTCGCGCAAACGCGCCAACGTCTGACGCCGTAAGCCGCCATCGGCCACCAATGGAAAGTGATATTCCTCAGGCGTCGCCGGCTCCAGGCGCAGGCCGACATGGCTGTAACCGGCACGCGCCGCCACCTCGACCATTTGCGGCGGTGACAACTCGAGTACGGTGAGACTGGCCAGAGAAAGAATTCGTTCGTTCATGTTCAAGCCTCGACCGCTGCCGGGGAACAGGCACGACCGCTGGCCGCCGCCTCACGTATCGCCTCGACCAGCGCCAGGGTTCGCGCGGCATCGGCGGCACTGACCAAGGGCTCGACCTCACGCCGCGCGACCTGCACAAAATGCTGCAGCTGCAACCGCAACGCGTCCCCGGCCTCACACTGTTCTTGCTGCGCGATCAGCGCTTCGTGCCAGCCGGCATCGACTTGATCGGCAGCGTAATGCCAGCGCTTGAGTTGCGGAATGCTCAGCGCCCCGGCGGTTCCCGCCAGCAGATAACACGGCTGATCGTCCTGACGCGGATAGACCGGGTTCTCCCCGGAGTTCAGCTCCCAACTCCACGGCGCGGCAACCGCATCGGAACCGCTCAGCGTGCCCAGTGCACCGTCGGCAAATTGCAGTAACACAGCGACGCTGTCTTCGTTGGCAAACCCACGCACCGCGTTGTCGGCGACGGCCTGCACCGACTGCACTTCACCGCACAGGTGACGCAGCAGATCGAGGTCGTGAATCAGATTGGTCAGCAACAGGCCCGCGCCCGGTTCACGGCGCCACGGGACCTCGAAATATCGGTCGGGTTTGCGTAGCTGGAACAGCGCGGTAACCGTGGTCAGCCGCCCGAGCGCGCCGCTGCGCAGCAATTGGTGGGCACGCACGATCAACGGATTGTGCCGCCGATGATGGCCGACCAGCACCGGCACGCCACTGCGTTTGACTGCCGCCACTAACTCACTCACCTCATCCAGGTGCACGCCGAGCGGTTTCTCCAGCAGCACCGCAACCCCGGCAGCGAGGCAATCCAGCGCCGTGCTGACGTGCTGATTATTCGGATTGGCCACGATCACCGCATCGGGCCGCACCTGCTCCAGCATCTGCCGATGATCAGCGAAATACGCCACGCCCCACTGCGCCGCCAGCGCGGGAGCCTGCGGGCCGGGATCGGCCACTGCGCACAACCGGGCTTCATCGAGGGTTTGCAGGTGCTGGTAATGCTGCTGGCCCATGTTGCCAGCGCCGATCAGGGCGATATGAAGGGGCGAAGTCAAGGTGCGATCCTCTTGTGATTGTTGTTGGAAATGTCACTCCAGCAACAATTTAGAACCACGTTCCACAATCCAACACCCAGTGGTGGGAAAACCGTGCGGACACCGCACAACTTTGTACTTGACGCTCAACCTGTAGGAGCTGCCGCAGGCTGCGATCTTTTGATCTTGATATTGAAAACAAAGTCAAAAGATCGCAGCCTTCGGCAGCTCCTACAAGGGATCGGTCAGACGAACAATTCGGACGCCAGACTCGCCGCCGACAATTCCTCGGCGAACGTCACCAGCAAAGGCGCCAATTCGTGCAGCCGCGCGCCGGGCATCCGCGCGCTTGGCCCGGCAATGCTCAGTACACCGATCACCCGCCCGTCAACGGGATGCTTGACCACCGCGGCAATCGCCGAGGTGCCCACCGCCGAACTTTCCTCGACACAGGCATAACCCTGCTCCCGCGCCAGCCGTAAGCGCTCCAGCAGTTCGATATTGGAGCGCGGCGCATTCGGCCCGACGCCCACCGGCACTTCCGCGCCCTGGCGTTCAACCAGCGACAACGCTTCGGCGTCGCTCATGCAGGCCAGCCAGGCGTGCCCGGAAGCGGTGTAGAACAACGGCGCGTCGCGGCCCATGTCTGGATCATAACGCAGGCCCGTCCGTGCGCCCTGCGCCTTGGCGATCCAGGTCTGGCGCTCGCCATCGATCACCCCCAGGCGCACCAGTTCGCCGGTTTCCTGAGCCAGTCGATCCAGCACCGGTTGCACGATGTCGGCACCGCTGCCCGACAGGTACTGAAACCCCATCGCCACCAGTTTGGTCGACAGGTGATAGCGCAAAGTGTCGGCATTCTGCCGCACGTAGCCCAGGCGAATCAGCTCTGCGAGCATCCGGTGAGTGGCACTTTTCGGGATGTCCAGTTGCTCGGCCAAGGTCTGCATCGGCAGCCCGCGCGGCTCACTGGTGAGGCTTTCCAGCACGCTGAAAACCCGTTCGATCTGACTGCCGGCCATGGGAAGGTCCAAGTGAAATTTTGCCGATTCTAGAAGACATCCGAGACAAAGCGAAATCCGGAACTAGCTGTGCGATAACCGCCCACTTTACTGAACCATGCCTTGTTGCAACTGCACATCATTGGTTAATTTCTGGAACCTAATTCCAATAAAACCCAGCTGCGGAGCTTTGCCTGATGCCTGCCGAACTTCCCGAAATCGACTGCGACGTTCTGGTCGTCGGCTCCGGTGCCGCCGGTTTATCCACCGCGGTCACTGCCGCGTGGCACGGACTGAAGGTCATCGTGGTTGAAAAAGATCCGGTGTTCGGTGGTGCTACTGCGTGGTCCGGCGGCTGGGCATGGGTGCCGTGCAATCCGCTGGCTCGGCGCGCCGGCATCGTCGAAGACGTCGAGCAACCGCGCACGTACCTGCGCCATGAACTCGGCGAGCATTACAACCCGGCAATGGTCGACGCTTTCCTCACTGCCGGGCCGCACATGGTGGCGTTTTTCGAACAGCACACTGCTCTGCAATTTGCCGACGGCAACGCCATTGCCGACATTCATGGCGATACGCCCGGCGCGGGCACGGGCGGTCGCTCGGTCATCGCGGCGCCTTACGACGGACGAAAAGTCGGACGCCTGCTCAGGCGCCTGCGTACAACAATGCGCGAAACGTCCTTCATGGGCATGCCGATCATGGCCGGCGCCGACCTTTCGGCGTTCCTCAATCTCAGCCGATCATTGAAAGCCGCGTGGCACGTAACCCGTCGCTTTACCCGACATCTGCTGGATCTCGCGCTACACGGCCGGGCCATGCAATTGGTCAACGGAGTGGCGCTGGTCGCAAGGCTGGCGAAGTCCGCCGAGGACCTTGGCGTTTTGTTATGGGAGTCGGCACCCGTGACCGAACTGCTGCGCGATGAAGCAGGGGTTTGTGGGGCGCTGGTCAACAGCGCCAAAGGCCCGATCCGCATTCATGCACGCAAAGCCGTGGTGCTGGCCGCCGGCGGATTCGCCAACGACGTCGAACGGCGCAGGGCGTTGTTTCCGCGCACGCCCACGGGTCATGAACACTGGGCACTGCCACCGCTGGCGGTGAACGGCGACGGCCTGCGCCTGGGCGAAAGCGTCGGCGCCACGGTCAACACCGACCTGGCGTCGCCCGTGGCCTGGGCGCCGGTCTCGCAAGTGCCGCATGCCGACGGCAGCATCGGCCATTTCCCGCACATCATCGAACGCGGCAAACCGGGAATCATCGGCGTACTGCGCAACGGCCAGCGCTTCGTCAACGAAGCCAACGGTTACTACGACTACGTCAGCGCCATGGTTGCCGCCACCCCTGAAGGCGAAGAAGTCGCCTCGTGGCTGATCTGCAGCCGCGCCTTTCAACGGCGATATGGTCTGGGCATGTCGCGGCCATTTCCCGTTCCGGTGTCCGGGTTTATCCGCAGCGGCTATCTGAAAACCGGCAACACCGTGGAAGAATTGGCCAGCGCCTGCGGCATCGACCCGAGCGGATTACGTCACACGGTGGATCACTACAACCTGCAGGCTCGCCTTGGCGAAGACCCGTTGTTCGGGCGCGGTTCCACGTCCTACAACCGCAAACAGGGCGATCCGGCGAACCTTCCCAACCCTTGCGTTGCCCCAATAGAGGCCGGCCCGTTCTATGCCGTGAAAGTCCAACCGGGCTGCTTCGGCACCTTTGCCGGGCTCAAGGTCAACCCGCATGCGCAAGTGCTCGATGCCCATGCCCGGCCCATCGCCGGGCTCTATGCCGCCGGTGGCGACATGGCCAGCATCATGGGCGGGCACTATCCGGCGGGTGGAATCAACCTTGGCCCCGCGCTGACTTTCGGCTACATCGCCGCCCGGCATATCGCCGGCATCACTGCTTTCGAACAGGAGATCGACCATGCAGCACATCGTTAACGCCCAGGGTTTGAACATGCCGAAACTCGGCCTCGGCACCTGGCCGATGCTCGGCGACGAATGCACCCGTGCCGTCGAGCAGGCCCTGGAACTCGGCTACCGGCACATCGACACGGCAGCGGCCTACAACAACGAAGACGCGGTCGGACAAGCATTGGCGAACACACCGACACCCCGCGAGCAGATTCATGTCACCACCAAGGTCTGGTGGGACCAGTTGCAACCCGACGCCATGCGCCACTCGATGGAACGAAGCCTCAAGGCTTTGTGCAGCGAGTACGTCGACCTGTTCATGATCCACTGGCCGAGTACCGATTGGGATCTGCCGCGCACTCTCGACACGTTGGCCTCGTTCAAGGAACAGGGTCTGGCACGCAACATCGGTGTGGCGAATTTTCCGCTGCCGCTGCTGCGCACAGTCGTCGAGGAATATGGAATTGCGCTGTCAGCCATTCAGGTCGAGTACCACGTCCTCCTCGGCCAGAACGCCCTGCTCGACTACGCGCGCCAACACGATCTGGCACTGACGGCCTACACGCCATTGGCGCGTAACAAAGTCTCGGAGATTCCACAGATTCAGCAGATCGCGGAAAAACACGGCGTGCTGCCGACTCAGGTGGCGTTGAAATGGCTGCTGGATCAGCCCAACGTCGCGGCGATTCCCAAAGCCAGTAGCCGCGCCAATCAACTGGCGAACCTGGCTTCGCTGCAGGTTGAACTGGACGCTGAAGACCGCGCGCTGATCGCCGCCCTGCCGAAGAATCAGCGTCAGGTCAGCCCGGATTTCGCCCCGGTGTGGGACGCCTTCGATCGCTGACGCACAGCGCGCCGAGAGAAATCCGCCAACGGATTGAATTAGTCGCCCACACGCTCGTCAATAACAGGCCCGCCCTCGTCACCCGAGGCCGGGCCTGTTTGCGTGTACGCCAATAGACGGACGACCGGACTGGCGCCACACTCCCACACCAGCAACACTCATCACCACGAACAGAAAAGAGGATTCCCACATGCTATGGAAAAAAGGCCGACGCAGTGACAACGTCGTCGATGCCCGTGGCGATGATAGCGGCGGCGGTGGTGGCATGCGGTTCGGTGGCGGCAAAGGCCTGAGCCTGGGGGCGATCCTGCTGATCGTCGGCATCGGCTGGATCACCGGGCAGGATCCGTTGCAGATCCTCGGCCAGCTCACCGGGCAAATGACCGAACAATCGGCACCGGCCTCGACGCAAACCCGTCAGGCGCCACCGGTCAACGACCAGCAGGCCGAATTCGTGCGTTCGATCCTCGGCGATACCGAAGACACCTGGGGTGCGATTTTCCAGCAGGCCGGGCGCCAATATAAGGATCCGACCCTGGTGCTGTTCAGCAACCGCGTGAACTCCGCCTGCGGCCTGGCGACTTCTGCCACCGGCCCGTTCTATTGCCCGGCGGATCAGAAAGTCTATCTGGACATGGCGTTCTTCCAGGAAATGGCCCAGCGCTTCAAGGCCGCCGGCGACTTCGCCCAGGCCTACGTGATCGCGCATGAAGTCGGCCACCATGTGCAGACGCTGCTCGGCGTCTCGGCGAAGATTCAGACGGCTCGTCAGCAAGGTCGGCAGATGGAAGGCGACGGCGGTTTGCTGGTGCGTCAGGAACTGCAGGCCGACTGCCTCGCCGGCGTCTGGGCCTACAACGCGCAGAAGCGTTTGAACTGGCTGGAACCGGGCGATATCGAAGAAGCCTTGAACGCGGCCAACGCCATCGGTGATGATCGCCTGCAACAACAGGGTCAGGGCCGTGTGGTGCCGGACTCGTTTACCCATGGCACGTCGGCGCAAAGGGTGCGCTGGTTCAAAACCGGTTTCGCCCAGGGCCAGGTCGGCCAGTGCGATACCTTCGCGGCGAAAAACCTGTAAATGCGCAAATGGCTTCTGGCTTTACTGATCATCGGCGGCAATGCGCACGCGGCAGGCGTCGATGCCATCAGCCCCGGGCGCCTGCAATTCGAGGCCGGCGAAATGGCCGTCGGCATCAGCCCGGCACCGGAAAAAATCGAGCGGGTGCTGATCGTCATTCACGGTCGTCTGCGCAACGCCGAGACCTATCGCAAGAGTGCCGAGCGCGCCACCGGACTGGCCGGACAAACCGCGCACACGCTGGTGATCGCGCCGCAGTTTCTCAATGAAAGCGACGTCGCCCTGTATTCCCTGCCCAACACCCTGCTGCGCTGGAACGGCAACGAATGGATGGGCGGCGGGTTATCCACAGGGCCGAATCCGCTGAGTTCCTACGCCGCGCTGGATGAAATCGTCGCCCGGGTCAGCGACCGCAAGCAGTTTCCGGACGTGCAGCAGATCGTGATTTTCGGCCATTCCGGTGGCGGTCAAGTGGTGCAGCGTTATGCCCTGCTGGCCAAGGAGCAACCGGCGCTGAAGGCCAACGGCATTCGCCTGCGGTACGTGGTGGCCAATCCGTCGTCGTACGCGTATTTCAACGAACAACGGCCGGTGGCGTTCGATCATGCACAGTGTCCGGGATTCAATCGCTGGAAGTACGGGCTGGCAGACATGCCGGTCTACGCCGGTGGGCAAACGCCGTTGCAGCTTGAGAGCAGTTACATCAAACGCGAGGTGATTTATCTGCTGGGGCAGCAGGACACCGACCCGCAGCACCCGGCGCTGGACAAGAGTTGCGCCGCCGAGGCGCAAGGCGCGTATCGGCTGGAACGCGGCAAACTGTTTTTCGGCTACCTGCTGCGCCGCCATCCGGAAGGGGTCAATCAGCGGCTGGTTGAAGTGCCCGGGGTCGGGCATAACGGCGATGGGATGTTGACATCGCCGGAGGGGCTGAAAGCGCTGTTTGATTAATGACTTGTGGTGACTGTTGAGGCGCCATCGCGAGCAGGCTCACTCCTACAGGGGAAACGCATTCCAATTGTAGGAGTGAGCCTGCTCGCGATGAGGCCAGATCAGACAATAAAGAACTCAGGCCAAAAGCATCCGCCGCAACTCGACACAATCCTGCGCATGCCAATCCGTCAGTTCCGGCCACGGGTTGTCCGGCAGATTCACCAGCACCGTCCGCGCCCCGGCCGCCCGCCCGCAATCCAGATCGAAGCGGTAATCACCGACCATCACCATCTCGCTGGCCGGCACGCTCCAGGCCTCGGCCAGTTTCAGCAAGCCACCGGGATGCGGCTTCGGCGGTGCTTCGTCACGGCCCAACACATCATCCACGGCGAAGCAGTCGGACAGGCCAATTGCTTCAAGCGTCACATGCGCCAGCTCGCGCGCATTGCGCGTCAGTATGCCAAGCCGATAGCCGCGCCCGTGCAGGTCGCGCACTAGCTCCACCGCACCGGCCGCCGGTTTCGAGCCCAGCGCCAGATCGCGCTCATGCTCCAGCAACCACGCGTGTTTCGCTGCGGCTTCATCAGCAGGCAGCGCCGCGAGATGGGTGAGAATGTCGTCCTCGGGCGGAATTGCCAGCGCCACGCGGATCGCCGCAAAGTCATGCACGGCGATGGTCAGGGTGCCGTCCATGTCGAACACCCAGTGCTTCACATCGCTCAGGCTCATGCCCAATCCTTGCGGTGACGAATCAGGCCTTCCTGGGTCACCGATGCCACCAGTTGCCCGGCGCGGTTGTACACGCTGCCACGGGAGAATCCACGGGAGTTGCCGGCCCACGGGCTGTCCATCGCATAGAGCAACCAGTCATCGGCCCGCAGATCGTTGTGGAACCACAACGCATGATCGAGGCTGGCGACCTGCATGTCTTTCTGCCAGACCGACTTGCCGTGCGGCAGCATCGAGGTGGTCAGCAGACCGAAGTCCGAGGCGTAGGCCAGCAGGTATTTGTGCAGCGCCGGAATGTCGGCCAGTGCACCGTCGGCACGGAACCACACATACTTCACCGGATCGGCGGGCTGCGGGTTGTACGGGTCTTTTTCAGTGACCGGGCGCACTTCGATCGGTTTCGGGCACAGCAGTTTTTCGCGCATGTGCTCGGGGATCAGGTGCGCGCGTTGCTGGGTCAGCTCCAGCTCCGACGGCAGGTTTTCCGGGCCGACCACCACTGGCATCTGGCTCTGGTGCTCGAAGCCTGCCTCGTCATACTGGAACGACGCGCTGCAGGTAAAGATCGGGTGCCCCTTCTGAATGGCCGTGACCCGCCGGGTGCTGAAACTGCCGCCGTCACGCACGCGATCCACCGAGTACACCACCGGCAACTTCGCGTCGCCCGGGCGCAAAAAATAGCCGTGCATCGAATGCACATGACGCGCCTCTTCAACCGTCTGACTGGCCGCCGACAGCGACTGACCGAGCACCTGGCCACCGAACAACTGACGGAAACCCAAGTCCTGGCTGCGGCCACGGAACAGGTTTTCCTCGATCGGCTCCAGGGTCAGCAGGTCGACCAGATCTTCCAACACTTGGCTCATTCAGACTCTCCTCACACAACGCTATGCCGCGCAGTCTTGGCTGCGGCGGCCCATTCAGGTTCTGGCGCGAGCCATTGTCGCGCCATTGTAAACGTCCGTGTCGGCTTAGCCATGCAAGGTCTGCAGCCATTGCTCCCGGGTGATGCGGTACAACAGATGCCGACGCAACGGGTGATCGACGGCAAGTTTGGGGTGATCGAAATCATCGGCCGGATCGTGATGCATGCCAATCGCCTGCATGACTTTCTCCGAAGGCAGATTGCTCTGGGCGGTGAAAGACACGATTTCCTTCAGCGATAACCGGTCAAAGCCGCAACGCAGAGCGGTCCAGGCCGCTTCACTGGCATAGCCCAGGCCCCAATGCTCGCGGGCCAGACGCCAGCCGATTTCCACCGCCGGGGTGAACGGGGCATCGAAACCGACCACACCCAGGCCAGTGAAACCGATGAACTCACCGCTGTCCTTGCGCTCCAGCGCCCATAATCCGAAACCGTGTTCGGCAAAATGTCCGCGCACCCGCCCAATGAGCGATGCACTTTCCAGACGGCTCAAAGGCTGTGGAAAGTAACGCATGACCTGCGGATCGGCACACATCGCCGCAAATGCCGGCAAATCCTCGTCCTGCCATTGGCGCAGCAGCAATCGTGCACTTTCCAGTTGCAGTATCGGCTCCATCGTGCCCCTCCGTTTCCATGCCGCAAGTCTACATCGCTGGTAGGATCCTTCACTCTTTCCATCGTTCCTACATGAAGTCGCCATGCCACTGCCGCTGATCTATCACGAAGACTACAGCCCCGAGTTTCCGGCGGATCACCGCTTTCCAATGGACAAGTTCCGCTTGCTGCGCGATCACCTGGTCGACAGCGGCCTGACCCGCGACGCCGACCTGCTGCGTCCCGAGATCTGCCCCAACGACATCCTTGCCCTGGCGCATGACCGTCGCTATATCGAACGCTACATGAGCGGCGAGTTGTCCCGCGAAGACCAGCGGCGCCTCGGCCTGCCGTGGAACGAAGCCCTGGCGCAGCGCACGGTGCGGGCGGTCGGCGGCTCGATTCTGGCGGCAGAAAAAGCCCTGGAGCACGGTCTGGCCTGTCATCTCGCCGGCGGCACCCATCACGCCCACTACGACTACCCGGCCGGGTTCTGCATTTTCAACGACCTGGCGATCATCAGCCATTACCTGTTGCAAAGCGGCCGGGTGAACCGGGTGCTGATCTTCGATTGCGACGTGCATCAGGGCGATGGCACCGCGCGGATCCTGCATGACACCCCGGAGGCGATCACCGTTTCCCTGCATTGCGAAAAGAATTTTCCTGCACGCAAGGCCGAAAGCGACTGGGACATTCCGTTGCCCAAAGGCATGGGCGATGGCGACTATCTGCAGGTGGTGGAGGACACCCTCAACTACCTGCTGCCACTGTATCAACCGGACCTGGTGCTGTACGACGCCGGGGTCGATGTGCACAAGGACGACGCCCTCGGTTATCTGCAGCTGACAGACGAAGGCGTCGCCGCCCGCGATGAAAGCGTGATGCGCCATTGCCTGGGCCGCGACATCCCGGTAGTCGGCGTGATCGGCGGCGGCTACAGCAAGGATCGCCACGCCCTCGCCCGCCGCCACGGCATCCTCCATCACAGCGCACAACGGGTCTGGACGTCACACGGTTGTCACTAAGCTGTGCTTCGTTACCCACAATGGCTGTGGAACGGCCTGTGGATAACCTGAGCGAAAGGGACTACAGACCATATCGAACATGGCCTGCAGCACGATGGTTGTTTTTTAACCACATACTGAATTCACCTCGATCTCTTTGTAGGAGTGAGCCTGCTCGCGATGGCGGACCAACATTCAGCACTTATGTCGCCTGATAAACCGCCATCGCGAGCAGGCTCACTCCTACAAAGGTCTGCGCTGTTAGAATGCGCGCCTTATCCCGCCATACCGCAGCGCACGCCATGACCCAGACCTCCGCCCCCTTCCCCGCTCACGTCGCCATCATTGGCGGTGGCCCCGCCGGCCTGATGGCCGCCGAAGTGCTGAGCCAGGCCGGCGTGCGCGTTGATCTGTACGACGGCATGCCCTCAGTGGGGCGCAAGTTCCTGCTGGCCGGGGTTGGCGGCATGAACATCACCCACTCCGAGCCTTACCCGGCGTTCCTCGCACGCTACGCCGAACGCGCGCCGCAGATCGCGCCACTGCTGCGCGGCTTCGACGCCGATGCGTTGTGCCGCTGGATTCATGATCTGGGTATCGAAACCTTCATCGGCAGCTCCGGCCGGGTATTTCCCACCGACATGAAAGCCGCGCCGTTGCTTCGCGCCTGGCTCAAGCGCCTGCGCGACAGTGGCGTGGTTATCCACACCCGTCATCGCTGGATCGGCTGGGATGAACACGGTGCACTGCGCATCAGCAGCCCCGACGGCGAAATCACCGTCAAACCCGACGCCACCCTGCTCGCCCTCGGCGGCGGCAGTTGGTCGCGCCTGGGTTCGGATGGCGCGTGGATGCTGCCCCTGGAGCAAAAAGGCGTAGGACTGGCGCCGTTGCAGCCGAGCAATTGCGGATTCGAGGTGCAGGCCTGGAGCGAATTGCTTGTCAGCAAATTCGCCGGCGCACCGCTGAAAAATGTCGCCATCGGTTTGAACGACGATATCCCACGCTTGGGCGAATGCGTGATCACCGCAACCGGGGTCGAAGGCAGCCTGATCTATGCGCTGTCGGCACCGATTCGCGAGGCAATCAACGCGCATGGTTCAGCCACGGTGCACATCGATCTGCTGCCCGGCCGACCTGTGGATAAATTGCAGGCAGCGTTGAGCAAACCGCGCGGCTCGCGTTCGATGGCCAAGCATCTGCACAGTCAGGTCGGGATTGATGGGGTGAAAGCGGCGTTGTTGCGGGAATTGACTGACGCGGCAACCTTCGCTGATCCGACGTTGTTGGCGCGGGCGATCAAGGCGTTGCCGCTGACGTTGGTGAAAGCGCGGCCGCTGGATGAAGCCATCAGTAGCGCCGGTGGCGTAACGTTTGAAGCGATGGATGAGCGCTTGATGCTCAAGGCGTTGCCGGGGGTGTTTTGTGCAGGCGAGATGCTGGATTGGGAGGCGCCAACGGGCGGATAT
This sequence comes from Pseudomonas sp. GW823-FHT01D03, assembly GCF_058798255.1. Classification (NCBI taxonomy): domain Bacteria; kingdom Pseudomonadati; phylum Pseudomonadota; class Gammaproteobacteria; order Pseudomonadales; family Pseudomonadaceae; genus Pseudomonas; species Pseudomonas sp. GW823-FHT01D03. The sequence goes on from NZ_JBXAKK010000001.1 coordinate 5,279,679, forward strand.
CTGCTGACGGCGTGTTTTGCCAGCGGGCGTGCGGCGGGATTGGCAATGTTGGAGTGGTTACAGAGTAAGGGCTGAAGACCGCGGCGCGCCCTTCGCGAGCAAGCCCGCTCCCACAGAAGGTCTGCATTTCACTGGAGACCAATGTGGGAGCGGGCTTGCTCGCGAAGGCGCCTTTACAGACAGCGCATCAAATCAAGGCTTGCGCTTGCGTGGCCCGGTATTAAATACCGGCACTTTACGCACAGGCTTGATCGACGGCTCCGGCGCCTGGGTGTCACCACTGTCGACCCACTTGCCCAGATTGCGCTTGCCGCCACCGCCGCCGGACGTTTTCGGCTTTTTCGGTTTCTTCGGCTTCTTGATCACCTGACCGCTGGCATCGGTATCCGGCACGCGGTGCTCAGGTTCGAAGTCCGGCTCGTTCTGGCGCTTCAGGGTCTGACGCGTGAGCATCTCGATCGCCGAGAGCATGTTCACTTCATCGGCACACACCAGCGAAATCGCCTCACCGGTCGCACCGGCACGGCCAGTACGACCAATGCGATGAATGTAATCCTCGGCCACGATCGGCAGGTCGAAGTTGACCACCAGCGGCAGGTCTTCGATGTCCAGACCACGGGCCGCGACATCGGTAGCCACCAGAATCTGCACTTCACTGAGTTTGAAACGATCCAGCGCACGCTGACGGGTCGCCTGCGGTTTGTCGCCGTGGATACCGTCGGCGTTCACACCGAGGCCCTGGAGTTTTTCCACCAGCGCGTCCACTCCATTGCGGGTTTTGGCAAACACCAGCACCTGCTTCCACTTGTTCTTGCGCATCAGGTGCACGAACAGTTCCGGCTTGCGCTTCTTGTCTACCGTCACCACCCACTGTTTGACGGTGTTGGCCGCGACGTTGCGCGGGCTGACTTCAATACTCAGCGGATCGTTGAGCATCTGGCCGGCCAGCAGTCGGATGTCATCGGAAAAGGTCGCGGAGAACAACAACGTCTGGCGCTTCTTCGGCAACGCACGGTAGATGTTCGCCAGCTCTTCGGAGAAGCCGAGGTCGAGCATGCGGTCGGCTTCGTCGAGCACCAGGGTTTGCAACTGATTGAATTTCAGCGCGTTCTGACGGAACAGGTCGAGCAGACGGCCCGGGGTCGCCACCAGCAGATCGACGCCGCCGCGCAGCTTCATCATTTGCGGGTTGATGCTGACGCCGCCGTACACCGCATAAGTGCGCAGTGGCAGATTTTCGGCGTACTGGCGCACGGATTCGTGCACCTGCTCGGCGAGTTCGCGGGTCGGCACCAGAATCAGCGCGCGAACCGAGTTGGCGGTGACTTTCGGCCCTTCCATGGCCAGCAACTGCAGCAGCGGCAAGGCGAAACCGGCGGTCTTGCCGGTGCCGGTCTGGGCCGCAGCCATCAGGTCGCGACCGGCCAGCACGGCCGGAATGGCTTGCGCCTGAACCGGCGTTGGAGTCTGGTAGCCGAGCGTCTCGAGGGAGCGCAGCAAGGGTTCGATCAGGCCAAGGGTGGCGAAAGTCATGGGAGTACCGTAGGAAAATTCAGCGCAATTGTGCGACACGAGTGTGCAATGGCGCGCAGTTTACCCTAATTCACACGCTGTTCTGCTGGAACGGCGGTCTTCGGTGGCTCCGCGACGAGCGGCTGCGCCGGCCGCCGCCACTGCGGCAGACCGATCAGCACCACGGCACTGATGATCACCAGCATCGCCAGCGCCTCTTCCATGCCGATGGTCTCGCCGACAAACACGATCCCCAGCAACACCGCCACCGCCGGGTTGACGTAGGCATAGCTGGTGGCCGCCGCCGGACGCACGTGTTTGAGCAGGTACATGTAGGAATTGAAAGCGATGATCGAGCCGAAGAAGATCAGATAACCCAGGGCCAGCCAGCCCTCCATCGGTGGCAAGGCTTGCAGGTGCTCGCCGCTCACTGCGCTGCCGATCAACAGCACCACCCCGCCCACCAGCATCTCCACGGCACTGGCCATCGCCCCTTGCGGCAGCGGCAGGTGCTTGCTCCACACCGAACCGAACGCCCAGGTCGCCGCCGCAAAAATCAACAGCGCCGCGCCCATCGGACTCGATTGCAGGTTGGAACCCATGTTGAGCATGGCGATGCCGACAATCCCCAACGCCACCCCGGCCCACTCCAGGCGAGTATTGCGCGCGCCCCAGAAATACCCGAAGAGCAACGTGAACAACGGCACCGTCGCCACCGCCAGTGCCGCCACGCCGGAAGCCACCCCCGTGTGTTCGGCGACGCTGACCGCGCCGTTACCGAAGCTGAGCAGCAAGATCCCGATGATTCCCGCCGCTTTCCACTGCGCCCAGGTCGGCGCCGGTGCCCCGCGCCAGCGCAGGAAGGCGTACATCAGGCTGCCGGCAATCACGAAGCGCACCCCGCCAAGCATCAGCGGTGGCCAGTATTCGACGCCAAGGCGGATCACCAGATAGGTCGATCCCCAAATCACGTACAGCGCAAAAAACGCGGCGATCAGCGGCAGAGAAAAACGGCGCAAGGCAGGCATGGGCAGCTCGACAGTCAGAGGCAGGGTGTGAATTATTCTAGAAAGGCCCGCGAGCAAAAATAAGCTACAAAACCTGTTTATCGCGCCGGTACACTTTTGAAACAACGGAGATCGACGGGATAAACCACGATTTCGAAAGTCTGGCAATTTCAGGAGTCCGGCCTTGGACAAATACGACCGCATGCTGCTCAGCGCCCTGTTGGAAAACGGTCGCGCGTCTTATGCCGATCTGGCGCGCAAAGTGAACCTGTCCGCCCCGGCAGTGGCCGAGCGCGTGGCCAAGCTTGAAGCCGCCGGAGTGATCACCGGGTATCAGGCGAACATCGACCTGTCGAAAATCGGTTTGCCGATCCAGTGCATGATCGAATTGCGCCTGCACCAGAACGGCAGCCAGAAGGTCTACGACGAACTGGTGAAAATCCCGCAGCTGACCGAGTGCTTTCGGGTGACGGGCGATCCGTGCGTGATGATGAAGGGTGCAGTGGCGTCGATGACGGAGCTGGAAGAATTGATCAATCGCGTGGCGAAGTTCGGCTTCAGCAAGACCTCGATTGTGTTGTCGAGCGCAATCGAGAAGCGCGTGCCGCTCGGCCATATCGAAGGCAACGGCAAATAATTCAGCCCACCACAAACCCACTGTAGGAGTGAGCCTGCTCGCGATAGCGGTGTGTCAGTCACCGATAATGTCGAATGACAGACCGCCATCGCGAGCAGGCTCACTCCTACAAGGATGTTGTGTTGGATTCGGGATCAGCGGTAGCGCAGCAGGTGTTCGCTGACTTTCGCGGCGGGGACTTTCTGCAGTTTGCACAGCAGGTCGTGATTCAGCTCACGCACCCCATGCTTGTGCCGCAGTTCCTGCGCCAGATGCGCCATCAGATTGGCCGCCATCTCGGCATCCGCCATCGCCCTGTGCGCCTGGCCGGTGTGCGGCAGGCGAGCGAACGTGGTGAGCGTGCCGAGCTTGTGATTCGGCGCAGCCGGCATCAGGCGCCGGGCCAGCAGCAACGAACAGGCGAAATTCTGCAGACGGGTGCGCTTGATCCGTCCAAGCTCGAAGTCCCAGAACTTCTGGTCGAACGAGGCATTGTGTGCGACCAGTGGCGTGCAGCCGACGAATTCGTTGACCTCTTCCATCACCCGCTCTGCCGGCGGCGCGCTGCGCAGCATGGCGTTGCTGATGCCGGTCAGTTGTTCGATGAACGCTGGAACGCGGACGCCGGCGTTCATCAGGCTCTGGTAACGCTCGACGATACGGCCGTTTTCCAGCATGACCACGGCGATTTCCGTGGCGCGACAGCTGCTGTTCGGCGACAGGCCGGTGGTTTCAAAGTCGATGACTGCAATGCGTTCCAAACCGGGTTCAACTCCGTACAAAAATCAATTTTTGAGCAACAGCGCGCCTTCAATTGGCACATAACGGCTGGCAGCGCGGATCAGCGAGTTGGCGGTCAGGCCCGGCACGCCGTAGGCCACTGCCTGTACGCCGTGCTTGCTGATGATGCGTTCGAGCAGCATGTCGAAGTCGCCGTCACCGGAGGCGAGGACGATTTCGTCGACGTGGTCGGCGGCGTCCATGATGTCGAGGGTGATGCCCACGTCCCAGTCGCCCTTGGCCGAGCCGTCGCTGCGCTGGATATAGGGTTTGAGCTTCACGGTGAAACCGAGGTTGCGCAGGATCTGCTGGAACTGCTGCTGCTTGCTGTCGCCACGGTCGATGGCATAGGCATAGGCCTCGACGATCTGCCCTTGCTTGCTAATGTCAGCCCACAGCGCGGCGTAGTTGAAATGGCAACCATAGGCCTGACGCACGGTGTAGTAGAGGTTCTGCACGTCGGCGAACACTGCGATTTTTTTCACCGGAATTCCTGTGAGCGCGCGAGCGCACGAAGCGGAATCAGGCACCAGGCCCGAAAAAGGCGCTCAGTATGCCAGTAAAAAGCAGTGTGGCGAGGGAGCTTGTCGAATCGTCGCACCGTCCCGCTGGGTTGCGCAGCGACCCTGTCTTTTAAAAGAAGGGCCTGCTGCGCAGTCCAGCGGGAGCAAGCTCCCTCGCCACAGAAACGGTGTTGCCTGGTGCCTGACCGTTAGTCAGACGAACGAATCGTCGTCATCGAAGAATGACGAACTGTCGTCGGTGTAATCAGTGTCGGTAAATCCGCCCTGGTCATTGCCAGTGAAACCGTTATCGGCCACACGCTGGTCATTGCCCCAGTCGTTGCCGCTCTGGTCAGCCACCTGCGCTGGCTCTTCCTTGATCACTTCAACGATTTCTTCGGGCTGCTGGTTGTGATGGAACAGGCTGCTGATGCCCTGCGCCAGCATCACGCCACCGGCCACTCCTGCGGCAGTTTTCAGAGCGCCGCCGAGGAAGCTGCTGCCCGCGGCCGGAGCGGCTTGCTGGGCGTAGTTCGGCGGCGCGGCATAGTTCTGTTGTGGCGCTGGCGCACCGAAGTTCTGCTGCGGAGCCGGTTCACGCCAGCCACCGGTGGACGCCGGAGCGCTTTGGGTCGGCGCCGGACGCGAGTTGCCGCCGCCGAAGATGCTCGACAGGAAACCACCGCCGCCTGGCGCCGGGGCCGCAGTCTGGGATTTGGCCGCTTGCAGTTCAGCCTGCAACTGCTGGACTTGTCGGGTCAGCTGCTTGTTCTGTTCGTCGAGGCTCTTGATCGCCGCCTCTTGCACCAGAATCGCCTGGGTCATGAAATAACCTGCCGCCGGCTGGCGGGTCAGGTGTTCCTTGATCCGCGCCTCGGCCTGGGCGTCGCGCGGGGCTGCCTCCGTTTCGGCCTGTTGCAGCCGGGAAAACAGTCCATCGATCAGGGTTTGCTCTTCGCTGTTCATGGCGACCTCGTAGATTGCCGGGGATAACGTTGCCCGTGCCCACTGCGGACATGGCGCACCTCTGTAATGGAGGCAGTGACAGGATGTTTCAACGACCTTTACCGAATGTTTACGTTTGTGTCGGCCCGCGCGTCATCGGTTAAAGTGAGCCACTGTTTTCGACCTGCGATACCGACTGATGAATGCCTTCGATGTACTGCGCGACTCTCTGTATTTTTTCAAACGCCACCTGGTCAGCATCGTGCAGTTATGCCTGCCGTTGGTGATCTTCGAGGCCGTGCTGCAGCAAGTGGTGGATCGCGCCACTGACCCCGACAGTTTCTCCGCCGCCAGCGTGGTCGTCGGTTTGCTGGTGTATCCGCTGTACACCGCCGCGCTGATCCTGTTCCTCGACGCCCGCACCCGTGGCGACGCTCCGCGCAACCTCGACCTGCTGGCAATGTCCGCCCGCCTGTGGCCGCGCCTCGCCCTGCTCACGGCGCTCAATACCTTGCTGATTCTGCTGGGGTTGTCGCTGTACTTCCTGCCGGGCCTGATGCTGATGGTCATGCTCGCATTCGCTGAATACCTGCTGGTGCTGCGCGGGATGGGGCCGTTGCAGGCGATGAAGGAAAGCCTGCGCCTGACCCGTGGGCATTTCTGGCGGATCCTGCTGTGCATTCTGTGTGTGATGGGGCCGCTGTGGCTGCTCAAGGGTGCAACGCTGGCGGTGTACCCCGACCCGCAGAATCCGCTGATCGCGGTACTGATCGACAGTGCGCACAGTTTCCTGCAACTGTTCACCAGCGTGGTGCTGTTCCGCCTGTTCATGCTGATCAGCGAATTGCCTGACAAACGTAACGGAGCGGTCTGACCTCGCGGCCCTTGGGCCAAGCGTCCGCGGTCGGGTATGCTCGGGATCACTTTTGTAACGCGATAAGCCGAGCCATGCCCCGTCTGCTGCGCTACACCCTGTTACTGATTGTGCTCGCCATTGCCGTGATCGGCGGGCTGATCTATAGCCTGACCTGGCGCCCCGATGCGCGAGAAACCTTGCCCGTCACCTGCAGCGGTACGCCGCCGACCCTGGTGCCCGGGCAAGCGCTGAAAGTCATGACCTGGAACGTGCAGTATCTGGCGGGCAAGCGCTACGTGTTCTGGAACGATCTCGCCCAAGGCTCTGATGAAGCGCCATCCCCGCAAGACATGGCCTTCAGTCTCGACGAAGTGGCACGGGTGATCCGCGACGAGCAGCCCGACGTGGTGCTGCTGCAGGAGCTGGATGACGGCGCCAAGGCCAGTGATTACCAGAACCAGCTCAAGCTGCTGCAGGAACGGGTCACCGATCTCTACCCGTGCAGCGCCCATGCTTTCGACTGGAAAGCCGAGTTCGTCCCCGACCCGCACATCTTCGGCAGCGTTGGCCGGCAACTGGTGACCCTGAGCCGTTACCGCATCGAACACGCCGAACGCCTGCAATTGCCGGTACCCCCGGCGAATTTCATCTCCCGCCAGTTCCAACCCAAAGACGCCCTGCTCGCCACCAAGCTGCCGCTGAGCGACGGCGGACAACTGACGGTATTCAACACCCATCTGGATCGCGCCCGCCAACCGGACGAGACCTTGCAGGCGCAAGTGACAGCGGTGGCTAAAGTGCTCGACAAGTACGAAAGCCAGGGCCTGCCATGGCTGATCGGCGGCGACTTCAATCTGTTGCCGCTGGGCCAGTATCAGCGTCTGCCCGCCGAGCAGCGCACGCCCTACGCGATCGACAGCGCCCTGCATCTGTTGTGGGACAAGTACCCGATGATCCCGACCAACAACGAAGCCAGCGGCATCGACCGCGCCCACTGGCTGACCCACTACCCCAACGACCCCGGACTGAATGGCCCGGATCGCACCGTCGACTATCTGTTCTACAGCCCGAAAATCAAACGGGTCGAAGCGCGGGTGCGCCAGGACGATACCTTGCGCATTTCCGATCACTTACCGGTGATTGCACGGTTCCTGCTGCCCGCGGCTCAGTAGACAGTTAACACTATATCCCCCTGTGGGAGCGGGCTTGCTCGCGAAAGCGTTGTGTCAGTTGATGCATTCGTGTCTGGCACACCGCCTTCGCGAGCAAGCCCGCTCCCACAGTAGATTGATGTCGTACCGTGATTGGGTGGCAGGCTGCGATGTTTTGCTCTTCAGGTGCCGCGCGGTTTGGCCCGCGCAGTCGCCTCGGCCACCAACGGATCATCCGGCCAATAATGCTTCGGATAGCGCCCCTTCAGATCCTTCTTCACCTCGGCATAGGTGCTGCGCCAGAAGTTGGCCAGATCCTGCGTCACCTGCACCGGCCGGCGCGCCGGGGACAACAGGTGCAGCTTGACCACTTGCCGGCCGCCAGCAATTCGCGGCGTCTCGGCCAGACCAAACAACTCCTGCAGACGCACCGCGAGAATCGGCGGAGACTCGCTGTAATCCAGACGAATCGATGACCCCGACGGCACGCTGATGTGATGCGGCGCCAGTTCATCAAGTTTCTGCGGCAACGGCCACGGCAGCAGATTGCGGACGATGCTCGACAGGTCCAGATTGGCGAAATGGCTGAGCCGCGAGACCTTGCCCAAGTAAGGCATTAACCAATGCTCGAGAGTGTTCAGCAACGTTGCATCGCTGACATCCGGCCATTGGCTTTCGGCCTGAGCGTTCAGATCCAGTTGCCGCAGCAACGCGACCCGCGCCTGCCACTGCCGCAACTCCGGCGTCCACGGCAGCAACTCCAGCCCCTTGCGCCGCACCAGATTGACCAGCGCCTGACTGCGCGCCGCTTCGTCGAGACCGGTCAACGGTTCGCGGCTGAGGATCAGTTCGCCAACCTTGCGCTGACGCTCGGCGCGCAGCACGCCTTCGCGCTCATCCCAGTCCAGTTGATCGACAGCGCGCACTTGCTCGGCGAGCACCGAATCGAACAGCGCCGGATCAAAATCCGCCGCCAGGTAAATCCGTTCCTCACGCTGGCCCTGACGGCTGCCCAGGTCGGCGATCACAATCCACGCCTCCTTCATCAGGCTGTCGGCTTCGGCGAACAGTGCTGCGCGCCCATTGGCCAGACGATATTCGGCGCCACCGGCACGCCGCTGTTGGGCAACCCGATCCGGGTAAGCCAGCGCCAGCAACGCACCGAGCCAGCGCGGGTGATCGGGATCGCTGACCGGCGCGCTGGCCTTGCCGCGCAGGTAACCGCGATATTGCCGCGCCAGTTGCCGCGCACGCTGCACGCCGCCCTGAGCACCGCGTGCCGCGCGTTCTTCACCGGAGAGCAGCACCAGGCGACTGTGCAGATCCGCACCGGCGCCGCGCAGGATATCGCGCTCGCCGAGCAGTGCCGCGACGTCGCACGCCATGTTCGCCAGCCCCAACGCCTGACCGCGCAGCAACAGATGGGCGATGCGCGGATGCGCCGGCAACTCGGCCATGGCCTGACCGTGGGACGTCAGCGCATCGCCTTCGAGTGCGCCCAGGCGCTGCAACAAATCCTGCGCCTGGGCATAGGCCGCTGCCGGCGGCACATCGAGCCAGACCAGCTCGCCCGGGGTCACGCCCCAGCGTCCAAGTTGCAGCGCCAGACTCGCCAGATCCGCCGACAGTATTTCCGCACTGCCGTAAGCGGCGAGCTGCTCGTGCTGATCCTGCGACCACAGGCGATAACAAACGCCCGGCTCCAGACGTCCGGCCCGGCCCGCACGCTGGGTGGCGCTGGCCCTGGAAATGCGCTGAGTATCGAGACGGGTCATGCCGCTGCCGGGGTCGAAACGCGGCACCCGCGCCAGCCCGGCGTCGATCACCACGCGCACGCCGTTGATGGTCAGGCTGGTCTCGGCGATGTTGGTCGCCAGCACCACTTTGCGCTGGCCGGTCGGCGCCGGGTCGATGGCGGCGCGTTGGGCATTCAGGTCCAGTTCGCCGTGCAATGGGCAGAGCAATACGTCTTTACGCTCGCCGATGGCATCGCTCAGTTGCTGATGCACCCGACGGATTTCCGCCTGCCCCGGCAAAAACACCAGCAGGCTGCCAGTTTCATCGTGCAGCGCTTCGAGGACGGTCTGGGTCACGCGCTGGTCGATGTATTCGCCGGGCTGGAACGGCCGCCCCCAGCGCATCGTCACCGGGTACATGCGCCCTTCGCTGCGCAGGATCGGCGCGTCATCCAGCAACCCGGCCAGACGCTCGCCTTCCAGCGTGGCGGACATCAGCAGAATCTTCAGCGGCTGTTCAGCGCGGAACAGTTCGCGACCGTTCAAACTCAGGGCCAGTGCCAGATCGGCATCAAGACTGCGTTCGTGAAATTCGTCGAAGATCAGCAGGCCGACGCCTTCCAGCGCCGGATCATCCTGCAGACGCCGGGTGAGAATGCCTTCGGTGACCACTTCGATACGGGTCTTTGGGCCAACCTTGCTGTCGAGACGGATGCGGTAACCGACGGTTTCGCCGACCTTCTCGCCCAGTTCGCTGGCCAGACGTTCTGCGGCTGCGCGCGCGGCGAGACGGCGCGGTTCGAGCATCAGTATGGTCTGCCCGGCCAGCCACGCTTCATCGAGCAAGGCCAGGGGCACGCGGGTGGTTTTACCGGCGCCGGGCGGTGCCTCGAGCACGGCTTCGTGGCGTGTCGCCAACGCTTCACGCAGGGCGGGTAAAACTTCATCGATCGGCAAAGAAATCATGCTGGCTCCCAAACAGAGCGGCGAGTATAACGGCGAACTGCTTGGCGTTCGTCAGGGTCTTAACTTCACAAGACGAAGCTTCGTTAATAGATGACTCAGGAGATTTTCCATGCGCTTACCTTCTCGCCTGATCGGCGGTGTACTGGTCGCCACCCTGTTCACTCAACTCACGGCCTGCGGTTCGATTTTCTATCCGGATCGTCGCGGGCAGATCGACGGCAAGATTGACCCGGCGATTGCCGTACTCGACGCCGTGGGCCTGCTGTTCTACGTGATTCCCGGGCTGATCGCCTTTGCGGTGGACTTCGCCACTGGCGCGATCTATTTCGAACCGGGCCACACCGCTCAGGTCGATCCGGCCAAACTCAAACAAGCCATTGGCCCGGACGGTCAGGTCGATAACCTCAAGTTGCAGGCTATTCTCGAAACAGAACTGGGCCGCAATCTGCCGCTGGACGATCCGCGCCTGATCCAGCACAAGGGCAGCACGCAACAACTGGCGATGTTTGGCCTGCAACCTGCCGCATAAGGACTTTCCTGCCCCATGACCTCCAGCCCCGAACACGGCCGCCTGCTGCGGCTGGCAACCCGCGCTTCGGTGGCGGTGGCCTGCACGCTGATCATCGCCAAAGCCATCGCCTGGTGGCTGAGCGGTTCGGTGAGCATGCTCGCCGGCCTCACCGACTCGGCGCTGGATGGCGTCACTTCGCTGCTCAATCTGCTGGCGGTGCATTACGCGCTGCGCCCGGCCGATGACGATCACCGTTACGGCCACGGCAAGGCTGAATCGCTGGCAGGCATGGCTCAAGCGCTGTTTATCGGTGGCAGTGCGATGTTGATCGCGTTTCAGGCATACGAACGCATCCAGCACCCGGAACCGCTTGGCGCGCCGTGGATCAGCATTGGCGTGATCATTTTCTCATTGCTGCTGACGGTGGCCTTGCTGGTGCTGCAGCATCGAGTGATCAAGCAGACCGGCTCCAACGCCGTGCGTGCCGACTCACTGCATTACCGATCCGATCTGTTACTCAACGGCAGTATTCTGGTGGCGCTGATGCTGGCCGGATTCGGCTGGCATCAACTGGATGCCTGGTTCGGACTGGGAATTGCCGCCTACATTCTGTGGAGTGCAATCCAGATCGCCCGGGAAAGTTTTTCGGTGCTGATGGATGAGGAGCTGCCAACCGATGTCAGTCAGCACATGCTCGAACTGGCCTGCAGCGTGCCGGGTGTGTTGGGCGCGCATGACTTGCGCACGCGGATCTCCGGCAACCACTGGTTTGTGCAGTTGCACCTGGAATTACCGGGGGAATTGACGTTGTCGGTGGCGCACGGCATCAGCGACCAAGCCGCCGATGCCATTCACAAAGCCTACCCGCGAGCCGAAGTGCTGGTGCACGCCGACCCGCAGGAAGTGGTCAAGTCAGAACGGGCGCAAACCCGGCTTCAGTAACTGACCTGATAACCGCGACTGCTCAGGCAATTGCCTTGAGCCTGACGATAGGCCTGAACCACTTCGGGCGCCGGTTGATAGGTCGCGGTACGCGGGTCGAAACCGCTTTGCTGCACGGCGTATTGGTAGCACTGGTAACCGTCTTGCTGCACCTGCTCGGGCGACTGGCCGTTGGCCGGGTACGCTACAACGTCGTAGCCTTGGGACTGCGGCTGCGGCGGCTGCACCGGCGGCTCGACCACGACGTAATCCTGGGTGGCTTCCTGATACGCATAGTAGGAACCGGCAGCGAGGAACAGCAGCGCACCGCCGATCCACACTTCACGGGCGTAATCCGGCAGATACTGGGTACGAATCCCGCGTGGCGGCTGCACGACGATGTAGCGCGGGCCTTGCGGGCGATACCAGTAGCCGCCGGAATAGAAGTAATCCTGACCGCGATACGGCACGCGATATTCACGGTCCGGGAAACGGTCGATCACGTGCCCCGGACGGTATTGCGGGCCTGGGCCCCAACCGTTGCCGTGTCCGTCCGGGCGACCCGGCCAGCGATTGTCATTGGGCCGGTTGCCGGTTTGCCATTGCTGGTTGTGGTAACCGTTCTGCGGACGCTCGTCGCGGTAGTAACCCTGGCGCGGCTCCTGAGTCTGGCGCACGGTGTCGGGCCGTGGCTGGATCGGCAGGTTGTTCGACGGTGGTGCCTGATGCACCGGACCAGGCGGGTTCGGCGCGCGGTTCTGGTTCTGCCACTGGCCATTGTTGTGCTGCTGGCCGTTGTGCTCGAACTGGCGGCTATTGTCGCCCCGAATGATTTCGTTGTTCTGCGGCCGCGGCTGATTTTGCGGCGGCGGATTGTTCTGCCCGCGGGGCTGATGATCGCCGCCACGGCCCTGATTGCCCTGATGCTCACCGCCGCGCCCGTTATTATCGGGGCCACGATTCTGTGGCTCGTCGGCCAGCGCTTGCGCACCGACGCTCACACACAGCAAACCAACACCGGCCAGACGCCAGATGCGCGACTTCATGCTTTTCCTCACTGCGGGTATTAAGAGGGTTTGTAGCTAAGACCGGGAATACGCACACCGGGTTCTGCGACAGGTTATCAGTCACGAGACTTATTTATTGAGGGTGGCCACGCGGCAAGGCACAAAAATCGCGGGCAAGAAAAAAGGGAGACCCGTCGGCCTCCCTTTAGAGAACTTCGTCCTGGCTCGACGCTTTTGACGTCGGCTCACCTCACGCCGTCTTCTGGACAGTGTGCAGCTCGGGGGCCGGCACATCCCCGGTGGGGGTGGCGGCCGCGGCGGGCCTGATTGGGCGGGCCGCAGTGGACTGTGTTACCGAGCAGTGATTCTGGTGATAAGAATAGGCCGCAAGGCGCGACAGAGGATTGCGAAGATTGCTCAAATAAACACCGCTTGCGCAATTTTTAACCCTGGATAGATAATCTGCCGCAATAGTTACAACCAAGGACTGATTCATGAGCAAACTCGACCGTTACGACCTGAGTATTTTGGCGGAATTGCAGCGCGACGCCCGCATTTCCAACCAGGAACTGGCCGAGCGCATCGGTCTGTCGCCCTCGCCCTGCTCGCGCCGGGTCAAGCAACTGGAGGACGACGGCTACATCTCGCGCCAGGTCGCCCTGCTCGACCGCAAGATGCTTGGCCTGAGCCTGACCGCCTACGTACTGATCGGCATGGACCGGCACACACCGGAGCGTTTCGAGAACTTCGAAGCGGCGATCCGCACCCTGCCGCAGGTGCTGGAGTGCAGCCTGGTGACCGGCGTGGATGCCGACTACCAATTGAAAGTCGTGGTGCCGGACATGGATCACTATCAGAAGCTGTTGCTGGGGCACCTGACCCGGATTGAAGGGGTGACCAGCGTGCGTTCGAGTTTTGTACTGAATCAGGTGCTCAACAGCACCGAACTGCCGCTGACGCATCTGCGCAACTGACATCGCCTTCGCGAGCAAGCCCGCTCCCACAGTTGAGCTTCGTCAAGCACACAATTTGTGTTCAACCGAGATCCACTGTGGGAGCGAGCTTGCTCGCGAAGAGGCCGGTACAGGCACCCCACAGTTGAGCTTCGTCAAGCACACAATTTGTGTTCAACCGAGATCCACTGTGGGAGCGGGCTTGCTCGCGAAGAGGCCGGTACAGGCACCCCACAGTTAAGCTTCGTCAAGCACACAATTTGTGTTCAACCGAGATCCACTGTGGGAGCGGGCTTGCTCGCGAAGAGGCCGGTACAGGCACCCCACAGTTAAGCTTCGTCAAGCACACAATTTGTGTTCAACCGAGATCCACTGTGGGAGCGGGCTTGCTCGCGAAGAGGCCGGTACAGGCACCCCACAGTTAAGCTTCGTCAAGCACACAATTTGTGTTCAACCGAGATCCACTGTGGGAGCGGGCTTGCTCGCGAAGAGGCCGGTACAGGCACCCCATAACTGCGGCACACCGACGCAGATCAATGCGGCCTCCGCCACCCTCGGCGTATAATCGCCCAGCCCTTTTTCAGCCCTGTGCGCGCCGGAGATGCCCGATGGATCCAGCAGTATTCGAAGAATGGATGATGACTGGCCTGGTCAGCATCCTGATCATTTTCATGGGTTTCATCGTCTGGGATCTGGCGAAGAAGTCCAAGGCCGGGCGTTTCGGCTCGTTCATTCTGTTCTTCGTCCTGGGCCTGGGCGTGGCCGCGTTCATCATCAAGAGTGTGGTGATCGGCCTGATCGAATCCGGCGCTCTATAACCGCGCCGGTACTTCTTTCCACTGGCCCTGATCGAGCCCTTCGAGCGTCCAGTCGCCAATCCGCACCCGCACCAGCCGCAACGTCGGCAGCCCCACCGCAGCGGTCATCCGCCGTACCTGACGGTTGCGCCCTTCACGAATCACCAACTCCAGCCAACGGGTCGGCACACTTTTGCGAAAGCGTACCGGCGGATTGCGTGGCCACAGTTGCGGCTCGTCCAGTTGCCGCGCCTCGGCGGGCAGGGTCATGCCGTCATTCAGCTCGACGCCCTCGCGCAGTCGCTGCAATTGTTCAGCACTCGGCTCGCCTTCGACCTGTACCCAGTAGGTCTTCGGCAACTTGTGTTTCGGGTCGGCAATCCGCGCCTGCAACTGGCCGTCGTTGGTCAGCAGCAGCAAACCTTCGCTGTCGCGATCAAGGCGTCCGGCCGGGTAGATGCCAGGCACATCGATGAAATCCTTGAGCGTCGCCCGCCCGCCTTCGTCGCTGAACTGCGTCAGCACATCGAATGGCTTGTTGAACAGGATCAGCTTCGGCTCGGCCGGTGGCGCTTTGGCGACACGACGTGGAGCCGAGGAGGATGGCTTCGCACCGGGACGGCGGGAAGGTGGACGCGGGGGACGAGACATGGCGAAAAGAACATCTAACGGTCAGGGCTGCCAATGCTAGTAGCCCCGCCGTTAAATGACCATCAACAAATCAGCGGAACGGCGGCTCGTCGAAGCTGCGCAGTTTGCGCGAATGCAACGAGTTGAGTTCGGTGCGCAGCAGATCCACCGCCGCGATGCCGATCTTCAAGTGCTGGCTGACCGCACGCTCGTAGAACGCGTTGGCCGAACCCGGCAGCTTGATTTCGCTGTGCAGCGGTTTGTCCGAAACGCACAGCAACGTGCCGTAAGGCACCCGCAGGCGATAACCCTGGGCAGCGATGGTGCCGCTTTCCATGTCCACGGCCACGGCGCGGGACAGGTTGATCAGCGGACGTTCCTGCGCCCAGCGCAGTTCCCAGTTACGGTCGTCGTAGGTCAGCACGGTGCCGGTGCGCAGGCGCTTTTTCAGCTCTTCGCCTTTTTCTCCAGTGACGTTAGCCGCGGCTTGCTGCAGCGCCAGTTGCACTTCGGCCAGCGCCGGGATCGGAATGTTCGGCGGCACCACGCGGTCGAGAATCCCGTCGCGGCGCATGTAGGCGTGGGCCAGCACGTAGTCGCCGATGGTCTGTGACTGACGCAGACCGCCGCAGTGACCGATCATCAGCCAGCAATGCGGACGCAGCACCGCCAGGTGGTCGGTGATGTTCTTGGCGTTGGACGGGCCGACGCCGATGTTGACCAGGGTCACGCCATGGCCGTCATTGGCGATCAGGTGATAGGCCGGCATCTGGTAGCGGTGCCAGACCACGCCAGCGGCGATCGCCGAGGCTTCGCCGTGATCCATGCCTTTCTCGATGATCACGTTGCCCGGCAAAACCATGCGCACGAAACGCGGGTCGTTGCGCAGTTGTTCCAGGCCATGGACGATGAACTGGTCGACGTAGCGGTGGTAGTTGGTCAGCAGAATCCACGGCTGCACATGGCGCCAGTCGCTGCCGGTGTAGTGCACCAGGCGACGCAGGGAGAAGTCGACCCGTGCGGCGTCGAACAGCGCCAGTGGCAGCGGATCAGTGTTTTCCCAATCGTAGAGGCCGTCGGCGATGCCATCGGTGGCGGCGGACAGGTCGGTACTCGGAAACACCCGCGCCAGCACCGCAGCGGTGACGCCGGAGCCGGCCAGTTCATCGCCCTGCTCGACCACGTACGGGTACGGAATGTTCTGTTGGCTGACACCGACTTCCACGGTCACCGTGAAGTCATGCATCAACGGCACCAGCTGTTCCAGCAGGTATTTGCGGAACGCCTTGGGGTGGGTGACGGTGACGCTGTAAGTGCCCGGCAGTTGCACCTTGGCGTAGGCGCGGGTGGTCTGCGGGACTTCGCCCTGACACAGGTAGGTCAGACGCAGTTCGGGGTAACGAAACAGAGCACGCTGTTCGGCGTCAGGCTCGACGCGATCCTTGAGGTAACGCTTGAGCGCCGAGTTCAGCGCAGTGGTGGCCCGCTCATGCAGCTCGGCCAGACGATCCACGGCTTGTTCGGCGGTTTGAACGACAATAAACGCTTCGGTCACGATCAGCTTCCTGTGTTCTGACTTGCAGGGCTTCATCTTGCCTGCATCGTGGTCTCACGGGAACAGTGGCGTTGTGGGTGTACCCAAATCTCCCTGTCAATGGAGATCCCCTGTGGTAGCGGGCTTGTTCGCGAATGCGCTGTGTCAGTCGACCTATCCATTGACTGACACACCGCATTCGCGAACAAGCCCGCTCCCACAAGGGGATTTGTGGTGGGTCAGAAACCCTGGGGGGTTGCGCGTGCGACGATGGCTTCGACGTCCAGCCCACGCGGCAAGGCGCCGTAGACGCGGCCGCCACCGCTCAGGCGGCTGGCAATGAACGCGTCGCTGACCGCCGAGTTGCCGGCCTCCAGCAATAGCTTGGCCTGCAAGCCGAGCGCGATGTCTTCGGTGAGTTGGCGCGCCCGATACTGAATGTCGCTGGTGTCCTTGAACTGCGCCTGCAACTGCTGGATATGCGCGGCCAGGCGTTTGTCGCCATGGCCGTCGCCCAACTCACTGAACAACACATCGAGCACACCCGGTTCTTTCGACAGTGCGCGCAACACGTCGAGGCACTGCACATTCCCCGAGCCTTCCCACGTCGAGTTGACCGGCGCCTCGCGATACAGCCGTGGCAGGATGCTCTCCTCGACATACCCGGCGCCGCCCATGCATTCGGCGGCTTCGTTGATCATTCCGGGGGCGCGTTTGCAGATCCAGTACTTGCCCACCGCCGTCACCAGCCGGGCGAATTGTGCTTCGTGGCGATCATCCAGATGATCCAGCGCCTTGCCCATACGCAGGCTCAGGGCCAGTGCGGCCTCGCTTTCCAGCGCCAGATCGGCCAGCACGTTCTGCATCAACGGCTGTTCGCTGAGCAGTTTGCCGCCGACCTTGCGGTGCGCGCAGTGGTGGCTGGCCTGAGTCAGCGCCTGACGCATCAGCGAGCTGGAGCCGACCATGCAATCGAAACGGGTCATCGCCACCATCTCGATGATGGTCGGCACACCGCGCCCTTCTTCGCCGACCATCCACGCCAGCGCGCCACGGAATTCAACTTCGCTGGAAGCGTTGGACTGATTGCCGAGTTTATTTTTCAGGCGCTGGATGTAGAACTGATTGCGCGTGTCGTCGGGGCGATGGCGCGGCAGCAGGAAGCAGGTCAGGCCCTTGTCGGTCTGCGCCAGCGTCAGGAACGCATCACACATCGGCGCCGAGCAGAACCATTTGTGCCCGACCAGTTCATAGGCCTGCCCCGGGCCACTGGCGCCAACCGGATAGGCCTTGGTGGTGTTGGCCCGCACATCGGTGCCGCCCTGTTTCTCGGTCATTGCCATGCCGATAGTCACGCCGGCCTTGTGCGCCATGCCGACGTTGCGCGGGTCGTATTCGGTGGCGAGGATTTTCGGCAACCATTGTTCGGCCAGATCCGGCTGCAAGCGCATGGCCGGGACGCTGGCGAAAGTCATGGTCAACGGGCAACCGCTGCCCGCCTCGGCCTGGCTGTGCAGATAGCTCATCGAGGCGCGGGCGACATGCGCGCCGTCCTGCGGATGGGCCCATGGCAATGAAGTCAGGCCATGTTCGATCGCGGTGCGCATCAGCTCGTGATAAGCGGGATGGAATTCCACCAGATCGATGCGATGGCCGTAGCGGTCATGGCTGACGAACACCGGTTTGTTCTGATTGGCAAGGAACCCGGCTGCCATCAACGGCCCGCCGGCCAGCGCACCGTAGGCATCGATCCGCGACTCGGCCCACCCGGCGCCAAAGCGGCGCGACCACTCCTGCAATGGCAGGTCGATGCGATACAGGTTGGCACCGTCCAGCGACGGTGGCTGGTTGGTGACTTCGTGGGTTTCGGCGAACTGATGCAGGTTCATGACGGGGCTCCTTTGGTCAGCCAAGGGATTCAGTTAAGCACCGGCCCGTGGCTGATCAAAGTGTCATATGCGCCGAACTGTCGGCGCTTTCACCCTATTACGCGCTGAGCACCCGACGCTCCAGTGCGGTCTGCAGGTCTTCGAATTTCACCGGTTTGTTCAGGTAATCGATGCGCGTACCCGGCGCGCAGTGCTCGCGATCCGTGCCCAGCGCCAGCATGAACACCGGCAGATTGGCGCAGCCGGGCAACGCATGAATCTGGCAGCACAACGACGCGCCTTCATGATTGGGCAACTGGCAATCAATCAGCACCGCATCGAAGGTTTCCCGTTGCAGACAGTCCAGCGCCGCCGCGCCGTTGTCCGCAGTACGTACGCGAAACCCCAGTTTGAGCAGCATGCCGCGCATCACCAGTTGGTTGACGCTGTTGTCATCCACCAGCAACACCGTGCAGTCCTGCGGTGCACGGCTGCGCTCGTGCAGCGCTTCCGGAGTTGGCGCCGCTTCGAGCGGCGGCAGCTCGAACTCGACATCCAGTTGAAAACGGCTGCCGCTGCCAGGCTGGGAGCGGTGAGTCAGCTTGCCGCCGAGCAGTTCCACCAGTTGCCGACAGATCGCCAGCCCCACGCCCAGGCCGCCGTATTCGCGGGTCATCGAGCCGTCGAGCTGGAAGAAGCGCTGATACATCGTCGCCTCGCCCAGATCGGTGAAACCGATGCCGGTATCGATGACCGCAAACGACAGCGCCAGGCGGTTGTCCGTCGCCGGTTTGCCAGTGACCCGCAGCGCCAGACCGCCGACCCGAGTGAACTTGATCGCGTTGTCCAGCAGGCACTCCAGGCACTGCGCCAGTTTTGCGCTGTCGCCGTGCAAGCGATCTGGCAGGGTCGGCAGCACCTCGACCTTGAAGTCCAGCGACTTGCTCGCCGCGTTGCCGTCGAACTGCACGCGCAAGGCCTCGACCACCGCGCGCAGGCTGAAACTGCCCGGCGTCGCCTTGAGCTTGCCGGCCTGCAGTTCGGTGAGGGTGAGGATGCCGTTGACCATGCGCATCATGTCGCGCGCGGAACCGGCGGCGGTTTGCTGGTATTGCTCCAGTTCAGGCTCCAGCTCGACGGTCTGCATCAGCTCCAGCGATCCGATCACCCCGTTCATCGGCGTGCGCAACTCATGGGTCAGGGTTGCGAGGAATTCATCCTTGAGCTTGTTGCTGTGGGCCAGTTGCTGGTTGAGCACTTCGAGTTTCTGCCCGGCATCGAACAGGGTTTGCGCCTGTTGCTCGCGCATCGCGTTGATGCGATCGGCCAGCGCCAGCGACAGCAGCGCGACTTCGATCGCCGAACCGATCTGGCTGGCGTACATGGTCAGGAACACGTTCGGCAGCAGGCCCAGCACCATCAGCGTATTGACGATGCCGCCGAGCAGGAACGCCGACCAGGCAATAATGAAATAACGCGCCACCCGCAGGCCACGCCACCAGGCGAGAATCCCGGCGGCGAAGATCACCACGGTGAACACCAGCGCCAACAGGGTCGCCAGGCGCAGCGACAATGCGTAACTGGTCATCAGCGATAGCCCGACCACCAGCGCGCCGAACGCGATCAGGGCGATCAGCAAATAGTCGAGCCAGCGGCTGTGGATTCTGGTCTGCAGGAAACTGCGGGCGAACTGGCTACCGAACAGCCCGGCGCAACCGATGAAAAACGGCGTGGCGGCGTTGGCCCACCACGGATTGTCCGGCCAGAAATACTCGACCGCCGCGCCGTTCACCGACAGTTGATAAAGGCCGAACGAGGCGATGTAGAAGATGTAATAGAGGTAGCTGGTGTCGCGCACGCTCAGGTAGATGAACAGGTTGTAGACCAGCATCCCCAGCAGCACGCCATAAATGATCCCCAGCACATACAGGCGCACCGGTTGATCTTCCAGGTAGGCGGTGCTCGACCATAACGTCACCGGAGCCTGAATCGAGCCTTCACTGGCCAGGCGCAGATACACGGTTTTTTGCTGATCAGGGGCGAAGATCAGGTCGAACAGGTAATTGTTCTGCCGGATCTCGCGACTGGCGAACGGCAAGGCGTCGCCGGTCTGCCGGATCAGCCGGTAGTCGCCATTGGCATCGGCCATATAAAGGTCGAGGTGATCGAGCGGCGGATAAGCCAGCTCCAGCAGCCAGGTGCGCTGCGCGGCCGGGTTGTTCGGACGGTAATGCAGGTCGATCTTCAGCCAGAACGCCGAGCGCGAGTAACCGGCATTGAGCGTGGCTTTGTCGTGAGGTTTGAAATTGCCCGCCGCCGCTTGAGCGCGGACGTCGGCGATGTTCGCCTGACCGCTCGGGTCTTCGAACACTTGCAAGGAGCGGCCCAGGGGAAGGCTCTGGGTATTTTCGTCGAACTCGACGGCGCTTGCGAGGAGGGGCAAGCAGAACAGCAACATCAGCAAATAGCGCATTGAAGCCCCAGCGTGGCTCGTCCGGTTGTGTCAGGAAGCCCCCCATTCCCTTTGAGTAGACGTAAAACCGGTATTACCTGTTATTGGTTTGGATCCAGACTAGCATAGCCGTTGATGGCCATTGAGCACCATCGAAATTTTTCCTACAAAGGCTCTAGAACGGGCGTTTCAGAGCAAAGCGGCGGACTAGAGCTGTTGAGTTGGTCAACTCAATCATTGCGATCCGCTTTTGTGGCGAGGGAGCTTGCTCCCGCTCGGCTGCGCAGCAGTCGTAAAATCTGTAAATGCGCTGTGCCTGAATAAATGCAGGGGGCTGCTTCGCAACCCAGCGGGAGCAAGCTCCCTCGCCACAATGGTAGCTGCAGTGTTGTCCGACAATCTGCTCGCAAACACCGTCAGGACTGAACCCGAAAATCAGCTTTGGTGGTAAGCTCGCGCACCATGAATATCTACAGCTCCCGCCCCGTTGTCCTCTGTCTCTCCGGCCACGACCCCAGTGGTGGCGCCGGCTTGCAGGCAGATATCGAAGCCCTGCTCGCGCAGGGTTGCCATGCGGCTCCGGCCGTCACCGCCCTGACCGTGCAAGACACCGTCAACGTCACTGACTTCCGCGTCCTTGACCGTGAGTGGGTGCTGGCGCAAGCCAATGCCGTGCTCAACGACTCCGAAGTCGCAGCGGTCAAACTGGGCATGCTCGGTTCGCTGGAAATGGTCGACACCGTGGTCGAACTGCTTTCCGCGCACCCGCATCTGCCGGTGGTCTGCGACCCGGTGCTGCGCGCCGGCGGCGGCGGACGCCTGGGCAAGGATGAAGTCGGTTGTGCGATGCGCGAGCGTCTGCTGCCGCTGTCGATCATTGCCACCCCCAACCTGCCCGAAGCGCGGATTCTCGCCGAACTGCCCGAAGGCACTGCGGACGAGTGCGCGGAAAAACTCCTGCCGTTCGTCAAAAACCTGCTGATCACCGGCGGCCATGGCGACGAAACTGAAATCCACAATCGCCTGTACAGCCGTGACGGCCTGCGTGAAACCTTCTATTGCCAGCGTTTGCCGGGCAGTTACCACGGTTCCGGCTGCACATTGGCCAGCGCCCTCGCCGGTCGGCTGGCCCAGGGTGAAAACCTCACCAGCGCCGTGCGTACGGCACTGGATTACACCTGGCGCACCCTGCGCGATGCCGAACAACTGGGCAAAGGCCAGTTCGTGCCGCGTCGCCTGCCGCTGGATTTCTGCTCGTAACGTCGTGAGGTCTGCCTGATGAAACTACGTGGCCTGTACGCCATCACCGACAGCCAATTGCTGGCGGGTAAGTTTCTGTCGTACGTGGAGGCGGCGCTGGAAGGCGGCGTCACCCTGCTGCAATACCGCGACAAAAGCAGCGACGAGGCCCGCCGTCTGCGCGAGGCCGAAGCCCTGCGCAATCTGTGCGAGCGCTACAAGACGCAACTGATCATCAACGATGACGCCGAACTGGCTGCGCGCCTCAACGTCGGCGTGCACCTGGGGCAGACCGACGGCCCGCTGTCGCCGACCCGCGCCCTGCTCGGCTCCAAGGCCATCATCGGTTCGACCTGCCACGCGCAACTCGAACTGGCTGAACAGGCCGCCAAAGAAGGCGCGAGTTATGTCGCCTTCGGTCGCTTCTTCAATTCCAGCACCAAACCCGGCGCGCCAAGCTGCAGCCTCGATCTGCTCGACGAGGCCAAACGCAAGCTGCATCTGCCGGTTTGCGCGATTGGCGGCATCACCCTCGACAACGCCGCGCCGCTGGTGGCACACGGGGTCGACCTGCTAGCGGTGGTCCACGGTTTGTTCGGTGCCCAGAGCACCGCCGAAGTGACCCGCCGCGCCCGCGCCTTCAACGAACTTCTGAAAATCTGATTTGAGAGCCCGAACATGTCTCGTTCCGAAACCCTGTTTGCCAATGCCCAGAAACACATTCCCGGTGGCGTCAACTCGCCGGTTCGCGCGTTCAAGAGCGTGGGCGGCACGCCGCTGTTCTTCAAACATGCCGAAGGCGCCTACGTCACTGACGAGGACGACAAGCGCTATGTGGATTATGTCGGTTCGTGGGGGCCGATGATTCTCGGCCACAGCCACCCGGACGTGCTCGACGCGGTGCGCAATCAACTGCAACACGGCCTGTCCTACGGCGCGCCGACCGCGATGGAAACCGAGATGGCCGACTTGGTCTGCTCGCTGGTGCCGTCGATGGACATGGTGCGCATGGTCAGCTCCGGCACCGAAGCAACCATGAGTGCGATTCGTCTGGCCCGTGGTTACACCGGTCGTGACAGCATCATCAAGTTCGAAGGCTGCTACCACGGTCACTCCGACAGCCTGCTGGTCAAGGCCGGTTCCGGCGCGCTGACACAGGGTGTACCAAGCTCCGCCGGTGTACCGGCAGCGTTCGCCAAACACACCCTGACCCTGCCGTTCAACGACATCGACGCCGTGGAGAAGATGCTCGCCGAAGTCGGTCAGGACGTGGCGTGCATCATCGTCGAGCCAGTGGCTGGCAACATGAACTGCGTGCCGCCGGCGCCGGGCTTCCTCGAAGGCTTGCGCACGCTGTGCGACAAACATGGCGTGGTGCTGATTTTCGACGAAGTGATGACCGGTTTCCGCGTCGCTCTCGGCGGTGCCCAGGCGTACTACGGCGTAACCCCGGATCTGACCACCTTCGGCAAGATCATCGGCGGCGGCATGCCGGTCGGCTGCTTCGGCGGCAAGCGTGAAATCATGGAACGCATCGCGCCGCTGGGTCCGGTGTACCAGGCCGGCACCCTGTCGGGTAACCCGCTGGCGATGGCCGCCGGTCTGACCACCCTGCGCCTGATCAGCCGTCCAGGGTTCCACGCCGAACTGACCGACTACACCACGCGCCTGCTCGACGGCCTGCAACAACGCGCCGATGCGGCGGGCATTCCGTTCGTGACCACGCAAGCGGGTGGCATGTTCGGCCTGTACTTCAGCGGCGCCGACGACATCGTCACCTTTGAAGACGTGATGGCCAGCGATGCTGCGCTGTTCGGTCGCTTCTTCCATCTGATGCTCGAAGGTGGCGTGTACCTGGCGCCGAGCGCATTCGAAGCCGGTTTCACCTCGATCGCCCACGGCGAGGCCGAGCTGAAAATCACCCTGGACGCTGCCGAGCGCGCCTTCGCTGCACTGAAGTAATCGCCGTACCGCTGACGTTGGCCATGGCCAGCGTCAGCTTTCACCTACACTCACGCCGTTTTTCCCACGCCTCTGCTAAAAATCCAGCAGAAAGTGGCCGATATATTCCCCGCGCAGCAGAAAAACGAGTAAAGACTTTGTAAGGTTGGCCCTGCTTATTTCATAATGCGCGCTTATTGGATCCCTCGATGGGTCCGCGTGCCCTTCAGAGGTAAGTCGATTCCCATGAACCGCACCGGCCGCACCCTTGCCTTGGGCTGCCTGTTGCTCCTTCAGCCCCTGCTCGCGCATGCACAAGCAGGCGGCAACTCGTTGTTG
The DNA here is from genome assembly GCF_058798255.1 of Pseudomonas sp. GW823-FHT01D03. Classification (NCBI taxonomy): domain Bacteria; kingdom Pseudomonadati; phylum Pseudomonadota; class Gammaproteobacteria; order Pseudomonadales; family Pseudomonadaceae; genus Pseudomonas; species Pseudomonas sp. GW823-FHT01D03. Next base: position 5,303,943 of record NZ_JBXAKK010000001.1, read on the forward strand.
ATCCCGGCGATGGGTCGTTGCACCCTCAACACTCAGCCGCAAGACGTCACGCAGGCACTGGCCGCCTGCCAGAAAGCGGCGGACGAAGGGGATGCGCAAGCGCAATACGAGTTGGGTGAGTTCTACTACGACGGCAAGAATGCGCCACGCGATCTCAATCAAGCCCTGAGCTATTTCGAAAAGGCCTCGTTGCAAGGCCACGCTCAGGCGCAGTTCAAGCTCGGTACCATGTTCTTCCACGGTGAAGGCGTGCAGGCCAACAACATTCAGGCGTACATAGTGCTGAAGATGGCCGCGGTCAACGGCGCCGAAGATGCGCTGGACACCGCCGACGAAGTCTCCGAAAAAATGTCCCGCGAAGATCTCGAAACCGCGACCCAGGTGCTCGGGCAAATTTTCCGTAAATACCTGATGGAACTGCAGAGCGCCGATGGGCGTACGCCGTTTTCGCCATTGCCATAAGAGCTTTTGTGGCGAGGGGATTTATCCCCGATGGGTTGCGAAGCAGCCCCAAAATCCTGCAATCAAGCTCCTTCTGACATACCTTGCTGAATGGACTTGCGACTGCTTCGCAGTCGATCGGGGATAAATCCCCTCGCCACAAATCATTTCAAATCCAGATCAGGGCTTACTTCTCAGGCATCGGCATCGGAAACGGCATCACATTGCCGACCGCGCCACGGGCTTCGCTGATTTTCGGGGTGCCCAGACGTTCCACCTCGTCGATGCGCACGATCGAATGCATCGGCACGAAGCTGCGCACCACGCCTTCGAACTGCGCCTTGAGCTTCTCTTCGCTCGGATCGACCACCACTTGCGTGCGCTCGCCAAAGACGAACTCTTCCACTTCCAGAAAACCCCACAGATCACTTTGATAGATCTGCTTGGCGTACATTTCGAACACCTGGCCCTGGTTGAGGAAAATCACCTTATAGATTGGAGCTTCGCGTTTGGTCATGGCGGGGGATAACATCGGGGATAAAAATGAGGGCGCAAACTATAGCATAGCCACCGGACGCACAGCGGTAGGAACCTGAGGGCTTGTTCCCTATAATGCGCGGTTCTTTGAATCACGTGACGACCAAAATCCATGGCCAAGAAGCTTTACATCGAAACCCACGGTTGCCAGATGAACGAGTACGACAGCTCGCGCATGGTCGATCTGCTGGGCGAACATCAGGCCCTGGAAGTCACCGCCCGCGCCGAAGACGCCGACGTGATTCTGCTCAACACCTGCTCGATCCGCGAACGTGCACAGGATCGGGTGTACTCGCAGCTCGGCCGCTGGCGCGAACTGAAGCTGGCCAACCCGGACATGGTGATCGCCGTCGGTGGTTGCGTGGCCAGCCAGGAAGGCGCAGCGATCCGTGATCGCGCCCCGTATGTCGACGTGGTCTTCGGCCCGCAAACCCTGCACCGCCTGCCGGAAATGATCGATGCCGCACGCAGCAGCAAGTTGCCGCAGGTCGACGTCTCGTTCCCGGAAATCGAAAAATTCGACCACCTGCCCGAGCCGCGCATCGACGGCCCGAGCGCCTACGTGTCGGTGATGGAAGGTTGCAGCAAGTACTGCACGTTCTGCGTGGTGCCTTACACCCGTGGTGAAGAAGTCAGCCGGCCGTTCGATGACGTAATTGCCGAGATCATCCACCTCGCCGAGAACGGCGTGCGTGAAGTGACCCTGCTCGGGCAGAACGTCAACGGCTATCGCGGCCTGACCCACGATGGGCGTCTGGCCGATCTGGCCGAGCTGATCCGCGTGGTCGCCGCTGTCGACGGCATCGACCGCATCCGCTACACCACTTCGCACCCGCTGGAGTTCTCCGACAGCCTGATCCAGGCTCACGCCGAAGTGCCGGAGCTGGTCAAACACCTGCACTTGCCGGTGCAATCGGGTTCGGACCGGATTCTGGCGGCGATGAAGCGCAACCACACCGCGCTGGAGTACAAATCCAAGCTGCGCAAACTGCGCGCTGCGGTACCGGGGATCTGCATCAGTTCGGACTTCATCGTCGGCTTCCCAGGCGAGACCGAGAAAGACTTCGAACAGACCATGAAGCTGATTGCCGACGTCGGTTTCGACTTTTCCTACTCGTTCGTCTACAGCCAGCGCCCGGGCACCCCGGCGGCCGATCTGGCCGACGACACCCCGGAAGAGCTGAAGAAAGAACGCTTGAACGCCCTGCAGCATCGTTTGAATCAGCAAGGGTTCGAGATCAGCCGACAAATGGTCGGCTCGATCCAGCGCATTCTGGTCACCGACTACTCGAAGAAAGATCCGGGCGAGCTGCAAGGGCGTACCGAGAATAATCGTATCGTCAACTTCCGCTGCGATAATCCGACCCTGATCGGCCAGTTCGCCGACGTGCACATCGACGCGGCGCAACCGCACTCGCTGCGCGGCTCGCTGGTGCAGTAAACGTAAGGCGTCAAAGTGCCTCTGTGGCGAGGGAGCTTGCTCCCGCTCGGTTGCGAAGCAGCCGCAAACCAGACACCTCGATCATCCTGAATGATCAAGGCTGGAGGAGTTGGGAGCGCTTCGCACTCCAGCGGGAGCAAGCTCCCTCGCCACAGTAATCCAGTGAGACCGTTTTAAGAGCTTTCGCACCCACGCCACTGGCGTTATCCTTGATTTCATCTTAATTGCCCCAGGGCGGCTAAATACGACCTTGAACGCACCCATAGAACCACATCGTTTTATCCTCGAGCCCTTTGAGGCTCGCCGCTTCGCCAATCTGTGCGGGCAATTCGACGAGCACCTGCGCTTGATCGAACAGCGCCTGGCCATCGAGATCCGCAACCGCGGAAACCAGTTCGAGCTGATCGGCGACCCCAAGCACACCACGTCTGCGGAAAACCTGCTGCGCCGCCTGTACCGCGAAACCAAGGGTACCGAGCTGTCGCCGGACATGGTGCACCTGTTCCTCCAGGAGTCGGCTGTGGTCGAGCTGGACAACCACGCCCCCGCCGAAGCCTCCGTCGCCCTGCGCACCAAGAAAGGCATGATTCGCCCACGCGGCCTGAATCAGCTGCGCTACGTGAAGGAAATCCTCGGTAACGACATCAACTTCGGCATTGGTCCGGCCGGTACCGGCAAGACCTATCTGGCCGTGGCTTGCGCCGTCGATGCCCTGGAGCGCGAGCAGATCCGCCGCATTCTGCTGGTGCGTCCGGCGGTTGAAGCCGGTGAAAAACTCGGCTTCCTGCCCGGCGACCTCGCCCAGAAGATCGACCCGTACCTGCGCCCGCTGTACGACGCCCTCTACGAAATGCTCGGCTTCGAATACGTGGCCAAGCTGATCGAGCGTCAAGTGATCGAAGTCGCGCCGCTGGCCTACATGCGCGGTCGTACGCTGAACAACAGCTTCATCATTCTCGACGAAAGCCAGAACACCACCGTTGAACAGATGAAGATGTTCCTGACCCGGATCGGCTTCGGCTCCACCGCCGTCATTACCGGCGACATCACCCAGGTCGACCTGCCGCGCGGCACCAAGTCCGGGCTGCACCATGTGATCGAAGTGCTCAAGGACGTTCCGGGCATCAGCTTCACGCACTTCCAGCCCAAAGACGTCGTGCGTCACCCGTTGGTGCAGCGGATCGTCGAGGCCTACGAGCGCTTCGAGACCCGTGCCGAAGCCGCCAAGGAAACCTCGCGCGATGCTTGAGCTGGATCTGCAAATCGCTACCGAAGCGAATGCCCCGAGTGAAGCCGACTTCCGCAAATGGTGCGAACTGGCCCTGCGCCAGCGCAGCGCCGACTCGGAAATGACCATCCGTCTGGTTGACGAGGAAGAAGGTCGTGAGCTGAATCACACCTGGCGCCACAAGGATTACGCGACCAACGTCCTGTCGTTCCCGGCCGAAGTCCCGGACGAGTTTCTCGACATCCCGCTGCTCGGCGATCTGGTGATCTGCGTAGCGGTGGTCGAGCGCGAAGCTGCCGAACAAGGCAAGGAACTCCAGGCCCATTGGGCACATCTAGTCATTCACGGCTGCTTGCATCTGCTCGGTTACGACCATATAGATGACGACGAAGCCGAAGAAATGGAAGCACTGGAACGCGAGTTGCTTGCCGAACTGGGCTACCCCGATCCGTACGCGGACGACGAACCCGAAACCTCCCCTATCGTTACAACAAAGGATTCAGAGTAATCGCTATGAGCGAAGATCGATCGAGCAACGGGCAGAAGTCATGGCTGGGTAAACTGACCCAGGCTTTTGCCCACGAGCCGAAGAACCGTCAGGAGCTGCTTGAGCTGCTGCGTGATGCACATCAGAACAAACTGTTGGACAGCGAAGCGCTGGCCATCGTCGAAGGCGCCATTCAGGTGGCTGACCTGCAAGTACGCGACATCATGGTGCCGCGTTCGCAGATGATCAGCATCAAGGCTAACCAGACACCCCGTGAATTCCTCCCGGCCGTGGTCGACTCGGCGCACTCGCGCTACCCGGTCATCGGTGAAAGCCATGACGACGTGATGGGCGTGCTGCTGGCCAAGGATCTGCTGCCGCTGATCCTCAAGGAGAACGGCGACAGCTTCAACATCAAGGACCTGCTGCGCCCGGCCACCTTCGTGCCGGAGTCCAAGCGTCTGAACGTGTTGCTGCGTGAATTCCGCGCCAACCACAACCACATGGCCATCGTCATTGACGAGTACGGCGGCGTGGCGGGCCTGGTGACGATTGAAGACGTGCTGGAACAGATCGTCGGCGACATCGAAGACGAGCACGACGTCGAAGAAGACAGCTACATCAAGCCGCTGCCCAGCGGTGACTTCCTGATCAAGGCCCTGACACCTATCGAGAACTTCAACGAGTTTTTCGACAGCGAATTCTCCGACGACGAGTTCGACACCGTCGGCGGCCTGGTGATGAGCGCGTTCGGGCACTTGCCAAAACGCAACGAAATCACTGAAATCGGCGCCTATCGTTTCCGCATCCTGAATGCCGACAGCCGTCGGATTCATTTGCTGCGACTGACCCCTATCGCCCGGTAAGAAATCTAAGGATTGAAATGCGCTGGACTACCCGCCCCGGCTGGCCCGGTAACCTGCTGGCCGTGGCGGCCGGTGCTATCACCACGTTCGCGCTGGCACCGTTCGATATCTGGCCGCTGGCCTTGCTCGCGGTCGGCCTGTTCTATGCAGGCCTGCGCGAGCTGAGTCCGCGTCAGGCATTGGGCCGTGGCTGGTGTTTCGGTTTCGGCCTGTTCGGCGCCGGTACCAGCTGGATTTACTACAGCATCCACCATTTCGGTGGCGCGTCGGTGCTGCTGGCCGGGTTCCTGATGCTGCTGTTCACCGCAGCGATCGCGCTTTTCTTCGCCCTTCCCGCCTGGGTCTGGGCACGCTGGTTGCGCCGAAATGAAGCACCGCTGGCCGATGCGCTGGCGTTTGCCGCACTGTGGGTCGGCCAGGAAGCGTTTCGTGGCTGGTTCCTCACCGGTTTTCCGTGGCTTTACTCCGGCTACAGCCAGCTCGACGGCCCATTGGCCGGGCTCGCGCCGGTGGGCGGCATGTGGTTAGTGTCGTTCGTGCTGGCGCTGACTGCGGCGCTGATCTACAACGCACCGCGCCTGCTGCAAACCGGTCGTAAAGGCTTTATCGCGGCCGGGTTACTGTTGCTGGTCGGGCCATGGGTGGCGGGCATTGCGCTCAAGGACCACGCCTGGACCAGTCCGTCCGGTCCGGCACTGAGCGTCGCTGCGATTCAGGGCAACGTCGAACAAAGCATGAAATGGGATCCGGCGCAGCTTAACGCGCAACTGGCGCTGTATCGCGACCTGAGTTTCCGCTCAAAACCGGTGGACCTGCTGATCTGGCCGGAAACCGCGGTACCGGTGCTCAAGGAGTCCGCCGAGGGCTACCTGAACATGATGGGCAATTTCGCCGCCGAGCGTAAATCGGCGCTGATCACCGGGGTGCCGATCCGCGAAACGGTTCGCCACGAAAAACGCTTCTTCAACGGCATTACCGTGGTCGGCGAAGGCGATGGCACCTACCTCAAGCAGAAACTGGTGCCGTTCGGTGAGTACGTGCCGCTGCAGGATCTGCTGCGCGGCTTGATCGCATTCTTTGACTTGCCGATGTCCGACTTCGCTCGCGGCCCGGCGGATCAAGCGCTGCTGCAAGCCAAGGGTTATCAGATTGCGCCGTTCATCTGCTACGAAGTGGTGTACCCGGAATTCGCCGCTGGCCTGTCAGCCCGCAGCGATCTGCTGCTGACGATCAGCAACGACACCTGGTTCGGCACCTCGATCGGCCCGTTGCAGCACCTGCAAATGGCGCAGATGCGCGCGCTTGAGGCCGGCCGCTGGATGATCCGTGCTACGAACAACGGCGTGACTGGGCTGATCAACCCGTTCGGGCAGATCACCGAGCAGATTCCGCAGTTCGAACAGGGCATTCTGTATGGCGAAGTGGTGCCGATGCACAACCTGACGCCGTACCTGCAATGGCGTTCGTGGCCGCTGATCATCGTCTGTGTGCTGCTGTTTGGCTGGGCACTGATGGCGAGCCGGATGTCGAAAACCCTTTAAAAAGCTTCGCGAGCAAGCCCGCTCCCACATTTGGAATGCAATTCAAATGTGGGAGCGGGCTTGCTCGCGAATGGACATCAGCAACACTCTATCAATCAGGGTTGGCATCACCCCGGTAGAACAACGAATAACCCACCTGCCCCACCGCCTCATTCAGCAACTGTCCGCTCTGCCAGATCGACTTGAACTCCGGCAGCCAGCCACCAAACGGGCGCGCATTATCGGTCCCGAGAAACCCGACGGGCGCCGGCACCACTTCGAATCCTGCCTGCTGGAAACACCACACGGCGCGCGGCATGTGCCAGGCCTGCGTGACCACCACGACGCGCTTGATGCCTTGGGGCAACAAGATGTCGGCGCTGAATTTGGCGTTTTCCCAGGTGGTACGGCTCTCGCCTTCCTGCCAGCGCGTGGTCACGCCGAAATCATCTCGCAGCGAATCGGCCATCAGCTTCGCCTCGGTCGGCGGCGTGCCGTAATGCAGGCCACCACTGGTCAGAATCGGCAGCCCGGAGGCCTTGGCCAGTCGCGCCGCATAGCGCTGACGCTCCAGCCCCACGCCAGTTGGCTGATCCTCACCCCAGGCCAGATCGCCGCGCTCGCGCCCGGAACCCAGCACCACAATCGCATCGGCGCGCTGCGCCAACATCGACCACGCGTCACGGGGCAGCGGCGGCTCACGCTCCAGCGCCTTGGCGCCCCACTGCACCACCACCGGCAGGCTCATCAGCCAGAAACCACCCAGGCCAAGAGCAAAACACAGGCCGGACAGCCGTGGCCGGGAGCGACGCAGCCACCAGGCGACCAGCAACAGCAGCAAAAGAATGCCGGGCGGCAAGAGCAGTTGTTTGATGAAATAACGAAAAGGCATCGGGGCATCTCCAGAGATGCCCGAAGCCTAAGAGTGTTAATGACGCGTTACAACCGATAGTCAGGATCCTGTTGGAAAAGATCCGTTATTTGACCTGCCATGCGTTTACTTGGCCTGCACAGAACGAACCTTGACGGTGTCTCTGCCGGGCGCCTTGTCCTTGAGCCAGATGACCTTGGCTGAATGTGCTGCATCGAGCTGTTTCACTGCCTGCGACAGGTATCCATGCGATTCACGCTCACTGCGATCCAGATAGGCCTTGACCAGTTTGAACTCGGCGGGGCTCAAGCCACGCAATTCCAGTTCCACGGGGCGCTCGTCGCGCAGCCGGCCAGCGGTTTTGGCAGCGTCGAGGGCCATGCCCAGACGATCCATCAACCGTTCGTACAACTCGGGTTTCGTCACGTTTTTTTGCCGTTGCTCCACCATCCCTCACCTCATTGAAGATAAGACTCACTCCCCAATAAGAGCTTAGCTTCGCTGCACAAACCGGCTGAACGCCGCGACCAACGGCCCTCGCCACGGTTTTCCGGGGCCAGACAGCTGTAATCAGGGTTTCCCTAGGCCAAGCGCGGTCATGTATGCTACGGCGCTTCCTGTCATTCCACTTCCAGCCTGTCCGGAGCATCCACCGGAGGGCGCGTTGAAGAGGATTAGGCCACCCCTATCCAGTACAAAAGTAGCCATGCACGAACAATATCAGCCCCGTGAAATCGAAGCCGCCGCCCAGTCGTTCTGGGACGAGCAAAAGTCCTTTGAAGTCAGTGAACAGCCAGGCAAGGAAACCTACTACTGCCTGTCGATGTTCCCTTACCCCAGCGGCAAGCTACATATGGGGCACGTGCGCAACTACACCATCGGCGACGTGATCTCCCGCTACCAGCGCATGCAAGGCAAGAACGTTCTGCAACCAATGGGTTGGGACGCCTTCGGCATGCCGGCAGAAAACGCCGCGATGAAGAACAACGTGGCACCCGCCAAGTGGACCTACGAAAACATCGCCTACATGAAGTCCCAGCTGCGCAGCCTGGGCCTGGCGGTGGACTGGTCCCGTGAAGTGACCACCTGCAAACCGGATTACTACCGCTGGGAACAATGGCTGTTCACTCGCCTGTTCGAAAAAGGCGTGATCTACCGCAAGAACGGCACCGTGAACTGGGACCCGGTCGACCAGACCGTGCTGGCCAACGAACAGGTGATCGACGGTCGCGGCTGGCGCTCCGGCGCGCTGATCGAAAAGCGCGAAATCCCGATGTACTACTTCAAGATCACCGCTTACGCGGATGAGCTGCTGGATAGCCTCGACGAACTGACTGGCTGGCCGGAACAGGTCAAGACCATGCAGCGCAACTGGATCGGCAAATCCCGCGGCATGGAAGTACAGTTCCCGTACAACGTCGACTCGATCGGCGAAGCAGGCACCCTCAAGGTCTTCACCACCCGTCCGGACACCCTGATGGGCGCGACCTACGTTGCCGTGGCAGCCGAGCACCCGCTGGCCACCCAGGCAGCGCAGAACAACCCAGAGCTGCAAGCCTTCATCGCCGAATGCAAGGGCGGCAGCGTGGCTGAAGCCGACGTCGCCACTCAAGAGAAAAAAGGCCTGCCGACCGGCCTGTTCGTCGAGCACCCGCTGACCGGTGAAAAACTCCCGGTATGGGTCGCCAACTACGTGTTGATGCACTACGGCGACGGCGCCGTGATGGCGGTACCGGCGCACGACGAGCGCGACTTCGAATTCGCCCACAAGTACAACCTGCCGGTCAAATCGGTGGTGCGCACCAGCTCCGGTGACACCAACCCGGCTCCGTGGCAAGACGCCTACGGCGAGCACGGCACGCTGATCAACTCCGGCGAGTTCGACGGCCTGGACTTCACCGGCGCGTTCGACGCCATGGAAGTCGCCCTGATCAAGAAAAACCTCGGCGCCTCGCGCACCCAGTTCCGCCTGCGCGACTGGGGCATCAGCCGTCAGCGCTACTGGGGCTGCCCGATCCCGATCATCCATTGCGCCACCTGCGGTGACGTGCCGGTGCCGGAAGACCAGTTGCCGGTAGTTCTCCCGGAAGACGTGGTGCCGGACGGCGCCGGTTCGCCGCTGGCACGCATGCCTGAGTTTTACGAATGCAACTGCCCGAAATGCGGCCAGCCTGCCAAGCGTGAAACCGACACCATGGACACCTTCGTCGAGTCCTCGTGGTACTACGCCCGTTACGCCTCGCCGCACTTCGAAGGTGGCCTGGTGGAAAAATCCGCGGCCGACCACTGGCTGCCGGTGGATCAGTACATCGGCGGTATCGAACACGCCATTCTTCACCTGCTGTACGCGCGCTTCTTCCACAAGCTGATGCGTGACGAAGGTCTGGTCAGCTCCAACGAGCCGTTCAAGAACCTGCTGACCCAGGGCATGGTAATCGCCGAGACTTACTATCGTCGCGAAGCCAATGGTGCCTACACCTGGTTCAACCCGGCGGACGTGGAACTGGAGCGTGACAGCAAGGCCAAGGTCATCAGCGCCAAACTGAAATCCGACGGCTTGCCGGTGGAAATCGGTGGCACCGAGAAAATGGCCAAGTCCAAGAACAACGGCGTCGACCCACAGTCGATGATCGACCAGTTCGGCGCCGACACCTGCCGCCTGTTCATGATGTTCGCTTCGCCGCCCGACATGAGCGCCGAATGGTCGGACTCCGGCGTTGAAGGCTCGCACCGCTTCCTCAAGCGCGTCTGGCGTCTGGCGCAGGCCCACGTAACCCAGGGCCTGCCGGGCAAGCTGGACGTCGCCGGCCTGAACGACGAGCAAAAAGCCGTGCGCCGCGCCATCCACCTGGCCATCAAACAGGCCAGCCATGACGTCGGCCAGAATCACAAATTCAACACCGCCATCGCTCAGGTGATGACCCTGATGAACGTGCTGGAAAAGGCCGCGCAAGGCACCGAACAGGATCGCGCGCTGGTTCACGAAGGTCTGGAAGCCGTGACCTTGCTGCTGGCTCCGATCACGCCGCACATCAGCCATGAGCTGTGGAATCAACTGGGCCACGCTGACCCGGTGATCGATGCCGGCTGGCCTGCGGTCGATGAAAGCGCACTGGTACAGGACAGCCTGCAACTGGTCATTCAAGTGAACGGCAAGCTGCGTGGCCAGATCGAAATGCCGGCCAGCGCCACCCGCGAAGAAGTCGAAGCGGCGGCCCGTGCCAACGAAAACGTGCTGCGTTTCGTCGACGGTCTGACCATTCGCAAAGTGATCGTTGTACCGGGGAAACTGGTCAACATCGTCGCCAGCTAAATTGGATTGGGCGTCAGGTTCGCCTGACGCACTGTAAAACCTTTCGGGCCGCAGGGTCGGCCCACATGGTTTCAAGGGGAGCAACACAATGATCAAACGCAATCTGCTGGTGATGGGCCTCGCCGTTCTGCTGAGCGCCTGCGGTTTCCAGCTGCGTGGCACCGGCACCAACGAACTGACGATCAAGGAGCTCGATCTGAGCGCCCGCAACGCTTATGGCGAGACCGTCACCCAACTGCGTCAAGTGCTGGAGGCCAGCGGCGTCAAAGTCTACAGCGGTGCGCCGTACAAGCTGTATCTGGCTGACGAGCAGGAAAGCCAGCGCATCCTCAGCTACGCTGGCGCGGGCCGTACTGGCGAATATCAAGTCAGTACCGTGCTGAACTACGACATCGTCGGCGAACACAACCTGAACCTGTTGAGCGACAAGCTTGAAGTGCAGAAGGTGTTCATCCACGACGGCAACAACCTGGTCGGCTCCGACCAGGAAGCCAACGACGCCCGCACTGAAACCCGTCGCGAACTGGTTCAGCGCATGATGCTACGTCTGCAACAGCTGACTCCGGGCCAACTGGAGCAGCTGCAGCAAGCGGCCAACGACCGTGCCCGGGCTGAAGCCGACGCGCTGAAGGCGGCACAGAAGGCTGAAGCGGAAACCCCGCGCCAGTCGCCGCTCGAACTGCCGCAGCAGTAAGACGTACGGGGCGCTCAGGCGCCCCGTTCGCCCTCTCTTATGAAGCTCGCTCCCGCTCAACTCGGCAAACACCTGCAAGGCGCGCTTGCGCCCGTCTATATCATCAGCGGCGATGACCCGCTGTTGTGCCAGGAAGCCGCCGACGCCATCCGCAGCGCTGCCCGCCAGCAAGGTTTCGACGAACGCCAAGTGTTCGCCGCCGACGCCAATTTCGATTGGGGTACCTTGTTGCAGGCCGGCGCCAGCATGTCCCTGTTCGCTGAAAAGCGCCTGCTGGAACTGCGCTTGCCGTCAGGCAAACCCGGTGACAAGGGCGCTGCAGCGCTGATCGAATACTGCTCGCGCCCCGCCGAAGACACGGTGCTGCTGATCAGCCTGCCCAAGCTCGATGGCAGTGCGCAGAAGACCAAGTGGGGCAAGGCGCTGGTCGAAGGCCAGCAGACCCAGTTCATCCAGATCTGGCCGGTGGATGCCAATCAGCTACCGAACTGGATTCGCCAGCGTCTGTCGCAAGCCGGTTTGTCGGCCAGCCAGGACGCGGTCGAACTGATCGCCGCACGCGTCGAGGGCAACCTGCTCGCCGCCGCGCAGGAAATCGAAAAGCTCAAGTTGATGGCCGAAGGTGGGCAGATCACCGTCGAAACCGTGCAGGCCGCAGTGGCCGACAGTGCGCGCTTCGACGTGTTTGGCCTGACCGACGCCGTACTCAACGGCGAACCGGCCCACGCCTTGCGCATGCTCGAAGGGCTGCGCGGTGAAGGCGTCGAGCCTCCGGTAATCCTCTGGGCGCTGGCGCGAGAGTTGCGCCTGCTGGCCAATATCTCGCTGCAGTACAGCCAGGGCACGCCGCTGGACAAGTGCTTCAGCCAGGCGAAACCGCCAGTCTGGGACAAGCGCAAACCCCTGATGAGCAAAGCCCTGCAACGCTACTCGGCGCAACGCTGGGCGCAGTTGTTGCTCGAAGCGCAACGCATCGATGCGCAGATCAAGGGGCAGGCCACCGGCTCACCATGGATGAGCCTGAGCCGGTTGGCGCTGTTGATGTCGGGCCAACGCCTTTCACTGCCCGCCGAGTAAGACGTTCAACCGCATAACGCCCTTTCGCGAGCAAGCCCGCTCCCACAGTCGACCGAGTTCTATCAGGTGAGTGCGATCGACTGTGGGAGCGGGCTTGCTCGCGAAGGCGTCAGAATATTCCTACGCAATAGAGGCTGGACAGACGCCCGACATCGGCAGATTATTGCCCCCGCAGCCCCCACCTACCGAGAGAATCATCATGAGCAAAAAGCCATCGAAACATGGCCCGAACAAGGCCAAGTCCATCATCGCCCAACCCCTGTTCCGCAGCCGCCAGGAACGACCAGCCAAGGGTAAAGGCAGCTACCGCCGCGAAGCCTTCCAGTCTGACAACTGGGAGGCTTCTTACTTTCTGGCTGCCTGAAGCACACCACCCCCCGGTCATGTTAAGGTCTGCACCTGACTCGTATCCTCTGGAACCGTGCATGCCCTTCAGTCTTTCCCGTCGTTGGCCCGTTCGCCAACTGATCGCTGCCTCCAGCTTCATTCTGCTTGTCGCCTGCGCGGAAAAACCTACCGCCGCCGATGCGCAACCCCTGCAAGCCGCCCCAGTCGCCACAGCCCCAGCGATCATCCCGCCGGTAGTGCCGTCCGCTGACCCGCTTGATCTTCAGCCAACCCAGACGTTTGCCGAGTGGCAGGCGGGTTTCCGCAAGGACGCCCTCGCCGCCGGGATCCGCGCCGATCTGTTTGATCGCGCCTTTGCCAATGTCAGCTTCGATGCCAGTGTGATCAAAGCCGACCGCAGTCAACCAGAGTTCTCCCGTCCGGTCTGGGAATACCTCGACGGCGCCCTGTCGCCGCTGCGGGTGCGTAAGGGTCAGGCGCTGATCAGCCAGTACGCCGATATCCTGCAAAGCATCGAGCAGCGTTATGGCGTGGATCGCCAGGCACTGGTGTCGGTGTGGGGCATGGAAAGCAATTTCGGCCAGTTCCAGGGCAGCAAATCGGTGATCAACTCGTTGGCGACCCTGGCCTATGAAGGCCGCCGCCCGGGCTTTGCTCATGCGCAACTGATCGCAGCCCTGCAGATTCTGCAACAGGGCGATATCACCCCTGAGAAGATGCTCGGCTCGTGGGCCGGGGCGATGGGCCAGACCCAGTTCATTCCGACCACCTACAACACCCACGCCGAGGATTTCGACGGTGACGGGCGCCGCGACATCTGGGGCAGCCCGGCCGACGCCCTGGCCTCCACCGCGCATTACCTGCAAAGCTCCGGCTGGCAACGTGGTCAGCCATGGGGCTTCGAAGTGCAATTGCCGAGCAGCTTCAACTACACCCTGGCCGATGGCGCGATTCGCAAGACCGTCGCCGAATGGCGTCAACTCGGCGTGATCCTGCCCAATGGCGGTCAGGCCCCGGCCGGTTCGGAACAGCTGTCCGCGGCCTTGCTGCTGCCGGCCGGTTACCGTGGCCCGGCGTTCCTGATCCTCGACAACTTCCGGGCAATCCTCAAGTACAACAACTCGTCGTCCTATGCGCTGGCGGTGAGCCTGTTGTCCGAGCGCTTCAATGGCGCAGGCCTGATTAACGGCACCTGGCCGAAAGACGATCTGCCACTGAGCCGCACCGAGCGTATTGAATTACAGACCCTTCTGAGCGCGCGTAACTACGATGCAGGCACGGCGGACGGGATTATCGGCGCCAATACGCGTAAAGCGATTCGCAGCGCCCAGCAGGCGCTGGGTTGGCCGGCGGATGGTTATCCGACGCATAAGTTGCTTGAGAGCCTGCGTACTCAATAGAAGATAGCCGTATGGCTGATGCCGCCTTCGCGAGCAAGCCCGCTCCCACATTGGTTCTGTGTACGACACGAATCAAATGTGGGAGGGGGCTTGCTCCCGAAGACTGACTCACTGGCAACCAAACCCTAGCGTTTGATCACTACATCCTGTTCCAGCATCAATTCCTTCTTCCCCGCATCCAGTCGCACCAGCGCCCCCATCGGCAGCGTCAGGTTCGGATCACAATGCCCGCTGCGCCACCCCGACAGCACCGGAATCCGTAACGGCTCGAACGTCTGCTTGAGCAAGCGATTCAGCGCCTCGACATCGACACCAGCGACATCACCGACCAGCACCCCGCGCAATCGGGCCAGCTTCCCGGCCAGGCGCATCTGCGTGAGCAAGCGATCGATCCTGTACAGCGGCTCGTTGACGTCCTCGATCAGCAGAATCACCCCTTCCACGTCGATTTCATAAGGCGTACCCAGCGTCGAGGCAATCATCGCCAGATTACCGCCGAGCAAGCGTCCATGAGCGATGCCGGGTTCGACGGTGGTCAATGGATAAGCCACCGGGTGGTTCAGCACACTGCCCGCCTTCAACTGACCGCGCAGCATTGCGAAGAATGAGGTGACAGTCGGCGGCTCCTTGTCGCCCAGCAGATCGGCATTGAGCAGCGGGCCGTGGAAGGTCACAAAACCGGCGTAGCGACTGATCGCCAGATGCAGTGCGGTGATGTCGCTGTAGCCGACAAATGGCTTGGCGTGACGGCTCAGCAGATCGTAATCAATCCGGTCCAGCAGCCGCGGCGTACCGTAGCCGCCGCGCAGGCAGATGATCGCGTCGACTTCGGAATCGGCGAAAGCGGCATGCAGGTCGTTGAGGCGCACGTCATCGCTGCCGGCGAGATAGCCGTCCTTCTCGTAGACACCGGGAAACACTTTCAGCGTATATCCGCGGGCGCGCATCCACTGCACAGCCTTTTCCGTGTCCAGCGCACCGGGGCCAGCAGGGGCGATCACACCGATCAGCCCTTCGGATGGCAGCGCCGGTACGGGTTTGTGCGGAAAAAGGGTGTGGGTCGGTCGAACGGTCATCCATGGGTCTCCCTGTGTGAAGTCTTGCAGACACAGTAGTCAGGAACAGAAATAAACAAAAGAGGTGAAACTACCCAATAACCCGTGGCGAGGGAGCTTGCTCCCGCTGGGTTGCGCAGCGACCCCAAGATGTTTGGGACTGCGTCGCACCCTGGCGAGAGCAAGCTCCCTCGCCACAGATTTTCGCAGGCCCAAACAAAAATACCCGCCGAGGCGGGTATTTTTCGAGGCTCTCAGCCCCGGATCAGGAACCGAGCAGCTCGGCCTTGACCAGTTTCGCCTGCTCGTCGGCGTGGTATGACGAACGTACCAGCGGACCGGAAGCGACGTTCTTGAAGCCCATCTTGTAACCTTCCTCGGCGAACCAGGCGAAGGTGTCCGGGTGCACGAAACGCTGCACCGGCAAGTGGCTGCGCGACGGTTGCAGGTACTGGCCGAGGGTCAGCATGTCGATGTCGTGTTCGCGCATGCGCTTCATGACTTCGATGACTTCTTCGTCGGTCTCGCCCAGACCCAGCATCAGGCCGGACTTGGTCGGAATGTGCGGCATCATCTGTTTGAAGCGTTGCAGCAGGGTCAGCGACCACTGGTAGTCAGAACCCGGACGCGCAGCCTTGTACAGGCGCGGCACGGTTTCCAGGTTGTGGTTGAACACATCCGGCGGCTCGGCGGCGGTGATTTCCAGGGCGATGTCCATGCGGCCACGGTAGTCCGGAACCAGGGTTTCCAGCTGCACGTTCGGCGACAGCTTGCGGATCTCACGGATGCAGTCGGCGAAGTGCTGGGCACCGCCGTCGCGCAGGTCGTCGCGGTCAACCGAGGTGATCACCACGTACTTGAGCTTGAGGTCGGCAATGGCGATCGCCAGGCTTTCCGGCTCGTTGACGTCCAGTGGCTTCGGACGACCGTGGCCAACGTCGCAGAACGGGCAACGACGGGTGCAGATGTCGCCCATGATCATGAAGGTCGCAGTGCCGCCGGAGAAGCACTCGCCCAGGTTCGGGCAGGAGGCTTCTTCGCAGACGCTGTGCAGCTTGTGCTTGCGCAGCAGACTCTTGATCCGGTCGACTTCCGGCGAAACCGGGATGCGCACACGAATCCAGTCAGGCTTCTTCGGCAACTCGGTGGTCGGAATGATCTTTACCGGGATGCGTGCAACCTTCTCGGCGCCGCGCAGCTTGACGCCGGCTTCAACCTTGGGACGCGGGGCCGGGCGCTCGGTCACGTCGAGCGTCGGGATCATGGTTTGCACTGCATCAGTAGTCATATCAGTCGATTCCGCCCGTCAGGGTCGTCTGCTCAGCATAGTCGAGGTGTTTGACGAGCTGCGCGCGCAGCCGGGCACTTACCTCGGCAAATTCAATCGATCCTGCGTGATCGCTCAGCTGGGTCATCGCCAGCCCGGCATAGCCGCAGGGATTAATCCGTCGAAACGGCTCCAGGTTCATATCCACGTTCAGGGCCAGACCATGAAAGGAGCAACCGTGGCGAATCCGCAAACCCAGAGAAGCGATTTTCGCTCCGTCGACGTAGACGCCGGGAGCATCTGGCTTGGCGGCGGCGGTGACGCCGTAGCTGGCCAGCAGTTCGATCAGGCACTGTTCCATGCGCGTGACCAGATCACGTACGCCGAAACCCAGCTTGCGTACGTCCAGCAACAGGTAGGCGACCAACTGGCCCGGGCCATGATAAGTCACCTGCCCGCCGCGATCGACCTGTACGACCGGGATATCGCCCGGCAGCAACAGATGTTCGGCTTTGCCGGCCTGGCCCTGGGTGAACACTGGAGGGTGCTCGACCAGCCAGATTTCGTCGGCGGCATTGCTGCCACGTTCGTTGGTGAAGCGTTGCATGGCATGCCAGACCGGCTCATAAGCCATCCGGCCAAGTTCGCGAAAGCCCAGCGTGCCCGGCATCACAACACCATGTGCACGAAACCGGTCGCCCGCAGTTCGCTGTTGATGTTGTACAGCTGATCCTGATCGGTCGCGACGATGTGCAACTGGATGGTGGTGTACTTGCCGTTGCTGCTCGAACGCTCGTCGATGCGCTCATCATTGATGGTCGCGTGCTTCAGGACGATCTCGATGATCTTGTCCTTGTTGCCAACACCCGTATCGCTGATCACCTTAATCGGATAATCAGTCTGCGGGAATTCGATCTTTGGCGCCTTTACTTCGGTATCGGTCATGGCGTAACGGCCTCGTAAGCGTAAGCCGTGGTAACGCACATGGCCCCGAACCGGACAGGAACGGGGCCATGCAGGTCAACACTCAATCAGTTGAACAAGCCGTAGAAGAATAGACGGATGCTATCCCACATGCGGCGGAAGATACCACCCTCCTCGACAGCGTCCAGGGCGATCAGGTCGGCGCTGTGCACTACCTTGTCGTCCAGTTTCACTTCGACTTTACCGATCACATCGCCCTTGGCGATTGGCGCGATCAGTTGCGGGTTCATGGTCATGCTGGCAGCGAGCTTTTTCAGCTGGCCTTTTGGCAGGGTCATGGTCAGGTCTTGAGCCAGGCCGGCCTTGACTTGACTGGTGGTGCCTTTCCACACCGGGGCCTGAGCCAGTTCGGTGCCCTTCTGGTAGAAGGTCTGGGTTTCGAAGAAACGGAAACCGTAGGTCAGCAGCTTCTGGGTTTCAGCGGCACGCGCCACTTCGCTATTGGTGCCGAACACCACGGCGATCAGACGCTGGCCGTCACGGACAGCCGAGGACACCATGCAGTAGCCGGCTTCGTCGGTGTGACCGGTTTTCAGACCGTCAACGGTCTTGTCGCGCCACAGCAACAGGTTGCGGTTAGGCTGCTTGATGCCGTTCCAGAAGAACTCTTTCTGCGAGTAGATCGCATAGTGAGCCGGGTCTTCGTGGATGATCGCGCGCGCCAGGATCGCCATGTCGTGGGCCGACGAGTAGTGCTCAGGGTTCGGCAGACCGGTCGGGTTCATGAAGTGCGAGTTGGTCATGCCCAGATCGGTGACCGTCTTGTTCATCAGGTCGGCGAACGCGTCTTCGCTGCCGGCGATGTGCTCGGACAGCGCCACGCTGGCATCGTTGCCGGACTGGATGATGATGCCGTGCAGCAGGTCGCTGACGGTCACTTGCGAGCCGACTTTGATGAACATCCGCGAACCGCCGGTACGCCAGGCGTTTTCGCTGACGGTCACCGGGTCGTTCTCACCGATCTGGCCACGACGGATTTCCAGCGTAGCGATGTACGCGGTCATCAGTTTGGTCAGGCTGGCTGGCGGCAGACGCTGGTCACCGTTGTTCTCCACCAGCACGTTGCCGCTGCTGGCGTCCATGAGCACGTAGGCTTTTGCAGCCAGTTGAGGTGGCGACGGCATCATCTCGGCCGCGAAAGCGGCTGGCGAGAGGAGCAGCGGGACTAGCAGACACAGGCGTTTGGCAAAGGTGGTGATGTTCATCCGTCTCTCGAAATCGCTAATGGAAACTTGCCCGAGGGCAAAACTATTCAGACAGCCTTCTAACGGGCCATCGCGTATTCAGTTGCTCACTCCAGTCACCCTTGCCGGGCTTTTGTTCTTCGACGAGCCAACAACCTGGTTCACCCCCCAAAACCGCAGGTGAACCGTCAATCAAGTGCTACGTTTCTTACTCTGTGACCACGCTCGGCGAGCCGAGATTGGCCAGGCGCACACTGTTCTGCACCTGGGCGATTTCACCCGGCGAACCGATCGGCCCCAGGCGTACCCGGTGCAGGGTCTGCTGATTGCGCACGATCGAGCTGATGAACACCGGAGCGCTCACCATCCCGCTGAGCTTCGACCTCAGGAGTTCTGCAGCGTCCGGGTTGGCGAACGCGCCCACCTGCAGATACTGGCCAGACGCTGGTGCAGAAGCGTTTTTTTTTGCGCTGATCTGTACAGGGACAGTGTCAGAGGCATGTTGCTGCGGCGGCGGAGTCCACTGCTCGATGGTACCGGCCGACGCCGTGATCACCGGGGCGCTATTCTGCGCGACTTGCGGCTCGTTGAGCATCAGCGGCGCCGGACGGCCCTTGGCGGCCCACCATTGCTGCGGATCGATGCCCTCGACCTTGACCCGCGCGGTGCCGGTTTCGGCATAACCGAGCTTCTTCGCGGCCGCGTAGGACAAGTCGATGATCCGGTCCGAATAGAACGGCCCGCGATCGTTGACCCGCAGGATCACACTCTTGTTGTTGTCCAGGTTGGTCACCCGAACGTAACTTGGCAGTGGCAGAGTCTTGTGGGCGGCACTCATGCCGTACAGGTCATACACTTCGCCGTTGGCGGTGTTCTGCCCGTGAAACTTGGTGCCGTACCAGGACGCCGTGCCCGAGGCGACGTAGGTCTTGGATTCCTGCAACGGGAAATAGGTCTTGCCCAGCACGGTGTACGGATTGGCCTTGTACGGACCGGTGTGCAGGGTCGGCGTGGCGTCCGGGATTCGCGAAACATCGACATCCCACCACGGCGCGCCGTCTTTATGCGCGCGGTTGATGTCCAGCCCCGGCTGTGCACGCACGGCAGTGGACGGGGTCTTCTGGGTCGGCGCGCGGCTGGTCGAGCAGCTGGCGACCAGCACCGCCAACGCAGCGAATGCCACCAGCTTCAGGGGTTTATTGATAGGCAATGCCCGCATTACTTGACGCCCCGTGCTTTTACCAGCTCTTCAGACAGTTGATGTACAGCCATGGCGTACATCACGCTGCGGTTATAACGCGTGATCGCGTAGAAATTCTTCAGGCCCATCCAGTATTCAGGGCCGTTGTCGCCTTCGAGGCGAAATGCAGTAACCGGCATATCATCGCGCAGCGCATCATGACTTGACCAGCCCAGCGCTCGCAACTCTCCAACCGTTTTCGTCGGCTCGATGCCAGTGGTCAGGCCTTCATCGACCTGCTCGCCGCGCACATCGGCGCGGCTGACCACCGGTTCCCCGCTGACCCAGCCATGCCGCTTGAAGTAACTGGCCACGCTGCCGATCGCATCGTCCGGATTGGTCCAGATATTGATGTGACCGTCACCGTCGAAATCCACCGCATAGGCGCGAAAGCTGCTCGGCATGAACTGCGGCAAGCCCATCGCCCCGGCGTACGAGCCCTTGAGGGTCAACGGATCGACCTGTTCTTCGCGGGCCAGCAGCAGGAACTCACGCAATTCCTTGCGGAAAAATTCGGCACGGGGAGGATAGTCGAAACCGAGCGTGGACAACGCATCAATCACCCGGTAATTGCCGGTATTACGTCCGAAAAAGGTCTCGACGCCGATGATCGACACGATGACTTGTGCCGGTACGCCATATTCCTGCTCGGCACGGGCCAGTACGGCCTCGTGCTGGCGCCAGAAGTCCACACCACGGGCGATGCGCGCGTCGGTGATGAACATCGGGCGATATTCTTTCCACTGTTTGACCCGCTCGGCGGGTTTGGAGATCGCGTCGAGAATCGCCTGCTTGCGCTGGGCCTCGCGGAACACCGCCATCAGTTGCTCGCCGGCAAAACCGTAGTCGCGGGTCATTTCACCGACGAATTCGGCCACCTGCGGTGAACCTTCGTAATCGCCGGCCAGCGCTTCCTGCGCGCTGCCAAGGATGCCGACCAGGCCGACCCACGGCGCGTAACGAGTCGCCCAGCTGCGCATGACTTGCATTGAACTCTTCACCTTATTCAAACCTGTGCGATCCACTTGCGATGCGTATGAATCGACATCAAAACCCCAAACGCTGACAGCAGTGTCACCAGCGAAGTTCCTCCGTAGCTAATGAAGGGCAACGGCACCCCCACCACCGGCAACAGGCCACTGACCATACCGATGTTGACGAAAACATAAACAAAAAACGTCATGGTCAGCGCGCCGGCGAGCAGTTTGCCGAACAGCGTCTGCGCCTGGGCGGTAATCACCAGGCCGCGACCGATCAGCAACAGATAGATCAGCAGCAGCGCGCAGATGCCCACCAGACCGAACTCTTCGCCCAGTACGGCGATGATGAAGTCGGTGTGGCTTTCCGGCAAAAAGTCCAGGTGCGACTGGGTGCCCAGCAGCCAGCCCTTGCCGAACACACCGCCGGAACCGATCGCGGCTTTCGACTGGATGATGTTCCAGCCGGTGCCGAGCGGATCGCTTTCCGGGTCGAGGAACGTGAGGATCCGCTGCTTCTGGTAGTCGTGCATGATGAAGAACCACATGGCGATCGCCACCGGCACGGCGGCAGCCAGCACGCTGAGGATCCAGCGCCAGCGCAGGCCGCCCATGAACAGCACGAACGCACCGCCGGCCAGAATCAGCAGCGAAGTCCCGAGGTCAGGTTGGCGCACGATCAGAATGAACGGCACGCCGATCAGCATCAGGCTGATGCCGACGTGCTTGAGCTGCGGCGGCAGCGTGCGCTTGGACAGATACCAGGCAATCGTCGCCGGCATCAGAATCTTCATGAACTCCGAGGGCTGGAAGCGGATCACCCCGGGGATGTTGATCCAGCGCGTCGCGCCCATGGCGTTGTGGCCCATGATGTCCACCACCAACAGCAGCACCACGCCGATCACGTAACCGAGCGGCACCCAACGCGCCATGAAGCGCGGTTCGAACTGGGCGATGACGATCATCGACACCAGACCGATGCCGAACGAGGTGGCCTGTTTACCCAGCAGATCCCAGCTCTTGCCACTGGCCGAATACAGCACGAACAGACTGCCTGCGGCGAGGATCAGCAGCAGGATCAACAGCGGGCCATCGATATGCAGACGTTGCAGCAGCGTCGCCCGGCGACGCATCACATCCTCGCTGGAGAGCATGCGATCAAAATTATTCATCACGGGCCGTAGCCTCCGCACTGATAGGACCGGCGTATTCGGCCTTCAATCGACCATCCTGATCCAGAAGCCAGGCATCCATGACCTGACGCACCACTGGCGCGGCGACTCCGGAACCGGACTCACCGTTCTCGACCATCACCGAAACCACGATTTTCGGGTTGTCGGCCGGGGCGAATCCGACGAACAAGGCGTGGTCGCGGTGGCGCTCCTGAACCTTGGAACGGTCGTATTTCTCGCCTTGCTTGATCGCGACGACCTGAGCCGTACCGGACTTGCCGGCGATGCGGTATTGCGCACCGATCGCCGCCTTGCGCGCGGTACCCCGGGCGCCGTGCATCACCTGCTGCATGCCGTGGTTGACCTTGGTCCAGTCCGACGGATCGCGCAGGACGATGTTCGGCATCGGGTTCTCATCCACAGGTTTGGCGCCTTCGATGGTCTTGGCCAGGTGCGGGCGGTTCCAGATGCCTTTGTTGGCGACCAGCGCCGTGGCCTGCGCCAGTTGCAACGGTGTGGACTGCATATAACCCTGGCCAATCCCCAGAATCAGGGTTTCGCCCGGGAACCACGCCTGCTTGCGCGTCGCGCGTTTCCACTCGCGGGACGGCATCAGGCCAGGGGATTCTTCGAACATGTCCAGCGAGACCTTCTGGCCGATGCCGAACTTGTTCATGTAGGCCGACAGCCGATCGATGCCCAGCTTGTGCGCCAGGTCATAGAAGTAAGTATCGTTGGAACGCATGATCGCCGTGTCGAGGTCGACGAAGCCGTCACCGGTGCGGTTCCAGTTGCGGTATTTGTGATCGTAGTTGGGCAGCATGTAGTAACCGGGGTCGAACACCCGGCTCGACGCCGTCACCACTCCGGCATCAAGACCGGCAATTGCCACCGCCGGCTTGATCGTCGAACCCGGGGGGTACAGACCGCGCAGAACGCGGTTGAACAGCGGCCGGTCGATGGAATCGCGCAGCTCGGCATAGGCCTTGAAGCTGATGCCGGTGACAAACAGGTTCGGGTCGAAACTCGGCTGACTGACCATCGCCAGCACTTCGCCGGTGTTCGGATCGAGCGCAACCACCGCGCCGCGACGCCCGCCCAGTGCCGCTTCGGCTGCTTCTTGCAGTTTGATGTCCAGACTCAGGACGATGTCCTTGCCGGGAATCGGATCGGTCCGCTTGAGCACGCGCAATACGCGGCCCCGGGCGTTGGTCTCGACTTCCTCGTAACCCACCTGGCCGTGCAGTTCCGGCTCGTAGAAACGCTCGATGCCGGTCTTGCCGATGTGGTGAGTGCCGCTGTAGTTGACCGGGTCGAGGGTCTTCAGCTCTTTCTCGTTGATCCGCCCCATGTAACCCACCGAGTGCGCAAAGTGAGCGCCCTGCGGGTAGTGGCGCACCAGCTGCGCAACCACTTCCACCCCGGGCAGGCGGAACTGGTTCACCGCGATCCGGGCGATCTGCTCTTCGGTCAGCTCGAACAGGATCGGCACTGGCTCGAACGGCCGGCGCCCCTGACGCATGCGCTTCTCGAAGATCACCCGGTCCTCGGGCGTCAGCTGCAGCACTTCGACGATCACGTCGAGCACTTGCTGCCAGTCGCCGGAGCGCTCGCGGGTCATGCTCAGGCTGAAGCTGGGGCGGTTGTCCGCCACCACCACGCCGTTGCGGTCGAAGATCAACCCACGGGTCGGCGGAATCGGCTGCACATGGACCCGGTTGTTTTCCGAGAGCGTCGAGTGGTACTCGTACTGGATCACCTGCAAGTAGTACAGCCGCGCAATCAGCACGCCGATCAACAGCATGATCGCCACGGCCCCGAACACGACGCGGCTACGCACCAGGCGGGCGTCCTTTTCGTGGTCCTTGATGCGGATCGGCTGAGACATGAGGGCAGGACTACTTGTGGTAAGGGTGACCGGACAGCACGGTCCAGGCACGGTACAGCTGTTCGCCGATCAGGATCCGCACCAGCGGGTGCGGCAAGGTCAGCGGCGACAACGACCAGCGCTGATCGGCGCGGGCGCAGACTTCCGGCGCCAGCCCTTCGGGGCCGCCGACCATGAAATTGACCGTGCGCGAATCCAGCCGCCAACGGTCGAGTTCGACCGCCAGTTGCTCGGTGCTCCAGGGCTTGCCGTGGACTTCCAGCGTGACAATCCGCTCGTTCGGCCCGACCTTGGCCAGCATGGCTTCGCCTTCCTGGCGGATGAAACGGGCCACGTCGGCGTTCTTGCCACGGGTATTGAGCGGAATTTCCACCAGTTCCAGCGCCAGCTCGGACGGAAGACGCTTGGCATATTCATGCCAGCCTTCTTCCACCCACTTGGGCATGCGTGAACCGACGGCGATCAGTCGCAGTCGCACAGCAATACCTTACAGCTGGTCTTTGTTGAGCTTGGTGAAATGCTCGTGGGTGTTTTCCGGGCTGTGGTGCTTGGCGTCTGCCGCACGGCTTTGCTCGGCGCCGGCCCACAGGCGTTCCAGGTCGTAGAACTGACGCGCCGAGGCAGTCATCATGTGCACGATCACCAGGTCGAGGTCGAGCAGAACCCAGTCGCTGTCGCCCTTGCCTTCTTCGCCCAGCGGCTTGGCGCCCTGCTTTTTGACTTCTTCACGGACCTTGTCCAGCATCGCGTTGATCTGGCGATTGGAGGTACCGGTGGCGATGATCATGTAGTCGGTGATGCTCTGCTTGTCACGCACATCGATGATCTGGATGTCTTGCGCCTTGACGTCTTCCAGGGCTGCCACGGCAACCTTGACCAGCTCGTCGCCCTTGAGCGGCTCATTGGTGTTGGCGACTTCCGGCAGCGGCGCGCTCTTGAAGGTGCCTTTGCGCTTAACTTTGCTTACATCTTTGTCGGTCATATAAAACTCGTTTTGCTCATGTATTCGGCGGCTTGGCGATACGTGGATTCGTATCAGTGAAGCACGCCTTGTTCAGTTCGACGCACGGTACAGACCGTGCGCATCGATGTAGGCCAGGACCGCGTCGGGCACCAGGAAACGTACCGACTTACCGCTGGCCAGCAGTTGACGGATCTGGGTGGCGGAAACCGCGAGCGGTGTCTGCCAGACGAATGCAATCTGTCCGCTCGGCCCTTTCAGGGCCAGCGGGTCGCTCACCGAACGCGCTGCCAGCAGGTTGCGCAAGGCATCCGGCGGTTCGCTGTCGGCGTCCGGGCGCTGTAGCACCAGGATATGGCAATGCTGGAGCAACTCTTCCCAGCGGTGCCAAGTGGGCAGGCCGCAAAATGCGTCCCAGCCCAAAAGCAGAAAAACCTGGGTCTCGGCGGCCATTTCGGCACGCATCAACTCCAGGGTATCAATGGTGTAGGACGGTTTGTCCCGCTGCAATTCGCGGGCGTCCACCACCAGCGGCGGCACTCCGGCCACCGCGCACTCAACCATTGCCAACCGATCCTGCGCCGACACCTGCGGCGTATCGCGGTGCGGCGGCCGGGCGCTGGGCATCATGCGCAGCTCGTCGAGCAGCAGCGCTTCGGCGACTTCCAGCGCACCGCGCAAATGGCCGATGTGCACTGGATCGAACGTGCCGCCCAGTACGCCGATGCGCCGGGGTCGGAGTTCGCCGTCAGGCAGTGGCGCTGTCAGGTCGAGGTCGGTCAAGTCAGACCGTCGCCTGGCCGCGCAACTGGCCATCACCGATCACGATGTACTTCTCGCAGGTCAGTCCTTCGAGGCCCACCGGGCCGCGGGCGTGCAGCTTATCAGTAGAAATGCCGATCTCGGCACCCAATCCGTATTCGAACCCATCGGCGAAGCACGTCGGGGTGTTGATCATCACCGACGCCGAGTCGACTTCCGCGACGAAACGCCGGGTGTCGGCGAGGTTTTCGCTGACGATCGAGTCGGTGTGATGCGAGCCGTAATGGTTGATGTGTTCGATAGCCTGATCCAGTCCGTCGACCACCCGGATCGACAGGATCGGCGCCAGATACTCGGTGCTCCAGTCGTCTTCGCTGGCCGCCACCGCGTCGATGATCGCCCGGGTGCGTTCGCAGCCACGCAGTTCGACGCCTTTTTCGCGGAACTGGGCAGCCATCGACGGCAGGAAATCCTTGGCAACACTTTGATCGACGAGCAAAGTCTCCATCGCCCCACAGATGCCATAACGATAAGTCTTGGCATTGAAGGCGATGCGCTGGGCTTTCGCCAGATCGGCGTGCTCGCTGACAAATACGTGGCAGATACCGTCCAGGTGCTTGATCACCGGCACGCGCGCATCGCGGCTGATGCGTTCGATCAGGCCACGACCACCGCGTGGCACGATCACGTCGACGTACTCGGGCATGGTGATCATCGCGCCGACGGCGGCACGGTCTGTGGTTTCGACCACTTGTACCACGGCTGCCGGCAATTCGGCCTCGGCCAGACCGCGCTGAATGCACGCGGCAATCGCGCGGTTGGAATGAATCGCCTCGGAGCCACCGCGCAGGATGGTCGCGTTGCCGGACTTCAGGCACAGGCTGGCGGCATCGATGGTCACGTTGGGCCGGGATTCGTAGATGATCCCGATCACACCCAGCGGCACGCGCATCTTGCCGACCTGAATCCCGGACGGGCGGAAGCTCATGTCACGGATCGCACCAACCGGGTCGGGCAGTGCTGCCACCTGACGCAGGCCGACGATCATGCCGTCGATGCGCGTCGGAGTCAGCTCCAGACGCTCCAGCAGGGCCGGCTCCAGACCATTGGCGCGACCGGCGGCCAGATCCTGTTCATTGGCTGCGGCCAGCTCGGCGCGAGCAGCGTCCAGCGCATTGGCAGCAGCCTGCAGGGCGCGGTTCTTCTGCGCGGTGCTGGCACGGCCGATGACCCGGGAAGCTTCGCGGGCGGCGCGACC
This sequence comes from Pseudomonas sp. GW823-FHT01D03, assembly GCF_058798255.1. Lineage (NCBI taxonomy): Bacteria > Pseudomonadati > Pseudomonadota > Gammaproteobacteria > Pseudomonadales > Pseudomonadaceae > Pseudomonas > Pseudomonas sp. GW823-FHT01D03. The sequence continues at coordinate 5,330,914 of NZ_JBXAKK010000001.1, forward strand.
CAATCGGGTCATGTAGTCAAGAACGGACTCAGTCATGGTCTGCTGGGGTCTTGGCAAAGAGGAAAGCGGCAGATTATAGCTGTCGCGTCCCGGGACTAACAGCGGTGACAGGCGGATGGTCGAAATGGACTGCAATTTGCCGACGTTCAGCCGTAATTAAGCCGCGGATTGTTATCATCACGACCTCCTTCGCCTGGATAACCACCGTTTGCCATGTCCAACCTGACCGTTCGCGCCAACGACGAGCGCCTGCCTCTGGGCCTTGCGGACGCTTTTTTCGACCGTGACGCGCAAGTGCTGGCCCGCGATCTGCTCGGCAAAGTCATCCGCCACCGGGTCGGCGATCTGTGGCTCAGCGCCCGGATCATCGAAACCGAAGCCTATTACTGCGCGGAGAAAGGCAGTCATGCATCGCTCGGCTACACGGAAAAACGTAAGGCTTTGTTTCTGGATGGCGGACACATCTATATGTATTACGCACGGGGTGGTGATTCGCTGAACTTCAGTGCTCAGGGGCCGGGCAATGCGGTGCTGATCAAGTCCGCCTACCCGTGGGTCGATGAAATCAGTGGGCCGGCGAGTCTGGCGCAGATGCTGCTGAACAATCCCGATGCTCAAGGTCGACCGCGCCCTTCGCAAAAGCTTTGCGCCGGGCAGACGCTGCTGTGCAAGGCGCTGGGGCTGAAGGTGCCGATGTGGGACGCCAAGCGTTTCGATCATGAGCTGATGCTGGTGGAAGACACCGGGCCGGCGCCGACGCAGATTATCCAGACCACCCGCCTGGGTATCCCCCAGGGTCGCGACGAACACCTGATGTATCGCTTCGTCGACGCCAGCTATGCGCAATGGTGTACGCGGAACCCGCTGCGCCGGGGTCAGGTCGAAGGTCGCGATTATTTTTTGCTGCCGGGGTCAGAGGCAGGGCTGAAGTAAAAGGAATTCACTGTAGGAGTGAGCCTGCTCGCGATAGCGGTGCATCAGTCAACGAAGAAGTCGACTGACCAGGCGCCATCGCGAGCAGGCTCACTCCTACAAGGATCAATTTGAAGATTTGATGGAGTTTTTGGTATGGGCCCATGGCTCGATAGCGTGACCGGGTGGCTCGCCGCCAATCCGCAGTGGCTGGCGGCTGCGGTATTTATCGTCGCTTGCGTGGAGTGCCTGGCAATTGCCGGGCTGATCGTGCCCGGCACGGTGTTGCTGTTTGCCGTCGCGGTACTGGCCGGCAGTGGCGCGCTGTCACTGAGCGAAACGCTGCTGCTGGGCTTTCTCGGCGGGATTCTTGGCGACGTGATTTCGTACTTCCTCGGCCGCCATTTCCACCAGAATATCCGCCGTTTGCCGGGGCTGCGCCACCATCCGGAATGGATGGCCGGGGCCGAAACCTACTTCCAGCGTTACGGCATCGCCAGCCTGCTGGTCGGGCGCTTCATCGGGCCGTTACGGCCGATGCTGCCGATGGTCGCCGGGATGTGCGACATGCCCTTCCCGCGTTTCGCCGCCGTCAGCCTGCTGGCCGCCGCCGGCTGGAGCGTCGCCTACCTGTTGCCGGGTTGGGCCACCGGCGCGGCGATCCGCTTGCCGCTGCCGGAAGGTTTCTGGCTGCAGGCCGGTATCGTTGCCGCCAGCATTGCGGTGATGGTCGGCATGAGTGTCAACAGCAGCTTGCGCCAGCATCGCCGGGCGACGATCTGGATCAGCAGCATGAGCCTGTTGATTCTGATCGGACTGTTTATTGGCTATCCGTATCTGCACGCCCTCGACCAAGGCGTGATGACTCTGGTGCAGGAACATCGCCAACCGATGCTGGACGAGATCGCGGTGACGTTCACCCTGATCGGTGAATTTCGCAACATGCTGATGTTCAGCGCCCTGCTCACCGGTCTGTTGCTGCTGTGCCGGCAATGGCGCCAGGCAATCTTTGCCGGTGGCGTGCTGCTGTGCACCGCACTGCTCAATACCGTCACCAAACAGTTTTTCGCCCGGGTCCGCCCGGAGGTGCTGACCGATCCGCTAACCAGTTACAGCATGCCCAGCGGCCATGCGTCGGGGGCTTTCGCGTTGTTTCTGGTGCTGGCGGTTCTCGCCGGTCGCGGCCAACCGCCACGCATGCGCCTGACCTGGCTGCTGCTCGGCTGTATTCCAGCGCTGTCGATTGCCCTGTCACGGGTGTACCTGGGTGCGCATTGGCCGACGGATATTCTGGCCGGCGCAATGCTGGCGGCATGCGTGTGTGCGGCGGGTCTGTGGCTGAGCCAGCGTCAGACGCCGCTCAATGCCATGCCGTTCAAGGTCTGGTGGCTGATTCTGCCGGCGCTGCTGTTGCTGTTCAGCCTGTTTGTCTTCAGACATCTGCCGCAAACGATGCTGCGTTACGCCTACTGACGCTCAGGCGAACAGCTCGCCCTGCAACTCATCAAGCAGCGCCTGGATCGCATCCAGCCGCTGCTGCGGATCGTCGAGCTGCAGCAGGTCGATCTTGTCTTCTTCGGCGAACGGCAGCAGATACGCCAGCTGGTTGGCCAGCGACTGCTGCCCCAACGCTTCGCTGCCCATGTTCAACGCCTCGACCATCGGGTGCTCGGCCAAGGCCTTGAGCAGCGCCACCAGATCGGCGTCTTCGTCCTGCAGCGGTTGCTCCGGCTCATCGTCCAGCCACTCGACGTCGGCGAGGATCAACTGATCGCGCTGCACTTCCGTGCGCAACACCTGAAAACGCCGTCCGCCCTGCACCCGGATCCCGAGCAGACCGTTATCCTGTTGCTGGAAATCGGTGATCCGCGCTTCGCAGCCGACCAGCGCAAAGCCTTCTGGCGCAACGCCGACTTCGTGGCCGTCGAGGATGCACACCACGCCGAAACCGCCGCCCTGTTTCATGCAGCGGCCGATCATGTCCAGGTAGCGCGCCTCGAAGATCTGCAAGTCGAGGTTGCAGCCGGGAAACAGCACTGTGTTCAGCGGAAAAAGCGGCAGACTCATAGACATTTCCTTACACCACCATCGACACCGCCAACGGCAGGAACACCGCCGTGGCCACGCCCATCAGACTCATCGCCAGCGCCGCGAAGGCGCCGCACTCATCGCTTTCCTGCAGCGCCACCGAAGTGCCGACCGCGTGTGCGGTCATGCCCAGCGCCATGCCGCGCGCCTCGGGGCTGTGCACGCCGAGGCGTGTCAGCAACGCCGGGCCGAAGATCGCGCCGATCACCCCGGTGATCAGCACGAACACCGCCGCCAGCGCCGCGACACCACCGATCTGCTCGGCTACCAGCATGGCAATCGGCGAGGTCACCGACTTCGGCGCCATGGTCATCAGGATCATGTGCTCGGCGCCGAACCACCAGCCCAGCAATACGCCCATGCCCGTGGCGACCACCCCGCCTATCACCAGCGTAGTAAAAATCGGCCAGAACAATTGGCGGATGCGCTTGAGGTTGAGATACAGCGGCACCGCCAGCGCCACCGTCGCTGGCCCCAGCAGAATGCTGAGGATCTCGGTGCTCTTGCGGTACTCGGCGTAGGTCAGGCCGCAGCCGACCAGCACGCCGATCACCAACAGCATGGAGACCAGCACCGGTTGCAGAAAGATCCAGCGGGTTTTCTCGAACGCCGCCAGCACCAGTTGATAGGCACCGAGAGTGATGCCGATGCCGAACAGCGGATGATGGATGACCGAGGCCCAGGCACCTTGCCAGTCGAAAAGCATCAGGACTCCTCCGAGTGCGGCGCGTGACGCTTGACCAGGCGTTGCATCAGCACCCCGGCGAAGGCCATCGACAGGATCAACGACAGCACCAGCGCGCCGACAATCGCCCAGAAGTCCGCGGCAATGTCACTCGCATACACCATCACGCCCACCGCCGGCGGCACCAGCAGCAATGGCAGATAACGCAGCAGGCTGCCGGCCGCGAGGTTCAGCGGCTCGCCGACTTCACCACGAATGATCAGGAATACCAGCAACAGCAGCAAGCCGATGATCGGCCCCGGCAGCACCGGCAACAGCAAATGGTTGAGTGCCGTGCCGAGCAATTGGAACAGCACCAGCATGGTCAGGCCACGTAACAACATCAGACATCTCCCCCCGCAAGTCCTCGGCATTATAAGCACGGCTGCGCTATGGATCGGCATTCGCCAAAAGCATGGTCGGTTGACCGGAGCAAATCGCCATGTTGATCTACAGTGGTTCGCAGGGCGGTCAAATCCCCCACCTGAAAAACTATAAAACCGATGAACCCAAGGAGAGTCTCAATGCCCTATGTTCCCGTTGCAGAGCTCAAAGATTATGTCGGCAAGGAACTCGGACGTTCCGAATGGCTCACCATCGATCAGGAGCGCATCAACCTGTTCGCCGAAGCCACCGGGGATTATCAGTTCATCCATGTCGACCCGGTCAAAGCCGCGCAAACGCCATTTGGCAGCACCATTGCCCACGGTTTCCTGTCGCTGTCGCTGATCCCCAAACTGATGGAAGACATCCTCGTGCTGCCGCAAGGCCTGAAGATGGTGGTCAATTACGGTCTGGACAGCGTGCGTTTCATCCAGCCGGTGAAGGTCAACTCAAAAGTACGCCTGAAGGTCGATCTGGCCGAAGTGACCGAGAAAAAACCCGGTCAATGGCTGCTCAAGGCCACCGCGACGCTTGAGGTAGAAGGCTCGGACAAACCGGCCTATATCGCCGAACCGCTGTCGCTCTGCTTCGTTTAAGTCACGGGATGCGAAACAGCGCACGCTGTTTCGCATCAGCGCTGTTTTTACCGGCTGTATAAGGTCACATAGCTGCGGCATACTCGGTCGCCTAATTGCCCGGATCCCGCTATGCGCCCACTCGCTTCTCTTGCACCCCTTGCCCTGACCCTGATGCTCACCGCGTGCGGCGACGGCGAATCGCTGTTGCCCCCGGATGCACGGCTGCCGGACGGCGGACGCTATCGCGGTGAACTGGTCAACGGCTTGCTGCAAGGCCAGGGCCGCGTCGACTACCCCAACGGCAGCTGGTATGCCGGGCAGTTCGACAAGGGCCAATGGCATGGCCAGGGCGAGTGGCACGGCAGCAACGGCGAGGTCTATCGTGGCCAGTTCCAGCAGGGCCTGTTCGATGGCCAGGGCAGCCTGACCACCAACGCCAGCAGTTACACCGGCGGTTTCAAGCAGGGCCGACGCGACGGCGAAGGCACCCTCAAGGAAAACGCCATGACCTACCGTGGCGAGTTCAAGGCTGACCAGTATTCCGGGCTGGGTCGTCTGGAAATGGACGACGGCAGTTCCTATCAGGGCCAGTTCGCCCACGGCAAACCCAACGGCGAAGGCCAGCGCGGCGACTCCAGCGGCAATACGTTCAGCGGCCACTTCGTCAACGGCCAGCTCGAAGGCAATGGCACGTTCAACAGTGCCGATGGCGACATCTATGTCGGCGGTTTCAAGAACAGTCAGTTGCACGGCAAGGGCCGCTACGAGAACGCCGACGGCGACGTGTGGCTCGGCCAGTTCAAGGAAGGTGCGCTGACCGGCAAGGGCGAACTGATCGGTGCCGACGGCAGCCACTACATCGGCTACTTCAACGACTGGCGCTTCAGCGGTCAGGGCCGCTTGAACCTGTCTGACGGCAGCTTCTACATCGGCGGGTTCGACGGCGACAGCTACGCCGGACGCGGCACTCTGGTGCTGACCGACGGCACCGTGCTCAGCGGCACCTGGATCAACGGCCAGCGCGTACGTGACGCCGACGGCAAGCTGTTGCCCGACACCCTCGAACTCGGCCTGCTGGCCCAAGGGCGTCTGCTCGATGACGCACTGGCCGCCGTGCCTGCGTCGACGCCAGCAGTCGAGCTGTACACCCTGACCCTCGGCGGCGACGGCAAGCAAAGCGTGTTCCTGCGCGAGTCCGATTACGTCGCCAACATGCTCACTACGCGTTTCGGCGCTTATGGCCAGATTCGTCTGGTCAACCACCGCGAGCATCTCGCCGACCGGCCGATGGCCACCCGCGAAAACCTGCGCCGCGCCGCGCAGACCCTCGCTGAACGCAGCGGCCCGGAAGACCTGATCTTCATCTACCTGACCAGCCACGGCACTGCCGAACACGAGCTGGTACTCGATCAACCGCGCATGGAGCTCGCCGACCTGCCCGCCGACGAACTTGCCGCCGTGCTCGCGCCACTGAAAAACCGCGACAAGGTGATCGTGATTTCATCGTGCTATTCCGGCGGTTTCATCCCTGCGCTGAAAGATGAGCGCACCCTGATCATGACCGCCTCGCGTGCCGATCGCGTGTCGTTCGGTTGCTCGGAAGAAGCCAACTTCACCTACTTCGGCGATGCCTTGTTCGCTCAGGCCCTGAACCAGACCGACGATCTGGAGCAGGCCTTCAAACTGGCCAAGGCCACCGTCGCCGAGCGCGAACTGGCAGACAACTTCGAAGCCTCGGAACCGCAGATCTGGGCACCGAAAACCGTGCTGTCGCACTGGCAACTGCTACGCAAACAGCAAGCGAGAAAAGCGTTGCAGAGTGCTGCATTGAACGACGGAGCAACAAACAGCAACTAAGCTGAACAGTATCAAGGGAGAAACACTATGTACTTGACGCCTCAGCACGTATTGCTTGCCGGAGCCACCGGACTGACCGGTGAACATCTGCTCGACCGTTTGCTCAACGAGCCGACGATCACCCGCGTGCTCGCCCCGTCCCGTCGTCCATTGGCGGAGCATCCGCACCTGGAAAACCCGGTGGGCGACCCACAGGCGTTTCTGCCGCAACTCAGTGGTCGCGTCGATATCGCCTACTGCTGCCTCGGCACCACCATCAAACAGGCCGGCTCCGAAGCCGCGTTCCGCGCGGTGGATCTGGACATGGTGGTGGCGTTCGCCAAACGCGCGCGGGAGATGGGCGCACGGCACCTGATCGTGATCAGCGCGCTGGGCGCCGATCCGAAATCGTCGATTTTCTACAACCGGGTCAAAGGCGAGATGGAGCAGGCATTGCGCGCGCAGGACTGGCCGCAGCTGACCATCTGCCGACCATCGCTATTGCTGGGTGATCGTACCGAACCGCGCCTGGGCGAACAGCTGGCGGCGCCGTTTTCCAAACTGATTCCCGGCAAATATCGCGGCATCGAAGCCTGCCAACTGGCCCGGGCGATGTGGCGCCTGGCGCTGGAAGAACAGGATGGGGTGCGGGTCGTCGAGTCGGATGAGTTACGCAAGCTCGGCAAATAACAGCGGGACTTTGTGGCGAGGGAGCTTGCTCCCGCTCGACTGCGCAGCAGTCGCCAGTCCTGAATAATGCGGTGTATCTGAAGGATTTAGTCGTGGGGTTTGGGGCCGCTTCGCAGCCCAGCGGGAGCAAGCTCCCTCGCCACAGGAGTGCGCAGCACTCTCCTACAATCCACCGGTCGCCTGAAACCCCACGCCAATCACGGTCAGCAAAGACAACGGCAACAGCAGCGTATCAAGCAACGCACTCGCCGGCAGGTCCACCCCCGGATAACTCGGCGCCTCGGCCCCGAAGCGATCCATCGCACAACAACCGCCATTCATCGCGTACAAATCCAGGCGCGTCCCGGAATACACCACCGGCGCCCCCGGTTTGGCAGCATCCAGCGTGCGCGCAGTGGCGCAGCCGGCCAGTTGCAGCGCCAGCACAATCGTCAGCAGCTTATTCATCGCTGCTCAGATGATGCTCGCCCCAACGCGGCAGCATGTCCTGAGGAATGCCCAACAGATTGAGAATCCGCGCGACGACGAAATCGATCAGGTCGTCGATGGTCTGCGGCTGGTGATAGAAGCCCGGCGAGGCCGGCAGGATGGTCACGCCCATGTTCGACAGCTTGAGCATGTGCTCCAGATGAATGCTCGAATACGGCGCTTCGCGCGGCACCAGAATCAACTGGCGCCGCTCCTTCAAGGTGACGTCCGCTGCGCGCTCGATCAGGTTGTTGCAGGCACCGGTGGCAATCGCCGACAAGGTCCCGGTGGAACACGGCACCACAACCATCGCCGCTGGTGCGCCGGAGCCCGAGGCTACCGGCGACATCCAGTCTTCCTTGCCGTACACGCGGATCTGCCCGGCGGCCGCCCCGGTGTACTCGGTGAGGAACGCCTGCATCATCTGCGGCTTGGGCGGCAGCGTGACATCGGTCTCGGTGGCCATCACCAGTTGCGCAGCCTTGGAAATCAGGAAGTGCACTTCACGATCTTCCCGCACCAGACAATCGAGCAGGCGCAAACCGTACTGCGCGCCGGACGCGCCGGTCATCGCCAGCGTGATGCGTTCCGGGCCGCCGCTCTGGGCGAAAGTGTTCATTGCAGCGCCTCGGCGAGTTTGCCGTGCAGGCCGCCGAAGCCGCCGTTGCTCATGATCACCACGTGAGTACCGGGCTGCGCCTGGCTCTTCACGCGTTCGATGATGCCTTCCAGCGAATCGCTGACAATCGACGGCACGCTGCACAGTGCCGCAGTGGCTGCCAGATCCCAACCGAGGTTGGCCGGGGCGTACCAGATCACCTGATCGGCATCGACCACGCTGTCCGGCAAGCCGTCGCGGTGCGCACCGAGCTTCATCGAGTTGGAGCGCGGTTCGATGATCGCGATCAGCGGTGCGTCACCGATGCGCTTGCGCAAGCCATCGAGGGTGGTGGCGATCGCAGTCGGGTGGTGGGCGAAGTCGTCGTAGATGGTGATGCCGCGCACTTCCGCGACTTTCTCCATGCGGCGTTTGACGTTCTTGAATGCGCTCAAGCCGGCGATGCCCATCGAAGGCACCACACCGACATGTCGCGCCGCTGCCAGCGCAGCCAGGGCGTTGGCGACGTTGTGCTGACCGGTCAGCTCCCATTCGACAGTGCCCTGGGACACGCCTTCGAAAATCACTTCGAACGCCGAACCATCGTCCTTGAGCAACTTGACCTGCCACTGCCCGCCGGCACCGGTGGTTTGCACCGGGGTCCAGCAACCCATTTCGATCACGCGCTGCAAGGCCGGTTCGGTGGTCGGGTGAATCACCAGACCTTCGCTCGGAATAGTCCGCACCAAATGGTGGAACTGCCGCTCGATGGCCGGCAGATCGGGGAAGATGTCGGCGTGATCGAACTCAAGGTTGTTGAGGATCGCGGTGCGCGGGCGGTAGTGGACAAACTTCGAACGCTTGTCGAAGAACGCGCTGTCGTACTCGTCCGCCTCGATCACGAAGAACGGCGTGCCGCCCAGTCGCGCGGACACCGAGAAGTTCTGCGGCACGCCGCCAATCAGGAACCCCGGGCTCATGCCGGCGTGTTCCAGCACCCAGGCGAGCATGCTGCTGGTGGTGGTCTTGCCATGCGTACCGGCAACCGCCAGCACCCAGCGCCCTTGCAACACGTGATCCGCCAGCCATTGTGGGCCGGAGACGTACGGCAGGCCTTTGTTCAGCACATATTCCACCGCCGGGTTGCCACGGGACATGGCGTTGCCGATCACCACCAGATCCGGTGCCGGATCGAGCTGGGCCGGATCGTAGCCCTGGGTCAGTTGAATGCCCTGGGCCTCAAGCTGCGTGCTCATCGGCGGATAGACGTTGGCGTCGGAGCCGGTCACGTGGTGGCCCAGCTCTTTGGCCAGAACCGCCATCGAGCCCATGAAAGTCCCGCAGATACCCAGAATATGAATGTGCATAGTCGACCTCGTAAAACATGGCCGCAGGTTAGCGCAGGGAGGGGGAAATCGCACCTGGTGTTTCGCCTGCGCCGACGCCTTCGCGAGCAAGCCCGCTCCCACAAGGTTGGCGCTGATCCTGTGGGAGCGGGCTTGCTCGCGAAGGGCGCGATGCGGTTTAACGGGAGATCGCGTGCTTACGCAGCTTTCTGTAGAGCGTATTACGGCTGACCCCGAGCTGCTGCGCGGTCTGGGTCACGTGCCAGCGCGTTTGTTCCAGCACATTGAGCAACGCCAGACGTTCGGCGTCTTCCAGCGGATGCTCGGACTCAACCGACTTCAGCTCCAACGGCGGTCGCAACTGCCTGATCATCGCTGGCAAATCCTCCAGCCCGATCCGCCCTTCATCACACAATGCCGCCAATGTGCGCAGGACATTGCGCAACTGCCGAACGTTGCCCGGCCAGTTGAAGGCCAGCAACGCCTGGCGTGCTGGTTCGTCGATCACGATTGTTTCGCCGCCGGCCTCCTCGGCCAGCAGAAAATCCAGCAACTGCGATTTATCACTGCGTGCGCGCAACGCCGGTAGCGCAACTTCGAGGCCATTGAGCCGGTAATACAGATCTTCGCGGAAACTGCCGTCCGCCACGCGCTCCAGCAGATTGCGATGCGTGGCGCTGATGATCCGCACGTTGACCGCCTCCGGCTCGCCACCAATCGGCACCACCTGCCGGTCTTCCAGCACCCGCAACAAACGAGTCTGCAGCGCCAGCGGCATGTCGCCGATCTCATCGAGAAACAGCGTGCCGCCATCGGCCTGCTGCAACTTGCCACGCATGCCGTCCTTGCGCGCGCCGGTGAAACTGCCGCCGCGATAACCGAACAGCTCGCTCTCGATCAGGCTCTCGGGAATCGCCGCACAATTGAGCGCGACGAAAGCTTTGTTGGCGCGCTGGCTGGCGTGATGCACAGCCTTGGCGAAGGCCTCCTTGCCAGAGCCGGTTTCGCCGTTAATCAGCAGCGGCACGTCGCGCTCGAACACCCGCAGCGCCTTGCGAAAATCCGCTTGCAGTGCCGCGTCGCCGAGGCAAATGCCCGCCAGCGCTTGCGGCTTGGCCACGACCGAGGCCGGCAGGACCGGCGCCGGTTTGCGCGATTCGCCGCGCAACAAGGCAAACAGATGCCGCCCATCGCGGGTGCGCAGTGGCCAACTGGCGCTGGCATTGGCGCTGGCACGACCGAGCAGCTCATCCAGCGAACAATCGAAAAACGCCTCCACTGGCTTGCCGAGCAAACCACCACGAATATGCCCGAGCAGGTTCAGCGCGCTCTGGTTGACCGCGCTGATCCGCCCTTCCCCGTCAAACGCCAGCAGCCCTTCGCTGAACAAGCCGACGGATTCGGCCTGCAAGTGAAAACGCAGCAGCCACTGGTTATCAAAGCAACGCAGGAAATAGCAGCTCTCGATCATCTTCGCCGACAGGTTGACCAGCGCCATGGTGTGAAACTGGCTCTGCCGCGAAACGTCCTGGCGCGCCGAGGACACGTCGAGCACCGCGAGCAATTCGCCGTGCGGGTCGAACACCGGGCTTGCCGAGCAGGTCAGTCCGGTGTGGCGGCCACGAAAGTGTTCGTCCTGATGGATGGTCAGTGCCTGGCGTTCGACCAGACAGGTGCCGATGCCGTTGGTGCCTTCGCAGGCTTCGCTCCAGTCGGCGCCGAGCCAGAGACCGGCGCGTTCGAAAATCTTGCGCTCGGCCGGCGCGGTGACGCAGTTGAGGATCACCCCGCGCGCGTCGGTCAGCAGCACCGCATGACCGGCGCCGGACAGTTGCTGATGCAGGCTGCTCATTTCATTGCCGGCGATCTGCAACACCTGTTGCAGGCGTTCGCGGCTTTCAAGCACGCGCCCGTGTTCGAGCACGGTGGGCGCCATGGTCAGGGCGGGATCGAGGTGATAGTCCTCAAGACAGCGCAGCCACGAGCGGGCAATCGACGGATCGGCACCGGGTCCGTGCAGGTGCGGCTTGCCCTGACTGACGGTGAGAACCTGTCGGGCATGGCGACTCAAATGGTTGTCGTGCATTTCTTATTATTCTCCCCGAAAGGTCGACGCAAACCTCATGTAGGAGCTGCCGCAGGCTGCGATCTTTTGATCTTGTTTTTGAGGATCAAGATCAAAAGATCGCAGCCTGCGGCAGCTCCTACAGGGTTTCTGTTGGCTGAGGATCCTCCAGGCAGGCCGGCATTGCAATGCTGGCAAGACCGGTCGGTCACAGGCTGTGCCAAAAGCGGTACAAACTGTCACCCCCTCTGTACCGAAACCATCACAGGCTGCGCCCGCCCGTCCGACTCAAACCACGCAAGGCCTTGATTTGCCTGCCCTGCACGGCAGTGGCCCGACCTTTGCTCTACGCTTATAGCAAGCGCACTTGCGCGTTTCTCTAATAAGTACAAAGCCAAGGAGAACAACATCATGCGTTACGCTCACCCCGGTACTGAAGGCGCCAAAGTCTCGTTCAAGAGCAAGTACGGTAACTACATCGGCGGCGAGTTCGTCGCGCCTGTCAAAGGTCAGTACTTCACCAACACCTCGCCAGTGAATGGCCAACCGATTGCCGAATTCCCCCGCTCCACTGCCGAAGACATCGACAAGGCACTGGACGCCGCCCACGCCGCAGCCGATGCGTGGGGCGCGACCTCGGTGCAGGCGCGCTCGCTGATCCTGCTGAAGATCGCCGACCGCATCGAACAGAACCTCGAACTGCTGGCGATCACCGAAACCTGGGATAACGGCAAAGCCATCCGCGAAACCCTCAACGCCGACATCCCGCTGGCGGCCGACCATTTCCGCTACTTCGCCGGTTGCCTGCGCGCCCAGGAAGGCAGCGCTGCCGAAATCGACGGCAACACCGTGGCCTATCACATCCATGAACCGCTGGGCGTGGTCGGGCAGATCATCCCGTGGAACTTCCCGCTGCTGATGGCCGCGTGGAAACTCGCCCCGGCCCTCGCCGCCGGCAACTGCGTGGTGCTCAAGCCGGCCGAGCAGACTCCGCTGGGCATCTGCGTGCTGATGGAGCTGATCGGTGATCTGCTGCCGCCGGGCGTGCTCAACGTGGTGCAAGGTTTCGGCAAAGAAGCCGGCGAAGCGCTGGCCACCAGCAAGCGCATCGCCAAGATCGCCTTCACCGGCTCGACCCCGGTCGGCTCGCACATCATGAAATGCGCGGCCGAGAACATCATTCCGTCCACCGTGGAACTGGGCGGCAAGTCGCCCAACATCTTCTTCGAAGACATCATGCAGGCCGAGCCGACGTTCATTGAAAAAGCCGCCGAAGGGCTAGTGCTGGCGTTCTTCAACCAGGGCGAAGTCTGCACCTGCCCGTCCCGCGCACTGGTACAGGAATCGATCTACGACGAATTCATGCAGGTGGTGATGAAGAAAGTCCTGCAGATCAAACGTGGCGACCCGCTGGACACTGACACCATGGTTGGCGCGCAGGCGTCCGAGCAGCAATTCGACAAGATCCTGTCGTACCTCGAAATCGCCAAGGGCGAAGGCGCCGAGCTGCTGACCGGCGGCAAGGTGGAAAAACTCGAGGGCAATCTGGCGACCGGCTATTACATCCAGCCGACCCTGCTCAAGGGCACCAACAAGATGCGCGTGTTCCAGGAAGAAATCTTCGGCCCGGTAGTGAGCATCACCACCTTCAAGGACGAAGCCGAAGCCCTGGCGATCGCCAACGACACCGAGTTCGGCCTCGGCGCCGGTCTGTGGACCCGCGACATCAACCGCGCCTATCGCATGGGCCGCGCGATCAAGGCCGGTCGCGTGTGGACCAACTGCTACCACCTGTACCCGGCGCACGCCGCGTTCGGCGGATACAAGAAGTCCGGCGTTGGCCGTGAAACCCACAAGATGATGCTCGACCACTATCAGCAGACCAAAAACCTGCTGGTGAGCTACGACATCAATCCGTTGGGTTTCTTCTAAAGCCCTTGGGCGACACAGATATTTCTGTGTCGCCCTCTGGTCCGCTTTCGCGAGCAAGCTCGCTCCCACAGGGATCTGTATCAGATCTCAATGTTGAGCTAACCACGGAAATCGGTGGGAGCGAGCTTGCTCGCGAAAGCTGCGTGCCATTCAACCCGATAGTTCCTGACGGAACAGCCGGGCCAATACAACAATAAAAATGGTGAACCCTATGCCTGGCGAATCCCCTGCTGGCGCTCCGGCGACCGGCTCTTCCGTCGACTTCGAAAAAGTCGGTTCGGACTATTTCCAACAACGCGAATTGAAAAAAGGCGCCGCCGGCTGGGTGCTGCTGGTGGGGCTTGGGGTCGCTTATGTGATCTCCGGCGACTATGCAGGCTGGAACTTTGGCCTGGCTCAGGGCGGGTGGGGCGGTATGTTCCTCGCGACACTGCTGATGGCCACCATGTATTTGTGCATGTGCTTTTCCCTGGCCGAACTGTCCTCGATGATTCCCACGGCGGGGGGCGGTTACGGGTTTGCCCGTAGTGCCTTCGGCCCGTGGGGCGGCTTCCTGACCGGAACCGCGATCCTGATCGAATACGCCATCGCTCCTGCCGCGATTGCCGTGTTCATCGGCGCTTACTGCGAATCGTTGTTTGGCATCGGCGGCTGGATGATTTATCTGGCGTTCTACATCATTTTTATCGCCATCCACATTTTCGGGGTTGGCGAAGCGTTGAAGCTGATGTTCGTCATCACGGCCATCGCCGCTCTGGCGCTCGGTGTATTTCTGGTGGCCATGGTGCCGCACTTTGACGTCGCCAATTTGCTCGACATACCAGTGACCAGCGCTACCGGCGCCAGCCCTTTCCTGCCGTTCGGCTACGTCGGCGTGTGGGCGGCAATTCCTTACGCGATCTGGTTTTTCCTCGCGGTGGAAGGTGTGCCGCTGGCCGCCGAAGAAACCAAAAATCCGAAACGCGACCTGCCACGCGGGCTCATCGGCGCCATGTTGGTGCTGCTGGCGTTTGCCCTGCTGATTTTGATCGTCGGGCCCGGCGGCGCAGGTGCAAACTCGCTGTTGACGTCGGGCAACCCGCTGGTTGAAGCGTTGAGCAAAGCCTACGGCGGCTCGACCTGGATGGGCGGTTTCGTCAACCTCGTGGGCCTGGCCGGGCTGATCGCCAGTTTCTTCTCGATCATCTACGCCTATTCGCGGCAGATTTTCGCCTTGTCCCGCGCAGGCTACCTGCCGCGCAAATTATCCGAGACCAATAAAAGCAAGGCCCCGGTACTTGCGCTGGTGATCCCCGGAGTCATCGGTTTCGGGCTGTCGCTGACCGGCCAGGGCGACCTGCTGATTCTGGTGGCGGTGTTTGGCGCGACCATTTCCTACGTACTGATGATGGCCGCGCACATCACGCTGCGCATCCGCCGCCCCAAAATGGATCGCCCGTACCGCACGCCCGGGGGCATCTTCACCTCGGGTGTGGCGCTGGTATTGGCCTGCATCGCCGTGATCGCGGGGTTCCTCGTCGATCCACGGGTCGTGATCGGCGCCGCTATCATCTATGGAGTGTTAATTGCTTACTTTGCTTTCTACAGTCGACATCACTTGGTAGCAGGTACGCCGGAAGAAGAATTTGCGGCGATTCAGAAGGCCGAACAAGCCCTGCACTGACGGTCGAAAACCACGGCGCGGGCCTGGCCTGCGCCGTCACGGAGATTTCTGTATGGCGAGTTTCGCTCACACGGTCGGCGCCCAGACTTACCGCTTCGACAGCCTCAAGGATGTCATGGCCAAGGCCAGCCCGGCGCGCTCCGGGGACTTTCTGGCCGGCGTTGCCGCGCTCAATGACGGCGAGCGCGTAGCCGCACAAATGGCGCTGGCCGACATCCCGCTCACGCATTTTTTGCAGGAAGCGCTGATTCCCTACGAAAGCGATGAAGTCACCCGACTGATCATCGACACCCACGACAAACAGGCCTTTACCGTGGTCAGCCACCTCACCGTCGGTGGTTTCCGCGACTGGCTGCTCAGCGATGCGGCCGACGAAACCAGCCTGCACAACCTCGCCCCCGGCCTGACCCCGGAAATGGTCGCCGCCGTGTCGAAGATCATGCGCGTGCAGGATCTGGTGCTGGTGGCGCAGAAGATCCGCGTAGTGACGAAGTTTCGCGGCACCCTCGGCCTGCGCGGGCGCTTGTCGACCCGTCTGCAACCGAATCATCCGACCGACGAGCCGTCCGGCATCGCCGCGAGCATTCTCGACGGCCTGCTGTACGGCAACGGTGACGCGATGATCGGGATCAACCCGGCCACCGACAGCATCGCCTCGATCTGCGCGATGCTGGAGATGCTCGACGCGATCATCCAGCGCTACGACATCCCGACCCAGGCGTGTGTACTGACCCACGTCACCACCTCGATCGAGGCGATCAACCGGGGTGTGCCGCTGGATCTGGTGTTCCAGTCGATTGCCGGCACCGAAGCGGCCAACGCCAGTTTCGGCATCAACCTCAACGTATTGCAGGAAGGCTATGACGCCGGGCTGAGCCTCAAACGCGGCACCCTCGGACAGAACCTGATGTATTTCGAGACCGGTCAGGGCAGCGCGCTGTCGGCCAATGCCCACCACGGTGTCGACCAGCAGACCTGCGAAACCCGGGCCTATGCCGTGGCGCGGCATTTCAAGCCGTTTCTGGTGAATACCGTCGTAGGATTTATCGGCCCGGAATACCTCTACAACGGCAAACAGATCATCCGCGCCGGCCTCGAAGACCACTTCTGCGGCAAGTTGCTCGGCGTGCCGATGGGTTGCGACATCTGCTACACCAACCACGCCGAAGCCGATCAGGACGACATGGACACCCTGCTGACCCTGCTCGGTGTGGCCGGGATCAACTTCATCATGGGCATCCCCGGCTCCGACGACATCATGCTCAACTACCAGACCACCTCGTTCCACGACGCGCTCTACGCGCGCCAGACTCTGGGCCTGAAACCGGCGCCGGAGTTCGAGCAATGGCTGGCGAACATGGGTATTTTCACCCAGGCGGACGGCAAGGTTCGCTTTGGCAACAACCTGCCGCCGGCCTTCCGCCAGGCACTGGCGCAACTGGGATGAGTGTGATGGAAAAACCGCCTGTCGACCCGCAAAACCCGTGGCTGGAGCTACGACGCCTGACCCCGGCGCGCATCGCTCTGGGCCGCACCGGTACCAGCCTGCCAACCAGCGCCCTGCTGGATTTCCAGTTCGCTCACGCTCAGGCGCGAGATGCGGTGCATCTGCCGTTCGATCATGCCGGGCTCAGCGCGCAATTGAGCGAACGCGGACGTGACAGTTTGTTGCTGCACAGCGCGGCGACCGATCGCAACAGCTACCTGCAACGCCCGGATCTGGGGCGCAAGCTCAGCGACGCCTCGGCGCAGACCCTGCGGGATTACGCGCAGGCCAACCCCGGCGGGGTCGATTTGGCGATCGTGGTGGCAGACGGTTTGTCGGCGCTGGCAGTGCATCGGCATACCCTGCCGTTTCTGACCCGCCTGGAGGAGCAGATGAGCGCCGAGGGCTGGTCGCTTGCCCCCGTCGTTCTGGTGGAACAGGGCCGGGTCGCCATCGGTGATGAAATCGGTCAACTGCTCGGGGCAAAAATGCTCGTGATGCTGATAGGAGAGCGCCCAGGCCTCAGCTCCCCAGACAGCCTGGGGTTATATTTCACCTACAATCCAAAAGTCGGGCTGACCGATGCCTACCGCAATTGCATTTCCAACGTGCGGCTTGAAGGCTTGAGCTACGGCATGGCGGCGCATCGCTTGCTCTATCTGATGCGCGAAGCCTGTCGGCGGCAGCTGTCGGGGGTCAATCTGAAGGACGAAGCACAGGTGCAGACGCTGGAGTCGGACACCAGTGCGGACATGAAGGGAAACTTCCTGCTTGATCCACCCACAACCTGAACCGTTTCCGCATTGCGTTTCTGCGCTGCTTTCAGGCAGGATCGATGCACGGCCGCAGGGTTTCCCATCGCCGTCAGAGCAGTTGAAGACAGCCACTTGAAGACGAGACCTATCATGCGGATTATTCAAGCGACCCTCGAACACCTGGATTTGCTGACCCCGTTGTTCGTCAAATATCGCGAGTTCTACGGTTCCCTGCCCTACCCGGACTCCTCCCGCGCGTTTCTCGAAAAACGCCTGCGCCGCAAGGAATCGGTGATTTATCTGGCCTTGGCCGATGATGACGACAAGAAGCTCATGGGCTTCTGCCAGCTGTATCCAAGCTTTTCCTCGCTGTCGCTCAAGCGCGTGTGGATCCTCAACGACATCTATGTCGCCGAAGACGCCCGCCGCCAACTGGTGGCCGACAACCTGATCCGCACCGCCAAGAAAATGGCCAAGGAAACCCAAGCCGTGCGCATGCGCGTTTCCACCAGTGCCGACAACGAAGTGGCGCAGAAAACCTACGAATCGATCGGTTTCAAGGAAGACACTGAGTTCAAGAACTACGTGCTGCCGATCAGCGACGAGCTCTAGCGCTCATCAAGGGCCTGTTGTGGCGAGGGAGCTTGCTCCCGCCGGGCTGCGAAGCGGCCCCACCTCAGGCATCTCAACAGGTCAGGCAAATCAAGGCTTGGGAGTGCTCCGCCCTCCAGCGGGAGCAAGCTCCCTCGCCACACCAACCTTGCCGCCACCATCAATGCCTGCCTGACATTTGTTCACACCCCGACATCCCTCGCTACAAAACCAACGCGCGTTTCACCTCTCAGACCGTATAATCCCGTGCTTTCCGGCTTGTAAGAAAAACTACATCCCGCTGTAGGCTTACACCCGAACCATCCGCACAGGCCCGCCGAGTCGGGCCGTCACCACAGGTGCCCCCATGGATTTCAATCCGCTCGACCTTGTCCTGCATCTCGACGTCTATCTCGATTTGCTGGTAACCAACTACGGGCCGTGGATCTACGCGATTCTGTTCGCTGTCATCTTCTGTGAAACCGGTCTGGTGGTGATGCCGTTCCTGCCGGGTGATTCGCTGCTGTTCATCGCCGGTGCCGTGGCGGCGGGCGGTGGTATGGACCCGGTGCTGTTGGGCGGTCTGCTGATGCTCGCGGCGATCCTCGGCGACAGCACCAACTATGTGATTGGCCGAACGGCGGGTGAAAAACTCTTCAGCAACCCGAATTCGAAAATTTTCCGTCGCGATTACCTGCAGAAAACCCACGATTTCTACGACAGGCACGGCGGCAAAACCGTAACCCTGGCGCGTTTCCTGCCGATCATCCGTACGTTTGCACCGTTCGTCGCGGGTGTGGGGAAAATGCCTTATCCGCGCTTCTTCGCGTTCAGCGTGTTCGGCACCGTGCTGTGGGTCGGCGGCCTGGTGACCCTGGGTTACTTCTTTGGCAATGTACCGTTCATCAAGAAGAACCTGTCGCTGCTGGTGGTCGGCATCATCCTGCTGTCGCTGATACCGATGATCATCGGTGTGGTGCGCAGCCGCTTTGGCGGCACCAAAGCCCAATCGCACTAAGCCGATGTGGTCGTTGAGCGCCTGGCGTCGCCGGCGCATCCTGGCCAGACACCCGATTGCCGACGATATGTGGCAACGGGTGCGCCATCACCTGAGCTTTCTCGACGGCATCAGCGCCGCCGAAGACCAATGGTTGCGTGAAGCCAGCGTGCTGTTTCTCGAAGAAAAACACCTGACCGCCCTGCCTGGCGTCGAACTGCATCAGGAACAACGCCTGCTGCTCGCCGCTCAGGCCCAGTTGCCGTTGCTCAATCTGGGTGAGCTGAACTGGTATCAGGGTTTCCACGAAATCGTCCTTTATCCCGACGACTTCCTCAGTCCGCAACGCCATCGCGATGCCAGCGGCGTCGAGCACGAGTGGGACGGCGAGCACAGCGGCGAAGCCTGGCAACAGGGGCCGATCATCCTCGCCTGGCCGGGGGTGATGGCCAGTGGTGGTTGGGAAGGCTACAACCTGGTGATCCACGAACTGGCGCACAAACTCGACATGCTCAACGGCGACGCCAATGGCCTGCCGCCGCTGCACACCGACATGCGCGTCAGCGACTGGGCCGAAGTCATGCAGCACGCCTACGATGACCTCAACCGCCAGCTCGACCACAACTCCGATGCCGAAACCGCCATCGACCCCTACGCCGCGGAAAACCCGGCGGAGTTCTTCGCGGTCACCAGCGAATACTTCTTCAGCGCTCCGGATCTGCTGCACGCGGCTTATCCACAGGTCTACTTGCAACTGCAGCTTTTCTACCGGCAGGATCCGTTGGGCAGGCTGCGGCAACTTCAGGCCACAGACCCGGTCTATCAGGCGTACGAGTAAGCGCTGCACGACTTCTGGTACGTGGCGTCGGCGTAGGAATATGCCTATAATCGCCGCCACTTTTTGGTCAATCCGGCCAAGTGTTTTTGGTCAACTACGGGGGCAACGCCCAATGAGCTACAGCAAGATTCCGGCTGGCAAAGACCTGCCGAACGACATCTACGTCGCGATCGAGATCCCGGCCAACCACGCGCCGATCAAATACGAAATCGACAAAGACAGCGATTGCCTGTTCGTTGACCGTTTCATGGCCACCCCAATGTTCTACCCGGCCAACTACGGTTACATCCCGAACACCCTGGCTGACGACGGTGATCCCCTCGACGTGCTGGTTGTGACCCCATACCCGGTTGCTCCAGGCTCGGTGATCCGCGCGCGTCCAGTCGGCATCCTGAACATGACCGACGACGGCGGCGGCGATGCCAAAGTCATCGCAGTCCCACACGACAAGCTGTCCCAGCTGTACGTCGACGTGAAGGAATACACCGACCTGCCACCTCTGCTGATCCAGCAGATCGAGCACTTCTTCGCGAACTACAAAGATCTCGAAAAAGGCAAGTGGGTCAAGATCGAAGGCTGGGCTGGCGCTGATGCCGCTCGCGACGCGATCACCAAGTCGGTTGCTGCCTACAAGGGCTAAGCGCCGGCTGGCTGCAGGACGCTTGAAGAAACCCCGGTTGATCCGGGGTTTTTTGTGCCTGAAAAACGCCGCTTTAAACAGTGTGTTTATCGCGGACTACAGAAAAGTTTCGAAGTGAGTGATTTCCCACAAGCACGTCTTACATCCAGTCGCAAAATACAGGCTTTTTTTGAACAGCCGGTTTATTCAAACCGCTCTGGCACGGCCGTAGACTCGGTGTTTATGAGAAAGAACACTAGCGGTCCAAGATTCAAGGCACTCCTGGAAGCAGCGAACATCACCACCACGGGATTCGCAAAGTTCTGGGGCACGGAAGCCCAAAACATTCATAACTGGTACACCCGGGGCGTCCCGGCGTATCGCATGGAGGAAGTCTCACGCCTGCTCTCGGTCAACAGCGAGTGGCTGAAAACCGGCGAAGGCAGCAAAGAGTCACCCCGCCTGCAAACGCCTGCCAGCAACGGCGACACCTTTGACGCGCAGTCCGTCAACGGCGTCTATTCCATCATCAACCCCAACGACATCGAACTGCCGTTTTTCAAGGAAACACCGCTCAGCGCCGGCGCCGACAAAACCCACGTCATCCTCGACCCCGAGCAAACCGTCCGCCTGCCCCGCGCCCATCTCGCTCAACTGGAAATCCGCCCTGGCGACGCCATCTGCGCGCACATGATCGGCAACAGCATGGCCGAGCGCATCGAAGACGGCTCCATCGTCGGCATCGACCGCGGCCTGACCCAGGTGGTCGATGGCGAAATCTACGCCATCGAACACGACGGCATGCTGCGCATCAAATACCTGCACCGCATGCCCGGCAACGCCCTGCGCCTGCGCAGCCACAACAGCGCCGAATACCCGGACGAAATCTTCCGCGCAGCGCAGATCGATGAGCAGCGGATCCATATTCTGGGCTGGGTATTCTGGTGGTCGACCCTGGGCAAACGCCGGCCGGTGGTGCCGTTTCTCTGATCGGATACGGATCTTCGATCCTGCACCAAACCCTGTGGGAGCGAGACTGCTCGCGAAGAGGCCCCGAAAATCAGTACAAATTACGAATTTTGCCCCCCGTGGTGGCTCTATTCCGCAGTTGAGGCTGGGAATCCCCAACAAAACTCAGTATCCTGCGCCCCACATTTGCGCATCGCCCCGCTCCCGCGGCTCAGATGACGCCCGACGCGGCAGACCAAAGTCTGGCCAAGTCCCACAGCCGGACGCAGATCCGGGTGTACGTTTTGAAGGCTGACGCGGTTTACCAAAAATAAACCAAGCCAGTCCCCGAGAAGCCGGCCACAAGCCGGCTTTTTAATGCCTGCTAAAAAATGCCCTATTCAGCCATTCGGCATATAAATGAGCCGAGACACAACGGCTTACGCTTTCACGGCACCAGCGCTAACTCTCAAAGGCATCCTCCGCGAACGTTAATTTATACTCGCCCGCCGGTCAGTTCAAAAACACTTATCAGCACAGGGATGCGCCATGTCCGTTCCAACCTACGATCAGTTCATTGAGCCGATCCTGCGTTTTCTCGCCACAAAACCCGAGGGTGCAATTGCTCGAGACGCCCACGAAGCGGCAGCAAAAACACTGAAATTAACAGAAGCTCAGCGCGAAGAACTGATCGCCAGTGGCCAAGCTACCTACAAGAACCGATCAGGTTGGGCGCACGATCGTCTCAAGCGCGCAGGCCTTTCCAGCAGTGCCAAACGCGGTTATTGGAAGTTGACTGATGCAGGCGTGCAGTACGCCGAGGAGTATGCATTTCCACTGTCGGCCAAGGATGTGGAGCATTTAGCGATCGGCTACATGAATGTGAAGCTGAAAGTCGCGCCTGATGCCGAGCCACTGGATGACCAACCAAATGTAGAGCCAGATCTGGCCTCCGCTACCGAAAGCCCCGACGACCGACTGGAACGAGCGCTTAAGGAGTTGCGCGATGCCACGGCGGCCGACCTTTTGGACAACTTGCTACAGGTCAGCCCCAACCGCTTTGAAGTGATCGTGCTGGATGTACTTCATCGACTGGGTTACGGCGCCAGTCGCAATGATTTGCAACGTGTAGGCGGCTCCGGTGATGCCGGCATCGACGGCATTATCTCGCTCGATAAATTGGGGCTGGAGAAGGTTTACGTTCAGGCCAAGCGCTGGCAGAACACGGTTGGCCGGCCTGAACTGCAGGCGTTCTATGGAGCACTCGCCGGGCAAAAAGCAAAGCGCGGCGTTTTCATCACTACCTCTGGCTTTACGGCGCACGCTGTCGACTTCGCCAAATCGGTGGACGGTATTGTGTTGGTAGACGGCACGCGGCTTGTGCACCTGATGATGGATCATGAGGTGGGCGTGACATCCCGTTTATTACGATTGCCGACGCTGGATCGCGATTACTTTGATGAGGAATGAGTCCAGTGGTGAGTCAATTTGGCCCGGCTATTCGATTCCTATATTGGGCTTGCCGTGAAAAATGATGGCACACTAGAATCACGACAACTGTTCTACCAACCCCCACGGATCGAGGGTTACATCAGCACGGGGCGAGGCCGGGACTGAATTCAGTTTAGGTTGATGTGCAGGTCAAGGAGACCACTATGTCGGACGTTAAAAGCATCAAGGATCAGAAGCTTCTCTACCATCTCACTTCAGTTGAAAACCTGGATGGGATTTTCAGGGATGGCTTGAAACCTCGCGCCGGCCTCTCGGGTTTCAAAGACGTCGCAGATGCTGAAATCCTGAAAAAGCGGCAGGCTCTGCAGCTCGACAACTACGTCCCCTTCCACTGGTTTGCGAAGAATCCATTTGACGGAAGCGTTCAGCGCAATAGGCCAGAGGCACAATTTGTGTTGATCTCGGTCTACAGATCAACAGCCAAGCAATACGGCTGGAAAGTCATTCCACGCCACCCGTTAGCGGGCGACTCAATACAGCTACTTGATTACGAACAGGGTTTCGAAGCCATCGAGTGGGATGTCATGAGCAGTCGCGATTACCTGGACCCTCATTGCAAAAGCATCTGCATGGCAGAGTGTCTCGCACCGGGGATTGTTAAACCTGATGCCTTCTTCAAAATCTTCACCCCCAGCGAAGAAGTTGATGCACTTTGCGTAGCTAAATTACAGGCAGCCGATGTTAATGTGCAGACCAGCGTGAACCAGAGAATGTTTTATCAATGATCTATACCAACCTGAATCCAGAGAAAGCTCTGATTTGGCGTATCGTCCATCGCGATAACCTGCCCTGGATTCTGGACAACGGTCTGCATTGCGCAAACTCGGAAGCAAAGGCACCTCAGTACGTGAATATCGGCAACGTCGACTTGATCGACAAACGCCGTTTCCGTCAGGTGCCTATCGCACCCGAAGGCGTACTGGCCGACTACGTGCCCTTCTATTTCACACCCTTCTCGGTGATGATGCAGAACATTCACTCTGGCTGGAGTGTTCAACAACGCGGCAATGACGAGATCGTGATTCTGGTCTCAAGCCTCTACCGCGTTGAAGAGCTTGGCCTACCGTTTGTCTTCACAAACGCTCATGCCTACCCGAGTTGGACAAACTACTATAGCGATCTGGCGAATCTCGACCAGATCGATTGGTCTATCCTTCAACGGCGCGACTTCAAGCGCGATCCTGACGACCCTCGCAAAATGGAGCGTTATCAGGCTGAGGCGCTGATCCACCATCATTTACCGATTACGGGACTACTGGGCATCATGTGCCACACCGATGCAATGAAAGTACGCATAGAAGCAGACGTGGCCGTTAGAGGCTTGACGTTGCCGGTCCATGCGCGCACCAAATGGTATTTCCAATGATCAGATTCACCCAAGGCAACCTGCTGGAAGCCAAAACTGAAGCGCTCGTCAACACGGTGAATACCGTGGGTGTAATGGGTAAGGGCATCGCACTGATGTTCAAGGAACGCTTTGCGCAGAATTACCAACTATATGCAGCAGCGTGTAAGGCCGGGGAAGTAGAAACCGGCAAAATGCACGTAACTGCCACCAACGAACTCGATGGGCCGCGCTGGATTGTGAATTTCCCCACCAAGCGCCACTGGCGGTATCCGTCGCAAATGGCGTGGATAACCGAAGGCTTGCATGATCTGCGACGGTTTCTGCTTGAAAACGATGTGAAGTCCGTTGCTGTTCCTCCGCTGGGCGCTGGTAACGGTGGTTTGAAGTGGCCTGAAGTGCGCGAGCAGATTGTAGAAGTGCTCGGTGACCTGGATGTCGACGTATTAGTGTTCGAACCCTCCAGTCAGTATCTGAATGTCGCTAAGCGCGATGGCGTTGAGCAACTCACTCCGGCACGCGCACTGATTGCTGAACTGGTCCGGCGTTATTGGGTTCTGGGCATGGAGTGCAGCCTGCTCGAAATTCAGAAACTGGCCTGGTTTCTTGAACGTGCAATCGAGAAAATTCCAGGTACTGAGAATCCGCTGAACCTCAAATTTGTCGCTCATAAATTCGGCCCGTATGCCAATCGATTGGAGCATCTGCTCAACAATCTGGATGGCAGCTATCTACATTGCGACAAGCGCATCAGTGATGCTGGAATCACCGATGTCATTTGGTTTGATCAAGCTCGCAAAACGTTTTTGCAGACCTACCTCAAGATCGAAGCCAAGGAATACTCCCAGGCTTTAGAGCGAACGGCTGAATTGATCGATGGTTTTGAGTCACCTTTCGGCATGGAGTTGCTGGCGACCGTTGATTGGTTGCTGATTCGGGAAAGGATTGCTCCAACCGTTCCTGCGGTACGTAAAGCACTGAAGAATTGGGACGGTGGGTCCGGAGCTGCGGTGCGTAAAAACAAGTTATTCGATGATCAGGCACTAGAAATTGCGATCACTCGTCTGACATCCAGCAGTTTCCGCCCGGAAATAGCCGCCTGACATCGCTATGAAATGGGGCAAGAAGTACTTGCCCCCTTACCATGCCCTGACTGAAACGGGCATCGCAATAGGCCATTAGCACATCCGCCCTAATTGCCCCGTGCCCAACCTCACCACTAAATTTCCATTCTGTTTTTGTGCATTACAAAAGCGCCAAGGAATGGAGCAACACCATGTCGTCGTTTTTCAAACTCAATCAATCCGTTGTTCTACTGACCGCACTCCTGACCGCTACCAGTTCAGCCTTGGCAGAGGAGCCGAAGCTCGTCGGTGACTGGTGGATCATTTACGGCAACGGTGTTCCCCACAAGAACATCATGTATGTCGCCGACAGCACTTCAGTCGTGCCGTCGAAGCAGACCAAGGGGGCCAAGTTGGTGGCCGTAACGCTGGTATATGAAGAACCCGGCAAACCGATGATCGATGCCTACAACCTCGAAGTTCAGTGTTCGACGAACAAGGTCCGAATGCTCAATGGCCAGTCGGTTGATCGCATCGCTTACATGATGCGCGACCTCAAAGTTAACGACCAATGGCAGCAGCCGAAGGAGTTCTGGGTGCAGCGCACCAGCGAGTTCGTTTGCTCACCTGCCAAAAAGGACATGATCGCGTTGGGCAAGATGGAGTATCTGCAGATGATTCAGGGTCTGCAGCAGATGTTCTTCAAGCTGGCGCCGATTCAGGAGAAAGGCCAGATGATGGACAACCTCGACTCGATCCTGGGCAACAAGTAAGCGGCGGGAATCACGATGAACCCATGGACTAAAACGTTATTGGCGCTGCTGATAACGCCCGCTGTTTTGCTGATCAATGGTTGCCACTTGATTGCCCAGTCGCGCTGGGAGGGACGCGATGTTCAGGAAGCTCTCGATCTGTTTGGCAAACCCGACTCGATGAAAAAACAGATGGCTGCCAACGGCGAGAATCTGGCTGTGCTCACCTGGTACAAATCGTCCAGTTGGACCACCACGGAAGCGGCCGGTACCTCAATGAATCACACCGGCAACGGCATGGTTTACACCGAGTACTACCAGACGGTCGGCCACAGTTCCGATTGCAAACTCGAAGCCACCGTCAACAAGGCGAAAAAGATCGTGCTGTTCAGGATCGAGGACGGAAAGATCATTCACGGCAAGTGCATCAACGTGCCGTTCGTGCCTGGTTACATTCCGCCCGGCTTTTAGTGCAGCCCTGAGCAGGCAGCTGCTCAGGGATAACTGAACGATTTCACCAACGTCAGTTCACCCACCGCCCGCATCGGCACCACAAACGTCTCCATTTTCTCGCTCGGCGTGCCTTCCTCGGTAATCACCGTCACCTGCGCCGTGGTCAGCGGCTGCACCGCCTCTTCCCCGCCTTCATCATCCCCGCGATAGCCACCGCCGAAATAATTCACATACACCAGATACTGGCCCTTGATCGGTGCCGGCATGGCGAAGATTTCCGGGCCGTAGCCGGTGGTGACGTCGACGTCGAGCGCTGCGCCATTGGGTGCGGTGCGGTCGCCGTACCAGATGTGCGCGCCATCAGGGGTGATCAGGTGCAGATCGAGGTCGGTGCCGTCGCTGTCCCAGGCCAGTAGCACGCGCAGTTTGGCCGGGGTCGCGCCGCCGCTGGTGTTGAGGAACTGGGTGCGGTGGCGTTGCTGGCCGTCGGGGCTGCGCACTTCGACGCTGTTGCTGCCGTTAGGGAAGGAGAACGGGCGGTCGAAGCGGCCGCTGTCGTCGATTTTCAGCGGCATGCTGACGCCGTTGACGATCAGCCGGCCGGGTTCCCTGCTCTTGGGGGTGGCTTTGATTTCACCGCTGATGCGCGCGGTGTTGGCCTGGCCGAGCGGGGTGTTGACCGAGGAGGCCGGGTAATTGACGGTCTGGCGGAAGCTCTCGCCTTCGCCCTCGGGCGCGCCGGTGCGCCAGCCGCCGACCGTGGTGTCGAGTTTGACGCTGTCGGCGGCCATTGCCATCGGCAATGCATTGAATGCGCAGAGCAGCAGCAAGACCTGTGGATAACGGAGTGTCATGGTCTATTCCAGCAAGAGGTGACGGGCGAGCCCTTCGATGTAGGTTTCATGCTGGCCATTGGGATGTGCTTCAAAGGCCAGGTGCAGATATTCGTGAGTCAGGTCGAGGCGATCCTGCAGGGTCAGCACGCCGCGCACGTAGATGCGCTGGCGCTCGCGATCGACAAACGGGCGGCCGAACGCCAGTTTGCACACGGCAAAGGTGCTGACTTCGTTGTAGCCGGTTTCGCTTTCCAGTGTCGGACGCCAGCCGCGACGCTGTTTTTGCAGCCAGTCTTGCGCAGCGGGCAACGCTTCGCAGGAGGCGACCGGGTTGTCCCAACGGCTGAGGCTGGCGCGCGGATAAGCGTGCAGCAGAATCGCGTCATAACGCTGGCCGGCGTTGGCCTGTTCGACGGCTTGTTGCCAGGCGAGTTTGTCCGGGCCGGGTTGATCGGAGTGATAGGTGACGGTGCTGCCGGCCAGCACCAGATCCGCGGTCCACGCCGCGATGTTGCGCGACTCGGCGGAAGCTGGACGCGGCGCGACCCGCTGACGGTTGCTGCTGTCGTCGATGCTCAGGCACTCGCCGTTGCGCGTGGCGTTTTGCAGCAGATAGGTGCGGATCGCCACGGCCAGTGCCTTGGCGGCTTCGGCAGGTTCGGGTCTGGCTTCGCGCTCAAGGACGCGGGCGACGTATTCTTCGCGATCGAGCCGTGCGACGAGTTTGTCGTTGAGCAGAAACAGTTCGCCGCCGCTGTGGATATCCAGCAGGTTGCCGTTGGCGAATTCGACGCGGTAGTCGCCCCGCAAAGGCCCGGCCCCAGCAACGCGCTCACCCGACAGGACTCGCGAAAGCGGATAACGCGAGAACAGTCCGACCTCAACACAACGCCCCGCTTCCGCCGGCCTGGATGAAGGCAGCACCGTCGCCAACGCCTGCCCGTAATGGCGCAAAACCATCTGACTGGTGCCACGCCCACCGGCCCAGATCGGCGAGCCGTCCGCCGTCCAACCGGCGAAGCCGCCCTGGCGCGATTGCGGATCCTGATCGCCGAGCCAGCTCCAGGTTTTCACCCGCAGGCGCCCACCGAGTTCACCAACCACATTGCCGTCCGCCGCATTCAGCACGACGTCGAGCAACACGCGGCGCATCTGCTCCTGCGCCGGCAGCAACGACAACACCTTCAGCAAATCAGCCACGGAAACCCGGGTAGCCGGTTGCACGGACGGCAAATCCAGCAGCCACGCCGGCGCCTGCCGCGCCTGCCAATACGTGCGCCAATCGGCAGCAGCAATGCCCAACCGCGCCGGTTCAAAGTACAAGCCGCAGGATTTGACCAACGCCTGATCACGCTCGATCTTGCCGCCCGCCGAACAGCAATAAACCTCTTCCTTGGACTGCCCGCGACATTCATACGCCGGCTCATGCGCAGCGGTATCCACCAGCCACGCGTAGACGAACAATTTCCACAGACTGCCAAGCGGCGTATCCAGCGTCGGCGGCAATGGCTCGCGAGCGATCAGTTGCGTCTGATTCAACGACAACAACTCGCCCTTGTACGCCAGCCGCAACGGCTCATCCTGCGCCGTCGCCAGCGCAGGCATCACACACATCAGCAGCCACAGCAGCGGCCGGGTCATGTCAGTTGACCGTGACCTGACCGAGGGCGGCTTTCGCTTCCCGGGCCTGATGCTGCGGCGCGTAGACCTGAGTGAAGCGCACCGGCGGCAGGTTGAACTGGCCCTTCTGCGAGAAGCGCACCAGATGGCGCAGACGCAATTCGCCGCTCAGCGCATCCACCGGCACCGCGTAGGCCAGTTGCCCCGGCTCGAAGCGCGCCTTTTCCAGCGCGGTTGGTTCGGTGCCGTCCTTGCCCTGTAACTTGATGCCCCAGGTGGTGCGCTCGACATCGGCACCCGGTGGCAACGGCACTTCGAGCATGCCGTAGCGCAGCGGTTTCGGCGCCTTGCTGGTCAGGATCACCTCATCCAGATACAGGCTGTCGCTGGACAGCGGTTTGCTGCCGACCGGCTCCAGTTTGAAGGTGAACGCTTCATCGCCCGGCACCAGTCGCGACAGGCGCCGGGTGATGGTCACGGCCATTGGATCGACGGCCGGTTGCTGGGTCTGGAAGCTCAGCGCCGCCCGCAGCGGACGCTCCTGAGTACCGGACACCGACAACACGCTCGGCACTGGTGTCGCCCCCTGCCAGGTCCAGAACATCTCGCCGGTCGCGCCGTAGTTTTTCTTCCAGCCTTCACCCGGCAGCAGCGCGATGGTCGGCGACGCCTGGGCGATGCTGCGTTGCAACCAGCTCAGCGCCAGCGCACGTTCGAGGGTCGATTGCTGCGGCAACAGACGTTGCAGCAACGCCGTCGCGCGGGTCTGATCGAACGCTTGCAGCGACAGGTTCAGCGCTTCGGCGAATGGCTGCGAACTGACTGCCAGACGCTGTTGCGCGGCGCCAACCTGACGATTGAATGCGTCCGGCAACGCGACTTTCGACTGGGTCGCCAGCGCCGCGGTCAACACCCGCGCCGCCGCCAGACCGAGCGCCGAATCCGGGTCGCTCATCACCAGGCTGTCTTCGCCGTCGTCCATCAGGGTTTCGGCGTTGCCCTCACCGGCCTTGGCCAGATCGTCCATCAAACCGCTGAGCAAGGTGTTCACCGGCAGGTGCATCTGCTTGGCAAACGACAGGATCAGCGCCCGCTGCAGCAGCGGCGTGTTCGGCGCTTGCTTGGCGTAGACCTCCAGCACTCGCTGCCAATGCTCCGGCGGCAGGGTCAGTTCCAGCACCTGACTGGCGTTCCAGTCGGCGTAGTAGGCGTAAGCGGTGAGGAAGGCGTCCGGTTCACCGTCGAAGCCCCACCAGGTGAAGCTCGCCGACGGCCCGGCCATTTGCACCAGACGCAGACGGCTGTTCTGCATGATCAGGCGCAGGCGATCGCGGATCTGCGGGCTCGACGCCAGCGACGGATAAGCGATGCTCAGCGGCAGCAAACGGCTGGCCGTCTGCTCGACGCCGCCGTACGGGTAGCTCAGCAGATCGTCGAGCGCGGAACGGAACAGCGCTTGCGGACTGTCATCCAGACGCAGACGAATGTCCGTGGCGTCAGCCGGTAGGCTCAACGGAGTGTCGCCGCTGGCCACGTCGAGGCTCTGGGTTTGCGTGACTTGCCAGCCGTCACCGGTCGCGCTCAGGCGCACGGCGAGGGCGTCAGCGGTTTTGCCGTCCTGCACCAGCTCCGCTGTCCACTCACCAGTTGCCAGCGCAAACGCTGGCAGCGGCACATAGTTGATGCCGTTGTTCAGGGTTACCGGCAGGCGTTGTTCGGCGCCCGCGTAATGCGTGACCAGTTCAGCCTTGACCGGTTTTTCGGCCTGGCTGAAGGCGAACACACCGAGTTGCGGCTGATCGCCCTTGCGGAATTTGCTCGGCCCGCTCCACTTCAGGTACAGCGGTTTTTCCGAACGGACGAACTGCTTCTTTTGCCCGACCTGACCGTCGTCGGCGATGGCCCGGGCGGTGATACGCCAACGGGTCAGCGAGTCCGGCATCTTGAAGGTGAAGCGGGTTTTGCCATCGGCACCGGTCAACAACTCTGGCTGCCATGCGGCGGTGTCGACGTCTTCACGACGCGGACGCTCCAGCACTTTCACGCCACGTTCGCTGCGATTGGCCTTGCCCGGCGCGCCGGGGCTGCCCGGCAACGCCACGTCATAGCTGATGAACGAAAGGCTGGCGCTGGTGCGCACGTTGTTGCGCCGTGGGTGATAGAAGAACTGGTCGATGGTCGGTGCGACTTCCGGTTGCAGCGCGTAGACCATTTCATCGACGACGCTGACGGTCAGGTGCGCCGGTACCGCTTTGCCGGCGAACTGCGTGGTCAGGTCAACGGTCACGGTATCACCCGGCAGATACACCGCTTTGTCGGTGCTGATCGCCACGTCGATTTGCGGCGCGATCACCTTGATCCCGGCGTTCTGGAAGCTGTACTGCCCGCCTTTGGTGTACAGCACGGAGAAGGTCAGGTTTGGCGCAAAATTGTCCTTCACCGGAATGCGCGCGCGGTATTGGGTGTCGCTGAGTTTTTCCAGTTTCAGCCAGTCGCCGCCCTTGGCCAGCAGCGCGGTGGCTTCGACCTTGTCGCGCTCCAGCGACAGCAGTGCATCGCTGACCGGCTCGGGGAACGTGATCAGCGCCAGCGCTTCATCGCCGGCCTTGTACTTGGGCTTGTCGAGGACGATCTCCACGGTGCCCGGCACCGCTTTGACGCCGTCGCCGGTGACCGCATGACCGGTGGCGCCGAGGACGCGACCGTGTTGATCCTTAAGCGCCAGGTTGTAAGTGCCCGGACGTTCGAAGGCGATGTTGAAGCCCTTGTCCGTCGCCGCCAGTTTGCCTTCACCGGTGCTCTGGTCTTCCAGGCGCACCCAGCTGTAGCTGCTCGGGGTCACGGCTTTGCTCTGCTCGCTGCCACCTTCGTTGGCGTAGCTGAACGCGACCTTATCGTTGACTGCGCTGAAACGTTGCGGCGCGCTCAAACGGAAGCTCGCGGCGCCACGGTCGATGAGGATTTCCTTGGTGGTCTTGACCCGATACGCCGCGCCGTCGCTGGCGAACACGGTGAGCATGTAACGGCTCGGTTTGTCGGCGGCCGGCAGGTCGAGGGTCGCGTTGCCCTTGCTGTCAGTGGTCAGTTCGGTGCTGGTCAACTCCACCGGGAATTGCCCGAGGTATTGCAGCTCGTTGTCGACCATCGACAGTTGCTGGGCACGCAGACTCAGGCTCAGTTTGGCGTTGGCCACCGGTTTGCCGTCCGGGTAGAGCAGCACCAGACTGCCCTTCACCGGTTCGCCGGTGCGGTAATCCTGCTTGGCCAGATTCAGCGAAATCTCGAAGTGCGGCTTGATGTATTCAGCCACGCGGAAGGCGCTGCTGTAGGCCTGATCCTTGTAGTTGAAGCGGATCTCGTAACCACCGGCCACAGCGTTGTCCGGCAACTGGAACCGGCCCTGGGTACCAGCCTTGGAATCGAGTTTCAGGTCGAGGCGTTGCAGCTCGGTGCCGGTGGCATCAAGCACACTGACGTTAACGTCAGCAGCGCCCGGCAGCACCGAATCCCGCGCATTCTTGAACTCGCGACCGACGATCTTCAGTGACACCCAATCCCCCGGGCGATACAGCGGTCGATCAGTGAACGCATAGAGTTTGGTGTCGTAGATTTCGCTGTCGTAATAGAAGTTTTCGGAAACGAATACACCGCCCTCCTCGTCCTCGCCAATGACGAACGAACGTTCGGGGCTGACGTGTTTCAGACGCAGCAAACCATCAGCATCGGTGGCGCCGCTGCTCATCACGCCGAGGCCGTCGGTCCACAGCACATTGACCTTCGGCACCGAACTGCCTTCGTGTTTGCGTGCGGCCCAGACCAGCAATTCGTCACCGGCAATCTTGCTCACCGCCACGGTGTTGGAAACGAACACCATGGTGGTCGCGCGATACTTGCCGATCAGCGCTTCGACCAGGTACAGGCCCGGCTTCAGGTTGCCCAGCGGGATGTAGACGTTACCCGGTGCAACGCTGACGAACTCGCTGGAAGAACCGGCCAGATTGACCCCGGCCGGCGGCTGGATCGGTTTGGCCTGCCACAGCGGATAGCGGAACTGGCTGACCACCGGCAGACCCGGAATCAGCGCGAATTGCGGCTGAGCGTCGTACGGGGTTGGCGCGGCGATGGCGGTGCCCATCTTCAGCTCCGGCACTTCCTCGGTGACCTGCTTGCGCGACTCGTAAGAGAACGCACGCTGCATCACCCGCCGCGATTTGCGGTACCAGTTGTCCCACAGGTACGCGAGGGTGTTGGACAGACCTTCGCCCTTGAACTGACCGTCGCTGACCACGCGGTGCAGATTCTTCTGGCGCTTGAGGAAATCCAGCGGTTTGTCGATCCGGTACACGCGAATATCGGCGCCGCCATACGGTTCCATGCGGAAGCGCCGATAGTCGCGGCCCGGTGCTTCGAGACGCACCATCGCCTGCTCGTCGGCGGCGAAACTGCTGTCGGCCAGCAGGAAGAAACTTTCACCGGCGACCGGCGTGTAGCCGCTCGGTTCCACCGAGTCTTCAGCGTTGACGGTCGCCAATGGCAGCAACAGCGCCAGCAGCAGAGGAATTCGAGCGCAGAGTCGCAACATGCGGGCACCGGTCATTGGGAGAGAAAGTTCAGTCGATAGACGCCGATGAAGTTGGGGTTGGCTGCGTCGGGTATCCATCGGGTGTCCTTCCATGTCATGAGTTGCTGCAGGCTTGCCGAACGCATGCCGTTGTCAGTGGGGGTGGTCGTGCCGGTGTGATAGGCGATGTAGCGGCCCATCCAGATCATCAGGTGCTGGTCGTCGCCCTGATCGAAAAACATCAGGTCGCCGGGGCGTGCCTGGGACACGTCGCGGCTGACCAGATGGCTGTTGAACTGAATCAGCTTGATCGCGTTGACGTACGGCCCGACCTTGCCGCCGCCCTGCTGCCATTGCTGGGCGAGCTTGCGCTGCTCGTCGCTGAGCGTCAGCTCCGGCGGCAGGTAGCGATTGGACAGGCCATTGCTGCGCAGCCATTTGTCGTCGTGGACTTTCAGCGCTTCGTTGGCGGCAAAACGCACAAGGCCTGCGCAGTCCTGCTGATACCAGCGCGGGCTCGGGCCCTGACTCAGTTGCTCCTGAGCGATGCGCACGAACCAGGCGCGGAACACCTGGGACTGCGCCGGATCGAGTGCCGGTGCTTCGACGGCGCGGGCGCCCGCGCTGAGCAGCAGCGCGAGCAAGCCGAGGCTACGGATCAATCCAGTCACAGCGCTTTCCATTCCAGCGGCAACCATTGCCAGTGGCCGTCAGGCTCGCTGCCTTCCGGCAGGGTCAACGCGTATTTGCCGTAGCCGCCGAGGGTGCGCAGTTTCGGAATCAGGTAGGTTTGTGCGGCGTTGTAGAACACCGGCTCCATATCTTGCGGCAGGCTGTCGAGGGTTTCCTGCTGCATCAGTTGCGCCATCGAATCCGGGCCGAAGTAGATCGGCATCAGCACATCTTTCGGCAGCACGTCGGCCATCGGCGGGAAGCGTTTGTCGAGGGTACCGAGAGCCTTGTCGAGCAGTTTGTCGTCGAGGGAAAACAGCAGCGTCGAACCATGGCGGGCGAGGCTGACTTTCATGAACGCGCGCCCGCTGATCGCGGCCGGGTTCTCGGCAGTCTTGGCGGCGTACGGGCCGAAGTTCGAGCTGACCTGACGCTGCCAGACATGGCTCTGCCCTTCCTGTTTCTCGACCACCGGGAACGCGTGTTCGGCGACATTCGACTCATAGGCGCCCACCATCGAACCGAACAATGTGCCCAGTTCGCCATCGAGCTTGCTGCTGTCCTCATCCTTCAGACTGGCGACCAGCAACGGCGTGTACAACCGCGAATCGGCGTACCAGCACAGGCCCGCCGCACCGGCTACATGCTCGGTGAGTTTCTGCGCCACCGCTTCGTCGGCACCGAGTTTCACCAGCAGCGGTTTCTGTGGCTCGGCCGCCACCGGCAAGGTCACGCAGGCACTGGCGCCCAGCGGCATGGCTTGCCACACCGGTTTGAAATCGAAGTCCGGCTGGTTTTCCAGTTCGTCCATGGCCAGGTAGCTGTGCCAGCCCTTGTCGTCCATGTCGAAACGCAGCCCGGCGAAGTTCGGGATGAAGCGCTGATAGCCCATCGCAAGGACGCTGGAATTGACCGACAGACGCTGTTTGATCTCCGGCGCCTTGGCTGGCAGCCCGAAGGCCTCGGGGAACAGTTTGTCGCCATTGAGCAAGGCCGCCAGCGCTTGCGGCGAGACATGTCCCGACTCCTCGGACTCGCCGTTGGCCGGGTCGTAATACTTGTTCGGGTTGGACAGCACCACCAGTTTGTCGCCGCGCGAGGCGAACAGCAGCGATTTGCTGGCGTTGTAGCTGAGCTGGTACAGCGGCACTTCGTCGCTGCCGACCTTGAGGCTGCCGAAGACGCTGAGCTGCGAATCGTCCAGCGCGACTTTCGCCAACGGTTCGAGCAGCTTCGCCAAGCCGCCGCGATCCATCACCAACAGAAAATCCTTGAGCCGGCCATCGGCGCCACGCCACAGCGCGACGTCGGCCGGTTGATCGAAAAGCTGCTCGATCAGGCTGTCCTGCAGCTTCAGATCGTGTTCGTAGATGATCCGGCGCAGGCTGCCGATCAGCCCCAGGCGATCGGCGTGGGTTTCGTAATAGAAGACGAAATCCTCGGTGAGCGTGGCCTTGAGGAACGGCACCGTCAGCAGGTCCTTGGGCAACTGGCTCAGGGAGCGGGTTTCCAGCAGCGCATCCGGACGACTCAGGCCGAGCTTGTCGCTGGCCAGCGCTGCCGCCGGCACCTTGGGTTTGTGCAACAGCCAGCCGAGACCACCGGCCACCAGAACCAGGCCGATCAGCAGCGCCGGCCAGCGCCGGGAAGGTTGGCCGGCAGCTGTCGGGACGGCCGGAGAAGCAGCGTTATCACTCATGTTCACAAAACCCGAAGTTCATCCGTGGTGCGGGATGCTTAATAGTTGAAAGTCTTGACCAGCAGCAGATCACCGATCGCCCGCAGGGGCACGATGAACGTTTCACGTCTTTCGTCGACCGTGTTTTCGTTGAGCACCAGCGTGATTTGCGAGGTGATCACCTCGTTCTGATTGCTGGCCTCCTCGAAGTTATAGCCGCCGTCGCCGAAGTTGCCCCAATAGTTGACGTAAACCAGATAGGTGCCATGCAGCGGCGCGGTCATGGTGAACATTTCCGGGCCGGGGCCATCGACACCGTCCGGGTCCAGACCACCGCCGTTGGTCAGCGCCGTATGGGCGAAGAACGCGTGCTGGCCGTCCGGGGTAATGATGTGCAGGTCGAGTTCGGCCTTGGGATCGTCCCAGCCGAGCACCACACGAATCTTCGCCGGGGTGCGCAGGTTGTTCGCTTCATAGAACTGCACGCGCTTGAGCGACTGGCCCTCGGCACTGCGCACTTCGACACTGTTGGAACCGGCGCCGAACGCATACGGCCGGGCGAAACGCCCGTCATCGTCGGTATACAGATTCAGTGGGTTGCCGTTGACCGCCAGCGTGTGCGGCCCGCGCTGCTTGCCGATGGCCTTGAGCTGGCCCTGGATCATCGTGCGATTGCGCTGAATGCCGCGATCGATCGGCGGCGTGGGATAGGCGACTTGCGGGTTTTCACTGCGGTCGAGCAGACCGTTGTAACGCCAGCCACCGGATGGCTCAGACAGCTCGGCAGTCGGCGCCGCCCACAGCGCAGGCGCGCAGGCCAAACCGATCAGCAGCCAAAGAAATGAACGCATGTAATGCCTCCTGCCATGCCTGAACGAAACCTTGCACCCGATCCTCGGTACTTCACAGCGGTGGAAACTGCGTTTCGTCTGAAAGACCCCGTGACTAGCGGGTCGTAGAAGGCGCGAAGATTAGCGATTCGGCAGTTTTTTAACAATCGGATACATCTGGATTTGCGGTGAGAATCACGCAGGTTTGTTGGGCGTGAGCCGAATAGAAGCGTTATTCGGCTCACAAAATGAGCCGAATAAGCTCCAACCTTCATAAGTCACCACAAATACTGTGGCGAGGGAGCTTGCTCCCGCTGGACTGCGCAGCAGGCCCAATCCGGTCAGTGCAATCTGCCTGAAAAACTGCGGTGGCGGGTTTTGGGGTCGCTACGCAACCCAGCGGGAGCAAGCTCCCTCGCCACAGTAAAGCGGGGTCATCCGGGGCACCTCATTTGCCCATAAACCCCCTATCTGCTAGTGTCGCGCCGGTTTAACGTCAACCGGAAATCGCCGCCATGGCCCGCAAAAAAGCTGCACTGGATTTCGAACAGTCCCTCGCCGACCTGCAAACACTGGTCGAGCGTCTGGAGAACGGTGAATTGTCGCTGGAAGACTCGCTGACCGCTTTCGAGCAGGGCATCGGTCTGACCCGTGACTGCCAGGCAGCGCTGGCCCAGGCCGAGCAGAAGGTGCAAGTGCTGCTGGAGCGTGATGGCGAACTCGCCGAGGAACCCTTCGACGCGGAACAGCCAGAATGATTGCGGCGTATTCGGCGACCAGCCAGGCGCGGGTCAATGCGGCACTGGAAATCCTCTTCAAGGCTCCGCTGCCGGAGCTGTCGCGCCTGTATGAGGCGATGCACTACAGCGTGATGATCGGCGGCAAGCGCGTGCGTCCGCTGCTGGCCTACGCCGCATGCGAAGCGCTGGGCGGCAAGGCTGAGCAAGCCAACGGCGCGGCCTGCGCGGTGGAGCTGATCCACGCTTATTCGCTGGTGCACGACGATTTGCCGGCGATGGACGACGACGATCTGCGTCGCGGCCAGCCAACGACTCATAAGAAGTTCGACGAAGCCTGCGCGATCCTCGCCGGCGACGGCTTGCAGAGCTTGGCCTTCAGCGCTCTGCTCGACCCGCGTCTGAGCAACCTCGACGCCGAGATTCGCCTGCAACAGGTCACGGCGCTCGCGCACGCGGCAGGCCCGGCAGGTATGGTCGGCGGTCAGGCCATCGACCTCGGTTCGGTCGGTCTGAAGCTGGACCAGCAAGCGCTGGAGCAGATGCACCGACACAAGACCGGCGCGCTGATCGAAGTCAGCGTCAAGCTCGGCGCCCTGGCCAGCGGCCGTGCCGAGCAGGATGAACTCAAGGCTCTGCAGATTTATGCACAGGCCATTGGTCTGGCCTTCCAGGTGCAGGACGACATTCTCGACGTCGAAAGCGATACCGAAACCCTTGGCAAACGCCAAGGCGCCGACATCGCCCGCGACAAGCCGACCTACCCGGCCCTGCTGGGGCTGGACGCGGCCAAGCGCTATGCTCTTGAACTGCGCGATCAGGCCCTGCAGGCGCTGCGACCGTTTGACGCGGCAGCCGAGCCTTTGCGCGACCTGGCCCGGTATATCGTCGAGCGGCGTAACTGAACGCCAACCTGCCAAAAAAGAGCAACGCGTGGGCAGGGGGCGAAGCATCAGGTAAACTGCCGCCTCTTCTATACCTATAACGATTCGCCTGATGCCCACGACGTTTCATGAGATTCCCCGCAAGCGCCCGACCACGCCCCTGCTCGACCGCGCGAACACGCCGGACGGCCTGCGCCGGTTAGGCGAAGCCGAGCTGGAAACCCTGGCCGATGAGTTGCGCCTGGAATTGCTCTACACGGTCGGCCAGACCGGTGGGCATTTCGGTGCCGGCCTGGGCGTCATCGAGCTGACCATCGCGCTGCATTACGTCTTCGACACCCCGGATGACCGGCTGGTGTGGGACGTGGGTCATCAGGCGTATCCGCACAAGATCCTCACCGGTCGCCGCCAGCGCATGGAAACCCTGCG
This sequence comes from Pseudomonas sp. GW823-FHT01D03, assembly GCF_058798255.1. Taxonomy (NCBI): domain Bacteria; kingdom Pseudomonadati; phylum Pseudomonadota; class Gammaproteobacteria; order Pseudomonadales; family Pseudomonadaceae; genus Pseudomonas; species Pseudomonas sp. GW823-FHT01D03. The sequence continues at coordinate 5,369,805 of NZ_JBXAKK010000001.1, forward strand.
CCAGAAGGACGGCATCGCCGCCTTCCCGCGTCGCGCCGAGAGCGAGTACGACACTTTTGGCGTCGGCCACTCCAGCACCTCGATCAGCGCAGCGCTGGGCATGGCGATTGCCGCCCGCCTGCAAGACAGCGATCGCAAGGCGATTGCGGTGATCGGTGACGGCGCGCTGACCGCCGGCATGGCCTTCGAGGCGCTGAACCATGCGCCGGAAGTCAACGCCAACATGTTGGTGATCCTCAACGACAACGACATGTCGATCTCGCGCAACGTTGGCGGTTTGTCCAACTATCTGGCGAAGATCCTTTCCAGCCGCACTTACGCGAGCATGCGTGAAGGCAGCAAGAAAGTCCTGTCGCGCCTGCCCGGCGCCTGGGAAATCGCCCGTCGCACCGAAGAATACGCCAAGGGCATGCTGGTTCCCGGCACCCTGTTTGAAGAGCTGGGCTGGAACTACATCGGCCCGATCGATGGCCACGACCTGCCGACCCTGATCGCCACCCTGCGCAACATGCGCGATCTGAAGGGCCCGCAGTTCCTGCACATCGTCACCAAGAAAGGCAAAGGCTTCGCCCCGGCGGAAGTCGACCCGATCGGTTACCACGCGATTACCAAGCTCGAACCGGTCGACGCCCCGGCCGCTGCGCCGAAAAAGGCCGGCGGGCCGAAGTATTCGGCGGTGTTCGGCGAATGGCTTTGCGACATGGCCACAGCTGATCCGCGTCTGGTCGGGATTACCCCGGCGATGAAGGAAGGCTCGGACCTGGTGGCGTTCAGCGAACGTTTCCCGCTGCGCTATTTCGACGTGGCGATTGCCGAACAGCACGCCGTGACGTTCGCCGCCGGCATGGCCTGCGAAGGCGCCAAACCGGTGGTGGCGATCTACTCGACGTTCTTGCAACGCGGTTACGACCAGTTGGTGCATGACGTCGCGGTGCAGAACCTCGACGTACTGTTCGCCATCGACCGCGCCGGTCTGGTGGGTGAAGACGGCCCGACTCACGCCGGCAGCTTCGATCTGTCTTACCTGCGCTGCATTCCGGGCATGGTCATCATGACCCCGAGCGATGAAAACGAATTGCGCAAAATGCTCACCACCGGCCACCTGTATAACGGCCCGGCGGCGGTGCGCTACCCGCGCGGCACCGGCCCGAACGCGACCATCGACAAGGATCTCGAGCCGATCGAAATCGGCAAGGGCATCGTCCGCCGCCAGGGCAGCAAAGTCGCTCTGCTGGTGTTCGGCGTGCAACTGACCGAAGCACTGAAAGTCGCCGAGAAGCTCGATGCGACTGTGGTTGACATGCGTTTCGTCAAGCCGCTGGATGAAGCGCTGGTACGCGAGATCGCCGGCAGCCACGAGTTGCTGGTGACCATCGAAGAGAACGCGATCATGGGCGGCGCCGGTGGCGCGGTCAGCGAGTTCCTGGCGCGCGAGAACATTCTCAAGTCGATGCTGCACCTGGGCTTGCCGGACATCTACGTCGAGCACGCCAAACCGGCGCAGATGCTGGCCGAGTGCGGGCTGGATGAAGCGGGAATCGAAGCGTCGATTCGCGAGCGTCTGGAACTGCTCAACAAGTAACACGCAATACCCATGTGGGAGCGGGCTTGCTCGCGAAGGCGCCGGTTCAGTCGATGATGAGTTGACTGATACACCGTCTTCGCGAGCAAGCCCGCTCCCACATTTGATTTGTGTACATCAGAAATACCCACGGGAACACCGATGAACCTCTCGCGCCTCGCCCTGCCCCTCCTCCTGCTGCCAGCCGCCAGCGCTCTCGCCGACACCTTCGAACGCGACGAAGCGCTGAAGCTGCCGGATACGCTGATCTCCGCCAACCGCCAAGTCCAAGCGCGCAACGACAGCAGCGCCGCCAACACCGTGTTCACCCGCGAAGACATCGACCGCCTGCAACCGGGCAGCGTTACCGACCTGCTGCAACGGGTACCGGGCGTGCAGGTGGCGCAGGCCGGTGGGCGCGGCAGTCTGCCGGGGATCTACATTCGCGGCACGCAATCGGCGCAGAGTCTGGTGCTGGTCGACGGTCAGCGCATCGGCAGTTCGACCTCCGGCGACAGCAACCTGCAGCACCTGAACATCGACCAGATCGAACGCGTGGAAGTGTTGCGCGGTTCGCGTTCGGTGATTTACGGCAGCGATGCGATTGGCGGGGTGATCCAGATCTTCACCCGGCGCGGCACCGAGCAAGGCCTGCAGCCGCGCTTGCACGTCGGCTTCGGCAGCAACCAGACCTGGGAACGCAGCCTCGGCCTGTCCGGTGGCGATGACAAGACCCGCTTCAACCTGGGCGCCAGCCTCGATGACACCGCCGGCCTCGACCGGACTCACGAGTCGTACCCCAGCGACAGCGATCACGATGCCTACCGCAATAAATCCGTCAGCCTGAGCCTCAGCCATGCGCTGACCGATGACATCGAAGTCGGCGCCAACCTGCTGGATAACCGCGGCAAAAGCGAGTTCGACAACCCGTTTGGCCGCTTTGATACGACCACTTTCGAGTCGGTGCAACAGCAGCCTTACAGCGACTTCAACGTCAGCAGTGTCAGCAGCTACGTCGATGCCCGGGTCAACGAAATCTGGAAAACCCGCGTCGAATTCGGTCACAGCGAGAATCGCGAAAAAACCTTCGACAAGCTCAGCGACGAGCGCACGGTGTTCAACACTTATCGCGATTCGGTGAACTGGCAGAACGACCTGACTCTGGATGCGCGCAACAGCCTGATCCTCGGCGGCGACTGGTACCAAGACCGGGTCAACAGCAGCACCGCATTCAACGAGGACAGCCGCTGGAACCGTGCCGCGTTCATCCAGCATCGCTATCAGGCCGACAGCTTCTCCACGGAACTGGGTCTGCGCCACGACGACAACCAGCAATTCGGTAGCCAGAACACCTGGAGCGGCACCTTCACCCTGCCGCTGAACCCGGACAACGACCTGTTGCTGAGCTACAGCGAAGGTTTCCGCGCGCCGACCTTCAACGACCTGTACTACCCGGACTTCAGCAACCCGGATCTGAAGCCGGAAACCTCGAAAAGCTACGAGCTGCAATGGCGCAGTCAGTTGAGCGATAGCAGCCGACTGGAGACGTCGATTTACCGTACGGATCTGCAAGACGCGATCATCTTCGGCAGCAACTCACGCCCGGAGAACGTGGCCTCGGCGCGGATCAATGGCTTTGAAGCGGCGCTGAAACAGGAGCTGTTCGGCTGGCAGAGCAGCCTCGGTGTGGCGTTTATCGATCCGCGTGATCGTGATAGTGGGCAAACCCTGGCGCGTCGTGCGCGGCGCACAGCCAGTTGGGATCTGGATCGCCAGTTCGACCGGTTGGGGCTGGGCGCCAGTTGGCAATTGGTCAGCAGCAGTTACGACGACAAGGACAACACCCACTCACTGGGCGGCTACGGCTTGATCGGATTGCGCAGCAGTTGGGCGCTGAATCGCGAGATCAAACTGGATTTGAAGGTCGATAACCTGCTGGACAAAGGCTACAGCCGTGCGCTGTACAGCTATGACGGCAGCCAGTATGGCTATCGCGAGGAAGGTCGGGCGTGGGTGTTTGGGGTGACCTGGACACCGGAGCTCTGATCCAGAATTTTCGCTGCTTCGACTGGCATCTTCGCGAGCAAGCCCGCTCCCACAGGGGGAACGCACTCCAACTGTGGGAGCGGGCTTGCTCGCGAAGAATTCACCTCGGTCTCAGCGCTCAGGCGCAATCAAATGGCAGAGTTTGGCGGTCGCTTCGATCATCTGGCCGCTTGGGCGCTCCAGGCCTTTGTCGCTGATCAGCAGCAACTGACCATGTGCCACCGCACTCACCTGCGGCCAGGCCTTCCACGCATCGAGCTGGCCCTGATCACCGGCCAGAATCACCTGCGGATTACGCTGCAGCACCGCCTCGATACTCACCTGTGGCGCCGGCACACTCAGATCGGCGAACACATTGCGTGCGCCGCAGACTTCAAGAGCATCGCTGATGATCTGCCCGCCACCGACGGTGTACAGGGGCTTGTCCCAGACTTGATAGAACACGTTCAGCGGCGTGTCCCGACGATAGCGCTGGCGCAGGTCATCGAGCTTCCTGCGTAAATCCGCCGCCAGTTTCGTCCCACGCTCAGGTCGCCCCAGTTGCGCGGCAATCGCTTCGATCTGTGCAGACAATTGTTCGAGATTGTGCGGTTCGGCGACGTAGGTCGGGATGTTCAGGCGTTTAAGCTGATCGCGTTGCGCCGGGCCGACACTGCCGGGCCACAGCAGCAGTAAATCCGGCTTGAGGCTGAGCAAGCGCTCCATGTCGAGTTGGCCATAACGCCCCACCGAGGGAACATCGGTAATGGCAGCCGGACGCTCGCCGGCATCGAGCACGCCAACCAGCAGATCGGCCGAGCCCAGCTCAACAACGATTTCAGACAGAGAAGGCGCGAGACTGACCACTCGCAGGTTCGCCAGCACCGGGCCGGCGCAGGCCAGCAGCAGAACCGCCAGCCACAGATGACGCATCAGCCGAGTTGACGCGGGATGCGATAGAGGTAGAACAGCACCGCCGTGGACAACGCCAGCAGCATCAGCGGTACGGCTTCAAGGCCGACAAACACCGCCAGCGCGCCGATCCATGCCGGCAATGCGGCCGCGAGAAATGCACTGCGACGCCGGGCCGCCAAGGCAATCCAGGCCGCCGGTTCGTCGGGGGTATCAAGGGCTTTTTGCGTGGCGATCAGCGCGTGCTTGTAGCGGCCGAAAAACTTCAGACTGACAAACATCGAGGCCACGCCGGCAATGAACAACGGCATGGCCAGCACCGGCAGAATGCCTTCGCCCTGGCCGAACAGGCCATTGAGGACAAACAGCGGTACCAGCGCCAGCGCCAGGTATTTCCACCAGTCGACCGCCAGGCGGCGTCGCACCTGACCGCGGGTCACGCGCGGTCGACCTCGCCCTGATGCTCGTTGCCCATCATGTGGTCGAGCTTGCTGGCCTTGGTCGCCAGGTACAGTTTGTTGTGCGGGTTGTGCCCGGTGTGCAGCGGCACGCGTTCGGCGACGACGATGCCCATGTCGGTCAGGGCTTTGACCTTGCGCGGGTTGTTGGTCATCAGGCGCAGCGACTTCACACCCAGATGATCGAGCATCGGCAGGCACATGGCGTAGTCGCGCTGATCGGCGGCGAAGCCCAGGCGCTCGTTGGCTTCAACGGTGTCGGCGCCGCCGTCCTGCAACTCGTAGGCGCGGATCTTGTTCAACAGACCGATGCCGCGACCTTCCTGACGCAGATACAGCAGCACGCCACGGCCTTCACGGGCAATGGCTTTAAGGGCGCCTTCCAGTTGCGAACCGCAGTCGCAGCGCTGGCTGAACAGGGCGTCACCGGTCAGGCACTCGGAGTGCAACCGGCCGAGAACCGGGGCACCGTCGGCGAAATCACCCAGGCTCAGCACAACGTGCTCGCGGCCGGTGGCCTCATCGAGAAAACCGTGCATGGTGAATTGCGCAAAAGGCGTTGGCAGCTTGGAAGCGGCGACAAAAACGACAGGCACCGGTGTGCTCCTGATCTAAAAAGTCTGAAGATTCGCAGGCCGGCATTGTAACAGCAGGTTCCTGCAGACGCTTAGGCTGAATTATCGGGCATAACGATCAAAAAGTTTGATGACACCCGGTTTGCGTGGATCCCCTGTGGGAGCGGGCTTGCTCGCGAAAGCGTCGTGTCAGTCGATCAATAGGCCGGCTGAAATACAGCATTCGCGAGCAAGCCCGCTCCCACAGGGGGGACGGTGCTGTCAGTTCGGCTCGAATGGATACGGTTGCTTCCACCGCTCGAAAATCGGCTTAAGCTCGCCACTTTTTACCAACTGCTCCATACGCCTGTCGAACAGCGCCATCAGGGTTCGGGCCTGCGGTGTGTTGGCGAAGCACAGGTACAGTGGCAATTCGGCGATATGCGTCTTGCGAAACTGCGTCGGATCCCTGGCCCGGCCAAGCACGTAATCGATTTCGGTCAAGGCATCGATGTAATAGTCGGCGCGGTTGTGGGTGAGCATCGACAGGATCCCGGTACGCCGGATGACTTCATTGTAGTTACGTACATTGGGCAGGTATTTTTGATAGTCGTAACCGCGAACCCAGGCCAGTCGATAGTTGCCAAGGGTGTCCAGGCTCGCCGGCGGATTGCTCGCAAGGCCCAGGGCGTAGATGTGGTCGGTGTCGAAATTCCAGCGCGGATACAGTAGCTCACTGTCCTCGTCATGATAGGAGCCGACACAGGCGTCGACTTCGCCGCGCTCCGCCAACCCGACCGAGCGGGTGTACGGTTCGCTGCGAATGTCGAGTTTCACCCCGGCCGGTTCGAACACCTTGCGCAGCACGTCCCAGCCCAGGCCATGACCGTCGGCGGCGGTGTAATCTTCCCAGTCCTCGCTGGCCAGGTGGATGACCGACGGCGCGTGCGCGACTTCCTGCGCACTGGCGACAGTGCCCAGCAAAGTCAGAAACACCAGCGCCAGCCAGCATCGAGCCATCCCTGGTCTCCTCACTGAACCCGGCCGCTGCGGATCAGGCGAAAATCCACACCAGCCCCTGCATCGCCAGCCAGGCGAACACGCCGGCCAGCACGTCGTCGAGCATGATGCCGACGCCACCGTGAACATGCCGGTCGATCCAGCGGATCGGCCATGGCTTGAGAATGTCGAAGAAGCGGAACACCAGAAAACCCGCCAGCAACCAGTACCAGCCTTCCGGCACCAGCCACAGGGTGATCCACATCCCGACCATTTCGTCCCAGACGATGCCTTCGTGGTCGTGTACCCGCAGATCATCGGCGACCTTGCCGCACAGCCAGAAGCCGAACAGCATGGTGATCCCGAGCATCAGCCAGTAACCCCAGTCGGGCAGCATCTGCCACAACGGGATAAAGGGTAGCGCAACTAACGAACCCCACGTGCCCGGCGCTTTCGGCAGGGTGCCGGAGCCGAAGCCGAACGCGAGAAAATGCCAGGGATTGCGCCAGACCGACGGCGGAACGAATTCGGCCGGAACCTGTTTCGGGTGATCTGTCACGGTGTCTCCTGAAAATGTTGATAACCCCGGATTTGCGGGGTGATGTCGTGTCCTTCGCGATCCAGCAGCGCCACGCCCTGACCCTGCACCACACGCCCGATCACATGGATCGGCCAGCCATCGGCCAGCAGCGCCGGCAACTCGACGGACGGTAGCGTGAAGGCCAGCACATAGTCATCGCCGCCGCTCAACGCCGCCCGTTCCGCGCCGCGCTGGCCGAGAAACGCCACTAAAGCATCGGACAACGGTACGCGCTCACGTTCAACTTCGAGTCGAACCTGCGAAGCCAGAGCGATATGCCCGCAGTCGGCGAGCAGGCCGTCGGAGATATCGAGAGCCGCAGTGGCCTTGCCACGCAGCGCCTGACCAAGAGCCAGTTGCGGCTGGGGCGACCAGTAATGATCGAGCAACGGTTGGGCGATCTGCGGATCGGCTTCACGCTGACCAAGCACCAGCGGCAACGCCCCGGCGGCGTTGCCCAGCTCGCCGCCAACGCAGAGCAGATCGCCCGGTTGCGCGCCGCTACGGGTCAACGCCTGCCCGGCCGGAACCCGACCGAACACCGTGACCGTCAGGCTCAACGGCCCGTGCGTGGTATCGCCGCCGACCAGCGCGACGCTGCAGCTCTGCGCCATGCGGTTCAAACCGTGGGCATAGGCTTGCAGCCAATCGGCAGTCACCGTCGGCACAGTCAGGGCAAGGGTAAAGGCAACGGGCGTCGCGCCCATGGCGGCCAGATCGCTGACCGCGACGGCCAGCGAGCGCTGACCGAGCAGAAACGGATCGCAGGGATCGGCGAAATGCACGCCGGCCACCAGCGTATCGGTGGAGATCGCCAGCTGTTCCCCGTAGGGAACCGCGAGCAAGGCGCAGTCGTCGCCGATCCCCAGGGCAACGCCCTCGCCGCCCTGCGCACAAGGCGCGGCGGCGAAGAAATTGCGGATCAGCTCAAACTCGCCCATGAGGTCTCAAGCGCGTATCAGCGCTTGAACGCCTTCACTTCAGCTTCACGCAGGCGCGGAGCCAACTTGTCGAGTACGCCGTTGACGAACTTGTGGCCGTCGGTCGAACCGAAGACTTTCGCCAGCTCGATACCTTCGTTGATCACCACGCGGTATGGCACGTCGACGCGCTTGAGCAGCTCCCAGGTGGACAGGCGCAGAACGGCCAGTTCAACCGGGTCCAGCTCTTCGATTTCGATGTCCAGGCACGGCTTGAGCGCGGTGTCGATTTCGGTGCGGCTCGCCGGAACCCCGTGGAGGATTTCGCGGAAATACGCGCCATCGACATCGGTGAAATCGTTATCAACGCGGAACTGCGCTTCGATCTCGTTCAGCGAAGCCTTGGCCATGTGCCATTGATACAGAGCCTGAGTGGCGAGCTGACGGGCTTCGCGACGCTTGGCGCTTTTCGATGGCTTGCCGGCATCCGCAGGTTTCGGATCGCGCGGGTTGAAACGATCGCTATCGTCGCTAATCACTTGGCCTCCAACTGCGCCAGCAGGCTGACCATTTCCAGAGCGGACAGGGCAGCTTCAGCACCTTTGTTGCCGGCCTTGGTGCCGGAACGTTCGATGGCTTGCTCGATGGAATCAACGGTCAGGACGCCGAACGCGACCGGTACGCCGAACTCCATGGACACCTGGGCCAGACCCTTGGTGCACTCGCCTGCCACGTATTCGAAGTGCGGAGTGCCGCCACGAATGACCGCGCCGAGGGCGATAATGGCTGCGAACTCGCCTTTCTGGGCGACTTTCTGCGCAACCAGCGGGATTTCGAAGGCGCCAGGCGCGCGGATGATGGTGATGTCGCTTTCGCTCACGCCGTGGCGAACCAGGGCATCAACTGCACCGCTGACCAGGCTTTCAACCACGAAGCTGTTGAAACGGCCCACTACCAGAGCGTAGCGGCCTTTAGGGGCGATGAAGGTACCTTCGATGGTCTTCAGGGTCATTCGTCAGATCTCTTAAAGAGCCGGGACGCGTTTCGTACGCATCCCTCAGTGATATTAGCTGTGGCGAGGGGATTTATCCCCGATGGACTGCGTAACAGTCCCAAAACAGGGGCCGCTGCGCAGCCCATCGGGGATGAATCCCCTCACCACAAGAATCCATGTCAACAATGCCGGAAACAACCGGGTCATTATTCGGAGGGCACGTATTCTACAACTTCCAGATCGAAACCGGATATCGCATTAAATTTCATCGGTGCCGACATCAGGCGCATTTTGCGTACGCCGAGGTCACGCAGGATCTGCGAACCGGCGCCGACAATGCTGTAGGTGGTCGGTTTTTTCACCGCCGCCTGCTCACCGGTTTCGCGGATGTGCGCCAGCAGTACATCGCCGTCCAGAGGGTGGCCGAGCAACAGCACCACACCGCTGCCGGCCTCGGCCACCGCAGCCATCGCGGCGCGCAGGCTCCAGCGGCCCGGTTGCTTGACCATCAGCAGGTCGCGCAGCGGATCCATGTTGTGCACACGAACCAGAGTCGGTTCCTCGGCGCAAACGGTGCCCAGCGTCAGGGCCATGTGCACGTCGCCTTCCACCGAATCACGATAGGTCACCAGATTGAATTGGCCCAGTTCGCTGTCCAGCGGCTGTTCGGCAATCCGCTGAACGGTACGTTCGTGGATCATCCGGTAGTGAATCAGGTCGGCGATGGTGCCGATCTTGATGTTGTGTTCGGCGGCGAACGCTTCCAGCTCGGCGCGACGGGACATGGTGCCGTCGTCGTTCATCACTTCGCAGATCACGCCGCTCGGCTCGAAACCGGCCATGCGCGCCAGGTCGCAGGCGGCTTCAGTGTGACCGGCGCGCGCCAGGGTGCCGCCGGCCTGAGCCATCAGCGGGAAGATGTGGCCCGGGCTGACGATGTCTTCAGCCTTGGCGTCTTTGGCCGCCGCCGCTTGCACGGTGCGCGCACGGTCGGCGGCGGAGATACCGGTGGTGACGCCTTCGGCGGCTTCGATCGATACGGTGAACTTGGTGCCGAAACCGGAACCGTTGCGTGGCGCCATCAACGGCAGCTTCAACAGCTCGCAGCGCTCGCGGCTCATCGGCATGCAGATCAGGCCACGGGCGTGCTTGGCCATGAAGTTGATGTGCTCGGCCTTGCAGCATTCGGCGGCCATGATCAGGTCGCCTTCGTTCTCGCGGTCTTCGTCATCCATGAGGATGACCATCTTGCCTTGGCGGATGTCTTCAACCAGTTCTTCGATGCTATTGAGCGCCACAAGGCACCCCCTTCAGTCAGGATTTGAGATAGCCGTTGGCGGCCAGAAAGCTTTCGGTAATGCCGCCAGCGCTTGGCTCAGCAGCCTTGTCGCCGAGGAGCAGACGCTCCAGGTAGCGCGCCAGCAAGTCGACTTCCAGATTTACCCGGCGGCCCGGCTTGTAGGACGCCATAATGGTTTCGCTCAGGGTGTGCGGAATGATCGTCAGCAGGAATTCGGCGCCATCGACCGCGTTCACGGTCAGGCTGGTGCCGTCAACGGTGATCGAACCTTTATGGGCTATGTACTTGGCCAGTTCTTTCGGCGCGCGAATGCGAAATTCCACGGCGCGGGCATTGTCGCTGCGCGACACCACTTCGCCGACACCGTCGACGTGACCGCTGACCAGATGCCCACCGAGACGGGTGGTCGGGGTCAGGGCTTTTTCCAGATTGACCGGGCTGCCGCTTTTCAGGTCATTCATGGCGGTGCAGTCGAGGGTTTCGCGGCTGACGTCGGCGGCAAAACCGTTGCCCGGCAGTTCAACCGCCGTCAGGCACACGCCGTTGACCGCGATGCTGTCGCCGAGTTTGACGTCGCTCAGGTCGAGCTTGCCGGTTTCGACATGCACCCGCACATCACCGCCCTTGGGGGTCAGTGCGCGGATACTGCCGATGGATTCGATGATGCCGGTAAACATGGGGTTCTCCTTGAGAACGAAGCCAGCGCTAAGGCGATGGCCGGGAATTATACGCTCGCTGAAACGACTGGCGCCGCAGTGACTCGCCAGTCATCGCCAACCGCGCGGATTTCAGTGATTTTGAGTTCGGGGGCGTCCTTCATATGGGCCAGCGGCCAGTCCAGCAGCGGCCGCGCCGTGGAGCCGAGGAACTTGCCGGCGATGAAGATCACGAACTCGTCGACCAGACCGAGTTGGGCAAACGCGCCAGCCAGACGCGGGCCGGCCTCGACCAGAACTTCGTTGACGCCACGGTTGGCCAGTTCGATCAGCAGTTGATGCAGATCGACCTGACCGTCGTCACCCGGCACGATCAAACATTCAGGGCCATTGGCATATTGCTCTTCGACCGCCATGCAGGTGGCGACCAGCGCCGGGCCGGCCTTGAAGAACGGCGCATCCAACGGCACCCGCAAGCGCCCGTCGATCAGCACCCGCAGCGGCGGACGGCTGATGGCCAGTGCGGTTTGCTCGGCATCCAGACCCAGTTCGTCGGCGCGCACGGTCAAACGTGCGCCGTCGGCCAGTACGGTATCGGCGCCGGTCAGCACCACGGCAGCCTGCGCGCGCAAACGCTGCACAGCGGAACGCGCGGCCGGGCCGGTGATCCACTGGCTCTCGCCGCTTTCCATCGCCGTGCGACCGTCCAGACTCATCGCCAGCTTGACCCGGACGAACGGCAAGCCGTGTTCCATGCGCTTGAGGAAACCTTGATTGAGCTGGCGCGCCTCGGTTTCCAGCACGCCGCTTTCGGTGGCGATGCCGGCATCAGCCAGACGCTGCAAGCCACGCCCGGCGACCTGTGGGTTCGGATCGCGCATCGCGGCGACCACCCGAGCAACCCCGGCAGTCACCAACGCATCGGCGCAAGGCGGCGTGCGGCCATGGTGGCTGCACGGCTCAAGGGTCACGTAAGCCGTGGCGCCCCGGGCCAGTTCACCGGCAGCGCGCAGGGCGTGGACCTCGGCGTGGGGTTCGCCGGCGCGCTCGTGAAAGCCTTCGCCGACAATCTGCCCGTCACGCACGATCACGCAGCCAACCCGTGGATTGGGATGGGTGGTGTAGTGGCCCTTGCGCGCCAGTTCCAGCGCGCGCGCCATGAAGTGGGCGTCGAGGATCGCCTGCTCGGCGGCGCGGGTCATTCTTTCACCGGTTCGCGGGCGAGGCGGTCGATCTCTTCGCGGAACTCGTTGAGGTCCTGGAAACGCCGGTAGACCGAAGCGAAACGGATGTAGGCCACTTCATCGAGCTTTTGCAGCTCGGCCATCACCAGTTCGCCGACCACGAGGGATTTGACCTCGCGCTCGCCGGTGGCGCGCAGCTTGTGTTTGATGTGGACCAGAGAGGATTCAAGGCGCTCGACGCTCACCGGACGTTTCTCCAGCGCGCGTTGCATGCCGGCGCGGAGTTTTTCTTCGTCGAACGGTTGGCGGCTGCCGTCGGTTTTGATCAGGCGCGGCAACACCAGTTCGGCCGTCTCGAATGTCGTGAAACGTTCGCCGCAGGCCAGGCATTCACGCCGGCGGCGCACCTGTTCGCCCTCGGCGACCAGACGCGAGTCGATGACCTTGGTGTCGTTGGCACCGCAGAAGGGACAGTGCATGGTGGCTGGCAACAAAAAAAGGGAGGGCCATGGTAGCGCATCCCCGTGGCAAGACAAGCCATAGGGTTTGCGGTATACAGACTGGCATGATCGTTTGATCCATGGATTTCATTTTGCTGGAGCTGCCAATGCCGCTACGACCGCTCGTTTTGCTCAGTCTTTTCGCCCTGCTGGTGGCCTGCGGCAGTGATAAACCCAAGCCGCAGCCGCCGACACCGGGCCCTGCGCCGCAACAGGCGCAGAAAAAAGCCAAAGAGGCCGCCGACCTCGGCCCGCTGCCGGCCCATCAACGGGAACTGAGCGGCACCCTGCAAGGCGTGCCGGCCGGGGCTGAAGTCGAGCTGGCGCTGCTGGTGATCGATGAAAAATCGCGCCCGCAACAACTGCTCGCCAGTTCCAGCCTGATCGGCAACAACCAGATCCTGCCGTTTCGCCTGCGTTTCAATCCGGAGTCCTTTCCGGCCGGCGCACGGGTTGAGCTGCGCGGTCGTGCCACGCAGTCGGGCCAGTTGATCCTGCACCTGCCGTCGCAAACCATCACCCAGCCGACCACTCAGGCAATGGGCCAGCTGCAATTTGTCAAAGCACCATGACGGCACCGCTCGACCTGCAACAGGCACTGGGGGAATTGCTCGGTGATGCGCGGCTCAAGGCCTGCGCATTACCGGATACCGATCTGCAGCTGTGGCTGATCGACGGTGACAACATGCACCGCGAGTTCAGCCCGGATGAAACCCGGCGCATCCTCCACGAACCGCCCTACTGGAGCTTCTGCTGGGCCAGCGGTCTGGCGGTGGCGCGCTATCTGGCCGAGTTCCCGGAATGGGTGCGCGGCAAGCGCGTGCTGGATTTCGGCGCCGGCTCGGGCATTGCCGGGATCGCCGCCGTGAAGGCCGGGGCGCTGGAAGTGGTGGCCTGCGACCTCGATCCGCTGGCGATTGCCGCGTGCCGGGCCAATGCTGAACTCAATGACGTGCAGATGAGCTATTCGACGGACTTCTTCGCCGAGGCTGATCGCTTCGATCTGATTCTGGTGGCGGACGTGCTCTACGACCGCGAGAACCTGCCGCTGCTCGACGCATTTCTCAGCCGTGGCCGCGAGGCGCTGGTAGCAGATTCGCGGGTTCGGGATTTTCGCCATCCGCTGTATGAGCGTATTGAAATGCTTGAGGCGATGACCTTGCCCGATCTGGCGGAGCCGGAAGAATTTCGGCATGTGAGCCTGTACCACGCGCGTCGCTAGTTAAAAGCTTCGTCGGATCGCCGCCCGGAGCAAGCCCGCTCCCACAGGGGTAACGCATTCCAAATGTGGGAGCGGGCTTGCTCGCGAAAGCGTCCTGCCGGGCGACACAACTCTAAAACCTGTCCCGCTTCCGGCCACACCCCACCAAGCCGTATAGTTGCCCCATCCACGCTTTTACGAGATCCCCCATGAGTCAGCAAACGCCGTACATCTTCGACGCCACGACTGCCGATTTCGACCAGTCGGTAATCGAAGCCTCCTTCAACAAACCGGTGCTGGTGGATTTCTGGGCCGAGTGGTGTGCGCCGTGCAAGGCGTTGATGCCGATGCTGCAAGGCATTGCCGAGAGCTATCAGGGTGAACTGCTGCTGGCCAAGGTCAACTGCGACATCGAACAGGACATCGTCGCCCGCTTCGGTATCCGCAGCCTGCCGACCGTGGTGCTGTTCAAGGACGGTCAGCCAGTGGACGGCTTTGCCGGTGCGCAGCCGGAATCCGCGGTGCGCGCCCTGCTCGAACCGCATGTGCAGATGCCGCCGCCGGCCGCTGCCGACCCGTTCGAACAGGCGCAAGCGCTGTTTGACGATGGCCGTTACGCCGATGCCGAAGCGGCGCTGGTGGTGATGCTCAACGAAGACAACAGCAACGCCAAGGCGCTGATCCTCTATGCCCGCTGCCTGACCGAGCGCGGCGAACTGGGCGAAGCGCAAACCGTGCTCGACGCGGTCAAGAGCGATGAACACAAGGCCGCGCTGGCCGGGGCCAAGGCGCAGATCAAGTTCCTCGGCCTGGCCCGCGATCTGCCGGATGCCGCCGACCTCAAGGCGCGCCTTGCACAAAATCCGCAGGACGACGAGGCGGTGTATCAACTGGCGATCCAGCAACTGGCGCGTCAGCAATACGAAGCGGCGCTGGAGGCCTTGCTCAAGCTGTTCATCCGCAACCGCAGCTACGGCGAAGGGTTGCCGCACAAGACCTTGCTGCAGGTGTTCGAACTGCTGGGCAATGATCACCCGCTGGTGACCGCTTACCGGCGCAAGGTGTTCGCTGCGCTTTATTAAGATCAAAAGATCGCAGCCTGCGGCAGCTCCTACATTTGATCGTGTTCACCCGTGTTTGCGGACGAACGCTGAAACTGCAGGAGCTGCCGCAGGCAGCGATCTTTTGCGTTTCACTCGATCCAGCTGTAAAGCGGCGTATCCCCGCCGCTCGCCACTTTCACCTGTGAACTGTGGCGCAGGCGCACCAGCAGGCGCTTGCCCGCCGCCGCGCTACCGGTCAACCCCTCAAGCTGCTCCAGCAAATCCGGCCCGCTGAGCTGCCCGGCCTTGCGCAACAGATCTTTCGCCACCTGCCACAACGCATCATCCTGGTTCAGTGGTTTCGCTGCCGGCGTGCTCAATGCCGTTTCAGGCTGATCGCCCTGCGGCTGCGCGCCAAGGGCTGCGCCGAGCTTCGCCCAATCGCTGTCATCCAGTTCCACCGTCAAATCCACCGGCATCGCGCCGACGGTTCCGCGTATCCGCAACATCTGCTTCGCTCCTGCACATTTCTGACCTGCATGCTCCCACGGGACTTGTGCATCGCCAAGCGCACGGGCAAACTCTGCGGGCTTTCGTTATAAGATTACATAACAAACTCTTCACTTTACTTCCCGGAGACCGCCATGCGTCGTCTGCTGCTCGCTTTGCCGTTTGCCCTGTTGCCGCTGGCCATCGCCCACGCCGCCGATGAGCACGATCATGACCACGAGCACGGCAGCCTCGGCGCCCACGAACATGGCGTCGGACGCTTGAACGCCGCACTCGACGGCCAGACCCTGGAGCTGGAACTGGAAAGCCCGGCGATGAACCTGGTGGGCTTCGAACATGCCGCCACCTCCGACGCCGACAAGGCCAAGGTCGCCGCCGCCCGCGCCAAACTGGAAAACCCGCTGGCGCTGTTCAGCCTGCCAGCCGCCGCTGGTTGCAAAGTCACCAGCCAGGAACTGGAAAGCCCGCTGTTCGGCGACAAACCGGCTGCCGACGAGCATGACGAAGATGCCAAGGGCGGTGAAGCGCATCACCACGATCACAGCGAAATCCACGCACACTACCAATTCAGTTGCGCTGCACCAGGTGCCTTGAAGACGCTGGATCTGGCGAACCTCTTCAATACCTTCCCGGCCACTCAGAAAATTCAGGTACAACTGATCGGCCCGAGCGGCCAGCAAGGTACCGAAGTGACGGCCAAGGCGGCTGCCTTGAATTTCTGATCACACCGATAATCCCCTGTGGGAGCGGGCTTGCTCGCGAATGCGGTGTGTCAGTCAACATAGATTTGGCTGATCCACCGCGTTCGCGAGCAAGCCCGCTCCCACAGGGTTATGTGTTCACTCCATGAAATTGGTGCCATGACCCAAGCACTCATCGAACTGTCCGACCTTGGCTTCAACTGGCCCGGTCACCCGCCTCTGCTGGACATCCCGGCGTTTCGCCTGGAGCCGGGCGAAACCCTGTTCCTCAAAGGTCCCAGCGGCAGTGGCAAGACCACCCTGCTCGGCCTGCTCGGTGGCGTGCAGAAACCCGGGCGCGGCAGCATTCGTCTGCTCGGCCAGGAGCTGACCGAACTCGGTGCCGGCGCCCGCGACCGCTTTCGTGTCGACCACACCGGCTACATCTTCCAGCAGTTCAACCTGCTGCCTTTTCTCTCGGTGCGTGAGAACGTCGAGTTGCCCTGCCACTTCTCCAAACTGCGTGCCGAGCGGGCGAAACAGCGTCACGGCAGCGTCGATCAAGCCGCCGCTACCCTGCTCGCTCACCTGGGTCTGAAGGATGAAAGCATCCTCGGTCGTCGCGCCGATTCGCTGTCGATCGGTCAGCAGCAACGGGTCGCCGCCGCCCGCGCGTTGATCGGCCAACCGGAACTGGTGATCGCCGACGAACCGACCTCGGCGCTGGATTACGACGCCCGGGAAAACTTCATTCGCCTGCTGTTCGCCGAATGCCGCGAAGCCGGATCGAGCCTGTTGTTCGTCAGCCACGACCAGAGCCTGGCGCCGCTGTTCGACCGTCACCTGTCCCTGGCCGAGCTCAATCGCGCCGCCACGTCTGCCGAGGTCTGAGATGTATCTGTTTCGTCTGGCCATGGCCAGCCTGGCCAACCGCCGCTTTACCGCCCTGCTCACCGCGTTCGCCATTGCTCTGTCGGTGTGCCTGTTACTTGCCGTCGAGCGCGTGCGCACCGAGGCCAAGGCCAGTTTCGCCAGCACCATCAGCGGCACCGACCTGATCGTCGGCGCCCGCTCCGGTTCGGTGAACCTGCTGCTGTACTCGGTGTTCCGCATCGGTAACGCGACCAACAACATCCGTTGGGACAGCTTCGAACACTTCGCCAGCAACCCGAAAGTGAAATGGGCGATCCCGATGTCCCTCGGCGACTCCCATCGCGGCTACCGGGTGATGGGCACCACTGAAGCGTATTTTGAGCATTACCAGTACGGGCGCCAGCAGCATCTGCAACTGGCTGACGGCCGGGCGTTTGCCACCGATCCGTTCGAAGTGGTGCTCGGCGCCGAAGTCGCCGAAGCGCTGCATTACAAGCTCGGCGACCAACTGGTGCTGGCCCACGGCGTGGCGGCGATCAGTCTGGTCAAGCACGATGACAAACCGTTCACCGTGGTCGGCATTCTCAAGCGTACCGGCACGCCGGTGGATCGCACGTTGCACATCAGCCTCGGCGGCATGGAGGCGATTCACATCGATTGGCACAACGGTGTGCCGGCCCGGGGCAACGGGCGGATCACGGCGGATCAGGCACGCAACATGGACCTGACGCCACAGGCGATCACCGCGTTCATGCTCGGCCTCAACAGCAAGATTTCCACCTTCGCCCTGCAACGCGAGATCAACGAATTCCGTGGCGAGCCGATGCTGGCGATCCTGCCGGGCGTGGCCTTGCAGGAGTTGTGGAGCCTTATGAGCACGGCGGAAAAAGCCTTGTTCGTGGTCTCGCTGTTCGTGGTGCTGACCGGGTTGATCGGCATGCTCACGGCGATTCTCACCAGCCTCAACGAGCGTCGCCGCGAGATGGCAATTCTGCGTTCGGTCGGCGCGAGGCCGTGGCACATCGCGAGTCTTCTGGTGCTGGAGGCCTTCGCCTTGGCACTGACCGGAGTGATCGCAGGACTGGCCTTGCTGTACATCGGCATCGCTGCCGCGCAGGGCTATGTACAGGCCAATTACGGTTTGTATCTGCCACTGGCGTGGCCGAGCGAGTATGAATGGACGCTGCTCGGTGGCATTCTGGCGGCCGCGCTGCTGATGGGCAGCGTGCCGGCCTGGCGCGCGTATCGCCAATCCCTGGCCGATGGCCTGTCGATCCGTTTATGAGGATATTCACCATGCCCCGCGCCGTGCTCGCGCTGCTGTTGCTGGTTGCCCTGCCTGTGTGGGCAGCGGCGCCGAAAGACCTGACCTGGTCGGAGATGATCCCACCGGACGCCGCGCCGGAAGTGCCGAACATGACGCCGTTGCACGACCTGTCGAAGATGAGTGATGCGCTGTCCGCCGAGTCGGCGCCAGCCGCCAAGCAGGACATGCCCAACGCGCCGGTGGTGCAGAGTCTCGACGGGCAGAACATCCGCCTGCCGGGCTACATCGTGCCGCTGGAAGTCAATGAAGAAGGACGCACCACCGACTTCCTGCTGGTGCCGTACTTCGGCGCTTGCATCCATGTACCGCCACCGCCGTCGAACCAGATCGTGCATGTGAAAAGCGAGCTGGGCGTGAAGCTCGACGAGCTGTATCAGCCGTACTGGGTCGAGGGACCGTTGCAGGTCAAGGCGTCCACCAGCGAACTGGCCGATGCCGGGTATCAGATGGCGGCGGACAAGATTTATGTGTATGAGCTGCCGGAGTGAATCCCGGTAGTTTTTGTATTGTTTGATCCGGCCTCTTCGCGAGCAAGCCCGCTCCCACAGGTGACCGCGTTCCAAAGTGGGAGCGGACTTGCTCGCGAAGGGGCCGGCCAAGGTTCCACAAAAAACCGCGGCATCACTGTTTCATTGAGCTGAGTC
Organism: Pseudomonas sp. GW823-FHT01D03; assembly: GCF_058798255.1. Lineage (NCBI taxonomy): Bacteria > Pseudomonadati > Pseudomonadota > Gammaproteobacteria > Pseudomonadales > Pseudomonadaceae > Pseudomonas > Pseudomonas sp. GW823-FHT01D03. The sequence continues at coordinate 5,388,726 of NZ_JBXAKK010000001.1, forward strand.
AAAAGACCGTATCAGTTGGCTTCATACCATAGGACATCAGAAACTTTTAACGTCCTTTTGGAGCCCCCATGAACAAGTCCTTGCTCAGCGCCTCGCTGTTTGCCCTCGCGCTCGCAGCCCCGCTCGCCCACGCCCACGAAGCCGGCGACATCATCGTTCGCGCCGGTGCGATCACCGTCAACCCGAAGGCCGACAGCTCCAATGTCAAGGTCGATCAGGGCCCGTTGAGCGGCACCAACCTGGGCGGCAAGGCGACCATGAGCAGCGACACCCAACTGGGTCTGAACTTCGCCTACATGCTGACCAACAACATCGGGATCGAGTTGCTGGCGGCCTCGCCGTTCGAGCATGACGTGAAAATCAAAGGCACCGCGCTGCCAGCCGCCAACGGCAAACTCGGCACCCTGAAACACCTGCCGCCCACCCTCAGCGTCGTGTACTACCCGCTGGATGCGAAATCGCCGTTCCAGCCCTACATCGGCGGCGGCATCAACTACACCTGGATCTACGACGAGCATGTCGGCAGCGAAGCCCAGTCCAACGGCTTCAGCAACTTCAAGGCGAAAAACTCCTGGGGGCTGGCCTGGCAGGTCGGCGCCGACTACATGCTGACCGACAACATCATGCTCAACGCCCAGGTGCGCTACATCGACATCGATACTCGAGCCACCGTCGAGAACAACGCCGTGGCGCCGGGCACCCGTGCCAAGGTCAATGTTGATGTCGATCCGTTTGTGTACATGGTGGGTCTGGGCTACAAGTTCTAAGCAACATTCGAACATTCGCGTGGTGGTGAATGCGGGCTAATGTGGCGAGGGAGCTTGCTCCCGCTGGGCTGCGAAGCAGCCCTGAACAAGACAAAAGCGGTGCTTCAGAAAAACCGCGTTGACTGAATTTGCGACTGCTTCGCAGTCGAGCGGGAGCAAGCTCCCTCGCCACAGGGATTGCACCGAGCGACAAATCGATACCCCGCCCACAAAAAAGGCGCCTGCAAAGGCGCCTTTTTTGTTTTTTCGATTTAGCGTCCCAGCAACCGCGCCAGCCCCACGCGCATCGGCGTCGGCTCTGGCAGCTTGAAGCGTTGCAGCAAACGCGTGTTGTTCGCCCGCGAATGACGGATGTCGCCGGAGCGCGCCGGGCCGTAGCTGACCGGGGGCAGCTCGCCAACCACTTCCTGCAGTGCTTGCAACATCTGCTTGAGGTTCATCGCCTGATTCCAGCCGACGTTCATCGCGCCCACTTCCACTTCAGGCTTGTCGATTGCCTGCACCAGCACATCGACCAGATCCTCGACATAGAGGAAATCGCGGGTTTGCTCGCCATCGCCGAACACGGTGATCGGCAGGCCTTTCTGCGCCCGCTCGCTGAAGATGCTGATGACCCCGGAGTACGGCGAGGACGGATCCTGGCGTGGGCCGAAGATGTTGAAGAAGCGGAAGATCACCGGCTCCAGGCCATGCTGGCGACGGTAGAAATCGAAGTAGTGCTCGCCGGCCAGTTTGTCCGAGGCATACGGGGTCAGCGGGGCTTTTGGTGTGTCTTCGTCGATCGACTCGCCTTCACCGTTGTTGCCATACACCGCTGCGCTCGACGCGTAGAGCACACGCTTGACCCCGGCCTGGCGCATGGCTTCGCAGACATTCAGGGTGCCAATGAAATTGCTCTGGTGGGTTTTCACCGGGTCGTCCACCGACGCCTGCACCGAAGCCACCGCGGCCAGGTGGGCGACGGCGCTGCAGCCGTGCATGGCCTGCGCGACCAGCGCGGCATCGGCGACGTCACCGACGATCAGTTCGACCTGCGGGTTGTCCAGCGGCAGGTTGGCACGTTTGCCGGTCGACAGATCATCGAGAATCCGCACTGAATGGCCGGTGGCGAGCAACGCATCCGTCAGGTGCGAGCCGATGAAACCGGCGCCGCCGGTGATTAAAACAGGGCCTTCAGCCATGACGATAAAACCTATCCAGTAAAGCCGGGAGTGCGGCGCGCCAGGCGCGGGGCTTGATCCCGAAAGTGTGCAGAATTTTCTTGCAGGCGAGTACCGCGTGCTGCGGTTCCTCGGCGGCGTCCGGCCGCGCGGCGTGGGCCTGAGCGGTCGGTGCTTCGATTGCCAACTGATGCAGGCTGCGCGCTTCGGTCAGAATCGCCTGCCCGAGTGCCAGCGGCGTGGTCGCTTCGTGGCCGGCGTAATGGTAAGTGCCCCACAGCGGCGCCGCGCAATCGAGTTGCTTGAGCACCGAAATGATCACCCGTGCGGCGTCATCGACCGGAGTCGGATTGCCCCGACGGTCATCGGCCATGAGCAATTCTTCCGGTTGTTCGGCGCGGGCGAGGAAGCGCCCGAGGGTGCCTTCAGGGCTGTCATCGAGCAGCCAGCCGAAGCGCAGCAACACGTGTTGTGGGCAAGTGGCGCGGACACTTTGCTCGATGCGCCACAGTGCCTGACCGCGCAGGCCCAGCGGCACCGGCTCGTCTTTTTCGCTGTAGGCGGTCGCCCGCGAACCGTCGAACACCCGATAGCTGGAAGGCTGCACGAGGATGATGTTGTGGTGCTGGCAAAGCTCGGCCAGCCGCTCGATGGCGCGTTCCTGCCCGGCCAGTCGGATTTCGCTGACGGTCTCGGCCTGGAACCAGTCGAAATAGTAGGCGAGGTTGATCAACGCATCCGGACGGGTATCGTCGAGCAGTTGCGTCAGGCTCGCGGCATCCCAGCCGTCTTCTGGCGGGCGGGGGGCGAGGAAACCGATGTCTTCCTCCGCACCGAGGCGAATCAGCGCCTGCCCAAGGGCATTTCCGCCGCCCAGTAACATAAGGCGCATTCGCATAGAGTCAGCAGGCCCAGTCTGATTGGAACGATGGCTTTAGCGACGGTGCTTGTGACACCCGTCGTCGATAATTGCCGGAATCGTTGCATTTTGCGGGTTTAGTGCGCAACCGTCACCCGTAAAGTATAGATCGCCGGGAATTGTGCTGAATCAACGGGCCCCATCGCGAGCAGGCTCACTCCTACAGTTGACCGCATTCCCCTGTGGGAGCGGGCTTGCTCGCGAAGAGGCCCGGCTAAACGCTGAAGATCCCAGCGGTACTTGCATCTTGCCGCCCCCACCCGCATAACTTGAGCCATGAATCTGCCCATCCCCAAGGACGCCGCCCTGGCAGGCTTTCACCCCGCCGTCAGCGCCTGGTTCAGCAGCACCTTCCCGACGGTCACCGCCGCTCAGGCCCGCGCATGGCCGTTGATCCGCCAGCGCCGCTCGACGCTGATTGCTGCGCCCACCGGCTCCGGTAAAACCCTTACCGCGTTTCTCGCCGTGCTCGACGACCTCGTCCACCGTGGCCTGGAAAATCCCGAAGGCCTGCCCGACGAAACCCTGGTGGTTTACGTTTCGCCGCTCAAGGCGCTGTCCAACGACATCCGCATCAACCTGCAAACTCCGCTGGCCGGAATCACCGAGCAGCTGCGCCAGATGGGCCTGCCCGAATTGCAGATCACCACGGCAGTGCGCACCGGCGACACCCCGCAAAAAGACCGCGCCGCCATGCGCAAAAGTGCGCCGCACATCTTGGTGACCACCCCGGAATCGCTGTACGTGCTGCTCGGCTCCGAGTCCGGACGCAAAATGCTCGGCAGCACACGCACGGTGATCATCGACGAGATTCACGCCATCGCGGCCGGCAAACGCGGCAGCCACCTGGCGCTGAGCCTCGAACGCCTGCAGGCGCTGTGTGCCGACCCCTTGACCCGCATCGGCTTGTCCGCTACGCAAAAGCCGATCGATGCCGTGGCACGGTTTCTGGTCGGCACCGATCGCCCCTGCGAGATCATCGACATCGGCCACGCCCGGCCACGGGATCTGGGCATCGAAGTGCCGCCGGTGCCGTTGTCGGCAGTGATGGCCAACGATGTCTGGGAACTGGTCTACGACCGCCTCGCCGAACTGGCCCGCGAGCACCGCACCACGCTGATTTTCGTCAATACCCGACGCCTGGCCGAACGCCTTAGCCGCCACCTCAGCGAGCGCCTCGGCAAGCACGCGGTGGCCGCGCACCACGGCAGCCTGGCCAAGGAATTTCGCCTCGACGCCGAACAGCGGCTCAAGCGCGGCGAACTGCAAGTGCTGATCGCCACGGCCTCACTGGAATTGGGCATCGATATCGGTGAAGTCGATCTGGTCTGTCAGATCGCCTCGCCGCGTTCGATTGCCGGGTTTCTGCAAAGAGTCGGGCGCTCCGGGCACCAGGTCGGCGGTACACCCAAGGGCCGCTTGTTCGCCACTACTCGCGACGACCTGATCGAATGCACCGCCCTGCTCGACTGCGTGCGCCGTGGCGAACTCGACACCCTGCACATTCCCCAAGCGCCACTGGATGTACTGGCGCAGCAGATCATCGCCGAAGTCAGTTGCCGGGAATGGGCGGAAGATGCGCTGCTGGCACTGTTCCGCAAAGCCTCGCCCTACCGCGATCTCGACGAAAAACACTATCAGGCGCTGCTGGCGATGCTCGCTGAAGGCTATAACGGTCGTCAGGGCATCCGCAGCGCTTACCTGCACCGCGACGCCGTCAGCCGCACTCTGCGCGGCCGTCGCGGCGCGCAACTGACCGCCGTGACCAGCGGCGGCACTATCCCCGACAACGCCGACTACAGCGTGCTGCTGGAACCGCAGGGCCTGAGCATCGGCAGCGTCAACGAAGACTTTGCCGTGGAGAGCATCGCGGGTGATGTGTTCCAGCTCGGCAACACCTCCTACCGAATCCTGCGGGTGGAAACCGGCAAGGTGCGGGTCGAAGATGCCCAAGGCCAGCCGCCGACCATTCCGTTCTGGCTCGGCGAAGCCCCGGGGCGCAGCGATGAATTGTCTGCGGCGGTGGCGCGGCTGCAAGCGACTCTCGACCTGTTGCTCGGCGCCAGCCCCGGCGATCTGCAACCGGCACTCGACTGGCTGACCGCAACCCTCGGCCTGAACCGCGCCAGCGCCGAACAACTGGTGGACTATCTCGCCCGCGCTCGCCTGACCCTCGGCGCCCTGCCCTCGCAGGACACGCTGTTGATGGAACGGTTTTTCGACGAGTCCGGCGGCACCCAGTTGATCATCCATTCACCCTTCGGCAGCCGCATCAACCGCGCCTGGGGCCTGGCCCTGCGCAAGCGTTTCTGCCGCACCTTCAACTTCGAACTGCAGGCTGCCGCCAGTGAGGATGCGATCGTGTTGTCGCTGTCCACCAGTCACAGTTTCGAACTGGATGATGTCTGGCGCTACCTGCACAGCAACAGCGCCGAGCACATCCTGATTCAGGCAATTCTCGACGCGCCGTTGTTCGGCGTGCGCTGGCGCTGGAATGCCGGGGTCGCGCTGGCGTTGCCGCGTTTTACCGGGGGGCGCAAAGTCGCGCCGCAGTTGCAGCGGATGAAAAGCGAAGACCTGATTGCCAGCGTGTTCCCCGATCAGATTGCCTGCCTGGAAAACCTCGCCGGCGAGCGGGAAGTCCCTGAACATCCGCTGGTGGAACAAACCCTCGACGACTGCCTGCACGAGGCCATGGACAGCGACGGCTGGCTCAACCTGCTGCGGCGCATGGAGCGCGGCGAGGTGCGATTGATCAGCCGCGATCTGCCGGCGCCGTCACCGCTGGCGGCAGAAATTCTCAGCGCGCGGCCGTACAGCTTTCTCGACGATGCGCCGCTGGAAGAACGCCGCACCCAAGCGGTGATCAACCGGCGCTGGAGCGATCCGCAGTCCACCGACGATCTCGGTGCGCTGGACGCCGACGCCATCAACGCGGTGCGCGAGGAAGCGTGGCCGACGCCGGCCAACGTCGATGAAATGCACGAGGCGCTGATGAGCCTGGCGTGCGTCGACGAGGCTGAAGTTGAGGCCAACGAGGATTGGCGTGGATGGCTGGATAGATTGACTGCCAGTGGTCGAGCCTGCCGCCTGATGATCAATCCTCAACATTCGTTGTGGTTGGCGCGTGAACGCCTGACGTGCCTGTTGGCGCTTTATCCACATGCCACGCTGCAACCGCAGCAGCAAGCCTTGCCCGGTTTCAACGAGCCGTGGACGTTCGAGCAAGCGTTGGTCGAAGTGATCCGAGCACGGCTCGGTGCGTTCGGCCCGCTGCCGCTACCGGCGATTGTCGAACCGCTGGCCTTGCCCACTGCACAAGTCGCACAAGCCATCGCGCAACTGGAGCGCGAAGGCTATGTGTTGCGCGGGCATTTCACCCCGGGCATAGCGGTTGAAGAGTGGTGCGAGCGGCATCTGCTGGCGCGCATTCATCGCTACACCGTCAAGCGTTTGCGTAGGGAAATCGAGCCGGTGGCGTTGCAGGATTTCATGCGTTTTCTGTTCGACTGGCAGCACCTGTCCCCCCCTACGCGCGGTCAGGGCAGCGCGGTGTTGCCGGCGATTGTCGGCCAGTTCGAAGGTTACCCGGCAGCGGCTTCGGCGTGGGACAGCGACATTCTCCCGGCACGCCTGAAGGACTATTCGCCTAGCTGGCTGGATGACCTGTGCCGCAACGGCAAACTGGTGTGGACGCGGCTCAGTGCCCGGCAGAAAGTCAGCGGCACGGCGTTGCGCAGTACGCCGATTGTGCTGTTGCCGCGCAGTCAGGTCGGGTTGTGGAGTGCGCTGGCCGAACAGACGCCGGTCAGTGAACTGTCGCCAAAAACGCAAAAGGTCCATGAGGCGCTGAGTCAGCACGGCGCACTGTTTTTCGATGAATTGATTCACGAGGCGCATCTGCTGCGCACCGAGCTGGAAATCGCCTTGCAGGAACTGGTTGGCGCCGGCCTGGTGAATGCCGACAGCTTCGCCGGTTTGCGCGCGTTGATTACCCCGGCGAGCAAGCGCCAGCAACGCAGCAGTCGTCGCGGACGTGGAGCGTTTATCGGCGGCATGGACGATGCCGGGCGCTGGGCGTTGTTGCGGCGCGGGGCAGCTGTGGACAACAGCGAGACGCTGGAACACGTTGCGATGACGTTGCTGCGCCGCTACGGCGTGGTGTTCTGGCGTCTGCTGGAGCGCGAGGCGGATTGGCTGCCGAGCTGGCGCGAATTGCTGCGCACATTTCATCGGCTGGAGGCCCGTGGCGAGATTCGCGGCGGGCGGTTTGTCAGTGGGCTGGCGGGGGAACAGTTTGCCTTGCCGGAGGCGATTCCGTTGCTGCGGGAGGTTCGGCGGCGGGCGCATGACGGCAATTTGATCGCGGTGTGCGGGGTGGATCCGTTGAACCTGGCGGGGACGTTGTTACCGGGGGCGAAAGTGCCGGCGTTGGTGAGTAATCGGTTGGTGTATCGGGATGGGGTGCCGGTTGCTGCCGAGATTGCTGGCAAGCAGGTTTTCTGGACTGAGCTGGATCAGGTGGCCATGGAGCAGGTGCGCGGCAAGCTGATCCGGCATTGATGTGAACTGGACTGACGCCTTCGCGAGCAAGCCCGCTCCCACACTGGATGTGTGAACACCGTAGATACCCTGTGGGAGCGGGCTTGCTCGCGAAGAGGCCGGCAATCCCGCTGCGAAATCGGCAATCAAGTACTCGACTTCTGCGGCACCTCGCTCGCCACAAGCGCCCCCTCACCCTGCCGTTTGGGCAACAAAACCTGCTGTGGATAAGTCTGCGCGAAATGCACCTCAGGGCTGTTATCCACAAGCTTTTTCAAACGCTGGTTGAACGCCCGGCTCACTGCATATTGCCCGCCCGACACGGTACGGAATTGTGCGGTCAGCACCACACCGTTCAAGTCCATCCGGTCCACCCCGAACACATCCAGCGGCCCTTGCAGGTTGTACTTGAGGAACGGGTCTTCGCGGATCGAATCGCCAGTCTCGCGGATCAGCTCGATGGCCTTGTCGACATCGGTGTCGTAGGTGAACTGCACCGAGAAAAACGCGTAGGCAAACTGGCGTGATTGATTGGTCACTGCCTTGATCTGGCCGAACGGCACCGAATGCACAAACCCCTTGCCGTCACGCAGGCGCAGCGTGCGAATGGTCAGGCCTTCTACGGTGCCGGCGTGCCCGGAGTCGAGCACCACCCAATCGCCGATCGACAGGGTGTCCTCGATGATGATGAACAGCCCGGTGATCACGTCCTGCACCAGTTGCTGCGAACCGAAACCGATCGCCAGACCGACCACCCCGGCACCGGCCAACAGTGGCGCAACGTTGATGCCGAGGTTGGCCATGGTGGTGATCGCGCAGATCACCACCAGGATGATTTTGATCGCGTTACGCAGCAGCGGCAGGATGGTTTTCACCCGAGTGCTGGGCTGGCGCGATGAGCGTTTGCTGACCGGTGGTTTCAGTGCTTCCTGAATCGCCGTGTCGAGCACCACCCACAACAGCCACGTGACCAGGAAGATAAGGCCGATGCTGCTCAACGCGTTGCTGATCGCCCGGCCGATCGTGCTGCTCTGGGCGAAATCGAGCAGTGAAACGCCCCAGATCCGCCCGAGAATATCGATGAAGGCAATCGCAATGACAATCCGCAGCAACGCGTGCAACAGGCTGAGAAAGCGTTCCTTGTAGGCGCTGCTGCGCTGGATCGCTTCGGCCTTTCGCGACTTGAACAGGTGCTGGAGGATGGTGCTGAGGAACACCGTGCCGATCAGCAGCACCGTGGTGAACAGCGCACAGCGCAGGGCCTTCTGATTGTCCTCACCGATGCCGATCAGATTGACTGCCGAGACCAGCACCATCAGCACGATCGGCCAGTACCAGAGCCCGGAAAAAATCCGCAGCGACTCCTGCAGCGACGGCTGTTTCAGACGTTGCGCCAGCGGTCGATTACGAATCAGATGCGCCACTGGCCGACGCAGGCGAATCACCAGCAGACCAAAGATGATCGAGGCGATCAGCCCGGTGAACACCGCAACGCTACTGGTGATGTTGCCACCCAACTGACGGGCGATCTGTGGACTGGTCAACGCATCACTGAGGGCGGCGAGAAAGCCGATCAGGAACAGCGGTTTCGGACAGTAGTCGCGGATGATCCGTGCGGCCGGTCGTTTGTGCCCGACGTTGAACATCACCACCACGCACAACAGCATCGAGGTGGAGAAAATCCCGCTGCTGGTGGCATACGCCAGACACAACGCCAGCGCCCGACCCACCGAGGCTTGCAGAAAGTGGCTGACGTACAGCGTCAGCGGCAGGCAGATCAGCGCCGGCACGGTGTACGGCAGCAGGTAACCCGCCAGATCCTGACTGCGTTGGCGGGTACGCAGCCAACGGCCCTGACTCAGCCGCTTGGCCAGCAGGCTGCCGAGTACCGTGAGCAACGCAAAGGCGCCAAGCCACACGCCGGACAGCATCAGGAAATCTCCGGCGACGCTCCAGCCGGATCGGTTCGACGGTTGGTTGACCAGTTTGTCGACTTCGTCCGCCGCCCGATCGGCACGCAGACGCCAGGCGTCGACCAGATGCTCGTTGAGATCGAGTTTGTCTTGTACATCGTCGATGCTCGAACTGATTGCACCGAGCAGACCGCCCTGCACGATGGGCTCGGGTTTGGCCGCCTCTTCAGCAGCGGCCGGAACGCCCGGCAGCGTGGCGGCTTCGAGTTCGCTGGTGCCGAGAAACAGCAGCGCACCCAGCACAATGGCGATCCTGAACTTGATCAAAACTCCGTTCTCCGTTGGCTGAACCTGTAAGGAACTGATCGGTAATTGTCTGGCAAGTTCAAGAGCACCCTCACCCCAGCCCTCTCCCCGAGGGAGAGGGAGCCGACCGAATTGTGCTCTCGAGCTAAATCGACTTGAAATATCCAGCCGAACTCAATATTGAGTGCAACCGAGATCAGCTCCCTTTCCCCTCGCCCCTTTGGGGGAGAGGGTTGGGGTGAGGGGGAGCGCTTTTGACCTTTGCGTCCAAGGCAAATATCAAATGCCCAACCCCGTATTTTTCCGCACAACCCAAACCCCGACACTGCGCTCCATTCAACCTCTACCGGAGTGCAGTCATGCCCATCGCCTTGCTCGCGCTGACCCTCAGCGCATTCGCCATCGGGACGACCGAGTTCGTCATCGTCGGCCTGTTACCCACCATCGGCGCCGATCTCGGCGTCAGCCTGCCGTCCGCCGGGCTGCTGGTCAGTCTGTATGCACTGGGCGTTGCCATTGGCGCCCCGGTGCTGACCGCCCTCACCGGCAAAGTCCCGCGCAAACTGTTGCTGCTATCGCTGATGGTGCTCTTCACCCTCGGCAACCTGCTGGCGTGGCTGGCGCCGAGTTATGAATCGCTGGTGCTGGCGCGGATCGTCACGGGTCTGGCACATGGGGTGTTCTTCTCTATCGGCTCGACCATCGCCACCAGTCTGGTGCCCAAGGAAAAAGCCGCCAGCGCGATCGCGATCATGTTCACCGGCCTCACCGTGGCCTTGGTCACAGGCGTGCCGCTGGGCACGTTCATCGGTCAGCATTTCGGCTGGCGCGAAACCTTCCTCGCCGTCTCGGCGCTGGGTGTGATCGCCTTCATCGGCAGCCTGCTGTATGTGCCGAACAACATCGCCCACAGCAAACCGGCGTCCTTGCTGCAGCAACTGCAAGTGCTGAAACAACCGCGTCTGCTGCTGGTGTACGCGATGACCGCGATCGGTTACGGCGGCTCGTTCATCGCCTTCACTTTCCTCGCGCCGATCCTGCAGGACCTCTCCGGTTTCAGCGCCGGCACCGTCAGCCTGGTGTTGCTGGTGTACGGCGTGTCGGTGGCGGTCGGCAACATCTGGGGCGGCAAACTGGCGGACAAACGCGGGCCGATCAGCGCCCTGAAAATCATCTTCGCCCTGCTCGCCGCCGTGTTGTTCGTGCTGACCTTCACCGCCGGAAATCCATGGCTGGCGTTGGCGACGGTTCTAGTGTGGGGCGCGGTGGCGTTCGGCAACGTGCCGGGGCTGCAGGTGTATGTGGTGCGTCAGGCTGAACACCACACGCCACAGGCGGTGGATGTGGCATCGGGGCTGAACATTGCTGCGTTCAACCTGGGGATTGCCGGTGGTGCGTGGGGCGGCGGGTTGATTGTCGAGCATTTGGGCCTGATTCACACAGCATGGATCGGTGGCCTGGTGGTGTTGCTGGCGTTGGCGCTGACCGCGTGGAGCGGGCGACTGGATCGCCTCGGCCCGGTCTATGCCGAACCGGCTCAAGACCGAGTATTCACGGGTCATTGAGTAACCCTGTGGGAGGGGGCTTGCTCCCGAAGGCGGAGGGTCAGTCAGCATCAATGGCGACTGATACACCGCTTTCGGGAGCAAGCCCCCTCCCACATTGGTTGCATGGTGTTCTTGAGAATGTACCGTCCGTAAAGCCACCGAAACTTTCCCGAACCGCCCGCAGTCATCAGCAGACACAGGCTGTACGAGGACTGACAACGGGAGGGCGGCATGGCAACGATTCACATCGGTATTTCCGGCTGGCGCTACGTTCCGTGGCGCGGGGATTTCTATCCGAAAGGACTGGCGCAGAAGCGCGAACTGCAATTCGCTTCGCGGGCGGTCAACAGCATCGAAATCAATGGATCGTTCTACGCGCTGCAACGACCCGAACGTTACGCGCAGTGGTACAACGAAACACCGGACGACTTCGTATTCAGCGTCAAGGCGCCACGCTTCATCACCCACGTCCGGCGCTTGCGCGAGATCGAAAAGCCGCTGGCGAATTTCTTCGCCTCCGGGGTGTTGGAGCTCAAGGAAAAGCTCGGGCCGATCCTCTGGCAGTTTCCGCCGAACTTCAAATTCGACCCCGAGCGCTTCGAACACTTCCTCTCATTGTTGCCCCACGATACCGAGGCCGCTGCCGCCCTCGCCCGCCAGCACGACTCGCATCTGCACGGCCACGCCAGCCTCAAAGCCTGGCGCAAAAAACCGCTGCGCCATGCGGTGGAGATCCGCAACGACACCTTCATCGATCCCGACTTTGTGCGGCTGTTGAAACGCTACAACACCGCTCTGGTGATCGCCGACACCGCCGGCAAATGGCCGTACCGTGAAGACCTCACCAGTGATTTTGTCTACCTGCGTCTGCACGGTGCCGAGGAGCTTTATGCCAGCGGTTACACCGACGCCGCGTTGAACAACTGGGCCAAACGCATCGACGCCTGGCATCACGGCCGGCAACCCGGCGATGCGCACCTGATCGCGCCGCGCCTCAAGCCTCGGGCACGTAAATCCCGCGAAGTGTTCTGCTACTTCGACAACGACATCAAAGTCCGCGCGCCCTACGACGCGCGCAGTTTGCTTCACCGATTCGAGCTGGATAAAACGCTCGCCACCAACCCCGGCGAACCGGCTGCCGAAGGGGTGCTGGCATGAGTATTCCAGAGCCGGTCGGGGTCACCGACGAGCAGACCAGCGTTGAAGTGTCGGTGCGTCGTTTCACCGTGCTGACGGTCAACACACACAAAGGCTTCACCGCCCTCAATCGACGTTTCATCCTCCCGGAGTTGCGCGAAGCGGTGCGCAGCGTGGCCGCCGACGTGGTGTTCCTGCAGGAAGTTCACGGCACCCACGAACATCATCCCAAGCGCTACAGCAACTGGCCGACGATGCCGCAGTACGAGTTCCTCGCCGACAGCCTCTGGCCGCAGTTCGCCTACGGGCGCAACGCGGTGTACCCGGAGGGCGATCACGGCAACGCATTGCTGTCGAAATTCCAGATCATCCGCCACGACAACCTCGACGTGTCGATCAGCGGCCACGAGAACCGTGGCCTGCTGCATTGCGTGCTGCGCATGCCGGGCGATGGCGTCGAAGTGCATGCGATCTGCGTACATCTGGGCCTGCGCGAAAGCCATCGCAATGCGCAATTGAAACTGCTCGGCGAGCGTTTGGCGGAGCTGCCGGATAACGCGCCGGTGATCGTCGCCGGTGACTTCAACGACTGGCGCCAGCGCGCCGACGCGTTGCTTGAACCCTGCGGCCTGCGCGAGGTGTTCGCCGAGCATCACGGCAAACCGGCGCGCAGCTTTCCGGCGCGTCTGCCGACGCTGCGGCTCGATCGTATTTATGTACGCAACCTCAAGGCCAGCCAACCGAAAGTCCTGGCCAACCGACCCTGGTCACACCTTTCCGACCACGTCCCGTTATCGGTGGAGATCGAACTATGAGCAGCGCACCGCTGGAGAAATCCGCCGTGGAACCGATCAGCATCAACCCGCCGGTACGCGAGCCCGGACATGTCGATGTCGAGTACGGCTGGCAGGGCAACAACCGCGTCGAGTTGCTGGAGAACGGCGAGGAATATTTCCCCCGGGTATTCGACGCCATGCGCGCGGCGAAGAGTGAAATTCTGCTGGAGACCTTCATCGTTTTCGAAGACAAGGTCGGCGCAGAGTTGCAGCAGATTTTGATCGACGCCGCGCGGCGTGGCGTGCGCACCACCGTCAGCCTTGACGGTTTTGGTTGTGGTGAATTGACCACCGCTTATCTCGCGGCACTGAGCGACGCCGGCGTGCACCTGCAGATATTTGACCCGGCGCCCAAACACTTGGGTTTTCGCACCAACTGGTTCCGCCGTCTGCACCGCAAGATCGTGGTGGTCGACGGACTGATCGCGTTCATTGGCGGGATCAACTTCTCCGGCGATCACCTGGCCGATTTCGGCCCCGAAGCAAAGCAGGATTACGCGGTGCAGGTTCAAGGGCCGGCGGTCGCTGACATCCATCATTTCGCCCTGCTGCAAAGTGGTCGTCCGGGACGCGCACGGTTCTGGTGGCAGCGCCGGCGTCAGCGCCGGGCGGACATGGCTTTCAACGATCACGACGGTCAGGTACGCCTGGTGTTTCGTGATAACGATCAGCACCACACCGACATCGAAGATGTGTACTTGCACGCATTGCGCCGGGCCAAACGCCGGGTGGTGATCGCCAACGCCTACTTCTTCCCCGGCTACCGCCTGCTGCGCGAGATCCGCAATGCCGCGCGCCGTGGCGTGGAGGTGCGACTGATCCTGCAAGGCCAGCCGGACATGCTGGTGGCGAAACTGGCCGCGCGCATGACCTACGACTACCTGCTCAAGGCCGGCGTGCAGATCCACGAATATTGCCAGCGCCCGCTACACGGTAAAGTCGCATTGGTGGATGAGGAATGGAGCACCGTCGGCTCGAGCAATCTCGACCCGTTGAGCCTGTCACTGAATCTGGAAGCCAACGTGCTGATCCGTGATCGCGCGTTCAATCAGCATCTGTTCCAGCGCCTCGAAGACCTGAGCCAGAACCACTGCAAGGCGATGGATGCCAGCATGTCCCCGCGCGGGCGGATCTGGCACATGACCGTGGGATTTCTGGTGTTCCACTTCCTGCGGCATTTTCCGGCGATGGCCGGTTGGCTGCCGGCGCATAAACCGCGGCTCAAGCCGTTTCGAGGGCGCACGTCATGAGCCACTCCCACGCACACTCGGCGCCAGCGACTCACTCTCGATGGAGTCGCTGGAAACGTCCGCTGACGCTGCTGTTTTTCCTTGCGTTGATCGTGTTGCTGACGATGTTCGCCACGCGTATCGAATGGGCGGAAGTCCTGCAAACCCTGGCCGACTTCAAGGTGCGCACGCTGATCATCGCCGCCAGCCTGACCTTGTTGAGCTTTCTCACGTACGCCAGTTTCGACCTGATCGGCCGCACCTACATTCGCCAGGACCTGACCTGGAAACAGATCCTTCCGGTGGGGATCATCAGCTATGCGTTCAACCTCAATCTCAGCGCCTGGGTCGGCGGGATTGCCATGCGCTATCGGCTGTATTCGCGCCTGGGGGTGAGCAAAAGCAACATCGCCAAGATTCTCGGCCTGAGCCTGGCCACCAACTGGTTCGGCTACATGACGATTGCCGGCGTGGTGTTCAGCAGCGGCCTGGTGAGCATGCCGCCGGGCTGGAAAATCAGCAGTGGCGCATTGCAGGGCATCGGTGTGTTGCTGTTGCTGGTGAGTGCCGGTTACCTCGCCGCTTGCCAGTTTTCCAAGCGCCGCGAGTGGTCGATCCGCGGGGTGGAAATCAACCTGCCATCCCTACGCATGGCCGCCCTGCAATTGCTGCTCGGTGCGCTGAACTGGTCGTTGATGGCGGCGGTGATTTTCACTCTGCTGCCGAGCAAACTGGATTACCCGTTGGTGCTCGGCGTGCTGCTGATCAGCGCGATTGCCGGGGTCATCACCCACATTCCGGCGGGGCTCGGGGTGCTGGAAGCGGTGTTCGTCGCGCTGCTGCAGCACGAGGCTTCGCGGGGCAGTCTGGTGGCGGGGTTACTGGCGTATCGGGCGATTTATTTTCTGCTGCCGTTGTTGATTACGGTGGTGATGTATCTGCTGGTCGAGGCCAAGGCCAAGGCGTTGCGAATCGAGAAGACGCCCTCCTGAGTTTTTGGTTATGGCTGATGGCCCCTTCGCGAGCAAGCCCGCTTGTGTCTGAGTAAGGGGATAAACTCTGGGGTGAGAGGGTGGATGGCAAGCTGTGAGTCCGCGGTGCTTAAAGCACGAGTGGGAGCAAAGCTGCCATCCACCTTTCTACTCTGGCCCCTAAGCCCGAACAGTTGGACGAGCGCCACTCGAATCACAAGCGTGGGCAAAGCCAGAGCACTCTCACTTCTGAGTGTAAGAGGGTTTTGCCATGATTTCCTGGGTCGGCATCGATATCTCCAAATCCAATCTCGTCGTCTGGGTTCAACCACAGAAAGACGGCTTTGAAGTTCCCAATACGGTTGAAGGCTTTGATGTGCTGATCGCACGTTTAGCTCAGTACACGGTTGGCCGTGTATTGCTGGAAGCCACAGGCGGCTATGAACGCAAGGTCATGGCGGCATTGCAGCAGGCAAGTTTCAGCGTGTTGAGGATCAATCCTCGCCGGGCCAGAGCCTTTGCCGTAGCAATGGGCAAGAACGCCAAAACCGATCCCATCGACGCGGCGGTTCTCGCCGACTTTGCCGAAGCGTTGCATGCGTCTCGCGAAAAGCCCATCTCGCCTGAGCGTGAAGCCCTGCGCGAGTTGATTCAATTACGCGAGCACTTCGTCCAGCAGCGTGATGACAACAAGCGCCGGCTGCAACAGGCCCAGTTGCCCGCGGCCATAGAGGCGATCAAGGATCATATTCGCTACCTGCAGACTCAGATCAAACAGTTTGGCAAAGCCATTGATCGAAGCATGCGTGAGCTGGATGCGGAAAAAGCCGATCGGCTTATCTCCGTCAAAGGCATCGGCACTGTGGCGACCGCCAGCTTGATGGTTTATCTACCCGAACTCGGCGAGCTGGATCGCAGGGAGATCGCCGCCTTGGCGGGAATCGCCCCCTATAACGACGACAGCGGTAATCACAGCGGGAAACGTCAGATTTACGGAGGGAGAGCACGCGTCAGACGTGCGCTTTACATGTCGTGCTGGGTCGTTATCCGCCATCAAGCCGATTTCAAGGCCCGCTATGAATCACTAAGAGAACGAGGCAAGAGCGCGAAAGTCGCGCTCATCGCCTGCATGCGAATACTGCTGATCAGATTGAATGCCATGCTGCGAGACGGCACAGAGTGGCGGTGACGAACGGTCGCAGTAAGACAGTTGCTCCCACAGGTAGAAAGCATTCCAAATGTGGGAGCGGGCTTGCTCGCGAAGGCGTCCGAAGAGACACCACAAATCATGTGGACTGAATAATGCTCAACCGCTCCCCGACCACCATCTCGGTAATCCAGTCCACCAGAATCGAGGTGTAAGCCTGCTGCGAAACCGGCTCGCTCAAGGCATGGTCGGCGCCGTCGATGATCCGGTGCGTCAGCGAATGCGTCTGCTGACAGGCGGCGCGGTAACTCATGATCGTCGCGTGGGGCACGTAGTCATCGGTTTCCGATTCCACCAGCAACACATCCCCGGTGAACTGCGAACAGGCGTGCAGCGCACGGTTGCTGTCTGCACGGACCAACGTCGCCCGATAGTCGCGCAGATCGGCCTTGTCCAGTTCACGCTTGGGCGTGTGCCATTGCTCGTCGCGATACAGCGCCGGTACCCGCAGCGCCAGCCAGCGCACCGGACGCAACGAGGTGAGGATCGAAGCGAGGTAACCGCCGTAGCTTGTGCCAACCACCGCAATCGCCGAGGTATCGAGCGCCGGATGCGCCAGCAGACGGTCGTAGGCTGCGAGCAGGTCACGAAGGTTGTCTTCGCGCGTCACCCGGGTCAGCGGAATGCCGGTGCCGCCGGTGTGGCCGCGCAGGTCGAAGGTCAGGCATACACAACCGAGACCGGCGATGCCCTTGGCGCGCTCAAGGTCACGTTCCTGGCTACCGCCCCAACCGTGCACAAACAACACGCCGGGGACTTTCGATTTTGGACTGAGAAACGTCCCGCTCATCTGTTCGTCATCAATGTCGATCTGAATGCTTTCGCTTCTAGCCGTCATAAGATTTGACCGTTACGTATTTGAGAAGGAAGTCGCTGTTCTCCGCTGGCCCGCGATAGATTTCGATGGCGTCCGCCGGCAGGCTTACATCGCTATAGGTTTCTACGGTCGACACGCGGATCGCGGGCATCTGCGGATCATTGACGAAGCTTTGCAACGCGGCCAATTCAGCGCTGCTGGCACCGCCCATGCGCCAGGATTGTTCGAGCACCCCGCTGCGGGGTTTGCCATTGCTGTCCAGCCCTTGGGCAATGTCGTAGTTGCGACGTGAGGCGTAGAAACCCGGGTATGCCTCGTCTGCCGCCCGATCGAAAACCTGTGCCTGCTGGATGGCCAGTCGCACATCGTCCGGCAAGTCCAGCGCCAGCAGATTTTCGTAGCCGCCCTGCACTACCAGCAGATTCGAACCACCATAGACATCTTCGCCATGGGCATCCTTGGTCAAGTATTGATCACCGCAGTAGCTCAGCACTTTGTCGCCGATGAATGACTGGCCGACGCTGTGGGTGAAGACCTTGCTCAAGTCCTGTTCGAGCACCACGCCATCGCGAAACAGCTCGGCAGCCTCCGCACGGGCGAGCACTTCATCGAACGCGTCGAGGCTGTTGATTACTTCTTGGCCACGACCGGCGCATGCGTGAATCGGCTTCAGGCGGATCGGCCCGCCGTACAGCAGATGCTCGGCGGCGGGCCGCGCATCTTCCACGGCAAACACCGTCAAGCCGTCGAGCACCACGTCGCGCACGCGCTCGGAGAATTGCGGCGCCCAGCCCTGTGGCGCGTGAGCCAGATGACTGCGCAAGCCGTGACTGATGGCTTTGGTGCAAATGAAATCGTGTTCGACGTACCCGCCCCACAAATCGCCGGGGCCCTTGATCCCCAGATTGCGCGCGCTGGCCGCGCCGACAATGGTCTGGGTCGGCAGCCAATACAAATCGCGACCGCGATGCTTCTGCGGGTCAAAACTTCCGCCGAAGCTGAGCCCCAGAATCTGCGCCAGCCAGCGGGCCAGAGCCTTGTTGGTCTGCACTTCATGTTGCGGCGCCCCGGCACGAACCGAATGGGCAACGACCACTTTCCTGCTCGACATCGGGGTCATGCTTCCCCCTTCAAGCCACTTGATGAATGTAATGAGAGAAGTGCAGAGATCAGGCCAATCGCCTGGCGCCGGGAATGCCCAATGATTCAATCGCTTGGAACAAGCATGGTGGCATCAGGCCTGTTTCAATCTGCACGACTGCCAGCGAATCCGCGGCAATTTGCACGAAACGGGTCGCCAGCTACTGCTGACTGACTTCCTTCCAGATGGCATCGAACATGACACAACGTTTTAGCATAGCCTGACGCCCGGTTTGAATCGCAAGCCGCTTGGCCTCAGGAGTCTGGTGAGTCAGTCGCTGCAGAATTCCCAACATGGTAATCGCATGATCCTCATCCTCTTCGATGTGCAAGCGAAAGAACTCCAGGCCTTCCTCACTGATGTTCAGTCCCTCCAGCGCCAGCAGAATCGGTCGGTAAATCAGCGGCACAATGGCTTCGGCTCCCAAGCAGAGCGCCGCGAGGCCCTCGACAGGATTTTCACTGCGGCAAAGCTGCATGATGCATTGGGTGAAATCCACGGTCTGAGGTAAAGGCAATTCAGCCAAGGGATGGGTGCCCAGGATCCGTAGCGACCTTTGAAACAGCTCGGCATGTGTAAGCTTGTTGTCACCATCAATGCCCATTTCCTCCTGCATGTTTTCCATCAGCAATTTGATGTCGTCAAGGGATTCGAGGCGATTGATGATCGCACACAGAAAGCGGGTAAAGTTTCGCGAGTAGTAATGATGCTGGATCAGAAAGTAACGCATCCCCTGCAGAGAAACATGACCGTCTTGCATTGCCAGCAACAGTTCATGATTAACCAATCCATCTAACGCATCAGCGTCCAGCCATTCGTCCCATAATGTGCCTCCGGTTATGAATTTAATGACCTTCGCCCTACCGCCGCCATTCAACTCTTTGTCTTTATCCAACTTTAAATTCCTTTTAATTCTTTATCAGCCATCCAACTGATCGAAACTTTCCAGTTATTCCGAAACCCCGAAAAACTTACAAAACCGTATTCATTGTGCGTCGCTGTAAATGACCGGGCGCTCAAACCTGGCCAGAAAGTAAGCACATAGAGAGGCGAAAATGATGCACAGACCGCCTGACGCAAGAATCACAGCGCTGCTCGAAAAATGCAGTAACAGCCATCCACTCAGAAGGCTCGCCGGCGGAATCGCGAGGTAGGAAATGAGCCGTGTAACTCCTACCGTTCGCCCAAGAATGGTTTGCGGAACCACTTGCTGGCGATAGGTGAAAAAAGCGATGACCACCACGGATTGGCAACCGGTAGAAAGCGCCCACAGTGCCGAAAGTGACCACGGATCGTTGGCCATCGCCCCCATCAGCGTGAACACTCCGGCCAGCAAACAGCTTCGACGGATAAGAATGCCGGCCGGATATCTCTTCACCAGAAACGCACCCATAGCCGATCCGGCGACGGCACCCGCACCAATGAGCCCGTAGTAATAGCCGACATCACTCAATGGCACGGCCAGTAGCGTTGTGTAGACATAGACAAGGCTGGCACCGATCAAGGCAAAACCGAAATTGCAGAAAAAGAACAGCATGACAAAAGAACACAGTTCTCGCTGCTGGATGACATACAGCAGTCCGGCTTTGATTTCCGTGAATACCCGCGTGGTGGCAGGCGCAGGCTTACCCTGCTCTTTCAGCAAGAAGCAAAGCGGCAGGGATAGCGCAAATCCGACAATGCTGCCAATCAGCAACTGCTCCTTGCTACTGAAGGCCAGCAAGGCTGCAACGCCGATTGGTGCAACGATGCGAATGATGTTGTCACTGGCATTGACGATTGCATTGAACCGGTGGAGCTTGGGCCCTTCGATCAGTGCGGGCGCAATACTCTGGAAGACCGGGTGGTGGGTGGCGCCGACGCTTGCCAACAGAAAGCTCAGCAGTAACAGGGTGGTACTCAAGCTGTTCCCGGACAGCGTATTCACGGCAGCATATATAAGGCAGCCGGTGACGATGTTGATCAGATCACCACCGATCAGAAAACGCCGTTTGCTGTAGCGATCACTCCATACACCGGCGAAGGGCGTGACCAGTATGTAGGGCGCCATCGCGGCGAAAAAAGCCAGCGACGTCCAGACTGGGGAGCCTGTCTGCTCATAAACATAAAGCGGGATCAGAAACGCGATGGCCCATGAACAGATGGACGTGATGGCATAGGACGCCAGGAGTTTGAACATTTAGACGGTCTCCGCCTGCCGCGACCGTTGCGCGTTCGCGAGATGTCCACACACCGTGCAGTCCGGATTCTGTTGCCAGACTTCAGCAACGCTGACGTCCAGGTCGTCGAATGTGAATTCCTTGAGCTTGTTGGTCAATTGTGGCGGTTGGCAGCCGGTGATGATCTTGACCGTTTCGCTAACCATCATCCCAGCGGTGACGGCCACCAAAGTCACAAGAGCCGGGCCGGGATGCTCATAAGAGATGTCGTACTGTTTGGCCATGGTCGAAACGCTGTTCACCAGGCTGCTCTTGTTACGCGCCGACGTCAGCCAGCAAGCACCGCAGCCCGAGGAGCCAGGCACCACCGAATAAAACACCGAGCGGCGTACATCAAGTCCGCCTGAAATGAAGGGTACGCCCTGTTCAACACAGGCCTCATTCAGCCAGTCGGCCATGTAGTTCGCGGGTTTATCAGCGACACAAATCACAATATCGTGACCGCGTACGATGCCGGCGACGTCTTGCGCCGACTGAAGGCGGGTTTCGTGAGCAGTAATGTCGAGGTGACTGTTGAATTCAAGCAACCTGCGCCTGGCCGTTGCAACCTTCGGCATGCCAACGTCGGTTTCCTTGTAAAGGATCTGCCGGTTCAAATTGCTCATCTCGATCGTGTCAAAATCGAGGATCGTCAAGTGGTGGACGCCCAGCGCCACCAGGTCGAACAGGATATGGGTGCCCAGACCACCGCAGCCCAGTACGCAGACCCTGGCCGCGCGCAGTTTTTCCTGCGGGGTGAACTTGTTCTCGCCCACAGCCGCCATCGACCCGAAAAAGTCGATGTTGCGGGAAAATCTGATGCGATCATGATCCGAAAGTGAAGTCGTTTCAAAGGCATCCGGACTTTCGACCAGCCGGTATTTGATCAGATCTTGCGCAACGCTATGGATTTCGTCCTGACCCACCCCGGGATAACGGTCTGCCACCTGGGTAATCAACTCCTCATAGGGTGTACGGCCATCAAGTGCCTTGATGAACTCCCAGACAGCACCGTGTAGGTCGGGGATTTTTGCGTATTGACCGTTAAAACGCAGAACTACCTGACCATCAAGTTTGAACGGAATAATCGTCGGTTTAAGACAAAGCTTCATATTCGAGCCTCGATCGCTATTAAAACAAGTTAGTAAAAGAACCAGGGCCGCGAAGGCCCCGGTTCTTACTGATCAGATCAGCCGATCTGAGAATCGCCAGCGGAAGATGCTTTTTCGAAAGTCATAATGATTTCCTCAAAAGTTGAAGGGCCGGTGGTCCAAGCTGTTTTTCCACCGGGGTGAAGGTGTGCACACCCCAAAACTAGAACAAGTTTTTAGTGGTTGCGAACCGAGCTTGTTTCTTAATATTACTCACACCAAACACACTTCCTACACTCTTGCCAAGTGTCGCAATTACCTCTTACGGAAACATACAAAAACAATGTAGGAATTATCTTCAATATTTAAACAATGAAGATTCACAGCGGGAGAATTGAAAATAAATTCGCCTTCCAGACAATAAACATCAGTGATTAATCAGAAACACACTCTCCACCCGGGACAACGCTTGCGACCACACCTCATCAGCGATTTCCACAGACCGAAAAAATCTCACGCGTGAGCCATTGATGGCATTTTGAATTGGTTGTAGTGTGGCTCACGCGTGAGATGTTCATAACGGAGTCATTGCCATGAAAAGTCGCTCCCCCACCGTTGCATCAGAGAGCCCACAGGGAGAGCGCTCGAAACCGTCCGCGAAAAAGCCGTCGAGCTTCTACATGAAGCAGATGCGCGCGGGCCTGGCTGCCGCCGGTTATGTAAAACACGAAACTTGGGTGCTTCCGGAAAACCGAAGCTTGCTCAAGCAGATGGAGCAACAGCTACGCCAACCGATTCTGGCTGGCTCATTCATGTCGGAGAATTACATGAGCGCAGGCAACAACTGGAACATCGATAGCCTCTTCAACGCCCTCAAGGCACTGGACGAGGTGGCTTCGCAGGAGATCACGCTGTCTCTGATCCAGAGCTCCGAACCCAGCATCAGGCTGGAAATGAACGAATTCGGCGGTCTGCCGATTCACATCGCCTTGGCTGGTCAGCAGATCATCGTCGACACCGTGCTGGTGGATATCGATTCGATCACTGACGTGCACGCCTTCAACGACGCCGTGCTGCGCAGCCGGGAAATGTTCCCGCTGTCGTCGATCGGCATCGAGTCGATGCCCAACGGGCAGACCGTTTACAACATGTTTGGCGCCCTCAGCGCCGACTCGAGCCTGACCAACGTCGTCACCGAGGTGAAAACCCTGGTCGACAACGTGCAGCGCGCGAGCGAAGCCTTCGAACACTTCTTCAAGTAATCAACAGGGAATATCCAATGACTCAGTCCATCTGGAGCAAGTTGTTCACCGCTCTGCGCGGCGGCGCCAATGAAGTCGGCGAAGCGATCGTCGACCAACAGGCCCTGCGCATCCTCGATCAGGAAATCCGCGACGCCGACACCGCGCTGTCGAACGCCCGCCGTGAGCTGGTCACCATCATGGCCAAGCACAAGCTGGCCGCTGATCGCGTGAGCGAGTACGACGCCAAGATCAAGGATCTGGAAGCCAAGGCGGTTTCCGCACTGAACGCCGGCCGCGAAGACCTGGCCATGGAAGTGGCCGAAGCGATTTCGACCCTGACCAACGACCTGACCGCCGAGAAAGCCCAGAGCGACGAGTTCGGCACCTACGCCGAAAACATGCGCAAGGACATCAGCAAGGCCGAGTCGCGGATCAAGAGCCTGCGCCAGCAAGTGGACATGGCCAAGGCCCGTGAAAGCGTGCAAAAGGCGCAGGTCAGCGCGTCCATCGCCAGCGGCGGTGCCAACGGCAAGCTGGAAACCGCTGTCGGCACGCTGAACCGTCTGCAGGCCAAGCAGCAGCAACGCGCTGCCGAGCTGAGTGCCGCCGATGAACTGGCTGACGCTTCTACCGGCAATGACCTGGAACGCAAACTGCGCGACGCCGGCATCACGCCGAACGAAGGCAGCGCCAATGCGATCCTTGAGCGTCTGAAGCAAAAGTCAGCTCAGTAAAACCGCCCTCCTGTAGGAGCTGCCGCAGGCTGCGATCTTTTGATCTGGATTCAAGATCAAAAGATCGCAGCCTGCGGCAGCTCCTACAGTTTTTCGCACCCACAACATTTGCATTTTGCCTGCTCGTTCGTCGCCCGGCCCGGTACACTGGCGGCGCTTTTTACGACGAACACCTCCACCCGCCTCAAGGAATGTACCCATGGGATGGTTCAAAGACTTGCTGGGCACCAGCAACTGGCAGACCGCTGCGCCAACGCCAACCGTTGCCAGTGGCCCACTCGGGATGGCACAAGGCAAAGGCGTGCGATTCGATTCGACCCTGGCCTTGCTGCTTGATGGCAGCACCTCGGTACAGGTTCCGGCTGCAGAGGCAATCTGGAGCGCCGGCTGGATCGACCTCGGCCAATCCAACAAGCTGCATCGCTACTACCTCAATAACGAAGACTTCTGGCTGCAGATCCACGTCACCGGTGACGACCAGATCGAGTCGGTCACCCTGTTCAACTACCTCAGCTACGTGACCGTCAACAGTGACGCCGAGCTGCAGCGCCTGGCCGGCCCCGCAAGCCCGATCGGCCTGCCGATCTACATCCACGACGGCGTCCAGTACAGCCGCGAATGGGGCACCGAGCAGGGCCAGACCGAACTCGTACCGATGACCGAACACGTGGTCAACCCGGACGAGAGCTACACCATCGAACACCACTCCATGCTTTACGCGCGCGAGACCGGCCTGACCGATCGCCGCGAATTGCTGCTGTTCTCCGTCGAACAGGACGAGGAAGGCACCGTCAGCCTGAGCACCTCGCTGGGCATTTCGCTGTACACGACTGATTTGAGCACCATTTAAATAAGGAAGTTTTCCATGCTGGAAGTGCTGGCCGTTTCCCTGAACAAGACCGCACTGGTCGGTTTCGTCGTCTACCTGATCGGCGCCGTGTTGCTGTTCATGCTGTTCCAGTTCGTCTACACCCGTATCACGCCACACAAAGAGTTCGAGCTGATTCGCTCCGGCAACATCGCTGCCGCCATCGCTCTGGCGGGCGCGATCATCGGCTTCGCGATTCCGGCCAGCAATGTCATCGCGTTTTCGGTCAACGTCCTCGATTTTGTGCTGTGGGCGGTGATTGCTGCCGTGGTGCAATTGCTGGCATTCCTCGCCACGGGGCTGGTGCTCAAGGGCACGTCGCAGCGTATCGCCAACGGTGAAATCGCCTCGGGAATCTACGTGGCCGCGGTGGCTATCAGCGTCGGCATGCTCAACGCCGCGTGCATGACCCCGTCCAACTGATCGGCAGGAAGCCTTCGATGAAACGCAGCAAGTACGTTCAACTGTCCCTCGCCGCTTCGGTGGCGCTGGCGATTTCCGGCGAGGTTACCGCGCAGGAGCAGCAACGCTTCCAATCTGTCGAGGAGTGCGTCGGCGCCGAAGTGGCCGCCGACGTCTGCTCCAACGCCTACGTCGCGGCATTGACCGAACATCGACGTATTGCGCCGGCCTACGATGACAAGGCCAAGTGCGACGCCGACTTCGCCGCCGACTGGTGCCAGAAAAACTCCGATGGCCGCTTCGTGCCGAAGCTCGGCGGCTTCAAGGTGCCGCAGAACGGCGAGGCGCCACAGGACCTGAATGCGCTTGCCAATGCGCAGATGCCTGCCGGTGAAGCCGCCGCCGCGCAGAACTCACAAAGTACATCTCACTCGTCCGGCGGCGGCAACGGTTGGCTGACGGGCTGGCTGATCGGCAATGCGATGAGCAACAACGCCAATCGCACGGTCTATCGCGATCGCGATACGCGCCAGACCTACAACACCTCGACGCAGTACCGCAAAATCGAATCGGCACCGGCTATCCGCACCGACACCCGCTACGACAGCACCCGGAGCAAACCGGTCAACGTCGCTTCGTCGACGTCCCGCGGCGGCTTCGGCAGCCAGTCTTCCGCGCGCAGCGGTTGGGGCGGCTGGGGCAGTTCGAGCAGCTGACCATGAAGAAGATCCACTGCGCC
This sequence comes from Pseudomonas sp. GW823-FHT01D03, assembly GCF_058798255.1. Taxonomy (NCBI): domain Bacteria; kingdom Pseudomonadati; phylum Pseudomonadota; class Gammaproteobacteria; order Pseudomonadales; family Pseudomonadaceae; genus Pseudomonas; species Pseudomonas sp. GW823-FHT01D03. Next base: position 5,414,494 of record NZ_JBXAKK010000001.1, read on the forward strand.
GAGCGCCCCGACTGGAAACAGACTGCCGAAAGCCTCGGCTTTCTGTTCCACACCATCGACGACGAGCCGTACTGGGACGAAAGCGCCTACTACCAGTTCACGCTCGCGCAGATTGAAAACGATCTGGAGGATCCGACTACCGAACTGCACGAGATGTGCATGGACCTGGTCGACCGCGTGGTGCACAGCGAAGAACTGCTGGATCGCCTGAGCATCCCGGCGCCGTACTACGACATGATCCGCACGTCCTGGCTGGAAGGTCATCCGCATCTGTATGGGCGTATGGACTTTTCCTACAACGGCAACGGCCCGGCCAAGCTGCTGGAGCTCAACTACGACACGCCGACCAGCCTCTATGAGGCGGCGGCGTTTCAGTGGGGCTGGCTGGAGCAGTGCATCGAGCGCGGGATGCTGCCGCGCCATGCCGACCAGTTCAACAGCATCGATACCAAGCTGCACCAGGCGTTTGCCGAGTTGCAGCTCAAGCGGCCGTTCTACTTTGCTTCGATGAAAGACTCGGTCGAAGACAAGGGCACCACCGACTACCTGCGCCTGATCGCGGAAAAGGTCGGGATCGAATCCAGGCACATCGACATCGAAGACATCGGCCTGACCGCCGAAGGTCGCTTCGTCGATCTGCAGGATCGCTGGATTCCGCACCTGTTCAAGCTGCATGCCTGGGAATTCATTTTCCACGAGCCATTCGGTGCAGCCATTGCCGAAAGCGATACGCAGTTTTTCGAACCGGCGTGGAAGTCGATCCTGTCGAACAAAGGCGCGCTGCCGCTGCTGTGGGAATTGCACAAGGGCCATCCGAATCTGCTGGCAGCGCATCTTGATCCGAACCCGGCCAGTGCGGTGCCCAAGGGCTGGGTACGCAAACCGTACTTTTCCCGCGAAGGCGCGAATATCGAGCTGCAAACGGCAGAAGGTCTGATCGTCAAAGAAGACGGGCCCTACACCGATGCGCCATTCATCTTGCAGGAATTTGCGCCATTGCCGAAGTTCGACGACAGCTACACGCTGATCGGCTCGTGGGTGATTGGTGATCAGGCGGCGGGGATCGGCGTGCGGGAAGACAACAGTCTGATCACCAAGGATTCCAGCCGGTTTCTACCACACCTGATCCTCGACTGAAACACACACCCGCATTTGTGGGAGCGGGCTTGCTCGCGAATGCGGACTGCCATTCAACAAATGCTTTGACTGACCCGACGCCTTCGCGAGCAAGCCCGCACCCACAGGAGATCAATGGTAATCGCGGACCTTGCGCCACAAAAAAGGCCCGTCGTTTTGAACGACGGGCCTTTTTATTCAGCGCGGATGCAGCAACGAATCAGAACGGAATGTCGTCATCGAAGCTGTCGAAATCCGGAGCCGGTTGCGGTGCCGCCTGCTGTGGAGCCGGGGCTGGACGCTGTTGCGGAGCCGACTGCTGCGGGCGTGGAGCCTGTTGACGTGGCGCCTGCTGCTGGTAGTTGTTGCCACCGCCTTGTTGATCGCCCTGTTGAGGACGGCCGCCGAGCAGTTGCATGGTGCCTTGCATGTCGACCACGATTTCGGTGGTGTAACGCTTGATACCGTCTTTTTCCCACTCGCGGGTCTGCAGCTTGCCTTCGATGTACACCTGCGAACCCTTACGCAGGTATTCGCCGGCGATTTCGGCAACCTTGCCGAACATCGAAACACGGTGCCATTCGGTCTTCTCGACCTTTTGACCGGTTTGCTTGTCGGTCCACTGTTCGCTGGTTGCCAGACTCAGGTTGGTCACGGCGTTACCGTTAGGCAGGTAGCGAACTTCGGGATCCTGGCCGCAAGTGCCGACCAATATGACTTTGTTAACCCCACGGGCCATAACGTTCTCCTAGGCTTCGCAAGCAGCCCCGGCCGGGTTGTTCACCAGGCGTTCGAGGGTGTCGCGATCCACTAATTCTTTGTCCAGTTTGATGTAAACAGCCGCTTCATCAGCAACTATCACTGCATCTGTTACCCCTACGAGGGCCTTGAGGCGCTCGACCAGACCCGCTTCGCGGATCGCCTCGGGCGACAACGGCAAGCGCAGGCTCGTCACGTAGGGTGGTTCGCGCATGGTAACAGCAAAGGCTAGCCAGATGGCAGCCAGACCCGCACATCCAAGGAACACAACCGACAGACCGCCATGCTGAAACAGCCAGCCGCCGAGTATCCCGCCAAGTGCCGAACCGAGGAACTGGCTGGTGGAATACACGCCCATCGCCGTGCCCTTCCCGCCCGCCGGTGAAACCTTGCTGATCAGCGACGGCAACGAAGCTTCCAGCAGATTGAACGCGGTGAAGAACACCACCGTACCGATCACCAGAGCCCGCAAGCTGTCACCGAACTGCCAGAAGAATAGCTCAGTGAGCATCAGCGTCAGGACGGCGCCGAGCAAAATTCGTTTCATTTTGCGTTTCTTCTCGCCGTAGATGATGAACGGGATCATGGCGAAGAACGAAATCAGCAGTGCGGTCAGGTAAACCCACCAGTGCTGCTCCTTGGGCAAACCGGCCTTTTCCACAAGGGCCAACGGCAGGGCGACGAAGCTCGACATCAGCATCGCGTGCAGCACGAAAATGCCCAGATCCAGGCGCAGCAGATCCGGGTGTTTGAGTGTCGGCATCAGGGCCTGACGCGCCACGCCGGATTCTCGATGGCTCAACGGCCCGGTGGATTTCGGCACCATGAACATCACGATGACGATCCCGAACAGGGCCATACCGCCAGTGGCGAGGAACAGCCCGGACAGGCCAAACGCGCGGGTCAGCAACGGCCCGACCACCATGGCCACGGCGAACGACAGACCGATGGTCATGCCGATCATGGCCATGGCTTTGGTACGGTGTTGTTCACGGGTCAGGTCGGAAAGCAGTGCCATGACCGCAGCGGAAATCGCCCCGGCGCCTTGCAGGATGCGTCCGGCAATCACGCCCCAGATCGAATCGGCCTGAGCCGCCAGCACACTGCCGAGAGCGAAGACCACCAGCCCGAGGAAAATCACCGGACGCCGGCCGATGCGGTCGGAAATGATCCCGAACGGAATCTGGAAAATCGCCTGGGTCAGGCCGTAAGCGCCAATCGCCAGCCCGATCAGGGCCGGGGTCGCTCCCGCCAGGTCCATGCCGTAGGTCGCCAGTACCGGCAACACCATGAACATGCCAAGCATACGGAAGGCGAACACCAGGGCCAGACCGGTCGCTGCGCGGGTCTCGCTGCCACTCATGCGTTCGCTGTGGGGATCGTGCATGGAAAAACCTCGTGTGAACCGGCGGCGATTCTACCAGTCCCATCGAAAGACGGGGTATATCGCGACGCTATGACGCGTATAGATGAAACTCTCTTCATGCAAGGTAAAAAACCCTTCGTTTGATAGTGTGCATCCATCCAGTATTTGCCCGTATACTCCTACGTTTTCGACGCCCGCCGAGCGAGGCCACTTTGGACAAGATCCTGATACGTGGGGCCCGTACCCACAACCTGAAGAACATCGACCTGACCCTGCCACGGGACAAACTGATCGTCATCACCGGCCTGTCCGGATCCGGCAAGTCGTCCCTGGCCTTCGACACGTTGTACGCCGAAGGTCAGCGCCGCTATGTAGAATCCCTGTCGGCCTACGCCCGACAGTTCCTGTCGATGATGGAAAAGCCCGACGTCGACACCATTGAAGGCTTGTCGCCGGCCATCTCCATCGAACAGAAGTCGACCTCGCACAACCCGCGCTCCACTGTCGGCACCATCACCGAAATCTATGACTACCTGCGCCTGCTGTATGCACGCGTCGGTACGCCGCGTTGCCCGGATCACGATATTCCACTTGAGGCGCAGACCGTCAGCCAGATGGTCGATCTGGTGCTGGCACAACCGGAAGGCAGCAAGCTGATGTTGCTGGCGCCGGTTATTCGCGAACGCAAAGGCGAGCACTTGTCAGTGTTCGAAGAGCTGCGCGCCCAAGGCTTCGTCCGCGCCCGGGTCAACGGGCGGATCTGCGAACTCGATGAACTGCCGAAACTGGATAAACAGAAGAAGCATTCGATCGATGTCATCGTCGACCGCTTCAAGGTTCGCGCCGATCTGCAGCAACGTCTGGCCGAATCTTTCGAGACCGCGTTGAAACTGGCGGACGGCATTGCCATGGTCGCGCCGATGGATGATGAGCCGGGTGAAGAGATGATCTTCTCCGCGCGCTTCGCCTGCCCGATCTGCGGCCATGCCATCAGCGAGCTTGAGCCGAAGCTGTTCTCCTTCAACAACCCGGCCGGCGCCTGCCCGACCTGCGATGGCCTGGGCGTGAAGCAGTTCTTCGACATCAAGCGCCTGGTCAATGGTGAACTGACTCTTGCCGAGGGCGCGATTCGCGGCTGGGACAGGCGTAACGTCTATTACTTCCAGATGCTCGGCTCACTTGCCTCGCACTACAAGTTCAGTCTTGAGAAGCCGTTCAACGAGCTGACCGCCGAACAGCAGAAGCAGATCCTGCATGGCAGCGGCTCACAGAATGTCGACTTCAAGTACCTCAATGACCGCGGCGACATCGTCAAACGTTCGCACCCGTTCGAAGGTATCGTGCCGAACCTTGAGCGTCGCTACCGCGAAACCGAATCGGCCAGCGTGCGCGAAGAGCTGGCCAAGTTCCTCAGCACCCAGGCTTGCCCGGATTGCCGCGGCACTCGTCTGCGTCGCGAGGCGCGGCACGTGTGGGTTGGCGAGAAAACCCTGCCGGCAGTGACCAACCTGCCGATCGGCGATGCCTGCGTGTACTTCGGCGAACTGAAGATGACCGGGCGGCGTGGCGAAATCGCCGACAAGATCCTCAAGGAAATCCGCGAGCGTCTGCAATTCCTGGTCAACGTCGGCCTCGACTATCTGTCGCTGGATCGCAGCGCCGACACCCTGTCCGGTGGCGAAGCGCAGCGCATTCGTCTGGCGAGCCAGATCGGCGCCGGCCTGGTCGGGGTGCTTTACATCCTCGACGAGCCGTCCATTGGCCTGCATCAGCGCGATAACGACCGTTTGCTCGGCACCCTCAAGCACCTGCGCGATATCGGCAACACTGTGATCGTGGTCGAGCACGACGAAGACGCGATCCGTCTGGCCGACTATGTGGTGGATATCGGGCCGGGCGCCGGCGTGCACGGCGGGCAGATCGTGGCTGAAGGTACGCCGGCCGAAGTCATGGCGCACCCGGACTCACTGACCGGTAAATACCTGTCGGGGCGGGTGAAGATCGAAGTGCCGGCCAAACGCACACCACGCAACAAGAAGCTGACGCTGTCGCTCAAAGGTGCGCGCGGCAACAACCTGCGCAACGTCGATCTGGAAATCCCGATCGGCCTGCTGACCTGCGTGACCGGTGTTTCCGGCTCCGGCAAGTCGACGCTGATCAACAACACGCTGTTCCCGTTGAGCGCTACTGCACTCAATGGTGCGACCACGCTGGAAGCGGCCGCACATGACAGCATCAAGGGACTGGAGCATCTCGACAAGGTCGTCGATATCGATCAGAGCCCGATCGGCCGTACGCCGCGCTCCAACCCGGCGACCTACACAGGGCTGTTCACACCGATCCGCGAACTGTTTGCCGGCGTACCCGAGTCACGTTCCCGTGGTTACGGCCCGGGCCGTTTCTCGTTCAACGTCAAGGGCGGTCGTTGCGAGGCGTGCCAGGGCGACGGCCTTATCAAGGTCGAAATGCACTTCCTGCCGGACATCTACGTGCCGTGCGATGTGTGCAAGAGCAAGCGCTACAACCGCGAAACCCTTGAGATCAAATACAAGGGCAAGAGCATCCATGAAACCCTTGAGATGACCATTGAGGAAGCCCGGGAGTTCTTCGACGCGGTTCCGGCGCTGGCGCGCAAGCTGCAGACGTTGATGGATGTGGGCCTGTCGTATATCAAGCTCGGGCAATCGGCAACCACGCTGTCCGGTGGTGAAGCGCAGCGGGTCAAACTGTCACGCGAGCTGTCCAAGCGCGACACCGGCAAAACTCTGTATATCCTCGATGAGCCGACCACCGGCCTGCACTTCGCGGATATTCAGCAACTGCTCGACGTGCTGCATCGCCTGCGCGACCACGGCAACACGGTGGTGGTGATCGAGCACAATCTGGACGTGATCAAGACTGCCGACTGGCTGGTGGATCTGGGGCCGGAGGGCGGCTCCAAGGGTGGGCAGATCATCGCCACCGGCACTCCGGAGGAAGTAGCCGAGATGAAGCAGTCTCACACCGGTCACTACCTCAAACCGTTGCTGATTCGCGATCGTGCTTAATCGCCGGGCATGAAAAAGCCCCTGTCACTTCATCAGTGACAGGGGCTTTTTTATATCTTCTGCAATCAGGACGTGTGGGACTGCAGGTAGTTTTCGAGACCGATCAGCTTGATCAGGCCTAACTGCTTCTCTAGCCAGTAGGTGTGATCTTCTTCGGTATCGTTGAGCTGAACCCGCAGGATCTCGCGGCTGACGTAATCCTTGTGCTGCTCGCACAGCTCAATGCCTTTGCACAGTGCGGCGCGGACTTTGTACTCGAGACGCAGATCGGCTTCGAGCATCTCCGGCACGGTGGTGCCGACATCCAGATCATCCGGACGCATGCGCGGAGTGCCTTCAAGCATCAGGATCCGACGCATCAGCGCATCGGCGTGGCCGGCTTCTTCTTCCATCTCGTGGTTGATTCGTTCGTAGAGCTTGGTGAAACCCCAGTCCTCATACATCCGCGAGTGAACAAAATATTGGTCACGCGCGGCCAGTTCGCCGGTCAGCAACGTGTTGAGGTAATCGATTACGTCTGGGTGGCCTTGCATCGCCCTACATCTCCCTGCTTGAAAGTCTGTAGTTTGAACCAAGCTGACCAGAAGGTCACCCCGTTTCGCGCAATAAAAGCGAAGATATTCTGAGAAAAGCGGCCTAAATAACGCAAAAACCGCCCTAATGAGGGCGGTTCTGCTTCTCGTTTAGACTTCGTTAAGCTGTACGTCGAGCAGCTTTGCGATTGCTTCTCCATACGCCGGATCGGCCTTGTAGAAATGCTGCAACTGACGATCAACCACATCAGGTGAAACACCGCTCATGGCGCCAGCGATATTGCTGACCAGCAAAGCTTTCTGCTCGTCGCTCATCAGACGGAACAGCGCACCGGCGTGGCTGTAGTAATCGGTGTCTTCGCGATGATCGTAACGGTCAGCAGCACCGCTCAAAGCCAGTGCAGGCTCGGCGTAGCGCGGCGCTTGCTTCGGCGATTCGATGTAGCTGTTCGGTTCGTAGTTAGGTGCTGCACCACCATTGCTGCCGAAAGCCATCGAACCGTCGCGCTGGTAAGTGTTCACCGGGCTGCGTGGAGCGTTCACCGGCAATTGCTGGTGGTTGGTGCCAACACGGTAGCGGTGCGCATCCGCATAGGCGAAAACCCGGCCTTGCAGCATGCGATCCGGCGACAGACCAACACCCGGCACCATGTTGCTCGGACCGAATGCAGCTTGCTCAACCTCAGCAAAGTAGTTCAGCGGGTTGCGGTTCAGCTCCAGCTCACCGACTTCGATCAGCGGGAACTCCTTCTGCGACCAGGTCTTGGTCACATCGAACGGATTTTCGTAATGCGCTGCGGCTTGCGCCTCGGTCATGATCTGAATGCACACACGCCATTTCGGGAAGTCGCCACGCTCAATCGCCTCGAACAGATCACGCTGAGCGTAATCCGGATCGGTACCCGCCAGGCGCGCAGCATCGGCCGGTGCCAGGTTCTTGATGCCTTGCTTGGTTTTGTAGTGCCACTTCACCCAGTGACGCTCACCTTTGGCATTGATCAGACTGTAGGTGTGGCTGCCGAAGCCGTGCATGTGACGGTAGCCATCGGGAATACCGCGATCCGAAAACAGAATGGTCACCTGGTGCAGTGCTTCCGGCGAATGCGACCAGAAGTCCCACATCATCTGCGCGCTTTTCAGGTTGCTCTGCGGGAGGCGTTTCTGGGTGTGGATAAAGTCGGGAAACTTCAGCGGATCACGGATGAAGAACACAGGAGTGTTGTTACCAACGATGTCCCAGTTGCCTTCCTCGGTGTAGAACTTCAGAGCGAAACCACGTGGATCACGTTCGGTGTCAGCCGAGCCACGTTCGCCGCCAACGGTGGAGAAGCGCAGGAACGTCGGGGTTTGCTTGCCGACGGCCTCAAACAGTTTGGCGCTGGTGTACTCGGTGATATCGCGGGTCACGGTGAACGTACCGTAAGCACCCGAGCCTTTGGCGTGCACACGGCGCTCAGGAATGTTTTCACGGTTGAAATGGGCAAGCTTCTCGATCAGATGAAAATCGTCGAGCAACAGCGGCCCACGAGGGCCGGCGGAGCGAGAATTCTGGTTATCGGCGACAGGTGCGCCACTGGCGGTCGTAAGCGTTTTGATCTGGCTCATACGGTCTTCTTCCTCTGTCAGTCTTGAAACTGTCGGCTAATCGGCTTGCTGGGAAGTATTGATCATCGATGTTACATCTACAAATTCATTAACTTGTAGTCACCGATAGATAATTACTAATTATGCTTCCCGGCACATAGTGACAACAGAACAATGTCAGAAGCTTGTACGAACAGCGCATTTCTTGCGGGCACAAAAAACCGGGCACTAGGCCCGGTTTTTCGTTTCAGACTGACGTCTTACTCGGCGGATACAGCTTCGCCAGCAGTAGCACGATCAACCAACTCGACGTACGCCATAGGCGCGTTGTCGCCAGCGCGGAAACCGCACTTGAGGATGCGCAGGTAGCCACCCTCACGGGTAGCGTAACGCTTGCCCAGGTCGTTGAAGAGCTTACCAACGATAGCTTTCGAACGAGTACGGTCGAAAGCCAGACGGCGGTTAGCCAGGCTGTCTGTCTTGGCCAGAGTGATCAGCGGCTCGGCAACGCGGCGCAGTTCTTTGGCTTTTGGCAGAGTAGTCTTGATCAGCTCGTGCTCGAACAACGACACCGCCATGTTCTGGAACATGGCCTTGCGGTGCGAGCTGGTGCGGCTCAGGTGACGCCCACTTTTACGATGACGCATGGTTCATTCCTTACCAAACACTACGTTCGGTGATTACGACGATCAGGCAGTCGCCTTGTCGTCCTTCTTAAGACTTGCAGGCGGCCAGTTGTCGAGGCGCATGCCGAGGGACAGACCGCGGGAGGCCAGAACGTCCTTGATTTCAGTCAAGGATTTCTTGCCCAGGTTCGGAGTCTTCAACAGCTCTACTTCGGTACGCTGAATCAGGTCGCCGATGTAGTAGATGTTTTCCGCCTTAAGGCAGTTAGCCGAACGTACAGTCAGTTCCAGATCGTCAACCGGGCGAAGCAGGATCGGATCGATCTCGTCTTCCTGCTCGACAACCACTGGCTCACTGTCACCTTTGAGGTCGACGAACGCAGCCAACTGCTGTTGCAGGATGGTTGCAGCGCGGCGGATAGCCTCTTCAGGATCCAGAGTACCGTTGGTTTCCAGATCAATAACCAGCTTGTCCAGGTTGGTACGCTGCTCGACACGGGCGTTTTCCACCACGTATGCGATACGGCGAACCGGGCTGAACGAAGAGTCGAGCTGCAAGCGACCAATGCTGCGGCTTTCGTCTTCATCGCTCTGACGCGAGTCGGCTGGCTCATAACCACGACCACGAGCTACGGTGAGCTTCATGTTCAGGGCGCCGTTAGACGCCAGGTTAGCGATTACGTGATCGGGGTTAACGATCTCGACATCATGATCCAGCTGAATATCGGCAGCGGTAACCACCCCCGAACCCTTCTTCGACAAGGTCAGCGTAACTTCGTCACGACCGTGCAGCTTGATGGCCAGACCTTTAAGGTTCAACAGGATTTCAATTACGTCTTCCTGTACACCTTCGATGGCGCTGTACTCGTGGAGCACACCGTCAATCTCGGCCTCGACTACTGCGCAGCCGGGCATTGAGGACAACAGGATGCGGCGCAGCGCGTTGCCCAGGGTGTGGCCAAAACCACGCTCGAGAGGCTCGAGAGTGATCTTGGCGCGGGTTGGACTGACAACCTGCACATCAATGTGGCGGGGTGTCAGGAACTCATTTACCGAAATCTGCATGGATGCACCTATTTTCTAGCCCTTACTTGGAGTAGAGCTCGACAATCAGGCTTTCGTTGATGTCGGCGGACAGATCACTGCGAGCAGGAACGTTCTTGAAAACGCCCGACTTCTTCTCAGTGTCTACTTCTACCCATTCTACGCGGCCACGTTGGGCACACAGATCGAGAGCTTGGACAATGCGAAGTTGGTTTTTTGCTTTCTCGCGAACTGCGACCACGTCACCAGCACGAACCTGATACGACGGAACGTTTACGGTCTGACCGTTAACGCTGATCGACTTGTGCGATACCAGCTGACGGGATTCGGCACGAGTCGAACCAAAGCCCATACGGTATACAACGTTGTCCAGACGGCATTCGAGCAGTTGCAGCAGGTTTTCACCGGTTGCACCTTTCTTGCCAGCAGCTTCTTTGTAGTAGCCGCTGAACTGACGCTCGAGAACGCCGTAGATACGACGGACCTTCTGCTTTTCACGCAGTTGGGTGCCGTAGTCGGACTGGCGACCGCGGCGTTGGCCGTGGATACCAGGTGCTGCTTCAATGTTGCACTTCGATTCGATCGCGCGCACGCCGCTCTTCAGGAAGAGATCGGTGCCTTCGCGACGAGCGAGTTTGCATTTTGGACCAATGTAACGAGCCATTCTTTACAATCTCCTGGATTACACGCGGCGCTTCTTCGGCGGACGGCACCCGTTGTGCGGGATTGGCGTCACGTCGGTGATGCTGGCGATCTTGTAGCCACAGCCGTTCAAAGCGCGGACTGCGGATTCACGACCTGGACCTGGACCCTTGACGTTAACGTCGAGGTTTTTCAGGCCGTATTCCAGCGCAGCTTGACCAGCACGCTCAGCAGCTACTTGAGCAGCGAACGGGGTGGACTTGCGGGAACCGCGGAAACCCGAACCACCGGAGGTAGCCCAGGAAAGAGCGTTACCTTGACGGTCGGTAATGGTCACGATGGTGTTGTTAAAAGAAGCATGGATGTGGGCGATGCCATCAACCACTGTCTTTTTAACTTTTTTACGAGGACGAGCAGCAGGTTTTGCCATGATTAAATTCCTGTCGATTCGCTGGGGCGATTACTTGCGGATCGGCTTACGCGGACCTTTACGGGTACGCGCGTTGGTCTTGGTACGCTGACCGCGTACTGGAAGACCGCGACGATGACGCAGACCGCGATAGCAACCGAGGTCCATCAAGCGCTTGATTTTCATGTTGATTTCGCGACGCAGGTCACCTTCAGTGGTGAACTTCGCCACTTCGCCACGCAGCTGTTCAATTTGCTCGTCGCTCAGATCTTTGATCTTTGCTGCTGGGTTTACCCCAGTGTCTGCACAGATTTTCTGCGCAGTAGTGCGACCGACACCATAGATGTAGGTCAGCGAGATAACAGTATGCTTGTTATCTGGAATGTTAACGCCTGCAATACGGGCCATTCAGTGGGACTCCAATTGACAGCTACCTACGCCCCGGAAGCCAAGAAATAGGGCGCGAGATAATATCGCTGTAATAACAAATAATCAACCCGGCAGCGCACTAGCTGCCGGGCTTGAAGCACAATCACACTCAGCCTTGGCGCTGTTTGTGACGCGGTTCCGCGCTGCAAATTACTCGAACAACACCTTCGCGGCGAATAATCTTGCAGTTACGGCACAGCTTTTTCACCGATGCACGAACTTTCATCACCAACTCCTCGAACCTTATGGGTACTCAGCGCAACATGCCGCTGCCGTAACCCTTCAGGTTGGCTTTCTTCATCAGGGATTCGTACTGGTGCGAAACGAGGTGCGATTGTACTTGGGACATGAAGTCCATCACAACCACGACCACGATCAGCAACGAGGTCCCGCCAAGGTAGAACGGAACGTTGGCTGCAACCACCAGGAACTGGGGCAACAGGCACACGGCCGTCATGTAAAGAGCACCGAACATGGTCAAGCGAGTCAAAACGCCATCAATATAGCGTGCAGACTGCTCACCTGGACGGATGCCCGGAATAAAGGCACCGGACTTCTTCAGGTTTTCCGCTACGTCTTTCGGATTGAACATCAACGCCGTATAGAAGAAGCAGAAGAAAATAATCCCTGCACTAAACAGCAGAATATTCAACGGCTGACCAGGAGCGATCGACTGCGAGATGTCCTGCAACCAGCCCATACCTTCAGACTGACCAAACCAGGCACCCAACGAAGCCGGGAACAGCAAAATGCTGCTCGCGAAAATAGCCGGAATAACACCGGCCATGTTCACCTTCAGCGGCAAGTGGCTTGTCTGCGCAGCAAAAACCTTGCGGCCCTGCTGACGCTTGGCGTAGTGAACAGCGATACGACGCTGGCCACGCTCAATGAACACCACGAAACCGATAATCGCTACTGCCAGCAAACCGATGGCAACCAAGGCGAAAATATTGATATCACCCTGACGCGCAGACTCGAAAGACTGCCCGATTGCTCTCGGAAGACCGGCGACGATACCCGAAAAAATCAACATCGAGATACCGTTGCCTACACCACGCTCAGTAATCTGCTCACCCAGCCACATCATGAACATCGCGCCAGCCACAAAAGTGGATACCGCGACGAAATGGAAGCCAAAGTCACCAGTGAACGCAACGCCCTGCCCCGCCAAACCAATGGACATGCCAATAGCCTGAACGAGAGCGAGGACGACGGTGCCGTAGCGGGTGTACTGGCTGATCTTGCGACGGCCAGCTTCACCTTCCTTCTTCAACTGCTCCAGCTGCGGGCTGACGGCGGTCATCAGTTGCATGATGATCGATGCCGAAATGTACGGCATGATCCCCAATGCAAAGATGCTCATCCGTTCCAGCGCGCCGCCGGAGAACATGTTGAACAAGCTAAGAATGGTCCCCTCATTCTGTCGAAACAGGTCTGCGAGTCGGTCCGGGTTGATACCTGGAACCGGGATGTGTGCGCCTATTCGGTAGACGATAATCGCCAGGAACAGAAAACGCAGACGAGCCCAGAGTTCAGACATACCGCCTTTGCCGAGCGCAGAGAGAGCACCTTGCTTAGCCATTTATTCCTCGAACTTGCCGCCAGCTGCTTCGATAGCCGCACGCGCACCTTTGGTGGCGCCGATTCCCTTGCCGATAGTGACAGCGCGAGTCACTTCACCGGACAGCATGATTTTCACACGCTGTACGTTGACGTTGATCACGTTGGCATCTTTCAGGGACTGCACGGTGACGATGTCGCCTTCCACTTTAGCCAGCTCGGACAGACGCACTTCTGCGCGGTCCATGGCTTTCAGGGAAACGAAACCGAACTTCGGCAGGCGACGATGCAGCGGCTGTTGACCGCCTTCAAAGCCTGGAGCAATAGTGCCACCGGAGCGGGAGGTTTGACCTTTGTGACCACGGCCACCAGTCTTACCCAAACCGCTACCGATACCACGGCCCGGACGATGCTTTTCGCGACGGGAACCCGGCGCTGGACTCAGATCATTGAGTTTCATCGATTAACCCTCGACACGCAGCATGTAGTAAGCCTTGTTGATCATCCCGCGATTCTCGGGAGTATCCTGGACTTCTACAGTGTGACCGATGCGACGCAGACCCAGACCCTTAACACACAGTTTGTGGTTAGGGATGCGGCCGGTCATGCTTTTGATCAGCGTAACTTTAACGGTAGCCATGATCAGAAGATCTCCTTGACAGTCAGGCCACGCTTGGCAGCGATGGACTCAGGAGATTGCATGGCTTTCAGACCTTTGAAAGTGGCGTGAACCACGTTTACCGGGTTAGTCGAGCCGTAGCACTTGGCCAGAACGTTCTGAACGCCAGCAACTTCGAGGACAGCACGCATAGCGCCGCCAGCGATGATACCGGTACCTTCAGAAGCAGGCTGCATGTATACCTTCGAAGCGCCGTGAGCGGACTTCATTGCGTACTGCAGGGTAGTGCCGTTCAGGTCAACTTGAATCATGTTGCGGCGAGCAGCTTCCATTGCCTTCTGGATCGCAGCAGGCACTTCACGCGACTTGCCACGGCCGAAGCCAACACGCCCTTTACCATCACCAACCACGGTCAACGCGGTGAAAGTGAAAATACGGCCGCCTTTAACGGTTTTGGCTACGCGGTTAACTTGAACCAGCTTCTCAATGTAGCCTTCGTCGCGCTTTTGGTCGTTATTTGACATAACTTAGAACTCCAGCCCAGCTTCACGAGCAGCATCAGCCAGCGCTTTAACGCGGCCATGGTACTTGAAGCCAGAGCGGTCGAAAGCCACTTGCGAGACGCCAGCGGCCTTAGCACGCGTAGCGACCAGCTGGCCAACCTTTGTGGCCGCGTCGATGTTGCCAGTGGCGCCATCACGCAGTTCTTTATCCAAAGTCGAGGCGCTTGCCAGGACTTTGTTGCCGTCGGCCGAGATGACCTGGGCGTAGATGTGCTGCGACGAGCGGAACACGCAGAGACGCACGACTTCGAGTTCGTGCATTTTCAGGCGTGCTTTGCGAGCGCGACGCAGTCGAGTAACTTTTTTGTCGGTCATTTGCTATGCCCTACTTCTTCTTGGCTTCTTTACGACGGACGACTTCGTCCGCGTAGCGCACACCTTTGCCTTTGTACGGCTCTGGTGGACGGAAGTCGCGGATCTCAGCGGCCACTTGACCTACCAGCTGTTTATCGATGCCCTTGATCAGGATATCGGTCTGGCTAGGAGTCTCAGCGGTGATGCCTTGCGGCAGTTCGTAATCCACTGGGTGCGAGAAGCCAAGAGCCAGGTTCAGCACCTGACCTTTTGCTTGCGCCTTGTAACCAACACCGACCAGCTGGAGCTTACGCTCGAAGCCTTGGCTTACGCCTTGGACCATGTTGTTTACCAACGCACGCGTGGTACCGGCCATTGCGCGAGTCTGTTGATCGCCATTGCGAGCAGCGAAACGCAGCTCACCAGCTTCTTCAACGATCTCAACGGACGAATGGATGTTCAGTTCAAGAGTACCCTTGGCACCCTTCACCGAAAGCTGTTGGCCTGCGAATTTTACTTCGACACCGGCTGGCAGCTTAACGGGGTTCTTAGCGACGCGAGACATGCTTATCCCCCCTTAGAACACAGTGCAAAGAACTTCGCCGCCGACACCGGCAGCGCGCGCAGCACGATCCGTCATCACACCTTTGTTGGTGGAGACGATAGACACGCCAAGACCGCCACGAACTTTCGGCAGATCTTCAACGGACTTGTACTGACGCAGGCCTGGACGACTAACGCGCTTCACTTCCTCGATGACCGGACGGCCTTCGAAGTATTTCAGCGAGATGGACAACGACGGCTTAGCGTCGGTGGTGATCTGAAAATCCGCGATGTAACCTTCGTCCTTCAGGACTTTTGCTACAGCCACCTTCAACGTGGAAGACGGCATGCTTACGACAGACTTTTCAGCCATCTGGGCATTACGGATTCGAGTTAGCATGTCCGCTAACGGGTCCTGCATACTCATGGGCTAGACGCTCCTAATACAGAAAAATTAGCCTTGCGGCTACTACATGTCGCCGAGAAACTCCGGGCATGAAAAACACGGGCTCAGGCGAGCCGGTCATTCTAGACACACCCCAGAAATGAATCAAGCCCCAAAAGGGGCTTGATTCAGATTCAAGGCCACCGATGGTCAGGTTCTTGCGACCCCGACCATCAAGGCTTTGACAGCGATTACCAGCTGGCTTTAACCAGACCTGGAACGTCACCACGCATTGCCGCTTCACGCAGTTTGTTACGGCCCAGGCCGAACTTGCGGTAAACGCCGTGCGGGCGACCAGTCAGGCGGCAACGGTTACGCATGCGCGAAGCGCTTGCGTCACGTGGTTGCTTCTGCAGAGCTACGGTAGCTTCCCAACGCGCTTCTGGACTTGCGTTCAGATCAACGATGATAGCTTTCAGCGCTGCACGCTTGGTGGCGTACTTGGCAACAGTAAGCTGACGCTTCAGCTCACGGTTTTTCATGCTCTTCTTGGCCATTTTCCTACTCCAATCAGTTGCGGAACGGGAATTTGAAAGCACGCAGCAGAGCGCGGCCTTCATCATCGTTCTTGGCAGTGGTGGTCAGGGTAATGTCCAGACCGCGGAGAGCATCGATCTTGTCGTAGTCGATTTCCGGGAAAATGATCTGCTCTTTCACGCCCATGCTGTAGTTGCCACGACCATCAAAGGACTTGGCATTCAGGCCGCGGAAGTCGCGAACCCGAGGCAGGGAGATCGACAGCAGACGATCCAGGAACTCGTACATACGCTCACGGCGCAGAGTCACTTTGACGCCGATCGGCCATCCTTCACGGACTTTAAAGCCAGCGATGGATTTACGAGCGTAGGTCACAACGACTTTTTGGCCGGTGATCTTTTCCAGGTCAGCAACAGCGTGCTCGATGACTTTTTTGTCGCCGATCGCTTCGCCCAGACCCATGTTCAGGGTGATTTTGGTAACGCGCGGAACTTCCATCACGTTCGAAAGCTTAAGTTCTTCCTTAAGTTTCGGAGCGATTTCCTTCCGGTAAATCTCTTTTAGTCGTGCCATGGTCTTCTACCTAGCAGTGTTCAAGCATCAACCGCTTTTTGGGTCGACTTGAAGACACGAATTTTCTTACCGTCTTCTACTTTGAAACCAACGCGGTCAGCCTTGTTGGTTTCGCCGTTGAAGATGGCGACGTTGGAAGCGTGCAGTGGCGCTTCTTTCTCGACGATACCGCCCTGTACGCCCGACATCGGGTTAGGCTTGGTATGACGCTTGACCAGGTTCAGACCACCAACAACCAGACGGTTGTCAGCAAGAACCTTCAGCACCTTACCGCGCTTACCTTTGTCTTTGCCGGCGATCACGATGATCTCGTCGTCACGACGAATCTTTTGCATGTCGGATCTCCTTACAGCACTTCTGGGGCGAGCGAGACGATCTTCATGAACTTCTCAGTACGAAGTTCACGGGTCACTGGCCCAAAGATACGGGTGCCGATCGGCTCTTGCTTGTTGTTCAGAAGAACAGCAGCGTTGCCATCAAAGCGGATAATGGAGCCATCAGCACGACGTACGCCGTGACGAGTGCGGACTACAACAGCAGTCATCACTTGGCCTTTTTTCACTTTACCGCGAGGAATTGCTTCCTTCACGGTAACTTTGATGATGTCACCGATACCAGCGTAACGACGATGGGAGCCACCCAGCACCTTGATGCACATAACGCGGCGAGCGCCGCTGTTATCGGCCACATCGAGCATGGATTGAGTCTGAATCATATAATTTCTCCGACCCCTAGCCCTTAGACTTCCACAGCGCGTTCGAGAACATCAACCAGCGCCCAAGACTTGGTCTTGGCCATCGGACGAGTTTCACGAATAGTGACTTTGTCGCCGATGTGGCACTGATTGGTTTCGTCGTGCGCGTGCAGCTTAGTCGAACGCTTAACGTATTTACCGTAGATCGGGTGCTTAACGCGACGCTCGATCAGAACGGTGATGGTTTTGTCCATCTTGTCGCTGACAACACGGCCAGTCAGCGTACGGACAGTTTTTTCGGCTTCAGCCATGATCACTTACCTGCCTGCTGGTTGAGCACAGTCTTCACGCGAGCGATGTCACGCTTAACTTGCGAGAGCAGATGAGACTGCCCCAACTGGCCAGTTGCTTTCTGCATGCGCAGATTGAACTGGTCGCGCAGCAAGCCGAGCAGTTGCTCGTTCAGCTGCTGTGCGGATTTTTCACGAAGTTCATTCGCTTTCATCACATCACCGTCCGTTTAACAAAGGAGGTGGCGAGCGGCAGCTTTGCAGCAGCCAGGGCGAAAGCCTCACGCGCCAGCTCTTCAGAAACACCCTCGATTTCATACAGGACTTTGCCTGGCTGAATCTGGGCAACCCAGTACTCCACGTTACCCTTACCTTTACCCATACGAACCTCGAGAGGTTTTTTGGAGATCGGCTTGTCCGGGAATACACGGATCCAGATCTTGCCGCCACGTTTTACGTGACGGGTCAGAGCACGACGTGCTGACTCGATCTGACGAGCGGTGAGACGACCACGAGCAACAGACTTCAGCGCGAACTCGCCGAAGCTGACTTTGCTACCGCGCAGTGCCAGACCACGGTTGTGGCCGGTCATCTGCTTGCGGAACTTCGTACGCTTTGGTTGCAACATTTGGCGTACCCCTTACTTAGCAGCTTTTTTACGAGGCGCTGGTGCTTGTGGCTTCAGCTCTTCTTGGCGACCACCAATTACTTCGCCTTTGAAGATCCAAACCTTTACACCGATCACACCGTAAGTGGTGTGAGCTTCGTAGTTGGCATAGTCGATGTCGGCACGCAGGGTGTGCAGTGGCACACGACCTTCGCGATACCATTCAGTACGTGCGATTTCAGCACCGCCGAGACGACCGCTCACTTGGATTTTGATGCCTTTGGCACCAATGCGCATGGCGTTCTGTACTGCGCGCTTCATCGCGCGACGGAACATTACACGACGCTCCAGCTGCTGAGCTACGCTCTGCGCAACCAGCATACCGTCGAGCTCCGGCTTGCGGATCTCTTCGATATTGATGTGCACAGGCACACCCATTTGCTTGGTCAGGTCCTGACGCAGTTTCTCAACATCTTCACCTTTCTTCCCGATAACGATACCTGGACGAGCGGTGTGGATGGTGATGCGTGCAGTTTGGGCCGGACGATGGATATCGATACGGCTTACGGACGCGCTTTTTAGTTTGTCTTGGAGATACTCACGCACTTTCAGATCTGCGAACAAGTAGTCCGCATAAGTCCGACCGTCTGCGTACCAGACGGAGGTGTGCTCCTTGACGATTCCCAGGCGAATGCCAATGGGATGTACTTTCTGACCCATCTCTTCGACTCCGTTACTTGTCAGCAACCTTGACAGTGATATGGCAAGACCGCTTGACGATGCGATCAGCACGGCCTTTGGCACGTGGCATGATGCGCTTCAGCGAACGCCCTTCGTTGACGAAAACGGTGCTGACCTTCAGGTCATCAACGTCTGCGCCTTCGTTATGCTCGGCGTTGGCTACGGCCGACTCCAGCACTTTCTTCATGATCTCGGCGGCTTTCTTACTGCTGAAAGCCAACAGGTTGAGCGCTTCGCCCACCTTCTTCCCGCGGATCTGGTCGGCGACCAAGCGGGCTTTCTGGGCGGAGATTCGAGCGCCCGACAACTTAGCGGCTACTTCCATTTCCTTACCCCTTAACGCTTGGCTTTCTTGTCAGCCACGTGCCCACGATAAGTGCGGGTACCGGCGAACTCGCCCAGTTTATGGCCAACCATGTCTTCGTTCACGAGAACTGGGACGTGCTGACGGCCGTTGTGTACTGCGATGGTCAGACCGACCATTTGTGGCAGGATCATCGAACGACGCGACCAAGTCTTAATTGGTTTGCGATCGTTCTTTTCCGCCGCCACTTCGATCTTCTTCAGTAGGTGAAGATCAATAAAAGGACCTTTTTTCAGAGAACGTGGCACTGTCGTATCCCTCTATTTACTTGCGACGACGGACGATCATTTTGTCGGTACGCTTATTACCACGAGTCTTCGCGCCCTTAGTCGGGAAGCCCCATGGCGATACCGGATGACGACCACCAGAGGTACGACCTTCACCACCACCATGTGGGTGGTCAACCGGGTTCATGGCAACACCACGAACGGTTGGGCGAACGCCACGCCAGCGTTTGGCACCAGCTTTACCCAGCGAACGCAGGCTATGCTCGGAGTTCGAGACTTCGCCCAGAGTCGCACGGCATTCAGCCAGGACTTTACGCATTTCACCGGAACGCAGACGCAGGGTAACGTACACGCCTTCACGAGCGATCAGCTGAGCCGAAGCACCAGCGGAACGAGCGATCTGTGCGCCTTTACCTGGCTTCAGTTCGATGCCGTGTACGGTAGAACCGACTGGAATGTTGCGCAGTTGCAGAGCGTTGCCTGGCTTGATTGGAGCCAGAGCGCCTGCGATCAGCTGGTCGCCAGCACTCACGCCTTTAGGGGCGATGATGTAGCGACGCTCGCCGTCTGCGTAGCAGAGCAGTGCGATGTGAGCAGTACGGTTTGGATCGTATTCGATACGCTCGACAGTGGCGACGATGCCATCTTTGTCGTTGCGACGGAAATCGACCATACGGTAATGCTGCTTATGACCACCACCGATGTGACGAGTGGTAATACGGCCATTGTTGTTACGACCACCAGTCTTCGATTTTTTCTCGAGCAGCGGTGCGTGAGGAGCGCCTTTATGCAGCTCCTGGTTGACCACCTTGACCACAAAACGGCGGCCAGGGGAAGTCGGTTTGCATTTAACGATTGCCATGATGCACCCCTTCCTTACTCAGCACTGCTGCTGAAATCGAGATCTTGGCCTGGCTGAAGGGAGATAACTGCCTTCTTCCAGTCATTACGCTTGCCCAGACCGCGAGCAGTGCGCTTGCTCTTACCCAGAACGTTCAGGGTAGTGACGCGCTCTACTTTCACGCTGAACAGGCTTTCGACGGCCTTCTTGATTTCCAGCTTGGTTGCATCAGTAGCAACCTTGAAAACGAACTGGCCTTTCTTGTCTGCCAGAACCGTAGCCTTCTCGGAAACGTGCGGGCCAAGCAGAACTTTAAATACGCGTTCCTGGTTCATCCCAGCAGCTCCTCGAATTTCTTCACGGCCGACACGGTGATCAACACCTTGTCGTATGCGATCAGACTAACTGGATCGGAACCTTGCACATCACGTACATCTACGTGTGGCAGGTTACGAGCAGCCAGGTACAGGTTCTGATCAACAGCGTCCGACACGATGAGAACATCGGTCAGGCTCATGTTGTTCAGCTTGCCCAGCAGATCTTTGGTTTTCGGAGTTTCAACAGCGAAATCCTGAACCACGACCAGACGATCAGTACGCACCAGCTCAGCAAGGATGGAACGCATTGCTGCGCGATACATCTTCTTGTTCAGCTTCTGGGAGTGATCCTGTGGACGAGCTGCGAAAGTGGTACCGCCGCCACGCCAGATTGGGCTACGGATAGTACCGGCACGAGCACGGCCAGTACCTTTCTGACGCCATGGGCGCTTGCCGCCACCACGAACGTCGGAACGGGTCTTTTGCTGCTTGCTACCTTGACGGCCGCCGGCCATGTAGGCCACGACTGCTTGGTGAACCAGCGTCTCGTTGAACTCGCCGCCAAATGTCAGTTCGGAAACTTCGATCGCTTGAGCGTCATTTACATTTAATTGCATGTCAGCTTCCCCTTAACCGCGAGCCTTGGCTGCTGGACGTACAACCAGGTTGCCGCCAGTAGCGCCAGGAACAGCGCCCTTGACCAACAACAGATTGCGTTCAGCGTCCACGCGCACTACTTCCAGGGACTGCACGGTCACGCGCTCAGCGCCCATATGACCGGACATTTTTTTGCCCTTGAATACACGACCAGGAGTCTGGCACTGGCCGATAGAGCCTGGGACGCGGTGGGATACGGAGTTACCGTGGGTGTTATCTTGCCCGCGGAAATTCCAACGCTTGATCGTACCCTGGAAGCCTTTACCCTTGGACTGACCGGTTACATCAACCAGTTGACCAGCGGCGAAGATTTCAGCGTTGATCAGATCGCCAGCCTGGTACTCGCCTTCTTCAAGACGGAATTCCATGGTGGTGCGACCAGCGGCTACGTTCGCCTTGGCGAAGTGACCAGCTTGAGCTGCTGTTACACGCGAAGCACGACGCTCGCCGACAGTGACTTGCACTGCACGATAGCCATCGGTCTCTTCAGTTTTGAACTGGGTGACGCGATTCGGCTCGATCTCAATGACCGTGACCGGAATGGAGACACCTTCTTCGGTGAAAATACGGGTCATACCGCATTTACGACCGACTACACCAATAGTCATGTTGTAAACCTCATGAGTGTACGGGGCTTTCACCCGCTATGGCCGCCCATTTCAGAGCGTTACACGACCAAGACCGAGTCTTAGCCGAGGCTGATCTGCACTTCCACACCGGCCGCAAGATCAAGCTTCATAAGAGCATCAACGGTTTTATCCGTTGGCTGGACGATGTCCAGAACGCGCTTATGAGTGCGGATTTCGTACTGGTCACGTGCGTCTTTGTTGACGTGCGGAGAAACCAGAACGGTGAACCGCTCTTTACGGGTAGGCAGTGGAATTGGACCACGCACTTGAGCACCAGTACGTTTCGCGGTTTCCACGATTTCCTGGGTTGATTGGTCGATCAGGCGATGGTCGAAAGCCTTCAACCTGATACGGATTTGCTGATTTTGCATTGGATTTCAGACTCCGGCTGCTATTCCCACCGGGCGCAATACGCCCGTTAAAAGGAGGCGCAATTCTATAGACGCCCCAGATAGGTGTCAACCCAATAAAAAAGCCCCCGCTGAGCGGGGGCTTTTTCACTTCATCAAGCAGACTCTATAAAAGAGAATTACTCGATGATTTTTGCTACGACGCCAGCGCCGACGGTACGACCGCCTTCACGGATAGCGAAACGCAGACCGTCTTCCATCGCGATGGTTTTGATCAGGGTAACAGTCATCTGAATGTTGTCACCTGGCATTACCATTTCAACGCCTTCTGGCAGCTCGCAGTTACCAGTCACGTCAGTAGTACGGAAGTAGAACTGTGGACGGTAGCCTTTGAAGAACGGAGTGTGACGACCGCCTTCTTCCTTGCTCAGAACGTAAACTTCTGCGGTGAACTTGGTGTGCGGCTTAACCGAACCTGGCTTAACCAGAACCTGACCACGCTCAACGTCGTCACGCTTGGTACCACGCAGCAGAACGCCGCAGTTCTCGCCAGCACGACCTTCGTCGAGCAGCTTGCGGAACATCTCAACACCGGTGCAGGTGGTGGTGGTGGTGTCACGCAGACCAACGATTTCCAGTGCATCTTGAACGCGAACGATACCGCGCTCGATACGACCAGTCACAACAGTACCGCGACCCGAGATCGAGAATACGTCTTCGATTGGCATCAGGAATGGCTTGTCGATCATACGAACTGGTTCTGGGATGTAGGTATCCAGAGTTTCAACCAGTTTACGAACGGCAGTGGTGCCCATTTCGTTGTCGTCTTTGCCTTCCAGCGCCATACGAGCCGAACCGATGATGATCGGAGTGTCGTCGCCTGGGAAGTCATAGGTGGACAGCAGGTCGCGAACTTCCATCTCAACCAGTTCCAGCAGCTCAGCGTCGTCTACCAGGTCAGCCTTGTTCAGGAAAACCACGATGTACGGAACGCCTACCTGACGGGACAGCAGGATGTGCTCACGGGTTTGTGGCATCGGACCATCAGCGGCCGAGCAAACCAGGATCGCGCCGTCCATCTGAGCAGCACCGGTGATCATGTTCTTCACGTAGTCAGCGTGACCTGGGCAGTCAACGTGAGCGTAGTGACGAATAGTCGAGTTGTACTCAACGTGAGCGGTGTTGATGGTGATACCGCGAGCTTTTTCTTCTGGAGCGCTGTCGATCTTGTCGAATTCAACTACGGCCGAACCGAAAACTTCGGAGCAGACGCGAGTCAGAGCAGCGGTCAGAGTGGTTTTACCGTGGTCAACGTGACCGATGGTGCCAACGTTGACGTGCGGTAGGGAACGATCAAATTTTTCTTTAGCCACGACAATTAACTCCTAGCCTAAAGGGGCTGAATCAGCCTTGTTTTTTGGTTACGGATTCGACGATGTGCGACGGAGCCGTATCGTATTTTTTGAATTCCATAGAGTAGCTTGCGCGACCCTGGGACATGGAACGAACGTCGGTCGCATAACCGAACATCTCACCCAGTGGAACCTCGGCACGGATAACCTTGCCGGACACTGTGTCTTCCATACCCTGGATCATGCCGCGACGACGGTTAAGGTCGCCCATTACATCACCCATATAGTCTTCAGGCGTAACAACCTCTACCGCCATGATCGGCTCGAGCAACTCACCACCGCCCTTCTGGGCCAGTTGCTTGGTCGCCATGGAAGCAGCCACTTTAAACGCCATCTCGTTGGAGTCGACGTCGTGGTAAGAACCATCGAACACGGTAGCCTTCAGGCCGATCAGCGGATAGCCGGCAACAACGCCGTTCTTCATCTGCTCTTCGATACCCTTCTGGATAGCCGGGATGTATTCCTTAGGAACCACACCACCTACAACTTCGTTCACGAATTGCAGACCTTCCTGACCTTCATCAGCAGGAGCAAAACGGATCCAGCAGTGACCGAACTGGCCGCGACCACCGGACTGACGAACGAACTTGCCTTCGATTTCACAGTTCTTCGTGATGCGCTCACGATACGAAACCTGAGGCTTGCCGATGTTGGCTTCGACGTTGAACTCACGGCGCATCCGGTCAACCAGGATGTCCAGGTGCAACTCGCCCATGCCGGAGATGATCGTTTGACCAGTCTCTTCATCAGTTTTAACGCGGAAAGACGGGTCTTCCTGAGCCAGCTTGCCCAGTGCGATACCCATTTTTTCCTGGTCATCCTTGGTCTTAGGCTCTACGGCAACCGAAATAACCGGCTCCGGGAAGTCCATGCGAACCAGGATGATTGGCTTGTCAGCGTTGCAGAGGGTTTCACCAGTGGTGACGTCCTTCATGCCGATCAGGGCCGCGATGTCGCCAGCGCGTACTTCCTTGATCTCTTCACGGGCGTTTGCGTGCATTTGCACCATACGACCCACGCGCTCTTTCTTGCCTTTAACCGAGTTGATCACGCCGTCGCCGGAGTTCAACACGCCCGAGTAAACACGGACGAAGGTCAAGGTACCCACGAATGGGTCGGTAGCGATTTTGAACGCCAGTGCCGCGAACGGCTCGTCGTCACTTGCGTGACGCTCCATTTCCTCTTCCTCGTTATCAGGGTTCGAGCCCTTGATAGCTGGAATGTCGGTTGGAGCAGGCAGGAAGTCGATAACGGCGTCGAGAACCAGGGGAACGCCCTTGTTCTTGAACGACGAACCGCACACAGCCAGAACGATTTCGCCAGCGATAGTGCGCTGACGCAGAGCGGCCTTGATCTCTTCGATCGACAGCTCTTCGCCTTCCAGGTACTTGTTCATCAGCTCTTCACTGGCTTCGGCCGCAGCCTCAACCATGTTGCTGCGCCACTCAGTAGCCAGCTCGAGCATGTCCGCAGGGATTTCCTTGCGAACAGGAACCATACCCTTGTCGGAGTCGTTCCAGTAAACAGCCTGCATGTTGATCAGGTCGATCTGGCCCTGGAAGTTGTCTTCCGAACCGATAGCGAGCTGAATCGGCACCGGAGTGTGACCCAGACGCTGCTTGATCTGACCGATCACGCGCAGGAAGTTGGCACCGGCACGGTCCATCTTGTTTACGTAAACAAGACGTGGAACGCCGTATTTGTTGGCCTGACGCCATACGGTTTCCGACTGCGGCTCAACACCCGAAGTACCGCAGAATACAACGACAGCGCCGTCGAGTACGCGCAGGGAACGTTCGACTTCAATGGTGAAGTCTACGTGGCCCGGGGTATCGATGACGTTGAAGCGGTGTTCGTGAGGATACTGCTTCTCGGAACCTTTCCAGAAGGCGGTAATGGCAGCAGAAGTAATGGTAATACCACGCTCCTGCTCCTGAACCATCCAGTCTGTGGTCGCGGCGCCGTCATGCACCTCGCCCATTTTGTGACTTTTGCCAGTGTAAAAAAGGACGCGCTCGGTGGTGGTGGTTTTACCAGCATCCACGTGAGCGACGATACCGATGTTACGGTAGCGACTAATCGGAGTAGTACGAGCCATAAAGCCCTCGCAAAATTAGTGAAGCTAAAATTAGAAGCGGTAGTGCGAGAAAGCTTTGTTGGCTTCGGCCATACGGTGCACGTCTTCACGCTTCTTAACAGCAGCACCTTTACCTTCAGCAGCATCCAGCAGTTCGCCAGCCAAGCGCAGAGCCATAGACTTCTCGCCACGCTTACGGGCGAAGTCTACCAACCAGCGCATTGCCAGAGCGTTACGGCGGGAAGGACGAACCTCGACCGGAACCTGGTAAGTAGCACCACCAACGCGGCGCGACTTCACTTCGACCAGCGGAGCGATGGCGTCGAGTGCTTTTTCGAAGAGTTCCAGGGGATCGGTGCCGGCCTTACGAGCCTTCACGGTTTCCAGGGCACCATAAACGATACGCTCGGCAACGGCTTTCTTGCCGCTTTCCATAACGTGGTTCATGAATTTGGCGAGGATCTGGCTTCCGTATTTCGGATCGTCCAGAATCTCACGCTTTGCTGCTACGCGACGTCTTGGCATGATAAGCCCTCAAGCGGTCTTCAGGTTAGTTCGGGACAGATCCATTGGATGCAAGCCCGACCTTACTCTTATCGACTCAATAAAATGAAAATCTGCAAAACGACCGATTACTTCGGACGCTTGGTACCGTACTTCGAACGACCCTGGTTACGGCCTTTAACGCCGGAAGTATCCAAGGAGCCGCGAACGGTGTGGTAACGAACACCTGGCAAGTCTTTTACACGACCGCCGCGGATCAGTACCACGCTGTGCTCTTGCAGGTTGTGGCCTTCACCACCGATGTACGAGGAAACCTCGAAACCGTTGGTCAGACGCACACGGCATACTTTACGCAGTGCCGAGTTAGGTTTTTTCGGCGTAGTGGTGTACACACGGGTGCACACGCCACGACGTTGCGGGCAGTTCTGCAGCGCAGGCACGTCGGATTTCTCGACGATACGCTTACGCGGCTGACGTACCAGCTGGTTGATAGTTGCCATCTACTAGCTCCACTGTTGTCTTGCGACGCTATTGTCTTGCAAGAAAAGCAAAATGACAGGAACGGATTCCCGCCAAATTTAGGGGATCAAGAGTCTAAAGAGGATCTTGTCCCCAGTCAAGGCAAGGCCCCGACCTCCCCGCCCGTCGAACCTTGACAATTTGTCTCGATTCGACGAACGGAGCGATCAGGGCCTCAGCTTAGTTACCGCAGAACTCAGTTACCGCTCGAGTTCAACGCTTCGGTCAGTGCTGCTTCCACTTCACTGGCGCTTACGCGCAACGGCTTGTCTGCATCACGACGACGCTTGCGCTCGCTGTGATATGCCAGACCGGTACCGGCCGGGATCAGACGACCCACAACCACGTTTTCTTTCAGGCCGCGCAGATAGTCGCGCTTGCCGGTGACTGCCGCTTCGGTCAGTACGCGAGTGGTTTCCTGGAAGGAAGCCGCCGAGATGAACGATTCGGTGGACAACGACGCCTTGGTGATACCCAGCAGAACGCGAGTGAACTTGGAGACAAACTTGTCTTCTGCGCTCAGACGTTCGTTCTCTACCAGTACGTGAGTCAGTTCCATCTGGTCGCCCTTGATGAAGCTGGAATCGCCGGATTCGGAGATCTCAACTTTACGCAGCATCTGACGCAGGATGGTCTCGATGTGCTTGTCGTTGATCTTCACGCCTTGCAGACGGTAAACGTCCTGGATCTCGTTCACGATGTACTTGGCCAGCGCGCTCACACCCAGCAGACGCAGGATGTCGTGCGGATCGCTTGGACCGTCGGAGATAACTTCGCCGCGGTTTACCTGTTCGCCTTCGAACACGTTCAGGTGACGCCACTTCGGAATCAGCTCTTCGTACGGATCGCTACCGTCGTTCGGGGTAATGACCAGACGGCGCTTGCCTTTGGTCTCTTTACCGAACGCGATGGTGCCGCTGACTTCAGCCAGAATCGACGCTTCTTTCGGACGACGAGCTTCGAACAAGTCGGCAACACGCGGCAGACCACCGGTGATGTCACGGGTCTTCGAAGTTTCTTGCGGGATACGAGCGATAACATCACCGATCGCGATCTTCGCACCGTCCGCAACACCGACCAGAGCGTTGGCTGGCAGGAAGTACTGAGCGATAACGTCAGTGCCTGGCAGCAACAGATCCTTGCCGTTGTCGTCGACCATCTTCACTGCAGGACGGATTTCCTTACCGGCAGCTGGACGATCTTTCGCGTCGAGTACTTCAATGTTGGTCATACCGGTCAATTCGTCAGTCTGACGCTTGATCGTGATGCCTTCTTCCATGCCCACGTAGGTCACGGTACCTTTCATTTCGGTAACGATCGGGTGAGTGTGCGGATCCCACTTGGCCACGATTGCGCCAGCGTCGACCTTGTCACCTTCTTTAACCGAAATCACAGCACCGTACGGCAGCTTGTAACGCTCACGCTCACGACCGAAGTCATCAGCGATGGCCAGCTCACCGGAACGGGACACAGCAACCAGGTGGCCATCCACACGCTCAACGTGCTTCAGGTTGTGCAGACGGACAGTACCGCCATTCTTCACCTGAACGCTGTCGGCTGCGGAAGTACGGCTTGCCGCACCACCGATGTGGAACGTACGCATCGTCAGCTGGGTACCCGGCTCACCGATGGACTGGGCAGCGATGACGCCGACCGCTTCACCGATGTTCACCTGGTGACCACGAGCCAGATCACGGCCGTAGCACTTGGCGCAAATACCGTAGCGGGTTTCGCAGCTGATCGGCGAACGCACGATCACTTCGTCGATGCTGTTCAGCTCGATGAACTCGACCCACTTCTCGTCTACCAGGGTACCGGCAGGAACGATGACGTCCTCGGTGCCTGGCTTGAATACGTCACGGGCAATAACACGACCCAGTACGCGCTCACCCAACGGCTCTACAACGTCACCGCCTTCAATGTGCGGAGTCATCAGCAGACCGTGTTCGGTGCCGCAATCGATCTCGGTTACAACCAGATCCTGCGCCACGTCTACCAGACGA
The DNA here is from genome assembly GCF_058798255.1 of Pseudomonas sp. GW823-FHT01D03. Taxonomy (NCBI): domain Bacteria; kingdom Pseudomonadati; phylum Pseudomonadota; class Gammaproteobacteria; order Pseudomonadales; family Pseudomonadaceae; genus Pseudomonas; species Pseudomonas sp. GW823-FHT01D03. Next base: position 5,443,355 of record NZ_JBXAKK010000001.1, read on the forward strand.
CGAGTCAGGTAACCGGAGTTCGCAGTTTTCAACGCGGTATCCGCCAGACCTTTACGAGCACCGTGAGTCGAGATGAAGTACTGAAGTACGCTCAGACCTTCACGGAAGTTCGCAGTAATCGGCGTTTCAATGATGGAACCGTCCGGCTTGGCCATCAGACCACGCATACCGGCCAGCTGACGAATCTGTGCTGCGGAACCCCGCGCACCCGAGTCGGCCATCATGTACATCGAGTTGAAGGACTCTTGATCGACTTCATCGCCGTGACGGTCGATGACTTTCTCTTTCGAGAGGTTGGCCATCATCGCCTTGGAAACTTCGTCGTTCGCCTTCGACCAAAGGTCGATCACTTTGTTGTACTTCTCGCCCTGGGTTACCAGGCCGGAGGCGTACTGGCTCTCGATCTCTTTCACTTCGTCGGTGGCTGCACCGATGATGCGGGCTTTTTCGTCCGGGATAACGAAGTCGTTAACACCGATGGAAACGCCGGAGATGGTCGAGTAAGCGAAACCGGTGTACATCAACTGGTCAGCGAAGATCACGGTCTCTTTCAGACCAACCACGCGGTAGCACTGGTTGATCAGCTTGGAGATCGCCTTTTTCTTCATTGGCAGGTTGACGACATCGTACGACAGACCTTTCGGCACAACCTGGAACAGCAGCGCACGGCCGACAGTGGTGTCGACGATACGAGTGTTGCTCACGCTGTTGCCGTCACGGTCGTTGACGGTTTCGTTGATACGAACCTTGACCTTGGCGTGCAGTGCGGCTTCGCCGGCACGGAACACACGGTCAACTTCCTGCAGATCCGCGAATACACGACCTTCGCCCTTGGCGTTGATCGCTTCACGAGTCATGTAGTACAGACCCAATACAACGTCCTGCGACGGAACGATGATTGGCTCACCGTTGGCTGGCGACAGAATGTTGTTGGTCGACATCATCAACGCACGCGCTTCGAGCTGGGCTTCCAGCGTCAGCGGTACGTGCACGGCCATTTGGTCGCCGTCGAAGTCGGCGTTGTACGCGGCGCAGACCAGCGGGTGCAGCTGGATAGCCTTACCTTCGATCAGTACCGGTTCAAACGCCTGGATACCCAGACGGTGAAGGGTCGGTGCACGGTTGAGAAGAACCGGGTGTTCGCGAATCACTTCAGCGAGAACGTCCCAAACCTCTGGCAGCTCGCGCTCGACCATTTTCTTGGCCGCTTTGATGGTGGTCGCGAGACCACGCATTTCCAGCTTGCCGAAAATGAACGGTTTGAACAGCTCGAGAGCCATCTTCTTCGGCAGACCGCACTGGTGCAGACGCAGGGTCGGACCTACGGTAATTACCGAACGACCGGAGTAGTCAACACGCTTACCGAGCAAGTTCTGACGGAAACGACCCTGCTTACCCTTGATCATGTCAGCCAGGGATTTCAGAGGACGCTTGTTCGAACCGGTGATAGCGCGGCCACGACGACCGTTGTCGAGCAGTGCATCGACAGCTTCCTGCAACATACGCTTTTCGTTGCGCACGATGATGTCCGGAGCGGACAGATCCAGCAGACGCTTCAAACGGTTGTTACGGTTGATCACTCGACGATACAGATCGTTGAGGTCGGAAGTCGCGAAACGACCGCCATCCAGCGGGACCAGTGGACGCAGATCTGGCGGCAGAACCGGCAGAACGGTCAGCACCATCCACTCTGGCAGGTTGCCGGAACCCTGGAAGGCTTCCATCAACTTCAGACGCTTGGACAGCTTCTTGATCTTGGTTTCCGAGTTGGTTTGCGGAATTTCTTCGCGCAGACGACCAATCTCGTGCTCCAGGTCGATAGCGTGCAGCAGTTCACGGACAGCTTCTGCACCCATGCGGGCGTCGAAGTCATCACCAAACTCTTCCAGCGCTTCAAAGTACTGCTCGTCGTTCAGCAGCTGACCTTTTTCAAGGGTGGTCATGCCTGGATCGATAACGACGTAGCTCTCGAAGTAGAGAACGCGTTCGATATCACGCAGGGTCATATCCATCAGCAAGCCGATACGGGACGGCAGCGATTTCAGGAACCAGATATGGGCAACCGGCGAAGCCAGTTCGATGTGCGCCATGCGCTCACGACGAACCTTGGCCAGTGCAACTTCAACACCGCACTTCTCGCAGATCACACCACGGTGCTTCAAGCGCTTGTACTTACCGCACAGGCACTCGTAATCCTTTACCGGGCCAAAGATCTTGGCGCAGAACAGACCGTCACGCTCAGGTTTGAACGTACGGTAGTTGATGGTTTCCGGCTTTTTAACTTCACCGAACGACCACGAGCGGATCATCTCAGGCGAGGCCAATCCGATACGGATGGCGTCGAACTCTTCGACTTGACCCTGGTTTTTCAGCAAATTCAGTAGGTCTTTCAAGGCCTTTCCTCCTGGCGGAGCAGAGAGCGGGCAATCCTGCCCCGCTCTCGATCGCGTCACGTGTTATTCGGTTTCCAGATCGATATCGATGCCGAGGGAACGAATTTCCTTGATCAACACGTTGAAGGACTCGGGCATGCCCGGCTCCATACGGTGATCGCCATCCACGATGTTTTTGTACATCTTGGTACGGCCGTTCACATCGTCCGACTTCACTGTGAGCATTTCTTGCAGAGTGTATGCAGCACCGTATGCTTCCAGTGCCCAGACCTCCATCTCCCCGAAACGCTGACCACCGAACTGCGCCTTACCACCCAGCGGCTGCTGGGTAACCAGGCTGTACGAACCGGTAGAACGCGCGTGCATCTTGTCGTCTACCAAGTGGTTCAGCTTCAGCATGTACATGTAGCCAACGGTAACTGGACGCTCGAACTTGTTGCCGGTACGGCCGTCAGTCAGCTGCATCTGGCCGCTTTCCGGCAGGTCTGCCAGTTTCAGCATGGCCTTGATTTCGCTTTCCTTGGCGCCGTCGAACACTGGAGTGGCCATTGGAACGCCGCCACGCAGGTTTTTCGCCAGATCCAGGATTTCCTGATCGGAGAAGCTGTCCAGATCTTCGTTACGACCGCCGATCTGGTTGTAGATCTCGTCCAGGAAGGTACGCAGTTCAGCGACTTTACGCTGCTCTTCGACCATCCGGTTGATCTTCTCGCCCAGACCTTTGGCCGCGAGGCCCAGGTGGGTTTCAAGGATCTGACCAACGTTCATACGCGAAGGTACGCCCAACGGGTTGAGGACGACGTCGACCGGGGTGCCATTGGCATCGTGCGGCATGTCTTCAACCGGCATGATCACGGAGACCACACCTTTGTTACCGTGACGACCGGCCATCTTGTCGCCCGGCTGAATGCGACGACGGATTGCCAGGTAAACCTTGACGATTTTCAGCACGCCTGGAGCCAGGTCATCGCCCTGCTGCAGTTTGCGCTTCTTGTCTTCGAACTTGTCGTCCAGCAGACGGCGGCGATCAACGATGTAGGCCTGAGCCTTCTCGAGCTGCTCGTTCAGAGCATCTTCAGCCATGCGCAGTTTGAACCACTGACCATGCTCAAGACCGTCGAGAACTTCGTCGGTGATGTCCTGACCTTTCTTCAGACCGGCGCCGCCTTCAGCCTTGTGGCCTACCAGAGCGGAGCGCAGACGTTCGAAGGTCGCGCCTTCAACGATACGGAACTCTTCGTTCAGATCCTTGCGGATCTCGTCCAGCTGGGACTTCTCGATCGACAGAGCACGAGCATCACGCTCAACGCCGTCGCGGGTGAAGACCTGTACGTCGATTACAGTACCTTTGGTACCGGTAGGTACACGCAGAGAGGTATCTTTAACGTCGCTGGCTTTTTCACCGAAGATCGCACGCAGCAGTTTTTCTTCCGGAGTCAGTTGGGTCTCGCCTTTCGGAGTGACCTTGCCCACCAGGATGTCGCCTGCGCCTACTTCAGCACCTACGTAAACGATACCGGCTTCGTCCAGCTTGTTCAGTGCAGCTTCACCCACGTTCGGGATGTCCGCAGTGATTTCCTCTGGGCCAAGCTTGGTGTCACGGGCCACACAGGTCAGTTCCTGAATGTGGATCGTGGTGAAGCGGTCTTCCTGAACCACACGCTCGGACAGGCAGATGGAGTCTTCGAAGTTGAAGCCGTTCCATGCCATGAACGCGATGCGCATGTTCTGACCCAGCGCCAGTTCACCCATGTCGGTGGACGGGCCGTCGGCCATGATGTCGCTACGCTGAACGCGATCACCCTTGCTCACCAGCGGACGCTGGTTGATGCAGGTGTTCTGGTTCGAGCGGGTGTATTTGGTCAGGTTGTAGATGTCGACACCAGCTTCACCGGTTTCAACTTCGTCATCAGCAACACGAACCACGATACGGCTGGCATCAACGGAGTCGATCACGCCGCCACGACGAGCCACGACGCAAACGCCGGAGTCGCGAGCCACGTTACGCTCCATGCCCGTACCTACCAGCGGCTTGTCAGCGCGCAGGGTTGGTACAGCTTGACGCTGCATGTTCGAACCCATCAACGCACGGTTGGCGTCGTCGTGCTCGAGGAACGGAATCAACGACGCTGCAACCGAAACTACCTGCTTCGGCGAAACGTCCATCAGGGTGACGTCTTCCGGCGCCTTGACGGTGAATTCGTTGAGGTGACGTACGGCTACCAGTTCGTCGATCAGGACTTTCTGCTCGTTCATGGTCGCCGAAGCCTGCGCGATCACGTGATCGGCTTCTTCAATGGCGGACAGGAACACGATCTCGTCGGTGACCACACCTTCTTTCACCACACGGTACGGGCTTTCCAGAAAGCCATACTGGTTGGTGCGGGCGTAAGCGGCCAGGGAGTTGATCAGACCGATGTTCGGACCTTCCGGCGTTTCAATCGGGCAGACACGACCGTAGTGAGTCGGGTGTACGTCACGGACCTCAAAGCCTGCGCGCTCACGAGTCAGACCGCCAGGGCCGAGTGCAGAGACACGACGCTTGTGGGTGATCTCGGACAGCGGGTTGTTCTGGTCCATGAACTGCGAGAGCTGGCTGGAACCGAAGAACTCTTTCACCGCCGCCGCCACTGGCTTGGCGTTGATCAGGTCTTGCGGCATCAGGCCTTCGCTTTCGGCCATCGACAGACGCTCTTTGACCGCACGCTCGACACGTACCAGGCCAACGCGGAACTGGTTTTCAGCCATTTCGCCTACGCAGCGAACACGACGGTTACCCAGGTGGTCGATGTCATCGACGATGCCTTTACCGTTACGGATGTCGACCAGAGTCTTCAGTACCGCGACGATATCTTCCTTGCACAGCACGCCCGAACCTTCGATCTCGGTACGACCGATACGACGGTTGAACTTCATCCGGCCGACCGCAGACAGGTCATAGCGCTCAGGGCTGAAGAACAGGTTGTTGAACAGGGTCTCGGCAGCGTCTTTGGTCGGCGGCTCGCCTGGACGCATCATGCGATAGATCTCGACCAGCGCTTCCAATTGGTTGCTGGTGGAGTCGATCTTCAGCGTGTCGGAGATGAACGGACCACAGTCGATGTCGTTGGTGTACAGAGTTTCGATGCGAACAACGCCGGCCTTGGCGATTTTCGCCAGGACTTCAGTCGACAGCTCGGTGTTGCACTCTGCCAGGATTTCGCCGGTAGCCGGATGCACGATGACCTTGGCGGTGGTGCGACCCAGGACGTAGTCCAGAGGCACGTCCAGCTCTTTGATCCCGGCTTTTTCCAGCTGGTTGATGTGGCGGGCAGTGATACGACGGCCCTGCTCGACAATCACCTTGCCTTTATCGTCCTGAATATCGAGGACAGCTACTTCACCGCGCAGACGCTGAGGCACCAGTTCCAGGCTCAGGCCTTCGCCTTTAACGTGGAATACGTTGGTGGTGTAGAAAGCGTCCAGCACTTCTTCGGTGGTGTAGCCGAGTGCGCGCAGCAGTACCGAGGCCGGCAGCTTGCGACGACGGTCGATACGCACGAATACGCAGTCTTTCGGGTCGAACTCGAAGTCCAGCCACGAACCGCGGTAAGGGATGATGCGCGCGGAGTACAGCAGTTTACCGGAACTGTGCGTCTTGCCGCGGTCGTGGTCGAAGAACACGCCCGGGGAACGGTGCAGCTGGGAAACGATAACACGCTCGGTACCGTTGATTACGAAGGTACCGTTCTCAGTCATCAATGGGATTTCGCCCATGTAGACTTCTTGCTCTTTGATGTCCTTGATCGCTTTGTTCGACGATTCTTTGTCGAAAATGATCAGGCGCACTTTTACCCGCAAAGGTACGGCGAAAGTTACACCGCGCAATACGCATTCTTTGACATCAAATGCCGGTTCGCCCAGGCGATAACCGACGTACTCCAGCGCAGCATTGCCGGAGTAGCTGATGATCGGGAAAACGGATTTGAAGGCCGCATGCAGGCCCACGTCGCGGAACTGATCTTTAGTCGCTCCCGCTTGCAAGAATTCACGATACGAATCCAGCTGGATGGCCAGGAGGTACGGCACATCCATGACGTCCGGCAACTTGCTAAAGTCCTTGCGGATACGTTTTTTCTCAGTATATGAGTAAGCCATCAGCGTTCCCCAGCTTGGTCACCTGCTTGTTTGGCCCCTCCCGACGGGAGCAGCCAGAAAATCGTGCAAACCCCATGGTTTGCGCCACCGCATCGGGTGGTTACAGCGCCTTTATCAGCACCGACCCAGTCGGCTGCCAATAACGGAAAAAGGCCGGTGGCAAGAGCCACCAGCCATCAGCCTGTCGCTTGACGCTCGGGCTGGAGGAGCAAAGTCGATACTTATTTCAGCTCGACTTTAGCGCCTGCTTCTTCCAGCTTCTTCTTAGCGTCTTCAGCAGCTTCTTTCGAAACGCCTTCAGCTACAACCTGAGGAGCGCCGTCTACTTTCTCTTTGGCTTCTTTCAGGCCCAGACCGGTCAGTTCACGAACTGCCTTGATCACGTTAACCTTCTTCTCGCCAGCTTCCAGCAGAACAACGTTGAACTCGGTTTGCTCTTCAACAGCAGCAGCAGCTACAGCTGGGCCAGCCGAAGCGGCAGCAGCGGTAACACCGAAGGTTTCTTCCATCGCTTTGATCAGCTCAACGATTTCCACTACGGATTTCTGGCCGATTGCTTCGATGATTTGTTCGTTAGTCAGAGACATGACTCAATTCCTGAATTGGGGGACGGCCTACGCGACCATCGAAATAAACAAAAAACGCGAGAAGTTGACGAGCCTTAGGCTGCGGCAGCTTCTTTCTGGTCGCGAATTGCCGCCAGAGTACGAGCCAATTTGCTGGTAGCGCCTTGAATCACGCTCATCAGCTGAGAAATTGCTTCGTCACGGGTCGGCAGAGTTGCCAGTACGTCGATCTGATTAGCTGCGAGGAACTTGCCCTCGAACGCAGCTGCCTTGATCTCGAACTTGTCCTGACCCTTGGCAAACTCTTTGAAGATACGGGCAGCAGCGCCCGGATGTTCGTTCGAGAATGCAATCAGGGTCGGGCCGGTGAACACGTCGTTGAGGACACTGTATTCAGTGTCAGCAACTGCGCGCTTGAGCAGGGTGTTACGTACAACACGTACGTAAACGCCAGCTTCACGAGCCTCTTTACGGAGTCCGGTCATTGCGCCTACTGTTACGCCACGGGCATCAACCACGACAGCGGACAGAGCGACTTTGGCAGCCTCGTTGACTTCAGCGACGATGGCCTTCTTGTCTTCGAGATTAATTGCCACGGGTTTAACTCCTGCTTGTTACCGTTTCACTCGGTCGAAACCGAATGTCGTTTTGGTGTCTGATTCGGTAAGGAACCGGGAGCACCATCTGCGTAGGCTTGTGGTTTAAGGCTTGCGCCGCCTACGGTCTTGGATAGCCCCCGCCAGGCAGGGACCCCAATCTTTCAATTGGCGCGAATAATCGCGCCAACCTTTGTCTTACGCGTCCAGCGAGCTCTGGTCGATAACCAGACCTGGGCCCATAGTAGTGCTCAGGGTAACGCGCTTGACGTAGATACCTTTCGAAGAAGCTGGCTTGATACGCTTCAGATCAGCGATCAGAGCTTCAACGTTTTCCTTCAGCTTGACGGCATCGAAGCCGATCTTGCCAACGGAAGTGTGAATGATGCCGTTTTTGTCGGTGCGATAACGGACCTGACCAGCCTTGGCGTTTTTAACCGCGGTAGCTACGTCTGGAGTTACGGTGCCGACTTTCGGGTTAGGCATCAGGCCACGTGGACCGAGGATCTGACCCAGTTGACCTACAACGCGCATGGCATCCGGGGATGCGATCACTACGTCATAGTTCAGGTCGCCGCCTTTCATTTCGGCAGCCAGGTCGTCCATACCTACACGGTCAGCGCCGGCAGCCAGAGCGGCCTCAGCAGCTGGACCCTGGGTGAACACAGCAACGCGAACGGTCTTGCCAGTGCCGTGTGGCAGCACAGTGGCGCTACGAACAACCTGGTCGGATTTACGCGGATCTACACCCAGGTTCACAGCAACGTCGAACGACTCGCTGAACTTGACAGTCGACAGCTCAGCCAGCAGAGCAGCAGCGTCTACAATGTTGTAGGCCTTGCCTGCTTCGATTTTGCCGGCGATAGCCTTTTGACGCTTGGTCAGCTTAGCCATTACACACCCTCCACGTTAAGGCCCATGCTACGAGCAGAACCGGCGATAGTACGCACGGCTGCATCCATATCAGCTGCAGTCAGATCCGCGTTTTTGGTTTTCGCGATTTCTTCCAGCTGAGCACGGGTAACAGTGCCAACCTTAACGGTGTTCGGACGAGCGGAACCGCTGGTCAGACCGGCCGCCTTCTTCAGCAGAACCGAAGCAGGGGTGGATTTGGTTTCGAAAGTAAAGCTACGGTCGCTGTAGACAGTGATGATCACTGGAGTCGGCAGACCTGCTTCAAGACCCTGAGTACGGGCGTTGAAAGCCTTGCAGAATTCCATGATGTTCACGCCGTGCTGACCCAGAGCAGGACCAACAGGTGGGCTTGGGTTAGCCTGAGCGGCCTTCACTTGCAGCTTGATGTAAGCGGTAATCTTCTTGGCCATGAGGCACTCCAATTACGGGTTCGAACGCCTCGAAAGGCTCCCCGGTTACTTGCGCGTTTATCCCAGTGACGACAAAACCCCACAGCCTAGGGCTGCGGGGTTGGGATGCTTGTTCAGTTAGACCTTTTCGACCTGACTGAACTCCAACTCTACCGGGGTAGAGCGTCCGAAAATAAGCACTGCCACCTGGACACGGCTCTTTTCGTAGTTAACTTCTTCGACAGTGCCGTTAAAGTCAGCGAATGGACCGTCAGTAACACGAACCACCTCACCCGGCTCAAACAGAGTCTTCGGCTTCGGCTTGTCGCTACCATCAGCCACTCGACGCAGAATGGCTTCCGCCTCTTTGTCGGTGATTGGAGCAGGCTTGTCGGCGGTACCGCCAATGAAGCCCATCACCCGAGGAGTATCCTTGACCAAGTGCCAAGTACCCTCGTTCATATCCATCTGTACCAGCACATAGCCTGGGAAGAACTTACGTTCGCTTTTGCGCTTCTGGCCATTACGCATTTCAACCACTTCTTCAGTGGGAACCAGAATTTCGCCGAAGCCATCTTCCATGCCAGCCAGCTTTACGCGCTCAATCAGCGAGCGCATGACATGCTTCTCGTAACCCGAGTAAGCATGCACAACGTACCAACGCTTAGCCACGGGACACCCTTAGCCGACAATCAAGGAAACAAGCCAGCCGAGCAGGGAATCAACACCCCACAACAGCAACGCCATAACGATAACCACAGCAACAACAATCAACGTTGTCTGCGTGGTTTCCTGGCGAGTTGGCCATACGACTTTACGAATCTCGGTGCGAGCTTCCTTAACCAGTACAAAGAACGACTTACCCTTTGCAGTCTGCAGGCCTACAAAGGCAGCTACAGCAGCAATCACGAGCAAAGCGAGTACACGGTACAGGATCGGCGAAGCAGCGTAATACTGATTGCCAACAACGCCGACAATCACCAAAGCGGCTACCACAAGCCACTTGAGCAGATCGAAGCGAGAGCCTTGAGCTTCAGCCTTAGGAGTCATCTATGAAGATCCTGTGAAAAGAAAGCCAGACACACCGAGTGAATCTGGCAGGTCAGGAGGGAATCGAACCCCCAACCTACGGTTTTGGAGACCGTCGCTCTGCCAATTGAGCTACTGACCTAAAACAAAATCAGGCCGACCATTATGCCGGCCCGAAAAATACATTACAACCGCTTATTCGATGATTTTGGCTACGACGCCAGCGCCGACGGTACGACCGCCTTCACGGATAGCGAAACGCAGACCGTCTTCCATCGCGATGGTTTTGATCAGGGTAACAGTCATCTGAATGTTGTCACCTGGCATTACCATTTCAACGCCTTCTGGCAGCTCGCAGTTACCAGTCACGTCAGTAGTACGGAAGTAGAACTGTGGACGGTAGCCTTTGAAGAACGGAGTGTGACGACCGCCTTCTTCCTTGCTCAGAACGTAAACTTCTGCGGTGAACTTGGTGTGCGGCTTAACCGAACCTGGCTTAACCAGAACCTGACCACGCTCAACGTCGTCACGCTTGGTACCACGCAGCAGAACGCCGCAGTTCTCGCCAGCACGACCTTCGTCGAGCAGCTTGCGGAACATCTCAACACCGGTGCAGGTGGTGGTGGTGGTGTCACGCAGACCAACGATTTCCAGTGCATCTTGAACGCGAACGATACCGCGCTCGATACGACCAGTCACAACAGTACCGCGACCCGAGATCGAGAATACGTCTTCGATTGGCATCAGGAATGGCTTGTCGATCATACGAACTGGTTCTGGGATGTAGGTATCCAGAGTTTCAACCAGTTTACGAACGGCAGTGGTGCCCATTTCGTTGTCGTCTTTGCCTTCCAGCGCCATACGAGCCGAACCGATGATGATCGGAGTGTCGTCGCCTGGGAAGTCATAAGTGGACAGCAGGTCGCGAACTTCCATCTCAACCAGTTCCAGCAGCTCAGCGTCGTCTACCAGGTCAGCCTTGTTCAGGAAAACCACGATGTACGGAACGCCTACCTGACGGGACAGCAGGATGTGCTCACGGGTTTGTGGCATCGGACCATCAGCGGCCGAGCAAACCAGGATCGCGCCGTCCATCTGGGCAGCACCGGTGATCATGTTCTTCACGTAGTCAGCGTGACCTGGGCAGTCAACGTGAGCGTAGTGACGAATAGTCGAGTTGTACTCAACGTGAGCGGTGTTGATGGTGATACCGCGAGCTTTTTCTTCTGGAGCGCTGTCGATCTTGTCGAATTCAACTACGGCCGAACCGAAAACTTCGGAGCAGACGCGAGTCAGAGCAGCGGTCAGAGTGGTTTTACCGTGGTCAACGTGACCAATGGTCCCTACGTTGACGTGGGGCAGGGAACGATCAAATTTTTCCTTAGCCATCGATAACACCCTCAACAGAAGAATTAGACGAACGATATCTACCATTAAAACAAAGGCAGATATTTTCATATCTGCCTTGTTATATGGAGCTCTTGAGCGGATTTGAACCGCTGACCTCACCCTTACCAAGGGTGTGCTCTACCAACTGAGCTACAAGAGCGAAACACTTTGCACAACCTGCAAACTTGGAGCGGGTAGCGGGAATCGAACCCGCATCATCAGCTTGGAAGGCTGAGGTTCTACCACTAAACTATACCCGCGGAGCTTGCAGCTCACGCTAAAAATGGTGGAGGGGGAAGGATTCGAACCTTCGAAGTCGTAGACGTCAGATTTACAGTCTGATCCCTTTGGCCGCTCGGGAACCCCTCCTAAGCGAGCCGGCATTCTATACTATGCCGACCTTCTGTCAAGCATTTTCTCATTAAAAACCTGAGGTTAGCTGCGTTGACACCGTTCCACTTTGACAACCTGTTTAGGTGTTCGCTGTGGAGCGGGCGCCATTCTATGCAAACTATTCCAGCGGTGCAACCCCCTCACACAGCATTATTTTATGTTTTAACTCATTGAATTCCTTGGAAAGGTTCTGCAACTGCACATCCCCCAATAAACGCTGGCTCTCGGGCGCAATGCGCAACCAATAACCAGGTTCGGGAAGATCCTTTTGTGATGCCTGAACCTTCACACTCATGGCCGCTAGACGCATCTGTAGCTCGGAAATGCTGCCTTCTTGAGGCAAACCACCCAAAAACAGACACTCCTGTCCGGCACGGCGCGCGCCCTGCCCTCCTCCAGAGTCACCAGTCGCCTCACTCAATAAGCGAATATCTTGCTGGCCCCCGCGGTACATATTGAGGGGCGTGACATCTTTTGCACGCAAAGGCGCTTCCTGCTGATGCCAGACGTAATAGAAAACATTGAGAACAACGAGCAGCAGGAACAACCAACGCATACAAACCTCAAGTCAAAGGACACGCCATCGCCAACCCTACAAATACCAGGTCAGGGACGACCCGTGCATCGGGCACGACGTCCGCCACCAATCCAGCATCGCCACCGGTAATAAAGACAGCAAAGCGCTCCCCCCAATAGGATCGAGCCATTTCCATCTGGGTCAGAACGAAACCTCTCAACATTAAAGAGCACCCTCGCTCCACCGCCTCGACTGTACTGCGCCCCGGAGCATGGCTCGTCAGCGCTTTTTCGGCAGCCAAATCCCCATAACGGATTTTCCGGGTATGTGTACGTAATTGGTTACGCATCAAGGGCATCCCTGGGCAAATGAATCCTCCAAGGTGCTCTCCTTCGGCATTAATAAAATCGGCCGTCACAGCAGTGCCGAAATCCAGAATCAGGCAGGCGCCTGCAGCCAAATGAAAACCACCAAGCATCGCCAACCAGCGATCCAGCCCCAAGCGTTCATAGTCGTCATAGCCATTCCTGACGCCAGACATTTCACTGGCCGATTTGGCGCACACGACCGAGACGCCGAACGTCTGCTCGAGAATTCGGGTGAGCGCAGCAGTTTCTTCGCTGGTTCTTACGCTGACCAACCGACATTTACGCAACGACAGGCTGTCAAATGCGCACAAGCTATCCACCAGAGCCTGATCCGAGTCGACAACACCTTCAGCGAAAAGACCGCCAGCAGCCGTATTCAATACACGCCACTTGATAAAGCTATTCCCACAGTCGAGCTCAAGAATCATCACGCAACCTCAGGCTGAGCTCACCACCACTAAATACCCTTTCCACACCGTCCACCTTCAAGCGCAGCGCACCCTGGCTATCAATGCCAAGCACTACGCCTTCTATATGACTAACGCCCGCAACCAAAGAAACCGGGCGACCTTGCCACATGTGATCCTTTTCCCACTCCTCCTGGAACGCAGAGAATCCATGGACCTGATGACGTTGGATGTAGCCCCGCAGTTGCTCGCTCAGCTCAGCCACCAAGATGTTGCGATCGCAGTTTTTGCCCGTCTCGAGCCGAATCGACGTCCATTGCTGGTCAACTTCCTCAGCAACCTGCATGTTCACATTAATGCCTATACCAAGCACCACATGGCAAACATCTGCCGGATCCCCTACTAACTCAAGAAGGATACCGGCGATTTTCTTGTTTCCGACTAGCACATCGTTTGGCCACTTCAATCCAGCGCTCGACACTCCCTGCTTTCGCAGGGCATGCATAACCGCTAAACCAACCACTAGACTCAAGCCCTCAAGCTGGCGCATGCCACCCTCGATGCGTAAGACCAGGCTGTAATACAGATTTTCAGCGAAAGGGCTTATCCACTTACGCCCCCGCCGACCACGACCGGAAATCTGTCGCTCCGCCAATACCAGAAACGGCGCTGCTCGACCTTGACCGATCGCGCGCAGCGCCTCTGCATTGGTGGAATCAATGGAATCAAAGACTGACATCGGCCAAACCAGCGTCAAGGCACCAATCTTGAGGGGGTCGAGCAGCGTCAAGGGCGCGGCCAGTTGATAGCCTCTGCCCCGGACTTTGTTAATGGATAATCCGAGTTCAGCCTCAAGATGCTGAAGCTGTTTCCACACCGCACTTCGACTGATTCCCAGGGCAACCCCCAGAGCCTCGCCGGAATGGAATCGACCATCCTTTAATAGATTCAACAACGTCAGCATGCAGGTCTCGCCTCACAATGAGGCCCGAATAATAGCCATGAGCCGGGCGATTGCATAGAAATCAAGCACACCACTTTCCTGCGGGCAAAACAAAACCCCAACTGCTTTCGCAATTGGGGTTTCGGAATTTAATCTTGACGATGACCTACTCTCACATGGGGAAACCCCACACTACCATCGGCGATGCATCGTTTCACTTCTGAGTTCGGGATGGGATCAGGTGGTTCCAACGCTCTATGGTCGTCAAGAAATTCGGGTACTGACTCGTGACCGGTTGGCCTCGCTTCAGCAAATCGGGTATGTGATACAGGTGTTTGTGAGCAGCGCGAACTTTCGGTTCATTGCGTCTTCACACACCGCAATCTGGTCTCTTTCGAGCATTCAGATTGCTTGGGTGTTATATGGTCAAGCCTCACGGGCAATTAGTATTGGTTAGCTCAACGCCTCACAGCGCTTACACACCCAACCTATCAACGTCGTAGTCTTCGACGGCCCTTCAGGGAACTCAAGGTTCCAGTGAGATCTCATCTTGAGGCAAGTTTCCCGCTTAGATGCTTTCAGCGGTTATCTTTCCCGAACATAGCTACCCGGCAATGCCACTGGCGTGACAACCGGAACACCAGAGGTTCGTCCACTCCGGTCCTCTCGTACTAGGAGCAGCCCCTCTCAAATCTCAAACGTCCACGGCAGATAGGGACCGAACTGTCTCACGACGTTCTAAACCCAGCTCGCGTACCACTTTAAATGGCGAACAGCCATACCCTTGGGACCGGCTTCAGCCCCAGGATGTGATGAGCCGACATCGAGGTGCCAAACACCGCCGTCGATATGAACTCTTGGGCGGTATCAGCCTGTTATCCCCGGAGTACCTTTTATCCGTTGAGCGATGGCCCTTCCATACAGAACCACCGGATCACTAAGACCTACTTTCGTACCTGCTCGACGTGTCTGTCTCGCAGTCAAGCGCGCTTTTGCCTTTATACTCTACGACCGATTTCCGACCGGTCTGAGCGCACCTTCGTACTCCTCCGTTACTCTTTAGGAGGAGACCGCCCCAGTCAAACTACCCACCATACACTGTCCTCGATCCGGATAACGGACCTGAGTTAGAACCTCAAAGTTGCCAGGGTGGTATTTCAAGGATGGCTCCACGCGAACTGGCGTCCACGCTTCAAAGCCTCCCACCTATCCTACACAAGCAAATTCAAAGTCCAGTGCAAAGCTATAGTAAAGGTTCACGGGGTCTTTCCGTCTAGCCGCGGATACACTGCATCTTCACAGCGATTTCAATTTCACTGAGTCTCGGGTGGAGACAGCGCCGCCATCGTTACGCCATTCGTGCAGGTCGGAACTTACCCGACAAGGAATTTCGCTACCTTAGGACCGTTATAGTTACGGCCGCCGTTTACCGGGGCTTCGATCAAGAGCTTCGCGTTAGCTAACCCCATCAATTAACCTTCCGGCACCGGGCAGGCGTCACACCCTATACGTCCACTTTCGTGTTTGCAGAGTGCTGTGTTTTTAATAAACAGTCGCAGCGGCCTGGTATCTTCGACCGGCATGAGCTTACGGAGCAAGTCCTTCACCCTCACCGGCGCACCTTCTCCCGAAGTTACGGTGCCATTTTGCCTAGTTCCTTCACCCGAGTTCTCTCAAGCGCCTTGGTATTCTCTACCCAACCACCTGTGTCGGTTTGGGGTACGGTTCCTGGTTATCTGAAGCTTAGAAGCTTTTCTTGGAAGCATGGCATCAACCACTTCGTCACCCAAAGGGTAACTCGTCATCAGCTCTCGGCCTTAAGATCCCGGATTTACCTAAGATCTCAGCCTACCACCTTAAACTTGGACAACCAACGCCAAGCTGGCCTAGCCTTCTCCGTCCCTCCATCGCAATAACCAGAAGTACAGGAATATTAACCTGTTTTCCATCGACTACGCTTTTCAGCCTCGCCTTAGGGACCGACTAACCCTGCGTCGATTAACGTTGCGCAGGAAACCTTGGTCTTTCGGCGTGGGTGTTTTTCACACCCATTGTCGTTACTCATGTCAGCATTCGCACTTCTGATACCTCCAGCAAGCTTCTCAACTCACCTTCACAGGCTTACAGAACGCTCCTCTACCGCATCACTTGCGTGATACCCGTAGCTTCGGTGTATGGTTTGAGCCCCGTTACATCTTCCGCGCAGGCCGACTCGACTAGTGAGCTATTACGCTTTCTTTAAAGGGTGGCTGCTTCTAAGCCAACCTCCTAGCTGTCTAAGCCTTCCCACATCGTTTCCCACTTAACCATAACTTTGGGACCTTAGCTGACGGTCTGGGTTGTTTCCCTTTTCACGACGGACGTTAGCACCCGCCGTGTGTCTCCCATGCTCGGCACTTGTAGGTATTCGGAGTTTGCATCGGTTTGGTAAGTCGGGATGACCCCCTAGCCGAAACAGTGCTCTACCCCCTACAGTGATACATGAGGCGCTACCTAAATAGCTTTCGAGGAGAACCAGCTATCTCCGAGCTTGATTAGCCTTTCACTCCGATCCACAGGTCATCCGCTAACTTTTCAACGGTAGTCGGTTCGGTCCTCCAGTCA